>NZ_JACAPG010000009.1:55171-88553 GCF_013385825.1 Pseudomonas reactans | reverse complement strand
AGCCTAAGCGAGGTGCCGAGTGTTGGGGCGAAGCGTTTTTGGTTACTTTTGGCGCTCTTCCAAAAGTGACCCGCCGTAAGGGCGGAACCATAAGCAGCCGTCACCTAAATAACGGATATGTACGCGTACCCCCTCACAAATTCTCATACCGATTCATATCCAACACCCCCTCCTCAACCGGCGTAGTCTCACGAATGTACGCCGACAAATCATGGAAGTACTGCCAAAACAGCGGATGACTACGCCGCACCCCCCAACGATCCACAATCTTCTCAAACCGCTTGGCATCCTTGGCTCGCTCCATTTCAGCCACAAACTCCGGCACTTCCTGGGCCGGAATATTGAACATAAAGTTCGGATAGCTGCTCAGCACACCCGGATAGATGGTCACCGTGTCCAGGCCCGGCTGATAGCGATAAGCCTCACCCAACAGAAACGCCACATTACTGTGCGCACGATTGCGCAACATGCTGTAAACCACCCGCTGACCACTGGCAGTCTCAACCCGCAGCATCGTCGCTTCCGGCAGTTGATCAATGACCTTGAGCCCGGCGGCCGGGCGTGAAGTCAAACGGCTCAGCGCCTGCTCCGCATCCTGAATGGCGGAGTCCACGCCATCACGGGAACAATAGGCGCCCATGCAACGGTTGATCGGATCCGGACTCGCATTCAAATCGCCATAACGCGCAAGCAACTGGTTGGCAAAGTCGCGCTTCGGATCGTTTTCACTCAGGTGCAGGCCCGTAGGCTTATCGTCATCAATCGCCTCATAGTCCAGCCACAGCTTGAGTTTGCCGCTGTTCTGATACCAATCATCCATAAAGTCATCGCGGGAATCGGCCGGCATCAAACGCAGGAAGTTCTGCTCGGCACCATTACGAATCAGGTCGAAGTACAACCGGGTCTGCGCCTGGTGCGACACATTGCCGAACACATCGAAATTCACCGCCAGTTGGTAATAGGTGCGCTCCAGCAATGGATAATCGAACAACCACATCGTCTGCGGGACCTCGCCAATCAGGCCTTTGCTCACCGAAGCGCTGTCGAAGTGGCGGAAAATGCTCAGCAAGGCATTGTCATTACCGGCCCACAGGCTCGACCAGCTTGGCGGCGGCAAGTCGGCGTAGCTGTCGCGGCGCAGGGCCTCGTATGCGTTACGCTTGTCGCGGTAAGCCAGCCACAGGCTGAGCACGCTGCCCACGTCATCGTTCTGCCCCGGCATAGCCAGCAACGGCGTGGCCTGACCGCGATAACGGGCATCGGTGATGTAGAGGTCATGGTCCGGGTCCTGGAACAGGGTCCAGAAATTGTCGCGGATCACGTCCGTGGCGATCTGCCCACGGCACACGGGCCCACGAATAAAGGTGCGTACGAAGTACTCGGCGTTGTCCAGCATGAACTGGTAACGCGCCTTGGCTGGAATCGCCTCGAAGGTTTCGAAGGGATTGGCACGACGGCCCGGTCCGTAGCCAGGCAAGGCGTCAACCTGCCAATTGCCGGCGTAGAACAACTCTTTAATGCGTGCCATCTTCTCGGCACTGAACGGGTACGTGATGTGGGTTTTATGCACGATCACGCCCTGCACCGGCCACAGGCGGTAATACACACGGGTGCCTGGGTCATCGTTGGGACGACGGGTGGCGATCAGGTCGATCGGCTGGCCGCTGGGCGTACGCGAGCGCACCCACTGGAAGAAATGCCCCGGCTCGCCGTTTTCAAAATAGATATGCGCGAGGAACAAATGCTCGAACAACCAGCGCGCTACCAAGCTTTCCCGCGCTCCGGGCTGGTTGAACAGGTTTTCCCACTGCTGCACCTGCAGGGCTTCCTTGGCACTCGGCGCCAAGCCTTGTTCATCTATAGGTGCGCCAGACGCGAGCCAGCGTTGCAAGGTCTGGTACTGCTGGTCCGTCAGCCCTGTGACCGCCAGCGGCATGCCTTCCTTGGGATGGGCACCCGCGTAGGCATTGAACTCGCCGGGCATGGCGCACATGTTCTCGCGGTTCAGGCCCAGTACGATGTCTTCGGGCAGCTTGGCGTTGGGTTGCAGTGGTGCGTTATGGCCCAACTCCAGCATGCGCGCCATCAAGGCGGCCTGGCTGCCTTGGGCGTCCAGCACCGAATAGAAGCCTTTCTGCTGCCAGGCCTGCTTGCCGAAGGCGTCATAGAACAGCCGTGTGGTCGGCGTCGCCTGGCTGCGCTCACCATCGTAGACCGGCACTTTGCTGGCGCCTCGGGCAGCGCCTTCGCCACTGCCCAGGTTCAGTTGGCAGGCAGAATCGTAGCAGGCGTGGCAGGCCACGCATTTCTCGGTGAAGATCGGTTGGATATCGCGGGTATAGGAAATCGCGGGGGCAGGACTTTGTGCCTGAGAGGTGCTGGCAATCAGCAACAGCGCGGCGCTGACAATAAGACGAAGTGACATGTATCCGGTTCCGATCCGAAGCGTACGCTGAAAATTTGCCGATGATTCTACCGGGCCACACCCTATAACAACATGAACGATATTCATGCAAAAACTGCGAATGCTCTAAATCGGCACAGGTTTGTTATGATTCACGCCCTCCGAAATGCCTGACCAGAGTAGTCCCATGTCCGATCGTAGCGTTCGTCTGCAAGCCCTTCATCAAGCCCTCAAGGAACGTATCCTGATCCTCGACGGTGGTATGGGCACGATGATCCAGAGCTACAAGCTTGAGGAAAACGACTACCGTGGCAAACGCTTCGCCGACTGGCCCAGCGACGTCAAGGGTAACAACGACCTGCTGGTGATCACCCGCCCGGACGTGATCGGCGGTATCGAGAAGGCCTACCTGGATGCTGGCGCCGACATCCTCGAAACCAACACCTTCAACGCCACGCGTATTTCCATGGCCGACTACGGCATGGAAGAACTGGCCTATGAGCTAAACGTAGAAGGCGCACGCCTGGCGCGCAAGATCGCCGACGCCAAGACCGCCGAAAACCCGGCCAAGCCGCGTTTCGTCGCCGGCGTGCTCGGCCCGACCAGCCGCACCTGCTCGCTGTCGCCCGACGTGAACAACCCCGGCTACCGCAACGTGACCTTCGATGAACTGGTGGAAAACTACACCGAGGCCACCAAAGGCCTGATCGAAGGCGGTGCCGACCTGATCCTGATCGAGACCATCTTCGATACCCTCAACGCCAAGGCCGCGATCTTTGCCGTGCAAGGTGTGTTTGAGGAACTGAGCATCGAACTGCCGATCATGATCTCCGGCACCATCACCGACGCCTCCGGCCGCACCCTGTCGGGCCAGACCACCGAAGCATTCTGGAACTCCGTGGCCCACGCCAAGCCGATTTCCGTGGGCCTGAACTGCGCCCTGGGTGCCAGCGAGCTGCGTCCGTACCTGGAAGAGTTGTCGAACAAGGCCAATACCCACGTTTCCGCGCACCCGAACGCCGGCCTGCCCAACGAGTTCGGCGAGTACGATGAACTGCCCTCGGAAACCGCCAAGGTCATCGAAGAATTCGCCCAGAGCGGCTTCCTCAACATTGTCGGCGGCTGCTGCGGCACCACGCCGGGCCACATCGAGGCCATCGCCACGGCCGTCGCCGGTTACGCACCACGCCAGATTCCGGACATCCCGAAGGCTTGCCGTCTGTCGGGCCTTGAGCCGTTCACCATCGATCGCAGCTCGTTGTTCGTCAACGTCGGCGAGCGGACCAACATCACCGGTTCCGCTAAGTTCGCCCGCCTGATCCGCGAGGACAACTACACCGAAGCCCTGGAAGTCGCCCTGCAGCAGGTGGAAGCCGGCGCCCAGGTGATCGACATCAACATGGACGAGGGCATGCTCGATTCGAAGAGGGCCATGGTGACCTTCCTCAATCTGATTGCCGGCGAGCCGGACATCTCCCGCGTGCCGATCATGATCGACTCCTCCAAGTGGGACGTGATCGAGGCCGGCCTCAAATGCATCCAGGGCAAGGGAATCGTCAACTCCATCAGCATGAAGGAAGGCGTCGAGCAGTTCATCCACCACGCCAAGCTGTGCAAGCGCTATGGCGCCGCCGTGGTGGTGATGGCCTTCGACGAAGCCGGCCAGGCCGACACCGAAGCGCGCAAGAAAGAGATCTGCAAACGCTCCTACGACATCCTGGTCAATGAAGTGGGCTTCCCGCCGGAAGACATCATCTTCGACCCGAACATCTTCGCGGTCGCCACCGGTATCGAAGAGCACAACAACTACGCTGTCGACTTCATCAACGCCTGTGCCTACATTCGTGACGAACTGCCGTACGCGCTGACCTCCGGCGGCGTGTCCAACGTGTCGTTCTCGTTCCGTGGCAACAACCCGGTGCGTGAGGCGATCCACTCGGTGTTCCTGCTGTATGCGATCCGCAACGGCCTGACCATGGGCATCGTCAACGCCGGCCAGTTGGAGATCTACGACCAGATCCCGGCCGAGTTGCGTGACGCCGTTGAAGACGTGGTACTCAACCGCACGCCGGACGGCACCGACGCCCTCCTCGCCATCGCTGACAAGTACAAGGGCGACGGCAGCGTCAAGGAAGCCGAGACCGAGGAGTGGCGTGGCTGGCCGGTGAACAAGCGCCTGGAACACGCGCTGGTCAAGGGCATCACCACGCATATTGTTGAAGATACCGAAGAATCGCGGCTGTCGTTTGCACGCCCGATCGAAGTGATCGAAGGCCCGCTGATGTCCGGCATGAACATCGTCGGCGACCTGTTCGGCGCGGGCAAAATGTTCCTGCCCCAGGTAGTGAAATCCGCCCGCGTCATGAAGCAGGCCGTGGCGCACTTGATCCCGTTCATCGAGCTGGAAAAAGGCGACAAGCCGGAAGCCAAGGGCAAGATCCTGATGGCCACCGTGAAGGGCGACGTGCACGACATCGGCAAGAACATCGTCGGCGTGGTACTCGGTTGCAACGGCTATGACATCGTCGACCTGGGCGTGATGGTGCCGGCGGAGAAGATCCTGCAGGTGGCCAAGGAGCAGAAGTGCGACATCATCGGACTGTCCGGCCTGATCACGCCGTCCCTGGATGAGATGGTCCACGTGGCTCGCGAGATGCAGCGCCAGGACTTCCACCTGCCGCTGATGATCGGTGGCGCCACCACCTCCAAGGCGCACACGGCGGTGAAGATCGAGCCCAAGTACAGCAACGATGCGGTGGTGTATGTCACCGACGCCTCGCGTGCAGTCGGCGTGGCGACTCAGTTGCTGTCCAAGGAGCTGAAAGCCGGCTTCGTGGAGCGTACCCGCGAGGAATACGTGGAAGTGCGCGAGCGCACCGCAAACCGCAGCGCCCGCACCGAACGCCTGAGCTACCCGGCCGCCATCGCCAAGAAGCCACAGTTCGACTGGAGCACCTACACGCCGGTAGTGCCGACCTTTACCGGCGCCAAGGTGCTGGACAATATCGACCTCAACGTACTGGCCGAGTACATCGACTGGACGCCGTTCTTTATTTCCTGGGACCTGGCGGGCAAATTCCCACGCATTCTGACTGATGAAGTCGTCGGTGAAGCAGCGACTTCGCTGTACGCAGACGCCCAGGAAATGCTCAAGAAGCTGATCGACGAAAAACTCATCAGCGCACGGGCCGTGTTCGGGTTCTGGCCGACCAACCAGGTGCAGGACGATGACCTGGAAGTCTACGGCGACGACGGCCAGCCGATCGCCAGACTGCACCACCTGCGCCAGCAGATCATCAAGACCGACGGCAAGCCGAACTTCTCCCTGGCCGACTTCGTGGCGCCCAAGGACAGCGGCGTGACCGATTACATCGGCGGCTTCATCACCACCGCCGGCATCGGCGCCGAAGAAGTGGCCAAGGCGTACCAGGACGCGGGCGACGACTACAACTCGATCATGGTCAAGGCCCTGGCCGACCGCCTGGCCGAAGCCTGCGCCGAATGGCTGCACCAGCAAGTGCGTAAAGACTACTGGGGTTACGCCAAGGACGAGCAACTGGACAACGAAGCGCTGATCAAGGAACAGTACAGCGGCATCCGCCCTGCCCCCGGCTACCCGGCCTGCCCGGATCACACCGAGAAAGGCACGTTGTTCCAACTGCTCGACCCCGAGGCACGCGAGATGAAAGCGGGTCGCAGTGGCGTGTTCCTTACCGAGCACTACGCGATGTTCCCGGCGGCGGCGGTCAGCGGCTGGTACTTCGCCCACCCGCAGGCGCAGTATTTCGCCGTGGGCAAGGTCGACAAGGACCAGGTGGCGAGCTACACCGCGCGCAAAGGCCAGGACCTGAGCGTAACCGAGCGTTGGTTGGCGCCGAACCTGGGTTACGACACCTAATAAGGCGCACACCAACCTGTAGGAGCCGGCTTGCCGGCGATTGCGGTCTGTCAGTTGATGACGCTATTGACTGACACGTTGCTATCGCCGGCAAGCCGGCTCCTACAGGTTGTGTTTGGGCTATGCTGTTCTCCAGGCACCTTCTTGCGAGGGATGTATGGACGATCCAGTCAACAATAAGCCCCCTACCTTCTGGCAAATGCTCCACAGCGTCATGGCCGCCGCGTTTGGCGTGCAGAGCGGCAAGAACCGCGCCCGCGACTTCACCCACGGCAAACCCAGCCACTTTGTGGTGTTGGGCATTCTGTTCACGGCGGTGTTTGCCTTGACGCTATTCGGCATCGTCAAGCTGGTGCTGCTGGTGGCCGGTGTCTAGCGCAGCAGCAGTTGCAGGCTGAACGGGTAACGGTAGGTCGCCGGCTTGCCCACGGCAGACAGTGCGCGAAAATCAACGGGCGCCGTGGGCCCTAGCAAGCGTTGTGCCTGCGGGGCGTCTATCAGTTGGAACAGCGCTTCCTGGCGGTCACGCCCACCATGGGCGCTGATATCCACGCCCTTGGCATCATCATTGATCAACACCATCGCCCACCCGCCCAGGGTGAAATGCCCGGCAACCAGCGTCGTCAATCGGCCCTCCAGCCGCGCCTGCAAGATCTGCGGTGAACTATTCACCGCGCTGAACAACACCTCCTTGCCCGGCACGCGTCCGCTGCCCTGCAACGCCTGCATGGCACCCAGCGCCATCTCGTCGTTGGCCGACCACACCAGCGCGGTTTGCGGATAGCGTTTGAACAACAAAGTGGCTTGCTCTAACGCGCGCTGACGGCTCCATTCGCCATAGACCAACTGGCGCAGGCGCACCTCAGGGTGCTCGGCCAGGGCCCGGTGCAGGCCCTGTTCGCGCAACTGTGCGGCCGGGGTAGTTTTGGTGCCAGAGAATGCCAGCAGGTCGATGGTCTCTCCGGCTGCGACGGGACCGTGCTGGCGGAGTAGATCGGTGAGCATCAGGTAGCCGGCCTGTTCATCGTCAGCGACCATGCTGGCGATCCAGCCTGCACTGTTGCCGAGCAATTGCACCTGATCGGCGGTCAGCGCGTTATTCACGATCAGCAGTTTCACCCCGCTGCCCTGGGCCATGCGCAGGATCTGCGGGGCAACGTACTGCTCGTTCACCAGCACCAGGTAATCCGGACGCTCGCTGCCTTGCAGTGCTTCGCGCGCCTGATTCAGCGTGTTATTTGCATCGCGCTCGGAATAACGCACACGCAAATGCAGGCCGAGGTCCTTGGCACCGGCCTGCATGAATTGCGCGTAGCTGACCCAGAAGGTTTCCGTCGACATGCCAGGGTTGAGAAACACCAACGACGTGGCATGGGCCATGGCCCCGTACGCCGATCCCAGCAACCACACACACGCAATCAGCACCTTCGACATGGATGTTCAAGCCTTGAAGTTTGACCGTCATGATAGTGGCATTACGACAGTCAATCGAGGCTGTTTACTGGTGGCTTACCCAGAACACGGCCGTTCCCACTACCAGAATGATCAGGAACAAGATGGCCCAGGCATCAACGGTACTGTCAGGTTTACGGGCTTTTGTCGGATTGCTCATCGCATCGCCTCTTGTCGGTTTTATAGGTGATTGCATTAAGACTCGACCTCATTAAAGTCGATGATTGTCCGCATGACAAATGTGGTTATCACGAGAACCAGTCTCATTAGTCATTTTGGTTATTTGCATATACTCAAACATCACTTTTGCGCATAAACGCAAACTGGTATCGTGCGCCGGCTCCGTTGGGAGTGCGCGGCCGTGCGCGCAGATTTGCCGAGAACAGGACCTATATGTACGTATACGACGAATACGATCAGCGCATCATCGAGGACCGCGTCAAGCAGTTCCGTGATCAGACCCGACGCTATCTGGCAGGTGAACTGAGCGAAGAAGAGTTCCGCCCTCTGCGCCTGCAAAATGGCCTTTATGTTCAGCGCTTTGCGCCGATGTTGCGGGTGGCCGTGCCCTACGGCCAACTGACGTCGCGCCAGACGCGCATGATGGCCAAGATTGCCCGCGACTTCGACAAAGGCTATGCCCACATCAGTACCCGCCAGAACGTCCAGTTCAACTGGCCGGCACTGGAAGATGTGCCGGACATCCTGGCTGAATTGGCCACCGTGCAGATGCACGCCATTCAGACCAGCGGTAACTGCCTGCGCAACGTGACCACCGACCAATTCGCCGGCGTGGCCGCTGACGAGCTGATCGACCCACGCCCCTGGTGCGAAATCGTCCGTCAATGGACCACCTTCCACCCCGAATTCGCCTACCTGCCACGCAAGTTCAAGATCGCCATCAATGGCTCGACCTCGGACCGTGCGGCCATCGAAGTGCACGACATCGGCCTGGAGCCGGTGCACAACGCAGCCGGCGAGCTGGGCTTTCGCGTATTGGTCGGTGGCGGCCTGGGCCGTACCCCGGTGGTCGGCGCCTTCATCAATGAGTTCCTGCCATGGCAGGACCTGCTGAGCTACCTCGACGCCATTTTGCGGGTCTACAACCGCTATGGCCGTCGTGACAACAAGTACAAGGCCCGGATCAAGATCCTGGTCAAAGCGCTGACCCCTGAAGTGTTTGCCCAGAAGGTCGATGCCGAGATGGAACACCTGCGCGGCGGCCAGACCACCCTGACCGAAGCCGAAGTGCACCGCGTGGCCAAGCACTTCGTCGACCCTGAGTACAAGGCCCTGAGCAATCAGGACGCCGAGTTCGCAGCGCTCGACCAGCAGCACCCAGGTTTCGCCCGCTGGCGTGGCCGCAACACCCTGGCGCACAAGAAGCCGGGTTATGTCGCCGTGACCCTGTCGCTGAAACCGACCGGTGTTGCCCCAGGCGATATCACCGACAAGCAGCTGGACGCCGTCGCCGACCTGGCCGAGCGCTACAGCTTCGGTCAACTGCGCACCTCCCACGAGCAGAACATCATCCTCGCGGACGTCGAACAGAGCCAACTGTTCACCCTGTGGGGCGAGCTGCGCGAAGGCGGTTTCGCCACGCCGAACATCGGCCTGCTGACCGACATCATCTGCTGCCCGGGCGGCGACTTCTGCTCCCTGGCCAACGCCAAGTCGATCCCGATCGCCGAATCGATCCAGCGCCGTTTCGACGACCTGGATTACCTGTTCGACATCGGCGAGCTGGACTTGAACATCTCCGGCTGCATGAACGCCTGTGGTCACCACCACGTCGGCCACATCGGCATCCTGGGCGTGGACAAGAAAGGCGAAGAATTCTACCAAGTGTCCCTGGGTGGCAGCGCCAGCCGCGATGCGAGCCTGGGCAAGATCCTCGGCCCATCCTTCGCCCAGGAAGCCATGCCTGAGGTGATCGGCAAGCTGATCGACGTATACATCGAACAGCGCACCGAAGATGAGCGTTTCATCGACACCTACCAGCGCATTGGCATCGACCTGTTCAAGGAGCGCGTCTATGCAGCGAATCATTAAGAACAACGAAGTCCTCGACGAAACCTGGCACCTGCTGCCCAAGGACGCGAGCTTCGACGGTATCTCCAACTGCGACGACCTGATCGTGCCGTTGGCCTTGTGGCGCGAACATGCGCACGCCCTCAAGGCCCGTGACGGCGGCCTGGGTGTGTGGCTGGATGCTGAAGAAGAAGCCGAAGAAATCGGCGACGACGTGGAACACTTCCAGGTTATCGCCCTGAACTTCCCGGCATTCACCGACGGCCGCAACTACTCCAACGCGCGCCTGCTGCGTGACCGTTATGGTTATAAAGGTGAGCTGCGCGCGATTGGCGATGTGCTGCGCGACCAACTGTTCTACCTGCGCCGCTGCGGGTTCGATGCCTTCGCCCTGCGCGCCGACAAAGACCCGTACGAAGCGCTGGAAAGCCTCAAGGACTTCTCGGTGACGTACCAGGCCGCCACGGATGAACCGCTGCCGTTGTTCCGTCGTCGCCAATAAACTGTAGGAGCGGGCTTGCCCGCGAAGATCGTCAACGATAACGCGTGAGTCCTGGATGAGCGTGTTGTCTGTGAGGTTTTCGCGAGCAAGCTCGCTCCTACAGGTTCTCGCTGATCATTCCTAATACCTGCTTTTGCCCTACGCTGCACGGCACACCTTCCGGCTGCGCCCGTACCGCCTCGATTACCCCCAACAACTGCGCCTTACTGTGGGCCAACTGCGCCTGCATCTCTTCGATCTGCGCGACCTTGCGCTCCAGCGCCTCGATCAACTCTTCGCGCTTGTGCTCACCCGGCGCCGGCATCAGTGCCTTGAGCTCCTGCAAGGTAAAGCCTGCCTGTTGCGCGCTCTGGATCAGTTGCAGGGTTTGCAGGGCCTCTGGTGCATAACGCCGATAACCATTGGCCTGGCGCCCCACCTGGCTGATCAGCCCCTCGGCCTCATAAAAACGGATGCGTGACGCTGCCAGCCCACTCTGCTTTGCCAGCTCACCAATATTCATCACCGCCCCTGCTTGACATTAAAGTTAACTTTAAGCTTAGCCTGAGGCCTCCCCCGCTCAGGAGTCAACCCATGTCACCCTTTGAAGCCCTGCAACTGCCCAATGGCCAAGTCCTCTCGAACCGCATCGCCAAGGCCGCGATGGAAGAAAACATGGCCGATGGCAATCAGGCGCCGTCCCCTGAACTGAAGCAGCTGTACAAGGCTTGGGCGCAGGGCGAGCCTGGCTTGTTGATCACCGGCAACGTGATGGTCGACCGCCGCGCCATGACCGGTCCTGGCGGCGTGGCCCTCGAAGACGAGCAGCACCTGGCGAGCTTTCGCGAGTGGGCCGACGTCGCCCGTGGCAACGGCGTGCACTTCTGGGTTCAGCTCAGCCACCCAGGTCGCCAGACGCCGGCCAACCTGGGCCAGCAAGCCATTGCACCGTCCGCCGTGGCGCTCGACCTGGGCGGTTTCTCGAAGATGTTTGCCACGCCCAAGGCCATGACCGAGGACGACATCCAGGACGTGATCCAGCGCTTCGCCACCAGCGCACGCCTGGCCGAGCAAGCCGGGTTTACCGGCGTGCAGATCCACGGCGCCCATGGCTACTTGCTCAGCCAGTTCCTGTCGCCACTGAGCAATCAGCGCACCGACCGCTGGGGCGGCTCCCTGGAGAACCGCGCGCGGCTGTTGCTGGAAGTGATCCGTGCAGTGCGCGCCAACGTCAGTCCGTCGTTTTGTGTCGCCGTCAAACTCAACTCCGCCGACTTCCAACGGGGCGGTTTTGCTGAAGCCGATGCACGCGCCGTGGTCGAAATGCTCAACCCGCTGCCCATCGACCTGCTGGAATTATCCGGCGGCAGTTACGAAGCACCGGCCATGCAAGGCGAAGCGCGTGACGGCCGCACCCTGGCGCGGGAGGCGTACTTCCTGGAGTTCGCCAGCCAACTGGCGACCCTCGCCAAGATGCCGGTGATGGTCACCGGCGGCATTCGCCGCCTGCCCATCGTGCAACAGGTGCTGGACAGCGGCGTCGCCATGGCCGGGATCGCCACGGCCCTGACCCTGGAGCCGCAACTGATCCAACACTGGCGCGAAGGCCGCGACCCCAACCCGCAACTCAAGCCCATCGACTGGAAGCGCAAACCCCTGGCCTCCCTCGCCATCCTCGCGGTGGTGCGCTACCAGATGCGCCGCCTCAGCCGCGGCCATTTGCCCAAAGCCAATGTTGCGCCGTGCATGGCGTTGGTGCGTGACCAGTGGTTTCTGGCGCGGCGCACCCGGCAATACCGGGCGGCCATGACGCAATCTTCACATTAAAGGATGAACATCCGCCGTGATCGAACTGTCCCCTATTGATCAGCAGTTTTTAACCTCACTGACGATTGGAGTTCTTCATGGCGAAAATCAACCTGGCCCAGCAATTGGCGACCACCCTTGAACAGGCGGGCATCAAGCGCATCTGGGGCCTGACCGGCGACAGCCTCAACGGCCTTACCGACGCCCTGCGCACCATGGACAGTATCGAGTGGATGCATGTGCGTCACGAGGAAGTGGCTGCGTTCGCCGCCGGCGCCGAAGCGGCGGCCACCGGAGAACTGACTGTATGCGCCGGCAGTTGCGGGCCGGGCAACCTGCACTTGATCAATGGCCTGTTCGACTGCCATCGCAACCATGTGCCGGTGCTGGCGATTGCCGCGCAGATCCCGTCGTCGGAGATCGGCCTTAACTACTTCCAGGAAACCCATCCCCAGGAACTGTTCAAGGAGTGCAGCCACTTTATCGAACTGGTGACTAACCCCGAGCAGATGCCCCATGTGCTGCACCGTGCCATGCGTTCGGCGATCCTCAATCGCGGCGTCGCGGTGGTGGTGATTCCGGGCGATGTGTCGCTGCTGGAAGTGGAAGACAAGTTAAAGCCTTGGCCAGCCTTGCATGCGCCACGCACGCTGCCGGCGGAACAGGACCTGCAACGCCTCACCGATATCCTGGAAAGCAGCCAGAAAACCACCCTGCTGTGCGGCAGCGGCTGTGCCGGCGCCCATGATCAAGTGGTGGCCCTGGCCGACGCCCTCGGCGCTCCCGTGGTGCATGCACTGCGCGGTAAAGAGCATGTGGAATGGGACAACCCGTTCGACGTAGGCATGACCGGTCTGATCGGCTTCAGCTCTGGCTACCATTCCATGCTCGACTGCGACACCTTGATCATGCTCGGCACCGACTTCCCCTATCGTCAGTTCTACCCCACTGACGCCAAGATCATTCAGGTCGACCGCAATCCGCAGGCCCTCGGCCGCCGGGCCACACTGGACCTGGGTATTGCCGCGGATGTCAGTGAAACCATCGGCGCCCTGCTGCCGCGCCTGACGCGCAAGACCGATCGCAGCTTTCTCGAAACCTCCCTGAAGCACTACGAGAAAGCCCGCCAAGGGCTGGACGACCTCGCTCAACCCTCGAAAGCCAATCGGCCGATTCACCCGCAATACGTCGCACGTTTGCTCAGTGAATTGGCGGATGACGATGCGATCTTCACCGCCGATGTCGGCTCGCCCACCGTGTGGGCTGCACGCTATTTGAAGATGAACGGCAAGCGCCGGCTGATCGGTTCGTTCAACCACGGCTCGATGGCCAATGCCATGCCCCAAGCCATTGGTGCCCAGGCAGCCTTTCCGGATCGGCAGGTGATCTCGATGTCGGGTGACGGTGGTTTCGCCATGCTGATGGGGGATTTCATCTCGTTGGCGCAGTTGAATCTGCCGGTGAAAGTCATTGTGTTCGATAACTCATCACTGGGGTTTGTCGCCATGGAAATGAAGGCGGCGGGCTATCTGGATGCCGGGACCGAGCTGAAAAATCCGGACTTTGCCGCCATGTCCAATGCCATGGGCATTCTGGGTATCCGCGTGGAGCAATCGAAAGATCTGGAGCCAGCCCTGCGCCGCGCCCTCGCCCATGACGGCCCAGTGCTGGTGGACGTGGTTACCGCGACCCAGGAGCTGGTGATGCCGCCGACCATCAAGCTGGAACAGGCCAAGGGGTTCAGCCTGTATATGCTCAAGGCGGTGATGAGTGGCCGTGGCGATGAGGTGATCGAGCTGGCGCGCACCAACTGGTTGCGCTAGCGCAGGGAAGCACCGTAGCGGACCACCACTTCGGTGATCACCTCGACCATGCGCGGGTCCGCATCCGGCGCGCTGAACAGGCGGAACTCGGCATCGGGCAATTCGGGTAACCCGTGCTCGGTACCGAGTATCGTCAAGCCGGGCACCAGCTGGCTGCGCGCAATCGGCGCGATGGCAAAGCCGGCCAGCGCGGCAGCATGCAACGCCGCGTAGCTGGCGCAGAGCATGGCGGTACGCTGGGCGATACCCGCCTGGGCCAGGCGTGAAAGCGCCGCTTCGCGATAAGGGCAAGGCTCGGGAAACAGCGCCAAGGGCAAGGGCGTCGGCAATGTCGTCAGCGGTTGCGCAGACCAGGCCCAAACCAGCGGCTCCTGCCACAGCGCCAGGCCAGGCTCGCTGGACTCGCACAATGAACCCACCACCACATCCAATTCGCCCAGCTTCATCAGCGCCAGCAATGAACCGGGAATACCCACCTGCACAGTGATTTGCAGGCCTGGATACTGCGCGGCAACCTCCTGCAACTCGCGCAACAGACGCGCATCCGCGAACTCTTCCGAAACACCAACGCGCAGGTTCCCTTCAAATGCCGAGCGCGTCAGCTCGGCCCAGGCATTGCGATTCAACGCCAGGATGCCCCGCGCGTAAGCCATCAGGCGTTCGCCGTCCGGCGTCAGTTGCTGGGAGCGCGTGGTGCGGGTAAGCAAGGGCTTGCCCACCTGTTCCTCCAGACGCCGCAGATGCCCGCTGACCGCCGATTGCGTGAGGTGCAAACGGGCAGCGGCGCGGCTGAAGCCCTCTTCGTCGACGACGGCGACAAAGGTTTTTAGCAGGACGATATCGAACATATTCTGATAACAGATTAATCAGGCTGTAAAACACGATTTATATTTCACTTGGCGCTATGTTGCAATGCTCGGGTCATCTTTCTTCGAGACCCGCCATGACCACCCTCCTGCACATCGAATGCTCACCGCGCAAACAGCGCTCCGCCTCTTTGGAAATCGCCCGCCAGTTTATCGCGCGGTATCAGCAGAACGCGCCGGATACCCAGGTGCATACCCTCGACCTCTGGGCACTGGACCTCCCCGAATTCGACGGCCCGATCATGGACGCCAAATACGCCGGGCTTAGCGGCACGCCATTGAGCGACGAACAAGCCCTCGCCTGGGAAACGCTGAAAAAGCTGGCGGCCCAACTGCATCAGGCTGACGTGCTGATTTTCTCGGTTCCGCTGTGGAATTTCGCCGTGCCCTACAAGCTCAAGCACTTTATCGACGTAGTGTCGCAGAAGGACGTGTTGTTCGAATTCAGCCCGGAGCACGGGTTGCGCGGGCTGCTGCGCAACAAGACGGCGGTGAACGTGTATGCGCGGGGCATGGATTTCTCCACGCCGGATACTCAGGCGATGGATTTCCAGAAGCCCTACATGGATGCCTGGCTAGATTTTATCGGGGTGACAGATGTGCATTCGTTGTATGTGGAGAAGACCATCCTGGGGCCGGAGGTCGATCAGGCGGCGCGCCTGAACAGTACGGCACTGGCGCTGCAGTTGGCAGACCGCCTGGCTTGAATCTGTAGGAGCCGGCTTGCCGGCGATTGGCCCTTATGCCTTGCGGTGATCATGTCAGCGCTATCACCGGCAAGCCGGCTCCTACAAGGGAGAACGCATCAGGCCTTTTGTTTTTCGACCCACTTGCCATAAGCATCGATAAACGCCTGCAGGAACGGCTTGGTCTTTTCCGAGACCTTGCCCGTCTCGTCAAACACACTGCCCGCGCCACCCAGATAGGCCTCCGGCTGTTGCATGCAGGGCACATCAAGGAACACCAGGGACTGGCGCAGATGATGGTTGGCGCCAAACCCACCAATCGCACCCGGCGATACACTGATGATCGCACCCGGCTTACCGCTCCAGGCGCTCTGGCCGTAAGGCCGCGAACCGACGTCGATGGCGTTCTTCAACGGGGCGGGCACGGAGCGGTTGTATTCCGGGGTCACGAACAACACCGCGTCGGATGAACTCACCTGTTTGCGGAAAGTACTGTAGGCTGCCGGCGGTGTCGCACCGTCAATGTCTTCGTTGTAGAGCGGCAAATCGCCAATTTCCACAATGTTCAACTTCAGGTTGGCCGGGGCCAGTTCGGCCAGGGCCAGCGCGACTTTGCGGTTGATCGAGTCTTTTCTCAAGCTGCCGACCACGACGGCGACGGTGTAGACCTTGCTCATTGGGGTTTCCCGACGTCTGACTAAAGGAGCTTGTAGTTATAGAGTCTTCGCGGCGTGTTCACCAGAAGGTTTTGATATTCCTGCGGGCGTTTGCCTGGCACTGCGACACGTAGGAAGCATCTGAAAATATCAGCGAATAGTATTTTTATTCCGTAAGTAAACTACCCCGCTCCATGACGGTCTACAGAACCGCAAATCGAGTGTTTATCTCCAGAGGTTCTAAACAGATGGCAGCAGTATTAGTCGGACAGTTTCATGCCAGAGACGCAGAAGGACGCGTGTATTCGGTGCATGAGTTCCAGGAATCCAACCCGGCGCAAGGCGACCTGGCTGGCTCGGCACCTACCACCACCTACAAGCTGGCCATTGGCGACCGTGTAGAGAAACTGGAAGGCGACGAATTCAAGTTGATCCAATCGGGCACCATTCTTGTGCGCGAATCGCAAACCACCCTCGCTTCATAAGATCTCGCCTTATCCACCTGCTCAGTCCTGGCCATTGACGGCATTGACTGGGCTGGGGTGATCACGGACGACGGATCTCCGTGACCTCGATGCCCTGCTCTCCCTGCACCTTCTTCAGCGTCACCATCAGCCGCCCCCTCTCGCCGTCAACGGCATACAGCGAACGCTGGTAGCCTGCGGAGTTGTAGCCGGGATGCGCGACCACCTGCCTGACCAACTCCATACCCAGCACCGAGCCCACCTGCTCCACTACCTGTTCCTGGGAGCGGATAAAGGCTTCAAGTGCCAGGTTTTCCGGCGCGGTTTCGTTTTGAGTGTCGAGGAGATAAGCAGCCACGCAGCCGACGGTCACCAGGACCAGCAGTTGCTTGGCCGTTACCCCGAGGAAAATCGAGGGTAAAGGCATATGAGACCAGACCTGTTTTTGTTGTTAATGCCGGTAGCCGGCGTGGTCGTTGATGATCAGCGCAGCCATTCTATTGAATACCCGGCCCGCTGCACATAGACTCCGGCGATGCGTTTACGTCATATCGAAGTGATTCAGGCCATCTTGCAGACCGGACACCCAGGCTTGGCCGCCGAATGGTTGCAACTTCCCGTGGGCGATGTGGAAGCGGCGCTCAAGGACGCCGAGGAGCAGCTGGGTTTTATGCTGTTCGCCAGTGTGCGTGGACGCTTGCAGGCCACCCGGGAAACCCTGGAACTGCAAGCCGAAATCGCCCACGTCTATGAAGCGCTGGAGCCGGTGCAACGACTGGCCAGCCGCTTGAAACACCATCATGCCCCCGCCCTGCGCGCGCTCTGCACGCCGCCGCTGGCCAATCAACTGCTGCCGCAAAGCATTGCAGCGTTGCGCCGACGCTTTCAGGACACACCTTGCAACCTGTCGAGCCAACCGACCCGAGAGATCGTCAGGAGTTTGCTGCTGCACGAAGCCGATGTGGGTTTGAGCCTGCATGACCCGGAACACCCTCAGATCCATAGCGCCGTGCTGGCCCAAGGCAAATTGCAACTGCTGGCACCCCACGGCTGGCTGAAGCCCAAGCAAAAATACATCGCGCTGCAGGACCTCGCCGGGCAGTCGATGATCGGACTGGATGGCCAGGACCCTCTCAGCCGCCTGCTGGACGCCAAGCTGCAAGCCTTGCGCCCGCTGCCGGTGGTGCAGACGCGTGTACAGACTTATCAGATGATGCGCAGCATGGTCGAAGCGGGAGAAGGCCTGGCGGTGGTTGACCCCTTCACCGCCTTTGGCGCACGGGAGGCGGGGCTGGATGCGTGCCCTGTGTCGCCGCCGATCATGGTCAGCCTGTACGCGCTGACCCTCAAGGAGGGCGCGGCCTCGCCGGCGCTGAATGCGTTGCTGGAGATCGTGACGCAAAAGGCCGAGGGCCTTCTTTCAGGTGAGACAAAGACCCTGTAGGAGCGAGCTCGCTCGCGAAAAACTTATAGGCGTCGCGTTTAGATTGGATGCACGCGTTATCGTTGACGTTTTTCGCGAGCAAGCTCGCTCCTACACCTTGAACAGCCGATACCAGAATATCGCCACTTCGCGGGTTTGCGGGTCGATGCCGCGATAGCGCAGGTGGTCGACCCCGCCCATCACATAGCCGCAACGCTCGTACAAACGACAGGCGCCCAGATTGTTGTTCTGGGTTTCCAGCATCATGCCCGGCAGATTCTTTTTTCGGCTCCAGAACTGCGCCACATCCAGCAGCGCCTTGGCCACCCCATGGCGCCGCGCGGGCAAAGCCACCGCCAGCTCGTCGACATGGGCAAACCCGTTCCAGTTGGTGCTGACCACAATGTGCCCGACCGCGCGATCGTCGAGGTAGGCCATGAAGATTGCGCTGTCGGGCGCATCGCGGAAGCTGGCGAACTCTTCGGGGTCGATGCCATAGCACTTGCGGTACGGCAAGATGCGTTCCACGGGCCATTGATCGACCCGCTTGCCGATCTGCGGCTCACCGTAGGCGCTGACCTCAAAGCTGAAATCATTGCCCCACACGTAGGCATCAAAGCCTTCGTCGGCGACCCTTACACTGAGCCCCGGATACTTCGGGTTCATTACAGCTTGCATAACCATCCTTAACCCTTGATGCAATCGACGGTGTAACAACGACCACTGCCGTCATCTTCGTGTTGTAAGCCGTGAACATCGGCGACAAAACCGGGGAAACTGCTATCGAATGTCCGGGCAAACGCCAGGTAATCGATGATCGAGCGCGTCGACTCGGTAAAGCGCTCGCCCGGCATGATCAACGGAATGCCGGGCGGATAAGGCACCAGCATCACTGCTGCGACGCGGCCTTGCAAGGCGTCAATGGAGACCGCCTCCACTTCGCCCCTCACCAATTGGTCGTAAGCGTCGGCCGGTTTCATCGCGATTTCCGGCAAGACGGTGTACATGCGCTTGAGGTGTTTGGCCGTGCCATTGCTGCGGTAACAGCCGTGCAATTGGTTGCACAGGTCGCGCAAACCCAGCCCTTGGTAACGCGCCGCCCCTTGTGCAAACACCGAAGGCAGGCAACTGGCCAGGCTGACATTGGCGTCGTAACTGCGCTTGAATTCCAGCAACTCGGTGAGCAAGGTACTCCATTTGCCCTTGGTGATGCCCATGGAAAACAACACGAGGAAGGAATACAACCCGGTCTTTTCCACCACCAGCCCACGCTCCCAGAGGAATTTGCTGACGACCGCTGCGGGAATCCCGCAATCGCTGAGGGCACCGCCGGCATTGAGGCCGGGCATCACCAGCGTGACTTTGATCGGGTCGAGCAGCACATAGTCTTCGGCCACGTCGCCGAAGCCATGCCAGTCATCCTCAGGGTGCAACAGCCAATCGGCGGTGGCGACGCGGTCGATGCCCGCCACTGATGGCGGCTGCCAGATCGAAAACCACCAATCCTCTTCAGCAATGTGCTGGCGCAGGTTGGCCAGGGCACGGCGGAAACTCAGCGCCTCGTCGAACATTTCCTGCAACAGCGAACGCCCGGCCGGGCCTTCCATCATCGCCGACGCTACATCCAGCGAGGCAATGATGCTGTATTGCGGCGACGTGGAGATGTGCATCATGAAGGCTTCGTTGAAACGGTCACGGTCCAGCTGGCGTGCGCCGCCATCCTGCACATGGATCATCGAGGCCTGGCTGAAGGCCGCCAGCAGCTTGTGGGTCGAGTGGGTGGTGAACACCAGCGGGCTGTCTGGCGTGCGCGAAGTGCCCATCCCGTAGCGCCCGGAGAAGAACTCATGAAACGCGGCATAGGCGTACCAAGCCTCGTCAAAATGCAGCACCTCGACGCTGTTGCCCAGTTGCTGCTTGATCAGCTCGGCGTTGTAGCACAGGCCGTCGTAGGTGGAATTGGTCACCACGGCCATTTTCACTTTCGGCGGGCGGCCACGGGTGAGCGGGCTGGCATCGATCTTGGCGCGGATCGATTCGGGGCTGAATTCACTCAAGGGAATCGGGCCGATAATTCCCAGTTCGTTGCGTTCGGGGCACAGGTACAACGGGATGGCGCCGGTCATGATGATCGAGTGCAACACCGACTTATGGCAATTGCGGTCCACCAGCACCAGATCATCACGCCCGACCATGGAATGCCAGACGATCTTGTTCGCAGTGGAGGTGCCGTTGATCACGAAGAAGGTGTGATCAGCGCCAAAGTTGCGCGCGGCGCGGGCCTCGGCTTCGGCCAGCGGGCCGGTGTGGTCCAGCAACGAGCCGAGTTCAGGCACCGATACCGACAGGTCCGAGCGCAGGGTGTTTTCCCCGAAGAACTGATGGAACGCCTGCCCCACTGGGCTCTTGCGGTAGGCCACGCCACCGCCATGGCCGGGGGTGTGCCAGGAGTAGTTGGAGTCAGCGGTGTGCTGCACCAGCGCCTTGAAGAACGGCGGCAACAGGCCATCTAGGTAAGTACGCGCCGCACGCGCGACTTGCCGCGCGAGAAACGGCACGGTGTCTTCGAACAGATAGAGAATGCCGCGCAACTGGTTGAGTTCACTCATGGCATCGGCGGGCGCGTTTTCCAGGGTGACTTGCTCGCCCAGGGCAAAGATCGGCAGGTTCGGCGCCCGCAACCGCGCCAGGCGGATCAGCTCGACCATGTTTTGCAGCAGGTGGGTATTTTCGCCAGCCCCTTCGGCGGCGATCAGCATGCACGCCAGGCCATGATGGGTAGAAGCCACCAGTCGCCCTTCGGCGTAATCCACTGCGGAAAAAATACTGAAACCCTCTTGTTCCAGCTCTCGGGCGATGCCTCGGACCCGGTCACCGGCAACGGTGTCGGCCTTGATGTCACGGTGCACGATAAGGACAGGGAACTTCAGGTCTTTGTACATGAGTGCTTGTAGTCCTGAGGGCTATGCACTCAAGGGTAGAAGCTAGGGGGCGATGACGCGAATGAAGATTTCGAAAGCACAGTGAACCACTGTAGGAGTCGGCTTGCCGGCGATGAGGCCGTTGAATCTTGCGATGGGTTCAAGGCCGCCATCGCCGGCAAGCCGGCTCCTACAAGGTTTGCGTCATTGCTGGGTCAGGGTCGACCACAACGCCGGCGCGCCGGCCGATTTGGCAATCGCTTCCAGACGCGCCGCATGCTCGGCCAGGTCCTGCTCACTGGCGCGGATGATCGTGGTCGGCTTGCGGTCGCCTGGCAGGCGACGGATTTCCGAAGGACGGTTGCCCGAGCCTTCCGCCGAACCGCTGCCATCGGAGGCGTTACCCGCCAGGGACAGGCTGGTCTGCCCGCCGGTCATGGTCAGGTAGACGTCAGCAAGAATCTCGGAGTCGAGCAAGGCGCCGTGAAGTTCACGGCCGGAGTTGTCGACGCCATAACGCTTGCACAAGGCATCGAGGCTGTTGCGCTGGCCGGGGTGACGCTCACGGGCCATCATCAAGGTGTCGAGGATCGAACAGTGCTGGGAGATGTCTGCGCGATCGGTCTGCCCCATCAGGGCAAATTCGTTGTTGATGAAGCCGACGTCGAACGCCGCGTTATGGATGATCAACTGCGCGCCGTTAATGAATTCGAAGAACTCATCGGCAACTTCAGCGAAACGCGGCTTGCCCTTGAGGAATTCGTCGGTGATGCCGTGGACGCCAATCGCGCCCTCGTCACTGTCGCGGTCCGGTTGCAGGTAGACGTGGAAGTGACGCCCGGTGAGGCGGCGACCGATCAGTTCGACACAGCCGATTTCAATGATCCGGTGGCCGTCGGTCACCGGCATGCCGGTGGTTTCGGTATCGAGTACAACAGATCGGATGGCCATCAGGGTTCAGCTCTCAACGGTGTGGTGTATTTCAAGGGGCGCGATATTAACACGTGAGTCGACATCAGCTCTGTTTGTAGCCGCGCACTTCGTCCACGCCACGGTTGGCCAACTGGTCGGCACGCTCGTTGCCAGGGTGGCCGATGTGGCCGCGCACCCACTTCCAGGTGATGTCATGGCGATTGCATTGCTCATCGAGCAGTTGCCACAGGTCGGCATTTTTCACCGGCTCCTTGGCCGCTGTCTTCCAGCCGCGCTTCTTCCAGTTGACCATCCACTCGTTGATGCCCTTCATCACGTATTGCGAGTCGGTCACCAGCAGCACGTTGCAACGGCGCTTGAGTTCTTCCAGGCCGCGAATCGCGCCCATCAGTTCCATTCGGTTGTTGGTGGTATTGGGCTCGCCGCCCCACAACTCTTTCTCCACGCCCTTGCACACCAGCAACGCGCCCCAGCCGCCAGGGCCGGGATTGCCCTTGCAGGCGCCATCGGTGAAGAGTTCTACGCTATCGGTCATCGGTTGCTCGGTATTCATTCAAAAAGAGGGTCATGCGTCGCTTTGCTTGCGGTTGACCTTGGCCATCGGCATCGGCACCAACTTGCCCATCGGCTCGCGGCGCACCTGTTGCACCGGCCGCAACCCAACCACGATCTTGCGCGCCACCAGCAGATAGAAGCCGCCACCTGACAGTTGCCAGGCACCCGCGCGGCGCTCCCAGCCGGCCAGGCGGGCTTGCCACTTGGTCGACGCAAGCGGCGGACGATAGCACCCGAAGCGGCGTTTCTCCAGCGCGAAGCCCAGCAGGTTCAGCCAGTCCCCCACCCGTTGCGGCGAGATGCAACGCGCCTGGCGCAAGGCGTCGTGGGCGAACACATGGCGCAAGCCCCAACTGCTCCAGGGGTTGATCCCGACAATCAGCAAATGGCCGCCCGGGCGCACACTGCTCGCCGCTTCGCGCAGCAAGCCGTGGGGCGACAGGCAGAAATCCAGGCCATGCTGCAACACCACCACATCGGCGGCGTGCTCGCTCAACGGCCAGGCCTGTTCCTCGCAGACAATCTCCACCCCCGGCAACGGTGCACCCAGGCGCACATTACGTTGTACCTGAGGCGCGCACGGCGGCGTTTCGGCCGACGGCCCGTAATGCACAAGATAACCGCCAAAGAACCGGCCCAACTCGTCTTCGAGCATGCGCCGTTCTTCGTCCAGCAGAAATTGCCCGATCGGACCGGACAGCCATTCACGGGCTGCGCTGATCAGGGCCAGCCACTCAGGATCGGCCTGGGCGAACGCTTTATCAGTCATTGCATTCTCCAACTCGCCTAGACGTTCTAAGATGCACCAATGTGTTCAGCTTGGCGAATCGAAGAATGATACAGATCAGTGCCCTGCCCGCCTTCACCGATAACTACATCTGGTTGTTACAAGACCCGAGCACCCAGCGCTGCGCCGTGGTCGACCCCGGCGATGCCGCGCCGGTGCTGGCCTGGCTCAAGCAAAACCCTGAGTGGGTCCTGAGCGACATCCTGATCACTCACCATCACCACGATCATGTCGGCGGCGTCGAACAACTCAAAAGGGTGACTGACGCCAAGGTGTACGGCCCGGCCAACGAGAAAATCCCGGCGCGGGACGTAGCCTTGAACGATAACGACCGCATCAGCGTGCTCGGCTGGGATTTCGACATTTATACCGTGCCTGGCCACACCCTGGGCCATATCGCGTTTTATCACCAGGGCGTGCTGTTGTGTGGCGACACCCTGTTCGCCGCCGGCTGCGGGCGCCTGTTCGAAGGCACGCCGGAACAGATGCACACGTCGCTTGAGCGTTTGGCCGCATTGCCCGCCGACACGTTGGTGTACTGCACCCACGAATACACACAAAGCAACCTCAAGTTTGCCCAAGCCGTCGAACCGGATAACGCCGATATCGCCGAACGGGTGGAAAACGTCCGCCAATTGCGCGAACGTGGCGAGATCACGCTGCCTTCCAACCTGGCCCTGGAAAAGCGCACCAACCCCTTTCTGCGCACCTCTGAAACATCCGTTAAACAAAAAGCGGACGAACGGAATGGCCGCGACAACCGCTCTGGGGCCGAGGTGTTTGCTAGCTTGAGGGCGTGGAAAGATAAGTTCTAACAGGATGCAATCTGATACGTAATTTCTGAATGGTTGACCGGAACCCAACGGGTTTCTAGAATCGCCCGACATTTTTGCCCGGAACTTACTTCCAGCCAATGTCGTCATCTATTCGTAAATCCAACCATTCAGACGCATTGACCCGCCTGGCTCAAGCTGTGGCGGTGGCTGTGTCCGCCACGCTGGCCGGCTGCCAATCAAGCAATTTCACCGCACAATCCACCGTGCAACCCAAGCCAAACCTCAGCGCCAAGATCAAACAGAAACCCGTCATCTGGCTTTCGGAAAAGCCGGCTCCCGAAGTGCCCCAGGATGTTTGGGAGCGTATGCGACGGGGCTTTCAATTGCAGGATGGTGTAGGCGTCAACCCACGTATCGAGCAACAGCGACTGTGGTTCGCCAGCAACCCTTCCTTCCTTGAGAACGCCGGCGAACGCGGCAGCCTCTACATTCATTACATCGTCGAACGCCTTGAAGAACGCAACATGCCCTTGGAGCTGGCGCTACTGCCAGTGATTGAAAGTGCCTACAACCCCATGGCCTATTCGCGCAGCGATGCGGTCGGCTTGTGGCAGTTCATCCCCTCCACCGGGCGTTACTTCAACCTGCGCCAGACCCGCGCCTATGATGGCCGCCGTGACATCACCGCCTCCACCACCGCCGCCCTCGACTACCTGACCCGTCTGCACGACATGTTCAACGGTGACTGGCTGCTGGCCCTGGCCGCCTACAACGCAGGCGAAGGCACGGTGAGCCGGGCGATCGAGCGCAACGAAAAGCTCGGCCTGCCGACCGACTACTGGAACCTGCCCCTGCCCCAGGAAACCAAGGACTACGTGCCCAAGTTCCTGGCGCTGTCCCAGGTGGTGCTGGCGCCCGAGGCCTATGGCGTCAACCTGAACCCGATTGCCAACACGCCGTACTTCGAAGTGGTTGAAGTCAAGCAAAGCATGGACCTGTCACGGGTTGCCGCGCTGGCCGAGATCGACGAAGACGAATTGTTCCAGCTCAACCCCGCGCTGAAGCAGCGCACCACCCTGGATGGCCCGCAGCATCTGCTGGTGCCGAGTTCCAAGGCGCAACTGCTCACCAGCACCCTTTCGACGATGAAGCCTGAAGAATTGCTGGCGATGCGTCCGAAAAAGCAGGTGTTCGACGAAGTCGAGACCGCGCGGGTTGCCGGGCGTACCCGCAGCTACAAGGTACGCAGTGGCGACAACCTGACGCTGATCGCCAAGGCCAACAAGGTCGATGTGCATGACCTCCAGCGCTGGAACAAGCTCAACGGCCAAGCCCTCAAGGTCGGCCAAACCCTGGTGATGCAGGACACGCGCAAAGTCGTGGCCAGCAGCAAGAAGCCGGTGCAGTACAAGGTCAAGAAGGGTGATTCGCTGTACATCGTCGCCAAGCGCTTCAACGTTGAGATGCAACATCTCAAGCGTTGGAACCCGCGCACTGGCCAGGCGCTGAAGCCGGGGCAGATGCTGGTGGTTTCCGGGCCACGCTAAAGCGTTCCGATACTGTGTAGCCATAACGGACACCACAAGGCTTGCTGGCCCCATCGCTGGCAAGCCAGCTCCTACAAGATTCTGCGTCAATCCAACGGCCTTTTTCCAACCGGAACAAGCTGTTACTGTACCGATCATAAAGCGCAAGCCGCCTGGATCGGATCCCTGATTTGAAGCGTCCCCTCCTTCTACTAATAAGTCTGGCCTTGAGCTTTGGTGCGAACGCGGCGATTACCGAGAGTCACGGTTACACGCAGTTCGGCAGTCTCAAGTACCCGGCCAAATTCACCCACTTCGATTGGGTAAACCCTGCAGCGCCGAAAGGCGGGACATTGCGGGTCATGGCCTTTGGCACCTTCGACACCCTCAACCCCTATACCTTCAAGGGCTCCAGCCCGGTTTCCACCCCCAATTTCCTGCAATACGGCGTCAACGAGCTGAACGAGCCGTTGATGGTCGGCACCGGCCTGTACGCGCCTTCCGGCGATGAGCCCACCTCCAGTTATGGGCTGATCGCCCAGTCGGTGGAGTACAGCGAGGACCGCAGTTGGGTGGTGTTCAACCTGCGCCCGGAAGCGCGCTTCCACGATGGCAAACCGATCACCGCCTACGACGTGGCGTTTTCCTATCGCACCCTGCTGACCGAAGGCCACCCGCAGTACCGCACCAACCTGCAGGAAGTGGCGCGGGTAGATATCCTCAACCGGCACCGCATCCGCTTTGTGTTCAAGCGCGCCGGCAACCCGTTGCTGATCCTGCGCCTCGGCGAATTGCCGGTATTGCCCCAGCACTACTGGAAAAACCGCGATTTCAAGGCCACCACCTTCGAACCGCCTTTGGGCAGCGGGCCGTACCGCATCAGCAAGGTCACGCCTGGCCGACAATTGGTGTTCGAACGGGTCAAGGACTATTGGGGCAAGGATCTGCCGGTCAACCAAGGCTTCTATAACTACGACAAGGTCGAAGTGGAGTTTTATCGCGACAGCGACGTGGCCTTCGAAGCCTTCAAAGCCGGCGAATTCGATATCTATATCGAGCATCAGGCCAAAAACTGGGCAAATGGCTACAACTTCCCGGCGGTGAACCGGGGCGACGTGATCAAGGCGCAGATCGCCCACCAGATCCCGACCCAGAGCCAGGGCCTGTTCATGAACAGCCGGCGACCGAATTTCAGCCAGACCAAGGTGCGCGAAGCCCTGGGGCTGATGTTCGACTTCGAATGGACCAACCGCACCCTATTCAGCAGCGCCTACAAGCGCACCTTGAGCTATTACCCCAACAGCGAATTCTCCGCCACCGGCGTGCCCACCGGCCATGAATGGCTGATGCTCTCGCCCTACCGCGAGCAATTGCCGGCCAACCTGTTTACCCAGCCGTTCAGCCTGCCCCAGACCGACGGGCGCGGCATCCCCCGCGAGACCATGCGCCGCGCCCTGGCCCTGCTCGGTGACGCCGGCTGGAAACTCTCCGGCCAACGTCTGCTGAACAAAGACGGCCAACCGCTGCGCTTCGAGATCCTGCTGGTCAACCCGAACCTGGAGCGCATCCTGCAGCCCTATGTCGAGAACCTGATCAGCATCGGCATCGACGCACGCCTGCGCACCGTCGACCGCGCCCAGTACAAGCAGCGCCTGGATCAATTCGACTTCGACATGATCCTCATCACCCTCAACCAGACCTTGAGCCCGGGCCTTGAGCAGTGGCAGTACTTCCACTCCAGCCAGGCCGCGATCAAGGGCAGCAAGAACTATGCAGGCATTGCCAACCCGATTGTCGATCACCTGCTGGAACAACTGCTGGCCGCCAAGACCCGCGAAGAGCAACTGGCCGCCGGCCGTGCCCTGGACCGGGTGCTGCTGTGGCAGCACTACAGTATTCCCAACTGGTACCTCAACTATCATCGCTTGGCGTACCGCAACCGGTTCGCCTTTGTCACCACGCCGCCCTATAGCCTGGGCCTGAGCGCGTGGTGGCTGAAAGCTTCGGAGAAAGCCCAATGATGTATTTGCGTACTGCACTGCTCGGCGGCCTGCTGCTGTGCACCGCGGCCCAAGCCGCCCCGCAACATGCGTTGACGCTCTACAACGAACCACCGAAATACCCCGCCGACTTCAAGCACTTCGACTACGTCAACCCGGATGCGCCCAAGGGCGGCACCTTCCGCGAGTCGGCCATGGGCGGCTTCGACAGCCTCAACCCCTACATCAGCAAAGGCGTGCCGGCCGATAACCTCGGTTTGATCTACGACACCCTGGCCATGCAAAGCCTGGACGAGCCCATCACCGAATACGGCCTGGTGGCCGGCAAGATCGAAAAAGCCCCGGACAACAGTTGGGTGCGCTTCTACCTGCGCCCGGAAGCCCGCTTCCATGACGGTCACCCAATTCGCGCCGAAGACGTGGTGTTCACCTTCCAGGAACTGATCAAGGAAGGCTCGCCGATCTACCGCACCTACTACGCCGATGTCGACGAAGTGATCGCCGAAGACCCGCTGAAGGTGCTGTTCAAGTTCAAGCGCACCAACAACCGCGAATTACCGCTGATCCTCGGACAACTGCCGGTATTGCCCAAGCATTGGTGGGCGACCCGTGAGTTTGCCAAGGGCAACCTTGAAGTCCAGCTGGGCAGCGGGCCGTACAAGGTCGCCGAGGTCAAGGCCGGGCGCATGATCCGCTACGAGCGGGTCAGGGATTACTGGGCGAAGGACCTGCCGGTCGCCAAGGGTTTCTACAACTTCGATAACCGCATCACAGACTATTACCGCGACAGCACCGTCTCGCTGGAAGCCCTCAAGGCCGGGCAGTTCGACTACTGGCTGGAATTCAGCGCCAAGAACTGGGCCAACGCCTACAACATCCCGGCGGTGGCCCAGGGTCGCCTGATCAAGGAAGAAATCCCCAACGGCAATCCCACCGGCATGCAGGGCTTTGTGTTCAACATGCGCAAGCCGATGTTCCAGGACGTACGCGTGCGCAAGGCCATCAGCCTGTTGCTGGATTTCGAGTGGAGCAACAAGCAGCTGTTCAACGGTGCCTATACCCGCACCCGCAGCTACTTTGAAAACTCGGAGATGGCCGCCACCGGCCTGCCCGGCCCGGATGAACTGGCGATCCTCGAACCGCTGCGTGACAAGATCCCGCCCGAGGTCTTCACCCAGGCCTTCGAACCGTCCAAGACCGACGGCAGCGGCATGATCCGCACCCAGCAGCGCGAGGCCTACCAACTGCTGCAAGAAGCCGGCTGGCGCATCGTCGATGACAAGATGGTCGACACCACCGGCACACCGGTGAAGATCGAGTTCCTGCTGGCCCAGACTGAGTTCGAACGTATCCTGCTGCCGTTCAAGCGCAACCTGGCCGACCTGGGCATCGACCTGGTGATCCGTCGGGTCGACGTCTCACAATTTATCAACCGCATTCGCTCGCGGGACTTCGACATGCTGGTGGGCAGTTTCCCGCAGTCCACTTCGCCGGGTAATGAGCAGCGCGAGTTCTGGAAGTCCTCCAGCGCCGACAAACCCGGCAGCCGCAACTACATGGGTCTCAAGGACCCGGCCATCGACCAACTGGTGGAAGAGTTGATCGACGCCGACTCGCGCAAAAGCCTGGTGGCGCATGCCAAAGCCCTGGACCGCGTGTTGCAGTTCGGCTACTACGTGATCCCGAACTGGCACATCAAGACCTTCCGCGTCGCGTATTGGGATCACTTGGGCCATCCCCAAGTCCCGCCGCGCTACGACGTCGGCACCGCCACCTGGTGGGCCAAGCCTGACGTAACACCCGCCGTCACCTCAGACCCAGACACCAGCGCCGATCCGGCGAGCGGAGGCGATTAAATGCTGGCCTATATCTTTCGCCGCCTGTTGCTGATCATCCCCACGCTGTTCGGGATTTTGCTGATCAACTTCGTCATCATCCAGGCCGCTCCCGGTGGTCCGGTGGAGCAAATGATCGCCAAGCTTGAAGGCTTCGAGGGCGCCACCAGCCGCATTGCCGGTGGTGGTTCCGAAGTGTCGGTGGCCGGCTCCAGCAGCTACCGCGGCGCCCAGGGCCTGGACCCGGCGCTGATCAAGGAAATCGAGAAGATGTACGGCTTCGACAAATCGGCGCCGGAACGCTTGTGGATCATGGTCAAGAACTACGCCCAGCTGGACTTTGGCGACAGCTTCTTCCGTGACGCCAAGGTCATCGATTTGATCAAGGAGAAGATGCCGGTGTCCATTTCCCTCGGGTTATGGAGCACGCTGATCATGTACCTGGTGTCGATCCCACTGGGGATCGCCAAGGCCACGCGGCACGGCAGCCATTTCGACGTATGGACCAGTTCGGCGATCATCGTCGGCTATGCGATCCCGGCGTTCCTGTTTGCAATCCTGCTGATCGTGGTGTTTGCCGGCGGCAGTTACCTCGACTGGTTCCCCTTGCGTGGACTCACGTCGAACAACTTCGACGAACTGAGCTGGGGCGGCAAGATCCTCGATTACTTCTGGCACCTGGCGCTGCCCATCACGGCCCTGGTGATCGGCAACTTCGCCACCATGACCCTGCTGACCAAGAACAGCTTTCTCGACGAGATCAACAAGCAGTACGTGGTCACCGCCAAAGCCAAGGGCCTGACCAACCACCGCGTGCTGTACGGGCATGTATTCCGCAACGCGATGTTGCTGGTGATCGCCGGTTTCCCTTCGGCGTTCATCGGGATCTTCTTCACCGGTTCCTTGTTGGTGGAGGTGATCTTCTCCCTCGACGGCCTGGGCCTGATGAGTTTTGAAGCGGCGATCAACCGCGACTACCCGGTGGTGTTCGGCACGCTGTTTATCTTCACCCTGCTGGGGCTGATCGTGAAACTGATCGGCGACCTCACCTACACCCTGGTCGATCCGCGTATCGACTTTGCCAGCCGGGAGCATTGAGATGAATCTATCCCCCCTCAATCGCCGCCGGTTCGAACGGTTCAAGGCCAACAAGCGTGGCTGGTGGTCACTGTGGCTGTTCCTGATCCTGTTCGGGCTGAGCCTGGGCGCCGAGCTGATCGCCAACGACAAACCCCTGGCCGTGCACTACGACGGCGGCTGGTACTTCCCCGCGCTCAAGCGCTACCCGGAGACCACCTTTGGTGGTGAATTCCCGCTGGAAGCCAACTACAAGAGCCCCTACATCCAGGAACTGCTCAAGGCCAAGGATGCCTGGACCTTGTGGGCGCCGATTCCGTTCAGCTACCAGAGCATCAACTACGACCTGAAAGTGCCGGCGCCGGCGCCGCCCTCTTCCGTGAATTTGCTGGGTACCGACGACCAAGGCCGCGACGTACTGGCGCGGGTCATCTACGGCTTCCGTGTGTCGGTGCTGTTTGCCCTGACGCTGACAGTGCTCAGCTCGATCATCGGCGTGATCGCCGGGGCCTTGCAGGGCTTCTACGGCGGCTGGGTGGATTTGGCCGGGCAGCGCTTCCTGGAGATCTGGTCCGGGCTGCCGGTGCTGTACCTGCTGATCATCCTCGCCAGTTTCGTGCAGCCCAACTTCTGGTGGCTGCTCGGCATCATGTTGTTGTTTTCGTGGATGAGCCTGGTGGACGTAGTGCGCGCCGAGTTCCTGCGCGGGCGCAACCTCGAATACGTGCGCGCCGCCAGGGCCTTGGGCATGCAGAATGGCGCGATCATGTTCCGGCATATCCTGCCCAACGCGATGGTGTCGACCATGACCTTCATGCCGTTCATTCTCACCGGCGCCATTGGCACCCTCACCGCCCTGGACTTCCTCGGTTTTGGCTTGCCGGCCGGTTCGCCGTCGCTGGGTGAACTGGTGGCCCAAGGTAAATCCAACCTGCAAGCGCCGTGGCTGGGCATGAGTGCCTTTGCCGTGCTGGCGATCATGTTGAGTTTGCTGGTGTTTATCGGCGAGTCCGCTCGCGACGCCTTCGACCCGAGGAAATGAGATGAATCAGGACAATCTGATCGAAATCCGCGACCTCTCCGTCGAGTTCGTCACGGGCGACCATCACCACCGCGTGGTGAACAACGTCAGCTTCGACATCAAGCGTGGCGAGACCATCGCCCTGGTGGGTGAAAGCGGCTCAGGCAAATCGGTGACCGCCCACTCGATCCTGCGCCTGCTGCCCTACCCGCTGGCGCGGCACCCCTCCGGCACCATCAACTATGCCGGGCAGGACCTGCTCACACTGAAAGAAAAAACCATCCGCCACATTCGCGGCAACCGCATTGCGATGATCTTCCAGGAGCCGATGACCTCGTTGAACCCGCTGCACTCCATCGAGAAGCAGATCAACGAAGTGCTCGGCCTGCACAAGGGGCTGCAAGGTAAAGTCGCCACCCAACGTACCCTGGAGTTGCTGGACCTGGTGGGCATTCCCGAACCGCACAAACGCCTCAAGGCCCTTCCCCATGAGCTGTCCGGAGGCCAGCGCCAGCGGGTGATGATCGCCATGGCCCTGGCCAATGAGCCGGAGTTGCTGATCGCCGATGAGCCGACCACGGCGCTGGATGTGACGGTGCAATTGAAGATCCTCGAATTGCTCAAGGAACTGCAGGCGCGCCTGGGCATGGCCCTGCTGCTGATCAGCCATGACTTGAACCTGGTACGGCGCATCGCCCATCGCGTGTGCGTGATGCAAAAGGGTTGCATCGTCGAGCAGGCCGACTGTGAAACGCTGTTCCAGTCGCCCCAGCATCCGTATACCCAGGAACTGCTCGCGGCGGAGCCCAGCGGCGGACCGGCCAGCAACGAAGTCGGCCCTCCGTTGCTGGAAGTCGATGACCTGAAAGTGTGGTTCCCGATCAAGAAGGGCTTTTTGCGCAATACCGTTGATTACGTCAAGGCGGTGGACGGCATCAACTTCAGCCTGCCCCAGGGGCAGACCCTGGGAATCGTGGGCGAAAGCGGCTCGGGCAAATCGACCCTGGGCCTGGCGATTCTGCGGTTGATCGCGAGCAAGGGCGGCATTCGTTTTGAAGGGCAGCAGTTGGATAAGCTCAGCCAGCAACAGGTGCGTCCGTTGCGTCGGGAGATGCAGGTGGTGTTCCAGGACCCGTTTGGCAGCTTGAGCCCGCGGATGTGTGTCAGTGAGATCGTTGGCGAGGGGTTGCGTATCCATAAGATGGGGACGCCATTGGAGCAGGAAGCGGCGATTATTGCGGCGCTCAAGGAAGTCGGGTTGGATCCGGAGTCGCGGCATCGGTACCCCCATGAGTTCTCGGGTGGGCAGCGTCAGCGCATTGCCATTGCCCGGGCGCTGGTGCTCAAGCCGCGCCTGATTTTGCTGGATGAGCCGACATCGGCGCTGGATCGCACGGTGCAGCGGCAGGTGGTGGAGTTGTTGCGCAGTTTGCAGGCCAAGTACAACTTGACCTATCTGTTTATCAGCCATGATTTGGCGGTGGTCAAGGCGTTGAGCCATCAGTTGATGGTGGTGAAGCATGGGCAGGTGGTGGAACAGGGGGATGCGGCGGGGATTTTTGCCGCGCCGCAGCATGGGTATACGCGGCAGTTGTTGGAGGCGGCGTTTTTGGTTTGATCGTGTACATATCCGTTTTTTCGGTAACGGCGGCTTAGGGTTCCGCCCTTACGGCGGCTCACTTTGGAAAAGCCCCAAAGTAAGCAAAGGGCTCTTGCCCCAACACTCGGCACCTCGCCTAGGCTCGGTGTGCCCGTAATCCGACAGGGATTTGGGGGGCCGCCTAAGATCAAAATCAAAAGCAAAAGCACAGCGGCCTGACAGCCGGCTTGAGTGGTGTGGAGCAAAGGCAAAATCAAACGCGGCCCACTGTAGGAGCCGGCTTGCCGGCGATGGTCTTCAACGATGACGCGGGGAACCAGACAAAACGCGGCGGTCTCAGGTTTTTCGCCGGCAAGCCGGC
>NZ_JACAPG010000009.1:0-55020 GCF_013385825.1 Pseudomonas reactans | reverse complement strand
GGTGCCGAGTGTTGGGGCGAAGACCTTTTGCTTACTTTTGGCTGGGCCGGCATTCCGGTCTTTCCAAAAGTGAGCCGCTGTAAGAGCGGAACCCTAAGTGGCCGTTACCGCAGCAAAGGATATGTACACCACCACCCCAACGGAACTTTGCCAAGAAATAACCGCCTGAATCCGGTAGGCTCACCCTTTTCATTCAAGGAGTTACTCCCCATGGCCAAAGCCACCGCCCGTCACATCCTCGTTTCCACTGAAGACAAGTGCAACGAACTCAAGGCCCAAATCGAAGGCGGCGCCGATTTCGCAGAAATCGCCAAAGCCAACTCCAGCTGCCCGTCCAGCCGCGACGGCGGCAACCTGGGTTCGTTCGGTCCAGGCCAGATGGTCAAGGAATTCGACACTGTCGTCTTCAGCGCCCCGGTCAACACCGTGCAAGGCCCTGTGAAAACCCAGTTCGGCTACCACCTGCTGGAAGTCACCAGCCGCCAGGACTGATCCAGTCTGCGCTGATGCTCTAAACAACGGCCCGCCTTTAGGTGGGCCGTTGTGCATGTGATGACTGGCGACGCTGATGCCGTTAGCGTACAAATCCCTTTTCTACTTCACACGGCGTTCAAGGCTGACAATGCGATTGGCTTTTTCCTACATTTTTAGTTCGACCCTGGCCCTGCTGCTGGCCAGCACGGCCGTGATCGCGGCACCGCAACCGTACCTGACCGTGTACGGCGAACCGGCCAAGTACCCCGCCGGCTTTACCCATTTCGACTACGCCAACCCGAATGCCCCCAAGGGCGGTAGCCTGCGCCGTTCGGCCATCGAGATCGGGCGCTTTGACCACGTGTTGCCCTATATCGACAAAGGCATCGGGGTTTCCCAGGTCGACGGCTGGCTGTATGCGCCCCTGGCCCAGCGCTCCCTGGACGAGCCCTACACCGTTTACGGCCTGGTGGCCGAAAAAATGGAGCGCGCCGATGACGGCCTGTCGCTGCGTTTTTTCCTCAATCCCAAGGCACGTTTTGCGGACGGTAAACCCATCACTGCCGAGGACGTGCGCTACAGCTTCGACCTGCTGATGACCCAAGGCAGCCTGCGCTTTCGCACCCTGTTTGCCGACGTGAAGCACGTCGAAGTCGAGGGCGAACGCCAAGTGCGCTTCGATTTCTCCAGCAATGAAAACCGCACCCTGCCCCTGGACATCGCCACCCTGCCGGTCTTCCCGGAACACTGGTGGAAGACCCGCGACTTCGCCAACGGCGGCGGCTATGAAGCGCCTCTCGGCAGCGGCCCCTATAAAGTCAGCAAGATCGACTCCGGCAGCACCATCACCTTTACCCGCGACCCGAACTGGTGGGGCAAGGACCTGCCCGTCAGCCGTGGCCTGTACAACTTCGATCACTTGAGCCTGGAGTATTTCGGCGACACCGAAGTGGCCCGCCAGGTATTGCGCGGCGGTGCCTACGACTTCAACCGCGAGTTTTCCGCCACCGGTTACTCCATCGGCTACAACGGCCCGGCCCTGGATGATGGCCGCCTGCAACGCGCGCACTTGGCCAAGGAGATGCCGCAACCGGCCCAGGGTTATGTGTTCAATGTGCAAAAACCGATGTTCAAGGACCGCCGCGTGCGCCAGGCCCTGGCGATGCTGTGGGACTTCGAATGGGCCAACCGGCAGATGATGCGGAATATGTACATCCGCCAGCAAAGCTATTTCTCCAATAGCCCTTTGGCGGCCAGCCAGCCGCCTACCCAAGAGGAGCTGGCGATTCTCGAACCCTTGCGCGGCCAGGTGCCCGACGAGGTGTTCACCCAGGTGTTCAAGGCGCCGGTCACCGACGGCAGCGGCATGATCCGCGACAAACAGCTGCAGGCCCTCGCGTTGCTAGAGGAAGCCGGCTGGAAACCGGACGGCGACAAACTGGTCAACGCCGAGGGCGAGCCACTGGAGTTCACGTTCCTTAACACTCAGAACGGCCTTGAGCGCCTGCTGCTACCGTACAAACGTAACCTGGCGCAGATCGGTATTACCTTGAACATCCGTCGTATCGACTCCTCGCAGTACGTCAATCGGATAATGGCCAGGGACTACGACATGATCGTGATCGGCTTTCCCGTCACGACGTCTCCGGGCATGGAGCTGTACAACTATTTCGGCTCGGAGGCAGCCTACGACCCAGGCGCCAACAATTACGCGGTACTCAAAGACCCCGCCGTCGACAGCCTGATCAAGGGCCTGGTCAAGGCCGACACCCAGGCGCAGATGCTCACCTACGCCCACGCGCTGGACCGGGTGCTGCAATGGAATTACCTGTGGATCCCCAATTACTACCCGCCCGGCACGTCCGCCGCGTGGTGGAATCGCTTCGGCCGACCGGCCACCGAGGCGAAAAACGACGAAGCCCTGGAAACCTGGTGGGAAATCAGTCCCACGCCACTGACCAACGAACAAATGAACGCTGAGCTGAAAAAACGCGGAGGGGCTCACTGATGTTTGCCTATATCGTGCGGCGCCTGCTGCTGATCATTCCGACGCTGGTGATCATCCTGCTGGTGAATTTCGTGATCGTGCAGGCCGCTCCCGGTGGCCCGGTAGAACAGGCCATCGCCCACCTGCAAGGCATCGGCGGCACCGGTGGCGTCGGGGGGTCTTCCGGCGAAGGCATCGGCGGCGGCTCGCGTGCCAGCCGTGGCCTGGACCCGAAGCTGATCAAGGACATCGAAAAGCAATACGGCTTCGACAAGCCTGCCCCGGAGCGCCTGTGGTTGATGCTCAAGAGCTACGCGCAACTGGACTTTGGTAACAGCTTTTTTCGCGGCAAGACGGTGATCGACCTGATCCTGGAAAAAATGCCGGTGACCATCTCCCTCGGCCTCTGGGCCACGCTGATCACCTACCTGGTGTCGATCCCCTTGGGTATTCGCAAGGCGGTGCGCCATGGCAGCAGCTTCGATGTGTGGAGCAGCACCGCGATCGTCATCGGCTACGCGATGCCGGCGTTCCTGTTTGCGATGTTCCTGATCGTGGTGTTTGCCGGCGGTACGTCGCTGAACTGGTTCCCGGTGCGCGGGCTGGTCTCGGAGAACTTCGAAGACCTCAGCACCGTGGGCAAGATTGCCGATTATTTCTGGCACCTGGTGTTGCCGGTGACCTCGTTGGTCATCGGCGGTTTCGCGACGCTGACCATCCTCACCAAAAACTCATTCCTCAATGAAATCACGCGCCAGTACGTGGTGACCGCGCGCGCCAAGGGCCTGAGCGAACGGCGCGTGTTGTACGGCCACGTATTTCGCAACGCCATGTTGCTGGTGATCTCGGGGATTCCCCAGGCGTTCATCGCCGTGTTCTTCGCCGGCTCCCTGCTGATCGAGGTGATCTTTTCCCTCGATGGCCTCGGCCGCATGAGCTACGAAGCCGCCGTCTCCCGCGATTACCCGGTGGTGTTCGGTTCGTTGTTCATCTTCACGTTGTTCGGCCTCTTGATAAAACTCATCGGTGACCTCTGCTACACCCTGGTAGACCCGCGTATCGACTTCGCCGCGAGGAACGCCTGATGCTTAAGCTGTCTCCCGTGGCGCGCCGCCGTTTCGAACGCTTCAAGAAGAACCGTCGCGGCTGGTGGTCGCTGTGGCTGTTTATCGGCCTGTTTATCCTGACCCTCGGTGGCGAATTGATCGCCAACGACAAGCCCCTGCTGTTGAGTTTCAAGAACGAACTGTATTTCCCGGTGTTCAAGCGGTACACCGAGCAACAGTTCGGCGGCCAGCTACCGTTCCAGGCCGACTATCGCAGTGACTACGTGAAAAAGCTGATCGAGCAGGACGGCGGCTGGATGCTGTTCCCGCCGATCCCGTTCAGCGACGACACGCCCAACTACGAACTGACCCGCCCTGCCCCCAGCCCGCCCTCGGCGGTGAACTGGCTGGGCACCGATGACCAGTCGCGGGATGTGTTGGCGCGGGTGATTTTTGGTGCGCGGGTATCGATCCTGTTTGCCCTGGCGCTCACCGCGATCAGCGCCGCCATCGGTATTGCGGCCGGCGCATTGCAGGGCTATTACGGCGGCTGGGTGGATTTGATTGGCCAGCGCGTGCTGGAGGTGTGGTCCGGGCTGCCGGTGCTGTACCTGCTGATCATCCTGTCCGGTTTTGTCGAACCGAATTTCTGGTGGCTGCTGGGGATCATGGCGCTGTTTTCCTGGCTGGCCCTGGTGGACGTGGTGCGCGCCGAGTTCCTGCGCGGGCGCAACCTGGAATACGTCAAGGCTGCACGGGCCTTGGGTTTGGGTGACGGCAAGATCATTCGCCGGCATATCCTGCCCAACGCCATGACCGCCACCTTGAGCTACCTGCCGTTCATCCTGACCGGCGCAATTTCTACCCTGAGCGCCCTGGATTTCCTCGGTTTCGGCATGCCGGCAGGCAGCGCCTCCCTGGGCGAGTTGATCGCCCAGGGCAAGCAGAACCTGCAAGCGCCCTGGCTGGGCCTGACGGCGTTCTTCACACTGGCGCTGATCTTGTCGCTGCTGGTGTTTATCGGCGAGGCATTGCGTGATGCCTTCGACCCACGCTCATGAGTGACCGCCTATGAACCTGATCGAAATCCGCGACCTCAGCGTCGCCTTCAGCGGCCAGACCGTGGTGCGCAACCTGAGCCTGGACGTGCGCCCCGGCGAGTGCCTGGCGCTGGTAGGCGAGTCAGGCTCGGGCAAGTCGGTGACGGCCCACTCGATCCTGCAATTGCTGCCCGAAGCCGGCACTGAAACCACCGGTTCCATCCAGTACCGCGGCCAGGAACTGATCGGCGCATCGGCGGCGACCCTGCAGAAGCTGCGCGGCAACCGCATTGCGATGATCTTCCAGGAGCCGATGACCTCCCTGAACCCGTTGCACAGCATCGAAAAGCAGATCGGCGAAACCCTGCTGTTGCACAAGGGCCTGGGTGGCAAGGCGGCCCAGGCGCGCATTCTGGAATTGCTTGACCTGGTGGGCATCCAGAAACCCCGGGAGCGGCTCAAGGCCTATCCCCATCAACTGTCCGGCGGGCAACGCCAGCGGGTGATGATCGCCATGGCCCTGGCCTGCGAACCGGAACTGCTGATCGCCGACGAACCCACCACCGCGTTGGATGTGACCGTGCAGCGCAAGATCCTGCTGCTGCTCAAGTCCCTGCAACAACGCTTGGGCATGTCGCTGCTGCTGATCAGCCACGACCTCAACCTGGTGCGCAGCATCGCCCAGCGCGTGTGCGTGATGCGCGCCGGCGAGATTGTCGAGCAGGCCGACTGCCAGAGCCTGTTCACTGCGCCGCAACACCCGTACAGCCGCCTGCTGCTGGATGCCGAGCCGGACGGTGATGTGCTGTGCAGTGACGAACGCGAAACCGTTTTGCAGGTGGACGACCTGAGCGTGCGATTCCCCCTCGGCGGCGGGTTGTTCCGGCGCAAGACCTACCTGCGCGCAGTAGACGGCATCAGCCTCAGCGTGCAGCGCGGCAAGACCCTGGGGATTGTCGGCGAGTCCGGCTCGGGCAAATCCACCCTGGGCCAGGCGATCCTGCGGCTGCTGGACTCCACGGGCAGCATCCGCTTCCAGGGTGAAGCCCTCGACCCGCTGAACCACCAGCAGATGCGCCCATGGCGCAAGCAGATGCAGGTGGTGTTCCAGGACCCTTACGGCAGCCTCAGCCCGCGCATGACCGTGGAGCAGATCATCAGCGAAGGCCTGGAGGTGCATGCGCCGTGTAGCCTGGCCGACCGCGATGCGCAGGTGGTGCAGGTGCTCAAGGACGTGGGGCTCGACCCTGCCAGCCGCCACCGTTACCCCCATGAGTTTTCCGGCGGCCAGCGCCAACGCATTGCCATCGCCCGCGCTTTGGTACTCAAGCCGGCGCTGATGCTACTCGACGAACCCACCTCGGCCCTTGACCGTACCGTGCAAAAACAAGTGGTGGCGCTGCTGCGTGAACTGCAGGAGAAGTACGGCCTGACTTACCTGTTTATCAGCCATGACCTGGCGGTGGTGCGCGCGATGGCACATGACATGATCGTGATCAAGGACGGCAAGGTGGTGGAGGCCGGCGCGAGCCATGAGGTGTTCGATGCACCGCAGCACCCCTACACCAAAGAGCTACTGGCAGCAGCCCATATCCCCCTGTAGGAGCGAGCTTGCTCGCGAGAAAACCACAGGCAACACGGGGTACCGATTAACGCTGCGTCATCGTTGACGTTTTTCGCGAGCAAGCTCGCTCCTACAGGATTATCGCGTATGAGTACCAGCCTCACGGATTACCAACAGGTTCGCGGCCTGGCGATCCAGTCGCTGTTCGAGATCATCGAGCAGTCCAGCGAAGGCACGGTGATTGTCGACCGCGACGCGAACATCGTGTGGATGAACGAGCGCTACGCCAAGCGCTTTGGCCTCAAGAGCGCCGATGAAGCCATCGGCCAGCCCTGCGAGCAGGTGATTTCCAACAGCCTGTTACGCCAGGTGGTGCGCAACGACCAGCCGATCCTGCTGGACATCCAGGACACGCCCAAAGGCCCGTTGGTGGTAATGCGTTTGCCGATCCACAACGATGCCGGCGCAGTGATCGGCGCGATCGGCTTTGCGTTGTTCGATGAACTGCGCAACCTGTCACCGCTGATCGAGCGCTACCTGAGTATGCAGCAGGAACTGGCCTCGACACGCTCGTTACTGCGTTCGCGCCAGAGCAAATACAACTTCGCCCACTTTATCGGCACCAGCGCCGCCAGCCTCGAAGTGAAACGCCGGGCGCGGCGCAGTGCCAGCGCCGAGTCGCCAGTGTTGCTGCTGGGCGAGACCGGCACCGGCAAGGAGTTGCTGGCCCAGGCGATTCACGGCGCTTCAAGCCGTGCGCATAAGGCTTTTGTCAGCATCAACAGTGCAGCGATTCCCGCTGACCTGCTCGAAGCCGAGTTCTTCGGCACCGCGCCGGGCGCGTTTACCGGCGCCGACCGCAAGGGCCGTGCGGGCAAATTCCAGATTGCCCAGGGCGGCACGTTGTTCCTCGATGAAATCGGCGACATGCCCCTGCCGCTGCAAAGCAAATTGCTGCGGGTGTTGCAGGAAAAGGAATTCGAGCCGGTCGGCTCCAACGAGATGCTGCACAGCGATGTGCGGGTGATCGCGGCCACGTCGATGGACCTGGAAGCGGCGATCAAACGCGGTGAGTTCCGCGCCGACCTGTATTACCGGCTGAATGTACTGCCCATCCAGGTGCCGCCGTTGCGTGAGCGGCTGGAGGATATTCCCGCGTTGAGCGAGGCGATTCTTGAGGAGTTGCGCAGCCAGCATGAGCTGGACCGTGAAGCCCTGGCGCTGCTGGCGCAGCATGCGTGGCCGGGGAACATCCGTGAGCTGCGCAATGTGTTGGAGCGGGCGGCACTGCTGAGTGATGACTTGGTGCTGAATGCCAGGGAAATACGGGCGGCCATTGGTACTTTTACGCAGGTGGCGCGTAGCAGCGCCGTCGCGACGGTTGAGGGGGAAAGTTTCAACACGGCGCGGGAACGGTTTGATCGGCAGATCATCACGGCGGCGTTGAGGGCATGTGAGGGCAATGTGGTGGAGGCGGCCAAGCAGTTGGGGCTTGGACGGTCGACGCTGTACAAGAAGATGGTGGCGCTGGGAATAAACGAATCTCCATAACGAGACAAAAGTCTCAATTTAAAGACATTCCATTGTAGGAGCGAGCTTGCTCGCGAAAAACCAAATTACACCGCGTTCGTTCAGGATCCCCGCGTTATCGCTGACGACCTTCGCGAGCAAGCTCGCTCCTACAGGGGCTCGCTTGTCTCTAACTAGAGATAAATCTCAATAAAAAAGAATAAAATCTATATATTTCAATAACTTAACTAGTTGGCACACATCTCGCTATAGCCCTTCCTACAGCAACACCCCACAAAAATAACAATCCGATGGAGACACACCATGAGTGTGATCATTGCCCTGGCAGCGCTCGCGTTGCTGATGCTGGCTGCTTACCGTGGCTATAGCGTTATCCTGTTTGCCCCCATCGCCGCGCTCGGCGCTGTCCTGCTCACCGACCCGTCCGCCGTCGCGCCTGCCTTTACCGGCGTGTTCATGGAGAAGATGGTCGGTTTTATCAAACTGTATTTCCCGGTGTTCCTGCTCGGCGCGGTGTTCGGCAAGCTGATCGAGCTGTCTGGCTTTTCGCGTTCGATTGTGGCGGCGGCGATCCGCTTGCTTGGCACGCGCCAGGCGATGCTGGTGATCGTGTTGGTCTGCGCCCTGCTCACCTACGGCGGCGTGTCGCTGTTCGTGGTGGTGTTTGCGGTGTACCCGTTCGCGGCGGAGATGTTCCGCCAGAGCAATATCCCCAAGCGCCTGATCCCGGCGACCATCGCCCTCGGCGCGTTCTCGTTCACCATGGACGCGCTGCCCGGCACGCCGCAGATCCAGAACATCATCCCCAGCACCTTTTTCAACACCACCGCCTGGGCGGCGCCGTGGCTGGGCCTGATCGGCACGATCTTCGTGTTCTGCGCCGGCATGCTGTACCTGGCGCGCCAGCGCAACAAGGCGCAACGGGCCGGTGAAGGTTACGGTACCGAACTGCGCAACGAGCCGGAAACCGCCGATAACCTGGCGCTGCCCAACCCTTGGATCGCGCTGTCGCCGCTGATCCTGGTGGGCGTGATGAACCTGCTGTTCACGCATTGGATCCCGCAGTGGTACGGCAAGACCCACAGCCTTGCCCTGCCAGGCATGACCACCCCGGTAACCACCGAAATCGCCAAGCTCACCGCGATCTGGGCGGTGCAAGCGGCGTTACTGGTGGGCATCGTCATGGTGTTGGTGTTCGGCTTCTCGGCGATCAAAAGCAAGCTCGCTGAAGGCAGCAAAAGCGCGGTCAGCGGCGCGTTGCTGGCGGCGATGAACACCGCGTCGGAATACGGCTTTGGTGCCGTGATCGCCTCGCTGCCGGGCTTTCTGGTGCTGGCGGACTGGCTCAAGGGCATCCCCAACCCGCTGGTCAACGAAGCGATTACCGTGACCCTGCTGGCCGGTATTACCGGCTCGGCGTCGGGCGGTATGAGCATCGCCCTGGCAGCCATGTCCGAGAGCTTTATTTCGGCGGCCCATGCGGCCAATATCCCCCTTGAAGTACTGCACCGCGTCGCGGCCATGGCCAGCGGCGGCATGGACACCCTGCCCCACAACGGCGCGGTGATCACGCTGCTGGCGGTCACCGGCCTGACGCACCGCGAAGCCTACAAGGACATTTTCGGCATCACGATCATCAAGACCCTCGCGGTGTTCGTGGTGATCGGTACTTTCTACGCCACCGGCATTGTGTGAGGTTTTCATGACGACATTGAACGGCAAGACCGCCCTGGTCACCGGCTCCACCAGCGGCATCGGCTTGGGGGTTGCCTTGAGTCTGGCCAAGGCCGGCGCCAACCTGATCCTCAACGGTTTTGGCGACGCCAGCGCGGTGATCGCCCAGGTGCAGGCCTTCGGCGGCAAGGTCGGCCATCATCCGGCGGACGTCAGCGACCCGGCGCAGATCGCCGACATGATCGCCTACGCCGAGCGTGAATTCGGCGGCGTGGATATCCTGGTGAACAACGCCGGCATCCAACATGTGGCGGCGGTGGAAGACTTCCCGGCGGAGCGCTGGGACTCGATCATTGCGATCAACCTGTCGTCGGTGTTCCACAGTACACGCTTGAGCTTGCCGGGCATGAAAGCCAAGGGCTGGGGGCGTATCGTCAATATTGCCTCGGTGCATGGCCAGGTCGGTTCGGTGGGCAAGGCGGCGTATGTGGCGGCCAAGCACGGCGTGATTGGTTTGACCAAGGTCGTCGGCCTGGAAACCGCTACCAGTAACGTCACCTGCAACGCCATCTGCCCCGGCTGGGTGCTGACGCCGCTGGTGCAGAAGCAGATTGATGACCGTGCCGCCGCTGGCGTTGACCCACAGCAGGCGCAGCATGATCTGCTGGCGGAGAAGCAGCCGTCGCTGGAGTTTGTCACCCCGCCGCAACTGGGCGAGCTGGTGCTGTTCTTGTGCAGCGACGCCGGCGCCCAAGTACGGGGCGCGGCGTGGAATATCGACGGCGGCTGGCTGGCACAATAACAAGAGGCCCACTATGTCCGAGATCCTCTGGCAACCCTCCCCGGAACGCATCGCCCACACGCGGATGGACCAGTTCCGGCGCTACATCAACCAGCGCTACAGCGTGCAGCTCAGCGACTACCCGGCGCTTCACCAGTGGAGCATCGACCAGCGCGCGGATTTCTGGCGGGCGATCGTGGAATACTTCGACGTGCAATTTCGCAGCCCGCCCACGGCGGTGCTGATAGAAGACGCCGAGATGCCCAGCGCCCAGTGGTTCCCCGGCGCGACCCTGAACTTTGCCGAGCATCTGCTGCGCCGCCGCGACGATCACCCCGCCGTGGTCGCCATCAGCGAAGACGGCCAGCGCGAGCAATTGACCTACGCCGAACTGGCCGCCCATGTCGCTGGCCTGCAAAACAGCCTGCGGGCGGCCGGTGTGGTCCAGGGTGATCGCGTCGCGGCGTGTATGCCCAATACCTGGCAAACCCTGGTGGGCATGCTTGCCACCACCAGCCTCGGCGCAATCTGGTCGTGCTCATCGCCGGACTTCGGCACCCAGGGCGTGATCGACCGGTTCGGCCAGATCGAACCCAAGGTGCTGATCACCTGCGCCGGATATCGTTATGCCGGCAAAACCATCGACCAGACCGCCAAGCTCAATGAAATCCTCGAACGCCTACCGTCCCTGGAGCAGTTGATCATCGTGCCGTACGCGCGTCCCCAGGCAAGGATCGAGGACTATCAGACCCACGCCCGCGTCGCGCTGTGGCAGGACTTCTATCAGCCCGGCGGCGAGCCTGAATTCGCCGCGGTGCCGTTCGATCATCCGCTGTACATCCTCTATTCCAGTGGCACCACCGGCGTGCCCAAGTGCATCATCCACGGCACCGGCGGCGTGCTGCTCACCCACCTCAAGGAACACGGCCTGCATGCCGACCTGTCCCGCGAGGACTGCCTGTTCTACTACACCACCTGCGGCTGGATGATGTGGAACTGGCTGGTGTCGGTTTTGGCGATTGGCGCCACGGCGGTGCTGTATGACGGTTCGCCGTTTCACCCAGGCCCCGAGCGGCTGATCGAGCTGATTGATGCCGAGAAGATCAGCGTGTTCGGTACCAGTCCCAAGTTTCTCGCCACCTTGGAAAAGGCCGGCTCGCAACCGCGCCTGAGCCACAATTTGAGCAGTCTCAAAGGCTTGATTTCGACCGGTTCGCCACTATCGCCCCAGAGCTACGACTACGTGTACCGCGAGATCAAGGGCGAGCTGTGCCTGTCGTCCATGTCCGGTGGCACCGATATCGTCTCCTGTTTTGTGATCGGCAACCCGGTGCTGCCGGTGCGTCGCGGTGAAATGCAGTGCAAGAGCCTGGCGATGGCCATCGAGGTGTGGGATGAACAGGGCCAGCCGCTGGTCGGCGAAAAAGGCGAGCTGGTGTGCACCCGGCATTTCCCGGCCATGCCCATCGGCCTATGGAACGATCCGGAGCGCAAGAAACTGCTCGCTTCGTATTTCAGTCTGTTTCCCGGCGTCTGGGCCCAAGGGGACTACGCCGAACAGCGCCCCAACGGCAGTCTGCTGATCCACGGGCGCTCCGACGCGGTGCTCAACCCCGGCGGCGTGCGGATCGGCACGGCTGAGATCTATCGCCAGGTGGAAAAAATCCCACAGGTGCAGGAAAGCCTGGCCATCGGCCAACGCTGGCAGGACGACGTGCGCGTGGTGCTGTTCGTGCGCCTTAACGAGGGTGTCGAGCTGGATGACGCGCTGGAGCAGCAGATCCGCCAGGTGATCCGCGCCAACACCACACCGCGCCACGTACCGGCGAAGATCCTCGCTGTCACCGATATCCCCCGCACCATCAGCGGCAAGATCGTCGAATTGGCGGTGCGCAATGTGGTGCACGGCGAGCCGGTGAAGAACACCGACGCCCTGGCCAACCCGCAGGCACTGGAGCAGTTTCGCGACCGGCCTGAACTGGCGAACGGATGAAAGGTTTCAGCGCTGACGTACTCATTTGAAGACAAACCCCGAATGCATGCTATTTTTCGGGGGTAGTCACCCATTCCCAAGTCACGGGATAATGGGTGTTGTCATCTTTTTTCAAAGCGTTACGCTCAGGGCTTTTTCATGATTGGAACATCCACCGGTAGCGAAGCCGCTGCGTTGATTGCGCGGCTGGACTGGGCGCAAAGCCCGCTCGGTGAGGCCAGTGATTGGCCGCAAAGCCTGCGCACCGCCGTGGATATCGTCGTCCACTCGCCGATGCCGATGCTCCTGCTGTGGGGCGACCAACTCACGCAACTCTACAACGACGGCTTCGCCCAGTTGGCCGGCAACAAACATCCTGAAGCAATGGGGCAGCCGGCGCATCAGACCTGGCCGGAGCTGGAAAGCTTTACCGCGCCGATCTATGACGCCGTACTCAGCGGCCAGGTGCGCACCTTCAGCGAGCAGCGCTTTGTGTTGCAACGCAACAATCGCGACATGGAAATCTGGCTGGACCTGACCTACAGCCCGATCCGCGATGAAAGCACCCGTGTGGCCGGCATCCTCGTCACCGCCATCGAAACCAATGAACGCCGCAAGGCCCAACACAACACCGAGCAACGCTTGCAGTTGGCCCTGGCCGCCACCGACGCGGTAGGCACTTGGGATTGGGATATCGGTGAAGACCGCTTTATCGCCGACGCGCACTTCGCCTACTTGCACGGCGTCGACCCCAGCGATGCGCGCCTGTTGCCGATCAGCGACTACCTGCACGGGGTACACCCGGAAGACCGTGGCATGGTGGCGCGCAGTATCAAGCACTGCATCACCTTCGGCACCGAGTACGCCGAGGAATACCGCCTGTTGCAGGCCGACGGCCAGATACGCTGGGTGTTCGCCCGGGGCCGCTGCTACAAGGATCATCAAGGTCGGCCGACACGGTTCCTTGGGGCCGCACTGGACCTGACCGAACGCAAACACACCGAACAGGCCCTGCGTCAGAGCCAGACCGAGCTGCAGTTGATCATCAACGCCATGCCGGTGCTGATTGGGTACGTCGACCATGAACAGCGCTTTCGCCTGAACAACAGCGCGTATCTGGATTGGTACGGCATGACACCCCAGGAGCTGTACGGCAAGACCATCCGCGAAGTGCTCGGCGACGAGGTGTATGCAGGACGTGAAGACAAGATCGCCGCTGCGCTCAAGGGCAAGGCTTGCAGCTTCATGACCATCACCCCGCACCGCGACGGCCGCCCACGCCACGCCTTGATGAAGTACCTGCCGCGCTTCAGCAATGACGGTTCGGTGAATGGTTTCTACATCTTTGTGATCGATGAGACGGAACGCAAACTCACCGAAGAAGCCCTGCGTCACCTCAACGAAAACCTCGAAGAACGTGTGGCCCAACGCACTCAGGCGTTGGCCGAAGCCAACCAGCGCCTGCAAAACGAGATGTACGAGCGTGAGCGTGCCGAAGACGCGCTGCGCCATGCGCAGAAAATGGAGGCCGTGGGTCAGCTCACCGGCGGGATTGCCCACGATTTCAACAATATGCTCACCGGCATTATCGGCAGCCTGGACCTGATGCAGCGCTACATCGCCGCCGGGCGCAGTGACGAGATCGGCCGTTTTACTGACGCGGCTGTGTCCTCCGCCCATCGCGCCGCCGCCCTCACCCACCGTTTGCTGGCGTTCTCACGCCGCCAGTCGCTGGACCGACGCCCGCTGGACCCGAACCAATTGGTCGCCTCCCTGGAAGACTTGTTCCGCCGCACCAAAGGCGCGCACATCGCGCTGAAGGTGCAACTGGGCCACGACATCTGGGCGGTGAATACCGACGCCAGCCAATTGGAAAACGCCCTGCTCAACCTGGTGATCAACGCCCGTGACGCCATGCCCGACGGCGGCGAACTGCTGATCGAAACCGCCAACAGCTACCTGGACGGCACCGACATCACCACCCTTGAACCGGTCAAGGCCGGCGACTACGTGATGCTCGGCGTGTGTGACAACGGCACCGGCATGGCACCGAAGATTCTGGCCAAGGCGTTCGACCCGTTCTTCACCACCAAGCCCATCGGCCAGGGCACCGGCCTGGGGTTGTCGATGATCTACGGGTTTGCCCAGCAGTCCGGTGGGCATGTGACCATCCACAGCGAGCCGGGCCAGGGCACCTGCGTGCGCCTGTACCTGCCGCGCCTGCATGGCACGGCGCTGGAAAGCAGCTTGCCCGCCAGTCTGGCTGAAGCACCGGTGGCCCTGGCCGGCGAAGCCGTGGTGGTGGTCGAAGACGACCCGGCGGTGCGCATGCTGGTGGTCAACGTACTCGATGAACTGGGCTACACCGCGCACCAGGCGGCGGACGCACGGGCGGCATTGCCGCTGCTGGAGTCGGACCTGCGCGTGGATTTGCTGGTGACCGACGTTGGCCTGCCGGGCATGAACGGCCGGCAACTGGCGGAGATCGCCCGCCAACACCGCCCCGGACTGCGCGTATTGTTCATGACCGGTTATGCCGAAAAAGCCGCCGAACGCCAAGGTTTCCTGGAGGACGGCATGGACATGGTCGCCAAGCCGTTTTCCATCGACCTGCTGGCCACGAAAATCCGCAGCATGATCAGCGTGGTCGAATGAGTTCAGGCATAATCGCGCGCCGTCGCACACCTGGTAGAGATCAATGAAAGCCCAAGCCCGTCATATCCTGGTGAAAACCAGCGAAGAAGCCGAACAACTCAAGCTGCGCATCGCCAAGGGCGAAGCCTTTGATGTGCTGGCCAAGAAGTACTCCACCTGCCCGTCCGGCAAGCGTGGCGGCGATTTGGGTGAAGTGCGGCCTGGGCAGATGGTGGGGGCGATTGATGCGGTGATTTTCAAGAAGCCGGTGAAAGTGGTTCACGGGCCGATCAAGAGCAAGTTCGGGTACCACTTGGTGCAGGTCTTCTACCGCGATTGACAGGCATGTAGCCGGCCCATTGTGGAGAGCGGGCTTGTTGTGGCGAGCGGGCTTGCCCCGCGTTGGAGTGCGCAGCGCTCCCGCTTTTTTAGGGGCCGCTGCGCAGCCCAACGCGGGGCAAGCCCGCTCGCCACAGGAAGCCCGCTCGCCACAACAGATCCGCTTAACCTTTGGGGATGAGTGCGCCGGGCACTTGGATGACGCGACTGGCCAGCCGATGTCCAGCCAAAGCAGCTTGCTCTGGAGTGCCGCCTTTCAGCCGCCCAGCCAAATACGCCGCACTGAACGAATCCCCCGCCGCTGTCGTATCCACCACCTTTTCCACCTTCAGCGCCGGCACGGCAAAGCGCTCGCCCTTGCAGCGGATCAGGCATTCATCCGCCCCACGCTTAAGCACCACCTCTTCAATCCCCGGATACGCCGCGAACACCTGTTCACTGTCGGCATAGCCAAACAACGCACGCTCGTCATCCTCAGTCAGCAAGGCGATATCCACCTCGGCCAACACACGGTGATACGCCGCGCGAGCCGCTTCAACACTGGCCCACAGACGCGGCCGATAGTTGTTGTCGAACACCACCTTGCCCCCTCGCCGACGGGTTTCGATCAGCGCTTGCAGCAACCGCCTGCGACCGATTTCACCCAACACCGCCAGGGTGATGCCACTGAAATACACCACGTCGTAGTCCGGCAAGGCCGCCAGGATCGGTTCGGCGGCAGGCGTGGTGAAGCAGTCGCGCACAGCGGCTTCGTTGCGCCAGTAAAGGAATTTGCGCTCGCCATTGGCATCGGTCTGGATGCAATACAAACCCGGCAAACGTCCGGGCAGGCGCTGGACCATGCCCAGGCCGAGGTCTTCATCCGCCCATTGCTGGCACATGGCATCACTGAAACTGTCATCGCCCAGGGCGGTGACGTAGTCGACACTGCCGGTGTCGCCCAGCTCGCGGCGCAGGTAGACGGCCGTGTTCAGGGTGTCGCCGCCGAAGCTCTGGTGCAGGCTGCCGTCGGCGCGGTGTTGCAGTTCGATCATACATTCGCCGATCAGGGCGATGCGTGGGGACAAGCGGGTCATGGCTTTACACTCAGAATCGGGTTTCCAGGGATTCGATCACCTGCAACTGCTCATCCACCAGGCAGCCGACCTGCCACTTGTCGAACGTCAGGCAAGGATGGGAAGTACCGAACGAAATGATGTCGCCAATACGCAACTCAACGCCCGGCGCCACGGTCATGAACGCATGCTGGTCCATCACCGCGGTGACTTTGCACGTGCCCACATCATCACCTTCTGCTGGCAAAATACCGGCCTTGTAGCGTTTGAGCGGCACCGGCAAACCGGCGTCGTAGGCCACATCACGTTTGCCCAGGGCGATCACTGCAAAGCCCGGCTCGGGCAACGATTGCACATGGGCCCAGACTTCCAGGGCCGGGCGCAGGCCTTCGCTGAGGTCGCTGCGACGGTCGAGCACGCAGCATTGCGCCTCTTTGTAGATGCCATGGTCATGAGCTACGTAGCTGCCAGGGCGCAGCACGCTGAGGAAACGTCCGGCGGCGTTTTGCTCCTCGAACGACTCGGCGATCAGGTCGTACCAGGCCGAACCCGACGCCGTGACGATGGGCTTGGGCAGGTCGAAAGAACCATTGTTCTGCAGGTCCACGGCCAAGCGCACCAGGCTCGCGGCGAAGGCGCGAATGCCGCTGATCGCATGCTCGCCATGAATCACGCCTTCGTAGCCTTCGATACCGGTGAGGGCCAGGGCCGGCTGGGCCTTGATCGCCTTGGCCAGGTCACGCACTTCTTGCTCGCTGCGGCAGCCGCAACGGCCGCCGACCACGCCGTACTCGATCATGACGTTCAGGCGCAAGCCACGGGCAGCGAAAAACAGGCCCAGATCAGCAACGTTGTCCGGGTGATCGACCATGCAATGGAAATCGAAGTCCGTGTCGGCCAACAGGTCAGCGATCAACGCCATGTTCGGCGCGCCCACCAGTTGGTTGGCCATCAGCACGCGACGCACGCCACCGGCATACGCAGCGCGGGTCTGCACGGCATTCGCCAGGGTAATTCCCCAGGCACCCGCTTCGATCTGGCGCTGAAACAGCGCCGGCATCATGCTGGTCTTGCCATGGGGCGCCAGCTCCGCGCCGCTCTTGCTGACGAAGTCCTGCATCCAGCGGATGTTGTGTTCCAGGGCGTCACGGTGCAGTACCAGAGCAGGCAGGCTGACGTCACGGACCAGGTGGGCCCCGACGGCGGCGGCGCCCTTTTCAACGGCATTGATGGCAGACATGGAAAACTCCTATTCGTTGATACGCCGGGCCAGGTTGTTGGCGCTGTCGATCAACACCCGGCGATAGTCGTTGTAGTTTTTTGTGGCATCGGCGCGTGGAGCGACGATGCACAGCGTCGCGATGCTGATGCCTTGCGCGTCCCGCACCGGGGCGGCAAAGCAATGGGTAAAGGTGTCGGCCACGCTGTCGAAGGAGAAGAATCCATCGAGGGTGGCCTGACGGATTTGCGCCAGGAAGGTCTCCAGCGGCAGGCGCTGACCGTCCGGCAGGATGAAGTCGTCGTGATCGATCAGGTCGATGATCTGCTGGTCGCTCAAGTGCCCCAGCAACAGGCGTCCGGAAGCGGTCCACGGGATCGGCGCGTTTTCGCCGATGTCCGAGGAAATACGGAAATGCCGCTCGCCTTCACGCATCAGCGCCACCGTGTATTTGCGCCCGTTGAGCAGGCACATCTGCGCGGTTTCGTGGGTCTGGCTGACGATTTCCTGCAAGGCGTGGTCGGCCTCGCGGGTCAGGTCGAAATGGCGCAGGTGCGCCTGGCCGAGAAAATACAGCTGGCGGCCGAGGTAGACGTGACCGTCCTTGCCCACCGTTTCCAGGATGCGTCGCTCAAGCAGCGACGCAACCAGTTCGTAGACGGTGGACTTGGGGCTGCCGATGCCGCTGGCAATATCATTCGGGCGCAGTGGCTGGCCGATTTCCTTGAGAAAATCGAGGATATCGAATGCACGGTCCAGGCCCTTGGCGCGGCGTTTGATGGTGTCTTCGGTCATGGCAATCATCTGTCCCAAGTTGGTTGAGGCCCCTGTAGGAGCGAGCTTGCTCGCGAAAAACCCAAGGACAACGCATTCATCCAGACTACGCGCGTCATCGTTGACGATCTTCGCGAGCAAGCTCGCTCCTACAGAGAAAGCGGCGGGCAATTTAGCCTTTTTTCTTGTACGCCACGCAATCGATCTCGACCTTGCAATCGACCATCATGTTCGCCTGCACACAGGCGCGCGCCGGGGCGTGTTCCGGGGTGAAGTATTCGCCGAACACTTTGTTGAAACTCCAGAAGTCCCGAGGGTCTTCCAGCCACACGCCGACGCGTACGACGTCTTTCAATTCGTAACCGGCTTCTTCAAGGATCGCCACCACGTTGCGCATGGTTTGGCGGGTCTGTTCGATGATACCGCCGGTGATGATTTCGCCGTCCACCGCAGGCACTTGGCCTGAGACGTACAACCAACCATCGGCTTCCACCGCACGGGCGAAAGGGCGGGGTTGGCCACCGCCGGCTGTGCTACCGGCACCGTAACGAGTAATGCTCATAAAAAAAGGCTCCTGATTAAAAACGAATGTTCTTGAGAAATTCCGCCAGGCGCGGCGATTGCGGGCGTTCGAAGATATCCTTCGAGGTGCCCTGTTCTTCAATGCGGCCCTGGTTCATGAAAACGATCTTGTCCGAGACTTCATAGGCAAAGCGCATTTCGTGGGTGACCAGCAACATGGTCATGCCCTCCTCCGCCAAACCCTTGATCACGCTGAGCACTTCGCCCACCAACTCGGGGTCGAGGGCCGAGGTGACTTCGTCGAACAGCATCAGGCTGGGGTTCATGGCAATGGCGCGGGCAATGGCCACACGCTGTTGCTGGCCGCCGGAGAGTTGGCCGGGGAAGTGATTGCGCCGCTCCAGGAGTCCTACGCGGTCCAGCCATTTTTCCGCCAGTGCGACGGCTTCGTCCTTGCCCATCTTCTTGACCTTGAGCAGGCCGAGGGTGACGTTCTGCAAGGCCGTCAGGTGCGGGAACAGGTTGAATTGCTGGAACGCCATGCCGGTCATCGCACGGTGCTGGGCAATCACGCGCTCAGGGTGGCGCACGCGCTTGCCGGCAATTTCGCTGTAGCCGATGGACTCGCCATCCAGGGTGATCTGGCCGCCCTGGAACTCTTCCAGCAGGTTGACGCAACGCAGCAATGTGGTCTTACCCGAGCCACTGGAGCCGATCAAGGTCACCACATTGCCGCGCTGCATGGACAGGTCCACGCCCTTGAGCACTTCCACCTGGCCGTATTGCTTACGCAGGCCACGGATGTTCAGCAGCGGTTGGTTGGTGTGAGGTTGGTTCATGGCAAGGCCACCCGCTTTTCAATGTAGCGCCCGAATAACTCGATGGCGTAGTTGATGACAAAGAACATAAAGCCTGCGAACAGGTAGAACTCCAGGGTCATGAAGGTGCGCGCGATCACTTGCTGGGTACTGAGCAGCAACTCGGCCACGCCGATCACCGACAGCAAGGTCGAGGCCTTGACGATTTCCGTGGAGGAATTGACCCAGGTTGGCAAAATCTGGCGCAGCGCCTGGGGCAGCAACACATAGCCCAGGGACTGGTAGAACGTCAGGCCGATCGCCTTGCCCGCTTCCAGTTGTCCACGGGGAATGGCTTGCAGCGCGCCGCGCACGATTTCCGAAACATGGGAACCGCAGAACAGCGTCAACCCGACCGCGCCGGCCTGGAACGCGGTGATCTGCCAACCGAGCGCCGGCAGCATGTAGAAACACGCCAGCACCAGCACAAACACCGGCGTACCACGGATCAAATCGACATACAGACGAAACGGTGCACGCATCCAGAACTTGCCGTAGGTCAGGATCAACCCGGCGAAAATGCCGATCAGGGTGCCGAAGATAATCGCCAGCGCCGACACATAAACACTGGCCTGAAAGCCCGCCCACAAGGTATCCCGGGCGATCCACAACTCATGCAGCCAGCTTGGGGACTCGTACATGAAAGCCCTCCTTAACGACGGATCGCCAGACGCTGTTCCAGGTAACGGAGCAGCATGGCAATGAGGTAACAGGCAGCCACGTAGAGCGCCGTCGTGACCAGCCAGGTTTCAATCACCCGGTAGCTTTCGACATTGATCTTGCGGGCGTAATAGGTCAGCTCCGGCACCGCGATGGCGGCGGCGAGCGACGTGTCCTTGAACAGCGAAATGAAGTTGTTCGACAGCGCGGGCAGCACGTTGCGCAGCATCACCGGCACGGTGATGTAGGCGCGGATACGCCACTCGCCCAGGCCGATGGCCAGCCCGGCTTCGCGCAAGCCCTTGGGAATATTCAACAGCCCGGCGCGGAATACTTCGGTCAGGTAAGCACCGGCGTACAACGACAAAGTGATGATGAACGACGGGATCTTGTCCAGACGGATCCCGAGGCTGGGCAACGCAAAGTAGATCAACAGGATCAACACGAGGATCGGCGTATTGCGCACCACCGTCACGTACACCGAGGCGAAGACACGCAACGCACGGTGCTTGGAGAGCATGGCAAACGCCATCATCAGGCCGATCACGCAGCCGATGGCGATCGACAGCAGCGCCAGCTCAAGGCCCAGGCCGAGCCCCGCCAGCAAGCTGGGGAAGTCGCGCCACACGGCGGCAAAGTTCAACTGATAGTTCATGGTCAGCAGTACCTGATTGGGGCGTCGTCAGCGACGCCCCAGGTTTTCGATTTACTTGAACTCAACCGGGAAGCCGATCGCGGGTTCCGGCAGGTCGACACCGAACCACTGCTTGAACGAGGCCTTGTAGGTCGGGAACTCCACGCCGGTCATGGCTTCATGCAGCGCGGTGTTGACGAAGTTCAGCCAGTCCTGGTCGCCACGCTTGACGGCGCACGCGTAGGTCTGCGGGCTCCAGGCGTACGTCGGGCTGCGGTAGCGGCCGGGGTTCTGCACCATCAGGTACTTGACCGAGGACTGGTCGGTGGCGGCGGCATCGGCGCGACCGGAGTTCACGGCCTGGTACATCAGGTCGACGCTGTCGTATTGGTCGACCTTGGCCTTGGGCAGCGCCTGGTGCACCAGCTCTTCGGCATACACGTTTTGCAGCACAGCCACGGTGACGCCATCGCCGGCGGCCTGCAGGTCTTCAATTTCTTTGTATTTGCTGTTGTTCGGCAGCAGCAGACCCACGCCTTCGCGGTAGTACGGCAGGGTGAAAGCGACCTGCTGGGCCCGGCTGGCGGTGACGGTAATGAACTGGCAACTCATGTCGACTTTGTTGGTCAGCAGGTTGGGAATCCGCGCGTCAGACGACTGCACCACGAACTCGACTTTGCTCGGGTCATTGAACAAGCCTTTGGCCACGATGCGGCCGATGTCGATATCAAACCCCTGCAACTTGCCATCCGCTCCCTGGAAGTGCCACGGCGCATTGGTACTGCCTGTACCCACGATCAAGTGCCCACGCTTGAGCACATCATCGAGCTTGCTGTCCGCCGCCTGCACGATGCTGGCGAGGGAAGCCGATGCGGCGAAGAGAAAAACACACGCTTTAAACACGGAAGGTCGGTGATGCATGACAAGCACTCCAGGAGTTGTGTATTCCGCTATACCGGAACTTAGTATGTAACAACGGAATAGACAGCAGAAAGTGTGCCACACGCGGTAACAGAAAAAAACGACATGGATAAATCTGTGTTAAATCAACTATATAAAAGAGGATATGGAGTAAGGCGTTAAGCCAGCACCTGAAATCACTTTGCTACCCAAGGCCCCACACAGCGGTGACAGGCCCCACTTGCGTGCGCCACAAAGGCGTTACCGCGCACCGTTGCAGTGCGTCTGGCGCGTGGAAAAATCCCCACGCTGGGCTAGCCTTGCACATTCATCCCGACAAGGACTCCGCCCTGATGACGTTCCGCCTCACCCTGGTTTTGCTTTCGTTTCTGGTGGCCGGCAGTGCTTCGGCCAGCAACGACCGCCGCCAATGCAAAGAAGAACTGCGCAAGCTCAACGCAGCCCTGAGCACCAACTACACCAGCCAGAACCACCACGGCTACCGCCAGGCGAAGGCTTCAAGGGACAACCTTGAATACAAGAAATGCGCAAGCCAGGCCCGCAAGGCGCGGGAACGCTTGGAGCGCGACACGGACCTGTGAAAGTTGACAGTAGACGCATGGCGTTTGCCGATTTAGCGTGAGCCAAACGACTTACGGATGAGCGCCAATGGACTACGTCAATGCCGTCATCGAGGACAAGGCAGCCTTTGAGCGGGCGCTGGACACACCTCTTGCCGTGTTTGTGGTGTTTGTGTCACCCGGCTGTACCGCTTGCGAGGACGCGCTGCCACGCTTTGTGCGTTTGATCGAACCCTACCGGGCACAGATCAAGGTGCTGATTCTCGACTGCACAGACACCCCCCGACATCCGGCCGTCACCCGAGTGCCGATGCTGTTGGTCTACCAGAACAGCACCTTATTGGAAACGCTCCCCGGCCTCGGCGAGCGCGCCACTCTGGATTTATTGAACAAATACGCCTGAACCCCGCACTGGCGAGGCACCGACCAGCGTCTACGCTGCTCAATGCCGTCTCAGCCGATCCAGGGTCAGCAATGTTCAAGACCATTGAAGCCGAAGTCCTCAAGAAACAGCCCTCACCCGCCCTGCAACGTGAGTTCGCCCAGCATGATTTCGAGCGACTCAAGCCTTTCTGCCTGCTGATCTACATCGCGAGCATCTGCATCTGGCTGGTGTTCGACCTGATTGTCAGCTTTCCGGGCGGCCAGGGTTTTACCGGGCTTTCGATGCTCTTTCTCGCGCTGCTGACCATCAACACCATTACCCTGGGATTTACCCGCGACGCCCGGCACTTCCAGTGGATCAACCTGATATTCGTCGCGGTCATCGCCCTCGGCACCCGCCTGCTGATCGAAGGCTTGCCGATGGATCTGCACCCCAGTTGGCTGATCCTGGCAGCCTCAAGCATCCTCTACAGTGCATCGGTGCTACCGCTCAAGCATTGGTCGTTCATCGCGACAATGCTGATCACCTGGGCATTGCTCAACCCGTTTCACCTGGCCCAGCTCTCGTTACTGGAAGTGCGTGGCGCCTTGGTGACCTTCTATTCGGTGTTCCTGACCTTCCTGACGCTCTACAGCTTCCTGAAACTGCGCCAGGCCAAGCTGCATAACTTCATCATGTCCAGATTGCTGCTGGATCAGGCTTACCTCGATACCCTCACCGAAATCCCCAACCGTCGCTCCTTCATGACCAGCGCCGGGAAAAAGCTCAGCCAACAGCCCAAGACGCACGATCACTACCTGGCGATGATCGACATCGACAACTTCAAGAGGGTGAATGATGTATATGGCCACGACATCGGCGATGAAGTCCTCAAGCGCGTAGCCCAGGACATCAAGGCGGTCATGGTCGACTTCGATTACGCCCGGCTGGGCGGCGAAGAATTCGGGATCTATCTGGCAGGCGTGCGCCGCGAGGATGCGGCGCACTTGGCGGACTTGCTCTGTGCCCGAGTGCGTGAGCAAGCGACCCAACACCCGGTGACCATCAGCATCGGCCTGGCCCGGGTGGAGGATGGTGAAACCCTGAACCAGGCACTGATCAAGGCGGACCAGGCGCTGTATGTGTCAAAGCACGCCGGCAAGGACCGCTTTACGTTTCACGCACCATAGACACCTGGGTCACGCGCCGCTCCTCGACGGCCGCCACACTCAGGCGCCAGCCTTCATGCACCAGGCTGTCGCCCACCACGGGCAGGCGATCCAGCAGGCTCATCACCAGGCCGGCCAACGTCTGGTAATCATCGGTCGCAACCGCGTTGAAGCCCGTACGCTGACGCACTTGATTAAGGTTCAGTGCACCGTTGGCGCGGAAACCTGCCCCCTCCTCGACAATATCCGGCCCCTCGATTTCGCTGGCGTCCGGCAACTCACCGGCGATGGATTCCAGGATGTCGGTCATGCTCAACACGCCCATGAAGTCACCGAACTCGTTGATCACGAACGCAATGTGGGTGGATTCCTGACGCATCTGTTCCAGCGCGTTGAGCACCGAGAAACTGTCCAGCAGGTTGATCGCCCGGCGGGCCAGGTGCTCCAGGTTCGGCTCGTTACCGGCCAGGTATTCCTTGAGCAACTCCTTCTTGTGCACAAAGCCCAGCGGCTCATCGACCGCGCCGTTGCGGATCAGCGGCAGTCGCGAGTAGGACGAATGCATCAGTTTCAGGCGAATACTGTCGGGATCGTCCGCCAGATCGATGCAGTCGACCTTGGCCCGCGGTGTCATCAGTGTGCGGATCGGCCGTTCGGCCAGTTGCAGCACGCCGCTGATCATCACACGCTCGCGCCGATCAAACAGCGGGCCTTGCGCAGCATCCGGCTCACCCAATAGGTCGGCAACCTCATCGCTCACCTCTTCTACCGCCAGGCTACGACCGCCGAGCAAGCGCATCACGGCATGAGCCGTGCGTTCACGCACCGGCAACACACCTTGCGCCGACTTCTTGCGGCGGGCCCGGGCGATCTGGTTGAACAGCTCGATCAGGATCGAGAAACCAATCGCTGCGTACAGGTAACCCTTCGGAATATGGAAGCCCAGGCCTTCGGCGGTCAGGGCAAAACCGATCATCATCAAGAAGCCCAGGCACAGCATGATCACCGTCGGGTGCGCATTGACGAAGCGAGTCAATGGCTTGCTCGCGACGATCATCACGCCGATGGACACGATCACCGCGATCATCATCACCGCCAGCTCGTCCACCATACCCACGGCGGTAATCACCGCGTCCAGGGAGAACACCGCATCCAGCACCACGATCTGCGCCACGATCGGCCAGAACATTGCGTAGGCGGCATTGCCCGTGCGCTGGGCCACATGGCCTTCGAGGCGCTCGTGCAATTCCATGGTGGCCTTGAACAACAGGAACACACCACCAAACAACATGATCAGGTCACGGCCCGAGAAGGTCTTGTCGAACACCTCGAACAGCGGCTGGGTCAGGGTTACCAGCCAGGAAATACTCGCCAACAGGCCCAGGCGCATCAGCAATGCCAGGGACAGGCCGATCAACCGCGCACGGTCACGCTGCTCCGGCGGCAGCTTGTCCGCCAGGATCGCGATAAACACCAGGTTGTCGATGCCCAGCACCAGTTCCAGCACAATCAAGGTCAACAGGCCGAGCCAGGCCGTTGGATCCGCTAACCATTCCATTTATTGAGTCTCTTCAGTCATCGATTTTCAGAACGCCGGGCACGGCAAGGCGCGGTCAGTGGACCGGTACAAGGTTAGCAGTCGGAATACGGGGTGCTTCAGAGGGAACAGCGGCAGCGCAAGTCTTGGGGAAAGACGACTGGGGGGCTCCGAGAGGGTGTTCATGCAAGTCCTGAAATTACAAAAGGACTTGAATCCTACATCTGAAACACAAAATTCCTACAACGCAAAACTATTACAAGATCTGTAATCTCACCTGTAGGAGCCGGCTTGCCGGCGATGGCGTCCTCACAATCGCCATCGCCGCCATCGCCGCCATCGCCGGCAAGCCGGCTCCTACAGGGGCATCGTGGTGTCAGGACTTACGGGTAGCGTCATCCAACGCCAGGATGGTGTGCGCATTGGTCACCGTCGTGGCCAGCGTATTGATCACCCCCGACCGCAACGCCCCCAGCGTCGCCGCCGCCTTGGTATTTTCGCTGGCAATCGCCACCACATCCGGGATGCGAAACAACTCCTGCACCGTCAACCCGATCACCCGCCCCTGGATCGCGTTGACCGCCGGCTGCCCATGAATGTCGATGAAGTCATAGCCCATCATGTCGCCCACGGTGCCGGACAACCGGGCCTGGGCGATTTCCTGCGGTGAAAACCAGCCCATGCGCACCATGTTGCTGTTCTCACTCATGTCGCCAATACCGATCAACGCAATATCCGCGCGCCGCGCCCGATCCAGCGTGGAGCGCACGGTGTCGTTATTGATCAGCACCCCGCGCAACTCCGGGTTCGCCACCAGGGCCGGGGCATACAAGCTTTCACTCTCCCCCCCGAAGCGCAGCGCCAGGCGCCGGCAGATATGGTCGGGGTTCATGTATTCGCCGGCCTTGAGCGAACCACCGATGGCGCAGACAAATGTGCAATTGCGCGTGACCGGCAAGAATACGTTGTCCGCCACCGCGCCGACGTTACGACCCATGCCTACCGCGACAATCATGCCATCGCTCAGCGTCTTGTTCAGGTAGTTGGCCACCAGGCTGGCAACGGCCGAGCGCTGGGTGTCGGGCTCGCTGTGGTCCACGGCAATCAAGGCGCGGTCCAGCTTGAAGCGCTGCACCAATGCCTGCTCCAGCTCGTTGTTCATGGCCGGGTGCTGCAGCACGCGCACCTCGACGATCCCCTCATCGCGCGCACGCTTGAGCAAGCGGCTGACTTTCGCCCGCGACAGGTCGAAGCGCTTGGCAATGGCTTCCTGAGTGACGTTCTCAAGGTAATAGAGCATTGCCACTTCGGTCATCTGATCGATATCGCTGGCAATGCGCTGGGTACTGTCACTCATGGGGACGGGCTTCCGTTTCGGCGTCAAAGGCGCATTCTCCCGACTCTTGCCCCGTTTAGTCCACTACTGATGCCCGTCGCGCTCGATCGCATTGATGCGCTCGACCTTGGCGCCGGAACGCGCCGACTCGAACTCCGACTCCAGGAACGATTTGACGATGCTTTTGGCCAGCTCCGCACCGATCACCCGCGCGCCGATGGACAGGATTTGCGCATCGTTGCTCTTGCGCGCCCGCTCCGCCGAATAGGTGTCATGGGCCTGGGCCGCACGGATGCCCAGCACCTTGTTGGCGGAAATGGCCATGCCGATCCCGGTGCCACACACCAGCACACCCAGGCGCTGCTGCCCGGCATTGATTGCGTTGGCCACGGCCAGGGCGATGTCGGGGTAAAGCACGGGCGCGGTGGAATGGGTGCCGAAGTCGGTCACCGGGTAACCCAGCGCCTCGATATGGCGCTTCAACAGCTCTTTGAGCTCAAAACCCGCTTCATCGCATCCGATAGCCACCGGAAAAGGTGTGTTCATGGCGTCTGGCTCCGCTGCCGTGATCGTACTTATGACTGATCATATGATCACTAAATGAAATTTCGCTCAGTCATTTCGCCGCCATCCACCCTTCACTGTCAAGCATGATTTAACTGACCTGACAGTCAAAGGCGCCTAAAAAGGCCTTCTTGACGAATAAGACGAGATTCAGCGCTTTTACATGAAAGAGATTGACTGATCAGAATTTCATTTGATACACATATGATCACAGCGAAACATGACTGTGCGACCTAATAAGAATTCACAGCACGAGGACACGCCGATGGCCACGCCATTACTGCTCCAGGCTGAACACGTCGCCAAGGCTTACGCCGGGGTCCCAGCCCTGCGTGACGGGCGCCTCTCTCTGCGGGCCGGCAGCGTCCACGCCCTGTGCGGCGGCAATGGCGCAGGCAAATCGACATTTCTGAGCATCCTGATGGGCATCACCCAGCGTGACGCCGGCAGCATTCTGCTCAACGGCGCACCGGTGCAGTTCAACCGCCCGAGTGAAGCGCTGGCCGCGGGGATCGCGATGATCACCCAGGAGCTTGAACCTATCCCCTACATGACCGTCGCCGAGAACATCTGGCTAGGGCGAGAACCACGCCGCGCAGGTTGCATCGTCGACAACAAGGCTCTGAACCGGCGCACCCGCGAATTGCTGGAAAGCCTGGAGTTCGACGTCGATGCCACCAGCCCCATGCACCGCTTGAGCGTCGCGCAGATCCAACTGGTGGAAATCGCCAAGGCCTTCAGCCATGACTGCCAGGTGATGATCATGGACGAACCCACCTCGGCCATTGGCGAACACGAGGCGCAAACCCTGTTCAAGGCCATCCGCCGCCTGACGGCCCGGGGCGCCGGCATTGTGTATGTGTCGCACCGCCTCAGCGAACTGGCGCAGATCGCCGACGACTACAGCATCTTCCGCGACGGCGCCTTCGTCGAAAGCGGACGCATGGCAGACATTGATCGCGACCATCTGGTACGCGGCATCGTCGGCCAGGAATTGACTCGCATCGACCACAAGGTCGGTCGCGAATGCGCGGCCAACACGTGCCTGCAAGTCGACAACCTGAGCCGCACCGGAGAGTTCCACGACATCAGCCTGCAACTGCGCCAAGGCGAAATCCTCGGCATTTATGGCTTGATGGGCTCGGGGCGCAGCGAGTTCCTCAACTGCATCTATGGCCTGACGGTCGCGGACTCCGGCAGTGTCACCCTGCAAGGCAAACCCATGCCGATCGGGCTGCCCAAGGCGACCATCAATGCCGGCATGTCGCTGGTCACCGAAGACCGCAAGGACAGTGGCCTGGTGCTCACCGGCAGCATTCTTTCCAACATCGCCCTGTCGGCCTACAAGCGCCTTTCGAGTTGGTCGTTGATCAATGCGCGCAAGGAAACCCAATTGGCCCAGGACATGGTCAAGCGCCTGCAGATCAAGACCACATCCCTGGAATTGCCGGTGGCGTCCATGAGCGGCGGCAACCAGCAGAAAGTGGTGCTCGCCAAATGCCTGTCCACCGAGCCGGTCTGCCTACTGTGTGACGAACCGACCCGTGGCATCGATGAAGGTGCCAAGCAGGAGATCTACCACCTGCTCGACCAATTCGTACGCGGCGGTGGCGCTGCCATCGTGGTGTCGTCGGAAGCCCCGGAACTGCTGCACCTGAGCGATCGCATCGCCGTATTCAAGGGCGGCCGGCTGGTGACCATCAGCACCGACACCGCCCTTTCCCAGGAAGCCTTGTTGAGTCTTGCCTCATGAATGCCAAAACCCTCGCAGCACCTGTCACTGCCGCGCCGCGCAATCGCCTGCGTCTGTCCCTCGACCGTTTCGGCCTGCCGCTGGTGTTTATCCTGCTATGCGTGGTGATGGCGTTCTCCAGTGAATACTTCATGACCTGGCGCAACTGGATGGACATCCTGCGCCAGACCTCGATCAACGGCATCCTTGCGGTGGGCATGACCTATGTGATCCTGACCAAAGGCATCGACTTGTCCGTGGGCTCGATCCTGGCCTTTGCCGGGTTGTGCAGTGCCATGGTCGCGACCCAGGGGTACGGCTTGCTGGCGGCGGTCAGTGCCGGGATGTTTGCCGGCGCGATGCTCGGGGTGGTGAACGGCTTCATGGTTGCGAACCTTTCGATCCCGCCATTCGTGGCCACCCTGGGCATGCTCAGCATCGCGCGCGGCATGACCTTTATCCTCAACGATGGCAGCCCGATCACCGACCTGCCCGACGCCTACCTGGCACTGGGCATCGGCAAGATCGGCCCGATCGGCGTGCCAATCGTCATCTTCGCCGTGGTTGCACTGATCTTCTGGATGGTGCTGCGCTACACGACCTATGGCCGCTACGTGTACGCAGTGGGCGGCAATGAAAAGAGCGCACGCACCTCAGGCATCGGCGTGCGCAAAGTGATGTTTTCGGTGTACGTGGTCTCGGGCCTGCTCGCCGGACTGGCCGGCGTGGTGCTCTCAGCCCGCACCACCTCTGCCCTGCCCCAGGCTGGGGTGTCCTATGAACTGGACGCGATTGCCGCCGTGGTGATCGGCGGCACCAGCTTGTCGGGCGGCACCGGCAGCATTGTCGGCACGCTGTTCGGCGCGCTGTTGATCGGGGTGATCAACAACGGGCTGAACCTGCTCGGCGTGTCCTCTTATTACCAGCAGGTCGCCAAGGGCCTGATCATTGTGTTCGCAGTACTGATCGACGTGTGGCGCAAGAAAAAACGCTAGAGAACGACCCACAACAATAACCGGAGTTCTACTCATGAAACTTGGTACCACCTTGGCCGCCACAGCGGCCCTCTCTCTGCTCGCCTGCAGTATCGCCATGGCCGCCGATGGCAAGACCTACAAGGTCGGCGCAGCCGTCTACGGCCTCAAGGGCCAGTTCATGCAGAACTGGGTCCGCGAGCTCAAGGAACACCCGGCGGTCAAGGACGGCACCGTGCAGTTGACCGTGTTCGACGGCAACTACGACGCCCTCACCCAGAACAACCAGATCGAAAACATGGTGACCCAACGCTACGACGCCATCCTGTTCGTACCGATCGACACCAAGGCCGGCGTCGGCACCGTCAAGGCGGCCATGAGCAACGACGTGGTGGTCATCGCCTCCAATACGAAAGTAGCCGATGCCTCTGTACCGTATGTAGGCAACGATGATGTCGAAGGCGGCCGCCTGCAGGCCCAGGCCATGGTCGACAAGCTCAATGGCAAAGGCAACGTGGTGATCATCCAGGGACCGATCGGCCAGTCGGCACAGATCGACCGTGAGAAAGGCGAGCTGGAAGTGCTGGGCAAACACCCGGACATCAAGATCATCGAGAAAAAAACCGCCAACTGGGACCGCGCCCAGGCCCTGGCGCTCACCGAAGACTGGCTGAACGCCCACCCCAAAGGCATCAACGGCGTGATCGCGCAGAACGACGACATGGCCCTCGGCGCCGTGCAGGCCCTGAAGTCCCACGGGCTGACCTCCAAGGACGTACCGGTCACCTCGATCGATGGTATGCCGGACGCAATCCAGGCGGCAAAAAAGGACGAAGTCACCACCTTCCTGCAAGACGCCCAGGCCCAATCCCAGGGCGCGCTGGACGTGGCGCTGCGCGCACTGGCCGGCAAGGACTACAAGCCGCAGTCGGTGATCTGGGAGCGCTATGCCAAGGATGTGAAATGGGGGGATGGCACGGCGAAGAACTACATCCTGCCGTGGGTGCCGGTCACCAATGCCAACGCCGATGCGCTGTACAAACAAGTCAGCGGCGGTAAATAACCACAACTCCCTTGTAGGAGCCCGGCTTGCCGGCGATGGCGATCTTGAACTCGCCATCGCCGGCAAGCCGGGCTCCTACAAAGGGGGAGCGTTGCCCTTTAAGGAGTCATTCATGTCTGGATTCTGGAACCAAGCCTTCGACCTCACCGGCCGTTGCGCGGTGATTACCGGTGGCGCCGCCGGGATCGGCCTGGCCTGCGCCAGCCTGCTGGTAGAACGCGGTGCCCGCGTGGCGCTGCTGGACCGTGACCCGGCAGTGGTCGAGGTAGCCGCCAGCCTGGGCGCCGGGCATCTGGGCATCGCCGTCGACCTCGGCCAGGCAGGCCAGATACAACCCACCATCGACACGGTTTTCGAACACTTCCAACGCCTGGATTACCTGATCAACAGCGCCGGCGTGGTACTGCTGGACAAGGCCATCGACGTGAGCGAAAGCGCCTGGGACACCACCCTTGACATCAACCTCAAGGCCAGCTTCTTCGTGGCCCAGGCCTGCGCCCGGCACATGCTCGCCCAAGGCAGCGGACGCATCGTCAACCTCGCGTCCCAGGCGGCCGTGATCGGCCTGGACCGGCACGTCGCTTATTGCGCGAGCAAGGCCGCCATTGTCGGCATGACCAAAGTACTGGCCATGGAATGGGCACCCCACATCAACGTCAACGCCATCTCTCCGACCATTGTCGAGACGGCCCTGGGCAAGAAAGCCTGGGCGGGCGACGTGGGTGAAAAGGCCAAATTGCAAATTCCGGCGGGCCGCTTTGCCCAGCCGGAAGAAATCGCCGGGCTGGCGTTGTACCTGCTCAGTGATGCGGCGCAGATGATCACCGGCGCCAACATGGTGATCGACGGCGGCTACAGCATTCAGTAATTCATCTTCTTGTCGTGAGGTTTTGTCATGTCTACCGTCACCGAACGCACACCCGAACAACTGTCCCCAGTCATCCCGAAAACCATGCAGGCCGTGGTGTGCCATGGCCCGGAAGATTACCGCCTGGAAACCGTCGACGTGCCCACGCCCGGCCCCGATGAAATCCTCACCAAAGTCGAGTTGTGCGGCATCTGCATGGGCGACATCAAGACCTATCGCGGCGCCCCCTCGTTCTGGGGTGACGCCGAACAACCCCGCTACGTGAAGCCACCGATGATCCCCGGCCATGAATTCGTCTGCCGCGTGGTTGCCCTGGGCCCAGGTGCAGAGAAACGCGGGGTGAAGGTCGGTGACCGGGTGATTTCCGAACAGATCGTGCCGTGCTGGGGCTGCCGCTTCTGCAACCACGGCCAATACTGGATGTGCCAGAAGCACGACCTGTATGGTTTCCAGAACAATGTGCAGGGCGCCATGGCCCAGTACATGATCTTCACCAAGGAAGGCATCATCCATAAAGTGCCGGAATCCATTGCCCCCGACGAAGCGATTTTGATCGAGCCACTGGCCTGCTCGCTGCACGCGGCGGAACGCGCCAATGTCGACCACGACGACATCGTGGTGGTCGCCGGCGCCGGCACCCTGGGCTTGGGCATCATCGGTGCCGTGCGCCTGCGCAATCCGAAAAAGCTCATCGTGCTGGACATGAAACCCGAACGCGCCGCCCTCGCCCTGCGCATGGGCGCCGACGAAGTCTGGAACCCGGCCGAGGTGGACGTACTGGCGAAAATCCGCGAGATCACCGATGGCTATGGCTGCGACATCTATATCGAAGCCACCGGGCACCACAAGGCGGTGAACCAGGGCCTGGCGATGCTGCGAAAACTGGGGCGTTTCGTCGAATTCAGTGTGTTCAACGACGAGGCCACCGTAGATTGGTCGATCATTGGTGACCGCAAGGAACTCGACATTCTCGGCTCACACCTGGGGCCGTATATGTACCCACGCGCCATCGACTTTATCGGCAACCGCAAGATCGACATGCGCGACGTGGTGACCCACAAGTTTGCGCTGGCGGACTTCAAGGAAGCGTTCGCGGTGATGGAGCGCGGCGATAAATCGCTGAAGGTAGTCCTGGAGCCCTGACCAAACCTCAACCGCTTCCGCCCTTACTGCAGGAGCGAGCTTGCTCGCGAAAAACCCACAGGCGCCGCGGCCCATCTGATGGCCCTGCGTTATCGTTGGCGATCTTCGCGAGCAAGCTCGCTCCTACAATTAACAACAAGAACAGGAACCCGCGTTATGAATCGAGTCATCAACGATCCGGACCAGGTGGTCGAGGACATGCTGCGCGGCATTCTGGTCGCGCACCCCGAGCTGCGCCAGTTCGAGACCAACCCACGCGTCATCGTCAAGGCCAAGCCTTCTGCGCCTGGCCGCGTCGGCATTGTCACCGGCGGCGGATCGGGCCACGAGCCGGCCTTCCTTGGCTACGTCGGCCCAGGCCTGGTGGATGCCGTGGCGGTGGGCGAGATTTTTTCCTCACCCACCGCCAAGAGTTTTTTCGACGCCTTCCGCGCCGCCGACCATGGCGCAGGCGTGGCCTGCCTTTATGGTAACTACGCTGGCGACAACATGAACGTGAAGCTGGCGATGAAAATGGCCGCCAGCAAAGACATGCGCATCCGTACGGTGGTCGCCAACGACGACGTAGCGTCCGCCCCCAAAGCCGAGATTGCCAAGCGCCGGGGCGTGGCCGGGGAGATTTTCATGTGGAAGATCGGTGGCGCTGCTGCCGCTCAGCATTACGACCTGGACGGCGTGATCCGGGTCGCACAGAAAACCGTCGACCACTGCCGCTCGATTGGTATCGGCCTCACGCCGTGCACCATTGCGGCGGTGGGCAAGCCGAACTTCCAGATCCCTGACGGCCAGATGGAACTGGGCATCGGCCATCATGGCGAACCGGGCATCGAGGTAATCCCCATCGAACCGGCTGCCGCCATGGCCGAACGCATGCTCGCGCCGATCCTCGCCGACCGCGACTTCAGCCAGGACGACAGCGTGGTAGTGCTGGTCTCGGGCCTGGGCGCCACGCCGGTCATGGAGTTGTATGTTTTCTATGCCGAGGTCGAAAAACAGCTCACGGCCAAAGGTTTGAAGATTCACCGTTGCTACGTCGGCAACTACTTCACCTCCCTGGAAATGATGGGCGTGACCCTGACCCTGCTCGGCCTCGACGCAGAGCTTGCCACCCTGATCGATCAACCCTGCCGCTCCATCGGCATGACCCAGGCGGAGTGAACCATGAGCCAGCATTTTTCCACCCGAGACGGCGGCGCCATCGTCAGCGACCTGGTCAGCGTGATCGTCGCCAACCGCGAATACCTCAGTGAAATCGACGGCGCCATCGGCGATGGCGACCACGGCATCAACATGGCCAAGGGTTTTGCCCATTGCGGGCGCACCATTGAAGGACGCCAACTGACCCTGGCCGAGGCGCTGGATGAGTTGACGCTCAGCTTGATGGAAGGCATCGGCGGCTCCATGGGGCCTTTGTATGGCAGCCTGTTTATCGGCATGGCCGATGAAGTGCGCAGCAGTGACGACATCGACGCCGCGACCTTTGCTCATTTGCTGCGGGGCGGCTTGACCTCGTTGCAGGACATTACGGACGCGGGTGTGGGCGATAAATGCCTGATGGACACCCTGATCCCGGCGGTTGAGGCTTTTGAGCGGGCGCACGCCTCAGGGGCTTCCTTCAGCGACGCTTTGAATGCGATGAAAGCCGCCGCGTCACAGGGCCGCGACTCGACCAAGGACCTGGTGGCCAAAATCGGCCGCGCCAGTCGCCTGGGCGAACGTTCCCTCGGCGTGCTGGATGCCGGCGCCGTGTCGTGCTGCCTGATCCTCACGCGTCTGGCCGATTCGGTGCAGACGCGACTGTCTGCTTGACCTGCTGGATATATCGCACGACCGCCGGCGCTTTTTCGAAGCGCCGGTGAATCAACGACAGCCACGACGACGCGTCAGCGCCCTGAATGCTGCGGTACACCACGCCTGGCAGACTCACATGCCCGACCATGGACGCCGGCACCACCGCCACGCCCTGCCCGAGCGACACCAACGCCACCACCGCCACCAACCCACCGGGTTGCGGCCCCAGGCGCGGTGCGTAGCCACCTTGCGCGGCCACCTGCAAGGTGCCGCTGATTTGCTCCGGCAAGATGAATGTCTCGTTCTCCAAATGCGTGCAACCGATGGCCTTGAGCCCCAGCAGCCAGGAGTCCTGGGACAGCGCCAAGACAAACCCTTCGCTGTCCAGGCGCACCGCCTCGACCCCTTCCGGCAGCGTCATGGGCGAGCGGATGTAACCAATATCGACACGCCCGTCCGCTACCGCGACAGGCAACGTCGCCATCGCACATTCGCGCACATTCACGCTCACATCTGGAAACGCCTGGCCGAACGCCTGCATTTGCCGCTGCAACAGGCCCGAATACACCGCCGACGCCACGTAGCCCAATTCAATATGGCCGATCTCGCCACGCCCGGCGCGCTGGGCATTGCGCTGGGCGAACTCAAACTGGCGCACGGTAGCCTCAGCTTCGATCAATAAGGCAGCACCGGCTTCGGTCAGGCTGACTTCGCGTTGCTGGCGGACAAACAGACGCGTCCCCAGCGCCGCTTCCATGTCCTGGATCTGACGGCTTAGCGTCGGGGGCGCAATGCCCAATTGCTCCGCGGCCCGCGTGAAGTTGCGCTGGCGGGCAACGGCCAGGAAGTAGCGAAAATGACGAATATCCATAACAGCATTAGCTCAAAGGTAATGAAGTACTTCATGGCGGCTAACAAAAGCAATGCCGGCCTGGCATAAGCTCACAAAACCTGAACACTAGAGAGCCCTTGCGATGTCCGTCAACCGCCTTATCAGCATTGCCTGCAAGGTAATTCAACCATGAACCGGGTCAGTCCACGCCTCACACTGCTGACCGCATCCGGCGTTTGCTCGCTGATCGTGCTCGACACCAACATCGTCGCCGTGACGCTGCCCAGCATCGCCCGCGACCTGGGCGCGAACTTTGCCGACATCGAATGGGTCGTCAGTGCCTATATGCTCGCGTTTGCCGCACTGTTATTGCCCGCCGGCAGCATCGCCGATCGCTTTGGCCGCAAGAAGACCCTGATCTGGGGGCTGAGCATTTTTATCCTGGCCTCCCTGGGCTGCGGCGCGGCGCCCAACGCTGTGTTCCTGGACATCGCACGCGCGATCAAAGGCGTCGGCGCCGCCCTGCTATTGACCTCGGCGCTCGCCTCCATCGGCCACACCTTCCATGACGACGTGGAGCGGGCAAAAGCCTGGGCCTTCTGGGGCGCCTGCATGGGCGTGGCCATGACCGCCGCACCGACCCTGGGTGGCTTGATCACCGAGTACCTGGGCTGGCGCTGGATTTTCTATCTCAACCTACCGGTGGGCCTGGGGCTGATGGCGATGGTGCTGCGCGCCATTGAGGAATCCCGCGATACCCAGTCGGCGCGACTCGACCCTTGGGGCAGCCTGGCCTTCAGCGCCGCCCTGCTGTGTCTGATCTGGGGTTTGATCGAAGCCAATCGCATCGGCTGGGACAACCCATTGACCTACGCCCGGCTCATAGGCGGCGCGGCCTTGCTGGGCGTATTTGTCGTCGTCGAACGTGTACAACAGCGACCCATGGTCGACCTGCAACTGTTCCGTCACCCGCGCTTTATCGGCGCCTTGCTGGGGATGTTTGCCTACGCCGGTTGTGCCCAGGTGATGATGACCTTGTTGCCGTTCTACCTGCAGAACGGCCTGGGATTCTCCGCGATCGCCTCGGGCCTGGGCATGCTGCCGTTTGCGCTGACCATGCTGATCTGCCCACGCATTGGCGCCCGCCTGGCAGGGCGTTTCGCGCCAGCAACGATGATGGCGGCCGGCTTGACCCTGGTGGGCTGCGGCAACCTCTTGAGCGCCTGGGCGGTAAACGTGGGGGGTTACCTGCCCTTTGCCTTGGCGATTGCGGTGACAGGTGCCGGGGCAGGCCTGCTCAATGGCGATACGCAGAAAAACATTATGGCCTGCGTGCCGCGAGACCGTGCCGGGATGGCGTCCGGTATGAGCACCACCATGCGCTTCAGCGCGATCATGTTGGCGATCGGTGTGTATGGGGCGCTATTGAGCAGTCATAGCGAACAGTTGTTGAGCGCAAGCATCGACACACAATGGCAGGCTCAGGTTAACGGTATTGCTTCACGCGTCGTCGCGGGTGACATGCCGGCGGCGATGGGGTTGTTGCCGGAGTCGGCACGGCTGTTGGTGCAGCCAATGGCACGGCAGGCGTTTGTGGGCGGGTTCAGTGGCGTGCTGTGGGTGGCGGGGTTATTGGGATTGCTGGGGGCGCTGGTGGTGGGGATATTAATGAGAAACCCCCTACCAGCAGTGCAACAGGCCTCAATGAAACCTGCGCACCGCTGAGCATTTTTACCAGAATCGCTGCTGGGTCAACCGGCTCCACCAGGTCAGTAGCACGCGGTCCACCGAACCACTGGCCGCCAGGCCTACGCGCTCCTGCAAGCTCTTGCGCTCGGCATAGTGCAGGTGGAACACCTCGGCGGTCTTGGCCTTGGTGGCCAGGTATTCATCGCTGGTCTGCAGCTCATCGACCAGTTGCTTGTCGAGGGCTGCAACACCCAGCCACACTTCTCCGGTCGCGACGTCATCAATCGCCAACTGCGGGCGGTAACGCGAGACGAAGTTCTTGAACAGTTGATGGGTGATGTCCAGGTCTTCCTGGAACTTCTCGCGGCCCTTCTCGGTGTTTTCGCCAAACACCGTGAGGGTGCGTTTGTACTCACCGGCAGTCAGCACTTCAAAGTCGATGTCGTGCTTTTTCAGCAGACGGTTGACGTTTGGCAACTGCGCTACCACGCCAATGGAGCCGAGGATGGCAAACGGTGCGCTGATGATCTTCTCGCCGATGCACGCCATCATGTAGCCGCCGCTGGCCGCCACCTTGTCGATGCACACGGTCAACGGCACGCCGGCCTGGCGGATACGCGCCAGTTGCGACGAAGCCAAGCCGTAGCTGTGCACCATGCCGCCGCCGCTTTCCAGGCGCAGTACCACTTCATCCTTCGGCGTGGCCAGGCTCAACAACGCGGTGATTTCATGGCGCAGGCTCTCGGTGGCCGACGCCTTGATATCGCCATCAAAGTCCAGCACAAACACCCGTGGCTTGGCCTCGGCTTTCTGCTTGCCCTTCTTCTTTTCGGCCTTGCCTTCGGACTTGCGCAGGGCCTTGAGCTGGTCCTTGTCGAGCAGCGTCGACTCCAGGCGTTCACGCAAACCCTTGTAGAAGTCATTGAGTTTGCTGACCTGCAATTGACCGGCGGATTTACGACGCCCCTTGCTGCGCAGCGACGCGAAACTGACCAGTACCACCAGAATAGCGACCACCAGAGTGACGGTCTTCGCCAGAAAGCTCGCGTATTCGGCCAAAAAATCCATGGTTCTCCTTACAAATGCAGTGCGCCAGGCGCGGATTGCCCAAGCATACCGACGGGGCTTGCCGGGAGCCAGTGCTCAAACCGCCACCAGGCGCCCTCCAACGCGCTTTTAAAACAAGCGTATGTTTTTTCATTGACAGCTCGCAGGCATCCTCATAACCTCGCCAGACTTTCAACGTACCGGGAAAACGGACGTGGGCAGCATCTATCTGATTCGACATGGCCAGGCCTCCTTCGGTGCAGACGACTATGACGTCCTGTCGCCCGTCGGCGTGGAACAGGCACAGGTGCTCGGCCGCCACTTGGCCGACATGGGCCTGGTGTTCGACCGCTGTGTGGCCGGCGACCTGCGCCGCCAGCAGCACACCGCCACCGCCGCGTTCGATCAGTACAATGCCCTGGGCCTGCCGGTGCCGGCGCTGGAAATCGACAGCGCCTTCAACGAATTCGATGCCGACGCGATCATTCGCGCCCTGCTCCCCGATCTGCTCACCACCGAACCCGAAGCCCTGGAGATCCTGCGCAATGCCGCGCAGAACCGCAGCGAATTCCAGCGCATCTTCGCCCTGATCATCGAGCGCTGGCTGGCCGGCACCTATGATCCACCGGGGCTGGAGAGCTGGCTGGGCTTTGTGGAGCGTGTCCAGGGCGGCTTGCAACGCATTCTTGAAGCGGCGGACAACACGCAGAAAATTGCGGTGTTCACCTCGGGCGGCACCATCACCGCCCTGCTCCACCTGATTACCCGGATGCCCGCAGCCCAGGCCTTCGAACTGAACTGGCAAATTGTTAACACCTCGCTCAACCAGCTGAAATTCCGCGGTCGCGAGGTGGCACTGGCTTCCTTCAACAGTCATACCCACTTGCAACTGTTGAAGGCGCCGCAGCTCATCACGTTCCGATGAACTGCGGCCAACCGTGACCCCAAGGTCACTGGACTCCACCCTAAAGGATCGAAACCATGACTGACGTAGCCAAAGCTGTAGAAGCAATGAAAGCCAAATTCAACCCAGCCGCTGCCGACGGCCTGGACCTGGTGTTCGGTTTCCGTATCGACGACACCCAGAACTTCTCGCTGGTGGTGAAAAACAACACCTGCGAACTGCTGGAAGGCGAAAACCCAGACGCCCAGGTCACCCTGGTGATGGACGCTGAAACCATGAAAGGCATCGTCAGCGGCGAAACCGACGGCATGCAAGCCTTCATGGGCGGCAAACTGCGCACCGAAGGCGACATGATGCTGGCGATGAAGCTGAGCGAGCTGTTCCCGGCTTGATTCACGGGCAACCCTGAATCCCGATCCCGCCCTTCCCGGCGGGATTTTTTTTGCCCGCTATCTTGAGTCCGCTACCGGCGCCTTGAGTTTTTCCTTAGGTTTGCCCTGCCCGCGCAGGTACAACGCCTCGACCAGTTTTTGCCGATCGACCTGGGGCAAGGTGCTGGCAAACTGCGCCAACGTGGTGTCCACCAAGGCACGAAGCGCCATATCCGCCTCGCGAGCCTTGGCCAATTCGGTGACCAGCACATCCCGGTCCAGCGTCGGTGCCTCCAACTGCTTGATCACCCCCAACCGCGCCTCCCGCCCGGCCATCACCAACGGCTGGCTATCGGCGCGGTTATGACGCAACAACTGGCGCAGTTCCCGTCGCCGCTCCGGCGGCAACTTGACCATCGCCTGCCGCAACCCATGCTGGTTGACCACCGCCTCAACAGGCTTGGCACTGGCCATCCAGTGGTAAACCGCCCCGCCCACCCCGCCCATCAAAAACACATTGAGCAACACCGAGACCAGCAACCACGGTTTAAGGGATTGGGTACTCATTGCTCGGATTCCTCGGCATTGACGGTAAAGATGACTTGCGCATCGCCCTGGTCAAACACACTGGGCAATACCTCGGCGGACACCATCGGCAGCGGCACGCTCATGGACGCCACCAGCATGCCGGTGACAACCCCCGCAATGCCCACGCCCACCAGTCCCGCCGGTGACAGCCAAGCGGCATAGCGCGACCAGAACGACATCCGGCGCGGCGCTGACAGGCGGATCTGCCGGGCCAGCGCCGGGTCGGTGAATGCCAGTTGATGGCTGTCCAGCTGGGCGTCGAGCCAACTGGCCTGATCCAACACTTCACGGGCACTGACATTACCGCCGTCGAGCAGCGCCTGAGCCGCCCCGCGTTCAGCCAAGGGCCAACGCTGTAGGTTGGCGCCATAGGCGTCGGCCAGATAAGCAAATCGTTCGAGTGTCATGATGTTCCCCTTCCTGGGCGGGCAAGCCCGGGTGTATCGGCAAGTTGGCTGCGCAACTGGCGGCGGGCCCGCGACAGCAGGCTCTCCAGTGCCTCGACGCTGATATTCATCAGGGCCGCGGCGTCGATGTTCGACAGCTCCTGGTAGTACTGCAACACAATCGCCTCGCGCTGACGCGCGGGCAAAGCGGCCAACGCGGCGGCCATGCGCGCGTTGCGGTCGGCGCTTTCCAATTGTTCATCCAGAGGCGGTGCGCTGTCCGCCAGCTCCAGCGCCTCCTCCTCGTTCAAAGGACGTTCCCTGCGCCGACGCAAGCGGTCATGGCACAGGTTGAGCACCACCCGATGCAGCCAGGTGTCGAAACGCGCCTCGCCACTGCGCCAACGGGCCGCCTGGCGCCAGATGCGCAGGAAGCTTTCCTGGGCCACGTCCTTGGCTTCGTCGGCATCCCCCAGGATCCGACTGGCGAGTGCCAGCAGACGCGGCAGTTTGCGCGTCACCATTTCGTTGACGGCCGCAGGTTCGTTGTTGCCGATGCGTGCGAGCAGTTCAACGTCCGGATCAGAGTCTTTCAATCGGGCAATTCTCGGTCAGCGGTTCCAATACCCTTCGCGCCAATACCAGTTGGGACCGTGGGCTTCCCAATGGCCGGGCTCCCACCGCGCATTGCGCATCACCGGCTGCCAGTGGCCTGGCACCCAGCCATAGCCGCGCCCTTCCCAGCGCCAGTGGCCACGGTCCCAGGCGTAACCTGGCCGCTCCACGGGGACCATTTCCACACGCTCCGGTGGCGGCGCCTGGCGGATGATGATTTCGGTCTGGGCAAACACCGGGGTGCTGACAAACGCGGCAAGGGCCAGCGGAGCAAGCAAGGCAAAGCGCAATGTGGCCAGGGGTCTCATGGCAACTCCTTCATGCAACGGGCGAAAGTGCCGGTTGCTGATGGGTTGAACGGGGCGTGTCGAAAAATCCGTCGCAGGACGCGCAGATTATTGTCGCAGGCAGTATTGCCCAGGGGATGAAGGCACTTGATGAAAGGTTTGCAAGCTTCGCGACGGATTTACGCAGGTGGCAACGTTGAAGGATTAACGCTGATCAACCCAAGAGGAAACACCATGTCCCGCCGACTTTATATGCTGGTTGCCGCACTGCTGATCGCCAGCCTCAGCGGCTGCGTGATCGTGCCGGAACACCGCCATTGCTGCTGGCGCTATTACGGCGCGCTCGATACGCCGACCCACAGCGTCAACGGCTAGCCGACTGCCGCAAAACCCCGGCGCCCGGCCTTGATTTCGGTGCGCAACTCGCCAATCAGGTTTGAGATGGAACGGATGCTGTCCAAACCTTCGGGGGACACCCCGGTCAGCAGCAGGTCGACCCGGCCGGACACGGGCTCGAAGATATTGATACGCAACGAGCCGTCGCTGTTCAAGGTGCAATCGCATGCCAGCGGCAGGAAGCCCGAGGCCATGATGCGGTTGAATTCAACGATTGAAATCATGACAAGTTCCCATCCCTGGGCCTCACGAGGTGTTGTGATGGAGACAGAGTAGATGAGGTTCTACAGGCCATGGAAGCATTAATGCAAAAGTGTTAGCCATGCCTCATTTCGCCCCGAAAACGCCGAATCACTGACGCCAGAAAACCCGCGTTTCGACCTCTCGTCTGCTGCTCCGGCGAGGGCTTGACTCAATGCGTCGATCACAAGACGCTCTTGGCTTTTCGCCATCATCTTGAGCCAAACCCCTATGAGCATCGACCCTCCGAGCCAACCCGACAGCGATGTATACAAGACCTTGCTGGAGTCGACCAAGGCCATCCCTTGGCGCATTGATTGGCAGAGCATGACCTTCAGCTACATCGGCCCGCAGATCGAGACCTTGCTGGGTTGGACCCCGCAGAGTTGGGTGAGCGTGGACGACTGGGTGGAGCGCATGCACCCGGATGATCGTGAATACGTGGTGAATTTCTGCGTGTCGCAATCGCGCGCCGGGGTGGACCACGAAGCGGACTACCGCGCGCTGACCGTGAACGGCGACTACGTGTGGATTCGCGATGTGGTGCACGTGGTGCGCAAGGACGGCGAGGTCGAGGCGCTGATCGGGTTCATGTTCGATATCAGTGAGCGCAAGAAGACCGAAGAGCACCTGGTGCGCCTGCAAAAACAACTTGAGGAATATTCCTACCAGGACGGCCTGACCGGCATCGCCAACCGGCGTATGTTTGACACGGTGCTGGAGCGTGAATGGGCCAGCGCCCAGCGTAGCCAATTGCCCCTGTCGCTGATCATTCTGGATATCGATTTTTTCAAGCAGTACAACGACCACTACGGCCATATCAAGGGCGATGAATGCCTGCGTCAGGTGGCGAACACCCTGTCCCAGGCGGCCAACCGTCCGAGGGATTTCATTGCGCGTATTGGCGGCGAAGAGTTTGTGTGGTTGCTGCCGGAAACTGATGCGGATTCCGCCCGGCAAGTGGCGCAGCGTTGCTTGCACCTGATCCGCCAGCAGCAGATCGAGCATGGTTTTTCGGCGGTGTCGAACCTGCTGACCCTGAGCCTGGGCGTCGGTACACGCATCGTGAAACCCGACAGTCCGATGCTGGGATTTGTCGAAGAGGTCGACAAGTTGCTGTATCAGGCCAAACGTAATGGGCGGATGCGCGCCGAGTTCGCTGGCGATGAAGTTTGACGCGAAGGTCAAATTAAAGGCAAAAAAAATCCCAAGTAGCTGATGGAAACTTGGGATTTAAAAATGCATAAACCGTGGGAGGTGAACGCCCGGCTATAGTAACGATTGTAAAAACCTGTAACAAGATTATTTTAATCCTTTCGTCGGATTAAAATCGCTGTAAGTCATTCAATAACCACACATTTTTTAAGGTAGCACGGTCTATGAGTGCCACTTTTTGGTGCAACTACCGACACTATTTCCACTTATAAAAAAGGGTTATTGGATTAAAGCGGCGTTACACTTTTGGATATACGCTCATTCAATTGTTTGCAGGCTTCCTGGGTTTCAAGGCTATTGGGCAGTACCGAGCGCCCTACACTTTCCACCTGCCTGCACAGCGCCAGGCGTTGGTTGGCGGCTTCCCGCTCGCGGTCAACCTCGGCGTTGAGCCGCACAAAATAGAACCCCAGCAACACCGCAGCACAGAGCACGCCGAGCACAAAGTAGCGAAAGCTATTGGAAGACGGCGGCTCGGGTGGGCTCATGACGTTATTGCGCCCTGCTCTTCTCGTAACGCACGTCATCGCCGTCTACTGGACCGACCACGCTCCACCCCAGCCGCTGATAAAACCCGTTGGCACGGATTCCGTCACGGCCGTCGGTAATCAAGAACAACCGATCATGGTGTTCAAACAGCGCAGCCTCGGCCACGGCCATCAGTCGACGACCCAGGCCGAGGTTCTCGAAAGCCGGCCGCACGAACATCGCGAACACCTCGCCTTCGGCCTGATCGACCATGGCAAACGCGGCCGGTTGGCCATCCACCTCGGCGATCCAAACGCAAGGCGCCGCGCGGATACTGTCGGCCAGCACCTGCGGCGTGATACCCAGGTCGGCCATTTGCTCGACACTCAAATGGTTTTGCACCACCGAGGTGCGAATGGCGAAGAGCGTGTCGACATCGTCCTGCGTCGCCACGCGGATTAGCGTTTGCATACTGGCCTCCCTAGTAGAGGGCGCAATTGTATGCAAATAGAAACATACTGAATGTCGTGGATTTGTAAAACGCCCTACAGAGCCTCGCGCTGTTGCCGTCGGAATTGCCCCGGTGCCACGCCATGGGCCTTGCGGAAACATCGGGAAAAATACGCCTCGTCGGTAAAACCGCAGCGGTGCGCAACCGTGCCGATCATCTGCGCACTGTTGAGCAACAAGGTGCGCGCCAACTGCATGCGGCGGTCGAGCACCAGTTGCGAGAAGGGTTTGCCGGTTTCCTTGCGCAACAGGTGAGTGAGGTAGTTGGGCGACAGGAACGCCGCCGCCGCTGCATCCGTGAGGTTGAGGGTGGGTTCATGCAGGTGCTCGCGAATATAGCCCTGCACCCGCGCCAATGCATCCTTGCGTCCACGCCGCGTGGCATTGTTGGCAGCGAAGGCCTGCAACGGCTCGGCGTACTGTTCGCAGACCAGGCCGATCAGTTGAAACAGGTAGCCCTTGAGGCGTTCGCGGGCGCCGAAGGTGCGGTGGGCATCGAGTTCGCGCATGTGGGCAAGCCAGGTTTGCACCTGCTCGAACGCCGCGTCTTCGAGAATGAAGTCCAACTGCTCCTGGAAGCGAAACGGCGACAGCTCCGGCGCCTGGCCGATGGGAATGTCTTCCAGGTCCAGCGGATCGCACGTCAACTGCGGCAGGAAAAACGCCTGGCTGAAGTTGATCAGCATGAATTCGCCCTCTTCGGGATGGGGAATTACATGCAGGCGGTGAGGCAGGATAAATGCCAGCGCCTTGCGCGGAAACGGCCGCACCGCGCCGCCGATATGCTGCACGGTGTCGCCACCGAGGTTGATCTGGATCTGGAAATACTCATGGCGATGGGGGCTGGTCAGCGCCGCTCGCCCGCGTTTGTCGCGGATGTAGAAGTCGGGGCGGTCGCTGCGTTGTTCCATGCCGTAAGTGGTGACGCGGGTGCCTGGCATAACGGTCTCTCGGGCGGCCTGGGCACCACTGTAACCTCAACCCTGGCCGAGGGTGAAACGCAACTCGCCGATGCCGTCGATGCCGGCGGTGATGACATCGCCTGGTTGCAAGGTGCCGACGCCTACCGGAGTGCCGGTGAAGATCAAGTCGCCGGCCTTCAGTGCGACGGATTTGGAGGCATGGCTGATCACTTCACTGACGGACCAGATCTGGTCGGCCAGGTCGCCCACCTGGCGCTGTTCACCGTTCACGTTGAGCCAGATCTTGCCGCTGGACGGATGCCCGACCACGCTCACCGGTTGCAGCGCAGTCGTCGGTGCGGACGCATCAAAAGCCTTGGCCCAATCCCACGGGCGTGACAGCTTCTTCGCCTGGGCTTGCAGGTCGCGACGGGTCAGGTCGATGCCGACGCCATACCCCCAGATGTGGGAAAACGCCTGTTCCGGGCTGATCTCCACCCCGCCCTTGCCGATGGCCACCACCAGTTCCACTTCGTGGTGCAGGTCGGCGGTCAGCGGCGGATAGGCGATCACGCCTTCGGCCGGCACCACGGCATCCGCCGGTTTCATGAAGAAGAATGGCGGCTCGCGGTCCGGGTCATGCCCCATCTCACGAGCGTGTTCGCTGTAGTTGCGACCCACACAGAACACCCGGCGCAGCGGGAAGCGTGCTTCGCTGCCCTGCACGGCCAGGGACGGGGTTTGCGTAGGTGTGAATACATAGTCAGTCATGGCTTGGGCCTCGTCGTTACCTGGCGCCAGTATGGCGAGTGGCGCCGGGGCGAAGTTGGACAGGTCTACGCAGATTTTGCACTGGACGGTGCTTCAGAAGGCCGATCCAACAGGCGATACAACGGCAGGCACGCCGCCTGGATCAGCAACATGCGGATCACCTGCATCGCCGTCACCAATGTAACGGCCAGGCCCAGTGCCTCGGCGGTGAGGCTCATTTCCGGCGCGCTGCCGGGCATCATGCCCAGGGCCAGCGACAGCCACGGCATGCCCAACCCGGCACCCAGCGCCCAGGCGGCCAATGCGCTGGCGATCACCGAACCGGTCAATAGCAGCAGCACTTTGCCCAGCAGGCCCGGTGCGCGCTGGAAGAAACTGCGGTCAAACGCGACGCCCAATGCGCAGCCAATCAGCAATTGGCCGCTGCCGCTGAGCCAGCCCGGCATGCTCATCGACAGGTGATTGCAGCCCACCCCCACCGCGCAAATCAGGAACGGCCCGAAGGTCCAGGGGTTAGGCAACTTGCACTGCTTGAAACCCAGGGCCGCCAGCCAGCCCACGGCGAGGATGAAGATCAGCCAGGGCCAGATGACCGGCAATGGCGCATGCGCAGCTACAGGGGGCATCCCGAAAGTGGCGACAGCCGGCACCGTCAAAAGAATCAGCAACAATCGGATGCTATGGGCGGCGGCAATAAAACTGGTGTCCCCCTGGCGTTGGCGGCCCAGGTGCACCATCTCGCTGGAGTTGGCCGGCATCAAGGCGAAGAACGCTGTGCTGAACGGCACGCCCCAGCGATGCAGGATCAGCACCGAACACAGCGCCAGTACCAGCGTCAGCAACACCGCCGTGACGATCAGCCCGAGATGAGCCGCCACTTGCTGCATCACCGGCAGCGTGAAATGACAGCCGATGGCAACCGCCACGATGAGTTGCCCGGCTTGGCGGCCATGGGGGATTTCCGGCACCAAGCTGCCGGCGCAACGGATCAGCATCACGGCGACCAGCGAACCGATCACCCAGGGCAACGGCCACCCCGCCCAACTGGCAAGGCTGCCGCCCAGCGCGCCGATAATCAGTGTGAAGAGCCAATGGTTGGGCATGGAGGAGCACTCGGCATGGAGAAGAATGCCGACAGGCTATAGACTTGCCTTCATCACAGAAAATATCCATTTGTGAAGCCAGCCATCACTCTTTGTTATGTGAGCCGTCATGAACCTGAAAGCGCTGGAGTACTGCGTCGAGATCGCCCGCCAAGGCAGCTTCACCAAGGCCGCCCAGGCCTTGCACGTGGCACAGCCGGCACTGAGCATGGCGGTGAGCCGGTTGGAGGGTGAGTTAGGCGTGGCCCTGTTCAACCGCGCGACGCGGCAGATCAGCGTGACTGCCGAAGGCCAGCTGTTCCTGGCACGCGCCGAGACGTGCCTTGAAGGCTTGGCCGGTGCCCGCCGTGAATTGCAGGACTTGACCCAACTGCACAGCGGCGAAATCCGCGTTGGCGTGCCGCCCATGTACGGCATCCGTCATATTCCCGACCTGCTGATGCAATTTCGCGCCCAATACCCTGGAATTGCCATGCATGTGGTGGAAGGCAGCGCCGATGACATCAGCGAACGCCTGGCAACGCGGGACATCGATGTGGCGTTGTTGGAGTCGCGACGGGTTGATCCGGCGTGGGAGTCGGTGCTGCTCGGCAGCGATGAGATGGTGTTGTGCATGGCCGAAGATCACCCGCTGGCGGGCCTCTCGTCCATCTCGGCGCAGCGGCTGCAACACGAACCGATGCTGGTGTTCGACAACACCTTCCTGCAACGCCATCTGTTGGACGCCTTTTGCAACAACGCCCGCGTGCGTTTCAACATAGCCCTGGAAAGCAACTTCGTGCCGCTGGTGATTACCGCCACGCGCAACGGCATGGGCGTGTCCACCTTGCTGCGGTCGGTGCAGGAGCAAGAGCCAGGGTTGGCCGGCGTTTCATTCGAGCCGGCGCAGTTCATGCACTTCAACCTGTGCTGGCGCGCCAGCGAATACCTGTCCCAGGCCAATCGGCGGTTTATTGAGACGGCGAAGGTGTATTTCCAGGAAGACGCCAGCTCGCCGCTGTCACGTTAAGCCGTTATTTGCGTGCGACTTTGTAGCGCACGCAATCCTGATAGAAGCCCTGGCGGATCGCCTCGGGTTTGAGCCGTGAACGGCTGTCGTAGGTCTGTTCGGTAATGCCCATGGCCATCATGCGCATCCAGGACTTGCTGAACTTCATGCTTTGGATCTTCTGCCGCGCCGCGTACAACGACACGCCCGACAGCTTGAGTTCCTGGGCCCTGGCGGCGGTGCCGGCGCCCCAACTGCACATGTACTTGTCACCCTCGCGCAGCTCCCGTGCCTGCACGGCAGCCGCGCCGCCGGCCAGGGAGCAGGCGATCAGCATGATTCCAACAGAGCGCATTTGCATCCTCACCTAACCACCTGAAAATAAAAGCGATTCTGGCGAGGATTTTGTTACAAAGGGGCCATTAAATTGCCTTATTGCGCCAGGTTTCAGTTGGCCGCAGCCGGCGTGGTGCGAAAGGTGATGCCCAGGCGGTTGAATGCGTTCATCAAGGCAATGCCGTAAGTCAGGTCGGCCAGCTCCTTGGCGCTGAACTCGGCGGCGGCCGCTGCGTACTCTGCGTCCGAGACGTCGCTGTGGGTGACCGCTTCAGCGAAAGCCAGGGCGATGCGCTCGCGGGGGGTGAACACATCCCGTGCGTCGTGCCACACCGGCACCAGCACCAGCTTGTCCACGGCCAAGCCTTGCTTGAGCAGGTCGCGCGAGTGCATATCGATGCAAAAGGCGCAGCCGTTGATCTGCGAAACGCGCAGGTAAACCAGGTCGATCAGCGTCTTGGGCAGACCGCAGTTTTGCAGGTAGACATAAACGCCGCCGAAAGCCTTGTAGCCTTCCGGGGATGCTTGGGTGTAATCGAGGCGAGTGGTCATGATAAATCCTGTCGAGGTTGAGTGAAGGCACCATGTTGCAGCGCCATGGCTCACCTCTGAAGAGCCAAGAATGGACCCGGTGACCAGACCATGATGGCCTAGTCAAATGTTGCAGTTATGGTCCTTGGGTACAGGTCATGCAGCCGCTACAGTTAAGGCAGCCGCGACCAGGAAATCTCCCCCCCATGCACACGTTGCCCCCTTTGGACCCTACCTCGGCCGAGCCGATCTACCGTCAGCTTTACTGGCGTTTTCGCAGTGCCATCGCCGAAGGCCTGCTCAAGCCCGGCGAGCGTGTCCCGGCGGCGCGGGCGCTGGCCAAGGAGTTGGGACTCGCGCGCGGTACCATCGATAGCACTTATGCATTACTGACCGCCGAGGGTTATCTTGAGGCTCGCGGCCAGGCAGGCACGGTGGTGGCGCACGGTATCCAGAGCGCCCAGCCTACGCCGGTGGTCATCACGCCCTACAACGCGGTGCGACAACAGTCACACGTACTGCCCTTTCAGATGGGCCTGCCGGCGCTGGACGCTTTCCCACGCAAGATCTGGTCGAAAATCGCCGCCCGCTGCGTGCGCGCCACGCAACTGGCGGACATGGGCAACCCGCCGGTCTACGGCCTGCCTTCGCTGCGCACCGCTATCGCCAGTTACTTGCAGGTGGCCCGAGGAATCCACTGCACGCCGGAGCAGATCTTTGTCACGTCGGGCTACCGCAACACGCTGAGCCTGGTCACCCATGCGTTGCTCTCACCCGGCGACGCGGTGCTGGTCGAAGACCCTGGTTATCTGCCCACACGACCGCTGCTGGACCACTTGCAGATCAAGTCCATCCCCATACCTGTGGATCAGGACGGCCTCTGCGTAGAACACCTCAGCGCCGCCCGCGCCGTGGTTGTCACCCCCGCCCATCAAAGCCCGCTGTGTGTGTCGCTGTCGCTGCCGCGCCGCCTGGAACTGCTGGACTGGGCCCGCCGTGAACAGGCCTGGATCATCGAGGACGACTACGACGGCGAGTACCGATACGTCAGTCGCCCTCTACCGGCGCTCAAGAGCCTGGACCGCGAGGGCCGGGTGCTTTACGCGGGTACCTTCAGCAAAGTGCTGTTCCCCGGCATTCGCCTGGCGTATCTCGTGGTGCCCGTTTCCCAGGTCGGGCGTTTCGAACAGGTCAGCCAGAGCTTCCTCGGCAACTGCCCGGAACTGACCCAGGCCATCGTCGCCAGTTTTATCGCCGAAGGGCATTTCGCCCGGCATATCCAGCGCATGCGCAAGCTGTACGGCGAGCGCCGCGAAGCCACCGCCAACGGGTTGCGCAAGGTATTGGGCGCGCATATTTCCATTGATGCACAACCTGGCGGGATGCACCTGATCCTGCGATTCAAGAGCCCGCAATCGGACCGCTTGCTGGTGCAGAAACTGGCAAGCGTCGGCCTCTTCGCGGAAGCCTTGAGCGAATGGAATGTCGTGCAGCACAGCGGTCCCGGCCTGCTGCTGGGGTTTGCCAACATCGACTCCCAGGCCAGCGCTGAAGCATTGGGCCGGCGCCTCCTGGAATGCTGGGTGGCCTAGTCATCAGGTGATTTCTTGGCGCTGTGCTTGTCGGCCAACAGCCGTGAAACTGCGACGCCCTCCCCCAACCAGGAATTCTGATGCGCAGTCTCACGGTATTTTGCGGCTCCAACTTCGGCACCCACCCTCGCTACAGTGAAGACGCCAAAGCCCTGGGCCGTGAAATCGCCCGACGTGGTATTCGCCTGGTCTACGGCGGCAGCGCCAAGGGTCTGATGGGCGTGATTGCCGACAGCGCGCTCGCTGAGGGTGGCGAAGTGATCGGCGTCATCACACGATTGCTGCATGAGCTCGGGCACATACATCCAGGGCTCAGCGCCTATGAAATCACCGAAGACATGCGCAGCCGCAAAGCGCGCATGAGCGAACTGGCCGATGGGTTTATCGCCCTGCCCGGTGGCCTCGGCACCTTCGAGGAGTTGCTGGAAGCGATGACTCTGACGCAATTGGGCGAGCATCAAAAAGGCGTGGCCTGCCTGAATACCGCACAGTTTTTCGCGCCGCTGCAGGGCCTGTTCGCGCACGGCGTGCAGGAAGGCTTCATCAAGGCCGAACACAGCCAGATGCTGATCGTCGAAGACAACCCCGGCGCCCTGCTCGATGCCCTTGAGCGGTGGCAGGCGCCGGTGGTCAACAAATGGATTGAGCCCGCTAAGCGCTAGCCCGTTTCGGCCTTGGCGATGCTGCTCCCGAATTCTTTCGCCAAGGCCTTTTTTACTTCACCACTGGTAGGTCGCGCTCGCCTGCACGGTGCGCTGCGAGCCATACCAGCACCACGAATAGGAGTAGCAGGACGCAACGTACTCTTTATTCGCCAGATTGGTGGCATTGAGCGCCAGGCGCAGGTTGTCCTTCAGGCTGGTGATGTTCGGGATGTCGTAGTGCACGGCTGCATCGAACAGGGTGTAGCCCGGCACCTTGAGGGTGTTAGCCGTATCGCCCCAGGACGAGCCAACATACCGAGCCCCCGCACCGGCACCGAAACCTTTCAGGTTGCCATCATGGAAGGTGTAGTCGGCCCACGCCGAGGCGGTGTGACGCGGCACGCCGTAAGTGGTGGTGCCTTCGGCGGCGATGGCCGGGCCTACGCCGATGTCACTGATGGGTGCATACCGCACGGTGTTGTTGGACTTGCTGATGCGGTTGTCCAGGTAGGCGTAGGCCGCGGTGATGTCCAGGTTGTCATTGAGGCTGGCCTTGCCTTCCAGCTCAAAGCCACGGGATTGCACTTCGCCGTCCTGGCTCTGGCAGCGTCCGGTGCCGCACAGGTGAGTCGGGTCCGGGTCGGTGGTCAGCACGTTGGTCTGGCGCAGGTCGAAAATCGCCGCGGTGATAAAGCTGTTGCTGCCCGGCGGCTGGTACTTGATGCCGATTTCATACTGCTTGCCTTCGGTCGGCTTGAACACCGATCCACCGTAGCCGGTGCCCGACTGCGGGTTGAACGACTCGGCGTAGCTGGCATAGGGTGCCAGACCATTATCAAACAGATAGACCAGGCCGATACGGCCGGTAAATGCCTTGCTGTCCAGGGACGACTCGGACTTGGCGCCGGTGCGAATCGTCTTGGTGCTACTGTCGGTGCTGGCCCAGTCATAGCGCCCGCCCAGCAACAGGACCCATTTGTCCCACTTCATCTGTTCTTGCAGGTACACACCGGTCTGCTCGCTGCGCGAAGTGCCGTCGGTGGTGTAGGCCGGCACCGGGACCGACGCGCCATAGACCGGATTGAAGATATCCAGGGTCGGGCCAGCGGTGTAAACGCCCGAGCCGGACTTGGTGTCGGTGCTGGTGTTCTGGTAATCAAGCCCCATCAACAAGGTGTGCTGCAACGGGCCGGTGTCGAATTTGGCCTGCACCTGATTGTCGAGGGTGTAGGCGTCCAGGTCGACATCGCTGGCAATGGTCGAGCGGCGGATGGTGCGGTAATCCGCCATCAGGTAGTTGCTGTAGAGGCTGCGGTACTGGCCTTCGCTGCGCAGGTAACGCGCATTCTGGCGCACGGTCCACACGTCATCGAAGTGATGCTCGAATGCCCAGCCGATGCTGTAGTACTCGCGGTCACTTTTCTCGAAATTCTTTTCGCCGTCGTAGAAGTCCACATCGATGCTGCGCCCGGTCGGGCTGTGCAGCACCGAGCCCCAGGCCGGCACCGAACCGTAGGACGCGCCTTTGGGGTCCTTCTGGAAATGCCCGAGCAGGGTCAGCGAGGTCGCGTCGTCCGGGCGCCAGGTGAAGGCGCTGGACAGTGACTGGCGGCGCGTCTCGGTGTGTTCTACCTGCCCGTCGGCATCGTCGAAAAGCCCGGCCACCCGGTAGGAATACACGCCCTGATCATCCAATGGGCCACTCAGGTCGAAGGTCGTACGCTTCTTGTTGAAGGTACCGTATTCCACGCCTACTTCGTGAAACGGCGTATCCAGCGGGCGCTTGCTGACCATGTTGATCACGCCGCTTGGCGTGCCCTGCCCGTAAAGGACCGAGGCCGGGCCGCGCAGCACTTCCACGCGTTCCAGGTCAAAGGCATCCTTTTGCGGCAAGGCGTCACGGCTCGAGGGCATGCGCAGGCCATCGAGATAAGTGGCCGGAGAGAAACCCCGGATGGTCAATTGGTCCAGGCGCGATGCGGTGGCGCCACGGGTTTCCGGAATGACGGCGGCGCTGTAGCGCAGGATCTGATTGAGGCTCTCGGCGTTTTGCGCGCGCATCTGGTCTTTGGTGACGATGGAGATCGACTGCGGCGTTTCGATTAGCGCCGTGTCGGTCTTGGTGCCCGACAAGCTGCGCGTGGCCACATAACCGGACACCGGCCCGGTCGGGCTTTCAGTCTGGTATGCGCCGCTGATGGTGGTGGCCTGCAACTCCATGGCCCCGCCGTTATCCGGGATGGCTTCGAGGCGGTAGCGGTCGGCGGAGAGCTTCAAGGCTTGCAAGCCGCTGCCGGCGAGTAACTGATTCAGCGCCACATCAGTGTCGTACTGCCCACTTAAACCCTTGCTGCGCTTACCGCGCGTCAGGCTTGCATCAAACGCCAGCACCAGGCCCGCCTGCTCGGCCAGGCTATTGAGCGCCTGGCTCAAGTCACCGGCGGGAATCGAGAAACTGCGCACGGCGCTGCTGGTCTCTTCGGCAAAGGAGGACTGGACGGTCAGCAACGGCACGGCGGCAAAAGCCATCGCCACTGACAAGGCCAGTGGGTGCAAGGGACGAGCAAGGCGCGACATGGGAAATCCTGCGTAAGGGAGGTTCTATAAACCATGACGGCCATGTCGGGAAATCGGGCAAGGATGAGAGCGATTTTTATTTAAGTTGCCGCACTGCAATCAGTTTTGTCGCTTTTTCGTGTAGCCCTTTGGGTTGGTTTTTTGCGGCTTTTTCCCGTGATCAGTCAGCCCTTTCTGAATTTCTCAACCGTTCATCCCGCTGCGTTTTGCTACGGCATGCTCCGACGCCTTGCCCTTTGCCGAGACGTCACGGATGACCCACCCTTCCCACATTGCCCTTATCGAATTTGAGCTGGATGGCTTCCATCAGAGCCTGGTGATTTATCGCCAGCAGATGGACGCGTGGTATTCGCGTGCGCTGGATTCGGTGAGCCATGCGCTGGACATACCGTCGCTGCTGGGGATGGATCGGGTGTTGCGGGTGGGCGATTCGCAGCGGGCGGTGAGCATTACGGATACTGACTTTTCGACCGTGGCCCAGTGCGCGGTGGGCGGCGAGCTGAAGATCGAGAGCCTGTTCGAGTCGGTGTATGACGTGCCGATCGGCAACATCCCGGTGGAGGTGATCGGGCTGGATGACGGCAGTTCCACCGTGATCATGCTGGATGAACAAGGCAAGGGCTCGCACCACTGCGCGGCGGGTGGTCGGTATCAGGTGCGGGTGCAGGGGGGCGTTTCTGCTGAGCAAGTGGACGCGTTGTTTGCGTCTTACGCTGGGCTGACCGGGGATCTGGAGCAGTGGCTTCGGGCGCAGTGGTCGGGTTTTAAACCGCGCTGGGAGCAGTCCACCGTCAGCGCGATTGGCAGCGGCGTACTGGCAGGCGGTTGGGCGGCGATTCGTGATGTGTGGGACAGCATCAAGCTCGTACAGGCGATTCTTGATGACCCATTGAAGTATGTCGAAGAGTTGGGCGCAGAAGCGGCCAAATTGGCGCAGCTCGCCACCGATGCGCCCAAAGTCATGGAACAGGCGATGCTGCTGGCCAGTGATGAGGCAGCACTGTTCCTGATGCTACGCACGGCGATGATCTGGCTGGACGCATTGCCGCCCGGTGAAATGGCCGAGATGGCGGCTGGTTTTGTGGTGTCTCTGTTGATTGATCTGGTGATTGGCGTGGTGTTGACCATCGCGTTACCGGCGGCGGGTGTGGCGTATTTGAGCCTGCGGTTGGTCAAGTATGGCGGGCAGATTCTTGATGCGGCGGTGGGTTTTGTCAGGGGGCTTTTGGGGATTCTGACGAAGT
>NZ_JACAPG010000008.1 GCF_013385825.1 Pseudomonas reactans | reverse complement strand
TCTTTTTCAACTTCCTTTTGGCCTCGATGAACTGAAGCAACTTGCTGCCGAAACATACATAACCCATTGTTTACCAAGGAGTTTTCCGTTTCGACTGCGCCGGAAGTGGGGCGAATTATAGACAGTTATAATTCGCCGTCAACACCTAATTTCAGACTTATTCGGATTTGAGCGTAATACGCGCAAATGCCTTCTTGCCAGCCTGGCAAACGTGGGTAGCGCCTAGCTTGTATATAAAGGTGCGATCCACAACCCCACCATCTATACGCACACCACCGGAACCCAGAAGGTCACGCGCAACGGCTGAGTTCTTAACCAGACCCGCCTTATTAAGGACAGCCGCGATCGGCATCGCCTCGGCAGCAGACAGCTCAATTTCCGGCAGATCATCCGGCAGCTCGCCATCCTTCATGCGATTACCCGCGGCACGGTGAGCATTGGCAGCAGCCTCTTCACCATGGAAACGCGCAACAATCTCTTCAGCCAGCTTGATCTTCACGTCACGCGGATTGGCGCCCGCCTCTACATCAGCACGCAACGCATTGATCTCATCCATCGAGCGGAAGCTCAACAACTCGAAGTAACGCCACATCAGCGCATCCGGAATGGAGACCAGCTTGCCGTACATCACACCCGGCGCTTCCTGGATGCCGACATAGTTGCCCAAGGACTTGGACATCTTCTTGACGCCATCCAACCCTTCGAGCAAAGGCATGGTCAGAATGCATTGAGCTTCCTGCCCATACGCACGCTGCAGTTCACGCCCCATCAACAGGTTGAATTTCTGGTCGGTGCCACCCAGCTCAACGTCCGCACGCAAGGCTACCGAGTCATAGCCCTGAACCAGCGGATAGAGGAACTCATGAATGGCGATCGGCTGATTGGTGGAGTAGCGCTTGTCGAAGTCATCACGCTCAAGCATCCGCGCAACGGTGTACTGAGAGGTCAGACGAATGAAGTCCGCCGGCCCCATCTGATCCATCCAAGTGGAGTTGAATGCCACTTCGGTCTTGGCCGGATCGAGAATCTTGAACACCTGGGTCTTGTAGGTCTCGGCATTATCGAGTACCTGCTCACGGGTCAGCGGCGGACGCGTGGCGCTCTTGCCACTCGGATCACCGATCATTCCGGTGAAGTCACCGATAAGGAAGATGACCTGATGCCCCAACTCCTGGAACTGGCGCAGCTTATTAATAAGCACGGTATGACCCAGGTGCAGATCCGGCGCGGTCGGATCAAAGCCAGCCTTAATACGCAGGGGCTGGCCACGCTTGAGCTTTTCGATCAGCTCAGCTTCAACCAACAGTTCTTCCGCACCACGTTTTATCAGCGCTAGCTGCTCTTCAACCGACTTCATAACAGACCCGCAAGGCTCAGATTCAAAAGGGAACCAACCATACAAGATCAGGGACTAATTACAAGTTTTGCCCTGCGAACGGACACCGTTCAGCAAGCCCAGCGTTCGCGAGCTTGCGCCACAGATGATTTGGTTATATTTTATACAGTTATTTCATCTTCATCATGTCATTCATCTTTTCCATTTCATCTTCAAAGTCAAATTACCTATGACCACTGAACCGTCTAAAGCGCCGCCGCTTTACCCGAAGACCCACCTGCTCGCCGCAAGTGGTATCGCCGCCCTTCTCAGCCTGGCACTCCTGGTATTCCCTTCCAGTGACGTAGAAGCCAAACGAACATCCCTGAGCCTTGACCTGGAAAGTCCCGTTGAACAACTGACACAAGATCAAGACGCTTCCGACGCGCAACAAGCCACAAATGCAGCGACCGAATCGCCGTTCGCCCAGATAGAAAACAGCCCTGAAGATACCCAGCAAGCCGCCCAAGAGGCGTCTGCACCGGTCGCCGACGCCGCCAAAAACCCACAACATCGCGAAGTGATCGTGGCCAAGGGCGACACATTGTCGACCCTGTTTGAGAAAGTCGGCCTCCCCGCTGCCGCCGTCAATGAAGTACTGGCCAGCGACAAGCAAGCCAAGCAATTCACCCAGCTCAAACGCGGCCAGAAACTTGAGTTCGAACTGACGCCTGACGGCCAACTGCACAACCTGCATAGCAATGTCAGCGACCTTGAAAGCATCACCCTGACCAAAGGCGCCAAGGGCTTTGCCTTCAACCGCATCACCACCAAACCCGTGATGCGCTCCGCCTACGTACACGGCGTCATCAACAGCTCGCTGTCACAATCCGCAGCCCGCGCCGGCCTGTCCCACAGCATGACCATGGACATGGCCAGCGTGTTTGGCTACGACATCGACTTCGCTCAGGACATCCGTCAAGGCGACGAATTCGACGTGATCTACGAGCAGAAAGTCGCCAACGGTAAGGTCGTCGGCACTGGCAATATCCTCTCCGCGCGCTTCACCAACCGCGGCAAGACCTACACCGCCGTGCGTTACACCAACAAACAAGGCAACAGCAGCTACTACACCGCCGACGGCAATAGCATGCGCAAGGCCTTCATCCGTACCCCGGTGGACTTCGCTCGTATTAGCTCGCGTTTCTCCATGGGTCGCAAGCATCCAATTCTGAACAAAATCCGCGCCCATAAAGGTGTGGACTATGCGGCACCGCGTGGCACGCCAATCAAGGCTGCCGGCGACGGCAAGGTATTGCTGGCCGGTCGTCGCGGCGGTTACGGTAATACCGTGATCATCCAGCACGGCAATACCTACCGTACTCTGTACGGCCACATGCAAGGCTTCGCCAAGGGCGTGCAAACAGGCGGTACTGTGAAGCAAGGCCAGGTGATCGGCTATATCGGTACTACCGGCCTGTCCACCGGCCCGCACTTGCACTATGAGTTCCAGGTCAATGGCGTGCACGTCGACCCTCTGGGCCAGAAGCTGCCGATGGCCGACCCGATCGCCAAGGCCGAGCGCGCCCGCTTCATGCAACAAAGCCAGCCGTTGATGGCGCGCATGGATCAAGAGCGCTCCACCCTGCTGGCTTCGGCGAAGCGTTAAGGTATGCCGCTCTATATAGGCGTGATGTCCGGGACCAGCCTCGACGGCCTGGACATTGCCTTGATCGAGCAAGACCCGGCGATCAAGTTGATCGCCACGCACTACATCCCAATGCCAGATACCCTGCGCACCGAGCTGCTCGCTTTGTGCGCCAGTGGGCCGGATGAAATTGCCCGCTCAGCCATCGCCCAGCAGAACTGGGTGAACCTCGCCGCACAAGGCATTCACGCTCTACTCGACCAGCAAAACCTCAAGCCGCAGGACATTCGTGCGATTGGTAGCCATGGCCAGACCATCCGCCATGAGCCCGCCCGAGGCTTTACCGTACAAATCGGTAATCCGGCCTTGCTCACCGAGCTGACAAACATCACCGTGGTCAGCGATTTCCGCAGCCGCGATGTGGCCGCCGGTGGCCAGGGCGCCCCGCTGGTGCCCGCCTTCCACGAAGCGTTGTTTGGCGAGCGCACGGGTAACCGTGCCGTATTGAATGTCGGAGGTTTCAGCAACCTCAGCCTGATCGAGACTGGCAAACCTGTCGCCGGCTTCGACTGCGGCCCGGGCAACGTCCTACTGGATGCGTGGATTCACCAACAACGCGGCGAACACTTTGATCGCGATGGTCAGTGGGCAGCCAGCGGCAAGGTCGAGCCCCAGTTGCTCAACGCCCTGCTCAGCGACCCCTTCTTCGTGACCAAAGGCCCCAAGAGCACTGGGCGCGAAGTATTCAACCTGGAATGGCTGCGCCAACACCTTGGCCGCTTGCCTGCATTTGAGCCTCAGAATGTGCAGGCAACGCTGCTTGAGTTGACCGCCCTGACGATCGTTGAGTCTCTACAGTCGGCCCAATCCCAGACAGAAACATTGCTGGTATGTGGCGGCGGAGCTCACAACGCCACGCTGATGAACCGTCTGGCCACCCTGCTTCCGTCAGCCCACGTCAGCAGCACCGCTACCTACGGGGTGGATCCCGACTGGGTCGAAGCCATGGCCTTCGCCTGGCTGGCGCATTGCTGCCTTGAAGGCATTGCCGCCAACCGCCCGAGCGTCACCGGCGCACGCGGGCTTCGAGTACTGGGCGCGATCTACCCCGCCTAAAATAGCCGGACAGCAAAACGCCGCTTGGCCTATCACAGCCAAGCGGCGTTTTTGTATGCGCTACAGATCAGATCGAGAACGAAGACCCGCAACCACAGGTCGTGGTGGCGTTAGGGTTCTTGATCACGAAACGCGAACCTTCCAGACCTTCCTGGTAATCCACCTCGGCACCTGCAAGGTATTGGAAGCTCATCGGATCCACGACCAGGCTCACGCCCTCGCGCTCAACGATGGTGTCATCATCGGCCACATCTTCATCGAAGGTAAAACCGTACTGAAACCCTGAACAACCGCCGCCCGTAACGAATACGCGCAGCTTCAAGCGATCATTACCCTCTTCATCGACCAGGCTCTTCACCTTGTGCGCAGCACCGTGGGTGAATTGCAAAGCCGTGGGGGTGAAGGATTCAACGCTCATGCTGATAATCTCCCGGCGTACCGCCGCCATATGCGTAATGGCGGCATTATCCGCTTCTCCTAGAAAAGCGGTCAACTATTGTTACGGTATATCAATCTGCGCTGCCGCCCTTAAAAACACAAAAGGCCCGATCAACGGGCCTTTTGCTTAACAGCCAGGAAGCCTTAAGGCAGCATGCCCGCGTGGGACAAGCCGAGCTTCTCATCCAGGCCAAACAGGATGTTCATGTTCTGCACAGCCTGGCCAGACGCGCCCTTGACCAGGTTATCGATCACCGACAACACCACCACCAAGTCGCCATCCTGCGGACGGTGCACGGCAATACGGCACACGTTAGCGCCGCGTACGCTGCGGGTCTCCGGGTGGCTGCCAGCAGGCATCACGTCGACGAACGGTTCGTTGGCATAACGTTTTTCGAACAGCGCCTGCAGGTCTACCGAACGGTCATCCACAGTGGCATACAGTGTGGAGTGAATGCCGCGAATCATCGGCGTCAGATGAGGCACGAATGTCAGACCCACATCTTTACCCGCCGCACGACGCAAGCCCTGGCGGATTTCCGGCAAGTGACGGTGACCTTTCACCGCATAGGCCTTCATGCTTTCCGACGTCTCGGAGTACAGCGAACCGACCGCCGCACCGCGACCGGCGCCACTGACGCCTGACTTGCAGTCAGCGATCAAACGCGAAGCATCTGCCAGCCCGGCTTCCAGCAAAGGCAGGAACCCCAATTGAGTGGCGGTCGGATAGCAACCCGGCACCGCGATCAGGCGCGCTTGCTTGATCTGCTCACGATTGACTTCCGGCAGGCCGTACACCGCCTCTTCCAACAGCTCCGGGGCGCCGTGTGGCTGGCCGTACCACTTGGCCCACTCGTCAGCGTCCTGCAGACGGAAGTCCGCCGACAGATCGATCACCTTGGTGCCCGCAGCAAGCAGCTCACCGGCCAATGCGTGGGCAACGCCGTGCGGGGTGGCGAAGAACACCACGTCGCAGGCGCCCAGGGTCTTGATGTCCGGAACGCTGAACGCCAGGCCGTCGTAGTGGCCTCGCAGGTTCGGGTACATATCGGCCACGGCCAGCCCGGCCTCGGATCGGGAAGTGATGACCACCACCTCAGCTTGCGGATGCTGTGCCAACAGACGCAGCAATTCGACACCGGTGTAACCCGTGCCGCCGACGATACCGACCTTGACCATAAACCTGCCCTCAACGAACCCACTGGAAAGCCGTCGATAATAGGGGCCGTATCGTCCTGCGACAACCGTCAACGTGACGTACGGGCGCATGAGCCACTACTATCTCGGCTACCGTGAACCTGGGAATAACTAAAAATGCTTTATCTATGGGTCAAAGCCTTTCATATCGTCAGCATTGTCTGCTGGTTTGCCGGGCTGTTTTACCTGCCGCGCTTGTTCGTTTACCACGCGCAGAGCGATGACACTGTCAGCAAGGAACGTTTCAGCGTCATGGAGCGCAAGCTGTACCGCGGCATCATGGGGCCGGCAATGGTTGCCGCGCTGATCTTCGGCGGTTGGCTGATTTACCTGAACCCGAGCATCTTTCACTCGGGCGGTTGGATTCACGCCAAGCTGACGCTGGTCGTACTGCTTATTGGCTACCACCACATGTGCGGCGCACAGGTAAAACGTTTTGCGCGTGGCGAAAATACCCGCAGCCATGTCTTTTATCGCTGGTTCAATGAAGTGCCCGTTCTGATATTGCTGGCTATCGTAATTTTGGTTGTGGTCAAACCGTTCTAACTTCAATTACTCGGGGTACCTCCAATGTCACTGCCCGCTCTGCTTGAACAACGTCTGCGCCTGCCTGTCGTGGCGGCACCGATGTTCCTGATTTCCAACCCGCAACTGGTCCTGGCGTGCTGCCGCAATGGGGTGGTCGGGAGTTTCCCGGCGCTCAACCAACGCGAAAGCAGCGGGTTCAAGGCCTGGCTGGAGGAAATCGAAGCGGGCCTGGCCCAGTTGGACAACCCCGCGCCTTACGCCGTCAACCTGATCGTGCACAACAGCAACCCACGGCTCGAGGCGGATCTGGCGATCTGCGTCGAGCACAAAGTGCCGATCGTCATCACCAGCCTGGGCGCCGTGAAGGAGTTGGTAGACGCCGTACACAGCTACGGTGGCCTGGTGTTCCATGACGTCACCACCCGACGTCATGCCGAGAAGGCGGCCGAAGCCGGCGTAGATGGCCTGATCGCCGTGGCGGCCGGCGCGGGTGGCCACGCTGGCACCTGGAGTCCGTTCTCGCTGATTGCCGAGATACGCCAGTTCTTCGACAAAACCTTGCTGCTGGCCGGCTGCCTCAACCACGGGCACGAGATCCTCGCCGCCCAGTTGCTCGGCGCAGACCTGGCCTACTTCGGCACACGTTTTATCGGCACCACCGAAAGCCACGCCCCGGATGCTTATAAAGAGATGCTGCTCACATCGCGCGCAGCCGACATCGTGCACACTCCCGCTGTCTCCGGCGTGCCCGCCAGCTTTATGCGCCAGAGCCTGGAAAACGCCGGTTTCGACCTCGCCGCCTTGCAAGGCAAAGGCGAAGTCAACTTCGGTTCCAAACTCAAGCCGTTGAGCGACGAGGCCAAGGCATGGAAGACTGTATGGTCCGCCGGCCAAGGTGTCGGTGAGATTGATGATTTGCCCAGCGTCGATGAACTGGTCGCCCGTCTGGATGCCGAATACCGCAAGGCCCGTGAACAGGCAGCTCAATTGCGCTGGCCGCGCTGACCCACTGCAAGGCCTGCTGCTTGAGCCGGCCTGCACCACCTCCCTGAATCAAGTGACAAGGAAGCCCGCATGAGCGACAACCGTTTCAAGATTGTGTTTGATGGAGCCTTGCTCCCGGGTGTCGAAAGCACCACGGCCAAGCTGAACCTGGCTGAGCTGTTCAAGAGCGACGTCGAAGCCATCGAGAAGCTCTTCACCGGTCGTCCGGTCGCACTCAAACGCGACCTGTCACGCCCGGATGCGGAAACCTACCTCACCGCACTGAAAAACGCCGGGGTCGATGCTCGCATTGAGCCCGAACAGCCTGTGGCCTTCAGCCTGGCTGAAACTCACGAGACAGACTCTGGCAGTTTCTCGCGCCCTGCGGCCTCACCGTATGCGCCACCGCGCTCCGCCGTGGGTGATGACCTGCCGGAATACGCCACCCTCAAGGTGTTCACTATCCACGGGCGCATCGGTCGTCTGCGTTATCTCGCCTGGACCCTGGTGTTGACCCTCACACTGCTGGTTGCCGGCGGCATCATCAGCACCGTCAGCTTTGCCGTTGCCACCGCTTCGCCAACGGCGGGGACCATCCTTGGCGTACTGCTGGGCCTTGCGCTGTTTGTTGCGCTGGTCTGGGTCAGTGTACAAATCGGTGTGCAGCGCCTGCACGACCTGGGTTGGTCGGGCTGGCTGTACTTCCTCAACCTGGTGCCGCTGGTGAACAGCGTCTTCCCGATCCTGCTGCTGGTATTGCCGGGCAATGCAGGCGCCAACCAGTATGGCGCGCCACCACCACGCAACTCCACGGCGGTAAAAGTCCTGGCCACCCTGTGGCTGGCGTTTATCCCTGTCATGCTTGCCATTGTGGTGACCCTGGGCATGAACGGTTACCTGAACCAGCTCGAAGCCAACATGGACAGCGGCTACGAAAGCAGCTCCATCACCTCCGATGAAGATGCCGACCAAGCCGCCACCGTCGAAGAAGACGAAGCGCAGAGTGCTGACGAAGCGGGCGAACCTGTAGACTCTCCAGAACAGTGAAGAAACGCCCCCCGGCCTGTGATGCCTTTGTCACAGGCGCGTCGGCGTTGCGATGGAGAAAGGCATGACCCGTTACGCTCTGATCACCGGCGCCTCCAGCGGCATTGGCCTTGCCATGGCCGAAGCCCTGGCCCGTCGCGGCCGCAGCTTGATTCTGGTGGCCCGCCAGCGTGATCAGTTGGAAAGCATTGCAATCGAATTGACCCAACGCTTTGGCGTCGAGGTGCTGTTCCGGGCCTGCGACCTGGGCGAGCCGTTGCGCTTGTCCGGGTTCCTACTGGAGCTTGAAGAAGGCGAGCGGCAGATCGACCTGCTGGTGAACTGCGCCGGTATTGGCACCAGCGGGCCATTCCTGGCCCAGGACTGGATGACCGAACAAGACCTCATGGAGGTCAACATCCTCGCCCTGACCCGTATGTGCCATGCGCTTGGCAACACCATGGCGCTGCACGGTGGTGGGCAGATTCTCAATGTGGCTTCAATCGCAGCGTTCCAGCCTGGCCCGTGGATGAGCACCTATTACGCCAGCAAGGCCTATGTGCTGCATTTCTCCGAAGGCCTGCGCGAAGAACTGAAAACCTGCGGCATCAAGGTCTCGGTCCTTTGCCCTGGCCCGACACGCACCGCATTCTTCGGTACCGCGCAAATGGACACCGCCAAGCTCGACCGCAGCCAGCAACTGATGAGCCCCGAAGAAGTGGCGCTCTACACCGTACGCGCACTGGAAAAGAACAAAGCCATCATCATTCCCGGCCGACGCAACCGCTGGCTCGCCTTCAGCCCGCGTTTCAGCCCTCGCTGGCTGACCCGCAAGATCGCCGGCGCCATCAACAAGGCCTATTGCCCACGTTGATTGGCTGAGTACACTCACCCTGCACATTCATAATGGAGAAACAGCTGTGGATACTCTGTTCACCAAGATCATCAACAGAGAAATACCCGCGGATATCATCTACGAAGATGATCAAGTCCTGGCGTTCAAGGACATCCATCCGGCGGCACCTGTGCATTTCCTGGTCATTCCCAAGAAACACATCCCGACCCTCAATGACCTGACCGAAGAAGATAAAGCCCTGGCCGGTCATATTCTGTTCACCGCCCAGCGTCTGGCCGTAGAACAAGGCTGTGAAGAAGGTTTCCGGGTAGTGATGAACTGCAACCCGAAAGGTGGGCAGACCGTCTATCACATCCATATGCATGTGCTGGGTCAGCGCCAGATGAACTGGCCGCCGGGCTGATCAGCCCTTCATCTAAGGTCGCGGCCCCAGGCTGCGACCCCATGCCCTTGACTCAGCGCAAACGCTTCCCCCTCTCTTGCGGTAAACTGGCCGCCGAGATTCTTCCCGGAGGTCAGCATGACTACCCAACGTCACTACTCGCCGATTGACCGTCTGTTGCTGCAAGCCGACATGGCCATGCGCACGCTGCTGCCGTTCAGTGGTCAGCCGTACCGCCCTTCGCCCGCGATTGTGCAGCCCGACGCCCAGATGAGCGAGACCGAGACCCGCCACGTTGCCGGCCTGATGCGCATCAACCATACCGGTGAAGTCTGCGCCCAGGCGCTGTACCAGGGCCAGGCCCTGACCGCCAAGCTGCCGCAGGTCCGTGCCGCCATGGAACATGCCGCCGAGGAAGAAATCGACCACCTGGCCTGGTGCGAGCAACGCATTCGCCAACTGGGCAGTCACCCGAGCGTGCTGAACCCACTGTTCTATGGTTTGTCGTTCGGAATTGGCGCAGCGGCCGGCTTGATCAGTGACAAGGTCAGCCTGGGTTTTGTCGCGGCGACTGAACACCAAGTGTGCAAACACTTGGATGAGCATCTGGAACAATTGCCAGCCGAGGACGAAAAGTCCCGCGCGATTCTTGAGCAGATGCGCATCGATGAAGAACACCACGCGGAGAGCGCGTTGGATGCAGGCGGTTTCCGCTTCCCCGCGCCGGTGCGGTTCGGCATGAGTCTCTTGGCCAAAGTCATGACCAAAAGCACCTACCGAATCTAAAGCTTCACCCTGTAGGAACGAGCTTGCTCGCGAAACCCCCAGGCGACTCGGACATTCTGGATGCCCGCGTAATCGTTGAAGTTTTTCGCGAGCAAGCTCGCTCCTACATTAGTCCTCGATCAATCAACCCAACTCGATGATTTCGTAATCATGGGTGATGGCCACACCGGCCGCACCGAGCATGATCGACGCCGAGCAATACTTCTCGGCTGACAGCTCGATAGCCCGTTTGACCTGGGCTTCTTTCAGCGCCCGGCCCTTCACCACGAAATGCATGTGGATCTTGGTGAATACCTTGGGGTCTTCAGTGGCACGCTCGGCTTCTAGGAAGGCTTCGCAGCTTTCCACGGCCTGGCGGGACTTTTTCAGGATGCTGACCACGTCGAAATTGCTGCAACCGCCTACGCCCAGCAGGAGCATTTCCATCGGGCGTACGCCCAGGTTACGGCCACCGGCTTCCGGCGGGCCGTCCATGACCACCACATGGCCACTGCCCGACTCACCGAGGAACATGGCTTCGCCCGCCCATTGGATGCGTGCCTTCATCGCCCAGACTCCACTGCTAAAAAAGGGTCGCCAGCTTAGCACAGGGCCCGCCTGCGTCAGCGTTTGCAACAAAAGCGATCAATAGCAGGCTTTGCGCGGAAAATTGGCTAATCGAGTCAGAATGTGTCTGTTAAGCTGACGCCAAATCGATGGCGTAATGCCACCCTTTATACAGCGCGTATCAGTGCCGATACCCGATGAATACAACAACTCAAACTATCTAGCGCAGTCTTTTCGGGATACAACCATGGTTGCCCTTACTCCCATACCCAAGATCAAGAATCTCGACAAACTGTTGATGCATTGCCAGCGCCGCCGCTACCCGGCCAAGCACAACATCATCTGCGCCGGCGAACGCTCCGAAACCCTGTTCTTCATCATCAAAGGCTCGGTCACCATCCTGATCGAGGATGAAGACGGCCGCGAAATGATCATCGCCTACCTGAACACCGGGGATTTCTTTGGGGAGTTGGGGCTGTTCGAACAAGCTGGCAAGGAACAGGAGCGCAGCGCCTGGGTGCGCGCCAAGGTCGAATGCGAAGTGGCCGAGATCAGCTACGCCAAGTTCCGCGAGTTGTCCCAGCACGATCCTGACATTCTGTACGCCCTGAGCGGCCAGATTGCCCAGCGTCTGCGCGACACCACGCGCAAGGTCGGCGACCTGGCATTCTTTGACGTCACCGGCCGAGTCGCCCGCTGCCTGCTGGACCTGTGCAAGCAACCCGACGCCATGACGCACCCCGACGGCATGCAGATCAAGGTCACGCGCCAGGAAATCGGGCGCATTGTCGGCTGTTCGCGGGAGATGGTCGGTCGCGTGCTCAAGGACCTGGAAGAGCGCAACCTGGTGCACGTCAAAGGCAAGACGATGGTGGTGTTCGGCACCCGCTAAACCGCTAGGAAGCTGGCCAGCATTTTGCGGTACAGGGCGTCCAGCCGGCTGATCGCATCCGGCGCGGGGAAGGCTTCGTGCAGGGCAATATGGCTGTCGGCACGCACCCGCTGGTCGAGGCCGCAAGCTTCATTGAAGCGATTGACCGCCGCGATCAGCTCTTCGCGATCGTTTTCCAGCAACAGCGCACCGTGCACCAAGCCCACCGGGCGACCACCACTTTGTCGCCAGCGCTGGGCCGTGCCGACCATTTTGCGGCCGTTAAGGTTGACGTTGTAGCGACCGTCGCAAAACGCACCGTCGATTTCACCGACGGACGCATCGCCTCCCAACTCGATCAGCAAGTCGCAGATAGGTTGGCATAAACGCAAATAACCGGTTTCGATACGGTTCTGATCGCCTTCACTGCGCGGCGGAGCATAGACCAAGGCGATGTTGACCGTCGCATTCGACTGCGGCACCGGTTCTCCACCGGTTTCACGCAACAATACCGGCCACCCGGCATCCGCGGAAACCTGGCTGGCGGTCTCAAACGCCGGCAAGCGGCTCAAACGACGCGGCATGACCAAGGCTTGGTCGCTGGGTTGCCAGAACAGCAATCCATATTCCCGCTCACCCGCGCAAACAGCCGCCAGCAGGTCTTGCTCGGCGGCAAGCCCTGCTTCGACGGTCATCGCCACCGGCTGCATCAGCATCAATCCAGTGTCGAACCGCTGACCGCCACACCACGCTCCGGGAAGAACAGGCGCTGCAACTCAGCTCCCGGGTTCTCGGCACGCATGAAAGTCTCGCCCACCAGGAACGAATACACGCCACTGATCTCCATCAGCTCCACATCGGCACGGTTGACGATGCCACTCTCGGTAATCACCAAACGGTCGCGCGGGATGCGCGGCAGCAGGTCGAGGGTGTTTTCCAGGCTGACTTCAAAGGTGTGCAGGTTACGGTTGTTGACCCCTACCAGCGGTGTGTCGAGGGTTTTCAGGGCGCGTTCCAGTTCGTCACCGTCGTGCACTTCCACCAGCACATCCAGCCCAACGCTTTTGGCCACGGCCGCCAGCTCGGCCATCTTCACGTCATCCAGGGCGGAGACGATCAGCAGCACACAGTCGGCGCCCAAGGCACGGGCTTCGACAATCTGATACGGGTCGACCATGAAATCCTTGCGGATCACCGGTAACTTGCACGCGGCGCGGGCCTGCTGCAGGAACAGGTCGGAACCCTGGAAGTAGTCGATATCGGTCAGTACGGACAGGCAGGTCGCCCCGCCCTTCTCATAGCTCTTGGCAATCTCTTCAGGAATGAAGATCTCACGAATCACGCCCTTGCTCGGCGAAGCTTTCTTGATTTCAGCAATGACGGCGGGCTGCTTGAGCTTGGCCTGGGCGATCAGCGCATTGGCAAAGCCACGCGGCGCATCGGCGATCTTCGCCTGGGCTTCCAACTCGTCCAGGCTCACGCGGGCACGGCGCTCAGCCACTTCTTCAGCCTTGCGGGCCAGGATCTTTTCCAGAACGGTCGGCACACTCATCCTTCATTCTCCATCTTGAATACCGCGGTGAATGCTCCCAGCTCTTCGAGCTTCTCGCGAGCCAGACCGGTGTGCAGCGCATCGTGGGCCAAGGCGACACCTTCTTTAAGACTGTAGGCGTGGTCCGCCGCATACAGCGCAGCACCCGCATTCAACACTATCATCTCGGCAGCTTTTTGACCGTTCTCGGTCTTGCGACGCCCCAGGGCATCGCGAATCAACTCCAGGGAGGCCGCCGGGCTTTCCACCGCCAGGCCGTGCAGGCTCTGGCTCTTCATGCCCAGGTCTTCCGGCTCGACCCAATACTCGGTGACCTGGTCATTTTTCAGCTCTGCCACGAAAGTCGGCGCCGCCAGGCTGAACTCGTCCAGGCCGTCCTTGGAATGCACCACCAACACATGCTTGCTGCCCAGGCGTTGCAGTACTTCGGCCAATGGCCGGCATAGCGCCTGGCTGAACACACCGACCACCTGATGCTTCACACCGGCCGGATTCGTAAGCGGGCCGAGCATGTTGAACAAGGTGCGCAGGCCGAGGTCCTTGCGCGGGCCAGCGGCGTGCTTCATCGCACCATGATGGGATTGGGCAAACATGAAGCCGATGCCGACGCTGTCGATGCAGCGCGCCACTTGTACCGGCGTCAGGTTCAGGTAGATCCCGGCCGCCTCCAGCAGGTCGGCGCTGCCGCTCTTGCCGGACACTGCGCGGTTACCGTGCTTGGCCACGGTGCAACCCGCCGCCGCGACCACAAACGAAGAAGCCGTCGACACGTTGAAGATGTTCGCGCCGTCACCGCCGGTGCCGACCACATCCACTACGCCGTCGAGAGTCTTGAGTTCGACTTTGTCCGCCAGCTCGCGCATCACCGACACGGCGCCGACAATCTCGTCGATGCTTTCGCTCTTCATGCGCATAGCCATCATGAACGCGCCAATCTGCGCGTCGGTGCATTGACCGGTCATGATTTCGCGCATCACATCGCTCATTTCAGCGGTGCTCAGGTCCAGGTGGCCGACGATACGGCTCAGGGCAGTCTTGATATCCATGGAAAGTCCTTAGCGCGTGCCGCCGCTCTGCTTGAGAAAGTTGGCGAACAGCTCGTAGCCCTGCTCGGTCAGGATCGACTCAGGGTGGAATTGCACCCCTTCGACATTCAGTGTCTTGTGGCGCAAGCCCATGATTTCATCGACCGAGCCGTCTTCAAGTTGGGTCCAGGCGGTCAGCTCCAGGCATTCCGGCAGGGTTTCGCGCTTGACCACCAGCGAGTGATAGCGAGTTACCGTCACCGGCAGGTTCAACCCGTGAAACACGCCCACATCATTATGGAACACCGGGCTGGTCTTGCCGTGCATCACCTGGCGCGCGCGCACCACGTCACCGCCAAAGGCCTGGCCGATGGACTGATGGCCCAGGCACACGCCCAGGATCGGCAACTTGCCGGCGAAATACTGGATCGCCTCCAGGGAGATGCCCGCCTCGCTCGGCGTGCACGGGCCTGGCGAAACCACGATGCGCTCCGGGTTCAGGGCAGCAATCTCGGCCACGGTCAGCTCATCGTTGCGCACCACCTTGACCTCGGCACCCAGCTCGCCCAGGTACTGCACAACGTTGTAGGTAAAGGAGTCGTAGTTATCAATCATCAGCAACATGGGGGAAACCTCAGGAATTGGGGGTCTGTTCAGCCAGCGCAACGGCGCGGAACATCGCGCGGCGCTTGTTCAGGGTTTCTTCCCATTCGAGGGCCGGCACCGAGTCGGCGACGATCCCGCCACCGGCCTGCACGTGCAGTTCCCCGTCCTTGATCACGGCCGTGCGGATCGCAATGGCCGTGTCCATGTTGCCGTTCCAGGCGAAGTAACCCACGGCGCCGCCGTAGACACCACGCTTGACCGGCTCCAGTTCGTCGATGATTTCCATCGCGCGGATCTTCGGCGCACCCGACAAGGTGCCCGCCGGCAGAATCGCGCGCAGTGCATCCATCGCCGTCAGGCCGGCTTTAAGCTCGCCGGTGACGTTGGACACAATGTGCATCACATTCGAATAACGCTCGATCACCATCTTCTCGGTGAGTTTCACCGAGCCAATTTCCGAGACGCGCCCGGTATCGTTGCGACCCAGGTCGATAAGCATCAAGTGCTCGGCGATTTCCTTGTCGTCGCTCAACAGGTCTTCTTCCAGCGCCAGGTCAGCTTCTTCGGTCGCACCGCGTGGGCGAGTGCCGGCAATCGGGCGCACGGTGATCAGGTTGTCTTCGACACGCACCAGCACTTCCGGCGAACTGCCCACCACGTGGAAGTCGCCAAAGTTGAAGAAATACATGTACGGCGTGGGGTTGAAGCAACGCAGCGCGCGGTACAGATCGATCGGCGCGGCCTTGAAGTCGATGGACATACGCTGCGACGGCACCACCTGCATGCAGTCACCGGCGAGGATGTATTCCTTGATGGTATCGACGGCGCGCTCGTAGTCATCCTGGGTAAAGCTTGAACGAAAGATCGGATCGGCCGCCGGCGGACGGCTGAGGTCCAGGCCGCGACGGGGGGTGATCGGCTGGCGCAGTTTTTCCAGCAGGGCTTCGAGGCTGGCGCGGCCTTGTTCGAACGCGTCGGCCTGGGATGGGTCGGCGAGCACAATCGCGTGCATCTTGCCGGCGAGGTTGTCGAACACCACCACGGCATCGGAAACCATCAGCAGAATGTCCGGCACGCCCAGCGGATCCGGGTTCGGGCATTTGCCCAAGCGTTTTTCTACATAACGCACGCAGTCATAACCGAAGTAACCCACCAGGCCACCGTTGAAGCGCGGCAGGCCAGCAATGGTCGGCACGTTGTAGCGCGCCTTGAACGCTTCGACGAACGCCAGCGGGTCTTCTACGTCATGGCTTTCGATCTCGACGCCATCATGGGTAATGCTCACATGATGGTCGTGAACCCGCAGCACCGTACGGCACGGCAGGCCGATGATCGAGTAACGCCCCCACTTCTCGCCGCCCTGTACGGACTCGAGCAGGTAGGAATTGGGCTCGTCGGCCAATTTCAGGTAGATCGACAGCGGCGTGTCGAAGTCGGCCAAGGTTTCGCAGGCCAGGGGGATGCGGTTATAGCCGGCAGCGGCCAAACGCAGGAATTCTTCGCGGGTCATGATATGCCTCGTGGCTTGAGGGTCTAACAGTCAGGTATGCAAACGCGCCGCAGAGTGCGGCCAGGATCAGTCAGGCGCGCCAACGCCAGCGGGCCAGGGCCTTGATGACTTTCATCCAGAGTTTGCGAGTGACCACCACGATGGAATTTCCAGAAGGGGACGGATCGGTATCGGGCAACGTTATCTCAGCGCCAGCTCCCAAGCAACCGGGGATTAACAGGCGAAGGTCATCAATGACCAATGAAGGCGACTCTTCGGCGATCGGCCGACCGTGGTTATAGCCGTAACTGAGGGCCACGCACTGCACGCCCGCGGCCTTTGCCGCCAGCACATCACTGCGTGAATCGCCGACAAACAACGACTGCGAGGCCGGGATATTGGCCATTTTCATCACGAAAAACAGCGCCGCCGGGTCGGGTTTTTTCTGCGGTAGGGTATCGCCACCGATGATCCAGCGGAAATACCGGCCGATTTTCATCTGGTCCAACAATGGCGCGACGAAGCGCTCCGGTTTGTTGGTGATCAGGGCCATTTCCACGCCCTGCTTGCTCAGCCACTTGAGGGTGTCACGCACGCCGGGGTAAACCACGGTCAGTTCATGGCCGTCTTCATAGGCAGCGTTGAACAGTTCCAGGGCGTGCTCGGCCTCGACGTCATCGACACCTTCAGCATCGATGTTGTTGGCCAAGGCCCGGCGCACCAGCATCTGCACGCCGTTACCGACCCATTCGCGCACCGACTCGATCCCGGCCGGCTTGCGCCCCAGCTTGAGCAGCATGTCGTCCACCGCCGCCGCCAGGTCGGGCACCGAGTCGATCAAAGTGCCGTCCAGATCGAACATCACCAGCCGTGGCAATTTGCCGGGGAACAGCTGCTCAAAGCCGCTCATGGACGCGCCAGCGCCAGCTCGGCACGCATCTTGTCGATGACTTCCTGGTAGTCCGGCGCGTTGAAGATCGCCGAGCCGGCCACAAAGGTGTCGGCGCCAGCGGCGGCGATTTCACGGATATTGTTGACGTTGACCCCACCGTCGATTTCCAGGCGGATATCGCGACCGGAGGCATCGATCAGCGCACGGGCTTCACGCAGCTTGTTCAGCGTGCCGGGGATGAACTTCTGGCCGCCGAAGCCTGGGTTGACGCTCATCAACAGGATCATGTCGACCTTGTCCATCACGTACTCAAGCACACTCAGCGGAGTGGCCGGGTTGAACACCAGGCCCGCCTTGCAACCGCCTTCGTGGATCAGTTGCAGGGTGCGGTCGACGTGCAGCGAGGCTTCCGGGTGGAAGGTGATGTAGGTGGCGCCGGCGTCGACGAAGTCGCCGATGATGCGGTCCACCGGGCTGACCATCAGGTGTGCATCGATCGGCGCAGTGATGCCGTACTTGCGCAGCGCGGCGCAGACCATCGGGCCGATGGTCAGGTTGGGCACGTAGTGGTTGTCCATGACGTCGAAGTGCACGAAGTCGGCACCGGCGGCCAATACCTTGTCCACTTCCTCACCCAGGCGGGCGAAGTCGGCGGAGAGAATCGATGGAGCAATAACGAAGGGCTGCATGACGCACCTTTTTGAGCTAAATCACGATGGCGCGCATTGTATACCTCATGCTTTGCCGCGCGCACCGTGACCTAACTCAACGGTTAGTAAGCGGCCCGGTAGATTTTCTCGATATCGGACGCGCTGAGCTTGCGCGGATTGTTGCGCATCAGCCGCTCAATCCCCGCTGCTTCAACGGCCATGGCGGGGATTGCATCTTCGGGAACCCCAAAACTGTGCAGCCCTGCCGGGATCTCCACAGCGGCGCACAGTCGTGTCATCGCCTCAACGGCCTGGTCGGCGGCATCGTTGACGCTCAAGCCGGTGATATTCACGCCCATGGCCTGGGCAATCTCCTGCATGCGCTCCACGCAGGCCAGCTTGTTCCAGTGCATCACATAGGGCAGCAACAGTGCATTGCTCACGCCATGGGCGATATTAAAACGCCCACCCAACGGATACGCCAACGCGTGCACCGCGCCGACTCCGGCATTGCCGAACGCCATGCCGGCCATCAGGCTGGCGGTGGCCATGTCGTCGCGGGCCTGCAGATTGGCAGGGTTGGCGTAGGCCTTGGGCAATGCACTGGCGATCAGCTTGATGGCGCCGATGGCCAGTGCGTCGGTGATCGGCGAGGCGTTCAGCGATAGGTAGGATTCGATGGCGTGCACCAGCGCGTCCACGCCACTGGCGGCGGTGACGCTACGCGGACAGGTCAGGGTCATTTGCGGGCTGATCAGCGCTACGTCCGGCAACAGATAATCGCTGACAATGCCCTTTTTCAGTTGCGCGGCCTTGTCGGAGAGAATCGCCACATTGGTCACCTCCGAGCCGGTGCCGGCGGTGGTGGGGATAGCGATCAGCGGCGGGCCCTTGCGTGGCACCTGGTCGACGCCGAACAAATCCGCCAACGCGCCGTGGTAGCCGGCATACGCCGCAACACTTTTCGCAATGTCGATGGCGCTGCCGCCACCCACACCGATCAGGCCGTCGTGCCCGCCCTCGCGGTAGACGCGCATGCAGTCTTCGACGATGGCAATTTCCGGGTCGGGCATGACGCGGTCGAAAATCTCGTAGGTGCGGTCACCCAGATGCTCAAGTGCCAGCGCCACAGTGCCGGACTTGACCAGTGCCGCGTCGGTGACGATCAGCGGGTTGTCCACATCCAGACGGGTGAGCTCAGCGGCGAGTTGTTCGATGGCGCCAGCGCCGGTCAGCAGTTTGTGGGCGATCTTGAATGAGGAAGTACTCATGTGCGCGGCCTCTTATTCGGAAATGGGCTGGCACAAGAGTAGCTCCCTATGGCGTGTTGTCAGCCATTCATCGGGCGAATGGTCGTTACACCTGCGCGGTACGCAGTTTCTCGCTACGGCCGCGCAGCCATTCCAGGGTCAGCAACAGCAACACCGAGAACGCAATCAGCAGGGTTGCCGCGGCCGCAATCGTCGGGCTGAGGTTTTCGCGGATGCCGCTGAACATCTGGCGTGGCAGGGTCGCTTGTTCGGGGCCGGCGAGAAACAGCGTTACTACCACCTCATCAAACGAAGTGGAGAAAGCAAACAGCGCCCCGGAAATCACCCCTGGCGCGATCAACGGCAAGGTCACTCGGCGGAATGCGGTCAATGGCGAAGCCCCAAGACTGGCCGCAGCCCGCACCAGATTGTGATTGAAGCCCTGCAATGTGGCCGACACGGTGATGATCACAAACGGCACACCCAGCACCGCATGCACCACGATCAGCGAGAAAAAGCTATTGCCCAGCCCCAGCGGTGCAAAGAACAGATAACTCGCCACGCCAATGATCACCACCGGCACCACCATCGGTGAAATCACCAACGCCATGACCAACGCCTTGCCGGGGAAATTCCCACGGGTCAGGCCGATGGCCGCCAGGGTGCCGAATACCATCGCCAGCACCGTGGCCGCAGGGGCAACGATAATGCTGTTCTTCAGCGCCCGCATCCACTCGGCGGAGGCGAAGAAGTCCTGATACCAATGCAGCGAAAAGCCTTGCAGCGGGTACACCAGGAAACTGCCGCTGTTGAACGACAGCGGGATGATCACCAGCACCGGCAGAATCAAAAACAACAGGATCAAGCCGCAGAGGATCCGCAAGCTGTAGAACCACACCCGCTCAACGGGCGACATATAAGGGCTCAGCATCACAAGGTCTCCTTAGCTCAGGCGCAGGCGGCTGGCGCCTACCAGGCGGTTATAGATCAGGTACAGCACCACCGTGGCCAGCAGCAGCAAGCCGCCCAGTGCCGTGGCCATGCCCCAGTTGATGCTGGTGTTGGTGTAGAACGCCACGAAGTAGCTGACCATCTGGTCGTTCGGGCTGCCCAACAGCGCCGGGGTGATGTAGTAACCAATCGCCAGGATGAACACCAACAGGCAGCCAGCACCGACACCGGCGTAGGTCTGTGGGAAATACACGCGCCAGAAGCTAGTGAATGGGTGGCAGCCCAGGGAAATTGCCGCGCGCATGTAGGTGGGCGAGATGCCCTTCATCACGCTGTAGATCGGCAGGATCATGAACGGCAACAAGATGTGCACCATGGAGATGTAGACGCCGGTGCGGTTGAACACCAGCTCCAGCGGCTTATCGGTCAGGCCCATGCCCATCAGTGCGCTGTTGATCAGGCCGCCGGATTGCAGCAGCACGATCCACGCGGCGACTCGTACCAGGATCGAGGTCCAGAACGGCAGCAACACCAGGATCATCAGCAGATTGCTTTTACGTGCTGGCAGGTTGGCCAGCAGGTAGGCCAGCGGATAGGCAAGCAGTAGGCAGACCGCCGTGATCACCAGGCCCATCCAGAAGGTGCGGGCGAAAATATCCAGATAGATCGCCTGGTCCGGCGTGGCCGGCGCCACTTCACCGAGGTCATCGATGCGGTGATCGACGGCCGCCAGCAGATAGAACGGGGTAAGACTGCTGGTATTGCGCCGGATCGCCTGCCAGTACGCCGGGTCACCCCAGCGTTCATCAAGGCTTTCCAGCGCTTCCTTATAGGAGGCAGGCGCGTCACTGAACGGCAGCGCCCGCGCAGTTTTGGTCAGCAGGCTGCGATAGCCGGCCAGTTCCATGTTCAAGCGCTTGGACAGATCTCCCAAGGTCTGATTTTGACGGGCCTCGCCCAAGTCCTCACTGAGGGCCTGGTACACCGGTTCGCCCGGCAAGCCCCGGCCGTCCCAGGCCGTCACCGCCACCACGGTACGCGGCAAACCGCCCACCACTTCCGGGTTGCCGACGCTTTTGAACAGCAACGCGACAATCGGCACCAGGAACACCAGCAGCAAGAACAGCACCAGCGGCGCGATCAAGGCCTGGGCCTTCCAGCGATTGAGCCGTTCGGCACGCGCCAGGCGCTGCTTGAGGGTGGGGCTGTTGACCTCGTTCGAGGGAACGGCGATGGCCATGGCAAACTCCGAAAATCTACGGTTGGGACCTTGGTCAACACGGTCCCTGTAGGAGCTGGCTTGCCTGCGATGGCATCGCCTCGGTGCATCAGTTGCACCAAGGTGTCTGCATCGCAGGCAAGCCAGCTCCTACATGAGCCGGTTTCGCCCGAGGGTTATGCGGTGTTACTTGGCAGCCCACGAGTTGAAGCGCTGCTCCAACTGCTCACCGTTATCCGCCCAGAAGCTCACGTCAATCTGCACTTGGTTGGCGATGTTTTCCGGGGTGGTTGGCATGTCCTTGAGGATGTCCTTGGCCAGCAATGGCACGGCTTGGGTGTTGGCCGGGCCGTAGGCGATGTTTTCCGAGTAGGTCTTCTGCTGCTGTGGCTGCACCGAGAAGGCGATGAATTTCTTCGCCGCTTCAGCACGGTCTTTCGCCAGGCCTTTAGGAATCGCCCACGCGTCGAAGTCGTAGATGCCGCCGTTCCACACCACTTTCAGGTTGCTTTCTTTTTGTACGGCGGCGATGCGGCCGTTGTAGGCCGAGCTCATCACCACGTCGCCGGAAGCGAGGTATTGCGGCGGCTGAGCGCCGGCCTCCCACCATTGGATGTACGGCTTGAGTTCGTCGAGCTTCTTGAAGGCACGGTCCTGGCCATCTTTGCCGGCCAGCACTTTGTAGACGTCCTTCGGCGCGACGCCATCGGCCATCAGCGCAAATTCCAGGGTGTACTTGGCACCTTTGCGCAGGCCGCGTTTGCCCGGGAACTGCTTCACGTCCCAAAAATCTTTCCAACCGCCTGGCGATGCCTTCAGCTTGTCAGCGTTGTAGGCCAGCACCGTCGACCACACAAAAAAGCCCACGCCGCAGGGCTGGATGGCACCCTTCACATAATCCGCAGTGTTACCAAACAGTTTCGGGTCCAGCGGTTCGAACATGTCTTCGTCACAGCCACGGGACAGCTCCGGCGATTCCACTTCCACCAGGTCCCAGGACACGCTCTTGGTGTCGACCATGGCTTTGACCTTGGCCATTTCACCGTTGTACTCGCCAGCGATGATCTTGCCGTTGCCCGCGCTTTCCCACGGTGCATAGAAGGCCTTGACCTGGGCAGCCTTGTTCGCGCCGCCAAAGGACACGACCGTCAGGTCCGGGCCTGCCATGGCCTGTGTCGCGCCCATCAAGCCCAAAGCCAGGGCGGAATACTTCAGGGATCTCAACATTGTTGTTCTCTCCACGTGCAGGGTTGGTGAAGCCAGGGGGCGATCAATTCGCCTCTAGAAGTGGGTCGAGTGCGCGAACGTGCTCGACTTGCCAGCCAATCGGTACCACGTCGCCGACCGCCAGGGCTGGGTCCAGCTCGGCAATCGGTTGTTTCACAAAAAAATCGGCTTTGCCGCAGACTTCCAGGCGCACACGCACGTGGTCGCCCAGGTAGATGAATTCCGCCACCCGCCCAGAGAAGCGGTTGACGCAAGATTCGCTGGAACCATTGAGGCTGACGCGCTCCGGGCGTACCGACAGGGTCACCGGACCGCCGACCTGGCCGACATTCACCGCCAGCGCCTCGACCTTCTCACCGCGCGCCAACTCAACCACGCAGCGCTCGCCGGTATGACTGTGCAAGCGGCCGTTGAGGCGGTTGTTCTCGCCGATGAAGTTGGCGACGAAGGTGTTCTTCGGTTCTTCGTAAAGGGTGCGCGGCGCGGCGATCTGCTGGATCTCGCCTTGGTGGAACACCGCCACCCGATCAGACATGGTCAGCGCCTCGCCCTGGTCGTGGGTCACGTACACCACGGTCACGCCGAGGCGCTGGTGCAGGTGCTTGATCTCCATCTGCATGTGTTCGCGCAGTTGCTTGTCGAGGGCGCCGAGGGGTTCGTCCATCAGCACCAGTTGCGGTTCGAACACCAGCGCCCGAGCCAAGGCCACGCGCTGTTGCTGACCACCGGACAATTGCGCCGGGTAGCGCTGGGCGAAGGCATCGAGCTGGACCATGCTCAACACGCGTTTGACCCGCTCGCTGATATCGGTCTTGCTCAAGCCCCGCACCGACAGCGGGAACGCCAGGTTCTCGGCCACGGTCATGTGCGGAAACAGCGCGTAGTTCTGGAACACCATGCCGATGTCGCGCTTATGCGGCGGCACGTTGTTGATGGAGCGCCCGGCTAGCTGGATTTCGCCGGCCGTCGGCGTTTCAAAGCCGGCGAGCATCATCAGGCTGGTGGTCTTGCCCGAACCGGAAGGCCCGAGCAGGGTGAGGAACTCGCCCTTGCGAATCTCCAGGTTGAGGTCTTTGACGATCAGGTTCTCGCCGTCGTAGCTCTTCTGCACGCCACGAAAGCTGACCAGCACATCATTTGAATCCACCTCGCTCATACCCGCACCTTTTTGTTTTGGACTGCTGTGAGACAAGCGTAGTCCAGGTGCGAGGCCCCGGAAATCGGGGGCCAGGAGAGAATCGCATCAGCCGGATGGAAGGTTTGGGGTAGGGATTGCCCTACAAGAATGGCGTGATTAGGTAAGCGCAGCACCCAACTGAACGCGCAGACGCCCAAAACTGGCAAACACGCGCTCATCTTCGTGTCGTAAATGGGCGAAAGCGCCTTCGATAGATAATCACCACAGCGCTTGAAAACGTAAACACTATCTTGGCGCTTCAGTCATATGGTTCAAGAAAAAGGATTTCCCATGACGAGCAGCCTTCAAGCATCTCAGGCCATGCCGCATTCCATAAGCACGCAGTTTGCCTCACGTCCAACCCTGGAAAACACAGCTTGGCGGCTGTTAACCGAGGCCATTTTAAGAAAGTACCCAACGATCCCACTTAACCAAGAACTCACCTGGGTAGGCATCCCAAGCGCAAAAAACACGTTGACCTCAACACCACTCATGGAGTTTTTACAGGGTTTTCTGGGCAGCGGCCTAGAGCCGAGTTTTCCAGACGGTTATGGGGGTAGCCCTCGCCTGATCACTAATTACCTGATCGTGATCACCAACGGGCGTCAGGATAACCCGCACACCTTTCCAGATATGGCGCTGATCAAGCAAATGATCCTCGAACTGTCCTGGACCTTAGTCGCCGAGCTCCAAAACAGCCTCGCGGACTATTGGAGCGCCACCACCGACACCGGCAACAGCCGCTGGCAATGGCTCAGCGACCGACTGATGGAAAACCTGCGTATCGGCTCCATAGAACACAACGAACTGAGTGATCTTGAGCACGAAACCCTCAATCAACTTATCTGCCACCCGAACAAGGAACAACGACTGCGAACCTTCGCAAGCGAAGCCGTACATGCCTATTGCCCGGAGCTGGTTTTCAGCTATGGCACGCAGGTAACGCGGCAGTTGAGCCCACTCTTACTGCTTGTTCGTTCGGTCAATAATCAAACATGCGTCCTGCTGTGCAATACCTCGGGGGGCTGCGAAAGCTTCCCGTCACTGCATGCTTTTACCCAAACCTGGGGTCAGCGAATGGCTGCCGAACACGAGGTTACGCAGGTCACGGTCAATCGTTACGAACCTGACGGCAATATCTTCGACAGCTACGCCGCCGCCCTCCTCAACCAGCAGTTGGAAAACCTGCAAACACTAGAGATTCCAGCGACTCAGGGTTTCGAACAGTTGGAAATGCTTTATCGACAAATCACCGACCCCGGCTATTACTTTCACAGCCCCTCTCGAACCACTCACCCCGTGTTGACCACTTTGCACGGGTTGTTGCCCGACTGGCTGCAACAGGCCAGCCCCCATGACCGAATCGCTTACCGCCAGCTCAGCCTGGCACTGGCCAGCGCAAAAAAACGCAGTCACGGTCACACATTTCTCAGCGAAATCGACGACATCCGTACCTTCACAAACAAAGCGTTGCGACGACAAATGGCGCTTGATGAAGCAAACCTGGATCAGGTGACTGCCGAACACACCACAGTCGGCAACCTCAACCCTGAAGACTTGCAACTGACCTTCATAAAGGCCGTGGGTCTGCCGGAAACGGTTGGGATTATTCAAACAACCACCCTGAGCCTGACGGACCTCGCAATCAATAACCTGGTCGGGCAGCCAGGGAACCTCACGGCACTTAAACATCGTGATGAAGAGCCATTACCGCACTGGCTGACCCTCGAGTACATCAACCGCCGTGGCGGCCTGATCGAACGGGTGAATATCGGCAAGACCTATCCGGAGATGCTTGAGCAGCACCTTCTCGGTAACGACCCAAAGGTTGCTCAACGAGAGGCCCGTTTTGCTGAACAAACATCAGCACAGTTGCCGTTACTGGCCCTTGAACTGAAACTCAAAAAGCAAAACGGGTTGACCGAGAAAGGCCTGCAATACGTCTGGGCCCTGGTGCGAGAGAATGCTCAAGAGCGCTATGTCGACGGTCGAGCTGTGGTCATTCGCTCGCTGGCCTTGGTACGCGCGCCTGGCGCGGCCGCAGACCTTGTCACCAATATGTTTATCATCGAAACGCAAGACATCAACGTTGGCCCCCACCTCCTTTATCGCCCCCTCTATGCCGAGCCATTGCTTGAATTCGCCACGCGCTCGCTGTTATTGCAAGCGCTGGCTACGCCGGGGGCGTTACAGACGAGTGTACTGACGTGGCTATCCGACACGGCGAGGCCCATCTACGATAACGGCGGATTCACTGAGCCCCACTACGTACGATTCGGCAGCGGCAGTGATTTTGCACCCATTGAGACCCCCGAGCCTGCCGCTCTCGCCACTGCCGAAATGAGCAGCGAGTTACCGCTCCTGCTCTCCAACGGTAAGCTAATGCAGTTTTTGTACGGCACCAGCGCCCGTGCATTGGTCGACCAGGCAAATCGTGAATCCGTCTCCAACAGCGAGAGCCGTTGGGCGGTATTGATGGAAGGTGCCAACTTGATGTTCAGCGCACTCCTGGTGCCCTTATTGCGGGGGCCCGCCATGCTCACAGGTTGGCTGATATCGCTGATCAGCAGCGCACTTCACGATATACCCGCGCTCAACAGCCCGGACCCGATCGCTAGAGAGTTGGCATTGGTCGACTTATTGCTGAATGTCGGCATGCTGTTGCTCCAACACCCTTCGGCCACTCAACAAACACCCGAGTTGCTGGACGAGAACATCCAGGCCAAGGCGTTGCAGCCGCCAGGGCCACGTCGACCACCTGACCAATGGCCAACGCCAACCCCACCTGAGGTGCTCGAGGGCATCGTCTCACTCGACGGCGACGCATTGGGTTCTACGGGTGTTCCGTTCGAACTCGGGTTTTCAAGCGCCCGTGAACGGCTGACCCCGAGCCAGGCGAGGCGACTGCAGGCCCTGCAGGTGCCGCAACCGGATGATTTGCCGCTCCCGGTGTCAATCGGGCCTGGCAAAGGGCTTTACGAAATTCAAGGCAATTGGTACGCACAGGCGGATGGGCATTGGTATCGCGTTGAAATGCGCCCGGATGATTCAGTCGTCGTAGTACTCCCCTCGGACGCCAACGTGCCGGGCCCCTTACTCAAATCCGACCGCGACGGTCATTGGTCTTTAGACTTCAGACTACGGCTGCGTGGTGGAATGCCAAAAAGCCGAATAGCCGATTTACGAGCAAGCAAACTCGCCAGAAAAACTCAGTTGAGCTCTGATTACCAACAATTGATCGCCGATCAAACAATGCTACAGACGGCCGCTGACGCTGCGCAACACGCTTGGGAGTCGTCGAATACCGCTCAAACGCGCCTGGCGTTTGGCCGTGCCCTAGACGCTCAGACTCAACGCTACGTTCAACTACTGGACACACTCAAGGAACGCCGCGATTTGCAAATCCCGGTACCCGCCAATCATGTGGCAGTTTTTTTGGGCAACGTCACCAAAAACGCTCGCAAATCATCACTCATTGCACGTGCTGACCGTGAAGCACTTTGTGCGCAGCACCAGATATTTTTTGATCGCGCCAATGAGGCTGCCCAACAGATCCTTACTCATAGCGGACGCTACAGGCAGTTCGTTGAGCAATTGGTCGAGATCAATGAGAGCCAGATACAAGCCCTTGAGCGTCAAGACCGCTCTCTATTGGAGCTACGGGAGCTCGGCCAGCCTGGCGCCGAAACCTATCAAAGTCTCACCGAAAACCGTGATGACGAAACCACTGTGCTGGGGGTGAAGTATCTCCAATTACAGAGCTTGAAGTTTTCGATATTCAAGAACCTCGTGGACTTCCCAACTGAAATCTCCGAGATCCTCGATCCGCTTGGCCCCCAGGTTCGTACCCACGCCGAACTTAATAAGCTTGAACTGACGCCCTCCGACCGCCTGAATGTGCTCGAAAGCCTCGACGAACGCTACGGCCAAGCCGTCGACGCCTTGCAAGGTCAAGCAATCATTCATGCCGAAGTGCTCGACACAACTTACTTCAGCCGAGTACAGAAGCTGCTTGAGTCGCTGTACCAAGACGTTACTCGGCAACTGGCTGTTGAGCTGAAACCCGACGCGCAAACACCGGCACCTCAGGTGAAACAACCGTTGACGAGGCAAGGAAAACCGCAGAAAAAAGTGATCAAGACCCGAAAGCAAGGCACGCTGATTGGGGAACTGAAATCCACGCATAACAATTCAACGATTGAGCAAGTCGAAATCAGGTCCGAACAGGACGAGACGTTACTCGCCACCTATACGCTTCACGATGGCGTCTGGGATGAAGTTCGCGTAGTGACCGCGACAAGACCACCTGCACCTGCAACCCGACCGCTGAACACTATCAAAAGCGCTGCTCGTACGCGACTGGATGGACTCACTCAAACCCTGGAGCGAGAGAAGCGCTACGCTCAGAAATCCCACTTCCCGGTGGAGATCGAGGAAAGCATGCAACGTGAAGCGGGCCGCTATCGCGACCTCGCATCGGAGCTTCAGCGGGCGCTGGAGCAGAAAAAAAAATCGGATCAGCCTTTGCTCGATGAGCTGGAAAAGGCGGCCGAAACGCTGATCAAAAAAGGCCAGGAGCTGCGCATTCAAATATCGTTGGCGCTCCCCCCAACCCACGCCAACCTGGCCTATTTGTTCGAGTTGAAACTTGTGCAAGTGGCCCGACTGGGTGAACGTATAGCCCTGCGCGGCGAGCGCAAGGACTTTATCCAGGAGTACGCCGTCAACGACCGTCAGGGCAAGCCACTGTGGTATGCCCATTTCCACTACCCCAATGCCAACACACCGAAGCAGTCCTACTCCATCGCTCATTTGAAATCGATTCAGCAGCGCAAGGAAAGCTACTACTCGCTGCTGGCCAAGTCTTCAGGTAACCAAGGTGCAGTGGAGATACATCGTGGGCTTATCGGCAAACCGCTGGCGCAGCGCTGGTTTTTGCCTCTGGCATCCTGACCCGCCTAGAGCAGCTTGTGTTCCATGGCGTACTTCACCAACTCCGCCAGAGAGGTGATATTGAGCTTTTGCATCAGCCGCGCCTTGTGGGTGCTGATGGTCTTGCTGCTCAGCGCCAGCTGCTGCGCAATGTCGTTGACGTTGGCGCCCTGGGCCAGGCGTTCGAACACCGAGAACTCGCGCTCGGACAGTAATGAATGCAACGGGCGGGCATCGGTGAGGCCGACTTCGAAGACCATCCGGTCGGCCAGGTCCGGGTCGATGTAACGCCCGCCGGCCGCCACCTTGCGGATCGCCGTGAGCAACAGCGCCGGGTCACTGTCCTTGGTGGCGTAACCGGCCGCGCCGACCTTCAAGGCGCGGGCGGCCATTTGCGCTTCGTCGTGCATCGACAGCACCAGGATTGCCGGCGGATTGTTCAGCGCACGGATCCGCGCAATCGCTTCCAGGCCGTTGACGCCGGGCATCGAGATATCCAGCAACACCACCTCGCAGGCCACGTGGCGCAGGGTTTCCAGCAATTGCTCGCCATTGCTGGCCTCCCCCACCACCAACAGGTCTTTGGCCAGGCCGATCAATTGCTTGATGCCTTCACGAACGATGGTGTGGTCTTCGGCTACCAGTACGCGAATCACAGGGACTTCCTCATGGTGTTATGCATCCAACGGCACCGTGACACTCAGGGTGGTGCCTTCCCCCAATTCGCTGTCCAGGCTCAACTGCCCGCCCATGATCAGCACGCGCTCGCGCATGCCTACCAGGCCAAACGACACCGGACGGCCCTGGGCCTGGACGAAACCGACGCCATCGTCGCTGATGGTCAGGCGCAAGTCCGTGCCCTCCAGGGCAAGGGTCAGTTCCACAGTATGCGCCTGGGCATGGCGCATCACATTGGTCAGCGACTCCTGCAGGATGCGGAACAAGCCAATGGCCTTGGCATCGCTGAGGGTCGGCAGGTTATCCGGAACCTGCACCAAGCAGGGAATTTGCGTGCGCGCTTCGAAGCGCCGCGCCTGCCATTCAATGGCCGAAGCGATACCCGCATCCAGAATCGGCGGGCGCAGGGCCGTCGCTACATCGCGCACCAACTGGAACAACTGGGCGATCAAACGCTTCATGCTGTTCAAGCGCTCGTGCAAACCGGGGTCAAGTTGCGCGTAGGCCAGCTCGCACATGGAGGTTTCAAGCTTGAGCACGGTGAGCATTTGCCCGAGTTCGTCGTGCACTTCACGGGCGATACGGGCTTTTTCTTCTTCGCGTACGGTTTCCAGGTGGGCGGACAACTCGCGCAGTTGCGCACGGGAGGCATCCAGTTCCAGCTCGATGCGCTTGCTCTCGCTGATGTCCCACACAATCCCATCCCACACCACCGAGCCGTCTTCCAGGCGTCGGGTGACCGCCTTGATCTCGGCCCAACGCTGCTCGCCCTGGCGCGGAAGAATCCGACCTTGCCAGAACCAGTTGCTCTCAGTGTCAGTGGCCTGATCCAGCGTGCCGAGGTAACTGGCGCGGTCGTCTGGATGCACCACGCTGCGAATCCCCACTTCCGGCCGACTCAGCACCGAAGGCGCGTAACCCACCAAGCTTTCGCTGCCCTCACTGATGTAGGCAAATTCGATTTCGTCGCTCAACGGCAAGCGCTCCAGGCGGAACACCAGCCCCGGCACGTTCGCCGCGATTCCCTGCAGGCGTGCCTCACTCTCCTGCAAGGCCGCCAACGCGCGACGCCGCTCGGTGACGTCATTCAGATAAACCACCAGGTATTCGCCGTCGGCAAATCGTAGGAAGCTCAAGGACACATCCGCAGGCAACACGCTGCCGTCCGCCCGCAGGCAGTCAGTGGCAAAACTCTGCGGCCCCTCTTCACTGGCGCGGGCGCGTCGCCACAGATTCAGCCAGCGATCCATGGTGAGGGTGGGATCGAACTCGACCAGCGGCCGCTCGATCAGCGCACCGGGACCGTAGCCGAGCATGCTTTCGGCCGCGTGATTGGCGTAGCGCACATGGCTGTCCCAGTTGACCCAGAGAATACCGACGGTGCTCTGGTCGATGGAAAACTGTGTCAGTCGCAAGGCCTCGGCACCGGCAGCGCGGGCAGCGCTTTCTTCCCGCGCGGCCAACAGGCCGTGTTCCAGCACCCGTTGCTGGCGGCGTTGCCAGAACACCACCGCCAGGCTGGCGAGCAACAGCAGCCCCAGCAACAGGCTGAGGTTTTGCCACAGGCCAGGGGATTCCGCCAGCCGTGGGTATTTGGGTTGCAGCCAGCGGTTGTGCAGTTGGTCGAGGTCGCGGGCGGGAATCGTACGCAAGGCACTTTCCATGATGCCGGCCAGTTCCGGCCATTCCCGCCGCGTGGCCACGCGCAGTAATTGCGGCAGGCCGATATCGCCCACCACTGCCAGCCCGGCAAACTCCGCCTCGCCGGACAAGCGGCTCAATTGCGCCTCATCCACCACCGCATAACGCGCTTGCTGGCTCACCAATAATTGCAGGGCCTGACGCTCCATGGGCACGCCTTGCAGATTGAGGCTGGGGTAGGTACTGCGCAGGTAATCAGCCACTGCGCTGGGCATGCGCACGGCGACGCGGGATTGCTCATCGAGCTTTTCCAGCTCCACGGCGCCGCCGCCCTCGCGGATGCCGACGATGTGTTGCGGCACACGCATGTAAGGATCGGTGAACAACCAGAGGCGCAAACCCGCTGGGGTTTGTTGCAGGCCGGGGGCGATGTCCACTTCGCCCTCACGCACGGCGGCTTCCAGTTGTTCCTGATTGGGGAAATTGCGCCAGGTCAGCTCGATATTCAGCGCCTTGGCTAGCCACTGCATCAACTCGACATTCGCCCCGGACAGCCGCTGCAAACGCCGATCGTATTGCGCGTAGGGTGCTTGCAACACCAGGCCCACCCGCAGTTCCGGGTGCTGGGCCAGCCATTCGCGTTGCTGCGCATTAAGCTGTACCTGGGGCGCGACGGGCGCAGGGGCGGCAGTTGCCATCAAGGCAAGGCACAAACAGCCGATAACCAGCAGACAGCGAAAACCCATGATCCACGTCTCACATCACTGACAAATACTGACCAACCCATTAGGCTGCTGGAATCACTTCTGGCCGGGAATTTACGATGCCCTTTTTTCACCGTTCAGCACTGCCAGCATTGTGCCTGTCGCTGCTTTTTACCAGTGCCTTTTCTGTACAGGCCGCTGACGCCCCCGCACCTGCCGCGGAAAAACCGGTCGAGCGCCAGCCCTTGTCCGAACGCAGCCAGGCAGAAGCCAGCGCTCTGGAACGCAAGATTCCGCAACAAGAACAGCAACAATTGCAGGCGGGCAGCGATTCATTCCTCGCCCTGTGGAAACCCGCCAACAGCGCCGAGCCCGAAGGCGTGGTGATTATCGTACCGGGCGCCGGCGAAAATGCTGACTGGCCGCAAGCAATCAGCCCGTTGCGGCATAAGTTTCCGGATGCCAATTGGGGCAGCCTCAGCCTGTCGTTACCAGATGTAAGCGTGGATACGCTGCCACCCCGTGTGATGGAAGCGCCGCAGGCGACTGTGGACACCAGCAGCAAGGAAGCGAGCACCGCCGACAAGCCCATCGAGCAAGCCGCCAGCGCCGAAGCCGAAGGCACGGACCCGGCGGTGGTGCCCGGTGCCGATGAGCAGGACAAGACCGACGCATCACGCATCTTCGCGCGCATCGACGCCGCCGTGGCCTTCGCCCAGACCCAGAGCGCACGCAGTGTGGTGCTGCTCGGCCATGGCACCGGTGCCTGGTGGGCCGCACGTTATTTAAGCGAGAAGCAACCGTCCCAGGTACAGAAGTTCGTCATGGTCGCGGCGCAGACGCCTACCGGACGGCATCCGGATGTGCAACAACTGGCCCCCGGCCTGAAGTTGCCGACCGCCGATGTCTTCTATCAGGACAACGCCCAATCACGCAAAAACGCCCTGGCCCGTGCCCAGGCCGCCAAGCGTTTGAAAAATGACAGTTACAAGCAGGTGTCGTTGAAAGCCTTGCCCGGCAACAGCGCCGCCGGGCAGGAACAGTTGTATCGACGCATTCGTGGCTGGTTGAGCCCGCAGGCAAGCGCCGATTGAAAGCTACCTGAAGTCCCGGCGCTCGCGAATCAATGCATAGGCATTGTGCAGTTCGCGAGTGCGTTCAGTGGCTTCACGCACTTGCGCGGGGCTAGCACCGGTGCCGGCGATCTTGTCCGGGTGATGACGGCTGAGCAGGCGGCGATAAGCCCGTTTGATCACCGATGGCTCGGTGGTGGCCGTCACGCCCAGCAGGCGCAACGCGTCCTGATAAGTGGGCCCCCGGCTGACCAGCGGCTTGCGCTCCGGGGTGTAGTCGGCCGCCAGTGCCTGCAACTGTTGCGGCGTCCAGCCCAGCCATTTGCCCCAGAGGTCGATCAGGTCTCGCTCGGCGTCATCCGCCTTGCCGTCTGCCCAGACCATGCGCCAGCAGGCGCGTAATACGCCTTCCGCCGCATGGGGTTGAGCCTTGAGCACACGCAGATAACTGCGCACGCGGTCGGAGCCGGACTTGCCGCGATTGAACGCCGCAATCGCGCGGCGCTGGGCCGAGTCGGTCATGTCGAGCGAGCGCATCTCCTGACGCGCCTGCTGGATATGCCCATCCACCACCCGACCATTGCTCTTGGCCAAACGCCCCAGCAACACAAATAACAGCTCGTCATTGCGCAACGCCGGGCGCCCACCCAGGCGCTCGCGCAACTGCGCCCAACTGTGCAATTGCAGGCGACGGTCCAGCGCCTGCCCCAACAGCGCACCCAACATGGCCCCCGGAATACTGGCAATGGCAAAGCCAGCCCCGGCGCCGATCAGCGTCCCTGGCCACAGCATGTTACTGCCCCGCTGTCAGCAGGGTTTCGACCTGCGCCAAGCGCTCCAGCGTGCCGACATCAATCCAGCGTCCCGCCATGTGTTCCCCCGTTACCAGACCTTTGGTCATGGCGGCCCGCAGCAGCGGCGCCAGCTTGAAGGCACCCGCGCTGCAACCCGCGAACAGCTTGGGGTCGAGCACTGAAATGCCACTGAAGGTCAGGTTATCGGCACCGGCCGCTGCATCATGAAGCAAACCGTGATCAAGGTAGAAATCACCGCCCGAGGGGTGATGGGCCGGGTTGTCGACCATCACCAGGTGGGCCAGGCCCTTGAGCGGCTGCTTGAGCTGGGTAAAGTCGTAGTCGGTCCAGATATCGCCATTGACCACCAGGAAGGGTTCATCCCCCAGCAACGGCAACGCCTGGAAAATCCCACCGCCGGTTTCCAGTGGCTCGCCTTCGGGGGAGTAACGGATACGCAAACCGAATTGCGCGCCCTCGCCCAAATAGCTTTCGATCTGCTGGCCCAGCCAGGCATGGTTGATCACGATATCGGTGAAACCAGCCTTGGCCAGGGCCTCCAGGTGATACTCGATCAGGCGCTTGCCGCCGGCCTGCACCAGCGGCTTGGGCGTGTGCAAGGTCAGCGGGCGCATCCGCTCGCCCTTGCCGGCGGCCAGGATCATCGCCTTCATACGCGGGCCTCGGAGGGGTGGCGCAGGCTGGCGAGCAACTCACCCAGCTCACTCAGCTCCGGACGGTCGGCCAGCACTGCTTCTATATAAGCAAAGAAGCGCGGCACGTCAGCCAGGTAGCGAGGCTTGCCGTCACGATGGCAAATGCGCGCAAAGATACCGATGACCTTGAGGTGACGCTGTACCCCCATCAGGTCACTGGCGCGCAGGAAATCGTCGAAATCCGCCTGCACCGGGATGCTCAGTTGCGCCGCACGCTCCCAATACCCGCGCTGCCATTCCCGCACGCGGGCCTTGGGCCAACTGAGGAAGGCGTCCTTGAACAAACAGGTGATGTCATAGGTGACCGGTCCGTAGACCGCATCCTGGAAATCCAGCACGCCAGGGTTGGGTTCGCTGATCATCAGGTTGCGCGGCATATAGTCGCGATGCACCAACACTTTTGGCTGCGCCAGGGCGCTGTCGATCAGGTGATCACTGACCCGCTGCCAAAGCGCTTGCTGCTGCGTATCCAGTTCGATACCCAGGTGGCGGCGCACGTACCACTCAGGAAACAATTCCAGCTCGCGGCGCAGCAAGGCGACGTCGTAGCTGGGCAAAGGTGCGTCCATCGGCAATTGCTGGAAGGCCAACAAGGCGTCGATGGCATCGGCAAACAATTGATCGGCGTTTTTGTCGTCAATCACGTCGAGATAGGTTTTTCTGCCCAGGTCATTGAGCAAAAGAAAGCCGCGCGGCAAATCTTCTGCGTAAATTTTTGGAACATTTATCCCCGACTTTGCCAGCAAATGTGCGATATCGACGAAAGGTTTGCAGTTTTCCTGGGGGGGCGGAGCGTCCATGACCACGAAGGTCCGACCGCCGCCTTCCCAACGGAAATAGCGCCTGAAACTCGCGTCGCTGCTGGCCGCGGTCAATGTGGCCGGGGGTACGGCACCCCAGCCTTGAGCGTTGAAAAGGATCGGCAACTGCTCATCCAGCCAGACTTCCAGCTGTTGTAAACGTAGATCTTGCTCGGGCATTACAAGGGTCTCCGACGGCGCTAGCCGTCAAGCGGGGCATGCTTTATTATCACGCATCTTTTTCAGACCATCGAGAGGCGTGCGGCCCAAACCGCGGGCAGATGGCACGCAGGAAGCCCGGACTAATAAGATGGCATTGAAATCCCCCGCGTTTCGTAGAAAATTTCCGTTGCTGGTAACCGGCAGTCTGCTGGCCTTGCAACCCTTCGCCACCTCATTCGTGGTCGCCGCGGAACAGTATGACTGCTCAGTCTCTGCTTCGGGTGCCTGGGATTGCGCGCCGAAAACCGCCGCAGCCCCGCTACCACCGCGCCCGGTGCATGATGGCGCCGCCATCAGCTCCGCCAACAGCACGGCGCAGGCCGATGCTGGCGGCAAAGCCGAGGCCGAGCCCAAGACCGCACTGGTCACCGAATCCAAGGGCCGTGGCCTGCGCTCGCGCAGCGCCGACTACAGTCACCTGGACTGGGTGCCCCGCGAGAAGCTGACCGCAGCGCAGCTGGCCGAAACCGGCCCGTACTGCGGCGGTGCGTACATCGAGCCGACTCGTCCTGGCATGAACGACAAGACGAACAAGAGCGATGCGCCCACCTTCATCGGCGCCAAGGCCTCGCGTTACGAGCAGGAACAGCAAGTCGCGACCCTGGCCGGTGACGTGGTCATGCGCCAGGGCAGCATGCAGTTGGAATCTGAAGAAGCCAGCCTGTACCAGGCCGAGAACCGTGGCGAGCTGAACGGCAAGGTCCGTCTGCGCGACAACGGTGCGCTGATCGTGGGCGACCACGCCGAAGTGCAACTCGACACCGGCGCGGCCCAGATCGACAACGCCGAATACGTGCTGCACAAGTCGCGCATCCGCGGTAACGCGCTGTACGCCAAGCGTGCTGAAAACGCGATCATCCGTCTCAAGGACGGTACGTACACCACCTGCGAGCCAGACAGCAACGCCTGGCAGCTCAGGGGCAACAACATCACGTTGAACCCGGCCACCGGTTTCGGTACCGCCACCAACGCGACGTTGCGGATCAAGAACATCCCGATCCTCTACACCCCTTACATCTATTTCCCGATCGACGACCGTCGTCAATCCGGCTTCCTGCCGCCAAGCTTCAGCACCGGCAGCGAAACCGGCTTCACTCTGGTGACGCCGTACTACTTCAACCTGGCGCCCAACTACGACGCCACGTTGTACCCGCAATACATGACCAAGCGCGGCTTGTTGATGGAAGGCGAATTCCGCTACCTCACCAAATCCAGCGAAGGCCAGTTCGGCGGCGCGTACCTGAACGACGACAACGACGAACGCAAAAAGCAGACCGATTACGAAAAAACCCGCTACATGCTCAATTGGCAGCACAAGGGCGGTTTGGATTCGCGTGTAGCGACCCAGGTGGATTACACGCGCATCAGCGACCCTTACTACTTCCAGGATCTGAAGTCGTTCCAGGAAGGCGTTGAAAGCCGGGATGCCCTCAATCAACAGGGTTCCGTGACCTACCGCGGCGACACTTATCAGGCGCGCCTGAACCTCCAGGCTTACCAACTGGCGACGATCTCCCAGATCACGCCGTATGACCGGTTGCCGCAGATCACCTTCAATGGTGCGCTGCCGTACCATCCGGGCGGGCTGAACTTTACCTATGAGACTGAAGCTGTTCGCTTTGAACGCAGCCTTGAAAAAGGCACGTTTACCGATCAGGACGGACTTGTGTCGCCTCGTCTGGATACCTACGTCACCGGCCTGACCCGCGCCAACGGCACGCGGTTGAATGTTGCGCCAGCCGTCGACTACCCGATGAACTGGACCTACGGGTTTATCACGCCAAAGCTCAAGTACGTTTACACCAAGTACGATCTTGACTTGGACAACATCGGCAAGAACCAGATCATCGCCCAGCAAGCAGCTGCCACTGCGGCCAACCCGTACGCTGGTGGCGACTTCAAGAGTTCGCAAGACCGCGCCGTGCCCATTGCGAGCGTCGACAGCGGCCTCTATTTCGACCGCAACACCAACTGGTTCGGCAAAGATTATCGCCAGACCCTTGAGCCGCGTGCGTTCTACCTGTACGTACCGAACAAGGACCAGGCTGATATCCCAGTCTTCGACACCAGCGAATACTCGTTCAGCTACGCATCGCTGTTCCGCGATAACCGCTTCAGCGGCACCGACCGCATCGGCGACGAGAACAAGCTGTCCCTGGGCTTGACCAGCCGCTGGATCGAAGAGAACGGCTTCGAACGTCAGCGCGTATCCGTCGGCCAGGCCGTGTACTTCAAGGACCGTGAGGTTCAACTGCCGGGTATCCTGGCGGCTGACCGTGCCGATGCACAGTCCGACGTTTCGCCGGTTGCCCTGGACTACGAGTTCCGCTTCAACCGCGACTGGCGCGCCACTGCCGACTACAACTGGGACACCGAGGAACACAGCCCTCGTTCCGGCAGCGCAATGCTCCACTACCAGCCGGAAGACAACCCGAACAAGATCATCAACGTCGGTTATCGCTACCGTAACGACCAGGTCGTCTACAACCAGCTGACCGGCAAATGGCAGTTCGGTGGCGACTACGGCCAGCCAGGCGATGCGAACTTCGTGAAGGATTACTACAAAATCCAGCAACACGACTTCTCGATGATGTGGCCGATCATTCCTCAGTGGAACCTGATCACCCGCTGGCAGTATGACTACGCTCGCAACCGTACCCTTGAAGCCTTCGGTGGTTTCGAGTACGACAACTGCTGCTGGAAACTGCGCGTCATCAACCGTTACTGGGTTTCCAACGACGAATACAGCCAGATCGCCCCGCTTAACGAAAAGGGTGACCACGGGCTCTTCTTCCAGATCGTCCTCAAAGGACTCGGCGGCCTGACCGGCGCCAAGGTAGAGAGCTTCCTCGACAAAGGCATTGAAGGTTATCGTGAACGTGAAGACCAAGCTTTCTGATTGTCTGCGCCCGCTAGTGCTGGGCGCACTGTTCCTGGGCACCGCATCGGCGCACGCTGCGGTTCAAGAACTGGATAAGGTAGTGGCCATCGTCGATAACGACGTGATCATGCAGAGCCAACTGGACCAGCGCGTCAAGGAAGTCCAGCAAACCATCGCCAAGCGTGGCGGTGGCGTGCCACCGACCAGCGTCCTGGACCAGCAGGTACTCGAGCGTTTGATCGTCGAGAACCTGCAACTGCAGATCGGCGATCGTTCCGGCATCCGTATTTCGGACGAAGAACTGAACCAGGCCGTGGGCACCATTGCCCAGCGCAACAACATGAGCATCGACCAGTTCCGTGCAGCCTTGGCCCACGACGGTTTGTCCTATGAGGATGCCCGTGACCAGATCCGCCGTGAAATGATCATTAGCCGTGTGCGTCAGCGCCGTGTGGCCGAGCGGGTTCAGGTGTCCGAGCAGGAAGTTAAGAACTTCCTGGCGTCGGACCTGGGCAAGATGCAGCTTTCCGAAGAACTGCACCTGGCCAACATCCTGATCCCGACACCGGACAGCGCCAACTCCGAGCAGCTCAATGCAGCGGCCGCCAAGACCCAAGCTATCTATGATCGCTTGAAGGCGGGTGCCGACTTCGCCCAAATGGCGATCGCCCAGTCCGGTAGCGACAACGCACTGGAAGGCGGCGACATGGGCTGGCGTAAAGCGGCTCAATTGCCTCCTCCGTTCGACCGCGAGCTGAGCGCAATGGAAGTGGGTGGCATCACCCAACCTGCGCGCACACCGGGTGGCTTCATCATCCTGAAGCTCCTGGAAAAACGTGGCGGCGAAACATCGCTCAAGGATGAGGTGCACGTTCGCCACATCCTGGTCAAACCGAGCGAAATTCGCACCGAAGCCCAAACCAAGGAACTGGCCCAAAAGATCTATGACCGCATCCAGAGCGGTGAAGACTTCGCCACCCTGGCCAAGAGCTTCTCGGAAGACCCGGGTTCTGCCCTCAACGGCGGCGACCTGAACTGGATCGACCCGAAAGCGCTGGTGCCGGAGTTCCAACAGGTGATGGCCGATACCCCGCAGGGCGTATTGTCCAAGCCGTTCAAGACCCAATATGGCTGGCATGTGCTGGAAGTCCTTGGCCGTCGCGCCACCGACAACACCAACCAGGCCCGCGAGCAACAAGCGCTGAACGTACTGCGTAACCGCAAATACGACGAAGAGCTGCAAACCTGGCTGCGTCAGATCCGCGACGAAGCTTATGTTGAGAACAAGCTGCCAGGCGCCCAGACAGGCACCGACCAGGCAGTTCAGTGAAACCCCAGCGTTTCGCGGTGACACCCGGCGAGCCGGCCGGCATTGGTCCTGACCTGTGCCTGCTGCTCGCCTCGCAACCCCAGCCACACCCCCTGATTGCCATTACCAGCCGCGACCTGCTCCTTGAGCGGGCCGTGCAGCTGGGTGTGGCCGTCACTCTGCTGGAGGTAGCGCCAGGCAATTGGCCGGACCTTCCCGCCCCCGCCGGCAGCCTGTATGTGTGGGACACCCCGCTGCAGGCCAACGTGGTGGCAGGGCAACTGAACACGGCCAATGCAGCGTTCGTACTGGAAACCCTGACACGCGCCGGGCAAGGCTGCATCGACGGCGACTTCGCCGGCATGATCACCGCTCCGGTGCACAAGGGCGTGATCAACGAATCCGGCATCGCCTTTTCCGGCCACACCGAATTCCTCGCCGAACTGACCCACACCGAACAAGTCGTCATGATGCTGGCCACGCGCGGCCTTCGAGTCGCCCTGGTGACCACTCACCTGCCGCTGCGCGACATTGCGGACGCCATCACGCCCGAGCGGGTGGAGCGTGTGACGCGCATCCTGCACGCCGACCTGCAGCAGAAATTCGGCATCGCCCAACCGCGCATCCTGGTCTGTGGGCTCAACCCCCACGCCGGTGAAGGCGGCCACTTGGGCCATGAAGAAATCGACATCATCGAACCCACCCTGGAGCGTCTGCGCCAAGAAGGCATGGACCTGCGCGGCCCACTGCCTGCGGACACTCTGTTTACCCCAAAATATCTGGAGCACTGCGACGCAGTGCTGGCGATGTACCACGACCAGGGGCTGCCGGTGCTTAAATACAAAGGCTTCGGCGCCGCAGTCAACGTGACACTGGGCCTGCCGATCATCCGCACCTCCGTCGACCATGGCACCGCCCTGGATTTGGCGGGCAGCGGCAAGATCGATACCGGCAGCCTGCACGTGGCCCTGGAAACCGCCTATCAGATGGCCGAGACCCGTATATGACCGAGCATTACCAACACCGGGCGCGCAAGCGCTTCGGGCAAAACTTCCTGCACGACGCAGGCGTTATTGATCGCATCCTGCGTTCCATCCATGCCAAGCCTGAAGACCGCCTGCTGGAAATCGGCCCGGGCCAGGGCGCGCTGACTCAGGGCCTGCTGGCCAGTGGCGGCCAACTGGACGTGGTGGAGCTGGACAAGGACCTGATCCCGATCCTCAACCAGCAATTCGCCGGCAAGTCCAACTTCAACCTGCATCAGGGTGATGCGCTGAAGTTCGACTTCAACAGCCTCAATGCAGCGCCGAACAGCCTGCGGGTGGTGGGCAACCTGCCGTACAACATCTCCACCCCGCTGATTTTCCACCTGCTGAACAACGCAGGAATCATCCGCGACATGCACTTCATGCTGCAAAAGGAAGTGGTGGAACGTTTGGCTGCCGGCCCAGGGGGTGGCGATTGGGGCCGTCTGTCGATCATGGTTCAGTATCACTGCCGCGTAGAGCATCTGTTCAACGTCGGCCCTGGTGCGTTCAATCCGCCGCCAAAGGTCGACTCGGCCATCGTGCGCCTGGTGCCCCACGCCGTGCTGCCACACCCGGCCAAGGACCATAAGCTGCTGGAGCGGGTCGTACGCGAAGCGTTCAACCAACGCCGCAAGACCCTGCGCAACACGCTCAAGGCCCTGCTGAGCACTGCCGAGATCGAAGCCGCTGGCGTCGACGGCAGCCTGCGCCCCGAGCAACTGGACCTCGCCGCCTTCGTGCGCCTGGCCGACCAATTGGCGATCCAGCCTGCGCCAACCGCGGACTGACAGCACCGAGCAAGGCCAGACACATGTCTGGCCTAGTGCCCTCCTCTTGGCCTAGACTGACTCGCATCTGCTGTCCTCCGCTTTTAAGGCCTCTTGCATGTCCGATCCTCGCTACCAGATCGACGTCAGCGTCGTCACCCGCTTCCTCGCGGACCAATCCCAACCTGAGCAGAACCGCTTCGCCTTTGCCTACACCATCACCGTGAAAAACAACGGGCTGGTACCGGCCAAGCTGCTGTCACGCCATTGGGTCATCACTGACGGTGACGGCCAAGTCGAAGAAGTGCGTGGTTCCGGCGTGGTTGGTCAGCAGCCGTTGATCGACAGCGGTGCCAGCCATACCTATAGCAGCGGCACGGTGATGACGTCCAAAGTGGGCACCATGCAAGGCTCGTATCAGATGAAAGCCACCGACGGCCAACTGTTCGACGCTATCATCGCGCCCTTCCGCCTTGCCGTGCCGGGAGCCCTGCACTGATGGCGACGTACGCGGTCGGCGACCTGCAGGGCTGCCTCGAACCGCTCAAATGCCTGCTTGAACGCGTAGCCTTCAACCCAACCCACGATCGCCTGTGGCTGGTCGGCGATCTGGTCAATCGCGGCCCGCAATCCCTGGAAACGCTGCGCTATTTATATAGCCTGCGCGACTCTTTGGTCTGCGTATTGGGCAACCACGACCTGCATCTGCTGGCCGCGGGCAATAACATCGAGCGCCTGAAAAAGGGCGATACCCTGCGGGAAATCCTCGAAGCGCCGGATCGAACCGAGCTGCTCGACTGGCTGCGCCGGCAAAAAATCCTGCATTACGACGAAGCCCGCAACATGGCCCTGGTCCATGCGGGCATCCCGCCTCAATGGACACTGAAGAAAGCCCTCAAGTGCGCCACCGAAGTCGAAAGCGCCCTGGCCGATGACAACCTCTATACCTCCTACCTCGACGGCATGTACGGCAACGAGCCGGTGAAGTGGGACAATGACCTCAGCGGCGTCACGCGCCTGCGGGTCATCACCAACTACTTCACGCGCATGCGCTTCTGTACCGCCGAAGGCAAACTCGACCTCAAGAGCAAGGAAGGCGCTGACACCGCGTTGCCGGGCTACAAGCCGTGGTTCGCTCACAAAGAGCGCAAGACCCGTGACACCAAGATCATTTTTGGCCATTGGGCGGCCCTTGAGGGCAAGTGCGATGAACCCGGCGTGTTCGCCCTCGACACCGGCTGCGTGTGGGGCGGTGCCATGACCTTGATGAACATCGACACGGGCGAGCGTTACAGCTGCCAGTGCGAATCCCCCCTTCCCGTTACACTGCCGGCTACTGCCAAGCCATAGGAGCCCGCCATGAGCGAATTCAAACGTATCCCCCCTGAACAAGCCCAGGCCCTGCGCGAGCAAGGTGCCGTGGTGGTCGATATCCGTGACCAGCCGACTTATGTGGCCGCCCACATCACCGGTGCCCGGCACTTGGACAACGTCAACATTGCCGACTTCATCCGCGCCGCCGACCTTGACGCGCCTGTGATCGTGGCCTGCTACCACGGTAATTCCAGCCAGAGTGCAGCCGCCTATCTGATCAGCCAGGGCTTCTCCGACGTCTACAGCCTGGACGGCGGCTTTGAGCTGTGGCGTACGACCTATCCTGCAGAAATTTCTTCCGGCAATTCGCAATAATTTTTTTCACACCCCGCTACCCCGCGTGACGCTTGGGCTCGCGCCGTTTCTGACGAACGGCGCAGCCAAACTAATTGCGCATCGCGCCTTGACCTCTCCGATTCCGAACTATCCTTAAGCGCAGGCCATCCGAATCAGGGGAGAGCCGGTACACCGGCGTGCGGGTCATCGGTAGCGTTTCAGGGTGTTCTGGGGGGAAAACGGCCATTGGCGTCTGCCAATGTCTGCCAGCATCGACTGATTGATCCGGCGTCGGCTCCACGTATCGAGCGAGGTGACGACGTCATGAGTATTTTTAGCCACTTCCAACAACGCTTCGCATCCACACAGCAGGAAGAACTCACGCTGCAAGAGTATCTTGAGCTGTGCAAACAAGATCGCAGCACCTATGCGTCTGCCGCAGAGCGCCTGCTATTGGCGATTGGCGAGCCGGAGCTGGTGGAAACCGCCAACAACTCGCGGCTGTCGCGAATATTCTCCAACAAGGTGATCCGCCGCTATCCGGCCTTTGAAGACTTCCATGGCATGGAAGAATGCATTGACCAGATCGTGTCTTACTTCCGCCATGCCGCTCAGGGCCTGGAAGAGAAGAAACAGATCCTCTACCTGCTCGGCCCCGTCGGCGGCGGTAAATCGTCCCTGGCTGAAAAGCTCAAACAACTGATCGAGAAGGTGCCCTTCTACGCCATCAAGGGCTCACCGGTGTTCGAGTCACCCCTGGGCCTGTTCAACGCCACGGAAGATGGCGCGATCCTCGAAGAAGACTTCGGCATCCCGCGCCGCTACCTCAACACCATCATGTCGCCCTGGGCCACCAAACGCCTGGCTGAGTTCGGCGGTGACATCAGCCAGTTCCGCGTGGTCAAGCTCTACCCATCGATCCTCAACCAGATCGGCGTGGCCAAGACCGAGCCGGGCGACGAGAACAACCAGGACATCTCGGCGCTGGTGGGCAAGGTCGATATCCGCAAGCTTGAAGAATTCCCACAGAACGACGCCGACGCCTACAGCTACTCGGGCGCGCTATGCCGGGCCAACCAGGGCCTGATGGAGTTCGTGGAGATGTTCAAGGCACCGATCAAGGTGCTGCACCCACTGCTCACCGCCACCCAGGAAGGCAACTACAACAGCACCGAAGGCCTGGGCGCGATTCCGTTCACCGGGATCCTGCTGGCGCACTCCAACGAATCGGAGTGGCACACCTTCCGCAACAACAAGAACAACGAAGCCTTCATCGACCGGATCTATATCGTCAAGGTGCCCTACTGCCTGCGGGTCAGCGATGAAATCAAGATCTACGACAAATTGCTGTTCAACAGTTCGCTGGCCAAGGCCCATTGCGCGCCCGACACCCTGAAGATGCTTGCCCAATTCACCGTGTTGTCGCGCCTCAAGGAGCCGGAGAACTCGAACATCTATTCGAAGATGCGCGTGTACGACGGCGAAAACCTCAAGGATACCGATCCCAAGGCCAAATCGATCCAGGAGTACCGCGACACCGCCGGTGTGGATGAAGGCATGAACGGTTTGTCGACGCGCTTTGCGTTCAAGATCCTGTCCAAGGTCTTCAACTTCGACCCACACGAGATTGCGGCCAACCCGGTGCACTTGCTTTACGTGCTGGAACAGCAGATCGAACAGGAACAATTCCAGGCCGAAACCCGCGAACGCTACCTGCGTTTCCTCAAGGAATACCTGGCACCGCGCTACATCGAGTTCATCGGCAAGGAAATCCAGACCGCGTACCTGGAGTCCTACAGCGAGTACGGCCAGAACATCTTCGACCGCTACGTGCTGTACGCCGACTTCTGGATTCAGGACCAGGAATACCGCGACCCGGAAACCGGCGAGATCCTCAACCGCGTGGCCCTCAACGAGGAACTCGAAAAAATCGAGAAACCGGCCGGCATCAGCAATCCGAAGGATTTCCGCAACGAAATCGTCAACTTCGTGCTGCGCGCCCGCGCCAACAACAACGGCAAGAACCCGACCTGGCTCAGCTACGAGAAGCTGCGCGTGGTCATCGAGAAAAAAATGTTCTCCAACACCGAGGACCTGCTGCCGGTCATCAGCTTCAACGCCAAGGCCAGCAAGGAGGATCAGCAAAAACACAACGACTTCGTCACACGCATGGTCGAGCGCGGCTACACCGACAAACAGGTACGGCTGCTCTCCGAGTGGTACCTGCGGGTTCGCAAATCGCAGTAAGGCAGCGACAGGCGTGCACTGCCGGGCCACTGGCCTGGCAGCTGACCGCTTGTCTCTAAGCTTCCAGCTCGCGGCTTGAAGCTTGTAACGTGAAGCTGCCCGGAGGGCTCCCCATGAGCTATGTGATCGACCGACGCCTCAATGGCAAGAACAAGAGCACGGTAAACCGTCAGCGTTTCCTGCGGCGTTACCGTGACCACATCAAAAAGGCCGTCGAAGAGGCCGTCAGCCGCCGTTCTATTACCGATATGGAGCATGGCGAGCAAATCAGCATCCCCGGACGGGACATCGACGAACCGGTGCTGCACCACGGCCGGGGCGGCAAACAGACCGTCGTTCATCCCGGCAACAAGGAATTCACCACTGGCGAACATATCCAGCGCCCCCAAGGTGGTGGTGGCGGTAAAGGCCCGGGCAAGGCGGGCAATTCCGGCGAAGGCATGGATGAGTTCGTGTTCCAGATCACCCAGGAAGAATTCCTCGAATTCATGTTCGAAGACCTGGAACTGCCCAACCTGGTCAAACGCAACCTGACCGGCACCGACACCTTCAAGACCGTACGCGCCGGGATCAGCAACGAGGGCAACCCGTCCCGCATCAACATCATCCGTACCCTGCGCTCGGCCCATGCCCGGCGTATCGCCCTGTCCGGCAGCAGCCGCGCCAAGTTGAAGGAAGCCAAGGAAGAATTAACGCGCTTGAAGCGCGAAGAACCGGACAACTTCGGCGATATCCAGAAAATCGAGGCAGAAATCGAGAAACTCAGCGCGCGCATTCACCGCGTGCCGTTCCTCGACACCTTCGACTTGAAATACAACCTGCTGGTCAAACAACCCAACCCCAGCTCCAAGGCGGTGATGTTCTGCCTGATGGACGTGTCGGGCTCCATGACCCAAGCCACCAAGGACATCGCCAAGCGCTTCTTCATTCTGTTGTACCTGTTCCTGAAGCGGAACTACGACAAGATCGACGTCGTGTTCATCCGCCACCACACCAGCGCCCGGGAAGTCGATGAAGAGGAATTCTTCTATTCGCGGGAAACCGGCGGCACCATCGTTTCCAGCGCCTTGAAGCTGATGCAGGAGATCATGGCCGAGCGCTACCCGGCCAACGAATGGAACATCTACGCCGCCCAGGCCTCGGACGGTGACAACTGGAACGACGACTCCCCAATCTGCCGTGACATCCTGATCAATCAGATCATGCCGTTCGTGCAGTACTACACTTATGTTGAAATCACCCCCCGTGAGCACCAGGCCCTGTGGTTCGAATACGAGCGCATCGGCGAAGCCTTTGCCGACACGTTCGTCCAGCAGCAACTGGTCTCGGCCGGCGATATCTACCCGGTCTTCCGTGAACTCTTCCAGCGCAGGTTAGTGACATGACCGCCAAAAAAGAGCAAAGACGCCAACCGATCTCCACGGGTTCCGAGTGGACCTTTGAACTGATCCAGGCCTATGACCGGGAAATCAGCCGCATTGCGGCGGGTTATGCCCTGGACACCTACCCCAACCAGATCGAAGTGATCACCGCCGAGCAGATGATGGATGCCTACGCCTCGGTCGGCATGCCGCTGGGTTATCACCATTGGTCCTACGGCAAACACTTCCTCAGCACCGAAAAGTCCTATACCCGGGGCCAGATGGGCCTGGCGTACGAAATCGTGATCAACTCCGACCCGTGCATCGCCTACCTGATGGAAGAGAACACCATCTGCATGCAGGCGTTGGTAGTGGCGCATGCCTGCTATGGGCATAACAGCTTCTTCAAGGGCAACTACCTGTTCCGCACCTGGACCGACGCCAGTTCGATCATCGATTACCTGGTGTTCGCCAAGCAGTACATCATGCAATGCGAAGAGCGCCACGGCATCGATGCGGTGGAAGACCTGCTCGATTCCTGCCATGCGCTGATGAACTACGGCGTCGACCGCTACAAACGCCCGTATCCAATCTCGGCCGAGGAAGAACGCCTGCGCCAGAAGGAGCGCGAGGAACACCTGCAGAAACAGATCAACGACCTGTGGCGCACCATTCCGAAAAAAACCGGCAAGAACAGCGATAAGGACAATGCACGCTTCCCCGCCGAACCTCAGGAAAACATCCTGTATTTCCTGGAAAAACACGCGCCGCTGTTGGAACCCTGGCAGCGTGAAATCGTGCGTATTGTGCGTAAGATCGCCCAGTACTTTTATCCACAGCGCCAGACCCAGGTGATGAACGAAGGCTGGGCGACGTTCTGGCACTACACACTGATGAACGACCTGTATGACGAAGGCCTGGTGACCGACGGCTTCATGATGGAGTTCCTCACCTCCCACACCAGCGTGGTGTTCCAGCCCGGCTTCGACAGCCCTTACTACAACGGCATCAACCCCTATGCCTTGGGTTTCGCCATGTACCGCGACATCCGGCGCATGTGTGAACACCCCACCGAGGAGGACCGCCGCTGGTTCCCGGAAATCGCCGGCAGCGATTGGCTGTCCACCATCAAGTTCGCCATGAGCAGCTTCAAGGACGAGAGTTTTATCCTGCAGTACCTGTCACCGCAGGTGATTCGCGACCTGAAACTGTTCAGCATTCTCGATGATGACCTCAAGGATGACCTGGTGGTACCGGCCATCCACGATGAACCCGGCTACCGCACCATTCGCGAAACCCTGGCAGCGCAGTACAACCTAGGCAACCGCGAGCCCAACGTGCAGATCTACAGCATCGATGTGCGCGGCGACCGCTCGCTGACCTTGCGTCACCAGCAGCACGACCGCAAACCCCTGGGCGAGTCCACCGAGGAAGTGCTCAAACACCTGCACAGGCTTTGGGGCTTTGATATCCACCTGGAAACCCTGCAGGGCGACCAAGTGATGAAAACCCACCACGTGCCACCGCGTACCGATCACAACGACAACGACTACGGCCGCCTGGACCTGGCCGTCGTTCACCTCTGAAGCAGCAAAGCCTCCATTGGCCAGGCACAGGCGGTATCCTGTGCCGCTAATGGAGGCTTTTTCATGAAAATCTACAAAGTCGGCGGTGCGGTGCGGGATCGCCTGCTGGGCATCCCGGTCACCGATATTGACCGTGTTGTCGTGGGTGCGACTGCTGAAGAAATGCTCGCCGACGGTTATAAACCAGTGGGCTCTGACTTTCCGGTGTTCCTCGACCCGCGAAACGGAGATGAGTACGCCCTCGCCCGCACCGAACGCAAAAGCGGCCGGGGTTACGGCGGCTTTGTTTTTCACGCCAGCCCCGAGGTGACGCTGGAAGAAGACCTGATTCGCCGCGACCTGACCATTAATGCTATGGCGGAAGACGACGACGGTAACTTGACCGACCCTTATCACGGTCAGCGAGATCTTGAAGCCCGCGTTCTGCGCCATGTTTCTCCGGCGTTCGCCGAAGATCCCCTGCGAGTGTTGCGTGTTGCACGCTTCGCCGCACGTTACGCGGCACTGGGGTTTACCGTCGCATCAGAAACACTTGAACTGATGCGCCAGCTCAGCGAATCCGGCGAACTGGAGGCGCTGACGCCCGAGCGCAGTTGGAAAGAAATCTCCCGCGCACTGATGGAAGACCAACCCCACGTGTTCATCCAGGTACTGCGCGACTGCGATGCACTGAAAACCTTGATGCCAGAAGTGAATGCCCTGTTCGGCGTCCCACAACCCGAAGCCCATCACCCGGAAATCGACACCGGCATTCACACCTTGAGCGTGCTGGAACAAGCGGCCTTGCACCAGCAGCCCCTTACCGTGCGCTGGGCCTGCCTGCTGCACGACCTGGGCAAAGGCACGACGCCTGTGGATAAGTTGCCGCAGCACATCGCCCATGAACAGCGGGGTTTGAAGCTGATCAAGGCCGTCAACGAACGCTTCAAGGTGCCAAGGGATTGCCAGGAGTTGGCGTTGCTGGTGGGCCAGTATCACACCCACGGTCATCGTGCACTGGAGCTGAAAGCCTCGACATTGCTGGAGTTGCTGCAAAGCTTCGACGTTTACCGTCGGCCGCAGCGCTTTGAAGAGTTCGTGGTCGCTTGCGAAATGGACGCCCGAGGCCGCAAGGGTCTGGAGCAGAGAAGTTATCCACAAGCGGATTACTTGCGCGGGGCCGCGAAGGTTGCCCGCGAAGTCGCGGTGGCGCCTTTGCTGGAGAAAGGCTTCAAAGGCCCGGAACTGGGCGAAGCGCTCAAGCGCGAAAGGCTCAAGGCCCTAAAAATCTACAAAGAAAGCCACGCACTGTAGGAGCCCGGCTTGCCGGCGATAGCGACCTCAGGAACGCCATCGCCGGCAAGCCAGCTCCTACAGGAAAATGTTCGGCGTGAGTTGCTGGCCTTGCCATTCAAATGCGACAGGCGCCAGCACCTGGTCAATCTGCGCCTCGCGCCACAACTCGGCCAACGTCTTGCCCGCCTCAGGGTGCACACGTTCCGGCGCCATCAACGACAGCGGCCACAGCACAAACGCGTTCTTGAGGATTTCTGCACGCGGCAGGATCAAACCATCGAAGTTACCCACCAGATCGCCATACAACAGCACATCGATATCCAGCGGCAAGCCCTTGCGATCCGGCGCATAACGACCATTATCCGCCTCGATGAATTTCAACCGGCGGTCCAACTCCATCAGCGACAGATCGGTGTAGGCCGACACCACCAGATTGAAGAACGGCCCGCTCTTGATGCCCACCGGCTGGCTTTCAAACACCGCTGAACAGCGCACATCCGTCAAAAAACCCGCCAGCGCATCCAGGCCAGCGCAGAGGTGAGACTCGCGCTCGATATTGCTGCCTAGACCTAGGTAAACCTGAGTTAGCGGCATCCGCGCTCGATCTCCACGCCCACACCCTTGGCCGCCGGTACGGCGCCTGGCTTGGTCAGTTTGAGGTGCAACCAGGGAATCTGGAATTCACTCATCAATACTTCGGCCAAGCGCTCGGCAAAGGTTTCCACCAGTTGGTACTGGGATTGCTCGGCAAAGGCCTGGATACGCGCGGATACACTGGCGTAATCCAGCGCCAACGTCAGGTCATCACCGGCCGCAGCCGGGCGGTTATCCCAGGCAAAGCTCAGGTCCAGGCGCAGGCATTGGCGGATTCCGCGCTCCCAGTCGTAGGCCCCGATCACGGTGTCGACTTCCAGGCCTTCGATAAACACTCTGTCCAAGCACTCTTCTCCGCAGCACGACAAGGGCGCGATGCCCCGTTAGAATCAGGGCGTCCTCGCCCGGAATAGTTAGCATGTTTTGGTTACTGGCGATTTTCGCCTACCTGCTCGGCTCGCTGTCCTTCGCCATTTTGCTCAGCCGCCTGACGGGAAATCCCGACCCGCGAATGAGTGGCTCAGGCAATGCCGGCGCCACCAATATGTTGCGCCTGGCCGGCAAGAAACTCGCCGTACTGACGCTGCTGGGCGACCTATGCAAGGGCCTGTTGCCCGTGCTGATCGCCAGCCTCGCCGGCCTGACCCTGCAACAGCAGGCCTGGATCGGCGTATGCGCGGTCCTCGGCCATCTGTTTCCTCTGTACTTCCGTTTTCGCGGTGGCAAAGGCGTCGCCACGGCAGCCGGCATGTTGCTGGGGATCTACCCGCCGGCGGCGTTGCTGGCCGTACTCGCCTGGCTGCTGACCTTCTACCTGACCCGCACCAGCTCGCTCGCCGCGCTGATCGCCACCCCGCTCACCCTGCCGCTACTGGCCTGGCAAGAACCGGCGGCACTGCTGCCGATGAGCGTGCTGACGCTGCTGATCGTCTGGCGCCACCGGAGCAATTTACGCGACCTGTTTGCCGGGCGCGAACGGCATTTTTAAATACCGTCGACGAGCCCTGCCCACCTTGGCGCCCTACAACGGCGACAACTGCTCCATCGGCCAGCGCGCCTGCACGCTGATTGCCAGGCTTTCGTGCTGCCCAGCCTGCAGGCGCTGGCAACCGGCATAGGCGATCATCGCGCCATTGTCGGTGCAGAACTCGGGGCGCGCGTAGAACACGTCGCCCTTCATGTCGCCGAGCATTTTTTCCAGCGAAGTGCGCAAGGCCTTGTTGGCGCTGACGCCGCCAGCGATCACCAGGCGCTTCATGCCCGCCTGTTTCAGGGCGCGCTTGCACTTGATGGTCAAAGTCTCCACCACGGCCTGCTGGAACGCCAGAGCGATGTCGCAACGGGCTTGCTCGCTGTCGTCTCCGGCGCTGACGCTTTGCTGCCAGGTGTTCAGCGCAGAGGTTTTCAAACCGCTGAAGCTGAACATCAGGCCTGGGCGATCACACATCGGTCGCGGGAAGGTGTAGCGACCGGCGACCCCTTTTTCGGCGAGACGGGCGATTTCCGGGCCACCGGGGTAATTGAGGCCCATCATCTTCGCGGTCTTGTCGAAGGCTTCACCGGCAGCATCGTCCAAAGATTCACCCAAAAGGGTGTATTGGCCGATTCCATCCACCTGAACCAACTGCGTATGGCCGCCCGAAACCAACAATGCGACGAACGGGAACTCTGGCGGTGTTTTTTCCAGCATCGGTGCCAGTAGATGGCCTTCCATATGGTGCACGCCGAGGGCCGGAATGCCCCAGGCAAACGCCAGCGCCTGGGCGCAAGAGGCCCCAACCAGCAGGGCTCCGACCAATCCGGGGCCTGCGGTGTAGGCGATTGCATCGATCTCGGTCGGCACGCAGCCGGCCTCATCCAACACCTGGCGGATCAGGGGCAGCATGCGTTTGACGTGATCACGGCTAGCCAGCTCCGGCACCACGCCACCATAGGCACGGTGCAGGTCGATCTGACTGAACAGCGCATCGGCCAAGAGCCCGCGTTCACTGTCGTAAAGTGCGACACCGGTTTCGTCGCAGGAGGTTTCAAGTCCCAGTACTAGCATGGGTTTGCGCCTTGTAGAGGCTGAATTCGAAGGCGCGCATAATAGTCGCCACTCCCCCTCCCGACTAGCGGTTTTCGATCAGAGGCTTTGCATTCCGGGCAATGAGGGGTTAACATCCGCAACCCTTAAAAACCGACGACCTCAGCCGCGAATTTTTTGCGACGAGAACGTTGATCCCGGTAATGAAAGAAGGTAGCTCTGGATGCCAGCCGTCAAAGTTAAAGAGAACGAACCCTTCGACGTAGCTCTGCGTCGTTTCAAGCGCTCCTGCGAAAAAGCCGGTGTACTGGCTGAAGTTCGTAGCCGCGAATTTTACGAGAAGCCAACTTCTGAGCGTAAGCGTAAAGCAGCAGCCGCTGTTAAGCGTCACGCCAAGAAAGTTCAGCGCGAACAGCGCCGCGCCGTTCGTCTGTACTAATACACAGACGTTCGTAGCAAGCTTCTGCCAAGCCCGGCCCTCAGCCGGGCTAATGGCATTTGCGGATATCGCTTGATGCTTCACTGTTGACGCCGCACATGCGACCGATACAACTGTTTCACACGTCAGGACTGGCTCTTTTGCCAGCGGTGCACGTCTCTTCTGACGAGCCTATCAAGGCTACTGACGAGCACACTTATTCTTCAAACAGGCGATCAACTGTATCGACTGTGCCCGACGATGAGCTTCCGAGGCCGCCATTGGCCTAGACCGGATGCCGGGGCAACATTTCCATGCCAAAAACCTGATTGAAACTAACGTCAGTGAATGAACGGCAGATACACTTCCTGAATGCCCAAGCAGACAACTGATGAACGAGCCACGCACTGCGTTCGCTTGAGCAATCATTGGGCCCTCATTGACACGCAGTGATGACGAGAACGCCATGGCCGGGCTGATTCCCCAGAGCTTTATTGACGACCTTCTGAACCGCACCGACATCGTCGATGTTGTCAGCTCGCGCGTGCAACTGAAAAAAGCCGGCAAGAACTACACCGCCTGCTGCCCGTTCCACAAAGAGAAAACCCCGTCGTTCAGCGTCAGCCCCGACAAGCAGTTCTATTACTGCTTCGGCTGCGGCGCAGGCGGCAACGCACTGGGTTTTCTCATGGACCACGACAACCTGGATTTTCCCCAGGCCATCGAGGACCTGGCAAAAGCCGCCGGCATGGAAGTCCCACGCGAAGAAAGTGGCCGCCCACACAAGCCGCGCCAGCCCACCGATTCGCCGCTGTACCCGCTGCTGACAGCCGCTGCCGAGTTTTATCGTCAAGCGCTTAAAAGCCATCCGCAGCGCAAGGCCGCTGTCGATTACCTGAAAGGCCGCGGCCTCACCGGGGAAATCGCCCGGGACTTCGGTTTGGGGTTCGCACCGCCCGGCTGGGACAACCTGTACAAACACCTGAGCAGCGACACTCTCCAGCAAAAGGCCATGATCGATGCCGGCCTGCTGGTGGAAAACGCCGAGACCGGCAAGCGCTACGACCGTTTCCGCGACCGGGTGATGTTCCCGATCCGCGACAGCCGGGGCCGCATCATCGCCTTTGGTGGCCGCGTACTGGGGGACGACAAGCCCAAGTACCTGAACTCCCCGGAAACCCCGGTGTTCCACAAAGGCCAAGAACTCTACGGCCTGTTTGAAGCACGCAAGAACAACCGCAATCTCGATGAAATCATCGTGGTTGAAGGCTATATGGACGTGATCGCCCTCGCCCAGCAAGGCCTGCGCAACGCCGTTGCCACTTTGGGTACCGCCACCAGCGAAGAGCACATGAAACGCCTGTTTCGCGTGGTGCCCAGTGTGCTGTTTTGTTTCGACGGTGACCAAGCAGGCCGCAATGCCGCTTGGCGCGCACTTGAAGCCACGCTGTCGAGCCTGCAGGACGGGCGTCGCGCACGCTTCCTCTTCCTGCCTGAAGGCGAAGACCCGGATACCCTGGTCCGCTCCGAAGGCACCGACGCGTTCCGCGCGCGCATCAACCAGCATGCACAGCCGCTGGCCGACTACTTCTTCCAGCAACTGACCGAAGAAGCCGACCCGCGCTCCCTTGAAGGCAAGGCCCACATGGCCACCCTCGCGGCGCCGCTGATCGACAAAGTACCCGGCGCCAACCTGAAATCGCTGATGCGCATGCGCTTGCAGGAAATCACCGGGTTAAGCGGCGAAGCCGTCAGCCAACTGGTGCACAACACCCCGCATGATGCGCCGCCACCGGCCTATGACCCAGGCATGGATTACGACGCCATGCCGGACTATTCCGACTTCCATCAACCGCAGGAGGCCTACGCGCCCCAGCAAGAGTGGACACCGAAAAAGTCTGGCAGCGACGGCAAGAAATGGGAAAAGAAACCCTGGAGCAAGAACGGCAAGCGCGGTGATCGCGATGAAGCCTACGCTCCGCGAACTCCTGTCGCCGTAGAGGCTCCAACGCTCATTGCGCTGCGCACACTCATCCATCACCCGCAACTGGCGGAAAAGGTCGAGAGTGCTGATCATTTTGCCAATGCGAGCAACACTTACGCCCAGGTACTGATCGCCCTGATCGAGGCGGTACAGAAAAATCCTAAGCTAAACTCAATCCAGTTGATGGCGCGCTGGCACGGCACCGAACAGGGCCGACTGCTGAAAGCCCTCGCGGAAAAGGAGTGGCTAATTGACGGCGATAACCTTGAACAACAGTTTTTAGACACCATTACTAGGTTATCCGCGGGTCAGCACACACAGACCCTCGATGACCTGATCAAGAAAGCAAGGCAGCCGGATTTATCGGCTGAAGAGAAGATTCAGATAGCAAAACAGATGCGCGACCTCTTAAAACAGAACGTTTGCGCATCAAACCCGACCTCAACTGGCGCGTGAGGTCATAGCTCAGGTATAATCCTCGGCTTGTTTTTTGCCCGCCAAGACCTTCAGTGGATAGGGTGTTATGTCCGGAAAAGCGCAACAGCAGTCTCGTATCAAAGAGTTGATCGTTCTCGGTCGTGAGCAGGGTTACCTGACTTACGCGGAGGTCAACGACCACCTGCCTGAGGATATTTCAGATCCAGAGCAGGTGGAAGACATCATCCGCATGATTAACGACATGGGGATCAACGTATTCGAAGCTGCGCCAGATAAGGATTCCCTTATGCTGGCGGACGCCGATACCGACGAGGCTGCCGCTGAAGAAGCGGCTGCCGCGCTGGCTGCTGTGGAGACCGATATCGGTCGTACCACCGACCCTGTGCGCATGTATATGCGTGAAATGGGTACCGTCGAGCTGCTGACACGCGAAGGCGAAATCGAAATCGCCAAGCGTATCGAAGAGGGCATCCGTGAAGTGATGGGCGCAATCGCGCACTTCCCTGGCACGGTTGACCATATTCTCTCCGAGTACACCCGCGTCACCACCGAAGGTGGCCGCCTGTCCGACGTGCTGAGTGGCTACATCGACCCGGACGACGGCATTGCGCCGCCTGCCGCCGAAGTGCCGCCGCCTGTCGATGCCAAGGCTGCGAAAGCGGACGACGACTCCGAAGACGACGACGCTGAAGCCAGCGGCGACGACGAAGACGAAGTTGAAAGCGGTCCAGACCCGATCATCGCTGCCCAGCGTTTCGGTGCGGTTTCCGATCAAATGGAAATCACCCGCAAGGCCCTGAAAAAGCACGGTCGCGCCAACAAGCAGGCCATCGCCGAGCTGCTGGCCCTGGCTGAGCTGTTCATGCCGATCAAGCTGGTGCCGAAGCAATTCGAAGGCCTGGTTGAGCGGGTTCGCAGCGCCCTGGAGCGTCTGCGTGCACAAGAGCGTGCGATCATGCAGCTCTGTGTCCGTGACGCGCGCATGCCGCGTGCCGACTTCCTGCGTCAGTTCCCGAGCAACGAAGTAGATGAAAGCTGGACCGACGCACTGGCCAAGGGCAAGGCGAAGTACGCCGAAGCCATTGGTCGCCTGCAGCCGGACATCATCCGTTGCCAGCAAAAGCTGCAAGCATTGGAGACCGAAACCGGTCTGACGATTGCCGAGATCAAGGACATCAACCGTCGCATGTCGATCGGTGAGGCCAAGGCCCGCCGTGCGAAGAAAGAGATGGTTGAAGCGAACTTGCGCCTGGTGATCTCCATCGCCAAGAAGTACACCAACCGTGGCCTGCAATTCCTCGACCTGATCCAGGAAGGCAACATCGGCTTGATGAAGGCTGTGGACAAGTTCGAATACCGTCGTGGTTACAAGTTCTCGACCTATGCCACCTGGTGGATCCGTCAGGCGATCACTCGCTCGATCGCCGACCAGGCCCGCACCATCCGTATTCCGGTGCACATGATCGAGACGATCAACAAGCTCAACCGTATTTCCCGGCAGATGTTGCAGGAAATGGGTCGCGAACCGACCCCGGAAGAGCTGGGCGAACGCATGGAAATGCCTGAGGATAAGATCCGCAAGGTATTGAAGATCGCTAAAGAGCCGATCTCCATGGAAACCCCGATTGGTGATGACGAAGACTCCCATCTGGGTGACTTCATCGAAGACTCGACCATGCAGTCGCCAATCGATGTCGCCACCGTTGAGAGCCTGAAAGAAGCGACTCGCGACGTACTGTCCGGCCTCACTGCACGTGAAGCCAAGGTACTGCGCATGCGTTTCGGCATCGACATGAATACCGACCACACCCTTGAGGAAGTCGGTAAGCAGTTTGACGTGACCCGTGAGCGGATCCGTCAAATCGAAGCCAAGGCGCTGCGCAAGTTGCGCCACCCGACGCGAAGCGAGCATCTGCGCTCCTTCCTCGACGAGTGATACCAGAACCCCCGGCCCAGGCCGGGGGTTTTGTTTTGTATCGATAAAACCTCGCGCAACACCCCTCCCCCGCAATGCCCGTCTACACTCGAAACATTCCCCGTGCCATAACGAGACCGTTATGCCCAGATTGCCGGCTGTGTTTTTGCTGTGGCTGCTGACCTGGACCGCAACGGCTGGCGCATTGACTCTTAGCGATGATGAGCGTGACTGGCTGGCGGACCATCAGGAGTTGCGCCTCGGGGTGGATGCGTCATGGCCACCCTTTGAATACCGTGACGAGAGTGGCCGCTACCAAGGCTTGGCGGCAGATTATGTGCGCCTGATCCAGGATCGCCTCGGCGTGCGCGTCAAATTGATCGAGCCGGCAAACTGGAGTGCAGTACTGGAGCAGGCCCGCAACAACCAACTCGACCTGCTGCCGGGCATCATGTCCACGCCGGAACGCCAGGGCTATATGGCGTTCACCCGGCCTTACCTGGACTTCCCCATCGTTATCCTGGCCCATGAGGGCGGCGCCAAACCGCGCACCCTGAAAGACCTCTACGGCTTGAAGATTGCCGTGGTGGAAAACTACGCCCCCCATGAACTGCTGCGCACCCATCATCCCGATCTCAACCTGGTCGCCATGCCAAATGTCAGCTCGACGCTGCAAGCCCTGGCCACCGATGAAGTAGATGCAGTGGTCGGCGATCTCGCCTCCAGTGTCTGGAGCCTGCGCCAACTCAAGCTCGATGGCTTGTACGTTAGCGGCGAAACCCCCTACCGCTACCAATTGGCAATGGGTGTACCGCGCGATAACAAAATGCTGGTGGGCATCCTGGACAAGGTACTCGCCGACCTCAGCACGCAAGAAACCGACGCCATCCAGCAGCATTGGGTCGGCAGCTTTACCGATCACCGCACCTTCTGGACCGACCTGCTGCTTTACGGCCTGCCTGCCGTGCTGTTGCTGAGCACCGTGCTGGCCGTGGTCATTAGGATCAATCGCCGACTTAGTTCGGAAATTTCCCGCCGCGTAGCCCTCGAACAGGAACTGCGCAGTAGCGAATATCACTATCGCGGTTTGGTCGAGAGCCTGTCAGCCATTGCCTGGGAAGCCAGTATCACCGACTTCACCTACAGCTACGTGTCGCCCCACGCCGAAGATTTGCTGGGTTACCCACGCGCGCATTGGCTGATTCCAGGGTTCTGGCGCAATATCATTCACCCCGCCGACCTGATCCGCACCGAGGCCTACTGCTATAGGGAAACCCGCGCCAACCGCGACCACAGCATTGATTACCGAGTGATCACCGCTGACGGCCGTTGCCTATGGGTGCGCGACATTGTCAGCCTGATCGAACATGGTCATGAGCCGGTTTTGCGCGGCTTGATGATCGATATCAGCGAGGCCAAGCGCACTGAGGAGGCCTTGCAGCTATCCGAGCAGAAATTCGCCTCGGTGTTTCAGCAGTGCCCTGACATGCTGGTCATTGCTCGGTTATCCGATGGCTGCCTGCTGGAGGTGAACAAGGCGTTCGAAGACCAGATTGGCCTGACGGCCGAACAGGTCATCGGTAAAACCGCTACCGAGCTGAATATCTGGGGTATCCAGGGTGTCGGTCCCGACCTGCTGCAACGGGTGCAAACCACTAGCATCCGCAACCTGGAAATGCCCTTTCTGCGCAGCAATGGCCAGGCCTTTACCGGCCTGATTTCCGCCGAACCGTTCCAACTCGACACTACAGAGGCCATCGTGGTGGTGGTGCGCGACATCACCCAACTCAAGGAAACCCAGCAACAACTGCAAACCTCCGAAGAGAAATTCGCCAAGGCTTTCCACGCCTCCCCCGACGGCTTACTGCTGAGCCGACAGCGCGATGGCCTGTTGATTGAGGTCAACGACGGTTTCAGTCGGATCACCGGTTTCAACAGTGCCACATCCCTGGACCAATCAAGCTTGGACCTGGGTATATGGGTCGACCTCAACGAACGCAAACACATGCTGGAGATGATGCAGCGCGATGGTTTTGTGCGTGACTTCATCTGCCATATACGCCGCAGCGATGGGCAGATCCGACTGTGCGAGCTGTCCAGCCGCCCGCTGCCGATTGGCGATGAAGACTGCATGCTGACCATCGCGCGGGACATCACCGAGCGCCAGCTGATGCAGGAAAAACTGCAACAAGCCGCCACGGTGTTCGAGAGCACCGCTGAAGGTGTGTTGATCACAGACACCCGGCAGAACATCAGCGCCGTCAACCGTGCCTTCACCGAGATCACTGGCTACAGCGAAGCCGAAGCCCTCGGCCACACCCCGCGCCTGCTGGCCTCCGGCCTGCATGACAGCGCCTTCTACGCAGCCATGTGGCACCAGTTGACCGCCCAGGGACACTGGCAGGGCGAGATCTCCAACCGCCGCAAGAACGGCGAAGTGTACCCAAGCTGGTTGACGATCAGCGCCGTGCGCAACCGCGACCAATTGATCACGCACTTCGTCGCAGTGTTTGCCGACATCTCCAGTCTCAAACTCGCCCAGGCCCGCCTCGACTACCAGGCGCATCACGACCCGTTGACCGGCCTGCCCAACCGCACGCTGTTCGAAAGCCGGTTGCAAGCTGCCCTCAACGGCCATCAGGAAACCGGCAAACAAGGCGCCGTGCTGTTTCTCGACCTGGACCGTTTCAAACACATCAACGACAGCCTCGGACACCCCATCGGCGACTTGCTGCTCAAAGACATCGCCGTGCGCCTCAAGGAGCAACTGCGCGACATTGACACCGTCGCCCGCCTGGGCGGTGACGAATTCATCATCCTGCTCCCCGGCCTGCAGCACGCCAGCGACGCCCAATACCTGGCCAATAAACTGCTGGCCTGCTTCACGCCGCCGTTCCAGGCGGGTGAGCACGAGTTTTTTATCAGCGCCAGCATCGGCACCAGCCTGTACCCCGAGGACGGCACCGACGTCGCCACCCTGGTCAAGAACGCCGACGCGGCGATGTATCGCTCAAAGGCCAAGGGCCGTAACCGGGTCGAAAGCTATACCCGCGACCTGACTGCCCAGGCCAACGAACGCGTGGCACTGGAGCACGAACTGCGCCGCGCCATCGAGCGCGATGAGCTGAGCCTCTACTACCAGCCCAAGCTGAGCCTGACGACCCACGAATTGATCGGTGCCGAAGCGCTGATTCGTTGGCGTCACCCCACCTTTGGCGACGTACCGCCCGAACACTTCATCGCCCTGGCCGAAGAAAACGGCATGATTCTGCAGATCGGTGACTGGGTGCTGGAACAAGCCTGCCGGCAAATGCACGCCTGGCAAGGCCACTTCGACGATTTCGGCCCGTTGTCGGTCAACCTGGCCGGCGCGCAGTTACGTCACCCCGGCTTATTGGGCCGTATCAAACAGTTGCTGCATGACTACCGACTCGCCCCCGGCCGCCTGCAACTGGAAATCACCGAAAACTTCATCATGAGCCAGGCTGAAGAGGCGCTGGAGGTGCTGCACCAGCTCAAAGACCTCGGCGTACAGCTTGCGATTGATGACTTTGGCACCGGCTACTCGTCCCTCAGCTACCTCAAGCGCCTGCCCCTGGATTTCCTCAAGATCGACCAATCCTTCGTCCGCGGCCTGCCCGACGACCCCCACGACGCCGCCATCGTCCGCGCCATCATCGCCCTGGGCCACAGCATGCAATTCACCATCATCGCCGAAGGCGTGGAGAGCCCCGCACAGCAAGCTTTCCTGGCCGCTGAAGGCTGCGAACAAATGCAAGGCTACATCGTCAGCCTGCCGCTACCGCCGGAGCTTTTTGCTGCTACGTTTCTTCGTATGCGCATTGAGGATTATTCGGATGGCACAGCGGGTAAACCATCGTTATAATCCGCGACCTACTGAGGGCCTATAGCTCAGTTGGTTAGAGCAGGGGACTCATAATCCCTTGGTCGTAGGTTCGAGTCCTACTGGGCCCACCAAACAAGAAAGCCGCGCATTGCGCGGCTTTTTTTTGTTTTTGGCCTCAGGATCAAGGTATCAGGGATACCTCTAACCCTACCCGGACCGGCGTCGGGTTAACGGCCAGCTTGATCGGCCAGGGCCAGATAAGTTCGACAGTAACGTGACCCGCTACAAAGTTTATAGAAGGGTCATCATCACTCATGCTGCTTGCCCCTTGACGTAGGCCCTTATCAATTCCCCAACGCCTGCCGGGCCCGTACAATTTAAAATCTTTCTTTCATATCGCAGGATTTGATCTCGAAATACTTACCATCGCCAGCATCAGGAAAATAGGAAAGAACCTTCCCACCCTCCAAAAAAATCACGCCTTTGGAAAAGCTGCTCCAACTGTCAGTACATGTGTGCTTTTCATTGAAATCCGCCCACAATGCAAACTGTACCGCGACCTTGTTAACATCCCTTGAAATATTACCCGCAATAGTCAGAAAGAATGAAATCAAGTATACGCATGCCAAGAGAAGCCCATACCACTTAAGCACGGTTCTCCATCCGATGTTTGCGATCAGTGAAAATATGATTAGTGGCGCGAGCCCGGTTGCCAGGGCGACAGAGATTATCAGCAATCCTAAAGTGAGATCTGGTTGATACAGAATAGAGACCGGAGCATAGGCAAACGCGAGAAAATCGTAGGTGATGCTGAACTTTTCAGGGTCGACGTGAAAGATACTATTAAGAGTAGCCGCACTCCACTTCCTCGCATACAAGGTATATAGAAATAATAACCAAGAAGCGATCACGGCCCAATGCCAAGCTTTCAGCGACTCTTTTAACTTCAAACCCGGTTCAGAAAGCGACACCCAAAATACAGTCAGCAGAAAAGGAATCGCACCGGTATAAACTATTAAAGCCCCTACCGTCACAAGCCTTGAATATACAAAAGCCACCACCATCAAAGCTAACCAAACACCAACAACCCCAAAAAAAGCCTTCTTAAAACTTAATTTACCCACTTCTATTTCTTCCCTGAATAAATGAATGACAAATCAGTCTGCTTCGACAGCTTAAAATTCAAGGTGTCAGCAACCAGCAATGATAACTTTTTGCCATCATCCTCGTCTAGAATCGCTAATGCTTTTCATGAATGGACGCGCCTAATCTCAAAAACCGCCGTAGAGCCTCACTTCACAAACAACTGCCCAATATCCCTGAACGCCTTGAACTCCAGCGCATTCCCACACGGATCAAACAGAAACAGCGTCGCCTGCTCCCCCACCTGCCCCTTGAAGCGAATGTGCGGCTCCAGCACGAACTGGGTCTGCCGCGCCTGCAAGCGCTCCGCCAAGGCATGCCAATCTTCCCAGCCCAGCACCACGCCAAAATGCGGCACCGGTACATCGTGACCGTCTACGGCATTGGTATGAACCGCCTCTTGTGAAGCGGTTTTCGGGTGCTCGTGGATCACCAGTTGGTGTCCGAAGAAGTTGAAGTCAACCCAACGGTCGCTGGAGCGCCCCTCCTCCAGGCCGAAGACTTCGCCGTAGAAGTGCCGTGCGGCGGCCAGGTCGAATACGGGGATTGCCAGGTGAAAAGGCGCAAGTGTCATCAGGTCAAACCTCTATGAGCGTTCAGTGCATCTAAGTCTAGCCCCGCCCCCACCGTTTTAAATAGGCTGGTTTTTTCGCTCAACTCAAATTTGACCGAGTACACCCCGCGGCCTGCTTGCCGACATCTGCCTGTAAGATGCCTGCTCATTGCCCCCCGTTTCGGAGCCCTCACTTTGCCCGCCCTAGATGAAATCGATCGCCAATTGATCGCCGCCCTGCAGATCAACGCCCGCGAAAGCGTGGCCATGCTCGCCCGGCAGTTGGGCATCGCGCGTACCACCGTCACATCGCGCCTGGCGCGCCTGGAGAAAACCAACGTGATCACCGGTTACGGCGTACGCCTTGGCCAACGGGTTGTCGATGGTGGTTTGCAGGCGTATGTGGGCATTACCGTGCAAGCGCGTTCGGGCAAGGAAGTGCTGCGCAGGCTCAGTGCAATGGCGCAGGTTCAACAGCTGTGTGCGGTGAGTGGCGAGTTCGATTACGTGGCGTGGCTGCGCACGGATTCGCCGGAACAGTTGGACCAATTGCTCGATCAGATCGGCAGCGTCGACGGCGTGGAGAAAACCACCACTTCGATCATCCTCAGTAATAAATTGGATCGCGGACAACCAATCTGATCACCGACCTCGTCACTATGACTAAAAACAGATCAATTCGACGACACATTGCGTCTTAATAACGAGCGCAACGCTCCCTAAACTGACTGCCATCTTTTCCTATACTCAACGGGCCGCGTCCCGTCGAGTCGTCAGTAAGGTCAGCCATGAGCATTCCGTCCAGCACCATCAGCAAAACCAATCGCCACCCCGCCGACGGTAAAAAACCCATCACCATTTTCGGCCCGGACTTTCCGTTTGCCTTTGATGACTGGATCGAGCACCCGGCCGGCCTCGGCAGCATTCCTGCTGCCAACCACGGCGCCGAAGTGGCGATCGTCGGCGCCGGGATCGCGGGCCTGGTGGCCGCTTACGAGCTGATGAAACTCGGTCTCAAGCCGGTGGTGTACGAAGCCTCGAAAATGGGTGGCCGCCTGCGCTCCCAGGCCTTTGAAGGCGCCGAAGGCATCATCGCTGAGCTTGGCGGCATGCGCTTCCCGGTGTCATCCACCGCGTTCTACCACTATGTGGACAAGCTCGGCCTGGAAACCAAACCTTTCCCCAACCCGTTGACGCCGGCCTCCGGCAGCACGGTCATCGACCTTGAGGGCCAGACCCACTACGCGCAAAAACTCTCCGACTTGCCGGTGCTGTTCCAGGAAGTGGCGGACGCCTGGGCTGATGCTCTGGAAGCCGGTTCGCAGTTCGGTGATATCCAGCAAGCCATCCGCGACCGTGACGTGCCACGCCTCAAGGAGCTGTGGAACAAGCTCGTGCCGCTGTGGGATGACCGCACCTTCTACGACTTCGTCGCCACCTCCAAGGCATTTGCCAAATTGTCCTTCCATCACCGCGAAGTGTTTGGCCAGGTCGGTTTCGGCACTGGCGGCTGGGACTCGGACTTCCCCAACTCCATGCTGGAAATCTTCCGTGTGGTAATGACCAACTGCGATGACCACCAGCATCTGGTAGTCGGCGGCGTGGCTCAGGTGCCGATGGGTATCTGGCGTCATGTACCGGAGCGCTGCGCCCACTGGCCGGCCGGCACCAGCCTGAGCTCGCTGCATCGCGGTGCACCAAGGGCCGGGGTGAAGCGCATCGCCCATGCCGCCGATGGCCGTTTCGCCGTCACCGACAACTATGGCGACACCCGCGAATACGCCGCGGTACTGACCACCTGCCAAAGCTGGCTGCTGACCACCCAGATCGAATGCGACGAAACCCTGTTCTCGCAAAAAATGTGGATGGCCCTGGACCGCACGCGCTACATGCAATCGTCGAAAACCTTCGTGATGGTCGACCGGCCGTTCTGGAAAGACAAAGACCCAGAGACCGGCCGCGATCTGATGAGCATGACCCTCACCGACCGCCTGACCCGTGGCACCTACCTGTTCGATAACGGCGACGACAAGCCGGGAGTGATCTGCTTGTCGTACTCGTGGATGAGCGACGCGCTGAAAATGCTGCCGCAGCCCATCGATAAGCGTGTGAAGCTGGCCCTCGACGCGCTGAAAAAGATCTACCCGAAAGTCGACATCAAGGCGCGCATCATCGGCGACCCGATCACCGTGTCATGGGAAGCCGACCCGCATTTCCTCGGGGCCTTCAAAGGCGCGCTGCCCGGCCACTATCGCTACAACCAGCGCATGTATGCACACTTTATGCAGAAGGACATGCCCGCCGAACAACGTGGGATTTTCATTGCCGGTGATGATGTGTCCTGGACCCCAGCCTGGGTCGAAGGCGCCGTGCAGACCTCGCTGAACGCGGTGTGGGGCATCATGACCCACTTCGGTGGCAGCACTCACCCGGAGAACCCAGGACCGGGTGACGTATTCGATGAAATCGGGCCGATCGCCCTGGCCGATTGAGGAGTTGAACATGCGCGTCGCCCTGTACCAATGCCCACCGCTGCCGCTGGATGTGACTGGCAATCTCAAGCGTCTGCACTCGCTGGCGCATGAGGCGTCCGGCGCCGATGTGCTGGTGCTGCCGGAGATGTTCCTCACTGGCTACAGCATCGGCGCCGAGGCGGTTGGCGCCTTGGCCGAGGCGCAGGATGGTCCGTCGGCGCAGGCGATTGGCGAACTGGCCAAGAGCGCCGGGCTGGCGATTCTCTACGGTTACCCGGAACGGGCCGCGGATGGCCAGATCTACAACGCCGTGCAGTTGATCGACGCCCACGGCCAGCGCGTGTGCAACTACCGCAAGACGCACCTGTTTGGTGATCTGGACCATTCGATGTTCAGCCCCGGCGACGATGATTTCCCACTGGTGGAGCTCAACGGCTGGAAGCTGGGTTTCCTGATTTGCTATGACTTGGAGTTCCCGGAAAACACCCGACGCCTGGCCCTGGCCGGTGCCGAGCTGATTCTGGTGCCCACCGCCAACATGGTGCCATTTGACTTCGTCGCCGACGTCACCGTGCGGGCACGGGCCTTTGAAAACCAATGTTATGTGGCCTACGCCAATTATTGCGGGCACGAAGCCGAGATCCAGTACTGCGGGCAAAGCAGCATCGCCGCGCCGAATGGCCAGCGCATTGCCCAGGCGGGCCTGGATGAAGCCTTGATCGTCGGGGAGCTGGATCGTCAGTCGATCCTGGAGGCCCGTGCCGCCAATCACTACCTGCAAGACCGTCGCCCCGAGCTGTATGGAGCGCTGCACAAGCCGTGATCCAGCCGGTTTGTTAGCATAGGCAGATTCTACGTTTCGGAACTGCCCATGCCTGCGCCGGCCTACCCTCAGCACCTTCACCTGACCCTTGCCAATGGCTTGCGGGTTTCCTTGCAGCATGCGTCACGTCTGAAACGTTGCGCCGCCGTTTTGAGCGTAGCGGCAGGCAGCCATGATGTGCCGCTGGCGTGGCCGGGGTTGGCGCATTTCCTGGAACATCTGCTGTTCCTCGGCACCGAGCGTTTTCCCACGAACGAAGGGTTGATGGCCTACGTGCAACGTCATGGCGGCCAGGTCAATGCCAGTACCCGTGAGCGCACCACGGATTTTTTCTTTGAATTGCCGCATGCAACGTTTGCCGGTGGGTTGGAGCGCTTGGCTGACATGCTGACCCATCCACGCCTGGCGCTGGAGGACCAGATGCGTGAGCGCGAGGTGCTGCACGCCGAGTTCGTCGCCTGGTCCCAGGACGCCAAGGCGCAGCGGCAGGTCGCTTTGCTTGAAGGACTCGCGGCTGATCATCCGCTGCGGGGCTTCCACGCAGGCAACCGCGACAGCCTGCCGGTGGAGCGTGAGGCATTTCAGCAAGCGTTGCAGGAATTCCACACACAGTTCTATCAGAGCGGGCAGATGACCTTGAGCTTGGCGGGCCCGCAATCACTGGAAGTGCTGGAAGCCTTGGCACAGCACTTCAGCGAGCAACTCACCTCAGGACCGCTACGCCCACAATCCGCTCCACCGGCATTGATGCAGGGCGATGCTTGGAGCTATCAGCACATCACCCACCATCACCTGCACCACGTCATCCCCTGCGATGCGCCACGGGAAGCACTGGCGTTTCTCTGCACCTGGCTTAACACCTCGGCACCCGGCGGATTGCTGGCTGAACTGAAGACGCAGCAACTGGCGAGTGCACTGCAGGCGTCAGTGATTTATCACTTCGCCGGGCAAGCCGTGTTGGATATCGACTTCACCATCCAAGATGAATCAGCCACGCAGATCGAGGCGTTGCTGCACGACTGGCTGAGCTTTTTCGCACACAGCGACTGGACGTCATTGCGTGAAGAGTTCGCGCTACTGGCCGCTCGTCAACAGCAGGTCCAAGGCGCCCTGGCCTTGGCCCGGAACGACAGCCAAGACCTATCGGAACAGGACGTTGTCGCCCTCAAGGCCATGCTTGATTCGCTGTACCTGCCGCCCTCCACACACACTTGGCAGTTGCCGCCGAACAACCCGTTCCTGCGCCCACCGGCCAAGGAAGAACGCGCCGGCCTGATTCGCGGCCAGACCAGCGCTCACCGTGGCTTGCGCACCTTTGCCCAGGATCGCTCCCGTGGACGTAGGGAAGTGTCGGCGCTGACCTTCAGTCAGGCATTCGCAGATGACGGTGATGAAGGTGCCCTGTATCTGCAATGGCGCTCAGCGCCTTCCGGCCTGGAAAACACTTTGCAGCCGTTACGTGAGAATGCCCGTCAGGCAGGCGTCGAATTGTCGTTCGAAAGCTTGGGCCAGGACTGGCAGGTGAAAATGATCGGGCTGCAGGAGCCCATGCCGGCGGTGCTGGACGCGTTGGCGCAAAGCCTGAATCAACCGCAAGAGGCCCCACCCAACTCACCGCAGATGATTGCCATCCGTGAATTGCTCAAGGCGCTGCCCGCTTGCTGCAACGGGCACAATCCCGAATCGGCATCGTGGTCCACTGCGCGCTGGCATGGTCTGGGACTGGGTTTCTCGGCAGCGTATGAAGCCGCGATCAAGACCGCAGCGGCCCGTCTGCCAGGGCAGCCTGCACACCTCGATCATGTTCTGCCCTCTCTCAGCGGCCAGCGTATCTGGCATGGGATTAAAACCGACTCTGATGAAGCCGCACTGCTGCTGTTTTGCCCAACGCCGAGCCAATCCCTGGCGGACGAAGCCGCTTGGCGACTGCTTGGCCATCTGATCCAAGGCCCGTTCTACCAGCGCCTGCGCGTTGAGCTGCAAATCGGCTACGCGGTGTTCAGCGGTATCCGGCAGATCAATGGCCAGACCGGCCTGCTATTCGGCGTGCAATCCCCCAGCGTGCCGCGGGAAGTCATCGTTGATCACCTGCAAGTATTCCTGAAACAACTGCCGACACTGATCGATAGCAGCGACGACTTGGGCAACACGGCGTTGGCGCAGCAATTCTCAGCACAGACACTGCCCAACGCCCAAGCCGCCGAGCTGCTGTGGCATGCCCATTTGGCGGGCCACTCGTCGGGATACCTGACCGACCTTCAATCCCACATCCAAACCTGCGCCCGCGAAACAGTGCAGCTTGCCGCCCAGCAACTGAACGACGCCGCAGGCGGCTGGCGTTGCGTGGCCAACGGCCCGCGCATCTCGGATGCCTGGCAAGCGGCAGACTGATCATTGCCGCCCCTGCAAAAGGCTTTTTCCACCAAGACAGCGCTAACTTGAAAAGAATTGCGTAACATTCATACGCACACATCTGAACATCTCCGACTGGAGGTGGACTATATGTATTCCTTGGTAGTAAACGTCCCATCCCTTCGTAGGAGTAAGAATATGACTTGGTCCAAACCTGCTTACACTGATCTGCGCATCGGCTTCGAAGTCACCATGTACTTCGCCAGCCGTTAATCCGCTGGGTAATACAACGCCTCGGTTCGCCCGGGGCGTTTTTGTTTTGAGCTTGATGGAGCTGCCATGTTTGTCCAGATTCTAGGTTCCGCCGCCGGCGGTGGGTTCCCGCAGTGGAACTGCAACTGCGTGAACTGCGCGGGTTTTCGTGATGGCAGCCTGCGGGCCCAGGCGCGCACCCAGTCGTCCATCGCGATCTCCGACGATGGCGTGAACTGGGTGCTGTGCAACGCCTCGCCAGATATCCGCGCGCAACTCCAAGGCTTTGCACCCATGCAACCCGGCCGCGCACTGCGGGATACCGGCATCAGCGCAATCATCCTGATGGACAGCCAGATCGACCACACCACCGGCCTGTTGAGCCTGCGCGAAGGCTGCCCGCATCAGGTGTGGTGCACCGACATGGTTCATGAAGACCTGAGCACCGGCTTCCCACTGTTCACCATGCTCACCCACTGGAACGGTGGCCTGGCCTGGAATCGCATTGAGCTGGACGCCAGCTTCACCATTCCGGCCTGCCCGAACCTGCGTTTCACCCCACTGCCCCTGCGCAGCGCTGCTCCACCCTACTCGCCGCATCGATTCGACCCGCACCCCGGCGACAACATCGGCCTGATCGTCGAAGACCTGCGCACCGGCGGCAAACTGTTCTACGCGCCGGGGCTGGGCAAGGTCGACGCGCCATTGCTGGAGATCATGGCCGGCAGTGACTGCCTGCTGGTGGACGGCACGATGTGGGACGACAACGAAATGCAGCGCCGCGGCGTCGGCACCCGCACCGGCCGCGAAATGGGCCACCTGGCACAGAACGGCCCCGGCGGCATGCTGGAAGTGCTGGAGCAACTGCCCGAGCAGCGCAAAGTACTTATCCACATCAACAACACCAACCCGATCCTCGATGAAGACTCTGCCGAGCGAGCGGAACTGGTGCGGCGCAATGTCGAAGTGGCTTACGACGGCATGAGCATTGAATTGTAGGAGCGACCGACATGACTGATACGCCATTGACCACCGCTGAATTCGAAGCCGCCCTGCGGGCCAAGGGCGCCTTCTACCATATCCATCACCCGTACCACGTGGCGATGTACGAAGGCCGCGCGACCCGCGAGCAGATCCAGGGCTGGGTCGCCAACCGTTTCTACTATCAGGTGAACATCCCCCTGAAAGACGCTGCGATCCTGGCCAATTGCCCGGACCGCGAGATCCGCCGCGAGTGGATCCAGCGCCTGCTCGACCACGACGGCGCCCCCGGTGAAGACGGCGGTATCGAAGCCTGGCTGCGCCTGGGCCAGGCCGTTGGCCTCGACCCGGACCAACTGCGCTCGCAGGAATTGGTACTGCCCGGCGTACGATTTGCGGTAGACGCCTACGTCAACTTCGCCCGTCGCGCCAGTTGGCAGGAAGCCGCCAGCAGTTCGCTGACTGAGCTGTTCGCGCCGCAAATCCACCAGTCGCGCCTCGACAGCTGGCCTCAGCATTACCCGTGGATCGACCCGGCCGGTTATGAATATTTCCGCACCCGCCTGGGCCAGGCCCGTCGCGATGTGGAACATGGTTTGGCGATCACCCTGCAGCACTACACCACCCGTGAAGGCCAGGAGCGCATGCTGGAAATTCTCCAGTTCAAACTGGATATTTTGTGGAGCATGCTGGATGCCATGAGCATGGCCTACGAACTCAAGCGTCCGCCGTATCACAGCGTGACCGACCAGCGGGTATGGCATAAAGGGATCACCCTATGAGCTTTGATCGCAGCAAGAAACCCACCTGGCGCCAGGGCTATCGCTATCAGTACGAGCCTGCGCAAAAGGGCCATGTGTTGCTCTACCCCGAAGGCATGATCAAGCTCAACGACAGCGCCGCGCTGATCGGTGGCTTGATCGACGGCGAGCGCGACGTGGCGGCGATCATCGCCGAGCTGGATAAACAATTCCCCGGCGTGCCAGAACTCGGTAAAGACATCGAGGATTTCATGGAGGTCGCCCGTGCAGAGCACTGGATTACCCTTGCCTGAAAAACCGCCGGTTGGCTTGCCGCTGTGGTTACTGGCCGAGCTGACCTACCGCTGCCCGTTGCAGTGCCCGTACTGCTCCAACCCGCTGGACTTTGCCGAGCAGGGCAAGGAACTGAGTACCGAGCAATGGTTCAAGGTGTTTCGCGAAGCCCGCGAGATGGGCGCGGCACAACTGGGATTTTCCGGCGGTGAGCCGTTGGTGCGTCAAGACTTGGCCGAGTTGATCGCCGAGGCCCGCAGGCTGGGGTTCTACACCAACCTGATCACCTCCGGCATCGGCTTGACCGAACAGAAGATCAGCGACTTCAAGAAAGCCGGCCTGGACCATATCCAGATCAGCTTCCAGGCCAGCGACGAACAGGTGAACAACCTGCTGGCAGGCTCGAAAAAAGCCTTCGCGCAAAAGCTGGAAATGGCCCGTGCGGTGAAGGCCCACGGCTACCCGATGGTGCTGAACTTCGTGACCCATCGGCACAACATCGACAAGATCGACCGCATCATCGAGCTGTGCATTGCGCTTGAGGCAGACTTCGTCGAGCTCGCCACCTGCCAGTTCTACGGCTGGGCCCAACTCAATCGTGTCGGGCTGTTGCCGACCCAGGCACAACTGGTGCGCGCCGAGCGCATCACCAACGAATACCGCGCCAAGCTGGAAGCCGAAGGTCACCCGTGCAAGCTGATCTTCGTCACACCGGATTACTACGAAGAACGCCCGAAAGCCTGCATGAACGGCTGGGGCAGTATCTTTCTGACCGTGACACCGGACGGCACCGCCCTGCCCTGCCACGGTGCCCGACAGATGCCGGTGCAATTTCCCAATGTGCGCGACCACAGCATGCAGCACATCTGGTACGACTCGTTCGGCTTCAACCGCTTTCGCGGCTACGACTGGATGCCCGAGCCATGCCGGTCATGCGATGAAAAGGAAAAGGACTTCGGCGGCTGCCGATGCCAGGCCTTCATGCTCACGGGGGACGCGAGCAATGCCGACCCGGTGTGCAGCAAGTCCGAGCAGCACGGCATCATCCTGCAAGCGCGCGAAGATGCCGAACACGCCACCCAGACCATCGAGCAGTTGGCCTTTCGCAACGAGCGCAACTCACGGCTCATCGCAAAAGGCTGACGGCCTCAGCGCTTGGCGATGATGTACACCGCGTGGATGATGCCCGGGAAGTACCCGCACAAGGTCAGCAGGATGTTCAACCAGAATGCACCGGCGAAACCCACTTGCAGGAACACACCCAGTGGCGGCAGCAGAATGGCGATGATGATACGAATGATGTCCATGGGTAAGCTCCAGAAAATCGGCTCGTGTGAGCCGTGTAGCTAATCGACCTTGGGCGTTCGTGAGGGTTCAGTGGGATCTGGCGTTGGGCCACTTTCAGGCGAGAATCTCCAAGCCGTGTTTCTTCACGATGCTCAGTAACTTGAGCGCCATGCCGCTGGGTTGCTTCTCGCCGGACTCCCACTTTTTCACGGTGGAAGCGCTGGTGTTCAGGTAGCGGGCGAACACAGGTTGGCTCACATGGCTGCTTTCACGAAGCTGCTTGATTTGGTCGGCCGGGATTTGCTCAGGGACCGCAGATAAGCAGGCCTCGTCATATTCGCGAAGCGTGGTTTTGCTGATGGCGCCGATGGCATAGAGCGCTTCGGCGGAATGGTGAATAGACTCAAATGCCTCGCTTTTATATTTTTTGGTCATGATGTATCTCCACAAACTCCTTGAGATCCAGCATCTGCTGTATCTGCGCTTCGTTAAAACTTTCATACGTCTTAGCCAATGACCGGAACCCAGCCAATTCGCTCTGACTGATATTGCCTTGGTCCTGCTTGGCGAACAGCATCTGATAGACCCAGTAATGTCTGCCCTTAGCCAACACTATGGAGCGATGCCTATTCTGGTTGAGACGTTTTTTCCAAACACCTCCCCCCAGATTATCTGCCTGCCCCTTCAGAAATTCGCCAAATGCCTCCCTCAACTCCGAATCACAAATCCAGGCCTTGCTGGCCGCATCAGCAAACCGCCGTGTCTTGAATAACCTCAGCCTCATGGATATCCCTGCCCACAAACATACCACCCAGTGGTATAGATTAGAAGTAGAGCACGCTGTGCCCCATCGGCAGTCCTTGCCGACGCCCGCTAAAAAGCCATTGTTTTCACAAACGCTCAATCAACATTTTCAATCCAAAAATGACACGCCCAAAAAAACGCCCCCAGCCAAAAGAATCAGGCCGGAGGCGCCGCGTAGACCGCGAGACGGTTCAGGAGTAGGGGGTTAAACGGCGATGCCCTTGCGGCATTGCAGTTGGGCGGTACGCACGCGGGAGAAGGCGCGGGCCAGGCGCAGGAGCATTTCGTCGATGTTGCTTTTGCTCACAGTCAGGGCCGGGGTGAAGCGCAGGCAGTTGGGTTGCGGAGCTTGGAGGATCAGACCTTCGTGCAGCGCCGCTTTTACAACAGCATCCGCAGAATCATCCGACAACGTAAGGCCCCACATCAGGCCGTGACCACGCAATTGACCGTGGTCGTAGCGGTAGGCCAGGCGCGCAAGACCTTCGCCCAGGTACACGCCGGACTCGCGCACGTGATCCATAAAGCCGGGCTCCAGCACGGAGTCGAGTACTGCCAGCCCGGCCGAAGCCATCAGCGCATTACCGTGGTGAGTACCTCCCAACTCGCCCACGTCGAAGCAACAGGCTTTGCCCCGTGCCAGCAGCGCTGCAAGGGGCACCCCGCCGCCCAGGCCTTTGCCGAGGGTGATGATGTCGGCACGTACGCCGTATTGCTGCTCGGCGAGCAAGGTGCCGCAGCGGCCCAGGCCGGTTTGCACTTCGTCGAGGATCAGCAGGATCCCCAGTTCACGGCACAAGCGCTCGACGCCTTTGAGGTAATGCTCGGTCGCAGGGATGACGCCCGCTTCGCCCTGGATCGGTTCGAGCAGGATCGCGACGGTTTGCGCGTCGACGGCCGCATGCAGCGCCGGCAGGTCGTTGAAGGGCACATGGCTGAAGCCGGGCAATTGCGGTTCGAAACGGTTTTCTGGACCACCCGCCGACGCCGACATCGCTGCAAAACTGCGGCCGTGGCAACCAGCGCTGGCACTGAGGATGCGATACGCTCCCCCGCGATGCAGCTGGCCCCATTTGCGCGCCAACTTGATCGCGGCTTCAACGGCTTCCGCACCGCTGTTGAGCAGGTATGCCTGATCGCTGCCGGTGCGATGGCACAGGCGTTCAGCAAGGTTGAGTTGAGCGCGGTTATGCAGGCCGTTGCCGGGGTTGATCAGCGCTTGGGTCTGGTCAGCCAGCGCCTTGATCAGCGCCTGAGGGCTGTGGCCGAGGCTGTTGGCCGCGTTGCCCTGACTGAAATCCAGGTAGGCACGGTCGTCGCTGTCCCATAGCCAGGAACCCTGGCCGCGTACGAAAACTTGCGGCGGGCGAGCGACGGAGGGCATCAGGGATTCGCTGGAAGACGTATCGCCGGGCGCCTCGAGAATCAAATCGTCCAGGCTCGGCGCGGGGCGACGGAACAGATTCATAGCTCACCCCCAATAGCAACCGGACTTTGGTCGTTGCGACACGCCAATACTGCCTTCAGGTTTTTTGCCTTGCCTATGTAAACGCTATCAACATAAACGCTGTTCATTGCCCGATCCGGCCCTGTAAGCCCTGCGAATAGGCGCTAGACTAGGCTCCTCAGGGGCCAACAGCCATTTCGTTTTTCCAGCTTTTTCGATAAGTAAGTCTTATGGATTTCAAGCAACTGCGTTATTTCGTCGCGGTGTATGAGGAAGGCCACGTAGGCCGTGCCGCCGAGCGCCTGTCGATCTCCCAGCCGGCGCTGTCCCAGCAGATTCGCCAGTTGGAGCAGAACCTGGATGTGAGTCTGTTCGAGCGCAGCAGCAAGCGGCTGCTGCCGACGCTTGCGGCGCACACGCTGTACAACCATGCCTTGCCGCTGATCGATGGCATGCAACAGGCGGTTGAAGCCCTGCGCAACTTCAAGGGCCAGGCGATGCGCACCCTGGCTATCGGCGTGCTGCAAACCGTGCACACCAGCCTGGTGCCGCAGATGCTCGAGCGCGTGCGCAAGGCCCAGCCACATCTGGTGGTGCAGATCTACGAATTGACCGGACTTGAGATCGAGCGACGACTGCTCAACGGCTCGCTGGATATCGGCATAAGCTACTTGCCGCCACGCCAGCCGGGGCTGCACGGCGTGTTGCTGTACGAAGATGAGCTGAAAGTCGTCATCCCCGAAGACCATCCCCTGCGGGAATTCAAGAAAGTCTCGCTGAAGCAGGCGGCGGAGCTGCCGATGTTGCTGCTGGGGGAGGAGTTCCAGGTCCGGCAGATCTGGCAAGGACAGCTGTCCAACCTCGGAAGACGCCCGCAAGTTCAGGCAGAGTTGAACACCATGGTGGGGATTCTCGACAGTCTGCCGCACACAAAACTGGCGACGGTGCTGCCGGGGCGCTCGCAGGACGAACACAACAGTCAGTCGCTGCTATGGAAACCCTTGAGTGAACCCAGAGTGCCGCTGAAAGTCGGCCTGGTGTGCCGCGATGTGCAACGCCAGCAAGCGACAGTGGCGTTGCTGCGCACTCTGCTGGAAGACGTGATGAATGCCCCGCAGGCACAGCCCTGAACTCAAGCGGGCTGACTTTTTCGCGGGCAAAAGAAAACCCCGCCGAAGCGGGGCTTTGCAGACTGTTTCCCTGACATCCATTTCACTCCGCCGTCCTGGCAGAATCCTACGTGTCCGTGTTGTTGCTTTGCGCTTCCTGCGCGACGTCCATGTGAAGTAGATTATCCGTGGATCCAATATGGCGATAGAGGACGATTAGCAGCACGTCATGTAAGAGAATGCTTACACGCCCTCCAAGCCCTTAGAACAGTGCCTCATCCAGCAAAAACAGCGATTCGCTACCGGATTTTACCGACGCACTCAGCGAGTGGATGCGTGGCAACAAGCGGGCGAAATAGAAACGTGCAGTGCCCAGCTTGCTGGCGTAAAAATCTTCTTCAGATTCCTTGCCCAACGCGGCCTTGGCCATGCGTGCCCACATATAGGCGTAGGCCATGTAGCCGAAGGCGTGCAGGTACTCCACCGACGCCGCGCCGATTTCATTCGGGTTGGTCTTGGCGCGGTCCAGCACCCAGGCGGTCAGCTCATCCAGGTTATCCACCGCTGCGCCCAGCGGTTTGGTGAACTCACTCAGCTCGGCACCCGCCGAGGCAATGAACGCGCGGATCTCATCGGCAAACAGGGTGTAGAACGCCCCGCCGCTGCCGACGATCTTGCGCCCCATCAAGTCCAGGGCCTGGATGCCGTTGGTGCCTTCGTAGATCTGGGTGATGCGCACGTCCCGCACCAATTGCTCCTGGCCCCACTCGCGAATGTAGCCATGGCCGCCGAACACTTGTTGGCCGAGCACGGTGGTTTCCAGGCCCAGGTCGCTCAAGAACGCCTTGGCTACCGGAGTCAGCAGCGCAACCAGGTTATCGGCGCGCTCACGCGCAACGGCATCGTCGCTGAACTTGGCGATGTCCAGCTGCGTCGCCACATAGGTGGAGAACGCCCGGCCACCTTCGTTCGCGGCCTTCATGGTCAACAGCATGCGCCGTACGTCGGGGTGCACGATAATCGGGTCGGCCACTTTGTCTTTATGCTGTGCGCCGGTCGGTGCACGGCTTTGCACGCGGTCGCGCGCATATTCAATGGCGTTCTGGTAGGAACGCTCGCCGGACGCCAGGCCCTGGATACCCACACCCAGACGCTCGTAGTTCATCATGGTGAACATCGCCGCCAAGCCACGGTTCGGCTCACCCACCAGGTAGCCCACCGCTTCGTCGAAGTTCATCACGCAGGTCGCCGACGCCTGGATCCCCATCTTGTGCTCGATGGAACCGCAGCTCACGGTGTTGCGCGCGCCCAGGCTGCCGTCGGCATTGACCATGAATTTCGGCACCAGGAACAGCGATATGCCCTTGGGACCGGCCGGTGCGTCCGGCAGCTTGGCCAGCACCAGATGGATGATGTTGTCGGTGAGGTCGTGTTCACCACCGGTGATAAAGATTTTGGTACCGCTGACTGTGTAGGAACCGTCCGCCTGTGGCTCGGCCTTGGTGCGGATAATCCCCAAGTCAGTACCGGCGTGGGCTTCGGTCAGGCACATGGAGCCGGCCCATTCACCGGAATACATCTTCGGCAGATAAGCGGCTTTCAGTTCTTCGCTGGCGTGGGTGTTGATCGACACGCAGGCGCCGGAGGTCAGCATCGGGTACAAACCAAACGCCAGGCTCGACGAGTTGATCATCTCTTCAACCTGGGCCGACACCGCCTTGGGCATACCCATGCCGCCGAACATCGGGTCACCACCTACCCCAACCCAGCCGCCTTCGGCATAGGTTTTGTAGGCCTGTGGAAAACCGTCCGGCGTGAACACCGCGGTGTTGTCCCAGCGGCAACCCTGCTCATCGCCACCGCGGCTGAGCGGGGCGATGGATTTAGCGGTGACCTTGCCAGCTTCTTCGAGGATGGCCTCTACGGTTTCGGCGTCAACGGTGTCTGCCAATGCCGGCAATTGGGCCCAAGTGGTGGCGACCTCAAAGACTTCGTTGAGGACGAAGCGCATATCACGCAGCGGCGCTTTGTAATCAGCCATGGCAAACCTCGTGAGAACGTGAAAAGTAATTCGGTAAGAGTCGGTTTTACAGGCTCAGAGTGTACCCGAACAACTTTTCAGACACATAGGGTCCACTTGTGACTGATCGGTATTTTTAAGTCACTACAGCGCAAATGCCTCCGCAGGCAGACTCATCAGGCATTCGCTGCCCGCTTCCACCGCAGCACGGTGGGTGGCGGTACGCGGTAGCAGGCGCTTGAAATAGAAGTCGCAGGTCGCGAGCTTGGCCTTGGAGAAATCCGAGTCCGGTTGCTCAAGGGCAGCCATCGCCATACGCAGCCACAGGTAGGCAAGGATCACGTAGCCGCTGTACATCAAGTAATCCACGGCCGCCGCACCGACTTCATCGGGGTTCTTCATCGCGGCCATGCCGACTTTAGTGGTCAGTTCGCCCCACTCCCCGTTCAGCTGGTTGAGCTGCGCCACATAGGCCTTGATCTGCGGGTGCTCGGCATTCGCCGCGCAGAACTTATGCACGATCTTGGTAAACCCACGCAGCAACTTGCCCTGGCTGCCCAACACTTTGCGCCCCAGCAGGTCGAGGGCCTGGATGCCGTTGGTGCCTTCATAGATCGGCGCAATCCGTGCGTCGCGGGCCAGTTGTTCCATGCCCCATTCGCGGATGTAGCCGTGGCCACCGAAGATCTGCATGCCGTGGTTGGTCACCTCAAGGCCAGTGTCGGTCATGAAGGCTTTGCAGATCGGCGTGAGGAACGCCAGCAGGTCTTCGGCGTCCTGACGCTGCGTGGCGTCGCGGCTCAGGTGCGCGGTGTCGAGCAACTGTGCGGTGAAGTAGGTCAGTGCGCGGTTGCCTTCGTTGAAGGCCTTCATGGTCAGCAGCATGCGGCGCACATCGGGGTGCACGATGATCGGGTCGGCGGCTTTATCCGGAGCCTTGGCGCCGGTCAACGAGCGCATCTGCAGGCGGTCGTTGGCGTATTTGATCGCGCCCTGGAAGCTCGCTTCGCCATTGCACAAGCCCTGCATGCCGGTGCCCAGGCGCGCGTGATTCATCATGGTGAACATGCAGTTGAGGCCTTTGTTCGCCTCGCCAATCAAAAAGCCCTTGGCGCCGTCGAAGTTCAACACGCAGGTGGCCGAACCCTTGATGCCCATCTTGTGTTCGATGGAGCCGCAGTGCACCGCGTTGCGCTCGCCCGAATCCGCATGGAACTTGGGCACGATAAACAGCGAGATGCCCTTGGTGCCCGCCGGTGCGTCCGGCAGTTTGGCCAGCACCAGGTGGATAATGTTGGCGCTCATGTCATGTTCGCCGGCCGAGATGAAGATCTTGCTGCCGGTGACCGCATAGCTGCCGTCCGCCTGGGGCACGGCGCGGGTCTTGATCAGGCCCAGGTCGGTTCCGCAATGGGCTTCGGTCAGGCACATGGTGCCGGTCCATTCGCCGGCGGTGAGTTTGGTGAGGAACGTGTCTTTCTGCACGGCGGTGCCGTGGGCATGGATCGCCGACATCGCGCCGTGGGTCAGCCCTGGGTACATGCCCCAGGAGGTGTTGCTGGAACCGATCATCTCGCTGAGCACCAGGCCCAGCGACGACGGCAAGCCCTGGCCGCCATAGGCCGGGTCTGCCGCCAGGCCGTGCCAGCCGCCTTCCACGTACTGGGCGAAGGCTTCCTTGAAACCCTTGGGCGTAGTGACCACGCCGTTGTCGAAATGACAGCCTTCTTCGTCGCCGCTGCGGTTGAGCGGTGCGAGCACGTTTTCGCAGAATTTGGCGCCTTCTTCAAGAATCGCGCTGACCATGTCCGGGCTGGCGTCGGTCACGCCCAACGCGGCGTAATGGCCGTGGAAATCAAACACGTTGTCGATCAGAAAACGCATGTCACGAAGGGGAGCTTTGTAGTCAGGCATGGCAATGTCTCCGTCAGCAGATGTTTCAACCTACTGCCGGGCATTGCCTCGGACAATCACTGTAGCGCTGCTGAATACAGCGCCATCACTCAACTGGCAGCGCCTTCCGTGCGCACTGCGCCACGACGGGTTTGCCCGGCCGCGACCACGCAGTTACGCCCGGCGCCTTTGGCGGCGTACAGCGCCTGGTCGGCGGATTTGAGCACTTCTTCGGGCGTGCGCTGCTCGGCCTGGCGCTCGGCCACGCCGATGCTGATGGTCACCGAAACGCTCGATGCACCGCTGCCCGCACGGCGCTGACGGCCCTGGTGGTCGTCCTGAGGGCGGTCGGCATTGCGCAGCTTGATATCGTAATCCGCGATGATCTCGCGGATCTCCTCCAGGTGCGGCAAGCACTCCTCGACCGTCTTGCCGGCGAACACCACGGCGAACTCTTCACCACCGTAGCGATAAGCCCGCCCGCCGCCGTTGACCTTGGACAACTTGCTCGCCACCAGTCGCAGCACCTGGTCACCGACATCATGGCCGTGGGTGTCGTTGAAGCGCTTGAAGTGATCGACGTCGCTCATCGCCAACACATAGTTGCGCCCCAGCCTCTGCATGCGCTCGTTCAGCGCGCGGCGCCCTGGCAAGCCGGTGAGTTCATCGCGAAAGGCCATTTGATAAGCCTCGTGGGCCACGCCGGCGGCGATCATCAGCATCACCTGGCTGCACATGATGTTCAGGGTAAACGGCAAGATGAAAGTCTGCGGCAACATCCAGAATAGGCCCAGCAGGCCCACCAGTTGCGCCGCGTGCAGCGGGCGCGGCTGGTACCAGTACTGTGCCGCAAGGGTCAGGAAACCGATCAGGAACATCGGATACGACAGCTGGATCAGGCTCATCCAACTGCCATGCAGCGCCGGCCAGCGAATTTCCGCCAACCAGTTCAGCACGGCTTGGGGATAACTCTGCTCCAGCGCCAGCGCCACGCTGCCCACCGCCAGCAGCACCGCGCCACGGGCGACGAAGTCGCGGAACAGGTGGGTCTTTTCCTGCCATAGCGCGTAGATGCTGAACAACAACGGCAACAGCAGGCAACACAAATGAAACACCACAGCCGCGTCTTCGCGCACGCGACCGTTGTCGCGGTAGAAGTCGGTCTGGGTATCCAGCAGGAAGTAGGCGATGTACACCGTGATCATCAGGAACAGTTCGCGCTGACGACGATACACCGCGCAATACGAACCGCCGAGCAACAGCACCAGGGTCGGCAACACATTGAACAGTGACGTGAAGAAGACGTTGAGGTCCTTGACATACGCAGCCGAGAGCCCGGCCAGCAAGAGCAGCAACGAAGGTAAAAAATGACTGAAACGTACAGCAGACACGCGCGACAAGGGTAAAACTCCGACCCGCAAAAAGATGATGGCACTGTGCCCTTACGCCGACAGTTAAGCACAACCTGGCACGCATGTATCACATTGCCATCACTGTAACGGCAGGCTTCGCCAATCCCTGAGCTTTTTGTTGCAACGCTTTCTGTAGGAGCGGGCTTGCCCGCGAAGGTCGTCAACGATGACGGGGGGCGCCTGAATAAACGCGGTGCTTGTGGTTTTTTCGCGAGCAAGCTCGCTCCTACAGAGAAACGAAAAAACCGCCGCTCCCGTGAAGGAGCGGCGGCTCTTGAAGTGAACCCGGTAAGGCTTAGTAAGCCAGGCCGAAGTCTTCTTCTTTCATGTCCATCAGGTTGTTTGCGCCCGACAGCATGGTGGCTTTATGGGCCAGGGTACGCGGCAGGATGCGCTGGAAGTAGAAGCGCGCAGTCTGCAGCTTGGCGGTGTAGAACGCCTCTTCGGTGGTGCCGGCAGCCAGTTTTTCGGCAGCCAGGCGCGCCATGTCGGCCCAGAAGTAAGCCAGGCACGCGTAACCGGAGTACATCAGGTAGTCCACCGAGGCGGCACCCACTTCTTCGCGGTCTTTCATCGCGGCCATGCCGACCTTCATGGTCAACTCGCCCCACTCTTTGTTCAGTGCAGCCAGCGGAGCAACGAACTCTTTGACGGCTTCGTTACCTTCGTTGGCCTGGCAGAACTTGTGCACGATCTTGGTGAAGCCCTTGAGCGCTTCGCCTTGGGTCATCAGCACTTTACGGCCCAGCAGGTCGAGGGCCTGGATACCGGTGGTGCCTTCGTACAGCATCGAAATACGGCTGTCGCGAACGTTCTGCTCCATGCCCCACTCGGCGATGAAGCCGTGGCCGCCGTAGATCTGTACGCCGTGGTTGGCAGACTCGAAGCCGACTTCGGTCATGAACGCCTTGGCGATCGGAGTCATGAAGGCCAGCAGGCCGTCGGCCTGTTTCTTGGCTTCGTCGTCGGTGCCGTATTTGACGATGTCCACTTGCTTGGCGGTGAAGTACACCATCGCACGGTTGCCTTCGGCGAAGGCTTTCATGGTCAGCAGCATGCGGCGCACGTCAGGGTGCACGATGATCGGGTCGGCGGCTTTGTCCGGCGCTTTCGGGCCAGTCAGGGAGCGCATTTGCAGGCGATCGCGAGCGTACTTCAGGCCGCCTTGGAAGCCGATTTCGGCGTGGGACAGACCTTGCAGCGCGGTACCCAGGCGAGCGGTGTTCATAAAGGTGAACATGCAGTTCAGGCCTTTGTTCGCCGGGCCGATCAGGAAACCGGTCGCCGCGTCAAAGTTCATCACGCAGGTGGCGTTGCCGTGGATGCCCATCTTGTGTTCAAGGGATCCACAGGTCACGGCGTTGCGCGCGCCAATCGAACCGTCGGCGTTCGGCAGGAACTTCGGCACGATGAACAGCGAGATACCTTTGGTGCCAGCCGGTGCGTCCGGCAGGCGGGCCAGTACGATGTGTACGATGTTATCGGCCATGTCGTGTTCACCGGCCGAGATGAAGATCTTGGTGCCGGAGACTTTGTAGGAACCGTCAGCCTGAGGCTCGGCCTTGGTGCGCAGCATGCCCAGGTCGGTGCCGCAGTGTGGCTCGGTCAGGCACATGGTGCCGGTCCATTCGCCCGACACCAGTTTGGTCAGGTAAGCCTCTTGCTGCTCGGGAGTACCGTGCTCGGAGATGGTGTTCATCGCACCGTGGGACAGGCCCGGGTACATGCCCCACGACCAGTTGGCGGCGCCGACCATTTCGCTCACGGCAAGGCCCAGGGATTCCGGCAGGCCTTGGCCGCCGTGCTCCACGTCGTGGGCCAGGCTTGGCCAGCCGCCTTCGACGAATTGTTTATAGGCTTCTTTGAAACCGGTTGGGGTTTTAACGCCCGACTCACTCCAGGTGCAGCCTTCGATGTCGCCCACGCGGTTCAGCGGTGCCAGCACTTGCTCACAAAACTTGGCGCCCTCTTCAAGGATGGCGTCAACCATGTCTGGGGTAGCGTCCTGGCAAGCCGGCAGGCTCTGATAGTGCGCTTCATAGCCAAGCAGTTCGTCACGAACGAAGCGAATATCACGCAAGGGGGCCTTGTAGTCAGGCATAGCGATAAACCTCTGCTGATGTATCTGGAATGAACAACCGCGTGGAATTGTTGTGGCGGTCAAACAGGTGTTTGAAACATACGTTTACCACCTGGGGATGTCAAGCGTCGTCCGGATGCCGTTTGTCATGACGTGAATCAAAGGCGCGCACGGCGACGCCTGCGGCGGGGTGCCACAGTGAGATTAGGAGAAATAGAGAACTTTGTAGGAGCCGGCTTGCCGGCGATCGCGGTGAGTCTGGCGCACCGCGTTGCAAGGATCGCCGGCAAGCCGGCTCCTACAGGGGGGATTAAGCGTAGGTGTCGATAAGGGTGCCGAGCATTTCATCCGAAGCCTTGGCGACTTTGGCGCCGAGCTCCACTTGGAACTTGCCTTGGGCCATTTCGACCATGTTGCTGGCCGAGTTGGACGGCTGGGCGCGGTCGTTGGCTTGCAGGCGGTCGCTTTGCGCATCCGAGGGCTGGGTCGTCGCGGCGCTGGCAATTTTACCGGCAGCCTGGTCGACACGGTTCTGCCCAGTCTGAATGCTGCTCAGGCCCGAGTAAAACGCGCTGCTTCCAGAGATTTCCATGGCGTAAGCCTGCCTTTAGAGAATCGTGAACCGTGATTGAAGCAGAGTCGCCCGCAAAACGCCCGTCAAAAACACTAATGGCATAATGCCTTGGCGATAGCCAAAATCAGTCAAGCAGGTCCAACTGCAAGTACTCCGCCACGGCTTCAGCCCCTGCATGCTTGAGTTTCGGCACGCGTCCCAGGCACGGTGCAGGCAGCCGCTCGGCCAGGGTGGCGAGGTTCTCTTCCAGACGAGAGGTCTTGGGGTCGATGATATTCGCCACCCACCCGGCCAGTTGCAAACCGTCACGGGCGATGGCTTCGGCGGTGAGTAAGGCATGGCTGATGCATCCCAGGCGCACGCCCACCACCAGGATCACCGGCAGCTTGAGCGCCATGGCCAAATCCGACAGGTTCGCCTGATCAGCCAGTGGCACCCGCCACCCGCCTGCACCCTCGATCAAGGTGAAATCCGCTTCTCGCGCCAGAATCTGCTGCATGGGTTTGAGCAAGGATTGCACCGTCAGAGAGACGCCCGCCTCCCGCGCCGCCAGATGCGGCGCGATGGCCGGCTCGAACGCCACCGGATTGACCTCGGCGTACGTCAGGGGCAACGAGCATTCGGCCAACAACGCCAGTGCATCGGCGTTGCGCAAGCCTTTGGGCGTGACTTGGCAGCCGGAAGCCACGGGTTTGCCGGCGGCGGTGCTTCTGCCCGCTTGCCGGGCTGCGTGCAACAGGCCGGCGGCGACGGTGGTCTTGCCGACATCGGTGTCGGTGCCGGTGATGAAGTAGGCGGCGTTCATAGAGGTTTCTCCAGTACGGCATACACCACTTGGTAAGTCGCCGGCAGGCCCTGGGCCTGGCGGAACCGCTCATACGCCTGCACCAGTGCAACAATCCGCGCGCGCCCCGTCAACCCTCCCGGCCGGCCGGGGTTGAGGTTATGCGCACCCAGGGCCTTCAATTCATGGGTGAGGCTGCGCACGTCCGGGTAATGCAGCACATGGGCGCGGCGCTCCAGGCTCACCACCCGCAGGCCGCTGGCCGCGCACAGTTGTTGATAAGCCTCGAACGTACGGAAGCGGTTGACGTGAACCAGGCCATCCGCCGCGCGCCAGCTTTCGCGCAGCTCTTCCAGGGTGCCCACACACAGGCTGGCAAAAGCGAGCGTGCCTCCCGGTTGCAACACGCGATAGGCCTCGCTGAGCACCGCCTCAAAGTTTGCACACCACTGTACGGCGAGGGAGGAGAAGATTAGCTCCACGCTGTCAGTTTTAAGCGGCAAGCGCTCGGCATCGCTAGCGACGAAGTGCTGCGCGCCACCCAATGGGCGTGCGTGATTGAGCATGCCTTCGGCGATGTCCAGTGCAATGCCTTGGCTGGCAGGCAAACGTTCGGCCAGCACGCGGCTGAAATAACCAGTGCCGCAGCCCATATCCAGCCAGCGCTGCGGCGCGATGTCAGCCGGCAAGCGTGCCAGCAATTGGCTGCCCACCGACCGCTGCAACTCGGCAACGCTGTCGTAACTGGCGGCTGCACGAGAAAAGGATGCCGCTACCTGGCGTTTGTCGGGCAACGCGCCTGGCAGCGGGGCGTGGGATAAATCAGTCATCGACGCACTCATGCAAAAAAGCCTGGATGGCCCCCGCGACACCGTGGGGGTCTTCCAGAAGAAAAGCGTGGCCGGCCTGTTCAATCAAGCCGATTTCAACATCAGGCAGCAGTGCCAGCAGGTCGCTCGCAGCTTCGGCAGGCACCAATCCATCCAGCCCGGCGAACAGGTGCAACTGCGGGCCACGATATGCCAGCAAGGCTTCACGGGTGTCGAGTTGGGCGAGCAGTTCGAGGCCGGGCATCAGCACAGTGGATGGGGTATTGGGTGCGCCGCTGACCAGCAAGCGCGACAATCCACGCGGGTCTTCGGCGCCTTTGGCGCACAGCAAACCGAAGCGCTTGAGGGTCACTTGGGAGTCGGCATGGCAACCGGCGAGAAACGCATCGAAGGTCTCGGCGGGCATCGCGCTGGGCCAACCTTCATGGGCGACGAAACACGGATTGCTCGCCAGCGTCAGCAGGCCGCAACAACGTTCGCCACGCCGCGCCGCCAGCTCCGAAGCCAGCATGCCACCCAAGGACCAACCGCCTAGCCAGGTATTGTCCGGCAGCGTGGCGTCGAGTTCGTCGAGCCATTCCTGCAGGTGGCTGGAATCCAACGCGGGCAAGGGCTCGATCTGCACCTGCAGGTGTTCATCCAGACCTTGCAATGCAGCGGCCAACGGCTCCAGCGGTGATACACCGAGGCCCCAGCCGGGCAGCAATATCAGTCGATTACGCATGGTCGGGCTCCGAACGGCTTAAAACGCGGAAACACGCTTCCAATGCGTTTAACAATAGCTGCACCTGCGCCTCGGTGTGGGCCGCCGTCAACGTCACTCGCAAACGCGCACTGCCGGTCGGCACGGTCGGTGGGCGGATCGCCGTCACCATCAGGCCGCGCTCGCGCAGCATTTGCGACAGGCGCAAGGCCTTGGCGCTGTCGCCGATCAGGATCGGCTGGATCGGCGTGAAGCTGTCCATCAGGTCCAGACCGAGCTGCTCGGCGCCCTGGCGGAACTGACGGATCAGGCCGTTGAGGTGCTCACGCCGCCAATGCTCGGTGCGCAACAGCTCCAGGCTTTTCAAGGTGGCGCAGGCCAGGGCCGGCGGTTGGCTGGTGGTGTAGATGTACGGGCGCGCGAACTGGATCAGGCTTTCGATCAGCGCTTCACTGCCCGCCACAAAAGCGCCGGCCGTGCCGAACGCCTTGCCAAGGGTGCCAACCAGTACCGGCACGTCCTCCTGGCTCAGACCGAAGTGCTCGACGATACCGCCGCCGTTGGCGCCCAATGGGCCAAAACCATGGGCATCATCCACCATCAACCAGGCGCCTTTGGCCTTGGTTTCACGGGCCAGCGCGGGCAGGTCGGCCAGGTCACCGTCCATGCTGAACACGCCATCGGTGACCACCAGGGTATTGCCGGTGGCTTTCTCCAGGCGCTTGGCCAGGCTCGCGGCGTCGTTATGCAGGTAGCGATTGAAACGCGCCCCCGACAGCAGCCCCGCATCCAGCAACGAGGCATGGTTGAGTCGGTCTTCCAGCACCGTATCGCCCTGCCCCACCAACGCCGTGACCGCACCGAGGTTGGCCATGTAGCCGGTGGTAAACAGCAGCGCACGCGGACGACCGGTGAGGTCGGCCAAGGCTTCTTCCAGCTCATGGTGCGGCGTCGCATGCCCGACCACCAGATGCGAAGCACCGCCACCCACGCCCCAGCGGGACGCACCGGCGCGCCAAGCCTCGATCACTTGCGGGTGATTGGCCAGGCCCAGGTAATCGTTATTGCAGAACGCCAGCAGCGGCCGGCCGTCCACCACTACTTCCGGGCCTTGGGGGCTGTCGAGCAGTGGGCGTTGGCGATAAAGGTGTTCGGCACGGCGGGCAGCGAGGCGCGCGGCGAGATCGAAGGACATCCCTCACACCACAGCGTTATAGAACTGCTCGCTGCTCTTCTGCTCCACCAACGCCTGCTCGATCGCCGCCTGGTGCACTTCATCCGCGTGTTCTTCACGGGCTTCCGGCAGGATGCCCAGGCGCGAGAACAGTTGCATGTCCTTGTCCGCCTGCGGGTTGGCGGTGGTCAGCAGTTTGTCACCGTAGAAGATCGAATTGGCGCCGGCGAAGAACGCCAGGGCCTGCATCTGCTCGTTCATCGCTTCACGACCGGCCGACAGCCGCACATGGGACTGCGGCATCAGGATGCGCGCCACGGCGAGCATGCGGATGAAGTCGAACGGGTCGATGTCTTCGGCGTTTTCCAGCGGCGTACCGGCCACCTTCACCAGCATGTTGATCGGCACCGACTCCGGATGTTCCGGCAGGTTGGCCAGTTGGATCAGCAAGTTGGCGCGGTCATCGAGGGACTCGCCCATGCCGAGGATGCCACCGGAGCAGATCTTCATCCCCGAATCCCGCACGTAGGCCAGGGTTTGCAGGCGTTCGCTGTAGGTACGGGTGGTGATGATGCTGCCGTAGAACTCCGGCGACGTATCCAGGTTGTGGTTGTAATAGTCGAGGCCGGCCTGGGCCAGGGCTTCGGTCTGGTCCTGATCGAGGCGACCGAGGGTCATGCAGGTTTCCAGGCCCATGGCCTTCACGCCTTTGACCATCTGCAGCACGTAGGGCATGTCTTTGGCCGACGGGTGCTTCCAGGCGGCGCCCATGCAGAAGCGGGTCGAGCCGATGGCTTTGGCGCGGGCAGCCTCTTCGAGGACCTTCTGCACTTCCATCAGCTTCTCTTTTTCCAGGCCAGTGTTGTAGTGGCCCGACTGCGGACAATATTTGCAATCTTCTGGGCAGGCGCCGGTTTTGATCGAGAGCAGCGTCGACACTTGTACACGGTTGGCGTCGAAATGCGCGCGGTGCACGGTCTGCGCCTGGAACAGCAGGTCATTGAACGGCTGCACGAACAGCGCTTTGACTTCGGCGAGGGACCAATCGTGACGCAAGGTGGCGGTGGTGCTGGCGCTCATGGGCGATTCCTTGATTATGCTTTGGCAAGCGCTGCGGGAAGGGCAATACCCACAGGCACGACACGGATGCTCGGCATATTTAAGGAAGATTCATGCACTGTCAACCTGACCACAAACACAAGGTTTACATCTGGCTAAAAAACACTCAAATCTGTTTAATCTGCGATGAGGCAACGGAATCAGCCGACTCTGTGTGCAACGTCTGCGAAACCGAGCTGCCGTGGCTGATAGAACACTGCACCCTGTGCGCCCTGCCCCTGCCGATGGAGGGCTTGATCTGCGGCCAATGCCAGAAACATCCGCCGGCCTTTAAACAGGTGATTGCGCCCTGGACCTACAGCTTTCCGATCGACAGCCTGATCAGCCGCTTCAAGCACCAGGCACGCTGGCCCCTTGGGCAAATGCTCGCGAAGCTTTTGGCGCAACACCTGCAACACCGCTTCGACAACACCGGACTCACGCGCCCCGACTGCCTGCTGCCGGTGCCGATGGCGCGCAAGCGACTGCGCGAACGCGGCTATAACCAGGCCTTGATGCTGGCGCGCTGGCTCAGCGGCGACTTAAACATCCCCTACGATGAACATCTGCTGTTACGCCCCCATGAAACCGTGGCCCAGCAAGCCCTTGACGCCAAGACGCGCAAACGCAACCTGCTCGGCGCTTTCGCCCTGGCGCCCGACGCACAGGTGCAAGGCCGTCACTTTGCACTGGTGGACGACGTACTCACCACCGGCGCTACCGCCCACAGCCTGGCGCGGTTGTTGATGCATGCCGGGGCGCTGCAGGTCGATGTGTACTGCCTGGCCCGCACGCCCAAACCGGGCAGTTGACTTGACTCCGTCCCACCTTGGCCGCAACGTTCAGTCCATCACATCGAAGCGTATCCCCATGTCTCTGCCAACGTCCCTCAGCCAACACATCATCCGCCGTCCCCAGCGCATTGCCTTGCTGGCGCACATCGCCGAGCAGGGTTCCATCACCCGCGCGGCAAAAAGTGCCGGCTTGAGTTACAAGGCGGCGTGGGATGCCATCGACGAGTTGAACAACCTGGCGCAAAAACCGCTGGTGGAACGCAGCGTCGGCGGCAAGGGCGGCGGCGGTGCCAAGCTGACGGCAGAAGGCGAGCGCGTGCTGCGCCTTTACCAACGCCTGCAAGTACTGCAGGCCGAAGTGCTGGGCTCGGACGAAGCCGCCAGCGATTTCAACCTGCTCGGCCGCCTGATGCTGCGCACCAGCGCGCGTAATCAACTGCATGGTCAGGTCGTCGCCATCGAACAGCATGGCCGCAATGATCTGATCCGCCTGCAACTGGCCGGCGGGCTGACCCTGGCTGCACAGATTACCCATGACAGCACGCAGCGGCTGGAGCTGGAAACCAGCGTGGAAGTGGTCGCACTGATCAAGGCCGGCTGGCTGGAATTGCTGGCACCCGAGGCTCCCGCAACAACTGGACACAATTGCATGAGCGGCATCGTCGACGCCGTTCTCGACGCCGAGGACGGGCCCAGCGAAGTGCGCGTCACCCTGCCCAACGGCCAGGTTTTATGCGCCCTGGCGCAGCCCGCCACGCTCAAGGCGCTGCGCGTGACCGAAGGCAAAGCGATCCAGGTGCAATTTGCGCCGAGCAATGTGCTGCTCGGCACGCCGGTGTAAGCGGCCCGCTATTTAAACTGCAACAATTTCGTCACGCCCGCTCCTTATGGTGTCTGCAAAAACCGCAGGGAGCCTGAGATGAGCCTATTAGAAGAAAACCAAGCCACCGACCTTGAACAAATGGTCCGCCTCACCCGTCGCCGCTTTATCGGCGCTGGTGCCCTGTGTGGCGCCGCGATGTTCCTGGGTGGCAACCTGCTGACCCGCAGCGCCCTCGCCGTCAACGCCGCCAGCGCCAGCCCGTTGCTGGGGTTCACCAGCATCGCCGCCGCCACCAGCGACGCAATCACTCTGCCGCCGGGCTATAGCGCTTCGGTGCTGATCAGCTGGGGCCAGCCGCTGAGCAAGAACGCGCCGGCCTTCGACCCGTCCGGCAACGGCACGGCCAAGGCCCAGGAACAGCAGTTCGGCGACAATAACGACGGCATGAGCCTGTTTGCCTTTCCCGGCGACGACAACCGCGCGCTGATGGCGATCAACAACGAATACACCAACTACCGCTACCTCTTCGCCCACGGTGGCGCGCCGCAATCGGCCGAAGACGTGCACAAGGCCCAGGCCAGCGAAGGCGTGTCGGTGATCGAAGTGCGGCGCAAGGGCGACACCTGGCAGTTCGTGCAGGACTCGCGCTACAACCGCCGCATCCACGGCAATTCGCCGATCCGACTCAGCGGCCCCGCCGCCGGCCACGACTGGCTCAAAACCAGCGCCGACAAATCCGGCAAAAAAGCCCTGGGCACCTTCCAGAACTGCGCCAACGGCAAGACGCCATGGGGCACTTATCTGACGTGTGAAGAGAACTTCACCGACTGCTTCGGCAGCAGCAACCCACAACAGACCTTCGATGCCGGGCAGAAACGCTATGGCGTGGTCGCCGCCAGCAAGGACATCAACTGGCACCAGCACGACCCTCGTTTCGATATGGCGAAGAACCCCAACGAACTCAACCGTCACGGCTGGGTCGTGGAAATCGACCCGTTCGACCCGCAATCCACCCCGGCCAAGCGCACCGCGCTGGGCCGCTTCAAGCATGAAAACGCCGCCCTGGCGGAAACCCGCGACGGCCGCGCCGTGGTGTACATGGGCGACGATGAGCGCGGCGAGTTCATCTACAAGTTCGTCAGCCGCGACAAGATCAACCACAAAAATCCAAAGGCCAACAAAGACCTGCTTGACCACGGCACCTTGTATGTCGCGATCTTCGACGCGGGCGATGGCAACGCCGACCACCCCAAGGGCAAAGGCCAATGGGTCGAGTTGACCCACGGCAAAAACGGCATCGATGCCAGCACCGGCTTCGCCAACCAGGCCGAAGTGCTGATCCACGCGCGCCTCGCCGCCAGCGTGGTGAAAGCCACCCGCATGGACCGCCCGGAATGGATCGTGGTCAGCCCCACCGACGGCCAGGTCTATTGCACCCTGACCAACAACGTCAAGCGCGGTGAAGACGGCCAACCGGTCGGCGGCCCCAACCCGCGTGAGAAAAACGTCTACGGCCAGATCCTGCGCTGGAAGGCCGACGCCGATAACCACGGCGCCACGGAATTCAGCTGGGACCTGTTTGTGGTGGCCGGCAACCCGGGCGTGCACGCCGGCACGCCCAAAGGTGGCTCGTCAAACATCAACCCGCAGAACATGTTCAACAGTCCAGACGGGTTGGGCTTCGACAAGGCCGGGCGCCTGTGGATTCTTACGGATGGGGACTACAGCAACGCGGGTGACTTCGCCGGCATGGGCAACAATCAAATGCTCTGCGCCGACCCTTCCACCGGAGAAATCCGCCGCTTCATGGTAGGACCGGTGGCCTGTGAAGTGACGGGCATCAGTTTCTCGCCGGATCAGAAGACGCTGTTTGTGGGGATCCAGCACCCAGGCGAAACCGGCGGCTCGACCTGGCCGGAGCATCTGCCGAATGGCAAGCCGCGGTCGTCGGTGATGGCGATTCGGCGGGATGATGGCGGCATCGTCGGCGCCTGATAGACCACAGTCCCTGTAGGAGCGGGCTTGCCCGCGAAAAACGTCAACGAAAACGCGCAAAGCCTGACGCCCCGAGGCGCGCTCAGGTTTTTCGCGAGCAAGCTCGCTCCTACAGGGTTACCATACCCGGCCGGACGCGGCGCCCTGCTGCGCGCAGGAGTTCGCATGGCCCACCCGTTTGAAACACTCACACCCGACCTGGTGCTCGACGCTGTCGAAAGCATCGGTTTCCTCAGCGATGCTCGCGTCCTGGCGCTCAACAGCTACGAAAACCGCGTCTATCAAGTGGGCATCGAAGACTCGGAACCGCTGATCGCCAAGTTCTATCGGCCGCAGCGCTGGACCAACGAGGCGATCCTCGAAGAACACCGCTTCACCTTCGAGCTGGCCGAATGCGAAGTGCCGGTGGTCGCGCCACTGATCCACAACGGCGAAAGCCTGTTCGAGCACGCCGGTTTCCGCTTCACCTTGTTCCCCCGCCGTGGCGGCCGTGCGCCGGAGCCGGGCAATCTCGATCAACTGTATCGCCTTGGGCAATTGCTCGGCCGTTTGCATGCGGTGGGCTCCACCCGCCCGTTCGAACACCGCGAAGCCTTGGGCGTGAAGAACTTCGGCCACGACTCCCTCACCACATTGCTGGAAGGCAATTTCATCCCCAAGAGTCTGCTGCCGGCCTACGAGTCCGTGGCGCGCGACCTGCTCAAGCGTGTGGAAGAGGTGTACAAGGCCACGCCGCACAAAAACATCCGCATGCACGGCGATTGCCACCCCGGCAACATGATGTGCCGTGACGAGATGTTCCACATCGTCGACCTCGATGACTGCCGCATGGGCCCGGCGGTGCAGGACCTGTGGATGATGCTCGCCGGTGATCGTCAAGAATGTCTGGGGCAGTTGTCGGAATTGATGGACGGCTACCAGGAATTCCATGACTTCGACCCGCGTGAACTGGCGCTGATCGAACCCCTGCGCGCCTTGCGCCTGATGCACTACAGCGCTTGGCTGGCACGGCGCTGGGACGATCCGGCGTTCCCCCACAGCTTTCCATGGTTTGGCAGCGAGCGTTATTGGGGCGATCAGGTGTTGGCGTTGCGTGAGCAATTGGCCGCCTTGAATGAAGAGCCATTGAAGCTGTTTTGACGGACAAATATCCTTACAATCGCGCTTTGTTAGCTGCCTAAGCAAGGATTCTGCAATGCAAGCCGCCAACCCCCGCAAGGGGTACATCCTAGGCCTGAGTGCCTATGTCATCTGGGGTCTGTTCCCGCTCTACTTCAAAGCCATCGCCAGCGTTCCTGCCGCCGAAATCATTGTGCACCGCGTGTTGTGGTCGGCGCTGTTCGGCGGTTTGCTGTTGATGGTGTGGAAGCACCCCGGTTGGTTCCGCGAATTGCGCGACAACCCCAAGCGCCTGGCGATCCTGGCCCTCAGCGGTTCGTTGATCGCGGCTAACTGGCTGACCTATGTGTGGTCGGTGAACACTGGGCGCATGCTGGAGGCGAGCCTGGGTTACTACATCAACCCGTTGGTGAACGTGGTGCTGGGTATGCTGATCCTGGGTGAACGCCTGCGGCGCTTGCAGTGGGTCGCCGTCGGCCTGGCAGCGGTGGGTGTGGCGCAACAGGTGTGGCAGGTCGGCAGCTTGCCGTGGGTGTCGCTGGTGCTGGCGTTGACCTTCGGTTTCTACGGGCTGATTCGCAAGCAGGCGCCGGTCAAGGCGCTGCCGGGGCTGGTGGTGGAAACCTGGATGCTGGTGCCGATTGCGATTGCCTGGCTGCTGTTCAACCCGACCGCCCATAGCGCGCAGATGGCATTCTGGAGTACGTCCGAAGCCTGGTGGCTGGTGGCGGCCGGCCCGGTGACGCTGATCCCGCTGGTGTGTTTCAACGCCGCCGCACGGCATTTGCCCTACACCGCGCTGGGCTTTTTGCAGTACGTCGCACCGACCCTGGTGTTGCTGGAAGCCGTGCTGCTGTTCGGCGAACACCTGGCACCCAGCACCCTGACCGCCTTCGCCTTCATCTGGGCGGGCCTGGTGGTGTACAGCGTGGATATCTGGCTCAGCGCGCGCAAACGCTGATCAAATAACGTACAAACCTCTGCAAGCCACAGCGGGTGTGGCTTGCAGACATCCACCCCAAGGTTATCCACAACCTGATCCCCGCCATTTGTGCACAAGCTTTTGAATTTGCTCGTTTTTTGCTCAATCAGCGAAGAACCCCGGCCGGCGTGGGCTGGCGAGGGGTCTCTACAGGTTATCCACAGGCCCATGCAAGATTTCCATGCATAACCCTGTGGGCAGATTATTCCTCGTGGTGCAGTTCCACCATCAAGTCATCGGCCAGGGTTTCCAGGGACAGCTGCAAGGTGTCCAGGGATAACGCGGTCGGCACCTGCAACAGCGCCTCGGCAGTGAACAACGGATCGCCGCTCATGGGGGCTGGGCGCACATCGGTGCTCAGGCTCTCCAGGTTGACGCCCTGCTTGCTCAGCAGCGCGGTGATCTCGCGCACAATGCCCGCACGGTCATTGCCCACCAGCGTCATCATGATCGACTTGGACGCCGAGGCCTGCCCGCTGCTGCCCTCGCCCACCAGCACGCGAATGCCGTGGGTGGATAAATCCTCCAGCGCCCCAACCAATGCCTGACGGTTCTCTGTAGGCACGCCAACCCGCAGGATCCCGGCAAACTGCCCGGCCATGTGCGCCATGCGGCTTTCCAGCCAGTTGCCACCGTGGGCGGCGATGTTCTGCGCGATGCGCTCGACCAGGCCGGGTTTGTCGGCGGCGATAATTGTGAGTACAAGATGGTCCATGGCAACGCCCTCTGGTGCATGACCTGTAGGAGCGAGCTTGCTCGCGAAATACGTCAACGATGATGCAGCTCTTTCAGACAGCTCGCGTCGCCTATGCGTTTTTCGCGAGCAAGCTCGCTCCTACAAGGTGGACGCAGCTGCGTTTAAAAACAAATCGTGTACCATTTTTATATTTATCTGGAACAATCTAATAGTTTTTTGAGAACATCCGGTTCTCCGCTGTGACCGTACGACCAAAGTGGGTCGCTAAACGACGTATTTAGTCTAATTTTCACAACCGCAAGTCATCATGTAGTATGCGCAACCTGGCACTACATAATGAAAATCTAAAAAGCGCTTAAGCTGTGCAGAGTGAGGCAAGCAATGACTGAACACGTTCAAGTCGGTGGCCTGCAGGTCGCCAAAGTCCTGTTCGACTTCGTGAACAACGAAGCCATTCCCGGCACCGGCATCACTGCCGACCAGTTCTGGGCCGGTGCCGACAAGGTCATCCACGACCTGGCACCGAAGAACAAAGCCCTACTCGCCAAACGCGACGATTTCCAAGCGCGGATCGATACCTGGCACCAGACTCATGCCGGCCAGGCGCACGACCCGGTGGCCTACAAAGCCTTCCTGCAAGACATTGGATACCTGCTGCCAGAAGCCGCGGATTTCCAGGCCACGACCCAAAACGTCGATGACGAGATCGCCCGCATGGCCGGCCCACAGCTGGTGGTGCCGGTGATGAACGCCCGCTTCGCCCTCAACGCCTCGAATGCGCGCTGGGGCTCGCTGTACGACGCGCTGTATGGCACCGACGCCATCAGCGAAGCCGACGGTGCCGAAAAGGGCCAGGGCTACAACAAAGTGCGTGGCGACAAGGTCATCGCCTTCGCCCGCGCCTTCCTCGATGAGGCCGCACCGCTCAGCGCTGGCAGCCACGTCGATTCCACCGGCTACAAGATCGTCGACGGCACGCTGATCGTCAGCCTCAAGGGCGGCAGCAACAGCGGCCTGCGCGACGACGCACAGTTGATCGGTTTCCAAGGCCCTGCGGCTGAGCCGATTGCGATCCTGCTGAAACATAATGGCCTGCACTTCGAAATCCAGATCGACGCCAGCACCCCGGTCGGCCAGACCGACGCCGCCGGCGTGAAAGACGTGCTGATGGAAGCCGCGCTAACCACCATCATGGACTGCGAAGACTCCGTCGCCGCCGTCGATGCCGACGACAAAGTGGTGATCTACCGCAACTGGCTCGGCCTGATGAAGGGCGACCTGGCCGAAGAAGTGGCCAAGGGCGGCAAGACCTTTACTCGCACCATGAACGCCGACCGCGTTTATACCTGCGTGGACGGTCAAGACGTGACGCTGCACGGTCGTTCGCTGTTGTTCGTGCGCAACGTGGGTCACCTGATGACCATCGATGCGATCCTCGACAAAGACGGCAACGAAGTGCCGGAAGGCATCCTCGACGGCCTGGTCACCAGCCTCGCCGCGACCCACAGCCTCAACGGCAACAACAGCCGCAAGAACAGCCGCACCGGTTCGGTGTACATCGTTAAGCCGAAGATGCACGGCCCGGAAGAAGCCGCGTTCACCAACGAGTTGTTTGGCCGCATCGAAGACGTGCTGAACCTGCCGCGTAACACGCTGAAAGTCGGGATCATGGACGAGGAGCGCCGCACCACGGTGAACCTCAAGGCGTGTATCAAGGCGGCCAGCGAGCGCGTGGTGTTTATCAACACTGGCTTCCTCGACCGCACCGGCGATGAAATCCACACCTCCATGGAAGCCGGCGCGATGGTGCGCAAGGCGGCGATGAAGGCGGAAAAATGGATCGGCGCCTACGAAAACTGGAACGTCGATATCGGTTTGAGCACTGGCCTGCAAGGTCGCGCGCAGATCGGTAAAGGCATGTGGGCCATGCCCGACCTGATGGCGGCGATGCTCGAACAGAAAATCGCCCACCCACTGGCCGGTGCCAACACCGCTTGGGTGCCATCGCCGACCGCGGCTGCGCTGCACACGTTGCACTACCACAAGGTTGATGTATTCGCCCGTCAGGCCGAGTTGGCCAAGCGCGAGCGTGCATCGGTGGACGACATCCTGACCATTCCTCTGGCCAGCAACACCGATTGGTCCGACGAAGAGATCCGCAACGAACTGGACAACAACGCTCAGGGCATCCTGGGTTATGTCGTCCGCTGGATTGATCAAGGCGTCGGCTGCTCGAAAGTGCCAGATATCAACGATGTGGGCCTGATGGAAGACCGCGCCACCCTGCGCATCTCCAGCCAGCACATCGCCAACTGGCTACGCCACGGCATCGTCAACGAAGCCCAGGTGATGGAAAGCCTCAAGCGCATGGCGCCGGTGGTGGACCGTCAAAACGCTGGTGATAAGTTGTACCGTCCATTGGCTCCCGACTTCGACAGCAACATCGCGTTCCAGGCAGCGGTGGAGTTGGTGATTGAAGGGACTAAGCAGCCTAACGGCTACACCGAGCCGGTGTTGCACCGTCGGCGTCGGGAGTTCAAGGCTAAAAACGGCCTGTAAGTAGCGATAAATAAAAAGCCCTGATTCAATGATCAGGGCTTTTTCACAACTCAGCGATTATCGGGAAACTTATATGAGAACGTTCCGGAAAACGTGATGACATCATCACCAGCAACTATCTTTATGTGCTTGATAGTCCCTTTGATAATGCCGTACGCATCGTTGAAGTACTCAAGATTGACATCCATTTCCCCCGATTGCTGCCCAGAATAGCCTTTGATGCCTAAATAAAAGACAAGATTCGTAAGGTCTTTAGCATCGTAATGGTTATCGCCTTCCTCCAACCCCCCGGGGTATCGCCAGCCCACAGCGACATCTGCCCCCCCTGATATCAATGTTTGACTGAACCCTCCAGAAACCTTCGCCGTTTTAAAAGAATCAACCTGACCATTAACCGTGTAATTAATTTCGGCGTCAGCTTTTTGGTTTTTAACGTTGGCGTGAGCGTCCTGGAAGTCCTTGCGCGTGAATGGCGCGTTTGAATCATTCATCGTGAACTCCTGTTCAAGCTTGGAGCCCTGACTCAGCGCTCCCGAGGCCAGTAAACACTCGTGATTCCAAGCTGACTACTGTCAGAGTTGACAGTTCTTCCACGGTACCGACCAACTGCCCTTACTGCGCCATCCCCAACTCCCGCTTCACCATCTTCGCCAACTTCACGCTATCAATTGGCTTCAGCAAAAAATCCACCACGCTCAAATGCATCGCATCAATCACGTCCGGCGCTTCCGCGTCCCCCGACATGATGATGATCGGCAGTGCCGCACGCGTAGATTCACGCACTTGTCGGATCAGTTCCAGGCCATTGCTGGGCGCCATGCGCAGGTCGGTGATCAGCAAACCGATGGAACTGCTCGACTTCAACAAATCCCACGCCGCCTCACCACTGTCGGCGGTCATGCAGCGAATACCGTCCAGCCCCAGGATTTCCGCCAGCAGTTCGCGTGCGTCCTTGTCGTCGTCAACAATCAACACGCGTTGTGGCGGTAAATCAGGCTCCAGCATCACGGCGCTCAGCGCCTCGCGCTCGGCATCACTCAAAATATCGTGGTCGGACATACGGTTCTCAGCAGTTCTCATCAATCTCCCAGCACACTCGTCAGACATCTGCAGAAGGGCGATCAATGTGCACTTCGTCGGAAAGTTTGCCTAGTGGGCGTTCTACGGGTTTTGGACGATATTCATGTAAGGTTTTTCCCTAGGTTTGTACCCTTTGTATCGACCTAGACTTACGTCCAATGGGCACCCGCCGCGCAGGAGTCGACCATGAGGGACGATAACGACAAAAAATCTGCGGTCATTGTTATGAGTAAAGCTGATGCCTTCGCCCAGGCGGGGAAAACTGCTGTGTTGCAAAATATCCACGGCACCCTGCAGTTCCTGCAACGCTTCCCGCCGTTCAACCAGATGGAAAACGCCCACTTGGCGTTTTTGGTGGAGCAGTGCCAGTTACGCTTCTATGGCCCCGGCGACAGCATCCTCAAACCCTCGGGCGGGCCGGTCGAGCACTTTTATATCGTCAAGCAGGGCCGTGTGGTCGGCGAACGGCCGGACAGCGCCGAAACCACCTTCGAAATCACCACCGGCGAGTGCTTTCCCCTCGCTGCGCTGTTGGGCGAACGGGCAACCCGCACCGAGCACAAGGCCGCCGAAGACACCTTCTGCCTGCAATTGAACAAACCGGCGTTCATCAAGCTGTTCGCGCTCTCCAGCCCTTTTCGCGATTTTGCCCTGCGGGGCGTCAGCAGCCTGTTGGACCAGGTGAATCAGCAGGTGCAGCAAAAAGCGGTGGAAACCCTCGGCACTCAATACTCCCTGAACACGCGGCTCGGCGAGTTGGCCATGCGCCATCCTGTCACGTGCAGCCCCGTCACGCCGCTGCGCGAAGCCGTCACGCTAATGCATGAGCAACAGGTCGGCAGCATCGTGATCGTGGATGAACACAAAGCGCCCCTGGGGATTTTCACCCTGCGCGACCTGCGCCAAGTGGTGGCCGATGGCACCAGCGATTTCAACCAGGGCATCGAAGGGTATATGACCCAGGCGCCCTTCTTCCTGACACCGGACCACAGCGCTTTCGACGCGGCAATCGCCATGACCGAGCGGCATATCGCCCACGTCTGCCTGGTCAAGGACCAGCGCCTGTGCGGCGTGGTGTCCGAGCGCGATCTGTTTTCCCTGCAACGGGTGGACCTGGTGCATCTGGCGCGCACCATCCGCAATGCGCCGAGGGTGGACAACCTGGTGGCGATTCGCGGCGAGATCGGCCAGTTGGTCGAACGCATGCTGGCCCATGGTGCCTCGTCCACTCAGATCACTCACATTATTACGCTGCTCAACGATCACACCGTGTGCCGGGTGATCGAACTGACCCTGGCCGAAAAAGGCGACCCCGGCGTGCCGTTCAGTTGGTTGTGCTTTGGCAGCGAAGGCCGCCGCGAGCAGACGCTGTACACCGATCAGGACAATGGCATTCTTTTCGACGCCAAGGATGCCGCCGAAGCGGCGGCTATCCGAAGCGTGCTGTTGCCGTTGGCCCAGCAGATCAACCAGAGCCTGGCCTTGTGTGGGTTCAGCCTGTGCAAAGGCAACATCATGGCCGGCAACCCGGAGCTGTGTTTGTCGCGAGCGGAATGGGCGCGGCGGTTTGCGGCGTTCATCCGCGAGGCGACGCCAGAGAATCTGCTGGGCTCCAGCATCTATTTCGATCTGCGGGTGGTGTGGGGCGATGAACGTGGCTGCGAGCAATTGCGCCAAGGCATTCTCGACCAAGTGGCGGACAACCGCTTGTTCCAACGCATGCTGGCCGAAAACGCGTTGCGCCAGCGGCCGCCTGTAGGGCGCTTCCGCGATTTTGTACTCACGCGTAAAGGCGGCGAAAAAGCCACGCTTGACCTCAAGGTGCAGGGCCTGACCCCTTTTGTCGACGGCGCGCGCCTGCTGGCCCTGGCCAATGGCATCCACGCCAACAACACCCTGGAGCGCCTGCGCCAACTCGTGGTCAAGGAAGTGATCGAGCCCCTGGACGGCGCTGCGTATGAAGAGGCCTACCACTTTATCCAGCAGACCCGCATGCAGCAGCACCAGCTGCAATCCCGCGAGAACCAGCCGTACTCCAACCGTGTCGACCCCGAGAGCCTCAACCATCTGGACCGGCGCATCCTGCGTGAATCCCTGCGCCAGGCCCAACGCCTGCAAAGCAGCCTGACGCTGCGGTATCAGCTGTGAGTTTGTTCAATTGGCTGCGTAAGAAAAGGCCGGGGCTCGACAACACGCAGCAACAGCGCCTGGCGCAACTGCGCGCACCTAGGCCACTGGGCAACGACACCCTGCGCAACCAGCGTTGGGTGGTGGTAGACCTGGAAACCAGCGGCCTTAACCTCAATCGTGACCAGGTGCTGTCCATCGGCGCGGTGGTGATCGAGGACGGTGCGGTGGATTTCTCGCAACTGTTCGAACGCACCTTGCACCGTGCCGAAACCAAGCTTAACCCCAGCGTATTGATCCACGGGCTCGGGCCCAGCGCGATTGCCGCTGGCAGCGACCCAGTGGAAGCGCTACTGGACTTCATGGCGTTTGTCGGTGACAGCCCATTGCTGGCCTTCCATGCGCCGTTCGATCAACACATGTTGTGCCGGGCCCTAAAGGACAGCCTGGGTTATCGCCTGGCTCATCCGTTTCTCGATGTTGCAGACATTGCCCCGCTGCTGTGCCCCGAGGCGCATATCCGTGAAGCCGGGTTGGACGATTGGATCAACCACTTCCATCTGCACGTAGGCGAGCGCCATCACGCCAGCGCCGATGCCCTGGCCACGGCGGAGCTGATGCTGATCCTGTTCAGCCGCGCACGCCAGCAACACATCGACGCGCCACAGGCATTACAAGAGCGCTTGAGCCAATGGAAACGGCGTCAACACGCGCCATCGTTTTAATGTCATCTCCCGACAGACGCCAATTGCGCCCACTCCACGGCTCTGACACAATCGCGAATAATTCTCGTTAGTTTAAACATCGCGTTTACCAGGTGATGCCTTGTCGTCGATCCAGAACCCACACAGTGAGCTTGTTGGCGCGTTGTATCGCGACCATCGTGGCTGGCTGCTGGCCTGGCTTCGACGCAACGTGGCCTGCCCGAGCCGCGCCGAAGACCTGAGCCAGGACACCTTCATGCGCCTGCTCGGCCGTGATGAGCTGCGCGAACCCCGCGAACCAAGGGCTTTCCTGGTGGCAATCGCCAAGGGCTTGCTGTTCGACTACTTCCGTCGCGCGGCCCTGGAACAGGCGTACCTCACTGAACTGATGCTGATCCCGGAAAGCGAACACCCGTCGCCGGAAGAACAGCAACTGATCCTCGAAGACCTCAAGGCCATCGACCGCCTGCTCGGCAAGTTGTCGAGCAAGGCCCGCGCCGCCTTCCTCTATAACCGCCTCGACGGCATGGGCCACGCCGAAATCGCCCAGCGCCTCGGCGTGTCGGTACCCCGCGTGCGCCAGTACCTGGCCCAGGGCATTCGCCAGTGCTACGTCGCGCTGTATGGCGAGCCGCTGTGACGGTGATCAGTTCCAAACCGGTCTCGGCCCGCGTGCTGGATGCGGCGATTGCCTGGCAGCTGTCCCTCGATTCGGGCGATGGCAGCGCAATTGAGCGTGAAGAATTCAATAAATGGCTGGCCGGCGACGAAGAACACGCCCGCGCCTGGCGCCAGTTGGGCATGCTCGACCAGCGTTTCAGTGTGGCCTCGGGCCCGGCGCGGGCGGCGTTGCTGCAATCGCGTGAAGGCATTCGCCAACGTGTGCGCAAGCTGGGCAGTGGCCTTGCAAGTATCGCGCTGGTGATTGGCCTGGCGCTGTTTGCCGGTGAACGCTATGTACCGATCCACTATTGGCTGGCCGACCAACGCACCGCCACTGGCGAGCAGCGCACGTTGAAGCTGGCGGACGGCACGCTGATCAACCTCAACACCCACAGCGCCATCGACGTGCGTTTTGATGAAAAACGCCGGCTGATCGTGTTGCAGGAGGGCGAAATCCTGGTCGAGACCGGCCACAACGACGCGCGCCCATTCTATGTGCAAACCCGCGACGGCAGCCTGCGGGCGCTGGGCACGCGGTTTATCGTCAAGCGCGAAGACGACGCCACGCGCTTGAGCGTGCTGCAATCGGCCGTGGCCGCCCAGCCCGAGGCGCTGCAGCAGGAACAGATCTTCAAGGAAGGCCAGCAAGTGCTGATGCGCAGCGATGGCCTTGGCCCTGCGCTTGCCGTTACCCCCGCCACCGACGCCTGGACCCGCGGCATGCTGGTGGTCGACAACGCGCGCCTGGGTGATGTGGTTGCGGAACTCAGCCGTTACCGCACCGGTTACCTGGGTGTGGATAAAAACGTGGCTGACCTGCGCATCACCGGCAGCTTCCCGTTGCACGACACCACGCTGGCGCTCAATGCACTGCTGCCGACATTGCCGGTGCAGATCGAGCAGCATACGCCGTGGTGGGTCACGGTGAACGCCAAGGCGAAAAACACCGAATCACTTAGTGCGAAATGAATAGACCGTCATTTCGAACGCGTCTAAAAAACTGTAATCCCTCACAGGTTTCATCCGTACCGTAACGTCCTTCAATAGACATCCCTAGTTGTTCTATGAGGATGAAACCATGTCGACGCTCCCACACATCACCCGGCACACTTTTGCCTTCTGCTTCCCCGGCCAAGGCAACGACCCCTGCGGTGCCTTGGCTGACCTGCACCAACACGCCGAGGAATTGCGTACCTCGATAGATGCCATACTGGCGCTCATCGAACACGAAGCCGCGCAGCACGAACCCGGCCTGCAGCCCGGCTTGGTCACCCAAGTGTTACTGACCCATCAGCATGCCTTGCCGCTGCCTTCCGGAGTCACGCAACTGGCCCTGTATGGTGCGGCCATGGTGCTCAACCAACTGCTCCACGACGCAGGCGTGCGACCGGCACTGATTGTCGCACAGAGTTTTGGTGAGATTGCTGCGCGAGTGTGCGCCGGTGTACTGAGCATTGAGCAGGGCGTGCGTGCGGTCTGCGCCCTCAATGCGGCCTACCGTAGTGAAGAAGGCCGCGGCGGCATGTTGCTGGTCAACTTGTCGCCGGAGATGACGCAAGCGCTGCTCGACAGGTGGCCTGAACTGAAGCTGGAGTTGGGATCGGTCAATGCCCCTGAGCAATGCATCATCAGCGGAAAAATGGACGCATTGCACGCTCTGCTTGAACGTTACGGCGACAGCACCCCGCCGTTGCGCTGGGTGTCGATCGCCTACGCTTCCCATTACTCGGCGCATCGGCATGTCGCAGAACTCATGAACGCACTGCTCCAACCCCTGGAGCAACAGCCGTTCAGGACCCCCATCTATTCGACCGTTTTGGAGGGCTGTTACCAGCAAGGGGATGACCTGCACAAGCTGTTCACCTTGGGCGTGACCGACCGCACCGACCTGCCCAAGACACTGGCCGCGTTGCCACCCGACAAATGCCGCGTGTTTATCGACATGGGCGTGAACAAAGGCATGTCGATGTGCATCCTCAAAAGCCTGCGCGATGCCAAGACCTACACGCCCCTCGCCGCCCCACCTAGTGAACTTCGCCAACTACTGGCCGACTCACATACCCTGGACACTCTGCGCCAACTGGCCAACGGGCCCGTCACCGCCCAGGCCCATGCGCACATGGCTCAAACCTTCAGCGACCCTGAGTTGCATCCGCAAACCAACCTGACCTTCCACGACGGCCACCGCCAAACCTATCAGCGCTTACAGCATCTGCTCAAGCAACTGCCCGACGGTATCCACGGGTTCAAACAACCGGAGTGGTTGATGGCCCTGGCTACCCACGCGGCGATCAATGATCCGTCACTGTTCATGGGGTGCGTGATTCAGCAGGGTTTGTGCATCGGCACACTCCTGGCGTTCGAACAGGACCACCCGCATGCCGCCAGGTGGCGGCGCGAGCTGGAGAAGGGCGAAAGTCTGGGGGTCTACGCGCTAACTGAAATCGGCCGTAGCAACTCACACATGGGCCCCTGCCTGGAGGCGGTGTTCGACACCGACACGCGCACGTTTGTGTTGAACACACCCAACAACGCTGCGCTGAAATTTGCCAATGTCGGTATCAATGACTTCAACAAGTTGGGCGTGGTGTTTGCCGAGTTGAAGGTTCAGGACCAACGCTGTGGTGTCTTCGCCTTTGTCTTGCCATTAAGCGACACACAGGGTCCATGCCCTGGCATTGAAATGTCTTCACCAGCAGAAATTCGCGCCGTACCGTTGGATTACGGCTTGTTGCGTTTTAATCAGGTCCGCGTCTCTTTTGACGCGTGGCTGTGTGACGGAGCGAACATTGATCAGTCCAACCGCTTTCAAGACCCACTGGGCAGCACTGACCGCCGTCTGATCCGCTCACTGTTCGCCCCCAAGAACGTGTGGGCGATGGTCGGCACCGGCTTGAGCTCCGTCATGCTGGCCTGTGCAACCCTGGCCCTGACTCACGCCAACCGGCGCACCACCCAGGCGAGAATCGGCAACGGCACAGGCTTGCTGGACTTTCGCACACAGCGCCGGGCGTTATTCGGCTGCCTGGCGACAGCGTACGTCATGAAATGCTTTGCCAATGACTCCGCCCGCCTATGGATCGAAGGCACCGCCACCCAGGCCTCCCTGCAAACAACCGGCACGGGTGATGCGACATGGACACCCTGGGCCGCCATCAGCCAGACCCTGGCGCTGACCAAAGCCCTGTGTGCGCCCGCCGCTGAGGCCGTGGCCACCGAATGCCGCTTGCGCTGCGGCGTGGCCGGGGCGCTCAACCTCAATCGCTTCGCCGACTATGAAGGCATGGCCAAGATCTACCAGGACGCCGGTGGCAACAACCGCATGATCCTGCTGGATGCCGCTAAGGTCCTGATTGGCCAACCCTTGACCGAGCCCGCCCATCCGGACCCGCACGCGAACCTGGACGACGTTGACTACGGGCTGAGCATGGTCCGCACCCTGGAATACCGTTTGCTCACGGAGGTGGCCCACCATGTCGCCGCACACCGGGCTCAGGGAGAGGACGACATGCCGGTCTGGAACTCAAAACTGATGGTGGTTGCACGCGCTGGCGAGGCGCATGCCCAGCGCCTTGCCATCGAGAGTGCGGTAAAGGCCGGCAACTCACTGCCGCCTGGGCTTGCAAAAGATCTGGTGAGCGCGTTGTACGACCTGTACGTACTCGACTACCTGAACAAACACGCGGCCTGGTTTCTCAGCGAAGGGTTCATGGACGGCAAGCGCTACCGGGCACTGGAGGAACACCTCAATCAACGCAGCGACTTCCTGGCCACCCACGTCACGCTGTTGATCGAGGCCTTCGGCCAGGGTGATGCGACGCGTGCGGCAATCGCCAGTGCAGAAACTTACCCGGACGCCTTGGCCGCTAAACTGCGATGGGCGCAGGGCTAAACCTCACAACACACCTGAACCTTCAGGGCCATGCAGTGCGAAGAGTTGTGAACACTCACAGATTTATTTTCATTTGGCCCTATCACTTTTCGATTCTCGTCCGGCACCTAGGCAATTGAGAAATATTTCCATTCAGGAGCCGCCCCATGTCCCGCACGCTAGACACCTTGTTGCGCCCCAGCCTGTTAGCCGTGGCCATTGCCCTCAGTGCCCCGCTGGCCAGCACTACGCTGATCGCCGCGGAGCAGGCGTCTAGCGTGCGTACCTACAATCTGCCGGCGGCCCCCCTGGCCACCACCCTGAACCAGATCGCCAGCCAGGGCGGCCTGGCGCTGACCCTCAGCCCGGCCTTGGCGTCGGGCAAGACCTCGGCGCCGGTCCAGGGCCAGTTCGATGCGCCGGGTGCGCTGCGTGAAGCACTGCGTGGCACCGGGTTGCAGTTGGAACAGAGCAGTGCGGGGACCTACACCCTGGTGGCTATTCCAGAAGGCGTCGTGGCGTTGCCGACCACCAATATCACCGGCCAGGACAGCTATGAAAGCGCCTGGGGCCCGGTCGACGGCTACCTGGCCAAACGCACCGCCGCCGGCACCAAGACCGACACCGCGCTGGTCGAGGCCCCGCGTTCGATCTCGGTCGCCACTCGCGAGCAGATGCAAGACCGCAACGTGCAGAACCTGGATGACGCGGTGAAATACATGCCGGGCATCGTGTCCGCCAGCTACGGCAGCGACACCCGCTACGACTGGATGCGTGTACGTGGCTTCGAACCCACCCAGTTCCTCGACGGTCTGCCACTGCCACGTGGCGTGTACGCCAACCCGAAGGCCGAGACCTGGAACCTCGACCGCCTCGCCCTGCTGCGCGGCCCGGCCTCCTCGGTGTACGGCCAGACCCCGCCGGGCGGCCTGTTGGACATGGTCAGCCGTCGCCCCAGCGAGGAGTCGAGCAACGCCGTCCAGGTGCAATACGGCAGCGACAACTACCGCCAGATCAACTTCGCCAGCACCGGCAAGATCGACGATGACGGCCAGTTCCTCTACGGCCTCAGCGGCGTGGTGCGCGACGCCGGCACCCAGGTCGACCACATCGACAACAAGCGCTACAACCTTGCGCCAAGCCTGACGTGGAACATCGATCCGGATACCAAGCTGACCTTCTTGTCGCAGTTCACGCGGGACGATACGGGCACGACCAGCCAGTTCATGCCGATCCAGGGCACCAAGATCAAGTCGCCGCTGGGTGACGTTTCCCACCACAAGAACCTGGGCGACCCGGACTACGAGTTCTACGACCGCACCTACTACGCACTGGGCTATGCGTTCGAACACCGTTTCAATGACACCTGGCAGTTCAAGCAGAACCTGCGCTACACCAAGTCGGAACTGGACTTCCGGCAGTTGACCGTGGGCTCCTATGCATTTTCCCCGGCAAATGCCGCGGGCGATATCAGCCGCTCGACCACCAACGTCAACGAAAGCATTGGCCAGTTCGCGGTGGATAACAATTTCCAGGCGGATTTCGCCACGGGCGACGTTATCCACACCCTGTTGCTCGGCCTGGATCACCAACGCACCGACACGTCCTACCGTGCGATTTACGGCACCGCGTCAAACATCAACATCTTCAACCCGATCAATACCACGCCGACGCTGCGCCCAACCGGCGTGCGGCCTTTCTACGACTACAACCAGAAAACCGTACAGACCGGCCTCTACGTGCAGGACCAAATGGCCTTGGACAAATGGCGCCTGACCCTGGGTGGGCGTGAAGACTGGGTGCATCAGGGCACCACGTACTTCAACGATAACGACGCGACCAATACTGACCGCATCAAGCATTTCAGCGGCAACGCGGCGCTGAGCTATGTGTTCGATTCGGGCTTCGTACCGTACTTGTCCTACGCCGAGTCCTTCCAGCCGGCGAGCAACGCCGATACCAACGCCACCAAGACCTTCAAACCGACGGAAGGCAAGCAGTGGGAAATGGGCGTCAAGTATCAGCCGCCCGGCTCCAATACCTTGCTGAGCGCAGCGGTGTACGACCTGACCCAGAAAAACGTGCAAGTCACGACGCTCGGCGCAGGGGGCCAGCAAATCAACAGCCAGACCGGCGAAGTGAAGGTCAAGGGTCTGGAGCTGGAAGCCGTGTCTGACGTGACCGAAAATCTCAAGGTCATCGCGGCCTACACCTTGGCCAAGTCCGAGGTGCAAAAAGGCATCTACAAAGGCAACCGCCTGACATTGATGCCCAACCAGCAAGCGTCGCTGTGGACTGACTACACGTGGCACACCGGCCCGCTCGATGGCTTCGGCATCGGCTTCGGCGCGCGCTACACCGGCAACACCTATGGCGACCAGGCCAACACCTGGCTCGGCAAGGCCAACGCCTATACCGTGTTCGACGGTTCGGTGCATTACGACCTGGGCCGCCTGGATAACAGCCTCAAAGGTGCTTCGGTCAAGTTGAATGCCACCAACCTGTTCAACAAGGACTACCTGTCGACCTGTGATGGCAACTACTGCTACTTCGGCGATCAACGCAGCGTTGTCGCCAGCGCCACCTACCAATGGTAATCGGCTGAGTTAACAACCGGGCCGCCTCTGTGGGCGGCCTTGGTGTGTCTGAAGGTTGAAAAAATGAAAAGCAAAACCATCCGCCGCTGGTCCTTCATCCACACCTGGACCAGCCTGATCTGCACGGTATTCCTGCTGCTGCTCGCCCTCACCGGCCTGCCGCTGGTGTTTCACCATGAGATCGACCACCTGCTGGGCAACGAGCCGGAATTGGCGCAAATGCCTGCCGACACACCGCAGCTCAACCTGGAGCAGCTGGTGGCCAAGGCGCAGGCCCATCGCCCTGGCGAAGCCATGCAGTACCTGGCCTGGGACGAAGATGACAAGAACGGCGTGATCGCGATCATGGCCGCCACCGCCGGCACCGAGCCCAACGCGTCCCACACCTTCATGCTCGATGCGCGCACCGGTGAAGCGGTGGAAACTCCGGCGGCCAATGGCGGGTTGACCCTGTTCCTGCTGCGCCTGCATGTGGACATGTTCGCCGGCCTGCCGGGCAAGTTGTTGCTGGCGTTCATGGGCATTCTGTTTGTGCTGGCGATCATCTCGGGCACGGTGTTGTACCTGCCGTTCATGCGCCGCTTGAAGTTCGCCACCGTGCGCCAGGACAAATCCACGCGCCTGCGTTGGCTCGACCTGCATAACTTGATTGGGGTGGTCACCTTGACCTGGGCGTTGGTGGTGGGCGTAACCGGCGTGATCAGCGCCTGCGCCGACCTGATCATCGCCGCCTGGCGCCAGGACAGCCTCAGCGCCATGATCGAACCCTACAAGAATGCCCCGCCACTGACCCAACGTGCACCCGCTACCGAGCTGCTGACCATCGCCGCCAAGGCCGCGCCGGGCATGGAGCCGGACTTCATCGCCTTCCCCGGCACACGCTTTTCCAGTGAGCACCATTACGCCGTGTTCATGAAGGGCAGCACACACCTCACCTCGCACCTGCTCACGCCCGTGCTGATCGACGCCAGCACCCTGGCCGTCACCGCCATCGCCGAGCGGCCGTGGTACATGGACGCCATGGGCATGTCCCAGCCGCTGCATTTCGGTGACTACGGCGGCATGCCGATGAAAATCCTCTGGGCGGCGCTGGATGTACTGACCATCATCGTGCTGGTCAGTGGGATTTACTTGTGGGTCGTGCGGCGTAAGGCGGGCAAGGCATGAAGCCGCGTCAGTCGAGTTTCTGGAAAGTGTTTGGTATTCCGCTGGGGATTGGCCTGCTCAGCGCCGCCGGTTTGTTTGCGGCGCTGCTCGGGGACGGGCTGTGGGATTCGCTCAGTTGGGTCGGGTTGGGGGTTCCGGCAGTCATTGCGCTATGGGGACTGATGCGCCGCTGAGGCCGGCGCAATATCGAGATAACCCCCATTGCAATAATTAGATATTAATAACAATTTATACACTTTGTTTAAACTCGATTAATCTCTGCCCCAGTCCACACATCCAGTGTCGTCAGCCTGCGGGGCAACACCCAATGACGTTTCCCATCTATAGCCTTCCCGATCTGCGCGCAGTGCTAAAGCGCAGTGACATGCTGCGTGTGACACGCGACGCCTGTATTCAACATTCCCAAAACAACATCGTCAGTACCATGCCCGGCGAATTGCTGTTTCAGGCGCCTCCCGGGGATTGCCATGTCAGGCTCGGCTATATGCGAGGCGGGGAGACTTTCGTGGTCAAACTGGCCATGGGCTTTTATGAAAACCCATCCAGGGGGGCTGGAAACCAATAACGGGCTGATGCTGGTCTTCAGCTCACACACCGGCAAGCTCGTCGCCATCCTCAATGACGAGGGCTGGTTGACCAGTTGGCGGACAGCCGCAGCCGGGGCCTTGGCGGCCAAGGCTGGCGCACCCTCACAGGTCACCGCGCTGGGTATTCTCGGCACCGGCCATCAGGCCGAACAACAGGCTCACTGGGCTGCACAGCTCCTCGGGACCCCGCGTGTATTCATCTGGGGGCGGGACCCGAACAAAGCCACCCGCCTGGTTGAGAAGCTGGCGCATCAGGGCTTGACCGCCCAAACGGCCGCAACGGTGGAGGACGTATTCGAACACTGCAATGTCGTGATTACCTGCACACCGTCGACTCAGGCAATCGTTCCGGTGTCCGCTGTAAAACCCGGAACCCATATCGTCGCCATGGGCGCAGACAGCCAGGGAAAACAGGAGCTTGACCCTCAAATACTCGCGTTGGCCCAGGTCATCATGACCGACGACCACCAGCAATGTGCCGAACGCGGAGAACTCGCCCACGCCCTTCGCGCCGGGTTGATCACCCACACCACCGACATCTCGCTGGGGCACGTGCTGGCCGGCAACCTCCCTGGGCGCACAAGCGCTGACGACGTGACCATCGCTGACTTGACCGGCCTTGCCGCCCAGGACATTGCCATCGCCAGCCTCGCGCTTGGCCTGATCCAGGCCACGCCGTCTCCCTGATCCTCCCCCATATGACACCTGAACCAACAATAACAATAAGGTAGGTATTCACATGAAAAAGCTGATGAGCACGATGACCACAGCCACCGCCTGGCTGCTCTGCACCGCCGCGGGTGTTGCACAGGCAGAAACACTGCGCATTGCCAGTGAAGGGGCTTACCCACCGTTCAACTACGTGGACTCAACCAATACACTGCATGGCTTCGATATCGACATTGCCAACGCGTTGTGTGAGCGAATGAAGGTGCAGTGCACCTTTGTCACCCAGGACTGGGAGGGCATGATTCCCGGCCTGCTGGCGAAAAAATACGATGTGATCGTTGCCTCGATGAATGTCACCGAGGAGCGCAAAAAGACGGTCGCCTTCACCGACCGTTATTACCGCACACCGCTGTCGATCGCCGTGCCCAAAGACTCGGACATCAGCAACGCCCAGTCCAATTTCAAAGGCCTGACGGTGGGAACCCAGTCGTATTCGACACAAGGTATCTACGCCGAAGAACACTATGCCGCGGCCGGTGCGACCGTGAAGCTCTACCCCTCCCAGGACGAAGCCGCCAGCGACCTGGCAGCCGGGCGCTTGGACGCCGTCATCGCCGACAAATACCCGCTGCTGGCCTGGATAGAAGGCGCGGGCAAAGCGTGCTGCAAATTCCTCGGGGACGTCGACGGTACCAATACCGACGCTGCAATTGTGGTACGCCAGGGCGATGTGGCACTGCGTGAGCGACTGAACGATGCGCTGGACGAAATCGTCACCGATGGCACCTATAAAGAGATTTCCAGCCGTTACTTCGCCTTCGATATCTATTGATCTGCGGGGGCTCGCATGCTCGAACAATTGTCACTGTTATCGTTCGCCAGCGGCGGCTGGGGCTGGGCGCTGCTCGTCGGTGCCTTGGTCACCCTCGCGCTGGCCCTCGCCTGCGTGCCGCTCGGCTTACCCTTGGGCCTCGGAGTGGCCTTGGCGGCGCGCTCCAAACAACGCTGGTTGCGGACGGGAGCCACGGTATTTTCCACGGTATTCCGTGGGCTGCCCGAGCTATTGACACTGCTGCTCATTTATTACGGCTGCCAAATAGCTGCACAACACGTGCTCGCCGCCGTGGGCTATCAAGGCGAGGTGATGATAAACACCTTTGTCGCGGCCATGATTGCCTTCAGCCTGGTGTTTGCCGCGTTTTCCAGCGAGATCTGGTTGAGCGCTTTCAAGACCGTGGACAAAGGTCAATTCGAGGCCGCAGCGGTGTTGGGCCTGTCCACAGCCACAACCTTTCGCACCGTGGTCCTGCCACAACTGACGCGCACTGCCTTGCCCGGTCTATCGAATAACTGGCTGTCCCTGCTCAAGGACACCTCGCTGGTGTCGACCATCTCCCTGGTCGACCTGATGCGCCAGACCAGCCTGGCGGTCAGCGTGACCAAAGAGCCCATGCTGTTCTACACAGTGGCCTGCTTGGCATATCTGCTTTTTTCGGCGCTGTCCGGCCGCGTGTTCCATGTTCTGGAGCGACATTTCAGCCGCCATCAGCGGAGTACTCTGTCATGACCATCGAGCATTGGCTGAGCAGGCTTCTCAACCTGGAACTGCTTGAGCGTTACGCCCCCCGTTTTATCGACGGCCTGCTGGTCACCGCTAAACTCGTGGCGATTTCTTTCAGTCTCGGTGCACTGCTGGGCCTGCTGATTGCGCTGGGCCGTTTGTCGAGCCATCGCTGGCTGCGCGGCTTCACTGGCGTCTATGTGTATTGCTTTCGCGGCTCTCCGCTGCTCGCCCAATTATTCCTGCTGTATTACGGCCTGGGGTCATTCAAACACTTCTGGCAAGACGTCGGCCTCTGGTGGTTCTTCCGGGATGCCTGGCTGTGCACCCTGCTGGCCTTCACCCTGAACACCGCGGCCTATCAAGCCGAGATCATGCGCGGGGCCCTGACCGCTGTCGCACCGGGCCAGCGCGAAGCCGCGCAAACCCTGGGCCTGTCGCGCTGGACCACCTTGAGAAAAGTCATCCTGCCGCAGTCGCTGCTGGTGGCCATAGGGCCGCTGGGTAACGAATTGATCCTGATGATCAAGGCCAGCGCCATTGCCTCACTGGTCACGCTTTATGACCTGATGGGCGTGACCAAATTGGTGTTCTCACGCAGCTTTGATTTCCAGGTCTACCTGTGGGCAGCAGCGTTGTACCTGGCAATCGTCGAACTGGTCAGACGAGCGCTCAAGCACCTTGAGCGGTCACTGAGCAAGCATATCGGGTAATCCGATTTCAACACCCCCACCCTTACGGTCCAGAGGGCAAGCCATGAATTCGTACACCATCGCGCCAGACGATCTTCACCCTTCAACCAAGGCACCGCCAGAACCCGCGGTGCATATCAGCGGGTTGAACAAGTGGTATGGCAACTTCCAGGTCTTGCACGCCATTGATCTGACCGTCCGCCAGGGTGAGCGCATTGTCCTGTGCGGGCCTTCCGGCTCGGGAAAGTCGACCTTGATTCGCTGCATCAGCCGCCTTGAAGTTGCCCAAAGTGGTGATATTCGAGCCTTGGGAACCGACCTCGGCAAACCTACGCCAGCCAGGCATAAAACGCTGCAAGAGATAGGGATGGTCTTCCAGAACTTCAACCTGTTTCCCCACATGACCGTCCTGCAGAACTGCACATTGGCCCCCATGTCGGTGCGCGGCCTGGCACGCAGGGCCGCCGAAGAACTCGCCCGGCATTACCTTGGCAAGGTCGGTATTGCCAACCAGGCGGACAAGTATCCCAGCCAACTGTCAGGTGGCCAGCAACAGCGGGTAGCGATAGCCCGTGCGTTGTGCATGGAGCCGAAAATCATGCTGTTCGACGAACCCACCTCGGCACTCGACCCGGAAATGGTCAACGAAGTGCTGGAGGTCATCGTCACATTGGCCGGCACCGGCATGACGATGCTGTGCGTCACCCACGAAATGGGCTTTGCCCGCCAAGTGGCCGAGCGGGTGCTATTCCTCGACGCAGGACGCATTGTCGAAGACCTGCCCCCGGAGGAGTTTTTTAACGCCCCCAGGAGCGACAGGGCTCAAGCATTCCTGGCGCAGATCCACCACTGAGAGCCGCGCCAACGCACCTGTCAAAGGTATGGACGACTCCGTACAATCACTCCCTCCACCTACCTGTGCTTGGATCGCCATGGCCAGTATCGCCTTCATGAATGCAGCGGCAGACGGCATCGCAGCTTTGCTTTTTCCCGACCTGGAAGCGGTGGTTCACGATGTCCGCAGCGGTTTGATCGTGCACATTGCCAACGGGTTCTCCAAGCGCAAAGTCGGTGATGCATCGCTGATTTGTGATCTTCCGGACCTGGCCCCTGGGCTGGATGTGCTAGGACCGTATGAGAAGGCAGGCCCCAACAATCGCACGCTACGCTCGATTTCTATCGTTGCCCGCTCGGAGAGCGGCGATATCGTCGCGCTCCTGTGTCTGAACTTCGATGTCACGGCGTTATCGCAGGTGCAGAAGCTGTTGAGTGGTTTTGCCGTGGGCCTGCAACCCCAAGCACGCCCCGCCCCTTTGTTCAGCGCTGACTGGCGGGAAACACTCAACGACATCGTCGAAAAGATATCCGTCGAACACTGCGTGCGGCGAAGTGACTTCGGGCGTACCGAAATCATGCTCGTCCTCGCACAAGCGCAAGCCAATGGGCTGCTGGACATACGCAACTTTGTCGATTATTTCGGCGAGTACTTCGAGATCTCCCGAGCGACGGTTTACAACTATTTGAAAGCCATTGCGCAAGAAAGCAATTGAACACAGGCCCCACTGCCCTTACCGAGGAATGCCCATGTCCACACCCAGCATGACCTTGTTCCACAACCCCGCATCACCCTTCGTGCGTAAGGTTCGCGTGTTGCTGGCTGAAACCGGCCAACAGGACCGCGTTGCGCTGCGCGGCTGTATGCCGACCCCGGTCAACCCGGATGCGCAGGTGCTGCAAGGCAACCCCGTGGGCAAGATCCCGGCCCTGCGCCTGGCTGACGGCACGGTATTGCACGACAGCCGGGTGATCCTTGATTACTTCGACCACCAGCACGTCGGCAACCCACTGATTCCTCGCGACGGCTCGGCCCGCTGGCGCCGCCTGACCCTGGCCTCGATGGCCGACGGCATCATGGATGCCGCCGTGCTGGTGCGCTACGAAACCGCCCTGCGTCCGGCGGAAAAGCATTGGGACCAGTGGCTCGATGAGCAGCGCAACAAAATCCGCCGCAGCCTCGCGGAGTTGGAGGCTGATGCGATTGCCGAACTGACCAGCCACTTCGACATCGCCGCCATCAGCGTGGCCTGCGCCTTGGGTTACCTCGACTTCCGTCATCCGGACATGCAATGGCGCCTGGATAACCCGCAGCTTGCCGCCTGGTATGCCGAGGTCAGCCAGCGGCCTTCGATGCTGGAAACACAACCGCCGGTTTAACCAGCCCCCTGTAGGAGCGAGCTTGCTCGCGAAAGTCGTCAACGATAACGCAGTCAACCTGGCTAAACGCGGTGTCTTTGCGTTCTTCGCGAGCAAGCTCGCTCCTACAATGAGCAGCGGCGTGATTAAGAAAATCGACCATCCGCGCCTTCATATACTGATCCTCCCGTAACCCCATCATTGCACAGCCTCCAAATCAAATTCCAAAGGCTGTGCCGCCTTACGCTTGCCCACGCCATACCAATCCAACTTACGCGTCAGCACCATCACCGTGCCCAGCAGGCCGAACAGCAGCAACGAGCCCATCAGCAAGGCGTAATCCTCGGCACTCAACAACCCGTACAACAAGCCATACAACGCCGCCAACCCCGCTGAAAACCCCAACCCGTGAGCGACGCTGCGCAGCACATGACACACATAGAAGCCAATCAACAACACGCAGGCGCTGGCAGAGATGAGATAAGCCAGCGCGAACCCAATGTGCTCAGACAACGACAGCAACAGCAGGTAGAAAAACGCCAGCGCAAACCCCACCAACGCGTATTGGATCGGATGCACCGCCAGGTTCTTGAGTACTTCGAACAGGAAGAAGCCGGCGAAGGTCAGAGCGATGAACAGCAGCGCGTATTTGATCGCACGGTCGCTCTTGAGGTACTGGTCCACCGGATCGATGAAGTTCACGCCGAAGCTGCGGTTGTTGAAGTCTTCACAGCCCTGCTTGTCCAGGCAGGTTTGCAGCGCTTGCTCAAGGTTGGTGGAGAAGAACGAGGTCTGCCAGTTGGCGCTAAAGCCCTTGTCGGTAATCTCGCGTTGTGCCGGCAGGAAATTGCCGATGAAGCTGGGATGTGGCCAGTTGGAAGCGAGTGATACCTGGCTGGTCTTGCCCACCGGCACCACTTGCAGTTGCTCGGTGCCTTGCAGGCGCAGGTCAAAAGCAAAGTCTACGACGTTGGGCTTTTTGCTGTCGTGCTCCGGCAGTGTCACGTGCACGCCTTCGCCCAGCCAGTCCACCTGGGAGCCCGGTTCGAACTCCAATTGCTGGCTGCCCAGCTCCAGCTTCAGCGCGTTTTCGATACCGCGAATATCGCTGATGCCCACCGCCAGAAACGCCGGCTCAAAGCGGTAATCGGCGAAGTCTTCGGTGATACCCAACTGCGCAGGCAATTCGAAACGCCCGCTGATGCGGTTGTCGGCATGGAACAACCGCGCCTGGTAGATACCCCGTGCGCGCAGTTCGGTCTGCACCTTGCCGTCGAGTTCAAATCGATCCGGCAGGAAATACAGACGACCACGCTCTTCACGGGTGACTTCATAACGTTTGTTGAGCTTTTCATTGAGCTTCCACTCACGCACGGTCTTGCGATAGGGCACTACCATCACCGGGCCGGTGAGGCGCTGGCTGTAGCTGGAGCTGCGGGCAATGTCATCCAACACCTGATCACGCGTGAACTGGCGATCAGCGATGATGCCGTTGATCATCAACAACGGAATCAGCAATAACAGCATCAGCAGCGCAATCGCGCCAAGTTTGAAAAGCAGGCTGCGGTTCATGGGTCTCTCCCTGTTTTGATGGGGAGAGTCTGGGCAGACTGTGTGGGGGATTTATGTGGGCAATGTGGAGACTGTGTGGAGATGCAGCACCACCTGCACGCCGCCGTCGACATTGCCGATCTGCAACGCGCCGCCGTGCAGTTTCACTACTTCCTCGACAAAGTTGAGACCCAGGCCCGTGCTTTTGCGCCCACTGGCCGGGCGTGGCAGCGAGTAGAAACGCTCACTCAGGCGCGGCAAGGCATAGTCGGGAATCGGCGAAGCCTGGTTGAACAGGCTGACTTGCACATCGTTGTGTCGCGTCTGTGCGCTGAACTTCAACAAGCCGCCGGGCGGCGTGAAGTCCAGGGCGTTGTCCAGCAAATTGCCCAGGGCCTGACGCAACAGGAAAGGTTCGCCGTACACCCTCACATCCGCCGCAATTGTCTGCTCGACCTGCAACCCGGCGCCTTCAATCCGCGCGCACTGGGCCTTGAGCACCTCATCGACCATCGCCGCCAACGGTATACGCGCCTGCTCTTCCAGGCCCTGGCGCTGCTCGACCTGTGCCAGGTTCAGCAGGCGCTCGATCAACTGCTGCAGACGCGCGCTTTCGCTGTCGATATTGCCAACGAAGCGCTGCTGTTGTTCGCGGGTCATATCACCCTGCAACAACTCCGCCGCGCCGCGAATCGCGGCCAAGGGGCTTTTCAATTCGTGGGTCAGGGTGTGTACGTAATGCTCGACGTAAGCCTTACCTTCCAACTGCGTGCGCATGTGCTCGACGGCGGTGGATAGTTGCTTGAGCTCACCGCCACGGTAATGGGGCAGCTCGGCACGCCGCCCCTCGCTGACGGCTTCGGCGTAGGCAGTCAGACGGCGCAACGCGACGCTCAGCCACCACGACAGCAGCGCGCCCAGCAGCAGGCCCAGGACAACCAAGCCCGCGCCGTACCACAGCAGACGGCGCTCGGTGCGGTCGACATAAGGCTGCAATGAACTGTTTGGCTTAGCCACGGTAACCACGCCAATGATCTGGCCGTTGTCACGAATCGGCGCGCCCACGTGCATCACCGACGAGGCAGGGTCATCCAGTTCGCTGCGGGTGGAGCGCGCGCCGTACTCGCCACGCAGGGTCAGGTACACGTCGTTCCACTTGGAATAGTCTTGCCCCACCGCTTCACCCGTGGAGTCGAGCAACACGGTGCCCTTGGCATCGGTCACGTAGATGCGATGATTGACCTGGTTCTTCGGCAAGCCCCAAATGGTCGCCCCCGGCTGGCGGTTGCCGTACGCCTTGAGCAACTCCGGCCAGTGACTTTGGCCGAGGGTGCCGTTCTTCACGTCATTACGCACGATCTCGGCCAGCAGGTTGGCGGTGTCCACCAGGGTTTCTTCGGTGGACTGGCGCACGCCGGGGCGGATTTCCTTCATCACGGTGCTGAGCACGAAGTAGCCGGTCAGGCCGATAAACAGTGCGTACACCAGAAAGATCCGCAGCCCCAGGCGCATCAGCTATTGCTCGGGCTGTAGCTGTAGCCGAGGCCGCGATGGGTCTGGATCGGCTCGGCATCGGCGGCCACGCTGCGCAACTTGCTGCGCAGGCTTTTGATATGGCTGTCGATATTGCGCTCGTAGCCGGCATCCGCCGCCACGCCCACCGCGTCCAACAATTGCTCGCGACTGAACACGCGCTCGGGTTGTTCCAGCAGGCTTTGCAGCAGGCGGAACTCGTGGCGCGTCAGGCTCAACGATTGGCCGCGATAGCTGATCTGCATACGCTCCAGATCCACCTGGAACACGGCCGGCGCAGCACTTGGACCAATCCGTTTCAGGATCGCCCGGACCCGTGCTGTCACTTCGCGTGGGCTGAAGGGCTTGACCACATAATCGTCGGCGCCGATCTCCAGGCCGACCACACGGTCGATCTCGCCATCCCGCGCGCTGAGGAACATCACCGGCACTTCACTGAACCGGCGCAGTTGCTTGCAGGTTTCAAAGCCGGTGATATCCGGCAGGCCGATGTCGAGGATGATCAGATCGGCAGGCGTCTGGCGCTGATGCTCCAGCGCCGCCTGGCCGAGGGTCAGCCAGGTGGTGGTGAAGCCCTCGCCTTGCAGGGCGAAGATCAGCGTGTCGGCAATCGCCGCTTCGTCTTCGACAATCAGGATATGCGCCATGTGGTCCGTCAGCAGTCCGGTTTGTCGGCAGTGTAACGACGGGCCGGGTTTACCGCAGCGCCGAATTCACGCAGGGCCTTGGCGCCGATCAACAACGGGTAGTTGAAGCTGCTGCGGTCGGTGAGGTTGACCTCGACGGTGCGCTTGACGTCGCCCAGGCACATTTCCAGGTCGATCACCGGGCGCTTGGCCACGGAGGCTTCGTCCTTGTCGTCGTCTTCATCGGCGCGGCTCTTGATCTTGCTGATGCGCGAGACTTTGTGTTCGTAGACTTTGTTGGAGGCATCCTTGCCGCCGAGGCGGAAGCGCACCCAATCGTCGCCGTCACGGGTGAAGGTCTGGATGTCGCGGGCCGACAGCGAGGCGGTCAGCGCGCCAGTGTCCATCTTGGCCTTGAAGGTTTCGCCGATTTCCGGCAACTGGATGTATTCGTAGCGACCGTAGAGGGTCGGTTCGGCGGCCATGACCGGCAGGGCAACCAGGGCGAGCGAGGCAAATAGCAGTTTCACGAAGTGATTTCCTCGAAAAGAAGTAGGCGGATTCTAGACCGCAAAGGCAGCACTTAGTTAGCTCGCCCCAGCATAGCCGGCACATTGTGAAACATTCGTCCGGCGAATTGGGATTTGGCCTCTAGACTCAAGCTGCTTATCATGGCCCGCCCACAGGATTCCAAGAGTTACTTATGCGCCGCCTGCTCACCGGCTGTTTTGTCTCATTGCTACTGCTGCTCAACACCCTGATCCTGATCGGGCCGTTGATGGTGTTTGCCCTGCTCAAGCTGGTGGCTCCCGGCCGCTATCGTGACTACATGTCGTGGGCGGTAATGTGGATCGCCGAGACCTGGGCCGAGATCGACAAGTTGATCTTCGCGCTGTGCATCCCGACACAATGGGATATTCGCGGCGGTGAAGACCTGCGGGGCGATACGTCCTACCTGGTGATCAGCAACCACCAATCCTGGGTGGATATACCGGCACTGATTCAGGCCCTCAACCGCCGCACGCCGTTCTTCAAATTCTTCCTGAAAAAAGAGCTGATCTGGGTGCCCTTCCTCGGCCTGGCCTGGTGGGCGCTGGATTACCCATTCATGAAGCGCTATACCAAGGCCTTCCTGGCCAAGCACCCGGAACTGGCGGGGCAGGATTTAAAAATCACCAAAGAGGCCTGCGAGCTGTTCAAGCGCCAGCCGGTGACGGTGGTCAATTACCTGGAAGGCACGCGCTTCAACGAAACCAAGCGCAAGCAGCAGGATTCGCCCTTCACTCGCTTGCTCAAGCCCAAGGCGGGCGGCGTGGCTTTCGTATTGGCGGCGATGGGTGAACAACTGGATGCCGTGCTCGACGTGACCGTGGTCTATCCACAGCAAAAGATTCCGGGGTTCTGGGATTTGATCAGTGGCGCGGTGCCCAAGGTGATCATTGATATCCGCACCCGCGAACTGGATCCGGCGTTGTGGCAAGGGGATTACGAGAATGATCCGGCGTTTCGCCAAACCGTCCAGAACTGGGTGAACCAGCTCTGGATGGAGAAGGACGCGCGCATCGAGCAACTGCGCGCGGAACGTTAGTTAGCCGCCAGTGCCCCAGGCCGAGGCCAGCTTGCCCAGCACCGACTGGTCGGCGCCCTGGCCGCCCAGGTATTGCAGGATCACGGGGGCAAATTTGCCGACCATGCTGTTGTCCATGCCCAGTGCGCTGAAGGCGGTGTTCAGGTCATTGGTGTTTTTCACGTTACCCAACAGGCCGTCCAGGCCGCTGGTCTTGCTGCCGCCGGTCTGGCCGAGCATGCCGCTCAAGGCACCGAGGCTGCCCAGGGCATTGTTACCCGACAGCTGATCGAGACCCGGCACACTATTGCCCAGTTGCGAATAGTCGTTGCCGCTCAGTTTGTTCTTGGCCAGGCCCAGCATGGCGCCCGTACCGCCGACGGCTTGTTCGGGGGTGATATTCAGTTGCGAGGTGAGTGCGCTCAACAGGCCGGCCGTCTCGGACGACGGTGCCGCAGCGGCTGCCTTGTTGTTGCCGCCCTGCATGCCGGAAATCGCATTGGCTGCATCGCCAAGGCTGAAGCCCGCAGCGAACACCGGAGCGGCTGCCAGGGTCATCAGGCAGGAAAGGGCGAAACCGCGTGAAATCTTCATCGAAACAACCTCTGGGTGTAGGAGCTGAAAGCAGGCGTTTGACTGACAGTCTGGAACGATTGTTCCCACACCCAGGTTAGTTCAGATTTTTCTGCATCCGAATGGCCTCGGCCCGCGTATAGCCTGCATACGCCACTCGGAGTTGGATGGAATGAATGCCCAGGCTGAACTACCCTCCGCATACCGCGTGCAGTCCCGTCACCCTCGAACGAGGGTCTGGAGAAGCCCTATTAGCGCCAATGATGCTGACCCATTGCGCCCCTTGCTGGCGCAATGTGCCCTGGGTAACCGCCAAGCGTTCGAAACCCTCTACCGCAGCGTTTCGCCGCACCTGCACGGCGTGGCCCTGCGCTTCATGGGCCGCACGGACCTGGCCGAAGAAGTGCTGCAGGAAGCCTTCGTGCGTATCTGGTACAACGCTTCGCGCTACGAGGCGCACCTGTCTGCGCCGATGACCTGGATGGTCAACATCACCCGCAACCTGGCCATCGACCAGTTGCGCAAGCACCGCGAACAGCCGCTGGCCGACGGTCAGCAAGACGCCTTGGTCGACGACGCCCCCAGCGCCCACGACCAACTCGACCACGAACGCCAAGCCCACGCCCTGAACCGCTGCCTGGACACCCTGGACGGCATGCAACGCCGGTCGATCAGCGTGGCGTACTTCCAGGGCCTGTCGTGCTCGGAGCTGGCGACACAGTTGGCAGCGCCCCTGGGCTCGGTCAAATCCTGGATTCGTCGCGGCATGGAACGCCTGCGCAGGTGCCTTGAATCATGAACTACCAGACCACCGCCCTGCGCCGCGCCCTCGCCGCCGACTACGCCATCGGGCTGATGCCCGCCACGGCGCGCCGACGTTTTGATGCGCTGTTGCTGGAGGATGCCGCGCTGCGCGTCGAGCTCGGCCATTGGCAGGACGCGCTCGCCAGCCTGACCGGCACCTTGCCCGAACGCCCGGTGCCGGAGCACGTGTGGGCAGGCATCAAGGCACGCATTGAGCCGCAGGTATTGCATGTGCCGGCGAAGCAAGCGTTCTGGAAAAACATCCGTGTCCTGGCCGCCGCCTGCGCGGTGCTCGTCGCCATTACCGTAGGTGTGCTGTACCAACGTGACACGGGGGCGCAATACAACGCCACCCTGGTCAACGCCAGCCAACAGCCAGCCCTGCAGATCAAGGCATTCGCCGACCACCTGCAAGTGGAACCGCTGACACTGGCCGCGATAGCACCGACGCTGAGCCTGGAATTGTGGGCGATTGCGCCGGGTGGCAAACCAATCTCACTGGGCCTGCTGCCCGCTGCGGGCAAAGGCCGGATTCAACTGAGCGAGGCACAGCGAGCCTTGCTCACCGCACCTGTAACCCTGGCCGTGAGCTTGGAGCCACAGGGTGGTTCGCCTAGCGGCCAACCCACCGGACCGGTGTTGTATCAGGGCCAATTGGCATCACTTTGAGCTGAACCGGGGCCAGGAACCCATCGCCCATACCAGGGTCCATGGCAGGACTGAAAGCCTTGCCAGGAATAGCCCCATGAGCGCAACCCGCCCCAAAGTGATTGAGCCAAAGCCCCCATTCTGGAGCCGCCCACGCCTATTTATCGGCGTCTGCGTGGCCATCGTCACCGGCCTCGGTGCCGCGCTCTACACCCAGGACAACGTCAAGTCCGCCGCCACGCTGGTGACCACCGCCCAGCAGCCGGCCGCGCAGATCATGGCGCACAAGGACTACCTCGAAGTCGAACCGATCGCGACGGCGGCGCCTGAGCCCGACCGCAGCCTGGAACTCTGGGCCATGCCCGAAGGTGGCGCGCCGGTTTCGCTGGGACTTTTACCGGAGGATGGCAAAGGCATTATCGGCCTCAATTCGCGCCAGCAGAAAAGCATTCGCGAGCCGGTGGAGTTGATGGTGAGTTCGGAAACCAAGGGCGGGTCGTTGAGCAAGCAGCCCACGGGGCCGACGGTTTACCAGGGGGCGTTGGCCGCTCGCTGAATCGATGCGCTGCATCTCGGAATGAAAACCGGGTGGCTGATCACGAATCGCTCTAAACAACTGTCACTTTTAACAGTTGCCGTCACTGAATATTCACTTGCAGCATGATTCCTCCCAGCCCCACCGGAGGTCGTCATGAAAAGTGCAATGCTTGCAGGTGTATTTGCCGCCATGGCACTGCTGAACCCATCGTATGCAGCGACCTCTACCTGTCCGACGCCCGAGGAGATCAAACAACAAGCCTTGGACAACGGGGGCTATCGCTACGAAATGCGCCAGCCTGATGGGCGCACTTGGTTAGGTGAAAACCCGCAGGCTAGCGCGTCCTACCTGACTGACTCAACATTCCACGATGCCCGTTACACAGCAGAGGACCACTCCGTCACCTGCACCTACAAAGGACCGATGAATAACGACGCGAGCTTTTCGGTCACGCTCAAACCTGTCTTGAATTGGAACCTTATCCCTAAAGGCGATTGGAGAGGCACGTATTGCGAAGCGCTGGAAATTGCCAAGTGCTCATTCACGCATCAGTGAAAAACGCCACCGAATAATTCCTACAGTGACTGTCCACACGTCCACGACCCGCGGTCCAGGTTCTGATGGAACTCATCCATCGATACAGCCCACCCAAGCTAGCCTTCCCATTCACATTCAACGGGGAGGCTCACCACACTACAAGGAGCTGTAATGATCATGATCGGATTGATTCCCAATTTTTATGTTGCCTTCAGCGCATTCAACCATTTGCCATCTCGCAGCCAGGCCCAGGCTTCACGGCCCCAGGCCACAGGCATCGACCAATGCCCCGCCCCCCGCGACATCCAATCCACGCCCTACACAGACCCTGATGTTCCCACGCCCTATGGCGAGGGCTATCAATACACGGCTACGGCCAACGGCAAGGCATGGACAGGGCAAACGGCAGCCACCAAGGATGACTATCTGGCCCCGGAGTACGAACTCAAGGCCGAGGAAATCAATGAACGCAACGGCAAGATTCATTGCGATTACGGCGGCAAGCGCCAGGTCAAGAACGGTGAGGTGAGCGATCCCTATCTACGACTCACACCCATCAAATAACCCATAAAAAATGGCGACCTCCAGGGTCGCCATTTTTTTCAGCCCTGCGCGTTACGCCGCGCTGAACAGCTTGTGCGGATCAATCACAAATTTCTTCGGCACACCCGCATCGAACTCGCCATACCCACGTGGCGCATCATCCAGGCTGATGACCTGCACGCCGACGATTTCGGCAATGTTGATACGGTCCCACATGATCGCCTGCATCAGCGCACGGTTGTACTTCATCACCGGGGTCTGGCCGGTGTGGAAGCTGTGGGACTTGGCCCAGCCGAGGCCGAAGCGGATGCTCAGGCTGCCCATTTTGGCGGCGGCATCCACGGCACCTGGATCTTCGGTGACGTACAGGCCCGGAATACCGATCTTGCCGGCCACGCGCACCACGCCCATCAGCGAGTTGAGCACAGTGGCCGGGGCTTCGGCTTTCACGCCTTCATGGCCGTGGCCACGGGCTTCGAAACCAACGGCGTCGACGGCACAATCCACTTCCGGCTCGCCCAGCAGCGCAGCGATCTGTTCGTGCAGCGGGGTGTCGGTGGACAGGTCGGCCACTTCAAAACCCTGGGCCTTGGCGTGAGCCAGGCGGATCGGGTTGACGTCGCCGATGATCACCACCGCCGCGCCCAACAGGCGTGCAGAAGCCGCAGCGGCCAGACCAACCGGGCCAGCGCCCGCGATGTACACGGTGCTGCCTGGGCCAACGCCAGCCGTGACAGCGCCATGGTAGCCCGTCGGGAGAATGTCGGAGAGGCACGTCAGGTCGCGGATTTTTTCCATGGCCTTGTCGCGGTCTGGCAGTTTCAGCAGGTTGAAGTCCGCGTATGGCACCAGCACGTACTCGGCCTGGCCGCCGGTCCAGTCGCCCATGTCGACATAGCCATAGGCGCCACCGGCACGGGCCGGGTTGACGGTGAGGCACACGCCGGTGTGTTGTTCTTTGCAGGAACGGCAGCGACCGCAGGCCACGTTGAAGGGCACGGAAACCAGGTCGCCGATCTTCAGGTTCTCGACGTCGCTGCCCTTCTCGATCACTTCACCGGTAATTTCATGACCGAGCACCAGGCCGGTCTGGGCAGTGGTGCGGCCGCGCACCATGTGTTGGTCGGAGCCGCAGATGTTGGTGGAGACCACGCGCAGGATGACGCCGTGCTCAATCTTCCTGCCACGGGGGTCCTGCATTTTGGGATAGTCGATTTTCTGTACTTCGACCTTGCCGTTGCCGAGATACACGACACCACGATTACCAGACATGCTTTCACCTCGCTGTTGTTTTTATGGAACTGCGTTGCCCGTTGGGTGGGCAGCGCGTTTAAGTGCTCGGGTACAGATGCTGTTTTTGCGTTGTTGCTGATGGCCTCATCGCCGGCAAGCCGGCTCCTACAGGAGAATGCATTCCAAACTGTAGGAGCCGGCTTGCCGGCGATGGCGCCCGTCAGAGCACCACCGTGCGATTGGCGTTAAGAAACACCCGCCGCTCAATGTGATACCCAACGGCCCGGGCCAATGTCAGTCCTTCAATATCCCGCCCCTTGGCAATCAAATCCTCGGGGTAGTGGCTGTGATCCACCACCTCCACGCCCTGGGCAATGATCGGGCCTTCGTCCAGATCGTTGTTGATGTAATGCGCCGTGGCCCCCACTAACTTCACGCCCTTGTTGTACGCCTGGTGATAGGGCTTGGCGCCCTTGAACCCCGGCAACAACGAGTGGTGAATGTTGATGGCCTTGCCATCCAGCTTGCGACACAGCTCCGGCGACAGCACTTGCATGTAGCGCGCAAGGATCACCAACTCCGCGCCGGTGTCTTCCACCACCTGCCACACCTGCCGCTCCTGGGACGGTTTGTCGTTGGGGTCGAGGGGGAAATGGTAGTAGGGAATCTGGTGCCAGTCGGCCAAAGGTTTCAAATCGGGGTGGTTGGACACCACCGCGACCACGTCCATCGACAGTTGGCCGATGCGCTGGCGATACAGCAGATCGTTCAGGCAGTGATCGGCCTTGGAGACCATGATCACCACTTTTGGTCGGTAGTTCGGCGCCGTCAGCTCGAAGATCATGCCGAACGCTTCCCCGCGCGTGGCCAGGCCATCGCGGAAACCTTGTTCGTCAAAACCGTCGGGCTGGCGGAACTCCACGCGGATAAAGAACCGGCCCGAAAGCCGGTCATCGAACGAGTGGTGCTCGGTCACGTAGCAGCCTTGTTCGAACAGATAGCGGGTGACCGCGTCCACCGTGCCGAGCACGCTGGGGCAGTCGGCGGTCAAAATCCATGTATCAGGTGCGCGGCTCATTGCGAAGAACTCCTCAAACAACGCTATCGACTGTAGGAGCGAGCTTGCTCGCGAAAAACCCAGAGACACCGCGCTCATCCAGGATGCTCGCGTAATCGTTGACGTTCTTCGCGAGCAAGCTCGCTCCTACAGGGGTCATTGGACGCTCAGGCCGAATTCGGCGGATGCATCCTGCAACCACAACCACCAGTAATCCGAGAAGCTGCGACGGATCAGCAGTTCCCAAGTGTCTTCAGCCGTGTGGCGGATCACCAGTTGCGACTTGGCGAACACCGTGCCCACCGCCTTGCCCACCGGGAAGTTGTTGGGGTGCACATCGTAGCTGGTGGACTTCATCAGCACGTCGCGCACATTCGGGCCGCTGAGCTCGAGGATCTGCTGGCCGCCGCTGACGTTGACGACCTGGATATGCAACTCACCCAGGGCGGCACGCAGGTTTTGCTCGGCGGCGAACTCTTCACCGCTCGGCACGATCAGCAACCACTCATCCGGGCCGAGCCACTGCAGGCTGGTTTCACCCTTGACGATCACTTGCAGGGCGCCGGGCAACTCGATGCCTAGGGCCTTGTGCACGCCGGCGGCGAACGCTGCATCGTGGCCATCGCCACGAATGGTCAGGTGGCCGAGGAGTTTCTTTTCACGCACGGTCACGCCTGCGTTCTTGCGGCCTTTGCCGACCAGGCTGGCGAGGTCGGCATGGTGCAGCGACGACTCGGCCTTGGCCCCAGTGGTTGGGCGTTGTTGGTACACATTGGCTGCTGTCATAAAGCACCTGTTCTGAATTCTGATTAACAACCCTCCCTCTGTAGGAGCCGGCTTGCCGGCGATGAGGCCAGCAAGCCTTGCGGTGATTTCTCGGCCGCCATCGCCGGCAAGCCGGCTCCTACAAGGTGAGGTGTCAGATGTTCTGGCGATCGCCTTTCGGGTCAAAGAACACCGAAGACACAATCTCCGCCTCGATCACGCTGCCGTCCGCCTGCGGTGAGAACACCCGCTCGCCGATGCGCTTCAAGCCGCCCTTCACCACGCCCATGGCAAACGAATAGCCGAGGGAGTTGTGGGCATAACTGGAGGTCACGTGACCGACCATCTTCATCGGGATCGACTGCTTCGGATCGAACACCAACTGCGCGCCTTCCGGCAGCCACACGTTTGGATCGATCGGCTTCAAGCCCACCAGTTGCTTACGCTCTTCGCGCACGCAGTCTTCCCGGTTCATGCCACGCCAGCCGATCCACGAGAACGGTTTGGTACGGCCGACGCACCAGCCCATGTTCAGGTCGTCCGGGGTCATCGAGCCGTCGGTGTCCTGGCCGACGATGATGAAGCCCTTCTCGGCCCGCAGCACGTGCATGGTTTCGGTGCCGTACGGCGTCAGGTTGTACTTCTTGCCGGCGTCGACGATTTTTTCCAGTACGCCCATGGCGTAGTCGGCTTGCACGTTGACTTCGTACGACAGCTCACCGGTAAACGAGATCCGGAACACACGGGCCGGTACGCCGCCGACCAAACCTTCCTTCCAGGTCATGAACGGGAAGCCGTCCTTGTCCAGGTCGATGTCGGTGACTTCCGCCAGCAGCTTGCGGCTGTTGGGGCCGGACAGGGTCATGGTCGCCCAGTGGTCGGTGACCGAGGTGAAGTACACCTTGAGGTCTGGCCATTCGGTCTGCTGGTAGATTTCCAACCACTGCAGTACGCGAGCGGCGCCGCCGGTGGTGGTGGTCATCAGGAAGTGGTTGTCGGCGATGCAGGCGGTCACGCCGTCATCGAAGACCATGCCGTCTTCCTTGCACATCAGGCCGTAGCGCGCCTTGCCCACGTCGAGCTTGGTCCAGGCGTTGGAGTAGATGCGGTTGAGGAATTCGCGCGCGTCCGGGCCCTGGATGTCGATCTTGCCGAGGGTCGACGCATCCAGCAGGCCGACGCTGTCGCGCACGGCCAGGCATTCGCGTTTCACCGCGGCGTGCAGGTCTTCACCGTTGCGCGGGAAATACCAGGGGCGCTTCCACTGGCCGACGTCTTCAAACTCGGCGCCGTTCTTCACGTGCCAGGCTTGCAGCGCGGTGTAGCGAACCGGCTCGAAGATGTGCCCACAGTGACGGCCCGCCACCGCGCCGAAAGTTACCGGCGTGTAGTTCGGACGGAACATGGTGGTGCCCATCTGCGGGATGGTCACGTTCAGCGAGCGCGCGGCAATGGCCAGGCCGTTGACGTTGCCCAGCTTGCCTTGGTCGGTGCCGAAGCCCAGCGCGGTGTAGCGCTTGACGTGCTCGACCGACTCGAACCCTTCGCGGGTCGCCAGTTCGATGGCGGCGGCGGTCACGTCGTTTTGCAGGTCGACGAATTGCTTCGGCGCCCGTGCGGTTGGCTTGTCGTGCGGTACTTGGTAGATCGCCAGCGTCGGCTCTTCCAGACGGCTCAGGGCTTTCGGCAAGGTGCCTTCCACTGGCGCAAAACCGGCTTCGCTGGCCGCGCGCACGCCGCCTTCAAAACCATCCGCCAGGGAATCGCCAAGGCCATAGACGCCGTTGATGCCACCCACGCACACGCGTTTCTGCGGGGCTTCACCCGGTACAAAACCGAGGATATCTTCACGCCAGGTCGGCTTGCCGCCCAGGTGCGAAGCCAAGTGTACGACTGGGCTGTAGCCACCGGAGCTGGCCACCAGGTCGCAGTCCAGCCACTCGCCAGGGCTGGTGACTTTATGCGCTTTCACATCAATTGCAGCCACGCGGGCAGCAGTGACGTGCTTGCTGCCACGAGCCTCGATCACGGCGCTGCCGGTGAGGATACGAATACCTTTGGCGCGGGCCTCTTCAACCAGTGCGCCGCGTGGGTTGTGGCGCACATCGGCCACCGCCACCACTTGCAGACCCGCGTCGAGCCAGTCCAGCGCAACGCGGTAGGCGTGATCGTTGTTGGTCGACAGCACCAGTTTCTTGCCCGGCGCCACGCCGTAACGGCGCACGTAAGTAGAAACCGCACCGGCCAGCATGTTGCCCGGCACGTCGTTGTTGCCGTAGACCAGCGGACGCTCGCACGCACCGGTCGCCAGCACCACACGCTTGGCGCGCACACGGTGGATACGCTGGCGCACCACACCAATCGGCGCACGGTCACCGAGGTGATCGGTGAGGCGTTCGTGGATGGTCAGGAAGTTATGGTCGTGGTAACCATTGACGGTGGCGCGGGGCAGCAGCACCACGTCCGGCAGGGCTTTGAGTTCTGCGATGACACTGGCGACCCATTCAGCCGCCGACTTGCCGTCGAGGCTTTCGCGCGAGTCCAGCAGCGAACCGCCGAACTCTTCCTGCTCATCGGCAATGATCACGCGGGCACCGCTGCGCGCTGCAGCCAGTGCAGCCGCCAGACCGGCAGGGCCTGCGCCGACGATCAGCACATCGCAGTGACGGTTGAAGTTGTCGTAGGTGTCCGGATCGTTCTCGGTCGGCGAGCGGCCAAGGCCCGCAGCCTTACGGATGTACTTCTCGTAGGTCATCCAGAACGATTGCGGGTACATGAAGGTTTTGTAGTAGAAACCCGGCGGCATCAGCTTGCCACCGACCTTACCAAGAATGCCCATCACGTCAGTGTTGACGTTCGGCCAGCCGTTGGTGCTGGTGGCGACCAGGCCTTGGTACAGCGCCTGTTGCGTGGCGCGCACGTTAGGAATCTGGGTGGCTTCGGTGGCACCGATCTGCAGCACCGCGTTCGGCTCTTCGGCGCCCGCAGCAAAGATGCCGCGTGGGCGCGAGTACTTGAAGCTGCGGCCGATGATGTCGACGCCGTTGGCCAGCAGGGCTGCGGCGAGCGTGTCGCCTTCAAAGCCCTTGTAGCTCTGGCCGTTGAAGGTAAACGTCAGGACTTTATTACGGTCGATCCGGCCACCGTTGGACAGGCGATTGGTCTGGCTCATACCTTCTCTCCAGAGGCCTTGGCGGTGAATTGTGGCTTCTCACCGATCTTGTAGGTTTCAAGAATTTCGTAGGTCAGGGTGTCGCGGGTCGCGTTGAAGTACTGGCGGCAACCGGCGGCGTGGATCCACAGTTCGTGGTGCAGGCCACGGGGGTTGTCGCGGAAGAACATGTAGTCGCCCCACTCTTCATCGGTGCAGGCATTCGGGTCCAGCGGGCGCGGGATGTGCGCTTGGCCGGAAGCGTGGAATTCCTCTTCGGAGCGCAGTTCGCCACAGTGAGGACAGAAGATATGCAACATAGGGAATTTCTCCTGTTAGTGGGCGACGGCCGCAGCGCCGTGTTCGTCGATCAACGCACCGTTGTGGAAACGGTCGATGGAAAAAGGTGCGGCCAACGGGTGCATTTCACCCTTGGCGAGGCTGGCGGCAAACACGTTGCCTGAGCCCGGCGTGGCCTTGAAGCCACCGGTGCCCCAACCGCAGTTGAAGAACATGTTCGGCACGGGGGTCTTGGAGATGATCGGGCAAGCGTCCGGCGTGGTGTCGACGATGCCGCCCCACTGGCGGTTCATGCGCACGCGCGACAGCACCGGGAACATCTCGACGATGGCCTGGATGGTGTGTTCGATCACCGGGTACGAGCCGCGCTGGCCGTAGCCGTTGTAGCCGTCGATACCGGCGCCGATCACCAGGTCGCCCTTGTCGGACTGGCTGATGTAGCCGTGCACGGCGTTGGACATGATCACGCTGTCGATAATCGGCTTGATCGGCTCCGACACCAACGCTTGCAGTGGGTGGGATTCGATCGGCAGGCGGAAACCAGCCAGCGAGGCCATGTGCCCGGAGTTACCGGCGGTGACCACACCGACGCGCTTGGCGCCGATGAAGCCCTTGTTGGTTTCCACGCCGATGCACACGCCGTTTTCCTTGCGGAAACCGATCACTTCGGTCTGCTGGATCAAATCCACGCCCAATGCGTCGGCGGCGCGGGCAAAGCCCCAGGCCACGGCATCGTGACGGGCCACGCCGCCGCGACGTTGCACGGTGGCGCCGAGCACCGGATAGCGGGTGTTCTTGGAGCAGTCGAGGTACGGAATCTCGTCGGCAACCTGCTTGGCGTTAAGCAGTTCGCCGTCCACGCCATTGAGGCGGTTGGCGCTGACGCGACGCTCGGAATCACGGATGTCTTGCAGGGTGTGACACAGGTTGTAGACGCCACGCTGGGAGAACATCACGTTGTAGTTCAGGTCCTGGGACAGACCTTCCCACAGCTTCATCGCGTGTTCGTACAGGTGCGCCGACTCATCCCACAGGTAGTTGGAACGCACGATGGTGGTGTTGCGCGCGGTGTTACCGCCGCCCAGCCAGCCTTTCTCGACCACGGCCACGTTGGTGATGCCGTGCTCCTTGGCCAGGTAGTAGGCGGTCGCCAGACCATGCCCGCCGCCGCCGACGATGACCACGTCGTAGACCTTTTTAGGGGTCGGCGTGCGCCACATTTTCTGCCAGTTTTCGTGGTGGCTGAGTGAGTGCTTGAAGAGGCCGAAGCCCGAGTAGCGTTGCATAGTCATTAACTCCAAAACCGCGCTCAGCGATAAACCGGGAAATCAGCGCACAGGGCAGACACGTGCTTGGCCACGTTGGCCTCGACATCGGCATCGCCGAGGTTGTCGAGGATGTCGCAGATCCAGCCAGCCAGCTCGATGCATTGCGCCACTTTGAAACCACGCGTGGTCACCGCCGGGGTGCCGATGCGCAGGCCCGAGGTCACGAACGGCGACTGCGGGTCATTCGGCACGGCGTTCTTGTTGACGGTGATGTGGGCGCGACCCAGGGCGGCGTCCGCCTCTTTGCCGGTGAGGCCCTGACGGATCAGGCTGACCAGGAACAGGTGGTTGTCGGTACCGCCGGACACCACGTCATATCCGCGTTTGATGAACACCTCGGCCATGGCCTGGGCGTTGTCGATCACTTGTTGCTGATAGGCCTTGAAGCCTGGCTCCAGCGCTTCCTTGAAGCAGACGGCCTTGCCGGCGATGACGTGCATCAGCGGGCCGCCCTGGGCGCCAGGGAATACGGCGGCGTTGAGTTTCTTTTCAATCTCTTCGTTGGACTTGGCCAGGATCAGACCGCCCCGTGGACCGCGCAGGGTCTTGTGGGTGGTGGTGGTGACCACGTCGGCGTACGGCAGCGGGTTCGGGTACAGGCCAGCGGCAACCAGGCCAGCAACGTGGGCCATGTCGACGAACAGCAGTGCGCCCACCTTGTCGGCGATCTGACGGAACCGTGGGAAATCCAGAGTTTTGGAATAAGCAGAGAAACCGGCCACAACCATTTTCGGCTTGTGCTCGACGGCCAGGCGCTCGACTTCGTCGTAGTCGATCAGGCCGGTGTCGGTGTTGATGCCATATTGCACTGCGTTGTACAGCTTGCCCGAGGACGACACCTTGGCGCCGTGAGTCAGGTGACCACCGTGGGCCAGGCTCATGCCCAGGATAGTGTCACCGGCTTGCAGCAGGGCCAGGTACACGGCGCTGTTGGCGGACGAACCGGAGTGCGGCTGGACGTTGGCGTAATCGGCGCCGAACAATTGCTTGGCGCGTTCGATGGCCAGGGCTTCGACCTTGTCCACATGCTCGCAGCCACCGTAGTAGCGCTTGCCCGGGTAGCCTTCGGCGTATTTGTTGGTGAGGCCGCTGCCTTGTGCTTCCATCACGCGTTTGCTGGTGTAGTTCTCTGACGCGATCAGCTCGATATGATCTTCCTGACGCTGCTCCTCGGCATTCATCGCCGCCAGCAGTGCGTCGTCATATCCCTGAATCTGGTCTTGTTTGCTGAACATCGCGTCTCTCCCAGCCTTTCGTATTGTTGAGGCCCGTGCAGGGCCCTTTGATGCGATGGTAGGGCTGGCGTCAGCAGGTCAAATGCCTACGCACGCCACGCAAAGGTGCGTTTACGACATTGCACCGCGGCGGGAGGGGTGAATGCCCGTCTCTCCGGGTGAGGAAAAGCAACAGCCGACACCTGAAACCCATCAGCCAGAAGTTTAATTAGTACGAATGACTGAAGGCCTCATCCTACAAAACACTTAAAATACGCATATAAAACAAACATTAAAACTGCAAAACCAAATAACTTTTTACAATGTAACTTTTGCTTTTATAACAACATCCGAGCCAACTACCTCTCGACTCAACACCCATCTAAAACTTGCAAAACAGCTTGAGACTGTCACCACACCCAGGAGTGCAGACATGGCTTTAATCAACCAAGTTAATAGTATCTGCAAACGTTTAGCCCCCAACGGCTGGCACAATTTATTGCTTCACCATGGACTTGATATTCTTGCGCCCAACCTTGAGAAAGAACTGCATAAACCAGTGAGTGCGGATCGGACACTTCCAGGTTTTGAAGACTTTGCTTTGAACGGAACGAAAGGTATCGAACCCGGCAAGCCGGCACAAAGCCTGCTCTACCATGCTCTGGCTCACGCCAACGTCACAACCGACGCCAAAGGCAATCCGCTCAAGGCCTATCCGACGGCCGCAGAACTGGAAGTGGTCATCAACTATGTATACGGCAGCCAACTCCCCAGCCTTGAGCAACTCAAGAAGCGCGCGGGCGGGGCTCCCTTGGCCGTCGTGGTATTCGCGCTTGAATACCGCCCGGCGCCTGATACCGTGCATAAGGTACAAGCCGATCTGTGTTTTTCGCGCACGGGTGTATCTCGGGTCGGCACGGCGCCGCCCTTGTACGATGCTCAAAGCAGGGGTTTCTTGCCCTTTGTTGAAGGAGACAATCACGCTATTCGAGTGTTGCCTGCACGGTACAGCGCCTACATCGCAGTCCAACGCAAAGGGGACAGAACCCAATTCGGCCCGATGCGTTTCGGCGACACTGACACCACCTGCGATTTTTGGGTACCGCTGCACAAGCTGTTCAACGGCAACGAGTGCATTGCAGGCTTGACGCTTGACGTTCAACTGCACGCACAGCACAAAAACGAAAAGCTACGCCGTATACACCTGCAACTGGGAGCGGATTCGGGTTGGGCAGAACCCGATATCAGCCAACCGCCTTTTGTCATCACCGAAGGGCTCGCGGACTGGCTTGCGGAACCTGTGTTCGGCTCCGGACTGATGGCTGCTACGCCGCATGAACAGTTGATAAAAGCTGCGCATTACAAAGGCAAACCGCTGACCTTCAATGTTCCCAAAAAACCCGATCTTCTAGTGTCCAGCTTGAGTTTGCCTGGCAACGCCCCTGAATACGTGCATATTCGGCATAAGATCGATGACGCGGGGAAGGTCGCCGATCTCAATCAACATCCAGGCATGCTTGATGAATTAATGAAGGGCGATTACAAAGCCCAGCATTACCTGGATTTCACTGCCGACGGATGGATTCAAGCTCGATGCGCAGTGCTGGACACCACCATCCCCCAGCGTATAGCCGCGTATTCACTGCTCTGCGCCCCTGATTTCTATCCTTTGTGCAATCAACGCCACCTCAATGAATGGCTCGAAAGCATGGATGCGAATGTGCGCAAAACGGTGTTTCCGATATTACCGGAATGCCTGTCCGACTCTCGTCACCCCGCCAATCTCCAATCTTTTCCAGATGCCTTTAGCAGTACCGATATCAGTATTACCGCAGTTGTAGCGCAGCTTGACTCCCTGTCCGGCCCCACTACAGGGACAAAGCCGCAGGTCGCGTCTGCGAGGCGCGCTTCGTGCCTTACCGATGCGGCTGCAGGTGTATTCGCGCCCGGCTGGGACATCGGCGCCGTGGAACACACCATTGAATCGGGCGCCGTAAAACATTTGGCGGCGTACCGGCTGGGAAGTCCTTTCCCTGAGGATGCCAAGCTCTGCGCTGCCTTGAGTTCATTCTGGCCGGCCGTCGCTCCGGATTCCGCGCAGGCTTACGAACCTGGCAGCGATGCAGGTCCGAGCATCAAACCCATGCTCGATCAGGAAATCGGTAAAGATTCCGGGGTCCCTTGGGATGGCGTAACTGCGCCGAAAAGCTATACGGCAGATAACATGCCGCACAGGACTTATCAGGCTTACCTCTACGGCGATTACACGCAAAATGCACTCGACGGTAAGTTCTCCCTGGCGCTGACAGGTAAAATAGACTCACCGGAATATATACGTCGTGTCGACGCTCTACGGCGAGTCAAACTCTCTTTGGGCAACGCTGCTGCCAGTTGGTTTATCGATTCTTTCAACGTCGCGACGGCCGATGACCTCAGAGCGTTAAACCTACACGAAAACTCGTCGGCCCCTTCAGATAACAACGGATATAGGCTAGAGCTGTTTCGTTTTGAATCCGTCGTATCACCCAAGTTCGATCAAGTTCATATCAAACTAATAGACACTTCCTTTTACTTGGTGTGGCCTCATGCGATTTTCCGCCAACAGGGTACACAACCCTGGCAACGCCTCTAGCAAATACAAGATCACCGCCAATGAAACACTATGATGTCGTCATAATAGGTGCCGGACCAGCGGGTTGTTCGGCAGCTATTTCCTGCGCTCAACATGGCCTGAAGGTCGCACTTGTTGAGCGCCTCGCGTTTCCGCGCCAACGCCCCGGGGAAACACTGCACCCCGGTATCGAACCACTTTTACGACAACTGGGTGTGGCGGGGAAAGTTCTCGACGGGCCCTTCATCCGCCACACGGGGACATGGGTTAAGTGGGAAACGAAACGCTGCTTTGTTCCCTTTGGAGAAGACCACAATGGGCCCTGGCAAGGATTCCAGATACCAAGAGTAATGCTTGATGGTTTTTTATTGGATAAAGCAATTGCATCGGGCGTGCACGCGCTACAGCCCTGCAATGCCAAACAGCTGCTCGTGGAAAAAAATCGCGTCGTAGGCGTACGAACCCAAACAGAGCAACTGTTGTGCAGACATCTGATTGATGCAAGTGGCGCTCATGGTTGGCTGGCACGTCAACTTGGGCTGGTCTCGCATCGACGCTCACCGGCACTTACAGCCTTGTACGGTTACAAACGCGGGAGCGTTGAAGAGGATGCCCTGGGGATCTTTGCGGATCGCCAGGGCTGGTACTGGACCGCACATATAGAGCATGAGCTGTATCATTGGACACGCCTGTACTTCGGGCAGAATCACGCGCCCAAGGCATCAGCGATTCCAGCCTCGCTTGAGCAACTGCCATGTATCGGAAGGATACAAGGGGCTGATGTCACCTGGAGGATTTGTGATCAGACCGCTGGCAACGGCTACCTCATCATCGGGGATGCTGCCAGTGTGCTGGACCCTGGCGCGTCTCATGGGGTCCTCAAGGCTCTGATGTCGGGAATCATGGCGGCGCAGTGCATTGTCGATGAAACGGCCATTGCGGCACATAGTCGTGATATTTCGCGGCACTATCACCAATGGCTAAGGGAAGGGTTCGAAAGCGACGTTCGAAAAATGCTCGAACTCTACGCGGCTCATCCGTTTCCCCCACAATGGCTCGATAAACACTGGCGATAGTGGATGCTCGCTGTCAGCCGATGGCCTGCCGAACCATCAACAAGAGCAAAAAATGCAACGGATACAGGGCGTATGCCCATCGTCTCATTGCAGGCAGCGAGAGATGCCCAGCTTTTCGTAACAAGACAAGCCCGGCTAGTGGCGCAATCAGGCAGGCGGCCAACCCCATTAACGCTATAGCCGTACCGCTATTGAGTAAAGTCTGCCATTGGTTGGCAGCCACGCACACCAATCCTGGCACTATGCTGAAATACCATGGTTGCCGGAATACCAGCAGCATCGCCAACGGGAGCAATACACCGAAAAAACCGAACATCAGGTGAGTGGAAAATACCGCTGCCAACATAACGGCAATCAGTGCCAATCCTCGATCGACTAGAACCTTTTGCTGCCATCCTCGGGCAACTAGAAGGCCCAACGCCAAGGTCGGCAACACGTTCAACGTATCAGCATCCTCGATAAACATCCGATACGGCACTTCACTGATCACACTAAACAGCAACAGCCAGCCCAAATAGCGCCATTGGCCTGTCACGGGCGCGCTCCTGACCCGGTGCAGATTCGCCGCAATCGCCAGGCAAAACCACGGGAACGCCAGGCGCCCCGGCACATACAGGCCGTCCAGGCTCAAACCAACATAGCGCAAGTGGTCCAGCACCATACTCAACAGCGCCAGCCACTTGAGCAGATCCAAAGCGCCATCACGGACGCGTCCGACAGGAATTGTTTGAGTACCGTGCATAATTCCCCAGTGACTTTGCATTTACAGTACGTGCGCACCCGCGACAATCTTGGTTACAGTGCGCACCAACATCGACCACAGGAATGGGCCATGACCGACAAGAGCCAACAATTCGCCAGTGACAACTATTCCGGTATCTGCCCGGAAGCCTGGGCCGCCATGGAACAAGCCAACCAGGGCCATCAACGCGCCTACGGCGATGATGAATGGACCCACCGCGCCGCCGACGGTTTCCGCAACCTGTTCGAAACCGACTGCGAAGTGTTCTTCGCCTTCAACGGCACCGCCGCCAACTCCCTGGCGCTGTCCTCGTTGTGCCAGAGCTACCATAGCGTGATTTGCTCGGAAACCGCCCACGTCGAAACCGACGAATGCGGCGCGCCGGAGTTTTTCTCCAACGGCTCCAAGCTGCTTACCGCCCGCACCGAAAACGGCAAGCTGACCCCGGAGTCGATCCGCGAGATCGCCCTCAAGCGCCAAGACATTCACTACCCCAAACCACGCGTGGTTACCCTGACCCAAGCCACGGAAGTCGGCAGCGTGTATACCCCGGATGAAATACGCGCCATCAGCGTGACCTGCAAAGAGTTGGGGCTGAACCTGCACATGGACGGCGCGCGCTTCTCCAACGCCTGCGCGTTCCTCGGCTGCTCGCCCGCCGACCTGACCTGGAAAGCCGGCGTGGACGTGCTGTGCTTTGGCGGCACCAAGAACGGTATGGCCGTGGGTGAAGCGATCCTGTTCTTCAACCACAAGCTGGCCGAAGACTTCGACTACCGCTGCAAGCAGGCCGGCCAACTGGCCTCGAAAATGCGCTTCCTGTCCGCGCCGTGGGTAGGCCTGCTGGAAAACGACGCCTGGCTCAAACATGCGCGTCACGCCAACCACTGCGCTCAACTGCTGAGCAGCCTGGTGGCGGATATTCCCGGCGTGGAGTTGATGTTCCCGGTGCAGGCAAACGGCGTGTTCCTGCAACTCTCGGAACCGGCGATTGCCGCGTTGACCGCCAAGGGCTGGCGTTTCTACACCTTTATCGGCAAAGGCGGTGCACGCTTCATGTGTGCGTGGGATACCGAGGAAGAACGTGTAAGAGAATTGGCTGGGGACATACGGAAAGTGATGGGAGCCTGAAACGACGGGGCTTTCAGCGCTTTTTCAGAGACTGTTTGTACGTATTTCTGACAGTATCTATCTACCCCCTGTATTGGATAGGATCTTGTCACCCCGAACAAACGGACGCGTTACTTCGGGGCTGACTGCCTGCCGAATAGTCGGCTGGAAATGGAAATCCTATCGAGGCCAACATCATGGAAATTCAATGCTACACCACTGATTCGCAACTGCGCGCCGACGTCAACGCCACGCTCGTCAGCTTGGACGATCTTAGGAAGCTGGCGAACGTCGGCGACACCATCATCGAGCCTTCAAGAACCTTTACCATCACTGGGAAAGAGTTCGAAATGACAGCATCCGGCGCGTACCTCATCAACGTTTTCGTCCGCTAACCCATAACTGTAGGAGCCGGCTTGCCGGCGATGGCGGCCTTAGGATCGCTATCGCCGGCAAGCCGGCTCCTACAACGGGGATTGCCTCAGAATTCGATGCGCACATCGCCCTTCGGCACGCTGCAGCACGACAGGATGTAGCCTTCGGCTTCGTCTTCTTCCGTAATCCCGCCGTTGTGGTCCATCTCGACCTCGCCCCCCAGTTTCATCACCTTGCACGTGCCGCAGATGCCCATGCCGCAGGCTTTCGGGATCAACAGGCCGAGCTTGGCAGCCGCGGCATGTACGGTTTCGCCAGGTGCCACACGAATGCTTTTGCCCGACGCAATGAACTCCACCTGATGCAGATCCGCCAGATCGATTTCCGGCGCGTCGGCGGCTTGTTCGGCTTGTTCGACCGCATCCGCACGGGCTTCCGGCGGCGTGGCGCCGAACGATTCCTCGTGGTAACGCGTCATGTCGAAACCCGCCACTTCCAGCAGGCGCTTCACCGCGTTCATGTACGGCGTAGGCCCGCAGCAGAACACTTCGCGCTCCAGGAAGTCCGGCACCATCAGTTCGAGCATCTTGTGATTCAGGTAACCGCGATAACCCGCCCATGGCTCACCCAAGCCGTGTTTCTCGCAGATCAGGTGCAGGCTGAAGTTATCGATCCGCGACGCCATGTGTTCCAGCTCACGGTGGTAGATGATGTCCTTGGGCGAACGGGCGCTGTGGATAAACGTCATGTCGACGTTGGCGTTGGTGTCGTAGAACCAGCGCGCCATGGACATGACTGGCGTTATCCCCACACCGCCGCTGAGGTACAACACTTTCGGGCTTGGGAAGTCGATGGCATTGAACAAGCCTACCGGCCCGTGCACCGCCAGCTCTTGCCCTTCATGCAGGGTGTCGTGCAACCAGTTGGAAACCTTGCCGCCCGGCACGCGCTTGATGGTCACCGAGAAACTGTACGGCACCGACGGTGAGCTGGAGATGGTGTAGGAGCGCATGATCGGCTGGCCTTCGATTTCCAGCTCCAGGGTGACGAATTGCCCCGGCTTGAAAAAGAACAGGATCGGCTGGTCGGCCATGAAACAGAAGGTGCGCACGTCCCAGGTTTCCTGGATGACTTTGACGCAACGGACAATGTGCCGACCATTGGCCCAGGTCTGGGTGGTTACCGGATTCAGGAAATTATTGGACATGTTGTTCTCCACCGCCGACATCGGCCTTATGGTGGCGATTCTGCGTAACGCCAGAACCATCCATTTACCTATCTGCGACATTCACATACTTATCGCGACCAGGCCCCAACGACCTAGGGTTGCGCGTCGGGAACAGATTGGGCCATGTCGCCCATGGATAAGGTTCGGCCCATCGGCGGCCCCACACTCGCTCCCAACACAGACGCTTTTTTTACGCCTTGCTGCAAACCTGATTAGCCACTTATCTCGGCCACACAGAATGGCCATGAGGACACACACGATGGACGTCACCGCAACCTTAAGCTTGGGCGATCCGCTGGAACCCGCACGCAAGGCCACCGCGCAAATGCTGCAAGAGCGCGAGCGCACTTTCTCGCTGCCGCAGCCGTTCTACTCTGATGAGCGGTTGTTTGATATCGACATGCAGGAGATCTTCCAGAAAGAGTGGTTGATCGCCGGCATGACCTGCGAAATCCCCGCCAAGGGCAACTACCTGACCCTGCAAATCGGCAAGAACCCGATCATCGTGATCCGGGGTGCCGAAGGCGTGGTGCACGCGTTCCACAACGTGTGCCGTCACCGGGGCTCGCGCTTGTGCACCAGTGAAAAGGGCAAGGTCGCCAAACTGGTCTGCCACTACCACCAGTGGACCTACGAACTGGACGGCCGCCTGCTGTTTGCCGGCACCGAGATGGGTGCCGACTTCGACATGAAGCAGTACGGCCTCAAGCCGGTCAACGTGAAGACGGCCGGTGGCTACATCTTCATCAGCCTGGCGGAGAACCCGCCGGCCATCGATGACTTCCTGTCGACGCTGAACCATTACATGGAACCCTACGACATGGAGAACACCAAGGTGGCGATTACCACCACCTTGATGGAGAAAGCCAACTGGAAGCTGGTGCTGGAAAACAACCGCGAGTGCTACCACTGCAATGCTTCGCACCCGGAACTGCTGAAAACCCTGCTGGAATGGGACGACGTCACCGACCCGCGCGCCGACCAGGCGTTCAAGGACCATGTTGCCGCCTCTGCTGCTGCCTGGGATGCGGAGAAGATCCCTTACGCCCACGCCAGCTTCGGCCTGCGTAACCGTATCGTGCGCATGCCGCTGCTCAAGGGCACCGTGTCGATGACCCTGGACGGCAAGCAGGGCTGCGCCAAACTCATGGGTCGCATCAAGAACCCGGACCTGGGCTCGATGCGCATCCTGCACCTGCCGCACTCCTGGAACCACTGCATGGGCGATCACATCATTGTGTTCACCGTGTGGCCAATCAGCGCCCAGGAAACCATGGTCACCACCAAGTGGCTGGTGCACAAGGACGCCGTGGAAGGCGTGGACTACGACGTGGAACGCATGCGCCAGGTGTGGGACGCTACCAACGACCAGGACCGTCGCCTGGCCGAAGAAAACCAGCGCGGCATCAACTCCACCGCCTACCAGCCAGGTCCGTACTCCAAGACTTATGAGTTCGGCGTGGTGAACTTTGTGGACTGGTACAGCGAGCGCCTGCTGAACAACTTGGGGGCCGCTCCAGCGCCGTACCTCAAAGGTGTTGCAGTTCACGAGTAACCTCTGGATCGTCAGGGGGCTGGGTTGTACAAAAAACACCCAACCCCCTGATAACCCTTGATTCCCCTGCCCTCCAGCCTTTACCCAACAACTTATCCACAAAGCCACCCACAGCAATTGTGGGCAACTACGCTTGCCTCCTGAAATTAAGTGAAGAAAATCCGTGACTTATTCAAGCCAGTCGGTTTGAACCAGCTTTGTTCATTTATTGACCAATCCAGCACAAACTACAACTTACGTGGCCTGTAGCGGTACGCGAACACCTTATCCACAGAAGCACCAACAGACTTTGGGGGCAACTTGGACAGTGCTGTGGAAAACCACCTCAAACCTTCACAAATCGGGGTTTCCAGGGTTTTTAGCCGGTAAAAAAACCAAATAGATCACATTTTGATCAATTCGGTGAAAGCCTTGATTAATAAGGGCTTCAGCCGAGAGCGAACATGTTATCCACAGAAGCGCCAACAGACTATGGGGGCAAGTCGGACCGGAGAAATGCACAGGAGCAGCGAAAAACCCAAGTAAAAACCGTCAGTTAGCTTGGTTATTTTTCGTACAGAGGGCTGGAGGGCTTGATTCACAGGGGGTGTGGACAACCGCGAACAGGTTATCCACAGACGGGTCAACAGGGATTGTGGGTAAGCCACATTTCCTTGTAGGAGCGAGCTTGCTCGCGAAGAACCTGAGGGCGCCGCGTCAAATCGGGCACGTTGCGTTATCGTTAACGTTCTTCGCGAGCAAGCTCGCTCCTACAAGGTTCAGCGAACCACACCTTCCTCAACCAACAACTTGAGGATGGCTTCGGCGCCCGCTTCCGGGCTCAGGCCCTTGAGCACTTGCCCACCGCCGCCACTGGCCTTGGCCGTGGCGGCTTTCATGCGATCAGCACCGCTCTTGGCCTTAATCACCTTGAGGCGCTTGGGGCGCGGCTTGGCCGGTTGCAGCACGGCGCCTGTGAATAACTCGTCTTGTTCGATTTCGACTTCATGGGCCGCCAGCTCACCGCGCTGCGCTGGGCCGTACGCACTCTGCCGAGGCTTGGGCGCGGCGTTATCCACTGTCGCCAGAAACGGCAGGCGCACCTTCAGGCGTCGCCGCTGGCCGCGTGGCAAGGCTTGCAGCACATGGGCCACGCCGCCGTCGATGGACTCGACCTGCGCCAGCCCGACAATCAGCGGCCAACCCAATTTCTCGGCCAGCAGGTACGGCAGCATGCCCGAGCCTTCACCGGTTTCGGCCTGGCTGCCGGCAAGCACCACCTGGGCACCGGCGTCGCGCAGGTATTCGCTGAGCACGGGCAAGGCATCGCTGCCCGCCGGTTGCTCCAGCACGTGCAACTGCGGCAACCCCATGCCCAGGTAGCTGCGCAAAGTGGGTTCGGCGATGTTGCCGGCGTGCAGCACCTGCAACTTATCCCCAGCCATTTGCAGGCCGAGTTCCACTGCGCGCGCGTCTTGTTCGGCGCGGCGCGGACGCCCAGAGGTCGGGTGGGCGCCGATGGACACCAGGCTGATTACATTCGTCGTCATGGCCATCTCCTTAAGCTGCATCGCGCTTGGCGCCGTTGCGGTAGGCCTCGACCGCAACGATCAAGGCTTGCAGAATCGCGGCGCTTTCGCCGATGACCGAGAGATCGGCCCGCTTGATCATGTCGCAACCAGGGTCGAGGTTGATCGCCACCACCTTGTCGCAGGCACCGATGCCTTGCAGGTGCTGGATCGCACCGGAAATACCCACAGCCACGTAGACCCGCGCCGTGACCCAGGTGCCGCTGGCGCCGACCTGGCGATCACGCGCCATGAAGCCGTCGTCCACCGCCACCCGCGAGGCGCCTTCGGTGGCGCCCAAGGCCGCCGCGGTCTGGTGGAACAAGGCCCAGTCCTTCACGCCGTTGCCGCCGGAGAAAATGAATTCCGCTTCGGCCATGGGAATCGCCGCCGGGTCCACCGCCACTGCACCGAGGTCTTCGATGCGCGGCAGGCTGCGTGCCAGGGCTGTGGATAACTCCACGGGCAGCACTTCATGCCGTGTCTCACTGACAGGATCGGCGCATTCAGCGGCGGCCAGAATCAGGCGTGGCAGCGGGCGGGCCAAGTCTTCCTGGCCCGCACCGGCGCGGCCGATGCACTCGTCGCCCTTGATCTGCCAAACCCGCGTAGCCGGGCGTTCCTTGAGGCTGGCGGCAAACCGTCGACCCAGTTCGCCACCACCGCTGCGGCTGTCGGGCAGCAACCAGTGGCGCGGGTTGAACTGGTTATCCACAGCACGCAAACCCTGCACGCGTTGCTCCGGTGAATAACCGTCGAACTCGTGACCTTCCAGCACCAGCAGGCGATCGACGCCTGCGGTGGCGAACGTGCCTTCCTTGTGTTCGCCAAACACCACCGCCAGCACCGCACCGTCGCTGCCTGCCAATTGCCGGGCCAGCCCGAGCAAGTCGCGGTCGTGGCTGCTCAAGCGGCCACCGACCATGTCCGGCACCACGTTGATGTAGAACGCAGGCGCCGCCACCTGATGCAGTGGCAACTGCACTTCCACTGCCGCCGTACGCTTGGCAGCGCCGCCCTGTTGGGCGCCGCTGCGGTCGATACGCTTGATGCCATTGGGGCCGATGAAACCGATACCATGGACGTTCTTGCGGATCACGCCGTTGGGGCCCATCCAACTGTGTAGTACCGGTTGCAGCGCTGCGTGCAATGGGTGCAGACGGTTGCGGGCGATCCACTCAGCGCGTGGGTCGCGCCGGATAATGTCGCTCATTAGTGCACCTCCGCAGGTTCACGCTTGATAGGGGTTTTGGCCGGTGCGGCGTCTTCCAGCAAGGCGTCGGCCACCAGTTCGGCGATGTCCTTGATCAGTGGACGCGGCTCAACCACGCCTTCGAGCATCGCCGTGCATTGCGGGCAACCCACCGCCACCAGCTCGGCGCCGGTTTCGCGGATGTCGTCCATGCGCATATCCGGGATACGTTGCTTTCCGGGAATGTCGGTGATCGGCGCACCGCCCCCGCCACCGCAGCAGCGTGAACGGAAGCCCGAGCGTTGCATCTCCTTGACCTCGATGCCCAACGCCCGCAGCACTTGGCGCGGCGCCTCGTACTCGCCGTTGTATCGGCCCAGGTAGCAAGGGTCGTGATAGGTCACGCTGTTGCCCTTGTGCTGGCCTAGGTTCAGCGCGCCTTCGCCGATCAACTCGGCCATGAACGTACTGTGGTGCTGCACCAGGTAGTTGCCGTTGAAGGCGCCGTATTCGTTTTTCAGCACATGGAAGCTGTGCGGATCGCAGGTGACGATGCGCTTGAAGCTGTATTTGGCCAGAGTCTGAATATTGCGCGAAGCCAGCAACTGGAAGGTCGCTTCATCGCCAAGACGACGGGCCACGTCGCCGCTGTCACGCTCTTCCAGGCCCAGCACCGCGAAGTCGACTTTGGCGGCTTTGAGCACTTTGACGAAGGCGCGCAGGGTACGTTGGTTACGCATGTCAAAGGCACCGTCACCGACCCAGAACAGCACGTCGGCGCTGCCTTTTTCGCTGAGCAGCGGCAGGTTCAGGTCTGCCGCCCAGTTCAGGCGACCACCCGGTGCGAAACCGCCCGGGTTGTCGGTGGCGATCAGGTTTTCCAGGACTTCCGCGCCTTTGTTCGGCGTGGCGCCTTTTTCCAGGGTGAGGTGGCGGCGCATGTCGACGATTGCGTCCACGTGCTCGATCATCATCGGGCACTCTTCCACGCAAGCGCGGCAGGTGGTGCAGGACCACAGGGTCTCGGCGTCCACCAGGCCGTTGACGATCGGTTGATGCGGGTTGCCGCTGTGTTCGCCCACCGGTTTGCCGGGATAGGGGCTACCGGCGAACTTGGCATCGGTGCCACCGGCCAGGCCGACCACCATGTCCTGGATCAGCTTTTTCGGGTTCAGCGGCTGGCCAGCGGCGAACGCCGGGCACGCGGCTTCGCACTTGCCGCACTGCACACAGGCGTCGAAACCCAGCAGTTGGTTCCAGGTGAAATCCTTGGGTTTCTCCACGCCCAGCGGCGCGGATTTATCGCTGAGGTCCAGCGGTTTCAAGCCGGTGGAACGGCCGCCGCCAAAGCGCTCGGCGCGACGGTGCCAGGCCAGGTGCAAGGCACCGGCGAAAGCGTGTTTCATCGGGCCGCCCCAGGTCATGCCGAAGAACATCTCGGACACGCCCCACAGCACGCCCACGCTGAGCAACGCGGCGAGCAACCAGCCGCCGAAGTCCGCCGGGAGGATTCCGGCCACCGGCAGGGTCACCAGGAAGAAACTCACCGAGAACGCCATCAGGCTTTTCGGCAGGCGCATCCATGGGCCTTTCGAAAGACGTGCAGGCGGATTGCGACGACGCAGGTAAACGAAGGTGGCGCCGACAAACATCAGCACCGAGGCCAGCAGCAAGGCGTAACCAAGGATGCGATTCTGCAGGCCGAAGCCGTGGACCAGAATGGCGAGCAACGCCGACAGCACAAAACCCAGCGCGGTGGCGACGTGGGTGTTGGCGATGTATTTGTCGCGGGCGACCACGTGGTGCAGGTCGACCATGTAGCGTTTGGGCATGGCGAGCAAGCCGCCCAAAAGGTCGACCTTGGATGCGCGGCCACGGCGCCACATGTTCACCCGGCGCAGGGTGCCGAGGACGGCAAGGCCCAGGGCGGCGAACAAGAGAATAGGCAGCAAGGTGTTCAACATGGTGAAGCTCCCGCAAGGCTCCTGTAGGAGCGAGCTTGCTCGCGAAGGTCGTCAACGATTACGCGTCCATCCTGGATGAACACGTTGTCCTGGCGTTTTTCGCGAGCAAGCTCGCTCCTACAGGAAGGTTGCCTAGAAATCCTTGCACAAGCGCAGGGCGTCATAGATCGCAGCGTGGGTATTACGCTGCGCCACACAGTCACCGATGCGGAACAGCAAGTACCCATCACCCGCCTCGCTCAGGCACGGCTGCGGCTTGATGGCGAACAAGGCTTCGACGTCGATCTGGCCCTTGTTGCGCGAGCCTTCCTTGAGTGCGTAGTAGATGGCTTCATCCGGGCGCACGCCGTTCTCGACGACCACCTGGTCCACCACCCGCTCCTCTTTGGCGCCGGTGTATTCGTTCTCCAGCACCGCCACCAGCTTGTCGCCTTCGCGGTAGACCTTTTCCAGCATCATGTCGCCGGTCATGATCACTTCCTTCGGGTACATGCTGCGGTAGTAGGTCGGGAACGACGTACCGCCGATGGCCACGCCCGGCTTGATGTCGTCGGTGACGATCTCAACCTGGCTGCCTTTGTCCGCGAGGAAATCCGCCACCGACATGCCGGTGAATTCGCAGATGGTGTCGTACACCAGCACGTTCTTGCCCGGCGCGACTTTGCCGTCGAGCACGTCCCAACTGCTCACCACCAAGCCTTCGGCTGCGCCCCAGTGTTCGTTCTGTTCCACGTTCGGATGTCCGCCTACCGCCAGCACCACCACATCCGGACGTACGTCCAGGATAGTGTCGGCATCGGCGGCCACGCCCAGGCGCAGGTCGACCTTCAACCGCGCCAGTTCCAGTTGGTACCAGCGGGTGATACCGGCGATCTGGTCACGCTGCGGCGCCTTGGACGCCGTGGTGATCTGCCCACCGATAAACTCTTTCTTTTCGAACAGGGTCACGTCATGGCCGCGCTCGGCCGCTACGCGTGCAGCCTCCATCCCGGCCGGGCCGGCACCGACCACCACCACCTTGCGTTTGACGCCGGTGGTTTTTTCGATGATGTGCGGCACGCCCATGTATTCACGAGAGGTCGCGGCGTTCTGGATGCACAGCACGTCCAACCCTTGGTACTGGCGGTCGATGCAGTAGTTGGCGCCGACGCACTGCTTGATTTGGTCGATCTGGCCCATCTTGATCTTGGCGATCAGGTGCGGGTCGGCGATGTGCGCACGGGTCATGCCGACCATGTCCACATAGCCGCCCTCGAGGATGCGCGTGGCCTGGTTCGGGTCCTTGATGTTCTGCGCGTGCAGCACCGGAACCTTGACCACTTCCTTGATGCCGGCCGCCAAATGCAGGAACGGCTCCGGTGGATAACTCATGTTGGGGATCACGTTGGCCAGGGTGTTGTGCGTGTCGCAACCCGAGCCCACCACGCCGATGAAATCCAGCATGCCGGTGTCGTCGTAATACTTGGCGATCTGCTTCATGTCTTCATGGGACAGGCCGTCCGGGTGGAACTCGTCACCGCACAGGCGCATGCCTACGCAGAAGTCGTCACCGACCTCGGCGCGTACGGCTTTCAATACTTCCAGGCCGAACTTCATGCGGCCTTCGAAGGTGCCGCCCCACTCGTCGGTACGCTTGTTGACCCGTGGGCTCCAGAACTGGTCGATCATGTGCTGGTGCACGGCGGACAGTTCCACACCGTCCAGGCCACCGGCCTTGGCACGTTTGGCGGCGCTGGCGTAGTTACCGATCACGCGCCAGATTTCTTCCGGCTCGATGGTCTTGCAGGTCGCACGGTGCACCGGCTCACGCACGCCGGACGGCGACATCAGCGTCGGCCAGTTGAAGCCGTCCCAACGCGAGCGACGGCCCATGTGGGTAATCTGGATCATGATCTTGGCGCCATGCTTGTGCATGGCGTCGGCCAGGTTCTGGAAGTGCGGGATGATGCGGTCGGTGGACAGGTTGACCGAACTCCACCATTCCTGCGGGCTGTCGATAGCCACAACAGAGGACCCGCCGCAGATCGCCAGGCCGATACCGCCCTTGGCCTTCTCTTCGTAGTACTTCACATAGCGGTCAGTGGTCATGCCGCCGTCGGTCGCGTAGACCTCGGCGTGGGCGGTGCTGAGCACGCGGTTGCGGATGGTCAGTTTGCCGATCTGGATCGGCTGGAACATTGCTTCGAAAGCCATGGCACGGTCCTCGGCTTACAACGGCTTGACGGTGAACAGGCCGTCATCGTGGCCCTCTTCGGAGCCTCCGTAGACTTGTTCGGCGACAGTGCGGATCTGGCTGCCGCGCGCTTGCAGAATCTGATCCATGGCACCGGCAAACCAGCCAGTGAACATGTAGTCGACTTTGCGCCCGACCTTGCCGTACACGTACACAAAGGCGGAGTGTTCCAGCTTGACGCTGCAGGTGCCCTTGTCGAGGTCGATGTCCTGGATCTTGAACAGGCCCCAGCCCCGTTGCGACAGGCGCTTCATGTAGTGCTCAAACACCGCGACGCCTTCCAGGCCGTGGCATTCAGCTTCTTTTTCACACCAGTGCCAGGCGGACTTGTAGCCGGCCTTGTAGAGGATTTCAGCGTAGGCATCGGCGCCCAGTACTTCTTCGATACCGATGTGGTTGTTGACGAAGAAATGGCGCGGCACGTACAGCATCGGCAGGGCGTCGGAGGTCCAGACACCGGTTTCGCTGTCGACTTCGATAGGCAATTGCGGGGCGATCTTGGCCATGGAAACTTAACTCCAGAAAAATTCTTGTTAATGCCCCCGGCGCGAACGGCCGGGGGAAAAGATGCGTTGGCGGTGGCTTATTCGCCCCAGACGTCTTTCAAGACGTTGACCCAGTTTTCGCCCATGATCTTGCGTACCACGCGCTCGGGGTGGCCGCGCTTGAGCAGGGTCTCGGTGAGATTGGGGAATTCGCCCACGGTGCGGATGCCCAGCGGGTTGATGATCTTGCCGAAACTGGTCAGGCGGCGGGCGTAGCCCTTGTCATGGGTCAGCATTTCGAAGAAATCCTGGCCATGGCCCTGGGTGAAGTCGGTGCCGATGCCGATGGCGTCTTCGCCGACGATGTTCATGGTGTATTCGATGGCTTCGGCGTAGTCGTCGATGGTCGAATCGATGCCTTTGGCCAGGAACGGCGCGAACATGGTCACGCCGACAAAACCACCGTGGTCGGCGATGAACTTGAGCTCTTCATCGGACTTGTTGCGCGGGTGCTCTTTAAGGCCGGACGGCAGGCAGTGGGAGTAGCACACCGGTTTCTTCGATTCGAGGATGACTTCTTCGCTGGTTTTGGAGCCGACGTGGGACAAGTCGCACATGATGCCGACGCGGTTCATCTCAGCAACGATTTCACGGCCGAAACCCGACAGGCCGCCATCACGTTCGTAGCAACCGGTGCCGACCAGGTTCTGGGTGTTGTAGCACATCTGCACCACACCGACGCCGAGCTGCTTGAAGATCTCCACATAGCCAAGCTGGTCTTCAAAGGCATGGGCGTTCTGGAAGCCGAAGATGATGCCGGTCTTGCCCTGCTCCTTGGCGCGGCGGATGTCGGCGGTGGTTTTCACCGGGATCACCAGGTCGCTGTTTTCACGGATCAGGGTCTGGCTGGCCACGATATTGTTGATGGTGGCCTGGAACCCTTCCCACACCGACACGGTGCAGTTGGCGGCAGTGAGACCGCCTTTGCGCATGTCCTCGAACAGGTCGCGGTTCCACTTGGCAATAATCAGCCCGTCGATAACGATGCTGTCGGCGTGCAATTCGGCTGGGCTCATCAGGCGTCCCCTTATTGGCGATTCATGCGCCGAATCGTCTGCCGGCGCTTTGGGGCCAGCATATGCCCAGGGGCCGACAGAGCCGGGTGCAAAAACGACAGGGGAATTGCCGAAAGCGTCAATCCGCGACAAAGGCTGCTATGACGCGTCTGACTGGCGACTGTTCTTTGTCTTACGCTTGAGCCAGAATTCCCGCATCACCTGATATGAGACGGCGCAATGAAATCGATTTTCCTGGCTTTGGCACTCATCGCAACCGGCGTCCACGCGGCCGAAGACACCGACAGCACGCCGTGCGACGGCATTGAAAACGACAAGCAAACCCTGGAATGCGCCTCCTATAACAAAACGACTGCCGAGCAACTGCTCAAGGATAACTATCAGGGCCTGCTGGAACGCATGGCTTCCACCTATGGCAGCGACAAGACCAAGCTGGCGGACATTACCGCTCGTCTGAAGGATGCCCAGCAGAAGTGGGAAAAGTTACGCGATGCCGACTGCGCCGTGGACACCTTCCCGGCGGTGAACGGCACCAAGGCGTATGCGATTGCGCAGAATGATTGTTTGGCACGGATGAGTGATGAGCGGTCGGAGTTTTTGGAGTCGATCGGGCAGGAGTGACGGCTAGAAGGCTTTCCCGATTGAGTTGAAGGCCATTTGCACGCGATCCCGCTGGGCTTTGTCGATATTGAGGTCAGCGCAATGCTGGTTCCACTGCGATAGGGCCTCCAACGTCTGCTCGATGTAGAGGTCAGGCTCAAGAAAGCTGAAGGGCGCACAGACCTTCTTGATTACCGTACGTGATGGCTGACCTGCGCCTGCAAAAGCGCTGGTGTGCTCATTCCCCCGACCGCTGGTATTGGCAAACGTCAGGTCGTAGGCCGGCGCCATCTGCCAGCCTGCCGATGAGCCAAAGAACGAGAAGTTTTTTGCATGATCGTCACGGTTGTGGGCCAGCGCGTTGAACACCATCAGCCGCGCCATTTTTTCTACATCCCTGGCGTTTTTGGTGATGGTGAAGGTCAGGCGCAACAGGTCACCATAATCCAGGCTCGGCATACGGAAGTCGGCATACAGAATCGCCGCGGCGGTGAGCATATGTCGCTTTGTAAGACCCACGCGATCAAAACGCCGTGTGACGAAAAACCGCTCTATTGCGGTAGCTGTCTCTATCTCAAGTAACGCTGAGTCAGAGATTTCGACCCCCGCCATACGGGCCGTCATAGCGTAGGCCTGTTCGATAGCGCCACTGTCACGATGCTCTTCCTGGCTACGGAATTTGATCAACCAGTGTTCATAACCTTCCGGCATCTCACCAAATGAAGAGACAGCTTGCGTCTTGTCGGATGAAAGCCCAATGACTGCCTTAGGACGTGCCCCCCCGGGGGAGCCACCCGCGAGGCGCAGTGATTCAATCACCTCTTTCGCTTCACCGGACAGCACCGCCTGTGAAGCCTGGTAAAGGGAGGCCAGGTCAAGTTCGTGCTGCTCTGGCCCCTTTTCGAACACCGGTTTGTACTCCAGCGCCCCCATACCCCGATTACCCATATAGGCGAGCCGGTCCAATGGGCCAATCGCGCGGCGCTCAATGCCCAATTGCGTGCGAAAGAAACGGTCCATCAACAAGAGCCCCCAACCATCGGGCAGCGAATCGCTGAACACCCCTTGCAGGCCACCAAACATCAGGGTGTCTGCCGCCAACTGAGGCGCGGAAGAAAAGTCCATGTACAACGGCGCCAGGTTGAAGCCGTTAGCCAGCCAACTCGGATCATACGAAAAATAAATGCCCCGGCCAGGCGCATCTACCAGCTCTCCCACTCGTGAACCCTGCAACATCACGTGCAGTGCAGAAACTTTTTTCATCGACGTCCTCGCAGCCTGGTTTGGCTTTTCAGTTCCTGAAGACTGAGTGGTGGCGGTGCACTGAACAGATTCGCCATTTGCTCCCCTACTCCCAGACTCATCGCGATCAGTAACAAAGCATCCAGTGACACCTTGCCGGTCGTTTCAAACCGCTTGAGTGTGGATTCAGCCACTCCGGACTGGGCTGCCAAGGCTCGGCGAGAAAGGTTTTTGCTCAGCCGCAAAGCCTTGGCATTACCGGCGATCTGCAAGGCAATCTCGCCAGGGGCGTAGAGAATATGAGTAAGGGCCATGGTTCGACCTCGAATGAGTGTTGCCAAGTGTAGCAGGCACGAAATAATCAGATTAAACAATGGATACCAGGTTATCCAATAAACGATGAAAAATCCTATAACGGATAATATATAGCCCTTTATATCAAAAAGTCCTTAACCTGATTTGCAGCATCTTTGACCCCCATCGAAAGGTAAGCGACCATCTGCGCCATCTCACCTCCTTCAAGGCCAAACCATGAAAACCTGCGGCATCGAAATCAAAGGCAGCGAAGCCATCATCGCCGTCGCCTCCCTGGACAACCAGGCGCTGAGCCACGTTGCCCTGCCGACCAAGAAAATCGCCCTGGACGACGACGATGAAGCGGCCAACGTCAAAGCCTTCGCCGCTCAAGTGAAAACGTTCGTACAGGAAAACGGCATCACCCGAATCGCCATCAAGAAGCGCAGCAAGAAGGGTGAATTCGCCGGCGGCCCGACCACGTTCAAGATTGAAGGGGTGTTTCAGTTGCTGGACGGTGTTGAAGTGACGCTGCTGTCGCCGCAGACCATTAATGCGCAGAACAAGAAGCACAATTTTGATCTGCCCGCGACACTGAACAAGTACCAGCACGAAGCCTACAAAGCGGCGTGCTCGGCCCTGTTAAAGAAATAAGCCACACACAACCCTTGTAGGAGCCGGCTTGCCAGCGATAGCGGTGTGTCAGCCAACAGATACAGGGCTGACTGGACGCCATCGCCGGCAAGCTGGCTCCTACAGTGTTGTGGCGTTTTTGCGTTTTTGCCGCAACCAGTCACCAAAGGTCTTGTCCTCCAGGGCATACCCTCCCCGGCTCGACTTCCACACCATTTCCTTGTCACGCAGGGCATCGATGCAGGCCTGAATCGTCTGGGTACCTGGCACCACATCGCTGCCCATCTCTTCCAACGCTTTGCTGACCGCCGTGAGGGTGTTGTCGGTGAACGGCGCGAAGGGTTCGTTCGTTCGCGAGCGCTCCACCATCACTTCCAGCACGGCACGCTGGGGAATGGTGAGCGTGTTCCAAGCGCTTTCGAATTCGGTCCACACACCTGCGCGCAACAATTCGGCTCGGCTGTGCAGCAGTTGGCCCAAATTGCTCGCCTCGCCCAGCTCCAGCGCCACTTCACCAATGATCGTGCGCAACATCTCGGGGCGACGCCCCACCAATTCAAAAGCCTCATCAATATCGGCCGCATTGAATTGGTTGGTCTTGGCCAGATGCGCGTTGAGGTGCGCGGTATAGGCTTGTGTGAACGCCTTACCCAGCAGCGGAAACGGCGTGATGCTGGAGCCGAAGAATGGCTGGCTTTTGCCCAGAACCAAATGGGCCAGCTTGTCGCGATTGGAGCCGGTGAACACCAGATGCAAACCGCTGCCGTCCTCGTCACGCCCCTGGTTGAGCTGATCCCGGGCGGCCTTCAGCGCAAACATCGCATTGATGCCTGAATCGCTGGTCAAGGCGTGCTGCGCTTCGTCAATCACCAAGACCACGGGTTTTTCCGCCGCGTGGTGGAGCAACTCCAAGGCCTGGGTCAACGTCGCGCCGACGGGCAATTGAGGCTTGCTGAAATCCCAGGACAGCGTGCGCAGAAAGCTCAGTTTCTCGATCCCAAGGTTCTTGGCGAGCTTGCGAATGCCCTTTTCATAGGGAACCAGCGCTGCGGCGATGGCGCTGGCAATCAACTCCGCGGGGTCTTTTTCTTTGTCAGCCCACAGATCGACGTACACCGCCAGCCACCCGCGAAGCTGACACTCCGGGATCAGGTCTTCGCGCAAAAAAGTACTTTTGCCCGTGCGACGCGGCGCCGCGAGAAACAGGCCAGAGGTGAAATCCTGGATACCGGCCCCCACCAGACCATCGGCAATACTGGTTGCCAGCGTGGGACGGCGGAATACAAAGCCGCTGTGCTTGGACATGGTTTTATACTCAATTATAGAAATGACTATAAATTATAGTCGCGAGTATAATTGACTATAATTGGCCGTCAAACAACCTCTCGTCGCCTATCCTCCCGTGGACACTTGGCAAACCGTGCCCGATAACTGCGGGTGAAATACGACGGCGACTCAAACCCGCAGGCAATACTCACTTCCAACACACTCATGTCGCTTTGACGTAAGAGCTGCCGGGCTTTTTCCAGGCGCAGGCCGAGGTAGAAGTTACTGGGGGTGTCGTTCAGGTGTAGACGGAACAGGCGCTCCAGTTGGCGACGTGTCACTTTGATCGCCTCAGCCAGGGCCAATGTGCTCAGGGGCGGCTCAGTGTGCTGCTCCATCTCGCCGATCACTTGCACCAGCTTCTTGTTGTTGATGCCGTAGCGTGTGGCGATCTGCATGCGCTGGTGGTCTTTGCGTGGGCGGATGCGGCCGAGCACGAATTGTTCGGAGACCTGGATCGCCAGTTCGGGGCCGTGGGCCTGGGCGATCAGGTCGAGCATCAGGTCGATGGAGGCTGTGCCGCCAGCGCAGGTGATGCGACGACGGTCGATCTCGAACAGTTCCTGGGTCACGGTGAGCTGTGGATAAGACTCCTTGAAGGCGTCGATGGCTTCCCAGTGCAAGGTCAGGCGGTGGCCGTCGAGCAGGCCCGCTTCGGCGAGGACGCAGGCGCCGGTGTCGATGGCGCCGAGGGTCACGCCGTCGTGGTCGAGGCGGCGCAGCCAGTGTTCCAGCGCGGGGGTAGCAAATTGCAGCGGTTCGAAGCCTGCGACCACCAGCAAGGTCGCGCCTTTCTTCAGCGGTTCCAACGCGGCGTCGGCGTTGACCGACATGCCATTGCTCGCCAGCACCGCGCCGCCATCGGCACTCAACACATGCCAGCGGTACAGCTCGCCACGAAAGCGATTGGCCACCCGCAGCGGTTCCAGCGCGGAGATAAAGCCGATGGCCGAGAAGCCCGGCATCAGCAGAAAGTAGAAATCCTGGGACATGGTGGCGCTCTCGTCGGACGGGCAGCGTGGCACTGTGATACTCCCGTTCTCGGGTGGATTCAAGGGGGCAGGTCGCTGCAGTGCAAGAGCTGGTCGCCGCCGTGCGTTTTGTCGCCCCCAAAGCTACGTAACTTGGCTCCACGGTGCACAAAGACACCGGACCCCACAATAACGACCTGCCGAGGGATCCACCATGAACCGACTGATCAGCCGCTGTGTGCTTGCACTCAGCGCCAGCGCCATCTTGAGCACGAACGTACTGGCTGCCGACGCGGCATCTTGCCAGAACGTGCGCATGGGCGTGGTGAACTGGACCGACGTAATCGCCACCAGCGCCATGACTCAAGTGTTGCTCGACGGCCTCGGCTACAAGACCAAACAGACCAGCGCCTCCCAGCAAATCATCTTCGCCGGCATCCGCGACCAGCGTCTGGACTTGTTCCTGGGCTACTGGAACCCGCTGATGACCCAGACCATCACGCCCTTCGTCGACGCCAAGCAAGTCAAGGTCCTCGATAAGCCCAGCCTGGAAGACGCGCGCGCCACCCTCGCCGTGCCGACTTACCTGGCGGACAAGGGCCTGAAAACCTTCGCCGACATCGCCAAGTTCGAAAAAGAGCTGGGCGGCAAGATCTACGGCATCGAGCCAGGCTCGGGCGCCAACACCCAGATCAAGGCAATGATCGCCAAGAACCAGTTCGGCCTGGGCAAGTTCCAGCTGGTCGAGTCCAGTGAAGCCGGCATGCTCGCCGCCGTCGACCGCGCGGTGCGCCGCAAGGAAGCCGTGGTGTTCTTCGGCTGGGCACCGCACCCGATGAACGTCAACGTCGCCATGACCTACCTCACCGGCAGCGACGACGCCCTGGGCCCGAACGAAGGCATGGCCACCGTGTGGAGCGTCACCGCGCCGAACTACGCCGAGCAGTGCCCGAACGTGCACAAACTGCTGACCAACCTCACCTTCACCGCCGCCGACGAGAGCCGGATGATGCAGCCGTTGCTGGATCACAAGGACGCCATCGAGTCCGCCAAGCAGTGGCTCAAGGATCACCCGCAAGACCAGGCGCGCTGGCTGGAAGGGGTGACTACCTTCGACGGCAAGCCGGCCGCGGCCAACCTGCAACTGACCAGCAAATAACCTTTTCTGAACCACCGTTTCGCAGCTCAACCGGGCTGCGAACGGCACCACCACGCCTGTAAGGAACCGCCTAATGAACCACGACGTCATCATCACCTGCGCACTCACCGGTGCTGGCGACACGACCAGCCGCAGCCCACACGTGCCGGTCACCCCCAAACAAATCGCCGCCGCCGCCGTGGAAGCTGCCAAGGCCGGCGCCACCGTTGTGCACTGCCATGTGCGCGACCCTGAAACCGGCAAGTTCAGCCGCGACGTCGCCCTGTACCGCGAAGTGATGGAGCGCATCCGCGAGGCTGACATCGACATCATCGTCAACCTCACTGCCGGCATGGGCGGCGACCTGGAGATCGGCGGCGGCGAGAACCCGATGGAGTTCGGCCCCAACACCGACCTGGTCGGCCCGTTGACCCGCCTGGCTCACGTCGAAGCGTTGCTGCCGGAAATCTGCACCCTGGACTGCGGCACCCTCAACTTTGGCGATGGCGACACCATTTACGTGTCTACCCCGGCGCAACTGCGGGCTGGCGCCAAGCGCATCCAGGAACTGGGCGTGAAGGCCGAGCTGGAAATCTTCGACACCGGCCACCTATGGTTCGCCAAGCAGATGATCAAGGAAGGCCTGCTCGACAACCCGTTGTTCCAACTGTGCCTGGGCATCCCATGGGGCGCACCGGCAGACACCACCACCATGAAAGCCATGGTCGACAACCTGCCGGCCGACGCGGTGTGGGCGGGCTTTGGTATCGGCCGTATGCAAATGCCGATGGCGGCGCAAGCGGTGCTGCTGGGCGGCAACGTGCGGGTCGGCCTGGAAGACAACCTGTGGCTGGACAAAGGCGTGCTCGCCACCAACGGCCAGTTGGTGGAGCGCGCCAGTGAAATCCTCAGCCGTCTGGGTGCACGGGTCATGACCCCGGCCGAGGGCCGAATCAAGATGGGTTTGACCAAGCGCGGTTGATTGCAGCCACCACTATTTTAGGAATTTGCCATGAGCTTTATCACCGAAATCAAAACCTTCGCCGCCTTGGGCAGCGGTGTCATCGGCAGCGGCTGGGTGTCCCGCGCCCTGGCCCATGGCCTGGATGTAATCGCTTGGGACCCGGCGCCCGGTGCCGAAGCCGCACTGCGCAAACGCGTCGCCAACGCCTGGGGCGCTCTGGAAAAACAAGGCCTGGCGCCGGGCGCGTCCCAGGATCGCCTGCGCTTTGTCGCCACCATTGAAGAGTGTGTGAAAGACGCCGACTTCATCCAGGAAAGCGCCCCGGAACGCCTGGAGCTGAAACTCGACCTGCACAGCAAGATCAGCGCTGCGGCCAAACCGAATGCGTTGATTGGGTCGAGCACGTCCGGCCTGTTGCCGAGCGAGTTCTACGAGGGCTCGACCCACCCTGAGCGGTGCGTGGTCGGCCACCCGTTCAACCCGGTTTACCTGCTGCCGCTGGTGGAAGTGGTCGGCGGCAAGAACACCGCGCCAGAGGCAATCCAGGCCGCGATCAAGGTGTACGAATCCCTCGGCATGCGCCCCCTGCATGTGCGCAAGGAGGTCCCAGGCTTTATCGCTGACCGTCTCCTCGAAGCGCTGTGGCGTGAAGCCCTGCATCTGGTCAATGACGGCGTGGCCACCACCGGCGAAATCGACGACGCGATCCGCTTTGGCGCGGGCTTGCGCTGGTCGTTCATGGGCACGTTCCTGACCTACACCCTGGCAGGCGGCGACGCCGGCATGCGCCACTTCATGGCGCAGTTCGGCCCGGCGCTGCAATTGCCGTGGACCTACCTGCCGGCGCCGGAGCTGACCGACAAGCTGATCGACGATGTAGTCGACGGCACCAGCGATCAACTGGGCAAACACAGCATTTCGGCGCTGGAGCGCTATCGTGATGATTGCCTGCTGGCGGTGCTGGAGGCGGTGAAAACCACCAAAGCCAAGCACGGCATGACTTTCGCCGAATAACGGAACTCCTGACATGCCCGCACTCACCACCTACACCACCCAGGTCCACCCCGACTGGGTGGACTACAACGGCCACCTGCGCGACGCGTTCTACTTGCTGATCTTCAGCTACGCCACCGACGCGCTGATGGACACCCTGGGCCTGGACAGTGAGAACCGCGAAGCCAGCGGCCATTCGCTGTTCACCCTGGAGCTGCATCTCAATTACCTGCACGAAGTGAAACTCGGTGCCGACGTGGAGGTGCATACCCAACTGATCGCCTTTGATGCCAAGCGCCTGCACCTCTATCACAGCCTGCATTTAGTGGGCGATGAAAAGGAGCTGGCGGGCAACGAGCAGATGCTGCTGCACGTTGATCTGGCCGGCCCGAATTCGGCGCCGTTCACCGAGGCCACGCTGGAAAAACTTACGGCTATCAGTGCGGAACAGGCTGACTTGCCGCGCCCCGCCCTGCTTGGCCGAGTGATTGGACTGCCCCCTAAAAAACCATAAGGAGCCACCATGCAAACCGCCGCCGCTGTCGCCGATTTCCGTACCTACCCGAAGATCTGCGACATCGCGGACGTGCGGGTGCTGGAAGATCAACTCCTTGTGCATTGGGCCGATGGGCGGGTCAGCCCGTTTCATCATCAATGGCTGCGGGACAACTGCCCCTGTGCAGAATGCGTGTACAGCGTGACCCGCGAACAAGTACTGGAGATTGTCGACGTGGACGCCAATCTCAAGGCTGCGTCGGCCCGTCTTGATCAAGGCAATCTGTGGGTGGAATGGAGCGGCGATCACCGCAGCCAGTACGATCCCGGCTGGCTGCGGGCTCATGCCTATGACGACGAATCCCGTGCCGAACGCCGTGCGGCAAAGCCCCATTCGCAGCTGTGGGACCGTCACTTCCAACTGCCGGTGTTTGACTACTCGGCGGTCATGGAGGACCCGAACACGCTGTTGCAATGGCTGCTGGCGCTGCGCGATGGCGGCCTGACGCAAATCCGAGGCGTCCCAATCGAGCCCGGCTCGCTGGCGCTGATCGCCAAGCGCATATCCTTCATCCGCGAGAGCAACTTCGGTGTGCTGTTCAATGTGCAATCCAAGGCCGATGCCGACAGCAATGCCTACACCGCTTTCAACCTGCCCTTGCACACCGATCTGCCCACGCGGGAGCTGCAACCGGGCCTGCAATTCCTGCATTGCCTGGTGAACGATGCCAGCGGCGGCGAGAGCATTTTTGTCGATGGGTTTGCTATCGCCCATGCGTTGCGCACAGAAGACCCCGAAGCGTTTCGCGCACTGTGTGAAATACCCGTGGAGTTCCGCAACAAGGACCGTCACAGCGACTATCGCCGCCTGGCACCGATCATTGCACTGGATGCGCTGGGGGATGTGGCGGAGATTCGCATGGCCAATTTTTTGCGTGGGCCTTTCGAGACCAGCGTTGCACAGATGCCGCTGCTGTATCGCGCGTATCGACGTTTTATCGCCATGACGCGGGAAGATCGCTTTCGTGTGGTCAAGCGCTTGAATCCGGGGGAGCTGTGGTGCTTCGACAACCGCCGCACCTTGCATGCACGTAATGCTTTTGATCCCACTTCGGGGGCGCGGCATTTTCAGGGGTGCTATATCGACCGGGATGAATTGCTCTCGCGCATCCTGGTGTTGCAGCGCTAGACCGTGGCGCGGCTATCGCCGGCAAGCCGGCTCCTACATTTGGAATGCGTTGCCCTGTAGGAGCCGGCTTGCCGGCGATGGCGTCCGTGTAATCAGCACAAATCCCAGGTAAAAAAAGCCCCGATCCAGCCGTGACTGGATCGGGGCAGAGTGCCTTGTGTGAGCGTTACATCCTGAGGGTGACCAAACCTTCAAGCTGAGTGCTTGAGTTCAGTGTGCCCATTAATGCGTTCGGTAAATGGCCCGAAAACGACCTGCTCATAGCCATCTGAGGCATTCGTGCAATCTGCCCTTGCCGACCCCTCGGGCGGCTACCAGAATCAAGGTCAAACCCCGTTCCCTTCACCAGGATAAACGTCATGATGCACGCGGATTTGATTGACCAGGATGACCTGCTGGGCCAGCTTCGCTCACTGGGTTTTGAAGTGTCCAGCGGCGCCACCGCCGAACAGGCCTGCGAGTGCGCGGTGCGTGGTTTGAGCCCGGCGCGAGCCAAGGCGCTCAAGGGCATGGTTGAGCAGATGTACACCGGCAGTGCGACGATTCTGCCGGCGGTGCGGCAGGCGATCGATAAGCAGTTGTTGCCGGCGTTGGTGCAGTTCAAACAGAACTCCGGCGCCTGAATAGATCACTGTGGCGAGCGGGCTTGCCCCGCGTTGGAGTGCGAAGCGCTCCCAAGATTTTGGGGCCGCTTCGCAGCCCAGCGGGAGCAAGCTCCCTCGCCACAAAAGCCCAGTGTTAGAGCCGTACGCTCGCGAAAGTCGACTCATTACGCGCCTGACTCAACGCCGACATCGGCCCCGACAACGGTGACAACACCAGCGCCTGCGGAATCGGCATCATCGCCACTTGCTGGGTGGTGTTGGAACCCACACGCTCATCCCGTGGCGGAATGCCGAAGTATTCGCGGTAGCACTTGGAGAAGTGCGGCGTGGAGACAAACCCGCACACCGACGCCACTTCGATGATCGACATCGGCGTTTGCTTGAGCAACTGCCGTGCACGGATCAGGCGCAGCTTGAGGTAGTAACGTGACGGCGAACAATGCAGGTATTTCTGGAACAGGCGCTCCAACTGGCGACGCGACACGGCGACGTACACCGCCAATTCGTCCAGGTCGATCGGCTCTTCCAGGTTGGCTTCCATCAGCGCGACGATTTCCTGCAGCTTCGGCTGGTTGGTGCCGAGCATGTGCTTGAGCGGCACACGCTGGTGATCCTGTTCGTTGCGGATGCGTTCGTACACAAACATCTCGGAGATGGCGGCCGACAGTTCACGGCCGTGGTCGCGGCTGATCAGGTGCAGCATCATGTCCAGTGGCGCGGTGCCGCCGGAGCTGGTGAAACGGTTGCGGTCGAGAGTGAACAGGCGTGTGCTCATGGCCACGCGGGGGAAGGCTTCCTGCATCGAGGCCAGGCATTCCCAGTGCACGCTGCAATCAAACCCATCGAGCAAACCGGCGCAGGCCAAGGCCCAACTGCCGGTGCACACCGCGCCAAGGCGACGGGACTGACGCGCCTGGCTTTGCAGCCACGACACATGTTCACGGGTAACGGTGCGCTGGATACCCACGCCGCCGCACACGATCACGGTGTCCAGGGCTGGGGCTTTGTGCATGGAAGCATCGGGGGTGATTTGCAGACCGTCGCTGGCCCACACCTGGTTTCCGTCGACGCTCAAGGTCGTCCAGCGATACAGCTCGCGGCCGGAGAGCTGGTTGGCCATGCGCAGGGGTTCGACTGCGGAGGCCAGGGAAATCAGCGTGAAATTGTCCAGCAGCAAAAAGCCGATGGATTGAGGCGCACGGTTCTGGGGTTGGGCCCCGGAGTTGAACGACGTCATCGCGGTATCTCCTCACACAAAGCGGGTGATGGCCTCAGGCGAGGCTCTTGTTATTGCGCTCTTCATCCAGCGAGGAGAGAGGCTTTGAATTGATAGAGCAAATGCCATGCCTAAAATTGAATGGCCGTCCAATAACTCCTAAAAACGACCTGATGACGCGTCTAGATAAGCCCGCGCCGCGAGTACGGATATAGCCGAAATCAGCCGTAGGAAGGAGTCTGCCCACGGGCCGTGAGCAGATCGGTAGCACTTGTGGGAAGGCGCTTTGCGGGTGTGGGAGAAGTCTGTCACCCCAAGCACGGGTAACCGGTGGTCAGGAGGGAAATCGTTCGGTAGCTACTTATCTGTTTGCGACGCGCCAAAAGGTGGCGTGCTCGTCGGGTGATGTTCAATGTAGGAGCGAGCTTGCTCGCGAAGGTGGTTAACGATAACGCGGGCATTTTGGAGGGACGCGGCGCTCTCCGGTTCTTCGCGAGCAAGCTCGCTCCTACAGAAGGATGGGGTCAGCTCAACATTCGACGGCGCTGACCGCCAACCCACCCCGCGATGTCTCTTTGTACTTGTCATGCATATCCGCCCCGGTATCGCGCATGGTGCGGATCACCCGGTCCAGGGAGATGAAGTGCTGGCCGTCCCCCCGCAGCGCCATTTGCGCCGCGTTGATCGCCTTCACCGCCGCGATTGCATTGCGCTCGATACACGGCACTTGCACCAGCCCGCCTACGGGGTCGCAGGTGAGGCCGAGGTTATGTTCCAGGCCGATTTCAGCGGCGTTGCACAGCTGCTCCGGCGTGGCGCCAAGGATCTCAGCCAAACCAGCAGCCGCCATCGCGCAGGCCGAACCCACTTCACCCTGGCAACCGACTTCGGCACCGGAGATCGAGGCGTTCTTCTTGCACAGGATCCCCACCGCCGCCGCACCGAGCAGGTAGTCGACCACGTTGGCTTCGGTGACTTCCTCGCTGAATTTCATGAAGTAGTGCAGTACCGCCGGGATGATCCCCGCCGCGCCGTTGGTGGGCGCGGTCACCATGCGCCCACCGGCGGCGTTTTCCTCGTTGACTGCCAGGGCGAACAGGTTGACCCACTCCATGGCACTCAAGGTCGAGCCGATCACGTTCGGCTTACCCAACTCTTGCAGGCTGCGATGCAACTTGGCGGCGCGGCGGCGCACGTTCAGGCCGCCAGGCAGGATGCCTTCGTGCTTGAGGCCCTGCTCCACGCAATCCTGCATGGCGCGCCAGAGTTTCATCAGGCCGCTGCGGATTTCTTCTTCGGAGCGCCAGGTTTTTTCGTTAGCCAGCATCAATTCGGCGACGCGCAGGTTGTGGGTCTTGCACAACTGCAACAGTTCGACCGCGCTGGAAAAATCGTAAGGCAACTCGGTGCGGTCCATATCGGCCACACCGCTCTGCGCCTGGGCTTCATCCACCACGAAACCGCCACCCACTGAATAGTAGGTGTCGCGGTGCAGTTCGCCGTTATCGCCGTGCACCACCAGTGTCATGGCGTTGGGGTGGAACGGCAGGTTTTCGTCGAGCAGGCGCATGTCCCGCGCCCAGACGAAAGGCACCGCCAAACGCCCGTCCAGCAACAAGGTGTCGGTCTCGCGCAGGGTGTGAATGCGCAGGCCGATTTGCGATGGATCGATCGCGTCCGGCCATTCGCCCATCAGGCCCATGATGGTCGCGGTATCGCTGCCGTGGCCGATGCCGGTGGCGGACAAGGAGCCGTAGAGCTGAACTTCGACGCGCCGCACTTGTTCCAACAGTTCACGTTCACGCAAGCCTTGAACGAATAACGCCGCGGCGCGCATGGGGCCGACGGTGTGAGAACTCGAAGGCCCGATGCCGATCTTGAACAGGTCGAAAACACTGATAGCCATTGCCGTGGAACTCCTCGATAAGCACGGGCCAGCTGCTACGCTCAAATCGCCCAGATGGCGGCATCATCAGCCTTTTGTTCGTCATCACGGCGTCTCACACCGACGTAACCATGCTCACCAGCGTCGCTTGCGTACGATCACCTGTTTTGGCCGTTTTTAGCGGTGCAGATAGACGAAAACTGCAGTTTCGCCTTAAGAAAAATCTGTAAGCGACGTCACCGACACTGGATACGACCATCCCTGTACTGGATACGACGCCCCCTGTAGGCGTCAGATTTTCACTGGTACATGATCAGTCTCGACTCGTTTGCAAGGCACCGTGCCAGAGCTGTTGTCGCACGCACCAACCGCAACACCTATAAAGCGCGGCGAATGCCGCCAGAAAAAACACAGGAGTCTACCCAGATGAAAGGTTCACCCCAGTTGTTGTTGGCCGCCATGCTGAGTCTGCCAGTCCTGGCACACGCTGCAGAACCGGAACAGTGCAAGACCGTCAACTTCTCCGATGTCGGCTGGACCGACATCACCGTCACCACCGCGACCACCAGCGAAATCCTCAAGGGCCTGGGCTACAAGCCGCGCACCACGATGATTTCCGTACCAGTGACCTACAAGTCCCTGGCCGACGGCAAGAACATGGACATCTTCCTCGGCAACTGGATGCCGACCATGGAAAACGACATCAAGCAGTACCGTGATGCCGGCACCGTGGAAACCGTGCGCGCCAACCTGGAGAACGCCAAGTACACCCTGGCCGTCCCGGAAGCGCTGTACAACAAGGGCCTCAAGGACTTCGCCGACATCGCCAAATTCAAGGATGAGCTGGGTGGCAAGATCTACGGCATCGAGCCGGGCAATGACGGCAACCGCACCATCCAGACCCTGATCGACAAAGACGCCTTCGGCCTGAAAGCCGCGGGCTTCAAAGTGGTTGAGTCCAGCGAAGCCGGCATGCTCTCCCAGGTCGAACGCGCCACCAAGCGCGACCAGGCCATCGTGTTCCTTGGCTGGGAACCGCACCCGATGAACACCCGCTTCAAGATGAAGTACCTGACTGGCGGTGACGACTCGTTCGGCCCCAACTACGGCCAGGCCACCATCTACACCAACACCCGCAAGGGTTATACCCAGGAATGCAGCAACGTCGGCCAGTTGCTGAAAAACCTGGTGTTCACCTTGGACATGGAAAGCACCCTGATGGGTAAAGTCCTGGACGACAAACAAAAGCCTGACGCCGCCGCCAAGGCCTGGCTGAAAGCCAACCCGCAAGTCCTCGACACCTGGCTCGCCGGTGTCACCACCGTAGATGGCAAACCAGGACTCGACGCCGTTAAAGCCTACCTCGCCAAGTAATGTTGTCCCCGGGGCGGTGCGCTGCCTCGGGATGTTTTCCCTCTTCGCATGTGGACATTCACTACCATGCTGACTGAACAGAAAATCCCACTAGGCCAGTACATCGCTGCCTTCGTCGAATGGTTGACCCAACACGGCGCCAACTACTTCGACGCAATCGCATCGACACTGGAAACGATGATCCACGGCGTGACGTTCGCGCTGACCTGGTTCAATCCGCTGGCATTGATCGGTCTGATTGCGCTGCTGGCTCACTTTATCCAACGTAAATGGGGACTGACTGTTTTTGTCATCGCCTCCTTCCTGCTGATCCTCAACCTGGGGTACTGGCAGGAAACCATGGAGACCCTGGCGCAAGTGCTGTTCGCCACCCTGGTCTGCGTGGTCATCGGTGTGCCGCTGGGCATTGTTGCCGCGCACAAACCGTTGTTCTACACCATGATGCGGCCGGTGCTCGATCTGATGCAGACCGTACCGACCTTCGTCTACCTCATCCCTACCCTGACCCTCTTCGGGCTGGGTGTGGTGCCTGGGCTGATTTCCACGGTGGTGTTCGCGATTGCCGCGCCGATCCGCCTGACCTACCTGGGTATCCGTGATGTACCGCAAGAGTTGATGGACGCCGGCAAGGCCTTTGGCTGCTCGCGCCGTCAGTTGCTCTCGCGCATTGAACTGCCCCACGCCATGCCGAGCATTGCCGCCGGCATTACCCAATGCATCATGCTGTCGTTGTCGATGGTGGTGATCGCGGCCCTGGTGGGCGCCGACGGCCTCGGCAAACCCGTGGTCAACGCGCTGAACACCGCCGATATCGCCCTGGGCTTTGAAGCCGGCCTGGCGATCGTGCTGCTGGCCATCATGCTCGACCGTATCTGCAAACAACCCGACGCTAAAGTAGGGGGTGATGCATGAGCATTATCCGATTCGACAATGTCGACGTGATCTTTTCCAAAGACCCACGCGAGGCGCTCAAGCTGCTGGACCAGGGCATGAGCCGTAACGAAATCCTGAAAAAGACCGGGCAGATTGTCGGCGTTGAAAAAGCCAGCCTGGATGTCGAGAAAGGCGAGATCTGCGTGCTGATGGGCCTGTCTGGCTCCGGCAAATCCAGCTTGTTGCGCTGCATCAATGGCCTCAACACCGTCAGCCGTGGGCAACTGTTCGTGGAGCATGAAGGTCGCCAGATCGACATCGCCTCCTGCACACCTGCCGAGCTGAAAATGATGCGCACCAAACGCATCGCCATGGTGTTCCAGAAGTTCGCCCTGATGCCTTGGTTGACGGTGCGCGAAAACATCAGCTTCGGCCTGGAAATGCAGGGCCGTCCGGAGAAAGACCGGCGCAAGCTGGTGGACGAAAAGCTCGAACTGGTGGGCCTGACCCAATGGCGCAACAAGAAGCCGGATGAACTCTCCGGCGGCATGCAACAACGCGTCGGCCTAGCCCGTGCGTTGGCAATGGACGCCGACATCCTGCTGATGGACGAACCCTTCTCCGCCCTCGACCCGCTGATCCGCCAAGGGCTACAGGACGAGTTGCTGGAACTGCAACGCAAGCTGAGCAAGACCATCGTGTTCGTGAGCCACGACCTAGATGAGGCGCTCAAACTGGGCAGCCGCATCGCGATCATGAAAGACGGCAAGATCATCCAGTACAGCGTGCCGGAAGAGATCGTGCTGAACCCGGCGGACGACTATGTGCGCACCTTCGTCGCGCATACCAACCCGCTGAACGTACTGTGCGGGCGCAGCCTGATGCGCACTCTGGACAACTGCAAGCGCGTCAACGGTTCGGTGTGCCTGGACCCGGGCGGCGACTCGTGGCTGGACCTGGCCGAAGGCAACACCATCAAGGGTGCCCGCCAGAATGGCGCGGTGATGAATTTGCAGAACTGGGCACCGGGGCAAGCGGTAGAAGGTTTGGGCCGAGTGCCGACGCTGGTGGATTCGAATATCGGCATGCGTGATGCGTTGCAGATCCGTTATCACACCGGGAACAAGCTGGTGCTGCATGACAACAACCAGGTGGTGGGGATCTTGGGTGACAGTGAGCTTTACCATGCCCTGCTAGGCAAGAACCTGGGCTAAGCCCCCGGACATAAAAACGCCGCGAGGATCGCGGCGTTTTGTTTTACCGGTATGACGGATAACACACCCCACTGTAGGAGCCGGGGGGACGCCTAGTTCTTGCCGGCGAGGCGTTCGTTGGATCGCCGCAAGGCTCGAGGGCCTCATCGCCGGCAAGCCGGCTCCTACAAGGGAACGGTTAGAACCTCACGTATCAGCTATAGACACGGCCAAGGAGCTGCCGATGGCTTTCAAACTGATCGAGCACGTCCCGGGTGATCTGTTCCTGGGCGAAGCCCATCAGGTCGTATTCCTGAGGTCCGTTGTGCAGGTAGACCTCGGCGCGGTAGTAACGCGTGCGCTCTTCCTCGGGCAGGTCGCTCGGTGCCGACGAGTAAGCATCCAGGCTCACTTCGTAGACAAACGGGTTGCCCTCTTCCATCTCGATGCGCACACCGATGCAGCGCTTGGATTTACCCAGCAGTGTCTGCACCTCCAGCCCCTGTTCACGCAACGCCGTCGCCGCTTCTTCCAGCGCTGGCGTGACGTGCTTGTCCATAAAGCGTTGCACGGTGCCTTGGCTCGGCTGCAGGTCCAGCGCGGTCAAACGCTCGCTGAAACCACGGCGGCCACGCTCGGCCAGTTGCGCTTGCTCCTGTTCGATCGCCACATCCTGGCGCATGGCCTTGTGCAAGCCGAACATAAAGAAGATCAACACCACCGAGAACGGCAGCCCCGCCAGCACCACCATGGTTTGCATGGCTTCGAAGTTGCCGGCAAACAGCAGGCCGATGGTCACCAGGGTGATCACCGCCGACCAGAAGATACGCAGCCAATGCGGCGCGTCTTCATCCACGTTGCCGCCTTTGCAGGACAGGTTGGCCATCATCACCGCGCCGGAATCCGCCGGGGTCAGGAAAAGCACGAAGCCCACGAAGATCGACACGCCGATGACCACTTTCGACGCCGGGTAATGCTCAAGCAACTGGTAGATCGCCATGGACGGCTGTTCCAGTGCGGTCTTGCCCAACTCCACCGCACCGTGGTTCAGCACCAGGTCCAAGGCCGAGTTACCGAAGATCGACAACCACGCCAGGGTGAAACCCAGCGGGATCAGCAGCACGCCGGCCACCAGTTCACGCACGGTACGACCACGGGAAATACGCGCGATGAACATGCCCACGAATGGCGCCCAGGAAATCCACCAGGCCCAGTAGAACAGGGTCCACAGGCCCATCCAGCGCTCGGTCTTGTCGGCGTCGCCTTCGTACACGTAGAGGTCGAAGGTTTTCAGGATGATGCCGTTGAGGTAGTCACCGGTGTTCTGCACCAAGCCATTGAGCAAGTGCAAGGTCGGGCCGAACAGCAGCACGAAGATCAGCAGGCCGCTGAACAACACGATGTTGAGGTTGGACAGGCGACGAATGCCATTCTCCACACCCGACACGGCGGCGATGGTCGCCACGGTGCTCATCACGATGATCACGATCAGCAGGTTGGTGTTGCTATGTTCCATGCCGAACAGGTTTTCCAACCCGGACGACACCTGCATCGAACCAATCCCCAGGTTCGTCACCAGGCCCAACAGGGTCACGAACATGCCGAAACCGTCCACCGCGTGGCCGGCCGCGCCTTTCACCCAACGCTCGCCCACCAGCGGGTACAGCGCCGAACGCAAGGCCAGCGGCTGGTTATGGCGATACGCGAAGTACGCCACCGCCAGGCCGACCAGGGCGTAGATCGCCCAGCCGTGCAGGCCCCAGTGCAGGAAGGTCAGTTGCAGCGCCTGGCGTGCGGCGCCATTGCTGGCGGCTGCGCCTTCGGGCGGGTTGAAATAGTGGTCCAAAGGCTCGGACGCGCCGAAGTACAGCAGCGAAATGCCGATGCCCGACGAGAACAACATGCCGGCCCAGGCGCCGTAGCTGAAGTCCGGGGTGTCGTCCTTGCTGCCCAGTTTCAATTTGCCGTAGGAGGAAAATGCCAAGCCGACCACAAACACCAGGTAGGCGGCGATGACCACCATGTAGTACCAGCCGAAGCTTTTCGACAGCCACGCCTGGGCGACACCGAGCATGCGCCCGGCCTCCTGCGGGGCGATGATCAGGATGGCAGTCAACAACAGAATCAACGCGGTGGAGGTGTAGAACACCCAACCGTTGACCCGCACCTTTTCCGGCGGGGTCTTTATAAGAGAGGCAGAACTCATGGCGCAGATGCTCCGGGCAGTGCGAGAGAGAAACACAAGGCAACGGTTATCCCGGGACATCGATTTTTCGGCAGTCGACGGACGGGTGTTATAAAGACACCCCTTAAATCCCTGCACCCCGTGAGCGCAGTGCCCAGGGACGTTTCAGGGGTTTAACCAGGTGCCAGATGTCGTGCCTACACGTAGGAAATACCTGTAGGACGCGACCATTTGTCGCAGATCTTATTCTTTGTTGATTGAACGTTCAATCAAAACAAAATAGACTGGCCCTCAAGCCGACGGACGTTGATCGCCCATCGGCAGGCCTAAGGAGAGGTGCTACATGCCCAAGGTCGGTATGCAACCCATACGCCGCCAGCAGTTGATCGAAGCCACGCTGACGGCCATCGATCAGGTCGGAATGGGAGATGCCAGCATTGCGCTGATCGCCCGTTTGGCCGGCGTCTCGAACGGCATCATCAGTCACTACTTTCAGGACAAGAACGGCCTGATCGCCGCGACGATGCGGTACTTGATGAATGCGTTGATCGAGAACGTCCACGAACGCAGGCGTGCCCTGAAGGATGACAGCCCACGGGCGCACCTCCAGGTGATCATCGAAGGCAACTTCGACGCCAGCCAGGTCAACGGCCCGGCAATGAAAACCTGGCTGGCCTTCTGGGCCACCAGCATGCATCACCCGTCATTGCACAGGTTGCAGCGGATCAACGATCAACGTCTGTATTCCAACCTGTGCTGCCAGTTCCGCCGAGTGCTGCCGCTGCCGCGCGCACGCAAAGCAGCCCGAGGCCTGGCGGCCCTGATCGACGGTTTGTGGTTGCGCGGCGCCCTGTCGGGAGACGCTTTCGACACGGAGCAGGCGCAACGGATCGCTTACGAATACATGGATTTCCAATTGGCCAAGCAGGTGAGTTAGAGCACACATAACCGCTCAACCCCTGAACTGCTGTCGCTCAGTGTTGCCACACCCTTATGGCCCACTGTTCGGCGGTTAACGCCAACCACTTATGCACTTGCGAGGACTTTATGGCCCGTTTCGACCTGCAAAAACTCTACATTGACGGCGGCTACAGCGACGCTGGCAGCGATGCCACCTTCGAAGCCATCAACCCGGCTAACGGTGAAGTTCTCGCCCAAGTGCAACGCGCTACTAAAGAAGACGTTGAACGTGCCGTGGTCAGCGCCGAGAAAGGCCAGAAAATCTGGGCCGCGATGACCGCCATGGAGCGTTCGCGCATCCTGCGTCGCGCCGTCGACATCCTGCGCGAGCGCAACGACGAGCTGGCCGCCCTGGAAACCCTGGACACCGGTAAAGCCTTCTCCGAAACCAAGTACGTCGACATCGTTACCGGCGCTGACGTGCTGGAATACTACGCAGGCCTGGTGCCGGCCATCGAAGGCGAGCAGATCCCGCTGCGTGACACGTCCTTCGTCTACACCCGTCGCGAGCCGCTGGGCGTGGTCGCCGGTATCGGCGCGTGGAACTACCCGATCCAGATCGCCCTGTGGAAATCCGCGCCGGCCCTGGCCGCCGGTAACGCGATGATCTTCAAGCCAAGCGAAGTCACCTCGCTGACCACCCTGAAACTGGCCGAGATCTACACCGAAGCCGGCGTTCCGGCGGGCGTGTTCAACGTATTGACCGGCAGCGGCCGTGAAGTCGGCACCTGGCTGACCGAGCACCCGCGCATCGAGAAAGTCTCGTTCACCGGCGGCACCGACACCGGCAAGAAAGTCATGGCCAGTGCTTCCAGCTCGTCGCTCAAAGACGTGACCATGGAACTGGGCGGCAAGTCCCCGCTGATCATCTTCGACGACGCCGACCTCGACCGCGCCGCCGACACCGCGATGATGGCCAACTTCTACAGCTCCGGCCAGGTCTGCACCAACGGCACTCGCGTGTTCGTACCGAAGCACCTGCAAGCGGCGTTCGAAGCCAAGATCGTTGAGCGTGTCGCGCGCATTCGCGTTGGCAACCCGGAAGACGAAAACACCAACTTCGGTCCGCTGGTCAGCTTTGCCCACATGGAAAGCGTGTTGGGCTACATCGCCAAGGGCAAAGAGCAAGGCGCCCGCCTGCTGTGCGGCGGCGACCGCCTGACCGACGGCGACTTCGCCAAAGGCGCCTTCGTGGCCCCGACCGTGTTCACTGACTGCACCGACGACATGGTCATCGTGCGTGAAGAAATCTTCGGCCCAGTGATGAGCATCCTCACCTACGAAACCGAAGAAGAAGTGATCCGCCGCGCCAACGACACCGACTTCGGCCTGGCCGCAGGTCTTGTGACCAAGGACCTGAACCGCGCCCACCGCGTGATTCATCAGCTGGAAGCGGGTATCTGCTGGATCAACGCCTGGGGCGAATCCGACGCGAAGATGCCGGTCGGCGGCTACAAGCAATCCGGTGTGGGCCGTGAGAACGGCATCAGCTCGCTGAACAACTTCACCCGCATCAAATCGGTACAGGTTGAGCTGGGCGACTACGCCTCGGTGTTCTAACCGCGGCGCCGCCAATCGCCCGCAAGCGGGCTCCTACAAGGATTGCGCATGACCTGTAGGAGTTGGCTTGCCGGCGATCGAGGGCAACGCCCTCGCCTGACCTGACCACACTTCAAAGAGGGTGCATCCAATGTCCCAAGAATACGATTACATCATTGTGGGTGCCGGCTCCGCCGGTAACACACTGGCGACCCGTCTGACCGAAGACGAAGGCGTCACCGTCCTGCTGCTGGAAGCCGGCGGCCCCGACTACCGCTTCGACTTCCGCACACAAATGCCTGCGGCACTGGCCTTCCCACTGCAAGGCCGCCGCTACAACTGGGCCTACGAGACCGATCCAGAGCCACACATGGACGGCCGTCGTATGGAGTGCGGTCGCGGCAAGGGCCTCGGCGGCTCTTCGCTGATCAACGGCATGTGCTACATCCGTGGCAACGCCATGGATTACGACAACTGGGCGAAATTGCCAGGCCTGGAAAACTGGACCTACCTCGACTGCCTACCCTATTTCCGCAAGGCCGAAACCCGCGACATCGGCCCGAACGATTGGCACGGCGGCGATGGCCCGGTCAGCGTGACCACGCCGAAAGCCGGCAACAACCCACTGTTCCACGCCATGGTTGAAGCCGGCGTGCAGGCCGGTTACCCGCGTACCGTTGACTTGAACGGCTACCAGCAAGAAGGCTTCGGCCCGATGGACCGTACCGTCACGCCTAAAGGCCGCCGTGCCAGCACCGCGCGCGGTTACCTGGACACCGCCAAGAAGCGTTCGACGCTGACCATTGTCACCCACGCCCTGACCGACAAAGTGTTGTTCGAAGGCAAGCGTGCCGTGGGCGTGCGTTACCTGATCGGCGCCGCCGAAGAGCGCGTTGAAGCTCGCGCCCGTAAAGAAGTGCTGGTGTGCAGCGGCGCAATCGCGTCGCCGCAATTGCTGCAACGCTCCGGTGTTGGCCCGGCCAAACTGCTGGAAAGCCTCGACATCCCGGTGGTCCACGACCTGCCAGGCGTCGGCGAAAACCTGCAGGACCACCTTGAGCTGTACCTGCAATACGCGTGCACTCAGCCCGTTTCGCTGTACCCGTCGCTGCTCTGGTACAACCAACCGGCCATCGGCGCCGAATGGCTTTTCAACGGCACCGGCATCGGCGCCAGCAACCAATTCGAAGCGGGCGGTTTCATCCGTACCCGTGAAGAATTCGAATGGCCGAACATCCAGTACCACTTCCTGCCGGTCGCGATTAACTACAACGGCAGCAACGGTGTGAAAGAGCACGGTTTCCAGGCGCACATGGGTTCCATGCGTTCGCCGAGCCGTGGCCGCATCCAGCTGAAGTCGAAGAACCCACGGGACTACCCGAGCATCCTCTTCAACTACATGGCCACCGAGCAGGACTGGCAGGAATTCCGCGACGGCATCCGCCTGACCCGTGAAATCATGCAGCAGCCGGCACTGGACCAGTACCGTGGCCGCGAGATCAGCCCGGGCATCGACGTGCAAACCGATGAGCAACTCGACACGTTCATCCGCGAACACGCCGAGACTGCGTTCCACCCGTCCTGCTCGTGCAAGATGGGCACCGATGAGATGGCCGTAGTGGACGGCGAAGGCCGCGTGCATGGCATGCAGGGGCTGCGCGTTGTGGATGCGTCGATCATGCCGATCATCACCACCGGCAACCTGAACGCGCCGACGATCATGATCGCCGAGAAAATCGCCGACAAGATCCGTGGCCGCCAGCCGCTGCCACGCAGCACCGCCGACTACTACGTAGCAGGCGATGCGCCAGTGCGTGGCAAGCCGATGCGTGAAATCGCGCAGTAACTGAAACACCCTGTGGCGAGCGGGCTTGTTGTGGCGAGCGGGCTTGCCCCGCGTTGGAGTGCGAAGCGCTCCCAAGATTTTTGGGGCCGCTACGCAGCCCAACGCGGGACAAGCCCGCTCGCCACAGCAGCCCGCTCGCCACAATAGTTCACCTGCCACAAATGGTTGCCTTGCCTTGATCAGCTCCCAGCCCAGGCCTACTCTGTTTGCCTGCCCGCGCCGAGCCGCCCACAAGGAAGGCCCCATGTTCGACCACCACGCCACACTCAAAAAACACTTCAGTGCCCTGCGCACCACCGCCGAATTCTTCTCGCTGCGCTACGTACGCGAATCCGGCCAATACCTGGCCGTACGCAAAAACGTCGCCGAACCACCCCACCTGAACCACGACGAAGGCGCCATGCTCACCGTGCGTCTCAACGGTGTGGAAGCCTACGCGGCGACCAACGATATTTCCCTGCCCGGCCTGCAAGCCGCCCTTGAGCGTGCCGAACAGCAAGCCCGGTTGATCAAACCCCACGCCCTGCTCGACCTGCGCGACCAGCATGTCTCCAGCGATGTGGCGGACTACCTGTCCCCCGAGCTCAACCAGCCCTTCCCGTCCTTGAGCGACTGCTACCAACTGCTGGGCGACGAATCCGCCGCTGTGCCCAAGGACGAGCGCCTGGTGAGTTGGGAAGTCAGCCTCGGCCTCACCCACGTCGAGCAGATCTACCTCAACAACGCCGGCGCTGAGCTGCGCCAGGCCCAGCGCTTCGTGTTCCCCGGCGTCAACGTGACCGCTTACGACGGCAACGACAGCCAGAACCGCACCCTGGGCGGCAGCAACTTCGGCCAGCAAGGCGGCTTTGATGTGATCAGTCGCTTCGGCCTGGTCGGCGCCGCACCACGCATTGCCGACGAAGCCCTGCAACTGCTGCTCGCGCCTAACACGCCCAACGGCCCGCGCGACCTGTTGCTGATGCCTGACCAGATGATCCTGCAGATCCACGAATCCATCGGCCACCCGTTGGAGCTGGATCGCATCCTGGGTGACGAGCGCAATTACGCCGGTACCAGTTTTGTGAAGGCCAGCGACTTCGGCCATCTGCACTATGGCTCCAAGTTGCTCAACGTGACCTTCGACCCGGACATCCCGGAACAACTCGCCAGCTACAGCCATGACGACGACGGCACGCCCGCCAGCAAGCAGTTCCTGATCCGCGAAGGGTTGCTGCTCAAACCGCTGGGCGGTGCGCTGTCGCAATTCCGTTCGGGTATGAGTGGCGTGGCCAATAGCCGGGCCAGCAGTTGGAACCGTGCGCCCATCGACCGCATGGCCAACCTGAACATTGAGGCGGGCGACAAGAGCCTGGCGCAACTGATCGGCGGTATTGAAAGCGGCATCCTGATGTCGACCAACCGTTCATGGTCCATCGACGATGCGCGCAACAAATTCCAGTTCGGCTGCGAATGGGGTCAATTGATCGAGAACGGCGAGCTGAAAGGTGTGGTGAAGAACCCTAACTACCGCGCCATTTCTGCCAACTTCTGGCGCAACCTCAGCGCGGTCGGTGACGCCAGCACCTTCAAGGTCCTTGGCACGCCGAACTGCGGCAAAGGCGAACCCAATCAGGTGATCCGCGTCGGCCATGCGTCGCCGGCCTGCGTATTCAGTGATGTCGACGTATTTGGGGGAGACGCCTGATGAACAACTTCAAGGCATTGGTGGACTGGCTCAAGCACGCCATCACCGACAACGAACAATTCCACCTGGGCTATGCGGATGAAGCGTCCGAATTCGTGCGTTTCAATCACGCCAAGGTGCGCCAGGCCGGCCAGGTGCAACAGGCCAGCCTCAACCTGAAACTGATCAACGACGGCCGCCACGCCGACCTCGGCATCACCCTGGCCGGCGAGCCCGAACTGGACCGCCAGCGTTTGGCCGATGGCCTGCAACAGTTGCGCGAAACCCTGCCGCTGCTGCCACAAGACCCGTACCTGCTGCTGAACCACAACGCCTGGCAAAGCAGCAACGAACAAACCCGCCCGCTGCCGGAACTGGCCCAGGTACTGGAAGACATCAGCCAGGCCGCCCACGGCGTCGACCTGGTCGGCATTTATGCGGCCGGCCCCATCAGCCGAGGCTTTGCCAGTTCGTCGGGTGCCTTCGGCTGGCACCAGGCCAATAGTTTCAACTTCGATTTCAGCCTGTTTCACGCCAATGGCGAAGCGGTGAAAGCCAGCTACGCCGGGCACACCTGGGACAGCGCCGAGTTTGCCGGGCGCTTCCAGCAGGCCCGCGAGCAGCTTGAGTTCCTCGGCCGGCCACTGCACAAGCTAGCCCCTGGGCAATACCGCGCCTACCTCGCCCCGGCGGCGATTGAAGAGATCATCAGCATCATCACTTGGGGCGGGTTTTCCGCCCAGGCCATCGCCAGCAAGGGCAGTTCGCTGCAAAAGCTGTACGCCGGTGAACAGTCCCTGAGCCCGCTGGTGACGTTGACCGAACAGATCAGCGGTTCCCTGAGCCAGGCGTTTTCCACCGAAGGTTACCCACGCAGCGACGTCACGCTGATCAAGGCGGGGAAAGCCGACGGCCAATTGATCAACTCGCGCAGCGCAGCCGAATACGGCTTGAGCACCAACGGCGCAAGCAGCGACGAATCGCCCAGTGCCTTGCAGATGGCCGCCGGCAGCCTGGCCCAGGCCGATATCCTCAAGCAGTTGGGCACCGGGTTGTACATCAGCAACCTGTGGTACCTGAACTATTCAGACCTGCCGGCGGCCCGCCTGACCGGCATGACGCGCTTCGCCACCTTCTGGGTGGAAGACGGCGAGATCAAGGCGCCGGTCAGCACCATGCGTTTTGATGACAGCGTCTACAACCTGCTCGGCGCGCAGTTGGAAGCGCTGACCGCCGATCGGGAACTGCTGCTGTCGGCCAGCACCTACAGCCAGCGCAACACCGCCTCCAACCTGTTGCCGGGAGCGTTGGTGAAACGCCTGACCCTAACTTTGTAAGCGTCTTACGCCTGTAGGCAGAGGCATTCCTACAGGCGTTTCTCCTCCACCGTAGGACACCTTCCTTTCCTCCAGAATCCTCGTTATAAGGGTTAATGGCATCCCGCCACCCCCCACCCACGAGAGCACGACCTTGCCCGGGAAGGGCAAGCTGGAGCGTTGACATGAACCATGGAAGTTTTGTCATTGAAAAGCTGTTCAAGCACTACAACGTTCATGTTGAGCAGCTAGGAAACGATTCTGGAAAAAAGACCGTCTTGATGGTCAATGGCGCGCTGTCCACCACGCGCTCCTTCGCCCGCACCAGCAAATGCCTGGCCGAGCATTTCAATGTGGTGCTGTTCGATCTGCCGTTCTCCGGCTATTCACGCGAACACAACACTGAGCTGGACCTGGTGACCAAGGACGACGAGGTGCAGATGCTGCGCGCCCTGGTCGAGCGCTTCCAGGTCAACCATCTGGTGTCGGCCTCCTGGGGCGGCATCTCCACGTTGCTGACCCTGGCGCACAACCCACCCTCCATCGAAAGCTCAGTGGTGATGGCCCTCGCGCCCAACCTCAACCAAGCCATGCTCGATTATGTGGAACGCGTACGTGTATTGATCGAGGCCGACGACAAGTCCGCCGTCGGCCACTTGCTCAATGAAACCGTGGGCAAATACCTGTCACCCCGGCTCAAGCGCAACAACCACCGGCACCTGTCGACCATGGCCACCACCGAGTACCGCCAGGCGCGTTTTCATATCCACCAAGTGTTGGCCTTGGGCGATGGCAACTACCTGCCGGCACTGCGTCAGATCGAAACGCCGGTGCACTTCCTCAACGGCGCCCTGGACGAATACACCCCCGCCGCCGAGGCCCAGTTGTTCAAACAGTACGTGGGACGCAGCAGCTTTGCTGTGGCCGAACATACTGGCCACTTGCTCGACCTTGAATCCAACGAAGCCGCCGTGGCGGTGCACCGTGAACTGCTGGATTTCCTGGTGGGAAAACGCGCGACGAATGGCGCATAATCGCCAACACATAGCCTGCTAACCAAAAAGGGTTTCCATGCCAAACCGCGTCCCGCTCGATGCCAAGACCGCCCGCTGGCTCCCCTGGGTGGTCGCGATTGCCTTCTTCATGCAGTCGCTCGACGGGACGATCCTCAACACGGCATTGCCGGCCATGGCCCGGGACCTCGCGGAAAACCCGCTGCGCATGCAAGGGGTGGTGATCGCCTACATGCTCACCGTCGCCTTGCTGATCCCGGCGTCGGGCTGGATCGCCGACCGCTTCGGCACCAAGAAAATCTTCTTCGGCGCAATCATGCTGTTCAGCATTGGCTCGCTGCTGTGCGCGCTGTCCAGCAGCTTGACCATGCTGGTGGGCGCTCGGGTGATCCAAGGCCTGGGCGGTGCGCTGATGCTGCCCGTGGGCCGGCTGGTGGTGCTGCGCGCTTACCCGCGCTCCGAACTGGTGCGCATCATGGGCTTCATCACCATTCCCGGTTTACTCGGCCCGTTGCTCGGCCCGACCATGGGTGGCTGGATGGTGCAATACCTGACCTGGCACTGGATCTTCCTGATCAACCTGCCGGTGGGCATGATCGGCTGCTACGCCGTGTGGAAATTCATCCCCGACTTGCGTGGCAGTGAACGCACGCGCTTCGACGGGATCGGCTTCCTGCTGTTTGGCGCCGCGATGGTGTTGATCACCATCGCCATGGAAGGCCTGGGCGAACTGCACCTGCCGCACTTGCGCGTGATGTTGCTGCTGTTCGGCGGCCTCGCGTGCCTGGCAGCCTATTGGCTGCGCGCCGGGCATATCGATAATCCGCTGTTCTCGCCGGTGCTGTTCAAGACCCGCACCTTTGCCGTGGGCATCCTCGGCAACCTGTTCGCGCGGCTGGGCAGCGGCGCCCTGCCGTTCCTGGTGCCGTTGCTGTTACAGGTGGCGCTGGGGTATTCACCGTCGGAAGCCGGCATGAGCATGTTGCCCCTGGCGGCGGCGGCGATGTTTGCCAAGTCCGTGGCACGCCCGCTGATCGAACGCTTGGGCTACCGCATCGTGCTGACCGGCAACACCCTGGCCCTGGGCATCATGCTGGCAAGCATGGGATTGGTCACGGAACACACGCCCTACCCGCTGCTACTGGGGATGCTGGCGGTGCTGGGGGCGATCAACTCGCTGCAATTCACCGCGATGAACACCGTCACCCTGATCGACCTCGACGACGCTCAAGCCAGCAGCGGCAACAGTTTGCTGTCGGTGGTGGCGCAGTTGTCGTTGAGCCTCGGGGTCGCGTGTGCCGGCGCGCTGCTCGGCGGATTTACCGCCGAAACCGGCAACGATGGCGTCAGCACAGTACTCGGCGCGTTCCAACTGACCTTCCTCACGGTGGGTATCATGGCGATGCTGGCGGCGGCGATCTTCCTGCAACTGTCGCCAAAAGATGGCAAGCGTGCAGTCAGCCCCGAGCAGCATATCGAGCATTAACAGGCTTCTCGTCTAGAACTTGCAGGGAAATTCCCACGAGACTGGTACACTGCGCGACATTTTGTTTTGCAGAGCCAGTCCCGTGACTACCATCGCCACCGCTTTTAATACTTTGCCCCTGTCCGCCGCCATGCTGGCTAACCTCGACTCGCTGGGTTATGTCGAGATGACGCAGATCCAGGCGCAAAGCTTGCCGGTGATCCTCAAGGGGCTGGACCTGATTGCCCAGGCCAAGACCGGCAGCGGCAAGACCGCCGCCTTCGGTATCGGCCTGTTGAACCCGATCAACCCGCGCTACTTCGGCTGCCAGGCCCTGGTGATGTGCCCGACCCGTGAGCTGGCCGACCAGGTCGCCAAGGAAATCCGCCGCCTGGCCCGTGCCGAAGACAACATCAAGGTACTGACCCTGTGCGGCGGCGTGTCCCTTGGCCCGCAGATCGCTTCCCTGGAACACGGCGCCCACGTCATCGTCGGCACGCCGGGCCGTATCCAGCAGCACTTGCGCAAGGGCTCGCTGGTCCTCGACGGCCTGAACACGCTGATCCTCGACGAAGCCGACCGCATGCTCGACATGGGCTTCTACGACGCCATCGAAGACATCATCAGCAAGACCCCGCCACGCCGACAGACCCTGCTGTTCTCGGCCACTTACCCGGTGAGCATCAAGCAGCTTGCTTCCAAATTCATGCGTGCGCCGCAGCAAGTGAAGGCCGAAGCGTTCCACTCGGATGACCAGATTGAGCAGCGTTTCTACGAGATCTCGCCGGAAGAGCGCATGGACGCGGTGACCAAGGTGTTGGCGCACTTCCGCCCAGCGTCTTGCGTAGCGTTCTGCTTCACCAAGCAGCAAGTGCAGGAAACCGTGGATCACCTGACGGCCAAGGGCATTTCCGCCGTCGGCCTGCATGGCGACCTGGAACAGCGCGACCGTGACCAGGTGCTGGCAATGTTCGCCAACCGCAGCACCTCAGTGCTGGTTGCCACCGACGTGGCTGCCCGTGGTTTGGACATTGATTCGCTGGACATGGTGATCAACGTCGAACTGGCCCGCGACTCGGAAATCCACATCCACCGCGTCGGCCGTACCGGCCGTGCCGGTGAGACCGGCATTGCGATCAGCCTGGTGGCGCCGTCCGAGGCGCACCGCGCCCAGGCCATCGAGCAACTGCAGAAGTCGCCGCTGAACTGGGACCAACTGGACAACCTCAAGCCGCAAAGCGGTGGCCCGTTGCTGCCACAGATGAGCACCCTGTGCATCGCTGCCGGCCGCAAAGACAAGGTTCGCCCAGGCGACATCCTCGGTGCACTGACCGGTGAAGCCGGCATCCCGGGAGCCCAGGTCGGCAAGATCGCGATCTTTGACTTCCAAGCTTTCGTGGCCGTGGAGCGCGGGATCGCCAAGCAGGCGTTGCAGCGTTTGAACGACGGCAAGATCAAAGGCCGTTCGTTGCGCGTGCGGATCCTGTAAGAACACCACCGCCCCCCTGTAGGAGCGAGCTTGCTCGCGAAAAACCTAAGCGCGCCGCGTTTAACCAGACAACACGCGTTTTCGTTGACGTTTTTCGCGAGCAAGCTCGCTCCTACAGTGATCGTATCGATTCATGTATGAGGACACCGTTTTGCGCTCGACCGAAGTTGTGATCATTGGCGCCGGCGCCGCAGGCTTGATGTGCGCACTGACCGCCGCCGGACGTGGGCGCAAGGTGATGTTGATCGACCACGCGAACAAGGCCGGCAAGAAGATCCTGATGTCGGGTGGTGGCCGCTGCAACTTCACCAATATGTATACCGAGCCTGCCAACTTCCTGTCCCAGAACGCGCATTTCTGCAAGTCCGCCCTGGCCCGCTACACCCAGTGGGACTTTATCGGGTTGGTGGCCAAGCACGGCGTGCCGTACCACGAGAAGAAGCTCGGCCAGCTGTTCTGCGATAACAAGTCCAGCGACATCCTCGGCATGCTCTTGGACGAGTGCATCCAGGTCGGCGTGAGCCTGCACCTGGACACATCGATCCAGGAAATCGCCAAGCTCGACAGCGGTTATCAGCTGCAGACCACCCTGGGTGAACTGCGCTGTGAATCCCTGGTGATCGCCACCGGCGGCCTGTCGATTCCCACCCTGGGCGCCACTGGTTTTGGTTATCAGGTGGCCAAGCAATTCGGCCACGAACTGCTGCCGACGCGCGCCGGGCTGGTACCGTTCACCATCACCGATCAGCTCAAGGACTTGTGCGGCGAGTTGTCGGGCACGTCGGTAGATTGCCTGGTGAGCTGCAACGGCCAGAGCTTTCGCGAGAACATCCTGTTTACCCACCGTGGCCTGAGTGGGCCGGCGATCCTGCAGATTTCTTCGTATTGGGAATCCGGCGACACGGTGGAGATCAACCTGCTGCCCGACCACGACGCCCACACCTGGCTGCAACAGCAACAGGTCGAGCGTCCCAACAGCGAGCTGAAAACCCTGCTGGGCGAGATCTTCACCAAGAAGATGGCCAACCTGCTGGCGGACACCTGGTTTGCGTCCAAGCCGATGAAGCAGTACACCCACGCCGAAATTGCCGACATCGCGCAAAAACTCGGCAACTGGCAATTGGTGCCGGCAGGTACCGAAGGCTATCGCACGGCGGAAGTCACGTTGGGTGGCGTGGACACACGGGAAGTGTCGTCCAAGACCATGGAATCGCTGAAAAGCCCCGGCTTGTACTTTATCGGTGAAGTGCTGGATGTGACCGGTCACCTGGGCGGCTTCAACTTCCAGTGGGCCTGGGCTTCGGGTTACGCGGCGGCGCAGTACGCTTGATCGGCGCAGTGGAATAAATTTTGCCGTTGGATGTGATCGCCACGCTTGCCGTGGCGTCCTTGATAGCTCAATTTAGCGGCATCGTCCCGGAAGACTCCAGACTTCATGTCATCGACCTCGTTCAAGCAGTCCATGCGGCGCCTGTGGGCGCTGGATAAATTCAGTTACAGCATCCGAGTGTTCATCGCCCTCACCGGCAGCATGGCGCTGTGCTGGTATCAGGATGAGATGACGCTGCTGATCCCGTTGTTCCTGGGGATTATCGCCAGCGCCCTGGCCGAGACCGATGACAGTTGGCAAGGCCGTCTCAATGCCCTGGCGGTGACGCTGGTGTGTTTCAGCATCGCCGCGCTGTCGGTGGAGCTGCTGTTCCCTTATCCCTGGATCTTCGCGATCTCCCTGGCCCTGGCCACCTTCTGCCTGACCATGCTCGGCGCCTTGGGCGAACGTTATGGCGCGATTGCCTCCGCGACGCTGATCCTGTCGGTGTACACCATGATCGGCGTGGACCAGCGCGGTGGCGCGGTCTCGGACTTCTGGCATGAGCCGCTGCTGCTGGTGGCCGGTGCCGCCTGGTACGGCGCGCTGTCGGTGCTGTGGCAAGCGTTGTTTTCCAACCAGCCGGTGCAGCAAAGCCTGGCGCGGTTGTTTCGCGAACTGGGTCGTTACCTCAAGCTCAAGTCTTCGTTGTTTGAACCGATTCGCCAACTGGATGTGGAAGCGCGTCGCCTGGAACTGGCCCAGCAAAATGGGCGAGTCGTTGCCGCGCTGAATGCGGCGAAGGAAATCATCCTGCACCGCGTGGGCAATGGCCGCCCTGGCTCGAAAGTCAGCCGCTACCTGAAGCTGTACTTCCTGGCCCAGGACATCCACGAACGCGCCAGCTCGTCCCACTACCCTTACAACGCCCTGGCCGAAGCCTTCTTCCACAGCGATGTGCTGTTCCGTTGCCAGCGCCTGCTGCGCCAGCAGGGCAAGGCCTGCCAGGCCCTGGCCGAGTCGATCCAGCTGCGCCAGCCGTTCATCTATGACGACAGCTTCGCCGAGGCCCTGGGCGACCTGAACGCCTCCCTGGAACACCTGCGCATCCAGAGCAACCCCGCCTGGCGCGGCCTGCTGCGCTCGTTGCGCGCGCTGGCGGCCAACCTGTCGACGCTGGATCGCCTGCTGGGCGACGCCAGCAACCCCGACAGCCTGGCCGACGCCACCGACAGCAACCTGCTGGACCGCGCCCCGCGCAACCTCAAGGAAATGTGGACGCGACTGCGTACGCAGATGACGCCCACCTCGTTGCTGTTCCGCCATGCCCTGCGCCTGTCCCTGGCGCTGACCGTGGGCTACGGCATGTTGCATGCGATTCACGCCTCCCAAGGCTACTGGATCATCCTGACCACGCTGTTCGTGTGCCAGCCGAATTACGGCGCCACACGGCGCAAGCTCGGCCAGCGGATCATCGGCACCGCCATCGGCCTGACCGTGGCGTGGGCCTTGTTCGATCTGTTCCCGAGCCCCTTGGTGCAGTCGATGTTCGCCATCGCCGCCGGCCTGGTGTTCTTTATCAACCGCACCACCCGCTACACCCTGGCCACCGCCGCCATCACCTTGATGGTGCTGTTCTGCTTCAACCAGGTGGGTGACGGCTACGGGCTGTTCCTGCCGCGTCTGTTCGACACCTTGCTCGGCAGCTTGATTGCGGGCCTGGCGGTGTTCCTGTTCCTGCCGGATTGGCAGGGCCGGCGCCTGAACAAAGTGCTGGCCAACACCCTGACCTGCAACAGCATCTATTTGCGCCAGATCATGCAGCAATACGCCGCCGGCAAAAGCGACGACCTGGCCTACCGCCTGGCGCGACGCAATGCACACAACGCCGATGCGGCGCTGTCGACGACTCTGGCGAACATGCTGATGGAGCCGGGGCACTTCCGTAAGGAGGCGGATGTGGGCTTCCGCTTCCTGGTGCTGTCGCACACGTTGCTCAGCTATTTGTCAGGGCTGGGCGCGCACCGCGAAACCCAACTGCCAGCGGAGGTGCGCGAGCATCTGATCGATGGCGCCGGGAATACCTTGGCGGCGAGTATTGATGAAATCGCCACGGGGTTGGCCAACAAGCAGCCGATTGCGATTCAGAGCGATGCCGAGGAAGCGTTGGCAGCCGACCTGGAACAGATGCCGGATGAGATTGATGAAGGGCAGCGATTGGTGCAGACGCAATTGGCGTTGATTTGTCGGCAGTTAGGACCGTTGCGCACGTTGGCTGCGCACCTGATCAAAGAAGTGTAGGAGCGAGCTTGCTCGCGAAGATCGTCAACGATGACGCAGCGCATCTGGTTTTACGCGGTGCTCTCGGATTTTTTGCGAGCAAGCTCGCTCCTACATCCCGTGCTGCTTCATCAACCGCGCATAACTGCCGTCCGCCTTCATCTTGGCAATCTCCCGGTCAAAGCTGGCGACGATCTGTTCATGCTCGGGGTTCTTCAAGCTCACTAAGATATGCAGACTGTTTTCACTCAAAGGCTTGGGTAAAAACTCCACCGAATTGCGCACCCGCGCCGACTCGCGGGAGAGGTAATAACGCGCCACATATTCATCCTCCACCGTCAGCCGTACCCGCTGTGCCGCCAGCATGCGCACCGCCATTGCGAAGTTATGCACCGGCACTTTCTGCAACTGCGCATCGCCATCGAACGCCGCCGAATAGGCATATCCACGCACCACGGCGATGGGGTAGTCGTGCAGTTGCTCAAGGTTCTGGAATTCAATGGGATCGTCACGCCGCTTGATGAAACGCACGCGATTGAGCAGGTATTCGCTGGAGAATTGCCCCAGTTGTGTGCGCGCATCGTCGTACCAGGCATTCACCAAGACGTCATAACGGCCGTCGCCCACGCCCATCAACGCCCGGGCCCAAGGCACCTGTTCGAAATCACTGGCATAACCCGCGCGGGCCAGGGCGGTGCTGACGATATCGGTGGCCAGCCCGCCATTGATCAAGGTGGCGTCGGTAAAGGGTGGCCAGGCGTCCGCTACCAGGCGCAGACGCTGTGCGAAGGCTGGCTGGGCCAGCAACAACACTCCAATCAAAGCAACGGCACGAGGGAATCGCGGCATGCTCAAAGTCCTTGGCAGGCAGGCGGTGGCCTTAGCTCAGGCGGGGCCTGAGGTTCTAACAGTAGCTCAGATTACACAAAGAAACCGGCGCAGGACGCACTCAATGATGGCAATTTGATTTCACTCACAAAAATAACCGATTTAGACACAAACGCCTGCCGCGCTTACTATCCGCAACAGACATCTATAAGAGAACATGCCATGACCGTTGAATGGGTTTGCAAGCACCACGATGACCTGGGCAAGGAGCAGCTTTACGCCATCCTGCGCCTGCGCAACGAGGTCTTCGTTGTCGAGCAGAAATGCGTCTACCAGGATCTCGATGGGCAGGATCTTTCCGGCGACACCCACCATTTGATGGCCTGGCAGGATGACCAGTTGGTAGCCTACCTGCGCCTGCTGGACCCAGAAACCCAAGGTGGTGACGTGGTAATCGGCCGCGTGATTGTGGCGCCGGTAGCGCGTGGCACCGGGCTGGGGCATCGGATGATGGAAGAAACACTCAAGCGGATTGACGATATCTGGCCACAAACACCGATTTTCCTGTCAGCCCAGGCGCATTTGCAGGGCTACTACGGGCGCTACGGGTTTGTCGTCGCCGGTGAGGAATACCTTGAAGATGATATTCCGCACATCGGCATGAGAAAGGACTAGGGGTAACCCAGCACCTGCTTGATCTGCGCGAGATTGGCCTCGATCCAGCGCCGATCGATCGCTCCCCAGCTGCGAATCCGATAGTGCCCGGCATGGTTGCGGGCACCGTCCTCCTGCTCGAATTCACACACAATGTCCAGGTCGGCCAGCGCCGCAATCGTGTCCTGCGCCGTGCGCCGGGGCATGCCGGTGGCGTCGGTCAGCGCCGGGACATTGCTGGCCTGCCCGCTGTCGATTAGATAAGCCACGTAGAGGCGGCGATAGAAGCTGCTCTTGGTCTTACTCACATCCATGGTCGGTCGCCTTGTGCGGTCAGGGTTTGCCCTGCAGGTCGCGGTACGTGAGGTAGACGCGCAGGTCGAATTCCACCTGGTGGTAGCCCGGCATCATGTACTCACAGAGTTTATAGAACGCTTTGTTGTGGTCCGATTCCTTGAAGTGCGCCAGTTCGTGCACGACGATCATGCGCAGAAACTCTGGTGCGGCCTCCTTGAACAACGCGGCAATGCGAATCTCTTTCTTGGATTTAAGGTTGCCGCCCTGCACCCGTGAAATCGTGGTGTGCAGGCCAAGCGCACGATGGGTCAGGTCCAGGCGGTTATCGAACAGCACTTTGTCGATGGCCGGTGCATTGCGCAGGTGTTCCTGCTTCAAGGCCAGGGCGTAGGCGTACAGGGCCTTGTCGCTCTGCACGGCGTGGCGTTCGGGGTAACGTTGTTCCAGGTAGGCACCCAACTGGTCCTTGGCGATCAGTTGGCGCACTTGCTCCTGAAGGGCGGCGGGATAGGCCTGGAGGTATTTCAGCGCGGTCATGGGGTCTGCAACAGGTTCGGACGGCCGTCAGTGTAACGAATTCAGCCCAGGCGGGCGCGACTCCACTCCGTCACTTCCTCGGCCATCAACGGCTGCGCCGCCAACGGGCCCTGGATAAACGGGCAGCCGTTGGCCTTGAGCCATTGGGCTTGCTCCTGGGTTTCGACACCTTCAGCGACTACCACAACCTCAAAATGCCCGCACAGCTCGATGATGCTGCGTGCCATCACCGCGTCCCGTGCGGAACCCGGCAGGCGCGCAACCAATTGCGGGTCGAGTTTGAGCGTATCGAACGCCAAATCGCGCAGATGCGCCAGGGAGCAATTGCCCAGGCCAAAATCATCCAGAGCGGTGCGCACGCCGATCTGGCGCAACAATTTGAGCTGCTTGATCGACTCCTCAAGGTTACTCATCAGGCAGTCTTCACTGATTTCCACCTCCAGTTGTCGACCCTGCAACCCATGTCGCTCCATCACCTGCTGCAGTTGGCTGGCCAGGTTGGGCATATTGAACTGGTTGCTGGAGAGGCTCACGCTCAGCACCAACTCATCACCAAACGTTGCTTGCCACACCTGGCGCTGCGCGGCGACCTGTTGATAAATCCAGGTGCTGAGTTGGCTGATCAACCGCGCCTCTTCCAGCAACGGCAGAAACAACCCCGGCGGCACATCGCCAACACTCGGATGCTGCCAGCGCAACAGCGCTTCAACGCCACGCAGGCGGCCGTCCTCCAGAGAAACTTGAGGCTGATAGACCAGGGTGAAATCCTTGTTCTGAATCGCCGTGCGCACACTGTCTTCGAGCATCAGGCGCGAGCGGGCGCGGCCGTTCATTTCCTGGTCGTAATAGCGATATTGCTGACGGCCCGCACGCTTGGCTTCGTACATGGCAATGTCGGCGGCGCGCAGCAGGCCATTCAAGTCCGAGCCACAATCCGGGAACGTGGCAATACCGATGCTGACACCCAGCATCACATCCAGGCCATCGATCTGCTGGCACACCGACACTCGTTCGATCAGTTTTTCCGCAATCTTCGCGGCTTGCTCCGGGAATTCCAGTTCCAGCAACGCCGTGAATTCATCCCCGCCCATGCGCCCGAGCATATCGCCAGATCGCAAACAGGCCTGCATCTGTTCCGAGACCCAGCGCAACACCCGGTCGCCTGCGTCATGTCCCAACGAGTCATTAACCCGCTTGAAGCCATCCAAGTCCAGATACAGCAACACTAGGGATAGCTCATTACGCTCGCTGCGCAGCAATGTGTTCTCTGCTGCCTGGTGGAAACCACGCCGGTTCAACAACCCGGTCAACGGGTCGGTGACGGCCTGGAACTCCAGTTGCTGGTGCAGATGACGCACTTCGGACATGTCCAGCACGGTCACTACCATGGCCTTCTGCTCGGCAGGCAACGGCGCGCAAGACAGCGCCACCGGTACCTGCTGACCGCGACCGGTGCGTAAGATAGCGTCGTGCTGGCGCCACGTTTCGCCTTTGCGATACGCCTCGAACATCGGGAACCCCAGCCAGGCCGGCACATGGGGTTTTTGCAGGAAACTCAGGAAGCTCTCACCCTGCAGTTCCGTCATGGTGGCATTCAGCAGCCGCGAAATAGCCGGGTTGGCGTACTCGATCACACTGCCCTCACCCACCACCAGAATGCCCTCGGCGGCGTTATCCAGCACCGATGCATTAAAGGCACGGGCGGACTCCAGGTCATGGCTCAGTCGCTGCAAGGCCCGGCGATTGCGCTGGTGCTCCAACAGGGCCTGGACCTTGGGCTTGAGAATATTCGGGTCAAACGGCTTGAACAGGTAATCGACGGCGCCACTGGCATAACCCTCCAGCACCGCGGCAGGCGACTGGGCGTTGGCCGTAAGGAAGATGATCGGTGTCATGCGCGTGCGTTGGCTGCCGCGCATCAGGCGGGCCACTTCGAAGCCGTCCATGCCGGGCATGCGCACGTCCAGCAAGACCAGATCGACGTCGTGGGCGAGCAGCAACTCCAAGGCTTCCAGGCCAGAACCTGCGGTGATCACCCGCCAGTCTTCACGCTGCAAAAGCGCACGCATACTGACCAGGTTTTCCGGGTAGTCATCGACGACCAAAAGAACTGAACTGCCATCGGCGTGGTGTGGAGCGCATTCCATGCTACGTCTCTTCCTTGGGAGCCACTCCGGTCAATTCTGACAGAAAACCCGGACAAACTCTGAGGCCTCACTCTAGCCCCGCTTCCAAAAAAGCAGAAGTAACGACGGTGCCATCATTGCGCCAATTTTCAGGAAGCCGACTAACGGTCAACCGCTACAGCCCACGATTCACGGGAAACATGGCTTTTTGGCATTCATTTGACGCCAATAAGTTGCCATCAATCATTTAACAAGACGGTTAACACCACCTATAAAGAACCTGACTGGCCCACGGGCCAAAGCCTTCACCTTCTGTAAAAAGGCAAATGCCATGATCGACCTTTCCACCTGGAACCTCAGCATCCCGGTCGGCTCCCCGCCCGCCACCATCGATACCCCGAAGCTGATGAATGGCTTCAACGACCAGTATTTCCAGGCCGAAGGCAGCAACGTGCAATTCTGGACACCGGTCACCGGCACTCGCACCGAGAACGCCGTGTACCCGCGCAGCGAATTGCGTGAAACCTACGCCGATGGGCGGCTACGCAATTGGACCTACCCCGACGCGGACAACTTCCTGCGCGCCACGCTGGAGGTCAATCAGGTGCCTTCCACCGGCAAGATCGTCATCGGGCAGATTCACGCCTATGACAGCCAGAAGCCCCTGATCAAGCTGGAATATCAATTCAAGGAAAAAACCCAAACCGGCAATATCGTCGCCAAAGTGCGCATGCGCCCGGATGAGGATGAAGGACGGGTGATCATCGTGGCGTCGAATGTGCCGCTGGAGAAGAGCTTTACCTACGTGATCAACCTCAACAAAGCCGGGCTGCTCAGCGTGTATGCCGCGGATGGTGAATGGAATGAGCGCATTGGTGCCGCGTGGGGGGCGAAGCCGTTGTACTTCAAGGCAGGCGCCTATGTGCAGGACAACAGTGGGGACAGCAAGGAAGGCGCACGGGTGACGTTTGCGAAGCTGGATATTGATCACGATTGAATTGCAGCCACAAAAAAAGCCCGCATCGCTGCGGGCTTCTTTTATAAACGCTGAGGTTTAGTTCACCTTAGCGTTCAACTCGCCTTTCAAATAACGCTGGTACATCGCTTCCAGCGAGATCGGCTTGATCTTCGAAGCATTCCCCGCAGTACCAAACGCTTCATAACGTGCGATACACACATCACGCATCGCGGTCACGGTCGCGCCGAAGAACTTACGCGGGTCGAACTCGCTTGGGTTGGTGGCCATCAGGCGACGCATCGCACCGGTGGACGCCAGGCGCAGGTCGGTGTCGATGTTGACCTTGCGCACGCCGTACTTGATGCCTTCAACGATTTCTTCAACCGGCACGCCGTAGGTTTCTTTGATGTCGCCGCCGTACTGGTTGATGATCGCCAGCCACTCTTGCGGCACCGAGGAAGAACCGTGCATTACCAGGTGGGTGTTGGGGATGCGTTTGTGGATTTCCTTGATGCGGTCGATGGCCAGCACGTCGCCGGTAGGCGGCTTGGTGAACTTGTAGGCGCCGTGGCTGGTGCCGATGGCGATGGCCAGGGCGTCGACCTGGGTCTTTTTCACGAAGTCTGCTGCTTCTTCCGGGTCGGTCAGCATCTGGCTGTGATCCAGCACGCCTTCAGCGCCGATGCCGTCTTCTTCGCCGGCCATGCCGGTTTCCAGGGAACCCAGGCAACCCAGCTCGCCTTCAACCGATACGCCGCAGGCGTGAGCCATGGCCACGGTTTGTTGGGTGACGCGTACGTTGTACTCGTAGTCGGTCGGGGTCTTGCCGTCTTCGCCGAGGGAGCCGTCCATCATCACCGAGCTGAAGCCCAGTTGGATGGAGCGCTGGCACACGTCCGGGCTGGTGCCGTGGTCCTGGTGCATGCACACCGGGATGTGCGGGAACTCTTCGATTGCGGCGAGGATCAGGTGACGCAGGAACGGGGCACCGGCGTATTTGCGCGCACCGGCTGAAGCCTGGACGATCACGGGGGAGTCGGTCTTGTCAGCGGCTTCCATGATGGCGCGCATCTGCTCAAGGTTGTTGACGTTAAAGGCTGGGACGCCGTAGCCGAACTCGGCTGCGTGGTCCAGCATTTGACGCATGCTGATAAGTGCCATTGTGTTGTCTCTCCCGGTCGAGGGTCGTTAATCGTGCAAGCCTGCCGTAGCGGCGGCTGCTATTCAAGTTATTGCCGGCCAGGTTTTCAATACCTGGCCTGCTGAATCGTTATTGCTGTCAGGCTTACTGCGCTTTGCAGCCACGCCCGATCAAATCATCGGTGGCGACCCAGTAAACCAGGCCTTCCTCACCTTTTGTGTGAAACGCCAATTGGCCGTCGCTGTACAGCACGCCCGAGGCGGCAACGTCCTGCTTGAGGCGGTAAACCTGGTCGGAACCGCCCAAACGGACATCCACCTCGGATTTGGCCTGATTAGCAAAGCGCCAGTTCACCTCAGCCTTGCTGTCGCAGGTCCAGGTGGTCCACTTGTCGGCAGTTTCTGCCTTGTTGCTGAACATGTTCATGCTGCTGCAGCCGGCCAACAGGGCCAGGGCTGCCAGGGCGAAAACGCCTTTCATTGCCAATCCTCGTGAGGCGACCGATGGCCGCCAGTTGATCAGACCCGTCAAGGGCAACCCTGTTCCTGACCGTTGGGCGCGGCGTCGTATTTCTCCAGCCGTTCGTTGCCAATGCGCTTGTTGATCACCGGCATGGTCTCGGCTTGCCAGTCCGCCTGGTAGCAGCTCTTTTTCTGCTGTGCCGCAGGCTTGCCAGCGTCCGGCTCTGCGCTTGGCGTGCTGCCGCAGCCGGCCAACAGGCCCGCTGCGATCACCATTGCCAACGACTTGATCATGGGAACACTCCTTTTCCGGATCACGAGCCTCAGCCTTTGGCTCGGGTTTCCAACACTTCCACGGCCGGCAGCACTTTGCCTTCGACGAATTCGAGGAATGCGCCGCCACCGGTAGAAATGTAGGAGATTTGGTCAGCAACGCCATATTTATCGATGGCCGCCAGGGTGTCGCCGCCGCCGGCGATGGAGAAGGCCGAGCTTTCTGCGATGGCCTTGGCCAGCACTTTGGTGCCGTTACCGAACTGGTCGAATTCGAACACACCCACTGGACCGTTCCACAGGATGGTCTGCGAGGCTTTCAGCAGTTCGGCGAAGTTGGCTGCGGTTTGTGGGCCGATGTCCAGGATCATGTCGTCGGCGGCCACATCAGCGATCAGCTTGACGGTGGCTTCGGCGCTTTCGGCAAATTCCTTGGCGACCACGACGTCGACCGGCAATGGCACGCTGACTTTGGCGGCGATGGCACGGGCCGTGTCGAGCAGGTCCGGCTCGTACAGGGACTTGCCCACCGGGTGACCGGCTGCGGCCAGGAAGGTGTTGGCGATGCCGCCACCGACGATCAACTGGTTGCAGATCTGGCTCAGGCTGTTGAGCACGTCCAGTTTGGTGGACACCTTGGAGCCGGCCACGATGGCAGCCATTGGCTGAGCCGGAGCACCCAGCGCCTTGCCCAGTGCGTCCAGCTCAGCAGCCAGCAGCGGGCCAGCGGCGGCAACCTTGGCGAACTTGGCCACGCCGTGGGTCGAACCCTCAGCACGGTGAGCGGTGCCGAACGCATCCATCACGAACACGTCGCACAGCGCTGCATATTGCTGGGCCAGTTCGTCGCTGTTCTTTTTCTCGCCCTTGTTGAAGCGTACGTTTTCGAACAGCACGATGTCGCCGGCTTTAACGTCAACGCCGCCCAGGTAGTCAGCCACCAGCGGCACGTCGCGGCCCAGAGCCTTGCTGAGGTAATCGGCGACAGGCTTGAGGCTGTTTTCGGCGGAGAACTCACCCTCGGTCGGACGACCCAGGTGGGAGCAGACCATCACGGCCGCGCCTTTTTCCAGGGCCAGCTTGATGGTCGGCAGCGAGGCCAGGATTCGCGCATCGCTAGTGACAACACCGTCCTTGACTGGGACGTTGAGGTCTTCGCGGATCAGTACGCGCTTACCTTGCAGATCGAGGTCGGTCATCTTCAACACGGTCATGGGTCGCAGTTCCTGAATTACTGTTGAGGTTGTTTAGAGGCGATGTGCAGATAATGTTCCGCAACATCCAGCATTCGGTTGGCAAAGCCCCATTCGTTGTCGAACCAGGCCAGGATATTCACCAGCCGTGGGCCGGAAACGCGGGTCTGGCTGGCATCGACAATCGCCGAATGCGGGTCATGGTTGAAATCACAACTGGCGTGGGGCAACTCGGTGTAGGCCAGCAAGCCTTTGAGCGGGCCGCTGGTGGCGGCGTCGCGCAGGATCCGGTTGACCTCCATCGCATCGGTGTCGCTGACGGTCTGCATGGTGATGTCCAGGCAAGACACGTTCACCGTCGGCACCCGTACGGCTTTGGCCTGGATTCGCCCGGCAAGTTCCGGCAGCAGTCGCTCGATGCCGCGCGCCAGGCCGGTGGACACCGGAATCACTGACTGGAACGCCGAGCGGGTACGGCGCAGGTCTTCGTGGTGGTAGGCGTCGATCACCGGCTGGTCATTCATCGCCGAGTGGATCGTGGTGATCGACACGTAGTCCAGGCCAATCGCCTGATCCAGCAGGCGCAAGAGCGGCACGCTGCAGTTGGTGGTGCAAGAAGCGTTGGACACCAGCAGCTCATCGCCGGTCAGGCAATCCTGGTTGATGCCGTAGACGATGGTGGCGTCGACATCCGCCTCGCTGGCCATCGGCTGGGAAAACAGCACACGCGGCGCGCCGGCGTCGAGGAAACGCTGGCCATCGGCACGGGTGTGATAGACACCGGAACACTCCAGCACCAGGTCGACGCCCAGTGTCTTCCAGTCGATGCCTTCGGGGGTGGCACTGCGCAGGACCTGCACGCAGTTGCCATTAATGTGCAGACAATCGCCTTCGACCCGCACTTCGCCAGGGAAGCGGCCGTGGGTGGAGTCAAAGCGTGTCAGGTATTCGATGCTGGCCATGTCGGCCAGATCATTGATAGCAACAATTTCAAACCCGGCCGCCGCCCCTCGCTCGAACAGAGCACGCAAGACGCAACGACCAATGCGGCCGTAGCCGTTGAGTGCAACTTTGTAGGGACGCGGTTGAGGCATGGGGTTCTCGCATTATGGGCGACACAAACCATTGTAGGAGCTGGCTTGCCAGCGATGAGGCCATCAGCTTCAACATGGATGTTGACTGGACGGACGCCATCGCTGGCAAGCCAGCTCCTACAAGGGGTGCGGCGGCCAGTTGACCACCGCGTTCGCGCTTTAGTCTTCCAGCAGCTCTTCAGCCTGACCCAGGATGTTTTCCAGGGTGAAACCGAACTCTTCGAACAACGCTGGCGCCGGCGCCGACTCACCGTAGGTGGTCATGCCAATCACGCGGCCTTCCAGGCCCACGTACTTGTACCAGTAGTCGGCGTGAGCCGCTTCGATGGCGATACGCGCGCTGACCTGCAACGGCAGCACCGATTGCTTGTAGCCGGCGTCCTGGGCTTCGAACACGCTGGTGCACGGCATGGACACAACACGTACGTTGCGGCCTTGGGCAGTCAGCTTGTCATAGGCTTGAACGGTCAGGCCCACTTCGGAACCGGTGGAGATCAGGATCAGCTCCGGCTCGCCGATGCAGTCCTTGAGCACGTAGCCGCCACGGCTGATGTCGGCGATCTGCGCGTCGGTACGCACTTGGTGCTGCAGGTTCTGACGCGAGAAGATCAGCGCCGAAGGGCCGTCCTTGCGCTCGATGGCGTGCTTCCAGGCCACGGCAGATTCCACCGCATCGGCTGGGCGCCAGCAATCCAGGTTCGGCGTGGTACGCAGGCTGGTCAGTTGCTCGACCGGCTGGTGCGTCGGGCCGTCTTCACCCAGGCCGATGGAGTCGTGGGTGTAGACGTGGATCACGCGCTTCTTCATCAGCGCAGCCATGCGTACGGCGTTGCGGGCGTATTCCATGAACATCAGGAAGGTCGCGCCGTAAGGCACCAGGCCGCCGTGCAGGGATACGCCGTTCATGATCGCGCTCATGCCGAACTCACGTACGCCGTAGTACATGTAGTTGCCGCTGGCGTCTTCCGCCGACACGCCTTTGCAGCCTTTCCACAGGGTCAGGTTGGAACCGGCCAGGTCAGCCGAACCGCCGAGGATCTCCGGCAGCAATGGGCCAAAGGCGTTCAGGGTGTTCTGACTGGCTTTACGGCTGGCGATGGTCTCGCCCTTGGCCGCGACTTCGGCGATGTAGGCCGAGGCTTTTTCCGAGAAGTCGGCAGGCAGGTCACCGGCGAGGCGACGGACCAGCTCATTGGCCAGCTCAGGGAATTCGGCGGAGTAGGCAGCGAAACGCTGGTCCCACTCGGCTTCGGTGGCCAGGCCTTTTTCCTTGGCATCCCATTCGGCGTAGATGTCGGCCGGGATTTCGAACGGGCCGTGGTTCCACTTCAGGGCTTCACGGGTCAAGGCGATTTCCGCGTCACCCAGTGGGGCGCCGTGGCAGTCTTCTTTGCCCTGCTTGTTCGGCGAGCCGAAACCGATGGTGGTCTTGCAGCAGATCAGGGTCGGCTGCGCGCTCTTGCGGGCGGTGTCGATGGCGGTCTTGATCTCTTCCGGATCGTGGCCGTCGACGTTGCGGATCACCTGCCAGTTGTAGGCTTCGAAACGCTTAGGGGTGTCATCGGTGAACCAGCCTTCGACTTCGCCGTCGATGGAGATGCCGTTGTCATCGTAGAAGGCGATCAGCTTGCCCAGGCCCAGGGTGCCGGCCAGGGAAGCGACTTCGTGGGAAATACCTTCCATCATGCAGCCATCACCCAGGAACACATAGGTGTGGTGATCGACGATGTCGTGGCCAGGGCGGTTGAACTGCGCGCCCAGGACTTTCTCAGCCAGCGCGAAGCCAACGGCGTTGGCCAGGCCTTGGCCCAGGGGACCGGTGGTGGTCTCGACGCCTGGGGTGTAGCCGAATTCCGGGTGGCCCGGGGTGCGGCTGTGCAGTTGACGGAAGCTTTTCAGGTCGTCGATGGTGACGTCGTAGCCGGTCAGGTGCAGCAGCGAGTAGATCAGCATCGAACCGTGGCCGTTGGACAGCACGAAGCGGTCACGGTCGGCGAACGACGGGTTGCTCGGGTTGTGTTTCAGGTAGTCACGCCAAAGCACCTCGGCGATATCCGCCATGCCCATCGGGGCACCGGGATGGCCGCTGTTGGCTTTTTGCACGGCATCCATGCTGAGGGCACGAATGGCGTTGGCACGCTCACGACGGCTGGGCATCGCTGATCTCCTGGGGGTTGCTTAAAAGAAACGGAAAAAAGGACCGGCATTTTCCCTCAGCCACCGCCTGTGGGCAATGACAGATAGTCACTTGGGGGTGTTTTTCCTGTGCTTTGGGCATCAATCCCTTGCAGAAAGCTTTAGCCGGTTCGTCTAAAGGTTATAGCGGCGGCTTATAACCGCCACTTATCGATCAATATCAAAACTTTTTGATATTGGCCTTGCGATGCACTCGACCCGTCACTAGACTGCTGGCCTTATGAATCTACCCATGCCCTCACTGCGCCCCGACGACGGCGATGAACTGGCAGCCTTGTGCAAGGCCGCTGGCGATCCGTTGCGTCTAAACGTGTTGCGCGCACTGGCCAACGATTCCTTCGGCGTACTGGAACTGGCGCAGATCTTTGCCATTGGCCAATCCGGCATGAGCCATCACTTGAAGGTGCTGGCCCAGGCCGACCTGGTGGCCACCCGCCGCGAAGGCAATGCGATTTTCTACCGCCGCGCCCTGCCCCATACCGAGCTGCTGGGTGGCAAGCTGCACGCAGCCCTGCTTGAAGAAGTGGATAACCTGAGCCTGCCAGGCGACGTACAGTCGCGCATCGGCCAGGTGCATGGGCAACGCGCCGCCGCCAGTCAGGATTTTTTCGCACGGGTTGCCGAGAAATTTCGTGCCCAGCAAGACCTGATTGCTGGCCTTGCCCAATACCGCGACAGCGTATTGGCGCTGCTCGACAAATTGAGCTTCAGTGATGACGCCACGGCACTGGAAGTCGGCCCTGGCGACGGCGGCTTCCTGCCAGAGCTGGCACGGCGCTTCCAGCAAGTCACCGCACTGGACAACAGCCCGGCGATGCTCGAACTGGCACGCCAGCTCTGTGAGCGCGAGTCGCTGGGCAATGTCAGCTTGCAGTTGGCCGACGCACTGAACAACACAACGATCAAGGCCGACTGCGTGGTGTTGAACATGGTCTTGCACCATTTCGCCGCCCCCGCTGACGCCCTCAAGCAAATGGCCGGGCTGCTGCACCCCGGCGGTAGCCTGCTGGTTACGGATTTATGCAGCCACAACCAGAATTGGGCCAGGGAGGCCTGCGGTGATCTCTGGTTGGGTTTTGAACAGGATGATCTGGCCCGTTGGGCCACCGCTGCGGGACTTGTTCCCGGGGAAAGCCTCTATGTAGGTTTACGTAATGGTTTCCAGATTCAGGTCCGCCATTTTCAGCGGCCGGCTGGCGACACTCACCATCGGTAAATATCAGGAAAACATCGAGATGAGCGAATACTCCCTTTTCACCTCCGAGTCCGTGTCTGAAGGGCATCCGGACAAAATCGCCGACCAGATTTCTGACGCGGTGCTGGACGCCATCATTGCTGAAGACAAGTTCGCCCGTGTGGCGTGCGAGACTCTGGTGAAAACCGGTGTAGCGATCATCGCTGGCGAAGTGACCACCACAGCCTGGGTTGACCTGGAGCAGATCGTTCGTGACGTGATCACCGACATCGGCTACACCAGCTCCGACGTCGGTTTCGACGGCGCGACCTGCGGCGTGATGAACATCATCGGTAAGCAATCCCCGGACATCAACCAGGGTGTCGACCGTGCCAAGCCTGAAGATCAAGGCGCCGGCGACCAGGGCCTGATGTTCGGCTATGCCAGCAACGAAACCGACGTGCTGATGCCTGCGCCGATCACCTTCTCGCACCAGTTGGTACAGCGTCAGGCCGAAGCGCGCAAATCCGGCTTGCTGCCGTGGCTGCGCCCGGACGCCAAGTCCCAGGTGACCTGCCGTTACGAAGGCGGCAAAGTCGTCGGTATCGACGCTGTCGTACTGTCGACCCAGCACAACCCGGACGTGTCCTACGCCGACCTGCGCGAAGGCGTGATGGAGCTGATCGTCAAGCACGTGCTGCCGGCCGAGCTGCTGAGCAAAGACACTCAGTTTCACATCAACCCGACTGGCCAGTTCATCATCGGCGGCCCAGTGGGCGACTGTGGCCTGACCGGTCGCAAGATCATCGTCGACAGCTATGGCGGCATGGCCCGTCACGGCGGCGGCGCGTTCTCGGGTAAAGATCCATCCAAGGTTGACCGTTCGGCAGCCTATGCCGGTCGTTACGTGGCCAAGAACATCGTGGCCGCCGGCTTGGCCGAGCGTTGCGAGATTCAGGTGTCCTACGCTATCGGTGTGGCCCAGCCTACGTCGATCTCGCTGAATACCTTCGGCACCGGCAAGATCAGCGATGACAAGATTGTGAAGCTGGTGCGTGAGATCTTCGACCTGCGCCCTTACGCGATCACCACCATGCTCGACCTGCTGCACCCGATGTACCAGGAAACCGCAGCCTACGGCCACTTCGGTCGTACCCCTGCGCAGAAGACTGTCGGCGACGACACGTTCACCACCTTCACCTGGGAAAAAACCGACCGCGCCAACGACCTGCGCACTGCCGCCGGCCTGTAATCGCTCTCGATGCACAAGAGCCCCGCCGGGTTATTCCGGCGGGGCTTTTTTATTGCGCGACGACCTTCACGCTTTTTGGATCCAAAGCTTGCAGGCCCAATGATGGCCCCTTAGAATCCGCGCCCTCTCGGGCCCTTCACCTTATTTGGATATTGCCCTGCGCCAGCCCGGGATTCATCAGCGTGCAGGCAATCGAACATTGAGGTTTTTCATGCGCATTTCCACGCTCGCCCCTGCCGCCCTGCTGCTCAGCCTGTTCGCCCTGCCGGTCAATGCCGCCGACCTGAGCGCACTGAGTGGCGCCCTGAGCGCCCAACTGGGTGGCGGCAACTCCGGCGATTGCCAGAAACAAGCCAACGACCTGCAAGCCAAGATCGATGTCGCCGAAGCCCAGAAAGACACCCTGAAAGTGAAGGCCTTCAAAGCCGCGCAGGACCAGATCAACAAAGGTTGTGACAAACTTTCTGAAGCCCAGGCCAAAGCCGACGCCAAGCAGCAAACACAGGAGGCCAAGGCCGATAAGCCAGACGCCGTGAAGGCCCTGGGTGGTCTGTTCAAGTAAATAGAAACACCCAGTAAAAAGCCCCGCAACGTCGGGGCTTTTTTGTGCCTGAGTGGATCATTTAGGCTGGGCACCCTTTTCGAGCAAGGATGCTCATGATGCATTTACTGCTAGCGCTTTTACTCAGCATTTTACCCAGCGTGGCGTGGGCCGAGGAGTGTCCCGACGCAGACCGGGCACAGGTCAAGACCTTGGCCGAACAGATACGCTTGTGGGACGACAGCTACCACCGCCTCAACCAATCCCCCGTCAGCGACGAACTCTATGACCAGGCGCGTCAACGCCTGGCCCGCTGGCGCCAATGTTTCCCCGATTCCCTCACGAAACCCGACAAGCCACTGGCGAGTTCACGCGGCACCCGAGCTCACCCCATTGCCCATACGGGTCTTGAGAAGCTGCCAGATGAACAGGCGGTCGGTACCTGGCTGCAAACACGCGAAGAGGTATGGATTCAACCCAAGGTGGATGGCGTGGCGGTGACCCTGGTCTATCAACGAGGCCGCCTGCGGCACGTCATCAGCCGGGGCGACGGCTTGATGGGCCGCGACTGGTCAGTGTCCGCGCGCAAGATCCCCGGCATTGTCCAGCAACTGCCGGAGCCTATCGACCTGGTGTTGCAAGGCGAACTCTATTGGCGACTCGACGACCATGTGCAATCGGCAAACGGCGGGCTCAATGCCCGCAGCAAGGTGGCCGGGCTGATGAACCGCCTGCAACTGAGCGACGCCGACGCGGCCGGCATAGGCCTGTTCGTGTGGGCGTGGCCGGAGGGGCCTGACTCGTTTACCGAGCGCCTGGCCACACTGGCACGCTGGGGTTTTACCGATAGCCGACGCTACAGTCAGCCCATCCGAGATATCGCCGACGCCACGCACTGGCGCGCCTATTGGTACAACCATCCATTGCCATTCGCCAGCGATGGGGTGGTGCTGCACCAGGCGCAGCGCGCACCCGCCCAACGCTGGCAGGCCAGTGAACCTTATTGGGCGGTGGCCTGGAAGTACCCGGCGGCCAAGGCCCTGGCACTGGTGCGCAACGTGCAATTCAAGATCGGACGCACCGGACGCATCACGCCCATGCTTGAGCTGGAACCCGTGCGGTTGGATGACCGGCAGATCAGCCGGGTGAGTACCGGCTCATTGAAGCGTTGGCAAGCGCTGGATATCCGCCCTGGCGACCAGGTCTCCATCAGCCTGGCGGGCCAGGTGATCCCGCGACTGGATGAAGTCATCCTGCGAAACCCTCATAGGGCAGACCTGAAAGTGCCTGACCCACGGGACTATCATGCCTTGAGCTGCTGGCAACTGGACCCCGGCTGCGAAGAGCAGTTACTCGCACGCCTGACCTGGCTGAGCAGCAATCAAGGCCTTGCATTACCCCATATAGGGCGTGAGACCTGGAACATATTGATCCAGGCCGGTCTAATCGCAGGCTTTCTCGATTGGTTAACCCTGGATGCGGCAGAGCTTGCTAACATTGATGGCTTGGGTGATCGCAGCCGCGCGCGCGTGCTCGAAAGCCTCCACAACGCGCGGCAACAGTCCTTTGCTCAATGGCTCAAAGCCCTGGGCGTACCGCCTGCGGCACGCAACAACCTGGAAGGCGACTGGCAGACGCTGGTCGCGCGCGACACCCAGGCCTGGCTGGCCATTGATGGCATCGGCCCGGGCCGTGCGGCGCAACTGAGCGCTTTTTTCCGCGACCCGCAAGTACAGGCCTTGGCAGACACATTACACGTGGCCGGCATCGACGGTTTTTGAACCCGAGCCGACCATCAGATTACGACCTTGGAGCCCCACATGAAATTTCTAGCACCCTTTGCCCTGTTGACCTTGGCAAGCTTCATGGCGACCCCCGTGCTGGCCGCCGAAGAGGCGCCTCAGCTCACCGGCTGCGCCGCCAAGCGCCAAGCCATCAGCGCCCAGATCGAACAGGCCAAGGCCCACGGCAACAGCGCCCAGCAAGCCGGCCTGGAAAAAGCCCTGAGCGAAGTCACCGCCAACTGCACCGACGCGTCCTTGAAGAAGGAGCGCGAAAACAAGGTGCTGGATGCCAAGCATGAAGTCAGCCGCCGTCAGGCCGACCTCGACAAGGCCATGAAAAAAGGCGACGCAGACAAGATCAACAAACGTAAGGACAAACTCGCCGAGTCCCGCAAAGAACTGCAGGACGCGGTGGAAGAACTCGATCAGTAAAACCGGTCAGTGGTCCCGGAACAGCTTATGGCAGGCGCTGCAGGCATCTTCGACTTTCTGCACCGCCGGCCCCAGGTTGCTGGCCTTGTAAGGCTGCACTTGGCTGATGGTCACCAATTCACCGGTGGCCGCTTCAAGGTCGCGGGCCAGGTGCTGGAATTGCGCCTGCTTCTGCCAGACATCATCCTTGGCACTGGTGTGATCTTCTTCGCGTACGCTCGGAAAATGTTTCCACGGCTCATGGGACAACGCGTCCAACTTGACCGCGCCTTCGGCAAATTTAGCGCCGTCGAACGGGATGCGCCCGCGCAGCATGCCGCCCAGGTCTTCGCCTGTCTTGAGCATCTGTTTGAAGATCGCCTTGCGCTGGCCCAGCGGCGAATTCGGGTCTACGCCGCCACAGGCGGACAGTGTCAGGCAGGCCAGCAATACAACAGTCAGTCTTTTAAAAGTCATGGTTGCTTCGAGGTCACGGGAAACGGCGGCCAGTATCCTCGCCCCGCCCGCAAAGACCAATAGCCCTATTAATAATAAGGGTTGCCCAGCAGCGTTGCGACGCGGGCAACCGCTTCAGGAAGTATTTGTATGAATGTCACCTTGAAACCCTGGAGCCGGCGCCTGGCGTGGGCTCTGCCGATGATCGCACTGCTGGCCGGCTGCGACGCGGGAAAAGAAACAGCCAAAGATGAAACACCCAAGCCTCACGCCGTCGCCACTTATGTCAACGCGCCGTGGGAAGCCTTGCCGGCGGTGTCCGACAGCGACTTGCTGGCGGGATTTGAATCCTGGCGCAGCGCCTGCCAACGCCTCAAGGCGGACCCGATCTGGGGTGCGACGTGCGCAGCCGCTGCGACCGTGCCCGCTAATGCTGCGGCGGTGCGGGGCTTCCTCAAGGAGCGGCTGGATGTGTTCGGCCTGCGCTCTGCCGACAACACGCCCAACGGCTTGATCACCGGCTACTACGAACCGGTCTACCCCGGCAGCCTGACTAAAACCGCCAAAGCCAACGTGCCGGTATACGGCGTGCCGGACGACCTGATCATCGTTAACCTGGAAAGTATCTACCCCGAACTCAAGGGCAAGCGCCTGCGCGGTCGCCTGGAAGGTCGTGTACTCAAGCCTTACGACGATGCCAGCGCCATCAACGGTCAGGGTTCCACGGCCAAACCGATTGCCTGGCTGACGGACCCGATGGACCTGCAATTCTTGCAAATCCAGGGCTCGGGCCGCATCCAACTGGCCGGCGGGCGCCAACTGCGTGTCGGTTATGGCGACCAGAACGGCTACCCCTACCGCCCGATCGGCCGCTGGCTGGTTGAACAAGGCGAGTTGAAGAAAGAAGACGTGACCATGGGCGCCATCAGCGCCTGGGCCAAGGCGCACCCGCAACGCATTCCGGAACTGCTGGCGAGCAACCCGAGCTATGTGTTCTTCAGCGCGCGCCCCGACAGCAACGAAGGCCCGCGTGGCTCCTTGAACGTGCCATTGACCGCCGGCTACAGCGTAGCGGTGGATCGCAAGGTGATTCCGCTGGGCAGCCTGTTATGGCTGTCGACCACCAAGCCCGACGGATCGCCAATCGCACGCCCCGTCGCTGCACAGGACACCGGTGGCGCAATCACCGGTGAAGTGCGTGCAGATTTGTTCTGGGGCACCGGCGATGCGGCGGGTGAACTGGCCGGGAATATGAAGCAGCAGGGGCAGATCTGGATGTTGTGGCCAAAGGGTGCAGCGTTGCCCCAGGTGCCGGATGCACCTGCGGGGAACTGACCTTCGCTGAAACCCCACTGTAGGAGCGAGCTTGCTCGCGAAGACCGAATAGACAACACGGGCTGCCAGAGAGCGCTGCGTTATCGTTGACGTTTTTCGCGAGCAAGCTCGCTCCTACATCGAGACAAAGAAGAAACTCGCAATCAACGCCATCCCCACGAACCACACCAGCGAACGCAGCATCGCCCAGTCTGCCAGGTAGCAGATGATGTACAGCAGGCGGCTGGTGATAAACAGCACAGCCAGTACATTGATGGTCACCAATTCGGCCGTACCCGCCAGGTGCGCGATGATCACTGCCGCCGCGAAGGCCGGCGTGACTTCAAAACTGTTGAGCTGGGCACTGTGGGCACGCTTGGCAAACCCTTCAAGGGTGTCCAGGAAAGCGCGAGGGTCGTGGTTCTGCCGTGGACCGAACTTGCCACCGCTGAACTTGGCCACACCTGTGCACAGGTAAGGTAGAAAAATTGCGATCAACACACACCAGAAAGCGACCGTCATCACACATTCCTTTTGTAGTTTTAAACAGCGATTAGAGTTTTAGCACTAAAAATACCAAACCGCACTCACCCGCTATGAGCCCTGGCTCGCCCAAAGGTTCTATGGCGTTTTATCCAATGCCCTGCAACATCGCACCGCTGGCGCGGTCCATCCCCCCAACAATGCACTGCCACCCAACTTCCAAGGACCCCGGATGCTTGAACTTGTCGCCGCCTTTATTTGCCTCACCACCCTGCTCACTTATGTGAACTTCCGCTTTATCGGCCTGCCACCCACCATCGGTGTGATGGTCACGGCCCTGGTGTTTTCGCTGATCCTGCAAGGGTTGAGCGTTCTCGGTTACCCAGGCCTGGAAGAGCGCATCCAGCAATTGATCGGCCAGATCGACTTCGGCGACTTGCTGATGAACTGGATGCTGTCGTTCCTGCTGTTCGCCGGCGCCCTGCACGTGAACCTGAACGACCTGCGCAGCTACCGCTGGCCCATAGGCCTGCTGGCAACCTTCGGCGTACTGATCGCAACCGTAGTGATCGGCAGCCTGGCGTACTACATCTTCGCCCTGTTCGGCTGGCATGTGAGCTTCCTTTACTGCCTGCTCTTCGGCGCACTGATCTCGCCTACCGACCCGATCGCGGTGTTGGGTGTGCTGCGTACAGCCAACGCCTCGAAACCGCTGAAAACCACCATCGTTGGTGAGTCGCTGTTCAACGATGGCACCGCCGTGGTGGTCTTCACCGTGTTGCTGGGCATCGCTCAATTGGGTGAAACACCGACCGTCGGCGCCACGGCCATGCTATTCGCCCATGAAGCCATCGGCGGCGTGGTATTCGGCGGACTGATCGGCTACCTGGTCTACCTGATGATCAAGAGCATCGAGCAGCACCAGATCGAAGTAATGCTGACCCTCGCCCTGGTGATCGGCGGCTCGGCGATGGCCACCGAACTGCATGTCTCTGCGCCGATTGCGATGGTGGTCGCCGGTCTGATCATCGGCAACCTGGGCCGCAAGCTGGCGATGAATGACATGACCCGTCGCTACCTCGATGGCTTTTGGGAGTTGCTCGACGACATGCTCAATGCGCTGCTGTTCGCGCTGATCGGCATGGAACTGCTGCTGCTGCCGTTCAATTGGCTGCATGTATTCGCCGCCAGCCTGCTGGCCGTGGCAATCCTGCTGTCGCGCTTGCTGACGGTGGCTCCGGCAATTCTGCTGCTACGGCGTTGGCGCACCGTGCCACGCGGCACCATCCGCATCCTGACTTGGGGCGGTTTGCGTGGCGGCGTCTCGGTGGCACTGGCGTTGGCCCTGCCACTGGGCCCGGAGCGCGACCTGCTGCTGAGCATCACCTACATCGTGGTACTGTCGTCGATCCTGTTGCAGGGGTTGAGCATCGGCAAGCTGGTCAAGCGCGTGACCCGGGACGAGCCCCAGGCCGCGCCTGACGTTCACTGATCCTTGTCGATCGGCTGCGGATGCCTCGGGTCCGCAGCCTTTTTACCCGGCAAACTGCCCTCGCTGCGGATTTGCGCATGGCTGATCAGCGCAAAGATAAAGCTGCCACCAATGATATTGCCCGCCAGCGTCGGCCCGGCGAATACCAGCCAGAAGTCCTTCCACGGCAACTCGCCGGCAAACACCAGGTATGAAACCTCGGCCGAGCCGACAACGATGTGGGTGAAGTCGCCCAAAGCCATCAGGTAAGTGATGAGGATAATGATCCACATCTTGGCGCTTTCCATGGACGGAATCATCCACACCATGGTGGCGATCATCCAGCCGGAGACGATGCCCTTGGCGAACATCTGGCCAGCGTCGTTCTCCATGATCTTACGGCCGATTTCGAGGAAGGCCAGGTCGGTCTTGGTGTCGAATATCGGCAGGTGCAGCATCACATAAGCCACCAGCAAAGTGCCGCACAGGTTGCCCACCAGCACCACCGTCCATAGCCGCAATAGTCGCCCGGCGTTGCCCAGCGTAGGCTTGCTCATCACTGGCAGTACGGCCGTCAAGGTGTTCTCGGTGAACAATTGCTGACGCGCGAGGATCACCGCCAGGAAGCCTGCGCAGTAACCAAAGCTGGCGATCACCTTGAAGGCTTCGCCATCCGGCAGGCGCGAGTTGAGCAACCCCATGGCCATCAGCGACAACCCCATGGTCAGCCCGGCGGCGAGCGCCGACCACCACAAGGCGGCGACGCTGCGCTCCAGTTCCTGATCGCCCTGGGTGCGGATGATTTCATGCAGAACCGCCGCGCGAGGCGGCTGGTTCTTGTCGACGTCCTGCTGCTCTTCCTGCGACAGGTTGGGGGTCTTGCCGTCTGCTTGAGTGGCCATGATGTTCCAGAGTCCGAGGGGTGCCTGTAGCTACGACACGCCGCGACGGTGGCTGTTCAGTGGCCAGGCAACTAAACCGGGATGCGCCAGGCCTTGGCCGCTTCCACAGTGGAAGAGCTGAACGGGACACTCCAGGGTTTATTGCGCGCCTTGTAGTATTTGACGATGCCGTCGAGCACGTTGTTGAACGCCTGTGGTGTCTTGGCATCCGCCAAGTCACGTGCCGCCCGTCTTAACAGCTCGACGTTGGCCGGTGGCTGGCCCGGGCGGTAAAGCGACGGGTAGATGACCTCACGCGTAAAGTTCTCGGCTTTCACCGCGATGTCGCGCCGCTTCATTTCAGCCACACCACTGGCCACGACTTTGGACAGGGGGGACGCCGTGTCTTGCTTGGCGGCCACCTGCAACAGTTGCTGGAAATTGTGTTGCCCTGCCGCGTTGAGCCGCCGCCCCAACCACTCGATGTGCTCCGGCCGACGGGCGAGTACATCGAGATTGCGCAATGCCGCCGCCAACTTCGGCGTGATCTTCAGCGAGGCGCTGGCTTGATTCGCTTCAGCAATCGCACTGTCCAAGGCCTGCAACGCTTGCAACGCAGTCTTGCGAAACAGCAGCACATCGGCAGCCGCCGGATCTTTCGCCAACTGACCCTGCACACTGGCCAGCATCTCGTCGTCCATCGCCAGCATCGCGTCCTCCAATGAAGCAAACGGATATTGCTCACGCACCTCCCCGCGTTTTTCCAGATGCACCGCCACCGCCTGACGGGCCTTTGCCTGCAGGTGTTCTTTCTGCTCGGGCGTCATGGTGAAGTTGACGGTGCCGTTGAGCATGCCGCGAAAGTCGCCTTTGTCCGTGTTCAGCGGCAAGGTCACCGTTTGGTCGGCATAGGCTTTGAGCCGTTCGTCCTGATACGCCTCGGCGGCCGAGTGTGGCGTGTCGGTGATTTTGTCGACGATGCTGCTGATAAATCCGCCGCTTTTTTTCGGCGTGGCTTCCTCGGACTCAAACTTGACGACCAAGGACTCAGGCTGGTTCAACGGACCTTGCGGCGGTGGCTGCCCGACCACGCCAGGCGCGGGCGTATTGGCGAGCAGCCCACCGTCCTGGAAAGCCGTGACCTCAGCCACTTGCTGGAACCCATGGCCTTGCTCTTGCGGGCTCTTGAACAACCCCGGCAGCGCGCCTGAAATACGGGCGGCGCGGGCGATATCCATGTCCGGTGTCAGGCTGGCGTTGAACACCACCAATTGCGGGCGGCCGTCGAACATGCCGGTGCCGGTGATGTTGAGTTGCTTGATCGCCGGAATATGGCGGCTCAACACGTCAAGGTCACGAAAGGTCGGCGCACCACCGGCGCTCAGCCTGTCGGCAATCTTCATGACTTCGGCGGGCCGGGTTTCCCTGGGCATGTCAGCGATATGGGCAAGGATAGATTTGCGCGACTCATTGCGCATCATCTCTTCAAGGGGCGACGCTTCGGTTTGCAGGCGCGGCAGCATGGTCAGCAACAATTGGGAAATGTTGCCGGCCGCGCCAGGCAGACGCCCGGCAAGTTGGCCAAGTTTGGTGCTGATCGTTTGCAGCCAGGCCGTCACCGGGTCTTTGCTGTTGAGCAGGCTGGGCAGGTCGATACTGTTCGACAGCTCGCCGAACGCCTTGGCGTCCATACCACTGGCCAGCAGCGTTGCGGAAATCGCCCCGGCGGACGAGCCGGAAATCACCTTCACCCCTTGCAGCTTCTTGCCCTCGTCCAGCGCCTGCACCATCCCCGGAAAAGCGATGCCCTTGGCGCCGCCGCCGCTGAGCACCAGATGACTGGGCGCGGGCGGTGACACTGCCACCTCGACTCGCCCATCGCTATGACGATAAAGGCTCAACTTGCGTGGGCCTACGCCTTCGACCAGAGGCGTCTTCACGACTTGGTCGATTTTTCGAGGTGACAGGGGTTGGATCTGGACAGGCGAACTGGACACTTTCATACACAGGCTCTCTCTTCAGGATGTAGCCCTGAGTGATGAGAGCTCCTGGGAAAGATCCGCGCTGAATGATTTGGTAAAGCAAATCAAACCCGCGCGGGGGTTACTCGTCCTGAAACTGATCCTTCACGTATTTGATCTCGGTACGCCCGTGAGGCGCTGGCAAGCCGTCTTCACCAAGATTGACGAAGACCATTTTCTCCACGGTCAGGATGCTTTTGCGGGTGATCTTGTTGCGCACTTCGCACGTCAGGGTGATGGAAGTACGGCCAAACTCGGTGGCGGTGATGCCCAATTCGATGATGTCGCCCTGGCGCGAAGCGCTGACAAAGTTTATTTCGGAGATGTACTTGGTCACCACGCGCTGGTTGCCGAGTTGGACGATGGCGTAGATCGCCGCTTCTTCGTCGATCCAGCGCAGCAGGCTGCCACCGAACAGGGTGCCGTTGGGGTTGAGGTCTTCGGGTTTTACCCATTTGCGGGTGTGGAAGTTCATGGTCACTCCAAAGCGTCTTGCCGAATGATGGGCAACATCATGGCAGAGCCTGGGCCCAAGCTCTATGCGCCATTGCCTATCAACCCCATCAGCGATCTTCATATGGCCGACGGAAAGGCTTGGGAAGTCTGGCGCACACAGCTATAATCGGCGCCGTTTCAAAACGGTCATCTCTAGTTGATACCGTTCTCCCGCCACCTGTCCGAGGGGCGCTGCAGCAGGTTCAACCTGTCAGGCTCGGATGGGGCGTTGTCCGGCCTGGTTAGCCAGTTGGATACTAAACGCACAACGGCGCCCATTCGCACACTACGAATGGAGGCTCTTCATGAGCGCAGTAAACACGCCTGCAGATTTCAACGACTACAAAGTCGCCGACATGTCCCTCGCTGCCTGGGGCCGTCGCGAAACCTTTATCGCCGAATCCGAAATGCCTGCCCTGATGGGTCTGCGCCGCAAGTACGCCGCTGAGCAGCCGCTCAAAGGCGCGAAGATCCTCGGCTGCATCCACATGACCATCCAGACTGCCGTGCTGATCGAAACCCTGGTTGCCCTGGGTGCCGAAGTGCGTTGGTCCTCTTGCAACATCTTCTCGACTCAAGACCAGGCCGCTGCCGCTATCGCCGCTGCCGGTATCGCCGTATTCGCCTGGAAAGGCGAGACCGAAGAAGAGTACGAGTGGTGCCTGGAGCAAACCATCCTCAAGGATGGCGCGCCATGGGATGCCAACATGATCCTCGACGACGGCGGCGACCTGACCGAGCTGCTGCACAAGAAGTACCCGCAGATCCTCGACCGCGTTCACGGTGTGACCGAAGAGACCACCACTGGCGTTCACCGCCTGCTGGACATGCTGGCCAAGGGCGAGCTGAAAATCCCGGCCATCAACGTCAACGACTCGGTGACCAAGAGCAAGAACGACAACAAGTACGGCTGCCGTCACAGCCTGAACGATGCCATCAAGCGCGGTACCGACCACCTGCTGTCGGGCAAGCAAGCCCTGGTGATCGGCTACGGTGACGTGGGCAAGGGTTCGTCCCAGTCCCTGCGTCAGGAAGGCATGATCGTAAAAGTCTCCGAAGTTGACCCGATCTGCGCCATGCAAGCCTGCATGGACGGTTTCGAAGTGGTTTCGCCGTTCATCAACGGCCAGAACGACGGCACCGAAGCCAGCATCGACAAGGCCCTGCTGGGCAAGATCGACCTGATCGTGACCACCACCGGTAACGTGAATGTTTGCGACGCGAACATGCTCAAGGCCCTGAAGAAGCGTGCTGTTGTCTGCAACATCGGCCACTTTGACAACGAAATCGACACCGCTTTCATGCGCAAGAACTGGGCATGGGAAGAAGTGAAGCCTCAGGTTCACAAGGTTCACCGTACCGGCGCTGGCGATTTCGACCCACAGAACGACGACTACCTGATCCTGCTGGCTGAAGGCCGTCTGGTTAACCTGGGCAACGCCACTGGCCACCCAAGCCGCATCATGGACGGCTCGTTCGCCAACCAGGTACTGGCGCAGATCTTCCTGTTCGGCCAGAAATACGCCGACCTGTCGCCTGCCCAGAAGGCCGAGCGCCTGACCGTGGAAGTATTGCCGAAGAAACTCGACGAAGAGGTGGCCCTAGAAATGGTCCGCGGCTTCGGCGGCGTAGTGACTCAACTGACCAAGACCCAGGCCGACTACATCGGCGTGACCGTCGAAGGCCCGTTCAAGCCGCACGCTTACCGTTACTGATTTGCCTGCTGCCCGCCTCCTTCTGGGGGCGGGCCCTTGTAGGAGCTGGCTTGCCGGCGATGCAGGCGCCTCGGTGGCTCAGTCAAACCAAGGTGACGTCATCGCCGGCAAGCCAGCTCCTACATGAATTGCGCATGTCCTTCAGGCCTATGAGTTTCCAAGGGTATTACCATGTCCCAAGATCGTCGCTACAGCTTCGAGTTCTTCCCGACCAAGACCGATGCTGGGCATGAAAAACTGATGGCCACGGCCACCCAGTTGGCCAGCTACAACCCCGACTTCTTTTCCTGCACTTACGGCGCCGGCGGCTCGACCCGTGACCGCACGATCAACACCGTGTTGCAGCTGGAAAGCCAAGTCAAAGTTCCCGCCGCTCCGCACTTGTCGTGCGTGGGCGACAGCAAGGCCGACCTGCGCGGCCTGCTGACCCAATACAAGGCCGCTGGCATCAAGCGCATCGTCGCCTTGCGCGGCGACCTGCCGTCCGGCATGGGCATGGCCAGTGGTGAGTTGCGCCACGCCAATGACCTGGTGAGCTTCATCCGTGAAGAAACCGGCGATCACTTCCATATCGAAGTGGCGGCTTATCCGGAGATGCACCCCCAGGCACATAGTTTCGAAGACGATCTGCAGAATTTCGTGCGCAAGGCCAACGCCGGCGCCGACAGCGCGATCACCCAGTACTTCTTCAACGCCGACAGCTACTTCTATTTCGTCGAGCGCGTACGGGCGATGGGCGTGAATATCCCGATCGTGCCAGGCATCATGCCGATCACCAATTACAGCAAGCTGGCGCGCTTCTCCGACGCCTGCGGTGCCGAGATCCCACGCTGGGTACGTAAGCAACTGGAAGCCTATGGCGACGACGTCAAGAGCATCCAGGCGTTTGGCGAGCAGGTCATCACCACAATGTGTGAAGAATTGTTGCAAGGTGGCGCACCCGGCTTGCATTTCTATACCCTGAACCAGGCTGAGCCGAGCCTTGCTATCTGGAACAACCTCAAGCTGCCGCGCTGAGGTCGTTCCAGCTACATCCGGCCCTCGTTTATACGGGGGCTTTTTTTGTTCAAACACTCCCGGAATGGAAGCCAGCAGTAAATGAATACAGCATCCCCGACTCCTCGCCCGCAGCTGGTTTACCTGGTATTCGGCGCCGAGACCTATCATCAGGAAGCGGTATTCAGCATCGCCAGCGCACTTGCGCATCTGGGCACTACACAGAACATGCCGTTGGATATCCAGGTGTTCAGCGATAACCCAACGCCCTACGCGGGCTTGCCGGTGCAGGTCCATACACTGGACGATGCCACGCGCAAACGCTGGAGCGAGCCCCATGGTTACCATTTCCGTACCAAACATGTGTTATTGCGCCAGGTACTCGAAACCGCAGAACGCGCGCTGCTGATCGACACGGACACGTTTTTCCACGACTCGCCCATGGCGCTGTTTGAACGCGTCGCCCCCGGCACCTTGCTGTGCAACGCGTTCCACTCCAAATACGGCGACAACTGCGAAAGTGTGCTGTATGAAGCCCTGGCCGAATACCTGGCGGACAAGGGTGTCGCCGACGACGATATGTGGCTGCTCAACTCCGGCGTCATGGGCATGGCCCGGCAGGACGCGCACCTGCTGGATCAGTCGATCGAGCTGATGGACGAGCTGTTTCCAATGGCCCAAGGTGCCTACACCCTGGAAGAATTCTGCCTGTCGGTGGCCGCGTACCGCCAAGTCAACCTGCGCCAGTGCCCGGACCTGATCCACCACTATTGGAGCCGCAAACAGCTGTTTCGCGCCAAGGTCAAAGCGTGGATCACCAAGCACGCCGCCGCGCCCATCAGCGCCGAGGCGCTGGCCGATACACGCAAGGTTTCCGCCCACCTGCCCCGCCCACCGCGCCTGCAGCGCCTGATGTACAAGCTGATCACCCTGGCACTGCCCAAGCGCAAGCAGCAATTCATCCGCGAGATTCTCTACGGCTGCTACGAACACGAAAATGAATTCGACCAGGCCTGTGGCCCGGTTTGGTGGGACAAGGCGCGGCAGAACCAGGAAGAGCGCCAAAAATGCCCGGTGGACGCGCACCAACTGGAGCATTGGTTCGCCAACCCCCTGGTGCGTCTTATTCTCGGCGAGCGGCGCACCGCTATCTATGAGCACCTGATGACCTCAGAGGCGAAATAACATCGCCCGCAGATGCGTGTGCCAGAGCTTCTCTTTAAGGCAGGAGCATCGTAACCTCAGGGCATGCCCATCATTCTGAAGCTTGTGACCGCTGCCCTTTTTACTTGCCTGAGCCTGGCCGCTTACGGCGAGAAACTGCGCATTGTCACCGAGCCCTGGGCGCCCTACGTGTATGAACAACAGGGCACCATGCAGGGGCTGGACTACGAAGCCACGGTGATCGTGTTCCAACGCTTGGGCGTGGAAGTGCAATGGCAGTTCCTGCCCTGGAAGCGCTGCCTGGCGATGCTCGACCAAGGCCATGCCGACGGAGCGCTGGATATTTTCCATAGCCACGAGCGCGACGCCTTGCTGCTGTACCCCAGCGAACCGCTGTCGGAGGTGGAATTCGTACTGTTCTACGCCAACGAGCGCCCCCACCCCGCCCAAAGCCTCGAAGACCTGCGCGGCCTTACCGTCGGCACATCGCCGGGCTACCTGTACGGTGCCGGGTTCACTGAATCCACCCTCTTCAACCGCGAACCGGCCCCCAGCCATGAGGCCAACTTCGGTAAGTTGATGCTCGGCCGTATCGACCTGCTGATCACCGACCGTCGCGTGGGCCAGCATGTGATCAAGGCGCTGGGGCTGGAGGGTAAGGTCAGCCAGGCGCCGGTCGTGATCAGTCGCCAGCAGCAGTTCCTCGCTGTGCGCCGTGGCGCGGGCATGGACCTGCTGGTGCAACGCTTTGCGGCCGAGCTCAGGCGCTTCAAACAAGAGCCGGCCTATAGCGCCTTGAGTGCCAAATATGGTGGAATCCAGACAATTACGGCACCTGGACGCACCGTTGAGCAGCAGGAAAGCAGCGCGCCGTGATTGCTCTGTTATACTCCGGCCTTTCCGCCAGGCTCACGCCCGGCCGCTGAGGTCTTGAAAAAGGCACCCAACCCCGCTACAGCGCAGCTTTCAGCCCGCGCGAGCCGGTGGAGTGCCCGCCAGACGCAGCAGGACCGGACGGGGTTGCGCTCCCCTAAGCGCCATTCACGCCCGGCAAGATTATCCCTTTGGGCCAAGCCCTAACTAAAACAGGATTACTCATGTCCTTTGCTTCCCTCGGTCTCTCCGAGGCTTTAGTCCGCGCCATCGAGGCAGCGGGCTATACCGAGCCTACTCCGGTGCAACAGCGGGCCATTCCCGCCGTGTTGCAAGGTCGCGACCTGATGGTTGCGGCTCAGACAGGTACTGGTAAAACCGGCGGCTTCGCCCTCCCGATTCTGGAGCGGTTGTTCCCCAACGGTCACCCGGACAAATCCCAGCGTCATGGCCCGCGCCAACCACGCGTACTGGTCCTGACCCCAACCCGCGAACTCGCCGCCCAGGTGCACGACAGCTTCAAGCTGTATGCCCGCGACTTGAAGTTCGTCAGCGCCTGCATCTTCGGCGGTGTCGGCATGAACCCACAGGTTCAGGCCATGTCCCGTGGCGTCGACGTACTGGTGGCATGCCCTGGTCGCTTGCTCGACCTGTGTGGCCAAGGCAGCGTCGACTTGTCCCACGTGGAAATCCTCGTGCTGGACGAAGCCGACCGCATGCTCGACATGGGCTTTGTCCATGACGTGAAAAAGGTCCTCGCCCGCCTGCCGGCCAAACGTCAGAACCTGCTGTTCTCTGCAACGTTCTCCCAGGACATCACTGCCCTGGCCGGCAAGCTGCTGCACAACCCGGAGCGCATCGAAGTCACGCCGCCGAACACCACGGTCGAGCGTATCGAGCAACGTGTGTTCCGCCTGGCCGCCAGCCACAAGCGTGCGCTGCTGGCCCACCTGATCACCGCCGGCGCGTGGGAACAGGTGCTGGTCTTCACCCGTACCAAGCACGGCGCCAACCGCCTGGCCGAGTACCTGGACAAGCACGGCCTCACCGCCGTCGCCATCCACGGCAACAAGAGCCAGAACGCGCGCACCAAGGCCCTGGCTGACTTCAAGGCCGGCACCGTACGCATCCTGGTCGCCACCGATATCGCCGCCCGCGGCCTGGATATCGATCAGTTGCCACACGTGGTCAACTTCGAGCTGCCGAACGTCGATGAAGATTACGTGCACCGTATCGGCCGCACCGGCCGTGCCGGTCGTTCGGGTGAAGCCATCTCCCTGGTTGCGCCGGACGAAGAAAAACTGCTGAAAAGCATCGAGCGCATGACCAAACAGAAAATCGCCGACGGCGACCTGATGGGCTTCGATGCCAGCGCCGTTGAGGCCGAGAAGCCTGAAGCGCGCGAGCGTCCGGACGTGCGTAACCCGCGCAACCCACGCGGTCCGAAGGGTGATGGCCCGAACGGCGGCGGTGGTGGCGGTGGTCGTCGCGACAAGGGCAAAGACAAAGGCGGCAAGGAAAAGGCGCCCACAAATGGCCGTGGCGAGCGTCCAGCCCGCGAGCAAAAGCCACGTGAAGGCACCCCAGCCCGCGAACAGCGCCAGCCAAGCCAACCGCCACGCGCTGCTGCCGACCGTGCACCGGACGAATTCCTCGACGACGACGTGGATAACTTCGGTAACCGCGTCGACTACGTGCCACAGGCCAAACCGGCCCAAGGCCGTGGCCGTCGTCCAGGTGCCCCGGCACAGGGCGCAGGCGCAGGCGCTCCACGTGGCGGCCAGCCACAAGGTGGTCGCCAGAACGGCCCGCGCAACAGCAGCGGCGGCACCACCGGTACGCCGCCCGCCAAGCGCAACGGCCCGCGTAACGGTGCTCCACGTGATGGCCAGGCGCGCCGCGAAGACTCGCGCAGCAACAACCGCCGTCCGGCCCGTGACGACCAGCCTCGCTCGTCCGAACCGGCCGTGCAGAATCCACGTGGTGGCCCTGCGCCGAAGATCATCCACAAGGAGTCGAAAGCGGATCGCTTCCCGACACCCGAGCAGTTGGATCAACTGCCAGGCCGTCCTCGTGGTGAAAAGCCAGCGCTGCTGACCCGCAACCGCTAGTTTCAAAGCGCCAAAAAAAATGCCTCGCATCGAAAGATGCGGGGCATTTTTTTAGCGCTTTGAAACTGTAGGAGCCGGCTTGCCGGCGATAGCGGTCATTGGGTCACTGCAAACCTCAAGGGCCTCATCGCCGGCAAGCCGGCTCCTACGTACGAAGCATTACTTCGTCTTAACACCTTCCAGCGAGATGTCGAGGTCCACAGTCTGCGAGGACGGGCCTGGGCCTTTGATGCCGAAGTCGTTCAGGTTGACAGTGGTCTTGGCGTTGAAGCCGGCACGCTCGCCGCCCCACGGGTCTTTGCCCTCACCGTTGAAGGTAGCCTTGAAGGTCACCGGCTTGGTCACGCCGTGGAAGGTCAGGTCGCCGGTCACGTCAGCGGTTTTGTCGCCGGTGGACTTGACTGCGGTGGAGACAAACTTGGCGTCAGCGAACTTGGCCACGTCCAGGAAATCTTTGCTGGCGATGTGCTTGTCACGTTCTGCGTGGTTGGACCACAGGCTGGCGGTTTTCACGTCGACCGCGATTTTGCTGGCCTCAGGCTTGGCGGCATCCCAGCTGAAGGTGCCGTCCCAGTCCTTGAAGGTACCGTGGATGAAGCTGTAGCCCAGGTGGCTGATTTTCCAGTCGATGAAGGCGTGCTGGCCTTCTTTGTCGATCTTGTAGTCAGCAGCCATCACTTGGCCTGCGGACAGCAGGGCAGTACCGATTGCCAGAGCGGCGAGGGTCTTTTTCAACATGCGTTCTATTCCTTGTGAGTCGAGGTTGAACATCAGGCTTTGCGGCCCAGCATACGAAGCAGGGTCGCATCACGGTCAATGAAGTGGTGTTTCAACGCAGCCACGCCGTGCAAGCCGGCGAAGACCACCAACACCCAAGCGAGGTACAGATGCACCAGGCCGGCGTTATCTGCCTGGTCCGGTAGTCCGGAAACCACGGCAGGAATCTCAAACAGGCCAAACACCGGGATACCGACACCGTCTGCGGTGGAAATCAGGTAACCGGCGATCATCACGGCAAACAACCCGAGATACAGGAACCCGTGGCCGAAGGCAGCGCCGATACGGGTCATGCGGCTGTAGCTGGCCAGCGGTGGCGGCGGAGGGCTCACCAGGCGCCAGACAATACGCACCAGCATGATGGCGAACAGCGTGATGCCAATGCTCTTGTGCAAATCCGGCGCGTCTTTGCGCCAGGCGCTGTAATAGTCGAGACCGACCATCCACAAACCCAGGGCGAACAAGCCAAACACCACCAGGGCCACGCCCCAGTGCAAAACCATGCTGACCCAACCATAGCGGGCCGGTGAATTGCGTAACTGCATGTACTTAATCCCGTAGTAGTGCGCCCAAGACTAGCGATTTACCTATCGAATTAAAGCGGAAAATTTCGCTTTGAAATATCGAGAAATACGATCTTGAGGGTATGAAGCGTAAATTAACATCGGATTAAGGACTATCCAGAAGAAACGTGACAGACCGTCCTGCCTTTACCGTCAATTCATAGGTAATGGCTTGTGACACAGCCATGCATTGCATAGGCTTGCGCGATTGTTTTACCTGCGCCCGCCGCAGGACCGCTTCGAGGAGATCACCGATGGGCTTGAACAACCAGTGGATGCAACGCGACCTGGCGGTGCTGTGGCATCCCTGCACCCAGATGAAAGACCACCAGCAACTGCCGCTGATCCCGATCAAGCGCGGTGAAGGCGTGTGGCTGGAAGACTTCGAAGGCAAGCGCTACCTCGATGCCGTCAGTTCCTGGTGGGTCAACGTGTTTGGCCACGCCAACCCGCGTATCAACCAGCGCATCAAGGACCAGGTCGACCAATTGGAACATGTGATCCTGGCCGGTTTCAGCCACCAGCCGGTGATCGAGCTGTCCGAGCGCCTGGTGCAAATGACGCCTGAAGGCCTGACCCGCTGCTTCTATGCCGACAACGGCTCGTCCTGCATCGAAGTCGCGCTGAAGATGAGCTTCCACTATTGGCTCAACCGCGGCCTGCCGAACAAAAAGCGCTTCGTCACCCTGACCAACAGCTACCACGGAGAAACCATCGCCGCGATGTCGGTGGGCGACGTGCCGCTGTTTACCGAAACCTACAAGGCGCTGCTGCTCGACACCATCAAAGTGCCGAGCCCCGATTGCTACCTGCGCCCCGAAGGCGTGAGCTGGGAAGACCACTCGCGCACGATGGCCCAAGTGATGGAACAGACCCTCGCCGAGCACCACGACAGCGTCGCCGCCGTGATCATCGAACCGCTGATCCAGGGTGCCGGCGGCATGCGCATGTACCACCCGGTGTATCTCAAATTGCTGCGCGAAGCCTGCGATCGCTACGGCGTGCACTTGATACACGACGAAATCGCCGTAGGCTTCGGTCGCACCGGCAGCATGTTCGCCTGTGAGCAGGCCGGCATCCGACCGGACTTCCTGTGCCTGTCCAAGGCCCTCACCGGCGGTTACCTGCCGTTGGCCGCCGTGGTCACCACCGATGACGTGTACGACGCGTTCTACGACGACTACCCGACCCTGCGAGCGTTTCTGCATTCCCACAGCTACACCGGCAACCCGCTGGCGTGTGCGGCGGCCTTGGCGACCCTGGATATCTTCGAAGAAGACAACGTCATCGAGAACAACAAGGCCCTGGCCCAGCGCATGGCCACCGCCACCGCGCACCTGGTGGACCACCCGCATGTGTCGGAAGTACGCCAGACCGGCATGGTGCTGGCCATCGAGATGGTCCAGGACAAAGCCACCAAGGCCGCCTACCCCTGGCAGGAACGCCGTGGCCTGAAGGTGTTCGAGCACGCCCTGGAGCGCGGCGCGCTGTTGCGGCCTCTGGGCAGCGTGGTGTACTTCTTGCCGCCCTATGTGATTACGCCGGAGCAGATCGACTTTTTGGCTGAGGTAGCAAGCGAAGGCATCGACATCGCCACCAACAGCAAGGTCAGCGTCGCCGTGCCAGAAAACTTCCACCCCGATTTCCGCGACCCAGGCTAACCCTGTAGGAGCCGGCTTGCCGGCGATGAGGCCCTTGAGAACAGCGTTGATCTTAAGGACGCCATCGCCGGCAAGCCGGCTCCTACAGAGGTTTGTCATCGCTCCTATTTCCAGAGAACAGAAATGAGACTGTCCCGCTTTTTCACCGACACCCCGCTGAGCATAGGCGATCACGAATTGCCGGAAGCCCAGGCGCACTACATCAGCCGTGTGCTGCGCATGGGCGAAGGTGACGCCGTGCAATTGTTCGACGGCTCCGGCCAGGAGTTCCGGGGCAGCCTGCTGGAGGTCGGCAAGAAACGCGTTACCGTGCAACTCACCGAAAGCTTTGCGGGCCAGGCCGAATCGCCGCTGCATATCCACCTCGGCCAGGGCCTGTCCCGTGGCGAGCGTATGGATTGGGCGATACAGAAGGCGACCGAACTGGGCGTCAATGCGATCACGCCGATTTTCAGCGAGCGCTGCGAAGTGCGCCTCAAGGACGAACGCGCCGACAAACGCCTGCTGCACTGGCGCCAGGTGGCGATCAGCGCCTGCGAGCAATGCGGGCGCTCCACGGTGCCGGTGATTCACCCACCGCAGCTGCTGACGGATTGGTTGAAACAGACCGAAGCGGACTTGAAGCTGGTGCTGCACCCGGTGGCCGAGCCGATGGTCAGTCACGCCAAGCCGTCGAGCCTGGCGTTTCTGATCGGACCCGAGGGCGGGCTGACCGACAACGAAGTCGACACCGCCCAGGGTGTCGGCTACCACGCCGCCCGCCTCGGCCCGCGCGTGCTGCGTACCGAGACGGCGCCGGTGGTAGCGTTGGCAGTCGCCCAACAATTGTGGGGCGACTTCTAGGGATTACTCCACGGGATCGCTGACCGGCTTGGCAATGATCGCCTTAAGCTCGCTGGTCATCGGAAATTCCAGGTTCAGCCCCTTGGGCGGGATCGGCTGTTCAAACCAGCGTTGGTAAATCCCGTTGATCTCGCCACTGCGGTACAGGTCGGCGAGAGTTTCGTTGACCACCGCCAGAAACTGCGGGTCGTCCTTGCGCACCATGCAACTGTAGATTTCCCGCGATTGCTCCTCGCCCACCACGACCCAGTTGTGTGGGTCCTTGGCCTTGGCGCGCTCGCCGTAGAGCAACGCGTCGTCCATGTAGAACGCCACAGCGCGGCCTGTTTCGAGCATCTTGAACGCTTCGCCGTGGTCCTTGGCGCTGATCACGAACATGTTGGTCTTGTGCTCGGCGTTGTAACTCTTGAGGAAGCGCTCGTTGGTGGTGCCCGCGGTGGTCACCACGTTCTTGCCTGCCAGGTCGGGAAAGCCTTTGATGCCGCTGTCCTTGGCCGTGAGCAATTGCCCCTTCACGTAGATAAACCCGTAGGAAAACGCCACCTGCTTCTGCCGCTCGGCGGTCACGCCGGTGGAGCCGCATTCCAAGTCGACGGTGCCGTTCTGCACCAGCGGGATGCGGGTCTGGGAAGTCACCAGGTTGTACTTCACATTGAGCGTGGCCACCCCGGTTTTCTGCTGGATGCGCTCGACGATCTTGTTCGCCAGCTCCACCGAATAGCCCATGGGCTTGCCACTGTGATCCCCCACGTAGGAAAACGGCACCGACGCATCGCGATAGCCCAAGGTTATGGACTTGGCGCTGGCGATCTTGGCCAGCGCACCGTCCAGCGGCGCTTGATTCGCATAGGCCTGTGCGCTGAACAAAAGCCCCAAGGTGCAGCCGGTCAACAGGATCTTTTTCATTGTTATTCTCCGTTGGTCTTTGAAGTTACTTACGTACAGCGATCACACTGATTTCCACCAGCACACTCGGGCGCGCCAGTTCTGCTTGCAGGGTGGTGCGCGTCGGCGCCATGCCGGGCGACAGCCAGGCTGACCACTCGTCGTTCATCGGCGCAAAACCTGCCCCGATGTCTTTCAGGTAAATCGTCGCGTTGAGCAGGTGGTCTTTGTCGCTGCCGGCCTGGGCCAACAACGCATCGATCTTGGCCAGCACTTCGCGGGTCTGCGTGGCCACATCCTGGCCTTCACCGGGCACTTGGCCCGAGAGAAACACCAGGTCCTTGAAAATGGCCGCGCCACTCAGGCGTTCATTGCTGCTGATTCGGGTGATGGTCATCGGTGCATCCTCATGCAGCGCGGGGCGCAAGGCCCTGCATATCAATGGAAGGGGCGTGCTGGCTGATCAGCTCGGCCAGCAATTGGCCGCTACCGCAGGCCAGGGTAAAACCGAGAGCGCCGTGGCCAAGGTTCAGCCACAGGTTGCGGCAGGTGCTGGCGCCAATCAGCGGTACGCCTGTCGGCGTCGCCGGACGCATGCCGGCCCATTCCACCGCGCGGGCGTAGTCGCCGGCGTCAGGAAACGTCTCCAGTGCCTGGCGCTTCATCAACGCCAGGCGTTTGGGCTCAAGGCTGGCGTCGAAGCCAACAATATCCACCATCGCGGCTACCCGCAGTTGCTCACCAATACGCGCGTACACGATCTTGCGGTCGTAGTCGGTGATGCTCACATTCGGCGCCTGATGTTGCGTGCCAATCGGCACGCTGAGGCTGTAGCCCTTGAGCGGGTACAGCGGCAACGGCACCCCCAACTCGGCGCTGCGATACCCGGCCGCCAGCACCAGATGCTCAACCGGCATCACCTCATCGCCCAACTCGATGGCCTGCACCACTGCGCCAGCCTGACGAATACCGGTGACCTTGCGACCCAGCAAAAAGCGGCATCGTCCCGACGCTTCCAACCGCGCCGCCAACTGCTGGCAGAAGGCGTGACAATCACCCACTTCTTCATTGGGCGTGTAGATCCCCCCGACAAAACCACCGCCCGCCAGCGCGGGTTCCAGGCGTGCGCAATCGGCGGCCGAAAGCACTTGCTGTTGCAGAATATCGGCGACCTTGCTGCGCGCCTGTTCAAAAGAGCCGGCATTGCGAAAGGTCACCAGCTTGCCGTTGCGCCGCCAATCGAAGCCATCCAGGTGATCTTCGTCACGCCACCGCTGCAAGGTGTCCTGGCTCAGGGACGCCAGGCGCAGCAGGTGCGCGGCATTGCGTTTGTTCACCGAGCCACGGCAGGCACCGAGAAACGCCGCCATCCAGCGCCACTGTTGCGGGTCGAGACGCGGGCGCAGCTTCAAGGGAGAGTCACCGCGCAACAACCAACCAATGGCTTGCAGCGGCACACCGGCATCGGCCAGTGGCGCGACGTAGCGATAAGACAGCTGTCCACCGTTGGCAAAGCTGGTCTCGCTGCCCAGGGTCTGGCGCGCATCGATCACCGTCACCTCATGACCTGCACGCACCAACGCATAGGCGCTGGCCAGACCAATCACTCCACCCCCGATGATGCACACCATTGCCGCCACCCGCCGTTGAATCAAGAGACCTCAAGCCTAGGGGCAGGTGACAGGTCGCCGACAATGAATAAAGATGGCTCACCTATAAACAAAGGTTATGGACTCGCCATGCGCTTGCGTCATATCGAAATCTTCCAGGCCATCCGCCAGACCGGCTCCGTCAGCGCCGCCGCGCAGTTGTTGCATGTGTCGCAACCGGCGGTCACCAAGGTGCTGCAACACGCTGAATTGCAGCTGGGCTTCCCGCTGTTCCTGCGCGTGCGCGGCAAATTGCAGCCCACCCCGGAAGCCCTGGCGCTGGAAAGCGAAGTGGAGAAAGTCACGGAAAGCCTGCAAGGCGTGCGACGCCTGGCCAAGAGTCTGCGCCGTGCACCAGGCCAGAGTGTGCGCATCGGTGCGATCCCGGCGCTGGCTCTCTCGTTGCTGCCACCGGCGATTCTGGAATGGAAGCGCGACTATCCGGACATGGCCTGCGAGCTGTCCAGCGACCACAGCCGCGAGTTGGTGCAAAAGCTGCTGATGCGTGAAATCGACCTGGCGCTGACGCTCAACTTCTCCGGGCATCCGGGTTTGACCACGCAGGTGCTGGCCAACGGTGTGCTGGTGGCGCTGGCATCCAAAGGCTATTGGTCCGATGCCGAGCTGAGCCAGCCGCTACCCCTGGCGGACCTGGCAGGCACCGCATTGATTGGTCTTTCCAGCGCCGACCCGCTGGCAGCGAAACTCGACAGCTACCTGGAAAACGTCGAGCCACCGCCGAGGGTGACGATCTCCGTACAAACCTACTCCCTGGCCCGTGCCATGGTGGAGTCCGGCGCCGGCCTGACGGTGATCGACCCCTTCACTGCCCTCGGTGCCTCGACAGCCACCACGTGTATCCGCACACTCACCCCGCCGCTGCCGATTACCCTGTACGCCCTCACCCGCGCCGATGAACCACCGCCGCACATGCTGGCCAATCTGCTGCAGATTTTTGGCCACCGAGCCCGTGAACTGCTGGAACGCTTATAACTGTAGGAGCCGGCTTGCCGGCGATGAGACCCCTGAGCCCTGCTGCGACCTAGCAGCCGCCATCGCCGGCAAGCCGGCTCCTACAGTGCTGGTTACAGCACGTAATGCATGATCGCCACGAAGTGCAACAAACTCCCGCCGATCACAAACAAATGCCAGATCCCATGGGAATGACGCAGGCGGTCCTCCAAGGCAAAAAAGATGATGCCGACGGTATATAAAACGCCGCCCGACGCCAGCCAGATAAACCCCGCCGTGCCCAATGCGGCGAGCAGCGGCTTGACCGCCACCAGCACGATCCAGCCCATCACCGCGTAAATCACGATCGACAGGATGCGCGCCTCGGAGCGCGGCTTGATCTCCTGCAGGATGCCAATCACCGCCAGCCCCCACACGATGCCAAACAGCGTCCAGCCCCACGGCCCTCTCAAGGTCACCAGGCAAAACGGTGTGTAACTGCCGGCGATCAACAGGTAGATCGAAAAGTGATCGACCTTTTGCATGATCTCTTTTCGACGCCCACGCACGCTGTGGTACACCGTGGACGCGCTGTACAGCACCATCAGCGTAAAGCCGTAAATCGCCACGCTGACGATCTTCCAGGGGCTGCCGTCCAGGCTTGCCACTACCAACATCCATACGGCGCCAATACACGCCGCGACTGCACCGAGCAAATGGCTCCAGGCGTTGAATCGTTCCCCGTGGTACATGTGCCGCTGACCTCCTGTAACCATTAAGGGCTGAGCGGCAAGCGTCCAGCCTTGCGCATAAGAGTGCAAGCGGCGTGTGACGTTCCGGGGACGGCGCGCGGTTTTGCGGGCACAATCGAGGGTATTCGAACAAGAGCCACGGCCATGCTGATCGACGAAGAATTCACCCTCAAAAAGCTCGAGATCTTCCTGGCGTTCATGCGCACCGGCAACCTGGCCCGCGCCGCCGCCGAGCTGCAAACCAGCAACGTCAGCGTACACCGCGCCATCCATTCCCTGGAAAATGCCCTGCGCTGCCCGCTGTTCAAACATGAAGGCCGCAACCTCACGCCGCTGGAAAGCGCCTACGTATTGGAAGAACGCGCGCAGAAGCTGGTGGCCGATGTGGTCGACAGCGTGCGCCTCACCCGAGAAGCCGCTGGCTTCTCTGCCGAGCGCTTCAAGCTCGGCTCGCTGTATTCGCTGACGGTGAAGACCGTGCCGCAATTGATCATGGGCCTGAAGATCCGCCGCAGCGAACTCAATATCGACCTGATCCTGGGCTCCAACTTCGACCTGCTCTACAAGCTCAAGAACATGGAAGTGGACGCGATCCTCATCTCCCTCGACGAGCATGCCAACGACCCGGACTGCGAACAGATTGCCTTGTTCTCCGACGACATATTCCTCGCCACCCCGGCGGATTCACCGTTCGACCGCGATCAACAGATCGACCTGGCGGATGTGCGCGATGCAACCTTCATCACCCTCACCCAAGGCTTCGCCACGCACCAGGATGGCAATCGCGTGTTCAAACAGGCGGGGTTCGAGCCGAAGGTGGCGATGCAGGTCAATGACATCTTCACGCTGTTGAGCATGGTCAGTTCGGGCGTGGGTTATGCGCTGCTGCCGGGCAGGATTGCGGCGGTGTATGAGAACCGTGTGAAGTTGATACCGCTGCAACCCCGGTACCGGTTGCAGCAGCATATTGGCGTGGTGTTCCTGAAGGCCAAGGAGCGTGATCCTAACTTGTTGGCGTTGTTGGCGGAGTGTCGGATGTATGCCAATCGGCAGGTTTGACCCAACCTTGTAGGAGCCCGGCTTGCCGGCGATGGCGATTTCAAGGACGCCATCGCCGGCAAACCGGGCTCCTACAAGGAACTAACCGACCAGGCCGCGCACGATGAAATAGAGCAACGAAGGCCCGAGCAAGCAACCCAACCCGGTATGGAACGTCGCCGTCAGCGCGCCATACGGCACCAACCGCCGATCTGTCGCAGCCAAGCCAGCGGTCACGCCGCTCACCGTGCCGGCCAACCCACCAAACACCATCGCCGAACGTGGGTTATCCAAGCCCATCCAGCGCGCCGCCACAGGCGTACCCACCATCACCAGAATCGCCTTGATCAACCCGGTGGCAATCGACAGCGCCATCACATCCGACGTCGCGCCAATCGCCGCACCGGTCACCGGGCCGACGATATAGGTCACGGCACCCGCGCCAATGGTGGTCATGCTGATCGCATCGCGATAACCAAAGGCCCAGGCCATGCTCGCACCGACGATAAACGGCAGGATCGTGCCCAGCAGCAACGCGATCACACCGATCATCCCGGCCTTGCGCGCCTCGGTGGCTTGCACTTCAAACGCGGTGGCGACGATGGCGAAGTCGCGCAGCATCGCGCCGCCCATCAGGCCGATGCCGGAGAACAGCGCCAGGTCCGCCAGACCTTTCTGGCCGCCGGTGATCGTGCCGCCGACCCAGGCCAGGACCAGTCCGATGACAATGGCAATCGCCGAGCCATGGATGCGCCCAAAGGTCAGCCGCTTGGACAGCACCACGGAAATCCACATCACCACGCCAACAAAGGCAAACGCGGTGATCAGGCCGTTATGCTCCAAACCTTTTTCGATGAGATCCCACATATCAGCGGCCTCCCGCAGGAACAATCAGTGGTTCCTCAGCGGGCAAGGGTTCGCCCTTGTGGGTACGGCTGATCAGCGCGATGGTGCAACCACACACCACCACAGAACCAATCGCCGCGAGTACCGCCACCGGCCCACCGTGCAGGGCGGTGACCACGTTTTGTTGCGCAGCCATCGCCACCACCACGGGGATGTACATCGCGCCCCAGAAGCCCACGCCCATTTCGCAATCCTTGGTCATGCCGCCGCGTTTTTGCATCCACAGGCGGGCGCAGATCAGCAGGATCATCGCGATCCCCACCCCGCCCACATTGGATTTGACGCCCAGCAACACGCCAAGCATGTCGCCCATGATCACGCCCGCGAGCGTGCAGATCGCCAGCAATGCCACACCGTAGATAATCATTGTTGTTGTCCTCAAAGTGCTCGATCGAAATTGTTGTTGTTGTGCTTCGAAAGCCTTGGGTGATGCTTTATCGGTGGCGGCGCTCCTCCTCTTGCAGCAGGGCCTGCAAGGTGTCCAGGCGTGCGCCTTCGCAGGCGATCACCGTGCCTTGTTCGAATACGCGGCGTGACAGGCCGGTGAGCACGGCGCCCGGTGGCAGTTCGATTTGCAGGCGCACGCCGCGCTCGTAGGCGCTTTGCACAGTGCCGCGCCAATCGACGATGCGACACATGTTGAAGGCCAGGTCATCGCGCAATTGTTCGGGGTTGTGGATCGGCCGCGCACGGGTGCTGCTCAAGTAGGTGATGCGCGGTGCCTTGAGCGGCACGAAGGCTTGCGCCAAAGCCTGGGCTGGCTGCTCCAGCAACGCGCAATGGGACGGCACGCTGACGGCCAGTCTCTTGGCAATGCCATTGCCTTTGATGCGACTGGCGACAAGCTTCATGGCTTTGTCGCTGCCGGCGATCACCGTCTGGTTATCGGCGTTGATATTGGCCAGGTACACCGGGGTTTCGGAGCTGTGGATTTCGGCCAGCAAGCTTTCGACGGTGGATAACTCCGGCCCGATGATCGCGGTCATGCCGTAGCCCTGTGGATAAGCGTTTTGCATCAGCTCGCCGCGCAGGCTGACCAGCTTGAGAGCGTCGGCGAAATCCAGCGCACCGGCAATCACCGCTGCCGGGTAAGCACCGATGGACAGCCCTGCGACGTAATCCGGCGTGTATTGCAGCAAGCGCGCGTGGGCCACGCCGGCGATCAGCAGGCAAAGCTGCACGGCGCGGGTACTCGCCAGGGCCTCCGCCGAATCCAATGCGCGAACGTCTTCATCCAAGGCTTCGCTGGCGTGTTCCAACACATCGGCCGGCAACGCCTGGAGCATGCCCGGACGTTGGGCGCCCTGGCCGGGGAAGACCAGAAGGCTGCTCATGCTACGGCCTGCCAAGGGTCGAGGACGAGGTGCGCACCGTTGACCGTTTTCAACAGCACCCGCCGCGATAGACCGGCCCATTCGCGCAGGGCGATAGCGCCGAAAGGTGTTTGCAGTTGCATATCCACGGCGCACGCGGCCTTGTCCAAGGTTGCCAGCAAGTCACGTGCGTCGTTGCGATTCAGCGGCTCGGGCGTGCGCAGCATCAGGTCCAGATCGCTCTGGGCATGCAGCGCTTCAATGCCCGTGGCCAGCTCAAAACCCGCGCTGCCCGTAACCCCCCAATTCAAGGGCGCCAGCAGTGGCCGCAGTTGTTCGAGTGCGTGCAAAGCCGGTAAGTCTCGCATCGAGGTAACCTCACGCAGCGCTTGCGGCGTGACTCGCCGCTGCACCGCGGCAATCGGCATCTCGGCAGCAAACCGCTGCTCGCGCGAACGCCCGCGCAAGCCTACCGCGACCCAGCCCGGCGTGACGGTGGCGCGACGCACCACCACCGTGCCTAATGCCTCCACCGCCCACGGCGGAGCATCAGCAGGCAGGTGCGCCGGGGTCATGCCCCAGAGCAAATCGTGGGCGTTCACCATTGCTCTCGCAGCAGTTGGCGCACGTGGCTGGAAGCGGCGCGGTTGGTAGCACCAAGGCGGCCGCTCAAGTCGGTGCTGCCAATATCCTTGATCGCACTGACCAGGCAATCGCTGACCCGCGCCACATCCTCCGGCGTGGGTTGTTCAATCTGGCTGACCGACAAGGTTTCCCACAACAAGCCCAGGCTAGCGTAGCTTTCGATGTCATAAGCCATGGGCGGCACGCTGGCGGCCAAGGCTTCCAATTCTTCAACGCTGCGCAGCGTCACGCGCGCGGCCGAGGCCTTGCCCATCGCGTGCACCATCACACCGGGATCGCGCAGGGCAATCAGGCGATTGGCTTGATACCCATGGGCGAGAAACGCACCGGACATCGCCTTGCCCACCAGCAGCGCAATCACCGGGTGCCCGGCCAGTCGAGCACGGGCGTAGCTGTCAGCGGCGGCGGCCAGGGCCTGGTGGATGCCGAGGGCTTCTTCGCGACGGCCATAGGCTTGGCTCGGTACATCGACAATGGCGATGATCGGGCGCTTGTCACCACGGGCGATGGCTTCATCGACGGCTTTCGCCAGACCCCAACCTTCCAGCAGGCCGACTTCGCCATTGCGTGCGCGGGGGAAGCGGTTTTGCGCGTCGGTGACCACAGCGATATAGCGCACAGGCTGCTCACCCAGCACACCATCGGCGACTTTCAGCGAGTTGGGCAAACCCTCAACGGCTGTCGCTCCGGCGCTCAATGCGTTGAACCAGTGCAAACCTCTCATGAGCGTTCTCCTTGATACAGCGCGCGTACCGTCGCCGGGTCGATTTGCGGCGTGGCGTCCAGTTCGGCCAAGCGCGCCAGGTAATAGTCGGCCTGGCGGCTGCGTTGTTGGGTGGGCAGGCCTTTTTGTAGTAATGCGCTGACGGTCTGTTGAATCTCGGCCACATCGTCAGCGACATAGCGATCGGCCAAAGCGCTGTTGAAGCGTTGCTCACCGCCGGTCAGGCTCCAGATGAAAGGCCGATCGCGGGAGTCGTACTCCTCAAGCCCCGCTTCCTGTTCGATGACTTGCGGGCCATTCAAACCCAGGCGCGCTTCGCGGGTGACAACAAGGTAACTGCACAACCCAGCGGCGATGGACATGCCGCCAAAGCAACCGACACTGCCCGCCACCACGCCGATCACTGGCTGGTACTGGCGCAGATCGACAATCGCCGCGTGAATATCCGCGATGGCCGCCAGGCCCAGGTTGGCTTCCTGCAAACGCACGCCACCGGTTTCCAGCAGCAGCACGGCGCGGGTGGGAATGCCCTTGCGATTGTCCTCGGCTGCCAGCTCCAAGGCGCCAGCAATTTTTGCACCGCCGACTTCACCGAGGCTGCCGCCCTGGAAGTTGCCTTCGATGGCGGCAATGACGACAGGTTTTCCATCAATGCTGCCCTTGGCAATCACCACCCCATCATCGGCCTGGGGCACCACACCTTGGCGACTGAGCCACGGCGACATGACGCGCTGGAACGGGTCGATCAATTCGCGGTAGGAACCGGCGTCCAGCAACGCCTTGGCCCGCTGCCGCGCGCCCAGTTCAACGAAGCTGTGTTTGGCGAGTAAATCAGTCATGGCCGATCTCCTCGAAACCCTGCTCCAGGCGCAAACGCACCACGCCGGGGGTGGCACCGAAGTCGTGGATATCAATGTTCAACGCCGGCGGCGTCTGCTCCTGGAAGATGCGCTCGAACAGATGCTGCCAGCGTTGTTCGGCGCCATTCACCGAGGTCTGCACCTGGATGGTCAGCGTGCCCGGCGTACCCGGTTCCAACAGCACTTCCAGGTCGCCCGAGCCAACGCAACCCACCAGCGCACGGCCTTTTGGCGGCTGCCCGGCGGGGAATTCAAAGGACAAGGTTTCCATCACAACGCTCCGTCGAGGCGGTCGATAAGCAGGCAGGCGGCCAACAGGTCGGCGGCGCCGCCCGGAGAGGCATTCAGGGCCAGCAGTTGAAGGTCTAACTCATGCAATTGGCGACGCCCTGCCAGCGTTGCGCTGCCACCTTCATCGAGCACCGCTTGAGCGCCCTGCTGCATCGCTAACAGGCCTTCGGGACCGGCGCGGTAAAGCACGCAGGTGTCGGCCAGTTCGGTCATGATCGCCAGTAAGGCGTCCAGGCGGGCGTTCTGTTCGCCTGCATTTTGCTGGCGGCTTTTATGCAGTTGCGGCAAGCCACGTTGCACCACCGAGGGAAAGCCGAGCTGGGCTTCTTCACGGGCACCGCGCGCGCCGTAGCGCTGGGCGACCTGGGCGCCATGACTCATGGGTTGTGGGGCGTAGCGGTCGTTGAGCAGGGCTAATCTGGCGGCGTTCAGGGTGATAGAGCACGGTTCCAGCGCTGCCGCTGCGGTGAGCAAACCGAGGGCCCAGATTGCGCCGCGATGGGTGTTCACGCCGTGGGTGGTGACGAGCATCGCTTGCTCACCGTCGCGGCCAATACGCCCAAGGGCTTCGCGCAGCGGCAAGCCGACTTCACCGAACTCAATCGCGGCTTCGGCCATTTCCTTGAACATCGGCCACAGCGACAACGCCGAGGCGTGCATCAGGCCCAGGTGCAAATCGCTATGGGCGCCGTTGCCGCGACGGTCTACCAAGGCCGGTTTGGGCGACAGGTCGGCTTCATCGATCAGCGCATCGACGGCCATATCCGCCAGGCGTTCAGCAAGTGTCAGTTCATGCAATTTGAGTGCGCGCATTTACCAGCTCCTGAATTTGGCGGGCGGGTTGTACAGGCCACCGGACCAGTCCACCAGGTCGGCCACGCTCTTGGCGGCCAACAGTTCGCGGGTGGCGTCGGTGCGGCGGATGCCCAAGTCTTCGGGCAAGGCGATCAGGCCTTCGCGACGCATGCGCGCGGTGTCCTTGGGGTCGTGGCGCATACCGATGGCGGTGACGCCTGCCACAGCGGCAATCATCGCCTGGCGCTCTTCGAGGGAACGCGCCTTGTACAGGTAGGCGATGCCTTCTTCGGTGAGCAAGTGGGTGACGTCGTCGCCGTAGATCATGATCGGCGCCAGGGGCATGCCGCTTTTGCGGGCGACTTCCACAGCATCGAGGGTGTCGACGAAGGTGGGTTTGCCGCCTTCCTGGAAGGTCTCGACCATTTGAACCACAAGCTTTTTGCCGCGCTCCAACAAGGCTTCGGGCGCATCGTCGTGGCGCATATCCAGCCAGGCGGGCGTGCCATGGCGACGACCGCGTGGGTCATGGCCCATGTTCGGCGCGCCGCCAAACCCGGCGAGTCGGCCACGGGTTACGGTGGAGGAGTGGCCGTCGCCGTCGACTTGCAGCGTCGCACCGATAAACAGGTCCACCGCGTATTGGCCGGCGAGTTGGCAGAACATACGGTTGGAACGCATCGAGCCGTCGCGGCCGGTGAAGAACACATCCGGCCGTGCGGCGATGTAGTTTTCCATGCCCAATTCAGTGCCGAAGCAATGCACGCTTTCCACCCAGCCGCTTTCAATCGCAGGGATCAGGGTGGGGTGCGGGTTGAGGGTCCAGTTGCGGCAGATCTTGCCCTTGAGGCCAAGGGATTCGCCGTAGGTCGGCAGAATCAACTCAATGGCGGCGGTGTTGAAACCAATGCCGTGGTTAAGCGACTGCACATTGTGTTTTTCGTAGATGCCACGGATTGCCATCATTGCCATCAGCACGTGCACCGGCTTGATGTGGCGCGGGTCGCGGGTGAACAGCGGCTCTATGTAGAACGGCTTGTCGGCCACCACCACAAAATCCACCCAGCTCGCCGGGATATCCACGCGCGGCAAGTCGGTGACGTCGTCCACCAACTGGTTGACCTGCACGATCACGATGCCATCGCTGAACGCGGCGGGCTCGATCAGGGCCGGGGTGTCTTCAGTGCTGGCGCCGGTGTAGATATTGCCGGCGCGGTCGGCCATGAAGCCGGCGGAAAGCACCACGTTGGGGATCAGGTCCACCACCAGCCGCGCATAGAGTTCGATGTAGGTGTGGATCGCGCCGATTTCCAGCAGGCCGTCTTCCAGCAACTGGCTGATGCGCAGGGATTGGGTGCCGGCGAAGGAGAAATCCAGCTTGCGGGCGATGCCTTTTTCAAACAGATCCAGGTGCTCGGAACGGCCGACACTGGGCATGATCATGTGCAAATCGTGGAGCTTGGACGGGTCGGCTTTGGCGAGGGAGCGCGAGAGGAAATCCGCCTGCTTCTGGTTATTGCCCTCCAACACCACACGGTCGCCGGGCAGGATCAGGGCCTCAAGCGCCTCGACGATCCTGTCACTGGGCAACACCGCACCGTCTGCGTATTTTTTGACCAGCCCGAGCCGCCGCTGCTTCTCGTCGCGCCGCCGCGTCCAGCGCGAGTCGGGGGTGATTGTTGTTGTCATGGTCGCTCCACGGGTTTGCTGTCGTGGGCTGTACCTTAGGAGTGATTGAGGGGGCCATCAATCAAGCTGGGCGGTGGATCGTTACGGCTGGAGTAACAAAGCCTGTGTAGGAGCTGGCTTGCCAGCGATAGCGGTCGCTAATTGAACAATGTGCCAACTGACAGCACGCCATCGCCGGCAAGCCGGCTCCTACAGTTGACCGGTGATTCATTCCCACCTATGACCAGCAAGCAATGCTTGCACATTGCTCATTAATATCTTCGCACCTTCCATTAATTGGCCCAGCAGCGCCTCATCTTCATCCATGTACCCTTCATATTCCGCGAGGTTCCGACGCTCATGACACAACGCCAACAACCTCACCTGCACTTTGCCGGCGTCTGCGGTATGAACCAGGCATTGGAAGACCAGATAGCGTTTATCCGAGCGATAACCTTGCAAGCGCAAGGCCGTAAGGGCGATAGCATGAGCGGCGTTGTAAGCCAGGTCGAAACGACTGGCGAATGATAACTGCGGATTACCGGCGTCCCTCAGCCGATCCCTGGCTGAACGCATCAGCCCATCACACTCTTTGCGATCCGGCGGCTCAGCCTTCAAGCCGCCGCTACGTTGCAGATTCTCCAGGTTTACCTTGTTGTCCATCCGTGGATTCCAGGGGGTTGCTCCCCATCAGGTTGATCTTGTCCTGCTGCACGACCCGCTGCACAAAACTGTTCCCGGCATTCCATTTGCCGATCCAGTCTTCAGGGGTGTAAAGCGTCGGGTTGAGGGTGCGGCCCAGTTGCTCTTCCAGCGGCATGAGCTGCTCCATGACTTCACTGTAGTTGAGGCTTTCGCCGATCAACATGAGATCTATGTCACTGGATGAGTGCGCCTCGCCTTTGGCGATGGAGCCGTAGATAAACGCCCAGGTTATCTGCTTGGCGAACGGCGCCAGTGCAGTGCGCAATGGTTCATCCAGGCTCAGGGTCTTGCGCACGATGGCCAACAACTCCGAGTAAATCGGGCATTGGGGGTTGGCTTGGTAATGGGTCTGGTTGCCTTGGCGCGTCATGCTCAAGATGCCCGCCAATTGCAGACGTTCAAGCTCACGAGTGAGGCTGCCCTTGCCCACCTGGGCCCATCGCGCAATTTCATTGGTGAAGAAGCTTTGGTCGGGTTTGCCGAACAGCAGGCCCAGTACTTTTTGTTGGGTGACGGTGAAGAGTGCAGTGCTGATCGGCAAGGTGTGCATGGCAGCGGCCAAAGAGTCCCAAAAAGGGAACGATAGGTCCCTTTTTGGGAACGATCAAGTTTTAAGCGACTGCAGAAGGGGAAATCTGTTCCAGGGCCCGATCCACTAATAGCTGCCCCAGCTCCGCCATTTGCTGGATGCCGAGCATGATCGCGCGCTGGGAGGTGTCCAGGTCGAAGGCGAGATTGCAGGTGAGTGCGTTAAGGGAAGACAGGGTTTCGCTGGCGTTGACCAGCAGGGTTTCGGTGTTTTCGTGCGGGTTTACGGTGAAGAGGGGCGGATTGGGGGTAGGTTTGACCATGATGAAGCTCCTAAACAGTGAGTAAGGAGCGCCACCTTTCGCTTGCACGCGAATGAGGGTGGCGACCGTGCGCAGGTGTGCAAGACCGGGCCTGTTTAGGACACCCAGCAGGTCCGAAGACCTCCTGCGCGCAGCCGCCATAAAGCAGCGAGCACAAAAAACGCCCGTTGGTTGGCTGGGCGTTTGTACGCCTAAACAGTTTCGTCGGACTTGCACGTCCGTGTCACCGTTTTTTGCGATGACGAGACGAAGACTAGGCGCGCTGGCTGCTCGCGACAAGTTCATGCACAGCCCAAAATCTTGCAGGAAAAATCCGAGAGCCCATTCGGCCTACAACTTCATATCTATGGTCACAGCGCCCAACCCTTCCAGCGGGTAGCTGCGGTATTCATAAACCTCCCCACGAACAGTGACGTGGATGAGCCCAGCCACCCGGCTCACTTGGACTGCAGGCTCTTTGGTTGTCATAAAGGGAGGTGCCGAGACCAGCGCTGTCAGTATCTCCCGATCACTGCCTAATTCCTTATGAACGTAGTACCTGTAGGAGAACCCCACTGTCGCACCGCCCTGGCCGTCGCGTGCTCCATAAATCGAGCTGCCGTTGCCCAAGGAATGCTCCAACACGACTTCATCCAGATCCGGCATTCCTGGGGATAGGAACCAACTGGCACCGATATAAATCAGGCAAACCACGAGTAGGCCATTACGCAGTTGAGACTTTAACGGTATGGTCATTTTCGGCCCCTTTTTGGTAGTGAGAAGCGCAGAACCTAGCCACCCCGCTTAGACCTGAAAACCCACCAAATCCAAATGCAGAAGTCGCCTACAGCAATTACATCCAATGCTGACAAAGCTTTCAGGTTGTTGCTCGGAACCCGTTTCTCTAGCATTTTTTTTCCGAACCCCGCCACGGTCGAACGTCATGAATCCAAACACTAAGCCTGATATGACCCAGCACAACCCCCCTCACCCAGGTGAAATCCTGCTTGAAGATGTAATCCCTGCCCTGGACATCACCATCACCGAAATGGCCCGGCGCCTGGGATTCGCCCGTGAGACATTTTCGAGGATTTTGCATGGGCGTGCGCCTGTCAGTCCTGACTTGGCGGTGCGGCTTGAGCGGGCAGGTGTGAGCACTGGGCAGTTATGGCTGTCGATGCAAAGCGCCTATGACTTGTGGCAGGCCGAGCATCGGGAGCAGCCGGTGATTGAGCGGTTTGCGCGGATTGAATAACGAGCACGATCTAGCGGGCACAGAAGATCAAATGTGGGAGCTGGCTTGCCTGCGATGGCGGTGGGTCAGCTAGCTTATGTGTGAGTGACACTCCGCTATCGCAGGCAAGCCAGCTCCCACAGTAGGTCTCGCTGAATTGGAGAATAGTGCTCAGGCCAGGCCGGATTCGACCAGCAGGGCTTCCAACCCCATCAAGTCCGGCACCTTCGCCACATGCTCCCCCACCTGCACCGCCGCCAGCTCCAGCGGGCACAGCGGCACGTCCACATAGCTCAATTCACTATCAAGCTTGTACGACCGGGGAATCCCCTGGATCACCAACGCAATAAACTTCAACGTCGGCCGCCCACCCAACGCGTTCAGCACCACGATCCGCGAGCGTTCGCCGGTCACGCTGGCTTCGCCGCACACCGCTTCAAAGCTGATCAGCGGGATTTGCCGGTCGCGCCAGGTCACTTGCCGCAAATACCACGGCGGCGCATCGCTGGCCGGTTCGCCGCGCTGGAAGTCGATCAGCTCGGCAATGGCGACGTTGGGCAGCACCAGGTGGCGGTCGGCCAAGGGCAGGAGCAGGCCGGTGAGTTGGCTGGTGCGGTGGTCAAGCATGGGACTTGCTCCAGTAGGCGATGCTTTCGAGCAGCACCGATTCCTGGTACGGCTTGCCGAGGTAGTCATTCACGCCGATGGCCATGGCGCGGTCGCGGTGTTTCTGGCCGGTGCGCGAGGTGATCATGATGATCGGCAGGCGCATCAGCCGGGGGTCGTTGCGCACTTGGGTGGCGACTTCGAAGCCGTCCATGCGCGGCATTTCGATGTCGAGCAGCATCAGGTCCGGGCTGTGCTCTTCCAGCACGGCGAGGGCGTCGATGCCGTCTTTGGCGGTGAGCACGTTCATGCCGTTGCGTTCCAGCAGGCGGCTGGTGACTTTGCGCACGGTGACCGAGTCGTCCACCACCAGCACCAGCAACGGACGCTTTTTCAGCGGGTCGTTGAGGATCAGCGGCGCATCCACTGACTGCGCCGGCAAGGCCGCTGGGCGGGCGCGGATATGCGCCAGCAGGTTGATGATCAATACCACGCGACCATCGCCCAGAATCGTCGCGCCAGACAAACCCTGCACGCCGGCAAACTGCGGCCCCAGGCCCTTGACCACGATTTCCCGCGTGCCGGCCATGGCGTCCACATGGATCGCCACGCGCCGCTCGTTGCATTGCACCAGCAGCACCGGCACTGGTTGATATTGGCCCAACAGTTTCGGGCGGCTGACGGTGTGCAACAGGTCGCCCAGGTAAAACAGCTCGTAACGCTGGCCGGCGTATTCATAACGTGGCGGGTCTTGCTGGTAATGCCCGGCCAACTCATGGGGCAACACACGCACCAGGCCTTCGATGGTGTTGAGCGGGATCGCATATTGATCGTCCGCACATTGCACCATCAGCGCACGGTTGACGGACACGGTGAACGGCAAGCGAATACGAAAGTGCACGCCCATACCCGGCGTCGAGTCGATGAACATCGAACCGCCCAACTGACGCACTTCCTCATGCACCACATCCATGCCCACGCCGCGCCCGGAAATCTGCGTGATCTTTTCCGCCGTGGAGAAGCCCGGTTGCAGGATGAACTGCAACACGTCGCGGTCGCTGATCTCCTGATTCGGGTCGAGCAAACCGCGCTTGATCGCCTTGCGCCGCACGGCCTCCAGCGGCACACCCGCGCCGTCGTCGCGCATGTCGAAGACGATGTCGCCACCTTCGTGGGTCAAGTCCAGGGTGATGCGACCTTTCTCCGGCTTACCGGCCAGCAGCCGTGCATCGCGGGACTCCAGCCCATGGTCGACGGCGTTGCGCAGCATGTGTTCCAGCGGCGCCGCCATGCGTTCCAGCACGTTGCGGTCCATCTCGCCTTCAGCGTTGCCGACGATGAACTCCACGTCCTTGCCCAACTCACCCGCCACTTGGCGCACGATGCGTTTGAGGCGCGGCAGCATGCGTTCGAACGGCACCATGCGCGTGCGCATCAGGCCTTCCTGCAACTCGGTGTTGATACGCGCCTGTTGCTGCAACAGGTCGTGGGCGTCTTCGTTGCGGCGCTCAAGGGTGTCCTTGAGGTCGAGCAAGTCAGAGGCAGATTCGGACAACGCGCGCGACAGTTGCTGCAACTGCGAATGGCGGTCCATTTCCAGCGGGTCGAAGTCTTCATAGCCCAGGCGCTCGGCCTCGGCTTGCTGGCGGCTGAGGATGCGGCCCTGGGTTTCAGTGTCGAGGCGACGCAGTTGGTCGCGCATGCGCTCAATCGTAGTTTCCACTTCGGTCAGGGCGATGCGTGCGTCGTTGACTTGTTGTTCGATACGGCCACGAAAGATCGAGGTTTCACCAGCCAGGTTGACCAGGTCGTCGAGCAACTCGGCAGAGATCTTCACCATGTCGGCCATCGGATCGACGACGGCCTCCGCCTTGCCCGCCGGCAACGCCAATGGCGTCACAGGCTCGTCGCTCGGGTGCACCAGGCTTTTGATGCGCTCGATGAGCTTGTCCACCGAGCCGACCGGCAAGCCGTCCGCCACCGCGTCGATCATCTGCGCCAGGCGGTCGTGGCAGCCTTGCAGCAATGCGAACAACGCCGGGGATGGCGCGAGCAAACCGGCGGACAGGCCTTCGTAGAGAAATTCCAGTTCATGGGCCAGGTCGCCGATGGGCGCGATCTCGACCATACGCGCGCCACCCTTGAGGGTGTGCAGGTCGCGCAGCAGGGTCTCCACTTCCTGGCGATTACCGGGCTCGGCCTGCCAGCGCGACAGCGCAGCACTGGAGCTGTCGAGGATGTCGGCCGCTTCTTCGAGGAAGATATCCAGCAGCTCAGGGTCGGCGCCAGACGCAGGCGGCGCGGCGGCCGGTGCCGCAGGCGCGCTGCCTTGGCGCAAGGCGCGCACCCTGGCGATCAGCTCGGCGCTATCGCTCAGGGGCTGGTGATGTTGCAGTTCTTCAAGCTGCAAGGCGAGGCGCTCATGGCTGGCCATCAGCACTTGGGACAATTCGGCAGAGTAGCTGTAGCGGCGGTCCACCAGCCCTTCGTACAGGCATTCCAACTCATGGGCCAAGTCGCCAATCGGTTCGATTTCAGCCATGCGCGCGCCGCCCTTGAGGGTGTGCAGATCGCGTTGCAACGACGACAGCGGCGCGGCGTTGTCGGGCTCCAGCAACCAGCGCTTGAGCGACTGCCCGGCGCTGTCGAGGATGTCCACGGCTTCTTCGAGGAAGATCTCGACGATCTCGTCGTCCATCGTCGTTTGCTGATCCAACTGCTGTGTGGCGGCGCCCAGTTCGGCAATGCTCAGCGCGCGGCTGCCATCGCTTTTGATCAGGCCGGTGGCGGACGGGTCGAGGGCTTCATCCAGCAGCTCGCGCAGGGCGTGGACACGGGCCGGTGCCGGGCTGATTTCCTGGCCGGCGGCCAGTTGGTCGAGCATGCTGATCAGCGCTTCATGGGCCTGTTCGGCCTCATGGAAAAACCGCTCGCTGACCGCCAGGCTGCTTTCCTCAACGGCGCCGTACAGGTCGAGCAAGGCTTCGCAGAGTGCGTCGATGGCATGCAGGTCTGCGACGTGCGCGCCCTCCCCCAGCGTGGTCAATTCATCCAGCAGCGCGGTGAGTTCCTGGCGTTCGCCGGGGTGTTGCTGCCAGCGACGTAGCAGGCTCTCGGCGTCGAGCAGGATATCCATGCCCTGGGCCAGGAAGTTGGCGATCAGTTGTGGGTCGCGCTTGATGTGCACGTCGAGCAGCGCTTCAAGCTGCTGATCCAGCAGGCCTTGGGTGCGGCTGATCAGGTCCTCTGCACCGTTGATCGGCGCCAGGGGATCGTTGTCCAGATCGCGCAGCCCCTTTTGGAACAGGCCTTCGGCTTCCAGCAGCAACTCCACTTCGTCCAGGTCCAACGGCAGGCGGTGGGCCTTGTATTCGCGGGTCAGGTGGTCGAGCGGGCGCGCCAGCTCGGCAATCGGCAACACGCCCGCCATATAGGCGCTGCCCTTGAGGGTGTGCAGGGCGCGTTGCAGTTCATCGCTGACTTGCAGCGGCACATGCTCGGCGGCCTGTTGCAGGAAGTGGTTGAGGCTGTCCAGATGGCTTTGGGCTTCGTTGCGGAAAATCTCCAGCAGCATCGGATCATGAGGCTCGGCGGCCAGCGCGGGTGTACCGCTGGCCAAGGCGTGGGCACGGGCGGCCAGGGCGTCGACTTCATCGCGTTGGCGCTGGTCGTCGATGGCAAAGTCAGCGATCAACTCCGGCAGCAAGGCCACCGCTTCGTCCAGCACCTGCTGCACGTCGGGGCCAAGGTTCACGCTGCGCTCCAGCACACGGTTCAGCAGGTTTTCCACCGCCCAGGCCAGCTCCGCCAAGACCAGCGCGCGCACCATGCGGCCGCTGCCTTTGAGGGTGTGGAAGGCGCGGCGCATTTCGGCCTGGGCGGTTTTGTCCGCGCTGTTGGGCAGGTAACGGTGCAACACCTCGAGGACTTCGTCGGTCTCCTCAAGGAAGACTTCGCGCAGTTCATCGTCGATGGGTTCTTCATCGGCCGGCGGCGGCAACAGGCTGCCGGGGCGCTGCAGGGCCGGCGGGTTCAGCCGCGACGTGGGGCTGGCCAGTGCGTCGAACTGGGATTGGCTCGGCGCAACCTCGGCCGCGAGCGCGCCATCCGGTGCAACCAGGGCCTGGCGCCAGGGCTTTTCGGCGGGCAGGTAACCCAGTGCGGCCAAGCCTTGGGTGGCCAGTTCCAGCACGCGCTCGCCCGCAGCATCCGAGTCTTGGAGCATGCGCTCCAGGTAGTACTCCAGGCTGCTGATCACGTCGGCGAAATGCGCCAGTTGCCTCTCGGAAGGCGGTGCATCGTTGCCCATCAACTGTTCGTCGACGTAATCCGTGCAGCCGCGCATCAGGCTGGCCGCGCGGGGCAACGGGATCATCGCCAGGGCGCCGCGCACCTGGCTCAGCAGCTCCGGCAGGGACTCCAGGCGCTGGCGGTCCCAATCGGCTTCAATGCAGTCGATCACCAGTTCCTTGGCTTGCTTGAGGCACTGGCAGGATTCACGGATCACCAACTGGTGGATCTGGGTCAGGTCGGTGGTGGGCAAGCGGCTTTCTTCGCGGCTTTCCGGCTCGACAGTGCCGACCATGCCCGCCAACGTGGCTTCGACGTAAAGCAAGGCGCCGGCGACGTCCATCAACACAGCGTCATTGGGTTCGCGTTGGCCTTGGACCAGGCTCAGCACCACGGCGAGTTGGTCGATGATGACTTTGCGCGGCTGACCGAAGCCCAGCACCGCCAGCGTATCGGCGATCTGCCGCAGCGGCGCCAGCAATGCATCAAGGTCGCTGGTGTGCTGGCGGTCGCTGCGTACGAACAAGTCGAGGCGTTCTTTGACCCGCACCAACTCTTCACACAAGGCGCCCAGCACCGAGCCCATGGCGTTGCGGTCCGGCCCGGCCAGGCGTGCGCGCTCGGCATCGACCACCGCGCTGTCAGGCAAGGCTTCATCCAGGCCGTAGCGTTCCTTGAGGCTTTGCATGCGCGGCGTTGGCCGGGTGACCTTGGCGACATAGAACAATAGGCTCTTGAGCAGCTCATCCGGCGCCGGCTGGTTGATGCCGCCAATGCCTTGGGCCAGCAGGCGCTTGAGTTGTTTGTCGCTGGCCTTGAGCAGGCTGCGCAGCGCCGGACTGTTGGCGATCACGCCAGTGAGCATGCCTTCGACCAGTGCCGAGGTGACTTGCCACAACGGCAACAGCGGCGCGCCTTGGCACAGTGCTTCGAGGCGTGCGAACACCCGCGCCATGTCTTCCAGGTTGCTGGGGCCATGGTCTTCACGCAGCAGCCCGGCCAGCGCCTGCTGTAGAAGCTGGTGCCACTGGCGCAGTTGCTCTTTCAGGTCGGGTACCGCGCGTTGGGCCAGGGCCTCATCCGGCAGTGGCGCGATGGTCAGCAGTTGCGGGCTGAACAGGCTGGTTTCCGACAACAGGCTTTCGCCGTGCGCGCTGCGCAGGTCATTGAGCAGTGGCAACACCACCAGCGGCAGGTCGCGGCGGGCGCTGTGCACGCGGTCCAGGTACAACGGCAATTGAGTCAGGGCTTGTTGCAACAGGCGAATGCTTTCGTCGCGCTGACTGACGCTCCCGGCTTGCAGGGCCAGCGCCAGTTCTTCGATTTCCTCGGCCAGCAGCGCCGCGCCGTAGAACTCGACCATCTGCAACGCGCCATGCACTTGGTGGACGCACGCCAGGCACTCGCTGATCGCTTCGGCGTCTGTAGTCTCGACATAAGCGTCGAGCGCCGAGCGAGCCTGTTTCAGGGTTTCGGCAATGTCGCCCTTGACCCATTCGAGGGCCACGTAGTCGTGCCGATCAACCATAACTGCTCCGCGTTGAAATCATGAATGGCTGTGGGGCTGTTCATCCACCGGACGCGCCGGCGGCAAGGTGAAGCCCGACACCGACCGCCGCAACTGGCTGGCCATTTTCGCCAGGTTGCCGATGCTTTCGGCGGTGGCCGTGGAGCCCGACGAGGTCTGGGTGGTGATCTGCTGGATCACGTTCATGGTCAGGGAGATCTGCCCGGCCGATGAGGTCTGTTGCTGCGCTGCGTTGGAAATACTCTGGATCAGCGCCGCCAGGGTCTTGGATACGCCTTCGATCTCTTCCAGCGCCACCCCGGCGTCCTGGGCCAGCCGCGCGCCGCGTACCACTTCGGTGGTGGTCTGTTCCATGGAAATGACCGCTTCGTTGGTGTCGGCCTGGATCGCCCGCACCAACGTTTCAATCTGCCGGGTCGCCGCCGATGAGCGCTCGGCCAGGCGCTGCACTTCATCGGCAACCACGGCAAACCCACGCCCGGCATCGCCGGCCATGCTTGCCTGGATAGCAGCGTTGAGGGCGAGGATGTTGGTCTGGTCGGCAATGTCGTCGATCAGGCTGACGATGTCGCCAATTTCCTGGGACGACTCGCCCAGGCGCTTGATGCGCTTGGCGGTGTCCTGGATCTGCTCGCGGATGTTGTCCATGCCATGGATGGTGTTGTGCACCACCTCGTTGCCCTTGTTGGCGATTTCCACCGAGCGCTCTGCCACCGCCGAGGACTCGGCAGCGTTGGCCGAGACCTGGTCGATGGACTGGGCCATCTGGTTGATCGCGGTGGACGCCTCGGCGATCTGCTGGGCTTGATGCTCCGAGGCCTGGGCCAGGTGCATGGCGGTGGCCTGGGTATCCTGCACGGCGCCGGCGACTTGCCCGGCGGTGAGGTTGATGGTGGCGACCAGGTCGCGCAGTTGGTCGACGGAATAGTTGATGGAATCGGCAATGGTGCCGGTGAAGTCTTCGGTCACCGAGGCAGTCACCGTGAGGTCGCCGTCGGCCAGGTCTTCGATTTCATCCAGCAGGCGCATGATCGCGTTCTGGTTGCGTTCGTTCTTCTCGGCGGTTTCGTGCAGCTGGCGGTTGGTCTCGCGCACCATCACCAGGCCGATCAAAATGATCGAGGTCAGTGCGAGCAGGCCCAGGACATAGCCGCCGATGGTGTCAAAACTGCGCCCGCTGGCGAGGTTTTCGAACCCGGTGGCCAGGTGCGAGGCTTCATCGAGCAGGGTTTGCGACAGATTGAAGATGTTGCTCGCTGAGGCCCGCACCTGGAACAACTGTGGCGAGGTTTCGAGGATTTCATCCACGGAGCCGGAAACGAATTCGAACAGTTCGGCGATTTCCGCCAAACGCGCGCGGGCGTCGCGGTCTTCGACCTGGGTGATGCGCAAACCGGGGTTGCCCTGGAGCATGCCATTGAGCACCTGGCCGAAGCGGTTGGCGTCGCGGCCAAAGGCGTCGGCGGCCTGCACGGCGGTTTCGTCGCCGGCCAGCACGGTGTTCACCGCGCCGAGGATACGTTCGGCCAGCAGTGATTGGCGCTGGGCCAACGCCACCTGGCTGGCCGGCGCGCCGCGTTGCAGGAGGATATCGACGACCTTTTCCGATTCCATCTGCAGTTGCGGCACGGTTTCGGCCAGCGTTGCGGCCACTTGATGCAACGACAGCACGGTCTGCTCGCTGGCGAGAATTGCGTCGGTGTTTTTCAGCAGTGCTTCCCAGTCGGTCTGCACCGCGCGCATTTCGGCACGCACCGCGCTGGGCGCGGCGGGCAGGCCGGTTTGCGGGTCACCTTTTTTCAGGAAGCCCCAGCGCTGGGCGAAGTCGTTGCGCGCATCGCCCAGCAACTTGAACGCCGCAGCCTTGCCGGCAGCGGCTTCGGTGGCGTTCTTGGCGATACGCTGGGACAGCACGCGCAGCTCACCGGCGTGGCCGATGTACTGTTTGTCGTAGGTGGACTGGGTGTTGAGGTACGCGAAGTTGGCGAACAGCAACATGATGAACACGATCAGTGCGATGAACAGCACGATGATCTGCGAGCGGCTGCGTGAGCCGGCCTGGGGTTTGAGTGCGGTAGCGGTGGTCATGCGGCAACATCCATGAAGCCAGGGGCCTGGGCCAGAGCAAAGGGGCTGAACACCTGCCACGACGGATCGCCGTCGAACCGGCCTTGAATAAACGCTGCGTCGGGCGCGGTGTTTGCCCGCCACGCGTCTTGTGCGAAATGCTGCATCCCCACCACCTCGTCGACCAGCAGCCCGACAAACACGTCGTTGAACTCCACCACCAGCACCCGCCGTTGCTTGCGCGCCTTGGACAACTCAAGGCCGAGGAACCCACCCAAATCCATCACCGGCAACAGGCGCCCACGCAGGTTGGCCACGCCCTTGACCCAGGCCTTGACCCCGGGCATCAAGGTGCAGCGTGGTTCGTGCAGGACTTCGGCGACTTCGCCCATGGGCGCCACATACCAGTGCTGGCCCAGGCGAAAGCCGATCCCGCTCCAGCGTTGCAGGCGGGTTTCCTGGGATGGCAGGTCAGCGGCCAGCAGGCGGCAGCGGCGGTCGATGTCCAACAGCAGCTCGAAGGCGGTTTGCGACTCGGTCATGATGGCGAACCGTCAGCCGGCCAGCACCTTGTTCAGGGTGGCGATCAGGGTTTCTTCATCCACCGGCTTGGTCAGGTAGTCCTTGGCGCCCTGGCGCGCGCCCCAGATCTTGTCGGTTTCCTGGTCCTTGGTGGTGATGATGATGATCGGGATGCCGTTGGTTTCCGGCTCCTTGGACAGCTGGCGGGTGGCCTGGAAGCCGTTGAGGCCCGGCATCACGATGTCCATCAGCACGGCATCGGGTTTTTCCTGGCGGGCCAGGGCCACGCCGTCCGCGCCGTTTTCGGCCTTGAGGACCTGGTGGCCATGCTTTTCCAGCATGCCGGTCAATTTGTACATTTCGGTCGGCGAATCGTCGACGATCAGAACACGTGCCATGGTTTTCCCCACTACATAGGTGGACGCCAGCCCTTGTGAGGCGGCGTCAGTGTGCTTGTTCTACTGTGGCGAACCCCGGCACGTAGGCCTTGATCGCACCCAGCAGTTCTTCCTTGCTGAAAGGCTTGGTCAAAAACTGATCGACACCGACGATGCGCCCCTTGGCCTTGTCGAACAGGCCGTCCTTGGACGACAGCATGATCACCGGGATCGACTTGAACGCCGGGTTGTTCTTCACCAGCGCGCAGGTCTGATAGCCATCCAGGCGCGGCATCATGATGTCGACAAAAATAATGTGCGGGTGATGATCAACAATCCGGGCCAGGGCATCGAAACCGTCGATGGCCGTGATGACATCGCACCCTACGTTCTTCAACAAGGTCTCAGCGGTGCGGCGGATCGTCTTCGAATCATCGATCACCATCACTCTCAAGGCGTTGGAATGCTGTTCCATATCTGCTCTGCCATCGCCACAGCGAATCGGTTTTCGGTGTGTACTGCCTGATGTTGCACAGGATGAGCGCCGCGGGCCTTGGAATTCAAGGGCTGCTGCGCCGTGGCAGTCTTTTTAGCACAGTCTCCGGGCGCAATCTATCGAGCAACCGGCCAGGTGGTTTTTCCTTGACCCACAACAGCCGCAGCGCCACTCTGACGCCACTTTTATGCGCCCTTATTTGCTAGAGGAAATCCCCCATGAGCGTTCGCGTCGGCATTGTCATGGACCCTATCGCCAGCATTTCCTATAAAAAGGACAGCTCGCTGGCCATGCTCCTGGCCGCCCAGGCCCGCGGCTGGACCCTGTTCTATATGGAGCAGCGCGATCTTTACCAGGGCGACGGCGAGGCCCGCGCGCGCATGCGCCCACTGCAGGTGTTTGCCAACCCGGAAAAGTGGTTCGAACTGCAAGACGAAATCGACAGCCCGCTGAGCGATCTGGACGTGATCCTGATGCGCAAGGACCCGCCGTTCGACATGGAATTCGTCTACTCCACCTACCTGCTGGAACAGGCCGAACGCGCTGGCGTGCTGATCGTCAACAAGCCGCAGAGCCTGCGCGACTGCAACGAAAAGCTGTTTGCCACCCTGTTCCCTCAGTGCACGCCGCCGACCGTGGTCAGCCGCCGCGCCGACGTGCTGCGTGAATTCGCCGCCAAACATGGCGATGTGATCCTTAAGCCGCTGGACGGCATGGGCGGCACCTCGATCTTCCGTCACCGCGCAGGCGACCCAAACCTGTCGGTGATCCTGGAAACCCTGACTGCCCTAGGCACCCAGCAGATCATGGGCCAGGCCTACCTGCCGGCGATCAAGGACGGCGACAAGCGCATCCTGATGATCGACGGCGAACCGGTGGATTACTGCCTGGCACGCATCCCGGCGGCGGGCGAGACCCGTGGCAACCTGGCGGCCGGTGGTCGTGGCGAAGCGCGCCCGCTGTCGGACAAGGACCGCTGGATTGCAGCCCAGGTCGGCCCGACCCTGCGTGAAAAGGGCTTGCTGTTTGTCGGCCTGGACGTGATCGGCGAGAACCTGACTGAAATCAACGTCACCAGCCCGACCTGCATTCGCGAGATTGACAACGCATTTGGCACGAACATCGGCGAAATGTTGATGGCCGCCATTGAGCGCAAGCTACAAGCCAAGTGACATAGAACAGCCGGACATGCACCAACATTGCGCTATCATGCCCCACCTGTGAAACGCGCGATGTTGGTTTTTTTGTCATGACACTCCCGTCCGACCTGCCCCCCGAACTCTCCCACAGCGGCGTGCGCCCGGCTGATCGGCTCGGATTTACCCTGTTCCTGGCCGCGTTGATTCACCTGGCCCTGATCCTCGGCGTGGGTTTCACCATGGTCGAGCCCAAGCAAATCAGCAAAACCCTGGAAATCACCCTCGCCACGTTCAAAAGTGAAAAGAAGCCCGAGAAGGCTGATTTTCTCGCCCAGGACAACCAGCAAGGCAGCGGCACCCTCGACAAAAAAGCCATACCCAGGACCACCGAAGTGGCGCCGTTCCAGGACAACAAGGTGAATAAAGTCACCCCGCCGCCGGTGCCCAAGCCCGAGGTCAAGCAGGCCGCGCCCAAGGCTGCGGTGACTACCGTTGCGCCCAAGCCGCAAAAAGCCCCAACCCAGCGCGAAAAGACCAAGACCGAACCCACGCCCGAGCCCGTAAAGCCGGCGCCGACCTTCGACAGCTCGACCCTGTCCGACGAAATCTCCAGCCTCGAAGCCGAACTGGCCAACGAACAGCAGCTGTACGCCAAGCGCCCGCGCATCTACCGGCTGAACGCCGCCTCGACCATGCGCGACAAAGGCGCCTGGTACAAAGACGAGTGGCGCAAGAAGGTCGAGCGCATCGGCAACCTCAATTACCCGGAAGAAGCCAGGCGCCAGCAGATTTACGGCAATTTGCGTCTATTGGTTTCAATCAACCGCGACGGCACGTTATATGAAGTGCAGGTATTGGAGTCCTCCGGCCAGCCGCTGCTGGACCAGGCCGCCCAGCGCATCGTGCGCCTGGCCGCGCCTTTTGCCCCTTTCAGCGGCGACTTGAACGACGTCGACCGCCTGGAAATCATCCGCACCTGGAAATTCGCCAAGGGCGATCGGTTGTCGAGCAATTGATGACAATTGCCCTCTGTGGCACATCACCAGCTTGTCAGTTCGCCCCTCCACCGCCACACTATCGAACATGAAAAACGTCAGCCCGACCTACCTCAAGCATCAATTCCTGATCGCCATGCCCCATATGGCCGACCCGAACTTTGCGCAGACCTTGACCTACATCGTCGAGCACACGGCCAATGGTGCGATGGGGCTGGTGGTCAACCGCCCGCAAGAGCTGAACCTGGCGGATATCCTTGAGCAACTGCGCCCGGAAGTCGATCCGCCCGCCCGTTGCCAGGGTGTGCCGATCTACATCGGCGGGCCGGTACAGACCGATCGCGGTTTTGTGCTGCACCCGACCGGGCCGAAGTTCCAGGCCACGGTCGACCTGGACGGTGTGTCACTGTCCACCTCCCAGGACGTGTTGTTCGCCATCGCCGACGGTGTGGGCCCCGATCAAAGTGTGATCACCCTCGGTTATGCGGGCTGGGAAGCGGGCCAATTGGAAGCCGAACTGGCCAGCAACGCCTGGCTGACATGCCCCTTCGACGCCGACATCCTGTTCAACACGCCCAGCGAACTACGCCTGGAAGCGGCTGCCGCCAAACTGCGGGTCAACCTCAGCCTGTTGACCAGCCAGGCGGGGCACGCCTGATGGCTTTGCGACTGATCCTGGGTTTTGACTACGGCACCAAACAGATCGGCGTCGCCGTCGGCCAGGTCATCACCGGCCAAGCCCGCGAGTTGTGCACCTTGAAAGCCCAGAACGGCGTGCCGGACTGGAACCAGGTCGAAGCCCTCATTAAAGAGTGGAAGCCCGACGCGGTCGTGGTCGGCCTGCCGTTGAACATGGACGGCACCCCCAGCGACATGTGCCTGCGCGCCGAAAAATTCGCCCGCCGCCTCAATGGCCGCTACAACCTGCCCTTCTATACCCACGATGAACGCCTCACCACCTTTGAAGCCAAGGGTGAGCGCCGTGACCGTGGCGGGCAAAAGGGCAGCTACCGCGACAACCCCGTGGACGCCATCGCCGCCGCCCTGTTGTTGCAGGGATGGTTGGATGAAAACACTGCATTATTTGAATCCTGAATTGCCGCATTGCTTTTTGTAGGAGCGAGCTTGCTCGCGAAAAACGTCAACGATTACGCGCGCATCCAGTAATGCACGCGGCGCCTGTGAGTTCTTCGCGAGCAAGCTCGCTCCTACAGTGTCTTTTACGTTTGAGCCCGGACCTTGCCTGCGCCAAGGTCCTGAAGGAGCCTGCATGAGCCTGCCGAACCCCGCCGAACTGATCAGCCAGATGGCCACAAGCCTCACGGCCCATCTGCAACACCGCAACATCAGCGAGCCGCGCTTCATCGGCATTCGCACCGGTGGTGTGTGGGTAGCCCAGGCCTTGCTGGAAGCACTGGGCAGCGACTCGCCCCTCGGCACCCTCGACGTGTCCTTTTACCGTGACGACTTCAGCCAGAACGGCCTGCATCCACAAGTGCGCCCGTCGGCCCTGCCGTTCGAGATCGAAGGCCAGCACCTGGTGCTGATCGACGATGTGCTGATGAGCGGCCGCACCATCCGCGCCGCCATGAACGAACTGTTCGACTACGGCCGCCCGGCCAGCGTGACCCTGGTGTGCCTGCTCGACCTGGATGCCGGCGAACTGCCGATCAGCCCGGATGTGGTCGGCGCCACGCTGTCGCTGCAAGCCCACCAACGGGTAAAATTGTCCGGTCCCACGCCGCTCGAACTCGAACTGCAAGACCTTGCCCTTTAAACCGCCTTGTAAAGAGTCCCCGCGATGACGCCTCTAGATGCCAAGCGCCCGCTGCAGCTCAATGCTCAGGGCCAGTTGCAACACTTCTTGTCCCTCGACGGTTTGCCCCGCGAACTGCTCACCGAAATCCTCGACACCGCCGACTCGTTCCTTGAAGTCGGTGGCCGCGCGGTGAAGAAGGTCCCGCTGCTGCGCGGCAAGACCATCTGCAATGTGTTCTTCGAGAACTCCACACGCACCCGCACTACCTTTGAACTGGCAGCCCAGCGGCTGTCGGCCGACGTGATCACGCTGAACGTGTCTACCTCGTCGGCGAGCAAGGGCGAGACCCTGCTCGACACCCTGCGCAACCTGGAGGCCATGGCCGCCGACATGTTCGTGGTGCGCCACGGCGATTCCGGCGCCGCGCACTTCATCGCCGAACACGTGTGCCCGCAGGTAGCGATCATCAACGGCGGCGACGGCCGTCACGCCCACCCGACCCAGGGCATGCTCGACATGCTCACCATCCGTCGGCACAAGGGCAGCTTTGAAAACCTCTCGGTGGCCATTGTCGGCGACATCCTGCACTCACGGGTTGCACGCTCGAACATGCTGGCCCTGAAAGCCCTCGGTTGCCCGGATATCCGTGTGATCGCACCAAAAACCCTGCTGCCGATCGGCATCGAGCAGTACGGCGTGAAGGTCTACACCGACATGGCCGCCGGCCTCAAGGACGTGGATGTAGTGATCATGCTGCGCCTGCAACGTGAGCGCATGGCCGGTGGCCTGCTGCCGAGCGAAGGCGAGTTCTACCGCCTGTTCGGCCTGACCACTGCGCGCCTGGCCGGCGCCAAGCCGGATGCCATCGTCATGCACCCGGGCCCGATCAACCGTGGGGTAGAGATTGAGTCGGCGGTGGCCGACGGCCCTCAGTCGGTGATCCTGAACCAGGTCACCTACGGCATCGCCGTGCGCATGGCCGTATTGTCCATGGCCATGAGCGGGCAAACCGCGCAACGTCAATTCGAGCAGGAGAACGCCCAGTGAAGCTCAGCATTCTTGGCGCTCGCGTTATCGATCCGGCCAGTGGCCTGGATCAAGTTACCGATTTGCATCTGGAAGCCGGCAAACTTATCGCCATCGGCGCTGCTCCGGCTGGTTTCAGCGCGACTGAAACCCTCGACGCCAAAGGCTTGGTGGCCGCACCGGGCCTGGTCGACCTGAACGTCGCCCTGCGCGAGCCGGGTTACAGCCGCAAAGGCAACATCATCAGCGAAACCCGTGCCGCGGCTGCCGGTGGCGTGACCAGCCTGTGCTGCCCGCCCCACACCAAGCCGATCCTCGACACCTCGGCCGTGACCGAGCTGATCCTCGACCGCGCCCGCGAAGCCGGCAATTGCAAGGTGTTCCCTATCGGCGCCCTGAGCAAAGGCCTGGAAGGCGAACAACTCGCCGAACTGATCGCCCTGCGCGACGCCGGTTGCGTGGCGTTCGGCAATGGCCTGGAAAGCTTCCGCAGCACCCGCACGCTGTTGCGCGCCCTGGAATACGCAGCCACCTTCGACCTGACGGTGATCTTCCATTCCCAGGACCGCGACCTGGCCGAAGGCGGCCTGGCCCATGAAGGCGCCGTGGCCAGCTTCCTCGGCCTGCCGGGCATTCCGGAAACCGCCGAGACCGTGGCCCTGGCCCGTGACCTGTTGCTGGTGGAACAAAGCGGCGTGCGCGCGCACTTCAGCCAGTTGACCAGCGCTCGCGGCGTGGCCTTGATCGCCCAGGCCCAGGCCCGTGGCTTGCCGGTGACGGCGGATGTGGCGCTGTATCAGCTGATTCTGACGGATGAAGCGCTGATCGATTTCTCCAGCCTGTACCACGTGCAGCCGCCGCTGCGCACCCTGGCCGACCGCGACGGTTTGCGCGCAGCGGTCAAGTCCGGTGTGGTTTCGGCGATTTCCAGCCATCACCAGCCCCATGAGCGGGATGCCAAGCTGGCACCGTTTGGCGCGACAGAGCCGGGCATCAGCAGTGTCGAACTGTTGCTGCCGTTGGCGATGACGTTGGTGGAGGATGGCTTGCTGGACTTGCCGACCTTGCTGGCACGCCTGAGCGCCGGCCCGGCTGAGGCATTGCGCCTACCGGCGGGTAAGTTGGCGGTGGGTTCGGCGGCGGATCTGGTGCTGTTTGATCCGGCCAGCTCCACGGTTGCCGGGGAGCAGTGGCTGTCGAAAGGCGAAAACTGCCCGTTCATTGGGCATAGCCTGCCGGCGACGGTGCGTTACACCTTGGTTGACGGACGCATCAGCTACCAGGCTTGACGCTACCCAACACTGTAGGAGCGAGCTTGCTCGCGAAGAACGGACAGGCAACGCGGGCTACCTGAGAGCGCTGCGTTTTCGTTAACGTTCTTCGCGAGCAAGCTCGCTCCTACAGCTTATTTACCGCCCGGAATTGCGTTCGGCATTGCGGATCGAAATCTGCGTATTCAACGTCCAGAAGTCATACAGCACCCCCACCAGGAACAAGCCGCCGGTCAGCAGGTAGATCAGGCCGGTGATCCATTTGCCCTGGTACATGCGGTGCACGCCAAATACCCCCAGAAACGCCAACAGGATCCAGGCCACGTTGTATTCGATGGGCCCGGCGGTAAAACGCAGGTCCGCTTCACGGTCCATGGCCGGGATCAGGAACAGGTCGATCAACCAGCCGATTCCCAGCAAGCCGAAGGTGAAAAACCAGATCGTGCCGGTGACGGGTTTGCCGTAATAGAAGCGATGCGCTCCGGTAAAACCGAAAATCCACAGCAGGTAACCGATCACCTTACTGTGGGTGTCTTGCTGTGGACCAATCTGTTGATAGGTGTTCATCGCGTACCTCTTTTGCCTCGATAGATAAATTTTTTCATTTTCTTTGTGACTTTTTTACAGGCGCCCGACGTACGGCAAATGGTATCTTCCCTGCCCTGAAAGCCTTATGCCACCTGACTTGTGTAGGACAATTGCGGCGAATCGTCGCGTTTTTCCTGATTTTGACGTCAAGGTTCAGTCGACAAACGGCCTGAGAACGACACAAAAAGCTGTTATAAAGTTGCGCGCAAACCCATAAGAGCCACGCCTAATGCGACCATTTTTCAAGACATGGCTAACCATTTGCCTATTAATGCCACTGGCCGCCCACGCCACCAATCGTGAGCAACGACTTCCTAACGTTAACGGTTTCACCCCTAAAGTCCACAGCACGCCAAGCACCGCCAAGTCGGTAAAGCTGACCGTCAACCGCCCGACTCAACTGAGCAAGGCCCACAACGGTAAAGCAGTCCCGGGCCTGGTCGGCGTCAACACCAAGCAGAGCAGCACCGTCCTCAGCCGCGCCGTCAACGTGCTCGGTACTCCTTATCGTTGGGGCGGCAGCAGCCCAAGTAAAGGGTTCGACTGCAGCGGTTTGGTGAAATATGCGTTTAACGACGTCGCTGCCGTGGACCTGCCGCGTACTTCCAACGCCATGGCCGCCGGCCACGGGCAGAAGGTTGATCGCAAGGACCTGAAACCCGGTGACCTGCTGTTCTTCAAACTGAAGAGCCGCCAGGTCAACCACGTTGCCATCTACCTGGGCAACGATCGCTTCATCCACGCACCGCGTCGTGGCAAGTCGGTGAGCATCGACACGCTGAAGAAGCCGTTCTGGGACAAGAATTACGTGATTGCCAAGCGGGTGTTGCCGAAAGAGCAGAACAACAACCTGCGGGTCGTCCAGCGCTGATCGATCTACTGTAGGAGCGAGCTTGCTCGCGAAGAACGATAACGATGACACGGGCATTCAGAATGAACGCGGCGCCTATCAGTTTTTCGCGAGCAAGCTCGCTCCTACAGGTCTGTCGGCACCCTCGCCTTCTCCCGTGCGTCCTCGCGGCTGATCACCCCGCCCACGACCAGCGCCTTCAAACTCATATCCAGCGTCTTCATCCCCAACGCCCCACCGGTCTGGATCGCTGAAACCATCTGCGCCACCTTGTCCTCCCGAATCAAATTGCGAATGGCCGGCGTGCCCAGCATGATTTCATGGGCCGCTACGCGCCCGCCGCCGACTTTCTTCACCAGCACCTGGGACACCACCGCCTGCAACGACTCCGACAACATGGAGCGGACCATGGCCTTTTCCCCAGCCGGGAACACGTCCACCAGCCGGTCGACAGTCTTTGCCGCCGAACTGGTGTGCAGGGTGCCAAACACCAGGTGCCCGGTCTCAGCCGCCGTCAGCGCCAGACGGATAGTTTCCAGGTCACGCAGTTCGCCCACCAGGATCACGTCCGGGTCTTCGCGCAGCGCCGAGCGCAGGGCGATGGAAAAACCACGGGTGTCGCGATGCACCTGGCGCTGGTTGATCAACGCCATTTTCGGCTTGTGGATAAACTCAATCGGGTCTTCAAGGGTGAGAATGTGATGACGCCGATGCTGATTGAGAAAATCGATCATCGCCGCCAGGGTGGTGGACTTGCCTGAACCGGTCGGGCCGGTGACCAGCACCAGGCCCCGTGGCAGTTGGGCGATACGCTGGAACACTTCACCAAGGCCAAGGTTTTCCAGGCTCTGGACCTCAGACGGGATGGTGCGAAACACCGCACTCATGCCACGATCCTGCCGGAACACATTGGCCCGGAAGCGCGCCACGCCGGGCAATTCAAAGGCAAAATCTGTTTCTAGAGATGTTTCGAAATCCTTTTGCTGGTGCTGAGTGAGCAAAGGGCTCAATAAGTCCGCTACTTGCGTAGGTGAAAGCACCGGCCCCTCCAGCGGCCAGACCTCGCCATCCAGGCGCAGCATCGGCGTCAGGCCGGCGGACACATGCAAGTCGGAGGCGCCACGGCGCACGCTGGCCGTGAGTAATTCAGTGATATCCATAGGGCTTTCCATTTCCAGTAGAATGCCGCGGACTCCATATCCACGGGCGCATCTTGAATGTCGACGATAGCAGACAACATCGGCCAGGTTAGCCAGCGCATCCGCGCCGCAGCCGACGCCGTGCAACGTGACGCAAGCAGCATCCACCTGCTGGCCGTGAGCAAGACCAAACCCGCGCAAGCCGTGCGCGAAGCCTATGCCGCCGGCATGCGCGACTTTGGCGAGAACTATCTGCAAGAAGCCCTGGGCAAACAGGCCGAATTAACCGACCTGCCCTTGAGTTGGCACTTCATCGGCCCCATTCAATCGAACAAGACGCGCGCTATCGCCGAGAACTTCGCTTGGGTGCATTCCGTGGACCGCCTCAAAATCGCTCAACGCTTGTCCGAACAACGCCCGGCCGACCTGCCGCCGCTGAATATCTGCATCCAGGTCAACGTCAGTGGCGAGGCCAGCAAGTCCGGCTGTACGCCCGCCGACCTGCCAGCCCTGGCCGACGCCATCAGCGCCCTGCCGCGCTTGAAGCTGCGCGGCCTGATGGCGATTCCTGAGCCGACTGAAGATCGGACCGCGCAAGACGCAGCGTTCGCCGCGGTACGCGACTTGCAAAACAGCCTGAACCTGCCGCTGGACACACTTTCCATGGGCATGAGCCACGACCTAGAGTCGGCCATTGCCCAAGGCGCCACCTGGGTGCGGATCGGTACCGCCCTGTTTGGTGCCCGCGACTACGGCCAGCCATGAAATGGCTGACTTCCCTCTGAGTAAGGACCTGTCATGAGCAACACGCGTATTGCCTTTATCGGCGCCGGTAACATGGCGGCCAGCCTGATCGGTGGCCTGCGGGCCAAGGGCCTGGACGCCACGCAGATCCGCGCCAGCGACCCAGGCGCCGACACCCGTGCCCGCGTCAGCGCCGAGCACGGTATTGAAACTTTTGCCGACAACGCCGAGGCCATCCAGGGCGTCGATGTGATCGTGCTGGCGGTAAAACCGCAGGCCATGAAGGCCGTGTGCGAAAGCCTGCGTCCGAGCCTGCAGCCGCACCAGCTGGTGGTGTCCATCGCCGCTGGCATCACCTGCGCCAGCATGAACGCCTGGCTCGGTGCCCAGCCAATCGTGCGCTGCATGCCCAACACCCCGGCACTGGTCAGCCAAGGCGTGAGCGGGCTGTATGCCACCGCTGAAGTGAGCGCCGAACAACGTGACCAGGCGCAAGAGCTGCTATCCGCCGTGGGCCTCGCCCTGTGGCTGGAGCAGGAGCAGCAACTGGACGCGGTCACCGCCGTGTCCGGCAGCGGCCCGGCGTATTTCTTCCTGCTGATCGAGGCCATGACTGCCGCTGGCGTGAAACTGGGCCTGTCCAAGGACGTGGCCGAGCAACTGGCCGAGCAGACTGCCCTGGGCGCCGCGCATATGGCGGTGGCCAGCGATGTGGACGCCGCCGAGTTGCGCCGTCGCGTGACCTCGCCAGGCGGTACCACACAGGCGGCCATCGAGTCGTTCCAGGCCGGGGGCTTTGAAGCCCTGGTGGAAAAAGCATTGGGTGCCGCTGCGCACCGCTCGGCGGAACTCGCCGAACAACTGGGCAAATAAGGAGCCAACATGATTGGTTTGAACACCGCAGCCGTCTATGTGCTGCAAACCCTTGGCAGTCTGTACCTGCTGATCGTACTGATGCGCTTCGTGCTGCAACTGGTGCGTGCGAACTTCTACAACCCGCTCTGCCAGTTCATCGTCAAGGCCACGCAGCCGCTGCTCAAGCCGCTGCGCCGGATCATTCCGAGCCTGTTCGGCCTGGACATGTCGTCGCTGGTCCTGGCGATCCTGGTACAGCTGGCCTTGATGGCGCTGACCCTGCTGCTGACCTACGGCACCACCGGCAACTTCGTGCAACTGCTGGTCTGGGCCATTATCGGCGTGACCGCGCTGTTCCTGAAGATCTTCTTCTTCGCCCTGATCATCAGCGTGATCCTGTCCTGGGTCGCCCCCGGCAGCCATAACCCTGGCGCCGAACTGGTGAACCAGATCTGCGAACCGGCCCTGGCGCCGTTCCGCCGTCTGCTGCCGAACCTGGGCGGCCTGGATATTTCGCCGATCCTGGCGTTCATGGTGCTCAAGTTGCTCGACATGCTGGTAATCAACAACCTGGCAGCCATGACCGGCATGCCCGAGATTCTGCGCCTGCTGATCTGACGTCCCTTGTAGGAGCCGGCTTGCCGGCGATAGCACCCTCAAGAACGCTATCGCCGGCAAGCCGGCTCCTACAGGGTCAGGGTTCGCTTGCCGCTAGGTGCAGCGGTCTTTAGACTTACGCCTCATTTAAACGAGAGCAGGGTCGATGCCAGCTGCCTTTCCCCCCGATTCTGTTGGACTGGTCGTGCCCCAAGTGGCGCACTTCAGCGAACCGTTGGCCCTGGCCTGCGGGCGTTCGCTGCCTGCCTATGACCTGATCCATGAAACCTACGGCCAACTGAACGCCACGGCGAGCAACGCCGTGCTGATCTGCCACGCCTTGTCCGGCCATCATCATGCCGCCGGTTTTCACTCGGTCGACGAGCGCAAGCCAGGCTGGTGGGACAGTTGCATCGGCCCCGGCAAGCCCATCGACACCAACAAGTTCTTTGTGGTCAGCCTGAACAACCTCGGCGGCTGCAACGGTTCCACCGGCCCGAGCAGTATCAACCCGGAAACCGGCAAGCCGTTCGGCGCCGATTTCCCGGTACTGACCGTGGAAGACTGGGTGCACAGCCAGGCCCGCCTCGCCGACGTGCTCGGCATCCACCAATGGGCCGCCGTGATCGGTGGCAGCCTGGGCGGCATGCAGGCGCTGCAATGGACCATCACTTACCCGGACCGTGTGCGCCATTGCCTGGCAATCGCCTCGGCCCCCAAGTTGTCGGCGCAGAACATCGCCTTCAACGAAGTGGCGCGCCAGGCCATCCTGACTGACCCGGAGTTCCACGGTGGTTCGTTCCAGGAAGCCGGGGTGATCCCCAAGCGCGGCCTGATGCTGGCGCGGATGGTGGGGCATATCACCTACCTGTCCGATGACTCCATGGGCGAGAAATTCGGCCGTGGCCTCAAGAGTGAGAAGCTCAACTACGACTTCCACAGCGTGGAGTTCCAGGTGGAAAGCTACCTGCGTTATCAGGGTGAGGAGTTCTCCGGGCGTTTCGACGCCAACACCTACCTGCTGATGACCAAGGCGCTGGACTATTTTGACCCGGCCGCCAACCACGACGACGACCTGGCGAAAACCTTCGAAGGCGCCACGGCCAAGTTCTGCGTGATGTCGTTCACCACCGACTGGCGCTTCTCTCCGGCGCGCTCCCGTGAGCTGGTGGACGCGCTGATGGCCGCGCGCAAAGACGTTTGCTACCTGGAAATCGATGCGCCGCAAGGCCACGACGCCTTCCTGATTCCGATCCCGCGTTACTTGCAGGCGTTCGGCAATTACATGAACCGGATTACTGTGTGAGAACGCCATGAGAGCCGACCTGGAAATCATCCAAGACTGGATCCCCGCCGGCAGCCGCGTGCTCGACCTGGGCTGCGGCGATGGCGAACTGCTGAGCTGGCTGCGCGACAACAAGCAAGTCACCGGCTACGGCCTGGAAAACGACCCGGACAATATCGCCCAGTGCGTGGCCAAGGGCATCAACGTGATCGAACAGGACCTGGACAAGGGCCTGGGCAACTTTGCCAGCAACAGCTTCGACATCGTGGTGATGACCCAGGCGCTGCAGGCGGTGCACTACCCGGACCGCATCCTCGACGAAATGCTGCGCGTCGGCCGCCAGTGCATCATCACCTTCCCGAATTTCGGCCACTGGCGCTGCCGCTGGTACCTGGCCACCAAGGGCCGCATGCCGGTGTCGGACTTCCTGCCCTACACCTGGTACAACACGCCGAACATCCACTTCTGCACCTTCGAAGACTTCGAAGCCTTGTGTGGCGAGCGTGAAGCCAAGGTGATCAACCGCCTTGCCGTCGATCAACAGCACCGCCACGGCTGGGCGAGTAAACTATGGCCCAACCTGTTGGGCGAAATTGGTATTTACCGGGTCAGCAGCCCTGGCCTGACCGACCACAAAATTGCCGTCTAATCATCTTCAAGAGGGACGCTCATGAGTCGTTTGGCTATTTTTCTATTGACCGCCTGCCTGGGCGCCAGCGCCGTGGCCGCAGACGCAATAGACGCTAACCGCAAGAAAGACTTCGGTGACATCACCGTGCACTACAACACCTTCACCTCCAGCTTCCTGCAACCGGAAACGGCCCAGGCTGTCGGCGTGGTACGCAGCAAGGAGAAGGGCCTGATCAACGTGACCGTGATCAAGGGCGTAACCCCGGTGGCCGCGCAAGTCACCGGCACCATCAAGGACCTGGGCGGCAAGAGTGAGGTCCTGACCTTCAAGCAAATCAACGAGAAAGGCGGCGTCAATTATCTCGCGCCCTACTCCGTGACCCAGCGGGAATACAAGACGTTTACCATCAACGTTGAAACCGGCGGCAAAGCCCATAGCTTCCAATTCAACCAAGAACTGTTCCCGGCCGAATGATGAAACTCACCCAACTCGTACTGGCCAGCCATAACGCCGGCAAACTCAAAGAATTGCAGGCGATGCTCGGCGACTCCGTGCACCTGCGCTCCATTGGCGAGTTCAGCCAGGTGGAGCCGGAAGAGACCGGCTTGTCGTTCGTCGAGAACGCCATCCTCAAGGCGCGTAATGCCGCACGTATCTCTGGCCTGCCAGCGCTGGCGGATGACTCTGGGCTGGCGGTGGATTACCTCGGCGGCGCCCCTGGCATCTATTCGGCGCGGTATGCCGACGGCAAGGGCGACGCGGCCAACAACGCCAAGCTGCTGGACGCGCTCAAGGACGTGCCAGACGCCAAGCGTGGCGCACAGTTCGTCTGCGTGCTGGCCCTGGTACGCCACGCCGATGACCCGCTGCCGATCCTGTGCGAAGGCCTGTGGCACGGGCGCATCCTGCATGCCGCCAGTGGCGAACATGGTTTTGGCTATGACCCGCTGTTCTGGGTGCCCGAACGCAATGTCTCCAGCGCCGAATTGAGCCCAGCCGACAAGAACCAGATCAGCCACCGTGCTCGCGCAATGGATTTGCTGCGCCAACGCCTGAGCCTGAAATGACCCAGAACACCTCTGCGCAGCCGCTGATCCACGGCGGCGCGCAAACACCTCGGGCGGCCTTGCCGGTACTGCCGCCCCTGGCGCTGTATATCCACATCCCGTGGTGCGTGCGCAAATGCCCCTATTGCGACTTCAACTCCCACACCGCCAGCAAGGTGCTGCCGGAAGAGGAGTATGTGGACGCACTGCTGGCCGACCTCGATCAGGACCTGCACGCTGTGTACGGTCGCGAGCTGAGTTCGATCTTCTTTGGCGGGGGTACGCCGAGCCTGTTCAGCGCCGCCGCATTGGGTCGGCTGCTCAAAGGTGTGGAAGCGCGCATCCCGTTTGCCAGTGATATCGAGATCACCCTGGAAGCCAACCCTGGCACCTTCGAACAAGAGAAGTTCGTGGCCTATCGCCAGCTGGGGATCAACCGGCTGTCCATCGGCATCCAGAGTTTCCAGCAGGAAAAACTTGAGGCGCTGGGGCGTATCCATAATGGCGATGAAGCCGTGCGCGCGGCGGGCATGGCGCGCCTGGCCGGGTTTGATAACTTCAACCTGGACCTGATGCACGGTTTGCCCGATCAGTCCCTGGACGACGCCCTGAGCGACTTGCGCCAGGCCATCGCGCTGAAGCCGACGCACTTGTCCTGGTACCAGCTGACCCTGGAACCCAACACCGTATTCTGGAACCAGCCACCCGCGCTGCCGGAAGACGACACGTTGTGGGACATTCAGGAGGCCGGCCAGGCGCTGCTTGCCGAACACGGTTACGCGCAATATGAAGTGTCGGCCTACGCCCAACCGGGTCGCCCGGCGCGGCATAACCTGAATTACTGGAGCTTCGGCGACTTTATCGGCATTGGCGCCGGAGCCCACGGCAAGCTCAGCCACCCCGACGGGCGCATCGTGCGCACCTGGAAGACCCGAGCACCGAAGGACTATCTCAACCCGGCCAAAAGCTTTCAGGCCGGTGCGAAGGAACTGACCAACGAAGAACTGCCATTCGAGTTCCTGATGAACGCGTTGCGCCTCACCGAGGGCGTCGAGGCCAGGCTCTACGCCGAGCGTACCGGCCTTGATCTGGCGAGCCTGGACGAAGGCCGTCGCGAGGCCGAACAAAGTGGCTTAATGCAGGTCGAACCGTCACGCCTGGCGGCGACCGACCGCGGGCAACTCTTTCTCAATGACCTGTTGCAGAAGTTTTTGAGCTGATCGCTCTTAAGGAAATCGAATGGATTTGGTACTCGACCTGCTCGCCACCGTATCCCGCTGGAGCCGTAGCAACCTGTCGGAAATCTCCCTGGCCCTCGTCGGCTGCCTGCTGGTGCTGTTTGGCGCCGATATCAAAGGCTGGGTGGAAGCGCGTTTGGGCAGCATCGCCGGCGCGTTGCGCGTACCGTTGATGGCGTTGGTGTGCATGATCGGCAGCGGCGCCGCGTTGATCTACGCCACGCCGTGGATTGTGCGGGGGTTGAGCCAGTTCAATAACTACAGCCTGGCGCCGGTGTTGGTGGTCGTATTGGTACTGATCGGCGTAGTAGCAGACCGCCGCTGATCCAGACCCAACACCACACTGTAGGAGCGAGCTTGCTCGCGAAGAACGTCAACGATCACGCAGCGCTATCAGGTAGCCCGCGTCGCCGATGGTTTTTTCGCGAGCAAGCTCGCTCCTACAAGGGTTGCGTTTAGGTCAGGCCAACTTTTCGAACTTCAAATCCCAAACCCCATGCCCCAACCGCTCGCCACGGCGTTCGAACTTGGTGATCGGTCGCTCAGCCGGACGCGGCACGCATTTGCCGTCTTCGGCGATGTTGCGGTAGCCGGGGGCGACGTTCATCACTTCCAGCATGTATTCCGCATACGGCTCCCAGTCGGTGGCCATATGCAGGATGCCGCCAACCTTAAGCTTGCTGCGTACCAGTTCCGCAAAGGAGGCCTGGACGATACGGCGCTTGTGGTGACGGGCTTTGTGCCATGGGTCCGGGAAGAACAGCATCAGGCGGTCGAGGCTGTTGTCGGCAATGCAGCGGTTGAGCACTTCAATCGCGTCGCAGTCATACACACGCAGGTTGGTCAGCCCTTGAGTGAGCACGCCGTTGAGCAGCGCGCCCACACCTGGGCGGTGCACTTCCACACCGATAAAGTCCTGGTCCGGCGCGGCGGCGGCCATTTCCAGCAGGGAGTGGCCCATGCCGAAGCCGATTTCCAGGGAACGCGGGGCCGAACGGCCGAACACCTGGTCGTAATCCACCGGCGCATCGGCCAGGGGCAACACGAACAGCGGCGCACCTTGCTCCAGGCCCTTTTGCTGGCCTTCGGTCATGCGGCCGGCGCGCATCACAAAACTCTTGATGCGGCGGTGCTTGGACTCGTCGCCTTCTTCTACAGTGTTCGGCGTTTCGTTTGATTCAGTCATCAATGGCTCTTACTTGATCAGACCATCCAGCGGCGAAGAGGCGCTGGCGTAGAGTTTTTTCGGCATGCGACCGGCGAGGTAGGCCAGGCGGCCCGCGACGATGGCATGGTTCATGGCTTCGGCCATCATGATCGGCTGCTGGGCGTGGGCGATGGCGGAGTTCATCAGCACCGCGTCGCAGCCCAGCTCCATGGCGATGGTTGCGTCTGAGGCTGTGCCTACACCCGCATCCACCAGAACCGGGATCTTGGCTTCTTCCAAGATGATCTGCAGGTTGTACGGATTGCAGATACCCAGGCCGGAACCGATCAGGCCGGCCAACGGCATTACGGCGATACAGCCGATTTCCGCCAGTTGGCGTGCGATGATCGGGTCATCGCTGGTGTAGACCATCACGTCGAAGCCTTCCTTGACCAGGGTTTCGGCGGCCTTGAGGGTTTCGATCACGTTGGGGAACAGGGTTTTCTGGTCGGCCAGCACTTCCAGCTTCACCAGGTTATGGCCGTCGAGCAGCTCACGGGCCAGGCGACAGGTGCGCACGGCCTCGATGGCGTCGTAGCAACCGGCGGTGTTCGGCAGGAAGGTGTAGCGATCCGGCGACAGCACTTCGAGCAGGTTCGGCTCGCCTTCGATCTGGCCGAGGTTGGTGCGGCGCACGGCGAAGGTGACGATCTCGGCGCCCGAGGCTTCGATGGCCAGGCGGGTTTCTTCCATGTCGCGGTATTTGCCGGTGCCGACCAACAGACGGGACTGGAAGGTACGACCGGCCAAGACGAAGGGCTTGTCGCTACGAACGATGCTCATGGGAAATCCTCGAAATGGGGTGAGGTTCTGCAGAATTCAGGAAGTTGCGCGACTAGCCGCCGCCGATGGCGTGGACCACTTCGACCTGGTCACCTTCGGTGAGCGCGGTCTCGGCGTGCTGGCTACGCGGGACGATATCCAGGTTGAGTTCCACTGCGACACGACGTCCGGTCAGGTCCAGACGGGTCAGCAGGGCCGCAACGGTTTCACCGTCGGGCAGTTCAAAGGATTCGCCGTTCAACTGAATGCGCATGCCACGGGCCGCCATCGTTTTTAGGGGCCCGCATTCTAGCTCGATTGACGTTGCCGGCCCAAGCCCCTTGGTCAGGCGGCCTGCAAGCGCCACGCCGCCAGACCGAGGAAAAACCAACCTAAAAGGAACGCTAGCCCGCCAAACGGCGTAATGATGCCTAGCTTGCTGATCCCGGTCAGGGTCAGCACATACAGGCTGCCGGAGAACAGCAGGATGCCGACGGTAAACGAGATGCCCGCCCAGCTGACCAACCGGCCAGGAATATGCGCCGCCAGCAACGCCACGCCGAATAGCGCCAGGGTATGGACCAGTTGGTAGGTCACACCGGTATGGAAGATCGCCAGGTACTCGGCGCTCAAGCGGTTTTTCAGGCCATGGGCGGCGAACGCACCGAGGGCCACGCCGGTGAAGCCGAAAAAGGCAGCCAACATCAGAAAGCCACGCAACATGAGGAACTCCAGTCAGACTCAAAGGGCCGGGTCTGTATAATGGCCCGCTCAACGGGTTCGGCCAAGCCATCTCTATGCTGCGTCTCCTCTTCAAACGCTTTCTCAACGTCGTGAAATGGTTTGCCATCGGCAGTGTGCTGCTGGTGCTGCTGTTTCGTGTCGTCCCGCCGCCCTTCACTGCACTGATGGTGGAACGCAAGGTTGAATCCTGGTTCGACGGCGAACCCATTGACCTGCAGCGCAGCTGGGTGCCGTGGGATGAGATCTCCGACGACCTCAAAGTGGCGGTGATGGCGGGTGAAGACCAGCGCTTCCCGCAGCATTGGGGCTTTGACTTCGGCGCGATCCAGGCGGCGATCCTGCACAACGAGCGCGGCGGCTCGATTCGCGGCGCCAGTACGTTGAGCCAGCAGGTGTCGAAGAACCTGTTCCTGTGGGCCGGCCGCAGTTATCTGCGTAAAGGCCTGGAAGCCTGGTTTACCGGGCTGATCGAGGTTTTGTGGCCCAAACAGCGGATTCTTGAGGTGTATCTCAACAGTGTTGAGTGGGATGAAGGCGTGTTTGGCGCGCAAGCTGCGGCGCAGCATCACTTCGGCGTGAGTGCCAAGGGGCTTTCGCGCCAGCAGGCCAGCTACCTGGCGGCAGTGTTGCCTAACCCTCGGGTGTGGAGTGCCAGTCATCCGACGGCGTATGTGGCGCGGCGCGCGGCGTGGATTCGGCAGCAGATGAGTCAGTTGGGTGGGGATGGCTATTTGGTGGAGTTGAACAATTCACGCAAAGCACCTTGGTCCGACTGACACACCACAAATCTGGCTGATACCCACCCTCTGTAGGAGCCGGCTTGCCGGCGATCGCGGTCTGTCAGGTCGTTCATTTTCAGCTGATAGACCGCTATCGCTGGCAAGCCAGCTCCTACAGGGGCTCGCGTGAGGTCAGAAACAAAAATGCCCCGATCTTTCGATCGGGGCATTTTTTTATCTTTTCGCAGCGTTTTAGGCGGCGATCGACAACTTCAGCTTGTTCATCGCGCTTTTCTCAAGCTGACGAATCCGCTCGGCCGACACGTTGTACTTCTGTGCCAGGTCGTGCAGCGTGGCTTTGTCTTCCGCCAGCCAGCGCTGGTAGAGGATGTCGCGGCTGCGGTCGTCCAGCACTTCCAGCGCTTCGTGCAGGTTGTGGTTGGAGTTGTCGCTCCAGTCCGCATCCTCCAGTTGACGCGCCGGGTCGTACCGGTGGTCTTCCAGGTAGTTGGCTGGCGATTGGAAGGCGCTGTCGTCGTCCGCTTCAGCGGCCGGATCGAAGGCCATGTCATGGCCGGTCAGACGACTTTCCATCTCGCGCACTTCACGGGGCTCCACACCGAGGCTTTCGGCCACGCGGTGGACTTCCTCGTTGTTCAGCCACGCCAGGCGTTTCTTCTGGCTGCGCAGGTTGAAGAACAACTTGCGCTGGGCCTTGGTGGTCGCCACTTTCACGATGCGCCAGTTGCGCAGGATGAACTCGTGGATTTCCGCCTTGATCCAGTGCACGGCAAACGACACCAGACGCACACCCATTTCCGGGTTGAAGCGTTTCACAGCCTTCATCAGGCCGACGTTGCCTTCCTGGATCAGGTCAGCCTGGGCCAGGCCGTAGCCGCTGTAGCTACGGGCGATATGTACGACAAAACGCAGGTGGGCGAGCACCATCTGCCGAGCCGCCCCCAAATCCTGCTCATAATAGAGACTCTCGGCCAGTTCACGCTCCTGCTCGGGTGTCAGCAATGGAATGCTGTTGACCGTGTGCACATAGGCTTCCAGGTTCGCACCCGGGACCAAGGCATAAGCAGGTTGCAAAGAAGTGGTCATACGAAAAAACCTCCGACTCACATAACTCGTGCAGTGAAGCACTGCGAAAATTGACCGGGAACCGTAGGACAAGTTCCCTAAACCACCAATACGGTCAATACAAACGAAACCACATTAATCTGACATTAACTACTTCGGTGCCAACTCGCGTAAATGACGAGCGACCGCAATCCAAGCACCGATATACCCCAACAATACCGCGCCAAGCAAGAGACTCAGACCATCGGCTACAGGCACACCGGCCAGCGCGAAATCACTGCCGTAGAGTCCGGCCAGCCCGACCACCGCGTCGTTCAGCCAGTCCAGGCCGAAAGCCAGCACGCCCCAGGACAAAATCCCGGCACCAAAGCCATAAAGCGCGCCCATGTACAGAAAAGGACGACGCACATAGCTGTCCGTGCCGCCGACCAGTTTAATCACTTCTATCTCGGTGCGACGGTTTTCAATATGAAGACGAATGGTATTACCTATCACCAAAAGTAATGCAGACACCAACAGCACCGTCAAACCGAACACAAACCGGTCGCCCAGCTTGAGGATCGCCGCCAGGCGCTCTACCCAGACTAGATCAAGTTGCGCCTGCTGCACCTTGGGCATCTCTGCGAGTTTTTGTCGCAGGGCTTCCAGCGCCGGCTTGTCGACTTCATTCGGCGTCACCAGTACCACGCCCGGCAGCGGGTTCTGTGGCAGCTCTTTAAGCGCCTCGCCCAGGCCGGATTGTTGCTGGAACTCTTCAAGGGCCTGGTCGCGGCTGATGTACTCGGCATCCGCCACACCTGGGATGTTCTTGATGTCGTCGCGCAACGCTTCGCCGTCTTTGGCGCTGGCGTCGATGTTCAGGTACAGCGAGATCTGCGCTGCACGCTGCCAGGAACCGCCCAGGCGCTCCACATTATTAAGCAGCAGCGACAGGCCCATCGGCAGGCTCAAGGCCACTGCCATCACCAGGCAGGTGAAAAAGCTGCCAATCGGCTGCTTGCCCAGGCGGCGCAGGCTATCGACCAGGCTGGCGCGATGGCTTTCGATCCAGGCGCGCAGCAGGGTGCTGAAGTCCGGACCGTCATCGTCGTGATCGTGTTTTTTCTTCGGCGGTTGCGGATCGGCCGGTTTCGGCGCCACGCGCTCGGAGACTTTAGGGCTGCGTGTCGCACTCATACGCCGGCCTCCCCGTCACCGATCAGGCGGCCGCGCTGCAGGGTCAGCATGCGATGGCGCATGCGTGCGATCAGCGCCAGGTCGTGACTGGCGATCAGCACGCTGGTGCCCAGGCGGTTGATGTCTTCGAACACGCCCATGATCTCGGCCGCCAGGCGCGGGTCGAGGTTACCGGTAGGTTCGTCCGCCAGCAGCAAGGCCGGGCGGTGGACGATGGCGCGGGCGATGCCCACGCGCTGTTGCTGGCCGGTGGACAGGTCGCCAGGGTAGAGGTCGGTCTTGTCCGACAACGCCACGCGCTCCAGGGCCGAATCCACGCGCTTGACGATCTCGGCCTTGGACAGCCCGAGGATCTGCAACGGCAACGCCACGTTATTGAACACGGTGCGGTCGAACAGCAACTGGTGGTTCTGGAACACTACGCCGATCTGGCGGCGCAGGAACGGAATCTGCGCATTGCTGATGGTGGCCAGGTCCTGGCCCGCCAGCAGCAGTTTGCCGGTGGTCGGGCGCTCCATGGCCAGCAGCAGGCGCAACAAGGTACTTTTGCCGGCACCGGAGTGCCCGGTTACAAACAGAAACTCGCCGCGACGTACTCGAAAGCTCAGCTCATGCAAGCCCACATGCCCGTTGGCATAGCGTTTACCGACCTGTTCGAATCGAATCATGAACGCTCCCGCTCGGCAAACAGTGCCTGTACAAAGGGTTCGGCTTCAAAGGTGCGCAGGTCGTCGATGCCTTCACCGACGCCGATATAACGAATCGGCAACCCGAACTGTTTGGCCAGGGCGAAGATCACACCGCCCTTGGCCGTGCCGTCGAGCTTAGTCAATGCCAGGCCAGTCAGTTGCACCGTCTGGTTGAATTGTTTGGCCTGGCTGATGGCGTTCTGGCCCGTGCCCGCGTCAAGCACCAACAGAACCTCGTGCGGCGCGTCTGCATCGAGCTTGCCGATCACGCGACGGACTTTCTTCAGCTCTTCCATCAAGTTGTCTTTGGTGTGCAAGCGACCGGCGGTATCGGCGATCAACACATCGATGTTGCGCGCCTTGGCGGCTTGCACGGCGTCGAAGATCACCGACGCGGAGTCAGCACCCGTGTGTTGGGCAATCACCGGGATCTTGTTGCGCTCGCCCCAGACCTGCAACTGCTCAACCGCAGCGGCGCGGAAGGTGTCGCCGGCGGCCAGCATGACTTTCTTGCCTTCGGACTGCAGCTTCTTGGCCAGCTTGCCGATGGTGGTGGTCTTGCCGGCGCCGTTGACGCCCACTACCAGGATCACGAACGGCTTGTTCGGGGTGATCACCAGCGGTGCTTCCACCGGCTTGAGCATCGCGGCCAGCTCGGCCTGCAGGGATTTGTACAACGCGTCAGCGTCGGTCAATTGCTTGCGCGCGACCTTCTGGGTGAGGCTCTGGATGATCACGGCGGTGGCTTCGACGCCCACGTCGGCGGTGAGCAGACGGGTTTCGATGTCTTCCAGCAGTTCGTCATCGATGACTTTTTTGCCGAGAAACAGGCTGGCCATGCCTTCGCCAATGCTGGCGCTGGTCTTGCTCAGGCCTTGCTTGAGGCGGGCAAAGAAGCCGGTCTTGTTGGTTTCGACGGCAGCCACTACGGGTTCTGGCTCGATAACCGCAGGTGCAGCGACCTCGACCACAGCCGGAATGGGCGGAGTCACGTGCTCAGCCTGCACATCTTCAACCAGTGCCACGGGCTCTTCGGCCACCGGCAGTTCGGGCCACGCCTTGTGTTCTGGTTCTGGCTCAGCCTCGACCACCGGCTGCAACACCGGCTCGGCCATCGGCAACACCACCGGCTCCGGGGTTTCGGCAACCGGCTCGGCTTCTACTATTGGCGCAGGGGTAGGTTCAGGCTGAACCGGCGGCTGTTCGTCGACGGTTTCCTGCGGCTTTTTGCGCAGCCATCCGAACAGGCCTTTTTTCTCGCCAGCCGCAGCTGGGGTCTTCTTGTCGTCGTTGGAACCAAACATGGAGACGGCTATCTCAAGGTAGCGACGCGCCAGTAGGCGCGCCGGTAAATAAAATTCGATGCGTAACAGACTGTTTTTTAGCCAGCTCGTTCATGCGCAACATTTTGTAAGGCCTAAATAGGGCCTAAACAAGACTGCCGCAGTGGCCGTCCGTAAATCCGACCAGTATCCTAGCACCTCCTCGCCCGCCGACGCTAAGACCAAGCGGGCAGCCCAACAGGTTTAAAAACGAATGAATGCTCTAGCCCGCCGCGCCGCAGGCCTGCTGTTCAGCACAGTTTGTCTGCCTCTTTCAGCCTTGGCTGCCGACCCACAACCCACCCATGAATTCACCCTGGATAACGGCCTGAAGGTGGTCGTACGCGAAGATCATCGCGCGCCTGTGGTGGTTTCCCAGGTTTGGTACAAGGTCGGTTCGAGCTACGAAACCCCGGGCCAGACCGGTTTGTCCCACGCCCTGGAACATATGATGTTCAAGGGCAGCGCCAAAGTCGGCCCCGGCGAAGCCTCGCTGATCCTGCGCGACCTGGGCGCCGAAGAGAACGCCTTCACCAGCGACGATTACACCGCCTACTACCAAGTACTGGCCCGCGATCGCCTGGGCGTCGCCTTCGAACTGGAAGCCGACCGCATGGCCAGCCTGCGCCTGCCGACCGACGAGTTCAGCCGCGAAATCGAGGTCATCAAGGAAGAGCGCCGCCTGCGCACCGACGATAACCCGATGTCCAAGGCCTACGAGCGCTTCAAGGCCATGGCTTTCCCGGCCAGCGGCTACCACACGCCGACCATCGGCTGGATGGCCGACCTGGACCGCATGAAGGTCGAAGAGCTGCGCCACTGGTACCAATCCTGGTACGTGCCGAACAATGCCACGTTGGTGGTGGTCGGTGACGTCACTCCGGACGAGGTAAAAAACCTGGCCCAACGCTACTTTGGCCCGATTCCCAAGCGTGACGTGCCACCAGCCAAGATCCCGATGGAATTGGCCGAACCCGGCGAGCGCCTGTTGACCATGAAAGTGCAGACCCAACTGCCGAGCGTGATCCTGGGCTTCAACGTGCCCGGCCTGGCCACTGCCGAAGACAAACGCTCGGTACAGGCCCTGCGCCTGATCTCGGCGTTGCTGGACGGCGGCTACAGTGCACGGATCTCGGAACAGTTGGAGCGAGGTGAAGAGCTGGTCTCTGCCGCCTCCACCAATTACGACGCCTACACCCGTGGCGACACCCTGTTCATGCTGACCGCCACCCCCAACCAGCAGAAGAAAAAGACCGTCGCCCAAGCCGAAGCCGGCCTGTGGCGCCTGCTGGAAGAACTGAAGGCCAAGCCACCGACCGCCGAAGAGCTGGAACGCATCCGCGCCCAGGTCATTGCCGGCCTGGTCTACCAGCGTGACTCCATTACCAGCCAGGCCACAGCCATTGGTTCCCTGGAGACCGTGGGCCTGTCCTGGAAACTGATGGACACGGAGCTCGCCGACCTGCAAAGCGTGACCCCGGACGATATCCAGAAAGCCGCGCGCACCTATTTCACCCGCGAACGTCTCAGCGTCGCCCATGTCTTGCCTCTGGAGACCGCTCATGAGTGATCGCAAAAGCAGCCGCCTGATTTTCCCCGGCCTGATCGTTGTCACCCTGATCGCCGCCAGTGCCGTGTATTTCCTGCGCCCAAACGACTCCGTCGCCAGCCCGGCGCTGGAAAAAGCCCAGTCGAGCAACAAGCTGCAATCCCTGGCGGAGCTGGACGACAAGGCACCGACCAACCGCAAGCTCGACGTACAAACCTGGACCACCGCCGAAGGCGCCAAGGTGCTGTTCGTCGAAGCCCATGAACTGCCGATGTTCGACGTGCGCATCCTGTTCGCCGCCGGCAGCAGCCAGGACGGCAACGTGCCGGGCCTGGCGCTGATGACCAACGCCATGCTCAACGAAGGTGTACCAGGCAAGGATGTAAGCCAGATCGCCCGTGACTTCGAGGGCCTCGGCGCGGACTTTGGCAATGGCGCCTATCGCGACATGGCGCTGGTGTCCCTGCGCAGCCTCAGCGACAGCGATAAACGTGACGCCGCCCTGAGCCTGTTTGACCAGGTGATCGGCAAGCCAACCTTCCCCGCCGACTCCCTGGCGCGGATCAAGAACCAGATCCTCGCCGGCTTCGAGTACCAGAAGCAGAACCCCGGCAAGCTGGCGAGTCTGGAGCTGTTCAAGCGCTTGTACGGCGATCACCCTTACGCACACCCGAGCGAAGGCACGCCAGAAAGCGTCCCGAAGATTACCCTGGCGCAGTTGCAGGCGTTCCACGCCAAGGGCTATGCGGCCGGCAACGCGGTGATCGCGGTGGTGGGCGACCTGACCCGCGCCAAGGCCGAAGCCATGACAGGCAAGATTTCCGCCTCGCTGCCTAAAGGCCCGGCCTTGCCGAAGATCGCTCAGCCGACCGAACCCAAGCCGGGTTTGAACCGCATCGAGTTCCCGTCCAAGCAGACGCATCTGTTGTTCGCGCAACTGGGCATCGACCGTGCCGACCCGGACTATGCAGCCCTGTCCCTGGGCAATCAGATCCTCGGCGGCGGTGGTTTTGGCACCCGCCTGATGAGCGAAGTGCGTGAAAAACGCGGCCTGACCTACGGCGTGTACTCCGGTTTCTCGCCCATGCAGGTGCGCGGCCCGTTCATGATCCAGCTGCAGACCCGCGCCGAAATGAGCGGCGGCACCCTGCGCCTGGTGGAAGACGTGGTCGCCGACTACCTCAAGAACGGCCCGACGCAAAAGGAACTGGATGACGCCAAGCGCGAGCTGGCTGGCAGTTTCCCGCTGTCGACCGCGAGCAACGCCGATATCGTCGGGCAGTTGGGCGCGATGGGTTTCTACAACCTGCCGCTGACCTATCTGGAAGATTTCATGAAACAATCCCAGGCCCTGACCGTAGAGCAGGTCAAGGCTGCCATGAACAAACACTTGAGCGCCGACAAGATGGTCATCGTGACCGCCGGCCCGACGATTGCGCAAAAGCCACTACCGCCCCCCACTGATAAACCCGCCGAGCAGCCGCTCGGGGTTCCGGAGCATTAATGGCCAGTTCATCTCGCCCGAAAAAACCCGTCCACAACGTGCATAACGGTGTGGGCCAGCTGCGCATCATTGGCGGCGAATGGCGCAGCCGCAAGCTGAGCTTCCCCGACGTCGTAGGCCTGCGCCCGACGCCGGACCGCGTGCGTGAAACCCTGTTCAACTGGCTCGCGCCGTACATCGCGGGCGCCACGGTGCTGGACCCGTTCGCCGGCAGTGGCGCGCTGTTCCTGGAGTCGCTGTCCCGTGGCGCTGCTCTGGGCCAGGCGCTGGACGCCAGCAACGTGGCGGTCTCCAGCCTCAAGGAACACCTGGGCACCCTGCGCTGCACCACCGGCCAGGTCCAGACCGCCGACGCCCTGCGCTACCTGGAAACCCAGCCGGCCAGCCAGTTCGACGTGGTGTTCCTCGACCCACCGTTCAACCAGAACCTGCTGCCGACCGTGTGCACGCTGCTGGAAGAGCGCCAATGGCTGGCGCCGGATGCGTGGATCTACACTGAGAGCGAGACCGCGCCTTCGACCCTGGGCCTGCCGGCAGGCTGGCGCCTGCACCGGGAACAGAAGTCCGGGCGGGTGTATTACGCGTTGTGGCATCGTACTGCACACACTGACTCACTGTAGGAGCAGGCTTGCCCGCGAAGATCGACAACGATCACGCTGGCATCCTGAATGAACGCGGCGCCCTTACGTTTTTCGCGAGCAAGCTCGCTCCTACAGGGGGTTTGGGCAGCCCCGTCCGGCATAGAGCATTTCATGACGCCTTCTTCCGATCTGTTCACCCCCGCCTTCGGCCTCGGCAACCCCCACCTGCAAACACTGTGGGGGCCGTTGTGGCGTTCCACCACCCACATCGACCGCCAACGCGAACGCCTGTGGCTGGACGACGGCGACTTCCTCGACCTCGACTGGCACGGCCCCCATGACGCGCAAGCGCCGTTGGTGCTGGTGCTGCACGGGCTGACCGGTTCATCCAACTCGCCCTACGTGGCCGGCCTGCAAAAAGCCCTGGCTGCGCAAGGCTGGGCCAGCGTCGCGCTGAATTGGCGTGGTTGCTCGGGGGAACCGAACTTGTTGGCGCGCAGCTATCACTCGGGTGCCAGCGAAGACCTGGCGGCGGCGATTACCCATCTGCGCGCCAAGCGCCCGTTGGCGCCGCTGTATGCAGTGGGTTATTCGCTGGGCGGCAATGTGCTGCTCAAGCATTTGGGTGAAACCGGCGCGGCATCGGGACTGCAAGGCGCTGCGGCGGTGTCGGTGCCGTTTCGCCTGGACCAATGTGCGGACCGCATCGGCCTGGGCTTCTCGCGGGTTTATCAGAAGCACTTCATGCGTGAAATGCTGGCGTATATCCGCGTCAAACAGAGCCGTTTTCTACAGGATGGCCGGGCAGACGGGCTCAAAACCCTGGAAGCCTTGGGCTCACTGGAGAAGATGCGTACGTTCTGGGATTTCGATGGCCGGGTGACTGCGCCGCTCCACGGGTTTCTGAGTGCCGAGGACTATTACCGCCGCGCGTCGAGCCGTTATTACCTGGGCGATATCCGCACGCCCACCCTGATCATCCAGGCTGCCGATGACCCGTTTGTGTTCGCCCACAGCCTGCCTGAGGCGAGCGAATTGTCGGCATGCACGGAGTTTGAGCTGCTGGCCAAGGGTGGGCATGTGGGGTTTGTCGACGGCACACTCAAGCGCCCCGGGTATTACCTGGAGCGCCGTATTCCTGACTGGCTGCTCAGTCGCCGGTAGCGATTGCCCGCGCTGGATCGGTAATCCACTCGCTCCACGACCCCGCATACAACTTGCCCAACGGATAACCCGCCAGGCTCAGGGCGAAAAGATTGTGGCAGGCCGTCACGCCGGAACCGCAATACGCCACCAACTCATCCGGCGAGCGGCCTTGCAACTGGGCGGCGAAGCGCTGCTTGAGCTGTTCAACCGGCAAGAAGCGGCCGTCCGCGCCCAGGTTTTCGTTGAAGGCCGCACATTGCGCGCCTGGGATGTGCCCGGCGATCGGGTCAATCGGCTCCACTTCGCCGCGAAAACGTGGTTGAGCACGGGCGTCGATCAGCGTCAGTCCCGGCTGGCCCAGGCGTTTTTGCAGGTGTTCGGCGTCCAGCAACAAGCGGTTGTCCGGCGTACCGGCGAACGTCCCAGGCTCCACCAGCGGCGCGTCCAGGCTCAGCGGGAAACCTGCGGCATGCCAGGCCTTGAGGCCGCCATCCAGGATAAACACGCCGTCGCGCTTGCCCAGCCAGGCCAGCAGCCACCAGGCGCGGGCGGCATAGGCACCGGGGCCGTCGTCATACAGCACGATATCGGTATCTGCGCTGATGCCCCAGGCCCGCAATTGCTGAACCAAAGTGTCCGCCGCCGGCAATGGGTGACGGCCGGTGACGCCTTTGGTCACCGGGCCACTGAGGTGTCGCTCCAGGTCGGCGTATTGCGCGCCTTCGATATGCCCTTCGGTATAGCTGCAACGCCCGTAGTCCGGGTCTTCCAAGGCAAAACGGCAATCCAGGATCACCACCCCGCCGGCCTTCTGGCGCTCGGCCAGTTGCTGGGGGCTGATCAGTTGGGCAAGCGGCATGACGGACTCCTAGTGAACAGATTCGGGAAAGGTCCTACTTCACTTCTTCCAATGCCTGATTCAACGGCACGTAAAATTCCTTGAACAAGGCATCTACCGCCTCTTTGGCCTGGGGCGTGACAAACCCCGCCTCCAGCACCAGCACCTGATACACCCCGCGCTTGATGGCCTCGGCGCTCAAATGGGCAGAGTTTTCATTGGTGGTGCACAGGAAACGCACCCACGAGGTGAGGATGATCCAGGCGTTGAGGGTCAGGGCTTCGGTTTGCACCGGGTCCATATTGAGGATGCCGGCGTCGACAAACCCTTGGTAAATAGCCCCGCCCTGGGTCAGGCAACGCTGGGAAAAGCGCCGATAGCCGGTGGCCAGTTCCGGATCGCTTTCCAGCAGGTGTTCGAGGTCGCGGTGCAGGAAACGGTAGCGCCACATGCCGGCCAGCACGGCCTGCAGGTAGAAACGCTTGTCTTCGACAGTAACGGCGCGGCCTTGGGGCGGGCGCAGGAAACTGTCCACCAGCGCTTCATATTCGCGAAACAGCACGGCGATGATCGCCTGCTTGTTGGGGAAGTGGTAGTACAGGTTGCCCGGCGAAATTTCCATATGGGCGGCGATGTGGTTGGTGCTCACACTGCGCTCGCCCTGCTGGTTAAAAAGCTCCAGGCTGGTTTGCACAATGCGCTCGCTGGTCTTTACTCTTGGTGCCATAGGGGATCAGCTTCTGTACACGTGATGGGGCATCTTACGGCCTAATCTTGCAGGGATAAATCCGCATCTGCGTAATGATATTTGACAATTTAGAGCAATGACTCTAAAAATCCAGGCAGACCTATAACAATCGGGAACGCCGCCATGTCTGCCAACGTTGCCTATCTGCAAGATTCCCAGGTGCTGGATCAGCTCCAGAGCCTGTTCGACGCCCAGCGCCGTGCCTACGCCGCCAACCCGCTGCCACCGGCCGCACAGCGCCAGCAATGGCTCAAGGCCCTGCGTGACCTGCTCAGCGATGAGCGCCAGGCGCTGATCAACGCGATCAGCCAGGACTTCAGTCATCGCAGCGCCGATGAAACCCTGTTCGCCGAACTGATGCCCAGCCTGCATGGCATTCATTACGCCAGCAAACACCTCAAAGGCTGGATGAAACCTTCCCGCCGTGCCGTAGGCATTGCCTTCCAGCCCGCGTCAGCCAAAGTCATTTATCAACCCTTGGGCGTGGTCGGCGTGATCGTGCCCTGGAATTACCCGCTGTACCTGGCCATCGGCCCACTGGTCGGCGCGTTGGCGGCGGGCAATCGGGTGATGCTCAAGCTCAGCGAGTCCACCCCCGCCACCGGCGAGTTGCTCAAGGCACTGCTGGCGAAGATCTTCCCCGAGGACCTGGTGTGCGTGGTGCTGGGTGAGGCCGAAGTGGGCATGGCGTTCTCCAAGCTGCCGTTCGATCACCTGCTGTTTACCGGCGCCACCAGCATTGGCAAGCATGTGATGCGTGCAGCCGCCGAACACCTCACGCCGGTCACCCTGGAATTGGGTGGCAAGTCGCCCGCCATCGTGTCCGCCGATGTACCGCTCAAGGACGCCGCCGAACGCATCGCCTTCGGCAAAGCGCTGAACGCGGGGCAAACCTGCGTGGCCCCAGACTACGTGTTGGTGCCGGAAGATCGCGTCGAGGGTTTCGTGGAGGCTTACACCCAGGCCGTTCGCGGGTTCTATCCGACCCTGGTCGACAACCCGGACTACACGGCGATCATCAACGAACGACAACTGGCCCGGCTCAATGCCTACGTCAAGGACGCCACCGACAAAGGCGCCACGTTGATTCCGCTGTACGACCAAGGCCAGGCGCGGCGCATGGCCCATAGCCTGTTGCTGAATGTCAGCGACGACATGACGGTGATGCAGGACGAAATTTTCGGCCCGGTGTTGCCGATCGTGCCCTATCGCGGCATCGAACAAGCCTTTGCCTACATCAACCAACGCCCTCGCCCACTGGCCCTGTATTACTTCGGCTACAACAAGGGCGAGCAGGATCGTGTGCTCCACGAAACCCATTCCGGCGGGGTGTGCCTGAACGACACCCTGCTGCATGTGGCCCAGGACGACATGCCGTTCGGCGGCATCGGCCCGTCGGGCATGGGCCATTACCACGGCCACGAAGGCTTCCTCACCTTCAGCAAAGCCAAAGGCGTGCTGGTGAAACAGCGCCTGAACGCGGCGAAGTTGATCTATCCGCCTTACGGCAAATCGATCCAGAAGTTGATCCAGAAGCTGTTCGTCCGCTGAAACCGCCACCCACGGGATAACAATAACAATGAACCCTAGCCTGACTGAAACACCCGCGCTGTCGCGGCGCGGCGTCCTGAAAATCGGCCTGTGTGCCAGCGCCTTCCTGGCTACCGCCGGGCTGGGTGCCAGTCTCAGCGGTTGCTCCAGTAGCACGCCGGCCAGCGGTTTCGTGATGTTGCGTAGCAGTGATCTGCCGTTCCTGCGCGCCGTGATCCCGGTGTTACTGGAAGGTGTGGCCAGTGCTCAGGCAGTTGCCAGCGGTGTTGAAGACACCCTCAAGAAACTCGACTTCAGCCTGCAACGCCTGTCGCCGGAGATGTTCAAACTCACCCAGCAACTGTTCGACGTGCTGGGCATGGCCATCACCCGTGGCCCGCTGACCGGGATCTGGGGCAGTTGGGAAAACGCCAGCGGCGAGCAAATCCGCAACTTTCTGCACCGCTGGGAAAACAGCTACCTCAACCTGCTACGCATGGGCCAGGGCTCGCTGCTCAAGCTGGTGATCATGGCCTGGTACTTCCAGCCGGCGTCCTGGGCCCATTGCGGTTACCCCGGCCCGCCGAAAATTTGAATCGCCTCCCCCCACAATAAAAACTAGAGACGACCCTGATGCCCGTACCCGATCCCTTCCGCGACGGCATGGCCCGTGGCTGGAAAACCCACAATGGCTCCGCCCTCGACAACGACCTGACGCTGGAAGCCGATGTGGCGATCATCGGCAGCGGTGCCGGTGGCGGCACCACCGCCGAAATCCTCAGCGCCGCCGGCTACAAGGTGCTGCTGATCGAAGAAGGCCCGCTCAAGACCAGCAGCGACTTCAAGCTGTTGGAAGACGAGGCCTACACCAGCCTGTATCAGGAGGGCATCGGCCGCATGAGCAAGGATGGCGCGATCACCATCCTGCAGGGCCGTGCAGTGGGCGGCACGACGCTGATCAACTGGACGTCGAGCTTCCGCACGCCGGACGCCACCCTCAGCCACTGGGCCAGCGAATACGCGGTGAAGGGCCACAGCAGCGCCGAAATGGCACCGTGGTTTGAAAAAATGGAGCAACGCCTGGGTATCGCGCCCTGGGCCCTGCCGCCCAACCCCAACAACGACGTGATCCGCAAAGGCTGCGAGAAGCTCGGCTACAGCTGGCACGTGATCCCGCGCAATGTGCGCGGCTGCTTCAACCTGGGGTATTGCGGCATGGGTTGCCCGGTCAATGCCAAGCAGTCGATGTTGGTGACCACGATTCCGTCCACCCTGGAAAAGGGCGGCGAACTGCTCTACCTGGCCCGCGCCGAACGCCTCATCTACAGCGGCGACACAATAAGCAGCCTGGAATGCGTGGCCATGGATAACCTGTGCGTGACGCCGACTGGCCGCAAAATCACCGTGAAGGCCAAGCACTATGTGCTCTCCGGCGGCGGCATCAACAGCCCGGCGCTGCTGATGCGCTCGGATGCGCCCGACCCGCACAAGCGCCTCGGCAAACGCACCTTCCTGCACCTGGTGAATTTTTCCGCCGGGTTGTTCGACGAGGTGATCAACCCGTTCTACGGCGCGCCGCAGTCAATCTATTCCGACCATTTCCAGTGGCAGGATGGCACCACTGGCAAAATGTCTTACAAGCTGGAGGCACCGCCCTTACATCCTGCGCTAGCCAGTACGTTGCTCGGTGGTTATGGCACCCAGAACGCCCTGGACATGAGCCAATTGCCCAATACCCACGCGATGCTGGCGCTGCTGCGCGATGGTTTCCACCCCGACAGCCCCGGCGGCGGCGTGGAGTTGCGCGGTGATGGTACGCCGGTGCTCGACTATCAAGTGTCGGACTACGCCTGGGATGGCTTGCGCCGCGCGTTCCACAGCATGGCCGAGATCCAGTTCGCCGCGGGCGCCAAGTCGGTCAAGCCGCTGCATCACGATGCGCGCTACGTGAAAACACTGGGCGAAGCCCGAACGATGATCGAGGAGCTCAACCTGGAATTGCACCGCACCTGCCTGGGCAGTGCCCATGTGATGGGCGGTTGTGCCATGGGTGAGGATCCGAAAAATGCAGTGGCCGACAGCCTCGGTCGCCACCACCAATTGCGCAACCTGTCGATCCACGACGGGTCTTTATTCCCCACCAGCATTGGGGCCAACCCACAATTATCGGTGTACGGTTTAACCGCCCAACTGGCGACAGCTTTGGCCGAACGTCTGAAAACGGCATGAAAAAACGCGCGATTAGCGATATGTATCTACATAAGTCGACTTGGCCGACCGGGATGGCTGCGATACCATCCGGTTCCCCAACGGACTCCGCCAGGACGACGCGATGAACCGAGTGTTGTACCCAGGAACCTTCGACCCGATTACCAAAGGCCATGGCGATCTGGTCGAACGTGCCTCACGCTTGTTCGACCATGTGATCATCGCGGTCGCAGCCAGCCCCAAGAAAAACCCGCTGTTTCCCCTGGAACAGCGCGTGGAGCTGGCGCGTGAGGTCACCAAGCACCTGCCCAATGTGGAAGTGGTGGGCTTTTCCACGCTGCTGGCGCATTTCGCCAAAGAACAGAACGCCAATGTGTTCCTGCGCGGCCTGCGTGCGGTGTCGGACTTCGAATACGAATTCCAGTTGGCCAACATGAACCGCCAACTGGCGCCGGACGTGGAAAGCCTGTTCCTCACGCCGTCGGAACGTTATTCGTTCATTTCCTCGACGTTGGTCCGTGAAATCGCCGCTTTGGGCGGGGATATCACCAAGTTCGTGCATCCGGCTGTAGCAGATGCGCTGACGCTGCGCTTCAAGAAGTAATTTTGCTGAAGGGCTTTCTGTGGCGAGCGGGCTTGCCCCGCGTTGGGCTGCGAGCAGCCCCAAAACCCGGCGATGAGGTTTCTGCCTGAAACTACGTGGTGCCTTTACTGGGGCCGCTTCGCAGCCCAACGCGGGGCAAGCCCGCTCGCCACAAGTCACCTGCGACGGATAAATGGCGGCTGGCCATAGGTCATGTGCGCTCGCACTGCGGGCGCCAATGCGGCACAATTGCGCGCATTAGTTTTCAGATGCCTTGGCTGACAGCCCTGGCAGGAGTTTCCATGTCCCTGATCATCACCGACGATTGCATCAACTGCGACGTCTGCGAACCCGAGTGCCCGAACGCCGCGATTTCCCAGGGCGAAGAGATCTACGTGATCGACCCCAACCTGTGCACCCAGTGCGTCGGCCACTACGACGAGCCTCAGTGCCAGCAAGTATGCCCGGTGGATTGCATCCCGCTGGATGAAGCCCATCCGGAGACGCAAGAGCAGTTGATGGCCAAGTACCGGTTGATTACCGGTAAAGCCTAAGACTGGCACTTGGGGCAAAACACGCTCGCGCGCTGCCCCAGCACCACATTGCGCAATTCGCTCCCGCAGACCTTGCACGCCTCGCCGCCCCGGCCATAGACGAACAGTTCCTGCTGGAAATACCCCGGTTGCCCGTCGCCGCCGATAAAGTCGCGTAGCGTGGTGCCGCCGCGCTCGATGGCAGCCGCCAGCACGCGTTTGATCTCGATCGCCAGCTTCAAGTAACGCGCCCGCGAAATGCCGCCCGCCTCGCGACGCGGGTCGATCCCCGCCGCAAACAGCGCTTCCGTCGCGTAGATATTGCCCACGCCCACCACCACCGCGTTGTCCATTATGAACGGCTTCACCGCCATCGAACGGCCACGGGACAACTGGAACAAGCGCTCGCCATCAAACAGATCCGTCAGCGGCTCGGGCCCCAGGCGGATCAGCAGTTCATGGTTGTGCGGGTCCTGGCTCCACAGCATCGCGCCGAAACGCCGAGGGTCGGTATAACGCAGGGCCAGGCCCGACTCCAACTCGATATCCACATGCTCATGCTTGGCCGCCGGCATGCCGACTTCCACCAGCCGCAGGTTGCCCGACATGCCCAAGTGGCTGATCAAGGTGCCCACTTCGGCATTGATCAACAGGTACTTGGCCCGTCGTTCCACCAGTACGATGCGCTGCCCGGACAGGCGCACATCGAGATCTTCCGGGATCGGCCAGCGCAGGCGCCGCTCACGCACCACCACGCGGCTGACCCGCTGGCCTTCCAGATGTGGCGCGATGCCGCGCCGGGTGGTTTCGACTTCGGGTAACTCGGGCATGTGTACCTCTTGAAGAAAGGGTCAGTGGGCGCCCAGCTCGCGGATCGACAACTTCATGCTTTCGAAGTCGTAGTCCGACAGGCCCACGTAGTCCAGCACCAGATGGCCGATGGCATTCCACTCATGGTCCACCGCCTGGTTGCCCAGCACACGATAGGACGAGCAGATGTGCTCGGCCATCTTCAGGATCGCCAGCAGGTTTTTCAGCTGCGAATTGCGCGACGACTCATCGCTGAACACCGCCAGGGCGTTGTGGTGGTTGGCGATGGCGTCGGTCACATGTTCCGGCAGGCGCCAGGATTTGGCGGTGTAGTAACCGACCACGGCATGGTTGGTGTTGAACGCGTTGTTCTCGGTGTCGACCACGCGGCAGTCGGGGCCGGCATTGGCATAAGCCTGCTCCAGCACCGACATGTAGTTGGGGAAACGCTTTAGCATCAGCGGCACGCCGCAATCGTGGAACAGGCCCAGGGCGTAGGCTTCGTCCACCGCTTGGGCGCCGGTACGCTTGGCCAGGGTCAGGCAGGTCATCGCCACATCCTGGGCGGTATCCCAGAAGCGGTTGAGGGTGACGATGGTGTCGTCGCTCATTTCGCCCTTGATCGACAGCGCGTTGATCAGGTTGATGATCGAACGGCTGCCCAGCAGGTTCACCGCACGCTGGATCGAGGCGATCTTGTTGCTCAGGCCGAAGTACGACGAGTTGACGATCTTCAGCAATGCGCCGGACAGGCCTGGGTCCTGGGCGATCAGCCGGGCGATCACTTCCAGGTCCGGGTCGGGCATGTACTGCTCCATCTGCAAATCCACCATGATTTGCGGTTGGGGCGGCACGCTGATGCCTTGCAGGGCCTGCTGGATCTGTTCGGAGGAAAGCTCTTGGGACATAAGTACACACTCTGGGCTAGGCGGGGATTCTAACCCTGATGAGAACCTGATCGACACCTCAAATACTGGATTGAAACCCGATTACCTGTAGGAGCTGGCTTGCCAGCGATAGCATCACCTCGGTATCACTGAAACACCGCGCCACCTGCATCGCCGGCAAGCCGGCTCCTACAAAAGCCAGCCTCCGCACATCTGGCGGCGCCGCCAATTCCTACACAACACGGTATACTCCCGCTCTTTTTTCCGGAGCGACGTCATGTCCCTGCCAAGCCTGCGTCTCAAAGCCAACGCCGATCGTCGTTTGCGCAACGGCCACCTGTGGGTCTACAGCAACGAAATCGACGTGGCCGCCACCCCACTCCACGGCTTCCAGGCAGGCGACCAGGCTATCCTGGAAGCGGCCGGCGGCAAGACCCTGGGCATCGTGGCCATGAGCCCGAACAACCTGATTTGCGCCCGCCTGCTGTCGCGCGACATCAAGTTGCCGCTGGACAAGTCGCTGCTGGTGCACCGCCTGAACGTCGCCCTGTCCCTGCGTGATCGCCTGTTCGACAAGCCGTTCTACCGCCTGGTCTACGGTGATTCCGACCTGTTGCCAGGCCTGGTGGTCGACCGTTTCGGCGACATCCTGGTGGTGCAGATCGCCTCGGCGACCATGGAAGCGCATAAAGAAGACGTGATTGCTGCACTGACCCAAGTGCTCAAGCCAAGCGGCATCCTGTTCAAGAACGACTCCGCCGCGCGCGACGCCGAAGGCCTCAACCGCTACGTCGAAACCGTGTTCGGCCTGGTGCCGGAGTGGGTTTCGCTGGAAGAAAACGGCGTGAAATTCGAAGCCCCGGTGATCCAGGGCCAGAAAACCGGCTGGTTCTACGACCACCGCATGAACCGCGCACGCCTGGCCCCGTATGCCAAAGGCAAGCGCGTGCTCGACCTGTACAGCTACATCGGCGGCTGGGGCGTGCAAGCTGCGGCCTTCGGCGCCAGTGAAGTGTTCTGCGTCGACGCCTCCGCCTTCGCCCTCGACGGCGTGGAGCGCAATGCCGCACTGAACGGCTTTGCCGAGAAAATGACCTGCATCGAAGGCGACGTGTTTGAAGCCTTGAAAGAACTGAAAGCCAGCGAAGAGCGCTTCGACGTGATCGTCGCCGACCCACCGGCCTTCATCAAGCGCAAGAAAGACATTAAAAACGGCGAAGGCGCCTATCGCCGCCTGAACGAACAGGCCATGCGTCTGCTCAGCAAGGACGGCATCCTGGTCAGCGCGTCGTGCTCCATGCACTTGCCGGAAGATGACCTGCAGAACATCCTGCTGACCAGCGCACGTCATTTGGATCGCAATATCCAGATGCTGGAGCGTGGCGGTCAGGGTCCGGATCATCCGGTGCACCCGGCGATTGCCGAGACCCGTTACATCAAAAGCATTACTTGCCGGTTGCTGCCAAACAGCTGATGCCGTTGGCCTGTAGGCGCTTTAGGGCTCCTACAGGCTTTTAAGAAGCTTCGTACCTCTCCAGTCTTTGACTTTCCCTTACATAAACTTGATCCTCGACCGCCTCACGGAATCGAGGCTCGCCCATGTCAACGGAAATCACACACGCTGAAAAACCCTTCATTGTTTTCTGGCTGATGACCATGACGCTGTTGAGCGTCTTCCCGCTTGACGTCGTGCTGCCTTCCTTTCCCGCCCTGGCGGAACACTTCTCCACCTCAACCACCCAGATCGCCCGCTCAGTCAGTCTGTTCGCCATTGGCTTTTCCTGCTCCATGCTATTGATCGGCCCACTGTCCGACAGGATCGGCCGCAAGAAGCTGCTGCTGGCAAGCATGGCCGTTGCAATCATGGGCGCGGCCGGGTGTCTGACGGCTACAAACACGCCTCAATTCCTGTTCTTTCGCGTCATTCAAGCCATAGGCTGTGGTGGTTTCATACTGTCCCAAGCGCTGGTGCAAGACCTTTTCTTCGGCAGAGAACAGGAGCGGCTGCGGATCGCAATGGTCACGGCCGGGGGCATCTTCATTTCGATTTCCCCGCTGATGGGCGCCTGGTTGCAACTGCACGGAGGATGGCAAGCCAGCTTCTATGTGTTTATAGCGCTTTGTGCAGTCACCTTGATCATGGCCCATCGACTGCTCCACGGCCGTGTGCCTCAAGCGGCACCAAGCCACCAGAGCTTGTTCAAGGCCTACGCCAAGGTCTTCGCCAACCGCCACTTCGCCAGCTATGCCACGATCTCCGCGATTACCTTCTCCTGCCACTTCTCGTTCATCGTGGTGTCACCGCTGATTTTCATGGACCAGCTGCAGCTGTCGCCCCATGAATATTCCTTGACCCTGCTTCTCTACGGCGCCGCTTACGTATTGGGTGGCGTCAGTGCAGGCTTCCTGCACAAACGGCTCCCAGCTGCGACCCAGATGGCCATCGGGCTGGTGCTGATCGCAATCTCGGGCGTGGTCATGCTGTTCCTGGCCTATCAGTTCGGCCTATCAACACTGACCGTGCTGATGCCCATGCTGCTCTGCACCGCAGGCACCACCATCACCCGACCTATTTCCAACTCCAAGGCCATGAGCTTGTTTCCAGACAACGCTGGTACGGCGGCTTCAGCCGTTGCTGCGGAGTTATTCATTGCCGGTGGTCTTATCAGTGCCTTCATCAGCACCTTTGCCCACCACCTGAGCACGGCGCTGGGTCTGTGCTTTCTGATCCTGAGCATCATCGCCTTGGTCTTGAACACATGGGCGCGGCGCCACCCGCACGTCCCGTAGCGGTTATCTTCACGGTTTCGGCCATTCCCTCCAGCCGCCAGCGGTGTAGAATCGGCCCTATTCATCGCCAGTCATCCCCCGGCGGGTTTATGAGCTCGAGGCCAAAGCAAGCGGCGATCCCGCGACGCGAGTGGCAACTTCCGGACACACGGCCATTTTTCGGGTGTTCCTGACGTCAATTAGAAGCTCACTCCCTTTTGATACCGATTAGCCGCCCGGAGTGCTCCATGCCAGATTACCGCTCGAAAACATCCACCCACGGCCGCAACATGGCCGGCGCGCGCGCACTGTGGCGTGCCACGGGGATGAAAGATGACGACTTCAAGAAGCCGATCATCGCGATTGCCAACTCGTTCACCCAATTCGTACCGGGCCACGTCCACCTCAAGGACCTGGGCCAACTGGTCGCCCGCGAGATCGAACGCGCTGGCGGTGTCGCCAAGGAATTCAACACCATTGCCGTGGATGACGGCATCGCCATGGGCCATGACGGCATGCTGTATTCCCTGCCGAGCCGCGAGATCATCGCCGACTCCGTGGAATACATGGTCAACGCCCACTGCGCCGACGCCATCGTCTGCATCTCCAACTGCGACAAGATCACCCCCGGTATGCTGATGGCGTCCCTGCGCCTGAACATCCCGGTGATCTTCGTTTCCGGCGGCCCGATGGAAGCCGGCAAGACCAAGCTCGCCTCCCACGGCCTCGACCTGGTGGACGCCATGGTCATCGCCGCCGATTCCAGCGCTTCTGACGAGAAGGTCGCGGAATACGAGCGCAGCGCTTGCCCAACCTGCGGTTCGTGCTCCGGCATGTTTACCGCCAACTCGATGAACTGCCTGGTGGAAGCCCTGGGCCTGGCCTTGCCGGGCAACGGTTCCACCCTCGCCACCCACAGCGACCGTGAACAACTGTTCCTGCAGGCCGGCCGCACCATCGTCGAGCTGTGCAAGCGCTACTACCACGACAACGATGAGTCGGTGTTGCCGCGCAACATCGCCAACTTCAAGGCGTTCGAAAACGCCATGACCCTGGATATCGCCATGGGCGGTTCCACCAACACCATCCTGCACTTGCTGGCCGCGGCCCAGGAAGCCGAGATCGATTTCGACCTGCGCGACATCGACCGCCTGTCCCGTCACGTGCCGCAGCTGTGCAAAGTCGCACCGAACATCCAGAAGTACCACATGGAAGACGTACACCGCGCCGGCGGGATCTTCTCGATCCTCGGCTCGCTGGCCCGTGGCGGCCTGTTGCACACCGACCTGCCGACCGTGCACAGCAAATCCATCGCCGAAGGCATCGCCAAGTGGGACATCACCCAGACGGACGACGAAGCCGTGCATACCTTCTTCAAGGCTGGCCCGGCCGGTATCCCGACGCAAACCGCGTTCAGCCAGTCGACCCGTTGGGACACCCTGGACGACGACCGTGAAAACGGCTGCATCCGCAGTGTCGAGCACGCCTACTCGCAAGAAGGCGGCCTTGCCGTGCTGTACGGCAACATCGCCCTCGACGGCTGCGTGGTGAAAACCGCCGGTGTGGATGAATCCATCCACGTCTTCGAAGGCCGCGCCAAGATCTACGAGAGCCAGGACAGCTCGGTTCGCGGCATCCTCGCCGACGAAGTGAAGGAAGGCGACATCGTGATCATCCGCTACGAAGGCCCGAAAGGCGGCCCGGGTATGCAGGAAATGCTGTACCCGACGTCCTACCTGAAATCCAAGGGCCTGGGCAAAGCCTGTGCCTTGCTGACCGACGGCCGTTTCTCTGGCGGTACGTCGGGCCTGTCCATCGGCCACGCTTCGCCAGAAGCCGCTGCCGGCGGCGCGATTGGCCTGGTGCAGGATGGCGACAAGGTACTGATCGACATTCCGAACCGCTCGATCAACCTGTTGATCAGCGATGAAGAGCTGGCCGCGCGCCGGGTTGAGCAGGACAAGAAAGGCTGGAAGCCGGTGGAAAAGCGTCCGCGCAAAGTGACTACCGCGCTGAAGGCTTACGCCCTGCTGGCCACCAGTGCCGACAAGGGTGCTGTGCGTAACAAGGCGATGCTTGACGGTCTGTAAGCTGCGCCCATAAAAATGCCCCGCCACGTGCGGGGCATTTTTATTCCGGTTGCACTCAGAACTGCGGCGTGTAGGTCATGGTGAACATCACATTGCGCGGGTCGCCATAGTAGTTGCTGCCCCAGTTCGCGTTGTAAGCCGGGATGTAGTACTTCTTGTCGAACATATTGTTCAGGTTCGCCGCGACGGTGAATTCCTGGTTGATCTTGTAGGCCACCCGCGAATCCCAGAGCGCATTGCCCGGCACGCTGAAGGTGCGATCGTAGGCGACGGTGCTGCTTTGCGCCGTCACGCCAGCGCCGACGCTGACCTTCTGCCAGTCCCCTGGCAATTGGTAATCGCCCCACATCTTGAGCAGGTGCTTGGGCGTCCAGGTGCTGAAGACCTTGCCTTCGTAGGTGTCGTCCTTGAGGAACTTGGTGGTGTTGTAGGTATAGCTGGAGACCAGTTGCAGACCCGGCAGCACTTCACCGCCCAATGTGGCTTCAAAGCCCTGGCTGCGGACCTTGCCCGACGCCACCGAGCAGTACCAACCATTGCAGTTCATCGGCCCTTGCAGGTCCTGGACTGCACGGTTTTCCTGGTCATAGCGGAAGATCGCAAACGAGGTGTTGAGGCGACCATCGGCCAGTTCACCCTTGATGCCCAGCTCGTAGTTCTTGCCCTCGATAGGCTTGAGCAGCGAGCCGGAGGTGGTCAGGTTGGTTTGCGGCTCGAACGCATCGGCGTAGCTGGCGTAGGCCGACCATTGATCGTTCAGGGCATAGACCAGGCCAGCATACGGGGTGACCTTGCCGGATGTTTGCGTGGTGCTATCCTCGGCGGCGCCGTATACGCCCTGGCGACCAGCCTGACCGATGTAGGAGTACTCGTACCAACTGGTGCGCGCGCCGAGGATCAGCGTCAGCGGGTCCAGCACCTTGACGCGCCAGGTGCCGTAGATGCCTTTCTGACGAATGTCATACCAGCTCTTCGAGGCGTTCCCGGCCTGAAACAACTGGTATTTGTCGCGCTGCACACGGTTGTGGTCGATGTTGAAAATATCCGCGCCATTCGTTGCCGCCCGCGCCCACTGGTCGTCGGTGGTGAGTTTGGAATAGTTGGCGCCAAGGACCATTTCCTGTTGGAGCCCGAGGCCGTCGAACTTGCCGTTGACATACACATCCGCGCCGCGGCTTTTGGTATTGAAGTCGGTCACCCAGTCGATGTAGCGCACATTGCCCGTGTCGCCGGGGTTGGGGACGGTATCCCACGTCGCCTGGTAGGTCGCGTCGTTGTGTTCGTCCATTGCCACCAGCGCAGCCTTCACTTTCCAGTCATCGTTGAAACGATGCTCCAGGTCGGCGAACACCTGAGTCTGGTTGTTGACGGCACGGTTCCAGCTGGCGCCGACAAAGGTCGAACGTGGCAGGCCGATATCGCTGCCATTGGCGTAGCGGGGCAACGACATGAAGTTGGGGCGTGAGTGGCCTTTCTGGTTGCTGATGCCCACGCCCACGGTAGTGTCTGGCGTGAAGTCGTAGTCGACGGCGCCATAGACGGTCTGGTTCCAGCCCCCCGCGTAGTCGACGAAGGAGTTGGTGGTGTCGTAATCCGCCACAAACCGGCCGCGCAGCGTGCCTTCGGGATTGAGCGGGCCACCGGCGTCCACTTGAGTGCCGTAATGGTCCCAGGAGCCGGCCTTGGCGGTGATGGTCACTGTCGGCGCCTGCTGGCCGCGCTTGCGCACCAGGTTCATGGTGCCGCCGGGGCTGTTGGCGCCTTGCAGCAAAGCGGCCGGGCCGCGCAGGGTTTCAACGCGGTCATAGATCGCCATGTTTTCCGTGAGGTAGCTGCCCAGCGTGTAGGTGTTACGCGGAATGCCCACGCCGTCATATTGCAGCGTGCCGACTTCGAAGCCACGGGAGAAGATGAACATACCGGGGCCGGGAGATTTGGTGGCAGTCAGGCCAGGCGTGCGCTTGACCACGTCGGACAGCTTGGTGGTGTTCTGGTCGTCCATCTGCTTGCGGGTCATAACGCTGACCGATTGCGGGATGTCCTTGAGTTTCTGCTCGCCCTTGCCCAGGGTCACAGCGCCCGTGGTGTAGGAGCCTGTACCTTCGGTGGTGGTGCCCAGGCGTTCGGCGCTGATGGTGGTGGCGCCGACTTCAAGGGCGCCGCCTGTGTCCACGCGCTTTTCCAGGGTGACAGTATCCGCGTTGATAAACGCTGCGCCCAACCCCGTGCCGCCCAGCAGTTGGCCCAAGGCTTCACGTTGCCCCAAGTTGCCCTTCACGCCCGGTGACACAACACCTTGAGTCAACTCCCCCGACACCAACACCTGCACCCGTGTCACCGCCGAAAATGCAGCTAGCGCTCCGTCCAGGCTCTGCCCTGGAATATCAAAACGGTAGGTCTGTGCCTGAGTGGTCTCAGCGGCCTGCAAGTACAGCGGCGCAGTGCCGCAGGCCAAGGAAATGGCCAGTGCCAGCAAGGGCCGTGCGGCGTATAGGTGTGCCATGGATGGTGCTCCCCGGTGCAAAAAAGTCGGTGATCGGCGCCGCACTACTTGAGAGTGCTTACTATTTGCGCCTCAGTGATCAAGGACGATGGCTTGCGGAGAAACCCTGAAACTATTTTCAAAAAGTTGTTGTCAGGATGCTTTGCCTTCACGCAACACCAGTAAATACGGGGTGTAATGCTCGGCATGCAGGTTGAGGGTGTATTCCAACGCTTTGATCACGGCGTCGGGTTTGTCGATCTCGAACACCCCGGACACCACGCGATTGCGCAGCGCCTCACCCAGCACCAGGGTTTTGCCGGGCCAGTAGCGATTCAGCTCGGTGACCACTTCCGACAGGGGCTGCTGGCGGAACACCAGTTGCCGGTGGCGCCAGGCGAAACCGCTGGCCGGGTCGAAGCCGTGTACCTCTGCGAGGTGCTGGTCCTGATACTCCACCGCCCGGCCTGGCTCCAGGAAGACCGGATCACCACTGCCCGCACTGACCTGCACCTTGCCCTGCGCCACCTGCACCCGCGTCTGCGCATCACGGCGCGCCACGCTGAATTGGGTGCCGACCACCTTCACCCAACCATCGCCGGACTGCACCACGAAAGGCCGCGCCGGGTCCTTGGTCACGCTGAAAAACCCCTCACCACGCAGCAGACGAATCTGACGTTCACCGCCGCTCATGCGCACTTGAATCGCGCTGTCAGTGTTGAGTTGCAACTGGGAGCCGTCGGCCAGTTCGACAGTGCGCGATTCGCCGGTGCGGGTGGCGTAGTCCGCGCGCAGGCGGTCGAGCCAAGGCGTGTTCTGTACGGTCAGGCCCACTGTCAGCAATATGGCAGCGGCATATGCCCAACGGCGCGCAGGTTGGCGCCAGGCAGCCTGTTCGGCTCGGCGGATCACCCGCGCCGGTTCACGCAAACCGCCGAGCATGGCCTGCACTTCCTGCCAAGCGTCATCCTGTGGCTGGCCCTGCCCAAGCCAGGCGGCAAAGGCGTCCATTTCGGCGGCCGTGACATCTTCGGCCTGTAGGCGGAAATACCAGCCAGACGCTTCTTCGAACAATTCGTCGGCAGTGGGTGTGACGGTCATGACCGACGTCCTTGTGTGTCGCTGGCGAGCCGCGTCTTGATGTAGGCGCGGCATTCAATCAAGGCGCGACGCAGTTGGTATTCCACACTGCGCGGGGTGATCGACAGACGTTCGCCAATCTCGCGGTAGGAAAGTTCGTCGACATGATAGAGCAGGAAGATCTGCCGAGTCGCCTCGGGCAACGCCAGGATAGCGTCCTGCATCAGTTGCTCCTGCTGATAGGCGGCCAATTGCTCATCGGCACCTGGGTTGGTGCACGGCAGTTCTTCGCTGGGCTCGCCGGCGTCCAGGCGCTCGCGGCGGATGGCCTGGCGCTGGTGATCGCGTATCAGGTTGCTGGCGATGGTGAAGAGGAACGCGGGGAGGTTGTCGATCTTCTCGCCGGAATCCAGGCGGGCCAGGCGCAGGAACGATTCCTGAGTCAGGTCGGCGGCCACCTGAGCGCTGCCGGTGCGGCGGGTGACGAAGGCTTCGAGGGCTTTCTTCTGCTCCGCGAACAGGCGCGCGATCTGCGAATTCCAGGAGGACACAGCACTACCTTGAGAAGAACGGAGGGTTCAGGAAGTGCGCACGCTAGCAGAGGATGAGATTGGTTCGCAATTGATATCTATTTTGTCGACCTCTGTAGGAGCCGGCTTGCCGGCGATGACGGCCTTGAGTCTTGCATTGATCTCACTGACGCCATCGCCGGCAAGCCGGGCTCCTACAAGGTTGCGTCGGGCTACTGGATTTCGTCAGGCTTGACGATCACCCAGTTCTTGTCCGCCGTCACCGGCAGCCCTTCCTTGGCCTGCGCCGCCGCGTGCTTGGCGATCATGCCGTTCAGCTGGGTCATGTACTTGTCCTTGCGGTTGATCCACAGGTGGATGCCGCCCTTGGCCACGTCCACATCGTGGAACAGCATGTAGCCATCACTGGTCGGCGTGTCGCCACCTACCAATACCGGTTTTTTCCACTCGTCGATGTAGGTGAGGATTGCCGCGTGCTTGCCCGCCATCCAGGTCGCCGGGGTCCACAGGTAAGGGGTGAGTTCCAGGCCGAGGTTGGCCTTCTCGTCATATTTGCCAGCGGTGATCTGTTTGCGCGCAGTGGTCAGTTCGCCGGTCTTGCGGTCCTTGAGCAGGGTGGTCACGCCGATGACGTTCTCGGGTTTGACGTTGTAGCCGTACTTCGGATCGGCGGCGACCATGCGCACCAGTTCTTCCGAGGCGGCGGTCATCACATACACCTCGATGCCGTTTTCCATCAGTTTGTTGTACAGCTCGGTCTGGCCGGTGAAGACTTTCGGCGGTTGCACCTCGGACTTCTTCACCACATCGCCTTCAAAATAGCTGACGGGCACGGGCTTGCCGGAAGCCATCAGCTCATCGACCTGCACTTTGAGTTCCTTGAGGGTGAACCCCGAAAACACCTGGGCGACCCACGGGTAGCAGACCATGTCGTCCACTTCGCAGAGGCGATAGTAGTAACTGAACAGACTTTCCTTATGGTCGGCGGTGTCTTTGAACGGCATCAGCTTGAGCGAAGGATCAAGGCTGTCGCGGGTGATCAGGCCTTTGTTTTCCATGTAGGGCAGCAGGGATTCTTCGAGGTCGTAGCGGTAACTGGTGTTGTCCATGTCGAACACCGCGAAGTTACCCTTGTTGGCGTTGGCGGCGATCATTTCGTTCAGTTGCTTGGCGGCCGGGGCTGGCCAGTGTTTCAACTCGGTGGCGGCCATGGTTTGGCCGGCAAGGCCAAGGCACAGCGCGGCGGCAAACAATCTCGAAGCGAGCTTCATATGCGTTTTCTCCCTGAGTCAAAGACACCGACGCTAACAAATCCCTGTGACAGTTACCGCCCGAGCGCGACCGCTTGCGTCGTGATCGCGCCAACGGCATGTGCCTGAGCGTCAAACGCTTATTCCAAAAACGACAGTCACCATTCCATATCGGTATTAAATCAATATATTTCAAGCTGTTAGGCTTTCCGGTTCGCAATCGCAGGCTCACGCGATTGGCTGCCTTCTCAACGGAGCTTCAATGAATCTGCCTCTGATTCTCAACTTACTGGTGTTCGTGGCCCTGTTGCTGGGCCTGGCACAAACCCGTCGCACTAACTGGAGCCTCGCCAAGAAGGTGTTGTTCGCCCTCGTGCTTGGCGTGGTGTTCGGCACCGTTCTGCACACGATCTATGGCGACGGCAACCCGGTGCTCAAAGCCTCCATCGGCTGGTTCGACCTGGTCGGCAACGGCTATGTGCAACTGCTGCAAATGATCGTGATCCCGCTGGTGTTCGCCTCGATCCTCAGCGCCGTGGCGCGCCTGCACAACGCCTCGTCGTTGGGCAAGATCAGCTTCCTGACCATCGGCACGCTGCTGTTCACCACGGCGATTGCGGCGCTGATCGGTATCGGCCTGACCAACCTCTTCGGCCTCACCGCCGAGGGCCTGGTGGCCGGCACCCAGGAAATGGCGCGCCTGCAAGTGATCCAGAGTGATTACGCGGGCAAGGTCGCCGACCTGAATATCCCGCAACTGCTGCTGTCGTTCGTGCCGGCCAACCCGTTTGCCGACCTGGCCCGGGCCAAGCCGACCTCGATCATCAGCGTGGTGATTTTCGCCGCCTTCCTGGGAGTTGCCGCGTTGCAACTGCTCAAGGATGACGTGGAAAAAGGCCAGAAAGTCCTCAACGCCATCGACACCCTGCAAGCCTGGGTGATGCGCCTGGTGCGCCTGGTGATGAAGCTCACGCCCTATGGCGTATTGGCGCTGATGACCAAAGTGGTCGCCGGTTCCAACCTGCAAGACATCATCAAGCTTGGCAGTTTTGTCGTGGTGTCGTACCTGGCCCTGGGCCTGATGTTTGTGGTGCACGGCCTGCTGCTGTCCCTGGCCGGGATCAACCCGCTGCGTTTCTTCCGCAAAGTGTGGCCGGTGCTGACCTTTGCGTTCACCAGCCGCTCCAGCGCAGCGGCGATCCCGCTGAGCATTGAAGCGCAGACCCGTCGCCTGGGCATCCCGCAGTCCATCGCCGGTTTCGCTGCCTCGTTTGGCGCGACTATTGGCCAGAACGGTTGCGCGGGGCTTTACCCGGCGATGTTGGCCGTGATGGTGGCGCCGACTGTGGGCATCAACCCGCTGGACCCGCTGTGGATCGCGACCCTAGTGGCGATTGTGACCTTGAGCTCGGCTGGCGTTGCCGGCGTGGGCGGCGGTGCGACGTTCGCCGCGCTGATCGTGCTGCCGGCGATGGGCTTGCCGGTGTCACTGGTGGCGCTGCTGATTTCCGTAGAGCCGCTGATCGACATGGGCCGTACGGCGTTGAACGTGAATGGTTCGATGACGGCGGGGGCGATTACCAGCCAGGTCATGGGGCAGACGGATAAGGCGTTGTTGAATGCGGATGAGCATGCGGAACTAGCGCAGGCATAAAGGCATGTAACCTGTAGGAGCGAGCTTGCTCGCGAAGAACGTCAACGATGACGCGGGCATTCTGAATGACCGCGGCGCCTTCAAGTTCTTCGCGAGCAAGCTCGCTCCTACAGTCAGTTTCGCTCCCACACCTCAAAGTTGTACGCCGGCTTTTCGCCTTCCGCTGGATTCTCCAGGTTCGACACCAGCCTCCACTGGCCAGCATCAAACTCCGGAAACCATGCATCCCCTTCCGGACTCAACGCCACCCGCGTGAGGTACAGGCGATCCGCCTGCTCCAGCCCCTGCGCATACAACTGCGCACCGCCGATCAGCATCAGCTCGTCCGCGCCTTGCGCCTTGGCCCATTCTTCTGCGCGCTCTACCGCCGCCTCCAGTGACGGAAAAACTTCCGCACCTTCCAGCGCCAGATCGGTCTGACGGCTAACCACGATGTTCAAGCGCCCCGGCAACGGTCGGCCCAGGGAATCCCAGGTCTTGCGCCCCATGATGATCGGCTTGCCAAGCGTGGTGGCCTTGAAATATTTGAAATCCCCCGGCAAATGCCAGGGCATGCTGTTGTCGACGCCGATCACGCGGTTTTCACCGAGGGCTGCGATCAGGCTTAAAGGGAGAGTTTTTTTCATGCCGACGAGAATACCAGAGCCCCGAGCCAGGGGTTATGCTCCAGGCTCACAAACACAACAGGACTACGCGTGACTCCACTGCACACACTCTGGCTGACAGAAACCGTGCGCCTGCGCGAAGAACACGCGGGCCCGCTGGAAGACCTGGAAGCCAACCGCCTGGCCCGCACAGCTGGGGGCGACCTGCCGACACGTATCCAGCAGCGCGCCTTGCACTTGGCCGAACGCGATGGGCTCACGAACGCCCTCACCCGTTGGCTGCAAGGTGCGCGTCTGGCGCTGGTGCTGCTGGCAATTGTCGCGGTGACCAGCGGCGCAGGGCTGGCGTTTGCTGCACTGGGCAACGGTCTAACACCGGTAAATGTGTTCTGGGCCTTGGGCAGCCTGCTTGGCTTGAACCTGATCCTGCTGATCAGTTGGGCGTTGGGCCTACTGTTTGCCGGTGAACACAGTGCCAGCCTCGGGCGACTATGGTTGTGGCTCAGCGAAAAATTCGCCCGTGATGCCAAAGCCGCCCAACTGGCGCCAGCACTGTTACTGCTACTGCAACGGCAGAAACTCAATCGCTGGGCCGTAGGGGCGCTGGTCAACAGTCTATGGTTGTTGGCGTTGCTCAGCGCCATGGTGATTCTGCTTACGCTACTCGCTACCCGCCGCTACGGCTTCGTGTGGGAAACCACCATTCTCGGTGCCGACACCTTCGTCGCCGTCACCCAGGCCCTCGGCACCTTGCCTGCTCTGTTGGGCTTCAATGTGCCGACCGTCGAGATGATCCGCGCCAGCGGCGACTCCGCCCTGAATATCGAAAGCGCCCGCCAAGCCTGGGCCGCCTGGCTGGTCGGCGTGCTGCTGGTCTATGGCCTGCTGCCCCGTCTGATCCTCGCGTTGCTGTGCCTGTGGCGCTGGAAACGCGGGAGCGCCGCCCTGCGCCTGGACCTCAACCTGCCCGGCTACAGCCAATTACGCGAACGCCTGATGCCGAGCAGCGAGCGCCTTGGGGTCAACGATGTTGCGCCCGAGCAGTTGCACCCCATCAGCGGCGGCGTCAGTGAACTGGAAAGCGACGGTGCCCTGCTGGTCGCCATCGAACTGGAAGATCAACATCCCTGGCCGCCCAAGCTACCCGCCAGTGTGAAGAACGCCGGCATCCTCGACAGCCGCGAATCACGCCACAAACTACTGGAGCAACTCTCGCGCTTTCCGCCCGCCCGCCTGGCCATCGCCTGCGACCCACGCCGCTCGCCGGATCGCGGCAGCCTGGCACTGATCGCCGAACTCGCTCGCAGCGCCACCGCCACCCGCGTCTGGTTGCTGCAAGCGCCGCCCGGCCAGGCGCTGGACGCCGAACGCCTGGGCGACTGGCACGCCGCGTTGCAGCAACTTGAGCTGCCGTTCGCCGACTGCGCACCGTTGAACTGGCTGGAGACGGGTCATGACTAAGCCTTTGAAACTCGCCGTGGTCGGCCACACCAATGTCGGTAAGACCTCGTTACTGCGAACGCTGACCCGGGACGTGGGCTTCGGCGAAGTCTCCCATCGCCCCAGCACCACGCGGCATGTCGAGGGAGCGCGCTTGTCGGTGGACGGCGAGGCTTTGCTGGAGCTGTACGACACGCCAGGCCTGGAAGACGCCATCGCCCTGCTCGACTATCTGGAGCGCCTGGATCGCCCCGGCGAACGCCTCGACGGCCCGGCCCGCCTGGCGCGCTTCCTCGATGGCAGCGAAGCACGCCAGCGTTTCGAACAGGAAGCCAAGGTGCTGCGCCAACTGCTGGCCTCCGATGCCGGCCTGTATGTGATCGACGCCCGCGAGCCGGTGCTGGCCAAGTACCGCGACGAGTTGCAGGTGCTGGCCAGTTGCGGCAAGCCGCTGCTGCCGGTGCTCAATTTCGTCAGCAGCAGCGACCACCGCGAGCCGGACTGGCGCGAAGCCCTGGCCCGCCTTGGCCTGCATGCGCTGGTGCGATTCGACAGTGTGGCGCCACCGGAAGACGGTGAACGTCGGCTGTATGAAAGCCTCGCCCTGCTGCTGGAAAGCGCACGGCCACAGTTGGAACGCTTGATTCTTGATCATGAAGCCCAGCGCCAGGCCCGCCAGCAAAGTGCTGCGCGACTGATCGCCGAGCTGCTGATCGACTGCGCTGCCTGTCGCCGCAGCGTGGTTACTGAAGATGAGCAACAAGCCATCAGCGACCTGCGCAAAGCCGTGCGCCAGCGTGAACAAAAATGTGTGGAAGCCCTGCTCAAATTATTTGGCTTCCGCCCACAAGACGCCGCCGCCAGCGACTTGCCTTTGCTCAACGGGCGCTGGGGCGATGACCTGTTCAATCCGGAAACCCTCAAGCAACTCGGCGTGCGCGTCGGTGGCGGGATCGCCGCAGGCGCGGCAGCGGGTGCGGGCGTGGACCTGCTAGTCGGCGGCCTGACCCTGGGCGCCGCCGCCCTGGCCGGCGCGATTGCCGGTGGCGCCCTGCAGACTGCGCGCAGCTATGGCAGCCGGTTGCTGGGCAAAATCAAAGGCCAGCGCGAGCTGACCGTAGATGACAGCGTGCTGCGCCTGCTCGCCCTGCGTCAGCGCCAGCTGCTCAAGGCCCTGAACCTGCGCGGCCATGCGGCGATGCACAGCATCAAGGTTGACACCCCCCAGGACAAGACCTGGCGCGAAGGGAAGTTGCCGGACGCGCTGCACAAAGCCCGCGCGCATCCGCAATGGTCGTCCCTTAACCTTAGCGCCAAACTGAGCCAGGCCGAGCGCCAAGAGCAGGTCGAGGCGTTGGCCACACGACTGGACGAAGCGTGAGGCCGTTACTGCTCGTACCACGCCAAAGCCAAGAAGGCCTTGCATAGCGAGCGGATAAGCTCTTTATCCGCCTTATCAGCGACTCCGTTGCGGTCCTGGGCGATAGCTTTTAAATAGCGCATTGCACCTCCGATGCATGCCATTCGAAGGCCAGGAAGGTCGCACACAGGGTTCGAATCAGCTCGGGATCGGCGCTGTCGGCGATACCCTTGCAATCAACGCCACACTTGGAAAGCAATTCCAGCACGCCATCGGAGTTGTCGTCATAGGCGGCGATCGCATAGACCAGTGACCCTTTGCCCTGAGCCGCCGTGCGTTCATGGAAGTCCAGCTTGATCGCATCCGGCCCCCCGGTTTTCCCAAAGCGATCAACGTACATCGTGAGCGTACGTTGCCAGTGGCTACGCTTGTTGAACCAGTTCAACTTCAAAAAGCTGTCAGCAAAGGTATCCACCCTATGTTTTTCCAACATTCGAGGCCGACTGGCGGGGTTCAGGTCTTCCGCCCATTGCAGATCCACCTTGCGATCTGCGCTCATGTCCACCGCGAAGATTTCATGGACCAATTCATCAGGGCATCCAGCCACCTGCTGATAGAAGTGCAGGATGACCGTATCAGCACGGCCATTTCCGCTCATGTCCTGGGCAGTCACTTTCAAGTAACGCGCGGGCCCACTTCGCTGTTGGGGCTCAATCACATCCGTGCTGGCTTCGTCATACCACTTGAAGGCCAGGAAGCTGTTGCACATCGACCGAATCAGCTCCTTGTCGGCAGTATTGGCAATGCCGTCGTTATTTACATCGGTGGGAGTAAATGACTCCAGCACGCCGTTACCATCACCGTCATAGCCTGCGGCCCGAAATGTAAGCGTGGGTTTTCGAACAGGACTGAGCCGGTCGAAAAAGCCCATCTCGACAGCATTGGGTACACCTTCAGGGGAGTACTGAGTAGCTACCAACACGACTACACGCTTTGAGTTTTCACCTGTGTTGAACCAGCGCAGCTTGAGAAACGTCTCCGCGAATGCCTTGAGCAACAATTTGTCGGCGACATTGCCCATACCAGCCGCGTTGGTATCTGCCACGAATTGAAAGTCTGTCACGCCATCGGCATTCATATCGACTGCCACGGTTTCATGTATCAGTTCATCTGGCTTGTTGGAACTACGCTCATAAAAATGCAGCAGGATCGTATCGGCCACGCCGTTGCCGCTGCGGTCTTGAGCGATCGCCTTCAAATAACGCATGAGAATGCTCCTCTGGGAAGAAGCACTCACTTTAAGAACGTGACTCAGCCAACTACAGGCGGCGAATCTGCGTTTGGCGTGCGGTGTGTCGACACGACCAGTAGCCGTTCGGCCTTCGCCTTGAGCAGCTGTAAATCCAGCACAGGCACATGCATTTGCTTGGCCTGTTCGTCCCAGTGGCGCATGCGCAGGCTCACCGCCCAAAGGGGGTCCTGCTCAAATGCCTGGGCCTGCTCAGCACTCATCACCCCGCCCTGGAATTCCAACGTGCGGCGGCTGGCCTCGCTCAGGCGCGCGTAGTAGTCCGGTTGACTGAAGGTCAGGTAGCGCTTGGCTTGCACGTGATATTCCACCAGCGTGGCCATACGCTCACTAAACCCTGCGCGACGCAGATAATCCGCGCCCAGCCGTTCATGGCTGACCACGCCATAGCCGCCCATGTTTTCCTCGCCCTGGCCGCAGAGATGTCCGATGTCGTGGAAAAACGCCGCCAGCACCACTTCATCATCAAAGCCTTCGGCCATGGCGAGTTGCGCGGCCTGGGACATGTGCTCGATCTGCGACACCGGTTCGCCGATGTAATCCGCCGTGCCGTGCTGCTCATACAAGCCGAAGACGTCGGCGATGGTCTGTTCCGGGTTCATCACGCAGCTCCCCACAAGGTACTGATATTGCGCTCGGCCATCGCCGGCCCCACGCTCATGCCCACGCCCGTGTGCATCAACGCGGCGCTCACTCCCGGCGCCACGCGCAGGAATGAAAACGGCCCCGGCCCCCGCGAGCCGTACACACCCTGCCAACGCTCCACCACTTGGATTTTGCAGCCCAAAGTCTGCTCAGCCAGTTCGATCATCCAGTCATCCACCTGCTCGGTGTTGAAGGGCGACGCGTCGCTGCCGTAGTCATGGGAATCACCGATGATCAATTCGCCATGGGGCGTCGGGCTGATCAGCAGGTGAATGCCGTGTTCGTGCAGGTGCGGAGCATCGCGCAGGATTTGCGCCTGCACCGGCGCCGCTTCCGGCAGGTCGGCGAAAGCACCGTAGTGCACGCAGCTCAAGCCGGTGAGCAACGCGTGTTGCAGGTTCAGGTTCACGGTGGGCCGGGCGCGCAACATTTGCAGGCGGCAGATGCTCGGATTGAGTTCGGCCATCGCTTCGGCCAGCAGGGTTTGATAGTCGTGGCCGGAGCACACGATGATCTGTTCGCCCCGGAAACTACCCGCCGTGCTGTGCAACTGGCCCGGCTCCACGTCGCGTACCAGTGTGGAGAAGTAGAACTCCACGTTCAGTTCTTGCGCCAGGTAGTTGATCAGCGCCGGGATCGCTTCACGGGAATACAGTTGCTGGTCGTCTTTGCCGTGCAGCGCAGCGCGGTGATGGCGAAACTGGCCGCCATACAGGTCCTTCATCGCCGCGCCTTGCAGCAGTTCGACGTTGTAGCCGTGCTCTTGTGCACGCCCCTCACAGAAGGCTTCCAGCAAGTGCTCTTCCGCTTCGGTGCGGGCAAACAGGTACGCGCCGTTGCGCTTGAGTTGCAGCCCGGCGACCTTCGCCCAATGCCCCCAGATGTCACGGCTTTGCCGTGCCAGGTCCAGCATCGGCCCCGGCGGTTGGCCGGTGACCAGGGCCTGGCCGAAGTTGCGCACCGAGGCGCCCAGTGGCGTGGCGCTGCGTTCGAACACCTTGACCTTGAGGCCGCGCTTGGCGGCGGCAAAGGCGTGGGACAGGCCGAGGATGCCGGCGCCGATAATCAGTAGATCACTGTGCTTCGTCATGGATTTCGCAGCCCTCTGTAGGAGCGAGCTTGCTCGCGAAGAGCGTCAACGATGACGCAGCGCTTCTGGTTGCTCGCGTCGCCTATTCGTTCTTCGCGAGCAAGCTCGCTCCTACAGGTAGAGGTGAAAATTATTGTTTTTCCGACTTGCCGTCATAGCGCTTGCGCCATTCGGTCAGGATGCTGTCACGGTTCTTCGAAGCCCAGGCGAAGTCGTTCTTGATCAGGCGCTGTTCATAGTCGGCCGGCAATTCGGTCTGCGGCTTGGCAATGCCAGGCTGGGCGAGGACGGCGAAGTTGTCCTTGTACAGGTCCATGGCAGCCGGGCTGGCGGAGAAATCCGCGAGCTTTTTCGCGGCGTCGGCGTTGTGGGTGCCCCTCATGACGGCAGTGGCTTCGATGTCCCAGCCCAGGCCCTCTTTCGGCAGGATGATGTCCAGCGGAGCGCCCTGGCGTTTCAACTGCACGGCCGGGTATTCGAAGGAAATGCCGATCGGGAACTCACCAGAAGCCGCGAGCTTGCACGGCTTGGAGCCGGAGTGAACGTACTGGCCGATGTTCTGGTGCAGGTCGTCCATGTACTGCCAGCCCTGCTTCTCGCCGTAGGTCTGCAGCCAGGCGCTGACGTCCAGGAAACCGGTGCCGGACGAGGCCGGGTTGGGCATGACGATCTTGCCCTTGTACTCAGGCTTGGTCAGGTCCTGCCAACTTACCGGCTTGGTCAGGCCCTGCTTTTCGGCTTCGACGGTGTTGAAGCAAATCGTCGCGGCCCACACATCCATGCCGACCCAGGCCGGCGGGTTGGCGGCGTCGCGGTAGTTCTTGCCGATCTTGTCCAGGTCCTTCGGCGCGTAGTTGTCCAGCATGCCCTGCTGATCGAGGATCGCCAGGCTGGAAGCGGCCAGGCCCCAGACGGCGTCGGCTTGCGGGCGGTCTTTCTCGGCCAGCAGCTTGGCGGTGATGATGCCGGTGGAGTCGCGCACCCATTTGATTTCGATGTCTGGATTGGCCTGTTCGAAAGCCTTTTTGTAGGTCTTCAACTGCTCGGCTTCGAGGGCCGTGTACACGGTCAACTCGGTCTTGGCGAAGGCATTCAGGCTGAATGCAGTCAGTACGGCAGCGACCAGCGCCAGGGGCTTGAACATGGAGCACCTCCTTCAGGGATATTTATTGGCCGGGTGCGCTTTGGCGCCAGGCTTGAGAGCGGCGCAACGCGCCACGTGAGGCCCACGCCAGCAGCAGCGAGACGCCGGCTGAGGTGAACAGGATCAGGGTCGACATGGCCGCCGCGCCGCCCACGTTGCCGGCGTCGTCCATGTTCAGCACGGCGACGGCGGCGAGGATGGTGTCGGGGCTGTAGAGGAAGATCGCGGCGGACACGGTGGTCATCGCCGACACAAACAGGTAGCGCACGATATCCAGCAACGCCGGCAGGCAGATCGGCACCGTCACTTTCAGGTAATGCCGGTACAGCGGCGCCTTGAGGGACAAGGCGGCGGCTTCGAACTCGGCGTCGAGTTGACGCAGTGCCGTGGTGGCGGTCATCTGCGCGGTGGTCAGATAGTGAGCAATGGTGCACACCACCAGCAACGTCATGGTGCCGTAGAACACATGCAGCGGGTTGCCGTTGAGGTTGAAAAAGAACACGTAACCCAGGCCCAGCACCAAGCCCGGTACGGCCATCGGCACAAAGCTGAGCATGCGCAGGGCCAGGTTCAGCCCCTTCTGGCCCTTGGTCTTCTCCATCAGGTACGCGCCGGTGAAGATCAACACGCTGCCGATCAATGCGCTGCACAGCGCCATGGTCAGGCTGTTGCGATAGGCCAGCCAGCCGCCGCCGGCCGTGTCTTCGAACTGGTAGTGGTTGAGCGACAGCGACAGGTTGTACGGCCAGAACTTCACCAGCGACGAATACACCGCCATGCCGAACACCAGCAGCAACACGGCGCAGATCAGCAGCACGATGGCCAGGTAGCAGCCGTCCCTCATGCGTGATGGTGCTGGCTGAAACACTTGGGCACGACCGCTCATGGAGTCGCCATGACGGCGGCGCAGCCAGGCATCCACAGCAAAGCTGAACAGCGCCGGCAGCAGTAACACCATGCCGATCAACGCGCCGCGACCGAACTGTTGCTGGCCGACCACCGCCTTGTAGGCTTCCAGCGCCAACACCTGATAATCGCCACCCACCACCACGGGCACGCCGAAGTCGGTGATGGTCAGGGTGAACACCAGACAAAACGCGGCGAACACGGCCTGGCGCGTGGCCGGCCAGGTAATGCTGCGAAACGCCCGCGCCGGGCTGGCGCCCATGCTGGAGGCCGCATCGAACAGGCGCGCATCCGCCAGGGACAGCGCCGACAGCAGAATCATCAAGGCGTGTGGGAAGGTGTAGATCACTTCCCCCAGCACAATGCCCCAGAAGCCGTAGATATTGTCCGAGAGCAACCCGCGCAGCATGCCCTGGTTGCCGAACAGGTAGACCAGCGCAATGCCCGGCAACATCGACGGCGCCATCAACGGCAGCAACGACATGCCGCGCCAGATCGCCTTGCCAGGGATTAACGTACGTTGCAGGGCGTAGGCAAACAGGTAGGCCAGCGGTACGACAATGGCCGCCACGCTGAGGGAAACTTTCAGGCTATTGCCCAGCAGCCAGTGGAAGTTGGCGCTGGTGATCAGTTCCTGTGCAGCCACCAGACCACCGCCCTGCCCGGCTTCACTACTGAAACCGCGCCAGAAGATCGCCAGCAGCGGCATCAATACAGCCAGGCCCAGCAGCAACAGCCATAGCAGTTTGCCGCCGACGACGAAAATTTGGTCGCCTGTTTCGGCGCGGGACACCGGTCGTGGCAGCGTCATGACAGCGGCCATCTCAGGCAAACACCTGCAGGCTGCGCGGCGGCAACGCCACCCAGATGTCCTGGGCGCCCAGGCGCGGCATGGCTTCCGGGGCCAATTCAGCGAGCAGCGGATGACCGGGCAGTTGCTCCAGCTCGAAACTCATGCGGCAACGGTTGCCGAGGAAAGTGATCTCGCGGACCTTGGCCGGAAACAGGTTTTCTTCATGCACCGGCGGGTTGACGCTGATCGCCTCAGGGCGGCAGAACAAGCGGCCGGACTTGGCTACACCGGCATCGTCGGCCAGGCGCATGTTCATCCCACCGACCTGGGCGTGACTGGCACTGTTGCGGCTGAACGGCAGCCAGTTGCCCTGGCCGACAAACTCCGCCACGAACGGCGTGGCCGGACGGTCGTAGATCTCTTGAGGCGTGGCGTATTGCTCGACCTTACCGTTGTTCATCACGGCGATACGGTCGGCCATCAGCATGGCTTCGTCCTGGTTGTGGGTGACCATCAGCGTGGTGATGCCCAGGCGGCGTTGCAGTTGGCGCAGCTCGGTGCACAGATGCTCACGGACGCGGGCGTCGAGGGCCGACATCGGTTCATCCAGCAACAACAACGAAGGTGCAGGCGCCAAAGCACGGGCCAGGGCGACGCGTTGCTGTTGGCCGCCGGAGAGTTGGCCGGGGTATTTCTTTTCGCTGCCGACCAGGCCGACCAATTCCAGCATCTGCCCGACGCGCTTGCGCGCTTCCTCGCGACCGCTGCCGGTGAGGCCGTAGCCGATGTTCGCTTCGACGGTAAGGTTGGGAAAAAGCGCGTAGGACTGGAACAGAATGCCGTAGTCCCGTGCCTGGGGCGGCAGCAGGGAAACATCACGACTGCCCAGGTACAGTTCGCCGCTGTCCTGGCGCTCCAGGCCAGCGATGCAACGCAGCAAAGTGGTCTTGCCGCAACCGGACGGGCCCAGCAGGCACACCAGCTCGCCGGCGGCGACGTCCAGGGAGACGTTGTCCAGCGCGGTGAAGGCGCCGAAGCGTTTCTGGATACCGCGCACTTTCATCGGCGCGCCGGGTTGGGTCAGGGCTGTGTTCATGCAAGGCACCTCATCGAACTGATGAAGCCCATGCTAGGCAGGCAATGCGTCCCGCATGTGGCAGAAAGGCAAAAGGGAGTGATAGTAGTATTGGTGGATTTGGGTAGGCATGCATTGCCTGGACGGGCGCCATCGCCGGCAAGCCGGCTCCTACAGAAGGACGCATTCCAACTGTAGGAGCCGGCTTGCCGGCGATAACGATTTCAGAGCGGCGACATTTCCTGCGCCAACCCCAGAAACGCCGCTGGCAACCGCGCGCCTTTGCGCTCCTTGAGGCAGTAGAGATACTCCGGAATCTGCGGCGCATTCTCGAAGGTCAGCACCCGCAATTGCGGATCATGCGGCACTTCCTGCCGCGCAATGATGCTGATGCCAATGTTGCGCAACACCGCCTCACGGATCGACTCACGGCTGCCAATCTCCAGCAACGGGCCGTAGCTCACGTTGGCGCTTTGCAAGAGTTCTTCAGTCAGGCGCCGCGTGGTTGAGCCCGCCTCGCGCATCAACAATGTGTGCCCGGCCAACGCCGAGAGCGGCACATGATCCAGCTTGGCCAGCGGATGGTTGCGATGCACCGCCAGCACCAGCGGGTCGGTGCCCAGCACACGACGGATCAGGCGCGGGTCTTCCAGCAATTGTGAGGAGGCGGCGACGTCGACCCGGTAGTCGTCCAAGGCTTCAAGCACTTGTTGGGAGTTGCCGATTTCCACCGACACTTCCACTTGCGGCAGACGCTCACGGAAGGCTTTGACCAGGTCGAGGATGTAGTAAGGCGCCGTGGCGGCAATCCTCAATGCGCCCTGGACCTGGCCATTGTTGCGTAGGAAAAATTCGATGTCCGCTTCTTGCTGCAACAGCGCCTTCACCATCGGCAGCAGGCGCGCACCCTCGTCGCTGACGGTGAGGCGGCGGCCGCCGCGGTAGAACAGCTCGACGCCGTACTGGCTTTCCAGGTTACGGATCTGGGTGGTGACCGTGGGTTGGCTCAAGCCGAGTTTTTTCGCCGCCTGGGTGATGCTACCCAGGCGGGCGACCATGAAAAAAGCCTTCAGCTCGGCACTCAGCACACCACCCTCTCATCTCTATTTGCGCAACAGGCGCAGGCCATTGAACACCACCAGCAGGCTCACGCCCATGTCGGCGAACACCGCCATCCACATGGTGGCCATGCCCAGGAAGGTGACCGCCAGGAAGATCGCCTTGATCACCAACGCCAGGGCGATGTTCTGCTTGAGGATACTCGACGTTTGCCGCGACAGACGAATGAATGCCGGAATCTTGCGCAAATCATCGTCCATCAAGGCCACGTCGGCGGTTTCGATGGCGGTATCGGTACCCGCTGCGGCCATGGCAAAACCGATCTCGGCACGGGCCAACGCCGGAGCATCGTTGATGCCGTCACCGACCATACCCACGCGGTGGCCTTGGCCGTAGAGCGTTTCGATGGCTTGCAGCTTGTCCGTCGGCAACAGGTCACCCTGGGCCTGGTCGATGCCCACCTGAGCGGCAATCGCCTGGGCGGTGTGGGTGTTGTCGCCGGTGAGCATCAGGGTCTTGATGCCCAATTCGTGCAGTTGCTGGATGGCTTCGCGGCTGCTGTCCTTGACCGTATCGGCCACGGCGAACAGCGCCAATGGGCCGGACTTATCGAGTAACAGCACCACCGATTTGCCCTGTTTTTCCAGGGCGAAGAGTTTTTCTTCCAGTTCCGGCGAGCACAGGCCCAGGTCTTCCACCAGGCGGTGGTTGCCCAGGTGATAGGTTTCGCCGTTGATGTCGCCACGCACGCCTCGACCGGCCAGGGCCTCGAAGTTATCCACAACATGGGTGGGCAGGCTTTTATCCACAGCCGCGTTGGCAATCGCCAGCGACACCGGGTGATCGGAACGCCCGGCCAGACTGGCGGCCAAAGCCGGCGCACTGTCTGCGACATTGGGGAACAACGCCAGGAAATCGGTTTGCACCGGCTTGCCGTGAGTGATGGTGCCGGTCTTGTCGAGGGCCAGATAGTCGAGCTTGTAACCACCCTCCAAGTACACGCCGCCCTTGATCAAGATGCCTTTGCGCGCCGCCGCCGCTAGGCCGCTGACGATGGTGACCGGGGTGGAAATCACCAGCGCACACGGGCACGCCACCACCAGCAGCACCAGGGCGCGGTAGATCCAGTCAAACCAGGCGCCGGCCATGAACAGCGGCGGAATAATGGCCACGCCGAGGGCGAACAGGAACACCGCCGGGGTGTAGATTTTCGAGAAGCTGTCGACAAAGCGCTGGGTCGGCGCGCGGGCGCCTTGGGCCTGTTCCACCGCGTGAATGATGCGCGCCAGGGTAGAGTTGTTGGCCGCTGCGGTGACTATGTATTCCAGGGAACCGGCCTGGTTGATGGTGCCGGCGAAGACTTTGTCGCCCACGGTCTTTTCGATCGGCAGGCTTTCACCGGTGATCGGCGCCTGGTCTATGGTGGATTGGCCGGCGGTGACTTCACCGTCCAGGCCGATGCGCTCGCCGGGTTTTACCCGCACGATGGCACCCAATTCAATGCTTTTGACTTCCTTTTCAACCCAGGAGCCATCGACCTGCTGCACCGTGGCTTGCTCCGGCGTCATCTGCATCAAGCCGCTGATGGCATTACGCGCACGATCCAGGGACTTGGCTTCGATCAACTCGGCCACGGTGAACAGGAACATCACCATGGCAGCTTCCGGCCATTGCCCGATCAGGATCGCACCGGTCACGGCGATGCTCATCAAGGCATTGATGTTCAGGTTGAGGTTTTTCAGGGCAATCCAGCCCTTTTTGTACGTGGTGAGGCCGCCGCTGAGGATCGATACCAACGCCACCAGCGCGATCACCCAGGTGGGCGCGACGCCGCTGAAGTGCAGCACTTCGGCACCCAACGCACCCACGCCGGACAACGCCAGTGGCCACCAATGTTTCTTGGCAGGCGGCTCAGCGGCTGGGGTGCCCTCTTCGATCGGATCAGCCTGCATCCCCAGGGATTTGATCGCTTCGATGATCGGTGCAGTACTCGGCAAGTCATGGGTGACGCCGAGGATGCGGTTGATCAGGTTGAACTCAAGTTGCTGCACACCGGCCAGCTTGCCCAGTTTGTTCTGGATCAGCGTCTGCTCGGTGGGGCAGTCCATGGCTTCGATGCGAAAGGTGCTCAACCGCGAGCCGGCGGTGGGCGCCTCGCTCAGTTGCACCAACGCCGGAGCTGGAGTACCGGAACAGCAGGAGCCGCCGTGGCCGTGGCCATGTACAGGCGTGAGTTTTTTCGGGGCATGATCGTGGTCGTGATCATGCTCGTGTTTGTGCGGGGTGTGGATGGAGTCGCTCATTCTGTCGCGTCCGTAAAGGTGCCTGTTGCCAAGTAAAGACCCTGTAGCCACTATAGGGTCAAGCACCCATTTGGAGATTGCTGCGATGAAGATCGGCGAACTGGCCAAACTTACCGACTGCCCGGTGGAAACCATCCGTTACTACGAGAAGGAAGGCCTGCTGCCACCCCCGGCGCGCACTGACGCCAACTACCGCGTCTACACCCAGGCGCACACCGAGCGACTGGTGTTTATCCGCAACTGTCGCAGCCTGGACATGACTCTGGAAGAAATCCGCAGCCTGCTGGGCTTGCGCGACAGCCCCCAGGACCAGTGTGAAAACGTGAATGCGTTGATTGATGAGCACATCCACCATGTGAAAGCGCGGATCGATGGGCTGCTGGCGTTGCAGGAGCAATTGCTGGACTTGCGCCAACGCTGTGGCGGCGGGCCCGAGTGCGGGATTCTGCAGCGGCTGGAAGTCAGCGGGAGTGTGGCAGCCAGCGAGGCTGAGCCCTCACATGTAGGCAGAAGCCACGGCCATTAATCCTGCGAAATGGGCTGTCACTGTAGGGGCGAGCTTGCTCGCGAAGAACTCATAGGCGCCGCGCTCATCCAGCTTTCACGCGTTATCGTTGAGTTTTTTCGCGAGCAAGCTCGCTCCTACAGTGACCGAGACAGCCTTTTAGATGGCCACGTCGGCCTTGATGCTTGGGTCGGCGTCGTAACCGACGATTTCGAAGTCTTCAAACTTATAGTCGTAGATCGACGCCGGTTTGCGCTTGATCACCAGCTCCGGCAGCTTCTTCGGCGTGCGCGCCAGCTGGGTCTGGATCTGCTCCATGTGGTTGCTGTAGGCATGGGTGTCGCCGGTGGTGACGATGATCTCGTGAGGGATCAGGTCGCACTGCTGGGCCAGCATATGGGTGAGCAAGGCCAGTGCGGCGGTGTTGTACGGCAGGCCGAGGAACACGTCGGAGCTGCGAATGTACAACTGCATCGACAGGTGACCGTCGTGCACAAACGCCTGGTACAGCAGGTGGCACGGCGGCAGTGCTTGCTTGCCGTTGCGCGCGTTTTCCTGGGGGCTCTGGGTCTCGTCGGGCAGGTACTCGACGTTCCAGCCGTGGAACAGGATGCGCCGGCTGTTCGGGTTGGTCTTCAGCGTGTGGACCATGTAGTCGATCTGGTTGATCGTGCCACCATCCTTGGTCGGCCAGGCGGTCCATTGTTCGCCGTACACCGGGCCCAGGTCACCGTCTTCGGTGGCCCATTCGTCCCAGATCTTTACGCCGTTTTCATTCAGCCACTTGATGTTGGTGTTGCCGCTCAACATCCAGATCAGCTCGTTGGCGATGCTTTTGAAGTGAAGCTTCTTGGTGGTCAGCAGCGGAAAGCCGTCGGCCAAGTTATGCCGATACTGACGGGCAAACACGGCCTTGGTGCCGGTGCCGGTGCGATCGCCCTTGGTCAATCCATTGGTCACGACGTCGTTCAGCAGTTCGAGATATTGCTTCATGTTTTTACCCGTATCGTTGAAGCCGAGGCTGCGCAACAGCCTCGGCATTCGAATTTAAAGCGCGGTGTTCTTCAAAGGTTGCGGGCGATTGTACGCCCACCACAGCAAGCCCAGGCCGCCGAGGATCATCGGCAAGCTGAGGATCTGGCCCATGGTCACCCAACCGAACGCCAGGTAGCCCAACTGCGCATCCGGCACGCGCACGAACTCGACGATGAAGCGGAAGATCCCGTAGAACAGCGCGAACATGCCGGAAACCGCCATGGTCGGGCGCGGCTTGCGCGAAAAGATGTACAGGATAAGGAACAGCGCCACGCCTTCCAACGCGAACTGGTAAAGCTGCGACGGATGGCGCGGCAACTGCGCCGGGTCGCTGAACGGCGGGAACACCATGGCCCACGGCACGTCGGTCGGCTTGCCCCACAACTCGGCGTTGATAAAGTTGCCGATACGCCCGGCGCCCAGGCCGATCGGCACCATCGGCGCGACGAAGTCCATCAGTTGGAAGAACGACTTGCCGTTGCGGCGACCAAACCACCAGGCGGCGATCATCACGCCGATAAAACCGCCGTGGAACGCCATGCCGCCCTTCCACACTTCGAAGATCAGCGTCGGGTTGGCGATGTACGCAGAAAGGTCGTAGAACAGCACATACCCCAGGCGTCCGCCGACGATTACACCCATCGACAGCCAGAAAATCAGGTCGGAGAGCTTCTCCTTGGTCCAGGTCGGGTCGAACCGGTTCAGGCGGCGGGAAGCCAGGAACCAGGCACCGCCGATGCCGATCAGGTACATCAACCCGTACCAGTGGATTTTCAGCGGACCGATGGCCAGGGCCACCGGGTCGATCTGCGGGTAAGGCAGCATTGCGACTCCTCGTTAATCATTCGTTATAGCGACCGGACCATGCCGGGTCGCGATTAAGCCTGCATTACAACAAAAAGTTTAAACCGACACAGAACAGCAGCCCGGCGAACAACCGCTTGAGCAAACGCGGCGACAACCGATGCGCCAAGCGTGCGCCGAAGCGAGCAAACACCATGCTGGTCAGGGCAATGCCCAGCAGTGCCGGCAAATACACGAACCCTAGACTATGAGCGGGCAACAACGGGTCATGCCAGCCCAGAATCATGAAACTTAATGCACTGGCCAGCGCAATCGGCAAGCCACAGGCGGATGAGGTGGCTACGGCTTGCTGCATTGGCACACTGCGCCAGGTCAGGAATGGCACGGTCAGCGAGCCGCCGCCAATCCCGAAAATCGCCGAGGCCCAGCCGATAAACGTACCGGCGACGGTCAGGCCAACCTTGCCCGGCACCGTCCTGCTGGCTTTGGGTTTGACCTCCAAGGCCAGTTGTACGGCCACCAGCAGGGCAAACACGCCGATGATCTTTTGCAGGTGAGGGCCAGAAATCGCTTCGGCGGTCAGTGCACCAAAGCCCGCGCCGATCAGGATGCCCACGGTCATCCACACAAAGATCGGCCAACGCACCGCGCCCCGTCGGTGATGCTCGCGCACGGCATTCACCGAGGTAAAGATGATGGTCGCCAGGGAGGTGCCCACAGCCAGGTGGGTCAGCACTTGCGGGTCGAAGCCCTGCAAGGTGAAGCTGAACACCAGCACCGGCACGATGATGATCCCGCCGCCCACGCCAAACAGCCCGGCGAGTACGCCCGCACAGGCGCCGAGCAGCAAATACAGCAGAAATTCCATGGGAGCCCCCAAACCAAGTCCGGCATGTTAACGGATGGAAGGCATGCGACCCAACTGGATACGATGGAACGCCTCGGCTTGAGTGGGTAGAGTGGCTAAAAACACAAAAGGGATCGCCTGATGTGCCTGATTGTTTTCGCCTGGCGGCCGGGCCACGCCCAACCGCTGATCGTCGCGGCCAACCGCGATGAGTTCTACGCCCGTCCCAGCCTGCCGCTGGCCCAGTGGCTGGATGCGCCGGAGGTCTACGCCGGCCGCGATCAGGAAGCCGGTGGTACCTGGCTGGGGGTAAATGCCGATGGGCGTTTTGCGGCGCTGACCAATATCCGCGCCCCGCACCAACCGCCGGCCCGCAAGTCCCGAGGCGAATTGGTAGCGCGCTTTCTCAACGGTTCGCTGCCGATTGACGAGTATTTGGCCGACGTTAACGGCCGTTCGATTGAATATGCCGGATTTAACCTGCTGGTGGGTACGCGGGATGCGCTGTGGCATTACAACGCCCACCATACCGAGCCGACGCGATTGGCGCCTGGGGTGTATGGATTGTCCAACGCCGGACTGGATACACCGTGGCCCAAACTGCTCAAGGCCAAGGCGGCGTTGAGCGCGGCGCTGGAGGATCCACAGCCGGAAGCCTTGTTGGGGATTTTGAGTGATCCTCAAACAGCGCCGTTTGCAGACCTGCCAGATACCGGGGTGGGCTTGGCAACGGAAAGTCTTTTATCCAGCGTGTTTATCGCCAGCCCAAGTTATGGGACGCGGGCGAGTACGGCGCTGATCGTGAATGCCGACGGGACGCGGCGGATGGTGGAACGTAGTTTTGGGCCCCATGGTGGGCGGTTGGGCGAGGTAGAACTTCACATTTGACGGCGCCTGGACCGGCCTCATCGCCGGCAAGCCGGCTCCTACAGGGGAATGCATTCCAATGTAGGAGCCGGCTTGCCGGCGATGGCGGTTTAGAGGGTTTTCGCTGAAGCCGGGTTGATCATCCGTGTCAGCCCCAAATTTTTCAGCGCCAACTGCAACGAGCTGTGGATAACTTGCGGGTTGTCGATGGTCATCAGCTCTGCCAGCAAATCCTTGGCCATCCCCAAGTCAACCTGACGCAGCATCCACTTCACCTTCGGCAAGTTGGTGGCGTTCATCGACAAGCTGTCAAAGCCCATCGCCATCAACAGCACCGCTGCCGCCGGGTCGCCGGCCATTTCACCGCAGATGCTCACCGGCTTGCCTTCGGCATGGGCGTCGCGCACCACGTGTTGCAGGGCTTGCAGCACCGCCGGGTGCAAGTAGTCGTAAAGGTCGGCCACCCGTGGGTTATTACGGTCCACGGCCAGCAGGTATTGGGTCAGGTCGTTGGAACCTACCGAGAGGAAGTCCACCTGCCGCGCCAGTTCCTTGGCCTGGTACACCGCCGCCGGGATTTCGATCATCACGCCAATCGGCGGCATCGGTACGTCGGCACCTTCGTCGCGCACTTCGCCCCAGGCGCGGTGGATCAGGTGCAGCGCCTCTTCCAGCTCATGGGTGCCAGAGATCATCGGCAGCAGGATGCGCAGATTGTTCAGGCCTTCGCTGGCCTTGAGCATGGCGCGGGTCTGTACGAGGAAGATTTCAGGGTGGTCGAGGGTTACGCGAATGCCGCGCCAGCCGAGGAACGGGTTGTCCTCTTTAATCGGGAAATACGACAGTGACTTGTCGCCGCCGATATCCAGGCTGCGCATGGTCACCGGCAACGGGTGGAAGGCCTGCAGTTGCTCGCGATAAATCGCCAGTTGCTCCTTCTCGCTCGGGAAACGCTGGTTGATCATGAACGGCACTTCGGTGCGGTACAGCCCCACCCCTTCGGCGCCTCGCTGTTGCGCCCGGGCCACGTCGGCCAGCAGGCCGGTGTTGACCAGCAACGGCACACGATGACCATCGGTGGTCACGCAAGGCAGCTCGCGCAACGAATCGAGGCCAAGCGCCAGTTGTTTCTCTTCTTCAACCACTTCGGCGTATTGCTTGCGCAACACTTCGCTGGGGTTGGTGAACACTTCACCGCGATGGCCATCGACGATCATGCCGATGCCGTCGACCTTGGCGTACGGCAGGTCGACCAGGCCCATCACCGTCGGGATACCCATGGCACGCGCCAGGATCGCAACGTGGGAGTTGCCCGAACCCAGTACCGAGACCAGGCCCACCAACTTGCCCTCTGGCACTTCGCCGAGCATGGTGGCAGTCAGTTCTTCACTGATCAGGATGGTGTTGTCGGGGTAAACCAGGTTGGTGGTGCGGTCTTCCTGCAGCTTGGCCAGCAGACGGCGACCCAGGTCGCGCACATCCGAGGCCCGCTCACGCAGGTAGTCGTCATCCATCATTTCGAAACGGTTGACGTGATCGGTGACCACCTGGCGCAGTGCGCCCTGGGCCCACTGGCCGGTCTTGATCACGGTCTTGACTTCGTTACCCAGGGACGCGTCGTCGAGCATCATCTGGTACACGTCGAACAGCGCACGCTCTTCGGGGCGCAGCTGGGTGGCCAGCTTGTTCGATAGATTGCGCATGTCGGCGCGCACGCCTTCCAGGGCGGTCTTGAACAGTTTGATTTCAGCGTCAATGTCGCTGACGGTCTTGTCCGGCACCACATCCAGGTCCGCTGGCGGCAACATGACCACCGCCGTACCGACCGCCGCGCCCGGTGAACCCGGCACACCGACGAACTTGGCTTCCTGGATACCCTTGCCTTCGCGGCCCAGGCCGCGAATAGAGCCGGTGGCTTCGGCGTGGGCAATAACCCCGGCGAGCTGCGCGCTCATGGTCACAAGGAAAGCTTCTTCACCTTCGTCGAACTGGCGGCGTTCTTTCTGCTGGATGACCAACACGCCGACAACGCGGCGGTGGTGAATGATCGGTGCGCCGAGGAACGAGGCGTAGCGCTCTTCGCCGGTTTCGGCAAAGTAGCGATAACGCGGGTGATCGGCCGCGTTTTCAAGGTTCAGGGGTTCTTCACGCGTCCCCACCAGGCCCACCAGACCTTCATTGGGCGCCATGCTGACCTTGCCGATAGAGCGCTTGTTCAAGCCCTCGGTGGCCATCAGCACAAAACGGTTGGTCTCGGGGTCCAGCAGGTAAACCGAGCAGACCTGGCTGCCCATGGCTTCCTTGACGCGCAACACAATAATCCCCAACGCCGCCTTGAGATCCTTGGCGGAGTTAACTTCCTGGACGATCTTGCGCAGCGTATTGAGCATGGCTCGGGGTCGAACTCCGTCGTCAGTCGCGCGCTAAAAGGCGCGGGGCAAGCTCTTTGAGAGCGCGACGATAAACTTCGCGCTTGAATGTCACCACCTGGCCCAACGGGTACCAATAGCTGACCCAACGCCAGCCATCGAACTCCGGTTTACCGGTCAAATCCATCCGCACCCGCTGCTCATTGGAGATCAGCCGCAGGAGAAACCATTTCTGCTTCTGACCGATGCACAGCGGTTGGCTGTGGGTACGCACCAGGCGTTGCGGCAAACGATAGCGCAACCAGCCACGGGTACAGGCCAGAATTTGTACATCTTCACGCTCAAGGCCGACTTCTTCGTTCAACTCACGGTACAAGGCGTCTTCAGGGGTTTCGTCGGGGTTGATTCCACCTTGAGGAAACTGCCAGGCATCTTGGTTGATTCGGCGAGCCCATAGCACCTGTCCGGCATCATTCGTAAGAATAATCCCGACATTAGGACGGAAACCATCGGGGTCGATCACGGCAACAACCTCGCAAACGCATGTCGCCGCATTGTTCCACAAAGGTTGATGAAGCGGCAACGAGGCTTCTTACCTTATGTGCACTCTTGTGAAAAGACCGTATTCTGGACGCCTTTTTACAGACATTTCAGCGAGTAACTGCAATGCGCCTGGCTTTATTCGACTTGGACAACACCCTCCTCGGCGGTGACAGCGATCACGCTTGGGGCGATTACCTGTGTGAACGCGGGATTCTAGACCCGGTGGCCTACAAGGCCCGCAACGACGAGTTCTACCAGGATTACCTGGCCGGCAAGCTCGACAACGCCGCCTACCTGAACTTCAGCCTGGAAATCCTCGGCCGCACCGAGATGACCCAACTGGACGAGTGGCACAACGACTTCATGCGTGACTGTATCGAACCGCTGATGCTGCCTAAAGCCGTGGAACTGCTGGCCAAGCACCGCGCCGCCGGTGACAAGCTGGTGATCATCACCGCCACCAACCGTTTCGTCACCGCGCCGATTGCCGCACGCCTGGGCGTGGAAACCCTGATCGCCACCGAATGCGAGATGGAAAACGGCCGCTACACCGGGCGCAGCACTGATGTGCCGTGCTTTCGCGAGGGCAAGGTGACGCGCTTGAATCGTTGGTTGGAAGAAACCGGGTACAGCCTGGAAGACAGCTACTTCTACAGTGATTCGATGAATGATCTGCCGCTACTTGAGCAGGTGACTCACGCGGTGGCGGTGGATCCGGACCCGAATCTGCGGGCTGAAGCCGAAAAGCGTGGCTGGCCGGTGATCACATTGCGTAGCTGATCGGTTTCACCTGTAGGAGCGAGCTTGCTCGCGAGAATCGTCAATGATGACGCGGGCATCCTGAATGAACGCGGTGTCCTTGCGTTTTTCGCGAGCAAGCTCGCTCCTACACAGGCTTGGCACCCATCAACCCGGCAATCGCAACGAACCCCACCAGGCTGACCACCGCCAGCACCAGCGTGAAGTTCAGGCTACCGCCCTCACCCTTGCGCAGGCGATTAAGCCGCGCCACCAGCCAAAACCAGGCCAGCGCTGCCACGGTGTAGAGGAGGCTGGAACCCAGGATCCAGGTCTGCCCCAGCGGCCAGCCGATCAGGTGCACCAGCCACCAGCCAGTAAACGGCATGCTCACCACACACACGCCCATCAACAACCAGACGAACGTCCATGGGCGCTGCACGGTCACCGCCGGGCCCGCGCTGCGTTTGCGCCAGGCCAGTATCGCCAGGCCCAAGCCGCTAAGCAGCAGCAATACCGTGGCCGCGATGTGGATAACTTTCAGGGTGATCAGGGTTTCCATGTCTCTTATCTCTCAAAGGCCGCCCCAATCAGCGTAGTCGCTCAACCGAGGAACAGTTTATAGGCCGGGTTATCGCTTTCATCCCAGTACGGGTAGCCGATGGCTTCCAGGGCTGCCGGCACCAGGTGACGCTCGTTCGCCGGCACTTGCAGGCCGGCGACCACACGACCGTCGGCTGCGCCGTGGTTGCGATAGTGGAACATCGAGATGTTCCAGCGCCCGCCCAATTTGTTAAGAAAGTTGAACAAGGCCCCCGGACGCTCCGGGAATTCGAAGCGAAACACCACTTCATTGCTGACGTGAGCCGCATGGCCGCCGACCATATGGCGGATGTGCAACTTGGCCAGTTCGTTCTCGGTCAGGTCCAGCACCGGGAAACCCTGGCCTGTCAGGCTGGCGATCAGCGCGCTGCGCGGATCGTTTTCCGGGTGGGTCTGCACGCCGACAAAGATGTGCGCTTCGCTGCCGGAGTGGAAGCGGTAGTTGAATTCTGTGATCTGGCGCTTGCCCACGGCCTCGCAGAACGCCTTGAAGCTGCCGGGTTTCTCGGGGATGGTCACGGCGATGATGGCTTCGCGGCCCTCACCCAACTCGGCGCGCTCGGCCACATGGCGCAGGCGGTCGAAGTTGACGTTGGCGCCGGAGTCGATCGCCACCAGGGTCTGCCCGGTCACGCCACGGGTCTCGACGTACTTCTTGATACCCGCCACACCCAATGCCCCTGCCGGCTCGGTGATGGAACGGGTGTCGTCGTAGATGTCCTTGATCGCCGCACAGATTTCATCGGTGCTCACGGTGATCACTTCATCCACGTAATCCTTGCAGATGTCGAAGGTGTGCTGGCCGATCTGCGCCACCGCCACGCCATCGGCAAAGAGACCAACGGTTGGCAGTACCACGCGCTCGCCCGCAGCCAGGGCGGCTTGCAGGCAGTTGGAGTCGTCCGGCTCAACGCCGATGATCTTGATCTCCGGGCGCAGGTACTTCACGTACGCCGCAATCCCGGCAATCAGCCCGCCGCCGCCCACGGGGACGAAAATCGCGTCCAGAGGCCCCGGGTGCTGGCGCAGGATCTCCATCGCCACGGTGCCCTGCCCGGCAATGGTGTGGGGATCATCGTAAGGGTGGATGTAGACGTAGCCTTTTTCGTCGACCAGCTTGAGTGAGTAGGCCAGGGCTTCCGGGAAGGAATCGCCATGCAGCACCACTTTGCCGCCACGGGAGCGCACGCCTTCGACCTTGATCTCCGGGGTGGTCTTGGGCATCACGATGGTGGCTTTCACCCCCAGCACCTTGGCCGCCAGGGCCAGGCCCTGGGCATGGTTGCCGGCTGACGCCGTGACCACGCCGCGCGCGCGCTCCTCAGCCGTCAGCTGGGTCAGCTTGTTGTAGGCGCCGCGAATCTTGAACGAGAACACCGGCTGCAAGTCTTCACGCTTGAGCCAGACCTTGTTGCCCAGCCGCTCGGAGAGCTGGCGGGCGGTCTGCAACGGGGTTTCTACGGCAACGTCGTAAACGCGCGAGGTGAGGATCTTTTTGACGTACTGTTCAAGCATCGGCGGGCTTCTACTTTCACGGTTTGGCAGGGCCAGGGAGTCTAACCCGGCTTTTGGCCGGGCGACCACACGAATCCCGAGGTTTTGTTGGGTTATACTCGCGCCCCTCGTTAACTCCCCGCCCGTTCCGGAGCCCGCATGACCCAGGATCAACTCAAACAGGCAGTGGCCCAGGCCGCCGTCGATTTAATCCTTCCTAAACTCGACGACAAGAGCATCGTCGGTGTCGGCACCGGCTCCACCGCCAACTGCTTCATCGACGCACTGGCCCAGCACAAGGGCGCGTTCGATGGCGCCGTGGCCAGCTCCGAAGCCACCGCCGCACGACTGAAAGGCCATGGTATTCCGGTGTACGAGCTCAACACCGTGAGCGACCTGGAGTTCTATGTCGACGGCGCCGATGAAAGCGACGAACACCTGAACCTGATCAAAGGCGGCGGCGCAGCCCTGACCCGCGAGAAGATCGTCGCGGCCGTGGCCAAGACCTTCATCTGCATCGCCGACGCCAGCAAGCTGGTGCCGGTACTCGGCGCGTTCCCGCTGCCGGTGGAAGTGATCCCGATGGCCCGCAGCCACGTGGCCCGCGAGCTGGTAAAACTGGGCGGCGACCCGGTGTACCGCGAAGGTGTATTGACCGACAACGGCAATATCATCCTTGACGTGTTCAACATGCAGATCACCCACCCGGTGGAGCTGGAGACGCAGATCAACGCGATCGTCGGCGTGGTCACCAACGGTTTGTTCGCGGCACGCCCGGCGGATGTGCTGTTGCTGGGCACTTCCGAAGGCGTCAAAACCCTCAAGGCTTAAACCAGTCGGCTGGGCTTTATGTGGGAGCTGGCTTGCCTGCTCCCACAAGGGTTCAGCGTGTTCAGAGACTTGGTTTTTTGAATACGTAGAACAGGTTCGGCTCGCTGACAAGGTACAACGTACCCTCGTCATCCATCGCGATCCCTTCCGCCTGAGGCACCCGCTTTTTCAGGCCATGGCGCCCGTTCAGCAGTGACAAACTGCTCAGCGGGCGACCGTCGATATCCAGTTCCAGCACCAGGAACGACTCATCCGACAGTGCCAGCAAATGGCCGCTGCGCTCGTCGTATTGCAGGCTCGACAGGTCACGCACAAACAACCCGGCGTCACGCTTGGGGTTATTGACCACGTGCACCGAGTAGGTCTTTTCCGGTTTGAAGTGGGGAAAACCGTGAATCTCGTAGATCAGCATCGGGTCGCGTTCCTTGGCCACGAACAGGCGCTTGCCCACCGAGTCATAGGCCAGGCCCTCAAAACCCTTGTTGCCGCCGACGTGCACGCCCAGGGTCATCTGCTCCGCATCGGCGGCGTCGAGGAATTGGGTGTCATCATCCACATGCACCTTGATCAGCCGCTGCTGGTGCTCATCGCTGATCACATAAATGTTGTCGCTGATGAATTCCACCGCCTCGGCATCGCCAAACCCTATCAAGGGAATCCGCCGCAGGATCTTGCCCTCAAGGGACAGCTCGATCAGTTCGGCGTTTTTATTGGTGACGGTAAACAGGCTTTTGCGCACCGGGTCGAAGGTCAAGGCCGACACATCGTCCTCCAACCCCTCGATCACTTGGGCTTCCAGGGTCACACGGTAGTCCGCCAGGCCAATGGAGCGCTCATCCGTCGGCTGGCGCCACGCCTGCCAGTTGAACCAAGCGCGCTCGAACAGGCGAAAATGCTGCGCGACAGCCCCGGCGCTGACCAGGGCGATCAGCGCAAGCATAAAGAAAAGTGATTTGGGGCGGGTTAGTCGTCGCATCGGGCGGGCTCAAAATCAAAAGTGGCGAATGAATATCACGCCTGTCTGAATTTAAACTTAAACGCGCCCTGATGTCTGGCGAATGCCGCTCATAGAGACATATCCGACGTAATCGGTCTGCTATTTCTGCTTTTCGAAACGATAGAACAGGTTTGGCTCACTGACTATGTACAGGGTGCCGTTCTCGTCCATGGTCACCCCTTCAGCCCGTGGAATGGTGCTTTTGAGGCCATTGAAACCGCCAAGCAGGGTCATGAAGCTGACCTGCTCGCCTTGCTCGTCCAGCTCCAGTAGCAGGTGGGAGTCGGCCGACAGCACCAGCAGATGCCCGGTACGGGGGTCGACGGCCAAGGCCGAGAGGTTGCGCATGTCCAATTCTTTGCTGGCCAGCTTTTGCTTATCGCCAGCCAGGGTCTGGCCGCCGTCGCTTTTCCAGGTGAACAATGCCGGCGGGCGCTCTTCACCCAGCACCAGTTGCTGGTTGCGCGTGTCCCAGGTGATCGCTTCAAAGGCTTTGTTCTGGTCCTTGGACGGGCCCAGGTCATAGCTCGGGAAATCGGCCTTGTTCAACGCAGCGGTGGTGGCGTCCACCTTGACGATGGTCAGCGTGTGCTGGCGCTCATCGACCACGGCGATCAACCCGTTTTCCATCACTGTCACACCTTCCGGGTTATCCCAGCCGTTGAGTGGCATCTTGCGCAGCACATCGCCTTGCAGGCTCAACTCGACGAGGAAGGGGTTTTTTCCCATCACGGAAAACAGGGTTTTGGTCTGGGGGTTGTAGGCGACGTCCGAAGCTTCGTCCTTCTCCATCCCCGGCAAAAGCTTGCCATCGATGACGGCATGGTAGTCCGGCAGCCATACGCTTTCCTGGCGCTCGGCGGGGGTTTCGAAACGCTCCAACACCCACAGCACACCACGATCATCCCAGTGCATGGCCCAGGCAACGCCGTAGGAAATCACCCCTGCCAGCAACAGCCAGGAATACCAGCGCAAGGCGAAGCGAGAACGTGGCTTGGGTGTAGCGGAGGGCAGGGACACGGCCATTGAGCGCTTTTTCCAGAAAGTCAGCGTTAGGTGATAGCACAGGAATGACAGGCCCGCGCGCAAGAGGCTGCGAATTATCCGGATGGCGTGTGAAAAAAATGCAAAAAGCGAATGACCTGTAGGAGCCGGCTTGCCGGCGATGGGATCGACGGGGTGTGCCAGTTGCACCGCACCGACCCCATCGCCGGCAAGCCGGCTCCTACAAGAGCGGGTTCAGCGAACGCTGCTGTCGAAGCGGCTCACACCCGACAGCTCCAACACCAGCTCATCGCCCACATTCAGCGGGCCCACGCCGGCCGGGGTGCCGGTGAGGATCACATCGCCCGCTTGCAGCGAGAAGCAGCCGGCCATGTGCTGGATCATCGGGATGATCGGGTTGAGCATCTGCGCGCTGTTGCCATCCTGGCGCACTTCGCCATTGATGCTCAAGCGGATGCCGATGTCGGTCACGTCCGCAAACGTGCTGCCCACCACGAACGGTGCAATCACTGCCGCACCATCGAAGGACTTGGCGATTTCCCACGGCAGGCCCTTGGCTTTCAGCTCGGCCTGTTTGTCGCGCAGGGTCAGGTCCAGGGCCGGGGCGAAGCCGGAAATCGCATCCAACACTTCTTCACGGCTGGGCTTGGTCGACAAGGGTTTGCCGATCAATACCGCGATTTCCGCCTCGTAGTGCACCGAGCCGCGTTCGGTCGGGATGCTGAAACCGCCTTCCAGCGGCACCACGCAGCTGCCCGGCTTGATGAACAGCAGCGGCTCGGTGGGTACCGGGTTGTCCAGTTCCTTGGCATGTTCGGCATAGTTACGCCCGATACACACCACTTTGCCGAGCGAAAAGTGGATGTTGGTGCCGTCGACATACTTGTGCTGGTAGCTCATGGAACGACTCCTTCAGGGCGATTAAACAGCGAAGATCTTGCCAGGGTTCATGATCCCGTTCGGGTCGAACACGGCTTTGACGGCCTTCATGTATTCGATTTCAACCGGCGAGCGGCTGTAAGTCAGGTAGTCACGCTTGGTCATGCCCACGCCGTGTTCGGCGGAGATCGAACCGTTGTACTTCTCGACGGTTTCAAACACCCACTTGTTCACGGTGGCGCACTTGGCGAAGAACTCGTCCTTGCTCAGGTTTTCTGGTTTGAGGATGTTCAGGTGCAGGTTGCCGTCGCCAATGTGGCCGAACCAGACGATTTCAAAATCGGGGTAGTGTTCGCCGACGATCGCGTCGATTTCCTTCAAGAACGCCGGTACTTTGGAGACAGTCACCGAGATATCGTTCTTGTACGGGGTCCAGTGGGAAATGGTTTCGGAGATGTACTCGCGCAGTTTCCACAGGTTGTGCAGTTGGGTTTCGCTCTGGCTCATCACGCCGTCCAGCACCCAGCCCTGCTCGACGCAATGCTCAAAGGTTTCCAGCGCGTGATTGGCGACTTCTTCGGTGGTGGCTTCGAACTCCAGCAGCGCGTAGAACGGGCACTCGGTTTCGAACGGGGCCGGCACGTCGCCACGGCCCATGACCTTGGCCAGGGCCTTGTCGGAGAAGAATTCGAAGGCGGTCAGGTCCAGCTTGCTCTGGAACGCGTGCAAGACCGGCATGATCGAGTCGAAGTCGGTCGTGCCCAGCACCATGGCGGTGAGGTTTTTTGGCGCACGGTCCAGGCGCATGGTGGCTTCGACCACAAAGCCCAGAGTGCCTTCAGCGCCGATGAACAGCTGGCGCATGTCGTAGCCGGTGGCGTTCTTGATCAGGTCGCGGTTCAGTTCGAGTACGTCGCCCTTGCCGGTGACAACCTTCATGCCGGCCACCCAGTTACGGGTCATGCCGTAGCGAATCACCTTGATCCCGCCGGCATTAGTGCCGATATTGCCGCCAATCTGGCTGGAACCGGACGATGCGAAGTCCACCGGGTAGTACAGGCCTTTTTCCTCAGCGACGTTCTGCAATTGCTTGGTGACCACGCCCGGCTGGCACACGGCGGTGCGGTCGGTGAGGTTCACGTCGAGAATCTGGTTCATATAGTCGAACGACACAACCACTTCGCCATTCGCCGCCACGGCAGCGGCCGACAAACCGGTACGCCCGCCCGATGGCACCAGCGCCACCTTGTGGGTATTGGCCCAACGCACAATGGCCTGGACCTGCTCAGTGGTCTTGGGGAAGACGATGGCGGTCGGCGCGGGCGCGAAGTGCTTGGTCCAATCCTTGCCGTAAGCCTCCAGGGAGTCTGCATCGGTCAGCACTTTGCCGGGCTCAACCAGGGTCTTTAGCTCATCAATCAGGGCAGGATGGGTCATCGACAGAACTCTCGAACAATTCATGGTCATCCTGAGAACGCTTCACGTCGCAGGAATAGGTGTTTAGCGGGGCGCGTATGCTAGCATACCGCCCCCGCAGGACAGAGCCCAAGGGCGTTTCTGCGGTGACGGCTTTCCTGCCGTCCGGGTCAGCTTGTGCTGCTCGATTCCCTGCCATTTTTCTCCGGGATACAGGTTTACGCAGATGAGCAAGACTTCTCTCGATAAGAGCAAGATCAAGTTCCTTCTTCTGGAAGGCGTCCACCCATCGGCTGTCGACGTTCTGAAAGCCGCCGGGTACACCAGCATTGAGTACATCACCAGTTCTCTGCCGGAAGCCCAACTCAAGGAAAAGATCGCCGACGCGCACTTCATCGGCATTCGCTCCCGCACTCAGCTGACCGAAGAGATCTTCGATCACGCCAAGAAACTCGTGGCGGTCGGCTGTTTCTGCATCGGCACCAACCAGGTCGACCTCAACGCAGCGCGCGAGCGCGGCATCGCGGTGTTCAACGCACCGTACTCCAACACCCGTTCCGTTGCGGAACTGGTGCTGGCCGAGGCCATCCTGTTGTTGCGCGGCATTCCTGAGAAGAACGCTTCCTGCCACCGTGGCGGCTGGATCAAGAGCGCAGCCAACTCCTTCGAAATCCGCGGCAAGAAGCTGGGTATCGTCGGTTACGGCTCGATCGGTACTCAGTTGTCGGTCCTGGCTGAAGGCCTCGGCATGCAGGTGTTCTTCTACGACACCCTGACCAAGCTGCCATTGGGCAACGCCACGCAAGTGGCCAGCCTGACCGAGCTGTTGGGCATGTCCGACATCGTGACCCTGCACGTTCCGGAAACCGCTGAGACCCAGTGGATGATCGGCGAGAAGGAAATCCGCGCCATCAAGAAAGGCGGCATCCTGATCAACGCTGCCCGCGGCACCGTGGTCGAGCTGGACGCCCTGGCCGACGCGATCAAGGACAAGCACCTGATCGGCGCCGCCATCGACGTGTTCCCGGTAGAGCCGCGCTCCAACGACGACATCTTCGAAAGCCCGCTGCGTGGCCTGGACAACGTGATCCTGACCCCGCACATCGGCGGTTCCACCGCTGAAGCCCAAGCCAACATTGGCCTGGAAGTGTCGGAGAAGCTGGTCAAGTACAGCGACAACGGTACCTCGGTATCGTCCGTGAACTTCCCGGAAGTGGCCCTGCCGGCTCACCCTGGCAAGCACCGTCTGCTGCACATCCACCAGAACATCCCTGGCGTGATGATGGAGATCAACAAGGTCTTCGCGGAAAACGGCATCAACATCTCCGGTCAGTTCCTGCAGACCAACGAGAAGGTCGGCTACGTGGTGATCGACGTCGATGCCGAGTACTCGGACCTGGCGCAAGAGAAGCTGCAGCACATCAACGGCACGATTCGCAGCCGCGTGTTGTTCTAAAACCTGTGGGAGCGGGCTTGCCCGCGAAAAACGTCAACGATGACGCGTTTAGCCTGACTAAACGCAGCGCCCTCTGGCTTGTCGCGAGCAAGCTTGCTCCTACAAATAAAAAACGGGAGCCCCTCACGGGGCTCCCGTTTTTTATTTCACGTTAACCGTGATCACTTTCGAGACTACAGTGGGCTCGAACTGACGGTGCACGTTGTCGCCCGCCACCAGTTGCAAGGTGTGCTTGCCAGGTGTGAGGGTCAGCTCGGTCTCGGTTTGCGCCTTGCCGAAGTGAATCGACGTGGCCGTGGCTGGAATGGCTTCGTCGGCCTTGAGCGACGTCACGTCCTGGTCGACCAGCAGGTGGTGGTGGCCGGCGCCCGGTACTTGCTTGTCGATCGGTTCCAGGTCCAGGCCCTTGACGCCGAATTTGACGGTGAAGGTTTTGTCGACGGTTGCGCCGTCTTTGGGCGAGACAATAAACACTTCGGCGCCTTTGGGCGCAGGCGTACGAGGCACATCAGCGGCATTGGCCAACATCGAGGCACCCAGCAACAGGCTGGCAAGGGTTGCACGGGACAAAAGGGCTTTCATTCGCTTCTCCAGTTTTTCTGTGAAATCTGTAGGGTTATGACAACTTCGCGACAAATTGCTGTCCAAGGCACTCAACACCATAGCAAAGCGATGCTGAACGGCGCCTCGCACATTAAAAATCTCTAGGAGTGACCATGCGCTTTTCGCCTGGCCTGTTACTTTTGCTGTCCCTTCTGAGCCCCTTGGCCCATGCCGAACTGCTCGATGATGTATTTGACCGGGGCGAACTGCGCATTGCAGTCGTGGCCGAAAACCCGCCATTCAGTTTCAAGGAAGGTGACAAACTCACCGGCTTGGAAGTGGAACTCGGCGAGCAACTGGCCAAGGAAATGGACGTGCGCGCGTCGTTCATCATCACCGATGCGACTGACCTGCTGCCGGGAGTGGAGAGCGGCAAGTACGACGTGGCGATGAACTATATTGCTGTGACTCCCGAATTGCAGGATCGGTTCGATTTCAGTGAGCCTTACGGTGAATCCCGGGGGCGTATGACAGGCCCGTCGACTCTCTACGCGATGCCGTTCCAGAAGGGAAACCCTGCATTCAAGTCAAGCCTGAACAACGCACTGCAACGATTCAAATCCGACGATCGATTCAGGAAATTGTTGCAGAAGTGGCTTGTCGATTACTCCAATCGCCCGGCCGCCCAGACTCAATAATCGCCAGTGTTCAATGCCTGGGCTGCCTGCACCAATTCCAGTTCACTGAACACCAGCACGCCGTGGCGTTTGAGCAGCGCAGCCGTTACGCCTTCGCCGCTGACCTTTACACCGGTGAAGGTGCCGTCGTAGGTCAGCAGGTTGCCGCACGACGGGCTATTGGCCTTGAGCACGGCGATGCGGATGTGGTGGCGCTGCACCAGCGCCAAGGCCTGGCGCGCACCGTCGAGGAAGGCCTCACTGAAATCTTCGCCCTCAGCCGTCAGCACCTGGGCACGCCCCTCCCAGACATCCACGCCTTGCCCGCCGGGAATCTCGGCGGGTGGACGTGGCGTTGGCAAACCACCCGACACTTCCGGGCAGATGGCAACCACACGCCCCTCGGCCTGCCATACCGCCAGTTGATCGAACGGCCCGCTGGCGCCACCGTCGTAGCGCACCTTGTGCCCCAGCAGGCAGCGGCTGATCAGTATCTTTTCCATGTTCAGAACGGCTCGTTGCCCCGCCGACGAAACCAGCCTGTGAGGGACAGGCGGTCGCGCGTGGCGGGCATGACTTCGTGGGGCACTTCGCCCGACAGGAACACCACCAAGCAACCGCCAGTGGGCACCACATCGTATTCGACGCCGTCCTTGAGGTACATGCGCAACTGGCCACCATGCTCGGGCAGCCAGGCATCGTTCAAGTAGATCACTGCTGAGACCATGCGCCGGTCATCGTCGCGAAAACGGTCCAGGTGCTTGAGGTAGAACGCACCCGGCGGGTACATCGCGAAATGGCTTTCGAAATCTTCGAGGCCGAGGAATAGGCCACGGTTCATCGCCAAACGCAGGCTGTCCATCAGCGCCATGTAGGTGTCGCAGACCGCCGCGTCACCGTCTTCCAGCCACTGGATATGGTCACCGCGAATGCCTTCGCGAATCTCCTGGGCCGGGCCGCGCCCCACCGCCGCCGGGGCCAGTTCACCCTCGGCCGCACGTTTACGGCACTCAGCCGCCAGTTCCAGGGTCAGAGCCTGGGGCAGGAAGCCGTCCTGCCGGGACCAGCCCTTTTCGGCCAGGTCGTCGACAATACGTTGCAGCAAGGGGTGATCGAGGGGTATTTGCATGGCGCGCATAGTATCCATACGCCTGTGAATCCGACAGAGCCGCCGAGCGTCTGAAGATACTTTAGTCAGGTGACTGATAGGACTTCTCGACAAATCCTACGCCCGACACGGACAATAGTGGCCGACTGACAGGAGTCCATATGCGTCGTTTGTTTTTTTCCTTGCTGATGTTCTGCGTTTTGCCCGCTTGGGCAGACGGCCATGACCAGTTGTACAAGGTCGCCGGCTGGGCCGAACAACGTGCGCATTTCAATGACGCCCTCAGTGCCGCCCAGCAACGCTACCGCAATAGCTTGCCGCCGGCGGTGTACCAGGCGCTGGTGGACAACAGCAATAAACGTTTTGCCGCCCAGGCCGTGGACCAGCGTGCCGAAGCGCAATTGCGCAAGAACCTCGCAGACCCCAAGCCTGCCCTGGCGTTTTTCCAATCGCCTCTGGGCCGCAAGATTGTCGCCGCCGAGCTGCTCGCCACGCGCCGTGATCAACTGGCGAAAAACGCCCAAGGCCTGCCGAAAATCGAAGCCGACGCCACCCGCAGCCTGATCATCGGCCACCTGGCCCAAGCGCTGCCCGCCCGTGAAGCCGGCGCGGAAGTCAGCCTGGCGATTGCCGGTGTGGCGGCCGATAGCCTGAGTCAGATGATTCCGGGCCTGCTGGGCGGCGGCCAGGCCCAAGGCATGCTGAACGGCCAGCGCGAACGGCTGATGCAGCAGATCGACAAGGACCTGAACAACACGCTGCTGTACGTCTATCGGGATTTGTCCGACCCGGAGCTGGAAGAATTCGCGACGTTTGCCGAGTCGCCGGAAGGCAAGGCGTATTACCAGGCGGCCCTCGCAGCCATTCGCGCCGGGCTTGCAGTCGGCCAAAGCACCTCAAGCCTGACGCCCTGACCCCCTGTAGGAGCGAGCTTGCTCGCGAAGGTCGTTAACGATTACGCGGAGCATCTGAATAAACGCGGTGCGTGTGCGTTCTTCGCGAGCAAGCTCGCTCCTACAGGTGGTCCGTTAAGTATCGGAAGTACTCGTCACGAATCTCCGGAATCTCATTGGCCAGATGATGCCTGCCACGCGGCAGCATCAACACCTCGGGCTGGTCGAACTTGCCCCGCAGCACCTGCAGGTTGTGCTGCCAGTCCACCGTCATATCTTCCTCACCTTGAACGATCACCGGTCGCCGGGCACTGCGCGGTGCGGCTTCGATGCGTTTGATCCAGCGCGCCAGTGCGCCGACCCAGGCGGTCGGCAGTTGGCGCGGCTGCAGCGGGTCGGCTTCCAGGAACGGCTTGAACGCCGGATCGTGGGTGTTCTCGCTGAATCGCCGCGCAATGCCTTTGACGAAAGGACGCAGCAGGTAGTAGCTCACCTGCGACCACCCCCAGGCACGCGGCCGCACCAGGGGTGACAGCAGGAAAGTCTTGCCCTGGGCCGGGCTGTCGGCGCCATGGTTGAGCAGGTGATCCACCACCACCGCGCCGCCGGTGCTTTGCCCGAACAGGTGCCAGGGTTGCGGCAGTTGCAGCTCTTGCGCCTGGGTGAACAGCGCATTCACCACTTGTTGATACACCGCAAAATCATCGATGCTGGCACGCACGCCACTGGACAGGCCATGCCCCGGCAAATCGCAGGCGATCACCACGAAGCCCTGCTCCACCGCCCACTTCACCACATGACGGTACAGCCCCATGTGGTCGTAGAAACCGTGGAACATGAACATCGTCGCCACCGGCGTGGGCGGCCACCACACCTGCGCCACCACCTCAAACCCCTCCACCTCGAAACGCCCCAGGCGGCTCGCGGCCTGGTCCAGACCGTAAAAACGCTGGTAGACCCGCGCCTCGGCTGAAAGCGGTTGCGCATCCACCAGGGGCCGCAAGCTTTCGCGCAGATGATCAGGGTCAAAGGTAACGGGCATAAAGGCTTCCAGACTTGCGGCAAAGATGAATATCGAGCTGCGATATTCATCTGTCAGGACAAGCATGGCAAGCTACGCGACCTTCGAGGATACATCTGAATGCGACAGCCCTACCGCACCGCCTTGTTCGCGAGCCTGATCCTGGTGATCTGCGCCGGCGTGCTGTGGGCGGCGTATGACTGGTTCCAGGGCCGCTACCTGCGCGCCTTCAGCGAGCACACGGCGGTGTTTTCCGGCGACCCGTTGAAGCTGCCCGCCGACCTTGCCGGCCCCGGCCCGATTCGCCTGGTGCACTTCTGGGACCCGGCGTGCCCGTGCAACGTCGGCAACCAGCAGCACCTGGGCGAGCTGATCGAGCAGTACGCGCCCCAAGGCGTCGAGTTCTACGCGCTGCAAAAGCCCGGCAGCCACGGCCAATTGCCCGACAACCTGCGCCGCATGAAAACCCTCGCCGCCCTGCCCGGCGCCGAGCAGGTGCCGGCCAGCCCGGCCGTGGGTATCTGGGATCGCAGCGGCAAGCTCGCGTACTTCGGGCCCTACAGCGAAGGCCTCACGTGTAATTCCAGCAACAGTTTTATCGAGCCGATCTTGAAGGCCCTTGAAACAGGACGCGAGGTAAATGCCACGCACACCCTCGCGGTGGGCTGCTATTGTTCGTGGCCAAAAGGCTCGTAACTCGCCACCCCACTCTTGGTAAGGAATGTTCATGAAGCGCGTCTTGCGGGTTCTCGCGGTTCTTGTCGTGCTGGTCGCCGTCGGCGCCGGCTGGTACCTGTACAGCAAGCAGCCCACCCGCCAGGGCACGGTCGCACTGGCCAACCTGCAAGGCTCGGTCACGGTGCGTTACGACGACCGTGGTGTACCGCACATCCAAGCCGAGAACGAAACCGACCTGTACCGCGCCCTGGGCTACGTGCACGCCCAGGACCGACTGTTCCAGATGGAGATCATGCGGCGCCTGGCCCGAGGCGAACTGGCCGAGGTGCTGGGGCCCAAGGTGCTGGAGACCGACAAGCTATTCCGCAGCCTGCGCATTCGCGACCGAGCGGCCACCTATGTGGCGCAACTCGACCACGAATCGGCGCATTGGAAGGCCCTGCAAGCCTATCTGGACGGGATCAACCAGTATCAGGACAGCCACGCCAGCCCGATGGAGTTCGACGTGCTGGGCATCCCTAAACGACCGTTTACCGCCGAGGACACCATCAGCGTCGCCGGGTACATGGCCTACAGCTTCGCTGCGGCATTTCGTACAGAACCTGTGCTGACTTACATCCGCGACCAACTGGGCAGTGACTACCTGAAAGTCTTCGACCTGGACTGGCAGCCCAAGGGCGCCCTCAACCTCGCCACCAGCGATTGGCAGGCCCTCGGCGCCATCGCCTCCCTGAGCGAACAGGCCCTGGCCGACAACGGCCTGCCGCAGTTCGAAGGCAGCAACGCCTGGGCCATCAGCGGCAGCCGCACTAAGAGCGGCAAACCGTTGCTGGCCGGTGACCCGCATATCCGCTTTTCGGTGCCGTCGGTGTGGTACGAGGCGCAGCTGTCGGCGCCGGGGTTTGAGCTGTACGGCTACCACAATGCGCTGGTGCCGGTGGCGTTCCTGGGGCACAACCTGGACTTCGGCTGGAGCCTGACCATGTTCCAGAACGATGACCTCGACCTCATCGCCGAGAAGGTCAACCCGGACAACACCAACCAGGTCTGGTACCACGACCAATGGGTCGACATGAGCAGCACCGAGCAACAGATCGCAGTGAAGGGCCAGGCGCCGGTGACGCTGACCCTGCGTCAATCGCCCCACGGCCCGATCATCAATGATGTGCTGGGCGAGAACGCCGGCAAGACGCCGATTGCCATGTGGTGGGCATTCCTCGATACCCAGAACCCGATCCTTGAGGGCTTCTACCAGCTAAACCGCGCCGACACACTGGTGAAGGCCCGCGCGGCGGCGGCCAAGGTGTCTGCACCGGGGCTGAACATTGTGTGGGCGAATGCCAAGGGTGATATCGGTTGGTGGGCGGCAGCGCAGTTGCCGATCCGTCCGGCTGGGGTCAACGCAGGGTTCATCCTCGACGGCAGCACCGCCCAGGCCGACAAGCTGGGCTTCTATCCCTTCAGCGCCAACCCCCAGGAAGAAAATCCAGCACGCGGTTACGTGGTATCGGCCAATGCCCAGCCGGTCTCGCCGACTGGCATGGAGATTCCCGGTTACTACAACCTGGCCGATCGCGGCCAACAGTTGAACGCGCAGTTGAGCGACAAGAGCGTGAAGTGGGATGTGAACAACAGCCAGGCCTTGCAGCTCGGCACCACCACCGCCTTCGGCCCGCGCCTGTTGGTGCCGCTGTTGCCGGTGCTGCGTGAGGTGGTCAAGGAGCCGGCGCAGCTGAAACTGGTTGAGCAGCTCGCTGCCTGGAAAGGCGACTACCCGCTGGACTCGACCAGCGCCACGCTGTTCAACCAGTTCCTGTTCAACCTGGCCGACGCCGCCTTCCACCCGAAACTCGGCGATGGCATGTTCAAGACCCTGCTCGGCACCCGCGTGATCGACGCTGCCTTGCCACGCCTGGCCGCCGCGCCGGATTCGCCGTGGTGGGACGGCAAGCGCGCCGACACCGTCAAGCTCGCCTGGGACAACAGCCTTGCGCACCTAAAGGCCACCTTCGGCGATGACCCGAGCCAATGGCAATGGGGCAAGGCCCACACCCTGACCCACGGCCACCCGCTGGGCTCGCAAAAACCCTTGGACCTGATCGTCAATGTCGGCCCATTCCCGGCACCGGGCACCCACGAAGTGCCGAACAACCAGTCAGCCAACATCGGCCCAGCACCGTGGCCCGTCACCTACGGGCCTTCGACTCGCCGCCTGATCGACTTCGCCGACGCGGCCCACGCATTGACCATCAACCCGGTCGGTCAAAGCGGGGTGCCGTTTGACCGGCACTACGGCGACCAGGCTGAAACCTACATCGAGGGCGGCTACGAACAGGCGCACTTCACTGACGAGGAAGTCACCGCCAACACCCGTGGCACTCTCAAGTTGCTACCCGCCCGATGACCGCAGGCGCCCCGGCGCCTCGCCATAGGTCTCCTTGAATTTCTTGCTGAACGCCGCCTGGGACTGGTAACCCGCCTGGGCGGCGATATCCAGCAGGCTCAGGTGCGACTGGCGCAACAGGTTGAAGGCCAGCTCCATGCGCAACTGGGTCAGCAGCACCCACGGCGACACGCCCGCCACTTTGACGAACGCACGCATGAAGGTGGCGCGTGACATCGTCGCAGCCGCCGCCAGGCTGTCGATGGTCCACTCATGCCCCGGATCGGCCAGCATCGCCTGCCAGGCCTTGCTCAGGCGCTTATCGGCAAGCAGCGCGAAGGTGCCGGCCACGGGGGCCTGGCGCGCCAGCCAGGTGCGCAGGATCAGGGTGAACAGCGCCGACGACAACGCATCGATAAAGGAGCGCGCGCCCAGTTGCTGGCTGTCCGCTTCACTGCGCAGCAGAGCGATCAACGCCGCCAGTTGTCCGTCGCCCTGCCATTCACGACTGGACACCACCAAGTACTCCGGCAACGCGCCGAGCAGCAGTGACTGGCGGTTGTAGTGGAAGCTGCCACAGAGCATGTCCAGGTCCGGCCGGTCGCCGCCCAAACGATGCACCGGGAGCAGGCCGCCGCTGACCACTTGCGGTTGCGTTGGCCGGATCCGCGCACCCTGGCTGCGCAGCAAGTGCGTGGCACCGCCGGGCATCAGCAGGATATCGCCCTCTTCCAGCGTCACTTGTTGCCCTCCCGACAACTCGGCACGACAAGTGCCGCTGAGCACGATGTGGTAAGGCGCCACGCCGAGGTTTTCCGGCGCGTGATCCAGCGCCCAGTCCCCCTGGAATTGACAGCGTAGATCCAGACTGCCGCGCAGGTTGGCCAGCGCGATGAGTGTGTCGATCGAATTCATTTGCGAGCATCGGTCAAAAAGATGAGCGGATTGAACAATAACGCCACCCCCGAACGGAAGAGACTGGTTCCACACCAACCAAACCTGTTCAGGAGTTACCGCAATGTTCAATAACTGGTCCGACTTGCTGCCTACCGTGAAGAAAGCCTTTGGCGCGCTGGGCAAGAGCAACCCGAAGATGGTCAAAGCCTACATGGCGCTGGGCGAAGCCGCCGAAGAAAACAACGTGCTCGACGCCAAGACCCGTGAACTGATCTCCATCGCCGTGGCCATCACCACCCGCTGCGATGGCTGCATCGGCGTGCATGCCGACGCGGCGATCAAGGCCGGCGCCACCCGCGAAGAAGTCGCCGCAACCCTGGCCACCGCGATCTCGCTGAATGCGGGCGCGGCGTACATCTACTCGCTGCGCGCTTTGGAAGCCTACGACACCCTCAAACCGGCGCCGCAAAGTTAAGCCGGAACTGTTGCGGCGTCACGCCCAGCCGGCGGTTGAACACACTGCGCATGTGCTGGGCGTCGCGAAAACCGCATTGATAGGCGACGGTCTTGAGCGGTGCGGGGCTGCTTTCAAGCATGACCCGCGCCGCGTCGACCCGCGCCCGTTCGACAAACTCCGCCGGCGTGATCCGCGCCTCGCGGGCAAACACCCGAGAGAAATTACGCGCGCTCATATTGGCTGCCTTGGCCAGGTCGGCAATAGTCAAATCCCCTGTCAGGTTCGCCAACACGTACAGCTGCACCAGCGCCACCGCCGAGGTGGTTTCAGCATGGGGTGTGAGGAACGGACTGAACTGTGACTGCCCGCCCGAGCGCTGGGTGAACACCACCAGGCGCTTGGCCACGCTCAACGCGACTTCCGGGCCGTGATCCTGGGCCAGCAAATACAGCGACAGATCGATGCCTGCCGTGACCCCGGCCGAAGTGTAGAGATTGCCGTCCTGCACGTAGAGGCGGTCGGCGTCGACCTGGGCCGTGGGGCACAGGCGCGCCAGGTCCGCTGCGTCATTCCAGTGGGTGGTGACGGTTTTGCCGTCCAACAGCCCGGCGCGCGCCAGCATGAAGGCGCCGTTGCAGATCGAGCCAAAACGTTGCGCACGGGCACTGGCGCCACGCAGCCAGTCATCGAACTCGGCGCCGAAGTCTTCGAAGGGTAACTGCGGGCCGCCGGCGACCAGCAGCAGGTCGTAGGCTCGCAGGGCTTCGCTGTAGTGATGGTGGGCCTGCAATGACAGGCCGTTGGAAGCGGCCATGTTGCCGTGGCTGAAGCCGATCACTTCCAGCTGGTAATGGTCCTGGGGCGGCAAAAAGCGGTTGGCCTCGCAGAACACATCCATGGGACCGGTCACGTCCAATGACTGGACGCCGGGGAAGATCAGGATGGCGACGGTTTTGCCCATGGTCGGTAAGCCTTGTGATGACCTGTAGGAGCGAGCTTGCTCGCGAAGAACGTTAACGATAACGCGTTCTGCCTGGATGGGCGCGGCGCCCTGGCGTTTTTCGCGAGCAAGCTCGCTCCTACAGAGATACGACCTGGCGCGATATCAAGGCACATTGGCCGGGATCGCACCCTCGCCGCAATGGCCCCTTCGCTGGCACGCGACCAGACTGGAATCTTTCCAGAGGAGAACCACCATGAGCACCACCATCGCCGGCATCCAGATCCCGGACAGCGCCCTGGCCAAGGCCACCACCGAATACATCCGCGACGTCGAATCCGACCTGCTCTACCACCACTCCCGCCGGGTATTCCTGTTCGGCGCCTTGAGCGGCGAACGCAAACAACTCGCCTATAACCCGGAGCTGCTCTACGTCGGCGCGATGTTCCATGACCTGGGCCTGGTGGAAGGCCATCGCAGTGACAACGAGCGCTTTGAAGTCGACGGCGCCAACGCCGCCGCCGCGTTCCTCAAGCCGTACGGGCTGAGCGATGACGACATCGAACAGGTGTGGCTGTCCATCGCCCTGCACACCACGCCGGGCGTACCGCAGCATCTGCGCCCGACCGTGGCGCTGGTGACGGCCGGTGTGGAAATGGACGTGCTGGGCATGGACTACGCCGCATTTTCCAGCGTGCAGCGCGAAGCCGTGGTGCATGCGCATCCACGCGGTGAAGGGTTCAAGGAGTGCATTATCTGCGCGTTTGCCGACGGCTTGCGCCATCGTCCGCAGACCACGTTTGGTAACGTAAAGACGGATGTGCTGGTGGATCAGGAGCCGGGGTTCAAGCCGAAGAATTTTGTGGACGTGATCCGCAAATCTCCCTGGACTGCCTGAAACACAACCTTATAAACACCACAAAACCACTGTAGGAGCTGGCTTGCCAGCGATGGCGGCGTGTCAGCTGACTCATCTGTCGACTGACACACCGCCATCGCCGGCAAGCCGGCTCCTACAAGTGGGTTTTAGACCGGTGCAGCCGCCCGACGCTTGTCCGGCTGCTGCCAGCCATCCGCCGCCGCTTCTTCAATCGCTTGTTGGATAGCTTTCTTGCGGTGCTCTTCAGCTCGACGGCTGAAGAACCACACCAGGAAGGTCACCAGCGACACCGCCAACAGGATCAGGCTGGCCACGGCGTTGATCTCGGGTTTAACCCCAAGGCGCACTGCCGAGAACACTTCCATCGGCAAGGTGGTCGAACCCGGCCCCGACACGAAGCTGGCCAATACCAGGTCATCCAGCGACAGCGCGAACGACATCATGCCGCCCGCCGCCAACGACGGCGCGATCATGGGGATGGTAATCAGGAAGAACACCTTCCACGGCCGCGCGCCCAGATCCATCGCCGCTTCTTCGATCGACAGGTCCAGCTCACGCAGTCGCGCCGACACCACCACCGCCACATACGCCGCACAGAACGTGGTGTGGGCGATCCAGATGGTGACGATGCCACGCTCCTGGGGCCAGCCGATCATTTGCGCCATCGCCACAAACAGCAGCAACAGCGACAGACCGGTGATCACTTCCGGCATCACCAGTGGCGCGGTCACCAGGCCGCCGAACAGCGTGCGGCCCTTGAACTGACTGATGCGCGTCAGCACGAAGGCCGCGAGCGTACCCAACGCCACCGCGGCCACCGCCGTGTAGCAGGCGATTTCCAGGGAGCGCGCCACCGAGCCCATCAACTGGGTGTTGTCCAGCAGGCCCACGTACCACTTGATCGACCAACCACCCCACACTGTCACCAGCTTGGATTCGTTGAACGAGTAGATCACCAGGATCAGCATCGGCAGGTAGATGAACACTAACCCCGCCACCAGCATAAAGCTGGAGAATCTGAAGCGCTTCATATCTTGCCCTCCATCTCTTTGGCTTGGCTGCGGTTGAACAGGATGATCGGCACGATCAGGATCGCCAGCATCACCACCGCCAGGGCAGACGCCACCGGCCAGTCACGGTTGTTGAAGAATTCTTGCCACAACACTTTACCGATCATCAGGGTTTCCGGGCCGCCCAGCAGTTCCGGGATCACGAACTCACCCACCACGGGGATGAACACCAGCATGCACCCGGCGATGATGCCGTTCTTGGACAGCGGCACGGTGATTTTCCAGAAGCTGTTGAAGGTGCTCGAACCCAGGTCGGAGGCTGCCTCCAGCAGGCTCTGGTCGTGTTTCACCAGGTTGGCGTACAGCGGCAGGATCATGAACGGCAGGTACGAATAGACCACGCCGATATACACCGCGATGTTGGTGTTGAGGATCTGCAGCGGCTCGTTGATCAACCCGATGGACATCAGGAAACCGTTGAGCAAACCGTTGTTGCTGAGGATGCCCATCCACGCATAGACGCGGATCAGGATCGCGGTCCAGGTCGGCATCATGATCAGCAGCACCAGCACGGTCTGCATCTCTTTGCGCGCACTGGCGATGGCGTAGGCCATCGGGTAGCCGATCAGCAGGCACAGCAGCGTGCTGAAGAACGCCATTTTCAGCGAGCCCAGGTACGCGGCGATGTACAACTCGTCGTCGCCGAGCATCGCGTAGTTGCCCAGGTTGAGCACCAACTGCAGTTTCTGCTCAACGAAGGTGTAGATCTCGGTGTACGGCGGGATCGCAACGTCGGCTTCGGCAAAACTGATCTTCAGGACGATGAAGAACGGCAGCATGAAGAACAGGAACAGCCACAGGAAGGGAATGCCAATGACCGCATGGCGGCCACTGGGCGTTATTCGTTGCAGGCGGCGCTTGAGCTTCTTCATGTTCATGAGCGAAGTACCACGCCGCTGTCGTCTTCCCACCACACGTAGACTTGGTCACCCCAGGTTGGCCGCTGGCCACGGCGCTCGGCGTTGGCCACGAAGGACTGCACCAGCTTGCCGCTCGGCAGCTCCACGTAGAACACCGAGTGGCCGCCCAGGTAGGCGATGTCGTGCACCTTGCCGCTGGACCAGTTGTGTTCGCAGGTCGGCATTTCGGTGGTGACCAGCAGTTTTTCCGGGCGAATCGCGTAGGTCACCGACTTGTCTTCCACCGCCGTGGCAATGCCATAGCCCACGTAGATGTCGCGGTCGAGGTCAGCACACTTGAGCACCGCGTGGCCTTCGGCGTCGTCCACCACTTGGGTGTCGAAGATGTTGACGTTGCCAATGAACTCGCACACCAAGCGGCTGGTAGGCGTTTCGTAGATGTCGATCGGGCTGCCGATCTGGGCGATCCAGCCCAGGTGCATGATCGCAATGCGCTCGGCCATGGTCATGGCCTCTTCCTGGTCGTGGGTCACCATCACGCAGGTCACGCCGACGCGCTCAATGATTTCCACCAGTTCCAGCTGCATCTGCGAACGCAGTTTCTTGTCGAGGGCGCCCATGGGCTCATCGAGCAGCAGCAGTTTCGGACGCTTGGCCAGCGAACGGGCCAGGGCCACACGCTGACGCTGGCCACCGGACAACTGGTGCGGCTTGCGCTTGGCGTACTGGCTCATCTGCACCAGCTTGAGCATCTCGGCCACACGGGCGTCGACTTCAGCCTTGGGGACCTTGTCCTGTTGCAGGCCGAACGCGATGTTCTGCGCCACGGTCATGTGCGGGAACAAGGCATAGGACTGGAACATCATGTTGATCGGCCGTTCGTAGGGCGGCATGTCAGTGATGTCTTCGCCGTCGAGGTAGATGCGACCCTCGGTCGGGCGCTCGAAACCTGCGAGCATGCGCAGCAAGGTGGACTTGCCCGAACCCGAACCGCCGAGCAGGGCGAAGATCTCGCCTTTCTTGATTTCCAGGGACACATCGTCCACGGCAATCGTCTCGTCGAACTTCTTCGTGACCCGGTCGATTTTGACCAGCACCTTCTTCGGTGTCTGGTCCCCTTCGAGGGCTTTCTTATAGGCGCCGGAGGCAACTGCCATTTACGAAACTCCCAGAAAAAAAAGAGTGCGGAACGTCCAATACGGACGAACCTTGATAGGTTGAGCCTTACTTACCCGTCTTGACCTTGGTCCAGCTACGGGTCATCAAACGTTGCACTTTCGGGGGTAGCTCGAAGTTGACAAAGGTCCTGTCGAGTACCGCCTGCGGTGGGTAAACCGCTTCGTCCGTGCGTATCGATTGCTCCATCAATTTGTCCGCCCCTGGGTTAGGGTTGGCATAACCGACGTAATCACTGACCTGGGCGATCACCTCAGGTTGCAGCAAATAGTTGATGAAGGCGTGGGCCTCTTTGACGTTGGTGGCATCCTTGGGGATAGCCAGCACGTCGAACCACAGGTTGCCGCCTTCTTTCGGAATCGCGTAGGCGATGTTCACGCCCTTGCCAGCCTCGGCCGCACGGGCCTTGGCCTGGAACACATCGCCGGAGAAACCCGCCGCCACGCAGATGTTGCCGTTGGCCAGGTCCGAGATGTATTTGGAAGAATGGAAGTAGGTCACATACGGCCGTACTTTCAGCAGCTTCTCTTCGGCCTTCTTGTAGTCATCCGGGTTCGTACTGTTGGGGTTCAGGCCCATGTAGTTGAGCACCGCCGGCAGCATTTCATCCGCCGAGTCCATGAACGACACGCCGCACGTCGCCAGCTTCTTCATGTTCTCAGGCTCGAACAGCACCGCCCAGGAGTCGATATGGTCGACGCCCAGCACTTCCTTCACTTTATCGACGTTGTAACCAATGCCATTGGTGCCCCACAGGTACGGCACGGCGTACTGGTTGCCCGGGTCGTTCTTTTCCAGGCGCTTGAGCAGCGCCGGGTCAAGATTGGCGTAATTCGTCAGCAATGACTTGTCGAGCTTCTGGAACGCCCCGGCCTTGATCTGCTTGCCCAGGAAGTGGTTGGACGGCACCACCACGTCATAGCCGGTGCGCCCGGCCAGCAGCTTGCCTTCCAGGGTTTCGTTGGAGTCAAACACGTCATACACGGGCTTGATGCCGCTGGCCTTTTCAAAGTTGGCCAGGGTGTCGGTGCCGATGTAATCCGACCAGTTATAAATATGCACCGTCGGTGCGGCCTGCACGCTCAACGTCAGCGTGATACCTGCACCCACCAGCATGGCTTTGCGAAATAAAGAAATTGGCAAGTGGAGGTCCTCTTAAATAGTTGGGCCCAAAGTTGTTGCCCGGCAACAAAACCGGCGCGCAACTTACCCTCGATAAACCGATCCGGCAAAACTTTCTGTCATTTAATTGTTTCGATAACCACCGCGCCAGGCGCGGTGGTTAACAAAGACCGGTTATTTACCGGACTTGATCTTGGTCCAGCTGCGTGTCATTTCACGCTGGGTTGCGGCCGGCAAGTCAGCAATGGCGTAGAGCTTGGCCTGCACGTCCGCTGGCGGGTAGATGCCCGGGTCGCTGGTGATGTCTTTGTCGACCAGTGCGGTAGCCTTCTCGTTACCGTTCGGGAAGTGAACGCTGTTGGTGATTTCAGCCATGACTTCCGGTTTGAGCAGGTAGTTCATGAACTTGTAGGCGGCGTCGACGTTCTCGGCATCTTTAGGGATGGCGACCATGTCGAAGAAGCTGCCAGCGCCTTCTTTCGGAATATCGTAGGCCACCTTGACCTTGCCACCGGCTTCAGCCGCGCGGGACTTGGCCTGTTCGATGTCACCCGAGTAACCCACGGCCACGCAGATGTTGCCGTTGGCCAGGTCGGAGATGTACTTGGACGAGTGAAAGTAGCCGATCGAAGGACGGATTTTCAGGAACAGATCTTCAGCCTGTTTCAGGTCGGCCTTCTTCTGGGTGTCGGTCGGCAGGCCCAGGTAATGCAGCGCCACCGGCAGCATTTCGGTTGGCGAATCGAGGAAGCTCACGCCGCAGCTTTTCAGCTTGGCGATGTTCTCGGGCTTGAGCAGCACGTCCCACGAATCGATCTTGTCCACGCCCAGCGCGGCCTTGACCTTCTCCGGGTTGTAGCCGATGCCGATCGAGCCCCACATGTACGGGAAGGCGTGCTTGTTGTCCGGGTCGCTGACCGACACAGCTTTGAGCAGGGATTTGTTCAGGTTGTCGTAGTTGGACAGCTTGGACTTGTCCAGCTCCTGGTAGACACCGGCCTTGATCTGCTTGGCGAGGAAGTTGTTCGACGGTACGACGATGTCGTAACCGGACTTGCCTGCCAGCAACTTGGCTTCCAGGGTTTCGTTGCTGTCGAAAACGTCGTACACCACCTTGATGCCGGACTCTTTTTCAAAGTTGGCGATGGTGTCCGGTGCAATGTAGTCGGACCAGTTGTAGACGTGCAGCACTTTATCGTCAGCCTGGGCCGCGCCCGCCATTGCGCCCATCAGGGACAAGGCGAGGAGGGTCTTGCCAGCGTTCTTCAAACCTAATGCCTTCATTTGGTGATGCTCCAATTTTTTCTTTTTTGGGCCACAAGCTTCATATGTTTCGAGGCCCAGCCAAAGGGCAACAAAACAGGGCGACAGTCTGGCAAGTTCGAGGGCCGGCTTTCAACCAATGCCCCCATTTTTATAACCACTCAGACGCAGCGCCCGAAGCCGCTGCGTTCTGAGCCTAGCACTTAGCCCTGCAATGCCGCCAAAGTCAGGTCCAGGCACTGACGAGCCTTGGTCACCAACTCGTCGATTTCTGCCTTGCTGATCACCAGCGGTGGCGAAATGATCATGGTGTCGCCTACGGCGCGCATGATCAGGCCATTCTCGAAGCAGAACGTGCGGCAGATCATGCCGACGCCCTTGCCTTCGTAGCGCTTGCGCGTGGCCTTGTCCTGCACCAGTTCAATGGCGCCGAGCATACCCACACCACGCACTTCGCCCACCAGCGGATGGTCCGCCAATTCCCTCAGACGTTTCTGCAAATACGGTGCCGTTTCGTCGTGGACACGGTTAACGATTTTTTCATCGCGCATGATGCGGATGTTTTCCAGCGCCACTGCCGCCGCCACCGGGTGACCGGAGTAGGTGAAACCGTGGTTGAAATCACCGCCTTCGTTAAGGACGTCCACCACTTCATCGCGCACGATCAGGCCGCCCATGGGGATGTAACCCGAGGTCAGGCCCTTGGCGATGGTCATCATGTGCGGCTTGAGGTCGTAAAAGTCGCTACCGAACCACTCACCGGTACGACCGAAACCGCAGATGACTTCGTCGGCAATAAACAGGATGTCGTACTTGGCGAGGATTTCCTTGATGCGCGGCCAGTAGGTGGCCGGCGGTACGATCACGCCACCGGCGCCCTGGATGGGTTCGGCAATAAAGGCACCGACGTTGTCCACGCCCAGTTCCAGGATCTTTTCTTCCAACTGGTTGGCGGCCCACACGCCGAACTCTTCGGGGCTCATGTCGCCGCCTTCGCCAAACCAATACGGCTGGGCGATGTGGGTGATGCCAGGAATCGGCAAGTCGCCCTGCTCATGCATATAGGTCATGCCGCCCAGGCTGGCGCCGGCCACGGTGGAACCGTGATAGCCATTCTTGCGGCTGATGATGGTTTTCTTGTTTGGCTGGCCCTTGATCGCCCAGTAGTGGCGGACCATGCGCAACATGGTGTCGTTGCCTTCGGAGCCGGAACCGGTGAAGAACACGTGGTTCATGCCGGCAGGCGCGATGTCGGAAATGGCCTTGGCCAATTCCAGCACCGGCGGGTGAGCGGTCTGGAAGAACAGGTTGTAGTACGGCAGTTCTTTCATCTGCTTGGCGGCGGCGTCAGCCAGTTCATCGCGACCGTAACCGATCGCCACGCACCACAGGCCGGCCATGCCGTCGAGGATCTTGTTGCCTTCGCTGTCCCACAGGTAGACGCCGTGGGCTTTGGTGATGATGCGCGGGCCTTTCTCTTTCAATTGCTTGAAGTCGCTGAACGGCGCCAGGTGGTGATCACTGCTCAAGGCTTGCCATTCACGGGTTTGCGGGTTGTTGCTGGACATACCAATCTCCTAGACTTTTCAGTGAAGGGCGCGCCGTTTAAAGGGCGCGCCCGGCGCATCAGACGGCGAAGAGCAGGAATTCCCGCTCCCACGAACTGATCACGCGCTTGAAGTTTTCATGCTCGGCCCGCTTGACCGCGACGTAGCCTGTGATGAATTTTTGACCCAGGTATTTCTCGATGGTCTTGCTGTTTTCCATGCGTTCCAGGGCGTCTTCGATGGTCAACGGCAGGCGCAGGTTGCGTCGCTCGTAACCACGACCCACCACTGGCGCGCTTGGGTTATGGCCTTCGACCATGCCGATGTAGCCGCACAACAGGCTGGCGGCAATCGCCAGGTACGGGTTGGCATCGGCGCCCGGCAGGCGGTTTTCCACACGACGGTTCTGCGGGCCGGCATCCGGAACACGCAAGCCGACGGTGCGGTTTTCTTCGCCCCATTCCACGTTCACCGGCGCCGAGGTGTCGGGCAGGAAGCGGCGGAACGAGTTCACGTTGGGGGCAAACAACGGCAGCAGTTCAGGGATGAATTTCTGCAGGCCGCCAATGTGGTTGAGGAACAGCTGGCTCATGGTCCCGTCTTCATTGGAGAAGACGTTCTTGCCGGTGGCGATGTCGATGATGCTCTGGTGCAGGTGCATCGCGCTGCCGGGCTCGCCGGTCATGGGCTTGGCCATGAAGGTGGCGGCCACGTCGTGCTTGAGCGCGGCTTCACGCATGGTGCGCTTGAACACCAGAATCTGGTCGGCCAGGGACAGCGCATCGCCGTGACGGAAGTTGATTTCCATCTGCGCGGTGCCGTCTTCGTGGATCAGGGTGTCGAGGTCCAGCTCCTGCAGTTCGCACCAGTCGTAGACGTCTTCGAACAATGGGTCGAATTCGTTGGCCGCTTCTATAGAGAAGGACTGGCGACCGGTTTCCGGGCGACCGGAGCGACCAATCGGCGGTTGCAGCGGGAAGTCAGGGTCTTCGCAACGCTTGGTCAGGTAGAACTCCATCTCGGGCGCCACGATGGGCTGCCAGCCCCTGTCGGCGTAGAGCTTGAGGACTTTCTTGAGTACGTTGCGCGGCGACAGCTCGATCGGGTTGCCTTGCTTGTCGTAGGTGTCGTGGATCACCTGAGCGGTGGGCTCGATGGCCCAGGGCACCAGGTAGACCGCGTTCTGGTCAGGGCGGCAGATCATGTCGATGTCGGCCGGGTCGAGCAATTCGTAATAGATGTCGTCTTCGACATAGTCGCCGGTCACGGTCTGCAACAGCACGCTCTCGGGCAGGCGCATGCCTTTTTCGGCGATGAACTTGTTGGTCGGCGAGATCTTGCCCCGGGTGATGCCGGTGAGGTCGCCAATCATGCATTCGACTTCTGTGATCTTGTGGTCTTTCAACCAATCGGTGAGCTGGTCGAGGTTGTTACTCATAAATGCCTCTGGGCTGGGTTTCCTGGCATCCATTAAAGGCCAGGCGTTGGTTGACGCAGCATCCGCGTCGTTTTTTCATTCAGGGTAGGAGCTTACCTGCCATTTGCTGCAGCGTTGCATTCCTCACGCCAAAGTTGTGCGCAATCTTGAGCAGCACGCGAGGCGCATGCCGTTCGGTGACAAATGAGGAGGCAAAAAAGAGGTCGGCCCGGGCGTCAAGAATATTGGCCGGTGCGCGGGTATTCACGCGGGAAGAATGGACGGATGACACAGCCCGGCTGAAGCAGGCCAAGACGCCGTTGGGCGGCAGGTGAAACATGAAGCACCCCGGTATTATTGCTGTTATGGGTTTGAATCGAGCTTAGCCTTGTTCATTTTTTTACACAACACCCCCGTAAAAAATACAACACGGGCCGCTCAAGCCTGCTAGTCCCAAGCCCCTCAAATCCGAAAAACCGCCCCAAAAAGCCCCAAAAAAGCCATCGCAGCGCTTTTTTAGGGCAAAAAAGGCCTCGCTTGACTTCGGCATGCCGTTCGGGTTGACTGAAACCAGAAAAGATCAATGATTGATATTTTTAACAACAAAGGTGTTGCATCATGTCGGTACCCCCGCGTGCCGTTCAGCTTAACGAAGCGAACGCGTTCCTTAAGGATCATCCTGAGGTTCTGTACGTAGACCTTCTAATTGCGGATATGAATGGTGTGGTGCGCGGCAAGCGCATCGAACGCACCAGCCTCCACAAGGTTTACGAGAAGGGCATTAACCTGCCTGCCTCTTTATTTGCCCTGGATATCAACGGCTCTACGGTGGAAAGCACCGGCCTGGGCCTGGACATCGGTGATGCTGACCGAATCTGTTATCCGATCCCCGACACCCTGTGCAATGAACCCTGGCAAAAGCGCCCTACCGCGCAACTGCTGATGACCATGCACGAACTTGAAGGTGAACCTTTCTTCGCCGATCCGCGCGAAGTGCTCCGCCAAGTTGTAACCAAATTCGACGACCTCGGTCTGACCATCTGCGCCGCCTTCGAACTTGAGTTCTACCTGATCGACCAGGAGAACGTGAACGGCCGCCCACAACCGCCCCGCTCGCCGATCTCCGGCAAACGCCCGCACTCGACACAGGTCTACCTGATCGACGACCTCGACGAATACGTCGACTGCCTCCAGGACATTCTGGAAGGTGCGAAGGAGCAAGGCATCCCGGCCGACGCCATCGTCAAGGAAAGTGCCCCGGCGCAGTTCGAAGTGAACCTGCACCACGTGGCCGACCCCATCAAGGCCTGCGACTACGCGGTACTGCTCAAGCGCCTGATCAAGAACATCGCCTACGACCATGAGATGGACACCACCTTCATGGCCAAGCCTTACCCGGGCCAGGCAGGCAACGGTTTGCACGTACACATCTCCATTCTGGACAAGGACGGCAAGAACATTTTTGCCAGCGAGGATCCCGAGCAGAACGCCGCATTGCGTCACGCGATCGGCGGTGTGCTCGAGACCCTGCCCGCCCAAATGGCGTTCCTGTGCCCCAACGTCAACTCCTACCGTCGTTTCGGCGCACAGTTCTACGTGCCGAACTCGCCGTGCTGGGGCCTGGATAACCGCACCGTGGCGATCCGCGTACCGACCGGCTCGTCCGACGCCGTACGTATCGAACACCGCGTGGCCGGCGCCGACGCCAACCCTTACCTGCTGATGGCTTCGGTCCTGGCAGGCGTGCACCACGGCCTGACCAACAAGATCGAGCCTGGCGCACCGGTGGAAGGCAACAGCTACGAGCAGAACGAACAGAGCCTGCCGAACAACCTGCGTGATGCCCTGCGTGAGTTGGACGACAGCGAGGTGATGGCCAAGTACATCGATCCTAAATACATCGATATCTTCGTCGCCTGTAAGGAAAGTGAGCTGGAAGAGTTTGAACATTCCATCTCTGACCTTGAGTACAACTGGTACTTGCATACCGTGTAAGCGGTTGCGACTGTAAATGTGTTGAGTTGGCTCGCTGTAGTGAGCTGCCTTGTTGTGGCGAGCAGGCTTGCCCTGCGTTGGGCTGCGAAGCAGCCCTAAATCCAGACGCCGAGTTCTTTCAGAAGGAACTCGGCGTTTTTTATTGGGGCCGCTGCGCGGCCCAACGCGGGGCAAGCCCGCTCGCCACACGTACACAGTCGCCTCACAGGTATGGATCATCCTTATGCTCTGCGTACAATGCGCTCTGCCTTGTAGGAGACTTCCATGACCACCCGCCCCGCCGCCCCTCGCAAACCCCGCGCCCGCAGCCAGGCCCGGATCGATGCGATCCTCGACGCTGCCCGCACCCTGCTGGCGGCCGAAGGCGTGGCAAGTTTGTCGATCTATAGCGTGGCCGAGCGGGCGCAGATTCCGCCGTCGTCGGTGTATCACTTTTTCGCCAGTGTGCCGGCCTTGCTGGAAGCCTTGACCGCTGACGTTCACGGCGCATTCCGGGCGGCTATCCAGGCCCCTATCGACCATGACTCACTCAAGCATTGGCGCGACCTGTCCTATATCGTTGAGCAGCGCATGCTCACTGTCTACGATCAGGATGCCGCCGCCCGCCAGTTGATCCTGGCCCAACATGGGCTGACGGAGGTGACCCAGGCGGATCGTCAGCATGATCTGGAGTTGGGCGATTTGATGCTCACGGTGTTCAACCGTCACTTTGAAGTGCCGGCGCTACCGAATGATGTGGACGTGTTTGCCTTGGCCCTGGAGTTGAGCGACCGCGTGTATGCGCGCTCGGTGCATCAGCATGGGTTGATCACGCCGCGCATGGCGGAGGAAGGGATGCGGGTGTTTGATGCGTATGTGGGGCTGTATTTGCCGGCCTATTTGCCCAAGCGCAAAAACCTGTAGGAGCCGGCTTGCCGGCGATAGCGCTCCCGACATCACCGCAAGGCGTGAGGGCCTATCGCCGGCAAGCCAGCTCCTACAGTGGCTTGTGCAATCACAATTTGGCGATCGACACCTCGGTGGATTTAACGAAGGCAATCACTTCACTGCCAATCACCAGCTCCAGCTCTTTGACCGAGCGTGTAGTGATCACCGAAGTCACGATGCCGGACGCAGTCTGCACGTCGATTTCCGACAGCACGTCGCCTTCGACGATTTCCTTGATGGTGCCTTTGAACTGGTTACGCACGTTGATGGCTTTAATAGTCATGATGTTCTTCCTTCGTTTATTGAGCCCAACGCAATTGCGTAGGCAGCGGTGAAACAGGTTCAGGTTCCGGCGGCGAGCCCGGCAGGGACAACACACGGTTGAGCACTTCAGCTTCCAACGCGGCCAGCCGATGTGAGCCCCGGGCACGTGGGCGTGGCAGGTCGACGATCAGGTCCAAACCTATTTCGCCGTCTTCGATCAGGATCACCCGGTCGGCAATCGCCACGGCTTCGCTGACGTCGTGGGTGACCAGCAACACGGTGAAGCCGTGCTTCTGCCAGAGGTTTTCGATCAGTTGCTGCATCTCGATACGGGTCAAGGCATCCAGCGCACCCAACGGCTCATCCAGCAGCAGCAAGCGCGGTTGGTGAATCAGCGCACGGGCCAGGGCCACGCGTTGCTTCTGCCCGCCGGACAGCGCCGCCGGCCATTCATTGGCGCGTTCAGCCAGGCCAACCGCTTCCAGGGCTTCCAACGCTTTGGGGCGCCAGTTGCCTTTAAGGCCCAGGCCCACGTTGTCGATGATCTTTTTCCACGGCAGCAGGCGCGCTTCCTGGAACATCAACCGCGTGTCTTCAATCGCTTCACTGAGCGGCGCGGAACCGGCCAGCAGCTCGCCGCCGCTGGCCTTGTCCAGGCCGGCCAGCAGGCGTAGCAAGGTACTTTTGCCGCAACCACTGCGACCGACCACCGCCACGAATTGGCCGGCCGGAATATGCAGGTCGATGTCCTTGAGCACTTCGCGCGCACCAAAGGCCTTACGCAACTTGCGGACCGCCAGGGGAATGCCCTTGAGCAGGCGCGGGGGTTGTTGAGCTGTCATGCCGCACCTCCTTTATTTACTTGATACGCCGGATGCCAGCGCAGCCACACTCGCTCCAGACCGCGCGCCGCCAGATCGGCCAGCTTGCCGAGGATCGCGTACATGACAATGGCCAACACCACCACGTCGGTTTGCAGGAATTCGCGGGCGTTCATCGCCAGGTAACCGATACCGGAACTGGCGGAGATGGTTTCCGCCACGATCAGCGTCAGCCACATGAAGCCCAGGGCAAAACGCACGCCCACCAAAATCGATGGCAGCGCGCCCGGCAGGATCACCTGACGGAACAGGCTGAACCCGGACAAGCCGTAGCTGCGCGACATTTCCACCAGCGCCGGGTCAACGTTGCGAATGCCGTGATAGGTGTTGAGGTAAATCGGGAACAGCGTGCCGAGGGCGACCAGGAAAATCTTCGCCGTCTCATCAATGCCAAACCACAGGATCACCAGCGGAATCAGCGCCAAATGCGGCACGTTGCGGATCATCTGCACCGAGCTGTCCAGCAGGCGTTCGCCCCACTTCGACAGACCGGTGATAAAGCCCAAGGCCAGGCCGATGCTGCCGCCAATCACGAAGCCCAAACCCGCACGCCAGCCACTGATGGCCAGGTGAGTCCAGATTTCGCCACTGGCGACCAAGTGGACACCGGCGGCGATGACGGCACTCGGCGCTGGCAGAATGCGGGTCGACAACCAACCCGCCGAGACCGACAACTGCCACACCGCGAGTAACAAAATCGGGAGCACCCAGGGCGCTATCCGATGGCTCAGTTTTTCATAGTTCATGGGCTGCCTCAGCTCGCCGACGCAGCTTTGGGAAGGATGTCGTTGGCGACCATCTCGCCGAACGGGCTGACGTAGCCGGCGCTTTTCGGCAACTCGGGACGTTCGATATCCAGGTGTGGGAAGAGCAGCTCAGCGACGCGATACGACTCTTCCAGGTGTGGATAACCGGAGAAGATGAAGGTGTCGATGCCTAGGGCTGCGTATTCCTTCACGCGTTCCGCCACGGTGGGGCCATCGCCCACCAGGGCGGTGCCTGCACCGCCACGCACCAGGCCGACGCCGGCCCACAGGTTGGGGCTGACTTCCAGGTTGTCGCGATTGCCACCATGCAAGGCCGCCATGCGTTGCTGACCGACAGAGTCGAACCGCGCCAAGGAAGCCTGGGCACGGGCGATGGTGTCATCGTCCAGGTGGGAGATCAGTTTGTCGGCGGCTTTCCACGCTTCGTCGTTGGTTTCACGCACGATCACATGCAGGCGAATACCAAAACGCACGGTGCGCCCAAGCTTCGCGGTCTTGGCGCGAACCTGTTCGATTTTTTCCGCAACAGCCGCCGGTGGCTCGCCCCAGGTCAACACCATCTCCACCTGCTCGGCCGCCAGGTCCTGGGCTGCTTCGGAAGAACCGCCGAAGTACAGCGGCGGACGCGGTTGCTGGATCGGCGGGTAGAGCAGCTTGGCGCCTTTGACGCTGATGTGCTCGCCGTCGTAGTCCACGGTTTCGCCTTCCAGCACACGGCGCCAGATGCGGGTGAATTCCACCGAGGCCTGGTAGCGCTCTTCATGACTGAGGAACAAGCCATCACCGGCCAATTCTTCCGGGTCACCACCGGTCACCAGGTTGAACAAGGCACGGCCGCCGGACAGTCGGTCCAGGGTCGCGGCCTGACGCGCGGCCACCGTCGGGGAAATGATCCCGGGGCGCAGGGCGACAAGGAATTTCAGACGCTGGGTCACCGGGATCAGCGAGGCCGCCACCAACCACGAATCTTCGCAGGAGCGGCCGGTAGGGATCAGCACTCCGCCGAACCCTAGGCGGTCAGCGGCCTGGGCCACTTGCTGCAGGTAACCGTGGTCGACGGCGCGAGCGCCTTCGGCGGTGCCAAGGTAATGGCCGTCGCCGTGGGTAGGCAGGAACCAGAAAATGTTGAGGCTCATGGAGTTGTCTCCTGAAGAAGTCGGATTACGGCGCTTTGGCCACGGCGGCGGGGGGTGTCCAGATCACGTCCTTGATGTTCAAGGGCTTGGGGATCAATTTGAGTTGGTAGAAGCTGTCGGCGATTTTCTGCTGGGCGGCGACCACTTCCGGCGTCAGGAACAGCGCGCCGTAGCCTTGGCGTTTCACCGAGGTCAGGGTGATGTCGGCTGGAAGGCCGAGCAGCGGGGCAACTTGTTCAGTCACTTCCTGCGGGTTGGCCTTGGACCACTCGCCCACGGCGCGCACTTCTTCGATCAGCGCCTTGACCACTTCAGGGTGTTTTTCAGCGTAAGGCTTGGTCGCGAGATAAAACTGGTGGTTGTCGGCAATGCCGGTGCCGTCACGCAGGGTACGGGCTTGCAGTTGTTTCTCGGCGGCGGCCTGGTACGGGTCCCAGATGACCCAGGCGTCCACGCTGCCACGCTCGAAGGCGGCACGCGCATCGGCGGGCGGCAGGAACACAGTCTGCACGTCGGTGTATTTCAGGCCGGCGTCTTCCAGGGCACGCACCAGCAGGTAGTGCACGTTGGAGCCTTTGTTCAGGACAATTTTCTTGCCCTTGAGCTCGGCCACGGATTTGATCGGCGAATCTTTCGGCACCAGGATCGCTTCGCTGGTCGGCGCGGGTGGCTCGTAGGCCACGTAGAGCAAATCGGCGCCAGCGGCCTGAGCGAAGACCGGTGGGGTTTCGCCAGTCACACCGAAGTCGATGGAGCCGACGTTCAGGCCTTCCAGCAATTGCGGGCCACCAGGAAACTCGGTCCACTGCACGTTCACGCCCTGGGCAGCCAGGCGTTTTTCCAAGGTGCCCTTGGCTTTGAGCAGCACCAGCGTGCCGTACTTCTGATAACCGATCCGCAGGGTCTCGGCGGCTTGGGCTTGAACAATGGCGCCGAAGGACACAGCCGCAGCAAACAGTGCGACCAGACCACGACGCAAGATGACAGTGCGCATGGCGCTCTCTCCAATAATGCGTTTAAGGGGGTTGGCTGCACCTGCTTGGCCGTTGGCGGCTGAGTAAGGTGAGTTTTTTTACATTTCGGTGTGGCTTAAATGCTCCAGCGAGCACTCAACAAACGTTCATTCAACACATGGGGGTCCAGCGGTTTCGGGCGGCGGGCCATGGCGCCATACAGCGTTTCCAGGGCCTCGTGCAAACGGTGTTCAAGTACCGGCACCAGTTGCGCCTGGGCGCTCCCTTCGGCGTAGGCGATCTGGCTGTCTTCGGCGAAGATGCCGTGGAGCAACTCCTGGGCCTTGAGCGCCGATAGCACCGGCTTCAAGGCGTAGTCCACCGCCAGCATGTGGGCGATGCTGCCACCGGTGGCCATCGGCAATACGATCTTGTGGGCCAGGGCGCGTTCGGGCAGCAGGTCCAGCACGGTTTTCAGCGCACCGGAAAACGAGGCCTTATAGACCGGCGTGGCGATCACCAGGCCGTCAGCATTAGCCACTTGTTGCAGCAGGTCGATGACCTTGGGGCTGTCGAAGCGCGCATGCAGCAAGTCTTCAGCCGGGAAGTCCCGTATCTGGTAACTCACCACTTCTACGCCTTTGTCTTGCAACCACTGACGGGTTTTATCCAGCAACACCCCGGAGCGGGAACGCTGGCTGGGACTGCCTCCAAGTGTTACGACCAACATGCAGGAATTCCTTGAGCAGGTGTCGGCGGTTCGCTGTGTGGCGATGGCGCCAAGATGGAACAGACCTTATCAGCAGATTTATATATCTTTAAATCTTATTTTTTCATGTGTTTATTCCTTAAATGCATATTAGATTTATCAAATCCCAGGCGAAAAAAAAGGCCGTTGAAACGGCCTGAAAACCCCTGCTATGTGATTCGTCAGAACGATCGCCATCGCCGGCAAGCCGGCTCCTACAATTGGAATGCGATCACCTGTAGGAGCCGGCTTGCCGGCGATAGCGACATCAGCATCAACGGTTGGGCTGAGGGGTGAGCCGCAGGTACGGCTTCACCGCGCGATAACCCTTCGGAAAGCGTTTCTTGATTTCCTCCTCATCCTTGAGCGACGGCACGATCACCACTTCATCACCGTCCTGCCAGTTGGCGGGCGTGGCGACCTTGTGATTGTCGGTCAACTGCAACGAGTCGATGACCCGCAGGATTTCGTGGAAATTGCGCCCGGTGCTGGCCGGGTAGGTGATGGTCAGGCGGATCTTCTTGTTCGGGTCGATCACGAACAAGGAGCGCACGGTGAGCGTGTCACTGGCGTTGGGATGGATCAGGTCGTACAGGTCGGACACCTTGCGATCGGCGTCGGCCAGGATCGGGAAATTGACGATGGTGTTCTGGGTTTCGTTGATGTCTTCGATCCACTTGTGGTGCGAATCCACCGGGTCGACCGACAGGGCGATGGCCTTGACGCCGCGCTGGGCGAATTCGTCCTTGAGCTTGGCGGTGAAACCCAGCTCGGTGGTGCACACCGGGGTGAAATCCGCCGGGTGGGAAAACAACACACCCCAGCTATCGCCCAGCCATTCGTGGAAACGAATCTTGCCGGCGCTGGAATCCTGTTCGAAGTCGGGGGCGATGTCGCCCAGTCTTAGGCTCATGGTGTGGCTCCTGGTGAGTGCTTATGGAGCCCACTGTGCATGGAATATCGATTATTTAAAAAGAATAAATATCGATTTATCTAGACGATAAAGGAATATTAAAAATCTGTTCATTGGACGTATTCGAAGGCGAGGAGCACCATCGTTTCCAAGGTTCGAGAAGGCCTTGAGACGCTGTACAAAGAGGGGTTCAGGAAGGGCTTGCGGGGGTTTAGCCCGACTTGAAAGTAAAACACCTTGCCCGGTGTTGCACCGGGCAAGGCATTACACACTTACAACAGCTTCACGCTACTAGAACAGTGGCAGCGAGTAGCTGACGATCAGACGGTTTTCGTCCTGGGAACGGGTGTTCGCCAGGTCGGTACGCCACATAGCGTTTTTCCAGGCGAAGCCGAGGTTTTTCAGCGGACCTTCTGGAATCACGTAGGCAACGGTGATGTCGCGCTCCCACTCGGACTGACCGGTCAGCTCGGCACGAGCGGCCGTAACGGTGTCGATATCAGTACCTTTGAGGTAGACAACGCCGGCAGTCAGGCCAGGCACGCCGACTTTAGCGAAGTCATAAGCGTAGCGAGCTTGCCAGGTACGCTCGCCGGCACGGGCGAACTTCTGGATTTGCATGTCGGTCGTGATGTAAGCGGACGAACCGTCACCTTGGTTCAGCCAAGGAAAGTCGCTGCTGCCATTGCTGACTTGGTAACCACCACCGAAGGTGTGACCGGCAACGGTGTACAGGAACAGGCCGCTGTACAGGTTGTTGTCGACCTTACCTTTACCTGAGACAGCACCATTGTAGTTACCGCTGGTGTAGTAGGCAGGAGTGTTGCCGTTTTTGCCGTCGTCAGAACTGTTGAAGTAACGCAGGTCAGACTTCAACACGCCCGGGCCGATAGACCAGTTATGAGTCAGACCCAGGAAGTGCTGCTTGTAGAAGTCTTCCAGGTTGCCGTAGTAGTACTGGGCAGTCAGGTCTTTGGTCAGCTTGTAGTCACCACCGGCGTAGTAGAACTTGTTGCTGAACACGCCTGTCTTGTAGTTAGAGCTGGCGTTGGCGCTGGCAATCGACAGGTTTTCGTTATTGCTGGAGTTACGGCCCTTGGCCTTTTCGATCTGACCAGCAACCAAGGTCAAATCCTTAATGTCGTTAGTCGTGATCTGGCCACCTTGGAAGGTTTGCGGCAGCAGACGACCATCGTTGGTCACGATAACCGGCAGCTTAGGCTGCAGGGTGCCCAGCTTCAGTTCGGTTTGGGAGATCTTCACCTTACCGGTCACGCCCAGGCTGGCGTAATCGTGGACAGCCTTGTTGCCGTCGCTTGGGAAGATGGTGCCACCGGAAGCGGTGCCACCGTAGTTGCCGTGTTCTGCACGGCTGGAGTCGAGACGCACGCCGTACAGGCCAATAGCGTCAACACCAAATTGGACGGTGCCTTGGGTGTAACCCGAGATGAAACGCAGGTCGAAGCCCTGGCCCCATTCAGCGTTTTTGCTCGCCGAGTTGGAAGTGCCACGGTGACCGTCACGGTTATCTGTGTTGATGTAGAAGTTACGCAGCCCCAGTGTTGCCTTGCTGTCTTCGATGAAACCGGCGGAGTTTGCCTGCTGGGCAACCGCAGCCAAAGCTACGGCCAACGCCAATGTTGACTTCTTCATGTACCGCTCCTCTCATTTCTAATTTTTGTATTTCTTTGGTCTCGGGTCTGACGCCCTCGATCCACAGATGCGCGATTAGCGCCAGATAGTGACTACCAAGTCAATCGTAACCTTGTGTGTCTACTACCTTCGTCTAATCGCAGTTGATTTGGTCCCTGCAGGGTAATGAGTTTTTCATACACCCAAAAAGAATTGTTTCATTCTTTTTCATACGATTCGGGAATAAGGCTTTCCATGATGCGGACAAGTCAGGGTAGACCAACCGCTCCATAAGCTAATTCCTAAAGGGTATTTGTTAGCGCTTTTTTAGATCGATTAGTGTGGCCGTACTGTTGCATACGTCACCCACGATCAAAAAGGCGACGCCATCATGGCCAAACGCACATCCTCCCGTCAATTTGTTACAGTTTTTGTGTCACTAATACTTTCTTTTGGTGTCAAAGCCGCCGATTTAACCATCGGTTACCAAACCGGCATTGACCCCAGCAAAGTCCCACAGGCCGACGGCCTCTATGAGAAGGCCATCGGTGAAAAAATAGCCTGGCGCCGGTTCAACAGTGGGCCGGAAGTTGTCACCGCCATTGCCTCCGGCGATGTGCAGATTGGCAATCTCGGTTCTAGCCCCCTCGCGGCAGCGGCTTCTCGCAACCTACCCATCGTCGCGTTCATCGTATCGGCCCAGATCAATACTTCTGAAGCATTGGTGGTGCGTAACGGCAGCCACATTGACGCACCCCAGGATCTGATCGGCAAAACCATCGCCACGCCATTTGTCTCAACCTCGCATTACAGCCTGCTCGGCGCGCTGAAGCACTGGGGTCTGGACACTAAGCAGGTCAAGGTGGTGAACCTGCAACCGGCTGAAATTGCCGCCGCGTGGAAACGTGGCGATATCGACGGCGCATTCGTGTGGTCGCCGGCCCTGGGCGAAATCCGCAAGACCGGCAAAACCCTGACAGACGCGGCCCAGGTGGGTCAGTGGGGCGCACCGACCTTTGAAGTATGGGTGGCGCGTAAGGATTTCGCGGAAAAACATCCTGACGTAGTGGCCAAGTTTGCCAAGGTCACCCTGGATTCGTTTGCCGAGTATGCGGCCCATAAAGACGGTTGGACGGTGGATTCCGAACAGGTGCAGAAAATCGCGAAACTGACAGGCTCGAATGCTGCCGACATCCCGGAGCTGTTGGCCGGCACCACCTTCCCGGATGCCCAGGCACAGCAAACTGACGCGCTGCTCAAAGGCGGCACGGCGAAGGCGATTGGGGAGACGGCGAAGTTTTTGAAGGAACAAGGAAAGGTTGAGGCAGTGTTGCCAGACTATTCAGCGTACGTGACCGATAAATTCGTCAAACCCTGACCCTGTAGGAGCCGGCTTGCCGGCGATGGCGCCCTTGAAAACGCCATCGCCGGCAAGCCGGCTCCTACAGAATGGGAATTACAGAGCCTTCTCGAAAATCTTCGAATTACGCTGATAGTTGTACAGCGACGCCCGCGCCGATGGCAGACGATCCACGCTGCTCGGCACAAACCCCCGCTCACGGAACCAGTGGGCGGTGCGGGTGGTGAGCACAAACAAGGTCTTTAAGCCCTGCGCACGGGCACGGGCCTGGATGCGTTCCAGCAACACATCACCTCGCGCGCCATGACGGTATTCCGGGTTCACCGCCAGGCACGCCAGCTCACCTGCGTCCGAATCCGCGATCTGGTACAGCGCCGCACAGGCGATGATCATGCCTTCGCGCTCCACCACACTGAACTGTTCGATCTCACGCTCCAGCACTTCCCGCGAACGGCGCACCAGGATGCCCTGCTCTTCCAACGGGCTGATCAGGTCGAGCAAACCGCCCACGTCTTCAATCGCCGCTTCACGCACCTGCTCGAATTGTTCCTGGGCCACCAGCGTACCGCCGCCGTCCCGGGTGAACAGCTCGGTCAGCAAGGCACCGTCTTCGGCGTAGCTGACAATATGACTGCGCCCTACCCCACCCCGGCACGCTTCGGCAGCCGCATCGAGCAATTCAGCCTGATAGTTGCTGTTGCCCAGGCGTTGCAAGTGAGCCGGCACTTGTTGCGGGCGCAGCTCACGGACCAGGCGACCGTTTTCATCGATCAGGCCCATGTCTGCGCCAAACAGCAACAGCTTGTCGGCACCCAGGTCGATGGCGGCGCGGGTGGCGACGTCTTCGCAGGCCAGGTTGAAGATCTCACCGGTCGGCGAGTAGCCCAACGGCGACAGCAACACGATGGAGCGCTCGTCCAACAGGCGGTTGATGCCCTTGCGGTCGACGCGGCGCACTTCGCCAGTATGGTGGTAGTCCACGCCGTCCAATACGCCGATGGGGCGTGCGGTCACGAAATTACCGCTGGTTACCCGCAGGCGCGAGCCCTGCATCGGCGACGAGGCCATGTCCATCGACAGGCGCGCTTCAATGGCGATGCGCAGATGGCCGACCGCGTCGATCACGCACTCCAGCGTCGCCGCGTCAGTGATGCGCATGCCTTCGTGATAAGTCGGGATCAGGCCACGCGCTTCAAGGCGCACTTCGATCTGTGGCCGCGAACCGTGGACCAGTACCAAGCGCACGCCCAGGCTGTGCAGCAGCACCAGGTCGTGGACGATATTGCCGAAGTTGGGATGTTCCACACCGTCGCCAGGCAGCATGACCACAAAGGTGCAGTCGCGGTGGGCGTTGACGTAAGGAGAAGCGTGACGAAGCCAATTAACGTAGTCGGGCATAAAACCTGGGCCTGTAATAAAAAGCAGCCGAAAAAGGATGAATCGTGAAAGCGCACAGCGGGCTGATGGTTATCGTCGGAACAGGCTTGGCGACACGCTCACTCTCCTTTCTATGTACGAACAGGTTGGGGTTAATTTATGCAGGTTTCAGGCAGTAATGTTCGATCAGTTCCCGCAATAGACGCACTGTAGGCGTCAAGCGTGACATTTCGAGGTACTCGCCCGGTTGGTGGGCGCAGGCGATATCGCCAGGGCCGAGCACCAGGGTTTCACACCCAAGGCGCTGAAGATAAGGCGCTTCGGTGCCGAACGCTACTGCTTCGGCACGATGGCCGGTCAATCGTTCCGCGACCCGCACCAGTTCGGCATCTTCGGGCTGCTCGAACGGCGGCACTTCGGGGAACAGCGGCGCGTAATCGATCTTGACCTGATGGCGTTCAGCCAAGGGCACGAGCTTTTGCCGGATGGCATCGCGCAGCACTTGCGGGTCCATGCCGGGCAGAGGGCGCAGGTCGAACTCCAGGGAACACTGGCCGCAGATACGGTTGGGGTTGTCGCCGCCGTGGATGCAGCCGAAGTTAAGGGTCGGCTGCGGCACGCTGAACTGCGGGTTGCGGTATTCGCGCTGCCAGGCCAGGCGCAAGCCGCGCAGTTCGCCAATGGCGTCGTGCATGGCTTCGAGGGCGCTGTGCCCAAGGCTGGGATCCGACGAATGGCCGCTTTGGCCAAGGATGTCGATGCGCTCCATCATTACGCCTTTGTGCAGGCGGATCGGCTTGAGCCCGGTCGGCTCGCCAATCACCGCTGCGCGGCCCAACGGGCGCCCTGCCTCTGCCAATGCGCGAGCGCCGGACATGGAGCTTTCTTCATCACAGGTGGCGAGAATCAGCAGCGGCTGCTTGAACGGCTGATCCAACAACGGCAGCACCGCCTCGATGGCCAGGGCGAAAAAGCCTTTCATGTCGCAACTGCCCAGTCCTACCCAACGACCGTCGACTTCCGTCAGCTTGAGCGGATCGGTCCTCCACAACGCGGCGTCATAGGGAACGGTATCGCTATGGCCAGCCAGCACCAGCCCGCCGGGGCCGCTGCCGTAACTGGCCAGGAGGTTGAACTTACCGGGGCTGACTTGTTGGATGTCGATGGCGAAACCCAGGTCGCCCAGCCAACTGGCGAGCAAATCGATCACCGGGCGGTTGGTCTGATCGAGAGAGGCCTGGGTGCAACTGACCGAAGGCGCGGCAATCAGCGCGGCGAACTGCTCTTTCATGGACGGTAATGGCATACGCGGCCTCTCGACTTCCCGGATGAGCCCCACTATAGAGCCATCTGCACGACACAATAAACCGTTGCGGCACGTTGCCGGGCTCAGTCCTGTACACTGCACGACCTTGGCAGCCACTCTTTCCCCCGGCTGCGCTCCCGATCCTGGATGTACCGGCCATGCAAAAAGAAACTGAAATCAAGCTTCGCGTCAGCCGCGAGACCCTCGCCGCGCTGCGTGAGCACCCGCTGCTGAAAAAACGCAACAAAAGTGGCTGGGAACGCCGTGAGTTGATGAACCAGTATTTCGACACCCCCGAGCGCGACCTGGCCCAGGCCAAAGTCGCCCTGCGCCTGCGCAAGGACGGTGACGACATCATCCAGACCCTCAAGACCCGTGGCCAAAGCGTCGCTGGCTTGTCGGAACGTAACGAATACAATTGGGAATTGCCCAAAGCCAAGCTCGACGTGAAAAAACTCGACGGCGAATGCTGGCCCGAGCAACTGGCCGAGCTGGATAAAAAAAACCTCAAGCCGATCTTCACCACCGACTTCGTGCGTGAACGCGCCGAAATCGCCTGGGGCCGTGGCAAGGCCAAGGTGGTGATCGAAGCCGCCCTGGACCTGGGCCACGTGGTGGTCGGAAAGCAGAAAGAAGAAATCTGCGAGCTGGAACTGGAACTGCGCGAAGGCGAACCGGCTGCATTGCTGGAACTGGCCGCCGAACTGGCCGCCACCCTGGCCCTGATGCCGTGCGATATCAGCAAGGCCGAGCGCGGCTACCGCCTGTACGACGCCAGCAGCTACTCCCTGAGCCTGCCGGCGCCGCAGATCCACGCTGAAATGCCGCTGGACGATGCCTTCGCCGCGATCATGTGGCACCTGCTGGGCAGCAGCCAGCGCTTGGCCGAGCAATACCGTTTCAATGGCCATTGGCGCCTGCTGCAAGACTGGGTCGACAACCTCGGCGAACTGCGCGCCTTGGTCGGCAGCCTCGGTCAGGCTGCACCACGTCAATCCACCAGCGAACTGCGCAGCGCACTGGATGCTCTGCTGGAAGACTGGCGCCCACTGGTGCAAGCCGGTGACGACGACGAAGACATCCGCAAAGCCGCGCCGGAACAGTTCATCGAAGAACTGGAAGACGTGCGCTGGGGCCTGTTCTCACTGAACGCTTCGCGCTGGCTGCTGGCCCGGACCTGGACCGCCGACCGCAACGTACGTGGCAACCGCCAAGGCGCTGCGCAAATCACCAACTGGCTGCCACGCCTGCTGGCCGACGATGCCGTCGCCCTGCAACTGCCGCGCTACCAGCAACAGCCGGAAGACCTGGCCGAGCAACTGCCGCGCATCGAACGCATCCAGGCCTGGCTGCACCATGCGCGTCATGTGGTCGACATCCCGGAACTGGACCGTCTGTACGGCGAGCTGAACAAGTTGGCGCAACTGGCCAACCAGCCGATCACCGATGAGTCGCTGGATGCGCGGATGCATCAGGCGATTGCGGTATTCCAGAACCGTGCCTGGAAAACTCTGCTGCGCCTGTAAATAAACTGTGGCGAGGGAGCTTGCTCCCGTTGGAGTGCGCAGCGCTCCCGATTTTTGGGGCCGCTGCGCAGCCCAGCGGGAGCAAGCTCCCTCGCCACAGAGGCTTCATCTACACTGGCAGGCTTGTGGTGGATTTTATTTCCGACAACGCCACAATCGAATTGACCTCCTGAATCCCAGGCACCATCGACAACTTCTCGAAGAAAAACCGCTCGTACGCCTCGATGTCGGAGGTGACGATGCGCAGCAGAAAATCCACCGCCCCCATCAGCACATAACACTCCAGCACTTCCGGAAACCCGCGAATCGCGTCGGTGAACTCAGTGAAGTTGGAGCGGCCGTGGGCGTTGAGTTTGACCTCGGCAAAGATCTGCGTGTTGAGGCCGATCTTCTTGCGGTCCAGTAACGTCACCTGGCCGCGAATCACCCCCTCTTCCTTGAGACGTTGAATACGCCGCCAGCACGGTGACTGGGATAAGCCGACCTGCTCGGCGATCTGCGCACTCGACAGCGAGGCATCCTCTTGTAACAGGGCCAGGATACGGCGGTCGTAGACGTCCAACTCGCTGTGCATATAAATACCTTTGATGATGCTTATCTTGAATTGCTCAATTCGATTAATCCTGAAACAGGCTCATCTTAGATAAGAAATCTCCGTTGGCGAATGTAAAAATTTCTACAGTCGAATCTGGAGCTTTCCCATGCACGCCGTTGAAACCACCCACCCTGTTACCCGCGTCGATGCGTGGGCCGTCACCAGCGTTCATTGCCAGGCGCACTACCGGGTCGTCGCAGAGGCGGAGCCTGATGTTTTATGCCGGGTCCTTAACTATTTCGCGCTGCAATGCCTCACGCCGCGACAGGTCACGGTGAATCGGGAAGATGACCTGCTGAACATCGACATCATGATGGACGGCCTGAGCTGGCACCGCGCCCAAGTGATCGGTGAAAAGATTCGAAACCTGATCAGCGTGTGCACACTGGATATGTGGTCGGCTGATTCCGTGGGGCCTCAAGCAGTGGTTGCGGTCGCCCAGTAAAAGCCTGCAATACACGCTGGGAGGCAGATCTTCAGAGGCTGGCTAGCCTGGGATTCACACCCACTGCCCCCAGGAAAACCTTCATGCCGGTTGATCAACGATTGGAACTGCATCAGCTCTTGCCGGCTTTGCTCGAAGGGCGGCTGATCACGCCTGAACTCGCCCAACGCTTGTCGACGCTGCCGGCCAGCAACACCCAGCATCCTCTGGAGAGTATCGCAGCCCAAGGCCCATGCCTGGAAACCCTGACCGAATGGCTCGCCCAACAGGCCAGGCAACCTTACCTGCGCATCGACCCCTTGAAGATCGACGTGGCGACAGTGGTGCCGCTGATGTCCCACGCATTCGCCCAGCGCCACGCCATCCTCGCGGTGGCGGTGGATGCGCACACCGTCACCGTCGCCAGCGCACAGCCCCATGTCACCAGTTGGGAAGCCGGGCTTTCGCAGGTGCTCAAGCGCTCGATCAAGCGCGTGGTTGCCAATCCCCAGGACATTACACGCTGCATCGATGAGTTCTACCGACTGGCAAAATCCGTCAGCGGCGCCGATCAAAAGGTCACGGCGCCTGGCAATGTCGACCTGCTCAACCTCGGTGCCAGTGATCAGGAGCCGGATGCCAACGACGCGCATATCGTCAATATCGTCGATTGGCTGCTGCAGTACGCGTTCGCCCAGCGCGCCAGTGATATCCATATCGAGCCCTGCCGTGAACAAGGGCGTGTGCGCTTTCGCATCGACGGGCTGTTGCACGACGTCTATCAATTTCCGCCCCAGGTGACGATGGCAGTCGTCAGCCGCCTGAAAAGCCTGGGTCGCATGAACGTGGCAGAAAAACGCAGGCCCCAGGACGGACGGGTCAAGACCAAAAGCCCGACGGGCGCGGAAGTTGAGCTGCGTCTGTCCACCTTGCCCACGGCGTTTGGCGAGAAGCTGGTGATGCGGATTTTCGACCCGCAGGTCCTGCTCAAGGGCTTTGACCAGCTGGGTTTGTCGGCTGATGACCAGCAACGCTGGCAATCCATGACAAGCCAGACCCACGGCATCATCCTGGTAACCGGCCCGACCGGCTCAGGCAAGACCAGCACCCTTTACACCACGCTCAGGCAACTGGCGACCCGGGAGGTCAACCTGTGCACAGTGGAAGACCCAATCGAGATGGTTGAACCAGCATTCAATCAGATGCAGGTGCAACACAACATCGACCTGACCTTCGCCGGCGGCATCCGCGCCCTGCTGCGCCAGGACCCGGACATCATCATGATCGGCGAGATCCGCGACCAGGAGACCGCCGAGATGGCGATCCAGGCCGCGCTGACCGGGCATCTGGTGCTGTCAACGCTGCATACCAACGACGCACCCAGCGCCATCAGCCGTTTGCAGGAGCTGGGCATTGCTCATTATTTGATCAAAGCCACCTTGTTGGGTGTGATGGCGCAACGGTTGGTGCGGGTGTTGTGCCCTCACTGCAAGCACGCGGTGGGCGACGTCCACGAGGCTACCGGGTGTGTTGAATGTCGAAACAGCGGTTATCGGGGGCGAGCCGGTGTTTACGAAATCATGGTGCTGAATGAAACACTCAAAACCCTGATCACACCCGGTGCCGATGTGCAGGCCTTGCGCCAGGCGGCTATTGCCCAAGGCATGTGCGGCCTGCGCATGGCCGGGATGCGAAAGGTCGAAGCGGGACTGACCACGATGGCGGAGGTATTGCGAGTAACGCCTGGGGATTCCGTAACAAATCCTTTGTTTGATAAGCAGTGAAACCGTTCTTATCGGTGACAACACCGTTACAATCGGCCCAACGTCGTTTCACTGACACATTCAGATAGGGAATCGCTATGCAGATCGGAACCGTACTGCTTCTTTTCGTGGGTTTGGCCATCGCCATCCTGTTCATGGGCTTCAAGGTCGTCCCCCAGGGTTACCAATGGACGGTCGAACGTTTCGGCCGCTACACCAACACCCTCAAACCTGGCCTGAACATCATCATCCCGGTCATGGACCGCATCGGTCGCAAGATCAACGTGATGGAAAGCGTGCTGGATATCCCGCCCCAAGAAGTCATCACGGCTGATAACGCCACCGTGCAGATCGACGCCGTGTGCTTCTTCCAGGTGGTCAACACTGCCCAGGCCGCCTACGAGGTCAACAACCTCGAACATGCCATCCGCAACCTGTTGCAAACCAACATCCGTACCGTGCTCGGCTCCATGGAACTGGATGCCATGCTCAGCCAGCGTGACGGCATCAACGAAAAACTGCTGAAAACCGTGGATGAAGCCACGGCGCCATGGGGCATCAAGATCACCCGTATCGAGATCAAGGACATCAGCCCGCCTGCCGACCTGATGGCCGCCATGTCGGGCCAGATGAAAGCCGAGCGTATCAAGCGTGCGCAAATCCTTGAGGCTGAAGGCCTTCGAGCGTCGGCAATCCTGACCGCCGAAGGCAAGAAACAGGCGCAGATTCTTGAGGCCGAAGGTAGCCGACAGGCGGCATTCCTTGAGTCCGAAGCCCGTGAGCGTCAGGCCGAAGCTGAAGCCCGCGCGACCCAGGTGGTGTCAGAAGCGATTGCGTCGGGCAACGTGCAGGCGGTCAACTACTTTGTCGCGCAGAAATACATCGACGCACTGGGCAAGCTGGCATCGGCCAACAACAGCAAGGTCATCCTGATGCCGCTGGAAGCCAGCCAGGTGATCGGTGCGGTCGGCGGTATCGGCGAGATCGTCAAGGCAACGTTCGACAACAAGAAAGGCTGAGGCCAGCGCCATGTGGGATTTCCTGCAGCATCTGTCGTTTTGGGATTGGCTGGCGCTGGGTACGGTCCTGTTGATTCTTGAAGTATTCGGCGCCGGTGGTTACCTGCTGTGGATGGGCATCGCCGCGGCGGCCGTGGGCGTGATCAAGTTCCTGGTGCCGCCTTTGGGGCTGGAGTGGCAACTTCTGTTGTTTGCCGTGTTGTCGATCCTGACAGCCGTGTATTGGTGGAAGCGCCAGCGCAGCAGTGCCAAAGCCAGCGACCAGCCGGGCCTCAACGAACGCGGTTCGGAACTGATCGGCCGCACCTTCATGGTGCATCAAGCGATTGTGGATGGCCGGGGCAAGGTAAAAGTCGGTGACGGCGTGTGGATGGTGACGGGTCCAGACAGCCCCGTAGGCGCTCAAGTCCGGGTGGTTGGCCAGGAGGGCGTGGTGTTAAGGGTTGAAACTGTTTAGTCAGTGATGGAACTCGGTTGGGTTAACTACAATCATAAAGTACAGATAACCCACCCGGAGTCACCCATCATGCGTCTCAAATATGCTGTCGCAACCCTCGCTGTGCTTTCCCTCCCAGTCGGTTCAGCCATGGCCGACAGTTTCTGGCGCAATGTCATCTCGTCGGGTGCCACCACCGGCTCGACGTACCTGACCTTCAAGGACCACAAGTTGGTGGTCGCCGCACAAGACGACGCAGGCAGCTTTGTTGCCAGCGACGGCGGCATCCGTGGCCCGTACCTGGAAGCCGCCATGCAGAAAGTCCGCGCCGACAACCCTGGCCTGCAAGCCACGGACATGGAGTTGGCCAACGCCATCCTCGCGAAAAACGCCGTTACCGAATAACTCGGGCTCGATAAAAAATGCCGCTTTAAACAGCGGTATTTTTTTGTCTTCAATTCCTACGCTCATCGCCGCTAAGCACTACGTAAGCATTCCTGCTTTCACAGCTAACCAAAGAGAAGTCCTGTCGAGCCTCATCCTGCCAGGCAACAAGCTAAGGATTCCTTTTTAAATAAAGCGAATCACTGCCCATGCAAAAGATTGCCTACGCACTGCTGCTTTCTGTCTTTGCTACCGCCTACGTCCAGGCAGAAAGCTGGTACGGATCAGCCAAATTCAACAACGCCCGCCAGAACCTCTCCAGCTCACTGCTCACCAGCCCTCGCGTGACTGAACGGGTGGACGCTCCGGATAGCAGCAAGTCATTCGTGGCCTCTTTCGCCGCTGGTTATGCCTTTGAGAATGGCTGGCGTATGGAAGGGGAATACACGATGCCGAACAACTCGACATTCAAATCCTACTGGGCCCCCTTTAATGCCAACGTCAACAGCCTGTATGTCCAGAGCCAACGCTTGATGCTCAATGGCTATAAAGACATCCCTATAAACCAGTGGCTGTCGTTTTACGGTATGGCCGGTATGGGTGTCGCTCGCATTGAAGCCGAAGGCTATCAAACCAACGAGACCCGTCGCTTTGCCAATAATCGCCAACACAACTTTGCCTACAGTGTAGGCATGGGGCTGGAAGCCAAGGTTAGTGAGCAAATCACACTGGGGGCTGGTTATCGTTACATCGCCATGGGCGATATTGAAACCGGCTACAACACCTTCGCAAACCGCGTGAACGCCAGGGACGAACAACTCAAAGGCAAGCTCAAGGAACAAAATGTGTTCCTGGAAGCGCGCTACACCTTCTAAAGCCCGGTAGAGAATGCCGCTGTTGAAGCGGCATTTTTTTACCCGGACGGCGACGATTCATTCACAGACGACAGGCTATATTCAGTCAAGCCGTGCCACCATGCCGGTACTGATACCTCGCCTACTCATCGCCAATCTGAAACGGATGCCTTCGTCGTCATGAGCCAACAGCCCTTTCTGCCGTTCTCCAAACCCACCATTGATGAAGCCACCATCTCGGCGGTCGGCGATGTACTGCGCTCAGGCTGGATCACCAGCGGGCCGAAAGTGCAGGCATTCGAAGCTCAGCTGTCGGAATACTTTGGCGGCCGGCCGGTGCGCACCTTCAACTCGGGCACCTGCACCATGGAGATTGCCTTGCGCATTGCCGGCATCGGGCCGGGCGATGAAGTCATCACCACACCGATCTCCTGGGTGGCCACGGCCAACGTGATCCTGGAAGTCGGCGCCACGCCGGTGTTTGCCGATATCGACCCGGTCACCCGCAACATCGACCTGGCTCAGGTGGAAGCCGCGATTACCCCGCGCACCAAGGCGATCATCCCGGTTTACCTGGCCGGCCTGCCCCTCGACATGCCGATGCTGTACGCACTGGCGAACAAGTACAACCTGCGCATCGTCGAAGACGCGGCCCAGGCACTGGGTTCGAGCTGGGATGGCGAGCGCATCGGCGCCACCGGTGATTTCGTGTCGTTCAGCTTCCAGGCCAACAAGAACATCACTTCTTCCGAGGGCGGTTGCCTGGTGTTGAACAATGCCGAGGAAGCGCGTCTGGCCGAGAAGTATCGCCTGCAAGGCGTGACCCGCACCGGCTTCGATGGCTTGGATGTAGATGTGCTGGGCGGCAAGTTCAATATGACCGACATCGCCGCCGCCATTGGCCTGGGGCAGTTTGCCCATATCGAGAAGATCACCGCGCATCGCCAGAACCTGGCGCGGCACTACTTCAAGTGCTTTGGCAGTGATTTTGAAGCGTTGTACGGCGCACAACTGCCACCGGCCGACTTCGAAAACAGCAACTGGCACCTGTTCCAACTGGTGTTGCCAGAGCGCCAGGACGGCCTGCCGGCCCGCGCCACCTTCATGGAGCAGATGCAGGCCCACGGCGTAGGCATTGGCTATCACTACCCGCCGATCCACCTGCTGAGTCTCTATCGGGCACAGGGGTTCAAGGAAGGCATGTTCCCGGTGGCGGAAAAGGTCGGTCGTTTGATCGTGTCGTTGCCGATGTTTACGGCGATGACAGAGGCGGATGTGGAGCGGTCGGTAGCGGCAGTGAAGGCGGTTCTACAGCGCTGAAAACACATTGCGGGAGCCGGATAACCGGCTCCCGCAACAGGATCACTCGCCGATGGCGGCTTTGTAGCCAGTAGCATCCAGCAGTTTTTCCAGATCAGCCGGGTTGCTCGGCTTGAGCTTGAAGATCCACGCGCCGTACGGGTCGGAGTTCAGCAGCTCAGGGCTACCGCTCAGCTCTTCATTGACGGCAATCACTTCGCCTGCAACCGGAGCGTAGATGTCCGAGGCGGCCTTCACCGACTCAACCACACCCGCTTGACCAGCAGCGTCGAACTGCGCGCCCACTTCGGCCAACTCAACAAACACCACATCACCCAACGCTTCCTGAGCATGGTCGGAAATACCGACGGTCACAGTGCCGTCAGCTTCCAGGCGTGCCCATTCGTGGCTTTCGGCAAAACGCAGGTCGGCAGGGATATCGCTCATAATCTGTGTCCTCAAGAAGTAATGTCAGCGGCCATTGGCCTGCCGGAAATAGGTTAGATCAAGGTTTTGCCATGGCGCACGAAGGTCGGTTTGACCACTCGAACCGGGTACCACTTGCCGCGGATTTCCACTTCGGCCCGATCAGCAGTTGCCGTCGGTACTCGCGCCAGGGCAATGGATTTGCTCAGCGTAGGAGAGAAACTACCACTGGTGATCTCCCCTTCGCCAATATTGGCGATACGAACCACCTGGTGGGCACGTAAAACCCCACGTTCTTCCAGTACCAGCCCGACCAGTTTGAACTGCACACCCGCCGTTTTTTCCGCTTCCAGCGCGGCGCGGCCGATGAAATTGCGCTCGACCGGCTCCCAGGCAATGCTCCAAGCCATGTTCGACGCCAACGGTGAAACGTCCTGATGGATGTCCTGACCGTAGAGGTTCATGCCCGCCTCCAGGCGCAGGGTATCGCGGGCGCCAAGGCCGATGGGGGAAATACCGGCACCTACCAGGTCGTTGAAAAAGCCCGGCGCCTGATCGGCCGGCAGGACAATCTCCAGACCATCTTCGCCGGTGTAACCCGTGCGGGCGATAAACCAATCGCCGTCGGCCTGGCCTTCGAAGGGTTTGAGCTGGTGAATCAGCGCGCCGCGCGACTGGGTCACCAGCTCGGCAATCTTCTGCCGGGCGTGGGGGCCTTGGATGGCGAGCATGGCCAACTCAGGGCGCTCATGCAGTTGCACCTGGTAATTGCCCAGTTGTGCGTGCATCCAGGCCATGTCCTGGTCGCGGGTGGCGGCATTCACCACCAGCCGATAAGCGGACTCGGTGCGATAGACGATCATGTCGTCCACCACGCCGCCCTTTTCGTTGAGCATGGCGCTGTACAACGCACGGCCGCAGCCATGCAGGCGTTCGACATCATTGGCCAGCAGGTACTGGAGCCATTCCTTGGCCTGGGGGCCGGTGACATCGATCACGGTCATATGAGATACATCAAACACCCCGCAGTCGCGTCGCACCTGATGGTGTTCTTCAACTTGCGAGCCGTAGTGCAGAGGCATATCCCAACCGCCAAAATCGACCATTTTCGCGCCGAGGGCGAGATGCAGGTCATACAGAGGCGTGCGCTGTCCCATGGGTTTCTCCTTCCGGGCGTGGCGAAGGTGCGCGGAGCTACTGTTCGCGCCGAACACCTTGAATTACAAGGCCCGCAGCCACGTCCAGCGACCCGCTCCGAAAGACGAAGCGCACCGAATGCCGCGCATTGTAGCCGCAAGCTGTAGGACTGGCACCTAACCGATTTGCCGGGCGGAGCGTCGAATCAGCCCGATCACCGGCAACAGGCCGACCAGCACCAGTGTCAACGCGGGCAAAGAAGCCCGTGCCCATTCGCCTTCACTGGTCATCTCAAAGATCCGCACCGCCAGCGTGTCCCAGCCGAACGGGCGCATCAGCAGGGTCGCGGGCATTTCCTTGAGCACATCGACGAACACCAGCAGCGCTGCGCTCAAGGTCCCCGGCAGCAGCAACGGCAGATACACTTTGCAAAACAGTCGTGGGCCGCTGACGCCAAGGCTGCGCGCTGCCTCCGGCAACGAGGGCCGGATGCGCGCCAGGCTGTTTTCCAGAGGCCCGTAGGCCACCGCCAGGAAACGCACCAGATACGCCAGCACCAGCGCCGACAGGCTGCCCAACAGCAATGGCTTGCCCGCGCCGCCGAGCCAACCGGAGAGTGGCACCACCAACTCCCGGTCCAGATAGCTGAACGCCAACATGATCGACACCGCCAGCACCGAACCCGGCAAGGCATAGCCGACGTTGGCCAGGCTGATACCGGAGCGGATAGCACGGGTCGGCGCCAGGCGGTTGGCGAAGGCCAGCACCAACGCCACACTGACCGTGATCAAGGCGGCGATCCCGCCCAGATAAAGCGTGTGAACTATCAAGCCGGAGTAGCGCTCATCCAGATCGAAGCGACCGCGCTGCCAGAACCAGGCGACCAGTTGCAGCATCGGGATGACAAAAGCGCAGGCGAACACCAACCCGCACCAGCCAGTGGCCGCTGCCGCCTTGAACCCGCGCAGGTGATACAGCGCCTTGCCCCGTGGCCGCTCGTTGCTCGGTCGGCTGGCGCCCCGTGCGCGCCGCTCGCCATACAGCACCAGCATCACTACCAGCAGCAACAGGCTGGCCAACTGGGCGGCGCTGGAGAGGCTGAAAAAGCCGTACCAGGTCTTGTAGATGGCTGTCGTAAACGTATCGAAGTTGAACACCGAGACCGCGCCGAAATCCGCCAGGGTTTCCATCAATGCCAGGGCCACCCCGGCACCAATCGCCGGCCGCGCCATGGGCAGGGCCACGTGCCAGAACGCTCGCCACGGCGATTGCCCCAACACCCGTGCCGCTTCCATCAGGCCTTTGCCCTGGGCCAGGAACGCGCTGCGCGCCAGCAGATAAACGTAGGGATAGAACACCAGCACCAACACGATGATCACACCGCTGGTGGAGCGCACCCGTGGCAGCCTCAAGCCCATGCCGAACCACTCACGCAGCAGGGTTTGCACCGGACCTGAGAAGTCCAGCAGGCCGACAAACACGAACGCCAGAACATACGCAGGAATGGCAAACGGCAACATCAGCGCCCAGTCGAGCCAGCGCCGACCCGGGAATTCACAAAGGCTGGTCAGCCAGGCCAGGCTCACGCCCAGCAGGGTCACGCCGACGCCGACACCCAACACCAGGGTCAGGGTATTGCCCAGCAGACGTGGCATCTGGGTTTCCCAGAGGTGCGACCAGATTTGTGCGTCGATGCTTTGCCAGGACAGCAACAGCACGCTCAGCGGCAGCAGCACCAGGGCAGCGACGGTGAAGACCGGCAGGTACCAGCGGCGTTGGGCAGGGTGGGCCAAAGTCAGTGCTCAGAGAATGTTTTTAATTCAACTCAATCCAATGTGGGAGGGGGCTTGCCCCCGATGGCGGTGGATCAGTCCATGATGAGTGAACTGATATCCCGCTATCGGGGGCAAGCCCCCTCCCACATTTGAGAGTGTACTTAGTTCCAGCCAGCCCGATCCATCAACCGGATCGCCTCGGCCTGGCGCTTGCCCGCCACTTCCACCGGCAAGGTGTCCGCCACGAACTTGCCCCAGGTTGCCACTTCCGCCGACGGCGGTACCGCTGGGTTGGCCGGGAATTCCTGGTTCACGTCGGCAAAGATCTTCTGCGCTTCAGGCGTGGTCATCCACTCCACCAGTGCCTTGGCGGCTTCTGGGTGCGGTGCGTGTTGGGTCAGGCCGATGCCCGACAGGTTCACGTGCACGCCACGGTCGCCCTGGTTCGGCCAGAACAGTTTTACCGCCAGATCCGGCTTCTGTTTGTGCAGGCGGCCGTAGTAGTAGGTGTTGACGATGCCCACGTCGCATTGCCCGGCGTTGATGGCTTCAAGCACAGCGATGTCATCGGAGAACACATCGGTAGAGAGGTTGTTCACCCAACCTTTGACGATTTCCTCGGTCTTGGCCGCGCCATGGGTTTCGATCAGGGTGGCGGTCAGTGACTGGTTGTAGACCTTTTTCGCCGTGCGCAGGCATAGGCGGCCTTCCCACTGCTTGTCGGCCAGGGCTTCGTAGGTGGTGAGGTCGCCCGGTTTTACCCGGTCGGTGGAATAGGCGATGGTCCGCGCGCGCAGGCTCAAGCCGGTCCAGGTGTGTTTGGAAGAGCGGTATTGCAGGGGAATGTTCTTGTCGATCACCTCAGAGGTGAACGGTTGCAGGATGCCCATTTGCTCAGCCTGCCAGAGGTTGCCGGCATCGACGGTGAGCAGCAGGTCGGCGGTGGCGTTTTCGCCCTCGGCCTTGATGCGCTGCATCAGCGGGGCTTCCTTGTCGGTGATGAACTTCACCTGCACGCCGGTTTTCTTGGTGTAGGCGTCGAACACCGGTTTGATCAGTTCGTCGATGCGCGAGGAGTAGACCACCACTTCGTCGGCGGCCTGCACGGTGGTGCTGCCGATCAGGGTGAGTGCCAGGGCAGTCAGGAGGCGCTTGGGTGCCAACATGGGTGCGGTCTCTCATTTGCAAAAAGAGGGCAAATGATAAGGACTCACATTTGGTAGCGCTCGGTGGAGGCGTTACCAGATGTTGCACAACCGCTTCAGGGCTTGGCCAGCTCCGGCAGATCCCCGCTCTGGCCCAGCGCCTGGCGCACAAACACAGCCTTGGCTTCGGGCATCTGGTCGACCATTTTCAACCCGGCATTACGCAACCAGCGCAGCGGCAGTTGATCGGCCTGGAACAGTCGCTCAAACCCTTCCATTGCCGCCATCAACGCCAGGTTATGCGGCATGCGCCGGCGCTCGTAGCGGCTCAACACCTTCACATCGGCCAGGCGCTCGCCGCGCTCGGTCGCAGACAACAAGACTTCAGCCAATGTCGCCGCATCCAGGAAACCCAGGTTTACGCCCTGCCCCGCCAAGGGATGGATGACGTGCGCCGCATCGCCAATCAACGCCAGGCCTTCGGCCACATAGCGCTTGGCGTGACGCTGGCGCAGTGGCACGCAGACGCGTGGGTCGGCGCTCAGCACGGTGCCGAGCCGCCCTTCAAAGGCGCGCTCCAGCTCACGGCAGAAGCTTTCATCATCCAGCGCCATCAAGCGCTCGGACTCAGCCGGCGTGGTCGACCAAACGATCGAACACCAATCCTCCTGCCCGTCCCGCACCAGCGGCAAGAACGCCAATGGGCCGGTGTCGGTAAACCGTTGCCACGCGGTGCGCTGGTGCGGCTGGCTGCTGCGTACGCTGGTGACGATGGCGTTATGCAGGTAATCCCATTCACGGGTGGCGGTGCCGGTCAGGCGGCGCACGGCGGAGTTGGCGCCATCGGCAGCCACCACCAGCGGCGCGCGCAATGTGCGGCCGTCGGCCAGGGTCAGCAGCCAGTCATCGCCGGAGCGACGCATCTGTTCCAGGCGCGCATTGGCCAATAGGCCCAGGTCGCAGTCATGCAGACGGTCGAGCAGCGCATCCTGCACCACGCGGTTCTCGACGATATGCCCCAGCACCTCGGCATGCACGCTGGCGGCCGAAAAATGGATCTGCCCGGTGCCGCTGCCGTCCCACACCTGCATCTCGCCGTAAGGGCTGGCGCGGCGCGACACGATGCCGTCCCACACGCCCAGGCGTTCGAGGATGCGCTGGCTGGCGGCCGACAAGGCGCTCACGCGGGGTTCGAATGCGGCCTCGCGGTCGAACGGCTTGACGCTCAGCGGGCTGCCGTCGAGCAGCAGCACCTGCAGGCCACTGCCCTGCAACGCCAGCGCCAGGGCGCTTCCGACCATTCCGGCCCCGACAATCAGCACATCTGCGCGCATGTCCATGCTTTAAGCCTGTCTCGCTGGCGGCTTGCGCCGCACGTAAAGGGTTTTGTCGACTCGCGCCACCAGGGTGCCGGAGCCGTCATGAATCTGGACCTTGAGGTGGGGCAAGTACTTCTCGCCCCCTTCGGTCTGCCGGCGGATCTCATCGAGCAAGGCATCATCGATGGAAAACTCGGCATACACCGGGCCTTTGCCCGGCGAAATGAAATCGATACTCGCCGCCTTGTCCCACACGATGTAGTCGCGGCCCAGGTTTTCCATCAACAGCAGCATGTAGAACGGGTCGACCATCGAATACAGGCTGCCGCCGAACTGCGTGCCGACGTAATTGCGGTTGTACCAGCCCAGGCCCATGCGCACTTTGGCATGCCGGAAATCCGCGGTCAGTTCTTGCACCCGTACACCCGCGCCGAGGTAAGGCGGGTACAGGCTCAGGAACCAGCGCAATACCCGCGCCTTGCCCAGGCGCTCAATCAACCAGTTACGCATCGGGACGGGTACCCAGGCCCATGGCCTGACGGGCGAACCAGCGCTTGGCCGGCGGCAGCAAGTCCAGGCCCAGCAGGCCCATGTTGCGGCCCAGGGCGACCAGCGGTTGGGCGCTGCCGAACAGGCGCGTGACCTGGTCGGAGAAGCCCACGGTGAGCTTCTGGTCGAGGCGCTGGCGCTCGCGATAACCCTGCAAGGTGGCCAGGTCACCCGGCACCGCAGGCCCGGCCAACAAGGCCTCGGCCAGCGCATTCGCGTCGCGCAGGGACAGGTTGAAACCCTGCCCGGCAATCGGGTGCAAGCTGTGAGCGGCATTGCCGAGAATCGCCAAGTGCGAACGCACTTGCTCCTCGGCTTCCACCAATGTCAGCGGGTACAGATGACGGGCGCCGACTTGCTTCAGCGTGCCCAGGCGGTAGCCGAACACGCCCTGCAATTCACTCAAGAAGCTGCGTTCATCGAGATTGGCCAGGCGCTGGGCGTCCATGCCAATGCGCGTCCACACCAGTGCGCAGCGATTGTCCGGCAGCGGCAGCAAGGCCATCGGGCCCTCGTCGGTGAAGCGCTCGAAGGCCTCACCGTTATGGGATTCGCTTGGAGTGATGTTGGCGATCAACGCGCTCTGGTTGTACGGGCGGGTTTTCACGCCGATGCCCAATTGCTCGCGCAAGCCGGAACGGCCACCGTCAGCCAGTACGGCGAGGTCGCACTCCAGCACGGTTTCATCGTTGAGCGTCAGGCGATAGCCATCGGGCAGCGGTTCCATGCGCGTGACTTCGGCCGGGCAACGCCAGCTGACCACGTCTTTGTCCAGGCCTTGCCACAGGCATTGGCCCAGCCAGGCGTTTTCCACCACGTAGCCGAGGGCCGGCACGCCCTCCTCCATTGCGGACAAACGCGCGGTGGAGAAACGACCGCGATCAGACACATGGATCTGCTTGATCGGCTCGGCGCGGCGCGAAATGTCCTGCCACAGGCCCAGGCGCTGATAAATCTGCCGGGCGCCGTAGGAGAGCGCCGAAGAACGCGCATCGTAGCTCGGCTGGTAGCTGTCGCCCGGCGCAAAGGGTTCGATCAGCACGATCTTCCAGCCCCGCGCCTTGGCCCCGGCCTGCAACGCCAGCGCCAGGCTGGCGCCGACCAAGCCGCCGCCGATGATTGCCAGATTGACCCGGCTCATCGGGCAGCCGCCATCAGCGCTTCGATGTCGGCGACGGTCTTGGGCACGCCGCCAGTCAGGATTTCACAGCCTTGCTTGGTCACTACCACGTCGTCCTCGATGCGTACGCCAATGCCACGCCATTTCTTTGCCACGTTCGGGTTGTCCGGCGAAATGTAGATGCCCGGCTCCACGGTCAACGCCATGCCAACTTCCAGCACCCGCCATTCACCGCCCACTTTGTACTCGCCCACATCATGCACATCCATGCCCAGCCAGTGGCCAGCGCGGTGCATGTAGAAGGCTTTGTAGGCTTCGCTGGCGATCAACTCATCGACGTCACCCTGCAGCAACCCCAGCTTCACCAAACCGGCAGTAATCACCTGCACGGTTGCCTCATGCGCCTGGTTCCAATGCTTGTCCGGGGCGATTTCGGCAAACGCGGCTTCCTGGGAAGCCAGCACAATTTCGTAGATCGCCTTCTGTTCCGGCGAAAATTTGCCATTCACAGGCCAGGTACGGGTGATGTCGCTGGCATAGCAGTCGATTTCGCAACCGGCGTCGATCAGCACCAGGTCGCCATCCTTGAGCAGCGCGTCATTCTGCTGGTAATGCAGGATGCAGCTGTTGCGCCCGGCGGCGACGATGGAGCCGTAGGCCGGCATTTTCGCGCCGCCTTTGCGGAACTCATAATCCAGCTCGGCTTCCAGGCTGAACTCATAGAGGCCGGCCCGGCTGGCCTGCATCGCCTTCACATGGGCGGCGCAAGAGATTCGCGCGGCCTCGCGCATCACCTTCACTTCTGCCGCCGATTTATACAGGCGCATGTCGTGGAGCAGATGATCCAGGGCAACGAATTCGTTCGGCGGCTGGGCGCCCAAGTGGGCTTTGGAGCGGATCACGTTGATCCATTCCATCAAGTGCCGGTCGAACTCGGCATTGCTGCCCATGGCCGAGTACACCCGGTCGCGGCCTTCGATGAGACCAGGCAGGATGTCGTCGATATCGGTGATGGGGAACGCGTCGTCGGCGCCAAAGTCGCGGATCGCGCCTTCGGTGCCGGCGCGCAGGCCGTCCCACAGTTCGCGTTCAGCATTGCGCTCGCGGCAGAACAGCACGTACTCGCCGTGTTGACGACCGGGCATCAGCACGATCACCGCCTCCGGCTCGGGGAAACCGCTCAGGTACTGGAAGTCGCTGTCCTGGCGGTACACGTGTTCGACATCGCGGTTGCGGATCGCCACGGCAGCGGCCGGCAGGATCGCGATGCTGTTGGGTTCCATCTGCGCCATGAGCGCCTTGCGGCGTCGGGTGTATTCCGCTCGGGGGATATGGATCATGGGCAGATGGGCTTCCTTTCTTAGTGCAGCGACGGCTTGGGCGAAGCAGGTTCAGCGGACTTTTTGGTCTCGGTGAACAGCAGCAACGGCGCGACGCGCAGGTATTCCATGACTTCCATGTAGTCGCCTTCGCCGTCTTCGGACTCTTCCAGGGCGTCTTGCACCTGGGAGATCGCCGCCAGGTCCTGCAACACTTCCTTGGCGTCGGTGCTCAACTCCAGGCCGCCGGCATTGACGCCGAAACCGTGGAGGAAGCCTTGGCACCATTGGCCCAGGGCGGCGGCGCGCTCGGCGAGCGGCGCATCGTCGGTCGGCAGCAGCAGGACCACGGTGACGTCATCACCGGTCAGCTCGCCCTTGACCATCTCTTGCAGGCCGATCAGCGCGTTACGCACGTTGTCGGTCGGTTCGGTTTCCAGCAGCTCGGCCACGTCAGCCAGCCAGTTGTCGGCATCAAAGCCAACGCCGGTGCAGCTACGGCCCAGCAACACACCGTGCAGTTCGGCAGGCGAGCAGGGATGGCCGCTGGTGCTCAGCAGTTTGGAAAAAGCGTCGTACGGGGAGTTCTGAATAGGCATGGTGAGCTAGGCGCCAGACGGCGCAATGTCTAGAATGGAGCGCTGTATCCTAGCACCGGCAGACGTACCAAGACTATCAAGGGCGTCAGATCGTTTATCCTGCAGTTGCCATTCATCAGACAAATCCAGTGGAACCCAATGGAAGACACCGACCTGCAAGCGCTGATGGCCAGACTCGAATTGCTAATTACTCGGGTCGAGCAACTTAAGAGTCAAAACGGACTCCTATTAGCTCAGGAAAAGACCTGGCGCGAGGAACGCGCTCACCTCATTGAAAAAAACGAAATCGCCCGGCGTAAGGTCGAATCGATGATTTCGCGCCTGAAGGCCCTGGAGCAAGACTCATGAGTTCAAGCAATAGCGTCACCGTGCAGATCCTGGATAAAGAATATTCGATCATCTGCCCCCAGGAAGAGCGCAACAACCTGGTGAGCGCCGCGCGCTACTTGGATGGCAAGATGCGTGAAATCCGCAGCAGCGGCAAAGTCATCGGCGCCGACCGTATCGCCGTGATGGCCGCGCTGAACATTACCCACGATCTGCTGCATAAGCAGGAACGCCCTGACGTGCAGGCCAGCGGCTCGACGCGTGAGCAAGTGCGTGACCTGCTGGAGCGTGTCGATCTGGTGCTTTCCAGCGATTCAGACGCACCCAAGGGCTGATTGCCGCGACTGTTTAAGGTATACTCGCCCCACTCCCTGGCGTGTTTGCCAGTCGGCGATGTCCCTGAGCCGATTCGCACTACCCTGGAAGTTGCACGTTGGGCTGGTGTGCATGTCCGCTAGACGGAAAGCCTTAAAGCCTACTGCATCTTCCACCTTGAACTTTCGGGTTCAAGGGCTAAGTCGACAGCGGCTCTGTCGGGGAGCCTGAATTCCCAAACTCAATGCCAGTCCTCGGACTGGCATTGTTTTATGAGCCGAAAACCATGACCGAACCTGCGCCGCTTTCCCGTCCGCAACTTCGACGCATGTTGCGCAAAGCCCGCCGCGCCCTCACGCCAAGCGAGCAGCGCAAGGCCGCCCAGGGCCTGTATCGGCAACTGGCACAGCACCCGCTGTTTCGCCGGGCCAAACATATCTCTTTGTATCTACCGACGGACGGTGAAATCGATCCGCGCCTGCTGCTGCGCGCCGCACAGCGCCGGGGCAAGGCCACTTACCTACCGGTGCTCAGCGCGTGGCCGCGAACCAAGATGGTGTTCCAGCGCGTGCGGCCTGGGGAAAAGCTGCTGCCCAATCGCTTTCGCATCCTGGAGCCACGAGTGAATATCAGCCGCCAGCGCAAAGTCTGGGCCTTGGACCTGGTGCTTTTGCCGTTGGTGGGGTTCGATGATGCCGGTGGACGCCTGGGCATGGGCGGCGGGTTCTACGATCGCAGCCTGGCTTACCTGGCGCGCCGACAGAGCTGGCGCAAGCCGACGCTGCTGGGCCTGGCCCATGAATGCCAGAAGGTCGATCGATTGGCACAGGCAAGCTGGGATGTGCCGTTGGCGGGCACCGTCACCGATAAGCATTGGTACATTGCGAAGACGCCACTGGAATCAGCGGCGCCTTGAAAGAAGAGTCAGCGTTTGAACGGTTGCGGCTGCTGCTGAGCCAGTTCAACGGGAGCATCGGTCTTGTTCGACCATAAGCTTTGGGCATACCCGGTGGTCACGACGCCCAGACCAAACAAAATCACCAAAATCCATAGTAAATCCGGTTTACGTTGCATCGATTGCCCCCCTGCAGGCACCTCGTACACGATGACAACAACGTTCCAAAGTAGTCCGTTGCAGCTGCGTCAAGCTTTAAAAGCCGGCATTCTGCGGTAACGTGAACCAACACGCAAACCTTGACGCCAACCGACTGTCGGTTTGTCATCAAATTGCCTGACAACTTGCCCACTGCTTATTTCAGGAGCCCCAAAATGGCCTATTGGCTGATGAAATCCGAGCCCGACGAACTCTCCATCAAAGGCCTGGAAAAGCTCGGCGAAGCGCGCTGGGATGGGGTGCGCAACTATCAGGCGCGCAACTTCCTGCGAGCGATGGCGGTGGGTGACCAATTTTTCTTCTACCACTCCAGCTGCCCGGAACCGGGCATTGCCGGCATCGGCAAAATCGTCGAGGCGGCCTACCCGGATCCCACCGCGCTGGAGCCCGAAAGCCACTACTTCGACGCCAAGGCCACCCCGGAAAAAAATCCGTGGAGCGCGATCAACGTCGCGCATGTCCAGACGTTCCCCAAAGTGCTTGGCCTGGGCTACCTCAAGCAACAAGCCGCCCTTGCCGAACTGCCACTGGTGCAAAAAGGCAGCCGGCTCTCAGTAATGGCCGTCACGTCCGAGCAATGGGCCGCCGTACTGGCGCTGCGCTAAGCACTGTAGGAGCGAGCTTGCTCGCGAAGAACGCCAGGACACCGCGTCAAATCAGAGAGTACGCGTTATCGTTGACGTTTTTCGCGGGCAAGCCCGCTCCTACAGTTGATGGGTATCAACACTACGCAGGGGCGAACCGCTCACACTAGGACGCTAATGCCGCAGGAAGCAGCCATGTCGACGAACCATCACACCTCCCGTCTTTTCGCCATTGCCCTCATCGCCCTGTTGTTGGGTGCCGGTGGCTTCGGTTACTGGCGCTCCACCCAGGACCGCTTGCCCGAAGGCCTGAGCATGGGCAACGGCCGCCTGGAATCCACCGAAGTGCAGATCGCCGCCAAGATCCCAGGGCGCCTGGCAGAGGTGCGCGTGGACGAAGGCGACAAGGTCCTCAAAGGCCAACTGCTCGCACGCATGGACACCCGCACGCTGGAAGCCCAGCGCGCCCAGGCCGAAGCCGAAGTGCTGCGCGCCAAGGAAAACTTCGCGGCCGCCGAGGCCAACGTGCAATTGCGCCAGAGCGAGCAACTGCTGGCCAACCAGGAACTCAAGCGCACCCAGGAACTGTACAAGCGCGGTTTCGCCAGCAGCCAGTTGATTGACCAACAGCAGGCGCGGCAGAACACCGGCAATGCGGCCGTGATCGCAGCACAAGCCCAAGTCAACTCGGTGAAGGCCGCGATCGGCGCCGCCGAGGCCCAGGTCGCCCAGCTCACCAGCGAGATCGACGACAGCAGCCTGCGCGCGCCCATCGACGGCATTATCCAGCTGCGCCTGGCCGAGCCTGGCGAAGTGCTCGGCGCGGGCGGGCGTGTCCTGTTGCTGATCGACCCCAACGATCAATACATGAACCTCTACCTGCCCGCCTCCGTCACCGGCCGCCTCACCGTTGGCAGCGATGCGCGTATTCTGCTCGACGCGCTGCCTGACCAACCGCTGCCGGCGAAGATCAGCTTTGTCGCCGCCAAATCTCAGTTCACCCCCAAAGAAGTTGAAACCCGCAATGAACGCCAGAAACTGGTGTTCCGCGTCAAACTGCGCCTGACCCAACCCAGCGCCGTGCCCCAGGCCAAACCCGGCATGCCCGGCGCCGGCTACGTGCGCACGGCCGACATCGACTGGCCGGCCAACCTGCAATGACCGGCCTGGCGCTGCAAGCCACGGCGATCAACCATCGCTATGGCAAGCAACAGGCCCTGCTCGACATCACGTTCAGCCTCCCGGCCGGTACGCGTTGCGGGTTGATCGGGCCGGATGGCGCGGGAAAGTCGAGCCTGCTGGGGTTGATCGCCGGGGTCAAAAAGCTCCAGGACGGTCAACTGCAAGTGCTGGGCGGTGCGCTTGAAGACCGCCGCCACCGCAACAGCCTGTACCCGCGCATCGCCTTTATGCCTCAAGGGCTGGGCGGCAACTTGTATCCCGAGTTGTCCATCAGCGAGAACATCCGTTTCTTCGCCACGTTGTTTGGCCTGTCGAAAGCCGACTGCGACCAGCGCATGCACAACCTGCTGCTGGCCACCGACCTTGCGCGCTTCGCCGAACGCCCGGCGGGCAAGCTGTCCGGTGGGATGAAGCAGAAACTCGGCCTGTGTTGCGCGCTGATCCACGACCCTGACCTGTTGATCCTCGACGAACCCACCACCGGCGTCGATCCGCTGTCCCGCCGACGTTTCTGGGAACTGGTAGAAACCGTGCGCCGCGAACGCCCGCAACTGACGCTGCTAGTGGCCACGGCCTACATGGAAGAAGCCGAGCAATTCGAACATTGCCTGATGCTCGATCGCGGCAAGCTGATTGCAGACGGCCTGAGCCGTGAACTGGCGGGCGCGACCGCCAGCGGCAAACTGGACGAAGCCTTCACCCACTTCCAGGGCGACAGCGCCCACGACAACCAGCCGCTGGTGATTCCACCGAGGCAAAGCGACAACGCCGATATCGCCATCGAAGCTCACGACCTGACCCTGCGTTTCGGCGATTTCACCGCCGTGAACAAGGTCAGCTTCGCCATTGGTCGCGGCGAGATCTTCGGCTTCCTCGGCTCCAACGGCTGCGGCAAGACCACCACCATGAAGGTGCTCACCGGGCTGATGCCCGCCACCGAGGGCAGCGCGACGCTGCTGGGTAATCCGGTGAACGCCAAGGACCTCGCGACCCGCAAGCGCGTGGGTTTCATGTCGCAAAGCTTCTCGTTGTATGGCGAACTCAGCGTGCGCCAGAACCTGGTGCTGCATGCGCAATTGTTCGACTTGCCCAAGGCCGACAGCGGTCCGCGCATTGATGAGCTGATCCAGCGGTTTGACCTGGGGGATGTCGCCGAACAACCGTCGGGCGAGTTGCCACTCGGCCTGCGCCAGCGTCTGTCATTGGCGGTGGCGGTGCTGCATCGCCCGGAAGTGCTGATCCTCGACGAACCTACGTCGGGCGTCGACCCAGCGGCGCGGGATGACTTCTGGCGATTGCTGATCGAGCTATCCCGCGAACAAGGTGTGACGATTTTCCTGTCCACGCACTTTATGAACGAGGCCCAGCGTTGCGACCGCATCTCCCTGATGCACGCGGGCAAGGTGCTCGCCTGCGATACGCCGGATGCGTTGCAACGGCAGTTCCAGGGCGACACCTTGGAAGCGGCGTTCGTCACCTGCCTGGAACAGGCCCAAGGCGAACCCGAGCCCACGGCGCCCGCCGCAACCGTCAGTGAAACCAGCGCGCCGCCCGTGAGCAAACGCGGTTTCAGCCTGGCCCGCCTATTGGCCGTGGCCAGCCGCGAAGGCAAAGAGCTGCTGCGCGATAAGGTGCGCATGGCCTTCGCGCTGCTGGGTGCGATGTTCATGATGGTGATCTTCGGCTACGGCATTTCCCTGGATGTGGAGAAACTCGCCTTCGCCGTCTACGACCAGGACCAGACACCGCAAAGCCGCGCCTACCTGGAGGCGTTCCGAAGCTCACGCTACTTCGCCGAGCAACCGCCGATTCAGGACTCAACTGAATTGCACCGGCGCCTGCAACGTTCGGAAATCAAACTGGCCCTGGAGATCCCACCCGGCTTTGGCCGCGATCTCTACGCTGGCCGCCAGCCCAGCGTGGCCGCCTGGCTCGATGGCGGCATGCCGTTTCGCGCGGAAACCAGCCGCAACTATGTCGAGGCTGTGCACCAGGAAAACCTGCAGCAACTGGCCGAACTGAGCAGCCTGCCGCGCAACAACCCAGCGGCCGTCAAGCTGGAAACGCGCTTTCGCTACAACCAAGACGTGGTCAGCGTGAATGCCATCGGCCCCGGTGTGATGGCGCTGATCCTGGCGTTTATCCCAGCGATGCTCACCGCCCTCGGCATCGTGCGCGAGAAGGAACTGGGCTCGATCACCAACTTCTACGCCACGCCCCTGACCCGGCTGGAATTCCTGCTCGGCAAACAGGCGCCGTACCTGGCCGTGAGCCTGGTCAACCTGGCGGTATTGGTGGCGATGAACCGCTGGCTGTTCGGCGTGCCGTTCAAGGGCAGCGGCCTGACGCTGGCGTTCGGCGGCCTGCTCTATGTGCTGGCGACCACCAGCATGGGCCTGCTGATTTCGGCGTTCACCCGCACCCAGATCGCGGCAATCCTCGGCACCATGATCATCACCAGCCTGCCGACCATCCAATTCTCCGGGCTGATCGTGCCGCGCTCGTCCCTGGAAGGCGCAGCGGCGTTGATGGGCATGCTGTTTCCGGCGGGGCACTTCCTGGATGTCGCCGTGGGCACCTTCACCAAGGCCTTGGACCTGCGCCAGTTGTGGCCGCAATGCCTGGCGCTGTTCGGGTTCTTTGTCGGGTTTACCGGGCTGAGCCTGGTCATGCTCAAGAAGCAGGAGGCCTGATGCATAAGTTCGCGCATATCCTGCGCCTGGGGATCAAGGAACTGACCAGCCTGCGCCATGACAGCGTGTTGCTGCTGTTTCTGTTCTACGCCTTCACCGTCGCCATCTATATGCCCGCCGCCGGCTCGGTGATCGGCGTGCACAACGCCAGCGTGGCGTTTGTCGATGAAGACCACAGCTCGCTGTCGCGGCAACTGGCCGAGGCGCTGCAGCCGCCCGAATTTCAAGCGCCCACGCCATTGGCCTATGACCAGTTGGACAGGGTCATGGACAGCGGCGAATACACCTTCGTGATCAATGTGCCGGCGAACTTCCAGGCTGACCTGTTGGCCGGTCGCCAACCCGGCGTGCAGGTGAACGTGGACGCCACGGCCATGAGCCAGGCATTCATGGGCGCGGGCTATATCGGGCGGATCTTCCAGCGGGAATTGCTGACCTACAGCGGGCAAGCCGCCGCCAGCCAGGCGCCCGCCCAGCTCACGACTCGCGCGCTGTTCAACACCAACCTGGAGGGCGGCTGGTTTCTGGCAGTGATCCAGATCGTCAACAACATCACCATCCTCGCCATTATCCTGACGGGCACCGCGCTGCTGCGCGAACGCGAACACGGCACCCTCGACCATCTGCTGGTATTGCCGCTGACAGCGCTGGAAATCATGCTGGCGAAAATCTGGAGCAACATGCTGGTGGTGGTGCTGTGCACTTGGCTGTCGCTGGAAGTGGTGGTCAAAGGGTTGCTCGGCGTACCGCTGGCCGGGTCGCTGAGTTTGTTTCTGTTGGTGACGGCGCTGTACTTGTTTGCCAGCACCGCGCTGGGCATCTTCCTCGCCACCCTCGCCCGCTCGACGCCGCAGTTCGGCCTGCTGGCAATCCCGGTGATCATCCCGATGCTGCTGCTCTCCGGCGGCAGTACGCCGTTGGACAGCATGCCCGAGTGGTTGCAGTGGTTGATGCAGGGCTCGCCGTCGACGCATTTTGTGAGTTTGAGTGCAGCGATTCTGTTCCGCGATGCGGGCGTGAGCGTGGTGTGGCCGGATTTGTTGGCGCTGGCGGGGATTGGGTTGGTGTTCTTTGCAGTGGCACTGGCGCGGTTCAGGAAGAGCCTGGCTTCCTGAAACCGCACCCTATTGGTGATTACTGGATGATCAAGTTGTTGAACAGCAGATCTTCCACCACCGGTTTGCCGGTCTCGTCATTCATCACTTGCTGGGTTTGCTTGAGGGCTTCCTGGCGCAGTTTTTCCTTGCCTTCCACGGTGCTCATGGCCTCGTTGGTCTGCTGGGTGAACAGCGCCACCAGTTGATTACGGATCAACGCGTCGTTGGCTTTGACGGCAGCAGCCGCTTCGGGGCCGGTCACGCGCAGGGCGATGTCGGCCTTGAACACCTTGAGTTTCGCCGTGCCATCCAGGCCGTAGTTGCCCACAAATGGCGGGCTCAGGCTGATATAGCTGACCTTCGGCGCCTCGCCTTCTTTGGCTTCTTCGGCTTGGGCCGCCATCGGCAACGTCAGGGCCAGCATCAACAGGATCCACGCTTTCACAGTTCATTCCTCACATTCGGTTGCCGGGTAGCATAACGCTAGCAAGGCAGAGCACAAGCTTATGGCGGCTTATCAGGCCCGGGCATGCTCGTTGACCCACGGGCGTACCCTCCTACACTTATCGGCCACGACGCCAAAAGGAATAGTCCGATGAAAGCTGTGCTGTGCAAAGCCTTCGGCCCCGCCGAAACCCTGGTGCTGGAAGAGATCGCCAGCCCGGCGATCAAGAAGAACGAAATCCTGCTGGACGTGCATGCCGCCGGGGTCAACTTCCCGGACACGCTGATCATCGAGGGCAAGTACCAGTTCAAGCCGCCTTTCCCGTTTTCGCCGGGTGGTGAAGCGGCGGGCGTGGTCAGTGAAGTGGGGGAAAAGGTCAGCCACCTGAAAGTCGGTGACCGGGTGATGGCGCTGACCGGCTGGGGCAGTTTTGCCGAGCAGGTCGCGGTGCCCGGCTACAACGTGCTGCCGATCCCGCCGAGCATGGACTTCAACACTGCCGCCGCCTTCAGCATGACCTACGGCACCTCCATGCACGCGCTGAAACAACGCGCCAACCTGCAACCCGGCGAAACCCTGCTGGTGCTCGGCGCCTCCGGTGGCGTGGGCCTGGCCGCCGTAGAAATCGGCAAGGCCATGGGCGCGCGGGTAATCGCCGCCGCCAGCAGTGCCGACAAACTCGCAGTGGCCAAGGCCGCGGGCGCCGATGAGCTGATCAACTACAGCGAAGCCAGCCTGAAAGACGAGATCAAGCGCCTCACCGACGGCAACGGCGCCGATGTGATCTACGATCCGGTGGGTGGCGACCTGTTCGACCAGGCCATCCGTGCCATTGCCTGGAACGGCCGCCTGCTGGTGGTGGGTTTCGCCAGCGGGCGCATTCCGGAACTACCGGTGAACCTGGCGTTGCTCAAGGGTGCGGCGGTGGTCGGGGTGTTCTGGGGTTCGTTTGCCCAGCGCCAACCGCAGGACAATGCGGCGAATTTCCAGCAGTTGTTCAGTTGGTATGGCGAAGGCAAGCTCAAGCCGCTGGTGTCGCAGGTGTATCCGCTGGAACAAGCCGCCCAGGCGATCAATGACCTGGGGCAGCGCCGGGCTGTGGGCAAGGTCGTCGTCCAGACTCGCTGACCTTCCCCTGTAGGAGCCGGCTTGCCGGCGATGACCGCCGAACGATCACGTCCACCTTTCGGGCCTCATCGCCGGCAAGCCGGCTCCTACAGATCTATTTACGACCATCACTTATCTATTCGCGACATGTTCGTAAGAGAACATGCAATTGCTCTCATTTCCTGTGTTTGCAGATAAGAGGCGATGCTATTTTCGGTAACGAAACTGTAACATTCGCATCCGCAGTCAAAACAAGAAATTTGGAGCTCTTGAATGTTTGCTTTCTTTCGTCCTGCCGCCCATCAGGCGCCCCTGCCTGAAGAAAAAATAGACAGTACCTACCGACGCCTGCGCTGGCAGATCTTCGCGGGTATTTTCTTCGGTTACGCCGGTTACTACCTGCTGCGCAAAAACTTCTCCCTAGCCATGCCCTACTTGATCGACGAGGGTTACACCCGCGGCGAACTGGGCCTGGCGATGTCGGCCATCGCGATTGCCTACGGCCTGTCCAAGTTCCTCATGGGCCTGGTGTCCGACCGCTCCAACCCACGCTACTTCCTGCCCTTCGGGCTGCTGGTTTCGGCCGGGGTGATGTTCATTTTCGGTTTCGCGCCTTGGGCGACGTCCAGCGTGACCATGATGTTCATTTTGCTGTTCATCAACGGCTGGGCCCAAGGCATGGGCTGGCCGCCAAGTGGGCGCACCATGGTGCACTGGTGGTCGCAGAAAGAACGCGGCGGCGTGGTTTCGGTATGGAACGTGGCGCACAACGTCGGTGGCGGCCTGATCGGCCCGCTGTTCCTGCTGGGCATGGCTTGGTTCAACGACTGGCACGCAGCCTTCTACGTACCGGCCACTGTGGCCCTGCTGGTGGCGGCCTTTGCCTTCATCACCATGCGCGACACCCCGCAATCGGTGGGCCTGCCGCCTATCGAGAAGTACAAGAACGACTACCCGGAAGGCTACGACGCCAGCCACGAAGACGAATTCAGCGCCAAGGAAATCTTCGTCAAGTACGTGCTGCGCAACAAAATGCTGTGGTACATCGCCTTCGCCAACGTGTTCGTCTACCTGCTGCGCTACGGCGTGCTGGACTGGGCGCCGACCTACTTGAAAGAAGCCAAGCACTTCACCGTGGATAAATCCTCGTGGGCGTACTTCTTTTATGAATGGGCCGGTATCCCAGGCACGCTGCTGTGCGGCTGGATGTCGGACAAGATCTTCCGTGGCAACCGTGGCCTGACCGGCATCGTGTTCATGGCACTGGTGACCGTGGCGACCCTGGTGTACTGGCTCAACCCGCCGGGCAACCCGATGGTCGACATGATCGCGCTGTTCTCCATCGGCTTCCTGATCTACGGCCCGGTAATGCTGATCGGCCTGCAGGCGCTGGAACTGGCACCGAAGAAAGCCGCTGGCACCGCTGCGGGTTTCACCGGCCTGTTCGGTTACCTGGGTGGTTCGGTGGCGGCGAGTGCGGCCATGGGCTACACCGTGGACCATTTCGGCTGGGACGGTGGTTTCGTGCTGCTGATTGGCGCATGTATCTTGGCCATCGCCTTCCTGATCCCAACGCTGTGGCACACCAACAGCGTCAGCTCGGCGCGCTAAGCGCCTGAGCAACCCTTTGCACAACGCTTGAGCCGCGCCTCCAGGTTCTTATCTGGCATGGCGTGGCTACGCAGGGCGTTGACGGTCTGCTCGACATAATCGCGAGTGGTGCCGTAACGCCCGCAAGCACTCTGCAACACATGGTTCAGCACGATGTCGGGCAGGTTACCGGCGTAGCTGGGCAAGTGCCGCTCCAAGACAAATCCCAATGCCTGCACCGTGCTGCCATCTTCGAGACGGCAACTGAGCCAATGCGGCCGGTAGGAGGGATAAGGCATCTCGCGCTGCCATAAGGCGTAGAGCGAGGCCTCCAACTGATCTTCCGGCAGGCGGTAGGCAAACCCGCTGCAAGAGCCACCGCGATCCAAACCGAAAACCAACCCCGGCAGTTCCGGCGTACCCCGATGCTCATGGGACCATAGGTACAGGCCACGATGATAACCGTGGACCCGTGCCCGCACCCGCTCGGTCGACGAGCATTCAGGGCGCCAGATCAGCGAACCATAAGCGAAAAGCCAGACCGGCCCACCCTTGTGCTGGGCCATGGTGGCCTGCATTGAGCTCATCAACTGTTCGTGAGTGAGTTGCGGCCCAAGATCGAGCCGCGGAGGGTAAGCCAATTGCAAAAGATCGGATTCAATGACGGTCATGGCAAATCGCTTAGGTCTCCTGTGTATTACCAGTTATAGGCAACTTTACCGTAATAGAACGCGCCGCTGTAACCGTACGGCGAAAAAGTGCTATAGGCCAAGTTGCCACCACTGCTGGCGAAGGCATTGACCTTTTCCGGGTATTTATCGGTGACGTTGTCGCCGCCGAGGGTGAAGGTCCAGTTCTTCAACTTGTAGTCCGCCGACAAATCCAACACCCAAGCCGCCTTGAAGGTCTGGTCGTTGACCTTGTCAGCCTGGTAGCTGGTGAATTCTCCATAGCGCACCAGGTTGCTGTGCAGCGCCCAATTGCCGTAGCTGAAGTCGTTACCCAGGCTCAACTTGTGTTCAGGCGTGGTATCGCCCAGCAGACCGCTTTTCTCGCGGCGGTCCACCCGCACCAAGTTCGCACCCAAGCTGTCGAGGATGGCCGGGTTGGGCTTCACGTCCGTGACCTTGGTGTGGTTGTAGTTGTAGCCCACGGTGCTGTTCCAGCGGATGCCGTTATCGAACTGGTAGCGGTAGTTGGCCACCAGATCGACGCCGTCGGTGCTGGTGTCCGTAGCGTTGGTGAAGTAGCGGGCGGTGGTGTAGTTGATGTTGCCCACGCCATTGGCGCGCAGATAAGCCTGGGTGGCCGGGTCCAGGTTGAGGTTGGACGACAGGCTGATGCGGTCACGAATATCGATGCGGTACACATCCACCGTTACGGTCAGGTCATCGGCGGGCTCCAGCACCAGACCAAGGCTGTAGTTACGCGACTTTTCGGCCTTCAGGTCCTCTGCGCCCAGCAGGCGTGCGACCTGGCTGGAGGCTGGGAAAGTACCGGCCTCGCGGATGTCGCTGCCGATCAACTGCGACGAAGTAAACGCGAAGTTCTGCTGAGCCAGGGACGGCGCGCGGAATCCGTTGGAAATGCTGCCGCGCAAGGCCACCTGTGGGGTGAAATCGTAGCGGGCCGACAGCGAGCCGCTGACATTGGAACCGAAGTCACTGTAATCCTCATGCCGTACGGCCGCCGACGCGCTGAGTTTTTCGGTGAAGTTGGTTTCCAGGTCCAGGTACTGCGCCCAGTTGTGACGTGAACTGCTGCCGGCGTCGGCATCACGGAAGCCGCCGAGGCCCGAACTGCCGGTCTGGTAGTAGGATGCCGGCTCACCCGCCTCAATCTCATAACCCTGGCGCAGGTATTCACCGCCAAAAGCCACGGAGACCGGGTACGGCAGGAAGCCCAGGTCAAATTCACGGGACAGGTCCAGGCTGACTTGTTTCTGGTCGTTGCTCAGGGTGCCGTTGTCGAACTTTCGCGGCGTGGCCAGACCCAGTGACGTGTTGATGGTTTCGGTGCTCAGCTCGTACTGGTTCTTGCCGTAGTTGGCCGACAGGTCGTAATGCCAGTCATAGGCCAACAGCCCACGCAGGCCCACCACCAACGACGTGTCTTCCAGGTTGCCCTTGATCAGCGGCAAATAGCCATTGGGATTGAGCGCCGGAATATTGTTGGACGCATTGCTCGCCCGGTAGAACGCCGCCGTCTCGCCACGACGCTTGCTGTAGCCGCCGAAGGTGTAGAACTCGGCCGCATCGTTGAAGGAATATTCCGAGTTGAACTGGAATTTGCCTTCATTGGTGGCCGGCTCGCCCTGGCGAAACACCTGCTGACCGTAGGTCGTGGAGCCTACGCTGGCTGGACGCAAATCCTTGCCGGCACGGTTGGTGTAGTCGTTGTCGGCGCCTTCGGCCGAGAGGTTGATAAAGCCGTTATCACCCAATGCCACGCCGGTGTTGCCACTGAGGTTGCGCTGGATGCCGTCGCCCTTCTTGTACTCGCCGAACTTGGAGGAGATCGAACCACCATGGTCGGCGTGTTTGAGGATCACGTTGATCACCCCGGCAATCGCATCGGAGCCATAACGCGCGGACGCACCATCGCGCAGCACTTCGATATGGTCGACCGCCGACAGCGGGATCGCATTCAAATCCGCTGGCGCCGAGCCGCGGCCCACCGCCCCGCCCAGGTTGACGAAGGCGCTGGTATGGCGGCGCTTGCCATTGACCAACACCAGCACCTGATCCGGCGACAACCCACGCAGCTGCGCAGGGCGCACCAGTTCGGCGCCGTCCACCAGGCTCGGGCGTGGGAAGTTGATCGACGGAATCAGCCGCGCCAACACTGCCCCCAGCTCATCGGAACCGGTGCTGCGCAGGGTGTCGCCGGAAATCACATCGATAGGCGACAGCGACGCACTGGCCGTACGCTCTTGGGCGCGGGTGCCGGTGACGATCACGGTGTCGAGCTTGGGTGCATCGGTGGCGGACGTTTCGGCCGCGAAGACTGGATTGAAACTCACGGCGGTCAGCAAATTGGCCGACAAAATCGCCGAGTACAGCGCGTGTTGCTTGTAGCTCCCCATACCGCTCCCCTTGAATCAAAAACCAGAACGTCGTGTCCTGAGTTCATACGATCGATCCGGCTGGCGGGCGGTGGCGGTCAGTTGTTGGTGGTTGTGATTGAGTCGGTAGTCCGTTGCGATATAGCTTAAGGATATTTATGTAACAAATTAAATACCTTTAAAGCATAAGCGAATGCATAAGCAAAATGACCCATTCGTCAGGATTGCAGGGGCCAATCCCGCTACTTTCAGCCCCGGTTCAGCCTGGAAACGTGCCAAGCCGTCAAAATAGGACACAGATCACGACCCACCTAGCCGCCCATCAAACCGACTACCGAGGTCGCACCCATGAAAAAATTCCGATTGCCTGGCCTGCTGTTCCTGGCTCAGGCCACCACCGCCCTGGCGGGCGAAGCGCCGGTCACCGAAGATGACAAAGGCTTCTGGTACGCACAGACCAGCGTCTACACCCGGCATTTCGCGCCCGACCCCGAGCACAACAACAACCAGGACCTGATCGGCCTGGAGCGCAATGAAGCCTCAGGATTTGTGTATGGCGGGGCGACGTTTCGCAACTCGTTCCGGCAGCGCTCGTACTATGCGTATGCGGGAAAACGCTACGATATGGCCGACTATCCGGTGTATTTGAAGCTGACGGGCGGGGCGATCCAGGGTTATCGCGGCAAGTACCGCGACAAGATCCCGTTGAACCGATTCGGCGTGGCGCCGGTGATCATTCCGTCGGTAGGCGCGCATTACGGGCCGGTGGCGGCGGAGGTGGTGTTGCTGGGGTTCAATGCGGCAATGGTCACGACTGGCGTACGCTTCTAAGCACAGTGCAGATCAGTGTGGGAGCTGGCTTGCCTGCGATAGCGGTGGGTCAGGAAAACATGGGTCGGCTGGCACACCGCTATCGCAGGCAAGCCAGCTCCCACAGGGGTTCAGCGTAAGGCTTCAGGGGCGGGGGGCGTAGGCAAACACATCGGCACGCATCTGGTGCGCATCCATGCCAGCTTCGACCAGCGCATCCAGCGTGCCGTAGATCATGGCCGGTGAACCGCTGGCGTAGACGTGTACCGACTTGAGGTTGGTGATGTCTTCGCACACGGCTTCATGCAGCAACCCGCAGCGCCCTTCCCAGCCGCACAGGTCACTGACGACCTTGTGCAGGAACAGGTTGGGCAGTTGCAGCCACTGGTCCCAGTGTTCAATCTCGTAGAAATCTTCCGGACGGCGCACGCCCCAGTACAGGTGCACCGGGTGCTTGAAGCCAGAAGCTCGGCAGTGTTCGATCAGGCTGTGCATCTGCGCCATGCCGGTGCCGGCGGCGATCAGCACCAGCGGCCCATCCGGCAGCTCGGCCAGGTGGGTATCACCAAAAGGCAGCTCGACACGGGCCATCTGGTTGCGTTGCAACTGTTCAAGCAACGTGCGCGCGCTGTCCTCACGGGCCAGCACATGCAGCTCCAGCTCGCGCCCGGCGTGGGGGGCCGAGGCCAGGGAAAACGCGGACTTCTCGCCGTTCTCCCGCTCGATCATCAGGTATTGCCCGGCGTGGTAACGCACCGCTTTGCCAGCCGGCGCACGCAGGCGCACGCGCCACACATCGCCACCCACCTCGACGCATTCACTCAATTGGCACGACAACTTGCGCAACGGCAACTCTCCCGGCGCCAGCACGCCATCCCACAACACAATGCAATCTTCCAGCGGCTCGGCAATGCAGGTATAGAACTCACCGTGATCACGTACTTCACCGGCCTGCTGCACGCGGCCTTCCACCAACAACGCAGCGCACACATGGCACACGCCGTTGCGACAGGCCTGGGGGCATTCGTACCCTAGGCGGCGCGCGCCTTCGAGGATTCGCTCGCCGGGGACCAGCTCCAGCACGGCGCCGGAAGGTTGCAGGGTTACACGCATCAATCTATTCCCAATTCTTTCCAGATCGCATCGACACGGGCGGTGACGGCTTCATCCTTGACGATCACCCGGCCCCACTCGCGGGTGGTTTCACCCGGCCACTTGTGGGTGGCGTCCAGGCCCATCTTTGAACCCAGACCCGACACCGGCGAGGCGAAGTCGAGGTAGTCGATCGGCGTGTTATCGATCATCACCGTGTCGCGCTTGGGGTCCATGCGCGTGGTGATGGCCCAGATCACGTCGTTCCAATCGCGGGCATTGATGTCGTCGTCGGTGACAATAACGAACTTGGTGTACATGAACTGTCGCAAAAACGACCACACACCGAGCATTACCCGCTTGGCATGGCCTGGGTACGACTTCTTCATGGTCACGATGGCCATGCGGTACGAGCAGCCTTCCGGCGGCAGGTAGAAATCGGTGATCTCCGGGAATTGCTTCTGCAGGATCGGCACGAACACTTCGTTGAGCGCAACGCCCAGAATGGCCGGCTCATCCGGCGGACGACCGGTATAGGTACTGTGGTAGATCGGCTTGATGCGGTGGGTGATGCGCTCGACGGTGAACACCGGGAAGCTGTCGACTTCGTTGTAGTAGCCGGTGTGGTCGCCGTAAGGGCCTTCATCGGCCATTTCGCCCGGATGAATCACACCTTCGAGGATGATTTCGGCAGTAGCCGGCACTTGCAGGTCGTTGCCACGGCACTTCACCAACTCGGTGCGGTTACCCCGCAGCAGGCCAGCGAACGCGTATTCGGACAGGCTGTCGGGCACCGGGGTCACGGCGCCGAGGATGGTCGCCGGGTCGGCGCCCAAGGCCACGGAGACCGGGAAAGGTTTGCCGGGGTGTTTTTCGCACCATTCGCGGAAGTCCAGCGCGCCGCCACGGTGGCTCAGCCAACGCATGATCACCTTATTGCGGCCGATCACTTGCTGGCGATAGATACCGAGGTTCTGGCGGTCCTTGTTCGGGCCCTTGGTGACGGTCAGGCCCCAGGTGATCAGCGGGCCGACATCGCCGGGCCAGCAGGTTTGCACCGGCAGCATGGCCAGGTCGACGTCGTCGCCTTCGATGACGACCTCTTGGCACACCGCGTCCTTGACCACTTTGGGGGCCATGGCAATGATCTTGCGGAAGATCGGCAGCTTCGACCAGGCGTCCTTGAGTCCCTTGGGCGGCTCGGGCTCCTTGAGGAAGGCCAGCAGCTTGCCGATCTCGCGCAGCTCGCTGACCGACTCGGCGCCCATGCCAAAGGCCACGCGCTCGGGCGTGCCGAACAGGTTGCCGAGCACCGGGATATCAAAGCCGGTCGGGTTCTCGAACAGCAGCGCCGGGCCCTTGTTACGCAGGGTACGGTCGCAAATCTCAGTCATTTCCAGCACCGGGGAAATCGGCATCTGGATACGTTTCAACTCTCCGCGCTGCTCAAGTTGCTGCACGAAATCCCGAAGATCCTTGAATTTCATTAACCATGCCACCCGTAAAATAGGCGTACATCCTACCTGCTATGGCGGCCGCTGGCAGCTTATCGCGGTGCATTTGGGTGCCAACGGCGCTTAAAAAGCAGGCGAAAAAAAATGGCGCCCCTGAGGGCGCCATTCTTTCGGACCTGAAACGTCGTATTACTTACGCTTCATCGACAGGAAGAACTCGTCGTTGGTCTTGGTGGTTTTCAGCTTGTCGACCAGGAACTCGATGGCTGCAACTTCATCCATCGGGTGCAGCAGCTTGCGCAGGATCCACATGCGCTGCAGTTCGTCGTCGGCGGTCAGCAACTCTTCGCGGCGAGTGCCGGAACGGTTGATGTTGATCGCCGGGAACACGCGTTTTTCCGCGATGCGACGGTCCAGGGGCAGTTCCATGTTACCGGTACCCTTGAACTCTTCGTAGATCACTTCGTCCATCTTCGAACCGGTTTCAACCAGTGCGGTGGCGATAATGGTCAGCGAGCCGCCTTCTTCGATGTTCCGCGCGGCGCCGAAGAAACGCTTCGGTTTCTCCAGGGCGTGGGCATCGACACCACCGGTCAATACCTTGCCGGAGCTCGGGATCACGGTGTTGTAGGCACGGGCCAGACGGGTGATGGAGTCGAGCAGGATCACCACGTCCTTCTTGTGTTCGACCAGGCGCTTGGCCTTCTCGATCACCATTTCGGCAACCTGCACGTGGCGGGTTGGCGGCTCATCGAACGTGGAGGCAACCACTTCGCCGCGCACGGTGCGCTGCATTTCGGTCACTTCTTCTGGACGCTCATCGATCAACAGCACGATCAGGTGAACTTCAGGATTGTTACGCGCGATGTTCGCTGCAATGTTCTGCAGCATGATGGTCTTACCGGCTTTCGGCGGTGCGACGATCAGGCCACGCTGGCCCTTGCCGATCGGGGCGCACAGGTCGATCACACGACCGGTCAAGTCTTCGGTGGAACCGTTACCGGCTTCCATCTTCATGCGCACGGTCGGGAACAGCGGCGTCAGGTTCTCGAAGAGAATCTTGTTTTTCGCGTTCTCGGGACGATCGAAGTTGATCGTGTCGACCTTGAGCAGGGCGAAATAACGCTCACCTTCCTTCGGAGGGCGGATCTTGCCAACGATGGTGTCACCGGTGCGCAAGTTGAAGCGACGGATCTGGCTCGGCGAGACGTAGATATCGTCGGGGCCGGCAAGATAGGAGGCGTCAGCAGAGCGGAGGAAGCCGAAGCCGTCCTGGAGAATCTCCAGCACGCCATCACCGGAGATTTCCTCGCCGCTTTTCGCGTGCTTTTTCAGCAGGGAGAAAATCACGTCCTGCTTGCGCGAACGGGCCATATTTTCTATGCCCATTTCTTCGGCCAGCTGGAGCAGGTCGGTAATCGGCTTTTGCTTGAGTTCAGTCAGATTCATATAGGAATGACGTAATCATTTATGGAGGGGGGAAATTAAGCTTTTGGCTTAATGAGGCCGCGCCGCGGAGAAGGCGACAGGATCGCGTACTAATCGAAAAGGAGTGCGTCGGCGACGGCATGCAGGGGGCAGTGGAGAAACCAGTGCGGGGCCGAATGTACCACCTGAGTTTCGGAGCGTCTAGCCCTGTTTCACGAAAAAGCCCCGCTATTTGCGGGGCTTTTTTGACGACGCTTAAATGTTCGCGTCGAGGAAAGCTTGCAGCTGAGACTTCGACAGCGCGCCTACTTTGGTCGCTTCGACGTTGCCGTTCTTGAACAGCATCAGGGTCGGGATACCACGCACGCCGTGCTTGGCCGGGGTTTCCTGGTTGTCGTCGATGTTCAGCTTGGCAATGGTCAACTTGCCTTCGTAGGTGGTTGCAATGTCGTCCAGGACTGGAGCGATCATTTTGCAAGGGCCACACCATTCAGCCCAGTAGTCAACCAGCACCGGGCCAGCAGCCTTGAGTACTTCGGCCTCAAAGGTCGCGTCGGTGACGTGCTTGATAAGATCGTTGCTCATGGATGTCTCCGGATTGTAAGCAAAAAAAACGTGGCCCATCATAGCCGCCCTTCCCGCGTTCAGGAAGCCGCCTCTGATTGAGTCTTGCTATGGTGCTGCATGAGTTTGGGTATAGCCCAACTCACGGCGTGACGGGAATCACAAAGGCAATACCCGTACGCAGCGCCGCATTGCGCACGTGTTCCTGCATGGTTTTCTGCGCCGCCGCACTGGCGCGCCGGGCTAGGGCGCGCAGGATCCTGCGGTGTTCCTGCCAGGTTTCCATGGCCCGCTCCGGCCGGATGAACGGTAGCTTCTGACTCTCCAGGAACACCTCGGCGCTGGCACTCAGGATGCTCACCATGGCCTGATTACCGCTGGCCAGCAGGATGCGCTGATGGAATTCGAAGTCCAGCCGCGCGGCCGCCTCGAAGTCGCCAGTCTTGAGTACCTTGCGCATGGCCTCGACGTTATCTTCCAGGCTGTCCAGCTCATCGATGGTCAGCGTCACCGCCGCCAACCCCGCCGCGAACCCTTCCAGTGCATAGCGCAACTGGAAGATATCCAGCGGCGTGGCCTGGGCCGCGAACGGCCAGGCAAACCCCGGCGACTCCTCAACAGCCTGCACGAACACGCCCTTCCCAGGCTGCACACTGACCACACCCAACGCGCTCAGGGATGACAACGCCTCGCGCAACGAGGCCCGACTCACCCCCAACTGCACCGCCAGATCCCGTTGCGACGGCAAGGCATCGCCCGGCCCGAAGCCTTGCTCCTTGATCAGTTTGCGGATGGCCTGCAGGGCCGCTTCCGGTACGGCTTGGGCGATGGAATTCATAGAAAACTCAAGGTTCCAGACAACTGAGCGGCTAGTTGTAAAGCTATTCGCGGCCGGCGGCAAGCCACGCCCCAAAGGGGCTCGCGAGGTTTTATCGCCGCTCGAAAAGGGTGCGAAAACCGCTGCAACTGTTCAGACCAGTAAGACCACCCCAACTCAACAAATCCATGGCTTGCAGGGACTATTCAGGGTGATGGCATGGGCTGTGCACTAAGCAAATCCAGAAAATTCCTTCGCCCTTCTCGGAGAGTTGCCATGACCAAGCGCTACAGCGCCCTGCTTACTGCCCTGTTTGCCAGCCTGATGCTGAGCCAGGCACCCGCCCAGGCCAACGGTCTGGACGACATCGTCGCCCGTGGCACCCTCAAGGTCGCCGTACCCCAGGACTTCCCGCCGTTCGGCTCGGTCGGACCCGACATGAAGCCCCGCGGCCTGGACATCGACACCGCCAAGCTGCTGGCCGACCAGCTCAAGGTCAAGCTGGAACTCACCCCAGTCAACAGCACCAACCGCATTCCCTTCCTCACCACGGGCAAGGTCGACCTGGTGATCTCCAGCCTGGGCAAGAACGCCGAGCGGGAAAAGGTCATCGACTTCTCCAAGGCCTATGCACCGTTCTACCTGGCCGTGTTCGGCCCGCCTGAAGCGGCCATCAGCAGCACCGACGACCTCAAGGGCAAGACCATCAGCGTGACCCGTGGCGCCATTGAAGACATCGAGCTGACCGCCGTCGCGCCCAAGGAAGCCACGATCAAGCGTTTCGAAGACAACAACTCGACCATCGCCGCCTACCTCGCCGGCCAGGTCGACCTGATCGCCAGCGGCAACGTGGTGATGGTGGCGATCAACGAGCGCAACCCGAAACGCGTGCCCGCGCTGAAAGTGAAGCTCAAGGATTCGCCGGTGTACGTGGGCGTTAACAAGAATGAGCCTGCGCTGCTGGAGAAGGTCAATCAGATCCTGGTCGCGGCCAAGGCCGATGGCAGCCTGGAAAAGAACGCACTGCAATGGCTGAAAGAGCCACTGCCCGCCGATCTCTGAAACGACGGAGCTGACTCATGGCGTATCAATTTGACTTCGTGCCGGTGCTGGCCAATACCGACCTGCTGTTGCGCGGCGCGCTGTTCACCCTGGAGCTGACGGCCATCGGCGCTATCCTCGGCGTGGCCTTGGGCACCGTCGGCGCCGTGGTGCGGGCGTGGAAGATCCAGCCGTTTGCGTGGATCTTCGGTGTGTATGTCGAGTTGATCCGCAACACGCCGTTCCTGGTGCAACTGTTCTTCATCTTCTTCGGCCTGCCCTCCCTGGGGCTGAAGATCACCGAATGGCAAGCCGCCGTGCTGGCAATGGTGATCAATCTGGGGGCCTACTCCACGGAAATCATCCGCGCCGGCATTCAAGCGATACCGCGCGGGCAGCTGGAAGCCGCCGCCGCATTGGCAATGACACGCTTCGAAGCCTTCCGCCACGTAGTGCTGCTGCCGGCGCTGGGCAAGGTGTGGCCGGCCCTGAGCAGCCAGATCATCATCGTGATGCTCGGTTCGGCGGTGTGCTCGCAGATCGCCACGGAAGAACTCAGTTTTGCCGCCAACTTCATCCAGTCGCGCAATTTCCGTGCATTCGAAACCTATGCCCTGACCACCCTGGTGTATCTGTGCATGGCGCTGATGATTCGCCAGCTGCTCAACTGGATCGGCCGCCGCTTCGTGATGAGGAACAGCCGATGAGTGATTTTTCGTTCTGGGACATCGTGCGCAACCTGGCCACGGGCCTGCAGTGGACCTTGCTGCTGTCATTGGTGGCGTTTGTCGGTGGCGGGGTGATCGGCTTGCTGGTGATGACGATGCGCATCAGCCGCAACGCGTTCCCGCGCAACCTTGCGCGCACCTATATCGAACTGTTCCAGGGTACGCCGTTGTTGATGCAGCTGTTCCTGGTGTTTTTCGGCATCGCCCTGCTCGGCGTGGATATCTCGCCTTGGCTCGCGGCGGCAATTGCCCTGACGTTGTTCACCAGCGCCTACCTCGCCGAAATCTGGCGGGGCTGCGTCGACTCAATCGCCCACGGGCAATGGGAAGCTTCGGCAAGCCTTGCACTAAACCCGCTTGAGCAACTGCGCTACGTGATCCTGCCCCAGGCGCTGCGGATTGCCGTCGCGCCCACCGTGGGGTTTTCGGTGCAGGTGGTCAAAGGCACCGCCGTGACCTCGATCATCGGCTTCACCGAACTGACCAAGACCGGCGGCATGCTCGCCAACGCGACCTTTGAGCCCTTCATGGTCTACGGCCTGGTGGCCCTTGGTTACTTTTTGCTCTGCTACCCCTTATCCCTCAGTGCGCGCTACCTGGAAAGGAGACTGCATGCCTCTGCTTAGAATTTCCGCCCTGCATAAGTATTACGGCGATCACCATGTACTCAAAGGCATCGACCTGACCGTTGAAGAAGGCCAGGTGGTGGCGATCATCGGCCGCAGCGGTTCGGGCAAATCCACTTTGCTGCGTACCCTCAACGGCCTGGAGTCGATCAACGACGGCGTGATCGAAGTCGATGGCGAATACCTCGACGCCGCCCGCGCTGACCTGCGCAGCCTGCGGCAGAAAGTCGGCATGGTGTTCCAGCAGTTCAACCTGTTCCCACACCTGACCGTCGGCGAAAACGTGATGCTCGCGCCGCAAGTGGTGCAGAAAGTGCCGAAGGCCAAGGCGGCCCAATTGGCCAGGCAAATGCTGGAGCGCGTCGGGCTGGGCGAAAAATTCGACGCCTTCCCCGATCGCCTGTCCGGCGGCCAGCAACAACGCGTGGCGATTGCACGCGCCCTGGCCATGTCGCCCAAAGTACTGCTGTGCGACGAAATCACCTCGGCCCTCGACCCGGAACTGGTCAACGAAGTGCTCAGCGTGGTGCGCCAACTGGCCAAGGACGGCATGACCCTGATCATGGTGACCCACGAAATGCGCTTCGCCCGCGAAGTCGGCGACAAGCTGGTGTTCATGCACCAGGGCAAGGTGCACGAGGTGGGCGACCCCAAAGTGCTGTTCGCTAGCCCGCAAACCGCCGAGCTGTCCAATTTCATTGGTTCTACGGAACAGCCGGGCTGACCAGTTCGAATTGGCCGCGGCCTTCCAGCAGCATCTCCCGAGGCACCGCGAGGGCATTGGCCGGCAGTTGAACCGCGACCTCCACTTGGGCTGTCAGCCGACGGCCCGTCACCGGCGTACCGCCCGCGCTTGCAGCTAACACACGACCCGGTAACAACTGCGCGCTGGAGCTGTCATCGGGCAGCCACGACACCGGCTTGCCGTCGACCTGAGCCTGCCTCAGGTTCAAGGTAAAACGCCCCTGCCGACCAAACTGGAAGCCCTGGGCATCGGCGGCTGCGCCGTTGAAACGCAGCGACATCGCCGAAGGGTCTGCGCACAGCACGCTCAAGTGCAGCGTGCGCGGTGTGTCCAGCGTCATTAGCGCCCTGCCGGAGGGAGCTTGCGCTGGGCGAATCACACCATAGTCGACACGGGGCTCACTCAGGGTCATCCGGCAGTTTTCAGCCTGCGTCTGGGTCGCCACAAGGGCTACCCACAACAGCCACAGGTTCCGGCGCCTAGCGAACATGGCAGACCACCGGTGCGGTTTCATAGAGTTTGTCATCGTCAGGCTCTTGCTCCGGGTTGACTTGCAGCAGGCAGGATTGCGAATCCGGCAGTGAAACCTTCAAGGTTTGCGGACCATCGATATTGCTGAGAAAAATCATGCCGTCACCCACCACACTGGTCACAAAGGTGTTGTCCTGGCCGAACACTGCGGCGCCTTGAGGCAGTGGCCGGCCCTCTTCGTCCTGGGCTTCAAGCAACAGACGACGGACTTTCACCACATCAAAGTTGAGAATATTGACTGAACCCCGACCGGCAGCGAGCACCTTGGTGCCGTTCTTCAAGTCGACGCGCTTGGGCAGCGACTGGGTCTGCACCTGCAGATGGTTGTTGCTGTAGGCCTGCAGCCCGGGGATCACCGCCTGGCCGCTGAAATCGGTCCATACCGGTCCTTGGGGCGTCGAAACCTTGGCCGTCCCGATATCGCCCACCGAAACAATGCCAAAGGTGTCCTGCACCGCATACGGCGAGAAGGTTACTCCGTGCTCATGGGCCACGATGCCGCCTTGTAGTTGCCCGGAATAGTTGGTGTTCGCCGAATCACGGTCTATACCCAAGCTCACGCGGGTATACAGCGGCAAGACGTCCACACGACCGCGCACGCTTTGCTCACGCTCTTTCATGTCCCGATCAACACCGACCTCGTAGTTCACGTAGTCGTTGACCCGCTCGCTGAGGGCGGTGCCGGCATCCAGCCGGTCACCTCGACGACTGACATAAGAACTCACACGCCGATCAGCCCCCAGGGGCACCGTGACCTGCAGCCTGACCGACGTGCCTTCGTCCTGCCGCTCGTCGCGACGGCTGCCCCGAGCCGGGTCCACGCGCCGAGGCTCGGTCGCGCCTAGCTGGGCGTCGGCGATCAGTGCGACACCCACGCCGTTGAACGTGTTGTTCCACGAGGCAAAGAGGTGATCGTTGGATTGCCCGTCGAATTGCGAATTGCGGGTAAAACCGAAGGAGAAGCCGCCCAGGGATGGGGCCGTCCAGTTCAACCCCGCCGTGTACTGGCGCTTGAAACGCGCATCGAGGTTGTACCCCCGCGACGCCTGGCCGGCGTCCAGTACCTCCCGGTAGCCGCGGCTCTGCGCCGAAGCGCTCAGGTTCATATCAAGATTGGCGAATAGAGGAGCTGCCAAAGACAGCGTGTTACGCGCGCCACCCACCTCATCTTGAGCATCACGGGACAAGTTATGACGCACGCCCACGGTCATCTGATGGAAAAACACACTGCTCAGCGATCCGCCGGCCGACTGATACTCATCGGTACTCAGCAGACCGAAACCCAGCGACGAGCGCTGGCCCAGCCCCCAGGTGCCGCTGCCCATGGCGACCACGGGCGATTCCTGGTTGTCGATGGCCGTTTCACGCACCTTACCGAGGGAAAAGTAATACCCCGGCTCGATCGGAGCCCCACCCCGAAAGGACGCAGCGGGCACCACGAAACTGCGCTTTGCCCCACGCACGTCAATCACGCTCACATCGAGGTCGCTGGTGCTGTTCAGCAACGGTAAACCGGTCAGCCGGAACGGCCCCTCCGGCACCAGGGTGGAATGGATCAATGCACCCGATTGACGAACCTCGACCCGCGACTGGCTTTGAGCCAGCCCTTCAACCACGACATTGCTGTCGCCCGCACCGTTGCGCTGCTGCCCGTCCGGGGAGAACTGCAAGCCTGTCAGTTGTACACCGCCAAAAATCGGGTTGTTGCTGGAAATCTGCCCCACCTGGAACGTCGACTGCAACGCCGCGATATCACGCTGGGCATAGGCGTTCACCTGTTCGGTGCGCGTCTTGCCATTGTCGGAAACATAAAACTGACGGCTGCGTACAATCCAATTACCCAGATTGAATCCCGCCTCGGTATACGCTGACACGAAGCGACTTGACCCACTGCGCGAGTGGGTATCGAACCCCAATACGTCATAGTTGAAGATGGCGGCCGCGCCACCCTCGGAAAAACTCCCGCCTTCCCACTCCGGTGCACGCAGGGACTGGGTCGGCACCACCAGGGTGACCTCGTCGCTGCTGGGGCGCAGCCGTACCATGGTCGCGGGGTATTCCCCAACGAAATCATGGCAGGCCTGGTCAGGGGTGATGCCCTCGCGCAGAAGCCTGGACGGGGTAACCAGACCTGCTTTTGCCAGCAACGCTGGGGTAAAACATAACTGGCCCTGGTAGTCGAAACGGGCGTCAACCAACCCCAGCGGCGTGCCATTGACTCGCAGCCCAACCACATGGACACCTTCGCGAAAGCGCGCTGCGCTACGAAAGTATTCAGACACCTGCGGATCAATCCCAAGGGAATTCAACGCGGCCAGATCAAAACCTTCCCCCAGCCCAACCGCTGCGCTGGTGCCTGGCAGGCTGCACAGCGTCGCAAGCCCCAGCAGAATTCTGGAGCGAAGCTGGGAAACAGTGCTCGGCACGCTATTGGCAGAGCGACGGGTATGCCTGGTGTTTTTCATAGGCCCGTCAATCCGCATCTGCTGTGACGGGCGCGCGGTAACTGTCCACCGTGAACCCGTAGACCGTGGCCGGTTGAATGCTCACGGCCGCCACTCCCGCCACTGAGCCTGTCGACTCGAGCGTCAGCACTCCGCCCGGCAGGATGTAGGTGCGCGGCAACGTTGCCACGCCTGCCTGCGGGTGCAGCTGTACTTCCATCCCCATGCGCACGACGTAGGCGCTGTTGTTGTGGACCTTCAACTGATTCCCTTCACGCGTCCATGTCAGCAACTGCCAGGGCGCGTCATGCTTGGGCAAGCCTTTGGGGTGCAGGATCAATGGCAGGCTCTGGCGCAGGGTGATACCAATGGTCGCACCGCCGGGTGCACGTGCTTCGGGGATACCCTCAAAGGACACTCGTTTCAGACGCTGGGTCTTGAGCGGTTGCTTTGTGGTACTGATAAAGCGGACAAGTTGGGTGTCGCCCGCTTCGACCCGCGTAATCGGGGGCGTTACGATCAACAAGGGTTCCGGATCTTCGGGCAAGTTTAATATGACCGAATGAAGCAACGCCGGGCCAGGGTCCGTATTTTTTACGTTAAGCGTCGCCTCACCCTCTTCTTCATTCAAAATGACAACGGTTGACTCGGGCTGCATTCCGTCCGCTACTGCCATACCACACAAAAAGAGGCACAAGCTTATATAGCGCGGCAACGACTTTAGTACTATTGATAGAGCATTCACCGATTTTCCCCAGCCATAAAGTCGAACACCACCAAACGCACACGCTTAAACAGCCGACACTTAACAGAGACAGGTCAGTATCTTTGCGTTCATGCCGGCTATTAATGACGTACTTAGATGTAATCCACTAACAGACTGGTACGACCATCCAGCGTTACATCACGGGTCAGGTCCAAATCGTTCGTGCGATTGATAACGGCTTTCACTTCTAGCGTCCCGGTAAGTGTGCTGACGGATACAGGGACTACACTGGCACCGCTACGCCATGAATACTGCGCAGGCGATTGCGCGACTTTACCGTCGCTGACCTGCCAAGCTGCCCCTTGGCTGCTTCGCATGATAGGGGTCAGAGACCCGATGTTCCCTGTCAGGTTCTTGAGGGTCACGGAGTACCCACCGGTGTTCTTGCCATTGGCACGGCCCAGGCTGTAGTTCTGCGCCTCGGTGAAGCCGATACCGAGGATGCCGGGCACCTTGCTGTTGGCGGGTTGCAGGTCGCTCAGCGCAACTCGGACCGGCGCCGCGTTCTGGCCGCAATTGATGGTCAAGCTCACAGTTTTCGCTGATAGCGGATTGAACTGCGTCGGCAGCAAGCTTGCAGCGGAAATAGTCCCGTAATCGACAATGCCACCACCGGCAAGGCTAAGATTGCAAGCCGCCGGTTTGATAGTCCCTCGTACAATCAGTTCAGCAACATTCGTTGCATGTGCCCCAATACTTGCGACCAAGCAAAGAGCACCCACTGTGACACCAAGCATTTTTTTCATATTCAACCTGTCATCTGTAATGAATAGATGCATTTACGACAGCCGAAAACTCCGACCACAAATAAATAACACCACGGCAAGATTGCCGGATAACAGTCTGTAGCGTTGGCACCTAATTAATGAATCAGAGAACACGCCAAAACTTGTGGGAGGCGTAAAAATAAAAAGTGGGCCGAACCTAAGTGCCGAGTAGGTTTAGAGTCAATTCCGATAAGCTATTGATCTCCACCTTGTAGGCAAAGTCGCAAATACCAAAACTACAATCAACAGCTAATAACTCCTACAAAGAAAATCTCCACTTCCCTTTAACTTAGAAAACCACCCTACATATCCCACAAGAATTCCTCACAGACACCCGCAGGAAAATTACCGAAGCCGTACGCGTTGGCACCAAAGGTCGATCGTGGCACGATGGCAAGGTTATCGACCGAGACCCCCAAACCATGCCGCAATCCCAAGCCAAGAATCTGTCCCTGATCGCCGCCATCGACCTGGGCTCCAACAGCTTTCACATGGTCGTGGCCAAGGCCCAGAACGGCGAAATCCGCATCCTTGAGCGGCTCGGCGAGAAAGTACAACTGGCTGCCGGCATCGACGACGAGCGCCAGCTCAATGAAGAGTCCATGCAGCGTGGGCTCGATTGCCTGAAGCGATTTGCCCAGTTGATCAACGGCATGCCCCTGGGTGCCGTGCGAATCGTCGGCACCAACGCGTTGCGCGAAGCCCGCAACCGTGGCGAATTCATACGCCGCGCCGAGGAAATCCTTGGACATCCGGTCGAAGTCATCTCCGGCCGAGAAGAGGCTCGCCTGATCTACCTGGGCGTGTCCCACACCCTGGCCGACACCCCCGGCAAACGCCTGGTCGCCGACATCGGCGGCGGCAGTACCGAATTCATCATTGGGCAAAGATTCGAGCCCTTGTTGCGCGAAAGCCTGCAGATGGGTTGCGTCAGCTACACCCAACGCTACTTCAAGGACGGCAAGATCACCCCGGCGCGCTACGCCCAGGCCTACACGGCGGCGCGGCTGGAGATCATGAGTATCGAACACGCCCTGCACCGCCTGACCTGGGATGAAGCCATCGGCTCGTCTGGCACCATCCGCGCCATCGGCCTGGCCCTGAAAGCCGGCGGCCATGGCACCGGCGAAGTCAACGCCGAAGGCCTGGCATGGCTCAAGCGCAAGCTGTTCAAGCTGGGGGATGCCGAAAAAATCGACTTCGACGGCATCAAGCCCGATCGCCGCACCATCTTCCCGGCCGGCCTGGCAATTCTCGAAGCGATCTTCGACGCCCTTGAGCTGCAACGCATGGACCACTGCGATGGCGCACTGCGTGAAGGCGTGCTCTACGACCTATTGGGCCGGCACCACCACGAAGACGTGCGTGAGCGCACGCTCACCTCGTTGGTGGAGCGTTACCACGTCGACCTGGAACAAGCCGCCCGTGTGGAGCGCAAAGCCCTGCATGCCTTCGACCAGGTGGCCGAGGACTGGGACCTGGAAGACGGCGTCTGGCGCGAGCTACTGGGCTGGGCCGCCAAGGTGCATGAAGTGGGCCTGGACATTGCCCACTACCATTACCACAAGCACGGCGCCTACCTGATCGAGCACTCGGACCTGGCCGGCTTCTCGCGCGAAGACCAGCAAATGCTCGCCCTGCTGGTACGCGGCCATCGCCGCAACATCCCTAAGGACAAGTTCGCTGAATTCGGTGACGAAGGCATCAAGCTGATCCGCCTGTGCGTGCTGCTGCGCTTTGCGATCCTGTTCCATCACATTCGCGGCACCCAGGAAATGCCCCAGGTGACCCTGCGCGCCAACGGCGACAGCCTGGATGTGGTGTTCCCGAAAGGCTGGCTGGATGAAAACCAGTTGACCCAGGCGGACTTTGCCCAGGAAGCCGAGTGGTTGACGCGGGTGGGGTTCAGTCTGAACCTGCGCTGATCGCGCAGGCGGCCGGAGCGGCTGGTTGTGCTTGCTGTGGCGAGCGGGCTTGCCCCGCGTTGGGCTGCGAAGCAGCCCCAATAAAAACGCCGCATTCTGTCTGGCAGAATGCGGCGTCTGGTTTTAGGGCTGCTTCGCAGCCCAACGCGGGGCAAGCCCGCTCGCCACACAAACCTGCTCATACAAACCGCTACTCAATTCACCGTTAGAATCGGGCTACCCAGCTTCTCCAACAACGTCGCCTGCGCGCTGCGCGGGTTCTGGTTGCCGGTCGGTGTGTTGCGCACGTAGCGGCCGTCTGACTGCAGGCTCCAGCTGTGGGTGTTGTCGGTGAGGTAGCTTTCCAGCTCCTTCTTGACCCGCATGATCAGCTTCTTGCCTTCCACCGGGAAGCACGTTTCTACCCGCTTATCGAGGTTGCGCTCCATCCAGTCGGCACTGGAGAGGAACATCTGCTCTTCGCCGCCATTGAGGAAGTAGAACACCCGCGTGTGTTCCAGGAAGCGGCCGATGATCGAGCGCACATGGATGTTGTGCGACACGCCGACAATGCCCGGACGCAGGCAGCACATGCCGCGCACTACGAGGTCGATGCGCACGCCGGACTGGCTGGCCTTGTACAGCGCGCGGATGATCTTCGGATCAGTCAGCGAGTTGAACTTGGCGATGATGTGCGCCGGCTTGCCGTCGAGGGCGAACTGGGTTTCGCGGGCAATCATGTCGAGCATGCCCTTCTTGAGGGTGAACGGCGCGTGCAGCAGCTTCTTCATGCGCAGGGTCTTGCCCATGCCGATCAGCTGGCTGAACAACTTGCCGACGTCTTCGCACAAGGCATCGTCGGACGTCAGCAGGCTGTAGTCGGTGTAGAGCTTGGCGTTGCCGGCGTGGTAGTTACCGGTGCCCAAGTGGGCGTAGCGCACGATCTCACCGGCTTCGCGGCGCAGGATCAGCATCATCTTGGCGTGGGTCTTGAAGCCGACCACACCGTAGATCACCACTGCACCGGCCGCTTGCAGACGACTGGCCAGTTGCAGGTTGGACTCTTCGTCAAACCGCGCACGCAGCTCGATCACCGCCGTGACTTCCTTGCCGTTACGCGCAGCGTCGACCAAGGCATCGACAATTTCCGAGTTGGCGCCGGAACGGTACAGGGTCTGGCGTACGGCCAATACGTGCGGGTCCTTGGCGGCCTGGCGCAGCAGGTCGACCACCGGGGTAAAGGACTCGAAGGGGTGCAGCAGCAGGATGTCCTGTTTGCTCACCACGCTGAAAATGTTCTCGCTGTTTTGCAGCAGTTTCGGGATCTGCGGCGTGAACGGCGTGTATTGCAGCTCCGGATGACTGTCCAGGCCGGTGATGCTGAACAGCCGCGTCAGGTTGACCGGGCCGTTGACCTGGTACAGCTCGGACTCGGCCAGGTTGAACTGCTTGAGCAGGTAGTCCGACAGGTGCTTAGGGCAGGTGTCGGCAACTTCCAGGCGCACCGCATCGCCGTAGCGTCGCGAGAACAGCTCGCCGCGCAGGGCACGGGCCAAGTCTTCGACGTCTTCGGAGTCCAGCGCCAGGTCGGCGTTTCGGGTCAGGCGGAACTGATAGCAGCCTTTTACCTTCATGCCCTGGAACAGATCATCGGCGTGCGCATGGATCATCGACGACAGGAATACATAGTTATCGCCAGGCCCCCCCACCTCTTCCGGTACCTTGATGATCCGTGGCAACAGACGCGGCGCCGGGATGATCGCCAGGCCGGAGTCGCGACCGAAGGCGTCGATACCTTCAAGCTCGACAATGAAGTTGAGGCTCTTGTTCACCAGCAACGGGAACGGGTGCGTCGGGTCGAGGCCGATCGGGGTGATGATTGGCGAGATCTCGTCACGGAAGTAACGGCGCACCCAGGTCTTGATCTTGGTGGTCCAGTGACGGCGCCGGATGAAGCGGACCTGGTGTTTCTCCAGTTCCGGCAACAGGATGTCGTTGAGGATCGCGTATTGGCGGTCTACATGGCCGTGCACCAGCTCGCTGATGCGCGCCAGGGCCTGGTGCGGCTGCAGGCCATCGGCGCCGGCTTGTTCACGGGCGAAGGTGATTTGTTTCTTGAGGCCGGCGACGCGGATCTCGAAGAACTCGTCCAAGTTGCTGGAGAAGATCAGCAGGAACTTCAGCCGCTCCAGCAGCGGGTAGGACTCATCCAGCGCCTGCTCCAGCACGCGGATGTTGAATTGCAGTTGTGACAGCTCGCGGTGGATGTACAGGCTGCTGTCATCCAGGTTGGTCACCGCCGCCACCGGGGCCGGCACGGGCGGCTCGGCTACCACGGCAGGCGCGGCGGGCTCATGCTCCGGCGGGGTCTCGGTGACTTGTTCAACCACCGGGTGAGCGTCTTTTACGGCAACTTCTGAGAGTCCTTCGGTATTCATTGAATGTTCCTGTGAGGGCTATTGTTGCTCTCTAAGCAATTGGGCGGCGCGGGCGGCGAAGTAGGTCAGAATGCCATCAGCCCCGGCGCGTTTAAAGGCTGTGAGGGATTCTAGGATCACCCCTTCACTCAGCCATCCATTCTGTATTGCAGCCATGTGCATCGCGTACTCGCCGCTGACCTGGTAGACAAACGTCGGCACTTTGAATTCTTCTTTGACCCGGTAAAGGATGTCCAAGTACGGCATCCCCGGCTTGACCATCACCATGTCAGCGCCTTCGGCCAGGTCGGCCGCCACTTCGTGCAGGGCTTCATGGCTGTTGGCCGGGTCCATCTGGTACGAAGCCTTGTTGGCCTTGCCCAGGTTAAGCGCCGAGCCCACCGCATCGCGGAACGGCCCGTAATAGGCGCTGGCGTACTTGGCCGAGTAGGCCATGATGCGCACATTGACGTGACCGGCCAGCTCCAGGGCTTCACGAATCGCCTGGATGCGACCGTCCATCATGTCCGACGGGGCAACCACCTGGGCGCCGGCAGCGGCGTGGGACAGGGCTTGCTTGACCAGTGCATCAACGGTGATGTCGTTCTGAACATAGCCGTCTTCGTCCAGAATGCCATCCTGGCCATGGGTGGTAAACGGGTCCAACGCCACGTCGGTGATCACCCCAAGCTCCGGGAAACGCTCGCGCAGGGCGCGGGTGGCGCGCTGGGCGATCCCGTCCGGGTTCCAGGCTTCGGCAGCATCCAGGGACTTGAGTTCAGACGGCGTGACCGGGAACAACGCCAACGCCGGAATCCCCAGTTCGATCCAACCGGCAGCTTCTTCAAGCAGCAGATCAATGGTCAAACGCTCAACGCCAGGCATCGAAGCCACCGCTTCCCGACGATTTTCACCGTCCAGTACAAAGACCGGCAAGATCAGATCATTCGTCGTCAGTACGTTTTCACGTACAAGGCGGCGAGAAAAATCATCACGACGATTGCGACGCAGACGGGTGGCGGGGAACAGACGATTGGCAGGGGTAAAGCTCACGACAGACTCCTGAGCCCGGGTTCACGGGCGAGCGTTGCAGTTATAAGCGGCCATTATGACGAAGGTATGACAGTTGTGCTTAAGGATGCGACCTGTAGTCGCATTCGTCATTTCCGTAGGAATTGTTCACTTCGTGACACATCTCGATACTTTCATGAATCTTCGTGAAGGCGTAGGCTGCGCGTTCATTTCGCCAGCACCCCAGACCATGCTTCAACAATTTCTGCATGACTTCGGCTACTTTGCGCTCTTCCTAGGCACCTTCTTTGAAGGCGAGACCATTCTGGTCCTCGCAGGCTTCCTGGCGTTCCGTGGCTACATGGATATCAACCTGGTGGTGGTCGTTGCCTTTTTCGGCAGCTACGCCGGCGACCAGCTTTGGTATTACATGGGCCGCAAGCACGGTCGCAAGCTGTTGGCGCGCAAGCCGCGCTGGCAATTGATGGGTGACAAGGCCCTGGAGCATATCCGCAAGCACCCGGATATCTGGGTGCTGAGCTTCCGCTTCGTCTACGGGTTGCGCACGGTCATGCCGGTGGCGATCGGCCTGTCCGGCTATCCACCTCTGCGCTACCTGATCCTCAACGGCATTGGCGCCGCGATCTGGGCGTTGGCGTTGGGTGCTGCGGCCTATCACTTCGGGGCGGTGCTGGAAGGCATGCTGGGTAGCATCAAGAAATACGAGCTGTGGGTATTGGGCGCGTTGCTGCTATTGGGCTTCGGCCTGTGGCTGCGCCGCCGCATCAAGAATGCACGCATCGCTCGCGAGGCCTGTGCCGAGGCCAAGGCCCGGCTCGCCGCCGAGCCGGTCCCGGTCGAAGCGCCTAAGACACCAGTCGAGTAAACCGGCTTCTGCAGCAGTAGAGGCCGATCACGCTGAGCAGGCTGTAGCTCAGCAGGCCCAGCCAGCCCAAGTTGCTGGCGGGCCATAGCCCAACCAGCGGCGCCAGCCACACCAGCGGCACATTCAGCACCAGCCGCGAAAGCTCGGCCTTCAGCGCCCACGGGCGATTCTCCAAGGCCACACCTAAGGTAAACAACCCCAGCGCCATGGCACTCCAACCCAGGATCAGCGCCGCCGTGGGCAAGCCTTCGCCGAAATTCATCAAATAGCTGCCAAAACCCACATACGCCGCAAATTGCAGGGCGATGTAGACCTGCTGGCGACCATCCAGCGGCACTTCGAATTTACGGAATTGAGTCAGGTCATGCTTGGCCAGCGGGTACTTGGCCTTCACGTCCGCCGGGCGCCAACCGGTGCGCATGAACCAGATGCGCAACTTGTCCCACCAGCGCTCGGTACGTCGCGCATCACTCCACAACTGCGCATAAAACTGCAGGTTGGCCCACAGCGGATTCCAGCTGGCCAAGGGCGTGGTCACGCCGAAAATCACCGGTTCGTTATCGTCTTCTTCCTGAAAGGTGCCGAACAGCCGGTCCCAAATAATGAACACCCCGCCGTAGTTGCGATCCATGTAGAGAGCGTTCTGTGCGTGGTGGGCCCGATGATTGGACGGCGTGACGAAAAACCATTCATACCAGCCAAGCTTGGGCACATGCCGGGTGTGTACCCAGAATTGATAGAGCAAATTGAGCGATGCCACGCTGATAAACACCACCAATGGCACACCGAGTACGGCCAGTGGCAGGTAGAAAATCCAGCTCAGCAGGAAGCCGGTGCTGGTCTGGCGCAGGGCGGTGCTGAGGTTGTAGTCCTCGCTCTGGTGATGCACCGAGTGCGCCGCCCACAGGATGTTGCGTTCATGGCCCATGCGATGCAGCCAGTAGTAGCAGAAGTCGTAGAACACAAAGGCGAATACCCAGGTCCAGACGCTTTGGGCCGGGAGATCAATCAATGCAAGATGTTTGAGGGCGAACGCGTAGGTCAAAATCCCTACACCCTTGGTCAACAGTCCTGTGGTGGTGGACAGCACGCCAGTGCTGAGGCTGTTGATGGCATCCGCCACCCGGTAGTTGCGCTCGCCGCGCCAGTGGTCGGCAAGCAGCTCCACCACGATCAAGGCGATGAAAAACGGTACCGCATAAGGCACGAAGTCCATGGTCTGGTCCGGTTTGTTTTTGTTACATCTAGATTAGGTGCAGCGGCGCAAGAGCCCATTGGCAACAGGTGACAAATTAGTAGACATTTAACGCCATGACCCCAGGAGAAATGCCCATGAGCAAAAAGATTGCAGTGATCCTTTCCGGCTGCGGCGTGTATGACGGCGCAGAGATCCACGAAAGCGTGATCACCTTGCTGCGCCTGGACCAGCGCGGTGCTCAGGTCCAATGTTTTGCCCCGAACATCGCGCAACTGCATGTGATCAACCACCTCACCGGCGAAGAAATGCCCGAGTCGCGCAATGTGCTGGTGGAGTCGGCCCGGATTGCCCGCGGTGATGTGAAAGACATCCGCGAAGCCAATGCTGAAGACTTCGATGCGCTGATCGTGCCCGGCGGGTTTGGCGCGGCGAAGAACCTGTCGAACTTTGCCGTGGAAGGCGCAGGCTGCAGCGTCAACCCACAGGTGCTGGAGCTGGCCGAGGCTTTTGCCGAAGCGGGCAAGCCGGTGGGGCTGATCTGCATCTCACCGGCCCTGGCGGCAAAGATCTATGGCCCGGGCGTGACCTGCACCATCGGCAACTGCGCCGACACCGCCGCCGCGCTGGACAAGATGGGCGCCACCCATCAGGAGTGCACGGTGGAAGATATTGTCGAAGACAAGGCGCGCAAACTGGTGAGCACGCCGGCCTATATGCTTGGCAAAAACATCAGCGAGGTCGCTTCAGGGATCAACAAGCTGGTGGACCGGGTGCTGGAGTTGACCCACGAAAACGACTGATTGCCCCCAACTGTGGTGAGCGGGCTTGTTGTGGCGAGCGGACTTGTCGTGGCGAGCGGGCTTGCCCCGCGTTGGGTGGCGAAGCCGCCCTAATCCAGGCAATGCGGAAAGTCAGTTAGAACACGGTTGTATGTTTTAGGGCTGCTGCGCACCCCAACGCGGGGCAAGCCCGCTCGCCACAAAAACTCTTCGCCGCAGGGTCAGGGTTAGCGCATCAGGCGCGTGAGGATTCGGTCCAGGGCATTGGCAAACGCCTGCTTTTCTTTTTCACCGTGAGGCGGTGGCCCCCCACCCATTTGGCCCTGTTCACGCAGATCCGTGAACAGGTTGCGCACCGCCAGGCGTTCGCTCATGTTCGCCGGGCTGAACTCCTTGCCCCGTGGATCTAGGGCCGTGACGCCCTTTTTCACCAGGCGGTCGGCCAACGGCACGTCGCTGCAGATCACCAACTCGCCAGGCACCGCGTGCTCTACGAGGTAGTCATCCGCCGCGTCCGGACCGCTGGGCACCACAATCAGCTTCACACACGCAAAGCTCGGCTTGATCTGGCTCTGCCCGGCCACCAGCACCACCTCGAACTGACGCTTGAGGGCGAACTTCACCACCTGGTCCTTGGCTGCCCGAGGGCAGGCGTCGGCGTCGATCCACACGCGCATGTCAGGCCGCCACTCGGCGTTTCTCGGCCAACCGACTGCGACCATACAGCACCACAATCGCCAGGATCGCCACAGCCTGCGCACTCAGCGAGTACGCATCGGCGTGGATGCCCAGCCAGTCGAAGTCAAAGAACGCGACCGGCCGCGTACCGAAGATGCCGGCTTCCTGCAACGCCTTCACGCCATGCCCGGCGAACACCACCGACAGCGCGCACAGCAACGCCGCATTGATCCCGAAGAACAGCGCCAGCGGCAACTTCGCCGAGCCGCGCAGAATCACCCACGCCAGGCCCACCAGCAGCACCAGCGCCGTTGCACCACCTGCCAGCACGGCGTTGTGCCCGGCCGGGCCGGCTTGCAGCCACAGGGTTTCGTAGAACAGGATCACTTCGAACAGCTCGCGATACACCGAGAAGAACGCCAGCATCGCAAAGCCGAAGCGTCCACCGCCGCCTACCAGGCTGCTCTTGATGTAATCCTGCCAAGCGGCGGCGTGGCGGCGGTCGTGCATCCACACACCAAGCCACAGCACCATCACGCTGGCGAACAGCGCCGTGCAGCCTTCCAACAACTCGCGCTGGGCGCCGCTCACGTCAATCACATACGCGGCGAGCGCCCAGGTCGCCAGACCCGCCAACAGCGCCAGGCCCCAACCCACGTTGACGCTGCGCACCGCCGACTGCTGGCCGGTGTTGCGCAGGAACGCGAGGATCGCGGCAAGCACCAGGATGGCTTCCAGGCCTTCACGCAGCAGGATCAGCAGGCCCGAGATGTAGCTCAGCGACCAGCTCAGGCCGTCGCTGCCCAGCAAGCCGGCGGATTCGGTGAGTTTGCCTTTGGCCACATCCAGGCGCTGCTGCACTTGCTCGACCGGCAAACCGTCCTGCAACGACTGCCGGTAGGCCATCAGCGCCTTCTCGGTGTCCTTGCGCACGTTGGCGTCGACGTTATCCAGCGAGCTTTCGACCAGCTCGAAGCCTTCTAGGTAGGCAGCTACCGACAGGTCGTAGGCCTGTTCGTGGTCGCCGTTGCGGAACGCGGCCAAGCTCTTGTCCAGAGTGGTAGCGGTGTAATCGAGCAACTGCGCCGGGCCACGCTTGACCTGCGGCGGTTGCGCACGCTGGGCGCGGAACGTGGCGGCGGCAGCCTCACCGTTGGCGGCCAGGACTTCGTTCGGAGTCTGGCGCGCCAGGTCGGCGAGGTTGAACGGTTGCTCGCTTTTCGCGGCGGCCGGGTCGGCGGTGAAGCCGGCGATGTAGGTGGCCAGGTCCCAGCGCTGACGGTCGTCGAGTTGATCAGCAAAGGACGGCATATCGGTGCCTTCGACGCCCAGGCCGAGGGTGTTGTAGATCGCGTAGAGGCTCAAGCGGTCCAGGCGCACAGGGTCGCGCAGATTGGCCGGCGGCGGCGTCATACCGACGCTGGCCGGACCATCACCAGCGCCCGCGGTGCCGTGGCACACCGAGCAATGCTGGGCGTAGAGCGGCGCGCCGCGGGTTGGATCAGGCGTAATAGCCGGGGCCTGGCTGACTTCATAGGCTACGGCCAGTTGGGCACCCAATTGGCGGGCTTGCCGAGCAACCGTTGCGCCGTCCTGATGGGCGGTTACCGCCGCTAACAGTTCGTCGACGCCTTTGACCAACGCCGCGCGCTCCGGGCGCTGAGGCAACTCTGCCACCAGCCCTTGCAACACCCCGAGAAACTCCACCTGTTCGCGGTATTCGGATTCATCGATAACCTTGCCCGCCTCCACCGTCGGTGGATAGTCAGCACCAATGTAGTCCAGCAAATGCAGGGCTTGCGGGGCGCCCTCGGCAGTTGCGGCCAACAGGTTGAAGCTGCATGACATCAACGCCGGCAGCATCAGCCAGGCGAGAAAACGGAAGGGGGCAGTCATGAACGAATCTCAAATGGAAATACGAAGTAACACATTGTTAAGGCTTAAAGGGTTTGACTCAAGGCGTAAGTGATTTGTCGTTGGTAAAAGCGAGGCATTTTTAGAAGCGGACTAGTGGCGCATTGGGCGACTTCGTCGGGCAAATAGCCATTGTTTTGCCAGTAATGGCGCTTATAATGCCGCGCCCTGTTAGTGCGAAAGGGAATTTCGTTCCTCGTTTTTATGAGGAATTACCACATCGGTTACTACTTTCAGGGAAGAAGGCTGCATGGCATTTCGCGCTTTACCTTTGCTTGCGCTCTCGGCGGTAACGTTATTGTCGGGCTGTTCGATGTTCCGCAGCTATGACACCGAGTTGCAGGCGACCAATCAGCAGTTGGTCACCGGGAATGTCGACGCGGCGTTGACGCTGCTGGAAAAGAACAACAGCGGTGAAGACAAGGACTTGCTCTATTTCTTCGAGAAGGGTGAGTTGCTGCGGGCCAAGGGTGATTTGACGGGGAGTCAGACCGCGTGGCGCAGTGCTGATCTGCAAGTCTACAAATGGGAAGAGGCGGTCAAGTTCGACAGCGCCAAATACCTGGCCCAGTTCGGCAGTTTCCTCGCCAACGACAAGGTGCGTCGCTACGAAGGCTATGACTACGAAAAGGTCATGCTGACCACGCAGATGGCCCTGAACCTGCTGGCCTTGAACGACTTCGATGGCGCGCGCACCGAGATCAAGAAGACCCACGAACGCGAAGCGGTGATAGCGGACCTGCGCGATAAGGAATACCTCAAGCGCGAGGACGAAGCCGAGCGTGAAGGCGTGACCACCCAGATGAAAGACCTGAGCGGCTATCCGGTAGCAGCCCTCGACGCGCCGGAAGTGGTCGGCCTGAAGAACAGCTACCAAAGCGCGTTCAGCCATTACCTGGCCGGTTTCGTCTACGAAGCACTGGGCGAGAAGGACCTGGCGGCCCCCGGTTACCGCAAGGCGGCCGAGTTGCGCCCCAATACCCCCTTGCTGGAACAGGCCCTGCTGGACCTGGACAAATCCAAGGTCGGCACCGATGAAACCGATGTGCTGATCGTGGTGCAAAGTGGCCTGGCGCCGGCCCGCGACTCGATTCGCCTGCCGATTCCGATCCCGATCAACGGCAATCTGGTGATCACCCCGCTGTCGTTCCCAGTGATCAAGGCCGATACGTCCACCGCGACTTTCGCCCAGATCGGTGTCGACGGCCAGCAACAGAACCTCACCGCACTCAACAGCACCACGGCCATGTCCCGCCGTGCGCTGCGCGACGACATGCCGGGGATCATCCTGCGCACCACCGTGCGTGCCGTCACCCGTGGCGTGGCACAAAACAACCTGAACAAGACCAATCCCATGGCGGGCCTGGTGCTCGGTATCGCCTCGGCGGTCACCGAAGGCGCCGACACCCGCACCTGGCGCACCCTGCCGGACATGACCCAGGTGACGCGCCTGCGCCTCAAGCACGGCGAGCACCAGATCAGCCTGCCCAACGCCCTGGGCGGCACGTTGGTGACGGTCAAGGCTGACCAGCGTTATCAGGTGATCACCCTGCGCGTGGTTGGCAACCAGGTATTCGCCGGTGGCCTGGCCGCCCATGTGGTGCCGAGCACCGCCACCCAGGCCATCGCCCTCAAACAACCTTAAGGAGCACGCTATGCGTCATTTCATCCTCGGCGTCCTGGCGCTGGTCCTGCTGGCCGGCTGCGCCACCCCGCCACCGCCGGAGCCTGGCAGCGCCGCCAGCAAAATCGTGGTGATGGGCAAGTTCAAGGGCATCGCCGTCGGTGCCATTCGCGTTGCGCGCGAGAACGGCTTCCTCACCGCCAAGGTGCAGTTGAGCAACATCACCAGCAGCAACCAGACGATGTATTACCGCTTCGCCTGGCTGGGCGCTGACGGCTTCCCGGTGGGCGACGAAGAAACCTGGAAAGTACTGAACCTGTACGCCAACCAGGCGACCTTCCTGCCGGCCATTGCCAACCTGCCCCAGGCGGCGGACTTCCGCCTTGAAGTGAAGACGCCTTGAGCCGTTCCCCTTTTACGTTTCAGAGAGAATTCCCCATGTTTGCACGCTTCTCGATGCTCGCCGTGGTTGCCCTGCTGGCCAGCGGCTGCTCCAACACCTCGCCCGTACTGGGCAGCAAGAACATCAGCTACGGCGATACCAAAGCCGTGGAAACGGTGACCAACGAGTTCGGCTCCACCGACCTGCAGATGATCGCCGAAAGCATGACCCGCTCCCTGGCCCAGTCCGGCATCTTGCAAGGTCGCCCGGTGGTGCAGGTGTATGACGTGAAGAACAAGACCAGCGAGTACATCGACACTCGCGAGATCACCACGTCGATCAAGACCCAGTTGATGAAGACCGGCACCGCCCGCTTCGCCAGCGACAACACCGACATGCAGAGCCAGGTCGATCAGCTCAAGCTGCAGAACCAGAGCGGCCTGTACAAGAAGTCCACCGTCAGCAAGACCGGCAACATGGTCGCCGCCAAGTACCGCCTGGAAGGCTCCATCAGCTCCATCGTCAAGCGCAGCTCGGACTACAAGGACGTGTTCTACAAATTCAGCCTGCAACTGGTCGACGTCGAGAGCGGCCTGGCCGAATGGATGGACGAAAAAGAAATCCGCAAGACCACGGAGCGCTAAGCAATGCGTGCATGGATCGGCATGATCGGCCTGCTGTGCGCCTTTGGCGCCTCGGCCGCCCCGAAGATCGCGGTGACCGACCTGGCCTACGAGGCGCGGGTCGAGGAATACATCCACCAAGTATCGGCCAGCAACAACTTCCAGGCAAGCAGCCACCACGCCAGCGGTGCGTCGAACTACAGCGAGTACGAAAGCCGTACCAGCTATATCGAACAGACCGAGCTGCGCAAATTCAGCGGTGACATCAAGGGCGAGATTCTCAAGTCGCGTCAGTTCCAGCTGGTGCAAGGCACGCCTTACACCGCAGATGCCAAGGGTGACGTCTACGACGTGATCAAGCGCATCAAGGCCGGTCACTTCAAGGGCGCCGACTACGTGCTGTTTGGCACCTTGTCGGACATCGACTTCACCCAGGACATCAACGCCCTGGACCACACCAACAGCTACTCGGCCGTGCTGGGTCTGACACTGGTGGCGGATTTCAGCCTGATCAATACGCGCACCTACGAGATAACCTCGGCGTTCACCGCCATGGGCGAAGGCCAGGACACCAAGCTGGTGAACAGCCGCGATGTGCGCGTGAGCCTGAACCGGCCGCGTGTGGTGAAGGACGTGTCGAAAGCGCTGGGTGAGGATGTGGCGCGGCAGTTGGCGGAGCAATTGGGGGGCGGGTATCAAGACCCGGGCAAGCCGGTGCTGCGCAACAACCTGCCAAGGGATGAAGCACCCAGAATCCTGCGTTGAACCCCGTAGGAGCCGGCTTGCCGGCTCCTACAACGGTTACGCGGTCGCGCGATGAAGGCTGGCGAGAAAGCCGGCAGCCCCAACAAACAACCCGGCAAACGTACGGTTCATGCGTTTTTGCTGCTTAGGCGTACGCAACAGGCGCAATACCTTCGACGCCAACCCCGTATAGCCCGCCATCACCACCATATCGACGCAGATCATCGTCGCCCCCAGGATCAGGTACTGGGTCAGCAGCGGCGCCTGCGGGTTCACGAACTGCGGCAGCACCGCCAGCATGAACACCAGGGCCTTGGGGTTGCTGGCATTGACCAGAAAACCACGGAACATCATCGCCATCGGCTTGCCGATCGGGCGCACCGCCGCGTCATCAGTCATGTCCATGGGCAAGGCGCGCCATTGTTTGATGGCCAGGTACACCAGGTACGCCACGCCAAACCATTTGATCGCATAAAACGCGGTGGACGACGTCGCCAGAATGGCACCCAGGCCGCAAGCGACGACGGCAATCTGCATTGCCAGCCCAAGTTGCAGGCCAATGGCGTTCCAGTAACCGCGCAGAAAACCGTATTGCAGGCCGCTGGACATCGAGGCGATAGCGCCGGCGCCGGGGGAAAGGGAGATGATCCAACTGGCCAGGAAAAAGGCCAGCCACGTATCGAGTGCCATTGCACACCTCAGGAGGGAGTTTGCTGTTGTGCCTTAAGCTAACTCCGCCGACCAAAGGCTGGCTATAGATTTTTTGTAGGAGCGAGCTTGCTCGCGAAAAACCCACAGGCGATGCGAGCCAACTGAATGCGCTGCGTTATCGTTGACGATCCTTCGCGAGCAAGCTCGCTCCTACAGAGGAGATAGAGGAGTGCCGGGCCAACGTCGCACAGAACGCTGAAAGAACAGGCTGTTGGGCACTTGCACCATTGCGCTGTCGGTACCGGCCTCTGCCACTTCGACCAACGTGGTGTAGAGCAGATTGATTGCCACGACCCGGCCCTTCACGCCCGGTTTGTCGACGGTATCCACCAATTCAACAATATCACCCAGGCGAAACGGCCCGACGGTAAAGATCAGAATGGCGCACAGCAGGTTGGACAGCACCGACCACATGGCGAAGAACGCCACGGCGGCAACCGCGACAAACCCCGACAACGCCGTCCACAACACCGTGGCGGACACACCCAGGCGCCCCAGCACAAAGATCAGCGCACTGCCCATGATCAGCCAGCGCAGGCCACCGCGCAGCGGCATCAGCAGCTGCGGCGGGAACGGGTAACGCTCACCCAGCCGGGTCAGGCCTTTGGCGACAAAACGCTGGGCAAGGTAACCCGCCAGCAGGATCAGCAGGATTTGCACGCCAACCCACACGGGCTCGACCCACTGCGTCGGAATCGGCAACTGCAACGCTTCCATCAGGACAGCGCCTCCAGCTCCGCTTGCAGGGTTTCGAGCAGTTCGAGGGCTTCCATCCAGGTTTCCTCCAATTGCCCTTCGCGTACCTTGAGCTTGGCCTGTTCGGCCAGCAGGTCGCGCAGTTCGTCCTTGCGGGCGGCCTCGTAGACGGCGCTGTCGCCCAGGCTGGTTTCGATCTTGGCCAAGCGCTCATGCACCTTGCCCAGCTCGGCTTCCAGCTTGTCAGCCTCACGCTTGTGCGGCGCCAGTTGCTGACGCAAGGCGGCGGCGGCCTGGCGCTGGGCCTTTTTGTCGGTCTTGTCCGGGTTGACTGGGGTGTTGCTGACCGGCGCGTTGCGCAGGCGGTAGTCCGTCAGCCAGCGCGCGTAATCGTCCAGGTCGCCGTCGAATTCCTCGACTTTGCCGTCCGCCACCAGCAGGAAGTTATCCGTGGTGCTTTTGAGCAAATGGCGATCGTGAGACACCACCAGTACCGCGCCGCTGAACTCCTGCAGCGCCATGGTCAGCGCCAGGCGCATTTCCAAGTCCAGGTGGTTGGTCGGTTCGTCGAGCAGCAGCAGGTTCGGACGGTCCCAGGCGATCAATGCCAGGGCCAGGCGGGCTTTTTCGCCGCCGGAGAAGTTCAGCACAGGCTCGTCGATGCGCGCACCACGGAAATCGAAACCGCCGAGGAAGTCGCGCAGGGTCTGCTCGCGCTCAGTAGGCGCCAGACGCTGCAGGTGCAGCAACGGGCTGGCCTTGGAATCGAGAGAGTCCAGCTGATGCTGGGCGAAGTAGCCCACCACAGTGTTCTCGCCACGGGTCAAGCGACCGGCCAATGGCGACAGCTCACCCGACAGGTTCTTGATCAGCGTCGACTTACCCGCACCGTTGGGGCCGAGCAAACCGATACGCGCACCCGGTGTGAGTTGCAGCTTCACTTTTTCCAGGATGGTTTTGTCGCCATAACCCAGGCGTGCATCGGAAAGATCCAGCAACGGGCTGGAGATTTTCACCGATTCGCGGAACACGAAGTCGAACGGCGAGTCGACGTGCGCCGCCGACAGCTCTTCCATGCGTTCCAGGGCCTTGATTCGGCTCTGGGCCTGACGGGCCTTGGTGGCCTGGGCCTTGAACCGGGCGATGTAGCTTTCCATGTGCGCACGCTGCGCCTGTTGCTTCTCGAACGCCTGTTGCTGCTGGGCCAGACGTTCGGCGCGAGCGCGCTCGAATGCGGTGTAGCCGCCACGGTAGAGCGTGATTTTCTTCTGTTCGACGTGGGCAATGTTGTCGACCACGGCGTCGAGGAAATCCCGGTCGTGGGAAATCAGCAGCAAGGTGCCCTGGTAACTCTTGAGGAAGTCTTCCAGCCACAGGATCGCATCGAGGTCCAAGTGGTTGGTCGGTTCGTCGAGCAGCAACAAGTCCGACGGGCACATCAGGGCCTGGGCCAGGTTAAGGCGCATGCGCCAGCCGCCGGAGAAGTCAGCAACCGGGCGGTCCATCTGTTCGTTGGTAAAGCCAAGGCCGGCGAGCATTTTGCGGGCGCGGGCGTCGGCGGTGTAGCCGTCGGCACTGTCGAGTTCCGCGTGCAGGCGGGCCTGGGCAGCACCGTCCTGGGCTTTCTCGGCCTCAGCCAGGTCGTGTTGCACCTGGCGCAGGCGCAGGTCGCCATCGAGCACGTAGTCGATCGCGATACGGTCCAGGGTGTCGATTTCCTGGCGCATATGGGCGATGCGCCAGTCGGCTGGCAGCAGGCAGTCCCCGGAATCCGGGGTCAGCTCACCCAGCAACAGGGCGAACAACGTGGATTTGCCGGCGCCGTTGGCACCGATCAGGCCGGCTTTGTGACCGGCGTGCAGGGTCAGCTCGGCGTCTTCGAGAAGACGTTGCGGGCCACGCTGTAATGTTAGGCTTTGAAGTCGGATCATAATGGCGGCGGAGTCTACCAGCTTCGTTGGCCGCTGGCTTGGGTGTGAATATGTGCGCTGACCTGTGGAGCTTTGCCCTTTCGACCTACGCCCGACCAGGCGTTGAAGCCGCTTGCCTTCGTTTACAGGATCGAGGTGCGGATGTGTGCCTGTTGCTGTGTGGCGCGTGGCTGGAGCAGCGCACGGTGACAGTGACCGCCGAACGCATAGAAGCGCTGAAAAAAATTGCCAGGCCTTGGCAGACACAAGTGATTGAACCGTTACGACAAGTGCGCACGCAGTGGCGCACCCTGGCGCAGCAGGATGAGGATTTGGCAAGGTTGCGCGAGCGGGTCAAAGCTCTGGAATTGGAGGCTGAACGGCAATTGCTGGCGCGTTTGGAAGCGCTGGCGCGAGCGTGGCCGATGGAAAATGCCAGAGGTCAGCAACGGTGGCTGGAAAGACTGGCGGCTGAGGATGCCGCCAACCTTGACCACGACGCGCTGCAGCAGCTGCGCGTCGCGGTCACCAACGCTTAGGAAGCGCTGGTTGGAGTGGTGCTTGGCGCTACCGGTGCAGTCGCGCTGCTGGCCGGTGCAGTTGGAGCGGTGGACGCTACCGGGGCAGCAGCAGGCGTTGCTGGCTTGGCCGGTGCTGGTTTCGCGGCAACTGGCTTGGCAACGGCTGGCTTCGCAGCGGGTTTTGCAGCGGCAGGTTTAGCAGCTGGCTTCGCGGCTGGTTTCGCAGCAGCAGGTTTAGCGGCTGGCTTGGCGGCTGGTTTCGCAGCAGCAGGTTTAGCGGCTGGCTTGGCAGCCGGTTTCGCAGCAGCAGGTTTAGCGGCTGGCTTGGCGGCCGGTTTCGCAGCAGCAGGTTTAGCGGCTGGCTTGGCGGCCGGCTTTGCAGCAGCAGGTTTAGCAGCTGGCTTGGCGGCTGGTTTCGCAGCAGCAGTTTTGGCAGCTGGCTTAGCGGCTGGTTTCGCAGCAGC
>NZ_JACAPG010000007.1 GCF_013385825.1 Pseudomonas reactans | reverse complement strand
GCTGCTCCATAAGTTCCCACACGAATTGCTTGATTCATTGAAGAAGACGATAAGAAGCAGCCCGAAATTGGGTCTGTAGCTCAGTTGGTTAGAGCGCACCCCTGATAAGGGTGAGGTCGGCAGTTCGAATCTGCCCAGACCCACCAATTTTGTGTGGGAAACGCCTGTAGAAATATGGGGCCATAGCTCAGCTGGGAGAGCGCCTGCCTTGCACGCAGGAGGTCAACGGTTCGATCCCGTTTGGCTCCACCACTACTGCTTCTGCGTTATGAAAGCTTAGAAATGAGCATTCCATCAATGTGATGGTGAATGTTGATTTCTAGTCTTTGATTAGATCGTTCTTTAAAAATTTGGGTATGTGATAGAAAGATAGACTGAACGTTACTTTCACTGGTGACGGATCAGGCTAAGGTAAAATTTGTGAGTTCTCTTAATTGAGAAATTCGAATTTTCGGCGAATGTCGTCTTCACAGTATAACCAGATTGCTTGGGGTTATATGGTCAAGTGAAGAAGCGCATACGGTGGATGCCTTGGCAGTCAGAGGCGATGAAAGACGTGGTAGCCTGCGAAAAGCTTCGGGGAGTCGGCAAACAGACTTTGATCCGGAGATGTCTGAATGGGGGAACCCAGCCATCATAAGATGGTTATCTTGTACTGAATACATAGGTGCAAGAGGCGAACCAGGGGAACTGAAACATCTAAGTACCCTGAGGAAAAGAAATCAACCGAGATTCCCTTAGTAGTGGCGAGCGAACGGGGACTAGCCCTTAAGTGGCTTTGAGATTAGCGGAACGCTCTGGAAAGTGCGGCCATAGTGGGTGATAGCCCTGTACGCGAAAATCTCTTAGTCATGAAATCGAGTAGGACGGAGCACGAGAAACTTTGTCTGAATATGGGGGGACCATCCTCCAAGGCTAAATACTACTGACTGACCGATAGTGAACTAGTACCGTGAGGGAAAGGCGAAAAGAACCCCGGAGAGGGGAGTGAAATAGATCCTGAAACCGTATGCGTACAAGCAGTGGGAGCCTACTTTGTTAGGTGACTGCGTACCTTTTGTATAATGGGTCAGCGACTTATTTTCAGTGGCGAGCTTAACCGAATAGGGGAGGCGTAGCGAAAGCGAGTCTTAATAGGGCGTCTAGTCGCTGGGAATAGACCCGAAACCGGGCGATCTATCCATGGGCAGGTTGAAGGTTGGGTAACACTAACTGGAGGACCGAACCGACTACCGTTGAAAAGTTAGCGGATGACCTGTGGATCGGAGTGAAAGGCTAATCAAGCTCGGAGATAGCTGGTTCTCCTCGAAAGCTATTTAGGTAGCGCCTCATGTATCACTGTAGGGGGTAGAGCACTGTTTCGGCTAGGGGGTCATCCCGACTTACCAAACCGATGCAAACTCCGAATACCTACAAGTGCCGAGCATGGGAGACACACGGCGGGTGCTAACGTCCGTCGTGAAAAGGGAAACAACCCAGACCGTCAGCTAAGGTCCCAAAGTTATGGTTAAGTGGGAAACGATGTGGGAAGGCTTAGACAGCTAGGAGGTTGGCTTAGAAGCAGCCACCCTTTAAAGAAAGCGTAATAGCTCACTAGTCGAGTCGGCCTGCGCGGAAGATGTAACGGGGCTCAAACCATACACCGAAGCTACGGGTATCACGTAAGTGATGCGGTAGAGGAGCGTTCTGTAAGCCTGTGAAGGTGAGTTGAGAAGCTTGCTGGAGGTATCAGAAGTGCGAATGCTGACATGAGTAACGACAATGGGTGTGAAAAACACCCACGCCGAAAGACCAAGGTTTCCTGCGCAACGTTAATCGACGCAGGGTTAGTCGGTCCCTAAGGCGAGGCTGAAAAGCGTAGTCGATGGAAAACAGGTTAATATTCCTGTACTTCTGGTTATTGCGATGGAGGGACGGAGAAGGCTAGGCCAGCTTGGCGTTGGTTGTCCAAGTTTAAGGTGGTAGGCTGGAATCTTAGGTAAATCCGGGATTCTAAGGCCGAGAGCTGATGACGAGCTAACTTTTAGTTAGCGAAGTGGTTGATGCCATGCTTCCAAGAAAAGCTTCTAAGCTTCAGGTAACCAGGAACCGTACCCCAAACCGACACAGGTGGTTGGGTAGAGAATACCAAGGCGCTTGAGAGAACTCGGGTGAAGGAACTAGGCAAAATGGCACCGTAACTTCGGGAGAAGGTGCGCCGGTGAGGGTGAAGGACTTGCTCCGTAAGCTCATGCCGGTCGAAGATACCAGGCCGCTGCGACTGTTTATTAAAAACACAGCACTCTGCAAACACGAAAGTGGACGTATAGGGTGTGACGCCTGCCCGGTGCCGGAAGGTTAATTGATGGGGTTAGCTAACGCGAAGCTCTTGATCGAAGCCCCGGTAAACGGCGGCCGTAACTATAACGGTCCTAAGGTAGCGAAATTCCTTGTCGGGTAAGTTCCGACCTGCACGAATGGCGTAACGATGGCGGCGCTGTCTCCACCCGAGACTCAGTGAAATTGAAATCGCTGTGAAGATGCAGTGTATCCGCGGCTAGACGGAAAGACCCCGTGAACCTTTACTATAGCTTTGCACTGGACTTTGAATTTGCTTGTGTAGGATAGGTGGGAGGCTTTGAAGCGTGGACGCCAGTCTGCGTGGAGCCATCCTTGAAATACCACCCTGGCAACTTTGAGGTTCTAACTCAGGTCCGTTATCCGGATCGAGGACAGTGTATGGTGGGTAGTTTGACTGGGGCGGTCTCCTCCTAAAGAGTAACGGAGGAGTACGAAGGTGCGCTCAGACCGGTCGGAAATCGGTCGTAGAGTATAAAGGCAAAAGCGCGCTTGACTGCGAGACAGACACGTCGAGCAGGTACGAAAGTAGGTCTTAGTGATCCGGTGGTTCTGTATGGAAGGGCCATCGCTCAACGGATAAAAGGTACTCCGGGGATAACAGGCTGATACCGCCCAAGAGTTCATATCGACGGCGGTGTTTGGCACCTCGATGTCGGCTCATCACATCCTGGGGCTGAAGCCGGTCCCAAGGGTATGGCTGTTCGCCATTTAAAGTGGTACGCGAGCTGGGTTTAGAACGTCGTGAGACAGTTCGGTCCCTATCTGCCGTGGACGTTTGAGATTTGAGAGGGGCTGCTCCTAGTACGAGAGGACCGGAGTGGACGAACCTCTGGTGTTCCGGTTGTCACGCCAGTGGCATTGCCGGGTAGCTATGTTCGGAATAGATAACCGCTGAAAGCATCTAAGCGGGAAACTAGCCTCAAGATGAGATCTCACTGGAACCTTGAGTTCCCTGAAGGGCCGTCGAAGACTACGACGTTGATAGGTTGGGTGTGTAAGCGCTGTGAGGCGTTGAGCTAACCAATACTAATTGCCCGTGAGGCTTGACCATATAACACCCAAGCAATTTGACTACTCTAACGAGCATCAGATTGCGGTGTGTGAAGACGAAATGAACCGAAAGTTCGACGCTCACAAAACACCGAAAGCTGTCACATACCCAATTTGCTGAAGCGAGGCCTACGCCACGACTCAGTACCCGAATTTCTTGACGACCATAGAGCATTGGAACCACCTGATCCCATCCCGAACTCAGCAGTGAAACGATGCATCGCCGATGGTAGTGTGGGGTTTCCCCATGTGAGAGTAGGTCATCGTCAAGATTAAATTCCGAAACC
>NZ_JACAPG010000006.1 GCF_013385825.1 Pseudomonas reactans | reverse complement strand
GCCGAGTGTTGGGGCAAGAGCCTTTTGCTTACTTTTGGGCTTTTCAAAAGTGAGCCGCCGTAAGGGCGGAACCCATATCAGCCGTGACCGCAGCAACGGATATGTACTCAGTCAATCAAACACACCGAGCCCGCATAAAATCCCCCCACCTGCGCACCAGATAATTATGCTCATCCATCACCGAATTCCACACCGCAATATGCCCCATGCGCGCCTCATAAGCCCCCCCATCCCGCACCTCCCCCACATCAATCAAAGGCAACCCATCACTCCCCAGCAACTCCTCCCGAGCAGGCTTGCCGGCATACCAGTAATCCCACTCCGCACTGCTCAAGTGATCCCGACTCCGCGCCGGGTTGCCAATGTAATACCCCTGGCGCGCCATCACCGCCCCAGGCCACCCTGACAACCACCAATTCAAATACGCATAGGCCGCATCCAACACCGCCCCCTTCGCATGCCGCGACAACGACAACCCACCAAACCACGCGCGATACCCTTCACGCGGCACCGCCAGGCGGTATTTCACCCCCGCACGATGCAGGCGCATCAAGGTCGGCGACCACAGGCTCTGGATATCGATACTCGGGCTGAGCATCAATTGCGCCGCTTCTTCATCATCAGACCAGAACGCCGCAAAGTGCCCCTCCTTCTGCTTGCGCACCAGGATGTCGGCCAGCACGTCGATCTCTTCGATGCTCATATTGCCGATGTCCCTGAAGCTGGCCAGCCCCGCGCCCTGCACCGCCAATGCAGCATCCAACGCACCAATCGCTGCGTCACTCTGCAAGGCCGTGCGCGCACGCCATGCGGGGTCCAATAGCCAGCCCCAGCTTTCGTTACCGTGGCAAAAACCTTCGGGCAAGCGTTCGGGCCGGTAGGCGAAACTGTCGGCGTTGTGGGTCAGGGGCAACATGCTGATGCGATCGGTGACCGTGCTGCCAAGGCTGCCATCGTGCTGCACGAACAAACGTTCGCTGGGCACACTGCCGCTGCCCAGGCGGTCAGCGGGCGACAGGCGCCCACGCTTGGGCAGGTCATTGATCTCGTGCCATAGCGCAATACGCCGGGTGTCGATGGGCTGGATGGCCCGGGCCGGCCACACGAAGTCGACGTTATGAAACCATTGGTCGTACAGGTCGTAGCTCTCAGGCTGCATCACCGCGATGCGCTGGGCCTGCTCGACGTCATGCACCTGGTAGACCAGGCGAATTCCCAACTCCTGTTCGGCACGTACCCGCAGGCATTCAAGCAGGGTAACGGAGGTGCCGAGGACGCGCAGAGTGATCATGCCGCGAACCGCCGCGAGAACACGTTGAAGGAACGTCGCAACAGGTCGGGATCGAGGCCACGCAGGATAAACACCAGGCGCGATTGCCGATCAGTGCCCGGCCACGAAGGCAGGTGCACCGGCGCATGCAGGCAATGCTGCACACCATGAATGACGATGGGGGCGTTACTGGCGTTCACGTTGAGCAGCCCTTTGACACGGAGGATTCGTTCGCCGTGGCATCTTAACAGCATCGACAACCACACCCCGAAACCCACCCAGTCCAGCGGCTGGTCGAAGGTCAGGCTGCACACTTGGGCGGCGCCGTGGGTAGCGGTGGTGGTGCGGTGCAGTTGCCAGCGACTGACTTCCACGGCGGGTTCGGCGCTGCGCAGGCCTTCGCCGAGCAGCAGTTGATCGCCGCTGTGGATGTCGTGGGTATCGAGGATCGGCGTACCGGCATTCAGCGCCTGCAAGTGAGCGCGCAACGCCGTGCAATCGCCGGCCAGGTCGGTCTTGCTCAACAGCAGGCGATCCGCCGCCGCCACCTGCGCCAGCCATTCCGGGTGCAGGCGTTCTTGCAGGGCGGCGTGGCTGGCGTCGACCAGGGTGATCACCAGGCCAACATGGAAACGCCCGCGCAGTTGCACGTCGTTGTTCAGGGTGGCAAGAATCGGCGCCGGGTCGGCCAGGCCGGTGGTCTCCAGGATCACCCGCTTGAACGCCGGGATTTCACCGCGCTCGCGGCGTTGCAGCAGGCCGAGCAGCGCGTCTTTCAACTCGCCTCGGATCGAACAGCACACGCAGCCGCTGGGCAGCAGCACGGTGTCCGGTGCTACCTCTTCCACCAGCAGATGGTCGATACCGACGTCGCCGAATTCGTTGATCAGCAGCGCGGTGTCGCCCAGGCTTTCGCCTTGCAGCAGGCGCTTGAGCAACGTGGTTTTGCCACTGCCAAGGAAGCCGGTGATGACATTAAGGGCAATGCTCATAGTTACCTCCGCCCCCTGTAGGAGCGAGCTTGCTCGCGAAGAACGCACAGGCACCGCGTTCATCCAGACCGCCCGCGTTGTCGTTGACGACCTTCGCGAGCAAGCTCGCCCCTACAGGGAGTTGTACTCCAAATGATCGAGCAGTTGGGGATCGAGAGGGTCCAAGGGTCGGCCGAGCATGGCCTCGGCCGCCTGCCACAGTTGATCCAGGCCGCTGGCCAGTGCCTGCTTACCGGTGGCGCCCAACAGCAGATACGACGCGCCCTGGAAATCTTCGACCTTGAGCCGGAATACCGCCAACACCTGGTTGATGGCGGCGATTCGGCGCAGGCGTTCGCGGCGTCGGGGCAGTTGGTCGCCCAAAGGATCGCTCCAGTGCAGGTCTTCGCCGAGCAGTCCGCAGAGTCCGCACATGGCTATACCTCACTCATGGCATGACGTCGCCGGAGTTCGGGCCCAGGGTCTGGCCGACGAACAGGTTGCCACCGGGCTCGCTGGCCAGCAGCACCGCCGTGGGCGCCACTTCATCCGCCAGGCCGAAGCGTCCCAGAGGCAGTTCCTTGGCCTTGGCGAGCTTCCAGTCGTCGCTGATACCGCCCACCAACGGCGTCTCGATCGGGCCGGGCGCGATGGCGTTGACCAGCACATTGTCCTTGGCCACTTCCAGGGCCAAGGACTTGGTGAAACCGATCACCCCGGCCTTGGCCGCTGCGTAATGGGTCAGCTCGGCGCCGCCCTTGATACCCAGTTGCGAGGCGACGTTGATGATCCGCCCCCAACGCTGCGCGAGCATGTGCGGCAAGGCGCGCTGGCTGGCGACAAACACACTGGTGAGGTCGACGCGCAGCATGTCGTTCCACATCTCGATGGACAGGTCGACGCAGCGCGCCTGGGTGAGCATGCCTGCATTGTTGACCAGGATATCGATGCCGCCGAAGTGTTCGACGCAGCGGTCGACGCTCGCCTGCGCGCCTTCGACGGTGCCCACATCGGCCAGGCATTCGAACACCTCGGCGCCGAGGTTGCGGCAGGTGATTGCCGTTTCCGCGAGGCTGGCGGCGTTACGGTCGGCCAGCAACAGGCGGGCGCCTTCAGCGGCGTAGGCACGGGCGATGGCGGCACCGATGCCGCTGCCGGCGCCGGTGATCACGGCGCGGCGATTCACGAGTTGAGACATACAAAAACTCCTGTCAGTCAGGCCAGCGGACTGTTAGGCCGCCGTCGATAACGATGCTTTGCCCGGTCAGATAACTCGACGCGTCACTGGTCAAAAACTGCACCAGCGACGCCACTTCATCCGCCCGCCCTACCCGGCCCAATGGAATTGCGCGCGCTGCTTTGGCCAGGCCTTCCGGCCCCAGCGAGTTCTTCGCATCCAGCGACTGCGGCGTCTCGATCAACCCAGGGATCACCGCATTGCAACGAATACCCTTGGCCGCCAACTCCACCGCCAGCGACCGACACAACCCCGGCACGCCAGCCTTGGCCGCCGCGTAGTGGCTGTGTTCCTGCCAGCCATACACGCCGCCGGCAATCGACGAAATCGCCACCAGCGCGCCGCCTGCATGCATATGTCGAGTTGCCGCGCGGAAGGTGCGCATCACCCCCGTGAGGTCGACATTGAGCATTTCGTCCCACAACGCGTCGGTCATCTCCAGCAAGGGTGCGCGGCGCAGCAGGCCGGCGTTGGCCACGGCGTAATCGAGTCGGCCGAAATGCTGGATGGCTTGCGCGGCCAGTGCATCCACCGAGGCGGTATCGCCCACGTCCAACGGCAGCATCAGGCACTCGCCGCCCGCCTCTGCCACAAGGCTGACGGTGGTCTGCGGGTCATGGGGATCGGCCGGGTAATACCCACCCACCACCGCCACGCCATTACGGGCATAGGCCACGGCGAGGGCTTGGCCGATACCGCTGGCAGCACCGGTAATCAAGGCAACTTTACGGCTCATCAAACACTCCTTACTGAACGGTTTCCGGACGCACATGGCGTGCGGCAAACATCAAGGCGCCGGACAGGAAGCACGGCAGCGCACCGAACCACAGCGCGGCGGTCTGCCAGTCACTACCAGCGGACAACACCTGGGTCGCGCCAAAACCTGCGACCACCGCACCAATCGGACCCATGGCGTGGATAATCGCGCCACCGGTGGCGCGGATGCTGGTGGGGAAACTCTCACTGATGAAAAACAGCGCCGCCGAGTACGGCCCGATCAGGAAGAACAGGCCCAAGCTGTACAGCCCGACCACCATCGGCATATTGCTCGGGCCAAACAGCATCCCGGCAAACGACAGCCCGCCAAGCATCCAGCCCAGGCCGATCACGTTGCGACGGCCGATCTTGTCGCCCATCCAGCCGTGGCTGAGGTAACCGCAGTAGCCCACCAGGTTCGACAGCACGAGGATGATCAGCGAGTTCTCGAACGAGATGTGGTGCACGCTGATGATCACCGAGGTACCGAGCACGCTGAACACCTGGATCGCCGCCCAGTTGAGCAGCAGTGCCGCGCCAATCACCAGGGTGGCGCGACGCGCCGGGCCACGGAACGCGGCTTTAAGGCCGGCCTTGCTGTGCTCGTCGTAGTCCACGCCGTAGGTCATGGCGACGTTTTGCGCTTCTGTCACTGCACCGCTTTTTCGCAATTGGCTGATGCGTTGATGGATCTGGAACTGCGGGCTCTCCTTGAGTTTGCGCGCCATGATCGCGATGACGATGGCCGGGATCGCGGCGAAGATGAAGCAGCCCTGCCAGCCAATGATCGGCAGCAACAGCGCGGTCAAGCCGGCAGCAATCAAAGCACCTACCGGCCAGCCACCTTGCACCAGGCTGTAGATAAAACCACGGCGTTTGGTAAGACGCGGATCTTCGGAGGCGCCGTACAACTCACTCAAGTAAGTGGCGTTGACAGTCTCTTCGGCATAACCCAAACCACCCAACGAACGGATCAGGATCAGCGGCGACTTGCCCCACGCGCCGCCAATCGCAGTCAGCGCCGAGCACAGTGCGGAACCGGCGACGGTGAAGATAATCCCGGTGCGCCGCCCCAATTTGTCCACCACCGGGCCGATGGCAAACGCCACCACCGCCGTGCCCACCGCCACCCAGGTCGCGATTTCAGCTTGCTCCACTTCACCCCAGCCAAAATGCCGACCGATCTCCGGTAACAAGGTGCCGAACAAAATGAAGTCATACACCGCAAACACCCAGGCGAAAAACGCGATCCAGGTGGCGAAACGCACCTCCTTGGACGTCAGTTGCCGGGGTTTCCAGCCAGTCAGGTCAAGCTTGTTGTAGATGGACATGGGTCGCGCCTCAAGGGTTTGTGGCCCCTCTGTAGGAGCGAGCTTGCTCGCGAAGAACCCATAGACACCGCGTTCACCCAGAATGCCCGCGATATCGTTGACGAGTTTCGCGGGCAAGCCCGCTCCTACAGGGTGGGGGTATCAGGTACGGGGGTGACGGCGGATGAAGTCGTCGGCGATTTCGTCGAAGGTGACAAAGCGCACGCCGGCATGGCTCTGGATGTGTTCGATCAGGCGCTCCAGCATCAACAGCACTTGCGGGCGGCCGGAGACGTCGGGGTGGATGGTCATGGTGAACACCGCGTGTTCGTGTTCGCGGTAGACCCAGTCGAACTGGTCGCGCCACATTTCTTCGAGGTGACGCGGGTTGACGAAGCCGTGGCTGTTGGGGGCTTTCTTGATGAACATCATCGGCGGCAGGTCGTCCAGGTACCAGTTGGCCGGGATCTCCACCAAGTCGGTTTCTTCGCCGCGCACCAGCGGTTTCATCCAGGTGTCGGGGTGCTGGCTGTAGTCGATCTTGGTCCAGCTGTCGCCCTTGCGCACGTAGTAGGGGTGGAAGTCGTTGTGCATCAGGCTGTGGTCGTACTTGATGCCTTTTTTCAGCAGCAGTTCATTGGTGACCTTGCTGAATTCCCACCACGGCGCCACGTAACCCGTCGGGCGTTTGCCGGTGACCTGGGTGATCAGCTCGATGGATTTGTCCAGAACGATTTCTTCCTGCTCGGCGGTCATCGCGATGGGGTTTTCGTGGCTGTAGCCGTGCACACCGATTTCGTGACCGGCGTCGGCCACGGCTTTCATTTGCTCGGGGAAGGTTTCCATCGAGTGACCAGGGATAAACCAGGTGGTACGCAGGCCGTAGCGTTCGAACAATTTGAGCAGGCGCGGCGCGCCGACTTCACCGGCGAACAGGCCACGGGAGATGTCGTCCGGCGAATCTTCGCCGCCGTAGGAACCGAGCCAACCGGCGACGGCGTCAACGTCGACGCCGAATGCACAGAGAATGTCTTTAGCCATGTTGTGTCTCCTTAAACGTTGAGTACGGATTCGACGGACAACGCTGCGCGCAGCAGGCGAGCGTCTTCCCCCGTCGGGGCGCTGAGCAACAGCCCGGTGGGCAGGCCCTGGGCATCGCGGCCGCTGGGCAGGGTCACGCCAGGCATGTCGAGCAAACTGCCGGGCATGGTCAGGCGCAGGGTGGCGAGGTTGGTGTTCACAAACAGGTCGTCGTCGGCTTCCAGCGGTGCCAATGCGGGTGCGACGTGGGCGACGGTGGGGGTGATCAGGATGGCGCCGTCGAGGTCGTCGACCAGTTGCTGTTGCAGGCGGCGGCGGGCATCGACCAGATGCAGCAGTTGGCTGGCCGGCAGCGTGCGCGCGGCTTCGAGGCGGCGGCGTACACGTGGGTCGAGTTGTTCGGCGTCAGGGCTGTCGAGCAAGGCTTCGTGCAGGGCGAAAGCCTCGAAGGAGCCGAGCCAGCCGTGGTGTTTGATCAGGTCCAGGGTGGCCTGGAAGATCGGGCATTCGCGCTCTTCGATCAGTGCGCCGTGGGCCTTGAGTTGCTCAACGGCGCGCAGCAGGTTGTTGCGCACGGCGGGTTCGGCGTCTTGTTGCGCCAGCACAAAGCGCTGCCCCTTGAGACTGCGGACCGTGTGGATTTGGCTGCGGCTATGCAGCAGGTCGTCGATGGCCAGGGCATCGCGCACGCTGCGGGTCAGCGGGCCGAGGCTGTCGAGGGTGTGCGCCAGGGGGAACACGCCGTCGCGGCTGTAGCGTCGGCTGCTGCTGCGGTACCCCACCAGGCCGTTGAAGGCCGAGGGGATGCGGATCGAACCGGCGGTGTCGGTGCCCATGGCGATCGGCACGATGCCAGCGGCGACGGCCACGGCTGAACCGGACGACGAACCGCCAGGAATGCGCGGTTGGTCAGTACCATGGGGGTTGTGCGGCGTGCCGAAATGCGGGTTCAGGCCCAGGCCGGAATAGGCCAGCTCGCTGAGGTTGGTCTTGCCCACGCCGACCATCCCGGCGCGGCACAGCAGGCCCACGGTCGGTGCGTCGAGCAACGCAGCCGGCGCGTTGCGGCGGTAAGCCGCGCCAGCAGTGGTAATGCTGCCGGCCACATCGAACAGATCTTTCCAGGCCAGGGGCACGCCGTCGAATACGCTCAACGGCTGGCCGGCGCGCCAACGAGCGGCAGAGGCTTCGGCTTCGCGGCGCGCACGCTCTGCGGTCAGGTTGATAAAGACTGCCGGGGCCCGGCTCGCCTTTTCGAGTGCCTGCTCAAGGGCTTGCACAGGGTCGCTGCGACCGCTGGCGAAATCCTCGGCCATTGAAGTGGCGTCTGACATCAAGGTGCCCCTCACAAAATGTATTTATTAATAAAATATACATTTTGCAGAGGCAGCTTTCGTGCCAGTCTTTCTCAGGCAGCTTTTACGCAATCGGAGGATTTCGCCTAGAGCTACGGGATAGATGGTTTTAAACAGTCGGAAAAAATCTTGCCAGGCCACAGGAAAGCGCCTTCAATGAAATAATGTATCTTTTATTAATAAGTACATTTTGGTGCAGAAAAGTAACATTCCCCGATTCCGAGCCCCACAAAGGTGCCACCGCTGTGGCGCAGGGTGACAGGCGCAACTTATGAGAGAATCCCCGGCCACCGTCCTACAAGCCTCAGAGAAAGCAATGAAAGCAGCGTCCGCCCCGGCCTCCCGTTACGCGATGATTCATCAGGTATTGCGTGATGCGATCGTCAACGGCACCGCGCGCCACGGCCTGGTCTTGCTGGAAGCGCCGCTGGCCGAATTGTTCGGCACCAGTCGTGTGCCGGTGCGCCGAGCCCTGGACCTGCTGCATGAGGAAGGGTTGATCTGCCGCTTCAACGGCCGGGGTTACCTGATCAACCCCGACGGCCTGGTGATGGAGCCGTTGCGCCTGCCCTTGAGCCATGCGCACCTGGGCCTCAACGGCGAAGATGAGTTGGTGGACACACGGCCCCTGGGCGAGCGCATCGTCGAGGAAATCGGCGCGGCGTTGTCCACCTGCATTGCTTTCGGCCACTACCGCCTGGATGAGCAAGCCGCCGCCGACCACTACGGCGTCAGCCGCGCGGTAGTGCGTGAAGCGCTGATGCGCCTGCGCGACCGGGGGCTGGTAGAAAAAGAGCCCTACTCCCAATGGCTGGCAGGGCCGTTGACCGCCCGCGAAGTCACCGAAGACTACGAGCTGCGCGCCTGCCTGGAACCCGAAGCCCTGCGCCAGAGCGCGCCGGGGCTGGACCGCGAAATGCTGGAAGCCATGTTGCAACGCGTGCTGGACGCCCAGGACAGCGCCCACTGCAGCCTGGAGGCCATCGAGCAGATCGAGGAGGACTTGCACCAGCGCTGCCTCGCCGGCCTGCAGAACCGCAAGATTGCGGCGCTGATTCGCCAGGGGCAGAGCCCGATGATCATCAGCCGGATTTTTTACCGTTTACTGGGGATCGGCGCCGATCCGGCCATGCTCGCCGAACATCGCCTGATTCTGGAATTGCTGCTGCACGGCGCATTTGATGCGGCGGCGTTGAACCTGCGTGAGCACCTGCAGCGTGCACGCCAGCGCATGCTGCAAAGATTGAAAGTGTTGTCAGTGCTGCCGGAGCAGCCATTGCCGAGCTACCTGCACAAGATCAGCTGAATTCATGCAAATTGTTGCTAACTTCACGCGACCATTGAAACCACCGCTACCCCGCCCCATCTAACCTGCATACTTCCTTATGCAGGTGCCCCATGAGCGACCAGCAAGAATTCCCTGATTACGACCTCAACGATTACGCAGACCCCGAAAACGCTGAATCCGCCTCGTCCAATACCGGCCTGGCCCTGCCTGGGCAAAACCTGCCGGACAAGGTCTACATCATCCCGATCCACAACCGGCCCTTCTTCCCGGCACAAGTGCTGCCGGTGATCGTCAATGAAGAGCCGTGGGCCGAGACCCTGGAGTTGGTGAGCAAATCCGACCACCACTCCCTGGCGCTGTTTTTCATGGACACGCCGCCGGAAGACCCGCGCCACTTCGACACCTCCAGCCTGCCGCTGTACGGCACCCTGGTGAAGGTGCACCACGCCAGCCGCGAAAACGGCAAGCTGCAATTCGTCGCCCAGGGCCTGACGCGCGTGCGCATCAAGACCTGGCTCAAGCACCACCGCCCACCGTACCTGGTGGAAGTCGAATACCCGCACCAGCCGAGCGAGCCGACCGATGAGGTCAAGGCCTACGGCATGGCGCTGATCAATGCGATCAAGGAACTGCTGCCACTCAACCCGCTGTACAGCGAAGAGTTGAAGAACTACCTCAACCGCTTCAGCCCCAACGACCCGTCGCCACTCACCGACTTCGCCGCCGCGCTGACGTCGGCCACCGGTAACGAATTGCAGGAAGTGCTGGACTGTGTGCCCATGCTCAAGCGCATGGAAAAAGTGCTGCCGATGCTGCGCAAAGAGGTCGAGGTCGCGCGCCTGCAAAAAGAACTGTCCGCCGAGGTGAACCGCAAGATCGGTGAGCACCAGCGCGAGTTCTTCCTCAAGGAACAACTCAAGGTCATCCAGCAGGAGCTGGGCCTGACCAAGGACGACCGCAGCGCGGACGTCGAACAGTTCGAGCAACGCCTGGAAGGCAAAGTGCTGCCGCCCCAGGCGAAAAAACGCATCGATGAAGAATTGAACAAACTGTCGATCCTCGAAACCGGTTCGCCGGAATACGCGGTGACCCGCAATTACCTGGACTGGGCCACCTCGGTGCCCTGGGGCATGTATGGCGAGGATAAACTCGACCTGAAACATGCGCGCAAGGTGTTGGATAAACACCACGCGGGCCTGGATGACATCAAGAGTCGCATCCTCGAATTCCTTGCGGTGGGCGCCTACAAAGGCGAAGTTGCTGGCTCCATTGTGCTGCTGGTCGGCCCGCCAGGCGTGGGCAAGACCAGCGTGGGTAAATCCATCGCCGAGTCCCTGGGCCGGCCGTTCTATCGCTTCAGTGTCGGCGGCATGCGCGATGAGGCCGAGATCAAAGGCCATCGCCGCACCTACATCGGCGCCCTGCCGGGCAAGCTGGTGCAGGCGCTTAAAGATGTGGAAGTGATGAACCCGGTGATCATGCTCGACGAGATCGACAAGATGGGCCAGAGCTTCCAGGGCGACCCGGCGTCGGCCTTGCTGGAAACCCTCGATCCCGAGCAGAACGTCGAATTCCTCGACCACTACCTGGACCTGCGCCTGGACCTGTCCAAAGTGCTGTTCGTGTGCACTGCCAACACTTTGGATTCCATCCCCGGCCCACTGCTGGACCGTATGGAAGTGATTCGCCTGTCGGGCTATATCACCGAAGAAAAAGTCGCCATCGCCAAGCGCCACCTATGGCCGAAACAGCTGGAAAAAGCCGGCGTGTCGAAAAACAGCCTGACCATCAGCGATGGCGCTTTGCGTGCATTGATCGATGGCTATGCGCGGGAAGCCGGCGTGCGTCAGTTGGAAAAACAACTGGGCAAGCTGGTGCGCAAAGCCGTGGTCAAGCTGCTGGATGAGCCGGACTCGGTGATCAAGATCGGCAACAAGGACCTGGAGAGTTCCCTGGGCATCCCGGTATTCCGCAACGAGCAAGTGCTATCCGGTACCGGTGTGATCACAGGCCTGGCCTGGACCAGCATGGGCGGCGCGACCTTGCCGATCGAGGCGACGCGTATCCACACGCTCAATCGCGGTTTCAAACTGACCGGGCAGTTGGGTGAAGTGATGAAGGAGTCCGCGGAAATCGCCTACAGCTACATCAGCTCGAACCTGAAGTCGTTTGGCGGTGATGCGAAGTTCTTCGATGAGGCCTTCGTGCACTTGCATGTGCCGGAAGGTGCGACACCGAAAGACGGCCCGAGCGCCGGTGTGACCATGGCCAGTGCGCTGCTGTCCCTGGCACGTAACCAGCCGCCGAAAAAAGGAGTGGCGATGACCGGCGAACTGACGTTGACCGGGCATGTACTGCCGATTGGCGGGGTGCGCGAGAAGGTGATTGCGGCGCGGCGCCAGAAGATCCATGAGCTGATCCTGCCGGAGCCGAACCGTGGCAGCTATGAAGAGTTGCCGGAATACTTGAAAGAAGGCATGACGGTGCACTTTGCCAAGCGCTTTGCGGATGTGGCGAAAGTGCTGTTCTGATTGATCTGCATGGCCTGACCTGACGCCATCGCCGGCAAGCCGGCTCCTACAAGTGAAATGCGTTCCCCTGTAGGAGCCGGCTTGCCGGCGATGGCGTCATTGGCCTCAGCCCCCCTGTCTTGTCACACCTTGTCTCATCTTCGGTTATGCTCGCCCTTCGTCGCGAATGAACGGAGCCCCCATGACCGCTGCCCGCCTGCTTCTCCCCTTGAGCCTTGCCCTGCTGGCCGCGTGCGCCAGTGCACCGAAGCAAAACATCACCGTGGACAACCAGAGTGCCTGCCCGCTCCAGCTTAAAAGCGGACAAAACCTGATCCTCACCTTGCCAAGCAACCCCACCACCGGCTACCGCTGGGCCATCCAGGACTCCGCTGGCGGCGTATTGCGCGCGCTGAGCCCGGAGGTCTACAGCAGCGCGGAATCCGGTGTGATCGGCGGCGGCGGCCAGTCGACCTGGCGCTTCCAGGCTTTCGCCACCGGCCAGGGCCGCTTGCGCCTGACCTCCCAGCAACCCTGGGAACCGGAAGCCGAACCCGTCGAAACCTTTGACTGCGCCATCACGGTGAACTGATATGCCATGGCTGATTCTTGCGTTGATGGGCGCCGGCACCTTTATCTATGGCCTTGCCACCCATGCCACCTTGTTGTGCCTGCTGGTCAAACCGTTGCCGGTACTGGCACTGCTGGGCTGGCTGCATGACGCGCCGCCCACCGACTATCGACGCTGGATCAGCCTGGGGCTGATTTTTTCCCTGGTGGGCGATGTGTTGCTCGCCTGGCCGGGCGACCTGTTTATCTTTGGCCTCGGGGCATTTCTGTTTGCGCACCTGGCGTACCTCAAAGCCTACTTCAGCGACTGCCGACGCTTTGCACTGCTGCCGTTGGTATTGGCGCTGGGGGTGGGCGCGATCCTGCTGAGCATTCTGATATCCCACGGCCTGGGTGACTTATTGGTACCGGTGGTGGTTTATGCGCTGGTGATCAGCGCCATGCTCTGGCGTGCGTTGGCGCGACTGGGCAGCGATGTGCCGAAACGCTCGGCATGGTTGGCGGCGGCAGGTGCGGTGTCGTTTGTGTTTTCCGACACGCTGATCGGCATCAATCGGTTTGTGGTGGCGTTCGATGCAGCGCCTTATTTGCTGATCACCACGTATTGGCTGGGCCAATGGGGCATTACTGCATCTGCATTTGCACTCAATCCACAGACAGACCACCCCAGCGACAATCATTAAAAACCAGATTCTCTTTCCTACGCGTTACCTAGAATCAAAACTTCTATACGACTGGTAGTTTTGACAGTTACGCAACGTGGGCGTCTAGGGATACCGTTCAGGGACAAACGCGCACAATCAAGTGAGCGAGTGGGTCAGGAGGGTTCAATCATGGCCACCCGTAAAACGTTCGAGAACGCCAAGGGAACATTGACCGCATCCATCAACGGTACAGCGAATTTCATTGCAGACACGGTTCATCTGACTCACAAGAATGGACTGATAACGGTTGTGGGTGTGGACGAGGATTCAACCAGCCCCCTACGCATCATCCAGATTGAGATGGTGGCGGATATACCAAACGGCAAACATGATTTTCCGGGCAACCAGATTCGCGCACTCGAAGGCGGTGCTAACACTCCTCAAGCAAACTATTTAACTAGTAGCGGTCGTGTGGACGTTGATTTTGGCCATGAAATTGGCCGCTACAAAGGCCAATTCAACTTCACGGCCATAAATGTCTTTCCACCTAAAAACACTATTAAGGTAGTTGGTACTTTTGCTATTGATACGGCCCCCAGCCAACCGCCGGAGCAGTGAAGCCAGTATCGACAACGGCATCACGGTTTATCAGACAACCCGCGCACACGAGGGCCAAAGTGGCTAAAATGCCGGCCTTTCCCCCTCGTCGCCGGAACAACCGTGAGCAAAGAACCCGATCGCCTATTCGCCCAGCCCCTGCCCCAGGTGCCGGACTTCGCCTTTAACGAGGATGTGGTGCGGGTGTTCCCGGACATGATCAAGCGTTCGGTGCCCGGCTACCCGACCATCGTCGAGAACCTCGGCGTACTCGCCGCGCAGTTCGCCCAACCCAACAGCGTGCTGTATGACCTTGGATCCTCGCTTGGCGCGGTGACCCAGGCCCTGCGCCGCCATGTGCGCACCGACGGTTGCCGAGTGATCGCGGTGGATAACTCGGCTGCAATGGTCGAGCGTTGCCGTGAATACCTCAATGGCCAGGACTCGATGTTTCAGGAGCTGCTGCCGGTAGAGGTTATCGAGGGCGATATCCTCGCGCTGCAGTTCCAGACGGCCTCGGTAGTGGCACTGAATTTCACCCTGCAATTCATCGCACCCGATGAGCGCCTGGCGCTGCTCGCGCGCATCCGCCAATCATTGTTGCCGGGCGGTGCATTGATCCTTTCGGAAAAGCTGCGCTTCAATGATCCCGAAGAACACGCGCTGCTCACCGACCTGCATATCGCGTTCAAACGCGCCAACGGCTACAGCGAACTGGAAATCGCCCAGAAGCGCAGCGCCATCGAAAACGTCATGAAGCCCGACAGCCTCGAAGAACACCGCGAACGCCTGTTGGCAGCAGGGTTCTCGAAAGTCGTGCCGTGGTTCCAGTGTCTTAACTTTGCCTCGTTGATTGCCTTGCCATGATTGATCTGTCCCCCCTCGCCCGCCACTTGGTCGGCACTCCCCTGGCTGTGTGGGCCCAGGGCCTGCAAGCGCAACTCGATAACAAGATGGAAAAGGGCCATGGCGACCTGGAGCGCTGGCAGAGTGCGCTCGATGCACTGCCGAAGATCCAGCCCAGCGAAGTGGACTTGCTCAACAGCCTGACACTCGATACCGATTGCGACGACGATACCCGTGCCCAAATGCACACGGCACTGATGGGCCTGAGCCCTTGGCGCAAAGGGCCGTTCCACCTGTTCGGCGTGCATGTGGACACCGAATGGCGCTCGGACTGGAAATGGTCCCGCGTGGCACCGCACCTGAACCTGAAGGGCAAGCGCATCCTCGACGTGGGCTGCGGCAACGGTTACTACATGTGGCGCATGCTCGGCGCCGGGGCCGACAGCGTGATTGGTGTGGACCCGAACTGGTTGTTCTTCTGTCAGTTCCAGGCGGTTCAGCGTTATCTGTCAGAACCCAAGGCTTGGCACCTGCCGTTCCCGTTCGAAGACCTGCCATCGAATCTGGAAGGCTTCGACACGGTGTTTTCCATGGGAGTGTTTTATCACCGCCGTTCGCCCATCGAGCATTTGCTCGCGCTGAAGGACACCCTGGTCAAGGGCGGCGAACTGGTGCTGGAGACCTTGGTGGTCGAAGGCGATCAGCAGCAGGTGCTGGTGCCGGAAGACCGTTACGCGCAGATGCGCAACGTGTGGTTCCTGCCATCGGTGCCAGCGTTGATGCTGTGGCTGCGGCGTGCCGGGTTCAGTGATGTGCGCTGTGTGGATGTGAGCGTCACCACCGTCGAGGAGCAGCGTGGGACAGAGTGGATGAAGTACCAGTCGCTGAGTGATTTCCTTGATCCGCAAGATCACAGCAAAACCATCGAAGGGCTGCCGGCGCCGATGCGGGCAGTGATCATCGCCCGCAAATAAACCTCAAAGGGACGGCTTGGCTCTTCGCGCCTTGAAGAACTCGCTCAAGACCGTCCCGCATTCCTCGGCCAACACCCCTCCTTCAAACAGCACCTTATGATTGAGAAAGCCCTGGGTAAAAAACTGCCCCTGGCTTTGCACGATCCCCGCCTTGGGTTCCAGCGCGCCGTACACCACCCGTGCAATCCGCGAATGCACGATCAGCCCCGCGCACATGCTGCACGGTTCCAGGGTCACATACAGCGTGCTGCCCACCAGGCGATAGTTGCTGATGGCTTGCGCGGCGGCGCGGATGGCGACCATTTCGGCATGGGCGCTGGGGTCGTTGCCGCTGATGGGGCAGTTGAAGCCACGGCCGATGATTTCACCGTCCTGCACCAACACAGCGCCTACGGGGACTTCACCCAAAGCAGCGCCTTGGGCGGCAAGGGCCAGGGCTTCGCGCATGAAGTCCTGGTCGCGGCTGCGGTCGATGATCGCGGTGGGGCGAAACTGGCGCATCACGCCACCTCGATGGCGGCCATCAGGCCGGTTTCCATGTGGTCGATCACATGGCAGTGGAACATCCACACCCCTGGGTTATCTGCCACCAGCGCCACGCGGGCGCGCTCGTTTTTACCCAGCAGATAAGTGTCGGTGAAGTACGGGATCACCTTGTGGCGGTTCGAGGCGATCACCTTGAAGCTCATGCCGTGCAGGTGGATCGGGTGTTGGTACTGGGTCATGTTCTTCAATTCGAAAATGTAGCTCTTGCCCTTTTCCAGTTTGGCAATCGGGCGGTCGGCGCAGGTCTTGTCGGTGATGTCCCAGGCCTTGCCGTTGATCTGCCACAGGCTGGGTGGCTTGCCGTTGTCGACATTGACCGAAACGGAGCCCACCCACTCGAAATTGAAGTTGAGTTTCTCGGCATTCGCCAGGTCCGGCTCGCTGATCGGGTTAGCCGGCAGCGCCGGTGGCCACTCGGTCGGTTGATCGGTGTTGGCCACCGAACGGAACGTACCGAGGCGCACCGGGCCGTTGCGGATCGACAGTTCTTCGCCAGCTGGCGGTGCCTTGATCGCCAGGCAGATGCGCATGCCGGGGCCCAGCCAGTATTCCTTGCCCAACGGGCGCGGCTCGATGGGGTTACCGTCCAGCGCGTAGATCTGCGCCTCGACATCCGGAATGTTGATGCGGTAGGTCAGGGTATTGTCGAGGTTGAGCAGACGCACGCGAGTGATCTGTCCGGCCGGCAAATCGATCACGGCCTGGGACACGCCATTGATCGTCGACAACCGCCCGGCGGTGCCGCCGCGTGCCGCCTCACGGGGAATGCTGAAGGCGACGAAGGCGCCCTCTTCGTCCACGTGCCAGCTTTTCAGGCTGAGGGTGCGTTCATGTTTGAAACCGGTGGGTTCGCGCTCTTCGATGATCAGCGGGCCGACCAGGCCACGGCCGAGTTCTTCGCTGCTGTTCACATGGGGGTGATACCAGTAGCTGCCAGCGTCGGGCACGCGGAATTTGTAATCGAAATATTCACCGGGCAGCACCGGCAATTGCGAAACGTAGGGTACGCCGTCCATTTCCAGTGGCAGGCGGATGCCATGCCAGTGAATGGTCGTGGCGACCGGCAGGTGGTTGATAAAACGCACCCGCAGCCATTCGCCCTGACGCACGCGCAACTCGGTGCCCGGCGCGGATGGGCCGAATGCCCAGGCTTCAGTCTTGTGCCCCGGTACCAGCTCCACGTCCAGCGGTGCGGCGATCAGTTCGTAATCGTGCCCGGCCTCGGCCTCGGCGACTTTCCCCAGCCAGTAGCGGTAGGCGCCACCGGCACCGACGCCTACTACGGCCAGGCCTGCAAGACCACCCAGGATTTGTCGACGGGAAAAGGATCGGGACACAACAACCTCACGTATCGGCCGCAGGCCCAAGACCTGCAAAGGGCAGATACGATACACCTGCCCAGGCTGTAGGAGCGAGCTTGCTCGCGAAAGACCTGAGAACAACTCGGGTAGCCAGGCTCCCCGCGTCATCGTTGACGACCTTCGCGAGCAAGCTCGCTCCTACAGAATGATCGACGGATCAGGCCTTGGCGGCCGCCAGGATCAGGGCTTTCATCTCGGCCACGGCGCCTTTAAAGCCGACGAACAGCGCATGAGCCACCAGCGCATGGCCGATGTTCAGCTCGTTGATGCCCTTGATCGCGGCCACGGCTTCGACGTTGTGGTAGTGCAGGCCGTGGCCGGCGTTGACGATCAGGCCTTCCTTGAGGCCGCAGCTCACGCCGTCGATGATGCGTTGCAATTCATCGGCTACTTCGGTGGGCGTGGTGGCATCAGCGTAACGGCCGGTGTGCAGCTCGATCGCTGGTGCGCCGACGCGACGCGACGCCTCGATCTGACGCTCGTCGGCGTCGATGAACAACGAGACTTCGCTGCCGATCTTCGACAGGCGCTCCACCGCAGCCTTGATCCGCGCTTCCTGGCCAGCCACGTCGAGGCCGCCTTCGGTGGTCAGTTCCTGGCGGGTTTCCGGCACCAGGCAGATGTGCGCCGGGCGGATACGTTCGGCGAACTGCATCATTTCCTCGGTGACGCCCATTTCGAAGTTCATGCGGGTTTGCAGCACATCCTTGAGCACCAGCACGTCACGTTCCTGGATGTGGCGGCGGTCTTCGCGCAGGTGCACGGTGATGCCGTCGGCGCCTGCTTCTTCGGCGTCCAGCGCGGCCTTGACCGGGTCCGGGTAACGAGTGCCCCGGGCCTGGCGCAGGGTAGCGACGTGGTCGATGTTGACGCCAAGAAGAATGCGATTGCTGGTGGTCACGGAAGCGCTCCTGAAAAGGGAAAGAAACGCTGCACAGCATACACGGGGTTGTCAGGGCTTTCGAAACAACTCGCGACTGACCAGCGGCCGTCCGCCCAAGTGCACGGCCAGGGCCTGGCGCATCAGGCGCTTGGCGGCAGACAGCGCGCCGGGGGCGGTCCAGTCGGCTTCGCTCATGGCCAGCAGTTCGGTGCCCTGGAACAGACCCGGTTGCAGCAGGTAGACACGCTCCAGGCCGGCGTCGACCTGCAGACGGTACATGCCGTCGGCGGCGATGGGGTTGCCGTGCACGTCGTTGTTTAATTCAAAGCCATAGCCCAGGTCGTCGAGCAGGCGCCATTCGAAGGCGCGTAGCAGAGGCTCCAATGGACGCCCTTCGGCCAGGGCCAACAAGGTGGCAGCGTAGTGATCGAAGACGGCCGGGTGCGGGTCTTCGGCAGGGAGCAGGCGGATCAATAGTTCATTGAGGTAGAGACCGCTGAACAGCGCTTCGCCATTGAGCCAGGCAGAGGTGCCGACGCTTTCCATGCGACCGACGTTTTTCAGCTCACCCTTGCCGCGAAACTCCACGTCCAGGGCCACGAATGGCCGTGCCAGCGTGCCCGCCTTGCCCCGCGCACTGCGCAAGACAGCGCGCAGGCGGCCTTGGGGCGTGAGGAAGTCCACCAGGGCGCTGGTCTCGCGGTAGGCGCGGCTGTGCAGGACGTAGGCGAGTTGGCTGGGGGGTGGGGATTGGGACATGTCAGGCTCGCTGAGGGAACACAGGCTTCAAAGCGACAGCGATCTCTGTAGGAGCCGGCTTGCCGGCGATGGGGCCCTCAAAATGTGAAGTGTTCTTGAGGCAGCCATCGCCGGCAAGCCGGCTCCTACAGGGGGTTAACGATGTGTCAGAGGTCGCCGTAGCCCAGCGAGCGCAATGCACGCTCATCATCGGACCAGCCACCCTTCACCTTCACCCACAGGTTGAGCATGATCTTGGAATCGAACAGCAATTCCATGTCCTTGCGCGCTTCGGTGCCGATGCGCTTGATGCGCTCGCCCTTGTCGCCAATGATGATCTTCTTCTGGCCGTCACGTTCGACGAGGATCAGCGCATGGATGTGCAAGGTCTTGCCCTGCTGCTTGAACTCTTCGATCTCGACGGTGATCTGGTACGGCAGCTCGGCGCCCATCTGGCGCATGATTTTCTCGCGCACCAGTTCGGCGGCAAGGAAACGGCTGCTGCGGTCGGTGATCTGGTCTTCCGGGAAGAAGTGCTCGTTCTCCGGCAAGTGCTCGGCGATCACACGCTCCAGCGCATCCAGGTTGTGACCGTGCTGGGCCGAGATCGGGATGATCTGCGCGTTCGGCAGTTGTTCCTGCAGCCAGCTCAGGTGCGGCATCAATTCGGCTTTGTCTTCGATACGGTCGGTCTTGTTCAGCGCGACGATCAGCGGGCCGGTGACGTACTGCACACGTTCCAGGACCATCTGGTCTTCGTCGGTCCACTTGGTGCGATCGACCACGAAGATCACCACGTCGACGTCTTTCAACGCCGCCGAAGCGGTCTTGTTCATGTAGCGGTTCAGGGCCTTCTCGCCCCCCTTGTGCATGCCTGGGGTATCAACGTAGACCGCTTGCACGTTGCCTTCGGTCTTGATGCCCAGCATGTTGTGGCGGGTGGTCTGCGGCTTGCGCGAGGTGATCGCGAGCTTCTGGCCGAGGATGTGGTTCAGCAGCGTGGACTTGCCCACGTTCGGGCGGCCGACGATGGCAACATAGCCACAGCGTGTTGCGGTTGAATCAGTCATGGCCATTCTCCACGCCCAGGGCAATCAGTGCTGCAGCGGCCGCTACCTGTTCGGCAATACGACGGCTCACACCCTGACCTCGGCTTTTTTCGTTCAATAAGGTGATTTCACATTCCACGAAGAACACGCGGCAATGCGGCTCACCCTGGATATCCACCACTTCGTAGCGTGGCAGTTCGCAACCACGGGACTGTAGGAATTCCTGCAGGCGGGTCTTGGGGTCTTTGTTGGTGTCGACCAGCGTGAGGCTCTCGATCTCGGAGGTCAGCCACGCGGTGACACGCTCCTTGGCCGCTTCCATGCCTGCATCGAGATAGATGGCACCGATAAGAGCTTCCAGAGCATCGGCGAGGATCGATTCGCGGCGGAAACCGCCGCTCTTCAGCTCACCGGAGCCCAAGCGCAGGTACTCACCCAGGCCAAAACCACGAGCCAGCACCGCCAGGGTCTCGCCTTTCACCAGGCGGGCGCGCAAACGCGACAGCTGGCCTTCACGGGCTTGCGGGAAGCGCTCGAACAGGGCCTCACCGGCGACGAAATTGAGGATGGCATCACCGAGGAATTCCAGGCGCTCGTTATTGCGCCCTGCAAAGCTGCGGTGTGTGAGGGCAAGGACCATCAATTCCTGGTCCTTGAAGGTGTAGCCGAGCTGGCGCTCGAGACGACTTAAAGAAACGCTCACGGTTTACCCATATCTGTTTGGTGGCACCGGCGGCCATCGACGATTGACGCAGTGTTCAAATTCAAATCCTGATTGGTGCAGCATGAGGCAGGACAGATTTGTCCCCACCCCAGAAAAGCATTCGGCGCTGTGTTCACAGCGCCGCCTGTATTACTTGATCAGCCCGACCCGCGAGAAGTTCGGCAAGTGGCTGAGTTTGGGTTCCGGCCAGCTCATCCAGACCGCGAAGGCCTTGCCGACGATATTCTGGTCGGGAACCATGCCCAGCAGGTCCTTGGGAATGTTGGGGTCATCCCAGTACCGGCTGTCATTGGAGTTGTCGCGGTTGTCGCCCATCATGAAGTAGTGCCCGGCCGGCACTGTCCACTGGCCGTCAGGCTGGGCACGGTAACGGCTCATTTCCTTGCGGATTTCGTGCTCCACCGCACCGAGTTTTTCCTGGTACAGCTCAGCGCTGCCCAGGCTGTTCGGCTCGGAACCGATCAGTTTCTCGGCCACCGACTCGCCATTGATGAACAGGCGCTTGTCGCCGGTGTAGCGGATCACGTCGCCCGGCAGGCCGACCACACGCTTGATGTAGTTGACGTTCGGGTCGCTCGGGTAGCGGAACACCATCACATCGCCACGCTGCGGGTCACCGACTTCAATGACCTTCTTGTCGATCACCGGCAGGCGGATCCCGTAGGAAAACTTGTTCACCAGGATGAAGTCGCCGACGTCCAGAGTAGGTTTCATCGACCCCGAGGGGATCTGAAACGGTTCCACCAGGAACGAACGCAGCACCAGCACGATGAACAACACCGGGAAGAACGACTTGCCGTATTCAACCAGCAAAGGCTCTTTGTTCAGCTTCTCGATTACCACGCCATCGGGCTGGCTGACGCTGCCCTGATAGGACGCAATAGCCGCCCGCCGACGCGGGGCGAAGAACACCAGATCGAGCAACGCCAGGAGACCGCAAACGGCAACGGCGATGACCAGCAACAGCGGGAAATTTAGCGACATAGGACCTAACTATCCAACCTGAGCACCGCAAGGAAGGCTTCTTGTGGAACTTCCACGTTACCTACTTGCTTCATGCGTTTTTTACCGGCTTTTTGCTTCTCAAGCAGCTTGCGCTTACGGCTTACGTCACCGCCGTAGCATTTGGCCAGTACGTTCTTTCTGAGTGCCTTGACGGAGGTCCGCGCAATGATCTGCCCACCGATGGCGGCCTGGATCGCGACGTCGAACATCTGGCGCGGAATCAGTTCTTTCATCTTCTCGGTCAACTGGCGACCTTTATAGTGCGCGTTGTCCTTGTGCACGATCAGTGCCAGGGCATCGACCTTGTCGCCGTTGATCAACACATCCAGCTTCACCAGATTAGCCGATTGGTAACGGTCGAAATGGTAATCCAGCGAAGCATAGCCGCGGCTGGTGGATTTGAGGCGGTCGAAGAAGTCCAATACCACTTCGTTCATCGGCATGTCGTAGGTCACTTGGACCTGGGTGCCGAGGAACAGCATGTCGCGCTGCACGCCACGTTTTTCGATGCACAGGGTAATAACGTTGCCCAAGTGCTCCTGCGGAACCAGGATGTTGGCCCGCACGATAGGCTCGCGCATGTCTTCGATCGCCGAGAGATCCGGGAGCTTGGACGGGTTGTCGACGTAAATCGTTTCACCGGTTTTCAGCAACAACTCGAAAATAACCGTTGGCGCGGTGGTGATCAGGTCCAGGTCGTATTCGCGCTCGAGGCGCTCCTGGATGATTTCCATGTGCAGCATGCCCAGGAAACCACAGCGGAAGCCGAAGCCCAGGGCGTCGGAGCTTTCCGGGGTGTACTGCAGCGACGAGTCGTTGAGGGTCAGCTTTTGCAGGGCCTCGCGGAAGTCTTCGAAGTCATCGGAGCTGACCGGGAACAGACCCGCGTAGACCTGCGGCTGGATGCGCTTGAAGCCTGGCAGCACGTCGACATCCGGCGTGGAGCTCAGGGTCAGGGTGTCACCCACCGGCGCGCCGTGGATGTCCTTGATACCGGCGATGATGAAGCCTACTTCACCGGCTTTCAGATCAACGGTCGCGGTGTGCTTGGGGTTGAAGACACCGACGCTGTCCACCAGGTGGATCTTGCCGGTGGACTTGACCAGGATCTTGTCGCCCTTCTTTACACGGCCGTGGCGCACGCGTACCAGGGAGACAACGCCCAGGTAGTTGTCGAACCAGGAATCGATGATCAACGCTTGCAGCGGATCTTCGTAGTTGCCGGTCGGGGCTGGAATGGTCTGCACCAGGCGTTCGAGCACTTCGTCGACACCCAGGCCGGTCTTGGCGCTGCAGGTGACGGCGTCGGTGGCGTCGATGCCGATGATCTTCTCGATCTCTTCCTTGACGCGCTCTGGCTCGGCCTGAGGCAGGTCGATCTTGTTCAGCACGGGCATGACTTCCAGGCCCTGCTCGATCGCTGTGTAGCAGTTGGCAACCGACTGCGCTTCCACACCCTGCCCTGCGTCAACCACCAGCAAGGCACCTTCACAGGCCGCCAGGGACCGGCTGACTTCGTAGGTGAAGTCGACGTGGCCTGGGGTGTCAATGAAGTTCAGTTGGTAGGTGATGCCGTCTTTGGCTTTGTAATACAGCGTAACGCTGTGGGCCTTGATGGTGATCCCGCGCTCGCGTTCGAGGTCCATGGAGTCCAGTACCTGGGCTTCCATTTCACGCTCGGCAAGGCCGCCGCACATCTGGATGAATCGATCGGCCAGCGTCGACTTACCATGGTCAATGTGGGCGATGATGGAGAAATTGCGGATATGACTCAAATCACTCACGGATCAACACTCAAAAAGGCTGCAGGCAGATTGCCCGCTGAAAAATAGCCGGGAATTGTACCTGATGCCCGGGCCGGACGTCATCTTTGCTGACCAGAACAAAAATGCCCCGATCTCTCGACCGGGGCATTTTTTGTTCATAAGCGCGCAATCAACCGGCCCGGCGCAATAGCCAGAAGCCGGCCAGGGCACAGATGGCCGTGGGCACCAGCACCGCAAACAGCGGCGAGAAGCCGAACACCAGGCTCGACGGGCCAAGCAGGTCCTGGGCGATACGGAAGGTGAAGCCCACCAGTACGCCGGTAAACACGCGCTGGCCGAGGGTAACCGAGCGCAATGGGCCAAAGATGAAGGAAATTGCCATCAACACCAACGCGGCAGTCACCACCGGTTGCAACACCTTGACCCAAAATGCCAGCCAGTAGCGGCCATTGTTCAGGCCCTGGTCCTTCAGGTAGTGGATGTAACCCCACAGCCCGGAGATCGGCAGGCTTTCGGGGATCATCACCACGGTATTCAACAGTTCCGGCTTGAGGGCGATATCCCACTCCTGGCTCGGCACATTGATCACTTCGGTACTGGCCTTGGTGCCTTGGTCGATATTACGGAAGTAGGTCGTAGTGACATCGCTGAGTTGCCATTTTTCGCTGCCGTATTGCGCACGTTTGGCGAAGCTTGACTCCAGCAGGTGACGTTCTTTGTCGAACGTATAACGCGTGACACCAATCAACAGGCCACCCGGCTGCACGGCGTTGATGTGGATGAACTCATCACCCTGGCGGTGCCACAGGCCGTGCTTGGAGCTTTGCGCATCGCCCGACCCCTGGGCCAGGGCACGATTGGCCTGGGCAGTGGTTTCAGCCGGCGGCGCAACGTATTCACCGATCAACACGCTGCACGCCATCAGCAGCAGCATGGGCTTCATGACCGCCCAGACGATACGACCGATGGACACGCCGGCGGCGCGCATGATGGTCAACTCGCTGTTGCTGGCCAGGCTGCCCAGGCCGATCAGGCAGCCAATCAGCGCGGCCATCGGCATCATGTCGTAGAGGCGGCGCGGCGCGGTGAGGGCCACGTAGCTCAGCACGTCCCACACGGTGTAGGTGTCAGTGACGTTGCCGACTTCATCGATAAAGGCGAACAGCGAAGCCAGACCGAGGATGATGCCCAATACCGCCAGGATGGCGATCAGTACGCTGCTACCAATGTAGCGATCGAGCTTAGCCACGAGCCAACTCCTTCTGGCCACGACGGCTCATCATTTTCAAACGGATCGGTTCCCAATAGAGCAGGCCCAGGCCAATCACCAGGAAGATCCCGTGCACCCACCACAGGCCCAGGGTCGGCGACAGCTTGCCCTTCTCCAGGGAACCACGGGCGGAAATCAGGATGGTGAGGTACGCCATGTACAGCAGGATTGCCGGCAACAGCTTGAGGAAGCGGCCCTGACGCGGGTTGACGCGCGACAGCGGCACCGCCATCAAGGTCACAATGAACACCAGCAGCGGCAAGGAAATCCGCCATTGCAGCTCGGCAATCGAGCGCAGCTCCTTGCTGCCGAACAAATCGGTGGTCGGGATGGCGTCGCGGTCGGTGACTTCGTCACTGATATCCGGGCGCGCCAGCATCACGCCATAGGTGTCGTACTTGATCGCACGGTAATCGGCCATGCCCGGGCTACCATCGTAGCGATAGCCATTTTCCAGGATCAGGTAGCGGCTGCCGTCAGGACGCACTTCCTGGCGACCGGAATCGGCCACCAGTACGGAAATGCCACGGTCTTTCTTGTCCTGGCCCAGACGCTTCTCGGAGATGAACACACCGCCCAGGTTGGCGCGGTCGTCGGTCAGGGTTTCGGTGTAGGTCACACGTGAACCGTCATTGAGCGCCTGGAAGCGGCCGGGTTCGAGGGTGTCGAACTCGGTCATCGCGTCCTGTTTATTCAGTACCAGTTGGAACTGCATGGCGCCCTGAGGGGCCAGGCTCAGGCTCAGCCAGGCCACGATCAGCGCAACGCCGGCGGCCGGGATCATGGTCATACCCAGCAGGCGCTGCTGGCTCATGCCGGTGGCCGAGAGCACGGTCATCTCGCTTTCGAGGTACAAGCGGCCGTAGGCCAGCAGGATCCCGAGGAACAGGCCGAGCGGCAGGATCAACTGCAGGAAGCCCGGCAGACGAAAGCCCATGATCAGGAACAGCGAGCCCGGATCCAGGGCGCCGGAGGCAGCCTGGGCCAGGTATTTGACGAAACGACCACTCATGATGATGACCAGCAATACCGCACTCACGGCACTCAGGGTCAACAGGACTTCGCGGGACAGATAACGGAAGACGATCAAACCAGACACTCCAGGGTTGTCAGGCTAAGGCGGCCAAACAAGCAAGCATACCGAGTCAGCCCGCTTGCACGGGCCAGCTAAAAAGATGGCGCATTATCCTGTGATTGACCGTGCCTGTCACGGAGCTTGCTCATGCACGTGCACAAAGCGGGTGACAAGGGTTGTCAGCCTCCGCCGGCGAGGTTCAAACTGCGGCCTTTGTCGCCAGCGGTTTACACAGCTGCCTGGTATTAAAGCCGGAGTACAGACTCCTGGCTAACCGACCTTTATAAGGGACCCGAAAATGGAATTGGTTGTAAAAAGCGTTAGCCCCGAAACGTTGAAAACCGCCACCCTCGTGGTCGCCATCGGCGAAGGCCGCAAGCTCGGCGTTGCCGCCAAGCAACTCGACGAACTCAGCGGCGGCGCCATCAGCGCAGTGCTCAAGCGCGGCGACCTGGCCGGCAAAGTCGGCCAGAGCCTGCTGCTGCAGAGCCTGCCCAACCTGAAAGCCGACCGCGTATTGCTGGTGGGCGTGGGCAAGGACGCTGAACTGGGCGACCGTCCGTTCCGCAAAATCATCAGCGGCATCCTCACCACCCTCAAGGGGCTGGGCGGCACTGACGCCACGCTGGCACTCGATGAAGTCGTGGTCAAAGGCCGTGACAGCTACGGCAAGACCCGCCTGCTGGCCGAGAGCCTGGTGGACGGCGGCTACATTTTCGACCAGTACAAGAGCACCAAGGCCGAACCCCGCGCCCTGAAGAAAATCACCCTGCTGACCATCAAGGCTGCCCAGGCTGAAGTCGAGCGGGCCGTGACCCATGCGACTGCGATCGCCAATGGGATGTCGTTTACCCGCGACCTGGGCAACCTGCCGCCGAACATCTGCCACCCGACTTTCCTCGGCGAACAAGCCAAGGCGCTGGGCAAAGAGTTCAAAGGCCTGAAAGTCGAAGTGCTGGACGAGAAGAAGATCAAGGAACTGGGCATGGGCTCGTTCTATGCCGTGGGCCAGGGTAGCGACCAGCCGCCACGCCTGATCGTGATGCAATACAACGGCGGCAAGAAGTCCGAGAAGCCTTACGCCCTGGTCGGCAAAGGCATCACCTTTGACACCGGCGGCATCAGCCTCAAGCCGGGCCTGGGCATGGACGAGATGAAGTACGACATGGGCGGCGCCGCCAGCGTGTTCGGCACCCTGCGTGCCGTGCTGGAACTCAAGCTGCCGATCAACCTGGTGTGCATCCTGGCCTGCGCCGAGAACATGCCGAGCGGCGGCGCGACCCGTCCGGGCGACATCGTCACCACCCTGAGCGGCCAGACCGTCGAAATTCTCAACACCGACGCCGAAGGCCGCCTGGTGCTGTGCGATGCCCTGACCTACGCCGAGCGCTTCAAGCCACAGGCCGTGATCGACATCGCCACCCTGACCGGTGCCTGCATCGTCGCCCTGGGTTCCCACACGTCGGGCCTGCTGGGCAACAGCGATGAGCTGATCGAGCAACTGCTCAGCGCCGGTAAAGCCGCCGACGACCGTGCCTGGCAACTGCCGCTGTTCGATGAGTACCAGGAACAGCTGGACAGCCCTTTCGCCGACATCGCCAACATCGGCGGCCCGAAAGCCGGCACCATCACCGCTGCGTGCTTCCTGTCGCGCTTTGCCAAGAACTTCAACTGGGCGCACCTGGACATCGCCGGCACGGCCTGGACCAGCGGCGGCAAGGACAAGGGCGCAACCGGCCGTCCGGTTCCCCTGCTGACCCAGTACCTGCTGGATCGCGCCAAGGCCTAAACGCAACCCTCCCTGTAGGAGCCGGCTTGCCGGCGATGGCTGCCTTGAAATCGCTATAAGATTCAAGGGACTCATCGCCGGCAAGCCGGCTCCTACAAGGGGTATGCGCACGACCAGGAAATGCAATGACCCAAGTCGACTTCTATATATTGCCCAGCGCCGACCCGCTCGCGCGCCTGGACTTTGCCTGCAAGCTCACCGAAAAGGCCTGGCGAATGGGCCACCGCATCTATCTGCATTGCAGCGATGCCGCCCAGCGCGATGAGCTGGATGCCCGCCTGTGGCGCTTCAAAGGCGAAAGCTTTGTGCCCCACGGCCCCGCAGAATCCGAACCCGACGGCCTGGTTGTCCTGGGTTTGGGGGACAGTTGTGGCGATCACCAGGACCTGCTGGTCAACCTGGACCTGAAAGTACCGCCATTCGCCAAGGCGTTCGCCCGTGTGGCGGAAGTGGTGGTGGAAGATCCGGCGATTCGTCAGGCCGCGCGGGAGAGTTTCCGTTTCTACCGCGAACAGGGCTATCCTTTGCAAGATCACCGGCTACAACGACTTTGAGTACATGATGGACAATTCCAACCCACTGAAAAAAGACGACCACCTGCTGGACGACCTGGAGTCGATCCGTCAGTTGCTCGGTGATGATGACTTGCAACCGCCGCTGTTGACCGAATCGGTCGAGGGCGAGGTACAGATTCCGCTGTTGTTCGACATGGTCGGCGGCAAACCCGTCGCGCCGGAGCCGGTTGCGGTAGCCCCCGCCGTCGAACCTGCCCCCGCTGAAAAAGGCCCAGACGCCCTGCTGCTGCACCTGGACAACGAACTGCGCGCCGCTGCGCAACTGATCATGCAAGACGTGATCGACGACTTTGCGCCGCATATCGAAACCGAGATCAAGCGCCGGCTGGATGCGCGGATGGAACGGTTGCTGAGCCAATACCAGTCATAAGTCCTATCAGGAGCGATTTTGCTCGCTCCTACCCCTCTCCCCTATCCCCCGTTATACTTGCCGGCTTTCCTGAATAAATGCCAACTAGGGTCCCGCCGCGCATGGATAAGACCTACCAGCCGCACGCCATCGAAACTTCCTGGTACAACACCTGGGAATCCGAGAATTATTTCGCCCCGCAAGGCGCGGGCGATTCCTACACCATCATGATTCCGCCACCGAACGTCACTGGCAGCCTGCACATGGGCCATGGCTTCAACAATGCGATCATGGATGCGTTGATCCGTTTCCGCCGCATGCAGGGCCGCAACACCCTGTGGCAACCGGGCACCGACCACGCCGGTATCGCCACGCAAATGCTGGTGGAGCGCCAACTCGAAGCCACCGGTCAGAACCGTCACGACCTGGGTCGCGAGAAATTCCTGGAAAAGATCTGGGAATGGAAAGACCAGTCCGGCGGCAATATCAGCCGTCAGATCCGTCGCCTGGGCTCGTCCGTCGACTGGAGCCGCGAGCGCTTCACCATGGACGACGGCCTGTCGGAATCGGTGAAAGAAGCCTTCGTGCGTCTGCATGAAGATGGCCTGATCTACCGCGGCAAGCGCCTGGTCAACTGGGACACCAAGTTGCACACGGCGATTTCCGACCTTGAAGTGGAAAACCACGACGAGAAAGGGTTCCTGTGGAACCTCAAGTACCCACTGGCCGACGGCGCCAAGACCGCTGAAGGCAACGACTACCTGATCGTCGCCACCACCCGTCCGGAAACCATGCTCGGCGACGCCGCCGTCGCGGTTAACCCGAACGACGAACGCTACCAGGCGCTGATCGGCAAGTTCGTCGAGCTGCCGTTGGTCGGCCGTCGCATCCCGATCATCGCGGACGACTACTGCGACCCTGAATTCGGCACCGGCTGCGTGAAAATCACCCCGGCCCACGATTTCAACGACTACGAAGTCGGCAAGCGCCACAACCTGCCGCTGCTGAACATCTTCGACAAAAACGCCGCCGTACTGCCAGCCTGCCAGGTGTTCAACCTGGACGGCACGCTGAACGACAGCATCGACGGCAAGATCCCGGCTGAATACGCCGGTCTCGATCGTTTCGAAGCACGCAAGCAGATTGTTGCCGCCTTCGACGCCGCTGGCCTGCTGGTCAGCGTTGACGACCACGGCCTGAAAGTGCCGAAGGGCGACCGCTCCGGTACCGTGATCGAGCCGTGGCTGACCGACCAGTGGTACGTGTCCACCAAGCCGCTGGCCGAACCTGCCATTGCCGCCGTGGAAGATGGCCGCATCCAATTCGTGCCGAAACAGTACGAAAACATGTACTTCTCGTGGATGCGTGACATCCAGGATTGGTGCATCAGCCGTCAGTTGTGGTGGGGCCACCGCATTCCGGCCTGGTACGACGAGTCGGGCAAGGTCTATGTAGGCCGCGACGAAGCCGAAGTGCGTGCCAAGCACAACCTCGGTGCCGACGTTGCGCTGCAACAGGACAACGACGTCCTGGACACCTGGTTCAGCTCGGGCCTGTGGACCTTCTCCACCCTGGGCTGGCCGCAGCAGACCGAATTCCTCAAGAAATTCCACTCCACCGACGTGCTGGTCACTGGTTTCGACATCATTTTCTTCTGGGTTGCCCGGATGATCATGCTGACCATGCACCTGGTGAAGAACGAGGACGGCACGCCGCAGGTACCGTTCAAGACCGTGTACGTGCACGGCCTGGTGCGTGATGGCCAGGGCCAGAAGATGTCCAAGTCCAAGGGCAACGTTCTGGACCCGCTGGACATCATCGACGGCATCGACCTGGAAACCCTGGTGCAGAAACGCACCTCGGGCCTGATGCAGCCGAAACTGGCGAAGAAGATCGAGAAGCAGACCCGCGACGAGTTCGCCGACGGCATTGCCAGCTACGGCACCGACGCCCTGCGCTTCACCTTCTGCTCGCTGGCGTCCACCGGTCGCGACATCAAGTTCGACATGGGCCGTGTCGAAGGCTATCGCAACTTCTGCAACAAGATCTGGAACGCTGCACGCTACGTGCTGGATAAAGGCGAAGACTGCGGCCAGAACGGCGAAGCCGTCGAACTGAGCCTGGCCGACCGCTGGATCATCTCGCAGCTGCAACGCACCGAAGCCGAAGTGACCCGCCAACTCGACCAGTTCCGCTTCGACCTGGCCGCACAAGCCTTGTACGAGTTCATCTGGAACCAGTATTGCGACTGGTACCTGGAACTGTCCAAGCCTGTGCTGTGGGACGAGAACGCACCGATCGAACGCCAGCGTGGCACCCGTCGCACCCTGGTTCGCGTGCTGGAAGTGGCACTGCGTTTGGCGCACCCGTTCATGCCGTTCATCACCGAAGAAATCTGGCAGCGCCTGGCGCCGCTGGCCGGTATCGAAGGCAAGACCATCATGCTGCAACCTTGGCCGGTGGCCAACGAAGCGCGCATCGATGAGGCGGCCGAAAGCGATATCGAATGGCTCAAGACCCTGATGATGGGCACGCGTAACATCCGTGCCGAGATGAACATCGGGCCGGGCAAGCCTTTGGCGGTGTTTGTGAAGAACGCCAGTGCCGAAGACCTGCGTCGCCTCACCGAGAACGATGCGCTGCTCAAGAAGCTGGCGAAGCTGGAGTCGATCACCGTATTGGCGGCCGGCGAAGAAGCACCACTGTCCGCGACCGCACTGGTCGGCGAGATGGAAGTGCTGGTGCCGATGGCCGGCTTGATCGACAAAGATGCCGAGCTGGCGCGTCTCGACAAGGAAATCGGCCGCCTGCAAGGCGAAGTGCAACGCGTGGGCGGCAAGCTGTCCAACGCGGCCTTCGTCGACAAGGCACCGGCTGAAGTGATCGAAAAAGAACGCGCCAAGCTGGCCGAGGCTGAACAGGCCCTGGGCAAGCTGGCGGAGCAACATGCGCGGATCTCTAGCCTGTAAGGTGTGAACCGTGTGAAAAAAGAGACCTTCGGGTCTCTTTTTTTATGCCTGCCGTATGTCACCGGAGAATGTGGGACAATGCCCACCACTTTGAGCCAACACCAGAATCAACATGACCGCCCCCAGCACGCCCAAGCCTCCACGCAAGAAGCCTAAAACCGCCGCCACGGCCAAGCCCGTCGCGCCGCGTAAAGAGGCGACCCTGCACCCGCGCAACCGCCACACAGGCCGTTACGACTTCCCGGCGCTGATCAAGACCACGCCGGAACTGGCGAAATTCGTGATCATCAACCCGTACGGCAAGGAAAGTATCGACTTTGCCAGCCCGGATGCGGTGCGGGTGTTCAACCGAGCGCTGCTGAAAGCCTTCTATGGCATCCAGCACTGGGACATTCCGGCCGACTACCTGTGCCCGCCGGTGCCGGGGCGTGCGGACTACGTACACTTCCTGGCCGACCTGCTGGCCAACACCAACGACGGCAAGATCCCGCGCGGTTCCATCGTCAAGGTGCTGGACATCGGCATGGGCGCCAACTGCGTCTATCCGCTGATTGGCTACATGGAATACCGCTGGAACTTCCTCGGCTCGGAAGTCGACCCTATCGCCGTCGCCGCTGCCAAGGCCATCGTGCAGTCCAATGACCTGAGCAAGGTCATCCAGCTGCGCCAGCAGAGCAATCCCAAGCAGATCCTGCTGGGCCTGCTGGAGCCGGGCGAGCGTTTTGACCTGACCATGTGCAACCCGCCGTTCCATGCGTCCATGGATGAAGCCACCAAGGGTAGCGAACGCAAGTGGCGCGCCCTCGGCAAGGCGGACCCAAAGCGCAAGTTGCCGGTGCTGAACTTTGGTGGCCAATCGGCCGAGTTGTGGTGTGAAGGTGGTGAAGCGCGTTTTGTGACGCAACTGATTGCCGAGAGCGCGCATTTTGCCCACAAGGTGTTGTGGTTCAGCACCCTGGTGTCAAAAGCGTCGAACTTGCCCGCGATCGAGACCGCCCTGAAAAAGGCCGGCGTGCTGGAGAGCCAAGTCGTGGAAATGTCCCAGGGCCAGAAGCAGAGCCGGTTTGTGGCGTGGACTTTCCAGACCAAGAACGAGCAGCAGATCTGGCGCCAGCGCTGGGTGCGCTAAGTCTAAACGCTGCCTGCTTCACTGTAGGAGCGAGCTTGCTCGCGAAAAACGCAATGACACCGCGCTTATTCAGAATACCCACGTCATCGTTGGCGATCCTCGCGAGCAAGCTCGCTCCTACAGGCAACAAAAAACCGTGCCCGGATCGCTCCGGAGCACGGTTTTTTTTGCTGCGTCTTACTTGTTAACAGCGTCGGTCAGGCCTTTGGCCACAACCAGCTTGATAACTTTCTTGGCAGCGATTTCGATGGCAGCGCCAGTCGAAGGGTTACGGCCAGTACGGGCAGGACGCTCGGTCACTTTCAGTTTGCCAACGCCTGGCAGAGTGATTTCGCCGCCGTTTTCCAGCTGGTCAGCAACAACTTGGCTCAGTTGGTCCAGCAGAGCGCGCACGGTGGTTTTCGGTGCGTCTACTGCTTCAGCCAGGTCAGCGATCAGTTGGTCTTTAGTAATAGCCATTGTGGTGTTCCTTCCCTATCAAATTCATATGGATTGCAGAGTGCAGTGTCAGCCGTCGAGCCCGACCGTCATGGCCTGGCACCCCCGGCTATAACCACGGAGATCGGGGTTATAGATGCTTGAAACGGGGATTGGTTCGACCTGACAGATGCTGAATGCACGCTTATCGCCGAGACTTGGCGTAAGACGGGGCAAAACTAGCACAGAGACGGGGAAATATCCGCCTCTACCTACCCATTTGGTCAGCTTTATCGCTCTAAACCGTGAAAAAAAGGCATATGGCCCGTCGGAAGGGGCCCAAAACACCCTTCGAAGCCCGTCTCGGCCAATGGTGCGGTACACTTGGCGACTTTTCGGGGAGGCCCACCGCTCCCCGCTCAACCAGCCGAGAAGCCTATGCCGATCCGTCATTGCATCGTCCACCTGATCGACAAAAAACCCGACGGCACACCTGCAGTTCTCCACGCCCGCGACTCCGAGCTTGCCGAGTCCGCAGCCATCGAGAACATGCTTGCCGACCTCAACGAGAGCTATAACGCCAAACAAGGCAAGGCCTGGGGTTTCTTCCATGCCGAGTCCGGCGCGCACCCGTTCAGCGGCTGGTTGAAGGAATATTTCGACGGTGGTCAGGATTTCACCACCTTCAGCCGCACCGCTGTCGAGCACCTGCAGAAGCTGATGGAGGAGTCCAACCTCTCCACCGGCGGCCATGTACTGTTCGCCCACTACCAGCAGGGCATGACCGACTACCTGGCCATTGCCCTCCTACACCACAGCGAAGGCGTGGCGGTGACCGACGAGCTGGACGTGACCCCCTCGCGCCACCTGGACCTCGGCCAATTGCACCTGGCGGCACGTATAAACGTGTCCGAGTGGCAGAATAACAAGCAGTCCAAGCAGTACATTTCCTTTATCAAGGGCAAGAACGGCAAGAAGGTCTCGGAGTACTTTCGCGACTTCATCGGCTGCCAGGAAGGCGTCGACGGCCCGGGTGAGACCCGCACCTTGCTCAAGGCCTTCAGTGACTTCGTCGAAAGCGAAGACCTGCCGGACGAATCCGCCCGCGAGAAAACCAAGACCCTGGTGGATTACGCCAGCAGCCAGGCCAAGCTCGGTGAACCGATGGGCCTGGAAGAACTGTCAGGGTTGATCGATGAAGATCGGCCTAAGGCGTTCTACGACCATATCCGCAACAAGGACTACGGCCTGTCGCCGGAAATCCCGGCGGATAAGCGCACCCTCAACCAGTTCCGCCGCTTCACCGGCCGGGCCGAGGGCTTGTCCATCAGCTTTGAAGCGCACCTGCTGGGCGACAAGATCGAATACGACGAAGCCGCCGGCACCTTGATCATCAAGGGCCTGCCGACCCAACTGACTGATCAACTCAAGCGCCGTAACTGATGCTCGGCGGGGTCTTTAAAAAAGTCCTGCTGGTGTTGCTGGTCGTGATGGTGATCCAGAACTGGGGCAAGATCGAACGGGTGTTCAACCCCTCACAAATGGCGCCGGAGCACGTACGTGCTTCAGCGCGTGTGGTGCTCTACTCGACCGAGTGGTGTGGTTACTGTAAGCAGATCCGCCGGTTCCTGGACCAGAAAGGTATTCCCTACCAGGCGTTCGATATCGAAAAGGATGCCCAGGCGCGCAAGGCATATGAAGCGTTGGGAGGAGGAGGAATACCGTTTGTGGACGTGAACGGCGCGCTGATTCGCGAATACGCACCCGAGAAAATTGAACGCGCGCTCAATGCAGGCTTCCATTAACGACGTGAAAGGCGTCCTGAAGAACGCCTTCCCTGCGAACTAGAAGTCACCTCAAAACGGTGAGTTGCAACCGTTAGCTTCTGCCACTTGCTCAGACGTATCCTTGCGGCGCGGCTCAAGGTTCCAGGGAGTCTTGTTCCGAGCAATGACATAATGGCAGACCAATTGCCGCCGCATCCCTCCCCCATCGTTATCTTTCCATCGCGGATCATCACCGTATTTTTTTTGTAGCTCGGCTAGAACGAAGTCCGTCTTATCCGCCGTTGCGTCCTTACCATATTGGGTTGGCGTGATAGACAGACTCCACTCAATTTTGCCACTCCCTGGGTCAAACCGTTCAATCCATGTAGCGGATTGAATGTATTCAGCCACGGGAGAAGGCGAACACTTCTGATCACTGGGCACATACACAAAGGTAGCGTCCTCAACAGGGGTTTGGGGCAGCGTCATTTGAATAATAGGCAGACAGTCACCCGAACTGTTCAAAAAGTCGGTCTGATCGTACTGTGCATCTGCCAGGCCACCCGGCAAATAGAATAACGCCTTGATAGGTAGCGCCTTGGGATTACTGGGATCCCATACTGCAAGACGAAATTCATTTTGCTGTTCAAACGTGTCCTTATCCATTCCGGACGCTTTGACAAACGCTTCAAAAGACTGGGTGGCTTTTTCATTAGCGCTGTCACGCACGTTGAAGGCACATTGATCAAGGTTGCCAAGACCGTCTTTATTATGTTTGGCGATCCATTGTTCAGCGGTCAATATGCCCTGCTCATGGCATACTCGACTATCCGCTGTTGCTTTAGTGCTGGCGCCACAGCCCTCCTGTGTCGGTCGTGTGAATGTGCCGCCATCCTCAGGAAAAGCGCACAATACGTTAGCAACCGTTTTTCCAGGAGGTGTTAGCAGTGGAGGGTAGAGAATATTCCCATTATTCTCATGGCGTACGGTTCTTTTAAACTCTACGTCTTTGCGCAAATAAGAATAAGACCACCCTCCGTTGGAGACCGACGGGGGGCTTGGCGCCCAAAACTTAAAAGCTGTTGAAGGTATTGTCACCCTTAAAATAATGCCATTGCACGTGAACCCAGGCGCAGATGGCCGAATGCAAAACATGCGGGTGTCTAAGTAACGCGCACGTAAATCCGCCGCAACTTGTCCACCTACTGCGTCACCGGCGGCGTCCGCCTGTACTACCTGCACAGGTATAGCGGCTGACACCATACTCAGAAAAAGTAATATTTTCACCCATCTAACTCTCATGACAGACGCTCCTACTTATCTTATTAGACGCAGCAACAACAAAAAATCACACATCAATAAACCCTAAAAACACCCGAGTCACTACTGTTAGAAATAACAGTACCAAAGATCAATTCGAAATTAAAAAAACCATATTATAGCCATCACTACCTGCCGCCCACCGACGCCAGTGACTTTTACAATTTCACTTCCCCGCACATAAATTAATCGCGCGCACGAGGCTAGAGGGCACACACCGTTCGAGCCCACTATGAAACTTATCAGGTCATCACGACGCGCCACAGCATCAAACAGTACCGCCTCCATTGGTCGGGACTGTTATTTTTAACAGTACCTTTTTCAACATTCAGCCAGGAGACTAACAGCATCCATTCCAGAGGCACGCCATCATGAAAAGATCGAAATCAAACAGCCACCTCTCCCCTCAGCATTCTAAACTCACAGCACCGCTGCTTACATTGTTACTAGTTGGCAGTTTCAGTGCTCACGCACAATGGAATAAAGGCGACCCTATCAGCTCAACAGAAGATGGCTACCAAACTGCGGCCGCATTAACGGCGCGCTACGAGGCTATCCCACACGATTGTGGCGGCCCCTCCAAGCCCGCCTTCCTCTGTAGCGGTATTATTTTCAGGTTCACCCTTGTAGACCCCAAACAGGTTTACAAAGTATGGAATCACAGCCCGGACGCCAAAAAAATTAATGGAATGTCCTTTTCTTTCATCCGCCAAGACGTGAACTTCCAGTATGCCGCGTGGGGCCGAACGGATGGCTTTATCATCTATGACGTCTGGAGTGAACCTGCTGGTAAACCCAGTCCAGAGATCAAATGTACCTACATACTGGATGCGTGGGGCTGGCACCGTAAAGAGGCCTGTGGCTCGAGCCAAAAATTTCCTGAAGTGCCCGGCCTTTGCCATTTAGTGGGCATCCATACTGCCCAGCAATGGGTCGAGGTATGGAATAAACAACCGGTAGAACCCGTCGAGGACCGCTATCTAAAGCAGTGCGCATTTGATGTCAGCGATAGCAGAAATAATCTTTCCGCCGAAGCGTTTTACCAGGCAATGCTCGCGATGAACGCTCTCGGCCAGTTGTTTTTTGACCAGCATAATGAATTGATCACTGCGCTCTGGCCTGAGGACAAGCCGAGCACGTACCCGGTACAAGCTTTCTTTTACATCAGGGATGGCTTGAAAAATGCGCAATACAATCAGAAAGACTTTTTCATTTCCACCCGGTCAGAAGTCATCGTTCCAATCATCGCGATCACCCTGCCAACAAAGATAGGCGAGAAAGCACGCTTCGAATTTAAGCCAGAAGATCAGGTCATCACCGCGTTGGCTCAACGTTGTGCCGCCTTCATAGAGTCTGGCACTTGGGAGGCACGCTACGACCCCGGCACGAAACAAAATGAGTGGACACTGAAAGTCACTCCAACACCCTGCGCAAGGAAAATAAAAGAAGATTTAACCGACGCGGCCTATCAGGAGTTGTTCAGCAAATTCGGTAAAGATATTCAATGGAGAGGTAAGGATGGCGGTGGCATGCGCAGGCAATTGGCCTGTCTCTTGGAAACGGCCCGTCAGCAGGAGGTATGGAACTTGGAACCCTTCCGTCCAGATGGCAGCCAGAAAGCCGCCGTGGCGGCCGGATGTAATCTCTTTTAAACCCTCAACAACCCAAACTTAGCCACCGTTGCAAGCGGTACTGTTCAACCCAGTACCGCTTGCAAAACGATCTCTTTACTCTGCCAACTCTTCAGACGCCGGTGACTGAGTTTTCCCGCGCACTCATACACTAAATAACATTACATCCTGCAGCCACCGCTTCTGCCTGCGAAGCATCACGCCTGAAAGGCTCAAGGTTATAAGTGTCTTTTGTGCGATAGGTCGCCAATACACAGGCCAACTGACGCCGAACGCCGCCTTGATATTCCGCGACCCACTGCGCATCGTTGCCGTATTTGGCAACCACCTCAGCATAGAATTTATCGAGTTGGTCGGCTTGACTCAATCGTCCGCAATCGGTCGGCGTAATCTCCAACGTCCAACGATTAACCCTCACACCGGGATCATACCGATTTACCCACTGCGCTTTGTCGATGAAACGACGGCATTGCACGTTGACCAATTGCGCCTGATCTTCCGGAGCATAGAAAAAAGTTGCTTCTTCAGACGGTGAACTCGGCAACGTTATTCTGACCACCGGAACATACTTTCCTGAGTACTCATACAACGCAATCTGATCTTTTTGCGCCTCAGACTTTCCTACTTCAGACGGAGCCCCAGTCACGGTATCTTTACTGATCCAAAAAATCACCCAGATAGGTACGCGGCTGCCATCACTTTGAGGCCAGGATGCTATGCGTACTTCATTATTACTCAAGCCGACGGTTGCGAAGTGCTCACTCACTACCTCAGGAAACGCATGAGATGCCACAAACTGCATAAATGCATTAGCACTTGCCGATTCCCTATCCGGCCTTAATTCAAAACCACACTGCCGATAATGTGATTTGGCATTCAATATGTAATCATCTCGCCAGGCCTTGGCAGTGGTGATGCCCATTCCCTGACAACTTCGTTCGACTTGTGCTGTCGCGACAAAATCTCCACAACCTCCATCACTCCTGTTGTGGGAGCCCGCATCCATAGGAAACGCACACAGTACTTGAAGTTTAAGATCATCGTCTGGGGCGTAAAACATTGACCAAATGACATAGCCATGTCGATGATCAGATGCTAATTGACGAAAACTTGCATCCTTGCGTAACCAGGAAAAAGCGGACGCTTCTTTAGACGCGGGCCCTGGGTTCCAAAACCTATAAAGGTCCGAATAGACGGTGCCACGTAAAAATAACCCAGAACACAAAAATGCTGGACGTATAGGTGTGCCACAATCCGCGACCACCTTACTGTAAGCCGCGTAGAGACCAAACACGGCTGCGACCCCCGCCTCATCATGGGTAGAATACTTAGCAATCGCAGAATTACCGAACAGCAAACAAAAACCTGAGCAAATCAATAATTGCCACATAACACACCCCTTCAGAAGTTGATGAGTAGTCGTCAACTTATAAAAGCGCGTGTGCAAAAAATCTTCTACTGTCAGAATTAACAGTTAGCACTACTGATTAGCAATATCCAACGCGCTATTATTCCAAGGCGGAACGTTGCAGCGTGCTGCTCTATTAACCATCGTTAACAGCAAGGGCTCAACGCAACACGATCACTCGCCCCAACAGGCTGCGCTGCTCAAAACCCAACACTGCCTGCAGGGCATTCAACACCGCCTCCGGGTCCTTGCTCGGGAAACTGCCGCTGACGCGCTTGGCGCCCATCGCTTCGTTGAGCAACAGAATGCGGCCTGGGTAGTAACGCTCCAGGTCCTTGACCACGTCCGCCAACGGCGCCTTGTAGTAGTTGAGCCAACCGTCGCGCCAGGCCAGGCGCGACTCACTGTCTACCGCGTGCAGAGGGTCAGCAACGCCGTCTACGTAGGCCACTTGCTGTCCCGCCGTAAGAATTTGCTGCGCACCTTGCTTGGACGGCGTCACGCCCACACGCCCGGACAACACCGTTACCTGAGCGCCTGCCGGTTGTAGGCGCACTTCGAATTGCGTCCCCAGCACGCGCGCCTCACCGCTGCCCGCCTCCACCACAAAGGATTGTCCCGTGTGGGTCACGCTGAAAAAGCCCGCGCCACGACGCAGCTTGATATGCCGCTCGCCATGGCTGAAATCCACGGCAATCGCGCTGTCGGCATCGAGAGTTACCTGGGATTGATCGGCCAGCGTGACGGTTTTGACTTCACCCGGCGCCGTCACGTAGTCGGCACCGAGATCATCGATCCAGCGTGACGGCTGCCAGCCGGCGCCCATGGACACCATCAATAGCAGGCACGCAGCCATCGCCAAGGCGCCGGACCAACGCACCACCCGTGAACGCTTCGAGGTGCTCATCGCATTGAGGTAGCCCTGCAACGCCAACGCCTCTTCATCCGCCAGCTTGCGTGCCGGCACTTCGCTCAACTCCCACAACACCTGGGCCTGGGAGTAGGCCTCGACGTGCGCCGGATCAGCCCGCAACCACTGGCTGAAAGTGGCCTGGTCGCCACTGCTGGGCTGATCATGCAATAGGCTCAGCCAGGCCAGTGCGGCTTGTTCCTGGGCGGGCGTGGGGGTGGCGTTCACGGTGCTTTCCCTGGCGTGCGTGGGGATGAGGGTTCGCGAAGGCTGGCTTTGCAGGCTTCGAGGGCACGCATCATATGTTTTTCCACGGCACTTTGGGACAGGCCCATGGCCTTGGCGATTTCCGCGTACTTGCGACCGTGAATGCGGTTGAGCAGGAAAATCTGCCGCGTGCGCTCGGGCAGGCTGCGCAAGGCGGCTTCGACGTGGCGCAGGTCATTGCCAGCTTCCAATGCTGCCTGGGGTTCGGAACCTTGGTTGTCTTGCTGTTCGGGCAGCCAGCCTTCACTGCTGCGTACCCGTGCACCTTCGCTGCGCAGGTGGTCGATGGCGATATTGCCGGCGCAGCGCAGCAGGTAGGTGCTGAGTTCCTCGACCTGCACCAACGGCCGGCGCCAGAAACGCAGGAACAGGTCCTGCACCAAGTCGGCCGCCGTGGCGCGACACCCCACGCGGCGACTCACCAAGGCTTCCATCTGTGAACGCTGGGACAAAAACACCTGCAGGAAATGCGCACGCCCACCTGCCGCGTCAGCGTGCTGGCTGTCCTGGGATTCGGGTGGCGTGCTGATCATCATGGGCGGGCTCAGAGGGTGGCGAAGGCTGCAACAGGACTGGCGAGTAGACCAACGCCCGCCAGGATCAAGGCCAGCCTTGGCCGGTACGGCAACAACAACACCAGCAGCAATGCGCTGAGCATCAACACGGCGCACCACTCCACCAGGCCCTGGCCCCAACCGGCGACATCCACCGCCGGCCAGATCGACACCACCAGCAGCAACCAACCGATCACCCGCAAACCCAGGCGCCGACGAGGCGAAGGTTTGCTGTGCAGCAACTCGCCGTGGTGACGGTCAGTGGACAGGCAGAGTGCGGTGAACCCGGCGTAGCACATCAGCAGTGCGAGCAGCATTCAGTTCGCCTCCTGCTTCAACGCCAGCGGGCGTGCGCGCTGAGCTTTAGGCGCCGGCGCGGTGCGACGCTGCATCTTCCAGGCGGCCCAGCCAAGGAATACGCCGCTGGCCAGGCAGGTCAGATCAAAGCCAGCCATGGCCCAATCGCCGGTTGCCAACGAAACACCGAGGTGGTGCGATGTGGTCAACGCGTTGAGCAGTGGGATGGCGATAAACAGCAGCGCGCCGAAGCTCAGTTGCTCGACCCACCCCTGGCGGCCACGACGCAGGATCGCGTGCAACAGACTCAGGCCCCAGGCAATAAAGAAGGTTTGTATTTCCCAATCGGAACGGTCGGCAAAGCTCACCGGCAACAAACGGTTGGCCCAGAAAAATGCGGCGATGGCGATCATCAACCCGGACATGCTGGCGATGTTCAGCACTTCTACCAAGCGCAACTCAAACGGCATTACCGCAGCCTTGGCATGTTTGAGCTGACGCTTGCCGAGCCAGATCACCAGCCCGGTGCCGATCATCGCCGTGCCCGCCAGGCCACAGATAAAGTACAACCAGCGCAACACCGGGCCGGCGAAATGGCCCATGTGCAACCCATAGAAACTACCGCTGATGGCTGCCGGTAGCGACTGCCCGCCATACACCCGTACCAGCTCGCCGGTGGTGCCATTGAAGGAAACGGTGCTGCCGAAATCATGCACCACGCTGTCGGAACCCGCGCGAAACACATTGACCGAGGCGTTCATATCGGCGGGATTATTGACCGCCACGCGCCCCACATGGCCACCTTCCCACTGCGCCCGCGCTTGCTCGTACATCGGCACCAGCGGCAGCAATTTTCCAGGCTGGCCCAGCGCCGGCGCGTTGTTGGTGTTCGGGAATACCTCGCTGAAAAAGGCGCGGGTGTCGCCGCCATAGGAAGCAAGAATCGGCGCCGGCATCACCATGCTCATGAAGATCACCAGGCTGCTGTAGGTGATCATCAAATGGAACGGCAGCACCAGCACTCCCACCGCGTTGTGCCCGTCGAGCCAGGAACGCTGGCCTTTGCGGGGCCTAAAGGTGAAGAAGTCCTTGAAGATTTTCTTGTGAGTGATGATGCCGGTGATCAAGGCGACGAACATCACCATCGCGGCAATCGTCGACAGCCAGCGGCCCCACGGGTGAGGCATTTGCAGCTGGAAGTGAAAGCGGTAGAAGAAATCGCCGCCCATGCTTTCACGGGCTTGCACAGCCTGGCCGGTAACAGGGTGGAGGGTTTTCTGGATGAAATTACCGCGTCGGCCAGGGTCGACTTTGTCTTGCCACATCACCGACAAACCAGGATCGCGGCTGTCTGGCAGAGTGATAAACCAGCGTGCGGCGGTCGGCGCGACTTGCTGCAGATAGGTCTGGGCGACGGTCAGGCTGCGCGCATCGTCCAGCGGATGGGCCTGCACTTCAGGCTGCATCCAGTGGCTGATCTCATCCTTGAAATACGCCAAGGTGCCCGTCAGGAAAATCGCAAACAGCAGCCAGCCAAAGATCAGCCCCGCCCAGGTGTGCAACCAGGCCATGGCCTGGCGAAAGCCATCTTTCATGTACGTGCCATCCAGAAGCCCACACCCGCCAGCGTGGCAAATACCGCGCTTGGCAGCATCACGCCAAACCAAGCGCGCGCGGCGCTGCGGCAGGCGAAACACCAGATCACGGCCAGCAGGTAGAACACGAATGAACTCATCATGCCGGTGATCACGGCGTCGGCTCGGGACGTGGGCATCCACAGCGCCAGGCAGATACTGGCCAGGGAAGCCATCAGATAACCACCCACCACGGCAGCCAGCACGCGCGAGGTGACGGAGAGACGATAGGAGACAGGCAGCGAGGTTTTGCTTTTCATGCGGGAGGCGCCAGGTTCATCAGGCCGCAATATTAATGATAAATATTCTCATAAGCAAAACAGAACGGATGAAACACCTGCCCTGACGGATTGCCGAAGCCCGTCGCGGGCCCTACAATGCGAACAATTCTTGTTCTCTAAAGCATGGCGATGCTTGTGGAGTGTCCGCGTTGAGCCCGTCCAATACCGTCGAAGTGTTGTACAACGACCATCACCACTGGCTCACCGGCTGGTTGCGACGCAAGCTCGGCTGCCCGGAAAGCGCCGCCGACCTGGCCCAGGACACCTTCATCCGCGTGCTCACCGCACGGGAAACACCCACGTTGGTCGAGCCCCGCGCGTTCCTCACCACAGTCGCCAAGCGTGTGCTGTTCAACTTCTACCGTCGCCAGGACCTGGAGCGCGCCTACCTCGACGCCTTGGCGCAGATGCCCGAGCACGTGGCACCGTCGGAAGAAGAACGCGCCATCATTCTGCAAACCCTGGTGGAGTTGGACCAACTGCTCGACGGCCTGCCGATTCAGGTCAAGCGTGCGTTCCTGCTGGCCCAACTCGATGGCCTGACCTACGCACAAATCGGCGCGGAACTGGGTATTTCCATCGCCACTGTCAAACGCCACCTGAGCAAAGCGGCCATGCGCTGCTACTTTGCCCTATGAACTTCTCCACCCAAGTCGCCGAACAAGCCGTGCATTGGTTGATGGAAATGCAGCAAGGCGCGCTCAACCCACGCCAGCAAGCCGCCTGGCAGCAATGGTTGAACGCCCACAGCGAACACCAGCGCGCCTGGGACCACATGCAGCGCGTCAATCAGCGCCTGCGCGGCATGCCCTCGCCCCTGGCCCATGCGGCGTTGAATGTGCCAACTTCCACCAGCCGTCGTCAGGCGCTTAAGTTGCTGTTGATCCTCGGCGCCGGTTCCGCTGCCGCCTGGAGCCTGCGCCAGCAACATATCCTGCCGCCGCTGACCGCCGACTACCGCAGTCCCGTTGGCCAGCGACGCAAGGTGCAATTGGCCGATGGCAGCCAGTTGCAGCTCAACACTGGCAGCGCAGTGGATGTGCATTTTGATGGCCAGCAACGGCTGATCCGCCTGCTTGAAGGTGAGATTCTGCTGACGGGTATTACAGGCAGCACACCATTGCAGGTGCTGACCGGCCAGGGCCTGCTCACCAGCCAGGCGGCGCGCCTGAACGTGCGGCAATTCAACGATCACACCCAACTGGCGGTGCTCGACGGCCGCGTCGACGTCATGCCCAATACCTACACCGGCCTGCCGCTGAGCGTCCAGGCCGCACACCAGGTCAACTTCACCCGCAAAGGTTGGGACACCCCGCGCCCCACCGACGCCAACAGCGGCGCCTGGGCCGACGGCATGCTGGTTGCTGCCCACATGCGCCTGGAAGATTTCCTCGGCGAACTCGGCCGTTATCGCCGTGGCCAGGTCAATTGCGACCCACAGGTAGCCAACCTGCTGATCTCCGGCAGCTACCCGCTGGACGACAGCGAGCGCATTCTCGACCTGCTTGAGGTGAGCCTGCCGGTGAAGGTACGGCGCTTTACGCGCTATTGGGTGACCGTTCAGGCACGCGCCTGATGAGATCCTCTGTAGGAGCGAGCTTGCTCGCGAAGACCGGGAGAACGCCGCAGGGTGTCAGGTTTCCCGCGTTATCGTTGACATTCTTCGCGAGCAAGCTCGCTCCTACACAAAGCATACCCTTGAACTTTTTTTTGCAACGGTGAGCCGTTTTCCACCCCTCGCGTGACAGAGAAGGAAAGCCACCTTGATCCTTCCTTCTCAGGACCGCTCTTCATGCCCCAGCAACCGACGCTTCTTGCCCGCACCTTGCGCCAACTCCTACTCGGTGCCAGCCTCAGTCTGACCGTGCTGCCCCCGGTGATGGCGGCCGACGCCAAGCCCTATCACATCGCCCCGACGTCGCTGGAAGCTGCACTGAACCAGTTTGGCCGTGAAGCCGGCGTGCTGATCTCCTTCGGCTCCGAAGTGACGGCGGGTATGCAGAGCCGTGGTTTGTCCGGCAACTACGGCGCCGCGGACGGCCTGCAGAAACTGCTGGAAGGCACTGGCCTGCAAGCCCGTGCCGAAGGCGACAATGCCTACAGCCTGCAACCGGCCACTGCACCGGCCAGTATTGAGTTGGGCACCTCCAGCGTGGTCGGCGACTGGCTGGGCGACGCGGCGCAGACCAACGTGTTCGAACATCCGGGCGCCCGTGATGTGATCCGCCGTGAAGAGTTCGAACGCCAGGGCGCCACCCAGGCCAAGGACGTGCTCAACCGTATTCCCGGCGTCAACGCCCCGGACAACAACGGCACCGGCAGCCACGACATGGCACTGAACTTCGGCATTCGCGGCCTCAACCCACGCCTGGCCTCGCGCTCCACGGTACTGATGGACGGCATTCCAGTGCCGTTCGCGCCCTACGGCCAACCGCAGCTTTCCTTTGCGCCGATCAGCATGGGCAATATGGACGCGGTCGACGTGGTGCGCGGCGGCGGTGCGGTGCGCTACGGCCCGCAGAACGTCGGCGGCGTGGTCAACTTCGTGACCCGTGCGATCCCGGATGCGCCCACGGTCAAAGGCGGCTTGCAGACCGAAACCAGCCCGTCTTCCAGCCAAGACGGCTTCAAGACCACCGGCAACCTGCTGGCCGGCGGCACCGCCGACAACGGCCTGGGCGGCGCGATTCTGTACTCCGGCACCCGTGGCGGCGACTGGCGCGAGAACAGCAACACGCGCATCGACGACCTGATCCTCAAGGGCAAATACCAACTGGATGACGCCAACAGCTTCAACGCCATGGCGCAATACTACGAAGGCCAGGCCGATATGCCAGGTGGCTTGAACGTCGCGGACTACAAGGCGGATCCCTACCAGTCCACCCGCCCCTACGACAAATTCTGGGGCCGACGTACGATGTTCAACGTCGGCTATCGCTATGAGCAGGACCGCCGCGAGTTCACCGTGAACAGCTTCTTCACCAAGACCTTGCGCAGCGGTTACCTGGACCAGGGCACGTTCCTTTCGCTGTCTCCGCGTGAATACTGGGTGCGTGGCATCGAGACCCGCTTCGCCCAAGGTTTTGACCTGGGCCCAACCAGCCATGAAGTCGGTGTCGGTTACCGTTACATCAACGAGGCCGGCCACGAGTTGCGCTACCGCACGCCGATTGCCGCCAACCAGCAGATTCCCACTACCAACAGCCGCAACGACCGCGACACCCGTGGCGGCACCGAAGCCAATGCGTTCTTCATCGATGACCGGATCGATATCGGCAAGTGGACCATCACGCCGGGCATTCGCTACGAGATGATCGAGTCCCAGCAGACCAACAACCTGACCAACGTCAAATACAAAGGCGACTACAACACCGCGCTGCCGGCACTGAACGTGCTGTACCACCTCAGCGACAGCTGGAACCTCTACGCCAACACCGAAGGTTCGTTCGGCAGCGTGCAGTACAGCCAGATGCCGAACCGCGTGACCAGCGGCGAAGTGAAACCGGAAAAAGCCCGTACCTGGGAACTCGGTACCCGCTACGACGACGGCACCTTGCGTGCGGAAATCGGCGCATTCCTGATCAACTTCGACAACCAGTACGAAAGCAACCAGACCAACGACTCGGTGATTGCCCGTGGCGAAACGCGCCATCAGGGGATCGAGACCAGCGTCAACTACGCGCTCGACGGTTTGAGCCCGGCCCTGGCCGGCTTCGATGTGTACGCCACTTACGCCTACGTCGACGCCACCATCCGCGAAGACGGCCCGAACAAAGGCAACCGCGTGCCCTTCTCGTCCAAGCACAAAGGCACCCTTGGCGTGGGCTACACCGAAGGCCGCTGGAAGCTCAACCTGGACAGCAGCTACCAGAGCAGCCAATTCGCCGACAACGCCAACACCGAAAAGGAAACCGCCAACGGCGCCAACGGACGCATCCCTGGCTACATGTTGTTCAGTAGCCGCGCGGCCTATGACTTCGGCCCGCAACTGTCGGATTTGAATGTGGCAGTGGGTGTGAAAAACATCTTCAACACCCAGTATTTCACCCGCTCGTTCGACGATAACAACAAGGGTAAATACGTCGGCGAACCCCGCACGGTCTACGTGCAGACCTCCATTGCGTTCTAACGCCACTCAAACGAAAACGGGCCTGCAAATGCAGGCCCGTTTTTAGTGGAGCGTGAGAAAGCTATCAGCCGTTGAACACGGCGCGTTCTTTTTCCAGAAACTCCTGCTCAAGCTCATCTTCGTTGACTTTGGTGGTCGGCTGGTTTTTCCCGGCAGCGCGTGGCTTGCCTTGCAGTTTGCCGAACAGATGTTCCAACGCATGGTCCAGCTTGGTCGCCGCACCGTCGATCGCCTGTTCCAGGGTATCGGCTTTATGCTGCACGGACAGCGGTTGATGGCCTTTTGGCCGCGCTTCCAGGCGGCAACTTAAATCGTGGGGACCGGGCTTGTCGCCGTTCTCATCCCGCAGGTAGACCTCCACTCGGGTCAGGTCTTCTTCGTAACGTTCGAGCGTGCTCTCAATGGTAGTACGTACCCACTCCTCCAGTCGGATGCTGCCTTCAATATGGTTATCGCTATTGACTTGGATTTGCATAGTTCTTCCCTTATTTCAGCTAGCTCGCGAGAGGTCACAACTGCAACACCGGGTCGGTGAAACCATGACCTCTTGATTACACAATTGAGCAGTCAGCAGAACAATTCAACCCCTTTGCAAAGATAAATCCCACATTACAAATTAAGTCTGACTACGAGCAAAAACGCTGTTAGGGTGGGGAGTTGGTTACATCTTCTTATGCCCAGCCAACCTCACAATTGCCCCTCTCCCAACGGGTGCAATCCGCGGAAAATCCCTGCTTCTTCAACCAACCAATCGTGCACCGCGCGTACGCCCGGGTGGCTCAGTGCGCCTGGCGCATACAGCAACACGTAACGTTTGTGGTTAGGCACAGCCAGGCCGAAGGGCACGATCAAGGTGCCACGCTCCAGCTCATCGTTGAGCAAGGTGCGCCGCGCAATGGCCACGCCCATGCCGGCGATGGCGGCTTCGATGGTCAGGTGGTTACGGTTGAAGGTATGCCCGCGCCGTACGTCGGCGTCGTGATAGCCGATAGCATTCAGGTAAAACTCCCACTCGGCGTACTCATAACTCCCACGCCAGGCGGTGATGTCGTGCAGCAGTGGGAAATGCACCAGGTCAGCGGGGCCATGCAGCGGTGGCCGGCCGCGCAGCAGGCTCGGGGCGCAGACGGGGAAAATCTGTTCGTCCAGCAGGGCTGTGGATAACAGGCCAGGGTAGCTGCCGTCGTTCAGGTCAATGGCCAGGTCGAAGTCCCCCTCATGCAGGGCGATGCTGCTGTCCTCGGCGACCATACGCAATTGGATATCCGGAAAGCGCTGCTGCAAGCGCGGTAACCGAGGGGTCAGCCACTTGCCAAGAAACGACGGGATCGAGCGCAGGCGCAGGGTGCCACTGATCATCCCCGCGTCCAGGCGCTGCAACTCCGCGTCGATGCTGCCGTAGGCCTCCCCTACCGTTGTCGCCAATCGCTGCCCCTCGGCACTCAACTCCACCCCCCGCGCGCGCCGATGAAACAAACGGAAACCCAATCGCTCCTCCAACTGGCGGATTTGCTGGCTCACCGCGCCTGGCGTGATGTGCAGTTCCTCGGCGCAGCGAGTGAACGACAAATGCCGCGCAGCACAGGAAAAAACGTGCAGCCAGACATACGTCTGGCCATGAAGGGGCCGGGTCATAGCGTTTAGTCCTGCTAAAGGGTGTCTTAGGATAATTCGTTGGTCAGTGCCGTTCCAGAGGCTCAGTATCACGCCAATTCCGCTCGTCCTACAAAACATGGCAGCGATTTCTACTCCATTGCTTGTAAGGCTTTAGCATGGCTATCAGTGTTTTCGATCTATTCAAAGTGGGCATCGGCCCTTCCAGCTCCCACACCGTCGGCCCGATGCGGGCGGCGGCGACCTTTGCCCAGACCCTGATCGACCAACACCTGCTGAGCGACACTCGCCGTGTGGAAGTGCGTCTGTATGGCTCGCTGTCCGCCACCGGTGTCGGCCATGCCACCGACCGCGCCTGCGTGATGGGCCTGATGGGCGAATGGCCGGACCGGGTCGACCCCACCTCGATCAACGCACGTATCCAGCAACTGCGCGAATCCGGCCGACTGCTTCTCGCAGGTCAGCAGGACATTGCCTTCAACTGGAAGCACGATCTCCTACTGCTGGACGAAAGCCTGCCCTACCACCCCAACGCCATGTCCCTGCACGCCTACGGCGAAAACGGCCTGCTGAGCGAGCAAACCTATTACTCGGTGGGCGGCGGTTTCATCATCGAAGCGGCGGAAGCGGCCTCGGGCATTGCGCCGACCAGCGATGTGCAATTGCCCTACGACTTTTCCAGCGCCGTAGAACTGCTGGCCTTGTGCAACAAGCACGGCCTGCGGGTTTCCGAACTGATGATGGCCAACGAACGCGCGTGGCGCAGCGACGCCGACATCCGCAGTGGCCTGTTGCATATCTGGTCGGTGATGCGCGAATGCGTGGAGCAGGGCCTGCGCGATGAAGGCATCCTGCCGGGCGGTCTGGACGTGCCCCGTCGCGCGGCAAAATTGCACCGCAGCCTGCTGGAAATCGGTAAGCCGAATGTCATCACGTCGACCCTGTCGGCCATGGAGTGGGTCAACCTGTTCGCCCTCGCCGTTAACGAAGAAAACGCGGCCGGTGGGCGCATGGTCACCGCGCCGACCAACGGCGCGGCAGGAATCATCCCGGCGGTGCTGCATTACTACATGAAGTTCAACGCCGACGCGTCTGACGATGACGTAGTCAATTTCTTCCTGGCCGCTGCGGCAGTCGGCATCCTCTGCAAGAAAAACGCCTCGATTTCCGGCGCCGAAGTTGGCTGCCAGGGTGAGGTGGGTTCGGCCTGCGCCATGGCTGCAGCAGGGCTCGCCGATATTTTGGGCGCTACTCCAGAGCAACTGGAAAACGCCGCCGAAATCGGCCTGGAACACAACCTCGGCCTCACCTGCGACCCGGTCGGCGGCCTGGTACAGGTGCCGTGCATCGAGCGCAATGCCATCGCAGCGGTCAAGGCGATCAACGCCACGCAAATGGCCCTGCGCGGTGACGGCAAACACTTCATTTCTCTCGACCGGGTGATCCGCACCATGCGCGATACCGGCGCCGACATGCATGACAAATACAAAGAAACTTCACGGGGCGGCCTGGCCGTGAGCTGGGTGGAGTGCTGAGGAGCATTCCCTGATCGCCCCAACGTGAGCCCGCGCAAAAATAATAACGAGGCAATAACGATGACCGATGTACGTACACCTGCCGTAGAAAATCCCGCTGCCGAAACAACCGTGACCACCGGCTGGACCAAACACGACACCACCTGGATGCTTGGCCTCTACGGCACCGCCATCGGTGCCGGCACTTTGTTCCTGCCGATCAATGCCGGCGTCGGCGGCTTCTGGCCGTTGATCTTACTGGCCCTGCTGGCCTTCCCAATGACCTTCTTCGCCCACCGTGGGCTGACGCGTTTTGTGCTGTCAGGCAAATCCGGTGACATCACCGAAGTAGTCGAAGAGCACTTCGGCGTCGGCGCAGGCAAGCTGATCACCCTGCTGTATTTCTTCGCCATCTTCCCGATCCTGCTGGTGTACAGCGTGGCGCTGACCAACACCCTGGGCAGTTTCATGGAACACCAACTGCACATGGCCCCACCGCCTCGGGCGATCCTGTCGCTGGTGCTGATCCTTGGCCTGATGGCCATCGTGCGCTGCGGCCAGGGCGTGATCGTCAAGGCCATGAGCGTCCTGGTGTACCCGTTCGTCGCCGCCCTGCTGTTGCTGGCCTTCAGCCTGATCCCCAACTGGAATGGTGCATTCTTCGCCTCCGCCGGGGAGGGCATGCCTATGCCACTGTTCTTCAAAACCTTGTGGCTAGCGATTCCGGTGATGGTATTTTCCTTCAACCATTCGCCGATCATCTCCGCCTTCGCCGTCGACCAGAAACGCGTGTACGGCGCCCAGGCCGAACGCAAAAGCAGCGGCATCCTGGCCACGGCCCACGGAATGATGGTGCTGACCGTGATGTTCTTCTGCTTCAGCTGCGTACTGGCACTGTCGCCAGCCGACCTGGCAGCGGCCAAGGCGCAGAACATCTCGATCCTGTCCTACCTGGCCAACCACTTCCAGACGCCGGTGATCGCCTACGCCGCACCGTTGATTGCGCTGGTAGCTATCACCAAATCCTTCCTCGGCCACTACATCGGCGCCAGCGAAGGTTTCCAGGGCTTGATCGTCAAATCCCTGCGCGGGCGCAACCGTTCGATGTCGGCCAAATGGCTGGAACGCTGCACGGCGCTGTTCATGGTGCTGACCTGCTGGGCCGTGGCCACCTTCAACCCAAGCATCCTGGGCATGATCGAAACCATGGGCGGGCCGATCATCGCGTGCCTGCTGTTCCTGATGCCGATGTACGCCATTCGTCGCGTGCCATCGCTGCGTCAGTATTCGGGCCAGGTGTCGAATGTATTTGTAGTAGTGATTGGGCTGATTGCGCTGTCTGCGATCGTTTTCTCGGTACTGCCCTGAAATAGATCACCCAACAAAAAGGCGAACCTCGGTTCGCCTTTTTTTGTCCCGCAATAACGGCTCGGCGCCTTATGCGGCACGGCCTTTGCTGTACAGCTGTAGAGGGAAACGGACCTTGTGAAAACCTCAGCGACGGAGTGGCCGATGGTCAAGAAACGCGAACTAATCCCGACACCGGTCGTCAATGACTGCATGTTCTTATCAGGCGGTACGCATCATGGACAATCCTTTTCAGATCATCACCGACACCTTCACCCCTGAATACCGCGTCAACTTGAGCATCCAACGGCTGGACGGCAGCATCATGCTGACCCTCTCGAACGAGCAAGGCGTAGTGGCCAAGCGCATGATCAGCGCCGAACAGCGCAATGATCCAAAGCGGCTTAAACGCTTGGTGCAAAGCATCCAGTTCGGCATTGCCATCGAACAGGGCCACAGCGCCATGGAGATCCTGGCGGTGATGACGGATGGCGATCACAAAGTCCTGCAGCGACCGCCCACCCGCGCCCTGCCGTTCAGCGTCGGGCTTTAAAGCTCGCCCTTCTCGGTTTCCAGGCTCGTCTCGCCCTTACGGCGCGGGCCTTCAACCTTCACCGAAGGGAAGGCCGACGAGGCGTAGCGCACCACCAGAATCGCGAACGCCAACAGCAGAATCCCACCGCACAGGTAGATGATTCCCACGTCCGGCGGGTTGTGGTGCGACACGTTGGAGATCAGCAGGCGCGTCAGCGCGGTGATCGCCACGTAGATCAGGAACCGCACCGGCATGTGGTTGGTCTTGAAATAAATCCCGACCATCGCACCCAATTCCAGGTAGATGAACAACAGCAAGATGTCATCGATCTTGATGTGCCCGTTCTCCAACATCCCCAGAAACTCCATCACCGCCGCCCAGGCCGTCACCGCACCAATGGCGAACAGCGCCAGGTAGTGGAACGACTCGACGAACAGGTTACCCAGGGATTCGGCCAGCCCGTGCACTTGCTGGCGTAGCCTTTCGGCCCAATTGATCTTCACGATGATGCTTCCTTAGGTCGACTCGACCGGATAATGCGGGTTGGACGTGACGGTTGTTCTGCATGCAGAAAAAAGGCCAGGGGCAGGTATAAGATGATGGCGGGGTGACATGAGGCACTCCAAACCTGTATTTACGGGCTACATTAAAAAACTGCTATCCAAACTCGATGGTTTGGCTTAACCTTTTTACTGTATATAAATACAGCATTCCAGCAACACCCGAACACAAGGGCTACTCCCCTTCACTACTGCACCCTGATGACGAGGCCAAAAAATGGCTGTTGAAACCCTGTATCGCAGTACCCGCGACTTGGAGACTACATTCGTGGATCGCAAACTTGCCGACGCACACGACCAGATGCTTGAACTGGCAGAGTCTCTGATGGATGTCCTGTTGAAAAACGTGGAAGGCTTGACTGAAAAGCAGGCAGAAGACGCCGGTATTTTCATGGCCAAGAACCGCGCCGCCTTTGCAGCAGCGTTCAAGAACAACGCCAGCGCCCTGGCCGAGATCGGGCAGCCGGAGGCGGAGTAAGAGGACCGGCGGCCCGCCTCCGTTGATTCAGGGTGAACCAACGGGTTCAGGCAGACCGGCGACTCATGGTTTTACCAAAGGCTATTCACGCCTTACCCCTGCCACAAGGTTTTACCGAAGAAGGTCAACGTGCGGTCCCACGCCAATTGCGACCATGCGGCGTCGTATTGCGTGTCGGGGATACGGCCATGGCCGATCGCCGTTTCATTGGCAAAGGCATGGCGGGCCAGGTAGCGATAAAACGTAGCGTCAACACCTGCCGCGTGCAGCGTTGACTCCAGTTTCGCGACGGTGTCGATATTGAAAAAAGCATCCTGCGTGCCCCAATGGCCAATCAGCGGTGCTTTGATTTTTGCCGCATCCAGGTATTCAAGCGGTGGGAAGCCATACCAGACCACACCCGCAGCCAGCTCCGGAATGGCATTGAGCGCCAACAGCGTCAACGCCCCGCCCATGCAGTAGCCGGTCACGCCCACTTTTTTCGAGTCGGCCTGCAGGTAACGCACCGCGCCTGTGATGTCCTGGGACACCGCATCGCCAAAATCCAGGCTGTCCATCAGGTGATGGGCTTCTTCCTCTTCCACGGTCGAGGCGCCGCGATAAAGGTCCGGCACCAGCACCCGGTAACCGCACTCGGCCAGGCGGATGGCCACGCCCTTGATCTGCTCGTTAAGCCCCCACCACTCTTGAATTAATACGATGGCCGGCGCGCCTTCCAGCACAGCCGGGCTGGCCATGTAGCCATTGACCTCAGCGCCGTCTGGACGCTTGAACGTTACGGAATGCGCTGTTGCTTGATTGGACATGAAGACTCTCCGCGGCAAGTAGGAAAACGATGGCGGGCAAACACCGAAAAGCGCCCGCCTTCAGAACCCTATCAGGATTTTTACGCTGACAAACCCTCCTCTCCCCTCGTTATGTACCACTGTGTATTAACGCACCCGCGCGACATATCCGGGATACAAAACACCGGTCTACTGGGCCTGCCTGAACCTTCCCTGTTCAATACGCCGTGACCGAAGGTTCAATCACATAGGACCCGGAGAATAAAAATGCACGACTCAACACCGGTTGATCGCCTGATCGTCAACACCTACACCAATGGCCTCATCGGCCCCAGCCAGAAGATGCTCGGCCCGCTAGCCGATGGCGGCACGCTTATCACCGGTACTCCGCCGGGGTGTTGGGGCCCAATGATCACGCCCGCATTTGAGGGTGGCCATGAGGTGACTCAACCCGTATTCATCGCCGGCGCAGAGGTCGGTGACGCCGTGGCCCTGAAGATCAAACGCATGCGCGTGACGTCGCTGGCCACTTCGTCAGGCGTCATGCGCTTTGTTGAGGGGCGCTATCACGGCGATCCCTTTGTCGCCAAGTTCTGCTCCAACTGTGGGCAGGAGCATCCCGCCAGCCATGTCGAGGGGATCGGCGCAGACGCCATTCGTTGCAACGCCTGCGGTGCGGAGGTCAGCGCGTTTCGTTTCAGCCATGGCTACGTAATCGTGTTCGATGCCGAGCATCAGGTGAGCCTGACCGTGAACCAGTTGGTCGCCGACCGCCTCGCCGGCCAGGCACCGGATATGGCGGCGTTGCCGGAGATGTCCGCCCAGCATTCGATTCTGTCCCTGGCCCGCGCCGATATCCCCGGCCTTGCCGCGCACATGCGGCCTTTCCTGGGCAATATCGGCACCACGCCTTCACGCGACCTGCCGGACTCCCACAACTGTGCCGACTTCGGCCAGTACTTGGTCGGCGCGCCCCACCGCTACGGCATGACCCATGACCAACTGCATGCGGCGAAAACCGACGGGCATATGGACACCAACTCGGTACGTGAAGGTTGCGTGCTGATTTGCCCGGTGAGAGTCCCCGGCGCCGGGGTTTATATGGGCGATATGCACGCCCAGCAAGGCAACGGCGAAATTGCCGGGCATGCCACCGATGTGTCGGGCGAAACCGAACTCACTGCCAACGTGATCAAGGGGTTGAACCTTGACGGCCCGATCCTGCTGCAAAACCTTGATGACCTGCCGCCCATGGCCCGTCCGATGACCGCCGAGCAACGGCTGCACGTCAAGGCATTGGGCGAGCGCTGGGGGCAATTCGAGATCGAAGACAACGGGCCCATTACCTTTATCGGCAGCGGCGCCGACCTCAACCTGGCGACGGAAAACGGCCTGGAGCGCGCGGCGGCGGTCACGGGCCTGTCGATGGATGAGGTGCGCAACCGCGCAACGCTTAACGGTTCGATTGAAATCAGCAGGTTGCCGGGAACCGTTCGCGTCACGATCCTGTGCCCGATGCACATTCTAGATCGCATGGGGATCGGCTCACTGGTGCGCGAGAAGTATCAACTCTGACGGGGGCATCAGCGGTACAGCAAGCGCTCGGCCAGCTCATCCGCCACCCGGGCGGGTGAGCGTTTTTCCGCCTGGGCGTGAGCGAAGATCTCGGTGAGGCGCGTGCCGATGTTGGACAGGTGCGCGGTAATCGTCGGCAGTTCCGCTCCGCCGTGCTTCAGCGCGACGTAGATCAGGCCACCGGAGTTGATCACGTAGTCGGGGGCGTAGAGGATGCCGCGTGCCTCCAATTGATCCGCGTTGTCCAGATGAGTCAATTGCGCACTGGCCGAACCGGCCACAGCGGCGCAACGCAATTGGCCGACGCTCTGGCGGTTGAACACGGCGCCGAGGCCACAAGGCGCAAGGATGTCGCACGGCGTGCTGAGTAACGCGTCGTTGGCGATGGGGTGTGCGCCCAACTGCTCCATGGCCAGTTGCACCTTGCCGTGATCGATGTCGCTTACCAGCAGTTCGGCTCCGGCGGCGTGCAGTTGTTCGGCCAAGGCGTAGCCCACATTTCCCAGCCCTTGGATGGCCACGCGCAGGCCTTCGAGGTTGTCGCTGCCCAGGCGCGCCATCGCGGTGGTACGGATGCCGGCGAACACGCCCATGGCGGCATGGGGCGATGGGTCGCCTGCTGCGGTGGTGCTGGTGACGTAGCGGGTATGCTGGGCGATGCAATCCATGTCCGCCACTGAAGTGCCACTGTCGACGGCGGTGATGTAACGGCCGTCGAGTTGCTCAACGCATCGACCAAAGGCTTCAAATAATGCAGCACGGCTTTCCACATGGCCGGGACGCAGGATCACGGCGGTACCTCCGCCTACGGGTAAACCGGCGAGGGCTGCCTTGTAGCTCATGCCTTGGGCCAGGCGCGCGGCATCGGCCACGGCACTTTCGTCGTCGGGGTAGGAAAGGTAGCGACAGCCACCGAGGGCGGGCCCCAGGCGACTGTTATGGATGGCGATGACCGCCTTCAGCCCGGTGGCCGGGTCGATGCTCAAGTGCAGCGATTCAAGGCGGGTGCTGTGCATGAGAGCAAACATCGTCAAGCTCCCGAATCACTTCTGGTAGTGGGCCAAGTATAGGCTTGCGGCAGAAAACTGCCGGACCAGGCTGGAATAAGCCGCCCGATTTCACAGGGCTTGCGACATAAGCACGCAGGATATTTCCCAAGCCACTGGACGAAAATTCCCAGCAAGGCTAAAACGGGGGCATCTGCCGGAGAATGCAATGAATCCCCGCAAAGCCTTTTTCGCCTGCCTGGAACGCTCCCCACCCGCGCTGTTTGAAGCGGCGTTGTGGATTGCTGCCGAGCATGATCCGGCCGTAAAGCCCTTGCAGATCCTGCAGGAACTGACCTTGCTGCAACAACAGGTGAGCCTGGGCATGCCGCTGTTGCCGGCGGATGAACTGGGCCAGCCGCTGTTGCGGCGCTTGAATGACCTGGGATTTGCCCAGGATGAATTCACGCCCTTGCGCCCCGCCGCCGCCCTGCTGGACAAGGTCTTGCAACGCAAACGCGGGCAACCCCTGGCCATGGGCTTGATCGCCCTTGAGCTGGCGCGGCGCCTGGAGATCCCCATGGTCGGCGTAAATTTCCCCGGCCATTTCCTTTTAAGAGTCCCCGGCGCCGATCACCTGCTGGATCCCTGCGGTGGACGGCGCCTGTATCCCAACGATTGCCGTGATCTGTTGCAGCGCCAATACGGCCCCAACCTCAAGCTGCAGGCCGATCACCTCCACACAGCCGACCCGCGTTCGATCTTGCAACGGTTGTCCCGCAACCTGCGCCAACTGCACCTTTCCAACGACGACCCGCTCCAGGCCTTGATCGACGCCGAACGCGTGCTGGAATTGGGCAACGCCAGTGCCGCCGACTACCTGGCACGGGCCAGCCTGTATCAGCGCCTGGACTGCCCCAACGCCGAGCGCTTCGACCTGGAACACGCGCTGATGCTCAGCGAAGACCCGATCCAACGCCTGCGCCTGACCGAGCGCCTGGGCCACCTGCCGCCCAATTCAGTGGTGCATTAAGCCTGCGGTGTCTTGAGAATATCGCCCGGCAGCGGACTCTTCGGCACCTCGATTCCAGGCGAACGCACCTGAATGATCAACAACGCGGCGATCACCGCCGGTATCGCGCAGAAGAAGAAAATCTGCTGCACCGGAATATGCATCGCCAACAACAGGCTGCCAAACAGCGGCCCCAGGATTGAGCCAAATCGCCCTACACCCAACGCCCAGCCTGTGCCGGTGGCGCGCACGTGCGCCGGGTAGAAGTTACTGGCGAAGGCATTGAGGGTCAGTTGACCACCGATGATGCAAAACCCGGCCGCAAATACGCAGGCCACCAGGTAACGCGGGTTGTCATGATTCAGGCCGAGCAGAATGGTGCATACCGCAGCCGCTGCCAGCACGCTGGACAACAGCCGCACTTTGCTTTTCAAGCGGTCGGCAAACCAGGCCATGCCGATGGCGCCCAAGGTGCCGGCAAACAGGAACATCGAGGTCACCAGGTTGGCTTCTTTCAACGCCAAGCCACTTTCCAGCAGCAGCGACGGCAACCAGCTGATCATGAAATACAGCAGGATCAGGCTGACAAAAAAGGTCGCCCAGATCAGCAGCGTCGGGCGCGCGTAGCCGTTGCGAAACAGCTCCACCACCGTCAGCTTGCTGCCCTGCTCCTGCTGGTTTTCGGCCTCGGTCGCCGGCGGCGGTTGCCAGTCCGGCAGCATGCGTGACGTTACGCTCTGCAGCCGCGCATAGGGCGGTGCATCACGCAGCAAACGCGGCAAGGACTCCGGCAGCAGCCACACCAGAAACGGGAACAACAGCAGCGGCGTCACGCCACCCGCCAGGAACACCGCCTGCCAGCCGAAGCCTTCGATAAACCCCGCCGCTACAAACCCGCCCGCTGCGCCACCGAACGAGAAGCCACACGCCGCCAAGGTCACCATCAACGTGCGCAGGCGCGGCGGCGAGTATTCCGACATCAAGGCCATCGCGCTGGGCATCGCGCCGCCCATGCCGATGCCGCAGATAAACCGCGCGGCCATCAGCGTGTTCAGCGAATTGGCGAATACCATCAGCACCGTCAGCGTGGCGTAGATCAGTACGCAGCCAAGCAGGATACGACGCACGCCGAACCGATCCGCCAGCGGCGTGACCAGCAATGACCCCAAGGTCAGCCCCAGCAGGTTGGCGCTGAACACCGGGCCGAATGCAGCCTTCTCCAACCCCCAATCCTGGGCCAGCGCCGGCACCACGTAACCCAGGACCTGGGCGTCATAGCCGTCTGTCACCAGCAGCAGCGCCAGCAACAGGAGAATCAGCCACTGATAGCGCGACACCGGACGGGCGTCGAGCGCCGCGCGAAAGCTGGCAATCTGATTGTGCATCGCAAGGTACCTTTGATTTTATTTTTATGGTCTAGCGCAACGGTGTAGGAGCCGGCTTGCCGGCGATGGCGGTGAATCAGGCAACGATTGATCGACTGAAATAACGCTATCGCCGGCAAGCCGGCTCCTACAGGGGTCAGGGGGTGTCGGGTTGGCTGGCGGGGTGAGACTGAATGAATGCAGGATGCTGCGCCGCCAACGCCGCCACCCGCCCAATGCGCGAATACGCCGCCAGCGGCACCTTGAAGCGCTCGGCCGCATACAGTTGCGGGATCAAGAAGGTGTCGGCCAACCCCGGCTGCTCGCCGAAGCAAAACCCTTGGTCGCCGATCAACTGCTCCACCGCGCCCAAGCCCTGGCTGATCCAGTGACCGATCCATTCCAACAGTTGCGCCTCGTCATGCCCCCATTGGCGCAGCAGGTTCTGGGTGCTGGAGTTATGCAGCGGATGGATGTCGCAACCGATGATCGAGGCCACCGCGCGCTCATGGGCGCGGGTCGCCAGGTCCTTGGAGAGCAGCGGCGCCTGTGGATAACGTTCATCCAGGTATTCGATGATCGCCGGCGACTGAATCAACAGTTCGCCCTCCTCGGTACGCAAGGCCGGGACGCGACCTTGCGGGTTGATCGCCAGGTACTCGGGCTGGCGGTTGGCGCCGCCCGCCGGGACCAGCAGGTTGACCGGCACCGCGGTGAAATCCAGGCCCTTGAGCGCCAGGGCAATGCGCACCCGGTACGACGAAGTGGAACGGTAGTAGGTGTAGAGTTCCATCGCCCTGCCCTCCTAGCGCGCCGCGATCACGGTGCCACGGCATTCGCCGAAACCGATGGAGGTAAACCCCTCACGGTTGCAGCGCGCACGCAGGATGATTTCGTCGCCGTCTTCAAGGAACTTACGCACTTCGCCGGACGGCAATTCAACGGCTTTTTTGCCGCCTTCAGTCATTTCCAGCAGGCTGCCGAATTGACCGTTTTTCGGGCCGGACAACGTCCCCGAACCAAACAGATCGCCTGCCTGCAATTGGCAACCGTTAACGCTGTGGTGCGCCACCAATTGCGCAACCGTCCAGTACATGTGCAGGCTGTTGCTCAGGGCCAAGCGATGAGCCGGAAGGTTTTGTTCGCGCATGACGGCGGTGGTGAGCAGCACTTCCAGCTCGATATCCAGGGCACCTGCGGCCTGGTCACGTTTATCCAGCAGGTACGACAGCGGTTGCGGGTCGCCTTCAGGGCGCGCCGGTTGCGCTTTGCGGAACGGTTCCAAGGCTTCAGCCGTCACCACCCAAGGCGAGATGGTGGTGATGAAGCTTTTCGACAGGAACGGCCCCAACGGTTGATATTCCCAGGCCTGGATATCCCGTGCCGACCAGTCATTGAGCAGGCAGAAACCGGCGATGTGATCGGCCGCGTCACCAATGGCAATCGAATCGCCCATCTCGTTGCCCTGGCCGATCCAGATGCCCAGCTCCAGTTCGTAGTCCAGTCGCGCACAGGGGCCGAAGGTCGGTTCGGTCTGGCCAGCCGGCAGGGTCTGGCCCTTGGGACGGCGTACATCGGTGCCCGACGCGCGAATGGTCGAAGCCCGACCGTGGTAACCAATCGGCACATACTTGTAGTTGGGCAGTAGCGGGTTATCAGGACGGAACAGTTTGCCGACGTTTTGCGCGTGCTCGATGCCGACGTAGAAGTCGGTGTAGTCATTGATCCGCGCCGGTACATGCATCTGGCAATCGGCGGCGCGGTGCAGCACCTGCGCTTCACGGGTGTGCAGCTTGCTGCCTTCGGCCAGCAGTTCCAGCAGGCGCTCGCGCAAGGCCACGCGCGGGCCGCGACCCAGTTCAAAGAAAGCGTTCAGTTGACCACCGACAGTCGCTTCGACGGCGCGACGGGCTTCACCGTCGAACTCATCAATGGCGGCGTGCAGATCCAGGATCGAATCACCAATCGCCACGCCAGCGCGTGGTGCAGAACCGTTGATGCTGAACACGCCCAACGGCAGGTTTTGCAGCGGGAAGTCCGCGTGACCATTGGCGGAGGCCACCCAGCTGCGGGTAAGTGTGGGCTGAGTCATGGGTTATCTCCGGTTCGGGTTGAAGGTGGCGGGCAGCGAGGCCCAGCACGCGTCGTAGGCGGTTTGCAGTTGCGGGCAGTCCAGGGCGAACTGGGTGGGACGCAGCACTTGGCTGGTCTCGAACATGAAGGCCATGGTGTTGTCGATCTTGTGCGGCGCCAGCTCTACGTTGATGGCCTTGGTACAGGTCTCGCCGTCCGGGCCGTGGGCACTCATGCAGCTGTGCAGCGACGCGCCGCCGGGCAGGAAGCCTTCGGCCTTGGCGTCGTAGGCGCCCTGGATCAGGCCCATGTATTCGTTCATCAGGTTGCGGTGGAACCACGGCGGACGGAAGGTGTTCTCGGCCACCATCCATCGCGGCGGAAAGATCACGAAGTCGAGGTTGGCCAGGCCGTGGGTGCTGGTGGGCGAGGTCAGGACGGTGAAGATCGACGGGTCCGGGTGATCGAAACTCACGGTGCCAAGGGTGTTGAAGCGGCGCAGGTCATATTTGTACGGCACGTTGTTGCCGTGCCAGGCGACCACGTTGAGGGGTGAATGGTCCAACTCGCAGGCCCAGAGTTCGCCGAGGAATTTCTGCGCCAGTGTTGTCGGTTTCTTCACGTCTTCGTAGTGGGCGACCGGCGTCAGGAAATCACGCGGATTGGCCAGGCCATTGCTGCCGATGGGGCCCAGGTCCGGCAGGCGCAACGGCGCGCCATGGTTCTCGGCGACGTAACCGCGCGCTTGCGCATCCAGCAGCTCAACGCGGAATTTGAGGCCGCGCGGCAGCACGACGATTTCCAGCGGTTCCACTTCCAGCACGCCCAATTCGGTGGCGATGCGCAGGCGGCCTTGCTCGGGGACAATCAACAGTTCGCCATCAGCGTTGAAGAACACACGTTCCATGGAACGGTTGGCGCGGTAGTTGTAAACGCTGATGCCTGAAGGCTTTTGCGCCGCCGAATTGGCGACCATGCCTACCAGCCCATCAATGAAATCCGTCGGTTCGCTCGGCAAATCCAACGGATTCCAGCGCAAGCGATTGGGCGTCACCGCCCCCAGCGGCCCACCGGCCAATTGCCGTTCCAATTTGATGAAAGCAGGATGATTGGCCGACGGCTGAATGCGGTACAGCCAGGTGCGCCGGGCTTCACTGCGCACCATGGTGAACGCCGTGCCGGAGAACAGTTCGGTGTACAGCCCATAGGGCGCTTTTTGCGGGGAGTTCTGGCCGACCGGCAGTGCGCCGGGCAAGGCTTCGCTGGCGAATTCATTGCCGAAGCCCGACAGGTATTCGAGGTTCATGGATCGTCCTCTGTACGGAAGTTGTTTTTATCGTAATCCAGTTACGCATAACGTAATTTGATCACTGTCGACCGTCAAGCTATAAAGACGCCCATTCATCTCTCGGATTCTCGCCCTTCCATGGAAAAGCCCCGCGACACCGGTAAACAGAAAGTCCGCTCGGCCGAAGTGGGCACCGATATCCTCAAGGCCCTCGCCGAACTGTCGCCGGCGACTTCGCTGTCGCGTCTGGCCGAACATGTGCAGATGCCGGCGAGCAAGGTGCACCGCTACCTGCAGGCACTGATCGCCTCGGGTTTCGCTGAACAGAACACCGCCACCAACCACTATGGGCTGGGCCGCGAAGCCTTGCGCGTGGGCCTGGCGGCGCTGGGCAGCATGGATGTGTTGAAGGTCGGCGCGATGCCCCTGGCGGAGCTGCGCGATGAGTTGAATGAAACCTGCTTCCTGGCGGTATGGGGCAACCAGGGCGCGACCGTGGTGCAGATCGAACCCGCCGTGCGTGCCGTCACGGTGGTGACGCAATTGGGTTCGGTGCTGCCGCTGCTCAGTTCGTCCACCGGGTTGGTGTTCAGCGCCTATCTACCGTCGCGGGAAACCGTGGAGCTGCGTGAACGCGAAATCCAGGCTGGTATCGCCCATGCCCTGGCAGATGACCAGGCCTACGCCACCGCCTGCGAACAGATCCGCCACCGTGGCCTGCATTTTGTGCATGGTTTGTTGATGCCCGGCGTCGACGCGTTATCCGCGCCGGTATTCAACGCTATCGGGCAAGTGGCAGCGGTGATGACCGTGGTCGGCCCCACCTCGTTATTCCACGCCGACGAAGACGGCCCGGCGGCGCAGCACTTGCTGGCGGCGACCCGGGCCGTGAGTTGGCGCATGGGCTATCAGCCCTGAACTAGTCGTGCCACTGCACCAGGGCCAGCGCCACGCGGTTTTCCAGAGCGCGGATCGGTGCGGCGGTGCTCAGGTAGTTGTTGCTGATCATTGAAAACACCAGGCGCCGGCCCTGGGCGTCGGTGATGTAGCCGCTCAACGAAGACACACCGGCCATGGAGCCGGTCTTGGCGTGCAGGTTGTTTTCCGCCGCCGTCCCGCGCAAGCGATAACGCAAGCTGCCGCCGCTCATGCGATCGGTGTTGCCGGCGATCGGCAAGGCGTTGTACCAAGCGTCGAACCAAGGCTGTTTGGCCGTCGCCAGCAGCAGATCGGTGAGGTTCTGCGACGACACCAGATTGCGCCGCGACAAGCCCGAACCATCGACCTGGCTCAGCGTCATCGGGTCCAGACCCTGGCGGCGCATGAAGTCCGCCACTGCCGCGACACCCGCCTGCGCCGTGCCTGCATTCGACACTTTACGCCCCATGGCCTTGAGCAAGGCTTCGGACATGTTGTTGTTCGACAGCTTGAGCAGCGGCGTGATCAGTGCCTGCAACGGTGCTGATTGGTGCTCGGCCAGGACCCTGGCTGTCGCAGGGGTTGCCCCACCGATCACACGTCGCCCAAGTACCTGAATGCCCTGCTGCGCCAACGCCTGCTCAAACAGATTGGCCACCAGCTGCGTCGGCTCCCACACACTTATCCACTGCCGGCTTTGCTTGCCCGGCGCCAATGCGCCGGTGAGTTGCAGCAGATTGGTGCCGTGCTGGCGAGTGATCCCGTAATTGTTGCCAGGGCCGCTGACTGCACGGTTGCTCAGCTGTACGTAGTCGGTTGAAGGGCTCACCACCACGCTGACCGGTTGGCCAACCATGGCGGGCGCCTTTGCCGTGACCAGTAGCGTGCCCGCATCAAAATCCGTGTTGGGCGATACGGTCAGCGCGGAAATCTGCGCGCCGTAATAGGTGCTTTCATCGTCGTGTGCCCAGTCCACGCCCAGGCGTTCGGCGTCGAAAAAGGTATCGTCAAATACCAAGTCGCCCTGGACCTGGCGCACGCCCTGGCCCGCAAGCTGTGCCGCCAATGCCTGGTAATCAACGAATTGCGTGGTCGGATCGCCCAGGCCCTTGAGGTACAGGTTGCCGGTGAGGCGCTCACCTTGCTGCGTGCCGTTGCTCAGCAGTTGTGTGGAGAAGCGGTATTGCGGCCCTAGTACATCCATCGCCGCGGCGGTGGTGAGCAACTTGAGATTGGAGGCGGGAATCAGGCGGGTTCGCGGGTTGTGTTGATAGAGCGTGCTGCCGCTACGGGCATCACGCACCATCAGGGAAACCGTGGCGCCGTTGAGGGCCGGGTCAGCCAGGAGTTGCTCCAGGCTTGCCGGGGTGGAAGTCGGTGAAACACTCGCGCAACCCCCCAGCAAAACGCTCAAGCACAGCAGATGTAGCCATCGTCCAAAATGCATCAGTATCGCTTCCACCAAGACATCAGTGGCGGCAACGCTACCACAAACCCTTTAGAACTCCAGGGTGCTGGACACCGACACCTGTCGCGCATCGCCCATGGACACAAACAAGCGGCTGGCCGCCGAGGTGTAGTAGACGCGGTCGAACATGTTCTTCACGTTGAGCTGGAACTTGACCTTTTGCCCATCGATCTTGGTGTCGTAAGTCGCGAAGGCATCCGCCACCGTGTAACCCGGCAAGGTGAAATCGTTGGCCGCGTCGCCTGCACGTTCACCGACGTAACGCGCACCGGTGCCCACCCGCAACTGGTCGCCACCAAAGATGTTGCCGAAGTCATAAGCCACCGCCAGTGAACCGGTGTGCTTGGCGACATTCTGCAGGCGGTTGCCTTCCAGGGTCGGGTCCTTGTCCTTGACGTCCAGTGCATCGGTGTAAGCGTAGCTGCCGATCAGGCTCACCTTGTCGGTCAACTGGCCGGTGGCGTCCAGTTCCAGGCCACGGGAACGCACCTGGCCGGCAATGCTGTAGACGGTGTTGGCACCGGAGCCGACGGAGACCAGTACATTGCGTTTGTCGATATTGAACAACGCGGCGCTGGCGGTGATACGTCCCGGAATGTCGAGCTTGGCCCCCAGTTCCCAGGATTTGGACTCCTCGGGCGTAAGGTCGCCGGTCAAGGTGCTGCCATCGGCCAAGGCGGCGATGGTGGAGTTGGGTTTGAACGATTCGGTGTAGCTGCCGTAGAACGACAGTTCATCGGTGTAGCGATACACCAGGCCCGCACGCGGCACCCAGGCCTGGCCGTTGCCGTTGGTGTTGGCCTTGAACGGCACGCCTTTGCCGGCGTATTGGTCATACATCTGATAGCGCGCGCCGGCGACGAAAATCCACTGCTCGTTCAGGTGGAGGGCATCCTGGAAGAACAGCGAATCACTGCGCAGCAGGTCGGTCTGGGCGCTGTCAGCGGGGCTGACGTTGGTGCCCGCGACTTCATTGCCGTACACCGGATTGTTGTAGTTGAAGGTACCGCGTGAGTTCTGGCGGATCAGGTCGGCGCGGTAGATCTTGCGGTACTCGTCATCCAGGCCGAACACCACATCATTCTGCAGGCCGAACACATTGACCTTGCCTTCCAGGCTCGCGGTGGCAAAACGGTCCGTGGTGATTGCCCCTTTGGTGCCGTCCATCTTGCGTGTCAGGGTGCCATTGGTGTTCACCGCACTGACGCGCACTTGGCTGGCGTCATAGGTCTCGCGGTTCCAGCTGTAGCCGAAGTGGGCTTTCCAGTCATCGTTCAGGTCGTGATCGGCTTCGAAGCGGTACAGGTCGGAACGGCCTTCCATATTGTTGAAGGGTTCATCCAGGCGCCGTGTGGCCGGGATGTCCAGGGGGTGATTGGACTTGTCGATGGCGGTGCCACGGTCGAACGGGGTGAGAAATTCGCGGTGTTCGTAGGCAAGCAGCAACTTGGTGCTGTCGCCGTACCAGGCCAGGGACGGCGCGATCAGGCTCTCACGGTGAGTACCGAAGTTACGCCAGTAGTCTTCGTCTTCATGGTCGACGATCAGCCGATACGCCAGGCCGCTGTCGCCAATCGGGCCGGTGGTGTCGAGGCTGCCGCCGCTGCCGTTCTTGCCGTCGCCGAAGGTGGAGCCGCGCACGGTCAGGGCGGTGGACTGCACCAGCTCGGGCTTTTTGCTGACGATGTTCACCACGCCGCCAGGGTCCTGGATGCCGTACAGCAGCGACGACGGGCCCTTGAGCACTTCGACACGCTCCGCCGTGGCATTCAATGCACGCCCCTGCACGATGGGCATGCCATCGCGCATGATCGAGCCGTTACGGTTATCACCAAAGCCGCGCAGCATTACCGCGTCCTGGGTGCTGGCCAAGGTGTTGGCCTGGGTGATGCCGCTGATGTTACGCAGCGCGTCATCCAGATTGCGCGGGGTTTGGTCGCGCAGCACTTGGGCGGGCACCACGTTAACGGTCTGCGGGGTTTCCAGCAGCAGCGCGTGGGAGCGCATCACCGAACTGGTGGGCGGCGGCTGGTAGCTGGTGCTGTCCTGGGCCTGGCCGACACCGCTGATGGTGGTGGCGCCGAGGTTGACCGCGCCTTCGGTCGGCACCGGCTCCAGGGCCAACGTGCGGGCATCGATCTGGCGGAAGGTGAAACCGGTGCTGCTCAGCAGGCGTTGCAGGGCCTGGGTCGCGCTCATCTGCCCGCTGACCGCCGGAGCCTGGAGGCCATAGGGCGCTTCATCGGTGTAGATCACGCTGATCCCGGTGACCCGGCTGAAGTCGCTCAAGGCTTGGGGCAACGGTTTGGCCGCCAGGGCAAAGTTGAACTGGGCGCTTTGCTGTTCCTGCGCCTGCGCCACACACAGGGGCAGCAAGGCCAGCCCCGATGCCGCCAATACCGAGGCTCCCAGCCACTGTTTAACCAACCCGCCCGCCGTCGACTTCATGCTGTGAGAACCCGTGTAGAAAACGCTGTTAATGCGAATTGATCGCAGTTTCAAGCACTACACGGATGGGCCGTGGATTTACCTCACCTTTATTTGCAAATATTTTTGTTTATTGCGCCTGGATGCGAAACCCCATGCGTGGGAAATGCACATGCACGATGCCGGCACGCTCATCGGTGCGGCGCAGGATTAGCTCTTCGCGCCCGGCAAACAGCAGTTCGCCCGCCACCGGGTCGGTGCCGTAGTCGGTGGCGCAAATGGTCACCTGCTGGCCGGCCTTGAAGCCGTTCAAGTCCTCGAAGACTTCTTCAGGCAGAACAGCCGGCGCCGCATTGCGCGATACGTCCAGGGCCTGCTCGGCGCTCATCTGGGTGGCTGTACCGTGGCCGAAGCCCAGCACGCGATCCAGCCAAGCGGCAACGGCAGGATAGGCGTCCACCAACGGCGACGTCACGGAAGAGCCTTTGAGGAACCACAGGGGATGGGCCAGGGCAAAGTCGGCAATCGACGGCTCGCCGAACAGGAAATCCCCCGCTGAGTGCTGCAACTGCTGATTGATGCGATGGATGATCGTCGGCCACTGGTGCTTGGCCTGGTCCAATTGCACGCGGGTTGCGGTGCCGCCGCTGAACAGCTTGCTGCGGTCCGCCACCAGCACCTGGATCATTTCCGGCGGTACCTTGGCAAATTTGACCGCCAGGGATTCGGGCTGGAACACCAGCGCCACCGCATGGGAAAACACCACCGAGTCGGCCCAGGCGGCGAAGGCTTGGGTGACCAGTTCCAGGCCTTGGGGAAACAGCGCCGGCGCGGATTTTTCCTGCTCCAGGCGTCGCGCGATCAAGGCGGTGTCGCAGTAGATATCCGCACCGACTTGCAACACCGGCGTTTTGCGATAACCGCCGGTCAGGGCGGTGAGGTCCGGCTTGGGCATCACCGGTGAGATGTGCACCGAGCGCCAGGACAAACCCTTGAAGCCCAGCAACAGGCGGGCTTTTTCAGCAAAGGGGGACTGCGGGTAATGGTGGAGGATTAACTCAGACATGCCAGGCTCCGCTTGAGAAGTGAACCGCCAGCTTAGCCTGCAACCACGCGATTGGGGACGATGGGAACCCATCAGTCAAATCAATGAGCCGCTCGCCGCCAGACACTCCTTGGCGCTCTTCTTCAACTTCTTGATCAGCCGTTCCTGACGCAACGCCTCCCCCTTGCTCGCGCATTGCTCGGTGTACACCAGCGCTACCGCCGGGCTCGACAGGAAAAACCGCGCGCCCTTGCCGCTCTGGTGAGAAGCAAAGCGGCGCACCGGGTCATTGCTGATGCCGCAGTAGAGCGAGCCATTGGCAGCGCGTACCAGGTAGACGAACCAGGGTTTGGGTTCAGAAGGATCAGTCACAGGTAGATTCGGCTAATACAGAAGAGCGCCAAGCTTATCAACGACTGGCCTGGAATGCCTTCAAACCACGCAACGCCTGGGCACGTACGGCGTTTTTCACCAGCGGCGCCCAACCCAACAGCAAGCCCTTGGTGCCCAGCGCCTGCCGCGACCAACGCCACAGATCAAAGCTGTCGTGGTGTTCGCAGATCTTGCCGTCGCGAAACACAAAGCGCGCCTGGATATCGTTGACCACCTTATTGCCGGTGGCGCTGAACAAGTACGTCGCCACCCAATGGGCACTACCACTGCGCTCGTCGCTACGCACATTGTCGAAGGTCAGGGAAAAGTCCTTGGCCCGCGTGGTCAGCATGCGCCACATGTCCCCGGCATCACGGCCGTGCAGTTCGCCAAACGCAGGGTCGCTGAACACCACATCGTCGGTGTAGCAGGCGGCCATGGCCTCGGCGTCCAGGCGCTGGAAGGCGCTGTAGAACTCGGTGATCAGGGCGTTATGGGCATCACTCATGGGCAGGCTCCGCGGGTGTCGAAAAGAGTAGGCGCACGATAAGCTGCCCGCGCGGCCAAGGCTACTGACATTCGCCACGCAAATACCCGAGCTTAAGGCACCATGCCATTGCTGCGCGCATAAGCAAACAAATCCACATCGGTGGAGATGCACAACCGGTTCATCGCCGTGCTTTTCTGTTTGCTGATGGTCGAGATGCTGCGGTTGACTCGGGCTGCGATCTGGCTGACGGTCATCCCGCTGGCGAGCATGCGGACCACTTCGCGCTCCTTGCCGGACAACTGCGGCTCGGCTTGCTGATCATGGCTGCCGATTTCAACCATTTGCTGGCGCAGGCACTCGCTGACAAACGTCTGGCCGCCACACACCGCCTTGATGGCTTGCGGCAACTCCCGGGCCGACGCACTTTTGGCCACGATGGCCCTGGCGCCGTGGGCAAACGACGCCCTCAGGGTGGCCACGTTGGCAAACATGGTGACCAGAATCACCGGCATCTGGGGATATTGACGATTCAGCAGGCCCAGCAACCCATAACCATCGGCCTGTTGATTGCCCGGCATGGCGAAGTCGGTGACCAGCACATCGCAGGGTTGATTCGCCACCAATTCCAACAGTTGATCGGGGCCATCTGCCTCGCCCACTACCTTGCATTTGCCATTGGCCTCGATCACCACTTTCTGCCCGACCCGCACAATAGGATGATCGTCAGCGATAATTACACGGAGCATGGGAACCACCTGGATTGCCAGTTGAGTTGCCGCACGTTACCGCTAGTGGCTTTCAGCCACAACCGCCGCTGGCCGTCGTTTTCCAGCACGGTCCAGCAATCAATGAGCCTCAGGCTAATGCCTACAAAACAAACAGAACCTGCCTACTCTTAAAGACTACATAAAGGTCAGAAATGTCCTGCAAATCTACAGCGAAGACAAGTACATCACGTAGCTGTGAATGTCCTTGAGCAGCACACCGAGTGAGCGTGCGTGTCGCGCCACCCCTTCTCGCGCCACCGCATCAATCATTCGTGCACCTCGGGTTTCCAGGGAGTCGGCGCCTAGGAACGCAACGCTTCCAATCAGACGATGCAAATGCTGTGCGGTGGCGCAGGCATCCCTTGTGCGCCGGGCTTCGGTCAGCACGGCGAGGTCCACTTGCGCTTCCCCAACCAGGGTCTGCAACAGTTGTTCCACCGTCGTTACGCTGCCGAAGGTTTCGAGCAGGCTCGCGCGCGTCGGCCAGTGCGGTGCGGCCGCGGGCCGATAGGGTCGGACGCTGAGGGGTAACCAATCGGTAAGCACGTCGCGCAATTTTTCGAAGGTCACGGGCTTGAGTAACCAGGCGTCCATACCGGCTGCCACGCACCGCTGTATCTGCTCTGGCCCAAGGGTGGCCGTAAAGGCAATGATCGGTACGCGCCCAGTACCGGCCAGGCGTTCGTTGCGCCGCACTTGCCGGGTCATGGCGTAGCCGTCCATGACGGGCATCTGGCAGTCGGTCAGCACCAGGTCGATGGGCTGGCGCTCCATGACCACCAACCCCGCCTGGCCGTCGTCCACCACCACAAACCCGAGCGCCAGCTTATTCAGGATCCAACCGAGCAAAATTCGGTAGGCCGGGTGATCCTCCACCACCAATACCGTCAACCTTTGCCATTTCACAGGCACCACGCGTGACGACGCAGACGCGCGATCGGCATCCTCGTCGGGTGGATTACCCGGCTGCATGTTCACCTCGACTACTCGGTACAACGAACGGAGAGACAGGCTCGCCACCTCACCGGGCGCACCTTGCGAGTGCGCAACGCCGACGAATCATTTGAATGGCTTACTACGCAAAAAACACAATGAAAATAGTTAAATGCATATTTTTTGACGATACAACAACTACGAAAAAACCATTTCTCCTACATATTTAAATACTTCTTCCGACGCCTTTCTCAGCCTACGCCGATTGTCGTAATTGTTGTATTCCCCGTAATAGCCACCCTCGATAAATTGCGCCGCATCCCGATACGGGGAGCAGCCAAGATCGCGCTGCCAACGCTATAAACACCACCGCCAGCCTCGCCCGGCGGTCGGCATGCCACGAAATGGAATCGTCTGGAATATGGAAATGAAAACGTCTCTCACCGCGCTCTGCGCTGCACTCTTGATTGCCAACTCCTTGCAAGCGCTCGCCGCCAGCAGTGTTGAACTGACTGTCAGCGGCACGATTGTGCCAAGCGCCTGTACGCCGTTGTTGTCGGCAGGCACGGTGGAGCACGGCAAGCTGTCGGCAAAAGACTTGAGCGTCGATCAAGTGACCAAGCTGACCGACGCAACCCTGCAACTTCAGGTCACCTGTGACGCGCCGACCCTATTTGCTTTGCAGGGCGTGGATAACCGCGCAGGTTCCTCCAGCGATATTTCCGGGCAGAGCTACGGGCTCAACCTCATCAATGGCAACCAGAAGCTGGGCTTCTTTCACCTTCGCCTGCTCAACCCGGTGGCCGACACCGTAGCCATCACGCCACTGGCATCGATGGACAACGGCAACACCTGGACCAACGCCACTGGCTCTACCTGGCCTCCCCAGCAATTTGCCGGCTTTGGCGACCAGAGCGGTGGTGCATGGGCGCCGATCCAGATCCAGGAATTGATCACCGAACTGCACGTCATGACCTACATCGCCCCCACCCGGGACCTGGACCTGAGCAATGAAGTGCCCATCGATGGCTCGGCGACCCTGGAAGTGAAGTATCTGTAACTCACCCGAAAAGGTATTTGCCCCATGAATCACTGCATCACAGCCCTGGCGGCGAGCCTGCTGATGGCCAACGCGACCACTGCCCTGGCGGCCAGCAATACCGACTTGAGTGTGACCGGCTGGATTACCCCCAATGCCTGCACACCAGGGTTGTCGGATGAGGGCAAAATCGACCATGGCAAACTCACCAAGCGTGACCTGCACCCGGACCGGAATACGCTGCTGCCGCGCAATACCTTGCAATTGGAAGTGCGGTGCGAAGGTGCAACCCTGTTTGCCTTGACCACGCTCGACAACCGCGAGGGCTCAGCAGTGATCCCTAACCATCACGGCCTGGGCACGACCGCCAACAACGAAAACCTGGGCAGTGTGTCCATGGCGTTAAGCAACCCCGTGGCAGACCTGACGACGCCTGTGCGCACCATTGTGTCCCTGGATGGCGGCGCCAGCTGGTTTGTCGGCACACAGTTGAATCATCTCAGCCTGCTCGCGGTCGCCTCGGTGGACAACCCTACCCAGCCGATGGCGGTGACGAACTTCGATGCGGACATCACGCTCAACACCCGCATTGCTCGCGCCGACAGCCTGACCCTCACCGATGAAGTCCCCCTCGACGGGCACGTGACCGTCGAGTTGCGTTACCTGTAAGCCCTGCAAATCCCGTAAGTCCCTGTAAACCCCGTATTCCTAGTCCGACAATGGAGCTTTACCCGCAATGAAAAAACTATTCTGCACCAGCATCGCTGGCCTGCTGATCGGCAACGCTTTGCCTGCGTTTGCTGCCTCTACCACTGACCTGACCGTCACGGGTTTGATTACACCTAGTGCGTGCACACCCAGCCTGTCCTCGGGTGGGCTTGTCGAATACGGAAAGGTCTCGGCAAAGGACCTGGATCCGATCAGAACGACGATATTGGCCGATGCGCGACTGGAAATGGAGATTCTCTGCGAAGGCCTGACCGCCATGGCGCTCAAGCTCATCGACAATCAACAAGGCACCAGCATCAACCAATACAACTTAGGGTTGGGACTCACGTCCGCCCAAGAAAAAATCGGCATGGTCAGCATCAGATTCGAAAACCCCATGGCCGACAACGTAGCCGTGCATGTCAGTGAATCGCAGGACGGTGGTCAAACCTGGGCGCCCAACAATGGCCAGGCGTTCTACGCCCTATCACTGCATGCCCCGAGTAATCCGGCGGACATGACACAGCCCATTTCCAGCACGCGCTTCACCACCGGTTTGAAAATCAATGCCGTGATTGCCCGCGCCGATAGCTTGACTCTGACTGGAGAGGAAGCCTTTCGGGCCAACGGGACCATTGAAGTGAATTACCTGTAAATACCCCCCCAACCCTAAGCGGTCCCACACGATGACAAGATCTACCCATCTATGGGCGACAGTCTCGCTCGCCTTATACCTGACTCCGTCCATCGCCGGGTCCGTCGTGGACTTGGACGTCAAGGGGCTCATCACGCCCCGCGCCTGCACAGCATCGCTGTCGGACAACGGTCTGGTCGATTACCAGGAAATCATGGCGAAGACACTGCACCCCAGCCAATTTACCGTGCTGCCTGACAAGCAAATGGGCTTCAGCATTGTGTGTGACGCCAAGGTGTTGTTCGCGCTGGTGGGTATCGACAACAAATCGGAGTCGTCCCTGGAGCCGCAACGTTTATACGGGTTGGGCATGAACATTCACGCCCCCGGCGAGCGCCTGGGCAGGGTCAGCCTGTCGCTGCGCGGGCCAGTGGGCGATATGCAACCGATGCACACCCTGGTCTCGCCCGACAAGGGCGAGACCTGGACGCCCGAGCCTAACGTGTACCCAGGTCTCTACATGGGATTTGCCCGAATGGGCGAGACGCTGCCCACGCCCATCGCGCAACTGGTGGCGTCCCTGCGCGTAGACACCTCGATCAGCCCGGCCAACACCTTGACGCTCCAGGAGCGGGTGCCCCTCGACGGCTCGATCACGCTGGACCTGCTGTACCTCTGATAACGCGCGGCCCGTGCCCAGGCGACATACCGGGTACCGGGCGGCCAACTTGAGAAACCTGTCATGAACCCGATAATTTCCGCTTTGCGCAGGGGGTTGCTCCCCTGTTGTGCTGCCCTGGGGGTGCTCGGCGCAGCCACTGCATTCGCCGATGGCATGGTGCCAGACACCTCGGTGGTGATCGTCAACGAGGCCGACGGCGAGGCCAGCGTCTCAGTCACCAACACTGACAATAAACTGGCCCTGCTGCACGTGAGCCTTGAAAGCATTCCCGAGGACACCGACTCGCTGTTGTTCGTAACGCCGCCGCTGACACGGGTCGAGCCGTCCAAGAGCCAACTGGTGCGGTTCATTCTGCAAACCCAGGAACCGCTGAAAACCCAACGCCTCAAACGCGTGATCTTCGAGGGCATGCCCCAGCAGCGCGACCCCGCCCAGGCCGGGCGCGCGCAGGTGGGGGTGACCGTGCGGCAGAACCTGCCGGTCATTCTTCATCCCAAGGGGCTGGCCCCCAACCGCACACCGTGGCTGGGCTTGATCTGGACCTTGACCGCCGACCAACTCAGCGTCCGCAACCCGACGCCCTATGTGGTGCGCATGGCCCAAGAGCTGCAACTGGTTCCCGGTACCGGCACGGCAATGCTGCCGCGCACGTACGTACTACCGGGTGAAACGCTAACCGTCACCGCCAGCGGTTCAGGTGCCACTGCCGTACGTATACAACCTGCCACCGTGTATGGCTTTGCCGTGCCCGCCCACGAAGCGCCCATCACCCTGTGAAGCAACGGCGCCCAGGGATGCAATGGCGCTAATAATAACGAAGTGGCCACTGACCTAAGGCCACCGGGAAGGCGACCAACCGCGATAGGGAAGCGCGCCGGGCACTTCCGTCCAGAAAAGAGTGCACTTGTGTGAACACAGTCATGAATTACCGTGACGGCAACGCCGTGCCCGGCGTTTCACCACGCCTGTCACTGTTGATGCTGGTCATCGGCCAGGGGCTGCTGACAACTCCCGCATGGGGCGCCTTTGACTCACAAACCCTGCTCCAGCGCGGGATCGACCCCGAACTCGCCCATTTGCTGATGGAGTCACCCCGCTTCAGCCAGGGTCGCCACGCGCTCAATCTAACGGTCAACGGCCAACGCCGAGGACGCGTCGATGTCAGTTTCGATCGCCAAGGCGCGCTGTGCTTCGACCCACCGCTATTGGACGCGGCACAACTGGTAGTCCCAGCGTCTGGCCCCGGCGAGGAAGACAGCTGCTACGACTTCCTCGAAGAATACCCACAGACGGTAGTCGAACCCGACACAGCCAGCCTAAGCCTGGCGCTGGTGGTACCCACCCAGGCCCTGCGCCCGGTCACCCAAGATATTTCCGGCTATCAAACCGGTGGTTTTGCCGCGCTGCTCAATTATGACCTCACCGGTCTCTACAACCACTACGGCGACGACACCAGCCGCTTCGGCTCGGCTAATACAGAAGTTGGTTTCAACGTCGGTGACTGGATCGTACGCAGCCGCCAAGTGCAGACCTGGCAGGACAGCACCTCCAGCACGACACACCTCGACGCCTATGCCCAGCGCACATTCGCCAGCCAGCAGGCAGTGTTGCAGGCTGGGCAGATCAACCTCTACAACCCTGTGCTTGCCGGTGCGCAGATCACGGGTGTGCAGGTGCTGACCGAAGAGGCGCTGCAAGACCAGAACCAGGGCGCGACCATCGACGGCATCGCCAATGGCCCGGCCCAGGTGGAGGTGAGGCAAAACGGCACGTTGATTCACTCCACCGTAGTGCCCGCCGGCCCGTTTACCTTGAGTAATGTGCCGCGCCTTAATGGGCGCTCCGACGTCGAGGTGACTGTCAAGGAAGCCACCGGCGAGGAACGCCGCTTCACCGTTCCCGCCGCCATGCTCGGTCTCGGCTTGCCGGCGCCAGGCTACTCGGTGGCGGCAGGACAGGTGCGCAATATCGGCAACAGCGACGGTGCAGAACCCTGGGTAGTCAGCGCCGGCTACAGTGCCGCGCCGCACCCGCAAGTCAGCGTGGGCAGCGGGGTACTGGCGGCCGAGGAATACAAATCGGCGGGCGTGAGCCTGGGGTTGTTGCCATGGCCGGACAGCCAGGTGCAATTGGCCCTGGTGGCCTCCGATGCCACACGGCGCACCCAGGAGCGCGGGGTACAGACCGACCTGTCGTGGTCACAGAAATTGGCCGAGCGCTGGTCGTTGACGGCTGCCAATTCGTGGCGTACCCAGGGCTACCGCGACCTCACCGAGTCGACCTACACCACCGACACCCGCGAGCAGCAACGCGCGCGCTATCGTGACCAGCAAAGTGCAACCACTTCGTGGTCCCATCCGCAATTGGGCGCGTTCACGGCAGGGTTTTCCCGCTCGTCGTCATTCCAGGGCGACAGCAGCAGCCGTGGCCTGGCCGCCTGGGGGACGCAAGTCGGCGGGCTTTCGGTGTCGGCCACAGCCGAATGGCACATGGGCGGACGACGCTATAACGACGACAGCGTCTACCTGACCGTCAGTGTCCCGCTTGGCAGCAATCGCCGGGGTCGGGCGTGGGTGCGTAACTCCGGTGGCGAGCATCGCACGGGGCTTGGGCTTAACGAACAGATCAATGATCAATTGGCTTATCGGGTTGGTGTCGAACATGACACCCGCGACCGCGAAGTCGAATCATCCCTGGGCGTTTCGGCGCTGCCGTACTACAGCCAGCTGGACTTCAACTACACCCGCTCCGATGCCGAGCGGTCGAGCTATCAAGGCGGTGCGCGAGGCGCGGTGGTGCTGCACGGTGGCGGTGTGACGTTCTCGCCCTATCCCGTGCGCGACACCTTTGCCGTGCTGTCAGTGGGCGACATGGCCGGCATCAAGGTCAACACTCCCAGTGGCCCGGTATGGACCGACTGGCAAGGCCAGGCCGTAGCCTCCCAACTTAGCGCCTACGGACGCAGCCCGTTGGAAGTGCAAACCCGCTCGCTGCCGCGTAATGCCGATATCAACAATGGCCTGGCCGTAGTGACGGCCGGACGGGGTGCGGTGGACCGTGTCGAATTTGGTGTAGCCCTGACCCGGCGAGCCCTGCTGACCCTCGACAGGCCAGTGCCAAGAGGCTCGACGGTGACCACCGAAGACGGCGAATTCATCACCCTGGTCCAGGAAAACAACCAAGTGTTTCTGCCCGATGTCCTCGACACCCGCACGCTGTGGATCAAAGCCCCTGACCAACCCCGTTGCCATTTGCGCTTCGAGTTGCCCGCCAAGGCCGATCCCCACGTGTACTACGAAACGGCCCCAGCCCGCTGCCAGAACCCTTGAGGAAAAGCCTATGAAGCTTCACCACTGCCTCACCGCCCTGCTGCTCTGCGCCAGCGCGGTACAGGCCCAGGACGAGTGCCGCCTGGACCTCAGCGAATCGCGCCTGGACTTCGGCCTGATGAACCGCGCCGTTGCACCGACCTTGGCAGCAGAACGACTGCTCGGCGAACGGCAACTGTCCCTGACGCTGAACTGCCCGCAACCTCAGGACATGAGCCTGTTCTACCGAGCATTGGCCTCCGGCACCGAGCGCCTGCGTTTCACGGAGGGTGGCAGTTACCAACTGCAGGTGCATGACGGCGTGCTGGATGGCCGCGCTGTAGAGCTTGGCTTGCTTGCAGGCCAGGGCCAGGCGCCGAGCCTGGTCGGCGCAAATCTCAGTTGGCGGGCTGACCATGGCGTCGTACCGATGATCGATGGCCAACCCACCACGGGCCGCAGCTTTTCCGTACGCCTGCAGGTCAGCGCCTGGGCCCGCGAAGAGGCTGTACGGGTGCGCGACGCCGTGACCTGGGAAACCTCAGGGCTGGTAGACGCCCCGGCCTCGGGACGCTCGCGGGAACTGAGCCTGCAGGCACGCTTCGCCCCGGCGGCGTGCACGCCCAGCCTCTCCAACAATGGCAGGGTAAATTTCGGCAAGTTGTCAGCCAGCGACCTGAACCACGACAAGGACACCGCCCTGGCGGAAAGAACGCTGACCTTCACGGCGACGTGCGACGGCCCGGCACGCTTTGCCCTGGTCATGCACGACAACCGCGACGGCTCCGCCACTGGTGGCCTTGATGAAACCGCCTACGGCTTGGGCCTGGATGCACGCGGGCAAAAAATCGGCCGGTATTACCTGCTTGTCGACCCAACCCAGGCGACAGCCGACCATCTGCCCCAGCTGTATCGGACGGACTCCACCACTGGCGGCACGGCCTGGAGCAGCGCCAGCGCCAGCCCGCTTCCACTGGGTGCGCGCAGCTTGCTCGGCTTCACCAGCACAGCCGGCAGCACCGACGGCCCCAACGCCCTGCAAACCCTCAACGCACTACTAAACCTGAAGGCCGTTATCGCGCCACTCAACACCCTGGACCTGAGCAGTGAGGTGCGACTCGACGGCTCGGCCACCCTGGAAATCATCTACTTCTAAGCGAAATCGGAGACCCCCATGATGTATCGATACCTGACCCTCCTGGCTGTTTTTCTCAGCCCCCTGGCCAACGCGGCGTCTACGGTCGACCTGAGCGTCAAAGGCCTGATTACACCCGCCTCCTGCACACCGATCCTGTCGGGCAACGGCAGGGTCGAGTTCGGCAAAATTTCCCAGCAAGACCTCAACCTCACCACCGGCACGCGCCTGCCACGTAAGTCGTTGAACTTGACGCTCACCTGCAACGGCCCAGCGCACTATGCGTTGCGCATGCGCGATAACCGCGACGGCACGGCTCACGTCAACAGCGAGATTTACTACGGACTGGGGCTCGATAACAGCGGCAACAAGATCGGCGTGTATTCGTTGAGCTTCGACCCCAAGCAGACCGCGGCCGATAGCTGGGCGCCGGTCTATGGCACTGAATCCACCACTGGCGGCCTCGCTTGGCGCATGGCCAACCTGAACCCCATCGATATCGGCGCTCGAAGCTTGCTTGGTTTTACCGATACGCAAGGCAGTACCGCCGGGCCGGCAGCGATCCAGAACCTCACCAGCACCCTGACCCTTGAAGTGGTGATCAACGCCAAGCAGAACCTGGACCTGAGCACCGACATCGTGATGGACGGTTCGGCAACCCTGGAGGTGCTGTATCTCTAGACTCTCTCGCTGCTGACGCCGACGTATTTCGCCCGCCCGGCACCGAGGCCCGCAACGATCGCACCCAGGCCGATCACGGCGAACACCCAGCCCGTGGCAGCCCAGCCGCCGGTCCAGTCGTGGATCAAACCCACCGCCAACGGACCGAGGGACGCCAGGGTATAACCGATGCCCTGGGCCATGCTCGACAGGTTGGCCGCCACGTGAGCGTCACGCGAGCGCAGCACGATCAAGGTCAGCGCCAGGCTGAAGGTACCACCCTGCCCCAGGCCCAGGAGGATTGCCCAGCCCCATAACCCGTCGATCGGGGCATACAGGCAACCGAACAGGCCGCCGAGGGTCAGCACCATCACCACCACGATGGCCAGTCGCTGGTCCTTGCCGCGCGTGGCCAACCATGGCGCCGTGAGGGCGCTGAGCAATTGCACGATGATCGAACCGGACAGCGCCAACCCGGCTTCGGTGGCGCTCAGGCCACGACTGATCAGGATCGACGGCACCCAGCCAAACACGATGTAGGCCAGGGACGACTGCAGGCCCATGTACAGAGTCACCTGCCAGGCCAACGGGTCACGCAAAAGGCCCTTCACGCGATAAGCGACGCGATGCGCACCGTGTTTCTGGCCGATTTGCGGCAGCCAGAACAACGCCGCCAGCAGTGCTGGCGCAATCCAGAAGCCCAGACCGATGTTCCAACTGTCACCAAAATAATGGCTGAGCGGCACCGTGGCCCCTGCCGCCAACGCTGCCCCCAGGCACAACGCCATGGTGTAGACGCCCGTCATGGTGCCGGCCTGCTTGGCGAAGTCACGCTTGACGATACCCGGCAGCAGCACGCCAATGATGCCGATGCTTGCACCCGCAATCAGGCTGCCGGCAAACAGCCCGACTTCACCGAATGAGCTGCGCAGGAGGATGCCGGCGGCCAGTGTCAGCAGAATCCCCAGCACGACGCGCTCCGCACCAAAGCGTCGCGCAAGTATCGGTGCCAGGGGGGCGAACAACCCCAGACACAACACCGGCAAGGTGGTCAGCAGGCCAGCTTTGGCGGCGGACAGGCCCAGGCTGGTCGACACGTCATTGAGCAACGGCGACAAGCTCGACAGCGCGGGGCGCAGGTTCAGTGCCACCAGCACCAGCCCGAACAGCAACAGCCAGGGGCGGCTGACCACCGGAGGGGCGTGTTGCACCACCTCGTCGTCGGCTTCGGCGTCGATCAACAGTTCATCGAGTTTCGTTTCAGGGTTCATTGATCAACTGCCGGCAGAGGGATTTGGCGCGTTCCGGGTCTTGATGCTCCACGGCATCGAGCAACGCGATATGCAGGTCGAACACCGCCTGGCGACGAGGCGAGATATTCAGGGTCTGGCGCAACTGGGCGCCGACAATGGCGGAGAAATACTGATACAGCTCACTCAGCGCCGGATTGTGCGCCGCATCCACCAAGTGTTTGTGGAACACCAGGTCGGCGCTGATATAGGCCTCCAGGTCGCCGTGGTAAAGCGCGGCACTGGCGTCGAGGGCTTCACGCAGTTTTTTCAAGTCTTCGTCGGTGCGGCGCAAGGCTGCCAGGCTGATCGCCTCCACCTCCAGGATCTGCCGCGTTTCCTGCGCCTGCTCTAGCGTGCAATGGGACAACGCCCGCATCGTGCCCAGCGGGTCGGTCATCGAACGCAAGTAGCTGCCGTCGCCCTGGCGGATCTCGATCAAGCCGGAAAACGCCAACACACGCATGGCCTCGCGCACGGTATTGCGGCTGATACCCAGTTCTGCGGACAACTCCGGCTCGGTGGGCAGGCGCTCGCCAATGGCCCACACACCTTGGCTGATGCGCAGGCGCATTTGCTCCAGGGCCTGGTCCACCAGGGAGCGTTTGATCAGGGGGGCGATGTCTGTCATGGGATTTGCACTTTCGTCCAATCATAGGATGAATTTTCCTACAGCCTATTCGGAGTTGCCTACAAAGGCAACGCACTAGGGTTCTTAGGCAGGAAAAGGAGCAGTATTTTCGATTGGTAAAATTACCCTCTGAGGGTAATTATTGGACTCAGGTGTCTTATGGAAAAGTACACACCTCACTACGATTTGGCGCTGGTGAAAAAAGAGGTCGTTCGGTTGGGTTATACGGCATTCACCGCCAACGCCCGGCAAGACGCCCGAAAAATGGAGCTGAGCCCTGGCCAGATGCAACACGTGGTCTGCGCCCTTGAGCACCGAATGTTGTACAAATCAATGACGACCTATGCAGACCATCGGGTATGGCAGGACGTCTACCTGATCAAGATTTACGGCACGGAGATTTACATCAAGGTCACTTACCGCCCAGGCGGTGGTCCTCCCGTAATCTCCTTCAAGGAGAAAACCCTATGAGAACCCAGCAATGCATGAGCTGCGGAACCCATGACGCAATGCAGCATTTCGAAGGTCGCACCTTCACGATCAACACACGGGGAATGATCCGGGATATTCCTGACATCGCAGGCTGGGAATGCGAGGTCTGCCATGAAGTCGAATTCGATCACGACGACGACAGTGCAGAGCGTTACTGCAAGGCCTCAGATTTGCTGTTGATCGACGCGCGCAAAATCATCGCCGCCGAGATGAAGCGAATCCGCCGCAAGCTGCATTTGACCCAGAAAGACGCCGTGAGGCTCTTCACCGTGCGCGGGCACAATGCATTCTCTCGCTACGAACGGGCTGAGATTTTTCCGCCGGAACCGTTGCTCACATTGATGCGCCTACTGGATAAACACCCCCACTTGCTGGCAGAGGTAGAGGCCCTCAATGTCGGGGAAGACTTGAACAGACTGCTCATCGCAAAAGATGCGCAACCGCTCGCAGCACAGGCCTCCTGACAAAAACCAGCAGGCAAAAATAAACCCGGCACCAGGCCGGGTTTATTCATTCAACCTTCGATCAATGCAAAATCTGGCTCAAGAACAACTTGGTCCGGTCATTCTGCGGGTTGTCGAAGAAGTCATTCGGCGCCGCCTGTTCCACGATCTCGCCCTTGTCCATGAAGATCACGCGGTTGGCCACGGTGCGCGCAAAGCCCATTTCGTGGGTCACGCACAACATGGTCATGCCGTCTTCGGCCAGGCCAATCATGGTGTCCAGTACTTCCTTCACCATTTCTGGATCGAGTGCCGAGGTTGGTTCGTCGAACAGCATGATTTTCGGCTTCATGCACAAGGCACGGGCAATCGCCACACGCTGTTGTTGGCCGCCGGACAGTTGCCCCGGAAACTTGTGGGCCTGCTCCGGAATGCGCACGCGCTCAAGGTAATGCATGGCAATTTCCTCGGCCTTGCGCTTGGGCATCTTGCGTACCCACATCGGCGCCAACGTGCAGTTCTGCAGGATAGTCAGGTGCGGGAACAGGTTGAAGTGCTGGAACACCATGCCGACTTCACGGCGGATCGCCTCGATCTGCTTGAGGTCGTTGGTCAGTTCCACGCCATCCACCACGATGCGGCCCTGCTGGTGTTCTTCCAGGCGATTGAGGCAGCGGATGGTGGTGGACTTGCCCGAACCCGACGGGCCACACAGCACGATTCGCTCGCCCTGCTTGACGTTGAGGTTGATGTCTTTCAACACGTGGAACTGGCCGTACCACTTGTTGACGCCCTGCATCTGGATAATGCCTTCAGGGCTCACAGGCTGTTTGATCGCTTCGCTCATAACAACAACTCCTAACGCTTGTGGCCTGTGTCGAGCTTGTGTTCCAAATGAATGGAATAGCGCGACATACCAAAACAGAAAATCCAGAACACCAGGGCCGCGAACACATAGCCTTCGGTGGCCATGCCCAACCATTTAGGGTCGGCGGCGGCCTGCTTGACGCTGTTGAGCAGGTCGAACAGGCCGATGATGATCACCAGGCTGGTGTCCTTGAACAGCGCAATGAACGTGTTGACGATGCCGGGGATCACCATCTTCAGGGCTTGCGGCAGGATCACCAGGCCCATCGAACGCCAGTAGCCCAGGCCCATCGCAGCAGCGGCTTCGTACTGGCCCTTGGGAATCGCCTGCAAGCCACCGCGCACCACTTCAGCCACATAAGCCGACTGGAACAGGATCACGCCGATCAACGCCCGCAGCAGTTTGTCGATGCCCATGCCTTCGGGCAGGAACAACGGCAGCATCACCGAGGACATGAACAACACGGTGATCAACGGCACGCCGCGCCAGAATTCGATGAAGGTCACGCAGACCACTCGAATCGCCGGCATGTTCGAGCGCCGCCCCAGCGCCAGCATGATGCCCAGCGGCAAGGCGCCGGCGATGCCGACGGTGGCGATCACTAGGGTCAGCATCAGGCCGCCCCATTGGCTGGTTGCCACATTGGTCAGGCCAAAGGCCCCGCCGTGCAGCAGGAAGAACGCGATGATCGGGTACAGCACCAGGAAGCTCAGGCCGTAGACCGCCTTGCGCTGGAAGCGCGAGATGAACAACGGCGCCACGCCAACGATGGCCAGCCATACGGTGAGGTCCACGCGCCAGCGCAGGTCGCCAGGGTAGTAGCCATACATGAACTGCCCGAAGCGCTGTTGGATAAACACCCAGCAGGCGCCTTCCTTGGTGCAATCAGCGCGTGTAGTACCAACCCAGTTGGCGTCGATGATCGCCCAGCTCAGGATCGGCGGTACCACCAGGTAGATCAGGTAGAACGCCAGCAGTGTCAGCAGCGTGTTGAGCCAGCTGGAAAACAGGTTGGCGCGCATCCAGGCCATCGGCCCGAACACTTTGTTCGGCGGCGGCATATCCGGTTTGAAAGTATGTGAACTCATGGGCGTTTCCTCACCGCTCGATCAGCGCAATGCGCTTGTTGTACCAGTTCATCAGCAGGGAAATGCTGATGCTGATCGCCAGGTACACGCTCATGGTGATCGCAATCACTTCGATGGCCTGGCCGGTCTGGTTGAGCACCGTGCCGGCAAACAGCGAAACCATTTCCGGGTAACCAATACCGGCAGCGAGTGACGAGTTTTTCGCCAGGTTCAGGTATTGGCTGGTCAGCGGCGGGATGATCACCCGCAGGGCCTGCGGGATGATGACCTTGCGCAGCGTCGGCCCCGGGCGCAGGCCCAGGGAGCGCGCGGCTTCGGTCTGGCCGTGGCTGACGGACTTGATGCCCGACCGCACGATCTCGGCGATAAACGCGGCCGTGTAGACGGTCAGTGCCAGGGTCAGCGCCAGCAGTTCAGGGATCAGTACCCAACCTCCGACAAAGTTGAAGCCCTGCAACTTCGGCATTTCCCAATGCAGCGGTGCACCGAAGATCAAGGCGCACAGCGCCGGGATCACGATGAACAGCGCCAGGCCGGCCCAGAATTTGTGGAACGGTACGCCAGTCGCTTCAAAGCGCTTGTTGGCCCAACGTGCCATCAGCACGATTGCCACGATCGCGACCACGATGCTGACCACAAACGGCCAGAAACCGTCGGCGGCAATCGCTGCCGGCATGTTCAGGCCACGGCTGCTGACAAAGAAGGTATCGCCGAAGTTATGACTGTTACGCGGCCCCGGCATGGTCAGGAACACCGCGAAGTACCAGAACAGGATTTGCAGCAGCGGCGGGATGTTGCGGAACACTTCCACGTACACGGTCGCCAGCTTGTTGATCATCCAGTTCGGCGACAGCCGCGCCACGCCGATGACGAACCCGAGCAGCGTCGCCAGGATCACGCCAATGAAGGTCACCAGCAAGGTGTTGAGCAAACCGATTACAAAGACCCGGGCATAGCTGTCCGATTCGGTGTAGTCGATCAAATGCTGCGCGATGCCGAAACCGGCACTGCGTTCAAGAAAGTCGAAACCCGAGGTAATGCCCCGGTGTTGAAGGTTGGTCTGGGTGTTATTGAAGAGGTACCAGCCCAGCGAGACCACCGCCACAATCGTGATGATCTGGAAGAGCCACGCACGCACTTTGGGATCGCTGAAGCTGAGCTTCTGCTTGGGTGCGCCGATTTGTTTTTGCATGAAATGCCCCGAAAATAATGGAACAGAACATCACCCGGCGGTTGGCCCACCGGGTGACAGAACCATCAGCGATCAGCGCACAGGGGGTGCGTATTGAATGCCGCCGTTGTTCCACAGCGCGTTCAGGCCACGGTCGATTTCCAGCGGGGTGCTCTTGCCCAGGTTGCGCTCGAACACTTCACCGTAGTTACCGACTTGCTTGACGATCTGTACAACCCAGTCTTTCTTCACTTTCAGGTCTTTGCCGTATTCGCCGTCAGCACCGAGCAGACGCGCAACGTCCGGGTTCTTGGTGGACTTGGCTTCAGCTTCAACGTTTTTCGAAGTGATACCGGCTTCTTCAGCGTTGAGCATGGCGTAGCCAACCCAGCGCACGATGGCCAGCCACTCGTCGTCGCCGTTACGCACGACCGGGCCCAACGGTTCTTTGGAAATGGTTTCCGGCAGAACCACGTAGTCTTTCGGCGCGGCCAGCTTGCTGCGCTGGGCGAACAGTTGGGACTTGTCGGAAGTCAGTACGTCGCAACGACCGGATTCCAGCGACTTGGCGCTTTCGTCGGAGGTGTCGAAGGTGATCGGGGTGTATTTCAGGTTGTTGCCGCGGAAGTAGTCGGAAACGTTCAGCTCAGTGGTGGTACCGGCCTGGATGCAGATGGTTGCACCGTCCAGTTCCTTGGCACTTTTCACGCCCAGCTTGTTGTTTACCAGGAAGCCGATGCCGTCGTAGTAAGTGATGAAGCCTGGGAATTTAAGGCCCATGCCGGCGTCGCGGGAGCTGGTCATGGTGGTGTTACGGGACAGGATGTCGACTTCGCCCGACTGAAGCGCGGTGAAACGCTCCTTGGCATTCAACTGGCTGAATTTGACCTTGGTCGCGTCGCCGAAAACGGCAGCGGCCACAGCGCGACACACGTCAGCGTCGATCCCGAGGATCTTGCCGCTGGCATCCGGCACCGAGAAACCCGGCAGGCCGTCACTCACGCCACATTGTACAAAGCCTTTCTTCTGCACGGCATCCAGGGTGGCGCCGGCTTGGGCGAAACCGCTGACACCCAGTACAGCCGCCGCAGTCACGATGGCCAGGGTGGATTTCAATACCTTCATTCAAACCTCCAGTTTGCTCTTGTTGTGTCGGAGCTCGAACCTCAGCGCACCCTTATGAGGCGATATCGACCCGTGTTGGCTTTTTTTAGGGTCAAGCGGCATGAAGTTGTCGCAGTAATTCCAGGTTCTTTCCCACAAGCGGCAGGCACTGATAGTGTTACCGTCGCAGGAAAGTTCTGACATCGACCTACACATAGCAAGGCGCGTACCAGAGTGCTGGCTGAGCCGTTTCGGCCCATGAGCAAGTGCAAAAGATTCAGCCTTGCGACATTCTCTTAACAGATCGACAAGCTACGCACCGTTCCGTCGCACTTAATCGGAGCGCACGCACATTAATGGAGCAGACATGACCGACCCCTTGATTCTTCAGCCCGCCAAGCCCGCAGACGCCTGCGTCATCTGGTTGCATGGCCTGGGTGCCGATCGCTACGACTTCCTGCCGGTGGCCGAAGCGCTGCAGGAAAGCTTGCTGACTACCCGTTTCGTTTTGCCCCAGGCACCGACCCGCCCCGTCACCATCAACGGGGGCTACGAGATGCCCAGTTGGTACGACATCAAGGCCATGAGCCCGGCGCGTTCCATCAGCCTGGAGGAGCTGGAAGTCTCGGCGAAGATGGTCACGGATTTGATCGAAGACCAGAAGAGAACCGGAATAGACGCGTCGCGAATTTTCCTCGCCGGTTTCTCCCAAGGCGGCGCCGTGGTTTTCCATACCGCATTCCTGAATTGGGAAGGCCCGTTGGGTGGCGTGATCGCCCTCTCCACTTATGCACCCACATTCGGGGATGAGCTGGAACTGTCCGCCAGCCAACAGCGCATTCCAGCCCTGTGCCTGCACGGCCAATACGACGACGTGGTGCAGAACGCCATGGGCCGCAGCGCCTACGAGCACTTGAAGACCCGTGGTGTCACCGTGACATGGCAGGAATACCCAATGGGCCACGAAGTGTTACCCGAGGAGATACGCGATATCGGTGCCTGGTTGACCGCTCGCCTGGGCTGAAAACCACCGTTTATGTAGCCATATGACAGACGCACTACGCCGCGCCCGATTCTTGCATTACACTGGCCGGCGTACATTCCTTAACCAATTAATGAGATCACCGTGCTCGAAGCACTCAAGAAGATGTTCGGCAAAAGCGAGGCCGAGCCGCTCGCGCCTGTTCCCAGTGCTCCTGCCCCGACTACCGGCAGCCGCAATGACGGTCAACAGCCCGACCGGACTGCGCCGGTCGCCCAGCCCAAGACGCCTACGGTGAAACCGCCTGAACCGGTACAAGCAGCCGCACCGGCCCCGAAACCGCGCCGTGAGCGCACGCCGAAACCGCCCGTGATCCCATGGAAACTCGAAGATTTCGTCGTCGAGCCCCAGGAAGGCAAGACGCGCTTCCACGATTTCAAACTGGCTCCTGAACTGATGCACGCCATCCAGGACCTGGGTTTCCCGTACTGCACGCCGATCCAGGCGCAGGTGCTGGGCTTCACCCTGGCCGGAAAAGACGCCATCGGCCGTGCCCAGACCGGCACCGGCAAGACCGCCGCGTTCCTGATCTCGATCATCACCCAGTTGCTGCAGACGCCACCGCCGAAAGAGCGCTACATGGGTGAGCCACGCGCACTGATCATCGCCCCGACCCGGGAGCTGGTGGTACAGATCGCCAAGGACGCTGCTGACCTGACTAAGTACACCGGCCTCAACGTCATGACGTTCGTCGGTGGCATGGACTTCGACAAGCAACTCAAGCACCTCGAAGCCCGTCACTGCGACATTCTAGTGGCGACACCTGGCCGACTGCTGGACTTCAACCAGCGCGGCGACGTGCACTTGGACATGGTCGAAGTGATGGTACTGGACGAAGCCGACCGCATGCTCGACATGGGTTTCATCCCACAAGTGCGTCAGATCATTCGCCAGACCCCGCCGAAATCCGAGCGTCAGACCTTGCTGTTCTCCGCGACCTTCACCGAAGACGTGATGAACCTCGCCAAGCAGTGGACCACCGACCCGTCCATCGTCGAGATCGAAGCGGAAAACGTTGCCAGCGAAAACGTCGAGCAACACATCTACGCCGTGGCCGGTGCCGACAAGTACAAGCTGCTCTACAACCTGGTCAACGACAACGGTTGGGAGCGCGTGATGGTGTTCGCCAACCGCAAGGACGAAGTGCGCCGTATCGAAGAACGCCTGGTGCGTGATGGTGTGAACGCCGCGCAACTGTCGGGCGATGTGCCGCAGCACAAGCGCATCAAGACGTTGGAAGGCTTCCGCGAAGGCAAGATTCGTGTGCTGGTGGCGACCGATGTGGCCGGACGCGGGATTCACATTGATGGCATCAGCCACGTGATCAACTTCACCCTGCCGGAAGTGCCGGACGACTACGTGCACCGCATTGGCCGTACCGGCCGTGCCGGGGCTGCGGGGGTGTCGATCAGCTTTGCAGGGGAAGATGACTCGTACCAGTTGCCGTCGATCGAGGCGCTGCTGGGGCGCAAGATCAGCTGCGAGACGCCGCCGACGCATTTGTTGCGCCCAGTAGAACGCAAACGCCCAAGCTGAATACGCAAACCCTGTAGGAGCCGGCTTGCCGGCGATGAGGCCTCAAGCCTTGCACTGTTCTCACGGTCGTCATCGCCGGCAAGCCGGCTCCTACAGAGGTATGTTTATTTCCAGCGGTCCGCAGCGGCGTGATCGCTGTGCCGCCCTTCCACCCAACGCGGCCCTTCACTGGTGTTTTCCTTCTTCCAAAACGGCGCCCGCGTCTTCAGGTAGTCCATCACAAACGCACACGCATCAAACGCTGCCTGGCGATGGGCACTCGCTGCCCCGACAAACACAATCGGCTCACCCGGCTCCAACGCGCCAATGCGGTGCAGCACTTCCAGCTTGAGCAACGGCCAGCGCTGCTCGGCTTCCACGGTAATCTTGGCCAGGGCCTTTTCGGTCATGCCGGGGTAGTGCTCCAGGAACATTCCCGCGACATCCAGACCGTCATTGAAATCGCGCACATAGCCAACAAAACTCACCACCGCGCCGACGCCGACATTGGCCGCGTGCATGGCATTCACTTCGAAGCCTGGATCAAACGGCTGGGCCTGCACACGAATGGCCATGATCAGCCTCCGGTCACGGGTGGGAAGAATGCCACTTCGTCACCTGCCTGCACCGGCTCATCGAGGCCGCACATCTCTTCGTTGCGCGCGCACATCAGGCTGGTCTCGTTGAGTACGGCAAACTCCGGGTCACTGGCCAACGCCAGACGTACTGCGTCGACAGTGGCGAATTCGCCCTCCATCTCCAGCGAGTCAAACCCCACCGCCTCGGCGTAACGCGCAAAAAACAATACGTTGATGCTCATGCCTGGTCCGCCTTGAAGTGCCCGCTCTTGCCGCCAAACTTTTCCAGCAGGCGAATGCTTTCGATGGTCATACCGCGATCCACGGCCTTGCACATGTCGTAAATGGTCAGTGCCGCGACACTGGCGGCGGTGAGGGCTTCCATTTCCACGCCGGTCTGCCCGGAGAGTTTGCAGCGCGCCAGGATGTGCACCGAGTCAGCGCCATCGGCGCTCAGTTCGACCTTTACGCCCGTCAACATCAGCGGGTGGCACAGCGGGATCAGATCACTGGTTTTTTTCGCCGCCTGGATCCCGGCGATGCGGGCCACGGCGAACACATCACCCTTGGGATGGGCGCCGTCGACAATCATTTGCAGGGTCTCGGGCAGCATGCGCACCCGGGCTTCGGCCACGGCTTCACGGAACGTCACGGACTTGTCGGTGACGTCGACCATGTGGGCGCGACCTTGGGAATCGAGATGAGTCAGCACAGGGATACTCCTGATCAGGAGCACCGATTGTAAACCCGTGGGTCAATTTTGCGCACGGCTGATTGTGCGTAGGAGCCGGCTTGCCGGCGATGGGGCCCTCGAGGACGCCATCGCCGGCAAGCCGGCTCCTACAGTGTGTAGTGTTTACAAGTGGGATTCGGCGTATTCGGCCAGAATCGAACGTGGAACCCCTTGCAGCGCAATGTGCACGCCGTTCGGGAAGTCTTTGAAGCGTTCCGTCAGGTAAGTCAGCCCGGAGCTGGTCGCGGACAGGTAAGGGGTGTCGATCTGTGCCAGGTTGCCCAGGCACACCACTTTGGAACCGGCGCCGGCACGGGTGATGATGGTTTTCATCTGGTGCGGGGTGAGGTTCTGGCATTCATCAATCAAAATCAGGCTCTGCTGGAAGCTGCGACCTCGGATGTAGTTGAGGGATTTGAACTGCAACGGCACTTTGCTGAGGATGTAGTCGACGCTGCCATGGGTGTTTTCGTCATCCATGTGCAACGCTTCGAGGTTGTCGGTGATCGCCCCCAGCCACGGCTCCATTTTTTCCGCTTCGGTGCCGGGCAGGAAGCCGATTTCCTGGTCCAGGCCCTGCACGCTGCGGGTGGCGATGATGCGGCGATAGCGCTTGGTCACCATGGTCTGCTCGATGGCGGCAGCCAGGGCGAGGATGGTTTTACCGGAACCGGCGGCACCGGTCAGGTTGACCAGGTGGATGTCCGGGTCGAGCAGCGCATACAGCGCCAGACTCTGGTAGATATCACGCGGTTTCAGGCCCCAGGCTTCCTGGTGCAACAGGGGTTCCTGATGCAGGTCGAGGATCAGCAGCTTGTCGACCTGGATCTCTTTGATCCAACCCACGAAGCCCTGTTCGTCGACGATGAATTCATTGATGTGCACGGCCGGAAGGTTGTCGATCAGTTGCACCTGGTGCCAGGTGCGGCCATGGTCCTGACGGGTTTCGACCTTGCTGACGCGGTCCCAGAACGAGCCGGTCATCATGTGATAACCACGGGACAGCATCGACACGTCGTCGACCAGTTGGTCGGTACTGTAGTCCTCGGCCGCGATCCCACACGCTCGGGCCTTGAGGCGCATATTGATGTCTTTGGTCACCAGCACTACGCGCAGGTCCTTGTCGCGGGCGTGCAGGTCGATCAATTGGTTGATGATTTTGTTGTCGTTCAGATTCTCCGGCAGCAGGCTGTTCGGCTCACTGCGCTTGCTCATCAGAATCGACAGCAAGCCCTTGGGCCCGCTTTTGCCACGCTGGATCGGTACGCCGACTTCGACGTCCTCCGGCGACGCTTCGCCCAATGTCTTGTCGATCAGGCGGATGGCCTGGCGACATTCGGCGGCAACGCTGTGGTGCCCGCTTTTGAGTTTGTCGAGTTCCTCAAGCACGATCATCGGGATGGCGACGTGGTGTTCTTCGAAGTTGAGCAGTGCGTTTGGATCGTGGATCAGTACGTTGGTATCAAGCACATAAAGGATTGGCTGGTCGGAAGAAGGGTTACGTCCATGATCATCCATACTCGGTCACCTTTTGTGGGAGCCAGTCGACGCAATACCTGGGCGGTGCTGCGCCTCGATTCGACCACCGACTGCACCTGAGTGACGTCAAGCGCAGTGCCCACATGAGGAGTCTTGGAAGACGCCACCTGTGCTGCAGGGTTCGGCGATCTGACTTCGTAATACCGCAAAACCCATGACAGAAAAAAGCACTTTGACGCTTTTTTGAAGTTTATTTTTCAGGATGACGAATAGCACTAGCCGAGTGCCACGTACCCCGCTAAAGTCGGAAGTCCGCCTGCATCGAAATGTCGCACAAAATCACCCCAAAAACGCCTCATCCCCAACAGGGCCGGGCACTTCAGCGAAACGCCTCCCGGCAGTCCTGCCAACCCAGACCACTCTGCGCCGTCGCCTGCAACAGCATAGGTAAAGCCACCCGTGCCTTGTCCTGGGTGTCGTGAAACACAATCACGCCTTTGCGCCACAACAGCATCAAGGTCAGCACCCGTTGCGCTGACTCATCGGCCTTGAGCTTGCCCGGTTCGTCTTGGGAATCGATGTCCCACAACGCCACCTGCAAGCCCTGGGCTTGAAAGAAACCCTGGCTGTCTGCACGACGTTGGCCATAGGGCGGACGGAACAGCGGCACGTAGTTTTCCGGCATCAGGTTCTGCGCCAACGATGCGCTGCGTGTGATCGAACTCTGCCACTCCACCCAATGGCTGTGTGAGCGGTATTGCCAACCCTGGGTGCCGACGCACTGGCCTTGGTACAGCGCCTGCACATCGGCAACCGAACTGCGCTCGACACGGGATTGCAGGCTGCTGCCGAGGGCGAAGAATGTGGCGTTCATCTTCTGCTTGCGCAGGTAGTCGGTGAGCCAGTCGGTATTGCCGCTGACTGGCGCAGGGCCGCCGTCGAAGGTGAGCAGGAACAGGCGATCGTTGAATTCATCACCGTTGCGCTCATGGTCGCCGAAGCGCGCGACTTCGCTGCTGATCTGCGGGAACAGCGCGGCCTTGCGCAGCAGCTCGTCCAGGTAACGCTCATGGAACACATGGCTGGGGTTGGCCCAGCCTATATAGAAGGAGTCTTCGCTCACCTCGAACTTGCCGGCCTGCTCGCGCAGATCGTCCATGTTCTCCACCAGATAGCAGAACGAGGCGTCGACCTCGCAACTCTGCTGGGCGAACGTATAGTTCTCCAGCAAGCGCTGCCAGAGCTGGCGACGCAGGTCGTCGATGGCGGACAGGTTGATGATCTTCAAGCCCAGGCGCTGCTTGAGCGCGGCTTCGTCCTGATTCTCGCTGGCCAGCAGGCTGTGAGCGAACATGAGGATTTCGGCGCGTGAGGCCACGTCGAACAGCGCCGGGCTGCCGAGTTTTTCGGGCCAGGTGCCACGGTCCAGGCTCGCCACATCCACCGGCGCCGCCTGGGCATTCAGGCACAACAAGCAAGCCGACAACAAAAGTGCTATTCGCACACGGGGTCTCCCTCTCCAGAGTCGTCGGCCACTATAGCCGATACACCACGCACCCTGTAGGAGCCGGCTTGCCGGCGATGAGGCCCTTGAGACCAGTAGTGATCTCGCGGACGCTATCGCCGGCAAGCCGGCTCCTACAGTTTTGATCTCTATCGTTGCCATAGGTGGAGTCGAACGCCTCAACCCCCTAGAATCCCTCCCACGATTACAGGAGACGACTTCATGCTGATGGTGATTTCACCCGCCAAGACCCTCGATTTCGAGACTGCGCCTGCGACCCAGCGCTTTACCCAGCCGCAGTACCTGGACCATTCCCAGGAGCTGATCGAGCAACTGCGCGAGTTCAGCCCGGCACAAATCAGCGAATTGATGCACGTATCCGACAAGATCGGCGGCCTCAACGCCGCGCGTTTCGGCAGCTGGACGCCTGCGTTCACGCAGGAAAACGCCAAGCAGGCGCTGCTCGCTTTCAAAGGCGACGTGTACACCGGCCTGAATGCCGAGACGTTCAGCGATGCCGATTTCACCTACGCCCAGGACCATCTGCGCATGCTCTCGGGCCTCTACGGCCTGCTGCGCCCGTTGGACCTGATGATGCCGTATCGCCTGGAAATGGGCACCAAACTGCCCAACGCCCGTGGCAAGGACCTGTACGCGTTCTGGGGCACGCGCATCAGCGAATGGCTGAACGAAGCGTTGGCTGAACAAGGCGATGACGTCCTGCTGAACCTGGCCTCCAACGAGTACTTCTCGGCGGTCAAGCGCACGGCCCTGAACGCGCGGATCATCAACACCGAGTTCAAGGACCTGAAGAACGGCCAGTACAAGATCATCAGCTTCTACGCCAAGAAGGCGCGGGGCATGATGAGCCGCTTTGTGATCGAGGAGCGCATCAACGACCCGGCCAAGCTGAAGGAATTCGATGTGCAGGGCTATCGCTTCAATGCGGAGCAGTCGAAGCCGGATAACCTGGTGTTCTTGCGCGATCACGCACCGGAATAAAGCGAAATAACAATTGTAGGAGCCGGCTTGCCGGCGATAGCGTTCCCCCAGGCGATGATTAATTGTCTGAAGCACCGCTATCGCCGGCAAGCCGGCTCCTACATTTTGGAATGCATTCCCGCCTAAAAATGTCATTATTTTGACGTCAAAAAACATCTTGACGCATCTCTAACAATTCTTTCACTCGACATCCGTCGTTTTTTTTCGTAGTGGCACCACTTTTTTTAAACACTAGTGGCACAAAACTATCCCCCTCTCCCAACTCCCCACAACTACTGGCCCAAATAGCAAGTGCTATCAATATAATGCCAGTGCCATCTTTCCTAATATTTCAAGAAATTTCCGGAAACAGGATGAGCGGCCCGGAACTTCGTCTAAACACACGGCTCATACCACCGGTAACGAAATTCTCTGTTTCTGTAAGAGATGACTTACATGACGACCCAAGGAAGTAGCGAAGTTGCCCCATCAACTTTGACTCATGGGTCATATCATCAACTGATATGAGTTGAGGGCGGCGATAAGGATGAATTGCTATCCCCTATAGGCCAAGGCAGCGCTTACCCAAATGTGTCAGTGATGACACCCAAGGTGTTGATAAATAAAGGCTTAAAGCCTCTATCTGCACCCTGTGGCACTGGCGTCGGCACCTTCCCCCAGGAAGGCCGGCTGCATTTCAGGGCAAGCCTCAATAACAAGGCCAAGTTGCGCACAACTTGAGTGCAATAGTTAGTCACTCACTAATTAACATGCCTGTACGCGGTAAGTCGGCGTCTACTCGCCCAACTTTCGTGGCATCAGTGACGCTTGCAAACATGAACTCCGCCATTAATTGGCATGATTAACACAGTCTTGAAGACAAAGAGGTAAATGCGATGCGCATCAGCATATTTGGTCTCGGTTACGTTGGCGCAGTGTGTGCCGGTTGCCTGTCTGCCCGTGGCCACGAAGTGGTTGGCGTAGACATCTCCAAGGACAAGATTGACCTGATCAATGCGGGCAAATCGCCAATCGTTGAACCGGGTCTGGGCGAGTTGTTGAGCCAGGGTATTCAGAACGGCCGACTGCGCGGTACCACCAACTTCGCCGAAGCCATCCGCGACACCGACCTGTCGATGATCTGCGTTGGTACGCCAAGCAAGAAAAACGGCGACCTGGAACTGGACTACATCGAAGCGGTATGCCGCGAAATCGGCCTGGTCTTGCGTGACAAAACTACCCGTCACACTGTGGTAGTGCGCAGCACCGTGCTGCCAGGCACCGTGGCCAATGTGGTGATCCCGATCCTCGAAGACTGCTCCGGCAAAAAAGCCGGCGTCGACTTCGGTGTGGCGGTCAACCCGGAATTCCTGCGTGAATCCACCGCCATCGCCGACTACGATCTGCCACCGATGACCGTCATCGGCGAATTCGACAAAGCCTCCGGCGATGTCCTGCAGTCGCTGTACGAAGAGCTCGACGCGCCGATCATCCGCAAGGACATCGCCGTTGCCGAGATGATCAAGTACACCTGCAACGTCTGGCACGCCACCAAGGTCACCTTCGCCAACGAAATCGGCAACATCGCCAAGGCTGTCGGCGTCGATGGTCGCGAAGTGATGGAAGTGGTTTGCCAGGACAAGACCCTCAACCTGTCCCAGTACTACATGCGCCCAGGCTTCGCCTTCGGTGGTTCATGCCTGCCCAAAGACGTGCGTGCCCTCACCTACCGCGCCAGCTCCCTGGACGTGGAAGCGCCGCTGCTCAACTCGCTGATGCGCAGCAACGAGTCCCAAGTACAGAACGCCTTCGACATCGTTTCCAGCCACGACAAACGCAAAGTCGCGCTGCTGGGCCTGAGCTTCAAGGCGGGTACCGATGACCTGCGTGAAAGCCCGCTGGTCGAGCTGGCTGAAATGCTGATCGGCAAGGGTTTCGACCTGAGCATCTACGACAGCAACGTCGAGTACGCCCGTGTCCACGGCGCGAACAAAGACTACATCGAAGGCAAGATCCCGCACGTGTCGTCCCTGCTCAACTCGGACTTCGACGACGTGATCAATAACTCCGACGTGATCATCCTGGGCAACCGCGATGAGAAATTCCGTGCCCTGGCGCAGAACGCACCGCACGGCAAGCAAGTGATCGACCTGGTGGGCTTCATGTCCAAGGCCACCAGCACGACCGGTCGTACCGAAGGCATTTGCTGGTAACAGCAACGGCCAGTTCCGGGCTGCAAGCGTACCAATCCCCAGCGCTTGCAGCCGGGAGCCTTCATCACCTTCGGATGACGCTTATGTCCAAGTTAAAACATGTACTGATGCAATCCGCCGGCTGGCTGTTCTTTCTCAGCCTGCTGATGGGACTCGCGCTGCTGCTGCCGGCGAGCACGTTCGACTCCGAGTCGAAGAATTTTATTTTCCTGATTGGCGCCGTCGGCATCTGGCGCTACTCGATGGGTGCTACGCATTTCTTTCGCGGCATGCTGTTCCTTTACGTCGTCTACCCGCACCTGCGCCGCAAAGTGCGCAAGCTGGGCAAGGCCGCCGACCCGTCCCACGTGTTCCTGATGGTCACCAGTTTCCGTATCGATGCGCTGACCACCGCGCAGGTCTACAGCTCGGTGATTCGTGAAGCCATCGAATGCGGCTTCCCCACTACCGTGGTTTGCTCGCTGGTGGAGATGTCCGATGAGCTGCTGGTGAAAAGCCTGTGGGAGAAAATGAACCCGCCGGAACACGTGAAGCTCGACTTCGTGCGTATCGCCGGTACCGGCAAACGCGACGGCCTGGCCTTCGGTTTCCGCGCCATCTCCCGCCACCTGCCGGATGACCGCGCCGTGGTTGCAGTGATCGACGGCGACACCGTGCTTGCCGAAGGCGTCGTGCGCAAGACCGTGCCGTGGTTCCAGCTGTTCGGCAATGTCGGCGGCCTGACCACCAACGAATTCTGTGAAGTGCGCGGCGGCTACATCATGAGCGAATGGCACAAACTGCGCTTCGCCCAACGCCACATCAACATGTGCTCCATGGCCCTGTCCAAGCGCGTACTGACCATGACCGGTCGTATGTCGGTGTTCCGTGCCAACGTGGTGACCGACCCGGGCTTTATCGCCGACGTGGAAAGTGACTCGCTGCAACACTGGCGCCTGGGTCGCTTCAAGTTCCTTACCGGTGATGACAAGTCCAGTTGGTTCAGCCTGATGCGCCTGGGCTACGACACCTTCTACGTGCCGGACGCGGCGATCCACACCGTGGAACACCCGCCGGAAAAGAGCTTTATCAAGGCCAGCCGCAAACTGATGTTCCGCTGGTACGGCAACAACCTGCGCCAGAACTCCCGCGCCCTGGGCCTGGGTGTGCGTCGGTTGGGCCTGTTCACCAGCATCGTGTTGTTCGACCAGCGCGTGTCGATGTGGACCTCCCTGCTCGGCCTGACCGTGGCGATCATCGCCACCTTCAAGTACGGCGGCGCGTTCATCCTCGCGTACCTGCTGTGGATCGGCATCACTCGCCTGATTCTCACCCTGCTGCTGTCGTGCTCCGGCCACAAGATCGGCCCGGCCTACCCGGTGATTCTCTATTACAACCAGATCATGGGCGCGCTGGTGAAGATCTACGTGTTCTTCCGCCTTGATCAACAGTCCTGGACCCGCCAGGACACCAAACTGACCCGCGATTTGGCCAGCTTTCAACGTTGGTTCAACACCTGGTCGTCTCGGACCATGACCTTCTCCGCCGGCAGCATTTTCGTCGCCGTGTTGCTGATGATGGTCTGACCCTGCCAAGCCTGAATTAACTCTAGGAAATTGCCCTGATGAACAGCCAAGTAAACGCCAACGTAGTCCACGAATCCGAAGCCCAGCGCCAACATGCCCGGGTCAAAATCCCGGCCAAGCTGCGGTTTTTCAACACTGACCGCACGCAGACCGAAGCACGGGTGATCGACCTCTCCGCCGGTGGCCTGGCGTTCACCGCCACCCAGCCGTTGACCGTCGGCGAAGTGCACAAGGGCCGTCTGCAGTTCGTGATCGATAACCTTGGCCTGGCGATGGACGTGGAACTGCAAATCCGCTCCTACGACCGCCAGAGCGGCCGCACCGGTTGCCAGTTCCAGAACCTGGAACAACAGGATATTTCCACCCTGCGCCACCTGATCACCTCGCACTTGTCCGGTGACATCGTGACCATGGGCGACGTGCTCGCAACCCTGCAGCGCGACAATTTCACCAAGGCGCGCAAGGTCAAGGACGGCGGTAGCAACATGAGCGCCTTCGGCCGCCTGCGCGCCGTGACGTTCAGCCTGGCGATCTTCCTGGTCGGCCTCGCGGCGTTCGGTTTTGTCTTCAAGTCGGTGTACGGCATGTACTTCGTCAGCCACGCCCAGGCAGGCCTCGTCAGCGTGCCAGGCATGAACGTGACCATGCCGCGCGACGGCACCGTGCAAAGCCTGCTCAAAGGTGACGGCATCGCCGCCAAAGGCGCGCCACTGGCGACGTTCAGCACCAGCATGCTGGATGTGCTCAAAGGCCATCTGGACGAAGACCAACTGCAACCGGCCAAGGTCGAAGAGCTGTTCGGCAAGCAAATGACCGGCACCCTGACCTCGCCTTGCGACTGCATCGTTGCCCAGCAACTGGTTGCCGACGGTCAGTACGCCAGCAAGGGCGACGTGATCTTCCAACTGGTACCTCGCGGCGCCCCGGCCAACGTTGAAGCACGCTTCACCTATCGCCAGTTCGGCGACGTTCGCCCAGGTACGCCAGTAAGCTTCCAAGTGGCCGACGAAGAACAACTGCGCACCGGCACCATCGTCAGCAGCACCAGCCTGAACAGCGCCGACCTGTCCTCCGACATCCGCGTGCAGATCAAGCCTGACGCACCGCTGGACAGCACCTACGCCGGCCGCCCGGTCGAAGTGACCAGCGACCGTGGCCCTTCGCTGAACTGGCTGATCGATAAAGCCATGGCTGCGGGTCTTTAATCATGAGCGCCCTTCGAAACCTGCCGGTGCCCCTGGCGCTGGCCATCGCCCTCGCCGGTTGCGCCGGCCTGCCCGACCAACGCCTGGCTAACGAAGCTTTGAAGCGTGGCGACACCGTCACCGCGCAGCAGAATTACCAGCAACTGGCAGACCTGGGTTACAGCGAGGCCCAGGTGGGCCTGGCCGATATCCAGGTAGGCACCCGCGATCCGGCGCAAATCAAGCAAGCCGAAGCCACTTACCGCGCGGCGGCGGACACCTCGCCACGCGCCCAGGCCCGTCTCGGTCGCTTGCTGGTGGCCAAGCCTGGCAGCACCGAAGCCGAACACCATGAAGCCGAAGGTCTGCTGAAAAAAGCCTTTGCCAATGGCGAAGGCAACACCCTGATCCCGCTGGCGATGCTGTACCTGCAATACCCGCACAGCTTCCCGAATGTGAATGCGCAGCAGCAGATCAGCAAATGGCAGGCCGCCGGTTACCCGGAAGCCGGCCTGGCCCAGGTGCTGCTGTACCGCACCCAGGACACCTACGACCAGCATCTGGATGATGTAGAGCGCATCTGTAAAGCCGCGCTGAACACCACCGATATCTGCTACGTCGAACTGGCCACGGTCTATCAGAAAAAAGCCGAGCCCGAGAAACAGGCCGAGCTGCTCAAGCAGATGGAAGCCGGCTACAGCCGTGGCACCGTCACCGCACAACGCGTCGACAGTGTCGCTCGCGTACTCGGCGACGCCACGCTCGGCCAGCCGGACGAAAAAACCGCCCAGGCCCTGCTGGAAAAAATCGCCCCTGGCTACCCGGCTTCGTGGGTCAGCCTGGCGCAATTGCTCTACGACTTCCCGGAACTCGGCGATGTCGACCAGATGATGAAGTACCTGGACAACGGCCGCGCCGCCGACCAACCGCGCGCCGAGCTGTTGCTGGGCAAGCTCTACTACGAAGGCAAATGGGTACCCGCCGACGCCAAGGCTGCCGAAGCCCACTTCGAAAAAGCCGTGGGCAGGGAAGTGGCCGCCGATTACTACCTCGGCCAGATCTACCGCCGTGGCTACCTGGGCAAAGTCTATTCGCAAAAAGCCCTGGACCACTTGCTGACCGCTGCACGCAACGGCCAGAACAGCGCCGATTTCGCCATCGCCCAGTTGTTTTCCCAAGGCAAGGGCACCCAGCCCGACCCATTGAATGCCTATGTCTTCAGCCAGTTGGCTAAAGCCCAGAACACGCCAGAGGCCATTGACTTGGCCACGCAGCTCGAAGCCCCGCTGACGCCTGAGCAACGCGCTCAAGGTCAACGCCTGGTGCAACAGGAGCTGGCCGCACGCGGCACCCTGGCCCAGAGCACGCTGCAACTGCACGCCCTGGAAGAAGAAGACGGCGAGGAATCCCTATGAAGCTCAATCCATTCGTCAAGGCCGGTATCGGCCTGACCTTCGCCCTGCTCTGGTCGTGCCCAACCCTGGCCGCGCTGACCGAAGCCAAGAACTTCGGCCTGGAAGTCAAAGCCACCGCGCAGTCCGAAGATGACCGCGACCTCGGCACGCAGAAAGGCGGCGACGTCAACGGTATCGGCCTCGACCTGCGCCCGTGGATCTACGGTGAAAGCGGCGCGTGGAGCGCTTACGCCATGGGCCAGGCCGTAGTGTCCAGCGACATCATCGAGACCGACACCCTGCAACAGTCGGCAGATGACGAAAACCAGCAGACCACCAACAACGACCGCAAGGCCAAGAAAAACTACTTGGCGATGCGCGAGTTCTGGGTCGGCTACAGCGGCTTCACGCCCTACCCTGGCGAGATCCTCAAACTGGGTCGCCAACGCCTGCGCAACGACGACGGCCAATGGCGCGATACCAACATCGAAGCGCTGAACTGGACGTTCGACACCACCCTGCTCAAGGCCAATGTCGGGGTTGCCGAACGCTTCAGCGAATACCGCACCGACCTCAAGGAACTGTCGCCCAAGGACAAGGACCGTCAGCACCTGTACGCCGACGCCGCCTACCAGTGGACGCCCGGTCAGTGGATCGGCCTGCGCGGGCACCACACCCATGACAACGGCAAGCTCGACTACCCGGAACCCGGCGTGCCGACCGACTCGCTGGACAAGCGTGAGAACGGCGACCTGAGCTGGCTCGGCATCGAAGCCAACAGCGACGCCTACAACTGGCGCAACACCAACACGGTCAACTACTGGGCCAGCGTCACCGGCATGCGTGGCGACCGTGACACCGTCAACGCGCTGAACGCCGACGGCACTCGCCCAACCAATGCCAAGCGCAGTGATGACGTGAGTGGCTGGGCCACCGACCTGGGTATCCGCCTGCGTCTCGACCCGCAGTGGCAAGTCGGCGCGGCTTACTCCCGCGCCAGCGCCGAGTACGAGCAGAACGGCCTGCAAAGCAACCGTTCGAACTGGACCGGCACGCAGTCGCGCGTGCACCGTTTCGGTGAAGCGTTCCGTGGCGAGATGAACAACATGCAGTCCATGAGCCTGTTCGGTTCCTGGCAGCTGCGCGAGGACTACGACGCCAGCCTGGTGTACCACAAGTTCTGGCGTGTCGACGGCAACAAGCCAGTGGGTAGCAACGGCATCGATGCGGTGCAGAACAACACCGACGACGTGACCGGCGCGATCCTGTCCAGCACGTCCCTGCCGCTTGAAGACGGCAAGAAAGACCTGGGCCAGGAGATGGACCTGGTCGTCACCAAGTACTTCAAGACCGGCCTGTTGCCGGCCGCCCTCAGCCAATCCATTGACGAACCGTCGGCCCTGGTGCGCTTTCGTGCCGGTGTATTCAAGCCGGGCGACGCCTATGGCAGCAACGTCGACTCGTACATGCACCGCGCGTTCGTCGACGTGATCTGGAAATTCTGATGGGAGCCTGCGCTATGAAACCTCATAAGTTGCTGGTCGCGGCGATGCTGATGGCTAACGCCACCGCCTTCGCCGACACCGCGCAGCCGGTCAAGGCGCCAACCATCGCCAAAGAGCTGCAACAGGCCAAGACCTACACCATCTCCAGCCCGCCGACCGCGCCGCTGGAAATGGCCAAGCCGGCCCTGCCGGATCTGTCGGGCTACACCGATGCGGCAATGGAAAAAAAGATCGTCAGAAGCAAGCCGGGCAAGATCAGCATCCGCCGCATGATGCAGGAAGACGCCCTCAAGGACTTCATCGGCGGTGACAACAAGATGGCTGAATGGGTGGTGCGCCAGCACGGCATTCCCCAAGCGATCTTTGTCGACGACGGCTACATGAACCTCAAGGACCTGCTGGGCAAGGTGCCCAAACAGTACCTGAGCGAAACCTCCCCAGGAGTGTTTGTGGCCAAACTGCCGATCGTGGTGGGCCGCAAGGGCATTCTGGAAATCGACAAGAAGACCCAGGAGCTGCGCCTGTCCCAGGAAGCCGGTTCGTTCCTGATCAACGACGGCCAGTTGTTTGTGCGTGATACCAAAGTTACCGGCTGGAGCGAAAAGGCCAATGGCCCGGCGCTGTTCAAGTCGCCCAAGGAATTCCGCCCGTTCCTGCTGGCCTGGGGTGGCACCGAGACGTATATCTCCAGCACCAAAATGGCCAGTTTCGGTTATGCCAACAGTAAGTCGTACGGGGTGAGTATTTCCCAGTACACGCCGAACATGGCCAAGGTGCTCAAGCGTGCGGAGCCGACCGGTTGGATCATCAACTCCGAGTTCTCGGACATGTGGTACGGCTTCTACTGCTACGAGACCACGAACTTCGTGATCAAGGGCAATACCTACAAAGACAACATCGTCTACGGCATTGACCCCCACGACCGTTCCCACGGCCTGATCATTGCGGACAACACCGTCTACGGCACCAAGAAGAAGCACGGCATCATCATTTCCCGGGAAGTGAACGACAGCTTCATCTTCAACAACCGCAGCTACGACAACAAGCTCTCGGGCCTGGTACTCGACCGTAACAGCGTCAACAACATCGTGGCCGACAACGAGTTCTACCGTAACCACACCGACGGCATCACCCTCTACGAGAGCGGCGACAACCTGCTGTGGGGCAACAAGGTAATCGCCAACCGTCGCCACGGCATCCGCGTGCGTAACAGCGTGAACATCAAGCTGTACGAAAACACCTCGATGGCCAACGGCCTGACCGGGCTGTACGGCCACATCAAGGACTTGACCGACACCGACCGTGACATCGCCCTCGACCCGTTCGACGCCAAGGTCTCGCTGATCGTGGTCGGCGGTGAACTGGCGGGTAACGGCAGCGGGCCGCTGTCCATCGACTCGCCGTTGAGCGTGGAGCTGTACCGCGTGTCGATGCTGGCGCCGACCAAATCCAGCGGCATCAGCTTCAACGGCGTGCTGGGCGATCGCCAGGAAGAGATTCTCGACCTGCTGGTGCGCCAGCAGAAAGCCGTGCTGATCGACCCTGTCGAACGCCAGACCGAAATGCAGGACTGAGGATGACCCTTATGCACCCACACATGATCAAACTGCTGAGCCTCTCGGGTCTGACCCTCGGCCTGCTCGCGGCCAGCCAGGGCGTGCGCGCCGACGAAATCAAGGCGCCGACCTTTACCGCCGAGCCGTGCTGCAGCCTGTGCCCGGCCGCCCACGATGCGCGCAACTACACCACGCGCTACCAGCAAAACTTCACCACCCTGGTGCAAGCCCAGGGCGACTGGCTGTTCCGGACCCAGGAAGACCTGCGTACCGAATTCGACACCACCCCGGCCGGCTACAAGCGCATGCAACAGTTGCACGATGCGTTCAAGGCCAAGGGCGTGGAACTGGTGGTGGTCTACCAGCCGACCCGTGGCCTGGTAAATCGCAACAAGCTCAACCCTGAGGAAAAAGCCAAGTTCGATTTCGACAAGGCGCTGGGCAACTACAAGACCATGCTCGGCCGTTTCGCCAAGATGGGCTACGTGGTGCCGGACCTGTCGCCGTTGACCAATGAGCAACTTCCGGATGAGCTGCCGGCCCACGATTTCTACTTCCGCGGCGACCAACACTGGACGCCATATGGCGCCCAGCGCACCGCGAAAATAGTCGGCGCCAAAGTACGTGCAATGCCTGAATTTGCCGGCATTCCACAGCGTGAATTCGAGACCAAACGCTCCGGGCGCATGGGCAAGACTGGCACCCTGCACAACATGGCCGGGCAACTCTGTGGCACCAGCTACGCGATCCAGTACATGGACCAGTTCACCACTGAGCCCAAGGGCGAAGCAGGTGACGGCGACCTGTTCGGCGATTCGGGCAACCCGCAGATCACCCTGGTGGGCACCAGCCACAGCGGCAAGAACTACAACTTCGCCGGGTTCCTGGAACAGGAAATCGGTGCCGACATCCTCAACGTCGCCTTTCCTGGCGGTGGCCTGGAAGGCTCGATGATCCAGTACCTGGGCAGCGATGAATTCCAGAAGACGCCGCCAAAGATTCTGATCTGGGAATTCTCGCCGCTGTATCGCCTCGACCAAGAGACCATCTACCGCCAGATGATGTCGCTGCTCGACAACGGCTGCGAAGGCAAGCCGGCACAGATGACGGCCAGCACTTCGTTGAAGCCGGGCAAGAACGAATTGATGGTGAACAGTTCGAACAAAGACCTGCGTAATGCCAATCACCAGGTTGATATCCGCTTCGCCGACCCGTCGGTGAAAACCCTGCAAGCCACCCTCTGGTACATGAACGGGCGCCACGAGGACATCAAGATCGAGAAACCCGAAACATCCGATACAGACGGGCGTTTCGCCTTTGAACTGCGCACCGATGAAGACTGGGCCTCGCAGAACTTGCTGGCCGTGGAAGTGCAGGGCCCGGAAGCGGGCCAGGCTGCGCAGAAGGTTGAAGCGAAAATTTGCACACGCAACGTATTCCCAGCGGGCGGTCAACAGACTGCCTCGACAGGGCAATGAGGTTACCTATGCAGAAGTTATTGATTCCAACGCTGCTGGGCCTGGCGATGTTCGCCGGTTCAGTCAACGCCGCCGCCCCACTGCGTCCACCCCAGGGCTATTTCGCCCCAGTGGAAGCGTTCAAGACCGGCGACTTCAAGAATGACTGCGACGCCATGCCGGCGCCGTACACCGGCTCGCTGCAATTTCGCAGCAAGTACGAAGGTTCGGACAAAGCCCGCGCCACCCTGAATACCCAGTCCGAAAAAGCCTTTCGCGACAGCACCGCCGACATCACCAAGCTGGAAAAAGACACCAGCAAGCGCGTGATGCAGTTCATGCGTGACGGTCGCCCGGAGCAGCTGGAATGCACGCTCAACTGGCTAACCAGTTGGGCCAAGGCGGATGCGTTGATGTCCAAAGACTTCAACCACACCGGCAAGTCCATGCGCAAATGGGCGTTGGGCAGCATGGCCTCGGCCTATGTACGCCTGAAGTTTTCCGACTCGCACCCGCTGGCCAACCACCAGCAGGAATCGCAGTTGATCGAGGCGTGGTTCAACAAACTGGCCGATCAGGTGGTGAGCGACTGGGACAATCTGCCGCTGGAAAAAACCAACAACCACTCCTACTGGGCTGCCTGGTCGGTGATGGCAACGTCCGTCGCCGTCAACCGTCGCGACCTGTTCGATTGGGCTGTGAAGGAATACAAGGTCGGCGTGAACCAGGTCGACGACCAAGGCTTCCTGCCGAACGAGTTGAAGCGCCAGCAACGGGCCTTGTCGTACCACAACTACGCCCTGCCACCGCTGTCGATGATCGCCAGTTTTGCCCTGGTCAACGGTGTCGACCTGCGCCAGGAAAACAACGGCGCGCTCAAACGCCTGGGCGACAAGGTGCTGGCCGGGGTGAAAGACCCGGAGATCTTCGAACAGAAGAACGGCAAAGAGCAGGACATGAAGGACTTGAAACAGGACATGAAATTCGCCTGGCTCGAACCCTTCTGCACTCTCTACACCTGCGCGCCGGATGTGCTCGAGCGCAAGCACGGGATGCAGCCGTTCAAGACGTTCCGCCTCGGGGGTGACCTGACCAAGGTCTACGACCCGACGCATGAAAAAGGCAACAAAGGTTCCTGACGCAACCCCCTCCTGTAGGAGTCCGGCTTGCCGGCGATGGCAATCCTGAAGACGCCATCGCCGGCAAGCCGGGCTCCTACAGAGAGGTGGCGTGCATGTAGTACCGCCCTCCCGCGAAATCGTGGGGGGGTTTGGGGGGGCTGTAGCCCTTGACTGTTGGTTAAACATGGAGAGATCGGGATGGTTTTCTCGTCCAATGTGTTCCTGTTTCTGTTCTTGCCGATCTTTCTCGGCTTGTACTACTTGAGCGGGCAACGCTATCGCAACTTGCTGCTGCTGTTGGCCAGCTACGTGTTCTACGCCTGGTGGCGAGTGGACTTCCTGGCGCTGTTCGCCGCCGTGACGCTGTGGAACTACTGGATCGGCCTCAAGGTCGGTGCAGCCGGCGTGCGCACCAAGCCAGCCCAGCGCTGGCTGCTGCTCGGCGTGGTGGTTGACCTGTGCATCCTCGGCTACTTCAAGTACGCCAACTTCGGCGTCGACAGCATCAACGTCATGATGAAGTCGGCCGGTCTGGAGCCGTTCATCCTCACCCACGTGCTGCTGCCGATCGGTATCTCGTTCTACATTTTCGAGTCCATCAGCTACATCATCGACGTGTACCGTGGTGATACCCCGGCGACCCGCAACCTGATCGACTTTGCGGCGTTCGTGGCGATTTTCCCGCACTTGATTGCCGGCCCGGTGTTGCGCTTTCGCGACCTGGCCGACCAGTTCAACAACCGCACCCACACCCTCGACAAGTTCTCCGAGGGCTGCACGCGGTTCATGCAGGGTTTCATCAAGAAGGTGTTCATTGCCGACACCCTCGCGGTGGTGGCTGACCATTGCTTCGCCCTGCAAAACCCGACCACGGGCGACGCCTGGCTCGGCGCGCTGGCCTACACCGCGCAGTTGTACTTCGACTTCTCCGGCTACAGCGACATGGCCATCGGCCTGGGCTTGATGATGGGTTTCCGTTTCATGGAAAACTTCAAGCAGCCATACATCAGCCAGTCGATCACCGAGTTCTGGCGGCGCTGGCACATCAGCCTGTCCACCTGGCTGCGTGACTATCTGTACATCACCCTGGGCGGCAACCGTAAAGGCACGCTGACCACCTACCGCAACCTGTTCCTGACCATGCTGCTCGGTGGCCTGTGGCACGGTGCGAACATCACCTACATCGTCTGGGGTGCGTGGCACGGCATGTGGCTGGCGATTGAAAAAGCCATCGGCCTCAACACTTCGCCGCGCAGCTTCAACCCGGTGCGTTGGGCCTTCACCTTCCTGCTGGTGGTGATGGGCTGGGTAATCTTCCGCGCCGAAAACCTGCACGTCGCCGGCCGTATGTACGGCGCGATGTTCAGCTTTGGCGAGTGGTCGCTGTCGGAACTCAACCGCGCCAACCTCACCGGCCTGCAAGTGGCAACCCTGGTGGTGGCGTATGCAACCCTGGCGTTCTTTGGCCTGCGCGACTTCTACACCAATCGCCCTGCGGAAAAAGCCAAGCCTGCCGACCCGAGCCTGATCAAGGCCGTACCGGGCGACAACCCAGGCAGCATCCACGAGCCCGGTTTTACCGTGGGCAAAGACGCCGCCGTACAACCGGCCTACTGGACCGCTGACTGGCCACGCTATGCCATGCGCACTGCGGTGCTGCTGCTGTTCGTCGCGTCGATTCTCAAACTGTCGGCGCAGAGTTTCTCGCCGTTCCTTTACTTCCAATTCTGAGGGAGCCGACCATGACCCGTTCATTACGCGTCCTCTATATCGGCCTGTTCCTGGTGCTGCTGCTGGCTCTGGGCGCCTGGTCGCTGCGCAGTTTCTTCGGTTTCAGTACCAATGCCGACGCCACCGTGCTCAATGGTCGCTGGACCAAAGCCGTCGAGACCCACTACGACGACGAGTTCCCGATCAAGCGCATCGGCACCAACTTGTGGGCAGCGCTGGACTACAAACTGTTCAATGAAGGCCGCCCTGGCGTGGTGCTGGGTCGCGATCACTGGTTGTACAGCGACGAGGAATTCAACCCCGCCGTCAACGAAGACCAGAACCTGCAAGGCAACTACGCGCTGGTCGAAGGCGTGCGCCAGAAGCTCAAAGCCCAAGGCATTCAGCTGGTGATGGCGATCGTGCCAGCCAAGGTGCGCCTCTACCCGGAACACCTGGGTGAAGTGAAACCGGCGAGCATCCACGCCAACCTGTACGACGACTTCCACGCCCGCGTCGCCGCCGACAAGATCATCGCCCCGGACCTGCTCGGCCCGCTGCAACAGGCCAAGCTGGGCGGCAAGCAAGTGTTCCTGCGTACCGACACCCACTGGACGCCGGACGGCGCTGAAATCGCGGCCAAACAGTTGGCCAAGACCATCGCCGACAAGACCCCGCTGAGCGGCGAGCCACAGCGCTTTGTCACCGAGGCGGAAAAAACCGAGCCACATAAAGGCGACCTGCGTCTGTTCCTGCCGCTGGACCCGCTGTTCGAAAACCTGATGCCGCCTAAAGAGCCGCTGGAAAAACGCGTCACGCACCTGGCCGAAACCAAAGGCGACGACGCCCTGTTCAGCGACAGCGAAACCCCGGTGGCCCTGGTGGGCACCAGCTACAGCGCCAACCCCAACTGGAACTTCGTCGGCGCCCTCAAGCAAGCCTTGGGCAGCGACGTGGTCAGCTACGCCGAAGACGGCCACGGCCCGATCCTGCCAATGCTCAGCTACCTGAAAAGTGATGACTTCAAGAACAGCCCGCCCCAGGTGCTGATCTGGGAGTTTCCTGAACGTTATCTGCCCGTGAACAACGAAATCGGTGATGCCGACCCATCCTGGGTTGCGCAGCTTAAACAAGCCGGTTCGCGCCAACAGAACATGGCTATCAACACTAAATCCGAGACGCCCGACCGGGCGCAAAACTGAAAGAGAGGTAACTCACATGACTTTCACTACAACTCCTCGTCGTCTCGCTAAAACCCTGGCTATCGCAGCAGGCCTGAGCTTCGTATCGATGTCCGCCTTCGCCGGTGGCGACGCCGCCCTCTACGGCCCGACCGCACCAAAAGGTTCGAGCTTCGTGCGCATCTATAACGCCAGCAACCAGGAAGTCAGCGCCACCGTCGGCGCGACCAACCTGAGCGACGTTGCGCCACTGGCCAGCAGCGACTTCAGCTTCATGCCTGGCGGTGACTACAGCGCCAAGGTCGGCAGCCAGACCGTGCCGGTCAAGCTCGCCGCCGACCACTACTACACCCTGGTCAACAGCGGCAGCGGCCAGCCACAGCTGATCGAAGAACCCCCTTTCAAGAACAAGCAGAAGTCCCTGGTGCGCGTGCAGAACCTCAGCGACAAGGCCCTGACCCTGAAAACCGCTGACGGCAAGACCGACGTGGTCAAGTCAGTGGCTGCCAAAGGCCGTGGCGAGCGTGAGATCAACCCGGTGAAGGTCAGCCTGGCGCTGTACGACGGCGACAAGAAAGTCGGCGACGTGAAGCCGGTGGCGCTGGAGCGCGGTGAAGCGGCGGTGCTGTACGTCACCGGTTCCGGTTCGAGCCTGTCGCCTGTCTGGGTGAAACGCCCTGTGTCGACCCGCTAACTATTTCCCGAACTGACGGCTACCCATTGTAGGAGCGAGCTTGCTCGCGAAAATCGCCAACGATAACGCGGGCATTCTGAATGTACGCAGTGTCTGGAAGTGCTTCGCGAGCAAGCTCGCTCCTACAGGGGATCGAGACGTCAGTTCGGACCGAGACAAAAACAAGAGTGAAACGACAAACCTTCGTAGCTCTGACCCATATCGATTCAAGGAGAAACACCCATGATTCCAGTCATCCTTTCCGGTGGTAGCGGCTCACGTCTTTGGCCGCTTTCCCGTAAACAGTTTCCTAAACAATTCCTGGCCCTGACCGGTGAGCACACGCTGTTCCAGCAAACCCTGGAACGCCTGGTGTTTGAAGGTATGGACGCTCCAATCGTGGTCTGCAACAAGGACCACCGTTTTATCGTTAACGAGCAGCTGGCCGCGCGTAAGCTGGAAAGCCAACGCATCCTGATGGAACCGTTCGGTCGCAACACCGCACCGGCCGTGGCTCTCACCGCGATGATGCTGGTCAATGAAGGCCGCGACGAGCTGATGCTGGTGCTGCCCGCCGACCACGTGATCGACGACCAGAAAGCCCTGCAACGCGCGCTGGCCCTGGCCACCGTGGCCGCCGAGCGTGGCGAGATGGTGCTGTTCGGCGTACCGGCGACCCGTCCGGAAACCGGTTATGGCTACATCAAGTCCACCAACGATTCGCTGCTGCCCGAGGGCGTGAGCCGCGTCGAGCAGTTCGTGGAAAAACCCAATGAAAAACGCGCCGTCGAGTTCGTCAAAAGCGGCGGGTATTTCTGGAACAGCGGCATGTTCCTGTTCCGCGCCAGCCGTTTCCTCGAAGAGCTCAAAAAGCACGATCCGGACATCTACGACACCTGCCTGCTGACACTTGAGCGCAGCGAACAGACCGCCGACACCGTGACCTTCGACGAAGCCACCTTCGCCTGCTGCCCGGACAACTCCATCGACTACGCCGTGATGGAAAAAACCCAGCGCGCCTGCGTGGTGCCGCTGAGTGCGGGTTGGAGCGACGTGGGTTGCTGGGCGTCGCTGTGGGCTGTCAACGACAAAGACGTGCACGGCAACGTGAGCAAAGGCGACGTGGTGATCCAAGACAGCCGCAACTGCATGATCCATGGCAACGGCAAACTGGTGTCGGTGATCGGCCTGGACAACATCGTAGTGGTGGAAACCAAGGACGCGATGATGATTGCCCACAAGGACAAGGTCCAGGGCGTCAAGCAGATGGTCAACACCCTGAACGACCAGGGCCGCAGCGAAACCCAGAACCACTGCGAAGTCTATCGTCCGTGGGGCTCCTACGACTCGGTGGACATGGGCGGACGTTTCCAGGTCAAGCACATCTCGGTCAAGCCGGGCGCGTGCCTGTCGCTGCAGATGCACCACCACCGTGCCGAACACTGGATCGTGGTCAGCGGCACCGCCGAAGTGACCTGCGACGAGAACGTGTTCCTGCTCACCGAGAACCAGTCCACCTACATCCCGATCGCTTCGGTGCACCGTCTGCGCAACCCGGGCAAGATCCCGTTGGAGATCATCGAAGTGCAATCAGGCAGCTATTTGGGTGAAGACGATATCGAGCGGTTTGAAGATATCTACGGTCGCTCGACGCCGGTTGAGCGTGGTGTTTCGGTGAAAACTATCGCGCAGTAAAGCAGTCGTACAAGAAGCCCTCGCCCAGCCCACTGCGTCCCCTATCCGCAGTGGGTTGGGTGGGGGCTTTTTCTTTGGGGCCGTGGTGATCAATCCCACCTACGCTTAAGTTAGGATGCTCATTCCCTACTTGAGGTGGTCTCCATGTTTTTCGGCGTTCTACTGATCATCACCTGGCTGATCCTGTTGCTGCGCTACCCCGCCAAGGCACTGCCCGTGTCCCTCGCGGCCGCCGTGGGCTTGGGTTTCGTCGCGATCTGGGTGGTGTGGCTGGACAGCCGGGAAGCCTCGCAACTGGCACACCTGGAACTGCGCATCAGCTACGCCCCGCAGGAATGCCCCGCCGATCGTCCACTGAAACTGGTCCTGAACAACGGCAATGACGTGCCCCTCACCGAGCTGCGTTGGCGCGTCGCTGCCTATGCGCCGGGCGACACGGTCAACCTGGCCGACAACGTCTACGCGGCCCCACGCTATCGCGGGCCCGGCGAGTTGCAGGCCGGCGCCACCTGGGACGATTGCCTGCCCACGCCGCCCTTGCGCCCCGGCTACCGCCCGCAAACCCTGGAATTTCGCGCCGAGCACCTGCAAGGCAGTTTTTCGGACTGACAAAGGATTGATCCATGCCAAACGTACTCATCACCGGTTGTTCCAGCGGCATTGGCCGCGCTCTGGCGGATGCCTTCAAAGCAACCGGCTACACCGTCTGGGCCAGCGCCCGCCGCCCGGAAGACGTCGCCGCCCTTGCCGCTGCCGGCTTTAATGCCGTCGAACTGGACGTCAACGACAGTACCGCTTTGCAACGGCTGGCCGAACAACTGGGCGAACTGGATGTACTGGTCAACAACGCCGGTTATGGCGCCATGGGTCCGCTGCTCGACGGCGGTACCGACGCCATGCAGCGCCAATTCGAGACCAATGTGTTTTCCATCGTCGGCGTGACCCAGGCGCTGTTCCCGGCGCTGCGGCGCAGCAAGGGATTGGTAGTGAATATCGGCAGTGTTTCCGGTGTGCTGGTAACGCCGTTTGCAGGCGCCTATTGCGCGTCAAAAGCCGCCGTGCATGCCTTGAGCGATGCGCTGCGCATGGAACTGGCGCCGTTTGGCGTGCGGGTCATGGAAGTGCAGCCCGGCGCCATCAACACCCACTTCGCCAAAAACGCCGGCGCCCAGGCCGAACTGCTGATCAATGAACAATCGCCATGGTGGCCGTTGCGCGACGGCATCCGTGCGCGCAGCCAGGCTTCCCAGGACAAGCCAACGCCGGCCAATGTGTTTGCTGAGGATGTATTGAAGGCGGTGCAACAACCACAACCGCCCCGTCTGCTGCGCTCGGGCAATGGCAGCCGCGCGTTACCGTTGATGGCGGCGTTGTTGCCCAAAGGGTTGCTGGAGAAGGTGTTGAAGAAACGCTTCGGGCTGGCCGGTTCGCTCTAACCCTTCATAAAGTCAATAAACGCCCGCACCTTCAGGGGCAAATGCCGGGTGTCCGGATACATCGCGTAGATCCCTTGCGGGGCAAAGCGATGGTCCGGCAACAGGCGCACCAATCGTCCGGCGTCCAGGTCATCCTGCACCAGCCATTGCGGCAACACCGCCACACCGTGCCCACGCACGGCGAAGGCTTGGAGAACGGCTGCGCTGTCAGCGACCAGCGACGCATGGCCGGGGCGATAAGAGTGTTCGCCGCCTTGTGGATCGGTCACGCTCAACTCCGTCAATCGGCTATGTCCCAGCGTGGGCAACTGCTCCAAGTCATCCAGCGTATCAACCCCTCCAAACTGTGGTGCCGCCACGGCGAACACCTCGAAAGTCGACAACTGCACCGCGCGGTGATTGGAGTCCAGCAAGCGTCCCAAGCGAATCGCCACGTCAAAACGCTCGGAGATCAGGTCTGCATGGGTCGAGGACGTGGATAAGTGGATGTTCAGGTCTGGATGCAGACGGCGAAAGGCTTCGACCGCCGGGGCAACCACGGCCAATGCGTATTCCATGGTGGTAGTGATGCGCAACGTGCCTTTGAGTTGGGCATGCTCCGAGCGCGCCTCCTCCACCGCCAATCGCGCCTCTTCGAGCATGCGTGTGCAGCGCAGATAGAAGCGCTCGCCGGCATCGGTCAGGGCCAGTTGCCGAGTGTTGCGAGTCAGCAAGGTGACGCCCAGCTCCGCTTCCAGGCGCTTGAGGTTGAAGCTGACCACGGCGCGGGTCTGACCCAACAGGTCGGCGGCAGCGGTGAGCGAGCCGGCCTCGACCACGGCTTTGAAGGTGTCGAATCGGTCCAGGCTGACCATCGGCGGCGCCCTCCTTTGTCAAAATATTTTTGACAAAGTAACAGGCAAACCGACGTTTCCCAAACAGCACGACCCGCCTACCCTGCCCGCTTCACTCGCTGGATCACACTCATGACCTACCGCTCGAAAGTCGCCTGGATCTTTTTGCTGGGCTTCGCCCTGGACCTGGTGAACATGTTTGTCGCCACGGTCGCCTACCCGGATATCGCCCGCGACCTGCATGCCTCGGTCACGCAATTGGCATGGATCTGCAATGCCTACCTGCTCGGCCTCACCGTGATCATTCCGCTCAGTGTCTGGTTGGCTGCGGTGATGGGGGAGCGAACTCTGATCGCGGCAAGCCTGTTGCTGTTCGCCGGTGCGTCGGTGATGGTGGGCCAGGCGAGTTCGATTGAAACACTGATCGGCTGGCGTGCCCTGCAAGGGCTGGGCGGTGGCTTGCTGATTCCCGTCGGGCAGGCCATGGCTTACCGGCATTTCCCGGCAGCTGAGCGCAGCCAACTGACGGCGCGAGTGATGTCGGTGGCATTGCTGGTGCCGGCGCTGTCACCGGCGCTGGGTGGTTTGATTGTCGATAACGTGTCGTGGCGCTGGATCTTCTACGCCAATCTGCCACTGGCGTTGATGACCCTGCTGCTGACCGTGCTGTGGATAAAACCTGACAGGCCGTCTAGCCGTCATGTGCCACTGGACGTGGGCAGTATTTTCCAACAGATACGCAGCCCAATGCTGCGCACCGCGATGCTGATCTACCTGTGCATCCCCAGCGTGTTCATCGGCACCAGCCTCATCGCCATACTCTATCTTCGCGGCCTCGGGTACGACGCCACACAGACCGGCGCCTTGATGCTGCCTTGGGCACTGGCGTCGGCACTGGCGATTTTCCTCAGCAAAAAACTGTTCAACCGCTGTGGCCCGAAGCCGTTGTTATTGGCGGGCATGCTGCTGCAATGCCTGGGCATCCTGTTGCTGAATGGCCCTGCACTGATCGTTCCAGCCTATTTGTTGATGGGATTGGGAGGCAGCCTGTGCAGCAGTACCGCGCAGACCCTGGCCTTTCTCGATATTCCCGCCGAACGCATGGGCCACGCCAGCGCTCTGTGGAACATCAATCGACAACTGAGTTTCTGCCTGGGCGCGGCGGCGCTGAGTGCATTGCTGTCGGCCTTGGATTCCTTCGCTATAACCTTCACGATGGCGGCAGCCCTCACCCTGCTGCCTCTTTTTGCGGTGCTGCGTCTGGATACGTCCCGAATACGCACACTGCTTCACCCTGCCAGCGAGCCTCACCCATGATCGATTACAGCGATTTTTTTGACGAAGTGATCCAGACCCATGTCGAGATCGAACAATGGTTTGCCGGCGTTGCGCCCGAAGGTACCTTGCAGAACCTGCTCGCGCGCTTCTCCCCGGAATTCAGCATGGTTGCCCCGGCGACCGGCGCACGGGTGAATGCGGCCGGGGTCAATGCCCTGTTCACGCGCTTGGGCGGCATGCGCCCGGGGTTGAAAATCACCTTGAGCGAGATGGCCGGCATCGATCGCCATGCACGTGGCGCCACGGTGACTTATCGCGAACATCAGATCGATGACAGCGGTACCCAGACTGACCGCCGCGCCACAGTAGTTTTCGAAAAGCAGGCGAGTGGCGCGTTGCTGTGGCGTCATCTGCATGAGACCTACACGGCCGCATAATGGCGGCCTGACACCTGTCAGAGTTGACAGTAGACCCGGTATTACACCGGGGCCAGACTGGGTCATCGTTGCATGGGTTGAGTTCGTACCCTGCCCATGCCGCCAAGTCCCTCTGACCCATGACGGAATACCAAAATGCCTACCACACAACCTGGTACTCCAGATCCAGCCTTCGGCACCCTTGGCGAAGCCGTCCTGGCCAAGATCGTAGAAGAACACCCCGAGCTGATCGTTCAACACCACATCAAAGGGCTGACAACCGATCAAGACGGTAACGTTCTATTCAGCGCCAGCTTTTATCGCGACGCCCCCGATTACGCCGGCTACATATATGGTTTGGGCCGCCTGGACGCCAAGGGCAACCTTGATAAAAAATTCGGAAACAACGGGCTGGTTTTCGACAGGTTCGTGCCCGGTTTACCCGCCGGAGGTTCAAGGCTGACTGTCCAGCGCGATGGAAAAATCCTCATACTCGGCTGGACATTGCCTACACCAAGCGATCCATGGGCGGCCTTGGCCATCGCACGCTTCACCAGTCGGGGCGATCTCGATACGGGTTTTGCCGAGAATGGAGTGCGTGTTCTAACAACCCATTCAGACGACGAGTTGATAGAAGACTCGCCCACCGTGCACGAGCAGCCTGATGGATACATTCTGATCACCGCCAATTACTTAAAGCGTGGTAACACCGAGTTGACGACCGGCACGCTGTTTCGCCTGCGACCAGACGGAGTGTTGGACAACAGTTTTAACCGCGATGGCAGGCTTGACTTCAAACTGACCGACCCCACTGCAGCCACGGCCATCAACGCCTGCATCAGCCAGGGCAGCGATCACAAAATCGTGATTGCCGGTCATGCCCGTCTCGCCCCAGGGCTCAATACTGCCCTGTTCGCCCGGTTCAACCATGACGGTACGCTGGACGCCAGTTTTGGCAATTTTCAGACACCTGGCTTTCACTACGTTGTGGATGAGAACGTTGACGATCACGCCAGCCTCAACGACCTCACGCAGCGAGCAGACGGCAGCCTCGTTGGCGCTGGCCAAGTCGGCCAGGACGCTGCCGATACCAGGACCAGAGGGTTACTGCGCGCCATAACGCCCAACGGCGCAGCGCATCAACTGTTCAATAACGGCAAGCCCCTGATCAGCCAATTCGAGAGCTCGCGCGACAATGGCTGGAAGTGCATCATGAGCACCCGCACGGGACAGCTTGTCACGGCCTCAACGGGCAGGGGGATCTATGTCGCCCAATTCAATGCCGATGGCTCGCTGAACCTGGCTTTCAACAACCTGGGCTACACCTACATTGACTCTGCAGTCGTAACCAAACCCGTGTCATTGACCGAGCGGGGAGACCAGCGAGTGATCGTAGCCGCAAACATCACAGGCGTTGATCCTGACGGCTTGGGCGTTTTGCGTGGTTACTTCGGCTAGACACCCGCCTCGATTCAACGAGCAGGGCCAACGATCACGGTGCAGGTAATCCCCGCCGCTAGCAACACCCCTTCCGGCACCTCATCGATATGAATCCGCACCGGCACCCGCTGGGCCAGGCGCACCCAGTTGAAGGTCGGGTTCACATCGGCAATCAGTTCGCGGCTTTCGGGGTTGTCGCGGTCGTAGATGCCGCGCGAGATGCTTTCCACATGGCCCTTCAAGGTCTCGCCGCTCATCAATTGCATATCGGCTTTATCCCCGACCCTGACGTGGGGCAGCTTGGTTTCTTCGAAGAAGCCATAGACCCAGAACGAGTTCATATCCACCACGGCCATCTTGGCTTCGCCGATACGGGCGTAGTCGCCGCGATGCACGTTCAGATTGGTGACATAACCATCCACCGCCGCCACCACTTGCGTGCGTTTCAAATTGAGTTCGGCCGCTTCCAGTTGTGCCAGCGCGTGTTGGTAATCGGCCAGCGCCGAGTCGGCGATGTTGCTGGCGTCGTCGCGGTTTTCCCTGGAGATCACTAGGGCATCAAGGTCGGCACGGCGATGGGCATTGACCTTGCGCATTTCCCAGGTGGCTTTGCGCGACGCCACCAGCGATTGCGCCTGTTTGACCGCAATGCGGTAGTGCTCGGGGTCGATCTGCATCAACAGGTCGCCCTTTTTGACCAACTGGTTGTCACGCACCGGCACGTCGACCACTTCGCCGGTGACGTCGGCGGCGACGTTGATGATATCGGCACGCACACGCCCGTCGCGGGTCCACGGGGTTTCCATGTAGTGCACCCACAGCGTGCGGCCAATCCAGATGGCCAAGGCCAGTACCAGCAAGGTCGCGAGCAGGCTGAAAAACTTTTTCATCAGAGCATTCTCAACGGTAGACGGTCAGCGCCAGGGCGCCGAACAGGCAAACAAACAGGCTCAGGCGCAGCAACGCCGGGTGCCAGAAAAAACGGTACAGGTCGAAGCCGGCCAGGAAGCGATCAAGCGCCCAGGCCAATACGGCTGCGATCAGGAACATCAGGGTCATGGTCGGCATGTACACGCCGTGGAAGGCTATTTCACGGGGCATTCGGGGGTCCTTTTAGAGCAGCCAGCGGCGATTGCGGGTCGAGCAGTGAAGTGCGGATAAAGTGCAGGTAGCTTTTCACCCGACGCAGGGCCGAGGTGTCGAAGTGCGGGGCGAAGGGCTCATCGGTGGCTTGCACGCGGCTAATCGCATGGTCGACGGCGATCAGGCCGCGCTCCAGGTTGCTCGCGCTGGGTTGCAGGAACAGCCGCACCAGCGAGCGACCCATCACGCGGATCGCCTGGCGCCACGGCTGGGATTCGGCATAGGCAGGGTGCACCGGGAGAATCGCCTGTTCCTTGCGCAACTCGATGATCGCGTGGCCGACTTCCAGCACCACGAACATCCAGCGCAGCAGGTCGCGCTGCACTTGCGGCTGGCCGACGGCAAGACCGTAGGCCTGGTGCAGCAAATCGCGGGTACGGCTTTCGAAACTCGACGCCAAGCCCTTGAGCTTGCCGCTGATCGCATACACCACTTGTTCGCGCAGATCCTGCTCCAAACGACGCCATAGCCAGCGACTGTTGGGCGGCAGGATGATCGCCCCCGCCGCTGCGCACACCAGCATGCCGATGATCATGGCGATGTAGTCGTTGATAAAGGCGTAGGGGTTGTAGATCGTCAGGTTGTCCGGCACCGAGCCGGTGCTGAAGAAGATCAGCAGCCCCACGCCGACACCCGCGTATTGCGGGCGCGAAGCGAGGAACGCGCCAAAGATGATCACCGGGGCAAGCATCACGCACAGCAGCGGGAAGCCGTCGATCCAGGGGAACACGAAGAACATTTCGACAAAGCCGACCAACGCGCCGATCAAGGTGCCGCACGCCATCTGGAACGCCATGCGTTTCGGGTTCGGCGTGGCGGCGGACAGGCCGACGGTGGCAGCGGCGATCAGGGTCATGGTCGCGCCGCTGGGCCAGGCGGTGGCTACCCAATAGCTGCCCAAGACGATGAGGATGAATGACGCGCGGATCCCCGAGGCGGCGCAGGCCAGCCAGTTGGTCTTGGGGATGAAGGTTTCGTCCCACTGCTCGCGCTCATGGCTGTGATCCGCCAGGGACGCGTGGGTTTGCGCGTAGTTATGCAGGTCGTCGACAAAACGGTAGAGCAGTTCGTAGGCGGTGTGGAAATCCAACTGCTCGGCGTCACTCGGGTTCTCTTCCTGAAAGGCCGCACGCAGGCTGCGGACCTTGGCGGGCAGGCCGTCCTTGTAAGCACTGAGTTGGTTGACCAGGCGCGCTGCATCAGGACTGGTGAGCGCACGCCCGGAGAAGCCGTCGAGCACTTCAGCAAGGTCTTGCAGCCCAGGCTTGATAGCCGCGACCACATGGTCCGCTTCATCGGTGCGCAAGCGCTCCAGCAACTGGTGCAAGGCATTGAAGCGTGTGGTGATGCTCATGAATTCGCTGTTGAGGCGACTGAGCCGGCCGTTGCGCCGACGCATGTGTGGGTCCTCAAACACCGTCACACTGCGCAGCCCTTCCAGGCCCACCGCTTCGGCGATAAAACGCACGTTGCTGGCCTCGAACCCCTCACGCTGGCTACGCCCGCGCAGGCCATCGGTGACGAACAGCGCGAACACGCCAAAGCGCTGGTACAACGCGTTGCGCATGGCGGCGCTGGAGGTTTGCGGCAGGATCGCGGCGCTGACCAGGGTGGAACACAGAATCCCCAGGGAAATTTCCAGCACCCGCCACACCGCCGCCATGAAAGCACCGTCCGGATGCGCCAGGGCCGGCAGACCGACCATCGCCGCCGTATAACCGGCCAGCACAAAACCATAGGCGCGAAAGTTGCGATTGCGCGTCGCACCGGCGGTACAAATGCCCACCCAGATCGCCAGCGCACCGAGGAACAACTCGGTGTTCTGGGCAAACAACGCGATCAACACCACCATCACCGCCGACCCCGCCAGGGTGCCGAGGAAGCGATAGAAACTCTTGGCGAACACCTGGCCGCTCTGCGGTTGCATCACGATGAACACCGTGATCATCGCCGTGCGTGGTTGCGGCAGTTCCAGGCGCATGGCCAGCCACAGCGTGAGGAACGCGGCGATCAGCACCTTGAAGATATACACCCAGGTCACGCCGTCGCTGCGTGCCCAGTCGAAAAAGCCACGGCGCCACTCAAGGGAATGCAGCCAGCGCAGCGGTGCAGGCAAGGGAGTCATCAAATCCTACTCAGTGATCAAACACGGCCAGCGCCGCCGGGGTCTTGCTCGGGAGGGTCTTGGCGTCTTGCGGCACATCGTTGCCGGCGCCGAGGCCACCGCCCAGCGCCGTCACCAGTTCGGCGTGGGCACTCAGGCGAGCCGCTTGTACCTGTTGCTCGATCTGTTGCTGATGAAACAGCAAGGTCTGCGCATTCAGTACATTGAGATAGTCGGTGAGGCCGCGCTGATAGGCGATCATCGCGATGTCGTAGGTCTTCTGCGCTGAAGCCACTGATTGCGCGGCGAAGGCGGCTTGCTTGTCCATCGATTCACGGCGGATCAACTGATCGCTGATGCCCTTGAGTGCATTGATCAGGGTCTGGTTGTACCTGGCGACGGCGATGTCATAACCGGCGCTGGCTTCGCCCAATTCTGCACGCAGGTGCCCGCCGTCGAAGATCGGCAAGGTGATCGCAGGTCCCACGTTGTAGTTGAATTTCTTGCCCGCCAGGAATTCCAGCATGCCGCCACCGGTGGCCATGTAGCCGAGGCTGCCGACCAGGTCGACGTTGGGGTAGAAACCGGCGTGGGCCACATCGATACCACGGGCCTGGGCCGCGACTTGCCAGCGACTGGCGACCACGTCGGGGCGTTGGCCGAGCAACTGCGCGGGCAGGCTCGACGGCAATTTCAACGGTGCGGCCAGGGACAGGCTCGGGCGTTGCAACTGCGCGCCTTCCCCCGGGCCTTTGCCCGCCAGGGCCGCCAACTGGTTACGGCTCAGGGCGATCTCTTCGTCGAGGGCGTCCAGTTGGCGATGGGTTTCCGGCAACGGGGTTTCGGCCTGGCTGACGTCGAAGTGGGTGCCGATCCCGGCATTCAAGCGCTTGTTGGCCAGGTCGAGGATCTGTTGCTGTTGCGCCAGGGTCGCCGCGACGATATCGCGGTTGGCGTAATGCAACGACAACTGGATATAGGCGCGCACCACGTTGTTCTGCAATTCGAGTTGGGCCTGGCGCGCTTCGGCGGCGCTCATGTGCGCCAGGTCGACGGCACGTTCGGTGGCATTGCTTTCGCGGCCCCACACGTCGAGGGCGTAGCTCAGGCCCAGGGACGTATTGTTGTCCCAGGTGTTGGCACCGCTCAGCTCGCCGGGACCATAGAACTGATCCTTCGGCCAGTTGTGGCGCTTGAGGGTGGTGTCGCTATTGACCTGCAGCGACTCGGCCGACTCGGCAATCCCGGCCATGGCCCGCGCCTCGCGCACTCGCGCGGCAGCCATGGCCAGGCTCGGGCTATGCTGCGTGGCCAGGTCGACCCAGCGGTTCAGCTGCGCGTCGCCGTAGGCTTGCCACCATTGCCCGGTGGGCCAGCGGGCGTCCTGGGCGGCGCTCTGGATGGCTTCGTCGGTGGCCAGGTGGTTGGCGTCGAGAGACTGGCCTTGTGGGGCGATTCCTCCGGTTCCGATGCAGCCGCTGATTGCTAACGATAAAGCCCAAACACTGAGAGTCTTAAGCTCTCTGCTGATGCGACGCGGCACGGCAAGCGTATTCCTGAGAGGGTGGAGCGGGAAAGGTGGCGCAATTCTAGGCGGCGCCATGAACGACGATAAGCTGGTATTCCTGTGAATCTTTGTTACCGTTCAGGCGATAATCCGTTGGTAGGGATCACTGGACGGCGTAACTTTCTGTCACAATTTGTTATCTCCCCTGAGAACACTCCATGGACACTTTGCAAAACATGCGCGCCTTCAGTTGCGTGGCCGAAGCCGGCAGCTTCACCGCCGCCGCCGTGCAACTGGACACCACCACGGCCAATGTGTCGCGCGCGGTCTCCAACCTTGAGGCCCATCTGCAAACCCGCTTGCTCAACCGCACCACCCGGCGCATCGCGCTGACCGAGGCCGGCAAACGTTATCTGCTGCGCTGCGAACAGATCCTGGCCTACGTCGAGGAAGCCGAGGCCGAAGCCAGCGACGCCCACGCGCGTCCCGCCGGGCAGTTGAAAGTGCACACCATGACCGGTATCGGCCAGCACTTCGTCATCGATGCGATTGCGCGCTACCGCCGTACCCACCCGGACGTGACCTTCGACCTGACCCTGGCCAACCGCGTGCCGGACCTGCTTGATGAGGGCTACGACGTATCCATCGTGCTGGCCAGCGAGCTACCGGACTCAGGCTTCGTGTCCCAGCGCCTGGGCATCACCTACAGCATCGCCTGCGCCTCGCCGGATTACGTCAAGGCCAAAGGTTGCGCGCAGCGCCCACAGGACTTGCTCAACCACGCCTGCCTGCGCCTGGTCAGCCCGGTGATCCAGTTGGATAAATGGACCTTCAACGGCCCTGAAGGCCAGGAAAGCGTGGCGATCAACACCTCGCCGTTCCTGGTGAACTCGGCCGACGCGATGAAAACCGCGATCACCAGCGGCATGGGCGTCGGCCTGTTGCCGGTGTACGCGGCCATCGAGGGGCTGCGCAATGGCACCCTGGTGCGGGTGATGCCCAACTACCGTTCCCAGGAACTGAACCTATACGCCATCTACCCGTCGCGCCAATACCTGGATGCGAAGATCAAGACCTGGGTGGAATACTTGCGCGGTTCGCTGCCGGAGATTCTGGCGGCGCACCAGGCGGAACTGGTGGCGTATGAGTTGAGTGGCAGCCTCAGCGGCGTGCGGATGGCCAACTGACAAGCGGCAGCAGGAATGTTAGCGTGCTTGGCATTCTTCCGTAGTCGATGAGCCCGCCTGCAATGAAAAAGACTGTCCTCGCCTTCAGCCGCGTCACCCCGGAAATGATCGAACGCCTGCAACAGGACTTCGAGGTGATCGCGCCCAACCCCAAGCTGGGCGACCTCAATGCTCAATTCAATGAAGCCCTGCCCCACGCCCACGGCCTGATCGGCGTGGGCCGTAAGCTGGGGCGCGAGCAGTTGCAGGGCGCGAGCAAGTTGGAAGTGGTGTCCAGCGTTTCAGTGGGCTATGACAACTACGATGTGGCGTACTTCAACGAACGCGGGATCATGCTCACCAACACCCCCGACGTGCTCACCGAAAGCACCGCCGACCTGGCCTTCGCCCTGCTCATGAGCAGCGCCCGCCGCGTGGCAGAACTGGATGCCTGGACCAAGGCCGGCCAGTGGAAAGCCAGCGTCGGCGCGCCGTTGTTCGGGTGCGATGTGCATGGCAAGACCCTGGGCATCGTCGGCATGGGCAATATCGGCGCGGCCGTGGCCCGGCGTGGGCGCCTGGGTTTCAACATGCCGATCCTGTACAGCGGCAATAGCCGCAAGCCGGCACTGGAGCAGGAACTGGGCGCGCAATTTCGCAGCCTGGATGAGCTGCTGGCCGAGGCAGATTTCGTGTGCCTGGTGGTGCCGTTGAGCGACAAGACCCGCCACCTGATCAGCACCCGCGAGCTGGGCTTGATGAAGTCCAGCGCGATTCTGATCAATATCTCCCGTGGCCCGGTAGTCGACGAGCCGGCGCTGATCGAAGCCCTGCAAAACCAGCGCATCCGTGGCGCCGGGCTGGATGTGTATGAGCAGGAGCCGCTGGCCGAGTCGCCGCTGTTCCAACTGAGCAACGCCGTGACCTTGCCGCACATCGGCTCGGCCACGAACGAAACTCGCGAAGCCATGGCCAACCGCGCCCTGGACAACCTGCGCAGCGCCTTGCTGGGCCAACGTCCGCAGGACCTGGTGAACCCGCAGGTGTGGAAGGGCTGACTTTAAGGGCCTGACCGTTCCCACTGTAGGAGCGAGCTTGCTCGCGAAAAAGCATCAACGATAACGCGCCCATCCTGGATAGACGCGGTGCCCTTGAGTTTTTCGCGAGCAAGCTCGCTCCTACAGTTTTGGGTGCACAGGTCGATAACCTTCCATAGAAGATCGTCATCCCTGATCCACAGAAGGTTTTTATGTCCACCACCAAAGCCCGCGCAGACTCACTCTCGCTTCTGCTCTTTACCTTGCGCAGCGGCAAGCTGATGGCGATCAACCTGCTGAAAGTCAGCGAAATCATTCCCTGCCCGCCGCTGACCAAGCTGCCGGAGTCGCACCCCCACGTCAAAGGCATCGCTACCCTGCGCGGTAACTCGCTGGCGGTGATCGACCTGAGTCGCGCCCTCGGCGAAATGCCTTTGGCAGATCCCGACGGCGGCTGCCTGATCGTCACCGACGTGAGCCGATCCAAGCAGGGCTTGCATGTGCAGGCGGTGAGCAAGATCGTGCATTGCCTGACCACCGACATCCGCCCGCCGCCCTATGGCTCCGGCGGCAATCGCGCGTTCATCACCGGCGTCACCCAGGTGGAAGGCGGCCTGGTGCAGGTGCTGGATATCGAGAAAGTCATCCACGGCATCGCCCCGGCACCGATCGAAGCGGCGCCGACCGACCTGACCATGGAAGAGGCCGAAGTGCTCGGCAATGCGCGCATCCTGGTGGTGGACGACAGCCAGGTCGCCCTGCAGCAATCGGTGCATACCCTGCGCAACCTCGGTCTCACCTGCCACACCGCGCGCAGTGCCAAGGAAGCCATCGATGTGCTGCTGGAGCTGCAAGGCACGGTCGAGCAGATCAATGTGGTGGTGTCTGACATCGAAATGTCGGAAATGGACGGCTACGCCCTGACCCGCACCCTGCGCGAAACCCCGGATTTCCAGCACCTCTATGTACTGCTGCACACCTCCCTGGACAGTGCGATGAACAGCGAAAAAGCCCGGTTGGCCGGCGCCGACGCCGTGCTCACCAAATTCTCCTCGCCAGAGCTGACCAAGTGCCTGGTGGTGGCCGCTCAAACGGTGGCGCAAAAAGGCCTGTGAGCGATTATTTCCAACTGCTGCGCCGCGACCTCACCGGCAGCCTGCCCGCCCCGCAATGGCCCGCCGGTGTGCAGCTAGACCACTACCGCGACGACCTGGCTCCGGCGATTCATGCCGTGTTGTGCCTGACCCAGGACCAGGGCGGCGGTCGCGTGCCCAACCTGGAAACCTGGCAGCACCAGTTCACCACCGATGCCGAGTTCGATCCCACCCTGTGCCTGGTGGTCAGCAACGACGACGGCATTCTCGGCGTGGCCCAGTGCTGGACCAGCGCCTTTATCAAGAACCTTTCCATTCATCCTTGCGCCCAAGGCCAAGGGCTGGGGCGTGCCTTGTTGCTGCACAGCTTCCAGGCGTTCAAGCAACGCGGCGAACCCTATGTGGACCTCAAGGTGCTGGAGAGCAATGGGCGTGCCCGCCAACTGTACGAAAGCGCGGGCATGAAACTTGTCCTGCGCGATGTGGTGCCACAGGACTGACAGACACTGGCGTGTTACTTGCTTCCAGAGAGCGAATCGGTGAACAGAGGTAAAAACCCGTCACCGTTCTTGCGTGCCCTCTGACCTAGCCCGGTGACAGATCCGCCATGAATACTCAATTTTCCTGCGTTGGTTGCGGCAAATGCTGCTCCGACCACCACGTGCCCCTGACCCTCGCAGAAGCCCGGATGTGGGCGGCGGACGGCGGTAACGTCATCGTTCTGGTGGAAGGCTTCCTCGGCAATGGCCTGGGCCTGCCGCAGCAGCAACGCGAGCATGCCGAGCGCCGTTCGGTGGTGGTGCCCAGCGGCAATACCGAGGCGTTTGTGGCAATCACCTTTGCCGCCTACAACGCCGGTCGCTGCCGGAATCTTGACGAAGACAACCGGTGCCGCATCTATGAGCGCCGCCCATTGGTGTGCCGCATCTACCCGATGGAAATCAACCCACATATCCCGTTGAACCCCGCCGCCAAGGATTGCCCGCCGGAATCCTGGGAACAGGGGCCGGCACTGATCGTCGGCGGTGAGCTGCTGGACCAGGAACTGGCCGAACTGATCCGCCGCTCGCGCCAGGCCGACCGTGACGATGTGCAGACCAAGGAAGCGGTGTGTGCCTTGCTGGGCATTCGCACCACGGCGCTCAAGGGCGATGGATTTACGGCCTATCTGCCGGACATGAGTGCATTCGCCCAGGCGATCGAGTTGGCGATGAATCAGCCGTCCGTGGCCAATGAATGGGTGTTCCATGTGTCGGGGCTGGACATCGCCGAGCAGGTGCTGGATGCCGGGGCGCAGATTGCGACCGAGGTGCCGGCCAACTATGCGTTTATCCCGCTACGCGCGGCTTAGACCAGAACTCCCGCGCCAATTGACGCAAATCCTCCGCCAACGCCGCCACATCGCTTGAGCTGAGCTGGCTTTGCTGCCCGGCGCTGACGGTGGCCTCCCCCGCGTTCCGAATGCCGACGATATTGCGGTTGATGTCCTCGCTCACCATGCTCTGCTCCTCCACGGCTGTTGCGATCTGCAGACTCATGGCGGTGATTTGCGTGACGCGCTGGCTGATGCCATCCAGCGCGGCGGCGGCACGTTGTGCTTGTTCGACGCTGGCCTCGACATGCTCGCTGCTTTGCGCCATGGCCTGCACCGCATCACGGGCGCCGCCTTGCAGGGTGCTGATCATGCGCTGGATTTCATCGGTCGATTGCTGCGTGCGCTGGGCCAGTCCGCGCACTTCATCCGCCACCACGGCAAACCCGCGCCCCTGCTCACCCGCGCGCGCCGCTTCGATAGCGGCATTCAGCGCCAACAGGTTGGTCTGCTCGGCAATCGTGCGGATCACTTCCAGCACGCCGCTGATCTCGCCGCTGTGGCTTTCCAATTGGTTGATCACCTCGGTGGCACGCGCGAGTTCCTGGGACAGGCGCAACACCGCATCACGGCTTTGATCCACACGTTGATGGCCTTCGCGGGTTTCGCTGCCAGCCTGGTCGGCGGCCTTGGATGCCTGCTGCGCATGGTTGGCCATTTCGGCCACGCTGGCGGCCATCTGGTGGATCGCCGCCGCCACCTGGTCGGTCTGGGTTTGCTGACCCAGGCTGCTGGCGTGGCTGCTGTCGAGGTGCCGCACCAATTGCGCGGCATGCCCGGACAGGCGCTGAGAGGCATCGCCGATACGGCCCACCACAGCCCCCACCTGGGCTTCGAGCATATGCAGGGCAAATTCGATTTGCCCGCACTCGTCGCGACGTCCGGTATAGATAACCTGGCTCAGGGGATTGTCGGCGATGCGGCGCGCCCGTTCTTGCAACTGGGCCAAGGGCCGCAGGATCGCACGCACACCCACAGCCCCGACCGAACATCCCGCCAGAAGCGCTAGTATTTGCCAAGCCAAGGCGTGTTCCGCCAGGCCCAGACCCAACGCCCAGGTCGCACCACAGGTGACGGCGACCCAAGCCAGCAGTTTCATGCCCATGCCGATGGCCGGCCACGTCGGGCGCTGGCCGGCTCGCAAGCGTGCGTAGATCCGCTCTGCCAAGGCAATTCTGCGGGCATCCGGCTTGGTGCGCACCGATTGATACTCCACCGTCGCTCCGTCGCGGGTGACCGGCGTGGCATAGGCGCTGACCCAATAGTGATCGCCGTTCTTGCAACGGTTTTTCACCATGCCCATCCACGACCGCCCGCCCTTGAGGGTTTGCCACATGTGGGCAAACGCCTCGGGCGGCATATCCGGGTGGCGCAGGACGTTATGCGGCATGCCCAGCAGTTCGTCACGGCTGTAGCCGCTGATGTCGATGAAATCCTGGTTGGCGTAGGTCATCGCGCTGGTCAGGTCGGTGGTCGAAAGGATGTTGGCGTCGGGGGCAAAGTCCACATTCCGACCGGTGACCGGCAGATTGATCTTCATGGAGAAGCGCGCTCGTAATTATTGGAGGAGTCGGCAGGGCGTCGACTCTAAGCGCACCGAGAGGGCAAATACTGATCCAGCTCATGTTCCGCGCAATTAATTAGCCATCATTTTGGGTCCAATCGATAAGGCGCAAGGATCCGTTGGTATTCACCATTGTGCTTGAGCTGTTCGAGGGCGCGGTTGAGTTCAGTACGCAACGCAGTGTCGGTGTTGCGCAATGCGATCGCGATGCCGTCGCCCAGCAGCTCAGCGGAAACAGCAGGGCCCAGGAAGTCGAAATCCGCGCCGGCAGCGGTGTCGAGCAGTACGTTGCGGATTTCCACGGGGCCCTGCAGTGTCGCATCGATATGCCCTGCCACCAGGCTACGGACCAGTTCGTCGTTGAGCCAAAAACTTCTGATGATCACGCCTTCGCGAGCCCACTGAGACAAGGCAAAGGCTTCGCGATTACTCCCCAGCAAAACGCCGACACGCTTGCCTTTGAGTGACTTTGTAGTCGGCATGAGACCCGAGGCCCTGTGCGCAACGAGGCGCGTAGTGAACGGGTAGAGGTTATCGGTGAAACTCACCCGGCGCCGCCGTTGAGGAGTGAAGGCAATGCCCATGATTGCATCGAATTTTCGGGCGTCAAGGTCGTCGAAGTTTTCGACCAGCACCTGATCGATCCAGGTACAGCGCACATTCAATTGCTGGCACAGGGCATTACCGAGCTCGATGTGCATGCCGACCAGTTGCCCTTGCGGATCGCGACTCTGGAAGGGAGGGAACAACGCGGCAACCGCAAAACGGATTTCGCGCCGTGGTTGATCAATGCCTGCGACGGCATCCACCGCGAGCAATAGGACAAGCGCTACACAAAGGTGTATCAGAGCCACAGGAAACGTCCTTTTCCAGAAAGTGCACGCTGCGCTCCCCCCACTAAAAACCCAGGGAAGCGCGAAAGCTGTGCAAGCTTTCAAGAAACGGTCGCATGCCTACAAGCAGAAACATCGACGGGAGCTGTAGGCAACATCCGCCAAATATTACAACCGATTGATCTTAACGTTTACCCATGGAGCGTCGGGTGCCCGGCGGGGCCATGCCCGGGGACTTGGTGTGGCCGTTCTTGGCCCCATTCTTGTACCAGGGCTGGGCAACATTCTTGGCCCCAGCCAGCTCACCCGGCTTGAAGGGAAACTTGAACGCCGGGATCTCGGCTTTTTCAACGCCTTCGGCGCTGGCCGGATCGACGAGGTCGGCCGCTTCAACAGGGGGTTGTGTCGGGGAAGTCATGGAAGCTCCGGAGCGTGCAAGAAATGACGCGGGACCTGCTTGCTGGCCACGCTGGCGCGCAGTATACCTGCCCGCCTCGGATCTTTAACCATCGCCTGTACGAATGGTCGGCCTTTACTGACAGCGCTGTCAGTTAGCAGTCACCGTGCTGACCGGGTTGGCGGGCTATAAAGGCCTCACACACCTCCAATCCTTTGCCCTGGCGCCTCACCCCATGCACATTCAACGCAAAACCGCCCTGATCGTGGGTGTCCTCGTGGTGTTGGCCGTTGCAGCCTGGGCACTGAGCCGCCCGGCCAAGTCCAAACTGGCGGCGCCCACTGCAATTCCGGTACGGGTGGTAAGCGTGGCGCAACAGGATATTCCGCGCTTTGTCAGCGGGATTGGTTCGGTGCTGTCGCTGCACAGTGTGGTGATTCGCCCGCAAGTGGACGGCATTCTGACTAAATTGCTGGTCAAGGAAGGCCAACTGGTCAAGGCCGGTGACCTGCTGGCGACCATCGACGACCGCTCGATCCGCGCCAGCCTGGACCAGGCCAAGGCTCAACTGGGCGAAAGCCAGGCGCAATTGCAGGTGGCGCTGGTCAACCTCAAGCGCTACAAGGAATTGAGCGTCGACGACGGCGTGTCCAAGCAGACTTATGACCAGCAACAAGCCCTGGTCAACCAGCTCAAGGCCACCGCGCAAGGCAACCAGGCCGCAATCGATTCGGCTCAGGTACAACTTTCCTACACCCAGATTCGTTCGCCGGTCAGTGGTCGTGTCGGTATTCGCACCGTGGATGAAGGCAACTTCCTGCGCACCGCCGACACCCAAGGCCTGTTTTCCGTGACTCAGATCGACCCGATTGCCGTCGAGTTCTCCCTGCCGCAACAGATGCTGCCCACCTTGCAGGGCCTGATCGCAGCGCCCACAAAAGCCAGCGTCGATGCCTACCTGGGTGCCGACACCGATGGCCAGACCGGCGACTTGCTCGGCGAAGGCCACTTGAGCCTGATCGACAACCAGATCAGCTCCACCACCGGCACCCTGCGCGCCAAAGCTGAATTCAACAATGCCTCGCAGCGCCTGTGGCCGGGGCAACTGGTGACCATCAAGATCCAGACCGCCCTCGACAAAAATGCGCTGGTGGTTCCGCCGACGGTGGTGCAACGCGGCCTGGATTCGCACTTCGTATACCGGGTCAACGGTGACAAAGTGGATGTGGTCCCAGTGCAGGTCACCTACCAAGACAGCGACATCAATATCATCAAAGGCGTGCAGCCCGGCGATGTGCTGGTCAGCGACGGCCAGTCGCGGCTCAAGGCCGGTGCCCAGGTGGAGGTCCTCAAGGAACCGCCGCAGGTGATCCAGACCGTTGATGCCAAGGTGCAGCCATGAGCCGTTCGCCGTCAGCCTGGTGCGTCGACCACCCGGTCGCCACCCTGCTGCTGACCTTTGCCCTGGTGCTGCTCGGGCTCATTGCCTTCCCGCGCCTGGCGATCGCCCCACTGCCGGAAGCGGAATTTCCGACGATCCAGGTCACTGCCACCTTGCCCGGTGCCAGCCCGGACACCATGGCTTCGTCCGTGGCCACGCCGTTGGAGGTGCAATTCAGCGCCATTCCCGGCATGACGCAAATGACCTCCAGCAGTGCCTTGGGTTCAAGTCTCCTGACCCTGCAATTCACCCTGAACAAAAGCATCGATACTGCCGCGCAGGAAGTACAGGCGGCGATCAACACCGCGTCCGGCAAGCTGCCCAGCGATATGCCGAGCCTGCCGACGTGGAAGAAGGTCAACCCGGCGGACAGCCCGGTACTGATCCTCAGCGTCAGCTCCAACAGCATGCCCAGCACCGAACTGAGTGATTACGTGGAAACCCTGCTGGCCAGGCAGATCAGCCAGATCGACGGCGTTGGCCAGATCAACATCACCGGCCAGCAGCGCCCGGCGATCCGCGTCCAAGCATCGCCAGACAAACTCGCCGCCATCGGCCTGACCCTGGCCGATATCCGCCTGGCCATCCAGCAATCGAGCCTCAACCTGGCCAAGGGCGCGATCTACGGCGAGAACAGCGTGTCGACCCTGTCGACCAACGACCAGTTGTTTCATCCGGAGGACTACGCGCAGTTAATCGTGTCCTACAAGGACGGAGCACCCGTTCAACTGCGGGATATCGCCAAGGTCATCAACGGTTCGGAAAACGCCTACGTACAGGCCTGGTCCGGCGACACGCCTGGCGTCAACCTGGTGATCTCGCGCCAACCCGGCGCGAACATCGTCGAGACCGTGGACCGCATTCAAGCCGAGCTACCGCGCCTGCAAGCCATGCTGCCGGCGTCGGTGCAGGTCAGCGTATTGACTGACCGTACCAAGACCATTCGCGCCTCCCTGCATGAAGTGGAGGTGACGCTGTTGATCGCCATCCTGCTGGTGGTGGCGGTGATGGCGCTGTTCCTGCGCCAATTGTCGGCAACGATGATTGTGTCCAGTGTGCTGGGCGTATCGCTGGTCGCCAGCTTTGCGCTGATGTACCTGATGGGCTTCAGCTTGAACAACCTCACGCTGGTGGCGATCGTGATCGCCGTGGGGTTTGTGGTGGACGATGCGATCGTGGTGGTGGAAAACATTCACCGCCACCTGGAAGCCGGGCTCGACAAACGCGAGGCCGCGATCAAGGGCGCCGGTGAAATCGGCTTTACCGTGGTGTCGATCAGTTTCTCGCTGGTGGCGGCGTTCATTCCGCTGCTGTTCATGGGCGGGGTGGTTGGGCGGTTGTTCAAGGAGTTTGCCTTGACGGCGACCTCGACCATCCTGATTTCGGTGGTGGTCTCGCTGACGTTGGCGCCGACACTGGCCGCGCTGTTCATGCGCGCGCCCACTCATCATGCCCACGACAAACCCGGTTTCAGCGAGCGACTGCTGGCCGGCTATGCACGCAACCTGCGTCGTGCCCTGGCCCATCAACGCAGCATGGCGGCAATTTTCGTGGTGACCCTGGCCTTGGCCGTGGTCGGCTATGTGTTTATCCCCAAGGGCTTCTTCCCCGTGCAGGACACCGGTTTTGTGCTGGGCACCAGCGAAGCGGCGGCCGACGTGTCCTACCCGGACATGGTCGCCAAGCACAAAGCCCTGGCCGAGATCGTCACGGCAGACCCGGCGGTGGAGGCGTTTTCGCACTCGGTCGGCGTGACGGGCAGCAACCAGACCATCGCCAACGGCCGTTTCTGGATCGCCTTGAAAGACCGCGGCGACCGCGATGTGTCCGCCAGCCAGTTCATCGACCGCATCCGCCCGAAACTGGCCAAGGTGCCGGGCATCGTGCTGTACCTGCGCGCCGGGCAAGACATCAACTTGAGCTCCGGCCCCAGCCGCGCCCAGTACCAGTATGTGCTCAAGAGCAACGACGGCCCGACGCTCAATACCTGGACCCAGCGCCTCACCGAAAAACTGCGCGCCAACCCGGCCTTCCGCGACCTGTCCAATGACCTGCAACTGGGCGGCAGCATCACCCACATCAGCATCGACCGCCAGGCCGCTGCGCGCTTTGGCCTCACCGCCACCGATGTGGACCAGGCGCTGTACGATGCTTTCGGCCAACGCCAGATCAACGAGTTCCAGACCGAGATCAACCAGTACCAAGTGGTGCTGGAACTGGACACCCGACAACGCGGCAAGGCCGAGAGCCTCAACTACTTCTACCTGCGCTCGCCGCTGACAGGCGAGATGGTGCCACTGTCGGCCCTGGCCAAAGTCGATCCGCCCACCGTGGGGCCGCTTTCGATCAGCCATGACGGCATGTTTCCGGCCGCCAACCTGTCGTTCAACTTGGCGCCGGGCGTGGCCCTGGGCGACGCGGTGATCATGCTCAACCAGGCCAAGAATGAAATTGGCATGCCGACCACCATCATCGGCAACTTCCAGGGCGCTGCCCAGGCGTTCCAGAGTTCGCTGGCCAGCCAACCGTGGCTGATCCTGGCGGCGCTGGTGGCGGTCTACATTATTCTCGGCGTGCTGTACGAGAGCTTCGTGCACCCGCTGACGATCATTTCGACCTTGCCCTCGGCAGGGTTGGGCGCGCTTATCATGCTGTCACTGATGGGGCAGGACTTTTCGATCATGGCGCTGATCGGCCTGGTGCTGTTGATCGGCATCGTGAAGAAGAACGGCATCCTGATGATCGACTTTGCCCTGGAGGCTCAGCGTGTCAGGGGCCTGTCACCGGAAGATGCGATCTATGAAGCCTGTGTCACACGGTTCCGGCCGATCATCATGACCACCCTCGCCGCCCTGCTTGGCGCGGTGCCGCTGATGCTCGGCGCCGGCCCCGGTGCGGAAATGCGCCAGCCGCTGGGTATCGCGGTGGTCGGCGGCCTGCTGGTGAGCCAGGCGCTGACGCTGTTCACCACACCGGTCATATACTTGTACCTTGAGAAGTTTTTCCACCGGCCCACACCAACGCCTGCGTTGGTGACCACAGCTTGAGGCGGTGATATGCGCGTCCTGATTATTGAAGATGAAGAAAAAACCGCGGACTACCTGCACCGTGGTCTGACGGAGCAAGGCTATACCGTCGATGTGGCCCGCGAAGGCGTCGAGGGCCTGCACCTGGCGCTCGAAAACGACTACGCAGTGATAGTGCTCGACGTGATGCTGCCCGGCCTCGACGGCTTTGGCGTGCTGCGCGCCTTGCGTGCGCGCAAACAGACACCGGTGATCATGCTGACCGCTCGCGAACGCGTGGAAGATCGTATCCGTGGCCTGCGCGAAGGCGCCGACGATTACCTGGGCAAACCCTTCTCCTTCCTGGAGCTGGTCGCCCGCCTGCAAGCCCTGACCCGTCGCAGCGGTGGGCATGAGCCGGTGCAGGTGACCGTCGCCGACCTGTGGATCGACCTGATCAGCCGCAAGGCCAGTCGCAACGGCCTGCGCCTGGACCTGACCGCCAAGGAATTCTCGCTGCTCAGCGTATTGGCGCGGCGCCAGGGTGAGATCCTGTCCAAGACCGCGATTGCGGAGATGGTCTGGGACATCAATTTCGACAGCGACGCCAACGTGGTGGAAGTCGCGATCAAGCGCCTGCGCGCCAAGCTTGACGGGCCGTTCGACACCAAGCTGCTGCACACCATCCGGGGCATGGGGTATGTGTTGGAGAGCCGGAGTGGCAACTAACTCCATTGCCCTGCGCCTGAGCAGCCTGTTCACCCTGGTGGCGGCGCTGATCTTCCTGTTGATCGGCGGCGCGCTGTATCAACAGGTGGACCGCAGCCTGGGCTTGTTGCCGGGCGCCGAGCTGGATGCGCGTTACAGCGTGTTGGAGTCTTCGGTAAACCGTTTCGGCACGCCGGACCATTGGGTGAAGATGCAGGCCAAGCTCAAATTGTTGGGCGAGGAGGACAAACGCATCCGCTTCTGGGTCGTGAGCAGCGATCCAAACTACGAGTATGGCAACCCCGACGTACAGATCCGCGCCTTTGCCGAAGGGCCGACGGGCAAACGCGACCTGCGCCTGCCGGGGCGCGAATATCCGCTCAAGGTGCTGGTGAGCCAGTTCCCGGCCAAGGATCAGCGCCCGCCGCTGCGCTTCATGATTGCCATCGACACCGAAAACTTCCGGGCCACCCAGCACCACCTGCTGGTTGCGCTGGTCAGTCTCGCATTGGTCGGCGTGGTGCTCGCTTCGTTACTGGGTTTCTGGGTCGCGCGCATCGGCCTAAAGCCGTTGGGCAAGCTTTCGGATGAAGCGCAGAAACTCGCACCGCCCAAGCTCTCCGGGCGCCTGCAACTCTCGCCATTGCCGCCGGAACTGAGCCAGTTCGTCAACTCGTTCAACGCTACGCTGGACCGCGTCGAGCAGGCCTATTCGCGACTGGAATCGTTCAACGCCGATGTGGCCCACGAACTGCGCTCGCCGTTGACCAACCTGATCGGCCAGACCCAAGTGGCCCTGACCCGCGGGCGGTCGGCCGAACATTACTTCGAGGTGCTGCAATCCAATCTTGAAGAACTGGAGCGCCTGCGCTCGATCATCAACGACATGCTGTTCCTGGCCAGCGCCGACCAGGGCAGCAAGGCCACCAAGCTGATCGAAAGCTCCCTGGCCGACGAAGTAGCGACCACCCTCGACTACCTGGACTTCATCCTCGAAGACGCGCAAGTCGAGGTGCAGGTACGCGGCGATGCCACGGTGCAGATCGAAAAAGCCCACCTGCGCCGTGCCCTGATCAACCTGCTGAGCAATGCGGTACAACACACCGCGCCGGGTCAGGTTATCGTTGTGAACATCGAGGTGCAGGAGCACCAGGTGGCCATCGGCGTGACCAACCCTGGCGATGCGATTGCCAGCGAGCATCTGCCGCGCCTGTTCGAACGCTTCTATCGGGTGGACGCGTCGCGCAGCAACAGCGGGGCCAATCACGGCCTGGGGCTAGCCATCGTCAAGGCGATTGCCCTGATGCACGGCGGCGATGTGTTCGTGCGCAGCGACGGCGGCGGGAATACGTTTGGCATTACCCTGCCGGTCTAACCTCTGACTGTTGCGATTTGGGCAACAGTCATTATCTTGTTACACTCTGTATCGTACCGCTCGCCTGCGTTAATTTGACGCATCGATGAGCGCGACGGCAAAGGCAGTCTCCGCTTACCCGAATTTCCCTCGACTTTTTTCCAGGGCTCTACACTGGGAATCTGTCTTAAAGCCGCTGACTTCAGCGGCTTTTTTTTGCCGTAAAAAAGGCCAGGCACACCCAACGACATTGGCCGTTTTCGATTGACCAAAGGAGCTCCACCGGTGAAGAACTCGCTGACGTTCACCCCGTTATTCCTCGCGATTGCAGCAACGATTGCCCCCCTTGCCCACGCGGCAGACACCACCCCCGCCGACGGCTTCGTCGAAGGCGCCCACCTCACCATCAACACCCGCAACTACTACATGAACCGCGACCGTCGCGACATTCACACCGATGACAGCAAGGAATGGGGCCAGGGTTTCCTCGGCACCTTCGAATCCGGCTACACCCAAGGCACCGTCGGCTTCGGCCTGGACGCCCACGCCATGCTCGGCCTCAAACTGGATGGCGGTGGCGGCACCGATGGGTCCAGCATCCTTCCGTACGGCAGTGGCAACGGCAAGGCGCCCGGTTCGTTCTCGACGGCCGGCGGCACCCTGAAAATGCGCGCATTCGATACCGAGTTGAAGGCCGGTGACCTGTTCCTCAGCAACCCGGTGATCGCCGGTGGCATGACCCGCATGCTGCCGCAGACCTTTCGTGGCGCCAGCCTGACCAATCACAGCTTCGACGGCTGGATGTTCGAAGGCGGCCAGGCCAGCTTTACCAAACTCTACAACCAGAGTGGCCACCGCCGCATCGGCACCAGCTACGGCGCTCTGCCGAACAATACCGACAGCCAGCACATGAACTGGGCCGGTGTGTCGTTCAGCGGCATCGAAGGGCTGACCAGCAACCTCTATGCCTCCGAACTCAAGGATGTGTGGAACCAGTACTACTACGACCTGGACTACACCTACGCGCTGAATGACCTGGTCAGCCTCAACCCGGGCCTGCACTACTACCACACCCAGGACACCGGCCAATCCCTGCTCGGGGATATCGACAACAATACCTACAGCCTGCATTTCACCGTCGGTGTGGGAAACCATAGCGTCACTGCCACCTACCAACGGGTCAACGGCAACACGCCGTTCGACTATATCGCCCAGGGCGACAGCATCTACCTGGACAACTCCCAGCAGTACTCCGACTTCAACGGCCCCAACGAACGGTCCTGGAAGCTCAAGTACGCCTACGACTTCGCCGGCCTCGGCATGCCCGGCCTGACCTCGGCCGTGTCTTACATCAGCGGCAAGACCGATCTGACCAAGGTCGATCCGCAAAGCCGTGGCTACAGCGCCTGGTACAGCGCCGATGGCAAAGACGCCAAACACTGGGAACGGGACATCGACCTGAAGTACGTGGTCCAGGGTGGCAAGGCCAAGGATTTGGCGGTGCGTCTGCAATGGGCGACCAATCGCGGCGGCAACGGCTATTCAGCGGTGGATCGGGATGTGGATGAGTACCGAGTAATCGTCGATTACCCGATCAACGTGTTCTGACGGACACATCTTTCTTTTTAACCAAGTATTTAATTTTCATCGGGTAGAACTAAACTGCCAGCATCCTCACCGCTGAAGTCTGCCCGATGAGTCAAGCCAGTTCTCGCACCCCGCCGGCCCGCCCGGAGCTGTTTCTGATGCTGGGCAGTGGTTTCACTGTCGTCCTGATCGTGGTGATCGTTGCGGCGCTGCTGATCCGCGAGCACGCCAGCACCCTGCAGGCTGCCAAGCGCGCCACCAGCAACATCACTCAACTGATCAATGCCGACGTGCTGCGCAACGTAGAACTCTACGATTTGGCCCTGCAAGGGCTGATCGCCGCCACCACGCGCAAGGACTTGAACCAGGTGTCACCGGACATCCGGCACCTTGTGCAGTTTGATCAATCCACAGCAGCCCCCTTCAAAGGTGAGGTGCTGTTACTGAACGCCAACGGCGCGGTGATTGCAGACTCTTCGACGCTGTGGCCGACGCCGCGCAATTTCGCCAATCGCGATTATTTCCAAGCCCACCAAACCACATCCCAGGCGGGGTTGTTCATCAGCCGGCCATTCAAGATCCACTGCGCCTGCGACCAGGTGTGGCGCATTGCATTCAGCCGCCGGGTGTCCGGCCCCAATGGCGAGTTTGCTGGGGTAGCCGTGGCGACCATGCGCTTGGCGTATTTCGATCAGTTGTTCAATCGCCTGGCCATCGGTAATGGCAGCTCCGTCAATCTGCTGAATACCCATGGCATTCTCCTGGCCCAGCAGCCCTTGCTGGAGCGCGACATGATCGACAAAGATCTGAGTGATCGCCCCAACTTCAAACGCATGCTGCGCGAGGGCCAAGGCAGTTTCCGGGCGATTTCTGCCATTTCTGGCCAGGAACGGCTGTATACGTTCAGCAACGTCGGAGAGCTGCCGCTAATAGTGGTAGTGGCGTTATCCGCCGATGATGTGTTCGCCCCCTGGCAACGCGCCGCGCTACTGGTCAGTAGCGCCACCGGCGTCCTCTGTATTGGGCTGTTATGGCTGACCTGGATGCTGCGCCGGGAACTGCGCCGCCGCTATCGCACTGAGCGAGTGCTGTCAGAACTGGCAGCTACCGACGCGCTCACCGGCCTGGCCAACCGCCGTATCCTCGACGAGCGCCTGCGTCTGGAATGGGATCGCGCGCAACGCTCGACCGAACCGCTGACCGTGTTGATGATTGATGTGGACCACTTCAAGGCGTTCAACGACCGTCATGGCCATCACGGCGGCGATGCAGCATTACGCACCGTCGCCCAGGTAATCGGCACCAACATCCGCCGCCCGGCCGACCTGGCCGCACGTTATGGCGGCGAAGAGTTTGCAGTAGTGCTGCCGGTGACCGACGCCCAGGGCGCCTGGGTGATTGCCGAGCATATCCGCAGCGGTATCGAGCACTTGCCGAGGGTGGGAGGGGATGAGCAGCCGATTACGGTGAGTATTGGCATGAGCACGTGGGACAAGCGCAGTCGACAGTCGTTGGAGGCGTTGTTGCTGAGTGCGGATCAGGCGCTGTATGAAGCCAAGCACAGCGGCCGAAACTGTATTATCGATGCTCAAAGCCTCCCTCTGTAGGAGCGAGCTTGCTCGCGAAAAACATCAACGATGACGCGAGCATCAGGAAATTCGCGGCGCGCTTGGGTTTTTCGCGAGCAAGCTCGCTCCTACAGAGGACTAGTGTCGTATCAGCGCATATAAAAAAAGGCCACCCGAAGGCGGCCTTTCAAAACTAAAGAAAGAGAGTTGTTACTTACACCGCCGCAACGGGACGCATGTAAGAGATCGGTGCGGTGCTGGCATCTTCGAAGGTCACGACTTCCCAAGCGTCTGTCTGCTCAATCAACTTGCGCAGCAGCTGGTTGTTAAGGGCGTGGCCCGACTTGAAGCCTTTGAACTCGCCTATCAGGCTATTGCCCAGCAGGTAGAGGTCACCGATTGCATCGAGGATCTTGTGCTTCACGAATTCGTCTTCATAGCGAAGGCCGTCTTCGTTCAGTACACCATCCGCGTCGACCACAATGGCGTTTTCAACGCTGCCGCCGAGTGCGAGGTTGTGCTTGCGCAGGTACTCGATGTCACTCATGAAACCAAAGGTACGGGCGCGGCTGACTTCTTTTACGAACGAAGTGCTGGAAAAATCCACGCTTGCACTTTGGGTGCGGTCACGGAATACCGGGTGATCGAAATCGATCTCAAAGCTCACTTTAAAGCCTTCGAACGGGACGAAGGTGGCGCGCTTGTCGCCGTCTTCTACTGTCACTTCCCGCAGAATGCGAATGAACTTCTTGGCTGCGTCCTGTTCTTCCAGGCCGGCAGATTGAATCAAGAATACGAAGGGTCCAGCGCTGCCATCCATGATCGGGACTTCGGACGCGGAGAGCTCGACGTAGGCGTTATCGATGCCCAGGCCAGCCATGGCCGAGAGCAAGTGCTCCACCGTGTCCACTTTGACGTCACCGTTGACCAATGTGGTCGACATCGTGGTTTCGCCAACGTTTTCCGCGCGAGCAGGAATCTGCACCACAGGGTCCAGGTCGGCACGAACAAACACGATGCCGGTGTCGACAGGTGCAGGTTTGAGGGTCAGGTATACCTTCTCCCCGGAGTGCAGACCTACACCTGTGGCACGGATAATATTCTTCAGGGTGCGTTGTTTAATCATGGCTTGGACCGCTTGAGCGCAAATTGCGAACTGGTATCAACAAAGGCTGGCGATAATAGCAGACCAGACCTTTGCTGAACACCAATCACCTTCATAGCCCTGATACATTCCATCAATCGGCCTGACGACGCAGGAATGCCGGGATGTCCAGGTAGTCCAGATCATCTTGCGGATTCGGGCTACGGGACGCCGCAGCACCGGCCTGAGCCTGGTTGCGCATCACGGTCGGACGGTCCAGATCACGGTAGTTCACCGACGGCAGTTCCTGGCGCGAAGGCGCTGGAGCGGCAGCCGCTTGGCTGGCGTGGCTGGCTTGGGCGTTGTGCAGGGTGTTGTCGATGACCTTCACAGGCTTCTCGATTTTTGCACCCAGACCGGTCGCAACCACGGTCACATGCAGCTCATCGCGCATGTCCGGATCGATTACGGTACCGACTTTGACCATAGCGTGCTCGGAAGCGAAGGCTTCGATGATGCTACCCACGTCGGAGTACTCACCCAGGGACAGGTCAGGACCGGCGGTGATGTTCACCAGGATGCCGCGTGCACCTTGCAGGTTCACATCTTCCAGCAACGGGTTGCGGATGGCCGCTTCAGTGGCTTCACGCGCACGGTTCGGACCGCTGGCGCAGCCAGTGCCCATCATCGCCATGCCCATTTCGCTCATCACGGTACGGACGTCGGCAAAGTCGACGTTGATCATGCCTGGGCGCTTGATGATGTCGGAGATACCGCGAACGGCACCGGCCAGTACATCGTCAGCCTTGGCGAAAGCGGACAGCAGGCTTGCGTCCTTACCCAGGATGGTCAGCAGCTTCTCGTTGGGGATGGTGATCAACGAGTCGACGCTTTCAGACAGCAGACGGATGCCTTCGTCGGCGATCTGCATACGCTTGCGACCTTCGAACGGGAACGGACGGGTCACGACAGCGACCGTCAGAATGCCCATTTCCTTGGCCACTTCGGCAATGATCGGCGCAGCACCGGTACCGGTACCGCCGCCCATGCCGGTGGTGATAAACACCATGTTGGTGCCTTGCAGCACTTCAGCAATACGCTCGCGGTCTTCCAGGGCGGCTTGACGGCCGACTTCCGGATTGGCGCCAGCGCCGAGGCCCTTGGTCACGGCTGTGCCCAATTGCAGGATGGTCCGTGCGCCGATGCTTTTCAGCGCCTGGGCATCAGTGTTGGCGCAGATGAATTCAACGCCTTCAATGTTGCTCTTGACCATATGGTTGACAGCGTTGCCGCCGCCACCGCCGACACCGATCACTTTGATAACCGGGCTTGCGGGGATGTTGTCTACGAGTTCGAACATGTTCCCTCTCCTTTCATTTCTCTAGTTTTTTCGCCTACTGCTTACTACGGTGTCGCGGTAAATCTTAAAAATTGCCTTTGACCCATGCCTGCAGACGCTCGAACAACGGCGCTTTGGCCTCGTCGTCGCTGCGATAGCTGTCACGGTTGCTCGGGCCCGACAGGGAAATGCCGTCGGTCTGCTTTTGCAGCCCGTACAACAGCAAGCCCACACCGGTGGAATAAATCGGGTTGCGCACCACGTCGCCCAGGCCTTTGACGCCATGGGGCACGCCCAGGCGGACGGGCATGTGGAAGATTTCCTCGGCCAACTCGACCGCGCCTTCCATCTTCGAGGTGCCACCGGTCAGCACGATGCCGGCCGGGATCAGATCTTCGTAGCCGCTGCGACGCAGTTCCGCCTGGATCAGGGTGAACAGTTCGTCGTAGCGCGGCTCGACCACTTCGGCCAGGGCCTGGCGCGACAGTTCGCGCGGTGGACGATCGCCCACGCTCGGCACCTTGATGGTCTCGCCGGCACCGGCCAGCTTGGCCAGGGCGCAGGCGTAGCGAATCTTGATTTCTTCGGCGTACTGGGTCGGTGTACGCAGCGCCATGGCGATGTCGTTGGTCACCTGGTCGCCGGCAATCGGGATCACGGCGGTGTGACGGATCGCACCCTCGGTGAAGATCGCGATGTCGGTGGTGCCGCCGCCGATGTCCACCAGGCACACGCCCAGTTCTTTTTCGTCGTCGGTCAGTACCGAGTAGGCCGAGGCCAACTGCTCAAGAATGATGTCGTCGATTTCCAGGCCGCAGCGGCGCACGCATTTTTCAATGTTCTGTGCGGCGTTGACGGCGCAGGTCACTACGTGGACCTTGGCTTCCAGACGTACGCCGGACATGCCCAGCGGCTCACGAACGCCTTCCTGATTGTCGATCACGTAGTCCTGCGGCAGCGTGTGCAACACGCGCTGGTCAGCCGGGATCGCCACGGCCTGGGCAGCGTCGAGGACGCGCTCAAGGTCGGCGGAGCTGACTTCGCGGTCGCGGATCGCCACGATGCCGTGGGAGTTCAGGCTGCGGATATGGTTGCCCGCCACGCCGACGAACGCCGAGTGGATCCGGCAACCGGCCATCAGCTGCGCTTCTTCGATGGCGCGCTGGATCGATTGCACGGTGGACTCGATGTTCACCACCACGCCCTTCTTCAGGCCCCGGGACGGATGCGTGCCAATACCGACGATTTCGATAACGCCGTCTTCCCCGACCTCGCCCACCAGCGCCACCACCTTGGAGGTGCCGATATCGAGACCGACGATCATTTTGCCGCTTTGCACGTTTGCCATGGGTCCTGCCTCTTCTTAATTCTTCGCGACAGCGGGTTGCGCTGCCGTGGGCGCAGCCGGTTCACGCCAGCCGACGGCAAGGCCGTTGGCGTAACGCAGGTCGACGCTCGCAATGTTCGTAATCTGTTCTTTCAAGGTCTTGTCATAGATGGCAATGAAGCGGCGCATCTTTTCCACCAAGCGGTCGCGTCCCAGCAACAACTGGATGCCCGGGCCGGAACTGCCTGCCCCGGTCGTCAAAAACCAGCTGCCCCGCTCACGCAGTTCCAGGCGTGCGATGGAGAAGCCCATGGGACGCAGCATCTGACTCAAGGCCTGGTACTGCTGCATCACTTGTTGCTGCGCCCGCTGCGGCCCGAACAGCTGCGGCAGGTGCTCATAGTTGGCCAGCTCACGCGGGGTGAACGCCTGGCCCTGGTTGTTCAACAGCGCTTCGTCGCCCCAACGGGCCACGGGCAGTTGTTCTTCCAGACGGATCGTCACCTGGTCTGGCCATACGCGGCGGACCTCGGCGTGGGCGATCCACGGCATCTGTTCCAGCTCTGCGCGCATACCGGCCAGGTCGATGGTAAAGAAGCTCGCCGCCAGGTACGGGCCGATGCGCTGCTGTACCGCTTGCTGGCTGATGTAGCTCAAGTCGCCCTGCACACTGATCTTGGTGATCGGCCGGTCGGCATACGGCAACAGGCGCTGCGCGCCTTCGTAGGTTCCGAAACCCAGCACCACCAGCAACACCGGCCAGAACAGCGCCTTGAGGAAACCAAAATTGGCTTTCGGCAGGCGCGCCGACATCGGCTCTTTAGCCACCATTCGGCTGGCACCCCGTGGCACCGGCTTGCGGCTCGGTACTTGTGGGGGCTGATGACGAAGCGATGCGCCTTTCATGTCCTTAGCCTCTTGGCTCAATGCTGTCGGCCAGGATCGCCAGCACCAACTGCTGGAAGTCCAAACCGGCCGCACGGGCTGCCATGGGGACCAGGCTGTGGTCGGTCATGCCCGGTGCGGTGTTGACTTCCAGGAACCAGAAATTCCCTTGGTCATCCTGCATCACGTCTGCCCGCGCCCAACCGGCGATACCCAGCGCCTCACAGGCTTTCGCCGTGAGGTCCATCAATTCCTGTTCTTTGCTTGCGTCAAGGCCGCACGGGATCCGGTACTGGGTATCGGAAGCCAGGTACTTGGCGTCGTAGTCGTAAAAGGTGTGGGGCGTGCCCAATGCGATAGGCGGCAAAACCTGACCACGCAGGGTGGCGATGGTGTACTCGGGACCGGAAATCCACTGTTCCACCAACACTTGCGAATCGTAGGTACTTGCCGCTTTCCATGCGTCGATCAATTCGGCGGCCGAGTTCACTTTAGCCATGCCGATACTGGAGCCTTCATGGGCAGGTTTGACGATCAAAGGCAGGCCCAGTTCCTTGGCTGCAGAAATACAATCGTCTTCGCTGCACAGAACGCTGTGACGCGGGGTTGGAATGCCCAGGCTGTGCCACACCTGCTTGGTGCGCAACTTGTCCATCGCCAGCGCGGAAGCAAGGATGCCGCTGCCGGTGTAAGGGATGCCAGCGCACTCCAGCAGGCCTTGCATGCTGCCGTCTTCACCGCCACGGCCGTGCAGGATGATGAAGGCGCGGTCGATCTTCTCGGCCAGCAGGCGAGCGAGGAAGTCATCGCCCACGTCGATGCCGAAGGCATTCACACCGGCGCTTTGCAGGGCTTCGAGTACGGCGTTGCCGGACTTGAGCGACACTTCACGTTCAGCGCTTTTACCGCCGAACAGCACCGCTACGCGACCGAAGTCGGCCGGTGCGATTGTCGAGAACAGGGAGCCGTAGTCGTTGATCATTTCGACTTCCCCTTCGCAGCAGCGAACAGCGGGCTCGCCAGCAACTTAGGCGCAAGACCACCAATGTCACCGGCGCCCTGGCACAGCAAAATGTCACCGGCCCGCAGCAGCGGCTTGACGATCGGCGCCAGGTCCACACCGCGCTCGATGTAGATCGGGTCCAACTGGCCACGCTGACGAATGCTGTTGCACAGCTTGCGGCTATCAGCGCCCGGGATCGGTTCTTCACCGGCCGGGTACACCTCCATCAGCAACAGCACGTTGGCATCGGCCAATACATTGACGAAATCGTCGTACAGATCGCGGGTACGGCTATAGCGGTGCGGCTGGTAGACCATCACCAGGCGACGCTCCGGCCAGCCACCGCGCACGGCTTTGATTACCGCAGCGACTTCGGTCGGGTGATGACCGTAGTCGTCCACCAGCATCACGTCACCGCCTTCTACCGGCAACTGGCCGTAGACCTGGAAGCGACGGCCTACGCCGGCAAAGCGCGACAAGCCTTCGACGATGGCTTCATCGCTGACGCCTTCGTCGGTGGCGATGCAAATGGTCGCCAAGGAATTGAGCACGTTGTGGTTGCCCGGCATGTTCACCGAGACATCCAGCGGCTCGCGCTCCGGACGCAGCACGGTGAAGAAGGTTTGCATGCCTTCCTGGCGCACATTGATGGCGCGCACGTCGGCGTCTTCGCTGAAGCCGTAGGTCACGGTCGGACGTTTGACCAGTGGCAGGATTTCACGCACCACCGGATCGTCCAGGCACACCACGGCCAGGCCGTAGAACGGCAGGTTGTGCAGGAACTCGACGAAGGTTTTCTTCAGTTTGTTGAAGTCACCGTCGTAGGTCGCCATGTGGTCTTCGTCGATGTTGGTGACGACAGCGACCAGCGGTTGCAGGTGCAGGAAGCTTGCGTCGCTTTCATCGGCTTCGGCGATCAGGTAACGGCTGGTGCCCAATTGTGCGTTGGTGCCCGCTGCATTCAGGCGGCCACCGATGACGAACGTCGGGTCCAGGCCACCGGCCGCGAACACCGAGGCGATCAGGCTGGTGGTGGTGGTTTTGCCGTGGGTACCGGCAACGGCGATGCCGTGGCGGTAGCGCATCAGCTCGGCCAGCATCTCGGCGCGTGGCACCACGGGAATGCGGCGCTCAAGGGCAGTGGCCACTTCCGGGTTGGAGGTGTTCACGGCGCTGGATACCACCAGTACGTCGGCCTCGGCGGCGTTCTCGGCACGGTGGCCGATAAAGATCTGTGCACCGAAGGTTTTCAGGCGATCGGTGACCGGCGACTCTTTCAAGTCAGAGCCTGACACCTGGTAGCCCAGGTTCAGCAACACTTCGGCAATCCCGCACATGCCCACGCCGCCGATACCGACGAAATGGATGCGACGGATGCGGCGCATTTCCGGTTGCGGCATGGCTTTCTGATTCTCAACCATGGGCCACCTCCAGGCAGATATCGACCACGGTGCGGGTTGCGTCAGGTTTGGCCAGGCGGCTTGCGGTGCTCGCCATGTTATTGAGTCGTTCCGGTTGCATCAAAACCTCAGTCAGGCGTGCGGCCAAATCGGCGGCGCCAGTCGTTCTTTGCGGCAGCAGGAAGGCAGCGCCCTCCCCGGCCAAATATTCGGCGTTGCGGGTCTGGTGATCGTCGATCGCGTGGGGCAAAGGCACCAGCAAGGACGGCAGACCGGCGGCGGCCAGTTCACTGACGGTCAGCGCACCGGAGCGGCAGACCACCAGGTCGGCCCAGCCATAGGCGTGGGCCATGTCTTTGATGAAGGGCTGTACGTTCGCCTCAACACCGGCTTCGCGATAACGCGTGGCGGTGACTTCACCGTGATCTTTGCCAGCCTGATGGAAGACTTCCGGGCGCAATTCCACAGGGAGTTGCGCCAGGGCTTCCGGCAGCAGTTTGTTCAATGGCTCGGAGCCCAGGCTGCCGCCCATGACCAGCAGGTGCGGCTTGCGCCCTTGCAGTGCTTCACGGGCGATGTCCATAAACAGTTCGGTGCGCACCGGGTTGCCGGTGGTGCGCAGCTTGTCCGAGGCGCCAAAAGTTTTCGGGAACGCTTCACACACCCGAGCCGCCAATGGCACCAGCAGGCGGTTGGCGGTACCGGCGACGGCGTTCTGCTCGTGCACGATCACCGGCACACCCGCGAGCTTGGCGGCGACGCCACCAGGACCGGTCACATAGCCACCAAAACCGAGCGCACACACCGGCTTCAGTTCACGAATGACTTTGCGCGCCTGCCACACCGCCTTGAGCAACACGAACGGCGCCTTGAGCAGGGACAACTTGCCCTTGCCACGCAAGCCGGTGACGTTGATCAGGTGCAGCGGCAAACCGGCATTCGGCACCAGTTCGTTTTCGATGCCACGCGGCGTACCCAACCAGTGCACGGTGTAGCCACGGTTCTGGAATTCGCGTGCGCAAGCCAAGGCCGGGAATACGTGGCCCCCGGTGCCGCCTGCCATGATCAGCACGTTAGCGCCCATGGGTCGGCTCCTCGGCGAAGTCGCTTTCGCTGAATTCCATCTCTTCGCTGCCCAGGTGAGTTCGACTCTCCCACTCGATGCGCAGCAACAAGCCCAGGCACGCGCAGCAAATCACCAACGAACTGCCGCCATAACTGAGGAACGGTAAAGTCAGGCCCTTGGTCGGCAGCAGGCCGACGTTTACACCGATATTGATCAGGAACTGGCCGATCCACAGGAACGACAAGCCGTACGCCACATAAGCAGCGAAATACTGTTTGGCCTTCTCGGCCCACAGGCCGATGTACATGCCGCGCACACACACGAACACGAACAGTGCGACGGTGCATAGTGAACCGACCACGCCGAGCTCTTCGGCGAGCACCGAGAACACGAAGTCGGTGTGCGCTTCCGGCAGGTAGAACTGCTTCTGCACGCTGTTGCCCAGGCCCACGCCGAGCCACTCGCCGCGACCGAAGGCGATCAGCGCCTGGGTCAACTGGTAGCCGGAACCGAACTGGTCGGACCACGGGTCGGTAAAGGTGATCAGACGTGCCATCCGGTAGGGTTGCGCCTGTACCAGGATGGTCACGGCCGCCACGGCCAGCACCACCATCAAGGTGAAGCGGAACAGGCCGACGCCACCTAGGAACAGCATCGCCGCCGCTGCGCCCATCATCACGACGGTGGCACCGAAGTCGGGCTCCATCAGCAACAGGCCGGCCATCGGCAGCAGCACGATGAAGGGCTTGAAGAAGCCCATCCAGCTTTCGCGCACTTCTTTCTGGCGACGCACCAGGTAACCGGCCAGGTAGATCACCACGAACACCTTGGCGATTTCCGACGGCTGTACGTTGAACGCACCGAAGCCGATCCAGCGCATCGAACCGTTCACCTCGCGGCCAATGCCGGGCAGGATCACCATGATCAGCAGGCCGAACGCACCGATCAGCATCAGCCAACCCAGGCGCTGCCAGGTGGCGATCGGGATCATCATGGTGACGATGCACGCGCCAAGGCCGATCACCAGGTACACCAGGTGACGGATCATCATGTACAGGGTGTTGCCCGACTGCACGGCCGCCACTTCGGACGAAGCCGAGGTGATCATCACCAGGCCCAGGCCCAACAGCGCCAGGCAACCGGCGAGCATCGGGAAATCGAGGTCGATACCGCGCCCTGTAATGATCGGCGACGGGTACGGCTTGATGATGTTCCGGAAATTGATACTCATGCCAAGGCCTCCACGGCGGCGGCGAACAGTTGGCCGCGCTCTTCGTAGTTCTTGAACATGTCGAAACTGGCGCACGCCGGCGACAGCAGCACCGCATCGCCCGGCTGGGCCAGGGCTTTGCATTGCGCGATGGCGTCGTCCAGGGAGGTGGCGCGCACTTGCGGCACGGCATCGCCAAGGGCGGAGGCGATCAAATCGGAGTCGCGGCCCATCAGCACCACGGCGCGGCAATGCTCGGCAACCGGGCCTTTGAGGTCCTTGAAGTCGGCACCCTTGCCGTCGCCACCGGCGATCAGCACCAGCTTGCCTTCGATATCGGCGCCAAGGCCTTCGATAGCCGCCAGGGCCGCACCGACGTTGGTGGCCTTGGAATCGTTGTAATAGCTGACCCCGTCGAGATCGCGCACCCATTGGCAGCGATGCTCCAGGCCGCCGAACGTGCGCAAGGCCGACAGCATGGCGTCGAACGGCAGGCCAACGGCATGCCCCAGTGCCAATGCCGCCAGGGCGTTGGACTGGTTATGGGCGCCACGGATTTTCAGCTCGCGCACCGGCATCAGGTTCTGGAATTCGAAGGCCAGGTATTTCTCGCCGTTCTCTTCGCGAATGCCGAAGGCTTTGAAGTCGGGTCTGCTCAGGCCGAAGGTCCAGCATGGCAGGCCCTCGCCCATCAGCGGACGGCTCAGCGCATCCTGACGGTTAACCACCACTTGCTTGGCACCCCGGAAGATCCGGTGCTTGGCTAAGTGATAAGCCGGCAGGCCGCTGTAGCGGTCCATGTGGTCTTCACTCACGTTCAACACGGTGGCCACTTCAGCACCGAGGTCGTGGGTGGTTTCCAACTGGAAGCTCGACAGCTCCATCACGTACAACTCGACGTCGTCGTTGAGCAGGTCCAGCGCCGGGGTGCCGAGGTTACCGCCCACCGCCACGCGCTTGCCGGCCGCAGCCGCCATCTCGCCGACCAGGGTGGTCACGGTGCTTTTCGCGTTGGAACCGCTGATGGCCACGATCGGCGCCTGCGCGTTACGCGCGAACAGGTCGATGTCGCCGGACAGCTTCACGCCACGGGCAGCGGCGGCTTGCAGGGCCGGGGTTGCGATGGCCAGGCCGGGGCTCACGTAGAGCTCGTCGGCACGGCACAGAAACTCGACATCCAACTCGCCACAACGCACTTCCACGTGCGGGTAGTCACGGCGCAGCGTGACCAGCTCCGGTGGATTTTCCCGCGTATCGGCCACGGCAAACGGCTTGCCCCGGTTCGCCAGGAAGCGAACCAGGGACATGCCGCTCTTGCCGAGGCCGACAACGATGCGGAAGTGGTCTGAAGCGATCAGGGACACTCGTTTCTACCTCAGTTTCAGGGTGGCAAGGCCGATCAGCACCAGAATCACGGTGATGATCCAGAAGCGGACAATCACGCGCGGCTCGGGCCAGCCCTTGAGTTCAAAGTGGTGGTGAATCGGCGCCATGCGGAACACACGACGCCCGGTCAATTTGAAGGACGCCACCTGGATGACCACCGACAGGGTTTCCATCACGAATACACCGCCCATGATGAACAGCACGATTTCCTGGCGAACGATCACGGCGATGGTGCCGAGGGCCGCGCCCAGCGCCAGTGCGCCGACGTCACCCATGAAGACTTGTGCGGGATACGTGTTGAACCACAGGAAGCCCAGGCCGGCACCGATCAGCGCGCCGCAGAACACGATCAATTCACCCGCGCCCGGTACGTAAGGGATCAGCAGGTATTCAGCGAATTTCACGTTACCCGACAGGTAGCAGAAGATGCCGAGCGCGCCGCCCACCATAACCGTCGGCATGATCGCCAGGCCGTCGAGGCCATCAGTCAGATTGACCGCGTTGCTGGAGCCGACAATCACGAAGTAGGTCAGCACCACGAAACCGACGCCCAGGGGAATGCTGGCGTCCTTGAGCATCGGGATGATCAAGGTGGTTTCCACCGCGCTTGGCGCAGTGGTGTAGAGGAATATCGCAGCGCCAAGGCCGAACACCGACTGCCAGAAATACTTCCAGCGGCTTGGCAGCCCTTTGGAGTTCTTTTCGATCACCTTGCGATAGTCGTCCACCCAGCCGATGGCGCCGAACAACAGGGTCACCAGCAACACGGTCCACACGTAGCGGTTGTGCAGGTCAGCCCAGAGCAAGGTGCTGATGCCGATGGACGACAGGATCAGCGCGCCGCCCATGGTCGGGGTGCCGGATTTGGACAGGTGCGACTGCGGGCCGTCATTACGAACCGATTGACCAATTTGCAGGTTCTGCAGGGTGCGGATCATCCACGGCCCCAGGAACAGCGACAAACACAACGCGGTCAGCACACCCAGGATCCCGCGCAGGGTCAGGTACTGAAAGACCGCGAAGCCTTTGTGGAACTGTTGCAGATACTCAGCCAGCAGCAGCAGCATTAATGTTTCTCCGTACTTGAGCCACACAAGGCCGCGACGACGTTTTCCATCACCGCGCTGCGCGATCCCTTGATCAAAATGGTTGTGTGTTTGTCGTGTTCAGCCGCCGTCAGCGCCTGGATCAGCTCGGCCTGGGTCGCAAAATGACGGGCATCAGGGCCGAATACGCTGACCGCGTGCGCCATGTGCGGGCCGACGGCGTACAGCGCGTCGACTTTGCCGGCAGCGTAAGCGCCGACGTCGCGGTGGGACTGTTCGGCCCACTCGCCCAGTTCGGCGATATCACCCAGCACCAAAACCTTGCGGCCGTCGAAGCTTTTGAGCAGGTCGATGGCCGCGCAGATGGAGGACTGGTTGGCGTTATAGGTGTCGTCGATCACGCGCATGCCGTTGCTGGCCAACTGCGCCACGGTGCGCCCTTTGACGGGTTGTACTGCGCCAAGGCCCGTGGCGATACCGAACAGCGACACGCCCAGGGCGTACGCAGCAGCGGCGGCGGCCAAGGCATTCGCGACGTTATGGTTGCCCAGCAGGTTCAGTTGCACGTGTTCGTTGCCTTGCGGGGTGTGCAAGGTAAAGGACGGGCAGCCACGCGCATCAACGGTAATGTTTGAGGCATGGAAATCAGCCGCGGCATTGAGCACGGCAAATGTCAGGACCTTGCGACCGGCGGCACGCACACGCCAGGTTTCGAAGGCCTTGTCGTCAAGATTCAATACAGCGGTGCCCGATGCATCGAGGCCTTCAAGGATTTCACCCTTGGCTTCGACGATTTTTTCCGGGCCACCGAACTCGCCAACGTGGGCGGTACCGGCGTTGTTGATGATCGCCACGTGGGGCTTGGTCAGCGCTACGGTGTAGGCGATTTCGCCAACCCGCGATGCGCCCAGTTCGATCACGGCCGCTGTGTGTTCCGGGGCCAGTTCAAGCAGGGTCAGCGGAGCGCCGAAATCATTGTTCAGGTTGCCACGGGTCGCGAGGACCGGGCCACGCGTGCGCAACACGCCAGCGAGCAGTTCCTTGACCGTGGTCTTGCCGCTGGAGCCGGTGATGGCTGCAACAGGCTTGTCGAAGGCCGCACGGTTCAGCGCACCCAGTTGGCCCAGCGCCAGACGTGTGTCGGCAACCAGCAGTTGTGGCAACGTTGAATCAGGCACTTCGCGCTGCACCAACGCACCGACGGCACCTTTGGCGGCGACGTCATTCAGGTAGTCGTGACCATCGAAACGCGGGCCAGCCAGGGCAACAAACAACTGCCCAGGCTTGATGGCGCGGCTGTCGATACTGACGCCGTCAAAGCTGCAATCGCTCGACAGCACACGGGCCGACAGGGCCTGGGTCAGTTCGCTGAATGTCATCGCTTTAAGCATGGGCGACCTCCCAAGCGGTCAAGGCGTGATCGGCCTCGACCAGATCAGAGAAGGCGTGGCGCTCGCCGTTGATTTCCTGATAGTCCTCGTGACCTTTACCGGCCAACACCACCACGTCGTCAGCACCGGCGCTGGCGATCAGTTGGGCAATGGCGGCGCCGCGACCGGCGACAAACGTGGCCTTGGACACGTCTTTGAAGCCGACACGGATGTCGTCGAAAATCTGGCCCGGGTCTTCACTGCGCGGGTTGTCGTCGGTGACGAGCACGCCATCGGCAAGGCGTTCGACGATCTCAGCCATCAGCGGACGTTTGCCGCGATCACGGTCACCGCCGCAACCGAACAGGCACAGCAGTTTGCCCTTGGCATGTGGACGCAGGGCAACCAGGACTTTTTCCAGGGCATCGGGCGTGTGGGCGTAATCGACCACCACCAGCGGCTGCTTGCCGCCACCCAGGCGCTGCATGCGACCGACCGGGCCTTCCAGCTTCGGCAGTACACGCAGGATTTCGTCGAGGGCGTAATCCAGGCCGAGCAAGGCACCGACGGCCGCCAGTGTGTTGCTCAGGTTGAAACGCCCGAGCAGGCTGCTGCGCAAATGATGCTCGCCCTGCGGCGTCACCAGTGTGGCGCGCACGCCTTCGTCGTTGAAGTGGGCTTCGCGGCAATACAGGTACGCGCTGGAATCCTCCAGGCTGTAGCTGATCAGACGCGATTCACGGTCTTCGGCAGCCAGTTGGCGGCCGAACGCATCATCCAGGTTCACCACGCGGCACTTGAGGTCGTTCCAGGCAAACAGCTTGGCCTTTTCAGCAGCGTAGGCTTCCATGGTGCCGTGGTAGTCGAGGTGATCGCGGGACAGGTTGGTCATCACCGCCACATCAAACGCCAGCGCAGCCACGCGGCCCTGGTGCAAACCGTGGGACGACACTTCCATGGCAACCGCCTTGGCACCGGCCTTTTTCAGGTCGGCCAGGGTCGCTTGCACGGCGATTGGATTCGGCGTGGTGTGCAGGCCGCTTTGCAGCGCGCCGTAGAAACCGGTGCCCAGTGTGCCGACGATGCCACAGTGCTGACCCAGCAGGTCAAGCGCCTGGGCAATCAGTTGGGTCACGCTGGTCTTGCCGTTGGTGCCGGTGACACCGACCAGATTCACGTGTCGACTCGGATCACCATAGAAACGCCCGGCGATATCCGAAAGTTGCTTGGCCAAACCTTTGACCGGAATCAACGGCACGTCGGTGATCGGCAGCACAGTAGCGCCTTCCACTTCATAGGCCACGGCGGCCGCGCCGCGTTGCAACGCATCCGCGATATGCGCGCGACCATCGAACTTACCGCCAGGCACCGCAAGGAACAGGTCACCGGCACGCACATTGCGGCTATCCAGGCTCAATTCGCGAATCAGCAGATCGCGACCGGCGTGGGCAAAAATCTTGTTCAGGCTAAGAGACATCAGCCGCGCCCTCCATTGGCTTTTACGGCAGCAGCCGGTGGTCCGGCGTTCGCTTGTTGGGTCGGCGGCAAGTTATCCGGCGTGATGTTCATCAGGCGCAGGGTGCCGGACATCACTTTGCTGAACACCGGCGCCGATACCAGGCCACCGAAGTAACCGGCTTTGCTCGGCTCATCGATCACAACGACGATGGCGTAGCGCGGATCGCTCATCGGGCCGAAACCGGCGAACAGCGAACGGTAGGAATTTTCGGCGTAGCCCTTGGTGCCCACCGAGGTTTTACGCGCCGTACCCGACTTGCCGGCCACGTGGTACGCCGGCACCTGGGCACGGAATACGCCACGCGGGGCTTCGATCACTTGTTGCAGCATGCCTTGCATGGTCTTGGCGACGTTTTCCGGGATCACCTGGGTGGCTTTCGGCGCTTCGTCGACGTGGATCAGGCTCAGCGGAACCATCCGGCCATTGTTCGCCAATACAGAGAAAGCGTGGGCCAGTTGGATCGCGGTCACCGACAAGCCGTAGCCGTAGGAAAGTGTGGCGGTCTCGGCCTTTTTCCAGTCGCGATAGTTCGGCAGGTTGCCCACGCGTTCGCCTGGGAAATCGAGGCCAGTGGGCTGGCCCAGACCGATCTTCTGCGCCAGGTGGTAGATGGTTTCGCCACCGATATCGAAGGCGACCTTACTCATGCCCACGTTACTGGAGTTGATCAGGATACCTGTCAGATCCAGCACCGGACCTTCGGTACGGGACACGTCACGAATGGTGTATTTGCCCAACTGCAAGGTGCCTGGATACACCTCGACCTTGTCGCTGGGCTTCCAGCGTCCGGTTTCGAGGGCGGCACTCATGGAGATGGCTTTCATGGTCGAACCCGGTTCGAACACGTCGATCATCGCGCGGTTGCGCATCATCGCCGGCTGCAGGTTGCGACGGTTATTCGGGTTGTAGGTCGGCTGGTTAACCATGGCGAGGATCTCGCCGGTCTTCACGTCCATGATCACCAGGCTGCCGGCCTTGGCGCCGTTCTCGATGATCGCGTTACGCAGCTCGCGGTTGGCCAGGTATTGCAGGCGCAGGTCAATCGACAACGCCAAGGGCTTACCGGCCTTGGCGTTTTTGGTGACTTGGACATCCTTGATCAGTCTGCCGCGCCGATCCTTGATGACTTGTCGTTTGCCGGGAACCCCGGCGAGCCATTCATCATAGGCGAGTTCCACGCCTTCACGGCCATGGTCATCGATGTCGGTGAAGCCGACCATGTGCGCGGTGGTCTCACCGGCCGGGTAGAAACGACGGAACTCCTCGATGCCGTACACACCGGGGACTTTAAGATCGAGCACTTGCTGGCCTTGTTCAGGGGTCAGCCCGCGAACCAGGTAGATGAATTCTTTATTGGCCTGGGCTTCCAGGCGCTCAGCCAAGGCTTTCGGGTCCTGCCCCAGCGCCGCCGCCAGTTCCGGCCACTTGTCCTTGGCTACTTGCAGCTCCTTGGCGTTGGCCCACAGCGTGGTAACCGGGGTACTGACGGCCAGGGGTTCGCCATTACGGTCGGTGATCAAACCGCGGTGCGCAGGAATCGGAATATGCCGCAGGCTACGGGCGTCGCCCTGGCCGATCAGGAAGTCACGGTCGACCACTTGCAGGTCGATGATCCGCCAGGCGATCGCGCCCACCATCAACGCCAGCAATCCCATCATCAGACGGAAGCGCCATGGGTAGAGTGCGCCCTCGAGTTTCATCATGGCGCCACCATGCGAACTTCAGCCGCGCCAGGAATGTGCATTTTCAGCTGCTCGGTGGCCAGCACTTCGATGCGGCTATGGGCCGTCCAGGTGCTTTGCTCGAGGATCAACCGACCCCACTCCGCCTGCGCTTTGTCACGCACACTCAATTCCCCATACAGGGTATTGAGTAACTGGCGGTTGTAATGGGCGCTGTAAGACACCGCGATAGCGGACACCAGCACGCCAACGTACAGCAGCATCATGAAGAAGCTGCCGCCCGGGAGGGGCTTGGCGAAAAGCTTGCTCACCGCAACTTCTCCGCGACACGCATGACGGCGCTACGGGAACGTGGGTTGGCCTTGAGTTCGGCTTCGGAAGCGAACTGCGCTTTGCCATGGATTTTGATTTTCGGCACAAAGGCTTCGAAACGGACCGGCAGGTTGCGCGGCAGGTTGTCGGACTCACCCTTGACCAGGCGACGCATGAACAGTTTGACGATACGGTCTTCCAGGGAGTGGAAGCTGATCACTACCAGGCGACCGCCCACTTCCAGCGCGTCGAGGGCAGCCTCAAGGCCGGCCTCCAAGTCACCCAATTCGTTGTTGACGTGAATGCGCAGGCCCTGGAACGCACGGGTCGCTGGGTTCTTGCCTTTTTCCCATGCCGGGTTGGCGACTTTCAGCACTTCGGCCAGGTCGGCGGTGCGTTCGAACGGCTGGATTTCACGACGTTCGACCACGGCACGGGCCATACGGCCGGCGAAGCGTTCTTCACCGTATTCCTTGAACACGCGGGTGATTTCTTCATGGGGCGCGGTCGCGATGAACTCCGCTGCGCTAATGCCCCGAGTCGGGTCCATGCGCATGTCGAGCGGGCCATCATTCATGAAACTGAAGCCGCGCTCCGGGTCGTCGAGTTGTGGCGAAGACACGCCCAAGTCGAGCAAAACCCCGGCCACTTTGCCCGCCATGCCACGCTCGGCGACTTCGGCGCCCAGCTCGGCAAAGCTGCGCTGCACAACGACAAAGCGGCCGTCTTCGGCCGCTAGCGCTTGCCCGGTGGCAATCGCTTGAGGGTCTTTGTCGAACCCGAGGAGTTTGCCGTCGGACCCGAGCTGGCTGAGTATCAACCGGCTGTGCCCGCCCCTGCCAAAGGTGCCATCCAGATAGCAGCCATCCGCGCGTACGGCGAGAGCCTCAACGGCTTCGTCAAGCAGTACGGTGATGTGGTTAAAGCCGCTATCAATAGTCACAGGATCAAATCACGCAGTTCATCAGGCATAGCGCCCGGTTGTTGAATAGCAGCCAGGTCAGCTGCAGAAACAGCATCCCAGGCATCTTCGTCCCACAATTGGAACTTGTTCAGTTGGCCGACCAGCATTGCGCGCTTGTCCAGCTTGGCGTATTCGCGCAGACGCGGAGGCACCAGGAAACGACCGCTGCCATCCAACTCGAGGTCGACGGCATTACCGATCAGCAAACGCTGCAGGCGGCGGTTCTCTTCACGCAATGAAGGCAAGGCGCGCAATTTGGTTTCAATCAACTCCCACTCATCGAGGGGGTAAACACATAAACAAGGGTCAACGGCATCGATCGTGATGATCAACTGTCCGGAACTTCGCGAAATGAGCTCGTCACGATACCGGCTCGGCATGGCGAGACGGCCTTTTGCATCGAGACTGATAGCGTTAGCTCCGCGAAACACAGATGCGTTTCTCCAAATTTTAGCGTTTTACGTTCAAAAAACCCACTTTGTGCCACTTTCCGCCACTTGCGCACACTATAGGAATGCGCCTACCACACCGTCAAGGCGCGGATTCAAGGAAAAGCCTTACAGAACGGAGATTTAGGAGCGTAAAGGGAGGAGAAACCAGAGTTCGGCGATGTTTTTGGCCCAACAAGCGCAAATAGCTCAAAGAGCTATAGCTCGAAGTTAAAGTAATTTATTAAGAGTAAGATTTTTTTGGTATTACGAAGATGCATCTGCCAATGATTCGGCAGGGAGGGATTCTTGCGTTACTACCGGTTTTCTGCCCGAGATTCGGACAAAAGGAAAAAGGTGGAGAGTCGATCTGTAAGCCGGGTTCTGTCTTGAACAGTCATTCGTCTACGATGGCCATCACTGGACATCTTTAGCAACCTACCCGGTCCCAGCGCGGGCCACGCCTTGGGACCCTATTTGGTCTTGCTCCAAGTGGGGTTTACCTAGCCACGAACTGTTGCCAGTCGTGCGGTGCGCTCTTACCGCACCTTTTCACCCTTACCGGCACCGAAGTGCTTAGGCGGTTATTTTCTGTGGCACTTTCCGTAGGCTCACGCCTCCCAGGCATTACCTGGCACTTCGCCCTATGGAGCCCGGACTTTCCTCCCCCCCCTAATTTTCATAGAGGGCAGCGACTGTCCAATCGACTCTCCGCCGCGCAGGTTAACGGCACGGCGGACTTAGGACAAGTAATAAAAGTTCAGAATTGCCATCACGTTCAGACGGAATACAGGTTCAACGCCGGAACTATTCAGCTTTCTGCTTATCCAGCGCTGCTTGATACAAGAGGTTCTTGCGCACGCCGGTAATTTCCGCCGCCAGGGCCGCCGCACGCTTGAGTGGCATGTCCTTGAGCAGCAGGTCCAGGATGCGCATGGCCTCGCTGCCCACCGCGTCTTCATCCTCAGGCGCCGTCCAGCCCGCCACCAGCACCACGCATTCGCCGCGCTGCTGATTGCTGTCGCCTTCGACAAACGCGCGCAGCTCTTCCAGCGGCAGGCCCTTGAGGGTTTCGAAGGTCTTGGTCAGCTCGCGGGCCAGCAGCGCCAGGCGTTCGCCGCCGAACACCTGCTCCATGTCCTGCAGGCATTCGAGGATACGATGCGGGGCCTCATAGAAGATCAACGTGCGTGGTTCTTCCTTCAGCGCTTGAAGGCGAGCACGGCGCCCTACTGCTTTAGCCGGAAGAAAACCCTCAAAGATGAAACGGTCGGACGGCAGGCCCGCCGCCGACAATGCAGCGATCAGCGCGCACGCTCCCGGAACAGGCACTACATTGATACCAGCGGCCCGCGCCTGACGCACCAGGTGGTAGCCGGGGTCGGAGATCAGCGGCGTGCCCGCGTCGGAGATCAACGCTACATCGTCGCCGGCCAGCAGGCGCAGGATGAAGCGACTGCCTTCCTCGCGCTCGTTGTGCTCATGGCAAGCCGCTAATGGCGTGCTGATACCAAAATGCTGCATCAACCGCTGGGAGTGCCGCGTGTCTTCAGCCGCGATCAATTTAACCTCGCGCAACACTTTCAATGCCCGGGCACTGATGTCGTCCAGGTTGCCAATGGGCGTCGCCACGACAAAAAGCGAGCCTGCAGTGGAATTCAAAGGACCTGGAGCAGTCAAAACGCACACCTCGATGGTTGGCAAAAGGGGCATTGTAGCGCGTAGGCGCCTGGAAAATATGCCATCACGGCCGATGCCTTTTCAGCCGTTTAACGCCCGTTGCAACATTTGCACGACCTAAATCGACGGTTTCACGCCAGTAACATCGCGCCTGGGCCAGTGCTTGGGTACAATTCCACGCTAATTTGATCGGTATCAGGAACACTTACATGATCGCTTGCCTGCGGCTGCTCTCCGCCCTCTGCCTCGCTGCCTTATTGGCCGCGTGTGCCAGCTCGCCCTCGTCCAGCCTTGGCGACCTTCCACGGACCCCGGACGCCAGTATCGAGCAACTGCTCGAACAGGCTACCACCGCCAAGACACCAGAAAAGGCCGCGCTGCTGCGCCTGAGTGCGGCAGACATGGCCTATAAACAGAACAACCCTGGCCGCTCGTCGCAGATTCTTGCGCAGGTGCCCCTGGATGTCCTCAAGCCAGCCGCGCAAGTGTTTGCCAGCACCCTGGCCGCCGAACTGGCCATGGCACGCAACCAGCCCAAGGCCGCGCTGACCGCCCTGAACCACCCGAGCCTGCAAAGCCTGAAGGACCTGCCGCCTGAACAGCAGGTCCGCACCGGCAGCGTGCACGCCCGTGCCTATGAAGCGGATGGCCAGACCCTGGCCGCCGCCCGCGAACGTGTGGCCATGGCCCCGCTACTCACGGGCGATGCCGCCAAAAGCAACCATGAAGCCATCTGGGTATTGATCGCCGCCCTGCCGGCCGAACAACTGCAAGCCAGCGGCAACCCGACGCTCGACGGCTGGATTACCCTGGCCCAGGCGGTCAAAGGCGCCGGCACGCTGGAGCAACAACAGGCTGCCATCGACACCTGGCGCGCGCAAAACCCGGGTCACCCGGCGGCCGTACAATTGCCGACGCCGCTGACCAAGCTCAAGGAGCTGGCGAGCCAGCCCCTGACCAAGATCGCCCTGCTGCTGCCACAGGATGGCCCGCTGGCTTCCGTCGGCAAGGCGCTGCGTGAAGGCTTCATGGCTGCGCACTACCAGGCTGAACAAGCCGGGCAGAAGCCGCCGGTCATCGAGTTCTATGACAGCTCGCGCCTCAACTCCCTCGACGACTTCTACGCCAAAGCCCAGGCGGCCGGCGTGCAACTGGTGGTCGGCCCACTGGAGAAGCCGCTGGTCAAACAGCTCAGCGCACGCCCGCAGTTGCCGATCACCACCCTGGCGCTGAACTACAGCGAGACCGATCGTAGCCCGGCGCAATTGTTCCAGTTCGGCCTGGCCGCAGAAGACGAAGCCCGCGAAGTCTCGCGTCGTGCACGCGCCGACGGCCTGCATCGCGCTGCCGCGATGGTACCCCGTGGCGAATGGGGTGAGCGCGTCTACAAGGCCTTCCGACAGGACTGGGAAGCCAATGGCGGCCAGGTCATGGGGGTCGAGTATGTCGATCAGCCTGTTGCCCTTGCCCAGCAGATTGCCGACCTGTTCCAACTGCGCAAAAGCGAAGGCCGCGCCAAGAGCCTGCAAAGCACCGTCGGCACCGACGTCGCTGCGCAACCTTCGCGCCGCCAGGACATCGAGTTCATCTTCCTGGCCGTGACCCCGCAACTGGCCCAGCAGATCAAGCCGACCCTGAACTTCCAATACGCTGGCGACGTGCCGGTGTACGCCACGTCCCACGTGTTCAGCGCCAGCGGCGACAAGAACCAGTACCTGGACATGACCAACGTGATGTTCTGCGAAACCCCTTGGCTGCTCAACACCACCGATCCGCTGCGCAACCAGGTTGCCGCACAATGGCCGCAAGCCAATGGCAGCCTCGGCCGCCTGTACGCGATGGGCGTCGATGCCTACCGCCTGGCGCCGCGCCTGGGGCAACTCAAGGCACTGCCGGACACCCGTGTTGACGGTCTGTCGGGCAACCTGGGCATCAGCGCCAACCAGCGCGTTGATCGCCAGATGCCATGGGCCAAGTTTGTCGGCGGCGAGATCCAGCGCCTGCCGGATACCCCGCGCTGATGCCCGAGCGGTCCAGTGCACAAAGCGGCAAGGATGCCGAGCTACAAGCGCTGAAACACTTACAACAACAGGGTCTGCGCCTGCTGGCGCAGAACTGGTTGTGTAAACGCGGCGAGCTTGATCTGGTCATGCTTGACGGCGATACAGTAGTATTCGTCGAAGTCCGCTACAGAAAACACGCACAATGGGGTGGCGCGCTCGCCAGTATTGACGGGCGCAAGCGTCAAAAGCTGATACTCGCCGCGCAGTTTTTCCTGCAGAAAGAGCATCGCTGGGCCGACGCCCCCTGCCGTTTCGATGTGGTTGCCATAGAAAGCACACCGTCTGGTAAGGCTGATCTGAACTGGCTCAAAGATGCCTTCGACAGCTGATTCGCCGGACATCTTCACCACACACTTTTGCTCTTTGCTTTGCGGGCTGCACATTCCTGTGCCAAACAGCCGCGCCACTTAAGGTCACACAGATGGACATGCAATCCCGAATTCGCCAGCTATTCCAGGCCAGCATCGACACCAAGCAACAGGCGATGGACGTACTTGCACCGCACATCGAGCAAGCCAGTCAGGTCATGGTCAATGCCTTGCTCAATGAGGGCAAAATGCTTTCGTGCGGCAACGGCGGTTCGGCCGGCGATGCCCAGCATTTCTCGTCCGAGCTGCTCAACCGTTTCGAGCGTGAGCGCCCTAGCCTGCCGGCCATTGCCTTGACCACTGACTCGTCGACGATCACCTCGATCGCCAACGACTACAGCTACAACGAAATCTTCTCCAAGCAGATCCGCGCCCTGGGGCAACCCGGCGATGTACTGCTGGCGATTTCCACCAGCGGCAACTCGGCGAATATTATTCAGGCGATCCAGGCCGCACATGATCGCGAAATGATTGTCGTAGCATTGACCGGGCGCGATGGCGGCGGCATGGCTTCGCTGCTGCTGCCTGAGGACGTGGAGATTCGCGTCCCGGCCAATGTCACCGCACGTATTCAGGAAGTCCACCTGCTGGCGATCCACTGCCTGTGCGATCTGATCGACAGCCAACTGTTTGGGAGTGAAGAATGACCGTTAACCGCCTCAGCCTTTTGGCCATCACCCTGTGCCTCGCTATCAGCGGCTGCAGCACGGCCATCACTGCAACACGAGACACCCCTATTCAGGATGACAAGGGCACCCGTACCTTCGGCAGCAAGATCGATGACTCACTGATCGAAACCAAGGTTGAAGTCAACGTCGCCAAGGCCGCCACCGACCTGGGCAACGGAGCCTCGCGCATTGTGGTTACCAGTTTCAACGGCGTCGTGCTGCTCGCCGGCCAGACGCCACGCGCCGACCTCAAGGCCCAGGCCGAACAAGCCGCCGCCGCTGTACAGCGCGTGAAGAAGGTCCACAACGAACTGCAAGTGATGGACCCGATCACCCTGCTGGCCATCAGCAACGACGCGCTGCTGACGACCAAGATCAAGGCACAGATGCTCACCGATAACGCGATCCCAGGTTCGCGCATCAAGGTCGTGACCGACAACGGCATCGTCTACCTGATGGGCCTGCTCACCCAAGCCGAAGCCACTCGCGCAGCTAACTTGGTGCAGGGTGTGTCCGGGGTACAGAAAATCGTCAAGGTGTTCGAGTACATCGACTGACCGAAACGACAGCCACAAAAAAGGGCGCCGCATGGCGCCCTTTTTTATTAGCGAATATTTACTGGTACTGCGAGTACGGATTGCCCTGGAACTGGTTGTTCTGTTGTGGCGCCTGTTGCTGGGCACCTGGCTGGCCATACTGCTGGCCTGGGATCGGGCCAAGATTCACTTCTACGCGACGGTTCTGGGCACGGCCGTTGACGTCGGCGTTGCTGGCAATCGGGTTATCCGGGCCGGCACCGCGGGCACTCAGGTTGGCGCCGTTGACGCCCTGGGACGTCAGGTAGTTGGCCACGCTCTGGGCACGACGCTGGGACAGGTCCATGTTCAACTGGCGGCTACCGGTGCTGTCGGTGTAACCGACGATCTGGATAGTGTTCTGGTTGAATTGCTTGAGCGAGTTGGCCAGGTTGTTCAGCGGCTGGTAGAAGCTGCTGGAGATCGCGTCCGAGTTGGTCGCGAAGGTGATGTTGCCCGGCATGATCAGCTTGATCTGGTCACCCTGGCGCTGAACTTCAACACCGGTATTGGCCATGCTTTCACGCAGTTTCTTTTCCTGTTGGTCGGCGTAGTAGCCATAACCCGCAGCACCGGCACCCGCAACGACCGCACCAATCAGCGCGCCCTTGCCACGGTTGTTGTGATCGATGGCCGCACCCGCCAATGCACCGGCCAGAGCGCCCAGGCCACCGTACTTGGCGGTCTTGCTCATACCGCCGGATTCATTACTCGCCTGTCCCTGGCTGCTGCCGTCATAAGGATTAGGTGATGCGCAGCCGGACAACAAGGCTACGGCGGTAGCGACAACAAGCAGACGACGCGAAGTGAACATGAAGGGAGCTCCTACTTTTGCATTCTATGGTGCAAAGGACATTGGCAATGGACCTGTGCCGAGTTTGGAACGCGACAAACGGTAAAAATTCCGTGACTACAGAAACCGTAGCAGACGCGCGCTGAACACGACCTGAGTTTTTGCTACAAGGTTTGCCTGTTATAGAACGCGTTCAGCCCGGCAATTATTCCTTCACGCCCGCACAAAAGGGTTCTCACGCATTTCATCGCCCAGCCGGGTATCCGGCCCGTGCCCGGTCACCACCGTCGCACCCTCGTCCAGGATGTACAGGCGCTGCTTGATCGAGCGCACGATGGTCGCCTGGTCGCCGCCCCACAAATCGGTGCGACCGATACCGCGACGGAACAGTGTGTCGCCGGCAATCAGCAGCTTGGCATCGGCAAACCAGAAGCTCATCGACCCCGGCGTATGGCCGGGCGTGTGCAACGCCACACCACAACCGCAGGCCAACTCTTCATCATGTTCCAGCCAACGGTCCGGCGAAGGCACGGGGGTATAGGGCACGCGAAACATCTGGCATTGCATTTCCAGATTGTCCCAAAGGAATTGATCTTCTTTGTGCAGGTGCAAGGTGGCACCGGTCTTCTCTTTCAACTGGCCGGATGCCAGGAAATGATCCAGATGGGCATGGGTGTGGATGATGCTCACCACCCTCAGGCCCAGGGCATCCAGCCGTGCCAGGATCAGCTCATGATTGCCGCCAGGGTCGACCACGATGGCCTTTTTGCTGACGGGGTCGCCGATGATGGTGCAGTTGCACTGCAGGGGGCCGACGGGGAAGGTTTCGCGAATCAGCGTGGGGGCTATGAGCGTCATGAGTGATCCTCTGAATCCTACTCAGTGCAATTAAACTATAACTTCCAAGCCAATATCGCCAAAATAATTGCACTTTTATAGATCAATTAAAGTGCTATTATTTTTTCACATACCGCAAAAAAGAGCAGGAATAATAGCATGGCAAAAAAAACATCTCCGCTGCTACCTGCTACAGAACGCTTGCTTGCCGGCCTTGGCGAGCGGATCAAACTTGCTCGCATGCGCCGAAAAATCACCGCCAAACAAGCCGCTGAACGTGCCGGCATGTCCCAGATGACGCTCCGCGCCTTGGAGCGAGGATCTTCGGGTAGCACGATAGGCGCTTACTTGGCGGTCCTGCAGGTCCTTGGCCTCGAAAAAGACCTGAACACCGTCGCATCGGAAGATGAGCTGGGTAGACATCTTCAGGATGCAAAGCTGCTATCCGCAAAGACATCAGTTACCCGAACGAATACGTCGATGGCGTCAGAGAAAGTTACAACTAAGCCCGCCAGCGTTCGTACGAAGCCACTACCTTCAAATCCTATGCCCCCTCCCGACAAGGGCACGATCAGCAGCGATGCGCTGGCTGCGCTGATCCCACCACGGCAAAGGAAAGACACGTAATGACCATGATTGGGGTTTATGCCGACTGGGAAGGTATCGACGGCCCCTTACGGCTTGGCTGGCTGCACGTAAGAAAAACCCGACAGACCGAAAAGTTCGAGTACGAACACGATCCCCTGGCCTTGCAAAACCGAGCGCTGAGCGCCATCCGGATTGATCCTGGCATTGGCCCCTTTGCAGGTGCTCAGTTTCCCGCTGAGGGGCGGAACATGTTTGGTGTGTTCAGCGATTCCTGCCCGGATCGCTGGGGTCGCCTGCTGATGAAACGCCGCCTGGAACGCGACATCCGCGACGGGCTGTACGACGCGAACACTCGGCTCGGCGAGTCGGACTACTTGCTGGGCGTACATGACGTTTTTCGCGCAGGCGCACTGCGCTACCGACTGAACGACACCGGCCATTTCCTCGACGACCAGGACGCCATTGCTGCGCCGCCTTTTATCGAGTTGCACGCGCTTGAAAGAGCCAGTCGCGAACTGGAGAACGATCCGGATAATCGGGCGCCAGAAGGTCGGGAGTGGTTGCGCATGTTGATTGCACCCGGCGGTTCCCTGGGTGGAGCACGCCCGAAAGCCAGTGTGGCCGATCGCAATAATCATCTTTGGATCGCCAAGTTTCCCTCGACCCGTGATACCTACGATGTAGGTGGTTGGGAGTTGGTCATCAATGCTCTTGCCAAGGCATGTGGTTTGAGAGTCGCGTCGGCAGTCGCCAAACGCTATGCCAGCGACTTTCATTGTTTCATGGTCAAGCGGTTCGACCGCACGGCCGCGGGCGGCCGCCTGCATTTTGCATCCGCTATGACCCTCACCAGTCGAGTCGATGGTGACGACGCGAGCACGGGCGCAAGCTATCTAGAGCTGGCTGAAGTACTGATGCGCAATGGCTCGAACACTGATCAGGATTTGCAAGAGCTATGGACACGCATCGTGTTCAACATTCTGGTTTCAAACACCGACGACCACCTGCGCAATCACGGTTTCATCCTGGAACCAGGTCACGGATGGCGCCTTTCGGATGCGTATGATTTAAACCCGACGCCAATGGGAGACGGCCTGAAACTCAATATCACCGAACATGACAACGCACTGGATCTCGAACTGGCAAGAGAGGTCGCGGGCTTCTTTCGTGTGAACCTTAGAGACGCGGATGAAATCATCGCTGATTGCATCAATTCCGTGAGCCACTGGCGAACAGTCGCCCAAGCAGTGGGCTTTTCACAAAGAGAACAAGACTATATGGCTCCGGCTTTTGCAAAAGCCCAGGCTTAACCAATCAGCCTCAACTCCTGCGCCCTAGCCACCGCCTGGGTACGGCGCTCCACACCTAGCTTGCTGTTGATGTGGCTCGCGTGAGTCTTGACCGTGTGCAGGGAGATAAACAGCCGGTTGCTGATCTCCTGATTGGAGCAGCCCTGAGCGATCAATTGCAGCACCGCCAGCTCTCGGGCGCTCAATGTCTCATGAGTCGAAGCTGCCTCCACCACTGCAACCGCCGGTAACAGCGCCAGCAGGCTCTGGCTCAGCAGCCGATGGGGATCTTTGGCAAGCTGCTCGCGCATCCAGTCCGGGTGGGTTTCCAGCAATCGTTCGAAGGGTTGCAACGCGCCACCTGCCCCGGCCTCAAGGGCTTGGGCAAACACTGGACGCGCCTTTGCCTCCTGCCCCTCCCCAAGCAACAGTTGCACCCGCTGGGTCAGGGCCATCAGCGCGATCATCTGACGCCCACTGTTATGAGCCTGTATCGCCAACGCTTCGAGACGTTGCAACGCCGCCGCCGGTTGGTGGCGAGTCGCGTCCAACGCTGCCTGTTGCAGCCCGATATGCTGTGGCAGATGTGGGTGAAACTCTGGCGCGGCGGCGGCGTTTTCGCCGTTGTAGGTTTGCCCCAGCCGCGTCAGCCAGGCGTCGGCCAAGTCGGTGCGGCCCTGGGCCAGCCACAGCTCGCACTTGATCAGGGTGATCATCGCGAGGTAGTAGATTGGCGGCACATCCCAGATATGCATCAACCGCTCGGCCTCGGCCAGCTCGGCGAAGGCTTTGGCAAAGTCGCCACGGCGCCCTTCGAAATTGGCGATCACGCAGTGGCCGATCAACACACTGATGTCGCGGCAAGCCCTGGCTTCAGCAAGACCGGCGCGCAAACGGGCGAGCCCGACTTCGGGCTGGAGGCGCACCAGCAACAAAAAACCCTCGTAAAGCGATAACCGTGCACGCACCGCGTACAAGCGCTGCGGCGCCAGGCCGTGCAGGCGTTGCAGGCCCTGGCGCACTTCATCCAGGGAACGCAGGATCTCGCCGCGCGCCTGCAACACCCGCGCACGGTCGTAATGGGCCAGGGCTTCGAACAAGGGGTTGCCGACGCGCTGCGCCAGTTCCAGGGATTCACGATTCAAGCCCCGTGCACGCCACAGGTCGGCATCGACAATGGCCAGGTTGGACAGGGTCGACAAGCACATCAACCGCTGGCCGTAACGCCGTTGCGGCAAGCTTTCCAGCGCTTCGCTGCAATAGCGCTGAGTCAGTTCGCGATCGCCACGGCCACGGGCGATGATCCCGCTCAATGCCAGCCACTGGGCCAACATCGACTTTTGCGCAGTGGCCGACGGCGCCGGCAGGAAGCGACTGAGGTAGCTGGACAGTTCTTCCGCCGCATCCAATTGGCAGGCCAGGCCCAACGCCCAGCTGTAGAGCACGATCAGGCGCGGCGTGCTGATCAGCAGGCTGTCGGGCAAGTCCATTTTCCAGCGCAGCAACATGCCCACGTTCTGTTCGGCCAGCAGTTGTTCCTCGGACAGGTTCTGCACCAGGTTGGCCGCCACATCCAGATGACCGGCGCGCAGCGCCTGCTCCACCGCCTCATCGATCAACCCCTGGGCATTGAACCAACGACACGCGCGCAGGTGCAGGCTGGCCGCCGGCAGCACGTTGCTGCTGGCGCGCCGCGTGCGCAGCAAATCCGAAAAAAGATGGTGATAACGGTACCAATGCCCCTGCTCGTCAAGCGGCACCAGGAACACTTGGTGCGCCTGCAAGTAACGCAGGATTTCGGCACTGTCGTGGGCTTCACGCACCGCATCGCAAAGTTCGCTGCAAAATCGGTCCTGAGGGGCGGTGTCGTACAAAAACGCCTGCACTTCGGTCGGCAGGCAGTCGATGACCTCTTCCAGCAGGTAATCGCGGATCAGCCCTTCGCCGCCGTGCAGGCTTTGCGGCAAGGCGCCGTCGCTGCCGGCCTCGGAGGCGGCCAGCAACCAGAAGCGCAGGCCGGCGACCCAGCCTTCGCTGCGGCGAATCAGGTTGTCGAGCGCTTCACCGCGCAAGGAACTGCTGTGGCGATCCAGTACGGCCAGTGATTCGTCGTGCGTCAGGCGCAAATCCTGTTCGTGCAGTTCCAGCAGATGACGCGACAGCCGCAGCCGCGCCAGATGCCAGTCCGGACGCTGACGGCTGGTGACCAGCACCACCAAACCATCAGGCAAATGATTGAGGAAAAACTGCAGGCAACGGTCGAGCACCGGCCCCTGGGCCAGATGGTAATCATCCAGCACCAGCAATAACGGAGTGCGGGTAGACAGCTGCACCGCCAGCTCGTCGAGCAGACCATCGAGCCATTCTTCGAAGGCAAAGGGTTGATGACGCTGACGCATTTTCAGCAGGCCCAGGGATTGGGCGCCGAGTTGCGGGAAGAATTGCTGCAAGCCGTCGAGCAGGCGTTCGAGGAAACGCCCAGGGTCGTTGTCTCGTGGGCTGAGGCCCAGCCACAGGCTTTGCCAATGGGCCGGCAAGCCCTGGCAGAACTCCACCGCCAATGAACTCTTGCCGAAACCTGCCGGCGCGCTGACCAGCAACAGCCGCCCTTCCAGCCCGGCGCTCAGGCGTTCGCACAGGCGCGGGCGCAGCACGTAGCCGTCAGGCAGGGGGGGCCTGTAGAAGCGACCTTCCAGGGTCGGGATTACCGCACTGGCAGGCCCTTGGATTCGGGACAGATCAGTCATCGCCGGGCTCTTGTAGAAGGCTGTTGTCGGCATTGCAGATGTCCGCAGACTAGCGGTAAAAGCCGCAGGTTTGTAGATCTTTGCTACAAATGACTGAAAAAGAACTGCGACAAAAAAATACGCGCACAAAAAAGCCCCGAACCGGTCGGGGCTTCTTTGCGAGGATGCGGCCTCGGTTAACGCACGTTAGCGAACACCATCCTGGCGCAGGGCCGCCGGGGTGAAGTCGCTGGTGGTGGCGGTGAAGCCAAAGTCATACGCCTGCTTCTCTTCGTTCTTCATGCCCAGCGCCAGGTAGCGACCGGACTGCAGGTCGTAGAGGGTTTCCAGGGCGTACCACGGCACTTGCTTGTCGTAGTAGTTCTCGGCATGGGCTTCCGCCACGCGCCACAGTTGGCCACGACCGTCGTAGTGGTCGATCACAGCGGCTTGCCAGGTGTCTTCGTCGATGAAGAAGTCACGCTTGGCGTAGATGTGGCGCTGGCCTTCCTTCAAGGTGGCGACCACGTGCCAGACGCGGCGCAGCTCGTAACGCGTCAGGTCCTGGTTGATGTGGCCGGCCTTGATAATATCGGCGTACTTGAGCTTCGGATCGTCGATCTTGTAGCTGTTGGAGGCGATGTAGATTTCTTTCTTGCCGTCCAGCTTCCAGTCGTAGCGATCCGGTGCACCGTTGTACATGTCGAGGTTGTCGGAGGTACGCAGGCCATCGGCGGCAGTACCCGGCCCGTCATAGGACACTTGCGGCGCCCGGCGCACACGGCGCTGGCCCGCGTTGTAAACCCACGCCGAACGCGGCTCCTTCACTTGGTCCAGGGTTTCGTGCACCAGCAGCACACCACCGGCCAGACGTGCCGGCGCGGTCACTTGCTGCTTGAAGTAGAACAGCACGTTGCCCGGATTTTTCGGATCGTAATCCTTCATCTTGTCGCGGAACACAAACTGGTCACGGAAATACACCAGGCTGTAGGAACCGTTGGTTTGCGGCGTAGCCTGGGTTACCAAACGGGTTACGCTGCCGCCGCGATACCGAGTGATGTGGTTCCAGATCACCTCAACACCGCTTTTCGGGATCGGGAACGGCACCGCGGTTTCGAAGTTTTCCAGGCCGTTGCCGCCAGACACCAGGTTGGTGTTGGTGGCGTTTTTCTTGATGGACGCAAACACCTCCGCCGGCACGGTGGCACCGCGATGGGTCGGGTAGACCGGCATCTTGAAGGTTTCCGGGTAGCGCTTGAACATCGCGTACTGCCCCGGCGCCAGCTTGTCCTTGTACTGCTCGACGTTCGCCGCAGTGATGGTGAATTGCGGTTGTTCACTGGCGTATGGGTTGGCCAGGAACCCACGGGCGTCAACAGCGCCGGCGTTGGTGGGCAGCGGCGACCATTTAGGAATGGTGCCCGCCGCGTTACCGGCCATTTCGGCGCCCATCGGTGTCAGGGTCGTGCCCAGCTTGGCGGCTTCATCCGCCGACACTGCCGCCATGACGTTGCTCGCCAGGATCGACAGCCCAAGCACACCCACGTGCAACAGACTTTTGGTTATTTTCATGTTCTGGTCTTCCTGAAAATACAGTGTGCTTAGAAGTTGGCGCCGAAGCTCAAAGCGACGAAGTCGCGGTCATCTACCGTACTGAACTTGCCACCAAAGAAGTTGGTGTAGGCCAGGCTGGCGGTGTAGGTGTTCTGGTACTCGGCATCCAGGCCCAGGCTGACCGCCTTGCGACCTTCTTCGAAGTTACCGCCAGGGCCTGGCGAATAACCGCTGACGTCATGGGACCAAGCGACGTTGGGCTTCAGGTTCACACCGGCGAAGACGTCCGGATATTCCCAAATGGCACGGGCGCGGTAGCCCCAGGAGGTGGAGGTGGTGAAACCGTCGTTGTTGCAGTTAGTGTTCAGGTCCGCAACGGGCACACCGGCACCTGCGGCGGTCGAGGCGTTGAGGCCATTGCAGAAACCGGCAGGCAGACTACCAGGGCCGAAAACCGGGTCGCGGCCATAACGAGTCTTGGACTTGCTTTCCAGCCCGCCCACATGTGTGACGCCGATTTCGCCCACCGTCGTCAGGCGGCTTGCCCCCATGACCTGATCAAAGAAATGCGTGAATGTTGTTTGTAGCTGGGTAATTTCCTTACGCCGATAACCATTGAGATCCTGTCCTGGAACGCCTTTGAGCACAGAGGCATTGGAATAACCGTTCAACGGTGTGACACCGGCAAATAGAATATCCGTCGAGTTCAGTTGCACCGGCGCATTCGGACGATAACTCACCTCACCACTCCACGCAGTGCCGGTAGGCAGGGTGGTGGAGAAGCTCAAGCCATACAAACGAATATCTTCTGGATACTCGACAAAATACTGGGAGTTGCCGGCGATTATCACAGGCGCCAATTGCCGTAACGCCGCGGGCGCGCCTGGGTTATTGAGCAGGTTATAGAGGGACTGGGAGGCGCCGCGAGCACTGAAGATAGGTGCCCGACTATGGTAATTCATGAAGTAAGCGCCGAACTCCGTGTCCAACGGCTCATAGTTGTAATGGAAGGCAACGCCGAACTGCCCGCTGTCCCGGGCATCCCTGTCACCGCCACGAGCAACCTTTACCCCTTCTTCGTTTACATCAACACCAAAGCTGTTGAGGGTCGGATAAGCTGCGGGGTTAATTCGAGAACGCTTGTTCAATACACGCAGGTTATCGGTGCAGCCATCTGAAATAATATCGGGCTGGGAGAAGAACGTTCCGCAGTTATCCGTTACCGTCTGGTCCCACTCCAACTGATAAAACGCCTCCGCCGACAAATTATCCGTCAGCGTTTGCGACACATAGAACATGTTGACCGGAATCAAACCCTCTTTGACTTCTGCACCCGGACGACGGAACGCCGATACATCGATCGGGTTGATGGAGTTGATGCCGCCGCCGATGAAGGTACTTTCACCCCAGCTCACTACTTGCTTACCGAATCGCACGTTACCGGGCTGATCGGCAATGGAATAGTTGTGGTAGATGAACGCATCGAGAATCTGCCCGCCAGAGGACTTGGCGCCTTCTTTACGGTTGTTGTCACTGATGTCCTTGAAGGGGCGACTTTCGTCCTTTAGCTCAAAGTCATACCAGTACTTGCCTCGTACAAAAACACCGGTGTCTCCGTACTTCAGTTCCAAATCATGGATGCCCTTGAAGATCTTCGAAAAGGTCTCGCCGCGCTTGAAGTTAAGGTGGCCGTCGTCGGAAGTCTGGGACAGGCCACGACCGCCATTGTTGGCGCCGATCAGGTCCTTGTTGGGCTTGGCTGTCGACCAGCTCGCCCCCACGGAAAGCGACGAGTCAAAGCTCCCTTCGATTTCACCAATGTTGAAACTGACGCCGAATGCGGGCCCGGCGAGCGTAGAAGCGAGACTGACGGCCAGGGGCAGTCTTGCCCGGCGCCAGAACTGGTTTACTGAGGTCATCGACGCTACTCCATGTGCATTATTGTTATGGCAGTGAGTTCTTTCTGTGATGCATGTAACGGCCGGAATACAACGATTCCAATGCCGCTCGGCAGCCGAGCCCCCATGGCCCGAAGCGGAACATCCTTGAAAAACTCTGGAAGGGACTATAGCCAGCAGGGGGTAGTGCTTGATCCCTCTAAAGTGTGATTTGCATCACCAACCCGTCTGCCACGACCCTTTCGCCACGTCGACGAAGGCCGACGCGGCAAGGATGGCTGAAAATCGGCAAATCACAAGTAAAGGCGCCAGATAGAGCATTGCCGTGCCCGAACGGGCACGGCGAGGGGCGTCAGAGGGTGGACAGGAAGGTGCTGTTATTGGCCTGCCATTCGATGATGTCGATACGGATACGTTTTTTGTCGAGCTTGCCGACACTGGTCTTGGGAATTTCAGTAACAACGGCAATCTGGCTCGGAATCGCCCACTTGCTCAAGTGGCCCAGTTCCACGAACGGCTTGAGGTGCTCCTTGAGCTCGCGGGCCCCTATCACATGGCCATCACGCACCACCAGCAAGGCAAACGGGCGCTCGCCCCATTGCGGGTCGGCGATGCCCACCACCGCTACTTCGCGTACCGCCGGGTGCCGGCTGACCAGGTCTTCGAGGGCCAGGGAGGAGATCCACTCGCCGCCGGTCTTGATCACATCCTTGATGCGGTCGCGGATGTCGATCACGCCGAAGGCATCCAGCGTGGCCACGTCGCCGGTGTGCATCCAGCCGCCTTCCCACAGCTCGGCGCCTTTTTGCGGCTCGTTGAAATAGCCTTCGCTGAGCCATGGCGCGCGCAGCACCAGTTCACCCTGGGACTCTCCGTCGGCCGGCAGGAAGTTGCCGTCGCCATCAATGATCGCGGCTTCCACCAACGGCCCGGGCACGCCGGCCTTGATGCGGTAGGTGGTGCGCTCATCCTCGCTGCCAGCCATCAACTCTTCGTTGAGGTGGGCGCAGGACACCAGCGGCCCGGTCTCGGACATGCCATACGCGGCGGTCAACTGAATGCCCCGTGCCTTGGACGCTTCGTACAGCGAACGGTTAAGCGCACTGCCGCCGATGACAATTTTCCAGCCACCGAAATCCACGTCCTGGGCCGCCTTGGCATTGAGCACCATTTGCAGGATGGTCGGTACGCAATGGGAGAAGGTGACCTTTTCCTTGCGCCACAGCTCCACCAGGTATTCCGGGTCGTAGCGACCGGGGTAGACCTGTTTCAGGCCGAGCATGGTCGCCACATACGGCAGGCCCCAGGCGTGCACGTGGAACATCGGCGTGATCGGCATGTACACATCGTTGGTGCCCAGCAGGCGCACGCTGTCGACGCTGCCCATGATGGTCGCCACGCCCATGGTGTGCAGCACCAACTGGCGGTGGGTGAAATACACGCCCTTGGGGTTACCGGTGGTGCCGGTGGTGTAGAAAGTGGTGGCGACAGAATTTTCGTTGAAGTCCTGGAAGTCGTACTTCGGGCTGGCGGCGGCCAGCAGGGTTTCGTACTCGCCCACCAGGTTGGGCAACTCGGCGGTCTTGGACTCACCGTCGGTGAGCAGCAGGGTCTTGTCGACCGTGGTCAACTGCCCGGCAATCGCCTGGTAAAGCCCCACGAACTCGCTGTTGACCAGCACGAAGCGGTCCTCGGCGTGGTTCATGGTGTACAGGATCTGTTCCGGCGACAGGCGCACGTTGATGGTGTGGATCACCGCACCAATCATCGGGATGGCAAACATGCATTCCAGGTAACGATGACTGTCCCAGTCCATCACCGCCACGGTATCACCGGCCTTCACACCCGCTTCAGTCAGCACATTGGCCAGGCGCGCAACGCGCTCGATCAGGGTGGGGTAGGTGTAACGCAGTTTGTCGCGGTAGACGATTTCCCGGGTCTTTTCATAGCGGGTGCCGGACATCAACAGGCGTTTGATCAACAGCGGGTATTGGTACGCACCTTCGGCGGGCGGGATAACACGGGTCTGCAACATACGAATCCCTTTTATGACTGCATGGTCTTGGCTGAAAGAACTGCACTGTAGAGCGCATATGTTTCAGCCAAATCAGCCAAAGGAATGATTTGCAGACCCCAATGAACGCTAGCTTTGCGCCAGCATCCAGCCTATTTCATGCTGGTGAAGGCCAGCTTGACCCCAATCGCAATCAACACCGCGCCCATGGTGCGGTCGAACCAATGCCCCATCCGCGCAAAACCGGCGCGCACGCGCTGCTGGCTGAACAGCATCGCCACCAAACAGAACCACAGCGCCGTCGCCACCGCCAGGTACACGCCGTAACCGGCTTGGATCGCCAGCGGTGTATGGGGGTTGATCACCACGGTGAACAACGACAGGAAGAACAGCGTGGCCTTGGGGTTCAAGCCGTTGGTGACAAAGCCTGCGGTAAACGCACCACGTGGTGTGCGCTCGCCCGCTTCGCGGTGCAGTTCGCCTTCGGCGACTGGCTTGGCCGGCTGCGCGCGCAGGGCCTTGAAACCGATGTACAGCAGGTAGGCGGCGGCCGCCCATTTCAGGGCGTTGAACAGCACGATGGACTGGGACACGATCAAGCCGATACCGAGCAACGAATAACCTACGTGTAGGAAAATCGCCGAGCCGACGCCCAGCGCAGTCCAGGTCCCGGCGCGACGGCCATGGGTGACACTCTCACGCACCACCACCGCGAAATCCGGGCCGGGGCTGGCCACCGCCAACAAGTGAATCAGGGCTACGGTCAAAAATTCGGCGGCGTACATGCTCACTCCAATTAAGTAACTGATTATTTCATCTGATAGGCTCGGGAGATTACGCCTTCGAACCCTGTCGCAAAAGGTACAGTTGATGACGAACAATTGCCGCGCCGTCTTCCTTGATCACCCGTCCCTGGACCTGGGGGACCTCGACCTCAGCGAGCTGCGAGACAGCTTCAGCGAGTTGCAGTTGTTTACCGGCACCACGCCGCAGAACGTGATCGAACGCGTGCAAGGCGCCCACGTGGTCATCAGCAACAAAATCGCCCTCAACACCGAAACCCTGGCGGCCTGCCCGGACCTCAAGCTGATCCTGGTGTCGGCCACTGGCACCAATAACGTCGACCTCGACGCCGCCCGCGCCCACGGCATCACCGTGAGCAACTGCCAGGGCTACGGCACGCCGTCGGTGGCGCAGCACACGATCATGCTGTTGCTCAACCTGGCGACGCGCTTGAAGGATTATCAACGGGACGTCAGCGCCGGCAAGTGGCAGGAGGCCAAGCAGTTCTGCCTGCTGGACCACCCCATTGTCGAGCTGGAAGGCAAGACCCTCGGCCTGCTCGGCCATGGTGAGTTGGGCGGCGCCGTCGCGCGACTGGCTGAAGCGTTCGGCATGCGTGTCCTGCTCGGCGCGATTCCAGGCCGCCCGGCCCGCGCTGACCGCGTGCCGCTGGATGAGTTGCTAGCGCAGGTGGACGCACTCACCCTGCACTGCCCGCTCAACGAACACACCCGCGACTTTATCGGCGCCCGCGAGCTGGCACTGCTCAAGCCTGGCGCGTTTGTGGTCAACACGGCGCGCGGTGGTTTGATCAATGAGCAGGCCCTGGCGGACGCCTTGCGCAGCGGCCATCTGGGCGGCGCAGCCACCGATGTACTGAGCGTGGAACCGCCGGTGAATGGCAACCCACTGTTGGCCGGTGATATCCCTCGACTGATCGTCACCCCGCACAACGCCTGGGGCAGTCGCGAAGCGCGCCAGCGCATCGTTGGCCAACTGGCGGAAAACGCCCGGGGCTTTTTCAACGGGGCCCCGCTGCGCGTCGTCAGTTGATAAACTGCGCCCCTTTTCAAGGAGCAGACCATGGATCCGCGCAGTGAAGTACTGCTTCGTCAGGCCGAACTTTTTCAAGGCAACCTGCTGCTGGTGGGGTTGCCTGCCGACGACCTGCTGGGTCGCCTGCCAAACGCCCATGGCTGGTGCTGGCATGCCGGCGATCAGGCGGCACTCGATGCACGTTTCCCCGGGCGCAGCCAGTTCGGTGTGAACGTGCCTGACCGGGCGTTTGATACGGCGGTGATCTTCCTGCCCAAGTCCAAGGATCTCACCGACTACCTGCTCAACGCCGTGGCCTCGCGCTTGCCCGGCGCCGAGCTGTTTTTGGTCGGCGAGAAGAAAGCCGGTATCGAAAGCGCCGCCAAGCAGCTGATCCCTTTCGGCAAACCGCGCAAGCTCGACAGCGCGCGGCATTGCCAGCTGTGGCAGATCACCGTGGCCAACGCCCCGCAAGCCGTCGAGCTGGAGAGCCTCGCCCAGGTCTTCGACGTGCCGCTGGCCGAGGGCCCGCTCAAAGTGGTGAGCCTGCCAGGCGTGTTCAGCCACGGGCGCCTGGATCGTGGCACCGAACTGCTGCTGGAACATCTGGACAAACTGCCAAGCGGCCATCTGCTGGACTTTGGTTGTGGCGCGGGGGTGCTGGGGGCTGCGGTCAAACGTCGCTACCCGCACAACACGGTGACGATGCTCGACGTCGATGCCTTCGCCGCCGCCAGCAGTCGCTTGACCCTGGCCGCCAATGGCCTGGAAGCCGAGGTATTGACCGGCGATGGTATCGACGCGGCACCGATGGGTTTGAACGCGATTTTGAGCAACCCGCCGTTCCATGTCGGCGTGCACACCGATTATTTCGCCACTGAGAACCTGCTGCGAAAAGCGGCGAAACACCTAGCAAAAGGTGGCGAACTTCGCCTGGTCGCCAACAGCTTCCTGAAGTACCAGCCGCTGATCGAAGAGCACCTGGGCGTGTGCGCGATCAAGGCCGAAGGCAATGGTTTTCGCATCTACCGTGCCAAGCGCGGCTGACGGGCGTTTGAAAAAGAAGGCTTGCCGAATGGATTTTGCCTAGGCAGAATCCGCTCCGTCCTAGGGGAGTAGTCTCCCACGAGCGCCACGCTCGTCCGGCATACGTCAACATACTTGGTCAGCAGACCATGGCGTATGCGACCCAGGAGTCCGCACAGACGGACCGGGGTTTGACAAGACCTATGACACGCACACCTTACCCGGGGCGGGAAGGCTGTACGTGTCATAGCCGTGTCGACCCGCCCCTGGAAACCTACCTGATGCTGGATTCATTACTCGTTCCTACCGCAATCGTTGCCTTGGCCGAAATCGGCGACAAGACGCAACTGCTCGCGCTCATCCTTGCAGCCCGCTTTCGCAAGCCCTGGCCGATCATCGCCGGCATCGTCGCCGCGACCCTGGCTAACCATGCGGCCGCCGGTGCCGTGGGGGCCTGGTTCGGCAGTTTCTTCTCGGATGCGGTGTTGCACTGGATCCTCGCGGCGAGCTTCTGCGCCACGGCGTTGTGGACCCTGGTGCCGGACAAACTCGACGATGACGAAGCCAGTACCACGCGCAAATTCGGCCCGTTCCTGACCACGCTGATCGCGTTCTTCCTCGCGGAAATCGGTGACAAGACGCAGATCGCCACAGTGATGCTGGCGGCGCAGTACCCGGAGTTGTGGCTGGTGATTATCGGGACGACCCTGGGCATGCTGATTGCCAACGTGCCGGTGGTCTTGGCGGGGAATTTTGCAGCGGAGAAACTGCCGTTGACGCTGATTCGTCGACTGGCGGCTTCGGCGTTTTTCATCCTGGCGATTGTGGCTGTTTACAAGGCCATGCAGAGCAGCGGCTGGATCTAACACACACCTTGTAGGAGCCCGGCTTGCCGTCGATAGCGATCTTCAGGGCGCTATCGCCGCGGTGCGACGATTCGCCAAGCCGGACTCCTACAAAGGGGCAGCGTTAACTCAGGATTTTTTTGCCTGCTGGTACAGCGGCATCACCTTCGGAATCGCCGCCTGCAACGAGGCGATTCGGCTGTCGGAGGCCGGGTGAGTACTCATGAACTCCGGCGGCGCACCTTCCGAGGCTTTAGCCATCTTGTTCCACAAGGTAATGGCAGCGTTCGGGTTGTAGCCCGCACGAGCCGACAGCTCCAGGCCGATCAGGTCCGCTTCGTTTTCATTGCTGCGGCTGTTGGGCAAGGTCATGCCGTAGTTGGCCACGGTATCGGCCAATGCCAGGCTGTCCTGGCCGAGGCCGAACAATGCACCGGCGCCCTGCTTCGCCATCTCGATCCCGTAGGCCTTGGACATGGCTTCACGGCCGTGTTCACGCAACGCGTGGGCGATTTCATGACCCATCACGGCGGCCAGTTCGTCATCGGTGAGCTTGAGGTTATCGATCAATGCGCTGTACACGAAGATCTTGCCGCCAGGCCCGCAGTTGGCGTTCATCTCGTCGCTCTTGATCAGGTTCACTTCCCACTTCCACTGCGCGGCATCCGCACGGAAGGTCGGCGCCTGGGCGATCAAGCGGTTGGCGATGGCCTGCACGCGCTTGGCGTTGGCGCTGGTCTTGTCCAGTTGGCCCTTGCTGCTGGCCTCTCCCAGGGTCTGCTGGTAGGACTGGGCATACATCTGGTCGACTTCCTGGCTCGACAGCATGCTGAACATGTACTGCTTACGCTCAACCCCAACGGCGCCGCCGCTGGTGGTGTTGACCGACTGACACCCGGCCAGCAGCATCGCTGCAACCAGGCCGCTAACTGCCAATGACTTCTTCATGAACCTCTCCCTGAAAACACGCCCTTAAAACATGGCGCGTATCGTAGGCGCTCGTTTGTATCGACGCCAGATACACCAGACGTGTAACCGCTGATTTTCAGATACATCCCACGGCGCCAATAACGTCGACGGGCTTTCCATTTGCGACACCCCAAACATTTTTGTAGGACAACCCCTAATGCCCTGCGCGCCCGTGGCCGATACAAAAAGGCGGATTCTCTCCCCTGTGCCCGGAGCTTTCATGAAATTCAAGTCGATCCAATTTTCTGTCGCGGCACTGGCCGGGGCGATTGTCCTGAGCGTGGTCGCGGTGCTGGTGCTGTACGCCTTGTTTGCCGGAGCGCGGACCCAAGAGATGGTGCAGGATCGCACCCAGGTGCAATTCGAACAGATCATCGAGCAGCGCCTGACCGCCTTGGCGCAAACCCAAGCCACCTTGATCCAGCGCGAACTGGAAGCGCCCTTGGTGACCGCCAAGAGCCTGGCCACCGCCAACGCCCTGCTCGGCATGAAAGACGCCAAGGGCCAGCCGGCGCTGCAAGTCGGCCGCGAGCAACTGATCAACCTGCTGCATGAAACCGTGGTGCGCAATCCGAAGATCCTCGGCGCCTACATCGGCTGGGAGCCCAATGCGATCGATCACAACGACGCAGCCTACGTGAACAGCCCCATTATCGGCATGGCCGCCGACGGCCGCTTCCTGCCCTGGTGGTATCGCAACGCCGATGGCAGCCTGGGCCTGGACAAGCTTGCCGACGTCAACGACCAGAACATCCTGTCCACCGGTGTGCGCGCCAGTGAGTACTACCTGTGCTCCAAGGAAAACAAAAAGGCCTGCGCCATCGACCCGGCTCCTTACAAAGTGGGCAACGCGATGGTGATGCTGGCTTCGTTCATCGAGCCGATCATGATCGACGGCACCTTCCAGGGCATCGTTGGTGCCGACCTGTCGGTGAACTTCATCCAGGACATGCTCACCAGCGCCGATCAAAAACTCTACAACGGTGCTGGTGAACTGGCGCTGATCTCCAGCAACGGCCGCCTGGTGGCCTACACCAAGGACGCCAGCAAGCTCGGCGAAAAGGCCAGCGACCTGCTCGACAGCAATGAACTGGCCAACCTCGGCCAGTTGAAAGTCGGCGAAGTGCGCTACGACATCGACAAGGAACACGGGCACATCGAGCTGTTCCTGCCGTTCAATATCGGCCAGGCCGACGCGCGCTGGACGCTGATGCTGCAACTACCCCTCAGCGCCGTGATGGCCGATTCGCAGAAGCTGCAAAGCGACCTGGAAGCCCAGCGCAAGACTGACATTTTCGGCATGACCATCGCTGGCCTGTTGATCGCTGGTATCGGCTTGCTGGTGATCTGGCTGGTCGGTCACGGCATTGCCCGCCCACTCAAACAAATGGTCGCGATGCTCAATGACATCGCCCAGGGCGAAGGTGACCTGACGCGGCGCCTGACCAGTGACCGTGCCGATGAACTGGGCGCGATCGCCAGCGGCTTCAATACCTTCCTGATCAAGCTGCAGGGCATGATCACCCAGGTGGTGAGTTCGGTGCAGAAGGTCAGCGATTCGTCAGAGCACACCGCCGACATTGCGATCCGCACCAACCAGGGCGTGCACAAACAGATGGTGGAAATCGACCAGGTCGCCACCGCTGTGCATGAGATGACCGCGACTGCGCAAGATGTTGCGCGCAACGCCACCCAAGCCGCCCAAGCCGCCAGCCATGCCGATCAGGCCGCAAGCCAAGGCATGCGCATCGTGCGCGACACCTCGACCTCCATCGGCGCACTGGCTGAAGAAATCGGCAAAGCGGTGGGCGTGGTGCAAACACTGGCCAAGGACAGCGAGAACATCAACGCCATCCTCACGGCGATTCGCGGGATTGCCGAACAGACCAATCTGCTCGCGCTCAATGCCGCCATCGAAGCGGCGCGGGCCGGGGAGCAAGGCCGTGGTTTTGCGGTGGTCGCCGACGAAGTGCGCAACCTGGCGCAAAAGACCCAAAAGGCCACCGAAGAAATCCAGACCATGATCCAGCAGTTGCAACAAGGCACGCGGGACGTGGTGCGGGTGATGGAGGACAGCCAGAACCGCACCGATGAAAGCGTGCAACACGCGGCCAAGGCGGCCGAAGCGCTGGAAACGATTACCCAGGCCGTCTCGGTGATCAACGACATGAACACCCAGATCGCCAGTGCCGCCGAAGAACAGAGCGCGGTGGCCGAGGACATCAATCGCAACGTGATCAATATCGGCCAGGTGGCCAATGAAGTAGCAGGCGGCGCGGATGAATCCAGCGCGGCCAGTGCGGACTTGACCAAGCTGGCGGAGCAGCAGCGGCGGCTGATCAATCAGTTCAAGGTCTAAGCCGGGGTCAGGCACTCCGGCCCATTGAGCTTGGGATCGTTGACCATGTTGGCCAGGACCCGCTCGCGCAACGCGACGGGTTCACTGGCCAGCAGGCCTTGCAACACATGCAACGGCGTCTCGGGATCGAGCCAGGCTGCCTGCCCGGCCTCACCCAGAATCAATGGCCGCCGCTGAGCCTGCGCCGCCTGGGTCACTACCGCCGTGCTCAACCACACCTGTTCCTGCACCGGATACGCTTCCCAGATCGCGGCGAAAAACAACGTGGAGCCCTCCCCCGGCGTCAGCCAGTACGGGCGTTTACGCTGGGTGCCGCGCCATTCGTAGAACCCATTGGCGGGCAGCAGGCAACGGCGCTGACGGAACGCTTCGCGGAACATCGGTTGTTCGGCCAGGGTTTCGGCGCGGGCATGGGCAGGCGTGCGGGAAAGATCGGTCAACCACGGCGGCGTGAGGCCCCAGCGAGCGCGGGCCAGGGTGCGCTGACCGTCGGTGGCGCGCTGGATCAGCACCGAATCATTCGGGGAAATATTCCACTGGGCCTGCTGGTCGGCCGGGAAGCCCGGCAAGGCAGCGAAGGCGGGATTCCAGCGAAACAGGGCATAACGTCCACACATGGGGCAACACGACTCTTGGGTAAACCGACCGACAGCCTAACAGACCAGCACGTCGGGGAAGCTGTCGGGTTCGTCACCGGGTAGTGGTTGTGCGCCGATGTAGGCAGTGATCAGCTCGCGGGCGTGCATGGCCCGGTCATTGTCAACCTCCAGGCCCAACAGACCAAAGATCGGCAGCTCGCCAGTGCCGCCGAGCAAATGCCGGCCCACCAAGTGCGCCTCGATGCCTTCGCTGGCGAGCATCTGTTGCAGCAGCTCGCCTTCCATCAGGTTTTCCGGTTCGTAGATTCGCAGCATCAGCGTACCCGTTATTCGTTTTCGCTTCGGGTTTCGAGCATCCACTCTTCCCCGTGCACCTGCAGATCGAAAATGATCGGCCGGCAACACACTTGGCAGTCTTCTATATAGGTCTGGTCACCGCCAGACAAATCCACCGTCGTTTCGACCGCTTCACCACAATAAGGACAATCGTACGTCGCATTTTCCAGCATCGCAGCCTCCAAGGTGACTTGTGCGTATAATCGCCGGTCTATTTACAGGGCTATTTCCGGCTGGGCCATTCCTCAGTCCGCACCCTGGTATTTCCTTTACTTACCCTAGCCGTTTCTAACAAGAGAGCATGATGGGCGAATTCGATACCATCCGACCTTACAACGACAGCGAAGTCCCGGCAGTGCTGGCACGTCTGTTCAGTGACAAGGCCTTTCTGGACATCCTGACCCACTTCCGCTTCCCGCGCTTTGCCGGCGCCCTGGGCTGGCTGCTCAAGCCGATGATCGCCCGCAAACTGCGCCGCGAGTTCGCTGGCGTCACCACCGTGGCCACGCTGCAGGACAAAGTCGAGTACTACGTCGACCACACCATCGACCGGGCGACCGACGGCGTGACCTACACCGGCGTCGAGCAGCTCAAGTCCGGCACGGCCTACCTGTTCCTGGCCAACCACCGCGATATCGTAATGGACCCGGCCTTCGTCAACTACGCCGTGTACCACGCCGGCCTGCCGACACCGCGTATCGCTATCGGTGACAACCTGCTGCAAAAGCCGTTTGTCAGCGACCTGATGCGCCTGAACAAGAGTTTCATCGTGCACCGCTCGATCACCGGGCGCAAAGAGAAGATGGCGGCCTATCAGCTGCTGTCGGCGTACATCAACCATTCGATCCGCAACGACGGTGCGTCGATCTGGATCGCCCAGGCTGAAGGGCGCGCCAAGGATGGGGATGATCGCACCGAGTCGGCGATCCTCAAGATGTTCCACGTCAGCCGCAAGGAAGAGCCGTTTGCCGAGGTGATCCAGTCGCTGAACCTGACGCCGGTGTCCATCAGCTACGAATACGACCCGTGCGATTCAGCCAAGGCCCGTGAACTGTACATCCGCGCTACTACCGGTACCTACAGCAAGGCGCCGGGCGAGGATGACGTGAGCATTGCGCTGGGCATCACCGGCTACAAAGGCCGGGTGCATGTGAACTTCGCGCCGCCGATCACCGAGCGCTTCGAAGACACCAAACTGCTGGCCGCCGAAATGGACCGGCAGATTCTCGGCGGATACCGCTTGTTCCCGGTGCATTACCTGGCCTACGCCCAGTGGAGCGATGCCGACCCGCAATTGCAGGTGCCGACCGCCGCCGAAGTGTTCCCGGCGGACGAACTGGCCAAGGCGAAGGCGGAGTGGGAGCGACGCTTGAGCGAGTGCCCGGCCGAGCACCGACCCTTCCTGGTGGTGCAATATGCAACGCCGGTGCGTAATCAGTATCGGGTCAAGGCGGGAATACCGCTGTAACCCTTGTAGGAGCTGGCTTGCCGGCGATGCCGGCGACTCGGTACTCAGGCGTACCGCGGTGATGCGATCGCTGGCAAGCCAGCTCCTACAGGCGGGTGCTGAGCCAGGAGATGGCCAGCGCCAGCCCAAGGCAGGCAAATCCGACGCGGTATGCCAGACGATGTGCCCGCTCGGTGCGCACATCCAGAAACAACATCGGTTGGTCGATCGCGCGGTCTTCGCCCTGCGCGGTCAGGTCGGCCATTGCGCGCTGTTCGCGCAGGCGGGTAATGAACAGCAGCGCAGCGCCCGGGCAAGCCACCGCTAACGCAACAACATTGGTCAATAATGCGGGCAGCGCCATCGCAAACCTCGGTAGAACAGTATTTTGGTATCGGTTCAGATACAAACCTGAACGATAGTGGCCTCCGGCGCCGTAAATGCTCCCTCCCCCATTGACGGTTAATGTATCCAGTAATTTACGCCGTCACCTGAACGTCACCTTAACAAGCCACTCTGTTGCCCTTCGACGCTTAGGAGCTTGTCATGCTGCACGCGCAAAACCAGGATCGGCTGTACCTGATCACCCAAAGTGATGAGCAAGAAGCACTGGTCGGCGGCCTGGCCTTCAACGTCCAGGACCGCCACTGGCTGGTGTATTGCGCCCTCGGCGGGCACCAGCACGCAGACCTGCCGGAGACCGATCTGCTGACAGGGGTGAGCCTGCTGGATTTCTGTATCGACACCGCCGCGTGAAACTGGAGGCGAAAAAAAGCCGGGCTCATCACTGGGCCCGGCTTTTTGTTGAATCGGTTATTGCGAGCTGAGCAAGGAACCGATGCTTGGGTCCTTGAACAGGCGGGTCAACGCATCACTGAGGACGTCGCTGACCAGCTTGGTGTTGGTTTCCTGGTTCGGCGACATGCCGAAGCGCTGGTTCAGGGACGCACCGTAGCGACCGCTGTAGCGACGGGTGCCGGCGCTGACGTCGGACTTGAAGGTCGCGCCGATGGACGCTTCGGTCACGTACAGGCCGTCTTTAGGCGACTGGTACTTCAGCTCGGCCAGGGTGATGGTCAGTTGCGGCGCACCCGGTGCGTTGGCGCTCGGGGTGAAACCCAGCAGACGCACGGCGGCTTCAGCCTGGGCCTGCAGCTTGGGCAGTACGTCCTGGGCATTCACAGAAACCAAAGCGGTCTCAGGGTACAGGCCACCGCGCGAGCCGAGGGTTGGCGATGGACGGCCATCCACCACACGCACCGACACCGGCTGGCCATGCCCGACAGGCGCCAGCTGGGAGGTGACTTTCGGCTCTGGACTGAGTTGTTGCGGGCTGTTGGCGCAGCCAACCAGGGTCAAACTGGTCACAGTGATCAAACCGAACAACAGGCGTTGCAACATACTCATTTCTCCAAGACTAGGCGCAAACAGGCCAGCAGTATAACGGTGCACGCACGCCACTCACCAGCCATCCTGAACGGGAGCTGAAGCCGCGTTGAAATTACAACTTCGCATAAATTCGTCATTCCAATGTCATGACACACTGGCAACCTTCAAGCATGTAACACCATAGGTACAAAGCCATGCGCCTTCTCAAATCGCTGTTCATGCCAAACGCCCGTCATCGCCACTATGCCTTGCTTGACGCACGCGGCCATTGCCTGGCGTTCAAACAGTGCAGCCTGCCTCCGGTCGGCGAGGGCTGGGTGGAAGTAGCGGAGACCCATCTGGGTTGGATGCACCGCCCGCTGCCGGCCAGCGCCCGGGTGAACTCGATGTCGACACATGGGCACCCACGCCACGCGCTGGCTTCCTGACCAGATCCTTAATAAAAGTCATAAAACACGCCCATTTCCCTGGCGTTCTTCGCTACAATCTCCCCCCGATTATAAGGACGTCTCCTGATCGGGCCTCGCAGCATCGTTAATGCCTCGGCACTAACCCCCCAATCGCCCACAGAGAGCCGCCCACACAGATCGAGTGAAGCTGGCGTGCTTGCTGTTTTCCTTGCAAACCATCCGCCTTTACCGAATCTGCCAGAGCTGCCATTGCGCTCGGCCACTTGAGTTGTTTGCCCGTTTTGCCGCGTGTCGGCTAGGGGCCAGGTGCCAGGCTGGGGCAGCCCTTTTTTGAGGTTCACGTCTTCAAAAGAGCGTGAAAAAACGGGTTTTCACAACTTCACAAGAGTGTGGCGAGCAAATGAATAGTTTGGCGTTTGTACAAGCACCATCAGCGTCTGGAACAGCCCAACCACACAGGACCGAGCACGCCTTAAAAACCGGAGCTTGAGCCTGTCCGCTACGGATTGGTTGCACGAATCGCACGCTTTGACCATAAGTCGAATTGCCACAGGCGCCCATGAATGCGTTCATAGGCAGATTAGCCCGGCAGGAAGCGTGCGCTGAACATGCAAAGAATTGCGAATCGGACATGGCGATCCTGGCCATGGGTAACCTGGGGCAACACGTGAACCGCCCCATCACTCCTGGCAGCCATGCCGTCAATTTGGTGCTGCAGATTTTGGAGACGCGTTAAATGGCGCATAACGAAGCAGTCGACGTAGTACTGGTAGGGGCCGGCATCATGAGTGCCACCCTGGCCGTACTGCTCAAAGAGCTCGACCCCGGTCTCAAGCTGGAAGTCGTTGAGCTGATGGATTCGGGTGCCGCGGAAAGTTCCAACCCGTGGAACAACGCCGGGACCGGCCACGCCGGGCTGTGTGAGCTGAACTACACGCCGCAGGCCGCCGATGGCTCCATCGACATCAAGAAAGCCGTGCACATCAACACTCAGTTCGAGGTGTCGAAGCAGTTCTGGGCGTACCTGACCAAAAAGGGCACTTTTGGCTCGTCCAAGTCCTTTATCAGCCCGGTGCCGCACCTGAGCTTCGTGCAGGGCGACAAAGGCGTGGACTTCCTCAAGAAACGCTTTGAAACCCTCAGCCAGCACCACGCGTTTTCGGACATGCACTACACCGAAGACCGTAGCGAAATGGCCGAGTGGATGCCGCTGATGATGCCGGGCCGCCCGCTCGATGAAAAAATCGCGGCCACCCGTGTCATGAACGGCACTGACGTCAACTTCGGCGCACTGACCAACCAACTGCTCAGCCACCTGACCAGCTCGGCAGACGCCCAGGTCAAGTACAGCAAGCGCGTGACCGGCCTCAAGCGCAACGGCGCGGGCTGGACCGTGAGCATCAAGGACGTCAACAGCGGCAACAGCCGTGAAGTGGACGCCAAGTTCGTGTTCCTCGGCGCCGGCGGCGCGGCCCTGCCGCTGCTGCAGGCCTCGGGCATCGAAGAGAGCAAAGGCTTTGGCGGCTTCCCGGTCAGCGGCCAGTGGCTGCGTTGCGACAACCCGGAAGTGGTCAAGCATCACCAGGCCAAGGTCTACAGCCAGGCAGCCGTAGGTTCGCCACCGATGTCCGTACCGCACCTGGACACCCGTGTGGTGGACGGCAAGAAGTCCCTGTTGTTCGGGCCATACGCCGGCTTTACAACCAAGTTCCTCAAGCACGGCTCGTTCCTCGACCTGCCGATGTCGATTCGCGCCGGCAACATCGGCCCGATGCTCGCCGTGGCCCGCGACAACATGGACCTGACCAAGTATCTGGTCAGCGAAGTACGCCAGTCCATGGAACAGCGCCTGGAATCCCTGCGTCGCTTCTACCCGGAGGCGAAAGCCGAAGACTGGCGCCTGGAAGTGGCCGGCCAACGGGTGCAGATCATCAAGAAAGACCCGAAAAAAGGCGGCGTGCTGCAATTCGGTACCGAGCTGGTCGCGGCCAAAGACGGCTCGCTGGCCGCGCTGCTGGGTGCATCCCCGGGTGCTTCGGTGACCGTTTCGATCATGCTGGAATTGATCGAGAAGTGCTTCCCGAGCAAAGCCGCGGGTGAATGGGCCGCCAAGTTGCAGGAAATTTTCCCGGCACGGGAAAAAGTCCTGGAAACGGATGCGGAGCTGTACCGCAAGATCAACGCGCAGAACAACATCAGCCTGGAGCTGGTTGAACCTGTAGGAGCGAGCTCGCTCGCGAAAAACGTCAACGATAACGCAGCGCATATGGATTAACGCAGCGCTCTCTGGTTTTTCGCGAGCAAGCTCGCTCCTACAGTAGAAAGCAAAAACGCCCCGCTCTCGCAATGAGAACGGGGCGTTTTTTTATGTCTCGGATAATCAGCCGCGAGCGCTTTCGATCAATTCGATGTACTCGTCCGCGTGGCGCTGGTCCTTGATCAGGTCGACGAAGGTCTGGCCATGCTCATCCTTGCCGTCGAGGTCCAGGCCCGCTTCCTTGAAAAAGCCCAGGAACCGCTCGAAATCGTCGATACGCAGGCCACGGTAGGCCTTGATCAGCTTGTGCAGGGACGGGGAAGTCGCGTCGACCGGCTCGAAGTCCAGGAACAACTTGATCTGATCGTCGCCGATCTCGTCACCAATCACCTGTTTCTTATCTTTACGCATTACCGACTCCAGCCTGCAGACATTTACACGGGGTTTGAAGTCTACCTGCGGGGCGCGGGCTTGTGTAGGCGGGGCTACCTGGCCTTTACAGCACCCGTGTGCAGATCCGCCCAGATATGCCCGTTGGCATAACTGAGAAACTGCACGTACACCGTGTCATTGCGCAGCAAGTCGACAATCACGCGATATTGAGCCACCGGGTAGGACAAGGTCAGGGTTTTACTCTTGTCATCGTAGGCCGGCTTTTTCAGGCTTTTGCTTTCGGCGTCGAAATTGAGCACCACTTGGGCGATGGACGCGCCTTTGTTCAGGGACTTGCCCTTGAGGCGGATCATCAGCGGCGAGGTCACCGGGATCGGCTGTTGGCTGGACTGGCGCTGGTTGCCCACCACCACCGCGTACTCGGTGACTTGCAGCAATTGCTGCTGGTCCGGCGCTTCGGCGCGCAGGGTCAGGTCATCCGAGGGCAGGAACTGGCTGTGCATCGGTGCAGGCGCGGCGGCCAGCGGCAGGCTGAGGGTCAGCGCCAGGGCGGCGCAGGTGCGTATCAACAGGCTCATGGGCCGCTCCGGCAAGATGGGCCCAGCACTGTAGCTCAATCGAACTGGGCAAGCATCCAGCGTTGATACTCGGCCACGCCGGCATCGCCTTCGCGGGGCGCCCAGTCGGCCTGTTCACCCTCGCCCACCGGACGATAGGGCCCAGCCTTGCACTCGAACATCACGGTGTCGGGCTCCAGCACCACCAAACCGTGGAATACGCCGGGCGGAAGATCGACGCCGGCGCATTCACCACCGGCCTGCATCACACGCTTGACGAGCACTTCGCCCGTTTCGCTGAACACCAGCAAACCCAGGCTGCCCTGCAGCACAAGCAAGGTTTCCGCCTTGTCCGCGCTCAGGTGCCGATGAGGCGGCACGTAGGTGTCCGGTTGCAGGCCCACCGCCAGGCGATGGCAGGGTTCTTCCATCTGATGGAAATTGTGATGGTGCCGGCCACGAGGGCTGGCGCCCGCTTTCTCGGCCAGTTCGGCAAACAGCGTCTGATCAAGAAAGCGGGCCATGGCTTACATCCCTTTGACGGCGTAGATGCCATTGGCGTTGCGCCAGTAGCCTTTGTAGTCCATGCCGTAACCGAAGATGTAGCGGTCGATGCACGGCAGGCCGACATAATCGGCCTTGAGGTCTGGGCGGGCCTTACGGTCGTGGTCTTTGTCGATCAGCACGGCGGTGTGCACCTTGCGCGCGCCAGCGTGCTTGCAGAAGTCGATGATCGCGCCCAGGGTGTGGCCTTCATCGAGGATGTCGTCGATGATCAGCACGTCGCGGTCGATGAACGAGACTTCCGGCTTGGCTTTCCAGAACAGGTCGCCGCCACTGGTTTCGTTGCGATAACGGGTGGCGTGCAGGTAGGACGCTTCCAGCGGGAATTGCAGGTGGGTCAGCAATTTGCCGGCGAAGATCAGGCCACCGTTCATCACGCAGAAGACCACCGGGTTGGTGTCGGCCATTTCGCGGGTGATGTGCGCGCCGACCTTGGCGATCGCCGCTTCGACTTGCGCTTCAGTGTACAGGCAGTCAGCCTCGCGCATGATTTGACGGATATGCTCGAGATCAGCGGACATGGCGCTCTCCAAGGGGGTGCTGTGGCAAGAAAAGCGGGCGAAGGTACGCTTCTCGTGCGCTCCGAGCAAGCGTTAATGGACTAACGTACTAGATGTCTATAGGACAACACCCTCGGATAGATTAATCTAGGCCGGTTTTTTTGCCCGCCGCCGGAGCCTTTCCCATGCCCACTCGCGAGATCCGCCACCCGCTGATCCGACACAAGCTCGGCCTTATGCGCCGCGCCGACATTAGCACGAAGAACTTCCGTGAGCTTGCTCAGGAAGTCGGAGCGTTGCTCACTTACGAAGCCACCAAGGATTTGCCCCTGGAAACCTACGAGATCCCCGGTTGGGCCGGTCCCGTCCAAGTGGAGAAAATCGCTGGTAAGAAAATCACCGTGGTCCCGATCCTGCGCGCCGGTATCGGCATGCTCGAAGGCGTGCTCAGCCTGATCCCGGGCGCCAAGGTCAGCGCCGTGGGCGTAGCCCGCAATGAAGAGACGCTGGAGGCCCACACCTACCTGGAAAAACTCGTTCCGGAAATCAACGAGCGCCTGGCGATGATCATCGACCCGATGCTGGCCACCGGCAGTTCCATGGTTGCCACCATCGACCTGCTGAAAAAAGCCGGTTGCCGGGACATCCGCGCCATGGTCCTCGTCGCTGCACCCGAAGGCATTGCGGCCGTCGAGAAGGCCCACCCGGACGTGCAGATCTACACCGCCTCCATCGACGAGCGCCTGAACGAACACGGCTACATCATCCCAGGCCTGGGCGATGCCGGTGACAAGATCTTCGGCACCAAGCAGAAGGACGCGTGAGCATGCAGGATGAATTCAACGACCCGCTTTGGCGCCAGATCCTGTCTGGCGCACAAATGCTCTTCGTGGCATTTGGCGCGCTGGTGTTGATGCCGCTGATCACAGGTCTTGATCCAAACGTTGCATTGTTCACCGCCGGCCTGGGCACGTTGTTATTCCAGGTCGTAACGGGCCGCCAGGTGCCAGTCTTCCTGGCGTCGAGCTTTGCCTTCATCACCCCGATCATTCTCGCCAAGCAGCAATTCGGCCTCGCAGCGACCATGGGCGGGGTGATGGCGGCCGGTTTCGTCTACACCTTCCTGGGCGCTGCCGTGAAGATCAAGGGCACCGGTTTCATCGACCGACTGCTCCCTCCCGTGGTCATTGGCCCGGTGATCATCTCCATCGGCCTCGCCATGGCGCCGATCGCCGCGAACATGGCGATGGGCAAAGGCGGTGACGGTGCCGAACTGATCCCCTACAAGACAGCGATGCTGATCTCGATGCCGGCGCTGCTGACCACGTTGATCGTGGCGGTGTTCGGCCAGGGTATTTTCCGCCTGGTGCCAATCATCTCTGGCGTGCTGGTGGGTTTTGCCATGTCGTTCTACTTTGGCGTGGTCGACACGGCGAAGATCGCCGCCGCGCCGTGGTTCGCCCTGCCCCACTTCACCGCGCCGGAATTCAACTGGCAGGCGATCCTGTTCATCGTCCCGGTGGCCCTGGCCCCGGCGATCGAGCATATCGGTGGTGTGATTGCGGTCGGCAGCGTGACCGGTCGCGACTACCTGAAGAAGCCTGGCCTGCACCGCACCTTGCTGGGCGACGGCATTGCCACTACGGCAGCCGGTATGTTTGGTGGCCCGCCTAACACGACCTACGCGGAAGTGACCGGTGCGGTGATGCTGACCAAGAACTACAACCCGAAAATCATGACCTGGGCGGCGGTGTTTGCCATCAGCCTGGCGTTCATCGGCAAGTTTGGCGCACTGCTGCAGAGCATCCCCGTGCCGGTGATGGGCGGGATCCTGTGCCTGCTGTTCGGTTCGATTGCTGCGGTGGGCATGAACACGCTGATCCGCCACAAGATTGACCTGGGCGAGGCGCGCAACCTGGTGATCGTGTCAGTGACGTTGGTGTTCGGCATTGGCGGTGTGCTGGTCGGCACCGGCACCGGGCCGGATGATTTCGGCCTGAAGGGCATCGCCCTGTGCGCGGTGGTAGCGATTGGTTTGAACCTGCTGCTGCCGGGCAATGATGGTTGGAAGAACAAAAAGCCGGACGAACCGCTGCTGTAAACGCAATCTCTGTAGGAGCCGGCTTGCCGGCGATGGCGCCCTTGAGTTCAGTGATGGTTTAAGGGCCTCATCGCCGGCAAGCCGGCTCCTACAGGGGGGCTACAGCTGGCCGAGGCCGTCGATCAACGCCTGGTTCTGCTCCGGCGTGCCGATGCTGATCCGCAGGAATTGGGCAATCCGCGCCTGCTTGAAGTGACGAACAATCACCCCTTGCTCACGCAACTTGGCCGCCAGGCCCGCCGCGTCATGCTGTGGGTGACGGGCAAAGATGAAGTTGGCTGCCGACGGCAACACTTCAAAGCCCTTCGCCTCCAACTGCCCAATCACCTTGTTGCGGCTGTCGATCACCAACTGACACGTCTTGTCGAAGTACTCACGGTCCTCGAACGCCGCCGCCGCGCCGACAATCGCCAGGCGATCCAGCGGATAGGAGTTGAAGCTGTTCTTGACGCGCTCCAGCGCCTCGATCAGATCCGGATGGCCCACGGCCAGGCCCACCCGCAAACCGGCCAGTGAGCGCGATTTGGACAGGGTCTGGGTCACCAGCAGGTTCGGGTAACGGTCCACCAGGCTGATGGCGGTTTCGCCACCGAAGTCGATATAGGCTTCATCAACCACTACCACCGAATCCGGACTGGCCTTGAGAATCTGCTCCACCGCGTCCAGCGCCAGCACAGTACCGGTCGGCGCGTTCGGGTTGGGGAAGATGATCCCACCGTTGGGCTTGGCGTAATCCGCCACACGAATCTGGAACTGTTCGTCCAGCGGCACCGGGTCGGATTGGATGCCATACAGCCCGCAGTAAACCGGATAGAAGCTGTAGCTGATATCTGGGAACAGCAGCGGCAGGTCGTGCTGGAACAGGCCGTGGAAGATGTGGGCCAGGACCTCGTCGGAGCCGTTGCCGAGGAACACCTTGCCGGCATCAATCCCGTAATACTTGGCGACCGCCTGCTTGAGCAGGTCGCTGTTGGGGTCCGGGTACAGGCGCAGGTTGTCGTTCAACTCGGCCTGCATCGCGGCCAACGCCTTGGGCGATGGGCCGTAGGGGTTTTCATTGGTGTTGAGCTTGACCAATTTGGTCAGCTTGGGTTGCTCGCCGGGCACGTAAGGCACGAGGTCCTTGACGAAAGGGCTCCAGAATTTGCTCATGTCTCAGTTCCCCTTCTCTTCAAGGATGCGGTATTCAGCGCTACGGGCGTGAGCGCTCAGGGACTCACCACGGGCCAGCACCGAGGCGGTCTTGCCCAGTTCGGAAGCACCCTGTGGCGAACAGAAGATGATCGACGAACGCTTCTGGAAGTCATACACCCCCAGTGGCGAGGAGAAACGCGCGGTGCCGGACGTCGGCAGCACGTGATTCGGGCCCGCGCAGTAGTCGCCCAGGGCTTCGCTGGTGTGGCGGCCCATGAAGATCGCACCGGCATGGCGGATCGACGGCAGCCAGGCTTGTGGATCGGCGACGGACAGCTCCAGGTGCTCCGGCGCAATGCGGTTGGCCACTTCAATGGCCTGCTCCATGTCGCGCACCAGGATCAACGCGCCACGGCCATTGATCGACTTCTCGATGATCTCCGCGCGGTCCATGGTCGGCAGCAGCTTGTTGATGCTGGCGGCGACCTGGTCAAGGAATTCGGCGTCCGGGCTGACCAAGATCGCCTGGGCGTCTTCGTCGTGCTCGGCCTGGGAAAACAGGTCCATGGCGATCCAGTCCGGATCAGTCTGACCGTCGCACACCACGAGGATTTCCGACGGGCCGGCGATCATGTCGATACCGACCTGGCCGAACACGTGGCGCTTGGCGGTGGCGACGTAGATGTTGCCAGGGCCGACCACCTTATCTACTTTCGGCACGCTCTCGGTGCCGTAAGCCAAGGCCGCGACGGCTTGGGCGCCACCGATGGTGAACACGCGGTCGACACCGGCGATGCAGGCGGCGGCCAGCACCAGCTCATTGATTTCCCCGCGCGGGGTCGGCACCACCATGACCACTTCGGTTACGCCCGCCACTTTGGCCGGGATCGCGTTCATCAACACCGACGACGGGTACGACGCCTTGCCGCCCGGCACGTACAGACCAGCGCGGTCCAGCGGTGTGACCTTCTGGCCCAGCACGGTGCCGTCGGCCTCGGTGTAGCTCCAGGAGTCCTGTTTCTGCTTTTCGTGGTAGCTGCGCACCCGCGCCGCCGCAACTTCCAGGGCTTCGCGCTGAGGTGCAGTAATGCGCGTCAGGGCAAGTTCCAAGCGTTCACGGGGCAGGATCAGATCGGCCATCGACGCAACGTCCAGGCCATCGAACTGACGGGTAAAGTCCACCAGCGCCGCATCACCACGCTCGCGCACGGCCTTGATGATGTCGAGCACTCGCCCGTTGACCGACTCGTCGGACACGCTTTCCCAGCTCAGCAGATGATCCAGATGATGGGCGAAATCCGGGTCGGCAGCGTTGAGTCGGGCAATTGCAGTGGACGTGGTCATAGCGAGGGCCTCAATAGAATTGGCAAAAACTCAGGCGCCCTAAACTAGCAGTCGTTTCCGCTTGGGCACCTGAGAATTCTGGCTATGAGGCGGATAGACGGGCGCAGCCTTCCGGCTACGCGGGTAAGTCAACCGCGGTGTCGCGACTCCACTGCCTTGCGCAGGGTGTCGATCAACGCCTGGATACGGGCGTGCTGCATCTTCATCGATGCTTTGTTGACGATCAGGCGGGAGCTGATGTCGGCAATGAATTCTTGCGGCTCAAGACCGTTGGCACGCAGGGTGTTGCCGGTGTCGACCACGTCGATGATCTTGTCGGCCAGGCCGATCAGCGGCGCCAGCTCCATCGAGCCGTAGAGCTTGATGATGTCGACCTGACGACCTTGTTCGGCGTAGTAACGCTTGGCAACGTTGACAAACTTGGTCGCCACGCGCAGGCGGCCTTTAGGCTCGACGTCGCCAACACGGCCGGCAGTCATCAGCTTGCACAGGGCGATACGCAGGTCCAATGGCTCGTACAGGCCCTGGCCGCCGTATTCCATCAGCACGTCCTTACCGGCGACACCGAGGTCGGCCGCGCCATGCTCAACGTAGGTCGGCACGTCGGTAGCCCGCACGATCAACAGGCGAACGTCGTCCTGGGTCGTAGGGATGATCAGCTTGCGGCTCTTGTCCGGATTCTCGGTCGGCACGATGCCCGCTTCAGCCAGAAGCGGCAAAGTGTCGTCAAGGATGCGGCCCTTGGACAGTGCGATGGTCAACATGGGAAACGTCAGTCCTTCATCAGGCTATTGCTGCCCGGTCGCAAACGGCGCCGGACACAGATCGAGGCCATTACAGCCTCGATTTCAAACAAATCTGTATTTGTAGGAGCGAGCTTGCTCGCGAAGAACTCATGGACACCGCGTTGATTCTAGATAAACACGTTATCGTTGAAGTTTTTCGCGAGCAAGCTCGCTCCTACAGCGCAGCAGGGACTAGCCCGGTACGCGGCGGATTTTCGCGCCGAGCATCTGCAGTTTTTCTTCGATGCACTCGTAACCACGGTCTATGTGGTAGATACGGTCGATCAGGGTATCGCCTTCGGCGATCAGCGCCGAGATCACCAGGCTGGCCGAAGCCCGCAGGTCAGTGGCCATCACTGGCGCGCCCTTGAGTTTCTCGGTGCCGGTAACGATGGCGGTGTTGCCTTCAACCTGGATCTTCGCGCCCATGCGGTGCAGCTCGTACACGTGCATGAAGCGGTTTTCGAAGATGGTCTCGATCACGGCGCCGGTGCCTTCGGCAATGGCGTTCAAGGAGATGAACTGCGCCTGCATGTCGGTCGGGAACGCCGGGTACGGAGCGGTACGCACGTTGACGGCTTTAGGACGCTTGCCGTGCATGTTCAGCTCGATCCAGTCTTCACCGGTGGTGATTTCGGCACCGGCTTCGCGCAGTTTTTCCAGGACCGCTTCCAGGATAGTCGGATCGGTGTCCTTGACCTTGACGCGGCCACCGGTCACGGCGGCGGCAACCAGGTAGGTGCCGGTCTCGATACGGTCTGGCATGACCTTGTAGGTAGCGGTGTGCAGGCGCTCTACACCATCGATGGTGATGGTGTCGGTGCCGGCGCCGGAAACCTTGGCACCCATGGCGTTCAGGAAGTTGGCCAGGTCGACCACTTCCGGCTCGCGCGCGGCGTTCTGCAGCACGCTGCGGCCTTTGGCCAGGGCAGCGGCCATCATGATGTTCTCGGTACCGGTCACGCTGACGGTATCAAAGAAGAAGTTCGCGCCACGCAGGCCGCCTTCCGGCGCCTTGGCCTTGATGTAGCCGCCTTCGACGTCGATGACTGCGCCCATGGCTTCGAGGCCACGGATGTGCAGGTCCACCGGACGCGAACCGATGGCGCAACCGCCAGGCAAGGCGACTTCGGCTTCTCCGAAACGGGCAACCATCGGGCCCAGCACCAGGATCGACGCACGCATGGTTTTCACCAGTTCGTACGGGGCGACCAGGGTCTTGATGGTGCGTGGGTCGATTTCAACGGCCAGCTTCTCGTCGATCACCGGCTCAATGCCCATGCGACCGAACAGCTCGATCATGGTGGTGATGTCGTGCAGGTGCGGCAGGTTGGCCACGGTGACCGGGCCATCGCACAGCAGGGTCGCTGCCAGGATCGGCAAGGCAGAGTTTTTTGCACCGGAGATGCGAATCTCGCCATCAAGGCGGGCACCGCCGGTAATAATCAATTTATCCATAAGAATCTCGACGCCTTGGGGGCTCAGGTGCGCTCGGCCCAGGCCGCGCGGCTGAAAAATTTCATAGTGACCGCATGGATGCTGCCATCGGTGATCCACGGGTTCAAATGGGCATAGATCTGCTGTTGACGCTTGACCGGGCTGAGTGCCGCCAGTTCATCGCTAATCACGTTCAGCTGGAAGTTGCAGCCTTCGCCTTCAACTTCTACGGTCGTATCCGGCAGCTTTCCTTCAAGAAAGCTCTTAACTTCTAGGGCCTGCATGCTCAACCTCTATCGGCGCCCAGTGCGCGCGGGTCGCACATCATACAAAAAAGCCCCGCGCCTGCGAACCCCGCATAGCAGGACTCTGACGGGGGGCCTCTTTAATAATGTGTATTAAGGATGGGCCAGCAACTCGGTCAGCCCGGAAACTTCGGCGATTTCACGCATGTCTTCGGGCATTGCACGGATGCTGACCGGCTTTTTGGCCGCTTCGGCATCGCGCATGAAGCACAGCAGCAACGACAAACCGACGCTGCTGGACTTGGTCACTGCCGAACAATCCAGCACCAGCGCGGGCGCGGAGCTGGTCTTGATCAGGGCCTGGCCCTGCTTGCGCAGGTCAGGCCCGGTGCGGTAATCCAGCACGCCGCTGATGAACAGCTCGCCGGCATCGCCTAGACGAACAGCCGCTTCAGTCATTGTGCAGGCTTCCCGGCTTCTTTATCGGACGTTTCCTTGGCCTTGGCGACTTCGCCGGCCCAACCATTAATGGTTTTGTCCAGGTCGTTGCCATTGCGCTGCATGGCATCGGCGAACTGGTCACGGAACAGCTTGCCGATGTTGATGCCATTGATGATCACGTTACGCAACTTCCACTCGCCGTTGACCTTCTCCAGGGTGTACTGCACCGGGTAGACGGCACCGTTGTTGCCCTTGACACTCATGTTGACGCTGGTGCGATCACCGGACTCGTCACCGGCTGGAGCGACGGTAATGCCCTGGTTGTTGTACTCAAGCAGTGCGTTGCCATAGAACTGAAACAGGCCACGCTTGAAGTTTTCCTGGAAGGTCTGCATCTGCGCCGGGGTCGCCTTGCGCGAATACTTGACCGTCATGATGCTGCGGGAAATGCCCTCTGCATCGACGACTGGGCCGACAATGGTGTTGAGTGCGTCGTAGAACTTACTCGGATCTTGCTTGTACTGCTCTTTATTGGCAGTCAGGTCAGCCAGCATCTTGCTGGTCGTGTCCTGCACCAGATCGTGCGCAGAACCTGCAGCGTTAGCCATCAGCGGCAGCGCTGCCAACAACACCAGCAGGCCACGTCGCAAGGTAGAGATCATGAACAGATTCCTCATTTGGCGTCTTTATTGACCGTATTAAGCAGGAATTTACCGATCAGGTCTTCAAGCACCAGCGACGACTGTGTGTCGTGGATTGTCGAGCCATCCTTGAGCAGGGCTGTTTCCCCACCCACGCTGACACCGATGTATTTTTCGCCCAGCAGACCCGCAGTGAGGATAGATGCAGTGGAGTCGGTCGGCAGATTATCTACCTTCTTGTCCAGTTGCATGGTCACTCGCCCGGTGAAGCTGTCGCGGTCCAGATCGATTGCCGTGACCTTGCCGATGGTCACACCGGCCATGGTCACTTTAGCTCTGACAGTCAAACCGGCGATATTGTCGAAGTACGCGTAAAGTTTATAAGTATCGGCGGTGGGGCTGGCCGACAGGCCACTGACTCGCAGGGCCAACAACAGTAAAGCCAGGATGCCAGCCAGCAAGAAAAGGCCGACACCGATTTCCACAGTGCGGTTTTGCATCAGAAATCTCCAAACATCAAGGCGGTCAAAATGAAGTCAAGGCCCAGTACCGCCAGCGAGGCGTACACAACGGTCTTGGTGGTGGCGCGACTGATCCCTTCTGAAGTGGGCTCACAGTCATAGCCTTGGAATACGGCGATCCAGGTCACTACAAAGGCGAAGACGATGCTCTTTATGATGCCGTTGAGCACGTCACCGCTGAAGGTCACGCTGTTTTGCATGTTGGCCCAGTAGGAACCGTCGTAGACACCCAGCCAGTCCACCGCCACCCACGAACCGCCCCAGATACCCACCACGCTGAAGATCATCGCCAGCAGTGGCAGGGAAATGAAACCGGCCCACAGGCGCGGGGCAACAATGTACTTGAGCGGGTCCACGCCGATCATTTCAAGGCTGGACAGTTGCTCGGTGGACTTCATGTTGCCGATTTCAGCAGTCAGCGCCGAACCCGCACGCCCGGCGAACAGCAAGGCGGTCACCACCGGCCCCAGCTCACGCAACAGCGTCAGGGCAACCATCTGCCCCACCGCCTGCTCCGAACCGTAGCTGGAAAGAATATTGAAGCCCTGCAACGCGAGCACCATGCCGATGAACACACCGGAGACCACAATGATCACCAGGGACATTACACCTACCGAATGCAGCTGCTTGATCAGCAGGCCAAAGCCGCCGCCAATGCCGCCGCGACCGAGCAGGGCGTGGAACAGGAAAATCGTCGAACGGCCGAGCACTTCGACAATGTCGATACCCGAGCGGCCGAAAAGGCGAACCTTCTCGATGAGAGATGTCTTGCGCATCAGCGCTTCCCCAGAAGATCTGAGCGGTAATCCGCTGCCGGAAAATGAAAAGGCACCGGACCATCGGGATCGCCGGTCATGAATTGGCGAATGCGCGGGTTATCGGCGTTCATCAGCTCTTCAGGCGTGCCCTGACCCAGCACCTGGCCATCGCCAACAACATAGAGGTAATCGGCAATGCTCGCGGTTTCTGCAAGATCGTGGGAAACCACAATACTGGTGATGCCCAGCGCATCATTGAGCAAGCGGATCAAGCGCACCAGCACGCCCATGGCGATGGGGTCCTGGCCGACGAAGGGCTCGTCATACATGAGAATCTGCGGGTCGAGGGCAATGGCGCGCGCCAGGGCCACACGGCGCTTCATGCCGCCGGACAGCTCGTCAGGCATCAGGTCGATGGCACCACGAAGGCCTACGGCCTGCAGTTTCAGCAACACGATGTCACGAATCATTTCATCGGACAGCTGGGTATGCACCCGGAGCGGAAAGGCCACGTTCTCGAACACATCGAGGTCGGTGAACAGTGCACCGCTCTGGAACAGCACACCCATATGCTTGCGCGCATCGAACAGATCACTGCGCGACAGCGTCGGCAGGTTCTGGCCATTGACCCACACTTCGCCGGCGCTGGGACGCAATTGCATGCCCATCAGGCGCAACAGGGTGGTCTTGCCGCAACCGGAAGGCCCCATGATGCCCGTGACCTTGCCGCGCGGGATGCGGATATCAACGTTATTGAAGATGCTGCGCGTCCCGCGCTTGAAGGTCAGTCCCTTCAGCTCGACCGCGTAGGCGTTATCGGCACTCATCTAAACTCCTTGGGATGCAGCCTCTCACTCAGACACCACGCTTGTGACAAACGTTTGCAACCGTTGTGCAATAGTTGGCACGTGGGCTGGGCGGACCGAACTGGCGGCGAACTATATCACTGCTGGTACAAGGCGCCCAAGGCCGGAACAGCGCTTGTTCAGATTGGGGACAGGGAAAAGTCGTTACTCAGGATGAATCTCAGGTGCATTGCGAACAAACCCTGACGAACTTGCGTGAGGGAATTGATCATTACCGCTATAATCGCCGACTTTTCGTCAGGCTATACGATTTCAGACATGAGCCAATCCAGCGACCTTATTCAATCCGCACAACGCACCATCCGCCTCGAGCTTGAAGCCGTAGAAGGCTTGCTGGCGCATATCGACGCAGATTTCGTACGCGCCTGCGAGATGATTCTGGCCAGCAAGGGCCGCGTTGTCGTGGTCGGCATGGGCAAGTCGGGCCACGTCGGCAACAAAATCGCCGCCACCCTGGCCAGCACTGGGACCACGGCATTTTTCGTGCACCCGGCCGAAGCCAGCCACGGCGACATGGGCATGATCACCAAGGATGACATCATCCTGGCGCTGTCCAACTCCGGCACCACCAACGAAATCGTGACCCTGCTGCCGCTGATCAAGCGCCTGGGCATCCAGATGATCAGCCTCACCGGCAACCCGGATTCGACACTGGCCAAGGCCGCCGAAGTGAACCTGAATGTTCACGTGGCCCACGAAGCCTGCCCGTTGAACCTGGCACCGACCTCCTCCACCACCGCCGCACTGGTCATGGGCGACGCCCTGGCCGTGGCGTTGCTGGAAGCCCGTGGATTTACCGCTGAAGACTTCGCGTTTTCCCATCCAGGTGGCGCCTTGGGCCGTCGCCTGCTGTTGAAAGTGGAAAACGTCATGCATTCCGGTGATGAGTTGCCCCACGTCCAGCGCGGCACCTTATTGAAGGACGCGCTGATGGAAATGACCCGCAAAGGCCTCGGCATGACCGTGATCCTGGAAGCCGACGGCCGCCTGGCCGGGGTCTTCACCGACGGCGACTTGCGTCGCACCTTGGACCGCACCATAGATATCCACACGGCTACCATCGATGCGGTGATGACCCCTCACGGCAAGACCGCCCGCCCCGAGATGCTGGCAGCCGAAGCCTTGAAAATCATGGAAGACCACAAGATCGGCGCGCTGGTGGTAGTCGATGCCAATGACCACCCGATCGGCGCCCTGAACATGCACGACTTGCTGCGTGCGGGAGTGATGTAAATGACCAGCGACCTGTTGCAACGCGGTAAAACCATCAAATTGGCGATTTTCGACGTGGATGGTGTGCTGACCGATGGCCGCCTGTACTTCCTCGAAGACGGCAGCGAATTCAAGACGTTCAACACCCTCGACGGCCAGGGCATCAAGATGTTGATGGCGTCGGGCGTGCAAACGGCGATTATCAGCGGCCGGAAAACGCCGGTTGTGGAACGCCGCGCACAAAACCTGGGGATTCCTCACCTGTATCAGGGCCGTGAGGATAAACTGGTGGTTCTGGACGAGCTTCTTGGCCTACTCAACCTAAGCTATGAGCAGGTCGCCTACCTGGGCGATGACCTGCCAGACCTGCCGGTGATCCGTCGAGTAGGCCTGGGCATGGCCGTCGCCAATGCGGCGGCGTTTGTTCGCGAGCACGCCCATGGCATCACCACCGCCCGTGGCGGTGAAGGTGCCGCCCGCGAGTTCTGCGAGCTGATCCTGCGTGCCCAGGGCAGCCTTGAAGCGGCCCACGCCGCCTACTTATAGAGCGTTTTATGCTGAGCAAAAAGATTCGCAACTTCCTGTTATTCGGGGTCATTGCCGCGCTGTTCCTGGCGGTAGGCTACTGGAATATCAGCCCGGAGCGCTTTCTCGACCAGCCTGCCGCGCAGGTTGACGAGGGTGCTATCGACTATTACGCCATCAATGCCAAGAGCGTGCAGTTCCTGCCCGACGGCAAGGTGCAGTACGAGATGACCTCGGACAAGGTCGAGCACGTGAAGGCCAGCGAAATCACGCTACTGACCAACCCGGACATGAACATCTACCGCGGTACCGAGTTCCCGTGGCACGTCACCAGCAAGCGTGGCGAGGTCAACCCGGACGGTACCGAGGTGGAACTGATCGACTCGGTGCGCGTTGCGCGCACCGACGATAAAAATCGTGAGACCGTGATTACCAGCAGTCGCATGACCGTATTCCCGCAGAAGCAATATGCGCAGACCGAGCAAGACGTTAGAATCGACGGCGCTGGCGGTGTATCGACTGGCAAGGGAATGAAAGCGTATTTGAAAGAAAGCAGGATACACCTGCTATCGAACGTAAGAGGACAGTATGAGGCTCGTTAAAACTCTCCCTATTTTGCTCGGTCTGGGCGCAGCACTGGGAAGCGTGAGCGCCTGGGCTCTGCCGAACGATAGCCAGCAACCGATCCACATCCAGGCTGACGATGCGCAGCTGGATGACAAACAAGGCGTCGCGACCTATACCGGCGGCGTGATCATCATCCAGGGTTCGATGAAGATCACCGGCAATACGGTGACGCTTACGCGCACCAAGGACGGCGATATCGACGTGGTGACGTCGGTGGGCAACTTGGCATACTTCGAACAGCAGCAGTCGGCGACCGATACCGGCAAGATGAAGGGCTTCGGCAAGACCATCCAGTATCACGCCCAGCAGAACCGCATCGTACTAATCGACCAGGCCAAGGTGCTCAGCCCCGATGGCAACTCCACGGAAGGTGAGAAAATCACCTACGACACCGTGAAACAGATCGCTAATGCCGGTCGTGCCAATGGCAGCAAGGTCACCGCACCTCGCCCACGCATCGACATGGTTATCCAGCCGAAGAAGAAGGCCGAGTAATGGCAACCCTGAAAGCCCAGCATCTGGCCAAGGCCTACAAAAGCCGTCAGGTCGTGCGCGACGTCAGCCTGTCGATCGACAGCGGCCAGATCGTCGGCTTGCTCGGCCCGAATGGCGCCGGCAAGACCACCTGCTTCTACATGATTGTCGGCCTGGTCCAAGCGGATCAGGGTCGCGTCCTGATCGACGACCTGGACGTGAGCCACCAGCCAATGCATGGTCGTGCGCGCGCCGGTATCGGCTATCTCCCGCAGGAGGCGTCGATCTTCCGCAAACTGTCGGTCGCCGATAACATCATGGCGATCCTCGAGACCCGCAAGGAACTCGACCGTGACGGCCGTCGCAAGGAGCTGGAAAGCCTGCTGCAGGAATTCCACATCAACCACATCCGCGACAACCTCGGCATGAGCCTGTCCGGTGGTGAGCGTCGTCGCGTGGAAATCGCCCGCGCGCTGGCCACTGCACCCAAGTTCATCCTGTTGGACGAACCGTTTGCCGGCGTCGACCCGATCTCGGTCGGCGACATCAAGCAGATCATCCATCACCTCAAGGCCAAGGGCATTGGCGTGCTGATCACTGACCACAACGTCCGTGAAACCCTCGACATCTGCGAAACCGCGTATATCGTCAACGATGGCCAGCTGATCGCCGAAGGCGATTCCGCCACCATCCTGGCCAACGAACTGGTCAAGGAAGTGTACCTGGGTCACGAGTTCCGCCTGTAAACACCGTGGTGTCACGGCCGTTTGCCGAGGTGCGCGGGAGTCAATGAAAACCTCCGGATTTTTATTGTTACCGCGCTCTAGGCAAAGCACCCGACATCAGGCATATAATTTGCTTATGTTTGGCGCTCACGCGCCCTGTCGTGGATGGCGCATTGCGCCGGCGAATAAGGTGTTAAGCCCCTGCCATGAAACCATCGCTAGTCCTGAGAATGGGCCAGCAGCTGACGATGACACCGCAGCTGCAACAGGCCATCCGCCTGCTCCAATTGTCGACCCTGGACCTGCAACAGGAAATCCAGGAGGCCCTGGAGTCCAATCCGATGCTCGAACGCCAGGAAGAAGGCGACGACTTCGATAACGCAGACCCGCTGGCCGATAACATCGAGCAAAAACCCAATTCCGACGTGCAGGAACCCTCCTATCAGGAAACCGCCCCTACGGTGGATAACCTTGAGGAAGGCGAATGGAACGAACGCATCCCCAACGAACTTCCCGTCGACACGGCCTGGGAAGACGTCTACCAGACCAGCGCCAGCAGCCTGCCCAGCAATGACGATGACGAGTGGGACTTCACCACCCGCACCTCCGCCGGTGAAAGCCTGCAGAGCCACCTGCTGTGGCAACTGAACCTGGCGCCGATGTCGGACACCGACCGCCTGATCGCCGTGACCCTGATCGACTGCATCAACAACCAGGGTTATCTAGACGAGACGCTCGAAGAGATTCTTGAAGCCTTCGACCCGGAACTGGACATCGAGCTGGACGAGATCGAAGCCGTCCTGCACCGCATCCAGCAATTCGAGCCTGCCGGGATCGGCGCACGCACCCTGAGTGAATGCCTGCTGCTGCAACTGCGCCAACTACCGGCCAAAACCCCCTGGCTCGCAGAGGCCCAGCGCCTGGTCACCGATTACATCGACCTGCTGGGCAGTCGCGACTACAGCCAGTTGATGCGCCGTATGAAGCTCAAGGAAGACGACCTACGCCAGGTCATCGAGCTGGTACAGAGCCTCAACCCGCGCCCGGGTTCGCAAATCGAGTCCAGCGAAGCCGAATACGTGGTGCCTGACGTGATCGTGCGCAAGGACAACGAGCGCTGGCTGGTTGAACTGAACCAGGAATCGGTGCCACGCCTGCGCGTCAACCCGCAATACGCCGGTTTCGTACGCCGCGCCGATACCAGTGCCGATAACACCTTCATGCGCAACCAGTTGCAGGAGGCCCGCTGGTTCATCAAGAGCCTGCAAAGCCGCAACGAAACCCTGATGAAAGTGGCCACCCAGATTGTCGAGCACCAGCGCGGCTTCCTGGAATACGGCGACGAAGCGATGAAACCGCTGGTGCTGCATGACATCGCCGAAGCGGTCGGCATGCATGAATCGACGATTTCACGGGTTACTACGCAAAAATTCATGCATACCCCACGGGGTATTTATGAACTGAAATACTTTTTCTCCAGCCACGTCAGCACCTCCGAAGGCGGTGAATGCTCGTCCACGGCGATCCGCGCGATCATCAAAAAACTGGTTGCCGCGGAAAATCAGAAAAAGCCATTGAGTGACAGTAAGATCGCTGGTTTACTGGAGGCACAAGGCATTCAGGTCGCCCGTCGAACCGTCGCCAAGTACCGCGAGTCCCTCGGGATCGCGCCTTCCAGCGAGCGTAAGCGTTTGATGTGACGGGCGGGCCACAGCGTTCCAGTGGTGGGTATTCCTGCCCACCGCTTTATGCACTGGCAACGAAGGAGAAGCTGTATGCAAGTCAACATCAGTGGACACCAGCTGGAAGTCACCAAACCCCTGCGCGAATACACCGAAAGCAAGCTGAACAAGCTGGCAGGGCATTTTGACAAGATCACCAACGTGCAGGTCATCATGGAGGTCGATAAGCTCAAGCAGAAAATCGAGGCCACCCTGCACGTACCGAATGCAAAGCTCGTCGCCAATGCGGAGCATGAAGACATGTACGCGGCGATCGACTCGCTCTACGACAAGCTGGACCGCCAACTCATAAAGCATAAGGAAAAGAATCTGCACCTGATGCAAGGTACAGGTCGTTAACTCTCCCCCCATGATCCGACTTGAAACCATCCTGACCCCCGGCCGTTCCCTCGTGAACGTGCCGGGCGGCAGTAAAAAGCGCGCCCTCGAACAAATTGCCAACCTGATCGGCCGAGAAGTGTCCGAACTGGACACGCAAGCTGTGTACGAGGCATTGATTGCCCGTGAAAAACTTGGCTCGACCGGTTTTGGTAACGGCATCGCGATTCCTCACTGCCGCCTCAAAGGCTGCGAGAAACCCGTCAGCGCACTGCTGCACTTGGACCATCCCATCGATTTCGATGCCATCGACGGCGCCCCGGTCGACCTGCTGTTCGTGCTGCTGGTCCCGGAAGCCGCCACCGATGCGCATCTGGAACTGCTCCGGCAGATCGCCAGCATGCTCGACCGCAAGGAAGTACGCGACAAACTGCGCAGCGCCAGCAACAGCGAGGCGCTGTACCAGGTTGTCCTGGATGAACAGAACGGGCATTAATCATGCGCTTGATCATCGTCAGCGGCCGCTCCGGCTCGGGTAAAAGCACCGCCCTCAACGTACTTGAGGATAACGGTTTCTATTGCATCGACAACCTGCCCGCCGGCCTGCTGCCGGAACTGGCGGAACGCGCGTTGATCCACACCGAACTGGCGCAACCGCTGGTCGCTGTCTCGATTGACGCCCGCAACCTGCCCAGCCACCTTGAGCGTTTCCCGCAATTGCTCGAGGAAGTGCGGGCCAAGCACATTCATTGCGACGTGCTCTACCTGGATGCCGACGAAGAGACGCTGCTCAAGCGATTCTCGGAAACCCGCCGGCGCCACCCCCTCAGCAGCCCTCACCGCTCCCTGGCCGAAGCCATCGAAGACGAAACCAAGCTGCTGGGGCCGATCATTGACCTCGCCGACCTCAAGATCAACACCACCAGCCTCAACCTGTACCAGTTGCGCGATGCCATCAAGCTGCGCCTGCTGAACCAGCCGGAGCCGGGTACGGCGTTTCTGGTGGAGTCGTTTGGGTTCAAGCGCGGCATGCCGGTGGACGCCGACCTGGTGTTCGACGTGCGTTGCCTGCCCAATCCTTATTGGAAGCCGGAGCTGCGCGAACAGTCCGGGCTGGATCAGCCCGTGGCCGATTACTTGGCCGCACAACCGGATGTGGAAGAGATGTTCCATGACATCTCCAGTTACCTGCTCAAATGGCTGCCGCGTTTTGCCGCAAGCAACCGCGCCTATGTCACCATTGCCATCGGCTGCACCGGCGGGCACCACCGCTCCGTCTACCTGACCGAGCGCCTGGGCCAGGTCCTGCAAAAAACCCTCAAGAACGTCCAGGTCCGCCACCGCGACCTTAGCTGAAAGGAACACCTTCGCGATGCCCGCTCTGGAAATTGAAATCATCAACAAACTGGGCCTGCACGCCCGCGCCTCGGCCAAATTCGTGGGCGTAGCCGGGCAGTTTCCCTGCCAAATCCGCGCGGGTCGTACGCCGGAATCCATGGTCGACGGCAAAAGCATCATGGCCATGATGATGTTGGCAGCGGGCAAGGGCACCAAGATTCACTTGAAGACGGAAGGCGAGCAGGAAGACGAAGCGATGGCCGCACTGGTGGCGCTGATCAATAACTTCTTCGACGAAGGCGGATAACCCCCTGTAGGAGCCCGGCTTGCCGGCGATGGCGTCCTTCCATCCCGCGCAAGACTCGCGACCGATCGCCGGCAAGCCGGCTCCTACAAGGGAGCGGTTTACCCCAAGGCGGTGTCCATCACCATCATCAAGCAGAATCCGATGCACAACCCCAAACTGGCGAGCTTTTCGTGACCATTGCGCCGCGATTCGGGAATGACCTCGTGGGTCACCACCAGTAGCATCGCACCAGCGGCCAGGGCCAGCCCCAACGGCAATAGCACCTCGGCCAGGCTCACCAACCAAGCGCAGAGCACGGCAAATACCGGCTCGACCAGGCCTGACGCCGCACCGATCAGGAACGCCTTGACCCGCGACATCCCGGCCCCGGCCAACACCAACGCAATCACCAGCCCTTCGGGCACGTCCTGCAAGGCAATGCCCATGGCCAGGCTGTCGGCATCCGGCATGCCGCCGCCCGCCGAGACGCCGACCGCCATACCTTCCGGGATGTTGTGGGCGATGATGGCAAACACGAACAGCCAGATACGTGGCGGAATCACCGGCTTTTCCGGCGTGCCCACCAGCATTTCCGGACTGGCACCGGAGACCTTGCGGTCCACCAGATACAGCCCGAAAGCACCCAACATGATGCCAAAGCTGATCAATCCACTGGCGCCCCAGGGCGAAAGCCCCAGGCTTTCAGCCGCAGCAATACCCGGCACGATCAGCGAAAACGCTGTCGCCGCGAGCATGACCCCAGCCCCGAAGCCCAGCAGCGTATCGCTCAACGCCACCGGCATCCTCCGAATGACCAGCACCGGTACCGCGCCGAGCGCCGTACCGAGAGCGCAGATAGATCCACCCTGAAGCGCACGCAGAATCCGTGGTTCCAGGTTCAGCCAGGCCAGCCCATGGGCCACCAGCAATGCAGTACCTGCCAACAGCAACAACGAGCCAAACGCATAACGAAACATTCGCCCGCTGCAGATCGCCAGTGTTTCAGTGCCCATAGTCGGCCTTAGATCTTGTTATGAAGGTGAATGTCAGGCCACGGCGGCCTGATAGCGTGCAGCGACTTCCGGCCAGTTGATGACACTGTAGAAGGCATTGATGTATTCCGGGCGGCGGTTCTGGTAAAGCAGGTAGTAGGCGTGTTCCCACACGTCCAGGCCGAGGATCGGCGTGTTGCCACCCATCAGCGGGCTGTCCTGGTTACCGCTGCTTTCCACCACCAGCGTCTTTTGTGGGGTGACACTCAGCCAGGCCCAGCCGCTGCCGAAACGGGTCAGTGCAGCTTTGGTAAACGCCTCTTTGAAGCTATCAAAACCGCCCAATTGCTCCTCGATGGCTTTACCCAGTGCGCCTTCGGGCTTGCCACCGCCTTTGGGCGACATCACCGCCCAGAACAGCGAGTGGTTGGCATGACCACCGCCCTGATTGATCACCGCTGCACGCAGTTTTTCCGGCAGTTGCTGCACACTGGAAACCAGCTTCTCGACCGGCCAGCCGGCGAACTCGGTGCCCTCGACGGCAGCGTTGAGGTTGTTAATGTAGGTTTGGTGGTGCTTGGTGTAGTGAATTTCCATGGTTTGCGCATCGATATGCGGTTCCAGAGCGTCGTAAGCGTAAGGCAAGGCAGGCAAGGTGTAGGTCATATCAATGTGCTCCATATTGAGGAGTGGTGGGTTGCGCCGCAGCGCCACCCAACAGGCGATGGGTGCGAGGGTATTCGCCGTGATCGCTGATGAAATTCAATAGCTCGACGTAGGTCTTGCTGCTCTGGCGCAGCGCCGCTTCGCGCAATTGCGGGTTCAGACGCGGGTCCTGCATGGTTTGCAGCAGGCGCTGGTGGATGGCGCAGAGGTATTCGGCGCTCTCCTCGGGCTGGTTCAGCCGCAGATGCAGGTCCGCCAGGTTGTGATGGGAAATGACGCAGGCCGCCACTGCTTCGTCGGCATCCGCCCAGCGTTCGAACAATACTTGGGCCAGGGCAAGGGCTTGCAAGTAAGCCTCGCGAGCGTCAACCAATTCGCCCGCCATAAAGCAGCGATTGGCCCGTTCGATCGTGCGTTTCCAGTGCTCCATGGTGAGCCTCCAAAGCAGGGTCGTTTATTACACGCCGCCGGCCGTGAGCTTTTCCGGATCCAGCAGGATCTCCAGTTGGCTACGTGGCAAGTCGGTGTGCTCAAGGGCGACATCAATCACCGGACGGCCTTGCTGATAGGCCTTCTTGGCGATTTCAGCAGCCTTTTGGTAGCCGATGATCGGGTTAAGTGCCGTCACCAGGATCGGGTTGCGCGACAGCGCTTCCTTGAGCTTGGCTTCATTGACCTTGAAGCTGGCGATGGCCTTGTCCGCCAGCAAACGGCTGGAATTGGCCAGCAATTCGAGACTGCTGAGCAGGTTCTGCGCAATGATCGGCAGCATCACGTTCAACTCGAAGTTGCCCGATTGACCGGCGACGGTGATCACCGTGTCATTACCGATGACCTGAGCGGCAACCATCGCGGTTGCCTCGGGGATCACCGGATTGACCTTGCCAGGCATGATCGACGAGCCAGGCTGCAAGCCTTCCAGCTCGATTTCACCCAGGCCGGCGAGCGGGCCGGAGTTCATCCAGCGCAGGTCGTTGGCGATTTTCATCAGCGACACAGCAGTGGCTTTCAACTGGCCGGAGACTGCGACGGCGGTGTCTTGGGAGCCAATCAGGGCGAACAGGTTCTTGCCGGGCGTGAATTTAACGCCGGTCAGGCTGCTCAGTTGCTGGCTGAAACGTGCCGCGAATTCAGGGTGCGCGTTGATGCCGGTACCTACCGCAGTGCCGCCCTGGGCCAACGCCTGCAAGCTCGGCAGAAGGTCCTGCAAATGCCCGATATTGGCCTTGAGCTGCTGCGCCCAGCCATTGAGCACCTGACTCATGCGCACCGGCATGGCGTCCATCAGGTGGGTACGACCAGTTTTGATGAACGGGTGAACCTCTTCGGCCTTCTGCTCAATCACCTGCACCAGGTGCAGCAGGGCCGGGAGAGTTTGCTCATGCAGGACCAGCGCGGCACTGACGTGGATGGTGGTCGGGATGATGTCGTTGCTGCTCTGGCCGCAGTTCACGTGGTCGTTGGGGTTGACCGACTCGCCGAGCAAGCGGGTTGCCAGGGTGGCAATCACTTCGTTGGCGTTCATGTTGGAGCTGGTGCCGGAGCCGGTCTGGAAGATATCCACCGGGAAGTGCTGCATGAAGTCGCCTTCCAGCAAGCCTCGGGCGGCGTCGACGATGGCTTTGCCCTGCCCTTCACTGATTTGCTTGAGGTCGACGTTGACCTTGGCGGCGGCGGCCTTGGCCAGAATCAGGGCTCGGATGAATTGCGCCGGCATGCGTTGGTGACTGATCGGGAAGTTGTTCACCGCGCGCTGGGTTTGCGCACCGTACAAGGCCTCGGCCGGCACTTGCAGTTCGCCCATGCTGTCGCGTTCGATACGGGTGTTACTCATCGTTAGATCCTTGCACCAGGTCGGAGTGAGAAATAGACGGCAGCAATTCGCAGGTCGCCAATCGCCACGCAAAAGACTGCCAGCGCTTGAGGCGGCAGGCGCAGTGAGAGAGTTTTTCCAGGTCGCGCAGCGGGCGCCAGGCTTGATCCAGGCACATGGAGCGCCAATGCCAAGGCAGCGCGATGTCGCTGGCGGTATCGAGCAGCAGGCGGAATGAGGTTTCTGCGATCGTCCACGGATGGGTCGCGGTGCAGCACGCCAGGTATCGCCCCTCATTGAGGTAGTGTTCGATCAGGCGCGGCTCGTTGGGGTCAAGGCCGCAGCGAATCTGGCGACTCATCCAGCGCCAGCTCTCCAGGTAAGGATCCTCATGCAGGACAGAACTCATGATCCACGCTCATTCGGTAATGATATTTATTATTAAATGATATTGAGAATCAAAACAATAGCTGCAAATTGATCCGCCTGCAAAACGCCCACAAAAAAAGGCGCGCCACCCAATGGGTGGCGCGCCTTTTTTGCGTAAAACGTCGGAAAGATCAGCTACCGGCGACAGTCATCCGCTCGATCAACACCGAACCTGTGCGAATGTTGCTGCGCAGTTCCAGATCATTACCCACGGCGACGATCTGCTTGAACATGTCGCGCATATTACCGGCGATGGTCACCTCCTGGACGGCAAACTGGATCTCGCCATTTTCCACCCAGAAACCCGCCGCGCCGCGGGAGTAATCACCGGTGACCATGTTCAGGCCATGACCCATCAACTCGGTCACCAGCAAGCCACGGCCCATGCGCCGCAGCAGCGCCGCCTGGTCTTCATCGCCGTGGGTGACGAACAGGTTGTGTACACCACCGGAGTTGGCGGTGCTTGGCAGGCCCAGTTTGCGACCGGCGTACGTGCCCAGTACATAAGACACCAATTCGCCTTTTTCGACGAATGGCTTGGCATACGTCGCCAGGCCATCACCGTCGAATGACGTACTGCCCATGGCGCGCATCAAGTGCGGACGCTCGTCGATGGTCAGCCACTCCGGGAACAGCTTCTGGCCAATCGCCCCCTCCAGGAACGAGGACTTGCGGTACAAGTTGCCACCGGAAATCGCCCCCAGGAAACTGCCAAACAACCCACCGGCCAGTTCTGCCGAAAACAGCACCGGCACTTCACAGGTCGGTACCGGGCGTGCGCCCAGACGGCTCGCCGCACGCTGCGCGGCGCGCAGACCAATGCTGACCGGGTCCGCCAGCAACTCACCCTGGCGGCTCACGTCGTACCAGTAATCACGCTGCATCTGGCCATCGGCTTCGGCGATCATCACGCAGCTCAAGCTATGACGGGTGGACGCATAACCCCCAATAAAACCATGGCTGTTGCCATACACGCGGCAACCCTGGTGCGTGCTCAACGTGGTGCCATCCGCGTTCTTGATGCGGGCATCGGCGTCGAACGCGGCGGCTTCGCAGATCAATGCCTTTTCGATGGCCTGCTCGGGTGTGATGTCCCAGGCATGAAACAGATCGAAATCCTGCAAGTCCTTGGCCATCAGCGCCTTGTCGGCCAGGCCTGAGCTTTCGTCTTCAGAGGTGTGCTTGGCGATTGCCAGCGCAGCCGCCACCGTCTCGCGAATGGCTTCCGGCCCGCTGGCAGACGTACTCGCCGAACCTTTGCGCTGCCCGACATACAAGGTGATACCAAAGCCTTGGTCGCGGTTGAACTCAACGGTCTCCACTTCCCGCTGGCGCACCGACGTCGACAGCCCCTGCTCCAGCGACACCGCCACTTCACAGGCACTGGCCCCCTGGCGCTTGGCCTCGGCAAGGATCTGCTCGACTTGTTCCTGCAGTGCCGGTAACGCTTGCGGACCGACGCTTTGGGCTGCACTCATGGTTTTCTCCACTCAAATTCTGCTTTCGGTTAAGGCCATCGAGCGACCGGGCCGGACAAGCGGCCCCCGACTGGTTATCATGGCGGCGTTTCTTTGCGGACTGCCACCATGGTTGATTCTTACGACGACTCCCTCGATGGGGAGAAAAGCAAAACCCAGGTCAAACGTGAGCTGCATGCTCTGGTTGACCTCGGCGAGCGCCTTACAACGCTCAAAAAAGACTTGATTGCAAAACTGCCACTGACCGACGAAATGCGTCGTGCCCTGGCCGATGCGCCCAAGCACACCGCGAATATCGCGCGTAAACGGCACATCTCGTTTATCGGCAAACTCATGCGCGATCAGGACATCGACGCCATTCTGACCTTGCTCGATCAAACCGATGCCTCCACTCGTCAGTACAACGAACGCTTCCATAACCTGGAACGTTGGCGTGACCGCCTGATCTCGGGCGATGACGCGGTGCTGGAGAAATTTGTGGTGGACTATCCGGACGCGGACCGCCAGCAACTGCGCTCCCTGATCCGTCAGGCCCAGCACGAACTGGCGCATAACAAGGCGCCGGCGACCAGCCGTAAAATCTTCAAGTACATCCGTGAGCTGGACGAGACTCAACGCGGCCTGCGTTGATCCTCTGCCCTGGGTGGCGCTCTGCGTCACCCGAAGCTCCACCTCTTACGAGCCCGTGCCACCCACGGTGATCGCATCAATCTTCAGCGTTGGCTGGCCGACACCCACCGGCACCGACTGCCCGTCCTTCCCGCAAGTGCCCACGCCGCTGTCCAGCGACAGGTCGTTACCGACCATCGACACCTTGCTCATGGCTTCCGGCCCATTACCGATCAACGTTGCGCCTTTGACCGGCGCGGTGATCTTGCCGTCTTCGATCAGGTACGCTTCGCTGGTGGAGAACACGAACTTGCCACTGGTGATATCCACCTGGCCGCCCCCGAGGTTGGCGCAGTAGATGCCGCGCTTGACCGAAGCGATGATCTCGGCCGGGTCGCTTTCGCCACCGAGCATGTAGGTATTGGTCATGCGCGGCATCGGCAGGTGCGCATAGGATTCGCGACGGCCGTTACCCGTGCGCGCCACGCCCATCAGGCGGGCGTTGAGCTTGTCTTGCATGTAGCCCTTGAGCACACCATTTTCGATCAGGGTGGTGCACTCGGTCGGGGTGCCTTCGTCGTCGACGCTCAGCGAGCCCCGGCGCCCAGCCAAGGTGCCGTCGTCGACGATAGTGCAGAGTTTGGACGCGACCATCTCGCCCATGCGCCCGCTGTAGGCCGAACTGCCCTTGCGGTTGAAGTCACCTTCCAGACCATGGCCGACCGCTTCGTGCAGCAGCACGCCGGACCAGCCCGAGCCCAGCACCACAGGCAAAGTACCCGCCGGTGCCGGGATGGCTTCCAGATTGACCAGCGCCTGGCGCAACGCTTCACGGGCGTAACCCATGGCACGGTCGTCGGTGAGGAAATAACGGTAGTCGGTACGCCCGCCGCCGCCATGACCACCCCGTTCGCGGCGACCATTCTGTTCGACGATCACGCTGACATTGAAACGCACCAACGGGCGTACATCCGCCGCCAGGCCGCCGTCGGTAGACGCGACCAAAATGCGCTCCCACACACCGGCCATGCTCACTGTGACCTGCTGGATACGCGGGTCCAGCGCACGGGTGGCGGCGTCGATGCGCTTGAGCAGCTCGACCTTTTCCGCACGGCTGATCACTTCCAGGGGGTTATCGGGCGCGTACAGTTGCGCCACGTCCTGAGTGCTGAACGCCTGCACTGTGCCATTTTGGCCGGCACGGGAGATCGAACGCGCAGCACGCGCGGCCAGGCCCAAGGCTTCCAGGGTGATTGCGTTGCTGTAGGCAAAACCGGTTTTCTCGCCGGATTGCGCGCGCACGCCCACACCCTGGTCGAGGTTGAAACTGCCTTCCTTGACGATGCCGTCTTCCAGGGCCCAGGACTCGGAAATCTGGCCCTGGAAATACAGGTCGGCGGCGTCGATGCCCGGCCCCGCCAAGTCGCCGAGTACGGTCTGCAAGCTTTCGATGGTCACGCCACCGGGCGCCAGGAGGTGATCACTGACTGAGGACAACAACTCGCTCATAGGTATGGCCTTAAATTCATCGTTCCGAAGCAGGTCGCTGTGCGCCCTGCGAGAAAAAGCGCCGATGGTTGACCACCGGCATGCGCGTCCGTATCGACGCCTGTTCATTGCTATCGCGTTCGGCCAGCAACACCGCTTCGCCTTGATCCTGTTGTGTCAGCACACGGCCCCAAGGGTCGACAATCGCCGCATGACCATAGGTTTCCCGTGGCCCCGGATGCACACCGCCTTGAGCCGCCGCCAGCAGGTAACACTGGGTCTCGATGGCGCGTGCGCGAATCAGCACATCCCAATGCGCCGCGCCGGTCACCGCCGTAAACGCCGACGGCGCGGTAATCAACTCTGCCCCCGCCGCACGCAACTCGCTGTACAGCTCGGGGAAGCGCAGGTCGTAGCACACCGTCAGGCCCAACCGGCCAACAGGCGTGTCCGCTACCACCACATTGCCTCCGAAAGCATAGTCGTCGGATTCGCGATAACGACCGCGGGCATCGGCGACATCCACATCGAACAGGTGCAATTTGTCGTAACGGGCAACGATTTCGCCCTGATCATCTACCAGCAACGAGCAGGCATTGGACTTGGCGTTCGGCTGGTCCTTTGGCGGCAGCGGCAAAGTACCAGCCACTATCCATAAGGTGAGGTCGCGGGCGGTCTGTTTCAACCACGGCAGGATCGGGCCTTCGCCCAATGCTTCGGCGCGACCGATGTCGGCCACGTCGCGGCGGCCCATGGCAGCGAAGTTTTCCGGCAATACCGCCAGCTTCGCCCCACCCGCAGCAGCTTGTTCCAGCAAGCGCCGGGCCTGGGCCAGGTTGGCCAGCACATCGCTCTGGCTGACCATTTGAATTACCGCAAAGGACATGGGCCGTCTCTCCGTAATGAGCATGCGGCCATGCTACTCCACAGGCCCTCAGTTTGGCTTTTCAAATGGTTTGTCGAAGGTGATTTTCGGGTCCTTCCACGGCCCTTCGACCTTGTATTGCACACTGGCGAAACGTGAAACCCGATCACCGATCAACTTGTCGATCAGGAACAACGCACCGCCAATAGCCGGCGCACCCACGATCAGCGCTGCGATCGGCAGGTTGTTGGTCACCGGCAGGGTGACCAGCAGCTTGGCGTCGACACGGTCTGCGACCAGGTCCAGGGTGCCGTTTAGCTCCAGGTTAGTCGAAGGTCCGGTCATGGTGATCGGTTCACGGGTCACGAATACCCCATTGCTCGCCGCCAGCAAGCCCTTCACACGGTCATAGCTCAAGCCCTTGCCGAGCAAGTCCGAGAAGTCCAGGCGCAGACGCCGCCCGATGGAGTTAAAGTTCAGCAGGCCAAACACCCGCAACGCCTGGGCACCGCCTTCCACCTCTACAAACTGGCCGTTGCGGAACGCCGCATCCAGGCTGCCGGAGAAGCGCTTGGGCCCGACATAGGCTGGCGAACCGGGCCAGCGACCATCCACATCCAGATGGAAATCCTGGCTGGTGACGGTAGGCGCATAACCCCACCCCTTGAGCACATCGCCGATATTCTTGCCATCCAGTCGGCCCTTGTACCAACTGCTGCTGTCACCAGCCGCCCCTTCCCAACCACCCGCACCCTTGAGCTGCATGCCCTTGAGGCCGAGGTCGAGGTTATTGAAGGCCAGGCCTTTGGCGGTCGGGCGGATTTTCAGCGACCAGGCGCCTATCAGGTCAGGGCCCTGGAACAGTTGATCGATGGCGATATCCAGCGCAGGGATATTTTTGGGGTCGACATCGGCCAAGGGGTCCGGTGCGTTTTCATCAGCCTGCACCGTCGGATCCACTGCCGGCAGCTTTACATACTGCAGGTTGATCGCAATCGGCGCGCCTTTGGCGTCCGGCAGGTTGACCGTGCCCTTGGCCTGCTGGCTGTCGAGCTGCAAACCCCAGGCCGCGGGCTTGCGGTCCAGCAGGAGGTTGACCTGATCGAACTGGGTACCAAAGCCGGTCAGCTTGCCCACCTTGAAGTCAGCGCCGCTGAGCAACTGCTTGGCGCTGCCGCCCGGGTCGTTGCCCGCGTAGCGGTCTACCAGCTTCTTCCACGGGTCGATATCGAGTTCAGACAGCACGCCGCGAATGCGCAAGCCCTTGGCTCCTGGCAACACAGCATCGCCATCACCGAGGAATAGCTCTCCTCGCCCCTCATTGAATTTGTCCGGCGGCGCCGCAAAGGTGAAGTTGGCCAGCTCGCCGTAGTCGAACCAATAACGCCGCTCGGCACCTTGCAAAGTCATGCGGAACACGCTGTCACGCCCCTGGCTCGCCGGCATGCCGAACGGAGCGGGTAAATCCACGGCCACGCCCTTCAGGTTGGAGCTGACCATCAGTTGGCTATCGGCACCGTCCAGGGTCAGTTGCAACTGGTAGGGAATATCGCCGGACACCGGCAACGGCTGGCTGACTTTCAACCAGTCCGTCAGTCGCTTGACCGTTACCTGGCCCTTGGCAGTCACACGCGTACTGATATTGCCCGGCTTGCCATCGGCAACGATCTGCGCGGAGATCGGCCGGTCGAACGCTTGGGCCGTGATGTTCTGGCCACTGAGGCCTTTGGCGCTGTCGAAGCGGAAGTCGCCCTTGAGCTGAGTGAGGTCCAGAGTCGGCTCGGCCAGTTGCAGGCGTGCTTTATCCGTCTTGAAGTCCACCACGATTTTCGGCTCGGTGCCCTTCGCCAACGGTACATCCAGGTCAAGGCTGCCTTGCAGGTCGCCCTCACCCTTCCACCCGGCAAAGGTCGATGCGGTGCCGATCGGTGCTTCCTGAAGGATTTTCAAACCGTCGCCCAAACCACCGGCAAACCCGCCGGTCAGCAACAGATGACTGTCCTTGCCCGCCGGCGCGTGGGGGATATTGACGTAGACGTCCTTGACCTTGGTGTCGAGCAACTGGCCCTTGCTGGCCAGGATGCGCACGCCGCTCTCCTCGACAAACACTTCGCCACTGACCTTGCTCACATGCGGCCAGCCAGGCTGGAACGCCAGTTCGGCGTCATGCACCTTGAAGAACAGGCTGATATTGCGTGAAGCCGGCAGCGCGTCGTGGTCCAGCGAACCCTGGTACTGGAAGAAGCCCTGGTCCACCGCGCCCTTGAGAATCGCCGTGCGCAGCCATTCATCCAACGCCGGGCTCAACACCGCCGGCAGGTATTTGGGGGTGAAACGCCCATCGCCATCGACCATGCCGACCCGCAGGTCCATGTAGTCTTCCTGGTCGTGGTCGAAATGCAGGCGAATCAGGAAGTCGGCAGCGACCTTGCCCTCCTCACCCAGCACCTTGATATACGGGGCGATCAGGGTAAAGCCTTGCTTATCGAGCTTCCACGTCAGGCGCGCATTGGCCTGGATGTACTGCCACGGCTTGGCAAAGATCGGGTCGAGGTGCAGGGAAAAGTCCTTGCTGTCCATGCGCAACTCGCCATGCCCCAAGTCACCGCTGATACTACCGGACACGTTGCGCGCGGCGGGTGCGCCAAAGTAGGCATCAAAACCGATGCGTTCGAGGTTGGCGGCGAAGCTGACTTTTTGATCCGTCGTATCTTGAGGACGGAAATCCACCAGCACATTACGCAGCAGGCCCGTGGCCTTGAGGTGCTGAATGGTCTTGGCGAAACCCTCCGGCAGTGGCGCCAGGGCATTGAGCAGTGGCGTGATCGGCGTCAGATCCAGGCGGTCGGCCTGGAGCTTCCAGACTTCCTGATCCTTGTCGGTGGCCAGGGTTTGCTGAAGTTGCAGGCGCGATTCCCAGCGGGTTTCCCCCAGGTTCATCGCCAGCGAGTCGAACAGCACCTTGAGACCGGTATCGCTGCGTTGCAGGTAGGCGGTGAGCGCCAGGTTCTCGATATGCACAGGTTTGCGGTCGGCGTAGCTGCCTTTTACCTGCGGCGAGTTGAGGCGCACCACCGCGCTTTGCACGGTGCCTTTGGCCCAGATCAGCCAGAATTCACCGCCAGCCTTGAATTGTGTGAGCTTCCATTGCTGGGTCAGCTTGGCCGGGATCCACTTGGCCCAGTCGCTTTGCGGCAGGCTCAGGTACGCCTGGACTTCGCCGTCCTTCCACTGGTTGGCGCGAATGCGCGTGCGCAGGTTCACCGCCAAGGGTTGACCGTCGGGCAGCGTCAGGCGCGCATCCAGGCGTTGACGGGTGATGCCGGTGTGCAGGCTCAGGCCGACATACGTCAGGGTTACCGGCGCCTGGTCAAACGGCTGCAAAGTCACCTGACTGTCGAGCAGCGACACGCGCTTGACCTTTTGCATGTTCTTGAGCAACTGCTCAGGGTCCACGGGCTGGTCGTCCTGCACCGGCAGGCCCTGCAACGCCCATTTACCGTCCTTGTCTTCCTTGACGCTGAGCTGCAAGCCACTGACTTGCAGATGGGCAATGCGAACTTCACGGGCCATCAGGCTGGCCCACATATCCGGCACCACTTCGACCTGATCCAGGCGCAAGGCACTGCTGCCCTCGCCCACCATCACATCGTGGGCCCGTAATACCGGCGCGAAGCCGCTCCAGCGGCCTTCAAGGCTGCCAATGTGCAACGGCATGTCCACCGCGGCCTGGGCCTTGGCTTCGATCTCCGCACGGTACTCGGCCACCAGCGGCGTCAACTCGCGCCCCAGGCTCACATACACCGCTGCCAATACCAGCAGCAAGGCACAGAGGCCCAGGCCCCAACGGGTCAAAGCGGCAAAAAAGCGTATCAGACGCTCCATGTCAGGCGACCCTCAAGACAGTAGTCGGACGGCAGATCAAGGTCTGCCCGTCTCGTAAAAAGAAAACGATTGGGGATCAGAGCAGCACCACGTCATATTGTTCCTGGGAATACATGGTTTCGACCTGAAAGCGTATCGTGCGCCCGATAAACCCCTCCAGCTCGGCAACGTTACCGGATTCTTCGTCCAGCAACCGATCGACCACTTTCTGGTTGGCGAGCACTCTGTAACCTTCGGCCTGGTAGGCTCGCGCTTCTCGCAGGATTTCGCGGAAAATTTCGTAGCAAACGGTTTCCGGGGCCTTCAATTTACCGCGGCCCTGGCAACTGCTGCACGGCTCGCACAGCACCTGTTCCAGGCTTTCGCGGGTGCGCTTGCGCGTCATCTGCACCAGGCCCAGCTCGGTGATGCCAATGATGTTGGTCTTGGCGTGATCGCGCTCCAGCTGTTTCTCCAGGGTACGCAGCACCTGGCGCTGGTGCTCTTCATCTTCCATGTCGATGAAGTCGATGATGATGATGCCGCCCAAGTTGCGCAGGCGCAGTTGGCGCGCGATCGCGGTGGCCGCTTCGAGGTTGGTCTTGAAGATGGTTTCTTCGAGGTTGCGATGGCCGACGAACGCGCCGGTGTTAACGTCGATGGTGGTCATGGCTTCCGCCGGGTCCACTACCAGGTAGCCGCCGGACTTGAGCGGCACTTTGCGTTCCAGGGCTTTCTGGATTTCGTCTTCGACGCCATACAGGTCGAAGATCGGTCGCTCGCCGGGATAGTGTTCCAGGCGGTCGGCAATTTCCGGCATCAACTCGGCAACAAATTGCGTGGTGCGCTGGAAGGTTTCCCGCGAGTCGATGCGAATTTTCTCAATCTTCGGGCTGACCAGGTCGCGCAGCGTGCGCAGGGCCAGGCCGAGGTCTTCATAGATCACACTGGGCGCGCCGATGGTCTTGATCTGTGCGCCGATCTGGTCCCACAGGCGCCGTAGGTAGCGGATATCCATGAGGATTTCATCGGCGCCGGCACCCTCAGCGGCGGTGCGCAGGATGAATCCGCCCGCTTCCTTGATGCCTTCGGCCGCCACACAGTCGCTGACCACCTTTTTCAGGCGCTCGCGCTCGGCTTCGTCTTCGATTTTCAGCGAGATGCCGACATGCGCAGTACGCGGCATATACACCAGGTAACGCGACGGAATCGACAGTTGAGTCGTCAACCGCGCGCCTTTGGAACCGATAGGGTCCTTGGTGACTTGCACCACCAGGCTCTGCCCTTCATGCACCAACGCGCTGATGCTTTCCACCGCTGGCCCTTCGCGCAGCGAAATTTCCGAAGCATGGATAAATGCGGCACGGTCCAGGCCGATGTCGACGAATGCCGCCTGCATCCCTGGCAACACCCGCACCACCTTGCCTTTGTAGATATTGCCGACGATCCCGCGCTTCTGGGTGCGCTCAACGTGCACTTCTTGCAGAACACCGTTCTCTACCACCGCCACGCGCGATTCCATCGGCGTGATATTGATCAGAATCTCTTCACTCATGGCTGGGTCTCGTTCAGGCGTTTTCACAATAGTGACCGATCGCTTAAGGCTGGGCGCTGGAGTACGGCGTTCAGCGCGCGGTAAGGTTTTGCCAACAGGGTATGCCGAATTGGCCGAGCAGTTGCGCGGTTTCGCACACCGGCAGGCCTACCACGGCGGAATAACTGCCATTGAGCCCGGCGACAAAGACCGAGCCCAACCCTTGGATAGCATAGCCGCCCGCCTTGTCTTGGGGTTCGCCGCTGTGCCAGTAGGTGGTCGCTTCCTCGACGGAAATCCCGCGAAACCGTACACGACTGCTTACACAAACAGTCTCACAGCGTTGGCCGTCGGTGAGGGCAATGGCGGTCAGCACTTCATGCTCACGCCCCGCCAGCACCACCAACATTGCCAGGGCATCGGCCTGATCGACGGGCTTGCCGAGGATTTTGCCATCGACAATTACGGCGGTATCGGCACCCAACACGCAGGCGTCGGCAGTGTTTTCGAGCGCAGCAAAACCCGCCGCTGCCTTGCCACGCGCGAGGCGCTCGACGTAGGCAACGGCGGGTTCGTTTGTAAGAGGAGTTTCATCGATAGCGGCGCTGACCACGGTGAAAGGCACACCGATCTGGGTCAACAATTCACGTCGCCTCGGGGAGCCCGAGGCCAGGTAAAGCGAATTCATTGCAGACTCTCCCTGTAGGGTTCGATAACCAGGCAGAGCCTCGCAATCCATTCAATTGATTTTATAGCGACGACGCAACCCACGCAGACCGAAGCTGATCCATGGCCACAGCAAGGCACTGACCAACGCCGGCAATACCAGCGCCAGGGTTGGCTGGCGGTTACCGGTCAACGCACTCAGCCATAGCTGAACCAGCTGTGCCAGGCCGAAGATCACCAGGATCACCAGGCATTGCTGCCACATCGGGAACATCCGCAGGCGCTGCTGCAACGACAGCACCAGGAAAGTGATCAGGGTCAGGATCAACGCGTTCTGACCCAGCAAGGTGCCATAGAGCACATCCTCCGCCAAGCCCAGGAACATCGCCGTGACCATGCCGACCTTATGCGGCAGGTTCAGCGACCAGAACGCCAGCAACAGTGCCAGCCAGAGCGGGCGCAGGATTTCCATGAACTGCGGCAAGGGCGAAACGCTCAGCAGCATGCCGACAGCAAAGGTCAGCCAGACGATCCAGCCGTTGCGCGAATGAGTACTGGCCATTATTCCTCCCTCTGCCGCGTGGTTGCCGGGGCAGCTGCCGGAGGCTTGGCAGCCGGGGTCGCGGCCGGCGGTTTAGTCACGGTTGGCTTGGCAGGACGCGTGTTGTGGGCTGCCGGCTTGACCGGGGTGGCTACAGGCGCTGGCGGAGCCGCCGCCGGAGCAGGCGGCCCGACGAATGCCGGCTTGGGCACGGTCGCCGGAACGATCGGCGCTGTACCGTTTTGCTTGTCCTCCGCTTCCTGGGCCTGCGCGGCATCGTTGGCGCGCTCTTCCGGCGTGCGATTGTCGCTGAACACCAACAGCAGGTAGCGGCTGCGGTTCAGGGCGGCAGTCGGCACGGCACGCACAATGGCGAACGGCTGGCCGGAATCGTGGATCACTTCCTTGACCGTCGCCACCGGGTAACCCGCCGGGAAACGCTGACCCAGGCCGGAGCTGACCAACAGGTCGCCTTCCTTGATGTCAGCGGTGTCCGCCACATGGCGCAATTCCAGGCGCTCCGGGTTACCTGTGCCGCTGGCAATTGCGCGCAGCCCGTTACGGTTCACCTGCACCGGGATGCTGTGGGTGGTGTCCGTCAGCAACAATACCCGCGAGGTGTAGGGCATCAGCTCAACCACTTGGCCCATCAGGCCACGGGCGTCGAGCACCGGCTGGCCCAGGACCACACCGTCGCGCTCACCCTTGTTGATGATGATGCGATGGGTGAAGGGGTTGGGGTCCATACCGATCAACTCGGCCACTTCGACCTTTTCATTGACCAGCGCGGAAGAATTGAGCAACTCGCGCAGCCGAACGTTCTGCTCGGTGAGGGCCGCGAGCTTTTGCATGCGCCCCTGCAACAGCAGGTTTTCGGTCTTGAGTTTTTCGTTTTCGGCGACCAGTTCGGTGCGGCTGCCAAATTGGCTGGCCACGCCCTGGTACAGACGTTGCGGCAGGTCGGTGATCCAGTAAGTCTGCATCAACACCAGCGACATCTGGCTGCGCACGGGCTTGAGCAGTGCAAAACGGGCATCGACCACCATCAGCGCGACCGAAAGCACGACCAGCACCAACAGGCGCACGCCCAATGAGGGGCCTTTGGCGAAAAGCGGTTTAATAAGCCGCTCCTCCCAGGCAAATGTTCTCTTTATTCATACGGCATCTAACCGGCCTGGATGCAGATTGAAGAAGATAAACGCCAACAGGCAGCACTGCAAAGTGCTGCCTGTGGGCGAAACATGGGCTAATCAGCAAATGCTTATTCGCTGGAAAGCAGGTCCATGGTGTGTTTATCCATCATTTCCAGTGCACGACCACCGCCACGGGCAACGCAGGTCAGCGGGTCTTCGGCGACGATCACCGGCAGGCCAGTCTCTTGGGCCAGCAGCTTGTCGAGGTCACGCAGCAAGGCGCCACCACCGGTCAGCACCAGGCCACGCTCGGCGATGTCGGAAGCCAGTTCCGGCGGCGATTGCTCCAGGGCGCTTTTCACCGCCTGAACGATGGTTGCCAGGGACTCTTGCAGAGCTTCCAGCACTTCATTGGAGTTCAGGGTGAAAGCACGTGGAACGCCTTCGGCCAGGTTGCGACCGCGCACGTCAACTTCGCGCACTTCGCCGCCTGGGTAGGCGGTGCCGATTTCCTGCTTGATGCGCTCAGCGGTGGATTCACCGATCAGGCTGCCGTAGTTACGACGTACATAGGTGATGATCGCTTCGTCGAAACGGTCGCCGCCGACGCGTACGGATTCGGCATACACCACACCGTTCAGGGAGATCAGGGCGATTTCAGTGGTACCACCACCGATATCCACCACCATCGAGCCGCGTGCTTCTTCAACCGGCAGGCCGGCACCGATCGCAGCCGCCATTGGCTCTTCGATCAGGAACACTTCACGGGCACCGGCGCCAAGGGCCGATTCACGGATGGCACGGCGCTCAACCTGGGTGGATTTGCACGGAACGCAGATCAGCACACGAGGGCTGGGCTGCAGGAAACTGTTTTCGTGAACCTTGTTGATGAAGTACTGCAGCATCTTCTCGCAGACGCTGAAGTCGGCGATCACGCCGTCTTTCATCGGACGAATGGCGGCAATATTGCCGGGTGTACGGCCGAGCATGCGCTTGGCCTCGGTGCCGACGGCAACGACACTTTTCTGGTTACCGTGCGTCCGAATAGCCACAACCGATGGCTCATTCAGGACGATACCGCGCTCGCGCACGTAAATAAGGGTGTTGGCAGTGCCCAGGTCAATGGAAAGATCGCTGGAAAACATGCCACGCAGTTTCTTGAACATGGGAAAGGGACCCTAGGCAACGCGTGGGTAAAAAAGTGCGGCAAACTCTAACAACGACAGGGATTTTGGGCAAGGCGCCAATGTGCTAAATTGGCCGACTTTCTGTGCACCTAACCCCACAATCGCGGCCGTAAGACCGTAGAAATGCGGTAGTGTTCCGACAATCTAACACACGGACAGCCTCCGTTCTGTTTTCCACTGGAGATTCCCATGACGCTTGAACGCTCCGACGTGGAAAAAATCGCGCACCTGGCCTCGCTTGGCCTCAATGATGCCGATCTTCCACAGACCACCGCAGCCCTGAACAGCATTCTCGGGCTGGTCGACCAAATGCAGGCCGTGAATACCGACGGTATCGAGCCTTTGGCTCACCCGCTGGAAGCCAGTCAGCGCCTGCGCGCAGACGTCGTGACCGAGAGTAATAATCGCGAGGCCTACCAGTCCATCGCGCCAGCGGTCGAAAACGGCCTGTACCTGGTTCCGAAAGTCATCGACTAAAGGGAAAGAGCCTGCAATGCATCACATGACTCTGGCCGAGATCGCCCGCGGTCTCGCCGACAAAAAGTTTTCTTCCGAAGAGCTGACCAAGACCCTGCTGGCGCGCATCGCCGAGCACGATCCAAAGGTCAACAGCTTCATCAGCCTCACCGAAGAACTGGCCCTGAGCCAGGCCAAGGCCGCCGACGTACGTCGCGCCAACGGTGAAAATGGCGCGCTGCTGGGCGCTCCAATCGCCCACAAAGACCTGTTCTGCACCCAGGGCATTCGCACCAGCTGCGGCTCGAAGATGCTCGACAACTTTAAAGCACCCTATGACGCCACCGTGGTATCCAAGCTGGCTGCCGCCGGGGCCGTGACCCTGGGCAAGACCAACATGGACGAATTCGCCATGGGTTCGGCCAACGAGTCGAGCTACTACGGCGCGGTGAAAAACCCGTGGAACCTGGAGCACGTGCCCGGCGGTTCGTCCGGCGGTTCGGCGGCCGCGGTTGCCGCGCGCTTCCTGCCGGCAGCTACAGCCACCGATACGGGCGGCTCGATCCGCCAGCCTGCGGCCTTCACCAACCTCACCGGCCTGAAGCCGACCTACGGTCGCGTTTCCCGTTGGGGCATGATCGCCTACGCGTCCAGCCTCGATCAGGGCGGCCCTCTGGCGCGCACCGCCGAAGACTGCGCAATTTTGTTACAAGGCATGGCAGGCTTCGACAAACAGGATTCCACGAGCATTGACGAGCCAGTGCCGGACTACAGCGCCAGCCTGAACACCTCGCTCAAAGGCCTGCGCATCGGCGTGCCGAAGGAATACTTCAGCGCCGGTCTCGACCCACGTATTGCTGAGCTGGTGCATAACAGCGTCAAGACCCTGGAAAGCCTGGGTGCCGTGATCAAGGAAATCAGCCTGCCGAACAACCAGCACGCGATTCCTGCGTACTACGTGATCGCGCCGGCAGAAGCCTCTTCCAACCTGTCGCGGTTCGACGGCGTGCGTTTCGGCTACCGCTGCGAAAATCCGAAAGACCTCACCGACCTTTATAAGCGCTCCCGTGGCGAAGGTTTCGGTGCCGAAGTGCAACGCCGGATCATGGTCGGCGCCTACGCCCTGTCGGCCGGCTACTACGACGCGTACTACCTCAAGGCGCAGAAAATCCGTCGCTTGGTGAAGAACGACTTCATGGCAGCCTTTGAGCAAGTCGACGTGATCCTCGGCCCAACCACGCCGAACCCGGCCTGGAAGCTCGGCGCCAAGAACGGCGACCCGGTGGCTGCGTACCTCGAAGACCTGTACACCATCACCGCCAACCTCGCAGGCCTGCCGGGCTTGTCCATGCCTGCCGGTTTCGTCGATGGCCTGCCGGTCGGCGTGCAACTGCTCGCCCCGTATTTCCAGGAAGGCCGCCTGCTCAATGTGGCGCACCAGTACCAGTTGAACACCGACTGGCACACTCGCACCCCTACCGGCTTCTGAGGAGAACACTATGCAATGGGAAGTTGTGATCGGGCTGGAGATTCATACCCAGCTCGCCACCCAATCGAAGATTTTCTCCGGTAGCGCCACCACGTTCGGCTCCGAACCGAACACCCAGGCCAGCCTGGTTGACCTGGGCATGCCCGGCGTACTGCCGGTGCTGAACCAGGAAGCGGTGCGCATGGCGGTGATGTTCGGCCTGGCGATTGACGCCGAGATCGGCCAGCACAACGTGTTCGCGCGCAAGAACTACTTCTACCCGGACCTGCCCAAGGGCTACCAGATCAGCCAGATGGAACTGCCGATCGTTGGCAAGGGCCACCTGGACATCCCCCTGGAAGACGGCACCATCAAGCGTGTCGGCGTCACCCGCGCGCATCTGGAAGAAGACGCTGGCAAGAGCCTGCACGAAGAGTTTATCGGCTCTACCGGCATCGACCTGAACCGTGCTGGCACGCCGTTGCTGGAGATCGTCTCCGAACCGGACATGCGCAGCGCCAAAGAAGCCGTGGCCTACGTCAAGACCATCCACGCCTTGGTGCGCTACCTGGGCATCTGCGACGGCAACATGGCCGAAGGTTCGCTGCGTTGCGACTGCAACGTGTCGATCCGTCCAAAGGGCCAGGTCGAGTTCGGCACCCGCTGCGAAATCAAGAACGTCAACTCGTTCCGCTTCATCGAGAAGGCGATCAACAGCGAAGTGCGTCGCCAGATCGAGCTGATCGAAGACGGCGGCAAAGTCATCCAGCAGACCCGCCTGTACGACCCGAACAAAGACGAAACCCGCGCCATGCGCAGCAAAGAGGAAGCCAACGACTACCGTTACTTCCCCGATCCGGACCTGTTGCCGGTGGTGCTTGAGGATTCGTTCCTCAACGACATCCGCGCCACCCTGCCGGAACTGCCGCAGCAGAAACGCGAGCGCTTCCAGGAGCAGTTCGGCCTGTCGGTCTACGATGCCAGTGTCTTGGCCTCCAGCCGCGAACAAGCCAACTACTTCGAAAAAGTTGTGAGCATTGCCGGCGACGCCAAACTGGCGGCCAACTGGGTGATGGTTGAGCTGGGCAGCCTGCTGAACAAACAGGGCCTGGAAATCGACGAAGCCCCGGTATCCGCCGAGCAACTGGGCGGCATGCTGCTGCGCATCAAGGACAACACCATCTCCGGCAAGATCGCCAAGACCGTGTTCGAAGCCATGGCCGCAGGCGAAGGCAGCGCGGACGAGATCATCGAGAAGCGTGGCCTCAAGCAGGTCACCGACAGCGGCGCGATCTCGGCTGTATTGGATGAAATGCTCGCGGCCAACGCCGAGCAGGTCGAGCAATACCGTGCGGCAGACGAAGCCAAGCGCGGCAAGATGTTCGGCTTCTTTGTGGGCCAGGCGATGAAAGCCTCCAAAGGCAAGGCCAACCCGCAACAGGTGAACGAATTGCTGAAAAGCAAACTCGAAGGCTGACCAGCACACGCGCCCCTTCGGGGGCGCACTTTTTCGGGGACACCTTGCATGAAGCGTCTACTCGGCCTCCTGGCCTTGTTCTCCCTGTTGGCCGGCTGCGCCAGCGGCGTCATCAACCCCAACGGCTACGACGAAACCGGCACCGCCTCCTATTACGGCGCCCGGCACCATGGCAAAAAGACCGCCAGCGGTGAACCCTTCAACCAGAACGCCCTGACCGCCGCCCACCGGCAATTGCCGTTCGGCACCCAGGTCAAGGTCACCAATCTCGACAACGACAAATCCGTGGTTGTCCGCATCAATGATCGCGGCCCGCATACCCGTGGGCGGCTGATCGATCTTTCACGCAAGGCGGCCGAGCAGCTGGGTATGATCGGCAGCGGTACGGCGCGTGTACGCGTACAAGCGCTGAGCAACTAGAGACGGAGCCCTGGCCATTTTCGGATTAACCGCCCTCTCGCCCTGGAGCCTGCTGGAATTGGTCAGCGGCCTGGTGCTGCTGATCATCGGCGCCGAAATCCTCGTGCGCGCCGCCGTGCGCCTGGCCGCGAGCCTCAAGGTGCGTCCGCTGATCATCGGCCTGACGATCGTGGCCTTCGGCAGCAGCGCGCCGCAGATGACTGTCAGCCTGCAAGCCACCCTGGCTGGCAACACCGATATCGCGGTGGGCAGTGTGATCGGCAGCAGTATCTTCAACATTCTGGTGACCCTGGGCCTGTCGGCGCTGATCATTCCGCTACGGGTTTCGCGCCAGTTGGTGCGCCTGGATATTCCGGTGATGATCCTCGCCGGGTTGCTGGTGTTCACGCTCGCCGCCAATGAGGAACTCACGCCGATTGATGGCCTGGTGCTGCTCGTTGCCCTGGTCGCTTACCTCGGCGTGCTGCACTACCAGACCCGTCATTCGCGCCGCCCACGCACACTGGACACTGTCGCCCGCGCGCCCTGGCTGAGCAGCGTGTTGCTGATGCTCGGTGGCTTACTGATCCTGGTGCTGGCCGGGCATTTACTGCTGGGCGCCGCAGTGGATGTGGCAGGCGACCTGGGCCTGTCGGAACGTGTGATTGGCCTGACCCTGATCGGCGTGGGCACCTCGCTGCCATGCCTGGCGACCTCGCTGATTGCCGCCCTGCGCGGCGAGCGGGAAATTGCCGTGGGCAACGTGATCGGCAGCAACCTGTTCAACCTGCTCGGCGTGTTGGGCCTGACCGCGCTGCTCGCGCCCTCGCCGCTGTCGGTATCGCCCAACGCCCTGGATTTCGACCTGCCGGTGATGCTCGGCGTAGTCGTGCTGTGCCTGCCGGTGTTCTACACCGGCTACCGCGTGACCCGCGCCGAAGGCCTGGTGCTGCTGGGCCTGTACCTGGCGTACGGGCTGCACGTGATGGCGTTTACCACCGGCATGCCCCTGGCCACCAAGCTTGAACAACTGATGCTGTACTACGTCCTGCCAGTGCTGGTGGCTTTTCTGTTGTTCAGCACGCTGCGAGCCTGGCGCCGCCAACACAAGAGGGAATCGCAATGACCGATCAGAAAAAGCCCGGGGTTGAAATGCGTCGCCAGGTCATGGGCGATGTGTTCGTCGACCGCGCCCTGGGCAATGCCACCGAGTTCACCCAGCCGCTGCAGGATTTCGTCAACGAGCACGCCTGGGGCAGTGTGTGGAACCGCGAAGGCTTGCCGCTGAAAACCCGCAGCCTGATCACCCTCGCCGCCCTTACCGCGCTCAAGTGCCCCCAGGAGCTGAAGGGCCATGTGCGCGGCGCGCTGAACAATGGCTGTACCGTGGAAGAGATCCGCGAGGCGTTGCTACATTGCGCAGTGTATGCGGGTGTACCGGCTGCCATCGACGCATTCCGCGCTGCCCAGGAAGTCATCGACACCTACGACACCCTGTAGGAGCCGGCTTGCCGGCGATTGGCCCTCACAGACACCGTAACATTCAGATCCAACCACCTGCCTGCAACACAAAAATCCCAATATTCGTGGTCACCGCCGCCATCAAGGTGGTGATCACGATAATCGCCGCCGCCAGCTCATGATTACCCTCGGCCGCCCTGGCCATCACAAAACTGGCGGCTGCGGTCGGCGCACCGAAGTACAGAAACAGAATCCCCAACTCCGGCCCGCGAAAGCCCAGCAACCAAGCGCCTAAGGTCGCCGCAACCGGCAGCCAGACCATCTTCATCAAACTCGCGCTCAGCGCCCGATTGCCGCTCTTGCGCAACGCTGCCAGTGACAAGGTGCCGCCAATGCAGATCAAGGCCAACGGCAAGGTGGTATCCGCCAGATACTGCATGGATTTTTCCAACCAGCCCGGCAGGCCAATCTGAAAATAAGCGAACGGCGCCGCCACGATCACGCTGATGATCAGCGGGTTGGCCACCACACTTTTGCAGATGCTCCACGGATCGGACTTGATCACCGGGCTGTACACCGCCAACACGATGGTCGACAGCGTGTTGTAGAACAGGATCACCAGCGCCGCGAGAATCGCACCGAGGGAAATCCCATAGTCGCCGTACATGCTGGCCGCCAGCGCCAAGCCAATCACGCCGTTATTGCCGCGAAACGCGCCCTGGGTGTAGATGCCCCGGTCTTCACGCGGGCAACGAAAGATCGCCCAGCCCCAGGCCAGGGCGAAGCTAAGCAAGGTCGCAACCGCAAAGTAGATCAGCAGCCCCGGCTTGAGCGCCGAGTGCAGGTCGGCATGCAGGATGCCGAGGAACAGCAGCGCCGGCATGGTGACGTTGAACACCAGGGACGAGGCCGTGTGGATGAAATTGTCGTTGATCCAGTTGATGCGCTTGAGCAACACCCCCAGGAACAGCATGGCAAACACCGGCGCGGTGATGGTGAGGGTGGTGAGGAAGATTGCCAGCATGCCGGGGAGAACCTTGGTGAGCGTCGTTAGGTGGCTAATGATAAGCCAGTGTAGGCCGCTTCGTCTGGTCTACCGCTATCGGGGGCAAGCCCCCTCCCACCTTGAATGTGTTCACCGATCCAAATGTGGGAGGGGGCTTGCCCCCGATGCTGGCGACTCGGTCTCAGGTAATCGGTGCCGGGTTGAACAAGGTGATGTCGTTATGCAGCTTGTGATGCTCCGCCCACGTTTGTTTCTTGCCGCTGGCCACATCCAGGTAAAAGTGAAACAACTCCCACCCCAATTCCTCGATGCTCGCCCGCCCAGTCGCAATACGCCCAGCGTCGATATCGATCAGGTCCGGCCAACGCTGTGCCAGCTCCGTACGCGTCGACACCTTCACCACCGGCGCCATCGCCAGCCCATACGGCGTGCCACGCCCAGTGGTGAACACATGCAGGTTCATGCCCGCCGCCAGCTGCAAAGTGCCGCACACAAAGTCGCTGGCTGGCGTGGCGCAAAAGATCAGGCCCTTGCCCTTGAAGCGCTCGCCAGGGCCCAGCACGCCATTGATCGCGCTGCTGCCGGATTTGACGATAGAGCCCAGGGACTTCTCGACAATGTTCGACAACCCGCCCTTCTTGTTGCCCGGCGTGGTGTTGGCACTGCGATCCGCCTCGCCCTTGGCCAAGTAACGGTCGTACCAGTCCATCTCGCGGACCAGTTCCTGGGCAACCGCCTCGCTTTCAGCGCGAGACGTCAGCAAGTAGATAGCATCGCGGACTTCAGTCACTTCGGAAAACATCACCGTCGCTCCGGCCCGCAGCAGCAAATCCGAGGCATAGCCCAGCGCAGGGTTGGCGGTGATACCGGAAAACGCATCACTGCCGCCGCACTGCATGCCCAGGATCAACTCCGACGCCGGCACGGTTTCCCGGCGGCGCTGGTCGAGTTTCTTCAAGCGCGTCTCGGCCAGCGCCATGATCTGCTCGATCATCTCGCTAAAGCCGTGGCTGGAATCCTGCAGGCGATACAGCCAGGGCTCACTCAGGTCGACCGAGCTATCGTTGTCGTGCATCACCTGCCCGGCCTGCAATTTCTCGCAGCCCAGGCTGATTACCAAGGCTTCGCCCCCCAGATTCGGGTTGCGCGCCAGGTTGCGCACCGTGCGGATCGGAATGTAGGCATCCGTCGCGGTGATCGCCACGCCGCAGCCGTAGCTGTGGGTCAGCGCCACCACGTCATCGACATGTGGGTACTTGGGCAGCAATTCATCCTTGATGCGCTTGACCGCATGGTCCAGCACGCCGGTGACGCACTGCACCGTGGTGGTGATGCCAAGGATATTGCGCGTGCCCACCGTGCCATCCGCGTTGCGGTAACCCTCGAAGGTAAACCCTTCCAGCGGCGCCTGGGCCTCAGGCACCTCAGTGGACAGTGGCAAGCTGTCCAACGGCGGCGCGGTGGGCATGCGCAGTTGATCCTCCTGCACCCAACTGCCGCGCGGGATCGGTGCCAAGGCGTAACCGATGGTCTGGCCGTAGCGAATAATCTGACCGCCTTCGGGGATGTCTTCCAGGGTCACCTTGTGGCTCTGCGGGATGAAATCCACGGTCACCAGGCCGTCCGGGAATTCGGTCCCGGCCGGAACGCCCTGGTCATTGACCACGATCACCACGTTGTCGCGTTCGTGCAAACGAATCGAGCGCGGCGAGTCGGCATGTTCAATCAACTGCATCACACGGCCCCTCAGGAATGCGCTTCGGTTAGGTTGGTCAACTCTGGCCCTTTGGTAGGCGGCTCTTTGAGGACTACACGTTTGATCGGCCCAACGATGACCAAGTAGCTGAACACCGCCACCAGCGCGTTGGCGCCTACAAACACCAAGGCCCATTTGAACGAGCCGGTGGTGCTGATGATGTAGCCGATCACAATCGGGGTAGTGATCGACGCGAGGTTACCGAATGTATTGAACAAGCCGCCACTGAGGCCGGCGATTTGTTTCGGCGAGGTGTCGGACACCACCGCCCAACCCAGTGCGCCAACGCCTTTACCGAAGAAGGCCAAGGCCATGAAGCCCACCACCATCCATTCGATATCCACGTAGTTGCAGGCCACGATGCTGCTGGAGATCAGCAGGCCACCAATGATCGGCGCTTTACGGGCGAAGGTCAGGGAATGACCTTTGCGTAGCAGGTAATCGGAAATCACCCCGCCGAGCACGCCGCCGATAAACCCGCAGATCGCCGGCAGCGAGGCAATGAAACCGGCCTTGAGGATGGTCATGCCACGGTCCTGCACCAGGTACACCGGGAACCAGGTAAGGAAAAAGTAGGTGATACCGTTGATGCAATACTGGCCCAGGTACACGCCGAGCATCATGCGGTTGGTCAGCAACTGGCGGATGTAATCCCACTTCGGACCGTCGGTTTTCTTACCCTTGCCTTTGTCCTGATCCATATCGACCATCGCGCCATTGGCGGCGATGTGATTGAACTCAGCTTCGTTGATCATCGGGTGCTGACGCGGGCTGTGGATAACTTTCAGCCAGATCAGCGAGAAAATGATGCCGATCACACCCATCACGATAAACACGTGCTGCCAACCGAAGCTGTAGACGATCCAGCCCATCAGCGGCGCAAACAGCACCGTGGCGAAGTACTGCGCCGAGTTGAAGATCGCTGAAGCCGTACCGCGTTCAGCCGTAGGAAACCACGCGGCCACAATACGGGCATTTCCGGGAAACGATGGCGCTTCGGCCAAGCCCACCATAAAGCGCAGCATAAACAGCGCAACCACTGCGGTGGAGACACCAAACTCACCGACATAGCCTTGCAGCACGGTGAACAGTGACCAGGTGAAGATGCTCAGGGCATAGACTTTCTTCGAGCCGAACCGGTCCAGCAACCAGCCACCGGGAATTTGCCCGGCCACGTAGGCCCAACCGAATGCAGAGAAGATATAACCGAGGGTGACCGCGTCGATGCCGAGGTCTTTTTGCAGGCTGGAGCCCGCGATGGCGATGGTGGCCCGGTCGGCGTAGTTGATCGTGGTCACCAGGAACAGCATGAGCAGGATCAAATAGCGGACGTGGGTCGGCTTGGTCGCTTGCATGTAGAAGTACTCCCACTAATTATTTTTTTTGCGGGTAATGGTGGTGTGTTGCTGCCCACTGTAGGAGCGAGCTTGCTCGCGAAAACCTCAAAAGCACCACGCGCATCCTGAATGTCCGCGTATTCGTTGACGTTTTTCGCGAGCAAGCTCGCTCCTACAGGGAATCAGCCCCCGTCATAGGGGGCTGCGAGTTACGAACCGATGTAGCTGGTCTTCACCACGGTGTAGAACTCTTGCGCATAGCGACCTTGCTCACGCGAACCATAGGATGAGCCCTTACGGCCACCGAACGGAACGTGGTAGTCCACACCGGCAGTCGGCAGGTTGACCATCACCATCCCGGCTTGGGAGTGGCGCTTGAAATGGTTGGCGTATTTGAGCGAGGTGGTGGCAATGCCCGCCGACAAACCGAACTCGGTGTCGTTGGCCATGGCCAGCGCCGCTTCGTAATCCGCCACGCGCACAACGTTGGCCACCGGCCCGAAGATCTCTTCACGGCTGATGCGCATGGCCGCTTCGCTGTCGGCAAACAACGTTGGGGCCAGGTAGTAGCCTTCGGTGTCACAGGTGACCAGGCCGCCACCGCTGACCAACCGCGCACCTTCGCTTTGGCCGATGTCGATGTACTTGAGGTCTTGATCCAACTGCGCCTGGGAAACCACTGGGCCGATGTCGGTGCCACTTTTCAGCGCGTGGCCGACCTTGATCGACTTCATGCGTTCGGCCATGGCCGCGACGAACTGGTCATGGATACCAGCGGTGACAATCAAGCGGCTGGAAGCGGTGCAACGCTGGCCGGTGGAGTAGAACGCGCTCTGCACCGACAGCTCGACAGCCTGCTTGAGGTCGGCGTCATCAAGGATGATCTGCGGGTTCTTGCCGCCCATTTCCAACTGCACTTTGGCCTGGCGCGACACACAGCTGACGGCGATCTGACGACCCACACCGACAGAACCGGTGAAGCTGATGCCATCGACCTTCGGGCTGTTGACCAGCACGTCACCGACCACGCGACCGCTGCCCATTACCAGGTTGAACACGCCGGCCGGGAAGCCCGCACGGGAAATGATTTCCGCCAGTGCCCAAGCGCAGCCCGGCACCAGTTCAGCCGGCTTGATCACCACGCAGTTGCCGTAGGCCAGGGCCGGGGCGATTTTCCAGGCGGGGATGGCAATCGGGAAGTTCCACGGCGTGATCAGGCCGACCACACCCAAGGCTTCTCGGGTGACTTCGACGTTCACGCCCGGACGTACCGACGGCACGTAGTCGCCGGAAAGACGCAGGCATTCACCGGCAAAGAACTTGAAAATGTTACCGGCGCGAGTCACTTCGCCGATGGCTTCAGGCAGGGTCTTGCCCTCTTCACGGGCCAGCAGGGTGCCGAGTTCTTCGCGGCGCGCGAGGATTTCGCTGCCGACTTTATCCAAGGCATCGTGGCGTGCCTGAATCCCGGACGTGGACCAGGCCGGGAATGCGGCGCGGGCCGCGTCGATGGCAGTGTTGACTTGGGCAACGTCAGCCTTGGCGTATTCGCCAATGACATCGGACAACTCCGACGGGTTGAGGTTGACGCAATAGTCAGCGCCGGCCACCCACTGGCCATTGATGTAGTTATCAAAACGTTGGACTTGAGACACGAATCTTCTCCTGACGCAAAAGGCCGCTGATCTCTCAGCGGCCTTGTGGATAATTTATTGCGGACCTTGCTTGTCGATCAGCGCGGCCAGGGCTTCATATTCTTCCGGCAACAGGTCGGTCAGCGGCGTCCGCACCGGGCCTGCGTCGTAGCCGGCGATTTTTGCACCGGCCTTGACGATGCTCACGGCATAACCGGACTTGCGGTTACGGATGTCCAGGTACGGCAGGAAGAAATCGTCGATGATTTTGGAAACGGTGGCGTGATCGTCCTTGGCAATCGCGTGGTAGAAGTCCATCGCGGTTTTCGGGATGAAGTTGAACACCGCCGAGGAGTACACCGGTACGCCCAGGGCCTTGTAGGCAGCGGCGTAAACCTCTGCCGTCGGCAGGCCGCCGAGGTAACTGAAACGATCACCGAGGCGGCGACGGATCGACACCATCAACTCGATATCGCCCAGGCCATCCTTGTAGCCGATCAGGTTCGGGCAGCGCTCGGCCAGGCGTTCCAGCAGCGGCGCAGTCAGGCGGCAGACGTTACGGTTGTAGACCACCACACCAATCTTGACCGATTTGCACACAGCCTCAACGTGGGCGGCAACGCCGTCCTGGCTGGCTTCGGTGAGGTAGTGCGGCAGCAGCAGCAGGCCTTTGGCGCCGAGGCGCTCGGCTTCCTGGGCGTATTCGATGGCTTGGCGAGTCGAGCCGCCGACACCGGCCAGGATCGGCACGCTGGTGGCGCAGGTATCAACCGCGGTTTTCACCACTTGGGAATATTCGCTGGCAGCGAGGGAGAAAAACTCACCGGTGCCGCCGGCAGCGAACAAGGCGGTAGCGCCGTACGGGGCCAGCCATTCCAGACGCTTGATGTAACCCGCCTGGTGGAAGTCACCCTGGGCGTTGAAATCGGTCACCGGGAAAGACAGCAGACCGTGGGAGAGGATGGACTTCAGTTCTTGTGGATTCATTATTCGAACACCCTGGGCGAAGACTTTCTATCGAAAGGTTGTTGTTGGTTTTGATGATGTCGTACGTCATCGTACAACTATAAAAAGATTCGTCAACTGCAATTCATCAGACTTCATTGTGGGCGCTTTGAATGCGCGCCTTCTTGACGTAGGAAATTTTTCCTCTATTCTCGATTTAACTGTATATGTATACAGTTACCAAGGAAGATTCCTACGACATAGCAAGGAGCTAACATGTCAGGTCTTGAACTCGCAGCACCCGAAAAGAACCCACCTACCTTGCGTTTCGAAGGCGGTGAACACACGGCCATCGGCGATGAAACCCTGTTGCGCTTCGTCAAGGACGCCCCGGCGATTCCCGCCCATCAAGTCGAGTTGCACCTGCCCAACGGGCTGGCGCTGACCTATGGCCAAGTGATCGCCCTGGGCGGTGATTTCTATGGCATCCCCGGTCAACCGATCAGCGATGGCGCCTCCCCTGCCGAGCGCGTCCAACGCTTTACCGCCGCCTTCAACAGCCTGGCAGTAATGCCCGCCTCGCGGGAAGAAGCGCACAAGATCCTCGCGGTGATGCAAAAGGAGATCACTGCGGTCAAGCAGGCGATCAAAGATGGCAAACAAGCTCATGAAGCCTATGACGCCTTGGGTGATACGTTGTCCGAGGAATGGAACCGCATCACTGGCGGCGGCAGCGCGGTTTCGGCGCTGATTCCATTGGGACGTTACCTGAAACTGGCGGCGGACAATGCCGACCACTTCGGCGAATGGGCGCTGTCGGCCTATCTGGCGGGGCACACGGCGGCGCTGCAACAAGCCGTCGTGGCGCACCAGACCGGCACCGACCAGGCGCTGGAACTGGCGTACGCCATGAACAGTTTTGCTGATCACTTTTTGACCGATCTGTTCTCGGCCGGCCATCTGCGTGTACCGCGTAAACAACTGGCAGCTGTGGTGACGCCAGGTGAGTTGGGCTCGCTGATCAGCCGTTTCATGCACGACGAAGACAGCAAGTTCGGGCTCAAGGTACGTAACGCCATGGGCGATCAGTGGCACGCGTATGGGGACAAGCGCTACTTCGACGCGATTGATGCGGACAATCGGGTGCAGGTCAAACGTGCGGTGCAAGCTTCGGCGGATGAGATTTTCGACACTTTTATGAGTGGTGTCGCGCCCTCCCCGGCCAATTTCAAGGCGCCGTTGTATGTGCCGGACCTGAACGCGGCGCAGAACCCGGCGAATAATTTTTCGCCGCTATTCAAGGCGGAGGGAGACAAGGTATTGCGTCGCAAGGACGTGAATGACCTGAACGACAAGCACTGGACGAATGATTGGTGGGGGTGGAGTACGTATTTGTTGCTCAAGGACTATAAGCCCAACACGCCAACTTGATCACTGCCGACTGTCGCAACTGTGATTTCTAACAGTTACGTCCAGGCCATCAAACGCTCATAAATTGCCTCAAGAGCCCATAGGTGGGTCCTTGGGGCTTTTTGATGCACCCGCTTGTGCATTTAACTTTCCTATCCCCTGCAAGCCACGAGGTTCATATGCGTATTTACTGCCATATCCAGCCACAATCGTCAGGTCGCGCCCACAACCCCAGTTATTTCGAACTGGAACGGGATGCTCAGGTAGGAGATTTCGTATATTACGAGCTAGCCAAGCTTTGGGTGGTTGTAAGAGCCAAGTACATTTTCATGGCTGTAGAGGTTGAAGGCAGCACTATCGTGCTCGATGCCCTACCTACTGACCCGCCCACTACCATTCGCCCGCCGGCCGCTTGATCAGCCTGCCCGCTCTGCCTCTTCATGGGCATGGCGCAGCCGCTCCCGGCTATTGGTCAAATGCAACCGCATCGCCGCCCGCGCCGCGTCCGAGTCCTGACGTGCAATCGCTTCATAAATCTCTTCATGCTCACGACTCAAGCGCCCCATGTAGTGCTGCTGGTCATCATGGGCCAGGCGCGCCGAATTCAGGCGGGTGCGCGGAATGATGCTGGTGCCCAGGTGGGTCATGATGTCGGTGAAGTAGCGGTTGCCGGTGGACAGGGCAATTTCCAGGTGGAATGCAAAATCGGACGCCACCGCATCGCCGGCGTGAGCCGCGCTTTCATTCAGGGCATCGAGCGCCGCGCGCATGGCGGCCAGTTGCTCATCGCTGCGGCGCAACGCGGCCAATCCAGCAGACTCGACTTCCAGACTGATCCGCAGTTCCAGGATCGCCAGCACATCACGCAGGGTCACCACGGTGGCCGGGTCGATACGGAAACCGCTCGGGCTTGGCGTATCCAGCACAAAGGTGCCGATACCATGACGGGTCTCGACCTGCCCCGCCGCCTGCAAGCGTGAAATGGCTTCACGCACCACCGTGCGGCTGACACCATGGGCATCCATGATCGCCGACTCGGTGGGCAACTTGTCGCCTCGCTTGAGCTGGCCGTCGCGGATTTGCTCGGACAACACCGTGACCAATTCCTGGGCAAGGCTGCGGCGCTTGCGGGGAAGACGAGGGGCGGTGTTGGCGTTTTCCATGATGGATCATCTTTCTCGGTGAGCTTGAGCACGCATCATAGCCCATGGTGGTTGTACGATCACCGTCCAGGCGCGACTTTCATCCCTATCCTTCGCGCAAAAAAATACCCCGACACAGGTCGAGGCATTTTCTCAGCTCATCCCGAGAGGGAAGCGCGTTATTTCACCACCTTCAGGCTCGGCCGGCCGCTAGGGCGCGGTGGCTCGGAATCCGGTGGCGGCTGATCATCGCCGTCTTCGTTTTCGATCGATTCGTCACCCTCGAAAGGCGACTCCAGATCGAACACCATGCCTTGGCCGTTCTCCCGGGCATAGATGCCGAGGATGGCGCCAATCGGCACGAACAGCGTATGCGGCACGCCGCCAAAACGCCCTTCGAAGCTCACGGCTTCGTTGTCCATGTGCAGGTGGCGCACGGCACTCGGCGATACGTTCAACACAATCTGCCCATCACTGGCAAAACCCTCCGGTACCTGAACCGCAGGAAATTCGGAATTGACCAGCATGTGCGGGGTGCAATCGTTGTCCACAATCCACTCATAGAGCGCGCGGACCAGGTAGGGTCGACTGGAGTTCATCAGCGGCTCCTTAAGCCTTAGCGCATATCGCGTTCGACACCAGACAGACTTGCCTGGAAAGCCTCACGCGCAAACTGGCGCTCCATGTAATCAAGCAGCGGCTTGGCAGGCCGCGGCAGTTCAATACCGAGAATCGGCAAGCGCCAGAGTATCGGTAATAGGCAGCAATCCACCAAGCTTTGTTCCTCACTGAGGAAAAAAGGCTTATCGGCGAACAATGGCGAAACGCCGGTCAGGCTCTCGCGCAATTCCTTACGCGCCTGCACCCGAACCGCTTCTTTTGTACGCGAATCCAGAATCACATCCACCAGCCCGCACCAGTCACGCTGGATCCGATGGATCAGCAAACGGCTGTTGGCACGCGCCACCGGGTACACCGGCAGCAAAGGCGGATGCGGGTAACGCTCATCCAGGTATTCCATCACCACGGTCGACTCCCACAGCGCCAGGTCACGATCGACCAGGGTGGGCAAGCTGCCGTAAGGGTTCACTTCGATCAGTTTTGGCGGCTGACGGCCCGCCTCCACACTGATGATCTCGGCGCTGACACCCTTCTCTGCGAGCACGATGCGCACTCGGTGGGAATAGTGGTCGGCGGGGTCGGAGTAACAGGCCAACCGATTGGTCACGCCCATGGCGGTCCTCCTCGCTTGTTGAAATTATCGAAAGCTCAAAAACGAGCGCGCCCAGAGAGCATCCCTGTAGCAACCGGTTAAACCAGGTCGCTACGTATTCAGAGATGCCGCTGGGCGCGCAAGATTAACAGCAATTGCTTACGGTTGGATCAATGCACATCCTTCCAGTATTCGCGTTTGAGCAGATAGGCGAATACGAAGAAGAAGGCCAGGTACAGCAGCACATAGGTACCAATGCGCTGATGCTCCAGTTTGACCGGGTTGGCCGAGTAGGCCAGGAAGGTCACGAGGTTCTTGACCTTCTCGTCGAACTGCTCGTCTGTCAACGAACCTGGGGTTTCTATCTTCAGTTGATCGCACGCTTCATGAGTCAAAGGCGTGCCGGTCAACGGATCGTATTGCTTCTTGCCGTCTTCAACGACCTGGATCTGCTTGCATCCTACCACTTGCTTGCCTTGCAGGCCGACCAGAACGTTAGGCATGCCGACGTTCGGGAACACACGGTTGTTCACGCCATACGGACGCGCCGGGTCTTCGTAGAAGGATTTCAGGTAGCCGTAGAGCCAGTCGGTGCCGCGTACACGAGCCACCAGGGTCAAGTCTGGCGGTGCTGCGCCGAACCAGGTCTTGGCGTCCGCAGGCTTCATGCCTATGGTCATGTGGTCGCCGATCTTGGCGCCGGTGAACACCAGCTTCTCCAGCATCATTTCATGGGGGATGCCGAGGTCATCGGCAACCCGTTCGTAACGCTGGAACTTGGCGCTGTGACAGCCCATGCAGTAGTTGGCGAAGGTGCGTGCGCCATCCTGCATGGCAGCCTTGTCGGACACGTCGATATCGACTTTTTCCAGTTCCGGTCCGCCGTGCTCGGCAGCGAAGGACAGTAGCGGCAAGGCCGCAAGCATCAATGCAACGAATAACTTTTTCATCAGCCAGTCACCCTTTCCGGAACCGGTTTGGTCTTCTCGAGCCGGGTGTAGAACGGCATCAGAATGAAGTAGGCGAAGTACAGGAAGGTGCAGACCTGCGACAGCAACGTGCGCTCTGGGGTCGGCGCCAATACACCGAGTACGCCCAGGATCACGAAGGAGATGCAGAACACCCACAGCCAGATCTTGCTCAGCCAGCCCTTGTAGCGCATGGACTTGACCGGGCTTCGGTCAAGCCAAGGCAGCACGAACAGCACCGCGATGGCCGCGCCCATGGCGATCACGCCCATGAGTTTGTCGGGGATCGCCCGCAAGATCGCGTAGAACGGCGTGAAGTACCAGACTGGGGCAATGTGCTCAGGTGTCTTGAAGGCGTTGGCCTGTTCGAAGTTAGGCTTCTCCAGGAAATACCCGCCCATCTCCGGGAAAAAGAACACGATCGAGCAGAACACGAACAAGAACACCACCACGCCGACAATGTCTTTCACGGTGTAGTAAGGGTGGAACGGAATGCCATCCAGCGGGATGCCGTTTTCGTCCTTGTGCTTCTTGATGTCCACGCCATCCGGGTTGTTGGAACCCACTTCATGCAGCGCCAGGATGTGCAGCACCACCAAGCCCAGGATCACGATCGGCAAGGCCACCACGTGCAGGGCGAAGAAGCGGTTCAGGGTGATGCCCGAGATCAGGTAGTCACCACGGATCCACTGGGTCAGGTCGTTGCCGATCACCGGAATGGCACCGAACAGCGAGATGATCACCTGGGCGCCCCAGTACGACATCTGGCCCCACGGCAGCAGGTAACCCATGAAGGCTTCGGCCATCAGCGCCAGGTAGATCAGCATGCCGAACACCCACACCAGCTCGCGAGGCTTCTGGTACGAGCCGTAGAGCAGGCCACGGAACATGTGCATATAGACGACGATAAAGAACGCTGACGCGCCGGTGGAGTGAAGCAGGCGCAGGATCGAGCCGTACTCGACGTCACGCATGATGTACTCGACGGACGCAAACGCCTCTTCCGCCGACGGGGTGTAGCTCATCGTCAACCACACGCCGGTGACGATCTGGTTGACCAGCACCAGCAATGCCAGGGAGCCGAAGAAGTAGAAGAAGTTGAAGTTTTTCGGCGCGTAATATTTGCTGAGATGGTCTTCCCACATTTTAGTGGCGGGGAAGCGCGCATCCACCCAATCCATGAACTTGCTCATCACGCGTTCTCCTTATCGAGGCCAATGACAATGAGGTCGTCAGTTTCGTAGGTGTGCGGAGGAACCGGCAGGTTCAAAGGAGCAGGCTGGGACTTGTAGACGCGGCCAGCAAGGTCGTAGTGCGAGCCGTGGCACGGGCAAAAATAACCGCCGACCCAATCCTTGCCCAGATCGACAGGGGCCACTTCCGGGCGGAAGGTAGGCGAGCAACCCAAGTGGGTACAGAGACCGACCAGCAGCAGGATCTCTGGCTTGATCGAACGCACTTCGTTCTTGGCGTAGGCGGGTTGGTCGGACTTCTCGGATTTGGGGTCAGACAACTGGCCTTCAATCTTTTTGAGATTCCCCAGGATTTCCTCAGTACGACGAACAATGAAGACCGGCTGGCCGCGCCATTCAGCAATCATCTGCTGCCCTGGCTCGATCTTGCTGATATTCACCTTCACCGGTGCACCTGCGGCTTTCGCCTTGGCACTGGGAAACCATGACCCCACGAACGGGACCGCAGCCCCCACCGCTCCTGCAGCACCCACCACGGATGTGGCTGCTACCAAGAAGCGACGCCGGCCTGCATTCACGCCGTCATTGCTCATTCAGTCCTCTCCCATCAGCTTTTTGGCCTGTTAAATCAGGCGTCTACTAAGTGTTGAATCTTTACTTATAAAAATTTTGCCGAATGGTAATGAAAAGCCCCACGTCTGACAAGGGAATTGCCCGGAGCTCAGCCTCCAGGCCTTGTAGTATAGGGGGTCTACGGATGTGGCAAGTTGTCACGGCGATTTTTATGTATAAATCGAAGGCAATAAAAAACGCCCAGCTCCGTGAGGAGGCTGGGCGTTTTTGTGGAACGTAAAGCGAATTAACGCTTCGAGTACTGCGGACGCTTACGCGCTTTACGCAGACCGACTTTCTTACGTTCAACTTCACGAGCATCGCGAGTCACGAAGCCAGCTTTGCGCAGAGCGCCACGCAGGGTTTCGTCGTACTGCATCAGAGCGCGAGTGATACCGTGGCGGATTGCGCCAGCTTGACCACTTACACCGCCACCGATAACGGTGACGTAGATGTCGAACTTTTCAACGGTCTCGGTCAGTTCCAGCGGCTGACGAACTACCATGCGGGCAGTTTCGCGACCGAAGAAGTTGTCCAGGGAGCGGTTGTTGATCGAGATGTTACCAGTACCCGGACGCAGGAAAACGCGAGCGGTTGCGGTTTTGCGACGGCCAGTGCCGTAATTTTGAGTCGCCGACATAATGAACTATTCCGTTAAAACTTCAGTTCTTGGGGCTGCTGAGCAGCATGAGGGTGTACAGCGCCCGCATAGACTTTCAGCTTGCGAAACATATCGCGACCCAGTGGGCCCTTAGGCAGCATGCCTTTGACCGCGATTTCGATCGGGGCTTCAGGCTTCTTGGCAATCAGGCCTTCGAAGTTGGAAGACTTGATACCGCCTGGGAAACCGGAGTGACGGTAGTACATTTTGTCGCTTGCTTTGTTGCCGGTTACACGAACCTGCTCAGCGTTGATGATGACAATGTAGTCACCGGTATCAACGTGAGGGGTGTACTCAGGCTTGTGCTTGCCACGCAGACGGCTGGCGACTTCAGTGGCCAGACGACCCAGGGTCTGACCAGCGGCGTCGACGACAAACCAGTCGCGCTGAACTGTTTCCGGTTTTGCAGTAAAAGTTGTCATTCTTTAATAGCCTCAGGGGCCGCCCTGTAAATTAGACGGCGGATCTTACTGAATAGTGCGTACTTTGACAAGTCAAAGGCAGCCGGATACAGACGCTATCGGGGGCTCGGGTCGGCACGTCCGTTCAACGGCAAGATTCTTCGGCAGGCGGCGCATCACTTCCACTGCAGAAAGAGGTGGGCAATTATGCAGATTGCGAAAAAAAATTCAACCTGCTTTTATGATTGTTTTCCCTGAAGGAGTACCCGATGGATTATCGACAGCTGGGCCGTACGGATCTGAACGTGAGCGCGATAGCCTTGGGCACCATGACCTGGGGCGAGCAGAACAGCGAGGCAGAGGCCTTCGCGCAGATCGAGCGGGCCAAGGCGGCGGGGATCAACTTCCTCGACACGGCCGAAATGTACCCGGTGCCGCCCAAGGCCGACACCTATGCCACCACCGAGCGCTACATCGGCAATTACTTCAAAAGCCGTGGCGACCGCGCCGACTGGATCCTGGCCAGCAAGATCGCCGGCCCCGGCAACACCATCGACTACATCCGCGATGGCCACCTGCGCCACAACCGCAAGCACATCGTCGACGCCCTGGATGCCAGCCTCAAACGCCTGCAGACCGACTGGATCGACCTCTACCAACTGCATTGGCCGGAACGCAGCACCAACTTCTTCGGCCAACTGAGCTACAAGCACAAGGACGAAGACGACCTCACCCCGCTGGAAGAAACCCTCGAAGCGCTGGACGAGCAAGTGAAGGCCGGCAAAATCCGCCACATCGGCCTGTCCAACGAAACGCCGTGGGGCACCATGAAATTCCTGGCCCTGGCTGAAGCCCGTGGCTGGACCCGCGCGGTGTCGATCCAGAACCCCTACAACCTGCTCAACCGCAGCTTTGAAGTCGGCCTGGCGGAAGTTGCAATCCGTGAACAGTGCGGTTTGCTGGCGTATTCGCCACTGGCGTTCGGCATGCTCAGCGGCAAGTATGAAAACGGCGCACGCCCAGCCAAGGCGCGGCTGACCGAATACAGCCGCTTCAGCCGCTACTTCAACCCGCAGTCGGAAGCGGCGTGCAGCCGTTATGTGGCGTTGGCACGGGAGCACGGCCTGGACCCGGCGCAGATGGCATTGGCGTTTGTAACGCAGCAGCCGTTTGTGACCAGCAATATCATTGGCGCTACGTCGCTGGAGCAACTGGATAGCAACATTGCCAGTGCGGATCTGAAACTGTCGAAAGAGGTATTGGAAGGGATTGAGGCGATTCAGAAGGATCACCCAAATCCAGCGCCTTGATTGATCTTTAGATAGCTATCGCCGGCAAGCCGGCTCCTACAGGGGAATGCGTTGCCAATGTAGGAGCCGGCTTGCCGGCGATGGCGTCATCAGCCGTACCCTGGATCAAAGCGCCCGCGCAATAATCTCCTTCATGATCTCATTGGTCCCCGCATAAATGCGCTGCACCCGCGCATCCGCCCACGCCCGTGCAATCGGGTATTCCCACATAAAACCGTAGCCGCCGTGCAACTGCACGCACTCATCGAGCACCTTGCATTGCAGGTCCGTGGCCCAGTACTTGGCCATCGCCGCCGTGGGCACATCCAGCTTGCCTTCCAGATGAAGCGCCATGCATTTGTCGACGAATACGCGGCCGATCTGAATCTCGGTGGCCATCTCCGCCAGCTTGAAGCGGGTGTTTTGGAAGTCCGCAATCGCCTTGCCAAACGCCTTGCGCTCTCGGGTGTATTCCAGGGTCCATTCCAGCGCCGCCTCGGCGGATGACAGCGCCCCGATCGCAACCGTCAGCCGCTCCTGAGGCAACTCCTGCATCAGATACGCGAAGCCCGCCCCCGCTTGGCCCAACAGGTTTTCCTTGGGCACCCGCACATCCTGGAAGAACAGCTCTGATGTGTCCTGGGCTTTCATGCCGACCTTCTCCAAGCGCTTGCCCTTGTCGAAGCCCGGCGTGTCGGCTTCCACGAGGAACAGGCTGGTGCCCTTGGCGCCGGCCTTGGGATCGGTCTTGGCGACGACGATCACCAGCTCAGCCAGGTAACCGTTGGTGATGAAGGTCTTGGAGCCGTTGATCACGTACTCATCACCGTCCAGCACTGCGGTGGTCTTCACCCCCTGCAGATCGGAACCAGCGCCCGGCTCGGTCATGGCAATGGCCGTGACCATCTCACCGGAGATCAGCTTGGGCAGGTATTTGTGTTTCAACGCCTCACTGCCGTAATGCAGGATATATGGCGCAACAATATCCGAATGCAGTGAAAAACCGATGCCGGTCAGCCCCAGCCGGCTGATCTCCTCGATCACCACCGCGCTGTACAAAAAGTCCGCGCCCAGCCCGCCATATTCTTCTGGCAGGTGGGAGCACAGCATCCCCGCCTCCCCTGCCTTGGTCCACAAACCACGGTCGATGTAGCCCTGTTTCTCCCATTGCCCATGGAACGGCACGGCGTCTTTTTCGAGGAAGGTGCGCACGCTCTCGCGGAAGAGTTCGTGTTCCGGGCTGAACAAGGTTCTGGGAATCATGGGTCACCTGCGTGGATTGTCGGACAAGGACGAGCCCACAGAGACTATGCCGCGAAGGCAGCACGGGACACTGGACACATGCGACAAAAAATAAGACGATCCAGCCGTCTGGTGACCACTTTCCCCTATAAGAATAAATGAAATTATGTCTAACCAAATCTCCACGCCGTTGCGGCGCGTCAGCATTTTGGCCATTGATCGGGTGTTCGCTTCAACCCTCATGCAAGCCAAGGATTTCTTCCACCTCGCCAGCCTGCGTTACGGCAAGCAACAAGGCCTGGGCCTGACCCCCGCGTTTGAAACGCGCCTGGTCAGCCCCGACGGGCAATCGGTACGCAGCTTCAGCGATGTGATCATGCCGGTGGACGGCGGCCTGGAAGACGCCGACATCATCGTGCTACCGGCCTTCTGGGATGACTTCGACGCCTTGTGCACTCGCTACCCACAAGTGCTGCCATGGTTGCGTGAGCAACATGCACGCGGCGCCGTGTTGTGCGGCGAAGCCACCGGGGTGTTCTGGCTGGCCGAAGCCGGCTTGCTCGATGGCAAGGAAGCGACCACCTACTGGCGTTTCTTCAATGCCTTCAGCGAACGCTTCCCCAAGGTTCAGCTCAACCAGGACAAACACCTTACCGACGCTGACAACCTGTATTGCGCCGGCGGCACCACTTCGGCGTGCGACCTCTATATCTACCTGATCGAACGCTTCTGCGGCGCCAACATCGCCCAGGCCGTGGCCCGCGACATCCTCTACGAGGTGCAGCGCAGCTATTCACCGGGTCGCATCGGGTTTGGCGGACAGAAGCTGCACCAGGATGTGATCATCCTGCAGATCCAGCATTGGCTGGAGGAGCACTTCGCCGACAAGTTCCGCTTCGAAGATGTGGCCCGGGAACACGGCATGAGCATCCGCAACTTCATGCGCCGCTTCCAGACCGCTACCGGTGACAAGCCGCTGCATTACCTGCAACGCCTGCGTATCGAGACGGCCAAGGGATTGCTCTCGGGCAGCCGCAAGAGCATCAAGACCATCAGTTATGAGGTGGGGTATGACGATGCGAGTTTCTTTGCGCGGTTGTTCCGGCAGCACACGGAGTTGTCGCCGAACCAGTATCGCCAGCAATTCCAGCAGGCCGCCTGAAACACCCCTGTAGGAGCGAGCTTGCTCGCGAAGAACTCAAGGGCAACGCGGGGAATCAGATTCCCCGTGTCATCGTTAACGATCTTCGCGAGCAAGCTCGCTCCTACAGTGAGGCAGTGCTTAAGGCTTGTGACCGCGCGACAGGAATTCGTGGGACTGCATTTCCAGCAAGCGGCTCAATGTGCGCTGGAACTCGAAGTTCAGGCGCCCGCCGGTGTACAGGTCCTTCAACTCGACTTCCGCCGAGATGATCAGCTTCACGTTACGGTCGTAGAACTCGTCGACCATGTTGATGAAACGTCGCGCTATGTCGTCGGTGGTGACGCTCATCTGTTCCACACCGCTCAAGATCACCGCGTGGAAGATTTTGCCCAGCTCGATGTAGTCGTTCTGGCTACGCGGGCCGTCGCACAGTTGGCGGAATTCGAACCAGGCCACATCATCGCAAGTACGCAACGCGATGATTTCGCGGTTCTCGATCATCAGCTTGTCGTTTTCCACCGCCTGGGTGCATTCCGGCGTGAGGGCGCGGAAGCTCTTTTTCAGGCTTTCGTGGGCCGCTTCGTTCAGCGGGAAGTGGAACAGCTCCGCTTGCTCCAGATGGCGCAGACGGTAGTCGACGCCACTGTCGACGTTGACGATTTCGGTGTTCTGCTTGATCAGCGCGATGGCCGGCAGGAAACGCGCGCGTTGCAGGCCATCCTTGTACAAACCGTCGGGCACGATGTTCGAGGTGGCGACCAGGGTCACACCGTTCTTGAACAGCTCTTCCATCAGGGTGCCGAGGATCATGGCGTCGGTGATGTCGGAAACGAAGAATTCATCGAAGCAGATCACCCGCGCCTCTTCGGAGAAACGCTTGGCGATGATGGTCAGCGGGTTTTTCTCGCCCGGCAGGGTCTTCATCTCTTCGTGCACGCGCTTCATGAAGCGGTGGAAGTGCGTCCGAACCTTTTCCTTGAATGGCAGCGCTTCGAAGAAAGTGTCGACCAGGTAAGTCTTGCCACGCCCCACACCGCCCCAGAAGTACAGGCCTTTGACCGGCGTGTGGTCTTTCTTGCCAAACAGCTTGCTGAACATCCCTGGCTTGCTTTGCGAGGCCGCGAGCAGGTCGTCGTACAGGCGCTGCAAATGACGCACCGCATTTTCCTGGGCCGCGTCATGGAAGAATTCAGGGCGTTTCAGATCAGCTTGATATCGTTCTAGGGGCGTCATAATTTCGTTAGCAAGGCAACAAAAACGGGCCGTCACTGTAACGACGGCCCTGGATAATGGCAATCAACCCTTGGTCGGGTTAATCCTCGAGGGGGGTCAACGCGATGCGCAGGGCTTCGATGGCCGCATCGCGGGAAGCGGCGTCGGCGAACTGCGGGCTGTCAGCGACGGCAGTGTTATTGAGCCATACGCTAAAGCTCAAGCCTTCGACGCGCACTTCCATCGGCTTACCCGACTGGAGGAGCTTGGTAAAAGTACCTGCCATTTTTCCATCAACAAAACTGCGCGACAGCAGCAGTTGCTCGCCATCGGCCGCCAGCAGGCGGAAGCGGAAGCTGCCGTCGTCCTCGCGAAAGCTCACGAAGCGCGCGGCTTTTGCGGCTTTCTTCTTGGTCGCGACTGGCGCTGCGGCTTGATTGACGAACGAACGCAGGCCCACCGCCTCACGCAGCTCGGCCAGGAACGGCGCCGCCACGGCACGGGCCTTGTTGGCACCGACCAGCAGCAGGTCTTCCATGTCCGACGGACGCGACATCAATTGATGGTAACGCTCGCGGGCCTCGCCCAATTGGCCATCCAGCAGTTGGAACAGACGGTTCTTCGCCTCGCCCCAGCCCAGCCCTTGCAGCAGTTCGGCGCGGAATTCTTCTTCCTGGGCCTTGCTGGCAAACGCCTGGTACAGGGTAAACAAGTGCGAATTGTCCGGGTCCTTGGCTTCGCCCGGCGCGCGGGAGTCGGTGACGATGCGAGAAATCGCGTCCTTCATGTCCTTGGCGCTGGTGAACAACGGGATGGTGTTGTCGTAGCTTTTCGACATCTTGCGACCATCCAGGCCCGGCAAGGTCGCGACGCTTTCTTCGATCAGCGCCTCGGGCATGGTGAAGAATTCTTTACCGTTGCCGAACAGATGGTTGAAACGCTGGCCGATATCGCGGGCCATTTCCACGTGCTGGATCTGGTCGCGACCGACCGGCACCTTGTGTGCGTTGAACATCAGGATGTCCGCCGCCATCAGCACCGGGTAGCTGTACAGGCCCATGCTGATGCCCGCATCCGGGTCTTCGCCGGCTTCCACGTTCTTGTCCACCGAGGCCTTGTACGCATGGGCGCGGTTGAGCAGGCCCTTGGCAGCCACGCAGGTGAGGAGCCAGGTCAGCTCGGGGATTTCCGGGATGTCCGACTGGCGGTAGAAGGTCACCCGGTTCACATCCAGGCCACCGGCCAGCCAGGTCGCGGCGATTTCCATGCGCGAGCGCTGGATGCGCTGCGGGTCATCGCACTTGATCAGGGCGTGGTAGTCGGCCAGAAAGTAGAAAGAGTCGGCATTGGCGTCCTGGCTGGCGAGGATCGCCGGGCGGATCGCACCGGCGTAGTTGCCCAGGTGCGGCGTGCCGGTGGTGGTGATGCCGGTGAGGATACGGGTACGAGTCGTCATGGGTAATCGCTTATCAGACTGCTATCAATTCGAGAGGCGCGGCAGCACCAGATCCTTCAGATCGGTGAGCTTGCCGTGAAAAAAGTGTCCGCATTCTGCCACTTTCAGCAGCTCATGGGGGCGATTCAAGGCCGCGGACCAGTCGTAGACGGTCTGTGGGTCGACCACTTCGTCGGTTTCCGGCTGGATCAGGGTCAATGGGCAGCCCTGCGGCAGCACATCGGTATCGCGCAGGCGCATCACCGCTGCGGCAACCATGAACAGATGTGACAGTTTTTCGCCCTTGGCTTCCAGGCGCCCACCGAGGCTGGCCGCCACGTAGCCACCGAAGGAAAAGCCGAGCAAGGTGATCGGCAAGTCCGGGTGTTTTTCCCGCAGCCAGGTAGCGGCCGCCTCGGCATCGTCCACTTCACCGGTGCTCATGTCGTGGGTGCCGGCACTCGCGCCAACGCCACGGTAATTGAAACGCAAGGTAATCAAACCGGCATCGCGGGCGGTGCGTTGCAGGGTCGATACCACTTTATTGAGCATGGTCCCACCCTGCACCGGGTTGGGGTGGCAGATCAGCGCCAGGCCACGTGGCTCGGGGTGATCCAGGTACAGGGCTTCCAATTGGCCTACCGGGCCATCGATCAAAACAGGGGTTTCACGCATGAGCAAGAGATGAACTCCGTGACCTCTCAATGGGTCGACTCGTCTAGCTAAAAGTCTGTGCATGGCATCATTGCGAGCTTAATCGCGGTATACAGCGCAGGTTTGAGCCGTTAACGTAAAGCAAAGCCGTTTATAGAGGAAGGACTCGTGGAACACTCGCTCTTAGTTTGGTTGTTGCCGACTCTTGCCCTGGTTGCCGGTGTCGCCATTGGTTTCCTGGTTGCTCGCTTGCTGCCGAATGCCGCGCCTAACCGCACGCAGCGTCAGCTGGATGACATTCAGGAACGTTTTGACAGTTATCAGAACGAGGTTGTTACCCACTTCAACAGCACCGCGACCCTGGTCAAGAAGCTCACCCAGAGCTACCAGGAAGTACAGGATCACCTCGCCGATGGCGCAAACCGCCTGGCCCTCGACGACATCACCCGCCAGCGCCTGCTGGCCGCGTTGCATTCCGATGCACCGCAAACCCCACGGGAACGCCTGACCCCGCCACGGGAAAACCAGGAGCCACCACGGGACTACGCGCCAAAAACGCCGAACGCCCCAGGCATGCTGGATGAGCATTACGGTTTGAAGAAGTAACTGATCCTCAAACACTAAAAAGCCCGGCTGATCGATGATCAGCCGGGCTTTTTGTTGGGTCACGATCCCTCATACACCACCGCCCTACTGTAGGAGCCGGCTTGCCGGCGATGGCGGCGTGTCAGGCAACCGATTTTCTGCCCTATCTACCGCTATCGCCGGCAAGCCGGCTCCTACAAGGACCTCGTCAGGCCATCGGCTGTTCTTGCAACATCCCCCCCTCAATCCGCACATGCCGCCCATGGAAACGCTTGAGGCTGCTGCGATGGCCGACGCTGACGATGCTCAGCCCCGGCAACTGATCGATCAGCACCTGATACAGCGTCGCTTCATCCTCTTCATCCATGGCCGACGTGGCTTCGTCCATGTACAGCCATTGCGGCGCGAACAGCAACGCGCGGGCGAAGGCCAGGCGTTGCTGTTCGCCCGGCGAGAGCATGCGTTGCCAGTGATTGGCTTCCTCCAGCCGGCCAACCAGATGCGGCAGGCGGCAGGTTTCCAGGACCTGTGCATAACGTTCTGCCGGGTAGACGCTGTCATCCTGTGGATAACTCAACACCGCCTTTAGCGTGCCAATCGGCAGGTAAGGTTTTTGCGGCAGGAACAGATACCGTTTGGCCGGTAACCGAATGCTGCCGTGCCCCGCAGGCCAGAGATGCCCCATCGCACGCAGCAAGGTACTTTTGCCGCTGCCGGAACGGCCGCTGAGCATGACGCGCTGGCCCGGTTCAACGACCATATCGGCGTTGGTGAGCAGGTGGCGACCATCAACCAGGTCCATGCCCAACCCCTGCACCACCAACCGTTCGCCCTCGGCACTTACATCGATAGCCGCTGGGCGTTGCTCATTGTCACGCATCGCCTGCTGAAAGCTCAGTAGACGGTCACTGGTCGCGCGCCAACCCGCCAGGTCCGAGTACGCGCTGATAAACCAGCTGAAGTTGCCCTGCACGTTGCCGAACGCTGAGTTGATTTGCATCAGCTCGCCCAACTCGATTTTGCCGGAGAAGTATCGCGGAGCGGCCACGATAAACGCAAACACAGTGGCAATCTGTTCGTAGCCAGCGGTGAAAAACGTCAGGCGCTTGGACACCTTCATGATGTCCCAGTAGTTGCGCCAGACCTTCCCGAACCGCGCACTCAAACGCTGATTCTCGTTGGGCTCACCGTTGTACAGGGCGATACTCTCGGCGTTCTCCCGTACCCGCACCATAGAGAAACGCAGGTCCGCTTCGAAACGTTGTTGTTGGTTGCTCAAGCTGATCAAACGGCGACCGATCAGATGGGTCAACCAGCTGCCGACGGCCGCGTAAACCAAGGCACACCAGAACATGTAGCCTGGAACCGTGATACCGAACACTTCGATACTGCCTGAAACACCCCACAGGATGATCGAGAACGACACCAGGCTCACCACATTGCGCAGCAGGCCAAGGCCAAGGCTCAAGGTGTTCGAAGTAAAGCTGTTGAGGTCTTCGGAAATCCGCTGATCCGGGTTATCGGTGTAGCCACCCTGCTCCAGCTGGTAGTAATTCTTGTGGCCAAGCCACCGTGCGAAATACTTTTCGGTCAACCACGCCCGCCAGCGTATCGTCAGCATCTGGGTCAAATAGAGACGGTACACCGCGCCGAGAATGGCCACGATGGCGATGCCGCAGAAATAGCCGATCTGTTGCCAGAAGGCGGCGGTGTCCTTGTTCTCCAGAGCGTTGTAAAAGTCCTTGTACCAGTGGTTGAGCCATACTGAAATCGCCACGCTGAACAGCGACAGGCCGATCACCACCGCCAGCAACAACCAGGCCTTGCCCTTCTCTTCACTGCGCCAATAGGGCGTGATCATCGCCCAGGTGCGGCGAAAGAATTGCCCACGCACCGCGTCGTTGACCGCGGAGTACTCAGCATTCTGGTTCATCGTTCAGGCTCTGTAAGAAAATGTGTCAGGCGTTTGAGCCGATCATAGACGATCGGTTCAGGGCTTCGCACAGCCTGAGGGAGATCGTTCAGTCATCGTTCAGTGTCCATCCAGCGGCGCCTCATGCCCCTGGAGGCTACGTCGCGGAACCCGATCCTCGTAACCCGGCAAAAAACAATCGGCACCTGACAATAAGCGACATATATCACCCGGAACTTAAAAACACGAAAACACCAATTCACTCTCAACTGACAACATGACAATTGAGAGAACTATAAATGACCCTGCACGCTTCGATAGAGTTTGTTCGCCTGCGTCCACCATTATCACAAAACAAACTTTCCAATGACGTGCAAGAACACTTACCTGCTTCGCCCGGGCGTCCGACTGAGTTTTACACAGTAGTCTCTCCCCCTCAGAACAGCACCGACGTAGAGCGTTTTGTAAAAAACGCCGCCCAGCAGATGTTAACCCCCGCTCAGGAAACCTCGAAAATAATTGCAGGCGCGTTGCATAAGAAATTTAATCTCACACTCGATCCTGACACTACCTATATCGTCACCACCAACTACGACCTTTCCAAACCCGCGCCGCCCAACGGTAAAATCCTCAATAAAATCAGCCTGACCAATGCCGCGCTCGCCAACGAACAAGACATCAATAAAAAAGATGAAACACTTCCCGCGCAAAGCCATCTTAAAATATTCCTTCACTCTACGATCGGCGGCATACTTATATACGACAAAATAAAACAAATTTTCGATCCAGACCCTGCTTACGAATATATCGTTCGTGGCACTTCCTCCGCCCCTGACTTATCGTCGAAAGTCCCACTCACGCCCCAACATTTCCGGGATCTTGTATGGGATACCGCATTGGTTGCCCCCTACAAAGAATACTTGGACAACTTTTGGTCAACCCATGAAAAGAAATATGAGCACCTCAGCAAGATAGCGTTTGCCCAAGCCGCCTATACACAAACTCAAGAGGGTAGCCTGAGCGAACAAGACGCCCAACTGGTCATGCGAGCAGCGGGGCTGCCACCTGGCAAACCTTGGCTGGAAACCAGCGTGAAAAACCTGGAAGCCACCTATACCAGGGACCCGAGCCTTGAGGTTGGCTTACTCTCTATCAACGGCAACCAGTCCACTGACTTGCTGTACGTCATCGATAAAAAAGTCCGCCTTGATGCAGAAGGTAAAGAGATAAGAACCACCCTCCTGCATATCCCTGGCAACTCCTCGCCCATCCAGCGATTCGACAGCCCCGAAGAGATGAAGACCTGGCTGGCGGATCAGGCTGCGGATCCGGTCAAGCGGGCAGCCTTGCTTATTCATTTCAAAGGAAACGATCAGGACAACGGTTTTTTTTCCGACGGTGTAGAGCAATCCCTGAAAGGCCTGGGGGGCTGGACCGAATCACAAAAACCAAACTGGCTGGGCTTCACCGGTTTCAGCGCCTGGGACCCACAGCGTTACATTACCCTGGAGCCTGTCAACGGCGGCCCCTTCAAGACCCTCACCCAACGCCAGAAAGAGCGTTCCTATGCCGACGCCGATCACGACATCACCACTGACGGCGATGTCACCAAAGCAACCGTAATCAAAGTGACAGAGACCGCTACCGCCGCAGCACTGATGATGACGCCCCTGGCGTTTGTAATGCCGGAGGTTGGCGTAGCACTGGACGTGATCTACGTGGGCGCGGGTCTTACGCAGGTGGGTGTCGGCATTGATGATCTGACCCATGGCAAGTCAAGCGGAACAGATCGGCTCGTGTTTGGCGTGCTCAACGCCGTGCCGGGGATTACCGGCGGCGCATCCCCGCTTGGCAAGGGCGCAGAAACCGTCGAAACGGCAATCACCGAAAGCACTCCTGAGGCGGCAGCGCCTGAACCCCAAATACAGGCGCCGCAGGTCATCCCCCGAACCACAGATATCTTGGCGCCAGAAGCCTTTGATATCAGTGAGCATGCTGTACCGAACGGCGAACAGTTGATTGAAGGAGCAGCGCACAACGCCCATGGTATCTATCAGGTCAAAGATGGCGCAGGGACAGACCGTTGGTTCATTCGGTATCCCGACTCAACAGCTGAGTCCAGCGTGTATGAAATCAAGAGCACGTTCAAACCAAGCGACCGCTATGTGCAGATCATTGATCCAGAGACACGCGAGCAAGTGCTGTTTGCAAGTCAAACCAACAAAAGTGACTGGGTACCTATCAAAGCGCCGGAAGGCATAACGCTTCCATGGGAATCCAACACCGCGCTGGCAAAAAGAAACCTGAAAGAGGCCATCAAACAAATCAACCAAGACAAGCGTACATTCAGCACTGCCGAGCGTGAACAAGCACTCAATGAAATGACACGCCTGATACAAAACTCCAAAGCCGAAAACTATGAAAGTATCGAGGAATATACCGAAGCCGGGTCGGATGAAATAAATAGTGAACTGCGCACGAAAACAGACCCAAGCCACTGTTCGCCGAACGTTAAGGAATTTCTATCAGACTTGGATGCACAAGCAGATTACAGCGGCAAAGGATATCGCTATGCGTTTGTCACATCAGACGGTACCAGCAAACTGAAAAGCGGTGTTGGCAAAGTGTTCAGCGATCCAGGCGTGCAATCGGCCTCCACTCAACCCGTCAACGCAAAAGAATGGGAAACATGGGCAGAAAATATTGTTCCCCCAGAAGGCCAGACGCCCGTGATTTATGTATTCGACGAATCAATTTCCAAGAAAAACCTGTCGACAGATACATTACCTGACCATATCGCTATCACACCGAATACGCTACTGGAGGTCCGCGCGACTAAAGAACAGGATGGCATCTTATACGTGTACTTTGAGGCGCCCACCAAGCTGCCGAAACAACACTACAACCTGTTCAACGGCAGTATCGCTCGCCCGCATTAAGTGTGCGGGATCGGGCGCAGTCGGCGTTGACCGACCGCGCTCAGGTTTGATACGACGCTGTTCAGCGCCGTACCGGACGCTTCTGCAGCTTGCGCTGTAAGGTACGGCGGTGCATGCCCAGGGCACGGGCAGTGGCGGAGATATTGCCTTCGTGTTCGGTCAGCACGCGCTGGATGTGCTCCCACTGCAAGCGGTCCACCGACATCGGGTTTTCCGGCACCAAGGTGTCGAGATCGGCGTGCTCGGAGAGCAACGCGGCCAGTACGTCGTCGGCATCCGCCGGCTTGCACAGGTAGTTACAGGCGCCGCGCTTGATCGCCTCGACGGCCGTGGCGATGCTGGAGTAACCGGTGAGGATCACCACGCGCATTTCCGGGTCGAGTTCCAGCAGCTTGGGCAGCAGCACGAGGCCGGAGTCACCATCCATTTTCAGGTCGAGCGCGGCGTAGTCCGGCAGGTCGGCCAGGGCAATGGTCAAGCCTTCCTCGGCGGAACCGGCAGTGCTAACACGAAAACCGCGACGGCTCATGGCGCGCGCCATCACGCGGGTAAAGGTGGCGTCGTCATCTACCAGCAACAGGTGCGGCAGTTCTTCGCCTTCGACTTGGATCTCGTCACTCATCGATATCTCCTCGTGCGACACGGGGCAGGCGCAGCTCGGTGAGCGTACCCCCTTCCTCATGACTATAGAGCTTCACTGAGCCGCCCGCGCGGGTCACGCTGGCTTTGCTCAAAAACAGGCCGAGGCCGAAACCTTTGCCCTTGGTGGTAAAGAAGGGTTTGCCGATCTGCTCGGCAATGGCCAGCGGCACGCCCGCGCCGTGGTCACGAATGCTGATGGTGACGTCTTCGGCGTCCCAGTCCAACTGTACGCCCAGGCCTTCGGGGCAGGCGTCGGCAGCGTTGTTCAACAGGTTGAGCAGCGCTTGTGTCAGGTCCGGCGGCGGCGCCATGCGCGGCACGGTGCCCTGGCCCAGCAGGTTGAAACGATAACTGGCTTCGGGCCGCATCAGATGCCAGCGGTTCAGGGCTTCGTCGAGCCACTGGGTCACGTCCTGCATCTCCACCGCCAGGCGGCGATTGGCTTCGGCGGCGCGCACCAGTTGCTGCAAGGTCTGCTTGCATTGCTTGACCTGCTCGCGCAGCACGCCTAGGTCTTCTTGCAGCGCCGGGTCGTGGTGGTCCTGGGTCATTTCGTTGAGCAGCACGCTCATGGTGGCCAGGGGTGTGCCCAGCTCATGGGCGGCGCCGGCGGCTTGGGTGGCGACGGCCAATAGTTGTTGGTCGCGCAGGCCTTCCTCACGGCGGATGGCGCGCAGCTCTTCCTGGCGGCGCAGCTCTTCAGCCATGCGCGCGGCGAAGAAGGTGATTACCGCAGCGGACAGGGCGAAACTCAGCCACATCCCGTAGATCTGCAGGTTTTCCCGGGCGATCGGGAAGGTTTGCAGCGGGTAGAAGCGCGCCAGCAGCAAGGTATAGAGCGTCAAGGCGATGCCCGACAGCACCACCGAATAGCGCCACGGCAAAGTCACGGCAGCGATGGTCAGTGGCACTAGGTAATACGAAACAAACGGATTGGTGGAACCACCGGAGAAATACAGCAACACACTGTGGATAAACAGATCGCAGGCCAACTGTAGGGCGTATTCCAGCTCGGTCACCGGCCAGGTAGTGCGCAACCGGATCGCGGTGAACACACAGAGCACGGTGGAGAAACCGAGGGTCACACCCAGTTGCAGCCACGGCAGCGGCAGCAGGTCGAACCAATAGGCGAGCCCGACGGAGCCGGCCTGTGCGGCCAGGACCAGGGTACGGATGAACGTCAGGCGCCAGAGGTTCTGGCGAGTGGCGGAAGTCAGTTTTACGGCGGCGAGCATGTGCTCTCCCGGTGAGCGCTGCAGGCGGATCGGCAGGAGTATAAACGAAGCAGGCGGGCCGGCACGGCGCGTGTGGCTCTTTGCCGCAGGCCGGGCAAACGACCGTTCGTCGGCATCACCACAACTTGTAGCTAATGTGTAAACCCGAAGAACCCGATGCCACCGTCTACAGTCATACCCAACACGACTATCTCAAGGAGCTTCCATGTCTCGTTTCACTCGCAGTGCAGCGGCCCTCACCCTCAGCGTCGGCACCCTGGTCAGCCTGCCAGCACTGGCCGCCGACGCACTGAACTACAACCAGATTTCCCTGCGCGCCGAGGTCAGCCAGGAGGTGGCCCGCGACAAGATGATCGTGACGCTGTACACCGAATCCCAGAACAGCGACCCGGCCAAGCTCGCCGCTGAAATCACCACCACCATGAACAAGGCGCTCGGCCAGGCGCGAGAAGTCAAAGGCGTGACCCTGCGCCAGGGCAGCCGCAACAGCTACCCGATCTACGACAACAAGAACCAGAAGATCACCGGCTGGCGCGAACGCGCTGAACTGCGCCTGGAAAGCGCGGACTTCCCAGCACTGTCCAAGCTCACCGGCGAACTGCTGAATACCCTGAAAATGGACAGCATGGACTTCGCTATCGCCGACACCACCCGCAAGGCCAGCGAAGATGCGCTGCTCAAGGACGCGGTCGCCGCCTTCAAGGCGCGTGCGCAACTGGCTACCGATGCGCTCGGCGGCAAGGGCTACAAGATCGTCAACCTGAACTTCAACACCAATGGTTATCCACAGCCCTACGCCCGTGGCGGCATGATGATGAAAGCCGCCATGGCGGATTCAGCCCCCACGCCTGAAGTGGAAGCGGGCACCAGTCAGGTCAGCATGTCGGCAGACGGGGTCATTGAAGTACTTCAGTAAAAGTCCTACGAACACAAAGACGGCGCGTCCTCAGGTACGCGCCGTTTTTCATCCGCTGTCATCAGCGGTAACTGACAGAGCGCCTCATCATGGAATTATTCGTCCAGTTTGCGACACACATGGATAGCCACAGACTGACAAGGAGTGATCTGCGGACGTGTATTCAAACCCATGACGAGAACTCCAAAGATGACACCCTCCATCGTATCCCAGCAACCATCTCCTACCCTCCGCCCCGAACCTGAAACTCGCGTAGACAATTCGCCAAGTTCCGCCACACCGCCTGACTCTCGCACTCAAGGCGATAGCCAGTTGGTACAAAACTTCCTCAGCGCCCTCAAGTCCACAAGAGGAGAGTATGCCACTCCGGTTCAAATCCCCCCGAACTCCACCCTGGGGCAATGGCGAACCCAAATGGCAATTGCGCTGAAAGCCCCTGACTTTCAAGACTGGATCAAAAGCAAGGGCATTAACCCGGCGAGCATCGTCATTCTTCCCGACAGCAACTCAATTTCGGTGGGTTTGAATCACCAGCGCGTGACTTTCAACCTCACCGACAACTCCGGATGGGCGGCTGTCGCGGGCCCCATACTGTCGGCAGGCAAAGTGCTCGCCAGCGGTGGCGGGGATACCGTTCACTATAACGATGCCTTCAGCACTACATTTGAACTGGGGAAAGTTGCACACTTCTACGGTTTGCCAGACCTGACACGGGCTACCACGGACGAACTTGAACGCACCCGCACCTTCCCGCAGGTCGGGCAAACGGATGCCTATCGATCCCCCTCCATACGTGGGGATCAGGCGCTGGCCGAGCAACAGCGTGCAGTTGCAGAGGTTTACAAACGCCATGATGCCAGCGCCTATCCCGCAGCGCCGGGTGATGCGGACCTGGTAGAAGGGTTTACTCGCCAATGGCAGAAAAAGGTCGCCGGCGAACCCGTGGCGTTGATCTCGATACCGCACCAGACCGTCCTGGGCCAATGGCTGGAGCTCTATCGCAATCTGTTTGAAGGCCCGGCTGTCCAGAACTGGATGCGTGAGCAGAAAATCGACCCCTCGACGGTGAAAATCGTGCCCTCCACGGGCACACTGTCAGCGAAGGTCGACGGGGTTGAGAAACAGTTTGTGTTGACCGATACATCAGGCTGGAGACAAATTGCAGGGCCTTTGCTCGACGTGGCCAAAGTCATTGCGCCCGCCCCCAATCAATTACTTAGCCTGGCCTTCGGCACTGGATTCATCGGGGCATCAATGAAGGTGGTCGCCAAGTTTTATGGTGAACGCAATACCGCCAATGCCGATCAGAGCAAGCAGCGTATTGAGCAGTTGAACAGCCAGAAATCCTTCGGCGCCCCTCTAAAAGAAACACAATCGATTCAAGCCCTTGAAACCCAACGCGCTGCTGCCGAAACGTTCTATACCCAGGCCCCTGCCAAACTCGCTTACACAAAGCAGGCAAGTGCCGTGACAGAAGCGATGCCAAACCTGCGGGCAGAGGCAAAACAACTGGCTGAGAAAATCCTCAGGGAGCATTTGTCCGCAGATCAGTTGGCCAAACTTGAACCATTGGATGCCGACAAACTGTACCTACATCAGTTCCACGGCGGCGTCACAGAGTCCCGTGCACGCTCTGGGTGGGAGCATCCCAATGAGGAACCTCATCAGTCCAGAACGCTGACAGAAGCTGTGATGAGTAATTTCTCATGGCATGACCAGCTTCCTGGCGAGCTTGATGTGAACGGCGGGATCTACACCGAAGGCCCAGGCCAAAGCAAGAACAAGGGATACGGTGCGCACAACGAATTCCCATTCAGCCCGTCGGTCTTTATGAAGGGCGTAAAGGCTGCCAATTTCCAGGGTATTGCGGACAAGAAAATCAGCGAGTTCTGGACGAGCCACGAAAGTGAATTTCGCTCAGTGGCGAAGGGCACATTCGTCGATAAGGCACGCCAGCAATTAAAAGCTTTTGAGGCCAAATCGAAAACCGAACAGGCACTGCAACCCGACGAACAAAAATTCACCCGCGATGACTACAGTTTGATCATGGAGGCCGTGTCCAACGTTCCCGTAGATGAAAACGCTCCGGTGACCCTTGAGCAATTGCAGGCTGAGGCGCCTGCAAAAGGCAAACTACGGGCGCATGCCTTCGACATCAACGGGTACCCGAGCAATATCATTCGATTCGCCGACCTGGATGACAACCAATACAACTATCTGAACAACCGCCGGGACGGAAGGCAAATTCTCTACATCCCTGGCGCCAACCCAGCATTTTTGCGCTTTGATTCGCTGAAGAAAATGGACGAGTGGGTGGTCGATCAAGCCAAGGACCCACAAAAACGCGAGGCCCTGGCATCGCACTTTTCTTCCTATAACCGCCAGGAGGGCGGCATTTTTGGCAAATACGGTGTTGACTCATCTTTGGCTCACCTGGCCAGCGGCGACTGGGAAAGCTGGGAAGGTAAAACCATTGACCGTGGCGACATCAAAATCGAAGAAGACGTCTTTACCCATCTGAAGGATGAAGCAAAGACTCGCATGAGCAGCGATGCCGACATTGCGATCAAATCCAACGGCGAGGTGCGCTGGGACACTTTTCTAAATGACGTCTCGGTAGGTGCTCAACTTCTCGCCAAATTGGCGCCTCTAGGTTGGCCCTTCGCCGCCGCAGCGGTCGCCACCGGTCTCACTGAAGTCGTCCTCGGGGTGAGAAAAGCCGCTTCGGGCGACACCGAGGCAGAACGCAAGGACGGCACTTGGAAAGTATTTGATGGCACGCTCAATACTTTGTTTTCGGCGGGCGCCAGTGGGGTGGCGAAAGATCCGTTCGAACTGCCTACAGAAGAACTGCCACCTTCAGAAAATACCTCAGTCAACGTCGAGGAAAGCACACCTCAAGAACCACGATCAGCCCCCCCCGAAAAACAGCCTGCACCCGATGCACCTCGCATCCGGACGCCTTCGTCGAGCCTAGTCAAAATGAGCGACTATGTTGTGCCTAGAGGTGAGGAGTACATCGCCAATGTCCAGCCCGATGCCTTGGGTGTTTATCGATTGACAGGGAGCGAAGGTGAGCGGTGGAACTTTGTCCGCTATACCGATGAAACGGGCAGAAGCAAGGTGTTTGAAATCGAAAACCGTTACAAGGCTGGCGACGGAACAAGTTCAATTGTTAATCCCAGCACCGGAAGGGCAGTGATGAAAGTTCATCCTGGTCGCAATGGTGAATGGGTGCGAGCCCCAGCAGATGGCGGCATAAAGTGGCCATGGCAACGCCCGGTTTCGCCAACCCCAAGTGATGATCCAAAGGTCTCCCCGACTTTTTCCAGTGAGTTCCTCGAACTTGATGGTACAAAAATGGCCGGCGCCGAAAAGCTCGATAAAGTATTGAAAGCCAGCGAGGGAAACCAGTTCGAGCTCTCCAGCACGAATTTTGAAGAAAACGGGGTCATTAAAAGAAAGTTCAATGCGTCCTGGAAGATCGAAGACACTGAATTTGCCGTCGCGCCTGAAGAGAAAGCCCACATTACGGAACACAGTACAAGTGAGTACTCGACCCCCTTCATCAAGGATCTCAATCGCAACCCTTACACCGTCACCACTACCGAAAATGGCGTGCTCGTGACCACGCGATTGGATGCCGCAGCAGACACGACAGACGCTCTCAGCCAAAGAAGGTTAGCCCAGTTCGAGTCCGTAATCCCTGACGCCGATTTACGGGCCCGCATCTCGGAAGTGGCCCATCAAGGCGCTATCGGACCCGGCGTCATTGATTTGAACGGAGTGAAACTGCAAGAGGGCTACTACTTCGGGGCCAAAAATACCCAGTTCCAGATTGAATACGACGCGTCGACGGGCCTGACCAAAGTCCATGTCATTTCTGAAGGACACCTCTCCAACCCGGACCAAGACCTCACTCACGTCCCTGGTTATCAGGTAACCATCAAGAGAACCTTCACGATTCGGGAGGGTAACGGGTTGGAAAGTGCCTATGAAATCGACAAGGATGCTCCCACTACGGTCGAGGTCTCCGCCTCATAGAAGCCGTAAAGCCGGCGAATCGCCCCTTACCTGACACACCTGAACGGCGGTAACCTCGGTGACCGCCGTTTTCGTTTAGGCAGTTACGTATGCCTGCCACTTCAGGGGTCTCCATGGAAAGAATCACCTTAAAACCGCTGCTCCTCGCCGCCGGCCTGCTAGCCTTTATGCCCATGACCCAAGCCGCCAGCACCCTGGTCTACTGCTCCGAAGCCAGCCCCGCTGGTTTCGACCCCAGCCAGTACACCAGCGGCACCGATTTTGATGCGTCTGCCGAAACCGTGTTCAACCGCCTGACGCAGTTCAAGCGCGGCGGCACCGAAGTCGAACCTGGCCTGGCGACGAGTTGGGACATCTCCCAAGACGGCCTGACCTACACCTTCCACCTGCGCGATGGCGTCAAGTTCCACACCACCGACTTCTTCACCCCTACCCGCGACTTCAACGCGGATGATGTGCTGTTTACCTTCAATCGCCTGCTGGATGCGCAAAGCCCGTTTCGCCAGGCCTACCCTTCCGAGTCGCCGTACTTCACCGACATGGGCTTGAACACCACGATCAAGCGCGTCGACAAACTCGACGAACACACCGTGCGCTTCAGCCTGAATAACGTCGATGCGTCGTTCGTGCAGAACCTGGCCATGAGCTTCGCCTCGGTGCAGTCCGCAGAGTACGCTGCGCAACTGCTCAAGCAGGGCAAGGCCGAAGAGATCAACCAGAAACCGGTGGGCACCGGGCCGTTCGTGTTCAAGCGCTACCAGAAGGATTCGCAGATCCGCTATGTGGCCAACCAACAGTATTGGAAACCCGAGGATGTGAAACTCGACAACCTGGTGTTCGCCATTACCCCGGACGCTGCGTCGCGCCTACAAAAGCTCAAGGCCGGCGAATGCCAGGTCAGCGGCTACCCGCGCCCTGCGGATATCGAGGTGATGAAACAGGACCCGAACCTGCGCGTCTTGCAACAAGCGGGTTTCAACCTGGGTTTCCTGGCCTACAACGTGACCCACCCGCCGCTTGACCAGCTCAAGGTGCGGCAGGCGTTGGACATGGCCATCGACAAGCCGGCGATCATCAAGGCCGTGTACCAGAGCGCCGGACAATTGGCGCAGAACGCCCTGCCGCCTGCGCAGTGGTCTTATGACCCGAGCATCAAGGACGCGCCCTACGACCCGACCAAGGCCAAAGCGCTACTAAAAGAAGCAGGGGTTGCACCCGGTACCACCCTCAACCTGTGGGCAATGACCGTACAACGCGCGTCCAACCCCAACGCGCGCATGTCGGCACAAATGATCCAGCAGGATTGGGAAAAGGTCGGCATCAAGGCCAATATCGTCAGTTATGAATGGGGTGAATACATCAAGCGCGCCAAAAACGGCGAGCATGACGCCATGATTTATGGCTGGACCGGTGACAATGGTGACCCGGATAACTGGCTCGGCGTGCTCTACAGTTGTGCTGCGGTCAAGGGCAGCAACTACGCCAAATGGTGTAACCCGACCTACGACAAGCTGGTGCAGCAAGCCAAGGTCAGCAATGATCGCGAGCAACGCATCAAGTGGTATCAGCAGGCACAAAAAATCCTTAAGGAACAAGTACCTATAACACCCATTGCGAACTCGACGGTTTTCCAGCCACTGCGCAAGGAAGTCAAGGACTTCAAGATCAGCCCCTTCGGCCTGACGCCGTTCTATGGCGTGAGTCTAGATAAGTAACAGCAACGCCCCAACCGAGTGCGCTAGACGCCTCGGTTGGTCATTTTTGGTGCGCCTCCTGCACCGAAAAAACCCTCGAAATATGCGCAAATATGTACAAACTTTCATAATTGCGACATTCCTGTACGTTCGTACCACTGTTTTACCTTCGTAACGGTTCCGCATCTTGCAATGGGTATGGCGCCTGCATAAGTATCCGCAGGCCGACTCACGAGGTCGCCCTCACCACCAAAAATGACAACAAATCATGAGGCCAACATGCTTAAACACGCAGTCATTCCGTTAATTGTTAGCGCTGGCCTTATGGCCGCAGCTCCTTTCGCCCAAGCGGCGACTAACCTGGTGTTCTGCTCCGAAGGGAGCCCGGCGGGTTTTGACCCGGCCCAGTACACCACCGGAACAGACTTCGATGCCTCGGCCGAAACCATGTTCAACCGCCTGACCCAGTTCGAACGCGGCGGCACTGCTGTGGTTCCTGGGCTGGCCACCAGCTGGGACGTGTCCCCGGATGGCTTGACCTACACCTTCCACCTGCGTGATGGCGTCAAGTTCCACACCACCCCGTACTTCAAGCCGACCCGTACCTTCAATGCCGATGACGTGCTGTTCACGTTCAACCGCATGATCAACAAGGACGATCCATTCCGCAAAGCCGCCCCCACCGAGTTCCCGTATTTCACGGACATGGGGATGGACACCAACATCAAGAACATCGAAAAAGTCGATGATCACACCGTCAAGTTCACCCTTGGCACCGTGGACGCCGCTTTCATCCAGAACATGGCAATGAGCTTCGCCTCGATCCAGTCAGCGGAATACGCCGCCCAGCTGTTGAAAGCAGGCAAGGCCTCGGATATCAACCAGAAGCCGATTGGCACTGGCCCGTTCGTGTTCAAGAGCTACCAGAAAGACTCGAACATCCGTTACACCGGCAACAAAGACTACTGGAAACCTGAAGACGTCAAGATCGACAACCTGATCTTCGCCATCACCACCGACCCGTCGGTACGTATCCAGAAGCTCAAGAAAAACGAATGCCAGATCACCTTGTTCCCACGTCCGGCCGACCTGAAGGCGCTGGGCGAAGACAAAGACCTGAAAATGCCGAACCAGGCCGGCTTCAACCTGGGCTACATCGCCTACAACGTCATGGACAAGGTCAAGGGCAGCGACCAGCCAAACCCACTGGCCGACCTGCGCGTACGCCAGGCGCTGGACATGTCGGTGAACAAGCAGCAGATCATCGACTCCGTGTACCAGGGCGCCGGCCAATTGGCCGTCAACGCCATGCCTCCGACCCAGTGGTCCTATGACACCACCATCAAGGACACCAAGTACGACCCTGAGAAAGCCAAGTCGCTGCTCAAGGAAGCCGGCGTCAAGGAAGGTACCGAAATCGTTCTGTGGGCCATGCCGGTTCAGCGTCCGTACAACCCGAACGCCAAGCTGATGGCTGAAATGCTGCAGAACGACTGGAAGAAGATCGGTCTGAACGTGAAGATCACCAGCTACGAGTGGGGCGAGTACATCAAACGCTCCAAAGGTGGCGAGAACCAGGCCATGATCATTGGCTGGAGCGGTGACAATGGTGACCCGGACAACTGGCTGAACGTGCTGTTCGGCTGTGATTCGCTGTCCGGTAACAACTTCTCCAAATGGTGCGACAAGAAATTCGACGGCATCGTGAAAGAAGCCAAGGCTACGTCGGACGTCGCCAAACGCACCGAGCTGTATAAGCAGGCGCAACATATCCTCAAAGATGCTGTCCCGATGACACCTATCGCGCACTCGACGGTGTATCAACCCATGCGTTCTACCGTGCAGGACTTCAAGATCAGCCCGTTTGGCTTGAACTCCTTCTACGGCGTGAGCGTCAGCGGCAAGTAAGGATCATTGACGGCGACGTTTCCTAACGTCGCCGTTATTGCATCCGCCTGGACCGTAGGAAATAGACCACGCCCGCAATCGTTGCTTCCTACAGCAGCGAACTGCGATGCGTGACGCCGTTGCCTACAAGGTCAATCCGATTTGGCGCATTTACTGCCAGGTCCGCGACCCATAACGTCGTAGGACAGCAGAGGCTCCTAATGCGGAAAGGCACTTGCTGCGCGTGGGATCAGCGATGTCACCCTGGCAGAACGCCCGGGTGGTTGCTCGCTGATGACAACTACAAACAAGGATCGGGATCGTCATGCGCCATACCACCGTACTATCCGCAATGTTTGCCACCAGCCTGCTGGCTGTGGCCACCATGGGCCACGCCGCCGACAAGCAGAGCCTGGTCTTCTGCTCGGAAGGCAGCCCGGCCGGTTTTGATACCGCGCAATACACCACCGCCACCGACAACGACGCGGCCGAGCCGCTGTATAACCGCCTGGTTGAGTTTGAAAAGGGCGAGACCGGCGTCGTCCCTGCTTTGGCAACCAAGTGGGATATTTCGCCAGACGGCCTGACTTACACCTTTCACCTGCGTGAAGGGGTGAAGTTCCACAGCAACAAGGAATTCAAGCCGACACGGGAGTTCAACGCCGACGACGTGCTGTTCACCTTCAACCGCATGCTTGACCCCGATCACCCGTTTCGCAAGGCCTACCCCACCGAGTTTCCGTACTTCAACGGGATGAGCCTGAACAAGAACATCGCCAAGGTCGAAAAAACCGACCCGCACACCGTGGTGATGACCCTGAACACGGTTGACGCCGCGTTTATCCAGAACATCGCCATGAGCTTCGCCGCAATCCTGTCGGCCGAATACGCCGAGCAGTTGCTCAAGGATGGCAAGCCCAGCGATATCAACCAGAAGCCGATCGGCACCGGTCCTTTCGTATTCCAGCGGTATCAGAAAGATTCGCAGATCCGCTATGTGGCCAACAAACAGTACTGGGACCCGAGCAAGGTCAAGCTGGACCAGCTGATTTTCGCCATCAACACCGACGCCTCGGTACGGGTCCAAAAACTCAAGGCCGGTGAATGCCAGGTAACCCTGCATCCGCGACCGGCTGACGTCGATGCCCTCAAGGCCGACCCGAACCTGCAACTGCTGACCAAACCTGGTTTCAACCTCGGCTACATCGCCTACAACGTGCGCCACAAGCCGTTCGACCAGCTCGAAGTACGCCAGGCGCTGGACATGGCGGTGAACAAGCAGAGCATTCTGAACGCCGTGTACCAGGGCGCGGGGCAATTGGCGGTCAACGCCATGCCGCCGACGCAGTGGTCTTACGACGACAGCATCAAGGACGCCGCCTACAACCCGGAAAAAGCCAAGGAACTGCTCAAGGCCGCCGGCGTGAAAGAAGGCACCGAGATCACCCTGTGGGCGATGCCGGTACAACGTCCGTACAACCCCAATGCCAAGCTGATGGCCGAGATGCTGCAAAGCGACTGGGCCAAGATCGGCCTCAAGGTCAAGATCGTCAGCTACGAGTGGGGCGAGTACATCAAGCGCACCAAGAACGGTGAGCACGATGTAAGCCTGATCGGCTGGACCGGCGACAACGGTGACCCGGACAACTGGCTGGGCACCCTCTACAGCTGCGACGCCATCGGCGGGAACAACTACTCCATGTGGTGTGACCCGGCGTACGACAAGCTGATCAAGCAAGCCAAGGTCGTGACCGACCGCGAACAAAGGACTGTTCTGTACAAACAGGCGCAGCAACTGCTCAAGCAGCAGGTGCCGATCACGCCAGTCGCCCACTCGACGGTCAACCAGCCGTTAAGCGCCAAAGTCGAAGGTTTCAAAGTGAGCCCCTTCGGCCGCAACGTGTTCTCGGGCGTCAGTATCACCCCATAAGAAAATAACCGGATTGCGCAGGGCGGACGCTGCCCTGCTGCAAACGTGCGGCCTTTTGTTGGGAAATTTCCTACGCCAAACGTTTGCAATGGCTTGAACGAGTTACACACCCAATAGCCGGATCACCAAAAAAGACCGGCATTAAAAAGAGAACCAAAGGAGCTTCATCCATGAAACTGAGCAGCAAAGCGCTTCTGGCCCTGGCCATCAGCACCATCACGGCAACCGCCTATGCTGAATCCGCCAGCCAGGACTTCGTTCCTACCACACTGGCCGGCACCAGCGCCCAAAGCGAGGCCAAGGGCTTTATCGACGGTCAGAGCCTGGGCGGTACAACCCGTAACTGGTACTCCAACGAAATGAAGTACCGTGGTGACCGCTTCTCCTACACCAAGAACGAAGGCGACAAGGTCAAGACCACTACCTCCCGTCGTTACAACTGGGCTCAAGGCACCATTCTCAACTACACCTCGGGCTTTACCCAAGGCACAGTAGGCGTATCGACTGAAGTCGCGGCATACAACGCCATTGCATTGATCCGTGGTCAAAAAGATATCGCCGGCGGCTCCAACCGCACCCTGGCCCACTCCTACGGCGACGCCGTTGACCAGTGGAGCAAACTGGGCCTGGCCAACGTCAAGTTCCGTGTGTCGAACACCACGTTGACCGCCGGTCGCCAGAACTTCAGCAGCGGCATCGTCGACACCATCGGCAACCGTGCATTGCCTTCGAGCTTCGAAGGTGTGAGCTTCAACAGCGAAGAGTTCAGCAACCTGTCGTTCCAGGGCGGCGTCTTTGACCGCGTATCCCCACGGACTGAGCAGAGCCTTTCGAAATTCCGCAGCGAGTACGGCAATGGCAAGCAGGAAACCGACAAGGTCAGTACCCTGGGCGTCAACTACCAGCCATTCAAGAGCCTGAAGACCAGCCTGTTCGCCGCCAACGTGGAAGACTTCTGGAACCAGTACTACTTCGGCGCCACCCATGAGCTGGGTGACAGCCAAGTACTGAGCCTGACCACCGGCCTGAACTACTACAAGACCGTCGACGAAGGCAAAAAGTTGATGGGTGACATCGACAACGATACTTACTCGCTGTCGCTCGGCCTGACCCACCAGGCTCACAGCCTGACCTTCTCGTACCAGGCAGTGAACGGTAACGAGTACTTCGACTACCTGCATGAAACAAACGGCATCTACCTGGCCAACTCCCTGACTTCCGACTTTAACGGTCCGAACGAGAAGTCCTTCCAGGTTGCCTACGGCATCAACATGGCCGAATACGGCGTGCCAGGCCTGAAGTTCAACATCTACTCGGCCCGTGGCTGGGGCATCGATGGTACTCACTACCGTGGCGATGGCGGCAAAGAAGACTTCGCTTACAACGGCATCCAGAAGCAGAACGGCGAGCACCACCAGGAATACGGCATTGGTACTTCCTACGCCGTTCAGAGCGGCCCTCTGAAAGCCTCCACCGTGCGTGCCACCTATGTAACGCACCGCGCCAGCGAGAACCAGTCTGACGGCAGCCTGCGCGAATTCCGCCTGGTCACCACCATCCCGTTCAACATTCTTTAATCAGCGCCAGGTAGACGGCGGGCTCAGGACGAGCCCGCCGTCTACGCTTGTCTGGTCCCATCGATTGCAGAGGGCTCCGAATGAAATTGCTCCCACTACAAGCCGCCATGGCTGCCGCGCTGTTGAGCGTGGCAATCGGCGTTTCGGCCAAACCACTGGTGGTCTGCACCGAAGCCAGCCCGGAAGGTTTCGACCCGGTCCTGTACACCACGGCGGTGACCGCTGACGCCGCCGCCGAGACCATGTTCAACCGCCTGGTGGACTTCAAGCCCGGCACCACTGAAGTGATCCCCGCGCTGGCCAAAGACCTGCCCGAGATCAGCGCCGATGGCCTGACCTACACCTTTCACCTGCGTGACGACATCAAGTTCCACACCACCGACTACTTCAAACCCACGCGCAACCTGAACGCCGACGACGTGCTTTGGAGCTTCCAGCGCCAACTGGACCCTAACCACCCGTGGCATAAAAAATCCGCTGTGGGCTACCCGTACTTTGAAAGCATGGGCTTCAAGGAACTGCTCAAGAGCGTAGAGAAGACCGACGATTACACTGTCGTCTTTACCCTGACCCGTCCTGAAGCACCGTTTTTGGCCGACCTGGCCATGGCGTTCTCCTCGATCCACTCCGCCGAATACGCCAATCAGTTGCTCAAGTCCGGCAAGACCGATGACCTGAATGCCAAGCCGATCGGCACTGGGCCGTTCATCTTCACCCGCTATGCCAAGGACGCCCAGGTGCGCTTCAAGGCCAACCCGGATTACTTCCGTGGCAAGCCGCCGGCTGATCCGCTGATCCTGGCAATTACCACCGACAACAACGTGCGCCTGCAAAAGCTCAAGGCCAACGAGTGCCAGATCGCGCTGTATCCGAAACCGGATGACGTGCCGAGCATGAAGGCCGACCCGAACCTGAAGGTGTCGGAACTGGCGGCGATGACCACCGCCTACACCGCGATGAACACCACCCACAAGTACATGAGCGACGCACGGGTACGCCACGCGATCAACATCGCGTTCGACAAGAAAGGCTATAACGAATCCCTGTACGGCAAAGGCAATGCAGTGGATGCCACCGGCCCTTATCCAAACACCCTGCTGGGCTTCAGCGACAAGCTGAAAAACCCACCACGTGACCTCGATAAGGCCCGCGCCCTGCTCAAGGAAGCTGGTGTGCCGGAAGGTACCGAGTTCACCCTGTTCACCCGTAACGGCGGCGGCCCGACCAACCCTAACCCGATGCTCGGCGCCCAGCGCATGCAAGCGGACCTGGCGCAGATTGGCCTGAAGGTGAATATCAAAGTCATGGAATGGGGCGAAATGCTCAAGCGTGCTAAAAACGGTGAGCACGACATGGTTTCCGCCGGTTGGGCGGGGGATAACGGCGACCCGGATAACTTCCTCACGCCGAACCTGAGTTGCGATGCAGCGAAAAACGGCGAAAACTACGCCCGTTGGTGTAACAAAGAGTTTCAAGACTTGATCGACAAGGCCCGTGCTGATGCTGAACCGACCCAGCGCGCGGCACTCTATGAACAAGCACTGGACATTTTCGACAAGGACCAACCGTGGATTCCCATGGCTTACCCGAAAATGTTCACCGCCATGCGCAAGAACGTAGAGGGTTATACCCAAAGCCCACTGACGACAAATAACTTCGCCACTACCCAGGTGAAGTAAATAAGAAAAACACTCGGCACCGTCGACACTGACGGTGCCGAACCTGCCTAACCGGCTGATTGAGGTACACGACAAGATGTTTAGTTTTATTGCCCGCCGACTGGGGTTACTGATCCCCACGTTCTTCGGCATCACGTTGCTCACGTTTGCGTTGATTCGCATGATCCCTGGCGACCCCGTTGAAGTCATGATGGGCGAGCGGCGCGTCGACCCCGAGATGCACGCACAGGCAATGGAACGCCTTGGCCTTAACAAGCCGCTGTATGCGCAATACCTGGATTACGTCGGCAAACTGGCCCAAGGTGACCTTGGCGAATCGCTGCGTACCCGCACCAGCGTGTGGACTGAATTCACCGCCCTCTTCCCGGCGACCCTGGAACTGTCCATGGCCGCCCTGTTGTTCGCCGGTATCCTGGGCCTGTTGGCTGGGGTGATCGCGGCCTTGAAGCGAGGATCCCTGTTCGACCATGGGGTGATGGGCATCTCCCTGGCGGGATATTCGATGCCGATCTTCTGGTGGGGCCTGATCCTGATCATGTTCTTCTCCGTAAGCCTGGGCTGGACCCCAGTGTCCGGGCGGATCGACTTGCTCTACGACATCGAGCCGCGCACCGGCTTCATGCTGATCGACACCCTGTTGGCGGACGAGCCGGAGGCTTTCTTCGACGCCCTGCACCACCTGATCCTGCCGGCCATCGTGCTCGGCACCATCCCACTGGCCGTGATCGCGCGGATGACCCGTTCGTCGATGCTCGAAGTCTTGCGTGAAGACTACATTCGCACCGCCAAGGCCAAAGGCCTGTCGCCGGCGCGCGTGGTGTTCGTGCACGGTCTGCGTAACGCGCTGATCCCGGTACTGACCGTAGTCGGCCTGCAAGTCGGCACCCTGCTGGCCGGTGCGGTTTTGACCGAAACCATCTTCTCGTGGCCCGGCATCGGCAAATGGCTGATCGAAGCCATTGGCGCGCGGGACTACCCGGTGGTGCAGAACGGCATCCTGCTGATCGCCTGCCTGGTGATCCTGGTGAACTTCGTGGTGGATATCCTCTACGGCTTCGCCAACCCACGCATCCGTCACCAGCGCTGAGATCATGACCATGACCACACCTACTCCAGTGTCAGCAGTCGATCAAAGCCTGCTGTACCCGTCCCCGTACAAAGAATTCTGGCAAGCCTTCTCCAAGAACAAGGGCGCGGTTGCCGGCCTGCTGTTCATGGTGCTGATCGTGTTCTGCGCGATCTTCGCCCCGTGGGTTGCACCGCATAACCCAAGCGAGCAGTACCGCGACTTCCTGCTGACCCCGCCGTCGTGGCTGGAAGGTGGACAAATCCAGTTCCTGCTGGGCACCGACGAACTCGGCCGTGACCTGCTCTCGCGTCTTATCCAAGGCTCGCGCCTGTCGTTGCTGATCGGTTTGTCGTCGGTGGTGATGTCGCTGATTCCGGGCATCCTGCTGGGCCTCTTCGCCGGGTTTTTCCCGCGCTTGCTTGGCCCGACCATCATGCGTCTGATGGACATCATGCTGGCCTTGCCCTCGCTGCTGCTGGCCGTTGCCATCGTCGCGATCCTCGGCCCTGGCCTGATCAACACCGTGATCGCCATCGCCATCGTGTCGCTGCCGTCCTACGTCCGTCTGACCCGCGCTGCGGTCATGGGCGAACTGAACCGTGACTACGTGACCGCCGCCCGCCTCGCCGGCGCCGGCCTGCCCCGCCTGATGTTCATCACCGTGCTGCCCAACTGCATGGCACCGCTGATCGTACAGGCCACCCTGAGCTTCTCCTCGGCGATCCTCGATGCCGCAGCCCTGGGCTTCCTCGGCCTTGGCGTACAGCCGCCCACCCCGGAGTGGGGCACCATGCTGGCTTCGGCCCGTGACTACATCGAACGCGCCTGGTGGGTAGTGAGCTTGCCTGGTTTGACCATTTTGCTCAGCGTGCTGGCAATCAACTTGATGGGCGACGGCTTGCGCGATGCGCTGGACCCGAAACTCAAGAACGCCGCCTGAGGAGATTCCCATGTCACTGTTAGAAATCAAGAATCTCAACGTGCGCTTCGGCGACAAGACCGCCGTCCCGGTGGTCGATGGCCTCGACATTTCGGTCGACAAAGGCGAAGTCCTGGCGATCGTTGGCGAGTCGGGTTCGGGTAAATCCGTGACCATGATGGCGCTGATGGGCCTGATCGAGCACCCCGGCATCGTCACCGCCGACGCGCTGAACTTCGACGGCAAGGACATGCTCAAGCTGAGCAACCGCCAGCGTCGCCAGATCGTCGGCAAAGACCTGGCGATGGTGTTCCAGGACCCGATGACCGCGCTGAACCCCAGCTACACCGTGGGTTTCCAGATTGAAGAAGTGCTGCGCCTGCACCTGAAAATGTCCGGCAAACAAGCGCGCAAGCGTGCCATTGAGCTGTTGGAAAAAGTAGAAATCCCAGGCGCTGCCAGCCGTATGGATGCCTACCCGCACCAACTGTCCGGCGGCATGAGCCAGCGTGTGGCAATCGCCATGGCGATTGCCGGCGAGCCGAAACTGCTGATCGCGGACGAACCGACCACGGCGTTGGACGTGACCATCCAGGCGCAGATCATGGAACTGCTGCTGGCCTTGCAGAAAGAACAGAACATGGGCCTGGTGCTGATCACTCACGACCTTGCAGTCGTGGCGGAAACCGCCCAGCGTGTGTGCGTGATGTACGCAGGCCAAGCGGTTGAGGTCGGCCAGGTGCCGCAACTGTTCGACATTCCGGCGCACCCGTACAGCGAAGCGCTGCTCAAGGCGATCCCCGAGCACAGCCTCGGCGCCACCCGCCTGGCCACGCTGCCAGGTATCGTTCCAGGTCGTTACGACCGCCCGCAAGGTTGCCTCCTGTCACCGCGTTGCCCGTATGTGCAGGAATCCTGCCGTGCCCAGCGTCCGGGGCTTGATCCAAAAACCAACAGCCTTGCGCGCTGCTTCTACCCCTTGAACCAGGAGGTGGCGTAATGGCCGTCGTTCTTACCGCCCGCGACCTGACCCGTCACTACGAAGTGTCCCGTGGCCTGTTCAAGGGCCACGCGTTGGTGCGTGCCCTCAATGGCGTGTCCTTTGAGCTGGAAGCCGGCAAGACCCTCGCAGTGGTAGGCGAGTCGGGTTGCGGCAAATCCACCTTGGCCCGTGCGCTCACATTGATTGAAGAGCCGTCTTCCGGCTCCTTGAAAATCGCCGGCCAGGAAGTCGCCGGCGCCGACAAGGCCCAGCGCAAGCAACTGCGCAAAGACGTGCAGATGGTGTTCCAGAGCCCGTACGCCTCGCTGAACCCACGCCAGAAAGTCGGTGATCAACTCGGCGAGCCGCTGCTGATCAACACCAACCTGTCCGCCGCCGAACGCCGCGAGAAAGTGCAGGCGATGATGAAGCAAGTGGGCCTGCGCCCCGAGCACTATCAGCGCTACCCGCACATGTTCTCCGGTGGACAGCGCCAGCGCATCGCCCTGGCCCGCGCCATGATGCTGCAACCCAAAGTGCTGGTCGCGGATGAACCCACCTCCGCACTGGACGTGTCGATCCAGGCCCAGGTGCTCAACCTGTTCATGGACCTGCAGCAGGAGTTCAACACCGCCTACGTGTTCATCTCCCACAACCTGGCGGTGGTGCAGCACGTCGCCGATGACGTGATGGTGATGTACCTCGGTCGCCCGGTGGAAGTCGGCCCCAAGGAAGACATCTACGCACGCCCGCTGCACCCGTACACCCAGGCGTTGCTGTCGGCCACCCCGACCATCCACCCGGACCCGAACAAGCCGAAGATCAAGATCGTCGGCGAACTGCCCAACCCGCTGAACCCGCCGCCTGGCTGCGCCTTCCATAAGCGCTGCCCGTATGCGACAGCACGGTGCAGCACCGAGGAGCCGCAACTGCGCGCCTTGGATAACCGCCAGGTGGCTTGCCACTATGCGGAGCAGTTCGTGGCTTAAGCTCAGTTTCACAGCGTTCCACAGCCCTTCCCGCCAGATTGCGCATCAGTCTGGCCGGAGGGGCTTTTTTGTTTTTTGGGGGGCAAACAGAGCGTCAGGCAGTGCTCGTCGCAGAGGCCTGCCGATCAATTTGTAACAAAAAATACACATTCAAACCCCTTGGTTATAGCGGGCTTGCGCCTTGAAAACATGAGAAAAACAGTATTTTGAAAGTGTATAGATTGTAAATGCAATTTACTTTTATTTGAGAATCAATACCATTACGGCGCAAGGAGAGCGCCTGAATACACGTTCGCTGTAAGACGGCGACTCAGGCGCATCTCGTTCAACTGCCCCTCCCTAAAGGACTTTGTGGACATGTCGTCTCGATTCAGGCTCAGCCATTTCTCCCTGGCGTTTATCGCTGCCTTCTCCTCGCCTGCCCTGCTGGCGGATGCCCTGGAAAAAGAACGCGACAAAGTACCGATCGAAGCGACAGACCTTCCCGTAGACGGCACGCCACAGGCCTTGGAGCTGGAAGTCACCCGCGTACTCGGGACGGCGGCTGAAGAACTCAAACAAGCCCCCGGCGTGTCGATCATCACCGCCGAAGACATCAAGAAGCGCCCGCCCACCAACGACCTGTCGGACATCATCCGTCGCGAGCCGGGCGTCAACCTGACCGGCAACAGTTCCAGCGGCAGCCGTGGCAACAACCGCCAGATCGACCTGCGCGGCATGGGCCCGGAAAACACCCTGATCCTGATCGATGGCAAGCCGTCGACCTCACGCAACGCCGTGCGTTACGGCTGGAGCGGTGACCGTGACACCCGCGGTGAAACCAACTGGGTGCCGGCCGAAGAAGTCGAACGCATCGAAATCCTGCGCGGCCCGGCCGCCGCCCGTTACGGCTCGGGCGCCATGGGCGGGGTGGTCAACATCATCACCAAGCGACCGACCGACCAGTTGCACGGCTCGCTGACCGCCTACACCTCATTTCCCGAAGACGACGCCGAAGGCGCGAGCAAGCGCACCAACTTCAACCTCAGCGGCCCGTTGACCGACTCCCTGGCGTTTCGCGTCTACGGCGGCCTGAGCAAGACCGACGCCGACGATTCCGACATCAACCGCACCGAGCAAGCGACGGCCGACTCGCTGGTGGCCGGCCGCGAAGGCGTGCGCAACAAAGACGTCAACGGCTTGCTGAGTTGGCAATTCACGCCGGAGCAGACCCTCGACCTGGAAGCCAGCTACAGCCGCCAGGGCAATATCTTCGCCGGCGACACCATGCTCAACGGCGGTGGCAACTTCGTAAACAGCCTGGTGGGCAAGGAAACCAGTGTGATCCAACGCAGCAGCTTTTCCGCCACTCACCGCGGCGAATTTGACTGGGGTTCCACCCTCGCCTCGCTGACTCACGACCTGACCCGCAACGAGCGCCTCAATGAAGGCTTGGCCGGCTCCGGCGAAGGCGCGCCTTCCGCCACGGCAGGCCGGTTCGAATCGCGCCTGCGTAACACCCGGGCCACCGCCGAGGTCAACCTGCCACTGAGCTTTGGCGCCGAGCAGGTGCTGACGCTGGGCAGTGAGTACCTCTACGAGTCGATGAACGACCCTGGCTCGTTGCGCCCACAAACCTACGACCCAGGCACCGGCGGCGTGCCGGGCATCCCGGGTGTCAATCGCAACAGCACCAAGACTACCGCGTCGAGCTACGCACTGTTTGCCGAAGACAACATCGAGGTGGGCAGCAAGACCATCGTCACCCCCGGCCTGCGCTTCGACGATCATGAAGAGTTCGGCGGCAACTGGAGCCCCAGCCTCAACGCTTCGCACCAGTTGACGGACGAACTGAGCCTCAAGGGCGGTATCGCCCGGGCGTACAAGACGCCCAACCTGTACCAGTCGAACCCGAACTACTTGCTGTACAGCCGTGGCAACGGGTGCAACGCCAGCGAAGCCAACCTGGGCGGTTGCTATCTGGTGGGTAACCGGGACCTGAAGCCGGAAATCAGCGTCAACAAGGAAATCGGCCTGGCCTACGACAAGGGCACCTGGCGCACCAGCGCGACCTACTTCCGCAATGACTACAAGAACAAGATCAATGCCAGCAACGAGGCGGCGTTCCGCCTGGCCAATGGCCGTCGTGTGCTGCAATGGGAAAACAGCGGGCCGGCTCTGGTGCAGGGGGTCGAGGGCAACCTGTTCGTGAGCCTGCGCAACGACCTGGACTGGAACACCAACCTGACCTACATGATCGACTCCAAGGACAAGGACACCGGCGAGCCGCTGAGCATCATTCCCAAGTACACCGTCAACACCACGCTGGACTGGCAAGCCACCGACAAACTCTCGTTCCAGGTCAGCGGCACTTATTACGGCAAGCAGGAATCGCCGACGCTCAACTCGCGCAGCGCCAGCAGCTACGATCGCAGCGCCCAACAGGATGTCGACCCGTACGGGTTGATGGGCTTGAGCAGCGGTTACGAGTTCAACAAAAACCTCAGCGTACGCGTCGGCATCAACAACTTGCTGGACAAGCGCCTGTATCGCAAAGGCAATGCCGAGGACGCGGGTGCCCAGACCTACAACGAACCCGGCCGTGCTTACTTTGCATCGGTGACCACATCGTTCTGATCGAAGCGATTGGAACGCATAACGTACTCCGCCCGGCTAGCCGGGCGGATGTGCTTATGGACGTAGCCTACGTCTGGCTGTCGCCTTCAGCGTCCGGATCATCGCTGTCCGGCTCGTCGGTGGTGGAGTCATCGTCGTCCTCGCTGCCACCCTGCCCCTTGTCGCCAGGCTCCGCCTCGGACTTGGCCAGTTGCAGATCCTGACTATGTCCCGACGACACAACACCGCTCTGCACCGGGTTGTGCGCCCAGGCCGACGACATTCCCAACGACAACAACACCATCACTTTTATCAACAACACAACGCGTTGAAAAATACTCATGGTTGATTCCGTCCAGTCAGTAGGTAAATCCCACGCGACAGCCGTTTACCGCCGCCAGCCTTGACGCTAGTCCCGATGCCGGGTTTGCGCCAGGCATCAGGTTTCGCCGTCGTCATAGGTTTCACTGTCCTCGCCCTCGTTGTAGGGGTTTTCCTGGTCTTCCTTCGGCGCGGGCTGGGCTTGGGGCTTCCAACTGCCGGAGTTGACCTCTTGTTGCTTTTTCTTGGTGACCGGGCCGGTGTCTTTCCATTGCGGAACGCCAGCGCCCGCCAGGGCCGGGACCGTGGACAGCCCCAGACCGGCTAACAGCACCCAGCAGATGATGCGTTTGACACGAGGCACAGCGTTCTCCTTCTCAATCAATGGCAAGTCCCGCACCCGAAACGCTAGACCCGATATGCCACTCTCGCCACAAAAAAGCTTCATCCTTCTCCTGTAATGTTCAACGCTTAGTGGTTCCTACTGGGCCCACGGAATGCGGCACAACAAGGCCCTCTGCATCTCGAGGTTCGAAACGGACGGCCAGATAGACAAAGGGTATTGAAAACAAAGCCAATAAGGATGTGATCATCCAAATACCGTGCCCACCGAACATACCGTAAATCTGCCCTCCCAACGTGGGCGATACCAGAGCACTACCGCTCCAGCACATCGAAAAAATGCCGAAGTACTGTCCGCTTTTACCTGATTGCGCGAATTGCATAACAAGAATATTGAGCGCCGGTAAAAATAAAATTTCTCCCAAAGTCCAAAGTATTGTTGAGAGCGATACAAAAAAAAGACCGGATCCAAATGGCAGCATACCGAGCCCGCATGCCAGAAGCAGGCAGCCTGTTAAAATCTGCTGACGCGCCCCCCAATGTTCAGTCCAGTGAGAAATCGGAACTTGCAGCACTACGATCAATAATGCATTCAGTGCAAATTGCCACCCAATGACGTTTGTACCAAACTGATAGTAGTCTGCAAGGTAGTTGCCGAGCATGCTATAAACAGGTTCGAAGGCAAGCCCGAGAAAAATAGTAGCCACCATTAACCAACGAAAATCTTGTTTGTTGCGAGGGCTCTGTTGGCCGTTATTTGATGGAGTGCTTGCATATACCCGTACGGCGCGATGCAGAATTGTACGTGCAAACCAGACAAGTCCTACAACCATAAATATGGCGCTAATGAAGAACAACCAACGAAAGTCAATCTGCGCCAGCATACCGCCCATCAAACCGGCGACTGCCATACCCAAATTTGCTGCAACGCGGTTCAACGCCTGCGTCCGTTGCCTATCCGAGACTTCGCAATACTCCATGATCAAACGTTGGTGAAGTGTTCGAACAGCACCGTCAAAAATCCCCCCCAACACCAACAGTCCAGCGAGTAGATATACGTCGATCACGACCCCTAATGAAGCCAGCGCAATACTACAGGCTGATAACAACAGAACAGTAAGACGTGCAGTTGGAAAAAAGTCACTCAATATCCCACCCGCTAGTGACCCCAACAAAAGACCTGCGCCGTACCCAGACAACATCCAACCGACCCACTCAATAGGCAAATCCAGCACCTGACGGAGATACAGCGCCATGAACAGTTTGACCATGGCACTCACTCGATTGATGAAAATAATCGATGCGAGCACCCAAGCCACTGGACTGAAATACCTTGCCCACCGCGTCATTATTAATTTTAATCTAGTCATATAGACTGTCCAAATTGAGATATACTGCGCCATTTATTCCCTCTGAGGCATACGGAATATCTTTACGCGGACCATTAGTTGCATCAAAGCAGTACTGTGCGTTCAACCCTCCTCGTTCATCTTCCACCAAGAAAGGATTATTTATTAAAAAATGTCGAGCCGATTGGCTTAACGATGCAACACGGATAAGCAAACGCCAATCACCAAATTTATTTTTAGGAATAACTGAGCGCGCGCCAAAACGCTTTTTGTATTGAAATGTCCCCTTGGTCAAAAATGGCTCGCAGCCTTGAAAGTCAACACAGTCAATATTTGAATTATCGGCCGCCCACTCTATGATTGAGTGATAAACAAAGCCCTGAGAACCATCAGTGCGATACATATCACACCCCTCTTTAACGCCTATCAGCCGAGCATTAAGTATTCTACCAGGCTCATCAATTTGCGAAACACTCCCCGCGACCCACTCCTGAGCTCTGTACACGCGAAACAACACACCTTTTTTGAACAAGTTGGTATATGCCTCTGTTTCCTTCAAACTTCGTGCAAGATCTCCATAACGATTCCTCATCGTTGGCAAATGCATCGAATGATAAAACTCGTAAAAATCACGATCTTCAGCTGAGACATTGTAATAAAATCCCTGCGCAATACATTGATTTCTACGCCTGCCCTCTCTTCTGGATATCTGGCACTTTATATGATCATACCCTCGCGAGACATCGACCTCCTGGTGTATACGACATACACCAACAACATCAGCCTTACACACAAATTGGCTTATGGTCGGTACAGGAGCCATCATAACCACTAACTCGCTTTTGGTTTTCCTCAAAAAACGTTCAAGATCTTTCCACTCGAAGGTGCCCTGACTTACTATCGACGAGCGTTCGAAGTAACATCCTTCTATAAAAGGCTCGACATAAACTAAACCCTCACTGACACCTACATAGGCGATCTCAACCTCTTCCCCTACTTTGGAAAGACCTCTAACGACTCGAAAATGGCATAATGTAACTATCGATATACTCATAGCCGAATTTGCCCATCACTAGCGAAAATACGCTAGCATTTCCTCGACCGCATTTACATAAATCAGTCCCTCATCAGGAACGGGTTTGTAATCTTGGCTCGAGTAGGTTCCCGAAGCATGTATGGTATATCCATCAACTTCCGTTAAAAGGCCTCGATCAATTGCGTTCAAGCATCCACTAATCGCCATAACTAACGACCATTCCTTAAGGTCCCTAGGATCAGAGGGCAATCTCACCGGCGTTTTGGCTAAGAGGTGAACGCACTCGCTATAGCGCTGCAAGCACTCATGAAGAGATACAACAATACCTGAACCGCCGCTTTGTTTTATCGCTGCACTCATCTCATCAGCAGTGGCAGGATGATGCGTGTAAAAAGTCGGCTCAAGAACATCATTAGGGTTCCAGGTAGTCGCAGGGAAATGCGGGGACTCTGATTGCACCCACAATCCGCCCGACACAAGCGAATAGTTAGGCGTGGACATGCCAGAGAAATCACCGTCCAACAAGTGCAGCACCATGTCACTTGTAGCCAAATGTTGAACTAACATAAATAATGGAGACGCCACGGAATGATTGCTCTTCCTTAAGGCTTTTATTCCTGACAAATACCCTAATAGACCATATGCACTGGAGACAGCATGCACATGGACTGTCTTACGATCTACATCCCATGCGTCTCCGTATTCAAAATCAAAAAAAGCTCGTGACTGATCGGAGAACCGGTAATTTTCAAGGCGTAGTGAATGCCATAATCTTATTCCCGTACGCTCAACACCAGAAAACCCCTCCTTAAATTCCTGACCCACAGCCTTCACCCGCTCTGGTGAATCCGTATGGAGCACAAAGATTGGATTTAACTTCCGAAGCCTCGGATTTTCATATAGCTCGTTGCAGCGAAGCTTTTCTACTGTCTGGATCGGAGTTAGCGTGACAATTCGCAGCTGTTCTTCATGAACCAGCTTTGCTTGTAGTGCGCGCAATACCGCATCACGCAATGCAATAGCTTTATTCCCTGATGACGGTGAAAACAGTAGAATACTTTCTCCTGTCCTCTGAATATGCCGGACTGCACGGGCAACAATTAAAGTCGACGCCAGCGTTTTCGTCGTTTGAGTATTTGGGTTACCCCTCAGGTCAAGCAACCGCAGGGGCACGCCGCCATACGTTCCAAGCTCATAAAACTGTGCCGTTGCCACTGAAAGAAATTGACGCATACGCCCATCTAATATAGGAAGCTCCATTAAAGGCTCGAACTCACTATTGAGACAAGACAATTCAAAGTCAGCAGTACTTTTCACAAGGCGATCATAATAGCGATCGAGAATGGCGACCCTTTTATTTTTATCGCCGTGCTCTTCTAATTTTTTTAACGCACCTAACTCATTAGCCTGCCCCATCCTTAACCTCCACAAAGTTCAAATACAATATGGAAGCTAGACGTAGGAATAGACCTTGTCGCCATAAAAATGAAAGCCAACGGCAAAACGGAATCTGACCACTTACATTGAGTGCTTTTGCCTACGCTTATTTGGGAAAATAACTACAAGCAATATTCTATATATCCACTACACGCATTCACCAGAAGGCGCCACAAAAAAGGGCGAAGCCATGACAGCTTCGCCCTTTTCTTTACCGCTCAGACCTTAATGGTGCTCACGGGTCGCACGGAATTTCACATCCGGCCAGCGCTCTTCCATCAACGCCAGGTTCACCCGGGTCGGCGCCAGGTAAGTCAGATGACCACCACCGTCGACCGCCAGGTTTTCCACCGCCTTGTTGGAAAACTCTTCCAACTTCTTCTTATCGCTGCAATCGATCCAGCGCGCGGAGTACACGGTGATCGGCTCATACGAGCACTCCACCTTGTATTCCTCTTTCAAGCGGCTGGCGACCACATCGAACTGCAGCACACCGACGGCGCCGAGGATGATGTCGTTGCTGCGCTCCGGGAAGAACACCTGGGTGGCACCCTCTTCCGCCAATTGCTGCAGGCCTTGGCGCAGTTGCTTGGATTTCAGCGGGTCACGCAGGCGCACGCGGCGGAACAGTTCCGGGGCGAAGTGCGGGATACCGGTGAAGCCCAGGGCTTCGCCTTCGGTGAAGGTGTCGCCGATCTGGATGGTGCCGTGGTTGTGCAGGCCGATGATGTCGCCGGCGTAGGCCTCTTCAAGCTGTTCACGCTCGGAGGAGAAGAACGTCAGGGCGTCGCCGATGCGTACGTCCTTGCCGGTGCGCACGTGGCGCATCTTCATGCCTTTTTCGTATTTGCCGGAGCAGATGCGCATGAAAGCGATACGGTCGCGGTGTTTTGGGTCCATGTTCGCTTGGATCTTGAACACGAAGCCGGTGAATTTCTCTTCGACCGGTTCCACGGTGCGTTCGTTGGCGACACGGGCCAATGGGCGCGGGGCCCAATCCACCACGGCGTCGAGCACGTGGTCGACACCGAAGTTGCCCAGGGCGGTACCGAAGAACACCGGGGTCAGTTGGCCATCGAGGAATTCCTGCTGGTTGAACTCATGGCAGGCGCCCTGCACCAGTTCCAGCTGGTCGACAAAGCGGTCGTACTCGTCACCCAGGTGGGCGCGAGCTTCGTCGGAGTCGAGTTTCTCGATGATCTTGGTTTCGGTGCGCTCGTGACCGTGACCGGCGGTGTAGACAATGATGTAGTCGTCGGCCAGATGGTACACGCCCTTGAAGTCGCGGTAGCAACCGATCGGCCAGGTGATAGGCGCAGCCTTGATCTTCAGGACGGCTTCGATTTCATCCAACAGCTCGATCGGGTCGCGGATGTCGCGGTCGAGTTTGTTGATGAAGCTGACGATGGGCGTGTCACGCAGACGGCACACGTCCATCAACGCGATGGTGCGCGGCTCGACGCCTTTACCGCCGTCGAGGACCATCAGCGCCGAGTCCACCGCGGTCAGGGTGCGGTAGGTGTCCTCGGAGAAGTCTTCGTGGCCGGGGGTGTCGAGCAGGTTGACCATGTGGTCGCGATACGGGAACTGCATGACCGACGTGGTAATGGAAATACCCCGTTGTTTTTCCATTTCCATCCAGTCAGAGGTGGCATGGCGGTCGGATTTGCGGGATTTCACCGTGCCGGCCACCGCGATTGCCTTGCCCATCAGCAAGAGTTTCTCGGTGATGGTGGTTTTACCGGCATCGGGGTGGGAAATAATGGCGAAAGTGCGGCGTTTCGCGACTTCGGCGGCCTGGTGGGTCATGGGAAATCGCCTGGCAGGTGAGTCAAAAAAGGGCGGCGAGTATAGCGCAAACCCCAGGGGCCGGACCACCGTTCACCCGATTAGGGGTGGCTAAATGCTGCCAAGTATGGAACCTTTTAAAAGGTCGAGACGTCCACTCCCCTGCTACCGCACTCGGAACAGGGGCTGATAAATCAGCAAGTTAGCCTGACGAGGCTGCGCTCATGGCTCGGATTTTTACCGCGTTGCCGGTATCGACGAGCTGCATTTCGCGACCACATTTGCCGACAGCCAGGAATGGCATTGCCGCTCGGAAATGTGGACGCCGACAGAAGAAAAAAGGAGTCCGCCTGTGGCTATTCGCTATGGCAAAGGGCTGATAGGAGGAGCGGTTGTCGTCGCCCTCTTGGCCCTGCTGGTCCACTGGATCGGCATCAACACGATCGAACTGTACCGCGACGATTTGTTGTTTTACCTGCAAGCTCATCTGATCCTCGTTCTTGTCTCCATGCTGGCGGCCCTCGTTGTGGGCATCCCCGCCGGTATCCTGCTCAGCCGACCGCACATGGTCGGGCGCGCAGAACGCTTCATGCAGATCTTCAACATCGGCAACACCGTCCCTCCCCTGGCCGTACTGGCCATCGCCCTCGGCGTCCTCGGCATTGGCAGTGGCCCGGCCATCTTCGCGCTGTTCCTCGCCTCCCTCCTGCCCATCGTGCGCAACACCTACGAAGGCCTTAAAAACGTTCAAGGTTCTCTGAAAGAAGCCGCCACCGGCATCGGCATGACGCCGCGCCAGGTGCTGTTTCGCGTGGAATTGCCCAACGCCGTGCCGATCATCATCGGTGGTGTGCGCGTGGCCCTGGCGATCAACGTCGGCACCGCGCCATTGGCCTTCCTGATTGGCGCCAACAGCCTGGGTAGCCTGATCTTCCCCGGCATCGCCCTGAACAACCAGCCGCAATTGCTGCTTGGCGCCGCGTGCACCGCGCTGCTGGCCTTGCTGCTTGATGGCCTGGTGACCCTGGCCAGCCGCCTCTGGCTGGAACGCGGGCTGCGTGCGTCTTAAGGAATCGACATGAAAAAACTGACCTTGATACTGAGCTGCGTCCTGCTGTTTGCAGGCATTGCGCAAGCCGCCGAAAAACCCGTGATCCGCATCGGCGCCCGGGTGTTCACCGAACAGACCCTGCTGGCCGAAATCACCTCCCAGTACCTGCGCACCAAGGGCTATGACACCCGCGTGACCGGTGGCCTGGGCAGCAACCTGGCGCGCAGTGCCCAGGAAAGCGGGCAACTGGACCTGATCTGGGAATACACCGGCGTGTCGCTGGTGGCCTACAACCACGTCGACGAGAAACTCGACAGCGAACAGTCCTACGCAAGGGTGAAAGAACTCGACGCGAAAAAAGGCCTGGTCTGGCTCTCCCCTTCGCGCTTCAGCAACACCTACGCCCTGGCGCTGCCGGAGAAGGTTGCGGCTGAGCATCCCAAGATCAACAGCATCAGCGACCTGACCCAAGCCGTGGCGCAAGACGCCAAGAGCAACCGCCTGGTGGCTTTGGACACCGAGTTCGCCAACCGCTCCGACGGCCTGGCCGGCATGGTCAAGCTGTACGACATGAACCTCACGCGCAAAAACACCCGGCAGATGGACGCGGGCCTGGTCTACACCGCGCTGCGCAATGGCCAGGTGTTTGCCGGGCTGGTCTACACCACCGACGGTCGCCTGAACGCCTTCAAATTGAAGCTGCTGGAAGACGACAAGCACTATTTCCCGGACTACACCGCCGCCCCCGTGGTGCGTCAGGTGTATCTCGACGCCCACCCGGAACTGGCCGCTGACCTCAAGCCATTGGCCGAGCTGTTCGACGACGAAACCATGCGCCAGTTGAACGCGCGGGTCGACGTCGACCACGAAAGCCCTTCCGCGGTTGCCGCCGACTTCCTGCGCCAACATCCGATCAATCAATAAGGAGAAGACATGGAATTCCTGAACGCCTTTTCCCATCTTGATTGGGCCCAAGTTCTACAACTGACCGGGCAGCACATCACCCTGGTCGGCATCGCCGTGATCCTCGCGATCCTGATCGGTGTGCCCCTGGGCATCCTGATGACGCGCTTCCCGACGCTCGCCGGCCCGCTGCAAGCCAGCGCCACGGTGCTGCTGACCGTGCCGTCCATCGCCCTGTTCGGCCTGCTGCTGCCGTTCTACTCCAAGTTCGGCCAGGGCCTGGGGCCGATGCCGGCGATCACCGCCGTGTTCCTCTACTCCCTGCTGCCGATCATGCGTAACACCTACCTCGCCTTGACCGGCGTGGAGCCGGGCATTCGCGAAGCCGCACGCGGCATCGGCATGACCTTCGGCCAGCGCCTGCGCATGGTCGAGCTGCCCATCGCCGTGCCAGTGATCCTCGCCGGTGTGCGCACCGCCGTGGTGATGAACATCGGCGTCATGACCATCGCCGCCACCATCGGCGCCGGTGGCCTGGGTGTACTTATTCTGGCTTCCATCAGCCGCAGCGACATGTCGATGCTGATCGTTGGCGCCGTGCTGGTCAGTCTCCTGGCCATCTTCGCCGACCTGCTCTTGCAATGGCTGCAACGCTCGCTGACTCCAAAAGGATTGCTCAAATGATCGAACTTCAAAACCTGTCCAAGACCTTCCAAAGCAACGGCAAGACTGTCACCGCCGTGAACGATGTAAGCCTGACCGTCAATGAAGGCGAGATTTGCGTGTTCCTCGGCCCCTCCGGCTGCGGCAAAAGCACCACGCTGAAGATGATCAACCGCCTGATCAAGCCGACCTCGGGCAAGATCTTGATCAACGGCGAAGACACCACCGACCTCGACGAAGTGACCCTGCGTCGCAACATCGGTTATGTGATCCAGCAGATCGGCCTGTTCCCCAACATGACCATCGAGGAAAACATCGTGGTGGTGCCCAAGCTGCTCGGCTGGGACAAACAGAAATGCCACGACCGCGCCCGCGAATTGATGAGCATGATCAAGCTGGAACCCAAGCAGTATTTGCATCGCTATCCGCGTGAATTGTCGGGTGGCCAGCAACAGCGGATCGGCGTGATCCGAGCCCTGGCGGCCGACGCGCCGTTACTGCTGATGGATGAACCGTTCGGCGCAGTCGACCCGATCAACCGCGAGATGATCCAGAACGAGTTCTTCGAGATGCAGCGTGCGCTGAACAAGACTGTGATTATGGTCAGCCACGACATCGACGAGGCGATCAAGCTGGGCGACAAGATCGCGATTTTCCGCGCCGGCAAGCTGTTGCAGATCGATCATCCGGATACCCTGCTGGCGCACCCGGCCGACGAGTTCGTCAGCAACTTCGTGGGCCAGGACAGCACCCTCAAGCGACTGCTGCTGGTGAAGGCCGAAGACGCGGCGGATAACGCGCCGTCGGTGAGCCCTGAAACGCCGGTGGCCGATGCACTGGAGTTGATGGACGAGCATGACCGTCGCTACGTGGTGGTCACCTGTGCCGAGAACAAGGCGCTGGGTTACGTACGACGTCGCGACCTGCACCGTCAGACCGGGACTTGCGGCCAGTACCTGCGCGAGTTCAACGCCACGGCGGCGTATGACGAGCATCTGCGCATCCTGCTGTCGCGCATGTACGAGTTCAATCGGTCGTGGTTGCCGGTGATGGATGCGGAGCGGGTGTTCTTGGGTGAAGTGACCCAGGAGTCGATTGCCGAGTACCTGAGCTCGGGTAAGTCCCGTGGGGGCAAGACCAGTATCGTTTCGCCTGCGGAAACTGCGTTGGCCTGATAGACCGCTATCGCCGGCAAGCCAGCTCCTACATTTGTACGCGTCGCCATCAACGACGCCGATCCCTGTAGGAGCCGGCTTGCCGGCGATGAAGGCTCCACAATTCCCGCTGATTTGCCCCATCCGGGGAACATCATTCCGTCACACCGGTCGGTTACATAAGTAGCTGCACGGGTTCGCGCGACGAACGCGTGCAAAAACGCGACATTTTTAGTTGATCTCAAGCCCCTCACGCCCTAAAGTTCGCGCCGAACGTCCATGCTGGAAACGATCCATCCGGCTCAAGTACTGACGACGAGACAGCAAGGCCAAGGGAAGCGGTTATTCCCATGGCCTTTTTGCTTTCGGCGACATGCCTTGGGAAGTAGGCGAACCAAAGTGGGGATACGGAGGACGTTCATTTGCACCCATTGATCAATCTAGTTTGCCCTTAGGAGTTCCCAGCATGTCGATCAACGTCGAAGATTATTTCGCGCGCGCCACTTTTGACAAAATGAAGGCGTTCGCCGACAAGCAAGAAACCCCGTTCGTGGTGATCGACACCGCGATGATCAGCCAGGCCTACGATGACCTGCGCGCCGGTTTCGAATTCGCCAAGGTCTATTACGCGGTCAAGGCCAACCCGGCTGTCGAGATCATCGACCTGCTCAAAGAAAAGGGTTCGAGCTTCGACATCGCCTCGATCTACGAGCTGGACAAAGTGATGGACCGTGGCGTCAGCGCCGACCGTATCAGCTACGGCAACACCATCAAGAAATCCAAGGACATCCGCTACTTCTATGAGAAGGGCGTGCGTCTGTTCTCCACCGACTCCGAAGCCGACCTGCGCAACATCGCCAAGGCCGCACCGGGTTCGAAAGTGTATGTACGTATTCTCACCGAAGGCTCGACCACCGCTGACTGGCCTTTGTCGCGCAAATTCGGCTGCCAGACCGACATGGCCATGGACCTGCTGATCCTCGCCCGTGACCTGGGCCTGGTGCCGTACGGCATCTCGTTCCACGTGGGTTCGCAACAGCGCGACATCAGCGTGTGGGACGCGGCGATCGCGAAGGTCAAAGTGATCTTCGAACGCCTGAAGGAAGAAGACGGCATCCACCTCAAGCTGATCAACATGGGCGGCGGCTTTCCGGCCAACTACATCACCCGCACCAACAGCCTGGAAACCTACGCTGAAGAAATCATCCGCTTCCTCAAGGAAGATTTCGGCGACGACCTGCCGGAAATCATCTTGGAGCCGGGCCGTTCGTTGATCGCCAACGCCGGTATCCTGGTCAGCGAAGTGGTGCTGGTGGCGCGTAAATCCCGTACCGCCGTCGAGCGTTGGGTGTACACGGATGTGGGCAAGTTCTCCGGCCTGATCGAAACCATGGACGAAGCCATCAAGTTCCCGATCTGGACCGAGAAGAAAGGCGAGATGGAAGAAGTGGTCATCGCAGGTCCCACCTGCGACAGCGCCGATATCATGTACGAAAACTACAAGTACGGCCTGCCGCTGAACCTGGCGATTGGTGATCGTCTGTACTGGTTGTCGACCGGTGCCTACACCACCAGCTACAGCGCGGTTGAGTTCAATGGCTTTCCGCCACTGAAATCCTTCTACGTCTGATCATCCCTCCTGGGAGCGATCAACCTTTGTAGGAGCCGGCTTGCCGGCGATGGCGTCCTTAAGATCGCCATCGCCGGCAAGCCGGCTCCTACGGGTTTAGGTGCATAGCGCGATCTTTGTATATTTCGGCCATCGCGCGGATTTGCGCATTGTCTGCCGCCTCCAACGCCTTCTGCGCCGTGCGCAAAAACTTCAAATTCCCGCCCGCCAACGCCTCTCGCAACCACTCCAGCGCCGCTTCGATTTGACCTCTGTCAGCCAACACCGCCGCATAGCTGAACTGCCCGCGAAAATCTCCGGCTTCGGCGGAGCGTCGATACCAATCCACGGCGGCATCCAAATCTCTTGGGCAGCATTGACCGTCTTCCAGATAACGGCCCAACAGGTTCATCGACTTGGCATGGCCCTGCTCGGCGGCCTGGCGATACAGGTTCAACGCTTGCGGCTGATCTTCGGCAACACCGCGCCCGGTGGCCAGCAGATTGGCGTAGTTGTATTGCGCCCAATCCAAGCCGGCTTCGGCGGCCAAACGGTATTCTCGCGCCGCTGCCGCTTCATCCGCCGCACACCCCCAGCCATGCTCCAAACACCGCCCGGTCATATTGCGCGCCATCCAATGCCCGCCCTTTGCCGCAATCTGGAACCAGCGCAATGCCAGCGCTTCATCGCGGGCAATGCCACGTCCTTCCAGCAGGATCTGCCCGAGCAGCGCCTGGGCATCGACCACGCCCTCCTTTGCCGCCACCAGGATCGCCTGGGCGGCGCGCACGGGGGAATCATCGAGCATGCTTTGCAGTTGCTCGACGTTGAGCACTTCTTCACGACGCAACAAGAAGCCCATGTCAGACCTCGACCCAGCGGCGCAACAGGTTGTGGTAGGTGCCGGTGAGCTGGATCAGCGCCGGGTGGTCTGGCACGTCGGCGCTCAGTTGCTGGATCGCGCCGTCCATTTCGAACAGCAGGGTGCGCTGGCTGTCTTCGCGCACCAGGCTTTGGGTCCAGAAGAACGAGGCATAGCGCGCACCACGGGTCACGGCGTTGACTTTGTGCAGGCTGGAACCGGGGTACAGCACCATGTCGCCGGCCGGCAACTTCACGCGCTGCAGGCCGAAGGTGTCCTGGATCTCCAGCTCGCCGCCGTCGTATTCATCGGGGTCGCTGAAAAACAAGGTGGATGACAAATCGGTGCGCACCCGCTCATGGCTGCCTTTGGGCTGGCGCACGGCGTTGTCGATGTGAAAGTCGAAACTGCCGCCAGCGGTGTAGCAGTTGAGCAACGGCGGGAAGACCTTGTGCGGTAACGCCGCCGACATAAACAACGGGTTCTGCCACAAACGCTCGAGCATCGCCGCGCCGATTTCCTTGGCCAGCGGGTGGCCTTCGGGCAATTGCAGGTTGTGCTTGGCCTTGGCGGACTGGTGCCCGGCGGTGATTTTACCGTCGGCCCAATCGGCGGTTTCCAGGGCCTGGCGAATGCGCTGCACTTCCTCACGAGAGAACAGGCCGGGGATGTGCAGCAGCATGGGCAATACCTGAATTCAGAGAGGCGCCAATGGTATTGATTCTTATCCGCCCTGTAAAACGCCATGACGAATGAGTTCGTCAAAACCGTAAGCAAAAAGTGTAAAGAATGTAAATTCAGTGCAATTAGCAATGTATCGCAATTGATAGAAATACTTGTTAACACTATATTCCGCGGCCTCACATCCTTGGGGAAAGGACACGTCATGTCGCGCACCACTACAAAAATACCTGCCAGTTCACCACGCATGCTGGCTTCGGCCATCGGCGTTGCCCTCAGCGCCAGCTCTGTCGCCCATCTGGCGCAAGCGGCCGAAGACACTGAACAAAAAGGCCAGCGCAACAGCATCTCCCTGGGCGCCACCAGCATTACTGGCGAAGAACAGGACAACACCTCTTACCAGGTCGAAAAAGCCTCGTCGCAGAAATACACCGCGCCGCTGGTCGACACGCCGCGTTCCGTCACCGTGGTGCCGCAACAAGTGCTCAAGGACACCGCCGCCACCTCGCTGCAGGACGCCTTGCGCACCGTGCCAGGTATTACGTTCGGCGCGGGTGAAGGCGGTAACCCTCAGGGTGACCGCCCATTCATCCGTGGTTTTGACGCCCAGGGCGACACCTACCTGGATGGCGTGCGCGACACCGGCGGCCAGAGCCGTGAGATCTTCGACATCGAGTCGATCGAGGTCAGCAAAGGCCCGAACTCGTCGTTCGGCGGTCGTGGCTCGGCCGGTGGCAGCCTCAACCTGGTGAGCAAGACCCCGCAAGCTCGGGACTTCACCAACGGCGGCTTCACCTACGGTTCCGACCAGACCCGCCGCTACGTACTCGACGTGAACCGTCAGTTCCTCGACGACAGCGCCGCGTTCCGCCTGAACCTGATGAGCCACGAACAGAACGTGGCCGGTCGCGATGCGGTGAATTACGACCGCTGGGGTGTCGCCCCGTCGCTGACGTTTGGCCTGGGTACCCCGACCCGCGTCAACCTCAGCTACTACCACCTGGAAAGCAACGACCTGCCGGATTCGGGGATTCCGTACGCGTTCCCCAACAGTAGCGCGACGGCGGTTCATGCCCACGACAAACCCACCGACGGCGGCGACAGCAACAACTTCTACGGCCTCAAGAGTCGCGACTTCCGCAAGACCCGTGCCGACATCAGCACGTTCTCCGTCGAGCACGACCTGAACGACAACATGACGCTGAAAAACACCCTGCGCCACGGCAGCACCGGTCAGGATTATGTACTGACCCAACCGGACGACAGCCAGCGCAACGTTAGCCGTTTCGGCACGGTGTGGCGTCGCGCCAACACTCGCGTGTCCACGACCACGACCACCACCAACCAGACTGACCTGTTCGGCAATTTCCAGGTCCTGGGCTTCAAGCACAGCTACTCCACCGGCCTGGAATTCACCGGTGAAGAAACCCGCGTCAGCGGCTACACCGTCACGCCGAACAGCAACCCTACCGGCGGCTGCACCGTGGCCTCCGGCAGCCAGGGCGGCCAGTGCACCTCGCTGGGCAACCCAAACCCGGACGACGCCTGGAACGGCAGCATCGCCCGCAACTACATGGGCACCAACACCAAGGCCACCAGCCGCGCCGCGTATGTGTTCGACACCATCGAACTCGACCCGAAATGGCTGCTGAACGTCGGCCTGCGCTACGACACCTTCGACACCGAAGCCAACACCAACGCCGTGCCGAGCGCCACCGTCAAGGCGCGCAGCAAGGTCAAGGACGACAGCCAATTCTTCAACTGGCAAGCGGGCCTGGTCTGGAAGCCGCTGGACAACGGCAGCATCTACACCTCCTACGCCACCTCGGCGTCGCCAGCCGGCGGCCTGGTGGGTGAAGGCGTGGACAACAACGCGATCCCGACCGGTATCAACACCAGCGACCTCAAGCCGGAAGAAACCGTCAACTACGAGCTGGGCACCAAGTGGGACCTATTCCACAACCGCCTGTCGCTGTCGGCGGCGGTGTTCCGCACCGAGAAGAAAAACACCCGCATCCTGGTGGATTCCAACACCTACCAGACCGCAGGCGAATCCCGCGTAGACGGCCTGGAGTTGTCGGCCAGCGGCAAGATCACCGACCAATGGCAAGTGTTCGCTGGTTATAGCTACCTGAAAGCCGAGCTGGTTGACCCCGGCAAGAACGGCAACCGCCAGGGTGTCGTGCAGGCCGGTTCCAACAAAGGCAACCAGATGCCCAACACGCCAGAAAACTCGTTCAGCCTGTGGACCACATATGACGTGACCCCGAAGCTGACCATCGGTGGCGGCGCGTTCTACGTCGACCAGGTTTACGGCGATCCGGCCAACACCGTGTATGTACCTTCCTACACCCGCTACGACGCCATGGCCAGTTACAAGCTGACCAAGAACGTCGACCTGCAACTGAACGTGCAGAACCTGACCGACAAGACCTACTACGACAAGGCCTACGCCTCGCACTTCGCCAACCAGGCGGCGGGGCGCACGGCGTTGTTGACCACCAGCTTCCACTTCTAAGCAGCCACACCACGCAGCAAAAGCCCCACGCATCGGATGCGTGGGGCTTTTGCGTGTCAAACAGAATGTTTCTCGACAAGCCACGGCATAATGCGCGCCGTGCCCTACATATCCGGATAGACGAGGCGGTCAGACGTGTTGAAGAAAACCCTGTTCCAGTTGCACTGGTTCTTCGGCATTACCGCCGGGCTGGTGCTGGCCTTGATGGGGATCACCGGGGCTGCGGTCTCGTTTCAGGATGAAATACTGCGGGCGCTCAACCCTAGCGTACTGACCGTGGAAAAACGCGAAGCTGGCGTATTGCCGCCCGCCGAGCTGGTGCGCAAGCTGGAAGCCACCGAAGGCAAGATCGTGGCCATGCTGTTCGTTGAGAGCGAGAGCGGCAACGCCGCCCGCGTATTCTTCACGCCGCCGCCCGGTGAACGCCGTGGCCAGTTGCGCTATTTCGACCCCTACACCGGCGACTACATGGGCGACGTAGTCGGCCAGGACGTCTTCGGCTTCCTGCTGCAATTTCACCGTTTCCTGGTGATGGGCGATATCGGGCGCAATATCACCGGCGCGTGCACACTGATCCTGGTGTTCTTCTGCCTGTCCGGTATGTACCTGCGCTGGCCGCGCCAGGTGGCGAGCTGGCGCGTCTGGCTGACCCTGGACTGGCGCAAAAAGGGCCGGGCCTTCAACTGGGACCTGCACTCGGTATTCGGCACCTGGTGCTTGCTGGCCTATCTGCTGTCGGCGCTGACCGGACTGTATTGGTCCTACGACTGGTACAGCCAGGGCCTGACCAAGCTGCTGTCCGACGCCCCACAGAATGAACGGGTGCGCAAACGCGGCCCTGCCCCCGAAGGCCCGGCGCCCGTAGCCAATTACGATGCGATCTGGAGCAGCATCTACAGCAACGCCGGCCCAGGCTTGAGTGCTTACAACATCCGCATGCCGGCCGTCGCCGGGCAACCGGCCACCGTGTACTACCTGCTGGAAAATTCGCCCCATGACCGCGCGCTGAACCAGATCAACCTGGACCCGGCCAGCGGCGAGGTGAAATCCCACGACCGCTACGCCAGCAAGACCTTCGGCTCGCAACTGCTAACCAGTGTCTACGCACTGCACACCGGCAGTTACTTCGGCCTGGCAGGAAGGATCATCCTCACGCTCAGCTCGGTGCTGATGCCGTTGTTTTTTATCACAGGCTGGCTGCTATACCTGGACCGTCGTCGCAAGAAACGCCAGGTGCGTGACGCGCGTAAAGGCCTCTCGGCCAACGCCAGCGATGCGCCAGCCTGGCTGATCGGCTTCGCCAGCCAGAGCGGTTTTGCCGAGCAGCTTGCGTGGCAAACAGCAGGCCAATTGCAGGCGGCTGGTTTGCCGGTGAAGGTGCAGTCCCTGGGCAGCGTCAGCCAGGATGATCTGCGTCAGTCGGAAAATGCGCTGTTCGTGGTCAGCACCTTCGGCGACGGCGAAGCGCCCGACAGTGCCCGCGGTTTCGAGCGCAGTGTGCTCGGCCAAGACCTGTCCCTGAAGGGTTTGAACTACTCGGTCCTGGCTCTGGGCGACCGTCAGTACGAACACTTCTGCGGCTTCGCGCGGCGCCTGCATTTCTGGCTGACCAATCAGGGCGGCAACGCGCTGTTTGCCCCCGTGGAAGTCGACAGCGGTGACACCGCCGCCCTGCTGCACTGGCAACAACAACTCGGCCAGCTGACCGGCCACGCCCCGGCGGCCGCTTGGCCGACCGCCCAATACGAAAACTGGACGCTGAGCCAACGCACCCTGCTCAACCGCGACAGCGCAGGCGCCGATGTCTACTTGCTGGGCCTCACCTCACCTTCGCCACAAAGCTGGCAGGCCGGCGACCTGGTGGAAGTGCTGCCGCGCAACTGTCCTTGGGCCATCGAGCACTTCCTCGAAGGCCTGGGCCTGGCCGGCAGTGACGGCGTGCTGATCGACGGCATGGCGCACACCCTCGATCAAGCCCTGGCCACTCGCCAATTGCCGACGCATCGTGCCCACCTGGTCGGCCTGCATGCCCAGGCGCTGGTGGACGCGCTGGCGCCCCTGGGCATGCGCGAATACTCCATCGCCTCGATTGCCAGCGATGGCGTACTCGAATTGATCGTGCGCCAGGAACGCCACCCCGACGGCAGCCTGGGCCTGGGGTCAGGCTGGCTCACCGAACATGCCGCCCTCGGCTCAAGCATTAGCCTGCGCCTGCGCCGCAACAGTGGTTTCCATCTACCAAACGTACCCGTGCCACTGATCCTGCTGGGCAACGGCACCGGCCTGGCCGGCCTGCGCAGCTTGCTCAAGGCGCGCGTTGCCGATGGCCAACAGCGCAACTGGCTGCTGTTCGGTGAACGCAATATCAAGTATGACTTCCTCTGTCAGGACGAATTGCAAGGCTGGCTGGCCAGTGGGGATCTGGCGCTGCTGGACCTGGCGTTTTCCCGTGACCAGGAGGAAAAAATCTACGTGCAGGATCGCCTGCGTGAATCGGCCGAAGTGCTGCGTAAGTGGCTCAGCGACGGCGCGGCGATTTATGTGTGCGGGAGTCTGCAGGGGATGGCGACAGGCGTGGATCAGGCGTTGGTGGACATACTCGGCAGCGAGGCCGTGGAGCGGTTGATTGAGCAAGGTCGCTATCGCCGCGATGTCTACTGACCTCCCCCCTTTACTGTAGGAGCCGGCTTGCCGGCGATGAGGCCCTTGAGCCCTGCATACATCTCAAGGGCGCCATCGCCGGCAAGCCGGCTCCTACAGGGAGCGGGGTTTAGGCGGGTTGCAGTTTTTGTTCGAACACCGAGACGCCATCCAGGTCCCGCAAAACCACAGTCAACTCCGCCGTCTGCCCATCAATATTCACCTCGCCAAAAAACTGAAACCCGGCAAACGGCGAGGTGTTCTGCGCCGGCGGCGCTTTCTCGAACACCACCTCAGGCCCAAAGGTTTTATCCAACGGATTAGGCCCGAAACTCCCGGCATTCAACGGCCCGGCTACAAACTCCCAGAACGGCTCGAAATCCTGGAACGCCGCACGATCCGGGTGATAGTGGTGTGCCGCGCAGTAATGCACATCCGCCGTCAGCCACACGTGGTTGCGCACCTTCTGCGCCCTTAAAAAGCCCAGCAGCTCGGCAATTTCCAGCTCACGCCCTTGCGGTGCGCCCGGGTCATTATTGGCAATCGCTTCCCAACGCGGTACGCCAGGACTCACTTCACCATCGGGCACACCCAGGCCAATCGGCATGTCAGCGGCGACGACTTTCCACTGCGCCTGCGAACCTTTGAGCTCACGCTTGAGCCAGTCCAATTGCTCGCGGCCGAGGAAGGGTTTTTCACCGCCCAAGTTGTCATCGTTGGGCCCGCGATAGCTGCGCATGTCCAGCACGAACACATCCAGCAGCGGACCGTAACTGAGCTTGCGATAAATCCGTCCGCCGCCGTCGGCGCTCTGCCGACGCATCGGTGAATATTCCAGCCAAGCCTGGCGCGCACGGCCGACCAAGGTGTTGATGTCCTTGACCTGGTAACGCTCATCCAACTGCTTGCTCGGCGACCAGTTGTTCACCACTTCATGGTCGTCCCACTGCCAGATCTGCGGCACTTCGGCGTTGAAACGACGGACGTTTTCATCCATCAGGTTGTAGCGGTAATTGCCGCGATACTCATCCAGGGTTTCGGCAACCTTGCTCTTGGCTTCGGTGGTGATGTTGCGCCAGATGCGCCCGTCTTCGACCGTCAGTTGGGCCGGCACGGGGCCGTCGGCGTAGATGGTGTCGCCGCTGTGGATAAAGAAGTCCGGCAAGCGCAGGCGCATGGCTTCATAGATGCGCATGCCGCCGATGTCCGGGTTGATGCCGAAGCCCTGGCCGACGGTGTCGCCACTCCACACAAAACGGATGTCGCGGCGCTGTTGCGGCACGCTGCGCAGGTGGCCGAACCAGGGTTCACTGGCGACGCTGGTCTGGGCGTCTTCGAAGTGCACACGGTAGAAAATCGCCTGGTCTGCGGGCAGCCCGGTGAGTTCAACACGGGCGGTAAAGTCGGTGCGGTTGTCGGCCAGGGGTGAGATGAATTTGCGCGGGTTGCTGAAGACACTGCGGGTGTCCCACTCCACCACCATGCGGGCCGGGCGGTCGCTGCGGCTCCAGATCATGGCGCGATCACCGAGCAGGTCGCCGGACTGCACGCCGTCGGTGAGTTGTGGCCGGTCCTTGACCGAGGCGATCACCGCCGGGGCCAGGCCCGGCAGCAACAGGCCGGCGCCGACGGCTTGCATCACGCGGCGGCGGCCGAGATCGAAGTGGCTCATGCACATGCCCTCTGAATATCAAAAGAGGAACTTAAACATGGCCGGATGAAGCGACTATGACAGCCCAGCCGATAATGCGTTATCCACGCATCACTGAGGGACGGCAACAGCGCTGATCTTTCCGCTGCGATAAGCCTCGAATATTTGATCAATACTGGATTTGGCATCGCCCTTCGCCGTGAAAATCCCACCGCAACCTTGGTTGGCAGCGGCGTAACGCTCATCGTCCATCAACACCAGATGCGCTTTCTTCAAGTTCCAGAACGGGATACCGGCAAATAAGTGGTGGGTCAGGTGGTAGTTATCGCCATGCATCCCGATGATCGAACGTTCAAGCAGCGTGGGGAAGCGATTGCGAGTGAGCTGCACTTCTTCGTGGTAGAGGCCAAACATCCCGAAATGCTCAGAGACTTCGGATAACCAGCCAATCACCTGGAACACCGTGAAATACGGCACCAGCCAAAACACTACATAGGCCCACGGACCGATGAAGTAGCTGAAAACCAGCAGCAGTACCGTGTGAACAGCCAGCAATTTCAAGCCTTGTGACGGGTTGGCCAGGATATCCCCAGCCCGATTCTTGACCAGGTAGAGGAAGTAACGATAGGTATTGGCCAGTGTCAGGCTCTTGAGCAAATGCCCGATCAGAAAATCGAAGCGGTCGGTCGCTTTATACAGGCCCGATTCGATGTAATAGCGGTGGTCCGGGTCTTTATGGGGGTCACCGAGATTGTGATGGTGAAGCTGCACATGGGAGCGTCGGTAAGCCTCATAATTCTGGAAGATCGGGTAGCCGAGCAAATATTCGCCGATGACTTTATTGAGTTTTTTGCTTTGGGTCAGCGTCATGTGCGCGGCTTCGTGCAGCAGCGAGGCCAAGGCCCGTTGCCGGGAGCCTATAAACAGGAGTGCCAGTGGGTAGAGGTAGTTGTAGCGATCCGCAAAAAACACCGCCAGTGAGATAACGGCCACGTCGGCCAACACCGCCAACATCCAGTGCCAGTTATCCTTTTTGTAAAGTGCACGCAGTCGTTGCTTCACTTCATTGGCAGGATTGAACTTATTTATATTACCCATCAGAATTCCTTTTCCTCAGTTCGAGGCGCCCAGTGTAATTTACCTGATACGCAACATTATAAAAACGGGCCACGCGACGAGCGCTTGATCACCCACACTCAACCGCCGGAGCAACTTAATAGTTTGCACCTGTCTTGGCCAACCGATAGAAGCACAGACAATGCTCGGCGAGTATCGCCACCACACCACCCTGTTATTTATATAATATGAATATTACAGTTTCGCCAGCAACTCCATGAACACCTGCACATCTTCAAGGCTATTTTTATTATTAATCGATAGCCGCACAAAGCGATCATGCCCTTGCCCCAACATGTAGTAAGGCGTATGTGAGGCATAACCCGGCCAGCCATTCACGCCCTGCGCACGCATGTAATCGACAAGTTCAGTTGCCGAATAATTAGCGTGGGTAAAGGCAATGATCCCCGCTTGTTGTGTACCTGGAGCGATGACGCTGATATGCGCCGTTTGGGCCAACTGTTGATAAAGAAACCGGTAGGTCCCACGCTCAATGTTATAGGCCACGGAAAGACGGTCTTTGATCGCCTGGTTCAACCCAACCACTGCCGCATTGTTACGCTCGGCATACTCAAAACGCCGCGCATCATCAGCCCCCAGACTCACCACCCCGCGCACGTCAACGCTGGCCCTGCTCAGGTCAGTGAAGCGCGGTTGCGCAGCCGCCATAAAATCCTCGGACAGGTAGGCAAACCCCGTGCCTCTGGGCCCGCAAAGAAACTTCCTACCGGCGGCGGTCAACACATCGGCACCGATAGCCTGCACATCCAGGGGCAGCATGCCTGCCGATTGACAAGCATCAACGAAGTAAAAGCACGGGTAATCACGCAAGATATTACCCACCGCTTCAACATCGTTCACGATGCCGCAGCACGACGGCACATGCACGACCGAGACCAGCATGACTTGCGCGCTCATGTGCTGTGCCAGCCATTGCAGGTCCAGGTCACCATTTGCCAGCAGCGGCATTACGTCAATCACCACGCCGTAGCGGCGCTGCAACTCAGACAATGCGATCAGGTTGCCGGCGTATTCATAGGGCGTGACCACGACACGCGCCCCCTTGGTCCAAGGCAACGCGTTCAGCGCCGTCACCCACGCCTTGGTAGCGCCATCGAAAAGTGCAATATTGCGTGCAGTCGAGCCAAGTAACCGCGCGATATTTTCATACACTTCGCCGTCCAGCGTTGCGGCGTAGGACAGTTCGGTTTCATAGGCACCGAGTTCATATTCCTCTTGCAAATAAACCTGCATCACATGCAACGTTTCAGCGGAAACACGACCGGCCCCTGCAGTATTAAAGTGAATCATCAATCAGCCCTATTTCGTGAGCCCATAAAATAGAAACCGCTCGCCACCACGATACACATGGACAAGACATAGAACATCGCCTGGGGCGCATAAAGCGATAACGCTATCCCACACAATACCGGGCCGAGGGCCGCCCCCAGGTTCGACAAGTTCTGTGCGCCGTAGTAAACGCCGCGCATATCCTCCGGTGCTATGTAATCAATAAACAGATATTCCGCCGGAATAATGATGATTTCACCCACGGTAAAAACGATCATCGCAAGTACCCAAATAACCGGTATCTGTGCATAGGCGAACCCCATCAGCCCTACCACAAAGAACAGCATCCCCAGCATTAACATGCGAAACAGGTTGTGCTGGTTGATCCGCGAGCCGATCAGGTATTGAAGACCGATCACCACACAGGCGTTGGTGGTGACCAGGTAATTGATAATCTGATACGCATTTTGCGGGTCGCTCGTCACGATCAGGTATTGCGACAAGTAGGCGGTGAACTGCCCGAACACAATGGCGCTGAGAATGCCGCCGATCGTGAAACACACCAGCCGATAGTTCTTGACCAAATGCACCAGTACGTTGGCAAAGCTCGTTCCGCTACCGTCACTCGCACTGCCCGTCGGACGAGGAATTCGTCCACCCACCAGCCCATACAGCAGGACAAAGACCGCCCCGATCAACGCGGCCACGGCAAACGGCATTCCGGGACTGACTTTGGCAAACATCACACCGAGAAAAGGTCCGATGGCATAGCCGACGTTGGTCAGGGTGTACTTCAGTGAGAACACCCCGCCGCGCTTGTCCGGCGCCACCAGAAAACCTATGCCGGATTTAACTGCGATGTCGACCACGGCATAGGCCAGGTTCACCACCACAATCGCGATGATGAACGGCACCAGGCTGGTGACCTGGAACGCCACCGCGAACGCGAGGGCGAACACCGTCGCAGCGACGAGCATGACCCGGTAGTTGGAGAACCTGTCCACCAGGAACCCGCCATAGACCCCCAGGACTGAACTGACGATCAATGCACCGCCGACCGCCAGTCCGATATCCGCAACGCCCAGACCAAACGCCTCGGAGAAGTAAATAACCAGATAGGGCAACGCCAGCGCCCTGGCGACGGTCAGGATAAAGGTCGCCGACAGCAGCAGGATCACCGTTCTGTCATAGACTCTGGCTTGACTCTGGGCTACCAGTCCCTCCGAGACGTGCTTCATGTCAGCATTTCCCTGTAGACGCTTGGCTCGTGCTCACGCAGCAATTCAATACTGTGCTGAATATTCGTGCGGTCGCTGTCGAGGATGAATACATGACCGGGGCTGTTTTCCAGGGAAATGGTCGGTTTGAGTACACCGTCATCCTGGATTTTAATGCTGTGCACGCCGGGGATCGCCTTCCACGCCGTGATGTCCGGCGAACGCTTGATTGGCCCCGCATGCCGCGAGATCAGAAACACACAGCTGGAATGAAAGTAGAGCTTTTTCCGCGGCCGTTGGCGGTAGTCGAGAAAAGCCTGAGGGTTAATCAACGAGTCGATCCAGAGGCTCAACTGGTTATGCCCCAAGGCTCGGGTATAGGCCGAAAGATCGATACCGCCCGGCATGCGCGCAGCCGTCTCCAGCAACACCGGTTCGTCATTGACGATCATCAATTCGCTATGCCCGACGCCTTGCCGGATGCCCAGCGCATCGAGTACAGAAAATATGTAACCGGACAGCCGACTGTAGACGTCGGCATTCTCCACCGGGCACATCAGCTGGTTGTAGTCATGCACCGGCGAGGCACCGATACGAGTCCGGTAGACACGGATAATTTCGCTGACGTAGTGCAGGCCATCGACACTCACGGTATTCACGCAGTATTCGATGTCGACGTCTTTGGACTTGCTGAGCAACAACTCCGAGTTGAAGTCCGAGTTATCCAGGTATTGCTGCACCAGGATCTCTTCATTGCTTTCCAGAAAAATATTGCGACTGGACTTTATGACGTTGAAGGCGTGTTCAATCTGGCTGACGTCAGTGCAAATGTGGATATTGTCGGAACCGGCGCTTTTAACCGGCTTCACCACCACCGGCAGCATGTGGTTTTCCTTGACCCAGTCCAGAATGCCCGGCAACGCATCTGACTTGAAGTGCTTGATCGATCGTACACCCGCCCGGGACAACGCCTCGTGCATTTGGTACTTGTCGCGCCAGCGCACTGCGTGGTCAGGATTGTTATGGCGCGGGACGTTGAACAGCGCAGCCAGATGGGCGGCCAACTCCACGCCGAACTCACAACCGGCCAAGACAAACTGCACGCAATAGTCGGACAGTGCTTCCTGCAACTCTGCATCCGAACGATAAAGCAGGTCGTTGATGAAGTCCCCGGTGCGGAACCAGGTCTCATAAAACGCGTTCACGTCAGCGGTCGAACGCACGTGCACACATTCATACCCACGTGACATGAACGCAGGCGCGATCAAACTGCCAATCGAATAGGCATCGACAACCACGACTATATTTTTCTTGTAGATCATTTGACGGCCTCCCGCGTTGAACTCAATTCACGCACGGTGGCTTTGATTATCCCCGCTGCCTTGAGGATGTCGGCGCGACTGATATTGATATGCGGCATAAAGCGCATTTCCCGTGCGTTATAAGGCAAGCCGGCGACACCTTGTTGGCTCAGGTGAGTACCGAACTGCATCGGCGTCATACCCAGCGAAGAAACATCCAGGGTCACCATATTGGTTCCCTTGTAGTGTGCAGGCGTCTCATCGATATCGCTGAGCAGACGGTGCAGCAGGGCCGCATGCTCGTGATCTTCGGCCAAGCGCTCGATATTGTTGTGCATCGCATAGAGCCCGGCGGCGGCCATCATGCCGGCCTGATGAAGATCGCCGCCAAACCATTTACGGTATTTCCTGGCGCGCTGGATCAGCTCTTTGGAGCCCACCATGATCGAGCCCACAGGTGCGCCCAGTGCCTTGGACAGACACATGGACATGAGGTCGGCGTTTTCCGTGTAGGAGGTCACATCAATGCCCGACGCGATAGAGGCGTGGAGGATGCGAGCACCATCCAGGTAACGATAGGCGTCGATAGTCTTGGCATAACCGAAGACTTCGTTCATCTGTGCCAGAGGAAAGATCGCACCGCCTTTGCACCCGAGGGTGTTTTCAACCACCACCACGCGTGGCAACGCGTAGTTCTGGTTCCAGCGGCAACGCGAGGCATACAGCTTTTCCAGGTCACTGACGTCAAACAACCCGTTCTCGTGGGACGACAATGAGAAGTTGACGCCGGAAAACGCCGATGTAGCAGCGGCCTCGTAATAGTTGATGTGGTAGGAAGCATCCAGAAAAATCTCATCACCGGGCTGGGTGAGGGACTTGATAGCCAACTGATTGCTCAACGTGCCACCCGTGGTAAAGAGCGCCGCTTCCTTCTGAAAGTAATTGGCACAGAACGCTTCCAGAGCCCGCACACTCGGGTCTTCGCCGAAGCATTCATCCCCGACTTCCGCCTGGTAGATAGCCTTGCGCATGCCTTCCGTTGGCTTGGTGACCGTATCGCTTCTGAGATCGATAAACATGACTGCTCCTTTAGTAACCAGCGCCGAACGTGATACGCGAGGGGTCGTAGAAGTCGGCAAGTGCCTGAAGGACGTTGTCCGGCGACTCCGCCAGGCGGTGCAGGAAATGCAGGTACCAGCTATCGCCGTAAACTGCGGCAATCCGGCAGGTCAGGCCCGCCTCCCTGGCACTGCGCAACACGTCCGGTTGTACGCCGTGGAGCATCTCCAGCTCCTCGATCTTCAATTGATAACCACCGTCTAAAAGACGCTTGATCAAGTTGGGGTCTTGCGTTGCACAACTCACAGCCACGTTGGCGGCCAGCAAGTCATCAAGTAACGACAGGTAGCGTTTATCCAGTTCCTCACCACGAGGCAGCGCAATGTCGGGTACCTCGTTGTAAACCCCTTTGACCAATCTGACTTTACGTCCATAGCTGATGATGCGCGGCAAGTCTTCGACAGTTCTATGCAAGTGCGCTTGCACGGTAATACCGACATTGTGATGGGCGGGGGCAAGTTCGGCGTACACTTCCAGAATCTTATCAACGGCCGAAGAGTGCTCCATGCTGATCATGACGGGGATATCGTGCTCCGCCGCCGCCGACAGGATAGTGGCTGCGTTGTGATAGGCGGTTTCCTGGGAAACAAGCAGCCCCACCGCACTTAAATCAAACCCCAACTGTGGTTTTAAACCAGCGCGGGCAAACGTTTTAATGGCTCTCAGGTACTCGTTGACAAAGTCTTGTACAACGTTTGGGTCATGATTTTCTTCACCGACATATTCAACACCCAGTTGGTAGCCTTTTGCCGCTAGCGCCTGCAGCTTACCGCTCAATGCCTGCGCATCCGACGCGACAATGTAACGATGGGCAGCGTGTTCGAACAATTTGAAAAACAATGAATTTTTATCAAACGCATCGCGACAGGCCTGGTTGAGTGCCAACTTTTTCAACCCTGCACAGGCCAGTGTATAAACTTCCTTGGAAAGCATTTCTTCCTCCTTGCAGACAATAGTTTGTGCAACCACAACTCATCTATAAAACAGCACAGGTGTTTTATTAAAAACTCGGCGACCCATTTCACGCGCGCAATAGTGCCCTGGACAAGGAAATGCCACTCATAACCTGAAAGGTGTTTTTTGCCCTATTCCACCTGCATGAGAATGCTCGGGGACTCAAAGCAACGCCGCTCCATAAACAGGAGATGCAGCGATTGCCCATAACAGGGTCGATATACGAAGTGCCGGGAAAGAGCACTTATCGTCGTCAGATTTATTTTAAAAGTGACCAGCATCCTTGTCTCGTCAATCAATAGGCCATTTTTATGACATTGCGAGTAGCGAATCACTGACAGGTATTCGTGCGTCTAGCTTACCGCCGTGCCACGTTCTGATTTATGATCTTTTTTACCAGATAGGTGGAACTAAATTCATGGATACAGGGTTCGTATGTTTTCCTCAGAGCGCTTGAAAGGGATTGATGTGTTCGTCTGCGTCTCGGAGACCGGCAGCTTCAAGGCCGCGGCCGAGAGAATGAATTTGACAGGCTCCGCCATCAGTAAAAGTGTCGCCAGGCTGGAGAGCCGATTGGGCACGCGGCTTTTTCAACGCACGACCCGACGCCTTTCGTTGACCGATGCCGGGATCGCGTTCTATCGCACCTGCACCGGTGTGCTCGCAGACCTCGAAGAGGCAGAGTTGTCACTGCAAGTCGACAATATCGAGCCGCGTGGACGGATTCGAATCGACCTTCCAGGCGCGTTCGGTCGTGCACAAGTGCTCCCGACGCTCCTGCGGTTCATGCAGGATCACCCGTTGCTGATACCGCACATCACGTTCTCCGACGGGTTGATCGACCCATTCCAAGAAGGCGTGGATGTGGTGGTGCGCATCGGCGGCGCCGATGTCTGGCCCGAAAGAGTGGCGCATCGTTACCTGGCCAGTGAGTGGCATACCTTCTGCGCATCGCCCAGCTATTTGGCCAAGCACGGCACGCCGCTCACGGAGCAGGATCTGGAGCATCACCACTGCATCGCCTATGGCTGGGTGGATGGCAATATCACCCCGTGGAGTTTCGCAGGCGAGCATCCGGGCGCCATAAAACGCCAACCGGTGGCTGCCCGGCTGGTGATCGGTAATGGCGAAGGCTTGTTGATGGCGGTATTGGCGGGCAGTGGTATCGCACAATTGCCATCGTGGCTGATTAATCAGCAGTTGGAAGACGGAACCTTGGTAGAAGTGTTGCCCCACCTGGCAACCGAGGGCATTCCGATCAATCTTGCCTGGGTCAAAAGCCGCCAAACGCTGCCAAAGGTCAGTGCCTTGCTGGACGCATTGACGGCAAGCCTGACGCCAGCAGGCGGCATCTTAGGGGGGCTTAGACGAACATGACCCCCTTGAGAAACCAAGCGACCCCAAGGCCGCCTTTGCATGCCGATGTACAACCGCGACAACCCGGGCACTGCCACAGTGCCGTGCCCCCACTGCTGATACAAGCGATCAGGTCGGCGCGACCGCCAGTTCGACGGCTTCCGGGCGCTTGATCAGCGCGTAGACCAACCCCGTCAACAGGCTGCCGGCAACAATCGCCAGCAAATACAGCAATGCATGGTTCATCGCATTCGGAATGACCAGCACAAACAGGCCGCCGTGGGGCGCCGCCAGTTTGCAGCCGAAGTACATCGACAGCGCGCCGGTCAACGCACCACCGGCAATGCTGGCCGGGATGACGCGCAACGGGTCTTTGGCGGCAAACGGAATCGCGCCTTCCGAGATAAAGCACATGCCGAGGATCATCGCCGCTTTGCCGGCCTCGCGCTCAGTCTGGGCGAATTTGCGACGAGCCAGAAACGTGGCGATGCCCATGCCAATCGGTGGCACCATGCCGGCGGCCATGGTGGCAGCCATCGGCGCGCCACTGGAGGCCGCCAGCAAGCCGACGGAAAACGCATACGCCGCCTTGTTGATCGGCCCACCCAGGTCGACACACATCATGCCGCCCAACAGAATCCCCAACAGCACCGCGTTGGTGGTGCCCATAGTGCTGAGGAAGTCGGTCAGCCCAGTAAGCAGGCGCGCGACCGGCGGCCCCACCAGGTAGATCATCGCCAGGCCGGTAAACAGGCTCGCCAGCAACGGGATGATCAGGATCGGCTTGAGCGCCTCCAGGCTCTGCGGCAACTTCACCGCACGCGTGATCAGCTTGACGCAATAGCCGGCCAGGAAACCGGCGAAGATGCCACCGATAAAACCCGCGCCCAGCGTCCCGGCCAACAAGCCGCCAATCATTCCGGGCGCGATGCCGGGCCGGTCGGCAATCGAGTAGGCGATGTAGCCCGCCAGCAACGGCACCATCAACATGAAGGCACGGTCACCCACGGTTTTCAGTGCAGCCGCCAAGGTGCCTTCCTGTTCAAAGGCATGGATGCCAAACACGAACGACAAGGCGATCAATAGCCCGCCCGCCACCACCATCGGCAACATGAACGACACACCGGTCAACAGGTGTTTGTACACGCCGGTCTTTTCTTTCTTGGCCACCGCACCGCTGGCGGCGTTTTCCACCGCACCTTCAGCCAGCGCCTTATTAAGGGTGGCTTCGGACTGCTTGAGGGCAATACCAGTGCCGCAGCGGTAGATCTTCTTGCCGGCAAAGCGCTCGGTGGCGACTTCGATATCCGCCGCCAACAACACCACATCGGCGTCGGCAATGGCCTGCGGGCTCAAGGGCGTCCGTGCGCCGACCGAGCCTTGAGTCTCGACCTGCAAGTCGTAGCCCAGCCGCTTGGCGGTCTGCTGCAAGGCTTCGGCGGCCATGAAGGTATGGGCAACCCCAGTCGGGCAGGCCGTAATGGCGACGATACGGGGTGCATTCTTGGCCGCCTGCGGCGAAGCGACATACACCTGCGCCTCTTCTGCGCCGCGACGCAACACGGCGTCGACATCCGCCAGCGCCTGGGCCGGCGTGCTCTGGAACACGCGCTTGCCGACAAACCGCTGCATATCCACCGGGGTGCTGCTGACCAACAACACCCATTCGGCGTCGTCGATCGTGGCCTGGGACAACTGGCGTTCCGGGCGCTGCACATCCACCACTTCAACGCTGGTGCTCCAGCCTTGGCGCTGCGCGGCGGCGTCCAACAAGCGGGCGCACAGCACACTGGTGACCATGCCGTTCGGGCAGGCGGTAACAATGGCTAACTTCATCACAAACCCTCTTATTGTTCTGTCAGCGCGCGCACGTGTACGCCGCTTTCGAGGTGCGCCAGCTGCGCGTGGTCACTGATGCCGAAACCGATCTGCGTCACCGCCATCGCGGCAATTGCCGTGGCTCGGCGCAGGGTTTGCTCCGGTGTATCGCTGCTGAGCAGACCGTGGAGCATCCCAGCCAACAGCGAGTCGCCGGCGCCGACGGTGCTGGCAACCGCGACCTTGGGCGGTGTGGCGTGCAGCGATGTGCCTGGGCTGTACCAGCTCACGCCCGCTGCGCCGTCAGAGACCACGACATGTTCCACACCTTGTTGATGCAGTTGGATGATGGCATCCGGGGCATTACCCAAGGCGTCGGCCAGTTCTTCGGTATTGGGTTTGACCAGCCACGGGCCAGCTTTCAACCCGGCGCGCAATGCGTCGCCGCTGGTGTCCAGGGCGACTTTCAAACCAAGGTTTTTCAGTTGTTCGAGCATTTTCTGAAACCACTGCGGGCTGACGCCGCGCGGCAGGCTGCCAGCCACTACCACCGCATCGAATTCGGGACCGATCATCGCGATCATCTTGAGCAGTTCTTCTTGCGCCGCTTCACTCACCAGCGGCCCAGGCGCATTGATGTCAGTGACCCGGCCATCCTGCTCGGCAATCTTGATGTTGCTGCGTGTTTCACCCGCCACGCGAATAAATGCATCGCCAAACCCACGACGGGCAATCAGCGCGTCGAACGCCTGGGGGTTTTCCTCACCGAGAAACCCACCCACGCTCACCTGATGGCCCAGGTCGGCCAGCACCTGCGCCACATTCACACCCTTGCCGGCAGCATGGGTCAGCAGGGTTTCGCTGCGGTTGACTTCACCCGGTTCCAGGCGCGCCAGGCGTACCGTCAGGTCCAACGCCGGGTTCAGCGTCAGGGTCAGAATCCTTGCCATCTACACGGCCTCCACTAGGGCTCGCACTTCGGCGGGCGAGCCCACCGCCAGTGCTTGTTGCGCCAGGCCCTGGGCCTCGCTAAGACTGAATTCGCGCACGCGCGCCTTCACTTCGGGAATGCTGCGAGCCGACACGCTCAGCTCATCGACACCCAGGCCGACCAGCACTGGCACCGCCAACGGATCCGCCGCCAGCTCGCCGCACACGCCGACCCATTTGCCATGGGCATGGGCGGCGCGCACGGTGATGTCGATCAGTTGCAACACCGCCGGGTGCAGGCCATCGGCCTGGGCGGACAGGGTCGGGTGGCCACGGTCGATGGCCAGGGTGTACTGGGTCAGGTCGTTAGTGCCGACGCTGAAGAAGTCCACTTCCTTGGCCAAGACCGGCGCGAGCAATGCCGCCGACGGCACTTCGATCATGATGCCCAGTTGCAGGTCCGCCACCGGGATTTCCAGGCGCAGCCGCTCGGTCATGTCGCGGGCTGCGCGCCATTCGTCAACACTGCCGACCATGGGGAACATGATGCGCAGCGGGCGATTGTCCGCCGAGCGCAGCAGCGCCCGCAGTTGCGCTTCCATGATCTGCGGGCGCTGCAAGGTCAGACGAATGCCGCGCACACCAAGGAATGGGTTTTCCTCTTGGGCGATCGGCCAGTACGGCAGCGGTTTGTCGCCCCCCACATCGAGGGTGCGCACCACCAGCGGGCGACCGGCGAGGCCATCGAGGACGCGGCGGTATTCGGCTTCCTGGGTGGCCTCGTCCGGCGCTTGCGGGTGGGCCATGAAAATCAGTTCGGTGCGCAGCAAGCCAATGCCTTCGGCGCCCTGTTCCACCGCGCTGGCAACCCCGGCGCTTTCGCCGATGTTGGCGAACACTTCCACGGCGTGCCCGTCGCGGGTCAGGGCCGGTTCATGGCGCTGCGCCGAGGCGGCTTGCAGGCGTTGTTCGCGGGTGTCGCGCTCGACCGTTGCGCGTTGCAGGGTAGCGGCGTCGGCGTCTACATGCAGGCGGCCGCGCTGGCCATCCAGCAACAACGGCGTACCGGCGGCCAGCAGCAACACCGACGCGCCGGCACCGACCAACGCCGGAATACCCAGCGCACGGGCGACAATGGCGCTGTGGGCCGTCGCGCCGCCACGGGCGGTGAGGATGCCGGCGACGCGCGCCGGGTCCAGGCGCGCCACATCGGACGGACCGACTTCGTCCATCACCAGAATGTAAGGTTCGCTCGGCTCCTGGGCGGTTTCGAGGCCACACAGTTGCGCCAGCACGCGGCGACCAATATCGCGCAGGTCGGCGGCACGCTCGGCGAGCAAGGCATCCTGCAACGACTCCTGTTGCTTGGCGGCCGCCTCGATCACACTCATCCACGCCGCTTCAGCGCTTTCGCCTTGCTTGAGGCGGGTGTCGACTTCGTCGGTGAGTTCCGGGTCGTCGAGCATTTCCTGGTGGGTGATGAAAATCTCGCGGATCGCCTTGGACGGGTTGCGTTCGATCAGGCCCTGGATATCACGACGCACATCACCCAAGGCGCTGTGCAGGCGCTGGCGCTCGATGGCGGAAGATTCGCCGCGCAGTGGGTAATCGAAGACCTGCTGAACCTGGATATGCGCAGGGCCGATGGCAATGCCCGGCGCGGCGGCGATGGCCTGGATCTGGCTGCCGGCCAGGGGCGCGCTGAGCACCGGCTCGATATCGACGACTTCAGGCTGGACGCTCGCGGTCGGCAGCGGCTCGACCTCTTCACCCAGGCCTTCTTCCACTGCCGCCAACAGTGCGGGCAGTGCGTCGCCGGCAATGGTCGGCTCGGCGACAAACTCCAGCACCTGGCCGCGTCGTGCGCCGAGGCTCAGCAGTTTACTCAGGCTTTTCACCGACACGGCGCCGACCGGGCCATCGACGATACGCACGCGGAGGTCGCCTTCGAAACTTTTCGCCAACTGCGCAAGGATCTTCGCTGGGCGTGCATGCAGGCCGTGGGCGTTGGCCAGGGTGATGCGCGCAGTGGGCCAATCTGGAGGCAATTCACCGCCGAGCACTTCAAGCACGGCGCGGCTGCTGGTGGCGCGGCCGAGTTCCTGGCCGCGGCCTTCGATCAGCAAGGCACATAGGCGCTCGAGCAACGTCTGATGGGCTTCGCCCAGGCTGGCCAGGCAGAACAGGCCGTTGAGCGGCTGGCCGAGGTAACGCATGGGTTTGTCCGGGGTGACAAACGCCAGCCCTGGGCGCTTGACGGTCTGCTCGCTGTGCAACCACCACAGGCCATCGCCGAGGGGCAGCGCATCCACCTGCTGCAACACGGCGGCGAAACCATTGCTCACACAATCGGCCTGACGTAACAGGCGTGCGCCGCGCCATACCAGCTCTTCGAAATCGTCGGCGGACACCCCCAGGCTGATCATCTGCGCGTCCAGCGCCAGTTCCTGCGGCGCACCTTGCAGCAGTTTCAACAGCGCTTCAGCGCTGCCGGCACGGCGCAGGGCCTGGCCCAGGTCGGTTTCGCCGAGGGCGCGGGTGAGCAATTGCAACAAGCGCAGGTGTTCGTCGGATTTGGCAGCGATGCCGATGGCCAGGTACACGATCTGGCCGTCGCCCCAGTCCACCCCTTCGGGGAACTGCAGCAGGCGCACACCAGTGGAGAACACTTGGTCGCGGGTTTCGGGGGTGCCGTGGGGGATGGCGATACCTTGGCCAAGGAAGGTCGAGCCTTGGGCTTCACGGGCTTGCAAACCGCTGAGGTAACCCTCGGCGACCAGGCCATCGGCCACCAGTTTTTCAGCGAGCAGGTGCAAGGCAGCAGATTTGTCCACAGCCACTTGGCCCATGGAAATCTGCTCTACAGTGAGCTCAAGCATGCCGTTCTCCTAGTTAGTGCGGTGGCGCACTAGGTATTGTTTTAAACAAACAGTGTAAAGGGTGTTCAAGAATTACTGACTGAGCAGTCAATTGGCAGTAGCCACTCCGTCGCGAACGTCGTAAAAATACGCTGGCTGAAACGTTTAATCTAGATCTTATGGAAGACTACGCGTTAATTGCGCATCCTTGAAGAACCACTCGGCGCTTGAGCCAGGACATTGGTCGTGTACAGGAATCGGTTACGATTGGAGAAAATGTCGGGGCAAGCTCCAGAAAACAAGGAAATCCCGGTTTGAAACTCAGTGATATCGCCCGTCTCGCCGGTGTGTCCGTGACCACCGCCAGCTACGTCATCAATGGCAAGGCTGAACAGCAACGCATCAGCAGTGCCACCGTCGAACGGGTGCGTGCCGTGGTCGAAGCCCATGGTTTTACCCCCAACCCCCAGGCCGCCGGGCTGCGCAGTCGGCACACGCGCACCTTGGGCTTTATCCTGCCCGACCTGGAAAACCCCAGTTATGCGCGCATCGCCAAGCTGCTGGAACAAGGTGCGCGGGCGCGCGGCTATCAACTGCTGATCGCCAGCTCCGACGATGAGGCCGACAGCGAACGCCAACTGTTGCAACTGTTCCGTGCCCGGCGCTGTGATGCGCTGTTTGTCGCCAGTTGCTTGCCGGCCAGCGATGACAGTTACCGCGAACTGCAGGCCAAGGGTTTGCCGGTGATTGCCATCGACCGGGTGATGGGCGCGGATCAATTTTGCTCGGTGGTCAGCGACGACCGCCAGGCGTGCCAGCAATTGACCAGCAGCCTGTTGCAGCCGCTGCCCAAGCAGATCGTGCTGATCGGCGCACGGCCCGAGCTGAGCATCAGCCAGGAACGTGCCGCCGGCTTCCGCGAGGCACTCGAAGGTTTCACCGGCGAGGTGATCGTCGAACACGGTGAAGCCTTCAGCCGCGATTGCGGCCGACAGTTGATGGAGCAACTTCTACAGCAACTGGGGCATTTGCCTGACGCGCTGGTGACCACGTCCTACGTGCTGCTGCAAGGCGTGTTCGACGCCCTGCATGACTTCCCGCTCAAATCACGGCCGCTGCGCCTGGGCACCTTTGGTGATACCCAGTTGCTGGATTTCCTGCCGCTGCCGGTCAACGCCATGGCCCAGCAACATCAACTGATTGCCGAGACCGCCTTGCGCCTGGCCCTGGCCGCGGTTGAAGAAGAACAATACCAACCCGGCGTGCATGCCATCGGCCGGACGTTCAAGCAGCGTATTCGCGAGGCCTGAGCGTGGAGTTGATCGACACCCACACCCACTTGGACTTTCCGGACTTCGACAGTGATCGCCGGGCAGTCCTCGCCCACAGCCGAGCCTTGGGCGTGCAACGCATGGTGGTGTTGGGGGTGTATCAGCAGAATTGGCAGCGGTTGTGGGACCTGGTGCAAGCGGATGAAGGCTTGTTCGCTGCCTTTGGCCTGCATCCGGTGTACCTCGATGACCACCGCCCCGCCGACCTGACGGAACTGGGCGACTGGCTGACTCGCCTGCACGGCCACCGACAACTGTGCGCTGTGGGCGAAATCGGCCTGGATTACTTCCTCGAACAACTGGACCGCGAACGCCAGCAAAGCCTGTTTGAAGCGCAACTGAAACTGGCGGTGGACTTCCAACTACCAGCACTGCTGCACGTGCGTCGCAGCCACGCGGCCGTGATCGCCACCCTCAAGCGCATTCGCCTGCCCCGTGGCGGCATCATCCATGCATTTGCCGGCAGCCGCGAAGAAGCCCGCGAATACATCAAGCTCGGCTTCAAACTGGGCTTGGGCGGCGCCGCCACCTGGCCTCAGGCCCTGCGCATGCACAAGGTGCTGGCCCACCTGCCGTTGGATGCGGTGGTATTGGAAACCGACTCACCGGATATGGCGCCCGCCATGTATCCCGGCCAACGCAACAGCCCCGAACACCTGCCGTCTATCTGCACCGCGCTGGCCGAGCGCATGGGTACCAGCGCTTTATTGCTGGCTGAGGCGAGCACACGCAATGCGCGCGAGCTGTTCAACTGGTAGCGCGGGTGTGACCAATTGTAGATTCAACGTCATGCGCTGGCGGTAACGGGCGTATCGCAACACCAGGAAATGCACCAGCAGCACCACCAACGAGATGTTGAATTGGCCGATCACACTGATCAGCCCCACCCACTCCACCACCAGCGCCACGATCAGCACCGTGCAGGTCAATACCGCCATGCTCGGGCGCACCAGCGCCCACTGGTCCAGGGACCTGAACTGGCGCAACTGCCGAGGGCAGTTCAACTGCAAGATCCACTGGCAGTAAGGGCAATCGAACGGCTCTTCGATGGCGATGGCATTCAGTTGCCAAGGCTTGAGGTTAAAGGTGATATCACAATGGGCGCAGTGCCCTTTGATGCCGATCGCAGCGGTCATCGCTGTGCCTCCCCTGAACTTGAAATCGAGTGAAACAATTTTCACCGATTCACGACTCCAGAAAAGAGACGCAGAAAAATCAGGACAAGCGCCACACCACAAGGCGATAAATCCTACGCCCGGCTCTCACACCCGAAACGCGCCGATCAATTGTTTCAGCTCAATCACCTGCAGCGACAGCTGTCGACTCGCCGCTTCGGTCTGATGCGTGCCCTCAGCGGCATGCTCGCCAGCCCGATTGATTTCAACAATGTTCTGGTCGATATCGTGGGCGACGGCGGTTTGTTGCTCCACAGCGGCGGCGATCTGCTGGTTCTGATCGACGATCATGCCGACGGCACCGAGGATGTTTTCCAGGGCCTGCTGGACCTTTTCCGACTGCCCCACGGTGCCACTGGCCATTTCATGGCTGGTGCCCATGGCCTTCACGGCAGCCGCCACACCACTGTGCAAGCGGCTGATCATCTGTTCGATTTCTTCGGTGGAATGCTGGGTGCGTCGTGCCAGGGTGCGCACCTCATCGGCCACCACCGCAAACCCTCGCCCTTGCTCGCCAGCACGCGCGGCTTCGATAGCCGCGTTGAGTGCTAGAAGGTTGGTTTGTTCGGCAATGCTCTTGATCACTTCCAACACGCTGCTGATGGACTGGCTGTCGGTGGCCAGTTGGTTGATCACCCGCACCGACTGATCGATCTCCGTGGCGAGCCGCGCAATGCTGCCCTGCTGCGACTGCACCAGGCCACGGCCGCTGACGGTTTCATCGTTGACGCTATGGGCACTGCTCACTGCCGCCGCCGCGCTGCGCGCAACTTCCTGCGCAGTAGACGACATCTGGTTCATCGCGGTCGCCACCTGTTCGATCTGGGTACGCTGCCCGGATACGGCCTGATTACTCTGGGCCGACACCGTCTCCACCTGTCCGGCCTGCAGCTCGACTTGACTGACGGTATGCCCGACGCGCTCGATCAAGTCATGGATCTTCGCTACGGTGCCGTTGAATACCTGGCCCAGGTCACCCAGCTCATCGCGGCTATGCGCAACAAAAGTGACGGTCATGTCCCCGGCCGCCACCTTATCCATCATCGCGCCCAGGCGCCTCAGCGTGGTGCGCGTGGAGGCGTAGAAGCCTGCGTACAAATAGAAAATCAACAGGAACACCGCGCTCAGCGCCGAGACCAGCACCACCATGTGTGTGCGGTTCTGTGCCAGACGTTGTTCCAACTGCTGTCCGAGAAAGGTCAACGTGGCGTCATCCAACTGGTAGGTCTGGGCCATCAACCGGCTGACACCGTCGTAGAAATCCTGCCAGGATGCGTCGAGGGTTTCGGCCATCACTACCTGTTCTTCAAACAACTCGCTGCCTTGCTTGAGGCTGGCGCTGCTGGCCTTGGCCAGGCTGTCGAGGGCCGTATGCGCGGCTTTGCTGGAGCCCAGAGCGTCCTGCAATTTCAAGCCATACTCGGCCTGGAGTTTTTCCAGTTGCTGCAACAGTTCGTCAAAGCGTGTGCTGGACGACGAATTGAGAAAGCCTTGACCCAGAGAATAGGCGCCCATCGCCCGGCCTTCGCCCAGGGTCTGGGTGACTTGCGGGGTCACGCTGGTGATCAGCTCACTGAGTTGGCGCAGATCGCTTTGGGAGTCGCGGCTTAAGCCGGATTGGCTGGCGATGATCTGGCTGAGCATCTGGGCCTTATTGAGCAATTTGCCGATCAACGCACTTTTGCTCAGCAACGAGGTTTCCTGTTGCTGGGCCTTGAAGGCGGTGATCAACTCGTCGCGCTTGGCGTCAAACGCGGCAATTTGCTCGGGCTCGGTCGTCATGGCGTTGAGGCTTTGCAGGCGACTCAACACGCTTTGTTCCAAGGCGCTGATCTTGCCCTCAAGGTCGCCCGCCTTGCCGGACTGGCCCAGCGTGGCGTTGATCTGCACTTGGTTGTTGAGGGTTTCCAGATCGCGGCGCAGCGCCAGACTGCTGCCAAGCAAGTCGAGGCTTTGCAGTTCGACGCGGGTGCCCTGGAATTCACGCCACGAGTCACGCACCAGGTAATAGTTGGTCGCCAGCATCGGCAGCAGGAACAACACGCTGATCAAGCTGAACTTCATGCCGAAGCTCAGGCGATTCATCAGCGCGACGGCGGGATAGAGCAAGCTCTTCACAGGTGAACTCCCTTTCTTTTATTTTTATTGAGGCGCAGGGCGGCAGTTAGCCAGCATCTGTATAGCTCAATTTGAAAGGGAGTTTTGTAACTTAAGGTTAATGAGATCAGCCGTCAGGGCAATACCGTCCAGATGGCAAACCCGGCATACCACAGCACCGCTGCGCGCAGCAGCAGTTCCCAGAGTCGGTCCAGGCTGTTGATGCCGTCGGGACCGACCGCCGGTGGCGGGATTTCGGCGGCGACCAGGCCGACTTTCTCCACCAACTGGGCAGCGCTGATGTCCCAACTCAGCAGTTCATGCAGCATCACACGGCCAACGGCGACGAAGTTGCCCACCAGGGCAAAGCTGGCCGCCAGCAGACGCACCGGCAGCCAGTCAAAGGCATGGCGCAGTTGCCCGGCCCGCTCAGCCACCAAAGGGTTCTTGCTGTGGTCACTGGCCAGTGCGAGCAGGCGATAAGCCAGCGCAGCCACCGGACCCAACAGGAAGTACCAGAAAATCACCGCAAAAAAGCTCTGGTAGGCCTGCCACAACAGATGACCCTGGACGCGTTCGAGCAGTTGTTCGCCACTGTCGGCGCTCAGGTTCAGGTCACGCTCAGCCACATGTTCGGCGGCTTGCAGATCGCCACGTCGCCAGGCATCGCGGAAGGGGCCGAGCCCGGCAAGCAGATCACCACGGCCCAGGCTGTAGATCACCACCAGCAGGTGCACCGGCAGTGCCAACAGCCCGTAAGCCACCGGTTCCAACACCAGCAGCAGCAACGCCAACAATGCCACCGGCAACAACACCAGCAATGCCAGGATCAGCCAGGGCTGCTTGCCCATGCGCGGGCTCGATTCCAGCTTGGCCAGTTCACGCAGCCAACCGCCATCACGCTGCAACCGCTGGCGCAGGGCCGAGAACTTCTCGATCCATACGGCCAGCACCAACACCAGGAAACTCATCGTGCGTGTCCTCCATCCTGCAGGGCGCTGCGAAAGCGCGTCCAATCAAAAGCCGGGCCGGGATCGGTCTTGCGACCCGGGGCGATATCGCTGTGACCACAGATACGCTGGGGCGTAATGTCGGGGTAAGCCGCCAGTAACTGGCGGGCCAGGTCGCTCAATGACGCATATTGGGCGTCAGTGAACGGCTGGTCATCCGTGCCTTCAAGCTCCACCCCCAAGGAAAAGTCATTGCAGGTGTCCCGCCCCTCGAATTGCGAGATCCCGGCATGCCAGGCGCGATCAAGACAGGACACAAACTGCGTCACCGCACCATCACGTTCAATCAGAAAATGCGCAGACACCCGTAGGTCAGCGATCCCTTCAAAGTAGGGATGTTCCGTGACATCCAGGCGGTTCTGGAAGAATTCCTGCACTTTGCCGGTGGCGAACTGCGCCGGTGGCAGGCTGATGTTATGCACCACCAACAGTGAGATCTCGCCGGCGGGGCGCTCGTTGAAGTTGGGCGAAGGGCAATGACGGATGCCCTTGCACCAACCGCTGGTGGGGTCCAACTGCATACAGGTTCCTTGAACGAGACAACGTGTGATCAGTATGCCGCGTTCGACCCACAGGTTGCGATCACTTGCCGCGATTGAGTTGTCGCAGCTTGCCCACGACGGCCGTCAAGGCACGCTCGAACAAGGGGCCGCCGTCCAAGGCGTGCAGCGTGCCCTGCTTGAACGCCAATGCCAATTGGCCCGCGCTTTTCTCCAACACCTTGAGCCCCGTGCGACTGGTGAAGATGTAGGTGTCGGCCGGCGCCATGATTGCCGTCAACCGACAGCGCAGCGTAGTGGTCGCGTCCTCCTCGAACACCACCCAGCCACCGATCTTGAGTTGGTGAGCCTTGATCCGGTCGGGGTCGTTGTCCGGCAGATCGCGGACCGGGTCAGGTGACGCCGAGGTCAGCACAAAGGGTTCGTGCACTTCGATCCACTCGTCGACACCTTCAGGTGCCTGCACATGCAAGGCCTGCAAACGCACAAAAAACTCGCGGGTGCTGAAGGGGTCGAACGCGGCGCTGGTCAATCCGTCGCGCAAGGCCTTGAGCAAGCCCGGCAGTTGCTCCAGCAAATGGCGCCCGGCTTCGGTGTCTTGTTGCAGACCGACGCTCCAGATCAGTTCGTCCATGGTGCGCAGCCCCGCCTGCCACTGCACCGACTGCTCGCCATGCTTGAGGCTGGCCAGCAACAGTACCTGGCTCCAGGCCTGTTGCAGGAACTGCACAACCGGGCGCGGCAGGGTCTTGCCCAACAACCGCTTGTTCAGCACATCGGCCACGCGCTGACGGGCCGCTTCGGTGCGCACGCGCCCGGCTTCGGCATCGCGGGTGTGTTGTTCAAGCAAATCGCTGCGCCGCCGCTCATCGGCAGTGAATGCACTGAACTCGGCGAGCAATTGGCAGAAAATCGCCGGATCTTCGACAAACTCGTTGAGTAAGCGCTGCACCACCTGCTCGATGCGCAGATACAAGTGGTCGCGCTGGCTGCCGCCCATGGCCGCGGCCGCGATTTCATTGAGCAGGCGTCGCGCCGGGTGGCTGGCACGACTGAAGAGGCTCTTGTCCAGCACCGCCACCTTCAGCATCGGGATCTGCAGACGGCCGATCAAGGCCTTGAAGGCATCGGGCACGGCGCGGTCGTTGAGGATGAATTCGAACAGCAGCGCGATCAGGTTGATCACATCTTCGTCCGCCTCCTCCACCACCCGCGACTTGCCACTCTTGACGCTGACGCGAGTGAGCAACTGCTCAAGCTGGTTGCGCAGGTCGAAATCATCCTCGACCTCAGGCTCCGGCACGTACTGCTGCAAATGGGAGAGCAAGCGCAGCAGGTCACGGGTGGCAATGGGCAAGGGTTCGGCGCTGGCTTCAAGGGTCGGCGCCACGCTACCGCGTACCGCGGCGAGCAACGGCTGGAGCGCGGCGAAGGCTTCCTGGCCATTTTCGTCGACAGGCGGCAAGGTTTCTTCGCGCGGCAGTTTGCGGGACTCAGGCGCCTCAAGCCGCCGCGACGGTACGGCTTTGAGCTCCGGCAACACACCGGTCGCGACCAGCAATTGATTGGCTTCGCCGTACAGTTGGTCGGCGTCACTGAGCACGTACTTTTCAAACAACTTGAGCATGATCAGTTTGACGCGAATCTCCACGCCCAGGCTGCGCCCCGCCCGCAGGAAGAACTCACACAGCAGTGCAGGCCCCAGTGGGTTTTCACGATCATCCAGGCGATTGCCGAGCAACGCGCTCAAGCGAGCCGTGAGTTGCGCCAAGGCCAAGCCATCACGGTGCCGCACCCGACCCAGCATGGCCTCAAGCGCAACGGCTTTTTCCAGGTCATCCCTGGATGAGCCCGGTGCTGCGTCGTAGGAAACCACCGGCACCAACTGCAATTCCCCGCGCCCTGCCTGACCCAGGCTGGCGAAGGCTTCAAACAGGCGCTCCATGAACACACGCTCGAAATTCTTGCGCTTGAGGCGCAGGTCGCGCATGGCCTCGAAGAAAATATGGTGGTCGAGGTTGTTGCGCGCCTTGTCGGCCATTTCGAACAAGGTGTCGTCGGCGTTATCGAACAAATCCTGCAGCCCCTGCTGCAACTGTTGTGCTGCCTTGTCGCGGACCTGCAGCAACACCACCGGCAGTCGGGCGAGCGGCGATGGCGTGGCGGGCGCCTTGTTGAAGGGCACCACCTTTCCGTCATTGTGCATCCTGGCCTCCTGAAACGGCGGTATTGGTCTGAACGTCAAAGCTATGACGCCAATTGCAAGGCGCGAGATTATCTGGCAAATGAGGGGGGTTGCGCCAGCAAACTCTGCCTTTGCGCGGTAAATGAGTGGTGAGCCTGGGTTCGAGCGCGCAGTGCCCCTATAATCGGGGCACTTTGTCTGTGGAGCCTGTTATGCCGAATCTCCGTCTTGCCGACCTCACCGCCGAAATCGAAGCCAACGTGCGCCGCGCACTGCTGGAAGATATCGGCAGCGGCGACATCACTGCACAGTTGATCCCGGCCGAACGGCTGGCCACGGCGACCATCATTACCCGTGACGCCGCGGTCATCGCCGGTACGGCCTGGGTGGATGCAGTGTTCCGCCAGCTGGACCCACGGGTCGCCGTGCATTGGCAAGTGGCCGACGGTGAGCGCGTCAACCCCAACCAGGTGCTGTTCCACCTTGAAGGCCCGGCACGCTCGCTGCTCAGCGGTGAACGCTGCGCGCTGAACTTCCTGCAGTTGCTGTCCGGGGTCGCCACACGCGCGCAATCCTTGGCGGATTTTGTCGCCAGTACCCAGGTCAAGCTGCTGGACACCCGCAAAACCTTGCCGGGGCTGCGCCTGGCGCAAAAGTACGCCGTAACCTGCGGCAGCTGCCACAACCACCGTATCGGTTTGTATGACGCGTTCCTGATCAAGGAAAACCATATCGCGGCCTGTGGCGGCATTGCTCAGGCGATCACCGCCGCCCACAAGATCGCGCCCGGCAAGCCAGTGGAAATCGAAGTGGAAAGCCTGGATGAGCTGCGCGAAGCCCTGGCGGCGGGCGCGGATATCATCATGCTCGATGAGCTGAGCCTGGACGATATGCGTGAAGCCGTGCGCCTGAACGGCGGCAAGGCGAAACTGGAGGCCAGTGGCGGGATCAATGAAAGCACCCTGCTGCCCATCGCTGAGACCGGGGTGGATTACATCTCGATTGGTGCGATGACCAAGGATGTGAAGGCGGTGGATTTGTCGATGCGCCTTAGTATCTGAAGGGCCTTAATTGTAGGAGCGAGCTTGCTCGCGAAAAACGTTAACGATAACGCGTGAACGCTGACGGCACGCGGCGCCCTTGAGTTTTTCGCGAGCAAGCTCGCTCCTACAGACAGTTTCTAAACCACTAAGTCATTCATCTCGCAATACTCTTCCCATTCGACACCGAGCACCTCGGCCGCCTCTTTGTGCAAGGCCAGTCGTGCCGCTTCAAACTCTTCCGGTGTCGAGGTGTACTTGAGGGTCAGCTCCCAAGGCTGGTAGCCCTGGCTCTCGGCCTCGTCCTCGAATGCCCACTGGATCTGGTCGCGCTGATCATCGGCGCTCAGGTCCTTGATCTCTTCTTTAAGCTGCGGCGTGTCCTCAAGGTATTTTTTGAGTGCTTCTTCGTGCCGAGCTTCCTGGGTCATTTCAGTCGTGGTCATGTCGTTCTCTTAGATCGAGGAATGGGGATGCATCTGGGTCATCAAGGTTGCGCAGATACAAAAGAGCGGGCGCAAATGCCAGCTCGTCTGGCCTTCAGAACCATTCTGGGATCAACTGAAAACAGTGCTGCCGATGTTGCCTTTTTGCCCGAGACAGGAGTCGAACCTGCGACCTTCGCGTTACGAGTGCGCTGCTCTACCGGCTGAGCTACACGGGCGGTGGGCTAAAGCTAGCACCGCATCGGGAGTCCGGCAACTTGCCGCCGTCAGCGGGCAATCACGCCTTGAGCCCAAAAGCGTGGTTGCAGCATGTTGGCATGGCTGTCCAGGTACTGTTGCTGGGCTCGCGCGATGTGAGGCACGTCACGCACGGCGATAACAATCAACAGACCAACGGCCAGCAGCCCCAAGACTTTCCAAGCGCCCCAGGCCAATGGCAATTGGCCGGTTTGCGGGGTTCGCCAGACATGCAACGCCATCAGCCAGCCCACTACCAACGCCAGCCAGACCTGGGAGTTGGGCATCACGATCACGCCGTCGACCATGGACTGCACCAACGCACCGACCAAGGCCGCAAACAGGCAGAGTCGCAACAGGTCCGCAGGCTCCGCGCTCAGCGCACGCTCACGCAGTACACCGACTGTGGCCCAGCCTGCGCGCCAGGCCAACACGGCGACGCACAACGCCGATGGCACACCCCACTCACTGGCCCATTGCAGGATCGCCTGATGAGGGTGAGCGGCAATACTGTTGGCGATATCCGCGAAATGCATCGGCCCGAACCCCAGCCAAGGACGCTCGACGAGCATATGCCAGGCCTGCCACCAAATCGGACCGCGTCCCGACAACGTGGTTGTGAGGCGATCGCTGGCGGCATTGGCGATTTCGATCCCCTGGTAATCCGCCAACACCTTGAACACCAGCCAATACAACAACAGCCCCACCAGCATTGCGGCCAATTGCCAAGCTAGCCAGCGCCGGCCCCATGGCCCCAGTACCGCTAGCACCACACCCGCCGTGCCTATACCAAGCCAAGTACCACGCGTGCCGCCCCCAATCGCGATCAGCCACCACGCGCACAGCAGCGCGAACACCGCAGCCTTGACTGAGCGGGAAAGCGTCGGGTTCAACAAGGGCAGCGCCAGCAGCGGCAAGGTGAATGTCTGGAACTGGCCGTAGAAACGCTTGTTGGAAAAGCCGGACAGCAGCAAGTCAGGGTCAAGCACCCGCTCTGCGCCGATGAGCGCCAGGACCCCTGCGTAGGTGTATTGAATCGATTTGATCAGGCACAGCAGCACCACGAACAGGACCAAGGCGCGGTCTAAAAACTGACCGCCCTGGCGACGCGCCAAGGCGAAGGCCACCGCAATCGCGCCGCAGCTGACGAACGATGCCACTTCGGAAAGAGCCCACAGCGGCTGGTGTGCCCGCATTGACGACACCAGGCCCAACCCAATGATCAGCGTCAGGCCCAGGGCTGTGGGCCGGTCCACCAGCCGTTCAACGCGAGCGATCGAAAAGCCATACAGCACCGCGCAAGCGCCGATAGCGATCTGCATCACCCGCTGCAGATCATGCCCACTGAAGGGAGCACAAATCCCGACAACCAGCAGGCACATCACTGCCACTAGGAAAATATTGCCACGCTGCTCTACGGATAACGCCATCGGCCACCTCAACGTCCCTGTGGAGGGTTTAGCAGTTAAGCGCCGTCAGCGCCGCAGCCTTTGGCGACATATTTTGCGTCAGCGGTGGTGGTGCATTTCCAACCGGTGGTGGCATTGCGCGTCAGGCTGATGGTCTTGCCCAGCACCGGTGCCGGCGCATCAAGTATTTCGCAACTGATCGAGCCCGCGCCCGTGGCAACGTCCCCAGCCACGTCAATCTTGCAGTTGGCCGTCGGGCTGGTGCCACCGATCAATGCCAGCGTAGGGACCGTGCCCTGGTTGAGGGTGTCTTCATACCCTGGCTTCAACGCGGTGATTTCAGCCAGGCCGGCGGTGAATTTGGCCTTGGCCTGGTGGGTGGTGTACATGGGCAGGCCGATGGTGGCCAAAATGCCGATGATTGCCACGACGATCAACAACTCGATCAGGGTAAAACCTTTTTGACGTATCACATTCACTCTCCAGGATAGAACTCATGACAAGGCGCGTCCTGCGCCCCGTGTTGTGCAGCGGCGCCAGTGTACTCATGCGCAGGCGCTCAATCGCGTACAAGTCGCACATTCTGACATTTTATCCTGCTGCACCTGCCAGCCCGAATCCGTCACCTGACTAAGCTATAAATCTTCGACGACCTCTGTGCGGAACGGTGACATGGACGACGCTTTAACGCTGTACGCCTGGGAAGGCATCAATCGCAAAGGACGCAGGGTCTGCGGGCAAACCACGGGGCATAATCTTGCCTGGGTCAGGGCCCAGTTGCGCCAACAGGGCATCAGCCCAGGACACGTGCGCAGGAAAGCCCCCATTCTGCTGGGACTCAAACCGTCGATCAAATCGACGGATATCACCCTGTTCACTCGCCAACTGGCGACGCTGCTGAAGGCCGGGATTCCCCTGCTGCAAGCCTTCGACATCATCGGCGAAGGCTTCGACAACCGCGCTGTGCGTGAGCTGTTGCAAGGACTGAAACAAGCGATTGCCTCAGGCTCCAGCCTGGCAGACGCCTTGCGCAAAAAGCCGCACTGTTTCGATGAGCTGTTTTGCAACCTGGTGGCCGCCGGCGAACAGGCCGGCGCACTGGAAACCCTGCTGGAGCGCGTGGCGATCCACCGGGAAAAGAGTGAGCAGCTAAGGGTCAGGATCAAAAAGGCCATGACCTATCCGATCGCCGTATTGTTGGTGGCCAGCCTTGTCACCGGCGTGCTGCTGATCCACGTCGTACCGCAGTTCCAGAACCTGTTTGCCGGCGTCGACGGCACGCTGCCCGGTTTTACCTTGCAGGTGATCGCCCTGTCAGAATTCATGCAGAAGGCCTGGTGGATCGTAGCGCTTGGCGTTCTCGCGGGAGGCATGGGCTTGCGCCACGCCTATCGCGCCGTCCCTGCCTTTCGGCTCTGGCTGGACGCCGGTTTGTTGAAAACCCCACTCGCAGGCAAACTGCTGACAAAATCGGCTGTGGCCCGCTACGCCCGCACACTGTCCACGACCTTTGCCGCGGGCGTTCCATTGGTTCAGGCACTGGATTCAGTGGCCGGCGCCGTCGGTTCAGGGCCGTTCAAACAGGCAATCGAGCATATGCGACACGACGTATCCACCGGCATGGCATTGAATCAATCCATGCTCGCCAGCGGCCTGTTTCCGCGTATGGCAATCCAGATGACAGCCATCGGCGAGGAGTCAGGCACCCTGGACCGCATGCTGGAAAAGGTCGCCAACCATTACGAGGCCGACGTGGATAACCTGGTCGACAACCTCACCAACCTGATGGAGCCGCTGATCATGGTGATCCTGGGGAGCATTGTCGGTGCGCTGGTAATCGCCATGTACTTGCCGGTCTTCCAGCTGGGGAGCGCGTTTTGAGCCTGTTACTGGTTGAGCATCCATGGGCTTTTGTCGTGATGGCGGGTGTACTGGGGCTGATCATCGGCAGTTTCCTCAACGTGCTGGTATGGCGCCTGCCGAAAATGCTCGAACGGGAATGGCGCGCCCAGGCCCATGAAGTGCTCGATCTACCCGCTGATCCCGCAGGGCCGACCTACAACCTGATGCACCCCAATTCCTGCTGCCCGCACTGCGACCATCCGATACGCCCGTGGGAAAATATCCCACTGCTCAGCTACTTGTTTCTGCGCGGTCGTTGCGCCCATTGCAAAGGGGCAATCAGCCCTCGTTATCCGCTCACTGAACTGACGTGTGGACTGATCTCGGCCTGGGTGGCGTGGCACTTCGGCTTTGGTTGGCAGGCTGGGGCAGTGTTGGTATTAAGCTGGGGTTTGTTGGCGATGAGCCTGATCGACGCCGACCATCAACTGTTACCGGATGTACTGGTGATGCCGCTGCTGTGGCTGGGGCTGATCGTCAACGGGTTCGGCCTGCTGACGACATTGCCCGACGCCCTGTGGGGCGCAGTGATCGGGTACATGAGTTTGTGGAGCGTGTTCTGGCTGTTCAAGCTGGTTACCGGCAAGGACGGTATGGGCCACGGCGATTTCAAGTTACTTGCACTGCTCGGTGCCTGGGGCGGCTGGCAGATCCTGCCGATGACGCTGTTGATGTCGTCGTTGGTCGGTGTGTTCGTTGGCTTGATCCTGATGCGCCTGCGCAAGGCCCAAGCGTCGGCACCGATGCCGTTTGGTCCGTATCTGGCAATTGCCGGCTGGATTGCATTGCTCTGGGGTGGTCAAATAACCGACTTCTATTTGCAGTCTGTCGGTTTCAGATGACCACTTCTGTTGCAACTCCATGGATTCTCGGCCTCACCGGCGGTATCGGCAGCGGCAAAAGCGCGGCGGCGCAGCACTTTATCGACCTGGGTATCGATTTGGTGGACGCCGATCACGCCGCCCGCTGGGTGGTCGAGCCTGGCCGTCCGGCATTGGCGCGCATCGCTGAGCACTTTGGTGCCGGCGTGCTGCAAGCTGACGGCCAGCTGGATCGCGCCGCCTTGCGCAAGCTGATCTTTGAAGTCCCCGAAGAACGCCGCTGGCTCGAAGCCCTGCTGCATCCGTTGATTGGCGAAGAGATCCGCAGCCACCTGGCGCGCGCGACGTCACCTTACGCGATTCTGGTGTCGCCACTGCTGATCGAGTCCGGCCAGTACAGCATGACCCAGCGCATCCTGGTGATCGACGTGCCGCAATCGCTGCAGATTCAGCGTACCCTGCAGCGCGACGGCATCAACGAACAGCAGGTGCAGGCGATTCTCAAGGCGCAGTCCAGCCGTGAAGACCGCCTGAAACATGCCGATGACGTCCTGGTCAATGACCAGGACCTCGCCTGGCTGCACAGCGAGGTCGAGCGACTGCACCACTTTTACCTTACTTTGCGTGGAGGCCGATCATGAGCCAACCCTTGACCGTCGACTGCCCAACCTGCGGCGCCCCCGTGGAATGGAAAGCGACCAACCTCAACCGGCCGTTCTGCTCGGACCGCTGCAAACTCATCGACCTGGGCGCCTGGGCCGCTGAGGAACACAAGATCCCCGTGGCCCCGGATGCCGAAGACGAGCTGTTTTCCGAAGACCTGCCGCCGCGCCACTAAGGGCGCATAAAGGCGTATTCCTGCTGGTCGTCGAGGTTTTCTGCAAGGTATTGCAGCTCGTCGGCCAGGTCTTCAAAACTGCGTACACCCTTGCTCTGCTGCACTACTGCGCTGAGCATGGCGCGCAGGGTCAGGCCTGGGTCAAAACCGATTTCCTGTGCCGCATCCTGGCTTCTGCGCAACTCCTGCCGTGCCCACTCGTACACACTCATGATCCGTGCTCCTGGAAAAATTTTGCAGAGCATGGGCCTGCCTGCGTGTGCGAGATTTGATCTGGATCAACGCGGCGAATCGTCATCCTTCCAGGGCGCCGAGAGGTAGCGCGTGCGGTTGAAAGTCTCCAGCCATTCCGGGCAAAACACCACCAGGGCGCTGATGACCATGCCGTTGATAAAAGCTTCGGGGAAGATGATCAGCCATAGGTAGCCGACGAAATCCTCCAGCCATTCCGGCATGGCGAAGCGGCCGTCGAACCACAGCAGCCCCAGCCCCAACAGCAGGCAGAGCAATGCCGACAATGCGGCGGCAAAGAACCCGGAACAGAAGATATACACAAAGGGATTACGCGGCTGTGCTCGCTCGACCAGCAGCGCGCAGGCTTCAGTGACCAGCACTGGCAGCACGATCAGCAACAGGCCATTGACGCCAAGGGCGGCGAGGTCTTGGCGCCCTAACATCATCAGGCCCAACTGGGCGGCAAAGCCACCGACAATTGCCAAAGGCCAATCCAGCAACAGGGTCACGGCGGTCATGCCGATGAAGTGGTACGACACGCCGGTATCAAAGTCCCGCCGTACCAGCCACAGCATGAACAACGCGAACACCGTGCCGAACAGCAAGTGCTGGCGGCGGCGGTCGGCAAACAACTCGACCCAGGGCGAGCGCAGGATCGCCCACAGCACCACCGGCGCATAGAACAGCCAGCCAATGCCCATAGTCGTTGGCGCCAGCAGTGCGGCACTGATCACGGCGACACTCCCTCTGGTCGAATATCGGTCGGATGATCAGTTTACACCGACGCTTCATGGAGGTACTTCCTGCGGTCATCATTTGAGCGCTAAGCTGCTAGCTATGGATGACTCAGACTACCTGCGCCTACTCACCGTTGCGGCCGAACAAGCCAACGCGTTCCTGTCCAATGCCCGCAAATGGGAGCGTGAGCGTTGGGTCTGCCAGCGCCTGTTGCAAGGCTTGAACGTGCCCTACCGAGCCGAAGAGTTTCATGCCGCCGGGCAAGAACCGCCGGACGTACTGTTTCGCGATGCCAGCTTCGAAGTGTTTTTCGTACTGGATGAGGGCCGCCGCCTGAACGACGAATGGCGCGACGAGTTGCTGCGTCGGCGCAGCGCCTTCTCCCTGAGCCAATTGGTGCGGCGCGAAGCCAAGCCGCGGCGCATTCCGGCCCACGAGTTTTTATTGCGCCTGGCACCTACACTGCGCAAGAAGGCGCATAACTATAAAGAACGCGGGATGGACCTGGGGGAGTTGGATATCGTCGCCTTCACCAGCCTCAAGCGCGAAGTACTCGACCTCAACAGTCATTTTCCGCCGCCAACCGAATACCTGCGCCAGGGCTGGCGCTCGTTGTCGCTGGTGGGACCGACGTTTGCGCGGGTGCTGTTCGCGCACCCGGACGCACCGGATTTCTTGCGCAACAACCTGGGCCGCAGCATAGTATTCGATGTGGGCATCAGCCTCTGATCCCCCGGACTGTAACGTGGCGCCCTTTTGCAACGTCTACCTGACGAGGCCTTTATGACCAGCCGCCTGAACCCCGATGACCAACAGCATGTCGAAGAGTACCTGCAACTCTCCCAAAACCGAGTCGAGCGCAAGCCTTTCCGGCCATGGCTGCTCCTGGGTGTGGTGCTTGTTGTGGTGATCGGCCTGGGCTTGCTGAGCCGACTTTTGAGTTACCTGACGCTATGAGCTGCCTGGCGCTCGCGGGGGTAACTGCTCCGATTTCTTTTAGCCTTGCGAGATATCCCCATGACCCATCGTATTATTATCGTCGGCGGCGGCGCCGGCGGCCTGGAGTTGGCTACCCGCCTGGGTAAGACTCTGGGCAAGCGCGGCACCGCCAGCATCACGCTGGTAGACGCCAACCTGACCCACATCTGGAAGCCCTTGCTGCACGAAGTGGCGGCCGGTTCGCTCAATTCCTCGGAAGACGAACTCAACTATGTCGCCCAAGCTAAATGGAACCACTTCGAGTTCCAACTGGGGCGCATGAGCGGGCTCGACCGTGAACAGAAGAAGATCCAGCTGGCCGCCACCCTCGATGAAGAAGGCCGTGAGCTGGTACCCGCGCGCGTGCTGGGCTATGACAGCCTGGTGATTGCCGTTGGCAGCACCACCAATGACTTCGGCACCGAAGGCGCGGCGCAACACTGCCTGTTCCTCGACACCCGCAAGCAGGCCGAGCGCTTCCACCAGCAACTGCTCAACCACTACCTGCGCGCCCATGCCGGGCAAACGGATGTGGTGGAAAAGATCAGCGTTGCCATCGTCGGCGCGGGGGCCACCGGGGTCGAGCTGGCCGCCGAACTGCACAACGCCGCGCATGAGCTGGCCGCCTACGGCCTGGACCGTATCAAGCCGGAAAACATGCACATCACCCTGATCGAAGCCGGCCCACGGGTGCTGCCTGCCCTGCCGGAGCGTATCGGCGGGCCTGTGCATAAAACCCTGGAGAAGCTTGGGGTGACCGTGCTGACCAACTCGGCGGTCAGCGAAGTGACGGCCGACGCGTTGATCACCAGCAGCGGCCAGGTGATCCCCGCCAGCCTCAAGGTATGGGCCGCAGGCATTCGCGCGCCAGGTTTCCTCAAGGACATCGATGGCCTGGAAACCAACCGCATCAACCAACTGCAAGTGTTGCCGACGCTGCAAACCACCCGCGACGAAAACATCTTTGCCTTTGGCGACTGCGCCGCCTGCCCGCAACCGGGCACCGATCGCAATGTACCGCCACGCGCCCAGGCCGCTCACCAGCAAGCATCGCTGTTGGCCAAGTCGCTGAAGCTGCGCATCGAAGGCAAGGACCTGCCAAGCTACAAGTACACCGACTACGGCTCACTGATCTCGCTGTCGCGTTTCTCGGCGGTGGGTAACTTGATGGGCAACCTCACCGGCAGTGTGATGCTTGAAGGCTGGCTGGCGCGGATGTTCTATGTGTCGCTGTACCGCATGCACCAGATGGCGCTGTATGGGTTCTTCCGTACAGCGATGCTGATGCTGGGGAGCAAGATTGGGCGTGGCACCGAGCCACGGCTCAAACTTCACTGACAACGCCCCCTCTGTAGGAGCCCGGCTTGCCGGCGATGGCGGCCTTGAGATCACCAATATCTCGCTGACGCCATCGCCGGCAAGCCGGCTCCTACAGGGGCAGTGCCGAATGATGAAATCGTGAGCAAAAAAAATCCCCGTATCTTTCGATACGAGGATTTTTAATATGGTCGGGGTAAGGGGATTCGAACTCCTGACATCCTGCTCCCAAAGCAGGCGCGCTACCGGACTGCGCTATACCCCGGTAAAAAAAAGGCGACCTTTCAGTCGCCTTCTTCGATCAGTGCTTTTGGCCTCTGATCTTAAGATTCGATTCCAGCATTAGCTGGTCTCAAAAATGGTGGGTCGTGTGGGATTCGAACCTACGACCAATTGGTTAAAAGCCAACTGCTCTACCAACTGAGCTAACGACCCAAATATGGTCGGGGTAGGGGGATTCGAACTCCCGACATCCTGCTCCCAAAGCAGGCGCGCTACCGGACTGCGCTATACCCCGATATTGAAATTGGCTCCGTGACCAGGACTCGAACCTGGGACCCAATGATTAACAGTCATTTGCTCTACCGACTGAGCTATCACGGAACTACATATTTCAAAGTGCTACGTTGTTGCTTACTACCTTCTCTTCGACTTGTCCGTATCGCTACGTTCATGTCTCTGAGGCGCGCTATTCTACAATCTTAAAAACCCCTGTCAACCCTTTAAATTGCTTTTAAGACAATGATTTGCGCTTGTTTCTGATTTCTTCTTGGGGAGAAGAAACCCGTGGGCTGACGTTGCTGCGGGGCGCACTTTACAAGCCTTTGCCTTACAGTTCAACGCCCTATCGAAAAAAAAAGGCCCCGCAATGCGGGGCCTTCTCTTATTACCCAACAGACCTGGGATTAGTGGAAGACAATTTCGTCGTTTTCCACCGTCGCCTCGACGCTGGTGCCCGGCATGAAGCTGCCGGACAGGATCAGCTGGGCCAGCGGGTTCTCGATCCAGCGCTGGATCGCACGTTTCAGAGGCCGTGCGCCATACACCGGGTCGTAACCGACCGCAATCAGCTTGTCCAACGCCTCGCTGCTCAACACCAAGTCCAGCTCGCGCTCTGCCAGGCGACCACGCAGGCGACTCAACTGGATCTCAGTGATGCCCGCGATCTGATCCCGTGCCAGAGGCTCGAAGATCACCACTTCGTCGACCCGGTTGATGAACTCCGGACGGAAGTGGCTGGTCAGCGCATCCATCACGGCAGCACGCTGGCCTTCACGATCCCCCACCAACTCCTGGATCTGTGCCGAGCCCAGGTTGGAGGTCATCACGATCACCGTGTTGCGGAAGTCCACGGTACGCCCGTGACTGTCCGTCAGGCGGCCATCTTCCAGCACTTGCAACAGGATGTTGAACACATCCGGATGCGCCTTCTCGACCTCATCCAGCAGGATCACCGAGTAAGGCTTGCGCCGCACGGCCTCGGTCAGGTAACCACCCTCTTCGTAGCCCACATAGCCTGGTGGTGCGCCGATCAAGCGAGCCACCGAGTGTTTCTCCATGAATTCGGACATATCGATCCGCACCATGGCCTCTTCGGTATCAAAGAGGAATTCGGCCAAGGCCTTGCACAGCTCGGTCTTACCCACACCGGTCGGGCCGAGGAACATGAACGAGCCGCTCGGACGGTTCGGGTCGGACAAACCGGCCCGCGAACGCCGTACCGCGTTGGACACCGCCACCACGGCTTCTTCCTGGCCAATCACGCGCTGGTGCAACAGGCTTTCCATCTTCAGCAGCTTGTCGCGCTCGCCTTCGAGCATTTTCGACACCGGAATGCCGGTCCACTTCGAGACGACTTCGGCGATTTCTTCCTCGGTCACCTTGCTGCGCAGCAACTGGTTCTCAGGCTTGCCGTGCTGGTCGACCATCTGCAGGCTGCGCTCCAGGTCCGGGATCACCCCGTACTGCAACTCGGCCATGCGGTTCAGGTCGCCTTTACGGCGCGCGGCTTCCAGCTCCTGGCGGGACTGCTCGATCTTTTGCTGGATCTGCGCAGAACCTTGCACTTCGGCTTTTTCCGAGGTCCAGATTTCTTCCAGGTCCGAATACTCGCGTTCCAGACGGACGATTTCTTCCTGAAGTTTTTCCAGGCGTTTCTTCGCCGCGTCGTCTTCTTCTTTCTTCAGGGCCTGGGACTCAACTTTCAGTTGAATCAGGCGCCGATCCAGGCGGTCGAGTACTTCCGGCTTGGAGTCGATCTCCATACGGATGCGGCTGGCCGCTTCGTCGATCAGGTCGATGGCCTTGTCGGGCAGCTGACGGTCCGTGATGTAGCGGTGGCTCAATTTCGCCGCCGCAATGATCGCGCCGTCAGTGATCGCCACCTTATGGTGGACCTCATAACGCTCTTTCAGGCCACGCAGGATCGCAATGGTGTCCTCTTCGCTCGGCTCTTCCACCAGCACTTTCTGGAAGCGACGCTCAAGGGCCGCGTCCTTTTCAATGTACTGGCGATATTCGTTGAGCGTCGTGGCACCGACACAATGCAACTCGCCCCGCGCCAAGGCTGGCTTGAGCATGTTGCCCGCATCCATGGAACCTTCGCCCTTACCGGCGCCGACCATGGTGTGCAGTTCATCGATAAACAGAATGATCTGCCCTTCCTGCTTCGACAGTTCATTAAGCAGGGATTTCAGGCGTTCTTCGAACTCGCCACGGAACTTGGCACCGGCAATCAGCGACCCCATGTCCAAGGACAGCAGGCGCTTGCCTTTGAGGCCGTCCGGCACTTCACCATTGATGATGCGCTGGGCCAGGCCCTCGGCAATCGCGGTTTTACCCACGCCAGGCTCGCCGATCAGCACCGGGTTGTTCTTGGTGCGACGTTGCAGGACCTGGATGGTGCGACGGATTTCATCGTCACGGCCGATTACCGGGTCAAGCTTGCCTTCTTCGGCGCGCTTGGTCAGGTCGACGGTGTATTTATCCAGGGCCTGGCGCGACTCCTCATGGTTGGGGTCGTTCACCGCGTCGCCGCCGCGCAGGTTGTTGATGGCGTTTTCCAGGGCTTTCTTGCTCACGCCCTGGCCCAGCAACAACTTGCCGAGCTTGCTGTTCTCGTCCATGGCGGCGAGCAGCACCAGTTCACTGGAGATGAACTGGTCACCCTTCTGCTGGGCCAGACGGTCTGCCTGGTTCAGCAGGCGCGCCAAGTCCTGGGACATGTTCACGTCGCCAGTCGGGTTTTGGATTTTCGGCAGTTGGTCGAGCTCTTTGCTCAACTCCTTGCGCAGGCTGTTGACGTCAAAGCCCACCTGCATCAGCAAAGGCTTGATAGAACCACCTTGCTGTTCCAGAAGCGCCTGCATCAAATGTGCAGGCTCGATGGCCGGATGGTCGAGGCCCACCGCCAAGGATTGAGAGTCAGATAATGCCAACTGTAATTTGCTGGTTAAACGATCAATACGCATTAGTCACCTTCCTTTTGAGCAGGCCGGAGCTATAAAACATCCTGAATGAAGAAACCTGCCAGATACCCCTATAGATGGGGTGGATTCTGCGAGTTTCAAGCGACGGACAGTTGACGCAGATCAGAGGAGTCTAGCGTTCCAGCCAGATAAGGGAGGCAAACCGACCGGTGCGTGGGCTACGGCGGTAAGAAAAGAAGCGCGGGTCGGTCACGGTGCATAAACCGCCACCATAAACAGCAGTGACGCCACGTGCGGCCAGGCGCAGACGGGCCAGCTTATAGATGTCGGCCATGAATTTGCCGGAATTGCGGCTGGGCACGAAGGCTTCAGCGGTGATCGGCAATTGCTGCATGAAGGCTTCACGCACTTCCGGGCCGACTTCAAAGGCTTGCGGGCCAATCGCCGGGCCAAGCCAGACCAGCACTTCACCCGGATCGGTATCCAGGCTTTCAAAGGCAGCTTCCAGCACGCCCGCCGCCAGGCCACGCCAACCGGCATGGGCCGCCGCCACACGGGTGCCGGCGCGGTTGCAGAACAACGCAGGCAGGCAATCGGCGGTCATGGCGGTGCAGGCAATGCCAGGGGTGCTGGTCCAACTGCCATCCGCTTCGACGGTGCGATTTGGGTCGGCTTCGACCACAGTCACACCATGAACCTGACGCAGCCAAGCCGGCTGAATAGTGAAGGCATCGCTAAGGCGACGGCGATTCTCAAGGACGGCCTCCAGGCTGTCCTCGACGTGATCGCCCAGGTTGAGGCTGTCGAACGGCGTCAGGCTGACGCCGCCCGCACGGGTGGTGACGCAGGCTTTCACCTGAGCCGGCGCAGGCCAGTCAGGAATCAGCCAGTCACTCATCCGATAAACGCCTCGCGATCCTGCTTGAGCAGCGACAGCAGCCAGACCAGATCGTCCGGCAGCGGCGATTCCCAGCTCATCCGCTTACCGCTCGTCGGATGGTCCAACTCCAAGAAGCGCGCATGCAGTGCCTGGCGCGGGAAGGTTTTCAACGATTCAACCATGGTCTGGCTGGCCGCAGGCGGAATACGGAAGCGACCACCGTAGGCCGGATCTCCGACCAACGGAAAGTTGATGTGCGCCATGTGCACGCGAATCTGGTGGGTACGGCCGGTTTCCAGCTTGACCCGCACGTGGGTGTGGGAACGGAAACGCTCCAGCACACGGTAGTGGCTGACGGCCTGCTTGCCGCCTTCCATCACCGCCATACGCTGGCGCTGCTGGCCGTGGCGACCGATCGGGGCGTTGATCTTGCCACCTGCCACCACCACGCCGATCACGATGCATTCGTAGATCCGGCTGACGCTGCGGCTTTGCAATTGTGTGACCAACTGCGTCTGCGCTTGAATGGTCTTGGCCACCACCATCAAGCCGGTGGTGTCCTTGTCCAGACGGTGCACGATGCCGCAGCGCGGGACATTGATGATGTCCGGCACGTGGTGCAACAAGGCATTGAGCAAGGTGCCATCAGCGTGCCCGGCCGCCGGGTGAACCACCAGGCCTGCGGGTTTGTTGATGACCAGGATGTCGTCGTCTTCATAGACGATATCCAGCTCGATGTCCTGGGCGACCCATTCTCCCTGGGCTTCCTGCTCGGCAGTCAGCTCAAGAATCGCACCGCCATGGACTATGTCTCGCGGGCGGATAACCGCTCCATCCACAGTCAGGCGGCCGTCTTTGATCCAGGCGGAAAGGCGCGAGCGCGAGTGCTCAGCGAATAATTGTGCGGCGACTTGATCGAGGCGTTGGCCGCCCAATTCGGACGGCACCTCTGCGCGAAGTTCAATTTTATCGGACATGCTCAGACTAGGCGTGGCACAGCCTTTGGTTTCGGCTGCGCGCTTGTGGTTAAATACGGCGTCTTTTGCCCCGAGGCTTTCAACGGGGCGCTCATCATAACAGGACGGCCCCGCCCAAGACAGCGGCCGTCATAGGGACGCAAGCCGCCATGCAAGTGAAACACCTGCTGCTGATCGCCATCCTCGCCATGACTGCTGCTTGCTCGTCAACAAAGGAAGTCGTCGACGAAAACCTGAGCGAAGTCGAGTTGTACCAACTGGCTCAGAAAGACTTGGACAATAATAGCTTCACCAGCGCCACAGCGAAGCTGAAGGCACTGGAGTCGCGCTATCCGTTCGGGCGCTACGCCGACCAGGCCCAGCTCGAGCTGATCTACGCCAACTACAAGAACGCCGAGCCGGAAGCTGCCAAGTCCGCCGCCGAGCGTTTCATCCGCCTGCATCCGCAGCACCCGAACGTCGACTACGCCTACTACATGAAGGGCCTGACCTCGTTCGACCAGGACGTCGGCCTGCTGGCGCGCTTCCTGCCGCTGGACATGACCAAGCGTGACCCGGGCGCTGCCCGCGACTCCTACAACGAGTTCGCCCAGCTGACCAGCCGCTACCCCAACAGCCGCTACGCGCCGGACGCCAAGCAGCGCATGATCTACCTGCGCAACCTGCTGGCTTCCTACGAAATCCACGTGGCGCACTACTACCTGACCCGTCAGGCCTACGTAGCCGCCGCCAACCGTGGTCGTTATGTGGTAGAAAACTTCCAGGAAACCCCTTCCGTGGGTGACGGCCTGGCCGTGATGACCGAGGCTTACCAGCGTCTACACCTGGACGAGCTGGCCAGCACCAGCCTGGAAACCCTGAAGCTCAACTACCCGGATCACCCAAGCCTGAAAGACGGCCAGTTCGTGCCTCAGGTTGCCGAAGCCGACAACCGTTCGTGGCTGAGCAAGTACACCCTGGGCCTGATCGAGTCCCGTCCACCGCTGCCGCCGGGCGAAACCCGCGCCAACCAGGACGTGATCAAGCAGTACCAGGACGCCAAGGACGCTATTCCTTCGGAGCTCAAGCCGCATGACGAGAACGGCGACGTGATCAAAGAAGAAGAGCCTGAGGCCCTGGGCAACAACCAGGATCGTTCGTGGTTCAGCTACATGACTTTCGGTGTGTTTGACTGATAGCACCGGGTGTCATCAAGAAGGAGCCTTTCGAGGCTCCTTTTTTGTGGGTGATATTTATTGCGCTGTGCGCCTGGCACGTCCTTGGCTAAACTGGCGCATTCCTTGTCGAGAAACTGCCCATCATGCTTCGTCTATTGTTCTGGATTGCCGTCATTGCCGCCGCAGTATGGTTCTGGCGCAAGTTCAAAAGCCCGGCCGCCAAGCAACATCGCGCAAGCGAACCTGACGCCGCCCTGATGGTGCGCTGCGCCCACTGCGGCGTGCACCTGCCGCAGAATCGCGCCCTGAGCTCACGTCAGGAATGGTATTGCACCCAGGCGCATCTGGAGCAGGGCCCGAAGTCTATCCAGCGTTGATCCGACCTTCTGGCGCATAAGGCGCAGGGTCGATGATCGGCGCACGCGCCAGCAGCAAGTCAGTAAACAACTGGCAAGATGCCGGCGCAAGCACCAGACCATTGCGGTAATGGCCGCAGTTGAGCCACAAGCCTTTTAAGCCCGGCACTTGGCCAATATAGGGGATGCCTTCCGGTGAACCAGGGCGCAACCCTGCCCAGTGCCCAACCACCTCGGCGTCCGCCAAGGCGGGAATCAACTCCACCGCGGATGCCTTGAGACTTTGCAGCGCCGTCTCGGTAGGGGTCTTGTCGAAGCCTTCGTGCTCCAGGGTACTGCCAATCAAGATGTGCCCGTCACGCCGGGGGATCGCATAACGCCCCTTGGCCAGGACCATGCTCGACAGGAAGTCCGAGGCGCATTTGTACAGGATCATCTGGCCTTTGACCGGCTCGACCGGCAGCGACAGGCCCAAAGTACCCAGCAGTTCACCGCTCCACGCACCGGCCGCCAGCACGACGTGATCGCCAAAGATCGGCCCATTAGCTGTATTCACACCCACGACATTGCCCGCATCCAGAACAAATCCGGTCACTTCGCACTGCTCATGAAGGGTCACGCCGGGCAACGCCAGCAGTGCCGCCTTGAGGGATTTGACCAGGCGCGGGTTGCGCACATTGGCGACGTCAGCCATGTAGACCGCGCTGGAGTACCCGCCGCCCAGCACCGGAACGGCATCATGGGCAGCCGAGACATCCACTTTGCTCAAGGGGCGGCCTTCTCGCGCAGCCCAGGCCAGGGCTTCGGCTTCGTCGTCCAGGTCCAGCCAGTACAGGCCGGTGGTATGCACCTCCGGATCAACCCCCGTCTGGGCGAACAGGCGCTGCGCCAGCTGTGGATAAAAGTCCTGGGACCAATGCGCGAGTGCAGTGACAGCCGGGCTGTAGCGCCACGGATACAGCGGCGAGACAATACCACCGCCCGCCCAGGAGGACTCCTGCCCCAACCCCGCGCGCTCCAGCAGCACCACGGCTTGCCCTTGGATCGCCAGGTTGAACGCCGTCAACAAGCCGATGACCCCGCCACCGACAATCACTACCTGCTGTTGCTCTGCCATCATTTGATCCAGCCGATAAATAGGAACATGCGCACTTGGCGCCCAGTCATTCAGCACTCTCATCATTGCCCCCAGCACAGCTTGCGCGACATTTCAGGTGCCGCACCCGGATTGGTCCGCGCGCCGGTGCTGACCAGGCTGAAGTCGCCGCAAAGGTCGCCAGTCATCATCGAGCCGACGCGAGGCGTAGCCACGAGCTGGAAATCCTGAGGGTTCAATGCTGCGGTGATTCTATAGCGATCATTGCCCTCGCTGACGCCGCTTGCATCAATAAAAGTGCCGCTCCTCGTATAAAACCGCTCCAGATGCTGAGCCTGGTCGGTCAATAACGCGGCGATTTCAGCGCGATAGACCTTTTTCATATGGCCGGTGTAGCCGGGGTAAGCAATCCCGGCCAGCACCGCAATGATCACCACGGCGATCAGTAACTCGATCAGGGTAAAGCCCTGACTGTCCATGCCCATTTCAACGCTCCTTATTGAAGTTGCCGCCAAGCCACCCGCCGAAAACGCGAGCCACCCTCCTCTTCTACATGCGCATAGACGCTCTCCAACACCGTGCGTAATTGGCCGCTTAACCCGACAGCCGTCACTCGATACGCGTCGGCCACGGCTTGTGGTGGTACATGCGCCAGCCCCACCGCAGGTCCAAGGGATTGAATGCCGTATAGACTTCCGCTCAGTGCAACCCAAGTGACACCCGAAACAGGGTCCACCCCAGCCCCAACCACCGAATAGGCGGCAGCCGGCGGCGCACAGGTGACAATCGACCGGCACGGCGGCAGCATCGCAAATGCCCGCCGCACAACCGATTCCCCACGTCGCAAGCCACTTTCCGCAGTTTGTAGCGACTGATTGCGGTGCCAAAGACTACCGCTGACTTTTTGCTGGCTGACCGCACCTTGCATCGATGACAGACCGATCAACGACAACAGCAGCAACAACACCAGGCTGACCAGCAGCACCATGCCAGCCTGCCGCAGACGAATAGGTTCTGTAGACGTCATGGCTGCCCTACCCCAGACGGTTTCGCAGCGCCGCCACGACGCTGTAGGTTTGATCCTTCACGCGTCCGGCGGGGTCTTGCAGCGTCATCAGGATGCGCACACTGCGTATCAAGGCAAAGTCCGCCGGGCTCGCCTCGTAACGCGCCACCTCCGTCGACGAAGGTTTGGCAGCCACGCCAAAGCTGATATCGAAAGCCTGCACGTTATCCACCAGCACTGCCTTGGCCGGGGCCGCAGGCGTGCTGGCTTTCAATTGACCGGCTTCGAAGGTGTAGGTGATCTGGCGCAGCGCAAAGCGGATTTGTCCGGGGACAGGCGCGGGAGAACTACCTGCGTATGCCTGGGCGGTGCCCGTGCAATCGGACAATACGGTCCAGTCAGGCTTGCCACTCTCGTTACCAACATCTGCGGTGACTAACGTCAGCGACTTTGCACCCGCCCCAGCGCTCCAACTGACAGGCTGATCAAAGACCGGCGGCGCATTGTCGATAAATGCCGTGGACAGGCAGCCAAACATGCCCGCCTGGCGAATATCCTGGATCAGCTTGCCCAGCACGAACCGTGCGTCATCCTGCAGAAACATGGCGGCCTGCTGGCTGGCGTGGGTCACTTTGGAACTGATCAGCACCTGGGTGGCCCCAACCATCAATACCAAGCCCGCGGCCAACGCCAGCAGCAATTCCACCAGGCTGAATCCCCGAACAAGACGCCTCATTGCGCGCCCCTCGATTCATCGCTGATGCGGCTGGTCAGGGTAAATGTTTCCCGGGCACCCGGTTTGTGTGTGCCCCGGCTGTCGTCCCAACTGATGCTGACCGTCACCTCACCCGCATTGACCGACACAGAGCCTTTGGCACTCGCCCCGGCAAAGCCGAGGATATTGGCCTCGAAGTCATGCAGGTCCAGGTCGCGCACGCTGGCAGACGCGCCGCTGACCGGAGCACGCTCGGCCCGCCCCCAGGAGTAGTCGACAGCAGAATTGGCGCGGATTCGGTCAAGCATGTCGTAGGCAATGAAACTCGCCTGGCTGGTCATCCTGGAACTGTCTGTGTACTTGAGCGCATTGAGCTGGATCACAGCCGCGCCCAGCAGGCCAATGGCGAGGATCAGCACCGCAACCAGCACCTCGATCAGCGTCATGCCGATTTGGTGCCTAGAAAAATCCCGGGGGAAACCGCTGTTGGGGCAAGCAAGCATTACCGTCGTCATCCGTGTCGAGGTCCGAAAAAAGCAGGAAAAACCTGCTGTGCGGCCCAAGACTAGCGTCGGTTTTTCGCTCGCGCTGCTCCCGGAACAAAGGGAAATACTTTGGACATGAAGGCCACCATTCGACGCAACGCACTGCGGGCTATACCTAAGGCGTCAACTGAATCCAAGGACGGACGATACATGCGCCAACAAGGTTTTACCCTGATCGAGCTGCTGCTCGGGCTGATCGTGAGCGGCATCCTGGCCAGTCTGGCAACCCCGAATTTCAAGGGATTGCTGGAATCACAACAGCGACACAGTGCGGCGCAATCCCTGACCGCAGGCCTGCGCTACGCGCGCACTGAAGCCATCGCCCGTAACCAGCCGGTAGTCATTCATGCGCGGGAAGACGACTGGAGCCAGGGCTGGCAGGTCATTGTGGATATAAGCGGACGCGGCTACCTGGATGACAACAACCCCGTGCTGCAGGAGCATCAGGATAACGGTCGTGTGCCAATAGTTGGCAATGGGCCAGTCAAGAGCCAGGTGCGCTTCAGCGGACTAGGCGAACCGGTGTTTTCAGGAGGAGGTTTTCGCGCTGGCACCGTGCACGTATGCGCCACAGATCAGGCGCAGAGCCTGTATCAGGTCGTACTGGCGCCCAGCGGGCGCATCAGCCTGCGCAGCGAGCGTGCCGAGCAGGCGTTGTGCCGGAGCTACTCCGGCACACAGGTACTCAGAGCAGCGAGCGAACCCGCAGCTCCTTGGGCATGGAGAAGGTGATGTTCTCTTCACGGCCAGCCAGCTCATCGGCACCAGTGGCGCCCCAGGCATGCAACTGCTGGATAACGCCGCGCACCAGCACTTCCGGGGCCGATGCACCCGCCGTGATACCGATACGCTCGACGCCATCGAACCAGCTGCGCTGCATGTCTTCGGCGCCATCGATCAGGTACGCCGGGGTTGCCATGCGTTCAGCCAACTCACGCAGGCGGTTGGAGTTGGAGCTGTTAGGGCTGCCGACAACTAGAACCACGTCGCATTCGTCGGCCAGTTGCTTGACCGCGTCCTGCCGGTTTTGAGTGGCGTAGCAAATGTCGTCCTTGCGCGGGCCACCAATGGCCGGGAAGCGACTGCGTAGCGCGTCGATCACGCGGCTGGTGTCGTCCATGGACAAGGTGGTCTGGGTCACGAATGCCAGGCGCTCGGGGTTCTGTACCTGCAGGTTGGCGACGTCTTTTTCGTCTTCCACCAGGTAAATCGCGCCGCCATTGCTGGCGTCGTACTGGCCCATGGTGCCTTCGACTTCCGGGTGACCGGCATGGCCAATCAGGATGCACTCTCGACCGTCACGGCTGTAGCGTGCCACTTCGATATGCACCTTGGTCACCAGCGGGCAGGTGGCATCGAAGACTTTGAGGCCACGGCCTGCCGCTTCGGTACGCACGGCCTGGGAAACACCGTGGGCGCTGAAGATGACAATGACGTCGTCCGGCACCTGGTCCAGTTCTTCGACAAAGATGGCGCCGCGCGCGCGCAGGTCTTCGACCACGAATTTGTTGTGGACGACTTCATGGCGCACGTAAATCGGCGGCCCGAAGACTTCCAGGGCGCGGTTGACGATTTCAATCGCCCGGTCCACGCCGGCGCAGAAGCCACGGGGGTTGGCGAGTTTGATTTGCATGCTGTGCCTCGTGTCTTGCAGGGCAAGAAAATGGATCAACTCGGGCCCTTGCGAGCGCCGAGTCCTGTAGGAGCCGGCTTGCCGGCGATAACATCACCGCGGTGTCGACGATACACCGAAGCGTCTGCATCGCCGGCAAGCCGGCTCCTACACAGACCAGCGCTCGCAGGCGCCGGTTTCATCTGTTAGATCGCTTTAACGTCGATGATTTCAACATCAAAGGTCAAGGTTTTACCGGCCAACGGGTGGTTGAAGTCGATGGTCACTTGCGCGTCATCGAAGGTTTTCACCACACCAGGCAGTTCGGTATTCGCCGCATCGTTGAAGATCACCAACAAGCCTTCCGACAGGTCCATGTCCTGGAACTGCGAACGCGGGATGATCTGCACGTTTTGCGGGTTGGGCTGGCCAAAGGCGTTTTCCGGCAGGATCTGCAGGGTGCGCTTGTCGCCGGCCTTGAAGCCAAACAGGGCCGCTTCGAAACCCGGCAGCAGGTTGCCATCGCCGACCTTGAAGGTGGCCGGGGCTTTGTCGAACGTGCTGTCGACCGTATCGCCATTCTCCAGGCGCAGTGCGAAATGCAAGGTGACTTCCGTGCTCTGGCCGATGCGTTGCTCAGCCAATACCTGATCAGTCATTGACGGTCTCTCCGGTTTTCTTGCTTTTGAACATGTCCAACGCCAGCATGATTGCACCGACGGTGATGGCGCTGTCGGCAAAGTTGAACGCCGGGAAGTACCAGCGGTTCTGCCAATGCACCAGGATAAAGTCGATCACATGGCCAAGGGCAATGCGGTCGTACAGGTTGCCCAACGCGCCGCCCAGCACCAATGCCAGAGCGATAGCCAGCCAGGTGTCATCGCGACCAAGACGCTTGAGCCACACCACCAGCACCGCACTGACCACCACGGCGATCAGGGCGAACAGCCAGCGCTGCCAGCCGCCGCCATCAGCCAAAAAGCTGAAAGCGGCGCCGGTGTTGTAGGCCAGGGTCCAGCTGAAGTAATCCGGGATCACCACAATCTGCTGGAACATCTGCAGGGAGCCTTCGAAATGAGCCTTGCTGACCTGGTCAATGACCAGGACCAGCAAACTCAGTACGAGCCAGCCCAGACGTCCGAAACGACTGGTATCAGGCATAGTGGCGAACCTCACCAGCACCCGAGATGTTGTCGACGCAACGACCACAGATTTCCGGATGCTCAGGGTTCACGCCGACGTCTTCACGGCAGTGCCAGCAACGGGCGCACTTAGGGAAGGCCGACTTGACCACTTTGAGCTTGAGGCCCGGCACTTCGGTGGCGACTGCGTCCGCCGGGGCCTGGGCGAATGGCGCCAGACTCGCGGTAGAGGTGATCAGTACGAAGCGCAGTTCGTTGCTCAGCTTGGCCAGGTCGGCGGTCAGGCCTTCCTCGGCAAACAGGGTGACTTCGGCTTGCAGGTTGCCACCGACAGCCTTGGCCGCGCGTTGCACTTCCAGCTCCTTGTTCACCGCAACCTTCACGGCCATCACGCCTTCCCAGTACTCGCGGCCCAGTTCGAAGTCGGCCGGCAGTTCGGTCAGGCCTTCATACCAGGTGTTGAGCATCACGGACTCGTTGCGCTCGCCCGGCAGGTATTCCCACAATTCGTCGGCGGTGAAGGCCAGGATCGGCGCGATCCAGCGCACCAGCGCTTCGGAGATGTGGAACAGCGCGGTCTGCGCCGAACGGCGCGCCTTGCTGTTGGCGCCGGTGGTGTACTGGCGGTCCTTGATGATGTCGAGGTAGAAACCACCCAGCTCCTGCACGCAGAAGTTGTGGATCTTCGAGTAGACGTTCCAGAAGCGGTACTCACCGTAGTTTTCCTGCAACTCACGTTGCAGCAACAGGGTACGGTCCACGGCCCAGCGGTCGAGGGCGAGCATGTCCTCGGCCGCCAGGATGTCGGTGGCCGGGTTGAAACCGGTCAGGTTCGACAGCAGGAAGCGTGCGGTATTACGGATGCGGCGGTAGGCATCGGCGCTGCGGGCCAGGATCTGGTCCGACACGGCGATTTCGCCCGAATAGTCGGTCGAGGCTACCCACAGGCGCATGATGTCGGCGCCCAGGGTGTCGTTGATCTTTTTCGGCTCGATCACGTTCTTCAGCGACTTGGACATCTTGCGGCCCGTCTCGTCGACGGTGAAGCCGTGGGTCAGCAGTTCGCGGTACGGCGCGTGGTTGTCGATGGCGCAACCGGTCAGCAACGACGAGTGGAACCAGCCACGGTGTTGGTCGGAGCCTTCCAGGTACAGGTCGGCACGCGGGCCGGTTTCGTGACCCATTGGGTGCGAGCCGCGCAGCACGTGCCAGTGAGTGGTGCCGGAGTCGAACCACACGTCGAGGGTGTCGCTGATCTTGTCGTACTGCGGCGCTTCATCGCCCAGCAGTTCGGCGGCGTCCAGCTTGAACCAGGCTTCGATGCCTTCCTGCTCAACGCGCTGGGCCACTTCTTCCATCAGTTCGACGGTACGTGGGTGCAGCTCGCCGCTTTCCTTGTTCAGGAAGAACGGGATCGGCACGCCCCAGTTACGCTGGCGGGAGATGCACCAGTCCGGACGGTTGGCGATCATCGAGTGCAGGCGCGCCTGGCCCCAGGCCGGGACGAACTTGGTGTCTTCAATGGCTTTGAGCGAGCGGACACGCAGGGTGTCGCCGCTGGTCGGCTCTTTGTCCATGCCGATGAACCACTGCGCGGTGGCGCGGTAGATCAGCGGGGTCTTGTGGCGCCAGCAGTGCATGTAGCTGTGCTGGATGGTGGCGGTTTGCATCAGCGCACCGACTTCACGCAGCTTTTCGATGATTGGCTGATCGGCCTTGAAGATGAACTGGCCGCCGAAGAACTCCAGCGACGGCACGTACACGCCGTTGCTTTGCACCGGGTTGATGATGTCGTCGTTGACCAGGCCGTACTTCTTGCAGATCACAAAGTCGTCTACGCCGTAGGCAGGCGAGCAGTGAACGATACCGGTGCCCGAACCCAGCTCAACGTAGTCAGCCAGGTACACCGGCGACAGGCGGTCATAGAACGGGTGACGGAAGTTGATCAGTTCCAGCGCAGAGCCGGTGGTGGTGGCGATGACCGAACCTTGCAGCTCGTAGCGGGCCAGGCAGGCCTCGACCATTTCCTCGGCCAGCACCAGCAGGCGGTCACCGACGTCCACCAGGGCGTAGGTGAATTCCGGGTGCACGTTCAGTGCCTGGTTGGCCGGGATGGTCCACGGGGTGGTGGTCCAGATCACGATGGCGGCTGGCTTGGCCAGCGAAGACAGGCCAAAGGCCTCGGCCAGCTTGGCCTCGTCGGCGATCGGGAAAGCCACGTCGATGGTCGAGGACTTCTTGTCTTCGTACTCGACTTCCGCTTCAGCCAAGGCCGAACCGCAGTCGAAGCACCAGTTCACGGGTTTTAGGCCCTTGAACACGAAACCGCCCTTGACGATCTCGGCCAAGGCACGGATTTCCCCGGCCTCGTTCTTGAAGTTCATGGTCTTGTAGGGGTTGTCCCACTCGCCCAGCACGCCCAGGCGGATGAATTCGGACTTCTGCCCCTCGATCTGCTCGGTGGCGTAGGCACGGCACAGTTCGCGGGTTTTATCCGCGCCCAGGTTCTTGCCGTAGGTCACTTCGACTTTGTGTTCGATCGGCAGGCCGTGGCAGTCCCAACCCGGCACGTACGGCGCGTCGAAGCCCGACAGGGTTTTCGAGCGCAGGATCATGTCCTTGAGAATCTTGTTCAGCGCATGACCGATGTGAATCGTGCCGTTGGCATAAGGAGGGCCGTCGTGCAGGACGAATTTCGGACGATCCTTGCCAATTTCGCGCAACTTTCCGTACAGGCCAATACTGTCCCAGCGCTGCAGGATCTGCGGTTCGCGCTGTGGCAGGCCGGCCTTCATTGGGAAGGCGGTGTCCGGAAGGTTTAGCGTGGCTTTATAGTCGGTCATTTAAGGCTCTTCGGTTAGCGATGGGCGCTAGGTGCGGCTAGTGCACGGGCGGCGGCGACATCCGCATTGATCGCCGTTTTCAACGCCTCAAGGGAGGCGAAACGCTGCTCTTCACGCAGCTTCTGGTGGAAAACCACCGTCAAACGCCGGTCATACAGATCACCGGCAAAATCCAGCAGATGTACTTCCAGGTGGGCCTTGCCATCACCTGCAACCGTGGGCCTGACGCCTATGTTGGCGACTCCGGGCCACGATTGGCCGTCGATGTCGACGCTCACCAGGTAAACCCCGGTCAGCGGCACACGACGGCGCTTGAGTTGCACGTTGGCGGTTGGCGTGCCCAATTGGCGCGCCAGCTTCTGGCCGTGCAGGACCCGTCCGGCAATGCGGAACGGGCGACCGAGCAAACGCTCGGCCAAGGCGAAGTCGGCAGCGGCCAGGGCATTACGCACCTGGGTACTGCTCACGCGCAGGCCGTCCAGTTCGACGGTTTGTGCGGCTTCGACGGTAAACCCCTGGTTGACGCCCGCATGCTGCAGGAAATCGAAATCCCCGACGCGGTCGCAACCAAAGCGGAAGTCGTCACCGACCTCCAAATGCTGCACGCCCAGGCCATCGACCAGGATGCGGTCAACGAACTCGGCGGCGCTCAGGCTTTGCAAACGCTGGTTGAAGGCCAGGCAGAGGACACGGTCCACGCCCTCTTCAGCCAGCAATTGCAGCTTGTCCCGCAAGCGGGCCAGGCGGGCTGGCGCGGTCTCGGGGGTGAAGTATTCCCGCGGCTGTGGCTCGAAAATCACCACGCAGCTGGGCACGCCCAACTCGACCGCGCGTTCGCGCAGCCGAGCCAGGATAGCCTGGTGGCCACGGTGAACACCGTCAAAGTTGCCAATAGTGGCGACGCAGCCCCGATGCTCGGGGCGCAGGTTGTGGAGACCTCGAACCAGCTGCATAACGCGCTTCTTGCTCATAAAGTGGTCGATTATAACCACACCCGGCCCCGGACGACAGGCAACAGCACAGGCCAAATGGATCGAATCGATAAAACAACGGTTTTATCGCGGCAAACTCTCTAACCCAGGGACTTGCGATTGAAATCCCGCAGGCGGAAGCCTTGCAGCAGCAACATCCCGAAGTACACCACCACACCCGCGACGACCAACACGCCAAGACGCATGAAGCGCTCAAGCATATGGCCTTCATCCCATGCCGGCATGAAGTGCATCAGGCCCAGCAGCACGGCCGACATCATGGCCACCGCCACCAGTAACTTGAGGGCAAACAGGCCCCAGCCTGGCTGCGGCTGGAACATCTGCTGCTTACGCAATTGGTAAAACAACAGCCCGGCGTTGATGCACGCACCGGCACTGATCGCCAGCGCCAGGCCGGCGTGGGCCAGCGGGCCGATAAACACCAGGTTGAGCAGTTGCGTGACGATCAGCGTGAAAATCGCGATTTTCACCGGCGTACGGATGTTTTGCTGGGCATAGAAGCCGGGAGCCAGCACTTTGATCACGATGATGCCGAGCAGCCCGACGGAATAAGCGACCAGCGCGTGCTGGGTCATCAAGGCGTCATGGGCATCGAACTGACCGTATTGAAACAGCGACACGGTCAACGGTTCAGCCAGGATCCCCAGCGCCAGCGCACATGGCAGCACCAGCACAAAGCACAGGCGCAACCCCCAATCGAGGATGCGCGAATACTCCTGGCGATCCTTGCTGGCGTAAGTGCGCGCCAGGGTTGGCAGCAGAATCGTGCCCAGTGCCACGCCCAGCACGCCGGACGGCAATTCCATCAGGCGGTCGGCGTAGTACATCCACGACACCGAGCCGGAGACCAGCAGCGAGGCGAACGCGGTATTGATGATCAGGGAAATCTGACTAACCGACACACCGAGGATCGCTGGCAGCATATTGCGCATCACGCGCCATACGCCGGTGTCCTTGAGGTTCAGGCGCGGCAAGACAAGCATGCCAATCTTTTTCAGGTGCGGCAGTTGGTAGAGCAATTGCGCCAGGCCGCCGGCCAGTACCGCCCAGCCCAGGGCCATCACCGGCGGATCAAAGTAGGGCGTAAGGAACAGCGCGAAGATGATCATGCTGACGTTCAGCAGGGTCGGCACAAAGGCCGGCACCGAGAAACGGTTCCAGGTATTCAGGATCGCCCCGGCCAGTGATGACAGGGAGATCAGCAATATATAAGGAAAGGTCACGCGCAACAGGTCGGTGGTCAGCGCGAATTTTTCCGGGGTATTGGCAAAACCGGGCGCCGTGGCCCAGATCACCCAGGGCGCGGCGAGCATGCCGAGCACGGTCACCAGCACCAACACCAGGGTCAACAGGCCCGAAACGTAGGCAATAAAGGTGCGGGTGGCTTCTTCGCCCTGCTGGGTCTTGTATTCGGCCAGGATCGGCACGAAGGCCTGGGAAAACGCACCTTCGGCGAAGATCCGCCGCAGCAGGTTGGGCAGTTTAAAGGCAATAAAGAAGGCATCCGTGGCCATGCTGGCGCCGAAAATGCGCGCCAGCAGCGTGTCGCGTACAAACCCCAGAACCCGGGAGATCATCGTGATAGAGCTGACGGCGGCCAACGATTTGAGCAGATTCATTGAAAGAGTTTGCGCCTTTAGATAAAGAGCAGGCGAACAAAGCGCCTACTTATGCGATACTGCGCGCCTGCAACAGCACAGAGCCAAAGCTCGCGAGTTTACAGGTCAAGCGCCGGAAATAAATCACCCGCCTCTTCAGATCGACCACTCAGCAGTTCGCATCAGCCGCCCTTGACAACACATCAAGTCATCGGCATGATTCGCGGCCTATTTTGTTTGCTATTTCCTAAAAAGTCTTTCGAGGAGCTCGACGGTGGCCAACACACCTTCCGCCAAAAAACGTGCAAAACAGGCTGAGAAGCGTCGCAGCCACAACGCCAGCCTGCGTTCCATGGTTCGTACCTACATCAAGAATGTAGTTAAAGCCATCGACACCAAAGACGCTGAAAAAGCTCAAGCAGCTTACGTTCTGGCTGTGCCAGTTATCGACCGCATGGCCGATAAAGGCATCATCCACAAGAACAAGGCCGCTCGTCATAAGAGCCGTCTGAATGGCCACATCAAGGCTCTGAGCGTCGCTGCTGCAGCCTAAGTGGTAACAACTGCAACGCGACCCAGGTTGCGAAACAGTTAAAAAATGCCCCGTACCGAAAGGTCCGGGGCATTTTTGTTTGTGCCCACCTGTAGGAGCGAGCTTGCTCGCGAAAAACCAGAGAGCGCCGCGCACATTCAGCCTGCCCGCATCATCGTTAACGATTTTCGCGAGCAAGCTCGCTCCTACAAGGATTATCGGCAGGCAAAAAAAAACGCCCCGAACCAGTCGGGGCGTTTTTGCTAGCAACTGATCAATACATCAATCAGTGCTGGTGACCACCTTCACCGTGGACATGGCCGTGGGCCACTTCTTCCTGGGAAGCGTCGCGGATAGCAACGATCTTCACTTGGAAGTTCAGGCGCTGGCCAGCCAGAGGGTGGTTGCCGTCGACGGTCACGTCGTCGCCGTCCAGGTCACGGATAGTCACGATCTGCATTTGGCCGTCCGGCGCGGAAGCGTGGAACTGCATGCCCACTTCCAACTCGTCAACGCCTTCGAACATGCTGCGGCTCAGGGTGCTGACCAGTTCGGCCGAGTACTCGCCGTAAGCATCTTCAGGTTCTACGGCAACGGTCAGTTCATCACCGACGTTCTTGCCTTCCAGCGCCTTTTCCAGGCCTGGGATGATGTTACCTGCGCCTTGCAGGTAGACCAGCGGCGCGCCGCCGGCGGAGCTGTCGATGACCTCACCAGCGTCGTTGGTCAGGGTATAGTCGATGGAGACAGCCTTGTTAGCGGCGATCGTCATGGGGCGAGACCTTTTGCATAAGAATGAAGAACGGACAAGTCTAAACAAGGATTTGCCCGAAAGCGAACAGAACCCGGACAGACGGGACCGATCAACGGCATCCTTCATCATCGGGTTCTACCAGGACGACGATCAACACTGGGTCGCCGAGCTGTCCTGCGGCCACACCCAACACCTGCGCCACCAGCCGCCCTGGCAGTCCCGCGCCTGGGTACTCGACCCCGCGCAACGCCTTGAAAAAATAGGCCAGCCCTTTGCCTGCGGCTGGTGTGCGCAAGCACACGAATAACGATAACCTTGGCGCCTGATTCCCGGTAGACGTTCAACCATAGAACCTCACCGAAGCCATGCACCTTCAGAGAATTCGCATGCAGACTTTTTTTATCGCGCCCACCGATTTTGGTGTGGGTCTGACCTCCATCAGCCTCGGGCTGGTGCGTACCCTTGAGCGGGCCGGACTGAAAGTCGGTTTCTTCAAGCCGATTGCCCAGCCGCACCCCGGCGATACCGGCCCCGAGCGCTCCACCGAGCTGGTGGCGCGCACCCACGGCCTCAAGCCGCCACAGCCGCTGGGCCTGGCCCACGTAGAACGCATGCTCGGCGACGGCCAACTCGATGAGCTGCTCGAAGAAATCATCACGCTGTACCAGCAAGCCGCCGTGGGCAAGGACGTGCTAATCGTCGAAGGCATGGTGCCAACCCGCAGCGCCAGCTATGCGGCGCGGGTCAACCTGCACCTGGCCAAGAGCCTGGATGCGGAAGTGATCCTGGTCTCGGCCCCGGAAAACGAAGTGCTCACCGAACTCTCCGGCCGCGTGGAATTGCAGGCCCAACTGTTCGGTGGCCCAAAAGACCCGAAAGTACTCGGCGTGATCCTCAACAAGGTGCGCACCGACGAAAGCATGGAAGCCTTCGCGGCGCGCCTCAAAGAGCATTCGCCCCTGTTACGCAGCGGCGATTTCCGCCTGCTCGGCTGCATTCCCTATCAACCGGAACTCAACGCCCCGCGCACCCGCGACGTGGCCGACCTGATGGGCGCACAGATCCTCAACGCCGGCGACTACGAAACCCGGCGCATGACCAAAATCATCATCTGCGCCCGCACCATGCGCAACACCGTGGAGCTGCTCAAGCCCGGCGTACTGGTGGTGACCCCCGGCGACCGCGACGACATCATCCTCGCTGTCAGCCTCGCCGCGATCAACGGCGTGCCCCTGGCCGGCCTGTTGCTGACCAGCGACACCCTGCCCGACCCGCGCATCATGGAATTGTGCCGTGGCGCATTCCAGGCCGGGCTGCCGGTGTTGTCGGTGAGCACTGGTTCCTACGACACGGCGAACCAGCTCAACAGCCTCAACAAGGAGATCCCGATTGATGACCGCGAACGCGCGGAGATCATCACCGATTTCGTCGCCAGCCATCTGGATGCGCGCTGGCTGCACCAACGTTGCGGCACGCCACGGGAGATGCGCCTGTCGCCGGCGGTATTCCGCTACCAGCTGATCCAGCGAGCCCAGGCCGCCAACAAGCGCATTGTATTGCCCGAAGGCAGCGAGCCACTGACCGTGCAAGCCGCCGCCATCTGCCAGGCGCGAGGCATTGCCCGCTGCGTGTTGCTGGCCAAGCCGGCGGACGTGGAAGCGGTCGCCCGCGCCCAGGGCATCGAGTTGCCCGAAGGCCTGGAGATTCTCGACCCGGACCTGATCCGCCAGCGCTACGTCGAGCCGATGGTCGCGCTACGCAAGAGCAAGAGCCTCAACGCGCCGATGGCCGAGCAGCAGTTGGAAGACACGGTGGTGATCGCCACCATGATGCTCGCGCTGGACGAAGTGGACGGCCTGGTCTCCGGCGTCATCCACTCCACCGCCAACACCATCCGCCCTGCCCTGCAACTGATCAAAACGGCGCCGGGCTGCACGCTGGTGTCGTCGGTGTTCTTCATGCTGTTCCCTGAACAGGTGCTGGTGTACGGCGACTGCGTGATGAATCCGCACCCGAGCGCGGCGGAGTTGGCAGAGATTGCGTTGCAAAGCGCCGACTCGGCCGCAGCGTTCGGCATCACCCCGCGCGTGGCAATGATCAGCTATTCCAGCGGCGACTCGGCCAGCGGCGAGGAAGTGGAAAAAGTCCGCGAAGCCACCCTGCTTGCCCACGAGCAGCAAAGTTCGCTACTGATCGACGGCCCGTTGCAATACGACGCCGCCGCCAACGAAAACGTTGCGCGGCAACTGGCGCCCAACAGCCAGGTCGCCGGCAAGGCCACGGTGTTCGTGTTTCCCGACCTCAACACCGGCAACACCACCCACAAGGCCGTGCAGCGCAGCGCTGATTGCGTGAGCCTGGGGCCGATGCTGCAAGGCCTGCGCAAACCGGTCAACGACCTGCCGCGCGGCGCCCAGGTAGACGATATCGTGTACACCATCGCGCTCACTGCGATCCAAGCCGCCAACCGACCTATGGATATCTAAATGCTGGATTTTCTACCTGCCGCCGTGCGCGGGGTGATCGCTTCGTTGTTGTTGGCACTGAACACGATCCTGTTGTGTTCATTCCTGTTCATCGTGGCGCTGTTCAAGGCATTGCCGTTTGCCAAGCGTTTCAGCGAATGGCTGATGAACCACACCCATGAGGCCTGGGTCACCAACAACAAGGGCTGGATGAACCTGGTACGGCGCACGCGCTGGCACATCAAAGGCCTGGAAGGGCTGGACTATCAGCACTCGTACCTGGTGACCAGTAATCACCAGAGCTGGGTCGACATCATGGTGCTGCAATACGTGCTGAACCGCCGGATTCGTCCGCTGAAGTTCTTCCTCAAGCAGGAGCTGATCTGGGTGCCGGTGATTGGCCTGGCATGGTGGGCCCTGGGCTTTCCATTCATGAAGCGCTACACCAAGGCCTACCTGGAAAAACACCCCGAAAAGAAAGGCAAGGACCTGGAAACCACTCGCAAGACCTGTGCGAAGTTTCGCGACAACCCGGTGGGTATTTTTAACTTTGCTGAAGGCACACGGTTTACCCCAGGCAAACATGCACAGCAGAAGTCGCCTTTTCGCTACCTGCTCAAGCCCAAGGCTGGCGGGATTGCGTTTGTACTGGATGCGATGGGTGAGCAGTTGAAGTCACTGGTCAATGTGACCATTCACTACCCTGCTGGCCGCCCAGGGTATTGGGATTTACTGTGTGGGAATGTGCAGGATGTGGTCGTGCAGTTCGAAGAAGTGCAGATCCCGACCGAGTTCATTGGCAAGAATTATGAGCAGGATGGGGAGTACCGGGCGGCATTCCAGGGTTGGATCAATAAGCTGTGGGAAGACAAAGACCAGCTGCTGGAAAAGCTGCACACACAGTTCCCAGGCAAAAGGTAATCACAATGTGGGAGCTGGCTTGCCTGCGATAGCAGTGGGTCAGTTGCACATGTGTCAACTGGCAGTCAGCTATCGCAGGCAAGCCAGCTCCCACAATGACCGAGTCCGGTCTTGAATAAGTTAAAAAGCCCGCCATCGATTACTCGATGGCGAGCTTTTTAGTGACTGCAATCCTTAGATCGCGCCGCGCTGGCGCAACAGCTCCAGCACCTGCTTGACGCTTTCTTCCAACGACAAGGCCTGGGTGTCGATTACCAGATCGGCATTCAACGGCACGTCATACGGGAAGGACTCGCCAGGGATGTTATCCCCACCCGCCGCGTACAGGCCCTGCGGATCACGCTCGGCGCACACCAGCGGCGACGCTTGCACGTACACCGTCAGCAGACGATCAGCGCCGATCAGCGCCTTGGCCTGTTCACGACCTTCGGCATCCGGGGCGACGAACGCGGCCAGGGTCAGCAGACCCGCTTCGTTGAACTGACGCGCCACATGGGCGGCACGACGCCAGTTCTCGGTACGACCGGCACGGTCCTGCGGCAAGCCCTTGTTCAGGTCGTGACGCAGGTTCTGGCCATCCAGCACGAACACCGCACGGCCCATGTCGAAAAGCTTGCGCTCAACCGCGTAGGCCAAGGTGCTCTTGCCCGCGCCCGACAGACCACTGAACAACACGGTGGCCGGTTGCTGGCCAAAGCGCAGTGCGCGCTCTTCGGTGGCGACGTGAGCCAGCTTGCCGTGCTGCGCCGAGCTGCCGTGGGTGACCGGCGGCGCGATGATCATGCCCGCCGCCACGGTGCCGTTGGTCAAACGGTCGATGACAATGAACGCGCCAGTGGTGCGGTTGCTGTCGTAACCGTCCAGGGCGATGGCGGCGTCGAGACTGACCTTGACCCGGCCGATCTCGTTCAACTGCAGCGAACTCGCCGGGCCTTCGGCCAGGGTGTTCACGTCCACGCGATGCGCGATGCTGGTGATGGAACCCGGCACGTAGCTGGTGGCGCGCTTGATGTCGTATTTCTTGCCCGGCAGCATCGGTTCTTCGGCCATCCACACCAGCATGGCGTCGAAGGCGTCGGTTACCTGTGGCACGTTGTCGGCATGTACCAACAGGTCGCCACGGGAGATGTCGATCTCGTCTTCCATGGTCAGGGTCACGGCCTGGCCTGGGCCGGCGTGCTCCAACTCACCTTCAAAGGTGACGATGGATTTGACGCGGCTGCTCTTGCCCGACGGCAGCACCACGACTTCGTCGCCCTTGTGCACGATACCGCTGGCCAGGGTGCCGGCGAAACCGCGGAAGTTCAGGTTCGGACGGTTCACGTACTGCACCGGGAAACGCAGGTCGGTGTAGTTGCGGTCATTGGCGATCTCGACGGTTTCGAGGATCTCCATCAGCGACTGCCCGGTGTACCAAGGCGAACGCTCGCTCTTGTTCACCACGTTGTCGCCCTTGAGCGCCGACATCGGTACGAACGCCAGGGTGCTCGGCTTGAAGGCGATACCGTCGGCGAACTTCAGGTAATCGGCCTTGATCTGCTCGAATACGCTCTGGTCGAAGCCGTTGATGTCCATCTTGTTGACGGCCACCACGATGTGCTTGATGCCCAGCAACGAGGCGATAAAGCTGTGGCGACGGGTCTGGGTCTGCACGCCATAACGCGCGTCAATCAAGATGATCGCCAAGTCACAGGTGGAGGCACCGGTGGCCATGTTGCGGGTGTACTGCTCATGGCCGGGGGTGTCGGCGATGATGAATTTGCGCTTGGCGGTGGAGAAGTAGCGGTAGGCAACATCGATGGTGATGCCCTGCTCACGCTCGGCCTGCAGGCCGTCGACCAGCAAGGCCAGGTCGATGTCATCCCCAGTGGTGCCGGACTTCTTCGAATCGCGGGTGATGGCTTCCAGGTGATCTTCGTAGATCATCTTGGAGTCGTGCAGCAGGCGCCCGATCAGGGTGCTCTTGCCGTCGTCGACGTTGCCGCAGGTCAGGAAGCGCAACATCTCTTTGCGCTCGTGCTGGCCCAGGTAGGCGAGGATGTCCTCGCTGATCAAATCAGATTGATGCGACATGACAGCCCCTTAGAAATAGCCTTGACGTTTTTTATCTTCCATCGAGCCGGCACCATCGTGGTCGATGACGCGGCCCTGGCGCTCGGAAGTTCGCGTCAGGAGCATTTCCTGAATGATGTCCGTCAGCGTCTCGGCTTCGGACTCCACCGCGCCCGTCAACGGGTAGCAGCCAAGGGTACGGAAACGTACTTTCTTTTTGACGATTCGGGCTTTGTCTTCGTCGGACAAGTGCTCGAGGATGCGGTCGTCGTCGATCATGATCAACGTGCCATTCTTCTCGATCACTTCGCGTTCGGCAGCGAAGTACAGCGGCACGATCGGGATGCCTTCGAGGTAGATGTACTGCCAGATGTCCAGCTCGGTCCAGTTGGACAGCGGGAACACACGGATCGACTCACCCTTGTTGACGTTGCCGTTGTAGACGTTCCACAGCTCGGGACGCTGGTTCTTCGGGTCCCAGCGGTGTTTGCTGTCGCGGAACGAGTACACGCGCTCTTTGGCGCGGGATTTCTCTTCATCGCGACGGGCACCGCCGAAGGCTGCGTCGAAACCATGTTTGTCCAGGGCCTGCTTGAGGCCTTCGGTCTTCATGATGTCGGTGTGCTTGGCGCTGCCGTGTGTGAAAGGGTTGATGCCCTGCGCCACACCGTCCGGGTTGACGTGGGTGATCAGGTCCAGGCCCAGCTCCTCGACCATCTTGTCGCGGAACGTGTACATCTCCTGGAATTTCCAGCGGGTGTCGACGTGCATCACTGGGAACGGCAGTTTGCCCGGGAAGAAGGCCTTGCGTGCCAGGTGCAGCATCACGGCGGAGTCTTTACCGATCGAGTAGAGCATCACCGGGTTGTCGAACTCGGCGGCGACCTCGCGGATGATGTGGATGCTTTCCGCCTCCAGCTGTTTCAGATGCGTCAGTTTGTCGACCATGGTTACTCACGGAAAAACGATCTTATGGACGGCCAGCGGGCCGTGTTCGAGCGGGGCATGCTAGCACAGCACCTGCTTCTATTCAGGGAGCCATCTAGATCGAAACGGTATATGAATATACCCCCAGGTTTGGCCCTCAAATCGGGTTAGGGCAATCGATGAACAGATGCTCCAGGGCAAAGCGCCGCGCCAGGTAATCGCCCAAGGCCTGCACGCCATAGCGCTCGGTGGCATGGTGACCGGCCGCGATGAAGCTGATGTCGTTTTCGCGGGCACTGTGGAAGGTTTGCTCGGAGGCTTCGCCGCTCAGGTACAGGTCGACGCCGGCGGCAATGGCCTGGTCGATGTAGCCCTGGCCACCGCCGGTGCACCAGCCGACGCGACGGATCATCTCGCTGCCTTCGATCAGCAGCGGTTCGCGGCCCATGACTTCCTGCACGCGGCGGGCGAAATCACGGGGCGACAGGGGTTCCGCCAAAGAGCCGACCAAACCGACGATCTTGGGGTTGCTCGGGTCCAGCGGGCCTTCGACCGTGATGTCCAGCTGACGCGCGAGTTGCACGTTATTGCCGACGTCTGGGTGCAGATCCAGCGGGAGATGGTAGGCGAGCAAGCTGATGTCGTGCTTGAGCAGGGTTTTCAGGCGGCGCTGTTTCATGCCGGTGATGCAGGGGTTTTCGCCCTTCCAGAAATAACCGTGGTGCACCAGGATCAGATCGGCCTGGGCTTCGACGGCCGCGTCCAGCAGGGCCTGGCTTGCGGTCACGCCGCTGACGATGCGCATCACTTGCGGGCGACCCTCGACCTGCAGGCCGTTGGGGCAATAATCGGCAATTTTGGCGCTGCCGAGGTAGCGGTCCGCTTCCTCGACGAGGGTGGTAAGGGGGACGGCCATAAAAGACTCCTAAATATCCCGTTCGCAGGCGTCACAGCCTCGTATAATGCGCGACATTATGGGCGCTCTCTCGCCCCCTGCAACCTGTCAGGACTTACTTGATGCTCAAGGCGCTGCGTTTTTTTGGATGGCCATTGTTGGCTGGCGTGCTGATCGCGATGCTGATTATTCAGCGTTTCCCCGAGCTGGTGGGTCTGCCCAGCCTGGATGTAAACCTGCAACAGGCGCCGCAGACCAGCGCGGTGGTGCAAGGCCCGGTGACCTATGCCGACGCGGTCACCATCGCCGCCCCGGCGGTGGTCAACCTGTATACCACCAAGGTCATCAACAAACCGGCTCATCCGCTGTTTGAAGACCCGCAGTTCCGCCGTTATTTCGGCGACAACGGCCCCAAGCAGCGGCGCATGGAGTCCAGCTTGGGTTCGGGCGTGATCATGAGCCCCGAAGGTTACATTCTCACCAACAACCACGTGACCACCGGCGCCGACCAGATTGTGGTGGCCCTGCGTGACGGCCGCGAAACCCTGGCCCGCGTGGTGGGCAGCGACCCGGAAACCGACCTCGCGGTATTGAAGATCGACCTGAAAAGCCTGCCGTCCATCACCCTCGGCCGTTCCGATGGTTTGCGTGTCGGTGATGTGGCGCTGGCCATCGGCAACCCGTTCGGCGTCGGCCAGACCGTGACCATGGGCATCATCAGTGCCACCGGGCGTAATCAGTTGGGCCTGAACAGCTACGAAGACTTCATCCAGACCGACGCCGCGATCAACCCGGGTAACTCCGGCGGTGCGCTGGTGGATGCCAATGGCAACCTGACCGGTATCAACACGGCGATTTTCTCCAAGTCCGGCGGCTCACAGGGCATCGGTTTTGCGATCCCGGTGAAGCTGGCGATGGAAGTGATGAAGTCGATCATCGAGCACGGCCAGGTAATCCGCGGCTGGCTGGGGATTGAAGTGCAGCCGTTGAGCAAGGAGCTGGCCGAGTCGTTTGGCTTGACCGGACGCCCAGGCATCGTGGTCGCCGGGATCTTCCGCGACGGCCCGGCGCAGAAAGCCGGCCTGCAACTGGGCGATGTGATCCTCAGCATCAATGGCGAACCGGCGGGTGATGGCCGTAAGTCGATGAACCAGGTGGCGCGGATCAAGCCGACCGACAAGGTGGCGATCCAAGTGATGCGCAACGGCAAAGAGATCAAGTTGCTGGCGGAAATCGGGCTGCGTCCACCGCCGGCACCGGTCAAAGAAGAGGAATAAAGCGCCTCGCCCAGGTGCCCATTTGCGGGCACCTGTAAGTTGATGTTTCAAAACAATTCGCTTCAATTAGTCATGTTATATTGTTTCAATATCGCTATTGGAACGCTCTATCATGCCGTCTCGAAGAATCGCCCCCTTGGCTGGCCTGGCCTTGGGTTTGCTGCTCGACCCCGCCTACGCCGAAGAAAACACCCTGGAACTCGACGCCATCAGCGTCACCACCGACGCTTATGAGTCCGCCACCGGTCCAGTCAAAGGCTACCGCGCCACCCGCTCCGCCAGCGCAACAAAAACCGACACCGCGATTCGTGACATCCCACAATCCATCAGCGTGATTCCCGCCACGGTGCTCAAGGACCTGGGCAGCACCAACGTAGAGCGCGCCCTGGAATTTGCCGGCGGCGTGTCCAAGCAAAACAACTTCGGCGGCCTGACCCTCTACGAATACAGCGTGCGCGGCTTCACCACGTCGGAGTTCTATCAGGACGGCTTCAGCGCCAACCGTGGCTACCCGAGCACACCCGATGCGGCCAATATCGAACGTATTGAAGTGCTCAAGGGCCCCGCCGCCAGCCTGTATGGCCGGGGCGATCCCGGCGGCACGGTGAACATCGTCACCAAGAAGCCCCAGCCCGAAGCCTTCACCACCCTGCAAACCAGCGCCGGCAGTTGGGAACGCTATCGTACCGCCGTGGACGTCAACACGCCGTTGGACAGCGAAGGCCGTGTGCTTTCAAGGGTCAACCTGGCGGTGGAAGACAACCACAGCTTCCGCGATCACGTGCAGAGCAAGCGGGTATTCGTCGCGCCTTCGTTCAGTTGGCAATTGGACCCGGATACCAGCCTGCTGGTGGAAAGCGAGTTCGTGCGCCACAGCTCGACCTTCGACCGAGGCATTGTCGACGCCCCCGGCGTATCCCGCTCCACCTTCCTCGGCGAACCCAACGATGGCGATATCGACAACCACAACAACCGCATTCAGGCGACCCTCGAACACCACCTCAACGACGCCTGGAAACTGCGTCTGGCCAGCCACTACAAGCAAGGCAGCCTGTGGGGCGACGCCTCGGAAAACCGCGCACTGAACGCCGACGGCCACACCGTCAACCGCCGCTACCGCGAACGCTCGACGGGTTGGCACGACAGCATTACCCAGTTGGAACTGCGCGGCCTGTTCGACATTGGCAGTTGGCAGCACGAATTGCTGATCGGCACCGAATACGAGGACTACCGCAAGAAGGAGCGCGTGACCGCTATCGCCGGCAGCCCCTACGCCATCGATATCCACAACCCGGTCTACGGCCAGCCCAAACCCAACGGCACGCGCTCCGGCACCGACTTCTTCGAACAGACCAAAAGCCACGCGCTGAACCTGCAAGACCAGATCATCTTCACCGACCGCCTGCGCGGCATGCTCGGTGCGCGCTTCGAGCATTTCGAGCAAAGCATCGACGATTTCACCCGCAACCACGCCAAGAGCACGCAGACCCACGACGCCTTTACTCAACGCGCCGGCCTGCTCTACCAACTCACGCCCGAGGTCGGGGTATTTGCCAACGCCTCCACCTCGTTCAAGCCCAACAGCGGCCTGGACGCCAACAATAAATCCTTCAAGCCCGAAGAAGGGGTGGGCTATGAAGTGGGGATCAAGAGCGAGCTGTTCGACGACCGCCTCAGCGCCACCCTCGCCGCCTTCCATATCGAAAAGGAAAACGTACTGACCCTGGACCCGGCCACCAACCTCAACCGCGCCGTGGGCAAGGCGCGCAGCCAGGGTTTTGACCTGCAACTGACCGGGCAAGTGACCGATGCCGTACGGGTGATTGGCGCGTTTGCCTACATCGACGCTGAAGTGACCAAAGGCGATAAAGCCATTCCGGCCGGCAGCCGCATCCTTGGCGTGGCCAAGCGCAGCGGCAGTCTGTTAGGGGTTTATGAGTTCCAGGATGGCGCATTGCGCGGCTCAGACTTGGGCGCGGCGTTCACCTATGTGGGCGATCGTTCAGGGGAGGCCGGCACAAATTTCGAGTTGCCGGCCTACCACACCGTCGATCTGCTGGCCCATTACAAGGCTACGGAGAATGTCACGGTGGGCTTGAACCTCAACAACCTATTTGATGAGAAGTACTACGAGCGGTCCTACAGCAACTATTGGATCAATCCGGGTGAGCCGCGCAACCTCACCCTCAGCCTGACCCTAAACCTCTAAACGCCTACCTGTAGGAGCGAGCTTGCTCGCGAAGCCCCTGAGAGCGCCGCGTTAACTCAGAAGCACTGCGTTATCGTTGACGTCCTTCGCGAGCAAGCTCGCTCCTACAATGATTGCGGTGCCCGTTCGCAAAGGGTGGTCAGTGCCTTCGCCCACTGCGGGTCATCATTCAGACACGGTACCAACACCAATTCCTCCCCCCCGGCCTCGCGGAACTGCTCCAGCCCGCGATCGCCGATTTCCTCCAGCGTCTCGATGCAGTCGGCAACAAACGCCGGGCACATCACCAACAGCTTTTTCACGCCTTGCTTAGCCAGGGCTTCCAGGCGCGCTTCGGTGTAGGGTTCGATCCATTTGGCGCGGCCCAGGCGTGATTGAAACGCCACCGACCATTTATCTTCCGGCAAGCCTAGGCGCGCGGCAAAGTCACGGGCGACGCTGAAACATTGCGCGCGGTAGCAGGTTTTCAACACCTCGGGCGAAGCGTTCTTGCAGCAGTCGGCATCCTTGAAGCAATGCTGGCCTGTCGGGTCGAGTTTGGTCAGATGACGCTCTGGCAGGCCGTGGAAACTCAGCAGCAGGTGATCGTAATCCTGCTCCACATAGGTGCGAACACTCGCCGCGAGCGCGTCGAGGTATTCCGGCTGGTCGTAGAACGGCTGCAAGATCGAGAACTGCACGCTCAGCTTCTTATCACGCACAACCCGCTTGGCCTCTTCAATCACCGTGGTCACAGTGCTGTCGGCAAACTGCGGATACAATGGCGCCAAGGTCACTTTGCGGATGCCCTGGGCGGCGAGGCGGGTCAGCACAGTTTCAATGGACGGCTCACCATAGCGCATCGCCAACTCCACCGGGCCTTGGGTCCACTGCGTAGTCATCTGATGCTGCAAACGGCGGCTCAGCACCACCAACGGCGAACCTTCGTCCCACCAGATGGATGCGTAGGCATGGGCCGACTGCTCGGGGCGCTTGATCAGGATCAGCGACACCAGCAAGCGCCGCACTGGCCACGGCAGGTCGATCACATAAGGGTCCATCAGGAACTGATTGAGGTAGCTGCGCACATCGGCCACCGAGGTGGATTTTGGCGAGCCCAGGTTGACCAGTAACAACGCGTGATCCGTCATGCAACATCCTATCTCTAGAGGCGGCTGGACAAGTCATCCAAGGCCGCACGCAACTCAGTGAACTGGAAAGTGAAACCAGCGGCCAGCAAGCGTTCGGGCACCGCCTTCTGCCCGCCCAGCAACAGGCCGGACAACTCGCCCAGGCCCACCTTCAATGCAAAGGCCGGCATCGGCATGAACGCCGGGCGGTGCAACACCTGGCCCAGGGTTTTCGCAAACTCGCGATTGCGCACCGGGTGTGGCGCGCAGGCATTATAGGGACCACTGGCATCAGGCTTGTGCAGAAGAAAATCAATCAGGGCGATTTGATCCTTGATATGCACCCACGGCATCCACTGCCGACCATTGCCGATCGGCCCGCCCAGCGCCAGTTTGAATGGCAGCAACAGCCGCGACAAAAAGCCGCCCTCGGCCGACAACACTAAACCGGTGCGCACCAACACAACGCGAATGCCCAAGGCTTCGGCGCGCAGGGCGGTTTCTTCCCAGGCAATGCACAACTGGCTGGGGAAATCGTCCTGCACCGGGCCGCTGGCTTCGGTCAATTCGCGCTCGCCGCCGTCGCCGTACCAGCCCACCGCCGAACCGGAAATCAACACCGCTGGCTTTTGTTCCAAGCCCTCAAGCCACGCCAGCAAGGTTTCAGTCAGACTGATGCGGCTGCTCCACAACAGCGCCTTGCGCTTGTGGGTCCACGGGCGGTCAGCGATCGGCGCACCAGCCAGGTTAATGACCGCATCCACCGGGCCGATAACCTGCTGCAGGCGTTCGACACCGGCTACTTGAGCACCGCACCGCTTTGCAACCTGTTCCGGATGACGGCTCCACACCGTCAGCCGATGACCCTGCGCAAGCCAGTGGTGGCAGAGTTGGCGGCCGATCAGGCCAGTACCGCCGGTCAGCAAAATGTGCATGGGATGTTCCTCATGTAACGTTCGCCGCCCATCGCTAGTCTATTTTATAAGCAGCGGGCGTGACGTTGGATTAAGCCTCTGCTTTAACCATAGGTCACGCCGTAAGAACAGGTAAGCCAAAACTTATACCAAAAAACAATATTGTACAGCTATTGGTGTCGGCGTAGTCTGTACCCAACGGTAAAACGAGGCCCCCCATGACTGTTCCCATCGCGATCATCGGCACCGGCATCGCCGGTCTCTCCGCCGCCCGAGCGTTACGAGACGCGGGGCACGTTGTACAACTCTTCGATAAAAGCCGCGGCAGCGGTGGCCGCATGTCCAGCAAGCGCAGCGATGCCGGCTCCCTGGATATGGGCGCGCAATATTTCACCGCCCGCGACCGGCGCTTCGTCAATGAAGTGCAACGCTGGCAAAGCAATGGCTGGGCCGAGCAATGGAAGCCCCAGCTGTACAACTTCAAGTCCGGCCAGCTCACCCCCTCCCCCGATGAACAGATCCGCTGGGTCGGCACGCCGCGCATGAGCGCCATCACCCGCGCCCTGCTCGACGACCTGCCGGTGGAGTTCGGGTGCCGCATCACCGAGGTGTTTCAAGGCAAACAACACTGGAACCTGCTGGACGCCGACGGCGAAAGCCACGGCCCGTTCAGCCACGTGATCATCGCCACCCCAGCACCCCAGGCAACTGCCCTGCTGGCTGCAGCGCCCAAGTTGGCCAGTGCCGCCGCCGGCGTGAAGATGGACCCAACCTGGGCCATCGCCCTGGCGTTCGACAAGCCGCTGGATACACCGATGGAGGGCTGTTTCGTGCAAGACAGCCCCCTCGATTGGCTGGCGCGCAACCGCAGCAAACCGGGGCGCGATACCCAGCTCGACACCTGGGTACTGCACGCCACCGGCACGTGGAGCAAGGCCCACCTGGACCTGCCCAAGGAAGCGGTGATCGAGCACCTGCACGGCGCCTTCGCCGAACTGCTGCACAGCGCCATGCCCGCGCCGTCGTTCAGCCTGGCGCACCGCTGGCTCTATGCGCGACCGTCCAGTAGCCACGAATTCGGCGTGCTGGCCGATGCCGACCTGGGCCTGTACGTGTGTGGCGACTGGTGCCTGTCGGGCCGGGTCGAAGGGGCATGGCTCAGTGGCCAGGAAGCCGCGCGACGCTTGATCGAACACCTGCAATGAACCGCATCAATCCCGCAAAACTGCTGCTGTCGAAATGGACAGCAGCTCATCCTCGCAACAAAGAAAAACACTTCTTGGTCACCGAACTGTTTCGGGATGAAGAAGGCGTCGTGCTGGAAATCGAGCTGCAAGCCGTCATGACCCGGCGCGCCGAACGCTGCGCCTGGCAAACCCTGCAAAACGATGGCGCCTGGAAAATCGGCTGGAAATAAGTGCCCTGCAAAAAACTTGTACAAATAATTTGACTTGTACAGCATCGAACCTATGATGAGATTTAGTTGTACAAGATTCGAATCTTGTACAGGAATCTTGCAGAGGTTCGCTTATGTCCAGCATCACCAAACCGAAGATCGCCATCAGCGCCTGCTTATTGGGCGAGAACGTGCGCTTCAACGGCGGCCATAAGCAATCCCTGCTGTGCAGCCAGACCCTCGCCGACTATTTCGACTTCGTGCCGCTGTGCCCCGAGGTCGCTATCGGCCTGGGCATTCCACGCGAACCGATCCGCCTGGTGGGCGACCCGGCCCACCCGCAGGCCGTCGGCACGGTGCACCGCGAACTGAACGTCACCCAGCCGCTGGACGATTACGGCCAGCAGATGGCGTCGGAACACACCGACCTGTGCGGCTACATCTTCATGCAGAAGTCGCCGTCGTGCGGACTGGAGCGGGTCAAGGTGTACCGCGACAACGGCACCCCGGTCGACGGAGGCGGGCGTGGTGTCTACGCCCAGGCGTTTTGTGCGCGTCACCCCAATCTGCCGGTGGAAGAAGACGGTCGATTGAATGACCCGGTGCTGCGGGAAAACTTCCTGACCCGCGTCTTCGTCTACGCCGATTGGCAACAGCTGCTGGTCGAAGGCCTGACCCGTCACCGGCTGCTGGCCTTTCATTCACGCTACAAATACCTGTTGATGGCCCACAGCCCGGCGCACTACAAAAGCCTCGGGCACCTGCTGGGCAGCATGACCAAAGAGACCCACCTCGATGAACTGGCCGCCTGTTACTTCAGCGACCTGATGACCGGCCTGAGCCAATGCGCCACCCGTGGCACCCATACCAACGTGCTGCAACACATCAGCGGTTACCTCAAACAAGTCATCAGTGCCGACGACAAGCAGGAAATGCAGACCGTTATCGGCCAGTACCGCCAAGGCATCGTGCCGCTGGTGGTGCCACTGACCCTGCTCAAGCACCACTTTCGCCAACACCCGGACCGCTACATCGCGCAGCAGGCCTACCTGCAACCGCACCCGGAAAACCTCAGCCTGCGAAATGCGATCTAGACCATGAAAGCTGCCCTGCAAGACGAACCCGGCGAAGACATCGCCCAAGCCCTCGAAGCCGGCTGGCTGCCGATCCGCGAAGTGGCGCGCCAGACCGGCGTCAACGCCGTGACCCTGCGCGCGTGGGAACGCCGTTATGGCCTGATCGTGCCCCAACGCACGCCCAAAGGTCATCGATTGTTCAGCGCCGAACATGTACAGCGCATCCACACCATCCTCACCTGGCTCAATCGCGGCGTGCCGGTGAGTCAGGTCAAAGGCCTGATCGACTCAGCGCTCTCTGTTCCCGATGTCGTTGAAAACGAATGGCACACCCTGCGCCAGACCCTGGTGCAAGCCATCAGCGAATTGGCCGAACGCCGTGTGGATGAAGCCTTCAACCAAGCCATGGCGCTTTACCCGCCGCGCACCCTGTGCGAGCAACTGTTGTTGCCACTGTTGCAGGAGCTGGAACAACGTTGGCAAGGCCAGTTCGGCGCACAGATGGAGCGGGTGTTTTTCCTGTCCTGGCTGCGTAGCAAGTTTGGTGCGCGCATCTATCACAACAATCGCCAGCTGCATGGCGCGCCGCTGCTGCTGGTGAATCAATCCGACCTGCCCTTGGAGCCGCACCTGTGGCTCAGCGCCTGGCTCGCCAGCAGCGCCGATTGCCCGGTGGAAGTGTTCGACTGGCCGCTGCCTGCCGGTGAGCTGGCCCTGGCAGTGGAACACCTTCAACCGCGCGCGGTGCTGCTGTATTCGAGCAAGGCGCTCCACCTGTCGGCTTTCGCAAAACTTTTGAGTGGCGTCAGTTGCCCAAAATTGATGGTCGGACCAACGGTATGCATCCACCAGGCCGAGTTGACCGTATTAACCCATGACATTCCTGATTTGTTCGTCGCCGAAGACCTGTTGTCGGCCCACCAGCAACTGATCCAGCGTGGACTTGTTTAAATGCATTTGATCTGGCTGCGCACCGACCTGCGCCTACACGACAACACTGCCCTGGCCGCCGCGAGCCAGCGGGGCCCGATTGCGGCCGTGTACCTGATCACGCCGCAGCAATGGCTGGCCCACGACGATGCGCCGTGCAAAGTGGACTTCTGGCTGCGCAACCTGCAAGACCTGAGCAAGACGCTGGGCGCGCTGAACGTTCCCCTGCTGATTCGCACTGCGGCCGCCTGGGATCAGGCGCCCGACGTATTGAGCAAGCTGTGCCGCGAACTGTCGGTGGAGTCAGTCCACGTCAACGAGGAATACGGTATCCACGAAAGTCGCCGGGACGCCGCCGTGTCCAAGGCCTTGGAAGCTGATGGCGTGACCTTCCACAGCTACCTCGACCAACTGTTCTTCCAGCCTGGCAGCGTGTTGACCAAGACCGGCACGTATTTCCAGGTGTTCAGCCAGTTCCGCAAGGTTTGCTACACCCGCCTGCACAGCGCCCTGCCGCGCACGGTCGCAGCACCAAAAGCCCAGGCACCGATCAAGCTCAAAAGCGATCCCGTCCCGAACACGGTCGATGGTTTCGAACCACCCAGCGAAGCACTGCGCGCCCTCTGGCCGGCCGGTGAAGACGAAGCCCGGCGCCGCCTCGACGCCTTTGCCGATCAACAAATCAGCTACTACAAAGACGAGCGCGACTTCCCCGCCAAGCCCGGCACCAGCCAGTTGTCCGCCTACCTTGCGGCGGGCGTGGTCTCGCCGCGCCAGTGCCTGCACGCCGCGCTGCAAACCAACGGCGGCGAGTTTGAAAGCGGGGATATGGGCGCCATCACCTGGATCAACGAACTGCTGTGGCGCGAGTTCTACAAACATATCCTGGTGGGTTATCCACGTGTGTCGCGCCATCGTGCGTTCCGCCCCGAAACCGAAGCTGTGGCTTGGCGCAATGCGCCCAAGGACCTCGCTGCCTGGCAGGAAGCGCGCACCGGCCTGCCGATCATCGACGCGGCCATGCGCCAACTGCTGGAAACCGGCTGGATGCACAACCGCCTGCGCATGGTGGTGGCGATGTTCCTGACCAAGAACCTGCTGATCGACTGGCGCGAAGGTGAGCGTTTCTTCATGCGCCACCTGATCGATGGCGACCTCGCCGCCAATAACGGCGGCTGGCAGTGGAGCTCATCCACCGGCACCGACTCGGCACCGTACTTCCGGATTTTCAGCCCGTTGAGCCAGTCGGAGAAATTCGACAGCGAGGGCATTTTCATCAAGCACTGGCTGCCGGAGTTGGCCGCACTGAATAAGAAAGAAGTGCACAACCCCGAAGCCGTCGGCGGTTTGTTTGGCGTGGCCGATTACCCGCGTTCGATTGTCGACCTGAAAAAATCCCGCGAACGCGCCCTGGCCGCCTTCCGCAGCCTGCCTTCGCGCCAAGCTGTCGGGGGCGAACATGAGTGACTTCCTGCGCCGCTTCGCCCAGGCCTTTGCCACGCTGGACAAGCACAACCTGCATTTGCTCGACAGCCTGTACAGCCCGGACATCGCCTTTGCCGATCCGCTGCATGAAGTGCATGGCCTGCCAGCCCTGCACCGTTACTTCGCAGAGCTGTACAGCAACGTCAGCCAGCTACGCTTCGACTTCCACGGTTTCGACCAGGTGGCCGAAGGCGAAGGTTACCTGCGCTGGAAAATGAGTTTCTGCCACCCACGCCTGGCGGGCGGCAAGGTCATCCGCGTGGAAGGCTGCTCGCACCTGATGTGGCGTGACAAGGTGTACCGCCATCGAGATTACTTCGATGCCGGCGCCCTGCTGTACGAACACTTGCCCGTGCTGGGCAGCGTCATCAGTTGGCTGAAAAGGAGAATGGGATGAGCAGCACAGTGCCTCGCCGTTATTGGCTGACCGGCGCCAGCAGTGGCATCGGGGCCGCGCTGGCCGTGGAGTTGCTCAACAGCGGCGCCCATGTAGCGCTGAGTTCGCGCACCAAAGGGCCTTTGGAAGCGCTCGCCCAACGTTATCCCGGCCAAGTGCTGGTAGTCGCGGGCGATCTGACCAACAGCCAGACCGTGCGCGAGATCGGCGAGCATATCGGGGTGGTCTGGGGTTCGCTGGACACCGTGATCCTCAATGCCGGCACCTGTGAGTACGTGGACGCTCGGCAGTTTGATTCATCGATCATCGAGCACGTGGTGCGCACCAACCTGCTGGCGAGCAGTTATTGCATCGAAGCCGCGCTGCCACTGTTGCGCGCAGGGCACACGCCGCACCTGGTGGGTGTCGCCAGCGCCGTGACCTACCTGCCGATGCCCCGCGCCGAAGCCTACGGCGCTTCGAAGGCCGGCCTGCGCTACCTGTTCGAATCATTGCGCATCAGCCTGGCGTCGGAAAATATCGACGTCACCGTGATCAGCCCGGGGTTTGTCGACACGCCGCTCACCGAACGCAATGACTTTCCGATGCCACTCAGTTGGCCGGCCGACAAAGCTGCGAAACATATCTTCAACAAGCTGGAGAAGCGTCCGCTGGAGATTGCCTTTCCCGCGTTGTTCATCGCAGCCCTCTGGCCACTGTCGAAACTGCCGAACCGCGCGCAACTGGCCATCGGCAAACGCATGTTGCGCAGCCCGCCGCCGAAGAAGGACGACCTGTGAAGATCGCCATCATCGGCAGCGGCATCGCAGGGCTGACCAGTGCCTACCTGCTCAGCCGCCAGCATGAGATCACCCTGTTCGAAGCGGGCGACCGCATAGGCGGGCATACCCACACGGTCAACGTGACTGTCGAGGGTAAAAGCTATGCGGTGGATACGGGCTTCATCGTATTCAACGACTGGACGTACCCTAACTTCATCCGCCTGCTGGGGCAGATCGGGGTGACGTTCAAACCTACCGAGATGAGCTTTTCGGTGTGCGACGAGCACACTCGGCTCGAATACAACGGTAATAACCTCAACAGCCTGTTTGCCCAGCGTCGCAACATTTTGTCGCCGGGATTCTGGGGCATGCTGCGCGATATCTTGCGCTTCAATCGCCAGGCGCCACTGGACCTGCAGGAACAGCGCATCAGCGCCGAGATGACCCTGGGCGACTACCTCGATGCCAACGGTTACGGCGAGCGGTTTATCCGCCACTACATCGTGCCGATGGGCGCCGCGATCTGGTCGATGTCCTTGGCCGACATGCTGGGTTTCCCCTTGCAGTTCTTCGTACGGTTCTTCAAGAACCACGGTTTGCTGTCGGTGAGCAACCGCCCGCAATGGTGCGTGATCGAGGGAGGCTCCAGCCGCTACATCGAACCGCTGACCCGCAGCTTTCGTGAACAGATCCGCCTCAATTGCCCTGTGCATAACGTCGAGCGCACTGACGACGGCGTGGTTATCCACAGCCCGGCCGGCAGTGAGGCATTCGATCGCGTGGTCTTCGCCTGTCACAGCGACCAGGCCCTGGCGTTATTGGCCGACCCGAGCCAGGCCGAACAAGACATCCTGAGTGCCCTGCCCTACGCCGACAACGACGTGGTGCTGCACACCGACACTCGCCTGCTGCCCGATCGCAAACTGGCCTGGGCCAGCTGGAACTACCGGCTCAGCGGCACTGCGCAGAAGCAAGCGGCAGTCACCTATGACATGAACATCCTGCAAGGCATCGACAGCGCCACCACCTTTTGCGTCAGCCTCAACCAGACGCCAATGATCAACCCGCTGAAGGTGCTTGCCCGCTACACCTACGCCCACCCGCAATACAGCCTGGCGGCGGTGGCCGCCCAAGGGCGTCGGGAAGAAATATCCGGCGTGCGCAATACCTTTTATTGCGGCGCCTACTGGGCCAACGGTTTTCACGAAGACGGCGTGGTCAGCGCGCTGCACGTGGCCCAAGCCTTTGGGGAAACCCTGTGAACAGCGCCCTGTACAGCGGCTGGATTGCCCATCGCCGGTTTGCGCCCAAGGCCCATGCCTTTCGCTACCGCATCGGCTTGCTGTACCTGGATTTGAGCGAAGAACACGAAGTGCTTGGCCTTTCGCCCCTGGCCGGGCGTAGCCGCCTGGCGCCCTTCGGTTTTCGCCAGCAGGACTATCTGCGTGAATTGACGCGCACCGGCATCAGCTTGAGCGATGCCGTGCGCCAGGAAGTCGGCAAGGCACTGGGGCGTACACCCCAGGGCGTTATCTGCCTACTGACCCAGGCCCGCAGTTGGGGCCTGGCTTTTAACCCCGTGAGTTTCTTCTACTGCTTCGAGGCCGACGGACGTCTGGCCGCGATCCTGTGTGAAGTGACCAACACCCCGTGGCGCGAGCGTTATCACTACGTGCTGCCGGCCCAGGCTTTGGGCGCGGATGAACACCAGCATTTCGCCGTGGCCAAGGCCTTCCATGTGTCGCCGTTCTTGCCGCGCGATCTGGAGTACCGCATGAGCTTCAGCCCGCCTGCCGCCAAACTCGGCGTGCACATGGCCGACTGGCAGGGCGAATTGAAAGTCTTCGATGCCACCTTGAGCCTGCAGAAAGAGACGCTGAACCGTGCCAGCCTGCACCGCTACCTATGGCGCTTTCCGTGGATGACCGCCAAGACGTGTCTCGCGATCTATTGGCAGGCCTTGCGCCTGTTGCTCAAACGCACACCGATTTTTCCCCACCGGGCCGCCGATGGCGCCTCTCGCACTGCAGTCGGGTACTCCAAGGATCGCCGCCATGAAATCCCCTAGCTTATCGGTCAAGACCCATCGCCTGAACGTCAACGGCATGACTGCCGCGCTGCTGCGCAAGGCCGTGCTGCGTCAACTCAGCCAATTGCGCCATGGTCAGTTGGTGGTGATCGAAGACGGCGAGCGGCAGGTCTTCGGCGCACGCGAAGCGCACCTGCTGGGCGAAATCCAGATCCTTGATTCGGCCGTGTGGGGCCTGGTGGCGGCCAACGGTTCCATCGGTGCCGGCGAGGCATTTATCCACGGTTACTGGAGCAGCCCGGACCTTACGGCCGTGGTTCGCGTGATGGTCAGCAACCTCGATGTGCTCGACGCAATGGAAGGCGGCCTCGCTCGCCTGGCCCGTCCGTTCACCCAGGGCCTGCACTGGCTCAATCGCAATACACGCAAGGGTTCGCAGAAGAACATCGCCGCCCACTATGACCTGGGCAATGACCTGTTCGAAGAATTCCTCGACCCGACCATGATGTACTCGGCGGCGCAATTCCTGACCGCCGACGACACCCTGGAACAGGCGCAATTGAACAAGCTGGAGCGCATCTGCCAGAAGTTGGCGCTCAAGCCCAGCGATCACCTGCTGGAAATCGGCACCGGCTGGGGCAGTATGGCGCTGTACGCCGCGCAGCATTATGGCTGCAAAGTCACCACCACGACCCTGTCCAAGGAGCAGTTCGCCTACACCGAAAAACGCATCGCAGCCCTGGGCTTGCAAGAGCAGGTCACGCTGCTGCTGCAGGATTACCGTGACCTTACTGGCCAGTACGACAAGTTGGTGTCGATTGAGATGATCGAGGCGGTGGGCCATCGCTTTCTGCCAACCTACTTTAAACAGTGCGCGCACCTGCTCAAGAGCGACGGCTTGATGCTGCTGCAAGCCATCACCATTCGCGACCAGCGCTACGAACAGGCGAAAACCAACGTCGACTTTATCCAGCGCTACATCTTTCCGGGCGGCGCCCTGCCCTGTGTGCAAAAGATGCTACAGGTCGTTAGCCGCGACACCGATATGAACCTGCTGCACATGGAAGACTTCGGCCTGCACTACGCGCGGACCTTGCGCCTGTGGCATGAAAACTTTCGCCGCGCCCACAGCCGCCTTGCGGAGTTGGGCTACGACGAATACTTCCTGCGGCTGTGGGAGTTTTACCTGTGCTACTGCGAAGGTGGTTTTATGGAACGCACCATCGGCACCGCGCAATTGCTGCTGGCCAAGCCGTCCGCGATCAACCCGCCGCTGCTCGGACGCTTCAGTGCTTAAGACGCTGGCCAATGCCGTGCTGTTTCAGTGCGGTTGGTTTGCTTGCGTACTCGGCGGTGACAGCGTGTGGCTACTGGTAGGGCTGGCCGTACTCGCCATTCATCTGCTGTGGATAAGTTCATGGGCGGAAGACGGCGGTCTGATCCTCCGCGTGACGGTAATGGGCACACTGCTGGATACGGTGTTGCGCACGCTGGGTGTGTTTCATTTCACTGAGCCGGGCCCGCTGATTCCTTTGTGGCTGATCCTGTTATGGGCGTTGCTGGCGACCACGTTGCGCCATTGCCTGGCCTGGAGCGCGCGCCCGTGGTGGCGTGCGGCTTTACTTGGCGCAGTAGGCGGCCCGCTCTCTTACTATGCCGGTAGCCAGTTGGCCGGCGTGCAGTTCGGTTTCGGCCTGACACCCACGATGGCCTTACTGGCGCTGCTGTGGACGGCGGTGTTTGTAGGCCTGCACCGGCTGGCGCGCTGACGTCTGTCAGTCGTTTCACACCTGCGTCACCCGCTTGCCTTACACTGCGCGCCTATGACCAACATCCCTCACACCCAAATCACCGAATCCGCGGTCACCTGCTCGACCTGCGCGGCTTGCTGCTGCCAACTGGAAGTCATGCTGATCACCGACACTGGCGTGCCGGAGCGCTATATCGACACCGATGACTGGGGCGGCGAAGTGATGCTGCGCCTGGACGACGGCTGGTGCGCAGCGCTGGATCGGGACACGATGATGTGCACGATCTATGAGCGACGGCCGCTGATCTGCCGGGAGTTTGAGATGGGGGCGCCGGAATGCCTGACCGAGCGCGAAGGGATCGCTACGGCCTACCGCTGATTGAACGACATCCTGTAGGAGCCGGCTTGCCGGCGATAGCATCATCTCGGTGTCACTGATAGACCGAGGTGTCTGCATCGCCGGCGAGCCGGCTCCTACAGTGAGAGGTGTGTTTAGAGCGGTAGGGTGTAGTGCACCGAGTAGCTCTCTACCCCATCGTTATTGCTGCTGATGCCCGCGTTGGAATAATGCGTGGCACGAATTCCCACTTCATGTCCGCCCGCGAAGCGCAGGCCGAAACCCAAACGGTCTTCGAACTGGAAGGCCTGGCCGATGTTGTTGTCTTCCACTTTAGTGCGCGAGAACACCGCCACGCCAATCCCGGCTTCGATGTACGGCTTGACCTTCTCCCCCGCAAACTCGTACACAAACACCGGCGAGAACGACAGGCTGCTGACGCTGGAGCGCTTGTCACCGTCCCAATAGGTGTAGGCGCCGCTCCAGTAGCCGGTCAATCGACCGGTATCGCTCTGCCACCAGCTTTTGTCCCAGTCCGAGGTCAGCCCCAACCGATAGGTCATGGTCGAATCGCTGGTGCTCCCCACACCGAACTCCAGGCCAGCGGCCTGCGCCGAAACAGAGTGCCCCACTACAACGGCCGCAATCGCGGCCAAACAGAACAAGCGCTTCATAAGAAACATCCTTTCCAAACGAAGTTATAGGATTTTTTACAGGCAATCTCGCTATAGAAGCTGGCGTGTAGTCAGAAGTTCCAGCTTATAACGCCGGTATTTCACGAATTTTTCACGAAGCGAAGCTTCGCACAACGCCCGGATATTTCCATAGTGTCGGTAGGATATTTCTTAGGTGATACACATCGCCACTGGTCCAGAACTGCGCGGGTTCAGGATTGCCGGCGGCCAGCAGGTCGCGCTCGTCCAGCAGACGCTTGAGCTGACGGGCCACGGCGGCGCCGGTGTCGATGAGAATGATGCTGGGGGGCAGCATCTGCGCCAGGAGTGGCTTGAGGAAGGGATAGTGGGTGCAACCAAGAATGATGGTGTCGCAGCCGGCGCTGAGCAGCGGTTCGATGTAACCCTGCAACATCTGGCGCAGGGCTGGGCTGGTCAGGTCACCGCTTTCAATCAGCTCGACCAGGCCCGGGCACGGCTGGGTGATGACCTTCACATCGGTGGCGAAACGGTCGAGCAAGGCAGCAAACTTGGCGCTTTGCAGCGTGCCGGTGGTGGCAAGCACCCCGACGACGCCACTGCGAGTCGCGGCGGCTGCGGGCTTGACGGCGGGCTCCATGCCCACCAGCGGCCAATCGGGAAAATCCAGGCGCAGGTCGGCGACAGCGGCGACGGTGGCGGTATTACAGGCAATCACGAACGCCTTGGCGCCCTGCTCCCGGAAAAACGCCGCCACCCGCCGCGAGCGCTCAAGAATAAATGCCGGGCTTTTCTCGCCGTAGGGGATGTGCCCGCAATCGGCCACGTACAGCAGTGATTCGTGGGGCAGCAGTTGCTGGATTTCCTCCAGCACGGTCAATCCGCCGATACCGGAGTCGAACACACCGATCGGCGCGCCCTTATCCATGTTGCGTCCCGCACACGCTGCAACCGGGGTCACGTTTGACGCGCAACTCGCGAAAGCGCGTGGTCAAAGCATCGATCAGCAAAAGTCGGCCTACCAGCGGCTCGCCGAAACCGGCCAGCAATTTCAAGGCTTCCAACGCTTGCAGGCTGCCAACCAGCCCTACCAGCGGGCCGACCACGCCAGCTTCGCTGCAGGTGAGTTCGGTGTCGCTGCCGTGCCCATATAAACAGTGGTAGCACGGGCTCTCTTCACGGCGCGGGTCGAACACCGACAGTTGCCCTTCAAGGCGAATCGCCGCACCGCTGATCAAAGGTTTGCCGGCCGCGACGCAAGCCGCGTTGACCGCTTCGCGGGTGGAAAAGTTGTCGCTGCAATCAAGCACCACGTCCACCGCTTCGACCGCTGCTGCCAGTGTGTCGGCATCCAGCGCGGTGCGATGGGCAATCAACGTGATTTCAGGGTTGATGGCCGTCAGGCGGCGCAGGGCCGAGTCGACCTTTGTCTGCCCGACACTGTCGGTGTCGTGGATGATCTGGCGTTGCAGGTTGGTCAGGTCGACAGTGTCGAAGTCCGCCAGATGCAGTTCGCCCACGCCCGCCGCCGCCAGGTACAGCGCAACGGGCGCGCCCAGGCCACCGAGGCCGACGATCAAGGCACGGCCATGTTTCAGGCGCAATTGGCCGTCGATGTCGACATGCTGCAACAGAATCTGTCGGCTATAGCGCAACAGCTCCTGATCGGTCAGCACGGCCGACGTCCCAGGGTGATGCGCTCGTGGCCGCCGAGGTCGATGCGGCTGTGAACCTCTTCAAAGCCTTCACTCAACAGCAGGTCGCGCACGGCCGGTGCCTGGTCGTAACCATGCTCCAGCAACAACCGGCCACCGGCATTCAGGTGGGCGGGGGCTTGTTTGATGATCAAGCGCAAGTCGTCCAACCCGTCATGGCCAGCCACCAATGCACTGGCTGGCTCAAAGCGCACATCGCCCGCCACCAGGTGCGGATCGTTGGCGGCAATGTACGGCGGATTACTGATGATCAGGTCATAGGTATGACCTTGCAGGGCGCTGAACCAATGGCTGTTCAGCACCGTCGCGTTATTAAGGTGCAGCCTTTGACGATTGCGCTCGGCCAAGGCCACCGCTTCCAGCACACGGTCGACGGCGGTGACGTGCCAGGCCGGGCGCTCGCTGGCCAGGGCCAGGGCGATGGCGCCGCTGCCGGTGCCCAGGTCGAGGACCTTGGCGGGCGTGGCCGGCAACAATTCCAGGGCAGCTTCCACCAGCAATTCAGTGTCCGGACGCGGGATCAGCGTGTGGGGCGCGACCTCCAGGTCCAGCTTCCAAAAACCCTGCTGGCCGAGGATATACGCCACCGGCTCACCGCCACGACGACGTTGCAGGTAGCCGGCAAAAGTCAGCGCGTCTTCACTGGTGACGATTTTCTCGGGCCAGGTGTGCAAGTAGCTGCGCGACTTGCCCAGGGCCGCCGCCAGCAACAATTCGGCATCCAGACGCGCGGTGGGCGAATCCGGAAGGTCAGCGGCGCGCAGCAGGCTGGCGATGATGGTCATTTATTCACCTATCGCCGCGAGTTGATCCGCCTGGTATTCGGCGAGCAATGGCTCGATCACGGCGTCTACGCCACCGGCGAGAATCTCGTCCAGGGAGTAAAGCGTGAGGTTGACCCGGTGGTCGGTGACCCGGCCCTGGGCAAAGTTGTAGGTGCGGATGCGCTCGGAGCGGTCGCCCGAGCCGACCAACAGCTTGCGCTCGCTGGCAATCGCGTTGGCGGCGGCGCTGGTCTGCTGGTCGTTGAGCTTGGCCGACAGCCAGGACATGGCCCGCGCACGGTTCTTGTGCTGGGAACGCTCTTCCTGGCACTCCACCACGATGCCCGACGGCAAGTGAGTGATGCGGATGGCGGAGTCGGTCTTGTTGACGTGCTGACCGCCAGCGCCCGACGAGCGGTAGGTGTCGACGCGCAGGTCGGCCGGGTTGATCTCGATGGCTTCTTGCTCGTCCGGCTCAGGCAACACCGCGACAGTACACGCCGAGGTGTGGATGCGGCCTTGGGATTCCGTGGCGGGGACGCGTTGTACACGGTGCGCACCGGACTCGAATTTGAGCTTGCCGTAGACATTGTCGCCTTCGACCCGCGCGATGACTTCTTTATAACCGCCGTGTTCGCCTTCGTTCTCGGACAAGATCTCCACACGCCAGCCGCGACGTTCGGCGTAGCGCGAATACATGCGGAACAGGTCGCCGGAGAAGATCGCCGCCTCGTCGCCGCCAGTGCCGGCCCGGATTTCGAGGAACACGTTGCGCCCGTCATTCGGGTCCTTGGGCAGCAGCATGCGTTGCAGATCGCCTTCCAGCGCAGCCAGCTTTTCCTTGGCTTCGCGGACTTCTTCCACGGCCATTTCACGCATGTCCGGGTCGCTATCCTTGAGCAGCGCCTGGGCGCCTTCGAGGTCGGCCTGGGTTTTAAGCCACTGCCCATAGGTGGTCACAATCGGCTCAACTTCCGCGTATTCCTTGGAATACGTACGGAATTTGGTCTGATCAGAGATGACTTCGCCATCGCCAAGCAAGGCGGTCAGTTCTTCGAAACGGTCCTGGAGCACGTCCAGTTTATTGAGCAGTGACGCTTTCATTGCGGTTTTTTATCCGAAGAGCTATCTGACGCGCCCTCACCGAGGGCAAAGAGTTCCTGGGCCATGGCCAGCGCATCGAGGCGGCCTTCGGCGGTAAGCTTTTTCAATTGTACGCTGGGCGCGTGGAGCAGTTTGTTGGTGAGGCCGCGGGCCAGTTGCATCAGCACTTCTTCGGCGCTGCTGCCGTTGGCCAACAAGCGCTGGGCCTTGATCAGTTCCTCGTCGCGCAGGCGTTCACCCTGCTGACGATACGCCTTGAGCACATCCACCGCCGCCAGTTCGCGCAGGCGCACCATGAAGTCTTCGGCACCCGTGCTGACCATCTCTTCGGCAGCCTGGGCGGCGCCCTGGCGGCTCTTGAGGTTTTCGGCGACCACTTCGTGCAGATCGTCGACGCTATAGAGGTAAACGTCGTCCAACTCGCCGACTTCGGGTTCGATATCCCGAGGAACGGCGATATCCACCATAAAGATCGGTTTGTGTTTGCGCAGCTTCAATGCGCTCTCGACCGCGCCCTTGCCCAGGATCGGCAACTGGCTGGCGGTGGAGCTGATGACGATATCGCTGCGCACCAGTTCGGCCGGGATATCTGCCAGCAACACGGCATGCGCGCCGAACTGCTCGGCAAGGATGCTTGCACGCTCCAGGGTGCGGTTGGCGACAACAATACGCTTCACGCCCAGATCGTGCAGGTGGCGGGCGACCAGGGTGATGGTCTCACCGGCGCCGATCAGCAGGGCCTGGCTGCGTTGCAAGTCACTGAAAATCTGTTTGGCCAGGCTGACGGCCGCAAACGCCACGGACACCGGGTTTTCGCCAATGGCGGTGTCGGTGCGGACCTGCTTGGCGGAATTGAACGTCGCCTGGAACAGCCGGCCCAGCAGCGGGCCGACGGTGCCGGCCTCACGCGCCACGGCGTAGGCGGATTTCATCTGACCGAGGATCTGCGGTTCGCCCAACACCAGCGAATCGAGACCGGCTGCCACACGCATCATGTGACGAACTGCCGCATCCTCTTCGTGCACATAAGCGCTGGCGCGCAGGTCGTCGAGGCTCAAATGGTGGTAATCGGCCAGCCAGCGCAGTACGACATCCGCTGAAAGATGTTCCTGCTCTATATAAAGCTCGCTGCGATTGCAGGTCGAAAGGATCGCAGCTTCGCGACTGTCGGTGAGCCGGCAGAGCTGCTGCAAGGCCTCAACCAACTGCTCTGGCGTAAACGCTACGCGCTCGCGCACGTCTACGGAGGCAGTCTTGTGGTTAATACCGAGTGCGAGGAAGGCCATTCAATATCGCTGATGATGTCGGGAAGCCGACAATTGTCCTACTTCGAAAGATTCAGAACAACCACCGTAAGCTATTGTCCTAATGCCTTGTGTCTATAAAGGCACCCATTGAGACTCGGTTATGTTTGGCCGAAGGCTTGTGTCATGATGATCCGACCGCAGGTTAGTCGTCCTCTTCCTATATGAATAGATCTTCCGCGTTGCTCCTTGCTTTTGTCTTCCTCAGCGGCTGCCAGGCCATGGCACCCGTGTCGCCGGACGGTACGCCGCCGGTGGAAGACAGCACCCCCGCCCCTGAAAAGCCCAAGGTTTATTCCTCGTTCACTGAAGAAACGGTGTACAGCCTGCTGACCGCGGAACTCGCCGGCCAGCGCAATCGTTTCGACATTGCGCTGGATAACTACGTGACCCAGGCCATCAACACTCAGGATCCGGGAATTTCCGAGCGCGCGTTCCGCATCGCCGAGTACCTGGGCGCCGACCAGGCTGCGCTGGACTCTTCGCTGATCTGGGCGAAGAACGCACCGGACGACCTGGAAGCACAACGCGCGGCGGCCGTTCAACTGGCACGCGCCGGGCGCTATGACGACTCCATGGTCTATATGGAGAAGGTCCTGCAGGGCAAGGGCGACACGCATTTCGACTTTCTCGCGTTGTCGGCGGCCGACACTGACCAGGACACGCGCAACGGTTTAATGAAGAGCTTCGACCGCCTGCTGCAAAAACACCCGAAGAACAGCCAACTGATTTTCGGCAAGGCCTTGCTGCTGCAACAGGATGACGAAGCCGATGCCGCGCTGAAGCTGCTGGAGCAGAATCCACCGGAAGAAGGCGAAATCGCGCCTATCCTGCTGCGCGCGCGCCTGCTGCAGAATCTCAATCGCGGCAAGGAAGCGATTCCGCTGCTGGAAAAAAGCATCAAGAAGTATCCGGAAGACAAGCGCCTGCGCCTGACCTACGCGCGCATGTTGGTCGAGCAGGACCGCATGGAGGACGCCAAAGTGCAGTTCGCCAGCCTGGTCCAGCAATACCCGGACGATGACGAATTGCGCTACTCCCTGGCACTGGTGTGCCTGGAAGCCAAGGCCTGGGATGAGGCCAAGGGTTACCTGGAAGAGCTGATCCAGCGCGAAAGCCATGTGGATTCGGCGCACCTGAACCTTGGCCGTATCGCAGAGGAGCGCAACGACCCGCAGGCCGCCCTGCTCGAATACGCCCAGGTCGGCCCAGGCAATGACTACCTGCCTGCCCAGTTGCGCCAGGCCGATATCCTGATGAGCAACGGTCGCACCGACGAGGCGGAAAAACGCCTGGCCGCTGCGCGCGACGCTGAGCCGGACTATGCAATCCAGCTGTACCTGATCCAGGCTGAGACCTTGTCAGCCAACAATCAGGGTGAACGTGCCTGGAAACTGCTGCAGCAAGCCTTGTTGCAATTCCCCGACGATTTGAACCTGCTGTATACCCGCGCCATGCAGGCGGAAAAACGCAATGACCTGGCGCAAATGGAAAAAGACCTGCGCCTGATCATCAAGCGCGATCCGGACAATGCCATGGCCCTCAACGCCTTGGGTTACACCTTGTCCGACCGCACGACGCGTTATGACGAAGCCAAGGTGTTGATCGAACAAGCCCACAAGCTCAACCCGGAAGACCCGGCCGTACTCGACAGCCTGGGCTGGGTGAATTACCGCCTGGGCAACCTCGACGAAGCCGAACGCTTGCTGCGCCAAGCGCTGGAGCGCTTCCCCGACCAGGAAGTCGCCGCTCACCTGGGCGAAGTGCTGTGGGCCAATGGCAAACAGCGCGAAGCACGCCAGATCTGGGAAAAATTCCTCAAGGAACAACCCGAAAGCCCCATCCTGCGCGGCACCATCAAGCGCCTGACCGGATCCGAGACCCTTTAAGCTTATGTTCTTGCGCCACGTTGTTATTTTCAGTTTCATCGCCCTGCTCGCCGGTTGCGCGGGCATAGGTAGCCGCGAATCCGTTGAAGGCCAGGGCAACCCGGCGCAATGGAAGCAGCATAAAGATCAGCTCAGCAGCATCGACGGCTGGCAAATCGAAGGCAAAGTCGGGGTTCGCGCACCGAAAGATTCCGGCAGCGGCACCTTGTTCTGGCTGCAACGCCAGGATTACTACGATATTCGCCTGTCGGGCCCGCTGGGCCGTGGCGCGGCACGCCTGACCGGTCGCCCGGGGCAAGTCAGCCTCGAAGTGGCCAATCAGGGGCGTTATGAAGCGGCCTCGCCGGAAGCGCTGCTGGAAGAGCAGATTGGCTGGAAGCTGCCGGTGTCTCATCTGGTCTGGTGGGTACGCGGCCTCCCCGCACCCGACAGCAAGAGTCGTCTGAGCCTCAATGGCGACAGCCGCCTGGCCACGCTGGAACAGGATGGCTGGCAGGTCGAGTATTTGAGTTACGTAGAGCAAAGCGGTTATTCGCTGCCTGAACGCATCAAGCTGCACGGCCCCGACCTTGACGTCACCTTAGTGATCAAGGACTGGCAACCGCGCAAACTGGGGCAATAACGTGACGGTACAAACACTGACCCTACCCTCCCCGGCGAAACTCAATCTGATGCTGCACATCCTCGGTCGCCGTGAAGATGGCTACCACGAACTGCAGACGCTGTTTCAATTTCTCGACTACGGCGATGAACTGACCTTCGCCGTGCGCGACGACGGCGTGATCAAGCTGCATACCGAATTCGAAGGCGTGCCTCACGACAGCAACCTGATCGTGAAGGCGGCGAAAAAACTTCAGGAACAATCCGGATGCCGGCTCGGCATCGATATCTGGATCGATAAAATTTTGCCCATGGGCGGTGGTATCGGCGGCGGCAGCTCGAATGCCGCGACCACATTGCTGGGCCTGAATCACTTGTGGCAATTGGGTTGGGACGATGATCGCCTGGCCGCGCTGGGCCTGACACTGGGCGCCGACGTCCCGGTTTTTGTGCGTGGGCATGCGGCTTTCGCCGAGGGCGTGGGGGAGAAACTCAGCCCGGAATACCCCGAGGAGCCGTGGTATGTCGTGCTTGTGCCGCAAGTATCTGTAAGTACAGCAGAAATTTTTTCAGATCCGTTGTTGACACGTAACTCTTCTCCCATTAAAGTGCGCCCCGTTCCCAAGGGAAACAGTCGAAATGACTGCTTACCGGTTGTAGCAAGGCGTTATCCAGAGGTACGTAACGCTTTGAATTTGTTAGGTAAATTTACCGAAGCAAAATTAACCGGAACTGGAAGTTGTGTGTTTGGGGGCTTCCCAAGCAAAGCTGAAGCTGATAAAGTCTCGGCCCTTCTTACAGAGACCCTTACAGGGTTTGTAGCAAAGGGAAGCAACGTTTCGATGTTGCATCGCAAGCTGCAAAGTCTGCTCTAAAGGAACCGAGTGTTAGGCACTCGTTGCAACAGATACAGGGGCGTCGCCAAGCGGTAAGGCAGCAGGTTTTGATCCTGCCATGCGTTGGTTCGAATCCAGCCGCCCCTGCCATTTTCTATACTCATCCAGGTTACCCTCAGCCTCTAGGTACTGCGCGTGTCCAAGATGATGGTCTTTACGGGGAATGCTAACCCCGATCTGGCTCGGCGTGTCGTACGTCAGCTGCATATCCCTCTCGGTGACATCTCTGTCGGTAAATTTTCCGACGGCGAAATTACAGCCGAGATCAATGAAAACGTTCGCGGTAAAGACGTCTTCATTATTCAGCCGACTTGCGCTCCGACCAACGATAACCTGATGGAACTCGTCGTGATGGCTGATGCCTTCCGCCGCTCCTCAGCGACTCGAATCACAGCTGTAATCCCTTACTTTGGTTATGCCCGTCAGGATCGCCGTCCGCGTTCCGCACGTGTGGCTATCAGCGCGAAAGTCGTCGCTGACATGCTGACCGTGGTAGGTATCGACCGTGTTCTCACGGTTGACCTGCACGCTGACCAAATCCAGGGGTTCTTCGATATTCCGGTAGATAACATCTACGGCTCACCAGTTCTGGTGGATGACATCGAAGACCAGCGCTTTGAAAACCTGATGATCGTGTCCCCGGACATTGGTGGCGTCGTGCGTGCACGGGCTGTTGCCAAATCCCTGGGCGTGGACCTCGGGATCATCGACAAACGCCGCGAGAAAGCCAATCACTCTGAAGTGATGCATATCATCGGTGATGTCGAAGGGCGTACCTGTATTCTGGTTGATGACATGGTCGACACCGCCGGCACCCTGTGCCACGCGGCAAAAGCCTTGAAAGAGCACGGTGCGGCTAAAGTCTTCGCCTACTGCACACACCCTGTGCTGTCGGGCCGAGCGATCGAGAACATCGAGAATTCCGTGTTGGACGAACTGGTGGTGACAAACACCATCCCGTTGTCCGCCGCTGCTCAAGCCTGTGCGCGTATCCGTCAACTGGATATCGCACCGGTCGTTGCCGAGGCGGTCCGCCGCATCAGCAATGAAGAATCGATCAGCGCGATGTTCCGCTAAGGGTCAAACCTTCGGCACATCTCACTGACGAAAAGCGCCCCGCCCCGACATTCTGTTGGGGCGGGGCTTTTTTGCCCATGTCGAGTACGGCGCTGGTCGCAAACGCCCCTCGATGATGGCTATTTTGGAGATACAAAATGACTGACTTTACTCTGAACGCTCAAGCGCGTACTGACCTGGGGAAAGGTGCGAGCCGCCGCCTGCGTCACGCCGCCAACATCCCAGCCGTTGTATACGGTGGTGACAAAGCTGCTGAATCCGTGACCATCCTGGCAAAGGAAATCGCCAAGCTGTTCGAAAACGAAGCTGCCTACAGCCACGTTATCGAACTGAACGTTGACGGCAAAAAGCAAAACGTCATCGTTAAAGCGATGCAGCGTCACCCGTCCAAGCAGTTCATCATGCACGCTGACTTCGTTCGCGTTGTAGCTGGCCAGAAACTGACCGCCATCGTGCCTGTGCACTTTGTTGGTGAAGACGCTCCGGTCAAGAAAGGCGGCGAGATCTCGCATGTCCTGAACGAAATCGAAGTGACCTGCCTGCCGAAGGACCTGCCTGAGTTCATCGAAGTCGACCTGTCGGCCGCTGAAATCGGCACCATCGTTCACCTGTCCGACCTCAAAGCCCCTAAAGGCGTTGAGTTCGTTGCACTGGCTCACAACGATGACAAAGCTGTTGCCAACGTTCACGCTCCACGCGTTGCTCCAGAAGCTGAAGAAGGCGCTGCAGAGTAATTCACTCTGTATTGCCGGAGCTTGAGGAAACATCGCGGACCGGAACGTAGCGAGAAAGCGGGCGATAACGCGGCGTTTACTCTTGAGTAAATAGCTTCTGTCGTCCACTTTCGCCGCACACAGGTTGCGGCGATGTTATCCACAACTCCAAAGGAAGGGCCCCTGTCGTGACTGCCATTAAACTGATCGTTGGCCTGGGAAATCCAGGCGCCGAATACGAACAGACCCGGCATAACGCGGGGGCCCTTTTTGTTGAGCGCATCGCCCACGCCCAAGGTGTGAACCTGGTGGCCGATCGCAAATATTTTGGCCTGACCGGGCGCTTCTCGCACCAGGGTCAGGATGTTCGTCTGCTGATTCCCACCACCTACATGAACCGCAGCGGCCAGGCTGTCGCGGCGCTTGCGGGGTTCTTCCGGATCAAACCCGAGGAAATCCTGGTGGCCCATGACGAACTGGACCTGCCACCCGGTGTTGCCAAGCTCAAGCTCGGCGGCGGGCATGGTGGGCACAATGGCCTGCGCGACATCATTGCGCAGTTGGGCAATCAGAATAACTTCTACCGTCTGCGGCTCGGCATTGGCCACCCAGGCGTTGCCAGTATGGTTTCAAATTTCGTCCTGGGTCGTGCGCCACGCGCCGAACAGGAAAAACTCGATGCCAGCATCGACTTTGCCCTCGGCGTGCTGCCGGATATCTTCGCCGGTGAATGGAACCGCGCGATGAAAAACCTGCACAGCCAGAAGGCCTGACTCTTACCGAGGGGAAACACCATGGGATTCAATTGCGGCATCGTCGGCCTGCCCAACGTCGGCAAATCCACCCTGTTCAACGCCTTGACCAAGTCCGGTATTGCAGCGGAGAACTTCCCCTTCTGCACCATCGAGCCCAACAGCGGTATCGTGCCGATGCCGGATCCACGCCTGGACGCCCTGGCGGCCATCGTCAATCCAAAACGCATCTTGCCGACCACCATGGAATTCGTCGACATCGCGGGCCTGGTCGCCGGCGCGTCGAAAGGTGAAGGCCTGGGCAACAAGTTCCTGGCCAACATCCGTGAAACCGATGCCATCGCCCACGTGGTCCGCTGCTTTGAAGACGAGAACGTGATTCACGTCTCCAACAGTGTCGACCCGAAACGCGACATCGAGATCATCGACCTGGAACTGATCTTCGCCGACCTCGACAGCTGCGAGAAACAACTGCAGAAAGTCGCGCGCAACGCCAAAGGTGGTGACAAGGACGCCGTGGTCCAGAAAGGCTTGCTGGAGCAGTTGATCGCTCACTTCACCGAAGGCAAGCCGGCACGCAGCCTGATGAAGAACATGGGCGCTGACGAAAAGGCCGTGATCAAGGGCTTCCACCTGCTGACCACCAAGCCTGTGATGTACATCGCCAACGTCGCCGAAGACGGCTTCGAGAACAACCCGCTGCTGGACGTGGTCAAGGCCATCGCCGAAGAAGAAGGCGCGATCGTGGTGCCGGTGTGCAACAAGATCGAGGCGGAAATCGCCGAACTGGATGACGGCGAAGAAAAAGACATGTTCCTTGAGGCCCTGGGCCTGGAAGAGCCGGGCCTGAACCGTGTGATCCGCGCCGGCTACGAAATGCTCAACCTGCAGACCTACTTCACCGCCGGCGTTGAAGAAGTCCGCGCCTGGACCGTCAAGGTCGGTGCTACCGCACCACAGGCCGCTGGCGTGATCCACACCGACTTCGAAAAAGGCTTTATTCGCGCCGAAGTGATCGCCTACAACGACTTCATCCAGTTCAAGGGTGAAGCGGGTGCCAAGGAAGCCGGTAAGTGGCGCTTGGAAGGCAAGGAATACATCGTGAAAGACGGCGATGTGATGCACTTCCGCTTCAACGTGTAAGTATTTCACGCGGTCTCTGCCAACAAAAAAAGCCGATGCACTGCATCGGCTTTTTTGTGGATGTCAGTAAGGTAAAAAACGCTTACATCAAAATCGCAGATTACTCCTACATCCAAAATCCAAATAGCAACACATAACATAACGACAACTTAATCCAGGAAAACAATTTAACTTTTCCTACACATCACCGGAAGAAAACCACTTTAATCTTAGCTGAGATCTTTTATAACTTAATCGCTACCGACCAGCCCTTGCCTCCAATTTACTTATTAGTGTAATAACAACAATGAGTACTCATTCGATGTCGGCCATCTGCCACAGGGAAACTGAAATGGATACTTCATTCATCGAAGGCCAAGACACTGAAAATACACTTGCCAGAACTGCGCCGCTCAATATTGACATTTTATTACTGGGAGAAACCGGCACGGGTAAGGATACGTTGGCCCAAAGGGTTCATCGCCTGTCGGGACGGCGGGGTAATTTTGTTGCTGTCAACTGCGCGGCCATCCCGGAGAGCCTTGCGGAAAGCCAGCTGTTCGGCGTCAACAGCGGCGCTTTTACCGGCGCCATGCAATCGCGGGCCGGTTTTGTCGAAGCCGCCCACCTGGGTACTCTCTATCTCGACGAGATCGACAGTATGCCACTGGTCCTGCAAGCCAAACTGCTTAGGGTGCTTGAGTCTCGCGGAGTGGAGCGCTTGGGCTCGACCCGTTTCATCCCGGTAGACATGCGAGTCATCGCATCAGCACAGCATGCGTTGCATAAAATGGTAGAGCAAGGGGCCTTCAGACGTGATCTGTACTTTAGATTGAATGTCGTCAACATCCAGCTTCCCGCGTTGCGTGATCGACGCGAGCGCATCGTCCCATTATTCCTTGAAATGATCCGCCAGGAAGCCGATCACTTCAATTGTCCTGCCCCCTGCCCGCCTGAAGGCTTGTTACAACAGCTTTTGTGCCATACATGGCCCGGCAACGTGCGTGAACTGCGTTCGACCGCCAAGCGTTTCGTATTGGGCCTGGCTCCGCTATCAAACGCGGTGGATGACCAACAGCTGAACGGAATAAGCCTGAAGACACGCCTGCAACACATCGAAAAAGCGTTGATCGAAGAGTCTCTGTATCGCCATGACCATTGCGTTGACAGTGCTGCGCTGGCACTACGGGTCGCCAAGCGGACACTGTATTACCGGATGAAACAACTGGATATATCTATTCCTTGAACCTAGCGTTTCTACAACCTGCCACCTACAACCTTATGAGTAGGCAAAACACCTCAACACTCATAAACAAGTAGCCATCAGAACATCATTACAAACCGCACAACTCGAAATTTAACATTTAGAAACGAACAACCCGGACACATGCGGAACGTTTTTCCACCACCCACCACATAAACATAGCCAAGTTTAGTTGCAGAAAATTTCCAACTTCACCCATGGCATACACATCTACGTCCGAACGAAAAAAACTGGAGTTTCATTATGATAGGTGGAATTGGCGGTATCGGTAACAACAACACCCCAAGCGTTTTGGGAGGCTCTCAAACTGGCGGGAGTGGCGGAGGTAGCGGCGGCGACGACCTGCTCGGTAAAGCAGAAGCCATTGCCCGGGAGGGTTTTGAACTGAGCTTGAAAGCAAAGCAAATCACCAACAAATACGCCGCGGCTAAAGAAGTCCGATAACACAAGTGCCTCTCCGGCCCATTTATCGGGGAGGCGCTCCAGTCGCTGAATAGCAACTCTCGACGTCGGCATCCACTCGAGCGCTGTTTCCAAGCCAAGCATCGAAGGCCCTATATGCAGATAAAAGAATATGACTTTTCAGCACAACACCGTGTGCTCCAAAGCAACGCAGCAACGCAGGCTGAATCGACATCCAACACGGACGCAGGATTTTTCTCTTCAATGTTAGAGCAGTCAAAGCCAAACGGCGTCAGCTCGGCCCCTCATTCCCCCATGATGCTGACAGAGGTCGCTCAACAACTGAAGTCCAAGGAAAGTCGCTTGGTACGAGCACTCAAATCTACAAACAAGGGTGCCGACCCCGACGATTTCAGACAATACCCACGCGAATTATCCAACGTGGTTCTGACCTCTCAATTGCTCGTCAAAAGCCTCGCCAAGGCGACTCAATCCATCGACAAAATCAGCAATCTGCAGTAGTGGCCATGAATACCTTCCTGCCTATCGCACTCCTTCTGACCGCGACCCTTATGTTGAGCGGTTGCAGCGAGCGAGTCGAACTTCATCGCCAGCTTTCCGAGCAAGAGGCCAATGAGGTCATCGCGGAGTTGGCGGACAAGCATATTCGTGCGCAGAAAGTCCCGGCGAAAGATGGCGTGGTGGTGGCGGTCAATGCAACCGATATCGGGCGCGCCGTACGTACACTGGAAGCCGCGGGTCTGCCAAAAGTCGCTCGGACCAGCCTGGGCGACACGTTTCGCAAGGAAGGTGTGATCTCCACTCCCCTGGAAGAACGGGCACGCTACATCTATGCCTTGTCGCAGGAGCTTGAGGCCACCTTGTCCAATATTGACGGAGTGATCGTCGCCCGCGTGCACGTCGTGCTGCCGGAACGCATCGCACCCGGGGAGCCTGTCCAACCGGCCTCGGCGTCAGTATTTATCAAACATGATCCACGCCTTGACCCCGACAATATCCGCGCACGGGTGCGCCGAATGGTGGCGAGCAGCATCCCGGGCATGACTGCTGCAGTGGACAACCCACAAAAGCTGACCGTGATATTCGTGCCGGCCACGACCTACCAGGAACAGCAACGCCTGGTGTACTTCGGCCCGTTTCTGGTGTCCGCCGAGGACCTTGGATTCTGGCGAACCAGCGTGACCGTTTTTCTGCTCGGCCTGGTCGCAGCCTTGGCTGGGGGAGTGGTATTGCACACTCGGCGCCAACGGCTTAGAGAAGGCACGCCTCTGGCGACCCCATCGATAGGTCCAGCCCATGACGCCTGAGTCCGATCAGCCAACAGGTGAGCATCTGGCCTGGAGCCAATGGTGGGCGTCTCCCTGGAGTTACGCCCACGATGACTGGAGAGGCGACGAATATCCCGCAATGGATACGCTGTATCGCAGCGGGTGGTTGGCACCTCATAACCTCTTGGGCGTTGCAGCTTGTTTGCCACCTTTGCCTAACCTCACCGTTCTTCGCCTGGCCTTGGCCACGAAGGAGCAACTCGGCTTGGCGCTGATCTTGATACACAATACTTTTCACCCGCAAGCCGCCTCGACGTTGAGCGAAAGTCATCATCTTTGGTGTTTGCGTTTATCCAAGACACTTCCCCCCGCGATGCTGGCATCCGATACCGACCCGTTACAACTGCTCCATAGCTGGGTAGACGCAGCTACGTGGCAACGACTCCGCTTGCGCTTTCCCCGCGAACGCGTTCGGGTAGTAGAGAGCAAGGGTTCGATCCCGAGTGTAAACAGTCAATTGAATACGCTCTGGCAAGCCGTTGTCTGGCGCATCACGACAATGGCCAACGATAACGTACCGCCTGACTCGAATGGGTAAGGAAATCAACGATGCTATGTCGACGCACTATTGAGCTGCTCAAAGGTCCCGCAGCTTTGTCACGCCGGCTGATCCCTCGCGAAGAACTCGCAGACTGGGAGCAGGCCAACCAGCTCTTGATCCGCACCAATGCTCAGGTCGAGGAGTTGATACAGCAGGCAGAAAAAGAGTGCGAAGCGCTGTTGGAGAAAGCCTCACTAGAGATATGGCAGCGGGCAGACACCCTACTCAAACAGTGGGATCACGACCGTCAAGCGATGTGCGAAAGCCTGGAGCACTATGCAACCTCAATCACCCACCAGGCAATTCGCTGCCTGCTGGACGAGACAGTGCCTCACCAGAGACTGGCGGCTCTTTGCAAACAATTGCTCGCCAGCCAAGTCCAGGTAGCCGACGCCACACTGCTGTGCCACCCCCATGATCTTGAACAGATGAAGCAGTGCCTGGTCAATCATCACATCTCAATCTGGAAGCTCCACGCCGATGAGGCGGTTCCCCATCAGACACTCGTATTGAACACTGACGAAGGTGACTTTCGCATCAACTGGAACTCAATGCTCGAGAGTTTCTTCACTAACAACAAAGAGTATTGGCTAAACGTTTAGCCGCCCACCCTTTACAAGAAAGCTTCATAACAAGACCCCATTCATCAACGCCAACTCACGATGTATGAAGGAGAAACCATGGACTTCTTTAACGGTCTTTCTGGCCAATTATTGAGAAACAGCGACGCGGCACACAAACGTTACCAACAACACTCTGCAGAGGTTGCCGAAAATGGATCGGATGCAGAGTTCTTCGAGTTGGCGATGAGTAAGGCAACCACTCAAATGGCCTATCTCGAGCATAACCGTGTCAATCACATGCTGCTCAAAAGTGTCTTCGAGAGCTTCCAGTAATGATGAAAGCGCTAGTCAAAGACTGGTTGAGCAGCCACAAAGAGCAGATCACCTTGTTCGAAGGCGACGACGAAATCATGTTGAAGCGCCAGGGGGGTGCCGTGCTGCTGGAGGCCCAACTGACGGCGACGCCATGCGCTAACGCCGCCTTGTCCGGCTGGATGCGCCTGAGTGCTGTCAGCCTGAATCATTTCCAAGGTGCATTGGCGCTGAAACCTGATACGGGTGCGCTCTGGTTGATTCAAAGCCTCCAGGGACCGTGTGACCACACGAACCTGCTTAATTGTCTCCAAGCGCTACTCAACCAGCGTGACACCTGGCGTTCCACTGCAGTGCGCCTTGCACGGCAGGTCAAACAGCTCACACCCACCTCACTACGCTCGATGTCTTACTAATCAGAGAATGCCCTATGCACACCAAGCCCTACAAGCACACTTGCTTGCGCTTTGATTCGCGCGACAGATTGTCAAAACGAGTAGGGTGGCGCTGCCTGTTCGCGCTGCCTTGGCTGCTGATACCTGTACCAAGCGCTTTCGCGGCCATTCCTTCTGAATGGAAAAACACTGCGTACGCCTACGAGGCCGAGCACAAGCCGCTGCGGGAAGTGCTTGAAGACTTCGCCCAGACCTTCGGTACGCGCCTGCAAATCGAAGGCCTGCTGGAGGGCAACGTCAATGGCAAGATACGCGCCAATACTCCGCAGTCGATGCTCGACAGGCTGGGAGTAGAGCACCGCTTCCAGTGGTACTTGTACAACAATACGCTCTATATCAGCACTCTGGACCTGCAAGAATCGGCGCGGCTGGAAGTTTCCTCAGAGACCATTGCCGACCTCAAGCAGGCGCTCACCGACATAGGCCTGCTCGACAGCCGGTTTGGCTGGGGAGAGTTGTCGGAAGATGGCGCCGTACTTGTCTCTGGCCCTCAACGCTACATCGAACAGATCAAACAGTTCAGCAGTCAGCGCCGCTCACCGGATGAAAAACAAAGCATATTGAGTTACCCGCTGAAGTTCGCCAACGCCGCAGACAACCAAGTGGATTACCGCGGCGAGAAGCTCACAATACCGGGGGTTGCTAGCGTTCTGCGCGGGTTGCTGGAGCCACGGTCGTCCTCGACATTATCGGGGCTGAGCCAGCGCCCGGCATCACAGCCCTCCCCGCTCGCGCCAACTATTCCCAGGCTGAACAACCCTTTGTTAGGACAGATACTCGGTGCGAACGCTACCGGTGGTGGGCAGGACGCCGGTCCAGCACTCACACCGCGCGCATCCGTCTCTACCAGCCGGATTCGCGTCGAAGCCGACGTGCGCAATAACGCGGTGCTGATCTACGACTTGCCTGAGCGCCAAGCCATGTACCGCGAGCTCATCGCCCAACTTGATGTCGCGCGCAAATTGGTGGAAATCGACGCGATCATTCTTGATATCGAGCGCACACAGTTGCGTGAGTTCGGGGTGAACTGGGGGTTTCAGAACAGCCGATTTCGCGGTGGAGGCACCAACCTGGCACCTGGCACGTCCTCACAACTGTCCATTGAGAACCGCGAGCGGTTCTACGCAGATATCCGCGCACTTGAAGCCAAAGGACTGGCAACCATGGTCTCCAACCCATCCGTACTGACCTTGGAAAACCAGCCTGCCGTCATCGACTTCAACCGTACGCAATACCTGACACCCGGGCGTCAGGTCGCAACGATCCTGCCAATCACCGTGGGTACCAGCTTCCAGGTTGTTCCCCGGGTCATTACCAGCCGGGGCGGTCACCAGATCCATCTGGCGATTGATATTGAGGATGGAAATTTCGAAGACTCCAACGCAAATCCCAATAATTTCGACGTACGCCGAGGTAAGGTCAGTACCCAGGCTGTAATGGCCGAAAAGCGTTCGTTGGTCGTCGGCGGCTTCCATGTCACCGAAAGTACTGACAAGCAAAACAAGGTGCCCTTGCTCGGCGACATTCCGTTGTTGGGCAAGGCCCTTTTTTCCTCGACCGAACGGCAGAACAATCGGCGTGAACGACTGTTCATTCTTACCCCGCGCGTGATCGGCGACCAGGCCGACCCGTCACGCTACCTGCCCCAGGCCGATCAGGTCGAATTGCAAGCTGCGCTCACTCCGCTGGCCCGACGCTATGCGCCGCACCAGCCAGTGATCAAGCGCAGCGACATCATCAGCACACTGGCGCACCTGGTGAGCGGAGAGGTTCCCAAGGCTTTCAAGGTGGCGCCAATGCCTGTGGGTTTGAGTACCTTGTGCAGCACACGCGACCTGCTGGCGCTGAACAACGAACGCAGCCAATGGTATGCCGGCCCCGAATACAACGTGGCGGTCGTGGTGCTGCGCAACCAGTTCAAGCGCAATGTACGTATCGACGAAAAAGAGTGCAGTAATTCGCAAACACTGGCTGTCAGCGTGTGGCCACGCGCCTGGCTCAAGCCGGGTGAAGAAGCCGAGGTGTTTATCGCCATGCGCCCAGTGGTGAAAGATGAACACCTCGGCGTGCCACGCCCCTCCTTGATCAACGCGGCTCAGAAGGACAATCCATGAAACGGCACTTAGTGTTTTCCACCTTACTCGGCGCAACGCTGCTCGTCGCAGGCTGCACCCCTACTTGCAAAGGCGACTCCTGCTCGCGCCCGCAATCGTCCAAGGACAAGATGGTAATCTGGTGGCCATCGCAGATGCGTGTCGAACCGGGCCCCGCCGGGGAACGGGCGGACTACCAGACGGTGTCGCTGGAACGATGAGCCCTATGGGAATGCCGGACGATCAACGCGAGGTATTTCTGCGCAACCTGGTGAGTGGCACTGCCGCTCACCTGTCGCTCGCTGCCGGGGTCAAGGCATGTGCACAGCACGCGGGCAAGCGACCGGGACTGGCATTGCACGTTGCTCGGGAGGCGGTACAAACCGGGCAGGTGCAGCGGGCGCTGGAGCGACGCTATGAGCAACCATTGGCATTCGGTGGTTGTTTTATTTACCTCGACCCTCAGGATGCCCTGGTCATCTGGCACGCACTACCGGCAACGAACGGCGCTGTCGACACGATCCTCAGCCGGATGCTGTCACTGGTCAACCTCGAAGCCCTGGACTCACGCCGCAGCCGATGATCAACGCCGCTCAAGCTCTGGCAACTCCAGCGTCTCACGTTTGGCTACGTCATCCAGCTCACGCAAGGTGCGGTAGATAAGCGCCACGGCCTGCAAGGTTTCGCGAGGAATGCTCGCACCCAGTTTCGCGGTATAGAGCGTTCGGGCCAGCCACACGCATTGGATCACCGGCACCTCGGAGGATTTTGCTCGAGCGATCAATTGACGGGCCTGCGCATCCGTACCCTTGCTGACCAACATCGGGATCGGCGTCTTGCCGGGACGGTAATACAACGCGACAGCAAAGTGGGTGGGGTTGACCACCAGCATATCGGCCTCTTCCAACTTGGGCAGCTTGACCTTCGGCTCTTCCTGGGCCAACTGTTGCGCCAATGCGCGGCGCTGACCCTTGACGTGCGGGTCACCTTCCATGTCTTTGTACTCTTTGACCACCTCCACCTGGGTCATACGCATGCGCTTGGCGAAGAAGTGCTTGACCATTGCCAGGTCAATCAAGGCCAGCACCAGCAGCATGCCCAGGCAGAGATGCAGCAGGTGACGGAACAGCGCGATCAACGCAACGATGTAACTTTGCAGATCGCTGTTGGCCAGATTGATCAGCGTGTCCAATGAGGGCCAGACCGCCACGTACACAATCAAGCCGATAAGGAACGCCTTCACAATGCTCATGAACAGGTTCATCAGTTGCTGGGCAGAGAACATCTGCTTGAGTTGGCTGACAGGGTTAAGACGATTGAAGTCCAGCTTCAGCGCCTCCGGGGCGAAGAGCATCCCAAACTGCATCCAACTGCTGATCAGCTTCGAGAGAATCGCCACCCCAGCCATCAACAGGGCGAATGAAAAAAACACCACCATCGCCTCGAACATCACTTCTTCCAGTGCCCGTACAAAAGGCTGTGTGAGGCGAGACATCGGCAATAACATCAATTGCTGGAAGCGTTGCAGGCTGGTCTCGGCAGTAAACAAAGCGATTTCGCTGATAGCCGTCAGTACCAGCAATTTGGCGATATCCTGACTCTGGGCAACCTGACCCTTCTTACGTTGGTCACGCAGTTTTTTTGCGGACGCCGGATGCTTTTTTTCGCCTGAATCACTCATGGCATCCCGACCTTGAACAGGATTCCCAACGAGCTTTTGAGGTCGCCAAGCTGGCTCATGCGTCCGACGATCAGGTCTTGCAGCAGCGCAAAATACAACAGCAGGATACCAATGCCGGCCAGGCTCTTGACCGGCGGAGCCAGTGAGCTCACCTGCAATTGCTGGCTGTAGACGCCGAGCAACGCAATGCCGAATTCCAGCAACAGGAGCACAGCGATAAAGGGCGCGGCGTAGAGCATCATGTGTGTGAAGGTATCGCCAAGCAGCCCGACGAACACGCCCATGCCATTGGCCGTCGGAAGCGGAAACCACACGGTGGGAGGCCAGATCAGATAGCTGTCCCAGATCACCTGAGTCAACGCGCCAAGCCCCAGGGTGACCATCAGCAGAAAGATCGCCAATTGCTTGAACAAATGACCGATCGGCGTCGCATCCGGTCCCAGCGAAGGGTTGAGTTGCCCGCCTGCCAATGCACCGCGCTGGTTGTCCAGCAATGCCCCCACCGATTCAAACAGCCAGAATGGCATGGAGAGCAATACGCCCAGCAGCAATCCAAGGGCCACCTCCTTCAGCACCAGGGCGCCGAGCATCAGTGCGGAGATATCGCTACCTTCCAACATCGCATGAATACCCGGCGCGGGCATCAGCGCCATCACCATTACAAGAACGTGCCTGAGCATGCCGCGTATATGCTGAAAACAAAACGCCGCGACCAGAATGCAACACGGGTAGATACGCGCCATCCCGATCAGCAAACTTGGAAGAAAATCGAGGTATAGCAGCACAGGCGAAACCTCAGTTCAGGGCCGAGCGGCCGATCATGTCGAAGGTCAGATTGATCAGTTGGATCAACTCAACGCCAATCCAGCGGCCGGTCATAATCAATGTGATGCCCACCGCCACCAGCTTTATTCCAAAGGGCAGCGTTTGATCCTGTACCTGCATCAACGCCTGCACCAGGGAGGTCAATACGCCCACCACCACCGCCACGATCAACGGGGGTGCTGATAGCACTACCACCAGCAGCATGCCTTGCTTGAACAACACGATCGGTTCCATACGCCACTCAGAGATAGGAAAGGAACAGGCTGTCGAGCAAGGTAGTAACCCAGGGAGCCGGTGATCAGCGCGATCAGGATAAACACCCCGGTCGGCATGCCCGGCACGATTGCAAACGCGAGCATCCCCACCGAAGCAATGATCCAACTCTTGGGCTCGCTGGTCATTTGCCGGGCAATTTCGGCGCCCATGTTGGTAATACCCTTTTTCCCGTCGGGCGCCACGCGGGTGATGATCATGCCGGCGGTGAGGGAGATCAGCAGCGCCGGGATCTGTGCAATCAGGCCATCGCCGATGGTCAATACGGAGTACAGCGCCATTGACTCGCCCGCACTCAAGCCGTGCTGGAACATACCCGTGGAAAAACCACCCAAGAGGTTGACCACGACGATGATCAAACCGGCGATGGCGTCGCCCTTGACGAACTTCATGGCCCCGTCCATGGCCCCGAACAACTGGCTTTCCCGGGACAACTGCTCCCGCTTGTCTCGCGCTTGTGCACCGTCAATCAGGCCGGCACGCAGGTCACTGTCAATGGACATCTGTTTGCCCGGCATCGCGTCCAGGCTGAAGCGCGCTGCCACTTCAGCCACCCGCTCCGAGCCCTTGGTGATCACCAGGAAGTTGACCAGCGTCAGGATCAGGAAGATCACCAACCCCACCGCCAGGTTGCCACCGACCACAAAATTTCCGAAGGCCTCGACGATGTCACCGGCGTCCTGTTCCAGCAGGATCAGGCGCGTGGTCGCGATCGACAGCGCAAGACGAAACATCGTGGTCAGCAACAGAATCGACGGGAACGATGAGAACGCCAGCGGCCCAGGCAAGTACAGCGCCAGCACGATCAGCAAGCATGAGATACAGATGTTGAGGGCGATGAGAATATCCACCAGCCAAGTGGGCAACGGCACGATAAAAATGAAAACGATAGCCAAAACCACGACGGCGCCAAGCACTTCAGCGCGCTGTGCCACTTTGAGCAATACACTATTGATGGCCGACAGCGCGGTCACACCAGGCCCCTCGACCTGCCGGTGATACCCGCCTGGCCGCGCATGGAACGATCCAGCTCCCCGATCACCGCCAAGAGCGCCAGCAGCGTGTCCTGACGCGCTCGGCTATCAGGCCACAACGCCATGGGCAACTGCTGAAGCAAAGGGTAAAGGGCATTGAGGGATATCACCTGTCGATCCGTCGCCCCCCCTCCCAGCTCATCCCCGAGTTGAAGCAATTCTTCAACCGTGATGCCATTGCCGGCGTACGCTAACATTCGTTGCAGCAACGTCACCGCATCCTGTTCGATATTCAGGCGCTGGACCAGCGACCGGCACCCCGTCAACACGGCGCTCAACTGGCCGCAGCTTTGCAGCCCCAGCAACAAGGTACGCAGCAGAGGCGTGGGCATCGACGACACCATCGCCGCAATGTCGTCCGCCAAGGCTTTACGCATGATACCGAGCCCGGTACTGAACCCCTCGCCGCCGTAAACCCCCAGTAGGGCTTGCATCATCGTCGCCAGAGATTGGCGGGTGACTACGCTGGTGTAGTAGAGCGCCCGCAATGCCTGGCGTTCGTTCGGATCAACGCAGGCTGCCTGTAGCGCCACGGCGATGTTCAAGCCAGCCTGAATCTCACCTTTGAAGCGCACCTCCAGCCTGGCAATGGCATCACGCGCGAGGGTTGCCTCGGACGGACGGACTTCATTATCGGCTTGGGCCACCACATGTTTGAGCACCACGAACGCGCGCGCCGGGTCTCCACCTGTAAGGTCCAGTAATTTCTCCAGCGAAGGTTTCTGCAACAGTTGCAGCCTGATTCGACGCGACACGGATGCCAATGTCGCCTGTGCCGGGTGACCCAACTGATCATAAAGCTGCACAAGCTGCTCGGTCGCAGGCACACGGACGCCCATCTTCCGCTCACTCAGCCTTTGGGTATTGACCGCCACCTCCTCGCTGAACAAGTGCCCAAGGTGATCGACGCCCTTCGTGGGTGAAGGCACGGCAACAGTATTGACAACGGGTTGGTCCAGGCGCTGGACCCTTTGTACATCGTTGCTGGATTCGACTTTCATGGACAGGCCCGCACAGGAAGAGTGTTTCCCTATGTGGAACAAGCTGCCCATTCGGTTCCATCAAACGCCGATCCAAGTTCAATTTGAAAAGACTTGCATGCGCAATCTTTGCGCAGCGCAAACAGTTGCTCAAAAAAAGATGAACGAAAAAAACTAATTGATAAAAATCAGTAGGTTATGTGTTTTTTCCGATTGGCACAGGCAGTGCTATGGGGTTCCCGACGAGATTCGTCGACTGCGTCTACCCTAAGGAAAAAATCATGAATATCCCTATTGAAGCTTTAGCGCACCTTGTTGGCAGCTCGCCTCAATTCATGCTCCACCTGACCGATGACCAGCAAAAAAAACTACGCCGCTTCATACACAAGCGCGTGCTCAACCCGGAAGATGCGGATGATCTTCTTCAATTGACATACCTGGAAGCCTGGCGCAACCGCGATCGCTTCAGCGGCAATGCCACGCTCAGCACCTGGATGTGCGGTATCGCGCAAAACCTTATACGCAACCATTTCAGACGCCTGTATGCCAAGCCAGTACATTGCGAATTCGATGAGTCGTTGTGGCATGGTCAGGAAAACAATCACGACCTGGATTGGGAATTTGAAATCAACCAGCGCCTGGAAAAAACCTTGAGTGCCATCGACCACCTGCCGATGGAGATGCGCAAGACGCTGTACGCGTCGCTGGAAACCGACGGCAGTTACCAAGACACGGCCGACGTTCTGGACATTCCTATTGGCACTGTTCGCTCACGCTTGTCACGGGCACGTGAGCACCTCAAGCGCGCCACTCACAACCCCCAGCGCCAATAACGTCACACTACGCGTTGGGCGGCAGGGATATCTGCCCAACTCGATCAGACTTTTCTCATGCGCGACAAGGTGAATCGCGAGCCACTCGTCGCCCGAGCCGGCGGTTTCGCTTAAACAGTTGAAAGCGTAGATAAAAATTCAAAATAAATGCTTGACGCAATCTCGTTCTGCGCGAATAATGCGCGCCACTTGGCTACATAGCTCAGTTGGTTAGAGCATAGCATTCATAATGCTGGGGTCCGGGGTTCAAGTCCCTGTGTAGCCACCAAGTACCTGTTTACAGATGTCTCAATGAGTCTATAAACAACCTCAAGAAGCCCGCCTAGTGCGGGCTTTCTTGTTTCTGGCTATCTCTCCTTGTATCCCCCTATACCTTCCCTCCGTGTATCCCCCTGTGTATCCTCGACAAATAATTGAACCGAGGGGATACAAGCCCAAATGAAGCGATCCGAGATAAAACGCCGCCCCCTTTCCGATACCGCATTGGCCGGCCTGGAGCCTGATGCCAACGAGTATCGCGAGCTGGACGGGAGCGGCCTTTATTTCCGCGTGAAGCCTGATGGCCAAAAGTCCTGGCAGCTTCGATACAAGAAGCCCGACGGCAAGTGGTCCTGGCTTGGGCTTGGCGGTTATCCCGAAGTGAGTGGATCAGTCGCCAGGCAGAAAGCTGCCGAATTGCGCGCCGACGCCGCCGACGGCAAAAACCCGATCGTTACCAAGCAAGCCCGCAAGAAAGCAGAGAGGGATATTGCTGGGGAGACATTCGAGCCACTGGCGCGAGAGTGGTACGCCTCTCGTCTCACCAACTGGGACGCGGGCACCGCCAAGCGAATCATCGGCGCCCTGGAACGTCACGTTTTCCCGGTGTTCGGCAAGCGCCCATATGCCGACATCACTCCGCTTGAGTGGATGGAGTTTCTGCGCGGCATGGAGCAACAGGGAATCCTTGAGCAAATGAGCCGAGTGCGCTCGTACTGCCGAGACGCCTACGACTTGGCCAGAGTAACCGGTCGGGCAACCCACAACCCGCTTGAGGGGCTTCAAAAATACCTCCAGTCAGGCAAGGCGGAGAACTATGCCCACGTCTCACCCGACGAGCTTCCTGGCCTGATCCGCGCAATTGCTGCCTATCCGCACGCCCACGATGTGCGCCTCGGTCTGCGCCTGCTGAGCCTATTCGCTGTGCGCCCTAGCGAGTTGCGCGAGGCCCGGTGGTCGGAGTTCGATTTCACCAAGAAGCTCTGGACAATCCCAGTCGAACGCAAAGGCCGTAAAAAGGGACTTGAGCACCTGGTGCCGCTTTCGTCTCAGGCAATCGAGGCGCTGGAGGAACTACGCCAGTACACCGGCAGCTATGCCCTTCTGTTCCCCGGCCGCAGCGACCACACCAAACCACGCAGTGACACTGTGTTTCTGATGGCGCTGCGCCGTATGGGATATGAAGGCCGGCAAACCGGTCACGGCTTCCGGCACATCGCATCGACGGTACTCAACGAGAACGGCTTCGACGAAAACCACGTCGAGGCCCAGCTATCCCACAAAAAGCCGGGCGTGGCTGGCGTCTACAACAAGGCACAGTACCTGCCGCAGCGCACGACGATGATGCAATGGTATGCAAACTACCTCGACGGTCTCGCAGGAGGCGTTGTTGTTCAAGGTGGATTCGGCAAGAGGGCCTGATGCGGGCCTTCCTTTGTCCGCATAGACAGCTATAGACTGAGCGCCAACACTGTTTAGATAGACAGTATGCAAGCAAGGCAAAGTTTCCGGTTGGCCCAGTTCTACGGGCCGAATGGCGGACTTTTGGCCATCCAGGTACCAAACAATCTCAAGGACACCCGTCAAGGGGGGGCAATAATGGCAAGAGCTGAAATTCCAGAGTGGTTTGACTACAAAGCCTATCAAGCCCCCCTCTCCCATGAGCAATGGGGGGTGTGCATAGAAATGCGCGCCTTGTTTATTAAGTCGAAAAATCATTTAGACAAAGCTAAGCAAGAGAGCTTTTTTAAAACTTTTGCCAGCCGCATCCCTGGCGATTATGGACTGACTGAAAGGCACACCGATCCTTTCCCAGTGAGATCGATGATTGCAGCGGACCTGGCCGTAATTTCTGCGTCTTGGTCTGAAGATCCTTCTTGGCAAATGCTTTATAAAAAAGTGTGCTCCGTTGTAGGAAAGCAGGCCCCCTCGGATTTACTGGATGAGGTGGTCGATATCTACGAGAGTGGAAGCTCGCTAAAAAAAGAGGCGCTGGAGAAGGTTGGTTGGCTTGCACCAGAGTTTTGTCATGGTGTCCCTATAACCGTAGACCTAGATAGCGACGATGAAACGCTCAAGCTTGCTTTCAGCGTATGGCTCGCCGGAATTAGGAGCGATATGAATGAGCGATTCAAAAAGCCGATCAGCGAAGACGACTTTCAGAAGTGGCACAAGTACAGAATTCTCGCAGCTTTTGATCTGTACCAGTGGGCAGAAATCAAAGGCGTACGCTTCACGAATAACCAAATAGCGAATGCGCTGTTTCCACCCAGCTCCATCGCCTTTGAGGACAGAGACGTCGATATGGGAGAGCGGATTAGGAAAGTGGTCAAACCATTGATGGAGCAGAGCATTACCTCTGAGACTGTCCGTCTTATCAAGGCAACAACCAGGCTTGAAACGTACTTGGGTCAAGTAGTGGAAAAAGAAAAGGAAGAAAGGAAAGCAGCCGTAGCGGAATCAAAATGAGAAAAAATCATTCCGGAATTATCCGACGCCTTCCGGGTGCCGGAATAGCTTTTAGCAGAAGCCTGTCCGGAACGAGATACGCGCTTTCCGATGACTTCTGTTGCTAGGCGCAACACCTTTAAATCTGTTCCCGAGGACACATCAGTCTCTATCACTCGGGATACAGCATCATGCAATCAATACCAGCCACTACCACCCACCAGTTTGATCCAGCTACCGTCATTATTCGCATCAGTGAACTATCGAAAATCACTGGTTACGCCCGCCCCACAATCTACAAGCGCCTCAAAGACGACCCGACTTTCCCTCGCCCCGTCCCGCTGAGCGATAGCAAATCGCGTGGGGCACCTGTCGGTTGGATTCTGGCAGAGGCGCAAGCCTGGGTGCGCCAGCGGATCGCTCTACGCGAGGTGGCCGCCTAATGAACCAAAAAAAGGCCGCCCCACAGGCCAGACACGAAAACACTCGCGTCGAGAATACGAGCGGAACCGCACAACGTGCTCGCCTTTTGGAGCGCCTACAGGCTGGCCCCATTGATACCTTCACTGCCATCCGCGAACTGAATATCGTCCGCCCTGGTGCCCGCATCAATGAACTGCGCGGCTTAGGCCACAAGATCCTGACCCACCGCCTCACCCTGACCGACGATCAAGGGCGCACTCACCAGGGCATGGCGCTCTACTACCTCAGCACCAACCCGCCGGCGCAGGTGACAGCATGAATGCAATCACGCTGACCCACACCGAGAACGAATCGCGCGTGGATAGCCGCCAGCTCGCGAAGCAACTGGGAACCAAGCACAAAAACCCAATGGCGCTGATCGAGCGCTACCTGGCGATGTTTGAAGAGTTCGGGGTTGTTCCGTTTCAAACGGAGAAACCCTTGGCCGGAACTGCTGGTGGTAGGCCGGAGCGCTTCGCCCTGCTGAACGAAGATCAAGCGTTCTTCCTGCTGTCGCTGTCCCGCAATACCGACCGCGTTGTGGAACTGAAAGCGAGCCTGATCATGGCGTTCCGCGAAGCACGGTATGGGCGCGCCTGCCGCACATTGGAGGCCCGCAAGATGGAAGCCAGCACCAGTGGTCGGCGCCTGGCCCACTGGCGCTATGACAAGCCAAGCGTATACGCGTACGTCGCTCATTTGAGGGAGCAACTGAAGCTGCCAGTCGATTCTGAGGACTTCCGCCCATGACAGCTATGCTCATGATCAGCGATAAACGGTCGATAACTTTTGTTGCAAGCAATCGTGCTCGTCGGTATGGTTTGCCCGTCGCTGCAAATTCAGCGACCGGGCTTGGTAACCCGCTGAACGTTAGGCGCAACAGCGCCCCCATTACGATTGCAGGCGCTTTTTTTGTGCCCGCAGTTACGTTTTATGGTGGCTGTGCGTGGGAGGCATTCGTGCCTGCCGGGTTCCTAACGTCCCGGTTTACCAACCTGCGCACAGCTGCCACCCATTCGCTTGGTAACGAACGTGGCAGCTCCCTCTTTACGTTAGGAGCTCCACGTATGCCCGCCCTAAATCCGTCTGCGATTCGCGCATTTGCTCACCGCCGCATGGCCCTGAGCGCCCTCCGCGCAAACTCCAGCCTCGCAACCCGCCTCAAGCGTTACTCGCACCACATGAGCATTGCCCGCTCCCTAGAGTCTGCCGGGGGTGTGCAATGAATACCCCCGCCCGCACCATCCAAGAGATTGCCCACGACACGCTTGAGGATCTCGAAAGCGCCCAGATCGCCCTGCGCAAGGTTGAGGCCGTTCTCTATGCCGCATTGGCAGACAAGGGCACGAGTCAGCACGTCCGCAATCTGGTAGATGTCGCGTGGAACCTAGCCGCTGACGGCGCCAACACCGCCGACTGCAACCGCGAGGCAATTTCCGCCGCTCTGTCCGGGTACGCTGGCCTGGGCGCCGGGGGTGACGAATGAAAACGGCAATCCAAACGCGGGATGACCTCAGTTTCACCAAGCGCGACGACATGGGCAGGCTCATCAACTGGCCCCGGAACAACCCTGGCGTAGCTGCCGATTGGGAAAAGGGCCTTGCTTGCTTCGATTACGAGATCACCGAGCTGGCCGCGCATGATGAAACCGAAGCATTCGGCGCCATTCAGTTCGCCTTGTGCGGCATGGGTGGGCGATATACCAACCTTGAAATCGGCTTTATAGATCGCGTAGCCAGGGCTGCGGTGATTGGCTTGCGCGCAATGCGAAATGGCTCCGAGCGGTTCAAGCCGAAAGACCCAGTAGAGGCTTAAAAAATCATGAACAACCTAACCTGCAAAAACGCGGGTACGCCGAAGGCTTGCCTGAAAAAAACCATCGAACTGTTTTACGTCACGCACCCGAAGGTGCCCAAGGCGTTGCTGGGACCATTCTTGACCGAGGCCGACGCTGAGTGCGGGCGCGTTGTTATGCGCAATGCTGGCGCCCAGGTGACGGCCTGCCTGGTTGATTCAATCGACGACGTTACCCGCTGGCACGGTGTGAACAACGGTCAAGTTTGCCGGGCCTTTGCTGGCGCTGATCGCTGGGAGGTCGGCCATGGATAACGTGACCCCAATCAAGCGCAGGGGCAGTGGCGGCCCACCCACTGCTGGCGCTCATATCGACAGCGCCAGCTATGCGCTGCTGGTGGAATCCCTGGTGGGCTTCCTGGAGCTGCGCATCTCGGAAGGCGACCAAGGCCGCCACTGCAATGATCTGGAGCGCCTGACTCAGAAACTGGAGCACTTGGCCAAGCGTTTTACCCCGCCGAAGGGGGCCGCATGACAGACGCAACGATCCAATTCCGTGATGCGCTCCAGGCCGTCTATGGCCCTCTCGACTGGCTACCAGAGCCCGACGGTGCAATCCACCGATTCCGTGTGCCGGAGGATAAGCCTGGCTCGCTCAACGGCTGGTATGTGCTGTACCTGGACGGCATTGCATCCGGCGCGTTCGGCAGTTGGAAAGCCGGAGGCGCCAGCACCTGGTGTAGTCGCGAACCGGTGGACGCCCGCGAAGCGGCCCAGATCCGCGAGCGAGTTGACCAGGCCCGGCGCCAGCGCGAAGCCGAGCAACATCGGCGCCAGCAGCAGGCCGCCGAGAAGGCTAATCACTGGTGGCGCAATGCGCGCCGCGCCTCACCCGACCACCCGTATCTGGTAGCCAAGACGGTTCGCTCCTACGGCCTGCGCCAGCGTGGCGCTGACCTGCTGATCCCGCTGTACCTAGATGGGCGCTTGGTCAACCTGCAAAGGATCGGGCCGGACGGCGACAAGCGCTTCCTGTTCGGCGGCCGGATCAAGGGCACCTATTCGCCGCTGGGCATCATCGAGCCAGGTTCTGTGCTTTGCATCTGCGAAGGGTGGGCGACGGCCGCCAGCCTCCACCAGCACGGCGGCTATGTCGTTGCCGCTGCCATGAACGCGGGCAACCTGATCCCGGCGGCGCTGGCCCTTCGCGCTCGCTACCCAGGCCAGCCAATCGTGATCGCCGGCGACGACGACCGGCTCACCGATGGCAACCCGGGGCGCACAGCGGCAAACGCAGCGGCGGCGGCCGTGGGTGGCCAAGTGGCTTTCCCTGAGTGGCCGGAAGGCGCTCCCGATGACCTCACCGACTTCAACGACCTCGCCAACTGGAAACTCGCCCATGTCCAAGCCTGACAACAACGTCATCAACCTTCGGCCGGACGCCGCGACCATTGCGCCAGATCGCCCCTGCTGGGCGGTGTACGAGCATTGGGTAATCAATGAGAAGGGCCGCAAGCTGCGCCCGGGCGTTTACTGGCATAGCTTTAAGCGCGCCGCCGCTGACCAGGACGACGCCGAGGGTGATACCGGCGACCGGCCTATCACCGATGAATGGATCTCCAGCCCCGTCACGGTCGTGGCCCGCACCACCAACAGCGACGACGGCAGCGAGGGGCGGTTGCTGCGCCTGGTAACTGAGGGCGGCATCAAGGAATGGATCATCGCCATGGAAGTGTTCGGCGGCAGCGGCGAGGACGCCCGGCGTGCCTTGTTCGGGATGGGCGTCATTATCGCCCTCAAGAAACGCGGCACGTTCATGGAGTACCTGCTCGACCAGCATCCTGCAGAAGTGTTTGCCACCACCAGCCGGCCGGGGTGGCATGAATCGGGAGCGTTCGTGCTGCCTGGGCGAACCATCGGTAGCGCCAATGTGCGGTACCAGGCCAGCAATAAGGCTCAGGTACTTTTCAGTCGGCGCGGCGAGCTGGCGCTGTGGCAATCGGAGGTGGCCGCCAAGTGCGCGGGCAACCCGGTGCTGACTCTGGCGATCGGCTGCTCCCTGGCTGGCCCATTGCTGAGTTTGGTCGGCGTGCTGGGTGGTGGTGTTCACCTGGTGGGCGACAGTTCTAGCGGCAAGTCACTGGCGCAACTGATCGGATCGTCGGTATGGGGCGACCCGGGCGTGTTCGCCGCCAGTTGGGACATGACCAAGGGCGGCCTGGAGATCGAAGCGTCTAGCCGTAATGACACCATCCTCCCCCTGGATGAGATCAAGCGTGCTGATCCCAAGCGCGTACAGGAAATGGCCTACTCCCTCGCCAACGGCCAGGGCAAAGGCACCATGACCCGTGAGCGCGAAGGCCGCGCCAAATTGAGCTGGCGCCTTCTGACACTTTCAAGCGGCGAGCGCTCTCTATCCGAACACGCGGCCATATCCGGCAATGCCGCCCACGCTGGCGCCGAGTTGCGCATGGTCGACGTGAACGCCGGTACCCGCACACACCGGGCCTTCGACGAATTGCACGGGCTTGAGGGAGCGGACTTTCACCGTCAACTCACCGTGGCGGTCGGCGCCCACCACGGCCACCTTGGGCCAGCTTTTGTCGAGAAGCTGCTCGAAAGCGACGACCGCCCGGGCCTGCTGGAAGACTTCGCCGGAGTACGCGCCAGCTTTGTGGAAGACAACGCCCAGGCCGGCCGGGTGGCTGATCGGTTCGCCGTGATCGCGCTTGCAGGGGAGATGGCCATCGCCTACGGCCTGCTGCCTTGGGTGCCGGGTACCGCCCTCGCCGACTGCCGCTTGCTGTATGGCGAATGGCTCAGCCGGGTTGGCAGCGGCAACGCCGAAGACCGTCAGATCCTGGCCGGCATCCTGGACTTTATCGACCGCCACGGTAGCAGCCGCTTTTCAGATGTCGACGATCAAACGCCTGACACCAAGGTTTTCAACCGGGCCGGTTACTGGGAGCTGGTGGGCACCAACCGCCTATACCTGTTCAACAAGCCGGCGCTTATCGAGGCGGCGCACGGCTATGGCCTGTCTCGCATCATCAAGGCTCTGGAGAGCGCTAACGTCCTCGCACGCCGTGACAACGAGCGTAAAACCAAAAACTACCGCCTCCCTGGTGGTGGCCAGGCGCGCCTCTATGTGATCGACCCGGACATTATGGATCGTGAAGGCGGTGGCGTATGAACGTCACTCAAAGACCAGCAATCCAGATTGCCCAAGTTCACAGGAACCTAGAATCACTGGCAACAGTGGCAACACCGGCAACGGCCTTGTGTGGCATGGCCTACAGCCGTTGCCACCCTATAAAAAAAGTGGCAACAACTGGCAACGCACACCTCATTTTCAACATAAGAGACCCGCACTTTCCCTTCATTTGGTTATCACCGTTGCCGGTAAAAAACCGGTGGCAACAGTTTGGCAGCATCGGCAACGCCTGGAAGCCACGGTTTACGCGGCTGTTGCCTTTGTTGCCGCTGTTGCCGGTGTTTTTGAGATCACAGGAACATTGGATCAGCAGTGATCGGGTCGAGGTGACGGCATGAGCCTTCTTTCCGTTCTCCTCGATCACATGCCGCCAGCTATCGCAGGAGTCGACTCGCCAAAAGTGGATAGCCAGCCTCGCCCGTGCCTAGTGCTGGCCAGCTCTGTCGAGCGCACTCCCCGGCTCATCACAAACCCACACTCAAGCGCCGCCGCCGCCACACCCGAATGGCGACACGCCCGTGACCAGTACCTCAACCACATCATGGTTTGTCGGAGCTGCTACGCGCCCACCGGCCGCCATTGCACGGCTGGCGCCCACCTGCGCGCCAGCTACGACAACACACCTATGGAGGCGCACCCATGACGCCCAGCCTTATCACCAGCTTGTGCAACATCGCTTTGAAGCCAGGCATTAGCGCCGCCACGCAGCTCATCACCACCCGGCGAATCGGTCGCGCCATTGCTGAACAGCTCGACGTTATCCGCAGTGAACGACGAGCCCTACGCCGGCAAGCGGGCAAGTTGAATGCATTCCTCCCATTCACCCGGCAGACCATTGCGGAACTGGAGGAAGAGGCCAGCGAACACCAGGAGGCTACCCGCAGCGGAGCGTGGAGCGCACTCGCAGGGTTTGGCCAATCACTGATGTTCGACCGCGAGGGGCTGGCGCAGGCGCTGGGCTTCGACCAGATGTGCGACCTACTGGGCGTCAACCCAGTACATCGCCAGCAGGCCAGCGCAGACGGTGATACCAGCCTTCGCGAAGTGGCGTACCTATCCCAGCTAGAGGACAGCGCCGACCGCAAGAGCGACGAATGGGGCGCCGGTGGCCCGCTGTATCAAGCCTGCCACGCGGCCATGATCCGGTTCATCAGGGAATGCCCAGAAGACCAGTTGCCCGACCCATTCGCCCCTGGTGCGCCGTTCGGCCCAAAGCTCCCGCCTGCCCTGAGCATCATCGGCAACTGACCATTTTCCGCGCCACGTTTTGCGAATCACGAAAACGTGGCGCGACACCGAGCAACACCACCGGGCACAAGCCCATGACCAGCGCCAGCGGCGCATAGAGGAAAACATGACAGACCAAGACAGCAACACCATAGGCCAAGCGCCCACGCACCGGAAACGCTTCGCCGAGGCGTGCAAGATCACTGACTTTGCTAGTGATCCAAAGATGATTGGCGGGTATGTCGTTTGGGGCGTCAATCACATCGTCAAAGTTGGGCGTGACGGAATCGACGGCCCGTATTACACCGAGCAAGAGGCTGCCATTGCCGCGGACCTGCTGAAAGCCATAAATCCATTCGCCAAGGAATACGCATCTACCCACTGCTCAGCCTGGAACCCTGACCCGCGCCGCGAAAAGGCTACCCGTGACGACGCCATGGCATCTCGCATGCTGCTGGCAATGCAGATCGGAGCAGAAGTACCGACCCAAGTCACCAACGGCAAATAGGAGAAATAGATCATGGCCGCATTGGCAATCGAATACAGCCCGCGCACAACCATCATCCTTGGCGGTTCACTCGCAAAGAAATACGGACGCAAACACACTTTTCTGCTTTCCGATCACGGGGACGTGCGAGAGGCGGTGAGAGCGATAGACGTGAATCATCAGGGATTCGCCCAGGATCTAGCCATTGCCAAGACCAAGGGTATTGAGTTCGCAGTATTCCGAAATGGTAAGAATGTTGGCGAGGCTGAGTTAGGACTGGGAGGCTGTCGCGAGATCAAGATTATCCCCGTGATCTGCGGGAGCAAGCGCGGCGGCGTTCTTCAAACGGTAGTAGGTGTCGTCCTGCTCGCAGTCGGGGCTGTACTGACATACGCGTCTGGCGATACGGCGACGCCGTTTACGTCAGGGATGATGATGCTGGGCGCTTCCCTTGCTCTGGGAGGGGTGATCCAAATGCTAAGTCCCCAGGCCGGCGGCTTGAAGACCAGCGCAGCGCCTGAGAACACCCCCGGCTATGCCTTCGGCAGCGCCAAGAACACAACTGCGTCCGGCAACCCGGTACCGCTTTGCATCGGCGAGCGACGGTGGGGCGGGGCAATTATCAGCGCTGAGATCTACGCCGAAGACCAGATGTGATCCGAGGTCTGCCAGTGCTACCTTTGCAGCTCATGACAAGGAGTTCCCATGCTTAAGATCATCGCCGCAATTGCCCTGGCCGCCTTGGTGACTGGCTGCTCTACCTCCCCGGTATCGTTCGACCAGGCTAAACCTGTTCCTGGTAGCAGGGTAATGGCGTATGGGCAAAAGCCCGCAGGTCCGTATGGAACAATCCAGGTTTCACGCGATACCGGTTTTGTAGGCGGTGGCTGCTTTGTAGCCATTCATATCGACGGTCGACCAGTTGCTCGCATTGATACTGGTGAGGCGGTGAGCCTGTTTGTCCCCGCTGGGGACCACTTAGTCGGGCTGGGTGCAGACGAACGTGGTTCGGGGCTATGCAGTTTTTCAGGGTCGCTAAAAGAGCAATCTGCGATATTGAAAGCCGGCCAAGTGAAGCGGTTCCGAATCGGCGGCGACACGAATGTCGGCCTGGATATTCGCCCGAGCTCTATTTGAAAAGCGCCCCAGACAGACGATATGGTCTCACTCAGACCAAATCGTCTGTTTCACCGTCCTGCTGGTAACCACTCTGGTAACCACCAAAAGTAACCACACAGCTCGGTTACCATCCATCACGGGGATATCCGTCGCAGAGCCGCCTGGCGCCCGCCAACCTTGACAATTGTTAACAGGGTGCCAGGCTGGCCAACCTCCCCAGGGACTACCTTCTGCTAACAGGCGGCGAGCTTTTCCACCGATTCCAGGTCGGACCGATGTCAACATTTGTCAACATCGCGCCAAGCCCCGCACTTGATCAAATGTCAGGTTTTGTCAGGTTCTGGAGCCGAACCAATATCGAGCTTGAGAAGTCGCCGGCGCTGACAGATAGGCCGACAACCACATTCGCAATCACGCCACGCAAATCCCTCCGTGACCAATTATCAACCGTTGAGGAGTACACACCTTAAAAACGATTAGCAAAAATCGACCAGTATCGATCGTTCGCTGAACGCTGTATAAGGCCCGAAGCAGCCTGTTCCGTGGTGCTTCAGGTTTGCTACTGGCCGATTATGGGCAAGCATCTGTGGGCGCACACTGCGAGCGCCGCCGCACGCTGGCTCTAGCAATCGCGTCCCCCGACACACATCATCACGAGGGAATGACTTGGCATTAATTAACGATAGTGTAGCCCCTACATTTTCTCGTTAGCTTCGAGATGGTAGTCTCCTGATACAGCTTAATTAGATGGAATTAACGATGCTTACTGAAGAGATTCTCAATGCTCAGCGCCAAGTACGGACTGACGCATACCAAATGTCGATTGGCGAAATTGTCGGCATGTATGACAACGAGGAAATCATCATTGACCCAGAGTTTCAGCGCCTTTTCCGTTGGGACATTGGTCAGAAGTCAAAACTGATTGAATCGTTGTTGCTAGGAATCCCGTTACCATCGATTTTCGTTTTCGAGCGGGACGATGGGGCTTGGGAGCTAATCGACGGTCTCCAGCGCATTTCGTCCATCCTTGAATTCATGGGGCGCTTACGACACCCAGACGATGGGTTGCTTAAGCCGTCGATATTAGAAGCTACTAAATATTTGCCCTCGCTACACAACGTCGTTTGGGAGTCTTCAGACCTCGTTGATCTTCTTGCAGTAGACCAGAAGCCTCTAGACAAAACGCAACAGTTGGCCATCCGCCGTGCTCGACTAGGCGTCGAAATATTGAAACGCCCTAGCGATGACCAGACCAAGTACGATCTCTTCCAGAGGCTGAATGCGGGAGGCACCCAAGCAAACGCTCAGGAGCTTCGGAACTGCATAATGCTGATGATCAACCGTGACTACTTCCGGTCTGTGAAAGCCTCGGCGGAGCAGGAAGCCTTTAGGAGTGTGGTATCTGTCAGCGATGAGCAGGCTGAAAAGCAAAGACACATGGAGTTGGCCGTGCGGTTCTTGGTCCATACCCAGGTGCCGTATGATGGCCGCCTTGACGTGGAGGAATATATCGACGAGGGAATCGTTATCCTATCGCAAAACGGAGATCCCGCGGCCGCAGCATTGCTGATCAATCAAACGTTCCAACTCCTTCACGACGTTGCTGGAAGTAACGCCCTTCGACGCTTTCAAAATGGCGCACATGGCGGAAAAGTTGGCCTTGTCGGTCTAGAAGGGATTGCCGTAGGCGTAGCTAAAAACCTTCACGCGATCCTTGCTCTCGGTCCTGTGGCGTCCCGAGATTTTGTCAGAGAGCGGATGGAAAACTTCTGGGTACAACCGGCGACCGCGAGCTTCACGTCACTCGGCCTCCGCGGCACCGTCCGCATTCAGCGTACCGTTCCATTCGGAGAGGCATGGTTCCGTCCATGAGCAAACCCTATACCGAGGCCAACTTCTCCGAGCAAATAACAGAAGACCGCAACTGGCGAATCAAAGAAATCTCCGACCTAAAAACGGCAATTAGGCGAGGTGATGAGGGCGTACGTAGAGTACTGCTACGAGCCCTAGTTGCAATTTGCTACGCTCACTGGGAAGGCTACGTTAGGTTTTCTGCAAAGAAGTACCTAGAGCATGTGGCGTTGAGAAAATTCCAATATGGTGACCTTAATACGCAATTCTTCCGAAACTACTTTCTGCCGAGATTGGGCGCCCTCTCTACATCGAAAGCTAGCATCGCAGAGCGGAGCGCCTTAGTTGATGAGATTTTGAACTCCTCGGATCATCGCTTCAGCAGGGTGAACGATGACTTAATCAATACAAAAGCGAACCTTAACTCTGAAGTGCTAACAGATATCTGCTTAGTGTGCGGAGTTCCTCCTGAGCCTTTTGCAGACAAAGCTACGTTCATAGACGTTGTTCTCCTTAAACGAAGAAATGCCATTGCCCACGGTGAAAATACCTTAGTGGCACTCGCTGACCTCGACGAAATCACCAACGACTCTATTGGGCTAATGCGAGCCTTCGGTGACGCCCTGGAAAATCATGTTGTGCTGCAAACTTACAGAGCCGTTTAGTTGATCCTGCCTCCTCAGAATGGCAGGGGTCTTGGAACTCCCGTCACCTGAGCGTCCGGTTTTGGCCGATTGCCTCCCTTCATGGAGGCTTCGGATCGACCGCTGTCAGTATCCACCCAGGTATCCACGGTTTGAGGATGATCCAAGGTGGATACCGCGGGGCGTGACCAGACGTGGTAACCACTTTTCGCTGGTCAACTGTTCGTCCAATCCGTCTCGGAGAAACACAGCATGAAGGAAGCCAAATGCTGGCCGATTAACGAGGTATAGCATTCCCGCTTGCTATATTGCCGGCCACCTGACAGACCCAATACAAGGAATGTGAATGTGAAGCTCGCCCCTGTCTTATTACTCGCTCTGCTGACGTCTGGTTGTGCTACCGGCCCCGCCGTCGAATGGGTGACTGTCCGCAACACTGACAAATTCACTGATAAATCCAGCTGCGCGGTAACGGTGGGCAGCTATTACACAAAGGGGGGGATATACACCGTCAGCAATCAATACTACCCATACATTGAGGTGGTAAACGGCGACCTCCGAGTCGGTGTGAAAAGCGGCGGCCGTTTCCTGATCCCGGTCGGCGACGTTCAGCTCAGAGTCGATCAGAACAAGGCATGGACGATCAGTACCAGCGAAACCCCGCTGGACTATGTGCCCGAGGGCCAGCTCAAAGCGATGCAAGCCTACGCACCGAAAGATCCCCAGCAGCAACAAATAGTGGAAAACGCCTACAAGACGGCGATGGATGCCACAGCACGGTCCATGTCGCCGTTTACCGCGTCAACAGGCGAAAAGGCTCAGTCAATTCTCAAAGAGATGCGATCCGGCAAGACGCTTATCTATCGTACTGTTGGCCTGAATCAAGCGGCGTCTACGACCGGGGAATATGTACTGGACCAGTCGCTGGAGGTCGCATTGCGTCAGTGCGGCATCCAATAGGCGCAGGCATCCGGGGTTCTCGCGCAGTGTTTCGCGCACGCCCGTCGCGCACCTGGTCAATGCGCGAAGCCCTCCCCCGCAAGGTTTCACGCCCCCTTCACGCAGCATATTCACGCACTGGGCCGCGTTATGCCCTGGAGGCCCGCAAATGCTCAAGCCTCAGCGAAGACCTCTGGACTGCGCAGTAACTGCGCAAATTGCGCGCAGGAAGTACGCGGTTCAGTACGCACGGTTGGTACGCATTGGGGTGCGTACTGGCAGTAGGTTCGCACTTCTGGTTCGCACCCTCTTACGCGAACCTGGTGCGAACCAGGCCGCCAGCCTGTTATCAAAAGCTATGGTTACCAGGCACTGGTTTCCACTATGGTTTCCAGGGTTTTGTAGTGGTTTCCACTGAAAGTCGACTTATAAAAAGGACAAAATCTACAATCAGGAGGTACTACAAGGTAATCAAAGACCAACCTACATCATTACGAATTTCGTTTACCTCGGACCTAGTATTGGTCACAGTTGCAAGCTGTATGCTGCCCATAGGATCGAAGGAGTGAAGTCTATGCACCCACGGCTCAAAGCACCTAGCACCCACCTACCTGAAAAATTCCATGCTGCATTTGAGCTATGTTTTGCAGCCCATGATGTCATCGCTCAATTACTTGTATCTGGTATGGAGGCTGGGCTGTTCGTAAAAAATATTAAATTTCAAAATAACGAAGATAAAGCTTCTTTTGAGGAGGCAGATGACATCTTTGAATGGTTCAAAATTAGCGGCCGATTAGAAGATAAGGTAGATGTACTAGTAAGTTTGGTTTTCCCTGCTGTTTTATCCGATATGTTGCACTGTATTTTTGAGGCGTTAGAGACCTCCCGCAAAGGCAAGCTTGCTATTTCCTACATGTTGCTGAGGAAGCCTTTGCAAGAAAGCCTTTATCTACTCGAATCGGTAATTGCAAATAAAGAGGATTTTGCCGAGAAGCTTTCTATAGATCCGCTGAAATTACGCCCGCAGAATGCTGGTGGCGTACCGGGGCATACCAAACGCATTCAAAAGGTGCTAGAGATAATCGGCGAGCAGGATAAATTTGATGCCGAATATTTAGCAAAGCTTCGGTATGACAAATTGGAGGAAGATAGCTTTGACGGAATATGCAATAAGGCGATGCACTTATTCACAGAACATCATGCATTAAGAACCGAGCCACATAACGTGAACTTTATATTTTCAGGGGAAGACGAAATAGAAGGGCAGTGGTCATTTCTTTACAGCAGACTTCCCTACGTCCTCTTATACGTGGCTTCACTGAGTGATTATATTTCCTTGCGGTATGCTGAAACACTGCCTTTATACATTGATGACATCAAGCGTAGGCTTACTGCCCTGTCGTTGATCAGTACATCCTCCACTGACGCTGAGTACATAACAGAGCAATGGAAAACTCTGATAGCCACGAACTATCACTGGCTGCTCGGACATTGCGACGAGAATGGCTATCGAGCACCAGAGCCTAAAGATCTAATCAAAATGGGATCTACAGGAGCATTCCCAGGAGAGACGAACAAAAGCGTCAAAGCTAGAGCCCGAATCTACGATAAAATTTCGGACATAAACAAAACCTGCTCTTAGTAAGTCCGCTCCCATCAGCGAAGCTAAATCCTGACTCATATCTAAAATGAAAAACGCATATGGCACAACGCACCCAGTGGGGGGGGTAAGAATTTTTGTACTTGCCCTCGCCTACGAAGTATCCGTGCTCTGATCCCCCTGAAGGCCCGCAGGCAGATACCCCCTTATGTCCTCCTTACTTTTACCCGGTCTTTACAGAATCGCTGGCGAATGTGAGACAGGCATAAGACGGATTCGGCGAGCGTGGTCGCCTGAGAACGCGCAGCGACCAATGCGGGCGGGGCTCACGCTTAGATGCGGGGAAATCCCGTATCACATAACCAGGGCAGTTTGCTGCCGGCAGACGCAAACCACGTAAAGGTGATTCCGGGCATTCGCGGCGCCGGTGCTACGCTTTCCCGAAACACGGAGAGCCACCATGACGGACACCAAACTGATTGCTAACCTGTTCGACCGCCTGAATCAAAACCAGCTCGCCCTGGGCGCCGCGGTAGAGGAGCTTTCCAACTGGGTAGAACAGCGCGGATCGGCAGACATTGCCAACAACGTACGCGGCGCGCTGGAAACTCTCGACGAGAACCTGGTGTTCGTTCGCCAGGGCATTGCTGAGCTGACCGTCGCCGGCAGCCTGGGGCAGTCCTGACGCGGGATAGGATTCTGGACAGGCGCTGGACGGCTGGAGAGGCCGCAGTTCATCCAACTCGGCCCAGAAGCCAAAACCAGTATGGGCTGGAGGCAGATCGCGCAGGCGGCCGGAATCTACCTCGTCCAGAAGCAGAGAGATGCCAACTCGAAGTTACGCCATGTCATGGTAGGGTTTGAGCTCTACTATTTTGGAGCTTCAGGAATGAATCTTTATGTCGTCCGGCATGGCGAAACATGGGCCAATATAGAAAGCCGCTATCTGGGCGCACTTGATCCCGAGTTGACTGAGAGGGGCCGCAAGCAGGCCCAAACGCTTGACGCACAGTTGCCTACAGAATTATCGGTGCTGGCCGTCTCGCCGCTATTGAGGGCACAGCAGACCGCCGAGATACTTAATCACTCCCGAGCGCTTCAGGTTCAGACACTTCAAGGCCTGCGCGAGCGCAATGTCGGTGTCTTCGAGGGACTGACCCAGGCCGAAGCACGCGAGCGTCACCCGGACCTATGGAGTCTCAATATTACTCGGCACTGGGCACTTGCACCTACCGGCGGGGAATCGATTTTCGAAGTGGTCAGCAGGGTTCACACAACCTTGCAGCAATTGCATGAAATGCATTCCGGGAAAAATGTAGCAATAGTCGCTCATGGTTTTATTGCCAAGACCATTAGGGCATTAGCCAGGCAGGACTTCTCTGATTTCTACCAGTGGCAACTCGCCAATGGCTCGGTGCTGGCATTGGAAAATTTTCAGCCTCCGAGCGCCTCGCCGCAATCGTGGGAATCAGAGATTCCAGTTGAATGAGCGGGCCTGTGCTCCATTAATTCGGCCGCCCCCTGACCTTGTACGGCGATTCCTGGGGCTTATTCCATGATCAGGAGACACGTCCGAAACCCTTGACCATCCTTGACGGAGCCTTGACGAAATTCTTGACAGGTCTTGACGGATTTATCTGGCGCCACCAGCAGATGGATCGCTGAAAGCCACGAGGGGCAAGGCTTTGCGGGCTTTCTCGCAGCTTGGCCAGCACCGGCCTCGTCAAGAATTCTAGAAGTACCCGTCAAGGTAGCTGCTCGATCAATATCAAGGCCCACCCAGCCGGGATGGGGTGGTGAAATACCGGGCCAGACAAATCCTTAGCGCGCCAGGCAATACTAGACAGGCCCTAGACGGATTTTCGCCGACAGACCACGGGCAAACTGCCCGCAGCCTACGCAGCACGCCGCCGCCAGCGTGAAATGTGGTGTCCTGGCGCTTGATGCTCGTCAAGTATTTACCGAGACTTCCATCAGACTGAAATCAGAACAAAACGACTAGGCTCAGCCGAGAGCGTAATCACGACGCAGCCAATGATAATGGTGGGGGCGAAATGAACATTGAAGACCCGGAAATTGCAGCGCTGAGAGAAAAGTTTGTTCACTTTCGAGAAGAGTGTATTTGGCTCACTAACTGCTACAACCTTTACAAAACTTTGTATGAGGGTGGCCCCGAGACGGACGCCTTGCTACATCGTGTAGCGCCGGCGCTTTTTCTTGACCTGAATCGGATTGTGATCGATCACATACTTCTTCAAATTTGCAAAATCACAGATCCGGCACAAACAGGGGCTCAGCAGAATCTAACCTTGGCCAACCTGAACAAACATCTGCAGGCCATCAACCTGTATTCATCCGAGATAGAGTTGGTGTCGGATAAGCTGAGCGCCTATCGCGAAGTGATAAAGCCAGCAAGGAATAAACTGATCTCGCACCTGGACTGGAAAACCGTGCGTGATGGTCAGTCTTTGGCAGCGCACGCGGCAGAGGAAGTAAGTCACTTCTTCGCCGGCCTTTTCCGTTACACAGATCTTGTGGGAGAGGCTTGCGGGATAGGACCTTTAGACTATCGAGTATCCGCCTGTGCGGGCGACGCGATCGACTTACTTCGCTTCCTGCGCCAAGCCGCACCGGCGCCAACACCAACCGCGCACCGAGGATAGAGCCGTGTCCGTTATTGACTGTGATTATCTGCCCACCGACAAGGTGGCGTTTCCGCCAGAACTGGCGCTGCTGATTGTCAGGAAGGCCAGCGCAATGGCGGCGGCATTCGAGGAGCAAGCCCTTGATCAGCTCACCAAGGACGCCCGACGCGCACTTTCGCAGGGAACTGAGCCAAGGCGCGTAATCAGGGAAATGCGCTTGTAGGCGGGAAAGTGAACTGCCGGGACCTCGGTAGTTTTTCCAGTACCTGCCATACCGGAATGGGAGCCCAGGCTAATTAGGGAGAATCCCGGACAACACCCAATCGCGAAACACCCCATGAATGACCACTACCCTGGTTCGGGGTGGTGCTGGCGCGGGGGAATGGCAAGAACTCCTCTGTGTTATGGAAGTGCCCCAATGCAGCGGGCTGTCGTTGATCAATAGCGGTCATGAATGGGTTATCCAGTGATGCCCCGGATGAAGCTTCAGCAAATGCCGCCTAAGCCACGCCACCTCTTCATCGGGCAGCGTCGGCAAGGTCTTGTGAAAATCCTCCTCGTCCTTTGCCCGCACGCGCAGGGCTTTGAACAAGAGGATCGCCGCAGGCCTTAAATATGGAATGCCTTCACTGCTCAACCACAACATTTCTTTACGGGGAAACCTGATAGACCCATCCCGTTTGTAAACCCATACTTCAGGACTTCCTGATTCGATCATCATGTCCACCCGCCAGGCTTGAGCAACTGGGTCGAAACACCACACCTGCTGAATGTCTACACCTGGGATTTGACCCGCGGGGAGAAAAGTGAGCACCCCGTCCTTCGCGGTGTACATATCGAGATCGCCAAGCGCGTGCCGGAATACCGGAAAATCGTCTCGCAACATGGTGAACTCTATATCGTCATGCTCCCTCGTCTTTTCGCCGAGCCATAGATCAAGCGCCCACCCGCCGACAACGCACCATGGAAGCGAGACGGTCTTCAGGCGAACAGCCAACTCGGCGGGCGTCCATGAACTCCATAGATCTTGATCCGGCGCCAAAGCCCTGTCCGTCATAATCTGATCTCCGATCGTTCTGAGCATTACGCTGCCTAAGACAACACATACTTGCCATTTAGCAAACTGGGTTAGAAAACACTCACGCACCTTCTGCGTTTTTTTGAAGCTAGGCTGCCGCTCGTCGGAAGCGGAATAGCGACTCTCTCAAGCTTTATTCGGCTGCTCTGACATAGACCCAAAACACCCCAGCAGACAGCGCCGTGTATCCCCAGGTGTATCCCTTAAAAACATGAACGAATAAATAGCAATCAAAAACAATAGCTTATACGACCAGTTCAAATGTCTGTGTACCACCAAGTACTAAAAACGGCTTACCGAGAGGTAGGCCGTTTTTTTATGCCTCCAGAAAAGTGCCGGTCGTTGGCCCAAGCCATTGCGGTGATGTAGCAGGAGGCAGTGCAATTGCGCTCGAAAAAAGGCGCGATCTGTATTTTGACGCTCCCCTGACCCACTGTTAGTGTCCAGCCTCCCTTCTATTCACGGAGTGCTCCACGGTGAAACTGGACATTTACCAAGTCGACGCGTTCAGCCAGGCCCCTTTCGGCGGCAATCCGGCGGCGGTCTGCCCGCTCACCGAGTGGCTCAGCGATGAGCAATTGCAGAACATCGCCGCCGAAAACAACCTCTCCGAAACCGCCTACTTCGTGCCCCGTGGAGATTTCTACGAATTGCGCTGGTTTACCCCAGAGATCGAAGTGGACCTGTGCGGCCACGCCACGCTTGCGGCGGCGTGGGTGCTGATTCACCAACTGGCGGATGCACCTGAAGTGTTGCGCTTTGCGACACGTAGCGGCGAACTTCGGGTAACCCGCAACGGCGATGAGCTGGCGATGGACTTTCCGGCCAAGCAACCCCACCCCTGCGCGCCCCCCGCTGGAATGTTGAGCGCACTGGGCATTGAGCAGGCCGACGTATTCAGCACCGATGACTACATCGTGTTGCTGGAAGACGAAGCGCAAGTCGCCGCACTGAAGCCGGATTTCGCACGCCTTAAAGGCTTGCCCAAACGCGGGACTGCAGTGACGGCCAAAAGCGCGCGATTTGATTTTATTTCTCGCTGGTTCGGCCCGAATGTGGGCGTGAATGAAGACCCGGTCACCGGTTCGGCCCACACCTCATTGGCGCCGTTCTGGGCCGAACGCCTGGGCAAGTCGCAACTGACCGCCGAACAAGGCGGCGCACGCCGCGGCCAACTGCGTTGCGAACTCAAAGGTGACCGCGTGATCATTTCCGGCCATGCGGTGTTGTACCTGCAAGGCACGATTTACCTGTAAAAAGCAGTACCCAAGGACAACAGATCATTCTCAAAATGAACGGAGTTCAGCGCGTGTTTTCGATTTCCCGCCGTCAACTGTCGGTGATTGCCGCAGCCCTTGCACTGGCTGCATGCAACACCTCTGTCAACGAACAGCCACCGGCACCAGAGCTGGGCTCAGGCTATCGCACCGACCTCACCACCCAACAGGCCACGCGCCATATGGCAGCGGCCGCCAACCCTCTGGCCGCAGAGGCCGGGCGAGAGATGCTGCGCAAGGGGGGTTCGGCGATCGATGCGGCGATTGCGATGCAGGCGGTGTTGACCCTGGTGGAGCCGCAGTCCTCCGGAATCGGCGGCGGCGCGTTCATCATGCTGTGGGACGGGAAAACGGTGCACGCCTATGACGGCCGCGAAACAGCACCGACCGGGGCGACGGAGCGGTTGTTCCTGAAGACCGATGGTAAACCGATGGCGTTTCCAGAAGCGCAGATTGGCGGACGCTCAGTCGGCACGCCTGGGGTATTGCGTGCACTTGAGATGGCACACACAAAGACCGGCCACCTGCCATGGGCCGAGCTGTTCGAGCCGGCGATCCGGTTGGCGGAACAGGGCTTCGCCATTTCTCCACGCCTGCACAGCCTGATCGCAGCCGACCGCTATATCGCACAATCGCCAGACATGGCGGTGTACTTTCTGAACGCCGATGGCACACCGAAAGCCACCGGGACGCTGTTGAAAAACCCGGCACTGGCCAACGTGTTCAAACGCATCGCCAAGGAAGGGCCGAATGCACTGTACCAAGGGCCGATTGCTGATGAAATCGCGAGCAAGGTGCAGGGTCATCGTAACGCGGGCAGCCTGTCCCAGGCGGACCTCAAGGGCTACACCGCCAAGGAGCGCACGCCGCTGTGCACCGATTACAAGCAGTGGAAAGTCTGTGGCATGCCGCCGCCGTCATCGGGCGGAGTCGCCATCGCACAAATCCTCGGCACCTTGCAGGCGCTGGAGGCTCGCAATCCGGCCCAGGCCATCGCCCCCATGCTCCCAGTGAAAAGTCCGTCGCCTGCAGGCCTTGAGCCCACACCCGAAGCCGTGCACCTGCTGGCCGAAGCCGGACGTTTAGCGTTTGCCGATCGCGCGCTCTATGTTGCCGACGCAGACTTCGTTCCGGTGCCGGTGGCGGGCCTTGTCGCACCGGAGTATCTGGCCAAGCGCGCCGCCTTGATCGGCGAGCGCAGCATGGGCATCGCCAAGCCGGGCGTACCCGCGGGTATCCAGGTAGCCTACGCGCCGGACCGCTCGCCGTTGCGCATTTCTACGTCGCAAGTGGTGGCGGTGGATGACCAGGGCGGCGCTGTGTCGATGACCACCACGGTGGAAGCGGCGTTTGGTTCCCATTTGATGGTGCAAGGTTTCTTGCTCAACAACCAGATGACCGATTTCTCGTTTATCCCCGAGGAAAACGGCCAGCCCGTGGCCAACCGCGTCGAGCCGGGCAAACGCCCGCGTTCGGCCATGGCGCCAACCCTGGTGTTCGACCGCAAGAGCGGCGAATTACTGGCCACGGTCGGCTCACCCGGTGGCTCGCAAATCATCGAGTACGTGAGCAAGTCCCTGGTGGCGATGCTCGACTGGAAACTCGACCCGCAAGCCGCCATCAGCCTGCCTAACTTTGGCAGCCGCAATGGCGCGACCGAGCTGGAAGCCGGTCTGTTCAGCCCAGCGCTGAAACAGGCGCTCAAGGACAAGGGCCATGCGCTGAGCGAGATCGATATGACCAGCGGCATCCAGGCCATCGTCCGCACACGGGATGCCCAGGGCAAGGTGTCGCTGAGCGGCGGCGCCGACCCCCGGCGCGAAGGCGAAGCGGTTGGCGACTGACTATTCACTCAACGGAGAACGCGTTCGTGCAGCAGGCAGATAATCTCGGCGCCATTCCCGGCGTCGACCACGGCTTTTGTTCGATCAATGATCCGCTGCGCCCGGCAGAGGTGTTCATCTGCAAGCAGGTGCATAGCCCTTCGGTGATCGAGTGGCAAGCCGACCAGGTGCCCAATACCGTTGAAGCGGACGGGGTGTGCACGGGTGAGCATCATCCCATTGCGGTGATTACCGCCGACTGCCTGCCCCTTCTCATTGCCTCGCAGGGCGGCGAAAAGGTCGCTGCGGTGCATGGAGGATGGAAGGGGCTGCAAAGCGGGATCATCGCCAATGCCATCAAGCGCTTTACCGATGAAGGGATTGCGGTCGACCAGTTGCGGGTGGCGATCGGGCCGTCGATCAAACCGTGCTGCTATGAGGTAAGCGAAGGGTTTGTCGCGCAGTTTCAAGCTGACCAAGGGCACGTATGGTCAAACGGGCAGGCGCCGTGGAGCACCGCGCAACCAGCGCCGTTGCTGCCGCCTGAGATCGCACCACCCCACGCCCGGCAAGAGGGAAGTGCGTGGTTTGATTTGAGTGGATATGGGGTGATGTTGCTGCAAGCCGCCGGCATCCGGCGGGAGCAGATCGAGGTGAGTGAGGTGTGCACTTACTGCACCTCCCCCACCTTTGCCAGCTACCGCCGAAGGACGCATCATCCGGAGGAAGTGAAGACACTGATTTATTCGTGGATTGCTCGCATCACCGACTGATCTTCAACCCCTTGCGCCCCGCGTGCCGCTCCAACGCCAGCTCGATCAGCCGGCTCACCAGTTCGCTGTAGCTCATCCCCGCCGCCTGCCACAACTTGGGGTACATGCTGATGCGGGTGAAGCCGGGCAGTGAGTTGATTTCGTTGATCAGTACTTCACCGTCGTCGGTGAGGAACACGTCGACCCGTGCCAGACCAGAACAGCCCAGCACCTCGAACGCCTCGATGGCCAGCCCGCGAATACGCTCGCTGGCTTCCTGGCTGATGTCGGCCGGCACCACCACCTGGGCCGCCTGGTCGTCGATGTATTTGCTGTCGTAGGAATAGAAACCGCTGCTCACCACGATTTCGCCACAACCGCTGGCGATGGGGTTTTCGTTGCCCAGCACGGCGCATTCGATTTCACGGCCTTTTACGGCGGATTCAACCAACACCTTTTCATCAAAACCCAGTGCCAGTTCGACGGCTGCGTAATACTCGGCTTCGTCGCAGACTTTACTCACGCCCACGGACGAACCTTGGTTGGCGGGTTTGACGAACATCGGCAGGCCGAGCTTGGTCACCGCAGTTGCAAACGAAGTACGCGCCGCGTTGCTGCGGGTCAGGGTGATGAACGGGGTAACGGCGATACCAGCGTCACGCAGCAGGCGCTTGCTGATGTCCTTGTCCATGCACACCGCCGAGCCGAGTACGTCGGAACCGACGAAAGGCAGGTCCGCCATGCGCAACAGGCCTTGCAGGCAACCGTCTTCGCCGAGGGTGCCGTGGACAATGGGGAAAATCACATCGACATGTTCCAGCAGGCCTGTGCCCGAGGTCTCCACCAGTTGCTGGTTGGCCTTGCCGGGCACCACCGCCAGCTCGCGGTTGGACTGGTTGAGGGCGATCAGGGCCGGGTTTTCCTGGTTGAGCAGGAAGTTCGATGTGTCGTTGAGGTGCCAGTGGCCAGCCTTGTCGATACCGATCAACACCGGCTCGAAACGGGAGCGGTCCAGCGCGTCCACAATGTTGCGCGCCGACTGCAACGAGACTTCATGCTCAGCCGACCGGCCACCAAAAATAATACCTACCCGCACCTTGCTCATGACCCGGCCTCACTGTTGAAAGTAAGGCTTCTTACCACGGGCGGTCAGCGATTCGCTACCAGATGTGCACCGAACAGCACGTAGCAGCCCCCGGCAAAGCGGTCGAGCCACTTGCGCGAGCGGCTGTAGAGATTGGCCATACGTTCACTGGAAAACACCAGGGCCACGCAGGAATACCAGCTGAACGACAAAGTGGCCATGGTGATGACCGCCAGGGTCAGCAGCATCGGCGAGGGAGACGGTGGCATGGTGGACGCGAAGATGGTGGCCACAAACAGCGCCGCCTTGGGGTTGGACAAGTTACCCAGCAACCCCAGGCGCCATGCGGAAAACAGCGAACGCCGTGCCTCGTCCGGCAGCAGGTTCTGACTCATGTTCGGCGTTGAGCGCTTGAAGAGTTTCAGCCCGAGGTAGATCAGGTAGCACCCGCCAATGATCTTGAACGCCAAATACAGCATCGGTGCGGCAGTAAACAGCGACTTGATGCCCAGGCCACCCGCCAGCCCCCACATGATGGTGCCTGTGGCGACACCCGCCGACGCCACCACGCCATGGCGGCGCGAACAGCTGGCGGCCAATTGCGCCGTGTTGAAAAAGTTGGGACCGGGCGTCACCACTGCCACCGTCCATAGCAGGGCCAGCGAAACCAGGGGCGCCAGGTAGGCGGGGTTGAAAAAATCCATGGGAGGCAGCTCCATCAGCGCAAGGCACGAACGGCGATCATAGGCCTCACCCACGCCCTGCACAATCGTACAAGACCCCGGCAGACAACCCGAGCCAGACTGGGTTAACGTACTTATCTATCTTTCTTTGTGACACGCCACCATGGGCAAACCCACCGCCACCCTCGACTGGCTGCACCGCGCGCCACATGCCAGTGGCCTGGACCGTATCGAGGCGTACTTTGCCGGCTTCGCCTTCGACCCGCATCGCCATGACACCTACGCCATCGGGCGTACGTTGACCGGCGTGCAAAGCTTTCACTATCGTGGAGACATGGTCCACAGCCTGCCGGGCACCACCATGGTGCTGCATCCCGATGAGACCCACGACGGTCACGCCGGCAGCGATGAAGGCTTCAAGTACCGGATGATTTACGTCGAGCCGGCGCTGATCCAGCAGATTCTCGGCGGCAAGCCGTTGCCGTTTATCCCCAACGGCCTATCCACCGACCCACGGCTATTCCGCGCCAGCGAAGTGCTGCTGCAGAACCTGGATAACCCCATCGACCCGTTGCAGGAACAGGACGCCCTGTTTGACCTGGCCCACGCCTTGAGCAACGTCTCGGGCGGGATCGTCAGCCGCAAGACCTTCGACTATGTAGCCGCCGAGCGTGCACGGGAATTTATCCACAGCGCCTTGGGCCGCAGCATCACCCTGGATGAAATGGCCGACCATGCCGGACGCGACCGCTGGGCCTTGTCGCGGGATTTTCGCTTGCTGTTCGGCACCAGCCCCTACCGCTACCTGACCATGCGGCGATTGGATCTGGTGCGCAGCCTGTTGGCCCAGGGCCAATCGCTGGTCGACGCGGCGATGACCGCAGGGTTTACCGACCAGAGCCATATGACCCGGCAATTTCGTAGCACGTACGGCATGCCACCGTCGCGCTGGGTAAAAATGTCAGACCGTTTCCAGGGCAGGTAACCCGGCCGGTTGCTTGAGACGCAGCGCCAGTATCGCGCCTGCCAGGGCGATCGCCGCGCTCCACCATAACGCCTGCTCGATCCCACCGGCACTCGCCACCGACACCAGCACCGCCAATCCCAACGCCCCGCCGATCTGCTGACTGGTGGACGCCATCCCCGCCGCCACGCCTTGCTCTCCCGGCCGGATACCCAGGCCCGCCGCCACCCACATCGCGGTCCAGGTCATACCCTGGCCGATGCTCAAGATGAAAATACCCGGCAGCAACGACCAGAACCCCACGCCGGTCGGCAATGCCCATACCACCAGCGCAATGCCCAGCGCGCCAGCCAGTTGCCCGATGACGAGGGTGTTGCGCAACCCCAGCCGCACCAGCGAGCGCTCCGCCAGCCAGATGCCGAACGTGCACACCAAGGTCGCCGGCAAGAACGCCAACCCCGACTGCAATACGCTGTAGCCGTAAACTTGTTGGTAATACAGCGCGAGGAAGTAGTACTGCACGCCAAAGCTGCTCATGAACACCGCTGTCAGCACCATGGCCATACGCAGCTCACGGTAGGCAAACAGGCGCAGCGGCATCAGCGGGTCGCGGCCTCGGTGCTCGATCCAGGCGAACAGCCCGAGCAGTGCCAATGCCAAGGCCAGGCAACCGAGGGTGGACGGGGCCGTCCAGCCCCATTCCGGGCCTTGTACCAGGGCAAACACCAGTAACGTGCCGCCGACGGTCACGGTCAACGCGCCGCTGATATCGAAGTTGCGTCCACGCGCACGCTCACCATCAGCGGGGATCCAGTACCGCGCCACCCACGCACAGCCGCCCGCCAGAGGCACGTTCACCAGAAATACCGCTTCCCAACCCCATACCTGGGTCAACACGCCGCCCAGCAACGCGCCCAACGCCAGCCCCGCCGCCGACGCCGCACTCCACACGGCAAACGCACGGTTGCGCGCCGGCCCTTCGGCGTAGTGAGTGTTGATCAGCGCGAGCGTGGCCGGGAACAGCATCGCGCCGCCCACGCCCTGCACCGCCCGCGCCAGTACCAGCAATATCGCGCTGCCACCCAGCACCGCCGCCAGGGAGGCCAGGGCGTAGAGCGACTGCCCCACCCGGTACAAACGCCGTTTGCCCAGCAAATCGGTGGCCCTGCCACCCAGCAGCAGGAACCCGCCAAATGTCACGCTGTAGGCACTGACCACCCACTGCAGTTGTTGGGCGGAAAAATCCAGGTGCATGCCGATCTGCGGCAGGGCAACAAACACGATGGTGGCGTCCAGCGCGATGATCAGTTGCGCGGTGGCCAGCAACGTCAACATCCAGCCTGAGGGTCGAGAAGGAGACATCACAGCGTCCTGTCCGAAAATAAGAGAGCATCAGTTTCTTTCATGCCTGATCGATGATAAATAGCGCTATCACTCTTTCAGTAATGACTTTAATCATGGATCTGAACGCTGTTCGCCTGCTGGTCCGCGTGGCTGAAACCCGCAGTTTCACCCGTGCCGCCGGTGACCTTGGGCTGACCCAGTCCGGTCTGTCCCGCGCCATTTCGCGCCTGGAAAGCGAGTTGGGGGTTCGCCTGTTGCAACGCAACACACGCAGCGTCAGCCTCACCCCCGATGGGCAGATGTTGTACGAGCGCAGTGCACCGTTGCTGGCGGAGTTGGCCGAAGCCGAAAAACTGCTGCTCGACCGGCGCAGCAACCCGTCCGGTCTGTTGAAGATCAGCACGCCGTCACTGTTCGGGCGCAAAGTGGTGATGCCAGTGATCGGCAAATTGACCTTGCGTTACCCCGAGTTGCGTATCGAGGCGGTGATGACCGACCGCCTGGTGGATATCGTCGATGAAGGCTTCGATGCGTTGCTGCGTACCGGCGAGATCCAGGACCAACGCCTGATCGCCCGCACCCTGCCGCCACTGCGTTGGGTCACGGTCGCCGCACCCGGTTATCTCGCACGTTTCGGCACACCGCACTGCGTCGATGACCTCAAGCACCACAACTGCCTCACCGTACGTAACTTGCGCAGCGGCCGCCTGGTGGACTGGCAGTTCATGATCGACGGCAAGGTGCAGGATGTAAGCGTCGAAGGGCGGCTGATCTTTGACATCGGCGATGCCCTGGTTGACGGCGCCGTGGGCGGTTTTGGCATTGCCCAGGTGATGGATTTTGCCGTGCGCGAAGACCTCGCGGCCGGGCGCCTGGTTCCGGTACTGGAACACGTCGCCGGGCGCAGTCGGGCGATCTCGTTGGTCTACCCGCCGTCCCGGCAGTACTCACCGAAGCTGATGGCGTTTGCCGAAGCCCTCAGCCAGGCAAAATGGTAACCCTGTAGGAGCCGGCTTGCCGGCGATGCGGCCTGTGGAGTAGACGTACTCCTGAATACGGTTATCGCCGGCAAGCCGGCTCCTACAGGGGGCGTCAGGCAAGGGTCTTGCCGGTGATCGGCTGGCCGATGGTCAGGAAGTTGCCGCCCGCCACATGGTGCAAGGTGCGCAGTTCATCATGGCCTTCGAAGTGCCAGCGGCCGTCGCTGAATACGCGCTCGTCGGCATAGGCCGCCACCACTTCACCCAGGAACAGATCGTAGGTCTGCTGGTTATGGGGCTCGGGCAACAGGCGGCACTCCAGCCAGGCCACGCAACCTTCCAGCAACGGCGCTTCGGTGTGTTCACCCTTGAACGTCTGCAAGCCGTAGGCGGCAAATTTGTCCGTGTCGGCGCCGGTCGTGTTACCCACGGTTTGCACAAGATCGGCCTGGGCCGCGCAAGGCACCTGCAGTACAAAGGTGCCGGCGCTTTCGAGCAGTTGACGGGTCCAAGTGGACTTGTCCAGCACCACAGCGACCTTCGGTGGTTCAAAATCCAGCGGCATGGCCCAGGCAGCGGCCATGATATTGCGCTGGCCATTGTGCGCGGCGCTCACCAGCACGGTCGGGCCATGGTTGAGCAAACGGTAGGCCTTGGACAGCGGAACGGGGCGACGGTGGGTAGGGCTCATGGACGGTCGGCTCTTCATGCAAGAAAGCGCCTACGATACCTGAAGCCTCAGGCTCAACTCGACAGTTGGTTGGCGAACTGTCCTACCGCACTGACCACCTTTTGCGCGCCGTCCTGGATCTCCACGATCACCGTGCCCGCCTCGGCCGCCAGGGCCAGGCCTTGCTCGGCTTGCAGGCGACCCTCAGTCATCAGGCTCACAGCATCGCGCGCCATGTCCTGGTTCTGACGCACCACGCCGACAATCTCCTCAGTCGCCTTGCTGGTACGCGAGGCCAGCTGCCGCACTTCATCGGCCACCACCGCAAAACCACGCCCCTGCTCGCCTGCTCGCGCCGCCTCAATGGCCGCGTTGAGCGCCAGCAAGTTGGTCTGCTCGGCAATGCCGCTGATGGTCTTGACGATTGTCCCGATCACCTGGGATTGAGCGTTCAGCGCCTCGATGCCCTCGCCAGCCTGTTGCATGTGCTTGGCCAGGTCGCGCATCACATCCACCGCTTGGGTCACCACGGTGGTCCCACGCTGGGCGCTGTTATCGGTTTGCAGCGACGTGCTGTAGGCAATGTTTGCCGCCTCGGCCACCGCCTGTTCCTGGTTGACCTGGTCGGTGATCACCGTGGCGAACTTGACCACTTTATACAGCCGGTCCGTCGCATCCATCACCGGGTTGTACGTCGCCTCCAGCCACACTACACGGCCGTGGCTGTCCACTCGCTTGAAGCGCGCCGCAACAAATTCACCGGCGTTCAAGCGCTTCCAGAAATCCTGGTACTCGGTGCTGTTGTATTCCTCCGGCTCGCAGAACATGCGGTGATGTTTGCCCTGGATCTGCGCCAGGCTGTAACCCATGCCGCCGAGGAAACGGTCGTTCGCGGTGAGCACGTGGCCACCGAGGTCGAACTCGATCACCGCGGTGGAACGTACCAGCGCGGTGATCAGGTTTTCATGCTCGCGGGAAGCTTCAATGGTGCGTGTGAGGTCACTGGAATAAATCGAGAAATGCTTGATGCGCCCATCGGAACTGCGCACTGGCTGCACAATCGAGCGCAACCACACTTCCTGGCCATTGCCGCGCACCAGGCGCACGGTGCCGGCGAAATGTTCGCCGCGCACCAGAGCGTTCTTGAAGCGCAGCTGGAACTCATCCTTGCGCACGTGGGCCGGCACCAGATCTTCGATCGGCCGTCCGATCAGTTGGCCACTCTGGTAGACCAGTTCCTGCAGGAAGTTGGCATTGGCCCATTCCACCCGGCCTTCGGCGTCCAGCGTCAGGCACAGCATTTCACTTTCCAGGCTCTCCTTGACCTGATTCAAGCTGGACAATTCTTCGCGAAGAGCCGACAGCTCCTGCTTCAAACGGGTGTTGAACATGGGGCACCGATGATCAAATGAGGGAGATGGATCTGACCTGCATCGGCGTTGCCGGCGTTTTCTGAAGAGGGCTTTAGCCCCATTCCCAACTATATTTTTGGATCCATCAGCTGCCATTGTTTCGGCACACGCCCATCACTTGATACTCAAGGGTATTGAGCTTGCCGCTGGAGTCTTCATAGGTCATGCGCGACGGCACCGGGTTGCACGAGCGGATCGGTGGCGTGACGTTGACCACCTTGGCAATGTCCAGCTCCAGGCCATAGCGATACACCTGGACCTCAGGCGCGGGCTTGCCCTTTTTGGCGGCATAGTCGGCCATGGCTTTCTCATTGCGTTCCATCATCAGTGCGAACGTACGATCACCCCCGCCCTCGGCCAATACACCAAAAGACAAAACTGCCGTTAACACGCCCAACGCGATTTTATAAAGATTCATGGTTAGTTCCTCGATTGAAAGTTCAGTACCGAGACTAACCAACGGACCCTGACGCAATCTTCACCAGAACATTACTTATTTGTTAGATAACCGTGAGTTTCCAGAATTGTAATGTTCACGCCACTTCTTCGTTATCCACGGTTTGCAACTATCAGCCCGGGCCAGATCAATAAGAACGCCCACTCCCATAAGAAGCTGAACACTGCCAGTACCCAGGAGCGAACCATGCGTATCCGTCACTACAGCCTTCCCCTTTCACTGTGCGCCGCCTTGCCCTTGACCGCCGTGGCTGCGCAGGAGCCGCCCGAGGGCTTTATCGAAGGCAGCAGCGTTAACGTGCTGGCACGTAATTTTTACTTCAATCGCGATGATCGCAAGGGCCAGTCCAGCCCCACCGGCAACGGCTATTCAGAAGCCTGGGCGCAGGGATTGATTGGCCGATTCGAATCCGGTTTTACCCAGGGCACCGTGGGGTTCGGCCTGGACGCATTCGCCATGGTCGGCGTGAAGCTGGATTCGGGCACCGGTCGCAGCGGTGGCAAAGGCTCGTTCGGCGTGCTGCCGGTGGACAGCAACAACCACCCGGAAGACAACTACAGTAAATTTGGCGGCGCCGCGAAACTACGCGTACTGGACACCGTGATCAAAGCCGGCGATGTATTCCCGCTGACGCCGGTCGTGGCGTACGGTGATTCACGTGTCTTGCCGGAAAGCTTTCGTGGGGTCACCGCGCAAAACACCAGCCTTGAGGGCCTGAGTTTGCAGGGCGGGCGCCTGAGCGGCATGAGCCAGCCGACGCAAAGCGGCATGGACAAGGGCTTTGCCACCTTCTACGCGGGCCCGGTCGACTCGCCCTGGATCGGCTATTTCGGCGGCGACTACACCGTGAACAAAAATCTCAGCGTCAGCCTCTACAGCAGCCGCTTGAAAGACGCCTGGGACCAGTACTACTTCGGCACCGCGGGCAGTTATCCGCTGGGCGAAGACGTCTCGCTGTTCGGCGACTTCAACTACTACAAGGCCGTGGACGAAGGTAAAAAGCTGCTGGGCGAATTCGACAACAACATCTGGAGTGCCAGGCTCGGAGTCAAGCTCGGCGCCCACAGCCTGGCCGTCTCGCACCAGCGCAACAACGGCGATGACGACTTCGATTACCTGCGCCAGTCGGACTCGATCTTCCTCAACAACTCGATCCAGTACAGCGACTTCAACTCGCCCAAGGAGCGTTCGTGGATGGTGCGCTACGACCTGGACATGCAGGCGTTCGGCATTCCCGGACTGTCGTTCATGACCCGCTACGGCAAAGGCACCGGCGCTGACTACAGCAACGCCAACGCGGTGTACATGCGTCGCGATGCGTCCGGCAACCCGCTCACCGACCAACGTCGCTGGGAACGGGATATCGAGGCCAAGTATGTGGTGCAAGGCGGCAGTTTGAAGGACTTATCGCTGCGACTGCGCCAGGCGACGGTGCGCTCTAGTGCATTTGAGTCGGACCTGGAAGAAGTCCGCTTGATTGTCGAGTATCCCATTGCAGTGCTTTAAGGGAGGCCCATTACATTCACTTGCCGATGCACTACATCTGTTCACAAGTTGAAGTCTGTCAAAACTGTAATATCGGCCTCACCTTCTCGTTAAGTTGCACTTTTTACACTGCACATCGAACACACCTCATCTCTGCGGCTTTTGTGTAGCTCCTTTGGAACAGAGATGAATTTTTACGCCCCGGTTGGGGCGTTTTTTTTGTGTGCAGACTTGAGTGACGAATCGTCGCACCTGTCTGAGCTGGCTTGACCCTAAAGCTACTTCACGCTTCAGAATTTTCCTACAGATCACTCAGCCTCTCCATGAGGCCATGCCCCTTTTCGTATTCTTTGAAGGTAACCCCCCATGCGTATCCTTGTGGTTGAGGACGAACAAAAAACCGCCGACTACCTGCAGCAAGGCCTGACCGAAAGCGGTTATGTGGTCGATTGCGCCGCCAGCGGCGTTGATGGCCTGCACCTGGCCCGGCAACACAGCTATGAATTGGTGATCCTCGACGTCAACTTGCCCAACACCGACGGTTGGGAAGTGCTGGAGCAACTGCGCCGCGACGGTAACCAGCGCGTGATGATGCTCACCGCGCGCGGCCGGCTGGCCGACAAGATCAAGGGCCTGGACATGGGCGCCGATGATTACCTGGTCAAGCCCTTCGAATTTCCCGAACTGCTGGCCCGCGTGCGCACCTTGTTGCGGCGCAGCGAGCACATCCCGCTGCCGGATGTGCTGCGCGTCTCGGACCTGGAACTGGACCCCCGCCGACACCGCGCCTATCGCGGCAACCGTCGGATTGACCTGACCACCAAGGAATTCGCCCTGCTGCACGTACTGATGCGCCAGGCCGGTGAGGTGATGACCCGCACGCAGATCATCTCGCTGGTCTGGGACATGAACTTCGATTGCGACACCAATGTGGTGGAAGTCTCCATCAGCCGTCTGCGCGGCAAGGTCGATGACCAGAGCGAGGTGAAGTTGATCCATACCATTCGCGGCGTGGGCTATGTGCTGGAGGCGCGCCCATGAAGACCAGCAGCCTGTCGATGCGCCTGGGGCTGACAGTCAGCCTGATGGGCGCCGGGTTGGTGGTGCTGCTGGCAAGCCTGGCGTACCTGGCCCTGACCCACGAGCTGGACAAACTGGCACGCAAGGGCCTGGAAAACAAAATGGAGCAACTGGCCCATACCCTCAACCAGGGCCTCGATGAACACCGCATCACCAACCGTCCTCATTCACTGCTGGACCTGGTGATGGGCCACGACAACATCTACCTGACCATCCTAGGTGCACGGCCCGATGCACCGGTACTGCTCAGCGTCGGCGCCAAGCCCCAACAGCCACTGCTACTCGACGTGCCCACGGGCAAAAACCTGGCCTATTTGAACTGGGTCGACGGCCAGGGCAATCGCATCCTCAGTGCGACGCGACTGATGCCCTTGCAAGGTGGCGAGTATGTCCGCGTGCTGCTGTCGCTGGACCGTTCCGATGATGAGGCGTTGCTCAGTGCCTACCTGCGCTCCACGGTGATCGCCCTGCCGATGTTGCTGATCCTGATCGGCATGGGCGCCTGGTGGCTGGTGCAGCGCGGGCTCGCGCCGTTGCAGCAGTTCAGCCGCGTGGCAGCCAAGGTCACAACCCAGGACCTGACCCATCGCCTGTCCCTGGACAACCTGCCCAAGGAGCTGGGCGAATTGGCCGAGGGCATCAACGTTATGCTGCATCGCCTCGACGCCGGGGTGCAGCAACTGTCGCAGTTCTCCGATGACCTGGCCCACGAGCTGCGCGCGCCCCTGACCAACCTGATGGGCAAGGCCCAGGTGACCCTGTCCCGCGAGCGACCCTCGGAGGAATACAAGGCCGGCCTGGAATCCTGCACCGAGGAAATGGAGCGCCTGTCGCGGATTGTCTCGGACATGCTGTTCCTCGCCCAGGTCAGCCACCCCGCCGCGCGTGCCGGGTTTGCACCGGTGTCACTGGCACAGGAAGCACAGCGGGTGATGGAGCTGTTCGCCCTCAGCGCCGAGGACAAACACATTACCCTGAGCCTGCGCGGCGACGCCTGGGTGACGGGGGATCGGCTGATGATCCAGCGCGCCATTTCCAACCTGCTGTCCAATGCCATTCGCCATACCCCCGATGCTTCCAGTGTTTTGCTGCTGGTGGAAAGCTATGACCAGAGCGTTTCGCTGTCGGTGGGCAACCCGGGGCGTGGTATCGAAGCCCATCACCTGCCCCACCTGTTCGAACGCTTCTACCGCGCCGACAACAGCCGCGCCCGCGCTGAAGGCGGCACCGGCCTTGGGCTGGCGATTGTGCAGTCGATCATGCGCCTGCATCAGGGGCACGCCGACGTCAGCAGCCAGCCGGGCCGGTTTACACGGTTCAGCCTGGTGTTTCCTCTTCCTTGCGATGCGCCCATTGATACAGCGCCGGCAACACCAGCAGGGTCAGCAACGTAGAGGAAATGATCCCGCCGATCACCACCGTCGCCAGCGGCCGCTGCACCTCAGCGCCGGTGCCGGTGGCGAGCGCCATGGGGATGAACCCGAGAGACGCCACCAACGCCGTCATCAACACCGGGCGCAACCGGGTCAGCGCCCCCTCGTTGATCGCCATCGACAATGAACGCCCTTCCTCGCGCAGATTGCGAATGAACGCGATCATCACCAGGCCGTTCAACACCGCCACGCCGGACAAAGCAATAAAGCCCACCCCCGCCGAGATCGACAACGGAATATCCCGCAGCCACAGCGCCATGATCCCACCGGTCAAGGCGAACGGAATGCCGGTGAACACCAACAGGCCATCCTTGAGGTTGTTGAACATCATGAACAACAGCCCGAACACCAGCAGCAGCGCCACCGGCACCACGATGCGCAAGCGCTCGGACGCTTCCTTCAACTGTTCGAACTGGCCGCCCCAGGTGGTCCAGTAACCCGCCGGCACCTTCACCTGGGCGAGAATCGCCGCCTCGGCCTCTTCCACAAACGAGCCGATATCCCGCCCACGTACGTTGGCGCTGACGATCACCAGGCGCTTGCCGTTCTCACGGCTGATCTGGTTCGGGCCGAGCACCAGGTCCAGGCTCGCCACCTGGGACAAGGCGATGAACCCCAACTGGCCCGCCGCGTTACTCGGCACCGGAATCAACAGCCGCGACAGCCCGTCGATATCGGTACGCAGTGCGTCAGACAAGCGCACGACCATGTCAAAACGCCGGTCACCTTCGTACAACGTACCGGCCTGGCGCCCACCGACAGCGACGGCAATGGTGTCCTGCACATCGCCCACATTCAGGCCAAATCGCGCGGCCTTGTCGCGGTCGATATTGATGGTCAGCACCGGCAGGCCGGCGGTTTGCTCAACCTTGACTTCCGAGGCGCCCTTGAGCTTTTTCAGCGTCTCGGCAATTTCCCCGGCGGTCTTGTTGAGTACGTCCATGTCATCGCCGAACACCTTCACCGCCACATCACTGCGCACGCCGGAAATCAACTCGTTGAAACGCAACTGGATCGGCTGCGACAACTCGTACGCACTGCCCGGCACAATCGCACTGGCGCGCTGGATATCAGCGATCAGGGTTTCGCGGGACTTCTTGGGATCTGGCCATTGGTCCCTGGGTTTAAGCATCACGTAGCTGTCGGAAATGTTCGGTGGCATCGGATCCGAAGCGATCTCCGCAGTGCCGGTGCGCGCGAATACCCGCTCGATTTCCGGCACCTGGGCCATCAAGGTTTTTTCCAGTTGCTGCTGCATCTGCACCGATTGCGTCAGGCTGGTGCCAGGCACGCGCAGGGCCTGCTGGGCAAAGTCGCCTTCGCTGAGGCTGGGGATAAATTCGCTGCCCATACGGCTGGCGACAACGCCTGAAGCGACGATGGTCAACACGGCCAAGCCAAACACCAGCGGCCGACGCGCCATCACCCAGTCGAGCACCGGTGCATAGACCCGACGCGCGCTGCGCATGACGATATTTTCTTCTTCCTTGACCTTGCCGGTGACGAACAGCGCAATCGCCGCCGGGACAAAGGTCACCGACAGAATCATCGCGCCCAACAGGGCGATCACCACGGTAAACGCCATGGGGTGGAACATCTTCCCGGCCACGCCGGTGAGGGCGAAGATCGGCAGGTACACCACCATAATGATCAGTTGCCCGAAAATCAGCGCTCGCCTTGCTTCCTTGGCGGCAGCAAACACTTCGTGCAGGCGCTCGCTACGCGTCAACAGTCGTCCGTGACGCTGCTGTGCGTGAGCCAAACGGCGAATGGCGTTCTCGACGATCACCACCGCGCCGTCGACGATGATGCCGAAGTCCAGCGCGCCGAGGCTCATCAGGTTGGCGCTGACTTTGTTGGTGAACATCCCGGTAAAGGTGAACAGCATCGCCAGGGGAATCACCATCGCAGTGATCAGCGCAGCGCGGATATTACCGAGGAAGAGGAACAGCACTGCCACCACCAGCAGCGCACCTTCGAAGAGATTCTTCTTCACGGTGGCGATGGCTTTTTCGACCAGGTTGGTACGGTCGTAGACGGTGACGGCAACCACGCCTTCGGGCAGCGAACGGTTGATCTCTTCGAGTTTTTTCGCCACGGCCTGGGACACGCTGCGGCTGTTTTCGCCGATCAACATGAATACCGTGCCGAGCACCACTTCGCGGCCATTTTCGGTGGCGGCGCCGGTACGCAGCTCTCGGCCGATCTCGACCTGGGCCACATTGCGCACGCGAATTGGCGTGCCGTCCGAACTGATGATGACGATGTTGGCAATGTCATCGATGGACGCCAATTGCCCCGGTGCACGGATCAACAGTTGCTCGCCGCTGCGCTCGATATAGCCGGCGCCGACATTGGCGTTATTGCGTTCCAGCGCCGTGACCAAGTCATTCAAGGTCAGGTTGTAGGCGGCAAGGCGCTTGGGGTCCGGCGCAATCTGGTATTCCTTGGCGAAGCCGCCGATGGTGTTGATCTCGGCCACGCCCGGCACGTTGCGCAGTTGCGGTTTGATGATCCAGTCCTGGATAACCCGCAAATCCGTCGGGGTGTAAGGCGTGCCGTCGTCCTTGAGCGCGCCATCCTTGGCTTCGACGGTCCATAGGAAAATTTCTCCAAGCCCCGTGGAAATCGGCCCCATCGCCGTCTCGATGCCCGTGGGTAATTGCTCGCGGGCCACTTGCAGGCGCTCGTTGACCAATTGGCGGGCGAAGAACAGGTCAGTGCCGTCCTTGAAGATCACCGTCACCTGGGACAAGCCGGAACGCGACAGCGATCGCGTCTGCTGCAAACCGGGCAAGCCGGCCATGGCGGTTTCGATGGGAAACGTGATGCGCTGCTCGGTCTCCAACGGTGAATACCCGGCCGCCGCCGAGTTGATCTGCACCTGCACGTTGGTGATGTCGGGCACCGCGTCGATGGGCAACTTCTGATAGCTGGCGATGCCGACACCGGCCATCAACAGCACCGCCAGCAGCACGATGATGCGCTGCTCGATGGCAAATTGGATAAGGCGCTCAAACATGGGGAATCACTCGCGGGATCAATGGGCGTGTTCGGCCGAGCCTTTGCCCAGTTCGGACTTGAGAATGAAGCTGCCAACGGTGGCCACCTGTGCGCCGGCGTCGAGGCCCTGGCGTACTTCGACGTAGCCGTTTTCACTCGCGCCAAGCTCCAGATGACGAGTGATAAAACCGTGCTCGGTGCGCACGAACACCGAGGGCTTGTCCTCGACGGTCTGGATCGCCTCCTGCGGTACAGTGACCTTGGCCTGGAACGTGTCGGCGGCCAGTTGCACGCTGACAAACAGACCAGGACGCCAGGCGTCGTCAGGGTTGGGCACACTGATGCGCACCGTCGCGGTGCGGGTTTGCTCACCGAGCAAATTGCCGACATACGCCACCGTACCCTGCACTTCAGTGCCCATTTCGGTGGAGCTGACCTTGACCGGTTTGCCGACCCGGACCTTGTTCAAATCCTTGGGAAACACACCGAACGTGACCCACACCTGGGACAGGTCCGAGAGGATGAAGGCGTTAGTCGTCTCACTCACGACTTCACCGACACCCAGGTGTTTTTCCACCACCACGCCGGCGAACGGCGCACGCAGCTCATAGCGATTGCCACCGACCAGCACAGCACTGCCGCTGAGGGCGGTCATCTTTTGTCGCGCATTGTTCAGGGCGATTTCGGCTTCTTGCAGGGTTTGGCGCGCCAGCAGGTAATCCTGCTCGGCGGAGATTTTGTCCTGCCACAATTGGCGTTCGCGCTGGAAGGTGGTGCGCGCCAGCTCGACCCGTCGCTCGCTGGCCGCCAACTCACTGCGCTGATCGGAAATCTGCTGGCTGGAGATCACTGCCAACAGCTCACCTTTCTTCACCGATTGACCGAGGTTGACCTTCACCGACTCCACCACGCCCGCCGTGCGCGGGACGATGTGGGAGGTACGGTCTTCGTCGAAACGCACCTCGCCCGGCAGCACCAGCAAGGTGCTGACCGATCGCGGTTGAGCCTCGGCGATTTGAATGCCGGCGGCCTGGATCTGCTGTTCGGTGAGTTCAAGTTCGCCTTCTTCATCGGCCTTCGCAAAACCGGACAGCATCAGGCTCAAGGCGACGGCGATTGCCACGCCGTGTCTGTTGTTCATAGAGGACTCCAAAGGAAATCAAAAGCGGGCGAGGTCGCCGTAAATCCGTTCGATGCGCACCCAGGCGTCAGTGGCCTGGGCGGTGGCGGTGAGGTACTGCGTGCGCGCCGCGATCAGGGTGCGCTGGGCATCCAGCACGTCGAGGAAACTGAACTTGCCCATCTCGAAGCCCCGGGTGGCGCTGTCCACCGCGCTTTGCGCGGCCGGCAGGATCTGCTGGTTGAACGCGCGCACCTCAGTATTCGCGGACTGCCACAAGTCCAAGGCCTGACGGGTTTCAGTTCGCAAGCGCAGTTCGGCGGCGTTGCGCAGGTCGCGGGCCTGGTCGGCGCGGCGCGAGGCGGCGAGTACGTTGCCCTGGTTGCGGTTGAACAACGGAATCGGCATCGACACGCCCACCAGGTTCACCCGCTCGCGCACGCTGGCGTCGTACTGGCTGCCGATGGACACGTCGAGGTCAGGAATGCGCTGGGCCTTTTCCAGGACGACACTGGCTTCGTTTTGCAGGATGTTCAGTTCGGCCAGGCGCAACTCGGCGGTCTGCTCAAGGCGCGCCAGCAACTGGGTGGCTGACGGCACGGTCGGCGCGGACAGGTTTTGTGTCGCGACGGCCTGGAAGTTCGGTGCGGCGCTGCCCGTGCTAGCGGCCAGGCGACGGTAGGCATCGGTGAGGCCAATTTGCGCGCGGTCAAGTTCCAGGCGAATCTCCGATACTTGCACTTGGGCTCTTGTGGCTTCCACCGGCGAGGCTTTGCCTGCTGTCACCCGACCGTTGGCGACGACCAAGCCACGTTCGGCCACGGCCATGGAACGCTGCGCCAGGTCGAGGCGTTCCTGGGCGCGCAGAGCGCCGTAGTAGTTGTCGATGACTTCGGCGCGCAGGGTGTTGCGACGCTGTTCCAAGGTCAACGCGGCGGCGTCCTGGACGCGGGACGCCACATCGATGCGCGCCCCCCGTTTGCCGCCCAGTTCCAGCGCCTGGCTGATCTTGATGCTGGTGGTGCGAGAGTCGCGACGGGTGTCCTCCACATCCCACGAGGCCACCGGGTTGGGGATCAACCCCGCTTGCTGACGCCCCCCCTGGGCAATGTCGATCTCCCATTGCGCGGCCGCCAGGTCCGGGTTGTTGGCGAAGGCGGTTTGCAGGGCCGTGTCGAGGGTGAGGGTTTGTGCCTGGGCGGCGCATGCGGCTGCGGCTGCCCACAATGCCGCCGCCCCCAACAGTGTTCTAACCGAAAGTGCCATAACGAAAGTTCCACGCCCATGAAGTCGCTGAGGTGTCCCAGCGGGGGCAATGTAGCGTTCGGTACTTATCAGGGCGGTGGGCAGAACATTACAAATCCGTTAGCCAGGATCAGGCATGTACTTCGTCATGCTCGTCATGTTGGAAGCCTCCCCCCTCGACCTGAATAGTGGCGTGGGAAATATCGAATTGTTCATGCAGTAATGCCGTCACTCGGCTGAGGATCTGTTGCTCGGAGCCCTGGGCCGCGTCGGTGACCAGGTGAGTACTCAACACATTTTTGCCGCTGGTCAGGGCCCAGATGTGCAAGTCATGCACGTCCTTGACGCCTGGCACGCTGCGAATGCCCTGCTCGACCTGGTCGATATCAACGCCGTCCGGCACGCCTTGCAGCAGCACGTTCATGCTCTCCTTGAGCAGCGTCCAGGTGCGCGGCAACACCCAGAAACCGATGGCTGCCGCCACCAGGGAGTCAACCCATCCCCAGCCTGTGAACATGATCAACACCGCGGCGATGATCACGCCGATGGAACCGAGCATGTCACTCCACACTTCCAGGTAAGCGCCCTTGACGTTGAGGCTCTCGCCGCTGGCCGCGCTGAGCAGGCGCATGGAGATCAGGTTGACGATCAGCCCCAGCACCGCAATCACCAGCATGCCGGTGGACTGGATTTCAGCGGGCGCCTGCAGCCGTTGGTACGCCTCATACAGGATGTAGAACGCCACGGCGAACAACAGCAACGCATTGAACGCTGCGGCCAGGATCTCGAACCGCGCATAGCCGAAGGTGCGCTTGCGGTCGGCCGGGCGCTTGGCAATCTGGATGGCCACCAGGGAAATCGCCAGGGCCAGGGCGTCGGTCATCATGTGCGCGGCATCGGATAACAGCGCCAGGCTGCCGGTGACGAAGGCACCGATCACTTCGGCAATCATGAAGCTGCCGGTCAGGCCCAGGGCGATCCATAGCTTGCGTTCGTGGCCGGCGCGTACTTGGGCGTGGTTGTGTCCTGCGCTCATGGGGAGTGCTCCTGATCTGTTGTAGGAGCCGGCTTGCCGGCGATAGTGATGTTGACCCTAGGCGTCGATCTTACGGACCCCATCGCCGGCAAGCCGGCTCCTACAAAGATAGAGCCCTGGCGCAAAAACATTGGCATGCCTTGCAAATTTGTCATCTGCACGCCAGTTCACCGTTATTTTTGGCGCACCAAAATCGCACACGAGCGCTCTGCAACGGTTCTATCAGGTATGCTTTTCGAACAGGAAACAAAAAGAAACAATTTTCCCAACCTGTTCGATAAGGAGTCCCGTTTTGGAGTTATCGACTGCCGCGTGGATGGTTCACGACACCCGCCTTATGTTCTGTGTACTGCTGGCCATCGCCAGCATCATCGTGCTGATCAGTGCGACCAAATTACCGCCGTTCCTCTCGATCCTGATCGGCACGTTTATCGCCGGTGTCGGCGCCGGGCTGCCACCTGAAGAAGTGGCCAAGGCGTTCAGTAAAGGTGCCGGAGCCATCCTCGGTGAAGCCGGGATCATCATCGCCCTGGGCTCGATGCTCGGCGCGCTGATGGCGGAATCCGGTGCAGCCGACCGCATCGCCACCACCCTGCTCGGGTTGGGCAAGGGCAAGTCATTGCCCTGGGTGATGGCGCTGGTGGCCATGGTGATTGGCTTGCCGCTGTTCTTTGAAGTGGGCCTGGTGATGATGGTGCCGATCATCTTTGTGATGGCCAAGCGTTCGAACCAGCCATTGCTGAAAATCGCTATCCCGGCGCTCGCGGGTATGACCACGTTGCACGCCCTGATGCCACCGCACCCGGGGCCATTGATTGCGGTGGGCGCGTTGCACGCCGACCTGGGCCTGACCATGTTGCTGGGCTTCTGCCTGGCGGTGCCGGCAGTGATCCTGGCCGGCCCGATCTACGGCAACTGGCTGTCCAAGCGCCTGCATGTGGATGAACCGGCGGACATCGGCGCACTGTTCAGCGCACCGCCCAAGGCGCCGCGCCAGCCGAGTTTTGCGGTGTCGTTGCTGATCATTCTGTTGCCGGTGATTCTGATGTTGGGCAGCACCTTGGCCAAGGTCGCACTGCCGGCTGAAAGCACTGTCGGCCTGACCCTGAAATTCCTCGGCGAACCGCTGATCGCCCTCGGCCTGGCCGTGATCGCCGCCGTGATCTGCCTGGGCTGGGCCGCCGGCATGCCGCGCGCCGAGGTCGGCAACACCCTGCGCAAGGCGCTCGCGCCCATCGCCGTGTTGCTGCTGACCATTGGCGCAGGGGGTGGCCTCAAGCAAACGCTGTTGGACGCAGGCGTGAGCCAGACCATCAGCAAGGTCGCCGAAGGCGCGCACATGCCGTATCTGTTGCTCGCGTGGTTGATTGCGGTTGCGCTGCGCCAAGCCACCGGCTCGGCCACGGTGGCTACCACGACGACCGCAGGCATCCTCGCGCCGATGATGGCCGGGCTGGCGGCGACGCAAAGTTCACTGGTAGCCCTGGCGATCGGCGCCGGCTCGGTGTTCTTCTGCCACGTCAACGACGCCGGGTTCTGGATGGTGCGTGAATACTTCGGCTTGCAGTTGAAGCAGACGATCTGGGTGTGGTCGGTGTTGCAGACCATTGTTTCAGTCGTCGGCTTGATCGGTACGCTGCTGCTCTGGCACTTTTTGACTTAACGTCTAGGCAGCCAAGGTGTGGCGCTTGCCAAACAGCGCCACACTCACCACCCCCACCGCCCCCATCACCACGCAATATCCCACACAAATCCACGGGCTGGTCGGCATCAGCGCAATCAGCAACAACGGTGTGGTACTCGCCCACAGCGCGTAGGCAATGTTGTAGGTAAAGGAAATCCCCGACACCCGCACCTGCGCCGGAAACAGGCCGACCATCACCGACGGCACCGCGCCCACCACGCCACAGCTCAAGCCCGCCACGGCGTACGCCGCGCCCAGCCAGATGCCGCCGCTGATCAGGCTGGCGTACAGGACCGCAATCCCCACCGGCAGCAACAGGCTGTAGACCAGCACCGCGCGCCAGGCGCCGATGCGGTCGACCAGCAAGCCGGCCAGCACACAGCCGATATTGAGGAACACGATGCCCAGAGCGCTCAAGGCGAAGGTGTGGCTGGGGCTCATGCCGAAGGTTTTCTGCATCATGGTCGGGGTGATGACCACCAGCACCACCACGGCGGAGGTGAGCACGCAGGTGAGGATCATTGCCGGCAGCAGCACGGCGCGGTGGTCACGCAACACGGTGCGCAATGGCAGTTCGGCGGCGGCCTGGCGGCGCGCCTGCATTTCGAGGAACACCGGGGTTTCACTGAGCCAGCGACGCAGCCACACGCCGATCACGCCGAACACGCCACCGAGCAGGAAGGGAAAGCGCCAGGCATAGTCGAGTATTTCGGCCGGGGTGAAGACTTGCGCCAGCAGGGTCGCCGTCAGTGCACCGAGCAGATAGCCGAAGGTCAGGCCGGCTTGCAGGAAGCCCAGCGCGTAACCACGATGGTGGGGCGGCGCGTGTTCGGCGACGAAGGTCCAGGCACTGGGCACTTCACCGCCCACCGCAGCACCCTGCAGCACGCGCAGCGCCAGCAGGATCAGCGGTGCGAAATAGCCGATTTGCGCGTAGGTCGGCATGATCCCGATCAGCAGGCAGGGCAACGCCATCATCAGGATGCTCAGGCTGAACACGCGCTTGCGCCCCAGATGATCGGCGAAGTGCGCCATCAGGATGCCGCCCAGCGGGCGCGCCAGGTAGCCGGTCACAAAAATGCCGAAGCTTTGCAGAAGGCGCAGCCACTCGGGCATTTCGGGCGGGAAGAACAGTTGGCTCAAGGTCAGCGCGAAAAACACGAAGATGATGAAGTCGTAGATTTCCAGGGCACCGCCCAAGGCGGCCAGGCTCAGGGTTTTGTAGTCGGAGCGGGAAAAGCGCTGCGCCTGCGCAGGAAAGGTGGCGGTCATGTAGAGACTCGGCAGACAAACAAAATGGCGTGCAGGTTATGAGCTGAGCCCAATGATGGCAATCGCGGCAGATATATTTGTTTTCCTCATGGATCGATGAAGATAACTGCATTCCCATATCAATGGCCGTAGCGGAACATGCCGGAAAATTGCCTGCACCCTAATAACTATAAGAGGAAAGACTCGTGGCCGACGCTATCGAAGAAAGCCGCTATGCCCGATTTGCCCTGCGTTGCTCCAACTTCGCCGAACGCTGGTTTCCCGACTCCTGGGTGTTTGCGGCACTTGCCGTGATCATCGTCGCCGTGGCGACCCTGGGCATGGGCGCCGCGCCAACCGAAGCCGCCAAAGCGTTCGGTGACGGGTTCTGGAGCCTGATCCCCTTCACCATGCAGATGGCCTTTGTGGTGATCGGCGGTTATGTGGTGGCGAGTTCGCCACCGGCCGTGAAACTGATCGACCGCCTGGCGCGTATCCCGAAGAACGGCCGCTCGGCCGTGGCCTGGGTGGCGTTGATCTCGATGGTCGCCTCGTTGCTGAACTGGGGCCTGTCCCTGGTATTCGGCGGCTTGCTGGTACGGGCGTTGGCGCGTCGTACGGATTTGAAGATGGATTACCGCGCAGCCGGTGCGGCGGCGTATCTGGGGCTGGGCGCCGTGTGGGCATTGGGGCTGTCGTCGTCCGCCGCGCAGTTGCAGGCCAACCCGGCCAGCCTGCCGCCGTCGATCCTGTCGATCACCGGCGTGATCCCGTTCACCGACACTATTTTCCTGTGGCAATCCGGCGTGCTGCTGCTGGCATTGATCGTGGTCTCGCTGATCATCGCCTACGCCACCGCGCCCGGCCCGAACAGCGCGCGTGATGCCAAGGCCTGTGGCGTCGACCCGGCGTTCAACTTGCCCAAGATACAAGCACCGACTCGCCCAGGAGAGTGGCTGGAGCACAGCCCGTTGCTGACTATCCTGCTGGCATTGCTGGCGGCGGGTTGGCTGTTCCATGAGTTTTCGACCAAGCCGGCGATCAGTGCGATCTCGGGGCTGAACACCTACAACTTCCTGTTCATCATGGCCGGCGCCCTGCTGCACTGGCGCCCGCGCAGCTTCCTCGATGCGGTGGCCCGTGCAGTGCCGACCACCACCGGCGTGCTGATCCAGTTCCCGCTGTACGGTTCGATTGCCGCGCTGATGACCGTCGTGAAAGGCGGTGACGGCCAGACTCTGGCACACCACATCTCGACCTTCTTCACGTCCATCGCCTCCCACGATACCTACGCGCTGCTGATGGGCGTGTACTCGGCGGTGCTCGGTTTCTTCATTCCGTCGGGCGGCGGCAAGTGGATTATCGAAGCGCCCTACGTGATGCAAGTGGCCAATGACCTGCAATACCACCTGGGCTGGGCGGTGCAGATCTACAACGCCGCCGAGGCGCTGCCGAACCTGATCAACCCGTTCTATATGCTGCCGTTGCTGGGCGTGCTGGGGTTGAAGGCGCGGGATTTGATTGGATTTTCGTTCGTGCAGTTGCTGGTGCACACACCGCTGGTGCTGTTCTTGCTGTGGGCGTTGGGGACGACGTTGAAGTATTTGCCGCCGGTCATGCCTTGACCGCATCTTCCGATTAATCGCGTGGGGTTGTCCTACTCAAGACGACGACAACCCCTGACTCCTCCCATCAATGCCTTTGATTAACCTGTCTCGGCTTCCTCCTCACCTGACACCAAGGAAAATCCGATGACGCCCCTCTCCAAATCACTGGAAGAACTGATCACTGATATCTACAAGGACGACAACGTTTCGGTCCCTGAATACCGAGCATTGCGCGACGACGCAGACCGCCGCATGGCCGCCGTGATCAAGGAGTTCGGCCTGCATAACAACATCACCGCGTTCCAGAAATCGGTCGACGTGGCGATGCAGCTGTTGCAGACCAGTGTCATCGATGCAAAGAAGGCCAAGCTGACCGACACCGGCGAGGCCATCGTCAAGGATGCGGTGACGGCCCAGGTGGAATACTTGCGCGCGGGTAGCCAACTGGCTCTGCGCCTGCTGTGAAATCAGTGTCTTCGTTCCGTCACATTGCATTGCTACCGTCCTGCGAAATATCTTGCAACATCTCGCCAAGGACTCCCCCGCAATGAGTGACGAGCACGAAGACCGCCCTTCCCCCGATTCAGCCACCCAACCACCGGTCGACACCAGCCGCCGGCGCTTCTTGGGAGGCGCAGCGGTGTTGGGGGTCGGCGCGACGTTAAGTGCCTGCGGCAACACCAGCGAAGCGCCGGGCAAACCGGTGACACGTCCGCTCACGTCGCAAGAGTTGGACAAGGCACTGCACGATCAGGTGAAAACCGTGGTGGTGATTTATGCCGAGAACCGCAGCTTCAATAACCTGTTTGCAGATTTCCCAGGCGTGGAGAAACCGCTGTCAGCACTGTCTGCCGCCGATACACAGCAACGCGACCGCGACGGCAGCCCGCTGACCACCCTGCCACCGGCCTGGGGTGGCGTGCTGCAAGTCGGGCCGCAAACGGTCGACGGGGTGACCTACCCCAGCGAAGTGCAATTCCAGGAAAACCTGCCCAACGCGCCGTTCGCGCTTAAGGGCCCGAATGCCGAAGACCTGCCCCTGAGCCTGGTCACTCGCGACTTGTGGCACGTGTTCTATCAGAACCAGATGCAGATCAACGGCGGTAAAAACGACAACTTCGTCGCCTGGGCCGACTCGGGTGGCCTAGTGATGGGTCATTACGCCCAGAGCCGTTATTCCCTGCGCCTGTGGGACGTGGCCAAGGAGTTTGTACTCTGCGACAACTTCTTCCAGGGGGCATTTGGTGGCTCGTTCCTCAACCACCAGTACCTGATCAGCGCCACCGCGCCATTTTACCCGAATGCCGCGCAATCGGTGGCCAAGGCGCAGATCGCCACGCTGCAAAGCGATGACCCCACCGACCCGCGCCTCAAGCCGCTGGACAAGTCCCCGGCCAGCGCCATGACCGGCCCGCCGCAGTTCGGCCCCAGCGCGTTGACCCCCGACGGTTACGGCGTGAACACCCTGGCGCCGCCTTACTGGCCGACCTGGATCCGCGACCCGGAAAACCCGGACTACTCCAAACCCGACCTGCCCAACGTGCTGGTGCCGCAGACCCACGAACACATCGGCGACAAACTGTCGAAAAAGAATGTCGACTGGGCCTGGTACGCCGGTGCGTGGCAAGCCACCCTGGACCAGTTCAAGGATTCGGGCGGTATCCCGAAGATCCCGAACTTCCAGTATCACCACCAACCATTCAACTACTTCAAGCAGCAAGGCCCGGAAAATCGCGCCGAGCGTGACAAGCGCCTGCGCGATGGCGGTTTGGGCGATGAGTCCAGCACCAACACGTTCTTCGCCGACGCCCAAGCCGGCAAACTGCCCGCTGTGACCTTCTACAAGCCCCAGGGCAACCTGAACATGCACGCAGGCTATGCCGACGTGGCCTCGGGCGACCGCCATATCGCCCGTGCCTTGAAGGTACTGCAAGAGAGCCCGCAGTGGAAAAACATGGTGGTGGTGGTCACCGTCGATGAAAACGGCGGCTGGTGGGACCACGTGGCACCGCCCAAGGGCGACCGTTGGGGCCCTGGCACGCGGATTCCGGCGATTGTGGTGTCGCCGTTCGCGCGCAAAGGCACGGTGGACCATACGGTGTACGACACGGCGTCGATCCTGCGCTTGATCACCCGCGTATTCCAGCTAGAGACCCTGGATGGCCTTAAGCAGCGGGATGACGCAATGATCGCCCGCGGCCAGAAGCCAATGGGCGACTTGAGCAACGCATTGCAGTTCAGCCTGTAGGTTTTCTTATCCAATAGCGACACGCCTGGCGATTTAACACGCGGTTTTCCTGGTCAACCGCTACTGTGTGGAGGTGGGCTTTCACCCCGCGCAGACGGGCTTTCGCTGACAAGGAAACAACAATGTTTAAACCGACCAGGTTGTCCTTCGCCCTGGCCGCACTGATGGCGAGTGCGGTCGTACAGGCCGACATCGAGGTGCCATTGGGGAGTACGCAACGCGTGACCCAACTGTTCGCCTTCCCCAACAATTGCAGTGTGATCTGCTTTCGACCATGGACGCTGGAGCAGACTGCCGAGCACTATTTGAATCAGAGCCTGCAACGGGACGGCTACAGCCGCGCAAAAGTCAGCGTCAAGACCCATGACGGGCAGGTCTCAGCGACCTTCAGCGGTGTGCCTGACAGTTACGGTCAACCCCTGACCACCTTGCTCGATACCGCCGACCTGGCCTACCAAGGCGCCAGCAAACTCAACACTGACGGCAAGTGGGCCTACAACTGGTATTTGTTCCTGCCGCTGGGCATGGCCCTGGAAAACCGCAAGAGCATCGAACTGCTGCACTTCCCGCCGGATTACTCGCTGACCCAGGCTCAGGACTATCTGGAGTCGGCCACCACCGACCGCTGGGCCACCCTGCTCACGGACAATGGCATCCCGGCCACTGAAACGCCGGCTTACCAGACCATCATCGATATCGCCCCCATCGCCGCGCCCTCCAACGCGGGCAAGGACCTGGAAACCGTCTACAGCTACTTCACCGACTACCAGACACGCATGGTCCAGGAACTGAGCCTGCCCGCCAAAGGCGCATTGCCGATGGTGGCGTTTGGCGCTCCGGTGCGAAACTGGATCAAACAGCAATACGGCCAGACCGTGGGCGTACTGGGCCTGGCGCAGATCAGCCCGACGGCAGGCAAGAATGTGTCAGTGCTGGGCGCCAACCATCCAAGCTACATCTGGTATGCCGCAAACCCCGACACCTACGACGGTAATGAACAGAAAGCCGACGAGGCCGGCTTGAAGGTGATGGGGCAGGACCTGAGCGCCGCCTGCTGGCAGGCCGGAATGGGTCAGAAACCCGCGAGTGATCCGAACGTGTTGCTCAAGGCGTGCATGAATACGTGGCAAGTCACACGCAAAGAGCAGACCTGTGAGTTGTTCTACACCTCGGTGCGCAACTTGTCCCCGGAGGATGCAAACGCGAAATGCGCTACGCCCGCCATCAAGACGCAGTTGAAACAACTCAAGAATGCCGCCCCCACCCCAGCCATTGCAGCCCCGGCGCTGTAATTCGCAAAAAAAACCGATTTCTACTGTCAACATTGACAGTAGAAATCGGCTCCCTCTTCCGCGAGTCTTGAGCGGCGCCCATCAGCTGCAAGACTGGCAGTCAGACACCACCGGCAGGTCGATGCAGCCTAAACCAGGAGAGTCATGAAAACTCAGGCCAAGGATAAGGCTGAAACTGCTGTGAGCGACTGTCTCTACCCGTTCAAGCCCACGCTCGGACAAGGCTACCCTTCGAGCGAGAAATTCGAAGTGGTGCTGAACATTGAAGGCGTGGGGGTCGGAATCAGGGCACGCACGGCCTTCGACAGCCGTGTATGCATCGCCAAAGTCTCCGGCTACGCCCTGAGCGAGCGACGCCTGCACACGTTGCAGCTATCGTCGCGTACCCACCTCTACGACTGTTGGTTCAGTGGCCTGTTTTCACATTCATGTAAACCGAATGTGTTTCTCGACCTGCACTATCTGGAGGTCTGGGCCCTGTGTGAAATCCAGCCAGGCGAGCTGCTGACCATGGATTACGCCATGACCGAAGACGTGCTGTTCCGGCAGTTCGCATGCCAATGCGGCGAGCTGAACTGCCGAGGCTGGATTACCGGTCACGACGAGCTGCTGAACGCCGAGGGCCAGACGTTCATGGCCCAGTGGCGTGAACGCAAACGCCCTTAGGCTTCACCCAACGGACGCAGGCGATACTGCGGCGGCAATTGCTCGAAGCCACTGATGGTGGTGTTCAAGCTCTTCCAGCGCCCATCCTTGATGCCGTAGATGCAGCCATGGATCGACAGGCTCTGCCCACGGTGCCAGGCGTTTTGCACAATGCTGGTGTGGCCGACGTTGGCCACTTGCTGGATCACGTTCAGCTCGCACATACGGTCGACGCGCTCTTCTTCGGTCGGCAACTGGGCCAGCACGTCACGGTTTTCGTAATAGAGGTCACGAATAGTGCGCAGCCAGCCATCGATCAGGCCAAATTGGCGGTCCTGCATCGAGGCGCGCACGCCGCCGCAGCCATAGTGGCCGGTGACCAGGATGTGCTTGACCTTGAGCACGTCCACTGCGTACTGGATCACCGACAGGCAATTGAGGTCGGTGTGCAGCACCACGTTGGCCACGTTGCGGTGCACAAACAGGTCACCCGGCAGCATGCCGACGATCTCGTTGGCCGGTACGCGGGCGTCGGAACAGCCGATCCACAGATATTCCGGCGTTTGCTGGCGGGCGAGCTTGGCGAAGAATTCGGGATCTTCCTGTTTGATCGCGTCCGCCCAGCGTTCATTGTTATCAAGCAGGTCTTGTAGTTCGTTCATCAGGGAAAGCCTCAGGAATGATGCGCAGTTTTGTGACTGACAACCCCACGTCCAAGTCACGCCCTGCCGGTGAATAACAAGCGTGAATTAGCTTGAATCTTTGGGCCGCTCAGCCTGTCCACACACTATAAGCCCCACAGTATGAGGATTGGCCATGACTGAATCACGACGTCCCTACGGCGCTACGCAACCCGAACCCATTGATGACAATGAAGATCGCATGGGCTCGATGCGCGAGCTGGATTTTGACCAGGATGAGCCCTCGGCGCAGAGCGGTGATGATTTAACCCCGGAAACGTTGATCCGGGAGGATGGCGCGCGGGATGCCAGGGAGGAAGGTGAAGACAATCCGGCGGATTACGACCTGAGTATCGTGGACGAAGATGAGATCGGCGGCGGCAATGGCTTGGATGAGGCCGAACTGGCCGATGTCGACCCGATAAACGGTAAACCCTGAGCGTTTGTAGGAGCCCGGCTTGCCGGCGATGGCGATCTTGAGGACGCTATCGCCGGCAAGCCGGGCTGCTACAGAGGGGCGCGTCAGTCGACCAGGGTACAGGCCATGACGACCGCATCTTCGCGGCCACCCACGGCGGGGTAATAATCCCGCCGACGGCCGATTTCGTTGAAGCCATAACGCTCATACAGGCGAAACGCGCCGGTATTGCTGTCGCGCACTTCCAGGAAGCACTCACGCGCACTGGCGGCGTAGGCGCGGGACATCAGGTGCTCCAGCAGCGCCAGCCCAAGGCCGCGGCCCTGGTTTTCCGGCTTGACGGTGATGTTCAGCAGGTGCGCCTCATCAAGGATGATCTGCACCACGCCGTGCCCCACTTGCTGCTCACCTTCAAACATCAGCCAGATCTGGTACTTGCCCAGCCCGTCTAGAAAGATCCCGCGGGTCCAGGGGTGGCTGAACGCCGCGTATTCGATTTTCAGCACGGCGTCGAGGTCGGCCTCGGTCATCGGGCGGAAGGATAAAGCCTCACTCATCGGTTGTTTTCCAGCGCGCCATTAGCCGGCGCATGGCTTGCCAGACATCAGCCTTACGCTGTGGCTCTTCCATTAATAATTCCAGGCCCGGCAGGGCCCATACCGAGCCCAGGCTTTCGACCTGCAGTTCGCGGTACCAGGCCTCGGCATTGGCTTCGCCGGCAAAGCGCACGGCCGGCAGGCCGATCAACCACAGGCACACACAGGGTTCGTCTTCCAGACGTGCCGAGACAAAACCCTGCACAAAATCCCGCGCAGCTTCCGGGCCCTGGTCCATGTTGCCGCGTACCAGTAACGGCCAGCGCACCGGGTCGCCGACGATTTGCGGGCTGTCGGGCAGGCCGGCGGCACGCAGCATGTCTTTTAGCAGCATGTAGGCGGGGTCGCGGGTCTGGAAGCGTTCGCCGGTAGGCAACTCCACCAGCAGCAGACAGCGCCCGGCCCGCAGCAATTGCAGGGCGAAACGCGGCGGCGGCACCACCGGGGCCTTGACCACCGGCGCAGCCTCTTCGACCACCTTGGCCGCCTTGGTCACCGGCGATGGACGCGGCACTTCGATCTTCGCCCGCTCGACGACCGGGCGCGCCTCAGGCGCTGGCTTGACCACCGACACCGGCGCGGCCGCCTCCTCGCCAGACGACTCGAACGCCTCATAGGGCTCAAGCGCCTGCAACAGCTCGGGCCGCGATGGCGCGGCGAACGGCAGTTCGGTGCGGGGCAGCCAGTTGACCACCTGCATGGCGGTCAAGTAAGCGCGACGTCGGGACTCGATAAGCACAGCTCGGCCACTTGTGGATAACTAAAGAGCGGGGATTCTACCGCTGTTCGGCAACAATCGCCCACTGCGCACTGACCGGCTGTGGATAAATCCCGCGTCCGATGCAGTACAATCGCGACTTTTAATCGCCAACCAGCCGGCCATTCCGATGATCGAACCCAAGCGCGTCTTGCGCGCCCTCGCCGAACACTGGGCCCTGCTTGAGCCACTGTGCGAACACTTCGACCAAGGCACCTTGAGCCTGGGCGAGTTGCGCGCGCAATTGGCGGCCCAACAACTGGACAGCACGCCACAGGACATTACCAGCCTGCTGGACGTGTGGATTCGCCTGGATATCCTGGTGCCTGTCGCCAAGAGCCCGAACCGTTTCGAGCTCAACGCGCAGATCCACGATTTCCTGGCGTATCTTCGCAAGGAGCACCGGCTTGGCCTGTGCCTGGAAATCGAAGCCTACCTGCGCCACCTTGAGCGCCTGGCCGGTTATATCCAGGACGCCTTCGACATCCGTGATGGCCACGACCTCGCCCGCCAACTGCGCCTGCTCGACATGCGCGTGCGGGACGTGCTGAAAAAACTCGCCAATGACGAACAGGCCCTCGCCGCCGTGGCCGACCGGGCCAAGACCAGCGACCGGCAGATCCCGTTGCGCCAGCGCTACGCCGAAGTCCTGGCGACCTGGGACGAATACGTCGAACCGATGATCCAACTGGTGAACGCCGACGGCGCCTTCGAACAAGGCGTGCGCAAGGTGGAAAATGTGCTGCTGCGCATGCTCACAGAACAACAGCGCCTCGGCCACCTGGTGGATGACGACATGCTGCTGCGCACCCACGCACGCATCCTCGAAATGCAGACCAGCGCCCAGTTGACCTTGCGCCATGCGCGGGAACTGCTGCTGCCGCTGCGTGAAGAAGCGCGCCGGCACAACGCCGTGACCCGTGGCGCGGCGCTGGCCCTGTCGGCCATCCGCCGTAAAGGGCTGGACGCAGTGCCGCAAGCGGCGATGCCGATGTTCACCAGGCCGCAAAGCACCTTCCTCGGCAGTGCCAGCCAGGTGGAAGCTTATGTGTACGCCCTGGCGAACTTTGAGCCGAAACCGGCGAAGTTTCCGAAGGCGCACAAATCCTACAAAGGCGAAGCCCAGCGCGCGCCGCGCACGGTCAAGGAGATGCTCGAACGCTGCGAAGACGCGCTGCCGATGCCGGACCTGATGACCTGGCTGCTGGAGCAGGAACCGGACGGCGCCACCGACGAATTGCTGTACTGGTTCTCGCGCCTGTCCCGCGAAAAACGCTTCAAGCGCGAACGCCTGGAACGCCGCGAGTACCACACAACCGAGCACCAGGTCAGCCTGCGCTCCTTCGCCCTGCTCCCGGCCGCTGTTGAAGCGACCGAGAATTCCGCGAGCACACCTCATGCATCTTGATCTATCCGAACTGTCACAGCTGGCGCCGATCTTTCGCGAGCTGTTCAAGGGTTACCACGTCAGCCGCCGCGACCCGGAGCTGTACGCGCAACTGTCGAACTTCCAGGACCAGTACCGCACGCTGTTCAAGGCCCTGGGCTTTGAACTGGTCTGCGATACCCGTGGTTTTTACTACTTCGTGCCGGACACCGCCGTGGCCGCCGCGCAGGTGAACAAGACTGCCCAGCGCCTGGCATTGTTCACCTTCATCATCGTCGAGCACCTGGCCGACCAGGGCCGCGATCCGATTGCCGTGCTTGATGGTGGCAGCCTCGGCCGTGATGAACTGCCGTCGCTGCTGGAGAAGTACCGCGACCTGTTTATCCAGGCCGAAGTGCAAACCCAGGAAGAACTCGAAGAAAAAATCATGCGCCGCATGACCCAGCTGGGTTTTGCCAGCGAGGACAACGGTATCTATCGCTTCCTGCCGCCCATGCACCGTTTCCTTGATGTGTGCCTGTCGGTGCAGCAAGACCGTGATCTCGCGGCCAGCGTGCACAGCGTGTTGCCGCTGCCGGCACCGGTGATCATCGACGAAGACAGTGATGAGAAATTGCTGAAAACCGATGACCCGCTGGACTTGAGTGACTTTGCCGACGAAAGCGAAGAAGACGCCCTGGCCCGCGCCATTGCCGAAGAACAGGAGACCGACGCATGAGTAAGGAACGCTACGGCATCCGCCGCTTCGCCCTATTGAACACCGCCGGTTACAGCCTGGGCTTGTTCCCGCTGGAAGAACCGCTGTCGGTGTATGGCGCGAACAACCTGGGTAAATCCGCCTCGATCAACGCCTTGCAGTTCCCGATCCTGGCGCGCATGTCGGACATGAGTTTCGGCAAGTACACCCTGGAACAATCGCGGCGCTTCTACTTTGCCACCGACACCAGCTACATCCTGGTGGAAGTCTCCCTGCCCCACGGCCCGCATGTCATCGGCGTGGTCGGGCGCGGCCCGGGCGGTGGTTTCGGTCACCAGTTCTTTGCCTATGCGGGCAAGCTGGACCTGGCCCACTACCAGAAGAACGACACCTGCCTGCGTCAGAAAGAACTGTTCACCAACCTTGAGCGCGAAGGCCTGAAAGCCTACGAACTCAAGCCGGATGAACTGCGCCGTTTGCTGGTGGGCGGCCACACGTCGATCCCATTGGACCTGACCCTGATTCCGCTGCGTTCCACCAGCGAGCAGAGCCTGAAGACCTTCCGCGCGCTGTTTATCAACCTGCTGCACATGCGCGAAATCACCGCGGCCAAGCTCAAGCAGCTGTTCCTCGATGCGTTTGAACACAGCCTGCGTTCCGGCAGCGTGGATTACATCGCTGCGTGCGAAGAAGCCTTCCGCGATGTACGACGCATGGAGCAGGACTACAACTCGCTGGTCGCCGCCGGGCCGCTGGTCGAGGCGTTGTCCAATGGTGTTCGCCAGCGCGACGTGCTGCGCGGCAAGTTGCATCGCCTGTCGCCATTGCTCGATTCGTTGCTGGGTACCTGGTCGGACTACGCCAGTGCGCGCAAGGAAGAGCTGACCATCCAGGCCGAGCACTACCGCAATGAACAGGACGCGCTGCAGAACGACCAGCGTGGCGGCACGCAGGAGCTGATGCGCCTGGAGCGTGAGATCAGCGGGATCCAGCGTTGGCTGGGCGAGCTGTCGGTGCTCAAGCATCGTTTTGCCCTGGTGGATGACGTGAAAGTGCTGGAGCAGCAGTTGCTGGCGGCCAAGGATGCGCACGATGAATTGGCGGGGGCCTTGGCGCAGTCCCGGCAGTTCAGCGCCGAGGACCTGGACGAGCGTCTGCGCGACTTGGAAAAGCGCTTGAAGTCGGTCAAGCAGCAGCTCGACCACGCCGACAACAACAGCTACGCCAAGCTGCGGGAGGAATTCTCACAGCAGGACGTCGAGCGTCTGATGCGCCTGTTCAACAGTTCGTTGTTCAGCCTGCCGTTGGGCGAGCACGGCATCACCCTGGACGAGGATGGCCAGTGGGTCAAATCCCTGGAGCAGATCCTCGACGGCTTCAAGGGCGAGCGTTTTGAAGTGCCGGGGCTGTCCATCGACATCTCCCACATTGAGCCGCCAGCATTGCAGGCACTCGCGGATCGCGCGGCATTGCGCGACCAGAAAGAGCGTCTGGAGAAAGAACTCAAGCAACTGAAAACCCAGCAGGCTGTCGCCTCTGACCGCGCCGCGAGCAAGACTCAGACCGAAGCGTTGTACCAGCAGGTGCTGGATGCGCAAAAGGCCTTGGAAGACTTCCGCCGCGCACAAACCCTGAGCGCAGAAGAAGGCGAGAAGCTGGAAAACCTGGCGCAGATGGAAGCGGCGCAGGATGAGTTGAAACGCTCCAGTGATGCCTTCACTGAACGCGTCCAGCAACTGTCGGCCAAGCTGCAACTGGTGGGCCGTCAGATCGGCGATATGGAAGCCAAGCAGCGCACGCTGGATGACGCGTTGCGTCGTCGTCAGTTGCTGCCGGCTGACTTGCCGTTCGGTACACCGTTCATGGACCCGGTCGACGACTCCATGGACAACCTGCTGCCGTTGCTCAATGACTATCAGGACAGTTGGCAAGGGTTGCTGCGCGCTGATGGCCAGATCGAAGCGTTGTATGCGCAGGTGCGCCTCAAGGGCGTGGCCAAGTTCGACAGCGAGGATGACGTTGAGCGTCGCCTGCAGCTGCTGATCAACGCCTATGCACACCGTACCGACGAAGCGCTGACGCTGGGCAAGGCTCGTCGAGCGGCAGTCACCGACATTGCGCGGACCCTGCGCAATATCCGCAGCGACTACGACAGCCTTGAACACCAACTGGCGCTGTTCAACCGCGAGATCAACAAGCGCCAGGTGTCCAACCTGCAAAGCTTCCGCATCGTGCTGGCGCCGAACAAGGAAGCGCTCAAGCACATCGACCAGATCATCCACAGTGCGGGTCAGTATGAAGAAGGCGAAACACTGTCGGTGTTTGACCTGAGCCAGAGCGCCGAACAGGACAACAAGAACGAAGAAGCCAAGGAATACCTGGCTCGCCTGGTGGCCGCCAACCACAACCAGTTGGGCCTCAAGGACTTGTTCGAGCTGGCGTTCGAGATCACCAAGGTGCATGGCCAGCCGGTGATCCATACCGACATCGATGGCGCGGCGTCCAACGGCACCACCATGACCATCAAGGCGCTGACCAACATGTATTTGTTGCTGCACTTGATGGACCGCGACCAGGCCGGGCGCGTGCGTCTACCGTACTACCTCGACGAGGCGGCGGACATCGACGAGAAGAACCAGGCGGCGTTGCTGGAAACCAGCTTGCAGCTGGGCTTCGTGCCGATTCTGGCCAGTGTGAAGCCGCAGGTGTCGGCGCAGGTGGCAATCGACCTGGAAGGCGGCAGCGGGCCGAACGGGATCTATATCGATGAGGCGGACTGGAAGTACATCCGTCGCCATGATGTGGTGAAGGCGACGATGAATGTACAGGCGGACGAGCCGGAGCTGGATGAAGTCTGATTTGTTTCGCTGAAATGCAAAAGGCCGCGATCTTCTGGATCACGGCCTTTTTTGTGAGCGCTTATTTGCCGAGTGGGATTTTAGGCGCCCAGGTCAGCCATTCATCTTCAAACTTGTCGAACAGCGGGAAGGTTTGTTGTGGCCTGGCGGCATTGCCCATGCGCTCGCCGTCCGGTGTCGCGAAGGCGATGCCACCGGCAACCAACGTCTCCAAGGATTCAGTACGCACAGTAGCGCCTTTGAATAGACCGAAATCGAGGCCAAACCCACTGGTATTCCAGAAGCGGCTACCGCCTCGTACCAGTGGCGCATATTTAGGCTCGATAAGGATATGGATCAGCACACGGTCTGCGGTCTGGCCCAATTCGTAGCCGGTCACTTTGCCCACGGTGACTTCGCGATAGGTGACCGGTACACCTTCCTTCAGCGAACCGCGGCGTGCGGCGCTGAGGGTCAGACTCAAACCAGCCTCCTGATGCACAGCTTCTGGGGGTTGATCCAGCGCGACAAAACTCTTTTGTGGGCCGGCATTTTTCGCCGCTGGCTGCACTTCGATGTATTGCCCAGTGACCAGGGTTTCCAGGTTGGAGGTTTTCATCAGACCCAGCTCAGGCTTGACCACCCAGAACTGGCTGCCGACGCGTGCGATGCGGTCTGCTACCTGAGTGATGCGTGCGCTGAGCAGCACCGATTGCATGTCGGCACTGAGGTCGACACTTTCAATCTTGCCCACATCCAGACCTTTGAAACGTACCGGAGTACCTGGGCGCATGCCGTCGGCGCGGTCGACCTTGATGGTCACCAGCGTGCCGTGCTGGTTGGCGGCTTCGCGGTCTGCAAACAGACGGAAACGCGGGATGCGCTTTTTCAGCGGTACGTTTGGTTCCGGGGTTTCGAAGGCGATGCCGCCGGCCATCAGGCTGGCCAGGGATTCACTCTTGACCTGGATGCCGCCGGTGAGGCCACCGGTCAGGGTGACGCCGCTGGCGTTCCAGAAGCGCGTCGAGCCGTTGACCAGGTTTTCGTATTCCTTCTCGATGTGGACGCCGATCACCAGTTGCTTGTTCTTGCGCGAGAACTGGTAGCTCTGCACCGAGCCGACCTTGACCTGCTTGTAGAGGATCGGGCTGCCGACATCCAGGGAGCCGAGGTTGTCGGTGAACAGCACCATGTGCAGGCCTGGCGAGCGCAGGTCCAATGGTGGGGCCTTGGCCCGGGCCACGTACTCCCTTTGTGGAGGGGTGCCTTTGTCGCCTGGGCGAATGGCGATGTAGTTACCCTTGACCAAGGCCTCAAGCCCGGTGATACCTGCCAAGGATATGGAAGGTTTGACGACCCAGAATTGAGTGTCCTGTACCAGGTAATCTTCGGCCAGGGGATCGAGCGTCAGTTCTGCGTTGGCACTGGAAAGGTCTGGGTTGATCTTCAGGGTTTTCAGGCTGCCGACCTGGATGCCTTTGTACATGACAGGGGTGCGCCCCGCCTGCAGGCCTTCGAAGTCGGTGAGCTTGACCTTGACCCTGATGCCGGCAGCGGCCGCATCGAAATCTTCATACAAACGGAAGGGCAGGCTCGGATCGGTGGGCGGACTGTCTTTGCGATTCTCCGGCGTGGCGAAGGCGATACCGCCGGCGACGATACTGGAGAGCGATTCGCTACGGACTTTCACACCGGACAGGTTGGCGTCGATGCTGATGCCGCTGGCGTTCCAGAAACGTGTGTGTTTACGCACCAGGCTGGCGTAGGTGGGTTCGATGTAGACCTTGATCTCGACCGTGCTCTGGTCTTCGGAAAGCAGGTAGCTTTTGACCTGGCCGACCTGGATCTGTTTGTAGAACACCGGACTGCCACGGTTGAGTGAGCCAAGGCGGTCGGCCTTGACGGTCAGGTGCAGGCCGGGCTTGGCATCGGACAAAGGCGGCTCTTCGGAGAGCGCCTTGAATTTGCGTGTGGGCTCCCCGTCGCCAGGGCTCGCGGCGATGTAGTTACCTGACACCAGGGTTTCCAGGCCGGTGATACCGGCGAGGGTGACGCTCGGTTTGACCAGCCAGAAACGCGTGTTGGTCTTGAGGTACTGGTCGACGTCCTTGTTCATCTCGATGGTGGCGATCACCCCGCGATTGTTGCCTTCGTCATCCAAGGCCAGCGCCTTGACCTTACCCACCGGCATGCCTTTGTAGACCACTTCGGTCTTGTTGACCTGGATGCCTTCACCGCTTTCAAAGCGCACCTGGATATCGATGCCCTGTTGGGAATAGGCACGCCACCCCAGCCAGCCACCGATGATCAGGGCAATCAGGGGCAGCACCCAAATGGCCGACCAGTTGGAGGCTGGGCGGGTTTTAGCTTTAGGCAAATCACTCATGGTCGTCGTCCGACTCCGTGTTATCCCAAATCAGTCGGGGATCGAAAGTTACTGCGGCAAGCATCGTCAAGATCACCACACTGGCGAACGCTGCCGCGCCGAGATTGGCCTCGACACTGGCAAGGCGCCCAAAGTTTACAACCGCCACCAGGATGGCGATCACGAAGATATCCAGCATGGACCAGCGGCCAATGAATTCGATAAAGCGGTACATCACAATGCGTTGTTGCGCGGACAGCGGTTGGCGACGCTGCACCGAGAACAGTAGCAGACCTATGCCGACCAGCTTGAACGTTGGCACCAGGATACTGGCAATGAACACCACAGCGGCGATGGGGAACATGCCGTGCTGCACCAGTTGGATCACACCCGCCATGATGGTACTGGGATCGCCCTGACCAAGGGAGTTGATAGTCATGATCGGCAACAGGTTGGCGGGAATGTACAAGATGGCCGCCGTAATCAGCAGCGCCCATGTGCGGGCAAGGCTGTTGGGGCGACGAGCATGGATCAGCGCACCACAACGCGTGCAAATTTGCTCGTCGCTGTCGGCGTCTTGTTTGTTCAACTCATGGCATTCGGTACAAATCAGAATGCCTGCATCAATCGCCCGCATGTTCATCCTCTCCTGACAACGCTTGCCAGATCTGGTGGGGCGACATCACCACCTCAAGCAATACCTGAACCATTAACAAGCTGACAAAGCAGACAAGACCGAGACCTACCGTGATGGCGGCCATATCGGCGAGTTTAACGATCGCTACCAGCACGCCCATCAGGTAGACCTCCAGCATCCCCCAGTCTTTCATGTGATGGTAGATGCGGTACAACAGCAGTCCATAACTGCGGCCGATGTTCCATCGGATGCTGAGCAACACTGCCAACTGGCAGAGCAGCTTGAGCAAGGGAATACCCATGCTGCACAGGAAGACGACAGCGGCGACGCCTTGCATGCCGGTATCGAACAGGGCGACGACGCCGCTCCAGACGGTGTCTTCGGAGGACTGCCCAAGTAGATTGAGCTGCATGATCGGCAGAAAGTTCGCGGGGATGTACAACAGCAACGCCGCCAGCACCAAGGCAAGGCTTCGCTCAACGACGTTATGGCGGTGAGCGTACAGCTCGTAACCGCAACGCGGGCATTGGGCTTTTTCGCCGAGGGCGAGCACTGGTTTGCGCATCAGTAAATCGCACTCATGGCATGCCACCAGGTCGTCCAGTGGTAAATCCGACACCTCAAGGGCATCAACCGGATCGGGCATAGGTAGGGCTCAGACTCTAAAAAAGGTTAGGTGCCTATTCTAGTGGTCTGGTTCAGAAATAACTGTGCAAATTTGTCGGGGGATTTGCGGTGCTGAACTTTTCGACCGCCCAAAACAAAACCCCATCTGCTTTCGCAAATGGGGTTTCGGAATTTAATCTTGACGATGACCTACTCTCACATGGGGAAACCCCACACTACCAT
>NZ_JACAPG010000005.1:28102-279969 GCF_013385825.1 Pseudomonas reactans | reverse complement strand
TGGCGATCGCCACGCGCACTTCCGGGCCGACGCCACGGGCGATCAAGGCGTGGGCCAGGCGGTTGGCCTGGCTGTCCAGCTCGCCATAGCTAAGGGTTTGCGCGTCGAATTTGACCGCGATCGCATCCGGATTTTCCTTGGCGCGGTCAGCCACCAACTCATGCACAAGACGCTCGGCCGAGAAGCCAGCGTCAGTCTGGTTCCACAATCGCAGGATGTGCTGCCGCTCATCCTCGCCCAGCAGGTTCAATTGACTGATGGGCTGTTGTTGATCGGCAACCATCGCCTGCAGCAGGTTCTGCCAATGGCTGGCCATGCGCGCGATGGTCGCCGGTGCAAACAGATCGGTGGCATAACTCAGCGATGCGCCGAGCTGGTTCCCGGACTCCTCGATGTCCAGGATCAGGTCGAAATGCGCAGCGGTTTCATCCCAGTTCACCGGGCTCATGTCCAGCTGCGCCAGGCGCTGCAAATGCTCGCCGGCCAGGCTGATGTGGTGGTTGAACGCGACCTGGAACAAGGGGCTCAAGCTCAGGCTACGCTCGGGTTGCAGGGCCTCGACCAGTTGCTCGAACGGCAAATCCTGATGCGCCTGGGCTTCCAGCGCGCGCTGTTTGACCTGGGTGAGTAGCTGGCGAACCGTGGTCTGCCCGTCGACATCGGCCTTGAGCACCTGGGTATTGACGAAGAAGCCGATCAACCGCTCGGTTTCAACTCGATTGCGGTTAGCAATCGGCACGCCGACGCGAATGTCCTGCTGGCCGCTGTAGCGATGCAACAACGCCTGGTACGAAGCCAGCAGCACCATGAACAGTGTCACACCTTCGCGCTGTGCCAGGGCCTTGAGGCTGTCGACCAGCGCGGTCGGCAGCGCAATATTCAGGCGTGCGCCCCGATGGGTCGGCACCGCCGGACGCTGGTGATCGAACGGCAACTCCAGCACCGGCTGCTCACCGCCAAGCAGGTCGCACCAGTAATCGAGCTGGCGCGCTTTCTCCCCAGCTTCCATCCAGTCGCGCTGCCATTTTGCGTAGTCGGCGTATTGGATCGGCATCGCCGGCAATTGCAGCGCCTGGCCTTGGCTATAGGCGGCGTAGAGCTGCACCAGCTCGTCGACCATCACTTGCATGGACCAACCGTCGGAGATGATGTGGTGCTGCACCAGGACCAGCACATGCTCCTCTGCTGCCAGGCGCAGAAGATTCACACGCATCAGCGGCCCCTGGCGCAGGTCGAAAGGTCGGGCTACCAGCGCTTCAACCCTGGTCTTGAGCTGGGCCTCATCGGTGGGTTCTAACACCAGTTCGATCCGTGCCTGCGGGCTGACCACTTGTACCGTACGGTCGGCCTCTTGCTGAAAGTGTGTGCGCAGGCTGTCGTGGCGCGTCATCAGGGTATCGAAGGCACGTTGCAGGGCGACCTGGTCCAGCGGACCTTTCAAGCGCAGCGCACTGGGCACGTGATAGGCCGAACTGTGCGGGTCCAGCTGCCAGAGAAACCACTGACGCTCTTGGGCGTAGGACAGCAGCAAGGGTTGGGTGCGGTCTACCGCTACCAGCGCCGGCGCCGAACCCTGGACGTCGCCCAGACAGCTGACAAAGTCGCCAAGCACGGGCTGTTCGAACAACGTCTTGAGCGCGACTTCGATGCCCAGGCCGTGACGCACCCGAGACACCACCTGCGTGGCGAGCAGCGAATGACCACCCATTTCGAAGAAGTGATCGTTGAGCCCTACCCGCTCGGCACCCAGCACCTGGGCCCAGATGGCAGCGATGCGTTGCTCCCGCTCAGTCACGGGCGCGATCCATTCGGCCAGCGACTGACTGGCATCCGGCTTGGGCAGCGCGGCACGGTCGACCTTGCCGTTGGGGCTCAGAGGCAGGCGCTCCAGCACCAGTAGATGCGCCGGTACCATGTAGTCCGGCAGCTCCTCGCGCAGCACGGCCTTGAGCTGGGCGCGCAGTTCGGCTTGTCGGGATTCGTCGAGCGCTTGAGTGGCCACGACGTAACCCACCAACTGGTTGTCCGCGGCGATGACCAACGCCTCGCGCACACTGGCCTGGGCCAGCAGGCGCGCTTCGATTTCGCTCAGTTCGATGCGGAAACCACGGACCTTGACCTGATGGTCGATCCGCCCCACGTACTCGATCATGCCATCGGCACGGTAACGGGCCAGGTCACCGGTGCGGTACAGGCGACCAGCGCCGTCGTTACAGAACGGATCAGGAATGAAGCGGTGGGCCGTCAGGTCCGGACGATTGAAGTAACCCCGTGCCAGCAACGGGCCGCCGATGACCAATTCGCCCGCCACACCTACCGGCACCGGGTTGAGGTTGGCATCCAGCAGGTAGATGGCACGGCCATCCAGCACGCGACCAATCGGCATCATCGACGGCAAGGCTTCACGGCCATCCACATAAGCAGCGCAGTCCAAGGCGGTGGCGGTCACCGTGGCTTCGGTGGGGCCATAGGTGTTGAGCAGGCGCACAGCCTGCAGGCCTGCTGCACGCCAGGCATTCAGGCCTTCAGGCGGCATGGCTTCGCCGCCAATGTGCAGTTGGCGCAGACGTCCGTAGTCACGCGGGCCCCGGTCGGCAAAGTCGCGCACCAGCAGCAGCCAGTAGGCCGTGGTCAGGTCGACCACGGAAATATCGTGTTCGATCAGCTGTTGATAGAAGGTGTCGCTGTCCCACAAGTCGCCGCCACGTAGCACCACCGCCGCGCCGCAGCACAGCGCCGGGTAGAGTTGCTCGACGAAGCCGTCGAAATTGAACGTACCGAACTGCAGTACACGGTCATGGGCTTGCAACGCAAACAACTCGGTGAAGACTTCCACATGCCGAGCCAGGGCGCCCAGATCGATGCCCACGCCTTTTGGCCGGCCGGTAGAACCGGAGGTGAACATCACGTAGGCCAGGTTGGCCGGCTGCGTGCTGGACGATGGATTTTCGCTGCTGTAATCGACGAGCCAGTCGACCCCGGTTTCCAGGCAAACGAGGGTCAGATCCTCGCTGAGCGGCAACTGCTCCACCAACGGCTGCTGGGTCAGCAGCCATTGCAGACCGCTGTCCTCGATCATGCACTGAAGGCGCTCGGCTGGGTATTTCGGGTCCAGCGGCACATAAGCGCCGCCGGCCTTGAGCACCGCCAGCAAGCCGACGATCATCTCCAGAGAGCGGTCCACCGCCACACCCACCAGGCTGTCGGCGCTGACGCCCAACTCGATCAGGCGATGGGCCAGTCGGTTGGCGCGCACGTTGAGGTCGGTGTAAGTCATGTGCTGCTGATCCAGGATCAGCGCAGTGTTTTCCGGGTGCAATGCCGCTTGTTGTTCGAAGCGTTGCAATACGCTGGCCTTGGCGGGCTGAGCAACACCCCGCGGGTTCCAGTCTTGCAGCACGCGGGTGTATTCGTGTTCCAGCAGCAACGGCACGGCGCCCAAGGCCTGTTCCGGCGCATTGGCAAATTGCTGCAGCAGGCCCTGCAAATAGGCGCCGATATGCTGCACCGCGTCGGCGGCAAACTCGGCTCGCAAGTATTCCAGGTGCAGGCTCAGGTGCTCGCCGCCCTGCACAGTGAGGGTCAATGGGTAATTGGTGCGCTCCTGATGGCTCACAGCACTGAAACGCAAGCCGCTCTCCCCCGACGGCTCCAGGCTCTTGGCCACCGGGAAGTTTTCGAACACGACCAACGTATCGAATAGCGCCTCACCGGCCGAGCCGGCCCAACGCTGGATGTCGAACAGCGGCGTGTGTTCGTGGTCACGCATTTCCAGGTTCAATGCCTGAACGCTACGCACCCAATCGCTGACGCTTTGCGCCGGGCTGGCGGCGGCAATCAGCGGCAAGGTGTTGATGAACAGGCCGACCTGCTGCTCGACATTCGCCAGCTGCGCCGGGCGCCCGGATACCGTGACCCCACAGGCGACGCTGGACTGACCCGTGTAGCGCTGCAACAGCAACAACCACGCCGACTGCACCAGGGTATTGAGGGTCACTTGATGGGCGCGGGCGAAAGCGGTCAGGCGCCGAGTCTGAATGGCATCCAACTCACACAGCAGTTCGCCGTATTCGTCACCCGTGTGCGCGGCGCTTTTGGCCACAGCACGTGCCAGGTGCGTCGGTTCTTCCAACTGCACCAGGCGCTGGCGCCAGAACGCTTCGCCCACCGCAGGGTCCTGCTGTTGCAGCCAAGCAATATGCTGGGAAAACGCCGCGCCTACCGGCGGCAGCGCCCGGCCCTTGCAGGCTTGCAGCACTTCATTGAGGACCAGGGCATTACTCCAGCCATCTATCAGGATGTGGTGGCTGGTGTAGATCAAGTGCCAGCGGTCTTCACCCGTGCGAACCAGCGCCACCCGCAGCAACGGCGGGCTCGCCAGCTCGAAGCCCTGGCGATGGTGCTCGGCGGCCAGGCTGTCGAGGGCCGCCGGCAGATTCGGACGGTCGCGCCAGTCGTATTCGATGAAGGGCAAGCTGACTTGGCGATGCACCACCTGCAGGGCCTGGCCCTGGTCGTCTTGCCAGACAAAGCCGGTGCGCAACATGTCATGCCGTGCCAGCACTTGCTCCCAGGCGCCTTGAAATGCTGCCACGTCCAGCCCCTGCACGTCGGCGCGCAATTGGCTGACATAGACGTCATCCTCACCCTGCTGGTAGAGGCTGTGGAACAACATGCCCTGCTGCATGGGCGACAGTGGATACAGGTCCTGCACGCTCCGTGCAGGCAGCGCAAGGTCGTCCAGCTGGGCTTGGGTCAGGTGCGCCAGGCTTACATCGGCCGGTGTCAGGCCGCCGTGCTGCGGGTCGATGCAATGCGCGATCAACGCCAGCAGTTCCTGCTGGTAATCGTCCGCCAGGCGCTGGATAGTTGCTCTGTCGAACATCTCGCGACTGAACCCCCATTGCAGGGCCAATTCGCCGCCATACACCTGCCCTTCCACCGTCAGCCAATTGGCCAGCGGCGCCTCCGGGTCCTGGGCCTGGCCACTGCCCTGGGTCGCCGGAACGAACAGCGCCGACTCGTTGAATTGGCGGTCGAACTGGCCCAGGTAGTTGAAGGTGATGCGCGGCGCGGCCAGGCTCGATAGGGCTTCGCGGGCCTCAGGCGCCCCGAGATAGCGCAGCAGGCCGTAGCCGATGCCCTTGTGCGGCACGGCGCGCAGTTGCTCTTTCACCGATTTGATTACAGCCGACAGCTCGCCATCGGCTTGCAGGCGTACCGGGAACAGGCTGGTGAACCAGCCGACGGTACGGCTCAGGTCGACGGTGTCGAACAGATCTTCGCGGCCATGGCCTTCCAGTTGGATCAGCGCGCCGGGCTGTTGGCTCCAGCGGCTGATGACACGCGCCAGTGCAGTCAGCAGCAGGTCGTTGACCTGGGTGCGATAGGCCGCTGGGGCGTCTTGCAGCAGTTGACGGGTCTGTTCGGTGCTCAAGCGAATTTCGACTTTGCTGCCCAGACGGTTTTGCAGACCGCCCTGGGGGTTATCGCACGGCAGATCGGCGCTCGCAGTCTGGGCCTGCCAGTACGGCAGTTGGTCATCCAGCGTCTGCGCGTGAGCCTGCAACTGCTGCGCCCACCGCTGGTAGGCGCTGGTCTTGGCTGGCAATGCGACCTTGCGGTAAGCCTGTTGCAGGTCTTCAAGCAGGATGCGCCAGGATACGCCATCCACCGCAAGGTGATGCACCACCAGCAGCAAACGTTGAGCGCCGTCGGCCATCGTGATTAAGGCCGCACGCAACAAAGGGCCCTGTCCAAGATCGAGACTGCGCTGGGCTTCGTCGCAGAGTGCGGCCAACTCAGCGTCGTCAGCGACCTGGGTTTGCCACAACCCGGGCGTTGTCACTTGTTCGGCATGGGTTTGCTGCCAACCGCCAGCTTGTTGCACAAACCGCAGGCGCAGGGCGTCGTGGTGGTTGATCAGTTGAGTCAAAGCGGCTTCAAGGCGCGCAGACTCCAGGGGTTCCCGTGGCGTCAGCAGCAACGACTGGTTCCAATGCTGACGCACGGGGATTGCCTGCTCAAAAAAGCTGTGTTGCACGGGCGTGAGGATCACCTCGCCGGTGACCGGCCCCTGGTCGATGACCATCGCCTGCTCGAAGCTTGCCACCAGCGCCAGGCTGCGCACGCTCTGGTACTGGAACAGGTCCCGTGGACTGAGGCGAATACCCGCCTGGCGCGCACGGCTGACTACCTGGATGGAGATGATCGAATCACCGCCCAGCTCGAAAAAGTTGTCTTCCAGGCCGATCTGCGCCACACCCAGCACATCGCTCCAGATCGCTGCCAAGGCTTTCTGCAGGTCGTTTTCCGGTGCGACATAGGCCTGCTGTGGCGCGGCGTCCGGCACTGGCAAGGCCTTGCGGTCGAGTTTGCCGTTGGCGGTTACCGGCAGCTTGGCCAGGTGCACCAGATGGGTCGGCACCATGTATTCCGGCAGGCTGCTGAGCAGCCAGGCCTTGAGATCGACCGGCGCCTGGTCTTCCAGCACCAGGTAGGCCACCAGTTGCTTGCCGCCTTGCACCAACACCACGGCTTCGCGCACCGAGGGGTGCTGCATCAGGCGCGTCTCGATTTCGCCCAGCTCGATGCGCAGGCCGCGCAGCTTGACCTGATGATCGAGGCGGCCGAGGTATTCGATGACGCCGTTGGTGCGCTGTCGCACGCGGTCGCCCGTGCGGTACAGGCGCGCACCGTCGCCGAAGGGGCTCGGTACAAAACGTTCGGCAGTGAGCGCCGGACGTCGATGGTAACTGCGAGCCAGGCCAGTGCCGCCCAGGTACAGTTCGCCGCTGACGCCAGCGGGGACCGGATTGAGCTGGGCATCGAGCACGTAGGTGCCGAGGTTGGCGATGGGGCGCCCGATAGGCACGCTGTCGGCGCTTTCGTCGACGCAAGCCCAGTGAGTCACATCGATGGCCGCTTCGGTCGGGCCGTACAGGTTGAACAGACCGGCCTGGGGCAACTTGGCAAATACTTGTAATTGCGCATCCAGCGGCAAGGCTTCGCCACTGCACACGATGCGCTTGAGGCGGGTGCACGCTTGCACACCCGGCTCATGGATAAACGCCTGGAGCATCGAGGGCACGAAGTGCAAGGTGGTGATGCCGTGCTGCCCAATCGTCTCGATCAGGCGAGCCGGTTCGCGATGCTCGCCGGGCGCTGCAACTACCAGGCGTGCGCCGGTCATCAGCGGCCAGAAGAACTCCCACACCGAAACGTCGAAGCTGAACGGGGTTTTCTGCAGGACCGCATCGCTGGCATCCAGGCCATAAGCCTGCTGCATCCAACACAGGCGGTTGACCAGCGCGCGATGGCTGTTGCCGGCGCCCTTGGGCTTGCCGGTGGAGCCCGAGGTGTAGATCACGTAGGCCAGGTTCAGCGCGTGAAGGGTGACGTTTGCCGAGTCGGTGCTGTAGCCATCGAGCCAGTTGGCGGGCTGGTCCAGGGCAATCACCTGAATGCCCTCGACAGACAGGTTTGGCAACAGGCTGCGCTGGCTGAGCAACAACCGAATGCCGCTGTCCTCGATCATGTAGGCCAGGCGTTCCTGAGGATATTCAGGATCCAACGGGACGTAGGCGCCACCCGCCTTGAGAATGGCCAGCAGACCGACCACCATTTCAATCGAGCGCTCAACGCAGATGCCGACCAGAACGTCCGGACCTACGCCCTTCTCGCGCAAGGCATGGGCCAGCTGGTTGGCGCGGGCATTGAGCTGGGCATAGGTCAGCGCTGTGGCGCCGAACAACAGCGCGGGCGCGTCGGGCGTGGCCTGCACCTGGTCTTCGATCAGGTGGTGGATGCCGCGCTCGGTCGGGTAAACCTCGGCGGTCTGGTTCCAGGTGTGGACCTGCACTTGCTGCTCATCGGCATCCAGCATCGGCAGTTCACCGATGCGCTGCGTACCGTCGGCCACCATGGCCTGCAACAGACGCACCCAATGCCCGGCCATGCGCTCGATGGACGCCGCGTCGAACAGGTCATTGGCGTAGGTCAGCGCGGCGTGCAGGGTGCCGGATTTTTCATAGGTGTCCAGGGTCAGGTCAAACTGAGTGGTGCGGCCTTGCCACTCCACCAGCGACAGCTCCAGACCGGAGGCCGTGCTGACGCTCGCAATGTCGGCCACCACCGGCTGATGGTTGTACATGACCTGGAACAACGGCGTATGGCTGAGGCTGCGCTCGACCTTGAGGGCCTCCACCAGGCGCTCGAACGGCAATTCCTGATGGGCCTGGGCGCCCAGTGCATGCTCCTTGATGCTTTGCAGCAGCTCAGTGACAAGGGTTTGCCCGCTCAGCTCGGTGCGCAGCACTTGGGTATTGACGAAAAAGCCGATCAGCCCTTCGACTTCAGTACGGTTACGGTTGGCGATTGGCACGCCGACGCGGATGTCGCCTTGCCCGGTATAGCGATGCAGCAGCACGTTGAACGCGCCGAGCAACAGCATGAACAGGGTAACGTTGTGTTTTTGCGCAACGCTGCGCAGTTGTGCAGCCAGCGCGGGTTCGATCGCGAAGTTATGGCGCGTGCCCTGGTAGCTCGGCATGGCCGGGCGTGGGCGGTCCGTGGGCAGCTCCAGCACCGGGTGCTCATCGCCCAGGCGCGCCTGCCAATACTCCAATTGTCGAGCCTGCTCACCCGCTTCCAACCAGCGACGTTGCCACAAGGCATAGTCGCTGTACTGGATCGGCAAGGCCGGCAGTTGCGGTGTTTCATTGCGCTCATGGGCGTCGTAGCAGCGGATGAACTCCTCGATCAGCACGTTCATCGACCAACCGTCGGAGACGATGTGGTGCAGGGTCAGCAGCAACACATGCTCCCGCGTGTCGAGCTTGAGCAATTGCACGCGCAGCAACGGGCCGTTTTCCAGGTCGAACGGCAGCAGCGATTGACGGATCGCGGCGTCGTTGACGGCCTGTTCGCGTTCGGCGGTAGCGAGGTGGCTGAAATCGACTTGCTCGACGGCCAATGACGTCCCCGTCGGCACTTGCAACAGGTGCTCGTCGGCCTGGCGCTGGAAGACCGTGCGCAGGGTTTCATGCCGTGCGACCAGGCTCGCAAACGCTTGCTCCATCGCTTCCAGGCTCAACGTGCCTTTGAGGCGTACAGCGCCGGGCAAGTTGTAGGCGCCACTGGCCGGGTCCAACTGCCAGAGAAACCACATGCGCTGCTGTGCATAGGACAGCGCCTGGCGATCCTCCGCTTCCACCCCTGCCGGAATCGGAAACCGGGAAAAATCCACACCTTCTTTCTGCAAGGCCTGCAGGAACAATTGGCGTTTTTCCAGGGGCAACCCGATAAACCGGCGAGCAAGTTTCAAGGAGTCTTCAGCATTCATTTCTTGGAGTCCGGAGCAATAGGCGGGAAGCACAAAGGCACGTCGTCCCTATAAAACGAACCGGAGAAGGAAAAATTAGCGAGGGATGGGAGGCGTGAAGCGAGGTGTCATCAAGGGTTACATCAATCTCAGCAGAGACACCCAGACCCGAGCTAGCATTGACGAACACCACTTTTTGCAACTACATTTAGTTACACGCAGGGAACGGCGTGTCCAAAAATGAAAAGCTGCTCGCCAAACTGCTCAATGAGCACATGGCATTTACCTGGCCTGAGCTCGTAACGCTGCTGCGTCGGCTGGGCTACACACAGATTGAAGGGGCTGGGAGCCGGGTCAAGTTCGACATCGGTGACCCCAGTGCAATGATCACCTTGCACAAGCCTCACCCTGGCAACGAACTGAAACACTACATTCGGCGCCAGATCATCGAACAGTTGAAATCAGGAGAACTGATTCAGTGAACAACCAACTGAAACACAAAGGCTACATCGGCTCTATCGAAGCCAGCGTCGAAGGCAACTGCCTGTTCGGCAAGATCCTGTTCATCAAGGCGCTGGTGAGCTATGAAGGGAAAACCGTCGCTGAGCTGGACGCTGCATTTCGGGAGGCGGTGGATGACTACCTCGCCACTTGCCAGAGCCTCGGACAGACCCCGGAGAAGCCCTGCAAGGGCTCCTTCAATGTCCGGGTCGGCCATGACTTGCACTTGGCGGCAGCCCTGGCGGCGACCCGCAAAAAAGTGACCCTCAATGACCTGACACGCCAGGCCTTGAATGAGTTTTTACAACATCATGGCAATGACACGTGCCCTGCGGTTGGCTGATTAGCCCAACCGCCGATAACCCAACACTGCCGCCCCCAGCACCACCGCCCCCGCCGCCAACGCCACGTAGAACCCGCTGGTGGCGCCGAAGTGGTCGATCATCCAGCCGGAACTGGCAGCGCCAATGGCCACGCCGATGCTGAGGCCGGTGATCAGCCAGGTCATGCCTTCGGTCAAGCGGCTGGCGGGTACGATCTGCTCCACCAAGGCCATGGACACGATCAACGTGGGGGCGAAGAACAACCCAGAGATAAAGATCGCCACGGCGAGCCCGGGAATGTTGGTCACCAGCAGCAACGGTAAGGTGGTCAGCGCCGTAGCCATGCCACAGAACAGGAACTGCCGGGGCAATGATGCCTTGAGTTTCAGGGTGCCGAACGCCAGCCCTGCCAGGCACGAGCCAATGGCATACACCGACAACACGATGCTCGCCGCCGCCGGCTGCCCCTGATGCTGGGCAAAGGCAACACTGACCACGTCCACCACGCCGACAATGACGCCCATGGCCAGCAACAGGATCATCAGGACCAGCACCGAGGGTGAAGCAATCAGCCAGCGGCCGTGGTGGCCCTGGTACGCATGCACGGGTGGTTCGGTCTCACGCTGCAATACAAAGGTGGTGACCCCCACCGCCAGCAACAACGCAGCAACCAAAGGCCCCGCCTCCGGAAACAGCACCACACTCAACCCCACCGAAATCGGCGGGCCGATGATGAAGCACACTTCGTCCAGTACCGACTCCAGGGCAAACGCAGTTTGCAGCTTGGGTTGGCCCCGATACAGCTCGGTCCAGCGCGCCCGCACCATGGCCGACATGTTGGGCATGCAACCCGCCAACGCGGCGAACAGGAACAGCAGCCAGTTCGGTGCTTGCAGACGGGTACACAACAGCAACATCAACAACGCCCCTCCGCCAATCAATGCGGCAATCGGCAGCACTCGGCCTTGGCTGTACTGGTCCACCAGCCGCGACACCTGCGGCGCACAAAACGCCGTCGCCAAGGCGAACACCGCCGCGACCGAGCCCGCCAGGCCATAGCCGCCATGTACCTGCGAGAGCATGGTGATCAAGCCGATCCCCGTCATCGATACCGGCATGCGCGCCAGCATACCCGCCAGCACAAAAGCCCGGGCGCCAGGGACCTGGAACAACGCGGCGTAAGGGTTTGCCATCCTGCTCGACCTCTTCATGAATGCCCTGGAACTTGCTATCCGCAAGAATCGAGGCAAAATACATACGGTGCGTATGTGACAAATCATGCTTAACATACGCAGCGTATGTCAATCTTTCCTTAACCGATTGTGAGCCCCACCATGAGCCGAGCCCGTGCCGAAATGATCGAAGACACCCGCGCCCGGCTGATCGCCAGCGCGCGTCAGGCTTTTGCTACGCAAGGTTACGCGAATACATCGATGGACGACTTCACCGCACGTGCCGGCCTGACCCGAGGGGCGCTGTACCATCACTTTGGCGACAAGAAAGGCCTGCTGGCCGCCGTGGTTGCCCAACTCGACAGCGAGATGGACGCGCGTTTGCAGAGCATCTCAGATGAAGCTGCAGACCCCTGGAGCGGCTTTTGCGAACGTTGCCGTGCCTACTTGCGCATGGCACAGGATGACGAAATCCAGCGCATTGTGTTGCAGGATGCGCCGGCCGTCCTGGGCGATACCGGCGCCCAGCAACACTGCGTCGAGTCATTGCGCCAATTGCTGGAGGCGCTGATGCAGGCCGAGGCTATCCCCCACGTCCCAAGCCTTGCGCTGGCACAACTGATCAACGGCAGCCTGGTCAACACCGCCCTGTGGATCGCCCGGGATGAACACCCGGACGCACGGCTCGAACAGGGCCTGCAAGGTCTTGAACTGCTGCTGCGCGGCCTGAGCCTCACACCAACCGCTTGATCTGCTTGTGCCGCCACACCAACCGGTAATACGCGGTCTGCAGGGCCAGCATGGCCAGGTAGGTCACCGGGAACGCCATCCACACGCCTTCCAGGCCAAAATGCGCGTTGAACAGGTAAGCCATCGGCAGTTCGACGCAGAGCACGCAGAAAATCGAGATCACCACCGGCATCAGCACCACGCCGCTGGCCCGCATGATCCCGCCCACCACCGCCTGGAAGCCAAACACCAGGATGCTCCACAGCATGATGTGCAGCAGGTGCTCAGCCTTGACCCGTGCCGCATCGTCGGTAATGAATAGCCCGAGCAACCAGTGGGACAACCCATAGCCCACTACAATCAGGCCTCCGGTAAGGCACAGGTTGATCAACAAACCGGTGCGCAGAATCGGCCCGATACGCTCCAAGCGCCCGGCACCGATCGCCTGTGCACCGAGGATCGAGGCGGTGATGGCGATCGACAAGGCCGGGAACTGCACGTAGTTGACGATCTGCGTCACCGCGCCATACGCCGCCGTGGCCTGGGAGCCGTGGCCGTTGACCAGGGCAAGGATGACCAATTCGGACAGCGACAGCACCACCATCTGTAGGCCGGTAGGCAAGCCGATGCGCAAGACTTTTCCGAGAATCACGCGGTCCAGGCGCAAGGCCGCAAGCAACTCACGATCGGGCGCCATCACATGATTCTTGTGGCGCAGGCGCAAGATTAAAAACAGCATGGCCAAGGCGTTACCCACCAGCCCGGCATACACCGCGCTCTGGATGCCCATGGGCGGCAGGCCGATCCAGCCGCCAATCAGTGCCGGCGTCAGCAACAGGCCGACCAGGGTCGACACCATCAGCGCCAGCAACGGTGAGATCGTGTCGCTGACGCCACGCAGCAGCTGGGTGTAGAGGATGAACACCAGCAATAACGGCATGATCAGCATCATCTTCTGCGCATAGCCAACCGCATCGTCCAGCACATCCACCGGCGTGCCCAACGCCTGCAACGCCGGACGCGCAAACAGACTGCCCAGCACCGCGGCGATCACACCCACCAGCGCGCCCAGCGTCAAGGTGGCACCAGTGATCACCTTGACCATCCCCGTTTCCTGCGCCCCCCAGGCCTGGCCGATCAGCACCGAGGCGCCCGCCCCCAGGCCGATCACCAAGGCAATGAAGAAAAACACGATGGGAAACATGCCAGACACCGCCGCCAGCGCCTGGGTACCAAGCATTTGCCCGACATAGATACCGTTGAGCGTGCCGGAAAAACTTTGCAGGAAGTTGGACAGCACCATCGGTGCCAGAAAGATCAGGTAGATCTGCCACAGCGGGCGTTGCAAAGGGCTTTGCATGAAAAACGGGGCCTCGGATCACTAAAGCGTCCGAGGGTTATACCGTAAGTGGATCCCATCTTCCTGTGCTTTCGGGTTCCACCACCCGGCAAGCGTCGTGCAGGAATTCGGGATATCCAGGTTTTATTCCATCAATTCGCTCGATGGCAGGGTCAGCAATTTCTGATTGGACGCATGGCAGGCGGGTCGATAGATTTCCCAGCGAAGATAGCTTTTAGCCATCACTTCTCAATCCCCTGAATATCGAGCTTTCCATGAAAAAACCTGTCTCGTTGGCGATGCGTATCGGGCTGGGCTTTGCGTCCACCCTGTCGTTGCTGGTGCTGATCACCGCCGTCGGTATCCAGCGCGTGGGTTTTATCGACAGCACCCTCAAGGACGTGGCTGAAAAAGCCGCCGTGGTACAGCGCTACGCGATCAACTTCCGTGGCAGCGTGCACAACCGCGCCATCGCCATCCGCGATGCGGTACTGGTCAAGGATGAACCGTCGCTCAACCGCCACCTGGCCGAGATCGACCAGCTCAAGCGCGATTACCAGGACTCCGCCATGATGATGGATCGCCTGTTCGCCAATGCCGCCGCAAGCGCCGAAGAGTCCCGCCTTCTAGCGGATATCAAGGCCATCGAGACCCAGGCCCTGGCCTCCAGCGAACGGGTGATCAGCCTGCGTCGCAGCAATGACATCGCCGGCGCCCAGGACTTGCTGCTGGCCCAGTCGTCGGCCCACTACACCGAATGGCTCAAACGCGTGAATGCCCTGATCGACTTCGAAGAAGCTCAGATCAAGCAACGCCTGGACATGGTGCAAGCCGCCGCCAGCAACTTTGCCGTGCTGATGCTGCTGGCCAGCGCGGTCTCGATCCTCTTGAGCGTGCTGGTGTCCCTGTTGATCATCCGCAAGGTCAAGGCCACCCTCGGTGCCGAGCCGGAGGAAGTCGCCGAGGCAATCCGTCGCCTGGCCAATGGCGACTTGAACCAGCCCATCGAAACCCGCTACCCCGACAGCGTGATGGGCATCCTGAAAAACGCCCTGGCACGCCTGGGCGACACCATTACTGAAGTGCGCTCGGCGGCCCAAGCCCTGCGCCACTCCTCGGTCACCCTGCTGTCCGTAGCCAGCGATAATCGTCAGCAGATCACCCTGCAAACCAGCGAAGCCCAGCACGTGGCGGCTGCGATCACGCAAATGGCGGCTTCAGTCAGTGAGGTCTCGGGCTACGCGTCCGCCGCGTCCAAGGCGACCATTTTGGCGGACGCAGAAGTCGACAGTGGCCACCGCCTGGTCGGCGAAGTGAGCGTGGCTATCGAGGAACTCGCAACCATCCTCGACCAGGCCACCAGCCGGGTCAACCAGGTGTCCAGCGACAGTGAAAGCATCGAAACCGTGATCGAAGTGATCAACGCCATCGCCGCCCAAACCAACCTGCTGGCACTCAATGCGGCCATCGAAGCCGCGCGGGCCGGTGAGCATGGCCGTGGTTTTGCGGTGGTGGCCGATGAAGTGCGCTCGCTGGCGACGCGCACCCAGGAATCGACCCAGGAGATCCGCGACATGATCGGCAAGCTGCAAAGCGGCACCCAGGACGCCGCCGATATCATGCAACGCAGCCGCAGCCTGGCCCAGCTCACCGTGGCGCAGACCCGCGATTCACAGGTAGCACTGGGCAAGATCAGTCAGGAAGTCGGCGCGATCAATGCGATGAACGCGCAGATCGCCAGTGCTTCGGTGCAGCAAAGCGCGGCGGCGGAAGAAGTCGCGCAGAACGTCACGCGCATCCACAGCTCCACCGTGCAGTCGGCGGCGCGCTCCGAGCAGGTCGAGAACTCCAATCACGAACTGGCGGAGCTGGCGGATCGCTTGAGCACCAAGGTGGCGTTTTTCAACGTGGCCTAGCGTTTGTCGCGCTTCATCTGCATGGTCAGGGTGAAACGGTCTGCGGGGTAGACCGTTTCCGACACCGCGATCACCCCGCCAGCCTCATCACGGTACTGGCGGATGATGTTCAGCCCCAATGTCCCACCCTGCGCCTTGAGGCTGGCGGCCAGTCCGGCCGACAGTTGCACCGGCCGCACCTGTTGGTCCACCACATCGATATGCCGAGAGAACGCCTTGCCGATCAACGCAGCGATTAATTCATCCGGATGCTTGCGCGCTGCGGGGATTACCTCGGCAAAGGTCTGCTCGGCGTACACGTCGGTCCAACACAGCGGCGCGTTGCCGGCGCTGGCATCGACCTTGATGCTCGACACGCAGAAGTAATGCCCGCCCGGCTCCAGCCCCAGACGCCGCGCCAACGCAATATCGGCGACGAACTCGCGCACGTCCTGGATATCGCGGATATGGGTTTCGGCCACCTGAACCAGGTCGGCTACCGACGCCATCGCCTGAGAATACCCGCCCTGGGGTGAGGCGGCTTCGACCCGCGTCCCCACCCGCTTGCGCCGCGAGACCATGCCCTGCCCCTGCAACTGATCAATGGCCGCGCGCACGGTGTGCCGGCTCACCGCGTACAGCGAGCAGAGTTCGAATTCGGTCGGCAACAACGACCCCACCGGGTAATGGCCGCTGCCAATCTGATCGATCAAGTCCTTGGCAACCGCCGCATAACGCCTCTGGCTCACGCTTTCCATTTTTACCCTCGTTGTCGAGTTGACAGTGTATCAGCACAGGCGTAATCATAATGTACGGACATATTAAATATGTATGGTTTAAAAATAACAATTAGGATTTTCCCATGTCGAGTACCGTTTTTGATTCCGCCCTGTTCCGCGACATGTTCGGCACCGCCGAAATGCGCGGCGTGTTCTCCGATAAAGCCCTGATCGAACGCTACATCGAAGTGGAAGTCGCCTTGGCCCGCGCCGAAGCCCGTTGCGGCGTGATCCCAAGCGAGGCCGCCGAGCAGATCGCCGCGCTGTCGAAATACGAGGCCCTGGACCTGGCGCTGATGCAACACGAGACCGAGATCGTCGGTTACCCGATCCTGCCGTTAGTAGAGCAGCTGTCGAAGATCTGCGGTGAAGCGGGCCGCTATGTGCACTGGGGCGCGACCACGCAAGACATCATGGACACCGCCGTGGTCCTGCAGGTCCGCGGTGCGCTGGCCATCGTCGAGCGGGATATCCAGGCCGTGCGCGGCTTGCTCGCCGGCCTTGCCGAGCGCTATCGCGACACGCCGATGGCGGGCCGCACCCACTTGCAACACGCGCTGCCGATCACCTTCGGCTACAAGTGCGCGGTGTGGCTGAGCATGTTCGATCGCCACGCCGAGCGCCTGGTGGAGCTGCGTCCACGGGTTGAAATCGGCCAGTTCGCCGGGGCCGCCGGCACCCTCGCCTCTCTTGGCGACAAGGGCCTGGACGTGCAGGAAGCCTTGATGGCCGAACTGGGCCTGGGCGTGCCACAAGCCACCTGGCATGTGGCCCGCGATGGCCTGGCCGAAACCCTGAACTTCCTCGGCCTGGTCACCGGCTCATTGGGCAAGATCGCCCTCGACATCATGATGATGATGACCAGTGAACTCGGCGAAGTGTACGAACCCTTCGTCAAAGGCCGTGGCGCCAGCAGCACCATGCCGCAGAAGCGCAACCCGATTTCCTGCGAGCTGATGTACGCCGCCGCCAAGGGCGTGCGCCAACACGCCGGGCTAATGCTCGATGCGATGATCCAGGACTTCGAACGCTCCACCGGCCCCTGGCAGGCGGAGTGGATCGCCATTCCGGAGGCCTTCGCCCTCAGCGCCGCGTCCCTCGGCCAGGCGACCTTCATGCTCGCCGGCCTGGAAGTGCGCCCCGAACGCATGCGCAAAAACCTCGACATGACCCAGGGCCTGATCGTCGCCGAAGCCGTGATGATGGGCCTCGCCCCGGCGCTTGGCCGCCAGGTCGCCCACGATGTGGTCTACGCCGCATGCCGCATGGCCAATGACCAAGGCACCAGCCTGCTCGACGCCCTGCTCGCCCAGGGCGAAGCCACCGCGCAACTGGACCTGGCCGAACTGCAACGCCTGACCGACCCGGCCAACTACCTGGGGCTGGCGCCGCAGATGGTCGATATCGCGCTGGCGCGCCAGGGCGCAGTCCCTCGCTGACTCTGTAGGAGAGCGTCACCATCGTTTCATCCATAACAACAATGAGATCACAGACATGTCATCCACCCCCGCAAAAAAACCGCTCTACAAGGACCTGACCTTCCAGGTTGTCGCCGCCATGTTCCTCGGGATCGCCTTTGGCTTTCTCGCCCCGGAGCTGGCCGCCACTTTCAAGATCCTCGGCGATATTTTCCTCAAGCTGATCAAGACCGCCGTTGCGCCGCTGGTGTTTTTCACCGTGGTCCACGGCATCGCCTCAGCCGGTGATATCAAGCGTGTCGGCAAAGTCGGCCTGCGTGCATTGATCTACTTTGAAGTGGTGTCCACCCTCGCCCTGGCCATCGGCTTGCTGTGGGGCAATCTGCTGCAAATCGGCTCCGGCATGCATGACGCGCACCCGAGCAGTGCCGCCGCTGCTGCCGCGAGTGCCGCGGTTGCCAAGGGCCATGCGCCCGCGTCGACCATGGACTTCATCCACGGCATCTTCCCGGACAACTTCGTCGGCGCCTTCGCCGGTGGCCAGTTGTTGCAAGTGCTGGTGATCTCAGTGTTGTTCGGTTTCGCCCTGCTGGCCTTGAAGCCTGAACGTCGTGAAGTGATCGAAGACGGCCTGAACCGCATCTCCGAATGCTTCTTCGAATTCATCAACCTGATCATGAAATTCGCACCCCTGGGGGCCTTCGGTTCGGTGGCGTATGCAGTGGGCAGCAATGGCACCGCAGTGCTGATGTCCCTGGCCAACCTGGTGTTGATGTTCTACGTCGGCATTGCGTTCTTTATCTTCGTGGTGCTGGGCGCCGTGTGCCGGTTGAGCGGCTTCAGCCTGTGGCGCTTCCTCACGTACATCAAGGATGAAATCTTCATCGTGCTCGGCACCGCATCGTCGGAAAGTGCCCTGCCGCGCCTGCTGCAAAAGCTCGAAAAATTCGGCTGCTCCAAGCAGAGCGTCGGCCTGGTCTTGCCCACCGGCTACGCGTTCAACCTTGACGGTACGTCGATCTACATGTCGCTGTGCGTGCTGTTTATCGCCAACGCCTACGGCGTGCCGCTGAGCTGGGAGCAACAGCTGGGCATCATCGCGATCATGTTGGTGACCTCCAAGGGCGCGGCGGCGGTATCGGGGGGCAGCTTCGTGGTGTTTGCCGCAACCGTCACTGCTATCGGCGTGCTGCCGGCGGAAGGTTTGGCGCTGCTGTTCGGTGTGTACCGTTTCATGTCCATGGCGATTGCCACCTGCAACACCATCGGCAACAGCGTGGCGACGGTGGTGGTGTCGAAGTGGTCTGGCGAGTTCTCCCAGCAGACCGCCCAGGATGAATATCAACGCGTGCTCGGCCGTGCTGCCGGCGCGGCGCTTTAACGGAGCTTATTGATGACTGCTCTGCGAATCGAACATGACGCGTTCGGCCCGGTGTCGATCCCGGCCGACCGTTACTGGGGCGCACAGACCCAACGGGCACTGGAGGTGTTCGGCAGCAAACAGCCGTTCCCCGCCAGTTTGATCCGCGCTTTTGGCCAACAGAAACTCGCGTGTGCCCGCGCCAATGCACGGCTCGGCGCGCTGGCGCCGAGCCTGGCAGACGCCATCGAACAGGCGGCGCAAGCCTTGGCCAACGGCGAGCTGGACGCGCATTTCCCGCTGTCGATCTGGCAGACCGGCTCCGGCACCCAGACCAACATGAACGCCAACGAAGTGATCGCTAACCATGCCAACCTCGCGCTTGGCGGTGAACTGGGCAGCAAGTCGCCGGTGCATCCCAATGACCATGTGAACCGCTCGCAGTCGTCCAACGACAGCTTCCCCACGGTGACGCACCTGACCGCCGTGCTGGAACTGCGCGGTCGCCTGCTGCCGGCGTTGGGTCATCTGCGTGATGGACTCAACGCCAAGGCGCAGGCCTGGCAGGACGTGCTGAAAATCGGCCGCACTCACCTGATGGATGCGGTGCCCATGAGCCAGGGCCAGGCCTTTGGCACGTTTGCGCAGCAGATCCAGCACGGCATCGCGCGTATCGAAGCCTGCCTGCCGCGCCTGCGCCTGCTGCCCCAAGGTGGCACGGCGGTAGGCACCGGGTTGAACACACCGGTCGGTTTTGACTTGGCGTTCTGCGAGGAAATCAGCCGACTCACCGGCGAGCCCTTTGAGACCAACCCCTGCAAGTTCGAAGGCATGGGCACCCACGATGCCCTGGTCGAAGCCTCCGGGGCGCTGAATGTACTGGCTGTTTCCTTGACCAAGATCGCCAATGACATCCGCCTGCTCGGTTCGGGTCCGCGTTGCGGCCTGGGGGAATTGATCGTGCCGGACGATGGCCTGACCTCCTCGATCATGCCCGGCAAACGCAACCCCACCATCGCCGAAGTGCTGGTGCAGGCGGCGATGCAGGTGATGGGCAATCACACCACCATCACCTTGGCGGGCGCTTCCAGCACCTTCGAATTGAACGTGGCCAAGCCGGTGCTAATCCACAACCTGCTGCACTCGATCGAGGTACTCACCGACTGCGTCAGCCTGTTCACCCACAAGCTGCTGAGCGGCCTGGAAGTGAACCGCCCGCAGTTGGCGCGTAACGTGGAGCACTCGTTGTTGATGGCGACGGTGCTGAACCCGCTGTTGGGTTACGACCGCGTGGCGCAGATCACTCGCAAGGCGGCGGATGAAGGCTTGTCACCCAAGGAGGCGGCGGTGCAGCTGGGGCTGATCACCGCCGCAGAATATGACCAACGGGTGCGACCGGAACGGATGATCAGCCCCGGTTGATCACTGCACGCTGCGTTCCTGGAAGTTCAACCCGACAAAGGTCTGCGAGGGCCGGCGCAACGTCGGATCAAAAGGATTGATCCTTGGCCCAATCGCCGCCGCTTCGCGTTTGAGCAACTCCACCACCATCGGCAACCGACTCGGCCCCAGCCGGTCGCTGATGGTCGCCACACTCAACGCCGCCACCGCATGCCCATCCCGATTGAGGATCGGCACCGCCAACCCCGCCATGCCTTCCAACACGCCGGTATTGCGCGCCGCATACCCAAGATTGCGCACATTCTCCACTTCCGAGCGCAGCAGCACTTCGTCATACAGATGGAAGTCCTTGAGCCGTGGCAGGTTGTAGCGGATTACCGTCTCACGCTCTTCCTCCGGCAAGAACGCCAGGATCGCCAGGCTGCCCTGCCCTACGCCCAACGCCACACGCCCGCCGATATCGCCGGTGAAGGTGCGGATGGGGTACGGGCCTTCGCTGCGGTCCAGGCAGATAGCATCGAAGCCTGAGCGCGCCAACAGGAACAGCGAATCCCCCAATGATGCACTCAGGCGCAGCATGCTCGGCCGCACCAGGTCACGCAGGTTGCCGGTCTTGCCCGCATTCGCCGCCAGCGCGAAGAACTCCAGGCTCAGGCGATAGCGCTTGCTGCGCGCGTCCTGCTCGACCATGCCTTCGTCCATCAGGCTGCGCAGCAGGCGGTGGGTGGTCGGTTGGGATAAGCCCACCTGTTGCGCGAGTTGGGTCACGCGTTCACCGCCCTCCGGCACGTCACCCAGGGTGCGCAGCAGCGCGAACAGTCGAGAAACCCCACCGGGGCCGACTTCTCTGGCACTTTCATTTCGATCAGTGGAATCCATAACAACCAATCTCTTTGTAAATTCCGGTGAGTGAATAAATATGAAAATAATAGTCCGTTCAGTGAAATTCTATCTTCCGCCCATCCTAGTCTTCGTCCTAATCTGCGTCCACAGGGGCGACATGAACAACTAACGGCAGCCGACTCAAGATCGAGCGCCAACGCACCGGCAACACTTCATTCGCATCTGCCCAAAACAAAAAAGCGCGTTTCGACGCGACTCAAAAAAGGTGGAACGCAGACATGGCATTTCTCCAACTCAACGCCTTGAGCAAACGCTACGGCACCGTCGATGCGGTGGTCGCCACCGACCTTGCGGTGGAAAAAGGCGAGTTCGTTTCCCTGCTCGGCCCTTCGGGCTGCGGCAAGACCACCACCCTGCAAATGATCGCCGGCTTCGTTGACGTCAGCGGCGGGCAGATCCTGCTCGACGGCCGCGACATCACTCACGCCAAGCCCGCCAGCCGTGGCCTGGGCGTGGTGTTCCAGAGCTACGCGCTGTTCCCGCACATGACCGTGCGCGACAACGTTGCCTTCGGCCTGAAGATGCGCAAAGTGCCGGCGGCGCAGATCGCCAGCAAGGTCAAGACAGTATTGGAACTGGTGCGCCTGGCCCCCCACGCTGACCGTTATCCACGTGAATTGTCCGGCGGCCAACGCCAACGTGTGGCCCTGGCCCGTGCCCTGGTGATCGAGCCGCCGGTGCTGCTGCTGGATGAACCGCTGTCCAACCTCGACGCCAACCTGCGCGAAGAAATGCAGTTCGAAATCCGCCGCATCCAGTGCGCCGTGGGCATCACCACCTTGATGGTCACCCACGACCAGGCCGAGGCCCTGTCCATCAGCGACCGCGTGGTGGTGATGCAGGCCGGGCGCGTCACCCAGATCGACGCGCCGTACAAGCTCTATGAACACCCGCGTACACGCTTCATCTCGGATTTTGTCGGCAAGGCTAACCTATTGCCGGGCGACTATGACCAGCTCGGGAGCCCACAAGTGCGCCACGAAAGCGGTGACGGCGAACTGACCCTGAGCCTGCGCCCGGAAAAGATCCAACTGGTGGACGCCGGCACCGGCCGACTGCAAGGCAAGGTCCTCGACAGCTACTTTTTCGGCAGCCAATGGCTGTATCGCATCCACACCAACCTTGGCGAAATCACCGTGGTGCGTAGCAACGACGGCAGCGCGCCGCTCGGTTGCGGAGCCGCGGTGGGCCTGGACTGGCAAGCCAGCCTGCTGCGCGTATTGGCGGCGGATGAGGTGCGCGCATGAGCCGGGGCTATCTGTTGTCGTTGCCCGCGCTGGTGCTGTTTGTCGGGCTGCTGATTCTGCCGTTGGGCCTGACGCTGGTGTTGTCGTTCAACGTGTTCGATTACCAGGTGGGCGTAAAGGGCGATGAGTGGACCCTGGCGCATTACCTGTCGCTGTTCAGCGATGCGTACTTCTATGAAATCTTCTGGCGCACCTTCTGGATCAGCGCCTTGGTCACCCTGCTCTGCGTGGTGATCGGCGTGCCCGAGGCTTACATCCTCAGCCGCATGGGCACCCCGTGGCGCTCGATCTTTCTGATTCTGATCCTCACGCCGCTGCTGATCTCGGTGGTGGTGCGCGCCTTTGGCTGGAGCCTGCTGCTCGGCGCGGATGGGCTGGTGAACCAAGTCATTCAATTCCTCGGCGGGCGCCCGGTAAAGCTGTTGTACACGCCGTTCGCGGTGATCATCGCCCTGGTGCACGTGATGCTGCCGTTCATGATCATCCCGGTGTGGACTTCCCTGCAGAAGCTCGACCCATCGGCTGAACAAGCGGCGTTGTCCCTCGGCGCCAGCCAGACCACGGTGATGCGCAAGATCGTATTGCCCCAGGTGATGCCCGGCGTACTGTCCGGCACGCTGATCGTGTTCGGCCTGGCCGCCAGTTCCTTTGCGATCCCCGGCCTGCTCGGCGGGCGCCGCCTGAAAATGGTCGCCACCGTGGTGTACGACCAGTACCTCTCGGAACTCAACTGGCCCATGGGCGCAACCATCGCGGTGGTGCTGCTGTTGGTCAATCTGCTGATCATGCTGAGCTGGAACCGCATGGTCGAAGGCCGCTACAAAAAGTCCCTGGGGGTTTAAACGCATGTCCAGAAACGGTCCTTTGGCCCTCGGCTTTCATACGCTGGTGGTGCTGTTCATGATGGCGCCGCTGGTGGTGGTGTGCTTGGTGGCCTTCACCCCGGAAAACACCTTGAGCCTGCCCACCTCGGGCTTCTCCCTGCGCTGGTTCCGTGCGGTGTTCGAGCGTGCCGACTTTATCCAGGCGTTCTACAACAGCCTGATCCTGGCATTTACCGCCGCGAGCCTGGCCACCTTGATTGCGGTGCCGGCCGCCTTGGCGATCAGTCGTTATCAGTTTGCGGGGCGCAATTTTTTCAGTGCGTTGTTCCTGTCACCGATCATCATTCCGCACCTGGTGCTTGGCGTAGCGATGCTGCGCCTGTTCGCACTGATGGGCGTGAACGGCAGCTTCACCTGGCTGATGCTCGCGCACGTGGTGATCATCACGCCCTATGTGCTGCGCCTGGTGTTGGCCGCGGCGATTGGGATTGACCGCAGCGCCGAGCAGGCCGCCGAGTCCCTGGGCGCCAGCCGCTTTACGTTATTTCGCCAGATCACCCTGCCGATGATCCTGCCGGGGGTGGCGGGCGGCTGGTTGTTGGCGTTCATCAACAGTTTCGATGAGGTGACGTTGTCGATCTTCGTCAGCTCGCCGGCGACCCAGACCCTGCCGGTGCGCATGTACGTGTATGCCACCGAGTCCATCGACCCGATGATGGCGGCGGTGTCGGCGCTGGTGATTGCACTCACGGCGGCCACCATGATCCTGCTGGACCGGGTCTACGGCCTGGACCGCGTACTGGTGGGGAAACATTGATGGCTCTGTTCAAACGCCTGGCCGAAACCCAACGCCCTGCCCTGGCCTTTACCCTTGACGGGCAACCCGCCAGCGGTTTGCTCGGTGACACCCTGCTGACCGCCGTGCTGACCTGCGCCGAACACCTGCGCGGCAGTGATTTCAGCGCCGAACCACGGGCCGGTTTCTGCCTGATGGGCGCGTGCCAGGATTGTTGGGTGCGGCTGGAGGATGGCCGCCGCGTGCGCGCTTGTTCGACGCTATTGGAAGAAGGCCAGGCCATCCGCCGCGAACCGGGGCGCCAGTCATGAAGCCTGTGGTGATTGTGGGCGCAGGCCCGGCCGGGATCAGCGCGGCGCGCACGTTGCTCGACCATGGCATCAGACCTTGCCTGGTGGATGAAAGCCTGCGCGGTGGCGGGCAGATTTATCGACGCCAACCGGTAGGCTTCCAGCGCACCGCCCAGCAACTCTACGGTTTTGAAGCGCGCAAGGCCGAGGCCGTGCATCGCACCCTGGATGAACTCGCGCCGCTGATCGACTACCGCGCCGAAACCCTGGTGTGGAATGCCGAGGACGGGCGCCTGGATATGCTGAACAATGGCCGCGCCGAAAGCATCGAGTACGCGCAACTTATCGTCGCCACGGGCGCCACCGACCGCATCCTGCCCGTGCCGGGCTGGACCTTGCCGGGTGTGTACAGCCTGGGCGCGGCACAAATCGCACTGAAGTACCAAGGCTGCGCCATCGGTGAGCGCGTGGCGTTTTGTGGCAGCGGGCCGTTGCTGTATCTGGTGGCTTACCAGTACGCCAAGGCCGGCGCCAAGGTGGTGGCAGTGCTCGACAGCGCGCCGTTCAGTGCCCAATGCCGTGCATTGCCAGCGTTGCTCGGGCAACCGGCGACCTTGGCCAAAGGCGTGTATTACCGCGCCTGGTTGACGGCCCACGGGATTCCCGTGCATCAGGGCGCCACGCTTGAACAGATCAACGGAGCACAACGGGTCAGCGGCATTCAATGGGCTGATCAGACCTTGGAATGCGACGCCGTGGCCTTCGCCCATGCCCTGCGCAGCGAGACGCAACTGGCGGATTTGCTCGGCTGTGAGTTCACCTGGAATGCCTTGAACCGCGCGTGGCTGCCACAACGGGACAGTGCCGGACGCAGCAGCGTCAACGGCGTGTACCTGGCGGGCGATGGGGCTGGGATCATGGGTGCGGACGCTGCACAAATGGCGGGTGAACGTGCAGCGCTGGCCGTGCTCGGGGATTTGGGCGTGTCCATCGATCAGCGCCGCCCTGCTGTGCTGGAGCAACAATTGGCCGCCATCCAACGCTTTCGTCAGGGCTTGGAAACTGCGTTCCCGTTTCCGGAACAATGGGCGGCCGAAGCCCCCGATGAATTGATCCTCTGCCGCTGCGAAGAAGTCAGCGTCGGCGACGTGCGCGCGGTGGTGGATGAAGGCCACTGGGAGATCAATCGCGTCAAGGCGCACTGTCGCGTCGGCATGGGCCGCTGCCAAGGCCGGATGTGCGGGTTGGCGGCGGCGGAAATTGTCGCCGAGCGCAGCGGCCGGGCCATCGAAAACGTCGGCCGCTTGCGGGGCCAGGCACCAATCAAGCCGCTGCCGTTTGGCGTGGAGGTGCAGCCGTGATTGATGTCATTGTATTGGGTGGCGGGATCGTCGGCGCGTCGGCCGCGCTGATGCTGGCGCAGAAAGGCCAGCGGGTGGCGCTGGTGGAGCGGGACTTCTGCGGCTCACACTCCAGCGGCGTCAACTACGGCGGCGTGCGGCGCCAGGGGCGGCCTTTGCACCAGTTGCCACTGTCGCAGCGTGCCCACCAACTGTGGGCAGACTTGCCGGGATTAATCGGCATCGACGGCGAATACGTGCGTTCCGGGCATTTGAAACTGGCGCGCAGTCATGCCGATTTCGCCGCGTTGCAGGCGTATGCCGAGCAGACACGGGGGTTTGGCCTGGGTTTGCAACTGCTGGATTACGCAGAGCTGCGAGCACGATTTCCCTGGGTCGGCGATATCGCCGTCGGTGCCTCGTTGTGTCCGCAAGACGGCCACGCCAATCCCCGCCTGGTGTCGCCCGCCTTTGCCCGCGCGGCGAAACAACGCGGCGCACAGGTTTATGAACAGTCGCAGGTCATGCGTATCGAGCATAACGGGCAGCATTTCCGGGTGCACTGCGCCAACGGGCTGCATCTGCAAGCGCCGTGGCTGCTCAATTGCGCCGGGGCGTGGGCAGGTGCGGTGGCCGAACAGTTTGGCGAAGCGGTGCCTATGACCTCGGCACACCCGGCGATGTTGGTCACTGAGCCCTTGCCGGTGGTGATGGACGTGAGCACGGGCGTCGAAGGCGGCGGGATCTATGCGCGACAGGTTGCCCGGGGCAATTGCATCCTCGGCGGCGGTCGCGGCTTTGCCCTCGGCCCGCAGCAAGCGCGACCAGGGCAAGCCGCGGTGCTGGAGATTCTGCGCAATGCCGGCGAACTGTATCCGTTTCTCAAGGGTGCCCAGGCTATCCGCACCTGGAGCGGCACCGAAGGTTACCTCCCCGATCATGAACCGGTGATCGGTCCCAGCAGTACTCAACCCGGCTTGCTCCACGGTTTCGGCTTTGCCGGCGCCGGGTTCCAGCTCGGTCCCGCCGTCGGTGAAGCCCTGGCAGAGATCGTCTGCACCGGTGCCAGCCGCCAACCCATCGAAGCGTTTTCCATCCGTCGTTTCCAAGCCTGAGAGGAAAAACATCCATGAACCCACGTATTGCGCTGTCCTGCTTGTCCCTCGCCCTGCTCGCCTCAACGGCCCACGCCGCGCCCACGCTGTACCTGGGCATGAACGGCGGCACCATGGAACGGGTCTACGCCGACAAGGTGCTGCCCGCGTTCGAAAAGGCCAATAACGTCAAGGTAGTAATCGTGCCCGGCACCTCGTCGGACATCCTTGCCAAGGTCCAGGCCAACAAAGACAACCCGCAGATGCACGTGATGTTCCTCGACGACGGCATCATGTACCGCGCGATTTCCATGGGCCTGTGTGACAAGTTGACGCCCAGCGCCACCCTGGAGCAGATCCCCGCCAAGGCGAAGATCAAGGAAGAGGCCGTGGCCGTGACCCTCGGCGTCACCGGCCTGGGCTACAACGCCAAGATGTTCAAGGAAAAAGGCTGGGCCGCGCCTACCTCGTGGATGGACCTGGCCGACCCGCGCTTCAAGGACAAAGTGGTGTTCCAGTCCCTGGCCTCCTCCACCTTCGGCCTGCATGGCTTCCTGATGTTCAACCGCCTTCAAGGCGGCGACGAAACCAACGTCGACCCCGGTTTCAAGGCCTGGCCAAAAACCGTCGGCCCCAACGTGCTGGAATACATTGCCAGCTCCGCGAAGATCTCCGAAATGGTGCAGACCGACGAAGCCGCGATCTTCCCGCTCACCCCGACCCAAGTCGCCACCCAGAAACTGCTCGGTGTGCCCATGGAATATGCGCAACCCAAGGAGGGTGCAGTGGTGCTGAACGTGGCAGAGTGCGTGATTGCCCGCAACGACCAGCCGGAACTGGCGCAGAAACTCGCCGCGTTTTTGCTGACCGCCGAAGCCCAGGCCCCGGCGCTGGAAGAAGGCGATCAGATCCCGTCTAACCCGACCACGCCGACCACCGACAAGACCCGTGCCCGGGTAGAAGCGATGCAAAGTTACTTGCAGACGGCGATTTCGATTGATTGGGACCAGGTCAACCAGGCGCGGCCGGAGTGGAATGCGCGGTGGAGTCGGTCGATCGAACGTTGACCGAAATCCCTTGTAGGAGCTGGCTTGCCAGCGAAAAACGCATCGACAACGCGCATCTCCAAGATGCCCGCGTTATCGTTAACGTTCTTCGCCGGCAAGCCGGCTCCTACAAGGGGGCGATGGGGAGTGCGCGTTTGTGGGCCGTCTTCAGGTAGGCCTGCTCGGCAATCGACCTCACCCGCTCGCTCACCGGTTCGCCCATCAGGTACGCGTCGATCTCTGCGTAAGTGCAACCGTAGGCGTGTTCATCCAACTTACCCGGCACAAGCTCTTCCAGGTCGGCAGTCGGGTGTTTGTGCACCAGGTTGTCCGGGGCGCCAAGGGCCGTGGCGAGCAGGCGCACCTGGGTCTTGGTCAGGCCCGACAGTGGCGCCAGGTCGCAGGCGCCGTCACCAAACTTGGTGAAAAACCCCATCAACGCCTCGGCGCCGTGGTCGGTGCCGACCACCAGGCCGTTGTGCAGGTTGGCCACGGCGTATTGGGCGATCATCCGTGCGCGTGCCTTGACGTTGCCCTTGATGAAATCGACATGGGTGGCGCTGGCTTCGGTGGCGGTCAGGCTGGCCATGAGGCCGTCGACGCTGGCGGCGATGTTGAGGGTGTCGATCTGGTCCGGGGTGATGAAGTCCAGGGAGGCCTGGGCATCGTTTTCGTCGGCTTGGGTCTTGTAGGGCAGGCGCATGGCGATGAAGCGCGCGGCGTAGTTCTCGTCGCGCAGTTGCTCTACGGCCAACTGGCACAACCGGCCAGCCGTGAGGGAGTCAACGCCACCGCTGATGCCCAGTACCAACGCCTTGCTGTCGGAGCCGAGCAAGGTAGTCTTGATAAAGTCGATGCGCCGTTGGATTTCCCTGGCCTCACCGCCTTCGACCAGTTGCCGATTGATGTTCAGTTCCTGTGCGATACGTGCTTGCATGTCACACCTCCACGCTGCCGACATTGAACACTTGTGCTGCGTACTGCAAAAACGAGGCGTCTTCGCAGACGTTCTTGATCGGGTCATCCGAAAATTTCACCACCGGTTCGCCGTGCACCCGCACCAGTTTCATCACGATGCTCAGCGGTTCGACGCCCTCCACGTCGCAGGCCAGGCTGGTGCCCATGCCGAAGCCGAACTTGGCCTTGCCGCGCACGTGCCGCAGGATCGGCAGGCATTTTTCGAAATTCAGGCCGTCAGAGAACATCAGGTCCTTGGTCATCGGATCGATGCCCAGTTGCTGGTAGCGGGCCAGCACTTTGTCGGCCCAGATGATCGGGTCGCCGGAGTCCTGGCGCAGGCCGTCATACAGCTTGGCGAAGTAAAGGTCGAAGTCCTTGAGGAAAAAGTCGGTGCTGATGCAGTCAGTCAGGGCGATACCCAGGCGGCCACGGTATTCGCGCACCCAGTTTTCCAGGGCGGCGTTCTGGCTTTCGCGCAGGCGGCCCAGTTGCTGGTGCACCATCAGCCATTGGTGCGCCATGGTGCCGATCAGCGGTAGGTCGAATTCGTAGGCCAGGTGCGCATTGCTGGTGCCAACAAACTGGCCGGGGAAGTCGCGGCGCATGATGTCGACCACTTCACGCTGGGCCTTGAACGACAGGCGGCGACGGGTGGAAAAGTCGGACACACGCAGGTCGGCGAGTTCTTCGCGGCTGAGGTTTTTCTGCAGCCAGTCGAACTTCTGGTAGAGCTTGCGAGTGACGTCTTCCAGGATCACGTCGGGGTATTTGTTGCGGTTGCGCAGCTCACTGACCAGGGCCAGGACCGGCTGTTCGAACATGATGCAGTGCAGCATCGGGCCGACCACGCGGATGTTCAGTTGGCCGTCGATTTCGCTGACATGGATGTAGCGCAGATTGAAGCGGAACAGGCCGAGGAAACGCTCGTAGTCCGGTGTGAGGTATTCGCGAAAGCGTGGATTGAACAGAAAGCGCAGCTCACCTTCGCGCATACGCAGGCTGGCGAGTTGCTCCAACTCGGCACGGATTTCGGGAATCAGGTGGCCGAGCTTTTCCTTGGACCGCACGATGAAGTTGTACTCCACATCGACATTGGGGTACTGGTGCAACACGGCCTGCATCATGGTGAAGGTGTAGTAGTCGGTGTCGAGCAACCCCTGGATAACGGGCGTTTCGTAGTCGTAGGCACTTTCCATGGTGTGTCTCCTTAACGCGCGGCCATCGCGGCCAGTTCTTCGCGGGTGCTGCTGATGACGGCACCGGCCTTGAGTAACTCGTTGACCGCCTGTACACCGCCCTCCTGCGTAATGCCCCGGCACGCCGGCAAGTGCAGAACCACTTCCAGGCCAGCCTTGAGCAGTTGCAAGGCGGTGGTCTTGACGCAGTAGTCCAAAGCCAGGCCGCCGACGATGACGCGGGTCACGCCCTGGGCTTTCAGGTACTCGATCACGCCGGTAGAGAGTTTGTCGTGCAGGTCGTGGTAGCAGGCGCCGTAGGGGTGCAGGTCGGGTTCGACGCCTTTCCAGATGAAGTAGTCGTAGTCATAAGGCGTGGGCAACTCGTCGAGCAAGGTGAAGCCCTCGGTGCCCGGCACGCAATGGCTCACCCAGGTCACATCGGCGTGGGCCAGGCCGGTGGCTTGCAGCATCTCGCTGTGCTGCGACACCACCCAGGGCGCGTGCGGGGTATGGGCGTCTTTGCTGCCGACACGATGGCCGGCCAGACTCGCCATGTAGTTGAGCTCGGCACCGATCTGGTCGCCGCCGGCCACAGGCAATTCGTTGGGGCACAGCGGCGTGAAGCTCTTCTGGGCGTCGACATCGAATGAAGCAATGGCAGTTTTCGCGAGGGTCATGGCGATTCTCCTGTGGCCTGAAAACAAAAGTACACGTCATGTACTTTCATTGCAAGAAACATTTGGTTATCTATGCAGGCTCAAGTACATGACATATCTGCTCGATTGGTTAGACTGTGCGTCATCGCTGTCTAGAAGGACGTCAACATGCCCCTGAGCCCCTACCTCCACACCGTCGACCTGTGCGTATTGTTTTACTGCCGCGCCTCCGGGGAACTGAAATTGCTGCTGAACAAACGCGACGCCGAGCCCTTCGCCGGGCACTGGGCGCTGCCGGGCGTGGTGGTGAATGGCGGCGTGCAAGATCTGAGCCTCAAGGACGCGGTGGAGCGCTTGCGCGCGAGTGACAAGGTCGGACTTGATCTGGCCTGGAGCGAGCAAGTGGGCACGGTGGGGGATGCGTTTCGTGATCCGCGCTGCTGGTCATCGTCCACTTACTACCTGGCGATCGTGGCGGATGAGGTGGAGCTGGGTGAGCATCAGGCCTGGTTTTCACTGGCGGGGGTGGCGGATGGCAGCATCAAGCTGCCGTTCGATCACAACAGCATCGTGGCCGCCGTGCAGGAACGCTTGTTTTCCAAATCGCTGTACAGCAGCTTGCCGCTGATGTTCCTGGGCGATGAATTCAGCGCGCCGGAAGCGACCACGATCTTTTCCCTGGTGCTGGCGCGGCCGGTATTGAAGACCAGTATTCGCCAGCGCTTGCTGAAGCTGACTGAGGCGGGGTACCTGCGCGAGACGGGGCGCAAGAAGAATGGTGAGGGCGGCAGGCCCCAGGCGACGGTGGAGAAACTGAAGCCTGGGGACATTTATTTCTTTGATCGCAGTTTTGCCGAGTGAACCACCCCCTGTAGGAGCCGGCTTGCCGGCGATGGCGGCCTTGGGCATTGCGCAGTTTTCAAGGGCCTCATCGCCGGCAAGCCGGCTCCTACAAGGTTTTTTGGGTCAGCTCATCCAGTTGCCGCCATCGACGTTGTAAGTCTGGGCCACCACGTAGTCGGACTCTTTCGAGGCCAGGAACACCGCCATCCCGGTCAAATCCTCCGCCGTGCCCATCCGCCCAAACGGTACTTCGCCCCCTACCCGCTTTTTCTTCTCGCCCGGCGCCAACCCCTCATGTTTGGCAAACAATGCATCCACCCCATCCCAATGCTCGCCATCCACCACACCCGGTGCGATGGCGTTGACGTTGATCCCCTGCTTGATCAAATTCAACCCCGCAGATTGCGTCAAACTGATCACCGCCGCCTTGGTCGCGCAGTAGATCGCCACCAACGGCTCGCCGCGGCGCCCGGCCTGGCTGGCCATGTTGATGATCTTGCCGCCGTGGCCCTGGCTGATCATCTGCCGCGCAGCGGCCTGCAAGGTGAACAGCGTGCCGGCGACATTAATCGAGAACAGCCGTTCGTAGCTGTCGCGGGTGATGTCGACGATGGGCGCCAGGTCGAACAGCGCGGCGTTGTTGATAAGGATATCCAGCTTGCCCGCCTGGGCCACCACAGCGGCAATCGCGCTGTCGATGGACGCCTGGTCGGTGACATCCATGGCAACGGCATAGGCCTGTGGGCCCAGCTCAGCCGCCGTGGCCTGGGCCCGTTGCAGGTTGATGTCGGCGATGGCCACGGTGGCGCCTTCGGCGATGTAGGCCTGGGCAAAGGCGCGGCCGATGCCACGCGCCGAACCGGTGATCAGCGCGCTCTTGCCTTCAAGTCGTTTCATGAAAAAGTCCTGTTGAAGTTATTTCGGGTAGCCGGCGCGTTTCATTTCGCGCTCGGTGGTGGACTGGGCTTCTAGCAGGGCCTGGTCAACCGACATGCCACCGGTCAGCGCCGCAGAGAACAGCTTGCCGACCGAGGTACCAATGGCCTGGAACTCGGGAATGGTCACGTACTGGATGCCCACGTACGGCACGGGCTTGGCCGAAGGGTGCGCGGGATCGGCGTGCTTCATCATCTCCAGGGTTACCTGGGCGAACGGGGCAGCCTTCAAGTACGCCTCGCTGTAGGTAGATTGTCGGGTGCCCGGCGGTACGTTGGTGATGCCTTCTTTATCAGCAACCAACTGGATGTAATCCTTGGACGTCGCCCAACTAATGAAGGCCTTGGCAGCGTCCTTGTGCTTGGACGTGGCCGGAATTGCCAGGGACCAGGCATACAGCCACGAAGAACCTTTATCGGTAACTTCGGTGGGCGCGGCAGCGAAACCGACGCTGTCGGCGACCTTGCTCTGGCTCTTGTCGGTGGTGAAGGAGCCGGCGACGCTGGCATCGACCCAGATCGCGCATTTACCGCTGTTGAACAGCGCCAGGGTTTCGTTGAAACCATTGCTGGATACACCCGGCGGGCCGTATTGCTTGAGGGTGTTGACATAGAAGTTGGCGGCCGCCGTCCACTCGGGGCTGGTCAGCTCGGGCTTCCACTGCTCGTCGAACCAGCGTGCACCAAAGGCATTGGCCATGGTGCTCAGCAAGGCGATGTTCTCTCCCCAACCAGCCTTGCCGCGCAGGCACATGCCGTATTGGCCCTTGTCCTTGACGGTGAGCTTGGCCGCGAACTCGCCGAGCTGCGTCCAGGTAGGATGCGCGGGCATGCTCAACCCGGCCTGCTTGAACAGGTCGGTGCGGTAGTAGGTGACGGTGCTTTCGCCGTAGAACGGCAAGGCGTACAGGGTGTTGTTGACCGACAGGCCCTGGCGCACCGAGGGGAAGATATCGTCGGCGTCATAATCCGCCGGCAGCTGGGTCAGGGGTTCCAGCCAGTGCTTGGCGCCCCAGAGTGGGGTTTCGTAGGTGCCGATGGTCAGCACGTCAAACTGCCCGCCTTGGGTGGCGATATCGGTGGTGAGGCGCTGGCGCAGCACGTTTTCTTCCAGCACCACCCAGTTGAGCTTGATGTCCGGGTGCTGCGCTTCGAACACCTTGGACAGGCGCTGCATGCGGATCATGTCGCTGTTGTTGACCGTGGCGATGGTCACGGTGTTGGCGGCGTGGCTGGGCATGGCCAGCGCCAGGCCGGAAAGCAGGAACAACGCTTGCGGGAGCTTGGACATAGCGGTTTCTACCTGTTGTTTTTGTTGTTGAGGGCCGATTACAGCAGCTTGGCCAAGACCCCACAAACGCCTGGAGGATGGGCGACTGATACTTTTTTAACCTGGATATGAACGTTAAAAAAGTATCAGTGCCAGGCAAAACCAGGGGTAGCGCGCTCATGACTGAGGCGCGTATTTTGGAGCGATTCCAAGCATCATAAGAACCCCGCCATGCCCATCAGCCGCGCCAAGCTGTTCGAGCACCGCCCCGCCGAACTCGAAGTGATCCTGCCCGAGCCGGACCACTGCTTCCGCTGGTTCGAACATGACTACCCCTACGACCTGGCGCGCTGGAACCACCATCCCGAATTTGAAATCCATCTGATCCGACAAGGCAGCGGCAAACTGGTAGCGGGCGACTATATCGGTGCGTTCAGCGCCGGCCATGTGGCCCTGATCGGCCCCGACCTGCCCCATGACTGGATCGGTGAACTGGCGCCCGGCGAATACCTGAGCGGGCGCGACGTGGTGTTGCAATTCGACGGTGCCGCCCTCCTCGCCCTGCGCAAGACCCTGCCGGAACTCGGTGACCTGCAACCGCTGTTCGAGCGTGCCCGGCGCGGGCTGGAATTCAGCGGCGACACCGCGTTGCAGGCTGCGCACTTGATGGAAGCCATCGGCAGCGCCCACGGCCTGCAACGCTTGATCCTGTTTCTACAGTTGCTCGACACCCTGAAGAACGCCCCGCCACAACAGGCCAAGGCACTGGCCAGCCCGTGTTATGCGCCGACGTTGGATGCACGCAGCGCCGAACGCATCAACAAGGCGTTCGATTATCTGATGCGCGAGCTGACCGGCGATGTGCGCTTGTCGGTGATTGCGCAACAGTTGGAGATGAGCGAACCGGGCTTCTCACGCTTTTTCAAGCGCAACACCGGCCACGGCTTTATTGACCTGATGCGCAAATTTCGCGTACAGCGCGCCTGCCGGCTGCTGTTGCAAAGCGACATGTCGGTGGCGGACATCTGCTTTGAAGTGGGCTACGCCAATCTGTCGAATTTCAACCGGCACTTCCGTATCGAAATGCACCAGACGCCGAGCGACTATCGACGGGAAACCGCGATGCATTTGTTCCAGCACATTGAAAAAATGACACCCAGTCAATTCTGACCAAAAGGTCGACTAAATCCGGTTTTTTTCAATTTGATCAACCGATTGAGCAAACTTGGTACAGCCTGTGCAAACGTTTGCGGTACGAACTTGCCAGCCAAGTTCACCCTTACCCGAAGAATCGGGTTCAAACCGCGTACGAATAGGGATTTTCAATGCACTTCACCTCAAGGCGTCCTGCCTCCTTTGGTGTTTCCTTGCTACTGGCCGCCGTTACGGGAGTACTCAGCGCCCCCATTTTGGCGCAGGAAAAACCCGTGGATGACTCAGCACAGGGCGAAACCCTCAGCCCTGAAGCCAGCCCGGCGAAAAAAGGCGTGTACCTGTCGGACTGGTTCAACCAGGACCTGACATTGATCGGCAGTAAAGACATCAGCTTCGGCCCCAAGCCACAGGATGATGTCTACCTGGAATACGAGTACTTCGGCCGCAAAGGGCCTTTTGAGCTGTACGGCTACATCGACGTGCCGAAGATCCTCACCATCGGTAACAGTAATGACAAAGGCGTGTGGGACCATGGCTCGCCGGTGTTCATGGAACATGAGCCGCGTATCTCCATCGACTACCTGGCGGGTCGTAGCCTGGCCATCGGACCGTTCAAAGAATGGTACGTGGCGTTCGACTGGATCTACGACCATGGCAGCCGCAAGGAAAACCGCGCCAACACCCTGTACAGCGGCCTCGGCACCGACATCGACACCCACTCGCGGGTGAACCTCTCGGCCAACTTCTACGGGCGCTACCAGTGGGAAAACTACGGCGCCAGCAATGAATATTCATGGGATGGCTACCGTGCGCAGATGAAGTACATCGTGCCCATTGGCAAATTCGATAACGGTGCTTCGCTGACCTACATCGGCTTCACCAACTACGATTTCGGCTCCGACCTGCACAAGGACAACCCGGCGCGCACCGCCAACTCCCTGGTCGCGACCAATGTGCTGCTGTACTCGTTCACCCACCTGCGCTTCACATTGGTCGGCCGTTACTTCCATAACGGTGGCAACTGGGAAGACGGCAGTGAGTTGAATTTCGGCGAAGGCAACTTCCGCGCCCGTTCCGATGGCTGGGGTTACTACGCCGGCGTGGGCTACCAATTCTGATAGAGGAGCTTTAGATGAACGCGTTTACCCGTCTCTCCATGGCTGTCGGCCTGGCGCTGCTGCCCCACGTGGTGCTGGCCGATACCGCACCGATCAAACCCAAGGTCATGCTGATCACCATGTTCGCCCCTGAGGCGCAAACCTGGATCGATCGCCTGGAGCTCAAGCAGGAAGTCCGCGTGCCAGGGTTGTCGGCCGAATACCCGGTGATCCGCTGCAACACCCAGGACGTGTGCCTGCTGGTCACCGGCATGGGCCAGACCAACGCCGCCGCGTCCACCCTGGCCTTGGCCTTGTCGCCCAAATTCGACCTGCGCCAGAGCTATTTCCTGATCGCCGGGATCGCCGGCATCAGCCCCAAGCACGGCACCATCGGCACCGCCGCCTGGGCGCACTACCTGGTGGAATTCGGCACCCAGTGGGAGCTGGATTCGCGGGACGCGCCCAAGGATTGGCCGACGGGCTATATCGGCATCAACACCAAAGGTCCCAACGAAAAACCACCGTTGGACTACAAGACCGAAGTGTTTGAGCTGAACCCCAAATTGCAGGCCAAGGCGTTTGCCTTGTCACAAAAAGTGGAGCTGACCGAAAGCAAGGAGTCCGCTGCCTGGCGCAAACACTACCCCGCCGCCCCGGCCAACCAGCCGCCGCAAGTCACCCGCTGCGACACCCTGGCGGGCAACACCTGGTTCTCCGGCACACGCCTGAGCGAACGCGCCGAAGTCTGGACCAAGTTGCTGACCGACAACAAAGGCGAATACTGCACCACCCAACAGGAAGACAACTCCACCTACGAAGCCCTGCTGCGCGCCAGCCGCGAAGGCCTGGTGGATATCCAGCGCCTGGCGGTGGTTCGTGCAGGCTCGGACTTCGACCGCCCGTACCCTGGCTACAGCGAAGTGGACAACCTGCTGAAGTACGCGGATCAGGGCGGTTTTGTGCCGGCACTGGAGAACCTGTACCGCACGGGCAACCCGCTGGTACAGGCGATCCTCAAGAACTGGTCGGCGTGGGAAAAGGGTATTCCCGAAGCGTAATAATCCCTCTGTAGGAGCCGGCTTGCTGGCGATTGGCCTCAAGGGCGCCATCGCCGGCAAGCCGGCTCCTACAGGTTTGTGTCAGGGCAGGAAGATGATTTTGTCTGCGCTGCCCTGGTTCACTTCTTCAAAGCACAGCAGGCCATCGGCCAGCGCCACCTCACGCAGGCCGGTAGGCAGCGGTAGCAAACCTTCATCAAAGAAACGCCCGAACTGCTCCAGCATCACCGCGCATTGCTCGCAGTTGTAGAGCAACGAGTTGATCCCCACCACCGAGCCGCCTTTGCGATACAGCGCCAGGGCCGGCAGTTGTACATGACCGTCCACCGGCGCGGCGATGATCGCGATGCGGCCGAACGGCGCCAACCCTGCTACGGCTGCCGGCAGCCAGAAACCGGTGGTGTCGAAGATCACATCGGCGCCGCCCTTGAATACCGCATTGACCTGCGCACCGAGCTCTTCCGGTTTGCCTAAGGTAATCGCTTCACAACCTTGCGCCTGCAATACCTCGACCTGCTCTGGCCGACGTACAGCGGCCAGCACCTGGGCGCCACGGATTTTTGCCAGGGCCAGGGTGGCGCTGCCCACCGCGCCATTGGCACCAATCACCAACAGGCGCGTGCCTTGGGTCACACCACTGCGCTCGAGGGCGTCCCAGGCGGTGGTATAGGGCACACCGAGGCTGGCGGCCTGGGCAAAACTCAAATGGCTGGGCTTATGCGCCACGCCCTTGGCGGGCACAGTGAGGTACTCGGCGTGGGAACCGTCGGCAAAAAAACCCAGGTCGCGGCCGGTGCCCCAGACTTCCTGGCCCAGCAGTGCCTGCGGCCCTTCCACCACCACACCGGCAAAATCGCGACCGGGAATACGCGGCAACGTGGTGTAGGGAAAGCGACCAAGCACGTTTTTGACGTCGCTGGGATTGAGGCCGGCGGCCTTGACCTGAACCAGCACTTCACCGGCGGCCGGCACCGGGGTGGCGACGTCAACGAAGCGCAGGGCGGCGAGGTCGCCGGTGGCGGAAAATTGCAGTGCTTTCATGGCCAATATCCATCGAAGTGAAAAAAGAGATCAGGAGAACCAAGTGCCCACCAGATGCCGGCCCATGGGCCAGAGCTTTTCGCCCAGCAGCATGCCCATCAGGCCCACCAGGGCGATGGCCGGCGGTGCGGGCGAACGGAAATCCAAGGCGCCGTAGATCACGCCGACAAACAGGCCGATGGCGAGGGAAACGAGGTAGTTCATGGGGCAGCGCCTTGTGGGTGGATGCGCTCAGTCTAGAGCGCTGAATCCTGAAGCATCGGCCAAGTGCTTCAGGATCTCGGCCAACTCCTCAGCCGACGTACTGCGAAGGCGCTATACCGAGTTCGCGGCGGAACATGTCGCTGAAGCTGCTGGGGGAATAGCCGAGGGAACGTGCGATGGCACTGACCGGCTGGCCTTGGATCAACTCCGCCACCGCCGTGGCTAGTTGCACCTGGCGGCGCCATTCGGCAAAGCCCATGCCCAGGTTGTTCTGGAACAGCCGCGACAAGGTACGCACACTGGCACCGGCAGCTTCGGCATGCTGTTCGAAAGCAACCTCCAGCGACGGCGCGGCCATGACCGCCTGGCACGCGCTGATCAGCCGTCGATCGGCGTCCACCGGCATCGCGATGCGGATCTGCGAGCGGTGTGCCCGTTGCAACTCCAGCAAGGCCAGGCTGACCAGCGCATCGTAATACGCCGCATCGCCGTTATCGCCTTCATCCACCAGCGTGACGATCAGCTCACGCAGCAACCCTCCGACTTCGATCACCTGCACCTGGCTGTCCAAGGTGGCCGCCAGGGCCGGACGCAGGTAGATGTTGCGCATCTGCAAATCCGACACCACGCGAATCCCGTGTTCCACCCCGGGCGGCAGCCAGACGGCACGCTGCGGCGGCACCACCAGGGCTTCGCGCGGGGTCTCGACCCACATCACGCCGCTCATGGCATAGAGCAATTGGCCCCAGTCATGGCTATGGGGCTCAACGTACAGCCCACGCGGATAGGTACGCGCCAGGGGTTGTACAGGGACGGCGTGATCACTGAGATCGGGAGGCGCAGCCAGGGCCATGATGTACACATCAATCAAGGGTGAGCCGCCATGGTAATGACCACCGTTCGACAATCCGAGTGAATTTTTACGGGCTACGGGGATCATTGGCTTATACCGGCGCAGCTCGGAAGCATGCGCTACAGGCTTGATCAAGGAGAGAGACGATGAATTCAACACCATCGATCAACGGCAAGGCGCGGATCGATTACACCCAGGACACCCTGTTCGGGCCGATTACCCGGCATGTGGAATGCCAAGTGAGCTTGCAGTACCAAGCTGGCTGGACGGTACTCAACGTGTTCCAACCGCTGCCGGACGATTTGCGCGATGCACAAACGGTGGTCTTTGCACTGGAGGGACGTCGCACCCATGGTGTAGTAAAGGATCGCCAACACCTGGCCGACCATAGCCTGCGGCTCGAACTCGAACGTCAGTAACCCCCAAACCACTGTAGGAGCCGGCTTGCCGGCGATTGGCCCTCAAATCTTACGCTGATCTTGAGGCCGCCATCGCCGGCAAGCCGGCTCCTACAGTGGCGTCAGCCTTTGGAGGATTTAGCGCACTCGCACCCAGTTGCCGCCGCACACGGCTCACCATGCGCATGGTGCTCCGCACAGCCCTGACAGCAATAGCCCTTGCCGTCCTTCATTACCGCGTCAGCTCCCAGCACACACTTGCAGTGTGGGCAGGCACAGGTCTTATCTGGCATGGTCAGACTCCTTTATCTTGGTCGTCCCGGTGCGGCGGGCGCCGGCACCTTAATGAGGGACTGCGGCCCGTCGGCGATGGTTCAAACCGTCAGTCGGCGCGGGTATTGCTGCGGTACATGAACACCAGCGCCAGGGCCAGGCAGACCATCGCCACAATCCGCGCACCCGACAATTCAATCGCCGGATTGCCCAGCCAACCGAAGTTGTCGATCAGCATGCCCATGCCCAATTGCCCGACGATCACCGCCACCGTCGCCACCGCCGTGCCGACGACAGGCACCGCGCCGACCATCACCATCATGTACACCACACCGAACAAAGCCCCCGTGAGTTGCCATTTCGGCACATCCAACAAGCTCACCGCCTGCGCGGGCTCAAAGAACAGGATCAACAATGCGGTGACAATCGCGCCCACCCCAAAGGTCACCAGGCTGCCGCGCAATACACCCACCGCCTGGCCCAGGCGACCATTGATGGCGGCCTGCACACTCAACACCGCACCTGCGGCGACCACCACTACCAGTAACAGAATCAGGTTCATCGCCTTAACCTCGCGCAATCAAAACAAGTGCCACCACAATCAACGCCAGGGCGATCCAGCGTTCGCCATTGACCCGCTTGCGCGCCGCCCCGAACCAACCGAAATGATCGATCAGCACGCTCTTGCCGACTTGCCCCGAAAGAATCGCGATCATGGTCATCGCAATGCCGATATGCGGCGTGGCCAGGGTCAGTACCACCACGTAGATCGGCCCCAGGAAACCGCCGATCAACTGCCAGCGCGGCAGCTCGGACAACGCCGGGCCTTTTCGCGGGCCACTGAACAACAGCAGTAGAAACAGGATGGCCGAGCCCACACCAAAGATGCTCAGCGTCGCCCACAAATGCCCGACCTGCACACCCAATGGCCCGAGCAGGCCCGCTTCAACCGACAGGCCCATGCCAGCCAGGATCACCAGCGGCAAAAGCAGTAGCCGCAGGACGTTTTTTTTCGGCTTGGCTAACGCCCCGCCCTCGATGGAACTTGCTTGCATACACCACCTGCACATCAACAAAGGATTGGATGGCGCGCATTATCCGGTGGCCGTCCTGTGCAATAAATGGGAGCATGCCGACAACACCTTTGCGCAAAACGCACAGCCTGGAGGCATGATGCAAGGCTTGAATGAACTGAGCTTCAAGGCGCTGCGCCTGTTCGTCGCCGTGCTGGACTTGGGCAGCTTTTCCGAAGTGGCGCGCCGAGAGGGCCTGGCGCCCTCTTCCATCTCCCGGCAGATCCAGCTGATGGAACAGGCCCTCGGCCAGCAATTGCTCTACCGTCACACCCGCGCCGTCAGCCCCACCGAGGCCGGGCGCTTGCTCGGACGACATGCGCGCTTGATGCTGGAACAACTGGAAGCCGCCGGCCAGGCGCTGCAGGAACAGGAAAGCGAACCCAGCGGCCTGGTGCGCATCAATGCGCCAATGGTGTTCGGCCAGCGCCATCTCTCGCCTTGGCTGGGCGAGTTGTGCCGGCGTTACCCGAAGCTGCAACTGGATATCCAGCAAACCGACACCTATGTCGACCCACTGCAGGACGGCACCGATCTACTTTTCCGGATCGGCGTGCTCAACGACTCCAGCATGCAGGCACGGATCTTCGCGCCCCAACGCTTCCGCATCGCCGCCAGCCCGGCCTACCTGGCCCGACACGGCACACCGCAACATCCTGACGAACTGATCAACCACCAGTGCCTGGCCTACAAAGGCATTACCGGCCAGCAACGCTGGTTCTTCCGCAAGGGCCAGGGCGACTGGACACCTTATAGCGTCAAGGGCCCGATCACCGGCAATCATGCCGACACGCTCACCTACGCCGCCGAACAAGGGCTGGGGCTGGTGGTGTTTCCCTCTTGGTTGATCGGCGACAGTCTGCGTGCGGGCACTCTGCAGGCGGTGCTGACAGAGTACGACGTGGCGACGACATTGGAGCCCCAGCAAATTGCAGCACTGTGGCCGGGAAGCCGGCGCTTGTCGTTGAAGGTGCGCACGGTGATTGATTATTTTGTGGAGTGTTTTGGAGCGGTGCCGTATTGGGATCGGTAACCTTTCCAAGTCGAGAAGAACGTCGCCATGAAGGAAATTTCCTTACAGCAAAAGGTAGGTCCGTTCTGATTTTCCGGGCCAGTATTTTTGGTCTCTGCAGGCTGCGGCAGACTCTGACGATATCTTTTTGAGAGCGCTGCCATGGAATTCACTTACCCCAAAATATCGCGCGCTGCGCGAGCCGCTTCAGCCAGCGGTCTGGCCGTCTTTGATAGCGCCCGTAGTTTTGGCTATATTTGGCCAAAATACGGAGATAACCACATGACTACCGTACCTCTGGGTGAAGCGAAAAATAATCTGTCGAAGCTGGTTGATGAGGCTGCCGCAGGCAAGGTCTTTACTATTGCCAAGCATGGACGTGCGATGGCTCAACTTGTGCCCGTCGGCAAATCCAAGGGTCGGAGAATCGGTGCAATGAAAGGCAAGCTCATCATTCCTGAAGACTTCGATGCACCCTTGCCTGACGACCTACTCGATGCCTTCGAAGGCAACCGCTTATGAGAGTATTGCTGGATACCCATATTCTGCTTTGGACGCTGAGCGAAGATCCTAAGCTATCCAGCAAAGCCAAGAAGCTGATTGAGAACGCAGCAGAGGTTTACATCAGCGCTGCAACATTCTGGGAGATCTCGATCAAGGTCGGCCTGGGGAAACTCACCGTCGATCTGGATGAAATCCGCGAGTACTGCCTGGAAAGCGGATTCGTCGAACTGCCCATCACCTCAGAACATGTGATCGCGGTCAAGGACCTTGAGCACCATCACAAGGATCCGTTTGATCGGCTCATCGTTGCGACCGCCATCAGCGAGCCCATGAAGCTATTGACCGCCGATCCGCAGGTCGCCCAATACACGTCCCTGGCAATCCTGGTGTGAGTCGTCCCAATTGCTTCGGTGCGCCTACCCAAAAACCCACTGCCCTATCAACCAGGCATTCGCCCCACTGATCACCGCAAACAGAAACCACGCCAGCAAGCGTGTCGGCAGCCGATTCACGAACGGCCCCATCAGTTGCTTGTCACCCGTCATGCGGATCAGCGGATACAGCGCGAACGGCAACTGCAGGCTGAGCACCACCTGGCTGAGGATCAGCAACTTGCCGATGGCATCGTCGCCCATCAGCCATACCCCCAAAAACGCAGGGATCAGCGCCAGGCCACGGGTGATCAAACGCCGCTGCCAGCAGGGAATGCGCAGGTTGAGGTAGCCCTCCATGATCACCTGCCCGGCGATGGTGCCGGTAAAGGTGGAGCTTTGCCCGGAGGCGAGCAAGGCAATGCCGAACAGGATGCTGGCGAAGGCACCACCCACCAGCGGATCCAGCAGGTGATAGGCATCCTGAATCTCGACCACGTCAGTGTGGCCGGTCTTGTGGAAGGCGGCGGCGGCGAGCACCAGGATCGCAGCGTTGACCAACAGCGCCAGGGCCAGTGAGCCGATGGTGTCGATACGCGCCAGCTTGACCGCGTCCTGTTTGCTGGCCAGGTCCTTGCCGATCAGGCGAGTTTGCACGATGGAACTGTGCAGGTAGAGGTTATGGGGCATTACCGTGGCACCGAGGATGCCGATGGCCAGGTACAACGGCGCGGCATCGCTGATGGCCGACAGTGACGGGGTGAAACCGCTGAACACGTCTGGCCAGTAGGGTTTGATCAGGACCAGTTCGATGAAGAAACACACGCCGATAGTTGCCACCAGCGCTAGCATGATCGCCTCGAGGCGGCGGAAACCTCGATTTTGCAGGGCCAGGATCAGCAGCGTGTCGAAGGCGGTTATGACAATGCCGGTGGTCAGCGACACCCCGAGCAACAGGTGGAAGGCCAGGGCACAGCCGAGTACTTCGGCGAGGTCGGTGGCAATGATGGAGATTTCCGCCAGCACCCATTGGGTGCGTGCAGACCGCTGGCTATAGCGCTCACGGCACAGTTGCGCCAGGTCCTTGCCGGTAGCGATACCCAGCCGCGAGCACAGGCACTGCACCGCCATTCCCGCCAGGCTGGCCAGCAACACCACGAACAGCAGGTTGTAACCGTAACGTGAGCCCGCCTCGATGGCCGTGGCCCAGTTGCCTGGGTCCATGTAGCCAATGGAGATCAGCAAGCCTGGGCCGGCGAACATCAGCGCGCGCTTGAAGAACGAAGCCTTGGGATCAACGGCAACAGAACCGGCCACTTCCGGCGGGCAGAACGGGGCGGTAGCGATTTTTGGCAGACTGAATTTCACGCGGTATCCCAGGCAAACACACTCGATAGAGCCGCAGCTTATCAGTCGGACGCAACCGTGCGCATCACCGTGTCCCGCGGCAGGTCGAACGCTTCGACCACTTGCACCACCAGGTCCATCTCCTGGTTCAGCGCTTCACGCTCCATGCGCTGGCGGATCACGCCGATCACCAGCACCGCCAGGGTGGTGATCGAATACGCAGGGCCGGAAAACGCGCGCACGCCGCTCACCACCAGCATCGCCGCAGCCACCGCCTGCCCCACCACCGGAATCGCCGTGGCCGCACCGCGTCGCAGAATAAATCCGGTCAACCCGGCCAATGCCGTGCCGCTCAAGGCGGTGGTGGCCGACCGACCTACGTCAAAACGACTGAACAGCCCTTGCTCTTTTTGCGCGGCGGCCCTGAGCTCTGCGTCGAACACCTGCCGGTCGGCATGGCTGAGTTTATCTTTGTACTGTTCGATAAGCTTTTCGGCGACCTGGGTTTCGAGGTCAGCCAATTCGACGGTATCGAGCGGCTCATCGAACTTGATCCCCAACCGCTGCACCACATCCTCAGCAATCTGGCGGTAACTCACGCCATGACCTCGGGCCAGGTTCATAAAGGTATCGCCGCCCATGCGCTGCAACTCGATGGCCAACTTGAGCGGCTCACGCGCGTTGGCGTCTATGGATGCACTGCGTTTTTGTGCCATCAATTCGGCGAGGAATTTCAACTCTTCGGGACGCGCCAGTACCAGCGCCGGGAACAGATCCGCATCCTCTTCGGCGAAACGCACGTCGGCGCTGCGCTGGTCGGAGCGGATCATGCCGCGCCGCTCGTGCAGCAGGTCGGTGTACTGCACCACTGTCTGCAACTGCGGCCAGTAGGCGGCGTGATCGAAGGTCGCAAGGTGCACGTTGGTGACCTTGGCCTTGAGCGCCGGCGTGACGGGGATCGCGTAACGGCCAATACATCGTTCGGTGTCAGGTTTCAGGGCCAAGGCCCAGTCTTTGCTGGAGTGGCAGTTGATCACGCGCCCCTTGAGCGGTGCGGACACGTCATCCCACGGGCTCGACGTGCAGATCGCCCCGCCCATCAGCAACAGGTTGTCCAAAGGCAGCTCGCGGGCGATATCGGGGCGGGCCAGCAGGCTTTTGACCAGGATACGCGCGCCGAGGGAATGGCCGATCAGGTTGATGCGCCGAACTTCCAGGGATTCACCGTGCAGGAAACTGGCGAGCTCCGGCAGCAGGCTCCGGGCGACTTCGTCTACCCGCGCCTCGACGCTTTTATAGTGGTCGAGAAAGTAGGCAATCGCCTTGCCCACGCCCACAGTGGCTGCGCCCAGGCTACCGCCGCCGAGCATCGCGCCGATCACGTCCTTGAACGGCGCAAACAGGTTTTCCAGGAAATGCCCCGCCGGCCAGAACAACATCAGGTTGGTCGAGCCTTCGATGCCCGCCAACTGCGCCTTGAAGCTGCCCAGCTGTTGCCGGTTGAAGAACGCCGAATAACCGTGGACATAGAGATTAAGCACATCGCCCTGGGGCTCGCCGCACATCAGGAACGTGGGCTTGCGGGTGCGGTGCATTTCATCCCACTGGTGCTGCATGGGGCAATGACTCCTGGTGATAAGGGACGCCGATAGTAACAAAGGGCGGGGTTCAACGTCGTACGGCTGGGGGAAAAGGCACCGCATTGGCCTCTTCGTCCTTTCAAAACAGAGAGGCGGCCTTGGACTTGGCCAAATAGCGCGCTGGTGAATCACCCAGGTTGCGGCGGAATACCGAGGTGAACGCGCTGGAGCTGCTGAACCCCAACTCGAACGCCACATCGGTGATGGACGAGCCATGACTGAGCCGCGCCGTCGCCTCCAACAGGCACACCTGCTGGCGCCAGGACACAAAGGTCATGCCCGTGCATTCACGAAAGTTACGGGTAAAGGTACGCCGGCTCATGCTCGACCAGTCGGCCATCTCACAGATGGAAATCTTCTGCGTCGGCGCCTCTAGAAATCGCTGACAAGAACGGGCCAAGCGTGCTTCGGAGGGCAACGGCGCACTGAGGGGTAACTCGGGCATGGCGCCGATTTCATCGATCAACAGAGTCAGCACGCAGCAGTCGCGCACGTTCGGCGACGCCGATGGCCCGATCGCCAGTGCCGCTTGCAGAAGATGGCGCAACAGCGGCGAGACGCCAAACACCTGGCAGTAGTCCTGCAACCCAGCACGCCGGGCCGCGTCGTCGTCCAAGTAAGTATTGAGCATCACCACATCGCCGCGCATGTGCATCTCGTGGGACACCCCGCCTGGCACCCAGATCGCCCGCTGAGGCGGCACGACCCAATTACCGAGGTCGGTGAACATTTTCAACGCACCGGTGGACGCATAAGCGAACTGCCCGCGCCGGTGGGTATGCCGTGGAAACACCGTACCAGACGGGTACTCGCGCAGCGTCACCACCGCTTCGGGGCTGTCGGGTTCGTAAGGGGAATAGATGAAGGTCGGCGGCATGGCCCGATTTTGTCAAAGTATGACCTGACATAGCAAGCGGGCCACTACTCTGCCACCTAGAATCGTCGCTCCCCAAGTTGGGTTCATCTCGAAGGGATATTCGGAAAATGAGTGTCAAAAACTACTTGGACGTACGAGTAGACGGCGCCGTTCTGATGGTGGGTCTCAACCGCCCGCAGAAGCGAAACGCCATGTCTCTGGAAGTCATGCACGAACTGCGCGATACCTTTACCAATATGCCTGAAGGCATTGGTGCCGCCGTGCTCTACAGCACCAGCCAGCATTTCTGCACCGGGTTGGACTTGTCGGAAATCCGCGACCAATCGGTGATCGATAACGTCCAGGCCTTCCGCGAATGGCACAAAACCTTTGAACTGATCCAGTTCGGCAAGGTGCCCGTCGTCGCTGCCATTACCGGCGCTGCCATCGGTGGTGGCCTGGAAATCGCCACCGCCTGCAGCCTGCGCGTGGTGGATGACAGCGCCTTCTTCTCACTGCCCGAGGCCATGCGCGGCCTGTATGTCGGCGTCGGCGCCTCGGTGCGTTTTCCACGCATCGCCGGCATCGCCCTGATGACCGACATGATGCTCACCGGCCGCACGCTCTACGCCAAGGAAAGCTATGAGCGCGGCGTGGCCCAGTACCTGGTGCCGGTCGGCCAGGCGGTACTCAAGGCCACCGAGTTGGCGCACAAGATCGCCGGCAACCTGCCCATGACCAACTACGCGGTAACCCACGTGCTGCCGCGCATTGTCGATCAAAGCCAGCAGGACGGCCTGATGACGGAAGCCTTGATTGCTGCCGTGGTGTCTTCGGACATCCGCACACAGGATCGCCTGGCGGACTTCCTGGATCGCAAGAAGGACAAGATCCAGACCGCGCCAGCGGTGTAACTCCCGGTCGTGAACGTTGCCGAGCGCACCTCGGCAAACCATGGATGGCCTTCACAATCACTATCAACCTGGTGAAACCATGTTTCAGCACAGCACTCAAGACGATCTTTATCGCAGCAATGATGCGACCGATGAACGATTGATCAAAATCGAACGCAGCTGGCACAAACGCGCACAGATCAAGCTCGATTCCCAACGTCCGGATATCCAGCTTGACCTGCAAGCGCCGGACTTTCTCGAGGCCCTGTTACCTTTCGCCCATGATCCGCATTACCAGCACTACCCCCATGCCCTGAAACTGCTGATCCTGTCGGCCGGCTGGGTGATCTACAACCAGAAAACCATCGCCATCGAAACCGAAATTATCTGCCCGTCCTGCATCGACCTGCTGCAGTTGGGCTCGCGCCTGAGCTCTGCCAGCGCCGCGACGATTTCCGAAACCCTGGCGGATGAGGCTTATCACACGCTGTTTTCGATCAACATGTGTGAGCTGGCGATTACCCAGCGCGGCATGCGCATCAAATGGCCGGAGCTGGAATTGACCCGCCACCTGAACCAGGCCCAGGCCACCCTGTCCGAGGCGGATTTCAAGATCTACCGCCTGGCCTTCTCGCTGGTCTCGGAGACGTTTATCAGCGACTACCTCGCCGACCTCAGCGACGCGCCAGACATCCAGCCGGTGTTCCGTCATGTGGTGGCCCTGCACAAAAAAGACGAGCTGGTGCACAAGCACATCTTCCCGCTGTTCGTGCAGCAGGTGGTCGGTGACTTCAACGCGCAGCAAACCGCTTTGTTTACTCGCGGCATCGCCAACTCCATCCGAATCTTCCCGATGCGCGAGATTTCGGCGTGGCGAATCATCCTGCCGCAACTGCTCGAAGTGTTCGGCGATCAATCGCTGCTGCTGCCGACTCAATTTACCGAGACCGGCGAAGCAGACTACTCGGCCATGCCCGAGATCCTCAGCTCCATTGGCATACACCCTGAAGCGGTGCTCCCCGAGCCGCAGATGATGAGCGAACCGGCCATCACCGTTTGAAACCAGCGTGCTGCTGATCACTACAAATTCAATAGAGTAATTGTCATGTGTGGATACATTGGCGTCTTTGCCAAACAACCTCGTGCGTTCAACCCGAACATGTTCGATGCAGCCCTGCGTGCAATCCATCATCGCGGCCCGGACAGCTCCAGCCAATGGTTCGACCCCCAAGGCCAGGCCGCCTTTGGCTATGTGCGCCTGGGACTGGTCGGCCTGGGTAACGGCACCCAGCCTATCGTGGCCGACGAAGGCGATCTGGTGATGATGGTCAACGGCGAGTTCTATGACTATCAACGCATCCGCGCCGAACTGGAGAGCGATGGTTGCCGCTTCAAGACCTCGTCCGACAGCGAAATCGCCATGCACCTGTACCGCCGCCATGGCGTACGCGGCCTCAAGCAACTGCGCGGCGAATTCACCATCCTGATCTTCGATCGCCTGCGCAAAAAGCTGTTTGCCGTGCGTGACCGGGTGGGCGTCAAGCCGCTGTACTACACCGAGCATGAAGGTGCCTGGTACTTCGCGTCCGAAATCAAAGCCTTGCTCGCCGCTGGTGTACCCGCACAGTGGGACCACGAAGCCTACGCCAATCGTGGTTTTATCCTGCGCGACCGTACCGTTTTCAACAACATTCGCAGCGTGAAACCGGGTTGCTGGATCATCGCCGACGAAAGCGGCCTGCAGACCGAACAGTACTGGGACTGGGATTTCCCGGATGCCCAGGCGACCGAGCAGCGCAGCGAAGCCGAGATGATCGAGTCCCTGCGCAACACCATCGAAGAGTCCGTGCGCCTGCGCCTGCATGCCGATGTACCGGTCGGTGTGTGCCTGAGTGGCGGCCTCGACTCCTCGGCCATGCTCGGCATCGCCACCGAGCTGACCGGCCAGCCATTGCAGGCGTTCCACTTGTCGTTCGAAGGCGAGCAGGCCTACGACGAACGCCAGTACGCCGAAGTGGCCGCCCGACATAACCGCGCCCACCTCAACGTGCTGTCGGTGAACTCCTCCGACATGGCGGATAACTTCGAAAATGCCCTGTGGCACGCCGAAATGCCCTTCGCCAACGCTCACAGCGTGGCCAAGTACCTGCTGTGCAAATATGTGCAGAATCAGGGCATGCGCGCCGTACTCACGGGTGAAGGTGCCGACGAAGTCTTCGGCGGCTACCCGCACTATCGTCGCGACATGGTGTTGTACAACCACGAAAACCAGGACCCGACGGCGATCGCCGAACTCACCCGACGCCTGCATGCCAGCGAAGATCGCTACCTGCCCGGCGGCAAAAATGATGTGAAATGGGTGCAGGACGAACTGGGCCACGGCGTGTCCTGGCTGCAAACCCAGTCGGCGTTGTTCGGCCCCCTGGCGCAGTTGTACAGCGATGACTTCCGTGAGCGTTTCAGCAACACCGATGCCTATCGCGAGTTCTACGATCGCCTGAGCCCACGGGCGCTCAACGGCTGGGAGCCGGTCAACCGTTCGCTGTATATGGTAGCCAAGTCCAGCCTGCCCAACGTGGTGCTCACCTCCCTGGGCGACCGCATGGAAATGGCCGGCAGCCTGGAAGGTCGACCACCACTGCTCGATCACCAAGTGATTGAGGCCGCGTGCCGCCTGCCGGTGAACATGAAAGTGCGCGGCGCCACCGAGAAATACGCGTTGCGCGAAGCCATGCGCCCTTACGTGCCCCAGGCTGTGCTGGATCGCAAGAAGCAGTACTTCCGCGCCCCGCCGGCATCCGAGAGCCCGCAATCGAAGCTGTATGAAATGATCAACGACGTGTTGAGCGGCCCGGCCTTGAATAACGTGCCGTTCTTCGACCCGCGTAAAGTACGCGCCTTGCTGGCAACCCTGCCAAGCTTGTCCACCGCCCAACGCGCTTCGGCAGACAACCTGCTGATGGAAATCGCCGGGCTGTGCCTGATGCAAAAACGCTTCGCCTTGAACTGACTTCCCGGCAGCACCTCGCGATCGCGGTGTGCCGCCTGACCCAAGGAGGGTCCATGCTGAAAAAACATCTGTCTCTTGCCGTGCTCGTCACCCTGGTATGGGGGGTCAACTTCCCCATCACCAAACTCGGCCTGCGCGCCATCGACCCGTTTGTACTCACGGGTATCCGCTTTGCCCTCGCCGCGCTGCCGCTGGTGTTCTTTATCAAACGCCCTGCCGTCAAGTTCAGCTACGTAGCCGCCTATGGCTTCATCTTCGGGCTGGGCATGTGGGGCGTGATCAACTATGGCATCCAGGTGGGCGTGAGCCCTGGTATTGCCTCATTGATCATCCAACTCAGCGTGTTCTTCACCATGGGCTGGGGCTTTTTGCTGTTCAAGGAAAAGATCCGTGGCGCGCAGATGCTCGGCGCCGTGCTGGCCTTGATCGGCCTGGCGGGAATCATCTCCACCCAGGAAGGCAACCATGCGGTGCTGGGCGTCATGCTGATCGTGCTCAGCGCGGTGGCCTGGAGCGTGGGCAACGTGATCATCAAGAAATCCGGGGTCAAGGAGATCTTCTCGTTCATGGTGTGGGCCAGCCTGATCCCGCCGATCCCGCTGTTCCTCACGGCCTGGTTGATGCACGGCAGCGCCGCGTTCGAAGGTTTGCAGGCCAGCCTCGACCTGACCGCAGTGTTGTCGATTCTGTTCCAGGTGTACCTGGCCACGCACTTCGCCTACTGGGGCTGGAACTCGTTGCTCAAGCTGTACCCGGTGTCCACCGTGGCGCCGCTGTCGTTGCTGATTCCGGTGTTCGGTATCACCAGTTCGATGCTGATTCTGGATGAGCGCATTTCCACGCCGAACCTGATCTCGATCGGGATTATCATCGTCGGGCTGGCGGTGGGCCTGTACCGCAGGCCAGCGAACCTCGCGCCCGTGGAACCGCAGCCGATTGTCCACATGGATAGATAGTCATGACATAAATTCGGTATTTTGTTCATGCATTGAGTACTTTAGCTTGGGTCCAGTCCTGTACTGAACCGAAGGAAATACCATGAGCACGCCTGAATTTTTTGTCACTCCCGGCTACGGCGATTACATGCGCGAGCACCTGCATTACTCGCAGGCGGTAAGAATCGGCAATCGCGTGGAAACCTCAGGCCAAGGGGGCTGGGACGATGAGTTCCAGATCCCCGCTGACCTGGCCGACGAGATCGCCCAGGCGTTCCACAACCTGGAACGCACCCTCGCTACTGCCGGCGCCAGTTGGGAACACGTGATTCACGTCAACTCCTACCACGTCGGCGGTTTCCCGCCGGAGGTCAACGAAGCGATGGTCAAACACTACCGCCAGTACATGCCCCACCATGCGCCGATCTGGACGCAAGTCGGCGTCGAGGCCCTGGGCCTGCCGACCATGCGCGTGGAAATCCGCGTGACCGCGATTATTCCCTGACCCCGAACCTGCGAATCACCCACTCGACAAACACCTTGAGCCGCGCGCTCTGGTGACGATTGGGTGGATAGAGGATGTGCAGCGGCGTGGCCGGACGCGACCACTGCGGCAGCACATTGACCAGTTGGCCGTTGTCCACGTAGTACTGAACGATGGCTTTGAAATGCTGCCCGACGCCCAAGCCGGCGAGCAGCATTTCCTTGAGGCCGTTGCCTTCATTGGTGGAATAGGCGCAATCGCCCACTTCGATGCGCCTGTCACCCTGCTCGAAAATCAGTGGCTCCGCCTTACCGGATCCGGCAAAAAAATAGCCGGCCTTGAGATGGTTGTGTGCCAAGTCCTCCGGGGAAACCGGCATGCCTCGGCGCGCCAGGTAGTCGGGCGCGGCGCAGGTCAGGTACTCCAGGTCGGCCACCTTGCGCCCGATCATCGCCATGTCATCGAGCTGACCGGCCCGGATCACACAATCCACACCCTCCCCCACGATATTCACCGCGCGATCACTGATGCCCAAGGCGACCGTGATGTCGGGATACTCGCGATGAAAATCCACCAGCGCCGGAATCAGCAGGCAATTGGCAAACGACGCCGGCGCATCCACCCGCAGATGCCCGCCAGGCTTGAGGACTTGCCCGCGGATGGCGCTATCCACTTCGTCCAACTCTACGACCAGGCGCCGGGCATGCTGGTAATACTCCAACCCCTCGGACGTTGGCGCCAGAGCCCGTGTGGTGCGGTGCATCAGCTTGATGCCGAGGTGCTTCTCAAGGTCGGTGATCAGCTTGCTCACGGTGGAGCGCGGCAGCGCCAACTGGTCGGATGCACGACTGAATGAGCTGGTTTCGACGACGCGAACAAAGGCACGCATGGCGAGAAGTTGGTTCACAAGGATGACCTTCTGGATAGCTGCTACCGCTTTCAGCAGGCGAAATTGTCGATCTTGACCTGACCATCGGGGAACGTCGCAATAATTTCCAGTTCGCCGCCCATCGCGCGGATATAGTCGCGCAACGTGCTGATGTACATGTCGGTGCGCCGCTCCATCTTGGAGACGGCCGCCTGGTTGATGTTCAGTGCCTTGGCCAGGCTCTCTTGGCTTAGCTGCTGAGCTTTGCGCAACTCATGCAGCGGCATTTCCTGCAGATGCTGCTGGAACAACAGCTTGGCTTCGGCGCAGGATTGCGGCGTCATGCACGCTTGCAGTTCAGCGAACTTCTTAGCCATGGTGACGGCCCTCCCAACCAGAATTCAACCTGACAAAATATTCCACCAAAGGAATAAAAAATTCAACCTGTCAAAAAGCGCTTTACCTGAGTCTCTACCCACCCCGCTCAAAAACACAATTTTCGAAATGTAAAAAGCGCTCTAATACACTCCTGTTGATTGGCTTTAAAGATCCTGGAGTTCGCAATGCCCCATGAAGGCAACCTGTTACAAGCAGCTGTGGTGTTCCTGCTCGCCGCCGTGCTGACCGTGCCCCTGGCCAAACGCCTGCAACTGGGCGCAGTGCTGGGCTATCTGTTCGCTGGTGTGATTATCGGCCCGTCGGTGCTGGGTTTGGTGGGCAATCCGCAAAGCGTCGCGCAATTTTCCGAGCTGGGCGTGGTGTTGCTGCTGTTCATCATCGGCCTGGAACTGTCGCCCAAGCGGTTGTGGGTGATGCGCAAAGCGGTGTTCGGCGTCGGCCTGGCGCAGGTGCTGCTGACGGGCCTGGTGATGGGCGTGGTGGCGTTGTGGCTGTTTGGCCAGTCGTGGAATAGCGCGATCGTGCTCGGTCTGGGGCTGGCGCTGTCGTCCACCGCGTTTGGCCTGCAAAGTCTGGCCGAGCGCAAGGAACTGAACCAGCCCCACGGCCGCCTGGCCTTTGCGATTCTGCTGTTCCAGGACATCGCCGCGATCCCGCTGATCGCCATGGTGCCGCTGCTGGCCGGCAGCGATCACCCGACCACCGAAGCCCAAGGCCTGCAGCATGTATTGCAAATTCTCGGCAGCATCGCGGTGGTGATCATCGGCGGACGCTACCTGTTGCGACCGGTGTTCCGCATCGTCGCCAAGACCGGCCTGCGCGAAGTGTCCACCGCCACCGCACTGCTGGTGGTGATTGGCACGGCCTGGTTGATGGAGCTGGTGGGCGTGTCCATGGCCCTCGGCGCCTTCCTCGCCGGCCTGCTGCTGGCGGACTCGGAATACCGCCACGAACTGGAATCCCAAATTGAACCGTTCAAGGGCCTGCTGCTGGGCCTGTTCTTTATCAGCGTGGGCATGGGCGCCAACCTCAGCCTGCTGCTCAGCTCGCCGCTGGTGGTGATCGGCCTGACGTTGCTGCTGATCGGCTTGAAGCTGCCCTTGCTCTACGCCGTAGGCCGGCTGGTGGGCGACCTCAATCGCGAAAGCGCCCTGCGCCTGGGCGTGGTGCTGGCGGCGGGTGGTGAATTCGCCTTCGTGGTATTCAAGATCGGCCGCGACCAAGGCCTGTTCGAACCACACCTGTACGACATCCTGGTCCTGACCATTACCCTCTCCATGGCGGTGACGCCGCTGCTGCTGTTGGTGTGCCCGAAGCTGTTCAAGCCCAAGGCCAAGCCGGTGGAAATCCCCGAGGAATACCGCACCATCGAAAGCGATGCGCCCCGCGTGGTCATCGCCGGCATGGGCCGTATGGGCCAGATCGTCGCGCGGATCCTGCGCGCGCAGAACATCTCGTTCATCGCCCTGGACACCTCGGTGGAAACCATCGAGCTGACCCGCAGCTTCGGCGGCATGCCGGTGTTCTACGGCGACCCGCAACGCCCCGAGATCCTGCACGCAGCCAAAGTCGACCAGGCGGAGTTCTTCGTGATCGCCATGGACGACCCGGAGATCAACATCAAGACCGCCGAGCTGGTGCGCAACCTCTATCCGCACATGAAAATCATCGCCCGCGCCCGTAACCGCCAACACGTGCACCGCCTGGTGGACCTGGACGCGTCGCCGATTCGTGAGACCTTCTACTCCAGCCTGGAAATGAGCCGCCGCACCTTGGTAGGCCTGGGTTTGAGCCAGGCCCAGGCCGATGCGCGCATCACTCGCTTCAAGAACCACGACCTGCAAGTGCTGGCCGCGCAGCACGCGGTGTACGACGACGCCGCCAAAGTGATGCAAACCGCCCAGGAAGCCCGGGCAGAACTGGCGCGGCTGTTTGAGATGGACCGACTTGAGGAAGAGTCCGACAAGGTGTGAGGCTATGGATGAACGATTTTGCGAAAATTCTGACAGAATACGGCGCAATTTCGTTCACCCCTGGAGCGCTTCATGGCCACTTTCACCCAGACAGCCGTCCTGCTGGCCCTCGCGTTGGCCGCTGGCAGTGCATTCGCCGCGTCCAAGCCGACCACACAAACCATCTCCACTCTGGGTGGCAAGTTCACCTTCAACCTGCCCAAGGCCTACGCCGCCGACACCCTGCCGGCTGGCAAGGCTGAAGATGGCACCGCCGATACCCAGGGCACGATGTATGCCAACCAGACCACAAAAAGTGTGGTGATCGTCGCCGAAACCGTACGTAACGACGGGGTAACCATCGGCGACAACGACGCGCAATTCCTAGACGGCGCCGTGGCCGGGTTCGTGAAGGACCAGAGCGCAGCCCTGCCTGACTTCAAGAAACAGAGCGAGAAGAAACTGATGGTCAAAGGCCTCGGCCTGCGCCAGGTGGACAGCACCGCCACCCAAGGCGGCGGCAAAACGCTGAACTCCACGTTCCTCGGTGGTTCGGGTAATCACCTGCTGGTGATCCAGGCGATTTCGCGGGCGGATGATGCCAAGGGGCATGCGGCGTTGGTGAAGCAGATTACCGGCGGCAAGTAACCCGCACGCACCTGTAGGAGCCGGCTTGCCGGCGATGGGTCCTTGAAGTCAGCTTAATATCCAATGGCGCCATCGCCGGCAAGCCGGCTCCTACAAGGGAGGTGGTCAGTTCAGGCTCTTTTCCAACCAGGCTTTCAGGTCCTGCACTTCTGCCTCATTAATAGTGTGCGGCATGCCAGGGTACCCATGAAACTCCGGCTTCAACCCCAACCCCGTCAACACCTCATTCGCCCGCGTCGCCGACACATAGGGCAGTGCCTGGTCCAAGGTGCCATGGCCGATAAAAATCGCCAATTTGCCCAATGACGCATCCGGCTTCAGTTCAGCCTTGAGCACCGGCAGCACGCTGCCGCTCAACGCCGCAATGCCGCGCAGCAGTTCCGGTCGGCGTAGGCCCACCTCGTAGGACATGATCGCCCCCTGGCTGAAGCCCACCAGAAACACCCGATCCGGTTGGGTGTGGTACTTGGCGGTGGCTTTGCCGACAAAATCTTCGATCAGCTTCGCACTGCGTTGCAGGTCGGCGGTTTCGCCGTCGTAATCGCCGTTGCCGGGTGTCTTGGTAAACCAGCGATAGCCGTGGGGATCCACTGGCATCGGTGCACGGGCCGACACGTAAGTCCACGTGGAGGGCAGCGCGTCCTTGATGCCAAACAGATCTTCCTCGTTGCTGCCAAAGCCGTGCAGGAAAATCACCAGCGGCTGGTTACGCGCATCACCTTGGGTCTGTTCCAGGTACGACAGCGGCAAGTCAGTGTGCAACCTATCGTCGGCATGGGCAGTGCCGACGACCAGCGTCAGCGCCAGGGCAAACAGTTTGAGCATGGGGCATCACCTCAGGGTTTGCGTAACAGATAAGTGTCCATGATCCAGCCATTTTCCAGGCGTGCCGCCTTGCGCACCCGTTCGATTTCGTCCGCGACTTCGCTGACGTTGCCGCTGATCAGGATCTCATCCGGTGTGCCCAGGTAGGCGCCCCAATAGATCTCCAAGTCTTGGTCCGCCACGCTGCGGTAGGAGTCTTCGGCGTCGAGCATTACGACCAACGTGTCAGCATCACTCGCCTGCCCCGCCGCCAAACGGCGCCCGGTGGTGATCTCAACAGACTTGCCGATGCGATTGAGCGGCACTTTGTGTTGGGCCGCCAGGGCCTGCACGCTGGTGATGCCAGGGATCACTTCGAACTCGAACTCACTGCGGCCGCTGGCGAGGATCGCGTGCAGGATGCGAATGGTGCTGTCATACAGCGCAGGGTCGCCCCAGGCGAGGAAAGCACCCACTTCACCGTCAGCCATTTCTTCGTTGATCATGCGTTCGAAGGTCTGCTGCTTGTCGCGGTTGAGGTCCTGCACGGCGGTGGTGTAGTCAACCTCGCCGCGCACACGCTCGGGGCAGGCGGCTTCGACGAAGCGGTAGCCAGGCTCGGTGATGTAGGTCTCGCAGATCTCACGACGCAGGTCGATCAACTTGTCTTTGCTCTGGCCCTTGTCCATCAGGAAAAACACGTCAGTGCGGTTGAGCGCCTTCACGGCCTGCATCGTGATGTAGTCAGGGTTGCCGGCGCCAATGCCGATGATCAGGATGCGTTTCATGGGTTGCTCTCATTGCGGGGCGTGGATTTTGCCATGTTCAGGCGGCTAGGCGTGAGTTTCCAGGCGCAGGCGCCATACGTTGTTGAAACGCAGCTCAGTGGCGGACAGCGGTTCGAAATCGATCCGGTAGAACATCGACAGCGGAAACTGCATGACGTGCCACATCGCGGCACGGATCACAAAGGGATGGGTGATGGCCACGACATGACCGGGCTGGGTTTCAAGGGTTTTCATCCACTCACCTACCCGCAGGCAGATATGCTCCACCGATTCGCCACCGTGGGGCGCGCACGTGGCGTCGGTGAGCCACGTATTCAACGCGTCACGCTCCAACTGACCGATGTCCTGGCCCTTCCACTGCCCGAAATCAGCATCGCGCAACGCAGCGTCGATCACCGCGTCATCGCCGAACAAGCCTGCCGTCTGCCGCGTCCTGACCTCGGGCCCACACAATAGTCGCCGGGTTTTCTTGTAGCGCTCAGCCAGCGACAACGCCGAGCCTCGCCAATCCATCGCCACCGCCTCGTCATCGGGAAAACGCCCCTGTTTTTGCAGAGGCGTGACGGCGTGGCAAATGAGTGTCAAACGAGTGGTGTGCATTGCAGCGTGCTTGAGACCAAAAGATAAGGCCCCAAGACTGGCGCAGTTATCGCTGAGGTGCAACGCCTTGTGCCAGATAGAGCACCGGGTAACCCAAGCCTGGATGCGCCGCATCCAACGCTATGTACCGAGTCAAACTACCCGCGCCATATGCTCCCCAATCCGTGCCCGTAACCACCGCTCCGCGGGATCATTGTCGTGCACACCGCTCCACACCATCGACAACTGCGCCTCCTCGATCGCAAACGGCGGATCCTCTGCCCGCAAAGAGGTGCCTTCGGTCAACGCACACGCCGCATAATCCGGCACCGTCGCGATAATCTGTGTGCCGGCGAGCAACGCCCGCAACCCACTGAACTGCGGTACCGCCAGCACCACCCGCCGCGCCCGGCCGATCCGCGCCAAATCCAGATCGATATTGCCGCTCAAATCCCCGGAAAACGACACCATCGCATGGGGCCGCTCACAGTAGTCGTCCAGCGTCAGCGGCTCAGTCCCCTCATCCCCGCGCAAGACCTTGCACGGAATGTCTCGCAGCTTCTTGCGCTTGGCATTCGCCGGCAACTCAGTGGTGTAACTCACCCCCACCGAAATCTCGCCACTGGCCAGCAGCGACGACATCAACAGGTAATTGGCTCGGCGTACGACCACGATGATCCCCGGCGCCTCCTCACGCAATTGACTGAGCAACGGCGGAAACAGGCCAAACTCGGCATCGTCCGAGAGGCCAATGCGAAACACCGCACAGCTGCTGGAAGGGTCGAAATCCTTGGCACGACTGACCGCACCGGAAATGATGTCCATGGCCGGTTGCAACTCCTTGAGTATCGCCACGGCGCGTGGCGTGGGCTCCATGCCCCGCCCGTTGCGCAGCAGTAACGGGTCGTCGAACAGGTCGCGCAGACGCCCCAACGCCGCGCTCACCGCCGGTTGGCCCATGAAGAGTTTTTCGGCGACCCGGGTCAGGTTCTTCTCGAACATCAGTGCTTCGAAAATCACCAGCAGGTTCATGTCGACGCGGCGCAGGTCGTTGCGGTTCATGGGAAACATCCAAACGGTTGGCAAGCGCACAGATAAGCATGCAAAACCCGACCGGCATTGCATGTCTGTGCTGTCTTTTTCACCTCGGCACCTGGCGAAATTAACAACGATTAACTCGTCAGCCGGACGGTCCGGCAACAAGATTGACCGCGTCTACACTGCATCCATCCACCGGGAACGCTCCCATCGACTGCGGATATTTGTCATGGCCCGACTCGAGCAATATGCCCCTCGTTTGTCCGCCACCGGCGGCCTGTGCCCTCGGCGCGAGCGCATCGCCAAGCAACTGATCCTGGCCAACCTCGGCGAAAGCCTGGCCATTGCCGACCTGGCCCAGGCCTGCGCGCTGTCACGCAGCCATTTCTCCCGGGCGTTCAAGTGCACCACCGGGTTGTCACCGCAGGAGTGGATCCGTCAACAGCGCATCCAGCGCGCCAAGGAGCTGATCACCAGCTCGTCCCTGAGCCTGACGCAAATCAGCCTGGAATGCGGTTTTTGCGACCAGGCGCACTTCTGCCACATGTTCACCCGCAGCGAAGGCGTCAACCCGATGACCTGGCGAAATCACCACTCGCGCCACAAGCCTCAAGTGATCGCAGCCTAGTGGTCGGTGCGTACCTGGAATATGCTGGCCGCTCCCCCCTTTCCGAGCACGGCCACCCATGAGCGACCCCGGCGACCAGGCCGTGCATTTCGGCCCCTATCGCATCCACCCGCGCCAACGCCTGGTGCTGGAGGCGGGTCGCCCTTTGCGCTTGGGACGGCGCGCGGTGGATATCCTGCTGATCCTGCTGGAGCAGGCCGGCAATGTGGTGAGCAAGCAGGAATTGATCGCCCGCGTCTGGCCCAAAAGCGTGGTGGAAGACGGCAACCTGCGCGTGCATATGGCGGCGTTGCGCAAGGCTCTGGGCGATGGCCAGGCCGGGCAGCGCTATATCGTGACCGTGGCCCAGCGCGGCTACAGTTTTGTTGCGCCACTGAGCATCGAACCGATGACACCGCCTTCCGAAGGTGCCCCACAACGTCCCTGCCACAACCTGCCGTTGCGGCGTACCCGGATGATCGGCCGTCAGGCCTTGATCGACAGCCTGGTGCAGCAACTGCCGGAACAACGCTTTATCACCCTGACCGGCGCCGGCGGCATCGGCAAGACCACTGTCGCGCTGCGGGTGGCGGAATTGTTGATCGGGCATTACCGCGACGGCATCCGGCTGTTCGACCTGGCGCCGTTGAGCGCGCCATCGATGATCCTGCCCAACCTGGCTGGCCTGCTCGACGTCACGCATGCCGAGCACGAACCCTTGGCGACCTTTGCGCGCAGCCTGCAGGAACGCCAGTTGCTGCTGGTGATCGACAACTGTGAGCACCTGCTCGACGACATCGCCCTGATCAGCGAAACCCTGCTGCGCCATGCGCCCAGGCTGCACATCCTGGCCACCAGTCGCGAGGCATTGCGCGCCGAAGGCGAATCCGTGCAGCGCCTGGAGCCCCTGGCCTGCCCGCCCGTCACCGGCAATCGCGCCCAGGCGTTGGGCTACCCGGCCCTGCAATTGTTGATCGAGCGGGCCATGTCCCATCAGGACAGCTTTGAGCTGAGCGAAACCGAACTGCCGCTGGCGATTGATATCTGCCAGCGCCTGGACGGCATTCCCTTGGCGATCGAGTTGGTAGCTGCGCAGATCGAGCGCTTTGGCTTGCCAGGGCTATTGGTGCAGATGGAGGACAATTTCCGCCTGCTGACCCGTGGTCGGCGCAACGCCCTGCCCCGCCATCAAACCTTGCGCGCCACGCTGGACTGGAGCTTTGAACTGCTGACCGCCTGCGAACAGATCTGCCTGCGTCGCCTGGCGGTGTTTCGCGGCGGTTTCAGCCTGGCCAGTGCGGCGGCGGTGATTGCCGGGGAGCAGGTAGCACCCGCCGAAGTGCTGGGCTCAATCACTCAACTGGTCGCCAAATCCTTGCTCAATGTCGAGGCCGGTGATGACGAGATGGTGTATCGCCTGCTGGACATCACCCGTACCTACGCCCTGGAAAAGCTCAGCGTCGCCCAAGAGCTTGACGCCACCCGCGAACGCCATGCCGAGCGTTGCCTGGCGCTGATGGAACAGGCGCGCGACGATTGGGATTCGGTCGCCACCCAGCCCTGGATCGACCGTTACGCGCCGCTGTGTGAAGATATCCGCGCAGCCCTCGACTGGGGGCTCGCGCAGGGGGGCGAACACCTGCTGGCAATCCGCTTGACCGTCAGCGCAATGCCATTGTGGCAAGAGTTGTCGTTGCTCAGGGAACACCGCTTGTACGTGAACAAAGCGCTGGCGTTGATGGACCAGGCCGTATCGCCCTGCCCCCGTTTGTCGATGCAACTGCAATTGGCGCTGGGCAGCCTGTCCTATCACGCCATGGGCGGGGCCCCGCAGACCATTGCCGCGTTCGTCCATGCGCGGCACCTGGCCGAAGCGCGCGAGGATGTCGCGGGGCAACTGCGCGCGGTCTCCGGGCATATGGCGGTGAACCTGTGCGCAGGCCAGTATCGTCAGGCGCTGGTGCAAAGCGTGCAGTTTGATCGCCTCGACCCACGCACCGACCCGCAACTGGATATCAGCGCCCAGCGTCTGCGGGTGCTGGCCCAGCATTACAACGGCAACCAGGCACTCGCCCGGCACAATGCCGAGCAAGTGATCCAACGCATGGCGCACAGCGGCCACCTCAACCGATTTGCCCACGGCATCGGTGTGCAATACGACCAGAGCGTTGCCTCACTCACGGTGCTGGCGCGAATCCTGTGGTTGCAAGGCTTTCCCGAGCAAGCCTGGCGCACCGCCAACCAAGCGTTGGAACTGGCGCAGCAGATCAATCATGGCACCTCCATCTGCTACACCCTGGCGTTGGCAGGCGTGGTCATCGCCCGTTACAACGGTGACGAAGACACCGCCCAGACCCTGCAGGCACTGCTGTTGGAACATGCCCACAAGCATTCGGTGCAGTTGTTCAAGACGTGGGCCGGTCACTACGCAGGAATCCTTGGGCGCAAGGACCTGCAAGGCCTGGGGTTGATTGAGGATATCCTGGTCACGCTGGGTTCCCATGCACTGGACGAGCCTGGGTTCGAACGCGCCCGCGCGGGCGACGCGGGTTGGTGCACCCCTGAGATCCTGCGGATACGCGCCGAAAGCATGACCGATGCCCGTGCGGCCGAAGCGCTGTTGCTGGAAGCTTTGGGCCTGGCTCACCAGCAAGGCGCGCTGGCCTGGGAGCTGCGCTGTGCGGCGTCGTTGGCACGGCTGTGGCAGGCGCAAGGCCGCGTGCGGCCGGCCCGCGATCTGCTGAGTTCGGTCTACACGCGGTTCACGGAGGGCTTTGCCACCCAGGACCTAGTCCGCGTACGCGGCCTGCTCGACGAGTTGCAGGACAAACGGCCGGCCTGAAAACGGCCCCAGGTAATGCCCATAGCCCTGCTGCAAGCGCGCGACCTGCATCGGGTCGCGTAACTGCGCGAGTGCATAGCTGCGCACGCAGTTGAGCAGGCGGTAACGGGCATTGCCGGGGCCGGGTTCGAGGGTCAGCAACGAAGTGCTCACCAGACGCCCCAGCAGGTAGGCCAAGTCGGCATGTTCCAGCTCGGTACCAGCGACCAGTTCACTCAAGGTGGGCAAGGTGACCGCCATCTTGAACAACCCCAATTGCAGGAACAGCCAGCGCTCCGGCAGGCTCAGGCGCTGGTAGCTCCAGTCCAGGGCCGCGTTCAGGGATTGATGACGTTCCACCGCCGTGCGCCGGCCCCGGCTCAGCACTTGCACGCCTTTGCACAGTTGCTGCTGCAATCCACGCACGCCAAGGGCATCCACTTGAGCGGCCGCCAGCTCCAGGGCCAGGGGAATGCCATCCAGGCGTCGACAGATGTCACGCAGCGGGGCCAAGTCTTGGGGTCGCAGCACAAAGCCTTGCTGAGCAGCACGTACTCGGGCGACGAACACTTGCACCGCCGGGTAAGCCATCGCTTCTTCGACACGGCTCAACGTCGATGGCGCAGGCACCGCCAGCCGAGGCACGCGTTGCACCCATTCGCCGGGGACTTGCAGGGCTTCACGACTGCTGACCAACACGCTGACCTGAGGCGCCGCTTCGCGTAGCACGCGCACCAGGTGACGGCAGGCACCGAGTAGCAGGTCGGCGCCGTCAAGCACCAGCAGCAACTGGCGGGCCGCCAATTGGCGCCCCAGTTCAGCGGCACTGGCGCAGGGTTCAAGGTGCAGCACCGAAGCCAGGTGGCGCAGCATGCTCATCGGCGCTTCCACCGTAGCCAGGTCGACCCACCACACGCCGTCCCGATAACGCGGCAACACTCGCTCAGCCAACGCCAGGGCCAGGCTGCTCTTGCCCACGCCGGCACACCCAGTGAGCGTCATCAGGCGTTGACCGGACAGGCGTCGCACCAGCACACCCAACAGTTCATCGCAGCCCATCACCGGGCTAAGGCGTACGGCGAGGTTATGCCGGGGTAACGTGGCCGGCACAACGCCGTGCACGGCGGCGGCGAAACAGTAGCCACGCTGCGGATCGTTGAGAATGAAGCGCTGCCCGTCAAGGGCGCGACGCAGTGCAGCGATGTGCACCCGCAGGTTGTTTTCTTCCACCACGCTGTTCGGCCAGACACGCTCGATCAAGGTGGCCTTGCTGATGTACTGACCAGGCGCTTCAAGCAGCACCGTGAGGATATCCAGCGCCCGCCCGCCCAGAGGCACCGGCCAGCCTGCCTTGCTGACCAGACGCTGTTGCCGGTGAAAGACATAGGCGCCGAAGCGCACCGTGCCTTCAGCCTCAATCGCCTGAGGGGTATTCATCTGTGTAAAAGCGCTGAAACACCCGGCCTTGGGCGTTCGCGCATCCTTTTCCATGGGCTTGCCGCTATCTTGCCAGTTGGCGATAACAGGACAATGCTGGCACGGGGAGCGATACGGACATTCGGGTGCGCCAGACGGACATTTTGTCGTTAACTGAACTGCTGTCGGTATTGGGTCGGGTTGAGGCCCAGTTTTTCGCTGAACAGAAAGCGCATGTGCCGCACGCTGCCAAAGCCCGCGTGGAACGCCACGGTCTTGAGCGGCAAGTCGGTGGTTTCCAGCAATTGCCGGGCGCGGTCGATGCGCGCGCCCTGCAGGAATGCCATGGGGGTCATCTGCACCTCCTTGGCAAACAACCGCGCAAAGTGGCGCGCGCTCATGCCGGCCAGTTCGGCCATGGACTCGATGGTGAACGGTTGATCGAGATGCTCCAGCACATGCTTCTGCACGCGGGTGATCGCCGTTTCCTGAGGCGCCACCGCCGCCGTCATCGGACTGAATTGGGCCTGGCCGCCCTGGCGTTTCATCACCACCAGCAACACCTTGGCCACTTCCACGGCGACATGCTTGCCGTGGTCCTGGGCCACCACCGACAGCGCCAGGTCGATACCCGCGGTGACGCCACCCGAGGTGATCAGGCGCCCGTCCTGCAAATAGATACGGTCGGTTTCCACAACAGCCTTGGGGAACGCCTTGATCAGCCGATCGGTGTAGTGCCAGTGGGTGGTCACGCGGTGACCATCCAAAAGCCCTGCATGCCCGAGTACAAAGGCGCCGGTGCAAATGGAGCCGAAGCGCCGTGCCCGTGGCGCGGCGGCCCTGAGCCAGGGTAACAACGCCGGGTGGCATTCGTTGTAGGCACCAGGACCGCCGGGCACCAGCAGCAGATCGTAGGCATCCTGGGCCTGGTCCAGCAGCAAGTCGGTGTGTACCGCGACACCATTGGAGGCGCGCAACCGGCCAGGCTCGGTACCGAGGGTAAGGATCTGATAGTGATCCGCCGCTGGGAGGTAGCGGTTGGCAATGGAAAACACTTCGAGCGGCCCGGCCATGTCGAGCAGGAGGAAGTCCGGAAACAGCGCCATGGCCACGGTTTTCATAGCGAGAAAAGTCCATCGAGAAGGAATGCGGCCGCCATTATTGCACGTTCATAACTGTCAACCTAAAGGAGACAGTTATTCATATTTCAGCTTCTTAATGAATCCTACAATAACTATTAACCTTCTTCTCAACGCCGGAGCCCTGCATGCCGCAGCCCGCTCCCACTTGAGGACAAGACCATGCTGACCCTTCGCAAAGCTTCCGAACGCGGCGCCGCCAATCACGGTTGGTTGAAGTCGTTTCACACCTTCTCGTTCGCCAACTACTGGAACCCGAAAGAACAAGGCTTTTCCGACCTGCTGGTGATCAACGATGACCGTGTTGCAGCCGGTAAAGGCTTTGGCCAACACCCCCACCGCGACATGGAGATTTTCTCCTATGTGCTGGAAGGCGCGCTGGAACACAAAGACACCCTGGGCACCGGCTCGGTGATCCGCCCCGGCGATGTGCAACTGATGAGCGCCGGCAGCGGCGTGGCCCACAGCGAGTTCAACCACAGCCAGACCCGTGGCGTGCACTTCCTGCAGATCTGGATCGTGCCGAATGAAGCCGGCGCCGAACCGCGTTATCAGCAGGAGCACTTCAGCGAGGCGCAGAAACGTGGGCGCTTGCAGTTGATCATCTCGCCGGACGGCAACGACGGTTCCCTCAGCGTGCGCCAGGACGCACGGGTGTATGCCGGGCTGTTCAACGGCGACGAAGCCGCCACCCTGGACCTGGCGCCGGATCGTCATGTGTACATCCATGTGGCCCGAGGCAGCGCTGAAGTCAACGGCCAGCGCTTGCAGGAAGGCGACGGCGCCCGCGTGCGGGATGAACGGCAGATCCGCCTGGGCCACGGTGAGGACGCCGAAGTGCTGGTGTTCGATCTGCGCCCGCAAGAGCTGCCGCAGATGCCATGACCAGGCGTGCGATGGCTCGTCGCAACGAGCCATCGCTGGCGTCGATAGTCACCATCAGCCCAATGAAGTTCTCTTAAAAAATGCAACGCGTAACATCAACTCCATACCAGCAACACCCCAACTAAAACACTCGGAGCACACCAACATGAAACGCCAAATCTTGCTTAGCCTCGCTTTCTCGGTACTTGCTGCAAACGCATTTGCTCACCCAGTTGTCGCTGAAGGCGGCTCGGATCGCCTGATCGAAAGCCGTGTTGCAGAAGGTGGCTCAGACCGCCTGCAAGGTAACCGCGTTGCCGAAAACGGTTCGGACCGCTTGCTGGAACGTCGTGTCGCCGAAGGTGGTGCTGATCGCCTGCAAGAACGCGGTCTGGCTGAAGGCGGCGCTGATCGCCTGCAAGAACGTGGTCTGGCCGAAGGCGGTGCTGATCGCCTGCAAGAACGTGGTCTGGCCGAAGGTGGTGCTGATCGCCTGCAAGAACGTGGTCTAGCCGAAGGTGGCGCTGATCGCCTGCAAGGCAACAACGTTTAACCCCGCGCTGCTGGCGGGAACCCCAAACCGGCCTGATCAGCCGGTTTTTTTTGCCCTCGATTAATGCAGGTCGCGGTCGACCCACAGCACCGCCTTGCCAATCTGTTGCCGCGCTTCGATGCGTGCGTGCACCTGCTGAACGGTTTCCAACGTGTAGTGCCCCTCGATCTCCACCGTCAACGCGCCTTCGAGCATCGCCGCAAACACGGCATTGGCCCGTCGCTGCACGGTAGCGCCATCGGCCATGTGGTCCGCCAACCGGGGGCGCGTCAGAAACAATGAACCGGCTTCGCCCAGTTCAATCGGGTCCAGATCCGTCAGTGAACCCGATACATTGCCGTAATTGACGATCAAACCACGTGTGCGGCAAGCGCGAAAACTGCCGCGTAACGTACTTTTGCCCAGGGAATCAAAGACCACATCCACGCCCCGCCCATTCGTGACCTGCAATGCCCGGTCGGCGAAGCGACCGTCGTCGTACAGCCAGGCTTGATGGGCGCCACGTTCACGGGCAATCGCACACTTTTCGGCGGTGCTTGCGGTGGCGAACACCGTAGCGCCCAAGTGCCGGGCCATCTGCACCAACAGTTGGCCGATGCTGCCGGAGGCGGCGTGCACCAGGCAGGTGCTGCCAGCGCCAAGACGGGCCACATCATCTATCAGATAATGCGCGGTGCAGCCCTGGAACATCGCCGCAGCCGCCTGATCGAAGGCGATGGCATTAGGAATCTGCGCGACCTTGTCGGCGGGAACCAGCGCATATTCGGCGTAGGCACCCCAGGCGATGCACCAGGCGACCCGGTCACCCATAGCCAGATGATCGACACCTTCGCCCACTTCCACCACCACGCCCGCGCCCTCCATGCCCAAGGTGCAAGGCAGACGCACTGGGTAGGTCGTCGACTGGGCGTATTTGCCCTGGCGCGTATGAATGTCCATGAAATTGATCCCGGCGCACGCCACTTTGATCAGCACGTGGCCCGCCAACAACTGCGGTTTGGGCACATCCAGCTGTAATTGCGCGACTTGCGGGCCGCCGTAGGTTTGCAGGGTGATGGCTTTCATTGGGAACAACTCCGTTTGCACTGGAAAGCGGCCATGGTAAAAGGACAGCATCAGCGTGAAAATCCCCCAAACTATCCCAGCCTCTGTGCGGAAATAACCCGATGTTCGACTGGCAGGATCTGTATTACTTCACCGTACTGGCACGCACTCAGTCGCTGTCGGCCGCCGCCCGTGAATTGCAGGTGGAGCACGCCACGGTCGGCCGCCGCGTAGATGCCCTGGAAAAATCCCTGGGCGTAAAACTGGTGGACCGTCTGCCGCGCAGCCGCCCTCTCACCGCACAGGGCATCGCCCTGGCTGAACGGGCGGCGGGCATGGGTGACCTGGCCACACAGGTCATGCGTTTGTCGCGGGTGGCGTCCATCCAAATGGCCGGCACCGTTCGGGTCAGTTGCCCACCGTCCATTGCCAACCACTGCATCGCGCCCCATGTGGCACGCTTGCGCGCCGACTACCCACAATTGAATCTGGTGTTGATGCCCTCCACGCAATTGGCCGCACTGGACAAAGGCGAGGCGGATATTGCCCTGCGTACCGTGCGTCCCGATGAAGAGGCATTGGTGCGCAGGAAGGTCGGTGTGGTGCGATTCGGGCTGTATGGGCCGCCAGATTTCCTGCAAAAGCCCGCCGAACGATGGACATTTATCGCCTACGACAGCAGCCGCGATCACCTGCCTCAGCAGGTCTGGATGCATCAGCTGCGCGGCCACCGCGAAATCGCCTTTGCCGCCAGCGACCTGATCACCCAACAGATGGCGGCACGCGCCCAGGTAGGCGCCGTGGTATTGCCGACCCTGGTGGGCGATCACGACCCGCTGCTGGCCCGTCTACCCACCGCAACCGACGGCCCGTTACGGGACATCTGGCTCACGGTATACCCGGATATGCGCCGGTCGCCCTTGGTAAAAGTGGTGATGGAATTTCTGGTGGCCTGCATCGAGGGCGAAGTGCAGCTACGCCGATGAATCATGCCGGGTAGGCAAACGCCGGCGCACGAACGTATCTGGCTACCAGCTTTCCCCCAGCCCCAGCAGGCCCAGAATCTGTCGTCGTAAGTCCACCAGATAAGGATCATCCCGGTGTCGGGGGTACGGCCGGTCAATCGTCAACTGCGCGAGGATGTTCGCCGGGCGGTCGCTGAACACCACCACCCGATTGGCCAGCAACAAGGCTTCTTCCACATCGTGGGTCACCAGCAAGGCCGTATAGCCCTGGCGCTGCCACAAGTCGATCAGTTCCTTTTGCATAGTGATACGGGTCAGGGAGTCGAGCTTGCCCAACGGCTCGTCGAGGATCAGCAGGCGGGGTTGATTGACCAGTGCGCGGGCCAGCGCCACCCGTTGCGCCATGCCACCGGACAACTGCCGTGGAAAAGCGCGAGCGAACTGGCTGAGGCCGACTTTTTCCAGGGCTTCGTCGACCTTGGCCGAATGCGTCTTGAGCAGCCCCTGCGCTTCCAGGCCAACGGCGACGTTGTCCCACACGCGGCGCCACGGGTAGAGCGTCGGGTCCTGGAACACCACCACGCGGCTAGGGTCCGGGCCGATGATCGCGTCACCGTCCGCCAGCAAGCGGCCAGCGTCCGCCGGTTCCAGGCCGGCCACCAAGCGCAGCAAGGTCGACTTGCCGCATCCTGAAGGCCCGAGCAAGGCCACGAACTCGCCGGGCGCCACGTCCAACGACACACGCTCCAACACCGGCAGGTGCTGGCCATCCAGGGCAAAGCCATGGCTGAGGTTTTCTATGCGCAGCGCCAAACCTTCCGACGCCGATACTGCGTGTGCCAGGGCTACCATTTCATCGATCCTTTCTGCCAGGCCAACAACCGGTCACGCACCAGGAACAATCCGGTGATCAACCCCGAACACGCGAGCGCCATGATCAGCAAGGCAGCGTACATATTCGCGTAGGCGGCCCAGCCCTGGGCCCATTGCAGGTACCACCCGATACCGGATTTGACGCCCATCATCTCCGCCACCACCAGGGTCGAAAACGAGGCGCCCAGGCCCATGAACAGGCCGACAAATACGTGAGGCAATGCAGCGGGAATCGCTACCTTGAAAATCAGAAAGCCTTGCTTGGCACCGAGGGTACGGGCTACGTCGTAATAGGCTTTGTCCACACTCGCCACGCCGGACCACGTGAGCACCGTGACCGGGAACCAGGTAGCCAGGGCGATCAGAAATACACTGGCGCTCCAACTGCTGGGAAACAGAAAGAAGCACAGCGGCAACAACGCCGTCGACGGCACCGGACCGAGAATGCGCAACACCGGGTGCAGCCAGTAGCCGATGCGCGTGGACCAACCGATCGCCACCCCCGCGATAAACCCGGTGATCGCGCCCAGCGCCACGCCCGAGCCCAGCAGCAACGCCGAGTGCAACAGGCTGTCGGCCAGCCGTGGGTAGTCTTCGATATACACGGCCAACAACGCCTGTGGCGGTGCAAAAAACGGCACCGGCAACAGCGCGAGTTTGGCGGTAAGTAGCTCCCAGACACCCAGCAGCACCGGCAAGGCGATCAGCCAGGGACCTGCGTTGCGCAGGCGCTGGCCCAACCTCACTATCTTGCGCCCCAGCAGGCTCAATACGATGAACAGCGCCGCGATGCCCACGCACAGATTGGCCAGGCCTTGGGTCATCGGCCAGTTGCGCGTCGCGTTGGGCCAGTAGCTGATCAGCAGCGCGACGGCCAACCAGGCCCCCACCACCGCCACGCCCTGCCACCAGACCTTAAACGCCAGGGACGGGTTGAGGGTTGCCGCATCAACTGAAGACATCGGCGGTGATCTCCTTGGCAAACTCCACCGGGTCGGTGCTCTTGCTGATCACTTCGACGGTTTTCAGGTCGGTCACGTAGGTGAGGATTTCCTGGGTCAGCGCCGCGCCTACCGCATGGTGCCCGTGGGTGTGGTCGTGGAGGATTGCCTGCACTTCCTCTACCGACGTATTCAACGCATGGGCCTGGAAGCCTTTGGCAACTTCTTCGGGGTGCTGCACGGAATAGTCGTGGGCCTCCAGAATTGCCTGGGTCAAGGCCGCGACCACGCGTTTGTCTTCGCGCACCAGTTTGCCGGTGACGCCGACCACGCAGCAACTGAGGTTGGCGTACTCCTCCACCAGGTTGGTGGACAGTTCACGGGCCACGCCGGATTTGATCAGGCGGTACATGAACGGGTCACTGCCACTCACCGCCTGCACTTCGCCGCGCTCAAGGGCAGTGCCGAGCAGGTCGGCCGGGTACAGGCGCCACTCGACGTCGCGCACCGGGTCCACGCCGTGTTTCTTCAGCAGGATCGAGAAGAAATTGCGATCCGGACTGGCCATGTCGGTCACGCCGATGGCCTTGCCCTTGAGGTCTTCGAGTTTGGTCACGCCGCCATTCACCGCACTGAGCAGACGCAGGCAACCGCCGTGGGTGCCCGCCGTGAGTTTCACGTCGAACCCCTGCTCCAGCGCCTTGAGCCAACGCAGCGCCATGCCCACGCCCGCGTCGGCTTTACCGGTGGCGATGGCCTCCAGCAGCACCTCGGTGGAGTTGCCGAAGTTGACCAACTCCACGTCCAGATTGTGCTTGGTAAAAAAGCCCTGGCCGTGGGCGATTACTACGGGCGCCAGGCACACGGCGTTGAGGTTGACTGCCAGTTTCAACTTGCGTGGCGCGTCGAGGCGAATGAACTCGCCGGTGCCGGCGGGTTCCTGTGAAGTGTTATGGCCAGCGTGTTCGTCAGCGGCGAACCCCAGGCGTGGCAGCGACAGGCTGGCCAGGGTGATACCGGCCAGGCCGAGTAGGCGGCGGCGGGTTAAATGATCGAAATCAGCCATGCGAAATATCCTTTTTATCAATTCTGTTGTTGAGATCAGCCAATCCCAAATGCTCGCGCAACGTCGCCCCTTCGTACGCCGTGCGAAACAATCCCTTGCGCTGCAAATGTGGAATCACGCTCTCGACAAACTCGGTGAACGAGCCCGGCAGATACCCCGGTGAAATCACAAACCCATCGCACCCACCCTGCTCAAACAGTTCGGCCAATTGATCGGCAACCTGTGCCCCCGTGCCCACCAACTGCGGCACCCGCACGCTGCTGGCGAAGATGCGCCCGAGTTGTTCCAGGGTGGTTTCCGGCCCCTGCATCAACAGCTTTTCGGCGGCTGCCGGGTGGATCAGCGGCGACTGGGCGATCTCAGCCAGCGTCGCCGTAAGCGGGAATGGCGACAGGTCCACATTCAACTGTGAAGCCAATGTCACCAGCCCCAATTCAGGTCGCGCCAAAGCGTTGTGTTTGTCGCGCTTGGCCCGGGCTTCGGCCTCGCTGCCCCCAATAAACGGCATCACCGCCGTCAGCACCTTGCAACTGTCAGCCTCACGGCCTTGCTGCACCACCTGCGCACGCACGTCATCGCGAAACGCACGCATGGCCGCCAAATGCGGGTGAATGGTGAAAATCGCCTCGGCCCACCGCGCGCCGAAGCGCCGGCCCCGCCCGGACGAACCGGCCTGGATCAGCACCGGTCGTCCCTGGGGCGTGCGCGGAATATTCAACGGGCCTTCAACCCGGAACCACTCGCCCTGATGCTGCACCGAACGGATCAACTCGGGGTCCGCCAGCACGCCGCTTTCTCGATCCAGCTTCAGCGCGTCCTTGCCCCAGCTGTTCCAGAGCTTCAGCGCGACTTCGACAAACTCATCGGCGCGGTCGTAACGCAGGTCGTGCTCCAGGTGCTTGTCCTTGCCGAACAGGCGCCCTTCGCTGTCGTTCATCGAGGTGACGATATTCCAGGCTGCACGGCCCTTGGACAGGTGGTCGAGCGTGGCGAATTCACGGGCGATGTGCGCCGGTTCGTAATAAGTGGTGGAACGGGTCGCTCCGAGCCCCAGCTTGGAGGTCTTGCCGACCAGGTAAGAGAGGATCGGCAACGGGTCCAATCGCGTGGCGTCCTGGGCGCCGTAGCGCAGGGCGAACTCGCGGGAGCCGCCCATCTGGTCACCCACGGCCAGGCGATCGGCGAAGAACAGGAAGTCGAACAACCCCTCTTCTACCACCTTGGCCACGCGCGCGTAATATTCGGGGTCGAGGTAATTGCCGACGGTTTCCGGATGGCGCCACACCGCGTGGCTGTGTACTACCGGCCCGCTCAACAGGAACGCGGACAAATGAATTTGGCGGCTCATGGTTTGGGTGTCCACAGGGTGATTGCACTGACCTTCAACGGCTTGGGAATCAGCTTGGCGGCGTAGTAGGTGTCGGCGATGCGCTGTTGCTCGGCGAGGTTTTCCAGCTTGACCGGGATAATGTCGTAGCTGCGACGGCTATTGGCGCGCTCGACCGTAGCCGGAGCGATGTTGCCCCACAGCGGGCCGAGGATTTCGGCAGCTTCCTTGGGGTGGGCCTTCACCAATTGGCCGGTCTCGCGCAGGGTGTCGAAGGTCACCTGCAACACGTCCGGGTGAGCGTTGGCGAATTTAGTGGTCGCCAGGTAGAAACGGTTGTAGTCGGCCAGGCCGTCCTTGCCATCGGCAATCACCCGCACGTGGTGATCCAGTTGCTGGGTGGCGAGGAACGGGTCCCAGATTACCCACGCGTCCACGCTGCCATTGGCGAAGGCGGCACCGCCGTCTGGTGCTTCCAGGTAGCGTGGGGTGATATCGGCCAGGGTCAGGCCGGCTTTCTTCAGCGCGGAGATCAGCAGGTAATTGCTGCCCGATCCCTTGGACACGGCGACGGTCTTGCCCTTGAGGTCTGCGATGCTGTGGATCGGCGATTGGTCCTGCACGATGATCGCCTGGGCGCCCGGCGATGCGTTTTCCTGGGCGTAGTAGGTCAACGGCGCGTCGGCGGCCTGGGTGAACAGTGCAAAGGCATCGGCCACATCGGCATGGAGGTCGACGCTGCCGGCGTTCAAGGAACTGAGCAAACCAGTGCTGAATTCATGCCAGTTCACGGTAAAGCCCAGCGGTTTGAGGCGCTGTTCCAAATGGCCATTTTGCTTGAGCAGGATCCACAAGGTGGACGAACGCTGGTAGCTGATGTCCAGGGTTTGCTCGGCATGGGCCGCCGCCGCAGCGAATAGCAGACTGGCGGCAACGATAAGTTTCTTGAACGTCATGGAAGGCCTTGGCGTGAGAGAAATAGAAGGAGCTGCATATGCCAAAAAACCGCGTAAGGCCTGGCAGAAAAACTCATTCGATTATATTAACGACGAGAAATGATGAAAGAATCTTATAATTCTATGGTTATGCCCAATTCGTCGGATCCAGGAAAAAGCGCCCTAAGCTAAGATCGAAAGAGTATTTAACGAATGGTTTTTAGAACTTTAAGCTCGACGCTATTTCGTTGAAGATCGAGCTCGCCATGTCCATACGTCGCCCCCTCGCCGCAGTACTCGGGTTGCTGGCCTTTTCCGTCGCCGCGAGCGCCGAGGCCCAGGAAACCGTGCGCATCGGTTACCAGAAGTCCTCTACCCTGATCACCCTGCTGAAAACCCAAGGCACCCTGGAAAAAGCCCTCAAGGCCGACAACATCGACGTGAGCTGGCATGAGTTCCCCAGCGGCCTGCCACTGCTCGAAGCGCTCAACGTGGGCAACGTCGACATCAGTGCCGACGTGGCCGACACCGTGCCGATCTTCGCCCAGGCCGCCCAGGCCAAACTCACCTACTTTGCCCAGGAAGCGCCCTCGCCGTCAGCCCAGGCCATCGTGGTGCGCAAAGACTCGCCGATCCAGCAGTTGGCCGACCTCAAAGGCAAGAAAATCGCCGTGACCAAGGCGGCGGGCACCCACTACTTGCTGATTGCCGCGCTGGCCAAGGCAGGCCTGGAATTTTCGGATATCACACCGGCTTACCTGACACCCGCCGATGGTCGCGCGGCGTTCGAGAACAACAAGGTCGATGCCTGGGTCACCTGGGAACCCTTCCTCACCAGCGTGCAGCGCCAACTGCCGACGCGCACCCTGGCCGACGGCGCAGGCCTGGCCAGTTACAAGCGCTATTACCTGACGGGCACGCCCTACGCCAAGGCGCATCCTGAGGTGTTGAAGGTGGTGTATGAACAGCTGGAAAAGGCCGGCCAGTGGGTGAAAACCAACCCACAGGGCGCGGCCAAGATTCTCGGCCCGCTGTGGGGCAACCTGGATGCGGCCACCGTTGAAGCCGCCAATGCACACCGCAGTTACCAGGTGCAGCCGGTGACGCTCGACCAACTGGGCGAGCAGCAGAAAATCGCCGATGCGTTCTTCAAGGCAGGACTACTGCCCAAGGCCGTGGATGCCAAGGATGTGCAAACCTGGAAGCCTTGAGGGGGTGAGCAAGGAGTGCGGTAAGTGGTACAACGGCTGAGCCTTGCTCCCCGTCTCCAGGATACCGCCCCCATGTCACCGATCGCTCCACTCGCTCAAACGCGCACCCTGGTATTCCTGGCCTACCCGCAAATGGGTCTTCTTGACCTGACCGGTGCCCAGACCGTGTTCTGGGCCGCCACCAAGGCCATGGCCGAACGCGGCTTGCCGGGTTACATGATGCACACCGCCAGCCTGGCTGGAGGCTTGATGCAGACCGCCGAAGGCTTGAGCGTAGACACGGTGGCACTCGGGCAATTGGCTGATACGCCCATCGACACCCTGATCGTGCCTGGCGCGCCGGCCATTCAACAGGCAATGGCGGCCAATACCGAGCTGGTGGAATGGCTGCGCATAGCCTCCGCCACTGCCGGCCGCACCGCCTCGGTGTGCAGCGGCACCTTTCTGCTGGCGATGGCCGGTTTGCTCGACGGTCGCCGCGCCGCCACTCACTGGGCCATGTGCGACATGCTCAAGCACGGCTTCCCGGCCATCGTGGTGGACATGGACGCAATCTTCATCCAACAGGGCAATGTATGGACCTCGGCCGGTGTGACGGCTGGGATCGACCTGGCATTGGCCCTGGTCGAGATCGACTGCGGCCGCGATGTGGCGTTGCAAGTGGCACGGGAGTTGGTGGTGTTCCTCAAGCGCCCCGGCGGGCAGGCGCAATTCAGCCAACTGTTGCAGGCGCAGACCGACGAGAGTGCGGGTTTCGATGAGCTGCACCTGTGGATCGCCGACAACTTGCAGGACTCGGAGCTGTCAGTGGAGCGTCTGGCACACCAGGCCCAGATGAGCCCGCGCAACTTTGCGCGGGTCTACAAACAACGCACCGGGCGCACACCGGCCAAGGCCATCGAGTTGTTTCGCATGGAAGCGGCGCGCCGCCTGCTGGAGGATTCCGACCGCAATATCGACCAGATTGCCCGGCTGTGTGGGTTCGGCGATGAGGAGCGGATGCGGTATACCTTTCACCGCCACCTGACGATTTCGCCGCGGGAGTATCGGGAGCGGTTTTCCCGCTAGGTTGTTGAGGTGATCTGAATTGTTGTAGTCATCTCGCTTGCCCGCTCACCACAGTTGGATCAGTGTTTTTGGAGCCACCGCAGCAAAGTACTTCTCTTGACTGGCGCAGGTTTCTTCAGCACCACCGCATCACGGATGTCTTCGCGCTGATGCTGCAACCGGTCCAATGCCATCAACAAATCACTGCTGTGCTGCAACTGCGCGCCCAGCAGTGATTTTTCGATGCGGAACAACCGCCCGCTGGTGAGGCTGCGGAACTGCCCTCGGGAACGTCCATCGGCCAGGATCCCCTCCTCGCCCATCACTTCGCCGGGGCCCATGCGGCCGGCTTCGACCACGCGGTCACCATCATGGATCGCTGCCGACACCACGCCCGTGGCGATGATCATCAGGCTATCGGCGACTTCATCGAAGGCCAGCAGCACCTGGTTGGCCTGGAAGTCCACGGGGGTCATGGCGTCGGCCAGGCGGTCGCGCTCCTCAAGGCTGAGGGCACGCATCACCCGGACTTCCTCCAGCAATTGCCGCTGGCGGCTCCAAGCCTTGGTGTTGGAGCCTTCGCCCCAGGTCAGCCCAGCCGCTTCAAGGTGTCGATGGGCCAGGTCAAACATCAAGTTACGCACGCCGCTGCGGGCCGAGCGTGAGGCGACGAAGCCCTTGAGTTCGTACTCGTTGAATTCCAGTTGCGAACTGTTGATCGAGACCTTGGGCCCCGGCAGCAATGCATGAGTGCCCTGCAAGGCTTTTTCCAACGCCTCCAATGCCAGGCGAGGCGCGATGCCACTGGGCACCGCCAGGCTGACACTGACGCGGTGCGCCCCGCCAGGACGGCTGTGATTGAGGACCTTGGCCTTGGCTGCCAGGGAGTTGGGCAGCACAGCGGTGCTGCCCGCTTCCGTCTGCAGATGAGTCGAACGCCAGTCGATTTCCAGCACCTTGCCTTCCACCCCATCGATGCTGACCCAGTCGTCGATCTGATAGGGCTTGGTGGTATTGATCACGATGCCGCTGAACACATCGCTCAAGGTGCTTTGCAACGCCAGGCCGAGGATGATTGCCATCGCGCCCGAGGTCGCCAGCAGGCCCTTGACCGGCAGTTGCAGCACATAGGCCGCCGCGCCGACGATGGCGACCAGGAAGATCACCGCCCCCAGCACGTCATGCAGCAAGCGCGCGCTCTGCCCCACACGAGTGGTGAGGCCGTGGCCGAGGATCACGGTCAGGGTGCGTGCGGCGAACAACCACCAGCCGATACCCAGTACGGTGGCCATCAAGTTGAGCACCGCGTCGTCCGGCCAAAGTGGTGGCTGTAAGGGGCTGACGCCGGCCGCTACCATGCCCCAGCAAAACAGCGCGAACACCAGCACCCGCACTCCGCTGCGCAAGGTGCGCCGCGCTGGGCCGAGTCCTTGCCACAGCACCAGGTCCAGCAAGATCAGCACGCCGCCGAGCAGCAAGGGATGGGTGTAGAGGTTCATCAGCTGGCTACCGCAAGCATCACCGGCTCACCCAGGAACACACTGCAGCGCGCCCGCAACCAGCGCTCCCCCGGATCGTTATGGGTGGTGCCGCGCCACACCAACGCCAGCTCCTGCTCAGGCAAGTCCAGCGGCGCACACTGCGCACGAAGGCCACCCACTCCGGCCATGGCGCGCGCCACATAGTCGGGCACGATGGCGAGCATGTCGCTGTCGGCCAGCAGCACCGGCAACGCGCTGAACTGCGGCACGGTGAGCACCACTTTGCGCTGGCGCCCGATCAGGCCCAGGGCGCGGTCGGAGTCATCGATCACATTGCCCATGGACGACACCACCGCGTGGGGCCGCTGGCAGAACTCGTCCAGTCCCACGTCCCCTGGCCGGTGATCGGCGCGCAGCAGCATCGGACGCATCGGCCGCAGGCTTTTGCGGCGCGCATTGGCCGGCAGTTCCTGGGTGTGGCTGATGCCCAGGGAGATCTCACCACTGGTGAGCAGTTGCGACATCTGCCAGTGATCGGCACGGCGCACCACCAGGGTCATGTTGGGTGCCTCGATACGCAGGCGCCGCAACAGGCTGGGCAGCAAGGCGTATTCCACGTCGTCGGACAGGCCGATATGAAAAGCGGCCTCGCTGGTCGCCGGGTTGAACGCCTGGCAGCGACTCAGCGCTGCCGCAATGCTGTCCAGCGCCGGGCCGAGATTGCTGAAGATTTCCTCGGCACGGGACGTGGGTTGCATCAGCCGCCCAGCGCGAATGAACAGCGGGTCATCGAACATCAACCGCAAGCGGCCGAGGGCACTGCTGATGGTCGGCTGGCCGAGGAACAATTTCTCGCCGACCCGGCTGACATTGCGCTCATGCATCATCGACTCGAACACCACCAGCAGATTGATGTCAGCACGACGCAGGTCATTTCTGTTCATCATGTTAGCCACCCGGCCGCAGGGCCTTGGAGAGGAGTGAGAGGCCTCAGGTTATGGCGGCGCGGGTGGTGCGTCTCTCCTACCTGGGGTCAGCGCGCTCATACCTGGGTATAGGGCTTGGCAGGATTTCAGGGTTTTGTGTCCTACTCGGTGAGAACGGATGCTTTTAAAGTAAGTGACCCCTGCTCCACCCTCGATCACACCAATGGAGTGCCTGAACACCATGAAAATCAACGTTCCCGCGAGCGCGCGCCGCGAACAGTCATGGTTGACCGGCCTCTGGGATCGGCTGGTGTTCACACCCCGCCAGCCCCAAGCACGCGCCGCGTTTGGCATCAGCCCAACCCCAGCGATCAACGCCCTGGGTTGGGTGGTCGGGCTGGTCGTGGCCTGCGGCATTTTCGTGATCAACTCCGAAACCCATACTGACTGGGCGCCGACGCTGCTGTACATCACGCTGCTGTTGATGGCGGCCAACCTGTTTTCAATCAATGTGGTGATTGGCGTCGCGCTGTTTTCCATCGCGCTGCTCACTGCGCTGTTTCTCTACAACGGCAACTATGAGCGCTGGGAATCGATCACCGGTTTCTTCCGCTGCCTCACGGCGCTGTCCGCCATCACCTTTCTTGCCCTGCGCAGCAAGTACGCGGCGGACAGCCTGCGGCACAACGAGGCTTACCTGGTGGGCGCCCAGCGCCTGAGCCAGACCGGCAGCGTGAGCTTTCGTGGCGACAGCGATGCCATGTCCTGGTCCGAGGAATTGGCGCGGATCTTCGAATACCCACACCACCAGGCACCCACTGCAGCGATGGTGCTGGAGCGCACCCATCCTGACGACCGCCACCTGGCCCGCGAGGTTTTCGCCAAGGCCCTGAACCGCGAGCCGCTGATTGAGGTCAAGCACCGCCTGCTGATGCCGGATGGGCGCGTCAAGCACCTGCATATGATCGCCAGCCCCGTCGAAAGCCGTGGGCATTTCGAGTACCTGGGCGCGGTGAAGGACGTCACCACCGACAAGCTCGCCGAAGAGGCGTTGTTCCATGCGCAGAGCCAACTGGCTCACGTCACCCGTATCACCTCCCTGGGAGAATTGGCCGCCTCGATTGCCCATGAGGTGAACCAGCCGCTGACCGCCATCACCAGCAGTGGCGAAGCCTGTCGGCGCTGGCTCGACCGCGCCGAACCCGACCTCAATGAAGCCCGCCAATCCCTCGACCGCATCGTCTCCAGCGCCTGCCGCGCCAGCGAGGTGATCAGCCGCATTCGCGCGCTGTCACGCAAGTGCGACCCGCTGCGCAAACCCGAGTCGCTGGACGCCATCGTCAATGAAACCCTGGGCCTGGTGCAGCACGAACTGTCGCGCCATAAGGTGCGCAGCCGCGTGGAGCTGGGCGTGCTCGACGCACAGATCAACGCCGACCGCGTGCAGCTGCAACAGGTGCTGATCAACTTGATCATCAATGCCTGCCACGCCATGGAAACCGTCGCCCCGCGCCAGCGCCTGCTGCGGGTGCGCACCTGGGTGGACGGCGATAACGTCTTGCTCGAAGTGGCCGACCAGGGCATTGGCATTGACGCCAAGGACCTGCCCACGTTGTTCCAACCTTTCTTCACCACCAAACCCGATGGCTTGGGCATGGGCCTGTCGATCTGCCGTTCGATCATCGACTTTCACGGTGGCCGCCTCTGGGCGACCAGCACGCCCGGCGCGGGCACCGCATTCACCTGCTCACTGCCACTTTTGGCCAAGGAGGCGCCATGAACGACCTTCACCCGATGAACCGCGTGATCAGCCAGGAACCCTGGGTGTATATCGTCGATGATGATCGGCCGCTGCGCGAATCCCTCGGCAGCCTGTTGCGCTCGGTGGGCCTGCAGGTCCAGTTGTTTGTTTCGGCCGCCGAGTTCATGCATTTCCCACGCCCCGACCTGCCCAGCTGCCTGGTGCTCGACGTACGCCTGCAAGGCACCAGCGGCCTGGATTTCCAGAATGAATTAGTGGCGGCGCGGATCAACCTGCCGATCGTGTTCATGACCGGCCACGGCGACATCGCCATGACCGTGCGCGCGATGAAAGCCGGTGCCGTGGACTTTCTGGCCAAGCCGTTCCGCGAGCAGGACCTGATCGACGCGGTGTGCGCCGCCCACGCCAAGGACAAGGCGCGGCGTGAAGCCGAGCGCGGCGATGATGAACTGCGCAGCCGCTACGCCACCCTCACCCCCCGCGAGCAAACGGTGATGGCGCTGGCGGTTTCCGGCCTGATGAACAAACAGATTGCCAGCGAAATCGGCCTGAGTGAAATCACCGTGAAGATCCATCGCGGCCAGGCGATGCGCAAGATGCTTGCACGCTCTTTCGCCGATCTGGTGCGTATGGCCCAGGCCCTCGGCATCCCGGTCAAGCAACAGGCTGGGTATACGCACGTATAGTATGTTGCCGGTGTGGACGGCGTATCGTGGGGTGATGGCGGGTTGCTTCCATGTGCAGCCCGATAGCCTCCAGGTAACGAAATGTCCGACACGAAGATAATTGCCATCGTCGATGATGATGAGTCCGTTCGCCTGGCACTGGATGGGCTGCTGCGCTCCAACGACTACAGCGTCCGGCTCTATGCGAATGCCGAAGCCTTTCTCGGCTCGGATGCCCCCCGCACTACCGCCTGCCTGATCAGCGACATCCAGATGCCTGGCCTCACCGGCATCCAGCTCTACGAAACCCTGCACGCCGATGGCGTCTCACTGCCGGTGATTTTCATCACCGGTTACCCCGGCCCGCCGCCCAGCATCGACCCGGCATTGCCGCCGCCGATTGCATTCTTTCCCAAGCCGTTTTCCTGCGCCCAACTGATGGCCTGCCTCGCCGATGTGCTGGGCCGCTAATACCTTGGTATAGCCACCTCACACCTATGCATGCCTGCACTGACCCTAGGTAGAAGTGTTCAAGGCAGACGGCCTGGGTAGTCTGGCTCCACACAGTCCCACTCAGGCAACAACGCCTCTCCAGGAGCAAACCATGAAACAGCACATTCTTATTATTGGCGCAGGGTTCGGTGGTGTCTGGAGCGCATTGAGCGCGGCCCGCCTGCTGGACAAACATGACCGCAACGACGTGCAGATCAGCCTGCTCGCCCCGCAACCGGAACTGCGCATCCGCCCACGTTTCTACGAGCCCGACGTGCACACCATGATGGCGCCGCTGGGCCCATTGTTCGACGCGGTGAACGTGAAGTTCATTGAAGGCGCAGCGGATAGCATCGACGAAAACGGTAAGCAAGTGACCTACCGCAACGCAGCTGGCACCTCCAACACCATCCAGTACGACCGCCTGGTGCTGGCCGCCGGCAGCCGTCTGAATCGCCCGCAGATGCCAGGCATCGAGCATGTCTTCGATGTGGACCAGATCGAAGACGCCACGCGCCTCGAAGCGCATATCAAGGCCTTGAAGAACCTGCCTGACAGCGCGGCGCGCAATACCGTGGTGGTCGCCGGGGGTGGTTTTACCGGTATCGAGACCGCCACCGAAATGCCGGCCCGCCTGCGTGAAGCACTGGGTGACCAGGCTGACATTCGCGTCGTAGTGGTCGACCGTGGCCCGCAGATCGCCGCATCCATGGGTGATGGCATTCGCCCCTCGATCATCGAAGCGAGCACGGAATTGGGCCTGGATTGGGTGCTCAACACCTCGGTCGCCTCGGTGGATGCGGGCGGCGTGACCCTGGCGAATGGGCAGCGGATCGAATCCAGCACCGTGATCTGGACCATCGGTTTCCGGGCCAACCCGCTCACCGAACAGGTCAGCGGCACTCGTGATCCTCAGGGCCGCCTGCATGTGGACGGCACCCTCAAGGTCAAGGGCCAGGCCGACGTGTTCGCCGCTGGCGACGTGGCCTACGCCGCCACCGATGATTTGGGCAACTTCGCCGGCATGTCCTGCCAGCACGCCATCGCCCTGGGTCGCTATGCCGGCAACAACGTGGCCGCCGACCTGATCGGCGTCGCGCCGATGACCTATAGCCAGCCCAAGTACGTGACCTGCCTCGACCTCGGCGCCTGGGGCGCCGTGTTCACCGAAGGCTGGGACCGTCAGCTGAAACTGGTCGGCCAGGAAGCCAAGGACCTCAAGCACCAGATCAACACCGTGTGGATCTACCCACCGGCCGCTGATCGTGCGGTGGCGCTGGCGGCGGCAGACCCGTTGATTCCGGTGGCCTGATCCCCGTACGCCCTACATCGGCCAGCTCACTCCTTGCTGACCCGGTCATTCCCGAGCGCCCGCCGATAATTGTTAGGCGGGCGTTTTTTTTGCGCACGCACCCAACGAATACGCCGCCAAGGCCCCCATCACTCCGCCTACCATCGGCGCGAGCCAGAACAGCCAAAGCTGCGCCAGGTACTCGCCGCCGGCAAACAACGCGGGCCCGGTGCTGCGCGCAGGGTTCACCGAGGTATTGGTTACCGGAATCAACACAAGGTGAATCAAGGTCAAGGCCAGCCCAATCGCAATCGGCGCAAAGCCCGGCACCGCGCCCGCTGCGGTCACGCGCATGATGATGAACAAGAAAAAGAACGTGGCGATGAATTCCGCGAGCAACGCGGCCTTCATATCAAAGAGGCCAGGGCTCAATGGGCCATAACCGTTGGCGGCAAAACCACCTACGGCGAAATCCGCCTGCCCATTGGCAATCAGGTACAACGCCGCAGAAGCGCCAAGCGCACCGGCCACCTGCGCCGCGATATACGGCAGCACATCACCACCGGCCACACGACGCCCCGCCCATAAACCCAGGGTCACCGCTGGGTTGAAATGCCCACCGGAAATACCGCCCACCGCATAGGCCATGGTCAGCACCGTGAGCCCGAACGCCAGCGAAACGCCGACAAACCCAATGCCCAATTCCGGAAAAGCCGCCGCCAGGATGGCGCTGCCACAGCCGCCAAACGTCAGCCAGAAAGTACCGATAAACTCGGCGGTCAAACGCTTTTGCACAATCGACTCCATTGCTGTTCAAGTGCCGTCACCACAGGCCGTGGGCGGTCGTGGGGGACGGTAGCAATGGGTATCAAATTGCTGTGTAAGACTTGTCTGGATTAATGCTTTTGAACGTTTAACGCCTGGAGAGTGAATAGGGGGCTTTGACCTAAAACCCGCTTACAACTGAACAGATGATCCAGCTGTCTGACTGCACTAGCATTGCCGGCGACTAAGTCAATGGCGTACATTTGCTATGATTTTTATTGAAACCCCAATTTTTACCCGGCGTGTAACGGAACTCATGAATCACGATACCTATTTGAGCTTGCAGGTAGCGTTGATGGTGAACCCAAGGGCGGGAGACGTGATTGAAGGTACGGGTGGCATCCGAAAATTACGTGTCGCCTCAAAGGGCCACGGTAATCGTGGTGGTGCGCGAGTGATTTACTACCACTTTGTCACTGCGTCAAAAATCGCGTTACTGATGATTTATCCGAAAAACGAACAACAAGACCTGACAAACGATGAACGCAAGGCATTGAAAGCCGTCATCGAACACTGGAGATAACCATGAGCAAATTCTTTGATGAGCTGATGGAAAGCGTGCAACAAATGGACGAAATCGTCCGAGGCGAGCGCCAGCCCTCTCGCGAATTCATTGTTGACGCGCTTCAAGTCAAACAAATCCGTAAGGCAACCGGCCTGACTCAAGCTGCATTCGCCGCGATGATCGATGTTCAAATCGGCACACTGCGTAATTGGGAGCAGGGGCGACGGGAACCGACAGGGCCGGCCAAAGCGCTGTTGAGGGCCATTCACAATGACCCCGTGCACGTGTTGAATGCATTGGCGCCTTAGCCCAACGGTGGCTGGCGCGGGCGGTTGACTCAGGCTCGCGCCACACCCTGCCCAAATCGGCGAATCGCCAGGCAATAGCCAATCAACGCCACCGCCGCCAACAACCCGCCCGCCGCGCCGATCCAGGCAAAGCCAAACTGGCTACCCACCCAACTGCCCATCAGGGCGCCGCCGCCGATGCCGATGTTGTAGATGCCGGAAAACATCGCCATGGCCACGTCGGTCGCATCCGGGGCCAGCACCAGTACCTTGGATTGCATCGCCAGGCCGAAGCCCATGATCGCCATGCCCCAGAACACGCTCAGCACCACCAGGTAGGATTCTGCACCACTCAACGGCAGCAGCAGCGCCAGGCACGCGGCGAGGATGAATACCGCGCCGACCACGAACAGGTGCGGGTTGAAACGGTGCACCAGGCTGAACAGCAGCGAGCCGATGATGCCGGCGCCGCCGAACACCAACAGGATCAGGGTGACCGCGCTGCCGCTCATGCCGGCGACGTCTTCGACGAAGGGTTCGATGTAGCTGTAGGCAGTGAATTGCGCGGTCACGGTCATGGCGGTGAGCACGTACAACGCCACCAGCGCCGGGCGCTTGAACAGCAGCGGCAGGCTGCGCAGGGAGCCGGAGTTCTGGCTCGGCAGCAGCGGCAAGGTACGCGCCAGCCAGAACACCAGGGCGGCGGCGAACGCGCCGATCACCAGGAACGTGGTGCGCCAGCCCATGGCTTCGCCCAGCAGGCGGCCCAGCGGAATGCCCAGCACCATCGCCAAAGACGTACCAGTAGCCAGCAGGCCGAGGGCTTGCACCTGCTTGCCTTCCGGCGCCAGGCGCACTGCCAGCGATGCTGTGATCGACCAGAACAAGGCGTGGGACAAGGCAATGCCAATGCGGCTGATCATCAGGAGGCCGAAGCTGTTGGCGACACTGGAGAGAATGTGGCTGACGATAAACATGCAGAACAGCACGATCAACAGCTTGCGCCGTTCGACGTTGCGGGTCAGCAGCATCACCGGCAGCGAGGTCAGGGACACGATCCAGGCGTAAATAGTGAGCATCAACCCGACGCTGGACACGGGCATGTCGAAGCTGGCGCCGATGGCGCTGAGCAGCCCGACGGGCACGAATTCGGTGGTATTGAACACAAAGGCGGCCAACGCGAGGGCGATGACCGGTTGCCAGTTGGCTTGGGGCGTTGCGGCTGAAATGCTCATTGAAGGGCGCGGTACTCGGACGATGATCAGACGGCCACCCAGGACAAGCGCCGCCGCCGAGCATTCTATAGGTTTCTGGCGCGGCTGTTGACGCCGATCCGGCTCAAAACAACCTCAGGGCGTCATGGCGCGGTCAGGGTGACCACGTAGGCCCCCGATTGAATGGGCTTGCCGAGGGTGTCCACCAGCACATACCGCTGGTCGTAATAGCGCCCATCACTGCGGTCGGCGATCAACTTGACGTTAACCTGCGCAGTGCCCAGCGCCGTCACCGTGCGCACAGGCTGCACCGCTAACTGGCTGCCACGCAGGGCCTGGGGGCAGCCCTTGAGTTCCAGCGTCGACCTGCCTGGCGCAGCCGCATGACAACTCGGCTCGACGATACTGCCGTGAAACTGAATGACGCCTGAGGGGCCCGCTATTCCAGCACCTGCCCATAGCGCAAGAGCGCCGGTAACCAGTGACAAACGCTTAACGTTCATGTCGACGCTCCTTCTTGGGTAGTTAAGAAGGTAGTCGTCTGGGCCGGCGTTTACTTGAGCCTATTCGCCGAAGGTTGTGACAGGGATCATGGATCCACCTGGCCCATCAGTTCCGGAATGCTTTCCGGCCGCTTGGCATAACGCTGCGCCAGCGCCGCGCAGACCATCAGCTGGATCTGGTGGAACAGCATCAGCGGCAAAATCAGCACGCCCATGGTTGCCCCGGCGAACAACACCTGGGCCATCGGCACACCGGTTGCCAGGCTCTTCTTCGAACCGCAGAACAGAATGGTGATGCGGTCTTCCTGGTTGAAGCCGAAGGCTTTGCCCAACACGGTCGAAGCCACCAGCACCAAGGCGAGCAGCACGCAGCACGCCACCACCAACCCACCCAGCTCCCACAACGGGATCTGGTGCCAGATGCCTTCGTTGACCGCTTCGCTGAACGCGCCATAGACCACCAGCAGAATCGAGCCCTGATCAACGAACTTCAGCCAGGATTTATTGCGGCCGACCCACTCACCGATCCAACGACGGGCGATCTGCCCGGCGATAAACGGCAGCAGCAGTTGCACGCTGATCTTCAAGATCGCGTCGACGGTAGAGCCGCCCTCGCCGTGCACGTTGAGCAACAGTGTCACCAACAACGGCGTAAGAAAGATCCCGAACAGACTGGACGCCGCCGCACTGCAAATCGCCGCCGGGATGTTGCCCCGCGCCAAGGACGTGAAGGCAATCGCCGATTGCACCGTGGCCGGCAAAGCGCAGAGGTACAGCATGCCCATGTACAGGTCTTTGCCGATCAACGGCGATAGCACCGGCTTGAGCGCCAGGCCCAACAGCGGGAACAGCACGAAAGTCAGGCTGAACACCAACAGATGCAGGCGCCAGTGCCCGGCACCGGCAACAATCGCCTGGCGCGACAGCTTGGCGCCGTGCAGGAAGAACAGCAGCGCAATCGCCAGGTTGGTGACCCAGCCGAAAGCCACGGCGGTCTGGCCGCTGGCCGGCAGCAGGGAAGCGAGGATCACCGTGGCGATCAGCGTCAGGGTGAAGTTGTCGGGCAGAAAACGGGGGCGAGTCATAAGCAGGATCTTCCGGGGGTTGCCAAGAGCGTCGTCGCGACTCTAACGTAACGGCTTGTTACCGACTAACGCCAATGAGCCAGTAAATGCCGCCTAAAGGACATGACAAGACCGTCCGCCGTAGTGTGCCCGGGCTTTCCAGCCTGCCACGGCCGGTGTATGGACGCACCGAATCCTTGCCCAATCGTGCGCTGACCCGTCGCCACAGCCACCCGTGGGTGCAATTGTCCTACGCGATTTCCGGGGTGCTGGAGATCCAGACCAGCGTCGGCCGCTTCGTCGCGCCGCCTCAACGGGCGGTGTGGATTCCGGCCGGCATGCCGCACCGCGTTTTCAGCTCGCCCCACACGGAGATGCGCAGCCTGTACCTGGATTGCAGCGTCACCACCTGGGCGGATGAGCGCTGTCATGTGCTGGAGGTGAGCAGTTTGCTGCGGGAGTTGATCCGCAGTTTCAGTGAATTGCCGGTGGAATATGCCGAGGATGGGCCGGATGGGCGTTTGGCCCAGGTGGTGCTGGACCAACTGGCGGCGGCGCCTCAGGTCGACCTGATGCTGCCGCTGCCAATGGACCCGCGCTTGCGCCAGATCTACCGCAGCTTGAACTCACACCCGGAGCAGCAGACGACCTTGGGCCAGTGGAGTCAGAAGCTGGGGGTGAGCGAGAAGACCCTCAGCCGCTTGTTCCTGAGCGACACCGGGCTGACCTTCCGGGCGTGGCGCCAGCGTTTGCGATTGCTTACCGCCCTGCCCGCCCTGGAACAGGGCGAGCGGGTGACGGATGTGGCGCTGGGGTGTGGGTATGAATCCACCTCGGCGTTTATCAATGCGTTTCGCCAGCAGTTCGAGGCCACCCCAGGCGAATTTTTCCGCTGACACCCCGTCCTTTTGCGTAGGAGCCGGCTCGCCGGCGATGAGGTCCTCCAGATCTACACTGAAACTGAGGTCGCCATCGCCGGCAAGCCGGCTCCTACAGGGGGTATCAGTGGGTGGATTTGGCCAGGATAGCCTGGAGTAATACATCTGCCCCCGCGGTCGACCATTCCTGGGAAATTTCTTCCGCCTCGTTATGGCTCAACCCATCCACACAGGGCACAAAAATCATCGCCGTCGGCGCCACTTGGTTCAAGTAGCAGGCATCATGCCCAGCGCCGGAAATCATCGGCCGATGGTTGTAGCCCAATGCCTCAGCCGACGTCCGCACGACCTCAACACAGCCCGCGTCAAAGGCAATCGGCGCGTACTGGAAGATCTGCTTCACGCTGTGCTGCAAGCCGATCCCGTCGGCAATTTGCACCACGGCAGCGCGCAACTGCTGGTCCTGGCGCGTCAGCACCGCTTCGTCCGGGTGACGGAATTCCACACTGAAGAACACCCGCCCCGGCACCACGTTGCGTGAGTTGGGGAAGATATTCGCCATGCCCACCGTGGCCCGCCCTTCGGCGCCCTGCTCCAGGCCCAGCCCGTTGACGGCCTCGACCACACGGGCAAAACCGAGCAAGGCATCCAGGCGATGATCCATGGGCGTAGTGCCGGCATGGGCACTGCGGCCGCTCAGTTCCACTTCGTACCAGCGCTGGCCCTGAGCGCCAGTGACCACGCCGATGGTAATGCCCTGTGCCTCTAGAATCGGGCCTTGTTCGATATGCAGTTCGAACGCGGCGTGGATCGGTTGGCCACCCACCGATTCGGTGCCAGCGTAGCCGATTTGCTGCAGCGCCTGGCCAATGGTCACGCCGGCTTTGTCTTCACGGGACAGCCCGTACTCCAGGTCAAACACGCCCGCGTAAACGCCCGACGAAATCATCGCCGGCGCAAAGCGTGAGCCTTCTTCGTTGGTCCAGTTGACCACTTCGATGGGCCTGTCGGTCTCGATCCCCAGGTCATTCAGGGTACGCAGCACTTCCACGCCCGCAAGCACACCGTAGATGCCATCGTACTTGCCGCCAAAGGGCTGGGAGTCGCCGTGGGAGCCGGTCATCACCGGGGCCAAATCATCGAAGCGCCCCGCACGACGGGCGAAGATATTGCCCATGGCATCCACGCGAATGCTGCAACCGGCCGCCTCGCACCACTGCACGAACAGGTCGCGGCCACGGCGGTCTTCGTCAGTCAGCGCCAGGCGCGAGACGCCGCCTTTTTCGGTGGCGCCGATCTGCGCCATTTCCATCAGCGAAGCCCACAGGCGTTCGCCGTTCACACGCGCCAGCTTACTCATGAGGTTTGGCCCGATAGCGGAAGTCACAACGGTGATCGCCGCCCATGATGGTCTGGGTGCGGGTCAACTGGATGTCCGGGTTGTAGCCGACGATAAACAGCTCGTCACGGTTGCACGACAGCAGATGGCCGATCTCGCCCAGGCCCATTTCGTGGTACATCTCGGCGTAGCGGCAGCGCTTGACGTCGTAGTCGTAGTGTTCGGCGTCACTGGCGATGATCTCGACCTTCAGCGCGTCGTCCTTCTCCCACAGCACTTGCAGCTCGACGAAGCTCTTGAGGTCAGCGCCCTGCTCTTCCAGCGACGCAAAATGCTTGCCGGCCTGGATCGCGGCATTTCCCACGGCTTCACCGATCACCGCAGCGGCAAAGTCCTTGCCCTGTTCGCGCTTGAGGATCTCGTAGATCGGCTTGATGATTTCGGCCTCAATGCGCCGCCGGGCGAGGATGCCCAGTTCACCTTCCAGTTTGCTCATGACTGCTCTCCATTAGCCCTTGTAGGAGCGAGCTTGCTCGCGAAAAATGTACAACCGACGCTGGCATGCGCCTGAAATACTTTCGCGAGCAAGCTCGCTCCTACAAAGGATCGGGTTTTATTGACCGCCTGCCACGCTCACCGGCTGCCATTGATTGGCCTTGACCTGGTAAACGGTGAACGACGGTTTCTTCAAGTTGCCTTCACCGTCAAAGGCGATGGTGCCGGTCACGCCCTCATAGCTAATGGCGCGCAGCACCGGCAGGTATTTCTGTGGGTCCACCGAATCTGCTTTCTCGATAGCCGCCACCAGCACGCCTACACCGTCGTAGGCGAACGGCGCGTGCAGCTCGATATTGGTTTTATAGCGGTCCTTGTAAGCCTGTTCGAACGCCTTGCCGCCCGGCATCTGCGCAATCGCCAGGCCCGGTTCCAGGGCGATCACGCCCTCGCCTTCGTTCTGTGCCAACTGCAGGAAGGTCTGGCTGACAAAACCACCGGCGCCCATCAATGGCGCCTTGATCCCCAACTGCTTGATGCGACGGGCCAACGGCGCGGCTTGGGCGTCGACGCCGCCGAAGAAGATCAGGTCCGGGTTCTGGCTGCGGATATTGGTCAGCACGGCGCTGAAGTCGATGGTTTTATCGTCCACGTATTCGCGGGACACCACCTTGGCGCCACCGGCTTCGATGGATTTGACGAACTGGTCGGCCAGGCCCTGGCCAAACGCGGTGCGGTCGTCGATCACGGCGATACGCTGGGCTTTGAGGGTTTTCAGGGCATAGTCGCCGGCGACCTGACCGCCATCATCGTCGTGGCCCATGATGCGCAAACTGGTGTCGAACCCTTGCTGGGTGTAAGCGTGACCGGTAGCCACCGGCGCCACCTGGGCGATGCCCGCGTCATGGTAAACCCGTGCTGCCGGGATGCTGGTGCCGGTGTTCCAGTGACCGACCACGCCCACCACGCCTTCATCCACCAGGCGCTGGGCCACGGTGACGGCGGTGCGTGGGTCGGACTGGTCGTCTTCAGACACCAGCTTGAAGGTCACGGCTTCACCGTTGATTTTCGGGTGCTTGGCGTTGGCCTGGTCGATGGCCAGTTGCGCGCCGTTTTCCAGGTCCTTGCCGATCCGTGCCGACGGGCCGGTGAGCGGACCGGCGAGGCCGATCAATACAGTCTGGTCGGCCTGGGCCACGGCGCTGGCCAGGCTGCTCAGGGCCAAGCCGATCAATGCGGTTTTCTTCAACGTGTTCATGGGTTATTCCTGCTAAGTGTCGGGCGGGTCGAAACACGCCGGGCGTCCGGTAGCGTCATGGTTTTATTCGCCGAGGTAGGCACTGCGCACCTCGGGGTGTTCAAGCAAATCCTGGGAGGCGCCGGTCAAGGTGATGCGCCCGGTGTCCATCACGTAGGCACGGTCGGTGACTTGCAGCGCCAGCCGTGCGTTCTGTTCCACCAGCAACAGGGTCATGCCCTGGCGACAGACGTCGTCGATCACCTGGAAAATCTTCTCGACCATGATCGGCGCCAGGCCCATGGACGGCTCATCCAGGATCAACAAGCGCGGGCGTGACAACAGTGCACGGGCCAGGGCGAGCATCTGTTGCTCACCACCGGACAACAGGCCGGCGGACTGATGCAGGCGTTCTTCCAGGCGCGGGAAGTGTTCGAACAATTGGCGCATTTCGCGCTGCACTTGCGCGTTATCGCGACGCAGAAAGGCGCCGGCCTGCAGGTTTTCCAACACGCTCATGCGCGCGAAAATCCCGCGGCCCTCGGGGACCATGGCGATGCCCTGGCGCAGCAGTTTTTCCGGCGCCTGGCCGAGAATCGATCGCCCGGCAAAACGGATATCGCCCCTGGCCGCCGGCAGCAAGCCGGTCAAGGCCTTGAGGCTGGAAGACTTGCCCGCGCCATTGGCGCCGATCAGCGTGACGCGCTCGCCTTCAGCGATATGCAGGTCCAGGGATTTGACGGCTTCAATAGCGCCGTAGCGCACCTGCAAGCCCTCGACGTTCAACAAGGCTTCAGACATGCGCACTGGCTCCCAGATAGGCCTGGATCACCGCCGGATGCTGACGCACTTCAGCGGGTGGGCCGACGGCGATAACCTGGCCGTAGTCGAGCACGCTGATGCGGTCGCATACGCCCATCACCAGCTTGACGTCGTGTTCGATCAGCAACAGCGTGTGGCCGTCGTCGCGGATCTTTTCCAGCAGGCCGCGCAGTTGCACTTTCTCGCTGGCGTTCATGCCCGCCGCCGGTTCATCCAAGGCCAGCAGGCGTGGCTCGGTGGCCAACGCGCGGGCGATTTCCAGGCGACGTTGATGGCCGTAGCTGAGGCTGTCGGCGCGGTAATGGGCAAAGCCGGCCAGGCCTACATACGCTAACAAACGATGGGCATGGGCGCGGGTTTGCGCCTCTTCTTCCTGCGCGCGGCGGTGCCGACTCAAGGCCGCCCACAGGCCGTTGCGGGTGCGCACATGGCGCCCGACCATCACGTTTTCCAGGGCGCTCATCGCATTGAACAGGCGGATGTTCTGGAACGTGCGGGCAATACCGGCTTCGGCCACCTGATGCACGCTGGTGGGCTGATAGTCACGGCCATCCAGCTGGAAGCGCCCGGAATCCGGGGTATACAAGCCGGTCATCACATTAAAGAACGTGGTCTTGCCCGCGCCGTTCGGGCCGATCAACCCGTAGATCTCACCGGGCTGGATGCTCAGGCTCACATCGGTCAGCGCCGCGACGCCACCGAAGTGCTTGTTGACCTGGTCTATCTGCAACAGCGGTGCGTTCATCGTGCCACTCCTTTGGGCCACAGCCCGGCCGGTCGATAGAGCATCGCCAGGATCAGCGCCAGGCCGTAGAACAACTGGCGGATGATTTCCGGGTCCAGCAGCACCTGGCCGAACAGCGCCTGTTGCAGTGGGCCCATGCTCGCGCGCAAGGCTTCGGGCAAGGCCGCCAGCAACACGCAGCCGAGGATTACGCCAGGGATATGGCCCATGCCACCCAGCACCACCATGGCCAACACGGCGATGGACTCGTTGAGAGTGAAGGACTCCGGCGAAACAAAGCCCTGGAATGAAGCGAACAGCGCCCCGCTCACCCCGCCGAACGCGGCACCAATGGCAAACGCCAACAGCTTGAGGCGTACGGTGTTCACGCCCATGGCCTGGGCCGCTTCTTCGTCTTCACGGATCGCCACCCAGGCGCGGCCGATGCGCGAGCGCTCCAGGCGGATGCAGGCAAACAGAATCAGCACCACCAGCGCAGCAAACAGGTAGTAATAGAGGCAGACCGAGGGCAGGCGCAGGCCGAACAGCTCCTGGGCGCGACCGAGGTTCACGCCCAGCAGGTTGACTGGATCGACCTGGGCAATGCCTTTGGGCCCGTTGGTGATATTCACCGGGCGATCAAGGTTGCGCAGCAGGATGCGGATGATTTCGCCAAAGCCCAGGGTGACGATGGCCAGGTAATCGCCGCGCAGGCGCAGGGTCGGCGCACCCAGCACCACACCGCAACCGGCAGCGAGCAGTGCGCCCAACGGCAAGATCAGCCAGATAGATGTATGCATCCCTGCCGGCAACAGCGCGACCAACGCCGGAAACTGTTGCAGCAGATGGGGTGATGAGAGCAACGCTGCCAGATAGGCACCCACCGCGTAAAACGCGATGAAGCCCATGTCCAGCAGCCCGGCGTAACCGACCACGATATTCAGGCCAAGAGCGAGCATGATGTACAGCAGGGCAAAGTCCAGGGTGCGCACCCAGGTGTTGCCGCCGGCATGCCCGACGATCCAAGGCGCCAATACCAGGGCCACGGCGAACAGCAGCACGCCGAGACTCGCACGCTTGCTGGGAGACAGGGACTTGATCATGCGCGGGTCGCCAAACGTTCGCCCAACAACCCCGAAGGACGGAACACCAGCACCGCGATCAACACGATAAAGGCGAACACATCCTGGTAATTACTGCCGAACACACCATTGGTGGCCGCGCCCAGGTAACCGGTACCCAAGGCTTCGATCAACCCCAGCAGCAGGCCACCAAGCATGGCGCCCTTGAGGTTGCCGATACCGCCCAGCACCGCGGCGGTGAAGGCTTTGATGCCGGGCAAAAAGCCCATGTAGAAATGCGCGCTGCCGTAGTTGCTGGCCATCATGATCCCGGCGAGTGCCGCCAGGGCGCCGCCGATGGCGAAGGTGATGACAATAATCCGATTCGGGCTGATGCCCATCAGGCTGGCGACCTGGGGGTTTTCCGCCACGGCACGCATGGCGCGGCCGAAGCGCGTGCGCTCCACCAGCACCAGCAGCGCGACCATCACCGAGAGCGCGATAGCGATAGTAGTCAGCGCCGTGACGTTGGTAATCGCCGGGTGCGCCGAGGCACCGGCCAACACTTCAATCGGCTCCAGTGGCAGCAGTTGCGGGAACATCTGTGGGTTTCGGGTCCAGACCAGCATGGCGATGGTTTGCAGCAACAGCGACACGCCGATCCCGCTGATCAACGGCGCCAGGCGCGGCGCATGGCGCAGGCGGCGATAGGCAACGCGCTCGATCACCACCGCGAGTACTGCGCAAAACGCCATGGCAACGACGGTGGCACACAGCAACACCAGCACCGGCGGCAGTTCTGGAAAGCTCGCCTGCAACAGGCGAATCATCGACAAGCCGACCAACGCGCCAATCATCAACACGTCGCCGTGGGCAAAGTTGATGATGCGCAAAATGCCATAGACCATGGTGTAACCCAGGGCCACCAGCGCGTAGAGACTGCCCGTCATCAGACCATTGAGCAGTTGTTGGAGAAACCCATCCATCAGGACCAGAGACCTCAGTGCGTACAAGGGCGGCACACTAAGCATCTATTCTGTTTTTATCAAATATCAGAAAGTCATATGCATATACCAAACGAATAACAGGCTTTTTATGCCAAAAATACGGCATTTATGGCTCTTTATTCAGGTTAAAAGTTAGTATTTAATTCAACACATGAATAAATCAGAACAGTTAGCCAACGACCCTCCCCTGCGTGCCGTGCGCACCTTCGAAGCGTTCGCGCGCCATGGCGGAGTGAATGCCGCAGCGCGCGAACTGGACGTGTCCGCCTCGGCCATCAGCCATCAACTGCACTTGCTGGAAGATTTCCTACAACAGCCGCTGACCTTGCGTCAGGGCCGCAACCTAGTACTCACCGATGAAGGCCGCGAGTATTACCGCGCGATTCGTTCGGCCTTCGCCGTACTGCGCAGCGCCACCGAGCACGTGCGCGAAAAAAGCGCTACGCGCCAGGTGACCATCAGCCTGATCCCGCTATTTGGCATCAACCTGTTCATCCCGCGCCTGGCGGATTTTCTGAAGGACCACCCGGCGCTGGACATCAACGTGACCTACGCCAACCACCGCAGTTACCCCAGCGATGCGGCCGACCTGTCGATCCGCTTCGGCACCGGGCATTGGCCGGGTTATCACAGTGAGCCGCTGATCTCCGGCGCGGTGACGCCCTATTGCAGCCGCGATTTCCTGGCGCAGCACGGCCCTATCGATTCACCCGAGGCGCTGAGCCAGCTGCCACTGCTGCACGACGAAGAGCGCGGCACCTGGGGCCAGTGGTTCGAAGCGGCCGATGTCGACACCACGGCGCTGAATGGGTTGTTGCTGGAAGACGGCCAACTGGCGCTCACCGCCACCCTCACCGGCCTCGGCTGCGCCTTGCTGCGCGAGCCGCTGGTGGCTCCATTGGTGGCCAGTGGCGAGTTGGTAAAGTTGTTTGAACGGGAGGTCAATGATGGCCGCCAGTACTACCTGTGCCGGCGGGCCAACAGTGAATTGTCGAGCGAGGGGAATGACTTGTATGACTGGATCAAGCGCAGTCTGATCGCCGTTTAACCCAACCTACTGTAGGAGCGAGCTTGCTCGCGAAGAACCCAAGAGCGCCGCGTCAGACCCGATGCGCTGCGTTATCGTTAACGACCTTCGCGAGCAAGCTCGCTCCTACAGAAAGCGATTTCAGCTGCCATTGCCGCCATGGGCTTCTTCGAAGAAGTAGTCCTTCCAACTGGCGGCCTTGTTTTTCAGCACACCGAGTTCCTGCAATTTTTCGGCGTAGATGTAAGTGCGCTGCGGCACGATGGTGAAATCGATTTCCGGGTCCTGGACGATTTTTTCTACCAGGTCCAACGGCAACTTCGATTGCTCTACGCGAATATACGCCTTGGCAGCAGCCGGTTTGTCGGCCTTGATAATTTTCTCGGCCTCGGCCAGCGCGTCATAGAACGCCTTGTAGGTTTTGGGGTTCTCGTCGTGGAATTTCTGCGTGGTGTAGAGCACGTTGAACGTCGCTTGCCCGCCCAGGATGTCGTAGGAACTGAGCACCTTGTGCACGTTGGGATTCAACAGTTCCTGGTACTGGAACGGCGGGCTGGAAAAGTGCGAATTGATCTCCGAACCGCCGGCAATCAGGGCGGCGGTCGCGTCGGGGTGGGCCAGGCTGATGGAGATGTCGTCAAACTTCTTGTAGTTGGCATCGCCGAACTGCTTGGCGGTCTCGATCTGCAGGGTGCGCGACTGGAAACCCACGCCAGCGGCGGGCACGGCGATGCGGTCTTTCTCGGTGAAGTCCTTGAGAGTCTTCACGTTTGGGTTGTTGGTCAGCAGGTAGTTGGGCATCGAGCCGAGAGAGGCAATGGCCTTGACGTTCTGCTTGCCCTGGGTGCGGTCTCACAGAGTGAGCATCGGCGGCACCCCAGCTGAAACCACATCCAAGGCGCCCGCCAACAGCGACTCGTTCATCGCGGTGGCGCCGGAAATGCTGTTCCACTCCACCTTGATATCCAAGCCCTGTTCCTTGCCGTGCTTTTCGATCAGGTGCTGGTCGCGCACCACGTCGAGGATCAGGTAGCCGATGCCGAATTGCTGGGCGATGCTGATCTTGCCTTCGGCCTGGGCGCCGATACTGATCAAGGCTGTCGCAGCAGCCAGCAGGGTCAGGGAAGAACGCTTGAACGTCATAGGAATCTGCCGGGTTTTTAAGAAGGTGATGGAGCCTAGCGGCGATTTTTAAGACTGGAAAAGAATATCGGGATCTATTGTTATGCAAATAACCCACAAACAGGCGCTCGGCTGGTATTGTGCCGCGCTTTGAAAATCTGCCGCACACTGCGAGGAAATGGACGTTGAACACTGACGAAAAAATGACTGGGGACCTGTTCGAGGTGGATAAGCGCCTGTCACTCAAACCCGTGGTGGACTTCAACGCCTACCTGCGCAGCGCCTTCGGCGAAGGCCCGTGCAGCTGTATCCGCTGCACGGCCAGCCAAGGTGATGAAACCGGCTATGAGTTCCAGCACACCTTCACCTTTGACGGCAAACTCACCCACCGCCGCTTCGCGTCCACGGCAGGCAGCGATGTACTGCAAGCGTTGAAGAAAGCCTGGTTGTCGTACACCAAAGCCGAGCTGCCGTTGAGCGGCGTGCTGGCGCTGGACACGGTGAAGGAGTTTGTCGAACCGCAACTGCACAAACGCCTGGCACCGCTGTTTTTGACCAGTGAACTGGTCAAGGATGTGGACAGCGAGCTGCACCTGCAACCGCAAGCCGCATAACCTGTAGGAGCCGGCTTGCCGGCGATGGCGCTCTATCTGCCAGCTAATGGGCTGACTGACACACCGCTATCGCCGGCAAGCCGGCTCCTACGAGGGTGGCGGGTTTACTTACGCGCAGCCTCCCACTGTTTAAGCAAGTCGCCGTAAGCCACGGTCTCGCCCTTCGGCTTCTCGTTGGCCAGTTTCGGTTTCGGCGCGCCCGGCTGGTCGAACCAGTATTGCGCGTCACGCTCTGGGTTCATTTTCGGGCCGCACACCGGTTGCACCTTGGAGCGTTCCAGGCGCGTCATGATCGCGTCTTGTTCCTTGGCCAGGTTGTCCAGCGCCTGCTGCGGGGTTTTCTCGCCGCTGGCCGCCGCCGCGATGTTGCTCCACCACAGTTGTGCCAGGCGTGGATAGTCCGGCACGTTGGTGCCGGTCGGCGACCATTCGGTGCGGGCCGGGCTGCGATAGAACTCGACCAGGCCACCGAGTTTCGGCGCCATGTCGGTCATCGCTTGGGAGTTGATGTCGGACTCACGGATCGGCGTCAGGCCGACGATGGTTTTCTTCAGCGAGACGGTTTTCGAGGTCACGAACTGCGCGTAGAGCCAGGCCGCGAGTTTCTGCTTCTCAGGCGTCGACTTGAGGAAGGTCCAGGACCCTACGTCCTGATAGCCCTTCTTCATGCCCTTTTCCCAGTAAGGTCCGACCGGCGACGGCGCCATGCGCCACTTCGGCGTGCCGTCGGCATTCACCACCGGCAAGCCCGGTTTGACCATGTCGGCGGTAAACGCGGTGTACCAGAAGATCTGCTGGGCGATGTTGCCTTGCGAAGGCACCGGGCCGGATTCGGAGAAGGTCATGCCCGCCGCTTCCGGTGGCGCATAGGCTTTCATCCAGTCCACGTATTTCTGGGTGGCATACACGGCGGCCGGGCCGTTGGTGTCGCCGCCACGGGTGACGCTGGAGCCGACCGGGTGGCAGTCCTCCACGCGAATGCCCCACTCGTCCACCGGCAAGCCGTTGGGCAAGCCCTTGTCGCCGCCACCGGCCATGGAGAACCAGGCATCGGTGAAGCGCCAGCCCAGGGACGGGTCTTTCTTGCCGTAGTCCATGTGCCCATACACGCGCTTGCCGTCGATTTCCTTGACGTCTTCACTGAAGAATTTGGCGATGTCTTCATAGGCCGACCAGTTCACCGGCACGCCGAGGTCATAGCCGTATTTTTCCTTGAACTTGGCTTTCAGGTCCGCGCGCTCGAACCAGTCGGCGCGGAACCAGTACAGGTTGGCGAACTGCTGGTCGGGCAGCTGGTAGATCTTGCCGTCCGGCGCGGTGGTGAATGAGAGGCCGATGAAGTCCTTCAGATCCAAGGTTGGCGAGGTGTAGTCCTTACCTTCGTTGGCCATCAGATCAGTGATGGATTCGGTCTTGCCGTAGCGAAAGTGCGTACCGATCAGGTCCGAGTCGTTGACCCAGCCGTCATAGATGTTCTTGTCGGACTGCATCTGGGTTTGCAGCTTTTCCACCACGTCGCCTTCCTGCAGCAGGTCGTGGGTCAGCTTGATCCCGGTGATTTCGCTGAAGGCCTTGGCCAGCACCTTGGACTCGTACTCGTGGGTGGTGAGGGTTTCCGACACCACGTTGATCTTCATCCCACGGAACGGTTCCGCCGCCTTGATAAACCACTTGAGCTCCTCAAGCTGCTGTTCAGCGGTGAGGGTGGACGGTTTGAATTCGCTGCCGATCCATTTTTTTGCGGCATCTTCGTACGCATCGGCCCAGGCCGACGCGCTCAAACCGCTGAGGGCCAGTACGGCGGCCAATGAAATGCTATGTCGCAGCTTATTGTTCTTATTCAACATAGAGACCTCCAGGTTAATTTCAAAAGGGACTACAAACACCACCGCTCCGTGTAGGAGCCGGCTTGCCGGCGATGGCGCGCTCAAGATCGCTATCGCCGGCAAGCCAGCTTCTACAAGGGCGTGGTATCCGCACTAGCCCCAACGCATCACACTCAACAGCCATACCAGGGAGAGCGCGGACGCCACCCAGATGCTCCAGTCGGTAACGCCGATCACCAGCAAATGCAGGTAGGCGCTGCCGAGAAGACCGATAAACAAGCGATCACCACGGGTGGTGCTGATCGGCAGAAAACCGCGCCGAGGGATGCTCGGCGAACGCAATTCCCAGGTGGTCATACCCGCGAGGATCAGGGCTATGGCACCAAAGAACAGCGCGGTGGGGGTGGTCCAGGCCATCCATTCCATCATCGACTCCTCAGACCCGGCCCAGGGCAAAGCCCTTGGCCACGTGGTTGCGAACAAACCAGATCACCAGCATGCCGGGAAGGATAGTCAACACCCCCGCCGCCGCCAGCACGCCCCAATCGATACCCGACGCCGAGACCGTGCGCGTCATTACTGCCGCGATGGGCTTGGCGTTGACCGAGGTCAGGGTGCGCGCCAGCAGCAGTTCGACCCAGGAAAACATGAAGCAGAAAAACGCGGTCACCCCGATGCCGGAGCCGATCAACGGGATAAAGATCTTCACGAAGAACTTGGGAAACGAGTAGCCGTCGATGTAGGCGGTTTCGTCGATTTCCTTGGGCACTCCGGACATGAAGCCCTCCAGGATCCACACCGCCAACGGCACGTTGAACAGGCAGTGGGCCAGGGCTACGGCGATATGGGTGTCAAACAGACCAATCGACGAATACAGCTGAAAGAACGGCAGCAGAAACACCGCCGGCGGCGCCATGCGGTTGGTCAGCAGCCAGAAGAACAGGTGCTTGTCGCCCAGGAAACGGTAGCGCGAAAACGCATAGGCCGCCGGCAGCGCCACGCTCAGGGAGATCACCGTGTTCAGGCTTACGTAATACAGCGAGTTGAGGTAACCGGTGTACCAGCTCGGGTCGGTAAAGATCACCTTGTAGTTGGCCAAGGTGAAATCCTGCGGAAACAGCGTCAGCCCGCCGAGGATTTCGGTGTTGCTCTTGAAGGACATGTTCAGCAGCCAGTAGATCGGCACCAGCAGGAACAGGATGTAGATCAGCAGCGGAATAACCTTGCGCTTGCTCATGTTGGCGGCCTCAGCGGTTGGCGTCGGAGTGGGTCATGGCGGTGTAGAACAGCCAGGACACCAACAGGATGATCAGGAAATACACCAGCGAGAAAGCCGCCGCCGGGCCCAGGTCGAATTGGCCCACGGCCATCTGGGTCAGGGTCTGACTCAGGAACGTGGTGGCGTTACCCGGCCCGCCGCCAGTGAGGACGAACGGCTCGGTGTAGATCATGAAGCTGTCCATGAAGCGCAGCATCACCGCGATCAGCAGCACGCTTTTCATCTTCGGCAACTGGATATGTCGGAATACCGCCCAGGGCGATGCACGATCAATCCGCGCAGCCTGGTAGTACACATCCGGAATCGCCCGTAGGCCTGAATAGCAGAGCAGCGCCACCAGCGACGTCCAGTGCCATACGTCCATCACCAGCACCGTGACCCAGGCGTCCATGGTGTTGGCGGCGTAGTTGTAGCTGATGCCGAGGGCGTTGAGGCTGTACCCCAACAAACCGATATCGGCGCGGCCAAAAATCTGCCAGATGGTACCCACCACGTTCCACGGGATCAGCAGCGGAATGGCGAGGATGATCAGCACCAGCGACGACCAGCGGCCCTTGGTCGGCATGGTCAGGGCGATGGCGATGCCCAGCGGGATTTCGATCAGCAGCACGCAGGCCGAGTAGATGAACTGGCGCAGCAGCGAGTCATGCAAACGTGGGTCGAGCAGCACCTGCTTGTACCAATCGGCACCGACAAAGTAGCGGCTGGACTGGTCGAAGATGTCCTGCACCGAGTAGTTGACCACGGTCATCATCGGGATCACCGCACTGAATGCCACCAGCAGGAACACCGGCAACACCAGCCACCAGGCCTTGTTGTTCTGCACCTTGTTCATGGCTGCACCTCCAGCAGGTAATCGTCGGCGTACACCATCAGCCACTGCGCGGGAAAGCTGATGGAGGCCTGGCCTTCGGGCACCGGTTTGTCTTCGGCCAGGCGCACCTTGAGCAAGGCGCCATCCAGGTTGAGGGTAATGATCTTGTAGGTGCCAAGGTCTTCAAGGTGTGTGACATCGGCCTGCATCGCGTCGGGATTGTGCTCGTCCCACACGTGGATGAATTCCGGGCGGATGCCGACCTGCAATTTCTTGTAGTCGGTGCTGGCAATGCGCTGCTGCAGGGCTTCGGACAATGGCAGATGGGTGCCGGCAAAGCGCACTCCGCCCGCCTCGGCCTGCACCTCGATCAGATTCATCCCAGGGCTGCCGATGAAATAGCCGACAAAGGTGTGGCTAGGCCGTTCGAAAAGATCCCGGGGCGTGCCGAATTGCACAATCTGCCCGCCGTACATCACCGCGATCTTGTCGGCGAAGGTCGAGGCCTCCAACTGGTCATGGGTGACGTAGACCATGGTGATGTTGAACTGCTCGTGGATTTGCTTGAGCTTGCGCCGCAGTTTCCACTTGAGGTGCGGGTCGATCACCGTCAGCGGTTCATCGAACAGGATTGCCGACACGTCGTCACGCACCAGGCCGCGACCCATGGAGACTTTCTGTTTTTCGTCTGCGGTGAGGTTGCGCGCTTTTTTGCTCAGCAGGTTTTGCAGGTCGAGGACCTCGGCAATTTCCTGCACCTTGCTGTGAATTTTCGCCTCGGCCATGCCCTGGTTACGCAGCGGGAACGCCAGGTTGTCGAACACCGTCATGGTGTCGTACACCACCGGGAACTGGAACACCTGGGCGATGTTGCGTTTTTCCGGGGTGAGGTCGTTGACCACTTTGGTGTCGAACAACACCTGGCCTTCGGACGGGCTGAGCAGGCCGGAGATGATATTGAGCAAGGTCGACTTGCCGCAGCCCGACGGCCCGAGTAAGGCGTAGGCCCCGCCCTGCTCCCACACGTGGTTCATTTCCCGGATGGCGTAGTCCTCCGGACCACTCGGCGTAGGGCTGTAGCTATGCGCCAGGTTCTGCAAATGGATCTCGGCCATCAGGCAACCCTCGCGACACGGCGCCCGGGGGCCTGGACCAAACGGCCCTGACCATCGAACACAAACAGTTTATGGGTGGGGATGTACACACGGATCGGCGCGTCGACGTCGTACTCGTGCACACCCGGCAAGTGCAGCACCAGCAGGAAATGCTCGCTGCGCACGTGCAGGAAGGTTTCCGAGCCGCTGATCTCCGCGACTTCCACGGTGACCGCCAACTCCAGGTCGTCATCGTTGCTCGGCACCAGGCTGATATGGCTGGGGCGTACGCCGAAACGGAACTCGCCTTCGCCAATGGGGCGCAGGTCGACGTTCAGCGGGAAGTGCACGAAATTGGCGAAGCTCACTTCGTTGCCGCTGATGCGACCTGGCATCAGGTTGATCGGCGGCTCGGAAAACAGCTCGGCGGCCAGCACCGTCTGCGGCTGGTGATACACCTCGGCGGCCTTGCCGCTCTGGATCACCCGGCCTTCGTGCAGGATGGTGGTGGTACCGCCGAGGGCCAGGGCTTCGTTGGGCTCGGTGGTGGCGTAGATGGCAATAGTGTGGCGCGCGGCGAACAGCTCGCGCATTTCCTGACGCAGTTCTTCGCGCAGTTTGTAGTCCAGGTTTACCAGCGGCTCGTCGAACAGGATCAGCTCGGCGTCCTTCACCAGCGCGCGGGCCATGGCCGTGCGTTGCTGCTGGCCGCCGGAGAGCTCCAACGGGTGGCGCTGGAGGAATTTTTCGATGCGCAGCATTTTCGCGGTTTCCAGCACCTTGCTTTGGATCACCTCATTGGACACACCGGCCTGGCGCAGCGGCGAGGCGATGTTCTCGAACACGGTCATGGTCGGGTAGTTGATGAACTGCTGGTACACCATCGACACGTTGCGTAGGCGCACCGGTTTCTGCGTGACATCCACGCCGTTCATCAGGATGCGACCGCTGTTGGGCTTGTCCAGGCCGGCCATCAGGCGCATCAGGCTGGTTTTGCCGGACAGGGTGCGGCCGAGCAAGACGTTGAAGGAACCGGCTTCGAAACGCATGGTGGCGTCGTCGATCCAGGTCTGGCCTTCGACAACGCGGGAGACATTTTCCAGGGTCAATGACATGACACGACCTTTTTTATTATTGGAATGAATCTGGCCAGTTGTCAGAGCGAGTTTCGTGCCAAAACGGCAAGTGGTTGATGTGCAAGGAAATGGGCCGAAAGCGATGTTCGAGAGTGAACAATCTGACTGAACAACTGAACAGGTCGGGGGTTGACAATGAACAGTTCTGAACAACACTGAATAGACTTTTCTGCCATCACGCCCCCTGTAGGAGCCGGCTTGCCGGCGATAGCGATCTGGAGGACGATGCAGTCCTAGAGGGCCTCATCGCCGGCAAGCCGGCTCCTACAAGGGAGGTCGGTTAAATAACAACAACAATAAAAACGAAGGTCGCCCATGGCCGAACCCTTGGCTCACGACACCCTTATCCAGGAATCCTGGCGCCGTTGCCGCGCCTTCGGCCTGGACCACCAGAGCACGCCCAGCTTCGACCAACTCCCCGCCGAGGGCATCAGCCAATTGCTGGAAAGCCAGCACTCACTGGTGCAGACCACCCATCAGGAAGTGCTGCCCTACTACGAGAACATCCTCAGCAATTCCAATTGCCTGATCATGTTGGCCGACAATCAGGGCCAGGTGCTGACGAGTTGGGGCACCCAGCGTTTTATCGAGCCCAAGCTGGCGCGCGGCTTCAACCCGGGCGCCAGTTGGATGGAGCGCTCCAGCGGGACCAATGCCATCGGCACCGCGCTGGCGTGTGCCCAGGCGGTGCATATCGAACACGATGAACACTTCCTCAAGGCCAACCGTTTCATGACCGGCTCTGCAGCGCCGATCTTCGATGCCCAGCGCGAGATCATCGCGGTGCTGGATGTGTCCAGCGACAGCTACCTGCCGCCCTCCCACACCCTGGGCATGGTCAAGATGATGAGCCAGACCGTGGAAAACCGGCTGATCCTCAACCTGTTTCGCGGTGAGCACTTCCAACTGACCTTCAACACCGGCCTGAGCAACCTCGACAGCCAGTGGGCCGGCCTATTGATTTTTGATGAGAGCGGCCAGGTGCTGTCGGCCAACCGGCGTGCCGACAACCTGCTGGGCATCAGCTTGTCGCGGGTGATGATCGACAGTTTGTTCAAGGTGTCATTGCTGGAGTTGTTGAACCAGCCGGAAGGACTACCCTTCTCCCTGCAAGCCGCGGGACGCAACCGTTTCCAGTGCTTGCTCAGACGCCCCAAGCAGATGCCGGTGCAGGCACGCGTTTTCACCGAACCGACGCCACCGAAGCCGGCGCCGATTGGCCTCAAGACCTTGCATTTTGGCGATGTGCGCGTGGAAAAAGCCGTGCGCCAGGCCGAACGTTTATTGGAAAAGGACATTCCGCTGCTGATCCACGGCGAAACTGGCGTGGGCAAGGAAGTGTTCGTCAAAGCCCTGCACCAGGCCAGCTCGCGCAGCCAGAAGGCGTTTATCGCGGTGAACTGTGCGGCGATTCCGGCTGAGCTGGTGGAATCGGAACTGTTCGGCTACGAAAAAGGCGCCTTTACCGGCGCCAATCAGAAAGGCAGCATCGGCCTGATCCGCAAGGCCGACAAGGGCACGCTGTTTCTCGATGAGATCGGTGACATGCCGCTGCCGACCCAGGCCCGTTTACTGCGGGTGTTGCAGGAACGCTGCGTGCAGCCGGTGGGCAGCAGCGAGTTGTTTCCGGTGGACTTGCGCATCATCTCGGCCACCAACCGTGCGCTGCGGGATTTGGTGCAGGCCGGGCGTTTTCGTGAGGACTTGTACTACCGCATCGGCGGCCTGACCCTGGAACTGCCGCCGTTGCGCGAACGCACCGACAAGCAGGCACTGTTTCAGCAACTGTGGCAGCAGCACCGCGAGCCGACGCAATGGGCGGGCCTCAGCGCCGAAGTGCTGGCGTTGTTCGAGCAGCATCCGTGGCCGGGGAACCTGCGTCAGGTGAGCAGCGTGTTGCAGGTGGCGCTGGCCATGGCCGAAGAACAACCGATCCGCGCAGAGCATCTGCCGGATGATTTTTTTGTGGACTTGAAGGTGGAGCCGCCACTGCCCGCCAGTGAATACCTGGATGACAGCATCGACCTGAACCAGCGCTTGAAGGCGGCCGGCGGCAACATCTCCCACCTGGCGCGGGAGCTGGGGGTGAGCCGCAACACCTTGTACAAGCGCCTGCGCCAGCACGAAAGCTAACGCGGCTTGACCACCACCAACAGGTCGGTGAAGTACTCCACCTGGATCGGTAGGTTGTCTGCCAGTGACGACAGCGCCGCCGCCGTGTCATCCAGTTTGAACACGCCGGACACCCGCAGGTTTTGCAGGGCCTGGGGATCGAAGCGCAGCATGCCGTGGCGGTAGCTGGCGAGGGTTTGCAGCACCTCGCTCAGGGGTTGGTCATTGACCTTGAGCAGGCCACGGGTCCAGGCGTCCGGGTCGCTGTTGCCGATGGATTGCGGCGGTTGGGCGCGACCGTGGTCGAGGACCGAACGCTGGCCGGCGGTGACCTTCACACCGTCACTGGCATCACCTTGGACCGCGACGGTGGACTCGATCACCGTGACCACCGTGGTGCCGTCCGCCGCACGCTTGACCAGATAACGCGTGCCCAATGCCGTGGCCGTGCCCTGGTCGGTTCGCACCACAAAAGGCCGTTGCGCATCCTTGGCCACGTCCACCCAGAGTTCGCCTTGCAGCAGGTCGATGACCCGTTGATGGCCGTCGAACTTCACGTCCACCGCCGAATTGCTGTTGAGCTGCAACTGACTGCCGTCTTCGAGGGCGATCTGCCGACGCTCGCCGACACCAGTGCGTTGGTCGGCCATCCAGACCGGCAGGTGTTGCAAGCCCAGCCAGCCACACAGGACTACGCCGAGCAAGCCCACCACTTGCGCACCGCGCGGACGTCGTGGGGCGAATGCGCGGTTCAGGGCCATGCGTGCGGGTTTGGCCGGCAGCGTATCGAGGCTGCCCCAGAGTGCGCCCATGCGTTCGATAGCCACGGCGTGACGCGGGTCGGCCGACCGCCAGTTGTTGAACGCCTGGCGGTCGGCTTCGGTAACGCCTTCGTCGTGCAGGCGGGTCAGCCACTGCGCCGCTTGCTGGATGATCTGTTCGGAACTCATGCCAGCGGGTCTGCCGGGTGCAGGCTGTGATAACAGTGCACCAAGGCGCTGGAGATATAGTTTTTGACGGTGCTGGAGGACACGTCCAGGCGCGTGGCGATTTCGCTGTAGGTCAGCCCATCGAGGCGACTCAACAGAAACGCTTCGCGCGCCTTGGCCGGCAACCCGGCGAGCATTTCGGCGATGCGCTCCAGGGCTTGCAGTGCCACATGAATCGCCGCCGGGTCGGGCATGCCGGCGTCTTCGCACTGGATCACCAGGGCTTCCATGTAGGCTTTTTCGATGCGTCGACGACGGGCGCCATCGATCAGCAACCGCCCTGCCGTGGTGGCCAGGAACGCGCGCGGCTCTTTGATCTGTTGGGGTTCGGCCAGCATCAAGACGCGGATGAAGGCGTCATGGGCGAGGTCCGCGGCATGCTGGGAACACCCGAGTTTCTTGCGCAACCAGCCATGCAACCAACCGTGGTGCTCGCTGTACATCGCCGTGAGGGTCTGCTGCCGAACGGAATCGCCCAGCGCGGCCGGAATGTCATGCATGCGCAAAAAGATCTCAAATGGGAATAGTTGCCAATTGCGCAGACAATGCCAGTAAAAAGGGGTTTGGGCAAGGGCTCAGCGCCAGCTCCAGGAGACGCCGGTGTAGATGCCACGGCCATCCGCCGGGGTGGAACGCGCGACATCCAGGCCTTTATCGTCGTACCCCGGCGTGACGGTATTGGCGTAACGCCGGTTGGTGAGGTTGCGCAGGTCGACCCAGGCTTGCCAATCCTGCTGGGGGGCGTCGTAGCCGAAGGTGGCGCCGAGAAGGGTGTAGGACGCGGCGTAGTAGGAATTGGCGTAGTCCACCGCCACTCTTGATGAATGCTCGGTGTTGAGGCTGGTGTAGAAACCGGTCGGATGGCTGTAGCGCACTTGCGCCTGATAGTAGTGCTTGGGAATGCCCGGCAAGGTGTTGTCGCCGAAACGGTCGTCATCGCGGTAGTGGAAGTCGCTGAAGGTGTAGGCCTGGCGCAGGGTGAGTTGGCCGTTGCGGCCGCCCTCCCACAACGGGCTCAGCAGGCTCAACTCCACGCCCTGGTGAACCGTCGGGCTGGCATTGTTTTCAGCGACGATGGCGTTGCTGGTCGACGTCTGGGCCTGGGTTTCCACGGTGAGCAATTCGTGGCGTACTTCGGAGCGGTACAGCGCCAGGTCCCACTGGCCGAGCCATGCTTCACCACGGCCACCGATTTCCAGGGTGGTGGCGGTCTGGTTTTTCAGGCTCACGCCTTCGCGTTGCAGGCCGGTGGCCGCTCCACTGCCGGCGGGGAAGTATTTGTTGGAACCCCAGATCATCGACCACGCATGTGGCGGCTCGACCGAACGACTCAGGTTGCCGTACACCTGTAATTGCGGGGTGAAGTCATAACGCAAGCCGACACGCGGCGCATAGTCCCAGTCATGTTGACTGAGCGGCGCCTGCCCTTCTGGATAGGTGACTTGGGTCTCGCGACGCGTGTAGATCGCCGCCAGGCCGGTGGTCAGCCACAGGTCGGGGACCAGTTCGAGGTCGTTACCGATATGCAGCACGGTGTCGGAACCCAGGTAGCTGTAGTCACGGGTCTTGGTGCCCGGCGCGTAGGTTGCCGTGTTGCCGGCCGGCGTGCGCACATACTCCGACGCGCCGTTATTGGGCATCGCCTGGGTGGTGCGCAGGCCAACGGTGGTTTTGCTGTCGTGGCCGAACAGCGTGTCCTGGCGGATGTAATTGAGGGTGCTGCTGATATCGGTGTAGGCGACTTTCAGCCGGTTGGTGCCTTCGCGCAGGTCCATCGGGTAGTCGTGGTACGCCAGGCCGACTTCGACCCGGGCATTGTCATCCAACTGCAAGGTGGTCTTGTTGGCGATCCAAGTGGAGCCCGGTTGCAGGCGCTTGGAATCGCGGGCGGCGTTGAGGCTGTTGGCCGCGCGTGGGTCATGGCTGATCTGGCTGCGCGTGAGTTTGCCAGGGGTGTCGTTGGTGGTTTCGCGGTAGCGGAAGTAGAAGCGGGTTTCCAGGTCCGGGCTGAACCGGTAGCCGAAGTTGGCGGCCACGCCCTTGCCGGTGGCGGCACTCTGCCGTTGGTAGCCGTCGGACTCGGAGTCGGTGAGGCTGATGTAGTAGTCGGCATCCCCGAGCACCTGGCCCGAGCTGATTTCGCGCTGGGCATAACCTTTGCTGCCCGCTTCATAGCGCAGTTGCAGCTTGGGCGCGTCGTAGCCGGTGCGCGTCACGTAGTTGACAGCGCCACCGAGGGCCAAGGCGCCCTGGTCAAAGCCGTTGGCGCCACGCAGCACCTCGACGCGGCTTTGCCACAGGGGGTCTTTCAGCTCATAAGGTGTGCCGCCAGGGCCGGTCAGCGGCAGGCCGTCGAACATTTCGTATAGGCCGGAGGCATGGGAACCGGGGCTGCGGTTCAGGCCCGAGCCACGAATCGAGAGCTTCACCCCTTCGTTGTTCGCCGCCTTGGCGTACACCCCGGCCTGGTATTTGAACACGTCTTCGTTGGTGCTCACCCGTCCCTGCTGCACGCTGTCCATGTCGATGTAATTGGTGCCGCCGGGCACGCTCTTGAGCTGCGCCTCGGCCACTTCGCCGGCGCTGGCTTCGCTGCTGGTGACTTCGACCGGGGCCAATTGCAGGTCTTCGGCATGCACCAGCGAGCTTAACGTCAGGGCGGCAAACAGCAACGGAGGGTGGCGCAACAGCATCGGGCAGGTCCTTGGAATTCGGGGGGCACGTGGTGGGAAGACTGGGACGCCCACCAGGTCACTCCTTATTAACGGACCAGACCCTTCCGACAACAGTGTCGGATCGGGATTCTTTGCTAAGTCCGAAATCGAATTACCACATGCAAACTCAGTATTTAAAGAAATAACCGCCACGCATTACTGTGGAGTCACTGAGTCGCCCACGTACCCCGAGATCGTCCCCATGCAAGTATCCGCCACTGTCATCGACTTCACACTCCACCGTAAACGCCGCCAGGCGCGTGCAGCGGCCGAGTTGATGTGGGCGATGTACGCAGCGCGTGCCGGACTGGCGGTGTTTACCGCTCAAGCCGCCCCGTCCAGCGATACGCGCCGGGCGTAAGGCCGATGAATTTCCTGCACGTGATTCCCGAACCACCTGAACCGCTGCCCAAGCCCGGCACCGACGACGATGCGATCAGCCAGTGCGTCGCCCACAACCTGCAGCGCCTGCGCAGTAAACGCCATTTGTCCCTGGATGGATTGGCGCGCGCCTGTGGCGTGAGCCGGGCGATGCTGGCGCAGATCGAATCCGGTCGTAGCGTGCCGTCGATCAAGGTGCTGTGCAAGATTGCCAAGGGTCTGAAGGTGTCGGTGGCGGCGTTTCTGGAGGACCGAGCATTTGAGGGGGTGGAGGTGCTGCCGGCGCAACAGAGCAAGCGCCTGGTCAGTGCCGATGGTGCGTTTATCAGCCGAGCGTTGTTCCCCTACGATACGGCGCGCCAGTCAGAGTTCTACGAGATCCGCCTGCGGGCGCTGGGCGAGGAAATTTCCGCAGGCCACGGGCCCGGTATCCAGGAAAACCTGGTAGTGGCCCAAGGGGTGTTGGAGGTCAGCGTCAACGATGAGCGCTACCTCCTTGCTACCGGCGACTCGATCCTGTTCTACGCCGATCAGCCCCACCGCTACCGCAACCCGGCAGACAGCGAGGCGGTGGCCTTCCTGGTGATCACTTACCCCGAGCGCCTGGATTGACCTGGATTGAAATGCAAAACGCCCCGAATAATCGGGGCGTTTTTTATTGCGCCGGACCTATCAGCAGGTGCAGCACATCATCGGCATGCCGTTGCAGCTCATCATCATCGGCATGGCGCAGTCGTTCATCATTTTGTTCATCAGCATGCAGCAGCTTTTCATCATGTCCATGCTCATGCCCGGCATTGGCATCATTTTGCACATCATGCTGTCACCCATCAGGGTGCATTCCATCACGCACTTCATCATCGGCATTGGCATGCCCATCATTGGCATCATGTTCATGCCCGTCATCATGGCCATGGCATCGGCCGACATGCACATCATCGACATGTTGGCGCACTGCATCATCACCGGCATGCCGCAGTTCATCATCATCGCCATCATTTCGGCATTGGTCTTGAACTGAGCCATGTCCATGCCGGCGGCCGGCTTCATGGTGCACATCATGGCGTCCGCGGCCATTTCGCATTTCATGGTAGCCATCATCATCGGCATGCCCATCATCGGCATCATTGGCATGGCGGTGTTCATTGGCATCTGCATGGCATTCATCATCTTCGAAACTCCGTAATCGACAGGAAATGAGTAAGTTCTGGCGCCGATTCTAAAGCCGGAGAACGGCGGCACAAGACGGCGGCAGAGCAGCAGGAATGGGTGTTCGGAGGGAAGCTTAGTTGAATAAAACAGTGACATTGGATGTGATAGTAGACACTTGGACGCTATTACATCCGACGCGATTGTTAAGAGAGCCAAACCGACGCTATGGATATTCGCCATAGGAATGTCGACCAACGTTATGGAAATAAACGTTCTAACAAGACGCGCTTAACGTGTAGGTCGCATCAGCATTTGCATCAATTCATCGGCTTCCGACCCTGGCGTAAGCCTGAAACCCTCCATTTCATCCGTCGCCAGGATCTCGCGCAGAGCATCGAGCAACTGCACCTCGGTCGGCGAATCACGCAGGAGTTTGTCCGCAGGCAACAACAGTTCGGCGCAAACACCCTGAACACTCGCCGCGTCGATCACTGCAAACAGGATAAAACGCAAGCGTATTTCTCTTTCAGTAGGCCAAACCGTTTTTCGCTTACCCATGGTAAAGGCCTCAGATTTCAGAAAAATCCGAGGCTATTGATGAGCGTGAAGTGTTTCAAGCATGGGGCGTCAAGATAGGCCGAGTCCTACATAAAAAAGGGAAACACCATACATTTATCCTGACGCTGACCCGTTTACTGCACCGGCAAAAAATTCATCAGCAACAGACTCTGCGCATAGTTCAGACCAATGCGCCGGTAGCGCTCATCGAGCATCTGGGTCAGCAGGTCAAGGCGCGCGACAATCTTGCCGAACTCCACCGCAAAACTGAGGTTGCTGCCCTCCTCCGAGATCTCATTGGAAAACAACAGCAGAACGCCATTCGTATCCTGGCGCTTGCTCAGCAGCCAGGTGGCCTTCTCGATATTGCGCGCGGCATTACTGACAAACTGCGGATTGATCGAGTCGGTGATGTAGAACTCGGTACGTCCACCGTGGGCGGTCACGATCATGCTGCCGATGGCATAGATAAAAGCGCCGACCCGGTCGCCCTTGAAGTCCGGCCCCAAGGAATAGCTCAGCGCCGCCAGATCACGCCGATCGCCCAGCGCGGGGAGGGATTGACGCTGCTCAATGGCCTGGCGAATCTTGCGCGCTGCCGTCACCGCGTCCGGGTACCCCGACTGCCGCCACTGGCTGGGATTACGCAGATAGAGCTTGTTCATCAACACATACAGGCTTTGCAGATTGTCGCGCATGCCCAGCGTTGCCATGCGATCGACGCTGGTCTGGAAGAACTCATCTGGCTTGCCATTGCTGAACTGCTTGGCGATATCCCGACCCTGTTGCTGGCTGCAACCGCTGGCACAGAGCATTAACAAGGCTGCCAGCAGCATGGGCTGGTACATTCGTCGACTATTGAAACAAGGAAACGTGCGATCCATCGGCACCCGATCTGGTTCATCTGCCCACGCGGGGGATCGGCGGGGCTGGGACAAGGATAGAGCGGAGAATTCCAGAAAAGTGCAATGGCTGGGGTAGATAGTTGTAACCAAAGACCGCTGGGCAGATGAATGGGCTTGATTCTGAATAATTCTATTCAGTCTCTATACTCATTAAAACGGCAGTACATAAGGGTGACGGCAATGAAACATCCAATTCGTGCGCAAATGGTTGTTCAGATGATTTGCCTGCTTTCGGTGGCACAGCTTTTTTGCTGAGCTGCGTGTCATCGCTTTAATACCCAGCTGCAATTGCGGCGGTGGAAGGTATTGTCAACGACCCACCTGAACCTGGCCCGACATTCGAATGCCGGGCCAGAACATGCAGCTACAGCAAGACGGTGGCCAGCATGCCCAGAGCGCCCAGGCAAAACCCGATCAATGCGCCTCGCCCGGGAAACTCCTGGAACAGCGCCCAGATCACGATCGGTTCCAGCAGCAATAACGACGTCACGGAAACCACCGTGACCACCCAGATATCACCGACCGCTAGATACCCCAGCCAATAAGCGCCCAACAGACAAAGCCCCGCGAAGCACATCACCACCACCGGCATGATGAACGCCTGCCATGAACCGTCACTGGCTTGAGCCAACCTGGCGGTTACCACCTCACTGTAGATTGCACAAAACTCACCAACGATCATCAATCCTAGAGCAGAAACTCCGAGTAATTCTTTGGACATATCAAAAACTCCTTCGTATTCAACGCACTGTTTTTCAACTCCCAGCGGGCAATGCCGCTACCGAGGGTTTCGTCGCAGAGATACGAAGCAGCCTTGAACAGGCCTGAATTGCCGAAGTGCTTTTGCATGCTCATGTCCTTATATCAGGGGTGAGTCTCGGCGCCTCGATAAGGCGCTGGCTCCGATCATACGGTTGGCCGGCGGTTTTGAACACTCGGGGCATAATTGGCATGAACGGCATTAAAAATGTGCAATCCCCCTAGCCGCCTTACGTGATGATCGGGCTATGATCGGCCATCTGAACCGGACGCCCTATGCCCCATGCCTGTTGACCTGCAAGCCCTTTATCCCAAACTGATCCACTTGATGCTGGATACGGTCTTCGTCGTCGACAGCGATAACCAGATTGTCTTCGTGAGCGATGCCTGCGAGGCCCTGCTCGGCTACCGTGCCCAAGAGCTGACCGGCACCCTGATTACCGACTACATGCACCCTGAAGACCTGGCGCGCACCCGCGCTTCCATTGTGCGGGTCATGAATGGCCAACCCCACGTCGACTTCCGCAATCGTTACCTGCGCAAGGATGGCAGCGTCGTGCACATTCTGTGGGCGGCCTTCTGGTCCAAGGATGTCGGTGCGCGGATCGGTGTCGCGCGGGATGTGACGGCGCTCACCCAGGCCGAGGAAGAATTACGCTTTCTCGCCCATCATGATCCGCTGACGGCACTCACCAACCGATCGCTGTTCAATCAGCGCCTCGACAGCGCCCTGCACACCGCAAAAACTCATAACCACACCCTCGCGCTGTTGTTTCTGGACATCAATGACTTCAAGGGCATCAACGATGTACATGGCCATGCCATGGGCGATCGCGTGCTCTGTGTGATTGCACGACGACTGGAGCGCTGCGCGCGCGAGAGCGACCTGGTGGCGCGGATGGGCGGGGATGAATTCACGGTGCTGATTACGGATACCCCGTCGCAGAATGCAGTGGCCGAAAAGGTAGAGCGGATACTGGCGGTCATGGCGGAGCCGCTGGGTGCCGAGTTTGGCGGGGTGAAGATGCCGTCCTGCAGCGTCGGCGTGGCGTTTTACCCAGCGGATGGGGAGGATGCGGATACACTGTTGAGTCATGCGGATGGGGAGATGTATCGGGTCAAAAGGTTACGATGCAACTGACCGACAGACCGGCTGGCGATGACTTTCTTTAATGACCTAGCTCGAACGCTGAGCAATCGCCAATGACACACCAAAGGCCACAAGTAGGCCACCAAACAACCGGTCAATCCAATGCCGGGCGGCCATCAGCTTCTCACGCACCCGCCCGGCGGAGAAGCACAGCGCGACCAGGCTGAACCACGCGACGTGTGCCCCCGCGATAAACACGCCATAGGCCATCTGCACGGCTACGCCCGTCTCCGGTCGCACCACCCCCATGAACAGGCTGACAATGAAAATCGCGGTTTTAGGATTCAACGCATTGGTCAGAAACCCGGTACGCAGCGCCGCCAGATCGGACAAGGCCGGCGCCGGTGCCTCGGCATGCTCACGTGCTGGCGTGGCACGCAACATGTTGATGCCCAAGTAGACAAGATACGCCGCCCCAGCCAGCTTCAATGCCGTGAACAGCCAAAGGCTTTGTTGAAGCACCCATCCTAGCCCCAGCAGCGTATAGCCCACATGTACCAGCACACCCATTCCAATTCCCAGTGCCGTGAAAACGCCTGCGCGCCGGGACAGTAGCAACCCGTTGCGAGACACCATGGCAAAATCCGGCCCCGGGCTGACGCACGCCAACAGTGTAAGGGTGATTACTGCTATCCATTCGTTCATGGTGTACCTTGAGAAATATCGATCATGGCCCATGATTTTTCCAAACTCTAACGACAGGCACTAACGATGTTTTCTAAAGAAAAAGGTGATTCTGAATCGTCTATTTCTAACCAGCGCATGCCCTCTTTGCTTGCCCTGCGCTGCTTCGAATCTGCCGGGCGGTTTGAAAGTTTTGCCCGTGCGGCAGAGGAATTGCACCTGACGCCCGGCGCCATCAGCCGCGCGGTGCGCTTGCTTGAAGAAGACTTGGGCGCTGACCTGTTCGACCGACGTAACCGCAAGGTTTTTCTAACGGATACCGGAAGACGCCTCGCGAAGGCGGTCAGCGAAGGGTTTGGATTGATGAGCCACGCCGTGCGCGAGATCCGCACCGAATCCCGCCGCGCACGACAGCTTGTTCTATCCTGCGAACCCACCCTGTTAATGCGCTGGTTGATTCCGCGCTGGAGCGACTTCCAGGCACGTCAACCAGGGCTGGACATTCATTTGGTGGCGGGCGGTGGCCCGTTTTCGTTCGACCAGGGTATCGACCTCGCCATCCGGCGTGACGACTTCCCCCGCCCTCCCGGCTATCACGCAGTAGCGCTATTCCAGGAAAAGGTTGGCCCTGTCTGTCGGCCGGATAAAGTCAGTGCGTGGTTCGACCCAAGCAAGGGCATTCTGCACCCATCGGCTCCACGGCTTCAGACGAAAAGCCGGCCAACGGCGTGGCAGGAATGGGCAACGGCAAGAGAACTGCCGACCCCGGTGGTGGAGACGCAAGTATTTGAGCACTTTTACTTCAGCATCCAGGCGGCTGTAGCAGGTCTCGGGGTTGCCATCGGCCCCTGGCATTTAGTGCGCGACGATCTCGAGAACGGCGTGTTGGCTGCGCCCTTGGGATTCGTTGAAGACGGCTCAAACTATTGCCTGCTGTCTTCGGCTGAGCCGGAGAAAGGCAGCGTGGAAATGGCGTTGCTTGAGTGGTTGCAGACGGTGGGCTGATCAAGTCGCGGAGAGGTATCAAGGTGCGCCAATGATTGCTCCCCTCCTTCCACTGCAAAAAAATAGCATCGCAGCACGCACTCTAAGGATCGCCTGATTTTCTCAGGTGCGCGTGATCGATAGGGTGGCCGTCCATCTTGCCTCCATCATGGCCGTCAACAAAATGTGTGTTTCAGAAAAACAACGCCGATTACGTGCACTGTTGAGAACCGTAGCCGCGGTAATTTTTGTCTATTCAGCGAATACCTTGGCGGCGAGTTGCTCTTTCACCCAAGGGCGCGTTTTCACAGCTAATTACGCCGCCGCGCCCGTTGCCTTGACGGTCCCTAGAGATGCGCCCGCCGGTACGGTGGTTTACGAAGAGTCCATCACAGCACCCTCGCAAGGTTTTAACTGCCCTGGTACATCCCCTTTTGTCTTTACCCTGAATCCAACGTTCGGTAGCGTTACCACTGGCAATACCTTTCCTTTGGGTAAGACGGGACTATCGCTCAAAATCAAGAACACAGTGAACGGCTATTTAACTGCAGACAGATTTCTCAGTGGAAGTTTCGTGGACGTCGCCAGGCAATACACCCTTGAGATTATTAAATCAGGTGAACTGTCATTGAAAAATGAGGTTCCCGCAGGCAATCTGGGGGCGCATCGGTACGGAGACCTTGACCTTGTGAGGATCAACCTGGCCAATCCGATCATCTTGAACGCCGCGTCCTGCGAGACCCCGGATGTCTCTGTTCAAATGGGCGATGATTATTACCTGCATGAATTCAGCACTGTGGGCGATACGTCTCAAGCCGTTAAATTCAACATTGGCCTTAACCAATGCCAGACCGGTATCCAGAAGGTCACTTATTCCCTTAAAGCCACTTCTCAAGTGATTGATCCGCAGCAGGGCATCGTAGCGTTGAACGCCAGCTCAACGGCCAAAGGCATCGGCCTGAAACTGATGAACGACAGCGGTCAACCCATCGCCCTGGGCACCACTTACCCATTCAATGGCTTCAATAGCACGGGCACCAGCTTCAACATCCCGCTTTCTGCGGCTTATTACAGGCTGGCTGATGGCGAGCTGAAAGCGGGCACTGCAAACGCATCGGTAACCTTTGTGATGAGCTATCTGTAGCACGCTCAGTGTCGGCACGGGCTGTGTCAAAACGTAAAAAGCCAATGCCCCGACAGGTCGGGGCATTGGCTTTTGTAGTCTTGGATAAACCCGCAGGGCTTTTAAGCCTTACGGGCCCACCTGACCTCTCTGGACCAGGAAGCACCCGCAGCGGGTCTGCCTATATTATTTGGCTTGGCGAAGCACAAGCTGCGACAGACGAGTCTTCACGCGGAAGCAGAACTCACGAATTTGAAATTGATAGGCTGGCATGACCATATAGTTCAAATCAGCACCCAATGAGTCCTTGATTTCCATATATTTAGCGGTCTTGGCAGCAATGGCTTGGTATTCCGCCTCGTATTTAACGTAAGACGGCTTGTTGTAAACCTTCAAAACATCCAGCTCTTTACGGCATTGTTCGGCGCGGGTTGTTTCTGATTCTGGCTGAGCGGCTTCTGGAGCGCCGTGAACGGCGGTGTCAGCACTGGCGTTCGCAGGTGTATTGTCATAGCGCACAGTGTAATTGGGTGCTGGCGCAGGTGCGGCTTCAGGTGATGCTTCATGGACGACGGCAGGAGGTGGGGTCACTTCAGTTTTTTCTGGAGTTTTCGTAGCGCATCCCGCGAGGGCAAGTCCTACCACTACAACGATGCCACACATTTTATCCATCGGTTTCACCAAGAAGTAATTATGGTTGGCTGAGTCGTTAGGTTCTGGGTAAAAGCAATAGCTCACTCAATGATCGAGTGTAAATTTTCTACCAGACTCAAGGCGCTCAGCCTCTCTTCCTTGAGCGCACAGACGAGTAATAGTAGTAAAAAAACAAAGAGATGACGAGTAAAAGCTCGATCGCAGAGCAGATGCGAAGGTCAATGCAATTCGTGCAACCGCCAAGCCCTTCAAATAGGCAAAGGTAGTCAATAGCAACGGCCCTGAATGGGCCGTTATGATGTAGGGCATTAGGACTTGACCCAATCCAAGTCTACCGGCCCCTGGATACCGTCAACCTGGCCCTTGCTGCTGTGTTGCCACCACTCCCAGCTTTTACCCTTGGCGCTCCAGGTTTCAGGCACTGTGGGCTGAGCCACTTCCCAATGGGCAATCCACAGCGGGCACTCACTGAAATCGTACTTGCGCCAGGCCACGCGGTTACTCCAGATGCTGGGAGAGGTGTAGATGTGCGGGTATGCCCCCTCCAGCAGCGAAACCCTAATCAGCGTCACCAGCTGAAACAGGGCATCGGCCATCTGATCCGGGCTGGCCGCCTCGTTGCGATTGGTCTCGACATCAATGACCAGGATATCCCGCTTGGCGTTGAACGCCACCTCGGCCAGACGCCCCTTGATATTGGTCAGTTGCTCGCACGGCGTACTGCTCAACGCACGAAAATAGTGATAGACCCCGGCTTTCAAACCGTTTGCCTGCATACCCTTGAAGTTCGTGGCAAACTTTGGGTCGGTGTAGTCTCCACCCTCTGTCATTTTGGCGATTGCATGGGTAATGCCCGCACCCGCAACGCGGGTCCAGTCAATATCGCCCTGCCAGCGCGACACGTCGATGCCCCGCGCATTTTCGTTCTTAGTCGGTTCGTTGCAACTCATCTGTGGGTTCCTGCAGTGGATGTCGGGTCGATTCTTTCATCGACACACATCAGCAATGCACTATTGGAATACCGCACACCACCCGGCGATAACGAAATAGCAGGCAAAAAAATCCACATTTTTCGGTTTGATAAAAATATGCCCAAAAGGGAGTCCGGTTCCATGCAAAACCCTTCCGAGTAGCCCTCGACATTCTAGTAGCCCGCTCGTCGCGCAATACGGTTGCACTCCTGATGAGGTTTATCCGGCCAACAACGGAGCCTAGGATTAGCACGAACGAACCTACAGTCGCACTGCAATCGTCTGGATCAACCCTCAAGCCAGCGACCTGCAGGTCAACGAATTCGGACACTCACACCCCGAGGAAAACTGATCGGGTAGTGGGGCTAATTTTTCGTGCCTGAGCCTTGGAAACTACGGGTAACACAGTCAATAAACAACTGGTGTAATTTGCTGTTAAAACGCACCCAATAGATCGTCATTAGTGCGTCTCACCATGAACCAAAAATTTCCCCCTCGCTCATCCAATGCTTGGTACTGGATCGGCAAACTCACACCGCCGCAGCTCTTGCTCACGTCGGTTGCGCGCGAAGCGCTGTTAAACTCAATGCAAGCAAACGCGCTTGTCCCGCTGACGCTGCTGACCTCCCCCGCCGGCTTCGGTAAAACCACCTTGCTGATGCAATGGCACATAGCGATACACCAGCAAGCGCCGAAGGCCCTAGTAGCTTGGCTATCAGTGGACGAGGCCGATTCAGACCCCAATCGTTTCCTCGCGTACCTGATCCTCGCCCTGGACCATGCTGGCGTTGCGCTGGCGCACTTACCGCGCCTGGCAGCCTCGCAAGCCCTGGACGTGCAGCCACAGCGCACTATCCAGGCGCTGCTGAGAGCACTTGCAGAGGAAGATCGATCAATTACATTATTTCTGGATGATTATCACCTCGCTGCCAGTCCCGAGGTGGGTGTGCTGCTAGGTGTGTTAGTGGAGCAAGCCGCGCCGGGGTTACGTTGGGTGGTTGCCAGTAGGACGCGCCCAGACTGGCCGCTGTCCTGCTGGAAAGCCAAGGGTTGGGTGCATGAAATCAGTGCACGGGAGCTGATCCTGTCCCTTCAGGAGGTGCGGGGCATTCTGGGCGAGGCAGTGGATGAGAACGACCTGCGCCGAGTGCATATTGCTACCGAGGGATGGGCCGTGGCGGTGCAGTTGGCGCGCCTGTGGCGTACCAGCATTGATGGCTCAGCGTATGGTTTAACGGCATTCTCCGGGGGCGTGACGGACGTTGCGAACTACCTCACCTCACATATTTTCAACAGCCTGTCCGCGGACTGCCAATCACTGTTGCTGCAGACCTCTCTGCTGCAACGTTTCAACGCCGATTTGGCCGATGCGGTGCGCGGCCGCCATGACAGCGCAGACCTTTTAAGACAACTGCACCACCTCGACACGCTACTGATTCCCCTGGACCCCGAACGTCAATGGTTCCGCTACCATGCATTACTACGTGACTTCCTGCGCCTGCGTATAGACAGTCATCAGGCTCAGGTAATCCACCGCGCTGCCGCACATTGGTTGGCACATCAGAAGGACTGGAGCCAAGCCATCCATCACGCGCTCAAGGCGGGCGACATCCCACTGGCGGTCAACCTGGTAGTCAGCGCAGGCGGCTGGGAACTGGTGCTGCACCATGGCATTCGTTACGCCCAGGGTTTATTGAGTCAGTTCGACGCCGTTACGTGTAACACCCAGCCTGACCTCCTGCTGCTCCAGGCCTACCTGCACGCCAAACAGGGTGATCACAAACTGTCAGCGCAACTGTTGCACCTGGCCCGGGTCTCGGTGATCGGGGATGCACGACTCGCCCGCGACTTTCACGTTATTCGAACCCTGGCAGATGCCTATCATGACCGTTTTGAGTGCCTCAATGCCGATATTGTGAGGTTCCAGAGCAGCCCCTACCCCCTCGACCAAACCCTCGCACAAGCCACGCTGGAGTGTGTGCATGCACTGGCGGCTCTAACTCGCGGCGAACTGGTATCAAGCCTGCAAACCATCAGGGACGCTCACGTCAAAATGCGCGTGATCGCCAGCCCGCGTGGCGAGAATTACTGCAGAATCCATGAGGCACAGGCTCTGGCGGTATCAGGCTTTATCAACGAAGCCAACACACTGGTGGACGAGGCACTGGCATTCGCCGACGGCCATTTTGGTCGAGAGAGTTCGTTGCGGGCACTGGTCGGCTGCTTCAAGGCACGCCAGCTGTATTGGCAAGGAACCTGGTCCGGAACCCAACCCTGGCTGGATGACGGCTGGGCCGCGTTGGAACACGCCGATGGCTGGCTGGATGTGATCGCGGTGACGGCAGAGGTAGCATGGCGTACTCGGTTACGCAGCCATGGGTTGCATGCCGCACTACAGGAGCTAAGCCATGTGGACCAACTGGCGCGCGCGCCAGTGGCCACGGTTATCACGCCTGGTACAGGCCTGGTCTATCGACGCCCAGGTACAGAGCGGGCAGTTGCACGCCGCTCGCCAAGCGCTCCTGCAGGCCAATCTGGAACAGATTGCAGATCAGCGCGAAGACTGGCGCAGTCAGGAAGCTGCCAGCCTGGCGTTGGGCCGCTTGCAGTTACTCAGCGGTTGCTCGGGGGCCGCATTGACAGGCCTTCAACGAACCGCTGAAGCGATGGAGAACAAAGGCTTGCGTCTACCCGCCTGGCGCTTGAGGTTGATGGCCTTGGCCGCAGCGAGCAAAGGCCAGCGGCTCCAATCCGATGAACTCGATGTGGCCCTGGCCCCGATCATTCAGTACGCCCTGCCCGGCCTTCTACTGGAAGTCGGCCCCTGCCTACTACCGGCATTGGAGGCCTACTCCCAACCCACAACGCTATTGCCGACAATAATCACGCGACTACGCGGCTGGCGTTCGCACCCAACGCCGGTGCACATGGCCCTGAGTGGCAAGGAAACCCAGGTACTGGAGCTGCTTGCCAGCGGTCAATCCAACAAAGCCATCGCCCTCGCCCTGGATATCTCCGAGAACACGGTGAAGTTCCACCTCAAACACCTGTTCGCCAAACTGGGCGTGGACAATCGCACCGCGGCAATCAGCGCTGCGATACGTCAAGGGCACCTCAACACCACCGTTTAAGTCACCAACCTACTCAGGCGGGTAGGTCTTACTGCCTGTTGGCCAGTGACCTACCCGCCCCGCCCGTGGCCCCCCTTCAACACCCTGCCTAGCATCGTGACCATCAGCAATGAGGGACGCGATGCCGTCCTTCTCCTGCTTCCGACAAGACACGATCCAGGAGACGAACCGTGCAGAAAAGCCGAAAGACCGTGCGCGTAGCCACCGATGTGGGTGGCACCTTTACTGACCTTGTGTATTTCGAAAGTGATCCCGCCACCGGCCGGCAGACTATTCGTACAGCGAAGGTGGACACCACGCCGCCAAACTTTGCCCAAGGCATTCTCAACGTTATCAAAAAGGCACGGGTAACGCTCTCGGAAGTCGACTTCCTCGCCCACGGCACCACTGTCGTCATCAACGCGCTTACCGAACGACGCGGGGTCAAGACCGCGCTGATCACCACCCGAGGCTTTCGCGATATCTTGGAAATCGCCCGGGCCAACCGCCCTGACTACTTCAACCTGAAATGGGTCAAACCCGCGCCTTTTGTTCCGCGCTACCTGCGCAGGGAAATGGTCGGACGCCTGCACACCGATGGCCGTGAGCGCGAGCCATTGGTGCTGGACGAGTTGCCCGCCATCATCGAAGCCTTCCGCGCCGATGGCGTGCAAGCCATCGCTATTTGCCTGCTGCATGCGTATGCCAACCCCGGTCACGAACAGGCAGTGCTGGCCGAAGTGAAGCGGCTGTGGCCAGAAGTATCGGTGGTCGCTTCACACCAGATCACCCGTGAATGGCGTGAGTACGAGCGCTCCAGCACCACGGTGCTGTCGGCCTACGTGCAACCGATCGCGGCGCGCTATCTCGATGAACTGGAGGCGGGCCTGCGCAGCGGAGGTTACGAGGCGCCGCTGTACATCATGCAATCCAATTGCGGCGTTGACAGTGTGGCCCACGCCAGGGACATCCCCATCACCATGGTCGAGTCGGGGCCGGCCAGCGGCTTTTGGGCCGCTGCCGAGCTGGGGCGCTTGATCGATGAGCCCAACCTGCTGGGGCTCGACATCGGGGGCACCACGGCCAAGTGCGCGCTGATCCGCAACGGCCAGGTCGCGATCAAAACGGACTACTGGATCGAGCGCGACCGCCTCAATGCCGGCTACCCCATCATGGTTCCCGTGGTGGACTTGGTGGAGATCGGCAACGGTGGCGGCTCCATCGCCTGGGTCGACGGGTTTGACAAGTTGCATGTCGGCCCGCAATCAGCGGGCGCCCTGCCTGGCCCGGCGGCGTACGGCAACGGTGGCACCGATATCACGACCACTGATGCCAACCTAGCACTCGGCCGAATCAACCCGACGTACTTCTGCGGCGGCGAAATTGTCGCCGACCTGCAAGCAGTGGCGGATGGCTTTAGCCTTCTGAGCGAACGCCTGGATCTGCCTGCCGATGAAATTGCCCGTGGTGTGGTGCGCCTGGCTAACAACAATATGGTCAACGCGCTGAAGTTGGTGTCGTTGAGCCGCGGCCACGATCCCCGGGACCTGACCCTGATGGCTTTTGGCGGCGGTGGCGCGCTGCATGCGGTCGCCCTGGCTCAAGAGCTGGGTGTCAAAAAAGTCATAGTCCCACGCGGTGCCTCGGTGTTTTCAGCGTGGGGCATGACGCTGTCGGACTTGCGCCGCGACCTGTTCATCAATCGTTTTGTCGATACCACTCAGCCGCATGCACAGGCGCAAACCCAGGTATTCCTGGATGAACTGATGGCGTCGGCCCGCGAGCAATTCATTGCCGAAGCAGTGCCGCCGGAGCGGGTCGAATTAAAGGTGCATTGCAAGCTGCGTTATCAGAACCAGGAACACTCGGTGGAAGTGCCGCTGGACGCTGACGAACAACTCGACCGCGACTGGGCACACATCGAACACCGCTTCCACACCCTGTACGAGCAGCACTACACCTATTGCCTGGACGCCCCCGTTGAGATCGTCGGCTTCCACCTGGTCGCCACTGCTCAAATTGACAAGCTGATTCCCGAAGCCCTTGCGGTGACCGGGCGCACGCTGGAGGCCGCACGCAAAAGCCATCGCGTCGTCGACTACGCCACGGACGGCATCCACGAAGCGGCCATCTACGACTACGCCCTGCTAGAACCCCAGATGTGTTTCGACGGCCCCGCCATCGTCGAAGACGCCGGCACCACTGTGGTCGTTCACCCACACAACCGAGTGTACGTAGACCGTCTCGGCAACCTGCACATCACGATCAACGGCTGACGGGAGTTTCACCATGCATACGCTTGATATCTTTACTCGCGACATCATTCAAAACTCGCTGCAAGCCATTGCTGACGAAATGTTCGTCGCCATGCGCAAGGCCGCCATGAGCCCAATTATCTATGAGGTGCTGGACATGGGCACCGGCATCACCGACGCCAACGGTGAAATCGCCAGCTCCGGCGCGGGTATTCCGGCCTTCGTCGGGGTGCTGGACAAGGCGGTCAAACAGATTCTGCTCCAGCATGCCGGCCCCAATGATATCGAAGACGGCGATGTGTTCATCTGCAACGACCCCCATAGCGGCGCAGTGACTCACCTGAACGATGTGGTGCTGGCCATGCCTGTGTTTGCCGAAGGTCGGCGCGTGGCCTGGACTGCGAACATCGCGCATTGGAACGATGTGGGTGGCATGGTCCCCGGATCGATGTCCACTCAGGCTACCGACATCTTTCAGGAGGGCCTGCGATTGTGCTCGGTCAAGCTTATCAGCCGTGGCCAACCTATCCGCTCGGTACTGCAGATCCTGCGGGCCAACACGCGCATGCCGGACTTCATGGAAGGCGATCTCTGGGCTGGCGTAGCAGCAGTACGCGGCGGGGCCTTGCACCTGCGTGAGTTGACGACCAAATACGGCACTGACCTGTTTTTGCTGGCGATGCAGGATTTCATGGACCTGGGCGAAAAAGTATCGCGCAAAGCCCTAGAAGAACTGCCCAATGTCAGCCTTTCCTTGGTGGAGCCGCAAGACGACGGCAGCCTGTATACGGTGTCGGTGCAGATCTATGACCGTACAATGACCGTGGACCTGCGCGACAACCCCGATCAGTGCGCCGGGCCCACCAACCTGAGCCGGGATGGCGCAGTGGTTGCGGCCCAGATGGCGTTCAAAGCCCTTACGACCCCGCAAGGCATCACCAATGGGGGCACCTTCCGCCCATTGAATGTGCTGACGCGTCCAGGCTCGTTATTCGATGCCCAGCCGCCAGCTGCTGAAGGGTTTTACTTCGAAAACCTGATTCGTGTGCACGATCTGATCTTGCGCTGCCTGGCCCAGCATTTTCCCGACCGTTTGCCGGCGGGCAATTTCTCTTCGGTCTGCGCCACCGTTATCGGCGGCCGGCATCCGGATACCGGTCGGCTGTTCACCCTGGTGGAGCCGGAAATCGGTGGCTGGGGCGCCGAACCCGGACGTGATGGCAACAACGCCGTTTACTGCGGCCTGCACGGCGAGACCTACAACTGCCCGGTGGAAGTCTGCGAAGCCCGTTACGGCCTGTATGTCGAGCGCATGGCACTGAACGATGAGCCGGGTGGCCACGGCCAGTTCCGTGGCGGGCGCGGCATCTGCATCGATTATCGCGTGCGGGCCGATGAGAGCTTCCTGACCTGCGGCTACACCCGCTCAGTCGTCCCTCCTTGGGGCCTGCAACAAGGCCTGGACGGCACCCCCAACTACGTGGAAGTGCTGCGCGGCGACAACCCGCCAGAACGCTACGCCATGGCCAGCAGCATCCCTCTCAATGCCGGAGATCTGGTGCGGGTACGCACCGGCGCAGGCGGCGGCTTTGGCCCGCCCGCAGCACGCGATCCAGCTGCCGTGCGCGACGACTTGAGGAATGGCTACCTCGACGCGCAAACCGCCCGCGCCGTGTACGGCGTCATGCCCTGATTCCAACCTGCCGCCGCTCGGCGGCTTTCCATGCGTTCACCTAAAACAATAAGAGGGAACCGTCATGTTGCAACATCCACTCTCGCGCTTAGGCGCTGCGTGCTCACTGGCTTTGGTATTGGGCAGCCCTTCAACCCAAGCCGAACAATTCATCGGCTTTGGTCAGCCAGGGCCTCCTGGACGCTGGGCCCTTGAAACCTTCCCGGTCTTCAATCGCAACACCGACGGCAACGTACGTGCCGGTGGCAACACCGTGCTTGCATACTTTTCCGAGACGGGCTTTACCGACACGACGCGCGACCAATTGCAGTTCTGGGTCGGTGCCGTCCCCGGATACGCCAGCACCAATGACGCGAAAAACGTCAGCCCGTGGGGCATCGCGTCGCCCAATCTCGGCTTTGCCTACTACTACAACGTGGTCGAGCCCACCAGCGCCTACGGCGCCGACGACTACACCACCTTCTGGACCAACCCGACGCTGATGGTCGAGTTCCCCAACGGCAACAACGAGGTCGCCGGTTACGGCGCCTTCGCCAACCGCTATGCGGTGAGCTTCAGCCTCGCCAACTACCTGCGCGTCGGAAAATTCGCCGCCACCTTTACCCCGGTTGGCATCCATTACGCCGCGCGTAACCGCAACAGCACGGATTTCGGCACCGGCGATCCCAAGCGCTTGCAAGGCGGTGTCAGCCTATGGCTGGCCAATGTCGCCGCTGGCTATCTCGTCACAGATGACCTGTGGCTGGGCGTGCACCACGTCTACCACATCAACAACCGAACAGCCTCGGACTATGCCGAGTCGCGGGTTGGAAAGATCGGACCGTCGATGACCTACACAGGGTTTTCCCAACAGGGGCTCTACCTGTCGGCAAATCTGAATGTCGACTACTACCACAGCGCCAATCTGACCCATTCCAATGAGCTGACCATGGCGCTGGTGAAGTTCTTCTAGCCCCAATTGGCCCCCTATCCGAGGAAATACCCTATGCACACCCCAACCCCCACTCCCCCGCCACACGATGTGCCGGTGACAGTGCGCTGGCTTAACCCCATTGGTTGCTCGATGTTCGACGCACCGATCGCCGACTTGCTGCACGGCATCAAGCAGCCCTCGACACACATCGAAGTGGTGTCGTTCGACATGCAGCCCAGCCCAACACACCTGGAGTACCGGGCCTACGAGGCAATGACTTACGAGCGCACAGTACGCGTCGCCCGCGATTGCGCGCAGCAAAACATCGATGCACTGGTGATTGGCTGCTTCTACGATCCGGCCCTGGAGGATGCACGGGAAATCTCCGGCAATTGCCTGGTCGTTGCACCCTGCCAGGCCAGTTTGCAGATCGCCGACCAGTTGGCTAACCGTTATTCGATCATCGTCGGGCGAGACAAATGGATGGAGCAAATGCGCGAGCGCATACGAGGCTACGGCGCGGCGGACCGACTCGCCTCTATGCGCGCGCTGGGCATGGGCGTCGATGAGTTCCAGAAAGACCCGGCCCTCACCCGTCGCAAGATCATTGAGCAGGCATTTCAGGCCGTTGAGGAAGACGGCGCGGAAGCGATCATTTTGGGCTGCACCATCGAATTTGGTTTCTTCGAACAGGTGCAGCGTGAGGTTGGCGTCCCCGTGATCGACCCTGTGGTCGCCGCGTTCAAGATGGCCGAGGCCATGGCAGGCATGAAGCAGCGCTTCGGTTGGAGCCCCAGCCGCGTCGGCAGTTGCGAGCCGCCACCGGAAGCCGAAATCAAAGCCTTCGGCCTGTTTCAGGGCCCGGTGCCGATTGGTAACCGTGTGCAAGCCTAGCCTTCACTTGGAGCACTCTCTATGAGCGACGTCACGCCAATGCCCGCACAAACCACTTACACCTCCACTCGGCAAGTGGGCGATGTATTCAGAGACGTACCCCTGACCCGCGAGCACCTCAAGTGCTGCCTCGCCCTGTTCTTTGTATTCGCCATTGAGGCGTGGGAGATGATGATCATCGTCTACACAGCGCCGCTGATCGCCAAGGATTTTTCCCTGGATGCGCTTGCCGTCGGCCACCTGATCGGCGCGATGTTCATCGGCATGCTGCTAGGCTCGCTGGTCTGGGGCAAGCTCGCCGAACGTATCGGCCGCAAGGGCGCAGTGGTCTGGAGCCTGGCCAGTTACGGCGTGGTGTCGTTGGCGAGCGCGTTTGCCCCCGACTACGCCTCGCTCTACGCATTACGACTGCTGTCGGGGGTGGCCGCAGTCGGCATGATGGTGGTGACATTTGCTCACTATCAGGAGCTATTGCCAGTACGCCATCGCGGCGCGCTGACCGTGTACCTGGCCTCGGGATGGCCAATCGGCATGCTGCTGGCCCTGGGCGCGACCGTATGGCTGATGCCCTATGGTTGGCGCACGATCATTGTGGTGAGTTCACTGGGTGGGTTGTGGGCATTAGTGGTGGCTCGCTGGGTGCCGGAGTCGCCGTACTGGCTGGCCAGCGTCAATCGCCAACCACAGGCGCGCACGGTCATCACACAATTAAGCCGAGGCACCGTGCAAGTGCCTGAGGATTGCTTGCTGCAAGTGGACCAAACGACGCTAGGGCGCCAGCGGGAGCTGTTTTCACCAGCGCTGTTCAGGATCAGTGCGTTGCAGATCCTGGTGAATTTTACGTTCTCATGGGGCTACTGGGGCTTACAGACCTGGCTGCCGACGCTGTTGCAGCAACGCGGACTGAGCCTGCCGCAAAGTTACGGTTTTATCGCGCTGTCGGCACTGTGCATGATCCCCGGCTACATGGCGGCGTCATGGCTTACCCATCGCTATGGCCGCAAATACATCATCATCGGATTCATCAGCGCCTCAGTGCTCGCCGGCTACGGCTTCGCCAACGCTCAAAGCCTGGAAATGCTGTACCTGAGCAACTTCGCCCTGGCGTTCTTCAGCCTGGGAGCATGGGGCGTGTGGGGCACCTGGATCGCCGAGCTGTACCCGACGCCGCTGCGTACTATCGGGTATGGCTGGGCGATATTCGCTCAGCGCGTGGCCAATATCCTGGCGCCCTCGTTGATCGGCGCGCTGGTGGCTTACGGCGCCTCGTTCAACATGACCACCACCTTTATCAATGCCTTCATGCTGGCAACCGTGTTGCTGGCGCTGTTCATTCCTGAAACTGAGGGCAAGGCATTGGATTAGCACAATGCCTATCGTGCTTTCAGGCCGATGTTGTCCATGGTGACTGACAGCCAGCACCCTGCCCCTGCGTTTGAATAACTACAGACCTCAACCGGGTCATCCGATCGGATGACCCCATCAAATCGCAGAAACGGAATTCACTATGGACAATCAACAATGGCGTGACGGGTTGACCCTCACCATGCAACGCGGCCCGTTTCAGAACAACGGCGCCGCACCTTGGTACACCCTTGTACCGGTAGGCACACCAGGGCAACTCCTGAAGCTGTCGCTGGACTCCGGAACCAATATTACCTGGATAACCTCCACACTGTGCTCGCCCGACCGCTGCCAGCACTACAGCGCTGGCCGGTTTGACTATCAGGCGTCCAGCAGCTTTACCTTCACCGATTGCCTACAACGCCCTTACAGCTTCGGCCCCTGGGGCACCATGCAGGTAAAGTCCGGTTCGGATGTATTGACCCTGAATAACACCGTATTGCCCACTCAGCTGCTACTGGCGGCAGACTACACCGGAACGCAGTTTCACCAATTGGACTGGGACGGTGGCATGGGCTTGCCCAGCAGCAGCGCCTACGTCGACGGAAGAAGCTCGTTTGTGTTTCAGACGTTGATGAACAGTGGAAAAATTGCCCCCCATCAACCCTTCGTTGCCTTCGATTGGGACCCTGCTTCGCGTCGCGGCGTCTGCCAAATGGGCGCCGTGGAAGCTGAAAAAACTCGCGGCCCACACCTTTTTCTGCCGTGGTCGCTCTACAGCAAAGTACGCGGCGTGGAATACATCTGGTCGACACCCTTGGTGTCTTACACCGTAGGCGGGGATGTTTTGGCCAGGAACGTCACCTTCGCACTGGATTCTGGCTCATCGCGATTCAAAGGGGATGACCGACTAATGCGTCAAACCCTTGAGCGCATTGCCCAGGGAGGGAGCCCAGAGGTCGTCCTGGGCTTCGCCGATGGCGAGATTACCCTCGGTCCCGATCTGTACAACGTCCTGATCGAGGAAGGACCAGATCAGGGCAAAACCCTTCCTCAATTCGAGCCACTGGGGCTTGCCGACCTGGTGTTGGTCGGTTCGCTGGTGATGGAGCATTGCTACACTGTCTACGAATACCGCGTGGTGCAATGTCGCCCGGGCGCTTACTCACTTGCGCCGGTTGGGATGTGGCTGTTCAATCGTCCGCAAGGGCCGCAGATCATCACCCGATCATCTTCGCGGCGCTTTGAGGCAGAGGCACGCACGCTCGTCCGTGGAAACCAGGTGCTAAGCCCGACCGTAGCTAATGTCCAAACAGAGCCACCATTTTCCGTCGCAGGCACCTGGAAAAATGACTACGGCTCGGTAATGACATTGACGGTTACCGGTAATGTGATAACCGGCTCGTATCAGTCGTCCACGGGTTCAACGGGGCAATACGCCATAACGGGTTATCAAGCGAGTACAAGTCTCTCACAGGAACAAGGGCTACCTGTGGCATTGGCAATAGACTGGCACCCGCTGGATCAGCAGCAGGCTGATCCTAGTTGGCATTGGGTATCGGGGTTGTGCGGACAGCTCCACCAGATTGCAGGCGAGGATCGGTTCGAACTATCGCATTTGCTCGTCGCCACCCGTGAATTTCCCGATCTGGCTAATCAAGGAACGTACCTCGACAAACTGAGCTATCGACGGGTTCCAGGTGAGGCCATAGAACTAAATCCTGTTGCCCCTACGATGTCCTCGAAGCAAGACAACCCGCTAAATGGCACATGGCTTGCGACCGAGGGATATGACCTGAAACTGCACGTCAGTGCGTCAAGTCAGCTCGCTTTAGGTTGTGTCAGCGGTACGTTGACGACCTCCAGCGAGTGTGTCGAAATATCCGGTTTTACTGATATCAACGCGGGTGCGGTCGGGTTGTCACTACAATCGGTCAGCCTTACCGCTGCACAAAAGAGCGGTGACACGGTACTGACGCTGGCCGGTTCGCTGGATCTTAAAGAAGATGGATTAACGTTGCTGGCACTGTTCACGTCATCCACACCAGCGTCACGGCGTTATGTGCAAACACAGGTCAAATCGATCCTGTTCAAGAGGGCGCTCAGTGCTGGCGCCAATTCAATCTGATGTCATCGCCGCCACCAAGTGACGGCAAATCGTCACGCCAGCTCCTGAAACCGACCCGCTGACGTCGAGTTGCGGAAACGATCAAATGTTTTGCGCGACGCATTACGGGCCATCAGAAACGCAAAAGCCCCGCATTCGCGGGGCTTTTGTTTGAATCTTGGCGGGAAACCAGGGATTCGAACCCTGGAGACGCTATTAACGTCCGCCGGTTTTCAAGACCGGTGCATTCAACCACTCTGCCAATTTCCCTTGTGCATCACAGGATTATAGTAGCCCATCCCGTCTCAGCGGGCGCCATAATACCCGAATGAAACACACTGTCAAACTCTTGCCATCGCTTGTTACAGAGCGTCTGTTATGATCTTTGCGACTGAACGTTTCAAAACCGAAGGAGTGTCGCCATGCGCGAACAGAATTACGCAGTGAATGGTAACGCGCAGGCTGAGCAGCTTGAAGTCAGCCGTGTGTTGCGCAACACCTATGGCCTGCTCGCCCTTACCCTCGCATTCAGCGGCGTGATGGCGTTCGTGGCCCAGCAGATGCGCGTCGGCTACCCGAATATTTTTGTCGTGCTGATCGGCTTCTATGGCCTGTTCTTCCTGACAAACAAGCTGCGTGACTCGGCCTGGGGCCTGGTGTCGGCGTTTGCCTTGACCGGTTTCATGGGCTTTATCCTCGGCCCGATCCTCAACCGTTACCTCGGCATGGCCGGCGGCGCGGAAGTGGTCAGCTCGGCGTTTGCCATGACCGCACTGGTGTTTGGTGGTCTGTCGGCCTACGTGCTGATCACCCGCAAGGACATGAGCTTCCTGGGTGGTTTCATCACCGCTGGTTTCTTCGTGTTGCTAGCGGCTGTGGTTGCGAGCATGTTCTTCCAGATCAGCGGCCTGCAACTGGCGATCAGCGCAGGTTTCGTGCTGTTCTCCTCGGTGTGCATCCTGTTCCAGACCAGCGCAATCATCCACGGTGGTGAACGTAACTACATCATGGCAACCATCAGCCTGTATGTATCGATCTACAACCTGTTCATCAGCCTGTTGCAGATCTTCGGCATCATGAGCCGCGACGACTGATTGTCAGCACCCTAAAAAATGCCCCGCATCGAAAGATGCGGGGCATTTTTGTTTGAAGGGACTCAATACTGGTTGGGCTCCATTTCCAGATCGACCTTGAAGCGCTCTGCAATGTCGCGCTGGATACGCTGGGCCAAGTTCGCAATATCGTGTCCGGTGGCCTCGCCGTAGTTGACCAGCACCAGTGCCTGCAACGTGTGCACGCCGGCATCGCCGTCACGGAAGCCCTTCCAGCCGGCCTTGTCGATCAGCCAGCCAGCCGCAAGCTTCATCTGCCCATCGGCCTGCGGGTACGCAACCAGGTCCGGATACAGCGCCTGCAGCTCAGCCGCCAACACCTGGGACACCAGCGGGTTTTTGAAGAAGCTGCCCGCGTTGCCCAGCTCTGCCGGATCGGGCAGTTTTTCCCGGCGGATGCTGCAGATCGCGCGACTGACGTCACTCGGTGTCGCCTCGGTGATCCCCTGCCCCGCCAGCCGCTGCTGCACCGGGCCGTAGTCGAGTTTCAGGTGGCTGGCGCGGCTAAGGGCAAAGCGCACCCGCAGGATCAGCCAGCGGGCGGTTTCGTGCTTGAACAGGCTGTCGCGGTAGGCAAAGTTGCACTCCTCCAGGCCGAAATCGCGCAACTCGCCGGTGTGACGATCCAGGGCGGTCAGGCCGGCGAATACATCCTTGATCTCGACACCGTAGGCGCCAATGTTCTGCATGGGCGCGGCGCCAACGGTGCCGGGGATGAGGCTGAGGTTTTCCAAGCCGCAGAAGCCTTGTTCCAGGGTCCATAGCACGAACGGGTGCCAGGCCTCGCCGGCTTCGGCCTCGACCACCACCTGCGTGCCGTCGTCGTGCAACACACGGATGCCCTGGCTGGCCATGCGCAGCACCAGCGCCGGAATGTCCTGGGTCAACAGCAAGTTGCTACCGCCGCCGATCACCAGCAGCGGCACCGCGTGTGCGGCCGAATAGGCCAAGGCCTCACGGACATCATCGTCGCTGCGGGCCTCAGCGAACAGTTGGGCACACACGTCAATGCCAAAGCTGTTGAATGGCTTGAGCGACACCTGCGCAAGCACCTGCAAGGTCATAACCGCCCCTTCAACTCGATCACCAATAAATCACAGGCACGTTCAATCAGGTCCAGGACCCGTTCGAAACCTTGTTCGCCTTCGTAATACGGGTCTGGTACTTCGTCCACTTCGGCGTCGTAACGGCGCAGGAACAGGTCCAGCTCCGCCTTGCCCTGGCCCGGCTGCAGGGCCTTGAGGTTGCGCAAGTTGCTGTGATCCATGGCCAGGATCAGGTCATAGCGCGCAAAGTCGGCGCGAGAAACCTGCTGGGCACGCTGGGCCGACAAATCGTAGCCGCGCACCAACGCCGCACGCTGGCTGCGTTGGTCCGGCGGGTTGCCGACATGCCATTCACCCGTCCCGGCGGACGCGACCTCGACCTGCCCCGCCAGCCCCGCTTCGCGCAATTTATGGCGCAGCACGCCTTCTGCGGTGGGCGAGCGGCAGATGTTGCCCAAACAGACAAACAGAACCTCCATCAGGCCCCCAGCAGGCGACGGACGCGCTCAAGGTCTTCCGGGGTGTCGACACCGGCGGGCGGCGCTTCCAGCGCATCGCCCACGTGGATGCGTACGCCGTGCCACAGGGCCCGCAGTTGCTCCAGGGACTCGGTGTTTTCCAGCCAGCATGGGCCCCAGCTGACGAAGTCATGCAGGAAACCGGCGCGGTAGGCGTAAATGCCGATATGGCGACGGTAAGGCACGCCTTCCGGCAACACGTCAGGCTGCTTGGCGAAGGCGTCGCGGGCCCAAGGCAAGGTCGAACGGCTGAACGTCAGCGCCAGGCCATTGATGTCACTGACGACCTTTACCACGTTCGGGTTGAACAGGGTCTCGATGTCTTCGATCGGCTCGGCCAGGGTCGCCATGCGCGCTTCACCATGGGCGGCCAGGTTGGCGGCCACCTGGTCGATCACGCTCGGTGGGATCAGGGGTTCGTCGCCCTGCACGTTGACCACGATGGCGTCTGGCGCCAGGCCAAGCTGGGTGGCGACTTCGGCCAGGCGATCGGTACCAGAGTTGTGGTCTTCGCGGGTCAGCACCGCCTCGGCGCCAAAGCCCTTGCAGGCCTCGATGATACGCGGGTCGTCGGTGGCCACCACCACGCGCTCGGCGCTGCTCTTGCAGGCCTGCTCCCATACCAATTGGATCATCGGCTTGTCACCGATCAGTTGCAGCGGCTTGCCCGGCAGGCGGGTCGAGGCGTAGCGGGAAGGAATGACAACGGTAAAGGCGGTGGTCATTTATCGAGGCGCTCATCGGTGGTCAGGGTGCGGGCTTCGCTTTCCAGCATCACCGGGATGCCATCACGGATCGGGTAAGCCAGGCCGGCGCCTTTGCTGATCAGCTCGGTTTTATCGGCGCTGAGCTTGAGCGGGCCTTTGCAGATCGGGCAAGCGAGGATGTCGAGCAATTTGGTGTCCATGAGTGTTTCCTGGAAAGCAGCGGTTTAAGGCAAAAGGCGGGAAGGCAGCAGACGCATCAGCTGCGTGTCGAACCAGGCGACGAACGCCGGCGACGGCAGTGCATCCACCGCAAGGTACCACCAGTCGGGCTGGGCAAAGGCGCGGCACTTCACCGCGTCCTTTTCGGTCATGACCAGCGGCAATGACGGCGTAAAATTCAGGACTTCGGCGCTGTAAGTCGCGTGGTCGGCAAACCCATGGGGTATCGGCTGCCAGTGTAGCGTTTCAAGGGTAGTGAAGAAACGTTGCGGGTTGCCGATGCCGGCGACTGCATGCACCTGCTGGCCTGCTGGAAAATGATCCACCGGCTGCCGCTCGCCGGTCAGCAAGTTGACCAGTGCGGTGGGCTGCAAGCGAAAGGCAAAACCATCGTCTCGATCACTGACGGCGCCGTTGTACAACAGCGCATCGACGCTCTGCAAACGCTCAACCGGCTCACGCAACGGCCCCGCCGGCAGGCAACGGCGGTTACCCAGGCCGCGGGCAGCGTCGATCAGCACCAGTTCAAGGTCGCGGGCCAGGCGATAGTGTTGCAGGCCGTCGTCGGAGAGGATCAGGTCCAGGGTTTCGCTGGCGAGCAGCGCCTGGACCGCACGGCTGCGATCGGGGTCGATCATCAGCGGCACGCCGCAGCGCTGCACGATCAACAAGGGCTCATCACCCGCCACGTCGGCGCTATGGCTGGCTTCGACCCGCCAGGGCAACTGCGGCGGCTTGGCGCCATAACCTCGGCTGACCACACCCACGCTCAGGCCGCTGCGTCGGCAGTGTTCGATCAGCCACAGGATCAACGGCGTCTTGCCGGTGCCACCCACGGTGATATTTCCCACCACCACCACCGGCACCGGCGATTGATAGATCTCGCCTTCACCCGCCAGGAAGCGTGCACGCTTGCCCTGCACCACCCGGCGATACAAGGACTCCAGCGGCCGCAGCAGCGCAAGCGCCGGATGGCCCTCGTACCAGGCCTTGAGCAAACGATCAGACAGGGCCATCAGGGTTGGCCCGCCGCCTCGACGGTGGTCATGCGCAAATGGCTGAAGCCGAGCTTACCGGCGGCGTCCATTGCGGTGATCACGGCCTGGTGCTGGGTCTTGCCATCGGCACTGATCGACAGCGGCAGCTTAGTGTCGCCGCCGGACTCTTTCTGCAAGGCATCCATAAGGCTGGCCAGGTCGTTTTTCTCGAGCAACTGGTTATTCACCGAAAACACCCCGTCGGCGCTGATGGCGATGTCCAGTTGCTTGACTTGCTGGTCCTCGGCCGGCGAACCGCTCACGGCTTCCGGCAAGTCGACGCGCAGCTCGGTCTGCCGGGTGAAGGTGGTGGTGACGACAAAAAACAGCAGCAGGATAAACACCACGTCGATCAGCGACGCGAGGTTGATATCGACGTTTTCCCGTTGCTTGCGGCGAAATTTCACGCTTTGCCCCCAACCAGGTCCACGTCACGGTCGCCCTGCACCACTTCCACCAGTTTGATGGCTTCCTGCTCCATGCCCACCACCAGTTCATCGATGCGGCGTTGCAGGAAACGGTGGAAGAACACCGACGGAATACCCACCATCAGGCCTGCGGCCGTGGTGATCAGCGCCTTGGAGATACCACCGGCCAGTACGGCCGCGTTGGTGGTCATGCCGGAACCCATGAACGAGCTGAAGATATCGATCATGCCCAGCACCGTGCCGAGCAAGCCGAGTAACGGCGCCATGGCGGCGATGGTGCCGAGGGCGTTGATGTAACGTTCAAGCTCATGGATGACGCGGGCGGCGGCTTCCTCAATGCACTCTTTCATGATCTCGCGACCATGTTTGGAGTTGGCCAGGCCGGCGGCGAGGATTTCACCCAGCGGGGAGTTGGCGCGCAGCTCCTTGAGCTTTTCCTTGTCGAGCTGCTTGTTCTTGATCCAGCTCCAGACCTGCCCCAGCAAATGCTCGGGGGTCACACGGCTGGCGCGCAGGGTCCACAGGCGTTCGGCGACGATGCCGAGTGCGGCGATAGAGCTCATGATGATCGGCAACATCATCCAGCCGCCGGATTTGACCAATTCCCACACAGTGAATGTCCCCTCGAAAAAGTGCGCCACTTTACCATATAGGTGCGTCGACCACAGACCCCATCGGCCGCGCCTAAGGTAACCGCTCGCGCCAGAAGCGGCGTTGACCGCGCGCAACCTCCGGCGGCGTGAAAGCCCCCAGTTGCAGACGCACGGCGCCCTGCTCGGCACTGTCATACACCTGACTGCCCAATCGCTGGTAACGCGCCATCACCTGCGGATGGGGATGGCCGAACGCGTTGTTGCGCCCCCGCGAGATCAACAAGGACCGTGGAGCAAGCCGCTCCACAAAGGGCCAGGACGATGAGCTGCGACTGCCATGGTGCGGCGCTTGCAGCCAATCGGTGGGCACCGCCAGGGGGGACGCGAGCATGGCCTGCTCGGCGGCGCGGTCAATATCACCGGTCAGTAGCAGGCGCTCGCCATTGGCCTGCACCTGCAAAACACAGGACTTCGCGTTGCCACTGAAAGCGTCGGGCCACTGCCAGAGTTCAAAGGTCACACCGTCCCAGGTCCATCGCTCGCCGCTGACGCAAGGTTGAGTGCCGAGCGATGGGGGTAGACCTTCAGTTTCCCCGCCCACCACGCGCTTGATCGGCATGCCCTTGGCAACGGCTGCCGCACCACCGGCATGATCGGCGTCGGCGTGGCTGAGCAGCAGCATATCCAACTCCCCTACCCCGAGTTTTCGCAGAGACGGCAGTACCACGCGAGCCCCCAGATCGAAGGTGCCGGAGCGCGGGCCGGCGTCATAGAGCAACGTGTGATGACGAGTGCGCAAAATCAGCGATTGCCCCTGGCCGACGTCAAGCTGCGTCACCTCCACCTGCCCGTCGGGCACCAGCGTGCGCGGGGGGAACACCGCCAGCAACAGCAGTGGCCAGCCCAGCACACGAAACGGCACACCTGTGGGAAGCAGGAGCAGCACAGCCCCGAGCAGACTCACCAGCCAATACCCCAGCGGTACGTCGGCCGGAATCCAGGCCGGCATCTGCCCGGCAAGCCACGCCAAGCCGTTGAACAAGGCACCCAGTGCCCCGCCCGCCAGCCACAGCAGACCTTCCCCCACAAACGGCAACGCCAGCAATGCAGTACCCAGCAACGCCAGCGGCAACACCACCAGGCTGATCCATGGCACCGCCACCAGGTTAGCGAACGGTGCACTCAGGCTGATCGGCAACCCCAACACCAACAAGACCGGAAACAACCCGATGGCAATCAACCACTGCGGCCGGGTCCATGCCTGCCACAGGCTCCACGGCCCCAGCCGGCCACCAAACGCCAGGATCAGCACCGCCACCGCCGCAAAGGAAAGCCAGAACCCAGGCTGCAAACTGGCCAACGGCTCCAGGACCAACACCCCATTGAGCGCCAGCAACAAAGGCCACCACAGCCCCAGATGACGGAAGCGCAATCGCCACACCAGCACCAAGCCAACCATCACACACGCGCGCTGCACCGGCACGCCAAACCCGGCCAGCAAGCCATAACCCAGCGCCGTGGCAAACGCCAACCCACAGGCCCAGGGCAGCCAGGGCCAGGTTCGAGGCCAAACCCCGTAACGGGCCAGGCCGGCGATCAAGCCGTAGATCAAGCCAGCGAGCAAACCGATGTGCTGGCCGGAGATGACCAGCAAATGGACAGTCCCGGTGTCTTGCAGCACCTGCCAATCAGCAGCGGTCAATCCAGAGCCATCGCCCAGCACCAGGGCAATCAGGCCCGCCTCCCGGCCTTGGGCGTCCACCGCAAGCAAACGCTGACGCACACTGTCGCGCCAGGCGTTGGCAGCCGGTGACAGGCGCTGCCCGTCCTTTACCGTGCCCGTGGCGCCAATGCGCTGGGCCAGCAGCCAAGCCTCCTGATCAAACCCATGGAAGTTCAGCAACCCGGCGGGCCGCTTGAGGGTGATTGCCAGGCGCCAGCGTTCACCGCTGCGCACGGGCGGCCCGCCACGCCAGGACACCCGGATGCGCGTGGGCAGCCGGGCATTACGCGACCGACTGTCGGTCAGTACAAAGCGCACGCCCTCGTCCGTCTGTTGCGGCAGCCCGCTGACCCGCCCTTCCACCCAGCGCGTCTGGCCGTCCAGCACTGGCTTGAGGCGATCATCCAGCGCCGAGTGCGCGCTCATGCACGCCCAACTCAGCCCGAACAGGAAAAACGCCAAGGGATACGTGCGAAACGGCAATAGCATCAAGGCCAGCACCAGCAAGGCGATCAGCCAGCCGGTCGTCGGCAATCCCGGTAAAAAGCGCAAGGCCAGCAACCCCAGCGCAAACGCGAACATCCCTGTCCTCATGGATCATCCTTTTCAAGTGATCCACTCAGTCTTAGCCGGATGCCCAGCACGGCCTATGATGTTTTGTCACAAAGTCTGAATTTTCTGTTTATAGAATGCGGGCATACTTGCCCCTCGAACTGACCTGGACCCCTTATGCCCCGGCGCTTATTCAAACGGTACATGCCTGACCCCAGCAGTATCAGGGAACACAAGTCATTACAGTTTCTTGGCACCTTGCTGCATGACCCGAACCTCTGGCACCTGAACCGCCACTCGGTCGCACGCGCAATGGCTGTGGGTTTGTTCGCGGCTTTTATTCCGATTCCGTTACAGATGCTGCTGGCCGCTGTCCTGGCGATCACCGTGCGCGGCAACATGCCCATCGCGGTCAGCCTGGTATGGCTGACCAACCCGATCACCATGCCGGTGGTATTTATCTGCACCTACATGACCGGCGCCTGGCTGATGAATGTGCCGCCGCGCAGCCTGCCGGATGACCTGACGTGGGAATGGATCAGCGGCCAATTGAGCACGTTATGGCAGCCGTTCCTGCTGGGTTCAGTGGTGTTGGGGTTGGTGCTGGGTGCGCTCGCGTATTGCCTGACCATGGGCTACTGGCGCTGGTGGGTGGCCCATCAATGGAAAAAACGCAAACAGCGTCGCGCCTAGCAAGCCCGCAGGCGCAGGTGCACTCGCAGCCCTTTTCCGGTGTTTTCCGCCCACAGGCTGCCGTCCTGACGTTGCACGGCATTGCGCGCGATGCTCAAGCCCAGACCGAAGCCACCATCGCCGGGGCGTGATCCGTCCAAGCGGGTGAAGGGCGCGAAGATTCGTTCCAGGTCTCCGTCATCGATCCCGCCGCCCTGGTCCTCCAGCCATACATGCCAGTAATCCCCCTCACGCCGGCCATCCAGGCTGACCACTTCGCCCAAGGGTGAGTGGCGAATAGCGTTGCGCAGGATGTTTTCCAGGGCTTGGGCCAACGCATTCAGGTTGCCCCGCACCCAGCACTCCGGGCCGAGCAGGCACGGAAGGCGTGATGCGGGCCAATCGCTTTCGAAGCATGCGTTTTCGCGCAACATGTCCCACAGCGCCTGAAGCTGGATATCTTCCTGGGGCATCGGCGCCCGCTCGGTGTCCAACCAGGCCAGTTGCAGACTGTCTTCCACCAGGCGTTGCATGGCGTCGATCTCACGGCCAAGCCGCTCGCGCAGTTGCGTCAGGTCCTGCTCACTGTCACAGGCCACGCGCAGGCGGCTCAGCGGTGTGCGCAGCTCATGGGACATGTCCCGCAGCAGTTGCTGCTGCAAAACCACCGTGCCCTGCAAGCGCTCGGACATATGGTCGAACGCACGGCCTAGCTCACCCAATTCATCCTGACGACTGGTGGCGTCGTGGGACAGCCGCGTATTCAACTGGTCGGCCCGCCAGGCATTGGCCTGCTCACGCAATTGATTGAGGGGCATGATCAGCAGCCGATACAGGCCGACACACAGCAACAAAGTAAACAGGCCGGGGATCACGCCATTGGTCACCACCCGCCAGAACAGTTGATAACGCCCTGGCATGAAGCGCTGCGGCAATTCAATCACCAGCGAACCTGCGTTGGGGTCGACGGGAAACGGGATTTTCAGCCACGGCAGGCCTTTGGTATGCCGGCTCACCGGCCAGTCCAGGCCACGCAGAAAGGTGAGGCGCTGGCTTTCCTTGTCGGTCAGCGGGTAGCTGCTCAGCGATTGCAGGTCATTGCCGATCACGCCTATCCAGGTGGTTTCGCGTTTGCCCATCTCCTGCAGCCACGCATCGACGCCCGCATTGCCGTCTCGGTTCCAGGCCTGCTCCGCTCGCACCGCGTAGCCACTCAAGGTGATCCGCGCTTCATCCGACAGGTAGGCGTTCTTCTGCTCCATGTAGCGCCCCCACGACCAACTGAGCCAGATCATCAGCAAACAGAAGGCGATCAACAGGCAGGCCAGCTTCCAGAATAACGAGTGTTTGCCCGGCAGGCGTTTAAAGGCTGTCATCGGCACCGCTCAATACATAGCCCTTGCCCCACACCGTGCGCACTTCGCGCTCGGTGTAGCCGATGGCCTTGAGCTTGCGGCGGATCTGGCTGATATGCATGTCGAGGCTACGGTCATGGGGCGCGTAACCGCGTTGCAGCACATGCTGGTAAAGGAAGGGTTTGCTGAGGACTTCTTCAGCGTTGCGATGCAGGGTTTCCAACAGGCGATACTCACTGCGGGTCAGGCCAGCCCAACGTTCCCGGTGGCAGACATCGCACAGCTCATCGTCAAAGCGCAGGGTACGGGCATCGTCACGCGTTGGCGCCAGGCTCGGCAACGGACGTCGGTCCAGTGCCACCCGACGCAGGATAGCCTCGATGCGCACGCGCAACTCGATCATGCTGAAGGGCTTGGGCAGGTAGTCGTCGGCGCCCAGGCGAAAACCGCTGATGCGATCGGCCTCGGCACCCAGTGCCGACATCAGGATCACCGGGATCGAATGACTCTGGCGCAGATGGGTCAGGATCGACAAACCGTCCAGCCCTGGCAGCAGAATGTCCATCAACACCACGTCGAACACTTGGTCACGCGCCATCTGCAGGCCTTGCTGGCCATTCTGGCACCACGTGACGTGGAAACCACAACGTCCCAGGTGCTCATGGACATAAGCGCCCAACACGGGGTCGTCTTCGATGGTCAGGATACTGGGCAGGCCAATTGCTACGGGATTCATTAGTATCTGCAAGTCATTCTCAATGACTGATTATTCAAGATAACCCCGCCGCAGGCAATCGCCACTGGCCGCCAAATGCCTTCAAGATTGCCGTAGGTCATTAATTTGCAAGATTCCTCGCCGCGCAAATGGCTACACTGCGCAGGTGGCGCGGGCCGGATGCCCGCGCAATTCCGTAGATATCAATGTGGTAGCAGGAGAGTGGCGTGCTGACAAGAATGGGGATAAAAGGCCGCGTACTGTTGCTGACCTTATTACCGACCAGCCTGATGGCCTCGTTGCTGGGCGGCTATTTCACCTGGATGCAGCTTTCTGAACTGCAGACCCAATTGCTGCAACGCGGCGAAATGATCGCCGAACAGTTGGCGCCTCTGGTCGCGCCCGCCCTCAGTGCGCGCAATACCGATTTGCTCGAGCGCATCGCCACCCAATCCCTGGAACAGCCCGATGTGCGTGCCGTGTCCTTCCTCAGCCCCGATCGCGCGCCCCTCGCCCACGCCGGCCCGACCATGCTCAACCAGCCGCCGGTCGGCAACAGCTCCCATTTATTGCAGCGCACTGGCAATGACGCCACCCGCTATTTGCTGCCGGTGTTTGGCCGCCATCGCAACCTCGCGGGCGAGCTGATCCCGGATGAAGCCGACCGCCTGCTGGGTTGGGTCGAGGTGGAACTGTCCCACAACGGCATGTTGCTGCGTGGCTACCGCAGCCTGTTCGCCAGTTTGTTGCTGATCGCCATCGGCCTGATCTGCACCGCGGCGCTGGCCCTGCGCATCAGCCGCACCATCAACTCGCCCATCGGCCAGATCAAACAAGCCGTGGCCCAACTCAAGGACGGCAACCTGGAAACCCGCTTGCCGCCCTTGGGCAGCCAGGAACTGGACCAGCTCGCCTCGGGCATCAACCGCATGGCCGAGACCTTGCAGAACGCCCAGGAAGAACTGCAACACAGCATCGACCAAGCCACCGAAGACGTGCGCCAGAACCTGGAAACCATCGAGATCCAGAACATCGAGCTGGACCTGGCGCGCAAGGAGGCCCTGGAGGCCAGCCGCATCAAGTCGGAGTTCCTAGCCAACATGAGCCATGAAATCCGCACGCCGCTCAATGGCATTCTCGGCTTTACCCATTTGCTGCAAAAAAGCGAGCTGACCCCACGCCAGCTCGACTACTTGGGCACCATCGAAAAGTCCGCCGACAACCTGCTGGGCATCATCAACGAGATCCTCGACTTCTCGAAAATCGAAGCCGGCAAGCTGGTGCTCGACAGCATCCCGTTCAACCTGCGCGACTTGCTGCAAGACACCCTGACCATCCTCGCCCCCGCCGCCCACGCCAAGCAGTTGGAACTGGTAAGCCTGGTGTATCGCGATACGCCGCTGGCGCTGGTGGGTGATCCGCTGCGCCTCAAGCAGATCCTCACCAACCTGATCAGCAACGCGATCAAGTTCACCCGCGAAGGCACCATTGTCGCCCGGGCGATGATCGAGGACGAGCAGGAAGACAGCGTGCAATTGCGCATCAGCGTGCAGGACACCGGCATCGGCCTGTCCAATCAGGACGTGCGCGCGCTGTTCCAGGCCTTCAGCCAGGCCGACAACTCGCTGTCGCGCCAACCCGGCGGCACGGGATTGGGCCTGGTGATTTCCAAGCGCCTGATCGAGCAGATGGGCGGTGAAATCGGCGTAGACAGCACGCCAGGCGAAGGCTCGGAATTCTGGATCAGCCTGAACCTGCCCAAGACCCGTGACGATGTCGAAGACCTGCCTTGCGCGCCGCTGCTGGGCCATCGCGTGGCAGTGCTGGAAAACCACGAACTGGCGCGCCAGGCGCTGCAACATCAACTGGAAGACTGCGGCCTGGACGTCACGCCGTTCAATAGCCTGGAAAGCCTCACCAACGGTATCACCAGCGCCCATCAGACCGAGCAGGCCATCGACCTTGCGGTACTCGGCGTGACCGCCAACGACATCCCGCCCGAGCGCCTCAACCAGCATCTATGGGACCTCGAACATTTGGGCTGCAAAGTGCTGGTGCTGTGCCCGACCACCGAACAGATGCTGTTCAACCAATCCGTGCCCAACCCCAACAGCCAGTTGCAGGCCAAGCCGGCGTGCACGCGCAAGCTGCGTCGCGCGCTGTCCGACCTGATCAGCCCGCGCCCATCGCGCAGCGAACCGGGCGAGCCGTTGTCCAGTCGTGCGCCGCGCGTGCTGTGCGTGGACGACAACCCGGCGAACCTGCTGCTGGTACAGACCCTGCTGGAAGACATGGGCGCACGAGTGCGCGCCGTGGAAAGCGGGTATGCCGCCATCGACGCGGTGAAACAGGATACCTTCGACCTGGTACTGATGGACGTGCAAATGCCCGGCATGGACGGCCGCCAGAGCACCGAGGCGATCCGTCAGTGGGAAAGCGAACGCAGCGGCACGCCATTGCCGGTGGTCGCCCTCACCGCCCACGCCATGGCCAACGAAAAACGCGCCTTGCTGCAAAGCGGCATGGACGATTACCTGACCAAACCCATCAGCGAGCGGCAACTGGCCCAGGTGGTGTTGAAGTGGACCGGCCTAGCGCTGCGCAATCAAGGCCCGGAACGCGCATCAGACGGCCTCGGCCCCGGCATACAACTGCCCGTGCTGGACCATGAAGAAGGCTTGCGCCTGGCCGCCGGCAAGGCTGATCTGGCGGCGGATATGCTCGCCATGCTGCTCGCCTCCCTGGAGGCCGACCGACTCGCCATCACCCTTGCCCGTGACGCCAACGACAACAACGCCCTGATCGAACGCGTGCACCGCCTGCACGGCGCCACCCGTTACTGCGGCGTACCGCAGTTGCGGGCTGCGTGCCACCGCGCCGAAACCCTGCTCAAGCAGGACGACGCCAAGGCCCAGCATGCGTTGGACGAACTGGACATGGCCATTGCCCGACTCGCCAGTGAAGCGCGGGTCAACGCCTGAACGCCCTTGTAGGAGCGGGCTTGCCCGCGAAGGTCGTCAACGATTACACGGGTGCCTGTAGAAACGTGCTGTCCTGGCGTTTTTCGCGGGCAAGCCCGCTCCTACAGGGGACTTATCCCAACTCTTGAATTGCAGGGAGCTTTTCCATGCGCGTCATTCTTTTCAGCAGCCAGACCTACGACCGCGACAGTTTTCTCGGCGAACCCCTGCCGCCCGGCCTGGAACTGCAGTTCCAGCCCGCCCGCCTCAACCTCGACACCGTGGCCCTTGCCGAGCATCACGAAGTGGTCTGCGCCTTTATCAACGACGACCTCAGCGCCCCGGTCCTGGAGCACCTGGCCAAGGGCGGCACGCGGTTGATCGCGCTGCGTTCGGCGGGCTACAACCATGTGGACCTGGCCGCCGCCAAACAGCTGGGCCTGACCATCGTGCGCGTGCCGGCGTATTCGCCCCATGCGGTGGCCGAGCATGCGGTCGCGCTGATCCTCGCCCTCAACCGTCGCCTGCACCGCGCTTATAACCGCACCCGCGACGGTGATTTCAGCCTGCACGGCCTCACCGGTTTCGACCTGGTGGGCAAGACCGTCGGCGTGGTCGGCACCGGGCAGATCGGTGCCACCTTCGCCAAAATCATGGCCGGCTTCGGTTGCCGGTTACTCGCCTACGACCCCTTCCCCAACCCGCAAGTGCAGGCCCTGGAAGCGCGCTACGTGAGCCTGCCCGAACTGCTGGCCCAGGCGCAGATCATCAGCCTGCATTGCCCGCTGACCGCCGACAGCAAGCACTTGATCAACGCCCGTTCCCTGGCGCAGATGCAGCCAGGCGCGATGCTGATCAACACCGGTCGCGGCGGGCTGGTCGACACGCCGGCGCTGATCGAAGCGCTCAAGGACGGTCAGCTCGGCTACCTGGGACTGGATGTGTATGAAGAAGAAGCCCAGCTGTTCTTCGAAGACCGCTCCGACCTGCCCCTACAGGACGACGTACTCGCCCGCCTGCTGACCTTCCCCAACGTGATCATCACCGCCCACCAGGCGTTTCTTACCCGCGAAGCCCTGGCAGCGATTGCCGGTACTACCCTGGCCAACATTGCGGCCTGGGCCAATGGGCGGGCGCAGAACCTCGTCGAGGGATGATCAGCGGTCACATACCAGGCTCATGATGAGCCAGCACCCGTGATAGGATGCCGCGCCTATTTGGAGGATCCATGGCCGAACACGATTTCCGCTTCAGTTTGCTGAGCCCGCAACACACCCTGATCGAATGCCGCGCCCTGGTGCCGGGCCGTTACCAGGTCACTGGCAATGGGGGTTCGATCAAGCATGGCGACGTTTTGATCGTCTCCCTGCGCGGCAGTAAAACCCTGTCGATGCGCCTCACCGTCGAAGGTGATGCGCGCTACTCCATCCGCCCGGCGGGCCAGTGGGTCGCCATGGCCCAGGGGCCGAAGTTCGGCGAGCTGGAGATTCACACCTGGAAGGTCAACTGCGACAGCTGCGATGCGGTGTTGGAGTTTGAATTCGCGGTGGAAACCAAGCTGACCAAAGCGCCGCTGCAACCCGCCGCTAACGCGCGCATTGCCGAATTGGGCTGGGCCAGCGAGGGCGACAAGCACCGCTGCCCGAAATGCCAGCAGGCCGCGCAATGAGAGGCCTGCTTCTGCTCGCCGCCGTCGGGGCGGCCCTGACGGGTTGCGCCGGGGACGCGGTCAAGCTCAAGCAGGATCACAGCTACGTGGTGGAATGGATTGGTGAACGGCCGCTGATGGACTACGCGCACCTGACCGTTACCCTCGGCGCCGATGGCCGTGCCTACGGCAACGGCGGCTGCAACCACTGGTTCGCGCCCTACACCGTCGACGGCGAAAAACTCAGCTTCGGCCAGATCGGCAGCACCCGCAAACTCTGCGCCGAGGCCTTGATGGAGCAGGAACACCGCTTCTTCCAGGCCCTGCAGGGTGTACAGCGCTGGGACATCTCGCCGATCGAACAGACGCGATTCTGGCCGGCCGAGGGCAAGCCGATTCGCCTATGGCTTGAAGAAGGCTGATCCTCCTTCCACTGTAGGAGCGAGCTTGCTCGCAAAGAACCAAAGGACAACGCGCGTGACCAGAATAAACGCGTTATCGTTGACGTTCTTCGCGAGCAAGCTCGCTCCTACAGTAAAAGCGTGTCAGCCCTTCAGAGCTTTGAGCTTGGCCAACACCCCGTCCGCCGTCTGCTCGCCCATCAACGTCTCACGCACCTTGCCCTTGTCATCGATGATGTAGGTCACCGGCAAGGCTTCGCTGCGTGGAATATCGAAAATCTCTTCCGGATTCTGCGCCAGCACCGTGAACTTGATGCCCAGCTTATCGCTGGCGGCTTTCAGCTCTTCGCCTTGCACGTTGTCGAAGTTGACCCCGAATACGCCCACGTTCTGCGCCTTCAGTTGCTCGGCCAAGGCATTCAGCTCGGGGATTTCCGTGCGGCACGGGCCACACCATTCGGCCCAGTAGTTGACCACCAGCCACTGCTTGTCCAAGCGTTCGGCAGCCACCTTCTTGCCATATTGGTCAACGCCGTAATCGTTACCGCAGCCGCTGAGCAGCAGGGTTGTGATGATCGCCAATGCACCGATCAGTCGCCTTGTCATGGGGTAATCCTTCGCAAAAATGAACGTTGGCTGCGACCTATCGCCTCTTACGGTTTAAGGACAGGTCGCTGCGCGGGTAGAATACCCGCCACCTTACGCAAGATGCGACCCGCACATGACCGATCTGACGCTTTATCACAACCCGCGCTGCTCGAAATCCCGCGGTGCGCTGGAACTGCTGGAAGCCCGCGGCCTCACGCCCAACGTGGTGCGCTACCTGGAAACCCCGCTGAACGCCGCGCAATTAAAGACGCTGCTGGGCAAGCTGGGCATCAGCGCCCGCCAACTGCTGCGCACCGGCGAAGATGAATACAAGGCGCTCAACCTCGCCGACGCCAGCCTCAGCGAAGCCCAGTTGATTGCCGCCATCGCCGAGCACCCGAAGCTGATGGAGCGCCCGATCCTGGAAACCGCCGACAAAGCCATCATTGGCCGTCCGCCGGAAAACGTGCTGGAGATCCTGCCGTGACGTCGCCCTATGTGCTGGTGTTGTATTACAGCCGCAATGGCTCGGTGAGCGAAATGGCCCGGCAGATAGCCCGGGGCATTGAGCAAGGCGGCATGGAAGCGCGACTGCGCACCGTGCCGGCGATCTCCACCGAGTGCGAAGCCGTAGCGCCGAGCATTCCGGACGAAGGCGCGCTATACGCCAGCCTCGACGACCTGAAGCACTGCTCGGGCCTGGCCCTGGGCAGCCCGACCCGTTTCGGCAACATGGCGGCGCCGCTCAAGTATTTCATCGACGGTACCAGCAACCTATGGCTCACCGGCGCCCTCGTCGGCAAGCCGGCCGGGGTGTTCACCTCCACTGCCAGCCTGCACGGTGGTCAGGAAACCACGTTGATGTCGATGCTGCTGCCGCTGCTGCACCACGGCATGCTGATCACTGGCCTGCCCTACAGCGAACAGGCCTTGCTCGACACCCAGGGCGGTGGCACACCGTATGGCGCCAGCCATCACGCCGGCCCCGACGGCAAACGCATGCTCGATCAACATGAAATCGCCCTGTGCCGTGCCCTTGGCCTGCGTCTGGCGACTACCGCTACCTTGCTGGAGAGCGGCAGTGGCCAGAAAGCCTAAGGTCCTGCCACCCCAAGCGTGGCTCGAGCCGCGGGTCAAGCTGGCACGCGTGCTCAGCCTGCTGGCGTTTTTGGGCCTGGTGGGTCTGCTGTGCGTGTATTACCTATTCGTCGCCGACCTGCATGGCGCGCGGCCGTGGGTGATCCTGCTGATCGAACTGGTGCCGCTGCTGTTGCTCGCGCCAGGCATGCTGCTGGGCAGCGCGCGCGGGCACTCGTGGATGTGCTTTGTGGTGAACCTGTATTTCATCAAGGGCGCGCTGGCGGCGTATGACCCGAACCGGCAGTGGTTCGGGGTGCTGGAGATGCTGGCGAGCCTGGCGGTGTTTTGTACGGCGTTGTTGTATGTGCGGTGGCGGCATCAGTTGAATCGGCGGTTGACTGAATAACCTAGCGTTGTGGCGAGCGGGCTTGCCCCGCGTTGGGCTGCGCAGCGGCCCCAAAAACAGACGATGGCATCCATCTGAAAAAATGCGATAGCAGAATTAGGGCTGCTTCGCAGCCCAACGCGGGGCAAGCCCGCTCGCCACAGTAAAAGCGGTTAGTGATTGACGGTGTACGCCAACATCATCGACAACTGGCACATCGGCCGCCCACTCTCGGCGTGCCACTGGTTGAACGCGCCCTGCACCGTCGCCAGGTCGCGCAGGCTGGTCGGTGCCTTGTCGACGATCTTCTGCGCGTTCAGCGCCGCCACCACGTCATAACTCGGCACAAAAGTGTCCTTGCCGACCATGCGCAAGAAGCGCGGCGCTGACAGCCCGCCAAGTTGATGGCCGTGCTTGCTCAGGTACTTCCATAGCCCGACGATATCAGTCACCGGCCAATCGGCGATAAACGCGCCGAAGCTGCCCTTCTCCTGCTCGATGTCGAGGATCATCTGCGCATTGCGCGGCACGCTCTTGAGCTTGCCCAAATGCCGGATGATGCTGGTGTCCTGCATCAGCCGCTCCAGATGCTCGGCGCCCATCAGCACGACTTTTTCCGGGTCGAAGCCGAAAAACACCTTTTCGAACGCCGGCCACTTGGCATCCACCACGCTGTGCTTCAAGCCCGCACGAAACACACGCAGCGCCAGGGTCGACAGGTAGCGATCATCGCTGATCTTGCGCAGTTGCGCCGGGGTCTTGGCTACAGGCAGATGGGCTTCCAACTCGGCCGCCGAACCGAAGCGGTTCAGACAATATTCGTGCAGCCACTTGTAATCGCGCATGCCCTCTCCTGGGAATTGAATTGAAAACGGCGCCCGCGAGCGCCGTGTGTCAGAGCGTTGAAACAGCTCAGAGGTTCACCACATTGACGAAACGCGAGGCGGCAGTCTCATCGATTTTCAGGCTGGTGAAGTCGAACAGGTTGCGGTCAGCCAACTGCGACGGCTGCACATTCTGCAGGCTGCGGAAGATGCTTTCGGTACGGCCCGGGGTCTTGCGCTCCCAGTCCACCAGCATGTCCTTGACCACCTGGCGTTGCAGGTTCTCCTGGGAGCCGCACAGGTTGCACGGGATGATCGGGAACTGCTTGAAGTCGGAGTAGGCCTGGATGTCCTTCTCGTTGCAATACGCCAGCGGGCGGATCACCACGTTACGCCCGTCATCGGCGCGCAACTTGGGCGGCATGGCCTTGAGCGAGCCGTTGAAGAACATATTGAGGAAGAAGGTCTCAACGATATCGTCGCGGTGGTGACCCAGGGCCATCTTGGTCGCGCCGATTTCATCCGCGAAGGTGTACAGCGTGCCACGGCGCAGGCGCGAGCACAGCGAGCACGTGGTCTTGCCTTCCGGAATCAGCTCCTTGACCACCGAGTAGGTATCTTTCTCGACGATGTGGTACTCGACGCCCAACTCCTTGAGATAGGCCGGCAGCACATGCTCAGGGAAGCCCGGTTGTTTCTGGTCCATGTTGACGGCGACGATCTCGAACCTGATCGGCGCGACCTTTTGCAGGTGCAGCAGCACGTCGAGCATGGTGTAACTGTCTTTGCCGCCGGAGAGGCAGACCATGACCTTGTCGCCGTCCTCGATCATGTTGAAATCGGCGACCGCTTCACCGGCCAGGCGACGCAGGCGTTTTTGCAGTTTGTTCTGGTTGACCGTAAGAGTGCCCATGGCGCTTGGATCCGCTAGAGGTGTGTGACGAAAAGCGCAGCATTTTACCGATAAGAACCAGCGAGTTCCATTGTAGGAGCTGGCTTGCCAGCGATCGCGGTGGCCGCCACACCTTGGTGGCACTTTATACCGCAATCGCCGGCAAGCCGGCTCCTACAAAGACCCCGCCGCGATTAAGCCCAATGTTTACAGCGCAATTTGCTCTAAAGGCCCTACAGTTATTCAGGTCATCACTTCCTATACTGCGACTAGAGGTCGCACATCTATCCAGACCTCTGAGGCCATTTGGCCCGTGGGCGCTCCGATGGGGGGCGATGGTAATAACGACAGGAGTGACTGGCATGATCCATCACGTCGTGGGGCTGTTTACCCATCCCGACCAGGAATGGCGGGAAATCCGTGGCGATAAAGAAGAAAGCATCGGCCACATGTACCTCACTCACACCTTGATTCTCGCGGCGATCCCCGCCGTTTCCGCCTTTATCGGCACCACCCAGGTTGGCTGGGTCATCGGCAACCGTGCGCCAGTGATGCTGACCCAGGAAAGCGCCTTGTGGATGACCATCATGTCCTACGCTGCCATGCTCGGTGGCGTGGCGGTGATGGGTGCGTTCATTCACTGGATGGCGCGCACCTACGACGCCAACCCCAGCATGGCACGCTGCGTGGCCTTTGCCACCTACACCGCTACGCCGCTGTTTATCGGTGGGCTGGCCGCACTGTATCCGCATATGTGGCTGGGCATGGTCGTGGGCACGGCGGCCATTTGCTACACGGTGTACTTACTTTATGTGGGGCTGCCGACCTTCATGAACATCGATCCGGATGAAGGCTTTCTATTTTCCAGCTCGGTACTGGCCGTGGGCCTGGTGGTACTGGTGGCAATCATGGCGTTTACCGTGATCGTCTGGGGGCTGGGCGTGGGCCCGATCTACACCAACTGACCGTTTAAAACCCTAGGCAAAGCCACCGCAAGGTGGCTTTGTGCATCATGCATGACCATTCGGCGCCTGACAGATTCGGAAACACCCAGCTTTGCGGCATACTGGGCGTCTCTGGAGATATGGTCAGCATGCCCGAGCAACTCAATACCCGCGTCGAAGATTGTTTCCTACAAGCCGAATCCTTTTTCAAACGAAGCTTCAAACGCCCCCAGGTCAGCCTCAAGCTGCGGGGCCAGAAGGCCGGTGTCGCGCATTTGCACGAGAACCTGCTGCGTTTCAACCCACAGTTGTACCGTGAAAACAGCCAACACTTCCTGAAACAGACCGTGGCCCATGAAGTGGCGCACCTGATTGCCCACCAATTGTTTGGTGAACGCATCCAGCCCCATGGTGAGGAATGGCAATTGATCATGCGCGGGGTTTACGAACTGCCGCCGGACCGTTGCCACACCTATGAAGTGAAGCGTCGCCAAGTGACCCGTTATATCTACCGATGCCCGTGTGCGGACAGTGACTTTCCGTTCTCGTCACAACGCCATGGCATGGTGGCTCAGGGGCGGCGGTATTTGTGCAGGCGGTGCCGGCAAACCTTGGTGTTTACTGGGGAAACGCGGGTGGAGTGACCTCTTCTGTAGGAGCTGGCTTGCCGGCGATGGCGCCCTCAAGATCGCCATCGCCGGCAAGCCGGCTCCTACAGAATTGTGCCGTTTTTTCGCCAGGCGTCTATCCGCTGAACACTGAATCCCAACTCCGCCAGCACTTCGTCACTGTGCGCCCCCACCTCGGCACCGATATGTCGGGGCGGCGGCAAACCCTCGGAAAACTTCAAAGGACAGGCCAGTTGCGCCTGAGTCGACCCATCGCCCCGTGGCACCTGGCTGACCAATTGCCGCGCCTTGAGCTGTGGATGCTCCACCGCCTCACTCAGGCTCAACACCGGCTCCACGCACGCATCCACTCCGGCGAACAACGCGCACAGCTCATCAAAGCTGCGCTTCTCAAATTCAACCTGCAGCGCCACCTTCAGCTTGGGAGACAAACCCAGCGCCGCCAATTCCGGCCGTCCCAGCGCCTCGCAGAGTTGCTGCATAAACCCAGGTTCCAGGCTACCCACCGACATCCAGCGCCCATCCCGCGAGCGATAGTAATCGTAAAAGCTGCCGCCATTGAGCACATGACTTTCCCGCTCCGGCTCCACCCCACACGCCAGGTAACCCGCGCCGGCCATGGCGTTCAGGCTGAACGAGCAGTCGGTCATGCTCACATCCAGGTATTGACCAACCCCGCTCTGCTGCCGCGCGATGACCGCCGCGAGCAACCCCACCACCGCATGCAGCGAACCACCGCCCACGTCCGCCACTTGCACGCCCAACGGCAGCGGCCCGCTGTCCTGGCGCCCGGTGTAGCTGGCCACACCGGCCAACGCCAGGTAGTTGATATCGTGCCCGGCGCGGTCCTTATAGGGACCTGTCTGGCCATAACCGGTGATCGACACATAAATCAGCCGGGGATTGATCGACTTCAATGCCTCATAACCCAAACCCAGACGCTCCATCACCCCCGGTCGGAATTGTTCGAGCAGGATGTCGTAGTCCTTCACCAGCGCCCGCACGATCTCCAGCGCCTCGGCCTGCTTGAGGTCCAGCGCCAGGCTGCGTTTATTGCGGTTGAGATAGGCGTGGCTGGCCGATGTGCCCTGATCATGGGGCGGTAGCACCCGCAACAGGTCCAGGCGCGTGGGCGACTCGATACGCAGCACCTCGGCGCCCATGTCCGCCAGCATCAGGGAGGCAAACGGGCCGGGCAGCAGGGTGGAAAAATCCAGCACTTTGAGGGACGCCAAGGGACCTGACATGGGCACTCCATTTCCGTTTCGACTGCCCACAGACTAGGCAGCCCTGCGCTTTCCGGCAATCGCCGAAACAGTCAGCAAAGGTGACCGTTTTGATCACGGCGGGCTTTTTCGTGGCGGCGGCTTTATCATTGGCCCACGTTTGCTTGCAGAGTGTTCCATGAAGTTTGCGATTGCCCTGTTTTCCGCGGCCCACGCGCCCTCCTCGCGCCGCGCCCTGCTGTTCGCCCAGGCGGCGCTGGCCGGCGGGCACGAGATTGTGCGGCTGTTTTTCTATCAGGATGGCGTGTACAGCGCGTCCAACAACATCGTTGCGCCCCAGGATGAGCAAGACATCGCCCGCCAATGGCGTGAGTTTGTCAGCCAGCACCAGCTTGATGGCGTGGTGTGCATTGCCGCTGCGTTACGCCGTGGCGTGCTCAACCAAGAGGAAGCCACGCGGTATCAGCGCACAGCGGTGAATCTGGATGCGCCCTGGGCGCTGTCTGGCCTGGGGCAATTACATGATGCGATCCAGGATGCCGACCGCCTGATCTGTTTTGGAGGGTCGTGAGATGTCTAAATCCTTATTGGTGATCAGCCGTCAGGCGCCGTGGTCCGGGCCGAGCGCACGGGAAGCGCTGGATATTGTGCTGGCCGGTGGCGCGTTCGATCTGCCCATCGGCTTGCTGTTCATGGATGACGGCGTGTTCCAGCTCGCTGCGCACCAGAACGCCAAAGCCGTCCAACAAAAGGACCTCAGTGCCAACCTGCAGGCATTGGGGCTGTTCGGCATCGACGATGTATTTGTCTGCCGCCACAGCATGGCCGTGCGCGGCTTGACGCCGCCCACCGAGGCGCAACCGTTGAGCAACGATGCTATTTCCCAATTGATTGACCGTTACGACCAGGTGATTACCCTCTGATGTCGACTTTACACGTGGTGTCTCACTCCCCGTTTTCCGATAGTCGCCTCGACAGCTGCCTGCGTATCTGCGGTGCCGAGGACGCGATCCTGCTGTGCGGCGACGGCGCCTATGGGCTCCACGCCCCGGCCCTGCACTCCAAGGGCGTGAAGGTGTTTGTGCTGGCCGAAGACATGCAGGCGCGCAACCTGCCGCTGCCGGACTGGGCCGACGGCGTGGACTACCCAGGGTTCGTGCAACTGTCGATCGACTACGACAAGGTCAACACCTGGCTATGAACACCCTGACCGTAGGCGCACGTACCCTGGAACTGGACAAGGACGGTTATTTGGCCGACCTGAACGACTGGTCCGCAGAGGTCGCCCATGCCCTGGCTGCCGCCGAGGCGCTGGAGCTGACCCCGGCCCACTGGGAAATCCTCGAACTGCTGCGCCAGTTCTATGCCGAATTCCAGCTGTCCCCGGCCACACGTCCGCTGATCAAGTACACCGCCTTGAAGCTCGGCCCGGAAAAGGGCAACAGCCTGCACCTCAACAAACTGTTCAACGGCACTCCCGCCAAACTCGCCGCCAAGCTGGCGGGCCTGCCCAGGCCGACGAATTGCTTATGACCGATTTTGCCCCGCTGACCCTTGAAACCCCTGCCGAACACCCGTTTGCGCAGTTCGTGCGCATCCTGGGCAAAGGCAAGCGCGGCGCGCGCAACCTCACCCGCGAGGAAGCCCGCGAAGCCATGGGCATGTTGCTCGACGAAAAAGTCGAAGACACCCAGCTCGGCGCGTTCCTGATGCTGTTGCGCCACAAGGAAGAAAGCCCTGAAGAACTCGCTGGCTTCAGCGAAGCCGTGCGCGAACGCCTGGATGCCCCGGCGCTGAACGTGGATGTCGACTGGCCAACCTACGCCGGCAAGAAGCGCCACCTGCCGTGGTACCTGCTGGCGGCCAAGTGCCTGGCGCAGAACGGCGTGCGCATCCTTATGCACGGCGGCGGCGCACACACGGCCGGGCGGTTGTACACCGAGCAATTGCTGGAAGGTTTGCAGATCCCACTGTGCCGCAACTGGCAGCAGGTCGAGGCCGCTTATGCGCAAGGCAACCTGGCGTTTATCCCGCTGGGCGACTGGGCGCCGCAATTGCAACGCATGATCGACCTGCGCAACACCCTGGGCCTGCGCTCGCCGATCCACTCCCTGGCGCGCTTGCTCAACCCCTTGAATGCGCGCCTGGGCCTGCAAAGCATTTTCCATCCGGGTTATCAGGGCGTGCACCGCGATGCCAGCGGCCTGCTCGGCGACAATGTCATCGTAGTGAAGGGTGATGGCGGCGAAATCGAGATCAACCCCGACTCGGCCAGCCACCTGTACGGCACCACGGGCGGCGAAAGCTGGGACGAAGAGTGGCCCGCCCTCTCCGCCCAGCGCCACGTCAAACCCGCCACACTCGAACCGGAACACCTGAAGGCGTTGTGGCGCGGCGATGTCGAAGACAGTTACCCGCAACTTGCCTTGATCGCGACTATGGCCCTGGCCTTGCGCGGCCTGGGCCATTCACGGGAACAGGCGTTCGTCCTGGCCCAGCAATACTGGGACGCGCGGGACAAATCGATTTAATCGATCATTAGCGCCCGGTCTTTGCGCTTTTAAATCGAACTCAGCCCTTTAGACTGGCCTCCAACGCTTATTAGCCAAGGAGCCAGTCATGGGTTTGCTGATCGAAGGACACTGGAAAGACCAGTGGTACGAAAGTAGCGCAGACGGCGCATTCCAACGGGAACAGGCGCAACGCCGCAACTGGGTGACCGCCGACGGCGCGCCAGGCCCGAGTGGCGAAGGCGGATTCAAGGCCGAGGCCGGTCGCTACCATCTCTATGTCTCTCTCGCCTGCCCGTGGGCCCATCGCACCCTGATTCTGCGCAAGCTCAAGGGTCTGGAAAGCCTGATCGAGGTGTCCGTGGTCAGTTGGCTGATGCTGGAAAACGGCTGGACCTTCGACAAGGCTCACGGCTCCACCGGCGACAAGCTGGATGATTTCGACTTCATGCACCAGCGCTACACGGCTGACACGGCCGACTACACCGGGCGCGTCACCGTGCCGGTACTGTGGGACAAGAAGCTCAAGCGCATCGTCAGCAATGAATCGGCGGAGATCATCCGCATGTTCAACAGCGCGTTTAATGAATTGACCGGCAATACCCTGGACTTCTACCCCGAGCCGCTGCGCCCGACCATTGACGCACTGAATGAGCGTATTTACCCGGCCGTGAACAACGGCGTGTACCGCGCGGGCTTCGCGACGTCGCAGCAGGCGTATGAACGTGCGTTTGAGGATGTGTTTGCGGAGCTGGATCACTTGGAGCAGCATCTGGGTGAGCATCGCTACCTGGCCGGTGAATACCTGACCGAGGCGGATGTACGGCTGTTCACCACGCTGATTCGCTTTGATGCGGTGTATTACAGCCACTTCAAATGCAACCTGCGCAGGATTGCGGATTATCCGAACCTGTCGAACTGGCTAAGGGAGCTGTATCAATGGCCGGGTGTGGCGGAGACGGTGGATTTTGCGCATATCAAGGGGCATTACTATGCCAGTCACCGCACGATCAACCCGACGGGGATTGTGCCGAAGGGGCCGTTGCAGCATTTTGATGCTGCCCATGATCGTCAGCGCCTGGTCGGCAACGGCATCTTGAGCTGAAAACACCTTGTGGCGAGGGAGCTTGCTCCCTCGCCACAGGTACAGTGTCAGACTTGGGACTGGGCGCCTTCGAACCACTTGAGCTTTTCACGCAACACCACCACCTCACCCACAATCACCAGTGTCGGTGCATGCACTTCATGCTCCGCCACCATGCGCGGCAGGTCCGCCAGCGTGCCGGTGAACACACGCTGGTTGGATGTGGTGCCCTGCTGGATCAACGCTGCAGGGGTATCCGATGCACGACCATGCTTGATCAGCTGTTCGCAGATGATCGGCAAGCCAATCAAACCCATGTAGAACACCAGGGTCTGTGATGGCCCCACCAGGTCATCCCAAGGCAGGTCCGACGTCCCGTCCTTTAAATGCCCGGTAATGAAACGTACGGACTGCGCATAGTCACGGTGAGTCAGCGGAATCCCGGCATACGCCGCGCAACCGCTTGCCGCCGTGATCCCCGGCACCACCTGGAACGGGATGCCGTGGGCCGCCAGCTCCTCGATCTCTTCGCCACCCCGGCCAAAGATGAACGGATCGCCACCCTTGAGGCGCAGCACGCGCTTGCCTTGCTTGGCCAGGTCCACCAATTGCTGGTTGATCTGGTCTTGCGGCACGGCGTGATCGGCGCGGCGTTTGCCGACGTAGACACGCTCGGCGTCACGGCGGCACAGCTCGAGAATCGCGGGAGCTACGAGGCGGTCATACAGCACCACATCGGCTTGCTGCATCAAGCGCAGGGCGCGGAAGGTCAGCAGGTCGGGATCACCCGGTCCTGCGCCCACCAGATAGACCTCGCCCGGTGCATTCGGCGGCGCGCCGTTGACCTTTTCGATCAACAGGCGCTCGGCTTCGGCACCCTGCCCGGCCAATTGACGGTCGGCAATCGGGCCCTGGAACACGTCTTCCCAAAATGCGCGGCGCTGCTGCACATCCGGGTACAAGCCTTTGACCTGAGCGCGAAAACGCGCCGCCAATCCGGCCAGTTGGCCATAGGTGGACGGAATCCAGGTTTCCAGCTTGGCCCGGATCAAGCGCGCCAGCACCGGCGCATCGCCGCCGCTGGACACTGCAATCACCAAAGGTGAACGGTCGACAATCGCAGGGAAGATCACGCTGCACAAGGCCGGTGCATCCACCACGTTGACCGGTACACACCGACGCTTGGCATCGCTGGACACTTGCGCGTTCAACGGCTCATCGTCCGTGGCCGCGATGATCAGGGTGCAACCGTCGAGGTCCGCCTCCTGATAACCGCGCAAAATCAGTTCCCCGCCACTGCCCAGTACCAGCTCATTGAGCTGGTGTTCAATCTGGGGAGCAACCACCCGCAGCAACGCACCGGCATCGGCCAGCAGCCGGGATTTGCGCAAGGCAATCTCCCCGCCACCGACGACCAACACACGACTGCCGCGCAGGTTATGAAACAGCGGCAGAAATTCCATTTAGCGGATGACCTCAACGCCCGCCATGTAAGGCTTGAGCACTTCCGGCACACGGATCGAACCGTCAGCCTGCTGGTAGTTTTCCAGCACCGCCACCAGGGTACGGCCTACCGCCAAACCGGAACCGTTGAGGGTGTGGACCAGCTCAGGCTTGCCGGTTTCCGGGTTGCGGAAACGCGCCTGCATGCGACGAGCCTGGAAATCACCGCAGTTGGAGCACGACGAAATCTCGCGGTACTTGTCCTGGCTCGGTACCCACACTTCGAGATCGTAGGTCTTCACGGCGCTGAAACCCATGTCGCCGGTGCACAGTGCCAGCACGCGGTATGGCAGCTCCAGCAGTTGCAGGACGCGCTCGGCGTTGGCGGTCAGGCCTTCCAGGGCTTCCATGGAAGTCGACGGCTCGACCACCTGTACCATCTCGACTTTGTCGAACTGGTGCTGGCGGATCATGCCGCGAGTGTCACGGCCAGACGCACCGGCTTCGCTGCGGAAGCACGGGCTGTGGGCCACGAACTTGATCGGCAGTTGCTTGGCGTCGAGGATCTCGCCGGCGACGATGTTGGTCAACGACACTTCAGCGGTCGGGATCAGGTACAGGTCGGCTTCGCCGTCCCGGCTGATCTTGAACAGGTCTTCTTCGAACTTCGGCAACTGGCTGGTGCCCATCAGCGCCGGCGCCTGCACCAGGTACGGGGTGTAGGCTTCTTCGTAACCGTGTTCGCCGGTGTGCAGGTTGATCATGAACTGCGCCAGGGCGCGGTGCATGCGTGCAATCGGACCGCGCAGCAAGGCAAAGCGCGCGCCGGACATCTTGGCGGCAGTTTCGAAATCCAGGCCGCCGGTCAATTCGCCCAGGGCAACGTGGTCCTTGATCTCGAAATCAAACGCGGTTGGCGTGCCCCAACGGCGCACCTCAACGTTGCCGTCTTCGTCTGCGCCAATCGGCACGGATTCGTGCGGGATGTTGGGGATACCCAGCAGGATCGAATCCAGCTCGGTCTGGATCTTGTCCAGCTCGACCTTGCCGTCGGACAGCTCGGTGCCCATGCGCTCGACATCCGCCATCAGCGGGGCGATGTCTTCGCCGCGCTGCTTGGCCTGACCGATGGATTTGGAACGCGCATTACGCTCAGCCTGCAGTGCTTCGGTGCGGGTCTGGACGGTCTTGCGCTGTTCTTCCAGCGCTTCGATGCGCGCAACATCCAAGGCAAAGCCACGGGATGCCAGGCGGTCCGCTACGTCCTGAAGGTTGCTACGTAACAGTTTGGAATCGAGCATGTCGGTCTCTCGTTTATCAAAGTTTGGTCAAGGACAGGCCAGCCCAGGTGGCGAGCAGCCCGCCGAACACGCTGATGCCCAGGTACCCGAAGGCTATCAGGGCCTGCCCGCTTTCCAGCAGGCGCAGCGTATCCAGTGAAAAGGATGAAAAGGTCGTCAGACCGCCTACAAAGCCGACAATCAAGCCGGCGCGAATTTCAATCGGTACTTCCGGGCGTAACAGGAACCAGCCGTACAACAGCCCGATGATCAGGCAGCCGACCAGGTTGACTGCCAGGGTCGCCGCATAAAAATGCTTCGGCCAATTGGCGCTGACCCATGTGCCAGCGGCGAAACGCAATAATGTACCAGCGATGCCGGCTGCGGACACGGCAAGAATCGTCTTGAACACTACTTTCTCCGCTGTCTGGGGCTGAGTCGATCGAGTTGGGCGAGATGATTGAGTTTTTCGCCGATCTTCAGCTCCAGGCCACGGGGCACCGGCTGATAGAGCGGGAGTGGCTCAAGGTCATCGGGAAAGTAGTCTTCACCGGCCGCATAGGCATCCGGTTCATCGTGGGCGTAGCGGTATTCATCACCGTAGCCCAACTGTTTCATCAGCTTGGTCGGCGCGTTGCGCAGGTGCATCGGCACTTCGAGGGAGCCGTATTCGGCGGCGGCGCGCAGGGCGGACTTGAAGCCCATGTACACCGCGTTGCTTTTCGGCGCACAGGCCAAGTAGGTGATGGCCTGGGCCACCGCCAACTCGCCTTCCGGGCTGCCGAGGCGCTCCTGCACGTCCCAGGCGGCGAGGCACAGGCTCAAGGCGCGCGGGTCGGCGTTGCCGATGTCTTCGCTGGCCATGCGCACCACGCGGCGTGCGAGGTACAGCGGGTCACAGCCGCCGTCGATCATGCGCGCGAACCAATACAGCGCGCCGTCCGGGTTGGAGCCGCGCACGGACTTATGCAGCGCCGAAATCTGGTCGTAAAAAGCTTCGCCGCCCTTGTCGAAGCGCCGGCGCGTGTCGCCGAGCAGGCTTTGCAGGAGGTCGACGCCAATCTCGCTGCCGTCTTCGGCCAGGTCGGAGGCGTTCTCCACCAGGTTGAGAAAGCGGCGCCCATCACCATCGGCGGCGGTGAGCAGAATCTTGAAGCCCTCTTCGCTCACGCTCAGTTGCCGTTTGCCCAGCCCTTTGTCTTCACTCAGGGCGCGGTGCAGCAACTTCTGCATCGCTGCTTCGTCCAGGCTTTTGAGCACATAGACCCGCGCACGCGACAGCAAGGCGTTGTTCAATTCAAACGAAGGGTTTTCCGTGGTGGCACCGATGAAAATCAGCGTGCCATCTTCCACATAGGGTAGGAACGCATCCTGCTGTGACTTGTTGAAACGGTGCACTTCGTCGACAAACAGGATGGTGCGCTTGCCGTACTGCCCGGCCTGCTGCTTGGCGACTTCCACCGCCTGGCGGATCTCCTTGACCCCGGCGAGTACTGCCGAGACTGTTTCGAAGTGTGCATCCGAGACCTTCGCCAGCAGCCGCGCCAGGGTAGTCTTGCCCACCCCCGGCGGCCCCCAGAAAATCATCGAGTGCAGCGCGCCCTGCTCCAGGGCTTCGCGCAAAGGCTTACCGCGAGCGAGCAGGTGCTCCTGACCGACGTACTCGTCCAGGTTGGTCGAACGCAAGCGCGCGGCCAGTGGCTGGGCAATCGGGTCACTTCGAAACAGGTCCATGGGCAGCGTGTTATTCCTGGATCACATCGGCACCCTTGGGGATGACGAACTTGAACTTGGATGCATCCACAACGCCGTTGGCCTTGACGCCGGTAAACAGAATATTGGTGCGCTGACCCACGCTATCGACCAGTTGCATGTCATTGATCAAACCGCCACGGAACGAAAGGCGAAGACTATCGAAAAGGGTGTCTTTGGCTTTTGGCTTGAGGGTGAAATCCATCACGTCACCGGTTTGCTTGGAGGTGATGTCGAAGCTGTCATTGATCTTCGACACATCACCCGACAGCAACAGCGCCGGGGTCTGGTTCAGGCGCGGATCAAGCTTCTTGATGGTCGCCTGCTCCAGGTCCGGGTCCCACAGGGTGACCTTCTGGCCATCAGACACGATGGTCTGCTCGGCCTTGCCTTCGGTGTGCCAGTAGAACAGGCCAGGACGCTGCACGGCCATTTCGCCTGCGGTTTCCTGCAACTGGGTACCGCCGGCATCCAGGGTCAGCTGGGAGAAACGCGCGGTCAGGGTCTGGGATTTGTCCAACAGGTTCTTCAGGCTGGCCACGGAGGCCGGGTCAGCGTGGGCCGAAACAGCGGTCAGGGCCAGAGCCGGCAACAACAGCATGCGGATAAGGCGCATGGGAGTCCTCATTGAGTGTTCAGGGCGTGCCGCGTGCTGCCACGCGACACGGGATCAGTCGCGCATCTGCCCAGGGGCAATGACTTCGCGCGAGCCGTTGGTGTTCATAGCGGTCACGACACCGGCCATTTCCATGGCCTCGATCATGCGGGCGGCACGGTTGTAGCCGATTTTCAATTTACGTTGCACCGCGGAAATCGAGGCGCGACGGCTCTCCAGTACGAAGGCCACGGCCTCGTCGTACAGCGCGTCGGTTTCAGCATCATCGTCACCACCGCCGCCGCCATTTTCAAAGCCGCTGCCGGCTTCTTCGACGCCGTTGAGAATGTCGTCGTTGTATTCAGGTGCGCCGCGCAGTTTCCAGGCTTCCACCACGCGGTGTACTTCATCGTCGGAAACGAAGGCACCGTGGACCCGGATCGGCAGGCTGGTGCCCGGCGGCATGTAGAGCATGTCACCGTGGCCAAGCAGTTGTTCGGCGCCACCCTGGTCGATGATGGTCCGCGAGTCGATCTTGCTCGACACCTGGAACGCCATCCGCGTAGGAATGTTGGCCTTGATCAAGCCCGTGATCACGTCCACCGAAGGACGCTGAGTGGCGAGGATCAAGTGGATGCCGGCAGCACGGGCCTTCTGGGCGATACGTGCGATCAGTTCTTCGACCTTCTTGCCGACGATCATCATCATATCGGCGAATTCGTCGACCACCACCACGATGGTCGGCAGCTTGGTCAGTTTCGGCGCTTCGTCGTGAATACTTTCGCGCTTGTAAAGCGGGTCATCGATGGTCTCGCCGCGTTCGTGGGCTTCCTTGATCTTGGCGTTGAAGCCCGACAGGTTACGCACGCCCATTTTCGCCATCAGCTTGTAGCGGCGCTCCATCTCGGCGACGCTCCAGCGCAGGGCGTTGGCGGCGTCCTTCATGTCGGTGACCACCGGGCAGAGCAAATGCGGAATCCCTTCGTAGATCGACAATTCCAACATCTTCGGGTCGATCATGATCAGCTTGGCGTCTTCCGGGCCCGACTTGAACAGGATCGACAGGATCATCGCGTTCACCCCCACCGACTTACCGGAACCGGTGGTACCGGCCACCAGCAGGTGAGGCATCTTCGCCAGGTCGGTGATCACTGGCTTGCCGCCGATGTCGTGACCCAGGGCCAGGGTGACCGGCGATTTGAAGTTGTCGTATTCCGGGGTCGACAGCACCTCGGAAAAGCGCACGATCTGGCGGTCTTCGTTGGGAATCTCGATACCCACGGTGGTCTTGCCGGGGATGACTTCCACCACGCGCACGCTGGTCACGGCCAGGGAACGCGCCAAGTCTTTCGCCAGGTTGGAAATGCGGCTGACCTTGACGCCGGCGGCCGGCTGGATTTCGTAACGGGTAATCACCGGGCCGGGGTGGATCGAGTCCACCGACACTTCGACGCCGAATTCCTTGAGCTTGATTTCCAGCAGGTGGCCGACGGCCGCCAGGGATTCCGGGGAATAGTTGAGTTGTTTCTTTTCGGCCGGGTCGAGGATCGAGATCGGCGGCAAGGTGCCTTCTACGGCACTGTCGACGAACAGCGGCGCCTGTTTCTCTTTCTGCACGCGATGGCTTGGCTCGGGAGCCTTGGGCGGTGCCGGAGCGATCACCGGCGGCACCTGCTTCTCGCGGTCCGACATGTGCTTGCTCAGGGCCTGTTCGCGCTCAATCAGGCGTTCCTTGACCTTGGCCTGCTCGCGCCGATCCGGCGTGCTCGGCGCCACCACCTCGTTGACGCGGGTATCTACCTCGCGCAATTGGGCGACCATGCGCTTGCGATCGACACGGGCCGCCCACCAGCGGTTGGCGGCGCCCTGGAACAGTTCCAGCAGATCGAGGGTGATCTTGCCGGTCACGTCCATCACCTTGAACCACGACAGGTCGGTGAACACGGTGAGGCCGAACAGGAACAGCGCGATGAACATCAGCGTGCTGCCCTGGATATTCAGGGTCCTGCGTGCCAGATCACCGAGGCTTTCGCCCAACGCCCCGCCCGCGCCCGCCGGCAAGCCGGTCGGTGCATGAAAATGGATATGCGCCAGCGCCGCGCCGGACAGCACCAGGAACACCAGGCCGATCAGGCGCCAGGAGAACAGCCAACCGCTCCACTGCCACGGTTCATGACGCTGGCGGAAGATCTGCCAGGTCTTGATCGCCAGCAGCAACGGAAAGATATAAGCGAAGTAACCCAGCACCATAAACAGGATGTCGGCGCTGTAGGAACCGGCAGGTCCGCCGAAGTTCTGCACGTCTTCGATCTTGCTGTTGTGGCTCCAGCCCGGATCGTCCTTGCCATACGTGAGCAAGGCCATCATCAGGAACAGGCACAGCGCGCCGATAGCGATCAGCGCGCCTTCCTTGAGGCGATAATGCAGGTGCTGGCGCCAGGCCGGCACGACTGCTGCTTTAGGTGTTGCGGCGGATTTCTTCAAAACGGGTCTTTTCCTGCGCCTTTAGCGCGTCCATCTGTTGAATGACTGCAAATACTGCCCAATCCGAGCAGCTGAAAAATGAACGTGCGTCGTTGAATCTACTTTTAACATTGGGCGCTTGCTGGATGAAATGACGAAAGCGCCACAATGCCCGCATTGTACGGGTTTGTGCCGGCGATGCCACGCCCCCGCCCTTCACTCGGCAGCACAGCCAATTTAGTCTCACAACATGTTCAATTTGAGCATGCATTGCCTTTGCTGACAAAGGCTTATGCGCTGTTTTTGTCAATCCAGGCAAGCTTGGCAAATGGCCTGCATCGCACAGACCCGATTACGACCACGCCGCCGACACAGAGTTGCAGAAACACCTGCTCACGCTAATCCGCCCTAACGCCCGATTCGGACTGGCCCGATGGCGCCATGTCGACAATAATCAGCACTGCACGAGCAGGTGCCATACCTGCCACTCCCCTCCCCTTCCGTAAGCCTGGATGCCATGCTGACCTGGTTACAACGCGATTCACTGACATTCCCTCCCCTGGCCAAGGCCATGCGCGAACCCAATGGCCTGCTGGCTGCCGGTGGCGATCTTTCGGCCGAACGCCTGGTACAAGCCTATCGCCATGGCTGCTTTCCGTGGTTTTCGGACGGCCAGCCGATCCTCTGGTGGTCACCCGACCCGCGCACGGTGATATTCCCCGACGAGCTGCATGTGTCCCGCAGCCTGGGCAAATTGTTGCGCCAGCAGCGCTACAGCGTGACCTTCGACCAGGATTTCGCTGCCGTCATCCAGGCCTGCGCCGCACCGCGCGCCTATGCCGACGGCACCTGGATCACCGAGAGCATCCAGAGCGCTTACCTGGAACTGCACCAGCGCGGCTACGCCCATTCGGTAGAGGTGTGGGACGACGGCAAACTGGTGGGTGGTTTGTATGGCTTGGCGATGGGCCAGCTGTTTTTCGGCGAGTCCATGTTCAGCCGTGCCGATAACGCCTCGAAATTCGGCTTTGCCACGCTGACCCGCCAACTACAGGAATGGGGCTTTGTATTGATCGACTGCCAGATGCCCAATGATCACCTGCACAGCCTGGGTGCCCGCGCCATATCCCGCAGCGACTTCGCAGGTTTCCTGCGCGACCATCTGGATCAGCGCAGCGCTGGACCGTGGGTTTCCTAGGCGACTTCCGCGCTCCTGGCTTACACTTATTTCAAAGCTTATCCGAGGGTTGATCATGACCGAGTTGGCGCGTTTGAAGTTTTATGCCACTCAACCCCACTCTTGCAGCTATCTGCCCGACGAGCAGGCCACCACACTGTTCCTCGATCCCAGCCAGCCTATGGACGTGCATGTGTATGCCGACCTGTCGGAGATGGGCTTTCGGCGCAGTGGCGATCATCTGTACCGGCCTCATTGCCAGAACTGCAATGCCTGCGTGCCGGCACGCATCCCTGCGGCGCAGTTTCTGCCGGACCGCAACCAGAAACGCATCCTTAAGCGCAACGCCGACCTTACGGTAATGCCAACCAAGCCACGCTTCACCGAAGAGTATTTCGACCTTTACCAGCGCTATATCGAGGAACGCCACGCCGACGGCGATATGTTCCCGCCCAGTCGCGACCAGTTTTCCACGTTCCTGGTCCGCGACCTGCCGTTCTCGCGCTTCTATGAGTTTCGCGCCGACGGCCGGTTGGTGGCAGTGGCCGTGACCGATTTGCTGCCTAACGGCCTGTCGGCGGTCTACACCTTCTACGAGCCTGCCGAAGAGCGCCGCAGCCTGGGGCGCTTTGCAATCCTCTGGCAAATCGGCGAAGCACTGCGCCTGGAACTGGAGGCGGTGTACCTCGGCTACTGGATCAAGAACTGCAAAAAGATGAACTACAAGACCCAATATCGGCCCATAGAACTGCTGATTAATCAAAGATGGGTCGTGCTTAACTAGAACCCCTTGGCTTAAACACCCTTTTTCGGGCACAATGCACGCCGCTTTTGCCTGGCGCAGTTGCACCGGGCCATTCACTGGATACCGAGGGCTTTACTGCATGTCGAAAGAAGACAGCTTCGAAATGGAAGGCACTGTCGTCGACACCCTGCCCAACACCATGTTTCGTGTGGAGTTGGAAAATGGGCACGTCGTAACCGCGCATATCTCCGGCAAGATGCGCAAGAACTACATTCGTATTCTTACCGGTGACAAAGTGCGCGTCGAGCTGACGCCCTATGACTTGAGCAAAGGGCGCATCACTTACCGCGCTCGCTAAGCAAGTCAATACAAAACGCCCGGTTATGCCGGGCGTTTTTGTGTGCGCAGGATTTATAGAGGCCGCAAAACGACTGTAGGAGCGAGCTTGCTCGCGAAGAACCCAAGGACAACGCAGGGAATCAGACAGCATGCGTTATCGTTGACGATCTTCGCGAGCAAGCTCGCTCCTACAGGTTTACAGCGATCAGGCCATTTCAGCCGTGGTTTCGAACTCGAAGGTCAGCTCGCCATCCTTCAGGTCGATGTGCACCACGCCACCATGGTCGGAAAGCTCGCCGAACAGGATCTCTTCGGCCAATGGCCGCTTGATCTTGTCCTGGATCAGACGCGCCATTGGGCGTGCACCCATTGCCGCATCGTAGCCACCCTCGGCGATCCAACTGCGCGCCGCTTCCGTGACATCCAGCTGCACGCGCTTGTCTTCCAGCTGCGCCTGAAGCTCGGTGAGGAACTTGTCCACCACGCTCTTGATAACCTCATGACTGAGGCGACCAAACTGGATAATGGTGTCCAGACGGTTGCGGAACTCCGGCGTGAAGCTCTTCTTGATCACTTCCATTGCATCGGAAGAGTGATCCTGATGGCTGAAGCCGATCGAAGCCCGCGCAGCGGTCTCGGCACCGGCGTTGGTGGTCATGATCACGATCACGTTGCGGAAGTCCGCCTTGCGCCCGTTGTTGTCGGTCAGGGTGCCGTGGTCCATCACCTGCAGCAGCAGGTTGAAGACTTCCGGGTGGGCCTTCTCGATTTCATCGAGCAGCAGCACGCAATGCGGTTGCTTGGTGATCGCCTCGGTCAACAGACCGCCCTGGTCGAAACCGACATAGCCCGGAGGCGCACCGATCAGGCGCGACACGGTGTGACGCTCCATGTATTCGGACATGTCGAAACGCACCAGCTCAATGCCCATGGCCTTGGCCAACTGCCGCGCCGCTTCGGTCTTGCCGACGCCGGTCGGGCCAGCGAACAGGAACGAACCAACGGGCTTATCCGGCGACTTGAGGCCCGCACGCGACAACTTGATCGCGGTGGACAGCGCATCGATGGCCGCATCCTGGCCGAACACGGTGAGCTTGAGGTCACGCTCCAGGTTACGCAGCAGCTCCTTGTCGGAACTGTTGACGTGTTTAGGCGGAATCCGCGCGATCTTCGCCACGATGTCCTCGACCTGAGGCACATCGATGCGCTTCACACGCTTCTCAACCGGCTGCAGGCGCTGGTAGGCACCCGCCTCGTCGATCACGTCGATGGCCTTGTCCGGCATGTGCCGGTCATTGATGTAGCGCGACGCCAGTTCAGCCGCCGAACGCAGGGCTTCATCGGTGTACTCGATGCCATGGTGCGCTTCGAAACGCCCCTTGAGCCCACGCAGGATGCCGATGGTGTCTTCAACCGAAGGCTCGGACACGTCGACCTTCTGGAAACGACGCGCCAGGGCACGGTCTTTTTCGAAGATCCCGCGGAATTCCTGGAACGTGGTCGAGCCGATGCAACGGATATCACCCGACGACAGCAGCGGTTTGAGCAGGTTGGAGGCGTCCATCACCCCACCGGAAGCCGCACCGGCGCCAATGATGGTGTGGATTTCGTCGATGAACAGGATCGCCTGCGGGCGTTTTTTCAGCTCACCGAGCAGCGCCTTGAAGCGCTTCTCGAAATCGCCACGGTACTTGGTCCCGGCGAGCAACGCGCCCAGGTCCAGGGAGTAGACGACGCTGTTGGCCAGCAGGTCTGGCACCTGGTTATCCACGATGCGCTTGGCCAGGCCTTCGGCAATCGCGGTTTTACCCACGCCCGCCTCACCCACCAGCAACGGGTTGTTCTTGCGACGACGTGCAAGGATCTGCGCTACGCGCTCAACTTCAAGCTCACGCCCCACCAGCGGATCGATCCGCCCCTGGCGCGCCAGTTCGTTGAGGTTGCTGGCATAGGCATCCAGTGGATTGCCCGAAGAAGAAGACTCACCGCCCTCGTCGTCCTGCATATCCTGCTCACCCTCGGAATGATCGCCGTGCCCAGGCACCTTGGAGATACCGTGGGCGATGTAGTTGACGACATCGATACGGGCAACGCTCTGCTGTTTCAGCAGGAACACTGCCTGGCTTTCCTGTTCGCTGAAAATCGCCACCAGCACATTGGCGCCTGTGACTTCACGCTTACCGGAGCTCTGAACATGGAACACGGCACGCTGAAGCACCCGCTGGAAGCCCAGGGTTGGCTGGGTTTCACGGTCTTCATCGTGGACTGGAATAAGTGGCGTCGTGGAGTCGATAAACTCCTGCAGGTCATGCTTGAGTTTGTCGAGGTTGGCGCCGCACGCACGCAAAACGGTGGCGGCAGCTTCATTATCCAAAAGTGCCAGCAGCAGGTGTTCGACGGTCATGAATTCATGACGCTTCGAACGAGCCTCCTTGAAGGCAAGATTGAGGGTGACTTCGAGCTCGCGGTTTAACATAGCTTCACCTCATACCCAAGTGGTCGGCGTTAACCGTCCTTCTCGATTTCACAGAGTAGCGGATGCTGGCTTTCCCTGGCGTACTGGTTGACCTGCATGGCCTTTGTCTCGGCGATGTCGCGGGTAAACACTCCACATACTGCCCGTCCTTCTGTGTGAACGGCCAGCATTACCTTGGTCGCCAACTCGCGGTTCAGGTTAAAAAACACCTCGAGCACTTCGACCACGAAATCCATCGGTGTGTAGTCATCATTGAACAAAACCACCTTGTACATCGGCGGCGCCTGTAAGGCAGGCTTGGCCTCCTGAACAGCAATGCCTGCAGAACCGTCGTCATCATGTTCCTGATCCGGTCGATCCTGATTGAATGTTAGTCGAATCTGGCTGTTTGCATGCATGGAAAGAAAGGTTCGTCAGTGGTTCAAATACAGTGGTGGGGGCGACCTGTCAGAATTTCAACTACTGACCGATCGGTCGCCTTGACTATCGGCGAAACGGTGTTACAACCAATAGAACCCACAGTGGGTAAAAAAGGTCCGCGCAGTCAACCTTATTTATTCGGGTTAGGACGGATAAACTGGATGATACTCCAGTGATGGAGTCTGGTGCAGAGGGATATGGGCATGGCAAGCGGTAAGGTCAAGTGGTTCAACAATGCCAAAGGGTACGGCTTCATTCTTGAAGACGGCAAGGATGAAGACCTTTTTGCGCATTACTCAGCGATCCAAATGGACGGATATAAAACGCTGAAAGCGGGGCAGCCGGTCTCCTTTGACATTGTTCAGGGGCCCAAGGGCAAGCACGCAGTCGCAATCAGTGCGCCAGTCACCATCGGCACAGCCAAAGAGGGCGTCGCTCAAAAATCAGAAGAGCAATTAGCCTAATCGGCCACCGAGCAGGCGCCCAATAAAAAACCGGCCATTCCGTTTACGGTATGGCCGGTTTTTTTACCCCCGTCGCTTACATGTGCGAGATCAGCGCATCACCGAAGCCAGACGAAGACACCAGGGTGGCACCGTCCATCAGGCGTTCGAAGTCATACGTCACAGTCTTGGCAGAAATCGCGCCATTGGTGCCCTTGATGATCAAATCCGCCGCCTCGGTCCACCCCATGTGCCGCAGCATCATCTCGGCTGACAGAATCAACGAACCCGGATTCACCTGGTCCTTGCCCGCATATTTAGGCGCAGTACCGTGGGTCGCTTCGAACATCGCTACGGTGTCCGAAAGGTTCGCGCCCGGCGCAATACCAATACCGCCCACCTCCGCCGCCAATGCGTCGGACAGGTAATCACCATTCAGGTTAAGCGTCGCGATCACATCATACTCGGCCGGACGCAGCAGGATCTGCTGGAGCATGGCGTCGGCAATGGCATCCTTGACCACCACATTCTTGCCGGTCTTCGGGTTCTTGAACTGCATCCACGGGCCGCCGTCGAGCAGTGTGGCGCCAAATTCTTCGGCCGCCACTTCGTAGGCCCATTCCTTGAAGGCACCTTCGGTGAACTTCATGATGTTGCCTTTGTGCACGATGGTCAGTGAGTCGCGATCGTTATCCACCACATATTGCAGGGCTTTACGCGCCAGACGCTTGGTCCCTTCCTTGGAGACCGGCTTCACGCCAATCCCGCAATCCTGGTCGAAACGAATCTTGGTGACGCCCATTTCCTCTTTAAGGAACTTGATTACCTTGATCGCTTCAGGCGAACCGGCCTTCCACTCGATCCCGGCATAAATGTCTTCTGAGTTTTCACGGAAGATGGTCATGTCCACGTCGCCAGGCTTCTTGACCGGACTGGGCACGCCCTCAAACCAGCGCACCGGGCGCAGGCATACATAAAGGTCGAGTTGCTGACGCAGGGCCACGTTCAGCGAGCGGATGCCGCCGCCGACGGGGGTGGTCAGCGGCCCTTTGATAGACACCACGTAATCCTTGACCGCATCCAGGGTTTCCTGGGGCAGCCAGGTGTCCTGGTCGTAGACTTGAGTCGCTTTCTCGCCGGCATATACCTCCATCCAGGAGATCTTGCGCTTGCCGCCGTAGGCCTTTTCAACAGCTGCATCGACTACCTTGATCATCACCGGGCTGATGTCGACGCCGATACCGTCACCTTCGATATAAGGGATGATCGGTTGGTCAGGAACATTGAGAGAATGGTCTGCATTGACGGTGATTTTGTCGCCGACTGCCGGAACCTGAATCTTCTTGTATCCCATGCTGAACTCCATCTATGGATTGAACATCTGGCTGCGTTCGAGCCTACTCCAGATAAATGGCGACTGAAACCTCACGCCATGCTCATTTGCATCGAAAACAGCATAATTTGTCGCCTACAAGCTTGAAAGCAAAGGCAAAATCGCCAATCTTGAGCACATCGTGCGACTTTGGTAGCAACCTCGGCCCTGCGACCTTTAGACCAATGGACGACACACCTTTTGTATGAAGGCTCGGCGTAAGCATAGCGACCTATGTATAATGCCGCCGCTGACCAAAGAGTCACGACGGTTGACCGCTCTAGACAGTAGCCCTCAGCCAGAAAGCAGGACTATTACAATAGTCCAAACGCTTGACGCTCGACTGATGCAACCCAACATCACCGCGAAGAAACCTCGACATTTCGCTCATGGATGACTTTGAACGAACGCGCTCCACCCGGCGCATCTCGAGTTTCTGCGCACGCTTTCAGCAAAGAAGAGAGTTAATCCGAATATGCCCACCCGCTCGAAGATCATCTACACCTTCACCGACGAAGCCCCGGCCCTCGCCACCTATTCACTGCTGCCTATCGTAGAGGCCTTCACCGCTTCCGCTGATATTGCCGTGGAAACCCGCGACATCTCCCTCGCCGCGCGCATCCTCGCAAGCTTCCCCGAGCAACTGGGCGCCAAGGCTATCCCGGACCACCTCGCCGAACTGGGCGACCTGGCCGTTACGCCTGAAGCCAACATCATCAAGCTGCCTAACATCAGCGCCTCGACCCCGCAGCTGCAAGCCGCGATCAAGGAACTGCAGGCCCAGGGCTACGCCCTGCCGGACTACCCGGAAACCGTAACCACCGACGCGGAAAAAGAAACCCGTGCACGTTACGACAAGGTCAAGGGCAGCGCCGTGAACCCGGTACTGCGCGAAGGCAACTCCGACCGCCGCGCACCGCTGTCGGTCAAGAACTATGCACGCAAGCATCCGCACAAGATGGGCGCCTGGGCTGCCGACTCCAAGTCGCACATTGCCCACATGAACAGTGGCGATTTCTACGGCAGCGAAAAAGCCGTGCAGATCGAAGCCGCTGACGCTGTCAAAATCGAGCTGATCGCCCAAGACGGTACCGCCACTGTCCTGAAGGAAAAGACTTCGGTACAGGCCGGCGAAATCATCGACACCGCCGTACTGAGCAAGAAAGCCCTGCGCGCGTTCATCGCCGCTGAAATCGAAGACGCCAAGAAGCAAGGCGTGCTGCTGTCGGTTCACCTGAAAGCCACCATGATGAAGGTCTCTGACCCGATCATGTTCGGCCAGATCGTTGCCGAGTTCTATAAAGACGCCCTGACCAAGCACGCCACCGTACTGGAACAGATCGGCTTCAACCTGAACAACGGCATCGGCGACCTGTACGCTCGCATCAAGGCCCTGCCGGCCGACCAGCAAGCGCAGATCGAAGCCGACATCCAGGCCGTTTACGCGGCCCGCCCTTCCCTGGCGATGGTCAACTCCGACAAAGGCATCACCAACCTGCACGTGCCGAGCGACGTGATCGTCGACGCCTCGATGCCAGCCATGATCCGTGACTCCGGCAAAATGTGGGGCACCGACGGCCAACTGCACGACACCAAGGCTGTGATCCCGGATCGCTGCTACGCCACCATCTACCAAGCGGTCATCGAAGACTGCAAGGCCAATGGCGCCTTCGACCCAACCACCATGGGCAGCGTGCCAAACGTTGGCCTGATGGCGAAGAAAGCCGAAGAGTACGGCTCCCACGACAAGACCTTCCAGATCAAGGCTGACGGCGTAGTCCGCGTCACCGACAGCAAGGGCAGCCTGCTGATGGAACAGAAAGTCGAAGCCGGCGACATCTTCCGCATGTGCCAGACCAAAGACGCGCCGATCCAGGACTGGGTCAAACTGGCCGTCAACCGCGCCCGCGCCAGCAACACCCCGGCCATTTTCTGGCTGGACCCTAAGCGTGCACACGACGGCGTCGTGGTCGAGAAAGTTCAGGCTTACCTGAAAGACCACAACACCGAAGGCCTGGACATCCGCATCATGTCGCCGGTCGACGCGATGAAATTCACCCTGGAGCGCACCCGCAAGGGCCTGGACACCATCTCGGTGACCGGTAACGTGCTGCGTGACTACCTGACCGACCTGTTCCCGATCATGGAACTGGGCACCAGCGCCAAGATGCTGTCGATCGTGCCGCTGATGAACGGCGGCGGCCTGTTCGAAACCGGCGCCGGCGGTTCGGCACCAAAGCACGTGCAGCAACTGGTGGAAGAGAACTTCCTGCGCTGGGATTCCCTGGGCGAGTTCCTGGCCCTGGCCGCCTCCCTTGAGCATTTGGGTGTGACGTACAACAACCCGAAAGCCCTGGTACTGTCCAAGACCCTGGACCAAGCCACCGGCCAGTTCCTCGACAACAACAAGTCGCCATCGCGCAAAGTCGGCAACATCGACAACCGCGGCAGCCACTTCTACCTGGCGCTGTACTGGGCTCAAGCCCTGGCCGCCCAGACCGAAGACACTGCACTGCAAGCGCAGTTTGGCGAACTGGCAAAAACCCTGACCGCGAACGAAGCGACCATCGTCGCCGAGCTCAACGCTGTACAGGGCAAGCCAGTGGACATCGGTGGCTACTACGCGCCGAACCCAGAGCTGACAGGCAAGGCCATGCGCCCAAGCAAGACCCTCAATGCGGCAATTGCCAAGTTGAAGTAAGGTTGTGAGGTGACATCATAAACCCCGGCCTGGTGCCGGGGTTTGTGTTTTTAGCATTCATGCAGCGCCGTACTCCTCGCGCCACGCCGCCTCGATAATTGCTAACAACTGAGACCTGTACCAAGGCTCCCAGCCCACCCTCTGCTTAAGCTCCACACCAAATCCGGGCAACGCCGGAAAATGCGCGAGCGCGTCCAGCTTATTCAAGCCCTGCACTTGGGCGAACCAAGGCAGAAGCGTCACGCCAACCCCTGCGTGGACCGCCGAACGCAAGGACATCAGATCTTCACACTCGTACACACAGCGCCACTTGACCCCACTCTCTTCGAGACGTCGAATCGCCAGGCTCCTGAACACGCAAGGCGCTTTGAACAAGGCCAGCGCCACTTCCTGGCCAGCCACCAGGGCCGCTCCACGCTCACCACCCAGCCATACTAACGAGAGCTCGTGCAAAGGCTGTCCAGCGACTTTTTGCAACTCGTCAATCATCAGACAAACATCGACTCGCCCCTCATTGAAAGCCTCCGCGAGCACTGCGGATCGCGCCACTTTGACCACAATTCGCACTACAGGTAATTCAAGCGCGACAGCAGGGATAACGCGCTGCAAGATCTCCTCGCTGAAATACTCGGGAATGCCCAACGTCACGGACTCCTGAGTGCGGCTGACATCAAACAGGCTCCCCACCTTATCGTTGATGCCAACCATCTGCTGGGCGTAGCCGGTCAGGCGCTCGCCCTCAAGCGTGAGCAACACTTGACGGTTGTCGCGAGCAAAAAGCTCAACACCTAGCAAATCCTCCAACCGCCGAATCTGCTGACTGATCGCCGGCTGAGTCAGGCTCAGCGCCTGCGCAGCCCGAGTAAAACTACCCAACTCAGCGACCTTGAGAAAACTGCGCAGCGACTGAATATCAAGATTGACTCTCATGACACACCAATGCGAGTGAGTAAATACGCCAAACATTAGTGCAAGGCTCCTGGCGTTTCTGTCAATACCACTCACTTCGCCCGCAAATGATTCATCAAATAAACCCCAACCGCCGACACAACAAACCCCACAATCGCCACCGCACTCGGCACTTCACCCAATACTAGCGACGCCATGATCTGCGTGACCGCCGGAATAACATGAAACAAGTTAGTCGCCTTACTTGCCTCCCCCCGGCGAATCATCAAATACAGCAGCGTTAGCGCCCCAACGGAGTTCATCAACGTGATCCAGGCTATCGACGCTGCAAATGGCGCCCATTCGGTCACGCGCATGGTTTCGGTGGTGTAGGCCAGCAGCAACATAACCAGCGACGCGACAACCATCTGAATGAAGCAGCCCACCCACAGGTTCACGCCACCTAGAAAACGCTTCTGATAGAGCGTGCCTAACGTGATGCCCAACAACGCCAGGCCCACTGCGCCATACCCGCCTAATGACGCCTCGGTGCCGAAAAGGCTGCTGGTCACGACAATAACCACACCGCCGACTCCCAGGATGGACCCCGGCAGGTCGCGCCAACTCAATTGCTCACCTAAAAAGAAAAAAGCACCGATCACGACAAATACCGGCATCAGCCCGACGATCAGCGCGGCTTGCCCTGCTGGAACGCCCTGACTGATGCCGGTGTACAAGCCACCGAACTGCAACGCCTGCAGAAGCAACCCAACTGCAGCAGCGTGAAGGTAAGGCGTAAGCTTTTTCGGCCATTGCGCATTAATCGCGAGTGCAACTCCCAGGAAAACCAGCGCCGCCAGGGCAAATCGGTAGAACGTCATGGTGAACGGCTCGCCATAACGCACGCCGAAGGCGCCGCCGATATAACCGGAGCTCCACAACAGAATGAAGGCAATAGGTAGCGGTGAGGTGAGACGTACTTCGTAGCTTTTGTGGGCAACCGGACTCATGACACTCTCCAAATTGACTTGAAGAGGTAAAATGCGCCGGACCCTGGCATCCGTAAAATCATAAAATGTAAGGCGCATCATGCAGAACGCTTATGCAGACTTACTGAAGAAACCCAATCAAAATGTGGGAGCTGGCTTGCCTGCGATAGCTGCCTGCCAGCCGATATAGCTGCAACTGACCCATCGCCATCGCAGGCAAGCCACACATTGACCAAGTTTCTCCAGCCACATCATCCTTGAGGCCGCTTATGACCTGGCAACCCCACATCACCGTCGCCACTATCGTCGAGGACAACGGCCGCTTCCTCATGGTCGAAGAACTCAAAGGCGGCCGCGCCGTGCTCAACCAGCCCGCCGGCCACCTCGACCCGCACGAAACCCTCACCGAAGCCGCAGTCCGCGAAACCCTCGAAGAAACCGGCTGGGACGTCGAAGCCACCGGCATCGTCGGCATTTACCTCTACACCGCCCCCAGCAACGGTGTGACTTATCAACGTGTCTGTTTCATCGCCAAGGCCTTGAAACACCACCCAGACTATCAACTCGACGAAGGCATCCTGCGCGCCCGCTGGCTGACCCGTGACGAGCTGATGGCCGTACGCAACGACTGGCGTAGCGAGCTGATCATCCGCTGTATCGATGACTATCTGGCCGGCCAGCGCCACAGTCTCGAATTGATCCGCCCTTCTCTTTAGCCTTGAAGGCCTGAGCCTGATAGAATCGCGTCCTTTTTCAAGACACCCGTTGAAACCCTATGCGTGATCCAGCCCCTTCTGACACACAAAAGAAGCGCGTCATCGTCGGCATGTCCGGCGGCGTGGATTCTTCCGTTTCCGCCGTTCTGCTCATGGAGCAGGGTTATGAGGTGGAAGGCCTGTTCATGAAGAACTGGGAAGAAGACGATGGAACGGAATACTGCACCGCCATGGACGACCTGGCGGACGCCCAGGCCGTGTGCGACAAGATCGGTATCAAGCTGCACACCGCCAACTTCGCCGCTGAGTACTGGGACAATGTGTTCGAGCACTTCCTGGCCGAATACAAGGCCGGCCGCACGCCGAATCCGGACATCCTGTGTAACCGTGAAATCAAGTTCAAGGCGTTCCTTGATTACGCCATGATGCTCGGCGCCGACCTGATCGCCACTGGCCACTATGTGCGCCGTCGCGATATCGATGGTCGCACCGAACTGCTCAAAGGCCTGGACCCGAACAAGGACCAGAGCTACTTCCTGCACGCCGTCGGCGGTGAACAGATCGCCAAGACCCTGTTCCCGGTGGGCGAGTTGGAAAAACCCGAAGTGCGCAAGATCGCCGAGAAACACGGCCTGGCCACCGCCAAGAAGAAGGATTCCACCGGGATCTGCTTTATCGGCGAGCGCCGCTTCAGCGACTTCCTCAAGCAGTACCTGCCGGCGCAACCGGGCGAAATCCACACCACCGAAGGTGAAGTCATCGGCCGTCACCATGGCCTGATGTACCACACCATCGGCCAACGCCAGGGCCTGGGCATCGGCGGCTTGAAAGACGCCGGTGAAGAGCCGTGGTACGTGCTGGTCAAGGACCTGGAAAACAACGTGCTGATCGTCGGCCAAGGCAACGAGCATCCACTGTTGTTCTCCGGCGCCCTGCTCGCTTCGGAAATCTATTGGGTCAACCCGATCGACCTGAGCACGCCGCGTCGCCTGACCGCCAAAGTGCGTTATCGCCAAAGCGACCAGCCCTGCACCCTGGAAAAAACTGCCACCGGCTACCGCGCCACCTTTGATGACCCGCAACGCGCGGTCACACCTGGCCAGTCCGTGGTGTTCTACGACGATGAAATCTGCCTGGGCGGCGGCGTGATTGAAGTGGCCGAAGCCTGGAGCAAATCGGCATGAGCCCGACCCAGGAGCAATTGACGGCGCTGGGCGGGGTTTTCCTCGCCGCCGTATTAGTGGACAAGATCGCCAAGACCGGCCAGGTCACCGAAGCCGGCCTGACCTGCATGCTCGGCAGCTTGCTTATCCGCGATCCCAAGGACACGCTGGAGGTCTACGGCGGCGACGATATCGCGTTGCGTGAAGGTTACCGCGCGCTGATCGGCGCCCTTGAGCGCGACCCCAGCACGTTGCAGCGCGAGCCATTGCGCTACGCCCTGTCGATGCTCGGTCTTGAGCGTCAACTGGCCAAGCGCGACGACATGCTCGAGGTCATCGGCAAGCGTTTGCCACAGATTCAATCCCAGGTGGAACACTTCGGCCCGGCCCACGAAAACGTGATCGCGGCCTGTGGTGCGCTGTATCAAGACACCCTGAGCACCTTGCGCCAGCGCATTCAGGTGCACGGCGACATGCGCAACCTGCAACAACCGAACAACGCCTCGAAAATCCGCGCCCTGCTCCTGGCCGGTATTCGTTCGGCACGGTTGTGGCGCCAGTTGGGCGGTCATCGTTGGCAGTTGGTGATCAGCCGCCGCAAATTGCTCAAAGAGCTTTACCCGTTGATGCGCAACGAATAAGTCGCAGCAACCGCATTTTTTCAAGCGTTACGCGTAATACGCCGGTCAGTTGGCGACGGACCGGCGGATTTTTTCATGTATGATACGCGCCCCATTTCGTTGCCCGACTGTCCGAGAACACCCCATGCAGCTCTCTTCGCTCACTGCGGTTTCCCCTGTTGACGGCCGCTACGCCGGCAAAACCCAGGCCCTGCGCCCTATTTTCAGCGAATACGGCCTGATCCGTGCTCGCGTGCTGGTTGAAGTGCGCTGGCTCCAGCGCCTGGCCGCTCACCCCGCCATCAGCGAAGTGCCGGCGTTTTCCGCCGAAGCCAACGCTGTGCTCAACACCCTGGCGGAAAACTTCTCCCTAGAGCACGCCGAGCGCGTGAAAGAGATCGAGCGCACCACCAACCACGACGTCAAAGCCATCGAATACCTGCTCAAAGAGCAAGCGGCCAAGCTGCCGGAACTGGCCCAGGTCAGCGAGTTCATCCACTTTGCCTGCACCAGCGAGGACATCAACAACCTGTCCCACGCCCTGATGCTGCGTGAAGGCCGTGATGACGTGATGCTGCCGCTGATGCGCCAGACTGCCAACGCCATCCGCGAACTGGCCATCCGCTTCGCCGACGTGCCGATGCTGTCGCGCACCCACGGCCAGCCGGCGTCGCCGACCACCCTGGGCAAAGAACTGGCCAACGTGGTGTACCGCCTGGAGCGTCAGATCGCTCAAGTTGCGGCCGTGCCGCTGCTGGGCAAGATCAACGGCGCCGTGGGCAACTACAACGCTCACCTGTCGGCCTACCCTGAGATCGACTGGGAAGCCAACGCCCGCGCCTTCATCGAAGACGAGCTGGGCCTGGATTTCAACCCGTACACCACGCAGATCGAACCGCACGACTACATCGCCGAGCTGTTCGACGCCATTGCGCGCTTCAACACCATCCTGATCGACTTCGATCGCGATATCTGGGGCTACATCTCCCTGGGCTACTTCAAGCAGCGCACCATTGCCGGTGAAATCGGTTCGTCGACCATGCCGCACAAGGTCAACCCGATCGACTTCGAAAACTCCGAAGGCAACCTCGGCATCGCCAACGCGCTGTTCCAGCACCTGGCCAGCAAGTTGCCGATCTCCCGCTGGCAGCGCGACCTGACCGACTCCACCGTGCTGCGCAACCTCGGTGTGGGCTTCGCTCACAGCGTGATCGCGTACGAAGCCAGCCTCAAGGGCATCAGCAAGCTGGAGCTCAACGAGCAGAAGATCGCCGCTGACCTGGACGCGTGCTGGGAAGTCTTGGCCGAGCCGATCCAGACCGTGATGCGTCGCTACAACATCGAAAACCCGTACGAGAAACTGAAAGAATTGACGCGCGGCAAGGGCATCAGCCCTGAAGCACTGCAGACTTTCATCGACGGCCTGGACATGCCAGCCGCGGCCAAGGCCGAGCTGAAACTGCTGACTCCGGCCAACTACATCGGCAACGCTGTAGAGCAAGCCAAGCGCATCTGATCTTCGCAAGACCCTTTGAGACGCCCGGCCGCGCCGGGCGTTTTTATTCCAGTCTGAAAAGTGCTTTTTTTCAATAGGTTACACATGAATCCTGATATCCCTCTTCAACTTCTGGGCGGCATCACGGCACGGGAATTCCTGCGCGACTACTGGCAGAAAAAGCCGCTGCTGATCCGCCAGGCCATCCCTGATTTCGAAAGCCCGATCGACGCCGACGAACTGGCCGGCCTGGCCCTGGAAGAAGAAGTCGAATCGCGCCTGGTGATCGAACACGGCGAGCGTGCGTGGGAATTGCGTCGCGGCCCGTTTGCTGAAGATGCCTTCAGCAGCCTGCCTGAGCGCGAGTGGACCCTGCTGGTGCAGGCCGTCGACCAGTTCGTGCCGGAAGTGGCCGAATTGCTCGAGCAGTTCCGCTTCCTGCCAAGCTGGCGCATCGACGACGTGATGATCAGCTTCGCCGCGCCCGGCGGCAGCGTGGGTCCGCACTTCGACAACTACGACGTGTTCCTGCTGCAAGCCCAGGGCAAGCGCAACTGGAAGATCGGCCAGATGTGCAACTCGGAAAGCCCGCTGCTGCAGCACGCCGACCTGCGCATCCTCGCCGAATTCGAAGAGAGCGCCGAATGGGTGCTGGAACCGGGCGATATGCTCTACCTGCCGCCACGCCTGGCGCACTTCGGCATTGCCGAAGATGACTGCATGACCTACTCCGTGGGCTTCCGTGCACCGAGCGCTGCTGAAGTGCTGACCCACTTCACCGACTTCCTCAGCCAATACCTGACGGACGAAGAACGCTACACCGACGCCGACGCCCAGCCGGTCAGCGACCCGCACCAGATCCAGAGCGACGCGCTGGATCGCCTCAAGAGCCTGCTGGCCGAGCACATGAGCGACGAGCGCATGCTGCTGACCTGGTTCGGCCAGTTCATGACCGAACCGCGCTATCCTGAACTGGTGGCCGGCGAGGAACTGGGCGAAGAAGACTTCATCAGCGCCCTGCAAGACGGCGCGATCCTGGTACGCAACCCGAGCGCGCGCATGGCCTGGTCGGAAGTCGACGACGACGTGCTGCTGTTCGCCAGCGGCCAAAGCCGTTACCTGCCGGGCAAGCTGCGCGAACTGCTCAAGCTGATCTGCGCCGCCGACGCCCTGCACGCCGAAAACCTCGGCCCGTGGCTGGCGGACGAAGACGGTCGCGACCTGCTGTGCGAGTTGGTCAAGCAAGGAAGCCTGGGATTTGCCGATGAATAAGATTCACGTAAGTGTCGCGGACTGGCAAAAGGATATCGCCGAGATTCGGCGCATTCGTGAAGCGGTGTTTATCGCTGAACAATCGGTTCCGCCAGAGCTGGAGTGGGACGCGGATGACGCCGGCGCGGTGCATTTCCTTGCATTCGAAGGCGATTTTCCGATTGGCACCGCGCGCCTGCTGCCCAGCGGCGAGATCGGACGCGTTTCAGTGCTCAAGGACTGGCGCGGGCTGAAGGTCGGTGACAAGCTGATGGAAGCGGTGATCGGCGTGGCCGAGCAGCGCGGCCAGGCCAAGCAGTTCCTGAGTGCGCAGGTGTATGCGGCGCCGTTCTATGAGCGACTGGGCTTCAAGATCGTCAGTGACGAATTCCTTGAAGTCGGGATTCCGCACGTCGATATGGTGCGCGAGGGCTGATCCGGAACCGCGTCGCCCTTATCGCCGGCAAGCCGGCTCCTACAAAAATGCGCGCTCCTCTGTAGGAGCCGGCTTGCCGGCGATAGCGATACCAGCAACACTCAAAATGCCCTGCCATGCAGGGCATTTTGCCGTCTACGATTCAATTTGCGACCTGCCAGGCCGACAAACTGGCACTATCCAGCCTAAATGACTGCAGAGATAACGGACATGTCCCTACGCACCCTGCTCACCGCCCTTCTCCTGACCGCCAGCGTTTCAGCCATGGCTGACACTGAAGTCGTCAACCTGAGCAACCGTACCAGCACCGACCTGCTGCCCGTTGCGCAGAACTTCATCGGCAAGGACGGCACCGTCAGCGCCTACGGCAACCAGCTTATTGTCAACGCTGCCCCCGCCAAGATCCAAGACTTGCGCACCCTGCTCTCACAGCTCGACACCCCGGCCAAGCGCCTGCTGATCACCGTCGACACCAACGAAAACAACCAGCAGAACAGCGGCGACAGCCAGACCCGCATCATCAGCTACGGCACTGCCAGCCGCGACGGCGGGATCCAGCAGATCCAGGCTAGCGAAGGCGTGCCCGCACTGATCCAGGTCGGCCAGAGCGTCCCGCTGACCACCACCCAGCAAGACAGCTACGGCCGCCTGCAGAACCAGACCCAGTATCGCAACGTCACCCAGGGTTTCTATGTGACTGCAAGCGTTACCGGCGAGACCGTGCACCTGGCGATCAGTACCAACCGTGACCGCATGAGCCAGGAGCGTCCCGATGTAGTGAATGTGCAAAGCACCGACACAACTGTCAGCGGGCGACTAGGCGAGTGGATCCCCCTGGCCGGCATCAATCGCGAAACCCAGGCCGACAAATCCTCTACAACCCGCAGCTACTCTACTCAGGGCCGTGACGACCTGACTGTGCGGGTCAAGGTCGACACCCTGAACTGAAGCACCAAAAACTGACTGATGAGTCGTATTAGACTAAAGATGTAGTGCTTGAAAAAAAGCACTACAAAACATTTGACGATCCAAAAAAGCATGGGCATGATGGCCTCGCTCCCGCTAATCAGGGGCCCTGGCAAGGGCCTTCGGATCGCCGCTCTAAGCTACCCACCTGAGCCGATTCGTGTCTGTACCGCCCACAAGGCGTGTTTGACGAGGTTGCGACTGGAACGAAGTTGTCCCGAGGGACGGAAGCTAACCAGGTAACCCGGCTACACGCTGTTGAACACCCAAGGGCCCACGACGCCCTCAGACTGTTCGCGGCCCGCCTTTACCTACCGCCCCTCTCGCCAATCGTTCATCCCGTCGCATTCCCCGCCAGACCCGACATGACCGCCTAAGCTTCTGGTCAGCGAGCAGCCCTGCCCACGCATTTGAATGCAGGGCTGGCAAATGGATTTTTTCCACCACAAGAAGACGCGACGAGGTTTACTTCCATGGCACTGACACGCGAACAGCAAATTGCAGCCCTCGAAAAAGACTGGGCTGAAAACCCACGCTGGAAAGGCGTGACCCGCGCTTATTCCGCTGCTGACGTCGTCCGCCTGCGTGGCTCGGTTCAACCTGAGCACACCTTTGCAAAACTCGGCGCCGAGAAGCTGTGGAACCTGGTGACCCAAGGTGCCAAGCCTTCCTTCCGTCCCGACAAAGATTTCGTCAACTGCATGGGTGCCCTCACTGGCGGCCAGGCAGTACAACAGGTAAAAGCCGGTATCCAGGCGATCTACCTGTCCGGCTGGCAAGTGGCAGCGGACAACAACTCCGCTGAATCCATGTACCCCGACCAATCGCTGTACCCGGTGGATTCGGTTCCAACCGTGGTCAAGCGCATCAACAACTCGTTCCGTCGCGCCGACCAGATCCAGTGGAAAGCCGGCAAGAACCCAGGCGACGAAGGCTACATCGACTACTTCGCGCCGATCGTGGCTGACGCTGAAGCCGGTTTCGGCGGCGTACTGAACGCCTACGAGCTGATGAAGAGCATGATCGAGGCTGGCGCTGCCGGCGTGCACTTCGAAGACCAACTGGCTTCCGTGAAGAAATGTGGCCACATGGGCGGCAAGGTACTGGTTCCGACCCAGGAAGCCGTGCAGAAGCTGACCGCTGCCCGCTTGGCTGCTGACGTTGCCGGTACTCCGACCATCATCCTGGCGCGTACCGACGCCAACGCTGCTGACCTACTGACTTCGGACTGCGACCCGTACGACCAACCGTTCGTGACCGGCGAGCGCACTCAGGAAGGTTTCTACAAGGTACGTGCCGGCCTGGACCAGGCGATTGCCCGCGGCCTGGCCTACGCGCCATACGCCGACCTGATCTGGTGCGAAACCGCCAAGCCGGACCTGGACGAAGCCCGCCGTTTCGCCGAAGCGATCAAGAAGGAATACCCGGACCAACTGCTGTCCTACAACTGCTCGCCTTCTTTCAACTGGAAGAAAAACCTGGACGACGCGACCATCGCCAAGTTCCAGCGCGAACTGTCCGCCATGGGCTACAAGCACCAGTTCATCACCCTGGCCGGCATTCACAACATGTGGCACAGCATGTTCAACCTGGCGCACGACTACGCCCGCAACGACATGACCGCCTACGTGAAGCTGCAAGAGCAGGAGTTCGCTGACGCATCGAAGGGTTACACCTTCGTGGCGCACCAGCAGGAAGTGGGCACCGGCTACTTCGACGACATGACCACCGTGATCCAGGGTGGCACCTCGTCCGTAACCGCGCTGACCGGTTCGACCGAAGAAGAGCAGTTCCACTAAGCACTGCGTACACGGCCACTGCGGCCCCAAGGAAGGCCTAACCGCAGTGCCGCACAACAATCACGCCCCGACCTGTTCGGGGCGTTTTTTTTGCCCACAGCAAAAACACCACACTCTGTAGGAGCCGGCTTGCCGGCGATGGCGACGTTGAAATCACCGCAAGATTCAAGGGCCTCATCGCCGGCAAGCCGGCTCCTACAGGGCGGCGCGCATGAAAAAATGTGCAAAACATTGATCCAGAGCGGTATTCGCGTGGTTCAGATCGGTTAAAAGATCCCCGTCAGCAACTAAGCGACAATCAAGCAAGTTACGGCAACTTCCCTCGCCACACGAGAAACATTCGCTTAAACCCCACGCAAACAATATTCATTATCATTTGGCGTATGAAAACTTCGTTACAGTCTAAACAAAACACATTTGATTAAATGCCCGCTAATGCCCACCACACAAGGGCTACAGCCCCACGAAGGTGCACTATGTCCTTATTCCATCGAATAATTTCGCTATAGGAATTTTACTTGCCCGGTGTTTAGCCATAAAATCACCGCGATTGATTGCAGTGCGACATATCGTCACTGCATCGTTACTTTTTCGAGCTCAGAGACTTTTGCTCTCTGTTAAGGATTTCCAGCATGACCGAAGCGACAGGACTCATGGCCCACAACTGGGGCTTTGCCATTTTCCTCCTCGGTGTTGTCGGCCTCTGCGCCTTCATGCTTGGTGTCTCCAGCCTCCTCGGGTCAAAAGCCTGGGGCCGCAGCAAAAATGAACCGTTCGAGTCCGGCATGCTGCCTACAGGTGGCGCCCGCTTGCGGCTCTCAGCCAAATTCTATCTGGTCGCGATGCTGTTCGTGATCTTCGATATCGAAGCCCTCTTTCTCTTTGCCTGGTCTGTGTCCGTCCGCGAAAGCGGCTGGACCGGATTCGTCGAAGCTCTCGTTTTCATAGCAATTCTGTTGGCAGGCCTTGTCTACCTATTCCGAGTGGGCGCCCTTGACTGGGCTCCGGAAGCTCGTCGTAAGCGGCAAGCGAAGCTGAAACAATGAGGCTTTGGCGATGCAATACAATCTCACCAGGATCGACCCGGATGCTCCTAACGATCAGTACCCTATCGGCGAACGGGAAACCGTTTCCGATCCGTTAGAAGATCAAGTCCACAAAAACATCTACATGGGCAAGCTCGAAGACGTGCTGAGTGGCGCGGTCAACTGGGGACGTAAGAACTCCCTGTGGCCGTACAACTTCGGCCTTTCGTGCTGCTACGTGGAAATGACCACCGCCTTCACGGCGCCCCACGACATCGCGCGCTTTGGCGCCGAAGTTATCCGGGCATCACCGCGCCAGGCGGATTTCATGGTTATCGCCGGCACCTGCTTTATCAAGATGGCGCCGATCATCCAGCGTCTCTACGAGCAAATGCTCGAGCCGAAGTGGGTTATCTCCATGGGTTCGTGCGCCAACTCCGGTGGCATGTACGACATCTACTCCGTCGTTCAAGGGGTGGACAAGTTCCTGCCCGTGGACGTCTACGTGCCTGGCTGCCCGCCCCGCCCTGAAGCATTCCTGCAAGGCTTGATGCTGCTGCAGGAATCGATTGGCAAGGAGCGTCGCCCGCTTTCCTGGGTCGTCGGCGATCAAGGCGTGTACCGCGCCGAGATGCCTTCGCAAAAGGAAGAGCGCCGCGAACAGCGAATCGCAGTCACCAACCTGCGCAGCCCTGACGAAGTCTGATCCAGCCCGCTTCTTTTATAGAACGAACACCTGGCTTCATTCTTTACGTTGACCGAAAGCGATAAAAAAACCATGACTACAGGCAGCGCTCTGTACATCCCGCCTTATAAGGCAGACGACCAGGATGTGGTCGTCGAACTCAATAACCGTTTTGGCCCTGACGCCTTCACCGCCCAGGCCACGCGCACCGGTATGCCGGTGCTGTGGGTGGCGCGCGCCAAGCTCGTCGAAGTCCTGACCTTCCTGCGCAACCTGCCCAAGCCGTACGTCATGCTCTATGACCTGCATGGCGTGGACGAGCGTCTGCGCACCAAGCGCCAGGGCCTGCCGAGCGGCGCCGATTTCACCGTGTTCTACCACCTGATGTCGCTGGAACGTAACAGCGACGTGATGATCAAGGTCGCACTAAACGAAAGCGACTTGAGCGTCCCGACCGTCACCGGTATCTGGCCGAACGCCAGCTGGTACGAGCGTGAAGTGTGGGACATGTTCGGTATCGACTTCCCGGGCCACCCGCACCTGACGCGCATCATGATGCCGCCGACCTGGGAAGGTCACCCGCTGCGCAAGGACTTCCCTGCCCGCGCCACTGAATTCGACCCGTTCAGCCTCAACCTCGCCAAGCAACAGCTTGAAGAGGAAGCGGCGCGTTTCCGTCCGGAAGACTGGGGCATGAAACGCTCTGGCACCAACGAGGACTACATGTTCCTCAACCTGGGCCCGAACCACCCTTCGGCTCACGGTGCCTTCCGTATCATCCTGCAACTGGACGGCGAAGAAATCGTCGACTGCGTCCCGGACATCGGCTACCACCACCGTGGTGCCGAGAAGATGGCCGAGCGTCAGTCGTGGCACAGCTTCATCCCGTACACCGACCGTATCGACTACCTCGGCGGCGTGATGAACAACCTGCCGTACGTGCTCTCGGTCGAGAAGCTGGCCGGCATCAAGGTACCGGACCGCGTCGACACCATCCGCATCATGATGGCCGAGTTCTTCCGGATCACCAGCCACCTGCTGTTCCTGGGTACCTATATCCAGGACGTCGGCGCCATGACCCCGGTGTTCTTCACCTTCACCGACCGTCAGCGTGCCTACAAGGTCATCGAAGCCATCACCGGCTTCCGTCTGCACCCGGCCTGGTACCGTATCGGCGGTGTTGCCCACGACCTACCGAATGGCTGGGAGCGCCTGGTCAAGGAATTCATCGACTGGATGCCCAAGCGTCTGGACGAGTACCAAAAGGCTGCGCTGGATAACAGCATCCTCAAGGGCCGTACCATCGGCGTCGCCCAGTACAACACCAAAGAGGCGTTGGAATGGGGCGTCACCGGTGCCGGTCTGCGCTCAACGGGTTGCGATTTCGACCTGCGTAAAGCGCGTCCGTACTCCGGCTACGAGAACTTCGAATTCGAAGTGCCGCTGGCGGCCAATGGCGATGCCTACGACCGTTGCATCGTGCGCGTCGAAGAAATGCGCCAGAGCCTGAAGATCATCGAGCAGTGCATGCGCAACATGCCGGCCGGCCCGTACAAGGCGGATCACCCGCTGACCACGCCGCCGCCGAAAGAGCGCACGCTGCAGCACATCGAAACCCTGATCACGCACTTCCTGCAGGTTTCGTGGGGCCCGGTCATGCCGGCCAACGAATCCTTCCAGATGATTGAAGCGACCAAGGGTATCAACAGTTATTACCTGACGAGCGATGGCGGCACCATGAGCTACCGCACCCGGATCCGTACCCCAAGCTTTGCCCACTTGCAGCAGATCCCTTCGGTGATCAAAGGCGAGATGGTCGCGGACTTGATTGCGTACCTGGGTAGTATCGATTTCGTTATGGCCGACGTGGACCGCTAAGCATGAACAGCACGCTTATCCAGACAGACCGTTTCACCCTAAGTGAAACCGAGCGCTCGGCCATCGAGCACGAGCTGCATCACTACGAAGACCCGCGCGCGGCGTCGATCGAAGCCTTGAAGATCGTCCAGAAGGAACGTGGCTGGGTGCCGGATGGCGCCCTCTACGCCATCGGCGAGATCCTCGGCATCCCTGCCAGCGACGTTGAGGGCGTGGCCACGTTCTACAGCCAGATCTTCCGTCAGCCGGTCGGTCGCCACATCATTCGCGTGTGCGACAGCATGGTCTGCTATATCGGCGGCCACGAATCGGTGGTTGACGCGATCCAGACCAAACTGGGCATCGGCCTCGGCCAAACCACCCCTGACGGCCGCTTCACGCTGCTGCCAGTGTGCTGCCTGGGCAACTGCGACAAGGCGCCGGCGTTGATGATCGACGACGACACATTCGGTGACGTGCAGGCAACTGGCGTGACCCAATTGCTCGAGGGCTACCCATGACCCTTACATCTTTCGGCCCGGCCAACCTGATCAAGCGTTCGCCTGAGACCCACCCGCTGACCTGGCGCCTGCGTGACGATGCCGAGCCCGTGTGGCTCGACGAGTACCAGGCCAAGAACGGCTACGCGGCGGCGCGCAAAGCCTTTGCCGACATGGCCCAGGACGACATCGTCCAGACCGTGAAAGACGCAGGCTTGAAAGGTCGCGGCGGTGCAGGCTTCCCCACGGGCGTGAAGTGGGGCCTGATGCCCAAGGACGAATCCATCAACATCCGTTACCTGCTGTGCAACGCGGATGAAATGGAGCCGAACACCTGGAAAGACCGCATGCTGATGGAGCAACTGCCCCATCTGCTGATCGAAGGCATGCTGATCAGCGCCCGCGCGTTGAAAACCTACCGTGGCTATATCTTCCTGCGTGGCGAATACACCACCGCCGCCAAGCACCTCAACCGTGCGGTAGAAGAAGCCAAGGCAGCAGGCCTGTTGGGCAAGAATATCCTCGGTTCGGGTTTTGACTTCGAACTGTTCGTACACACCGGCGCCGGGCGTTATATCTGCGGTGAAGAAACCGCACTGATCAACTCCCTCGAAGGCCGCCGCGCCAACCCGCGCTCCAAGCCGCCCTTCCCCGCCGCTGTCGGCGTGTGGGGCAAGCCGACTTGCGTGAACAACGTCGAAACCCTGTGCAACGTGCCGGCAATCATTGCCGACGGCGTGGACTGGTACAAATCGTTGGCCCGCGAAGGCAGTGAAGACATGGGCACCAAGCTCATGGGCTTCTCCGGCAAGGTCAAGAACCCTGGCCTGTGGGAGCTGCCGTTCGGCGTGACCGCACGCGAGCTGTTCGAGGACTACGCCGGCGGCATGCGCGACGGCTACACCTTGAAAGCCTGGCAGCCAGGCGGCGCCGGCACCGGCTTCCTGCTCCCCGAGCACCTCGACGCACAGATGTACGCCGGCGGCATCGGCAAGGTCGGCACCCGGATGGGTACGGGCCTGGCGATGGCGGTGGACAACACCGTGAACATGGTCTCGTTGCTACGCAACATGGAGCAGTTCTTTGCCCGTGAATCCTGCGGTTTCTGCACCCCATGCCGCGACGGTCTGCCGTGGAGCGTGAAGCTGCTGATGGCGCTGGAAAATGGCGAAGGCCGCGAGGGTGATATCGAAACCCTGCTCGGCCTGGTCGGTTTCCTTGGCCCAGGCAAGACCTTCTGTGCTCACGCACCGGGCGCCGTGGAGCCATTGGGCAGTGCCATCAAATACTTCCGCTCGGAGTTCGAAGCCGGCATCGCGCCTACCAGCGCCGCCGTCCCGCCTCTGGCAAAGCCGATCGTAGTCGGCGCGTAACGCTTTAAAAGGCGAAGGGTCCACACCCGTAGCTTTCTCATGGGCTGACGCCGTAAAGGCTGTGTTGATGCCCATGAATAACAAGATTCCATTAGCCACGCCCGCTGACAACGGGCCAACGAAGAACTTTGAACCATGGCCACTATCCACGTAGACGGCAAAGCGCTCGAAGTCGATGGGGCAGACAACCTGTTACAGGCATGTCTCTCATTAGGCCTCGACATCCCGTATTTCTGCTGGCACCCCGCGCTTGGTAGCGTCGGTGCCTGTCGCCAGTGCGCGGTCAAGCAATACACCGACGAGAACGACACCCGTGGTCGTATCGTCATGTCGTGCATGACCCCAGCCACCGACAACACCTGGATCTCCATCGACGATGATGAATCCAAGGCGTTCCGCGCCAGTGTTGTTGAATGGCTGATGACCAACCACCCTCACGACTGCCCGGTCTGTGAAGAAGGCGGTCACTGCCACCTGCAAGACATGACGGTGATGACCGGCCACAACGAGCGCCGTTATCGCTTCACCAAGCGTACCCACCAGAACCAGGACCTCGGCCCGTTCATTTCCCACGAAATGAACCGCTGCATCGCCTGCTACCGCTGCGTGCGCTTCTATAAAGACTACGCTGGCGGCACCGACCTCGGCGTGTTCGGCGCCCACGACAACGTGTACTTCGGTCGCGTTGAAGACGGTGTGCTCGAAAGCGAGTTCTCCGGCAACCTCACCGAGGTCTGCCCGACCGGTGTATTCACCGACAAGACTCACTCCGAGCGCTACAACCGTAAGTGGGACATGCAATTCGCCCCGAGCATCTGCCATGGCTGCTCCAGCGGTTGCAACATCTCCCCGGGTGAGCGCTACGGCGAACTGCGTCGCATCGAAAACCGCTTCAACGGTTCGGTCAACCAATACTTCCTGTGCGACCGTGGCCGTTTCGGCTATGGCTACGTCAACCGCGAAGACCGCCCACGCCAGCCACTGCTGGCCAACGGCGGCAAACTGAGCCTGGACGACGCCCTGGATAAAGCCGCCGACCTGCTGCGCGGGCGCAACATCGTCGGTATCGGCTCGCCGCGCGCCAGCCTCGAAAGCAACTTCGCGTTGCGCGAACTGGTTGGCGCCGAGCACTTCTACAGCGGTATCGAAGCCGCTGAGCTGGAGCGCATCCGTCTGGTCCTGCAAGTGCTGAACGACAGCCCGCTGCCGGTTCCGAACATGCGCGACATCGAAGACCACGACGCCATCTTCGTGCTCGGTGAAGACCTGACCCAGACCGCTGCCCGTGTCGCCCTTTCGCTGCGCCAGTCGGTCAAAGGCAAGGCTGAAGACATGGCCGACGCCATGCGCGTACAGCCTTGGCTCGACGCCGCCGTGAAAAACATCGGCCAGCACGCGCTGAACCCGCTGTTTATCGCGAGCCTGGCTGAAACCAAGCTCGACGACATCGCCGAAGAATGCGTGCACGCAGCACCGGACGACCTGGCCCGCATCGGTTTCGCCGTGGCCCACGCCCTCGACGCCAGCGCCCCTGCCGTCGAAGGCCTGGACGCTGAAGCCGTTGAACTGGCCCAGCGTATCGCCGACGCCCTGCTGGCGGCCAAGCGTCCATTGATCATCGCCGGCACCTCGTTGGGTTCCAAGGCGTTGATCGAAGCCGCTGCCAACATCGCCAAGGCGCTGAAGCTGCGCGACAAGAACGGTTCCATCAGCCTGGTCGTGCCGGAAGCCAACAGTCTTGGCCTGGCCATGCTCGGTGGCGAGTCCCTGGACGCGGCCCTGCAAGCCGTAACAGACGGCAAAGCCGACGCCATCGTGGTGCTGGAAAACGACCTGTACACCCGCACCGATGCCGCCAAGGTTGACGCTGCGCTCAACGCCGCCAAGGTGCTGATCGTTGCCGACCACCAGAAGACGGCTACCAGCGAGCGCGCCGACCTGGTCCTGCCAGCCGCCACCTTCGCCGAAGGCGACGGTACTCTGGTCAGCCAGGAAGGCCGCGCCCAGCGCTTCTTCCAGGTGTTCGATCCGAAGTACATGGACGCCAGCATCCTGGTTCACGAAGGCTGGCGCTGGCTGCATGCCCTGCGCGCGACCCTGCTGAACCAGCCGATCGACTGGACCCAGCTCGACCACGTGACCGCCGCTGCCGCCGCGAGCGCGCCGCAACTCGCCCGTATCGTCGACGCCGCACCGTCCGCCGCGTTCCGCATCAAGGGCATGAAACTCGCCCGTGAGCCGCTGCGTTACTCCGGTCGTACCGCCATGCGCGCCAATATCAGCGTGCACGAGCCACGTACTCCGCAAGACCCGGACACCGCGTTCGCCTTCTCCATGGAAGGCTACTCGGGCTCCGCCGAACCGCGCCAACAGGTACCGTTCGCCTGGTCGCCGGGCTGGAACTCGCCGCAAGCCTGGAACAAGTTCCAGGACGAAGTCGGTGGTCACATCCGTGCTGGCGACCCGGGCACGCGCCTGATCGAAAGCACCGGTGATTCGTTGAACTGGTTCTCTGCCGTACCACGTCCATTCAACCCGGCCCAGGGCACTTGGCAGGTCGTGCCGTTCTTCCACCTGTTCGGCAGCGAAGAGAACTCTTCGAAAGCCGCCCCGGTGCAAGAGCGCATCCCAGCCGCCTACGTTTCCCTGGCCAAGTCCGAAGCCGACCGCCTGGGCGTCAACGATGGTGCCCTGCTCAGCCTGAACGTCGCCGGCCAGACCCTGCGTCTGCCGCTGCGCATCAACGACGAGCTAGGCGCTGGCCTGGTTGCACTGCCGAAGGGTTTCGCTGGCATTCCAGCGGCGATCTTTGGCAAAACCGTTGACGGTCTGCAGGAGGCAGCGCAATGACTTGGTTCACGCCGGAAGTAATTGACGTGATCATTTCGGTGGTCAAGGCCATCGTGATCCTGTTGGCCGTGGTCGTCGCGGGCGCCCTGCTCAGCTTCGTCGAACGTCGCCTGCTGGGCTGGTGGCAGGACCGTTACGGTCCGAACCGCGTTGGCCCATTCGGTATGTTCCAGATCGCGGCCGACATGCTGAAAATGTTCTTCAAGGAAGACTGGACCCCGCCGTTTGCCGACAAGGTGATCTTCACCCTGGCACCGGTCGTGGCCATGAGCGCCTTGCTGATTGCCTTCGCGATCATCCCGATCACCCCGACCTGGGGCGTGGCGGACCTGAACATCGGCTTGCTGTTCTTCTTCGCCATGGCCGGTTTGTCGGTCTATGCGGTGCTGTTCGCCGGTTGGTCGAGCAACAACAAGTTCGCCCTGCTGGGCAGCTTGCGGGCTTCGGCCCAGACCGTGTCCTACGAAGTGTTCATGGGCCTCGCGCTGATGGGCATCGTGGTGCAGGTTGGCTCGTTCAACATGCGCGACATCGTCGAGTACCAGGCGCAGAACCTGTGGTTCATCATTCCGCAGTTCTTCGGTTTCTGTACCTTCTTCATTGCTGGCGTCGCCGTGACTCACCGTCACCCGTTCGACCAGCCGGAAGCGGAACAAGAACTGGCCGACGGCTACCACATCGAATACGCCGGCATGAAATGGGGCATGTTCTTCGTCGGTGAGTACATCGGCATCATCTTGATCTCGGCCCTGCTGGTCACGCTGTTCTTTGGCGGCTGGCACGGTCCGTTCGGCATCCTGCCGCAGTTGGCGTTCTTCTGGTTCTTCCTGAAGACCGCGTTCTTCATCATGTTGTTTATCCTGCTGCGCGCTTCCATTCCGCGTCCACGATACGACCAGGTGATGGATTTCAGCTGGCGCTTCTGCCTGCCACTGACCCTGATCAATTTGCTGGTGACGGCTGCCGTTGTGTTGTTGAACACGCCAGCCGGCGCGGTTCAGTGAGGATTTGACCCATGTTCAAATATATTGGCGACATCGTTAAGGGTACCGGTACCCAGTTGCGAAGCCTGGTGATGGTGTTCGGTCACGGCTTCCGCAAACGCGACACCCTGCAATACCCGGAAGAAGCGGTGTACCTGCCGCCGCGCTATCGCGGCCGTATCGTGCTGACCCGCGACCCCGATGGCGAAGAGCGTTGCGTAGCCTGCAACCTGTGCGCCGTGGCGTGCCCGGTGGGTTGCATCTCCCTGCAGAAAGCTGAAACCGAAGACGGTCGCTGGTACCCGGACTTCTTCCGCATCAACTTCTCGCGCTGCATTTTCTGCGGCCTCTGCGAGGAAGCTTGCCCGACCACCGCGATCCAGCTGACACCGGATTTCGAGATGGCCGAGTTCAAACGTCAGGACCTGGTGTACGAGAAAGAAGATCTGCTGATCTCTGGTCCCGGTAAAAACCCTGATTACAACTTCTATCGTGTTGCAGGTATGGCCGTTGCCGGTAAGCCGAAAGGCGCCGCACAAAACGAAGCCGAGCCGATCAACGTGAAGAGCTTGCTGCCTTAAGGAAGAAAGATGGAATTCGCTTTCTATTTCGCGTCCGGTATTGCAGTGGTGTCCACGCTTCGCGTGATCACCAACACCAATCCTGTGCACGCCCTGCTCTACCTGATCATTTCGTTGATCGCCGTGGCCATGACCTTCTTCGCACTCGGCGCCCCGTTCGCCGGCGTGCTGGAAGTGATCGCCTATGCGGGCGCCATCATGGTGCTGTTCGTGTTTGTGGTGATGATGCTCAACCTGGGCCCGGCTTCGGTCGCCCAGGAACGCGTCTGGCTCAAGCCCGGCATCTGGCTCGGCCCGGTTATCCTCGCAGCCCTGCTGCTGGGTGAACTGCTGTATGTGCTGTTCGCTCACCAGAGCGGCCAGGCCATCGGCCACACCACCGTAGACGCGAAAGCCGTGGGCATCAGCCTGTTCGGCCCGTACCTGCTGGTGGTCGAACTGGCTTCGATGCTGCTGCTCGCCGCAGCCATCACCGCCTTCCACTTGGGCCGCAACGAAGCCAAGGAGCAATGACGATGCCTGCTATCCCTTTGGAGCATGGTCTGGCGGTCGCCGGCATCCTGTTCTGCCTTGGCCTGGTCGGCCTGATGGTTCGCCGTAACATTCTGTTCGTGTTGATGAGCCTGGAAATCATGATGAACGCCGCTGCACTGGCCTTCATCGTAGCGGGTGCACGTTGGGGCCAGCCGGATGGACAAGTCATGTTCATCCTGGTGATCAGCCTGGCAGCCGCCGAGGCCAGTATCGGCCTGGCGATCCTGCTGCAACTGTATCGTCGCTTCCACACGCTTGATATCGACGCTGCCAGTGAGATGCGCGGATGAACATGATCTTTCTGACTTTCGTATTCCCCCTGATCGGTTTCCTGCTGCTGTCGTTCTCTCGCGGGCGCTGGTCGGAAAACCTGTCTGCCCTGGTGGGCGTGGGTTCCATTGGCTTGTCGGCGATTGTGGCCGCCTACGTCATCTGGCAATTCAACGTGGCGCCGCCGGAAGGCGGTCACTACACCCTGGTGCTGTGGCAGTGGATGTCGGTGGAAGGCTTCAAGCCTAACTTCGCTCTCTATGTCGACGGCCTGTCGATCACCATGCTCGGCGTGGTGGTGGGTGTAGGCTTCCTGATCCACTTGTTCGCGTCCTGGTACATGCGCGGTGAAGCCGGTTACTCGCGCTTCTTCTCGTACACCAACCTGTTTATCGCCAGCATGCTGTTCCTGGTGCTCGGCGATAACCTGTTGTTCCTGTACTTCGGTTGGGAAGGCGTGGGCCTGTGCTCGTACCTGTTGATCGGTTTCTACTACAGCAACCGCAACAACGGTAACGCAGCCCTTAAAGCCTTCATCGTGACCCGCATCGGTGACGTGTTCATGGCCATCGGCCTGTTCATCCTGTTCCAACAGGTGGGCACGCTGAATATCCAGGAACTGCTGGTGCTGGCACCGCAGAAGTTCCAGGTTGGCGACTTCTGGATCACTCTGGCTACCTTGATGCTGCTGGGTGGCGCTGTCGGTAAATCCGCACAACTGCCGCTGCAAACCTGGCTGGCGGATGCGATGGCCGGTCCTACCCCTGTTTCCGCACTGATCCACGCGGCAACCATGGTCACCGCCGGTGTCTACCTGATCGCCCGTACCCACGGCCTGTTCACTCTGGCGCCGGACATCCTGCACCTGGTGGGCATCGTGGGTGGCGTGACCCTGGTCCTGGCCGGCTTCGCCGCGCTGGTGCAGACCGACATCAAGCGCATCCTCGCCTACTCGACCATGAGCCAGATCGGCTACATGTTTCTGGCCCTGGGCGTTGGCGCCTGGGACGCGGCGATCTTCCACCTGATGACCCACGCCTTCTTCAAGGCCCTGCTGTTCCTGGCGTCCGGTGCGGTGATCGTTGCCTGCCACCACGAGCAGAACATCTTCAAGATGGGCGGCCTGTGGAAGAAACTGCCACTGGCCTACGCCAGCTTCATCGTTGGTGGTGCCGCCCTGGCCGCCCTGCCGTTGGTGACCGCCGGTTTCTACTCGAAGGACGAAATCCTCTGGGAAGCCTTTGCCAGCGGTAACCAGAACCTGCTGTACGCAGGCCTGGTGGGTGCGTTCATGACCTCGCTGTACACCTTCCGCCTGATCTTCATCACCTTCCACGGTGAAGCCAAGACCGAAGCGCACGCAGGCCACGGCATTTCGCACTGGTTGCCATTGTCGGTGCTGATCGTGCTGTCGACCTTCGTCGGCGCCATGATCACCCCGCCGCTGCACGGTGTACTGCCGCAAAGCGTCGGCCATGCCGGCGGCGAAGCCCAGCACAGCCTGGAAATCGCCTCGGGTGCCATCGCCATTGCCGGTATCCTGTTGGCCGCCCTGCTGTTCCTCGGCAAGCGCCGTTTCGTGACCGCCGTGGCCAACAGTGGCATTGGCCGCTTCCTCTCGGCCTGGTGGTTCGCTGCCTGGGGCTTCGACTGGATCTACGACAAACTGTTCGTCAAGCCTTACCTGGCCATCAGCCATGTACTGCGCAAAGACCCGCTCGACCAGACCATCGGTTTGATCCCGCGTGCCGCCAAGGCCGGTCACACCGCTCTGAGCCGCAGCGAGACCGGTCAACTGCGTTGGTATGCCGCTTCCATGGCCGCCGGTGCCGTACTGGTCATCGGCGCCATCGTCGTGGTAGCGGTCTGATTATGAACATTGCCAACTTTGCGAACTTGCGAAAGGAAACGAGCCTGTCATGATTCTGCCCTGGCTAATCCTGATCCCCTTTATCGGCGGCCTGCTCTGCTGGATGGGTGAACGCTTCGGCGCCACCCTCCCCCGCTGGATTGCGTTGCTGACCATGTCCCTGGAACTTGCTCTCGGCCTCTGGCTGTGGGCCCATGGCGACTATTCATTTGCTCCGGCACCGGGTGTCGATCCGACTTTCGCGCTTGAATTCAAGCACGTGTGGATCCAGCGCTTCGGCATCAACGTGCACCTGGCCCTCGATGGCCTGTCGCTGTTGATGATCCTGCTGACCGGCCTGCTGGGTATCCTCTCGGTACTCTGCTCCTGGAAAGAGATCCAGCGTCACGTGGGCTTCTTCCACCTGAACCTGATGTGGATCCTGGGCGGTGTGGTCGGCGTGTTCCTCGCCCTCGACCTGTTCATGTTCTTCTTCTTCTGGGAAATGATGCTGGTGCCGATGTACTTCCTCATCGCGCTCTGGGGTCACAGTTCTTCGGACGGCAAGAAAACCCGGATCTACGCGGCGACCAAGTTCTTCATCTTCACCCAGGCTTCCGGCCTGATCATGTTGGTGGCGATCCTGGGCCTGGTACTGGTCAACTTCAACAACACCGGCGTGATTACCTTCAACTACGCCGACCTGTTGAAAACCAAGATGTCCCTGACCACCGAGTACATCCTGATGCTGGGCTTCTTCATCGCGTTCGCGGTGAAGCTGCCGGTGGTGCCGTTCCACTCCTGGCTGCCTGACGCTCACGCACAGGCGCCGACTGCCGGTTCCGTGGACTTGGCCGGTATCCTGTTGAAGACTGCGGCCTACGGCCTGCTGCGCTTCGCACTGCCGCTGTTCCCGAATGCCTCGGCGGAGTTCGCGCCGATCGCCATGACCCTGGGTCTGATCGGGATCTTCTACGGTGCGTTCCTGGCCTTCGCACAAACCGACATCAAGCGTCTGATTGCCTTCTCGTCCGTGTCCCACATGGGCTTCGTACTGATCGGCATCTACTCCGGCAGCCAACTGGCGCTGCAAGGCGCAGTCATCCAGATGTTGGCCCACGGTGTCTCGGCCGCTGCCCTCTTTATCCTGAGTGGCCAGTTGTACGAGCGCCTGCACACCCGTGACATGCGTGAAATGGGTGGCGTGTGGTCGCGCATCGCGTACCTGCCGGCGATCAGCCTGTTCTTCGCCGCCGCGTCCCTGGGCTTGCCGGGCACCGGCAACTTCATCGGCGAGTTCCTGATCCTGATGGGTGCCTTCGTGCAAACACCGTGGATCAGTGCGATTGCTACCTCCGGCCTGGTGTTTGGTTCGGTTTACTCGCTGATCATGATCCACCGCGCCTACTTCGGCCCGGCCAAGTCCGACACTGTCCTGCAAGGGATGGATGCTCGCGAACTGATCATGGTGCTCGGCCTTGCGGTGCTGCTGATCTACATCGGCGTGTACCCGCAACCGTTCCTGGACACTTCTGCCGCGACGATGCATGGCGTGCAGCAGTGGTTCGGCACCGCCTTCTCTCAACTCGCTTCGGCCCGGTAAGAGCGCTATGGAATTCACGATCCAACACTTTATCGCGCTTGCGCCGCTGCTGATTACCAGCCTCACCATCGTGGTGGTGATGCTGGCAATCGCCTGGCGCCGCAATCACTCGCAAACGTTCCTGCTGTCCTGTGCCGGCCTCAACCTGGCCCTGCTGTCGATCATCCCGGCCCTCAAGGTCGCGCCATTGGCGGTCACGCCGTTGATGATGGTGGATGACTTCGCCCTGCTGTATATCGCGCTGATCCTGGTCGCGACCCTGGCGTGCGTCACCCTCGCCCACGCCTACATGGGCGAAGGCGGTACCGGTTACCCAGGCAACAAGGAAGAACTGTACCTGCTGATCCTGCTGGCGGCGGCCGGCGGTATCGTGCTGGTCAGCGCACAGCACCTGGCCGGCCTGTTCATCGGCCTGGAACTGCTGTCGATCCCGACCTACGGCCTGGTGGCCTACGCCTTCTTCAACAAGCGCTCCCTGGAAGCCGGCATCAAGTACATGGTGCTGTCGGCGGCGGGTTCCGCGTTCCTGTTGTTTGGTATGGCCCTGCTCTACGCCGAAGCCGGCAGCCTGAGCTTCACCGGTATCGGTCACGCCCTGGCCACCACCAACATGCCTGCGCCAATCGCCCAACTGGGCCTGGCGATGATGTTGATCGGCCTGGCGTTCAAGCTGTCGTTGGTGCCGTTCCACCTGTGGACCCCGGACGTGTACGAAGGCGCCCCGGCGCCGGTGGCGGCGTTCCTGGCCACCGCGTCGAAGGTTGCTGTGTTTGCGGTGATGGTGCGTCTGTTCCAGATCTCGCCTGCTGCCAACACCGGTGTACTGAGCACCGTGCTGACCGTGATCGCCATCGCGTCGATCCTGTTCGGCAACCTGCTGGCCCTGACCCAGAACAACCTCAAGCGTCTGCTGGGTTACTCCTCCATCGCTCACTTCGGCTACCTGCTGATCGCCCTGGTGGCGAGCAAAGGCCTGGCCGTGGAAGCCATGGGCGTGTACCTGGTCACCTACGTGATCACCAGCCTGGGTGCATTTGGCGTGATCACGCTGATGTCCTCGCCATTCAAAGGCCGTGACGCCGACGCCCTGTACGAATACCGCGGCCTGTTCTGGCGCCGTCCGTACCTGACCGCCGTGCTCACCGTGATGATGCTGTCGCTGGCTGGTATCCCGCTGACGGCGGGCTTCATCGGCAAGTTCTACATCGTTGCGACCGGTGTTGAAGCCCACGAATGGTGGTTGGTTGCCTCCCTGGTACTGGGCAGCGCCATCGGCGTGTTCTACTACCTGCGCGTGATGGTCACCCTGTACCTGATCGAGCCAAACCTGCGCCGTGTGGATGCTGAGCTGCATTGGGAACAGAAGGCAGGCGGCGTGATGCTGCTGGCCATCGCCCTGCTCGCGTTCTTCCTGGGCGTGTACCCACAACCGTTGCTCACTCTGGTGCAGCACGCGGTGCTGGGCGTTTGATCGCTTAGCAGGATGCAGTAAACAAGACGGCGCCTTCGGGCGCCGTTTTGCGTTATTGGAGCGATGAGTACGCAGCTGGTCAGCTCAAAGACTATGAAGCATCGGGCTCTGCGAAACCGGCCTCATCAAGGGCAGGTTTTATCAAGAACACCCGCATTGGGCGTTAATAAGTAGTCCACTACCGCCTCATCCACACAGCCGTCGATTCCAGTGAGTGCCAACGTATGCCCGTCACCTTCTCGGGTGACGAGTGGGCTTCTGAACCATTTTGCCATCTGCCTGGCATTCGCATAGGGCGTCGTTGCGTCATAACGTTGACCGACAAACAGCAACGGCGGCAAGGTTAGCGAGACCACTGGAATATGTGCCTGGACCTTACCCTGGAACGGCCACAGATCGCACATACTCAAGGGTAGATTCTGTTTTCCGAGATAGTTGAAGAGGGGCCATGCCGCGACAATCGTCTGCCGTTGCTTGCGTATTTCCTGGATATCGCTCCCTGGAACGGCGCTGTCCGCACAGGTAATGACGCCTAACGCCTCATTGGTCTCACGTCCCGCATTGTCCGTAACCAACTGAGCCAGCTGTTCGTCAGCACTCTTTGTCTGGGTTTGACGCAATAGCGCAATCAGATCAGGCCAAAACTCATACCACAGCAGCAATGATTGAACCGTGGAGACCAGGTCTTCGGCGGTCATTTCATTGCCGTCCTTCAAGGGTAACGGCGACTCGTCGACGTCGCGCAATATTGTTTGAAATGCCTCGACCGCGCCACGCTCATCATCCGGCAAAGGGCAATAACGTGTTCGGGCACAGTACGCCAAGAACCGCTGGAAAGTCTGCCGATAACTGCGCGCCTGATTCAATTGCTGGGTGTATTCGTCCTCCGAAAGGTCCACCACGCCATCCAACACCATGGCACGCGTCTGTTCGGGAAAGCGTTCAGCGAACAGCGCTGCGACTTTAGTGCCGTAGGAGTAAGCTACGGCAGTCAACTTAGGCTCACCCAACGCAGCACGAATGACATTGAGATCGTTGACTGCTTCATTGGTACCAATATGTTGCAAAACCAGCGCACCAGTCTGTTTGATGCACTCGGCAATAGTCCGACGTAATTGAAACTCAGATTCAGCCATATCGCTGCCTTCCAACGTAACGTCTTCATCACGATCAGAGCGCTCACATGAGATAGTCGGTGTGGACCGACCTACGCCCCGGGGGTCATAACCAATGATGTCGTAGGACTGCTTCAACCTGTCCACCGTACTGTCGCCGGACAGATAAGGGTTGATCCCCGGAAGCCCTGGCCCTCCGCTAACAACTACTACACTGCCTTTCCTGACGCCTTTGGCGGGAAGCCGGGTCAAGGCCAGTCGAACGTTGCCTGCTTGCGCGGCTGACGAGTAAATCAACGGTGCTTCAACGTAACCACATAGCATCCCTTGTGGCGGCTGATCGTCGAACCAGGTCGCGAACTCGCTGTTCACGCAAGGCTGCCAACGCACGCCAGCAGGTTGCTCGTCCACATAAACGAACAAATACAAAATGGCGAGCGGAAGCATAACCGCCAGCGTTGTCAGGAGGGTTAACCGTGGAGCTTTTGACATTCGTAATACGAGCCAATTTGAAAAGACGAATTAGCCTATTTGGTTTCGTGACTTTTTAAGCAGGCTGCTTACAAAGTTCCAACAAAACTGCTCCGTTCTGCACCGGTGCTGTTCGACGCTCCTAATCACAGAAATTTCCCCGCCCATCTGCCTCCCCATCCGGCATCTACCCGATGAATGCCTCCGTATGGTGTCTGCGTTTTAGGAAAGTTCCCACAGCAGGGTCACTTGACCCATCGCGAGTGGGCCACCAAGCTATACGCAAGCTACGTACAGAACATGGATGCTCTATTTATCGAACTGCCGGCCCTCGAGCGGCATCGCAAGGACTATCTGAGTGACGAGCTTTTCCAGGGTTTTCAACAAGAGTTGATGAAGAACCCGGAAGCGGGAGACGTGATCGAGGGAACAGGCGGACTGCGCAAGGTTCGCTTCGTCGATGAGCGACGCAATAAAGGCAAGCGCGGTGGCCTGCGGGTCATTTACTGCTGGTGGTCGGGCGGCACGCAATTCTGGCTGTTCACCCTGTACGGCAAGCACGAACAGGATGACCTGACACCACAGCACAAAAAAGCCTTAAAACACATGCTGGACAGGGAAATCAAAGCGAGAACACATCATGAAACGTGAAATCTTTTCCGAACTGGTCGAAGGCTTCGACGCCCTGGCAGACGAACGCCAAGGCAAAGTCACCCTGCGAACCCACAAGGTTTACCTCAAAAACCTGGCGCCACTCACCGCCGAGGAAGTGGTCGCGGTGCGCCAACAACTCAACCTCTCCCGGTCGGTGTTCGCCATGTACCTGCGCACCAACACCCGCACCCTGGAAAACTGGGAGCAAGGCCGGGCCAAGCCAAATGCCCAGGCTGCCACCCTGATTCGCCTGGTGGCGCGTTTCCCGGAAACCGTGGCGCAACTCGCTGCATTGGGTTGATCAGCAAAGCCCCGACAGGTTCGGGGCTTTTGCATTCAGTGCTATGGGCCGCCGAGCATGTCGGCAAAGGTCTCGGCATCGGGCAATCCCTCCCCTTCCCAACGCGTCGGCGCAACGTGGGGGGAACCCTCGCTCCAGAACAATACCCGCATGGCGGGATCTGCTCGTTCGATAAGCGTGGGCAATGGCAACGCCTGTACCGACTCATCAAATACTTCGAGGGAAAACGCCTCGCTCAAGGCTGACAACGCCAAGCGCTCCACCTCACCATGCCAGGTCGCATCCAACAGCAGCCCGTCTCCAACTGCCGCAGCAACGGTCAGTGGAAAATAGCGCCCCACCCGATCCACACTGGGAATCATCACCCCGGCCCAGCCCTGTTCACCACACACACCCGCCGTCAACGCAAAGTGCCAGATCGGGCTGCACAGGTACACCTCCAGCCATTGCTCGACCAACCGCTCACGACTGCACTGCAAGCCGGCCTGTAACCAAGCGTCCCACGGGTGCAAGAATTCCGCTGGCAAACGACGACTGACAAAGTCTCCCAAACTGGGGACCTTGCCAAAAAATCCATTCATGGCTGTTTCCTAAAAGCTGCCCGGGCAATGGAACTGCTCGATGCTGTCGCGGCGGAACGGGTTGATCACACTGCTGGCTCGTAACAGATACGCCACCCGATGGCCTTCCAGGTTGAAGGTCAGTTGCAGCTGTTCGCCCTGGGTGTTCACCACCGCCTTGTCCATCATGCGCAGCCAACCCCAGGGGCCGTCGCTGCGCAGTGGGCTGGCCAGCCCTGGCGTAGCGTCCAGGCGCACAAGGCCGCCGGACTTGCCGCTGGGCAGCGAGAGACTGGCAAAGTCGGGCACAGTACCGGCGTCAAACACCACCGGCTGACCATCGATATCCAACGTGACCTTGCTCAGTGCCGGGTCTGCCCCCAGGGTTTTCAAGTCGAAGCGCATGGATGGCTGGCGCGCACCGGCCACGAAGAACATGTCGCGCAGCCTGGCACCACGCTGGAACTGATTAAGCACATCCTGGGAGATGTTCAGTGGCGTCACACCAGTTGATCGCCAGCGCCACTGGCTGCCACTCATGTCGACATACGCCGCGAGGTTCTTGCTGAAAAAATCATCCATCAACCCACCCGGGCCGAAAAACTTGCCGAAGTCATCGGCGGTGGCATCGCGGGCAGAGCTGCGCACCAGCGGATAACGCCCATCAATGGCCGCTCGACAGAATGGTGCACCCGTCGTTTCCCATAACGCATTCAACCGGGCTTTTTCATTGCCGAGGGTCAGCGCCGTGCCACCCGACTCCACATCGCGCAGCAGCGCTGACAACGGCGCAGGCTGCGTGTCACCCGAGCGTTTCAAGCGCCCCAACACCTCGTTGGAAGGTGCTGGCGCAGCACTGCGGCGCGCGGCGTCAGCGCTGTCGAAGAATTGCCCGGCGTCCTTCAGCGACGCCAACACCTCATCCACCGGCTGCGGGCCGGTGCCGTTGCCCACCAAGCGATGCAGCGCAGCGAAATGCTGATCCACCGGATTGGCCGACGCATCTGCCACCGGTGCCGGGCTGTCGCCCCCCAGAGCCGATTGCAACTTTTGCGTGGCCGCAGCGATCTTGTCGCGCACGCGCTGATCGGTGTCTTTGTTGGTGGTCGAATTCAGCGCGCCCTCCAGGGTCGTTTCCTTCGATACAGCCACCAACAACGCGCGCAACGGTGAATCACTGGCGGCAAGCACATTGGTCACCAATGAGGCCTGGCTGAGGCTGGTCAATGGCGCCAGGTGCACGTCCGCGAGGAAGGTGTCCCATTGACGGATGTAGTCGGCGTAGTACAACTCCAGCACCGCCGCCTGCATGGCAGAGTCGGCGCCGGCAATCTGCGCCGACTCCTGGCGGTCCAGCACCCAGCTGTCCTTGGCCATCTCGGCCACGGCCTGCGGGGTCTTGTGGGTCAGTTCACGGTAACCCGCGATGCTGTAAACCCCACTTACGCCCCGCGACAGCGGCTCGCCACTGGCGCGGGTAAACAGTGACGAGACATCGCGCCCCACTGCGCTGTTTACACTCAGCTCGGGCAGGTGCTGCTGGTCGACCTGGCGTTTCACCCGGTTATAGATGCGCTGGGACAACGGCATGCTCGCCAGCGCCAGGCGCACCTTGGCCACCAACGCGCTGTCCAGTTGCACCGGCTCGGCCTCGTCGTCGGCCTCCAGCAGCGCCGCGACATGATCCGATAGCTGCTGCAACTGCGCAGGCGTGGCCTGGGGCAGTTCGCGACGCCAGTCCACATCGACCCAGGCTTGCACCGACGGCGCGTCGAAGAACTGCCGTTCACCCAGCATCAGGTAAGCGCGCAAGGTTTCGTAGAGAAACTCCTGATTGCTCGCGTCGCCACGGCGCAAGGCGTTTTCCATGTTGGCGACGATATGCGGCAACAAGGTGCTGCGCAGCAAGCGGCGATACAGCGTGACTGCGCCAGCGCCGAGCTTGTTGCCCTGGTAAAGGCCCATACGGCTAAGCAGCGGCACACTGCGGTCGCCGTCGCTGTAGCCGCTGGGCAACGCGCGCGCGGCATTCAGCAGCGGCAGGGTCACCAACACATCACCTTCGGCCGGCAGTGCCTTGGCCAATTGCGCGACGTTGGTGGCAGCACTGGACGCATCGGCGATCAGTTGCAGGTTGCGGGTGTAGCTGATGGTCATGCCGGCCAGCAGCAGGACGAACGCCACACCCGCCGCCATGCGCCCCGCGCGACCCAGCAGATGACGGCGCCGTTGTTCCTGGTGATTGACCCCGGCCAAGCCGGTTTCCTTGAAGATCACTTCGCGCAACAGGCGAGTGATGAAGTAGCTGCGCCCGCTGGCGACATTCGCTGCCAACACCTTTCGACCCAGGCCGAAGGAGGCTGCCAGCGAGGTCAGCACCCGATCAATCGGACTGCCTTCCTGGGTGCCGCTGGTAAAATACACACCACGCAGCAGCGCCGGCTCCTGGTAGCGGTTGACTTCGAAGACCGTATTGAGAAAACGCGTGAGGCCGTCGCCCAGGCTGGCGAACTGTTGCGGGAAGCTGTAGAGCAACGCGCGTCGTGACAAATCGCGCTCCTGCTGCAAACGCTCCAGCACACGCCGTTGCAACTGGCGCTCCAGGGCATCGAACTCGCCCGGGAACGACGCCAGGCCCGTATCCGCCTGGGGTGGCTGGGCCAACGGGAAGGTCACGCCCCACACCTGCGCGCGTTCGTCGCGGCCGAAGGTTTCGAAGAACTCCGAAAAGCCCGCGAGCAAGTCGCACTTGGTGATGATCACATACACCGGGAAGCGCAGGCCCAGGCGCTCGTACAGCTCATTGATGCGCGCACGGATCGCCACGGCCTGGGCCTGACGCTGAGCGTCGGTCTGTTGCAGCAGGTCGCTGACGCTCAAGGCCACGATCACACCGTTGACCGGGCGTTGGCGACGGTACTTTTTCAGCAGGTCGAGGAAACCACCCCACGCGGCCTTGTCCACTTCGGTGTAGCTGTCCTGGGTGGTGTAGCGCCCGGCAGTGTCGAGCAGCACCGCTTCATCGGTGAACCACCAATCGCAATGCCGCGTGCCGCCGACACCGCCGATGGCACCGCTGCCCATGGCCTCGCGCAGGGGAAACTGCAGCCCGGAATGGGTCAGCGCCGTGGTCTTGCCGCTGCCTGGCGCGCCGACGAACATGTACCACGGCAATTGATACAGGTACTGCCCGCTCATCTTCCAGCCAGGATTGGCCTTGCGCAACACCGCCATGGCCGAACGCATGCGCTCGCCCAGCTCGGCCACTTCAGCCTGAGACTCACGCACGCCGGGCGCCACCGTTGGCGCGTCAGCCACGCCCGCCATCAAGCCGCGATTGGCGCGCCAGGCTCGCCATAGACGCCAGGCAAAATAACCTGCCCAGATCAATACAAACACCGCGATCAAACCCCAGCGCCGCGACTCCGGCGCCAACGGTTCGCTGCCATTGAAGGCGAGTAGCGGGCCCTCATACCACACCAGCAACGACAGCAAAGCCACACCGATCAACGACAGCAACCAGGGCTTGAGCAGCCACAGAATGAAGCGCTCCACCGGGGACCATAACAACGAAAACAGCGTCGAGAAATTCATGGCTATTGCGCCTGGGAAGGGATCAAAACGGTGATATCAACGCGGCGGTTACGCGCGCGATTCGCCGCTGAATCGTTGGGCACCAGCGGTTCGGTTTCGCCACGGCCGTCACTGCGATAACGCTCCACCGGCCCGGCCCGTTGCGCCAGCAAGCGTGCGACGGTCTTGGCCCGCGCCTGGGACAGGTCAAAGTTGGAGCCAAGCCGTGAGGTCGCCGAGGGCCGCACATTGTCGGTATGCCCGACCACCACCACATCCCCCGGCACCGTGGCCAGGGCATCGCCGATGCGTGCGAGCAAGCCGTCGAAGTTGCCCGACACTTCGGCACTGCCGGAAGCGAACACCCCATCGCCGCGCAGGGTGATCACCGAGCGATCGGCGCTGTCTTTCACCGCCACCAGCCCCTGGGCCACTTCCGGCGCGAGGAACCCGGCCAGGCGCACGGGCGCAGGTGTCGTGGGCACCGCCACTTTGAGCGGCGAGGCCACACGGATCGAACCGATCTGGGCGAACACAGGATCGGACGCACGGTTGAGCAGCCAGCTGTAGGTCAATTGCACACTCAACAGCAGCACCGCCGCCACCGACGCCAACACCCACAACGGCACCCGCCGCAGCATCGAGGCCTGCGGTGCTTCGGCACCGCGCCAACGCGGTGACAAGTCTTGTTCCTGATTGCCACGTTGCTGGTTGATCAATTGCAGCAGGCGTTCACGCAACAACCCCAACTGATCCAGGCCGCGATCCAACACGCGATAACGTCCTTCCAGGCCCAGCGCCATGCACAGGTACATCAACTCCAGCACGTCGATATGGGTACGCAGGTCCTGGCTCAGGCGCTGCAGGATCATGAAGAACTTCTCGCCGCCCCACGCCTCGTTGTGGAAGGTCACCAACAGGCTGCGGCTGCCCCACACACCGGCGCCCCACGGCGTGCTGGCGATGGTTTCGTCGACCAGGGTGCACAGCGCGTAGCGCGCAGCCGCCACGGTTTCCACGTCCACTTGGCTGGCGCGGGCCTGAGTTTCAAAGGCCTGCACCGCCTGGATCAGGCGCTGGCGCAGGCCTTCCATGTCCGGCATGGCCGTGAGGCTGCGCAACGGCACCACCAGGTCCAGCAGCGGGTTGGCGGCACGCACCAGCGGGTTGAGCCCCTGGCCCTGCAACACCACGGCTTCGCGCTGTAGCGGTGTCACAGGCGGCACTGCCCTGCGTCCCCCTGGCGTGGGAATCAGCAGGGTGCGATCCGGATCGCCTTCAAAAGTGTCGTTCACGTCAGTCACCTTAGTTGCGGATCGCCCAGAACTGCATGTCCAGCCCTGGGAACACCCCGGCGATATGCAGGGCAAAGCCGGCCGACTGGCTCAGCAATTGCCAATATTCGCTGCTGCGATCGAGTTCGAAATAGGTAAAGCCGGCGTGGAACGGCAACTGCCGTGGCGCCACCGGCAAGGGGCGCAGACCGATGCCCGGCAGTTGCAGGTTGACCAGGTCGCGGATCTTTTCCACCGAGCCGATCTTGACCTGCGGCGGGAAGCCGTTGCGCACGCTCTCGGCGGACATCTGTGCCTGCACCGCGAGGATGAAGGTGGCCGAACGCAGCAGGTCCTGGTCAGGCAGCACTGCCACGCGAATGCCGTACTGGCGCTCTTCCAGAGGGATGGCGATGGCGCGTGCATCCATCACCGTCGACAGCGCGCGGCGCAGGTCGCGCATTACCGGGGCGAAGGTTTCCGCCAGGGCCGCATGGCGGTACGCCGGGTAGGCAGCGGCGCGCTTATCCTCGCGGGTAAAAGTCGCCAATTCACCGGCCAGGCTCGCGAGGTCGCGGTACAACTGCTCGGGATGCAGACCGGTCATCGCGGCCAAGTGGCGCACCAACGGCAGGCTGCGATTGAGCACCTGTAACAACAGGAAGTCGGCGATTTCTGCTGCGCCGCTGCCGTCGGGTTGGGTCAGGCGCGACGCCAGCGCCTCGACCCGTTGCTGCACCAGGCCCAGCAGCTCATCGACAAACGCTCCCAGGCGGTCGGCGGCGCGCATATCCAGGCATGGCGGGCAGTATTCGCGGTCAAGCACCACGCTTTTGTCGGCACGCTTTTCCACCACATGGGCGATGCCCAGGGTGGTGTAGGCATCCGCCACATCGCCTTCGAACGCCAGACGCAGGCGCAGTTTGCCGATGCTCATCAACGCGCTGCTGTCCAGGCCGTTACTGTCCCAGGCTTCGTATTCGCTGCTGCGGTGACGGGCGAAGTTTTCAAAGCTGGGGTTGTCGTCCACCTCCGATACACCGGGGCGCAGGCTGGGCAGCGCGAGCACCACTTTCAGGTCACGGGCGTCGGCGGGGATCTCCAGGGGCAACGGCATTTCATCGCCAAAGGGCAGCCCTACCGGCGTGCCGTCAGGCAACACGCCGCTGAAGGACAGCAAGGACAACTTGCCCATGACCAACTGCTGCGGGTCGATTTCCAGCTTGGCAAAGCCCCACCCGTAAGCACGCAAGGCACTGACGCGGGCTTCCAATTGGGTCTGCAGGAAACGGTCATGTTGTTGCAGGTGCTGAGGCTGCAACAGCATGCCTTCGGACCAGACGACTTTGTTATTCCAGGACATGAATTCTTCTCAATAAAAGGGCTGGAGTCAGGAGCGCATCCGCGCGACCTGTTCCTCATAAGCCTTGGAAAACAGCTCACCAAACAGCCGCTGCAAATCCTCATCGGCATCCCGTGCCAGGTCTTCGTAGCGCTCCACCAAACGGTCCCACAATCGCGCCTTGCGCCGCGCCGGCATCCACTTGTCCAGCGCGCCATGGGTGGTGCGACGTTGCTCGACCCGTGCCGGATCAAAGCGTTGCACCACCGCGCCAAGGGCCGCGCGCATGCCGGCGATCACCGCCAGTTCGTGGGCCTTGAGGTCTTCGAACGAGGCGTTCATCGCCTTGACCGGACGCATATAGGCCGGCGAGTCGCCACCGAGCATTTGAGTCAGGGCGCTGTCGGCGTCGGGGAAGAATTTGAGCGGGTTGTTGGAATAGGCGCCGATCATGGTCATGTCGATATGGCTTTCGCGCTTGGTCAGCGCGCGGGCCAGGAGGACGTCCATGGTTCCGGTAGTGGTGGCGCGGAGCATTTCGCCGATGAGCTGGGCGAGTTCGGTGGGCGGGCGGGAAGTGTGCAGGTCCGCAAGGCCGAGGCCTTGAAGCAAGGCCTGGAGCACAGCATCCCCCTCTGTAGGAGCCGGCTTGCCGGCGATAGGCGCATGGGCGCTGTGGACTTCAGGTAGAACGGCGTTATCGTTGACGTCCATCGCCGGCAAGCCGGCTCCTACAGGGAGCGTGGGCAGCCCGAGCAATGGGTCGTAATCCTCCGGAATTACCTGCGGCTCTGCTTGCCACAACGGCGCGCTGAACGCCTGCAACTGCGGCGCCACGTGATCACTCTCGGTGCCGCGAAACGTTGGCGTCAGCGATGGATTCAGTCCCAACGGATCCGACAACGGCATCGCCCCGTCAAACAACGAGCCGCCCTCCAAGATGCGCGCACCGGCCAAGTCATCATGCAGCAGCACCGGCACCACCACTTCCGGGTCGCGTACCAACGGCCGCGGGACTTCCAGCGGTGGCAGCGGCGCGGCCACGGGCGGCGGGGGCGGCACGAACAATGGCGGCAGGATCCGCGTGGCCAGGGCGTCGTCTTCGGGTTCGACGGCGGCTGGCTGCGCCAGGCGCACTTCCAGGGCGTAATCACCGATCACCAGGCGATCGCCCTCCTCTAGTACCCGTTCGCGCCCATTACCCAGCGGTCGTTCATTGACCAGGCTGGGGTTGCTGCCGGTGTCGGTCAGGTAAAACCCGTCGTCACGTCGTTCGATGCGCGCATGCACCCGCGAGATGTACTTGCCCGGATCATCCAGGGTCAGGTCATTGTCCGGCCCTCGGCCGATGGAGCCACCGACCTCGGTAAACCGGCAGATCACGTCACCGGGCATCGGTTGGTCGCGGTAGCTTTTGACCAGCAGGATCAGGTTCATAGCGGGCTCCTGTAAGGGTTATTTGCCATCGTCGGCCTCCTTGGGCGGCAACGGCACGCCGGCAGGCCCCGTGGCGGCCGACAGCGCCAGCGCGGTCGCGGCGGTGCCGGCCTGGGGCAAGGGGATGGGAATGGTCGAGGCGAGAATCATCGCCGGGGTGAGGGTGAGAAAGGTCGTGCCGACTTTCAGGGTGATGGTCGCCCCGGCTTCGATCACCACGTTCATGCCGCCCTTGATGTGCACGTCGAGGCCGGCAGTAACACCGGTCTTCAACTTGCCGTCGATGATCATGTTGGTGCCGGCGGTCATCGACACAGCGCCTGTGGCTTTTTCGTTGCGATTGCCGCCCACCGAGGAATGCCGGTCACCACCGACTTTCTCGCGCAGGTCGTTATCCACCTTGGAATGGCGATCACCGCCGACCCAGTCCAGGGAGTCCTTGAGTACACGCTGGTCGAGGTTCTTCTGGGCGTGCAGGAACACCTGTTCCGCGCCTTTCTTGTCTTCGAAACGCAGCTCGTTGTAACCACCGCCGCCCTTGGATGAGTTGCTTTTGATCGTCGAACGCGTGGCATTTTCCGGCAGCGCATAGGGTGGCAGGGTGTCGGCGTTGTAGACACTGCCGGTCACCAGCGGTTGGTCGGGGTCGCCTTCCAGAAAACTCACCACCACCTCCTGGCCGATACGCGGCGTGTACAGCGCGCCCCAGCGTTTGCCGGCCCAGCCCTGGGCGACGCGAATCCAGCACGAACTGTTTTCATCGCGCTGGCCTTCGCGGTCCCAGTGGAACTGCACCTTGATGCGCCCGTATTTATCGGTCCAGATTTCTTCGCCCTGCTTGCCAACCACCATGGCGGTCTGCGGGCCGTGCATCAGCGGTTTGCGCGACACGCACGGCGCCCGGAATGGCTGCTGGCGCGACAGGGCGACAAACTCGCAGGTGAGCACCGGCTCTGGATGGTCCGGCGGCGTCGGCTCATAGGTGTCCGACGACAACCGGTAACGCGCCTCCAGCAACAGGAACTGCGCGTTCTGCTCGCTGCGCGGGTGTTCGGTCAAGGTCATCAGCGCGCCCGGAAACAGGCCGCGCGCGCGGGTGGCGCCGCTGACGCGCTGGGTGCCGGTGTGCAGCGACTCGATCAGCGTGCGCGCAAAGGTTTCGCCCTGTTTGCGTTCGGTGTATTTACCGGGGTAGTCGTAACGCTCATGACGCGATTGCGGGTAGCTGCCGGCCAGCGTCGACTTGGCCAGCAGGTTGGCGCTGGGCTTTTCGAAGTCGAAGTCCTGCAGGGTGTAGCCGCCCGGCTCCACCTCGCCGCTCATGCGCCAGTCGTAGATCACTTCGCTTTCGCGCATGGCGTGGTCTTCGGCGGGCATGAAACGCACCTGAGCGTACCCCGGCGCGGGCGAATGGGCACCGTAAGAATCAGCCAGTACCAACGTGTGACGCCCGGCCGCGCTCTTGAAGAAGTAGTAGATGCCCTCCTGCTCCATCAGGCGGCTGACAAAATTGAAATCGCTTTCGCGGTACTGCACACAGTAGGTCAGCGCCTTGTAGCTGGCGCTCAGGCCCGAGGTGTCGACATCCGCAATGCTGTAGGGCGCGAACACCTGCTTGAGAATGTCCGGCACACTCAGTTCCTGGAAAATCCGGCAGTCGCTGGCCAACGTCAGGAACCACAGCCACGGCCGCAGCACCGCCGTATATGTGGCGTAACGCCCCTGGCGACCGGTGAACGCAAAGTGACTGACGTGCCCGTTGAAGTAGCGGCTGCCGCCTTTGGGCAGGTCCACTGCGATGGTCATCTGGGTGGCCAGCAGGTCGTCGATATTCAAGTCGGCGCGCTCGCTGTACAACTCCAGCCGGTACTCGCTGAGCTGGGACAGGCCTTCCTGCGCCTGCATGCGTCGAAACAGCAGGACGTCGGTGCCCAATACGCTGGTGAGCTGTATTTCACGGTGAATCTGTAAGGTCGCCATAGTCGGTTACCGGTCGGCCTCGCAAAAGGCATAGGCAAACTCACCGTCTTCCACGCGGACCTGAACCTGCGTCGCGGGCGTGCCCTGCAGCAGGCGGTTGAGGAACTCGGTGCTGATCGCCGGCAACATCGAGTTGGTGAGAATCGCGTCGATCATCCGCCCACCGCTTTCCAGCTCGGTGCAGCGGCTGGCGATCAACTCAACGACGTCGTCGCTGAAGGTGAACGGAATCTTGTGGCCCTCGGCGATGCGCTTCTGGATACGCCCCAGTTGCAGGCGGATGATGCTGCCAAGCATGGCGTCGCTCAGCGGGTAATACGGGATGACCACCAGGCGCCCGAGCAGGGCCGGCGGAAACACTTCGAGCAAAGGCTCGCGCAGCGCCTTGGCGATGGTGTCCGGCGCGGGCATGCTGGTTTGCGGATGGCGGCACAGGCGGCTGATCAATGCGGTACCGGCATTGGTGGTGAGCAGGATCAGGGTGTTCTTGAAGTCGATGATCCGGCCTTCACCGTCCTCCATCCACCCCTTGTCGAACACCTGGAAAAACAGCTCGTGCACGTCCGGATGGGCCTTCTCCACCTCGTCCAGCAGCACCACGCTGTAAGGCTTGCGTCGCACCGCTTCGGTCAGCACGCCACCTTCGCCGTAGCCCACGTAACCGGGCGGCGCGCCCTTGAGGGTGGAGACGGTGTGCGCCTCCTGGTACTCACTCATGTTGATGGTGATGACGTTCTGCTCGCCGCCATACAGCGACTCAGCCAGGGCCAGCGCGGTTTCGGTCTTGCCCACCCCGGAAGTGCCGGCGAGCATGAACACGCCCACCGGTTTGCCGGGATTGTCGAGGCCGGCGCGGGAGGTCTGGATGCGCCGCGCGATCATCTCCAGCGCATGGTCCTGGCCGATGATGCGCTGGCCCAGGCGCTCGGCCAGGCGCAGTACGTTTTCGATCTCGTTCTTGACCATGCGGCCCACGGGAATGCCGGTCCAATCCTGCACCACCGAGGCCACGGCCTGTTCGTCGACGCTGATCAGTACCAGCGGATGTTCGCCCTGCTGCGCGATCAGTTCGTCCTGCAGTTGGCGCAACTCGGCCAGGCCGACTTCGCGGTCATCGGACTCGGCCAATTGGCTGCGCAGGCGCTGGATCTGTTCCACCAGCGCCAGCTCGTTATCCCAGCGCCCTTCCACTTCGTCCAGGCGTTCGCGTTCACTGGCCAGCAAGGCTTCGACCGAGGCGCGACGGCTGACGGTGTCCACGCCAATGGCGGTCTCGCGCTCGATGATTGCCAGCTCGGTTTCCAGGGATTCGATACGGCGCCGACTGTCATCCACCTCGGCCGGGGTCGCGTGCAAGCTGATGGCGACGCGAGCACAGGCCGTGTCGATCAGGCTGACGGCCTTGTCTGGCAGCTGCCGCGCCGGGATGTAACGGTTCGACAAACGCACCGCCGCTTCCAGCGCCGAATCGAGGATGTGCACCTGATGATGGTTCTGCATGGTTTCGGCAATGCCGCGCAGCATCAAGAGCGCGCGGGCTTCATCCGGTTCGTCCACCTGCACGGTCTGGAAACGCCGGGTCAGCGCCGGGTCTTTCTCGATGTGCTTCTTGTATTCGGCAAAGGTCGTCGCGCCCACCGTGCGCAGGGTGCCTCGGGCCAACGCAGGCTTGAGCAGGTTGGCCGCATCGCCGGTCCCGGCAGCACCGCCCGCGCCGACCAGGGTGTGGGTCTCGTCGATGAACAACACCACCGGCTTGACGCTGGCCTGCACCTCGTCGATCACCGAGCGCAGGCGCTGTTCGAACTCGCCTTTCATGCTCGCGCCGGCCTGCAATAGGCCGACGTCGAGGGCCAGCAGTTGCACGTCCTTGAGGCTGGGCGGCACGTCACCACGGGCGATGCGCTGGGCAAACCCCTCGACCACGGCGGTCTTGCCGACGCCCGCCTCGCCCACCAGGATCGGGTTGTTCTGGCGGCGACGCATCAGGATGTCGATCACCTGGCGAATCTCTTCATCGCGACCGACGATGGGGTCCATCTTGCTCGTACGCGCTTGCTCGGTGAGGTCGACGGTGAAGCGCTTCAGGGCTTCCTGCGGTTTGGTCGGGGCCAGTGCGCCAAGGTCTTCACCGGGTGTTTGGTAGCCATCGCTGGCGGTCATCAGTGCTTCGGGGGAGCCCTTGAGCACGTCTGCAAATCGTTCGCTCAAGTCATCGATACCGACTTTATTGAACTCACGGGAGACCCCGTACAAGCCGTTGCGCAAGCTGGGGGTTTTCAGCAGTGCCAACAGCAAATGGCCGGAACGCACCTGGGATTCGCCGAGCATCAACGTGGCGTAGACCCAAGCACGTTCGACGGCTTCTTCTACTTGCGATGACAAGTCGGTGACCGATGTCGAGCCACGGGGCAAGCGGTCGAGGGCGGCGGTCAGGTCACGGGCCAATACGGCCGGGTCGATGTCGTAATGACGGATCAACCGCAGCAGGTCCGAGTCGGTCAGTTGCAGGATCTGCTGCAACCAATGCACCAGCTCCACATAAGGATTGCCACGCATCTTGCAGAACACGGTGCTGCTTTCAATCGCCCGGTAGCACAGGCTGTTGAGTTTGCCGAAAAGCGCGACGCGACTGATATCAGCCATGGGCAGGTCCTTGTGTAGTAATAGAAATGCGCGGGTTGATCAGCAACTGCCGATCGTCCTGCTCGGGGGCCTTGCTGCTCAGCCAACTGGTCCAGCCCAGAGGCGCGGAACCGAGGCGCAAGCCAGGCAGTTGTTCTTTCTTGACGATCAGGTTGACGTCCCAGTCCAGCGCCAGGCCGACGTATTGACGCACCCAGTCCTGCACGCGCTGCAGGCTGTCGCCACCGGGCAACAGGCGCCGGGTTTGCGCCAGATCGAGGGGGCCGATCAACAGGCGGAACTTGTGCTGGGTGTTCCAGACTTTCTTGCCCATCACGGTGGTCTGGCCGAGTACGGCGGCATCGGGGCCGCTGCGCAGGGCGCACAGGCCGTCAACGGGTAACTTCATCCAGTGGCCGACAAACTGCTCGACCCGCACCGGCACGCCGAGGTAGTCGGTCAATAGGGCGGCCAAGCCCTCGGCATTGCGCGTCTGCGGGCCCAGGCGTCCGGCGAAGTGCAGCTTGGCCACGTCGGGCACCGTGTTGCGGTCCAGCAATGACGCCTGGCCGATGCCGATCAGGGAGCCCAGGTACTGCGCAAAACGGTCCGCTCCCGGCCGGTCCAGGCTCACCGCCGGTTGAGCGCTGGCCCAGGCGCGGTAGAACAGGCTGATCATGCGGTGGTGGAACACGTCGCAGAACGCCGCAAGTGTGGGGTCGTTGCGGTTGCGTTGGCGGTCGCGGATGTATTCGGTGAGGTGAATCGGCAGCGGGCCGTTGGCGCCCATCAGGCCAAAAAAATTCAACAACAACTTGGGTGCTGCACCCGGCGTAAGCGCAGCGATCATCGCCGGTTCGAACGCCAGCGACGGCCGCTGCCCGAACCGCACGGCCTCATCCGCCGGGCGCGCGGCCTGGCCGATACGCGGCAAGTGCGGGAACGCGCACTCCAGCTGACGCAGCGCGCCGTAGAAATCGAAGCGCGCCGGGTGCGCCTCCAGGGCGCCGAGCAGGGTCAGAGGATCTCGCATCTGCCCACCCGCGCCGGCCAGTGCATGATCACGCCACGCGTCGTGCTCTTGATCAGCGTTTCGGTGAATGAATTGAGCGATACGTACTTGGCAAAAAACTGCTCCAGCACCGAGCCCAATACAAAGACGCCGGCGCCTTCAAACGCTGCTTCATCCAGGGTCACGCTGACCTGCAAGCCCCGCCCATAGGTGATCGGCCCCGGCAAAGGCAGGCGTCGCACGATGCTTTCGGCAGTCACCGAGCGCAGGCCTTCGATCTGCTTGTGGGCGGCTTCGTCTTCGATACGGCAATACAGGCGAAGCAGATCACGCAAGGCATTGGCGCCCTGCTCTTTGTCCTGGTCCAGCAACGACAGGTAATTGAGGGACAAATGGCTGACCAGGCGCCACGCCGTTTCGCCCTCGGCAAAGGATGGCGCCGGCACGGTTGGCCCGACCAAACAACGCACGGCCTGCACCGGCGCGCCGGACTCGACGCTGAAGTCGGTGCGGCCACTGCCTACCGGCATGCTCAACACCAGGTCACGGTTGCTGCACAGGACGTCGATGCCCAATTGGCGCAGGTCGCTGCGGTGCGGGGCTTCCTGGGCGTCCACCAGAGACAGGAACAACTCGCTGCCGATGTAGCTGGAGCGCGGGCCCTGGCGGCGCTGTTGCTCGGACAATACCCGCGCATCGCGGCGCACCTGGTAGAACGCGTTCGGCGGTTTGCGTGCGTGCAGGTCATTGGCGCGGTAGAACGATTCGAAGGTCTGGCTGGCCTCGGCGCCACTGCCATAGCCGGTCACGCCTTCGATCTGGTAGATCTCGTAATCCATCGGCCGCGTGCGGTCCGCAATCACGTGGTATTCAGACTGCTGGTCGGACAGGTGCACACGCTCGGCGCGCATCGGAAACAGGTTGATCGCCGGGGTGCAATACAGGCCGAAGTTCGCAGCGCTGAGGCTTTGCTCCAACACCGGGTCGAGCTTCTTGAACAGCACGATCACGTCCAACTGTTCAGCGCTGCAGCGGCTGACGCTGTTGGCCAGTCCAACCACGTCGGCGAACATGAAGCGCTGCGGCATGGCGAAGTACTCCTGCAGCAGCCGGTAGCCCTGGAACTGACGCGGGCCGGTAGGCAGCAAAGCTTCGCTTTGGCTGTAACCCAGGCTGCGAATCGCGCTCTTGGGCAGGAATTGGTGCCAGTCGACATGCTCCTGCACCGGCATCACCAGCACGCCGGCGGCCTGGGCCAGCAGGTGTTCAAGGATGCGCGACGGCATGGCTTCGCCGCCACGGATGTGCAGCGGCAGGTTATCGAGGGACAGGTCGCTGAAGGTGAGGCCGGCACCGACCCTGAGGCGCAGGCGCAGGGCTGCCTTGACGCCGCCCAGGCGCGACAGATCGACGCCGGCCACTTGCGCGCCGCAGGCAAAGTAGCGCGCCTCGACCAGCTCGACGGGCCACAGGGTCACATCGTGAGCGGTGCGAAATTCGCAGGCGGTCTGGTCGCCCTTGCCCAACTGGCTGTGCAACGCGGTATCGCGTGGCACCTTGAACCCAGAGGCCAGACTGCCCTCGCCCATGTCCGGCTGCAATTGCACCACCGCCATCGACGGCGTGGGCGCCAGGTATTGCGGGTACACCAGCTCCAGCAAGTGGTTGGTAAACCGTGGGAACTCGGCGTCGATCTTCAACTGCACCCGCGCCGCCAGAAAGCTGAACCCCTCCAGCAACCGCTCCACATACGGGTCGGCACAGGCATAGGTTTCCAGCCCCAGGCGTCCGGCGACCTTTGGGTAGTCACGGGCGAATTCACCGCCGACTTCCCGCAGGTGAGCCAGTTCACGTTCGTAATAGCGCAGCAGTTTGGCGCTCACCGCACGTCCCTTGTCTCGATATCGAAAAGCCTGGCCTCGCCTGCTTCCAGGTCGAGTTCGGTCTTCAGGTACAGGCGCTCGGGCAACGGTTGGCCCCAGAGTTCGCCATGAATTTCAAAGGCCATCTGGTTAGGACTGGCCGTGGCCCCCGAGGGCGCCACCGGCACCACCCGCACGCTGTTGCGTAAAATCCGCGGTTCGAAATCCCAGATCGCCTGGCGGATGCGCCGCCCCAGCTCTTCCCGGTCCAAACCGGCGGCGGTCTTGCCGGCAAGGTCCGGCAGACCAAAATTGACCACCGACTGCATCGCCAGTGGATGTGCGCTCAGGTCGCGAAAACTGCCCAGGCTGGTGCTGTTGAGCAGCCAACCCAGGTCACGCAACACCGCCTGGCGCAAGCCGCGCATGGACAGCACACGCTTGTCCCGTGGCTCCACGGCCTGCTCGGTGTCGTCATCGCTCAGGCGGTCGAGCAAGGACGGTTGCAGGCGTTCGCGACTGGTGAGTTCAGCCATGGGGGTGGGTCTCCCTCTAAACGTTGTGGATCAGGCGGTTGTGGCTGCGGTTGTGGCGAGCGGGCTCGCCACAAGAAGCCCGCTCAGCACAAACACAACAGGCTCTATAACCACACCGAAGACTGCCGAATCAGATTTTCTGGTTCTTTTCCAGGTCCCACTTCTTCGGCGTGCCGGTGATCACGGTGTCGCCGGTGAAGGAGTCGAACTCGTAGCTGATGGTGGTGAAGTTGATCGAGATGGTTTCGCTCGGGCGCTCGCCGTTGCTGCTGGCGGAGTAGGAGCTGATGATCGCGCTGCCAAGGATCAACTTGAGGAATACCTGTTGTTTCTTGTCCGGGCCGCCGGTCTGGATGAAATGGATCTCGGCATCACCCAGGCTCTTGCCGCACACGGCCTGCATGAACAGGTCGGCGGAGGCCAGGTCGGTGACCTTGGTCATGGAGATTTCCGAGAACGATGGGTTGCTGGTGTCGCGGTCGGCGCCGCCGCCACTGGTGGAGATCGCCCGGCCAACACCCATCTGGATCGCATCGATGGTGATCCAGTCCTTGTGCCCGTCGACGGTGGAGGTGCCTTTGATCTGGGTGCCTTTGAAGTTCAGCAAAATCATGGTGGTTACCTTTCAGGGTTGATCAGTTGGATTTGGTGGACGGCAGCTTGGAGACCAGGCGCAGGGACACAGTCAGGCCTTCGAGCTGGTAGTGCGGGCGCAGGAAAAACTTGGCGCCGTAGTAGCCGGGGTTGCCTTCGATTTCTTCCACCACCACTTCAGCGCCGGCCAGTGGCTTGCGCGCTTTGTCGGCATCGGTGGCGGTGGCCGGGTTGTGTTCCACGTAGCGGCCGATCCAGTTGTTGAGCCAGATCTGCATGTCGTCACGCTCTTTGAACGAACCGATCTTGTCGCGCACTATGCACTTCAAGTAGTGGGCGAACCGGCAGGTGGCGAACAGGTACGGCAGGCGCGCGGCCAGGTTGGCGTTGGCGGTGGCGTCCGGGTCTTCGTACTCGGCGGGCTTGTGCATCGACTGCGCGCCGATGAAGGCCGCCAGGTCGCTGTTCTTCTTGTGCACCAGGGGCATGAAACCGTTCTTGGCCAGTTCCGCTTCGCGGCGGTCGCTGATGGCGATTTCGGTCGGGCAGGTCATGTCGACACCGCCGTCATCGGTCGGGAAGGTATGCACCGGCAGCCCTTCCACCACGCCGCCGGATTCGATGCCGCGAATCTGCGAGCACCAGCCGTAGTGTTTGAACGAGCGGTTGATGTTCACCGCCATGGCATAGGCGGCGTTAGCCCAGGTGAAGTCCTTGGCGCCAGCAGCGTCGGTGGTTTCTTCAAAGTCGAATGCTTCCACCGGGTTGGTCTTGGCACCATAAGGCGCACGGGACAGGAAGCGCGGCATTGCCAGGCCCACGTAACGCGAATCCTCACTGGCGCGGAAGCTGCGCCAAGCCGCGTGTTCCGGGGTCTGGAAGATCTTGGTCAGGTCGCGCGGGTTGGCCAGTTCCTGCCATGACTCCATCAGCATCACGCTGGGGTCGGCAGCAGTGATCAACGGGCAGTGCGCCGCCGCGCTGACGCGGGCCATCTGGGTCAGCAGCTCCACGTCCGGCGCGCTGTTGTTGAAGTAGTAATCGGCCACGAACGCACCATAGGGCTCGCCGCCGAACTGGCCGTATTCCTCTTCATAGAGTTTCTTGAAGATCGGGCTCTGGTCCCAGGCCACACCCTTGAACTTGCGCAACGTCTTGTGCACTTCGTTCTTGGAAATGTTCATGACCCGGATCTTCAGCGACTCGTCGGTCTCGGTGTTGTTGACCAGGTAATGCAGGCCGCGCCAGGCGCTTTCCACACCCTGGAATTCCTCGTGGTGCAGGATGTGGTTGACCTGCTCGGTGAGCTTCTGGTCGAGGGCGGCGATCAGGCCTTCGATGGTGCCCAGCACGTCGTGGGGCATCAGTTGAGTGCCTTGCAACGCTTGCTCGGCCAGGGTGCGCACCGCGGTTTCCACCGCTTCCTTGGCCTTGTCGGTCTTGGGCTTGAACTCTTTTTGCAGCAGGCTGGCAAAGTCGCCAGCTTCGAACTCAGTGGTGACCAGCGGCTGTCCGGCCTGTTCCGATTGCGGAGTGGACATGACGGTTTCCTCGAATTTTGGGCAAAGCATCCCCGTACCGGGGCAAGCGAGGCACCGGCAGAGTCAGCGGTTATTCAGTTATTCGCTTGGTTTTGGCGCAGTGCTCAAGGCCTGCATCACGCTCGGGTCGGCGAGCAGTTTGGCCAGCAGATCCTCGGCGCCGACCTTGCCGTCCATGTAGGTCAGCAGGTTGGACAATTGGCTGCGCGCGGTGAGCAGTTGGTTGAGGCTCGGCACCTTGCGGGCAATGGCCGCCGGGCTGAAGTCGTCCATGGTTTCGAAGGTGATCTCCACCGGCAGGTTGCCCTCGCCGCTCAGGGTGTTGGGCACCTGGAACGCCACGCGCGGTTTCATCGACTTGAGGCGCTCGTCGAAGTTGTCGATGTCGACTTCCAGGAACTTGCGCTCGGCCACCGGCGGCAACGGCTCGGCGGGTTTGCCGGAGAGGTCGGAAAACACCCCCATCACGAAGGGCAACTGCAAGGTTTTTTCCGAGCCGTAGATCTCCACGTCGTATTCGATCTGCACACGTGGCGCCCGGTTGCGAGCGATAAACTTCTGACTGCTTTCTTTGGCCACAGGACAAGCTCCGGTGAGTGGGATTGATACAAAAGGGTCAGTTGTCGCTGTTGCGAATACCGCTGACCAGCGCCAGTTGCGCAAGACCGTCGGGAGCCAGGTCTTGCAGCAATTCCATGAAATTCTTGTCGATCAGTTTCTTCGCCCGTTGCAGCAAGAACGGCACGGGACTGGCCGGTTCGTGGGTCTGGAAATAGGTGCACAGGCGATCGAGCGTCTGGCGCGCGTCTTCGCGGCTGTTGATCTCGCCACGGCTGGGTAGCGGCTGGAGGGCCGGGGCATCGGCCGTAACAACCGGTGCCGGCACATCCAGTCGCGGACGGCGGATCACTTCACCGGCACGCCGCAACAGTGTGGCCAGGCTGCTCAGATCGATAGCGCGGCCAACACCGACTTTCTCGGTGAGCAACTGCTCGATCTGCACGCTCAGCGCCAGGGCTTGGGCCAATGCGGTTTCGGTGGCGTCCAGCGCCAGCGGGTCAGCCTCGGCCAACGCGCCCTCGATCACCGCCAGGCAGAGGTCACCGGTTGGCTCGGTGGTGGCCAAGTCGATCTGGCGCAGGCTCAAGATGCCCACACTGCGCGCACTGATCAGCGGCGTGCCCAGCAGGTCGCGCAACAGCCCGGACGGCTCACAGAGAAACGCCAGGATATTGATGCGCAGCAGCGGGTCGTGATCGTCATCGGGATCGAGTTGGGGGTGCAGGCCTTCCCAGCACTGTTCCAGCAACCCATGGATCAACCGCAGGCCCGCAACCAGGCCGGGAATACCGTGCAGGTTGAGCTGCGCGCGGGTCAGCCAGATGGCCAGACGCAGGTCGCGGCTGCGTTCCAGCAGCGGCAAGGCCAGCACCATCACGCGCTTCCAGTTCGGTTCGATGGCTTGGGTGATGGTGTCGCCGTATTGCACCTCGGGCTTGCCCAAGGCTTCCTCTTCCAGCTCAAGGAATTCGGGATCGTATTCGACATTCAGGCCACCGCCGTCGGCTTCGCCGAGAGGCAAGGCAAGCGCGGTGAAATCCAGTGGTTGAGCGTCGGTGGGCAGGCCCATCGCAGTTCCCTCGTTCAAGTTGTTCTGGGAATAGAACAAGCGAGGGAAATGATTTATTCCGAGGGTCTGGAAAAATTCTTAATGCGCGCTTTCTTCTTCGATGCGCCGGCGATGGGACTCGGCATACGCCGCCTGGCGTGCCAGCAACAACGGATCATCCGAAGGCTGGATGCCTGAGGGCAATTCCAGCGGGTTGAAGTCGATGTCGCGGCACGCACCGTCGACCTGGGATTTCTGGTCGTCGATCACCAACACACCGGCATCGATCTGCCGACGCCCCTCGGGCCAACGCACGGTGGCATCGGTGGTGACATCGCCAGGATCGGCCAGGGTGATGATCAGGTGCCAGCGCACCGGCCCCTGCTCCAGTTGCGTGGCAAGGCCAAAGGCGAGAAAGTCGGGATCACCGTGCTGCGCGGCGGTCATCGCCTTGTAGGGTATCTCGGGCACCATGCTCCAACGCACGAAACGCTCCTGGCCCTGAGCGTTGATCATGCGAAAGGCGTTGACGCTGTAGTACGTTGTGTTATCAAAACCGGAAGAGCCTGGATGGACCGCAAGCCATTGTTCGAATGGGCGCATTTCCGGATGGGCGCGCTTGAAGGCCTGCATCTTTTCCGGGTCAGGAACATTATCGCCATAGGTGGGCATCGAGGCGCGCAACTGCTGGTAAAGACCTTCGGGCGTGTTGACCGGGAACACCGGCACGGAATTCATCGCCATGTACCAGGCGTCGCCCGCAGCGCCCGCCAGGCGCAACGCCATACTGCGGATCATGCCGTGCGCGTCCGCCTGGGCCGGATCACCCCCGGCAGCGGACAGGCGACCAATCAACGGCACCGTGCCGCGTTGCAATACGCCGGCGTGGGAAACCTCTGTCGCATTGCCATTACTTTCAAAGTGGCCGCTGATGCACAGGCCCTTGGCATGGTTACGCCGAAACCCGGGATGAGCACCGCCCGCGACCGCTTCCATCTCATCGACGATCTGTACGGCAGAGGGTGACGGCGAATACAGCAGCCATACGCACGTGCCAGCAATCACTGCGGCAGCCAGGGCTAAGGACAAACGGAGGTGTTTTTGCAGCGGAAAGGTTCTTTTCATCACGCTATCTGGGATCACGGCATCGGGAACCAATGCCCGACCCCAGCATGGTTATTTCTGGAGCGCGGCGATCCACATCGGTGACGGCGCCCCGGCAAACAACTGGGCGGCACTTCGGTCGGCGACAAGTCGGGCAACGGCGTTGAGGTCCACACCTTCGGGCTCGCCGATCAGGGCGTAGCCCAGTTCAGACTGGCGCCACGTTACTACGTTCATTTGCGCGACGCTTTGCTGGGTGATCGACTGATCAGGCTTGGGCTCTTTCATCACGCACAGCGCGACCGGCGCACCACTGGCCGGCAGGTACACCAGCTGGATCAGCGCCTTGTTGTTGAAGCGCAGGCGCTGCACACGCTTGAATGTCAGGCCGGCGGAACTGAGGTCGGGAACGCGCAAGGCCAGGCCGTCGATATCCCGGATATCCGCGAGGGTCTTGGTGATGGCATCCGTCGGCTGCGCGCCGTAGGCCACGGTCTCACGGGTGTACAGATGCTGGTAGGCAGCCGCCTGTTGCACCCATGGCGAGGCCTGGGCAACGGCCGGCGCGGTGGTCTCGATACCCGGCTTCAGCGCACCACTGAATGCACCAACTTGAAGCACCAGGGCATAGCAGGCTGCACCCGCAACGAACGTCAGGGCCGGCCATGCAAATTTAGGTTGGAAGAATGCGAACAGGCGGGAGAAAACGCTGTCTGTCTTTTCGTCGGAAACTTCAGCGCTACGAGAGGGGGCAGGTTCAGCCGTATGCTGAGCCGCCAACGCCGCAATACTGAGCTTGAGACTTTCGGGCACCGGCGGCAGGTTCTGCCGGGCAAAGGCTTCCTCATAAGGCAGGCACGAGGCCATCAACCGGGAGACTCGTTCAGCCAGGTCCGGCGAAGCGTCTATGAGCCGCTCTAGCTCCTGGTTCTGTTGCGACGAAAGCTCGCCGTCAACATAGGCCATTAGCAAGGCATCATCCGCTACCATGGGTTTTTCTCTCCGTTTGTATTCATCAGTTTCTGCAGGGTGATTCTCAGCCTTGTGGGCCAAAGCGGCGAGCCAGCGGGTAGCGACAAGCCATCATATTGATATCAGCTTCACGGTTGCAACAAGTCAAAAAACTTTAAAGCAAGCGGCGAATACTCGGTGACACGCACAAATACTTTAAGAGAACACCCGGGAATCGAAAATATTCCCAGGGCCTGATAAATCTTATATGTTTCACTCCGTGTCAGGGTATTTTTCCTGACACGGCTGCCAGAATCATTGGCCTGTAACCTGCATAAGCTGTCATTAACCTTTCAATGACGATCCAAATCGGTACACTTTGTCAGCATCTTGATACAATTCTTCGACACCCAGGACCCTCAGCACCGCAAAAAGGACGCCGCGACACAGGCATCCGCTACGGTATCGACCTCGTAGCCTGACCGCTCCATTTTAGGCATCAAGAAATAATAAGAGGAAATATGTCGATCACCGGTGCTGATTTACCCGCACTGCTCCCCGAACTGTTGCCACGCCTGTGGGCCTTTGCGTTGCGCATTTCCGGCGACAAGCATGATGCCGAGGACCTGGTGCAGCTCGCCTGTGTCCGCGCACTGGAACGGGCCCATCAGCTGCAGCCCGACACCTCGGTACTGAGCTGGATGTTTTCCATCGTGCACTCCACCTGGATCAACGAACTGCGCTCACGCAAAGTGCGCAGCCGTTCGCGCATGGACTGGAACGACGAATTTCTCGAAACCGTCAGCGACCCCGAGGCGCCCAACCCGGAGTCCGACCTGATGCACCGGCAGATCATCGAAGCCGTGGAAAAACTCCCCGATGGCCAGCGCGAAGTGATGCTGCTGGTAGGCGTGGAACGCTTCAGCTACAAGGAAGCCGCCGAAATGCTCGACCTGCCGATCGGCACCATCATGAGCCGGCTGTCCCGTGCGCGCCAGGCGATCGGCGCGCTTTTTGATTCGCCAAAAAGCAAACCTTTGCGCGCTCGACCGCAAAGCTCCTCCGCAAGCTGAAACCGCTCTACACCGGCGTCCTGAACGGGACCACCCTAAGGACTACGCCACCCCTCCTCCCTCGCCGCGAAATGCACTGGGACTCAACCCCGTCCACCGCTTGAACGCCCGCCGGAAACTGCGCACATCGCTGTAGCCGACTTCCTCGGTGATCCGCTCGATCGATAGCCCTGGATTGCCCAACAACCCCATGGTCCGCGCACGCCGCACTTGCTCCAGCAAGGCCTCGAAGGTCAATCCATGTTCAGTCAGGCGGCGACGCAGGGTGCGACCACTCATGTTCAAGTCACTGGCGACCTTTTCCAGCTGACTGCCCTGCAAGTCGCGGGAAATGGCGCGTTCAACCGCCTGGATCAGGTCCATCTTCTGGTGCAACTGGGCGCTTTCCAGCTCCAGCAACTCCACGGCCTGGCGCAGCGCCAGGGCATGATGGTTAGGCAGCCGCTCGTTCATCCAATGCGGCGCCAGCACCATGCGGTTGCGCAGGCAGCCGAAGCGTACGTCGTCACCAAACAGGCGCTGGTACTCGGCCATGTAGGGTGGAGGTGCATGCACAAACTCCATGCGCAACGGCATGAACGCCTGCCCCACCAACGCCCGGCCGTACACCATGAGGCTGGCAAAGAACTCTTCGGCGGCAAACACCTGCACCTCGGCGTAGGGCAACAGGCATTCAACGTCGACAAACACCTCATCGACGCCTTCGTGGGTTCGGGTGGTGGCGATGCCGCCGGAGGTGTGCTGATGGCGCTCGCCAATCGCAAAGGCGTCGCGCAAGGTCTTGCACAGGGAAATCACATGGCCGAGCAAGCCCAGGGTGCCCAGCACGTTCTGGTTGCCAACCCACAGGCCCAGTCCCTGATCGGGCAACACCTTGAGCGCGCGCTGGATCATCGCCACGGCCTGGCGATAGGAGATGCGCTGGGCCGGGTCATCCAGATCAGCCAGGGTGAAACCCAGGCCGCGGCACAGAGCCTCGGCACTGGCGCCCTTTTGCGCCACCACCTGCCCCAAGGTCTGCAGGAGGAACGGCGACACAAGCGCCAACTCGAAGTGCGGGTCTACGGCTTTCCTTTGCATGGATCACGGGTTCCTGACTGAGTACTTCAGTTCTTGTTTTAGAAACATCCTGACAATCATAGGCGCTTGCAAGATCTGCTGCACCCTGAGTGAAACCTGTCCGGCAAAGTCCCCCTATCTGGCCGCCAAAACCCTGCCCGGCCGGGCATACAGGGCTTATTTCTATGGCCAGCAGTGCCCTAACAATAATAACGAGGCCAGACATGAACCCCACCCGTGCGCTTCACCCGCTGCAACTCGCGCTGTTGAGCCTGATCAGCCTGCCGGCCCTGGCCACCGAAGGCGGCGTCGACAACATCGGCCCCGGCACCGATGGCTTCTACATCCTGCCACTGGATGTGAACAACCTGCCGGACCATATGTTCGCCTTCAACCTCTACTACAACCACTACGAGGCCAGGAAGCTGGACATCAGTTCCTTGGGCGGCAAGGTTTCCGAGGTGCGCATCAAGTCCGACGCGATCATCCCGCGGCTCGACTACCTGAGCCCGGTGCGCATTTTCGGTGGGCGCCTGGGGGGCTATGTCGCACAGCCTTATCTGAAGCAGCAGGTGGCGCTGTTTGGTATGTCGGACACTCGGGAAAGCATGGGCGACACCACCGTGGCGCCGATCATCCTGTGGGACTTGGGGCCCAGCCTGACCCTGGGTGCGGCAGTGGAAATCACCTTGCCTACCGGCGAATACGATGCGTCGCGACTGGCCAATACCAGCAACAATTTCTACACCTATAAACCGCTGGTTTCGGCGACCTGGATGCCGAATGACCGCACTGAGTTGTCGATCAAGACGACCTACAGTTTCAACAAGGAAAACCACGATACCGACTACCGCTCCGGGCAGATTTTCCACTTCGACTATTCGGCCAGTTATAAGGTGACCGATAACCTCAGCCTTGGTGTGAATGGCTATTACCTGAAACAGACGACCGACGATAAGCAGTATGGGCGTACGGTGGTGAACGTTTTTGGTGAACCGGTGGATGATGGAGTGCGGGGCCAGGTATTTGCGATTGGGCCGGCGGTGTACTTTACGTTTTTGAAATATGCCAGTGCGGAGGTGCGATGGGCCAAGGAGTTTGATGTGGAGAATCGGCCGGAGGGGGATATGGTGTGGGCCAAGCTTACGATTCCGTTTGCTTTGTAAGGCTTTGGTTCCTACAGCCGATTCGGCTGCCTCACCCCACTCTTCAGCTTTCCCCGCTGAACCGCCCTCCGGTTTCAGCCGGGATTCACCCCGCACAACCCGCACAATAGCCCCACAGCTCAACCCCATGGATTCGTGCACCCATGCAAACCACCAATACCGTCTTGATGATTCGCCCGGCGCGCTTTGCCTTCAACCCGGACACCGCGATCAACAACCGCTTCCAACGCCTGCCCCTTGATCCGCTCAGCGCACAGCAGAAAGCGCTGGAAGAGTTCGACAGCTATGTCGACACCCTGCGCAACCACGGCGTGGAAGTGCTGGTGGTGCAGGACACCCCACAACCCCACACCCCCGACTCGATTTTCCCCAACAACTGGTGGAGCAGCCACGCCGACGGCAGCCTGGTGCTGTACCCGATGGAAGGCCGGAACCGACGACTGGAGCGCAACAAAGGCGTGCTGCAAGTGTTGGAACAGCGATTTACCGTCAAGGACACCATCGATCTCAGCCACCTGGAACAACAGAACATCTTTCTCGAAGGCACCGGCAGCATGGTGCTCGACCGCCAGCACCGCATCAGCTACGCCTGCCACTCCGGGCGCACCCACCACGACGCCCTGCGCCAGTTCGCCGAACGCCTCGACTACCAGCTCTGCGTGTTCCACGCCGTCGACCGCCATCACGCGCCGATCTACCACAGCAACGTGATGATGAGCGTCGGTCGCGACCTCTCGGTGGTGTGCCTGCAAGCCCTGCCCGACGCCAGCGAACGCCAGGCCTTGGAAAGCTCCCTGCGCGACACCGGCAAAGACATCCTCGCCCTCGACTTCGACCAATTGGAAGCCTTCGCCGGCAACATGCTTGAAGTGCATGACCGCGACGGCCAGCCGCTGCTGGTGATGTCGGCCAGCGCCTGGAGCGCCCTGCAACCCGCCCAGCGCCAGCACGTGGAACGCCATACGCGACCGGTGGTGGTGAACATCGACAACATCGAACGCATCGGCGGCGGCAGCGCCCGCTGCATGCTGGCGGAAGTGCATCTGCCCGCCCGCGCCACCGTCCAATAACTCAAGGAGTCTTGCCATGACCCGCTATATCGACGTCAACGATCTCTGCTACCTGGTCTCGCAAAAAGGCCTGCAAACCTGCATCACCGAGATGGCCGAATACATTCGCGCCGACTACCTGCGCTGGCAGGATTTCGAAAAATGCGCGCGCCTGGCCAACCACTCACCGGACGGCGTGATCGAGTTGATGCCGGTGTCCGACGCGTCGCTGTACGCGTTCAAATACGTCAACGGCCACCCGAAAAACACCCTGGCCGGCATGCTCACCGTGATGGCCTTCGGTGCCTTGGGCGATGTGGACACTGGCTTGCCGGTGCTGCTGGCGGAAATGACCTTGACCACCGCGATCCGCACCGCCGCCACCTCGGCGTTGGTCGCCCGCTACCTGGCCCGCGACAACAGCCGCAGCATGGCGCTGATCGGCAACGGCTCCCAGAGCGAATTCCAGGCCCTGGCCTTCCACGCCATGCTCGGCATCAATGAAATCCGCCTCTTCGACATTGACGCCAAAGCCACCGCCAAGCTGGCAGCCAACCTCAAAGCCTTCCCGGCAATCAAGGTAATCCTGGCCGGCAGCGTCGCCGAAGCGGTGAAAGGCGCGGACATCGTCACCACCGTCACCGCCGACAAGGCCTACGCCACCATCCTGACGGACGAGATGATCGAGCCCGGCATGCACCTTAACGCCGTCGGCGGCGACTGCCCCGGCAAGACCGAGCTGGACCGACGTATCGTCGAGCGCGCGCGGGTGATCGTCGAGTACGAACCGCAAAGCCGCATCGAAGGTGAAATCCAGCACATGCCGGAAGATTCGCCGGTCACCGAACTGTGGCAAGTGATCAACGGCCAGCGGCCTGGCCGCGAGAATGCGCGCCAGGTCACCCTGTTCGACTCGGTGGGTTTTGCCATCGAAGACTACTCGGCGCTGCGCTACGTGCTGGATGTGGCCAAAGCCTTGGACGTGGGCAGCACCCTTGAACTGGTGCCAGACCTGGCCGACCCGAAAGACCTGTTCGCACGCCTGGCCCAGCAGCCACGCGTACAGCAGAAAAAGCGCGCCTGAAAACGCTCTGGCCTGCCGCTTTGAGCCGAGGGCGGGCCAGATTCACCGTCATAAAAAGCCGATTCAGCGGGCGTCTCAGCCGATTCCGCTGCATTACACGGATTAACAGCGCAATTCGCGCTTTATGCGAGGGGTAAACGACACAAAAAACGCACCACCATGGAGCATCCTCTCCCCCCAATAAGAACGATTTGTTTCAATTCGATTACTGCCCTGACATCAATTACAAAATATAGGGACTTCACATGACTCCACTGCGATCACTCTTCGCCGCGTTGCTGTTGCCACTCTGCGCCACCGCCGCCCACGCCCAGGACTGGAAAGAAATCCGCTTCGGCGTATTCCCCGAGTATCCCCCCTTCGAATCCGTCGCCGCCGATGGCAGCCTGCAAGGCTTCGATATCGAGTTGGGCAACGCCATCTGCGCCAAGCTGGAAGTGAAATGCACCTGGGTGCACAACGAATTCGACGGCATGATCCCGGCCCTGCGCGCACGCAAGTTCGACGCGATCATGTCCTCCATGGCCGTGACCCCGGCCCGCGAAAAAATCATCGACTTCAGTGATCGTCTGTTCCTCAGCCCCACTTCGGTGATCACGCGCAAAAGCGCCGACTTCGGCGACACGCCGGAATCCCTGAAGGGCAAGCAAGTCGGCGTGTTACAGGGCTCGCTGCAAGAGGCCTATGCCCGTGCGCACCTGGCAAAACTCGGCGCGCAGATCAAGGCGTATCAGTCCCAAGACCAGAACTACGCCGACCTGCAGAACGGCCGACTCGACGCGACCCTGACCGACAAGCTCGAAGCCCAGCTCAACTTCCTGTCCAAGCCCGAAGGCGCCGACTTCAAGACCGGCCCGGCCTTCAAGGACCCGACCCTGCCGCTGGACATCGCCATGGGCCTGCGCAAGAACGACCAGGAGCTGCGCGCGCTGATCAACAAGGGCATCGCCGCCGTCCAGGCCGATGGCACCTACGCACAGATCCAAAAGAAGTACTTCGGCGATCAGGACATCTACAACGAATAACGTCCGTGCCACGCAAAAGCCCCCTGTAGGAGCGAGCTTGCTCGCGAAAATCGCCAACGATAACGCGTGCAACCAACATAAACGCGGCGCCCTTGAGTTTTTCGCGAGCAAGCTCGCTCCTACATAAAAGAGATCTTCCTCCCCATGAATGAACTCCTCAACCTGCAGGGCTACGGCCCGATGCTGGCCCAAGGCGCCTGGATGACGCTCAAGCTGTCATTCCTGGCCCTAGCCTTGAGCCTAGCCCTGGGCCTGATCGCCGCCGGCGCCAAGCTCTCCAGCGCCAAATGGCTGCGCGTACCGGCCACGCTCTACACCACGCTGATCCGCAGCGTGCCGGACCTGGTGCTGATCCTGCTGATTTTCTACAGCCTGCAACTGTGGCTCAACGACCTGAGCGAAGTGTTCGGCTGGGATTACTTTGAAATCGACCCGTTTACCGCGGGCGTCGTCACCCTGGGTTTTATCTACGGCGCGTATTTCACCGAGAACTTCCGGGGCGCGATCCTCAGCGTGCCGGCCGGCCAACTGGAAGCGGCAACCGCCTATGGCCTGAGCCGCTGGCAGCGCTTTCACCTGGTGCTGTTCCCGCAACTGATGCGCTTTGCCCTGCCGGGCCTGGGCAATAACTGGCTGGTGCTGCTCAAGTCCACCGCGCTGGTGTCGATCATCGGCCTGTCGGACCTGGTCAAGGCCGCACAAAATGCCGGCAAGACCACCAACGAGCCGCTGTACTTTCTGATCCTCGCCGGCCTGGTGTACCTGGTGATCACCACCCTGTCCAACCGCATCTTCAAGCGCCTCGAACGGCGCTACAACCTCGGCATCAAGGGGATGGCGCGATGATCGAACTGTTCCAGCAATACGGCCTGGCCTATCTGTTCAGCGATGGCGCGGGGTTGTCCGGCGTAGCGATGACGTTGTGGCTGTTCATCATCTCTGTCGTGTTCGGTTTTTTCCTGTCGATCCCGTTGGCGCTTGCGCGGGTTTCCGAGCACTTCTGGGTGCGCTGGCCGGTGGAGGTCTACACCTACCTGTTTCGCGGCACGCCGTTGTATATCCAGTTGCTGATTTGCTACACCGGGCTGTACAGCCTCGAAGTGGTGCAGGACAACGCCCTGCTCAACCAGTTTTTCCGCAATGCGCTGAACTGCACGCTGCTGGCCTTTGTGCTCAACACCTGCGCCTACACCGTGGAAATCTTCGCCGGGGCGATCCGCAATATTCCCCATGGCGAAATCGAAGCGGCCCGCGCGTACGGCCTGCACGGCTGGCGTCTCAACCTGTTCGTGGTGGTGCCCGCCGCACTGCGCCGCGCATTGCCGGCCTACAGCAACGAAATGATCCTGATGCTGCACGCCACGTCCCTGGCGTTTACCGCCACCGTGGCTGACATCCTCAAGGTGGCCCGCGACGCCAATGCCGAAACCTTCCTGACGTTCCAGGCGTTCGGCATCGCTGCCCTGCTCTACATGCTGCTGTCCTTTGCACTGGTGGGCCTGTTCCGACTGGCCGAACGTCGCTGGATGCGTTTTCTTGTTCCTACCCGAGGCTAACCCATGAATCAGTCCGCGCAGGCCCTGGCCGCTTATCCCGTTGATGAACCCGTGGCCAAACCCGCCACCGCCGCCATCAAGCTGCAAGTCGAAGGCATCCACAAACGCTACGGCGAACACGAAGTGCTCAAGGGCGTTTCCCTGAATGCGCGCCATGGCGACGTGATCAGCCTGATCGGCGCCAGCGGCTCGGGCAAAAGCACGATGCTGCGCTGCATCAATTTCCTCGAACAGCCGGACGCCGGGGTGATCACCCTGGACGGCATCAGCATCGAAATGCGCCAGGGCCGCGCCGGCACCCGTGCGCCGCATCAAGATCAATTGCAGAACCTGCGCACGCGCCTGGCCATGGTGTTCCAGCACTTCAACCTGTGGAGCCACATGACCGTGCTGGAAAACATCACCATGGCCCCGCGCCGGGTGCTGGGCGTGAGCGCCGCCGAAGCGGAAAAACGCGCACGGATGTATTTGGACAAGGTCGGCCTGCCGGGCCGCGTGGCGGATCAATACCCGGCGTTCCTCTCCGGTGGCCAACAACAGCGCGTGGCCATCGCGCGGGCGCTGGCGATGGAGCCGGAGATCATACTGTTCGATGAACCGACGTCTGCACTCGACCCAGAACTTGTAGGAGAAGTCCTCAAAGTCATACAGACGTTGGCCGAGGAAGGTCGTACCATGCTGATGGTCACCCACGAAATGGGCTTTGCCCGCCAGGTGTCCAGCCAAGTGCTGTTCTTGCACCAGGGCCGGGTTGAGGAACACGGCGACGCCAGGATCCTCGACCACCCCACCAGCGAACGCTTGCAGCAATTTCTTTCCAACCGTTTGAAGTGAAACCCATGGATACCAAGGCCAACGGACCCCATTCTTCCCCCGCGCTGGACCGCATCGATGAAGCCATCATCGAAGTCCTACGCCACCAGGGGCGTATCACCTACGAAAAGCTCTCGTCGCTGGTGCACCTCACGCCCAGGCCCTGCCTGGAACGGGTGCGCAAACTGGAACGACGCGGGGTGATCCGTGGGTATGGGGCGATCATCGATGTGCAGATGGTCTCGCCAGGCCTGTCGTTGCTGGTGCTGGTGGCCTTGTCGAACCAGAGCGGGCGCTCGGCGCAGAAGGCTTTCGAAGCGTGTGTGAAGGCTTGCCCGCAGGTGTTCGAATGCCAGTTGATCAGCGGCCCGTTTGACTACAGCCTGCGCATGCGCTGCCGGGACATGGAGCATTACCGGGTGCTGACGGAGACCTGGTTGAACAATGATGAGTTGCACATTGATAAGTTGGTGGCGCATCCGGAGTTGGCGGTGGTGAAGAACACCGCTACCGAACTGGCCTGAAACCCAGTCCACCCAACACTACATCCCCTTGTAGGAGCCGGCTTGCCGGCGATGGCGGCCTTGAATACGGCAGCCATCTCAAAGGCCTCATCGCCGGCAAGCCGGCTCCTACAGGGGGGTGTTGATGCGTTTGCCAGGCTTGGTGCCAATCAGCTTCGCCTGTCCATCCCGTTGCTTCCCGGTACGCGCCTCGCTGATCAACCCCGGTATCAACTTGCCCTCTGGCAGATTCTTCCAGAACCGGCTGGGCAGATGCCCTTCCATCACCTTGGGGTTCAAGCGCGCCGGATTGAAGATGTGGCTGTAGTAGGTCAGCCACATCGCACTGTGGGGGTCTTCGACATTCTGCGCCAATTGCCGCCACGCCTCGGGGCACTCGCGCTGATGAATCAACTGCTCACCGTCGTAATACACCCCGTCCAACGGCGTGGCGATCATCCAGCGATGGCGCCCCATGCGCCCGATGAAATGCTGGCTGGCCGATTTCAGGATGTCGTGGGCAGGCTCATGCCAGGCGACGTACTCGGGCAATTCCGGCCCCGCCTCGACGGGTAACGCGATAAACCGCACAAACGCATGCAGATGGTGTGCCTCACGGCTGACCTGCTTGATCCGCCGCTGCAACTCACTGCCCAGCTTGTCCCCCGCCAGCATTGCCGTGCGGTCACCATGACTGACGCGCCACAACACTTCATACAACAAGCTCCAGCGCTGTTCGCCGTGGTAACAGGCGGCCGACTCCAGCAACTCCAACAGGGCCTTGGGCACTCGCGTCTGGTAAGGCCCCGAGCCTTCCGGAATCGCTACGTCGGTGGCAAACAGGTCGGCCACCTCGGCCTCGCCCCAGCTAACCTGGCTGGGGTCGACCTGATGGCTCAGCAGCCAGCGCGCCTGCTCGCGCCAGGTGCTGAACAGGTTGTTGCATTCCAGGCTGATCATCCCCACAACCCCATTTGCTGCGGCTGCGGACGGTCACGCAGTTGTTCGCGCAGCAACACGCTGGTGCTGTCGGCCTGTTGCGGGTGGTAGTCACTGGTGATGAAAAACGGCTTGGCCTTGGCCAGCACGCAGCGCATGCGCGCCAGGTCTTCGAAGCGAATCTTGCGCTCGCGGCGCAGGTCCACCAGGCGCTGGGTGGTGCGCAGGCCGATGCCTGGGATACGCGCGATCAAGGTCGGTTCGGCCCGGTTCAGGTCCAGGGGGAACACCTCACGGTTTTCCAGGGCCCAGGCCAACTTGGGGTCGATATCCAGCGCCAGGTGGCCGGGACCTTTGAACAGTTCATTGGCGTTGAAACCGTAGCTGCGCAGCAGGAAATCAGCCTGGTACAAGCGATGTTCACGCATTAACGGAGGCGCGGCCAGGGGCACGCTTTTCGGGCTGTTGGGGATGGGGCTGAATGCCGAGTAATACACGCGGCGCAGCTTGAAGTTGCCGTACAACGCCTCGGCACCGTGGAGGATGGTGCTGTCATCGGTGTCATCCGCGCCGACGATCAGTTGCGTGCTCTGCCCGGCCGGGGCAAAACGCGGCGCGCGCGGTTCGTTACGGACCGTCTGCTCGCCGGTATAGATGGTCTGCATGGCCTGCTTGATCGACACGATCTTTTTTTCCGGCGCCAGGGTCTGCAGGCTGGCCTCGGTGGGCAGTTCGATGTTCACGCTCAGGCGATCGGCATACTTTCCGGCTTCGGCGATCAGCGCCGGGTCGGCATCGGGAATGGTCTTGAGGTGGATATAGCCGCGAAAGTCATGTTCTTCACGCAGCAGTTTGGCGACCCGCACCAACTGCTCCATGGTGTAGTCGGACGAACGGATGATGCCGGAACTGAGAAACAGCCCGCTGACGCAATTGCGCCGGTAGAAATCCAGGGTCAGGGTGACCACCTCCTCCGGGCTGAAACGCGCACGGGGCACGTCGCTGGAGCGGCGGTTGACGCAGTATTGGCAGTCGTAGAGACAGAAGTTGGTGAGCAACACCTTGAGCAATGACACGCAGCGCCCGTCAGGGGTGTAGCTGTGGCAGATGCCCATGCCATCGGTAGACCCCAGCCCCGCCTTGCCTTCGGAGCTGCGCTTGGGTGCGCCACTGCTGGCGCAGGACGCATCGTACTTGGCGGCGTCGGCGAGAATGCTGAGTTTTTCGATCAACTGCATGGAGGGTTACCGATACTGGTTTTTTGTACAGTACCAATAGCCACTCCTTGCCACAAGTGCCGTCTGTAGGAGCGAGCTTGCTCGCGAAGATCGTCAACGATAACGCAGCCATTCAGAATGAACGCGTCGTCTGGACGTTTTTCGCGAGCAAGCTCGCTGCTGCAGAGGGGGTGAGTATTAGCTGGCAGTTGCCAGGAGCAGGTCCTGCACCGAACGCCCCTTGCCGCGCCCACGGTCCAGCGCATACAACGACGCGGCAATCTCATCCGCGCGAATCGGCAGCACCGACAGCAAGGTATCGCTCAAGCCGTGACTGGCCTGACTGAAGCCTTGGATGTAGATGCCCGCGTTGCAACGCTCGTCAGTGACGATGCGGTAGTCGCGCGCGACTTCGAAGTCACCCAGGTAGTCTTCCAGCGGCGCGAGCAAGGCGCGGTGTGTCTGGCGCTCATAGCCAGTGGCCAGGATTACCGCGTCGTAGTGGTTGATGCTGGTGTCGCCGTTGGCGTTGTTGCGCAGCACCAATTCAATGCCCAGCGGGCCTGGGGTGGCTTTCTCGACCACGGTCATGGTGCGGAACGCCTGGCGTGCTATGCCGGAGACTTTCTGGCGGTAGAAGATGCCGTAGATACGCTCGATCAGGTCCAGGTCCACCACCGAATAGTTGGTGTTCTGATACTCGGCGACCAAACGCTCACGCTCGGCGCCCTCTTGCTGGAACACCAGGTCGGTGAAGGCCGGCGAGAACACTTCGTTGACGAACGGGCTGTCATCCGCTGGCTTGAGCGCCGAACCGCGCAGGATCATGTCGACCTGCACCGACGGGAAGCTGTCGTTCAGGTCGATGAAGGCTTCCGCCGCGCTCTGGCCACCGCCGATGATGGCGATGCGCATGGCCTTGCCCTCGACACACGGCTGGCTGGCCATGCGCTCCAGGTACTGGGAATGATGGAACACCCGGCTGTCGCCCTTGAGCGCCTTGAACGCTTCAGGAATACGCGGCGTGCCGCCGGCGCTGACCACCACCGAACGGGTGGTGCGCACATGTTGCTCACCCAGCGCATCGCGGGAAATCACGCGCAGCGCTTCAACCTGCTGCTGGTGCAGGATCGGCTCGATGGCCAGCACTTCCTCGCCATAGCGCGCCTGGGCCTGGAACTGCCCGGCGACCCAGCGCAGGTAGTCGTTGTACTCCATGCGGCACGGGTAGAAGGTGCCCAGGTTGATGAAGTCCACCAGGCGGTCGTGGGCTTTCAGGTAGTTGACGAAGGAATACGGGCTGGTGGGATTGCGCAGGGTCACCAGGTCCTTGAGGAACGAGATCTGCAGTTCGCTCTGGGTCACCAGGGTATTGCCGTGCCAGCGGTAGTCAGCCTGTTTGTCGAGAAACAGCACGTCCAGTTTGCCCTGGGCCTTTTCGCGCTCCTGCAGGGCGATGGCCAGCGCCAGGTTCGAAGGGCCGAAACCGATACCGATCAGGTCGTGAACCGCGGGCGAAGCAATTGCCTGTGTCATTCCAGTGTCCTCTGGATAAGCCCCTTGGCGGTGGGGCGGGAATACCTTCAAGACCTGAACAACAGGCCGTGTGTTGATAGGAAACGAGGACAGTGAAATAAAATTTAACTGATCATTGATCAGTGCGCTTCCCACTCGCGCATCCGCACCCGGCAGTGCTTCATGGCGTTGACGATGTGTTTCTCCACCAAGGCGCGGGAAATACACAGGCGTTCAGCGATCTGCAGATGGGTCAGGCCTTCGAGCTTGCGCAACAGGAAGCTGTCGCGACAGGCCGCCGGCAGCTCGGCCAGGGCGCGTTCGAGCAGTTCCAGGCGTTGGCCGTGGTCGTGGTTGGTGTGTGGCGAACTGCTGGCAAAGCGTTCTTCGGCATCCAGCACGTCCAGGGGTTCGACTTGGCGCAAGGCATTGCGCCGATGGCCGTCGATCACCAGGTTGAGCGCGGTACGGTATAAAAAGGCACGGGGTTGTTCGATGGGCGTGTCGCTGGAACGCTCCAGCACCCGGACATAAGCGTCATGCACCACATCCTCGGCCACCTGACGGTTGCCCAGCTTGGCGTTGAGGAAACACACCAGCTCGCGATAGTAGTTTTCCAACATGACTCCCGACCGCCGGGTGGCGGCATTAGGTCCCTGGGTGCAAATAAAGACAGCCTTCAGATGATGGCAGTTTGAGTGCCTGCAATTTATAGTAATTCTCATCTACTTTTAAAGCAGACTTGCATCAACGGATGATATTTTTTCTTCAAGGGAGCTGTAACTGCTTATGTAACCGCCTAAATCCCCGCGCAATTCTCTCGTTTACTTGTCAGCTCCCCGCAACTGCGGTCCGAACTTTCCTGGCTGGAACCAAAGCATGAAACGCCCTCGACCTGCCCGACGCGCCTTGCTTGTTATCGCGTGCCTGATCCCCATTTTCGCCATCGCGGCCTGGCAAGTGCTGCCGCCGGGGCGTGACACCCTCACCACCGTCACCGTTACCCGCGGCAGTATCGAAAACAGCGTGACCGCCCTCGGCACCCTGCAGCCGCGCCGGTATGTGGACGTAGGCGCCCAGGCCTCCGGACAAATCCGCAAGATCCACGTCGAGGCTGGCGACCAGGTCCACGAAGGTCAGTTGCTGGTGGAGATCGACCCGTCCACGCAAAAAGCCAAGCTGGACGCCAGCCGCTACGCCATCGAAAACCTCAAGGCCCAGTTGCAGGAACAAAAGGCCCAGCACGAACTGGCTCGCCAAAAGTACCAGCGCCAGCAACGCCTGGCCGCCGGCAACGCCACCCGTGAAGAAGACGTTCAAACCGCCAAGGCCGAGCTGAGCGCCACCCAGGCCCGGGTCGACATGTTCCAGGCGCAAATCCAGCAAGCCCAGGCCAGCCTGCGCAGTGACGAAGCTGAATTGGGCTACACGCGCATCTACGCGCCGATGACCGGCACCGTGGTCGCGGTGGACGCGCGGGTCGGCCAGACCCTCAACGCCCAGCAGCAGACGCCGCTGATCCTGCGCATCGCCAAATTGTCACCGATGACGGTGTGGGCTGAGGTCTCGGAAGCCGATATCGGCCACGTCAAACCGGGCATGACCGCCTATTTCACTACGTTGAGCGGCGGTAACCGGCGCTGGACCAGCACCGTGCGCCAAATCCTGCCGATCCCGCCCAAGCCATTGAATGAAACCCAGGGCAGCGGCAGCCCCAACAGCACCAGCAAAAGCGGCAGCGGCCGCGTGGTGCTGTACACCGTGCTGTTGGATGTGGACAACAGCGACAACGCGTTGATGGCCGAAATGACCACCCAGGTATTCTTCGTCGCCAGCCAGGTCAAGGACGCCCTCACCGCGCCGGTCGCCGCGTTATCGGGCACGGCGAACCCCAACGAGCAGATCGCCCAGGTCGTGGGCAAGAATGGCCGAATCGAGCAGCGCCAGGTGCGGGTGGGCATCAGCGACCGCCTGCGCGTTCAGGTGCTGGACGGTTTGAGCGAAGGCGATCACCTGCTGATCGGCCCGGCCGACGGCAACGGGGGTTGAGTTGACCACGCCCCTGATCGAACTCAAGCACATCCGCAAATCCTACGGCGGCGGCGACAGCCCGCAGGTCGACGTGTTGCGCGGCATCGACCTGTCGATCCATGCCGGGGAATTTGTCGCCATCGTCGGTGCCTCGGGCTCCGGCAAATCCACGTTGATGAATATCCTCGGCTGCCTCGACCGTCCAAGCACAGGCGACTACCTGTTCGCCGGGGAAAACGTCGCCCACCTGGACAGCGACGAACTCGCCTGGCTGCGCCGCGAAGCCTTTGGCTTCGTGTTCCAGGGCTACCACCTGATCCCGTCGGGCTCGGCCCAGGAAAACGTCGAGATGCCGGCGATCTACGCCGGTATCAGCGCCGCCGAGCGCCATGCCCGCGCCAACGCTCTGCTCACGCGCCTGGGCCTGGCCGAGCGCACCGGCAATCGCCCGCACCAGCTTTCCGGCGGCCAGCAACAGCGGGTGTCCATTGCCCGTGCGTTGATGAACGGCGGGCATATCATCCTCGCCGACGAACCCACCGGCGCCCTCGACAGCCACAGCGGCGCCGAGGTCATGACCCTGCTCGATGAACTCGCCAGCCAGGGCCACGTGGTGATCCTGATTACCCACGACCGCGAAGTGGCGGCGCGGGCCAATCGCATCATCGAGATTCGCGATGGCTTGATCATCAGCGATTCGGCCGACGGCAACGACGTTGCACCAGCACTAGCGAACGGCGCCCTGCAAGCCGTGGACCTGCGCCAACGCCTGGCCGACGGTGCCGAACACAATGGCGCGTGGAAAGCCGAACTGGTGGACGCGGTGCAAGCCGCCTGGCGGGTGATGTGGATCAACCGTTTCCGCACCGCGCTGACCCTGCTAGGGATCATCATCGGCGTGGCGTCGGTGGTGGTGATGCTGGCGGTGGGCGAAGGCAGCAAGCGCCAGGTCATGGCACAGATGGGCGCGTTCGGCTCCAACATCATTTACCTCAGTGGCTCGTCGCCGAACCCACGTACACCGCTGGGCATTGTCACCCTCAATGACGTCCACGCGCTGGCGGCCCTGCCCCAGGTGAAGCACATCATGCCGGTCAACGGCAGCGAAGTCGGGGTGCGTTACGGCAACGTGGACTACATGGCCTACGTGGGCGGCAATGACACCAATTTCCCGGAGATCTTCAATTGGCCGGTGGTCGAGGGCAGTTATTTCACGGCCGCCGACGAGCGTGCCGCCGCCACCGTGGCGGTGATCGGTCATCGCGTGCGCGAGAAGCTGTTCAAGGGCGAGGTCAACCCACTCGGCCAGTACATCCTGATTGAAAACGTACCGTTCCAAGTGATCGGCGTGCTGGCGGAAAAAGGCGCCGCGTCCGGCAATAAGGACAGTGACGACCGCGTCGCCATCCCATACACGGCCGCCAGCGTGCGCCTGTTCGGCAGCTACAACCCCGAGTATGTGGTGATCGCGGCGGCGGATGCGCGCAAGGTCCACGAAGCCGAGGTCGCCATCGACCAATTGATGCAAAAGCTGCACAACGGCAAGCGCGACTATGAGCTGACCAATAACGCGGCGATGATCCAGGCCGAGGCCCGCACGCAGAACACGCTGTCATTGATGCTCGGTTCGATTGCGGCCATTTCCCTGCTGGTGGGCGGGATCGGCGTGATGAATATCATGCTGATGACCGTACGCGAGCGTACCCGTGAAATCGGCATCCGCATGGCCACCGGCGCACGCCAGCGCGACATCCTGCGTCAGTTCCTCACGGAAGCGGTGATGCTCTCGGTGGTCGGCGGGCTGTGCGGCATCGCCCTGGCGCTGTTGGTCGGTGGCGTGCTGGTACTGGCCAAGGTGGCGGTGCAGTTCTCCCTTTTGGCGGTGTTTGGCGCCTTTGGTTGCGCACTCGTCACCGGTGTCGTATTCGGCTTCATGCCGGCCCGTAAAGCTGCCCGGCTCGATCCGGTTAAGGCGTTGACCAGTGAATAAACAGTCCTTCTACCTGCCTGCCTTGTGCGTGTTACTCAGCGCCTGCACCGGCAACCCGCCCGCGCTCGACAGCGGGATTGCAGCGCCTGCCGCCTGGCAATTTGCCGAACGCGATGCTGCCCAAGCCACCAACCAGCAATGGTGGACACAGTTTGGCAGCCCGCAACTCAACCGCCTGGTGGACCAGGCACGGCGTGACAGTTTCGACGTCGCCGCCGCCACCGCACGCGTGCGTCAGGCCCAAGCCAGCGCAGTGATCGCGGGTGCGCCGCTGTTGCCGGAAGTGAAGCTCAACCTCACCACCAGCCGTCAGAAATTGTTACGGGGCCCGGGTGGACCGGACCTTGACGCGTCACAAAGTAATGACGCCGTCGACAACTTTGGCGCCAACCTCACCGCCAGCTACGAAGTGGATTTCTGGGGCGGCCGCGCCGCCGCCCGCGACAGCGCCCTGCAGACGCTGCGCGCCAGCGAGTTTGACCAGGCCACCGTAGAGCTGACCTTGCTCAGCAGCGTGGCCGACCGCTACGCACAGACCCTTGCCGCGCAGCAGCGCCAGCAGATTGCAGAACTGAACCTGGCCAATGCGCGTAACGTGCTCGACCTGGTGCAGACCCGCTATGACGCCGGCTCCGCCACCGCCCTGGAACTGGCCCAGCAAAAAAGCCTGGTGGCCAGCCAGCAACGCCAACTGCCGCTGATCCAGCAGTTGACCGAAGAGTCGCGGATCACGCTGGCTGCCCTCCTCGGCCAACCAGTACAAGCCCTGGACCTTGGCAGCGAACCGTTTCAAGCCTTGATCTGGCCTGCCATCGGCGCTGGCATGCCCAGTCAATTGCTCAGCCGCCGTCCCGATATCGCCAAGGCCGAGGCGCAACTGGCGGCGGCGCAAGCCGACGTCACGGTGGCCCGCGCGGCCATGCTGCCCGCCATCACCCTCGGCGCGACCCTGGGTTCCGACGCCTACAAGGCCGTGGATATCCTGCGCAGCCCTTACTACACGCTGACCGCTGGGCTGGTGGCGCCGATCTTCAACAACGGCCGTTTAAGTGCTGAACGCGACAAGGCCCGCGCGCGCCAGGATGAGCTGTTGCAAACCTATCGCGGCGCAATCATCAACGGTTTTGCCGACGTGGAAAAATCCCTCAGCAGCATCACCCGTCTCGACCAGCAGCGCGAATGGCAAAGCGAAGAACTGCAACAGGCACAGACCGCCTTCCAGATTGCTGAAAGCCGCTACCAGGCAGGCGCCGAAGACCTGCTCACGGTACTGGAAACCCAGCGCACGCTGTACGCGGCCCAAGACCAGAACGTGCAATTGCGACTGTCGCGCCTGCAGGCCAGTATCGCCTTGTACAAAGCCCTGGGTGGCGGCTGGCAGACGCAGATCCGATAAACAAAACTCCGCTTTCGTACACCAACTGTCTTATTGCCTTACATTCTTCGAGCAAAGGTCCTTGGTAAAAAAACCGTACTCACACGGTTGCCCAGGACCTCTTGATGATTGTCGCAAAATACCTGACGTGCGCCTGCCTCTGGGTGACGGCAAGCGCTGCCCAAGAACTGATTCCCCCCACCGCCATTGACTGGCTGCTGGATTGCCCCTTCCCAACAGTTGAACGCCTGGACCCCGAAGTGCTGGAACGCACCCAATGCGGGGTCGTGAGCGTACCGCGCAATTATGCTGCGCCCCGGCAAGGCAACCTGCGCCTCTACCTGACCCGCGTCGGCGCCCGTGACCCGTTGAACCGCGAAGGCGTGGTGTTTGCCCTGCCCGGCGACGCGCCTAAACGCGATCGAGGCGGCACCTTTGTCATTCAGCTGAGCAGCCTCTGGGGCTCCTACTCCAACACGGCATATCGCACACTGGTCAACCGCTACGACGTGATCGAACTCAGCCCTCGCGATCTCGGCAACGACAATGGAATCGAACAGTCCGCTCAGGACCTGGAGTTTGTCCGCACCCAACTGGGCGACGCCCAACTGCTCTACTTGGGCAATGCCGATGCCGCCCGCCTGGGCAGCCGTTACGCCGCCCTGTTCCCCGAACGGGTGGCGCGCATGATACTGGTCAATGCGCAGCAGCTCGAATCGCCAGCGACCCACGTTGAACAACTGCGCCTGAAAGATACGGCCAAACAAGACACCAACAGTTGCATCAATCGCTGGGTGGGGGATTTTCTGGTGTTCGGCAAGCAGCCACCGAGGTCCACGCGTTGCCTGGATTCGGGCAACGGTGACTAGCCACCCGATTGCGACCTGTTGCCATCGAAAACGACACTCGCCGTTGACGCTGCAGCCCGATCGTTATTAAGTGCTATTTATCCGCATTAATACGATAAATCGAACCTATGCTAAGCCGCCCGCTACGACGCAAACGCCAGAAGCTGTCCGATGTGATTGTCGAGTCGGTCAAGCGCTCCATCGTCACCGACGCCTTGAAGCCCGGCGACCGCCTGCCCACCGAACGCGAGCTGATGGAAAGCTTCCAGTGTTCTAAAGGTTCGGCCCGCGAAGCGCTCAAGGCGCTGGAAGTGGAAGGCCTGGTGAGCACTCGCACCGGGCCCAGCGGAGGCGCCTACCTGAACCAGGCCGGTACCGAACCGGCCAGCCGCGCGTTGCGCAACTACCTGCACTTCCAGCACCTGGACGGCGAACAGGTGTACCAACTGCGTAAAGTCATCGAGGTGGAACTGGCGGTATCGGTGCTCGGGCGCTTGAGCGAAGACGACTACCAGGCCCTGCAAGACAACGTGGATTTTTGCAGCGCGCCCGAAGACAGCGAAGCCGGCCAGCGTGAACAGCGCCTGGCGGAACTGGAATTCCACAACCTGCTGGCCAAGGCCTGCCCCAACCCGTTGCTGAGTTTCATGGCGCAGTTCCTCAACGATCTACTGCGCGACCTGGTGGTGCTGAAAAAAGCCTACAAGCCCAAGCGCAAGCAGTTCGACGCCGCCAACCTGGACTATCACAAGCAGTTGCTGATCGCCTTTCGTGCCGGGGATGAAAGCGCGGTGCGCAGCTTGATGCATGAACACATGTGCGATGCCGAACACCACATGACCGCCCTTGAAGGCCAAGTCAGCCCGCACTTCCTATTGGAGTTCGACCACAACCACTGACACACCACGGTACCTACTGTGGACCCCCAATCAATGTAGGAGCTGGCTTGCCTGCGATGGCATCGACTCAGTTCAACTGACCCACCGAGTTGCCTGCATCGCCGGCAAGCCGGCTCCTACAGAGATAGCGTTTGCCCCAACCAATAACAGGCCTGCCCACAGGCTCTTGCTCCTCCGTATCGCCATTGCCACTCCTGCCAATAACTAAACCAGGGAGTCACCCCATGCAGCGTCGTACGTTGTTGAAAGCCAGTCTTACCGCAGCCGCCGCCCTCAGCCTCCCGCTGAGCATCCGGTCTGCATTCGCCGCCGAGCCCTTTACCTTTTACGGCCTCAAGTCCATGTCTGGCGCCTTTGCCAGCTATGGCAAGTTTGCCGACATGGGTTCACGCCTGGCGGTGGAACAGCACCCCGAGCTGCTCGGCCGCCCGCTGAACTACAAGGTGATCGACACCGAAGGCAACGCCGGTAAAGCCGTGCGCAAGGTGCAGGAAGCCATTCAGCAGGACGGCGCGCGGTTCTTCCAGGGCTGCACCCTGTCGTCGTCGGCACTGGCGGTGGCCAAGGAGGTGGACAAGGTCGGCGGTGTGTTCATGACCCCGGTGGGCGCCGATGAAGTCACCGGCAAGGACTGCAACAAGGCAACCTTCCGCTGGTCGGTGCCCACCTACGGCGCGATCCGCGAAACCATGGGGCCGCTGATCAAGCTGCTGCCGGACGCCAAGCGCTGGTACACCATCACCCCGCAATACGTGTTCGGCGAAGCGCTGCTCGAAGGTGCGAAGAATGTGCTCAAGGAAAACGGCCTGGAACACATCGGCAACAGCTACCACTCGTTGCAGGAGCAGGAATTTTCCGGTTACCTGACCAACGCCATCGCCGCCAAGCCCGATGTGCTGGTGCTGCTCAACTTCGGCAGCCAGTCGTCCAACACCCTGCGCCAGGCGGTGAACTTCGGGATCAAGGAACGCATGAAAGTGCTGCTGGTGTGGTCCGCCGGGCTCGACCAATTCCAGGAGCTGGGCAGCGATGTGCTGGAAGGCGTGTACCTCGGCGCGCAGTACTGGCACCAGGTCGACACCCCGCTCAACCGTGAACTGGTCAAGCTCACCCAGGCCAAATACGGCATCAACCCTACCTACCCGCTGGCCGCCGACTACATCAGCACCAAGGTCATGCTCGAAGCCATTATTTCTACCGGCAGCTTCGACGGGCCGACCGTGGCCAAGGCCCTGCAGGGCCTGAGCTACGAAGGGCCCACCGGCAAGGAGTCGATCCGCGCCGGCGACCACCAGGTGATCAAGGATTACTACCTGCTGATCGGCAAGGCCACCGCCGACATGGCCGACAAGGATGACCTGGCCAAAGTGCTCAGCGCCGGCCAGTCGTTCCCGCCGGTGGAAGCCACGGGCTGCACGCTCGGCTGATCCCCCTGAATTTGGTAGCGCAGGGCCGTGCAAGCGGCCTCCTGCAGAGGGTTCCTGCATGCTTAATCTTTACCTGTTCCAGATCCTCAACGGCCTCGGATTGGGAATGATCTACTTCCTGATCGCGGTCGGGCTGACGATCATTTTCGGCCTGCTCAACTTCGTCAACTTCGCCCACGGCGCGTTTTTCCTGCTGGGTGCCTACATCTGCTACACCGCCGTGAGCCTCACCGGCAACTTCTGGCTGGCGCTGCTGATTGCGCCGCTGGTGGTGGCCGCATTGGCCTGGGCCATCGAGCGGTTGTTGATCCAGCGGATCTATCACTTGCCACACATGTTCCAGATTCTGGTGACCCTGGGGATCGCGCTGATCATCCAGGAGGCCAGCGTGATGATCTGGGGCCCGGTGGGCAAAAGCGTCGCCGTGCCGGAACTGCTGCGCGGCGTGCTGGTGGTAGGCGACTTCGTCTACCCCTACTACCGCCTGTTTCTCATCGTGTTTTCCGGGCTGGTCGGCCTGGGCCTGTGGCTGCTGCTGGAACGCACGCGCTTCGGCGCCCTGGTGCGGGCCGGCAGTGAAAGCACCGAGACCGTATCGCTGCTGGGCACCAATATTTTCCGCCTGTTCTCCATGACCTTCGCCCTCGGCGTGGCCCTGGCCGGCGTCGCGGGCGTGCTGTTCGCCCCGTTGCGCGGCGCGCAGCCCTTTGTCGGCCCGGAGATTCTCGGGGTGGCCTTCGTGGTGGTGGTGATCGGCGGCATGGGCTCGTTCAGCGGTGCGCTGGTCGGCGGTTTGCTGGTGGGCGTGGTGCAAAGCCTGATGACCACACTCTGGCCCCAGGGCGCGAGCCTGATGATCTACGGCGCCATGGCCGTGGTGATTCTGGTCCGTCCCTACGGCCTGTTTGGGAGAGCCTGACATGAGCGAGAAAAATCCCCTGCCGTTTGCCAAGACGCAATCGCGCGCGATGTTGGTGTGGGTGTTGGCGGTGCTGATCGGCCTACCGTTGATATTGCCCTCGGCAACCCTGGCCACCGAGATCCTGATCTTTGCGATGGCGGCCCTGGCCTGCAACCTGCTGCTGGGCTACACCGGCCTACTGTCGTTCGGCCAAGGCATCTTCTTCGGGGCCGGCGCATATTGCGCGGCGTTGCTGATGATCCACCTGCAACTGGGCCTGTTCACGGCGTTGCTCGGCGCCGCCGTGGCCGGTGGCTTCCTGGCGTTGCTGGTGGGTGCCCTGGCGATCCGTCGCACCGGCATCTACTTCGTGATGCTGACCCTGGCGTTCAGCCAGATGGCCTACTTTGTCGCCTACACCCTCAGCGACTGGACCGGTGGCGACAACGGCCTGCTCAGCGTGCCGCGCCCGGAGATCCGCGTGGGTGAAACCGTGCTGCTGTCACTGGCCGACGCCCGTGCCTTCTACGGTTTTGTCGCAGTGCTGTTCCTGCTGATCTTCATCGGCGCCCGCCGGGTGATCGCGTCACCGTTCGGTAGCACCTTGATGGCGATCCGCGAAAACGAAACCCGCGCCTCGGCCATCGGCTACGACACGCGGCACTTCAAGATCCTGGTCTTCGTGTTGTCCGGCGCAGTCACCGGGATTGCCGGCGCGCTGTACGCCATGCTGCTGCACTTTGTGCCGCTGTCGAATATCGACCTGGCGATGTCCGAGAACATCCTGATCATGACCATCGTCGGCGGCACCGGCTCGTTGTTCGGCTCGCTGCTCGGCGCCGGTTCCATCGTGCTGCTCGGGGACTTTCTCTCCGACCTGTGGCCACGCTGGCTGATGCTGCTGGGGGTGATCCTGATCCTGGTGGTGATCTTCATGCGCGGTGGTTTGTGGGGCGGCCTGGCGTCGCTGTTCGAAAAGGTACGCGGCCATCGCAACACGGCCGCTGTCGCCAAGGAGGAAGGGCTATGAGCATCCTGCTGGAAACCAAAGACCTGGAACTGGCCTACGGCGCGTTCCATGCGGTGAACGGCGTGAACCTCAAGGTCGAGGCCGGCACTATCCATACCATCATCGGGCCCAACGGCGCGGGCAAGACCAGCCTGTTCCACTGCCTCACCGGCGAACGCCAGGCCACCGCCGGGGCGATTCATTTCGACGGCAAAAACCTGATGCGCAAGCCCGCCCACGGCCGCGTTGGCCTGGGCATGGCGCGCTCGTTCCAGCTCACCAGCCTGTTCCAGAACCTCAGCGTGCGCGAAAACCTGCGCCTGGCCGCCCAGGGCCGCGACGGTGCACGCGCGTTGAATTTCTGGCGCCGCGTCGACAGCAAGCGCGAACACCTGGAAATGGCCGACCAGGTACTGGAGCGCCTGCAACTCACCGCCCGCGCCGACACCCTGGCCGGCGAGTTGTCCCACGGCCAGCAGCGGGTGCTGGAGGTGGGCATGTCGATCTGCTCCAAGCCCAAACTGCTGATGCTCGATGAGCCCACCTCGGGCATGGGCATCGATGACATCCCGATCATGACCCAGTTGATCAGCGACCTCGGCCGCGACCACACGGTGCTGCTGATCGAACACAACATGAGCATCGTCATGTCCATCAGCCAACGCATCACGGTGATGAGCCACGGGCAGATCCTGGTGGAAGGCACGCCGGAATTCGTGCGCGCCGATGAACGCGTGCGCACCGCTTACCTTGGGGAGGCTGCCTGATGCTGATCGTTGAGAATATCCATTCCTACTACGACAAGAGCCACGTGCTGGAAGGCGTGTCGCTGACCGTCAACCCTGGCGAATTGGTGACGCTGCTGGGGCGCAATGGCGCTGGCAAGACCACCACCTTGCGCAGCATCCTCGGCATCATCTGCCCGCGCCAGGGCCAGATCCATTTCAACGGCCAGGCATTGGTGGGCCAGAAGATCTTCGAAATTGCCCGCCAGGGCCTGGCATTGGTGCCGGAAAATCGCGGGATTTTCCGCCTGCTCACCGTCGAAGAAAACCTGCGCATCGCCGCACGCAAGACCAGCCGCTGGCAGCTCGAAGACGTGTACGGCATGTTCCCGCGCCTCAAGGAACGCCGCAAAAACGCTGGCCACGCGTTGTCCGGTGGCGAGCAACAGATGCTCGCCATCGCCCGCGCCCTGCTCAACGATCCCAAGCTACTGATCCTCGATGAACCCACCGAAGGCCTGGCCCCGGTGATCGTCGACGAGTTGGTGAAGATCCTGCGCAAGGTCAAGGACGACGGCCTGCCGGTGCTGCTGGTGGAACAGAACCTGATGGTCTGCGACAAGCTCGCCGACCGCCATTACGTGCTTGAACAGGGCCGCGTGGTCTACGAAGGCAGCGCCGAAGCCTTCCGCGCCGACCCGACCATCAAAAACCGTTACCTGGCCCTGAGTGCCTGACCGGAGACTGCTGATGAATAGTTTTGCGCAACCGCTCAAGAGCAACGCCCCGCTGATCAACCGCGACCGCCTGTGGCAATCCTTGATGGACCTGGCCCAGCTCGGCGCCACCGTCAAAGGTGGCGTGTGCCGCCTGGCGCTGACCGACCTGGACCGCCAGGCCCGCGACCTGTTTGTGCAATGGTGCGAGGCCGCCGGGTGCAGCGTCACGGTCGACGCTATCGGCAATATCTTTGCGCGCCGCGCCGGGCGCAATCCGGCCCTGCCCCCGGTGATGACCGGCAGCCATATCGACACCCAACCCACGGGCGGCAAGTTCGACGGGTGCTACGGGGTAATGGCGGGACTGGAAGTCATCCGCACCCTGAATGATTTGAAGATTGAAACCGAAGCGCCGATCGAAGTGGTGGTGTGGACCAACGAAGAAGGCTCGCGTTTTCCGCCGTGCATGATGGGTTCCGGGGTGTTTGCCGGTAAGTTCGATTTGCAGGACACCCTCGACAAGCTCGATGACCAGGGCCTGTCAGTCGGCGCCGAATTGCAGCGCATTGGATACGCCGGCTCCCGCGCCGTGCTCGGCCATCCAGTGGGTGCGTATTTCGAGGCACACATCGAGCAAGGTCCAGTGCTGGAAGACAGGGCTACCACCATCGGCGTGGTCATGGGTTGCCTGGGCCAGAAGTGGTTCGACCTGACCTTCACCGGCGTCGAAGCCCACGCCGGCCCGACGCCGATGCACCTGCGCAAGGACGCCCTGGTCGGCGCTGCCGAGGTGGTCAGCGCGGTCAACCGCATCGCCCATCAACAGCAACCCCACGCCTGCGGCACCGTCGGCTGCCTGAGCCTGCACCCCGGTTCGCGCAACGTGATTCCCGGCCAGGTACACATGACCCTCGACCTGCGTCATCTGCACGCGGACAAGCTGCAAGCCATGGTTGATGAAGTGCGCAGCGTGATCGAGGCCACGGCCGCCAGGCACGGGTTGGCGTATGAACTGACCCCGACCGCCGACTTCCCTCCGCTGGACTTCGCCCCGGCCTGCGTGAACGCCGTACGTGAGGGCGCCAAAGCCTTGGGCTTGAGCCATATGGACATCGTCAGCGGTGCCGGCCACGACGCGATTTTCGTCGCCGAACTGGGCCCGGCCGGGATGATATTTGTACCGTGCGAAGGCGGCATCAGCCATAACGAAATCGAAAACGCCGCGCCGGATGACCTGGCGGCGGGCTGCGCGGTATTGCTGCGCGCCATGGTCAATGCGGCGCAGGGGGAAATCGCATGAGTGAGATCGGCCAACTGACGGCGGTGCAACTGCTGCAGCATTTTCGCGACAAGACCTTGTCGCCGGTGGAAGTCACCGAGGATGCCCTGCTGCGTATCGAACGCTTCAATCCGGTGGTGAATGCCTATTGCCACGTGGACCCGCAAGGCGCGCTGAACGCCGCGCGCGCCTCGGAACAACGCTGGCTCAACGGCCAGCCCTGCGGCCCGTTGGACGGCGTACCCTCTTCGATCAAGGACCTGACGCTGACCATCGGCATGCCGACCCGCAAGGGCTCGCGCACTTCATCCGCAGAGGGGCCGTGGGACATCGACGCGCCCTTCCCAGCCTTCATGCGCAAGGCCGGCGCGGTGCTGCTGGGCAAAACCACCACCCCGGAATTCGGCTGGAAAGGCGTCACCGACAACCCGTTGTATGGCATCACCCGCAACCCCTGGGATACCCGCACCACGGCAGGCGGTTCATCCGGCGGCGCGGGGGCAGCGGCAGCGCTGAACCTGGGGGTGCTGCACCAAGGCAGCGATGCGGGCGGTTCGATCCGGATCCCCTGTGCCTTTACCGGCACTTTCGGGATCAAGCCGACCTTCGGTTATGTGCCGCAATGGCCGGCCAGCTCCATGACGATCCTCTCGCACCTGGGGCCGATGACCCGTACGGTGGAAGACAGCGTCTTGATGCTGCAAACCATCGCCCAGCCGGACGCACGGGATGGCTTGATCGGTGCGCCACGCACCACACCATGGCTGACGCCGGGTACGGATTTGAAAGGGTTGCGCGTGGCCTACAGTCCGAACTTCGGTTACGTGAAGGTCGACCCACAAGTGGCCAAGGTGATCGCGGACGCGGTGCGAGGCCTGGAACAACTGGGCGCCCATGTCGAGCAGATCGACCCCGGTTTCAGTGACCCACTGGAAGTCTTCAGCACCTTGTGGGCAGCCGGCGCGGCACGCCTGACCGGCGCCATGAGCGAGACACAAAAACAACTGCTGGACCCCGGCCTGCTGCGCATCGCCCAACGCGGCGAGCGTTTGAGCCTGGACGACTTCAGCGCGGCCCTTGAGGCACGCGCAGCCCTGGTAGCACGCATGGCGGCGTTCCATGAGCATTACGATGTGCTGGTTTCGCCGATGATGCCGATCACGGCATTCGAGGCCGGACACGACGTACCACCCGGCTCCGGCTTGCAGGAATGGACACAGTGGACGCCATTTACCTACCCTTTCAACCTGACGCAGCAACCGGCGGCATCGGTGCCGTGCGAGTTGGCGGCAAATGGCTTACCCGTAGGCTTGCATGTAGTAGGCGCGCGATTTGCCGACGAGCAGGTGTTGCGAGTGTGCCACGCCTACGCGAAGGCCTTCCCGAGCAAGCATCTCCTAGCCCCACAAACCCCAACCTGAAATGCCCACCTGTAGGAGCCGGCTGCCGGCGATGGAGCCGTGTCAGACACCTCACCCGTCACCGACACACCGCAATCGCCGGCAAGCCGGCTCCTACAAGACCGCGTATCCACGATGCGAAGCGAGTCGCTTTTGATCTTGATCTTAGGC
>NZ_JACAPG010000005.1:0-28007 GCF_013385825.1 Pseudomonas reactans | reverse complement strand
CCGAGTGTTGGGGCAAGAGCCCTTTGGTTACTTTGGGGCTCTTTTCCAAAGTGACCCGCCGTAAGGGCGGAACCCATACCAGCCGTTACCTAAATAACGGATATGTACACAGCACCACCGCCATCGCAGGCAAGCCAGCTCCCACAGTTCCAACCACATTCCATTACACTGTCCCCCATTCATTCCCAGGGGCCTTCATGGACATCGAACTGGCACGCACCTTCCTCGAAATCACCCGCTGCGGCAGCCTGGCCGCCGCCGCCGAGAAACTGCACGTCACCCAGACCGCCATCACCGCACGGGTCAAGAGCCTCGAAAGCCAACTAGGCAGCACACTGTTCGTGCGCAACCGCGCCGGCGCCAGGCTGACCGCCGACGGCGAGGCCTTCGTGGTGTACGCCAACCAGTTGCTGCAAACCTGGGAAGCCGCAAAACGCGACCTGCCGCTGCCGGACGGTTATCGCAACGTGCTGCATATCGGTGGCGAAGTCAGCCTGTGCAACCCGTTGATGCTCGGCTGGGCCCAAGCGTTACGCCAACACATCCCCGGCCATGCCCTGCGCACCGAAGTACGCGAAGGCGACTACCTGCTGCGCCAACTGGAACTGGGCGTACTCGACGCTGCATTGGTGTTCCAACCGCAATACTGGCCAGGCTTGCAGGTGGAACAGGTACTGGAAGAAAAACTGATCCTGGTGCAACTGGTGAGCAACCCGGCGCCCTACGTGTATATCGATTGGGGACCGGGCTTTCGCCAGCAACACGACGCCGCGCTGCCCGACAAGGCCCGTGCCGCATTGAGCTTCAATTTGGGGCCGCTGGCGTTGCAGTACATCCTTGAGAACGGCGGCGCCGGTTATTTCCGCACCCGCGTGGTGCAGAGTTACCTGGACAGCGGCGTGATGCAGCGTGTGCCCAAGGCGCCGGAATTCAGCTTCCCGACGTACCTGGTGTATTCGCGGGCGCGAGATTCGGCGGTGTTGCAACAGGCACTGGGGTTGCTGCGTGAGGTGGTCAAGGCCGAAAGCGACTGGTCGCAGCGTTGGGACCCACTGATTTGAAGCAACAATCTGCACCGCGCGTGCTAGCCTGCGGGTGTTTCCTATTGCAGCCTGACCGATGAACAAGAAGAAGTCCGTCACCATCAGCGACATCGCCAAACGGGTTGGCATGACCACCATCACGGTGTCTCGCGCACTGAGCAAACCCGACCTGGTCAAGCCGGCCACCCTGGCGCGCATCCTCGAAGTGGCGCGGGAGATGGACTACGTGCCCAACGCCTTCGCACGTGGGCTCAAGCGCAGTGAAAGCCTGATCATCGGCGTGATCACCGCCTCCGTGGACAACCCGTTCTACAGCGAAATGATCAAGGCGATTTCCCGCGAGGCCAAACAGCACGGCTACACCATCATGCTGGTGGACACCGATGAGCTGGAAGAGCTGGAAAGCAAGGCCGTGGACACCCTGCTGGGCTACCGCGTGGCGGGGATCATCCTGTCGCCGGTCTCGGATGAACCGAGCTACCAGCCCGATTACCTCGAACGCCTGGGCAACGGCAAAACCCCAGTGGTGCTGCTCGATCGCACGATCCACGGCAGCCCGTTCAGCCGCGTGGTGCTCGACAACTACCACAGCGGCATCCAGGCCGCGCACTACCTGCTGCGCCAGACGCCCGACCTCAAGCGCCTGTTGGTGCTGACCGGCCCCGAACACTCGCGCATCACCGTCGAACGCCTCAAGGGCCTGCGCGAAGTGCTGGCCGGGCACCCGCAGGTGCAGGTCGAAGTGCAGGCCGGCGACTACACGCTGATGCCGTCCTACCTGCACACCCTCGACTACCTGGCCGAACACTCGGCGCCGGACGCGATCATGGGCTTCAACCAGTTGATCACCCTCGGCGCCTTGCGCGCACTGCGCATGCACAACATCGCCCACGACAGCCTGACCATCTGCGGCATCGACCGCCTGCCCTTCGCCGATATCTTCGGCGTGCCCATCGCCTGCGTGGCCCACGATGCGTCTTTGGCCGGCAGCAGCGCGGTGCGCCTGTTGCTCGATCGCCTGGAAGACCCGTTCAAGCCACGGGACAAGGTGGTGATCGCCGGTCAGTTGGAAAACGGCTAGCGGCTGGTGTATCCACCGTCGATGGGCAGGCTCACGCCGCTGATCATGCTGGCGGCTCTGCTCAGCAGGAACAGCACCGGCAACGCCACTTCGACGGTTTCAGCAAAACGTCCCAAGGGAATGGCCGCCAGCGCCGGGTCGCGCTTGGCCGGTTCGGACCAGGCCATGGCGGCCATCGGCGTGAGCGTGACGGTGGGGTTGACGCTGTTGACGCGAATGCCAAAGCGGCCCCACTCGGCGCATTGCACCCGGGTGATCGCATCCAGCGCGGCCTTGGAGGCGCAGTAGCCGAGGTGATCGTCCAGAGCCACCAGCGAGGCCTGGCTGGAGACATTGACGATGCTGCCGGCGATTTGTGCTTCGATCATCTTGGCCGCCACGCGGCTGGCGACTTGGGCAGCAGCGCGGGCGTTGACTTGCATCACCTGATCGAACGCTTCAGCGCTGATGGCGGCAGCTGGCTCCAGGCGCGAGATGCCGGCGCAGTTGACCAGGCCATGCAGCGGTGGCAGGTCGCGCAGGGCATTATCGAGGGCGGCGCTGTCGGCGATGTCCAGGCACAAGGTGTGGCAGCCGAGTTCGGCCAAGGCTTGGGCGTCGCGGCCGAGGGCAAAGACATCGGCGCCGCTGGCGATCAGTTGCAAGGCAATTTCGCGCCCAATGCCGCTGCTGGCGCCGGTAACGAGGATGCGATGGTGGGTGAAGTCGAAGGCTGCGTTCATGAATTCACATCTCAAAAACAATGGAGATCCCCTTGTAGGAGCCCGGCTTGCCGGCGATGGCGTCCGTGAGATCGCCATCGCCGGCAAGCCGGGCTCCTACAGTTTTTGGGGCGTGTTGGGTCAGTGGGATTGCAGGCTGTGCATGATCGGTTTCAGGGCCGGATACAGCTTCAGGTACTCGGCAAACGCGCGGTCATACGCCTCGACATTTTCCGCCTTGGGCTCAGCCCGCAGCTCCAGCTGCACCCAGCCCCTGTCCATCTCCCCATCACTCACCAACCCCACCGTGTGCGCCGCCAACAACGCAGCACCCAACGCCGCCTCTACCTCCTGGACAATGGTGTACACCGTGTAGCGCGTGACATCCGCGATGATCTGCATCCACAGGTCCGAATGGCTTGCCCCGCCCACCACGATCAAACGCGGGTCCAGGGAGTGCGCCCCACGGGTGCCCGCTTCGATGTTGTGCCGCAGGGCAAAGCTCACGCCCTCCAGCACCGCGCGATACAGGTGAATACGGCTGTGGTAGAGGTTCAAGCCGACAAAACTACCACTGGCACGGTCATCCCACACCGGGCTCCGTTCGCCCATCAGATAGGGCAGGAACAACAGGCCTTCGCTGCCGGCCGGGATGTTCATGGCGCGCTGTTCCAGCAGCACCAGGCTGTCCTGGCCGATGGCCTTGGCTTGTTGCTCTTCGGCCTGGCAGAACTGCTCGCGAAACCAGCTGACCGAGGCACCGGCGGTGATCGCACCGCCAAAGATATACAGGTCGCGGTGGCCGTTGTAGACGTGGGGCATGCTCACCAAGCCATGGTGTGCATCCACTTGCTGGTTGAGGTAACCCCAGCACATGCTGGTGCCGATCATTGCCACGTGATTGCCCGGCTGCGTCACCCCTGCGGCCAGCGTTGCCATGGCCGCATCGACGCCACCGGCCAGAATCGGTGTGCCCGCCTGCAGGCCCAGACGCGCAGCCCACTCCTCCAGCAACCCACCGACGACTTCCCCGGAATACACCAGGCGCTCCGGCATCATCGATTTCGGTACGCCCAGCGCATCGAGCATTTCGGCGGACCAGCCACGCGCCTTCACGTCGTAGACGCCACCGATATTGCCCGCGCTGCTATGGTCCACCGCCAACTCGCCAGTGAGGCACCAGTTGATATAGCTGTTGGGCGGCAGCAGGTAGCGGGTGTTCGCCCACACCTCGGGCTGGTGCTGCTTGAGCCAGAGCATCTTGGTGAAGCCGTAGTAGCTGTCCACCGAGTTGCCGGTGATCGCGAACAGCCGCTCCAGGTCCACCTGCTCGCGCACCCAAGCCACCTGCTCGCCAGCACGGCGGTCCATCCAGATCAGGCACGGGTGCAGCGGGGTGATCTGCGCATCCACCGCAATCCCCGAGCCGCCGTACAGGCTGCTGATACACAACGCCTTGACCTGCTGCGCCGCCACGCCGGCCTTGGCCATGCACTGCGCCACACAGGCCTCGACGGCATCAAGCCAGGCCTGCGGCCATTGTTCGGCCCAGCGCACTTTCGGGGTATCCACGCGATACCCCTGGCTGTGCTGGGCGATGATCGTACCTTGACCATCCACCAGCAGCGCCTTGGTGCTCTGGGTTCCTATATCGACACCCATCACGTAGTTCATTTTCAGGCCACCGGCTTCAACAGCACCTTGATCGACTTAGTCGAATTGGCCAACGCGAAGGCCTCGGCAAAGTCGTCCAGCGGGAAGTCATGGGTGACGATGCCCTTGGAGGTGACCAGGCCGCGTTCGAACAGGTCGATAGCGATCGGGTAGCAATACGGCCCGAGATGGGCGCCGCGTACGTCCAGCTCCTTGCGGTCGCCGATGATCGACCAGTCGACGCTGGTCTCGGCGCCGAACACGCTGAACTCGACAAAACGCCCGAGCTTGCGGATCAGGTCCAGGCCCTGGGTCACGCCCGCCGGCACGCCGGTGGTTTCGATGTAGACGTCGCAGCCATAGTTATCGGTCAGGCCGTTGATGATTTCGCGGGCGTTGTCGCGCGACGGGTTGATCACCACATCGGCGCCGAATTTTTTCGCCAGTTCCAGGCGCTCGTCGACCATGTCGATCACCACCAGTTTCTTCGGGGTTTTCAACGCAGCGACCTGGACCATGCAGAGGCCGAGGGTGCCGGCACCGGCGATCACCACCACGTCGTCGAGTTGGATATCGCCACGGTTGACCGTGTGGATCGAACAGGCCATCGGTTCCACCAGCGCCGAGTCTTCCAGCGACACCGACTCGGGGATCTTGTGCACGATGGCCGTCTTGGGAATGCGCATGTACTGGGCCATGCCACCTTCGGCGACTTCACGCTGGAAGCCGAAGATGTTGTGCACTTCGCACATCCAGTACTTGCCGGACTTGCAGAAACGGCACTTGCCGCACGGTACGATCTGCTCGGCGATCACCTTGTCGCCCACAGCGACTTCGAAGTGCTCTTCCGCGCCCTCGCCCACTTCCACCACATAGCCAAAAAATTCGTGCCCCGGTACGACCGGCGCCTTTACCCACGGGTTGTCGCCGCCCCAGAACATTGCGGCGCCCGAGTGGCACTTGCAGTCACTGGCGCAGATGCCACAGGCGGCGATGCGGATCACCAGTTCATTGGCGCGCGCCTGGGGTTTGCCAATGCGTTCCAGGCGGTAGTCTTTCGGGCCGTGGCAGACGACGGCTTGCATTTCGGTGTGCTTGTCCATGGTGTCGGATCCTGTTCTTGTTAGGTATTTATTTGTGGCGCTGACGGCTGATAAAAATCGCCAGCAAAATGATTGCGCCCTTGATCACGCTCTGGACGTAGGGCGACACGCCCAGCATGTTCAGGCCGTTGTTCAACACACCGAGCAGCATGGCGCCGAGCAGCGTACCGACGATCACCCCGCGCCCGCCGGCAATCGAGGCCCCGCCGAGTACCACGGCGGCAATCGCGTCCAGTTCGAACGACACGCCGGCGTTCGGCTGGCCGCTCATCAGGCGTGAGGTGAGGACCAGCCCGGCAATCGCCGCCGTGAGGCCACTGATGCCGTACACCAGCAACTTGAAACGCGCCGCACGCACGCCGGACAAGCGCACCGCTTCTTCATTGCCACCGATGGCGTAGATGTAGCGACCGATGCGTGTGTGTTGCAGCAGCACGTAGGCCGCCAGGTAGGTGAGCAGCATGATCAGGATCGGCACCTGGATGCCGAACAGGCTTTCGCGGCCAAAGAACGCAAACCAGTCCGGCAACCCGGAAATCGGATAGCCATCGGTGTACATCAGGCCCAGGCCACGGGCGATGCCCATGGTCGCCAGGGTCACGATGATCGGCGGCATGTGCAGGTAGGCCACAAACAAGCCGTTACCGATGCCGAAGGCCACGCCGATCAACATGCCTGCGCCAATCGCCAGGCCGGGCGGCAGGCCCGCGACCATCAACCCGGCCGTGAGCGTGCCGGACAAGGCCATCACCGGCCCTACCGACAAGTCGATGCCACCGGTGAGGATCACGCAAGTCATGCCCACCGCGATGATCGCGTTGATCGACACCTGGCGGGCGATGTTCGACAGGTTGCTGGCGGTGAGGAAGGTGTCGCTGGCGAGGATCATCACCAGGGTCACCACCACCAGCCCGACAAAGGGATAAAACGCCGGCGAGCGCACCAGCCGCGCCAGGTTCAGGCGCAACCGGCCGCTGTCGCCGGTCCTAATGGACGTATTCACTTGAGCCCCCTGTTGCATGGCGCATGACCTCTTGAGGATTGACGGCAGACGCTTCGAGTACCTTGACGATGGCGCCCTTGTGGAACACGGCGACGCGGTCGCACATGCCGATGACTTCCGGCAATTCGGAGGAAATCATGATGATTGCGTAGCCTTGTTCGGTGAGGCTGCGCATCAGCGCGTAGATCTGCGCCTTGGCCCCCACGTCGATGCCACGGGTGGGTTCGTCGAACACCAGCACGTCGCAGTGATGGTTGATCCAACGGGCGATCACCACCTTTTGCTGGTTGCCGCCGCTGAGGTTGAACACCCGGCTTTCACTGCTGGGGGCCTTGATCGACAGTTGCTTCATCAGGCCTTCGACGCTGGCGCATTCGCGGTTTTTGTCGATCAGCCCGGACGCGTTCTGGTATTTGGGCAGGTTGTTCAGCGAGATGTTTTCGCGAATGCTGAAGTCGGTGATCAGCCCTTCGCTCTTGCGGCTTTCCGGGAGCAGGCCGATGCCGTGGGCCAGGGCCTGGGCCGGGTCGTCGAGGGTGATTTTCTCGCCGCGCAGCCACACGTCTTTGCTCACCGACGGCAGCGCACCCATCATGCCCAGGGCCAGTTCCGTACGACCGGAACCGACCAGGCCGGCAAAGCCAAGGATCTCGCCCTTGTGCAGCTGGAAGTTGTTGTGCGGGCCGTTGCGCACCAGTTGGATGTCCTTGACCTCCAGCAACAGCGGGCCGCGCTCGGTGTTCGGTTTGGGTGGAAAACTGCATTCCAGGCGGCGCCCGACCATCATCTCGACCAGCCGGTCGATGTCACTGTCAGCCACATCGGTGACGCCCACATTGCCGCCGTCGCGCAACACGCTGATGCGGTCGCACACCTGGAAAATTTCCTCCAGGTGATGGGAGATGAAAATCACCGCCACGCCCTGGCGCTTGAGTTCGCGCATGATGTCGAACAGCAGCTCGGCCTCGCTGGGTGTGAGGGTGGCAGTGGGTTCGTCGAGCACCAGCAGGCGCGCATCCAGGGCCAATGCCTTGGCGATTTCGACAAACTGCTGTTCGGCCACGCTCAGGTGCCTGACCGCGCATTGCAGGTCGATGGTCACGCCCAGGCGCTTGAACAACGCCTCGCTGGCCTCGACCATTTCGCGCTTGCGCAACAGGCCGAAACGGTTACTCAGCTCATGGCCGAGGAAGATGTTTTCCACGGCCGTGAGGTAGGGAATCAGGCTGAATTCCTGGAACACGATGCCGATGCCGGCGGCGATTGCGTCGCGATAGGTCGCGAACTGCTGCGCCTGGCCGTCGATCAGGATCTGGCCTTCGTCTTGATGCTCGACGCCGCCGAGGATCTTCATCAGCGTCGATTTGCCCGCGCCATTTTCGCCGAGCAAGGCATGAATCTCACCGCGCTCGACTTGCAGGTTGATGGACTTGAGGGCCTGTACGCCCGGGTACCGCTTACAGATGTTTTCCAACTTCAGAAGACTGCTCATTCCGCCGACCTCGTATTCAGAAGGATGACCTGGGCCCCACGAACTGCGTGGGGCCTGGGTGATTTACCAGCTGAAATCCTTGGCCTTGGCCTGGTCGATCAGGGTGATGTCCACCGGGATGGTGGCCGGCACCTGCGAGCCCCACTTCTTGGCCAGGGCAATGCCCAGGGCCAGGCGGATCTGATCGCGCGGGTATTGCGCCGAGGTGGCGATGAATTTGCTGCCGGGCTTCTGGATCGCCTTGATCGCTTCCGGCGCGCCGTCGACGCTGACCAGTTTCACGTCCAGGCCGCTGGCTTCAATGGCCGAGAGCGCGCCGAGGGAGCCGTTGTCATTCACGCTGAAAATGCCCTTGAGGGTGGGCTGGGCCTGCAACATGTTTTCGGTAACGGTCAGCGCCTGGTCACGTTCCTGCTTGCCGTTCTGGATGCTGACGATCTTGATATCGGGGTGCTTGGCCACGGCCTCTTTGCAACCGCGCACACGCTCCAGGATCGGCACCACGGCAATACCGTCGAGGATGGCGATATTGCCTTTGTCGCCGATGTTCTTGGCCAGGTATTCGCAGGCCTGGAAGCCGGCGTCAAAGTTCTTCGAGCCGACGAAGGAATCCAGCGGGCCGTCGGCCTGGGCGTCTACCGCGACAACCACGACACCGGCAGCGTGGGCAGACTTGACCGCCGATTGCACGCCGACCGAGTCCGTGGGGTTGATCAGCAGGATGTCGATGCCTTTTTGCAGCATGTCTTCGACGTCACTGACTTGCTTGGACACGTCGTGACGGGCGTCGGTGATGATCAGTTTCGCGCCGATGGTCGCCCCGGCTTCTTCCAGGGCGTTTTTCATGGTGACGAAATAGGGATTGTTGATTTCCTGGAAGGACGCGCCGATGCGGATCGGCTTGGCAGCGTCGGCAAATGCTGGGGAGACAGTGCCGAGGGTGATGCTTACAGCCAATAAACACAGGGTTTTCGGGAGCATTTTCATGGCGTGATTCTCTGTTTTGTTTTTATTGTTAGAGCAAATGTTATCGTTAACATTTTGCGAGAAACTAGCAAGTAAACTGGGGGTATGCAAGCCCCCACTGGTCGCCTTGGCTAACACGGTCTTTGTAGGAGCCTGCTTGCCGGCGATGGCATCCACTCGCCGTACCTGACACACCGAGGTGTCAGCATCGCCGGCAAGCCGGCTCCTACAGTGGGTTTGTGTGCAGCGCAAAACTCGCACATTCCCTGGCGCCAACTAAGCTCACTTTCCAACAAAAAAACACCGAGCAAGCCGCCATGGACCACCCTACCGAGACCTTTCGCGCCCGCTACCGCGCCACTGTCGCGCCTCACTACAACCCCTGGCTGCACGCCGGTTTCGTGTTCGGCTACGGCCTTGTGTGCATCGCCCTGGCCTGGTCTTCCACGTCGCAGATCAGCGCTGTGCAATGGCTGACCGTGCCGCTGACCCTGGTGTTCTTCAACCTCTGTATCTACCTCGTGCACCGTCACCTCGGCCACCACAAGCACGCCTTGGCCAGGCTGTTCTACGCACGCCACACCGGCGATCATCACAGTTTCTTCACCCCCGGCCACATGACCTACGACAGCCCCCGCGACTGGCGCGTCATCCTGTTCCCGGCCTGGCTGATCGTGCTGCACAGCCTGGCAATCACCCTGCCCGCCTGGTGGTTGCTCAAGCAAGTGAGCCCTAATGTCGCCGGGCTGTTCGCCGGGTGCATGATCCTCGGGTATTTACTTTACGAAGTGTTTCACGCCTGCGAGCACCTGCCCGCCAACCACCCGGTGGCGCGCTTGCCGTGGATCCGCCAGATGCATCAACTGCACGCCCTGCATCACCGCCGTGAACTGATGCAGGGGCGCAACTTCAACATCGTCCTTCCCCTGATGGATTACCTCTTCGGCACCCTGCACTGGGAACCTAGCATCAACGACAACCAGGAATCGTCATGAGTACCCGCCCCAAAAAACTGCGTCATCTGCTGTTTGTACTGCTTCTGGCGGTGGTCGCCTTTCTGCTGTTGATGCCGACCAAAGTGCAACCCGTAAACTGGACGCCACCCAAGGCGCCGTCGATGAAGAGCGGCCCTTATGCGGAGAACCAGCGCCTCAAGGGCGTGCAGAAAATCGGCGCCCAGGACATCGCCGGGCCCGAGGCCTTGCTGCTGGATGCCCAGGGCTTTTTGATCAGCGGCTTGCATGACGGGCGCATCATCCGCACCTCGCCCGACAGCCGCAGCCTGGAAGTATTGGCCAATACCGGCGGAAGGCCCCTGGGCCTGGCGCTGCACCCGGATGGGCGCCTGATCATTGCCGACGGGATCAAGGGCTTGCTCGCCCTGGATGCAAAACACCAACTCACTACGTTGAGCACCAGTGCCAACGGCCTGCCCTTCGGTTTCACCGATGACGTCACCGTGGACGCGAGCGGGCGTTATGCCTACTTCAGCGATGCGTCGAGTCGCTGGGGTTACGGGCAGGACGGCGAAGCGGTGATCGAACATGGCGGCGACGGTCGGCTGCTGCGCTATGACTTCAGCAACGGCAGCACCGAGGTGCTGCTGGACCAACTGCAATTCGCCAACGGCGTGGCTTTGGGGCCGAATGAAAACTTCGTACTAGTGAATGAAACCGGCGCCTACCGCATCAGCCGTTACTGGCTCAAGGGCGAGCGCGCCGGCACCCACGACCTGTTTATCGACAACCTGCCCGGCCTGCCGGACAACCTCAGCTTCAACGGCCAGGACCGTTTCTGGGTGGCGCTGTATTCGCCACGCAATCCGTTGCTTGACAGCTTTGCCGGCTACCCATTGCTGCGCAAGGTGATGGTGCGGGCGCTGATGGTGGTGCCCAAGCCTATCGAACGCAAAGCCTTCGTACTGGGCTTGGATACCGAAGGTAAGGTCATCGCCAACCTGCAGGATGGCAGCCCGGGGAATTATTCGCCGATCACCACCGCACGGGAGTACGGAAACTGGTTGTACCTGGGCTCGTTGAAAAGTACGAGCATGGCACGTCTGCCGTTGGACTTGGCATTGGCGGGCGAATAAAAAAAGGGACAGCCTCGTCAGGCTGCCCCTTCTCACGCACACCGTTGAATCAGTGAACGATGTTCTGGGTGCAGATGTGCCCGAAGGTCACGTAAGGCACGTTCTCGCCACCCACGCCCACGCCAGGGAACTCGTCCAACTCGATACGCCAGCCGCCGAAGTTGAAAGTGGTGTCCCAGGTGTAGGTGACGCCCGTGCTGCTGTCCGGATACTGCACACGGTTCTCGCCGAAGCAGTCGCCGATACCGGAACTGGCCTGGGATGTGCCCGCACTGTTGGTGGTGGCCTTGAAGTCGGTCCAGTGGAACTCGGCACCGTCAAAACGTTTGTCGATACGCAGAACCGGCGTGACGCCCAGCAGCGGTGCGCCCGTGGAGTCGGACCAATTGGTGGTCCAGTTCACCGTACGTCCCGCCTGGGTCGCCATCCAGAAAATCGACGCCGGTACACGCACGATATTGTCACCCTTCACATCCGAGGTGTTCAGACGCGGCGTGGAGCCCAGACTCAACTGGTATTGCTTGGTCGGATCCTGGACCACGGCCGGGTTGGCCCGCACACGCACCTTCACCGTAGTACCTGGCGTAACGCTCGGGTAGGTCGAGGTCGAACCGGCAGGGATGGTGACCCAATTGACGCCGTCAAAACGATCGAAAATCCACTGGTTGCGACTGCCGTTCGCGTCACCGGCCAGGTACATGCTCACGCTTTGGCCACGCACCGCCTTGAAGTCGAAGTAATCGACATCGTTGGCGTTGTCGAGGTTGCCGGTCACCTTGTTCATCGAGTCCGGCAGCACAAAGGCGGTTTGCGGCGTGTCATTGGGTTCATAGGCATCGACGTTGGTATCCACCGCCACGCCAAAGCTGAATTGCGAGCTGCTGGCGACCTTGGCGACCATGTACCAGTAGTAATCACCGGCCGGCAGCACGCCGTTGAGGTACTCGTCGGCATTGCCTGCGGCATCCGAGGAGCCCACCACGCTCAGGTTGCCCTGGCCGTCGTCCTGGAACAGGGTCAGCGACATGTCGGTGCCCGCGCTCTGGTTGACCAATTGCACCTGGACCCGCGCGTTCTGTGGGAGGTTGAAGTGGTAGGCGAACTCTTCACCCTGGGCCACACCGTCGATGGTGTAGAGAGTATTGATATCCAGGGTGGGGAACAGCGGAACAAAGTCGGCGACGGCAGCGCTTTTCGGCTCGACCTGGATCGGCTTTTTCAACTCGCTGACTACGCTGTTGAACGGCGCGGATTTGACCGCCTGGGTGACGGCCTTGGACTGGCCGGTCTTGGCCGCCAGGAGTTTTTGCTTGAGGCTGGCCGGCACCTTCGCCGCGTCCAGCGTGCCGCCGGATTTGAGTGCTTTTTCCACGGCCTGCCTGACCGCTTCGGCGCTGAGTTTCTGAGGGGTTTGCTCAGCCAGGGCAAAGGCCGAAACGAAGCAGGAGGCCGCCATGGCCGCGCCCAGCATAAAGGCTTTTTTCGATTTCATTTTTTATCCATCCATAGTTAAAAAGTGAAGCTCAGGTGACATCCGGTCACCTGGGATGGAATGTAGAATAAGACTGGATGGATGTACAGTATTTTATTAAAAAACTATTTCTATGGACTAGGGATGTCGCACCACCAGCGCCAGAAGACCCAAACAGCTGTTGCAATCAACCAAATGAACCCAAGGTAATAGGGCCAAACCACCCAGCGCTTAAGCGATAAAGGAACAGAAGCCAGTTCGGCCTCAGTCACCAACCCTGCCTTCAGATGGCGCTTTGAATCTGAAAGTAACTCAGCAATCAGCATCATGCGATATTGCCTGTCGATCCACCGGTTTCGGCTCCAAAATCGTTTATTGCCGCAGACCATTTCGTTTTGGCGGAAGTAACTCTCCACCTCGTCGAGCTTTGTATATTCGGCAAAAAAACCGAGCCCCAAAACGACAAACGCCCCGGTAAAATGCACAATGGTGAAGACAAGAAAAAACGACACAGTCAAGCTCCCTCCGGCACAAAGATCACATCCCCGTTGGCCTCTTGGATCTCTCCACCCAATAAGGCACCCTCATGACCAAGAGCATTACCTACGGTCTGCCCACCCGCCGCGCCGCCAATAATTGCGCACGCAATCTCACCGCGTCCCTTCATCGCAATACCGAAAAGCATGCGACAGCTTCGAATCGCGAGTTTGGCACCATACTTTCCCCCGACTGCGGCTCCAGCTACTGACCCCACCAACCTCCCCGTCTCCACATACTTCGCCCGTCTACACTGCGCCTCCCTCCCCGTCACACACGCCTCCTTGATCTCCAACCCCGCCACTCCCACATCCAACGCCAACCCCACATACGTCCCGTTGCCCAACCACTTCGACATCTGCGCCATCTCCCGCATCCGCTGCGCATACCCCGCAATCTCCCCCTTATGCAGATAGCTCCTCGTCGAAATCCCCAACACCTTCTTCAACGACGCATTACCCTGCAATCCCGTCCCCAACCGTGCAGCCCCTTGCAGCAGCACCTCCAAGCGCCGAAACACCGCCTGGCGCTGCTGGATAAACGCCGCCCTGTCCAACCCGCCGTCTTTCAACCGCTGATGCAGCCGCTCGATTTCCTCCAACGTTTGCGCCACTTCATCCAAGTGCCGCGCCCAGGCAGAGGTCGCACTGCCGACGCCAATCGAGCCATTGGCCATGAAACTCTGCAGCAAGTCATAGTTGCCGAGCAGTGCCGTACCCGTCGCTGCATTCAGTTCCAGATGACGACGGACTTCCTCGGCATGGCGTATCAACCACGCTTCCTCGACCGAGCAATTCAGGCTGTGGCTGTCGGGAATAATCACCAGTTGCCCCGGTGCCACCAAGCCGGGCCGCAGGTGCCGATTCAGCACATCAAAATGATCCGAGCGCGGGCGACTCAGCCCGCCGACCATCAATCGGGATTTGAGGCTTTGGTAGTCCGTTGCGCGGTCGTTGATAAAGCTCTGCGCCATGCCCCACATCCAGGATGCAATTGAGATGGCGTCGAAATATAAGCAAGCGCCTGCGCCCCGGACACAAGCCCAGGGGGGTCGCTTTACATTTGGGAAACTGCCTACGCACCGGTGAAATAGAGCCTACAGAAACTACCCTAATACCCAGCCCTTTCAAGGTCTTTGAAAAACCGGCGATATCTGGCTGATACCATCCCATTAAGGGCGAACACTGCAACTGTGGCGAGCGGGCTTGTCCCGCGTTGGGTTGCGAAGCAGCCCCAGAACCAGCGGCCGAAGAGTGCCTGACTCACCGCATTCCTCCTTCTAGGGTCGCTTCGCAACCCAACGCGGGACAAGCCCGCTCGCCACAGGTTACTTATCGCCAGTTCCACCTAAAGACCTTGAAAGGGCTGGCCCTAATACCCAGTCATTTCCAGGTAACCCACACCACCCTCAAACCGTACCGGCCCTTCCCAATACGGAATACTCAGGTTCATCCAGGCGTTCGGGTTGACGGCTTGGGTGGTGATGTCCAGCTGTTTGCCAGGGATCTTCAGCGACCAGCGTGTAGGAATCTTGCGCCCATCAATCGTAGTGGTTTCCAACGGCACCAACTGGATATCAGCGTTGTGCAGCGTCTGCGTCTGGCCTTGCGCGTCGATCCAGGTCCCCGTGAGATACCCCGCGCCATCGGCTTGCCGTACCCGAAACAGCATCAACTGCTCGCCCCGGTCCAGGTGCAGGGAAAACCAGTCCCAGCCGGTCTGGCCCGCGCTCAGCGGTTGGCTGCTCCACTCGCGGTCAAGCCAGGCCGGGCCGGTGACTTGATAGACCTTGCCATTGATAGTGACGCTGCCACTGGCCCTGAAAAACGGCTGGCTGTAGTAATACGACGCCTGACCCTGGTCGGACTTGCGGCTGTAGCCATTGTCGCCCTGCAACACCAATGGGCGACTGGAGGTCAGGTGCAGGTCATAGGCGAATTGCGCACCGCTGGCCTTGAGTTGCATGTCGGCCAAGCTGCTCGCGGCGCCGGGACGGGTGACGAAATTCCAATCGTCGATCCAGGCATTGAACGGCTGCGCCTGGGCCCCGGCCTGGCCCACGCCGCCGCGTGCATAACGTTCGGCGGCATAGTGGTGAGTGGCGGACGTCACGGCGGCGTGGCCAAGCCAGATCGTCGAATCACGCCAGCCCGCCTCGGTCGGCCCGGCCTTGAGCGCATTGCGGAACAACGTCCACTGCACGCCGAAGACATTGCCCTGCGCGTCCTTGAGGTTGGCGGTGACGTACCACCACTCGATGCGAAAGCTCGGATGGGGGCCATGGTCCTCTGGAAAACTGAACACTTTGCCGGGCACTACTTGGGCAAAGTCCGCCGCGTCACTGCCCAGGCCAGCGAAGCTTTCCGGTGGCGCGGGGACTTTGTCGCAAGCGACCAGTAAGCAGCACATCCACAACAGCCACTTAATCTTCATTGGCAAACGTCCTCAACAAATCCGTCGGACGGCTGCGGTACAACTGCCACAACGGCCACGCCGAGGCCAGCAAGGTCGCGAGCATCGCCAAGCCGAGCAACTGCGCGAGTTGCCACGGGAACACCTGCAACGGCAGGCGCCAACCAAAGGCCTGCACATTGATCACCGCGTCCAGGCACCAAGCCAACAGCAAGCCGAGCGGCAAGGCCAACACTAACGTGAGCACCGCCAACAGCCAGGTCTGGCCGAGATTGAGCAGCATCAATTGCCGGCGCGTGACGCCTAACGCCCACAGCGGTGCGAGCTGGCCGAGGCGACTCTGGCTCTGGGTCAACAGGCTGATGAACAGCGCCACGCCGGCCACGCCCAGCGTCAGGCTGTTCAGGGCAGCGGTGGCTGCGAAGGTGCGTTCGAACACTTGGCTCGACCAGCCCTTGAGCTGCTGTTGATCGACGATACGGCTGTCCTCCAAGGCAAAGGCGTGTTGTACCTCACGCGTCAACAACGCTACATCCGAAGGTGCCACACGCAGGTTGAAACGCGCCGGAGACAGCGTCGGCCAATGGGTCAGCAGGTGCTTGGAATTGACCAGCACATGGCCTTTGGGGTTGCCGTAATCAGCGTAGATCCCCACTATTTTTGGCGTCCAGGTGCCCTGAGGCGTCGGAATGCTCAGGGTATCGCCCAGCTTCACCGCAAGCCGGCGCGCCAGTTGCTCGCTGAGCATCAGCGTGTCGCCTTGCTGCAACTGGTCCCACGGCTCGCTCGACGCCTCCAACAGCGGCCAATGCTGGCGATAAGTGGGGTCGTCGACCACGCCAAACAGATCCGCCGGCCAGCCCTGCAATTGCACCGCGACTTGCCAGGTGGGCAGCACCGCCTGCACCCGCGGTTGTTGCGCCAACCATAGGCTCAGTTGCTCGGCCTGGGCCGGGTTTTGTGGATTGAGGTACAGCTCGGCAGTCAAACGCTGCTCCAGCCAGTTGTTGAAGGTATGACGAAACCCCGAGGTCATGGAACCTGCCCCGATATTCGCGGCCAGGGCCAACAGCAGCGCCATCAGGGCCAGGCTCAACGCCGGCAATTGCTGACGGCAATCAGCCAGAAACCACTGGCCCAGCACCGAGCGGCTGCGTCCCAGAACGGCCTTGAGCAAAGCATTGAGCACCACCGGCAAACCCAGGGCCGCGCCGAGCAGTAACGCAGCCATCAGCACGAAGCCGGCAGCCAGGCTATGACCGAACCCCAGCGCCAGCACGGCGATCATCAGGGCGGCACCGGCCACCCACCCTTGACGCCGCAACCAGCGCCCATGGGCCTCATGCCAGGCCTGGGCATTGGCCAGCGCCAACAAGGGCAAGCGCGCCGCCCGCCACAGGCTGCTGGCACCGGCCAGCAACGCGCCGAGCAAACTCAAGCCCAACCCCGCGCCCCACCACCAAGGGCTCAGGCTCAACTGCCCCGGCACCTCGGCACCATACAAACCACGCAGGCTGGCGGCGATATCCGGCAGCAACAGGCTGGCCAACAGATAGCCGCTGGCCACGCCCAGCACGCCACCCAGCAACGAAAGCACACCGAGTTCCACGCCCAGGCTGACGATCAACAGACGCACACTGACGCCGCAGGCACGCAAGGTGCGCAACAGCCCGCGTCGTTGCTCCAGGGCAAGGCCAATGGCGGCGTGCACGATAAACAACCCGACCACAAAGGACAGAAAGCCCAATGCATCGAGGTTCAGGTGAAAGCTTTCGGTGAGACGCGCGAGGTTATTGTCCTCGCCCTGCTTGAGTTGCAGCCCAGCGGGTGGCGTGGGCTGGCCGGCGGCGAATTTTTTATCCACCAACATCCGCGACAGGCGCTCAGGCATTTCCAGCACAGGCTGGGCAAAGCCGATGTCGGTGAGCAACAGCCCGGGGGCCATATCGGCCTGGATTTGCAGCGGCGGCAGGGTATTCCCGTTCAGGATGATGGGTTGTTGACCTTCATGCAGCCCCAAGGCCTGCAAGGTCTGCGGTGCAATCCAGGTACGCCCCGGCGGTTCGAAAAACGCCAGCATCTGTGCCTGGCTCAAACGCTGCCCCGCCACCGCGCCACTGCCGGGCAACGACACCGGGTCGATGCCCATCAATTGCAGGCGCACATCTTCCTGCCCCTTTAGCTGCACCCGCCCTTGAACCACCGGCGACACCGGCCAACCGGCTCGGCGCAACTGGGCAAAGACTGCTTGGGGAAAGCTGGCCCCGTCCGGCGCGCCAAGACTGGCCTGGGGTTCGCCGCCGATCAACTGGCTGGCGCGGGCATAGCTGTCGCGTGCCTGGCTGTTGAGGGCTTGCACGCCGATCAGCAGCGCGGTGGCCAACCACAAGCCGGTGAGCACGCTGAAAAACTGCACGGGATGGCGCCGCCAGTGGCTGAGCAGTGCGCGCAGGGTCCAATAAAAAACCGCCATTTCAAATAGCGCTCGCCGGCACGACACGACCGCGGTGCAACACCACCTGCCGGTCCAGGCATGCGGCGATACGCGGGCTATGGGTGACCATCAACAAGCTGGTGGGGCTGTCGCGCAGCAGGTCCAGCAGCAGTTGCAACACCTCGTCGCTGGTCGCTTCGTCCAGGTTGCCGGTGGGTTCGTCGGCCAGTAACAGGCCCGGCCGTGACGCCAACGCGCGCCCCACCGCGACCCGTTGCTGCTGGCCGCCGGAAAGCTGTTCCGGATAACGCTTGAGCAGATCACCCAGGCCCAGACGCTCCACCAACTGCGCCTGCCACTGCGGATCAAACCGCCCCGCCAACCGCGCCTGGAACGCCAGGTTGTCCTCAACCCGCAAACTGCCGATGAGGTTGAACTGCTGGAACACCAGCCCGATCTGCGTGCGCCGCCAGTGGGCCAACTGCGCTTCGCTGAGTTGGTCGAGGCGCTGCTCGCCGACCTGGATACTGCCGCCGTCCACCCGGTCCAGCCCGGCCACCAGGTGCAGCAAGGTGCTTTTGCCACTGCCCGACTCGCCCATCAATGCCAGGCTGCTGCGCTCGGGTAAATGCAGATCCACACCGGCCAATACCGCCAACGGTCCCTGGGGGGTGGCATAGCTTTTGAACACACCTTGCACCTGCAGCATGACGACACTCGTTTGAGGGGGGCAATCGAGAATAACGGCTGCCGATCCAGGTCATGCAAATTTTTCACATCGATTTCACCGACTGCCCACCCACCCCTCTTTAAATTACCGGTCAAGCGTCACTTGTCGGCAACTTGTTAGTTGTCAAGCTTCACAACTTTTTACATGCAAAATGTTCAGCGAAAAGACAGCCGCCGTGTGACAGCCTCTTGTTCCATTACCGGCATTCGCCAACACGTTGCGCCTAATTAATACAACATTGCCAACACTGCCCATGGTGAACAAAGTGGTTGACCTTACCCTGACCAAACCGCGCTCGCGATGGGCCTTTATCAAGCGCCTGCGACGGCTATGGCTGGGCATATTCGTGGTGGGCTTGCTGCTGGTCGCCAGCCTGCTTTGGCACGCCTCGCCAAAGGACCTCGGTGTCGGCAATCGCTTGTTGACCTCCCACGTGCTGCCCCTCTGGCGTGACGGCGACCTGATCGTGCTGGTGCGCCATGAAGAGCGTTGCGACCGCTCGACCAACCCCTGCCTGGGCCCTGTGGAAGGCCTGACAATCAACGGCAGCCAGAACGCCGAAACCCTGGGAAAAGCCTTTAAAACACTGGGCATGGACGGCAGCGATGTGCTGGCCAGCCCGGCCATCCGCACCGCCCAGACCTTACGTTTCATGTTCGGTAAAAACGAACTGACTTCCGGCCAGCAAGCCGTCTGCGGCGCGGCCATGGGCGAAGAACTGCTCAGCCATAAAACCCCCGGACGCAACCTGGTCTTCGTCACCCACAGCGGCTGCATCGCCGACTTCGAAAGCACCCTGGGCTTTCCCCATGCCGCCTTTCCCAAATACGGCAGCGCCTTGTTCGTGCAGGTATTGCCCAACGGTAAATTCAAGACGCTGGGCATCGTCAACAGCCCGGACTGGCCGGCCGCGTTAAAACAATTCTAAACACTTTCCTGTCCGTCTGTTCAGCAAAAAGACAGCCCTGTTCTGGCATGTTTAGTTGCGCCTTTTAACTAAGGACATCATGACTATTTCCCGTAACTCAGTGACCACTGTGACATTTTCTTCTATTACTTCATTACTTGAATTCCCCACAACTAAACGTCAGGGAGCGACGTTTGCATGACTCGATTAAAACCTCTGCCACTGTTATTACTGGCCTTTGTCGCGTTTTACCTGTTGCCCCTGGGCCTGCACGGCTTATGGATCCCGGACGAAACTCGCTACGGCCAGATCAGCCAGGAAATGCTCCAGAGCGGCAACTGGGTAGCGCCGCATTTCATGGGCATCCGCTATTTCGAAAAACCCGCTGGCGGCTATTGGTTGATCGCCCTGGGCCAGGCAGTGTTCGGCCAGAACCTGTTCGGCGTGCGCATCGCCTCGGCCCTCACTTCCGGCTTGAGCGTGCTACTGGCCTACCTGATCGCCCGTCGCCTGTGGAATGACCCGCGCAAAAGCTTCGCCTGCGCCCTGCTCTACCTGAGCTTCGGCCTGGTGGCCGGGCAAGCGGGCTACTCCAACCTGGATCCGCAATTCACCCTGTGGGTCAACCTGAGCCTGGTAGCCCTGTGGTTTGCCCTCGACAGCCACACAGTGCGCGGTCGTCTGTGGGCCTGGGCCGTCGTGGGCCTGGCCTGCGCACTGGGTTTCCTGACCAAGGGGTTCCTGGCCTTGGCGTTGCCGGTGTTGATCGCCGTGCCTTACATGCTCTGGCAACGCCGCCTGGGCGAACTGCTGCGCTATGGCCCGCTGGCCATGCTGGTGTGTTTGCTGGTGTGCCTGCCTTGGGCGTTGGCGATCCATCTGCAAGAACCGGACTTCTGGCGCTTCTTTTTCTGGAATGAACACATCCGCCGCTTCAGCGCCGACAACGCACAGCACGTGCGGCCGTGGTGGTTCTTCCTGCCGATCATCGCGGTGGCTTGCCTGCCCTGGGCAGGGTTGCTGCCGAGTACCCTGCGCAAGACCTGGCAGGAAAAGCGCCAGCCGGCGATCGCTTTCCTGGCCCTGTGGCTGCTGTTGCCGCTGGGTTTCTTCAGCCTGAGCAACGGCAAGCTGCCGACCTACATCATGCCGTGCCTGCTGCCCCTGGCCTTATTGATGGGACATACGCTGGTCGGCCTGATCAACCAGCATAAAGCCCGCATGATCGGCCTCAACGGCCTGCTCAACTTCGTGATCGGCATGGCGGCCATGATCGTGCTGATCTACCTGCAGATCACCCGGCCGCTTTACAGCAACAGCCATGCGGAGATGTTCAGCCTGTCCCTGGCGTTTATCGTGTTGCTGGGGTGGATCCTCACCAACCTGCTGCAAGCCTTCCGCCCGCTGACGCTGTGGGCGATGCCGACCCTGGGCATCGGCTTGCTGGTGATCCTGCTGCCGGCGAGCATGCCGGAGTGGATTGCACACAACGAAATGCCCGACCAGTTTGTGCTCGAACACCTGGAAGAACTGCAACAGACCCAAGCCCTGCTGAGCAATGAACTGGGGAATGCCAGCGCGCTGGCCTGGCGCCTGAAACGCCCGGAAGTGGCGCTGTACGACACCGAGGGCGAGCTGCGTTATGGCTTGCAGTACGCAGGCTCGGTCCATCGCAAAGTGGAGTTGGAAGAGGTGCAGGACTGGCTCAAGGAACAGCGCCAACTCGGCTCGGTCGGCGTACTGATGCGCGTCAACAGCACCAGTGAAATGCGCGAAGCCGGGCAACTGCCGCCAGGAGGCAAACGCTACTACAAGGGCTCCCTCGAACTGATCATCTACCCGAAATCGCCGTGATGGCGGCTTTCTTCAAGACCGAACGCGGCGCCCTGCTGCTGTTGCTGGGCGTCACTGCCCTGCTGCTGCTGACCGGCCTGGGCGCACGCGACCTGTGGGGCCCGGAAACCCGTTGGTCGAACATCGCCTTGCAGATGCTGCAGAGCGGCGACTACTTCGACCCCTACCTCAAAGGCGCACCGTATTACGACAAACCTCTTCCCTCCTACTGGCTGATCACCGCCAGTGCCCACTTGCTGGGTGGCCTCGGTCCCTGGTCACTGCGTTTGCCGTCCGTGATCGGCGCCTGGCTGAGCGTGTGGCTGGTCTACCTGATCGGCGAACAACTGCTGCGCAAGGGCACCGGGCTGATTGCCGGTTGGATGCTCGCCACCACCTTCTATTTCCTGTTCTGGGCGCGCGTAGCCACGGCCGACGTGCTGACGGTGTGTGGCGTGCTGGCGGCAGTCTGGTGGTACTGGCGCGGGCCGGAGGACACGCGGCTCGGTCGCTATACCGTGTTCTTCCTGCTGCTGGCCGTGACATCGCTGTTCAAAGGGCTGATCGGTTTTGTGCTGCCCGGCCTGGTGCTGCTGCCACACCTGCTGGCTGAACATCGCTACAAACGCCATCTCAACCTGCGCCTGGTGTGTGCCTTGCTGATCGCGGCGGCGGTGTATGCCGTGCCCTTCGTGCTGTCCCATGTCTACGGTGCCCCGAGCTATGGCAGCAGCGGCCTGGCCCTGGTGTTCCGCGAAAACGTGGTGCGCTTTTTCGACCCGTTCGACCATATGGGACCGATCTACACCTACCTGATCTACCTGCCCGCCTACACACTGCCCTGGGTACCCTGCTGGCTGCTCGGCCTGTGGCTGGCGCTGCGGCACTGGCGCCAGACGCCGCCGAATGTGCGCTGGCTGGTGTGGGGCCTGGGTCTGTTGTTCGTGTTCTTTACTGCCAGCGGCAGCCGCCGTAGCTATTACGTACTGCCACTGGTGCCCTTCGCCCAACTACTCGGCGCCTGGTGGGTCAGCGAACGCCTGCGGGCACGGCCGGCCGGCCAGTCACGCTGGTTCAAGGGGTTCGCCATCGCCGCAGCACTGATGCTGCTGATACTCGGCGTGGCCTACCCCTGGAGCAACAGCAACGGCGGCGTGACGCGCTTTGCCGAAGACGTGCGAGCCGAAGCGACCCAAATCGCGCCGTGGGAGCAATGGCAACTCGTGCTGGTGGAAGCGGACAACAAAGTGCCGATGTACCTGCAAAACGGCGGCAAACCGTTCTACTACGTGACCGAAACCCAGGACTTCCCGCGCCAGGGCGATAGCGCGGCATTCCTGGCCTGGCTGGAAAAAACCAGCGGCAAGGCTTTCGATCCGCAACGCACGATCATTGTCGCGCGGTACTCCAAGGACGATCCCGCGCCACTGGCTTACCTGGGGAAGGATCATCGGGTGATTGGCACCCAGCCGGATAATGGCGAGCGGTGGTTTCACAAGCGTGAGGATGGGAGCGTGGCGTTCATTCCCCTGCGCAAATAGAAGACGGTCTTATCCTTTTGGCAAACTGGCGGCGTGGATGAATGCCTCATCCAGGCTTTGGGCGTCGTAGGCGTCCATGAAGCCTTGGCCATCAGTGAAACGGTTGAATCGCCTTTGACTCAGCATGTAAAAGTCATCGCAATGGGCGACGATTTCATCGACGTTGTGCGATGAAACCAACACCGCGACACCCTCTGTCGCTGCCCCCTCCAAACAACGCCAGATGTGATAACGAAACTCGGGATCCACACCCGCCGTGGGTTCATCCAGTATCACCAGGTCAGCGTTGGCGCAGAGCAGGGACAACGTAAAAAACCAACGCTTTTCCCCATAACTGCAGAGTGCGGATTTTTTGTTCCAGATCTCGCAGTAACGCTCTGCGATGCCCGGGCTCCATTTTTCGATTTTATCGAGTGCATGTTGTTGAGTGACCTTGGTGTCGGAGCAAAACAGCATGGCCATTTTGAAGATGTCGAACATGCGAAATACAGGCGGCGTGCTGATGATCTGCGACAGGTACAGCAGCTTGGCGAAAGAGCTGTTTACCTCACCGCCCTCTATTTTCTTCAGGCCGCACAGCACATCAAAAAAAGTGGTCTTGCCGGAGCCGTTTGGGCCGAGAAGGCCTGATATGGAGCCGGCTGCGACTGTCAGAGAAGCGTCGCTGAACAGTACATGGCCTGGGTAACTGACACCGAGTGCGCTGACGATAAGTTTCTTCATCAGTATCGGCTCCATACTGGGTTGATGAGCAGTAATCGAAAAGTCACGCCAAAGGAGATAGAAAAGGCCGCCATGACAGCCAACACGACGTCTATCGACCCCGCGACCCCCTCCACCATTATTTGATTAGCCCACCCCATTGGATTTAAAAGTTTTATGAGCTGGAGGGCAGTATGAGATGAACTGGCACTGACAATTCCAAGCGCCAACATCAAACACACCAAGACAGAAAATGCGGTACTGGCATTTTGAAAACTTAGCGGAGCCAATGTAAGCAACAGCGAAAATATGGAGAACAAGAGGAAGCAGATATAAAATCTCAACACAATATCCAGCATATCCAAAACTTCCACCCCCGGTCCAAAATAAAACTTCGTCAGACCGTAGAAAACCACGCAATAAACTATCGACAAGATGGAGTAGGCAAAAAACTGCCCAAATAGAAAGATGAGCTTGGTCGGTGTCGTGTAGACAAAAGAGCGCAAAAAGCCACTTTCTCTTCGCCCTACGATATAAAACGCCAGGCCAAAAAACGCCACGCTACTGGCGATAAAAGCATAGAACCATGACGTAACGGCGAGATAACTGATCGTTCGATCATCATTGGACGTCCTCGCATAGGCGATTAGATAAAATGTTACCGCCGGAGAGACCACCATCCAGAACAGTGCAACAGGTTCCTTTAACTGTTCCTTTATAAACAGTGCGGCCAGTAAAAAGGGTTTGGACAGTGGATAACCGTTCATGGCTTACCTCGCAGGAAGCGTGACCGACTTTCCATCAAAACTTAGCGCATTTGGAAAAACATTCAAGAAACCCTAATTTTACCAGGCTCGTAAATATGAGAAATTTCACTCATAAAAATCAGACATCTAGCAATTGAATACAACGAACTTCTTCTTTCGAGGACGCCACCCGAACATTACATTTTTCAACAGCGTTAGTGACTTATTGATCACATTACAAAAACAATCAAATACTTCATTAATCAACAAGTACTGCGCTGCTCGACTGTTTTTTTGCAAAAATACGACGAGCGGCATTGGTCAAATTTGACCTGAGAGCGCTCAATCAGCCAAAGCCGCCGAATCACACGCGGCGATCTTCTCCCGCGTCCCCTCATCAATAAGCCCGCGAAGCTTCTCAAACAAAGGATCGGCATCCGTGTAGCCTTTGCCGTAGGTCAGGTTGAATCCATAGTCGAAATCGGGCGGGTTCTTGCCCTGATTGTGCTGCAGAAGGGTTTCCAGTTTGTCCAGCGCCTTGACGGCCTTGGCCTCGGCAGACTGCGCGGCTTCATAGTCCTCCCAGAGCGCCATTATCTGCGTTTGCAATGGCCCGTCGAGGGCGCGGGTCAGGTGTAGAAGGTCTTTTCTCTCTTGCTCGCTCTTGTCAGGAAACGACGCTTTGTGGATGGCCGGGATGTCGCCATGGATGGCCTCCCCCAGGTCATGGATGACGCACATCTTGAGCAGTTTGAGCCTGTCGAGATGGCGGAATTGATCCTCGAAAACCATCGCCATCAGGCACAGGCGCCAGCTATGTTCCGCGGTGCTTTCGGTGCGGCCTGAGGTGGTGTGGGCGCTGCGGAGTACGTCCTTGAGTTTTTCCGCCTCGCGAATGAAGGCGAGGCGCCCTTTGATCTCTTCGGTGTCCATGGTGTTCTCTGGCTCGGTCGACTGACAGGCTGCGCGACTGCACAGGCGGCCAGACTAGGTCCAGGGCTATCCGACGTCCACGCATAAGATATGCGTGCGCCCGCGTCAGAGTGTCTCGACCAGGCGCGCGGCCGTTCCGTCCGAAAGGGGGATACGGGTCCAGCGGCAAACGCCTTGCGTGATGGGCACGAGCAGCGAGTCATTGGCGCCCGTGGAAAACTCCACGGCGGGGGGTGCCAAGGTTTCGCGCCATCCGGATGCGTTGAGCGCAAGCTCCTTGCACATGATCTCGGGGGTGGCGAAACGCCAAAGAGAGTAGCCCATCAACTCACTGATCGGGCGCGTGAACTCGGCCGCTCGGCTTGGAGAGCACGCCAGCAGACGGTGGGTCAGGTCGCAAACAAGGTGCATGGGCCGTGAGCTCTCGCTGACCAGCCGGGCCAGGACGTGATCGGCGGCGGCGTCGAGGCGAGCGGCCAGCAGTTGCTCAAGCTGTTTGTGCGCCACCGGGTCCATGGCCTGCACGCCGCTTTCCCAGCGGGAAATGGTCGATTGGGTCACACCGAACACCTGCGCGGCATGGGATTGCTTGACGCGGTGCAGCAGGCGCCAACGCCTCAGCGCAACGCCAGGCAAGGCCAGCGGTAACAATGTGTCAGGCATGTCGAGATCCTCGAGAGGCGACGGGGCGGGTCAGTTTGATGGATGTGCGCCCACGCCTGCAAATCAACTCTGCGGATTGATCCCACTTTTGCGCGGCACACCGGCCTCGTCCGTGCCCACTCGCAACCCTGCGACCTGCTCCTGCACCGCCCGCCCCTCCGCCCGATTGCGGATAAACCCAGCACGGGTAAACCGCTCCAGGAACGGCACCGGCAGGGTCTTGTCCGGTGTCACCGCTGGCTGCTCGGCCACATTTCCGAATAAGGTGTATGCGACAGTTGGCAAGTGCCGAGTGTTGAGGTCACTGGTTACTCGTCCTTCCTGCAACACAATCGCGCGGTTGGTAACCCGTTGCAGGTCGGACAGGCGCTGGGAGATGTAGAGGATCGCCACACCCCGTGCCCGCTGGCTGTCGATCAGGCCAAGCAGGCGTTCGGCGTCGGTTTCCGACAGGGCGGCGGTGGGTTCGTCGAGGATCAGGAATCGGGGTTGCTGGGCAAAGGCGCGGGCCAGCACCAGCAGTTGGCGGTCCGCCTGGCCGATGCGTTCGACCGGGTGTTGCAGCGGCAGCTCCAGGCCGAGCCCGGCGGCGATGGCTTCGGCACGTTGCAGCAGGTTTTTGCGGTTGAGCAAGAAATCGGCATCGGGTTGGCCCAGTTCATCGAGCAACAGGTTCTCGGCCACGCTCAGGCCGGGAGCGATCCCGTCGTCGGGACGTTGGTGCACAGCCACGATGCCGACCCTGCGCGCCGACAACGGCGAGGTGAAACGCTGACGCTGACCATCGACCCACAGTTCACCGGCGTCCGACGCCAGGGTACCGCTGAGGATCTTTACCAGAGTCGATTTGCCCGCCCCCGTGGCGCCAAGCAACGCCACGCCCTCGCCCGGATAAATATCCAGGCTGACCTGATCCAGCGCCCGTTGGGCACCATAGGTTTTGCAAAGGCCAAGCAGGCGAATCAGGGGCGCGGGGGCAACGGGGTTGCTCATGGCTCATCTCTAAGGCGGAACGGTGACTCATTACAACGCTTTACGGCGCTGATTTATTCCGAACAACAATGAGTTAGGTGCCGAATTAAATGCATTACGTCATGAACAATCCAATAGCTGAATCGCATAGGCAAATTTTTTTGAGTTATAAGGCGATTGTCGGCAGTTTGATGAATGCATTCAGCACGGCAACCATGAGTCCCATGGGGATCGCTGTTGAGTAGTGAGCGGTGGGATTGGTGGCAATTGGTCATGGTTTGTAAAGGGCCAGCAAGGCGTGTCGCTTTTAATTGCAGGACGTTTCCTAGACAATCCTCGCCGCCTTGTGCCTGCCGGGGTCGGTGGCTAGTCTTCGCTCCGTCACTGCCAATTCAGTGATCGGGTTTAGTCGCCCGGAATGACACAAGGCGCATGGTCACCGTAGTTTTATGGTGGCTGTGCGCAGGGCACCTTCGGGTGCGCCGGATTTCCTTGTGGCCGGTCGACTAACCTGCGTACAGCCACCACCCATCGTTTAGTCGCGACAGGTGTTGGCTCCTATTTACACAAGGAACTACACCATGAACAAAGCCCTACCCGACCCGCCCTGTGACCCCGCCAATGACCGCGCCGCCTTCAACCGCGCCATTGACCATTACCTGCCTTCACAGGGTTTCCACGCCATCAACGAAGACCTCAGCTTCGAAGACGCCCTGCTCTACACCGCCAGTTTGCTCGACAGCGCTTCAGCGACTGCATTGGATTGCGGCGAGCTGCTGCCCAGCCCCGAGCGGGCCAAGATCCTGGCGGTGTGGCATTTACTCGAAATTGCCAAGACGACGGTGGATCGCTCCATCGCGTGCCTGAAACCTTCGCCTACCCCTGCCTGAACGCGATCAGAAAATGTAGGAGCTGGCTTGCCGGCGAGGGTCGTTAACGATGACGTCGGGTATCTGGGTGAACGCGGCGTTCTCACGTTTTTCGCCGGCAAG
>NZ_JACAPG010000037.1 GCF_013385825.1 Pseudomonas reactans | reverse complement strand
ACCTGCTGCGCCAACAGCTTGCCCATGCCGAAGACCCGGTAGAGCGCCAGACCGCACAATTCACGCTGCTCTATAAAGACCTGCTGCGCGGCCAGTTCGAGACCTTTGCCGAGGACCTCAAGCAACTGCCCGCCTCGGTTCCCGATGACAAGCTCGGCACCAGCCTGGGCTACGTCTACAGCGGCGGCCAGTCGTTGAGACTGTTCCAGTGGAACGGTGACAAGGCCGAGTCCGGCTACACCTGCCCGAGCATCGCGCAAATCGCCAGCACCTTGCAGGCCGATCCGAAAAACCCGCAGGGCCTGAACT
>NZ_JACAPG010000004.1 GCF_013385825.1 Pseudomonas reactans | reverse complement strand
GACGGTTCCAGCTGTTATCCGGGCGGTTGGGCTGCGGGCGGTTCCAGCCGTGATCGTTCTGTGCACTTGTGGATGTGTGGGCGTTTGCGGGCCCCTGAGTTGGCGTTTGGAGGGACAGGAGTTGCAGTGCCATTGATCCATTTATCCGTGTCGACATAGTGGTCTCTAATAATTTTTCATCATGAGTGACCTGCCTCATCTGGGGGGGCGCCATCAGGAAGACACCCCTCGTTTGGCAGGTGTCATATGGGTGGCGATAATCGGCGCGACGTTCCTGAAATATCCCGTTGTGACATGCCGATTCAGACGGACCTGCGGGAAAATGCCGGGTGTTTAGGCCAATGCACGGGGGCTAGGCTGGCAAGCGGGCGAACCAACCCACATCATTCGCAGATCGTTCAACGAGCATAAGGCACTGTTGACGCGGCCAAATGTTCCTTACACACACCCCGTAACTGCTTCTCGAACTGTTCGATAATGGCTGGCCATCCTTGACGGCTGGCGTGCTGACGAGCATTGAGCCGGACCCTGCGCAGACTCTCTGGTTCTTCCAGCAGCCAGTTGGCGGCATCACAAAATGCCTCCTCATCGCCCGGCATCGCCAACACGCCGTTGTAGCCATGGCGAATATGCTGGGTCGCCGCTGCCTGATCGTAGGCCACCACACCCAACCCCGACGCCATCGCTTCCAGCACCACATTGCCGAAGGTTTCGGTCAGGCTGGGAAACAGGAACACATCGCCTGACGCGTAGTGCCGCGCCAGTTCCTCACCGCGCAAGGTGCCGCAGAAGATCGCCTCCGGCAGTTCTTTCTCCATCGTCGCGCGTTGCGGGCCATCACCGACGATGATCAGCTTCATCTGACGCAGAGGATAGGTGTCCTGCAAGGTCTCGAAGCAGCGCTTGAGCAACCCCAGGTTTTTCTCCTGGGCCAGCCGGCCCACATAGAGCACGGCGGTTTGCTCACTGTTCAGCGCCCAACTTTCCCGCAATGCATTGTCGCGTTTGCCCGGGTGGAACAACTGGCTGTCCACTCCGCGCGCTAACATCCCCAGACGCTCGAAATGCTTGCGCTCCAGCTCCAGGCGCTGGCTGGCGCTGGGTACCAGGGTCAGCGTCGAACGGTTATGGAACCAGCGCAGATAGTGAGTGACCATCCGGCTCAGCATACTCATGCCATATTGGTTCGAGTACTGCTGGAAGTTGGTGTGAAAGCCGCTGACCACGCTGATCCCCAGGCGACGTGCGGCGCGCAGCGCGGACAAACCTAGCGGCCCTTCCGTGGCGATGTACAGCACGTCCGGGCGCTGACGGGTCCAGCGCCGCAGCAATTTGTGCATTGACGACTGCCCCCATTGCAGGCCCGGATAACCCGGCAGCGGCCAGCCACGGCACAGCAACAAGGCGTCGTCGCTGGGGCGGCTCTGATCGACGCCCTGGCGCGGACGCACCAGCTCGACTTGATGGCCACGGGCACGCAAACCCTCGCACAGGCGACCAAGGGTATTGGCCACCCCGTTGATCTCTGGCGGGAAGGTTTCGGTAATGAGGGTGATGTGAAGCGAGGCTGTCGTCATGACCCACAGTGTCGCCGTGGGCCATGTCGTCATTGTGTCATCGAGATGATGGATTTATGACTGGGTCACTTTTTGCTGCTGTGCCATTGCCTCGGCACCTTGCTCACGCACCCAGAACAACGTGGCGCCGGCCACCGCTGCCGGCATCATCAACAGGTTGACCACCGGCACCAGCAGTACCAGATAGACGATCCCGCCGAAGCTCATGCTCTGCCAGCGTTTCTGGCGCAGCCAGGCGAGCATCTCGTTCCAGCCCAGCTTGTGGTTGTCGGCCGGGTAGTCGATGTACTGGATCGCCATCATCCACACGCCGAACAGCAGCCACAGCGGGGCGGCGATCAGGTTGACCACGGGTATGAACGACAGGATAAACAGGCCGATGGCCCGTGGCAGGAAGTAGCCCAGCTTGCGCATTTCCCGTGCCAGGGTGCGCGGGACCATGGCGATCAACTCGCTCCAGCTGAAGGCCGGGAAATCATCGGTGCCGCGTACCACCACTTCCACTTTCTCCGAGAGAAAACCGTTGAAGGGCGCGGCGATAATGTTGGCCAGCATGGTGAAAGTGAAAAACACCATCAGCACCACCAGCACGACGAACAGGGGCCAGAGCAGGTAGTTCAGGAAGCTCAGCCAGCTCGGGAGTGTCGGCATCAAATGATCGACCCACAGGCTGAACTGATGACCGGCGAAATAGATCAAGCCGACAAACAGCACAATGTTGATCGCCAGCGGCAGCAGCACAAACAGGCGCAGGCCGGGGCTCAACACCAGTTTGAGGCCTTCACGCAGGTATTGCGGGCCGGAAAGAGCAGGGGCGGGCATGGAGAACTCCGAACAAAGTGACGAACGCGCCGACCTTACCGGCTTTGTTTGACAGGCGAAAGCGGCGACATCAGTGGTAACAAAGGTGTTGATCAACAGCGGTGACTGCATAGAGACCACCTATGAGCTGGATTGTTATTCCGTATTTCCTTAATCTTGCCCCCCTCGATACGCTGCACCCATTATTTTTCAGGGTCTGCGAGTTGAAGCCTTCCCCAAGTGCTTCGTGGTCCCTTTTTTATTCCAGCCGCCTTGTAGTCTGGGTGGTCGATAGGAGTGAGTCATGTCTGATACCCGTCATTCGCGAGTGATTATCCTGGGTTCCGGCCCTGCCGGTTACAGCGCTGCGGTCTACGCTGCCCGTGCCAACCTCAAGCCGCTGCTGATCACTGGCATGCAGGCGGGTGGTCAACTGACCACCACCACCGAAGTCGACAACTGGCCAGGCGACGTCCACGGCCTGACCGGCCCGGTGCTGATGGAGCGCATGAAAGAACACGCTGAACGTTTTGAAACCGAGATCGTGTTTGACCACATCAACCAGGTCGACTTCTCCAAGAAGCCTTACAGCCTGACCGGCGACAGCGGCGTTTACACCTGTGACGCGCTGATCATCGCTACCGGCGCCAGCGCCCGCTACCTCGGCCTGCCATCGGAAGAAGCGTTCATGGGCAAAGGCGTTTCCGCCTGCGCGACCTGCGACGGTTTCTTCTACCGCAACAAGCCGGTCGCCGTAGTCGGTGGTGGCAACACCGCGGTGGAAGAAGCACTGTACCTGGCCAACATCGCCAGCACCGTGACCCTGGTTCACCGCCGCGAGACCTTCCGCGCCGAGAAGATCCTGATCGACAAGCTGCACGCCCGTGTGGCCGAGGGCAAGATCATCCTCAAGCTCAACGCCACCCTGGACGAAGTCCTGGGCGACAACATGGGCGTGACCGGTGCCCGCCTGAAGAACAACGACGGCAGCTTCGACGAGCTGAAGGTCGACGGCGTGTTCATCGCTATCGGCCACACCCCGAACACTTCGTTGTTCGAAGGCGTGCTGGAAGCCAAAGACGGTTACCTGGTGGTGCAGGGCGGCCGTGAAGGCAACGCGACTGCCACCAACATCGAAGGTATCTTCGCTGCCGGTGACGTGGCCGACCACGTCTACCGCCAGGCCATCACCTCGGCTGGCGCCGGTTGCATGGCGGCACTGGATGCCGAGCGTTACCTCGACGGTCTGCAGAACGCTTCGTTCTGAATCCGCTGAACTAAAAAAACCGGCTGCGAGGCCGGTTTTTTTATGAGCAGGATTTGATCAGCGACGGGTCAGTGGCTGTGCGCTGAACTTCACACCGGCCAATCCATTCGCAATCAGCGCACGGATGTTGCCGTGATCGCTGCCCTCAGGCGTCGCCACTACCGAGCGGTAATGCTCACCAAACGCCAGCAGTGTTTCTTGATCGCTGAGACCTTCCAGCAGCGCTAGGCCCAGGGTCTTGCATGACCCTTCGTTCTGCCCGGCAGCATTTTCCACTTCGCCATTGGTGAACGCTTGCGGTTGGTAGTCGTAACCAGCAGCGACAAACGCCAGGGTATCGGCAAAAACATGTTCGCCACTGTTGAGGCTGGCGCGCAGGGTGTTCAAATCAGTCATGGGTTTTTCCTTTGGCGAACGCCGCCTGTTGGTCGGCGCTGGCTTCTTTCTGGTATTGGGCTTTCCACTCGGCGTACGGCATGCCGTACACCACTTCACGGGCGTCATCGAGGCTCAGCTCGATCTGGCGCTCGTCCGCCTCGGCCTTGTACCACTTGGACAAGCAGTTGCGGCAGAAGCCCGAGAGGTTCATCAGGTCGATGTTCTGCACATCCTTGCGGCTGTCCAGGTGCGCCACCAGCCGGCGGAAGGCGGCGGCTTCGAGTTCGAGGCGTTGTTGGTCGTTCATAGGCTCACTGACAATTCAGGGGTTAACGGCTGGCCGCCAGGGTAATCGAAACCGACTCGGCAAAGCGCAATGCATGGGGCTTGTCCACTTCGACTTCGGCGTACAGCACAGACTCATTGCTCATCACCAGATCCAGCAGCTCCTGGGTCAGGCGCTCCAGCAGGGCAAAGCGGTTGCCCTCGACGTGGGCGATGATCGCCTTGGTGATGGTGCGGTAGTTCAGCGCGTGGTCAATGTCGTTGTCGCGCACGGCTTCCTGGGCGGCATACAGGATGGTCAGGTTGATCAGCACATCCTGCTTGTTGAGGATTTCGTCCTCGTTGATGCCGATGTACGTGCGCAGGCACAGGTCCTTGACCCGGATGCGCGCCATGCCTGGTTGAAGTTGTGGCATTGCTACTTGCTCCGTCCGATCAGTTGCAGGAACTCCATGCGCGTGGTGTTCGACTCGCGGAACGCGCCGAGCATCACCGAGGTGTTCATGGTTGAATTCTGTTTTTCCACGCCGCGCATCATCATGCACATGTGCTGGGCCTCGATCACCACGGCCACGCCGGCAGCCTGGGTCACGTCCTGGATCGCGTCGGCGATCTGCCGGGTGAGGTTTTCCTGGATCTGCAGGCGCCGGGCGAACATGTCGACGATGCGCGCCAGTTTCGACAGGCCCAGCACCTTGCCGGTGGGGATATAGGCCACATGGGCCTTGCCGATGAAGGGCAGCAGGTGGTGCTCGCACAACGAGTACAACTCGATGTCCTTGAGGATCACCATCTCGTCATTGTCGGAGGTGAACAGCGCACCGTTGACGATCTCGTCCAAGCTCTGCTCATAGCCGTGACACAGGTACTGCATGGCCTTGGCGGCGCGCTTTGGGGTGTCGAGCAAGCCTTCGCGCTCCGGGTCTTCGCCCAGGCCTTTGAGGATCTCGCGGTAGTGATGGGGCAGGGTCATACAACATCCTCACAAACGGCTTACTTGATATGCCGCCCGCCGTTGACGGTCAGGGTGGTACCGGTGACATAGGGGTTATCCAGCAAATAGCGCACGCTCTGGTAGATCACCTCGGGGCCGGGTTCGATGCCCAGTGCCGACTTGGCCAGTACCTTGGCGCGGTAGGCTGCGTCGTCGCCGTCGTTGAACATCACCATCGCCGGAGCAATGCCATTGACCTTGATCGACGGCGCGAACTGCGCGGCAAACGACAACGTGAGGCTGTCGAGGCCGGCCTTGGTGGCGCAATAGGCGATGTGCTGGCGGCTGCCCTTGCGCACCACGTCATCGCTGATGTGCACGATGTCGGCAGGGGAAGAGCGTTGCAGCAAAGGTGAACAATGCAGGTTGATCAAGTACGGCGCAAGCATGTGCACGCTGAACATGTCGGTAAAGGCGCGACTTTCTTCGTCGGGCGTTTCGGCGATCCAGGCCGAGGCGTTGTGAATGATCGCGCGCAGGCGCTGGGTATGGGTGTTCAGCTCCGCGATAAACGCCAGGATGCCGGCCTCACTGGAGAAGTCGGCAAACACCCCGATCGCTCCGCGTTCGCGCAGGGCCTGTACGCCGGGCCGTTCGCTGCGGTAGCTGAAAATCACCGGATGGCCGTCGTCCAGCAGGCGCTGGGCGCAATGCAGGCCGACCCGCTGGCCGGCGCCGGTGATCAGGATCGGGGCGTTCGTTGCAGTCATGGGAGGCTCAAGTCGCTGGCAGATTGAAACTATACCAGCGACCGGGCGCCCCTGTACTCAAGCAGCGGCTTCGCCGGCCTTGCGTGGGGTCGGAACAGGATGCAGCCAATTGGCCAACAGATGGGTCGACAGCGGGATGAACCAATACACCATCAGAGGCGTAAGGGCCATGGTGCTGACCAGTACGCGCGGCGCCAGGTCGAGCCCGTTGAGCAAGGGACCCAGGACAAAGTTGAACAGCAGCGACACCGGGAAAAACGCCAACCAGATCGCCACCGCCTGCTTCCAGCGCGGAGGGCGCGCTCCGACCGCGCCGAACCAGCCATCGATACCGCGTACGCGGTGCTCGGACGGGTTGGCAAACAGCTCGCTGCCACGGCTCAACCAGGCACTGCGGGAGGCCGAAAACTCCCAGGCATGCAGGGTCTTTTCATCGGCGAAGCGGAAAATGATCTGGAATTCATCATCGTTGGGCGGCGGTGCAAGGACGCCTGAGCCCAGGTAGCCGGGAAAATCCGTGGCCAATTGCTCGCCTTCGCGCAGCCAGGCCATCAGTTCTTCGTAGCGACCCTTGGCCACGCGGCGCGCAACCATCAGGGTGACGGGAGAGGTAGACATTGTGTATCTCCAAATAAGCGAGTGCGCTGGGCCGGGTAGGCGGCACACAAACGAGGCTGCGGGGTGGTGCAGCGACGTAGAAAAAACAGGCAAGGATTATTCCTGTTTTAACGAAATACGCCAGATACTTTGGTCGGTTCGTCGTGCAGCTTGTGTCGATCCGCTGAAAAAGCGTTAAATTGGATCCAAATCGACACGGATGTTTTTGACCTCTGATGCCCGAAACTATTGCTCCTCAACGCGAAACGACTTCCGACAACGGCAGCGTTTGCGGCGATCTTTTCCCTATCCGCGAAGTCGCTCGGCTGACCGGCGTAAACCCAGTCACCTTACGTGCCTGGGAACGACGCTATGGTCTTATCCAGCCCACTCGCACCGAAAGTGGGCATCGGTTGTACTCGCGTGACGATATTGACACCGTGCACCAGATTCTCGATTGGATCGAACGTGGCGTCGCCGTGAGCAAGGTGGGCAGGATTCTTGCGCGCGACGAGCTGCTCAGCGAACCTGGCGCCGGCCCTGGCGTGGAGTGGGAGCAGTGGCACGGGCAATTGCGCCAGGCAATCAGCGCGTTCGATGACCGCCAATTGGATCGTTTGTACGGCCAGATCTTTTCCGCCTATCCCCTCGCCGTGGTGTTCCAGGACATTCTCATGCCGCTCTGGCAGGCGTTGTTGCGTCACCAAGGCCGCTTTGGCCAGGCCAGCGAGTGGCTGTTCTTCGATAATTTCCTGCGCTCGCGTACGGCGCAACGTTTGCAGATGGCTGCCGCTGCGCCGGTGCCCCGGGTATTGCTGGCCGCCGTTGCCGGGGAGTGCCGCGAGCTGGAGTTGCTGGTCGCGGGCTTGCTGATGTCGGGGGAGAAACAGGCGGTCAAGGTCTTGGGCGTGGGCCAGCCATTCGATGAGTTGACCCTGATCTGTGAAAAGACCCAGCCCCAAGCCTTGGTGCTGTTTTCCAATCGCGCCCCCGGCAGTGAGTTGCCGTTGCGGCTCAGGCGTCTGGCGCTGACCCTGAATTGCCCGCTGCTGTTGGCCGGCGATGCAGCGGACTTGGCGCAGGAAAGCCTCGCCGGTTCATCAATCGGCTGCCTGGGTAATGAAGGCCGGTTGATGCAGCGCCGCTTGCAGCAGTTTCTGGGCGGTGGCCTGGATACCTGATCTCAGGCGTGGACTTCAGGATGGACCAGGCGGTGCTGGTGCAGGATGAACTGGCGCAGGCGCTCGGTTTCGTCGACGTCGCCCTGGCTCAGCCGATAGGCGAACAGCCCGCGTGCGGTTTCCCGTTCGAAGGTTCCGCGCAACGCAATGCGCTCGTAACCTGAAGGACTGAACCACAGGGAAAAGGTTTTCGGCGGCTTGACCCGGCCCCGAATCTCCACCAGCACACCCTTGAACGACACCTCATGCACCCACAGGGCACCTGGGGTACCCCTGACATTCTCCAGCGCCACCGGCGTTTCAAGTGCCAGGCGCCACGGCCGGATCATCGGACCGTCTTCGAAAATACTCGGTACGCCCAGACGCAGATGAACGGCGTGAAACTCATCTTCCACCAGGTGCAGTGGGAAGGTCAGTTGCTGGTTGTCGAACTGCGCCTGGATGGTGACGTGGTCGTGAGCGGCCAGTCGCGTGAGCAAATCGCGAATTTGCGCACCGCCGTTGACCGTCAGGCTCGACGACGCATCCCGCAGATTCAACTGCGGGTTGTGTTGCATGGTCTGGATAAAGTCCAGCTCGTCCTGTGTCAGGAGTGCGTCGCGTTGCATGAGGCTTGCTCGGTGGGTAGGCATTAAATTGCCATTATCCTCTTAATGACCGTTTTTTCTAATTATTGTTAGCTCCACTCGTCGTTTTGAGTGTGGCCAGTTCGGCCTTGAGTTCGGCCACCTGGGCTTCCAATTGAGCCACGCGCTGTTGGGTCTTGACCTGAACCGTCACGTCCTTTTGCACGCCGACGAAATACGTCTGTTTGTCCGCGGGGTTGTAAGTGGTGGATAACGACAATTCATTCCAGAAAGGCGTGCCGTCCTTGCGGTAGTTACGTAGGGTCTCTCGGCAGTTGACGCCGGCCCTGAGCGCTTCACGAATGGCGATCAGGCCCGATTGATCACGGTCACCGGATTGCAGGAAACGGCAATCCTGATAAAGGATCTCGTCGCGGGTGTAGCCGGTCATCCGCTCGAAAGCCGGGTTGACGTAGATCAGCGGCAGGTCCTTGCCTTCCCGTTCAGCGATTACGATGCCGTCATTCGAAGCGTCGATGACCATTTGCATCAATTGAGCATTAATCATGCAGGGGAATCCATCCATTTGAGATGTCGCAAGTCTAAGGCAGCGCAGTCATCTTTCCAGTGGGTCGCGACGTTTTTTTGATGAGCTCGGTTGAGCTGCTAATATCCCACGCTTTCGCTCAACTACAGGATCAGATTGATGAAAGTCGCCATCCTTTCCGGCTCGGTCTACGGCACCGCTGAAGAAGTTGCCCGCCACGCTGCCGATATCCTCAAGGCCGCCGGCTTCGAGGCCTGGCACAATCCCCGCGCAACGCTGGCGGATGTGCAAGCGTTCGGCCCCGAGGCGTTTTTGGCGGTGACGTCCACCACCGGCATGGGCGAGTTGCCCGACAACCTGCAGCCCCTGTATTCGATGATTCGTGATCAACTGCCTGCCGCCTGGCGTGGCTTGCCCGGTGCGGTGATCGGCCTGGGTGACGCCAGCTATGGCGACACCTTCTGCGGCGGCGGCGAGCAAATGCGCGAGCTGTTTGGCGAACTCGGCGTGCGCGAAGTGCTGCCGATGCTGCGCCTGGACGCCAGCGAGAGCGTCACCCCGGAAGCCGACGCCGAACCGTGGCTGGCCGAGCTGGTCACTGCACTGCGCGGCTGACCGGAAATTCTCGCAGCAACGCCAGCCAGGCCTGTGCTGCCTTCGACAGATAGGCGCCCGCACGCCAGGTAAACGCAATGTCCCAGCGCAGGTCGTCGGGTGCCTTGAGCGTCAGGCGCACCACGCCCGGTCGCACCAGCCCACGGGCAACCACGCTGGGCAACAGCACCACGCCCTGGCCGGCCGCGACGAGGGCGGCAAGGAAGTCTGCCTGGCCGCTACGGCCGATTTCCCTCGGGGTGAAGCCCACCTGCTGGCAGGCCTGGATCAGCCGATCATTGAGCACAAAGCTGCGCTGGTACATCAGGAACGGCGTGTCCGCCAGTTCCTCCAGGCGCACCTGGGCGTTCTGTGCCAGCGGGTGATCCATCGGCAGCAAGGCGTCGAGCGGCTCATCGCAGAAGGCTTGCCGGGCGAAGGCTGGATCACTGGAATTCAGGCAGCCACCCACATCCAGTTCACCATTGAGAATCGCCTGTTCGATCGTGCGGCTACCGCCTTCCAGCAACTGGATGGTGACCTTCGGGTAGCGCCTGCGGTACTCGGCAAACAGTCCCGCAAACAACGTGTCCCCCGCCAATAGCGGCAGGCCCAGGCGCAACTCTCCGCGGGCCAGTTGCTGCATGTCATCCAGCTCACTCAGCAATTCCGTCTGCAAGCGCAGCATGGCTTCAGCCCGCTGCAGCACCACCTCGCCGGCGGCGGTCAGGCGGATGTGTGAGCCGGTGCGCTCCAACAGCGGTGTGCCCAGGCTCTGCTCCAGTTGCGCCACTTGTTTGCTGACGGCGGATTGACTGATGTGCAGCGTTTTTCCCGCTTGAGTGAAGCCACCGCGGTGGATCACTTCGACAAAACTGCGCAGCTGTTTGAATTCCATGATCAGGATTCCCATTTGGAATAGCTGGCAGTCTAACAATTCGCTGTGGGGATGGGGTGTGCCTCTCTAAAATGAAGGCCTGCGAGGAACCAAAGCCCATGAAGCGTTTCACCCGTCTGTTGATTGAATTGGTCGTGCTGTTGGCCATTTACCTGCTCGGTTGCCAATTGGCCGTGTGGCTGGCGTGGCCGATCCCTGGCGGCGTGGTGGGGCTGGGCCTGCTGCTGGCAAGTTTTGCCAGTGGCCTGGTCAAGCCGGCGGCCCTGCAATTGGGCGCCGGTGTGTTGATGGCTGAAATGTTGCTGTTCTTCATTCCTGCGCTGATGAGCCTGCTGGACTACGGCGGCCTGTTGCGCAATGACGGCTGGCGCATCCTGCTGGTGATTGGCTTCAGCACGCTTGCGGTGATGTTGGTGACCGCGTTCACCGTCGAACTGGTGTGCCGCTGGAGGCTGCGCCATGAAGCTTGAGCTGATGCCGGTGTTCTGGCTCGCCTTGACCTTGGGCGCGTATGTCTTCAGCCGGTGGATCTACCGTCGCACCGGACGTTACCTGTTGTCGCCGCTGATCCTGGTGCCGGTACTCTTGCTGGCCGTGGCGGTGCCGATGAACACCGCCTACGCGGAATACTCCGCTGACACCCATTGGTTGATGCTGGTGCTGGGCCCGGTGACCGTGGCCTTCGCGGTGCCGATCTGGCAGCAGCGCACGTTGCTGGCGCGTTACTGGTCGGCCTTGTTGCTGGGCATGATCGCCGGCAGCGTGGCCTCCATCGCCACCTCATTCGGCTTGGCCAAAGCGCTGGCGTTGGACACCTCGGTGACGATGTCCCTGGTGCCGCGCTCCATCACCACACCGTTCGCCATGCCCGTGTCGTCCGACCTCGGTGGCGTGCCGGAACTGACGGCCGTGTTCGTGATGTTCACCGGCGTGTTCGGCGCCATGCTTGGCGGCGTGCTGCTCAAGTGGTTGCCATTGCGCACACCCTTGGCGCGCGGCGCGCTGTTCGGCGTGGGCGCTCACGGCGCGGGCGTGAGCCGAGCACACGAAGTGGGCGGTGAAGAGGGTTCGGTCGCGGGCTTGGTGATGGTGTTGACGGGCCTGCTCAACCTGTTCGCCGCGCCTTTATTGGCGGCACTTCTCTGACGTCGCATGTACAGATTTAAACTATTCTCAACGCTGACTCGTACGGTCATCAAGCTGGCTGCCAAGGCAACTACGGCGGCCACGACGTCTGACTAGACTGGCCCATCACTCAAAAAAACAACAAGAAAATGCGCCAAGGAGGTCGTTGCCGTGAGCCTAGCCCCCGTTCTATCGTCACAGAATGTCAAAGATCAGGTCAGCGCTGCCGAATGGCAGACCCGTGTCGACCTGGCTGCCTGCTACCGCCTGGTGGCGATGCATGGTTGGGATGACCTGATCTTCACCCATATCTCGGCCAAGGTGCCGGGCACTGATGACTTCCTGATCAACCCCTATGGGCTGATGTTCCACGAGATCACCGCGTCGAGCCTGGTCAAGGTCGACCAGGCCGGCAACAAGCTGATGGACAGCCCCTACGAGATCAACCCGGCGGGCTACACCATTCACAGCGCCATCCACGAAGTGCGCCACGACGTGACCTGCGTGCTGCACACCCACACCGCTGCCGGTGTGGCGGTGGCGGCGCAGAAGCAAGGCGTGTTGCCGATCAGCCAGCAATCGATATTCGTGCTGTCGAGCCTGGCCTATCACGCCTACGAAGGTGTGGCGCTGAATCACGAAGAGAAGGCCCGCCTGCAGGCCGATCTGGGCGACAACAACTTCCTGATGCTGCACAACCATGGCCTGCTGACCTGCGGCAGCACCATTGCCGATACCTTTTTGATGATGTTCACGTTCCAGCGCGCCTGCGATATCCAGGTGCTGGCGCAAAACGGTGGTGCTGAATTGATCAGCATCGGCCCGCAGATTCTCGCTGGCGTCAAGGCAATGGTGGCGGCTGTCACAAAGAGCGCACAAGGTATGGGGGGCGCGCTGGCCTGGCCGGCGTTGCTGCGCAAGCTGGACACTCAAGACCCTGGGTATAGAAGCTGATGCCACTCGCCGAGATCCCGCTGAGAGCCTGGCGCAAACGCAGCCAGACGTTCGACTTCCATGGCCGCACCATCCGGTATTGGGTGGCGGGGCAGGGCGAGCCGTTGCTGCTGATCCATGGCTTTCCCACCGCCAGCTGGGACTGGCACTACGTGTGGCAGCCCTTGGCCCAGCGCAACTTGGTGATCGCCTGCGACATGCTCGGTTTCGGCGACTCGGCCAAGCCACTCGACCACGGTTACTGCCTGCTGGAGCAGGCGGATTTGCAACAAGCCCTGCTGGAACATTTGCGCGTGGAGCAGCCGGTGCATGTGCTGGCCCACGACTACGGTGACAGCGTCGCCCAGGAACTGCTGGCCCGGCACTACGAAGGGCGCTTTCAGATGGCCAGCTGTGTGTTTCTCAACGGTGGGCTGTTTCCCGAAACCCATCGCCCGGCGCTGGTACAGAAGCTCTTGCTGAGCCCACTGGGCTGGATGATCGGTCGTGCCTTTGGGCGCAATGCCTTGGCGAACAGTTTCAGCCAGATCTTCGGCCCCAACACCCGCCCCAGCGAAAGCGCTCTGGATGATTTCTGGAGCCTGATCGACTGCCATGACGGCACGCGCATCCTGCACAAACTCATTGCTTACATCCCTCAACGCCGCCGTATGCGTGAGCGTTGGGTGGCAGCGATGCAACAGGGCGATGTGCCGCTACGGGTGATCGATGGCGAAATCGACCCGATTTCGGGCGCTCATATGGTGGAGCGTTACCGCGAGTTGGTGCCCCACGCCGACACGGTGCTGCTGGCCAACATCGGCCACTACCCACAGATCGAGGCGCCGGTGCAGGTGCTCAAGCACTACCTGGCGTTTCGTGATCGGATTGGGCAACCGACATCGCGATTGGCCTATTCCTGAGCTGACGATTATCCCCCAGCCTTATCGAGCACCATTCAGCCCTGGCCGGCTTTATTGTGACCAAAGCTCCCGTGCCTGACACTCGACCCATTCCCATTGTCGCCTTTGGAGTTCGGTATGAGTCAGTCAGTGCAGTTCCAGGATAAGGTCGTGATCGTCACCGGTGCCGGCGGCGGGTTGGGCCGGGCGCATGCGCTGCTGTTCGCGAAACATGGCGCCAAGGTGCTGGTCAACGACCTGGGCGGTTCTACCCAGGGGGAAGGTGCCAATGCCTCGGCTGCCGACCGTGTGGTGGCGCAGATCCGCGAAGCTGGCGGTATTGCTGAAGCCAACCATGACTCTGTCACCGACGGTGACAAGATTGTGCAGAACGCCCTCGATGCGTTTGGCCGTATCGACGTGGTGGTCAACAACGCCGGCATCCTGCGCGACAAGACCTTCCACAAAATGGACGACAGCGACTGGGACCTGGTTTACCGGGTGCATGTCGAAGGCGCCTACAAAGTCACCCGCGCCGCCTGGCCCCATCTGCGCGAGCAGGGTTACGGTCGGGTGATCTTCACCGCGTCCACCTCAGGCATCTACGGCAACTTTGGCCAGTCCAACTACGGCATGGCCAAGCTGGGTTTGTACGGGCTGACGCGGACCCTGGCGTTGGAAGGCCGCAAGAACAACATCCTGGTCAACGCCATCGCCCCCACGGGCGGCACGCGGATGACCGAAGGCCTGATCCCGCCGCAGGTATTCGAGCGGCTCAAGCCGGAGTTGGTCAGCCCGTTGGTGGTGTACCTGGGCAGCGACGCTTGCGAGGAAACCTCGGGGCTGTTTGAAGTGGGCGGTGGCTGGATCGGCAAGACCCGCTGGGAGCGCAGCCTGGGCGTGGGCTTTGATCCGGAAGCGGGCTTCTCGCCCGAAGACGTGGCGGCGCATTGGCAGCAGATTTGCGACTTCGAAGGGGCGGCTCACCCCAAGGACAACATCGAGGCGTTGAAGGAGATGATGGCCAATTTGCAGAAATTCAGCCTGTGATCGTTGCTTGAAAAAGCTTGAATCCTACGGGGCGCTAAGGGCGCCCCGTTTTATTCCAGGCATAAAAAAGGCCGCTGCATAGGCAGCGGCCGAAGTAAGACGTTGGATCAAGGAGCGACAAATCAACGTCAGTGAACACGGGTAACAGACTGAAAACAGGCATCAATCCATTTGAGTCTGGCTTTTCTTCCGGTTGTGTAAGCGGGCCGTTTGCCCTGAAAGCCCGGTAAGAATAGCCGCTTGTAACAAAATGAGTAATGCCGATTCGTGACAAGGACTGTTGCACAATAGGCAACAGTTTCAGCGCTCTCCATACATTCCCCTGATAAGCCACCATCCACCCAATGCATGCCGGTGCCCCAAGCCCAGGCCAGAGCGCCCTGTCATCCTTTCGGGCGACAACACGAATCCCTCCTTGGTGCGCTTATCGCTCCTGATGGGCGGCAGTAGGGTGGGGCCTTCTGTCACTCACCGGGGAAGACGCATGACAAGAACAACAATGCGCGCCATCTTCAGGCCACAGGCGCTGGCCGCTGCGGTTGCGTTGGGGTGCTGTGCCCAGGCACAGGCTGTTTCGTTCAACATTGGCGAGATCGAAGGGCAATTCGATTCCTCGCTGTCGGTGGGCGCGAGCTGGGGCATGCGCGACGCCGATAAAAAGCTGGTGGGCACCGTCAACGGCGGCACTGGCCAGGCGTCTACCGGGGATGACGGTCGCCTGAACTTCAAGAAGGGCGAGACCTTTTCCAAGATCTTCAAGGGTATTCACGACCTGGAACTCAAGTACGGTGACAGCGGCGTGTTCGTGCGGGGCAAGTACTGGTACGACTTCGAGTTGCAGGATGAAGATCGCGAATTCAAACAGATCAGCAATCACCACCGCGATGAAGGTGCGCGGTCTTCCGGCTACGAATTGCTCGATGCCTTCGTCTATCACAACTATTCCATTGGCGATCAGCCAGGGAACGTGCGGCTGGGCAAACAAGTGGTCAGTTGGGGCGAGAGCACCTTTATCGGTAACTCCATCAACAGCATCAACCCCATCGACGTCTCAGCCTTCCGCCGCCCAGGTGCGGAAATCAAGGAAGGGCTGATTCCGGTGAACATGCTGTTCGCCTCCCAGAGCTTGACCAACCAGCTGACAGTGGAAGGTTTTTACCAACTGAACTGGGAAAATACCGTACTGGATAATTGCGGCACATTCTTTGGTGGGGATGTGGCGGCCCACGGCTGTAATGGCAACTACACGGTGGGTAACCCGGCGATTGCGCCGTTGCAGCCAGTGGCGGCACGGTTTGGCCAAGGCTTCGAAGTGACTCCCGAAGGCGTGATTGTGCAGCGCGCGCGTGACCGTGATGCACGCGATTCCGGCCAATTCGGTACGGCGTTGCGCTGGCTCGGGGATGACACCGAGTACGGCCTGTACTTCATGAACTATCACAGCCGCACCCCGACGGTGGGGACGATCACCAACAACTCCAATGCGACGACGATGAACGCCATCCGTGACCTGGCTAACCTCCTGCAGCCGGTCACTCGCCCCGGCGCAGGGCTGGTCACCAGCACGATGCTCGGTCGTGGTCAGTATTACCTTGACTACCCGGAAGACATCCGTCTGTTCGGCGCCAGCTTCTCCACCACCTTGCCCACCGGCACGGCGTGGACCGGCGAGATTAGCTACCGCCCCAATGCCCCGGTGCAACTCAATACCACCGACCTGACCCTGGCGCTGGTCAACCCGACCTCCGGCCAACTGGCCTCGCCAATCCGCAGCAACTTCGGTGACGACAACAAAGGCTACCGCCGCAAGGAAATCACCCAGATCCAAAGCACCATGACCCAGTTCTTTGACCAGGTGCTGGGGGCCGAACGCCTGACGCTGGTTGGCGAGGCTGCGTACGTACACGTCGCCGGGCTGGAAGACAAATCCAAACTGCGCTACGGCCGCGACTCGGTCTACGGTGCCTATGGTTTCCAAGGTGACACCGATGGTTTCGTCACCGCCAATTCCTGGGGTTACCGCGCGCGGGCGATCCTTGACTACAACAACGCGATTTTCGGGGTGAACCTCAAGCCCAACCTGTCCTGGTCCCATGACGTGGCCGGCTACGGCCCCAATGGCCTGTTCAACAAAGGCGCCAAGGCCATCAGCATCGGTGTGGACGCGGACTACCGCAGCACCTACACCGCCAGCCTGAGCTACACCGACTTCTTCGGCGGCGACTACAACACCCTGACCGACCGCGACTTCCTCGCCCTCAGCTTCGGCGCGAACTTCTGACCTGGCTTAAAGAAGGACAAGCATCCATGCGTAAGACAATTGCAGTGTTGGCCCTCAGCCTGTTGGCCACCCACGTGATGGCAGCGGTGTCGCCGGAAGAGGCGGCCAAGCTCGGCACCACCCTGACCCCGGTCGGCGCCGAAAAAGCCGGCAACGCCGACGGCTCGATTCCGGCCTGGACCGGTGGCATCCCGAAAAATGCCGGTGCGGTGGACAGCAAGGGTTTCCTGGCCGACCCGTTCGCCAGTGAAAAACCGCTGTTCGTGATCACCGCAGCCACCGTCGACAAGTACAAGGACAAACTCTCCGACGGCCAGGTGGCGATGTTCAAGCGCTACCCCGAAACCTACAAGATCCCGGTGTACCCAACCCACCGCACGGTCAACCTGCCGCCGGAGATCTACGAGTCGATCAAGCGCAGTGCGCTGAACGTCAAGCCGATCAACGACGGCAATGGACTGGAGGGTTTCACCGGTAATCGCTACTACGCGTTTCCGATTCCGAAGAATGGCGTGGAAGTGCTGTGGAACCACATCACCCGCTACCACGGCGGCAACCTGCGCCGCATCATCACCCAGGCCACGCCGCAGACCAACGGCAGCTACACGCCGATCCGCTTCGAAGAGGAAGTGGCGGTGCCGCAACTGATCCCGGACATGGACCCGGCCAAGGCGGCCAACGTGCTGACCTTCTTCAAGCAATCGGTGACGGCCCCGGCGCGCCTGGCGGGCAACGTGCTGCTGGTGCACGAAACCCTCGACCAGGTGAAGGAGCCGCGCCTGGCGTGGATCTACAACGCCGGCCAGCGTCGCGTACGCCGCGCGCCGCAAGTGGCGTATGACGGGCCCGGCACTGCCTCCGACGGCCTGCGCACCTCGGACAACTTCGACATGTTCTCCGGCGCCCCGGACCGCTACGACTGGAAGCTGGTGGGCAAGAAAGAGATGTACATCCCCTACAACAGCTACAAGCTGGACCAGCCGACACTCAAGTACGACGACATCATCAAGGCCGGCCATATCAACCAGGACCTGACCCGCTATGAGTTGCACCGCGTGTGGGAAGTGGTGGGCACGGTCAAGCCGAGTGAGCGGCACATCTACGCCAAGCGCCACATGTACATCGATGAAGACAGCTGGCAGGTGGCACTGGTGGATCACTACGACGGCCGTGGTCAACTGTGGCGTGTCGCCGAAGGTCATGCGCAGTTCTATTACGACCACCAGACTCCGGCGTACACCGTGGAAACCCTCTACGACATCATCGCCGGGCGCTACATCGCGCTGGGCATGAAGAATGAGGAGAAGAGCAGCTTTGTGTTCGGTTTTGCGGCCAAGGCGGCGGACTACACCCCGGCCGCATTGAGGGCCGAAGGGGTTCGATAACACGACTCTCTGTAGGAGCGAGCTTGCTCGCGAAGAACGTCAATGATGACGCGCGCATCCAGTGTGCACGCGGCGCCTATGAGTTTTTCGCGAGCAAGCTCGCTCCTACAGTGGTCTATGTCCGTTGATCATTGTTCTGAATACTTCTTCAGTAACTGCCAGGGACGGGGCTAGGGTAGGCGCCACGTTGCATAACAATAAAAAAGCAGGATGCAGCAATGACCGCCATGACACGCTGCCTGGACCGTCCTGGATTCATGCCTCGGCTGTCCGCCCATCATTTGTTGCGCCCACGCTTGGCCGAGCCTTTGCTGGCGGCACAGGTCAGGGTCAAGTTGCTGTGCGCGCCCGGCGGCAGTGGCAAGAGCGCGCTGCTCGCCGAGTGCGCGTTGCAGGCACCCAAGGATTGCCCGGTGTACTGGTTGCCGCTCAATGGTGCTGCCCTGAGCCCCCTCGATCTTTGCCAGCGCCTGGCGCAGAACCTGGGTTTGCCGTTCACCGATGAAGCGACCCTGCTGTCGGACCTTGCGCGTTGGCAGGCCCCGGCGTGGGTGTTCCTCGATGACTTCTGCCGCTTGCCCGCGCCGGACACCGACGCTTTGCTCGATCGCCTGTTGACCGCCAGCAGTCCAGCCCTGACCTGGTGGCTGGGCGCGCGGCGCCGGCCACTGTGCAATTGGCCGCGGTTGCTGCTGGACGATGAGCTGCTGGAGTTTGGCGCAGACTTGGCGTTCAGCCCTGCCGAGGTCCAGCAATTGCTCATTCATGCCCCAGGGCAGTCTGTCGACAGCGTGTTGCAGTTCAGTGCCGGCTGGTGTGCCGGCGCGCGCATCGCCTTGCTGGGGGACGGCCACCCGGAAAAAACCCTGCTCGATTACCTGCAACACGAGCTGTTCAGCACCTTGCCACCCGAACTGGCCGAAGCCTGGCGCGTGCTGGCGCATTTGCCGCGCTTCAACGCGGGGTTGTGCGAGCACCTGTTCGGCTTTGGCGACGGTGATCAGTACCTGCACGATCTGCAGGCCCTCGGCGCGTTTGTCCAACCCTGGGAAGACACCGAGTGGCTGCAGGTCTTTCCACCCCTCGCCGATTTGCTGCGTGACGAGCCCTGGCCAGCCAAGCGTTCATGGCATCGCCGCGCCTGCCAATGGTTCACCGCCGAACAGGACTGGCAGGCCGCGTTTGAACACGCCTTGCTCGCCGAAGAATATGAAGTGGCGGTGAGCCTGTTGCAGCACTTCAGTTTTGAAGACCTGTTCCGCCAGCAGAACGCGATGTTGCTGTTGCGCCTGCATGAACAGCAGGGCGATGAGCTGATGCTCGGTTCGGCGCAATTGGTCGGTTTGCTGACGGCGGCGTTGCTGTTCGCCGGGCGCTTTGAGCAAGCTGCGCAATGCATCCATCAACTGGCACGCTTCGCGCCGCAACCGACGGCGGCGCAACAGCGCTACCTGCTGGCGCGCTGGCAGGCGCAATGGGGCTGGTTGCTGCATCTGGGCGGTGATGCCGAGCGCTCTCGCGAGCATTTTCTGGAGGCGCTGCAAGCCTTGCCCGACAGCGCCTGGACGTCGCGGTTGATGTGCCTTTCGGGCCTCACCCAGCAAGCCTTGCTGCGTGGTGAACTGGACGTGGCCCAGGCCCTGAGCCGCGAAGCCTTGTGCCTGGCCCGTGCTCATGGCTCGTTGCTGCTCGAAGCCCTGTTGGAGCTGGATCACGCGCAACTGCTGGAGCAGCGTGGCGCCCCTTATCGGGCGCAAAGCCTGCTGGAAAATGTGCAGGCGATGCTGCTCAAGCAGCGCCTCAAGGCCGGGCCTTTGGTCGGGCGCATCGCCCTGCGGCGCGGGCACTTGGCGTTGCGGCAAGGGCAGGACAGCCTGGCTGCCGAGTGTTTCGAGGCGGGCTTGAAGATGTGCCTGCACAGCCAGGACAAACGCGTGCTTTACGGATTCCTTGGACTGGCTCTGCTGGCCGCCAACCGTGGCGATTACGCCCAGGCCTTTGTGCAACTGCGCGATGCCGAGCGGCTGATGCAACAGCGTCAGGTGCCCGACACGGTGTACCGCGCGGTGTTGCTGCTGGTCAGCGGGCATTTCTGGTTGCAGCAGGGGCGTGCCGAATTGACAGTGGAAGCGGTTCGCCGCGTGCTTCGCCACTTTCGTGGGCCCCAGGCCAGACAGGCACCGCCGGCCACTCTGGAGCTGGTGCCGCGCCTGGAGTACCTGCTGGTGCTGGCTGAAGTGAAGCTGGGTTGCGCCGATCAGCCAGTGGCGCGGCTCACGGCCTTGCTGGACACCACCCGCCAACGCGGCATGCTCTGCCTGGAAACCGAGCTGCACTTGGTGCTGGGCGAAGTGGCCTGGCAAATCGGTGATTCCACGCTGGCGCGCCGCTCGCTGCAAACCGGGCTGGCGTTGGCGGCACGCTGCCAGGTGCAGCAGGCGATTCGTGAACTGCGGTTGCGCTCGCCGGGGTTATTGAGCGAGCTGGGCATGGAGCCGCAAGCGCCAGTGTCAGGTGCGGCAGAAAGCCCACTCAGCCAGCGTGAGCTGGAGGTGCTGCAGTTGATCGCCCTGGGCAATTCCAATCTGGAAATCGCCGACCGGCTGTTTATCTCCCTGCATACGGTCAAGACCCACGCGCGGCGTATCCACAGCAAGCTCGGCGTGGAGCGGCGCACGCAAGCGGTGGCCAAGGCCAAGACATTGGGGTTGATGACCTAGGCGCAAAACGCCTGTCGGTACTCGCCGGGCGTGGCGCCCATGGCTTGGCGGAAGCGATGGGTGAAGTGGCTGGCGCTGGAGAAACCGCACATCAAGGCAATTTCACTCAAGGGCAGGGCGCCACTGCGCAGCAGGGCCTGGGCGCGGGTGAGGCGACGCGCCAGCAGGTATTGGTGCGGCGGCAGGCCGAAGCTTTGGCGGAACATCCGCGCGAAATGGTATTCCGACAGTGCACACATCCCGGCCAATTGGCCCAGGCTGATCGGGTCTTCCAGGTGCTGGTCGATGTACTCCACCAACAGCCGTCGCTGATGCGCCGCCAGCCCGCCTTTCAACCGCAATCCTTCGCGGGCACCCACCTGGCTGAGCAGGGTATGGCTGAGCATTTCGTGGGCCAGGCTGCTGGTCAGCAGGCGTTCGGCGGGTTCGTGCCAGTTCAGTGCGATCAACTGGTGAAAGCGCCGGGCCTGGCTGGCGTCTTCCAGGAAGGTGCTTTCGCGCAATTGCAGGGTGCGCGGTTCGCGGTCGAGCAGGGTGACGCAGCCCAGGGCGAATTGCTCCGGGCTGAAGTACATATGGGCCAGGCGGATTTCGCCGTTGATCACCCAGGCCGACTGATGCTCGGCGGGCAGGATGCACAGCTTGTCGGGCCCGCCCTTGGTGCCGGGCTGGTCGCGCCGAAAGGTGCCGGTGCCGCCGCCGATGTAGCACGACAAGGTGTGATGGCTGGGCGCCTGGTAATCCTGGGCATCGTGATGGTTGCTCCACAAGGCTGCAGACAAGCCGTCACCGAGCTCGGCGCAGGCTTCGAGGCGTGCATTGGGCGAGCGGTTAAGGGCTTGAAAGACTTGCAGGGATTCCAGATCAGGCATGGTTCGTACTCTCCGACGCCTTGCATCCTACTCCGCGCGGTGAGTGCTGTGCGCCCACCGTCCGACAAAAGCGCAAGATTGTGCAAGAGCGTGCCATGAATCGCGGGCCACACTGTGGCTCAATCGATGGAGCCCGCTATGAACCTTTCCCTGTATTTACTCACCGTGCTGATCTGGGGCACCACTTGGATCGCCCTCAAATGGCAGCTGGGCGTGGTGGCGATTCCCGTGTCCATCGTCTATCGCTTCGGCCTGGCGGCGCTGGTGTTGTTTGTGTTGTTGCTGCTCAGCCGCAAGTTGCAGGTGATGAATCGGCGTGGGCATTTGATTTGTGTGGCGCAGGGCCTGTGTCTGTTCTGCGTCAACTTCATGTGCTTCCTTACCGCCAGCCAGTGGATTCCCAGCGGCCTGGTGGCGGTGGTGTTTTCCACGGCCACGCTGTGGAATGCGCTGAATGCCCGGGTTTTTTTCGGCCAGCGGGTGGCGCGCAATGTGTTGATGGGCGGCGGGCTGGGTTTGATGGGCTTGGGCCTGCTGTTCTGGCCGGAACTGGTGGGGCATACCGCCAGCCCGCAGACCTTGCTCGGCTTGGGGTTGGCGTTGCTGGGGACGATGTGTTTCTCGGCCGGCAATATGCTGTCTAGCCTGCAACAGAAGGCCGGGCTCAAGCCGCTGACGACCAATGCCTGGGGCATGGCGTACGGCTCGGCGATGCTGGCGACCTATTGCGCAATGCGTGGGATTCCCTTTGAGATGGACTGGAGCGCGCGGTACATCGGCGCGCTGTGGTACCTAGTGATTCCAGGCTCGGTGATCGGCTTTACTGCCTACCTGACGTTGGTCGGACGCATGGGGCCGGAGCGCGCGGCGTATTGCACGGTGCTGTTCCCGGTGGTAGCGCTAAACGTGTCGGCGTTTGCCGAAGGGTACCAGTGGACTGCACCAGCGCTGGCAGGGTTGGTGTTGGTGATGCTGGGCAATGTGTTGGTGTTTCGTAAGCCCAAGCCGGTCGTGGTTGCCTCACAATCCTTGGCCTGACCCATCAGTGTAGGAGCCGGCTTGCCGGCGATGGCGGTATGTCAGACAGCTTGTCTTTAATTGACCCACCGCTATCGCCGGCAAGCCGGCTCCTACAGCGCGTGGGGGTTATTTGAGGCCGAGGCGCTTGGCCATGCGGCCTAGGTTGGCGCGGTCCAGCCCGAGTTCACGGGCTGCGCTGGCCCAGTTGTGCTGGTGGCGCTCCAGGCAGGCGCTGATGATCTGGCGTTGATAGTGTTCGGTGGCCTGGCGCAGGTCGCCGGTTACGCTGGGCACCGCATCGACCGGTTCGTCGATCACCGGCGCACTGACATCGGGCAGATCCAGGTCCTGGGCGTTCAGGCTCAGAATCTTCGGACGCTCGCGACAGTTTCCCAAGGCTTTCAGCGCGCTGCGTCCGATCAAATGCTCCAGCTCCCGTACATTCCCCGGCCAGTTATAGGCCAGCAGCGCCGCCTGGGCGTCGCTGGTCAGGCGCAGACTGCCCAGGCCCATGCGTGACCTGTTCTGCTCAAGGAAAAAGCCGGCCAGCAGCAGTACATCGCGCCCGCGCTCGCGCAGCGCCGGCACTTGCAGCGGGTAGACGCTGAGGCGGTGATAGAAGTCGGCGCGGTAGCGGCCATTGCGCACTTCGTCGGCGAGGTCGCGGTTGGTGGCGGCGATCAGGCGCACGTCCACCTGGTGTTCCTTGTCCGAGCCCAGGCGTTGCAATTGACCGCTTTGCAGTACTCGCAGCAGCTTGGCCTGCACAGTCAGCGACAGTTCGCCCACTTCATCGAGAAACAGCGTGCCGCCATTGGCCAGTTCGAACTTGCCACGACGTTCGTTCAACGCGCCGGTAAAGGCCCCGCGCACATGGCCGAACAGCTCGCTTTCCACCAGGGTTTCCGGCAGGGCGGCGCAGTTGAGGCTGATCAGCGGTTTATCCGCGCGCGTCGAGGCCGCGTGGATGGCCTGGGCCACCAATTCCTTGCCTACCCCGGTTTCGCCGGTGATCAGCACGGTGAGGTCGCTGCCGCCCACCAGCTTGATCTCTTCTACCAGGCGCTTGTGGGGTTTGCTCTGGCCGATCATCTCCTTGTGCTGCTGGCCGCTGGCCTCGCGGTAGATTTCCGCGCGCAGGGTCAGGCGTTCGATACGCTCAGCCACATTGACGGTGGCGGCGGCGAGGCTGGCGAAGGCTTGCAGGGCGTCCAGTTCCACGCGCTCGAATCGCTCGGTGTCGAGGGCGTCCAGGGTCAGCAGGCCCCAGGGCTGATCGTCGACGAACAGCGGGCAGCCCATGCAATCGTGGACTTCCAGGTGCCCGTGCAGTCCATCGACCAGGCCGTCGTAGGGGTCGGGCAATTCGCTGTCACTGTCAAACCGCGTAGGGCCTGGGCTGCTCAGTAACACGGCAAAGCGCGGGTGTTCGCTGACCTTGAAACGCCGGCCCAGGGTGTCGGCGCTCAAACCGTCGACGGCCAGCGGCACCAGCCATTCGCCGTCCAGGCGCAACAGCGCGGCGGCGTCACAGGGCAGCAAGGCGCGCATGGCTTGTAATAGACGACGATAACGCTCGCCCTCGGGCAGTTCACGGGACAGGTCGGCGACCAGGGGCAGCAGGGTGGTGAGCAGCGATTGCGCAGTCATAATGACTCCTTGTAGTCCTTATGACTATACGTTGCAGGAAGTCATACTGACTACAAATTAAATAAGCTATTGAAATTAAACGATTTATTTTTTGGCACGAATACTGATTAGGTAAAGACAATCAGTAAAGAAGCCCAGGAGGCTCCCATGCTTAGTGCCCAAGACCGTGCCATCGTCAAATCCACCGTGCCCCTGCTGGAAAGCGGCGGCGAAGCGCTGATCACCCATTTCTACCGCATGATGCTTTCCGAGTACCCGGAAGTTCGCCCGCTGTTCAACCAGGCCCACCAGGCCAGCGGCGACCAGCCCCGCGCCTTGGCCAACGGGGTGTTGATGTATGCCCGGCATATCGACCAGTTGGACCAACTGGGCGACCTGGTGGCCAAGATCATTAACAAGCACGTGGCCTTGCAGATCCTGCCGGAGCATTACCCGATCGTCGGCGCCTGCCTGCTGCGCGCGATTTCCGAAGTGCTGGGCAGTGAGATTGCGACGCCCGAGGTGATGAACGCCTGGGGCGCGGCCTATGGCCAACTGGCCGACATCCTGATCGGCGCCGAGGCGGCGATCTATGAAGAGAAAGCGCAGGCCCCGGGTGGCTGGCGGGGGGCGCGGCCGTTCATCATCGTCAAGCGCGTGGTGGAGAGTGACGAGATTATCTCCTTCTACTTTGCCCCGGTGGACAACGGTCCGATTCTTGCCGCTGCACCGGGCCAATACATCGGCATGAGACTGGTGCTGGATGGCGAGGAAGTGCGCCGCAACTATTCGCTGTCAGCCCTGACCGATTCGGGCCTGTACCGCATCAGCGTCAAGCGCGAAGCCGGAGGGCGGGTGTCCAACTACCTGCACGACCAACTGCACGTCGGTGCGACTATTGACCTGTTTCCGCCTTCGGGAGAGTTCACCCTGGCAGCCAGCGACAAACCGCTGGTGCTGATCAGCGGTGGAGTGGGCATCACGCCGACCTTGCCGATGCTCGAAGCCGCCCTGGCTACCCAGCGCCCGGTGCACTTCATCCACTGCGCGCGTAACGGCGGGGTGCATGCGTTCCGTGATTGGGTCGATGCCCTGGCGGCCAAGCACCCACAGCTCAAGCGCTTCTATTGCTACGCCGAGGATGATGGTGTGAGCCCGGCGGCGGACAAGGTGGGTTTGCTCAGCCAGGAACAACTGGCGGCGTGGTTGCCGGAGCAGCGCGACATCGATGCCTACTTCCTTGGCCCTAAAGGCTTCATGGGCGCGATCAAGCGTCATCTCAAGGCCTTGGGTGTGCCAGAGAAGCAAAGTCGCTACGAATTCTTTGGCCCGGCTGCGGCGCTGGAATAACTCCAGCCCTTTGTAGGAGCGAGCTTGCTCGCGAAGATCGCCAACGAAAACGCGCCCGTCCAGAATGAATACGGCGCCCTGGCGTTTTTCGCGAGCAAGCTCGCTCCTACAGAAAGGCGCATTAATCCCCTGTTAACCCCCCTCTGTTTAAACCACTCCCTGTGTGTAAACTTGCGGCCATTGGCACAACCAAACAAAGGGAACCGGAAATGAGTGACGAATTGCGTTTAGGCAGGGAGCGGCGCTTTCTGGTGTTGCTGGGCATCATCTGCCTGGCGCTGATCGGCGGTGCGCTTTATATGCAGGTGGTACTCGGCGAGGCGCCGTGCCCGCTGTGCATCCTGCAACGCTACGCCTTGCTGTTGATCGCGATCTTCGCGTTCATCGGTGCGGCCATGCGCACCAAAGGGGCGCTCACGTTTTTCGAAGGGCTGGTGATACTCAGCGCCCTCGGCGGTGTGGCTGCAGCCGGTCACCACGTGTACACCCAGTTCTTCCCCCAGGTCAGTTGCGGCATTGATGTGCTGCAACCGATCGTCGATGACCTGCCACTGGCCAAAGTGTTCCCCCTGGGGTTCCAGGTCGATGGCTTCTGCAGCACCCCGTATCCACCCGTGCTGGGTCTGTCCCTGGCGCAGTGGGCGCTGGTCGCGTTCGTACTGACCGTGATCCTGGTGCCGTTGGGCATTTACCGGAATCGCCAGCGCAAAGCCTGAGCCCATCCCTGAAACGCTCCGGTCCTTCTTGAAGGAAGACCGGGGCGTTTTTGTTTGTAGGGATTTGTGAATAGAACGTGACGCGGGACAATCTTGGGTGCGCGCAGTGTGCGACATGTTGTCACACGGAAGCTGCCGCAGGACGTTTCTGACCCGCCAAACGGCCGCTTAAATTTGCATAAAACGGCCAAGATGTGCTGTCAGTTCGTGGTTCCGGCGAGGCCACGAACCTCAGGCCACGCCAGCAATTGGGTGATGTCCGAATGCCTTGTTTTATGGGGGGTTGCATGGGTTTGGCATGCCCTTACAGCGCGTAAGGACTGCAACGGATTACCCTATAACACGGCAATTTTTGTGGTTTTTGTTGAGAATCGAACGCGATAAGATCGCGAACCTTTGCAATATTGGTGAAGGATTATTGCTGTAATCGATAAAAATTATTTCTTTATAAGACATGGTTTATACATCGCTAGCTAACTACAATCGCCCGCACTGAATGTCCGGTGCTGTTCAATATTTGAGCACTGGAGCGGTCGAGGGGCAGATGGACGGCTCTGTGCGACCCCAAGGTTCCGACAGCCTTTCAACTATCCGCACCAAATGGAATTGGTCTGTAACAAGGCCTTTAACCACGAAATCGAATAAGAACTCACCGCAGGTCCGTGAAACGCCACCTAATGGCGTGATGGGCAGGCTCTTATTCAATCGAAGAGAAATGCCAACCCTTGGCAGGGTGAAGTGTTGGCGATCAAAACCCAACTGCATTGCGCAAGCTGCTTTAGAGGTCGTGAGATGAGTAAAAACAGGTACCCCCGATTACTAGGCTTTTTGCCGCTGCTGGGCATGATGTTAATGCTGGGAGGCTGCAAGTGGACCTTGATGGACCCAAAAGGACAGATCGGTCTGGATCAACGAAACCTGATCATCACCGCCACCCTGCTGATGTTGTTGGTTGTGGTGCCTGTGATCATCATGACCTTCGCCTTCGCCTGGAAATACCGCGCGTCGAACACCAGCGCGACCTACGCGCCGAAGTGGTCGCACTCCACCAAGATTGAAGTCGCAGTGTGGCTGGTGCCAATCCTCATCATCATCGCCCTGGGTTACATCACCTATAAGTCGACCCATGAGCTGGACCCGTACCGTCCGCTGGAATCCGACGTCAAGCCGATCAACATCGAAGTGGTCGCGCTGGACTGGAAGTGGCTGTTCATCTACCCGGACCTGGGTATCGCCACCGTCAACGAAATCCAGTTCCCGGAGAACACTCCGCTTAACTTCCGGATCACCTCCGACGCCGTGATGAACTCGTTCTTCATCCCAGCCCTGGGCGGCCAGATCTACGCGATGGCAGGCATGCAGACTCGCCTGCACCTGATCGCCAACGAAAAAGCTGAAATGGAAGGTATCTCCGCAAACTACAGCGGCGCTGGCTTCACCGGCATGAAATTCAAAGCGATCTCGACGAGCCAGGAAGGTTTCAACGCCTGGGTAGCCGAAGTCAAGGCCGCACCTAAACAGCTTGATCAAGCTGAATACGATGCCCTGACCAAACCAAGCCAGAACAACCCAGTCGCTCTGTACTCCACGTATGAGCCGAACCTGTTTCAGAAAATCGTCGACAAGTACGAAGGTATGAAGCCAGGCAAGCCGGTCAAGCACGAGAAGAAAGAAGTGGCCGCGGTTGAAGGTTCTGACACGGGCTCGCATTCAACTGCTGGGGCAGAGGAGTAAACGATGTTTGGTAAATTAAGTTGGGATGCGGTCCCGTTCCACGAGCCGATCGTAATGGTGACTATCGCCATGATCGCGCTGGGTGGTCTGGCACTGTTTGCAGGTATCACGTACTTCAAGAAGTGGACCTACCTGTGGACCGAGTGGCTGACTTCGGTCGACCACAAGAAAATCGGCGTCATGTACGTCATCGTTGCCATGGTCATGCTGCTGCGTGGTTTTGCCGACGCCATCATGATGCGTACCCAGTTGGCCATGGCCACCGAGGGTTCGCCTGGCTACCTGCCACCTGAACACTATGACCAGATCTTCACCGCCCACGGTGTGATCATGATCATCTTCATGGCGATGCCATTCTTCACCGGCCTGATGAACCTTGCCTTGCCGCTGCAGATTGGCGCGCGTGACGTTGCCTACCCGTTCCTGAACTCCCTGAGCTTCTGGCTGCTGGTTTCCGGCGTGGTGCTGATCAACGTGTCCCTGGGCGTCGGCGAATTCGCCAAGACCGGTTGGGTTGCGTATCCGCCATTGTCGGGCCTGCAATACAGCCCTGGCGTGGGTGTGGACTACTACATCTGGGCCCTACAGTTATCAGGACTCGGGACGACATTGACGGGGGTCAACTTCCTGGCCACCGTCCTGAAAATGCGCGCCCCTGGCATGAAACTGATGGACATGCCGATCTTCACTTGGACTTGCACCTGGGCCAACGTCCTGATCGTGGCTTCGTTCCCGATTCTGGCCGCTACCATGGCGCTGCTGTCGCTTGACCGTTACCTGGATTTCCACATTTTCACCAACGAACTTGGTGGCAATCCAATGATGTACGTGAACCTGTTCTGGGCATGGGGTCACCCTGAGGTGTACATCCTGATCCTGCCAGCGTTCGGTATCTTCTCCGAAGTGATCTCGACCTTTACCGGCAAGCGCCTGTTCGGTCACCACTCGATGGTTTATGCATCGGGCGCAATCTCCGTACTGGGCTTCATGGTGTGGCTGCACCACTTCTTCACCATGGGTTCGGGGGCCAGCGTCAACGCCTTCTTCGGCCTGGCGACGATGCTGATTTCCATCCCGACGGGGGTGAAGCTATTCAACTGGCTGTTCACCATCTACCACGGTCGTCTGCGCATGACCAGCCAGGTCCTGTGGACCCTGGGCTTCATGGTGACCTTCGCCATCGGCGGCATGACCGGCGTACTGCTGGCCATCCCGGGTGCTGACTTCGTGCTGCACAACAGCCTGTTCGTGATCGCTCACTTCCACAACGTGATCATCGGCGGCGCGGTATTCGGTTACATCGCTGGTTTCAGCTTCTACTTCCCGAAAGCGTTCGGCTTCAAGCTGCACGAAGGCTGGGGCAAGGCTGCATTCTGGTTCTGGATCTCGGGCTTCTTCGTCGCGTTCATGCCGCTCTATGCACTGGGCTTCATGGGCATGACCCGTCGTCTGAACGCCACTACCAACCCTGAGTGGGTGCCGTACCTGTACGTCGCCATGTTCGGTGCGGTGATGATCGCCGTGGGTATCGCTTGCCAGCTGATCCAGCTGTACGTGAGTGTCCGTGACCGTAAGCAGAACGCTTGCGACTCCGGTGACCCATGGAATGGCCACACCCTGGAATGGTCGACTTCGTCGCCACCGCCGTTCTACAACTTCGCCGTGATCCCGACTGCGAACACCATTGATGCGTTCACCGAAGCCAAGGAAGACGGTACTGCGTACCAGCGTCCTAAGCACTACGAACCGATCCACATGCCAAACAACACCGCCACTGGCGTGGTGATGGGCGCGCTGTTGACCGTGTTCGGCTTCGCGATGATCTGGCACATCTGGTGGCTGGCAATCGCGAGCCTGGTGGGCACCATCGGCTACTTCATTGTCCACGCTGCACGTGATGATCAAGGCTACATGGTGCCGGTCGAGACGATCGAACGCATCGAAGCCGAGCAACACGCTCGCCTGGTCGCCGAGAAGAAAATCCCGGCCAACCGTGTAGAAACCTCGTTGGAACAGGCTTAAACCATGTCGAACTTAGTGACCAATGCTGGACACGCCCATGTCGATGACCATGGGCACGATGACCATCACCACGACTCGGGGCCGATGACCGTTTTCGGTTTCTGGCTCTACCTGATGACCGACTGCATCTTGTTTGCGTCGATCTTCGCGGTGTACGCGGTACTGGTAAACAACGTAGCGGGTGGCCCGTCGGGCCACGACATCTTCGAACTGCCTTACGTGCTCGGCGAAACCGCCTTGCTGTTGTTCAGTTCGATCACCTACGGCTTTGCCATGTTGGCCTTCTACAAGGGCAACAAGAAAGGCGTACTGAGCTGGTTGGGACTGACCTTCCTGTTCGGCCTGGGCTTCATCGGCATGGAGATCAACGAGTTCCACCTGCTGATCTCCGAAGGCTACGGCCCGCACCGTTCCGGCTTCCTGTCCGCGTTCTTCACGCTGGTAGGTACCCACGGTCTGCACGTGTCTGCCGGCCTGCTGTGGATGGCGGTGATGATGTATCAGGTCAATAAGCACGGCCTGACCAACACCAACAAGACTCGCCTGACCTGCCTGAGCCTGTTCTGGCACTTCCTGGACGTGGTCTGGATCTGCGTCTTCACCGTTGTTTACCTGATGGGGACTCTGTAATGGCTAATGCACACTCCCATGACCATGACAGCCATGATGCGAGCCACGGCAGCGTTAAGTCGTACGCCATCGGCTTCATCCTGTCGGTAATCCTGACGCTCATCCCGTTCGGTCTGGTGATGTACCCGACCCTGCCGAAGTCGATCACGTTGATGATCGTGCTGGCATTCGCGGTGATTCAGGTACTGGTGCACCTGGTGTACTTCCTGCACCTGGACCGTTCCAAAGAACAGCGCGACAACGTGGTTGCGTTCGTGTTCGCAGGGATCGTAATCGTACTGCTGGTTGGCCTGTCGATATGGATCATGTTCAGCATCCATACGTTCATGATGGCGAAGTGAGGTAAGACCCGATGTCGCTTAAGCACTTTATCCAAATCACCAAACCGGGGATCATTTTCGGTAACGTGCTTTCTGTGGCGGGCGGTTTCTTCCTGGCCTCCAAGGGACATGTCGATCTGGCCATCTTCCTGGCTGCAATGATCGGCACATCCCTGGTGGTAGCTTCCGGTTGTGTGTTCAACAACTGCATCGACCGTGACATCGATATCAAGATGGAACGCACCAAGAATCGCGTGCTGGTCCAGGGCCTTATCTCCCTGAAACTGGCACTGATCTACGCGACCGTCCTGGGTGTTGCCGGTGTGGCGTTGTTGTACAAGGTGGCCAACCCGCTGGCGGCGCTGTTTGCCGTGATCGGCTTTGTCATCTACGTCGGCCTCTACAGCCTATACCTCAAGCGCAAGTCGGTTCACGGCACGCTGGTGGGTAGTCTGTCGGGGGCGATGCCGCCGGTGATTGGTTATGTGGCTGTAACCAATAGCTTCGACATGGCCGCGCTGACGCTACTGGTGATGTTCAGCCTGTGGCAGATGCCGCATTCCTACGCCATCGCGATTTTCCGCTTCAATGACTACCTGGCTGCTTCGATTCCGGTTCTGCCGGTCAAGCGTGGCATCCAAGTGGCCAAGAAACATATCCTGCTGTACATCCTGGCCTTCCTCGTGGCGACCTTGATGTTGACCTTCAGTGGCTACGCCGGCATGAGCTACCTTGCCGTCGCCGCCGCCATGGGCATGTACTGGTTGTACATGGCCTGGACCGGCTACAAGGCGGTGGATGACACCGTCTGGGCACGCAAGCTGTTCGTGTTCTCGATCTTCACCATCACCGCGCTCAGCGTGATGATGTCCCTGGATTTCCAAGTGCCGAAAGAGCTGTTGCTGACCTACGCTCACTGAGTGGTCCCGCAGTGAAAAAGCCCCGCCTTCGAGAGAAGCGCGGGGCTTTTTCTTGGGCGTCGGTTTAAATCTGCGGATGTTTATCTCGTCATACCCCTCTGTACGTGCTGTGCGAATCCATCACCCGCCAACAAGGAGTTGCCCCATGGTCAGCGTAAGTCGTCGGTCCCTTCTCGCCCTGGGCGCAGCCCTGCCTTTATTGGGACGCCTGGACTGGGCGGTTGCGGCGCCGCCGCCGGCAAAGGCTGACAAGGTGCGGCTCAATTACAACGAAAGCCCCTACGGCGCCTCACGCGCTGCGCGTGAGGCGATGCAGCAGGGTATCGCCAGCTCTGGACGTTACCCTTACGACCGTATGTATGCGTTGGCGGGACTGTTTGCCCAACAGCAGGGGATTGCCGAAGAACAGGTGGCGGTCTTTGCCGGTTCGATGGCGGCCTTGCGCTATGCAGTGCTGGCGTTCACCTCCGAGCCCCGCGGTCTGGTGATGGCTACGCCATCCTACGAAGTGCCGCGCCAGGCGGCGCAGGCGAACAAAGCTGCGGTGAAGGAAGTCAGCCTGAACGCCGACCACGCCCACGACATCCCGGCCATGCTCGCCGCCGACCCACAGGCCGGCATGCTCTACCTGTGCAACCCCAATAACCCCACTGGCACCGTTACGCCCGTCGACGCCATCCGCGAAGCGTTGACGAACAAACCCAAAGGCAGTGTGCTGGTGGTGGACGAGGCTTACATCGACTTCGCCGACGTACCCAGCGTGGTCAGTTGGGTTAAGGACCACGACGACCTGCTGGTGCTGCGCACTTTCTCGAAAATCTATGGCATGGCCGGTGCCCGCCTGGGCTTGGCGGTCGGCCATCCGGCGTTGCTGGAACGCCTGGCCGTCTTTGGCGGCGACAACGTGCCGGCCGGCACCACCTTGCTCGGCGGCCTGGCCAGCTTGGAGGACGTGAAGCTGTTGCCGCAACGCAAGGCGCTCAATAACCAACTGCGCAATGAGACTGTGGCCTGGCTGCAGGGGCGTGGTTTCACCTGCACGGCCTCCCAGGCCAATTGTTTCATGATCGACGTGAAGCAACCGGCCGAGCAGGTGATCGATAAACTGGCAGCCCAAGGCGTGCTGATCGGCCGTGTGTTTAAAAGCTGGCCGCAGTGGGTTCGGGTGACGGTGGGGAACAAGCGGGAGATGGCACGATTTCGTGAGGTGTTTGCGCAATTTGACACCACGAAACAATTGTAGGAGCCGGCTTGCCGGCGATGCACGCACTTCGGTGTGTCATGGCTACCGAGGTGATGCCCTCGCCGGCAAGCCGGCTCCTACAATGTGGGGTTATTGCTGCGCGATGCTGTACCCATCAAACGCAGTCTGCTGCTGCAACGCAGTAATCACGCTCTTGCGGCTCAACGGCTGCTCGGCGCCGGCGTTATCGACAAAACTCTCAACGTCCAACTCCGCCTCATCCCCTTCACCCACAAAGCTGAAACCCAGGAACTCGAACGCCTCACGGTCGACGTTCAGCTTGGACCGCGGCGTGCGCAACGGCAGGGTGACGCTGATGCCATCCTTGCTGATCACAAACACTTCGGCTTCTTTCTTGGGCCGTGAGGCCTTGCTCTTGCCGGCGCTCGGGTTGCTGATGGCCTGGTGGCTCTGGTTCAGCACTTTCAACGCCAGGCCGTAGACCAACTCCTGGAATTCAGGATCGTCCTTGAAGCTGGACAGGATGCGGCTGATCGAAAACTTGCTGCTCAGGTCTTCCAGGGCAGCGTTATCGGCGGCTTCGGCGTCCTTGAGTTGCTTGAGCTGGCCCATCAGGTCGTAGGCCTTGTCGTCGTCGAAAGCATCGTGGGCCTGACGGATGGCCACGCGCAGTTCGCGGATCTGGTCGCTTTCCTTGGACGTGTGGAAAGCGTCCAGCACCATCTCACTGATGATCTTGGCCGCAGGCAGATGCTGTGAAAGATTGATGGCGTTTTCGTAGTCGGCTTTGGAAGGCAAGGCGACTACGGATTCTTCGGGGGCGGATTTTTCGGTGTAAGAATCGGACATTGAAATTTCACTACTTCAGTAAACGAGGACAAAAAAGCGTCGGGCATTTTCAGGGGGGAGGGTGGTCAGGTCAAGGCAGCACAATGCCCTTATCCCGACGCAACGCCGTCAGCGCCCGCTGCAGCCGTACGGCTCGTCCGCAAAACAGACCTACGGTAAACCCCGATACGCCGCCGACTGCCATCAGCATCGACGGCGTGCTCAGCAGCAGCGGATGCACGGCTTGCTGGTAACCGAAGTAGTACTTCACCGCAAAGAACAGTTGCGAGATCAGCAGGGTTTTCCAGGTGCCCGGCAGCACCAGGGTCTCGCCATTGGCATCCAACCGCGCGCCTTCAGTGTTGAACAGCACCATCCCCACCAGGCTGCCCAGCACCGCGCCGCCAATCCACGCACCGCTCGACAAGATTGAAGGCGCCAGCGACATCAACGACCACACCACCAGCACCACCGGCAGGATCACCAACGAGCGACGATTCTCGCGACCGCCCAGGCAGGCCTTGATGCCGTAGTAGCAAATCCACAGGTAAATGGCGTAGACCCAGACGGGCGTGCCTTGGAGGATGTCGAGCATGGTGTGCGTCCGTGCAGAGGGGAGGTGGTGGATAGTCGTTGAGTACTGACGCCTTTGTCCAGCGATCTGCCCCTGACCCACATCAACACCCCCCGCCCACAAAACCGTTACAACACAGAGGCCTGATGAACCCATAAAAACGACCACTGACCTGCGCCGAGGGGACCGCCCCACGCCAGGTTATTAAAGGACTAATGCGATGGCGCTTTCCCTTTACCGCCTGGCCTTGCTGGGGGCGACGCTTTGCCTGTCTCTTCCCCTGCACGCCAACGTTCCCGACGCTTCGCTGATTGAGCAGGGCAAATACGTCGCGCAACTCGGCGACTGCATCGCCTGCCACACCGCCAAGCAAGGCAAGGTGATGGCCGGCGGTCTGGAGTTGAGCACGCCGATGGGCACGATCTATTCGAGCAATATCACGCCGGACCGAGAGACAGGGATTGGCGCCTACTCCTTCGAAGAGTTCGACCGCGTCATGCGCGAAGGCGTGACGCCGACGGGCATGAACCTGTACCCGGCGATGCCGTACCCGTCCTACGCCAAGATGAGCGAAACCGACATGCGTGCCTTGTTCGCGTACCTGATGCAGGGCGTCGAACCGGTGCAGCAGGTCAACCTTGCGGCGGACATGGGCTTCCCGTTCAACCAGCGCTGGGGGCTGGCACTGTGGAACTTTGCCTTCCTCGACAAACAGCCCTTCATGCCGGATCCGCAAAGAAATGAGCTGCTCAACCGTGGCGCCTACCTGGTCCAGGGCCTGGGCCATTGCGGCTCATGCCACACGCCACGGGGCATTGCGTTCCAGGAAAAAGCCATGAGCGACGAGGGTTCCAGCGGCCAGCACTACTTGGCCGGTGAAACCGTCGAGCATTGGCGTGCCCTGAGCCTGCGCAACCTGTGGACCGTGGAAGACACCGTGCAACTGCTCAAGACCGGACAAAACCGTTTTGCCACGGTCGCCGGCAACATGGCCGATGTGATTCACCACAGCACCCAGCACTTCAGCGACTACGACCTGACGGCTATCGCCAGTTACTTGAAATCCCTACCGCCCGGTAAAGACGACTTGCCCATGCCGTCCGTGGCCCAGGCCCCAGCCGTGCCACCTGCAGATTTGTTCACCAGTCGCGGTGGACTGGGTTACATGCAGTTCTGCAGCGACTGTCATCGCAGCGATGGTGCGGGCGTGAAAGGTCTGTTCCCACCGTTGGCCGGCAACCCGAGCATTGCGTCCAGCAACCCGACGTCGCTGCTGCACATCACCCTCACCGGCTGGGAAACCGCACAAACGGCGACGCATCCACGGGTCTACACCATGCCGGGTTTCGCCCGTTTGAAGGATCAGGAAATCGCCGAGATCCTCAGCTTCGTACGCACCCGTTGGGGCAACGAAGGTACGCCGATCAGCGCTGCCCAAGTGAAGAAACTGCGCGACCAACTCAACCCGGCCACCACCGATTCGTCGGCCTTCGAAACCCCACGCCTGGCCGAGTTGCTTGCGGCGCCCAACGCCGACCAGGTGGTTCGTGGTATGCGCCTGCACCTGCAAACCAAGGAGTTGCTGCCTAGCAACGTCGGCAATTCACTCAATTGCACCAGTTGCCATCTCAACGCCGGCACGGTGGCGGACGGCTCGCCGTTTGTGGGCGTCTCTGCGTTTTTCCCCAGCTATGCGCCGCGCGCGGGCAAGGTGGTGACCCTGGAAGAGCGCATCAATGGCTGCTTCCGCCGCTCGATGAATGGCAAACCACTGCCGCCACAATCGGCAGACATGCAAGCGATGGTCGCCTACTTCGACTGGATGAAAAACAACACCCGCCCCGAAGACAAAGTAGCCGGGCGCGGCGTGGGCAAGGTCGACCCGGCGATCAAGCCGGACCTGGCCAATGGCAAGCAGGTTTACGCCAGGCAGTGCGCGGTGTGCCACGGCGACAATGGCCAGGGCTTGGCGCGGGCGGATGGCGAGCTGATCTACCCACCGCTGTGGGGCGACCAATCGTTCAACATCGGTGCCGGCATGGCGCGCACCTACACGGCTGCGGCGTTCGTCAAACGCAACATGCCGATCGGCTTCCACGAGAAATTCCCGTTGGGGCAGGGCGGTTTGTCGGACCAGGAAGCCGTGGACGTGGCGGCGTATTTCTCAGGCCAACCGCGCCCGGACTTCCCGGACAAGGTCAAGGACTGGCCGAACGGCGGTAAACCTGTCGATGCGCGTTACTAGTCCAACTGTTTGAGGCAGGCCTCGAGAATATCCAGGCCTTCCTCCAGCACCGCAGGCTCGATGGTCAGCGGTGCCAGCAGGCGGATGATATGCCGCGACTTGCCGCTGGGCATCAGCAACAAACCGGCGTCCCGCGCCAGGCTGAGCAACTGGGCCAGCTGTTTCGGCGCGGGTGTGCCGTCGGCGTTGGCCAGCTCAATGCCGCGCATGGCACCGACGCCGGTCAGGCGGCCGAGGTAGGGTGTCAGGCCTTGTGCACGCCAGGTCTCATAACGACTGACGATGGCTTCTTGCTGCTGTGAACCCCAGTTTTTCAGGTGTTCATCGGTCATGGCGTCGAGGGTGGCCAATGCTGCCGCACAGGCGATGGGGTTGCCGGAATAGGTACCGCCCAGGCCACCCTTGGGCAGATTGTCCATCAGCGCCTTGCGCCCAACGACGGCGCCCAGCGGCACACCGCCAGCGATACTTTTGCCCAGCAGGATCAAGTCAGGCTCGATCCCCAGGCGCGAGAAAGCAAAACGCTCACCGGTACGGCCAAAGCCTGATTGGATTTCATCGGCAATCAGCAGGATATTGTTCGCGTCGCAAAAGCGTCGCAGCGCCTGGGCGAACTCGATGTCCAGCGCGAGGAACCCCCCTTCGCCCTGTACCGGCTCAATGATGAAACAGGCTACGTCGTTGACGTCGATTTCCACGCTGAACAGGCGGTCCATGGCCTTCAGTGCCTCGGCGCAGGTCACGCCGTTGTCGGTACTGGGGTAGGGCAGGTGATACACCGGGCCGGGTAGTACACCGACCTTTTGCTTGTAGGGGGCAACCTTGCCATTGAGGTTGAGTGTGGCCAGGGTACGACCGTGGAAGGCGCCATCAAACGCGATCACTGCGGTGCGACCGGTGGCGCCTCGCACGATCTTCAGTGCGTTTTCCGCCGCTTCCGCGCCGCTGTTGGTGAGCATGCCGCTGACGGGGTAGTCCACCGGCATAAATGCGGTAAGACGATCCATCAGCTCGATGTAGGGCGCGTGAGGAGCGGCATTGAACGCGTAGTGGGTCAGTTGGGTCGCCTGGTCACGAATCGCCTCGACCACGCCGGGATGGCAATGCCCGAGGTTGAGCACACCAATGCCGCCAACAAAATCGATGTAGCGTTTACCCGAGGTGTCCCAGACCTCAGCGTTCTTACCGTGGCTGAGGCTGATGGGGTGAACAATGGAAATCGATTGGCTGATGGTTTCGCGGCTCATGAATCGGGGACTCGGCAGTGACGGGCTTGTTTTTATCTAAGCCGGGCACCCGCCTTTGCCGCAAACGAAATAAAGTCGCCGGGTCATGACTGAAAGTCGGGATGTGTGCCGACGTACTCCACCATCCAGTTGAGGAAGGCTTTCACTTTGGGAATCTCGCCGGCATGTTCGGCATGGGCGATGAAGTGCGCGCCACTGCTGGGCATCGCATAGTTCCAGGGAATCATCAGGCTGCCCTGGGCGAGCTCATCCGCCACCAGATACTGCGGCACCAGCGCCACGCCGTAGCCCGACTGCGCCGCGCGGATGCACATGTAGAACGTGTCGAAACGCGGGCCGTGGTAGCTGTTTTGCGAGTGCAGGCCCTGTTCCAGGAACCATTCGTGCCAGGCTTCCGGACGCGAGGTGCATTGCAGCAAGGTGTGGCGCGACGACGCATCGCTGCCTTCGGCGACGAATCCTGGCGCACACACCGGCACCACGGCCTCACGGAACAGCTCGATGCAGGTCGCCCCCGGCCATGAGCCCTGGCCGAAGAAAAATGCGATATCGGCCTTGGCCTGCAATACGTCGAAAGGCTCCAGCTCGTTGCGCACGTCCAGATGGATATTCGGATGTTTCGCCGCGAAATCCTTGAGCTTGGGCACCAGCCAGCGGTCACCGAAGGTCGGCTGGGTGGCGATGCGCAGCACTTCAGTCTCGCCGCCGTAGGTGAGGATGTAACGGCTGGAGATGTCCACCTGGGTGAGGATCTTGTGCACTTCGGCCAGGTACAACGAGCCCGCCGGCGACAGATACAGGCGCTGACGCACCCGTTCGAACAGGTTGTGGCAAAGCATCTCTTCCAGCTGCGCCACCTGCTTGCTCACCGCACTCTGGGTCAGGTGCAGCTCTTCGGCGGCGCGAGTGAAACTCAAATGGCGGGCGGCGGCTTCGAAGCATTGCAGGGCGGTCATCGAAGGGGTCAAGCGTTTTGAAATCATGCAGTTCATTCCAAATCGGAAGGAGCCTTTGCCTAAAGGTCGTTTGTGGCAGCGGCGCAAAGCCGTTGATACTGCCCGGCAGCACTATAAACCGGCGCGGGCTGTGGGGCGCCGAATAATAAGGAATGACAGGGAGCGCCTTGCATGAACCCATTCAAAACTACTTTGGCCGCCATCGGTGCCACCGCCGTGCTGGGCTTGGCGAGCACCGCCCAGGCGGGCACGACCCTGGACGCCATCCAGAAAAAAGGCTTTATCCAGTGCGGTGTCAGTGACGGGCTGCCGGGCTTCGGCGTACCAGACAGCAAGGGCAAGATGACCGGTATCGACGTGGATGTGTGCCACGCCGTGGCGGCTGCGGTATTCGGTGACGCATCAAAAGTGAAGTTCACCCAGTTGACCGCCAAGGAACGCTTCACCGCGCTGCAATCCGGTGAAATCGACCTGATCTCACGCAACACCACCTGGACCAGTTCCCGTGATTCGGGCATGGGCCTGGTGTTCACCGGCGTTACCTACTACGACGGCATTGGCTTCCTGGTGAACAACAAACTGGGCGTCACCGCAGCCAAGCAACTGGACGGCGCGACGGTGTGCATCCAGGCCGGCACCACCACCGAGTTGAATGTCTCGGACTACTTCCGCACCCATGGCATGAAATACACGCCGATTACCTTCGACACCGCCGACGAAAGCGCCAAGGGCCTGGAAGCCGGGCGTTGCGACGTGCTGACCACCGATCAGTCGGGCCTGTACGCCCAGCGCATCAAGATGGCTCATCCGGACGAGTTCGTGGTGTTGCCGGAAGTGATCTCCAAGGAACCGCTGGGGCCGTTGGTGCGCAAGGGTGATGACGAGTGGTTCAGCATCGTCAAATGGACCCTGTTCGCGATGCTCAACGCCGAGGAAATGGGCATCACCTCGCAGAACGTCGAAGAGCAGGCCAAAACCACCAAGAACCCGGACGTCGCGCGGTTGCTGGGAACGGACGGCGAATACGGCAAGGACCTGAAGCTGCGCAAGGATTGGGTAGTGCAGATCGTCAAGCAGGTGGGTAACTACGGTGAAGTGTTTGAACGCAACATAGGCCAGGGCAGCGTGTTGAAGATCAAGCGCGGGCTCAACGCGCTGTGGAACAACGGCGGCATCCAGTACGCACCGCCGGTTCGCTGACACACTGGGGTGTTATTCGGACACCCCATCCTTTCCCGCTGCCTTGGCGCGATACAACGCCTGATCGGCGCGCGCAAGCAAGGCGGCGGGGGCCTCCTCCGTTTGACGCTCGGCCACGCCCAGGCTCAGGGTGACCTTGAAGTCATCCCGGTGCGGGCTGTTCTTCAACTTCAGACGGATACTCGCCGCCATTGTTTTTGCGATTTCCACCGAGGTTTTCGGCAGGATCAGCACAAACTCATCGCCACCCCATCGAGCCAACAGGTCACCTGGGCGAATACAGCTTTGCAGGCATTCAACCACCTGCACCAGCGTCTGATCGCCCACACCGTGACCGTATCGATCATTGATCGACTTGAAATCATCGATGTCCATGGCGATCAGCGCCAGCGGCAGGCGAAAGCGCTGGGCGCGGTCGCACTCTTCCAGCAACACTTTTTCCAGGCGGTAGCGATTGGCGACCAGAGTCAGGGCATCCCTTTCGGCCAAGGCGCGGTTTTCATCCAACTGCAGTTGCAACTGTTGATTGACTCGTGACAGCTCGCGGGTGCGTTCGGCCACCAGCGCTTCAAGGGATTGATTGCGCCGTTCCAACTGTTCGACGGAGCATTTCCTTAGATGAATATCGCGGTGGGCGCCCACCATGCGCGCCACCGAGCCATCCTCATTGCGCGCAATCACGTAGCCGCGGTCTTCGATCCACAGGTAGCTGTCATCCTTTTTGCGGCAACGATACTCGGCCTGGTAGTGAGGGGCGCGACGGTGGATGTAGTCGTCGAACACTTTCATCACCTGGGGGTAGTCATCCGGGTGGATCACGTTCTCCCAAGTGAATACGCTGTTCTCCAGTGCATGGCGATGATAGCCCAGCATTTCGTACCAGCCTGGGTTGCGGTAGACGAACCCGGTATTGGCGTTCCAATCCCAGATTCCGTCACTGACCAGCTCCAGGACGGTGTGCAGCATGTCGGCGTTGAAGTGAGAGAAATCCTGCTTTAACGGATTATTGTCGGAGGTCTCGTTCATCTGCGCATTTCCTTGCGTAGGCAGGCGTCTGAAGCCCGCCTTGGTTGTCGCCGATACTCCGTGGCTGGGGCTACTGTACAACGCGGGCTGGAGGCTTTGAATAGGGCAGATGTACGGCTTAAGGAGGAAGGCGGATTGCCATTACTCTATTTTGATCGTTTGATGGAGAGTGGTTCAGGTGAACGAAGGGCTTGCGTCTGGATCAGGTACAAGCCGAACTTCAACTCGCTGGCCCAGTGCCCTTGCCGCACTGGCCAATGTGGCGAGCGTCATACCAGCATCGTTCTGATCCAATGCCCGGTCCACTGCGGTGCGGCTGGTATGCATGCGCTCAGCCAGTGCTTTTTTACTGACTTTCTGGGACTTCATTGCTTCGACTAATTGCCAGGCGATAACGCGCTTTAATGCACCGGCAGATACCTCTTCAATGAGCCCTTCATCTTTGAGGAACTCATCGAAATTTGAACCGATATGCTTGTTCATGGAAAAAACCTCATAGGTTGCCTTTGCGACGTCGTGCGGTGTCCATCTCTACCAAAGGCGTTTTCTGGCTTTTTTTGATGAAGCCGTGTAGCAGTACCATCTCGCAATCAACCAGCGTAAAAATGACCCGTGCGATACCTTTTCCAAGGTCGACTCTTATTTCCCAAAGCCGGTGTTCAAGCTTTCGAACCAGAGGCATCCCCTGTGGCCACCCATATTGGACGGACTTGATGTCTATCCCGATGAGTTTTCTTGCTTCCTTTGGTAGATCCATCAGCCACTCACGGACGGGCTCATTACCAGCCTCGGTTCGATAAAAAACTACGTTCAACACGAGATGTATATTGTTCACGGGCGAGTGTACCAAAAAAGGTTCATGTGACCATCGGCGATTGAAGAGACTTATCGCGAAGAATGGTCAGAGCCTGGCACTTTTTTTGGTGGGTTAAGGAACTGAATTTATTCAGGAAAATTCAGTTAAAACATCTGATTGGGACATCCCTGATAGTTTGGTATGAACTCGGTTTTATGCCCGTGGGAAAGTTTACTTTGGCGCCACCATCCTCGTCGGCACCTTCCCATCCGCATTGTGTTGGTAAATCGCTTCAGGCTGACCTCGCTCATTGAAAAACACCTGGCCAATCCCCGCCGAATTCCATAGCCGCTCACCGGCTTCGGCATGCTCAGGAATATGTGGCACCACCTGCATGGTACGGCGGCGCGTAAACCAATTTAGGGGCGAACGGGGTGAGTAGAGCCAGCGGTTGAGGCGGTCGAACCACTCCAGTAAGCGTGGTGGGAATTCGTTCTTGATACCGCTGCTGGTGATCTGCCAGATCCTGGGGCCGGCGTTGCGATGGCGGATCAGCACTTCGTAGACGAACGAGTAGTGCACGTCACCGGAGAGGATCACGTAGTTACCCGGCGTGCGCGAGTGGCGGAAGATATTGAGGATAACTTGGGCGGCGCCACGATGGGCCATCCAGTTTTCCGCATCGACGAGCAAGGGGTGGCCGCACCAGCTGAAGACTTTCTGCACCGTCTCGATCAGCTTGACGCCAAAGATCGGCGCGGGTGAGACGATGATGGCCGAGGGGTGGTCCAGCAGTTCCTGTTGCAGTTCGCTCAAGGCTTCCCAGTCCAGCAGGCCGGAGGGTTGCTTGAGGGTGAACTCGCTGCGCCAGCGCCGGGTGCGGGTGTCGAGCACTACCAGGGCAGGGTTGGTGGGCAGTACGTAGTGCCAGCGTTGAAATTTCAGCAGTGTTTCGAGCAGTTCATCCTGCGCGGTGGCGTCAAGATGGTTGGCTTGCGGCTGAGCAGTGAGCGCTTGGGTCTGGTTGATCAGTTCAGCAAATACGTCCGGTTGGTTGCCCCAACCTTGGCACAACAAGTAGGCCAACAGGGCGTTGCCGATGATGCGCTTCGAAAAGGGGTGGCCGTAGGCGGTTTCTTCCCACTGGGCACTGAGGTTCCAGTCATCAGTGATGTCGTGATCATCAAAGATCATCAAGGTGGATAGGTGCGCAAAGACCCGTGCGACGCCTGGCAGGCCGTCGCGGAATCGGTCGATCTGGATCTGTTCACGGGCGTAACGCTGCTGTCGTTCTGCGTTCAGGTGCGGAGGCTGAGGCGCGATCAGCGTCCAGGGCGTCGGCGACCACACCAGCAAATACATTGCGATGACTTCGGCGAAAGTCACCAGGTGGTTGTCGGCGGTGCTGCTGGTAAAAATTGGTTTTTTCACACCGCCAAAGAAGCGTTCGCGCAGGGTTTCGTTGCTGTCCAACGCCGGTAGCAGGTCGGCGCGATGGTAATAACTGGCGCTATGTCCATAGAGGCTGGCGCTGTCATCTACCACAGCGCCCTCCAGGTATTCATCGAATAAACCCAGGCGTGCAATCAATGCATGGATTGCCCGCAGCATCGGCCCAGCGACATCGTCGGCGTAGACTTGGTCGCCGCTCATCATCAACAGCGCCGGGCGGTCGGCAGGCGTTTGGGCATCGGCCAGCAGGCGATCGACACACAAAAGACCCTCGTCGGCGCTGTGATGGGGTTTGCGGCATGAGCCGTGAACCAATTGATGGATGCGGCTGTGCAGCACGAAGCTCGGGAACTGGGCGTTGGCGTACAGCAGGTGCGGTGCCCAGTCGGCGATGCTGGTGTTGTCGAACAGCAGGTCGTAGCTGATTTCCACGTCCAGGGGCAGTGCGTTGTCCAGTGTCACATCGATCAGGTGGATAAACGCGTGGCACCCCACCGGTACGACCTGACAGTGGTCAAGGGGGACTTCCAGGATTCGGGCGGGTAGATGGAGCCTCAGGGTCAATGCCAGTGCTTGACTCCCCACCAGCCACAACACCAGGCGCCGTGGTTCGAGGCGTCGCAGCAGTGGTCCAGCCAGTACGGCGGGCAGTGTGTGAGTGAGAGGCATGCAGGCAAGATTTCCAGACTGGATTTAACCCGCAAGATTAATCCAGTGAATGTCATGATTTTGTTAAGGCAGAGTACGAAGGGCCGTGCACTGCCCTTCGTCTAATGCGGTTTAAAGCAGATTGCCTCTACCGAGGCTGTCTAGCCCACCTCCGGTCTTACGGCGCCGATCATTGACGGCCGAGCCTTCAGGATCAGCAGCGCTCTGTTGCGTATGTGTTGCTTCAATGCTGCGCTTCCTGCGCTGGGGCTCTGCATCATCCTGCTGCAGGGGAGGGTATTGAAAGCTGCCCAGTGAGTGATTGATTGCGCCAAGCATGAATGTTTCCTTCTAGTGAGTAGAGGGTCACTTCGCCTGTTGGAGCGAAGTGAGGCCAAACTTATAGAGGACGAAACGGGTCAGCTATAAACGCGCTGCTGCAAGATATGACCAGAGGGTGGCTGGCGCTTTCAGAAGTCATCCGAGGCGCTGTTCGCGCAACTGTCTAGACCGGGAGAGGTAGCGCCTTGCTTGCCCTCCCGCACAAACGCCGCGCGATTGTCCGCCACCACATTACGCAATGCGCTGTAGTAATCCGGCAGTTTCTGCAGGCTGTCGGTGAGCGGCAACAATGACGCCCGTGTATCGACCGTACCGCCGACCAGGCTGACGGTGCCCAGGGTCTGCACCGTGTCGCTGTCCCCCAGTGGCGAAACCAGGAAGCTCAAGACCTTGCCCGCAGCGTCCCGGCTGTTGCTGGTGCCCAGCAATGGCAATTCGACGATCGGGCCGTTACCCATGCCCCACACACCGAATGTCTGGCCGAAGTCAGCGGTGTGGCGCGGGATGCCCAGGCTGTCGGACACGTCGAACAGCCCCACCACGCCCACCGTCGTGTTCACTGCGAAACGCCCTAGGGTATTGACCGAGCGCCGGGGGTTGCCTTGCAGCAGGTCGTTGATAAACACCTTTGGCTCGCTGAAGTTGCTCGCGAAGTTATGCACACCCTGCTGGAAAAAATCCGGCAGGTAACGGTAACCACGGGCCACAGGGGCGAGGGCGTAGTCGTCCACCGCACGGTTGAATGCAAACACCCCACGGTTGACCGGCTCCGCCGGGTCATACACCGGGTAGTTCACCTGTGCGCACTGCGTGGTGGGCGTTACGGGCGCCGGGCTCGCACAGCCCGTCAGGTAGGACACAGTCAGCAACAGCACGGCCTGGCGGGCCAGATGTTGGGGGTAGGTCAGCGAGCGCATGGGGGACGGCCTCTGCAAAAAGGAAGCCGATGCTGGCACTGCCGTCTTGCGCAAAGATGTCTGGTTTATTGCGCCATTGACGCTTTATTGCACGGTTGAAATATATGACGCGCCGCGCCGAATGGTTTTAGATGGCACCTTGTCCCAGCCCAGTGAAGACCGTCGGTGAGCAACCTGTTGATCGTGGACGATGACCTTGAAGTCCTCGCCCTCCTGAAGAAATTTTTCCTGCAACACGGCTATGCGGTCGAGACCGTGGCCAGTGGCATCGAGCTGTGGGCGGCCATGGAGCGCCAGCCCGCCGACCTGATCATCCTCGACCTGATGCTCCCCGGCGACAACGGCCTGTTGCTGTGCCAGCGCTTGCGCCAGCAATACGCCACGCCGGTGATCATGCTCACCGCCATGGGCGAACTCAGTGACCGTGTGGTGGGCCTGGAAATGGGCGCCGATGATTACCTGAGCAAGCCTTTCGACGCGCGTGAATTGCTGGCCCGAGTGCGTGCGGTGTTGCGCCGGGCGGGGGAGAACCGGCCGCCCTTGGGCGATGCCGCGCGCCCGCTGATCCGTTTTGCAGGCTGGCAACTGGACCTCACGCGCCGCGAATTGCGCTCGCCCGATCAGGTGATGATCCCATTGTCATCCGGCGAGTTCGACCTGCTGCTGGTGTTTGTCGAACACCCCCAACGGGTGCTCAGTCGCGAGCAATTGCTGAACTTGGCGCGCGGCCACAGTCACGATGCGTTCGACCGCAGCATCGACGTGCAAGTGAGCCGCCTGCGCCGCAAGCTGGAATTCGATACCAAGCGCCCGGCGATGATTCGCACGGTGCGCAATGGTGGCTACCAATTCACCGCCAGCGTGACCCGCTCATGAGGCGCCCACGCGATACTGTGGCGCGCTGGATCGCCCTGACCATCTTGATTGCGATGTTGACTGCATTGGCATTCAACGCTTTGTTTGTGCAAATGGCAGGTGTGTGGGCGCGACCACCGCTGACTGAAATCGGGTTGTTGGAAAGGATCGCCGTGGTCGTGCGCGTGGTCGAGGCCTCCGACCCGTCGCAACGTTCACGTCTGGCCCAAGCGGTAGGTGACGAAGCGTTCAGGGTGACCTGGGCCGCGCAGCGCCAGGCATTGGGGTTACCCGTTCTGGCCGACCCTGATTTCCACTCGGGCGAGCAGGTCTTCAAGCACCTGCTCCAAGGGCCACCTCGTCCGATGGAGGCGTATGAGCCGTCTGACTGGCCCGGCGGCAACGGCCGCTATGCGCTGCTGGTGCAATTGGCTGACCGCTCCTGGCTGATGTTCAGCGCGCCGTCGCGCAGTTGGGGTTTGGATGATGGTGCACGCAGCCTGATCGTGGTGCTGCTGGTGCTGATCTCGACCGCGCTGGTCACCCTGGTCGCGACCCGCCGCCTGGCCCGCCCTCTGCAGCACTTCACTCAAGGCGCGCGGCGCTTTGGTGCCGACTTTCGGGCACCGCCCATCGAGCCGGTCGGCCCGCACGAAATCCGCCAGGCGATCCTGGCCTTCAACAGCATGCAGGCGCAGTTGCGGCATTTCATCCAGGATCGCACCCAAATGCTCGCGGCCATTTCCCACGACCTGCGTGCGCCGTTGACCCGCCTGCGCCTGCGCGGGGAGTTCATCGAGGATGCTGATCAGCAGCAAAAGCTGTTTCGCGATGTGGATGAAATGCAGGCCATGATCAACACCGCGCTGGAATTCTTCCGCGACGATGCCCGCCTGGAACAAGCCACCCAACTGGACCTCGCGGAATTGCTGCAAACCCTGATCGACGACTACCGCGACCAGGCCATTGACCTGACCTTTCGCGGCCCGCCGCGCCTGGTGTACTTCGGCCGACCGTTGGGCCTCAAGCGCGTGATGACCAACCTGATGGACAACGCGATTCACTACGGCACCGCGCCGGAGATCGAGTTGCAGCAGAGGAATGGAGAGGTGGTGGTTCGCGTACTCGATCGCGGGCCAGGCATTCCCGTTGAGCATCGTGAGCAGGTGTTCCTGCCGTTCTATCGCCTTGAAGGGTCACGCAACAAAAGCACGGGCGGTGTCGGCTTGGGGCTCTCCACCGCTCGGGCGATTGTGCTGGAACATGGCGGCACCTTGACCCTGGCCGAGCGCCAGGGTGGGGGGTTGGAGGCGGTGGTGGTGTTACCTGTTTAGCCCAAGGTCCATCAGGTATGCGAGTCGTCAATCACCTTCGGCACTGTGAACCGGAACTCACTGCCGCGACCCACCTCACTCTCGGCAACGATCTTGCCGCCATGGGCCTGGACGATGCCTTGCGTGATGTACAGTCCCAGCCCGCTGCCAGTCGGATTGTTTTCCGCTTGAGTCCAGTAGCGATCGAACACGTGAGGCAGTTGTTCCGGTGCAATACCTTCACCGGAGTCACGCACCGAGAACACGATTTCTTCGCCATTGCTCATGGCGCTGATACCGATGTTGCCCTGGCGCGGGGTGAACTTGATGGCATTGCCGATCAGGTTCGACAGCACCTGGAACAGACGCTCCGGGTCGGCATTGATTTGCAGCCCAGGCTCGGCGTTGAACGACAGGTCGATGCCTTTCTCCATCGCCAGGGGCGCCAGCAGTGAGTAGGCCTCGTCGAAGATCTGGCTGACATCCAGGATCACTGGCCGAACCACGTAACGCCCGGCCTCGATTTTCGAGGTGTCGAGCAAGTCTTCCAGCAACACATTCATACGCCCGGCGGCCTGCTGCATGGTGTCGATGGCCGAGGAAATCCGTCGCGATGTGTGTGGGCCGTCAGAGCTGAAGGCCTTCTGCATCATGCCGCACAGCATCGAGATCACCGTCATCGGGTTGCGCAGGTCGTGGGACACCACCGCCACCAGTTCATCGCGGGCGCGCACAGCTTGTTGCTCGCGGAGCACCTGGCGGGCCAGGTCGTTTTCCAGGGCCGAGCGGCGCAGATCGTTGGCGGCAAAGTGATCGCCATGGCTCCACTTGGTGGAGATGCCGGCCATTTCCACTTTCCAGATTTCAAATGAGGTGCGTGGGCGAAGGCGCAGGCCGGCGTCGGAGTTTTCCAGGTCCAGCGGTTTTTTCGGGTCGCCGCTCCAGTTGATGTTCTCCTTCACTTCCGGGCGGAACCACAGCACGCCGTTATCCACAGGCTTGGGCAGACTCATGGCCAGCACGCCACTGGCTACCTGCTGGAACTCGGCGGCCGGCGGGTAGACCGACGACAGGTTATGGCTGGAGAACACCGGCTCGCCACCTTCCTGCAGCCACTTGTGCAAAGCACGGATCTGCGCCGGCTCCGGGCAGTTGCCGTAGCGGTGCAGTTGCTTGTCTTCGATGATTGCCACGCCGCCGGACAGGGTCAGGTCCATCAGCAACTGACCTTGCTGGGCCAGGCCGTCGAACACGTTTGCTTCCGAGCGCTTCATCGCCTGATCAAGCAAGGCCAGGGCCTCGACTTTCTCTTCACGCTGACGGCTCAGGTCCAGGGCTTCCATGGCGCTGATTTGCAGTGACAGCACCTGGCCGATGGTTTGGCAGGCCGTGCGCAGGTCATTGGGCACCAGCAACGGATCACGGTTGCCGCAGCTGATCAGGCCCCACAGTTTGTCGCCCTTCATCAGCGAGATACTCATGGACGACAACACGCCCATATTCTGCATGTACTGGCAATGAATCGGCGACACGCTGCGCAGGGTGGCGAAGCTCAAGTCCAACGGCTGGCCGGTGTCCGGACGCAGCTTGGGCAGCAGGGGCACGGGCTCGTAGGCCGCGTTCGGGATGATGCGTAGCCAATTGGTGCGATACAGCTCACGGGCTTGCTCCGGGATGTCGGACGCGGGGAAGAACAGCCCGTTGAACAGCTCCATGGACGGCGCCGACGCTTCGGCGATCACTTGGCCATGGCCTTCGTCTTCAAAGCGATAGATGAGTACCCGGTCGTACCCAGTCATGGCCTGGATTTCATTCACGCTGATTTCGTACAGCGCTTGCAGGGTTTTCGCCGACTGCAAACGCTGCAGCATTTTGCCCAGGTCACTGGTGCGACCATTCAGCGCCCGTGGGCGGAAATCCTTGACCAGCGGTTCGAACTCCAGCACCAGCACATTTTGATGGCGGTGCAGCAGGCCTTCGAATTCCGCGCCGTTGAATGTGACATGCAAAGGGGGGGCATCGAAGAACGTATGGTTTTCGGCCATGACGGCAACCGCCTTGGCGTGCTCCGCGCCTACCAACGTGTGCAGTGGCTGGCCCAGCAGCGCATCGGGGGCATGGCCAAACAAATTGGCGATGTTGGCGCTGACCTGGATGATGTTCAGGTCCGGCTCCGACAACGTCAGCAGCACACCGTGGGGCTGGATCGCTCCAGGAAAACGGATGGGCTCGTCGGCACAGTTGGCAAGCAGCTCTTCAAAATCTTCGGGTTTCATAGCAGTACCTCCTGGCTGTCGAGCCATTGCTCAAAACAGCTGAATGTTGATCGGGCAGCGTCCACTGCGCGCTGTTTGGCTGGCGCGTCGAGTGGCTGGTCGCCCAGGTAATCAAGAAAGTCTTTCCAGCGTCGGCCGGTTTCTACTCCGTAGATATTGAGAAACGCACCACCGTTGTCGGCACTCACACTCAGGCGCTGGTTCATTTCCCGGCGCAGTACCTGGCCGCCCAGGGTCGCGCCTTCGAGTACATACAAGGCGCCCAGGCAGGCAGCGGGAGTGTCGAACGTGGGGAGTTCAAGGCAACGGGGCAGGGTGTCGACAGCTCGGTCATCCAGGCCTAGGGCATTGAGATCACTGACCAGCGTCGGCGTTTTCACACGCAACGCGGAGTCGTAGCCGTCAGGAATCAAGCCACTGTCGTACAGTGCTGACTCGACTGCACCATAAAACCCGTAATACGCCTGGAGTAAGCGCAGGTACCAATCGGCATCCAGTCGTTCTGAGAAAAACGGCAGACGCTTTTCCAGCGCCACATGCAGCAGGGCCGTGCCTGTGCGCAACGCTTCCAGCAATGAGGGCGCACCAACGTCATGGGCCTGTGAATGCATTCAGTAAGCTCGAACTGTGGGCCTTTCGACCATGAATGACGCGTGGAAATGGGCGACGATTCTACACACCTCAAAGCCTTCTTCTGAACGCACAAGGCGAAAAGGCTGACCAGCGGATCAGAAAAGTCGCTCCTTGCTCATCAATGACCGCAGCGCTTGGCGCGAAGTTCGGTTTAAATGATGTCGTGACGCTATCAATGCATGGACGATCCTTGCTGGGTCAGGGCGGTTTGCACGCACCTGAGCAAAATCTCGGCGCTCCACGGTTTGGGTAAAAAACGCACAGAACCACCCAGTTGCGCGGCCAGCTTGGTGTTGCCGGAGGTAAGCAGCACCGGCACGGTTGGCCAACGATGGGCCACCACCCGACTCAAGTCATAGCCGTTGAGCAAACCGGGCATCTGAATGTCGCTGACAATCAGGTCCACCGGATCATCGCCCCGTTCCAGATAAATCATCCCTTCATCTGCCGAGGGAAACGACGTCACCACCGCGCCGAAATCCTCCAGCACATCCACCATCAACGCCCGAATGATTTCGTCGTCTTCCAATACCAAAATCGATGGCTGAGCCATGATCGTTACTCCACCATCAGGGTTCAGTAAGGTGGAGTAGACCACCGCCCGATAGGTTCGATTGGATGTATTTGAAGCGATGGGTGGTCGTTCAGAGGGCTGCGGCGCTACGTGAATCATGACCTGAGTGGCCATTGGGGCCGGACAAACAGGCATAATCCTCTCTCTACCTGTTGTGGAGCCGTCCATGAAGTACGCCGTGTTCACCCTCGCCTTGATCCTCAACGCGAGCCCAACCTTCGCAGCCGGTGACGCCGAGGCCGGCGGCAAGCTCTTCACCAAGACCTGCGGCGGTTGCCACAGCATCGGCGAAGGTGCGCGAGGTGGGTTCGGGCCCGAGCTCAACGGCATCATCGGAAGGCCTGCCGGGACCACCACGGACTATCAGTACTCCGACGCGATGAAAAACTCCGGCGTGGTCTGGACGCGCGACAAACTCGCCGCCTACATCGAAGCACCGAAGAAAGTGGTGAGCGGCACGCGCATGATTTTCTGGGGCATCAGTGATCAGGAGAAAATTGAAAACATCCTGGCGTACCTGGAAACCTTCCAGCCCAAGTGATCACTCGCGCGCGTTTCTGAACGTCGAGGCAACGCCAATGGCGCGGGGTTGGGCTTGGCGATTGTCGAAATGATCGTGAGCAAGATCGGCTGTCGGTTGGCACTGCATAACCGTGAGCAAGGTGGGTTGTGCGCGCAGTTGGTGTTTAACGAATCGGCATAGTGGCGGAACATTCTGTTTAAACGCGGGTCCAGTCATTACTCACTCTCACCCCGATAAGGACATCCCCCGTGAAGCGAATCGCGCTGCTCTCCATCGCCCTGGCCCTGGGCGCCTGCCAATCCAACCAACGCGACTCATCGCCCAGCCTGCTCAAGGACGGCATTCAACTGCGCCAGAAAACCGTGGCCGTGGATGCGGAGCACGCCAAGGTCATCATGAAGGCCACCGGCGGCACCAACCCCGTCGAATTTGCGATCCGCCGCGAAGGCGACCCCGACCAACGCCTGGAAACCCTCGGCACTGTAATGGACACCGGTGAAGGCAAGGTCTTCAACTGGATCGCCAAGCTGAACCAAACGGTGGCGAGTGCGGGGTTCAAGCGGTTTCCACAGTTGGAGATTCAGGCGGACCCTGGCAAGAAACTCACCGTGTCTAGCTCGGCGAGAAGCCAGGGCAATGGGGCTTATTACAGCTGCGGGCCGGTGATGAGCACGTTCAGCCCAGAGAAGGCCAAGGTGTATTTGGTGGAGTTTCAGTTCCTGCTCAACCGTGCGGCGTGTGCGCTGCAGGTGTTTGATGTTACGGATCCGGGGAATCGGGTGTTGATTGGGGGGGCGGGGAGTGAGGTGAAGGAGGGATGAACGCGGGCGTTGGCCTCCGTTTGCGTGGTAAAGGCTGGGCGAATACCACACCGTTGAAGGTGTGGGTGTAGCCATCGCAAATGGGTTTCATCTGCTCGGGCGTCAGCTGTGGATTGACCTTTTGCAGCAGGCCGGCTTCGTCGATACACAAGCCGCTGTAGTAGCTATTTTCATCTGTTCTCACGTAGTCATGCTTGTCGCTTTCATGTTGCGCAACTATCCAGAACACCGGCTCCGGGCGATTCAGGCGGGCGTTGGCTTCGCTGAAAACCTGATCCCAGGGATGACCGACTTTGGATAGGAGGAAGCGGAATAGTGGGGTGTAATCAAACCCGTGTTGATGGTGGCTGTGCATTGAGCCTCGAGTTGATAGGGTGCGCTGTGCTTTTTTGCTGTGGCGTTCGTACCGGTAAGCGCCGCAACTCCCGTGGCGTACGCCATGGGTTCGGGTGTTGACTGAGCGGTAGAGGAGGGGCTTTTGCAGTACAGGTCTCATTGCATCAAAACTCCTTGTTAGGTTGCTTGGGAGGTGGTGGCCAGGCGCCTTGGTAGCGGAAGGAGATTTGATAGTCGAAGTGGTCGGGTTCAATCATGTGTTGGAAGTACGGTTGAATAATCGCTAGCCATTTAGGCAATACGTTGAATACATCTGCATATATCGCAGTTTCTTCAGCTAAACCCAACGCTTCAAAAACGCCGTCTGAATCTTCGATGTCCGCTGAGTACTCATGCGCTTTCAAGTCATTGCTGTGCTTTTCGTACCATCGTAATTTGATTTTCATCACCATTTTCCGAGTTCCTCGTTATCTGTAGATTCGACGTTTCGGGTCCGCCGGGCCTCGACGTTCGGCGGTGTAAGGGTCAAACGCGCCTAGGTGTTCTAGATCACTGTTCCGATAGACTTCCAGCTCGCCTTTCTTGGAATCCCATTCAAATATCTTTCTTCCTTTTGCGTCTATCCAGCGCTCGCGTAAGCCGGCTCCACCTCTTCTTGGTGTCACAGGTTTTTGGGGGATCAGACCAGGGAAACCTGTTATCTCCTCGGTTTCGGGGGCAGGGAAATAGTCATGGTCTGGGTTTCTGAGCCCTTTCCTTGGATTGTTGATTACCACATACAGTGGCCGAACCCCCGACTCCACCGGGAACACCAGAATAAAATCCCGATACTCCGGCGGGTAAATCGGGTTCACCAGAATCTGCGCCGCCTTCTCCGTCGGCGGGTAAATCCATATCACTGGCGCTTGCGGCGCAGCCTCCAGAGCCGGAATACCTAGCGTGTCGCCTGGATCCACGGCAGGTGTCCAGATCAGCTCCACACCTTCACCCAAATCCGCCACAAACTGATCGCCGCGACTTTGGAACTGCACCACATCAATCATCTGCCAGTCAGGGTTGTTGCCTGTGTAAAAACCATACCCCTTGAGCGTGCCGTCCTCCTTTTGCTCGATATGCAGCCGCATCTGCGAACGCGCCCGTTGCATCGAGCGCAATTGCGCTTCGCTGTAGAGCGCGCTATCGCCCAATTCCGACGGCCAAGCCAGCGCCACCAAACCTGTCAACAATCCACCAGCAGCGGACACGACGGCAGTAGCCGCGGACTCCAAAACTGCCGAACGCAATGCCAATTGCCCCAGCCCAGCAGGCAAAGCGCTACCACTGATCTTGCGTAAGGCAACCGTCCCCCGGCTGTCCACTTCACGCCCACCCAACAGGCTTAAATGGCTGTACTCCTTGATCAACTCCAGCGGGACGTAACCGGCTGGGTTGAAGTAGTGAGTGATGCCGTCAGGCAGTTGGCAGGGCTTGATAAAGACGCAGCCGGGAGGTTTGGCTGTCGCGGGTGGCGGGGCAGGGGATGCCTCGAAGTAATCAACAGACGGCGAGTACGGCACACCCGATGGCTGCGGGGTCAGGATCCGTCGCTTGCGTAACTCTTCTTCTGTGGGTGGGTAAAAGCGTTCTGACATGTCGGCTCACTTCCTTGTGCGAGGGAGTGAGCGTACAAGGGGGAGCCGGTGGCAGATATTGGCTTTGTTCGATAGGGCGTGTGGGAAAAGTCTGCGGGAAATTATTCCGCAGGCCTTCCATTTCTTGTTGTCAAACGATTAGCTAATAAACTAATCTTTCGCCATGACTTCAATCCTGATCCAGACCAACGCCCTCGCCAACCCAAACCGGTTGCAGATCCTTGAATTGCTCAAGGAGCCTAAACTGCACTTCGCCGTAGGCGAGTTTGATGAGCATGAGGGGGTTTGCGGCCTGTACATCTCCGAAAAGCTGGGCATCTCCGCGCCCACAGCGTCAGCCCATCTGAAGGTTCTGGTGCAAGCGGGCTTCCTGAGCTCCTTACGGGTCGGCAAGTTCACCTATTTCAAGCGTGTTCCACGAGGGATGGACGCGTTTGCGGAGGCGGTAAAAACGATATGAACGCGTGGCTTTAAAGGTTTTCATTTGTCTGTAAGATTAGTGTATTAGCTAATTGATTAATTGAATAAATTTCCTATCAGCTCCGCCATGGGGCAGGCACAAGGGTGACGTAATGAACACCGAGAACCCATTCGATTCGAGAAAACCTTCCCACTCGTCAACTGAGGGAAATCGCTGATATGTCTAACGCCTTCAGAATTTTCCTGCTCGCGTTTATTAGCTTTCTGCTGGGGACGGCCGAATACATCATCGCTGGGATCCTGGGGCTGATTTCCCAAGACTTGAAGCTGCCGATCCCGGTGATTGGCCAGATGATCACGGTGTTCTCTATCGCCTTTGCCGTTGGCACACCGATTGTGATTACCCTCACAGCACGCATGGACCGTAAAAAACTGTTGGTCCTGTTCATGCTCATATTCGCAGCGTCCAACGTGATCATGCTGGCGTTCAGTAGCTACAGCCTGCTCAACGTCGCCCGCGCAGTCGCGGGCCTTAGCGCTGGCGTGGTGGAAGTGGTGCTGTTGACCCTGGCGGCACTGTTGGCGCCACCGGGTAAAAAGGCCAGTGCTATCGCAACTGTCGTCATGGGCTTCAGCGCGGCCTTGGTGGTCGGTGTCCCGTTGGGGCGGGTTATCTCCAGCCTCATGGATTGGCGGTTCATTTTCGTCGGTATAGGTGCGCTCACTTTATTCTCGTTGGTCGCAGTCCTCCTCTGGATTCCCAATACTGAAGGCGAAACAGCGATTCCACTCATCCAGCAACTCAAACTATTCAAGAACAAACAGATTTCCATCCTCTACGTAATGACACTGTTCTGGATCAGCGCGTTTTCCATCATCTATTCCTATATCACCCCATACTTGTCCGGCATTACATACATGGCCGAGGGCGGAATCAGTGTGATGCTGCTGGTGTGCGGCGTGGCCAGCATCATCGGTTCGCAACTGGGTGGCCGGTTCACCGATAAGTCGGGCTATGTCTTCACCCTGTTGGGCGGGCTGCTGATTCATTGCGCAACGTTGGCGCTGTTTGCATTCTTCGGGCACATCGCCTGGGCCATGTGCGTCCTGCTGATTACCTGGTCCTTGTCCGCATGGTCCTCGGGACCTGCATTGCAATTGCGCCTGATCAGCCTGGCGCCGGAATCAACCAGCATCATCTTCAGTTTCTACACGTCGATGATCCAGTTCGGCATGGCGGCGGGTGCAATCGTGGGGGGATTGGTAATTCAAGCCGGGATGTTGGGGGCTCTACCGGTGGTGGGAGCCATAGGCGTGTTGGTTTCATTGCTGTTGCTGGCGAAGGTGGTGCAAGGGAGTGGTGAAGTAGTGCTTGGAGGATGTGTGTCGGAAGAAGGGTGATGGGCTCAGCCTGATGATCCATTTTGGTGACTGCGATTTTCATTTGTTGCAGACAAACAACGCAGGGTGCATCTGTTCAATTCGGGTTTGCAGTAAAGAAGACCTTGGGACGCCAAGGTCTTTTCTTACCTGTTGATCAGCCCAACAGATGCTTGGAAATCAACCGCGAGATTTCGACGATCGAGGTCTTCCCGGTAAATTCGAATTTCACCTTCCCCAACGACGAAAAGTAAATCTCCAACTCCGAATCCAGGTCAAACGTTCCGGACGTCTCCACCGAATACGCGACGATGTTCTTGTACGGCAGCGACGTGAAATCCTTCTTGCTTCCGGTAATCCCCTGCACATTCACCGCGATAATCCGCTTGGTGGTAAACACCACCCCGTCACGCATGGCCTTGTACGCATCCACCACTTCTTCGCCGTCCAGCAGCAGGTCGGCGACGCGTTCGGCGTATTCGTTGTTTTGCTTGAGTTTGAAGAAACCTTTGTTGTTGAAGTCGATCATGGGCCTGCCTCTTGGGTGTATGCCGTTTTGCTAGCGGATCTGTATCTAACGCGGGCATTTTGAACGCCCTACCATGGCGGCCAACCTTACAACCTTGGCCAGATGTTTCAAAAAGTGGAGCCCCATCATGCCTGAACTGTCCAACTGGCTGGCCTATGCGTTGATCTCACTCGGCATGGTGCTCACCCCCGGCCCGAATATGATCTACCTCATTTCCCGCTCGATCTGCCAGGGGCGCACGGCCGGGTTGATCTCCCTGGGCGGCGTGGCGCTGGGGTTTCTGGTTTATATGCTGTGCGCGGCGCTGGGGATCACTGCATTGGTGATGGCAGTGCCGTTTGCCTACGACGCGTTGCGCTTCGGCGGGGCGATGTACTTGGCGTATATGGCTTGGCAGGCGATCCGACCGGGTGGGCGCTCACCGTTCCAGGTGCGGGATTTGCCCAAGGACAGCCCGCGCAAGCTGTTCACCATGGGCCTGGTCACCAACCTGCTGAACCCCAAGGTGGCGGTGATGTATTTGTCGTTGCTGCCCCAATTCATCGACCCTAACGGTCACGGCAGTGTGCTGGCGCAATCGCTGGCGCTGGGTTTTACGCAGATTTTTATCAGTGTGAGCGTCAATGCGGTGATTGCCACGATGGCGGGTTCCATCGCGGTGTTTTTCGTCACTCGGCCGGGGTGGCAGGTGGTGCAGCGTTGGTTGATGGGGTCGGTGTTGATGGGGTTGGCGGTGCGGATGGCGGTGGAAGGGCGGCGGTGAGTTGTGCTTTATAGGACGGCTTTGAGATAGTCCTTGAGTGCGCCGAGCGGGGCGTTGAGTTCATCCAATGTCGACGCTTGGTGTGCATCCACCGCCAGCCGTTGCAGTTCGCGGCCCATCACGGTATCGGCGCCACCCAGGGAATCGAGCGCCAGCGTCAGGCATTCATTGAGCTTCATCTGAATCCCAACCAAATCCCCCTGCCGCACCAACAACCCAAACACCTCGCGGTCATACCCCTCCATCACCGGATCATCCCGTAAAACCGGGCTGCCGCCGTCCGTCTCGTGCACCAGCTTCAGTGCAAAGAGCGCAACCGCTTCCAGCGTCAATTCCATGGTTTCGCTTCCTCGGCGTCTTTGGGGGATTAGGGGAGGGCGATGATCCCTGTTCTGTGACGGAAAAAAAAGACCTGGGCTATACGCCTGCTGTTGCAGTGCGGTGGCTTTTGCTCGTTGTAGTGGCCAGTTTTTCTCATTACCATTGGGAATAATTCTTATTCGTAGGGCTTTGTATGCCCCCGCTTCCCGAGCCCGTCGCCGCACCTTTCAGTGTTGGCAGCCTGTATTCGGCCCATCACGGCTGGATTCAACGCTGGCTGGCCCGAAAACTCGGCAATGTCAGTGATGCCGCCGAGCTGGCTCACGATGTCTTCGTCAGGTTGTTGAGCCATCCGCGTGAATTCGGCAGCGATGGACATGCGCGTGCGTATCTCAGCACGTTGTCGCGCAATGTGTGTGTGGATTTCTTCCGACGCAAGCAGGTAGAGCAGGCCTGGCTTGAGGTGTTGGCGAGCCGGCCTGAAGACTGTGTGCCTTCGGAAGAACATCGCGCATTGGTGCTGGAGGCCCTGGTGCATGTGCAGGCGATGCTTGATCGCTTGCCGGCCAAGGTGTCCGAGGCATTCTGCCTGGCTCAGATCGAGGGTTTGAACTACCGCGAGATCGCGCTGCGTATTGGGGTGAGCGAGCGTACGGTCACCAAATATATTGGCCAGGCCATGTTCCAGTGCATGGTGCTGGAGGCTGAACTGGATGGTGCCTTGTCATGAGCACCAACCCTGGTGGCCTCGATCACGCCACCCTGCAACAAGCCGCTGACTGGTTCGCCCGCCTGAGTGCCGAGCCCGATGCCTTGCCGTTGCATGAGGCCTGGCGCCAATGGCATGCCCACAGTGAGGTCAACCGGCTGGCCTGGAGCTATGTCGCACGTGTAGGCCAGCGCTTTGCGCCGTTGCAGGACGATGCCGTGGGAGCCAGCAAGACGCTGGAGAGTCTGCGGCATTCTCAGCGTTCGCGGCGTCAAGTGTTGCGCGGGTTGTCGGTGCTCATGGGCGGCACTTTGTTGGGTTGGGCCGGCTGGCAACAGCGCTGGTTGTCGGGGGGCTGGAACACGGATTTCCATACCAGCACCTCGGTGTTGGGCGAGCAACTGTTGGCTGACGGGACGCGCATCTGGCTTAACAGCGGTACGGCATTGGATGTGAATTTCAGCGCCGGCCAGCGCGAGTTGAAACTCTATAGTGGCGAAGTCCTGATCAACACCGGCAAGGACGGGCGACCGTTCGTGGTGCAAACACCTCAAGGCCGCTTGCGTCCGTTGGGTACGCGCTTCAGCGTGCGTGAGCTGGACGGGCACACGTTGCTCAGTGTGTTCGAGGGCAGCGTAGAGGCTGCCTGTGGGGATACTGATCAACGCCGCATCCTATCGGCGAGGCAGGGCGTTCTATTTGATCGACAGCGTCTGGCCGCAACGCAACCTGCTCAACCTGGGCGCGAGGCTTGGGCAAAAGGCGTATTGATGGCGAACGATATGCGGCTGGGGGACTTCATTGGTGAGCTGGCCAGCTATCGCCATGGCCATCTGGGCATCGATCCCCAGATCGCCAATCTTCGGGTGATGGGTACTTATCCACTGCAAGACACCGATCAGGCACTGGCCATGCTTGAGCAGGTCTTGCCCGTGCGCATCGAGCGGCGCTTCGCCTGGTGGACCACGGTGGTTGCGCGCTGACACTTTTTGCATCTCGTGCTTCCGGTTTTGGCTGCTCATTCGAATTAGAGAAGGACAACGGCTTGACGCCTCCTTCGACCGGAACTGTTTTATGTCCTCATTCCTGCGTAACTCACCACAACCTTTGGCGCTGGCTATCGCGTTTGCCTTGGCCATTCCCTCTAGCCTGAGCATGGCGCCACTGGCGGTAGCCGCTGAACAATCGAGCGTGCAGACCTACGATCTGCCAGCCGGTGCCCTGGCCGACCAACTCAACCAACTCGCCACCCAGGCCGGCATCTACCTGGCGGGCAATGCCGCGCTCACCGCCGGCAAGACCGGTGCGGCGCTGCGCGGCAGTTACACGGTTGACCAGGCGCTGCAAACGCTATTGGCGGGGAGTGACCTGACGGTGGTGCAGACCGGCGAGGGGCGCTATCAACTGCAGCCGGGTGCGGGCGGGGCTTTGCAATTGGGCGCGGTGTCGATCTCCGGCATGGCGCCGGGTTCGACGACCGAAGGCACCGGTTTGTACACCACGTATTCGTCCAGCAGTTCGACGCGGCTGAACCTGACCCAGAAAGAAACCCCGCAATCGCTCACGGTGATCACCCGCCAGCGCCTCGACGACCAGAAACTCACCAACCTTACCGAAGTGCTGGAAGCGACGCCGGGCATCACTGTGCTGCGCGTCGGCGTGGGCGCGGAGAACGATACTTACTGGTCCCGTGGCTTCCAGATCAACAACTTCGAAATCGATGGCGTCCCCACCTCGGCGCGCTTGGACAACACCACGCAGAACACTACGATGTACGATCGTGTTGAAGTGGTGCGCGGCGCCACTGGGTTGATCAGCGGTTCGGGTACGCCCTCAGCGACCATCAACCTGATCCGCAAGCGCCCGACCGCCGAAGCTCAGGCCAGCATCACTGGCGAGGCGGGCAGTTGGGACCGTTATGGCACCGGCTTTGATGTGTCCGGGCCCTTGAACGACAGCGGCAATATTCGTGGGCGCCTGGTGGTGGACTATAAGAAGCAGAACTCCTGGGTCGACCGCGTCAACACCGACTCGCAATTGGTGTACGGCATTTCCGAGTTCGACCTGAGCGACGCCACCATGCTCACGGTGGGCTTCAGCTATATCAACAATCAGGTCAACGACCCGCTGCGCACCGGCTTCCAGATGTTCTACAGCAATGGCAATCGCACAGACTTCAGCCGTTCGGCCAACAGCGCACCGGACTGGGCCTACAACGACCGCAAGCAGACCAACGTCTTCACATCTATAGAGCACCAGTTCGATAACGGCTGGAGTGGCAAAGTGGAAGTCAGCCACACCCAGAATGAATTCGACGAACTGATCAACTATATGAATGGTGATATCGACCAGGTCACCGGGCAAGGCGCCTATCTATATCCCAACCGCTGGTCAGGCACGCCGCGCCAGAACAACCTTGATGTCTACCTTACCGGCCCTTTCAGCCTGTTTGGGCGCGAGCATGAGTTGATCACTGGCGTCACGATGTCGCGCTACAACGAAAATACCCCAAGTCACGGCGGTTGGTTCGGCCCCTGGACCGGCTACGACGGCACTGTGCCCAACATTTTCAACTGGAACGGCAGTGGCGCCAATCGACCGGATACCACGCCAGTGGGCAAGACGCACATCGAAGAAAACCAGTACGCCGCCTACCTGACCTCGCGCTTCCATGTCACCGACAACACTGCTGTCATCCTAGGCAGCCGTGTCACCGACTGGAAGCGCAACAACGAAGTCAGCGTTTACGCCGACCCGTCCCAGAACACCGAAAGCAAGGAAACCCGTAACGGCGTGTTCCTGCCCTACGCCGGAATTGTCTACGACCTGAGCGAGACGTGGGCGGTGTACGCCAGCTACACCAAAATCTTCAACCCGCAGGCTTATGGTGTTCACGACGAAAACAACAAAGCCCTCGACCCGCAGGAAGGTACTGGATACGAGGTTGGGGTAAAAGGCAGCTTCAACGACGACAAACTCAATGCCAGCCTGGCGCTGTTCAAGATCGACCAGGACAACCTGGCGGTGTATGTGCGAGCGCCGGATATCTACCGCCTGGAACAAGGCACGACCACCAAAGGCGTCGAGTTGGAGCTTAACGGTGAGTTGAGCGTAGGCTGGCAGGCGTCGGCGGGGTATGCGTACAGCGTGAGCACCAATCAGGACGATCAGCGCATTGTCACGACCAGCCCGCGGCATAGTCTCAAGACTTTCACTACTTACCGGCTGCCGGGTGTATTCAACAAGGTCACCGTGGGCGGTGGCGTGAACTGGCAGAGCAAGACGGGGATGGATCTGCATACGTTCGAGCAGGGGAGTTATGCGCTGACCAATGTGATGGCTCGGTATGACATCAGCAAGAACCTGAGTGCCACGCTGAATGTGAACAACGTGTTTGATCGTAGCTACTATGCGTATGCTGACAGCTGGAGTGTTTATGGCGCACCCCGGAATATCATGACCAGTTTCAAGTACGCCTTCTGACGGCGCCGCCCGGACGGGGTCTTCGGTAAGGAAAAAGAATTTCCATGCGGGGGTTGACCACGAATTTTAAAGCTGTATTATTCGCCTCCCGCTGACGAGAGATCGGAAGCGCAAGTGGTTGAAGTTGTTGAAGAAATCTTCGAAAGCTTCTGAAAATAATCACTTGACAGCAAATGAGGCTGCTGTAGAATGC
>NZ_JACAPG010000036.1 GCF_013385825.1 Pseudomonas reactans | reverse complement strand
CGGCCTGACCGACGACGAACGTCGTATCGTCATGCGCAACCTGGGCTTCTTCTCCACCGCCGACTCCCTGGTCGCCAACAACCTGGTGCTGGCCGTGTACCGCCTGATCACCAACCCGGAGTGCCGCCAGTACATCCTGCGCCAGGCCTTCGAAGAAGCGATCCACACCCACGCCTACCAGTACTGCATCGAATCGTTGGCCATGGATGAAGGCGAGATCTTCAACATGTACCACGAGATCCCATCGGTCGCTAAAAAAGCCGCCTGGGGCCTGAAATACACCCGTTCGATCTCCGATCCGAAGTTCGAAACCGGCACCGTCGAAACCGACAAAGAGCTGCTGCGCAACTTGGTCGCCTACTACTGCGTCCTGGAAGGCATCTTCTTCTACTGCGGCTTCACCCAGAT
>NZ_JACAPG010000035.1 GCF_013385825.1 Pseudomonas reactans | reverse complement strand
ACGCCGATGGGTTGCAGGTTGAGTTGCGAGTCCAGCACGTAGCCGCTGCGGTTGCCCAGCAAGGTGCCGATTGGGGCATAAACCGCACCGCATGGATCGCTACGGCGCGCCTTCCACAGCAACGGTGTGACCACGGTTTCAGTCGGGCCGTAGCCGTTGAACAGGTAAGTCGGTTTCAGTGCACGCCAGGCCAGGTCGTAGCTGGCCTGGGCGACGGCGTCACCGCCGAAGCAGTACACACGCACTTTGGGGGGGTTGCCGTCACGCTCGGCATGCTCGGCCAACTGTTGCAGGTAAACCGGCGGGAACACCGCCATGGTCACGTTGTGGCGATGCATTTGTGCGTAGGTGTGTTCGGGCAGCCACAGGCTGTCGTCTCGGACCAGCACGCTGGCGCCGTTGATCAGCGGGTGCATCCAGCCTTCGTGGGAGCCGTCGAAGGCGAACGACATGAAGTGCAGTTCGCAGTCAGACGGGCTGGTTTCATAACGCTCGCCGGTGGCGATGATGTGCGCCACCAACGGACCGTGGGACACCGCCACGCCTTTTGGCATGCCGGTGGAGCCGGAGGTGTAGATCACGTAGGCCAGGTTATCGCCGTCCAATGCCACTTCTGGCGCCGTGTCGGCGTAATCCGCCCAGTCTTCGGTGCGATCAATCGCCAGGGTGTCCAAGCCCTCGGGAATCGGCAGTTGCTGCAACGCGCTGCTATGGGTCAGCAACAATTGCGCACGGCTGTCTTGCATCATGTACAGCAGGCGATCACGCGGGTATTCAATGTCCAGCGGCACATACACGCCACCGGCTTTCATCACCGCAAGGAACGCCACCAGGCTCTCGGCACTGCGTGGCATGGCGATCGCCACGCGCACTTCCGGGCCGACGCCACGGGCGATCAAGGCGTGGGCCAGGCGGTTGGCCTG
>NZ_JACAPG010000034.1 GCF_013385825.1 Pseudomonas reactans | reverse complement strand
TGGCGATCGCCACGCGCACTTCGGGGCCGACGCCACGGGCGATCAAGGCGTGGGCCAGGCGGTTGGCCTGGCTGTCCAGCTCGCCATAGCTCAGGGTTTGCGCGTCGAATTTGACGGCGATTGCCTGGGGGTTTTCCCTGGCGCGATCGGCTACCAATTCATGAACAAGACGCTCGGCCGAGAAGCCTGCATCTGCCTGGTTCCACAGTTGAAGAATGTGTTGCTGCTCATCAAAGTCAAGCAGGTTCAGGTGCGCGATGGTTTGCTCTTGATCGGCAACCATCGCCAGTAACAGGTTCTGCCAATGCCGCGCCATGCGTTCGATGGTCGAAGCTTCGAACAGGTCGGTGGCATACCCCAGCGACGCCCAGAGCCCGTCCGGACTTTGCTGAACATCCAGGTCAAGGTCGAAATGGGCGGTACGCCGGTCCCACGCCAAGCCTTCGATGCGCAACTGAGCCAGCGCCTGAAGTTCATCATCGGTGCGACCTTCAGCCTGGTAGTTGAACATCACCTGGAACAGCGGGTTGAGACTCAGGCTACGCTCGGGCTGCAAGGCTTCGACCAGTTGCTCGAACGGCAGGTCCTGGTGCGCCTGGGCTTCCAGCGCGCGCTGCTTGACCTGGGCGAGCAACTGGGCAACGGTGGTCTGCCCATCGATATCGGCCTTGAGCACCTGGGTATTGACGAAAAAGCCGATCAGCCGCTCGGTCTCGACCCGGTTACGGTTGGCGATCGGCACGCCGACACGAATGTCCTGCTGGCCGCTGTAGCGGTGCAACAAGGTCTGGAACGAGGCCAGCAGCAACATGAACAAGGTCACGCCCTGCGCCTGGGCCAAGGCCTTGAGCTCGGCGGCCAGGGTGGTCGGCAACGCTACGTCCAGGCGCGCGCCGCGATGGCTCTGGTGTGCCGGGCGCTGATGGTCGAACGGCAACTCCAGCACCGGTTGTTCACCGCCGAGCAGGTCACGCCAGTAATCGAGCTGGCGCACCTTCTCTCCAGCCTCCATCCAGGTGCGTTGCCAAACGGCATAGTCGGCGTACTGGATCGGCATAGCCGGCAGGTCTGGCGTCCGGCCCTGGCTGAATGCGGCATACAACTGCACCAGTTCATCGACCATCACTTGCATCGACCAACCATCGGACACAATGTGATGCTGCACCAGCACCAACACATGGTCGTCTTCGGCCAGGCGCAGCAGGGTCACGCGCAACAACGGCCCTTCTTGCAAATCGAATGGCCGGGCGATCTCGGCCTCGACCTGGGCCTGCAGATCGGCCTCGTTGACTTCGCCCCACCTGATCGGCAAGGCGGCGTCAGGTCGAATCACTTGCCGCGCGCCCTCCGGCTGCACTTGCACATGGGTGCGCAGGCTTTCATGGCGCGCCACCAGGGCCTCGAAACTGCGTTGCAGCGCCGGGACATCCAAAGCCCCCTTGAGGCGCAAGGCGCTGGGGATATGGTACGCAGCGCTGTCCGGGTCCAACTGCCAGAGAAACCACTGGCGCTCCTGGGCGTAAGACAGCGGCAGTGGGTGTTCGCGGCCGACCGCCAGCAGCGGCGGCGTCTGCTCACCTTTCGGCGCCTCCAGTGCGTGCAGGGTGGCGGCAAAACCTTCAAGGCGCGGTTGCTCGAACACCAGTTTCAGCGGGACTTCACGCCCCAATGCATGACGCAGGCGCGACACCACCTGCATCGCCAACAACGAATGCCCGCCCATCTCAAAGAAGTGGTCGGTCAGCCCTACCCGCTCGGCGCCGAGAATATCGGCCCACACTGCGGCGACTTGCTGCTCCAGTTCGGTGACCGGCGCGACCCACACCTGCTGCGATTGGCTGGCATCCGGCTTGGGCAGTGCCTGGCGGTCCAGCTTGCCGTTCGGGTTCAGCGGCATGCGTTCAAGGAAGATCAGGTGCGCAGGCACCATGTAATCCGGTAATTGTTCACGCAGGATCGATTTGAGCGCTTCGGCGTCGTGTTGCTCGGCAACCAAATAAGCAACGAGCTGGTTGTCGGCCGCCAACACCAGCGTCTCACGCACGCCCACCTGGGCCAGCAACAGCGCTTCAATCTCGCCCAGTTCGATGCGGAATCCGCGGATTTTCACTTGATGGTCGACCCGGCCGACGTACTCGATTACACCGTCAGCGCGGTAGCGTGCCAGGTCACCGGTGCGGTACAGGCGCTCACCGGTTTCACCAAAGGGATCGGGTACAAAACGTTCCGCCGTCAGCAACGCACGGTTCAGATAGGCACGCGCCAGGCCACAGCGGCTGCCGATATACAACTCGCCCACGGCGCCCAACGGTGCCAGGTTCAGATCGCGATCCAGAACATACAACGCGCGACCTGGCAGCGAGCGGCCAATCGGGCTGGCGGTGGCGCCGATCAGTTCGGTGCCCGCCGTGCAGTCCAACACGCTCGATACCACGGTGGCTTCGGTCGGGCCATAGGTGTTGAGCAAACGCACATGGCCGAGCCCGGCGTTCAACCACTGTGCCGGACCGTCCAGCGGCATGGCTTCGCCGCCGATGTGGATCTGGCGAAGCGCGCCGTAGGAACGCGGGCCGGCGGCCAGGCAGTCGAGCAGGAACAGGTTCCAATAGGCGGTCGGCAAGTCGGCCAGGGTAATGCCCTGGGCGATGATTTCATCGTACAACCGCGCGCTGTCCCACAACGCCGGACCGCGCAGCACTACGGTGGCGCCGTGGGTCAATGCCGGGTACAGCTGCTCGACGAAACCGTCGAAGTTGAGGGTCGCAAATTGCAGCACGCGATCTTCACGAGTCAACCGCGAATAACCCGCGGCAATGCTGGAAAATTCGGTGAGTGCCGCATGGTTGATCGCCACGCCCTTGGGCTTGCCGGTGGAGCCCGAGGTGTAGATCACGTAGGCCAGGTTTTGCGGCGCGACCACTACCTTCGGGTCGCGCTCAGGGAACAGCGCCAGGCGCGCATCCGCCAGGTCCAGCGTCGCCATGCCTTCAGGCAATGGCATCGGCACATGGGCCTGGGTCAGCACCAGGCGCACGCCGCTGTCTTCGAGCATATGCAGCAGGCGTTCACGCGGGTATTGCGGGTCCAGCGGCACGTAGGCGCCGCCGGCCTTGAGCACCGCCAGCAGGCTCACCACCATATCGAACGAACGCTCGACCGCTACGCCCACCAACACTTCCGGGCCAATGCCCAGACTGATCAAGTGATGGGCCAGACGGTTGGCCTGACGGTTCAGCTCAGCGTAACTGATGGACTGATCGTCCAGGCACAAGGCAACCGCGTCGGGACGCTGCTGAACCTGGGCTTCAAACAATCCCTGTACACCCACAAGGTCCTCAAACGCTGCCGCGCTGTGGTTCCAGTCTTGCAACAACCGGCGTTGCTCGTCGTCGACCAGCATCGCGAGTTGCGCAATGCGATTGCCGGCGCGCCCGACCACTGAACGCAACAACGTTTGCCAATGCTCAGCCATGCGCTGCACGGTCGCCACGTCGAACAGGTCAGTGGCAAAGGTCAGCGACGCCCAAATGCCTTCGGGCGATTCCTGGGTATCCAGGCTCAGGTCGAACTGCGCACTCAGGCTGTCCCACTCCAGGGCTTCCACCGCCATCCCCGGCAACTGCTGCTCACCACGTACCCGACGGCCTTCGGTCTGATGGTTGAACATCACTTGGAACAGTGGGTTGTGGCTCAGGCTGCGCTCGGGCTGCAAGGCCTCCACCAACTGTTCGAACGGCAGGTCCTGATGACTCTGGGCCTCCAGCGCACGTTGCTTGACCTGGGCCAGCAACTGACTGAAGGTCATTTGCCCGTCGATGTCGGCCTTGAGGACCTGGGTATTGACGAAAAAGCCGATCAACCGTTCGGTTTCCGCCCGGTTACGGTTGGCGATCGGCACGCCGACGCGGATGTCCGACTGCCCGCTGTAGCGATACAACAGGGTCTGGAACGACGCCAGCAACAACATGAACAGAGTCACGCCTTCGCGCTGGGCCAACGCCTTGAGGCCGGTGACCAGCGCCGCGTCCAGGCCAATGTCCAGGCGCGCACCGCGATAGCTCTGCACGGCCGGACGCGGATGATCCAGCGGCAACTCCAACACTGGCTGCTCGCCGCCTAACCGCTCGCACCAATAACCGAGCTGACGCTCTTTTTCGCCGGCTTCCATCCAACTGCGCTGCCACAAGGCATAGTCCGGGTATTGAATCGGCAATTCCGGCAGGCGCAGGTCCTGGCCCTGGCTGTAGGCGACGTACATCTGCACCAGTTCGTCGACCATCACCTGCATCGACCAACCATCGGAGACGATGTGGTGCAACACCAGCACCAACACGTGATCATCGGGCGCCACCTGCAGCAACTTGACCCGCAGCAGCGGGCCTTGTTGCAGGTCAAACGGCCGGGCGACCTCCGCTTGCACCTGGGCTTCAAGCTGCGCGGCGTCACCCGTTTCGAGGGGGATATCCAGCTGCAATTCAGGCCTGACCACTTGCAGCACCTGGTCAAGATCCTGATGCAAGTAGGTGCGCAGGCTTTCGTGGCGGGCGATCAGGCTGTTGAAGCTGCGCTGCAAGGCCGCCCGGTCAAGGCGGCCTTTCAACCGCAGGGCGCGCGGCAGGTGGTAGGCCGGGCTTTGCGGCTCCAACTGCCACAAGAACCACTGGCGCTCCTGGGCATAAGAGAGTCGAAGGGGTTCACCTTCCTGACGCTTGAAAACCGGGGCAATCTCAAACAGGTTGATGCCTTGCTGCTTGAGCATTACCGCCAACGCTTTCTTTTGTTGCGCCGAAAGTGACCCTACCGACTCGATTAATGCTTGCACGCCACGCCCCTCAGGAAATCAATTTATCCAAATCTTCTGCTGATAGACGTTTGAGGGCCTCCAAGGATTTAGCCAATGCGTCCTGCACCGGCGAATTATTTGTCTGCTGGGCGGCGACATGGGCACTGAACTCGGCCAGGGTCGGCGTGGTGAAAATCGATTTGACGTCGAATTCGGCGTGCAACTGCTCGCGCAGGCGCACCACCACCTGGGTTGCCAGCAGGGAATGCCCGCCCAGCTCGAAGAAGTTGTCGTGCAGGCCCACCCGCTCCACGTCCAGCACTTCGGCCCAGATCGCGGCAATCTGTTGCTCCAGTTCGCTGTTCGGGGCGACGTACTCCCGGGCTTGCAGGCTGGCGTCGGCTTTGGGCAGGGCTTTGCGGTCCAGCTTGCCGTTGGGGCTCAGGGGCATCTGCTCCAACACCCTCCACTGAGCCGGGACCATGTAGTCCGGCAGCTGTTGCGCCAGATGGGCGCTTAGCACATCACGCCAGTCGTCATCGGCGTTTTGCAGCACCAGGTAGCCCACCAGGAACTTGCCATCCACCGCCAGTACGGCGGCCTCACGCACCCAGTCGTGTTCCAGCAGGCGCGCTTCGATTTCGCCCAACTCGATGCGCAGGCCACGCAGCTTGACCTGATGGTCGATACGCCCGGCGTACTCGATCACACCGTCTTCGCGGTAACGCGCCAGGTCGCCCGTGCGGTACAGGCGTTCGCCCTTGACGAACGGGTGGGCAACAAAACGCTCAGCGGTGAGCGCCGGACGGCGATGGTAACCCCGCGCCAAGCCGATGCCGCCCAGGTACAACTCGCCCAGCACGCCGACCGGCACCGGCTCGAAGTTGCTGTCGAGGATGTAGCACCCGAGATTGGCAATCGGGCGACCAATCGGCACTGCATCGCGGCCTTCATCGACGCAGGTCCAGTGGGTCACGTCGATGGCGGCTTCGGTCGGGCCGTACAGGTTGTAGAGCCCGGCCTGGGGCAGCTTGGCGAAGACCTGCTGCTGGGCATCCACCGGCAGGGCCTCGCCGCTGCACACGATGCGGTGCAGGGTGTGACAGGTCGCAACCGTCGGGTCTTGCAGAAAAGCCTGCAACATCGACGGCACAAAGTGCAGCGTGGTGACCTGCTCTGTATTGATCAGCTTGATCAACTTGGCCGGATCCCGGTGATCGCCCGGCGCCGCAACCACCAGGCGTGAGCCCGTCATCAGCGGCCAGAAGAACTCCCACACCGATACGTCGAAGCTGAACGGGGTCTTTTGCAACACGGTATCGCTGACACCCAGGCCGTAAGCCTCCTGCATCCAATGCAGGCGGTTGGCCAGGGCCGAATGACGGTTGCCGGCGCCTTTGGGTTGGCCGGTGGAGCCTGAGGTGTAGATCACGTAGGCGAGATTTTCGCCGTGCACCGCGATTTCAGGATTGGCGTCGCTGTAGCCTTCAAACGCGGCTTCACCCAGCACCAGGCTATTCAAGCCTTGCGGAATCGGCAGTTGCTCAAGCAGATGCGCCTGGGTCAGCAGCAGTTTCACGCCGCTGTCGTCGAGCATGTACGCCAAGCGATCACGCGGGTATTCCGGGTCCAGCGGCACATAGGCGCCACCGGCCTTAAGCACCGCAAGCAGGCCGACCACCATTTCAATCGAACGCTCTACCGCCAGGCCCACCAGCACATCCGGGCCCACACCGGCCTCGATCAAACGATGAGCCAGGCGGTTGGCTCGGCGGTTCAGCTCGGCGTAGCTCAAGCGCTGCTCGGCAAACACCAATGCCGGGGCTTGCGGCGTGCGCGCCGCCTGCTGCTCGATCAGTTGATGCACACAGTACTGCAACGGGTAATCCCGCGCCGTGGCGTTCCAGTCAACGACCACTTGTTGGCGTTCCGCCACCTCCAACATCGCCAGGTCGCCCAGGCGTTGTTGGTCGCCGTCGAGCATGGCTTGCAGCAGGTTGACCAGATGGCGGCCATAGGTTTGCACTGTGACTGCGTTGAAATGCGCACGGGCAAAACTGAATTGCACCGACAGCGTGTCACCGACATCCACCAGCACCGTCAGCGGGAAGTTGGTCTGCTCGCGTGAATCCGGCTGGCCGAAACGAATGCCACTGCCGCCGCTCTGCTCCAGGGCCTTGGACACCGGATAGTTTTCAAACACCAGGATGTTGTCGAACAGGGCTTCACCGCCCTGCCCGGCCCAGCGCTGGATATCGTACAGCCCGGTGTGTTCATGCTCACGCAACGCCAGGTTTTGCGCCTGCACCGCTTGCAGCCAGTCGGCCACGGTCTGCTGGGCGTCCACCGCGCAGATCACCGGCAGGGTGTTAATGAACAGGCCGATCTGCTGCTCCACCCCCGCCAACTCTGCCGGACGCCCGGCCACGGTGGCACCAAAGGACACCACCGACTGCCCGCTATGGCGCTGCAAAAGAACCAACCACGCCGCCTGGATCAGGGTGTTGAGCGTGACCTTGTGATTGCGCGCGAAGGCCTCAAGCCGTTCAGTCAGCGCGCGATCCAGGCTGAGCTGATGCTCGCCATGCCCGTCCGCCGCCGTCGGCTGGCTGCTGCCCAGGCGCGTTGGTGCTTGCAGAACGCTCAGTTGTTCGCGCCAGAAGGTTTCAGTCGCTGCGCCATCACGCTGTTGCAGCCAGCCAATGTAGTCGCGATAACGCCCGGCCGCTTCAGGCACTGCGACACCGGCATAACGTTGCAGCACTTCGCCGAACAGCCGCGAATTGCTCCACCCGTCCATCAAGATGTGATGGCTGGTGTAGATCAGTTCATGGCGTTGCTCATCGGTGCGCACCAGTACCAGGCGCACCAGGGGCGCCTTGGCCAGATCGAAGCCCTGGCGGCGCTGGGCTTCCTGGAGGTTCTGCAATTCCAGTTCGCGCTCCGGCATGGCGCGCCAATCGAGGTGTTCGATCGGTAGCCGAGCCTCGCGATAGACCACTTGGCATGGCCATTCGAGCTGGCCCTCCCAAAAGAACCCGCTGCGCAGTACATCGTGCGCTTGCACCGTGGCATCCCAAGCTTGCTGGAATCGCGCCACGTCCAGGCCATCGACCGTCACGCGGATCTGGTTGATGTAGTCGCCGGCAGTCTGTTCATACAGGGTGTGGAACAACATGCCCTGCTGCATCGGCGACAGGGTGTAGATGTCTTCAACGGCATCGGCGGCCAGCGGCAAGGACTCCAACTGCTGCTGGTTCAGGCGCGACAACGGGAAGTCGGACGCCGTCACGCCGTTGATGCCAGGGGTGCAGCAGTGTTCAACCAATGCGGTCAGTTCGCGGGTGAAGGCCTGGCTCAAGGCTTCGATCTGCGGTGCGTCGAACATCAGCGGGCTGAAGGTCCAACCCATTTGCAGTTCGCCGCCGTACACCTGGCCGTTGAGGGTCAACCAGTTGCCGAGTGGCGCATCCGGGCTTTGTTCGGCGCCAGCGTTTTCCGAAGCGGGTGTGAACAGGCCGTCCGGCTGGTCAAAGCTGCCGTCGAACTGGCCCAGGTAGTTGAAGGTAATGCGCGGCACCGGCAGCGCGCTGAACGCCTGGCGCGTGGCGTCGTCACCCAGGTAACGCAGCGCGCCGAAGCCCAGGCCTTTGTCTGGCACGGCACGCAGTTGCTCCTTGACCTGTTTGATCGAGGTGGCCAGGGATTCGGCCGGGGTCAGGCGCACCGGGAACAGGCTGGTGAACCAGCCCAGGGTACGGGTCAGGTCGATGTCGTCAAACAGATCTTCACGGCCATGGCCTTCCAGCTGGATCAGGCTGGAGGCTTGCCCGGTCCATTGGCAGATGACGCGTGCCAAGGCGGTCAGCAGCAGGTCGTTGATCTGAGTGCGATACGCCGTGGGCGCCTGTTGCAGCAATTGCCGGGTGCGCTCGGCATCCAGTTGGCTGACCACCGTCTGGGCCAGACGGCCAGGACGTGCGCCTTGCGGATCACGGCAGGGCAAATCGGCAGGCACGCCTTGCAGCTGTTGCAGCCAGAAGGCTTTTTCCGGTTCGATCGATTCGCTGCGGGCATGCGCCTGCAAACGTTCGGCCCAGGCCTTGAACGAAGACGTTTTGGCCGGCAATTTCTGCTGGCGATACAGGCTTTGCAGGTCCTCGAGGAACACCCGCCAGGACACGCCGTCCACCACCAGGTGGTGCATGACCAACAGCAGGCGCTGGGAGCCGTCAGCCATTTCTGCGAGTACCGCACGCAATAATGGGCCTTGTTGCAGGTCGAGGCTGCGCTGGGCGCGCTCGCACAGTGCTTGCAGTTCGGCGGCATCCTGCACGCTGGCCTTCCATAGCAGCGTTGCAGGTTGCGCATCATGCCGCGCAGTCCAGCCTTCGGCTTGCTGGCTGAAACTCAGGCGCAGCACGTCGTGGTGCTGGGTGAGCGCTTGCAGCGCAGCTTCCAATGGCTCGGCCAGCAGAGGCTGGCGTGGCGTCAGCAGCAAGGACTGGTTCCAGTGGTGACGGTCCGGCAGGTGCATGTCGAAGAACAGTTGCTGGAACGGCAGCAACGGCGTCGCGCCCTGCACCGGGCCCTGGTCGATCACCTGTGCCGTCTGCAACTGCGCCACGCGGGCCAGGCTGCGCACCGTCTGGTGCTGGAACAGCGCCTTGGCGGTGAAATGGATACCGGCCGCCCGAGCGCGGCTGACCACCTGGATGGAGATGATCGAATCACCGCCACGCTCGAAGAAGTTGTCGTTCAAACCCACCTGTTCAACGCCCAGCACGTCGGCCCAAATCGCGGCGATCTGTTGCTCCAGCGCACTGTGCGGCGCTTCGTAGTGGTGGGTGGCTTCAGGTTTGGGCAGCGCCTTGCGGTCCAGCTTGCCGTTGGGGCTCAGGGGCATCTGCTCCAGCAGCACCCATTGCGCGGGCACCATGTAGTCCGGCAAGTGCTGGCCGAGATGGACGCCCAGCACGTCACGCCAGTCATCGCTGGCATTTTGCAGCACCAGGTAGCCGACCAGATATTTACCGTCAACCGCCAGCACGGCGGCCTCACGCACCCAGTCGTGCTCCAGCAGGCGCGCTTCGATTTCACCCAGCTCGATGCGCAGGCCACGCAGCTTGACCTGATGGTCGATACGCCCGGCGTACTCAATCACGCCGTTGTCGCGGTAGCGCGCCAGGTCGCCGGTGCGGTACAGGCGTTCGCCCTTGATGAACGGGTGAGCGACAAAACGTTCGGCGGTGAGCGCCGGTCGACGGTGGTAACCCCGCGCCAGGCCGATACCGCCCAGGTACAACTCGCCCAGCACGCCCACCGGCACCGGTTCGAAGTTGCTGTCGAGGATGTAGCAACCGAGGTTGGCAATCGGACGGCCGATCGGCACCGCATCGCGGCCTTCGTCCACGCAAGTCCAGTGGGTCACGTCGATGGCCGCTTCGGTCGGGCCGTACAGGTTGAAGAGTCCGGCGTGCGGCAGCTTGGCGAAGACCTGTTGCTGGGCATCCACCGGCAAGGCCTCGCCACTGCACACAATGCGTTGCAGGCTCTGGCAGGTCGACACCGCCGGATCCTGCAGGAAGGCCTGCAACATCGACGGCACAAAGTGCAGCGTGCTGACCTGGTGGTGATTGATCAGCTTGATCAGCTTGGCCGGATCACGGTGATCACCCGGCGCGGCCACCACCAGGCGCGCGCCAGTCATCAGCGGCCAGAAAAACTCCCACACCGACACGTCGAAGCTGAACGGGGTCTTTTGCAGCACCGTGTCGCTGGCGCCCAGGCCATAGGCCTCCTGCATCCAGTGCAAGCGGTTGAGCAACGCCGAATGACGGTTGCCCGCGCCTTTGGGCTGACCGGTGGAGCCCGAGGTATAGATCACATAGGCCAGGTTTTCGCCATCCAGGGCAATACCTGGGTTGGCGTCGCTGTAGCCGGCGTAATCGGACTCACCTAACACCAGGGTTTCCAGGCCTTGGGGAATCGGCAACTGATCACGCAGATGCGCCTGGGTCAGCAGCAGTTTCACGCCACTGTCTTCCAGCATGTACGCCAAGCGATCACGCGGGTATTCCGGGTCCAGCGGCACATAGGCGCCCCCGGCCTTGAGGACGGCCAGCAAGCCGACCACCATGTCGATGGAGCGCTCCACGGCCAATCCCACCAGCACGTCCGGCCCAACGCCGGCTTCAATCAGGCTATGGGCCAGGCGGTTGGCGCGGCTATTCAGTTCGGCGTAGCTCAGGGACAGGTCGTTGAAGCACAACGCCGGCGCGTCTGGCCGTGCCAGCGCCTGGGCTTCGATCAACTGGTGCACCCACTGCCCTTGCGGATAGCCGCGCTCGGTGGCGTTCCATTGATACAGGATGTGCTCGCGCTCATGGGCGTCGAGCGTCGCCAGGTCCTGCAAAAGCAATGCGCTGTTCGCCACCGCGTCACGCAGCAGGCTCAGCCAGTGTTCACCCATGCGCGCGACAGTCGCGGCGCTGAACAGGTCGGTGGCGTAGGTCAACGAGGCCCAGATGCCCTCGCCGCTTTCCTGGGTATCCAGGCTCAGGTCGAACTGGGCGCTGTGGCTGTCCAACTCCAGGTTGGCCACGCTCAGGCCAGGCAGTAGCTGTCCTGCGGAATGCGAACGGGCCTGATGGTTGAACATCACCTGGAACAGTGGGTTGTGGCTCAGGCTGCGCTCGGGTTGCAGCGCTTCCACCAACTGTTCGAAGGGCAGGTCCTGGTGGGCCTGGGCCTCCAGCGCACGGCGTTTGGTGTGCTGCAGCAATTGGGCAAAGCTCATCTGGCCATCGAGGTCGGCCTTGAGCACTTGCGTGTTGACGAAAAAGCCGATCAGCGACTCGGTCTCGACGCGGTTGCGGTTGGCAATCGGCACGCCGACGCGAATATCCGGCTGGCCACTGTAGCGGTACAGAAACGCTTGGAAGGACGCCAGCAACAGCATGAACATGGTCACGCCTTCGCGCTGGGCCAGGGCCTTCAAGCCCTCGACCAATGCCGGTTCCAGCGCAATATCCTGACGCGCGCCACGAAAGCTCTGCTGCGCCGGGCGCGGTTGGTCGAACGGCAGTTCCAGCACCGGCTGCGTGCCGCTGAGCAGTTCACGCCAATAGGTCAACTGACGAGCCTTCTCCCCCGCTTCCATCCAACTGCGTTGCCATAGCGCGTAGTCGGCGTACTGGATCGGCAGCGGCGCCAAGGCACAGTCCTGCCCCTGGCTGTAGGCGGCGTAGAGCTGCATCAGCTCTTGAACCATCACGCCCATCGACCAACCGTCGGAGACGATATGGTGTTGCACCAATACCAGCACGTGTTCCTCATCACTCAGTGCAAGCAAGCTGACACGCAGCAAAGGCCCCTGCTGCAAATCGAAGGGACGGGCGATTTCAGCTTCTACTGATGCCTTGAGGTTTGCCTCGTCAACCGCGCTTTCGACGATCTCGATTACGGCATGTGGCAGCACTTCCTGGGCGCGCTGCTCACCGTCCAGATGCAGACGGGTGCACAGGCTTTCATGACGCGCCACCAGGGTGTCAAAGCTGCGTTGCAGGGCCGCCTTGTCGAGGCGCCCGCTCAGGCGCAGGGCACCAGGGACGTGATAGGCGGCACTGTCCGGGTCCAACTGCCAGAGAAACCATTGGCGTTCCTGGGCGTAGGACAGCGGCAGGTGCTGGCCGTCCTCGCGGATCGAGGCAATCGGCAGTTGAGCGAAGCTCATTCCCCGGCTTTGCAGGCGTTGGTAAAACTGCTGGCGCTGTTCCAGAGGCAGGCGAAGAAAGCGCGAAACCAGATCGATGTTTGGGTTGGAAAGCATGGGTCAAATCGCCTCTAGTTCGCTCAAAAAGTCACGAAGATCATCAAAATCTTCCGCGCTGCCGGCGCGGAAGGTGGCGGCGGCCTGCACATAGGCGCGCAGCGTTTCGGTCTGGAATACTTCTACCAACGGCACTTCCAGGCCCAGTTCGGCCTGGACCCGCGAAGTGATCTGGATCGCTAGCAGGGAATGGCCGCCCACTTCAAAGAAGTTGTCGTTCAGGCCGACCTGCGGCAGGCGCAATATGTCGGCCCAAATCGCCGCGATCTGCTGTTCCAGCTCGGTTTCGGGAGCCACGTAGGCCTGTTGCAGCAGGCTCGCATCCGGTTCAGGCAGGCCCTTGCGGTCGAGTTTGCCGTTGGGGGTCAGCGGCATTTGCGCCAGGAACATGAAGTGCGCCGGGACCATGTAGTCCGGCAGATGGATTTTCAGCGCACGGCGCAAGGTTTCGCGCAATTCGTCTTCCTTGGCGAGCGGGCCCTCGGCCGGCACGACATACGCCACCAGTTGTTTGCCGGTCGGGCCGTCCTGGGCGACCACCACGGTTTCACCGACGTTGTCCTGTTCACGCAGGCGCGATTCGATCTCGCCCAGTTCGATACGGAAACCACGGATCTTCACCTGATGGTCGACACGCCCAAGGTAATCCACCACCCCATCCGGGCGGCCACGGGTCAGGTCGCCGCTGCGATATACGCGGCTGCCAGGTTTGCCGAATGGGTCCGGCACAAAACGCTCGGCGGTCAGTGCCGGACGCTCCAGGTAACCCCGCGCCACGCCTTCGCCGCCCAGGTACAACTCGCCGGCCACGCCGATGGGTTGCAGGTTGA
>NZ_JACAPG010000033.1 GCF_013385825.1 Pseudomonas reactans | reverse complement strand
AGCGCAGCGTGCCCCAGCCTTGATGTTCGGCGGTGAGACGGTTTTGGCTGTCGTACTCGTAGGCCAACGCCCAGTGGCCGTCTTCGACGCTTAGGAGGTTGCCCTGACGGTCGTAGCCGTAATCGACCTTGTTGCCGTTGGGCAGGGTTTTTCTTACGAGGCGTCCGGCATAGTCGCGCTCGTAACGGGTAACTAACTGACTGCCATCATCACCATGCTCGGTCTTTTCCTGCAGGTTGCCATTGAGGTCGTAGAGGTAGGCCGTGCGCTGGCCGTCAAACCCGGTCTCCTGCTGGATCAGGCCATTGGTGTGATACTGGAGCCGGTAGGTTTCGCCCACCTCATTTTCGATCTCGGTCAGCAATAACCGCACATTGTCGTAACGGTATTTGACCTGAGTGCCATCAGCGTTGATGCGCCGGCTGATCAGGTGCAGGCCGTCGGCGTATTCGTAGCGGGTGACGTGGCCGAGTTCATCGCGTTCGGAGGTGATTTTTCCGTATGCGTTGTAGGTATATTTACGCGTATCACCGCTTGGCAGGACGATTTGAACTAATTGCCCAACGTTGCTCCATTCAAATTGCGTGAGCGCGCCGTGCTCGTCTTCCTGGCTGATTTTTCGCCCGAGATCGTCATAGCGATAACGCTTGACTCCGCCATTCGGCAACTGCTCTTCGAGCAACTGCCCACGCTCATTCCAAACCAGCCGATGAC
>NZ_JACAPG010000032.1:328-3630 GCF_013385825.1 Pseudomonas reactans | reverse complement strand
GCGTTTTGCTTACTTTTGCGCTCTATCAAAAGTGAGCCGCCGTAAGGGCGGAACCAATTTCAGCCATCACCGCAGCAACGGATATGTACACACCCCAATTGACTCCCCTCCCACCCCCATGCTCTCCTACACATCTTGTTTCGGGTGCCCCTCACAGGGTGAAACGGGAAACCGGTGCGTCATAGCGATATGACCAGTCCGGTGCTGCCCCCGCAACGGTAAGCGAGCGAAGTGTCAGATCCACTGTGCCTCCAAGGCATGGGAAGGCGATGCTTAATAGCCGCAATGCCCCTCGCAAGCCCGGAGACCGGCCCGAAAAAATCAGATAACAAACCCGCGGTGGGCGGGCGCTGTTCAAACCCTGCGTGCCCGGCTCGCGGGGTTTTCATGCGCTCGTTTCACCCTGATACCTGAAAGGGACGCGCCATGTCGATCATCAGCAGCACTTCGCACTCCGCCAGCAGCACCTCCACCCTGAGCCAACGCCTGACCGCCGCCATCGGCGCGTCGATCCTCGGCGCGTGCCTGGTGTATTTCGCCGGTTTCTCGCACATCGAGGCCGTACACAACGCTGCCCACGATACCCGCCACAGCGCCGCGTTCCCGTGCCACTGAGACCTGCCGACATGATCAAGCGTATCGCGCAAACCGCAGGTTTCACCGGTCTGTTGGCCGCCCTGCTGCTGACTCTGCTGCAAAGCTTTTGGGTCGCCCCGCTGATTCTGCAGGCGGAAACCTTTGAAAAAGCCCCAGCCGCCACCGAAATGGCCCACGAGCACGCCGAAGGTGCTGCCGCCCATACCCATGACGCCGAAGCCTGGGAGCCGGAGGACGGCTGGCAGCGCGTGTTGTCCACCACGGGCGGTAACCTGGTGGTCGCCGTCGGTTTTGCGCTGATGCTGGCCGGTCTCTATACACTGCGCGCGCCAACCCGCACCGCCCAAGGCCTGCTGTGGGGCTTGGCCGGTTACGCAACCTTCGTGCTGGCACCGACGATGGGCCTGCCACCTGAGCTGCCGGGCACTGCTGCCGCCGACCTGGCGCTACGCCAGACCTGGTGGATCGGCACTGCAGCGTCTACCGCTGCCGGCATCGCCTTGATCGTGTTTGGTCGCAACTGGCTGCTGAAAGTACTGGGTGTAGCGATCCTCGCCGTACCGCACGTGATCGGCGCGCCGCAACCGGAAGTGCATTCGATGCTGGCCCCGGAGGCTTTGGAAGCGCAGTTCAAGATCGCTTCGCAGCTGACCAACGTCGCCTTCTGGCTGGCCTTGGGCCTGATCAGCGCGTGGCTGTTCCGCCGCAACCGTGACGACCAATACTCGGCATGACCCTGGTGGTCGGCCTAGGCTGCCAGCGGGGCTGTGATGCTCATACCTTGCTGGCGCTGCTTGATGCCGCCCTCGCCGAGGCCGGTATCGAGCGCCAGCGCATTACCGCGCTGGCCAGTATCGATCGCAAACAGAATGAACCGGGATTACTGGCACTGGCGCAGACGCTAAACCTGCCATTGCAGTGTTTCAGCGCTGAACAATTGGCGGTATTTGAACACCGCCTGAGCCATAAATCCGACATCGCTTTTGCCCATACCGGCTGTTATGGCGTCGCCGAAAGCGCCGCGCTGGCCCTTGCCAAACGCCTCACAGGCAGCCCTCCGCGCCTGCTGATTACCCGCAAAAAGACTGCCCAGGCCACTTTTGCATTGGCTTGCGCCGACTAAAATCCCGATAATCGCCCTCCCCGATCATGAACAACATTCATGCTCGCCCGCTTTTCGACAGGAACCACCATGACCGTCTACTTCATCGGCGCAGGCCCCGGCGACCCGGAACTGATCACCGTCAAAGGCCAGCGGCTGATTCGCAGTTGCCCGGTGATCATCTATGCCGGCTCATTGGTTCCAGCGGCGGTTTTGGAAGGCCACTCGGCAGAAAAGCTGGTCAACAGCGCCGAATTGCACCTAGAACAGATCATCGATCTGATCAAGACGGCCCACGCGAAAGGCCAGGATGTGGCGCGCGTCCATTCCGGCGACCCCAGCCTGTATGGCGCCATTGGCGAACAGATCCGCCACCTGCGGGAATTGGGCATCCCCTTCCAGATCATCCCCGGCGTAACCGCCGTGGCCGCTTGTGCAGCTTTGCTGGAAGCCGAACTGACCCTGCCGGACATCGCCCAGAGCGTGATCCTGACCCGCTACGCCGATAAAACCAGCATGCCCGCCGGCGAGGATTTCGACAGCCTGGCCCGGCATGGCACCACCATGGCGATTCACCTGGGGGTCAATCACTTGGAAAAGATCGTCGCTGAACTGCTGCCGCACTACGGCGCGGACTGCCCGATTGCTGTGGTGCACCGGGCGACCTGGCCGGATCAGGATTGGGCGATGGGCACCTTGAGTGATATTGCCGAGAAAGTGGCGGCCAAGGGCTTTCGGCGCACTGCATTGATTGTGGTGGGCCGAGTGTTGGCCAGTGACAGCTTCAGCGAATCGTCGCTGTATCGCGCGGGCCATGCCCATCTTTACCGCCCCTGAAACCCGGGCATAAAAAAACGGCGCTCACGGGGCGCCGTTTTTTTTGTTCGCAGTGAACGCCTTACTCAGTAGTAGGCGTTTTCTTTCTGCGTGTGGTCGGTCACGTCACGTACACCCTTGAGCTCTGGAATGCGTTCCAGCAAGGTGCGCTCGATGCCTTCGCGCAGGGTCACGTCCGCCTGGCCGCAGCCTTGGCAACCGCCGCCGAACTTCAACACCGCAATGCCATCATCGACCACGTCGATCAGGCTGACCTGGCCGCCGTGGCTGGCCAGGCCTGGGTTGATCTCGGTCTGCAGGTAGTAGTTGATGCGCTCGTTCACCGGGCTGTCGGCGTTGACGTTGGGCACCTTGGCGTTTGGCGCCTTGATGGTCAACTGGCCGCCCATGCGGTCGGTGGCGTAGTCGACCACGGCGTCGTCGAGGAAGGCTTCGCTGAAGGCATCGATGTAGGCGGTGAAGCTTTTCAGCCCCAGGGCGGTGTCTTCAGGTTTCTCTTCACCAGGCTTGCAGTAGGCAATGCAAGTCTCGGCGTATTGGGTGCCGGGCTGGGTGATAAAGACGCGGATACCGATACCTGGGGTGTTCTGCTTGGACAGCAGGTCAGCCAGGTAATCGTGGGCGGCGTCGGTAATGGTTATGGCAGTCATGGAAACTCCTCACAGGCTTGCCGGCAGTTTACGCCAAAATATTACGTAGGTACAAAGTCCTAGTGTTTTTGTCGGGATAGGTTTGTTTTTGGGAGCATATCCGTTATTTGGGTGAT
>NZ_JACAPG010000032.1:0-177 GCF_013385825.1 Pseudomonas reactans | reverse complement strand
CGAATTCCGGCCAGCGTGTTTAACGGGGCGCCTCAGATCAAAATCAAAAGCACAGCGGCCTGACAGCCGGCTTGAGTGGTGTGAAGCAAAGGCAAAAGCAAACGCGGTCAACTGTAGGAGCTGGCTTGCCGGCGATGGTCGTTAACGATGACGTGGGGGCACCAGACAAAACGCGGC
>NZ_JACAPG010000031.1 GCF_013385825.1 Pseudomonas reactans | reverse complement strand
CGGCCAGCACCAGGTTGTTGGCAACCAGGGAGTCGGCGGTGGAGAAGAAGCCCAGGTTGCGCATGACGATACGACGTTCGTCGTCGGTCAGGCCTTCGTGGTTTTTCCACAGTGCGATGTCGGCGGTCATGTTGACCTCTTGCGGCATCCAGTGGTTGGCGCAGCCGTCGAGGTACTTCTGCCAGGCCCAGTCGTACTTGAACGGCACGAGTTGGTTGAGGTCGGCGCGGCAGTTGATCATGCGTTTTTCGTCAACGGCGACACGGGCGGCGGAGCCTTCCAGCTCAGCGAGGCCTTCGGCGACGTCGAGTTTGTCGAGGGCGGCCTTGGCGCGGATGATCGCGGCGGAGTCGTTGGCGGTCACGTTACGGGCTTCCAGCGCGGCGGCGGCGCCGGCACCGTCGAGGCGGTCCATGTTGGCTTCGCTGGCGTGGCCGGCGTTGGCGCCCTTGATCACCGCTGCACCGGTGTCTTCGTTGTCGACTTCATCCCAACTCAGCATGGAAATGCTCCTTCCTGGTATTCGAAAAATAAGTGTTTTTGCAGGCTTCAAGGCATTGAAATACTGCGCATAGTGTGGTCGATAAATACCGAGACTGCACACTATGTAGTGGTCTGTTTTGTTTGTGGGCACACTATATGGTGTGTAACAACGATGGTCAACGCACAAGAAGACCGTCGATGTCGCAGGGCTATGAGCAAAACTCACAGCCCCATGACTTTTAATGGTTACGGCCGCTTTCCTACCCAGTGCTAAAAATTCGCCAACCAGCTCCCCATAACAACAACGAGCGTTTGCGCAATGAAAACACTGGATCTCTACATCGGCGAAGGTTTCGAAGGCCCGGGCGTCAACGCGGCCCACATCAACATCCTGATCGGCCCACGCAACGGCCCGGCGGGCCAGGCGTTCGCCAATAGCCTCGCGTCGCCAAGCCAGGGCCATTGCCCGTTCATGGTGATTGCCCAGCCGAACATCCCGGTCAAGCCCATGACCCTGTACGTCAACAAGGCTGAAATCAGCAGCGATTTGCACGGCAACGCCACCTGGGGCGCGTCCCAGGCCGGTATCGCCAAGGCGGTGCTGGAAGCCCTGCTCGACGGCACCTTGCCGCCGGAAGCCGAAGACGAGTGGGCCATCGTCACCGCCAACTGGGTCAACCCAGGCTGCGATGACCTGGATGCCGTCTACCTGAACAATTACAACGCCTGCCGCACCGCGATCCGCGCCGCCCTGACCGGCACGCCGTTTACCGCGCAGTTGGCCGACGTGGTCAACCACATCAGCAACCCTTTCTATACGCCAAAGGCCTGAGGATAATCCCATGCAATACACTCGATTGGGCAACTCCGGCCTGCAAGTCTCGCGCCTTTGCCTGGGCACCATGAACATGGGCACCCCGGATTGGAAACCGTGGATCTTCGACGAGAAACAAAGCGAGCCCATCGTCGCCCACGCCCTGGACAACGGCGTCAACTTTATCGACCTGGCCGACTTCTACTCGGCTGGCATCGGCGAAGAAGTGGTGGGGCGCATCCTCAAGCGCGTGGCACGGCGTGACGAGATCGTGGTCACCACCAAGGTCGGCTACGGCACCCGCAGCGGCATCAACGCCAGCGGCCATTCGCGCAAGCACATCATGGACAGCATCGACGCCTCCCTCAGCCGCCTCGGCATGGATTATGTCGACGTATTCATGCTGCATTACTTCGACGTGAACACCCCGGTTGAAGAAACCCTGTGCGCCTTGAACGACATCGTGCGTTCCGGCAAGGCGCGCTACATCGGCGTGTCGACCATGCTCACCGGCCAGTTGGCCAAGATCCTCATGGCCTGCGAGCGCAATGGCTGGGTCAAGCCGATCAATATGCAACTGCAACTGAACTGCGCCTACCGCGAAGAAGAGCGCGAGATGATTCCGTTCTGCCGCGACCAGGGCCTGGGCGTCTCGGTGTTCAGCCCGCTGGCCCGTGGCTTGCTCACCGGTGAAGTGCAGTCGACCCGCAACCAGACCGACTTCTTCACCCTGCAGATGTACAGCGACCAGGCGTCGTTCGACATCGCCCACTCGGTACAACGCGTGGCCCGCGCCCGTGGCGTGTCCAACGCGCAGATAGCCCAGGCCTGGGTCGCCAACCATCCCGGCGTCGACGTGATGTTGGTGGGCGCCGACACCACCGAACAATTCGATAGCGCACTGGCCGCCTTGGACACCCAATTGGATGCCGAGGAATTGCATGAGCTGGAACGCAACTACACCCCGTGCGATGTGATCAACGACTACACCGCCGGCAAGCGCATCCTGCGTGAGGCCCGCCCGGGCCTGGACCGTTTCAATCTGATCGAGGCCGTGGCATGAACCCGCTGATCCGCAAGGGCAACTACATCGATGGCCAATGGTCCAGCGGTGGGCCGACCTACCCGGTGCTCAACCCGGCTAATGGCGCGCTGATCGCCGATGTACAGCGCGCCGCCGGCGAAGAAACCAACCTGGCCATCGACGCCGCCAACCGCGCCTTGCCGGCCTGGCGCAAGCTCACCGCCAAGGAACGCAGCCAGCGCCTAAAGCGCTGGAGCGAGCTGATGCTGACCAATCAGAAAGACCTGGCGCACCTGCTCAGCCTGGAGCAGGGCAAACCCCTGGCCGAAGCCATGGGCGAAGTGGTCTACGCCGCGAGCTTTCTGGAGTGGTTTGGTGAAGAAGCCAAGCGCGCTTATGGCGACGTGATCCCGAGCCACAAAGCGGATGCGCGCATCATCGTGGTCAAGGAAGCCATCGGTGTGGTCGCGGCGATCACGCCGTGGAACTTCCCGCTGGCCATGGTCACGCGCAAGGTCGGCCCGGCACTGGCGGCGGGGTGCACGATGATCCTCAAGCCTTCGGAAGAAACCCCGCTGTCGGCGTTTGCCCTGGCGGTGCTGGCCGAGCAGGCGGGGATTCCGGCGGGTGTGTTCAACATTGTCTCCGGCGATGCCGTGGCGATTGGTGGTGCACTGCAAGCCTCCAGTGTGGTGCGCAAGCTGTCGTTCACCGGTTCCACCCGCACCGGCAAGTTGCTGATGCGCCAGGCGGCGGACACCCTGAAAAAGGTCTCCCTGGAACTGGGCGGCAACGCGCCGTTCATTGTGTTCGACGATGCCGACCTGGACGCCGCCGTCAAAGGCGCCATGGCCTCCAAGTTCCGTAACACCGGGCAGACCTGCGTGTGCGTCAACCGCTTCTTCATCCAGGACGGCGTGTACGACGCCTTCACCCGCAAACTGGCCGAAGCCGTCAGCGTCATGCGCGTCGGCAGTGCCTTGGACGGCGACACCGAGCAGGGCCCGCTGATCAACGCCGCCGCGCTGGCCAAGGTCGAAGCCCATGTCGGCGATGCCTTGGAGAAGGGCGCCACGCTGTTGTGCGGTGGCCGTCGCCATGCCCTGGGCGGCACCTTTTTCGAACCGACCATCCTCACCGAAGCCCACGGCGACATGCTGATCGCCCATGAAGAAACCTTCGGGCCCGTGGCGGCGTGCTTTCGTTTCAAGGACGAAGCCGAAGTGCTGCAACGCGCCAATGACACGCCGTTCGGCTTGTCCGCCTACTTCTACAGCCGCGACATCGGCCGCGTGTGGCGCATGGCCGAAGGCCTGGAAGCCGGCATGGTGGGGATCAACGAAGGGATCATCTCCACCGAAGTCGCGCCGTTTGGCGGCATCAAGGAATCGGGCCTGGGCCGTGAAGGTTCCAAGTACGGGCTGGAGGATTACCTGGAGATCAAATACCTGTTGATGGGCGGCCTGTAAGCCACCCGCGCCCCCTGTAGGAGCTGGCTTGCCGGCGATAGCGGTCTATCAACTTACATTTGGCAAGCTGACCCACCGCCATCGCCGGCAAGCCGGCTCCTACAAGGGTGTTCCAACGTTACTCCGTCAAGAACAACAATATGGAGAACACCCATGACCACTCAATCCATAAAAATCGACGACCTGCCGATCGGCCGCTTTCACCTGAAAATCGCCGGCCTGACGTTCGGCGCGCATTTCACCGACGGCTACATCCTCGGCCTGATCGGTATCGCCTTCACCCTGCTCAGCCCACAGATGCAACTCGATGCGTTCTGGCAAGGCTTGATCGGCGCTTCCGCCCTGATCGGCCTGTTCCTGGGCAGCCTGTTCTTCGGCTGGATCTCCGACACCCTCGGTCGGCAGAAAATCTTCCTGGTCAGCTTTGTGCTGATCACCGTGGCCTCGGTGATGCAGTTCTATGCCGAGACGGCCATGGGCTTGTTGCTGTGCCGCATCCTGATCGGCATTGGCCTGGGCGGAGATTTCAGTGTGGGACACGCCATGCTCGCGGAGTTTTCGCCGAAGAAGCATCGTGGCGTGCTGCTCGGCTCGTTCAGCGTGATCTGGACCTTCGGTTATGTGGCGGCGACCTTTGTCGGCACTGCGATGCTCAGCCTGGGCGATGATGCCTGGCGCTGGATGCTGGCGTCGTCGGCAATCCCCGCTGGCTTGATCCTGATCGCGCGTATCGGCACGCCGGAGTCGCCGCGCTGGCTGGTCAACCGTGGGCGCATTGCCGAAGCCCGTGCCATCGTCAAGAAACACCTGGGCGAGCATGTGGTACTGGACGAAGAGCCGTCCGCGCAAACCCGCTCCGGCTACGGCGTGCTGTTCAGCCGTGAGTACCGCAAGCGCACGGCGTTCAACTGCCTGTTCTTTGTGTGCATCGTGATGCCGTACTTTGCGATCTACACCTTTTTGCCGTCGATCTTGCAAAAGATGGGTTTGTCCCAGGGCTTTGGCACCGAGCTGCTGCTTAATCTACTGCTGATTATCGGTGCGTTGATCGGCATCTGGTGCACGGTGAAGTTTTCGCGCCGGGGCTTCTTGATCAACTCGTTCATCATCCTGGCCGCAGCGTTGTTCTTGCTCGCGGTGTTGCCGGGCAGCCTGGCGTGGTTGATGGTGCTGACCTTCGGCGTGTTTACGCTGGTGCTGTCGGCGGTGAGTAACCTGGTCGGCGTGTTCCCGGCGGAAAGCTTCCCCACCGAAGTGCGCGCCAGCGGCATTGGCCTGGCCACGGCTGTGAGTCGCTTGGGCTCGGCTATCAGCACCTTCCTGTTGCCGGTCAGCGTGGCTGGGATCGGCTTGAGCCCGACTATGGGCATTCTTGCGGCGATCCTGGTGTTTGGCGCGCTCATTTCCTGGGCCTGGGCCCCGGAAACCAAGGCGTTGACCTTGAGCCAGGCGTGCAAGGCCGAGGCACCGCCGGTATCAGGGGTTGCTGACCTGGCCCAGCCACTGCGTAAACAACCGCACCTTGGATAAACCCTGTTTGTCCGTCGCCACATCCAGCCAATAGCCATAGGGGCCGATCACTTCCACGGGGGTGATCGGCAACAGGCTACCGTTGGCCAGCTCGCGTTCGATCATCTGCCGGTCGATCACCGCCAGACCACCGCCTGCCAGGGCGGTATGGATAACCTGGTCCAGGGTGCTGAATTCCAGGCCCTGGTCGGCATCAACGTCTTCCCGGCCCATGGCCGCCAGCCAGTTTTCCCAGACCTTCAAGCGTTTGCCGTCGTGCAGGATATGCAGCAGCGGAAATCGTCGCAGGTCTGGCGGTTGGCCGTCGCTGAACAATTCCGGGCTGGCAACCGCGATGTGCCGCTCCATCACCAGTAGCTCACTGCTGCAATGCGCTGCCGGTTCCAGGCCGAAACGGATCTGGCAGTCGATTTCCGCGAGGTTGTCGTGAGTCGCCTGATGGGTGACGCTGAGGTTGATGTCCGGGTAACGCTCGCAGAAGCGCCGCAGATGCGCGGATAACCAGCGGGTGGCCCAGGTCGGCGGTGCGACGATGCGCAGGCGCTGGCGCAGGTTGGGCACGCGCACCGCTTGCAAGGCGCGTTCGATATGGTCGAAGGCGTCGCTCAAGTGCGGCGAAAGAGCAAAGCCGGCTTCCGTCAGGGACAGACCTCGGGGTGTGCGAATAAAGAGGGCAACGCCAAGGTAGTCCTCCAGTTGCTTGATCTGGCGACTGACTGCGCCCTGGGTGACGTTGAGGCCCACGGCGGCCTGGCTGAAGCTGCGGTGGCGGGCGACCTCTTCGAAGACGCGGAGCATGTTGAGGGCGGGGAGGTGGCGCATGGTTTGGGTTCCATACATTGTTTTTGTTGTGTTTGTGCTAACGCTATCGCCGGCAAGCCGGCTCCTACAGGGAGCCGGCTTGCCGGCGATAGCGGTTTCGAAAACGCTGCCTGATTAGAAATAATACCCAATGTTCATGTACAGCTGATTCTCCCACTGGTTGCTACCCCCAGCCCCCAGGCTCTGGGTGTAGCTGCTGCCACCAATGTACGGGTCATTCTTGCCGATCAACCACTCCGTCGCGATCCACAACTTGCTGAACGAAAACGACGTGCCGAGGATCACCCGCTGCGAGGTCTTGAACTCATCAGCGGACTTATCGAAGGCGCTGTAGTTGGCATACAGTTTCACACCGCTGACCTGATCCCACAGGTACTTGCCGCCCACGTCATAACTCAGGTCCGCCACATACAGGTTGCCGCGACTGGCCACGTTGAAGGTGCCGTCATACCCGCCTAGGGTCACCACTTCGTCCGTACCGGCGTTGCGCGGCGACATCTGCTGGCGCGCCGCCTGCAATTGCAGGCCCCACGGGCCGTTCTTGCCCAAGTAGTGGATGGCCACGGCATTGCGTCGGCCATCATTGCCGGTGTCTTTGTTTTCCAGGGTGGACGTGAGGCCGGACAGGCCGACTTCGGATTTCCAGTCGCCCAGGTCCAAGGCCTTGGCCACGCGCAGCACCACGGTGTTGCGTTCCTGGTTGTCGCTGCCGTCGGCCACGTAACTGTCGGCGCCGGACACCACGCTGGAATAGGTCACGCCCTTGCTGGTGCCCTTGCCTTGCCACGCCGGGCGCAGGTAGTAACCGGCCTGGATATTCCAGTCGCCGGCCTGTTGCACGTATTTGGCGCCAACCTGCTGCACGTCTTCCAGGCCGATCACGTTGCCCAGGGTTTCGTAGAAGGTGCTGCCAAAGTAGGGCTGCAAGCCGAATGGCACGGTGTTCAAGCCCACCTGCACCTGTTGCTCGGGGTTGAACTTGTAGCCGACCCAGGCGAACTTGGCGAACTGGATATCGCCGTAGTTCTTGGTGTACTGGTAGGGGTACGAGCGCCCGTAGAAACGGTACTGCGCTTCACCGGTCCAACTGTCGGAGTTGTACTTGGCGCTGAGAAACACGGTGTCCAGGCCGAACTTCTGGATGTCGCGGTCCGGGTCGTAGTCCCAGCGCGCGCGGATGGCGCCGCCGAGGTCGAGGTTGTCGGTGACCTGTACGGCCATGGCCGGTGCCGCGAGGGCGCCGAGTACGGGGATGAGGGTGAAGTAGCGCGTCGTTGGTCGCATGGTTTTACTCTCGTTTTTAGTTTTTTTTGGCAACAGCAGCCCGTTGCCGCAGCGAACGCTGCGACGCAGGGAAAAGGGTTCAGCTCAGTGAGCCGTGGGGCGGATCAGCCGCAAGGGCGGTCCGGCGACGGGCAGTTCGGACGCGCCCGGCGCAGCGGCCAGCAGCGCCTGGGTGTAACTGTTCTGCGGGCGCAACAGCACCTGTTCGGCAGTGCCGTACTCCACCACTTCACCCTGGCGCATCACGGCGATGTGGTCGCTGATCTGCGCGGCCACCCGCAGGTCATGGGTGATGAACAGGATGCTCAGGTTCAGCTGCTTCTGCAGGTCGGCCAGTAACTCCAGCACCTGCTTTTGCACCGACACATCCAGCGCCGACACGCTTTCATCGGCAATCAGCACTTCCGGTCGCATCGCCAGGGCGCGAGCGATGCCGATACGCTGGCGCTGACCACCGGAGAACTGCCGGGGCTTGCGCTGCAACGCATCACGCTTCAAGCCCACCTGTTCCAGCAAGTCCCCGGCCTCAGCCCAGGCGTCCTTGGCCGATAACCCACGCAATTGCGCGGCGCGAGCGATGATGTCGCCGACGCGATGGCGCGGGTTCAGCGAGCCGTAGGGGTCCTGGAAAATCATCTGGATACGCCGCCGATTGGCCGCCAGCGCCGAACCGCTCAAGGCCAGGAAATCGGTATCGCCCACCCACACATGCCCGCTGTCGCTGTCCACCAGACGAATCGCGGCTTTGACCAGGGTGCTTTTGCCCGAGCCGGACTCGCCGACAATCGCCAGGGTCTTGCCCCGTGGCAGGTTCAGCGACACATCGCGCAGCGCCGCCACCGAGCTGCCGCCGACGGTGTAGGTCTTGGTCAGGTGCTCGATGCGCAGGGCCATTTCGCCGTCGGCACTCGGCGCATGCAGCTCCGGGTGCAGCGCCGGCACGGCTGCGATCAGCTTGCGCGTGTAGGCGTGGGCCGGCGCGTTCAGCACCTGGTCACGCTCGCCGATTTCCACCAGGCGGCCGCCTTCCATGACCGCAATGCGGTCGGCGATCTGCGCCACCACGCCAAAGTCATGGGTGATAAACAGAATGCCGTGTTGCCCCCGCCCGCGCAGGTCGCGCACCAGTTTCAGCACCTGGGCTTGGGTCGTTACATCGAGGGCGGTAGTGGGCTCGTCGGCGATCAGCAAATCCGGGTTCATCGCCAAGGCCATGGCGATCACTACGCGCTGGCATTGGCCGCCGGAAAGCTGATGGGGAAAGCTGTTGGCGATGCGCGGCGGGTCCGGCAGTTGGGTGGACTCCAGCAGCGCGAGCATGCGTTCACGGCGCTCGGCGGCGGGCATCTGCGGGGCGTGGATGTCGAAGATTTCTTCGACTTGCTTGCCGATGCGAATCGCCGGGTTCAGCGCCGCCATGGGTTCCTGGAAGATCATCGCGATACGGTTGCCACGCAGGGCGCGCAAGCGGGCTTCATCGAGGGTACAGATGTCATCGCCGAGAAAATCGATCACGCCGCCGGCATGTCGCAGGCCTTTGGCGTAATCGCCCATGATCGCCGCCGACAGCACGGACTTGCCCGAGCCCGACTCACCGATCACGCAGAGGATTTCGCCCTTGCGCACCTGCAGGCTGATGCCGTGCACGGCGTGGCTACGGTCGGCACCCTTGGGCAGTTCGACGCTGAGGTTGTCGACCCGCAATACGGTTTGCTGGCTGTTCATGCTCAACTCCTTGCGCCTTGCTGCGCGTGTTCATCCAGCCCATCGGCGAGCAGGCTCAGGCCAAGCATCAACGTGGAGATGGCGATGCAGGGAAAGATCACCAAGTGCGGGAAGGAAATGGCCATGGCGCGGCCGTCGTTGATCATGCCGCCCCAGTCCGGGGTGGGCGGTGGCAGGCCGAGGCCGAGGAAGCCCAGGGCACCGATCATGATCGCGGTATAGCCGATGCGCAGGCAGAAATCGACGATCAGCGGGCCGCCGCAGTTGGGCAGGATTTCTACCAGCATGATGCGCAGCGAGCCTTCGCCCTGGGTGATGGCGCTGAGCACGTAGTCGCGCGAGCGAATGTCGATGGTCAGCGCACGCATGATGCGAAAGATCGCCGGGGCGCTGGTGAAGGTCACCGCAATCAGGATATTCAGCGCCGACGCGCCGAGGGCGATGATGATCACGATGTACAGCACCAACACCGGGAACGACAGCACGGTGTCGGCCACGTAGGACAGCGCCGCATCCACCCAGCCGTTGAAGTAACCGGCGCACAGGCCCATGGCGATGCCCACGGCAAACGCGGTCAGCGTGGCGAGGATCGACCAGAACAGCACGGTGCGCGTGCCCCAGATCAGGCGCGAAAGGATGTCACGGCCGATCATGTCGGTGCCGAGCAAAAAGCGTGCGCCGTCGTCGCTGGCGGTCATCGGCGTGAGCAACGGCGTGAAGTTTTCCAGCGGATCATGGGGCGCCAGCCACGGCGCGCACAGGGCGATCAACACCCAGCCGCCAACCAGCAGCAGGCCGAGCAGGGCCAAGGGATGCTTGAAGGATTTGAGCAGGTTCATTGGCGGCCTCCGCCGAGACTGTGCAGGGTGATGCGCGGGTTGAGCCAGGTGTAGGCCAGGTCCGAGAAGATCTTGCTGATGCCCACCACCACGCCGCTGATCATCGCGCAGGCTTCGATCAGGTAGACGTCATGGTTGAGCGACGCGGTGTACAGCAGCGAGCCGAAGCCCTTGTAGGCGAAAAACACCTCCACCACGATGACGTTCGATAGCAGCCACGGGATGTACAGCATGATCACCGTGACCGGCGCGATCAGCACGTTGCGCAACGCGTGGCGCAGCACAATGCGCGTAGTGGACGCACCTTTGAGCCGTGCAGTGCGGATATACGGCGCTTGCATGACTTCCACCATCGATGCGCGGGTGATACGCGCCAGGTAGCCGATGCCGAACAGGCACAGCACCATCAGCGGCAGCACCAGTTCCACGGCGCTGAAGCCATCGCTCATGCTGCTCACACCGGGCAGCCAGTTGAGCCAGAACACGAAGATTGCCGAGACGAACACCGCACTGGCGAAGTCCGGGATCGAGGTAGTGACAATCGACAGGAATGACACCAGCCGGTCGATCAAAGAGCCCTGGCGAATCCCCGCCAGGATGCCCAGGGTCAACGCCACCGGCACCATCACCAGCAAGGCCAACCCGGCCAGGGTCAGGGTTTGCCACAGGTTGGGCAGCAGCAGTTTCAACACCGGTTCGCGAAAGTACACCGAGGTGCCCCAGTCGCCGGTCACGAAGTCCTTGAGCCACACCAGGTAGCGCCACACGAAGGGTTGGTTGTAGCCGTGTTCCAGCAGCCACGCCGCGCGCTGGTCGGCGGCGGAGTAGGGGCCGAGGACGTTGATCGCCACGTCCTCGATGTTCAACTCCAGGGCCAGGAACACAATCAGCGACACCGACAGCAGCGTCGCTAACAGCATCAGCAGTTTGAGCAATAGAAAATGAGCCATCAGGTGCATGCTCCGACGGGGAATGGGAGGTGTGTTGCGCCAGTGATTCAGGCACTCAGCCAGACATTGCCCATGGGGTAGAAGTCGGAAGGGTGCACTTGGAAGCCCTGCACCTTTTTACTCACGGCGGTGAACTTGTCGCCCCAGAACGGCTGCACGATCACGCAGGCTTCCTGCAGGATCTGCTCGACGCTCTGCATGGCCACGGCGCGCTCTTTCGGGTCGATGATGCCCATGGCTTTGTCCAGAGCCGCGTCGAAGGCCGGGTCGCTGTAGTGGCTTTCGTTCCAGGCGCCACCGCCACGGTAGGCCAGTTCCAGGGACATTACGCCGAGCGGGCGATGCGCCCAGTAGGTCAGGCTGAACGCGGCCTTGTCCCAGATCGGCCAGTACTGCGCCGCCGGAACCACTTTGAGATTGATGCGGATCCCGGCTTCCCGGCAGTTTTGTTGCAGGATCTGCGCGCAGTCCTGTTCATAACGGCCTTGGGTATTGCCGACGATCAGGTCGATGTCCAGGCCATTGGCAAAGCCTGCTTCGGCCAGCAGTTTCTTCGCGGCGGCCACGTCACGTTCACGTTTGGGCAGCGGGAAATACTCGGGGTGGGAAGGGGCCACATGATGGTCTTCGCCCAGCGTGCCCATGCCGCGATAGGCGACCTTGAGCATCTGCGCATTATCGGCGCAGAGCACTACGGCCTTGCGCACGCGCACATCGGTGAAGGGCTTCTGGTCGCAGGCCATACGCATCACCACGGTCTGCGCGGATTTGCAGCTGAGCAATTGCGCGCCCGGCAGGCGCTTGGCCAGGTCCAGCTCGGCCACGGTGACGCGATACAGCACGTCGACCTGGCCGGCTTGCAAGGCGGCCAGGTGAGTGGACACGTCGGTGCCCATGTCGATGTAGCGCAGTTCGTCGAGGTTGGCCGGTTTGCCCCAATAGTCGGCGCGCTTGGCGAAGGTCGCCTGCTTGTTCACGGCAAACGACACCAGCTTGAACGGCCCGGTGGCCAGCGGGTTTTTCGCCCAGTCATCGCCGGCCTTGAAGCTGCGATGCACCAGGGCGCAGGTGAAGGCGTTGAGCATCTCCGGGATCGCCAGGATCGGCCGCTTGAGCTGCAGGCGGAACTGGTAGTCGCTGACTTTTTCGAAGGCCTTGATGTCCTGGAACGCGGTGCGGTTGACCGACTTGGAGTCGGCGGCGATCCAGCGCTGGATATTGTGCTGCACGTCGTCGACGTTAAAGCTGTCACCGTTGCTCCACTTCACGTTCTGGCGCAGGTTGAAGGTCCAGGTGGTGAGGTCCTCGGAAGGGCTCCAGCTCTCGGCCAGGTAGGGGTGGGTAATGTTATCGGCGTCGACCCAGGTCAGGTATTCCAGGGAGTTGCGCAACAGGTTCGAGGCTTCGATCCAGGTGATCAGCATCGGGTCCTGGATTTCCTGGATGGCGCAGGCAAACCGCAGGCTGCCGCCTTGGCGGGCGGGCGTGCCGTCGGCAGCCCGGGCGTCGTTGCCCAGCAAGGCTGAACCGATGAAGGTGGAGGCACTGGCTGCAGTGATGCCGAGCAGGGCGGCGGTGCGCAGGAATTGGCGGCGGTTAATCTCGCCGCGCTGCACTTGATTGCACAGTGCGTCGACAGCGGGGTGCGGCGCGTTACCGTCCAGGGTCGCTAGAACGTTGGAGTCGGACATGGGGCTGCTCTCATGTTGTTTTTATTAGAGATGCCCGCAGTTTTGTCATCCACGCAAAGATCGACAAACGATAAATTCAGCCGTTAAACGTTCGTTAAATGCATGTTAGTTGGCGTGATCAGGGCGAGACGTCGAGATAGACGCCTTGGTTGATACAAAAAATCATGTTGGCTAGGAAATCTCCTACGGCTCGTGGGATGCTTGGCACCTTGCCAGTCGTATTCGAGTGCTCGCCATGAAACGCAAAATGCCCGGTCTCAATGCCCTCAAAGCTTTCGAAGTGGCCGGCAGTACCGGCAGTTTTACTCGGGCGGCGCAGCTGTTGAACGTGACCCAGAGCGCGGTCAGTCGCCAGGTCCGGCAGTTGGAAGAGCAATTGGGCGAGCACCTGCTGGAGCGGCGTCACCATCACCTTGAACTGACCAGCGCGGGTCGCGTTTTGCTGCGCGCGCTGCACCAATCGTTCGACAAGATCGAACTGACGGTGCGCAGTATCCAGCAGAAAACCCACTCCAACCGCCTGCACATCAACGCACCGCCGACCTTCACCAGTCGTTGGTTGATGCCGCGTCTGGGGCGCCTGCGCGAAGCCCATCCCGAGCTGGAGCTGAGCATCACCACCTGTTTGCAGGACAGCCTGGCGCAGACCAGCACCCTCGATTGTGCGATTCGCTTTGGTAACGGCGAGTGGGATGGGTTGGACAGTTCGTTGTTGGTTCAGGAGCGGCACATTGCAGTGTGCGCGCCGTCGCTGTATGCCCGTGAATGCAGTGATGGGGTGGACCTTAATCGCATGACGTTGCTGCATGTGTTGGCCAGTGAGGATCAGCGGTATCTCACGTGGAAACATTGGTTGGATGCGGCGCGGATCCATGGGGTGGATACCCAGGGTGGGTATGAGTTCGATCTGTTGGATCTGGCTATTCGGGCGGCTACGGACGGGTTGGGGATTACCATTGCTGACTGGCATATGGTGGCGGCGGAGCTGGCGTCCGGGCAGTTGACCCAGGTGTTGAATGTGCATGTGGAGGGGCACCAGTCGTATTGGCTGGTGACGCGGCCGGAGCAGACGGATATGCCGCAGTTGCAGGTGTTTGGGCAGTGGTTGCAGGAGGAGATCTGGTTGGCGCAGCGGCAGTTGGAGCCTTCGACTGCGGCTGTTTGAGAGGGGGGTGATTGGGTGCATATCCGTTATTTGGGTGATGGCGGGGATTGGTTCCGCCCTTACGGCGGGTCACTTTTGAAAGGAGCCCAAAAGTAACCAAAAGGCTCTTGCCCCAACACTCGGCACCTCGCCTAGGCTCGGTGTGCCCGTAATCCGACAGTGATTTGGGGGGCCGCCGCCACGCGCCATCCATGGCGCGGGGCGGCTAAACCGGCATCCCTGCCGGTTTACC
>NZ_JACAPG010000003.1:79480-265667 GCF_013385825.1 Pseudomonas reactans | reverse complement strand
ACTTCTGGAATCTGCCGTCAACACTTAATTTGTTTTTTCTATCAATGGGGCTGAAAACTGCTAAATCCGCCTTTTTTAGCCTCCCGACAAGGATAATTGAGCAATATATTGCCCAACCTCAAACAGTTAAGCATCATAGCGCCGACGTTTCTCTTAATATGACTTCGGACGAACACTCCCAAATGACCACCTCCCCCCGCAGCCTGGCCTCGACATTGTTCCCTGTCGGCCTGCTGCTGATCGCCATGGCCTCAATCCAGTCCGGCGCCTCACTCGCCAAGAGCATGTTCCCTATCGTCGGCGCACAAGGCACCACGGCACTGCGCCTGATTTTCGCCAGCGTGATCATGCTGCTTCTATTACGTCCATGGCGCGCCAAGTTGACGGCAAAGTCCCTGCGGACGGTGATCGTCTACGGAATGGCATTGGGCGGCATGAACTTCCTCTTCTATATGTCCTTGCGTAGCGTGCCTCTGGGGATTGCGGTCGCCCTGGAATTCACCGGCCCTCTTGTCGTCGCGATCTATGCCTCTCGGCGCGCGGTCGACTTCCTGTGGATTGCCCTGGCGATCATTGGCCTGCTCTTGCTAATCCCCATGGGTGAAGCGAGCAGCGGCATCGACCTGCTGGGAGCGGGCTACGCTCTGGGCGCCGGTGTCTGCTGGGCGCTCTACATTCTGTATGGTCAGAAAGCCGGTAATGACAACGGGGTACAGACCGCCGCCCTCGGCGTAATGATCGCTGCCTTGTTTGTTGCCCCTATCGGCATCGTCCACGCAGGCAGCGCCTTGCTGACGCCCGCCCTGATCCCGGTCGCCATCGGTGTCGCCATTCTGTCCACCGCCCTGCCCTACACCCTGGAAATGGTCGCACTGACGCGCCTCCCTGCCCGCACCTTCGGCACGCTCATGAGCATCGAACCGGCGTTCGGCGCCCTCTCCGGCCTGCTGTTCCTGCACGAACACCTGTCACTCGCACAGTGGCTGGCAATCACCTGCATCATCCTGGCTTCCGTAGGCGCTACCGTGACGATGCGCAGTGAGTCAAAGCCGCTGGTTCCAGCGGATTGAAGGCTGTTTGAATGTAGCTCTGGCATTTGGCGCTCATTTAGGCCATGTTTAAGCCGTAAACGAATGTCATTCATGGAGAATTTCGACAAGGACAGCGCTAACGCTACACCCGAGAGCGAGTAGAGCCAGCCTGCAGCATGACAGGGCGGCTATTAAGGATAGGAATGAAGCGAATTTTGATACTGTTAATGGTCATGGCGATTGCCGGTTGTGCCGCGACCACCAAGACAGAAGTAAAACGTGGCAAAAAAGGGCTGCATATCAACTGTTCCGGCCTGTCTTCTTCCTGGGACCAGTGCTACACCAGTGCAACCAACTCTTGCGGCGCCAAGGGCTATCGGGTTATCGCAAAGTCCGGTGACAATTCCGAAGAGCCTGGGGACTACCCCTTCGGCCTCAACCCTGCCGGCTACACCAGCCGCAGCATGATCGTCATCTGCAAGTAGTCGCTTGAGCAGTCACCCCCTGACTGCTCTCATTAAATTCCAGCTACACATCCAGCCCTTCGCGGCGCTGCGTCTACACTCCTGCTCGACCATCGAGCCAAGGGAGCTCCCATGACGCACAACAAGAAAATCGTATTGGTAGTGGGCGCCGGAGACGCAACGGGTGGCGCCATTGCCAAACGCTTTGCCCGCGAAGGCTACGTGGCGTGTGTCACCCGCCGCAGCGCCGATAAATTGCAGCCGCTGGTAGACAGCATCCACGCGACAGGCGGTGAAGCTCATGGCTTTGCCTGCGATGCACGTAAAGAAGAAGACGTCATTGCGCTGATCGAACAGATCGAAACCGAGCTGGGTCCGATTGAAGCCTTCGTGTTCAACATCGGCGCCAACGTGCCGTGCAGCATCCTGGAAGAAACCGCGCGCAAATATTTCAAGATCTGGGAGATGGCTTGCTTCTCCGGCTTCCTGAATGCCCGCGAAGTGGCCAAACGCATGGTCACGCGCAATCGAGGCACCATTTTGTTCACGGGTGCCACGGCAGGATTGCGCGGCGCGGCAGGGTTTGCCGCCTTCGCCGGCGCCAAACACGGTATCCGGGCGCTCGCGCAAAGCATGGCCAGGGAACTCGGGCCCAGAAACATCCACGTCGCCCATGTGGTGGTCGACGGCGCCATCGACACCGACTTCATTCGCGACAATTTCCCGCAGAAATACGCGCTCAAGGACCAGGACGGCATCCTCAACCCCGAGCATATCGCCGATAACTATTGGTACCTGCACAGCCAGCCACGCGACGCCTGGACGTTTGAACTCGACCTGCGCCCCTGGAGTGAACCCTGGTAAGCACGCCCCCACAATAATAAGCAGCGAGCATCGACCATGAGTAAAACCCTGGAATTCTTCTTTGACCTCGGCAGCCCCGCTACCTACCTGGCCTACACCCAGCTCCCCGCACTATGCGCTTCAACCGGTACGCAGCTGATTTATAAACCCATGTTATTGGGCGGCGTGTTCAAGGCCACGGGCAACGCCTCTCCCATCACCGTGCCCGCCAAAGGTCGCTACATGTTTGATGACCTGGCGCGCTATGCTCGCCGCTACAACGTACCGCTCAAGTTCAACCCGCACTTTCCCATCAACACCCTGCTGTTGATGCGAGCGGTCACCGGCATTCAATTGCGCCACCCCGAGCGCTTCGATGACTTTGTGGATTGCCTGTTCCGCGCCCTCTGGGTGGATGGCCGTCACTTGGGAGACCCTGCCGTTGTTGCTGCAGTGCTTACCGAACACGGTTTTAATCCCGAAGAGGTTCTGGCCTTGACCAACGACGAAGCGGTAAAGGCAGCCCTCAAGGACAACACCGAACAGGCCGTTCAACGTGGTGTGTTCGGTGCGCCCAGCCTATTTGTAGGCAACCAGCTGTTCTTCGGTCAGGACCGTCTGGATTTTGTGCGTGAAGCCCTGACTTAAATCTCAATCGCCAAGCGCCCTTGCGCGCCGCTTGCGAGCACATCGTAGGCGGCGTTCGCACTGTGCAAATTGAATGCACGCCCATCCAGGATCGGCTTGAGCTTACCGGCATCGATCAAGCGCGCTGCCTCGGCAAGAATCTGCCCGTGATGCTCACGCCCCTTACCGGTCAGTAACGGCAGCAAGGTGAACACACCCGAGTAGGTCGCCCCAAGAAACGACAGTGGGGCCAGGCTGTGTTGCCCCCATCCCAGGCAACTCACGACATGACCGTGGTAGGTCTTGGCGGCTCGAAAGGATGCATCCAGCGTTTCGCCGCCGACAGTGTCATACACAATGTCGAAGCCTTCGCCCACGGTGTGCTGCGCGACGTACTCTTCGACCGTCTGCTGCTGATAGTCGATAAACGTCGCACCCAGCCCCTCGATTAATGAGCGATATTTGGCGGATCCCGTGGCATACACCTGCGCTCCGTGGGCAATCGCCAATTGCACTGCGACATGCCCTACACCGCCCGCGCCGCCTTGGATCAGCACTTTGTGCCCGGAGCCTACACGTGCTCGGTCCACCAGACCTTCCCACGCGGTGATCAGCACCAGCGGCAACACCGCCGCTTCACGCATGCTCAAGACCTCGGGTTTTTTCGCCAGCAAACGGGCATCGACGGCTGCATACTCGGCCAACGAGCCCTGTGCACCACCGATTCCGGTCGCCAACCCATAAACGTCATCGCCTACTTGCCAACCACCAACCTCAGGGCCTACTGCTTCTACGGTGCCTGCCAGGTCCATGCCGAGCACAGCCGGTAATGGCTGCCGGGCGTGGACAGCCTGGCCTGCGCGGATTTTCCCGTCCAAAGGGTTAAGACCACTGGCGCTGATTCGGACCAGGACTTGGCCAACGCCTGCTACCGGTTTGGGAATTGTCGTCAGCCGGAACGGCGCATCCACGGCATCCACTATCAAAGCGTGCATATCAGTCATGTTGGCGGTCTCGCGTCATCGAAGAATGAAGTCAATGATCCGCCAGCCGACTCATGCCGATAAGACACCAAACGACTATAGTGCTTATGCTCGATAAGAATGAATGGGAAAACCCGTGGACAAACTCAACGCAATGGCGATTTTCGTTCGAGTGATCGAACGCGGCAGCTTTTCCGCCGTCGCCCGGGAAATGCAAACAACCCAACCCACCATCAGCAAAGTCCTGCGCGCCTTGGAAACCGAACTGGGTGGCAAGCTGATTGCCCGCAGTACACGCCAACTGTCCCTGACCGACGAAGGTCAGCGGTACTACAGCCATTGTCGTGAAATCCTCGCCGCCGTGGACGCCGCCGAACACAGTTTCCAGACCGGAAAAGAGGGGATCGCCGGCCCCTTGCGCGTGGGTTCGTCGGTTAGTTTCGGGCGCCTGCAGATTGCTGCACGCTTGAGCGATTTCCTGCAGAAATACCCTGACGTACAAGTAGACCTGCAACTCAACGATCACCTGCAAGACATGGTCAGCGAAGGCTTGGATGTAACCCTGCGAATCGGTGAACTGCGCGACAGCGGCTTGATCGCCAGGCAGATCGGCACCACCCACCGAGTCACCCTGGCCAGCCCGGCCTACCTGGCCAAACATCCCACACCGAAAACCCCGCAGGATCTCAGCCAGCACAACTGCCTGCTGTTCAACCTGCTCAGCAGCCAGAACCAGTGGGTTTATGAAAAGAATGGCGCGCGACACAGCGTGCGCATCACCGGCAACGCCCAGAGCAACAACTCCGAAGCGGTGCGGGAGATGGTGTTGACAGGGCTTGGCATTGCGCTGTCGCCCCTGTGGTTGTTCCACGACGATTTGAAAGCCGGCCGCGTGATTGCGTTATTGCAGGACTACACCCCGCATCCACTGCCGATCCATGCGGTGTCAGCACCCAATCGCCGCCAGTCGGCCCGGGTCAAGGCATTCGTAGACTATATGGCCGACGCCTTGGCCCAGGCGCCCGAATTGCAGGCAATCAAATAGCCGCAGTGCGCACCTGCAACCATTCAAGTGCGGCACCGTCGAGCAACGGGCTCAGACGCTCACGCACCTCGGCATGGTAAGCGTTGAACCACTCACGCTCGTCTACCGTGAGCAGCGATGGCTCCAGGCAGCGCGTGTCGATCGGGCACAGGGTCAAGGTTTCAAACTTGAGGAACTCGCCGAACTCAGTCTTGCCGGCTTCACGGTTCAGCACCAGGTTCTCAATACGCACGCCCCAGCGTCCCGGACGGTAAGTGCCCGGTTCGATGGAGGTGATCATCCCCGGCTGCATCGCCGTTTGCGGCGCAGTGGCCGCTTGATAGGCAATCACTTGCGGGCCTTCATGCACATTGAGGAAATAGCCTACGCCGTGCCCGGTACCGTGGCCGTAGTCCACGCCCTCAGCCCAGATCGGCGCGCGAGCAATGGCGTCCAGCAGCGGTGACAGGATGCCTTTCGGGAAATGCGCACGGGACAAAGCAATCACGCCCTTGAGCACGCGGGTGCAGTCGCGCTTCTGTTCCTCACTCGGCGTACCGATTGGCACCATCCGCGTGATATCCGTGGTGCCGCCGAGGTACTGGCCGCCCGAATCGATCAGCAGCAGGCCATCACCTTCAATCAGCGCGTGCTCTTCTTCAGTGGCGTGGTAATGCGGCATCGCACCGTTGGCGTTGTAGGCGGCGATGGTGTTGAAACTCAGCGACACATAACCGGGGCGACGGGTGCGCGCAGCGGTCAGGTGTTCGTCGATGGTCAGTTCGGTGATACGTTCGCGACCCAGCGCACTGTCCAGCCAGGCGAAGAATTCGCACAACGCCGCGCCATCCTGCTCCATGGCTTGGCGGATGTGCTCCGCGTCGGCCAGGCTCTTGCGCGACTTGGCAAGTGTCGTTGGGTTGAGGCCTTCGATCAGCTTGACGCCGGCATCGAGGTTTTCCAGCAAGCCAGCGGTAACGCGAGCCGGGTCGACCTGCACACTGGCGCCCGTCGGCACCCTACGCAAGGCATCCGCCACTTCGCTGTAGTCGCGCAGCGTCACGCCATCCTGTTCCAGCACCGCCCGCAACGCGGCATCGACTTTGCTCAGCGCCACGAACAACGTGGCCTGCTCTTGATTGATCAGCGCAAAGGACACAAACACCGGGTTGAACGAAACATCACCGCCACGCAGGTTGAACAGCCAGGCGATGTCGTCCAGGGTCGCGATGAAGTGCCAGTCGGCGCCCTTCTCTTTCAGGGCCGCACGCAGCGAGGCGAGTTTCTCACCACGGCTGACGGTGGCCTGAGGCGGGAGGTGTTGATAGATCGGCTGGTTCGGCAGTGTCGGACGGTCTTTCCAGACTTCATCCAACAGGTCGATATCAGTACGCAGTTGCGCACCACGCTCTGCCAACTTGCCGCCCAAGGTACGCGCCGAGGCCACGGCCATCACTGCACCATCCACCGCGACGACGCCACCTTCCGGCGTCTGCTCGGCCAGCCACTCCAGCGGTCCGGGTTGGCCCGGCTGCAGCTTCACCAATTCGATGCCGCTGCCCTTGAGTTCCTTGGTCGCTTGTTCCCAGTAACGGCTATCGGCCCACACACCGGCGAAATCTGCAGTGACAATCAGCGTCCCCACCGAACCATGAAACCCCGACAACCATTGCCGCCCCTGCCAGTAACCCGGCAGGTACTCGGACAAGTGCGGGTCGGCCGACGGCACCAGCAGGGCGTGAATGCCCTCGCGGTTCATCAGTTCACGGGTGTGCGCCAGGCGCTGGGGAACCGTTCCATGGGTCAAAGGCTGCGTACTCATTGTGTCTCCTGCTAACCACGAATAATTATTATGTGAATCAGACCGCCCAGAACGCCGGTGCGCTGGCCAGGGCTGCCTTGATCAATTGCACTGCCTGGTCGATATCCTGCTCGGTGGTAAACCGGCCGAGGCTCAAGCGAATGGTACGGCCGGCGCTGCGTGCATCATGGCCCAACGCCAGGAGCACGTGGGACGGCGCATTGCTCGCCGAATTGCAGGCCGAGGTCGCGGAAAACGCGATCCCCGCACTTAACGCAGCGGCGTTGAATTCGCCTTCGCCAAACGTGAGGCTCAGGGTGTGTGGAATACGTTGTGTCGCGCTGCCATTGAGGCGCACGCCGGCCACCGATTCCAACTGGTCCAGCAAGCGCTGACGCAAGGCGACGATCACCGCCTTTTCTTCAGTAAAAGACGCCGCCGCCAGGGCAAACGCGGTGCCCATGCCGGCAATCTGATGGGTCGCCAAGGTGCCTGAGCGCAGGCCGCCTTCGTGACCACCGCCGTGAATCTGCGCCAACACCTTCTGCTGCGCCCGTGGGCCGACGTACAACGCGCCGATCCCTTTGGGGCCATACAACTTGTGGGCCGAAAACGACATCAGGTCCACTGGCCACTGCGCTAGATCGATTGCCACCTTGCCCGCGCCCTGCGCCGCATCCACATGCAACAACGCGCCGTGTTCACGCACTCGCGCGCCGATGGCGGGGATATCGTTGAGGGTGCCCAGTTCGTTGTTCACCAGCATCAGCGAGACCAGGAACGTGTCTTCACGCAAGGCTTCGCTGACCGCCTCGGCACTGATCAGTCCATCCGCATCCGGCACCAGGTAGGTCACGGCCACGCCGGCTTCCTGCAGTTGCCGGACGGTATCCAACGTGGCCTTGTGTTCGATCTGGCTGGTGATGATATGCCCACCCGCCACGCCTCGTGCCTGGGCCACGCCCTTGATTGCAAGGTTGTTGGATTCGGTGGCGCCGGAGGTCCAGACGATTTGCTCGGGGTTGGCACCGACCAATTCGGCCACTTGGCGACGCGCCTGCTCGACCGTATGCCTGGCCGCCTGGCCGAACGCATGGGAACTGGACGCGGGATTACCGAAATTGGCATTGAAGCCCAGACACTCGACCATTACCTGGATGACCCGCTCATCCACCGGGGTGGTGGCGGCGTAGTCGAAATACAGCGGACGTTTATTCATGACGTTAAAAACTCGCAGAGCAGGTTCCCGAGAGCAGCGTCTCAGGGGCACGGACCGGGACAGAGGTCGTCAGGTTTAACCGATCGAATGCCATTAAAGAAGGACCACTTTATGTAAATGTGCGTAGGAACGCTCCTGAAATTCAGCTTAACAGGCTGAAGTCGCACCATGGCAAACAAAAAGCCCGAGGTTCCTTAGGGGAATCCTCGGGCTTTTTGCCGTCAGGCGCGGGATCAACTGGGACGACCATGCAGGGTCACGCTGCGTTCGGCGTTCATTTCGCCTTGGCGATCAAAGCCGAAAGGCTTTTGTGGCTGGCCGGTCAGTGCGGCGCGCTGCTGTTGGTATTCATCAAACGACAAACCACGACGGCTCAATGCTTCCAGGGCCAACTGTTTGGTTTCTTCAGCCGTGTAGGGGCGCAATTCTGGCGAAGGATGGGTCGCACATCCGGCGAGGACTGAGCTGACAATCAATAAGGAAACAGCGAGGAATCGGTTCATGGCGGCGGCCCTGCAAAGGAGGTTTCGAGTCAATGAACACAGGCTACTCCCGGCCCCCGCACAGTGAAAAATCACCTGCCTTGATAGTCGCTATCAACCGTTACGGCACCTGCGATAGCGGCACCCGCATATTTCTTTATGATCTATAAATATGGAAATACGGTCATTTACGGAATAAATAAGACCCTCTATAACTGACGCTACATCGCTTCGGCACTGTTGCTCACGCAACTGTTGCCAGCGCAACAGCCAATCAACAAATCACCAGCCAGACAACAGTGACACTTTTCGGCAGCAAGCCTGCAACCCACGCCAATCAAGGCTCGCGCCCGTTGGTATAGCTCTTGCTCACCAGGTTGCACTCCACTGTTGAAAAAGGAACTGTTCATGACCCGTCCCCTGAATGTCGTTGCCCTCTCCGGCGGAACCTGGCGCCCGTCACGCACCCTCGTGCTGACCCAAGCGGTGCTGGCCGAACTGGGCACCTTGCTGCCGATCCAGACCACCCTCATCGAACTGGGCGACATTGCCCGACCGCTGGGGGCGGCGCTGTCCCGTGACGAACTGCCGGCAGACGTCGAATCCCAACTGTTGGCCATCGAACAGGCCGACCTGTTGATCGTCGCCGCGCCGGTCTATCGCGGCTCCTACCCTGGCCTGCTCAAGCACCTGTTCGACCTGATCGGCCTCAACGCCTTGATCAACACGCCGGTGCTGCTTGCCGCCACCGGCGGCAGCGAACGCCACGCGCTGGTGCTCGATCACCAACTGCGGCCGCTGTTCAGCTTTTTCCAGGCATTGACCTTGCCGATTGGTGTGTACGCCACCGAAGCGGACTTCACCGACTACCAAATCACCAGTGAATTATTAAAAGCCCGTATTCAACTGGCGGCAGAACGCGCTGCGCCTTTGTTTGCAGCGCACTCCCCCTCTCTGCTGAAAATCGCTTAAGGATTGGTCATGGATGTTTTCTGGTTTCTACCCACACATGGCGACGGGCATTACCTGGGCACCACCCAAGGTGCGCGACCGGTCACCCTCAATTATCTGAAACAAGTCGCTCAGGCCGCTGACAATCTCGGCTACTACGGCGTGCTGATTCCCACCGGGCGTTCGTGCGAAGACTCCTGGGTCATCGCGTCGGCGCTGGTGCCGCTGACCGAACGCCTGCGTTACCTGGTGGCGATTCGTCCGGGCATCATCTCGCCGACTGTTTCTGCACGCATGGCGGCAACCTTGGATCGCCTGTCCAACGGCCGCTTGCTGATCAACGTGGTGACCGGCGGCGACCCGGATGAAAACCGTGGCGACGGCAGTTTCCTCGACCACAGTGAACGTTACGAAGTCTCCGATGAATTCCTACAGATCTGGCGCCGTGTATTGCAGGGCGAATCGGTAGATTTTGAAGGCAAACACTTGCGCGTGCAGAACGCCAAGGCACTGTACCCACCGGTGCAGAAGCCTTATCCGCCGCTGTACTTTGGCGGATCCTCCGACGCCGCCCACGACCTCGCCGCCGAACAGGTCGATGTGTACCTGACCTGGGGCGAACCGCCGGCCGCCGTCGCAGAAAAACTCGCGGACGTACGTGAACGCGCCGCACGTCACGGGCGCACCGTGAAATTCGGCATTCGCCTGCATGTGATCGTGCGTGAAACCGAAGAGGACGCCTGGAAAGCCGCCGACAAACTGATCGAACACATCAGTGACGAAACCATCGCCGCCGCGCAAAAATCCTTCTCGCGTTTTGACTCCGAAGGTCAGCGGCGCATGGCCGCCCTGCACGACGGGCGCCGCGACAACCTGGAAATCGCCCCCAACCTGTGGGCCGGCGTCGGGCTGGTGCGCGGCGGAGCTGGCACTGCACTGGTGGGCAACCCGCAACAAGTCGCCCAGCGCATCAAGGAATACGCGGATTTGGGGATCGAAAGTTTCATCTTCTCCGGCTACCCGCACCTAGAAGAGGCGTATCGCTTCGCCGAGCTGGTGTTCCCGCTGCTGCCGGAGCCCTACGCCAGCCTGGCCGGACGTGGCGTCACCAACCTCACTGGCCCGTTTGGCGAAATGATTGCCAACGATGTACTGCCAACGACAAAGGCCTGAACCGCTGCTCTTCTGTAGGAGCCGGCTTGCCGGCGATAGCTTCAACTCGATACCAATCAGAACCGAGTCGCCCGCATCGCTGGCAAGCCAGCTCCTACAAGGAAAATAGAGGAAACCCCGTGACAGCCAAACCCCACAGTGTCCTGCCCTCCCCCTTGCAGACCGCCAAACTGCTGGCCGCCGAATTCGCCCTCACCGCCGTCGAGCGCGACGAGCGCGGCGGCACGCCCAAAGCAGAACGTGACGCCCTGCGCCACAGCGGCCTGCTGGCACTGAGCATCCCCACCCAATACGGCGGCCTCGGCGCACGCTGGAGCGAAACCCTGGGCATCGTGCGCGAATTCGCCAAGGTCGACAGTTCCATCGCCCACGTCTTCGGTTTTCACCACTTGATGCTCGCCACCGTGCGCCTGTTTTCGCGCCCGGACCAATGGCAACCCTGGTTCGAACAGACCGCACGCAAAAACTGGTTTTGGGGCAACGCCCTCAACCCGCTGGACACCCGCACGGTGGTCAAGGATTTCAGCGGCTGGCGCGAGTTTTCCGGCAAAAAGAGCTTCTGCTCCGGCGCCAGCGACTCGGAAATGCTGATCGCCTCGGCGGTGGACGAAACCGCTGGCGGCAAGCTGCTGATCGCCGCAATCCCCAGCGGGCGCAGCGGCATCACTTTGCACAATGACTGGAACAATATCGGCCAGCGTCAGACCGACAGCGGCAGCGCCAGCTTCGAACGCGTACGCGTCGAAGAGTCCGAATTGCTGCTCGATCCCGGCCCACTGAGCACGCCCTTTGCCTGCCTGCGCCCGCTGATTGCCCAGTTGACCTTCACGCATATGTTTCTCGGGATTGCCGAAGGCGCCTTCGAAGAAGCCCGCAATTACACCCTGACCGAAACGCGCGCCTGGCATAAGTCCTCGGCTGAAGACGTGCGCCAAGACCCTTACGTGCTGCATCACTACGGTGAGTTCTGGGTCGCCCTGGAAGGTATTCGCCTGCTGGTGGAACGCTCCGCCGAGCTACTCGACCAAGCCTGGGCCAAGGGCCCGAACCTCAGTGAATCCGAGCGCGGCCAATTGGCTATCGCCATCGCAACCGCCAAAGTCGCCGCCACCCGCCAGGGCCTGGACCTGTGCAGCCGGTTGTTCGAAGTCACTGGCGCGCGCTCCACCCACGCCTCGCTGCGTCTGGACCGTCACTGGCGCAACCTGCGCACACAGACCCTGCACGATCCGGTGGACTACAAACTCCACGAACTGGGGGATTGGGCGTTGAACCAATCCCTGCCGATTCCTACGTTCTATTCCTAAGAGAGGTGCCCATGCAGCTGTTGACCCTACCGCCCTCGCCCGCCCTCGCGACGTCGATCCGCGCCACGGCCCAGGTCTTCGAAGACCCGAAATCCCAGGCGTTGCTCGACCATATCCAGCAAGTGGCGCCGAGCGAAGCAAGTGTGCTGATCATCGGTGAGACCGGCACCGGTAAAGAGCTGGTGGCGCGCCATATCCATAACCTCAGCGCGCGGCGCAACCGGCCTTTCGTGGCGGTGAATTGCGGGGCGTTCTCCGAATCCCTGGTGGAAGCCGAGCTGTTCGGCCATGAAAAAGGCGCCTTTACCGGCGCCCTCAGTGCCAAGGCTGGCTGGTTTGAAGAAGCCGACGGCGGCACCTTGTTCCTCGATGAGATCGGCGATCTGCCGATGGCAATCCAAGTGAAGCTGTTGCGCGTCCTACAGGAACGTGAAGTCGTGCGCCTGGGTTCGCGTAAGAGCATTCCGATTGATGTGCGCGTATTGGCCGCGACCAATGTGCAACTGGAAAAAGCCATCAACGCCGGGCACTTCCGTGAAGACCTCTACTACCGCCTTGACGTGGTCAGCCTGGAACTCAGCCCGTTGCGCGAGCGCCCCGGCGATATCCTGCCGCTGACCCGGCACTTCATCGAAGCCTACAGCCAGCGCCTGGGCTACGGCCCGATCACCATCAGCCGCGAGGCGGAGCAAAAGCTCAAGAGCTACAGTTGGCCAGGCAACATCCGCGAGCTGGAGAACGTGATTCACCACACCCTGTTGATCTGCCGTAACGGCGTGATCGAACGGGACGACCTGCGCCTGTCGAATATGCGCATCGAACGTCAGGACGACAGCCCGCACGGCACCGACAACAGCGCCGAAGCCTTGCTCGCGCGCGCCTTCCAGAAGCTCTTCGAAGAACAGGCCGGCGCCCTGCATGAAAAGGTTGAAGATGCCCTGCTACGCGCCGCTTATCGTTTCAGCCATTACAACCAGGTGCACACCGCCAACCTGCTGGGCTTGAGCCGCAACGTCACGCGCACGCGCCTGATCAAGATCGGCGAGCTGGCGGTGAACAAGCGCCGCCCCGGTGAAAACGTACAAGGTGAGCGCATGCTGCATTTATCCATTTAGGCGGCAGTGCAACGCGTTGTCATGGCTGCGCTCGAAACTGCGCAGCACCTGGAACGAACCAAAGGTCACCGCCGTGGCCTGGTGGGCGCGGATCAGCGTCCAGAAATCTTCCTCGCCATGCTCAAAGCACTGAAACGCCGCCTCGCCGTCTTCACGCGAGCGCCATTGCAGGTAGTTGAGCACCCGCCGTCCGTCATCACTGACCTGCACACTGGCATTGATAAAGCCGCCGTGGCCCTGGGCCAGGCGTTCGCTTTGGGTGGTCAAGGCCGCCACCAGGGCGACTTGCTGCTGGGGCTCGATCTGAAATTCAATCAATTGAGTGAAGCTGCGACTTTTCTCTGATACCTGCATGAACACTCCCCTTCCTCTGTAGGCAGAATCTTGCGATTCGATGCCACGCAGGGTAAAACCTCTAGTTAAGTCAAGGTCAAGCGTTGTCTGGGAGTTTTTCATGCTCAACAAGGAACTCACGGTCGGCCAACTGGCCGCTCGCAGCGGTGTGGCGGTCACGGCCCTGCATTTCTATGAAACCAAGGGGTTGATCAAGAGCAATCGCAATGCCGGCAACCAGCGGCGGTATCCACGGGATGTGCTGCGGCGCGTGGTGGTGATCAAGATCGCCCAGCGTTTGGGCATACCACTGGCAACGATTGGCCAGGCGTTGCAGGCCTTGCCGGATGGCCGTACGCCCACCGCGCAGGATTGGGAGCGTTTGTCCGCACTGTGGCGGGAAGACCTGGATGAGCGCGTCAATAAACTGATGCTGTTGCGGGACAAGCTCAATGGCTGTATTGGGTGCGGGTGCCTGTCGATGGAGGCGTGCCCGTTGCGTAATCAGGATGATCAACTGGGTGAGCGTGGGCCGGGGGCTCAATTGCTGGAACCCACCCCAACCGCATGACCTGCAAACCCAATCATTGTAGGAGCCCGGCTTGCCGGCGATGGCGGTCATGAGGACGCTATCGCCGGCAAGCCGGGCTCCTACAGGAATGTGTGTTTAATTCTTAGAACCCAGGGGCAATCTGGCCTTTGTAACGGGTCAGGATGAACTGGCGCACTTCATCGGAATTCAACGCCTTGGCCAGTTTTTGGATACGGGGGTCGTTGATGTTATCCGGCCGCGCTACCAGGTACTCGACGTACAGCGACTTGCCCTTCTCCACGATCAACGCGCTGTTGGTATCGATCCCCGCTTCCAGGGCGTAGTTGGCAAACACAAACGCCAAATCCACCTGGCTCACCGAACGGGCCAGCAAGGCGCCTTCCAGTTCGCGAATCTTCAAGTGCTTGGGGTTTTCCGCGATATCGCGCGGCGTGCTCAGGGTGTTGCTCGGGTCTTTGAGCTTGATCAGGCCCGCCTCATCCAGCAGCACCAGGGCGCGGCCCGTGTTGACCGGGTCGTTGGGGATCGACACCGTGGCGCCGTCCTTCAGATCCGCGATGTTTTTGATCTTGGTCGAATAAGCACCAAAGGGTTCGATATGCACGCCCACCACCGGCACCAAGTCGGTGTGACGGGTTTTGTTGTAATCATCGAGGAACGGGCGGTATTGGTAATAGTTGGCGTCGATGTTCTTCAGCGACAGTTGTTGATTGGGCTGGATGAAGTCGGTGAAGACTTTGATCTGCAAGTCCACGCCCTCCTTGGCCAGCACCGGTTTGACGAACTCGAGGATTTCCGCATGGGGCACTGGGGTCGCACCGACCACCAGCTTTTCATTGGCAACGGCATTCAACGACAGGACAGCGGCCAAAATGGCCAGGGACTTTTTCATACAGGCTCCGAAAGCAGTTTTTATAGGAATCAACGGCGGCTGTAACGCGCCACCAAACGGTCACCGGTCATCTGCAGGGCCTGCACCAGCACCAACAGCAACACCACGGTGACCACCATTACGTCGGTCTGAAAACGCTGGTAGCCGTAGCGAATCGCCAGGTCACCCAGGCCGCCGCCACCGATCACGCCGGCCATGGCGGTGTAGTCCACCAGCACAATCGCGGTCACGGTCACTGCCGCCAGCAGCCCGCCCCGGGCCTCCGGCAACAGGGTGTGGCGGATGACCTGCCAGGTGCTGGCGCCCATGGATTGGGTGGCCTCGACCACGCCGCGATCCACTTCACGCAGCGCGGTTTCCACCAGCCGCGCAAAGAACGGCGTACAGCCCACCACCAGCGGCGGGATGGTGCCCGGCACGCCGAGGGAGGTGCCCACCAGTAAGGTAGTCAGCGGGATCAACACGATCAGCAGGATGATGAACGGCAGCGAACGCAGCACATTGACCACCACCGAAAGCAACCGATACACCACCAGCGCCTCGTGCAACTGGCGCTTGCCGGTGAGAAACAGCAGCACGCCCAGGGGCAGCCCCAGCAGCACGGTAAAACCCAGCGCAGCGGCGAGCATGCTCAGGGTTTCCAGGCAGGCCTGGCCGATATCGGCCCAATAGATGTTCTTGAACAGTTCGGCCATGGATCACGACCAGTCATGGCGCGGAGGCTTGGCACCGTTGAGCAACCAATTGCCCACCACGTGGTACTTCCAGCGCACCGGGTCGTGCAAGGTGTGGACCCGCGCGTTGCGCCAGTGGCGGTCGAAGTTGTGCTTCTTCAAGGTGGAACGGGTGCCCCCCAGTTCGAACAGTTTGTTGCTGGCGTCGATGGCGATTTCAGTGGTCAGCACTTTTGCTCGCGCGACGGCCAGAGACGCGTGGGCGACGTTGTCTTCATCTGGGGCCGGGCGCGCGGCATCCAGGGCAAAGCCGGCGCGGTCGAGCAAGGCTTCGGCGGCTTCCAGGCGAATATCCAGGGCACCGACCTGAATGATGGTCAGTGGATCCTCGCTGGCTTTCTCCACCCCGGCGTCGATCCATGGCCGGGCGAATTGCTGCACGAACTGCACGGTGTCGCGCAGCGCCGCACGGGCAATACCCGCGTCGATGGCGGCAGTGGTCAATTGTGCGAAAGGTCCGGCCAACGTTGGAGAATCGTAGGATTTATGCGTGGGAAACAGATTGAACGCCGGCACCCGCAAATCCTGCGCGAGTACCGTCCCGCTGGAAGTGGTGCGTTGGCCCATGCTGTCCCAATCGTCAACCACCACCAGCCCTTCGGTGCCACGCGGCACAAAGGCCAACTGGGCGTTTTGCTGTTCATCCAGTGCCAGCACCGCCAGCCAATGGGCGTAGAGCGAACCGGTGCAATAGCCCTTGCGCCCGTTGATCACGTAGCCGTCGCCTTCGCGGCGAATAGTGGCCTGGATGTCCTGCACGTGCTTGCCGCCGGTTTCCGACAGCGCATTCGCAAACCGGTGACCTTGCAACGCCAGGCCAAAGAAGTGTGCCTGTTGCTCGGGCGTACCTTGCAGGCGGATATCTTCCAGCAGGCAGTAGTGGTTCTGCGGGATCTGCCCCAATGACGGGTCGGCCGCCGAAATAATCGCGATTACCTGGGCCAGCACCGCGTAAGACACCTGCGCCCCACCAAACGCGCGCGGCACGCTGATGCCCCACAGGCCGCTGTTGGAATACAGGTCCACCACCTCGGCGGGCACCTGGCGAGTGCGGTCGCGCTCGGCGTCCTGCTCCAGGAGGACGGTGGCGACGCGGTGAGCGACGGCAATCGCCTCGGCGGCATCGCGGATCAATGCGGCATGGGGCGTGTGGATCGGGTAATCGGCAGATACAGGCAGTACAGACATACAACGCTCTCGGGCGAATGGTTTGCCAGAGGTATTGCAGCTTCTGTGCCGGGGCCGAAACCGCTGGTTTGGCCATAAAAACCCGCCCAGGTCCGCTTATGGCGCAGCAAACTGCCTGTTCACTGTTGCCTGACAGACACCTCGTCGGTTGCCCGCAGGCCCCGCCATACGTGGCCTATAGTGAAAAGGCCGTGCCTCCACAACCACAACTCAAGGAGAACGAAATGAGCGTTAAACCTATCCCCGAGGGCTTCCACAGTGTCACGCCCTACTTGGGCGTCGAAAAAGCTGCCGAAGCCATCGAGTTCTACAAGAAAGCCTTTGGCGCCATCGAAGCCATGCGCCTGGACATGCCCGACGGCAGAGTCGGCCACGCCGAGCTGCGTATCGGTGACTCGCCGATCATGCTGGGCTCACCCTGCGATGAAAGTGCGTTTGGCAGCCCGCGTGATGGCCACACCAGCGTCGGTTTGCATGTGTATGTCAACGACGTCGACGCGCAATACAAACAAGCCATCGCAGTCGGTGGCACACCGATCTCCGAACCCAAGGACCAGTTCTACGGCGATCGCTCCGGCACGCTGAAGGATCCATTCGGCCATGTGTGGTTCCTGGCCACTCACAAGGAAGACCTGACCGAGGCGCAGATTCGTCAGCGCGCAATGGAGATGTTCAAGCAAGCCTGAGCTTTTGTAGGAGCGAGCTTGCTCGCGAAAAACGCCATGACAACGCCTGCATTCGGGAGGCTGGCGTTATCGTTGACCTTCTTCGCGAGCAAGCTCGCTCCTACATCACACTTCATGAACAACCCCTCCACGTTTTCGCCCTTGCCCCGAACGCCGCGTGATTCCAGGATGCAGGCAATCATCACAAGGAGTCATTCCATGTTCGCCGGATTCCAAAAAGACAGCTGCCACGTCAACGGCGTGGACATCAGCTACCGCAAAGGCGGTACAGGTCCCGGTCTGCTCCTGCTGCACGGGCACCCGCAAACCCACGTCATCTGGCACAAAATCGCCGAGCAATTGGCCGAGCACTTCACCGTGGTGGCGGCCGACCTGCGCGGTTATGGCGACAGCAGCAAACCGCCGGCCAATGACCACCACACGAATTATTCAAAACGGGAAATGGCCCGGGACGGCGTTGAACTCATGAAAGCCCTGGGCTTTGAGCAGTTCTCGGTGCTGGCCCATGACCGTGGTGCCCGCGTGGCCCATCGCCTGGCCCTGGACCACCCGACCGCCGTGCAACGCATGGTGCTGCTGGACATCGCCCCCACCCTGTCAATGTATGCGCAAACCGACGAAGCCTTCGCCCGCGCCTACTGGCACTGGTTCTTCCTGATCCGTCCGGCGCCGTTGCCGGAAGCCTTGATCGAGAGCAACCCGGAGTTGTACCTGCGCAGCGTGATGGGCAGCCGCAGCGCCGGGCTCAAGCCATTTACCGATGAGGCCTTCGCCGAATACCTGCGCTGCCTGAAACTGCCGGGCGCCGCCACCGGCATCTGCGAAGACTACCGGGCTGCCGCCGGTATCGACCTTGAGCACGACCAGGCGGATATCGACGCCGGGCATCACCTGAACCTGCCGTTACTGGTGATGTGGGGCGTCGAAGGCACCGTCGGCCGCTGTTTCGAGCCGCTCAAGGAATGGCAGAAAGTCGCCACCGACGTGCGCGGCAAGGCCCTGCCGGCCGGCCATTACATTGCCGAAGAGGCTCCCGAATTGTTGCTGGGCGAAGTCCTGACCTTCCTTCGCTGACCCCCTGATTCACTCCCCCACGCAGGCGCGCCAACGCCTGCGACGGGGTCTGCTTGCCCAAAAAAGACTGCGAGATAATAACAATGACAATCAGAAAACTGCTGGGAACCCTGTATATCCAGGTGCTCATCGCGATCGCGCTAGGCGTGTTGATCGGCCATCAATGGCCGCAGATCGGCATCGATCTCAAGCCCTTGGGCGACGGTTTCATCAAGTTGATCAAGATGATCATCGGCCCGATCATCTTCTGCACGGTGGTGTCCGGCATCACCAGCATGCACGACGTAAAGCAGGTGGGCCGCGTTGGCGGCAAGGCGCTGCTGTACTTCGAAGTCGTCTCGACCATTGCCCTGTTGATCGGCATTCTCGCCGCGCACCTGCTGCATCCAGGCGTCGGTTTCAACATTGACGTGAAAACCCTCGACAGCTCGGCCATCGCCGGTTTTGTCGGCCAGGCCGAACACGGCGAAGGCATTGTCGGGTTCCTGTTGCATGTGATCCCCGCGACGTTTTTCGACGCGTTCTCCAAAGGTGAAATCCTGCCGGTGTTGTTCGTTTCCGTGCTGTTTGGCGTCGGCCTGGTGATGGTCGGTGAAAAAGGCCGGCCATTGGTGGGTGTGATCAACCAGGCCAGCGAAGTGTTTTTCCGCATCGTCGGCATTATCAGCCGGGTCGCGCCGATCGGGGCGTTTGGCGCGATTGCGTTCACCATCGGCAAATACGGCGTGGGTTCGTTGCTGCCGCTGTTGAAACTGGTGGGCACCTTCTATATCACCGCGTTTTTCTTCATTGCCGTGGTGCTGGGCAGCATCGCCCGCTACGCCGGCTTCAGCATTTTCAAGTTGATGGGTTACATCAAGTCGGAGCTGCTGATCGTGCTGGGCACCAGCTCGTCGGAATCGGCGCTGCCGCAATTGATCCAGAAACTTGAAAGCCTGGGCGCCTCCAAAGGCGTGGTGGGCATCGTGGTGCCGACCGGCTACACCTTCAACCTGGACGGCACCAACATCTATATGACCCTGGCGGTGTTGTTCCTGGCCCAGGCCACCAATATCCATTTGCCGCTGGAACAGCAGTTGACGCTGCTGGCGGTGGCCATGCTGACGTCCAAGGGCGCCGGGGCGGTGGTCGGCGCGGGGTTTGTCGCATTGGCGGCAAGTTTGGCGGTGGTGCCGACCGTGCCGGTGGCGGCGATGGTGTTGATCCTCGGCGTTGACCGCTTCATGGCTGAATGCCGCTCGCTGACCAACATCATCGGCAATGCGGTGGCCGCGCTGGTGGTGGCAGCCTGGGAAGGTGAACTGGACCGCGAAAAAATGGCGCCTATCGCGCTCAAGCACGGCCGACATGCGCGGGCAGCCGCTCAAGCGAAGATCGCTGCCGAGTAACCGAAGCGGGCCTGGTGTGCCGGAAGGCACACCGATCCGGTGCTATTCTGGCGGCTCATGCCGCCAGCCCTGTTTCTGATGACAAATAAGAAAGATACCGTGCCCCTACCCGAAGACCTGCGGGTGTTCCTGACCGTGATCCGCAAGGCCGGCTTCGCAGCGGCCGCCGATGAGCTGGGCTTGTCGCCGGCGTATGTCAGCAAGCGCATCCAGATCCTCGAAACCACCCTGGCCACCCGCCTGCTGCACCGCACCAGCCGACGCATCGCCCTGACTGAAGACGGCGAGCGGGTGCAGCGCTGGGCCGTGCGTATCCTGGAAGACTTCCAGCAACTCTCCGATGAACTCTCCGACGCCCATGACAGCCCGCGTGGCCGCCTGCATTTGTGCAGCAGCTTCGGCTTCGGCCGCAACCATGTGGCGCCTGCCCTGTCGCTGCTGGCGGAACAGTACCCGGACCTGGAAATCCGCCTGGACCTGTTCGACCGCGTGGTGGATATCGTCAGCGAAGGCTTCGATTTGGAGATCCGCGTGGGCGACGATATCCCCGGCCAGCACATCGGCCGCCGACTGGTGAGCAACCGCCGCGTACTGTGCGCAGCGCCGGCTTATCTGCAACGTCGCGGCACACCGCAACAGTTGAGCGACCTGGAGCAGCACGACTGCCTGGTGCTCAAGGAGCGCGATAACGCGTTTGGCATCTGGAACCTGGAACACGACGGCGCCCAGGAAAGCGTGCGCGTGCGCGGGCCGTTGTCGTCAAATAATGGCGAGATTGTGTTGCAGTGGGCGTTGGATGGGCGCGGGGTGCTGCTGCGCTCGATGTGGGATGTGAAACCGCTATTGGAACAAGGCAAGCTGGTGCAGGTGCTGCACGGGTATACCCAGAGCGCCAACGTGTGGGCGGTGTACCCGACACGGTTGGCGTATTCCGGCAAGCTGCGCGCCTGCGTGGAGTTTTTGCAGGAGCATTTCAAAGGGTTGTCGATTTAAGCCTCGCCCGAGACCTGGAACCGAATCCCCTGTAGGAGCCGGCTTGCCGGCGATAGCGTTGGGTCAGCTTGTTCATCCTTCACTGATACACCGCTATCGCCGGCAAGCCGGCTCCTACAGGGCATGCTGTCAGTTGAGCCAGGGGTTGGCTTGCAGGTGGCGGCGTTCGAAGGCCTTGATCTCGTCACTGCGCTGCAAGGTACTGCCGATGGCGTCCAGGCCAAGCAGCAGCGCCGTCTTGCGCAACGTATCAATCTGGAACGCGATCACCTCGCCGTTCGCCAGGCGAATCTGCTGGGCTTCAAGGTTGACACTGATCTGCGCCTGGTCTGCCTGGCTGACGGTCTTGCCCAACGTCTGCAGCACCGCCTCGTCCAGGGTGATCAACAACACCCCGTTGCGCTGGCAGTTGTCATAGAAAATCCCGGCAAAGCTGCTACCGATCAACGCGCGGATGCCCATTTGCTTCAAGCCCCACACTGCATGCTCACGGCTGGAACCACAGCCGAAATTCGGCCCTACCACCATGAAGCTCGCGCCCTGCCAGGCCGGCTGGTTCAGCACGAAGTCGGGGTTGGGCTCGCCGGACGGCAAGAAGCGCAGGTCGAAGAACAACCCACGGTCCAGGCCGCTGCGGTCGATGCCCTTGAGGAATTGCTTGGGCATGATCACGTCGGTGTCGATGTTGGCCGCCAGCATCGGCGCGGCCTTGCCGGTGACCAGGGTGAAGGGTTGCAGGCTCATGGGCGCGCTCCAAAGTGGCGGATATCAGTGAGGCGGCCGGTTATGGCAGCGGCGGCGACCATCGCCGGGCTCATCAGGTGCGTGCGGGCGCCCGCGCCCTGGCGGCCTTCGAAGTTGCGGTTGGTGCTGGAGGCGCAGCGGTCGCCAGGAGCCAGCACGTCGTCGTTCATGGCCAGGCACATCGAGCAGCCCGACTGGCGCCATTCAAAGCCAGCGTCGATGAAAATCGCCGCCAGCCCTTCGGCCACGGCCTGGTCACGGACTTCGGTGGAGCCGGGCACAATCATCGCGCGGACGTGGTCGGCCACGTGTTTGCCGCGCACCACGCTGGCGGCGTCGCGCAGGTCTTCGATACGGGCGTTGGTGCAAGAGCCGATGAAAGCGTGGCTGATGACAATTTCGCTCAGCGGCATGCCGGCTTCCAGGCCCATGTAGTTGAGGGCACGGCGCATGTCCTGGCGCAGGATCAGGTCGCTGACGTCCTCCGGGTCGGGCACGCGGGCGCCGATGGGCGCGGCCTGGTCGGGGCTGGTGCCCCAGGTGACCATGGGTTCCAGGGTGGTGGCGTCGAGTTGCACCTCCCGGTCGAACACCGCGTCGTCATCGGTGTGGAGTTTTCGCCACTCCAACAGTGCTTTTTCCCACAGCTCGCCTTGCGGTGCGCGTGGTTTGCCCTTGAGGTAGGCGAACACTTTCTCGTCCGGCGCCATGAAGGCGCCACGAGCGCCCGCTTCCACCGCCATGTTGCAGATGGTCATGCGCGCCTCGACGCTCAGCGCGTCGATGGTGGAGCCGCGAAATTCGATGGCATAGCCCGTTGCGCCGGACGCGCCGATCTTGCCGATCAGCGCCATGATCACGTCTTTTGAGGTCAAACCCGGCGCCAGGTCACCGTCTACGGTCACCCGCATAGTTTTCAGACGTTTGTAGAACAACGTCTGGGACGCCAGCAGGTGTTCGATTTCCGAGGTGCCGATGCCAAAACCAAAGGCCCCGAGGGCGCCGTAGGTGGTGGTGTGGCTGTCACCGGCGGCAATCACCATGCCGGGCAGGATAAAACCCTGTTCCGGAGCGATTACGTGTTCGATGCCTTGGCGCTTGTCGAGGATGTCCAGCAGCTCGATACCGAAGTCCCGGCAATTCTCCGCCAGGTACGACACTTGGCGCGCGCCGCCTGCATCCGGCATCGCCGCGATACGCTGGGGCGCGGTGGGGTTCACATGGTCGACCACGGCCAACGCCGTGCCCGCACGCCACACCGTGCGCCCGGCCTCGCGCAAGCCGCTGAAGGCCTGGGGGCTGGTGTATTCGTTGATCACTTGGCGGTCTATATAGAGCAGGACATGGCCCTGGTCATCCAGGGGGCACACCGTGTGGGAGTCGATGTGTTTGTCGTAGAGGGTTCTGGCAGTCATTTCTTAGGCTCACTCAACGGTATGCGCCCATCCTACGCAGCGCCCGGGTCCCATCAATGCCGCTTGGGTGAAGGCTTGGAACATGTTTCGTGTTCGATCGAGGCGTTTAAGCGGGCTGAATGTGAACCTGAAACATTTTCTTTCATATCCGGGTTAGGGATTTCTCATTCTCATCCGTCTTAACTTAGATACAGCCTGTCGCGTCAGCAAAAGCTACGACTGGCCTTTTCCGGGCCTTCACTGCCCCCCTCCGATCAAGACCCTCATTCACATGTCGAAGAAGTCACGTTCCAAACTCTGGTTTCTCGTGCATAGCTGGTTGGCCTTGCCCATCTGGTTCTTTGTACTGATCGTCTGCGTCACTGGCACCCTGGCGGTGGTCAGCCAGGAGATCGTCTGGCTGGCCAACCCGGATATCCGTGCGAGCAAGCCGACGGACGACGCCGAACCGCTGAGCTATGACCAGGTGATCGCCGCGATCAAGCGCGAAGAACCCCAGGTGTTCGTCCAGTCGATCAGCCGCCCCGACGAGTCCCATTTCGCCCTCAGCGTCGACCTCAGCTACCCCGACGGGCGCTCCGTGGAGGTCTACGTCAACCCCTACACCGGCGCGATCCAGGGCATCAGCCCGTCATTCAACTTCCAGGCCTTTACCCGCGCCCTGCACGGCTGGTGGCTGGTGCCGTTCACCAATGGCTACAGCTGGGGCTGGTACCTGGTCTCGGCACTGGGTATTCCGCTGCTGGCGTCGCTGGTCACCGGGCTGGTGGTCTACAAGAAGTTCTGGAAGGGCTTCCTGCGCCCTACCCTGCGTATTCGCCATGGTGCGCGGATCTTCTGGGGTGACTTCCACCGCTTGAGCGGTATCTGGTCGATCTGGTTCATCGCGGTGATCTCCGTCACCGGCATCTGGTTCCTGATCCGGGCGATCCTGGGGGATAACCAGATCTCGATTTCCACCGAGCCGGTCATCCCGGTGATTGCACGGGAAAAAGTGCCGATGTCGGCACCCGGCGTGCCGGCCCCCATGATTCCCGTGGACGAGGCGATCAAGATCGCCACCCAGCGCATTCCTGGCCTGGAGGCGAGCTTCATCAGCCTGCCGCTCAATGCCTACAGCCACCTGCAGATCGGCGGGCGCGGCTGGTATCCGTTGATGTTCCAGACCGCGCAGATCAACCCCTATGACGGCGAAGTCGCGGCGGCGCACTTGCTGTCCGACCGTTCGAAGCTGGAGTTCGTCACCGAATCCATGCGCCCGCTGCACACCGGCGACTTTGGTGGGATCTGGATCAAGCTGATCTGGGCATTCTTTGGCCTGATCATGAGCATGATGGTGTTGAGCGGCCTGCTGATCTGGACCAAGCGCACCGCCCTGGCCACCCTCAATGCCCTCAAGCGTGAAGCCAAGACCCAACACAAGCAGGCGGCCGCCCCCGCCAGGCAGGCTGAAACCTCGGAGGTCACCCCATGAGCAAGGTCGCTGCTGCTAAACCTTCGGCGCTGCGGGCCTTCTGGCTGAAATGGCGCTTCCACATCAATGTGCTGCTGTTGCTGATCCCCCTGGGCTTTATGCCCAAGTACTTCGCTGACGCGGCGCTGTTTCGTGGCGACACCGGCATCGGCGAGCGAGTGGCCGGTGAGGTGCAGGTCGGGCCCTGGAGCCTGACCCTCGCGGAGTTCCGCAATGAAGGCCCACGCCCAGACCCAGCCGGGCCGATGAAGTTCTTCAATGCCGCCCTGTGCGACACCTGTGCCGAACAGGTCAAGGCCACCTACCTGCGTATCGGCAAGCCGCGCAGCCTGCGCGCCGCCGGGGTGATCTTCTTTGGCACGCCGTACCGCATGGGCGCCGGCCTGCCGATCCCGGAACGCACGCCCGCCGACGCCGAACTGTGGGTCACCATGGAAGGCTGGGACGGCACGATGCACCAGGGTTCCATTCCGTTGAGCCAGGCCTCGCCTGCCACTATTGCCTGGCTGAACAAGCAAGGAGTTAAACCATGACTTTGATGCGCATGACCCGCGCCTGTGGCGTCCTGCTGATGTGCGCCGGTTTCAGTACCGTCGCCCTGGCTCACAACCCGATGTGCGAGTGCAAGGAAATCCCCGGCGAGCAGATCCAGTGCAAAGGCGGCTTCTCCGACGGCAGCGGCGCACCCGGCGTGACCCTCGATGTGATCGGCTATGACGAAACCATCCTGGTGCCTGGCAAGCTGGGTGAGGACTCGACCCTGACCTTCAAGAAACCGTCCGCCGAGTTCTACGTGCTGTTTGATGCAGGCCCCGGCCACGTGGTGGAAATCGACCAAGCGGATATCCAGCCGCAATGACCACCACACAGGTTGTACGCCCCGCCGGCGCCGGTCATGAAACCCTCTACGTACTGCTGTTGTGCCTGATCATCCTCGCGGTGGCAGGCTCGGTGATCGCGCTGCACGGTGAATCCCAGGAAGTGGCGGCCGTACCCAGCCATCAATTGGACGCGCGCCGCGACCTGAGCGCCGCCGAGCAAGGCATCTACGCTGACCTGCGGGTGACCCTGGATGAAATCCAGCTGTTGCAGCAGGAACAAAGCGCGCTGCCCAGCCCGGCGCAACTGGCCGAAGAAGGCTTCGCACCCTTTGCCCAGGACGCCAGTTCGGTCAGCCGTGGCGATCACCGCTGGCAATTGCTGGAGCCTTCGGCCTACCTGGGCTTGAGCCAGGCACCGGCCACAGCCGGCTCACTGCTGATGCGTGTGCACGGTGCCGAACCGGATATCTGGCTCAATCGCCAGGCCAACCTCGCCGCCCCTTCCGACCTCACTGACCAGGCGCTGATCGCGGCCGGCTGGCAGCAAGTGGTCGCGCAATTCGATGCCGGCGTCACCCGCCAGCACCGTCACTGAACGAGAAGACCGATTGCCCATGTCTATTTCATCTCCCCTGTTGCGCCTGTTGCTGGTTGGCCTGTTCAGCCTGATGCTCGCTCCATTGGCTAACGCCGAGGCTGCCAAACGCCTGCGTATCGGTATCACCCTGCACCCTTATTACAGCTATGTGGCGAATATCGTCGGCGACAAGGCCGAAGTGGTGCCGCTGATTCCGGCCGGTTTCAACCCGCATGCCTACGAACCGCGCGCCGAAGACATCAAGCGCATCGGCACCCTGGACGTGATCGTGCTCAACGGCGTCGGCCACGATGATTTCGCCGACCGCATGATCGCCACCAGCGAACGCCCGGACATCCCGGTGATCGAGGCCAACGCCAACGTGCCGCTGCTGGCCGCCACCGGTAACGCCGCGCGCGGTGCGGGCAAGGTGGTCAACCCGCATACGTTCCTGTCGATCAGTGCGTCGATTGCCCAGGTCAACAACATCGCCCGCGAACTGGGCAAGCTCGACCCAGACAACGCCAAGACCTACACCCAGAACGCCCGTGCCTACGGCAAGCGCCTGCGCCAGATGCGCGCTGATGCCCTCGCTAAGTTGACCAGCGCGCCCAACCCGGACCTGCGCGTGGCCACCGTGCACGCGGCCTATGACTACCTGCTGCGCGAGTTCGGCCTGGAAGTCACTGCGGTGGTCGAACCGGCCCACGGCATCGAGCCAAGCCCGAGCCAGTTGAAGAAAACCATCGATGAACTGCGCGCCCTGGACGTGAAGGTGATCTTCTCGGAGATGGATTTCCCGTCCACCTACGTCGACACCATCCAGCGTGAGTCCGGGGTCAAGCTGTACCCGCTGTCGCATATTTCCTACGGCGAATACAGCGCCGAGAAGTACGAAGTCGAGATGACCGGCAACCTCAACACGGTGGTGCGAGCCATTCAGGAGTCGGGCGCATGACGGCGGCGGAACAGCTGAATGCGGTCAGCGTCGGCCCGACGCTTGAGTTCGACCAGATTGCGCTGACGCTCGGTCGCACCGTGATCCTTGATGATGTGAGCTTCCAGGTACTGCCGGGCAGCATTCATGCGCTGGTCGGCCCCAACGGCGGCGGCAAAAGCTCGCTGATCAAGACACTGCTGGGCCAGACACCTCACCAGGGACGCTTGAGCCTGCACTGGCCAGCCGCGCCCGGCACCATCGGTTATGTGCCGCAGGCCCTGGAATTTGATCGGGGCTTGCCGATGACCGTGGATGATTTCATGGCCGCCATGTGCCAGCGTCGTCCGGCGTTTCTCGGCCTGTCCAAGCATTACGCCGGCGCGATTGGCGATGCGCTGGAGCGCGTCGGCATGCAAGACAAACGCAAGCGGCGCATGGGCGCGCTGTCCGGCGGTGAGCGCCAGCGCGTGTTGCTGGCTCAGGGACTGATCCCGGCGCCGCAGTTGCTGGTGCTGGATGAACCGATGTCGGCGCTGGATGAAGCCGGTATCCAGGTGTTTGAGCGCCTGCTGAATGACTGGCGCCTGGCGGGAATCACCGTGCTATGGATCGAACATGACCTGGAAGCTGTGGGCCGCCTGGCCGACCGCGTCACCGGCCTCAACCGCCGCGTGCTGTTCGACGCCACGCCTAAAGAGGCGTTGACCCCGGATCGCCTGCTGACCCTGTTCTCAACCCACCCTCGGAGCCCGGCGCAATGAGTTATGAAGCTTTTCGCTTGATGGTCCAGGGCTGGGCCTCGTCCGGTTATCTGCCGGAAGCGCTGGCCTACGGTTTTGTGGTCAACGCCCTGCTCGCCGGCCTGCTGATCGGCCCGGTACTCGGCGGTTTGGGCACGCTGGTGGTGGTCAAGCGCTTCGCGTTTTTCTCCGAAGCGGTCGGCCACGCTGCGCTGACCGGCGTGGCGGTGGGCATTCTGCTCGGTGAACCCTACACCGGCCCGTATGGCGCGTTGTTCGGCTACTGCCTGCTGTTCGGCATCCTGCTCAACTACCTGCGCAACCGCACCGGCCTGGCGCCGGACACCTTGATCGGCGTGTTCCTGTCGGTGTCCCTGGCGCTGGGTGCGAGCCTATTGCTGATCCTGGCCGGCAAGATCAACGTGCATATCCTCGAGAACGTACTGTTCGGCTCGGTGTTGACGGTCAACGGCAACGACCTGCTGGTGCTGGCGGTGGTCGGCTCGCTGGTGATGGCCCTGGCGCTGCCGCTGTACAACCGCATCATGTTGGCCAGCTTCAACCCGCAATTGGCGGCGGTACGCGGTGTAGCGGTGAAGACCCTGGACTACCTGTTCGTGATCCTGGTGACGCTGATCACCGTCGCGGCGGTCAAGGTCATCGGCGCGATCCTGGTGGGGGCGCTGCTGGTGATTCCCGCCGCTGCGGCACGCCTGTTGAGCCAGTCGCTCAAGGGCTTCTTCTGGATCTCGGTCGCGATTGCCACCATCAGCACCCTGTGCGGGATCCTGCTGCCGATCATCTTCGACCTGCCTGTGCCGTCCGGCGCCGCCATCATTCTGGTCGCCGGTATCGCCTTCGCCCTGGCCGCCATCGCGCGCGGCACAGTGCCCAGCCTTAAAGGGAATCTTGGATAATGCGCACCATTCTTTCTCCCCTGGCCCTGGCCATCACTTGTTTGTTCACCACGCCATTGATGGCGGCTGAAGCGACCAAACCCGCTGCTCACGCGGCAAAACCGGTCAAAGTGCTGGCCTCGTTGCCGATCACCTACGGCCTGGCTGAAGTGCTCCTCAAAGGCACCGACGTGCAGCTCGAACGCGCTGCCCCGGCCAACCTGCCGGGTTCGCGGCAAGTGTCCTACTTCACCGGCCGAGGCGCGCCAGCTCTGAGCAAATTGGCACTCGACGCCGACGCCGCCATCGGCCTGCGCTCGCTGTGGGCCGATGACCCGCTGTACCCGGTGGCGCGGCGCAGCAACATCCGCATCGTCGAAGTCGACGCTGCACGCCCTGTGGACGGCGGTTTGCCGGGCATCGCGGTGCAGCCGGGTGTCACCGATGGCCTGAACAGCCAGCCGTGGCAGTCGAGCAACAACATGGGACGCATGGCCGATGTGCTGGCCGCCGACCTGAGCCGCCTCGCCCCCACCGCCAAACCGAAGATCGACGCCAACCTCGCCGCCCTCAAACAGCGCCTGCTCAAGCTCACCGCCAACAGCGAAGCGCGGCTGGCCAAGGCGGACAACTTGAGTGTGGTCAGCCTGAGTGATCACTTCGCGTACTTGGTCAGCAGTTTGAACCTGGAAGTGCTCAGCACCGATGCACGGCCCGACGCGGATTGGACGCCTGAGGCGTTGCAGAAACTGAGTGCCGAGTTGAAGGACAATGAGGTGGCGGTGGTGCTGCATCATCGGCAGCCGAGTGACGCGGTGAAGGCGGCTATCACTGCCGGTGATTCAACGCTGTTGGTGTTGAATGTGGACGGTGCCGAGCCGGTGACAGAGTTGGAAACCAACACTGACCAACTGATAAAGGTGCTCACACGGCCCTAACTGACTGGCTCAATCTTTGTGGCGAGCGGGCTTGCCCCGCGCTGGGCTGCGAAGCAGCCCCATAAAGTTCACCGCAGCGTGTCAGGTAAACCGCGGCGTTGGGTTTTGGGGGCCGCTTCGCAGCCCAACGCAGGGCAAGCCTGCTCGCCACAGGAAATTGCCTCAATGATCCCTTTCACACCACATCCACACCGACATGAATGGCATCATGCCGCCAGAACTCCAGGTCGCAATCGATCAACCGCTGGTGCTGGTCATAATTGACCCGGGCGATCCGCAAGCCCGGGCTGCCCACCGACACGCGCAACGCGGCGGCGGCTTCCACCGGCAGTGACGTCGGCACGATTTCAAAGCGCACGCGCCCGTAGTGCAGATCGTATTTGCGCGCATACAGCTCAGTCATCGACTGATTCAAATCACACGCCAGGATCCCGGGAAAATACTGCGGGTTCAGGTAGTGCTCCACATACAGCACCAAGCGCCCATCGATCCGCCGGCCCCGGCAGATCTGGATCACACTGGACAGCGCCGGCAACTGCAACCACGCACACACCGCCGCCGACGCCGGCTGCAAGCGCGCCGAAATCACTTCGGTGGACGCCACGCGCCCCTGGTCGCTGACCATGGCGTGAAAGTGGCTGCGCTGCATCAGGTTGTAGGCCAGCCGTGGCGGCGAGACAAACCAGCCGCGCCGCTCCTCGCGATAGATCTGGCCTTGGGCTTCCAGTTGTAACAAGGCTTCCCGCACGGTAATCCGGGTGGTACCAAACAACTCGCTGAGCTTGCGCTCGGCGGGCAGTTTGCTGGCAGGCGGCAACAAGCCGTGGTCGATCTGCTCTTGCAGCGCCAGGCCAATGGATGTCACCGCCTTGATTGCCTCATCACGCATCAACGTTACCTATCTGGACTAGACCAGCACCGATCCGGTGCACAAACCGCTGCGTAAACCGGCCAGCACTCAAGCTTGCCAGCCTAGTCATTACAGATGACCGACAGATGACAGTCCGTATCCATCGCCCTTAGCACACCCTGCAATACATCGGCCAAGTCCAATCAATGCGGGCACTTGGGCATGGTCTACGCTAACTCTGCGACAAGCGACATCCGCGATTTAAAAACGACATCGACATGAAACTGTCATCCATCGAGCCTAGATTGGCTCAGGTATTGCTGACCTAGACCAACACCACTGCAATCGTTCATAAAAAACGCAGCGTTGAACACGCCCAAAGGAGCTTCGGATGAAACAGCTTTTCCTGGCATCACTGTTAGGCTCGACCATTGCCATGTGCACCGCCGCCATGGCCGCTGATACCGATCTAAAAACCCTGGAAGCTGCCGCAAAGGCAGAAGGCGCTGTCAACAGCGTCGGCATGCCCGATGACTGGGCCAACTGGAAAGGCACCTGGGAAGACCTGGCCAAGACCTACGGCCTCAAGCACATCGACACCGACATGAGCTCGGCCCAGGAAATCGCCAAGTTCAAGGCTGAGAAAGACAACGCCAGCGCCGACATCGGCGACGTGGGCGCAGCGTTCGGTCCGATCGCGGTGAAGCAGGAAGTCACCCAACCGTACAAACCGTCCACCTGGGCCCAGGTTCCGGATTGGGCTAAAGACAAAGACGGTCACTGGGCCTTGGCCTACACCGGCACCATCGCGTTTATCGTCAACAAGAAACTGCTGCATGGCTCTGAAGTGCCGACCAGCTGGGCTGACCTGCAAAACGGCAAGTACAAAGTCTCCATCGGTGACGTGAGCACCGCGGCGCAAGCGGCCAACGGTGTACTGGCAGCGGCCATCGCCAATAAAGGCGACGAAAAGAACATCGCCCCCGGCCTGCAGTTTTTCACCAAGATCGCCCAGCAAGGCCGCCTCTCGCTGTCCAACCCGACCATCGCCACCATGGAAAAAGGTGAAGTCGAAGTGGGCGTGGTCTGGGACTTCAACGGCCTGAGCTACAAGGCCAAGATGGCCAACCCGGATGACTACGTGGTGCTGATCCCATCGGACGGCTCGGTAAAATCCGGCTACACCACCATCATCAACAAATACGCCAAGCACCCGAACGCCGCCAAGCTGACCCGCGAATACATCTTCAGCGACGCTGGCCAGCTCAACCTGGCGAAAGGCAATGCGCGTCCGATCCGCGCTGAAACCGACCTGAAACTGCCGGCCGACATCGCCAAGAACCTGATCCCGGGCGAGCAGTACACCAAGGCCAACCCGCAGCCGATCAAGGATGCGGATGCCTGGGAAGCCACGTCCAAGAAGCTGCCTCAGTTGTGGAATGAGCAGGTCATCGTAGAGATGAAGTAATCGAAGCAAACCTCTGTAGGAGCCGGCTTGCCGGCGATGGCGGCATATCAACCAACATCAATGTTGAATGTTCGCCCGCTATCGCCGGCAAGCCGGCTCCTACAGGTCCGGTTTCAACCTGACCCAAACCCATCTGTTGCGGAGCCCCCATGAAGCACACTGTCATCCTTGTCGTGCTCGACGGCCTGAACTTCGAGGTTGCGAGACACGCCATGGGGCACTTGCAGGCCTACGTCGGCGCAGGACGCGCAGCCCTCTACAAACTGGAATGTGAACTGCCCGCCCTGTCCCGCCCGCTGTATGAATGCATCCTCACCGGCGTGCCTCCGATCCAGAGCGGCATCGTGCACAACAACGTCTCGCGCCTGTCCAACCAGCGCAGCATTTTCCATTACGCCACCGACGCCGGGCTGACCACGGCAGCGGCGGCTTACCATTGGGTCAGCGAGTTGTACAACCGTACGCCCTTCCTCGCCGCCCGCGACCGTCATACCGACGACACGTCACTGGCGATCCAGCACGGGCATTTCTACTGGAATGACCATTACCCGGATTCCCACCTGTTTGCCGACGCCGAGAGCCTGCGCCTCAAACACGCGCCGGACTTCCTGGTGGTGCACCCGATGAACATCGACGACGCCGGCCACAAGCACGGCCTCGACACCCCGCAATACCGCAACAGCGCACGCTCGGCCGACATCATCCTGGCCGATTACCTGCAAGCCTGGCTCGACGCCGGTTACCAAGTGCTGGTGACCGCCGACCACGGCATGAACAACGACCGTTCCCATAACGGCCTGTTGCCGGAAGAGCGCGAAGTGCCGTTGTTCGTTCTCGGCAATGCCTTCAGCCTCGACCCCAACGCTACACCGAAACAGACCGACCTCTGCGGTACCGTCTGCGAGTTGCTCGGCGTGCCTCATGACAAACCTGTGTGCCGGGAGCTGTTGAAATGATCCGTGGCAAATGGCTGGCGCTGCTGTGCCTGGTTCCCTTCGCGCTGTTCTTTACCGTGTTCGAAATCGCCCCATTGGTATGGGTGCTGATCAACAGCCTGCAAACCGAAGAGGCCGGTTGGGGCGTGGAAAACTTCGTGCGCATCTTCAGCTCGAAGTTCTACCTGCAAGCCATCCAGTTCAGTTTGGAGATCAGCTTCTACTCCAGCATCTTCGGCATCATCATCGCCACGCTGGGCAGCTACTCGTTGCGCCGGGTGGATTCGCCGCTGCGCAATTTCGTCACCGCCTTTGCCAACATGACCAGCAACTTTTCCGGTGTGCCCTTGGCCTTCGCGTTCATCATTTTGCTGGGCTTCAACGGCAGCATTACGATCATGCTCAAGCAGGCAGGGATCATTCAGGACTTCAACCTGTATTCGAAGACCGGCTTGATCATCCTCTATACCTACTTCCAGATTCCCCTGGGTGTGTTGCTGCTGTACCCGGCCTTCGATGCGTTGCGCGAAGACTGGCGTGAGTCGGCCGCCTTGCTCGGCGCGAATGGCTGGCAGTTCTGGCGGCATATCGGCCTGCCCGTGCTCACCCCGGCGCTGCTCGGTACGTTCGTGATTCTGTTGGCCAACGCCTTGGGCGCCTATGCCACGGTGTACGCCTTGACCACCGGCAACTTCAACGTGCTGCCGATCCGTATCGCCGGGCTGGTCTCCGGTGATGTGTCCCTCGACCCGAACATGGCCAGCGCCCTGGCCGTGGTGCTGGTGGCGCTGATGACCGTGGTCACCGTGGTCCATCAACTGCTGCTCAAGAGGAGCTACCATGTCTCGCGCTGAAGCCGGCCCGGCCTCCCTCTACCATCGGGTGGTGGTGTGGCTGCTGTTTGCCATCCTGGTGCTGCCGTTGGTGGGCACCTTCGTCTACTCCATTGCCAGCAGTTGGTCAGCAACCATCCTGCCCGCCGGCTTCACGGTGAAATGGTACGTTCAGCTGTGGAGCGACCCGCGCTTCCTGATGGCCTTCGGGCAATCGTTGCTGGTGTGCGTCGGCGCGCTGATCCTGTCGGTGGTACTGATTTTGCCGCTGCTGTTTGTGGTGCATTACCACTTCCCCAAGCTCGATGCGCTGATGAACATCCTGATCCTGCTGCCCTTCGCGGTACCACCGGTGGTGTCGTCGGTGGGCCTGCTGCAACTGTATGGCTCCGGGCCGATGGCGATGGTGGGCACGCCGTGGATTTTGATCGGTTGCTACTTCACGGTGGCACTGCCGTTCATGTACCGGGCGATCACCAACAACCTGCAGGCGATCAATCTGCGCGACCTGATGGACGCGTCACAACTGCTCGGCGCCAGCACCTGGCAGGCGGCGATCCTGGTGGTACTGCCGAACCTGCGCAAAGGCTTGATGGTGGCGTTGCTGCTGTCGTTCTCGTTCCTGTTCGGTGAGTTCGTGTTCGCCAATATCCTGGTGGGTACCCGCTACGAAACATTACAGGTGTATCTGAACAACATGCGCAACAGCAGCGGCCACTTCACCAGTGCCGTCGTGATTTCCTATTTCTTCTTTGTGCTGGTGCTGACCTGGGCCGCCAACATCTTGAACAAGGACAAAAGCCAATGAGCTTCGTCAGCGTCCAACACCTGCAAAAAGGCTACGCCGGCACCCCGGTGTTCAGTGATATCAACTGCGAGATCGCCAAGGGTGAGTTCGTCACCCTGCTCGGCCCGTCCGGTTGCGGCAAATCCACACTGCTGCGCTGCATCGCCGGGCTGACCTCGGTGGACAGTGGGAAAATCCTGCTGGATGGGCAGGACATCGTCCCATTGAGCCCGCAGAAACGTCACATCGGCATGGTGTTCCAGAGCTATGCACTGTTCCCCAACATGACCGTGGAGCAGAACGTCGCCTTCGGCCTGCGCATGCAGAAGGTCAATGCCGACGACAGCCACAAGCGCGTGCAGGAAGTGCTGCAACTGGTGGAACTCAAGGACCTCGCCGGCCGTTACCCGCACCAGATGTCCGGCGGCCAGTGCCAGCGCGTGGCCCTCGCCCGCTCCCTGGTCACCCGCCCACGTTTGTTGTTGCTGGATGAGCCGCTGTCGGCGCTGGATGCACGGATTCGCAAGCACCTGCGCGAGCAGATCCGCCAGATCCAGCGCGAACTGGGGCTGACCACCATCTTCGTGACCCATGACCAGGAAGAAGCCCTGACCATGTCCGACCGGATCTTCCTGATGAACCAGGGCAAGATCGTGCAGAGCGGCGATGCCGAGACCCTCTATACCGCGCCTGTCGATGTGTTCGCCGCCGGTTTTATCGGCAACTACAACCTGCTGGACGCCGACAAGGCCACCCAGTTGCTGCAACGCCCGATCAACAGCCGCATCGCCATTCGCCCGGAGGCCATCGAACTGAGCCGCGACGGCGAACTAAACGCCCTGGTGCGCAGCCACAGCCTGTTGGGCAACGTGATTCGCTACCGCATCGAAGCGCGCGGCGTGGAGCTGGTGGTGGATGTGCTCAACCGTTCGGCTGACGATCTGTACCCCGAGGGACAACGCCTGGCACTTTCCATCGACCCAAGCGCCCTGTGTGAAGTAGCCTGATGCAACGATTGATTGAGAGAGCGTGACCGATGGCATTGGTAATTTTTGATCTGGACGACACCCTCATCCACGGTGACTGCGCCACCCTGTGGAGCGAGCAGATGGGCCGCCTGGGCTGGGTCGACCCTGCGTCGTTCATGCGCAAGAACCACGAACTGATGGACGCCTACAGCCAGGGCAAACTGAAGATGGAAGATTTCATGGACTTCAGCCTGGAGCCGATGATCGGCCGCACGCCGGAAGAAATCGAGCACTTGGTGGAGCCGTGGGTCGAGGACGTGATCGAGCCGCTGATCTACGGCGATGCCACCAAGACCATCGCCCGTCACCGCGCGAATGGCGATCGGATTCTGGTGATCTCGGCGTCGGGCACGCACCTGGTCACGCCAATTGCGGCGCGGATCGGCATTGATGAGGTGTTGGGGATCGACCTTGAAGTCAGCAATGGTGTTTATAGCGGGCGTACGGTCGGTGTACTGACTTATCGCGAGGGCAAGATCACGCGGCTGATGGAATGGTTGGAGCAGGAAGGTGAAACGCTGGAAGGCGCGTATTTCTATTCGGATTCGCGCAATGATTTGCCGTTGCTGTTGAAGGTGGATCATCCGCAGGTGGTGAACCCGGACCCGGTATTGCGCGAGCACGCCGAAAAAGCTGGCTGGCCTATCCACGATTGGACCTGACACACCACTCCCTGTAGGAGCCGGCTTGCCGGCGATGGCGGTGTGTCAGATGAAACATTCTTCATCGATACACCGCCATCGCCGGCAAGCCGGCTCCTACAGTTTTGATCGCGTTGCAATTCAGGCCAAGGATTCGTCGATCACCAACACCAACTTCCCGGAAATCTGGTTACTCGCCAGCTCGGCAAACGCCGCCTCGGCATCCTGTATCGCAAAGGTCTTGGCCAGTTGCGGGCTCAGCCGCCCTTCAACAAACAACGGCCACACATGCTGGCTCAAGTCACTGAACAGGTCGGCCTTGAACTGATCACTGCGGCTGCGCAGGGTCGAGCCCAGTAGCTGAATACGCTTGCCCAGTACCTGCGCCAAGTCCAACTGCGCCTCGCGGCCACCCATCAAGCCGATCAATACCCAGCGCCCATCCAGGGCCAGTAGCTTCAGGTCCAGCGCGGCATAGCTGCCGCCCACCGGGTCGAGAATCACATCGAACGGCCCGAAATCCCGCAGCCCTTCAATACCATCGGTGCGCACCACGCCGCTCTGGGCGCCGAGTTCTTCGCAATAGGCCAGGCGCTCCGCCGAGCCGACGCTGACCCAGCACGGGCTGCCGAACGCCTTGCACAGCTGGATCGCCGCCGAGCCCACACCACTGGCGCCGGCATGCAGCAACACCTTTTCGCCAGGCCTGAGACCGGCCAGTTGGAACAGATTGAGCCACGCGGTGCTGTACACCTCAGGCAATGCCGCCGCTTCGACCAGCGACAAACCTTCTGGCACCGGCAACACATGACGCGCATCCACCACCACTTCTTCAGCCATGCCACCGCCGGCCAACAGCGCGCAGACACGGTCGCCCACCTGCCAGGATGAGCCCGACCCCACTTCGCTGATCACCCCGGAACACTCCAGGCCAAGCACCTGGCTCGCGCCCGGCGGCGGCGGATAAAGCCCGGCGCGCTGTAATAAATCGGCGCGATTGAGGCCCGCTGCCGCTACGCGAATGCGAACTTGCCCTACATCGCAGGTAGGACTGGGTTCTTCCAACCACTCCACATGACCGTCAACGCCTTGCAATGCTTTCACAGTGCCTCCATAGTGAGTCTGGACTGAGCCCGTAGCTGTATCGCCGGGCTTTTTGCATTATGCGACCGGACCATATGGAACCGGCTCCCTCAAAGACGGCCTAATATGCGTTATCAATTGCCCCCGCGTCGAATTAGCATGAAGCATTTGTTCCCCAGCACCGCCCTCGCTCTTTTCATTGGTCTCGGCTTCGCGTCGATGTCGACCAATACGTTCGCAGCCAACAGCTGGGACAACCTTCAGCCGGATCGCGATGAGGTGATTGCCAGCCTTAACGTCGTAGAACTGCTCAAGCGCCATCACTACAGCAAGCCGCCGCTGGACGACGCGCGCTCGGTGATCATCTATGACAGCTACCTCAAGCTGCTGGACCCGTCGCGCAGCTACTTCCTGGCCAGTGATATCGCCGAGTTCGACAAGTGGAAGACGCAGTTCGACGACTTCCTCAAGAGCGGCGACCTGCAACCCGGCTTCACCATCTACAAGCGCTACCTTGACCGCGTCAAAGCGCGTCTGGACTTCGCCCTGGGTGAGCTGGGCAAAGGCGTCGACAAGCTCGACTTCACCCAGAAGGAAAGCCTGCTGGTCGACCGTAAGGACGCGCCTTGGCTGACCAGCACCGCTGCCCTCGATGACCTGTGGCGCAAACGCGTCAAGGACGAGGTGCTGCGCCTGAAGATCGCCGGCAAAGAGCCTAAGGCCATCCAGGAGCTGTTGACCAAGCGCTACAAGAATCAGCTGGCACGTCTGGACCAGACCCGTGCCGAAGATATCTTCCAGGCCTACATCAACACCTTCGCGATGTCCTACGATCCGCACACCAATTATCTGTCGCCAGATAACGCGGAAAACTTTGATATCAACATGAGTCTGTCGCTGGAGGGCATCGGTGCCGTCCTGCAAAGCGACAATGACCAGGTCAAGATCGTGCGCCTGGTGCCGGCAGGTCCGGCAGACAAGACCAAGCAAGTGGCTCCGGCCGACAAGATCATCGGTGTGGCCCAGGCCGACAAAGAAATGGTCGACGTGGTCGGCTGGCGCCTGGACGAAGTGGTCAAGCTGATCCGTGGGCCGAAAGGCAGCGTGGTGCGCCTGGAAGTGATTCCGCACACCAATGCACCGAACGACCAGACCAGCAAGATCGTGTCCATCACCCGCGAAGCGGTGAAGCTCGAAGACCAGGCTGTGCAGAAGAAAGTCCTCAACCTCAAGCAGGATGGCAAGGACTACAAGCTGGGCGTGATTGAAATCCCGGCCTTCTACCTGGACTTCAAGGCGTTCCGTGCTGGCGATCCGGACTACAAGTCCACCACGCGTGACGTGAAGAAAATCCTGACCGAACTGCAGAAGGAAAAAGTCGACGGCGTGGTCATCGACCTGCGCAACAACGGCGGCGGTTCCCTGCAGGAAGCCACTGAGCTGACCAGCCTGTTTATCGACAAGGGTCCGACCGTGTTGGTGCGCAATGCTGACGGCCGTGTGGATGTGCTGGAAGACGAAAACCCGGGCGCCTTCTACAAAGGCCCGATGGCGTTGCTGGTCAACCGCCTCTCGGCCTCGGCTTCGGAGATTTTCGCCGGTGCCATGCAGGACTACCACCGCGCCCTGATCATCGGCGGCCAGACCTTCGGCAAAGGCACCGTGCAGACCATCCAGCCGCTGAACCATGGCGAGCTTAAGCTGACGTTGGCCAAGTTCTACCGGGTTTCCGGGCAGAGCACCCAGCACCAGGGCGTACTGCCGGACATCGATTTCCCGTCGATCATCGACACCAAGGAAATCGGCGAAAGCGCCTTGCCGGAAGCCATGCCGTGGGACACCATCCGCCCGGCGATCAAGCCCGCTTCGGATCCGTTCAAGCCGTTCCTGGCGCAGTTGAAGGCTGACCACGACACCCGCTCCGCCAAGGATGCCGAGTTCGTGTTCATCCGCGACAAGCTGGCCCTGGCCAAGAAGCTGATGGAAGAAAAAACCGTCAGCCTCAATGAAGTAGATCGCCGTGCTCAGCACTCCGACATCGAAAACAAGCAACTTGCACTGGAAAACATCCGCCGCAAGGCCAAGGGTGAAGATCCACTCAAGGAGCTGAAGAAAGAAGACGAAGATGCGTTGCCGACTGAAGCGGATAAAACCAAGCCGGAAGACGACGCCTACCTGGCCGAAACGGGCCGGATCCTGCTGGACTACCTCAAGATCAGCAAACAGGTAGCCAAGCAGTAAATGATGGCGATTTAATGTGAACGCTCCCCGGAGTGTCATCATATAGACATCATTCTGTCGTGAAATGAAGGACCGCAGGTTTCCAGCCTGCGGTCCTTTTTTTTCGATCGAGATCGCCATGACCATGACCGAACAGCTGAATGCATTGGGCGTTATCCTGGCTCAAGGCAGTTTGCACAGCCTGTTCCAACCGATCATCAGCCTGTCTGAACGGCGCATTCTCGGTTATGAAGCCCTCAGTCGCGGGCCGTCCAACAGCCCGCTGCACTCCCCCGTAGCCCTGTTCTCGGTGGCCGGCCAGGCCGGGCGACTGAGCGAATTGGAAATGGTTTGCCGAGAAAGCGCCTGTCGACGCTTCAGTGAACAGAAGTTGCCGGGCAAGCTGTTCCTCAACGTTTCGCCGCAATCTCTGATGGAAACCGCGCACCAGCCAGGGCGTACGCTGCAACTGCTGCATGACTTCGGCATTCCACCCAGCCAGGTGGTGATCGAACTCACCGAGCAAACCCCCACCAACGATATCGACCTGCTGCAAACCGCCCTGCACCACTATCGCAACATGGGGTTCTCAATTGCCCTGGATGACTTGGGCGCCGGTTATTCCAGCCTGCGTCTATGGTCGGAGCTGCGCCCGGATTATGTGAAGATCGACCGACACTTCATCGACGGCATCCATCAGGACGCGCTCAAACGGGAATTTGTCGGCTCCATCCTGCAAATCGCCAAGGCGTCGCGTGCCCAAGTGATTGCCGAAGGGATCGAGCTGCCTGAAGAGTTGGCAGTACTGACGGAGATGGGCGTGGACCTGGTCCAAGGCTACCTGCTCTGCCGTCCGCAGGAGCAGCCACCGCAGGAAGCACGCCTGATGCTGCCCAAGCCCGACAGCGCCAACGTGGCGCTGAACGACGAAGGCAGCGACCTCAGCGCCCTGCTCAACGAACAACCGGCGGTGGACCAGGACACCGCCACCGCCCAGGTGCTGGAAGCGTTTCGGCGCCAGGCCAACCTCAACTCCCTGGCGGTGCTGGACGGGCGCGGGCACCCGATCGGTATCGTCCACCGGCACTCACTGTCGGATGCGCTGCTGAAACCCTTCGCCACCGACCTGTTTGCGCGCAAACCCATCAGCCGCCTGATGAGCACCGACTTTCTGGCGGTAGAACTGAGCCAGTCCCTGCAACAAGTCAGCCGCTTGCTCACCAGCCGCGCGCGACAACGCATCGAAGAAGACTTCATCATCACGCTCAATGGCGATTATCTGGGCCTGGGCCGGGTGATCGATGTGCTCAAGCTGATTACCGAATTGAAGATCCAACAGGCGCGCTATGCCAACCCGCTGACCCTGCTGCCGGGCAACGTACCGATCCAGCAATGCCTGACGCGTCTGCTGCAGCAACAGCGCGAATCGGTGATCTGCTACGTGGATATCGACAGCTTCAAGCCGTTCAACGATATCTACGGCTATGGGCGTGGGGATGAGGTGTTGTTGTGCCTGGCACAGTGCCTGAACGACCGCGTCGACCCGAGCCGCGACTTTGTCGGGCATATCGGTGGCGATGACTTTTTGCTGGTGCTGGGCCCGCAGGATTGGCGCAAACGCCTCAATCAGCTACTGGATGACTTCCACACCCAATGCCGGCGCTTCTACCGCGCCGAACACCTTGAAGCAGGCTGCTTCGTGGCGCTCAACCGCCAGGGCGTGCGCCAGGAGTTTGCGCTGCTGTCACTGTCCATCGGCGTGGTGCATTTGTATCCACAGGCCTGTGGACAACTCGATGCCAGCCAGTTGGCGGAGCTGGCCTCGCAGGCCAAGCACCATGCCAAGGACATGGCCGGCTATAGCATCCACGTGATCGACAGCATGGACGCGCTGCCCCAGGCGCTTTAAGCCTCGGCAGACTCCGGGTATTCGTATTCGAACACCCGCACGACTTCCGATGCATGCCAGGAGGCCGCAGCCACCCCATCGGATGGCCCGCTGAAGCGCCCCAAACGCTCCACACATTCAAAGAAACCGGTACGCGGCAGGCGACTGGCGCCCTGGCTGATCACCAGCGAGCTGCGCAACGGCTGCTCCGCCTTGGCGTCCAGCGCCGCCAGGTGCTCCAGGGCGGCGGCCAGGGTTTGCATGGCCGGTGTAGGGAATTGCAGGCGCTCCAGCAGCGCGCGGTAGGTCAGCAGATGGCGCTGGCGGCGCGCCTGGTCCAGTTCGTTGAGTAACCCATCCCAATGTTGACGGCTGATACGTAGGCTCAAGATTCATCCCTCCAACCTGCAACGCCCAATTCCCAGGCCAGGCTGCGGCGGATCGCGGCATCCGGCTGGCGTTCACCACTTTCAATCAATCCAAGATACGAGGGGCTGATGCCCACGGTGCGGGCCAGGGTCTCGATAGCCAGGCCTTTGGCTTCGCGCAAGCCGCGCAGGGCTGCGAGCGGGCGCAGGTCCTGATCAGGGGCAGCTTGGGCAGTCGATGAGAGAGGAGGTAGCGTTGGTTGTTGCTGACCGGCAGCTTTTAGCAGCGCCTGGTACTGATCCCATGGCAACACCGCGTACTCGGGTTCGCCATCGCGTGAAATTATCTGAATATCCATGACTGCCCCGTAGGATAACTGCACTTACTTAGTAAGCTCTTTCCTTAGGAGTGTAATCCTAACAGCCATAAAGGTCGCAGGGGGATAGTCACGTCATCCGTTTTTTTGCGGGCTTTCCTTGGCCAGCAGCGCGGGCGTCGCAGGCAGGCGCTCAACCACGGCAAGCTTTTCCGGACGCTGGGCCTCACGCCAGGCGCGAAAGGCGCTCAACTCACCGTCGAGGGTCTTCATGACCCATGCCAGCACGGCAATGTCGTCGAGCATGCCGAACATGGGGATAAAGTCCGGGATCGCATCGATTGGGCTCAGGAAATACATCAGCCCCGCCACCACCGAGATCAGCGCCTTGGGACTGATTGCCCGGTACTCGCCGCGCCAGTAGGCCAGGCACAGGGCCTGGAGCAGCTTGAAGTCATCCTTGAGCTTACCCAGACGATTACCCTGGCTGGATCCCTTGGCGGCGACGGCGAACAACAGCGTCGGCAAGCGGCCACGGCCCAGAAGACGTGCGGCCATGGGTAGGAAACGGGTGAAATTGAAGGGTGGTTTCATCGGTCACTCCAGTTCCAGGCGACATAAAAGGTTATCCACACAAATTGTGGATAACCTTGTGAACAGAGCCTATTTTCTGCGCTGGAAGCCACGTATTACAAGGCTTGCAGTCAGATCGGGCGTTTTTTGCGCACTGAAAAAAAACCCAAGATTTCATTGACTTGGCGTTGATGTGCGGCTACCCATACTCGAGTCTTATATCAGACTGTTGCAGGTTGCAGGCGTTCGATCGGATGTTCACGGGCTCGGATTTTGCAACCCCCAGAAACAACAACGCCCCGTCGGGACGGGGCGTTGTATGTTCAGGCGCCTGTTACTTCTTGGCAGCCGGTGCCGCAGGAGCTTCAGCCTTGGCTGGGTCCTTGATGGCCAGCAGTTCCAGGTCGAACACCAGCACGGAGTTGGCTGGGATCGCTGGGCTTGGGCTTTGTGCGCCGTAGGCCAGGTCGGAAGGAATGTACAGCTCGACCTTCTCGCCAACGTGCATCAGTTGCAGGCCTTCGACCCAACCTGGGATCACGCCGCTGACAGGCAGGTCGATCGGGCTACCGCGATCCACGGAGCTGTCAAAGGTGGTGCCGTTGGTGAGTTTGCCGGTGTAGTGCACAGTCACCACGTCAGTCGGCTTAGGCTGGGCGCCGTCGGCTTTCTTGGTGATCTTGTACTGCAGACCGGAAGCGGTGGTGACGACGCCGTCTTTCTTGGCGTTGTCTTCGAGGAATTTCTTGCCGGCGGCTGCCGACTCTTCGCTCATCTTGGTCATGCGTTCTTCAGCACGCTTTTGCAGTGCGGCAAACGCTTCAACCAGCTCGTCGTCTTTGAGCTTCTGCTCTTTTTTGCCGACGGCATCTTCGATGCCTTGGGCTACTGCTTTGGAATCCAGGTCATCCATGCCTTCTTGGGCAAGGCTCTTGCCCATGTTCAGGCCGATGCCGTAGGAAGCTTTCTGCGCCGGGGTTTTCAGCTCTACGCTGGTCTGCGAATCACAACCCGCAAGTACCAGGCTAACCAGGGCCACCGCCGCCGCCAACCGATGCTGTTTCATGCTATTTCCTTGTTCATGCGCCAATAGGGCATTCGAATAAAGTCGCGAGCTTATCAGGCGGCCACGACCAATGGCTACCGGCATGTGAGCAGGAAACTTCTGATAAGTTCACGTGTTTAAAAGCATTTTCATTCATGATGGAGGCCCGCGAAGGATCGCGGGACCGCCCACTACCGGGCTCATGGCCACTTGCCGCACCTGTGGCGTAGTGGCATAACATCGCGACAACTCGACAAGGATAGTTATCTTGCGCATTTTTTCCCGTGTTTTACTCCTGATCTTCACCCTGTTGGGCATCGCCCTGGCCGTGGTGCTCTATTACACCGTCAACCCCAAGCTGCCGGACTACGTGCCCGTGGAGCAGGTGCACTACCAGGACCAATGGAGTGCCGCCGACCGCCAGACCTATTACTTCACGCCCCAGGGCACCCAGGTAAAAGGCCTGCATTACGACTGGTTCACCGCCCTGGAGCTGCCGTTTTCCGAACAGCGTTTCGCAACGCCCGAGTATCTGGCACGCTTCGGCTTCCTGGTGGACCCCAAGCAGGTGCCCACCGCGCAAAACCCCGGCAACCTGCCCGTGGGTTTCGCCCGGCATAAAAACGCCGGCAGCAACGTTGAATACCTGGATATCACCTGCGCCGCCTGCCACACCGGCGAACTGCATTACAAAAATCAGGCCGTGCGTATCGACGGCGGTTCCGCCCAGCACGTGCTGCCCTCCAGCGTGCCAACCTTGCGCGGCGGCAGTTTCGGCCAAGCCCTGGTCGCGAGCCTGGCGTCCACCTATTACAACCCGTGGAAGTTCGAACGTTTTGCCCGCCAGGTGCTGGGGGATCGCTACGACGCCGAGCACAAGCAACTGCGCCAGGACTTCAAGCAGTCGCTGAACCAATTCCTCAAAGTGGCCTGGAACGACACTCACCGTGGCCTCTACCCTACTGAAGAAGGCCCTGGCCGTACGGATGCCTTTGGCCGTATCGCCAACGCCAGCTTTGGCGATGCCATTTCCCCGGATAACTATCGCGTCGCCAACGCGCCGGTGGACTACCCGCAACTGTGGGACATCTGGACCTTCGACTGGGTGCAGTGGAACGGCTCGGCCCAGCAGCCCATGGCGCGCAACATCGGCGAAGCCCTGGGTGTCGGCGCAACCCTGGCGTTTTTCGACGACGCCGGCCAGCCACTCCAAGGCGATGCGCGCTACCCGTCCAGCGTACGCGTGCGCGACCTCAACCTGATTGAAGAAACCCTGCAACGCCTCAAGCCACCGACCTGGCCCGAGGACCTGTTCGGCAGCATCGACAAGCCGCTCGCCGCCCAAGGCCGTGCACTCTTCGCCGAAAACTGCGCCGGCTGCCACGTGCCCAGCATCACCCAGGAAGGCGGCCGCCCGGTGCAACAGTTGAAAATGCTGCCGGTGGACTACATCGGCACCGACCCCGGCACTGCCAGCAACATCGCCGATCAGCGCTACGACCTCAGCGCGTTGCAATGGGACCTGGCGGAATTGGCCAAACTCAACGTCGAACTGCACCCCACGCCGACCGAGCCGCTGGACTTGAAAAAGATGTCCGTGGCCAAGGGCCTCGCGTACGTCACCGCGTTCGTCGAAGAACATGCCTACCGCGCCGCCGGCGTGACCCCGGCCGAGCGTCCGCGCCTGGACGGTTACGGCCTGCCCATCGGCGTGCGTGAGCTGCGTGCTTATAAAGCGCGGCCGTTGGCCGGCGTGTGGGCGACGCCGCCGTTCCTGCATAACGGTTCGGTGCCGACGATCTACCAGTTGCTCTCACCCCAGGACGAGCGCAGCACCACCTTCTATAAAGGCACTTTCAACTACGACCCGCGCCACCTCGGCTTCGAAACCGGTGCGTTCAAGAATGCCTTCCTGTTCGATACCAAAATCACCGGCAACCACAACAGCGGCCACGAATTTCGTGCCGGCAGTCGTGGCAACGGCGTAATCGGCCGCGGCTTGCTGCCGCAGGAACGCTGGGCGCTGCTGGAATACCTCAAAGTGCTGGGCGGCCCGCTGGAGCAACAACTGCCATGATGATTCGATCCCCCTACGACCGACCTTCCCTGCTCGCCCGCCTGTGGCTGCGCATCGGCGCGTTTCTGGGCAAGACCCTGCTGTGGCTGGTGGGCCTCGGCCTGCTCGGCTGGCTGGGCGCCAGCGCGTGGTACGCCTGGCAACACAGCGGCCCGGTGTCGCCGAATGAGCAGATTCCGCCCGGCGAAGCGGCGATGACCCAAGGCATTATCCAGACGGCGGTGCGCATCGTTGACCAGCACCGCGAAGGCACGCGCTACCTGCGCGATGCCCATGCCAAGGCCCATGGTTGTGTGAAGGCCGAGGTCAGCGTGCTGGCCGATCTCGACCCGGCACTGCGCCAGGGTGTGTTTGCCGAGCCGGGCAAGACCTGGCAGGCAATGATGCGACTGTCCAACGGCAACGCATACCCCCAGTTCGACAGCATTCGTGATGCGCGGGGCATGGCGCTCAAGCTGCTGGACGTGCCGGGCAAGCAACTGCTGGCCGACCAGCAGGCGCGCACGGAACAGGACTTCGTGATGTTCAGCCACCCGAACTTCTTTGTCAGCGATGTGGCGGAGTACGCGCAGAACATCGGCGCGCAAGCGGACGGCAAGAAAGTCCTGGCGTTCTTCCCCAAGGCCGACCCACGGACCTGGCAGGTGCGCCATCTGTTTATCGCCCTGGCGACCCTGGCGCCCGCACCGGCCAGCCCGACGCAGACTACGTACTTTTCGGTGTCGCCCTACAAGTTCGGCGCGGCCAACGCCAAGTTCCGCGTCGCGCCCGACCCACAGAGCTGCCCGGAGTATCAACTGCCCAAGCAGAACCAGGACCTGCCGAACTTCCTGCGCGGCGCCTTGAGCCAGCAGCTGTCCACCGACCGCGTGCCTGCGTGTTTCGTGCTGCAGATCCAGCGGCAAAACCCGCAGAAATTCATGCCGATCGAAGACACCAGCATCGAATGGAAGGAAAGCGATGCGCCCTATGAAACCGTGGCCAAGGTGCGCATACCGGCGCAGGATTTCGACACACCCGAGCAGAACCTGGCGTGCGACAACCAGTCGTTCAACCCCTGGTTTGGCGTAGCGGAACATCGCCCTATTGGCGGTATCAACCGCTTGCGCAAGGCGGTGTACGAAGCGGTCAGCGATTACCGCCACAGCCGCAACGCCCCGTAAAGAGTGCGTAACAATGGGCCCGACGGCGTAAGGATTGCGTCGGGTCTATTGAGCCGTTTTCACCCCGCCTCTACCGTGATCACCTACCCCATCACCCGTAGGAAATCACCGTGGAAAGCTCAACCCTCGGCATGATCGTACTGACCCTGATCGCCGTGTTCGGCACCGCGTCTTTTTGCTTCGAACACCTGGCGACACGCCAGACCAAAAAGAAAAAAACCTCCCAGCACTGACCAACGCCAGTCAGTTAAGAAGCAGGAAGGGTAAACGTAACCTGTGGCGAGGGAGCTTGCTCCCGCTGGACTGCGTAGCAGTCCCATTTTTGGAGCCGCTTCGCGGCTCAGCGGGAGCAAGCTCCCTCGCCACAGGTACAGTGCTCGCCCTTATCCGGCGTGTCCTGCCTCTACCGTTCTAGCCTGCAACCATTGACGAAAACTGCGCACCGCCGCCGGCGGGTTGCGGTGGTGCGGCTGCATCAAGTGCAGGCGGCCACGACTGTGCATGCTGTGGGGCAAGGCCATTTGCAGGCGCCCGGAATCGAGGTCGCTGTCCAGCAAGCGCTTCCAGCCCAGGGCAACGCCGTGCCCCATCACCGCCGATTGCATCAACAGTTGATAGCTGTTGGTGCGTAAGGCATGACGCGGCGAGTAGTAATCGGCGCCCGCATCGGCAAACCAGTCGGCCCAGGTCAGCCAATCGTGATGGTGGTCCTCGACGATCAGCAGGGTATGAGCGTGCAACAAGTGATGCAGGTCGCGAATCGGTCCATGACGCTCAAGGTAATCGGGGCTGCACACGGTGATGACCTGTTCGCTGTCAAACACCGGCGACAGCTCAAGGCCATGGGGCGCCGCCAGTTCATCCAAATGGTAGAACAAGCCAAGGTCATATTCGCTGACATCCAGGTGGCTGGGGCTTTCGCTGCACAGGATGCGGATATCCAGGTCCGGATGGTCGCGCTGGAACTGCGGCAACAGACCGGCCAGCCAGATCGAGCTGATGGTGGGCGTGCTGGCCAGGGTCAACTGGCGATCGGCACCGCGCCTGCGCAACTCGGCGGACTCGCGGTCAAGCTCGCGCAATAGGCGTTGGACGGTACGGAAATAACGTACCCCGGCGGGTGTCAGGCTCAACCCTTGGGCCAGCCGATAAAACAGCGGGCGGGCGAGATCTTCTTCGAGGCGTTTGACCTGGCGGCTGACCGCGCTTTGGGTCAAATTCAGTTCATGGGCCGCCTGGGTAAAGCTCAAATGGCGGGCCGCCGCTTCGAAGGTCTGCAAGCAATTGAGGGGAGGAAGATCGACGTTTCGGCGCGACATGAGCAAGTCCATTGGCAATGACGGGCCCAGGTTACCCCAGGCCCGCAGAGATCACGTTGGCGAGCATCCTGCCAGTTGCCTGCTCAGAGTGCGACCCTGGCCACGCGTTTACTCCATTGCCGACGGTGTTCCAACTGGCCATTTTCCCAGGCGGTCTGCTCCGCTTCGATGTAGAACCACTCGGCGTCGGCGTGCACGCTCAAATGGCTTTCCACCTCCACGGCCCACTGGTCGCGGCCGACTCGGTAGTGCCATTCAATGTCAGCCCGCGTCGACAGCGGATCCCAGGGCAAGGTGCGGTATTGCTCGGTGCAACGCTGGTCCACCGACAAGCCGTGGTCGGTAAAACGCACCGAACCCAAGTCATCTTCGATTTTCACGCAGACTTCACCACTGCCGACGTCTTCGATCAAGGTGCGTTTCGGCGCAGCGGCGCGTAGGACCTCCATCGCTACCGGCGTAGCCGACTGCGGCGCTTCGAACGGGCAGTCCACCGCCTCGCCTTTGAATATCGGCAGTTGCAGGCTTTGCAGGGTGGGTAGCAACGTCAGGGTGGTCAATTCACGGCTCGGCCACAGCAGCGGGAAACTCGCCGTGCTGAGCGCCAGACGCAAACGGTAGCCGGCGGGCAGGCGCATGCCGATGTGGTCGAGGTTTAACTGCACGTCCATGGGTTCACCGGGGACTACCGGCGTTACCTGGGAAAAGTCCTCACGCAGTGTGAGATTAAGCACACCGTAGCTGATCTGGGTGACGTGCCCGTCCGGCGCTATCGCATTCAGCCGGGCGACCAATTGACCACAAGAAGTGTCGCTTGCCAGGCGTAACGTGAGACGTGCATCGCCGAGCAACGCCAGCGGCTCGGTCAGCGGCTCGGAGTCGAAGCACAGCGAGTTCGCATCATCACGGCGTTGATCCGTCGGCCCATCGGGGCCAAACCAGATGGCGCAGTACTCGCCCTGATGCAAGCCGGTGGTCAACGGCGAGCAGACACTGCGCGGCGCCGCCAAAGGCTCTGATCCTGCTTTCAGGCCCTGTTCACCGAGGCTGAAATCAGTCCATTGCACCTGCAGATCCGGCCAACCGGAGGTCTGCACCCAGATCCCCGGCCGCTCGGCATAACTGCCCTTCGGCGGCAGAATATCTTGTAAGTAGAAGGTGCAGGCTGCGTCATCCATTACCCCGTTATCGATGCCCTTAAGCCAGTGATCCCACCAGCGTTTAGCCTCTTGTAGGAAGCCGATGGCCGGGTTCGGCACGGCAAAATGCGGGTACTTGTGGATCCACGGCCCGATCATGGCTTTCTTCGGGCCCGGCAGGTTTTGCATCAGGCGCGAAACGGTGTTGCGGTAGGCATCGCCCCAGCCGCCGACGGCATACACGGCCGCCTTGATCTTCGAATAGTCCTCGCACACCGAGCCATGGCGCCAGTAGTCATCGCGGGTCTGGTGTTGCAGCCAGGTTTCCGCCAGCAACGGCATGGCGTCCAGGCGTTGGTGCCAGAGGTCTTTCCAGTCGTCGCCCACCAGCGCAGGATCCGGCACCGCCGCGCTGAAGTTGAGCATGGTGGCGGCCCAGCCAAAGTTCTCCATCAGCAGGTTGCCGCCCTTGTAATGGATGTCGTCGGCGAAACGGTCATCGGTGGAGCACAGGGTAATGATCGCCTTCAATGCCTCGGGCTGGCGCGCCGCGACTTGCAGGCCGTTGAAACCGCCCCAGGAGATGCCCATCATGCCGACATTGCCGTCGCACCAGGGTTGCCGGCACAGCCAGTCGATCACTTCGAGGGCGTCTTCCTGTTCCTGCAGCAGGTATTCATCGGCCATCAGGCCCTGGGATTCACCGTTGCCGCGCATATCGACGCGTACACACACATAGCCCTGCCCTGCCATCCAAGGGTGGGTCAGCGCATCGCGTACGGCGGTGCCATCGCGTTTGCGGTACGGCAGGTATTCGAGGATTGCCGGGAAAGTCTGCAAACCGGCGACTTCCGGCAGCCATATGCGGGCGGCCAGTTGCGTGCCGTCCTTCAAGGGGATCAGGCAGTGCTCGATTTCGCGCACGGTGTAAGCAAATTCAGTGACGATGTCCATCAGTAACTCCTACAGCGGTTCAATCGATCAGCGGGCGAAATCCGGCACCGGGCTGGCGCCGCGCAGTTCCGTCTCGGGGGTCCGCTGAAGGCGTTTCACATCCAGCAATGCGGGGTTTTTCAACCAGAAGATCAGTGAGGTACTGGCCAGCAACACCAGGATCATGCCCGGCAGACCGCCGAGGTTGGAGAGCATCTTCACCCCGTCGATGCCGACAAAGGCGACCATCACCCACGACACTGAGCCGATGATCACACCCCAGACAATCTTCAGCATTGGATTGCCGTCCAGGTCGGAATCGGCGGTCACGCCTTTGCTGCACAGGTTGGCGATCACGTCGGTGCTGGAGTCGGCGGCAGTGACAAAGGAGATGAACGCCACGAACAGCAGGAACGCGATCATCAGGCCGCTGGCCGGCAGTTGCTGGAACATTTGGTACAGCACATGTTCCACGCCCTGCTCGTTCAGCACCCGGTTGAGGCTGCCGTCGCCCAGCGCATCGAAGTACAGGCTGGTGCCGGAGAAGATGCAGATCCACACCGCCGTGAACAACGCCGGGTACAGCATGTTGATATGGATGAATTCACGCACCGTGTAGCCGCGGCCGATCTTGCCGAGGAACAACGCGCTGACCGGCGCCCAGGCAAACCACACCGACCAGTAGAACACTGTCCAACTGTGCGGCCAGGTGTCGCCACTGGCGGCGCCGGTGAACAGGCTGCGGCTGAAGAAGGTGTCGAGGTACACGCCCAGCGACTCGACGCCGAGGCTGAACATGTACAGGGTCGGCCCGCACAACAGCACGAACAGCCCCAGGGCCAGCATGATCCAGGTGTTGAACGAGGACAGCATCACGATGCCTTTTTGCAGGCCGCTGGCGGCCGAGGCGACAAAGGTGATGACGATGATTGCGATGATGATGGCCAGGCGAAACGGCGTGGTTTCACCGCCAATGTACTGGGCCAGGCCACCGGCCAGGGTCAACGCACCGGTACCGAGGGACGAGGCCATGCCGGCCACCAGGGCGAACATCGCCAGGGTGTCGATCAGCCCGGCATAGCGCCGGACCCGCGCTTCGCCCAGCAACGGTTCAAGCATGGCGCCGATGGAGAAATTGCTGCGACGGTTGTAGAACACCAACGCAAACACCAGCGAGGGCACCAGGTAGATGGCGTAGGGCGTGATGGTCCAGTGCAGGAACATCGTCGACATGGCAAAGCTCTTCGCCGCTGCACTGCCCGCCTCGATCGGCAGGCTGGTGGGCGGGCCGTACAGGTGATAAAGCGGTTCGGCGGTGGTCCAGAACAGCACGCCCACCGCGAGCGTGGTGCACAGCGCCACCATGAACCAGCGCCATTTGCTCAGCAGCGGCTGGGCGTCTTCACCGCCGATACGCACCTTGCCCAGCGCGGAAAAGTAGACGATCGCGGTCAGCACTACCATGGCAAACGAGCCGGCACTGAACAGCCATGAGAAGTTCTTCAGGATCAGGTTGTTGAGCTGTTTGCTGACCGCAAGGAACGCATTCAGGTCGACGTAGCTGGCGATCACCGCCGCCAGCAGAATCAGGAACGTTGGCCAGAACACCAACGGACGCAGTGGATATTTCATAGAGAGCCATTCCCCTTGCAGACTATTTTTATGTTGGAGAGCGAGTCCCCGCAGCATCCTGCTGCCGGTAACCCGCCTGGAAGTCTTCGCGTGGCTATAGATAAACGCTTGAGCGACCGAGGGCGCAATCAACCAATGTGCATGGGGGTATTCCCCCACGTCATGGCGCACCCGTACAGTTCAGGACGAATAGGCAGTGCACACTGGCAGGGCATAAGAAGAAGAAATCGCAGACGAAAAAAAGCCCGCTCAATGAGCGGGCTTCTTGTGGTGACCTGGCGTTCAGTGTTCCAGGTGACCGAATATGGCGCAGCGGACGGGACTCGAACCCGCGACCCCCGGCGTGACAGGCCGGTATTCTAACCGACTGAACTACCGCTGCGCGTAACACATGAAGCGAATGGTGGGTGATGACGGGATCGAACCGCCGACATTCTGCTTGTAAGGCAGACGCTCTCCCAGCTGAGCTAATCACCCTTCGTTTCGGTGTGGGCGGCATCATACACCAAAAATCCGCAATGTCTTGATTTAAATGCAATTTATTTGAAATATTTTCTCAGGCACGACAAAACCCAGCAAAAACGGGCTTCTACACCTTCAAACGCGAGTCTATTGCGTTTACCCGCCCCTTGGCCGCACAATTAAAAACCATTCTCAATAACACTTGAGCCACGCCTATGTCTGTGGGTGAACCGCCCTTCCAACGGGAAATTACCCAGCTCTACAGCGAGCATCATGGCTGGCTGCTCACCTGGCTAAGACGCAAGCTGGGCTGTCGACAGAATGCCGCCGACCTGGCGCACGATACCTTTGCACGCATCCTGAACGCGCGCGAGTCCGTCGCCGGCATTCGCGAACCCCGCGCGTACCTGAGCACCACCGCCCGGCGCCTGCTTATCGACCAAGCGCGGCGCAAGCAGATTGAACAGGCTTACCTGCAAGAATTGGCATTGACGGTGGATGCGCTCGAAGGTTTCCAATCCCCGGAGCAAATCCACACCACCCTCGAAGCCCTCGAACAGATCGCCTTTATCCTGGAAGGCATGCACGAATACTCGCGCCAGGCCTTCGTGCTGTATTACCTCGAAGACATGACCCAGCAACAGATCGCCCGGCAGCTCAAGTTGTCGGAGCGCACCGTGCGCAAGTACCTGATCCAGGCGCTTATGCATTGCAGCCACAGCATGGACACCTGATCAAGCATGTCGGACGTCGAAGAACAAGCCGCCGAATGGCTGCTGCGCCTGCACGATGGCGAATGGGACGAGGCCCAGCAGCAGGCGTTCGAGCGCTGGAAGCAACAAGGCCCGCATCACGCGGCAGCCGCCGCTCGCATGGAAGCCGCCACTTCACGCATGCAGGCCCTGCGCGGTAAAAAAGCCCCTGCCCGCGCAGCTCTGGATGCGGCCTTTGCGCAGCCGAAAAGCCGTCGCCGCAAGCACGCCCTGCGCGCGCTGGTATTGGCGTGCAGCCTGGCGATTCCGGCAGCGGCCTTGTTGATCAGCCCCTATCCACGGCAGTGGATGGCCGATGTACGAAATGGCCCGAGCCAATGGCAAACCCTGCAACTGGCGGACGGTTCGACACTGACCCTCAATGGCATCAGCGCAGCGAACCTGCACTTTGATAGCCAGCAGCGCCGTATCGAACTGTTGCAAGGCGAAATCCTGGTGGAAGTCGCCCACGACAGCACCCGGCCGTTTGTCGTGCAGACGCCCCAAGGCACCCTGCGTGCACTGGGCACACGGTTCGTGGTCAAGCGCGAAGGTGATGTCACTGTGCTGAGCATGCTCCACTCTCGCGTGGCGGCACAAAGCGCGAACGGCCAGCAGACGCTGGAAGTCGATGCTGGGTCGCGGGCCCTGTTGCACAAAAACCAAGTCCGCTTGGCGGGCACTGTCGACCCGAGCAGCATCAATGAAGCCTGGCGCCGCCATCAATTGGTGGTGGAGAACCAGCCCTTGCCCGACGTGCTGGACGAAATCGCCCGGCACCGCAGCGGCCGCGTGCAGTTTGATCGCGCCGCACTGCAAAACCTGCGTGTGTCGGCCGTGATCCCCCTGGATAACAGCGACCATGCCTTGCAATTACTCGCGCAAACGTTGCCGATACGGGTGCAGTCCTTCACGCCCTGGCTGATCGTGGTTGGCCCCGAGCCAGCATCCAATAAATAATTATTCGCATTTGCTTCCGGTTTTTTCGAGGTTGCCCGTCAAGGAAGGTAATTCGACACATAAAGGACTGCCTTCCCCATGCACACCCCTTCCTACCCACGCGGACGCTTTCGGCTACTGAAAAGTGCACCGCTGTCCTTGGCCCTCATCACTGCCGGCACCTTGAACATCGGCCTGGCCCAGGCGGACGCCGTCAGCGTCGCCGCCCAGTCCTATGACATCCCCGCCGGGCCGCTGGGCAGTTCGCTCAACCGCTTCGCCCAGCAGGCGGGTGTGGCCATCGTGTTCCAGTCCCACGAACTGGAGGGCCTCAAAGGCCCTGGGCTGAAAGGCAACTTCGGGATTCAGGACGGGTTCGACCGGCTGCTGGAAGGCAGCGGCTACCGCGCCGTGAAAGGCGTTCAGGGATACGCCCTGCAACCCGCCCCCATCGCCGGCAACGGCACCATGGAGCTGAGCCCGACCGCCGTCACCGCCAACCAGCTGGGCAACGTCACCGAAGGCACCGGTTCCTACACACCCGGCACTATCGCGACCTCCACGCGCCTGGTGCTGACGCCCAAGGAAACGCCGCAGTCCGTGAGCGTGGTTACCCGCCAGCACATGGATGATTTCGGCCTGAACAACGTTGACGACGTGATGCGCCATACACCGGGCATCACCGTTTCCGCCTTCGACACCGAGCGTACCAACTACTACGCCCGGGGCTTTTCGATCAATAATTTCCAGTACGACGGCATCCCTTCGACCGCACGCAACGTCGCTTACTCGGCGGGCAACACCCTGAGCGACATGGCGATCTACGACCGTGTCGAAGTGCTCAAGGGCGCCACCGGCCTGCTCACGGGCGCAGGCTCATTGGGCGCGACGATCAACCTGGTGCGCAAGAAACCCACCGCAGACTTCCAGGGCCACGCAACCCTCGGCGCCGGTTCGTGGGACAACTATCGCAGCGAGTTGGATGTCAGCGGCCCCATGACCGAAAGCGGCAATGTGCGTGGCCGGGCCGTGGCGGCCTATCAGGACAAGCATTCGTTCATGGACCACTACTCGCGCAAGAGCCCGACGTACTACGGCATCATGGAGTTCGACCTGTCACCCGATACGCTGCTGACCGTCGGCGGCGATTACCAGGACACCTTGCCGAAGGGCTCATCGTGGTCGGGCAGTTTCCCGCTGATCAACTCCAAGGGCGACCGCAACAGCGTCAAGCGCTCGTTCAACAACGCCGCTGACTGGAGCAGTTGGGAACAGTACACCCGCACCGTATTCGCCATGCTCGAACACGACCTGGGCAATGGCTGGGTCACCAAGCTGCAACTGGATCACAAGATCAACGGCTATCACGCGCTGATGGGCTCGATCCAGGGCGACCAACCGCAGCCGGACGGCACCGCGCAACTCACCTCGGGCAAGTACACCGGGGAAACCGTCAGCGATTCCGCCGACCTGTACGTCAGCGGCCCGTTCAGCCTCGGCGGTCGCGAGCATGAACTGGTGCTGGGCGGCTCGATCAGCGCATCGGAGTGGAAAGGCAAAGGCTATTGGAACCTCTCCCCCAATATCGTCGACTTCAATAACTGGCACGGCCACGCCACCATTCCGGACTGGGGCAAGCCACAATCCCTGATCGATGACACCGTGCGCCAGACCGGTGCCTACGTGACCACGCGGCTGAACCTCGCCGATGACCTCAAGCTGCTGCTGGGCGGACGTGTGGTCAATTACCAGGTCACGGGCTACAACCCCAACTACCGCGAGTCGGGGCGCTTCGTCCCCTACGTCGGTGCCGTGTACGACCTCAACGACACCTATGCGGTCTACGCCAGCTACACCGACATCTTCATGCCGCAGGAAAACTACAACCGCGACCGCGACAACAAGTTGCTGGAACCGGATGAAGGCCAGAACTGGGAACTGGGCGTGAAAGCCGACTTCCTCGACGGCCGCGTGAACGCCAGCGCAGCGTACTTTGAAATCCACGAGTCCAATCGTGCGCTCTCCGACGACGCCTACAACAACCAGACACCGACCCCGAACAACTACGCCTACAAGAGCAGCAAGGCCGTGACCAAGGGTTACGAACTGGAGATGTCCGGCGAGATAGCGCCCGGCTGGCAACTACAGGCCGGCTACACCCATAAGGTGGTGCGCGACGACAAGGACGTGAAGATCTCCACCTTCGAGCCCGAAGACCAGGTCAAGCTGTTCACCACCTACAAACTCAAGGGCGACCTGGACAAGCTGACCGTCGGCGGTGGCGTGCGCTGGCAAAGCGTGGGCTGGCAGGACATCTACAACTCACCCCATGGTGGGTATGAAGAGTTTTCCCAGGACGCTTATTGGCTGGTGGACCTGATGACCAAATATCAGGTCACTAAAAACCTGTCGGCGACGCTGAACGTCAACAATATCTTCGACAAGCACTACTACACCAACATCGGCTTCTATAACTCGGCCGCTTACGGTGAGCCGCGCAACTTCATGGTCACTACACGCTGGGATTTCTAGTCGCCCAATAAAAAACGCCGCCGATCATCGGAAATGATCGGCGGCGTTTTTTGGGGTTTTGCAAATCCCAGACAGCAAAAAGCCCGCTCATTGAGCGGGCTTCCTGTGGTGACCTGGCGTTCAGTGTTCCAGGTTACCGAATATGGCGCAGCGGACGGGACTCGAACCCGCGACCCCCGGCGTGACAGGCCGGTATTCTAACCGACTGAACTACCGCTGCGCGTAACACATGAAGCGAATGGTGGGTGATGACGGGATCGAACCGCCGACATTCTGCTTGTAAGGCAGACGCTCTCCCAGCTGAGCTAATCACCCTTCGTTTCGGTGTGGCGCGCATTCTACGGAGCGACCTTAAGTCTGGCAAGCACTTTCTGAAATCTTTTTTTTGATAGCTTCCAATGGCTTAGGCAGGGTTGGCCTGGGACGTTATCAAGAGAATAATGCCCCCCTTTGTATAAAGGAGAGACTCACCCCATGTGGTTCAAGAACCTGCTTATCTATCGCCTGACCCAAGATCTGCCTGTTGATGCCGAGGCGTTGGAAGCGGCCATGGCCACCAAACTGGCGCGCCCTTGCGCAAGCCAGGAATTGACCACTTATGGTTTCGTCGCGCCTTTTGGTAAAGGTGAAGACGCTCCCCTGGTTCACGTCAGCGGTGATTTCCTGCTGATCGCTGCGCGCAAGGAAGAACGCATCCTGCCGGGCAGCGTGGTGCGTGACGCACTGAAAGAGAAAGTCGAAGAAATCGAGGCCGAGCAGATGCGCAAGGTCTATAAGAAGGAACGCGACCAGATCAAGGATGAAATCATCCAGGCCTTCCTGCCACGCGCCTTTATCCGTCGCTCCTCCACCTTCGCCGCCATCGCGCCGAAACAGGGCCTGATCCTGGTCAACTCGGCAAGCCCGAAACGCGCTGAAGACCTGCTGTCGACCCTGCGTGAAGTGATCGGTACCCTGCCGGTTCGCCCGCTCACGGTGAAAACCGCGCCAACCGCAATCATGACCGACTGGGTCACCACCCAGAAGCCGGCCGATGACTTCTTCGTCCTCGACGAATGCGAACTGCGCGACACCCACGAAGACGGCGGCATCGTGCGCTGCAAGCGCCAGGACCTGACCGGCGAAGAGATCCAACTGCACCTGACCACTGGCAAGGTCGTGACCCAACTGTCCCTGGCCTGGCAGGACAAGCTGTCCTTCATGCTCGACGACAAGATGACCGTCAAGCGCCTGAAGTTCGAAGACCTGCTGCAAGACCAGGCGGAACAGGACGGCGGCGATGAGGCCCTGGGCCAACTGGATGCGAGCTTTACCCTGATGATGCTGACGTTCGGCGATTTCATCCCGGCGCTGGTTGAAGCACTCGGCGGCGAAGAAACCCCGCAGGGCATCTGACGCTCCCCCTTTGTAGGAGCCGGCTTGCCGGCGATGGCGGACCTGAGGGTGCCATCGCCGGCAAGCCGGCCCCTACATTTATTCGAATAACAAGGACATCCCCATGCGCGCACTCGCCGCCTTGAGCCGCTTCGTCGGCAATACCTTCGCCTACTGGGTATTGATCTTCGCCGTCGTCGCCTTCCTCGAACCCAACTGGTTCATCGGCCTGAAAAGCGCCATCGTCCCGTTGCTGGGCCTGGTGATGTTCGGCATGGGGCTGACCCTCAAGATTGATGACTTCGCCGAAGTCGCCCGCCACCCCTGGCGTGTGGCCCTGGGCGTGGTCGCGCACTTTGTGATCATGCCGGGCGTGGCGTGGTTGCTGTGCCAGGCGTTCCACCTGCCGCCAGAAATCGCCGTCGGTGTGATCCTGGTCGGTTGCTGCCCAAGCGGCACCTCGTCCAACGTCATGACCTGGTTGGCCCGTGGCGACCTGGCGCTGTCGGTGGCCATCGCCGCTGTCACCACCCTCCTCGCCCCGCTGCTCACCCCGGCGCTGATCTGGCTGCTGGCGTCGGCCTGGCTGCCGGTGTCGTTCATGGAGTTGTTCTGGTCGATCCTGCAAGTGGTGCTGCTGCCGATCGTGCTCGGCGTGCTGGCGCAACGTGTGCTCGGTGAGCGGGTGCGTCATGCGGTGGATGTATTGCCGCTGGTGTCGGTGGTCAGCATCGTGATCATCGTCGCGGCGGTGGTTGCCGCGAGCCAGGCGAAGATCGCCGAGTCGGGCCTGCTGATCATGGCAGTGGTCATGCTGCACAACAGCTTCGGTTACCTGCTGGGTTACTTCACCGGCCGCGTGTTCAAGTTGCCGTTGGCACAGCGCAAGTCACTGGCGCTGGAAGTGGGTATGCAAAACTCCGGGCTGGGCGCCGCCTTGGCCAGCGCGCACTTTTCGCCGTTGGCGGCGGTGCCGAGTGCATTGTTCAGCGTCTGGCACAATATTTCCGGGGCATTGCTGTCCACCTACTTCCGCCGCATGAGCGAAAAGGAAGACCGTCGCGTGCTGGAGAACACCCCGCAAACTTGATCAGCCGAGCACTTTTCGGCACTCTACCGAGCTGCGCGGGGACGACCCCGCGACGCTGAAAGCGCCTAATCCGGGGACGACCCCACCTAACGTTAGGAGGTCATCATGTCCTGGATCATTCTGTTTTTCGCAGGTCTGTTTGAAGTTGGCTGGGCCGTCGGCCTGAAGTACACCGACGGTTTCAGCAAGCCGCTGCCCACGGCTTTGACGATTGCCGCCATGGCCGTCAGCCTCGGCCTGCTGGGGCTGGCGATGAAGGAGCTGCCGCTGGGCACCGCCTATGCCATCTGGACCGGCGTGGGCGCCGTGGGCACCGTGATTGCCGGGATCATCCTGTTTGGTGAGTCCATGGCGTTGTTCAGATTGGCCAGCGTGGCGTTGATCATCTGCGGGCTGATTGGCCTGAAAATCAGCACCTGAACCGTGCGGTCGATGGCGTTCAAACGGACGCCATCGACCTGTAAGAGCCCGCTTGCGGGCGATAGCGTCTGAACGGGCGCCATCGCCGGCAAGCCGGACTCCTACAGGACTGTGCCGCGCAGTTGAGTGACCTTCTCCTGCAACTGCGCCGGGGTCGCCAACTCGACCTCCACCGGCTCCCCCGCCACCAACACCACCCGCGACCAGATGCGATGGAAGAAGCCCTTCTTCGGATCCCGACTGAAGAAACTCCCCCACAACCCCTGCAACGCCATCGGAATCACCGGCACCGCCGTCTCTTCCAGAATCCGCGTCACGCCACCACGAAACTCATTCATCTCGCCATCGGCGGTCAGCTTGCCTTCGGGGAAAATACACACCAACTCGCCGTCCTTCAGGTACTGCGCAATCCGTGTGAAAGCCTTTTCGTAGATCTGTATATCTTCGTGACGCCCGGCAATCGGAATCGCCCCGGCGGTGCGGAAGATAAAATTCAGCACCGGCAAACGGTAGATCTTGTAGTACGTGACAAAGCGAATCGGCCGACGCACCGCGCCGCCGATCAACAGCGCATCGACGAACGACACGTGGTTGCACACCAGCAACGCCGCGCCTTCATCCGGGATCGCCTCCAGGTTGCGATGCTCCACGCGGTACATGGAATGGCTGAGCAGCCAGATCATGAAACGCATGGTGAACTCGGGGACGATCTTGAAGATGTAGGTGTTGACCGCGATGTTGAGCAGCGACACCACCAGGAACAATTCGGGGATCGACAGCTTGGCCATACTGAGCAGCAGGATCGAGACGATGGCCGAGACCACCATGAACAGGGCGTTGAGAATGTTGTTGGCCGCGATCACCCGCGCACGCTCGTTCTCGGCGGTACGCGACTGAATCAGGGCATACAACGGCACGATATAAAAGCCGCCAAACACGCCCAGGCCAAGGATATCGATCAGCACCCACCAGGCCTGGCCGTAGCTGAGCACGGCGAGCCAGTCGTTGGCCTGCACGTTCTGCGGGAAGCCCCCTGAGTGCCACCACAGCAGCAGGCCAAACACGGTCAGGCCGAATGAACCGAACGGCACCAGGCCGATTTCCACCTTACGCCCGGAAAGTTTTTCGCAGAGCATCGAGCCGAGCGCGATACCCACCGAAAACACGGTGAGGATCAGCGTCACCACGGTTTCGTCACCGTACAACCATTCCTTGGCGTAGGCCGGGATCTGCGTCAGGTAGATCGCACCGACAAACCAGAACCAAGAGTTACCGACGATGGAACGCGACACAGCAGGCGTCTGCCCCAGGCCCAAACGCAGGGTGGCCCAGGATTCGCTGAAAATGTTCCAGTTCAGGCGCAACCCAGGGGTCGACGCCGCCGCCCGTGGAATGCTACGGCTGGCCAGGTAACCCAGCACCGCCACGCCGACGATCGCCACCGACACCACCGGCGCGTAATGGGTGGACGACATCATGATCCCGGCGCCAATGGTCCCGGCCAGGATCGCCAGGAACGTGCCCATCTCCACCAGGCCGTTGCCGCCTACCAGCTCATCTTCGTGTAGGGCCTGGGGCATGATCGAATACTTCACCGGCCCGAACAGCGCCGAGTGTGTGCCCATGGCAAACAGCGCCAGCAGCATCAATTCCAGGTGGTTGGTGAGGAAGCCCGTCGCGCCCACGGCCATGATCACGATCTCGCCGATCTTGATCGCGCGGATCAACGCATCCTTATTGAATTTCTCGCCAAACTGCCCGGCCAACGCCGAAAACAGGAAGAACGGAAGGATAAACAGCAAGGCGCAGAGGTTGACCCAAATGGAGCGGTCACCGTCAATGGTGAGCTTGTAGAGAATGGCGAGGATCAGCGATTGCTTGAAGATGTTGTCGTTGAACGCGCCCAGCAACTGGGTAATGAAGAACGGCAGGAAACGCCGTGTGCGCAGCAAAGTGAATTGCGAGGGGTGGCTCATCGTCCGTGTTCCTGCGTGGCCTGTGTTTTTGTAAAAGCATTCAGGCCACGACTTTACCTAATCCGGCTTACTTATTCGCTAGTCCTGCAATGCATGGCGAAACAAAAAGCTCACCTTTATAGGCGCCCTGCACCGTGCGCTTGGCGACGATCAGCCACATCAGCGCCAATGCCGCCACCAGCACACTGCCGAAAACACTGAAGAAACCCAGGTGCAACAGGCTCGCCAGCTTAAGCGTTGCCAGAGCGTACACACCCAGTGGAAAGGTAAAGCCCCACCAGCCGAGGTTGAAAGGGATGCCGGCGCGCAGGTAACGCAGGGTGATCAATACCGCGATCAACATCCACCACAGGCCGAACCCCCACAACGTAATGCCCGCTACAAGGCCGAGGCCGTTGGCCATTTCGCCGACACCCGGCAAACCATTGGCCGCGAAAATGGCCGGCGCATCGCCTCCCAGCAACAGCATGCCCAACGCCCCAGTGCCAATGGGGCCCAACGCCAGCCAACTCGACGCGGCCATATTGGCATGAGGCAGTTTATGCAGGGCCATGCGCAGCATCAGGATAGTGAGGATGCTGAATGCCACCGGCAGGGAAAACGCCCACAGCACGTAGCTAGTCACCAGCATCACCAACTGCGAATGGGCATCTGCCAGGTGTGGTGCGAGCAGGCCACCGCTGGCAGCGGCGACTTCGGCGGCCACCACCGGCAACAGCCAGACCGCGGTCATCTGGTCGATGCTGTGTTCCTGGCGGGTGAACATCATGAACGGGATCAACACGCCGCAGGCCAGGGCCATGGCCACATCCAGCCACCACAGCGCTTGCGCCAGGGGGATCACATCGCTGCCCCAGCGTGGCAGGCCAAACAACAGCAGGCCGTTGAGAATCGTCGCCAGTCCCATGGGAATCGTGCCGAAGAACATCGACACCGTGGAGTGCCCGAAAATCCTCCGCGCCTCGTGGAAAAACATCACCCAACGGGCCGCATACAGCACGCTGAACAGCACAAACAGGCCGATGGTGAACAACCACAGCGCTTCGGCAATCGCGTGCAAGCCAGGCAAATTGAACGGCAGTTGCGCCAACGCCAACGCGAGCACGCCGGTGCCCATGGTGGCGGCAAACCAGTTGGGGGTGAACTGGCGGATCACTTCCCGTGGACGGGTCAAGTGACTGAAGGGTTTGTAGCTGACGGTATTCGAGCAGGTCATGATGGCAATCCTCTTCCTCGCATGAGGTTGAGAACATGATAGAACCTGATCGAATATCTATATAACGGGTAATATCTCTATCTGTTATCTATTTTACAAATATAGTGTCAAACGCTGCCTTCGCTTTCGATCACCAGGATGCGCGCCGGGCCTTGGGGATGAGCTACGTGTTCGGTGCCGACGCTGGCATAAAAGATGTCACCGACGCCCAACTCCGCCACCTGTTCGAAGCCGTTGTCGCGGTAGTGCATCTGCACCCGGCCATCGAGCACCACAAACACTTCTTCACCGTCATTGATGTGCCAGCGGTACGGCTGATCGGTCCAGTGCAGGCGCGTGGTGATGCCGTTCATGTTGGCGATATCCAGCGCCTCCCAGGCCCGGCTGCCGGTGAAGTCCTTGCTGCGGATGATCTTCATGCTTGCCTCTCGGTCAGGCGGATACGAGGCACCGATTATTACCCATCAGCCGCCCGTCGTCGCCCTGGCCCGCGTCGAATCCTGCATCAGCAGACCGACAAGGGCACCCAGGGCCAGTACGATCAACACCGCGCCGTAGCCATCCGTGGTCACGATCAGGCCATACACATGGCTCAAGTTACCCGCCAGCAGCGCCGGCAGGCAGAACGCCAGGTAGCTCAGCACGTAGAAAGCCGACATCAACCCGGCCCGCTCATGGGGCAACGCCAGCCCGACGATGCTGCGGACGCTGCCCATGAACCCACCGCCGAAACCAAAGCCTGCGATCACACTGGCGGCAAAGAACAGCGGCAGGCTGGCGCTCTGCACCGCCACCAGCAGCAAGGCCACGCCCACCGCCAACAGCACGGCCGACAGGCGCATGACCTTGTCCGCCGGGCGATCCCGCAGGCTGTAGATCATCACCGCACCGCTCAAGGTGACCACGGCCACCAGCCCACCGCCGATCAAGTGCGAGGTCGAACCGGTCGCCGCCCGCACCAGCGAAGGTGCCAGCGACGAAAAGAACCCACCGAGTGCCCACACCGCCACATTCAGCGGCATCGCCAGCCACAAGGCACGGCGTGCCTGTTCGGGTACATGCAGGGTCGGCGCCAGGGATTTCAACGCACCCGGAATCCGACTGACCGTCTCCGGCAAGCGCCACACGTACAGCGCCTGGCCCACCATCAAGGCGAGCATCGTCAGATAAATCAGCTGGGTTGGCCGAGGCGCGTACTCCACCAGCAAGCCACTGCCCAGGCCACCACTGGCCATGCCCAACAGCGGCGCCAGGCTATTGAGCATCGGGCCGCGCAGGCGATCGGTATCAAGCAGCGTCGCGCTCAGCACCGCCGTTGCCATGCCGGTCGCAAAACCTTGCAACGCGCGGGCGGCGATCAGGTAAGCGGTGCTGTCCGCGTTGATAAACAGCAGCATCGCCAGAATGTTCAGCAGCAATGCCGTGAAGATCACCGGCTTGCGCCCCAGGTGATCCGACAGCGAGCCCACGGTCAGCAGAGCCGCCAGCAAGCTCACGGCGTAGACGCCGAAGATCACCGTGAGCATTGCCGCCGAAAAGTGCAGGTTGTCCTGATACACCTGATACAACGGCGTCGGCGCGCTGGACGCGGCGAGGAAGGTCAACACCGTAATTACCAGGAAGGCCAGGTTGGCACGGTGTGAAGGAATATTGGACATGGGCACGCTCCGCTAAAGCTAATATTTTGCTTTTGCCGAGTGTGCTACTGGAAAGCGCTTAAAGCAAATTCTTTGTGTTAAGGTTTTAGGCATGGCGATTAAAGAAGGCCTTCGCCCGGGAGGCCGCAGTGCCCGGGTCCAAGAATCAGTGCATAACGCCGCGCGCGAACTGCTGGAAGCCCATGAGCGCGCCAGCGTGACCGTGCCGATGATTGCTGCGCGTGCGGGCGTCACGCCCTCCACCATCTACCGACGCTGGGGCGACCTCGCGGCGCTGCTCGCCGATGTGGCGTTGGAGCGCCTGCGACCGGACAGCGAGCCGGCCAACACCGGCAGCCTGCGCGGTGACTTGCGTGCCTGGGGCGAACAGTACCTGGATGAAATGAGTTCCGACCTGGGCCGCAACATGATGCGCGACGTGCAATGCAGTCATCCCAGGGACTACTGCAGCCACATTTTGATGGGCCAGTTGCAGGTCATCCTCGACCGTTATCGGGACAGCGTCGACGTGTTGCCAAGCCTGGATCGCCTGCTCAACCTGATCGCGGCACCCACGGTGTATCGCAGCCTGTTTTCCAGCGCACCGTTGCCGGTTGAAGAGCTGCATGAACTGATTGATCTGGCACTCACCCCCTGAACATCCCTTTGTAGGAGCCGGCTTGCCGGCGATGAGGCCTTTGAATTCAATGCAAGTCTTCAGGCCGCCATCGCCGGCAAGCCGGCTCCTACAGAGTGTGAAGCAAAAAAAGCGGCCTCAATTGAGGCCGTTTTTTATTGCGGGTCATCGCTTACGTACGCATCCCGCGCCCACTCACCAGCAGCTTCGCGCAACCGATATACAGCACCACCGTCGCCACCAGCATGAAGGTGATCGCCACGCTGATCTTGATATCCGACACCCCCAGAATGCCGTAGCGGAAGGCGTTGACCATGTGCAGCACCGGGTTGGCCAGCGACACGGTCTGCCAGAACGGCGGCAGCAGCGTAATGGAGTAGAACACCCCGCCCAGGTAGGTCAACGGGGTCAGCACGAAAGTAGGAATGATCGAAATATCATCGAAGTTGCGTGCAAACACGGCGTTGATGAAGCCCAGCAGCGAGAAGATCGTCGCCGTCAGTACCACCACCAGAATGGTGACCCCGAGGTGATGCACCTGCAGGTGGGTGAAGAACAGCGACAGCAGGGTCACGATCACGCCCACCATCAAGCCACGCAGCACACCACCCAGGGTGTAGCCGATCAGGATGGTGTGGGGCGACACCGGCGACACCATCAATTCTTCGATGGAGCGCTGGAACTTGCTGCCGAAAAAGCTGGAGACCACGTTGCCGTAGGAGTTGGTGATCACCGACATCATGATCAGGCCCGGCACGATGTACTCCATGTAGGTGAAGCCACCCATGTCGCCAATCTGGCGGCCAATCAGGTTACCGAAGATCACAAAGTACAGGACCATGGTGATCGCCGGCGGCAGCAGGGTCTGCGGCCAGATCCGGGTAAAGCGCTTCACTTCGCGATAGACGATGGTTTGCAGCGCGACGAGGTTGGGTTGCAGTTCAGAACTCATACCGCCACCTTCGCCAGATTTTTCTCCACCAGGGACACGAACAACTCCTCAAGGCGATTGGTTTTGTTACGCAAACTCAGCACTTCGATGTTCTGGGTCGCCAACTGCGTGAACAACGCGGTGATCCCCATGGCCTTGTCCACCTGCACTTCCAGGGTATGGCTGTCCACCAGGCGGCTCGGGTAGCCGAGCAGTTGCGGCGGCGCCGACAGGTTGTTTTTCAGGTCGAGCAAGAAGGTTTCCACATGCAACTGGCCCAGCAGGTTACGCATGCTGGTGTTCTCGACGATGGTGCCGTGGTCGATGATGCCGATGTTGCGGCACAACTGCTCAGCCTCTTCCAGGTAATGGGTGGTGAGGATGATGGTGATGCCCTTCTCGTTCAGCTCGGTGAGAAAGGTCCACATCGAGCGACGCAGCTCGATGTCCACGCCAGCAGTGGGCTCGTCGAGGATCAGCAGGCGCGGCTCATGCACCAGTGCGCGGGCGATCATCAGGCGGCGTTTCATGCCGCCGGACAGCGAACGCGAAGGCACGTCGCGTTTGTCCCACAGGCCCAGTTGGGTCAGGTACTGCTCGGCGCGTTCCTTGGCGACTTTCGCCGGAATGCCGTAGTAGCCCGCCTGGGTCACGACGATGTCGAAGGTCTTTTCAAACTGGTTGAAGTTGAATTCCTGGGGCACCACACCGATGGAACGCTTGAGCGCCGCCGGGGATTTGTCCAGGTCATGGCCAAAGATATTCACCGTGCCGCTGGTCTTGTTGACTAGGGTCGAGAGGATACCGATGGTGGTGGATTTGCCGGCGCCGTTGGGGCCGAGCAAGGCGAAGAAGTCACCTTCGGCAACGTCCAGATCGATACCACTCAGGGCCTGGAAACCGTTGCCGTAGGTTTTGGTTAGCTGCCGGATGGACAGAGCGGAACTCATATCGGATTACGCACCAAAGAAGGGAATAGAAAGAGTAGATGGGGGCGCAGCCCAGGTAGTTCAACGGCGGCGCATGACAAGCATGGTGCTTGCCCGCGCCGCACAAGTACAGTCACCCGTATTAATAGTGGGTATTAAGTCAACGCAGTCATGACCGCTTTGCGGTAGGCCGGACGTTGTTGCAGGCGCGCATACCAGGCCTCTAGATGGGGCATCGCAGGCCGTTCGATGGGCATTTCGAACCAGGCGTAGATAAAGCTGCCCAAGGGAATATCGCCCATGCCGATCTCGTTGCCCGACAGATACGGCTGTGTAGCCAGCGCTTCATCAACGGTTTTGAGCACATCGATACAGGCCTGGCGACCGGCATGGATGTTGTCCCAGTTCTGTTTTTCCGCCGGGGTGCGCAGGACGCCCCAGAACACAATCTTGAACGGTTCGGCGAAGGTCGACGTGGTCCAGTCCATCCACTTTTCCGCGTTGGCCCGGGCTTTCACCTCAGTCGGATACCAGCGGGACGCCTGCTTGGCGCAGAGGTAGCGCACGATGGTATTGGATTCCCACAGCACGAAATCGCCGTCTTCGATCATCGGCACCCGACCGTTGGGGTTCAATGCCCGATATTGCGGCGTATCGACCACACCAAAAGCCCCGCCCGCATCAATTGCTTCATAGTCCAGGCCGAGTTCCTCGGCGCACCACAGTGCCTTCCTGACGTTTGATGAATTTTTACGACCCCAGATTTTCAGCATGACCGCGCCTTATTGTTGATGAACATGGCTTGATGAACGCAGCAGCATACGCCGGTTCACGCGCGGCTTAAATCGCTCTGCATATCGCCCAGCAGGGTCGGCATGTCCTCGCTGAACAAGTGGGGGTAACACTGCTGAATATGCGCGAAGAAAAACGCCTCGGGCACGTCAGGAAATTGCCCGTGGTCGACCACATATTCCATCGAACGTTGGCCTTGGCGATTGAACGCGTGGAAAACGCTGTCGTGGATGCCATCGAAGTCCAGCGGCGGCACATCGAATACATCGCACAACTGCTGATTGAACGCAGGCGTGGCCTTGACCCAGCGATCGTTGAGGTAAAGCTCGGTATAGCCGTGCATGGCGAATACGTCACTCTTGAGCAAGGTGATCAGGCGCGGCGTCGACAAATGATTGCGTACATCCGCCAGGCCGATGCGCGCCGGAATGCCGCAGTGGCGCGCACAGGCGGCGAGCAAGGTGGCCTTGGGCACGCAATAGCTTTCGCCGCTGGCCAAGGCGAAGCTGGCACTTAATGCGTCTGGGTCGCGACTGAAGGTGTAGGGGTTATAGCGAATCGCCTCACGCACGGCGTAGTAGAGGCTGACTGCCTGGTCACTTAAGTTCGCACGGGTTCCACGGTGTTTTTCGGCGAACTCCACCACCGCAGGGTGGTCACTATCGATGAAGCGGCTGGGACTCAGGTAGGTATCCATGAGCTTTATCTCCGAAGGAAGCCTGGAGTCTAACCACAGGCCTGCCGGGGAGATAACGACGAATCGGCCAAATCTCGTTACACCCTGATCACCCCGCTTGTTCGGATGCCGACTAAGCTCCCTGGTGGTTTCGCCCCTGGTTTCACGGAGGATTGAATATGCTGTTGTTGTGGATACTGGTGCTGGTGGTCGGCATTGCCTACCTCGCACACCGCCGAGTCGCGCCCCTGCCCGCCTTGGGCGTGGTTGCCGTCTACCTGCTGGCGATGGGCGCCTGGAGCCACGCACCGGGTTGGCTGCTGCTGGTCTTCTGGGTGTTGATCGCCGTGGTGGCCGCGCCCCTGCCGTTGCCCGACCTGCGCCGCCAATACTTCACCAAGCCACTGTTCAGCTGGTTCCAGAAAGTCCTGCCGCCAATGTCCGAGACCGAGCGCGATGCCATCGACGCCGGCACCGTATGGTGGGACGGCGAACTGTTCAGCGGTCGCCCGGACTGGGACAAGTTGCTGGCCTACCCCAAGGTGCAACTGACCGAAGAAGAACAAGCGTTTATCGATGGCCCCACTGAAGAACTCTGTGCCATGGTCAGCGACTGGGAAATCGGCCAGGCCATGGACCTGCCGCCCGCTGCCTGGGAACACATCAAGACCCACGGCTTCTTCGCCCTGATCATTCCCAAGGAATATGGCGGCAAGGGCTTCTCTGCCTATGCCCACTCCCAGGTCGCGATGAAACTCGCCACCCGCAGCGGTGACCTGGCGTCCACCGTGATGGTGCCCAACTCCCTCGGCCCTGCCGAACTGCTGCTGCACTACGGCACCGAAGAACAGCGCAACCACTACCTCCCGCGCCTGGCCCGTGGCGATGATATCCCCTGCTTTGCCCTTACCGGCCCGCTGGCGGGCTCCGATGCCGGCGCCATGCCCGACACCGGCGTGATCTGCAAAGGTGAATGGGAAGGCAAGGAAACCCTTGGCCTGCGCCTGAACTGGGAAAAACGCTACATCACCCTCGGCCCGGTCGCGACCCTGCTCGGCTTGGCCTTCAAGGCACACGACCCGGACCATCTGCTGGGTGAGGAGGAAGACCTGGGCATCAGCCTGGCGCTGATTCCCACCGACACCCCCGGCGTGGAAATCGGCCGTCGCCACCTGCCCCTGGGCGCCGCCTTCATGAACGGCCCTAACTCCGGCAAGGATGTGTTCATCCCGCTTGAGTTCCTGATCGGCGGCCAGGAAATGCTCGGCAAGGGCTGGATGATGTTGATGAACTGCCTCTCCGTGGGCCGTTCGATCTCCCTGCCTGCGGTCGGCACTGGCGCGGCCAAGTTCACCAGCCTGGTGACCGGCCAATACGCCCAGGTACGCGAACAATTCAATGTGCCGCTGTCGGCCTTCGAGGGCATCCAGGAAGCCTTGGCGCGTATCGGCGGCAACGCCTGGCTGATGGACAGCGCGCGCATGCTCACCGCCAATGCCGTGGACCTGGGGGAAAAACCCTCGGTACTGTCGGCCATTCTCAAGTACCACCTCACCGAACGTGGTCGCGAGTGCATCAGCCACGCCATGGACGTGCATGGCGGCAAGGGCATCATCATGGGCCCGAACAACTACCTGGGCCGCAACTGGCAAGGCGCGCCGATCTTCATCACTGTGGAAGGCGCGAACATCCTGTCGCGCAACCTGATGATCTTCGGCCAGGGCGCGATCCGCTGCCATCCGTTCGTACTCAAGGAAATGGCCCTGGCCGGTCGCGAAGACCATGACCAGGCGCTGAAGGAGTTCGACGGGCTGCTGATGCAACACATCGGTTTCGCCGTGAGCAACGCCGCCAGCACCTTGGTGCTGAACCTCGGTTTGGGTCATTTCGAGAAAGCGCCGGGCAACCGCCTGAGCCAGGGTTACTTCCGCGCACTCAACCGCCAGGCGGCCGCGTTCGCGCTGTTGGCTGACCTGAGCATGATGTTGCTGGGTGGCGAGCTGAAGCGTCGTGAACGCCTGTCCGCACGCCTGGGTGACGTGCTGAGCCATATGTACCTGGCGTCGGCCGCCCTCAAGCGTTATCACGACCTGGATTCGCCGGACCATCTGGAACCATTGTTCGCCTGGGCCATGGAAGAAAGCCTTGGTGAATCGGAGCGTGCGCTGGATGAACTGCTGAGCAACTTCCCGAACAAGGTGCTGGGTTGCCTGCTGCGGGTGATCGTGTTCCCGTTCGGCCGTCGTCATACCGGACCGTCAGATGCGCTGGATGCCGAAGTAGCGGCAGTGATCGGCCGTGCCAAGGGTGACCCGACCCTGGAAGAGTTGCTGGCCGGCTGCTACCGCCCGCAATCGGCGGAAGATCCGGTGGGCGCCTTGCAACATGCCTACGACCTGCTCGGCGCCAGCCATCCGTTGCAGAAAAAACTGCACACCGCGCTCAAAAGCGGCCAGGTCAAACCGACCGCCGGGGAGCATGCCATCGACGCGGCGTTGCACGCAGGCGTCTTGCAACCGACCGAAGCGCAAACCCTGCGTGACGCCGAAGCGGCGCGGCGCAAGGTGATCGACGTGGATGATTTCAGCAAGGAAGAGCTGACCCAGGCTGTGGGTAAGGTCCGCTGAGTCGAGCGGTCATATAAAAACGGGCGCGAGAGGCATATACTCTCGCGCCCGTTTTTCTTTTCCTTATAAATCAATTGCATATATAGAAACGTAGCAAGGTTTTCTACGCGATATGCTACGTAAAATAATTCATGCCCCACCACTTCCAGAGGGCAAGACAGGTACTGATCAAGCCAAACATCAATGGAGCGATGTGGTTAGTAAACCAAGGAATGCTGAATGCACCCATTACTGTCGTTGATGACTTCACAGCCCAACTGAGTGTTCTACCCGGCACATAAGCATCCAGTCGAACATTATCTCCGAACTTCACCCATTCACCTTCCCTGGTATATCTGTAGTTTGCCGAAAGCTTCATCTCTGTCCGGTGCTCACGAGAATAGTGATGCAGCTCAATCTCCTCTTCTGGCTGGTTTCTACGATCTTCCTTTATCCGGTCGTAGCATGTGAGGTATCCGTAACTGCGAACATACTTTGCACTTTCACCCGGAGAATGCTTTTGGATGAGAGTGCTTTTCACAAGTCTTCTCAGTTCAAAATGCTTTACGCACAAAGCTGCCCTTAATAGTGTCCGATCATAGAGAGCATTCATCGCATTATCGAAGCGAAAGCCTCCAGTTGGAACGTGCTGTACAAATCGAAGCCAGAAATAGGCATTGAGGCAAGCGAGCACCAACCAGACACTCTCAGTACGCTGGTGAAGCTTTATCTCGTTCCCCATCAGCTTGAACTGGCTTAGATCAGCCCCGAAGTACCAAAGCGCTAAAACCAACGCTGAATACGTGAGCAGGAAGCCACGTGCCTTCTTGAAATCGCCTTCATCATCCATCGTAAACACCACACCCAATTGAGTGGGAGGATGCTAGCAGGTCTCCTTACGTGATGGCATCTGGCTATTTAAGGCGATAGTATCGCCGGACCACACAGCAAAATAGAGCATTACCATGAAAGCAGGGAGGACAGCAGCGATGACTCTGGTGGCGATGATGGGGAGCGGTGAAGTAATGGCAGGGGATGGAAACCATCTGCTTAGTACCTGCAAAGAGGCCATCCGCGATTCAGACGGCGACCACAATACAGACAACCTAGCCACAGGATATTGCTGGGGACTGGTGAATGGGGTGGCGAGCACCATGGCAACAATGAATGAATACATGCTGCCGAACGAAAAAACGTGTTTTCCCAGCGGGTTAACGAATCGGCAGTTAGCCAGAATAGCAGCCAAGTACCTAGAAGAGCATCCTGCATCACTCCACCGAGACGGTGCGTTTCTCGCCATGGCAGCATTCCAAAATGCGTATCTCTGTAAATAGCCACGTTGTAAAACAGTATTCCAGAAGCGTTGCCCGCCGCAGAATTATGTTCGTAACTCGATGGGCGATTTGGTTTTCCTGGCCGAAAATAATCCAGGGTAGCCGGATAGTTCTCAGCGCTGCTTAACGGTGGACACTGACCATCATTGAAAACCGATGATTTACAAAAACAACCTCAAGCACCTATCCATACAGCCCCCTACAAGCAGCCTATAAGCCTCATAAAGATCTGACAGCCACCCTTTGATAAGCATCGCCCCACAGAGGCATACAGGAGCTTACCGCTGATATTGAGAGTGTATGAACGAGTGATTAATTATTGATTTGCAAAGAAAAGCCCGCTCATGGCGGGCATTGGGCACCGAGACGTTCTGTTAGCCCTTTGCTGCCACCCTCTGAAGGGTGCTCAGGGCACAACGCACTGTCTTCGCAGTGACGCAGAGCCATAAGCCAGCAGCAAGAGCCGTATTGATCCGCTTATGAGATCCTCATTCACAGGACGCCCCTGGTACGCGTCAGCAGCCTTGGCCTTCTTGATGCCCTGCTCCTGGCGACGGCGCCTGTCTTCATAGGACTTACGTGCTACAGCTGCCAGCATGTCCATTAGCATAGAATTGATTGCAGCAAGCATACGACCTGCGAATTCATCACAAGCGCGTGGCGGTTGCATGGCAGCGTGGGAGGTGGGCAGGTCGAGGGCCACCACTAACACACCCTTGGTCTCAAGGATTGCTCGTAGCTTTTTCCAGTCAGCGTCATTCAACCTCGACAAGCGACCCACCTGTTCAATCAACAGAATGTCGCCAGCTTCGCAATCATCTAGCAAGCGGAACAACTCAGGCCGTTGCAAGGTAGAGCCGAATTCGTTCTCGACATACCAACTGGCAACACGCTGGCCGTTATCTGCGGCGAACGCCTTCAAGTCTGCTTTGGCACGCAGAGCGTCTTGCTCATCGGTTGATGCTCGCAGGTACGCACGTATGAACATTTCAATCACCCCACATATACCGTTTTGGATGTACCGATCACATGTGTACCTACTAGGGTTGTTAAAGGGGTATTCTCGGTACGAGCAAACGAGCCGATTAACGGTACTGCTTGATCTATACCAGACGAGTACACATGGTTTCTGAGCATCCGAACCGTTTAACATGCCCGCTCAACAACAAGGGGCCAGACCATGAGCATGGTTCATTCGCTGACAATAGACGTCGAAGGGAAATCTGCGGAGCATCTGAGGAAGCTGCTTGAACTCGCGCTTTTTGAGCTACAGGAACTCCAGCAAAACACTCGACGCAAGCGTGAGGGCGATACCCTGCCTCTGCAAATGAGCGGAAACATGGGCAGCTACACGCTGGAGTACAAGCTGGGATCACATGCACTCGTCGCAGTACAAGCTGGGATCACATGCACTCGTCGCAGCACAAGCCGACCTGATTGCGCAGGGCTATCGAAAAACCGACACAACCGAGTGGCGAGCTGAAAACTACAGCGTGTTTGAGCATGACGATAGGCCCCCTATCCGCCTTTACTTGGAATCTATCCGAGTCGACGAACACGACATTGAAGAACACGAAAAGAACGACATCTCGTTTTTTTAACAACGTACTAATGAAATCACTCCGCCCGTGGCCCTCGGCCTGCTGAGCTGACGAAATACCACATACCCTCGGCACTCCTGGGCCGGGGGGTGTTGTCGTCTTGCAGAATTTCGCCATTTGGACGCGCTTTGTGCGTTCTGAATGATGGAAACCGGTTTGAGACTAGGTTCTCATAGGGGCGAGCTTGTCCGTTTCTGACATGTCCCACGGAAACATTGGGCTACAGGGAGCATCAATTTAAACTATCAATAAGTAATAATAAATAGCCAAGCACTATATTTTCAACCCTAGGTGAGGTTTTCAGGGGGTTATCTGAGGTTTCAGGAGGGGTTTGCGGTGGGGGTATGCCGCCACATCGCCAGCATGGATAATGACGCGAGAAAGGATGCAATTAGTGGAGCACTCCTGAACAGGTATGAGCGAGGTGGTAATGGATTTCTCACAGCGTATGGGCTATCTGCCTGCGTCCAAGATCTTGCAGACGGAATCAATCGATACAGACTTGCGCAACACTCTTTGGAATGTTCTGACCGTTTGCTACTGGGACAATTTTTATGGGGCTTATAATACGGCGGCAGTAGCTGGATCAAACTACCACGAGTTTACTGTAAGGTTTTACAGCAACTACCGTAAGCTAACTTTAGATAGCATCCCTTGGGGATGGTCTAGCATTATTGAAGATTTGAAAAAGGAAGTGCTTCTAGGTGCATGGCACAGAGTCTACAGCCTGTTAGAGTTTATCTACCGGAATGCCCCGGAGGTGGATGATAATAGCGACGAGTTTGTCAAAATGTGCAATGAGGCATTCGAGCGGGAAAACTCAGCGTATCGTTTTGTTGACGGGCTGGTAACACCCATCACCTCAAAAGATGAAATAGCAGAAATTGAGCGAGCGATAGAAAACGCAGACCAATACGCAGGCGTCAGAACTCATCTGCAAACATCACTCGGATTCTTGACAGAAAAACAAAATCCTGACTATCGGAATTCGATCAAGGAATCCATTAGTGCCGTTGAGTCCTTAGCCAAGAAACTTGTAGGTGATGACAAAGCTACGCTAGGCCAGGCGCTGAAAGTCTTGGAAAAGCATCATAGCCTTCACCCAAGTCTCAAAAATGCTTTCTCCGCTCTTTACGGGTATAGCAACGATGCAAGCGGAATTCGTCACTCCCTGATGGATAACGAATCGACACTTACCCAGGCAGACGCCCGCTTTATGTTGATCACTTGCTCAGCGTTCATTAACTTTGCCATCGATAGCACGAAGAGCTAGTCCGCCAATGGAGTGAGTCAGCATCATACGTCGCCGTATGGTCCCATCTAGTCAAAAGGTGGTAACAGCGTGAGCTGTAAAGTTGATTCACTCCAATGTCTCCACCTCCCGGTGGAAGTATCGCCACAAGACCTCCGATCCTGCCGAAGCCAGTACAAAATAGGATCACCACTAAACCGCTTCTGCCCTTGATCTTGATCTTAGATTTTTCGTGCATAACCGAATGCGAATGCATTCAGCAGTTCTACTCTCCGTCAGCGCTCGCTGACAACTGTTGCCCACATCACCTTCGGTTTAGCAGATCAAAAGCAAGAGCATTTTGGGTTGTGGTGATGCTGGATATATTTACTGGCAGACTGATCCTGAATCGGGACGGTACTACTGACGCCATTCTATGGGTGATTCAACTTTAGTGCTTCGCACTGGCTTCTTTTCTTTCCGAAGTTAATTGCTTTAATCTGCTCAGACCTACGGTATTTCTTCTTTCCGACGCTAATGAGTTCCTTGAAGGCGGAACTCTCGGAGTGCCTCGCCGTATGCTAAGTAATCTCCAGTTTCTCGTAACTCTTCGATGTGGCGCGCAACCTGTCTTAGCGATGTAGTCAGACAGCTTGCGCAATCGGGTGTGCTGCGTGGCAATGTTCACAGCAGATACACCCTGCTTGGTCCTGAATGCTCTGAACGCTTCCAAGGATGCTGGCGTAAGCGGTGATGCTGGCTTGTGTGCTGCCGGATTAGCCACCAAGGCTCTTAGCTCTTGAAGCTGCCCTGTAGGGATACTTTGAGAACGCGTCAGGACTGCTGGAATGAGCGACTGAATACCCTTCCCCAGTTCATCAAAGAGGCGCACCTTTCCATCCATGCCGTCCTTTAAGTGGTCCCGTACCCAGGCTTCAAAGGCTGCAACAAACCGAGGATTGGACCGCATACGAGCTTCAACAGCAGGGTCAATCTCTACCTGTGGCACCGACCTACCGATCAGGCCGCGCTTTTGGTCCTTCATCATCACGTCAACAGCACTAATCGCGTCCAAGACACCATCCTGCCAGCCTTCCGCCAGTGCGACGCCATCACGAGCGGCATTAACCTGATCACGCCATGCCAGGAGATAGCGGCTACGCCGATGCATGGCCTCAGTCAGCGAACCCGCCTTAAGGGACTTTGACATAACCCGCCTACCGCCAAACGCCTTACGTACGTCTGCCGGAACATCAAATCGGACGTGGAACGTACCCCCCCGAAGCTGTAAATTGTGCGCCTTATCCATTGCCAGTTTCTGCGGACCATTTCTACGCAAGATTGTACGCAAATTAAGCTGCAAAGCCAGGAGACCCAGTGTCTATTGGTGTTTGCCCCACTTTAGCGAGGGGCATATACTCTCGCGCCCGTTTTTGCTTTAGAGGACTTATCTCGTGTCCAACGTCGTTGCCGATCATCTCGTCTTGCTCGACCACTTGCGCAGCATCCTGGTTGCCGTCGGCGAAGCCGAACAGGTGCCCGAGGAAAGCCATTCACTGTTCCTGGAGCGCTTCGACGAATTGCGCGCCCTGCTGCCGATCGACCCGATCGAAAGCCAGTACCTGGGCCAGGACCTGATGAGCCAGGTCATCCTGCGCTACCCGCAAATCGCCCATCTGGTCCCGCGCGACCTGTTGTGGTTCTTTGGCGGTGACTGCCTGCACTTCATGCCCGACGAAGAACTGGACCTGTACCAGGCCTTGGAAGAACGTCGCTTCGAAGCCGAACAGAACGACGAACCGTTCGACTGGAACCAGGAAAAGCAGCTGCTGGCCATGCCGGTTGACCAGAGCAAGCACTGATTCCCTTGTAGGAGCCGGCTTGCCGGCGATGGCGGCCTTGAGTCCTGCACTGGGTTCAAGGGCCAATCGCCGGCAAGCCGGCTCCTACAGTTTCGAGCGCATCCCTACCGTTTGCGCAACGTCGGCTCCTTCGCCATGCACGCCACCAGATAATCAATAAACACCCGCAACTTCGGCGGCAAATACCGCGTGGGCGAATGCAGCAACCACGCCTCGCCATGGTAGGACGCAATAAAGTCCCACGCCGGCAACACCTGCACCAACCGCCCCTCCGCCAACGCATGGCGCGCCGTGAAATACGGCAAGCTGCCAATCCCCACATGCTGCAACACTGCATCCAGCCGAACCCCGGTGTGGTTCGCCGCATAACGCCCACGCACCGCCACCGTCACCGCCTTGCCGGCCTGGCGGAATTTCCAGCGTGAATCTCCGGGCGTTTCCCCCAAGTAAATGCAACTGTGTGCCAGCAGGTCATGGGGATGCTCCGGCGTCCCGTGTTCAGCCAAATACTGCGGCGTCGCGCACAACAGATGCTCGATGGGCAATAACTGCCGCCCCACCAACCCCGGCGGCGGGCTGTCAGTGATGCGGATACTCAGGTCGACATTGTCATCAATCATGTCCACCTGCCGATCCTCCAGGATCAACTGCACATCCACCTTGGGGTAACGCCGCAGGAATTCCGGCATATGCGGGTGCACCACAAACCGCCCCACCGCCTTGGGCACGCTGACCCGCACCAACCCTTCGGCTTCATGGGTGAACTGGCCGCTGATCTCCATCACCGAGCGCGCCGCGCTGACCATCTCCTGGCAACGCTTGAACACCTCTTCCCCGCCTTCGCTCAGGCGCAGCTTGCGCGTGGTGCGTTGCAACAAGCGCGTCGCCAGGGCGTTCTCCAGGCGCGAGATACTGCGGCTCACCGAGGAAGGCGAAGCCCCCAGTTGCCGGGCGGCTTCGGAGAAACTGCCGGCTTCCACCACTTTGACGAAAATCGCCATTTCGCCCAGCAGCGGCAAAGGAAGATTGATGCTCATGGTGCACAGGTCCATTGATAATTGAGCGGATTATCACCTATCTACGCACTATTTATACTGCGCGCAGAACCCTGATGCGGATGTAGATCATGACCGAACGCCTGTTTTTTACCCACGACCACCTGACTGCCGAGCTTGAGGTGTTGAGTTGCACACCCCACGAAGACCAGTTTGCAGTCATCCTGCAGTCGACGATTTTTCACCCTCAGGGCGGTGGGCAACCTTTCGATACCGGCTGGCTCGGTGAAGCCACTGTGCTACGTGTCACCCAGGAAGCCGACCGCGTGGTGCACTACGTCGACCGGCAACTGGAACCCGGTCCGATCACCGCAAAGGTCGATGAACAGCGCCGTATGCTAAACACCCGACTGCATTCCGCCGGGCACTTGATCGGCAACGTGGGCGAGACCTTGGGTTGGATGCCGATCAAGGCCCATCACTGGCCGGGCGAAGGCAAGATCACCTTCATCCGTGGCGAAGCGGCGCAAGCCATGGACGCCGAGGCGATCCAGCAACAGGTCAACCAATGGATCGCTGCGGATTATCCACGGCACATGAACCTGGAAGACGGCACCCGCGAAGTCGGTTTTGGCGAATTACCCGCGTATGCCTGCGGCGGCACCCATGTGCAGGCACTGAGCGAGTTGGGCCAGGTGACCATCCTGGCCTTGTCAGAGAAAAAGGGCGCGCTGTCCGTGCGCTACAGCCTCAACGAAACCGCGCCGCTGTAACCACCACAAACCTTGTAGGAGCCGGCTTGCCGGCGATGGCTGCCGTGAGTCCAGCGCTGACTTCAAGGACCAATCGCCGGCAAGCCAGCTCCTACAGGATTGCGCCGGGTCGGCCGGACTCGTTCACAAACGATTTCAAGGTTGAAACGGTCGCCGCAGGGTTGCGCGGATCGGTAATCACACGAAAGTGCGTCAGCATCTTTTGCGCCTCCAGTTCCACAGACACATATCCCCGCTGACGGCTATCGAAAAACTTCACATGCGGGTTGAGCGGCAGCAGCTTGCTGAACGCATCAAAGGGCGGCCCGTCGGAGGTCACCGACGTACCGACGAATTCCGTGGCCACCACCCGCGAGTCCGGGTTGTTGCCATCGGCATGCAAGTCCGTCACCCAGAACGAATGGATATCACCGCCCCAGAACACCGGGTTGCTGACCCGGTTACGCTCGATGGACGCCAGCATCCGTCTGCGATTTGCCATATAGCCATCCCACCCGTCAGTCCAACGCCCCGGCTTGTGGTTGGTCAGATCACGCTGGGTCAGCGGCGCCACCAGCAGGTCCTGGGCGATGATGTTCCACTGCGCCTTCGACTGGGCAAACCCCTGGTCCAGCCAGGCTTCTTGCTGCCAACCCAGCATGGTGCGGCCAGGGTCGCGCAAGTCGTGGCAGAGGTTATCGGCGATATGTCCCTGGTGGCTGCCATTGGCCGGAATGCACGGTTGTTCGGAACGGTATTGCCGACCGTCCAGCACGTGGAAACGGGCCAGTCGGCCGTAGTCCAGGCGCCGATAAATGCGCATGTCCGGCCCCTTCGGCAAGCTGCTGGCACGCAGCGGCATATGCTCGTAGTAAGCCTGGTAGGCTGCCGTACGCTGCTGCAGGAATTGCCCGACCGGGATCTTCGGGTCCTGGGACCAACGGTTGGCGTAGTCGTTCTGTACTTCGTGATCGTCCCAGGTCGCCACGCTCGGTGCGGCGGCGTGCAGGGCTTGTAGATCCGGATCGGTTTTGTACAGGGCATAGCGGTTGCGATAGTCGCTCAGGCTTACCGCATTGCCGCTGCCGTGGGGGCGGATGATCTTGCCCGAATCCGCCGCGTAGGAACTGTCGTAGATGTAGTCACCGAGAAAGAACACCAGGTCGGGCTGTTCCTCCGCCAAGTGGCGATAGGCACTGAAATAGCCGCGCTCCCAGTGGGAACACGAGACAAACCCCAGGCGCGCCGACACCATGGCATGCACGGCCGGTGCCGTGCGCGACTGCCCCACCGGGCTTTGCGCGCCCAGCCCCTCGAACTGATACCAATAGGGGCGGCCCGCCTCCAGCCCCGCGACTTCCACATGCACCGAATGGCCCCAGCGCTCACTGGCCATGACTTCGCCCTGGCGTACCACGCGGGTCATCGCGGCATCGCTGGCGACCCGCCAACGCACGGGCACGGAACGGCTCAAGCCACCTCGGCCATCCACGGCGTTGAACAACGGCGCCAGGCGCGTCCAGATCACAAACCCATCAGGCAACGGGTCACCGGAAGCCACGCCGAGGGTGAACGGATAGTCCACACCGGCGCTGCGCGCAAACGGACTGAGGATCGAAAACGTGGTGGCGACAGCCAGCCCGGCAAGCACCCGGCGTCGGCCATGATCAACCTCGCCACTCACAGCCGAAACTCCCAATCCTCTCGCAGCGTGGCGAACACCAGCATATCTTCATGCACGCCGTTCTTGAGGAACGCCCCGCGCATGCAGCCTTCGTACTGCAGGCCGATTTTCTCCATGACCCGTGCCGACTCTTTGTTGCGACTGAAACACTGGCTGCCCACGCGATGCAGGCCAAGTTCGGTAAAGCCGTAGTCCATCAGTGCACGCGCCGCTTCTGCCGCGTAGCCCTGGTTGCGTGCGTCCGCCGCCACCCAGCCGCCCAGGTGTCCGTAGAGGTGATCCGGTTTGATGCGCAGGCTGACAATGCCGATCAGCTCGCCGTTGTCACGCCGATGCATGCCCAGGCTCAACAGGTGGGCCGAGCGAAATTTCTCCGGCATGCCAGCGATGAAGTCCTGCGCGATTTCGAGGGTGTAAGGCGAAGGAATACTCGCTGTGTTGTCGGCGATTTTCGGGCCGTTGGCGAGGGTACACAACGTCTCGGCCTGGTGGTTTTCCAGTGCGCGCATTAACAGTCGCGGCGTGGATATCTGTGGCAGTTCACGGCTCATTTCCAGGGGCCCTCGATGTAAAGTTTTTGAGAATGCCCCTGCTGCATGTCAATTCTGTTACGTCACAAAAATGTCTTGAGAATCGCCTGAAAGACTTGTCCTAGAGCCGTCAAAACGTCAATTAAAGTTAACCAATCGGTCATTTTTGGTTGTTAGCGTGTCGCCCCTAATTCAATAACGGGGTAGCGGAATGAGAACCTGGGACGAACCGAAAAAACGCAAGGCGCACATCGAACTGATCCCGATGATCGACGTGATGATGTTCCTCCTGGTGTTTTTCGTACTCGTGAGCCTGAACGTGATTCCGGCCCTCGGCATGAAGACGCAACTGCCCAGCGCCAGCAGTTCGCAGCAGCTCAAACCACAGAACAAATTCATCCTGACACTGGGCCTGGAAGGCCAACTGCAACTGGATGGCAAGGACCTCACGGTCGACGCCTTGGTGCCGGCGCTGAAAGCGGCGGAAAAGCCTGACACCAAGTCGACCATCATCGTCAACAGCGACAAAGGCGTGGAGGTTTCGCGCCTGGTGGAGGTGATGGACACCCTGCGTCTGGGTGGCTTTACCTCCGTGTCCATTGCCACGCGTAAGTCCTGATCATGTACGTATTGTTTCGTGCGCGTCAGTTGCTGGGCAGTGTCCCGGCCCTGATCGCCCTGGTGCTGATTGCACTGGGTATCCAGTCCCAGACCTTGAAGGTCGAGCCGGTGTATGACGAGTCGGCGGTCGAGTTGGCGCTGGTCGAGCCAGAGCCGGAAGTGATCCCCGAGCCGGTGGTGGAACAAGAGCCGCCACCGCCGGTGATCGAGGATGAAGAGGCCGAACCGGCCCCGCCACCGCCGCCACCTAAACCCTTGCCGAAACCCAAGCCTGAGCCCAAGCCAAAACCTGTGCCCAAGCCAGTGGTTGCCAAGCCATCGCCCACCCCGACACCACCACCGGTCGCCGCCAAACCGGCTCCGGCGCCCGTGGCCCAGGCCGCGCCGACACCCGCGCCGCCGGCGCCACCCAAAGTCGACGGCCAAGCCCTGGAAGGCGGTTACCTCAAGGGTTTGCGCAACGAGTTGGACACTTACAAGCAGTACCCCACCGGACGCCAGGCCTCCCTCGAACGCCCCACCGGCGAAGTGGTGGTCTGGTTGCTGGTAGACCGCCAGGGTCGGGTTCTCGACTCCGGTTTGCAGACCCAGGCCTCGAGCATGTTGCTCAACCGGGCCGCCACCAACAGCTTGCGTCGTATCAAGCAAGTCAAGCCGTTCCCCGAGCAAGCCTTCGGGGGCCGCAATGAGCAGCGCTTCACCGCCACCTTCAACTACAGCGTGCAATAAGCACCCGACACCAGGACGACAGAGATGAGGTTTACCCGGATTCATCTGGCACTCGTTGCCGCAAGCATGGGCCATGGGATGGTCATGGCCGACACCAGCAACAGCGACGTCGGGACGATTGGGGTTCAGGGCAAGGCCACGGCAGGTGGCGGCTACATGGTGCAGGAAGAAAGCATCAAGGGCCGCTCCACCGTGACCAAGGAAGCGCTGGATAAACAGACCGCCACCGGCAACGCAGTGGACAAGCTCAAGTACACGCCGGGATTGAACATCTCCAGCGAAGACAACACCGGCCTGTCCGGCTTTCGCTTCACCATGCGCGGGCTCAACTCCGACCAGGTGGGGATGTCGGTGGACGGCATGCCGATCAACGACTCCGGCAACTACGCGCTGTACTCCAACCTGCTGGGCGACCCGGAAAACATCGAGCAGATCTTCGTCACCCAGGGCTCGTCGGAGGCCGACGGCCCGCACATCGGCTCCAGCGGCGGTAACATCGGCATCGTGACCATTCGCCCGACCAAGGAAACCGGGGCGTTCGTCAAACAGGTGATGGGCAGCAACGCTACGCGCAAGACCTTTGCCCGCCTCAACACCGGCGAGATCAATGGCCTGAGCAACTGGTTGTCGGCCTCCCACACCGAAGGCCAGATGTGGCGCGGCTCGGGTGCCGTGCGCGCGGACAAGGTCGAGTGGAACAGCTTCTTCGACGCCGGCGATGGCAACACCGCCAACCTGATCCTCAAGTACCATGAGCAGGACAACAACAGCTACAGCCAACTGACCAAAGCCCAGTACCAGCAGAACGGCCGCAAGTACGACCCCTACCCGGCCACGCCGACCGTGGGCAGCAACGGCAAGTACAACAGCTACTACGCCCTGGCGCAGAACCCGTTCCAGACCTTCACCGCCGTGCTCAACACCCAGTTCAAACTGGCGGACAACCTCGCGCTGTCGGTGATCCCGTATTACTACTGGGGTAACGGCAGCGGCGTCGGCTCGTCCAGCTATGCGCTGAACCGAGGCTCCAACCAAGGCGGGGTGTTCGACCTGGGCAACCTGCCGACCGGCGCCCAATACAACGCCGACGGCACCCCGAACAACGGCGTGTACTACCGCCCTTCGCGCACCCAGACCTGGCGTCCGGGCATCACCACCAAACTGAACTGGGACTTGGGCGATCACAGCCTGCAAGTCGGCTACTGGTACGAGCGCGCACGTCAAAGCCAGACCCAGCCGTTCATTCCGCTCAAGGCCAGTGGCAAGCCCGTCGACACCTGGCCGGACTCCAACGAGGCCGTGGTCGATGCCAACGGCAACACCATCCAGGGTCGCGATCGCTTCACCATTACCCCGGCGCAAAAGGTCTGGGCCCAGGACACCTGGTACATCAACTCGGACTGGACCCTGATCGCCGGCCTGGCCTACATGAACGTCAAGCGTGACGGCACCAACCACGGCAGCCTCACCGAGCAGCCGGAAAAACGTAACCAGACTTACAACAAACTGCTGCCCAACGCCGGCCTGAAATACCAGCTGGATGAACGCGATCAGTTGTTCTACAGCCTGTCGCGCAACATGCGCATCCCGCAGAACTATGTGCTGTACGACAAGGGTGTCGGCTCCATCGACTCCAAGCCGGAAACCAGCTGGAACCACGAGTTGGGCTGGCGCTACACCGATGAAGACATGACCGTGGCCGCCACCTTGTTCTACATGCAGTTCAAGGATCGCCAGGTGTCGTCGCGCGACATCAACGGCGACTTCGCCGACATCAACGCAGGCTCCGTCAACAACAGCGGCCTGGAGCTTGAGTGGAGCGGCCTGCTGCCCAATCACTTCAACTACTACACCTCCTACACCTACACCAAGGCCGAGCAGCAAGACGACCTGACCGTGTACAACGCCGGCAAAGCCATCCTGTTGCCCACCAGCGGCAAGCAGTTCGCCAACGTGCCGAAAAACATGCTGGCCGCCAACATCGGCTACGACGACGGCCGTTTCTACGGCACCTTCGGCGGCAAGTACACCAGCAAGCTCTACGGCGACCTGACCAACGACGAAGCCATCTCCGGCCGTACCGTGTTCAACGCCGGCGCGGGCATCTACCTGCCGGTGGACAAGAAAGTGGTCAAGGACGCCACCCTGCGCCTGAACGTCGACAACCTGTTCGACAAGAAGTACCTGGACGGCGTGTACACCACCAAGACCAACGCGGCCAGCTACAGCGGTTTCCGCGACGGCGACCCGGCCTACATCGTGGGCCTGGAACGTACCGTGACGGTTTCCCTGGAAGCCAACTTCTAATTGCGAGGTAAATGAACATGGACATGAACCTGCTCCACGACATCACCTTTTATGTGATGTATGCCGCGATGGCCATCGCGATCTTTATCACCATCGAACGCGGGATTTACTTCGCCTACGTACGCCGCCAAGCCCGCGCGCTGACCGAGGTGCTGGGCGCCAATGTGCACAGCGAACGCGACCTGCCACAGGAGCTGAGCCGCCGCGACAGCCTGCCGCTGAGCATGGTGTTGCCGGTGCTGGCGCAGAAAGCCTCACAAGGTTCGCGCAAGGACCTGGATGACGTCATCGAAACCCAGTACCTGACTACCCGTGCACCTCTGGCCCGCAGCCTGTGGATCATCGAAACCATCACCACCGCCGCGCCGCTGTTGGGTTTGCTGGGCACCATCCTCGGCATCATCGACACCTTCAAGGCGCTGGCCACGGCGGGCGTGTCCGACCCAGGGCAGATTTCGGGCGGTATCGGCACGGCCTTGTTCGCCACCGGCCTGGGGATCGCCATCGCGCTGTTCTGCGTGGTGTTCCACAACTTCTTCCAGGACAGCCTGGAGCGCATCAATGATCAGCTGAAAATCCTGCTGATCCGCGCCGCCACCGGCGCCCGCGTGCAGAGTGAAGTACCGCACCTGGTTCCGACGCCGCTGCACAGCCGCACGGCCTGAACGCAACAGCGGGCGCGCAATGCGCCCGCTTTCTTTTCTGATGGGAATCCCTATGTCCGTTTCCTTGAAATTGCGCATCGCTGGCCTGGCAGGCTTGCTCATGAGTCCGCTGGCCCAGGCGGACTTTTCGATTCCGGGGTTTGAATTGGTGCACACCGTGCCGGTGGACACCGCCCTCGGTACCGACGACTTGCGCCAGCCCGGCCCGGTGTGGAGCGAGCTGTTTGACGGCGCAAAAAACAGTATCGACATTGGCCAGTTCTACGCCGCCGATCACCCAGGCTCGGTGATGGACCGCGTGATCGAACGCCTGGAAGCCGCCGGTAAACGCGGTGTGAAAATTCGTTTTCTGCTGGAAGAAAAAGGCATCAAGTTGTCGGAAGCGTCCACCCTGGAACGCCTGCGGGCGATCCCCAACCTGACCTTTCGCGTGCTGCCCTACGCGCGGGTGAGCGGTGGGATCATCCACGCCAAATACCTGGTGGTGGACGGCAAGCAAGCCTTCGTGGGCAGCCAGAATTTCGATTGGCGCTCGCTGGAACATATCCACGAAACCGGGCTGCGTATCACCGACCCAACCGTGGTGAGCCAGGTGCAGGCGGTCTTCGAACAGGACTGGAAAGCCCAGCAGGCCTTGGCCGACAACCAACCCGTTCCGCTGCCTGCCTCCAGCAAAGAGCTGCCACGTACCGGCAACTACCTGGTCGCCAGCCCGCAACGCTACAACCCACCGGGCGTAGGCGATTCACAGCTGGAACTGCCGCGTCTGCTGAGCGAAGCGAAACACGAAGTGCGCGTGCAACTGCTGGACTACGCACCACTGTCCTACGGACCGGACAAGACCCGCCCGTACTACGCAGTGATCGACAATGCCGTGCGTGCGGCGGCGGCACGTGGGGTGTCGATCAAGCTGATGGTGTCCAACTGGAACACCGACAAGCTGGAACTGCCCTACCTCAAAAGCCTGGCCGTGCTGCCTAACGTCCAGATCAAAATCGTCACCCTCCCCGAGGCCAAGCAAGGTTTTATCCCGTATGCGCGGGTAATCCACAGCAAGGCCATGGAAATCGACGGCCAGGTCGCCTGGATCGGCACCAGCAACTGGCTGGGCGGGTATCTGGATAATTCGCGCAATCTGGAAGTGGTGATGCGCAGCGAAGCGATGGCCAAGCGTGTCGGGGCATTGCATGAGCAATTGTGGGACGGACCCTACGCTAGAGCCTTGAACGTGACCGAGGAGTACCCTGAGCCCCATCCTGGCCAGCATTGACCAGAGGCACCTGAGTAGTGGTAGTGTGTGGAAATGTTTCTGACAGTTTGATCAGAAACGTCCTACTCACTACCTGCAAAGGAATGCGTCCCTCCATGCACTTTCCACTCAAGCAATTGGCGGCTGCCACCCTGTTCGCGGCGAGCCTTTCGGCCATCACCAGCCCCGCTTTCGCCAACATCACCCCGGACCAAAGCACGGCGATTCTGAAGCATTTCAACGAAACGTCCGTCACCGATTTCCGTGGTTTCCTCGGCGCCCTGGCCAAGGGCGACCTGGGTAAGACCAGCGATGTAGGCCCGGCGATCAGTGCGTTTCTTGATAACAAAGCCTTGAGCGCGGATCAGCAGAACGAGATCAATCGCCTGCTCGGTATCTACACCCGCGTGAAGTACGGCAAGGCCGCCACCGAAACCCTGCGTGAGCTGGTGGAAATCCCGACCTTTAACGTGGACGGCCTGCCGCAGTACAAGAACCCGGAATTCATCAAGATCGCCGGCAAGATCGAGGCGCTGGCCAAGGCCTTTAACCTGACCTTCCGCAATGTCGACAACCGTGTGTACGAAATTTCCCTGGAAGGCAGCGGTGATGAAGTGGTGGGTATCCACGCCCACGCCGACGTGGTGCCCGTGACACCGGAAAACTGGGTGTTGAAAGACGGCACCAAGCTCGACCCGTTCAAGGTCACGCTGATCGGTGACCGCATGTACGGCCGTGGCACCGAGGATGACAAGAACGGCATCGTCGTGGCGATGTATGCCATGAAGGTGATCAAGGAAGAAAAGCTGCCGCTGGCACGCAACTTCAAGCTGCTGGTGGACACCACCGAAGAAACCTCTGGCGACGCGATTCCCTACTACTTCGAAAAGAACCCGACACCGCAGTACAACCTGGCGCTGGATGGCGGTTACCCGGTGGTGATTGCCGAGAAAGGCTACGGCACGGTGATGGCTACCTTCCCGCGTCGCAAGGGTGAAGGCAAAGGCGCGGAAATCACCTCGATGACCGGCGGCATGGCGACCAACCAGATTCCGTCGGCGTCGGTGGCGACTTTTGTCAGCGACAACCCTGCCGAGTTGGCTGCCAGCCTGCAAAAGGCTGGTACTGAATACGCCAAGCGCAACGGCGGTGATTTTGAAGTGGCCGCCAAGGTCGACGGCAAAGACGTCAAGCTGACTGTCACCGGCGTGTCCGCACACTCGTCCGAGCCGGAATCCGGGGTCAACCCGGTGGCGCGTATGCTGGAATTGATCCACAGCGTCGATGGCAAGATCGCCCTCAAACACAACCACATCACGGATGCTGCACGTTATGCGTCTGACAACTGGGGCCTGGATTACCTGGGCGGCAAGTTGGGCGTGGGCTTCTCTGATGAGTTCATGGGGCCGCTGACCACCTCGCTGACCTTTGTCGGCCTGGATGACAAGGCCTTCAAGCTGGCCGTGAACCTGCGCGTGCCAAAGGGCAAGTCACCGGAAAAACTCAAAGCCGAGATCGCCGACAAGTTGAGCGCCTGGGACAAGAAAACCAAGGTCAAGGTGGGCTTTACCTACTCGGTGGCCGAGCCGATGTACCGCAACCCGGAAGGTGAATGGGTGAAAGCCCTACTGGCCGTGGCCAGTGAAAATCTGGGTATGGAGCACAAGTTTGGCACCTCGGCCGGCGCAACTTCCGTGCACGAGTTGCCGAACGGCGTGCAATTCGGCCTGGCGCGTCCGGAAGTGAAGTACACCGGGCACACCGACAACGAGTTCAAGACCGTCGACCAGTTCCTGCTTGACCTGCAAATCGTCACCGAAATGATGGGCCGCATCGGCCAACTGCCGAAGCTCTGATAAACAGCAGCCCGCCGCAACGGCGGGCTCTTCAGGCTTGCAGCATCAGCATATCTTCGAAAAAACCACCGACCGGTTCCGTGGGATGGCACAGCTGGATTTCCAGGACCCAGGCCATTTCACTCGGTGGGATTTCCAGATCAGCCAGCACCTTGCTCTCGAACAACGCGTGGGGGAAATCCGCAAGGCGGTGCCCTGCGAGGTTGCGTGCCAGCCTCCAGCCTTTTGCTACGGCGCTCTGCTCGGCGAAATCATAGAGTTCACGACCGGTAAGCCCCCTCAGCCAGGCGTCGCGGGTTTCGTCGAACACCTCGTGCAGTGCGGTCCTGCACGCCAGGTGCAGCGGCGCGTCACCGAACACAAAGGTATCGCCGTAGTCGCCTTCGTAACCGTCCCACACCGGGCCCAGATCGACCACGACAATGTCGGTGGCGCGCAGCCTGCGCTGGCGGTCAATGCCTTCGCGGGGTGGGCGCACCGTGTCATCGCCAAAACGGATATAGGTCGGGTGCCAGGTGTGGGAGGCGCCCATGGCTTGCAGTTGGTCGGCGGCCATGTCGAGGGCTTCGCCGGTGGTCATGCCGACCTGCAGTCGACTGGCAATCGCCGCCAGGGCACGGATGGACTGATCGCGCGCGGCCAGCATGCCGTCCAGTGAATAACGTGGGCCGACTTTCTCCCAGATCGGGTGCAGGGCCTTGGGCGTCGTGCCGGCACTCGACCGGCCACTGGGCACAAAGGCCTCCGCGACGAATCGATGGCCGGGCAAGCCGGCGTCCAGACACTCCGTGCGCACCTGGCTGATCATTGCGCCATTACCGCACGCATACACCTGGGCAGCTTCCCAGTCATGCCCATGGCTCAAGGCAACCTCCTGCACCCGCCCTTGGGACGCCAACACCGGGTGCCAGTGAAAACGCGGGTGATCGATGACCGACTGGTCCAGGAACGCGCGGTCGTAGAAATCTGCCGGTTGCCCGCCGCCCCAGTACAAGGTCACGTCGACATCACGCGTCAGGGCGGTCAGCAGGATGGGCTTGATGCCCGCGTAGCCGGTGCCCGTAGCGAACAGGACGACAGACGCCTCGTCGTTGTCCTGCCAGGTACAGGCACCAAAAGGCCCTTCCAGTTGCACCAGATCGCCGGCCTCCAGGCCGCCCAGCAGGGTCTCGGAAAACAGCCCGCCCCTCACCTGGCGAATCTGAAAAACCAGCCGCCCGTCGTCTTCGGCCGGCAGGTTAGCGATAGAGAAACACCGCGAGTCGCCGTCGACCAGGCGGAACTTGAGGTACTGGCCCACCCGCACTGCCAGCGGCCTGTCCGGCATCAGCACCAGTTCAATGATGTCGGGGCTCAGTGCGCGTTTGCTCACGACCTGCGCCTCGACCACCAGCGCGGGTGTGTCCAGCGACCAGCCCGGGATTTCCAGGCACATGTCGCCGCAGGCGTGACTTTGGCACAGCAGCATTTCATTGGCTGCCAACGGATAGCAGGGGACGGGGGCATCCGGCGCCAGCTGCTTGGCCCGGTACACCCCTTCTGCGACCACCACCTTGCAGGAGCCACAGGCTCCGCGTCGGCAAGAAAACGGCACGGACAGGCCGTTGGCGAGCATCGCATCCAGCAACAATTCGTCACCGGCCTCAAAGGTTTTCCCCGAGGGGGACAGTTCGATGACATGACGTGTATTCATAACAACCTCGGGGTGAGTGAGGCTGGATTGTTGCGCTAGACTAGGCCCATTAAAACCTCCAGTTTTGGATACTTCAGATGGTCCAGATGCGAAAATGGCGCCCGCTGCTCAAGCTGGACGACAGTGCAGGCCAGGCGTCTTACCGCAAGATTGCCGAAGGCCTGGTGACCGCGATCGTTGAAGGGCGATTGCTGCCAGGCACACTGTTGCCGGGCACGCGGGAAATGGCGCAGTTGCTCGACGTCAACCGCAAGACCGTGATCCTGGCCTACGAAGAGGCCATGACCAAGGGCTGGCTGGTCAGCGAGCCGCGACGCGGAACCTTCGTCAACGCGCAGTTGACGGCCAAGCAATTGCCGAGCAGCACGCAGGCGCCCTTCGCGCCGCCCATCCTGGCGCAGACAGCCGCGCCCTATTTCGCCCAGAACGCCCAGGTGACGGCGCTGAATCATCGGCATGACGCGCTGTTTTTCGACAACGGCACCAGCGACCACCGCCTGCTGCCCCAAGCCGTGTTGCATCGCTACTACCGCAATGCCCTGCGTAACAGCTTTGCGTCCAACACGCTGCGCTACGGCAGCGAGGGCACCGGCTATCATCTGCGCTGCGCCCTGGCCGAGATGCTGCGCAACAACCGTGGGTTGACGGTCAGCGCCGAAAACATCTGCCTGACCCAAGGCACGCAGATGTCGCTGTACCTGACCGCCAGCCTGTTGCTCAAACCTGGCGACGTGGTGCTGGTAGAGCGCCTGAGCTACCCGCCAGCATGGGAAATTTTCCGCAGGTTGGGTGCGCAACTGGTCACGGTGGACATCGACGAAGAAGGCTGTCGCACGGACCAGATCGATCACCTCTGTCGCGAACACAAGGTGCGCATGATCTACCTCACGCCGCACCACCAGTTCCCCACCACCGTGAGCCTGCACGCGGCGCGGCGGCAACAGTTGCTGGCATTGGCGGCGCTGCATGACTTCTGCATCATCGAAGAGGATTACGACCACGAATTTCACTTCAGCGGACGCCCCTACCTGCCCCTGGCCAGCGATCGCGCGCAGCGACATGTGATCTATGTCGGTTCGTTGTCCAAGGTCCTCGGCTCGACGTTTCGCTGCAGTTATGTGGTGGCTCCTACGCAGGTGATCGAAGCCCTGCATCGCAACGCTGCACTGATGCTGGGCGATGCCGACGCGGTCGCGCAGAAGATGCTTGCCGACCTGATCAACGATGGCGAACTCAAGAAGCACCTGCGCCGGGTATCAAAGGAATACCGCGCTCGCCGTGAGACCTTGCAAGACTGCCTGCAGGCGGCGTTCGGTGATCGGATCCAGGTGCGCGAGCCCGAAGGCGGCCTGGCGCTGTGGGTACGCTTCGACGATACAATCGACGTCGACCAGACGGTGAACGCAGCCCTTGATCACGGCCTGGTCGTGCGCAGCGGCCGGCAGTTCTCGCCGATGGACCAGGCGGAGAACGCGTTGCGCCTGGGTTTCGCCTCGCTGAACCAGCAAGAGATCCGCGAGGCCACATTACGCCTGGCCAAAGCAGCAAGCCCGCGCGCACACAAAAATGCCGATCATCGCTGATCGGCATTCGGTTAGAGCGGCAGCAGGAAGCGTGATCGCTCCTCGGTCCGGGCAAGCTCCGGGAACTCCAGCAGCAGCGCCCGGTTGCCCCGGCCGATATGCTCCATCACCGCCCGCGTAATGTACTCACGCACCATGCCCGTGGAGACGTAATACATGGCCCAGGCTTGCTCGGGCGTACAGTGGCCGATCTGTTCCTCGATGTCCTTGTACGCCTTGTCATCGTCCGACTTCACGTCGCGTTGATATTCGGCTTGGCCCATGATTGATCTCCTTCACTGACACGTCTGCTGCAGCCCGGACCGCCTATTCATTCACCCGATCAGGTGCCGCTCTTCACCTTGGTCCACACACGCGTGCGGATTCGCTCCAATTTCAAGGGCAACGGTTCAAGGGGAACCAAGGTGGCGATCGTCTCTTTGGACGGGTAAATCCAAGGGTTGTCGCGCAACTTCTGCTCGACCAACACGGTGGCGTCCTTGTTGGCGTTGGGGTACAGCGTGTGATTGGAACTCTTGGCAATCACTTGCGGGTCGAGCATGTAGTTGATAAACGCCAGGCCCTGCTTGGCATGCGGCGCATCCTTGAGCAGCACAAAGTTTTCCGACCACACCAACCCGCCCTCACGCGGCAGGCTGTAGGCAATCTTGCGACCGGTGTTGTTTTTCTCATTGATGGCCTGCGCCGTCAGCGCCCCGCTCGCCCAACCCACCACCACGCAAATATTGCCGTCGGCAAAGTCAGCGTCAGTCCTGGAAGAGTCGAAGTAAAGGACGTAAGGACGGATCTTCAACAGCAGCGCCTGGGCTTTCTGGTAATCCTCGGGGTTCTGGCTGTTGCTGGGCAGGCCGAGGTAATGCAAGGCAATCGAAATGATTTCACTCGGCGAGTCGAGCATCGCCACGCCACACGACTTGAGCTTGCTGATGTTCTCTTCCTTGAAGATCAGGTCCCAGCTGTCCACCGGGGCATTGTCACCCAGGGCGGCCTTGACCTTATCCACGTCATAACCAATGCCGGTGGTGCCCCACAGGTAGGGTACGGCGTAGCGGTTACCTGGGTCGTTGGCGGACAGCAGCGCCAGCATCTCTGGATCGATGTGCGAGAAATTACTCAGTTGGGAACGGTCCAGCGGCGCGAGAACGCCGGCCTGGATCAGGCTGGGCAAGACATTCGAGGTGGCGACGACGACGTCATACCCGGTGCGCCCGGCCATGACCTTGCTTTGCATGATCTCGGCACTGTCGAAGGCATCCAGGTGCATCCGGGTACCGGTTTTCTGCTCAAATTCCTTGGGGGTTTCCGGCGCGATCAGCCCGAACCAGTTATACAGATTGACCCGGGGTTCGGCCGCCGAGACCGGCGCACTGGCACACACAGACACCAGCGCAGCCATAAAAATGGCGCGCAATTGGGGTTGACTCATCTCGCTATCCTTGTCAAAACGACAGGCCATCATGGCCTGCATCCACTGGAGGGTGAATATACGCGGCAGGTCCGATTAGTAAATACCCAGAAGTACTTAGCCCAGCCCCATGAATGCCTAACCCTAAAGGGGTAGTAAATGTCGCTCGACCTTCACAACCTGGCCTGGCATCGGTCCGCCGGAACGCTGATCATGCAGCTGAACCGCCCGGCGTTCTGGAGCTCGCTGGTTCGCGTGTTAAAGGAATATGTCCAGATCGACAATTGGGTTGTGCTGATCTTCAGCGACCAACAGGTGCGGGTTATCAGCCTGACCGAAGTCGCCGATGCAGACGAAGTGGACGCCCTGACCCAGCGCTATGTAAAAGGGCTGTACCTGCTGGACCCGTTTTACATCGCCAACCGGGAAAACCCGCAGAGTGGTTTTTTCCATCTGTCCGACATCGCGCCGGAGCATTTCCTGACCACCGAGTATTACCACCAGTACTTTGCCCAGTACGTCAGCGTGGACGAGGTGCAATACAACGTGCAGCTCGACGCCGACAGAACCCTGTGCATTTCATTCGGCAGCAACGTGCGATACAGCCCGCAGCAGATCACTACGCTGGACATGATCAAACCGTGGGTGATGGCATTGATGCATCAACGCATGTGCTTTGAGAGTGACGCGGAAAAAAGCCAGGCCGAACCGCCGCCGTGGTCTGAGGCGATCATGCAACTTGGCGCACAAATCACCGCGCGCGAAAAAGATGTGCTGCGGTTGCTGTTGAGCGGTTTTTCCAACAAAGAGATCGCCGGCAAGCTGAACCTGTCGACCGAGACCATCAAAGTTCACCGTCGCAACCTCTACAACAAACTGAGCATCAAGTCTCAATCCGAGTTGTTTGCACGGTTTTTCATGCCTGGGCAGGAAACGTCGCCAGCGCATTGAACCGCCAGCGTCCTCTCACAAATCACGCACAAACAAAAACGCCGATCATTGCTGATCGGCGTTTTCATTGAATATGGAGCGGGAAACGAGACTCGAACTCGCGACCCCGACCTTGGCAAGGTCGTGCTCTACCAACTGAGCTATTCCCGCAAATGGCGTCCCCTAGGGGACTCGAACCCCTGTTACCGCCGTGAAAGGGCGGTGTCCTAGGCCACTAGACGAAGGGGACACACAACTGAAACACATGGTGTGTGTTTCAGTGTCCAGAGGTTAGATCCGAAGATCATGCCCTGGTTTCACTCAGTGCCGCCCAAAGGCCACACTGCTTAAACTTGGAGCGGGAAACGAGACTCGAACTCGCGACCCCGACCTTGGCAAGGTCGTGCTCTACCAACTGAGCTATTCCCGCATATTGGCGTCCCCTAGGGGACTCGAACCCCTGTTACCGCCGTGAAAGGGCGGTGTCCTAGGCCACTAGACGAAGGGGACACACGTACAACATTCACTACTTAACCGCGTTTCGCTGTGTGCTTTACGCGTTAAGTGGCGCGCATTCTATGGATGGATTGAAAGGTCGTCAACCCCCAAGGATAAATTTATTAAAATCAATGACTTCGACCTGCTTTCAGGGCCTGAGGGCGAATTGTGCGTGTCCGGGCTTTGACGCCTATATTCTGGCGCCCGACAAGACGCTATAGTTCGCTCCAGCAAATGATGGCAATGTGCATCCATGCAGGGAACGCCTATCTATATAGAAGCAAACTACCCGGGCAATTGGTCGATCAGTTCTATCCGCCGGATGGCCCAGTCACTACACTCCACTGTAAACCCTATAAAGAGGTCACACCGGTGACACCACTCATGATCACCCTGCTGGTAATAGCCGGGATCGCAATACTGATCGCCATTGGCTACATGAACCACGTGGTGGAAAACAACAAGCTGGAAAAGAAGCGCACCGAGATCGAGCTTAATGATCGCCTGCGTCGCTGCGGTGAAATCACCGAGACCTTCCCCGGCCAATTGATGACCCCGGCGCTCAAACTGTTGATGACCCGCTTGGAACTCAACGTCAACCAGCGCCTGTTGAACCTCAACAAAGGCAGCGCACCACTGAAAGCCCGCATCGCCGAGCTGAATACGCTGGTGGCCCAGGGCGAATCGATCCCGGTGAACAACCCGCCCGCGCCGATCCAGACCGAAGCCAAGGCAAAGGATGTGCGCTTCCTGCTCGAAGCCCTGCACGGCCAGCTCACCCGCGCCGCCCAGGACGGTTTCCTGCCAGCCAACGAGGCCAAGCACTGGATCCGGGAAATCCGCCATATCCTGGTGTTGCTGCACATCGAGTTCTTCAACAACCTCGGCCAGCACGCCCTGCAACAAGGCCAGCCGGGCCAGGCACGCCTGGCGTTCGAGCGTGGCGTGCAGTACCTGCGTAAACAGCCGGAGCCGGTGATCTACAGCGCACAGCTGCAACAGCTGGAAGCCCAGCTTGCCCGCGCCAACTCCACGGTGTTGACCAACAGCAAACCGGCCGAAGACGAGGTCAACGAACTGACCGAAGGCCTCAAAGTGGTTGATGCCGACGCCGAGTGGAAGAAGAAAGTCATCTACGACTGATTGGCCCCTCCCCCTGTGGCGAACCCGGTTCGCCACATGCCATCACTTTGCATCTATCCCCCCGCCCCCGACTAGCGTAAAAAAGTGCCCCTTACTCCGTGAAGTCAGAGGCCTGTTATGCCTGTCGCCGTCATTGATGGACAACCGCTGCACTACCTGGACCAGGGCACCGGCCCGGTCGTACTGCTGGGCTCAAGCTACCTGTGGGACGCCGACATGTGGGCGCCGCAGATCGAAGCGCTGTCGCAACAGTACCGGGTGATCGTGCCCGAGCTGTGGGGCCATGGTGAGTCCGGCCCGTTGCCCGCGCAAACGCGCTCCCTCGACGACCTTGCACGCCAGGCCCTGGCCCTGATTGACCAGTTGGATACTCCGCAGATCAACCTGGTGGGGCTCTCGGTGGGCGGGATGTGGGGCGCACGCCTGGCGTTGCTGGCGCCTGAACGGATCAACAGCCTGGTGCTGATGGACACCTACCTGGGCGCCGAGCCCGAGGCCACGCGCCAGTACTATTTCTCGCTGTTCAAGATGATCGAAGACGCCGGTGCCATCCCCGAGCCGTTGCTGGATGTGGTCGCGCCGATCTTCTTCCGCCCGGGTATCGACCGCGAATCAGCGCTGTACCAGGACTTCCGCCAGCAATTGCAGGGCTACTCCAAGGAGCGCCTGCTGCAAAGCATCGTGCCCCTGGGTCGGCTGATCTTCAGTCGCGAAGACGTGTTGGAGCAACTGCCGCGCCTGGACGCCGACACCACGTTGCTGATGTGCGGCGAGCAGGACAAACCGCGCCCTCCCGCCGAGTCCGAGGAGATGGCGGGCCTGATCGGTTGCAGCCTGATCCTGATTCCGGAAGCCGGCCATATCAGCGCCAGGGAAAACCCGGACTTCGTCAACGAAGCCCTGCTGACCTTCCTCGCCAATAACGCCTGATCGCCCTCCCCTGTGATCGCTGCAAACACGCGGCGATCACAGGCGAAAGTGCCCCACCATGCCCTTGAGTTCCGCACCCAACTGCGCCAGTTGAATGCTCGACGCGGCGTTGCCCTGCATGCTCAGTGCCGACTGATCGGCACTGGCGCGAATGCTGGTGACACTGCGGTTGATCTCTTCGGCCACCGAGCTTTGCTCCTCTGCTGCCGCGGCAATCTGCTGGTTCATCTGCTGGATCAACGACACCGCCACCGCAATGCTGCCCAAGGCACTTTCGGTTTCCAGCGCATCGCTCACCGCCAGTTTCACCAACTCGCCGCTTTGCTGGATCTGCTGCACCGAGGACTGGGCCGCGCTGCGCAAGGTGCTGACCAGTCGTTCGATCTCCTCGGTGGACTGCTGGGTACGCTTGGCCAGGGCCCGTACTTCGTCGGCCACCACCGCAAAACCACGGCCCTGCTCACCGGCGCGGGCAGCTTCAATGGCGGCGTTGAGGGCCAACAGGTTGGTCTGTTCGGCCACGCTTTTGATCACGCTCAACACGGTGCCGATATTTTGAATTTCAGCGCTCAGGCTCTCGATGCTGGCGCTGGCAGAGGTGCTGGATGTGGCCAGCAATTCAATGCGCTGCAAACTCTGGCGCACCACCTGCTGGCCGCTGTCGACTTTGTCATCGGCGGTCTGTGCGGCTTGCGCGGCCTCTTCGGCGTTGCGCGCCACATCGTGCACGGTGGCGGTCATCTGGTTCATCGCCGTCGCAACCTGTTCGGTTTCTTCTTTCTGGCTGCTGACCTCGACGTTGGTCTGCTCGGTGACGCTGGACAATGAATGCGCCGAACTGGCCAGTTGCTCGATACCGGCTTGCAGGCCGCTGACCATCTGGCTCAGGCCGTTGCCCATCTGTTGCATCGCCTTCATCAACTGGCCGATTTCATCACGACGGTTGACCTCCATGCGCCCGCTCAAATCGCCGGCCGCAATCTGCTGGGCCACCGCAATCACACTGCGCAACGGCGCGACGATCAAGCGGGTGATCACCCACGCCGCAATCAACCCCACCAACAACGCCAAAGCCGAAGAGCCGATGATCAGCATCGCGCTTTTCTTCAACTGCGCCTGCATCGACTGGTCTTCAGCGTCGTAGGCCTGGTTGACCCGGCTGACCACCTGGTCCGCCCGATCATGCAATTGCTTGTAGACCCCCTTTTCCTGGGCCAGCAGCCCGGTGTACTCGCCGAGCTTTTCACTGAACGCGGCGATATGCCCGGCCACTTCGTTGAGCACGGTCTGGTAGCCGGAATCCTTGACTGCGGTTTTCAGTTGCTCGACCTGAGCGAGGGCCTGGTCGGCTTGCTCGATCTTGCCCTGCTCACCGTTGTCCTCATCGACTTTTCGGCTCTGGTTCAAGCGCACATGGGCTTCATTCATAGCTTGCAGCATCAGGCGCGACACCTGGCTGACCTGCCCCGCCTGCTCGATAAATTCGGCGCCTTCCTTACCTTGGCTTTCCTTCAGGCCATAGGCGCCGTCATCCGCCAGCCCGGCCTGCAACACATCAAGGTTATTGGCCACGCTGGACACCGACCAACTGGCCATTTCCAACGCCAGGTCCTTGGTCTGGGTCAATTCGACAAACTCATCGAACGCCTTACGGTAGGCGACCAAGGCCTGTTCGACATCGGTCATGACCGGAACGTTGGCCGCCGACTGGGCCTTGAGACTGGCCGCGAGGGCCGCCAGGGCATCGACACTTTCATGCAGGGCGTCGACGGCCTTGGGGTCGGCGTGCAGCGCGTAGTCCTGTTCGATCAGGCGCACCTTGAGCAAGCCGCTGTTAAGCGACGACATGGCCTTGAGCCCTTCGAAACGCTGGCCAACGGTTTGCAGGGACCACACCCCGATCGCCGCGACCAGGGCCGTCAGCAGCAAGACCAGGGTGAAACCCAAGCCCAGTTTTTTTGCCATACCGAGGTTGGCGAATTGTCGTTGCACGGCCGAAATCATTGCACTTGAATCCTCTTGCAATGGCGGTTGCCATCGAGCCCGGTTTACACAGGCGAGATTCGCAACCACAAGGCACTGAACACAAGTCGTTGGCGCCACAATAATGGCAAAAAGCTACACGCCCGTCGTTTTCAGAATGGTCGAGGTCGATCTGGCAGGCCCCATGGCGCGGAACAACGCCAAGGCCCGTGGATCAGCAGCATAGGCCACGTTGATGCGCAGCCACTCACTCGGCTCGCTGGTTGGGCTGAACAATGCCCCCGGCGACATCAAAACCCCGAGTCGCCGGGCACAGGCCTGCAACCGCAATGGATCACCTACCCTTGGTCGCGCCCACAAAAACATGCCGCCGGCAGGTGCGGCGAACACCTCCCACTCCTCGTCTTCCAGCACCTGCAGCGTAGCCGCCATTTGCGTATTCAGCCGCTTGCGCAAGCGCTGTACCCATTTGCGATAGGTGCCATTGGCCAACAGCGTGGCCACCACCGTTTCGGCAAAGCGTGAGGTACCGAAGCCGGTCAGGGTCTTGAGGCTGGTCAGTTGCGCGATGATCGCCGCGCTGGCACTCAGGTAACCCACACGCAAGGCACTGCTCAACGTCTTGGAAAAACTGGCGACATAGATCACCCGGTCGTCATGGGGCAATGCCGAAAGCCGCGTGCAACTGGCGTGTTGCAGGTCGCCGAACACATCCTCTTCAATGATCAGGAAGTTGTCGCGTCGCGCCAACGCCAGCAGACGCTCGGCCACCGGGCGGCACAAGCTGGAGCCAGTGGGGTTGTGATACAGGCTGTTGATGAACAGGCACTTGGGCCGATGCTGCTGCAGCAGTGCTTCCAGCGCCGGAATGTCCGGGCCACCGGGGATACGTGGCACTGCCAGCAGTTGCACTCCCTGGAAGGCCAGTTGCCGGTAGAGATTGCCGTACCCTGGCGTTTCGACCACCACGCAGTCGCCGGCACTGAGCAAGGTGCGTATCAGCAGGTCCTGAGCATGGCTCGCGCCTGCTGTGATGAGGATACGGTCCTGGTGAGCGGCAATGTGGATCCGACTCAGGCGCTTGAGCAGTTGCTCGCGCAGCGCCGGCAACCCCAATGGCGTGCTGTAGTTGAACAGCCCGGCGGTGTCGGTTCGAGTGACCTCGCGAATCGCATAACTGATGTCATCGCTTTCACGCCAGGCATCCGGCAACCAGCCGCAGCCCAGCTTCAGCTCGCCCAGTGGGCTGTCGACGAAGGCGCCCCATTCCCGCTCCGCGCCCTCATACCACTGCCCCTCATACAACGTTGACGGCTGGGCCACGCTGAAACCCGAACCGTGCCTGGAAACCAACAATCCCTGGGCGACCATTCGCTCGAACGCCTCGATCACACTGGATTGGCTGAGCAGGTTGTCGAGAGCCACCTGTCGAATGGACGGCAAGCGTGTGCCGGGGCTCGCGCCACTCGTGCGAATCCATTGCGCCACTGCGCTGATGATTTGCTGCACCACCGGTACAAGGGCTTGTCGATCGATCCCTAAATCCATGCGCCACTCACTTCAACTGTCTGATATTCAACCCAGAACAGTTAAGCACAGAAGCCCATTTCGACCGCTCGCAAAACCTTATTAAAGTATTGATTTTATTGAGCTATTTACCTGCTGATACACATTCTCACAAGGCACGGTGCCAGCTATGGAAATGCCCCACAGCCCCCCAAACCTTTTCGAATGAAGGGCGGCGTGAGGTCCTAGATTGCCGTCGCACCACCGTCCACCGCCAACGCTTGGCCTGTGGTAAATGCTGCGCCATCACTGCACAGGTACAGCACCGCGCTGGCGATTTCCTCGACCTTGCCGATGCGCCCGACCGGGTGCATGGCGGCGGCAAATTCAGCCTTGCGCGGGTCGGCTTCATAGGCGCGCCGGAACATATCGGTATCGATCACAGCCGGGCAGACTGCGTTGACGCGGATTTTCTTCTTCGCATACTCGATGGCCGCCGATTTGGTCAGTCCGATCACCGCATGCTTGGAGGCCGCATAAATGCTCATCTTCGGCGCCGCCCCCAGGCCCGCGACCGAGGCGGTGTTGACGATCGCCCCGCCGCCTTGCGCCAGCAACAACGGCAGTTGATGCTTCATGCACAACCACACGCCCTTGACGTTCACGCCCATGATGGCGTCGAACTCATCCAGGCTGCCGTCGGCCAGCTTGCCCTTTTCGATCTCGATCCCGGCGTTATTGAAGGCGTAGTCCAGGCGACCGTAGGCGGCGATAGTCTGGGCCATCAATTGCTGCACATCCGCCTCCAGCGTGACGTTGCAGCGCACAAACAGCGCTTCGCCGCCGGCCTGGTGGATCAGGGCAACGGTGCCCTCACCGCCCGCCGCATCCAGGTCGGCAACCACGACCTTCAAGCCTTCGGCGGCAAATGCCAGCGCCGTGGCGCGGCCGATACCGGCAGCGGCGCCAGTCACCAGGGCGACCTGGCCGGAAAACGTCATGCTCATAGAAGATGTCCTGTGGGAGAAAATAGCAGTGGATCGAGTCTAGCCAACGCTGCGTCGGACGCGTCAGCACTATCAAAACGCCGGTTGAAGCTGCATGGATCGCAGTGATAAGAGGTACCGCACCACCATCAGCAAAACCTATCGGCCGGCATTCGCGCCCTCGGAGAACCTTGCTCCCGACGCGTTGAAGGTCTATCACTTCAGGTTCATTTCCAGAAGAGTCGCTGCCATGACCGCCCAGACCAACCGCCAATTCCTGCTCGCCAAGCGCCCGGTCGGCGCAGCCACCCGGGACACCTTCACTTACCAGGAAGTCCCGGTGGGCACGCCCCAGGAGGGCCAGGTGCTGGTGCGCAACGAATACCTTTCCCTCGACCCAGCCATGCGCGGCTGGATGAATGAAGGCAAGTCCTACATTCCGCCGGTCGGCATCGGTGAGGTAATGCGCGCGCTGGGCGTGGGAGAGGTGATTGCATCCAACAACCCGAAGTTCGCCGTCGGCGACTACGTCAACGGCGCGCTGGGCGTACAGGATTATTTCCTGGGCGAGCCACGTGGTTTCTACAAGGTTGATCCGAAACTCGCGCCGTTGCCGCGCTATCTATCTGCCTTGGGCATGACTGGCATGACCGCCTACTTTGCGCTGCTGGAAACGGGGGCGCCCAAGGCCGGCGAAACCGTGGTGATCTCCGGCGCGGCCGGTGCCGTGGGCAGCATTGCCGGGCAGATCGCCAAGCTCAAAGGTTGCCGGGTGGTGGGCATTGCCGGCGGCGCCGACAAGTGCAAGTTCCTGGTGGATGAACTGGGCTTCGATGCCGCCATCGACTACAAAAGCGAAGACGTGCCCGCTGCCCTCAAGCGTGAGTGCCCCAAGGGCGTGGACGTGTATTTCGATAACGTCGGTGGCGATATTCTCGACGCCGTCCTCAGCCGCCTGGCACTGAAAGCCCGTGTGGTTATCTGCGGTGCCATCAGCCAATACAACAACAAGGAAGCCGTGAAAGGCCCGGCCAACTACTTGTCACTGCTGGTCAATCGCGCGCGCATGGAAGGCTTTGTGGTGATGGATCACGCCGCAGGCTTTGCCGCTGCCGGCCAGGAGATGGCCGGCTGGATGGCCCAGGGCAAGCTCAAGAGCAAAGAAGATATCGTGGAGGGGCTGGAGACGTTCCCAGAAACGCTGATGAAGCTGTTCAACGGCGAGAACTTTGGCAAGTTGGTACTGAAGGTCAACTGACACCCAACTTATGTAGGAGCCGGCTTGCCGGCGATGAGGCCCTTGAGTCCTTCATTGATCTAAAGGCCGCTATCGCCGGCAAGCCGGCTCCTACAGGGGGTGTTGTTCAGGCGATCTCGGCAACCACTGCCGCCAACGCCTTGGCCGGATCCGCCGCCTGGCTGATCGGACGGCCAATCACCAGGTAATCGGAACCCGCGTCCAGCGCCTGACGCGGCGTCAGAATACGGCGCTGGTCATCCTGGGCGCTGCCCGCCGGACGAATCCCTGGCGTCACCAGTTGCAGCGACGGGTGCGCGGCTTTCAAGGCCTGGGCTTCCAGCGCCGAGCACACCAGGCCGTCGAGACCGGCTTTCTGCGCCAGTGCTGCCAGTCGCAGAACCTGCTCCTGAGGCTCAATGTCTAAACCGATGCCGGCCAGGTCTTCACGTTCCATGCTGGTGAGCACAGTCACGCCGATCAACAAAGGCTTGGGACCGCTGCGCTGTTCCAGCACCTCACGGCAAGCACTCATCATGCGCAGGCCACCGGAGCAGTGCACGTTGACCATCCACACGCCCATTTCGGCGGCGGCCTTGACCGCCATGGCGGTGGTGTTCGGGATATCGTGGAATTTCAGGTCGAGGAACACCTCGAAGCCTTTATCACGCAGGGTGCCGACGATTTCTGCGGCGCAACTGGTGAACAGTTCCTTGCCGACCTTGACCCGGCAAAGCTTCGGGTCCAACTGGTCAGCCAGCTTCAGTGCGGCGTCACGAGTGGGGTAATCCAGGGCGACGATGATAGGAGTCTGGCAGACGGACATTGGAATGGGCTCTCAGGCAAGTCGAAATCGGCGCGGATTGTAGCGCAAGCGGCGGCGTTGCGGGATCCGATGATCGGTAAATACTGACCAAGCGCCATCGGGCAGGCATTTAAGGGCAATTATTTCAAAGCTGATACATTCACGACATGCCCCCAACACGCCCCACGGCTAGCCTCGCTCGCACGACCCACCGACCAGCACTTCCAGCCATGGGGCTGGACGCCTATGCTGACCGCAACGACCAGGCAGATGATCGCATTATGCAGACCCCTTCCGTCTCTGTGAACGACGAGCAAAAAGGCACAGTGATCGCCGATGACAAGCGCTGGAACACCCGCGCGCTGATCGTTGACGACGATGTGCCGATCCGCGAACTGCTGATCGACTACCTCGCCCGCTTCGGCATCCTGGCCACCGGCGTCACCGACGGCACCGCCATGCGCCAGGCCATGCAGGCTGAAACCTTCGATGTGGTGGTGCTCGACCTGATGCTGCCCGGTGAAGATGGCCTTTCGCTGTGCCGCTGGCTGCGCGCGGAGTCGGACATTCCGATCCTGATGCTTACCGCCCGCTGCGAGCCGACGGACCGCATTATCGGCCTGGAGCTGGGCGCCGACGACTATATGTCCAAGCCGTTCGAGCCGCGTGAGCTGGTAGCGCGGATCCAGACCATCCTGCGCCGTGTGCGCGATGACCGCACCGAACAGCGCGCCAACATCCGCTTCGACAATTGGCGTCTCAACAGCGTATTGCGCCAACTGGTGGCCGACGATGGCCTGGTGGTGCCGCTGTCCAACGCGGAATTCCGCCTACTGTGGGTGTTCATCGAGCGTCCGCGCCGGGTGTTGAGCCGCGAACAATTGCTGGATGCCGCTCGTGGCCGCTCCATTGAAGCCTTTGATCGCAGCATCGACTTGCTGGTGTCGCGCCTGCGGCAAAAACTCGGGGACGACCCCAAGGCCCCGCAATTGATAAAGACCGTGCGCGGCGAAGGCTACCTGTTCGATGCGCGGGATATCGGTTGATGCGCAACGCCTTCAACACGCTGTTCGGTCGACTGTTTGGCGTGTTGCTGGTGGCGATTGTGCTGGCCCACGTGCTAGCGATCTCCTGGTTTCGTTATTACGGCCCGCCCCCGCCGCCGCCCCAGGAAACCTTTGTCGAACAGCCTGACGGCACGATGAAGCCTCTGCTCAAGCACAAGCGACCGTGGTTTGGCGGCCCGGTGGTGCCGCTGACGTTCCAGTTCATCTCGTTGATCATCGCCGCCTGGTACGGCGCCAAGCTGCTGAGCCGGCCGATCCAGCGCCTGAGCGAAGCCGCCGAGCGCTTGAGCCTGGACCTCGACAGCCCGCCCCTCGACGAGTCGGGACCGCGTGAAGCACAGCAAGCCGCGTCGACCTTCAACCTGATGCAACGGCGCATCCGCGAACAGGTCAGCCAACGCGCGCGCATGCTCGGCGCGGTCTCCCATGACCTGCGCACGCCGCTGTCACGCTTGAAACTGCGCCTGGAACAGATCGAAGACACCCGATTGCAAGGCCAGATGCGCCAGGATCTGGATGACATGATCGGCATGCTCGACGCCACCCTGAGCTACCTGCATGAACAGCGCACCAGCGAAACCCGGCACTGGCTCGACGTGCAAGCGTTGGTCGAGTCCATGAGCGAAAACGCCCAGGACCAAGGCTGCGACGTACAATTTGCCGGCACCTGCGCGCCGCTGCAGGTGCAGCCGATGGCCTTGCGTTCGTGCCTCAACAACCTGATCGACAATGCCCTGCGCTATGCCGGTACGGCGCGCATCGAGCTGACGGACAGCCGCGAGGCCTTGGTGATCCGCGTGATCGATCACGGCCCCGGCATTGCCGTCGACAAGCGCGAGGCGGTGTTCGAGCCGTTCTATCGGCTGGAAGGCTCACGCAATCGCAACTCTGGCGGGGTCGGCCTGGGCATGACGATTTCCAAGGAAGCCGCCGAACGCCTCGGCGGTCGGCTGCACCTGGAAGAAACCCCGGGCGGTGGCTTGACCGCCGTGATGTGGTTGCCCAGGGCTTAAAGCGGTTTGTCTTCCCGACGGCCCTGGGCCTGGGTCGCGCTCCAATCCATCAGCAGGCTGTAGGCCACCGCCAGCAGGGTCGGGCCGATAAACAGGCCGATGAACCCAAACGCAATCAAGCCGCCGAACACGCCGAGCAACACGATCACCAGCGGCAGGTTGCCGCCACGGCTGATCAGGTAGGGTTTGAGCACGTTGTCCACGCCGCTGATGATGAACGTGCCCCATACGCCGAGGAACACCGCGTAGGTGTAGTCGCCCTTCCAGGCCAGCCAGGCCGTGGCCGGGATCCACACCAGCGGCGGGCCCATGGGGATCAGGCTGAGCAGGAAGGTGACGATACCCAGCACCAACGCACCCGGTACGCCAGCAATCCAGAAGCCGATCAACGCCAACAGCGCTTGGGCGGCGGCGGTGCCGATCACGCCGTTGACCACCCGCTGCACCGTGCCGGCTACCAGTTCGATGTAGTAGCCGGCGCGATCGCCGATCAAGCGTTCCAGTAGGCGGTGGACGAACATCGCCAGGCGCGGCCCGTCCCGATAGAAAAAGAACACGAATACCAGGCTCAGGGTCAGTTCCAGAATCCCGCCACCGATTTGCGCACTGCGCGCTAGCAACCAATTACCCACCTGCCCCAGATAGGGCTTGATACTGACCATCAAAGCAGCGCCCTGCTGATCAATGCTGTCCCACATGCCCACCAGCCGCTCGCCGACAAAGGGGATCGAGCCGAGCCAGGTAGGCGCCTCGGGCAAACCGTCGACCTGGATATCCTTGATCAATGCGGTTGCATCGCGCACATGGTCCGCGAGGTTGAAGCCCAGCCATACCAGCGGCAGCGCCACCAGCAACATCCAACCCAATGTCAGGATGCCGGCGGCCAAGGATTCGCGACCACCCAACCAACGAGTGAGCAGGACCATCAGCGGCCAACTGGCAAACGCCAGCACCGCGCCCCAGAACAGCGCCGACCAGAACGGCGCCATCACCCAGAAGCTGGCACCGAACAGCACCAGCAGCAGGATTTGCACCAGTAGGCGATCGTTATTGAGCATGTAGGATCTCGAAAGGAAGACTGTAGGAAGACAGCTTAGGCGAACGGCACGGGTCCGTTCGCCCTGTTACACCTAGCGTATCAGATGCAGGTGCAGGCCCTTGGCGTCACCCGTGCCGGTTTCCATGCGTGCAGCGCGCACGCCTTTGTCGACCAACGCCTGGCGCCAGGCTTCGGCGGTTGGGCCGGTCAGGCTGACGCGCAACGTGGCATCCAGGTTCAGGCCACGGGAAATCAAGGTCAGCCAGGTATCGTCTGGGTCGCCGCCCAATGCAGGGAAATCCAGCTCGCCGGTGCTTTTCAATTCCCGCAGCAGGGTCGCTGAGGTGGGTAGCAGGTCAGCCAACGGCGCGTTGGCGTCCAGTTGTTCTACATGCAGATAGGCGCGGCGGTTGCCACGGGTGATGCCGTATAGCGCCACCAGAGAGTTTTCCTGGGGAGCCGCGAGGCGTAGCAGCAGGTATTCCTGCTGGCCATCGGCGCCGACCAGCTTGGCGTTGCCGAACACTTCATTGGCCCACAGGCTGCTTTCACCGCAATCGCGGGCCTGGCACCAGAACAGCAGCTGCGCGCCCTTCTCCTGCAAGGCTTCACGCGTCGCCTTGAACGCGGCGCTGGAGCTGTGCTCGGCGGGCAGTTCATAGGTGATGGCGGTGGTCTGGCCGCGGGCGATGGCCTGGCCTTCATAACGCAGTTGGCCGCTGATCTTGCGGATCGCGCCCATGGGGTAGATACGTTCTTTTTCTTCGGCGGGACGGTAGTCGACGATTTGCGAGTCGACCTGACGGGCCACGGTGGGCAGGTCCTGGCTGCCCGGTACGTCGGCGGCGAACACCAGTGGGCTCAAAAGGCTCAAGCCCAGGATACGGATACATCCTTTACGCACGCTCATAAGATCAACGAGCCCTGGCCATCGGAGGTCGCAGCGGTGTTGAGTTTGTTCATGGTTGACTCCCTTTCAATCCGCCCAGCCTCGGCAGTTGACCGCCCCAAGTCAAGGCGCGGAGAAGAACCGATTGAAACAGTCTGCAACAAGGACCGCGCCGGACTCGTCATTAAGGTGTAAATGATGGCCGCCTGGCAGCGTCGTCACGGTAAAGGGTAGCTGGGAAAGCAATTCGGAATGTTTCGCCAGCATGCCGTCGGCAGCGACCACCAACTGGGTAGGACAACTCACGCGTCGCACGAAAGCCATCGCCTGTTCCTCAGTCAGGCGAACCGGCGAGGCCAGGGTCAAACGGCTGTCGCTACGCCAAGTGTAACCACCGGGCACCGGCATCAAACCGCGCTGGGCCAGCAGTTCGGCGGCTTCGCGACTGACCGCCACCACGCCTTTCATACGTGCCTCGACCGCTCGATCCAGGGTGTTGTAGACCGGCTTGCGCTTGTCCTGCAGGTTCAATTGCGCCTGCAAGGCCATGCCCAGGCGCTCGGCGGCATTCTCACTGCTGGCGGTCGGCGGGATCACACCGTCAATCAATCCCAGGCGCGTCACACGCTCCGGCAACGCGCCGGCCAACACCAGGGACACGATGGCGCCGAGGGAATGGCCAAGTAATGCAAAACGTTTCCAACCCAGTTGTTCAGCAACTTGCAGCACGTCAAAGACGTAATCCCACAAGGCATAACCGGCACCGGTAGGACGATGCGCCGAATGCCCGTGCCCAGCCATATCCAGCGCAACGATGCGCAACCCCTGAAGTTTTGGCGCCAGCCGCGCAAAGCTGTTGGCGTTGTCCAGCCAGCCATGCAGGGCGATCACCGGCAAACCGTCTTCGGGGCCGAACAGATGGGCCGCCAGTTCAATATGGGGCAGGCTCAGGCGCACTTCTTCGACCGGTGCACTCATGCGCAATTGCGCTCGCGGGCTTCCCAGCGGGAGAACAGGTTCTTGATCAAGGTCGCGGTGTCCTGAGGGCGCTCAAGGGGGAACATGTGGCCGCCGGGCATGGTGAGCATTTCGCCCATGGGCAGGCGCCCGACGCCGCTGGCGTGGTGACGCATCACCACCCTGCTCTGCCGGCCGCGCACCACCGCCAGTGGCACCTTCAACTGACGCACTTGGCCGGGGCTGGTGTGGGGCACGCCACGGTAGATGCTGATTTCGGTGGCCGGATCGAAACGCAGGCGCAGACGATCGCCCACTTGCAGCAGGCCGTGTTGCAGGTAGGCGTCAAAGCATTCGGGGTCAAAGCCACGGAACAGGGTCTTGCCGGCGAAATAGCTGCGCGCGGCGTCCAGGTCGCTGAACTCTTCCCGACGGCCCAGGGTGCGCCCGGCCGGGGTCAGGCGGTCGATAAACCCGAAACGCTTGGCCGCGCGGATCACCCAGCGGTCGGCGCGGGTCAGCACAGGCGAATCCAGCATCACCACCCCGCGATACAACTGCGGGCAACGCATGGCCGCGTGCAGGTGCAACACGCCGCCAAGAGAATGGCCCACGCCCCACACCGGCTCCGGTTGCAGCTCCAGGTGGTGGATCAACTCGTCCACCAAGTTCTGCCAGTTGTCGTCCACCGGGAACCTGGGGTCGTGACCGTGCTGTGGCAGGTGAGCCACCGCGTATTCCGGGGCCAGGGCGGCGAACAACTTGCCGTAGGTGGCCGAGGGGAAGCCATTGGCGTGGGCAAAAAACACGTGCTGCGACATACCGGATCCATCTACAAAAACAGAGATTGATTGTCACCATGCCCGGCCGGCACAGCAATGACTGTAACTGCCAGGAATGATGACACTCACGCCACGCCTATCGCGCCGGCGGGTTCTCGCCCAGCGGCACCACGGCCATGGTCAGGCGCGACACGCAACTGGCCTTGCCCTCGTCGTTGGTCAGGCGGATGTCCCAGACCTGGGTGGTGCGGCCAATATGGACGGCCTTGGCCACCGCCGTCACGCGCCCGCTGCGCACACCGCGCAGGTGGTTGGCGTTGACCTCCAGGCCCACGCAATAAAACTTGCTCGGGTCGATACACAAGTAGGCCGCCATGGAACCAACGCTCTCGGCCAACACCACCGAGGCGCCGCCATGCAGCAAGCCGTACGGCTGATGGGTGCGATGGTCGACCACCATGCTTGCAGTCAGGGATTCGTCGTCGAAGCTTTCAAAACGGATGTCCAGCAGTTCACCGATGGTGTTTTTCTGGATTGCGTTGAGTTGGTCGATATTCGGTTGGGTGCGCCACAGGCTCATAGAGAGTGTCCTTATTGGTTTTATTACGGCCCTAATCCTGCCACAGAACCGTTTCGGAACGCTCGCTCCAGGTTTGGAAATGTGCACCGTAAGTCGATTCGATCACGTTGCGCTTGATCTTCAAGGTCGGCGTCAGAAAGCCGTTTTCCACCGCCCAGCTATCTTTGACCACCACCAATTGGCGCAGGCGTTCAGGCTTATCCAGTGACTGGTTGACCTGCTCCAACCAGCGCTCCAGGCTGGCACGCAGGGCTGGCGAGTCCTCACCCCCATCCGATAACACGCACAAAGCTATCGGCGCGATCAGTCCCTCGCCCACCACACACACCTGCTCGATACGCGCATGCTCGGCCAAGCGGTTTTCAATCGGCGCCGGGGCCACGTATTTGCCTTTGCTGGTCTTGAAAATTTCCTTGAGCCGCCCGGTCAGGCGCAAACGCCCCTCGGCGTCCTGCTCGCCTTTGTCCCCCGTGCGCAGAAAGCCATCGGCGGTGATGGTTTCGGCGGTTTTCTGCGGGTCCTTATAGTAGCCGAGCATCGTCGCGCCGCTGCGTACCTGCACTTCTCCCGCCGGGTCAATACGCACCTCCACACCGGGGCACGGCAAGCCGATCCAGCCGAGGGTCTGCTGGCCGGGGCGACAGACATGGGAGTAGCCGCAACTCTCGGTCATGCCATACACCTCAAGCACGTCCAGGCCCAGGCGTTGATACCAGCGCAGCAACGCCTCAGGCACAGGCGCCGCTCCCGAAAGCGCGATACGCAACGCGTCCAGCCCCAGGCCGGCAAGCACCTTGCGGCCCACACGTTTGCCGATGAAGGGCAGGCGCAGCAAGGTGTCCAGGCGTTTCGCGGGGATTTTGGCATAGACGCCCAGCTGGAATTTGGTCCAGATGCGCGGTACGCCAAACAGTGCGGTCGGACGCGCCCTACGCAGGTCTGTCAGAAAGGTTTCCAGGCTTTCGGCGAAAAATACCGTTTGCCCGGTGTAGATCGAGGCCATTTCCACAAACATCCGTTCCGCCACATGGCACAGCGGCAGGTAAGACAACAATCGGTCGCCCTCGCCCAAGCCAAATAACTCCGTACCACGGGTGGCGGCGAACCCCAGCGCGCCGAAGCTGTGCATCACGCCCTTGGGCAGGCCGGTCGTGCCGGAGGTATAAATGATGGTCGCCAGGTCCGAGGCGACCGGCGCCGGGTCATCCTGGATCGGTGCACAGGCTTGCAGGTCGGCCCAACTGAAATCGAATTCGCCCGCTGGGCACAATGGCAGGCTGATGGTCGGCACATTCGCAGGCACACCGGGCGCCATGGCGGGCCAGTCGTCGAGCTTGCCGATAAACACCAGCGCCGCCTCGGAATGGCTGAGCACATGGGCAACGGAGTCGGCGGTGAGGTTGGGATACAGCGGCACCGAGACATGCCCGGCCATCCAGATCGCCAAGTCCGCAATGATCCAGTGCGCGCAGTTTTTCGAGATCAGCGCTATGTGCGAGCCTTGGGGCAACTCGCGGGCGCGCAGCCACTGCGCGGCGCAGCGGGCCTGGTGGCCGACGTCGCCCCAGCTGAGGCTTTGCACCTGGCCACCACCCACCGGCTGCACCAGAAAAGTTTTGCGCGGATGTCGCGCTTCACGTTCGTAGAAGACCTGCAACGGCAAACGAAAAGCGACGGGCATGGGACGCGCTCCTTTGTGGTCCGATGATAGCCAACCAAGCACTTGCTCGGTTGACTATATAGCACACAAAAAGCCGCGAAAAAGCCTACGGATTTTTAACGCTGACCAGGCTCATCAGCCCCGCCAGCGGGAAATCCCCTTCCAGTTCCGCCAGGCTGGCGGTGTGCATCGGCTGCGGCTGACGCTGGTGACCATGCTGCAGAAAGCTGATCAGGCTGCCCACCAAAGGCTGATGGCTGACCAGCAGCACATTGTCATCGGTGTTGAGCTTTTCCAGTACCTGCATCGGGTTGCCCTCGGGGGTCAACCACGGGACTGTGCGGATTTCCGGCTCGAAGCCCAGCGCATCACGCACCAGGTGCGCGGTCTGCTGCGCCCGCACGTAGGGGCTGGCGATGATCGCGCTGAGGGGTTGGCCGATCAGGTGCGCAGCACTGCGCAACACTTCGGCGCGCCCGTGTTCGGTGAGGTTGCGCTGAGCGTCGGAGGCGGCATGGGCTTCTGCTTCGCCGTGACGCAAAATCCACAATTTCACAGCTTTGGCTCCTCATCACGCACCGGGTGCGGCGCCGGCGGCACGCTGTGGGCGGCTTCGCCCTCGGGTGCGCGCGGGGTCGGCCAGTCGGCGAACGGCCACGGCTTCTGGTCGGTGTGGAAGCTGCCGAAGCGGCCGATCTGCGCCAGGAACTGGCTGAGGCTGTCGCCAAAGTTCATCAGGCCCAGGTTCGGGGCGCCGTAGACCAGGCGGTAGATCAACTGCACCACCACCAGCGCGCCGAGCAGGAACTGCGCCACCTGCCACACCAGGGCAAACACCAGCATCCACAGGATGCGCAGGCCAATGGATTCGTACTTGGGAGCTGCTTTCGGATCGTTCATGACGCGTTCCTCAGTTGAAACCACTGGTGGAAATAAAGTCGACATCGGTCTTGGGTTCGGCGCGCATCAGCAACTCGATGACCTGGTTCAAGGTGCGCCCTTCAAACAGGATCGCGTGCAACCCGGCGACCAGCGGCATGTACACGCCGACTTCCTGGGCCTTGGCCTTGAGCACCTTGAGAGTGTTGACCCCTTCGGCGACTTCGCCCAGGCGCCTCACCGCGTCTTCCAGGCTCAAGCCCTGGCCGAGGGCGAACCCCACCTGATAATTGCGGCTTTTCGGCGAGGAGCAGGTGACGATCAAGTCGCCCACGCCCGCCAGCCCCAGGAAGGTCATCGGGTTGGCGCCCTGGTTCACCGCAAAGCGGGTCATCTCGGCCAGGGCGCGGGTGATCAGCATGCTCTTGGTGTTTTCGCCCATGCCCAGCGCCACGGCCATGCCGGCGATGATCGCGTAGACGTTTTTCAGCGCACCGCCCAGTTCTACGCCAAAGCGGTCGCCGCTGGCATAGACCCGGAAAGTGCGGCCATGCAACACGGCCTGGACACGTTCGCAGAGTTCCTCATCTTCACTGGCGACCACCGTGGCGGTCAGCGCGTGCTCGGCGACTTCCCGTGCCAGGTTCGGCCCGGACAGCACGCCAATGCGCGCCTGGGGAGCGATCTCTTCGAGGATTTCGCTCATCAGCTTGAAGGTCTGCGCCTCGATGCCCTTGGTCAGGCTGACCAGCATTTTGCCCGCCAGGCGCTCGGCATGGGGCGCCAACACCGAGCGCAAGGCGCTGGAGGGCAGCGCGACAAAGCACAGGTCGCAGGCGGTGAGGGTTTCCAGCAAGTCGGTAACAGGCTCGACCGCCGGATGAATCTTGATGCCTTTGAGGTAACGCGGATTTTCCCGGTGCACCCGAATGGCCTCGGCCTGTTCGGGGTCGCGCATCCACTGGCGCACAGCGTGGCCGTTTTCGGCCAGCAGGTTTGCCACGGCGGTACCAAAACTTCCGCCTCCCAGGACCGCAATAGGGCGCTGTTCAGTCATATGCAATCCGTTTATCCATACCAGTGGCGATGGCGGCATTATACGGGCCGACCCGCTGGCGGCCAGCCCCCGTCTCAATTCGTGCGTTTGTCGGAAAATGCCACATTTTCATGAAGCAATTGCAAGTCCGGCGACTGGCAAAAGGCCCCGCCTCAGTTAACATGGGCGGCTATCCGCAATTATCAAGGCCGTGCCGTGTATTTGGGCCCTCCTCCCCGTTCATCTCTGTGGTTGATGCTGCTGTGCAGCGCGCCAGCCATGGCCGACGACCTGTTCCTCGACAGCCAGCCGCTGCCTCAGGTATTGACGGCCACACGCCTCAAGCAATCAGCCGCCGCCGTGCCTGGCAGCATGACCGTGATCGACAGCGAGCTGATCAAGGCCAGTGGCGCGCGGGACATCAGTGAGTTGCTGCGCCTGGTGCCGGGGATGATGGTCGGCTATACGACCGGCAACCAGGCGGCAGTGAACTACCACGGCACCAGTGCCAGCGATGCGCGGCGCATGCAGGTGTTGATCGACGGCCGATCGGTGTACCGCGCAGGCCTGGCCACCGTGGACTGGAGCGACATTCCGGTGGCCATGGAGGATATCGAGCGCATCGAAGTGTTCCGTGGGCCCAATACCGTCAGCTACGGCGCCAATGCCCTGATGGCAGTGGTCAACATTCTTACGCGCTCGCCAGCCAACAGCCACGGCACGCGGGTAAAAGTGGTGCGTGGCGAACGCGGCATCAATGATTTCTATGCCAGCCAGGGCGCAGGCTGGGAAACCGGTGACTTGCGCCTGTCCCTGTCCGGGCAGCAAGACGACGGCTTCGACAGCGATGCATCCGGGGCCGACCGCCGCGACAGTCGCCGCCTCAGCCGCTTCAGCCTGGCGATCAGCCAGACGCTGAACACGCAGCAAAGCATCGACTTGCAACTGGATGCGAAGGAAGGCACCAACCAGCGACCGTATACCTACAGCCCGGTCTTTGCCGGGATCACCGAGGGTGGTAACAATTCCGACGTCACCGCCAAGGATTATGCCGGCTCCCTGCGCTGGAACTTCGACTTCAACCCGGATCACAGTCTGTATATCCAGGGCTCCGCCCAGCAGTGGGACCGCCAGCAAATCTGGAAGGCGTGTGACGCCAAGGTCTCGTTCAGCCCCGAGCTGACCCAGTTGTGGCAGATGAATCCCAACTACGCCGAACTGCTGGCCCGGCACATGGACACCTACAGCCAGGGCAGCGCACCACCGGGCAGCGCAGCCGAGCAGGCGTTGGCCAACCAGGTGCTGCAACAGTGGCGCAACGGTGCCAGTCAAAGCGTATGCGGCGACATCGACCAGAGCACCCGCGAAAGCCGCTACGACCTGGAGATCCAAGACACCCTCAGCCTGTCCGACAGCCTGCGCCTGGTCAGCGGCATGAACTACCGCTATGACCGCGCCGACTCCGACACCTACTTCAACGGCACCCTGGACGACACCACCTGGCGCCTGTTCGGCCAGTTGGAATGGCGCGCCAGCGAGCATTGGCTGCTGCAAGGCGGCGCCATGTATGAAGACACCCACCTGAGCGGCAACTCGCTGACGCCACGGGTGGCGGTCAACTACCTGATCAACCCGCGCCACGGCCTGCGTGCGGTGTACTCCGAGGCGATCCGCTCGCCGGACATGTTCGAGAACAACGTCAACTGGAGCTACCGCGTCACCAACCTCAGCTCCCCGGCCTACGGGCAGACCACCGGGCAATACTTCGTAAAGACCCGGGGCCCGGGTAACCTCGATAAAGAGATGATGAAGTCACGGGAACTGGGGTACAACGGCTTCTTTGCCGACATCGGGCTGAACATGGACGTGAAACTGTTCTACGACGAGATCACCGACATGATCAGCTCGCCGCTGCGCAATAACCAGTACATTGCCAGCAACGCCAACAGCTCACGGTTCACCGGCGCCGAGTCGCAGTTCGACTGGCGCGTGAGCAACGCCGATCGTCTGCGGCTCACCTATGCTTACGTCGATGCCAGCAGCAGCAACCCGCTGGACAAAGCCCAGACCGCGCGCAACAGTGGCTCCGCCGGCTGGTTGCGCGAGTGGGGCCAGGGTTGGTCCAGCGCGCTGTTCTACTATGGCGATGACGCACTCAACCAATATCGCTTCGAACGGGTCGACCTGCGGGTCGCCAAGCGCATTGCCCTGGGCAAAGCCAACGTGGAGCTGGCCGGCATGTTGCAAGAACGCCTCGACAACCAGCCCACCACCTGGGCCGACAACCGTTATGACCATCGCCACGTGCTCTACTTCAGCGCCGAGCTAGAGTTCTGACATGGGCGACTCGTCACGGATGACTGGCGTGTTGATCACTCGGCTCTGGCGGCGTGCCGTGCTGCTCGCCTGCCTGCTGTTGGCTGCACCGGCCTGGAGCGCCGAAATCCTGCTGACCGCCGCCGAAGACGGCACAGGTGTGCAAGCCTTTGCCCAGGCGCTGGCCCAGCAACGCCCCGAAGACCGCGTCACCTTCACCGCCCTCAAAGACCTGCCTGCACCCGGCCGCCTACCGGCAACTACACGCTTGATCCTGCTGGACCTGCCCGGCCTCGACTGGCGCCTGCAAGAGCCTCAGGGTCCACCGACCCTGGTGCTGCGCATCAGCCGCCTGCAAGCCCATCAGCGCCTGGGCAGCATGCCGCACCCACGCATCAGCCTGCTGTGGAGCGACCCGCCGCTGGATCGCCAATTGCGCCTGATCGCGGGCATCCTGCCGCAGGCGCGGCGTATCGGCGTGCTTTATGGCGCCGACAGCGAATTCCTGCTGCCCGAGCTGAAACAGCACTCCACCTCGCTAGGCCTGGAGATCGTGCCCCAGCTCTGGGACAACATTAATGACAGTCGACCGCTCCAAATCCTGTTCCGCAACAGTGATGTGCTGCTCGGCCTCGACGACCCGCAGCTGTACAACCCGAAAACCGCGAAGAACCTGTTGCTGAGCAGTTACGCCCAGCAATTGCCGCTGATAGGCCCGAACGCGGGCTTCGTACGAGCCGGCAGCCTGGCCAGCACCTACAGCGACCAAGCTGACTGGCTGGCCGTGCTTGACCGCCTGCTCGACCATTCGCCGGCCAACTGGCCGCGCTCGCTGTACCCGGATCGCTTCAAAGTCGTGGGCAACCCGCAAGTCGCGCGCTCACTGGGGATCGAACAGGTGGACGAAGCCAGCGTCGCCACCCGATTGGCCGAAGGAGAAAAACGCCCATGACCTTGCGTCGTCGTTGGGACATCAACACCCGTACCCAGCTCATCACCTTGGGCCCGGCGCTGTTGCTGACGTTGCTGTTGATCAGCTTCTTCACCTTCGTGCGTATCCAGGATTTGCGCCAGGAACTGGACCACACCGGCCAATTGATTGCCAACCAACTGGCGCCCGCCACCGAGTACGGGGTGATTTCCGGCAACAATGACGTGCTCGACAGCCTGTTGCGCGCCACGCTGGCCACGCCCCATGTGCGCTTCCTGGAGATCCAGGACAGCAGCGAGAACATCCTGGTGTATGTCGAGCAGCCGTCGGAGAAGCACGACCGTTCGCTGTCGGTGAAAGTGTTCCAGGCGCCGATCCGCCTGCAACACATCCAGTTGGGCAATGATTTCTTCCAGGACAACCTCAACGAACCCAAGGCCCCGCGCGCGGACTACCTGGGCCGGGTGATCGTTGGCATGTCCAACGATGCCTTCAGCCAGCGCCAGCAGGAGATCCTGTTCAAGGCCGGTATCCTCGCGCTGTTTGCCCTGCTGTTTACCTTCCTGTTGGCACGGCGCCTGGCCGCCAGCCTGTCGCAGCCGATCAGCGCCATGGGCCATGCGGTAAAAGCAATCCAGCAAGGCGACTACAAGACGCCGCTGCCGATCGTGGACGACTCGGAGCTGGGCGACCTGTCGCGGCATATCAACAACCTTGCCGAAGGCCTCAACCAGGCCAGTCGTGAACAGCAACAGGCCATGGCCCAGTTGATCGAGACCCGCGAAGAGGCCGAACGCGCCAACAACGCCAAGTCGGATTTCCTGGCGATGATGAGCCATGAACTGCGCACGCCCATGAATGGTGTACTGGGCATGTTGCAGTTGCTGGAAACCACTGAGATGACCGAGGAGCAGACCGAATACGCGGCGCTGGCTTCGGAATCCACCGAGCATTTGCTCAAGGTGATCAACGATATCCTCGACTTCTCGCGTATCGAACGCGCCGCCCTGGAGCTGGAGCATATTCCGTTCAACCTGGCGGACCTGATCAACAGCTGCGCCCAGGCCTTCCAGCACAATGCGCAACAGCGCGGGTTGACGCTGAAGCTGTCGATTCCACCTGGAATGGACACCGTGCGAGTGCAAGGTGATCCGACACGGATCCGCCAGATCCTGGTGAACCTGATCGGCAATGCCTTGAAGTTCACCGAGTACGGCAGCGTCAACGTCGAACCCCATTGGCAGACCCTCGACCATGAACTGGTGTGGTTCACCTGCACCGTGCGCGACAGTGGCATTGGGATCTCCGCCGAACGCCTGGAGGCGATGTTCGACGCGTTCCAGCAGGCCGACAGTTCCATTTCAAGACGTTACGGCGGCACCGGCCTCGGCCTGCCCATCGCCCGCACCCTGGCCGAACGCATGGGGGGCACCCTGCGCGCCCAGAGCGAAGAAGGCCGCGGTTCGGTGTTTACCCTGGAAATTCCCCTGGCCATCGACCAGCACAGCGTGCCGGCGATTGCCAGCGACGCCGACGGCAAAGCCGGCGCGGGTGAGGGTCGTCATGTGCTGCTGGTGGAGGACAACCCGGTGAACCGCACGGTGGTTGAGGCCATGCTGCGCAGCCTGGGCTTCGAGGTAAGCCTGGCCACCGACGGCGCCGAAGCGGTCCGCAGCGCCGAGAGCCTGATATTCACCGCCATCCTGATGGATTGTCGGCTGCCGGTCATCGACGGCTATGAAGCCACCCGGCAGATCCGTCAGTTACCGGGCTGTGCCGATCTGCCGATCATCGCCCTGACCGCCAACGCTTTACAGGGCGACCGTGAAGCCTGCCTGGCAGCGGGAATGAACGATTACCTGGCCAAGCCGTTCAAACGCACGGATTTGCAGCAAATCCTGCAGCGTTGGGTGCAATAGCGCCGCGCCATCAGCCAACTCCGACTGGCGTGAAAGGCGAAAGTGCGGCAGTCTTAGGCACCCGAACGGGCCCATAAACAGGCCCGGTTTAAAATTTCAGTGAACAAGTGTACATTCAGTGCCTTGCCGCTGTGACTTTCACTACAACGCAATAGTCTATGTGTAGGCTGCCGACATGAGGCATGAACGCTTCATTCGGTTCGGGAAGATTTACCCTACCCTGCCGCATGGGATTATTGAGGAGCTCGCATGACCAAACAAAACGCCTTTACCCGGGAAGACCTGCTGCGCTGCAGTCGCGGTGAGCTGTTCGGCCCAGGTAACGCGCAACTGCCCGCCCCGAACATGCTGATGGTGGATCGCATCACCCATATCAGCGAAGAGGGTGGCAAGTACGGCAAAGGTGAATTGGTCGCCGAGCTGGATATCACCCCGGACCTGTGGTTTTTCGCCTGCCATTTCGAAGGCGACCCTGTGATGCCAGGCTGCCTGGGCCTTGACGCCATGTGGCAACTGGTCGGTTTCTTCCTCGGCTGGCAAGGCTTGCCGGGCCGCGGTCGCGCCCTGGGTTCGGGCGAAGTGAAATTCTTTGGCCAGGTCCTGCCGACCGCCAAGAAAGTCACCTACAACATTCAAATCAAGCGCGTCCTCAAGGGCAAGCTGAACCTGGCCATCGCCGATGGTTCGGTGAGCGTCGACGGTCGCGAGATCTATACTGCCGAAGGCCTTCGGGTCGGCGTATTCACATCCACTGACAACTTTTAAGGGTTATCCGCATGCGCCGCGTCGTTATCACTGGTCTGGGCATTGTTTCTTGCCTGGGCAATGACAAAGAGACCGTCACCGCTAACCTGCGTGCAAGTCGCCCTGGCATCCGCTTCAACCCGGAATATGCCGAAATGGGTCTGCGTAGCCAGGTTTCCGGCTCCATCGACCTGCCCCTCGAAGAACTGATCGATCGCAAGATCTATCGCTTCGTCGGCCACGCTGCCGCCTACGCCTACCTGGCGATGAAAGACGCGATCGCCGACTCCGGCCTGAGCGACGACCAGGTCTCGAACGTACGCACCGGCCTGATCGCCGGCTCCGGCGGCGCATCGACCCTGAACCAGATGGAAGCGCTGGACATCCTGCGCGAAAAAGGCGTGAAGCGCGTTGGCCCGTACCGTGTCACGCGGACCATGGGCAGCACTGTATCGGCCTGCCTGGCCACGCCGTTCCAGATCAAGGGCGTGAACTACTCGATCTCCTCGGCCTGCGCCACCAGTGCACACTGCATCGGTACTGCGGTTGAGCAGATCCAGCTGGGCAAGCAGGACATCGTGTTCGCCGGCGGCGGTGAAGAAGAACATTGGAGCCAATCGTTCCTGTTCGACGCCATGGGCGCACTGTCCACCCAGTACAACGAAACCCCGGAAAAGGCCTCCCGCGCCTACGACGCCAAGCGTGACGGTTTCGTCATCGCCGGCGGTGGCGGCATGGTGGTGGTCGAGGAGCTGGAACACGCTCTGGCCCGTGGTGCCAAGATCTACGCGGAAATCGTCGGCTACGGCGCCACTTCCGACGGCTACGACATGGTTGCCCCAAGCGGTGAAGGCGCCATCCGTTGCATGCAGATGGCCATGTCCACTGTAGATACCCCAATCGACTACCTGAACACCCACGGCACCTCGACTCCGGTCGGCGACGCCAAGGAAATGGAAGGCGTGCGTGCGGTATTCGGCGACAAGGCTCCGGCCATCAGCTCTACCAAGAGCCTGTCCGGTCACTCCCTGGGCGCCGCTGGCGTTCACGAAGCGATCTACTGCCTGCTGATGATGGAAGGCAACTTCATGGCCGGTTCGGCGAACATCGACGAGATTGATCCGGTGGTGGCTGACATGCCGATCCTGACCAAGACCGTTGAGAATGCGAAAATCGACACCGTGATGAGCAACAGCTTCGGCTTTGGTGGCACTAACGCTACCCTGGTGCTGAAACGCTGGCAGGGTCAGTAAGACCTGTAGCTTGATTGCATGAAAAAGCCCCGACTGGTTCGGGGCTTTTTTGTGGGTGGCCGGCCTGGTTGGCGGTTACCGGTGATGAGCCACTTCGGGCGGAGCCATTGTTCCGGCGCTGGAACCGTCAACCCTACCCCCTGTACCACCGGTGGCCCCACCCTGGGTCGTTACCGTCTGTCGGCACTGTCAATTCTCACAGCTAGGCACAGTCAGAGGCAGCGCATTGAATCGAGGCTGCGGCTCAACGCAGGCACTGTAATACGAGTCGCGTCCTTAATTAAGACCCAGGCAGGTATCCCATCATGACCGACTATCAATCTCCCGAATCCTCTCTACACGACGGCTGCGAACCAACGGTAAAGCGCGTTAAACGTAGCAAGTCATCGTTGGGACGCTTACCTGACAAACCTGCTCCAGACGGATGCGCCCCACCAAGCGGGACTGACGGTCAATGCACCTTTGCTGAATTGATTCCGTACATTCCAAACCTCACCGATATAGCTGGCACCGATGGCGCCCTCAACAAGGCAGCACTGACGGTCAGCTCGCTGGGCGTCATTTTCATTCTTCGGCCTTGGTTTAATCAGGCCGAAGGTGACTACGTCTGGGTGAATCTCAACGGCGCAGAGGTGACTCACTATACCGTCAGCAAAGAAGACGCCGATATCGGCAAACACGTTCTCCTCACGATAGAGAGCGTTAGATTTATAGACCAGGCGAATAATAAGCTTCAAGCTTTCGTCAGAGCCACGGGCGGCAACACTGACGAGACTCGGGAATTGAGTATCTGGGTAGATGCAAAAGAACCCGCAGGCCTGGACCCTCAGGTAAGCACCCCCACCATTAATGAAAACATGGGGGTCATCAGGTTTAAAGATGCAAGCATCGAAGCCTTTGGAATCATCAGCCAGGCAGCGGCCCAATTAGGTGTCGAGATCCTCATTGATAAATATCCGTTGAATCCGCTGGTGGATCAGGTGTACCACCGCAAAGAAGGCGATGTGATCTACGTGAGTATCGGCGGGACGATCGTGACTCACACGGTGAGCAGCTTTGAAGCTTCCGGTACCGCGCCCATTTCTATAACCATCTATTACGGCACCTGGCAGCAAGTGACACCCGGCGTGAACATTTTGGAATGGTATGTAAGGGATAAGGCAGGCAATCAGTCCATCGGTTTTTCCGTTCCAAGACTCATACAAAACAATGCCGGTGGTGGATCCATCCCTTACCTGAACAAGGGGCATGTCATTGAGTCCGGTTACGATGATGAATTAAAAGATGAGTTTATCAATGTCGATGCACAAACGCAGGATTTGAACTTCGAGGTATCGATTAGAAACCATGGCTGGCTCGCCAATGACAAACTTCTTGTCACCTACACTGCGCTTACCTCGACCGGTGATACGCTGACGCACACCGAATCCTATACAGTGCTGCAGCCCACCCTGCTCCGCGTCAACATTGCTCTGCCATTGGAGTTCGTCCGAAAACTGACAGGGGGCCGTTTGCTGGTCACCTACGTACGCATCAGGGAGGGGGAGCGCAATACGCCATCCTTAGAAGCGGAGTATAGGATGCTGGGTACACCGGTCGACAACCGTCGCTTGCCGCCTGTCGTACATGGCACCTCGGGCAATGTACTGCCGGTAGATACCAACCCGGTAAAAATAACCGTACGCGATTTCGGACAGGCTCCCGGAACCAAAATCGACCTGATCATCGAAGGCAAAAGCCTCGTCGGCGACCCCGTGTATTTGCCGTACACGGAGATCGCAGGCGACGGAGACACCGATTTCGTCTTGGACTACTGGCCATTCAGCGAATTCGAAGGTTCTTCGTTCATGGCGTTTTACATCGTCGACAACGACAAAGCCCGCCCTTCACAATCGGTCATCGTGCAAGTCGGTGACATTCAAATCCTGTTACCCGCCCCCAGGTCACAAGAAGCACTACCGCCAGACCATGTATTTGACGAGCTTGTGAGCAAAGGCAATCTCAGAGCCCTTGTCGACCCGCATTCCGCTATCGCCTTGAACGACGAGGTTCGAGTCGTTGCCACGGGCAGCAAGCCGGGCGGCAGCACTACCACCGCGTGGCTGAAAGTAACATCGATTTGGTTTAACACTGTGCTGCCCTTCACCATTGCGCGCGCTATTGTCCTGAATAATAAAAATGGAACAATGACACTGCATTGGGAAGTCAGGACACAGCCCACGGACATTCCGCTCAAGTCTCTGCCATTGGTCGTTAACGTAGGGGCGATGTTGCAGTTGAACAAGTACCCGACCCTTCTGGAATCGACCCCCTTATCACCCGCCGTGGTGCAGCTCGATACAAACGATGTACTACCGCCACGCCCGAGGATTCTCACATTCCGTGCTGAATATGATATGCAGCCCCAAGACCTTGTGACGCTGGTCATACGCGGCAAACCGGGACTAGGAACGCCGAACATTCCGAGCAAACCTGGCATCCCGGATGCGGGCCACACCTACATCACATTTACGTGGAGTAGTTCATTGGCCGCTGCGTACCTGGGAGGATCGTTCACAGCTTATTTCGAAGTGCTTCGCAATGGACAAACCTTAGAGTCACCTGCACTCACCGTTAACGTGCTGGCATTATCGGATCAAGCGCTGGACGTGGTGAGTGTGCCTGAAGAGAAAGATGGTGTTATTGATGCGAGCCAGCCCGCCAACGTCAGGATCGACGAGTGGCCATTTTTCAACCAGCGACAAGCGGTTTTCATTCGCCTGAGAAGTTCTTCCGATCTGTTCCTGCGACAAGGCATCAAGGTGAGCGCTGCTGAGTTTGCGGCCAAGCGGACGCTTGACCTTATACCTGAGGCCTATAGGCAAAGTCTGCCCAAAGGCAGTGTGCTGACCGTCGAAGCGAGTGTTTCGATGGATGAACTGGGCGTGGAAAGCAGCGCGATCAAGCTGAAACCGGTCGAGTACGTGGTGGATCGGCTACCCGTAATTTCTAAACATATTCCTGTGGGCCAAGGCCCGCACCAGATTGTTATAACGCAAAACAGCGTGACGGCGTTTGTGTTTAGCTTCGGCTCAAAGAGCGTCAGCATTATTGATATAGCAAGAGGCGTCGTCGTAACGACCTTAAACATACCGAACTCCACTGGAATCGCTTTAAACAATGACGGCACTAAACTTGTAGTCAGCCGATTCCAATCAACTTATGTCAGCCTCTACGATACGGCCACCTTCGCCCATATTTACTCAGCCTTCGAATATTATTCCCTCCTAAAACATATCACCGCAACTAACGGAGCAGCCACCTTCGCCTATGGCGCAGGCCCGTACAACTACGTCAATAATTTATACTTGTATAAAATCAATACTAATGTTACAGGCTCAGTATCAAAATATATTGCCACAATATATGACACTGGGCGGCTCTACATGTCACCCGAAAATATCCTTTACATCGACGCAAGAGCAAGCGGCATACGCCGACTGGATACGGTATCGGACACTTATATAACCGAGGCGCCCTTTAGAAACCCTATTCACGACATTGCCTTCTCTAAAAACAGTGAAAAGTCCTTCTTTGCAGCAAATACTAACGTGGGTATGTTTAATCGCCTGCTCAACGACATGATGGACGTAAAATCAGGCTTTACCATGGCTGTAGGAGTGGCACCGCATCCGTCTCAAGAACTACTTTATGTGGCGGATAACGGTGACAATACAGTCAAAGTCCTGGATACCTCGACCAACGAACTTAAAGACGTGGCCACGCTGCAAGGATTCAACGGTCCTCGGGATCTAAAAGTGACTCCCAATGGCCGACACCTGTTGGTCTCAAATGACAACGCAGGCGTCGTTACGCTGGTCAGTCTTTAAGCGACTACCTGACTACATTCCACGAGGCTAGCCAGCCACTGTCAGCAACCTGCCAAAAAGCCCCGGTTCTTGCGAGCCGGGGCTTTTTGCGTTTCTGCAAACCCTGTGGCGAGGGAGCTTGCTCCCTCGCCACAAAACGGTTACACCGAAAACCGCGCCACCATCGTATTCAGGTCCACCGCCAACCGCGACAACTCCTGGCTCGCCGCACTCGTCTGATTCGCCCCGGTCGATGTCTGGTGCGCCAAATCGCGAATGTTCATCAAATTGCGATCCACCTCCCGCGCCACCGCTGCCTGCTGCTCTGACGCGCTGGCGATCACCAGGTTGCGTTCGTTGATCAAGGTGAACGCCGAGGCGATTTCCTCCAACGCCGTGCCCGCCGACTTGGCGATATCCAAGGTCGAGCGTGCTCGCGTATTACTTTGCTGCATCGAGCTGACCGCCTGATCGGTGCCTTGCTGGATCCCGCTGATCATCTGCTCGATTTCCTGGGTCGACTGCTGGGTGCGATGAGCCAAGGCCCGCACTTCGTCGGCCACTACGGCAAACCCACGCCCTGCATCCCCGGCGCGCGCCGCTTCAATGGCGGCATTCAAGGCCAACAGGTTGGTCTGCTCGGCAATCGAGCGGATCACGTCCAGTACCTTGCTGATGCCATAGACCTTCTGCGCCAGGTCCTCGACCTGCGTCACGTTATCCGTCACATCGGTGGCCAGCGCCTCGATCGACACCACGGTCTGATGCACTTGCTCGCGCCCATGCTGGGCAATGCGGTCGGACTCGCGGGACGCTTGGGACGTGGCCACTGCGTTGCTTGCCACCTCCTCCACGGCTGCCGTCATCTGGTTCACCGCCGTGGCGGCCTGCTCGATTTCCTGATTCTGCTGGTGCAAACCACGGGTGGCGTCTTCAGTCACGCAGCTAAGTTCCTCCGAGGCGGACGCCAACTGGTTCGACGATTCGGCAATACGCCGGATGGTATCGCGCAGGTTGTCCTGCATGCCCTTGAGCGCCTGCTGCAGGCGCGCCGGCTCATCGTTGCCACTCACCTGGATCTCGCCGGTCAGATCGCCACTGGCCACGCCCTGGGCGACTTTCAGCGACTGGGCCAGGGGCAACACGATGCTGCGCGTCAGCCACACGGCCAGGCCGATGGTGATCAGTGCGGTGAGCACGATCATGCCGATCACCCAACTGCGCGACTGGCTGAACACGCTTTGCGCCAGGCTGGCAGCCTGATTGGCATTGGCTTTGTTGAGGTTGACCAGATCGTGCAGGGTCGCGGCCATTTCATCAGCGAGCTGGTTCATCTCACCGTTGACCACCCTGATTGCGTCCTCGAGCTGATTGGCCTTGGAAAACCCTACGACCTGCTCCTGACGTTGCAGGTACTGCTGCTCCTGGGCCTTGAAGCGATCAAACAGCGTGCGCTCCTCGGGCAATACGATCAGCGCCTCATAGAGCGTCTGCGCGTGGTGCAGGCCGTTTTTGAGGTCAATGAGTTTCTGCTCATTCTGCGCCAGCGCCTGGGGATCGCGATTAACCAGCAGGCGCAAGGTCAGCGCCCGGATGCGCAGCAGGTCCTGGCTCATCTCCCCCACGGCCATCACGCTGGGCAGCCAGTTATTTTCCACCTGGTCCGACTGCTGGCGCATATTGGCCATCTGCAACAGGGCAAATCCGCCCAGGGCAAACACCATTAACGCCAACAGGCCAAACCCCAGGCCTGCGCGCGGGGCGATATTCAGACTTCTGATACTCATGCCTTGGCTCCTTCCAAATGCGCTGCATCCATTTGCAGCTGGCTCTTGAAAGGTATCGGCCTATTACCTTCTTTGCGTAAGACGAAAACGCGATATCAGCGTGCCATACCATCGCGTGTAGCTTTAGGCAGGATCGCCAGGAAGTTGTCCCGCGCCACTTTGTGCGCAACGTCCTCAGGCAATGCATCCAAAAAGGGATCGAAGCGGCGCATTTCCTTACCCAATTTATTGAAACGCCCCACTACGTCCGAACCCAACATAAAGCGTTCCGGGAAGCGTTCCACCAGCTCTACCCACTCAGGGCGGGGCTGACCCGCATCATCCAGCAGATACGGGGTGAGCATGCTCCAGGACAGGTCGACATACAGGTTGGGATAAGCCTCCAACAGGCGGCTCAAGGTCGGCAGCAAAAAGTCCATCTGCACCTGATGACGATGAATTTCCTTGCTGGTGCCGGCGTGGGCCCAGATAAAGCGGGTGTGCGGATGGTTGCGCAGCGGTTCTTCCACTTCAGCCAGGTACAACGGGTTGCGCTCGCGCTTGGAGGTGATGTTGGAGTGCAGCATCACCGGCAGGTCGTTTTCTGCCGCCAGGTGATAGATGCGGGTCATGGCTTCGTTGTTGGCACGCGGGGTGTCGCCCGCGGTGATGGCCGTGAGGTCGTCATGACGCGTGAAGACTTCGCCGATGCCCTGCCAGAGCCCCGGATTGAGGTCGAGCATGCGCTGGATATGGGCGGCCGAGTTCTTGTCGTTGGGGTTGAAGCCGGACAGGAAGGGATGGAAATGGCGACGCTGCTCGGGGGTCAGCTTGTTGACCGCTGCGGCGACGATCACGTCGGTGGCGCTGTACCAGTAGGCATCGGCGTCATCACCGGCGTAGTAACGCGGCCGCTTGGGTTCGTCTTCGTGCCATTTCTTGGCGACCGGGATACCGGAAATCATCACGTGCTCGATGCGGCTGTCGGCCATGGCCTTGAGCAGCTTGTCCATCCCTGCGGTTTCCTGGAAGAAATCCACGTAATGCAGGTGCGCATCGCTGTAGGCATAGTCGCGGGCCTGCGCAGCAAGACTGCTGGCGGTGAGCAACAGGGCAAGCGTCAGGCGGGTCAAGGGCACGATAAAACCTCGATAAGGGCTGATACGGGTAGACCTTGCTCACGCTGCCAGGGTTCATCCGGCAAAAAACGCGGAACACCGAAGTGCCAGCATGCTCTATAACTGCATGACCTTCATCCTGCCACCCTGTGAGGTTTACCATGTCTGTTACCGTGAATACCCTGAACCAGGACAACTTCCGTCATAGCGTCAATATCAATAACCATGAGTTGTTTACCGACCTGCCCAAAAGCCTGGGTGGCGACGACTCGGCGCCCTCCCCCCATGACTACTTCGACGCCGCCCTGGCGTCGTGCAAAGCGCTGACCGTCAAGCTCTACGCACAGAAGAAAGACATCCCGTTGACCGGCGTGACGGTGGAAGTCACCCACGACGCCACCGAAGAGCAAAAGGGCAAATACAAGCTCAACGTCAAGCTGACGCTCAAGGGTGTGCTCACCGACGAGCAACGCGACGAGCTGCACCGTGTGGCCGATCGCTGCCCGGTGCACAAGCTGATGACCACCGCTGAAGTCACCATCGAGACAAAGCTGTCGGAAGGCGCCTTCAGCCAATAGCGGCAACATCCTACCGAGCGGGTTATGCTCAGCAGCATCTAACCCGCTCAGACTGGGACGCACCATGACTCCCCTCACCGTGATCCGCCCTCGCCCCGAAGATGTCGAAGGCCAACCGATCCTGCGCCCGCTGCCGTCGCGGGAATGCCGCAGCGTCGGGCCTTTTGTGTTCTTCGACCATATGCTGCTCACTCGTTATGCACCGGGCGATGGCATGAATATCCGCCAGCATCCGCATATCGGGCTGTCGACCCTCACCTATCTGTTTGAAGGTGCATTGCAGCACAAGGACAGCCTGGGTTCGGATCAGGTGGTGCAGGCCGGTGATGTGAGCTGGATGACGGCCGGCAGCGCGATTGCCCATGTCGAACGCACCCCTGAGCCGCTCAAGGCCAGCGGTTTTAGCCTGCATGGGTTGCAAGTGTGGCTGGCCTCACCCAAGGACCACGAGACCGGGCCGGGACACTACAGCCATCACCCGGCAGCGAGCCTGCCGGTCAGTGACAACCTGGGCGTGCAGATACGCCTGATCGCGGGCGATGGGTTCTGCCTCAAGTCGCCGGTGCCGGTGCTGTCACCCACGTTGTATGCCGAGGTACAGATGCAGACGGCCACGACCCTGCTGATTCCGGATGAGCATGAGGAACGTGCGGTGTATGTGCTGGAGGGTGAGGCGCAGTTGGACGGCCAGCTGCTGGAGGCGCACAGCCTGGTGGTACTGCCGGCTGGCCAAGAGATGACACTGTTTGCCGAAAGCGATTGCCATCTGGTGGTGTTTGGCGGCGCGCCGTTGGATGGGCCGCGGCGGATCAACTGGAATTTTGTCGCGAGTGATCCGGCGGTGATCGAACAGGCCAGGCAGCGCTGGGCGGCGGGGAATTGGCCGACGGTGCCGGGTGAATCTGAAAGAATTGAGTTGCCGGAGAGGTAGCTATCGCCGGCAAGCCGGCTCCTACAGGAAGACGCGTTTCAAATGTAGGAGCTGGCTTGCCAGCGATGAGGCCATCAGCCCTTGAACACTTCATCCAGCAAGTTATGCATCGACTGGAACGCCCGCGCAGCGGTCTTCGCGTCATACATCATTTTGCCCGGCACATTGGCATGGGGGTCGGTGAAGGAATGCACCGCACCGCCATAGCTCAGCAATTGCCAATCCACACCGGCCGCGTTCATTTCATCTTCGAACGCCGGCAGTTGCGCTTTCGGCACCAATGGATCGGACGCACCATGCAGCACCAGCACTGAACCCTTGACGTGCTTGGCACCGGCCGGGTTCTGGGTGTCGATGGTGCCGTGGAACGAAACGGCCGCCTTCAAAGGTGCACCAGTCCGCGCCAGTTCCAGCGAGCAGAAACCGCCAAAGCAGAAGCCGAAGGTCGCCAGCTTCGAGGTATCCACCTCGGCCTGTCCCTGCAGTTGATCAAGTGCTGCTTGCATGAGCTTGAGCAGTTTAGGGTTGTCATTCTTCAACGGCATCATCGCCGCGCCGGCTTCATCGCCGTTTGACGGACGCACGGTCTGACCGTACAGGTCGGCAATCAACACCACGTAGCCCTTGCTGGCCACGCTCTTGGCGATCTCTTCGGCACCCGCACTCACCCCCATCCAGTTCGGCGCCATCAACAGGCCCGGCAGCGGGCCCTTTTGGCTAGCATCGAACGCTAGACGGCTTTCGTAAGACTGGCCATCAATCTGATAGACCACGGAACGTACAGTGACTTGGCTCATCATTTTCTCCGGTTGAGGTGCACTCACAATGTTGCCTTCTGTAGGAGCGAGCTTGCTCGCGAAAAACTCAAGGGCACCGCGTTAACCCAGGATGGGCGCGTTATCGTTGACGTTTTTCGCGAGCAAGCTCGCTCCTACAGTTAAGCGCCAGAACGAAAAAACCCGCCGAAGCGGGTTTTTCTACGTCAGGGTCAAACCGACAGTTCAACCAACAGCTTGTTCAGGCGGCGCACATAGGCGGCCGGGTCTTTCAAGCTGTCGCCAGCGGCCAGGGCCGCTTGGTCGAAGAGGATGTGCGACAGGTCGCCAAACCGCTCTTCGCTTTGCTCGCCGTCGAGTTTCTCGATCAGCGGGTGAGCCGGGTTGAATTCGAAGATCGGCTTGGAATCCGGCACCTTCTGGCCGCTGGCTTCGAGGATCTGGCGCATCTGCATGCCCAGGTCCTGCTCGCCGATAGCCAGGATCGCCGGGGAGTCGGTCAGACGGTGGGAAACCCGTACTTCGCTGACCGCCTCGCCCAGGGACGCCTTGATCCGCTCAACCAGGCCTTCTTTGGACTTGGCGACTTCTTCGGCTTCTTTCTTCTCTTCTTCGGAGTCCAGGTTACCCAGGTCCAGGTCACCACGGGCCACGTCGACGAAGGACTTGCCGTCGAACTCGTTGAGGTAGCTCATCAGCCACTCATCGATACGGTCAGTCAGCAGCAGCACTTCGATGCCTTTCTTGCGGAAGACTTCCAGGTGCGGGCTGTTCTTGACCTGAGCGTAGGTTTCGCCGGTCAGGTAGTAGATCTTGTCCTGACCTTCCTTGGCGCGTGCCAGGTATTCGGCCAGGGACACCACTTGCTCGCCGCCTTCTTCGTGAGTCGAAGCAAAACGCAGCAGGCCGGCGATTTTTTCCTTGTTGGCGAAATCTTCCGCCGGGCCTTCTTTCATGACCTGGCCGAAGTTTTTCCAGAAGCCTTTGTATTGCTCAGGCTCGTTCTTCGCCAGTTTTTCCAGCATGTCGAGCACGCGCTTGGTCAGCGCCGACTTCATGGAGTCGATGATCGGGTCTTTCTGCAGGATTTCCCGCGACACGTTCAGCGACAAATCGTTGGAGTCGACCACACCTTTGATAAAGCGCAGGTACAACGGCAGGAAGGACTCCGCCTGGTCCATCACGAACACGCGCTGCACGTAGAGCTTCAGGCCTTTCGGCGCTTCACGCTGGTACAGGTCGAACGGAGCACGGGCCGGTACGTAGAGCAGCGAGCTGTATTCCAGCTTGCCTTCGACCTTGTTGTGGCTCCAGCTCAGCGGGTTTTCGTAATCGTGACCGATGTGCTTGTAGAACTCCTGGTATTCCTCGTCCTTGATCTCGGTACGCGGACGGGTCCACAGCGCGCTGGCGCGGTTGACCACTTCCCATTCCTGGGCGGGAGCCTCTTCGCCTTCGGCAGCCGCTTGTTCTTTCGGCAACTCGATTGGCAGGGCGATGTGATCGGAGTACTTCTTGACGATGTTGCGCAGACGCCAGCCATCGGCAAATTCATCTTCACCGTCTTTGAGGTGCAGGACGATTCGGGTACCACGATCTGCCTTGTCGACAGTGGCGATTTCAAATTCGCCTTCGCCTTTGGACGACCAGTGCACACCTTCGCTGGCGTCGAGGCCGGCACGACGGCTGAACACTTCCACTTGGTCAGCCACGATGAAGGCAGAATAGAAGCCCACGCCGAACTGGCCGATCAGGTGCGAATCTTTCTTCTGGTCGCCCGACAGGTTTTTCATGAAATCAGCGGTGCCGGATTTGGCGATGGTGCCCAGATGGGTAATCGCGTCTTCACGACTCATGCCGATGCCGTTGTCTTCGAGGGTGACGGTCTTGGCGTCTTTGTCGAAGCTCACACGGATTTTCAGTTCGGCGCCACCTTCCAGCAACTCAGGCTTGGACAGGGCTTCGAAACGTAATTTGTCGACAGCGTCAGAGGCGTTCGAGATCAATTCGCGAAGGAAAATTTCCTTGTTGGAATAAAGCGAATGGATCATGAGGTGCAGCAGTTGCTTCACCTCGGTCTGGAAGCCCAGGGTTTCCTTTTGAGTTTCCACACTCATGGTCATCAAACTCCAATTGGATGGCAGTGGCCGCGCCCTTGAGGGTTGGCGGCGGGTTGTCATCAAAGTTGGGGGCTAAGACGGGGATTTCAAGGGCGGCGTGGTTCCTCGATCTTGAAATGCGCGCGAGCGGTGGCGATGGGCTCGGCCGCCGTGCTTTGCCAGGCGGTGATCGCCACGTTTGCCACCCGTCGGCCCTGGCGCCACACCTGGCATTTGGCGTAGGTGTCGCGGAACTGCCCGGCGCGCAGGTAATCCAGGGAAAAATCGATGATTTTCGGGATGCCCGGCGCGCCCGTGAACACCAGCAGATGCAGCGCCGCCGACAGCTCCATAAAGCCCGCAATCACCCCGCCGTGCAGCGCCGGCAATATGGGGTTACCAATATTGTCCTTGTTGGCCGGCAGGCGGAACAACAGCTCATCCCCCAGCCGCGTGCATTCAATGCCGATGAGCTTGGCGTAGGGAATCAGATTGAGCAGCGCCTCGTAATCGCCACGCTCATGGGCCTGCTCCAAGCGGGTCTTGAATCGATGCGTCATGCCTGCTCTCCCTTGATCGTACTGCCCAATCCTTGGGTGCCCTTGAGGCGTTTGCCCATGCGCATGAACGTGCCCACCACATGGGCAATGGGTTGCTGGGGGTCGTCCTGATAGGCAAAGCCACGGGTGAAGATCACGTCGGTGGTCACCCGATAGCATTGGGCGAAGCCATACACGGGTTTGTGGGGCGCCGCGGGATGCATGTAGTCAACGCGCAGGTCGAGGGTCGGGCACACTTCGAATTCCGGCAGCACACACAGGGTGGCCATGCCGCAGGCGGTGTCCATCAGGGAGGTCAGCGCGCCGCCGTGGATCACGCCTGACTGGGGATCACCCACTAAATGCGGGGCGTAGGGCATGATCAAGGTGATGCCCTCCTCGCTGGCCTGATGAGCGGTAATGCCCAGCACCTGGCAATGGCGCAAGGCCGAAACAAAGCGCGTCGCGCGCTCTAACAGGGGATTTTCGGTCATTCGTTCCAGACTCTTATTAGTGTTGATCCGCGGAAGGGGTGGGCGGGCAAAAGTTCCGGTTAGTCAGCGATTTATATATCTATGGAATAAAAGGAACTAATGCCGAACCGCCATGCTCGAAAGGCCAGTAGATATCTTCAATAAGGAGAAACACCCATGCGCAAGACTTTAGCTATTTCCATGATGCTCGCCGCTGCCCTCGGTCTCGCTGCTTGCGACAAGAAATCCGAAGACAAAGCCCAAGACGCCGCCGCGCACTCTGAGCAAGCTCAGAAAGATATGGCGAAGGCTCAGGATAAAGTGAACGACGCTGCGAAAGAAAACGCCGATGCTGCCAAAGCTCAGGCTGAATCGAACGCAGCCGCCGCAAAAGAAGCAGCACCTGCTACCCCAGCCACCGGTTCTTGAGACCGCGGCTTGAAATAGCCTGGCTGCAAAAAGAAAGCCCGCTTAGATAGCGGGCTTTACTTTGTCTGGGTTTTCTATTTGGAGGCCTTAGTTAGCCCCCTTCTTTAGCCGGTTCCGGCGGCGGCGTGTCCGTTTGCGTATACACCATCACTTGCAGCACGTCGGAGTGAAACTCCCGACGGTACAGCACCAGTACCACCCCGCTGCTCATCAACATGAACAACCAGGGGCTGACAAACCACGCCAGCATCGTCATGCCGAAGTAATAAGCGCGCAGACCGAAGTTGAACTGGTTAGCGGCCATGGAGATCACCCGCGCCGCGCGCAGGGCAAACGCTTTGCGCTCCTGTTCCGACACATGCCGCTCACCAATCATCGGCGCCGAACCCACCAGCACCGCCGCGAAGTTGTACTGGCGCATGCACCAGCTGAATGTGAAGAACGCGTAGACGAACACCAGCGCCAGGCACAGCAGCTTGATCTCCGACATACCCTGGGACGCCTGCTGCACCATGGGGATATCCGCCAGCAACGACACCGCGCGCTCGGAGGCGCCGAGCACGGTGAGAATGCCAGCGAGGATGATCAAGGTGCTGGAGGCGAAGAACGAGGCATTGCGTTCCAGGTTGCCGATCACACTGGCGTCGGCGATGCGGTTGTCGCGCAGCAGCATGCGCCGCATCCAGTCTTCGCGATACAGATGCAGGACACTGGCCAGGCAGGCCGTGTCGCGGGCTTTCCAGGTGGCATAACGCGTGTAGCCGCCCCAGCACAGGACGAACCAGAGGGCGGCAAGCAGGTGGATCTGATTGGTCTCGACGAACGACATGCGGGTCCTATTCAACGGTGGTTGGGTGAACACAATCTATTGTAGGAGCTGGCTTGCCAGCGATGGCGGTGTGTCAGCCAATCCAGTTCGTGACTGATGGATCCCCATCGCCGGCAAGCCGGCTCCTACGGGATCGTGTTCTATAAGCATAAAAAATGCCCCGTATCGATTGATACGAGGCATTTCCTTGTAACGTAAACCCGGTTGTTTAAGCGATCGCTTCGCTGCGCTTGCCGAGCAGAAGATCAACTCCAAACGCCACCACCAGGGTCAATACCGACGGCACCAGCCACGCCAGGCCCTGCTCGCTCAGCGGCAGGTGTGCCAATTGCGACGGCATCCAGTCGGCCAGACCAGCGCCCTTGAGTGCGTCGATGCAGCCAAAGATGAACGACACCAGCATCACCGGGCCAACAATGCGGCCCTGTTCATGCCAGAAGTCTTTGCAGAAGCTCAAGGCCACCAGCACTATGCACGGTGGGTAGATCGCAGTGAGTACCGGGATCGAGAAGGCAATCAGCTTGGTCAGGCCCAAGTTGGACACGAACAGCGAGAACAGCGCCAGGATCACCACCAGGGCCTTGTAGGACAGCGGCAGGATACGGCTGAAGTACTCGGCGCAGGCGCAGGTCAGACCCACAGCAGTGACCAGGCACGCCAGGGAGATCAGCACGGCCAGGAAGCCGCTACCCAGGGAGCCGAAGGTGTGTTGCACGTAAGCATGCAGCACCGCTGCGCCGTTGCTCGCGCCCGCGGCAACGGCATGGCTGCCCGAACCCAGGCGGAAAAGGCTGAAGTACACCAGGGCCAGGCCCACGCCAGCAATCAAGCCCGCAATGATGGCGTAACGGGTGATGAGCTTCGGCGATTCGACGCCACGGGAGCGGATGGCATTGACGATCACGATACCAAACACCAGGGCGCCCAGGGTATCCATGGTCAGGTAGCCCTGGATAAAGCCTTGGGAAAACGGTGCGGCCACATATTCCGGAGTAGCGACGCCCACTTCACCGGCCGGCAAGGCAAAGGCGGCGATTCCGAGGATTGCCAGCGCGATGATCTTCAGCGGTGCGAGGAAGCGCCCCACGGTGTCCAGCAGTCGCCCTGGGTACAGGGAGACAAAGAACACCACCAGGAAATACACCGAACTGTAGAGGAACAGCGCCAGTGGGCTTTCGCCCGTCAGCGGCGCCAGGCCCACTTCAAAGGATACGGTGGCCGTACGCGGGGTGGCGAACAGCGGCCCTACCGCCAGATACGCCGCCGCCGCCAGCAGCCCACCGGCGATCTTGCCGATTGGGCTGCTCAGCGCGTCCATACCGCCACCGACCTTGGCCAGGGCGATCACGGTGACCACCGGCAGGCCGACGGCCGTGATCAGAAAGCCCAGCGCTGCCATCCAGACGTGAGGTCCGGACTGCAAACCAACGATAGGCGGGAAGATGATGTTGCCGGCGCCCACGAACAGGGCAAACGTCATAAAGCCCAACGCCAGGACATCCTGGCTTTTCAACACTTTCATTTCGGGAAATACCACACTACTGAATCGGAATTTAGAGAGGGATTCCCTATGGATGAGGGAAATACTGCCGGCCCTTATGGGAGCCGACCGGTCTAGCGCGGGGCTTCCTTTTGGGATGCGCACGCATAAAGAGGCGGCTAGGTTACAGAATTGGGCTGACAAACGCACTGTTGCGGGGCGGACTGTCCGATAAGCGACATCTTAATGTCGCGTTTTCATACTTAATTTGGCAAGGAAGACAGTTTACTTAATGTGGCAATACACAAAACTGTAGGAGCCGGCTTGCCGGCGATGGCGGTGCATCAGTGGACTATTCTGCCGCTGAACCACCGCGATCGCCGGCAAGCCGGCTCCTACAAGGGGTTCACGCGCCACGCAGGGATAAACCCAGAAAGCACAAAGGCCACCCGAAGGTGGCCTTTGTGTGGGTGAAGCGTCAGCTAAGCGCGAGGCTTACTTGACAGCCCAACCGGTCAGCTCGGACAAAGCCTTGCCGATGTCTGCCAGCGAACGCACGGTTTTAACGCCTGCGTCTTCCAGGGCAGCAAACTTCTCGTCTGCAGTGCCCTTGCCGCCAGAGATGATTGCGCCAGCATGGCCCATGCGCTTGCCCGCAGGGGCGGTCACACCAGCGATGTAGGAAACAACCGGCTTGGTCACGTGTGCCTTGATGTAGGCAGCCGCTTCTTCTTCAGCCGAACCGCCGATCTCACCGATCATTACGATCGCTTCGGTCTTCGGGTCTTCCTGGAACAGTTTCAGGATGTCGATGAAGTTCGAGCCTGGGATCGGGTCACCGCCGATGCCTACGCAAGTCGACTGACCGAAACCGGCGTCAGTGGTCTGCTTCACAGCTTCGTAGGTCAGGGTGCCGGAACGGGAAACGATACCGACTTTGCCTGGCAAGTGAATGTGACCTGGCATGATGCCGATCTTGCATTCGCCTGGAGTGATCACGCCTGGGCAGTTAGGGCCGATCAGGGTAACACCCAGCTCGTCGCACTTAACTTTAGCGTCCAGCATGTCCAGGGTAGGAATGCCTTCGGTGATGCAAACGATCAGCTTGATGCCGCCGAAGGCTGCTTCCAGGATCGAGTCCTTGCAGAAAGGAGCTGGAACGTAGATCACGCTGGCGGTAGCGCCAGTTTGAGCAACAGCATCTTTCACGGTGTTGAACACTGGCAGGCCCAGGTGCTCGGTGCCGCCTTTGCCTGGCGTTACGCCGCCAACCATCTTGGTGCCGTATTCGATGGCTTGCTGGGTGTGGAAACTACCTTGCGAACCGGTAATACCCTGGCAGATAACTTTGGTGTCTTTATTGATCAGGACGCTCATTATTTGCCCTCCGCAGCTTTGACAACTTGTTGAGCAGCGTCGGTCAGGCTGGTAGCCGCGATGATGTTCAAACCGCTTTCTGCCAGTACTTTAGCGCCCAGTTCAGCGTTGTTACCTTCGAGGCGAACAACAACCGGGATTTTAACGCCAACTTCTTTCACTGCACCGATGATGCCTTCGGCAATCATGTCGCAACGAACGATGCCGCCGAAGATGTTGACCAGTACTGCAGCGACGTTGGAGTCGGACAGGATGATCTTGAAAGCTTCGGTAACGCGTTCTTTGGTAGCACCACCGCCCACGTCGAGGAAGTTGGCTGGTTTGCCGCCATGCAGGTTGACGATGTCCATGGTACCCATGGCCAGGCCAGCACCGTTGACCATGCAACCGATGTTGCCTTCCAGGGCTACGTAGTTCAGCTCGAACTTGGCAGCGTGCGCTTCGCGCGGATCGTCTTGCGACGGATCGTGGAAAGTCTTCAGCTTAGGCTGACGGTACATGGCGTTGGCGTCGATGTTGATCTTGGCGTCCAGGCAGTGCAGATCGCCGTCAGCCTTGATCACCAGCGGGTTCACTTCCAGCAGGGCCAGATCGTGATCCTGGAACAGTTTGGCCAGACCGACGAAGATCTTGGCGAACTGGGCAACTTGCTTGCCCTCCAGGCCCAGCTGGAAAGCCAGCTCGCGACCCTGGAATGGCTGAGCGCCAACCAGTGGATCGATAGTGGCTTTCAGAATTTTTTCTGGGGTTTCTTCGGCGATCTTCTCAATGTCCACGCCACCTTCGGTGGAAGCCATGAACACGATGCGACGGCTCGAACGGTCAACGACAGCGCCCAGGTACAGCTCTTTAGCGATATCAGTGCACGATTCAACCAGGATCTTGGTGACTGGCTGGCCATTGGCATCAGTCTGGTAAGTCACCAGACGCTTGCCCAGCCACTGCTGTGCGAAGGCCTTGGCGTCTTCTTTGCTGCGAACCAGCTTAACGCCGCCCGCTTTACCGCGACCACCAGCGTGGACCTGGGCTTTGACAACCCACTCGCTGCCGCCGATTTTGTCGCAAGCTTCTGCTGCTGCTTCCGGGGTGTCTACTGCGTAGCCCTTGGAAACTGGCAGGCCGTATTCAGCGAACAGCTGCTTACCCTGATACTCGTGAAGATTCATGCTTTTTACCGTCTTCGTTAGGTACTGCGCATTCGGCGCTGCGCTCATTATGAGTGCCGCGCCACCTGTGACTGCTGCTTGCGCAACTTGCGGGGCTCAAGGCCCGTAAAGCTGCGCAAGACTGCGTCCAGCGGATATTCCGCGGTGAGTCTTGCGCGCAAGGCTCACGACGGGCAACTCCGCCGTGGTTTCTTATTATCTCGCTTAGCGCTTCTTGCGGTTGGCGATGTGGATGGCGCCGCCATTCACAGCCAACGCTGCTTCATGCAACGCTTCGGACAGGGTCGGATGGGAGAAGACCATCATGCCCAGGTCTTCGGCACTGGTGCCGAATTCCATACCGATCGCGCCTTGCTGAACCAGTTCTGCAGCGCTCGGGCCAATCACGTGGACGCCCAATACGCGGTCAGTCTTGGCATCAGCGATGACTTTGACAAAACCACCGGTGTCGTTGGCTGCCATGGCACGGCCAGAAGCGGCAAACGGGAAGGTGCCGACGTTAACTTCAACGCCTTCAGCTTTCAACTGCTGTTCGTTCTTGCCGACCCATGCAATTTCCGGGTGGGTGTAGATAACCGATGGGATCAGGTCGTAGTTCATCTGGGTTTTGTGGCCCTTGATGCGCTCGACAACCATGATGCCTTCTTCGGAAGCCTTGTGCGCCAGCATCATGCCACGCACCACGTCGCCGATGGCGTAGACGCCAGGCACGGTGGTCGCGCAGTGATCGTCAACGTGCACGTAGCCGCGCTCATCGAGGGTCACGCCGCTGTCGGCTGCCAGCAGGTCGGTGGTCACTGGACGGCGACCCACGGCTACGATCAGCTTGTCGAAAGTGATGGTTTTTTCGCCATCCTTGTCGGTGTAGTTGACGACAACTTCTTCACCGTTGACTTTCGAACCGGTCACGCGAGCGCCCAGCTTGATGTCCAGACCTTGTTTGGTCAGGGTTTTCAGCGCTTCTTTGGATACTGCGGTGTCGGCAGCCAGCAGGAACGTGTCCAGGGCTTCCAGCACGGTGACTTCGGAACCCAGGCGGGACCATACCGAACCCAGTTCCAGGCCGATCACGCCAGCGCCGATCACGCCCAGGCGCTTAGGCACTGCCTGAAATTCCAGGGCGCCAGTCGAATCAACAATCACGTTCTGGTCAACGGGAGCAGGCGGGATGTCGATTGGACGCGAACCTGGGGCCAGGATCACGTTCTCGGCTTCGATGATTTCGGTCGAGCCGTCTGGCTTGGTGATTTCAACTTTCTTGCCAGCCAGCAGCTTGCCGTGGCCTTGCAGGGAAGTCACGCCGTTGGCCTTGAACAAGGTGGCAACGCCGGAAGTCAGGCCTTTAACGATGTTGGCTTTACGGCCGACCATTGCTGGCACGTCCATAGTCACGCCAGCATGGTTGATGCCGTGGATCGCGAAACCGTCTTGGGCTTCGTGGAATTTCCAGGAGCTGTCCAGCAGCGCCTTGGAAGGAATGCAACCGACGTTCAGGCAAGTACCGCCCAGCGCCAGTTTGCCTTCCTTGTCGGTGTATTTTTCGATGCAAGCAGTCGAGAGGCCCAGTTGTGCGGCCTTGATGGCGGCAACATAGCCGCCAGGACCTGCACCAATCACTACGACGTCAAATTTCTGTGTCATGAAAATAGATCCTCTATTTGCGACAAGCTTTTAGCCGCAAGCTGCAAGCCAAGCTGCTTTTTCTTACAGCTTGTAGCTCGCAACTTGCAGCTGCTTCAATCAGATATCCAGCAACAGACGAGCCGGGTCTTCCAGCAGGTTCTTGATGGTCACCAGGAAAGTCACGGCTTCTTTACCATCGATCAGGCGGTGATCGTACGACAGCGCCAGATACATCATTGGGCGGATCACGACTTGGCCGTTGATGGCCATCGGACGCTGGATGATGTTGTGCATGCCCAGGATTGCCGCTTGTGGTGGGTTGACGATCGGCGTCGACATCATCGAACCGAAGGTACCACCGTTGGTGATGGTGAAGGTACCGCCGGTCATCTCGTCGATGGTCAGCTTGCCGTCACGGGCTTTCTTGCCGAAGCCGGCGATGCCGCCCTCGATTTCAGCCAGGCTCATCAGTTCGGCGTTACGCAGTACCGGCACCACCAGGCCACGGTCGCTGGACACGGCAACGCCGACGTCTGCGTAGCCATGGTAAACGATGTCGCCACCGTCGATGGAAGCGTTGACAGCCGGGAAGCGTTTCAGCGCTTCGGTGGCCGCTTTCACGAAGAAGGACATGAAGCCCAGGCGCACGCCGTTGTGGGACTTCTCGAACAGATCCTTGTACTTCGAACGCAGGGCCATGACTTCGGTCATGTCGACTTCGTTGAAGGTGGTCAGCATCGCCATGTTCGACTGTGCTTCAACCAGACGCTTGGCCACGGTGGCACGTACGCGAGTCATCGGAACGCGCTTCTCGGTGCGGTCGCCAGCGGCGAACACAGGAGCAGCGGCAGCCGGGGCAGCAGCCTTGGCAGGTGCGGCAGCTGGAGCGTTTTTCTTGGCTTCAACAGCAGCAACCACATCTTCCTTGGTGATGCGACCGTCTTTGCCAGTGCCTTTGACGGACGCCAGGTTGATGCCGTTCTCTTCAGCCAACTGACGGGCAGCCGGTGCAGCGATCGGGTCTTCAGCGCCAGCAGCCGGAGCGGCGGCAGGGGCAGCGGCGGCTGCCGGTGCAGCAGCAGGAGCAGGAGCAGCGGCAGCAGCGCTGCCCTCTTCGATCGAGCCCAGTACCTGGTTCGACAGAACGGTAGCGCCTTCTTCAGCAACGATTGCGCCCAGCACGCCGTCAGCTTCGGCCAACACTTCCAGAACGACTTTGTCGGTCTCGATGTCAACGATCAGGTCATCACGCTTTACAGCGTCGCCTGGTTTCTTGTGCCAAGTGGCAACGGTGCCATCGGCAACCGATTCCGGGAATGACGGGGCTTTGATTTCGATAGCCATTATCTGTGTGTCCTTAAAATTCGGTTTCAGTCAGCGCGAAGGCGTTAAACAGTGAAAGCATCTTGCAGCAGTTTTTCCTGCTGCTCGGCGTGCATCGACGCATAACCACATGCAGGTGCAGCAGAAGCATCGCGACCGGCGTACTCCAGGTTCAGCGCCTTGTTGTGGTTACCCATGCTGCGACGCAGGTGATGCTGGCTGCTGTACCACGCGCCCTGGTTCATCGGTTCTTCCTGGCACCACACCACGTTGGTGAGGTTGGTGTAAGGCGCGATGGCCTCCATCAGGTCGTCTTCCGGGAACGGGTAAAGCTGCTCGATACGCACGATGGCGATGTCTTCGCGGCCTTCGGCACGACGTTTTTCCAGCAGGTCGTAGTAGACCTTGCCGCTGCACAGGACCAGGCGAGTAACCTTGGCCGCATCCAGTGTGTCGATTTCCGGGATCACGGTCTGGAACGAACCATCCGCCAGATCTTCCAGGGTCGAGATGGCCAATTTATGACGCAACAGCGACTTCGGTGTCAGCACTACCAGCGGCTTGCGCAACGGGCGGATCACCTGGCGACGCAGCAAGTGGTAGATCTGGGCCGGAGTAGTCGGCACGCACACCTGGATGTTGTGCTCGGCGCACAGCTGCAGGTAACGCTCCAGACGGGCCGAGGAGTGCTCAGGACCCTGACCTTCATAACCGTGTGGCAGCAGCATGGTCAGACCGCACAGGCGGCCCCACTTGTGCTCGCCGCTGGTGATGAACTGGTCGATGACCACTTGGGCGCCGTTGGCGAAGTCGCCGAACTGGGCTTCCCAGATCACCAGCGCGTTTGGCGTGGTGGTCGAGTAACCGTATTCGAACGCCAGAACCGCTTCCTCGGACAGGAACGAATCGTACAGGTCGAAACGTGGCTGGCCTTCGTACAGGTTCTGCAACGGGATGTAGGTGCCCGCGTCTTTCTGGTTGTGCAATACCGCGTGACGGTGCGAGAACGTACCACGGCCGATGTCCTGGCCGGTCATGCGGATCGGGTGACCTTCGAACGCCAGGGTCGCGTACGCCATGGTTTCGGCGTAACCCCAGTTGATCGGCAGGCCGCCGGCTTGCATCTTCTGACGGTCTTCGTAAATCTTCGCAACCTGGCGCTGAACCACGAAGCCTTCCGGGATTTCCAGCAGCTTGGCGGACAATTCCTGCAGGGTTTTCAGATCGAACGAAGTGTCGTGACGCGCAGTCCAGGCATGGCCCAGGTAAGGACGCCAGTCCACGAACAGCTCTTTGTTCGGCTCTTTAACCAGGCTTTTTACAACGTGCAGACCATTGTCCAGCGCGTTGCGGTATTCATCGACCTTGGCCTGAACACGCGCATCGTCAACCACACCGGCCTTGGTCAGGCTTTCGGCGTACAACTCACGGGTGGTGCGCTGCTTGGTGATTTGCTGGTACATCAACGGCTGGGTGCCGCTAGGCTCATCCGCTTCGTTGTGACCGCGACGACGGTAGCAGACCAGGTCGATCACCACGTCACGCTTGAACTGCATGCGGTAGTCAATGGCCAACTGGGTCACGAACAACACAGCTTCCGGATCATCGCCATTCACATGGAGGATCGGCGCCTGGATCATCTTGGCAACGTCGGTCGCGTACTCAGTGGAGCGCGCATCCAGCGGGTTGCTAATGGTGAAGCCAACCTGGTTGTTGATGACGATGTGAACGGTACCGCCCGTCTTGAAGCCGCGGGTCTGCGACATCTGGAACGTTTCCAGGACCACGCCCTGACCGGCGAATGCCGCGTCACCGTGGATGGAAATTGGCAGGACTTTTTCACCGGTGGTGTCGTTACGACGATCCTGGCGAGCACGGACCGAACCCTCGACCACTGGAGAAACGATTTCCAGGTGGGATGGGTTGAAGGCCATGGCCAGGTGAACTTCACCGCCGGTGGTCATCACGTTGGACGAGAAGCCCTGGTGGTATTTAACGTCACCGGAACCCAGCTCGACCTTCTTCTTGCCTTCGAACTCGTCGAACAGCTCACGCGGGTTCTTGCCGAAGGTGTTGACCAACACGTTCAGGCGACCACGGTGGGCCATGCCGATCACGATTTCCTTGGTGCCGTAGGAACCGGAACGCTGGATCAGCTCGTCGAGCATCGGGATCAGGCTTTCGCCGCCTTCCAGGCCGAAACGCTTGGTGCCCGGGTATTTGGTACCCAGGTATTTTTCCAGGCCTTCGGCAGCGGTTACGCGCTCAAGCAGGTGGCTGCGTACGTCAGCGGACAATACCGGACGACCACGCACACCTTCCAGGCGATGCTGGAACCAGTGGCGTTGCTCGGAATCGGTGATGTGCGTGAACTCAGCGCCGATGGTGCGGCAATATGTCTGCTGCAACGCTTCGTGAATTTCGCGTAGGCTCGCTTCCTCTTTGCCGATGAACAGGTCGCCGGCACGGAAGGTCGTATCAAGATCGGCATTGGTCAAGCCGTAATGATTGATCGACAGGTCAGCAGGTGCAGGACGCTGCCAGAGCCCCAGCGGGTCAAGCTGGGCCGCCTGGTGGCCGCGCATCCGGTAGGCCTGGATCAGTCGCAATACTTCAACTTGCTTCTTCTCGTGCTCACTGCTCACGCTGCCGGCGGAAACCGGTTGGGCGCGGCGCTGGTTCTTTGCCAGCAGCACAAACTGATCGCGAATTGTGGCGTGCGATACATCGGTGGCAGCGTTGCCGTCTGAAGACAACGTCTGAAATTTGGTGCGCCATTCTTCTGGCACAGCGTTAGGGTCGTGCAGGTAGAGCTCATAAAGCTCTTCCACATAGGCAGCGTTACCACCTGAAAGATAGCCGCTGTTCCACATGCGCTGCATCACGCTTTCTTGCATGCTTGGTCACCCTCGATTTGGGGACACCACCGGCGAAAACACCGAGTTTGCTTGCAAAAGGCCAAGTGCAGCGACCAAAACAAGCCACTTAGGATCACGCTGATAGTTCGGGTACCAACCCGAATGCCCCTGCTTGTCTCATTTCTTCAAAATAAGAGCCGCGGCTTTGTAAGTCGCTGCTCAAGTTAAAACTACGGCGCCGGTTGAAGCCTGCGCCGTAGCATTTACGGGCACAACGGTCCTGCCTTTACTACAACGTCGGTTACACGCCGCTCTGCAGCAGCATGTTACGGATGTGACCAATGGCCTTAGTCGGGTTCAGGCCTTTGGGACATACGTTGACGCAGTTCATGATCCCGCGGCAGCGGAATACGCTGAACGGGTCATCCAGCGAAGCCAGACGCTCGGACGTCTTGGTGTCACGGCTGTCTGCCAGGAAGCGGTACGCTTGCAGCAGGGCAGCTGGACCCAGGAACTTGTCCGGGTTCCACCAGAAGGACGGGCAAGAGGTCGAGCAGCAAGCGCACAGGATGCACTCGTACAGACCGTCGAGCTTCTCGCGCTCTTCCGGGGACTGCAGACGCTCGATGGCCGGAGCCGGCGTGTCGTTCTGCAGGAACGGCTTAACTTTCTCGTATTGCTTGTAGAAGATGCTCATATCGACGACCAGGTCACGGATAACCGGCAAACCTGGCAGAGGACGAACGATCAGCTTGTTGCCTTTGACCACGGCGGACAGCGGCGTGATGCACGCTAGGCCGTTTTTGCCGTTGATGTTCATGCCGTCGGAACCGCACACACCTTCACGGCAAGAGCGACGATAGGAGAAACCTTCGTCCTGCTCTTTGATCAGTGCCAATACATCCAGCACCATCAGGTCTTTACCACCGGTATCGACCTGGAATTCCTGCATGAACGGCGCAGCGTCCTGATCAGGGTTGTAACGATAAACACTGACTTTCAACATGGCAGCCACCCTTAGTAAGTCCGAATCTTCGGTTCAAACGTCGGAACCGTCTTCGGCGAGAAGTTCACGGCACGCTTGGTTACGCGCTTGTCACCCGGGAAGTACAGGGTGTGGCACAACCAGTTTTCGTCGTCGCGGTCTTCAAAGTCTTCACGGGCGTGGGCACCACGGGATTCTTTACGAACCTCGGCAGCGATTGCAGTCGCTTCAGCCACTTCCAGCAGGTTTTGCAGTTCAAGGGCTTCGATACGAGCGGTGTTGAACGCCTGGCTCTTATCGTTGATCTTGACGTTGGCGATGCGCTTGCGCAGGTCAGCCAGCTGGGCGATGCCCTTCTGCATGTATTCGCCGGTACGGAATACACCGAAGTAGTTCTGCATGCAGCTTTGCAGCTCGCGACGCAGGGTCGCCACGTCTTCGCCATCAGTGCGCTCGTTCAGAGCGTTCAGGCGAGCCAGGGCAGCTTCGATGTTGGCGTCGGTGGCGTCATCGTATTCGATGCCGTCGGTCAGCGCTTTTTCCAGGTGCAGGCCAGCAGCACGACCGAATACCACCAGGTCGAGCAGCGAGTTGCCACCCAGACGGTTGGCACCGTGTACCGATACGCAAGCCACTTCGCCTACGGCGAACAGACCATGGATGATTTCGTCCTGGCCTTCGGCGTTCTGGGTGATCGCCTGACCATGGATGTTGGTCGGCACGCCGCCCATCATGTAGTGGCAAGTCGGAACAACCGGCACCGGAGCAACCACCGGGTCAACGTGAGCAAAGGTCTTGGACAGCTCACAGATACCTGGCAGACGGCTGTGCAGTACTTCTTCGCCGAGGTGATCGAGCTTGAGCAGCACGTGGTCGCCATTCGGGCCACAGCCGTTGCCGGCAATGATCTCTTTAACCATCGAACGAGCCACAACGTCACGACCCGCCAGGTCTTTCGCGTTCGGAGCGTAACGCTCCATGAAACGCTCGCCGTGCTTGTTGATCAGGTAACCACCTTCACCACGGCAACCTTCTGTAACCAGTACACCAGCGCCGGCGATACCGGTCGGGTGGAACTGCCACATTTCGATGTCTTGCACCGGTACGCCAGCACGCAGTGCCATGCCGACACCGTCACCGGTGTTGATCAGGGCATTGGTGGTCGACGCGTAGATACGGCCTGCACCGCCCGTCGCCAGCACGGTAGCCTTGGCGCGGATATAGGTGGTTTCACCGGTTTCGATGCAGATAGCGATCACACCGACGAATTCGCCCTGGGCGTTTTTCACCAGGTCGACCGCATAGTACTCGTTCAGGAACGTGGTACCGGCTTTCAGGTTGCCCTGATAAAGGGTGTGCAGCAGCGCGTGACCGGTACGGTCGGAAGCGGCGCAGGTACGGGCAGCCTGCCCGCCTTTACCGTAATCCTTCGACTGACCGCCGAACGGGCGCTGGTAGATGCGACCTTGCTCGGTACGCGAGAACGGCAGACCCATGTGGTCCAGCTCGAACACCGCGGCAGGGCCTTCCTGACACATGTATTCGATAGCGTCCTGGTCACCGATGTAGTCGGAACCCTTGACGGTATCGTACATGTGCCAGCGCCAGTCATCGTTCGGGTCGGCGGAGGCGATGGCGCAGGTGATGCCACCCTGGGCCGATACGGTGTGGGAACGGGTCGGGAATACCTTGGTGATCACGGCAGTCTTGTGACCGCCCTGGGCCAGCTGCAGCGCAGCGCGCATGCCAGCGCCGCCGCCACCAATGATGATGGCGTCGAATGAAATAGTTGGAATGTTAGCCATGAATCAGATACCCCAAAGAATCTGCACACCCCAGACGAAGTAAGCGAACATCGCGACGCCGCAGACTGCCTGGAAGAGGAAACGTACTGCTGTCGCGGACTTGCCCAGCGCCATCGGCGTCAGGTAGTCGGTCGCGATGGTCCACATGCCAACCCAGGCGTGTGCGCCCAGGGCTACAAGGGCCAGCAGACTGAAGATTCGCATCGCATTGTGGGAAAACAGGCCATGCCATTGCTCATAGCTGATGCCTGGATTTGCGACGAGGTATCCGATCAGGAAAATGAAATAAGCCGCGAGAACGACCGCCGACACACGCTGTGCCATCCAGTCATAGAGGCCCGAACGCGAAAGGTTCGTAACGCTGGTTACCATATCCAAACTCCTGCCAGAACGATCAGCACCACGGAAATGGCGATGATGATTTTCGAGCCTAGGCGGCCGCCTTCCAGCGTCTCACCGATACCCGCATCCATGATCAAGTGGCGCACACCGGCAACCAGGTGATACAGCAGAGCGGACAGGAGGCCCCATGCTACGAACTTGGCCAGCGGGCTGGTCAAGCATGCCTTCACCTCGGCGTATCCTTCCTCGGAACCCAGGGATTTGCTCAATGCATAAAGCATGATGCCCAAGCCCAGGAACAGGATGATGCCGGAAACACGGTGCAGGAACGACGTAACGCCGGTGATGGGGAGTTTGATGGTCCTTAGGTCTAGGTTTACAGGTCGTTGGCTATTCACGGCTTTTTTTCACACTGAAGAGCCCCTAACAATCAGGGCAAAGTTGTTGGGGAGTGCACTGGTCAGGTAAGCACCACCCAGGGAGTGCGACCCCCAATGAAAGCAAGCCCAAAAGCCCTTGGCGGTCGGTGGCCGAGTATAGACAGTTAGGTTACTAATGACAACGCGCACTCCTCACCCTAATAGCGGATTGCGCTGGGGGAATAAAAGGCGTAAATGGCAGGCAATTTCGAGGAAAAAGTACGGTTAAAGCCTTCTGCTGCAAGACTTTAGGCAAATTGACATCTGGATTTATATCAATATAGTGGTGCGGGCCCTGCGTGGGGGGTCTGTCTGATGATTTGAAGCATAAATAGGAGGCCACATGGCTGACAAAAAAGCGCAGTTGATCATCGAGGGCGCAGCCCCCGTCGAGCTGCCCATTTTAACCGGCACCGTTGGTCCCGATGTTATCGACGTACGGGGCCTGACGGCCACGGGCCGTTTCACATTCGACCCAGGCTTCATGTCGACCGCCTCTTGCGAGTCGAAGATCACCTACATCGACGGTGATAATGGCATTTTGCTGCATCGCGGCTACCCGATCGAGCAACTGGCTGAGAAATCGGACTACCTGGAAACCTGCTACCTGCTGCTAAATGGCGAATTGCCAACAGCCGAGCAGAAAGCCCAGTTCGTCAGCACCGTGAAGAACCACACCATGGTTCACGAGCAGTTGAAGACCTTCTTCAACGGCTTCCGTCGCGACGCCCACCCGATGGCCGTCATGTGCGGTGTGGTTGGCGCCCTGTCGGCCTTCTATCACGACTCCCTCGACATCAATAACCCGCAGCATCGCGAAATCTCCGCGATCCGTCTGGTTGCCAAGATGCCGACCCTGGCCGCAATGGTTTATAAGTACTCCATGGGTCAACCCATGATGTACCCGCGCAACGACCTGACGTACGCGGAAAACTTCCTGCACATGATGTTCAACACGCCGTGCGAGATCAAACCGATCAGCCCGACGCTTGCCAAGGCGATGGACCGGATCTTCATCCTCCACGCTGACCACGAACAGAACGCCTCGACCTCTACCGTGCGCCTGGCCGGCTCGTCGGGTGCCAACCCGTTCGCCTGCATCGCAGCCGGTATCGCCGCACTGTGGGGCCCTGCCCACGGCGGTGCGAACGAAGCCGTATTGACCATGCTCGATGAAATCGGCGATGTCTCGAACATCGACAAGTTCATCGCCAAGGCCAAGGACAAGAACGATCCGTTCAAGTTGATGGGCTTCGGTCACCGGGTCTACAAGAACCGCGACCCGCGCGCCACCGTGATGAAGCAGACCTGCGACGAAGTGTTGAAGGAACTGGGCATCAAGAACGATCCGCAACTCGAACTGGCCATGCGCCTGGAAGAGATCGCCCTGACCGACCCGTACTTCATCGAACGCTCGCTGTACCCGAACGTCGACTTCTACTCGGGGATCATCCTCAAGGCGATCGGCATTCCAACCAGCATGTTCACCGTGATCTTCGCCCTGGCGCGGACCGTGGGCTGGATCTCCCACTGGAAAGAAATGCTCTCCAGCCCGTACAAGATTGGCCGCCCACGCCAGCTGTACACCGGCTACGAGTCGCGTGACATCACCCAGCTGGAAGATCGCAAGTAAGCCTCGCTTAGTTGCACTGAAAACGGCCTCCCTTAGTGGAGGCCGTTTTTATTTGTGCAGGATTTGAGAAACAGTTTTGTCAGATCAACTCCTAATTTATAGACAAAAAAAATACCCCGGCCTTTCGACCGGGGTATTTTCCTATCCAGCTACAACCTTAGTGAGAAACCGCCCCACTCGAACCCAGGCCAGTCTGCGAACGCACAAACTGCGGGAAGTACAGCGCACGCTCTTTCTCTGCCGCCGCCGACTTGTCGGTGATGGAGAAGAACCAGATGCCGACGAACGCAATGATCATCGAGAACAGCGCCGGGTACTCATAAGGGAAGATGGCTTTTTCATGGTGCAGGATGGAGACCCAGATGGTCGGGCCGAGCACCATCAGGCCAACGGCACTGATCAAGCCCAACCAGCCACCAATCATCGCGCCACGGGTGGTGAGGTTTTTCCAGTACATGGAAAGCAGCAGCACCGGGAAGTTACAGCTGGCGGCAATGGAGAACGCCAGGCCAACCATGAACGCGATGTTCTGGCTTTCGAACAGGATACCCAGGCCAATCGCCAACACGCCCAACGCAACAGTGGTGATCTTCGAAACGCGAATTTCATCCTTGTCGTTGGCCTTGCCTTTCTTGATCACGCTGGCGTACAGGTCATGGGACACCGCCGAAGCGCCGGCCAGGGTCAAGCCGGCAACCACCGCGAGGATGGTGGCGAAGGCCACGGCCGAGATGAAGCCCAGGAAGATACTGCCACCCACCGCGTTCGCCAGGTGCACCGCAGCCATGTTGTTGCCGCCCAGCAGGGCGCCTGCTGCGTCCTTGAACGCCGGGTTGGTGCTGACTAGCAGGATCGCGCCAAAGCCGATGATAAAGGTCAGGATGTAGAAGTAACCGATGAAACCGGTGGCGTAGAACACGCTCTTGCGGGCTTCCTTCGCGTCGCTGACGGTGAAGAAGCGCATCAGGATGTGTGGCAGGCCAGCGGTACCGAACATCAGCGCAAGCCCGAGGGAGAAGGCTGAAATCGGGTCTTTCACCAAGCCGCCGGGGCTCATGATCGCCTCACCTTTAGGGTGAACCTTGATCGCCTCGGAGAACAGGGCATTGAAGTCGAAGTTGACGTGCTTCATCACCATCAGTGCCATGAACGAGGCACCGGACAGCAGCAATACAGCCTTGATGATCTGTACCCAAGTGGTCGCCAGCATGCCGCCGAACAGTACATACATCACCATCAAGATACCGACCAGGATCACCGCAACGTGGTAGTCCAGGCCAAACAGAAGCTGAATCAGCTTGCCCGCACCGACCATCTGCGCGATCAGGTAGAACGCCACCACCACCAGCGAGCCACAGGCCGACAGGCTGCGAATCTGGGTCTGGCCCAGGCGATAGGACGCCACGTCGGCAAAGGTGTACTTGCCCAGGTTACGCAGGCGCTCGGCGATCAGGAACAGAATGATCGGCCAGCCCACCAGGAAGCCGATCGAGTAGATCAGGCCGTCATAACCAGAGGTGTAGACCAGCGCGGAAATCCCCAGGAAGGACGCCGCCGACATGTAGTCACCGGCAATCGCCAGGCCGTTCTGGAAACCGGTGATCTTGCCGCCGGCCGCATAGTAGTCGGCAGCCGATTTGTTGCGCTTGGAGGCCCAGTAGGTGATGCACAGGGTGGCGCCGACGAACGCGACGAACATCACGATGGCCGAAACGTTCAGGGGTTGCTTGTGCACTTCACCGGTCAATGCATCAGCCGCCCAAACGGCCGGAGCAAAGAGCGAAGCGCCGAATATTGCCAGTAGACGCCGGATCATTGCGCAGCCTCCTTGAGAATCGCATTGTTCAGGTCGTCAAACTCGCCGTTGGCCCGGCGCACATAGATGCCGGTCAGGATGAAGGCGGACACAATCAGCCCGACGCCCAGGGGAATGCCCCAGGTAATCGACGAACCGGGGCTGAGCTTGGCCCCCAGTACTTGTGGCCCGTAGGCGATCAACAGGATGAAAGCGGAGTAAAGCCCTAGCATGATCGCCGAGAGAATCCAGGCGAACCTTTCCCTTTTTCTCACCAGCTCCTTGAAACGCGGGCTGTTTTGAATCGAGAGGTAAATGCTGTCGTTCATTGTTTTTATCCTCGCAGCACAGCTTTTTTATTATTGGAACGTATCCACTGTATGCGGCTGCACAAAGGGTTCCAGACGACCTTAGTATTAGAACGACATAGGCGTTGTCGCCAGTTTTGAACTGATCGAATTGACAGCCTTTGGCACAAAAACGACAAAGCCCGCCTGGCGAAATCGCCAGGCGGGCTTGCAAGGTGCTAACTAGACGCTTCGGGTCTTATTTACCGGTCCACTCGGCGACGCGCTCAGGGTGCTTGGCGACCCAATCCTTGGCGGCGGCATCAGGCTTGGCGCCTTCTTGAATCGCCAGCATGACTTCGCCGATTTCATCCTTGGAGGCCCACTGGAATTTCTTCAGGAAGGCTGCGACTTCCGGCGCTTTCTTCTCCAGGCCCTTGCTGCCGATGCTGTTGACGGTTTCAGCAGCACCATAAATCCCTTTTGGGTCGTCCAGGAAACGCAGTTTCCACTTGGCGAACATCCAATGTGGCACCCAACCGGTGACCGCAATGGATTCCTGTTTGTCTTCGGCACGGGTCAACTCGGCGATCATCGCCGCACCCGAACTGGCTTGCAGTTTGTAATCGAGGCCGTACTGCTTGATGGCTTCGTCGGTCTTGAGCATCACGCCAGAACCGGCGTCGATGCCGACGATCTTGTTCTTGAAGGTGGTGTCGGTCTTGAGGTCTTCGATGGACTTGGCTTTGACATATTCCGGCACGATCAGGCCGATCTTTGCATCCTTGAAGTTGGGGCCGTAGTCGACCACCTTGTCCTTGTTCTTGGCCCAGTACTCACCGTGGGTGACCGGCAGCCAGGCGGAGAGCATCGCGTCGAGCTTGCCGGTGGCAACGCCTTGCCACATGATCCCGGTGGCGACGGCTTGCAGTTTCACGTCATAACCGAGCTTGGCCTTGATCACTTCTGCCGCCACGTGGGTGGTGGCCACGCTGTCGGACCAGCCGTCCACATAGCCGATGCTCAGGGTCTTGCTGTCGGCGCTGGCCAGTGTGGAGCTCATCGCAACTACCAGAGTGGCAGCTGCGCCCAAGAGTCGTCGCATCTTCATAGTACTTCCCCGAAAGTGCTGCGCCCGGCGGATGCCGAGCGACGTCAACCTGTTGTTATGTGGTGCACCGCGCCCCCTTCACGCGCATCGATCCGGTTGCAGTGGCATCAGTGGAGTGCTGACACTTCGATCATCAACCTGCCGGCCCCTTCGACCTGCTCTGTCAGCGACCTTATACAAGCAGGAAACGACATCACATAGCCAGTAGGGCGCTTTGTAGGACTTGACGTCAAAATCCCGCCCGAACTTTGCATGTCAAAATTATGCAGCCCCACTGGGACGGGGCAAATCCGGGTAAGATGCGCGCCTTTGCTCCTACAGTTAAGCCGACCATGCCCGCGACTGCCCGCTTCCCCGCCCTGCCCTATTTTTTCGCCTTGATCCTCGGCCTGCTGGCCCTGATCGGTTACTGGTATGGCCTTGGCCGGCCGGTGGTATTGCCCGACGTCGCCAGTGCCACGCACAAGATGCAGTGCGCGTCCTATACCCCTTTCGATAAAGACCAATCGCCGTTCGACCAGCCATTCACGCTGCGTCCGGAGCGCATGGACGCTGACCTCGCCCTGCTGGCGACCCGCTTCGAGTGCATCCGCACCTATTCCATGACCGGCCTGGAAGCCTTGCCGGACATGGCGCGCAAGCACGGGCTGAAGGTGATGGCCGGCGCCTGGGTAAGCAGTGACCCGGTGGCGACCGAAAAGGAGATCAACGAATTGATCGCCTCGGCCAACGCCCACCCGGATGTGGTGACGTCGGTGATCGTCGGCAACGAAGCGCTGCTGCGCAAGGAAGTCACCGCCACACAGCTGGTGAAGCTGATCCAGACCGTCAAAAGCCAGATCAAGCAGCCGGCAACCTACGCGGACGTATGGGAGTTCTGGCTGCAACACCCGGAAATCGCCCCGGCAGTGGACTTCCTTACCATCCACTTGCTGCCGTACTGGGAAGATGACCCGTCCGGCATCGACCAGGCCCTCAAGCACGTGGGCGATGTGCGCCAGACCTTCGGCAACAAGTTTGCCCCCAAGGACATCCTGATCGGTGAAACCGGCTGGCCAAGCGAAGGCCGCCAGCGCGAAACCGCCGTGCCGAGCCGGATCAATGAGGCCAAGTTCATGCGTGGTTTTGTGGCCATGGCCGAGGCCAATGGCTGGCACTACAACCTGATCGAAGCTTTTGACCAGCCGTGGAAGCGCGCGAGTGAAGGCGCCGTAGGGGGTTACTGGGGCCTGTTCGATGCGGATCGCCAGGACAAGGGCATCCTCGCCGGGCCGGTGACCAATGTGCCGTACTGGCCGCTGTGGTTGGGCGTCGGCGGGATTATCCTGCTGGGCACCCTGGCATTGGGTGGTCGCGTACGCAGCACGCGTGCCGCGCTTGCCCTGCCGTTGTTGGGCGCCGTTGCAGCCTGCTCCATTGGCACCTGGGCCGAGCTGACCCGCGTGACGGCGCGCTTCAATGATGAATGGGTGTGGGCTGGGTTGCTGCTGGTGTTGAACCTGCTGGTGCTGGCCCATGCGGCCTTGGCCTTGAGTGCACAGGAAGGTTGGCGTGAGCGGGCGTTCAACTGGCTGGAGCAACGCGCAGGTTGGCTGGTGGCGATCGCCGGATTTGCGGGGGCGGTGATGATGCTGGCATTGGTGTTTGATCCGCGCTATCGCAGCTTTCCGAGCGCGGCGCTGGTGTTGCCGGCGCTGGTGTACCTGGTGCGTCCGGTGACGGGACCGCGTCGGGAGATTGCGCTGCTGGCTTTTATCATCGGTGCGGGTATTGCACCGCAGTTGTATCGGGAAGGCCTGTTGAATCAGCAGGCGTGGGGTTGGGCGGTAGTTAGCCTGCTGATGGTTGTGGCTTTGTGGCGCTGCCTGCGCCAGCGCAAAATCTAACTGTAGGAGCCGGCTTGCCGGCGATGAGGCCTTTGAAATCACCTGTGATCCCAGGGACGCCATCGCCGGCAAGCCGGCTCCTACAGGGATTGGTCATATGTCCCTGGGCTTGCGCACCAACCGCAACCCCGCAATCACCACCGCAAACACCGCAAACGTGGTGTTGTACAACGCCAGTGCCGGCAACCCGAACACCATCCCCAGCACCGCCAGCCCCCACCCCGCCCGTCCCGGCACGAAAAACGCCAGCACCGACGTAATCAGCGCCGCCCAGCCCAGCACCTTGAAGTGAATCATCAACCCCAGGTTCGAACGCAACTGGCATTCCCAGCGGCTGGCCTCATCCGCGCAGATGCCCACCCACTGGCCATCTTCCATAAAGCCATAGCGCGCGCCATAACTGGCGGCCAGCCACAGCGGCAGGGCGATAAGCAGCAGTATCAACGGCAAACGACGGGACATTGGGGCACTCCGATAGGCAAAAACGGCGCTCAGCTTAATGCGCCAGTGGGCGTTAGCAAGGTGCATACACACAATTAATGTTTACCCACACGTGTCAAAGTGTATCGTCTGGCTACTATTACCCCGATTCCGACGTTATTTTCCGACTTTTCGTGCCGCGTGATGGCACTTCGGCGATAGGGCGGCGGTCATAGCCTGCGAACTTCATTAAGCACGTTTCCTCTTAGGGATTAAGTCATGCTCCGTTCCTTGCGCTGTGCTGCCCTGCTGGGCAGCCTTTTTCTGAGTGCGTCAGCACTGGCCGTCGACATTGACCAAGCCAGCTATGGCTACCCTTTGACCAACCCGTTTGAAGCGACCATCGCCACCACCCCGCCTGATCTTCGGCCAAAATTGCCGAGCGATGATGAGATCAATCAGTCCGATTACACCCTGAACATGCGCCCCGAGCGCGAATTCAGCCTGCCGGACAACTTTTGGGCGGTGAAGAAACTCACCTATCGCATCGCCAAACAGGATCGCGCCGCGCCGCTGATCTTCCTGATCGCGGGCACCGGTGCGCGCTTCGACAGCAGCATCAACGAATACCTGAAAAAGCTGTATTACCAGGCCGGCTACCACGTGGTGCAACTGTCGTCGCCGACCAGCTTCGACTTCATCAGTGCCGCCTCGCGCTTCGCCACGCCGGGGATCACCCAGGAAGACGCCGAAGACATGTACCGCGTGATGCAAGCCGTGCGCGCGCAGAACGCCTCGCTGCCGGTGACCGACTTCTACCTCACCGGCTACAGCCTTGGCGCCTTGGATGCGGCGTTCGTCAGTAAGCTGGACGAGACCCGCCGCAGTTTCAACTTCAAGAAAGTCTTGCTGCTCAATCCGCCGGTCAACCTCTACACCTCGATCACCAACCTCGACAAGCTGGTGCAGACCGAGGTCAAGGGCATCAACAACACCACTACCTTTTATGAGCTGGTGCTGAACAAGCTGACCCGCTACTTCCAGCAAAAGGGCTACATCGACCTCAACGACGCCCTGCTCTACGACTTCCAGCAATCCAAGCAGCACCTGAGCAACGAACAGATGGCCATGCTGATCGGCACCTCGTTCCGTTTTTCGGCAGCTGACATTGCCTTTACCTCGGACCTGATCAACCGTCGCGGCCTGATCATCCCACCCAAATACCCGATCACCGAAGGCACCAGCCTCACGCCGTTCCTCAAGCGTGCGCTGCAGTGCGACTTCGATTGCTACCTCACCGAACAGGTGATCCCGATGTGGCGCGCCCGCTCCGACGGCGGCAGCCTGTTGCAACTGATCGACCAGGTCAGCCTGTACGCCCTCAAGGACTACCTGCACACCAGCCCGAAAATCGCCGTGATGCACAACGCCGACGATGTGATCCTCGGCCCGGGCGACCTCGGTTTCCTGCGTAAAACCTTCGGCGATCGCTTGACCGTCTACCCGCTGGGCGGCCATTGCGGCAACCTCAATTACCGCGTCAACGCCGACGCCATGCTGGAGTTCTTCCGTGGCTAAATATCTTCTGCTGCTTGCCGCCTTGATGTGCGCAGGCGTGGCCAATGCCGACAACAGCAAGGCCCACGAGCCAGTCAAGGTCGATTCCGATGGTTTCAAGGAACCGCTGACCAAACTCAAGTTCAACCCCGGCCTGGACCAGCGCGAGTTCGAGCGTTCGTCGCTCACCGCACTCAACGTGTACGACCCGCTGGAGTCGTGGAACCGTCGCGTGTACCACTTCAACTACCGCTTCGACCAGTGGGTGTTCCTGCCGGTGGTCGACGGCTACCGCTACGTCACCCCGAGCTTCCTGCGTACCGGCGTGAGCAACTTCTTCAACAACCTGGGCGACGTGCCCAACCTGTTGAACAGCCTGCTGCAACTCAAGGGGCACCGCTCGCTGGAAACCACCGGCCGCCTACTGGTCAACACCACTATTGGCATCGCTGGCCTATGGGACCCAGCGACCGCCATGGGCCTGCCGCGCCAGAGCGAAGACTTTGGCCAGACCTTGGGCTTCTACGGCGTACCCGGCGGCGCGTATCTGGTGCTGCCGATCTTCGGCCCATCGAACCTGCGCGACACCACCGGCCTGATCGTCGACTACGGCGCAGAAACCCAGATCAATTTCCTCAATGTGTCCGAAGTCAGCTCCAACCACCCGGAAATCTGGGCGTTGCGTGCGGTGGACAAACGTTATCAGACCAGCTTCCGTTATGGTCAGATGAACTCGCCGTTCGAATATGAAAAGGTTCGATATATATATACCGAATCACGCAAACTACAGATCGCTGAATAGGGTCAAGTAGGCAAGATCAAAAAAGGCTGTCCGATAACTTCGAACAGCCTTTTTTATAAGGCATTATAAAGTTACACATATCTGGTCACTTAGCTACATGGAACTTCCCCGTACATAAACTCACTTACTAGGGGCGATCCATGTTCGAATCACTCAACGTCGAGAGCATGGAATGATTCAGTAACTTTCAATGAGAAACAGATTTTTATGATAAAGCTTCCAGATTCAAATGCAGTACCTCGCGGCCCTATGCTACCCCACTGGGTAGTCCCTACCCCGCCGCGATACCCTTCGGACGCACCCACCGCAAATACGGGCCGTACACCGAATGACCAACGTTCAGCGGAAAAGATCGCCAGCCATCCGTTGTTCGCCTCGTTAAAACACTACCCAAAAATAATAGAGGACTTTAAGATCCAAGTGGGTGGCGACTGGAACGATAGCAAACTTGATCCGGACACTCGAGCTAACATCGCGGCAAATGCCGAGCGCGTACTTATATATATGGACAGCCTCGGAGGCGCGTACTCCAAGGTCAACAATAATAAAATCGACGGTAAAAACATCGGCATCACGCTTCCTCTCCCCGAGAAATTTCGTGGTCCGGAATCTGAAGTCGCCTTATTCTCCGAAGCGTGGCGGCTGCTGGACTTTTCCAAAGACGGTTACTCAGCGCTGATGCGCCCTCCTTTACCGCCGCTGTAACTCGGTGAATTGATACGATCGCACCGGGCGCAAGCTGTCTGAACAGCGCCCGCCCGGTGCACTTCATGCCTTTATCGTACGCCAGCCTCTGCTCACGGCTATCACCCCCAACAGCACCATCGCCCCGGCAACGATCCCCGCCATGCCATTCAGCAGCGTCGGCACCAACCACTCCACACCGCCCGCGCCTTGGCTGACGGTCTCGATCCAGTGATGCACCGCAGGAACCCCATGGGTAAGAATCCCGCCGCCGACCAAAAACATCGCCGCCGTACCAATCACCGACAGGCTCTTCATCATGTAAGGCGCCGCACGCAGGATGGCGCCGCCGATGCTGCGCGCGACCTGGCCGGGTTTCTGCGTGAGCCACAAGCCCAGGTCATCCAGCTTGACGATGCCCGCTACCAGCCCGTAGACGCCCACCGTCATGACGATGGCAATGCCGGAGAGCACGATGACCTGCTGCATCAACGGTGCATCCGCCACGGTGCCCAGGGTGATCGCGATGATTTCGGCAGAAAGGATGAAGTCCGTGCGGATCGCGCCCTTGATCTTGTCCTTCTCGAAGGCCACCAGGTCGGTGGCCGGATTCGCCACCGCCTCGACCCGCTGTGAGTGCTCAGCCTGGTCTTCGTCCTTGCTGTGCAGGAATTTATGCGCCAGCTTCTCGAAGCCTTCGAAGCACAGGTAGGCACCGCCGAGCATCAGCAATGGCGTAACCGCCCACGGCGCGAACGCGCTGATCAAGAGCGCCGTCGGCACCAGGATCAACTTGTTGACGAACGACCCCTTGGCCACCGCCCACACCACAGGAATTTCCCGCTCGGCACGCACGCCGGAAACCTGTTGGGCATTAAGGGCGAGGTCATCACCCAAGACGCCAGCGGTCTTCTTTGCCGCCATTTTTGTCATCAGGGCAACGTCATCGAGTACCGCGGCGATATCGTCGATCAACACCAACAAGCTGCTTCCTGCCATGAATCGGGCTTCCGTATGAGTGGGATGGGCCGAGCATAGCGCGGCGCAAGGCCCTGCGGGCAGATTGTTGAGGCTCGCGGATGGCCGGTGCTACCATGCGCAACCGCCAGTCTTGGCAAGGAAACTCCAGGTTTATGAGCACCATTCGCGAGCGCAACAAAGAAAAAATCCTGCGGGCGGCCAGCGAGGAGTTTGCCGACAAGGGCTTCGCCGCGACCAAAACCAGCGACATCGCCGCCAAGGCCGGGCTGCCCAAGCCGAACGTCTATTACTACTTCAAGTCCAAGGACAACCTCTACCGCGAGGTGCTCGAAAGCATTATCGAGCCGATCCTGGCCGCCTCCACACCGTTCAACCCGGAGGGCGAGCCCAAAGAAGTGCTGAGCAACTACATCCGCTCAAAAATCCGCATCTCCCGCGACCTGCCGTTTGCCTCCAAGGTCTTCGCCAGCGAAATCATGCACGGCGCCCCGCACCTCAGCGCCGACCAGGTCGAACAGCTGAACGCCCAGGCCAAGCACAACATCACGTGCATCCAGAACTGGGTAGATCGCGGCCTGATCGCGCCGATTGACCCCAACCACTTGATGTTCAGTATCTGGGCAGCCACGCAGACGTATGCGGATTTCGACTGGCAGATCTCGGCGGTGACCGGGAAGGCCAAGCTGGATGAGGCGGATTATGAGGCGGCGGCGCAGACCATCATCCGGCTGGTGCTCAAGGGCTGCGAGCCGGACTGACGTTGTAGGAGCCGGCTTGCCGGCGATGAGACTTTCATATTCTGCGGCGCTCTTTCGAGCGCCATCGCCGGCAAGCCGGCTCCTACAAAGGGTGGTTTCAGGCTGATACGCCGGCGTCTGCCAATAGCCCGATCTCCTCGATCGCCGTAATCGCACACTGCTCATCAATGTCCGACGTATCCCCGCTGATCCCGATCGCTCCCAGCACCACGCCCTCCTGACTCCGAATCAACACGCCACCTGGCGCCGGAACAACGCTGCCCTGCCCCAAACTGTTCAACGCCGCGATAAACGCCGGGCGCTGCTGCGCGTCCAGCGCCAGCAGGCGTGAGCCTTTGCCCAGAGCGATCGCGCCCCAAGCCTTGCCGATGGCGATTTGCGGGCGCAGCAGGCTGGCACCGTCTTCTCGTTGCAAGGTGACCAAATGCCCGCCGCTGTCGAGCACAGCGATAGTCAGCGGTGCAGCCGAGATAGTGCGCCCTGCACTGAGGGCCTGGCTGGCCAGTTGGGTGGCGAGTTTCAAGGTTAAAGCGCTCATGGTGCCGTCCTTCTTTTGTTATTGGGAAACCGGTGGAGGTCTGAATGATCAGATGCTCGATCAAACAAATAGAACACAATGACTTTAGTTTTTGTATACAATATTTTCGCACAAAGGCTCCATACGTCGAAAAAAGCCGTTCCGACCAACGCATAGGCCAGTTTATAAAATGCATTGACCTACGCCGCTCGCCGTGAATACACTTTGTCCAGACACCACTTGTATACAATTACAAAACGCAAGAGGCACCAAAATCATGAGCAAAATGAGAGCAATCGAAGCCGCCGTCCTGGTGATGCGTCGCGAAGGTGTGGACACCGCCTTCGGTATCCCAGGCGCCGCGATCAACCCGCTGTATTCGGCCTTGCAGAAAGTGGGTGGCATCGATCACGTCCTTGCTCGCCACGTTGAAGGCGCCTCCCACATGGCCGAGGGTTACACCCGCACCAAGGCCGGCAATATCGGCGTGTGCATCGGCACCTCGGGCCCGGCAGGTACCGACATGGTCACCGGCCTGTACAGCGCCTCGGCCGACTCGATCCCGATCCTGTGCATCACCGGTCAAGCGCCCCGCGCCCGCATGCACAAGGAAGACTTCCAGGCCGTGGACATCACCAGCATCGTCAAGCCGGTGACCAAGTGGGCGACCACCGTGCTGGAGCCAGGCCAAGTGCCGTACGCCTTCCAGAAAGCCTTCTATGAAATGCGCTCCGGCCGCCCAGGCCCGGTGTTGATCGACCTGCCGTTCGACGTGCAGATGGCCGAGATTGAATTCGACATCGACGCCTACCAACCCCTGCCCCTGGCCAAGCCACTGGCCACCCGCGTGCAGGTGGAAAAAGCCCTGGCGCTGCTGGACCAGGCCGAGCGCCCACTGTTGGTCAGCGGTGGCGGCGTAATCAACGCCGACGCCAGCGAATTGCTGGTTGAATTCGCTGAACTGACCGGCATCCCGGTGATCCCGACCCTGATGGGCTGGGGCACCATTCCGGACGATCACCCACAGATGGTCGGCATGGTCGGTCTGCAGACGTCCCACCGTTATGGCAACGCGACGATGCTCAAGTCGGACGTGGTGCTGGGCATCGGTAACCGTTGGGCCAACCGCCACACCGGTTCGGTCGAGGTGTACACCGAGGGCCGCAAGTTCATCCACGTCGACATCGAGCCGACCCAGATTGGCCGCGTCTTCACCCCGGACCTGGGCATCGTTTCCGACGCCGGTTCCGCGCTGACTATGTTTATTGAAGTGGCCCGTGAGTGGAAAGCCGCCGGCAAGCTCAAGGACCGCAGCGCCTGGCTCAATGACTGCCAGCAGCGCAAAGCCACCCTGCACCGCAAGACTCACTTCGACAACGTGCCGGTCAAGCCACAGCGCGTGTATGAAGAAATGAACCAGGTGTTCGGCAAAGACACCTGCTACGTCAGCACCATCGGCCTGTCGCAGATTGCCGGCGCGCAGTTCCTGCACGTGTACAAGCCACGCCACTGGATCAACTGCGGCCAGGCCGGCCCGTTGGGTTGGACCATCCCCGCCGCGCTCGGCGTGGTCAAGGCTGACCCGAGCCGCAAAGTGGTGGCGCTGTCCGGCGACTACGACTTCCAGTTCATGATCGAAGAACTGGCCGTGGGCGCACAGTTCAAGCTGCCGTACATCCACGTGGTGGTGAACAACTCCTACCTCGGCCTGATCCGCCAGGCTCAGCGCGGGTTTGAAATGGACTACTGCGTGCAGCTGTCCTTCGACAACCTCAATGCCCCGGAACTCAACGGCTATGGCGTAGACCACGTGGCCGTCGCCGAAGGCCTGGGTTGCAAGGCCTTGCGTGTGTTCGAGCCGAGCCAGATCGCGCCGGCCCTGCGCCGCGCCGAGGAAATGATCGAAGAATTCAAGGTGCCGGTGATCGTTGAGATTATTCTGGAGCGCGTGACCAATATTTCCATGGGCACCGAGATCAACGCCGTCAACGAATTCGAAGATCTGGCACTGGTCGGCAACGATGCGCCGACTGCCATTTCCCTGCTCGATTAAGGAGAACCTTATGCCGCGTTTCGCCGCCAACCTGTCCATGCTGTTTACCGAACAGGACTTTCTTGCCCGTTTCAAAGCGGCCGCCGACGCTGGCTTCCAAGGCGTCGAGTACCTGTTCCCCTATGAATTCAGCTCTGCCGAAATCAAGGCGCAACTCGACGCCAACGGCTTGACCCAGGTGCTGTTCAACCTGCCGGCCGGTGACTGGGCCAAGGGCGAACGCGGCCTGGCCTGCCACCCGGACCGGGTCGAGGAGTTCCGTGCCGGGGTCAAGCTGGCCATCGCCTACGCCCAGGTGCTGGGCAACACCCAGATCAACTGCCTGGCGGGCATCCGGCCACAAGGCGTGGATGACGAAACCCTGGAAAAAACCTTCGTCGCCAACCTCAAGTACGCCGCCGAAAAGCTGCAAGCGGTGGGCATCAAGCTGGTGATGGAAGCGATCAACACGCGCGACATCCCAGGCTTCTACCTGAACAACACGGCGCAAGCCCTGTCGATTCGCGAACAGGTGGGCAGCGCCAACCTGTTCCTGCAGTACGACATCTATCACATGCAAATCATGGAAGGCGACCTGGCCCGCACCATGGCCGCGCACCTGGGTGAGATCAACCACATCCAGCTGGCGGACAACCCAGGGCGCAACGAGCCGGGCACCGGTGAGATCAACTACCGCTTCCTGTTCGAACATTTGGACCGCATCGGTTACGCGGGTTGGGTCGGCTGTGAGTACAAGCCGTTGACCACCACCGAAGCGGGTTTGGGTTGGTTGAAGACCCACAACGCCATCTAATAAAAGAGGATTCTTTCATGGCTAAAATCGGATTCATCGGCACTGGCATCATGGGCCAACCCATGGCCGCGAACCTGCAGAAAGCAGGTCACCAACTGTTCCTCTCCGAGCACCACGGCAAGGCGCCGCAAGCGCTGATCGACGCAGGCGCCGTGGCCCTGGCCAACCCGCAGCAAGTGGCGCAGGAAGCCGAGTTCATCATTGTGATGGTCCCGGACACCCCGCAGGTCGACGACGTACTGTTCCGCAAAGACGGTGTCGCAGCCGGCCTGTCGCCAAACAAAGTGGTGATCGACATGAGTTCGATCTCCCCCACCGCCACCAAGGCCTTCGCCGCGAAGATCAACGAGACCGGCGCGCAGTACCTGGATGCACCTGTGTCCGGTGGTGAAGTCGGCGCCAAGGCTGGCACCCTGAGCATCATGATCGGTGGCGAGCCGCAGACCTTCGAACGCGCGCTGCCGCTGTTCCAGGCCATGGGCAAGAACATCACGTTGGTGGGCGGCAATGGCGATGGCCAGACCGCCAAGGTCGCCAACCAGATCATCGTCGCGCTGAACATCCAGGCGGTGGCGGAAGCACTGCTGTTCGCCTCCAAGAACGGCGCCGACCCAGCCAAGGTGCGTGAAGCGCTGATGGGGGGGTTTGCTTCGTCGAAAATCCTCGAAGTGCATGGCGAGCGCATGATCAAGGGCACCTTTGATCCGGGCTTTCGCATCAACCTGCACCAGAAGGACCTCAACCTGGCGCTGGCCGGTGCCAAGGAACTGGGGATCAACCTGCCGAACACCGCCGGTACGCAGCAGGTGTTCAGTACGTGCACCGCGATTGGCGGCGGCAACTGGGACCACTCGGCGCTGATCAAAGGCCTGGAACATATGGCGAATTTCTCGATTCGCGATAAATAACCCTGCGACACACCACCTGTAGGAGCCGGCTTGCCGGCGATGGGGCCAGCTGCATTTTGCACCAGGCTGAGACCGCCATCGCCGGCAAGCCGGGCTCCTACAGGGTTTCATCGTACTTCCAATAATAAGAATTCCCCGGGAGCCCGCTTATGTCGGTCGATCCGCAACATCTGCTTCGCGAGCTGTTTGCCACAGCCATCGACGCCGCCCACCCCCGGCAAGTCCTTGAACCCTACCTGCCCGCCGACCGCAGCGGCCGTGTGATCGTGATCGGTGCCGGCAAAGCCGCCGCTGCCATGGCGCTGGTCGTGGAGAACTGCTGGCACGGCGAAGTCACTGGTCTGGTCGTCACCCGTTACGGCCACGGCGCGCCGTGCAAGACAATCGAAGTGGTCGAAGCCGCTCACCCAGTGCCCGACGCTGCCGGCCTGGCCGTGGCCCAACGTGTGCTGGCACTGATCAGCAACCTGACGGAAGACGACCGCGTGATCTTCCTGTTGTCCGGCGGTGGCTCTGCGCTGTTGGCGCTGCCCGCCGAAGGCATCACCCTGGCCGACAAACAGGCCATCAACAAAGCCCTGCTCAAATCCGGCGCGACCATCGGCGAGATGAATTGCGTGCGCAAACACCTCTCGGCCATCAAGGGCGGCCGACTGGCGAAAGCCGCATGGCCAGCCACGGTCTACACCTACGCGATTTCCGATGTGCCCGGCGACCAAGCCACGGTGATCGCGTCCGGCCCCACGGTCGGCGACCCGAGCACGTCGCAACAGGCGCTGGCGATCCTAAAGCGTTACAACATCGACGCCCCCGCCTCGGTGCGCAACTGGTTGCAGAACCCGGCCTCGGAAACCGTCAAGCCCGGCGACCCGGTACTCGCCCGCAGCCACTTCCAATTGATCGCCCGACCCCAGCAATCCCTGGAAGCGGTGGCGGTAAAAGTCCGTCAGGCCGGGTTCAGCCCGTTGATCCTCGGCGACCTGGAAGGCGAAGCACGGGACGTGGCCAAGGTGCACGCCGGCATCGCCCGGCAGATCGTCCAGCACGGCCAGCCGCTGGCGGCGCCGTGCGTGATCCTCTCCGGCGGCGAAACCACCGTGACCGTGCGCGGCAATGGCCGTGGCGGGCGCAATGCGGAATTCCTGTTGAGCCTCACCGACAGCCTCAAGGGCCTGCCCGGCGTGTACGCGCTAGCCGGTGACACCGACGGCATCGACGGTTCGGAAGACAACGCCGGCGCGATTATGACGCCGTGCAGTTATTCGCGCGCCGAAGCCCTCGGGCTGTCGGCCAGCGATGAGTTGGATAACAACAACGGCTACGGCTATTTCGCCGCCCTCGACGGCTTGATCATCACCGAGCCCACGCGCACCAACGTCAACGACTTCCGCGCCATCCTGATCCTTGAGACTGCCAAACATGACGCCTGACAAGAAGGTCAAAATCCTCGCCACCCTGGGCCCGGCCACCGACGGTATCGACGACATCCGCGAGCTGGTGGAAGCCGGGGTAAACATCTTCCGGCTCAATTTCAGCCACGGCGACCACGCCGACCATGCCCAACGCTACCAATGGATTCGCCAGGTCGAGCGCCAGCTGAATTATCCGCTGGGCATCCTCATGGACCTGCAAGGGCCGAAGCTGCGGGTCGGGCGTTTTGCCGAGGGCAAAGTGCAACTGGTACGCGGCCAGGCGTTGCGCCTGGACCTGGACGAAACACCGGGCGACCAGCGCCGGGTCAACCTGCCCCACCCGGAAATCATCGCGGCGCTGGAACCCGGCATGGACCTGCTGCTGGACGATGGCAAGCTGCGCCTGCGGGTGATCACCAAACATGCCGACGCCATCGACACCACCGTGCTCAATGGCGGTGAATTGTCTGATCGCAAAGGCGTGAATGTCCCACAAGCCCTGTTGGAACTCAGCCCACTGACCGCCAAGGACCGGCGCGATTTGAGCTTCGGCCTGGAGCTGGGCGTGGACTGGGTGGCGCTGTCGTTCGTGCAGCGTCCGGAAGACATTCGCGAAGCCCGCGAGCTGATCGGCGACAAGGCGTTCCTGATGGCCAAGATCGAGAAGCCCTCGGCCGTGCAGCGCCTGCAGGAAATTGCCGAACTGAGCGATGCGATCATGGTGGCCAGAGGCGACCTGGGCGTTGAAGTGCCCGCCGAGAGCGTGCCGCAGATCCAGAAGGACATCATCAGCACCTGCCGCCAACTGGGTAAACCGGTGGTGGTGGCGACGCAGATGCTGGAGTCGATGCGCTTCTCGCCGGCACCGACCCGTGCCGAAGTCACCGATGTCGCCAATGCCGTGGCCGAAGGCGCGGACGCGGTGATGCTGTCGGCCGAAACCGCCTCCGGCGAATACCCGCTGGAAGCCGTGCAGATGATGAGCAAGATCATCCGCCAGGTGGAAAACGGTCCGGATTACCAGGCGCAACTGGATGTCAGCCGACCGAAGGCGGATGCCACGGTATCGGACGCCATCAGCTGCGCGATCCGCCGTATCAGCAGCATTCTGCCGGTGGCGGTGCTGGTGAACTACAGCGAGTCGGGCAGCTCCAGCCTGCGCGCGGCACGGGAACGGCCGGTCGCGCCGATCCTCAACCTCACACCCAACCTGTCCACGGCGCGGCGGTTGAGCGTGGCGTGGGGCGTGCATTCGGTGGTCAATGACCGGCTGCGCCAGGTGGATGAGGTGTGCTCCACGGCGCTGGAGATTGCCCAGGCGCAGGGTATGGCGGAGCGTGGGGATACGTTGGTGATTACGGCGGGGGTGCCGTTTGGGCAGCCGGGGTCGACCAACTCGCTGCGCATCGAAACCTTGATCTAACACACCCCCTTGTAGGAGCCGGCTTGCCGGCGATAGCGGTCTCAAGATCGCCATCGCCGGCAAGCCGGCTCCTACAGGTAAGTGTTCACACATGAACCCGTGTTGCCTGCATGCACAACCATTCCTGCCCCGACTGGGCCGAAGCCCTGCTCAACGGCTTCAGCCAAATATTCCTGCAGCGCCAGCCGCTGTGTGGCCTGCTGTGCCTGCTGGCCATCCTGATCGGCGCACCCAGCCTGCTCGGCGGCGCGCTGCTCGGTGGCGTGGCGGGGTTGCTCACGGCCCAGCGTCGCGGCTACCCAAAGACCGAACGCCAGGCCGGGCTATACAGCTATAACGGCGTGTTGCTGGGCCTGTTGATCAGCCAACACTTCGCTTGGTCGGCCTTGCTGCCGCCGCTGATCCTGGCGTGCGGCGGTTTGAGCGCGATCCTGACGCGGCAATGGTTGAAACGCGCCAGCCAGCCCAATGACCTGCCGGCCTATACCGCACCTTTTGTCGGCCTGGGTTGGCTGCTGCTGGGCATGGTGCCGCAGAGTACCGTTGCCCTGAGCGAACCCGACACTATGGCCATCCTCACCGCACCTTTTACCGGCCTCGCGCAAATCATGCTGTTGGATCAGCCGGTGTCGGGCGCGCTGATTGCGCTCGGCCTGTGGCTAGCCAACCGCCGCGCCGCCACCTGGGCCTTGATCGGCGCCAGTGTCGGCGTGCTGATTGCGCTGTGGCTCGACGAACCCGCCAGCGCCCTCCTCGGCCTGCACAGCTACAACCCTGCGCTGGCTGCCGTGGCGTTGAGCCAAGTACGTCGCCAGCCCTGGCTACCCCTGCTCGGCATCCTGCTGGCAGTCATCCTCACACCCGGCTTTGCCGCCCTGCACCTGCCCGCGCTGACCGCGCCGTTCATCCTCGCCTGCTGGCTGGTGCGTGCAGGCGCTCGGGTGCTTCAAAAACCCCGCATGGACAGCCCCTTCGAATCCCCCTAGGCTTGCTCGATATTCGATTCAGGCGGGATTTATGGACAGCAACAACGACTGGCGCCAGCGGCTCTACGTCATGATTTTCCAGAGCGACACCACGGCCGGGCGACGGTTTGATGGCATCCTGTTGCTGATCATCCTGGCCAGCCTGGTGATCGTGATGCTCGACAGCATCGACCAGATCCACCAGAACTACGCTGATGTGCTGGCTTACATCGAGTGGGGCTTCACCCTCGTCTTCCTGATCGAATACGGGCTGCGGCTGTACTGTTCGCCCAAGCCGCTGCGCTACGCCTTCAGCTTTTATGGGCTGGTGGACTTGCTGGCCATCGTGCCCGGCATCCTCGCGTTGTATTACAGCGACGCGCAGTACCTGTTGATCATCCGCATCATCCGTATGCTGCGGATCTTCCGCGTGCTCAAGCTCAGCCCGTACCTCAAGCAGGCCAACTACCTGATGGCGGCGCTGCGGGGCAGCAAGCAGAAGATCGTGGTGTTCCTGGTCAGCGTGTGCACGCTGGTCACGGTGTTCGGCACCTTGATGTACGTGATCGAAGGCCCGGAGCACGGCTTTACCAGCATTCCGAAAGGTATCTACTGGGCCATTGTGACCCTGACCACCGTGGGCTTTGGCGATATCGTGCCGAAGACGCCGCTGGGCCAGGTGATTTCGTCTTTAGTGATGATCACCGGTTATTCGATCATTGCCGTGCCCACCGGGATTTTCACCGCCGAATTGGCCAGCGCCATGCGGGGTGAGCAACTGCAACATGATTGCCCGGTGTGCAAGAAGAACAGCCATGAACCGAATGCTGCCTTCTGCTCGCGTTGCGGGAGTAACCTTTTCCGTAAATTGGAATAAGCAAAGTACGTTTTAATCTTTAAACGTCTATGCAGCGCCAGCTATAGTCGCTGGCAAATTGCCCTCACTTATCAAGCAACCTTTTCGAACAACAAGGAATGAGCAGTGAAAAAACTCGTTAGCGCCTCTCTCCTGGCCGCCGGCCTTGCCCTGGCGGGCGCCGTCCAGGCTGCCCCCGTCACACTGCTCAACGTCTCCTACGACGTGATGCGCGATTTCTACAAGGACTACAACGCCGCGTTCCAGAAGCATTGGGAAGCCGAGCACCCGAACGACAAGCTGACCCTGCAGATGTCCTTCGGTGGTTCCAGCAAACAAGCGCGCTCGGTGATCGATGGCCTGCCGGCTGACGTGATCACCATGAACATGGCCACCGACATCAACGCCCTGGTCGACAACGGCAAGCTGGTGCCGGACAACTGGGTTACCCGCCTGCCGAACAACAGCGCGCCGTTCACCTCCGCCACCGTTTTCATCGTGCGTAAAGGCAACCCGAAAGCGCTTAAAGACTGGCCGGATCTGTTGAAAGACGGCGTGCAGGTGATTGTGCCCAACCCGAAAACTTCGGGTAACGGCCGCTACACCTACCTATCGGCCTGGGGCTATGTGCTGAAAAACGGCGGCGACGAAAACAAGGCCAAGGCCTTTGTCGGCAAGCTGTTCAAACAGGCCCCGGTGTTGGATACCGGCGGCCGCGCTGCTACCACTACGTTCATGACCAACCAGATCGGCGACGTGCTGGTGACCTTCGAGAACGAAGCGGAAATGATCGCCCGTGAATTCGGCCGCGATCAGTTCGAAGTGATCTACCCAAGTGTTTCCGCCGAAGCCGAGCCGCCCGTGTCGGTGGTCGACAAAGTCGTCGAGAAGAAAGGCACCCGTGTCGCTGCCGAAGACTACCTGAAATACCTGTGGTCGCCGGAAGGCCAGGAAATCGCGGCCAACAACTACCTGCGTCCACGTGATCCGAAAGTGTTGGCCAAGTACACCGACCGCTTCCCGAAAGTCGACTTCCTGTCGGTAGAGAAGACCTTTGGTGACTGGCGCACGGTGCAGAAGACCCACTTCAATGATGGTGGGGTGTTTGACCAGATCTACTCCGGCCAATAACTGAACCACCCCTTGTAGGAGCCGACTTGCCGGCGATTCAATCGTGAGGCTGGCGGTGCTGCCGCTGGCCTCATCGCCGGCAAGCCGGCTCCTACAATTTTTGCGTTACATCGGCGGGGTCACGCCATCCTTACCCGCCGAAATCGCTTGGGCAGTGACGGTCCCATCCGCCCCCTGCGCCGCAAATAACACCACCTTCACCCCCGCCTTGAGCAAACTGCGATCCCCCGGTTCCAGGTTGACGATCGGCACATCCTCCGGCACCACGATTTTCTGTTCGCCGCCTTTGTACTTCACGGTCAAGGTGCGCCCGTTACTCACCACCAGGTCGCCAACGGTGCCATTGGTCATGCTGCTGCCTTCTTTCAGATCGAACGCGCGATGCCCGTCGCCCGTGCCAGCCATGGCCGGAGGGAAGACGTGCACTTCCAGCGCGGTCAGGGTGCCATCGGCGTTGGGCATGGCGGCGGAGCCGATGTAGCTGCCCGGCTTGATCTCATCGATCTTGGCCAGGGTGACCGCGCGCACTTGAGTGCTTGGGGTCAGGTGCACGATGACGTCTTCGCCGCTGTTGACCTTGACGTGCATCGCATCGCCTTCCATCGCGGTAATGGCGCCGCGTACGCCCACGCGGGGAGCCTCGGCCGCCTGGGCCAGGCCTACGGCCATCGCAGCGGCCAGGGTGGAAGCCAGGAGCATCTTGTTCAACGTGATCTTCATGGGATTTCCTGTTTCGGCAGTTGTTTCTGAATGTATCATTACCCTTCGCGCAGAAAGTTAACGATTCACTCATCATTACCGGGCATGAGTGTTATCACTGCCAGCGGCCTACCCGGGCTACGGTGTTGTCTTTAGGCTCGCCCCACTTTCCTTCGCATTTATGAGAACACCATGAACGCTACGTCCCACGCTACAACCACCATGACCCGGAGCATGGTGATGCTGTTTGCGTTTTGCTGCGGCGCCATCGTTGCCAATATCTACTATGCACAACCAATCATCGAGCTGATCGCGCCGGACATCGGCCTCACGCCTGCGATGGCCAGCCTGATCGTCTCCTTGACGCAGATCGGCTACGCCCTGGGCCTGTTTTTCCTGGTGCCACTGGGTGACCTGCTGGAAAACCGCAAGCTGATGATCGCCACCACCGTACTGGCCATCGCAAGCTTGTTGGGTGCGGCGTTTACCGAGCAGCCGAATCTGTTCCTGTTGGTATCGCTGCTGATCGGTTTCAGTTCGGTGTCGGTGCAGATCCTGATCCCGCTGGCCGCGCACCTGGCACCCGCCGAGTCCCGTGGCCGCGTGGTCGGCAGCATCATGGGCGGCCTGTTGCTCGGCATCCTGTTGGCACGGCCCGTGTCGAGCGTGGTGGCGGACCACTTCGGCTGGCGCGCAATGTTCATGGCGGCGGCGGCGTTGATGGCATTCATCAGCGTGGTGTTGCTGATCACCATTCCCAAGCGCCAGCCCGACCACAGTGCCACCTATGGCCAGTTGCTGCGCTCCCTCGGTACCTTGCTGCGTGAGCAACCAGTGTTGCGTCAACGGGCGTTCTATCAGGGTTGCATGTTCGCCACCTTTAGCCTGTTCTGGACCGCTGCCCCACTGGAACTGGCGCGCAACCACGGCCTGAGCCAAAGCGAGATCGCGCTGTTTGCCCTGGTTGGCGCCCTGGGTGCCATCGCCGCACCCATCGCCGGGCGCCTGGCCGATGCCGGCCATACCCACCGCGCATCGTTGTTGGCCATGCTGTTTGCGGCGTTGAGCTTCCTGCCGGCCTTCGTGCACCCGTTGTACAGCGTGATTGGCCTGGCCGTGACCGGCGTGGTCCTGGACTTCTGCGTGCAGATGAATATGGTGCTGGGCCAACGCGCCATCTACGCGCTCGACGCCAACAGCCGCAGCCGCCTGAACGCGCTGTACATGACCAGCATTTTCATCGGCGGCGCCTTCGGCTCGGCGATTGCCAGCAGCGTGTATGAACACGGCGGCTGGCTGGGCGTGATGCTGGTGGGCAGCGCGTTCCCGTTGATCGCGCTGCTGCGGTTCCTGGGTGCTTCACGTCAGGCCACGGTTGCCACTGCTTGAGGGATGGGTTGAAGGCTGGTTTTTTTTCGCGGACGCCTGGTCGGATGGCGATGTCAGCAGGCAAGGTCAATACCAGCCGAAACACCCAAACGCCCTGAAACACGAGGCGATACAACCGGAATTCCTTTGTAATTGAAACACTCGACAACACAAAGGCCCGGGCGGCATCGCGTTGTTTTGACGAAAGAAAAACAAAATCTAAAACAGCACCTCTCGCTCAACTACGCGGTTTTCCCAACGGTCAGAACACATCCTTTTACGCTTCCTCAGGACCGCACCAGCTTCTCCAGCGCAGCATCCGCCAGGAAGGAGGAGCGGCTCTTGACCTTGTGCTCACGCACATACCGGTCGATGCGCTGAATGACATAACCGGGCAAGGTCACATTGACCTTCTCGGTCTTGCCCAGATAGGGCGAGATGTCCAGCTCCAACATCCCCCAGCCCATGCCGGCGTAGTCTTCATGCGCGTGATGGTTGGCCACCGACGTCGGCATCGGAATCGGCCCGCCTTCTGCGGCAATCTCTTGCAGCATGATGTGCGCGACTTCCACAGCGGCGTTGTAGGCTTCTTCAAAACTGTCCCCGGCGGTGACTGCGCCTGGGATATCGGGGATCTGGATACCGGTGGCGGTGAAGTCATCGCCCCATTCGATACAGATTGGGTATTGCATGAATGTTCTCCTTAAAACTGAAACAAGCCGGCGCGTTTCCTGATGCTTCTGACGGTGCCCAGCGGCAGGTCCTTCTTGGGATGCGGCACAGGGATGGTGTACGGGCTATAGCGGTGGGTAAAAATATGATGACTGCCCGTGACCCGATCCAGCACCCAACCCGCCTCTTGCAGTTCCTTGATCAATAACCTGCTTTGCACCCGAGCCTCCTTGGCTTGGCCTGAATAAAAGTAACCCTAGAGTTATCTTTACTCAAGCACAAAATACGCGAGCCTGACTGACGGCTGTTTTACTGGATATTGAAAACCCACCCGTTCGACACTGGAAACGCATGACACATCCGGGTCACCGTCTTAGGCTTGAACCCCGCCAAGCCAGACAGGAACACCCGATGGACCGCCTCAGTGCCATGGAAACCTTCGTCCACGTCGTCGAAACCGGCTCGTTCTCCGCAGCCGCCAAACGCCTGGGCATCGGCCAGCCCGCCGTGTCCAAGAGCATTGCGCAACTGGAGGCGCGTCTTGCCGTGCGACTGGTGATGCGCTCCACACGGGGCCTGACCCCCACCGAGGCGGGCCTGGTGTACTTCGAACGGGCCAAGCGGGCTATCGATGAAGCCAACGCAGCCGACGAGGCCGCCCGCGGTGCCGGTGCCGGATTGACGGGCAACCTGCGGGTCAGCGCCGGCGTGACGTTCTCCCGCATGCGGATCATTCCTAACCTGGGCCCCTTCCTGGACCAACATCCAGGCCTGAACATCGACGTGTTGCTCGACGACCGACTCCTGAACCTGGTTGAAGACGGCATCGACGTCGCCCTGCGTATCGGCAACCTGAGTGATTCTGGCCTCACTGCTCGCCGGCTTGGCCAAAGTCCGTGCCGGGTGTTCGGTACACCGACCTACTTCGAACGTTTCGGCGAGCCACAAAGCCCGGCGGATATCCTCAACCACCAGGCGGTGATCTACAGCCTCGGGGAAAGCCCGCTCTGGCCCTTCAAACAAGGCCTCCACGAACACACCATCGCCGCTCAAGGACGCTTGCGTGTCACCTCTTCCGAAGGCTTGCGCGCAGGTGTGCTCGCCCACCACGGCCTGGCGATGACGTCCGAATGGATGTTCTCGCCGGAATTGGCCAGGGGTGAGGTGAAGCCCGTATTGACCGATTGGGAGCTCCCGCCAAAGGACCTGTGGGCGGTATTGCCGACGGGGCGAATGCCGAGTGCCAAGGCCAAGGCATTTATCGAATACGTTGAGGGGTTATTGAGGACGTAGCGTTCTGTGCAACCGTAGGCGTTCAGATAATCCGGCCATCCCAGCCGACCGTGACATGCCGTGGCAATTCGCGCCGATGCTCCAGCAACCACGCATCCAGCGTATGCCCCACATGGGTCAACACCCCCAGTTGCGCACCGGTATCCTCAATGCTCTGCAGCGCCAGCGTCAGGTCATTGTGATTACGCGGCGCTTGCGGCTGCGGCGGCATGGAGCAATCCAGCACCAACACGTCCAGCGGTTCGCGTTGCAGCCATGCCAGGGTCGCAGGCGGCAGGCCGACCGTGTCGGTGAGGTAGGCGATGCGCCGTCCTTCGCCTTCCAGCAGGTAACCCAGGGTCAGTTTGGAATGCTGCAACGGCAACGCCGTGACGCTCAATTCGGCAAATTGGCGTGTTTCAAACTCGGCAAAAGGCTGGCTGAAATCGAGGATGCCCGGATGCTTGTACAAGTCGGACAAACCCTCCGGATCCGCCGGGCCATGCACCGGAATCACCAGCCCCTGCCCCCAGCGCAAGTGCAGCAGACCCTGGGCATGATCAGCGTGATAGTGGGTCTGGAAAATCCCGTTGAAGCTGCGCGGCGGGAAGCGTTCGGTGAGGTCGGGCAAGCCGCTGTCGATCAACCAGCGCTGGTCGCCGCATTCGATCAACGCACTGCACGGGCGACGGCGCAGGCTTTCGTCGCTGCGCGCCAGACCGCACGCGGGGCATTCGCAGCCGTACACCGGGACTTGCCGCGCGTCACCAGTGCCAAGCAGCGTCAGGCGCATGCCGAGTGTCCGTGGTCGAGGCAGCACAGCAGGCGCTCGACCGTGTGCTCCAACGGTCCGGAATTATCCAGCACGAACAATCCCGCGCCATTGCCAGCGATCAATTCGGCAGTGAACCGTGCATTGCGTGCCAGGCGCTCCTCGATGTCAGCCAGGGCCTCACGTCCACGTGCGATCAAACGCTGGCGCAATACCGCCTGATCTACCGTCAACAGCAACACCAGCGACGTCGGATAACGCTCGCGGGTCTGTGCCAAATGCGCGCGGGAGCCGTTGACCAGCACGTCGTCCCCCGCCGCCAGCCACTCGTCGATCGCCTTGGGAATGCCGTAGGACAAGCCATTCGCCTGCCAGCTGAGGGCAAAGGCGCCCTCGGCCTGCAGCGCGGCGAACTGTTCCGGGCTGACCCCTTGCGCGGCCTCGCCCACCGCTTCCGCCGAGCGGGTGATAACGCGGCGCACGATGCGGCAACCGCGCTCGGCCAACCGTGGGCGTGCGGCATCCAGCAGGCTGTCCTTGCCCGAGCCGGAGGGCCCGATGAGATAGATCAACCTGCCTGCCATCAAAACACCCTCTTCGCTTGTCGCCATACTTGTTGCACCACCGGCAGCCCTTCGCGGCTGCGGGCCTGGACCAGGTCCGCGCGCAGGCCAATGGCGATTTCGCCGCGATCGCTCAGGCCCGCGGCTTTTGCCGGTGCCAAGCTGATCATCTTGACCGCCCGCGACAGGTCGCCGCCGTCCTGCTGGTCGGCCAGCACAAAGGCCGCCTGCAACAGACTGGCCGGGTAATAGTCGCTGGAAAGTATATCCAGCAATCCCTCGGCCGCCAGGCCAGCGGCGGCCACATTACCCGAGTGCGACCCACCGCGCACCACGTTCGGCGCGCCCATCAACACTTTCATGTCCAGCGCCTGGCAGCCCTTCGCCGCTTCCAGGGTGGTGGGGAATTCGGCGATGGTCATGCCGTAGCGCGCCGACTCTTGCACATGGGCCAGGGTCGCGTCGTCGTGGCTGGCCACCGACAGGCCGCGCGCCAGGCAATGCTCGACGATCGCCGCGCGGTAGCGGTCGCTGTACGCCAGGGAGTTGGCCTTTTGCAGCACGATGAACGCGTCCATGGTTTCGTCGTTCAGGTGGTATTTGCCCATGTAGTACTCACGGTACTTGGATTCGAGCACGAACTGGCGCTGGCCCGGCGAATGGTCCATTACCGACACCAGTTTCACCAGCGGGTTTTCCACCAGGTCGCGGAACACACTGAGGGTGTCCGGGTGGCACAGCTCGCAGCGCAGGTGCAGGTGGTGCTCGGCGCGGGTCAACCCGGCGCCTTCCGCCTGGGCGATGGCATCGAGCATCGCCGGCAGCTTCTTCATGCGGTTGCCCTTGGGATTTACGTCGCCGATGGAGACGGCGTCGAACACCGTGGTGATGCCCGCGGCGATGATCTGCGCGTCGTGGCTGAGCACGGCCGAGGTCGACGGCCAGTCCACGCCGGGGCGCGGGGTCATGTGTTTTTCCAGGTTGTCGGTGTGCAGCTCCACCAGGCCCGGCAACAGGAAATCACCGCCCAGGTCCTGGGCCTGGGGCAACAGGCTGCGCCCTTCAGCGAGGTCGACGATCTTGCCGTCGCGCAGCACCACCGAACCGAGGAACATGCGATCAGCCGTGACAATCTGGGCATTACTGAGGATCTGTTCAGCGGGCATGGGCGTATTCCTCTTGGGCAACAGGCGTGGGGGTCATGTCGAAATGGCGGTCGGCAACCGCTTCACGGGCGGCGCGGTCGTGGAAGATGCCGATCAGCGCCGCGCCGGCGGCCTTGGCTTCGTTCATCAGCTCCAGCACCACCTGGCGGTTGTTGTCGTCCAGGGACGCGGTGGGCTCATCCAGCAGCATCACCGGCCAATCGACCATGAAGCCGCGGGCAATGTTGACGCGCTGCTGCTCGCCGCCGGAGAAGGTGCCGGGCGCCAGTTGCCACAGGCGTTGCGGGATATTCAGGCGGGTCAGCAGGTGTTCGGCACGCGACTGTGCATTGGCCTTGGACCAGCCACGGGCCAACGCCGGCTCCATCACCACGTCCAGGCACGCCACGCGGGGGATTACCCGCAGGAATTGGCTGACGTAGCCGAGGGTTTGCTGACGCACCTGCAAGATGTCACGCGGCTCGGCGCCGACCAACTCCAGCCACTCGCCCGCATGCTGCACACGAATGCTGCCATCCGCCGGCAAATAGTTACCGTACAAGGTGCGCAGCAAGGTGCTTTTACCCGCGCCGGACTGGCCATGCAGCACCAGGCATTCGCCGCCCTGCACGCTGAACTCGACGCCGCGCAGCACGTTAAGCACCACGCCATGTTGCTGATGCAACGTGAAGGTTTTCGAGAGGTCACGGACCTCGATCAAGGCATTTGTCATGGCTGCAATACCGAAGACACCAGCAGTTGAGAGTAAGGGTGCTGTGGATCGTCGAGGATCTGGTCGGTGAGCCCGGTTTCCACCACGCGGGAGCGACGCATCACCATCAGGCGGTCGGCCAACAGGCGTGCGACAGCCAAGTCGTGGGTGACGATCACCACGGCCAAATCCAGCTCGCGAACCAGGCTGCGCAGCAAGTCGAGCAGGCGCGCTTGCACCGACACATCCAGGCCGCCGGTGGGTTCGTCCATGAACACGAGGCGCGGGCTGGAGACGAGGTTGCGGGCGATTTGCAGGCGCTGCTGCATGCCGCCGGAGAAGGTGCGCGGCAAGTCATCGATACGTTGCGGGTCGATTTCCACCTGGCTCAACCAATCGAGACCGGCACCGCGCAGTTGCGCGTAATTGCGCACGCCCTGGGCCATCAGGCGCTCGCCAATGTTGGCGCCGGCTGACACGCCCATGCGCAAACCGTCGCGAGGGTTTTGTTCGACAAAGCCCCATTCGGTACGCAGCAACGTACGGCGCTCGGCTTCGCTGGCGCTGTACAAATCCAGCCATTCGCCGTCCTTGCTGCGGTAGCCGATGCTCCCCGCTTGCGGCGGCAGACGCCCGCTCAACAGCGAGAGCAAGGTGGATTTACCCGAGCCGGACTCGCCGACAATGCCCAGCACTTCGCCGGGGTAAAGATCGAAGCTCACGCCCTGGCAGCCCTTCTCCGGGCCGTACAAAAGGGACAGGTCACGCACTTGCAATAACGGCTGGCTCACTGGTTGTTCTCCTTGACGCGTTGCGCGCAATACCAGGTGTCGGAACACACAAAACGCTGGGTGCCCGCGTCGTCGAGAATCAGCTCATCGAGGAACGATTCATGGCTGCCGCAGATGGCGCAGTTGTGCTCCCACTTCTGCACGTCGAAGGGGTGGTCTTCAAAGTCGAGGCTGGTGACCTGGGTGTAGGGCGGCACCGCGTACAAGCGCTTTTCGCGACCGGCGCCGAACAGCATCAGCGCCGGGCTCATGTCGAGTTTCGGGTTGTCGAATTTGGGGATTGGCGATGGGTCCATCACGTAGCGCTCGTCGACCATCACCGGGTAGGCGTAGCTGGTGGCGATATGGCCGAAGGTGGCAATGTCTTCGTAAAGCTTCACGTGCATCACCCCGTAATCATTCAGGGCGTGCATGGTGCGAGTCTCGGTTTCCGACGGTTCAATAAAGCGCAGCGGTTCGGGGATCGGCACCTGGTAGACCATGATCTGGTCGGCCTGCAACGGCGTTTCCGGGATGCGGTGACGGGTCTGGATCACCGTCGCGTCCGGCGTGGCTTCGGTGGTGGCGACACCAGCGGTGCGCGCAAAAAAGCGGCGGATCGACACGGCGTTGGTGGTGTCATCCGCGCCCTGGTCGATGACTTTGAGCACGTCCTCCGCGCCGAGGATCGCGGCGGTCAATTGCATGCCGCCGGTGCCCCAGCCGTAAGGCAATGGCATCTCGCGGCCGCCGAACGGCACCTGGTAACCCGGGATCGCCACGGCCTTGAGCAAGGCGCGGCGGATCATGCGTTTGGTCTGTTCGTCGAGGTAGGCGAAGTTGTAGGCGACGTCATTCATGGCTCGGGCCCTCGGCCGGTTGGCGCAGCTTGCGGATCAGTTCCAGTTCGGACTGGAAGTCCACGTAGTGCGGTAATTTGAGGTGCGACACAAAACCGGCCGCCTCGACGTTGTCGCAGTGGGCCAGTACGAACTCTTCACGCTGGGCCGGCGAGACGATCTCTTCGTTGTATTCCCCGGCGCGCAGCGAGCGGTCGACCAATGCCATGCCCATGGCCTTGCGCTCGGCATATCCAAAGGCCAGGCCGTAGCCACGGGTGAACTGCGCCAACTCGGTAGCCGAGCCGACGAACTGGTTGACCATCTCGCACTCGGTGACTTCGATGCTGCCCAGGCAGATGGGAAAACCCAGTTCTTCCGGGTCGATCCACACCTCGACGTCGCCGATGCGAATCTCGCCGGCAAACGGGTGGTTGCGGCCGTAGCCACGCTGGGTCGAGTAGCCGAGCGCCAACAGGAAACCTTCATCGCCACGAGCCAGGGCTTGCAGGCGTTCGGCGCGGCTGGCCGGGTATTCCAGCGGGTCGCGGGTGATGTCGGCGACGCTGGCGTTGTCGTCGGTTTCGGTCTTGATCAGGCCTTCTTTGGCGAGCAGGCCGAGCACCCGTGGGCAGGCTTCGATGCGGGCTTCGGGGGTGGTTTGCGGGCCAGGGTATTCACCTTCGGCCAGCAGCGAAAAATCCAGCAGGCGGTGGGTGTAATCGAAGGTCGGGCCAAGCAGTTGACCGCCGGGCACGTCCTTGAACGTGGCGGACAAGCGTCGGCTCAACGACATCTGCGCAGTGTCGATCGGCAGGCTCGGGCTGAAGCGCGGCAGCGTGGTGCGGTAGGCGCGCAATAGGAAGATCGCTTCCACCAGGTCCCCCGCCGCTTGCTTGATCGCCAGCGCGGCGAGTTCTTCGTCGAACAGCGAACCTTCGGTCATCACCCGCGCCACGGCCAGGGGCAGTTGCTCGCGGATTTGCCTCACGCTCAGTTCAGGAATCGCGGTATCGCCCCGGCGCTTTTTCGCCAGCAGGCGGTGGGCATTGTCGATGGCCTGTTCGCCACCTTTGACGGCTACGTACATCAGGCGTGCTCCTCTGCGATGCGGCTGCTGCGTGGCAGGCCGATCAGGTGATGGCCGGCGGCAAACAGCACGTCCAGGCCACGGGGGAAAGCTTCGCGGCGCTGACGTTCCTGCCAGAACGCTTGTGGCACCGGCACATGCACCTGGCGCTGGGCCTTGATGCCCGGGCCGCGCCAGAGCAGGCCGCGACCGGACTCCAGGTCGGTAAGCTGCACGAGCAAGGTGCAGGACTGGTCGGGGTAGCGATCATTGCCATGGTCGAAGCCGCTGAGGTCGAGCAAGTCTTGCTCACCTAGCAAGGCGAACACCGCGTCTTCACGGTTCGCCGTCAACGGGCAACCACAGTGGAACGAAAGGTTGGCGCGAATCAGCGGTGTGTCGAAGCTCGGCGCCAGCCACAGCGGCGTGTCCCCATCCAGCATCGCCAGGCACAGCGCATAGGTGACGGGTGCGAGGCCGTCGAGGCGTGGAGCGGACGGCAGGTGCTGGATCAAACCGGGTTCGGCCAAGGCTTTGAGCGCGGCCCGAAAACCGCGCTGGGCATCCAGCACCGGGTCGACAAACGCCGGTTGCAACAGGTGTGCGTTCATCAATTTTCTCCTCGAACCAACGTGAAGAACTCGACCTTGGTGGCCGCGGTGTCGGCTTCTTTTTGCGCGCGGCGGGCGGCTTGGGCATTGGCCAGCGCAGTGATCAAGTCGCTGAGCCAGATGCTCGGCTGAGTGCCCTGAAGATGAGCATCGGCCAGGGCGGCCAATTCGGCGTGGGCCTTGTCGCGACCGGCCAGGTAGCTGTAGCCGGTGCGGCCATCGGCCAGGCGCACCACGCAGCGGGTCACGCTCATTTCGCCGACGTTGAACGGCGCGCCATTGCCGCCCATGCGGCCGCGCACCAGCGTCATGCCGATTTCAGGGGCGCGGATCAGCTGGTATTCCGCGTCTTTCAACGCGGCTTCGTGAGGTTGCAGTTCACTGAGTTGGGCGCGGGCGAGCACACCAATCCAATGCTGACGCGGGGACAGATTCATCAGGGTCTCCATCAGGTCACCACTTGGTACTGGAAGCGATCCGAACGGCTGGTGGACTGCGCCAGCTCCACCGGGCGGCCATCGCGATCGCGGGAAAGGGTGAATACGGTGAGGGCCGGCAAGTGCCGAGGCATCATCAGCAGCGCGGCTTCATCCCGGTTGGGCAAGCGCGCACCGATCAGGCTTTGGGTGCGCGTCAGCGGCAGGTCGCGTTCGCGCAAGTACTGGCGCAGCGAACCGCCGGTGTAGTCGGCCAGCAACGGCGCGCGGCTGGCGCAGTAGCGATGGCGAATCAGGCTGACGGGTTGGTGGTCGAGTTTGCGCAGGGTCTGCAGCTCGATCATCGGCGCCATCTCGGCAATGCCCAAGTGCTGCGCCTCATCGCGACTGGCGTAGCAGTAACGACGCTTGAGCAGCACCGCCTCGACGCCCACGCCCTGGGCCGACAGTGACTGGCTGTAGGAGGTCTCGGCGCCCATCGGGTAGATCAAGGGGCGATCAAGTACCTGGGTGCCCTTGCCCTGGCGGCGCAACAGGCTGCCTTCGAATACCAGCTCGTCGATGGCACGGCGCAGGGTGTGGCGGTTGACGCCAAAACGCTCGGCCATGTGCACCTCGCCGGGCAGGAAGTCGCCGGCGCTGTAGCTGCTCAATTCACGGCGCAGGATATCCGCGAGTTCGCGGTACACCGGCTCATCTTGTCTAGACAACTGCATGCTTAAAAAAAGCGCCGCGCGGGCACCCCTCCGACGTCAGATGAACTGCTTGCGCAGGCGTTGGGACAACACGTCGATCAAACTCACCACCACGATGATCACCAGCAGCACCGCGCAGGTTTGTACGAACTGAAAGGCGCGGATGTTTTCCCAGAGGATCACGCCGATCCCGCCCGCACCGACCATGCCGACCACCGTGGCCGAGCGCACGTTGGCTTCGAAGCGGTACAGCGCGTAGCTCACCCACAGCGGCATCACCTGGGGGATCACGCCGTAGATCACTTCCTGCAAGGCACTGGCACCGGTGGCACGTACGCCTTCCACCGGGCCTGGGTCGATGGCTTCGACGGCCTCGGCAAACAGCTTGGCGAGTACACCGGTGGTGCTGATCCACAGGGCCAAAACGCCAGCGAAGGGACCGAGGCCGACGGCGACCACGAACAGCATGGCGAACACCATTTCATTGATGGAGCGGAAGGCGTCCATGACCCGGCGCAGGGGTTGGTGGATCCACCAGGGAGTGATGTTGTCGGCACACAGGATGCCCAGCGGCACCGAGCAGACAATCGCCAACACCGTGCCCCAGAGGGCGATTTGCACGGTGACGATCATCTCCTTGAGGTAAGAGCGCCATTCGTGGAAGTCCGGTGGGAAGAAGTCGGCGGCGAAGGTCGCCATGTTTCCGGAGTCGCGGTACAGCGCCAACGGGTTCATCTCAGCGCCGTGCCAGGCCCAGGCCAGCAGGACCAGGAACAGGCCCCAGCCGAGGTATTGCGGCCAGGTGCGTTTGCCGACGGCTTCAGCGTGCAAGGTTGTCATGGGTCACTCTCAATCGCTTTCTGTAGGAGCGAGCTTGCTCGCGAAGATCGCCAACGATGACGCGGGGCGCCTGGAGAACGGTGGCGTCCTCGAGTTTTTCGCGAGCAAGCTCGCTCCTACAGTGATAGGTGGAGGCCGGTTAGCCGTTGGAGGCGGTTTTTTTGTCGAGTTCGGAGATGCGCTGTTGCAACTTCGCCAGGTCAGCATCAATGTCCGCGAGTTTCTTGGCCTTGTCGGCGGCCTCAAGCTTGTCGTCCGCGCTGATGGTGGTGCGCTGCTTGAACAGCTCCAACTGGCGGATCGGCAGCAGTTGGTCGTCGCTGGAGGCGAGGAACTTGCCCAGTTGCATGTTCTTCAGCACCGCCTTCTCTTCATCGGTGTCACCGTAGTGAGCGAAAAAGTCGCGGATCTTGGTTTTCTCGCTGTCGCTCAGGGCCTTGCTCCACACCATCGGGTCGGCCGGGATCAGCGGCGATTTCCAGATCACCTTGAGCATCGCGGCCTTGTCCGGCTGGGTCACTTCAAGACGGTCCCAGCTTTCGGTGTTGAAGGTGGCGACGTCCAACTGCCCCTTGGCCACGCTCAACGCGTTGACTTCATGACTGGAGTTCAGTGTGCGTTTGAAGGCGGTGGCGGCGTCGACATGGTTCTTGGCAAACACGTAGTAGCCCGGCACCAGGTAGCCCGAGGTGGAGTTCGGGTCACCGTTGCCGAAGGTCAGGTTCTTGGCATTCTTGAGCATGTCTTCGACGTTGTTGATCGGGCTGTCCTTGCGCACGATCAGCACGCTCCAGTAACCGGCGGCGCCGTTGGCGGCGGCCGTCTGGGCGAAGATCTCGCCGTTGGAACGGTCCACCGCTTCCATCGCGGCCTTGTTGCCCAGCCAGGCCACGTCGACCTTATTGAAGCGCATGCCTTGGATCAGCCCGGCGTAGTCGGAGGCGAAAGTGGCGTTGATGGTCAGGCCGGTCTTCTTGTGCATGTCATCCAGGAACGGCTGCCAGATGCTCTTGAGGTTCTGCGAAGACTCGGTGGACATGATGCCGAAGTTGATCGCCTTGTCGGCGGCGTGGGCGTTGCCCAAGGCCACGCTGGCCAGCAACACCGCAGACAGAAAAACGTGACCGATACGGTTCAACATGGAAAGGATTCCTGTGGGTCGTGAGTGGGGTTCAAGCGCGCGCCAGGGCCAGCCGAGGGGTGACGGAGGTGTGGCGGGTCTGGTCGGAAAACATCAGGCTGGTGTCGACGTCGGCACCGTACAAATCATTGAGGAAGTGGCTGCTCATCTCGCTGCCCTGGCCGTCGAAATGAATGCGGCCACCTTTAAGGGCCACGGCACGCGGGCAATAACGCATGGCGTAATCGACTTGATGCAGGGTCACCACCACGGTCTTGCCGTCGCGGCGGTTGATGTCAGCGAGGATCTCCATGACCTTGCGTGCCGACTCCGGGTCCAGCGAAGCGATAGGTTCGTCGGCCAGGATCACCTCGGCGCGCTGGGTCAATGCACGGGCAATCGCCACGCGCTGCTGCTGGCCGCCGGACAAGGTCGAGGCCCGTTGCGCGGCCAGGTCGGCCAGGCCAACGCGTGCCAGGGACTCCATGGCGAAGGCTTTCTCTTCAGCATTGAACAAGCCGAGGTTGCCGCGCCAGCGCGGCATGCGGCCCAGGCAACCGAGCAGCACGTTGTCGAGCACGCTCAGGCGATTGACCAGGTTGAACTGCTGGAAGATGTAGCCGATGTCCGCGCGCAGCCGCCGCACCCTGCCATTCAAGCGCCCGCTGGCCTGTACTTCCCGGCCCAGCACCTTGACGCTGCCGCCATTGCTCTTGTCGCAACAGGCCAGGCCCGCCAGGTGACGCAACAACGTGGACTTGCCGGAACCGGAAGCGCCAATCAGCGCGACCATCTCACCCGGGGCAATGGTGAGTTCGAGGTCGACCAATGCGGATTTCTTCGCAAAGGTCTTGTTCAAGTGATCGACATGGATAGCGTGATTCATGGGCTTCTCTGTCTTGTTTGAACAGCCAGGGGATGGCTGCGGTTGAGTTCAAACGACAGTAGGCGCGGGAGGTGTCAGTGCTATTACTTGCACATGACTGGAGGGGGTCGGTTGGATGAAGGTTTTGTGAAAGGTTGGACTTGACCGAAACTCAGATCAACCCTGTGGCGAGCAGGCTTGCCCTGCGTTGGGCTGCGCAGCAGCCCCAGTATGGCCAGCGTGTTCATTCAGGCAGAACGCGTCGCCAGGTCTCAGGGCCGCTCCACAGCCCAACGCAGGACAAGCCTGCTCACCACAAGGGATTGATTTGTCTTGAGGTATTCTGCATTCCAGTAATTGCATGAAGGCCCCTACACTTAGCGAGGCCAAGAATCTGGAATACCAAACGCAATGATCATCACCAAGGCCTGCCCCGTAGTCCTTCGCACAAGACAGTCCTTGGAAATCCTCGCATTCGAGCACCCACTGGCCGGTTTCCAACTGGTCAAGGGCAGTGTTGAGCCAGGCGAAACGACAGCCGATGCGGCTATTCGCGAGTTACAAGAAGAGGCCGGTGTAACCGGCCGTGTCATTCGGGACTTGGGAACCTGGCATTCAGAGATCACCGGCCAGACCTGGGCATTTCACCAATGCCACGTACCGGCAGACCTTCCGGATATCTGGACCCATTTTGCAGAAGATGATGGAGGGCACTATTTTCGCTTCTTCTGGCACCCTTTGAGCAGCGAGCCTACCCAGGCGTGGCACCCGATGTTTCAAAGTGCGCTGGCATTTCTCAAGAGCAATGGGTCAATCATCCTTGAAGGGTGAGACTGTCGGCAGCGCGGCAACAGTGAGGTTTTTCAGAACCAGCATTTCCCCATTTGAAAGCTGCCAGGTGTAAAAGTCCGAGAAGTCCCCTTTGGCCAAGGCGCGAATCACCTTTGCTAAAAAACCATGTGCCACCAGCAAAACCGCCTGGCTTGGATAAAGCGCTGCCAGCTCGGCCAGGCCTTGGTGTACTCGCGTAACCACTTCGGCAATCGATTCACCGCCCGTTGGCCCAATCGCCCATTGCCGCGTGATGTTCTGCGTCCAAAGCACTGGGTGCAGGGCCTTGGCTTCCGCCTGGGTCAAGCCCTCGAAAACACCCACATCACGCTCGCGGAAGCAGTCCATCGTCACAAGCTCGAGGTGCAACTCACGGTTAAGAACCTGCGCCGTTTGCTGGGCACGCAGGCGTGGGGAGACGATCAATGCGTCGATATCGCCGGGCAGTTGCATAACGAGCAATGCGGCTTGCGCCCTACCCCACTCGGTCAGTTCCGGATCAAGCGCACCGAGATAGCGGTGCTCGGCGTTGGCCCAGGTTTCGCCGTGGCGTATGACGTAAAGATGCATGAGGGGCCATCTCATTAAAAAGATGCTCAGGATAGTAGCAGTAGCTTCGCAGAGGTCAGGTTTGTTCGCCTGGATTAGGAGCCTGGGCGCGATCAGCATGACCGGCGCATTCTGGACAGAAAAATGTTTGGTTAAGGTTTGATGCAAGGTTTTGATGGCAGTGGAGACAGCCTCTGCTTCAATCTGTTTGAAGCGCTCAATCTATGCGCGACATAGGCTAAAGCCTGAGATACGTAGGGAGTTTAGCTAGTTTATGAAAATCGCATAACATTGATAACTTCGGTATATCCATGAACCCTATTACGAATCCCTACTCCCCCGGAGCTGGCACACCACCGCCCGAGCTTGCCGGAAGAGGTGAGCTACGAGAACGTGTGCGGATAGGTATAGCCCGCTTGCGAACAGGTCGTCCGGCAAAAAGCGTGTTGATGGTCGGGCTCCGAGGGGTTGGAAAAACCGTATTGCTGGATCAAATGCGCCTGGATGCAGAAGGTGAAGGTGTACATACCATATGAATTGAAGCCCCTGAAAATCGATCTCTTCCGGCTTTACTCGCTCCACAGTTACGTACCCGGGCCGCACCGATCCGGTGATATTGCTGATCGACTAGGTCGCCGGGTTCAGGCACTGGGCCCCATCCGCAATAGCCTGATTGCGAAAGGCATGATCTGGAACCCGAATCATGGGGACACGGCATTTACAGTCCCTCTTTTCGATGAGTTTATGAAACGAATCATGCCGGGAGATGAGTGGGATATGGCTAACTGACTAACACTGAGCAACGCTCCCACAGGTGATCTTTGGAATTGGAGAACGTGTTTTACAGGCATGAAAAAGGTGACCCGAAGGTCGCCTTTTGTCATTGTGCATACTGTTTTGTTTGAACAACCAGGGGATGGCTGCGGTTGAGTTCAAACGACAGTAGGCGCGTGATGTTTTGCGCCCAAAGCGCTGGGTGTTGGGCCTTGGCCTACGCCTGGGTCAGCCCTTCGAAAACACCCACATCACGAATCGGCACTACAACCGCCTTAACCCCCTATCAGTCCATTGCAAAACGCTACGTTTTGCGCAGGTGTCGTCAGCCCCACTACATCTTCCGGGCTGATCAAACGCGTACTTTTGACGAGAAAGTCGATATTTCCATCTCCAGTCAAATCGATCGCCAGCAAGTATCGAGCGGTGGTCGAATTAAACTTGATCATCGTTTCACCAGCCTTGCCGGTAAATTTATCGACGTAGTTCAATGCGACGCCTGCACTCTTGCTCATGGCCGAAAGGTCGATTATGTCCTTGCCGGTCGTGAAATCCAGCAGCAAGTCAGCACTGTCGCGGGTCGAGTCGGAAGCAGCGTTGTACTTGAAGGTATTCCAGCCACCAGCGCCCTCAAGGTGATCGGCTCCGGCGCCACCTACTAAGATGTTATCGGCCTTATTGCCGATAATCCGATCGTTGCCACTACCGCCAATGGCATTTTCAATGACCGTTTTGCGGGTAATGAAAATGTTGTCCTTTAATCCACCCACACTGGAGTGGGTGCCACCGCGCAAGCTAATGGTTTGGTCCTGGCTGAACCCGGAAAAATCGATCGTGTCGTTGCCCGATTTGTCGTGCACAACGAAATCAGGCTCGTCGTCGGCAGACGTAAGCGTCATGTGCGGCTTGCCTGTGTTGGAGTTGAAACCGTAGATAGTATCGTCAGTCTTTTTCGTTTTGGAATCCGGCTTTGGATCTGGCTTCGGATCCGGCT
>NZ_JACAPG010000003.1:0-79295 GCF_013385825.1 Pseudomonas reactans | reverse complement strand
TCGGATCCGGCTTCGGATCTGGGTCGTTCCCGTCATGCTCTACCACATCACTCGGTTTAATCTGACCTAGCGTTTTCACTAGCAAGTCAGCTTTACCGTCCCCCGTCAGGTCAATGGCAATGCTACCCACGCCGATTTCACTGTCGAAACTCAAGACAGCTTGGCCTGCGCGCCCCGAAAACGTGCTCACAAAATCCAGCTTTTTGCCCCCCGCCTCGCGCATCAAACCGGACACATCGATCTTGTCCCTACCCGATTCAAAATCCATCAGCAGGTCGGGAGCATCGGGGTTGGAATCACTGATCTTGTCGTACACGAAGGTATCCGCACCGCCGCCTCCCCACAACTTGTCAGCACCGCCGCCGCCTTTTAATCGATTATCGACCCGGTTACCGATCAGCAGGTCATTCCCCGTCCCTCCCACCGCATTTTCAAGGGTCGTCGAACTGTCGATCGACACATTGCCCTTCATCCCACCAACGTCTGAAAACGACCCGGCGTGCAGGTCAATAACCTGATCCTGCGCAAACCCCGAAAAATCTAGCGTATCAATACCGCCCTCATCCTTGACCTTGAAGCGAGGTTTATCCGCTGACGAAGTGAGGGTGGACTCAGCCTGGCCACTGGTAGAGTTGAAACCGTAGGTAGTATTCACATTGCGCGGATTTGGCTTGGGGTCATCAGGCTTACCACCATCTCCCAACACATCACCAGGCTTGATCTGGCCTTTACTTTTCACCAGGAAATCAGCCTTGCCATTGCCAGACAGGTCAATGGCCAGACTCCCCTCGCCGCTTGCGTGGTCAAAGGTCAGCACCGCGTCCCCCGGACGCCCAGTCAGTGCCCCAAAGTTGAGGGTTTTAATACCGGCTTTTCCGAGCATGCCGGAAAGATCGATCTTGTCGGTGCCGGTGGTGAAATCCGCGAGCACGTCGGGAGCCTCGGGCGTAGAGTCGCTCGCCTGATCGTACACAAACGTGTCGGCGCCACCACCACCCAGCAGTGTGTCCACCCCACCACCACCCCTCAGGCGATTGTTCGCCTGATTTCCGGTCAAAGTGTCATCGCCTGCCCCACCGAACGCGTTTTCAACAGTCACACCTTTGGCAATCGAGACATTGCCTTTAAGTCCGCCCACATCGGAGAACGCTTCAGCATTGAGGTTGATGACTTGTTTCTGGGTAAAGCCCGAAAAGTCCAGAGTGTCCACCCCGCCGCCATCCCACACACAGAAGATCGGCTTGCCATCAGCCCCTTTCAGGCTATAAAAGTCACGTTCGCTGTTGGAGTTGAAGCCATACGTCGTATCGGTATTTCGGATTTTTGTATTCGCACCATAAAGGCGTTGGATCGCGGCAATGTCATCCATCATCGGAGCAGCGGGCATCAACCCGTTGAAGTCATGACCCGCTTGATTACGTTCGGACCAATAGCTCATCACGCTGCGGGCTCGCGTGTCCTCGGCATACTCAGCATCGCCATCGTAAGTGCCGCCGCCATTGTATTTACCGGGATGCTCAAGGCCGAGGGCATGGCCTAATTCATGTATCGCGACAAATGGAAAATAAGTGCCCAACGTTGGATTACTCTCTGCGCCCCCGGTACCAATGTTTGCCTGCCCATGAATATAGTGTTTGTTCGGCAGTGTTGCCCAGCCACCACCATATCCCGGAATATCTTTAATGGTGATAGACCCATCCCTGCTATCGGAACTTTCCTGAAACGTCACATTGGCGAGATCACCCCATGCCTGCAAGGCCAATATGCACCGTTCTTTCTGCCCTGCCGTCATCCCACCCTCAAAGCGATAAGAGATCACGACTTTCTGATCATTGTTCTGATCATGAAACTTGTAACCACCACGGGTGATGTGTTTTGCAGCCTGGTCCGTGGTAAAACTAGGTTTTTTTAAGCCACCCTTGGAAACTGAGTGGTCGGGCTTATCAGTTAACCCATCGAACAGGGGAAGCGTCACAAAGCAGGGAAAAGATGGCACAACAGAAGAACTCATAACTTAACCTTTGAATTAATTTTATTTTCGTCGCCCCACAACACGGCCGACAACTACTGCCCTTTAATCCGGCAGCCGCAACTATCTTCCCACACACAGTAGAAGCAAAAAAAACAAGAAGAAACACAGTAAAAATTTAGCAACGAGAAAGAAACAAAACTAACAAAAAAAAACAAATCAACCGCATATAAAACAACCGCACAGCCCCTTGCATTCAACTAACAAAAAGGACAGGACAACAAACAAAAACCCCACCCACTGCCAAACTCACAACATGTAGAAACACACCTTGCAAGCTGTAACATCATGCACACGTAAAACCTCAAGTATTGCGCAGGATGCAAGCCTATGTGCAGTTTAAAAAGATTATTTTCCTTATGACACTGCACACGTTACTGACAGGTTCCACACGATTAATGACAAGGTGCGAGCAAGACTTCTTCAAGACACGTACTCGCTCCTTGGATTTGCAGTGCCTGGATAATTCGCCTACCTCAACCCTCTATGACATTACGCGGCGCTCGCAGCTGAAGCAGCACGGAGCAAGCGAGCACTCACACCTCCAGCTCAGGTGCAGCAGAGCCGAGACATGATCGGCGCTGCAGGCGCTCATCCCTAACGCGTCACCGGTGTCGAGCAGCGTCAGGTGCACGTGAATGCCCGTGGTCCAGGCAGGTACGTGCGGGAGCCGTTGACCAGCAGGTCGTCCCCGGTCGCCAGCCAGTCGTCGATCTCCCCGGGAACGCAGTAGGACGGGCCATTCGCCTGCCAACTCAGGGCAAACGCGCCTCGGCGTCCATCCCGGCAAATGGAACCAGACTGTCCCTGCGGCTGAACCTTCGGCAGTCATTCATGATGCCCACCGAGTAGTACGCAAGAAGTCGTGCCCCAACCGGGTTTCCATTCTGCGGTCGGTCTGTCTGCGTGTAGCTCAACTAACCATTGTGGGAGGGGGCCAGCCCCTCCCACATTTGCCCTTCTGCGTTTGGCCGAATGCATTTCATCGTTATGAAAAAGGCGACCCGAAGGTCGCCTTTTGTCATTGTGCGTATTGCTTGCTCAGTCCCGGCGGCACGCCTTGCACGTCGGTCTCTTCCCACGGCCCGTTCGGGCTGATCGAGCGGCTCCAACCGCTACTCCAGCGGTAATACGTGCGCTGGCGGTAGAAGGTGTCGGGCTGTTCTTCCAGCACATACACCTGCATCTTGCCGTCCCAGTGGCTGGCCGCGCCCGGTGGTGGGGCGAAGGTCGGCGATTTGGTCGGCACGGGTTTCGGTGCTGGAGTCACCGGGCCCGAGGGCTTGGTGCTCGGCTGGGTCGACGGGCCTGACGGTGGGATAGTCGGGCCGGTGGGCGCGGGAGGTGGCCGGTGGACCGCACAAGCGCTCAGGCCGAGTACCAAGCTGAGCAAGGTGATGCGTGCAAATGCGGTCATAGGCGTTTCCTCGATTTACTTGTCCGGACTGTCGATGGTCAGCTGCTGCACGGCAGTGGTGCTGCTGGCCAAGGGTTGGCTGCGGCCGATCCATTCGCCAGCAGTCGGAACACCGGCTCGGGATATGCGCGCAACCAGTTGGACTTCGGGGAAGTTCGACAGTTTCAACTGCGGCATCATTGCGTCGGCATCGCCCAGTTCGACGGTGATCGGCAGTTCGGCGACGGTGACGCGTTTGGCCGCCAATGGCGCCGGTGGGCCGGAGACCGCACGAGCAAAGACGAAAACGCTGTCAGTGGGCAGGGCTTTGGCCTTCACGTCGGCGCTCAGATCTACCCGAATCTTCATCGCGGCTTTTTGAGGGACGACAGTGCCGCCGCTTTCTTTCAGCTTCTCAGCAGCGCGATCAATGCCCCCTTGCAGGGCTGCACGGGAATTGTCTTCCGGTGGCAGTTGCGCCAACAGCCGGTTCCAGTAGTCAATCGCCTCCTGATAACGCTGGCCTTCAAACGCCGCGATACCGAGCAGACCCAGGCTGGTGACTTCCTTCGGATCGAGCTTCAAGGCTTCGTCGGTCAGCGCCTGAACCTTGGGCGACCATTGTTTGTTGTCGGCAAAGTACTGCGCCTGGGCCCACTGGCCGAGCAGTTCCGGCTGGCGCCCGGCCAGGGCCACGGTGCGTTCGAAGACCTTGGCCGCATCGGCGGAACGGTCCTGGGCCATGTAGGCACGACCGAGGAAGTACAGGCCTTCCGCCGAGTCCGGCTGGGCGGCGGCGGCGCGTTCCAGGCGCTGGGTCATGTCTTCCATGGACACCGGCGGCTGGGAAAACTCGCGGGTCAGTTCGACCTTGTCGCTCGCCCCGTAATGCAGGTACAGCGCAACGCCCAGGACAGGCACCAGAAACGCCGCCAAGAATGGAAACGGCTTGCCCAAACGCGATTCGCGCGGTTTTTCCACGCCTTCGGTGTCGGCCAGTAATTCGCGGGCGGCTTCGGCGCGGCCGGTGTCGAGTTGAGCGGAATTGAGCACGCCTTCATCCTGCTGCACTTGCAGCTCGGCCACACGTTCCTGGTAGAGCGCCACGTTCAGCGCGGTGCGGTCCTCTTCACGCTGGGCGCGGCGGCCACGCAGTACAGGGATCAACAGGAAACTCAGGGCAATCAGAAGCAGCAAGCCGGCTGCGAGCCAGAAATCAATCATCAGTCTTGGTGTCCAGCAATTGGTCGAGGCGTTTACGCTCATCTAAGGACAGCGCGTCGGAACCATCAGTCGGCGCGGCGCGACGGCGGCGCACGATCACGGCCATGACGACGACGCCGGCCAGCAACAGCCCGGCAGGGCCGAACCAGAGCAGCGCGGTCTTGCCGGTGAGTGCCGGTTTGTAGCGCACGAAATCACCGTAGCGGTCGACCATGAAGTCGATGATCTGCTGGTTGTCCTTGCCCTCCCCCAGCATGCGGAAAATCTCTTTGCGCAGGTCGGCAGCGATGGGCGCGTTGGAGTCAGCGATGTCCTGGTTCTGGCACTTGGGGCAGCGCAGTTCCTTGGTCAGTTCGCGGAAACGCTCGCGGTCACCGTCCTTGGCGAATTCGTAGGTGTCGATGGCGGCATGGGCCACGCCGACGAGTCCAAGCGCCAGCACCGCAGCGGCTAACAGACGCTTCATGGCTTGGCCTCATCGACCAGCGCCTGGTACTTGGCAGCCAGTTGCTCGCGCCACACCACTTCGTCGATCACGCCGACGTACTTGTCGCGGATCACGCCCTTGGCGTCGATGAAGAAGGTTTCCGGGGCGCCGTACACGCCGAGGTTCAGGCCGAGGTTGCCGTCTTCATCGCGGATATCCAGCTGGTACGGGTTGTGGAACTCGGCCAGCCACTTCAAGGCCGCCGCGTTGTCGTCCTTGTAGTTGATGCCGTAGATCACCACGCCCTTCTCGGCCAGCTTGTTCAGCACCGGGTGTTCAACGCGACAGGAGATGCACCAGGTGCCCCACACGTTGACCAGCGCCGGTTTGCCCAGCAGGTCGGCCTGGGTCAGGGTTTTGTCGCCCTGCACGGTCGGCAGCGAGAACGCCGGGAACGGCTTGCCGATCATCGCCGAAGGTAGTTCGGCCGGGTCCAGATACAACCCGCGATACAAGAACACCGCGACCACCAGAAACATCGCCAGCGGCACAACCATCAACCAACGCTTCATGCCGCCGCTCCCTGGCCCAGTGCTTCACGCACCCGGCTCTTGACCTTGACCCGATAACGCCGGTCCAGCGCGGCCAGCAAACCACCGAAACCGGTGAGCAAGCCGCCGAACCAGATCCAGCGTACAAACGGTTTGACGTGCACGCGCACGGCCCAGGCGCCGTCGCCCAAGGGTTCGCCCAGCGCCACATACAGGTCGCGGGTGAAACCGGCGTCGATGCCGGCTTCGGTCATCATCGAACTCTGCACGGTGTACAGGCGTTTTTCCGGGTGCAGCACGGCGATTTCCTTGCCGTTGCGGACGACACGAACGGTGCCTTTGTCTGATGTGAAGTTCGGCCCCTCGAAGTGCTTGGCGCCTTCGAAAATAAAGTGGTAACCGGCCAGGTCCATGGACTCACCCGGCGCCAGGCGCAGGTCGCGCTCGGCGCTGTTCTGGCTGGACAACACCACGCCCAGGGCGCACACGGCGATGCCGATGTGGGCGATCTGCATGCCCCAATAGCTGCGGGTCAGGCTTGGCAGGCCCTTGATCAAGCCTTTGTGACGGGTCTTGTCGAAGATATCGCGCACGCCGGCCAGCAATACCCAGGCGGCAAGCAGGAAGGTCGCGAGTACGGCCCAGTTGAAGTCGCCATAGGCAAACCCGGCGATCACCGCCAAGGCCACGCTGCCGAGCAGCACCGGCATCAGCATACCCACCAGCCATTTCACCGGGGTGTCTTTCCAGCGCACCAGCACGCCCACCGCCATTACCACCATCAACAAGCCCATCAACGGGATGAACAACGCGTTGAAGTACGGTGGGCCGACGGATAGCTTGGCGCCGCTGAGGGCATCCAGTACCAACGGGTACAGCGTGCCGAGCAGGATCATCGACGCGGCCACCACCAGCACCAGGTTATTGCCCAGCAACAGGGTTTCCCGCGACCACAGGTTGAAGCCGACCTGGCTCTTGACCACCGGCGCGCGCAGTGCAAACAGCGTCAGGGAGCCGCCGACTACAAACAGCAGGAAGATCAGGATGAACACGCCACGTTCCGGGTCGGAGGCAAACGCATGCACCGACGTCAACACGCCCGAACGCACCAGGAAAGTGCCAAGCAGGCTGAGGGAAAATGCCGCAATGGCCAGCAACACGGTCCAGCTTTTGAACACGCCGCGTTTTTCGGTGACGGCCAGCGAGTGAATCAGCGCCGTGCCGACCAGCCAAGGCATGAACGAGGCGTTTTCCACCGGGTCCCAGAACCACCAGCCGCCCCAGCCAAGTTCGTAGTAGGCCCACCAGGAGCCCAAGGTGATACCAATCCCTAGGAAAGCCCAGGCCACGATGGTCCACGGCCGCGACCAGCGGGCCCAAGCCGCATCGAGGCGCCCGCCGAGTAAGGCGGCGATGGCAAAGGCAAAGGCCACCGAGAAACCCACGTAACCCATGTAGAGCATCGGCGGGTGCACGATCAGGCCGATGTCTTGCAGCAGCGGGTTGAGGTCATGCCCGTTTGTAGGAATCTGCGGCAGGATGCGGCTGAACGGGTTGGAGGTCATGATCAGGAACAGCAGGAAGCCGATGCTGATCATGCCCATCACCGCCAACACCCGCGCCAGCATGACTTGCGGCAGTTGGCGCGAGAACACCGACACGGCAAAGGTCCAGCCGCCGAGAATCAACGCCCACAGCAGCAGCGAACCTTCGTGGGCGCCCCACACGGCGCTGAACTTGTAGTACCAGGGCAAAGCGGTATTGGAGTTATTGGCGACGTAGGCGACGGAAAAGTCGTCGGTCATGAAGGCGTAGGTCAGGCAGCCAAAGGCGAACAGCAGGAACGCAAATTGGCCCCAGGCGGCCGGCTGCGCCAGGCTCATCCACAGGCGGTCGCCGCGCCAGGCGCCGAGCAGCGGCACCACGGCCTGGACGACGGCAAAGCACAGGGCGAGGATCATCGCCAGTTGGCCGAGTTCGGGAATAAACAAAGCGGCGTTCATGACTCAACCCTCCTTGGCGGGGGTGGGGGCGGACTGGCCGCTGTCTTTGAGGGCTTTGGTCACCTCAGGCGGCATGTATTTTTCATCGTGCTTGGCCAGCACTTCGTCGGCCACCACCACGCCATCGGCGTTGAGCTTGCCCAGGGCGATGATGCCCTGGCCTTCGCGGAACAGGTCCGGGAGGATGCCGCGGTAAGTGATGGTCACGGCTTTGTTGAAATCGGTGACCACGAAGGTCACGTCGAGGGAATCACCGGAACGCTTCAGCGAGCCCTGCTCCACCATGCCGCCGGCGCGAATCCGCGTATCCACAGGGGCTTCGCCATTGGCAATCTGGGTCGGGGTGTAGAACAGGTTGATGTTCTGCTGCAGGGCACTCAAGGCCAGGGCCACGGCAATGCCGACGCCGGCCAGGATGGCAAGGATGATCAACAAACGCTTTCTACGCAGCGGATTCACTTTTCGGTCTCCCGGCGCAGACGACGCGCCTCTTGTTGCAGGTAACGCTTGCGGGCCAGGATCGGCGCGGCGACGTTGAGGGCCAGCACCGCCAGGCAGATGCCATAGGCCGTCCAGACGTACAGCCCGTGATGGCCCATGGCGAGAAACTCGCTGAAAGACGCAAAACTCATGCGCGTGCTCCCAGGCTGTTTTGCACTTCGGCCTTGACCCAGCTGGCGCGCGATTCACGCTTGAGCACTTCAAGGCGCATGCGCATCAGCAGCACAGCGCCGAAGAAGCAGTAGAACCCCAGCACCATCAGCAGCAGCGGCGCCCACATTTCCACGGGCATTGCCGGTTTTTCGGTGAGGGTGAAGGTGGCGCCCTGGTGCAGGGTGTTCCACCACTCCACCGAGTATTTGATGATCGGGATGTTGATCACGCCGACAATCGCCAGCACCGCACAGGCCTTGGCGGCACTGTCACGATTGCTGATCGCGTTGCCCAGGGCAATCAGACCGAAGTACAGGAACAGCAGGATCAACATGGAGGTTAATCGCGCATCCCACACCCACCACGAACCCCAGGTGGGCTTGCCCCAGATTGCGCCGGTGACCAGCGCGACGGCGGTCATCCAGGCGCCGATGGGCGCGGCGCATTGCAGGGCCACGTCCGCGAGCTTCATCTTCCACACCAGGCCGACGATGCCGCACACCGCCAGCATCACGTAGCAGGACTGGGCCAGCATCGCGGCGGGAACGTGGATATAGATGATGCGAAAGCTGTTGCCTTGCTGGTAGTCCGGCGGCGCGAAGGCCAGGCCCCAGACCAGGCCGATGCCGATCAGCAATACGGCAGCGATGCTCAACCACGGCAGCAGCTTGCCGCTGATGCCATAGAACCATTTGGGCGAGCCGAGCTTGTGAAACCAGGTCCAGTTCATTGCTGTTTCCATCACGGTAGCTTTTCGTCGTTGCGAAAAGCTTAGGGTCTTTACTGGTTAAGACAACGCTTAACCAGACCTCATTATTCGCCGACGCTGATCTTCAGGCCGGCCGCTATAGCAAAGGGTGTCAGGGTTACCGCCAGGGCGGTCAGGCTACCAAGCCACAAGAGGTAACCGGTCGCCGGCATGCCCATGAGCGCGGCCTGCAAAGCACCGCTGCCCAGGATCAACACCGGGATATACAAAGGCAGAATCAACAGGGCCAGCAACAGGCCGCCCCGCTTCAAACCCACGGTCAACGCTGCGCCCACCGCCCCCAACAGGCTGAGCACCGGCGTACCGAGCAACAAGGACAGGAGCAACACCGGCAGGCATTCGACGGGCAAGCCCAGCATCATCGCCAGCAGCGGCGAGAGCAAGACTAGCGCCAAGCCGGAAAAAGCCCAGTGTGCCAGTACCTTGGCCAGTACCAGAAGTGGCAGGGGGTGCGACGAAAGGACCCACTGTTCCAGGGAACCGTCTTCGAAATCACTACGAAACAGCCCGTCCAGCGAGAGCAGGACCGATAAAAGCGCCGCCACCCACACCAGTCCTGGGGACAAGGTTTGCAACAGTTTAGTCTCGGGGCCGACTGCCAACGGAAACAGCGCGATGACAATCGCGAAGAATACCAGCGGGTTGGCCAATTCCGCCGGGCGACGGCAGAGCAAGCGCGCTTCACGGGCGACCAACAGGGCGAATACGCTCATGCCGACCACCGCCCCAGGTCAAGATCACGGTAGCCGGCGGGCATGCGCGTCAGGGTGTGGTGGGTCGTGAGGATGACCAGACCGCCCTGCTCGCAATGTTGGGCCAGGTGTTCTTCCAACTGAGCCACGCCTTGTTTGTCGAGGGCAGTGAACGGTTCGTCGAGAATCCACAGCGGCGGGCCCGGCAGGTACAGACGCGCCAGGGCCACGCGGCGCTGCTGGCCGGCGGACAGGGTGTGGCAGGGAACATCCTCGAAACCCTTGAGGCCGACGGCGCCGAGCGCCTGCCAGATGGCATCGCGGGACGCGGGATGGTGCAAGGCGCTGAGCCAGCTGAGGTTTTCTTCGGCGGTGAGCACATCCTTGATGCCGGCGGCGTGGCCGATCCAGATCAGGTTGCGTGCCAGTTCGCTACGTTGTTCGTTGAGGGGCTTGCCGTTGAGCCGAACTTCGCCAGCCGTCGGCTGCATCAACCCGGCCAGCAGGCGCAACAAACTGGTCTTGCCGCTGCCGTTGGGGCCGCTGACCTGCACCATGTCACCGCCCGTCAGCCGCAGTTCGAGGTGCTCGAACAGCAGGCGCAGGTCGCGTTCACAGGAGAGCGCTACGGCTTCAAGAAGAGGGCTGGTCAAAAGATCGCGGGCCTTTACGGTTCAAGTCGGCGGTGCAGCGGCCGTTAAAGAGAAATGCACAATAACGGCTTTGGCGACCGATTTTAGAGAGCTGGATCAAATAGTTGTGAGGTTTTTACCGCTCTCTTTGCAGACGGGCGGCATTATACATGTGATGCCCTACTCTAAAGAGGGCAATTTCCCCAGAGACGACGCGCGCGATGACCGGTGAGATCAACCTTCCTACGCTTCCACCCGCCCCGGCGGCCGGGCCCGGCCCGGCGCCTGCTGCTGGCGAGTTGCTGAAACTGCTGGAGCCTCAGGTCGGCCTGATCGACCCTGGGAAAACCGCGAACGCCGAGGTCATCGCCCTGAAACAAGGCGGTGAAGCCTTTCAGTTGCTGCTCAAGTTGACCCTTGAAGGCGGTCGCCAGACGTTGGTGCAGGCGAGCAGCCCGCAGCCGCTACCGTTGGGCAGCAATGTGGCGGTAAGCCAGACGCCCACCGGCAACCTGACCCTCAGCCTGCAACAGGCCTTGAGCGCCAATGTCGCCGCCCTCACCCGCATCGACACGAACCAGATGCCGGTGGGCACGCTGTTGCAGGCCAAAGTGCTGACCACCCAGATGTTGCCTCAGGGCACGGCGCAACCGGCGATCTATCGCTCGTTGGTTAACGTGCTCAACAGCGCACTGACTGGCGCGACCCTGACCGTGGAAAGTCCGCAGCCGTTGCGCGTCGGCAGCCTGCTCAGCGCCGTGGTACAGAACGCTCAGACCTTGAGCTTTGTGCCGCTGAGCGGGCTCAAGGATCAGTTGGCGGTCACGCAGCAACTGTCGACCCAGCAAAGCCGCCAGGGCTCGCTGGATGCAGTCTTCACTGCATTGCAAAATTTGCCACGCGGCGACAGCACCTCGGCCGAACTGCGCGGCGCCGCTGAGCGTTTACTCGCTGCCCTGCCCGACCTGGCCCAGGTCAGTAACCCCAAGGTACTGGCGCAAGTTATCCAGAACAGCGGTGCCTTTCTGGAAGCTAGGCTGCTCGCCGGGCAAAACCCGCAGGTCCCACCGCTGGACATGAAAGGCGCCTTGCTGCGCCTGGTCGCCGACTTGCTGCCGGCCCTGCCCGCCAGCACCAATATGACTGCCATCCTCGCTGCCAATACCCTGGCCCAGGTGCTGCCCAACTTCGTGCGCAGCCCTTTGAACACCCTAGGCCAGGTCAGCGCACGCCAGATACCTGCCGGCTTTCCCTTGCCCGAACGACTGATGGCGAAACTGGAAGGCGAAGGTGACTTGGAAAACCTGCTGCGCCTGGCCGCCGGAGCGATCTCGCGCTTGCAGAGTCATCAGTTGTCGAGCCTGGAACAGACCGGCACCACCGCTGACGGCCGCCTGCAAACCACCTGGCAGCTGGAAATTCCCATGCGCACGTTGCAAGACATCGTGCCATTGCAGCTCAAGTTCCAGCGCGAAGAACCGGCGCCGGACAAGGATCAGCCCGAACGCAAAGAGAAAAAGGACGCCAAGCAGATGCTCTGGCGCGTCGAACTGGCCTTCGACATGGAGCCGCTGGGGCCGTTGCAGGTCCAGGCGCAATTGAGCCAGGGCAAACTGTCCAGTCAGTTGTGGGCCTCGCGCCCGTTTACCGCCAGTTTGATCGAAAGTCACTTGGGCAGCTTGCGCGAACGCCTGGTGAGCTCCGGCATCAATGTCGGCGATCTCGATTGCCACCTCGGCACCCCGCCACGCGGGCCGAAAACCGGACTGGAGCAACGCTGGGTGGATGAAACCGCATGAAAAACGCCAACCCACCGCGCCAGGCGATTGCCCTCAAGTACGACGGCCAGCAGGCACCGACCCTGACCGCCAAGGGCGATGATGCCCTGGCCGAAGCCATCCTGAAGCTGGCGCGGGAAAACGAAGTGCCGATCTATGAAAACGCCGAGTTGGTGAAGCTTCTGGCGCGGATGGAACTGGGTGACAGTATTCCAGAGGAGTTGTACCGCACGATTGCCGAAATCATTGCGTTTGCGTGGACGCTGAAGGGCAAGTTTCCGGTGGGGTATGACCCGGATGCGGGGCCGGTGGAGCGCGACGTGACCGAACGCGGGGACGATTACTGACCTTTTCCGAACACACAGCCCCTTGTAGGAGCTGGCTTGCCAGCGATGATGGTATTCCAGCCAACCTATGCTTGCCTGATGTACCGCCATCGCCGGCAAGCCGGCTCCTACAGGGTTAGTTCATTACTTCGCTCAGGGGAATGAAATTGACGGTATCGCCCATTTCCAATGTGGTGCCTTCCAACACCTCCACAAACCCCTCCGCCCACGCCGCACTGCGCAGCACGCCGGAGCTCTGATTGCGGTAGATGATCGCTTTGCCGTGTTCGATGCGACCGCGCAGGTATTCGCGGCGGTTGCCCGGCTTGGGCCAGGTAAACCCTACCGGCACTTCAAAGCGCAATGGCTCGACGTCTTGCACACCTTGGCGACGCAGCAGATAAGGGCGTGCCAGCAGCGCGAATGTGACCAGCGTCGACGCCGGGTTGCCAGGCAGGCCGATCACCGGCACGCCACGGAAGTGGCCGAAGGTCAGCGGCTTGCCGGGTTTGATTGCCAGTTTCCACAACGCCAACTCACCCTCTTCACGCAGGGCGATCCCAAGGAAATCCGCCTCGCCCACCGACACACCGCCCGTGGACAGGATCAAGTCGACACGGCCCAAACCGCCCAGGCGCGCGCGGGTTTGCTCCAGATCGTCGGGCAGGATGCCGGCATCAATCACTTCACAGCCCATGCGCGTAAGCCATGAGCACAGCACACGCCGATTGCTGTTATAGATCTGCCCCGGACCGAGCGGCAGGCCCGGTTCGATCAATTCATCGCCGGTGGACAGAACCGCCACGCGTGGGCGACGGATCACCGCCAGGCGATCATGGCCGAGAGACGCCGCCAGGCCGAGTTCAATCGGGCCCAGGCGCGTACCAGCCGACAACACCAACTCGCCTACGGTGGTTTCCTGGCCTTGGGGCCGGATGTTCTGGTCAAGGTGCAGCGGCTCGGTAAAGCTCACGCGCTCGTCGGCGTGGACCACGGCGTTTTCCTGCATTTCCACGCAGTCAGCCCCTTCCGGTACTGGGGCGCCGGTGAAGATGCGGGCGCAGGTACCGGCGGCCAGGGGTTGCGGCGCCTGGCCTGCGAAAATGCGCTGGCTGACCACCAGCGGTTCGCCGGTCCAATCCGCCAGCCGTACGGCATAACCATCCATGGCGCTGTTCGGCCACGGCGGCAGGTCGAGGGTGGAGATCAGGTCTTGCGCCAGTACACGACCATCGCAATCCGCCAGCAACAGGGTTTCCTGCTCACGGATCGGCGCGGCTTCGGCCATCGCTAAGAGTTGAGCCAAAGCGTCTTCCACCGGCAGCAACGCGCCGCTCTTGCCGGGCTTAGCCACGGGATTCACAAGGCTCAGCCTGTTTCAGGTGCGGAACGAAGTTGCACGGACGGTGACGGTTGTCGAGTTGCTCGGCAAGGATGCCATCCCAACCGGTGCGCACCGCATTGGTGGAGCCCGGCAGGCAGCAGACCAGGGTGCCATTGGCCAGACCGGCCAGGGCGCGGGACTGCACAGTCGAAGTGCCGATGTCGGCCACGGAGATCTGGCGGAACAGTTCGCCAAAGCCATCGACCTGTTTGTCCAGCAGGCAGCTTACCGCCTCAGGGGTACTGTCGCGGCCAGTGAAGCCGGTGCCGCCGGTGATCAGCACGACTTGCACCACGTCTTCGGCGATCCAGTGGGCGACCTGGGCGCGAATTTTGTAGAGGTCATCCTTGAGCAGCACGCGCTCGGCCAGGTTGTGGCCGGCAGCCGCCAGGCGGTCGACGAAGACCTGGCCGGAGGTATCGGTTTCAAGGGTACGGGTGTCGCTGACGGTCAATACCGCAATATTCAGGGGTACGAAGGGCGCATCTGCCTTGGCTTTCATGGCACGGTCCGGTTGTCGAAGGAACAGCCCGATGTTATATCACAGCCCCCCCTTTTGCTGCCGCTGCGGAACTGCCATGTCTATTGATTCGCCCCCACTGCCCTGTTCGGTTTTGCTGCTGTCCGGTGGGCGCGGCCAGCGAATGGGCGGCCAGGACAAAGGCCTGGTGGAATGGCGCGGCCAGCCCTTGATCGCGCATTTGCAGCGTCTTGTGCGACCGCTCACGGATGACCTGATCATCTCGTGCAACCGCAACCCGCAGCGCTATGCCGCCTATGCCGACCAGTTGGTAGCCGACGACAGCCCGGACTTCCCCGGCCCGCTCGCCGGTATCCGTGCGGGACTCGCCGCCGCCCGTCATCCGTACCTGCTGATAGTGCCGTGCGACGTACCGCATATCGACGAAGGGCTGATCCAGGCGCTGCGCGAGACCGCGCAACGCAACCCGCTGCTGCCGGTGATGGTGCGTCATGGTGAGTTCTGGGAACCGTTGATCTGCATCGTCCCGACAGGCCTGCGCGACGCAGTGGACAGCGCCTGGCACGCCGGTGAACGCAGCCCGCGCAAGCTCTTCCTGCAACTGGGCGGCGTGGGCCTGGAGTGCCCGGCAGATGACCCGCGCCTGGCCAACCTTAATACGCCGGAGCTGTTACAGACGCCGTCGGGCGTGTCAGAATGAACCTCGCACAAGGAACTTTGTCGGCGCCGCACGCGTCACAAGGTCAGCTATTAAAAAGTATTCTTTCGGAGACAGACTCATGACTCAACGGACCATCGCCGCTCTCATGCTTGCACTGGGCCTCGCCACCCTCGCCGGTTGCGCCTCGCCGACAGTGATCACCCTGAATGACGGTCGCGAAATCCAGGCCGTCGACACCCCTAAATTCGACAAGGACTCGGGCTTCTACGAGTTCGAACAGTTGGACGGCAAGCAGACCCGCATCAACAAAGACCAGGTTCGCACCGTCAAAGACCTGTAAGTCTTAGCGTTTGCCATCAAGGCCCGCCTCGCGCGGGCCTTGTCGTTTCCGGGGGTTACCAGTCGAGGATGATCTGGCTGCGCAAACGGCGTTCTTCACCCGTAACCGGGTCGATGAACCGCACCCCCTGGGCGAGCAGTTTGAGGGGGTTGGCGTAGTCGTCTACGACGTCCTTGATCACGTCCGGATAGAACGGGTCGTTGCAGATACTCGCGCCGAGGGCAGTCATGTGCACACGCAGTTGGTGCTTCTTACCGGTCACCGGGAACAGGCCGTAGCGCCACAGATCGCCGTTTTTCTCGCGCACCTCCATCGCCGTTTCGGTATTGGGGACGCCATCAGCTTCCTGCATGCGAAAGAACGGCTCACCATCGACCAGTCGGCTTTTATGCACCATGGGAAAGGCCAGGTCCGGCAGCGCTGGGGCGATGGCTTCGTAGAATTTATCGATCTGGCGTGTGGGAAACAGTTGCTGATACGCGGAACGACTGGCCGGATTGGCCGAAAACAGCACCAGACCCGCCGTGTGCCGATCGATGCGGTGCAAGGGCACCAGTGAGGGATTATCCAGTCGGCGAATCAGGCGGCGCAGCAGGGTTTGTTCGACGTATTCACCGGCTGGAGTCACGGGCAGGAAGTGCGGCTTGTCGGCGACCACCAGATGCTCATCGGCATACAGGATGGTTTCCTGCACCGGGATGACTTTCTCGTTTGGCACTTCACGGAAGTAATAGATGCACAGGCCTTCCTTGTAACCCAGGTCCAGGCTGATCGGGCTGCCATTGAGATCCAGCACCCGGCCTCGGGCGATCCGGTCCAGCCAGTGTTCACGGCTGATCGCCGGGAAGTGTTCGCACAGACAATCCAGCACCGTCACCCAAGGGCCGGGCGGCAGATACAAGGTGCTGGCTTGGTGCTGAGACGCGGAAAAACCGGAGGTGGACATGAAATGCTCGAAGCCTGTGACAAAACCGGCGGGCATTATCCCGCATGGAGCGGGATTGAGCCTAGGGCGGATCTCAGGCCTTGGCCAACTCTGCCCGCAGAATCTTCGAGGCACTGGCGGCCTCGGTGAATTCCTTGAGCCAACGCAACACGTCAACTGCTTCCCAGCGGCCCGGATCGTACAACGCGTACAACAAGCCCTGGTAACCCACCACATCCAACTGCTTGTGGTAACCGGCGCGCTGGAACAGCGCCTCGATCTCGGCAAAGCAGGTATTGAAATGCACTTTGTTAAACGGCGTCTTGCCTTCCGTGACCAAGCCATCGAGGCGCAGCTCGTTCACCGCGTCGCGCACGACGTCGGCGGACATGCGATTGACGCTGCTTTTCAGCTGTTCAACATTCACCACGGGCGTTCCCTCAATTCAATCGCTGTACAAACATACAGTAACTTAATATTTGGAAACCTGCCATCGCATAAACCTAACGAAGGAAGGCAACAACCTGTTGTGTGTCGAATGGCCAATCCAGTTCCGCCCCGGTGTCTATTCGGCGAAGTACCGGAATCCGCAGGCCGTAGGCTTCGGTCAGGTCCTCGGGATCGGTGATGTCCACCAATTCCACCAGCAACCCGTGTTCGACGAGCGGCATGATTTCGGCTTCGGCAATCTCACACAGGTGGCAACCCAGGGTGCCGAACAACTGGCATTCAGGAAGCATGACAAAAGGACCTGATCAGAAAATAGGCATCCATTCTAAGCCAAACCAAGCCACCTGTAGGAGCGAGCTTGCTCGCGAAAAATCCACTGGCACCGTGGTCAATCAGAAAGTCCGCGTTATCGTTGGCGTCCTTCGCGAGCAAGCTCGCTCCTACAAGACAATCCATTGACCGGAAAAGACCTGACCCAGATCACCATGGCCTATAACTGTTTCAGCGATTCTCGCGGCTTTTTGCCTGCCCCCCTGCAACGGAGATGCGTGTGTTTGCCAACCTGCTGATTATCCTGGCCTCATCCCTGGTGGTGATTGCGCTGTTTCGTCGCCTGCAATTGCCACCCGTGCTGGGCTACCTGTGCGTTGGCCTGGCCGTGGGGCCCACCGCGCTGGATTGGGTGAATGACAGCGAAGAACTGCCCGACCTGGCCGAACTGGGCGTGGTGTTCCTGCTGTTTTCCCTGGGCCTGGAGTTTTCCCTGACCAAGATGCTTGCCTTGCGCCGTGTGGTGTTTGGCCTGGGCAGTTTGCAGGTGCTGGCTTGCGGGGTGCTGCTGGGGCTGTTGCTGATGATCCTCGGGGTGGCGCCGGGTATTGCCTTGTTGCTGGGGGCTGGGCTGGCGTTGTCGTCCACGGCCATCGTCAGCAAGGAGTTGACCAGCCTTGGGGAAATCTTCAGTAGCCATGGCCAGAACGCGATTGGTGTGTTGCTGTTCCAGGACGTGGTGGCGGTATTGCTGCTGACCTTGGTGCCGGTGTTCGCTGGCACTGGCGAGCAAGCCTGGTATTGGGCGCTGCCCCTGACACTGGGCAAGACCGTGGTGCTGTTTGTCGGCCTGCTGTTGGCCAGCCGCTGGTTATTGCCGCGCCTGTTCCATGAAGTCGCTGCGTCGCACTCGGCGGAACTGTTTGTGCTGCTGGCACTGGTGATTGTGTTGCTGACGGCCTGGCTCACTCACCTGCTGGGGCTCTCCCCTGCGCTCGGGGCCTTCCTGGCTGGCATGCTGCTGGGCGAAAGCCATTACCGCCACCAGATCGAGGCGGATATCCGGCCGTTTCGCGACATCCTGCTGGGGTTGTTTTTCGTCAGCATCGGCATGCTGATTGACCTGCAATTGTTTTTCAGCCATAGCCTGCTGATCCTCGGGCTGACGCTTACGCTGATGCTGGTCAAAGGCTGTGTGGTCGCAGCGCTGGTCAAACTGCGCGGCAGCGACAGTGAAACCGCCTGGCGCAGCGGCCTGGCCCTGGCCCAAGGTGGCGAGTTCTGCTTTGCGTTGATGGCACAGATGCAGCAGAGCCGGCTGATCCCGGATGAGTTCAACGGTTTGCTGCTCGCGGCTACCTTTTGCTCGATGTTGCTCACGCCGCTGTGGTTGCGCGCCGCCCCCGCCATCGCCCTGCGCCTGCACCGCAAGCCCAACCAGCAGGTGCAGTTGGAAGAAATCACCGCGCTCAACGCCGAGCTGCGCGGGCACGCGGTGATCTGTGGCTATGGACGCGTCGGCCAATCCATCGGGCGTTTTCTGCGCAAGGAACAACAGCCCTTCATCGCCCTGGATGACGACCCGGAACGGGTGCAGGAAGCCGCCACTGAAGACAGCAGCGTGCATTACGGCGATTGTCGGCGTGGCGCGTTGCTCAGTGCTGTCGGCCTGGAGCGCGCGCGATTGGTGGTGATTGCCGTGGATAACACCGATGTGGCGCTGGTGGTACTCAAGGAAGCGCGCCGGATCAACGCCGACGTGCCGATCCTCGTGCGCACCCGCGACGATAGCCAGTTAGCAGAACTGAAAGCCGCGGGCGCCAGTGAAGTGGTGCCCGAGTTACTGGAGTCGAGCCTGATGCTCGCCTCCCATGCCTTGATCCTGCTGGGCCTGCCGGACCAACAGGTACAGGCACGGGTCGATGAAGTGCGGCAGAACCGCTATCGCCTGCTGCACGGTTTTTATCGGCCGGCAGACGAGCCGATCAATCCTGACTGACCGCGCCGATCTTGTGGATCGACAGGTCCGCGCCGTAATACTCCTGTTCCTGGCTCAAGCGCAGCCCGGTGACGCGCTTGATCACGCCATATACCAACAGGCCGCCCGCCAGCGCCACCAGCACGCCGAGGGCTGTGCCGATCAACTGGCTGACCAGGCTGACACCGCCCAACCCACCCAGCGCGGTCTGGCCGAAGATGCCGCAGGCGATGCCGCCCCACACGCCGCACAGACCGTGCAGGGGCCACACACCCAGCACATCGTCGATCTTCCAGCGATCCTGGGCCGCAATAAAGAACCACACAAACAGGCCACCGGCGATGGCACCTGTGACCAGCGCGCCTACCGGGTGCATCAGGTCGGAGCCGGCGCAAATCGCCACCAACCCGGCCAACGGGCCGTTGTGCAGGAAGCCTGGGTCGTTGCGGCCGATGATCAGGGCCGCAACTGTGCCGCCGACCATGGCCATCAGCGAGTTGACCGCCACCAAACCGCTGACGCCGTTCAATGTCTGCGCGCTCATCACGTTGAAGCCGAACCAGCCGACAATCAGGATCCACGAGCCCAACGCCAGGAATGGAATGCTCGACGGTGCAAACGCCACCAGGCGCCCTTCGCGATAACGCCCATTGCGAGGGCCCAGCAGCAACACCGCCGCCAACGCCAGCCAGCCGCCCATGGCGTGCACCACCACGGAACCCGCGAAATCATGAAAGCTGGCGCCAAAGGTCGCGAGCAACCAGGCCTGCAGGCCGAAATTGCCGTTCCACACCATGCCTTCGAAAAACGGGTAGATAAATGCCACGATCAACGCCGTTGCGCAAAGCTGTGGAGCAAACCTTGCACGCTCGGCAATGCCCCCGGAAATGATCGCCGGGATTGCCGCCGCAAAGGTCAGCAGAAAGAAAAACTTCACCAGGCCATAGCCGTGATCGGCGCTGATCACCGCCGCCGGTTGCATGAAGCTCACGCCATAGGAGATCCAATAGCCTATAAAGAAATAGGCCAGGGTGGAAATGGCGAAGTCGCTGAGGATCTTCGACAAGGCGTTGACCTGGTTCTTCTGGCGCACCGTACCGACTTCGAGGAACGCGAAGCCGGCGTGCATGGCCAGGACCATGACCGCGCCGATCAGGATAAACAGGGTATTGGAACTATGGACGAGGGTGTCCACTGCACTTTGCACATTTTCCATGGAGATTGGCAGGCCTGCGATAAAGGCAAAAAGCACCAAAGCGGTTCAAGCGCAGGTTGCGCGCACTAAATTGGCACCGCCGGTCCCACCCCTCTTCAGAGGGCGTGAACCGCTTTAGCGCAGCGATCAACACAACAGGCCGTTGCCGACAGGGTTTTTCCGCGAATTTCAGTTATTTAGGGTAAGGTTTTTCAAGGCTTCCTGCCTGACCGCCCAGATTCAGCGCAAGCCTTCGGGGCTGCGCACCAAGGCAAAGCAAAAGCTGTACCAGACAATTGCACTGAACCTTCACCGAAGCCGGTGACTCGAAACGTACAGATCAGCCAATCACGGAGATAACCATGGCCAGAAGAACTGCAAAGACTGCTCAAGAAATACTGATGGCGGATTTTCAAACCCTGGTGACTGACACCGAAAGGTTGCTGGACGACACCAAGGTTCTGGCGGGCGACCAGGCTGACGAGCTGCGAGCGAAAATTCACGACACGTTGTTGCAGGCCCGCGAAACCCTTAAGCAAACCGAAGATTCCCTGCGCGAACGCGGTCAGGCGGCGGTCACTGCCACCGAAGATTATGTGCAAGCCAACCCTTGGCAGTCGGTGGGCATTGCTGCCGGCGTGGGCTTTCTGATCGGCCTGCTGGCCACAAGGCGCTAATCATGTCTATCGGCGAAACGGGCTCGTCCACGGGCACCACCTCAAGACGTCTGGGCGCGGCCGTGCTGGGCTTGCTGCACAGCCACGTCGAATTGTTTGGTATCGAATTGCAGGAACAAAAGGCCCGCACTGTCAGCCTGCTGCTGTTTGCCGGCCTGGCGCTGGTGTTTGCGTTGCTGTTGCTGGTGGGGTTGTCGACCCTGGTGATGATCCTGGTTTGGGACACCGGCTACCGACTGACCGGAATCATTTGCCTCTGCGTGTTCTACAGCTTGGCCGCCGCGTTCTGCGGGGTGCGCTTGAAGGCGGCGGTGTTCGATGAGTCCACGCCGTTCCACGCCACCCTCGAAGAGCTGGCCAATGACCGGGAGCGCCTGCTGCCATGAGCATCACTGAAATCCCGCAAACCACTTCCCGCCGGGAAATGCGCAAGGCGTTAATCCGCCTGCGCATGGAAATGCACCGTCAGGAGATCCGCCACGAGTCCCAGCAACTCATGCTGCCGCTGAACAAGGTGCGCAATATGGGCAGCAACTGGCAGGACAGCCTGGGCATCAAGCACGCGCCGCTGTGGGGCGTGGCCGCGGTGACGCTGATGGGTTTCTTTACCGGCAAAGGCGCCAAGGGCGGCGGTATCAGCAGCCTGACGCGCCTGGTGCGCCTCGGCGCCGGCTTGATCCCACTGATCAAACTGGCCATGCAGGGCTCTTCGCGTAAAAGTTGACCCTGGCTGGCTGCATTCTTGCTAACAGAATCGGCCCGGCCCTCGTTTTCGAGGGCCGGGCCTTTTTTCGCCAAGGTTCTTAAGGAGGCCCCGTGATCGACGGGCAACCGCTCGCCTGCTTCCAGCCGTTTATCGACACCGCCACCGGCCGCATTGCCGGCGTCGAGGCCCTGGGCCGTCTGCGCCAGGCTGACGGCCGCCTGCAATCCGTGGGCCCGCTGTTCGCTGACCCGCGCACGCCGGGCGTAACCTTGCGCCGGCTCGACCGGCAGATTCGCGACAATGCGCTGAGCCGCTTGCACGAAGCGCCCGAAGACTGGTTCCTGAGCCTGAACATCTCGCCGCGTTGGATCAATCGGCTGCGTCCAGGCCAAGCCCTGCCAAGCCTGAAACAGATCCACCTCCATGGCGTCGACCCGCAGCGCATCGTGTTCGAGATCACCGAACTGGGTGGCGACATCCGGCGCCTGGCAGACGTGGTGGAGCGCTATCGCGAAGCCGGTGCGCGCATCGCCATCGACGACTTTGGCGCCGGCTATTCCCAGCTCGACCGGGTGCTGGCGTTGCAGCCGGATATCCTCAAGCTGGACATGCGCCTGTTCCAGGACGCCGCCCGTGGTGGGCCGAGCAGCGAAGTGGTGCGAGCCCTGGCGCAGATGGCCGAGAAGACCGGCTGCTGGATCATTGCCGAAGGCGTGGAAACCGAGGCGCAATTGAGCTTCGCTCTGGAGTGCGGTTCGCGCTATGTGCAGGGCTATCTGTTTGCCCAGGCGCAGTTGGACTGGTTCGCCGCCGACGCCTTCGTGCCGCGTTTCGCCCAGTTGCGCACGGCCTATGTCCAGCAGAAGCTGGCGGAACGCGGGCGCGTCATGCAACTGCGCCAGCAATTGGCCGAACTGATGAAGATCCTGCAGACCTGGGCCCAGGGGCAGGCGCCGCTGAACCAACTGCCGCGACTGCCGGCGTTTCCCTGGCTGCTGCGCTTCTACCAGTGCGACCGGCACGGCACCCAACTCACACCGAACTTCGAGTGGCGCCAGGACGCGTGGCAATCCGACAGCCGTTACCTGGGCCACAACTGGTCATGGCGCCCGTACTTCTACCACCTGCTGGCCGAAGGCTGGGAAGAGCGCCGCCTGACCCTGTCCTCGACCTACCGCGACGCCACCACCAACCAGTATTGCCTCACCGCCGGACAATTCTTCGATAACGGTCAGCGCTTACTGTTAATCGATATCAACGCGGCCGGGTTGTAGATTTTCGCTTGCCCAGGCCGCGCTGAACCGGGAAGCTGGGAGGGTCATTCACCGCACGGAGAGTACCCGCCTTGGATTGGCCCACCCTGCTGACTCGCGAACGTCTTGGTAAACCGCTGCACAGCCCGGAAGAACTGGGGCGTAGCCCGTTTCACAAAGACCATGACCGTATTATCTTCTCCGGCGCGTTTCGTCGCCTGGGCCGCAAGACCCAAGTGCACCCGGTCTCCAGCAACGACCATATTCACACGCGCCTGACCCATTCCCTGGAAGTGAGCTGCGTGGGTCGCTCCCTCGGCATGCGCGTCGGCGAAACCCTGCGCAGCGCCCTGCCCGACTGGTGCGACCCGAGCGACCTGGGCATGGTGGTGCAGTCGGCCTGCCTGGCCCATGACATCGGCAACCCACCGTTCGGACACTCCGGCGAAGACGCCATCCGCCACTGGTTTCAACAAGCCGCGGGACGCGGCTGGCTGGATGACATGAGCAGCGCCGAGCGCAATGACTTCCTCAACTTCGAAGGCAACGCCCAAGGCTTCCGAGTGCTCACCCAGCTTGAGTATCACCAGTTCGACGGCGGCACACGGTTGACTTACGCGACCCTGGGCACTTACCTGAAATACCCATGGACCGCCCGGCATGCGGACTCCCTGGGTTACAAAAAGCACAAGTTCGGCTGCTACCAGAGTGAGCTGCCAATCCTCGAGCAGATCGCCCACAAACTCGGCCTGCCGCAACTTGAAGAACAGCGTTGGGCCCGGCACCCGCTGGTGTACCTGATGGAGGCGGCGGATGACATCTGCTACGCCTTGATCGACCTGGAAGACGGCCTGGAAATGGAGTTGCTGGAGTACGCCGAGGTCGAGTCGCTGCTGCTCAATCTGGTGGGTGACGACCTGCCCCAGACCTATCGCCAACTCGGCGCCCAGGATTCCCGCAGGCGCAAGCTGGCGATCCTGCGTGGCAAGGCCATCGAACATTTGACCAACGCGGCAGCGAGCGCCTTCGTCGAGCAACAGGACGCCTTGCTCGCCGGCACACTGCCCGGCGATCTGGTTGAACATATGCACGGTCCGGCCAAGCGTTGTGTGTTGGATGCCAAGGACATGGCGCGCAAAAAAATCTTCCAGGACAAGCGCAAGACCCTGCATGAGATCGGCGCCTACACCACCCTGGAAATTCTCTTGAACGCATTCTGCGGCGCGGCACTGGAGCAGCATGGCGGACGCACGCCATCATTCAAGAACCGACGCATTCTCGATCTGCTGGGCAACAACGCGCCGAACCCCGAATGGCCGCTGCACGCATCGTTTCTGCGCATGATCGACTTCATCGCCGGCATGACCGACAGCTATGCCACCGAAATGGCGCGGGAAATGACCGGACGCTCGAGCCCTCAATAGCGGTTGATCATCCGCCTGCTCCCTGAAAGGAAGCGACCTACAAAGGGAACAGAGCGGCCTGATCGAATTCGTACAAGCATCCGATGAACAATCGCGCACGTTTTTACGTCTCGCCCAATCGCCATCTGACTCACCGTGTGCCCTACCTATGCTCAAGTCCAACCTTCGTCTCCTGGTGGTGGAGGATCACCCCTTTCAGCTCCTCGCCACCCAGTGCCTGCTCAACAACTTTGGTTTCGACCAATTGACGCTGGCTGAAAACGCAGGGCAAGCGATCCAACTAATGACGCAGTGCGCAGCCCCCTTCGACCTCATGCTGTGCGATCAATGCCTGCCCGACCTGCCTGGACTGGAGTTGATAGAAATAGCCAGCCGCCGGTGTTTTATAGCGGCTGCCATTTTACTCAGTGGTTTACCCGTGATCGAACTGGAGAATCTGAGCAAGCAGGCCCTTCAGCGTAACCTGCCGATGCTTGGTTACTTATCGAAACCGCTGAACCAGGACGAGCTCATGGCCTTCATCAATGTAGGAAATTAAACATTCCGTTTTAAGATAACTTACCGGAAATGGGTCAGACAGTATCAGGCATGGAGATTGCCCCTCACACAATCTGAAGTGCCGGCATGAATGCCCGCAAAGCCTTCGTAATGCGTGAGCCTTAGCCGTTTTTGTTGTAGGAACATTCCTGTTTTGCATCCCGCCCCCCGCTGCTTCGTCCTCTCCCCTCAACTTCTGAGCTAATGTGCCCGCTTTATTTGCACTTGCGTGGAATGTGATTATGAACACAGTTTTCATCATCGATGATCACCCTGTTATCAGGCTGGCCATTCGAATGCTGCTGGAACACGAAGGTTATAAAGTCGTTGGCGAGACCGACAACGGCTGCGATGCGATACAAATGGTTCGCGAATGCCTCCCGGACTTGATCATTCTCGACATCGGCATCCCAAAACTGGATGGGCTCGAAGTGTTATGCCGCTTCAACTCCATGAACACCTCGATGAAAACCCTTATCCTCACGGCGCAAACCCCCACCCTGTTCGCTACCCGCTGCATGCGCTCAGGGGCTGATGGTTATGTGTGCAAGGAAGGTGATCTGAGTGAACTGCTGAGTGCGATCCGCGCCGTATTATCCGGTTATAACTATTTTCCCAGCCAGGCCTTGAACACGTGTGGACCTGAAGCAAACTACGAAGAGCTGGAGCTGTTCAAAACAGTGAATGATCGCGAGTTAATGGTTTTGCAACTTTTTGCACAAGGCCGTACAAACAAGGAAATTGCCAAAGGCATGTTTTTAAGTAACAAAACTGTCAGCACTTATAAAAAGAGACTCATGCAAAAACTGAAAGCAAAGTCCTTGGTAGAACTTATCGAGCTGGCAAAACGAAACGCGCTGGTGTGAGAAAGCGGATGCCGAAGTGTATAAAGGACTATTTCATTATATTGAGCGCAGGCGTGTGCTTGAGCACCACCGTGCTCGCAGCTGCCACACAACCGGAGCACTACAATTTACTGAGCCGAGCAGGGAACGTCCAACTTGACACGCCACTGGACAACACTCAACGCCGGTGGCTGCTGAACAAACGTGAACTGATACTGGGTACGGCAGCCCCCGACTACCCGCCTTTCGATATCACGTCGAGCGGGCGCGACTATGAAGGCATCACTGCCGATTACGCTGGGGTCTTGGCCAAGGCACTGGCGTTGCCCGTCAGGGTGCAGCGCTACCCGACCAGGGAGGCGTCCATCCAGGCACTGGCGTCAGGTGAAATCGATCTGTTGGGTTCTTCCAACGGCTTTGAAGCCACACATCCATTGCTCACCCTTTCGGCGCCGTATGCCGTGGATCAGCCTGTTCTGGTAACACGCGAAGGGGAAACCCGCAGCCTGAGCGATGGCCTGGCCGGTCTTCGCTTGAGCTTGGTCTACCACTACCTGCCACCGGAGGAGGTACAAAAGCTGTACCCCAAGGCCATTACTCGTGCCTACCCCTCCTATCAGAATGCGCTGAACGCCGTCGCATTCGACCAGGCTGACGTGTTTCTTGGCGATACCATTTCCACTCATTACATGATCAACAAGGGCTACCTGAAAAACATCCATATGGCCAACTTCGGCAAACACGAAGCCTACGGGTTCAGTTTTGCCCTGCGCCAAGACCAACAGACCCTATTGAACATCGTGAACGCCGTGCTGGCAGCACTGCCCACCCATGAACGGGAAAACATCGCCAAACGCTGGAGTGCCGGCAGCGACATTCTGCTGACCGATCAGAAGCTGCAACTGACCCAACGCGAAGAGCGTTGGCTCAAAGCACACCCCGTGGTCAAGGTCATCGCCAACGAAACCTTTGCGCCGCTGACGTTCTTTGATGCCGATGGCAATTTCCGTGGCATCACCGCCGACCTCCTGGAACTGATACGCCTGCGTACAGGGCTGCGCTTCGAGATTCAACGCGGGCGTAACATCAACGCGATGATCGAACAAATCGACACCGGTAAAGCCGATATCATCGGCGCCATTGTGCCCAGCAACGAGCGAGAGACGGAGCTGAATTTCAGCCGCCCCTACCTGGAAAACTCCTACGTACTGCTGACGCGCAAAATGCCTGACGCCCCTTTAAACCTGGAGCAAATGGCCGGCAAACGCCTGGCGATCACCGAGGGCAACCCGCTGGAAGTCGTTCTTCGCAAGGACTTCCCACACATCCAACTGGTGGAAACCAGTGACACCTTCAAAGCGTCGGAATTGCTGGCCCAAGGGCAAGTCGAAGGTGCGGTGAACTCACTGGTGGTCGCCAACTACCTGCTTTCCTCACACATCTTCCAGGACAGATTACAGATCAGCACCAGCATCGGCACCCTGCCCGCCCTCTTCTCGCTGGCCACCTCACGCGACGCCACGGAATTGAGCTCGATACTCGACAAGGCGCTGCTCAGTATCGCTCCGGACGAACTCGGCGTGATCAACAGCCGCTGGCGAGGCTACACCGCCGCCTCCGACAGCTACTGGCGCGATTACCATGACTTGATTGCCAAGATCATCATCGGCACCGGGCTGCTGCTATTGATCTCGCTGGGCTGGAACGCCTACATGCGCCGCCAGATAAAACATCGCCGGATGGCCGAGCGCGCCCTCAACGATCAGTTCGAGTTCATGCGCGCGCTGGTCAATGAAACGCCTCATCCGATTTACGTGCGCGACCGCAAGGGCCTGCTGCAGACCTGTAACGACAGCTACCTGCAGGTATTCGATGTAAAGCGTGAGGATGTGATCGGGAAAAGTGCCCTGCAGATCAATACGGCACTGGAAACAGAAGCGTCGCAATACCACGCCGACTACCAGCGTGTGGTCGCGCAAGGCAACCCACTGATCCTGGATCGATCCCTGCACATTCGCGGAAAGAAACTGACGATTTATCACTGGATCCTCCCCTATCGCGACTCGACCGGCGAGGTCCAGGGCATCATCGGAGGCTGGATCGACATCAGCGAGCGGCGCCAACTGTTCGATGAGCTGCGCGCGGCCAAGGAGCGTGCCGACGAGGCCAACCGCGCCAAAAGTACCTTTCTTGCGACCATGAGCCACGAAATACGCACACCGATGAACGCCGTTATCGGCATGCTGGAACTGACCCTAAAGCGAGCGGATCAGGGCCATCTGGATCGCCCGGCCATCGAGGTCGCTTACCACTCGGCCAAGGACCTGCTGGAGCTGATCGGCGATATCCTCGACATCGCGCGCATCGAATCAGGCCGACTGAGCCTGGCCCCCGAGCGGGTAAACCTGAAGGATGTGATTGAGTCGGTGGTTCGCGTGTTCGACGGCCTGGCGCGCCAGAAGACGCTCAGTTTGCTGCTGGAGTTCAAACCTGGGCTTAACGACACCGACGTCCTGATCGACCCGCTGCGCTTCAAGCAAGTGCTGTCGAACCTGGTGAGCAATGCCATCAAATTCACTGAACGCGGCGAGGTGAAGGTCAAGGTGGACGTGCAACCTACCGACCTGCCGCAACAAGTCGAAATGAGGCTGGTGGTCGAGGACACGGGTATAGGCATCAGCCGGGAAGACCAATTGCGCTTGTTCGAACCCTTCTCCCAGGCCGACAACTCAGGGCACTTGGCCCGCAGCGGGGCGGGCCTGGGATTGGTGATCTGCCGCAGCCTGTGCGCAATGATGGGCGGGCAATTGAGCCTGAGCAGCGTCCCCATGGTGGGCACGCAGGTGCACGTAAGTCTTAAGATGCACAGCCTCCAGCCCGCGCAAGCCGTAGAAGAACTCAAGCCGGCGACACCCACACCTGCACCGGTGCTCAATGTGCTGGTGGTGGATGATCACCCCGCTAACCGTTTGCTGATGTGCCAGCAATTAGGTTACCTCGGCCACCAGTTCACCGCAGCCCAGCATGGTGCGGCCGGCTTCCAGGCTTGGCGCCAGGAACACTTCGACCTGGTCATTGCCGACTGCAACATGCCCATCATGAACGGCTATGAGTTAAGCCGCTCAATCCGTGAATATGAACAACGCGAGCAGTTAACCCCTTGCGTCATACTGGGTTTCACGGCCAACGCCCAACCGGAAGAGAAACGGCGCTGCACTGAAGCGGGAATGAACGACTGCCGGTTCAAACCCATCAGCCTTACGGTACTGGAGCGGCAGCTGGCGCAGGTCGGTCCGCAACCCACCGGTACACTTCTGGATCTGAGCAGCCTGGACGCACTGACGGGAGGCGACCCGCAACTGAGCCGGCGCCTGCTGGAGGAGTTGTTGAGCAGCAGCGTCCATGACCGCCAGGAAATAGTTGCTCTGGTGGCTCGACAGGCGCCACTCCAGGACATCATCGAGCAGGCGCATAAGATCAAGGGCGCCGCGCGCATTGTGCAAGCCAGCCTGCTGGCCACTCAGTGCGAGGCGCTGGAACAGGCCTGTGCCCGAGGCGAGGAACTGCCACTGATCGAAACCGGCATCAAGGCTCTGGAAAAATGCATGCTTGAACTGGAAAGGCAGCTGCGAATGCAACTGGACAGCTTGCAGACAGAGCAATAGGCAGGAGCGAGCCTGCCTGCTCGCCCCTGATGGAACCCTCAGCAGTCGGTCAAACGCAGGAAAATCGCCGCCAACTGTTCAATACCCGCCTGATCCTCAGGGGTAAAACGCGCCAGCGACGGGCTGTCGAGGTCAAGGACGCCAATCAGTTTGCCGTCCTTGACCAGAGGCACCACCAGCTCGCTGTTGGACGCGCTGTCACAGGCGATATGCCCTGGGAACTCATGTACATCCTCCACGCGCTGGGTCTGCCGCGAGGCGGCCGCCGCACCGCACACTCCACGGCCAAACGGAATGCGCACACAGGCGATCTGGCCCTGGAACGGGCCCAGCACCAGCTCTTCGTTACGGTTGAGGTAGAAGCCGGCCCAGTTCAAGTCATCCAACTGGTTGAACAGGAACGCAGAGAATTGCGCACTGTTGGCAATGAAATCCCGCTCATCGGCGAGCAGCGACTCCAACTGCGCGCAGAGCATGGCATAGCCATCCAGGCCCGTACCGGCGCTTTGTAGGTCGATCATGATTGACGCTCCAGCAATTTGAGGCCCACCCAGTAACGGGCGAATTGGTACGCGCAGCGACCGTTGCGGTTACCGCGACCGGTGGCCCAGCGTACGGCAAGGATGTCGAGGGCTTCATCGCGCTGCCATTGCAAACCGGCTTTGCTTGCCAGTTCGCCGATCCAGTGCTCCACCACATCGAGGAAATGCTCCTGGGTAAACGGATAGAACGACAGCCACAAACCAAACCGGTCGGACAAGGCAATCTTGTCCTCCACCGCTTCGCTTGGGTGCAACTCGCCATCCACGCGCTTCCAGTTGTCGTTGTCGCTCTGGTTTTCCGGCACCAGGTGACGACGGTTGGAGGTTGCATACAGCAGCACGTTTTCCGGGGCCTGTTCGAGAGAGCCGTCCAGCACGCTTTTAAGCACGCGATAATCGCCTTCACCGGCCTCGAACGACAGGTCGTCGCAGAACAGAATAAACCGCTGCGGCAGTTTGACCAGTTGCTCGACCACACGCGGCAGGTCGGCCAAATGGTCTCGCTCGATTTCAATCAGCCGCAAGCCGGCTTTGGCATGCTGGGCCAGCAAGGCGCGGACCATAGAGGATTTGCCGGTGCCGCGCGAACCCCACAGCAATGCATGGTTGGCAGGCAGGCCGTCGATGAATTGCTGGGTATTGCGCGCCAGCGTTTCACGTTGCTTGTCCACACCAATCAGGTCGGACAGGCGCATGTCCAAGCTCACATCCAGCGGCAACAGGAAACCCGTGCGGCCTTCACGCTGCCAGCGGGCAGCCAGGCATTGGTTCCAATCGATGGCTTGGCGGGGTGCGGGTAACAAGGGCTCCAGGCGGGCGAGCACTGCATCGGCCCGTTCCAGAAAGGCATTCAATCGAGAATCCACAATTATTCCTCTGGCAAGTTCTTGCAAAAGATGGCGTATTGGCAACTCTGCGGCAGACCGCACGAGGCTGCGTAAAAAACGATTCATGCCGGGTAAGCCAGAGCCTGTGGATGTTCAGCTATGCTTGCCGGGCGAAGGGAAACGTGAAGTGGTTCAACACTCGATGGATATCAAGTTCGCCCACCGCTTGTCTTATAAACAAGCCAGATTGACTGTGCTGGTCGGTTTCGTCTTGGGAACCTTGCTCAGCCTGATCCAAATCGGCATTGATTATGCCAGCGAAGACGCATCCATCAACCGTGAAATTCGCTCGCTGATCGAAATCAGCCACAACCCCGCGTCACGTATCGCCTACAACATCGACGCCGAACTGGCCCAGGAACTGACCCTGGGCCTGCTGCACTCCCCCGCCATCATTCATGCCCAGTTGATCGACAACAATGGCGTGGTGCTGGCCGATGTCGACCGCCCGCGTAAAGAAAGCACTTACCGCCCCGTCAGCGATTTCCTGTTCGGCGCCAACCGTCAGTTTGAGGATCGGTTGTTCCTCAGCCACATGCCCAACGAGTCCCTCGGTGTGCTGCGCCTGGACGTGGACACCTATGCCTTTGGCAGCCGCTTCCTGCGCCGTGCCGAGATCACCCTGCTCAACGGCTTCGTCCGCAGCCTGTTACTGACCGGCATCTTGTTGGGCTTGTTCTACGTGATGCTGACCCAGCCGCTGGTGCGCATCATCCGCGAGCTGAGCAACCGCCGGCATGCACGCCTGGATTGCCCGCCAGGCCACGAGCACGATGAAATCGGCGTGCTGGTGAACGTTGCCAACCAACAGTTTGAAAACATGGAGACAGAGATTCAGCAACGCCGCCACGCTGAAGATCGGTTGACCGAATACTTGGGACAACTGGAAGACATCGTGTCCGCACGCACCCTGGAGCTCAAGACCAGCAACCAGCGGCTGAGCAAGTCCAACGATGAGCTGGAAGCGGCGAAGATGCATGCACTGGGCATGGCCCAGGCGCGGGCAGCGTTCCTCGCCAACATGAGCCACGAAATCCGCACGCCGCTCAACGGCCTGCTAGGGATGATCGCACTGTCACTCGACAGCCCACTCAACGCCGAACAACGTCAGCAACTGTCCATTGCCCATGACTCGGGCAAGGTGTTGGTGGAGTTGCTCAACGATATCCTCGACCTGTCCAAGTTCGACGCTGGCCAGTTGGAGTTGGAGCGCATCCCGTTCGACCTGGGTTCGTTGGTGGAAGACACCGCCAACCTGTTGTCGCAGAACGCCGCGCCGAGCGTCGAACTGACTTGCCTGATCGACCCGCAGTTTCCCGCCCAGGTACTGGGCGACCCGACCCGCGTACGGCAGATCGTCAGCAATCTGCTGTCCAACGCCTTGAAGTTCACGCGCTTCGGCCGGGTCGATGTTCGCCTCAGCGCGCGGGAGGGCCAGGTACGCATCGAGGTCTGTGATACCGGCATCGGCATTGCGCAAGAAGCCCAGGTGAAGATCTTCCAGCCCTTCACCCAGGCCGGCGCCGGCATCACTCGCCAGTTCGGCGGTACGGGTCTGGGTCTGGCACTCACGCACAACCTGTGTGAAGCGATGAAGGGCCGGCTGAGCATCAGCTCGGAGGTGGGTTTTGGTAGCCAGTTCTGCGCCGACCTGCCTCTGCCGATCCATTTGCCCGCAGTGCAACCGGCACCACTGAGGGGTGAAGTGATCGCTATAACCAGTGCCGGCAGCGGCCTGACCGAATTGCTGACCACCCTGCTGCCTCACTGGGGGCTGACTCCGCATTGCTACCCGCGTGATGAAGACTTAAGCGGGCACATGCCTGACCTGCTGATCACCGACTGCCCGGAATGCCTGTTTCGCCTGCGCCCCACCCTCAGCGCGCCGATCCTGCTGGTGACCGCCTATGGCAACTTCATGCCCAGCGAAGAAGTCGCCGCACTCGCGCCGCTGCAACAGCAGGCGCGCCCGCTGAGCCGCAATGCGCTGTATCAGATACTGCAACGTACCTTGCGCAGCGACGCGCAACTGATCCTCGACCCGATCCAGATGGAAGCCGCGCCCCTGGCGCACCGCGCGCGCATCCTGCTGGTGGAGGACAACCCGGTCAATCAACTGGTGGCCAAGGGTATGCTCGGCAAACTGGGGTGTGAAGTGGTCGTGGCCGCCCATGGTGGCGAGGCGCTGAAGTTTCTTGAGGAACAACGCTTCGACCTGGTGTTGATGGACTGCAACATGCCGGTGATGGACGGCTACGAAGCCAGCCGACAGATCCGTCGCAGCGGGCGCTGGCCGGACCTGCCGATCGTTGCCTTGACCGCCAACGCGCTGTCCGAAGAGCGCGAGCGTTGCCGGGCCGCGGGCATGAATGACTACCTGGCCAAGCCGTTCCGTCGTGAGGAACTCAGTGGTTTGCTGGAGCTGTGGGTGCCGAAGACGACAAATCTCTGATCTGCCCAAGCAGCTGGTCCAAGCCCTCACGCAGCGCGTCAGCCTGGTTCAGGTCGATGCCGCTGTCGCACAGCAGCCGGGTCTTGAGGGCATGGGTCTGGTCACGCAACTGCACACCGGTTTCGCTCAGGCTCAGGTGCACTTCGCGCTCATCCTTGGCGCTGCGCTGGCGCCTGACCAGACTGAGTTGCTCAAGGCGTTTGAGCAGCGGCGTCAACGTGCCCGAATCCAGCATCAAGCGCTCACCCAATGCCTTGACCGTGGGTTGCGTCGGCGCTGTGGCGTGCCACTCCCACAACACCAGCATCACCAAGTATTGCGGGTAGGTCAGGCCCAGTTGATCGAGCATCGGCTTGTACGCGCGGGTCACCGCCCTGGAAGCGGCGTAGAGCTTGAAACACAGTTGATTGTCCAGCGCCAGGGAGACCGTCATTTGAGCAGGGCTTCGATCTCTTGGGTCAGGTCCTGCGGCTTGGTCGTTGGCGCGAAGCGCTTGACCACCAAGCCGTCACGACCGATGAGGAATTTGGTGAAGTTCCACTTGATACCCTTGGATCCGAGCAGGCCCGGTGCCTGTTTTTTCAGTTGCACGAACAACGGATGGGCGTCGCTGCCGTTCACGTCGATCTTCTTGAACAGCGGGAAGCTGACACCGAAGTTCAGCTCGCAAAACTCGGAAATCGCGCCTTCGTTACCGGGCTCCTGCTTGCCGAACTGGTTGCAGGGGAAGCCCAACACCACCAATCCTTGATCCTTGTACTGCTGCCAGAGCTGTTCCAGGCCCTTGTATTGTGGGGTGAAGCCACACTTGCTGGCAGTGTTGACCACCAGGATGGCCTTGCCGGCGAAATCGGCCAAGGTCTTTTGCTCACCCTTGATGGTGGTGCAAGGGATGCTCAGCAGGTTGTTGCTCATGGCAGTGTCTCGATAAGAAGAAAAGAAGATTAAACATAGTAAGCAATTCAATTGTATGCAACTTAATTGACGGAACTGATGCCGTGATATCAACGCTATCCCTGTAGGAGCGAGCTTGCTCGCGAAGAACGTAATGACACCGTGTTCCCCCGGAATGCCCGCGTAATCGTTGACGATTTTCGCGAGCAAGCTCGCTCCTACAGGGTGCAACGCCGTTCAATTCAGCGGGGAACGAGGTCCAGGCACACCGAGTTGATGCAATAACGCAGGCCGGTCGGCGGCGGGCCGTCCGGGAATACGTGCCCCAGGTGGGCATCGCATTTGGCGCAGGTCACTTCGGTGCGGACCATGCCGTGGCTGGCGTCACGGATCTCGATCATCGCGTTGCCGGCGATCGGCGCGTAGAAGCTCGGCCAACCGCAGCCGGAGTCGAACTTGGTCGTGGAGTCGAACAACGGCTCGTTGCAGCAAATGCAGTGGTACACACCGTCGGTCTTGGTGGCGTTGTACTTGCCGCTGAAAGGTCGCTCGGTGCCCTTGAGGCGGCACACGTTGTATTGCTCCGGATCGAGCATCGCCTTCCATTCTTCAACGGTTTTCTGCAACTTTTCCATCGATACACCTCGGCAACTGAAAAAGCCTGATCTGTGTCTTTTCCATGGATCAGGCGGCACGTATGATTGCGCCTCTTCAAAACGCCAGTCTGGCACCCGCGCTACCGGCATTCAAACGTATTTATGGGTGCGGGCCCCGCAGGATTCGCAGTACGGTAGTGTCCCCACCGTCTGGATCGTTCATTTTCAGGATCACATCGCCATGCAGGTCAGCAAATCGAACAAGCTCGCCAACGTCTGCTACGACATTCGCGGCCCAGTGCTCAAGCACGCCAAACGCCTGGAAGAGGAAGGCCATCGCATCCTCAAGCTGAACATCGGCAACCCGGCGCCCTTTGGTTTCGAAGCGCCGGACGAAATCCTCCAGGACGTGATCCGCAACCTGCCCACCGCCCAGGGCTACAGCGACTCCAAAGGCCTGTTCAGCGCGCGCAAGGCGGTGATGCAGTACTACCAGCAGAAGCAGGTCGAAGGTGTCGGCATCGAAGACATCTACCTGGGCAATGGCGTGTCCGAGTTGATCGTGATGTCCATGCAGGCCCTGCTCAACAATGGCGACGAAGTGCTGGTGCCGGCGCCGGATTACCCGTTGTGGACCGCCGCCGTGACCCTGGCCGGCGGCCACCCGGTGCACTACCTGTGTGACGAAGGCGCGGACTGGTTCCCGGACCTGGCCGACATCAAGGCCAAGATCACACCGAACACCAAGGCCCTGGTGATCATCAACCCGAACAACCCGACCGGCGCGGTGTATTCCAAGGAAGTCCTGCTGGGCATGCTCGAACTGGCGCGCCAGCACAACCTGGTGGTGTTCTCCGACGAGATCTACGACAAGATCCTCTACGACGACGCCGTGCACGTGTGCACCGCCTCACTGGCGCCAGACCTGCTGTGCCTGACCTTCAACGGCCTGTCCAAGTCCTACCGCGTGGCCGGCTTCCGCTCCGGCTGGATCGCCATCTCCGGTCCCAAGCACAACGCCCAGAGCTATATCGAAGGCATCGACATGCTGGCCAACATGCGCCTGTGTGCCAACGTGCCGAGCCAGCACGCGATCCAGACCGCCCTGGGCGGCTACCAGAGCATCAATGACCTGGTCCTGCCTCAAGGCCGCTTGCTGGAACAGCGCAACCGCACCTGGGAACTGCTCAATGCCATCCCGGGCGTGAGCTGCGTGAAACCCATGGGCGCGCTGTACGCCTTCCCGCGGATCGACCCGAAAGTGTGCCCGATCCTCAACGACGAGAAGTTCGTACTCGACCTGCTGCTGTCGGAAAAACTGCTGGTGGTGCAAGGCACCGCGTTCAACTGGCCGTGGCCGGATCACTTCCGTGTGGTGACGTTGCCGCGTGTGGATGACCTGGACATGGCCATCGGTCGCATCGGCAACTTCCTCAAGTCCTATCGCCAGTAACGCGAACGACGCTGTACGGCCGACAATTGGTCGTACAGCGAGTATCTGGCAACACTTCTCTGGCTTTCCCCCGTACAGGCATTTCGCCGTCACTGAAAAAGCCAGCAACCCCCTGTATTCACGGGACAGCGAGGCACCGGCGAACCGATTCAGCCCTGTTTCCCCTATCGGAAATGCCCTTCAAGACTCTACATTCAGGCTGTAGGACACAGTTTGAAATAGTCGCTCGGTTGAATCACCCCATGCCGCACCTTATATACCCCGCAGTACGCGACATATTAAGCATGAGGAGAATTCTACAACCATGATGCGCATCCTGCTGTTCTTGGCCACTAACCTTGCGGTCGTGCTGATTGCCAGCATCACCTTGAGCCTTTTCGGCTTCAATGGGTTCATGGCGGCCAACGGGGTTGACCTGAACCTCAATCAGCTGCTGGTTTTCTGTGCGGTCTTTGGTTTTGCCGGCTCGCTGTTCTCGCTGTTCATCTCCAAGTGGATGGCGAAGATGAGCACCAGCACCCAGGTGATCACCCAACCCCGTACCCGGCATGAGCAATGGTTGCTGCAGACCGTCGAGGAGCTATCCCGCCAAGCCGGTATCAAAATGCCTGAAGTCGGGATCTTCCCGGCTTATGAAGCCAACGCCTTTGCCACCGGCTGGAACAAGAACGACGCACTCGTTGCGGTGAGCCAGGGCATGCTGGAACGCTTCTCGTACGATGAAGTGAAGGCCGTGCTGGCCCACGAGATCGGCCACGTGGCCAACGGTGACATGGTCACCCTGGCGCTGGTACAAGGCGTGGTGAACACCTTCGTGATGTTCTTCGCGCGGATCATCGGCAACTTTGTCGACAAAGTGATCTTCAAGAACGAGGGCGGCCGCGGCATTGCCTACTTCGTGGCGACCATCTTCGCCGAGTTGGTGCTGGGCTTCCTGGCCAGTGCAATCACTATGTGGTTCTCTCGCAAGAGAGAGTTCCGTGCAGATGAAGCCGGTGCCCGCCTGGCCGGTACCGGGGCAATGATTGCAGCGCTGCAACACCTGCGCTCCGAGCAGGGCCTGCCGGTGCACATGCCGGACAGCCTGACCGCCTTTGGCATCAACGGTGGCATCAAGCAGGGCATGGCTCGCCTGTTCATGAGCCACCCGCCGCTGGAAGAGCGTATCGACGCACTGCGTCGCATGGGCTGATATCCCGCAAGGCAAAAAAAGGGGCGATTGGATCGCCCCTTTTTTGCGGACACAATTTAGGCCTTGGTCAGCCGATAAACCCGCTCATCGAGCCGCGTGACACCCTCCTGCACAAACTTCCAACTCTCCCCCAGAACATCCTGCTCTTGCAGCGTTTCCAAGGTCCAGTTCGGACCGAACAGCACCCTCACCTCATCATCCGTCACTGCAAACGGTGGCCCGGCTTTTTGCGTCTGGTCGTAATCAAGGGTGATCAGCAGCCCCTGGCACCCCGACGGCAGCAAGCGGCTCAAATGCTCGGCGTACTGCGCACGCATCAGCGGTGGCAAGGCGATCAACGCGGCGCGGTCGTACAACGCGACGCACCCCACCAAGGCTTCGGCATCCAGGGCGAAGAAGTCGCCGCACCACACTTCGATCAGATCAGCCTGGTACACCGTAAAGGCACCTCGCCGAGTGATACGTGGCACAAGGTTCTGCTCGTTGAAAAACGCCTCGACAGCCTGCTCCGACAGCTCCACGCCCATAACCCGTAACCCATGGCTGGCCAGCCACATCAGGTCCAGGCTCTTGCCGCACAAGGGCACGAGCACCTTGGAGCCCTCAGCAACCGCCAATAGCCGCCAATGTCGTTGCAGGTAAGGGTTGACCTCAGGCAAATGAAAGCCGATCTGATTGCGCGCCCAGCGCTCCTGCCAAAACTTAGGCTCCATAGATCCTCCATAAAATTCGATCAAATGGCGCTAAAACTTATATTAGATTTAGATCAATGATCTGATTGAAGATGGGCCCATGTTAACGCTCAGGACCCTACTTATGTTTCCCAGCCTGTTTATCTCCCACGGCTCGCCCATGCTTGCCCTGCAACCCGGTGCCAGCGGCCCGGCCCTCCAGCGACTCGCTGCCGAGATGCCACGCCCGAAGGCAATCGTGGTGGTGTCGGCGCATTGGGAAAGCCATGAACTCCTGGTCAGCGGCAGCGCCGCGCCTGAAACCTGGCACGACTTCGGCGGCTTCCCCCCCGAACTGTTTGCCGTGCAATACCCGGCACCGGGTGACCCGCAACTGGCCGCTGAAATTGTTGAGTTGTTGAAGGCCGACGGCTTGAATGCACGCACCGATGACCGTCGCCCCTTCGACCATGGCACCTGGGTGCCGCTGTCGCTGATGTACCCGGCGGCGGACATCCCGGTGGTGCAGGTGTCTCTGCCCAGCCGTATGGGCCCTGCCCTTCAGACCCGTGTCGGGCATGCCCTTGCCAGCCTGCGCGAGCACGACGTGCTGCTGATCGGCTCGGGCAGCATCACTCACAACCTGGGCGAGCTGGACTGGCGTGCGGGACCTGAGAGCATCGAGCCTTGGGCGCGAGACTTCCGGGACTGGGTCGTCGATAAGCTGGCGGCCGACGATGAAGCGGCGCTGCACGACTACCGCCGCCAGGCGCCGAATGCTGTGCGCAGCCATCCAAGTGATGAGCATCTATTGCCACTGTACTTTGCCCGTGGCGCCGGCGGCGATTTCAGTGTGGCGCACCAGGGCTTCACCCTGGGCGCGCTGGGCATGGATATCTACCGTTTCGGCTAACCCAGACACCTCAACCCGCAGCCAAAAAAAATCCCCGAACCAGTCGGGGATTTTTCATGTGCGATCAATCAGCCCAAGGGCGGATCAATCTTCGCGGTAGCGACGCAGCTTCAGCTGCTTACCGGCAACGCGAGTGTCTTTCAGCTTGGCCAGCAGTTTTTCCAGACCGTCTTCCGGCAGCTCCACCAGGGAGAAGCTGTCACGGACCTGGATGCGACCGATGGCTTCACGTGCCAGGCCACCCTCGTTGAGGATAGCGCCCAGCAGGTTCTTGGCAGCGATACCATCACGCGCGCCCAGCGCGGTACGGCAACGAGCACGGCCTTCAGCCAATGGCACCGGGGCACGACGCTCACGATCACCACGGTCTGGACGGTCGCCAGTACGCTCTGGACGATCACCGCGTGGCGCGCTGTTCGGCACTAGTGGACGTTCTTTCTCGATGGCGGCCAGGGTCAGGGCTTGACCGTTGGTCGCCTTGCGCAGCAGGGCTGCAGCCAGGGCACGCGGGGTGCAACCGATATCGGCGGTCAGGCGGTCCAGCAGGTCGCCGTGGGTCGACTCAGCGTCAGCCACCAGAGGCGACAAGCTGTTGGTCAGTTTCTTGATGCGCGCATCGAGAACGGCCTGGGCATCCGGCAGGCGGACTTCGGCCACTTTCTGACCGGTTACACGCTCGATCACTTGCAGCATGCGGCGCTCACGTGGAGTCACCAGCAGCAGTGCACGACCTTCGCGACCGGCACGGCCGGTACGGCCGATACGGTGAACGTAGGACTCTGGATCGTACGGCATGTCAACGTTGAACACGTGGGTGATACGTGGAACGTCAAGGCCACGGGCAGCGACGTCGGTCGCCACAACGATGTCCAGACGGCCATCCTTGAGGGAGTCGATCACGCGCTCACGTTGGTTCTGGGCGATGTCACCGTTCAGCGCAGCGGCTTTGTAGCCTTTGCCTTCCAGGGCACTGGCCAGGTCCAGGGTCGCTTGCTTGGTGCGCACGAACATGATCAGGGCGTCGAAGTCTTCGACTTCCAGCAGGCTCAATACAGCCGAGGTCTTCTGGTCAGCGTGAACCAACAGGTGAGCCTGTTCGATCGCGGTAACGGTCTGAGTCTTGGTCTGGATCTTGACGTGCTCCGGGTCACGCAGGTGACGCTCGGCGATGGCACGGATCGACTGTGGCAGGGTGGCCGAGAACAGTACGGTCTGACGGGTCGGTGGCAGTGCCTTGAAGATGACTTCCAGGTCATCCATGAAGCCCAGCTTCAACATTTCGTCGGCTTCGTCCAGAACCAGGTGGTTCACGGTCGACAGGACTTTCTCGTCACGACGCAGGTGGTCGCACAGACGGCCCGGGGTGGCAACAACGATCTGTGCGCCATTACGGATTGCTTTGAGTTGTGGGCCCATAGGCGCGCCGCCGTAAACGGCCACAACGGTTACGCCTGGCATTTGCTTGGCGTAGGTTTCAAAAGCGGTTGCTACTTGCAGCGCCAACTCACGGGTTGGCGCCAGGATCAGGGCTTGCGGTTCGCGCTTGGCAGGATCGATGCACTGCAGGATAGGCAAAGCGAACGCGGCAGTTTTGCCGGTACCGGTTTGCGCCTGGCCAATCATGTCCTTGCCGGCCATGATGATCGGGATCGATTGCTGCTGAATCGCCGAAGGCTCTTCGTAGCCGGTCGCTGCGACGGCTGCAAGAATATTCGGGTTCAGATTAAAAGCGGCGAAGCCGCCGGTTTCCTGGGTCATGGGTCTGCCTCTAAGTGCATCCGCAAAGACCCATGCTCCAAAGCTGCGCATGCCGTGTTGAGACTCAAGAGTCGCCCTGGCTGCTTTGTCGGCGGGGATTTGCGAAAACGAATGAATGAAAAAGATTCGTCAAGGGAGAGTCCGCTGTGCGGACGTGCAGCCGAAGCTGACTTCGGGGAATTGCGCTACCTAAACGCGGCCCGGTTAAAGGCCGGCGCGCACTATACCGGAAATAGCTGAAAAAGGGAGCTTTTTTTATCGGAAACCACCGATAAACCGCGCTGCATCACAGTCTTTGCAGATAACGCCGGCAAGGTCTATTTTTCAAAGGCCCGGCCCTGTTGGTCATAATGCTTAAACGGTTCACCTGACCTTTCGGCCCCTTTGGTCCGAAACCCTTCCCCGCGCCCGAGGGCACACCCGATGAATCAAGCCAGCAGCAGCCGCGTCAGCCGTGAACTCCAGGGTCATGTCTTGCTTTTAGGCCTGGACCGAGTGGCCAAACGCAACGCGTTCGACCTGGAGCTGCTCAATGAGCTGAGCCTGGCGTATGGCGAATTTGATCGAAATACCGACGCGCGGGTCGCCGTAGTGTTTGCCCATGGCGATCACTTCACCGCCGGGCTCGACCTGGCGAATGTCAGCGGTGTGATGGCCGGTGGCTGGCAGCCGCCGTTGGGCGGTTGCGATCCCTGGGGCGTATTTGCCGGCCCACGCGTGAGCAAACCGGTGATCGTCGCGGCCCAGGGTTACTGCCTGACCATCGGGATAGAGCTGATGCTGGCCGCCGATATCAACCTCTGCGCCAGCAATACGCGCTTTGCGCAGATGGAAGTACAGCGTGGGATCTTTCCGTTTGGCGGCGCGACGCTGCGCTTTCATCAGATTGCCGGCTGGGGCAACGCGATGCGCTGGCTGCTGACCGGCGATGAATTCGACGCCCATGACGCCCTGCGCCTGGGCCTGGTGCAGGAAGTGATGGCCAGCGAAGACCTGCTGCCCCGTGCCGTCGAACTGGCCAACCGTATCGCCCGCCAAGCGCCGCTGGGCGTTCAAGCCACGTTGATGTCGGCGCGGTTGGCGCGGATGGAAGGCGAAACCGTGGCGGCAGCGGCGTTGCCGCCGATGGTGGATAAACTGCTCAACAGCGAGGATGCCAAGGAGGGCGTGCGGGCGATGATCGAGAAGCGGCCCGGCGTATTCAAAGGCATCTAGCTCAGGTCGCCGGGCGGATCGCCTTGATCAGCGGCTGCAACGAATAACCCAATCGCGGTGCCAGGGCTTCGGCGCGAGCGGACAATGCCTGCAGGTCCAGCTCCTGATCCAGCTCCGAAGGCACCAGCAAGATCACATTGCCCTCCTTCACCGGCAGTTCCCAATAATGCCGGTGATACAAACCACGCAACAAAGCAGCGCCCAGCGGTTTGCCATCATCGGTGGCCCACTGGTTGATCACCAGCCAGCCGCCGGGATTGAGCTTCTTCTGGCAGTTTTCCAGGAACGTCCAGGCCAAGTGCCCGACGCCAGGGCCGACATCCGTATACAGGTCGACGAAGATCAGGTCGGCCGGCTCTGCGGTCTCCAGCAATTGCAGGGCATCGCCGATGCGGATGTACAGGCGCGGGTCATCGTCCAGCCCCAGGTATTCGATGGCCAGGCGCGGCACGTCCGGGCGCAGCTCGATGGCTTCCACGTCTTCCAGCGGCAGGAACTTGAGACACGCCTGAGTCAAGGTGCCCGCGCCCAAGCCCAGGAACAGCGCGCTTTCCGGTTGTTCATGGCACAACGCGCCGATCAGCATGGCACGGGTGTAGTCGTACTCCAGCCAGCTCGGGTCAGCGGTGAACACACAGCTTTGCTCGATGGCATCGCCGAACTCGAGAAAACGGTAATCGGCCACTTCGAGCACGCGGATCATGCCGAAGTCATCATGGACTTCAGCCAGCAGGCGCTCGACACGCTCCTCGGTCATCACTACTCCTAAAGGGTTTACCGCACGGCAAAGGCGCGATTGTCGGCCAACCGGCGGCAACAGGTCACGCACTAATTGCTGATAACATTGGCGCCCCACCGTCAATCAGCCAATCGAGTTCATGATGAGCCAACCCTGGAGCCCCGACAGCTGGCGCGCCCTGCCGATCCAGCAACAACCCCAGTACCCGGACGCTGCGCACTTGTTGCAAGTGGAGCAGAACCTGGCCAGCTACCCGCCACTGGTGTTTGCCGGGGAAGCCCGCGAGTTGCGTCGTCAGTTTGCCGAAGTGACCCAGGGCCGCGCGTTCCTGCTGCAAGGCGGCGATTGCGCCGAGAGCTTCGCCGAGTTCTCTGCGGCGAAGATCCGCGACACCTTCAAGGTGCTGCTGCAGATGGCGATCGTGATGACCTTTGCCGCCGGCTGCCCGGTGGTGAAAGTCGGGCGCATGGCGGGTCAGTTCGCCAAACCGCGTTCGGCCAACGATGAAACCATCGACGGCATCACCCTGCCCGCCTACCGTGGCGATATCGTCAACGGTATCGGTTTCGACGAAAAAAGCCGCGTGCCGGACCCGGACCGCCTGCTGCAGTCCTATCACCAGTCCACCGCCACCCTCAACCTGCTGCGCGCCTTTGCACAGGGCGGTTTTGCCGACCTGCACCAGGTGCACAAGTGGAACCTGGATTTCATCGCCAACTCAGCGCTGGCCGAGAAGTACAGCCAACTGGCCGACCGTATTGACGAAACCCTGGCCTTCATGCGCGCCTGCGGCATGGACAGCTCGCCGCAACTGCGCGAAACCAGCTTCTTCACCGCCCACGAAGCGCTGCTGCTCAACTACGAACAAGCCTTCGTGCGCCGCGACAGCCTGACCAACGATTACTACGATTGCTCCGCGCACATGCTGTGGATTGGCGACCGCACCCGCCAGCTGGATGGCGCCCACGTCGAATTCCTGCGTGGCGTGAACAACCCGATCGGGGTCAAGGTCGGCCCGAGCATGAACCCGGATGACCTGATCCGCCTGATCGACATCCTCAACCCGGACAACGACCCCGGCCGCCTCAACCTGATCGCGCGCATGGGCGCCGGCAAGGTCGGTGATCACCTGCCAGGCCTGATTCGCGCCGTGCAGCGCGAAGGCAAGCAGGTGCTGTGGAGTTCCGACCCGATGCACGGCAACACCATCAAGGCCAGCAGTGGCTACAAGACCCGCGACTTTGCGCAGATCCTGGGTGAAGTGAAGGATTTCTTCCAGGTGCATCAGGCCGAGGGCACTTATGCCGGCGGGATTCATATCGAGATGACCGGGCAGAACGTCACCGAATGCATCGGCGGCGCGCGACCGATCACCGAGGATGGCTTGTCGGATCGGTATCACACCCACTGCGACCCACGGATGAATGCCGATCAGTCGCTGGAATTGGCGTTTCTGATTGCCGAGACCCTGAAACAGGTCAAGCGCTGAACAACATAGCCGCCCTCAACCGGTCGGCACTTGGCCGCTGGCAATTGAGCTGGACCTGTTCCAGTCCAAGCCAGCCGGCCATTTGCAACAGGTTCGACGCCAGCGCCGCCATCCCCTCATCATCCAAGCCCGGTTCCTCCTCATGCACCGCGTGCACCGCGAGGCGCCCATTGGCGCGTTCGGCGCGCAGGTCCACACGCGCAGCAATTCGTTCATTGTGCAAAAACGGCAGCACGTAATAGCCATACACCCGTTTGTCTTGCGGGGTGTAGATCTCCAGCCGGTAGCGGAAATCAAACAGACGCTCAGTCCGGCTGCGCTCCCAGACCAACGAATCGAACGGCGACAGCAACGCACTGGCCGGTACTTTGCGCGGCACTTTCGGATCGGGCAGGCAGTAAGCCAGCTGTTTCCAGCCTTGCACTTGGCAAACCCACAGTTGACCGTCCTCCACCAGTTCGGCAAGACGAATGCGGCTGTCGGCCGGATCGAGGCGGAAGTAGTCGCGCAGGTCTTTTTCGGTGCCCACGCCCAACGCGGTGGCGCTGTGCAGCAACAAACCACGCTGGGCTGGGGCTTCAGTCACAGCGGTTTGAAGGATATCGCCGGGGATGACCCGCTCCGGCAAATCATAGAGCCGCTCAAAACCGCGTCGGCCGGCAACCGTGACCAAGCCGGCGGCAAACAACCATTCAAGCGCGTGTTTTTCATCGCTCCAGTCCCACCACGGACCGGCGCGCTCCTCACGGGTCGACAAACTGCCAGCCCCCAATGCGCCTTGCTGCTCGACCGTCTGCAACACCCGCTGAATGGTGGCTTGCTGCTCACGGCCAAAACGCGCCATCTGCGAATAGATGCCCTGCCCCTGCTGCGCCCGCTGCATACGCCAGCGCATCAACGGGTACAACGCCATCGGCAGCAAAGAGGCTTCATGCCCCCAATACTCAAACAGCGAACGCCGTCGCCCCTGACTCCAGGCGGCCTGTTCAAGCATCAACGGGGAGTAGTTGCCCAGACGGGAAAACAACGGCAGGTAATGGGAACGCACCACGGCATTGACCGAATCAATCTGCAACACACCCAAGCGCTCGATCATGCGATTGAGGTGTGCAGCCTTGATCAATGCCGGCGCCTGGCGCCCGGAAAAACCCTGGGCCGCCAGCGCCATGCGTCGTGCTTGCTTGAGTGAAAAAGACAGGTTGGCGGGCATGGGGTTCTCCGTGGGGGCTCGCCGACTACCCTACTGCATCCGCGATCATTTTCGCAGCGGATCCTGCCAGAAATGCAGGTGGCGCTCGTGCTCGACATCACCGCGAGTGACACCGATATCCTTGAGCGCATCATCACTCAAGGTCGCCAGCATCTGGCGCTCCTCATGCAGCGCCTGCCACCGGGCAATCTTGTGAAACAACCCGGCAAACGGACGTTTCGCCATCAACACAAAACCTCTTTGACCTTTCATCTTCTCGCCCTCCAGTGGGGATGGCGCAAGTGTGTGCCTGGGCTTAAGATCAATCCAACGAATGTTTCTTATGCAATACATCTCAGAGATTGATCTATTGTCCAGCTTCCCGAGCATCGACACCGAAGTGCTGCGCACCTTCGTCGCCATCGCCGACCAGGGCGGTTTCACCCGCGCTGGCGAACTCGTAAACCGCACCCAGTCGGCGGTGAGCATGCAGATGAAGCGCCTGGAGGAAGACGTATTGCAGCGCAAGCTGTTCGAGCGCGATGGCCGGCAGGTTCGGCTGACGCCTGAGGGCCAAGTGTTGCTGGGTTATGCGCGGCGCATCCTGAAGCTGCACAGTGAGGTGTTCAACACCCTGCGTGAGCCGCATATGGTGGGCCTGGTGCGCATCGGCACGCCGGATGACTACGTGATGCGGTTCCTCCCTGGGATTCTCAAGCAGTTCTCCAAGGCATACCCGCTGATCCAGATCGAGATGCACTGCGAGGCGTCAACGGTACTGATGCAGCGGCGGGATTTGGCACTGACCGTTGTCAGCCGCGAGCCTGGCAATGAGATCGGTGAACTGTTGCGCACGGAGCGCATGGTGTGGGCGGCAGCGCCGTGCTTCTGCAGCGACGAGCACGACTCGCTGCCCCTGGCGATGTCCGGCACTGACTGCCTGTACACCCAGTGGGCCCGTTCAGCATTGGACGCGGCCGGACGCGATTACCGCCTGGCCTATCACAGCTCCAACGTGTCGGCGATCCAGGCCGTGGTCAATGCGGGCCTGGCGGTGATGGTCAGCATGGAAAGCCTGGTGACCGATGACCTGCGCATACTCGGCCGCGACGAGGGTTTCCCGCCCTTGCCGTCAATGAATCTGCATTTGCTGCGCAACACGCGGATGAATTCGCCCATCACCGATTGCCTGGCGGACTACATCATCGAAGGTTTCAGACTTTAAAGGTCAGCATCACCGCGCACACCACCAGGAAGCCGCAGAACAGCCCGCGCAGTACGCGCTCTGGCAGGGCATGGGCGACTTTCACGCCCCAACTGATACTGAGCAGACCACCGACGGCCAAGGGCACGCCGATCATCCAATCCACTTCCTGATGCCAAGCGTAGGTCACCAGTGTCACGCCGGTACTCGGCAATGCCAGGGCCAGGGACAGGCCTTGGGCAATCACTTGGGTGGTGCCGAACACACTGGTTAGCACGGGCGTAGCAACCACTGCACCGCCGACGCCGAACAAACCGCCCATGGAGCCGGAGGCAGCGCCGAGCACCCCGAGCCACGGCCAGGAGTAACGCATCTGCGCCGTCGGCGGTGCGTTGCGGGTGAACATGCGCACCAGGTTGTAGGCCGAGAGTGTCAGCAGGAAGGCAATAAAGCCGATGCGCATTGCGCCCGCGTCCAGGCCGACCGCCCAGATCGATCCGAGCCAGGCAAAACTGAACCCCATCACACCCAATGGCAGCGCATGGCGCAGTTCGATACGGTTGCGCTGGTGATAGCGCCACAGCGCCAGCATCACGTTGGGCACCACCATGACCAGCGCCGTGCCTTGGGCCAACTGTTGATCGAGACCGAATAACACGCCCAGCACCGGGATCGCGATCAGCCCGCCGCCAATACCAAACAGGCCGCCCACCGTGCCGAGGGCCGCGCCCAATACCAGGTACATCGCTAAATCCAACACCGCTTGTTACTCCGCAATCCCAAGCCTTGCATGCTACGCAGTCGACGCTGGCACGGAAACGCACAGCAACGCACAATGGTTGTGCCAATCTCGCATAAGCGATCTTTCGATGAACCCGAATACCCTGACTGATCAACTGAGCCTGTTTCTCGACGTGCTGGAAACCGGCAGTTTTTCCGCTGCTGCACGCCGTCATCCGTTGACGCCCTCTGCCGTGGCGCGGCGTATCGACAGCCTGGAAAGCTCGGTGGGCAGCCGCTTGTTCCAGCGCAGTACTCACGCGGTGGTGGCGACCCCGGCGGGTTTGGCCTTTGCCGAGCGGGCGCGGCGGATCGTCAGCGAGTTGCAGTTGGCACGTGCCGAGGCGGTGTCTTTGAGCCATGCGCCGGAGGGCCTGATTCGGGTGGATGCGCCAGCGGCCTTCGGTCGACGACACCTGGCGCCGGTGATTGCCGACTTCCTGAACGTCTACCCCGGGTTGGATGTGCACCTGCATCTGATCGACAGCTTTGTGGACATGCAAGGCGCACACCTGGGCAAGGTTGATCTGGTGCTGCGTGCCGGGCATCTCGTCGACACACGGCTGATCGCCACACCCCTGGCGAGCATCGTGCGTGTCGCCTGTGCCAGCCCGGCCTATCTGAAAAGCCGTGGCACGCCCAACCACCCTCGGGAGCTGAGCGAACACGACGGGTTGGACTGGGACGGCCTGGCGCCTACATTCGCCTGGCGCTTTGAAATGGATGGACGCCGCGCCACATACCGCCCGCGTCGCATCCGCATGAGTGCCAACAACGCCGAAGCCTTGCTGTCCGGCGCCCTGGCCGGACTGGGCATTGCCCACCTGCCCACGTGGCTGGCCAGTGAATACCTGGTGCGCGGCGAACTGCTGCCGCTGTTTTGCGAAAATGGCCTGCCCAGCCCGGAAACCACCGGGATCTATGCGCTGCGCCTGGAACAGCAACCCAACGCACGCAGCCGCTTGTTGTTGGAATACCTCAAAACCCGTTTCAGCCCGGTGCCACCCTGGGACCTGGCCTTGCAAAGTGGCTTGGTCTGACCGCTTGGACAGAATTATCTGGCGCATTAAAGATTTGCCCGCTAGATTCCAGCCCAGATACGTTTTCCGGAGGCACCGTCATGAGCAAAAACCCCGATCCTTGCGAATCACTGATGCTGGACAACCAGCTGTGTTTCGCCCTGCACTCCACCTCGCTACTGATGACCAAGGTCTACAAGCCACTGCTGCAAGCGCTGGGCCTGACCTACCCGCAGTACCTGGCCATGATGGTGCTGTGGGAAGAGGATGGTTTGACCGTCGGCGAAATCAGCAGTCGGCTGCTGACCGATCCGGGTTCGCTGACACCGCTGCTCAAGCGCCTGGAAGCTGAAGGCCTGCTCAGCCGTACCCGCAGCCGCGAAGATGAACGCGTGGTGGTCGTGGAGTTGACCGATGCCGGCCGCGCCCTGCAGGACAGGGCCATGGGCATACCCCAGTGCATCCTCGGCGCCAGCGGCCTGGAGCTGGAGCAATTGCGCAAGTTGCAGGGCGACCTGATTGCCTTGCGCACCAACCTGCAAGGTAGCGTTTAGTCCCCTTCCCTTGTAGGAGCCGGCTTGCCGGCGATTGCGGTACATCTGATACAACGCAATCGCCGGCAAGCCAGCTCCTACAGGTCACCGCCTAAAGCTGAAAAAATTTTAAAATTTATCTTGCGCGCAAAACATTAGCGCTATACATTCGCCTCACCAACTACTTAGCGCGCAAACATTTAGCGCTAATAACCCTGAGGAAAACGCCATGCAAACGCTCTATACCGCAGTAGCTACCGCCACCGGCGGCCGTGATGGTCGTGCTGTTTCCAACGACAACATTCTCGACGTCAAACTCTCCACCCCCAAAGAATTGGGCGGTGCCGGTGGCCAGGCCACCAACCCTGAACAACTGTTTGCTGCCGGCTACTCGGCCTGCTTCATCGGCGCCCTGAAATTCGTCGCCAGCCAGACCAAACGTAAAATCCCGGATGACGCATCGATCACTGCCCACGTCGGCATTGGCCAGATCCCCGGTGGTTTCGGTCTGGATATCGACCTGCACATCAGCCTGCCCGGCCTGGCTCAAGACGACGCGCAAAGCCTGGTCGACGCCGCTCACCAAGTCTGCCCGTACTCCAACGCCACCCGTGGCAACGTCGATGTACGCCTGCACGTGACTGTCTAAATGACCTCGGCCGCCCCTGGAGAACGCAATGAACACAATTGGTAAAGCACTCACCGGCACCCTGCTCGCCCTGTCCGTCACCCACGCCTTTGCGGCGCCAAGTGACGTTGAACACAACACCCAGGCGTTTCTGGATGTGTTGAACGCCGGCACCGGCAAACCGATGGAACAACTGACGCCCAAGGATGCCCGTGCTGTTCTGACCGGCGCCCAGGCCGGTGTGAAGCTGACCTTGCCAGCCGCAGAGGTGAGCCAGAAGACCATCCAGGTCGATGGCAAGCCGCTGGACCTGACCATCGTGCGTCCGGCCGGGGTCAAGGGCACATTGCCGGTGTTCATGTTCTTCCACGGTGGCGGCTGGGTGCTGGGGGATTACCCAACGCATGAACGCCTGGTGCGGGACCTGGTCGTGGGTTCGGGGGCGGTAGCGGTGTTCGTCAATTACACGCCTTCGCCGGAAGCGCATTATCCGGTGGCGATCAACCAGGCCTACGGCGCCACAAAATGGGTGGCCGAGCATGGCCAAGAGATCAACGTCGATGGCAAGCGCCTGGCGGTCGCGGGCAACAGTGTCGGCGGCAATATGGCGGCGGTCGTCAGCCTGATGGCCAAGGACAAGGGCACCCCGGCCATCAAGTTCCAAGTGCTGTTATGGCCGGTGACCGACGCCAACTTCGACACCGGTTCCTACAACCAATATGCCGAAGGGCACTTCCTTACCCGCAACATGATGAAGTGGTTCTGGGACAACTACACCACCGACGCCAAGCAGCGCGCCGAGATCTACGCCTCGCCGCTGCGGGCCAGCACCGATCAGTTGAAAGGCTTGCCGCCCGCACTGATCCAGACCGCCGGCGCCGACGTGCTACGTGATGAGGGCGAAGCCTATGCCCGCAAGCTGGACGCCGCCGGTGTACCGGTGACCGCCGTGCGCTACAACGGCATGATCCACGACTACGGTTTGCTCAACGTAGTCAGCCAGGTCCCGGCGGTGCGTTCGGCACTGCTCCAGGCCTCGGATGAATTGAAGCAACGCTTGAAGTAAAAAGTGACGCCCATGAAAAAGCCCGACTCAAGGTCGGGCTTTTTTCGTATCGGCAGGGCCAGAATTACTTCTTGGCGCGACCTTTGTACGAACCACCTTCGCGGGTGTCGATCTCGATCAGGTCGTCGATTTCGATGAAATCGGCGACTTGCAGTTCGGTACCGTTGCTCAGCTTGGCAGGCTTCATCACCTTGCCCGAAGTGTCACCGCGAGCGGAACCTTCGGTGTAGGCCACTTTACGCACGATGGTGGTCGGCAGCTCTACGGAAACCAGGCGCTCTTCGAAGAAAATAGCTTCGCAGACGTCTTCCATGCCTTCTTCGATGAACGGCAGAACGGCTTCGATATCTTCAGCGTTCAGCTCGTACATGGTGTAGTCGGTGGTATCCATGAACGTGTAGGTGTCGCCGCTGATGAAGGACAGGGTCGCTTCTTTACGGTCGAGGATCACGTCGTCCAGTTTGTCATCGGCGCTGTAGACGATCTCGGTCTTGTAACCGGTCAGCAGGTTCTTCAGCTTGGTCTTCATGATTGCGCTGTTACGACCAGACTTGGTGAACTCAGCTTTCTGAACCAGCCAAGGGTCGTTTTCGAGACGGATCACTGTACCGGGTTTCAGTTCTTTACCAGTTTTCATTGCATATATCCGAAATTTGGATGGGATTTACAAAATTCAAGGTGGCGTATCATATCCAACTTTCATAAAACTGCACCAGCGCCGTCGCAAGATCGGCCTGCAAGCCTTGTTCCAGACACCATGTTTCGGCATGCAGATTCACTTCAGGCCAGTGTTCCAGCAGCATTTTCCACGGTTGGGCCATGTCGGCCTCGGTGTTCCAGGCTTGCCAGAGCCCGATTACGGCAGCCCTGGCCGCCGGTGATAAGTTGGCGGTGTACAGCGCCAGGAAGGCATCGAGCTTGTCGAGATGGATGTCTTCATCCTGTCGGTAGATGTGCCACAACAGCGGACGCCCGGCCCATTGGGCACGCACGAACGAGTCTTCGCCGCGCACGGCATTGAAGTCGCAGCACCACAGCAAGTGGTCGTATTGTTCCTGGCGTACGAAGGCGATGACTTGCACCGTCAGCGATCCGCGCTGCTGGATATCCCCTGCGACCAGCGGGTCCACACCAAGCCAGCGCTGCACATCGCCCAGGATACGTCCCTCAGGAACCAACAGATGAGTGGCACGCCCGTCCGTCGATAACACGTCCAGCCAGCTGGCCAGCCCGGCGTTTTCGTAGGCGAACAGTGAGATTAGCCGTGCGTCGGCTGCGGGAACTATGCCCAAGGCTTGCAGGAAGTCCCGCTGTGCACCGGCATCCTGCTGAAACGCCCTACGCTGCTCCAACAATCCCGCCTCACGCAACAGGCCGCCGGTGCCGGGTCGGAACCCAGGAAAGAAAAAGTACTTCTGCACGCCTTTGAATTTCACCGACGGCAGGCGATGACAGCCCACCACCCACTCTTCGGCACTCAGGTAATCCAGGTTCATCCACAACGGCACACGTTCGCGCTCGGCCATGGCTTCCATATAGTCGGGCGGCAACTGACAGGCAAACGCGGCAATCACTACCTCCGCCGCCGGCACACTCACCCACGCGGCCGGCCAATGGCGCACTTCGACACCTTCTTGCCATTGCAGGTCTTGCCGCACATCGATTGCCGGGCACATGCGCTCGAATGCCCGCAAGTCATCGACCCACAAGCGTACATCGCAGCGGTGCTCCGCCACCAACTGCCGGGCAAGGCGCCAGGTGACGCCGATGTCGCCGTAGTTATCGACGACGCTACAAAAAATATCCCAGCGGGCTTTCATTCCGGGCTCCAGCGCTCAAAGGCTCGATTGTCCGCATAAATGCGCGGATGCAGAAGGCTTGATCGCGATTATTCTGCACAGTGGCTGTGCGACAATCGCCGCCACGCCGTTTATGCCTGCCAGGAGGGCATCATGTCTGATCGTCCGTTGTCGCTGTTCAAGCTCAGTGCTTCCATCGCGTTTGGCGTGTGGTTGGGGTTTATCGCCCTCGCGCTAACGGCTTGGCTGGCTTCACGCTACCTGTTCCCGCAGAGCGTGGCGCCGGTGGCCCAGGCGGTGCAGCAGTTGGGCAAACCTGCGACGGTGACACCTGAACCACCAAACCGCATGTTCGAGCAGTACCAGCAGAACCTGCAGAAGCAGGAACAGCAGCAAACCCTGGACCAGGCCCGCAACAATGCGCGCAACCTGTCCAACCCCAAATGCCAGTTCTGGCTGCAACAGGACCAGAACGCGCCCAACGAAAAGACCCGGGCGAATGTCCTGCAATTCTGTGATTGATGACTCATGAATAAACACGCCGTCCACCAGCTTGTATTAGAGAAGCTCACCCTCGATCTCGACATTGCCCAACGCGCAGCGCAGACCGCTTACGAAACCGCGACCCACGAAGAAAACATCGCGGAGAACAAATACGACACCCTGGGGTTGGAGGCTTCCTACCTGGCGGCGGGGCAAGCCAAACGCGTGGAGGAGATCAAGCAGGCGTTGGTGTTGTGCCAGAACATGCAGCTGCGGGCCTACGATGATCAACGCGGTATAGAAATTGGCGCGCTACTGGGCCTGGAAGACGAGAACAGTCGCCAGCAATGGCTGTTTTTGGCGCCAGATGCTGCAGGTTTGAAAGTGGATGTGGTCGGGCAACCGGTCACCGTCATCACCCCGCGCTCGCCGCTGGGCAAAAGCCTGATGGGCAAGTTCGAAGGCGATGAGGTGGAGATTCTGGTGGCGGGTGCTCGGCAGCACTTCACGGTTACCGACGCCAAATAACCTGTAGGAGCGAGCTTGCTCGCGAAGAACGCAAGCACGCCGCGTGAATCCTGGCCCCCTGCGTTATCGTTGACGATTTTCGCGAGCAAGCTCGCTCCTACAGTGGATCGCATTCATTCACTTAATGGACGGGCAGCTCAACGCCATCAAACAACTCTTCCAGTTCCTGCTTGTTGTGGCACTGGATCGCCTTGGCCATGACTTCACGGGTCAGGTGCGGCGCGAACTTCTCGATGAAATCGCACATGAAGCCACGCAGGAAGGTGCCACGACGGAAACCGATCTTGGTCACGCTGGACTCGAACAGTTCGCTGGCATCCAACACCACCAAGTCTTTGTCGAGGGCCGTGTCGACCGCCATCTTGGCGACGATACCCACGCCCAAGCCCAGGCGAACGTAAGTCTTGATCACGTCGGCGTCGGCTGCGGTGAATACCACTTTCGGCGTAAGGCCGCGGTGACTGAACGCTTCGTCGAGCTTGGAACGGCCGGTGAAACCGAATACGTAAGTCACGATCGGGTATTCCGCCAGGGCTTCCAGGGTCAACTTCGGCAGCTTGGCCAACGGATGACCTTGAGGCACGACCACGCAACGGTTCCAGCGATAGCACGGCATCATCACCAGGTCGCCGAACAGCTCCAAGGCCTCGGTGGCGATGGCGAAATCGACAGTGCCATCAGCGGCCATCTCGGCGATCTGCATCGGCGAACCCTGGTGCATGTGCAGCGCCACGTCCGGGTACTGCTTGATGAAGTCGCGAATCACCGGCGGCAAGGCATAACGCGCCTGGGTGTGGGTGGTAGCGATGGACAGGGTGCCTTTCTTCTCGTTGGAGAATTCCTGGGCGATCTGCTTGATACTTTCGACTTTGCGCAGGATCTCACCGGCGGTGGTGATGATGCGCTCACCGGCCGGCGTGACGCGGGTCAGGTGCTTGCCGCTGCGCGCGAAGACTTCGACGCCCAGCTCGTCTTCGAGCAGGCGGATCTGCTTGCTGATACCGGGTTGCGAGGTGTAGAGGCTTTGAGCGGTAGCGGAAACGTTGAGGTCGTGGTGCGCCACTTCCCAGATGTAGCGCAGTTGTTGAAGCTTCATATGTGTCCCTCAAAGCAGATAGACGCCACGGGTATCAGCGACGGTATATAACTATATTAAAGGTTCGATGGATAAATCTAGAACTTTTTATCGTTTTCACCCATCACACGTCATCACTGCGGCGACGCTGCAACGAAGGCACCAGATAAACCGGCACCGTAGACAGCTGCAGCACCCGGGCAGCGGTGCGCCCCAACGGAGTAGCCGCTGCGGTTGCATGGCTATGACTGCCGACGATCAACAGGTCCACGGAAAGTTTGCGCAGTTGGTCGAGAATCACCTCGCACGGGTCCCCCTGGATCACCCGTACCGAGCGAATCAACTTCAGGTCTTGCTCGCCGTCCCCCAACTCCTCGCGAAAACTGTCCAGCACCCGTTGCTCGATCGTCGCCATTACCGTGGTCAGCCCCTGGCTCTGCCATTCACTCAGGGCCTTCTCATCAAGGTAGCTCTGTAACACCGATTCGGCGAACAGCCCGATGGGCTCGACCACGTGAATCACATACAGGTCCGCCTTGAACGTTCGGGCCAGCGCCAGCGCATGTTGCATCACATAAGGCGCGTACAGACCGAGGTCTGTGGCGTACAGCATCGAACGGATCATAGAACCCCCTGGAACTGCCAGGATGGCGGAGATGAAATCAGCTTAGCAGTGCCCAGGCGACTTGGATTGACTTAGATCTTCACCTCGTTACTGATGCCATGGGGCACATGCCCGGTGGCGACGAATTCCATGGCCTTCTCGCAATGCCCGGCCTGGTCATCGAAAAACACATCGGCGGCAAACGCTTCCAGGAACGCCGATTTTTCCAGGCCACCGAGGAACAACGATTCGTCCAGACGAATATCCCACTCGCGCAAAGTACGAATCACACGCTCATGGGACGGCGCCGAGCGGGCGGTGACCAGGGCGGTACGGATCGGGCAGGCCTCGTCCGGAAACTCGCGCTGCAACAGGTTGAGCGCCGCCAGGAAACCCTTGAAAGGGCCTCCATGCAAAGGCTGGCGCGCCGACTCCCGCTCATTGGCCTGGAATGCTTCCAGTCCGCCAGCCTGATAGACGCGTTCGGACTCATCGGAAAACAACACCGCGTCGCCGTCGAAGGCAATGCGCAGTTCTTCGCTGGAAGCGCGGTTCGGGCCGCCGGACAGAATCGTCGCCGCCGCAAACCCGGCATCGAGGGCACTGCGCACATCTTCAGCATGGGTCGACAGAAACAGATGGCAACCAAACGCGGCCAGATAAGGATAAGGACTACGCCCGCCTACGAAAGCGGCGCGGGAAATGTCCAGGCCGTAATGCTGGATTGAATTGAACACGCGCAGGCCGGTGTCCGCACTGTTGCGCGACACCAGCACTACTTCGACCCGGGCACGGCCGAGGCTGGCATTCAGGCTGAGCAGCTTCTTGACCAGCGGGAAGGCGTCACCGGGCTCGAGGATTTCCTCCTCGTGTTCGATCTGGTACTGGCGATAGGTCTCGACCCCTTCGGCCAGGTAGACCTTGTGGCTGTCACTCAAGTCGAAGAGTGCCCTTGATGAAATCGCCAGCACCAGTTTGTCGCCCAATCCCTTTGCCATAGTGTGCCCCCTAACTCAGCGGTTATGTCGATCAATGAAACTCAAGGCCTGGTACAGCGCCTGCATCCGCGGCAACTCGCAACCGGCAGCCTTGGCGGCAGCGAGTGGCCGTGCGTAGATCGCCGCCAGCTCCAGCGGGCGTTTATGCACGTGGTCGTGGTACATGCTCGGCAGGTAGTCGTCCATGGTTTCGGTCATGGTGAACATCTGCTCGGCGTAACTCTTGGGGATTTCATGACCGCAGGCGTGAGCGCCCTGCACCACTTCGGCCATCAGCGCCTGGATCAGCTCGCGGCTGGATTCGTCAGCCATCATCGCCGTGGTGCCCGTACCGAGTAACACGGAGAGGCCGTTGTAGGGCACGTTCCACACCAGTTTGTGCCAACGGGCCTGATGCACATTGGCCATGGCCTGGGACTCGATACCGGCCGCGTGAAACAGCGCGGCGCCCGCTTCGACAATCGCCTTTTGCGCGCCCTCGTCATTGGCCGCCGTGCCACTGTGATAACCCAGGTTGACCCGGCCCAACGCCTGATGCTCGATCACGCCGGGGGCAGAACGGTGCACACCGATGTAGCACAGGCCTCCAAGCAGGTGCAGGGACGCTGGCAGGTGTTCACGCAGACTGTCTTCGACATCAAGGCCGTTTTGCAGCAGCACCACCTTGGCATCCGGGGCGGCAACTTGGGCGATGGTCGGGGCCAGGTCGACGTTACCGGTCGATTTGGTGCCCACCAGCAACCAATCACACGGCGGCATATCGGCGGCGCGCGCATACGCCTGCACCGGGTGCAGGTTCAAGGGGCCATGCACCGTGCTATTCAGTTGCAGGCCGTGCTCGCTGACCGCCGCGTATTCACTGCGCAACAGGAAGTGCACATCGAAACCGGCACGCGCCAGCATCAATCCATAAAAACCACCGATGGCGCCGGTGCCGATGATGCCAATGCGGGGTGCTTGTGCGGTCATGGCAGATCCTCTGGAGTGCGGGTAAGCGCTTGATGGATGGAGTCGTTTAGGTCAACACGTGTAAGGCGCGTCTGTAATTGCCCGAGAAACTGACCCTCGCACACCACGAACAACGCCGGCAAATGAAAGATCTGGTAGCGTTCGACCGCGCCACCGTTGTGCCCGGCATCCACCCAGCACACGCGGTCCACTGGCAGCGACCAGCCGGGTAACTGCTGGCGTGCCCAACGGCAACTGGAACAGCCACTGCTTGTAAACACGACCAGAGAAATACCTGGCAATCCCAGCAATTGCTGGTCAATATCCAGGTCGGTCAATTCCAGTTCCTTCACTATACTGCTGCCACCGCCGTCAATTGGACGGTGCTCGGAGTCCGTGTACATGGGTCGTTTTTTACCTCACCCTGATGATGTCGCTGTCGAGTTAATCCAACGCCCCTCTCCTGCCATCCCCCGCCAACGCCTACACACTGCCGGCCTGGGTGGTATCGCCTGCCATTGGCCACGTGCCTGGCGCGAAGGCACGGCGGTTGATCTGCACATCCCGTCCCTGGGCGCCAGCGCGCGTTACCCGGGCTATGTGGCGTGGTGCCGCAAGGTGGAAAACGGCTACCGCGTCGGTGTCGCATTTACCGATGAACATGCGTTGTTCGGTGCACGAATGGGTGAGCAAGCATGCCGGATAGAGCGCTACTGCCGCCAGCACGAAGATGCCGAACCCACTCCCCAGCAACTCGAAGCCCTGGCCCGCGAGTGGGTATCGCGCCATGCCAGTGAGTTCTCTCATGAGGCCTTTGTGGCGCCAGCGCTGGATTAAAGCGGGCTTTGCCCATTGTCGCGGGCCTGTGTTACGCGCTAAGGTTCCTCCCCCCTGCATTCAAATCATGCTGTGCTCCGCCGCACGGGGATGGCTGGCGGCCGGCACCCGTGACCCTGACGAGTAACACGATGGCTGATTTACCGATCAATGACCTAAACGTCGAATCCAACGAGACCCTGATCACGCCCGATCAGCTCAAGCGCGAAATTCCTTTGAGCGATGCTGCCCTGCAGACCGTCACTAAGGGCCGCGAAGTCATCCGTGACATTCTCGACGGCACCGACCACCGCCTGTTCGTCGTCATCGGGCCTTGCTCGATCCACGACCTGAAGGCTGCCCACGAGTACGCCGAGCGCCTCAAAGTGCTGGCGGCGGAAGTGTCCGACACCCTGTACCTGGTGATGCGCGTCTATTTTGAAAAACCGCGTACCACTGTGGGCTGGAAAGGCTTGATCAACGACCCGTACCTGGACGACTCGTTCAAGATCCAGGACGGTCTGCATATCGGTCGTCAGTTGCTGCTGGACCTGGCCGAGATGGGCCTGCCCACCGCCACCGAAGCCCTCGACCCGATCTCCCCGCAGTACCTGCAGGACCTGATCAGTTGGTCGGCCATCGGCGCACGTACCACCGAATCCCAGACTCACCGCGAAATGGCGTCCGGCCTGTCCTCGGCCGTAGGCTTCAAGAACGGCACCGACGGCGGCCTGACCGTGGCGATCAACGCGCTGCAATCGGTCTCCAGCCCGCACCGTTTCCTGGGGATCAACCAGGAAGGTGGCGTGTCCATCGTCACCACCAAGGGCAACGCCTACGGTCACGTGGTGCTGCGCGGTGGCAACGGCAAGCCCAACTATGATTCGGTCAGCGTTGCGCTGTGCGAACAGGCACTGAACAAGGCCAAGATCAAGCCGAACATCATGGTCGATTGCAGCCACGCCAACTCCAACAAGGACCCGGCCCTGCAGCCGCTGGTGATGGAGAACGTCGCCAACCAGATCCTCGAAGGCAACCAGTCGATCATCGGCCTGATGGTCGAGAGCCACCTGAACTGGGGCTGTCAGGCGATTCCAAAAGACCTGGCCGACTTGCAGTACGGCGTGTCGATCACCGATGCCTGCATCGACTGGGCCGCTACTGAAAACACGCTGCGCAGCATGCATGCCAAGCTCAAGGACGTTCTGCCTAAACGCAAACGCACCTGAGTCTGTATCGAGCGCAAACAAAAACGCCGGGCTAAACCCGGCGTTTTTCATGGTGTTGTTTACGGTTTACAGCTTCGCAGCATGGCGCTGATGGCGCTCCATGTAGCGTTCGACATAGGAGCAGGACGGGATCACCGTGTAGCCAGCCTCTTCGGCGAACTTCAAGGCTTCCTCGGTCAGTGCCGCCGCAATCCCCCGGCCCCGCAGTGCGTTAGGCACGAAGGTCCGATAGATATCCAGGGTCTGTTTGCCGAGGTCCATATAGGTCAGATAGGCACGATGACCGTCCACATTGGTCTCGAACTGATGACCAGCCTGGTCATGGTGGATGGACAACGCCTCGCTCATCACTACTCCTCGCGGGTCTTGGTTTCTGACCCCTACCTTACCGATGTTTTTCCGGCGAAGGAACATCTACGCCACCCCGTGCCGGTTTCGACATCGAGAAAACCCTGAGCGCTTACAACCAGCCCGTAGGGAATAGTAGGCACCAATCCTGAAATTGCTCAAGGCGCGCTCGTCATCCCCTGCTGCTGGTGGATATAGAAAGGGCTCCGATCAACCTGGGATCGAAAGCCTGAACATTGCCGGCAGTTGAACCTTAAGACGAACAGGCGCTCTTAAAGTCACCTCTACATGCGTAAAAGATGCTGGGCAACGCAAAGCCAGGCTGAACGAAAGTGTCAGCGTGGATATATAAATTTTCATCTGTTTACAAGGCTTAACACATGCGGGCCGGCCCTTTCAGCCTGGATCCAATTTTTGCCTGTTTGAAAAAAATTGGACGGTTTTTATACAAACCTCCAAAAGATTAGCCAAAATAGATTCGGCGCGAGAATTTTTTTTGCTTCTTGCGCTACGTCAGTTTACTTACTACAAGTAATGGGTAGTATGTACGCCGGCTATTAGCTCACTCTGGGCTAACTAGCCATCTAATAGAAAGTCCTTGAAGGGGAACACGATGAACAACGTTCTGAAATTCTCTGCTCTGGCTCTGGCCGCAGTTCTGGCTACCGGTTGCAGCAGCGTCTCCAAAGAAACCGAAGCTCGTCTGACTGCAACTGAAGACGCAGCAGCTCGCTCCCAGGCCCGTGCAGACGAAGCCTACCGTAAAGCTGATGAAGCTCTGGCTGCTGCTCAAAAAGCACAACAGACTGCTGACGAAGCTAACGAGCGCGCTCTGCGTATGCTTGAAAAAGCTAGCCGCAAGTAATAATCCTTCGGGGTTGTTATCAAGCCGATCCATTTATGGGTCGGCTTTTTTATTGCCTGAATTTCCTACGATCTTTTGTAGGAGCGGGCTTGCCCGCGAAGGTCCTCAACCATGGCGCGCAAGCCCTGGACTAACGCGGTGATCTCAAGTTTTTCGCGAGCAAGCTCGCTCCTACAAGGGATCGATCGGCGCACTGGCGGCCACCGAGGCTGCGCCAGGCACGCCGATTTCCGTCGGCAAGCCGTCCTCCGCCGCTACCACGTCACGCACCTGGTCCCAGTTCACGCGCAATTGGTTGGCCAAGTCTTCACGCTTGAGCAAAGCGTTGATGACGGCGGTGTGTTTGTCGACCACCGACGGCGTACCGTCATCATTCAACGGCGTATGGGCTTCAAGGTAGACCTTGCCACCACTGCGACCGAACTTGTAGGCGTCGTTGATGATGCGCACCGACGTCCCCACCGGCACCATGCCCGCCATCTCCAGCACGTTGTTGTTGAACATGCGGAAGCAGCCGTGGCTTGTACGCGTGCCGATACCAAATTTCATGTTGGAACCGTGGATCAGGTAACCCGGCGTACCGAGGGTGAACTTGAACGGGCCCAGCGGGTTGTCCGGACCGGCCGGCACCACGTTGGGCAGCGGGTCGCCATTGGCGGCGTGCTCGGCCTTGATCGACGCAGGCGGCGTCCAGGTCGGGTTGGGGGTCTTGGCAATGATGCTAGTGTGGGCGATCGGCGAACCCCAGCCTTCACGACCGATCCCCAACGGGAACGTGTAGACCACGTTCTGGCCCTTGGGGAAGTAATAGAGTCGGTATTCCGCCAGGTTGATCACAATACCTTCGCGCGGGCCCGGCGGCAGGATGAAGCGCGTCGGCAACACAATCTCGGTGCCCGCGCCCGGCAACCAGGCATCTACGCCCGGGTTGGCCGCGACCATCTCCGAGTAACCCAGGTCATAAGTGGTTCCCAAGTCAGCAAAGGTGTCTTCGTACTTGGCCTTGATCACCTGGACCTGGCCGACGATGTCTTCACCTGGTGGTGGCAAGGGCAACTGCAGGGCTGACGCAGAACCGGCCGCGCAGAGCGCAGCGAGAGACAGGCAGCAGGTGACGACGGAAAGGCGCGACAACATCCGGTAAATCCTTCGCAGAACGACGGGGAGGTAAACATCGATTGTATACGTGAAGCGCGCTTCTAGCTGCCCCCTACAACTCGAAACGCAGCTCCGGCCAGATCGGCGGCGTGCCGCGCTTCTGGGATTCCAGGATCGCACGGCACAAAGGGCACAGGCGCTGGTCCTGGAAGATCGAACGATCGACCCGCGACCAACGCGGTTGCGCAGGCAATAATGTGCCGCACAGGGTGCGATCAATGGAGCCGCCCAGTTCCAGTTGACGCGCCACCAGATGCACCCGCACTTCCTGGCAGGCGAACAGATCCAGCTGCTCGTCCGGCTCGATCAGTTGGTAGTTAAACAGGGACCAGGCAGGACGCGACATCAGGGGCTCCAAATCGGGGGGGCGCCACCTTAGCCGAAAGCCTGCCGGTAGAAAAGCGTCATAGCAGCGGTTTTAGCGTCGGCCAGACATTTTCCAGCAACTTGCCCTGAGCGCCGACCGCCGGGTGCAGTTGATCGGCCTGCATCAGCTCCGGGTGCCCGCCCACACCGTCGAGGAAAAACGGCACCAGCGGGACGTTTTTTTCCTTGGCCAGCACACCATAGACTTCGGCAAATGCAGTGGTGTATCGCGGGCCATAATTGGGTGGCAACTGCATCCCCAACAACAACACCTTGGCCCCGCCGGCCTTGGACTGGTCAATCATCGACGCAAGATTTTGTTGCAATTGCGCAGGCGGCTGCCCACGCAGGCCATCGTTACCGCCCAGCTCGATCACCACCACGTCCGGCTTATGCTCTGCAAGCGCCGTCGGCAGCCGCGCCAGGCCTCCGGCACTGGTGTCGCCACTGATGGAGGCATTGACCACTTTATCGTCGAAACCTTCCTGCTTGAGCCGTTGCTGCAGCAGGGCAACCCACCCTTTGCTGGTATCCAGGCCGAAACCGGCACTGATACTATCGCCAACGATCAGGACTGTACCCGCCGCTGCGTTCTGGGCCATGCACATCAAGGCCAGGCCAGCACTCAAAAACCACATTCGCATCGGATTCTCCATGGGCGCAAGCATTCTCACCGCGCGGAACCTTAGCAAAGTGGTTCCCAGCGCGGAAGGTGAACTGACTATCCTGCACGAACTGAGCCTGGAACTGAACAAGGGCGATAGCCTGGCTATCGTCGGCAGTTCCGGTTCCGGCAAATCCACCCTCCTCGGCCTGCTGGCCGGCCTCGACCTGCCCAGCAGCGGCGAAGTCACCCTCGCCGGGCAAGCCCTCAGCACCCTCGACGAAGACCAACGCGCACGTATCCGTGCCGAGCACGTGGGCTTCGTATTTCAGTCGTTCCAACTGCTCGACAGCCTCAACGCCCTGGAAAACGTCATGCTGCCGCTGGAGCTGGACGGCCGCAAAGACGCCCGTGAGCGCGCCCGGCACCTGCTGGAACGTGTCGGCCTGGGCCAACGCCTGACTCACTCGCCACGCCAACTCTCCGGTGGCGAGCAACAACGGGTAGCCATTGCCCGCGCCTTTGCTGCGGAGCCGGACGTGCTGTTTGCCGATGAACCCACCGGCAACCTCGACAGCCACACCGGCGAGCGCATCAGCGACCTGCTGTTCGAACTCAACAAAGAGAGCGGCACGACCCTGGTGCTGGTCACCCACGACGAGCGCCTGGCCCATCGTTGCCGACGCCTGATCCGCCTTGAAGCCGGCCTGATGGTCGCGCCCCTGGAGCCTTGATGGCACGTTTGCCGCTATTGCGCCTGTTCAGCCTTGCCATGCGCCAACTGCTGCGCGACGCCCGCGCCGGCGAATTGCGCGTGTTGTTCTTCGCCTTGCTGGTGGCCGTGGCCGCCAGCACCGCCATCGGCTATTTCGGTGCGCGCCTCAATGGTGCGATGCTGTTGCGCGCCACCGAGTTCCTCGGCGCCGACCTGGTACTTGAAGGCAGCTCGCCGGCCCGCCCCGAGCAAATCCAGTCAGGCACCGAGCTGGGCCTGGATCATGCCCGGGTCGTGGAGTTTTCCAGCGTCATTGCCACCGATAACGGCATCCAGCTTTCCAGCATCAAGGCGGTCAATGAGCAGTACCCGCTACGCGGAGAACTCAAAAGCGCGGCGGCACCCTTTGGTGATGAAACCCCAGGCGGCGGACCGAAACCCGGTGAAGCCTGGGTGGAAGCACGATTGCTGACGGCGCTGGACCTCAAGGTCGGCGACAGCATTGACGTGGGCATGAAGACGCTGCGCCTGGCCCGCGTGCTGACCTACGAGCCGGACCGCGCCGGCAATTTCTACAGCCTTACCCCCAGGGTAATGATCAACCTGGCGGACCTGGATGCCACCGGCGTCGTGCAACCCGGCAGCCGCGTCAGTTTCCGCGAGTTGTGGCGTGGGCCGCAGGGCAGTACCGCGCTGCAAACCTATCGTGATCTGATCAAGCCAGGCCTCGCCGCCAACCAGCGCCTGCAAGACTCACGGGATGGCAACCAGCAGATCGGCGGCGCCCTCGGCAAGGCCGAGCGCTATCTGAACATGGCCAGTCTGGTGGCCGTCCTCTTGGCCGGTGTGGCCGTGGCGCTGTCGGCCAATCGCTTCGCCACCCGACGCTTCGACGCGAGTGCCTTGCTGCGCTGCCTGGGATTGTCGCGACGTGAAGCCATGTTGCTGTTCAGCCTGCAATTGACTGTACTGGGGTTGCTGGCCAGCCTTGCCGGCGCTCTGCTCGGCTGGCTGGCACAATTCGGCCTGTTCTACTTCCTCCACGACCTGCTGCCATCGGACGTGCCACCCGGCGGACTGTTACCAGCCATTGCCGGGATCGGCACCGGGCTGGTCGCACTTGCCGGCTTCGCCCTGCCGCCCCTGGCTGCACTGGGTCGCGTGCCACCGCTGCGGGTGTTGCGTCGCGACCTGCTGCCGATCCCTTCCAGTACCTGGTTGGTCTATGGCGCAGCACTGTTCGCATTGGGCCTGATCATGTGGCGCCTTAGCCTCGACCTGGTGCTGACCTTCGCCCTGCTCGGCGGCGGCGTGGTCGCGGCATTGGTTCTCGGCGGCCTGCTCCTGCTGCTGTTGCAAAGCCTGCGCCGCCTGCTGGCCCGCGCCTCCCTGCCGTGGCGACTGGGCCTGGGCCAACTGTTGCGTCATCCACTGGCGGCGGCCGGTCAATCCCTGGCATTCGGTTTGATCCTGCTCTCCATGGGTTTGATCGCCCTGCTGCGTGGCGAGCTGCTCGACACCTGGCAAAACCAACTGCCCAAGGATGCCCCCAACTATTTCGCCTTGAATATCCTGCCGGCCGACAAGGACGCGTTCGGCGCCCGCCTTCTGGAACTGCAGGCACAGTCCGCGCCGTTGTATCCGGTGGTGCCAGGTCGCTTGATCAGTATCAATGGCGAGCCCGTGCAGGAAATCGTCAGCAAGGACTCCAGTGGCGATCGCGCGGTGCAACGCGACCTGAGCCTGACCTGGGCTGCCGACCTGCCACCGGGCAACGCCCTGACCGCCGGTGCATGGTGGTCACAGCAACCTACCGATGAAATCCCCGGCGTATCGGTCGAGGCCAAGGTTGCGGAAAGCCTCAAGCTCAAGCTCGATGATCACCTGGTGTTTACGGTAGGTGGGGAGAACCGTGAAGCGCGGGTGACCAGCCTGCGGACCATCAACTGGGATAACTTCCAGCCCAACTTCTTCATGATTTTCCAACCGGGTACCTTGAAGGATTTGCCGGCCACCTACCTGACCAGCTTCTACCTGGCGCCTGGGCATGACCAGCAGATCGTCGACCTGTCCCGCGCTTTCCCGGCGGTGACCATCCTGCAAGTCGAGGCACTCTTGGAGCAGTTGCGCAGCATCCTCGCCCAAGTGACCCTGGCGGTGGAATACGTACTGCTGTTTGTCTTGGCGGCGGGGATGGCGGTGTTGTTCTCCGGCCTCCAAGCCACCCTCGATGAGCGTATCCGCCAAGGGGCCCTGCTACGTGCACTGGGCGCGGAACGCAAGCTGCTGGTCAAGGCCAGGCGTATCGAGTTCGGTTTGCTGGGTGCCGTGAGTGGCCTGCTTGCAGCGCTCGGGACCGAGTTGGTGACCTTTGTGCTGTACCGCTATGCGTTTGACCTGGCCTGGCAGCCTCATCCGTGGCTGTTGCTGCTGCCGGTGATAGGTGCCGTATTGATCGGCGGTGCGGGTGTATTCGGCACTCGCCGCGCACTCAACGCCAGCCCGTTGACCGTGTTGCGTGAAGGCTGAAACGCAGTCGGCCCATGTTCATCACTGAACACGGGCCGACTTCACTCACTTCACATAGTCGATGCCGGTGATCCACCAGCACACTTCTCCACCCGGGGTCTGCACGATGGCCTCATCGTCTACTTCCTTGCGCAACAACGCACGGGCCATGGGTGAATCGATGGAGATGTAGTCCATCCGATCATAAATCTCGTCATAGCCGACAATGCGAAAACGCTTGGTCTCACCCGCCTCGTTTTCGATGTCCACCCAAGCGCCGAAGAACACCTTGCCCTCCTGCTCAGGCATGTACTCCACCACACGCATGTCTTCCAGGCGCTTGCGCAGGTAACGCACGCGACGGTCGATCTCACGCAGCAGCTTCTTGTTGTACTGGTAATCGGCGTTTTCGCTGCGATCTCCCAGCGAGGCCGCCCAGGTCACTTTGCGCGTAGTGTCCGGGCGCTTTTCGCGCCACAGGTAATCCAACTCCTTTTTCAGCGCTTCATGACCTTCTTTGGTAATCAGCTTGGTACTCAAACGCTTGCATCCCGAGGCAATGTCCATAGGTGCCGATGTGCCTGTGCTTAGAGCCCAGGCGTCGGCTGGCTGGCGTTGATGATAAATGAACCGGCGAAAGTAGCCAGGCCAGTCTAGCCATCCAACGCCTGATCCAGCTCAAGCAGCACGCCACGCAGACTCTGTCGCAAGCTCGATACCTGCGACGTTATCACCTTCAGGGCTTCGGTCCTCTGGCTGACCGCAAGTGAATGATCATGCAATTGAGTGGTACGTTGCTCCAGTTCTCCAACCTTCTCATCCAATTGTTTCTGCTCCTGCTGCAATCGCGCTTGCCATTGCTCAAGTGCCGATTCCCGCTCAATGGCCGCAAGTTTTTGCTGGGTCAACTCTTGGGCCACACGGGCAAGGTTGGTCAACGTACTGTCCACTTCGAGCAGCGTGCTGTGGTCGTCGGGAGCAGGCCGTATCAGTGGTGCAGGCACACCGGGAGGCGGCGGGATGACCGGTGCGGTTTGCGCCATCATCAAGGGGGCTTCGAGAGGTGGCTTGCGACTCTCCTCAACGGGCTGCTCATGCACAAGTGTCCGGACGGGTTCGGAAGGGTTGATCGTTTTAGGAGACGAACTCAATTGGGACGAGAAACGAATGGACGGCACAATCACCGAAGCGCTCTCGATCGCTGGGAGCGTGGGTGCAGACATGCCCAGAGTGATCACCTTCATCACCAACGCCTTTTTGATGATCACCGAATGATGGTCCTCGGGCCTTGCAGGCGGCAGCTTGCAGCCTTTCAAATCGACAAAGTGATAGGGCGCCTGGGTTTCGGTACCTCCCCCCGCCTTCATGCCCGAAGCCGCCAACGTCAGAATTTGCTTGAACACGTGCAAGGCCAACTGCAGGTCTTCCTTAGACTCCACCCCGCCCAGAAAATATCGATCAACTTTCTTACGTAACGCGGCGATATAAACCCTGGAACTTTCCGGTTCCACTTCCTCATCCAGACTGTAAACAAGAAAGTTGGAGGCTGTCTGGCCTACAGCAAAACCACAGAGCAGTGCGCCGTTAACGGGAGTATCTTGCCCGTTGCGCTCAAGAACAAGGGTACGTAGCAGCATCATGGCATCAACGCCTCATTGTGCAGGGTAGAAAGTTTATCTAAACAACCAATAAACATTCAAAAATTGGACATTCTGAAACCTAACACATTGTTTCAGCGGCTTGCCCAACTCGCACGTAGGACTTCTCTTATTAATAATTATCGGCGTTCCCTAAAACGACCATTACCCGTACCCTTTTTTCACGCCCCCTACGTCACGCCAAACTTATTCGGTAAAAAAATGATCGAAATAAGCAATCTGACAAAACACGCGGGTAGCACAACTGTACTCAGCGACCTTTCATTCAGTGCTCATCAACCAGAATGCCTAGGCCTATTCGGACAGGATCCGATGGCCAAAACAACTCTGTTCAATGCAATAGCGGGTTCAACACAGCCGTCCAGTGGCTATATAAGCATCCAAGGTTTCGACACACAGACCCATGCACTTAAAGCGAGACAACTCGTCGGCTATCAATTGTCTGGGGACCTCGGCCATCCAACGATGTCCGTCAAAACGTTCCTTGGTTTCATTGCTGCCGTGCGCGGCTTCCACGGCGCCGAAAAACGCGCGCGGCTGGAAAAAGCGGTCGCACGGCTGGATCTGTTTCAAGTGCTCAACGCGCCCCTCGACGCCCTTTCCATCGGCTGGAAACGTAAAGTCGCCATTGCCCAGGCCGTCCTGCACGACCCTGCGGTGTTACTGCTGGATGAGCCAACTGAAGGACTCGCACCTGATCAAAAGCATACATTCAGGGCGCTTATCCAATCATTGACGCAAGAAATGACAGTCATCATCGCCTCTCGTCACTGCGATGAGCTCTCTGAGTTGTGTACCCGTGCATTGGTCATCGCAAGCGGTCGCCTGGTCACCGATACCCCACTGCCCGAGTTGCAACGCGACTCGCGCCATTTCCAGGCGGTCACTCTCGCTGCGGATACCCCGCTGGACCTACTGGCACTGGCCGTACTGCCCGGGGTGGCTGGCATTGAGGAACATCGCCATGCACCCGGTACGGTAACTGTTCTCGCCATGCCAGGGCATACCATCTACCCCCATATCAACATGCTGATTGCCAGTCGCCGCTGGAAGATCAACTCGCTGAGCCTGGAACCAGGTCGCCTGAATGATGTGGTCCACCATCTGAGCCAGGAGGCGCCTCTTTGAAATTTTTGCCTGTCATTTTCGAGCGTCAACTCGCCAGCTACGCCAGTGCCCCCGGTACTTACCTGAATATTGCGGTCTTCCTAATACTTTCAGTGACGCTGGGGGGGTATATAAGCCCGTGGCTGGAACAAAACGGCAGTGACCTGCAGGTATTCGTCCAGTTCCATCCCTGGCTCTATTTACTCTTCATTCCCGCCTTGACCACACGATTATGGTGGGATGAGTCCAATGCCGTTTTTTTCGACCTGATGAAGACCCTGCCCCTCACGACCTTTGAATGGGTTGTCGGAAAATTCCTCGCCGCCTGGCTCGTAGCAGGCACTGCCCTGCTCCTGATGTTTCCTCTCGTCATCGTGACCAACTACTTGGGCCGTGCGGATAACAGCGTTATTGCTTCGCAACTTTTCGCAAGTTGGCTGCTGGCAGGAAGTTATCTGTCAGTCGGTTGTTTTATATGCGCACTGGTACGTCAGCGCACTGTAATATTCTTACTGACCCTGGGCTTACTTCTTACAGCCAGCGGACTTTCCTCCCTCTTGGACGCACTTGAACAGCAAGCCCCTATTGGATTGATCGACAACCTCGCTTCACTCAGCCCTGCTTTGCGATTCAGCAGTATCGATCATGGAAAGCTCACACTGCGTGACACGCTTTACTTCATCAGCATGATCTTCGCTTTTCTCGCTGCGACGACAGCCACCCTCAACTATAAATACAGCTGAGAAGGGAAATCCTTAATGCGGTCCTCGCTGCGCACCGGCATGACACTCATCGTTACCTTACTACTTTTCCTAGCGTTCAATCTGGTTTGGATAGGTAAACTTCCTGATCTACGGTGGGATCTTTCTGAGCAAAAATCTCACACGTTAACGCCCACCGCACGACAGCTACTCGCTAGGTTGGAAGACCCGGTGGATTTGTATTACTTCAACTCCAACAACGATCCTAAAAGAAGCTATGCCGTGCAGCGCTACAGCAAGCATATTGAAGACCTGCTCAAGGAGTACGAAGAAACCGCCAATGGCATGATCAATCTGCACCTTGTTGAACCAGCCCCTTTTTCGGAGGATGCCTACAAAGCCCGACTATCTGGCCTTCAGGACAATGCCGGGTTTCTCGGGCTTATCGGTACCCGCGCCGGTCACGGTGTACGAAGAATTGCCGCCTTCAGCCTCGACCAAAAACCGTTGCTTGAGTATGAAATCAGTCATCTGCTCTACAAGTTGCAACAGCCGAAGCGGCCAGTCGTTGCGCTGCTGTCAGGGCTGGCGATGAGCGAGTCTGCGGGTCGTCTGTTGCAGGATTTGCGGCAAGAATTCGATTTGGTCAATCTGGAATCGACTGTCGCGTCAATTCCTGCCCCCATCCAAACACTGATGGTCGTGCACCCTCAGGAGGTGTCTGAACGGACCCTGTATGGCATTGAACAATTTGTCTTGAGAGGCGGCCGATTGATGGTGTTTATCGACCCCTTGAGTGAACAGCGCCCGAACCGTCCCGGCAACACGCGGCTGAACGAACTACTTGCCGCATGGGGTATCCAGATGCCTGCGGACAAAGTGGTAGTCGACAACCTCTACACGCCACGGGAGACACTGGGTAAGCCCAATCAGGTCAGGCTGAACCTGCCCCGGCAGGCGATGAACACACATGACATCAGTGCATGGAACCTCAATAGGGTCACGGTATCGAGCACGGGTGCTCTCTTCCGACTGGGCAAGAGCCGTACGACCTTCAGCCCGCTCCTGCAAAGTTCCGAACAATCAGTCCTGTTGGACGCCAATAGCCTCAAAAGCACCACCACGATGGACTCAATAATTGAAGAGGCGTCGAATCAGGAACGGCGTCATGTCATTGCTGCGCGTATCGAGGGGCCGAGCTATTCGGTGTTTCCTGATGGTATCCAGGGGCAGCCGCCTGGCTTGCGCAAAGCTGCACAGATTCATGTCGTGGTCGTTGCTGACACGGACATGCTCATGGATACGGTCAACAGCGCGGCACCGGACGGCAACGCGCTGTTTGTCCTGAATACATTGGACAACCTGTCCGCCCCCGACACACTGGCCGCCATACGCCCGCGCGAGGCGCAGGAAAGATCACCCAATGCGCTGGAAGGCATGCGCGAAGTCGCGAAACAGGCCTATCGCCTGAAGGCCGGCGAACTGGAGCGGCGCCTGCAGCGCACGGAACAGGAATGGCAACGACTTAGCCCATGGACAACCGCCCTCGGCACCCAGGCTGTGGACACTAGCACCCGGTTGCAGGCACTCAACAAGGAGCGACTGCGCTTGCCCATGGAGCTGCACACGCTGGAGCACGAAGCTTATGCGCAGGTACGTCGAATGGAGCTGACTATAAAACTGGTCGTGACCTTTGCGATACCACTGACGTTATGCCTGATCGCCTGGTTGGTCTTTCTGGGCCAACGCCGTCGCCGGCTGAAAGCCGGCAGCATCATTCACTGAACGCTCAACGACGGGCGATCAGCCCTTGCCGGGCAATGCGGGTCAACTGACGGATGACCTCATCGGCGTCGCCAGCACTGGGCGCCTGGATAACCGCAAGGTCAAAACTGTTGCTGGCGAACCGCGCAAGGGAATCGCCATCTTCGACAAACTGGATCAGGAACGCGGAGGGTCTGCCCGTACGACGCGGCCAGCCGTCCAGGTAGCGCAACAGCGTCGGCTGGTGTTTGCCGCCCAGCAGAATTTTAGGATTGCGTTGAGTGAGGTCCGCGGTGATCGGGGCCAGGCGTATCAGGGGGCGTAGTGCATTCATCGTGTCGTGTCTCTGCCTCAAAAGTCTGCGGGCAGGTGAGAGGCAACACCGAACCAGCGCTTTAGCGGAATTTCGAAGCATGGAACATGCTTCTGTCGGGACCGATAACGATCACCCATGGCGCCCCGCAATTAGCTGTTTAAATCGGCGCATGAGCGGCATCCTAGAGAAGCCGGTGGGGCGGTGTCAAGAATCCCGATCAGCAAAAAGCCCGCACAGGGCGGGCCTCTTGAAGGTTTACGAGGATCAGTTGGCGATGGCGCGATCCGCAGACAGCTTGCCGGCGCCTTCCAGCAGTACCGCCAGCGAGCCACCGAGCAAGGCCAGGGCGAACTCATAACCGTTGTTGGCCATGAACAGACCGTTATGGATGTGCACCGAGAAGATCGCCACCAGCGACAGGATGGTCAGGCCCAGTGCCGCAGGACGAGCCAGCAGGCCGATGATCAATGCCAGGCCAGCAAAGAACTCGGTGCCGCCCGACAGCAACGCCATCAGCGTACCCGGCGCCAGGCCGATGCTTTCCATCCACTGGGCAGTGCCCGCCAGGCCGTAGCCACCAAACCAGCCGAACAGTTTTTGCGAACCGTGGGCGGCGAAGATGATGCCGACAACAATGCGCAGAATGGTCAGGCCGTAACCGGCGCGGGTGGACAGGATGCTTTTGATCAGTGGGCTCATGGTGATAATCCTTTTCAAAGTAGGGGTTGGTTGGCCGCTATATTAATCAGTTTAAACAATGATAAAAGCCGAAAAAATGCCTGATTAATATCGATAAAATCGATTACTTCCGTGAGGCGATTTTCGGCGCTGGCGGCTCCAGGGACTCCCGCTCCCGATCGAACGCCAAATAGTACTTGTTGACGCTATTAACATAGCTGACGCCGCCCATCCCTACCTGCTCCATGGCAATGCGTTCAACCTGGAAGAACCACTGATTGGGATTCAGCCCCCGGCGCTTGGCTTCAGTGCGCATGCCCTGCACCCGCTCCGGCCCCATGTTGTAGGCCGCCAATACAAAGGCCATTCGCTCACGCTCGTTGAGCTTGGGGCTGGCGAAGAACTTGCGACGGATCATCGCCAGGTAGCGCGCCCCCGCCTGCACGTTACTGTCGAGGCTCTCAATATTGTTGACTCCCACACGCTGCGCTGCCGAGGGCGTGATCTGCATCAGGCCGGTGGGCCCCCCACTGTTGCGGGCGCCAGGATCAAGCGCCGACTCTTTGAAAGCGAGTGCCGCCAGGTTCAGCCAATCCATGCCCTGCTCGCGGGCGTGCTTTTGCAACACCGGGCGCAGTTTTTCCAGGCGCTGACGGTCGACGCGCGCCAACGGATTGCGCACTTGATAGAGGCGCCGGTAGATCCGCTGGAACGCCACATCCTGGTCTGAGGGGGTTCGGTAGGTCTTGAGAAATCGATCAATGCTTGCCCGCAGCATCGAGGCATCCTGGCGCACAAACCAGTATTCGTCGCCCGGTTCGCTGATCGCCACCTGCTTGTCGAAGCGCAACTTGGGCAGGATCTTCGACCAGCGTTCGGCAATCGGTTTTTCAACAATAGTCAGGTGAAAAATACCCGCCTGGACCATCTCCAGCACATCTTCCACGGCCAGGGTCGGGTCCACCCATTCCACCTTGATGGGTGGCTGTTTGTGCAGGGCCAGCTTCTGGTTGACCTGGCTGATGGCATCCGCCGCCGCACTGCCGGTGGTCAGCGCCAGGGTGCGGCCCGACAGTTGCTCCAACTTGGTAAACCGTCGCTCTCCCTTCACCCCCACCAACCACAACGGTACATCGCTGACAATCGGGTCGCTGGTGCTGATCTTGTGCGCAGCCTTCACATCGAGCAATTCACCCGGCGCCACCAAGTCGCCTTCGCCACGGGCCAGCGCACCGAGCAGCTGGTCCTTGGCTTTGGGGATGATCTTGAAGTTGATTTCCTGGCCATCACGGGCGTGGCCATTGAGGTATTGCTCGAAGGCGCGCAGGCGGTGGTATTCGACACCAATAGCCTGGCCCTGGACCTCGCCGGAACTGTTTCGGCTCTGGTTGACCAATACACGCAGGGTGCGGCTGGAGCGAATTTCCGCCAGGTCGCGGACCTTACCGGGCTTGGTCACTTCCAGCGGCCCATCCAGACGCGCGACCGCCGCCATGGGCAGCAGCAACGTCAGGCACAACATAAGCAACGCCGAGGGTCGGATCATCCGCTCTCCGGAAAAGAATACTGGCCAACGCCCTCGCGAAAAACGAGGCGGTGGGAGTCAGAAACAGAGCGCTTGATGCGCAGGCTTTGCGCGCAACGGTGGCAGGACGAACGGCGGCTGGCCGACCACAATGTCACTTGCGACGTTCAAAGACAGCTATAACTCGTTGTAGTTCTTCGTTTTTCTTATAAATCTACAGCTCTGATATGCTTTCCGGCCGCAGGCGGAGATAGCACCATGCAACTCATTGATATCGGCGTCAACCTGACCAACCCTAGTTTCGACGAGAAGCACCAGGCTGTACTCGACCGCGCCTATGCCGCCGGTGTACAGCAATTGGTGCTCACCGGCACCAGCATCGAGGGCAGCGAACAAGCCCTGCAATTGTGCGAAAAACTCGATCAAAGCGGCCAGCGGCTGTTCAGCACCGCCGGCATCCACCCCCACTCCGCCAGCGACTGGAACGGCGACAGCGCCCAGCGTTTGCGCGCTTTGCTCAGCGAAAGCCGCGTGCGTGCGGTGGGTGAATGCGGGCTGGATTTCAACCGGGACTTTTCCCCGCGCCCGCAGCAAGAAAAAGTCCTCGAAGAACACCTGGCCCTGGCCGTCGAGCTCAAATTGCCGGTGTTTCTCCACGAACGTGACGCCAACCAGCGCCTGCTGGAAATTCTCAAGGACTACCGCGACCACCTCACCGCCGCCGTGGTGCATTGCTTCACCGGTGAACAGGCGGCGTTGTTCAGCTACCTCGACCTCGACTTGCACATCGGCATCACCGGCTGGATTTGCGACGAACGCCGTGGGACACACCTGCATCCACTGGTCAGGGAAATCCCCCGTGACCGTCTGATGCTGGAGAGCGACGCCCCCTATCTGCTGCCGCGCACCCTGCGCCCCAAGCCGAAAAATGGCCGGAATGAGCCGGCGTATCTGCCGGAAGTCCTGCGCGAAGTCGCCCTGCACCGCAACGAAAGCATGGAAGACCTCGCCCGTAACAGCACGGCATGCGCCCGCCGCTTCTTTGGGCTGCCTGAAGTGGATTGATGCGGCGCATTGACCCACGTCAAAACCGTCTCCCTGAATAGCGGCACAATAATGGCACCTTGCCAATGCTGTTTCCGCTATCAGAGAAAACCTTCCATGGGTGCCTGGCTTAGCAATATCTCGCTGAAATACAAATTCTGGGCCGTCAACGCGGTCGCCTTCATTACTACTCTGCTGCTGGTGCTGTATGCCGTGCAGCTTGAACAACAGGCGCGCAGCACAGCCTCCCTCGCCTCTGCGCAAGCACAAGCGCGGCTGCTTGGCGCCTGGCCGGCTGGGGAAGCACTGCCCAAGGGCGAGCACTGGCTGACGTTCAAACGCGGCCAAGTCCCACAACTGGCCGACCAGGATCTGTCAGCCCTGGGCAGCGACACGGGCTGGATCGAGCTCAATCACATGCCTGTGTTCGGCGAGAACCCACTGATGGGCGCCGAAGTCGTCGCCCGTCCTGATGGTCAATACGTCGCCGTCCTTGCCTACGCGCCCAGCCTGAGCCAGGTGTTCGAAGAGCGCTTCGCCAACTATGCGGTAGCGGTCATGATCCTGATGCTGGCGATGCTCGGTGCCTCGCAATTGCTGATCCGCTTCCTGCTCAGCCAACTCAACACCCTCAAGGACGTAATGCTGCACGTAGAGAAAACCGGCGACCTGTCGGCCCGCGTGCCCTTGGCGTGCAAGGACGAAGTCGGCCAGATGGCCAGCGCGTTCAACGCGATGCAGGCCGGCTACCAGAGAGTGGTCAGCACCGTAGCGCGTACTGCCCAACAGCTGGACGACGGCGCCGCGCGCCTCGCCAGCAGCATGAACGAGGTGCAACACGGCATGCTCGGCCAGCAAAGCGAAACCGACCAGGCCGCTACCGCCATCAACGAAATGACTGCAACGGTTTATCACATTGCCCAGCACGCAGGCGCCACTCGGGACCTGTCCCAGACCGCCGACACCCTCGCCGGCAGCGGCCAGGAAGTGGTCACCCGCGTGCAACGTTCGATCGCCGGCCTGTCTACAGGCGTGCAACAAACCGCCGAAATGATTCAGAAGCTCGCCGAAGACAGCCAGAAAATCAACGGCGTGGTCAGCGTGATCCACAGCATCGCCGAGCAAACCAACCTGCTCGCCCTCAACGCCGCCATCGAGGCCGCCCGCGCCGGGGAAATGGGCCGTGGCTTTGCCGTGGTCGCCGACGAAGTGCGCAACCTGGCCAAGCGCGTGCAAAGTTCCACCGACGAAATCACCCGCATGGTCTCGGCCCTGCAAGCCGGCACCCGCGACGCGGTGGACTTCATGCAGGAAAGCTCGTTCAAGGCCGACGACTGCGTGCAGCAAGCCCAGGAAGCGGGCGCCGCCCTCGCCGAAATCACCGGTGCCGTGGCGCAGATGCGCGAAAGCAACACCCAGATCGCTGTCGCCGCCGAACAGCAAAGCCACGTGGCCGAAGAAATGAACCGCGCGGTCGTCAGCATTCGCGACGTAACCGAGAACACCGTGCAGCAAACCGTGGACTCCGCGACCACCAGCAATGAACTGGCCACCCTGGCCGGGGAGTTGAGCAAAGCGATAGGGCAGTTGAAGCTGTAGGACTGTTCCCCCTGTAATCCACCGCCTACAACATAGCCTCGGTTTGCCCTAAGTTTTGGCGAAACTTCCTAGCCCTCCCGGCGAATAACGCCGACTTCTTTTCCCAACCAACCTCTCCAAAGTCTCTCGCCTGACCAATCAGCGCGAGGGACCGCCGATGCACCTTTCTATCAGTGCCCCACTCAATGGGGCCGTTTCATGATTCCGGTTATTGCGCAGTTCGTCCTCTCCCCCATGGATGCCGAAAGGCCGGACGTGGAAACCGTCCTGCGTGATTTCCGAACGTGCCTGAACGCATTTGACGAGTGGGCCGAAAGCTTCTGGAGCGGCTCGGCTCTGGACGTGGAGCAGGTGTTCAAGGTCGGCCAGGAAGTTTCCCTCGTCGCTCCCGCATCCTCCAAAAAGCCCAATCGCACGGTAGCTGTTTGCAAGGCCCAGGGCTCGTTGACCCTGGTGCATCTGTTTGAAAGCACTCGGTTTGTGCCCATCGGCAATACGCCGGTGATGCTGCAAGCCATCGGGTCGGACGGCACGCCATTCGGTGACCCTATCCGTCGAACCATCGACGCCAGCGGCATTCTTGAAGTCAGCGATTGCATCCGCGACCAGCGTTACCAGATCACTTTTTACCCCAACGTTTCCAAGGCACACGTCAAAGCGCTGTACGCGTCTTATCAGTCGGTGATCGCCGGGCTGGAACAGCGCTTGCGTGATGAATGGACGAAGACCTTCAAACCGCGATGGAAGGACTTCGCCAACGCCACGCCGTTCGAGCGCAGTGCGATGCAAGGCGTGGCGTTGGCGGGCGGGATTGGCAAGGCGCTCTACAACCTCTGGGATAACGTCACACAGTTGTACGACCTGTTGGCGGACCTCAAGGCCAATAGCGAGAAGTTGCTGAAGTACATCACCCAGGTCGAGCTGGACGAGCTACTGAAACTGGGCAAGGACGCCATCGCCCATGGCCTGCTGGTGCTCAGCGATGAGCCGCTGCTGTTCATCTATCTGTCGGCAATGGTCGCCTGGATACGCATGCTACCGCCGCCGGATATGTATGAACTGGTGGGCGAGATTACCGGCGAGATTCTGATCAATCTGTTTTTGATCTGGGCGACCCGGGGCATGGGCGTGCAGGTTCGGCTGGGTATGCAGGTGTTGGGGCATATCAAGTCGGGTCGGGTGCGTAAGTGGCTTGAGATGTTGGCCGATCAGTTGGTCGGGCCTCGGTTGGACGCGCATGTCGACGCGGCCAAACCGATGTTGCTGGGTAGCCCGGCGACGCCGATTCGGACGATTCCGGATGTGCCGTTGATGGCTGGGGATCAGGTGGTTTCCAACGCGGTGCCGGTGGTGCGGGACAAGGTTGGGCAGCGGACGGTGTTGGTGCGCCAGGAACATGTGGATGATGTGCCTGCTGTTGGGAAGAATCCGGCTGGGGATGCGGCGGCGTCGTCGGACAAGACGGCCACCAACGGCTGCCCGGTGTCGATGGTCACGGGTGAGGAACTGCTGACCCTCACCGATGGTGCGCTGGACGGGGCTCTGCCGTTTGAGTGGACGCGGTTGTATCGCACCAGCGCGGTGGAAGTGGATTGCGGGCTGGGGTTTGGCTGGAGTCACTCGCTGGCGCATCGGCTGAGTGTTTCCGGGGATTCGGTGGTGTGGACCGATCATGAGAATCGCTCGACTACCCTGCCCTTGCCCACGGTTTCTCGGCCTGCGATCACCAACAGTCTGGCGGAAGCGGCGATCTACTTGGGGTCATTGCCTGATGAGTTGGTGCTGGCTCAGTCGTCACGTTTCTACCACTTCCGCGACGGTGTGCTGACGGCGATCAGCGATGCGTATGACAACCGGCTGCGCATTTCTCGCAATTACCTGGGGCAGATTGAGCGGCTGGATAACGGCGTGGGACGTTCGCTGTTTTTGCGCTACGCATCGGGCCGCATTGTGGCGGTGGACTACCAGATTGAGCGGGCGGTGGACGACGGCCCGTTTGTTTGGGTGACAGAGCAGAACGTTGTTTCCTACGCCTATGACGCGGCGGGTCGGCTGGTTTCTGCGACCAATGCGGTAGGCGAAAGCGAGGTTTATCGGTACGACCAACAACACGTCATTCTTGAGCGTGGCTTGGCCGGTGGCGCAAGTTTCTTTTGGGAGTGGGAAAGGTCTGGTAAGGCGGCGCGATGTGTCCGCCATTGGGCCAGTTTCTCGCAGATGGGCACTCGGTATGCCTGGGACGATAACGGCCAGGTCACGGTGTTTAATGCCGATGGCAGTCAGGAAGTCTATGTGCATGACCAGCGGGCGCGGCTGGTGCAGCGGGTGGATCCTGACGGGGCCGAACATTTCAAATCCTACGATGACAAGGGAAGGCTGACGGTTGAGCAGGATCCGTTGGGGGCGATCACGGCCTACCAGTACGACGAAGCCGGGCGTTTGGTGGCGTTGTTTCCGGGGAATGATGAGCCAACATCCTACGAGCATGACAATGGGTTCGTACGGGTTGTGCGGCGTGGTGAAGCGGTTTGGAAATATGAGCGTAATGACCAAGGCGATGTTACGCGTAGGACCGGTCCTGACGGTAATTCGACTGAGTACAGCTACAACAAACGCGGGCAACTGACGCAGGTTTGGCTGCCGGATCACAGCTGTCATCGGCTGGTTTGGAATGAGCGGGGGCAATTGCTTGAAGAGCAGTTGCCGAATGGCGGAATCAAGCGCTATCGCTATGACGATCTCGGGCGAAAAATCAGCCAGGAAGACGAGCACGGCGCGCTCACGCAATTTGAGTGGAACCACGCTGGGCGATTAGTCCAAATCGTCTTGCCGAGCGGTGATACGCGTAAATATACCTACAACGCTTACGGAAAAATCACCTCCGAACGCGATGAACTCGGCCACGTCACCCGCTACGAATACGCCGACGGCCTGCACCTGATCAGCCGGCGCATCAACGCCGATGGCACTCAGGTCAAATACCGTTACGACAACGTCAGGTTGCTGCTGACCGAAATCGAAAATGAGGTGGGCGAAACCTACCGACTCCAGTATCACGCCAATGGCCTGATCCAACAGGAAACCGGGTTTGACGGTCGGCGCACGGCTTACGTCTACGACCTCAACGGCAACCTGCAGGAAAAGACCGAACACGGCGATGACGGCAGTCAGCTGGTTACCCGCTACGAGCGCGACTATGCCGGACGCCTCGTAAGAAAAACCCTGCCTGATGGCAACCTGGTCGATTACGCCTACGACCGTCAAGGCAATCTCCTAAGCGTCGAGGATGGCCATTGGGCCCTGGCCTACGAGTACGACACACAAAACCGCCTCACCGCCGAACACCAAGGCTGGGGCACGCTGCGCT
>NZ_JACAPG010000029.1 GCF_013385825.1 Pseudomonas reactans | reverse complement strand
GGAACCAATACCAGCCGTTACCTAAATAACGGATATGCCCCAACCCACATGTCCAATCATGCCCCTGTCCCACCTCAGCCATACCCACAACAATGGCATACCCCTAACCACACAAAGCCCCCACCATGAATGACCACATCGAACTCACCCACCTGGAATCCAAGGCCGACCTCATCGCCAGCTTCCCAGTCATGCACCAACTACGCCCCCACCTCACCGACGCCCCAGCATTCGCCGAACAAATCCAGCGCCAACGGCAAAACGGCTACCACCTGCTGGCAGCAAAAGAGCACGGCAAGGTAATCGGCCTGGCCGGCTATCGGCTAACCGAAAACACCCTGTATGGCCGCTTCATCTACGTAGACGACCTGGTCGTAGACGCCACGCAACAAAGGCGCCGCCTGGGCGAACACCTGCTGGACCGCGTACGCGAAGAAACCCGCGCCCGAGGCTACCGCTGGCTGGTACTGGACACCGGCATGCACATGGCCCTGGCCCAGCGCTTCTATTTCCGCCAGGGCCTGTTGCCCCTGGGCATGCACTTTTCCCAGGACCTGAGCCAATGACCAGCGCCCTGCTCCTCAGTTTCAGCCCCCACGGCAAGGCCGCGCAAACCTTCAAACTGGCCCGCGCCTTGTTGCGCGACCTGGTCCCCGACGCCGAGGTGACCGAGCGTGACTACGGCGGCCAGGCACTGCCGCCCTTGACCCGTGAATATGCCAACGCGCTGACCACCCCCGGCGCAATCACCAGCAGCGCCACGGCACTCTCGGAACAGTTGATCGTCGAATTGGAAGCCTGTGACCTGCTGATCCTGTGCACCCCCGTGCATAATTTCACCGTGCCGGCAGCGCTCAAGGCTTGGATCGACCATGTGGTGCGCATCCAGCGCAGTTTTACGGTGAATGAACAGTTCGCCAAAGTCGGCTTGCTGCAGGACCGGCGCACCTTTGTCCTGGTCAGTTCAGGAAACGCCCGCAAGGGCCATGAGCCGGACTTTCTGACGCCGTACATGAGCGCCATCCTGTCGACGGTAGGTATCCACTCGGTGGATTTCGTCTACCTGCCGGCCATGGTGCGCGGTGAAGAAGCGGTCAACCGCGCCTTGGAACAGGCGCACCGGCAACTCGCGGTGGCAATCAGCTCTGGCCTATAAAAATAATGGCGCTAGAATCAGCGCCATTCTTGCGCCTGACTTCCTGATACGAGCCCCCCATGAGCTTTGATTTCGACACTATCCACCCCCGCCTCGGCACCGGCAGCACCAAGTGGAACCGTTACCCGCAAGACGTGTTGCCGATGTGGATCGCCGACATGGACATCGCCGCCCCGCCCGCCGTCCTGCAAGCCCTGCACGCGCGCCTCGACCAGCAGGTGCTGGGCTACAGCGTCGCCGGGCCGGATGTGCGCGAGGCAATCATCGCCGACCTTTGGGCCAAGTACGCCTGGCGCGTGCAACCGGATGAGCTGCTGTTCCTGCCCGGCGTCGAGCCCGGCTTCAATATGGCGCTGCACGCATTTGTCCAGCCGGGCCAGCCTGTGGTGCTGCAAACCCCCAACTACCGGCCGATCCGTCTGGCACCGGGCAACTGGAACCTGCCGCGCATCGAAGTGCCCTTCAAGCTGATCAACGGCGAATACCTCACGCCAATGCCTGCGATGCGCCAGGCGCTGACCGGCGCTGGCGCCCTGTTGCTGAGCAACCCGCATAACCCCATCGGCAAAGTCTTCCCCCGCGAAGAACTGCTGGCCGTGGCCAACGCCTGCCTGGACCACGGCGCGCTGATCATCTCCGACGAGATCCACGCCGAACTGTGCTTCGACGGCCGCCGCCACATCCCCACCGCCAGCCTCGGCCCCGAGATCGCCCAGCGCACCATTACCCTGATGTCGGCGAGCAAGGCCTACAACGTCGCTGGCTTGAAGACCTGCTTTGCGGTGATCCAGAACGCCGAGATCCGCGAGCGCTTCAACAATGCTCGTTGCGGCATGGTCGACAGCGTCAGCCCGCTGGGCCTGGAAGCCACCCGGGCGGCCTACAGCCAGTGCGGTGATTGGCTCGACGCCCTAGTGCAGTACCTGCAAAGCAACCGTGACTACCTGCTCGACACCGTGCAAACCCGCCTGCCTGGCGTGGTGATGCACGCGCCACAAGGCACCTACCTGGCCTGGCTGGATTGCAGCGCCCTGGGCCTGGATGACCCACAGCAGTTTTTCCTGGAACAGGCCAAGGTCGGCTTGAGCGCCGGGATCGAGTTTGGTGACGACAGCCAGCAATTCGTGCGTCTGAATTTCGGCTGCCCACGGGCCATGCTGGAAGAAGGCCTGCAGCGCATGGAGCGCGCGCTGCGCAACCGTCAGGCCTAATTCACAACTTTTCGCAACGAGTGCCGAACCCCTGCTGTTACTGTTTTTGCCGACCGCCACAACCGGCTACAGCAGGAGTTCCATGGCATGACGACCCAGCCCCTCGATCGCTCGTCCGACCCCAAAGCCCTTCCCCGCACGCCGCCCAAGTCCGGCGCGCAGTTCCATGTGCTGCTCAAGAACAGCGCCAATAACAAGAAGGTAGAGGCCCACGACAAGACGCCGTCCGGGTTGGATGCCAGCAAGAAGGACGGCTATGAGTTGGCCGCCAAGGACGCAACGCCACCGCCGGCACTGGCCGACTACAAGGCCATCGGCCCGCCCGATGAAGTCGGCCCGGGGTTGATTCGTTATGAGACCCAGGACGGCAAGAAAGTCATCGTCAGCGAACAGGACAGCCCCGAGCTGTTCAAGCAGGTCAGTACCGACTTCAAATCCCTCTCCGGCGTGGTCGCCAGCCAGAATGCCGGCTACCAGAGCCTCGGCGCCGACGGCAGCGCCCCGGCGAAACTCGCCGACTACAAATCCCTCGGCCCACCGGATGAAACCGGGCCAGGCGTGATCCGCTACGAGACCCAGGACGGCACCAAGGTTGTCATCAGCCAGCGCGACAACCCCGAGGCGTTCCAGAAAGCCAAGGACGCCTATGCCAGCTTCACCGGCCTGTCCACCAGTGAAGACGCCGGCTACAAGCGCGCCAGCGACAATGAAGTGTGGCCACCCTACGGCGGCACGGCGGTTGGCCCGGTCGATGAAGTCGGCCCAGGCCTGATCCGCTTCGAAAGCAACGGCCAGAAGATGGTGGTGGCCCGCGACGACAACCCCAAGCTGTTCGATTACCTGGCCGGCCTGCATGAGGTCTATACCGACCCCGGCAAGAAGGCCGTGGTTGAAGGCGAGCTGAATAACGGCGCGGTGCTGGCCGACGCCAATACACCAGTGCCGGGCCTCAACGACTACAAGAATTTCAACTGGAACAACGATCAGAAAGACAACATCCTCACCTATGAACTGCATGACGGCACCAAGGTCGTGGTGTCGGCCGACGTCAGCCCCGAGCTGTTCAAGAGTGTCGCCACCGCCAATGACACCTGGGCCAAGATCCACACCAGCGAAGGCGAAGGCTACAAGCTGGCCGGGCCGAATGACTTCCTGAAGAACACCGACATCACCTTTGGCTCCCCGGATGAACTGGGCGACGGCCTGATCCGCTACGAGACCAGCGAAGGCAAGGTCATCGTCTCCAAGGAACTCAGCCCGCAGCTCTATGACGATGTGGCGGCAAAATGGGAAGCCTGGAGCGCCAGCTCGGTGGACGACACCCGCGCCAAGCACAACCTGCCCAAGGCCGATGAGCTGGATGTGCTGAACCTCGACACGGGCGTGCATGCCGATGAGAAGGACGACAAGTCGCCCACCCTCAGCGTCAGCGAATTGGCCACCACCCAACTGATCGACACCTACCGCGAAGGCGTGAAAAACGGCTCGATCCCCAAGGACGATCCGCGCGCCAAGCTGGTTCGCGCCCTCGAAGCCCAGGCGGCCTATCAGAACGGCCACGGCATCACCGGCTACGAAGAGGCCAAGCGCCCGTTCAACACCACCTGGCGCGAGTTCGATGACAAGCAGACCGAGCTGACCTCGGCCGACATGCACGACATCATCGACGGCAAGGCCGTGCAAAAGCAGATCGGCGAGCTGTTCAACGACCCGACCGTGCAGGCTGACTACAAGTCGAAAATGGACGAGGCGATCAACAAGCTGCCGAACAAGGACGAGATCAAGCAGAAGCTGCTGGACCTCACCGCCAACCCGGATTACGTGCTGTACCTCAAGGACCTGCAGAGCCAGGGCAAGACCTTTGAGGCGCAAAAAGACCTCAGCGACACCCTGACGTCGTTGTCGCTGTTCGACCCGGAAGCCGCGAGCAAAGCTGCGCAGAATATCCAGGCCGATGGTTTGACCACCGACCTCAATGCGATCCTGTCGGACCCAAGCAAGATCTCCGACGAGAACAAGGAACTGGCGACCAAGGACCTGTTTGGCCTGCTCAAAGGCGTGCTCAAGGGCAACGTGCTGGACTTGCCGCGCCGTACCCAGGAAACCCTGGAAAAATTCCTCAACGAAGGCCTGCAAGGCAAGGAAAAATCCGCCGCCGTCACCAAGGCCTTGGAAGAACTGGGCGCCGCCTACCAGAAAAACGGCGCGATCAGCGAAGCCGACCTGAAAACCGCCTTGAGCAAACCCTATATCCCGGTGGCCGATCGCGGCATGCTCGGCGAGGTGTTCAACACCCTCAACAGCAAGGGCATTCTCGGTTCCCTGGGTGCCGGTGTGAGTCTGTTCTCCGGGATTTACCAACTGGTGGGCAAAGGCGGCAAGCTCGGTGAAACCCCGGCGCAACGCATGACCATCGCCAAGGACTTCCTGAGCTTTGCTGGCGGCTCCAGCCACTTCGTGCGCCTGGGCGACAAGATCGGTGAAGCCCTGGGCAAAGGTGGGCTGGTGGACTTCCTGGGGCTGGACAAGACCCTGCCGGAAATCTGGGGCAAGGCCGGCATGCAGGAGCCGAACTTCGAGTTCCGCGTCAGCGAGTTGCCCTCCGAGGTCAAATCCAAGATCGCCACCGCCCTCGATGCCGTACCGGACAGCCAGTACGACGGCATCGCCAAGATGTTCGGCGACGGCGACAAGGCCGTCACCGAGGCCACCGAAGGCTTGGCCACGCACCTGGATGACGGCCTGGCGGCTGCCGGTGCGGCCAAGCTGGGCGCGTCCAAATCGGCGAAGATCGCCGGTTCCGTGATCAAGGTGCTCGGCCCGGCCACGGACATTGCCGGCGGCTTTGCCGACATCGTGTTGGGCGCGCTGGCGATCAAGAGCGGCGTGAAGGATAAGGATCCCCTGGCCCAGGCGGCCGGTGGCCTGCAAGTGGCCGGCGGTGCATTCGGTGCCTCGGCGGGCGTGCTCGGAGCTGCGGCGCTGTTTGGCGCGGGCACGGCGGCGGCGTTGACCGGGCCGTTGTTCCTGGTGGGTGTGGTGCTGGCGGTGGTCGGCGGGATCATTGGCTACTTCGTCGACCACAACAAAAAGCAGAAGGCGACCGAAAAGGAAAACGACTGGTACCGCGACCTGGCCGGAGACGGTCTATTGCAGGACAACTGGGCTGACAAAGTCGAATACGCCCACTACGAGATCCACCATTACGGTGGCCGTGACGCGCCGACCGATGACAGCATCTTCCGTTTCCAACAGTCGGAATGGGAACACTTCGACGAGACCCCGCAAAAAGGCGGTTCGTCGAGCAACCGGCTGGATGGGGGCTTGCACAAGGATTACAAAGATCCCAACGAGAAACCGAAGAGTCTACCCACCGATGCCCCGCCGGAAAGACCGCAGCCTCATCCACCGGGTGGCTCAGGCCCGAAAATAGCCTGACGGCTCGCCCCCCGTTGTAGGAGCCGGCTTGCCGGCGATGGCGACCGCAAGATCAACGTTGATCCTGCTGGCCTCATCGCCGGCAAGCCGGCTCCTACAGGGGGGGTGCGGGGTTTTAGAGTTTGGCAATGGACACTTCGGTGGACTTCACAAACGCAATCACCTCACTGCCCACCTTCAATTCCAAGTCACGCACCGAGCGGGTGGTGATCACCGAAGTGACAATGCCGGACGCGGTCTGCACGTCGATTTCCGACACCACTTCCCCCAGCAGGATTTCCTTGATCACGCCTTTGAACTGGTTGCGCACGTTGATCGCTTTAATGGTCATGTCGGCTTTCCTTTTGGCTGTTGGGTCAATCCGCACGAATGCGCAGGCCCTCAAAATGCGCCATCGACGCGACCATTAAAAGGAATATATAACTCTTTATTTATTCGATACAGCTATATAAGAACTGTTGCCCTGCCAACAGTGCTTCAACAATCTGCCCTCTCCCACCACAGCATCCAGCCCCTACAACCCCGTAAATACGCCTTCCAGACACATGGCACAGAGACTGCATATTCCTATAAAGCATGATGGAACATGCAAACCAAATTTTCTGAATATAAGAAAAGCCTTCTCTCAACGCCTTGCCGGAGCTGTTCCATGAAAGCCTTCACCCAACGCCTATTCGGCGCCTGCGCCCTCGCGCTGTGCCTGCAACCCCTGGCCCACGCCGTCGACACCGATCCCGCCGAAGTCAACCTCGACTACGCCTATTACTCGCCGGTCAGCCTGGTGCTCAAGCACTTCGGCTGGCTGGAACAAGCCTTGCCGCAATCCAAGGTGGGCTGGGTGTTGAGCCAGGGCAGCAACCGTTCGCTGGAGTACCTCAACAGTGGCGGCGTGGACTTTGCGTCATCCGCCAGCCTGTCGGCAGTATTGAGTCGCGCCAACGGCAGCCCGATCAAATCGGTGTACGTGTACAGCCGCGCCGAATGGACCGCGTTGGTGGTGCGCAAAGACTCGCCGTTCAACAGCGTCACCGACCTCAAGGGCAAGAAAATCGCCGCCACCAAAGGCACCGACCCGTACCTCTTCACCCTGCGCAGCCTGCAACAGGCCGGGCTGAAAAAGGACGACGTGGAACTGGTGCACCTGCAACATCCGGACGGCCGCACTGCGCTGGAAAAAGGTGACGTGGACGCCTGGGCCGGTCTCGACCCGCACATGGCCGCCAGTGAAATCCAGACCGGTTCGCGCCTGCTGTACCGCAATAAAGACTTCAACAGCTACGGCGTGGTCAGCGTCACCGAGAAGTTCGCCAAGGCGCATCCGCAGACCATCACCAAGGTACTCGGCGCCTATGAAAAGGCACGGGATTGGGCAGTGAAGCACCCGGATGAATTCGCCAAACTGCTGGCCGACGAGTCCGGCCTGCCGCTGGAAGTGGCCAAGCTGCAACTCTCGCGCACCGACCTGAGCACGCCGTTCCTGAGCAGCAAGGACGTGGTGGCGTCCAAGGCGGCCGCGCCGATCCTGGTGTCGGAAGAGCTGGTGCGCAAAGGCGTGAATGTGGACCAGGTGATCGACCAGTTGATCGACACCTCGTTCGGCCATTAAGGAGTTCGTGATGACCAGCAAAACCCAAACATTGCCCCTCGCTGTGCCAGCCGTTATCACCCGGAGCGCCTGGCCAAGGCGGCTCAAGGGCCTGGTGTTACCGGTGCTGATCCTGCTGGTGCTGGAGGTGGTGGTGCGCGTGGGTTGGCTGCCGTCGTACCAGATGCCTGCGCCCAGCGAGATTGCCGTGACCCTCACCGACTTGGCCGAAGGCGCATTGTGGAAACACATCAGCGCCAGCCTCGGCCGGGTGCTGCTGGGCTTCGCCATTGGCGCCAGCCTGGCCTTGGTGTTTGCCGCCTGGGTCGGTTTGAGCCGTGAGGCGGAGGCCTACCTCGAACCGACCTTTGCAGGGCTGCGTTCGATCCCGAGCCTGGCTTGGGTACCGCTGTTGCTGCTGTGGCTGGGCATCGACGAAACGTCGAAGATTGTGCTGATCGCGATTGGCGCCTTCTTCCCGGTGTACCTCAATGGCGTCGCGGCCATTCGTGATATCGACCGCAAGCTGGTGGAAGTCGGGCAGATGTACGGTTTCAGCCGGCGGCGGCTGGTGCGTCGAATCCTGCTGCCCGCCGCCCTGCCGGGCCTGTTCACCGGGTTGCGCAGTGGTTTGAGCCTGGCGTGGATGTTTCTGGTGGCGGCCGAGCTGATTGCGGCCACCAAGGGGCTGGGTTACCTGCTCAGTGATGGGCGGGAGACTTCGCGGCCGGATATCGTGCTGGCGGCGATTATCGTATTGGCGCTGTTGGGCAAGGTCAGCGATGGCCTGCTCGCAGCACTGGAAACGCGTTGCCTGGCCTGGCGCGATACCTTCCAGGGAGCCGGCCAATGAGCGTGCAACCACTGTTGGATATTCACGTCGCGCGTAAAAGCTTCGCCAACACTACCGTGTTGAAAGACGTGCGTTTGGCGTTGAAACCACAGGAGGCCGTGAGCCTGCTCGGCCCCAGCGGCTGCGGCAAAAGCACGCTGCTGCGCATCGTCGCCGGCCTGGAACAGGACTTCCAGGGCGAACTGCGCAGCCCCGATGGCGAAGTGGCCTTTGTGTTCCAGGAACCACGGTTGATGCCCTGGCTCACGGTGGAACAGAACATCGGTTTCAGCGATGACAACCACTACGACAAGGCATGGGTCACGCAGTTGATCGAGGAAGTCGGCCTCAAGGGTTTTGCCCAGGCGCTGCCCAAGGCGTTGTCCGGCGGCATGGCGCAACGGGTGGCCATTGCGCGGGGGTTGTATTCACGCCCGCAGGTGTTGCTGCTGGATGAGCCGTTCAGTGCAGTGGATGCATTTACCCGCATGAAGCTGCAGGATTTGCTGCTGCAATTGGCCGAACACCATGCCATCGCCTTGTTGCTGGTGACCCATGATGTGGACGAGGCGCTGTACCTGAGTGACCGGGTGCTGGTGATGGACAACCGGCCGAGCAGCATTCGCCAGGAATTGGCGGTGAACCTGCCGCACCCGCGTGACCGGCGTGATCCGCTGCTGGCGCAGCTCAAGGCGTTGTCGTTGACTGAGTTGCAGCGTGCCCATGTGATCTGACGCCATCATTGTGGTGAGCGGGCTTGTTGTGGCTGGGCTGCGAAGCGGCCCCAGTACTGCCAGCGCATTTTAGCCTGACGAAACGCGGCGTCTGTTTTTAGGGCCGCTTCGCAGCCCAACGCGGGGCAAGCCCGCTCGCCACAGACAGTTAGCTCGCTCACCCTAACAACAACCCTCAAGTCATGGCTTTGCGCAAGGTCACCCAATACCGCGTCCGCGCCTGCACCTCCAGCCCCAGGCTTGAGGCCAGCAGGTTAAGGATGCGGTCGGTGTCGTCCAGGCGGAAACTGCCGGTGACCCGCAACGACTCCAGGCTCGGCTCCCAGCGCAACACGCCCGGCCGATAACGTTCCAACTCCCGCAGGAAGTCGCCAAGCGCCTGATTCTGCGCGGTCAACACACCGTCGCGCCAGCCCAATTGCAACACATCGAATGGCACCCAGGCCCCTAGCCCGCTGGCGTTGAGCGGCGCTTGCTGCCCTCCCTGCAAGCTCGCCATCTGCCCGCTCAAATCACGCACCTGCACGGATCCCTTGAGCACCGACACCCTACAACCGGCGGGCAGTTGCCGCACACACACCTCGGCCTCGCTGACCCTCAACTCGCCGTAGCGCGTCTGCACGGTCATCGGTGTGGCGCCGGGTACATTCAACGCCAACTCGCCGTCGACCAGCGTGATGCGGCGCTGCGCCAGGTCGACGTCCACCGCCGTCGCGGTATTGAGCTGCAAGCTGCCGCCATCAGCCAGCCCCATGCGCTTGCGCTCGCCAATGGCCGTGTGCAAATCGGCACGCCAGGCCTCGATCGGCAATTGACGGCTGAGCAACCACGCGGTCGGCACCAGTGCAGCGATCCCCAGCGCACGCTTGAGCACGGCACGGCGTCCCGGTTGCGGACGGTCGAGACTGGCCAGCGCCAAGGCCTGGGGCAAGTCGCTGAAACGCTGGCGCAGGGTCTGAGCTTTTTGCCAGGTCTGTTCGTGTTGGGGGTGGCTGTCACGCCAATGCTGCAACGCGGCGTGATCACGCTCGGTGGCTGCGCCGGACTCCAGCAGCGCCAACCATTGCGCGGCGGCGCGTGCGACGTCGCGGCTCACAGGTCCACCAGCAGGCAGTGTTCGTAGGCCTGGGCCATGTAGCGTTTGATCGTGCGCTCCGACACGTTGAGGCGCTCGGAGATCTCTCGGTAGCCCAAACCTTCCAGTTGGCTCCACAGGAAGGCGCGGCGGACCAGCACCGGCAAGCCATCCAGCAATTCATCCAGGGCTTGCAGGGTCTCCAGCACCAACCAACGTTGTTCGGGCGACGGCACGCAGGTTTCCGGGAGACTCGCCAAGGCATTCAGATAGGCCTGTTCAAGGCTGCGCCGTTGGTGGAAGTTCACCAGCAGGCGCTTGCCGACAGTGACCAGATAGGCACGCGGCTCCTGCATCTGTGCGATCGGCTGGGCGCTGGCGAGCACACGCAAGAACGTATCCTGGCTCAGGTCAGCCGCATCCCAGGCATTGCCCAGGCGCCGACGCAGCCAGCTTTCCAGCCAACTGCGATGGTCACGGTACAGGCTCGACAACGTCAGCTCGTTGGCGTGGGTCGGAACAACAGCATCATTCATGGCAAGCGACCTGCGCGGCGCGAGTGAGTCTCAAATGAGATTCATTCTATTTAATATCGTACCGACGCACCATGCCCTTTACACATCACGTTCAAAGTATCGCGGCCTTCTGCCGCAACAAGTCGATAAACAACCCCAGTTCACGGCTCACCACTTCGCCTTTGCGCAACAACATGCCAAACGGCGCCAGTCGCACGTCGAGGGCCACCGGCAGCGCCACCACCAGGCCCATTTTCAGGTAATCACGCAGTGCGCTTTCGGACAGCACCATCACGGCGTCGGTCAGTTGGATCAACTGCTGCATGGAGTACACCGAGCTGCATTCGATGATGTCCGCCGGGCTGGGCAGCGCCAGATCCTGCAGCGCCTGGTCGAAGCCGATGCGCGCAGGGCTGGTTTGCGGTTGCAGGATCCATGGCCAGTCGCGCACCAGTTCATCCAGCATCAACTGCTCACGCTGGGCCAGGGGGTGGCCGGCGTGCACCACCACCAGCAAGCGTTCGTTGCCCAGGGGTTCGAAGCTGTAGTGCTCGTTGTCGGTGGCGGCATTACGGCGCGAGATAGCCAGGTCGATGCGTCCCTGTTCAAGCAACTGGATCACTTGGTCGCTGGTGTCGCCCATGATGCGGATACGCAGTTGCGGGTTCAGCGATTTGATCTGCGCGATGGAATCCATCACCAGGTCCGGCGCCGCCCCCATGATGGTGCCAATCGACAGGTAGCCATAACCGCCCTGCTGTCGTGCCATCAAGTCTTCGGCACACCGGTCCAAACCGCTCAGGGCGGATTCGGCAAAACGGATCAACTCCTGCCCGAGCGCCGTGGGGCGCATGCCCCTCGGCAACCGCTCAAACAGATCACAGGCAAACATGTCCTCAATTTCGCGCAGCATGCGCGTGGCGGCAGGCTGCGACATGTTCAGCGCCTGTGACGCACGGTGCAGGTTCTGGCTGGAGCTCAGCGCGACGAGCATATGCAGGTGCTTGTAGCGCAGGCGGTTGAACAGGCTGGGAGAGATCGCGGGACTACGCATTTTTATCCATGTTATCGATACCCTGAGGTTATCACTTGTAAGCGAGATTCGATTTGTAGCGCATTGCTCGGCCGCCGTACAGTCCGTCCCATAAGAACAAAACATCGGACGCCACTATGAAAACCCTGCCCGCGCCCCTGCTCGCCAAGATTTCCTGGCGACTGCTGCCCTTCCTGCTGTTGATGTACATCATGGCCTTTCTCGACCGCGCCAATGTCGGGTTCGCCAAACAAGCTTTCCAGGCCGACACCGGTTTAAGCGACGCCGCCTTTGCGTTTGGCGCTGGCGTGTTCTTTGTCGGCTACGCGCTGCTGGAAGTGCCGAGCAACCTGATCCTGCACCGTGTCGGCGCCCGTCTGTGGATGTGCCGCATCATGGTCAGTTGGGGCCTGATCTCGGCCGCCATGGTCTTTGCGCACAACGAAACCAGCTTCTATGTGCTGCGTTTTTTACTCGGTGTGGCCGAAGCCGGATTTTTCCCCGGCGTCATTCTTTACCTCACCTACTGGTTCCCCCAGGCCGTGCGCGGCAAAGCCATGGGCTTCTTCTATTTCGGCGCGCCACTGGCTTTCATCTTCGGCAGCCCGTTGTCCGGTTTGCTGCTGGAAATGGACGGTTTTGGCGGCATCCACGGCTGGCAGTGGCTGTTCGCAGTGGAAGGCCTGATGGCAACTGCAGTGGGCATCTGGGCCTACTGGTATCTGGACAATCGCCCCGCCGACGCCAAGTGGCTGACCCCGGCTGAGCGTGAGCAAGTGCAGAGCCTGCTGGATCAGGAAGACCAGCACAAAACCTCCCACGGTCGCAGCCTGCTCACCGTGCTGTGCCAACCCTCGGTGTTGTACTTGTGCCTGGTGTACCTGCTGATCCAGGCCAGCGTCTACGGCGTGGTGTTTTACCTGCCGACCCAAGTGGGCGATCTGCTCGGCACCAAGGTCGGCTTGATGGTCGGGCTGGTCTCGGCGATTCCCTGGCTCTGCGCACTGTTTGCAGCCTGGTGGATTCCCAGCTACAGCGACCGTACCGGCCTGCGTCGCCAGACCGCCTGCCTGACCCTGCTGATGGCTGCCGCCGGCATCGCCTGCTCGGTGACCTTCGCCAACCCGCTGCTGGGCATGCTCGCGCTGTGTTTTGCCGCCTCGGGGTTCATCGCCGTGCAACCGGTGTTCTGGACGTTCCCCTCCAGCTACCTGGCCGGCAGCGCCGCTGCGGCCGGCATTGCCTTGATCAACTCGTTCGGCGCCCTCGGTGGCTTCATCGCACCGGTCATCAAGCACTGGGCCGAAGGTGCCTTCAATTCCCCGGCAGCCGGCCTGTACCTGCTGTCCGCCACCACGGTACTGGCTGCATTGCTGGTGCTGGGCATCCATTCACCCGGCCGCACCGCGTCGAAAACGCCGGCCACTGTTTAACGCCAGGAGTCACATCATGGGTCATCTCACCATCAAACACGTCCGCGCCTTTGTACTGCGAGGCGGCGGCGCCGATTACCACGACCAGGCCGATGGGCATTGGATCGACGACCATATTTCCACGCCGATGAGCAAGTACCCCGAGTACCGCCAGAGCCGCCGCAGCTTTGGCATCAACGTGCTCGGCACCCTGGTGGTGGAGATCGAAGCCAGCGACGGCACCGTCGGTTTCGCTGTGACCACTGGCGGTGAACCGGCGGCTTACATTGTCGAGAAACACCTGGCGCGCTTTCTCGAAGGCGCGCGCGTCACCGACATCGAGAAAATCTGGGACCAGATGTACCAGTCCACCCTCTACTACGGGCGTAAGGGCCTGGTGATCAACACGATTTCCGGCGTCGACCTGGCGTTGTGGGACCTGCTCGGCAAAATCCGCCAGGAACCGGTGCACCAACTGCTCGGCGGCGCGGTGCGTGATGAGCTGCAGTTCTACGCCACCGGCGCGCGCCCGGATCTCGCGCAGAAAATGGGTTTTATCGGCGGCAAAATGCCCCTGCACCACGGCCCCAGTGAAGGCGAAGAAGGCCTGCGCAAGAACCTCGAAGCGCTGGCGACCATGCGTGAACGGGTCGGCCCGGACTTCTGGCTGATGCTCGATTGCTGGATGAGCCTGGATTTGAACTACGCCACCAAGCTGGCGATCGGTGCCCATGAGCATGGCCTGAAGTGGATCGAAGAAGCGCTGTCCCCAGACGATTATTGGGGCTATGCCGCCCTGCGCAACAATGTGCCCAAAGGCATGCTGGTGACGACGGGCGAACACGAAGCCACCCGCTGGGGGTTCCGCATGCTGCTGGAAATGGGCTGCTGCGACATCATCCAGCCCGACGTCGGCTGGTGCGGTGGCCTCACCGAACTGGTGAAAATCTCGGCGTTGGCGGATGCGCATAACGCAATGGTCGTGCCCCACGGTTCGTCGGTGTACAGCTACCACTTTGTCGCCACCCGCCATAACAGCCCATTCGCCGAGTTCCTGATGATGGCGCCCAAAGCGGATGAAGTGGTGCCGATGTTCCACCCGCAATTGTTGGGCGAACCGGTGCCGGTAAATGGCCGCATGCGCTTGTCGGCGCTGGACAAGCCGGGCTTCGGCGTTGACCTGAACCCGGACTGCCAACTGCACCGTCCCTACAACCGCTGAGGAACCCGCCATGAACATGCCCCGCAATGGCTTCAAGGCCGCCCTCGCCAAGGACGCCACCCAATACGGCATCTGGGCCGGTTTCGCCACCGGCTACGCTGCCGAGATCGTCGCCAGCCTGGGATACGACTGGATGCTGATCGACGGCGAACATGCTCCCAACACCGTTCCGAGCATCCTTAACCAGTTGCAGACGGTCGCGCCGTACAGCACCGCGCCCGTGGTGCGCGCCGTCAACAGTGACGCCAGCCTGATCAAGCAACTGCTCGATGTCGGCGCCCAGACCTTGATGATCCCTATGGTGGAGACCGCCGAGCAGGCCCAGGCGCTGGTGCGCGCCATGCGTTATCCGCCCCATGGCATTCGCGGCGTTGGCGGCGGTTTGACCCGTGCCACGCGCTGGGACGGCGTGGACAACTACCTGAACACCGCCCATGAAGAGCTGTGCCTGATCGTGCAGGTGGAATCGCGCCTTGGCGTGGAAAACGTCGCCGCGATTGCCGCCGTAGAAGGCGTTGACGCTGTATTCATCGGCCCCGCCGACCTGTCCATCGGCCTGGGTCACGCCGGCAACCCCGGCCATCCGGAGGTCCAGGAGCGCATCAAGCACGCCATCGACGCCACTCTCGCCGCCGGCAAGGTCAGCGGCATCCTGGCGCCCAACGAAGAGGATGCACGCCGCTATCAGGCCTGGGGTTGCCGCTTTATCGCGGTGGCCATCGACATCAGCCTGCTGCGCCAGAGTGCCCTGGCCACCCTGGCCCGCTATCGCCCTGCTGCCGAAACGACAGCGCCTTCGCGTACTTATTGAGGAGCCTGCCCATGTCATCCGTTCCCGTTTACCAGAACTTCATCAATGGCCGCTTCAGCTCCAGCGAAGCGCACATTGACGTGCTCAACCCGGCCACCGGCGCCTTGCTGTCGAAGGTGCCAGCGTCCACTGCCGCCGAGGTCGACCAGGCCCTGGCCGCCGCACGCCAGGCGCAAAAGACCTGGGCGCGCAAACCCGCCATCGAACGTGCCGGGCACCTGCGCCGCATCGCCGCCAAGCTGCGCGAGAACGTGGCGCACCTGGCGCGCACCATCACCCTGGAACAAGGCAAAGTCAGTGGTTTGGCGGAGGTGGAAGTGAATTTCACCGCCGACTATCTCGACTACATGGCCGAGTGGGCACGACGCATCGAAGGCGAGATCATCACCAGCGACCGTGCCAATGAAAATATCTTCCTGTTCCGCAAGCCGTTGGGCGTGGTGGCCGGCATCCTGCCGTGGAATTTTCCGTTCTTCCTGATCGCGCGCAAAATGGCGCCAGCGCTGCTCACCGGCAACACCATCGTGATCAAGCCCAGCGAAGAAACCCCTAACAACTGCTTCGAGTTCGCCAAGCTCGTCGCCGAAACCGACCTGCCCGCCGGGGTGTTCAACGTGGTCTGCGGCGACGGCCGGGTCGGCGGCGCACTCACGGCGCACACAGGCGTGGACATGATCAGCTTCACCGGCAGCGTGGCGACCGGCTCGCGGATCATGACGGCCGCCGCACCGAACATCACCAAGCTCAACCTGGAACTGGGCGGCAAGGCACCGGCCATCGTGCTGGCAGATGCCGACCTGGAGCTGGCGGTCAAAGCCATCCGCGATTCGCGCATCATCAACACCGGCCAGGTGTGCAACTGCGCCGAGCGGGTGTACGTGGAGCGCAAGGTTGCCGACCAGTTTATCGAACGCATCAGCGCCGCCATGTCCGCCACCCGCTATGGCGACCCTATCGCCCAGGCCGACGTGGAAATGGGCCCGCTGATCAACCGCCAGGGCCTGGACAGCGTCAACCGCAAAGTACGCACCGCCCTGAGCCAGGGCGCAACGTTGGTCAGCGGCGGGCAGATTGCCGACCTGGGTGCGGGTTTTCACTTCCAGCCGACGGTATTGGCTGGATGCCGCGCCGACATGGAGATCATGCGCGAAGAGATCTTTGGTCCGGTGCTGCCGATCCAGATCGTCGACGACCTCGACGAAGCCATCGCCCTGGCCAACGATTGCGACTACGGCCTGACGTCGTCGATCTACACCCGTGACCTGGGCAAGGCCATGCACGCGGTGCGCGAAATCGACTTTGGTGAAACCTACGTCAACCGTGAAAACTTCGAGGCCATGCAGGGCTTCCATGCCGGCGTGCGCAAATCCGGCATTGGCGGCGCCGACGGCAAGCACGGCCTGTATGAGTACACCCATACCCATGTGGTGTACCTGCAAAGCTGAGCTGGTTAATCGGGGCCGGGCGCGCTAGCGTGCTGGCCCCTCCGAATTTGCTTTTGATAAGGACTGCGTCATGCCCCTGACTGCCTACAGCGGCCCGATCATCGACAGCCATTTGCACCTGTTCGACCCACGTCGCCCCGAGGGCATTCCATGGCCTGAACCCGGTAACCGGCTGTATGCCGCGCACCTGCCGGCGGATTACTGGGCCCTGGCCGCGCCGCACAATGTGGTCGGCGCAATTGCCGTAGAAGCCAGCCCGTGGCGCGACGATAACCGCTGGCTGCTCGACACCCTGCGCAGCGAATCGCGCATGCTTGGCTTTGTCGGCAACCTGGATCCGCTGCACTCAAACTTTGCCGTCGACCTCGACGCGTTGGCCAATGAGCCGCTGTTTCTCGGCCTGCGCTACGGCAACCTGTGGGATCGCGACCTGCTGCAAGACCAGGCGCGCCCAGGCTTTATCGACGGCCTGCGCCAACTCGCCGCCAGCGGCCGTGGCCTGGACAGCGCCAACCCGAACCCGCGGCTGATCAAAGGCCTGTTGCAGTTGAGCGATGCGCTGCCCGAGCTGCGCATCATTGTCGACCACCTGCCCAACGCCCAGGTGCCATCAGGCGAAGAAGCGGCCTATCACGCCGACCTGCTGCGCCTGGCCGAACGCCCGAATGTGTTCGCCAAACTGGCGGAGATTCCCCAGCTCGGCCCTCAAGGCTTGATTACCGACACGGCGTTCTACAACGACCGCCTGGCCGTGCTCTGGGAAGCCTTTGGCGAAGACCGCTGCTTCTTCGGCAGCGACTGGCCCAACAGCGATCACCTGGCGGATTTCGCCACCACCCTGGGCCTGGTCAAGCGCTGCATGGTCGACAAACCCGAAGCTGTACAAGCCAAATTCTTCCTGCACAACGCGGTGCGTATCTACACGCCCAGCCATGGAGCGCAGTGATGCAGACCCGTGCCTTTCGCATGAACCTCAACCCCGGCCAAGCCGATGAATACCGCAAGCGCCACGACGACATCTGGCCCGAACTGGCCCAGGCATTGCTCGATGCGGGTGTGGTGGATTACCGGATTTTCTTCGATGAACCGGGCAATGCGCTGTTCGCCGTGCTGACCCACGAAGACGTCCACGGCCTGGACGAACTGCCCGGTACAGCATTGATGCAGCGCTGGTGGGCCTACATGCAGGACATCATGCCCAGCCACCCGGACGCCTCGCCAATCAGCCTGGACCTGCTGCCCATGTTCCAACTGACGCGCCCCTGATCCAACCGACGCACAACAACAATAAAAAGGATTCGACTACGTGGAAATCATTCTCCTTGGTGTGATTCTGCACTTTATCGGCGGCTTCGCTTCCGGCAGTTTCTACATCCCTTACAAGAAGGTCCGCGGCTGGGCCTGGGAAAGTTATTGGATCACCGGCGGCCTGGTGTCCTGGCTGATCGTGCCGCTGATCGCGGCGCAACTGACGGTGCCTGGCTGGGTGGACATTCTGCGCAACGCCGACGCCAGCACCCTGCTCTGGACCTACCTGTTCGGCGTGTTGTGGGGCATCGGCGGGCTGACATTTGGCCTGACCATGCGCTACCTCGGCTTGTCCCTGGGCATGTCGCTGATCATGGGCCTCACCTCGGCCCTCGGCGCATTGATGCCGGCGCTGTACCGCGACCTCTTCACCACGCAGACCGAAGGTACGCTGACCTCGATGCTGGCCTCGCAAGGCGGGCATTGGGTGTTGTGGGGCGTGGCCGTATCGCTGGTCGGCATTGCAGTGTGCGGCAAGGCCGGGCTGATCAAGGAACGAGAAGTGTCCCAGGCGGTGAAGTTCGCCAGTGTCAGCGAATTCTCCCTGGGCAAGGGCATGCTGGTGGCGGTGATTTCCGGAGTACTGAGTGCATGTTTCAGCTACGGCATTTCCGCCGGACGACCGCTGGCCGCCGCGGCTGTAGAGCACGGCGCGAACAGCCTGTTCCAGAACAACGTGACCTTCATGGTAATCATGTGGGGCGGCCTCACCACCAACGGTATCTGGTGCCTGTGGCTGAATTGGCGCAACCGCACCTTCCATAACTACACCGACCGCAGCACCCCGCTGTTGGGCAACTACCTGTTGGTGGCGATTGCCGGCACCCTGTGGTTCCTGCAGTTTTTCTTCTACGGCATGGGCGAAAGCCGCCTGCAGAACGACGCCAGCTCCTGGGTACTGCACATGTCATTCATCATCATCGTGTCCAACTGCTGGGGCCTGTATTTCCGCGAATGGCACGGCACCAGTGCGGCCAACAAAGGCGTGCTGGTGGCGGGTATCGCGGTGATCCTCGGTGCGATTGCCATGGTCGGCTACGGCAATTACCTGGGCTGATGTCGCTTATTTCTTGAAGGAGAGTTTTTATGTTGCTTGCAGACAAAACCGTGATCATCACCGGCGCCTCCCGTGGCATCGGCCGCGCCGCCGCCCGTGAATGTGCGCGCCAGGGGGCCCGCGTGGTCATCGGCCACAGCGGCAGCGGCCAAGGTACGGAGGCTGCGTATTCGTTGATCGAGGAGATCAAGGCCTTCGGCGGCCAGGCCATCGAAGTGGGCGGCGACGCCGCCGACCCGGACACCGGTGACAAGCTGGTGGCCGGCGCAGTGAACGCTTTCGGCAGCGTCGACGTGTTCGTCAACAATGCCGGTATCTGCCCGTTCCACTCGTTCCTCGACATGCCCCGCGAGGTCTACCTGAAAACCGTCAACACCAACCTCAACGGTGCCTATTTCGCCGTACAGGCGGCGGCCAACCAGATGAAAAACCAGGGTCGCGGCGGCGCGATCATCGCCGTCAGCTCCATCAGCGCCCTGGTCGGCGGCGGTATGCAGACCCACTACACACCGACCAAGGCCGGCCTGCATTCGTTGATGCAATCCTGCGCAATTGCCCTGGGACCGTACGGCATTCGCTGCAACTCGGTACTGCCGGGCACCATCGCCACCGACATCAACAAGGACGACCTGGCCGATGAGGAAAAACTCGCCTACATGACCGCGCGCACTCCGCTGGGTCGCCTGGGTGAGCCGGATGATGTGGCCGGGCCCATCGTATTCCTCGCCTCGGACATGGCGCGTTATGTGACCGGCGCGTCGTTGCTGGTGGATGGCGGGTTGTACGTAAACCTGCAGTAACACCCCGCACTCTTACAAACACCACAAATCCACTGTGGGAGCGGGCTTGCCCGGCTCCCACACGGCTCGCGCACGCCTGAAATTTGAGTTTCAACACCCATAAAAACAACAATCCAAGGAGCCTCCCATGCGCACCACCCTCCCCCTGGCCCTGCTCTGCAGCGCCATGTCGACCTGCGCCCACAGCGCCGGTTTGCTGGACCCAAACTCACCCGCCATGCTCGGCGACTGGAACGGCCTGCGTCCACAACTGGCCGAGCAAGGCTATGACTTCACCCTCAAGTACGTCGGCGAAGTCGGCTCCAACCTCGGCGGTGGCTACAACTCGCATACCACCGCACGCTGGAGCGACCAGTTGATTCTCGGTGTGAACATGGACTTGCAAAAACTGCTCGGCTGGCAGGACGCGACCTTTCGCATCGGCATCGGCGAGCGTCACGGCAAAGACATCACCAACGACCGCGTGCACCAGCCGAACGCCACCGGACTGACCTCCACCATGGAAGTGTTTGGCGGCGGTAATGCCTGGCGGCTTTCGCAGTTCTGGTACGAGCAGAAATTCTTCGAGCGCAAATTCGCCTTGAAACTGGGGCGCTTCGGCCATGGCGAAGACTTCGATCAGTTCCCCTGTGAATTTCAGAACGTGACCCTGTGCGGCTCCCAGGAAGGCAACTGGAACGGCGTATGGAATAGCTTCCCCATCAGCCAGTGGGCGGTGCGTGCCAAGTACCAGTTCACCGATGAGTTCGCGGTGCAAGTGGGTGCCTATGACAAAAACCCTGGCAATGCCGAAGCCAGTAATGGTTTCAAACCATTCATCAGCGGCTCCCAGGGCACCAGTTTTCCCATCGAGGCCATCTGGAAAGGCCAGGTTGCCGGGCTGAGTTCCGAATACCACGTGGGTTACTACTATGCCAACGCCAATACCAAGGACATGCTCAAGGACGCCGACGGTAACTTTGCCGCCAGCTCGCAAAAGCCTTATCGGATGTATTCCAGCAATGACGGTTGGTGGCTGTCGGGCCAGCAGCAGTTGACCACGGTCGACGGCAACAATAAGCGCGGGCTCAACCTGTTTGCCAACCTGACGATGAATGATCCGGACAAGAGCGTGATCAAAAACCTGATCCAGGTCGGCCTGATCTACCGCGGCCCGTTCGATTCACGCCCAGACGACACTGTCGGCATTGGCGCATCGAAACTGCAGGTCAGCGACCGCTATACCCGTAACACGCAGATGCTCAACGCCATCAATGGCGTAACCGCCATTGATGACCCGCTGTACGTGCCCGAGCAGCGCCGCGAGTACAGCTACGAGATCAACTACGGCGTGCAGGCGACGAAGTGGCTGATGGTGCGGCCCAACCTGCAATACGTGAAGTACCCCGGCGGGCTGACGCAAACCACCGGCGCAGTCGTCGGCGGCGTGCAGTTTATCGCCGACTTCTAGTCTTTCTCTGCATCAAACACCTGCCCGCGCCCCACCACGCTGGCAGGCTTGAGCAGCGCACCTGGCGCCAATACCGCATTGGCGCCGATCCGGCACTGGTCACCGAGCAACGCGCCAAACTTATCGCAACCGGTGCTTTGCAACGCCCCGTCCAGTCGTACCAACACTTCTTTGTCATCGCGCTCATTGCGGTAGTTGGCGACGATGCTCCCCGCCTCCAGGTTGATCCCCTGCCCCAGCACCGAATCACCGACAAAGTTGAAATGCGCCAGCTTGCTGCCGCTGAACACGAAGGACGTCTTCAACTCAGCGCCGGGGCCGATGATGCAGTGTTCATCCAGCCAGCAACCGCCACGCAGCAGCGAGCCGCTGGCAATGAAACAATGCGCACCGACAATCAATGGCGGCTTGAGCAATGCACCGACCTCGACGGTGGCAGTCCGGTGGACCGCGATTTCATTCTGGATGACGTACTCGTCGGCCGGCAGTTCGGCTAACAATTGGCGAACGATGGCGGGCGCCTGGGTGACCAACGCCCAAGGCGTAAGGTCTGCCCAGGGCGCCAGGGCAGAATCGGAAAAAACGGCGATGTAGTCAGCAAGTCGAATCAACGTCGAACCCTCGAGCGCTCAGCGAAGTCCGAAAACCTAGCATTACTGGCCGTCGAGTAACACCGGTTTGCCCAGTTCACCGATCTTTTCCAGGCGGGCACGCACGATATTGCGGCTGATATTCAGCAGCCGGCCGGTCTGCAATTGATTGCCGTGGCAATAGCGATAAGCCGCGCGAAAAATCGTCTCTTCGATGTGTTCGTAGAGGTCTGGAATGTTCTGTTCGAACAATGCGTTCAGCGCACTTTCCAGGTCGACCGGACCGCTCAGGGCGGGCGGCGCGTGGCTGGCTTCGTCCTGGCGGATGCCCGAAGAGCGCATGTCCACCAAATGCAGATCCGCCGGTTGCACGCGCTGGTTACGGCACACCAGCAAGGCGTGGTGAATGGCGTTTTCCAGCTCGCGAATATTGCCCGGCCAGCTGTGTTCGAGCATCTTGCGCTCGGCCTCGATGCTCAGGCTTGCGCGGTTGTAACCCAGGCGCTGACAGTGTTCTTCAAGGAAGAATTCGGCCAGCGGCAGGATGTCGCCCGGCCGTTCGCGCAGCGGGGGCAGGCGGATGGTTGCGACGTGCAGACGGTAAAACAAGTCCTCGCGAAAATGCCCGGCCACTACCGCGTCAGCCAAGTTGACGTTGGTGGCCGCCACCAGCCGAACATTGATCGGGATCGGCGTGCGCGAACCCAGGCGCACCACTTCACGCTCCTGCAAAACCCGCAGCAATTTGACCTGCATGTTCAGCGGCAAATCGCCGATCTCATCGAGGAACAGCGTGCCGCCATTGGCCGCTTCAAACCAGCCGGCCTTGTGGGTGGTAGCACCGGTGAACGCGCCTTTTTCATGGCCGAACAGTTCGCTTTCCACCAGGGTTTCGGCAAACGCACCGCAATTCACCGCCACAAAGGGTTCACGCCCGCGACGGCTCAGATTGTGGATATGCCGTGCGACCAATTCCTTGCCGGTGCCGGTCTCGCCAATGATCAAGGTGTTGGCTTCACTGGGGGCCAGGCGCTCGATACGCGCCAGCAATTCCTGGGAGCGCGGGTCCTTGAAGACCAGCACGGTGGCACGCACCGACTTGGTCAATTCGCGGGCATTGGGATGGGTGATCAGCGACATGGTGCATTCCTGGCAGTAAAAGCGCGTGCTCAATAGTGCATGAAGTTTTCTATACCATTTAATTATTAATTAATATTTATATATACCCATTTCGAATATACCAACACCCCTGCCCTTGACTGCTGCTGGAGCAGCAATCGGCCAGCACTTGCGTGTTTGCACATCAGCAGCCGAGGTGAGGTGGCATTCGTGCCACTACCGCTGAAACCCTTGTAGTACGCGGCCTAGAGCGATTGTGACAGCGACTGGCATGCAATCTGCTCTCTCCCTGCCAACACGATCCCCCTGTAGGAGCCGGCTTGCCGGCGATAGCGTTTTTTCAAGCGCTGCAAGGCTCAAGCGCCCCATCGCCGGCAAGCCGGCTCCTACAGGGGATTGCCAATTCAAGTAGGGAGAAGCCCCATGAAAAATGTATGGCGCAGCAGCATTGCCGCCCTGTTCGCCCTTTTTGCGAGTACTGCCATTCAGGCCGCACCAGCCTCAGTGAAAATCGCCATCGTCGCTTACACCCAAGGCGGCAAGCCGGTATTCGGCGGCATCGCCGGGCGCGTGATCGAGGACGGCTGGCTGGAAGCGCAATTGCGCGAACGCGGGGTGAAACTCGAGTGGATCGCCCTGCCCCACGCCGGCGCCGGCCCGCAGATCAACGAAGGCTTCAGCAACAACAGCCTGGACTTCGCCGTTCGCGGCGACCTGCCATCGGTGATCGCGGGAGCCGGTGGTGTGCCGGGCAAGCTGATCGTGCCCGGCGGCAGCGGCAACAACATCTACCTGGTGGTGCCCGAAGGCTCCAGCGCCCAGACCATCGAAGACCTCAAGGGCAAACGCCTGGCCCTGCACCGTGGCCGGCCATGGGAGTTTGCGTTCAGCAACTTCCTGGCCAGCAAGGGCCTGAAACTCGATGACTTCAAGATTGCCAACCTCAACCCACAGGTGGGCGCGGCAGCGGTATCGGCCGGCAAGGTCGATGCGGCAGTGCTGCTCAGCGAGGCCTATGCCCTGGAAGACAAGGGTGTGGGCAAGATCATCTGGTCGACCAAGCAAGGCAGCAACGACTGGCGATTGGTCTCTGACCTGTGGGGCACCGACACCTTTGTAAAACAATATCCGCAGATCACCCAACTGCTGGCCACCGCTTGGGTCAAGGCCGCGTGGTGGATTTCTCAGCCGCAGAACCAGGACGCCTATTACCAACTGTCCTCCCGCGCCGGCACCGCCGAAAGCGTGCTGCGTCGCGACGACCAGAACGACCCGGTGACCTGGAAAGAACGCTGGGCGCCAAAAAGTGATGCGCAGCTCAAGGCCCATTACCAGGCTCTGACGGCCTATGCGCTGGCCAACCACCTGATTCGCGACACCTACGACATCGGCCCGTCACTGGCTACCGGCTTTACCCACCAGGCCCTGATCGACCTGAAACTCACCGACTACTGGCCGGCCCTGCGTGGCCAGGTCAGCACGAATCCTTGATAGGGAAATGATTGATGAAACTGCCCCACTCCTTCGCTTTCGGCCTCAGCGTATTGGCCTTGTCCATGAGCGCGTTCGCGGCTGACGTGTATGCACCCAAGCCCAACCCGCTGCAAGGCGATGGCCGCGTCTCGGCGTTCTACACCTGGGAACAAGCGATTCCCGCCGTTCCCGGCAAATTGCTGCGCAGCGAGCCGCTGGACAGCACCATCAGCCTGGCGAATGCCGCCAGTGCCCAGCGCATCCTGTACACCTCCACCGACGGCATCGACAACAAGACGCCCATCGTGGTTTCCGGCGCCTTGTTCCTGCCTAAAGGCAAGCCACCTGCCGGCGGATGGCCGGTGGCAAGCTGGGGCCATGGCACCGTCGGCGTGGCGGATGTGTGCGCGCCGTCCTGGCAAGGCCGTTCCTACCGTGACGTGGCTTACCTCAACCGCTGGCTGGAAGAAGGCTTTGCCGTGGTCGCCACCGACTACCAGGGCCTTGGCGTGCCCGGAGGCCACCCATTGCTTAACAGCCGTATGGCCGCCTACGGCATCCTCGACGCCGCCAAGGCCGTGGTGGCCGGGGTACCAGGGCTGGCCGATAAGGTGTTGATCGTCGGTCAGTCCCAGGGGGGCGCGGGCGCCTTTGCCGCGGCGGCCTACGCGGCAACCTATGCGCCGGACCTGGGCGTCAAGGGCAGCATCGGTACCGGCGTGATCTACACCCTCGACTACGCGAAAAACCCCAGTGAGGCAGTGCGCAACAAGGTCGACCCGACGTTGGCCTACGGCTTCTACACCTTGCTTGCCGCCCAGCAATACGACCCGAGCATCAACCCGGCTGACTTCTACACCGACAAGGCCCTGCCGATCTTCGAACAGGCCCGCACCAGTTGCCTGTTCGCCCTGGAAGGCGACGTGGAAGGTCTCGGCCTGAGCATCGCCAACACCAAGAAAGACTACAAGGGCAAGCAGCTCGCGCCGTGGCTGGCGCAGGTTTCGTACCCGACCCTGAAGACCTCCAAACCGATCTTCATCGGCACCGGCGCCGAAGACACCACCCCCGCCGCCGCGACCCAGGTGAAGCTGATGCAGGACGCCTGCAACGCCGGCTCCGTGGTGGAAGGCCATCTATACAAAGGCCTGGGCCACAGCGCGACGGTCAATGCGTCGCTCAAGGACTCGATCCCGTTCGCCCACAAAGTCATCAACGACCAGCCGATCACCCCGATCTGCGCCCCGACCGCCCAGTAGGCAGGAGGCTTCATGAGCATCGAATTCTTCACCCGCTTGCCGTTGCACGGCGAAACCCAGTTCCTGCCCGGCGATCCGCGTAACCGGGGCGACTGGCACCGTGGCGGCGCCAACAGTACCGGTGCAGTCTCCGGGTTCAGCGTGGGCGACCACTTTACCTACATCGACTACCTGGGCCAGATTGCCAAGGCCGCCGAGATCAATGGGTTTGGCGGTGCGTTGATGGTCAATGCGCCGACCGGCGAAGAACCCTGGACCGTCTGCTCACTGCTGGCCCGCGAGACGCGCACCCTGCAGTTCGTCACTGCGTTCCAGCCCTACCACTACACCCCTTGGGTCGCGGTGCAACAAGCGGCGACGTACCAGCGCGCAACCGGCAATCGCTTGGTGTGGAACATCATCAACGGTGGCTCGGACGCGATCCAGCGCCAGGTCGGTGACTACAGCGAGCACGATGAACGCTACGAACGCGCCACCGAGTTCATGGACGTGGTCAAGGGCTATTGGCACAACGAGACCTTCCACTACGATGGAAAATTCTACAAAGCCGACGGCGGTGGCCTGCGTGGGCCGTTGAAGAAGGCCGAGCTACCGCTGATCTGCACCGCCGGTTCGTCGATTGCCGCACGGGAATTCGCCGCCAAGCACGCCGACTTCTACCTGATGCGCGCCGAGCACCCGGATGAAATCGCCGCGCTGATCGCCGACCTGCGCCAGCGCGCACTGAAATGGGGGCGTACCGACATCCGTTTCGGCCTGTCAATCGACGTGATCACCCGCGAGACCGAAGCGCTGGCGCGCACCGAGGCCAAGCGTTTCTTCGACGAAGGCATCGCCCGTGGCGCGGTCAAGGCCGTGGCGGCGCATGCCGGGCTGCGCACAGCGCGCAAACTGAGCTACGAACAGGGTTTTGCCGAGAAGAACGAAGCCCAGGGTTTCGACGACTTCTTCATCCATCCGAATGTATGGACCGGCTTCGGCTATATCGGCATTCCACCGGGTTGCGCGCTGGTGGGTAGCTACGAGAACGTGGTGGCGCGGATTCGCGAGTACAACAGCATCGGCATCGACCTGTTCTTCCTCGCGGGCTACCCGCACTTGGAAGAAGCCTATCGCCTTGGCGAGCACATCCTGCCGCATTTTCGCAGCGAGCGCGTCGAGCTGAGCCGACCCCAGGAGCCGCTGCGCGAGCTGCATTCGGCCAACGGCGGAGCCTGAGACCATGACCTTTCTGCTGAGCCGCCGGGACTTTCTCGGCTACAGCGCCACCGTCGGCGGCGGCCTGCTGCTGACGGGTTGCGGCCCGAGCGACACACCGGCCGGCGTGACCGGCAACGACCAGCCGCGTTATGGCGGACGCTTGCGCCTGGGCATTCTCGACGGCAACCAGAGCGGCAACCTGGACGCGCATAAACCGGTGGGCAGCGGTATCGTTCGCGGGTTTGCGCTGTACAGCAAGTTGTGGGAGTGGGACGAGCACATGCAACCGCGCCTGGCCCTGGCCGAACTGGCCGAGCCAAATGCCGATGCCAGCGCCTGGACCCTGCGCCTGCGCCCGGGCCTGGAGTTCCACAACGGCAAGACCATCGATGCCGACGACCTGATCTTCTCGATCCGCCGCCTCACCGACCCGCAACTGGCTTCGCCCTATGCCGCGCTGTTGCACTGGGTGGATCGCGACAATCTGGTCAAGCTGGACCATCGCACCGTGCGCCTGAGCTTTCGCGAAGGCCGCAGCTACATGCCGCTGGCGGAAACCTGGGTCAACTTCGGCGGCATCGTCCCGGTGGATTACCATCCAGTGACCAACCCGGTGGGTGCCGGCCCCTACAAGCTGAAAAGCTTTACCCCCGGCCAGCGTTCGTTGTTCACCCGCTTCGAGAATTACTACAAAGACGGCAAGCCCTATGCGGATGAACTTGAAATCATCGACTTCAAGGACCAAGTCTCACGCCTCGCCGCCCTGCGCGCCGGGCAGATCGACATGGCCAATGTGCTGCCCACCGAGCAATTGCCGATCCTGCAAAAAGACCCGCGCCTGCAGGTGATCAAGTCGGTGTCTGGCAATTGGCTGTCCTTCGACATGAACCTGGACAAGCCGCCGTTCAACGACCCGCGGGTACGCGAGGCGTTTCGTTTGCTGGCGGACCGGGAGGAGTTGGTACGCCGCGCGCTGAACGGCCAGGGTCGCGTAGCCAACGACTTGTATGCACCCAGCGATCCGACCTTCAACCACAGCCTCGGCCCACGCGCTTACGACCCGCAACGCGCAGCGCAATTGCTCAAGGACGCCGGCCAGGAAAACCTCGAGGTGGAATTGATCACCACACCGGGACAGGGTTTGAGTTCAGCGCTGGTCCTTGCCGAACAAGCCAAGCGCATCGGCGTGACCCTGAAGGTCAAACAAGTCGACCTTGCCACCTTCCAGGGCCCGCTGAAAAACGACTGGACCCTGAGCACTGGCGGCAGCATTGGCGCACCGTTCCTGGCCAGCGCGATACACACCGACGCGCCGTTTGCGGTGTCAAACAAGACCCACTTCAACGACCCGCACTTCAGTGAACTGTTCCTTGCCGCCATGGCCCAGCCCGACCTGGAAAAACGCAAGGCCCTGGTGCATCAGGTGCAGCAGATCCAGTACGAACGCGGTGGCATGTTGATCTGGGGCTACGCCGACCTGCTCGACAGTGTGTCCACCCGCGTCGGCGGTGCCCAGGCCGAAGAGTCACTGTTCAGCACCTGGCGATTCGAGAAGCTCTGGCTCAAAGACTCAGCCTGACCCAATGAAACCGCCCCCCCCTCTGTAGGAGCCCGGCTTGCCGGCGATGGGGCCCTCAAGCCCTGCGCCGATCAAACGGACGCCATCGCCGGCAAGCCGGCTCCTACAAGGGTCGTGCGCCCTTCACTCTTTTTTATGGGGCATTTCTGCCATGCACGCTATCGCCTTGCGTTTACCCCTGTTGCTGGCCGCAACCCTGCCGCTGCAGGCCTTTGCTGCTGATACCCAACTGCAGACCGTGACGGTGCAGGCCAGTAGCACCGAGTCGGATGACGACGCCCTGCCCACCCGGCCGCCGACCTCGGTGTACGGCGGCACCGAAACCAAAGTGCTCGACACCCCGCGCTCGGTGGTGCAGATCAATGCCGAGCAATTGGCCAACGGCTCGATCCACAGCGCTGATGACTTGGTCAAATACGCACCTGGCATCACCCGTGGCGGCGGCCAGAACGCCGGAATCGCCCCGCAGTTCCGCGCCCAGGGTTCGGAGATTTTCCAGGACGGCCAGCGCGGTTATGCGGTGCGCCATCCGGCCAACTTCAACGCCTATGAAGGCGCCGATATCGTGGCTGGCCCATCCTCGGTGACCTACGGCTCAGTGTCCGGCAGCGGCGGTTACGTCAATTACCTGAGCAAAAAACCGAACTTCAATGAGTTCAAGACCAAACTCAGCGGTGAATTGGGGTCATGGGTGCCGGACGGCACGTCACGCAGCTCGAATAAATTCAGCCTCGACAACACCGGCCCGCTGAGCGACAACCTGGCCTACCGCGTCAGCATCACCAAGCAGCGCCAGCAGGATTTCTACGACAACGTCGACAATAATTTCGATGCGTTCTACGGCGCCCTCGCCTGGCGCAACGACAACGTTCGCGTCGATTGGAACGCCAGCTACGACAACTATTACGACTACAACATCACCCACGGCTGGAACCGCGCCACGCAGAACCTGGTGGACCACGGCAAGTACTACGCCGGCCGTGCCACGCCCATCATCCAGAACGGCAACACCCTATGGTCACCGGTGCTGGCGTCCGGCGCTGCGGACGCGCCGACCTTGGGCTGGGTCAAGCGCCAGCGCAATGCACAAGGCCAATACAGCGTGGTCGACGGCAGCTTCCAGGCCGCCTCGCCGAACACCCAGGCCAACCCCGGCAGCCTGCGCGGTTGGGTGTATGACCCGACGCTGGCCGGCAATGGCGAACAGTCGCTGTCGTCGCAGACCGGGCAGCGCAAGGAGGATGAAAGCAGCTCGCGGCGCTTTACCACGCAACTGCGCATCGAGGCCGACCTGTCGCCGAGCATTACCGTGGCCAACAGCACGTTCTATGAACGCTCCAAGGACATCACCGACGCGGTGGGCGCGTTCCAGGTGCAGTCCAAGGACAACATTTTCGACAACCGTTTCGAGTTTCGCTCACGCAATGAAACCCAACTGGGCGGCTGGACCCTGCGCGACGACAGCAACACCGGCCTGATTTACCGCCGCGAATTCAACCAGTCGATTGCCGCCAATAACAGCTTTGGCTCGACCATCAACGCCTACGACTTGACCCAGAATCCTTCCGGCAAGAACCCCGGCGACCTGCTCGGCCTGGACGGCAGCAACCCTGCCGGCGGCAACGCTGCGTGGATCGGCCAACCCGGCGTGCCGCAGTACTCCAACTACTACGGATGGCTGAACCTGCCGCCGATGTACGCGGCCGGGCATGGCCTGTACGCCGAATCCGTAGCGCCCTACACCGCTGAAAGCACCTGGACCACCAAGACCCTGTTCAGCCAACACAACCTCAAGTACGGCGAGTATTTCGGCCTGAACATTGGCGCCAGCCGCAGCTGGATCCAGGCCGAAATCGACAACCCGTTCGTGCTCGCCGGCGGCAACCGGCGCAAGGACAGCGACAACTACCGGCTATTTGCATTTCAAGTCAGCCCGTACGTGAAGCCCACCGAAAACACCACGCTGTACTACACCTTCGACCGCTCGCTGGCGGTCAATACCGGGTTCTTTTCCAACGGCCTGGGCTGGGGCAGCGGCACCGGTGCCAACCAGCTCAACCCGCTGGCATTCCAGAGCCTGAGTGTGCTGCACGAAGTCGGCGTCAAGGTCGAAGCCGTGCCCAACCAGTTGTTCATGACCCTGGCCGCATTCAAGCAGGCCCGCGACCAGGCGCCCGACAGCAATAACAACATCGCCCGGCTGATGATCAAGGGCGTGGAGGCCACCGTGCGCTACCAGCCGGATGACCACCTGCGCAGCGGTTTGAACCTGTCCAAGCTCAACGCCTACAACGAGTTCACCTCACAGGCGGGCTTTGCTTCAGCAGGCTTCATTCCCAACAACGGCACCGTGTTTGGCGACAACAACAGCCTCAACCAGCGGCCCTCCGGGCGTTACGACGCGGTACAGATTCCTGAGTACACCGCCAGCGGCTACGTGGACTATCGCTTCGATTCTGGCTTCGGTGCCGAACTCTCCGGCTGGTGGACCAGCAGTTGGTACCTGAACCTGAGCAAGACGGTAAAGATCCCCGACGAATACAACCTCGACCTCGCCGTGTATTACCGCCAGCCGCAGTGGAGCACCACTTTGCGCGTGCTGAACCTGACCAATGAACTGAATTTCGTCAGCGGCCTGGCCGGTTCCACCAATACCTTCTTGCAACCCATGCCTGGCCGCACCTTGCTGGCCCAGGTCGACTATCAATTCTGATCCAGGAGCACCGTATGTCCATTGAATTTGTCGGCATGATTTTCCCCCGCCAGTGGTCCGAAACCCGTGGCGTGCGCAGCCCGGATTTCGACCTCGACTTTATCCGTCACCACGCCCGCGCCCATGAACATGCCGGCTTCGACCGCGTGCTCATCGCCAGCGGCCCCGGCAGCGCCGACAGCTTGCAGATCGCCGCCTACGCGGCGGCGCATACCGAGCGGCTGGGCTTCATGATCGCCCACCGTCCGGGCCTCACCGCGCCAACCGTCGCTGCGCGGTCCTTCGCCACGCTGGACCACACCACCGGCGGCGGGCGTATTCGCCTGCACGCGATCACCGGTATCACCGCCGAGCCGCAGGAAGGTGACTTCCTGCTGGACAAGACCGAGCGCTACCAACGCACTGATGAATACCTGCAGATCGTGCGACGCACCTGGACCGCCGAGGAACCCTTCGATTTCGAGGGCAAGTACTTCAACATCAAGGGCGCCTTTTCGCCGGTCAAGCCGCTGCAACAGCCGCACATCCCGATCTCGTTTGGCGGTTCATCGGACATCGCCTACCAGATCGCGGTGAAACACGCGGACTTGTATGCGCTGTGGGGCGAGCCGTTGAATGGCGTGGCGGAGCAGATTACCAAGCTCAAGGCGGCGGCACAGGCGGCGGGGGTTACAGCGCCACGAGTGAGTTTGTCGGTGCGCTTGATCCTGGGCGCGACCGAAGAACTGGCCTGGCAGCGTGCGGAACAGATCCTCGCACAGATCAAGGCCAACCCGCAGTTCGCAGCCGGCAGCCCGTGGCAAAAGCGCATCAAGGGCACCGGTTCGGAACGTTTGCTCGCGGCGGCGGCACGGGGTGATCGTCACGATCGTGCACTGTGGATGCCAACCGCCACGGCCGTCGGCGCCTATGGCGACACCACCGCCTTGGTTGGCACCCCGGAGACGGTGGCACAGGCGTTGTTGGATTACGTGGATTTGGGCGTGACCACGTTTTTGAACCGGGGGTATGACCCGCTGTATGACACCGTGGATTATGGGCGGTGGATCATTCCGGCGGTGCGTGAAGAAGCACGACGCAGGCAGCCCAGGGTTGCGTAAGGGCGTATGACGCCATCGCCGGCAAGCCGGCTCCTACAGGTTTGTGTCGTACACATAAACACCGGCCACTGTAGGAGCCGGCTTGCCGGCGATAGCGCCCGCCCAGACACATCCGGAGCCAAAGTCCCACATCACAACTTCAAACCCCGCACTAGCCTTACCTACCTGTATCCCTATCAGGAGGACAAGGATTGTCCACACGCCCCCACGCCAAGCAATTACGCACTGGCCGTTACTCCGAAAGCGGCCAGATCTACATGCTCACCGCTGTCACTCAACACCGCGATCCCGTCTTTGCCGACTGGCAGGTTGGCCGCTCGGTAGTGCATCAATTTCGCCAGGCGCAAACCGAAGGCCTCGCCGACTCGCTGGCCTGGGTAGTGATGCCGGATCATTTTCATTGGTTGATCGAGCTCAAACAGAGCACGCTGCCAGCATTGATGCTGGCGACAAAGTCCCGTAGTGCTCGCGCGATCAATGCACGCCTGGGGCGATCAGGTCGGTTCTGGCAAAAGGGTTTTCATGACCGCGCCATCAGGCGGGAGGAAGATTTGCAGGCTGTTGCGCGCTATATCATTGCCAACCCGATACGGGCCGGCCTTGTGAGGCGTGTGCATGATTACCCGTTATGGGATGCGATATGGGTGTGATGGTAGAGGACGCCATCGCCGGCAAGCCGGCTCCTACAGTGGATCGCGTGTATAGGTGTGCGACACAAACCTGTAGGAGCCGGATTGTCGAATCGTCGCACCGCGTAGCGGTGCCCGTCACCCCAATGACGGCGAATGCTCCAGCAACGCCCGCGTATATGCCGCCTGCGGCCTATCCAGCACCTCATCAACCACGCCTTGCTCCACCACCCTACCCGTCTTCAACACCAGTACCCGGTCTGCAATCGCACGCACTACGCCGAGGTCATGGGTGACAAACAGCAGCGTCAGCCCTTCGCGCTGCAACTGGCGCAGCAGGTCCAGTATCGAGGCCTGCACCGAAACGTCCAGCGCCGAGGTGATCTCGTCGCAGATCAACAGCCTCGGCTCGCACAACAGCGCACGGGCGATGGCTACGCGCTGGCGCTCGCCGCCTGACAGGCTATGGGGATAGACATCGGCCACTGAAGCCGGCAGTGACACACGTTCAAGCACCGCCTCAACCCGCTGTCGCGCAGCTGCGCCCTTGACCTTGAAGAAGTGTTCCAACGGCGCACTCAGGGTCTGGTACACCGTTTGCCGTGGGTTCAAGGCCCGATACGGGTTCTGGAAGATGTACTGAATCTGGTGCCGCAAGCCCGCATCACGCTGGCGAGACTGCAGGGCCAGCGGTCGACCGGCGTAACTCAACGCCCCTTCGGCGTTTTCGCCAAGGCCTGCCACCGCCCGCGCCAGGCTGGTCTTGCCGGAACCGGACTCGCCGACCAATGCCAGGCACTCGCCCGGCTGCACCTGCAGCGTGATATCGAATAAAACCTGGCGGTCATAGGCGACATTCAAGCCGCTGATCGTTAAAAGTGCGGGTGCAATCTGTGCCGAAGCAATCGCAATCGGCGCCAGCGCAATCGCTTGCACCGGCTGATCGTGGGGCGCGATACACGCCACCTCATGGCCAACGTCCAATGCGTGCAATTGCGGCTCCAGCGCCAGGCATGCTGCGCTGAACCGCTCACAACGCGGCCCGAAACTGCACCCTGGCGGGCGCTGCCCCGGCGCCGGCGCATGCCCGGCAATCGCTTTCAACTCACGCCGCCCGGCCACGTCCGGTATCGCCCCTAGCAAGCCACGGGTGTACGGATGGGATGGCCGACTGAATAACTTATCTCGCGACGCCATTTCAACAATGCGCCCGGCGTACATCACCATCACCCGGTCTACCAGGTCCTTGATCACCGCCAGGTCATGGGACACATACACCGCCGCCACGCCCTGGCTTTTGCACAGTCGACGCAGGGTCGCGAGGATATGCGCCTGGGTGCTGACGTCGAGGGCGGTGGTCGGTTCATCCAGTACGATCAGGCGCGGGCGCAGCACAAAGGCCAGCGCGAGCATCACCCGTTGTTGCTGGCCGCCGGACAATTGATGAGGGAAACGGCGCAGGAACTCAGGGTCTTGCGGCAAACCGACGTCACGCAAGGTCTCGCTGATACGGTGTTGCTGCGCCGCACGGTCGAGCCCGGAGGGATGCACCGCCAGGGTTTCACGCAGCAGGTGACCGATGCGCAGCGCAGGGTTCAACGCCGTCGCCGGGTCCTGCGCTACATAGCCGATCAGGCTGCCGCGTGCACGACGCAACGCCTCACCCTCCAGGCTCAACAAGGCCTGCCCAGCCACCTGCACCTGCCCGTCGACAATCCGTGCACCCCGACGCGCATGGGCCAGCAACGCGGTCGCCAGGGTGGTTTTACCCGACCCCGACTCCCCCACCAGCCCAAGAATCTCACCGGCCTGCAGGCTGAACGAGATGCCCGACACCACATCCACCTGCCCCGGCAACTCCACACGCAGGTCAAGGACCTGCAGGATCCCAGTGTCGATCTCCGTTATCGCGTTCATGGCTGCTGGTCTCCCATCCGTGCACTGCGCCGGCCGATGCCTTCGGCGAGGATATTGGTGCCGTAGGCAAACACGCCGATCAGTATCGCCGGGGCCAGTACCGCCCACGGCTGCACCAGCAAGCCGGCCTGGTTTTCATTGATCATCAAGCCCCAGTCCGCCGTGGGCGGCGCCACGCCGTACCCAAGAAAGCTCAAGCCCGAGAGCATGCCCACGCCCCAGGTCAACATATTGCCGAAGTGCACCAGCAGCGGTGTGAGGATGTTCGGCAGAATCTCCTTGAACAGGATTCTGCGCCGCGAATAGCCCATCATCTGCGCCGCCTCGACAAACTCCTGCCCCGCCACCGCCACGGCACTCGCGCGCGCCAGGCGGATCACGCCCGGGATGAAGGCGATGGACACGGTCAACACAATCAGCCACGGCGCGCGGCCCAGCATCGAGACGATCAACAGCACCAGAATCAGGTCGGGAAAGGCCAGGGACACATCCGCCGACCACGTGATCAACTGGTCCAGGCGCCGCCGTGATAGCCCCGCCAGCAAGCCCAGCGTGCTACCGATGGCCAACGCGATGCTCGCCGCCGCCACCGACATCCACAGCACCGACAAGCCGCCGTTGAGCAAGCGCGACAGCACGTCATGTCCCAAAAAGTCATACCCCAGCCACGCCGACCCGGCAGGTGCGCCATACACCGGCCCCACCATATCGGTCGAACCATGGGGCGCCAGCCAGGGGCCAAGCAACGCGAACGCAATCACCAGCGCCGTGACCAGTGTACCGTTGCGGATTTGCGGCTCGTTCATGCATCACCTCGCGAACGCCGCCACCACGGCGTGATGCCCCGGCGGTTGCGTTGAATCATCGTGACCCGGCGCGCCGTGCGCAGCTTGGGCGTGAGCAGCACGGTCAACAGGTCGGCCAACAGGTTGATCAGCACCACCGCCAGGGTGATCACCAGCACAATCGCCTGGATCATCGGCAGGTCGCGCATCTGGATTGCCGCGTTGAGGGCCGTGCCTATGCCGGGGTAGCTGAAGATCACCTCGGCCAGTACTGCGCCGCCGATCAGCGTGCGCAGGGTCAGCGCCACGCCCTGGATCGCGGGGACCAATGCGTTGGGCAAGGTGTGGCCCCACACGATGCGCCGGTAAGGAATGCCGCGCAGGCGCGCCGCCACCACGTAATCGGAATCGAGCGCTTCGATCATCGCAGCACGCACCATGCGCGTGAGGTATGGCAGCGCGGTGAGGCTCAGGGCCAATACCGGCAGCACCAGGAACTTGAGCTGGCGCAGCAGCGACTGGTCGGGGTCGAGGATCGACACGGCGGGCAGCCAGTCCATGTGCGGCATGGAAAACAGCAGCACCAGGCCGATGGCCAACAAAAAGCCTGGCGTGGCCTTGAGAAAGATCAGCAGCGACAGGCTCCAACGGTCCAGTCGACTGTCCCGGCGCAGCGCCAAGCCAACGCCGAGCGCCAGTGCGGCGGGCACCACGACCAGGATCACCCCCGTCAGCAACACCAGCGTGTAGCCAAATCGGCCCCACAGGATATCGCTGACCGGCGCATTCGAATCCAGCGACTCGCCGAGATCGCCGCTCAAGGCTGAGCCGAACCAGCGCAGGTATTGCCAGAGGATCGGCTGGTCCAGGCCCAGCTGGTGCTGGAGTGTGAGGATGCTTTCCAGCGGCGCATCCGGGCCGAGGATCACCCGCGCCGGGTCCGAGGGCAGCGCCTGGGTAGCGATGAACACCACCAGGCTGATCACCCAGGCGGTGAGCAGGCCATAACCCAGGCGCCCGATAAACCACGACAGCCACGCAGGCGTGCGCGGGGACTTGCAGGACGGCTCAGACATGGTTCAACCACAACTCGTCAAAACGCCAGGAAGCGAAGGTGGTCTGCTCCGGCGTCAGGCCGCCGACCTTCACCGACGCCGCGTCCAGCACATCGTTAAAGCCCCAGATCAACAGGCCGCCACGCTCGTGCTGGATTTGCTGGGCTTCATGCACCAAGCTTTTGCGCAGTTCCAGATCGGGCTGGGCCAGGGCCTGGCGATAGAGGTCGTCGAAACGCCGATCATGAAAATTGCTGCGGTTGTAGATCGCCAGCGGCGCGTCGTTGTGCAGCGCCGACGCCAGGAAGCCACGGGCCGGTGTAGAGCCTGGTGACAGTTGCCATTGTTCGCGTTGCGGACCATTGAAGACCGCGCCGTCAACCTGGGTGACACGCACGTCCACACCGGCTTTTTTGGCTTGCTGGGCAAATACCAAGGCGGCATTCACACCCGGCCCCGGCGTGGTGGTCAGTTCTACACGCAAATCCGCCTGCCCCGCCTGGCGCAGCAGCGAGCGCGCCTGTTCCAGGTCATAGGGGCGTTGCGCGATTGCGTGGTTGTAGGTGGGGTCATGGGGCGAATACAGGTCGTTGGCGACGCGACCAAAGCCGTTCAGGCCACGGTCCACCAGTTCCTGTCGGTCCGCAAGTAGGCGAAAGGCCTGGCGCACCCGTACATCATCAAATGGAGGCTTGGCCAGGTTCAGGTTAAAACCGGTAAATGAGGTGCTTGGCGATACGCACAACGACAACCGCGAATCGGCCTTGAGCAATGCGCTGTGCTCAGCCTGCACGCCACTGGCGACATCGATCTGCCCGGCGCGCAAAGCGGCGACGCGGGACACCTGGTCCTTGAATTCGATGATTTCCAGCTCATCGGCGTAAGGTTGGCCGGGCTTGTAATAGTTCTCGAAACGTTCGTACAGCGAGCGCTGGCCAGGCACGAAACGTTTGAGTTTGTAGGGGCCGGCGCCCACCGGGTTGGTGATCGGGTCGTAGTCCGTCGGCACGATGCCGCCAAAGCTGATCAGGGTTTCATCCAGTGGAAAGAAACTCTGGCCCTGCTTGAAACGGATTTCGATGGTGCGCTCATCCAGCTTGCGCAACGCGTTGCGGTCGATGGCACCGACCAACCCTGCAAACGGCGAGGCCAGTTTTGGATCGGTGAGGCGCAGCAACGAAAACAGCATGTCATCGGCACCAATGGTCTTGCCATGGTGGAACTCCAGGCCCGGCTTGATGCGAATGGTCCAGGCGCTGGCATCGGCATTCGGCTCGGCAAACTCGGCCAGGGCCAGGCGTGTGCTGACGTCTGTGTTCCATTCCCAGAACTTGCTGTATAGCGCCCACCCGCGAATGATCCCGCCGCCCACCGGTTTATGCGCGTCCAGGTTGCCGGACTGGTCGCCGTCGATAATGCCGACGCGCAGGCGGCCGCCGCCTACCGGTTTACCGGTGAGCACCGCCGCGCTCTGGGAGGCTGCGCCGCTGTCACAACCGGCGAGCAGCAAGCCGCCGCCAATGGCCAGGCTATGGCCGAGAAACGCTCGGCGGGAAAATCCATCATTCATCGATCAAGCCTCTTCGCGCTGTTCAGTCGTTTGCGTGACACCCAGGCGCGGTACTTCAAAACCGTGGTCCAGGTCCAGCAGTGGAAACAGCAGGTCTGCCACGCGGTGGGCTTCGTCGATCAGCGGGAAACCGGAGAGGATGAAGGCCGAGGTGCCCTGGGCTTCATATTCGCGAATACGTTCGGCGACTTGTTCGGCGCTGCCCACCAGGTAGGTGCCCGCCGCCGGGCCGAGGATGTTGAAACCGAACAGGCTCGGGCCCAGCCACACGTTGGGGTAGATCTCCAGCTCACGCGCGCAGGGCAAACGCCCGGCGCGGATGGTCTCGACGTTGCGCTGGGTTTGTGGGTCGTCACTGTGGAACGCCTCGAAGCTCACACCGGGCGGCAACTGGCGCTCAATCGCATTTCGCGCGGTGTGCAGCGAGGTGCGTTGCAGCAGTTTTTCGGCGTGGGCCCAGGCTTCTTCCTCGGTCTCGCGCACGATGATCTGCAGGCGGGTGCCGAAGGTCAGCTCGCGGCCGATCTTCGCGGCTTCGGCCGCCACCTTGCGGAACTTGTCACCGAGTTTCGGCGGTGTGTTGGCGAAACTCAGGTACACATCCAGCAGTTGTACCGAATGCTCGACGCCCGGCCCCGAGGTGCCGGCGCCCCAGAGCGGGATACCCGGTTTCTGGTAAGGCGGATGCCAGCCACCCAAGGGATGGCTGGCGGCGCCCGGCGTCCGAGGGGCGAGCTTGACGTAATCACCGTCATAGCCCCGCGTATCACCCGCATAGAAGCCCTGGAACGCTCGCCAGTATTCGAGGCTGAATGCATAACGCTCGTCATGGGGATAATGCACGCCGAGGGTGGCGAGGCCGGCGTCATTGCCGTTGACCACGTTGAACAGCAGGCGACCGTTGGAGAACTGGTCGAACGTCAGCGCCCACTTGGCCAGGACCGCCGGCGACAGCTCGCCCGGGTGTTGCGCTACCAAAAAGCGCAGGCGTTGGGTGGCGTCGATCAGCGAGGCGGCAACCGCAAGGCTTTCGTTGGGGCTGGAGCCGAGCAGCGAGCCGTAGTAGCCGAGGCGATCGCTGGCGACCGCGAGCTGCTTGAGGTGTTGAAAGTCGGTTTTCCAGCGGCCTTCGGGTTCCCACGGGTAAGGGCCATCCGGGGTGGTGAGGTACCAGAGAATCTTCACAGCCATGACAAACATCCTTGAATATATCGCCATCCCTGTAGGAGCCGGCTTGCCGGCGATAGCGGTGCATCAGGCAACATCAATGTTGGATGTACCGCCGCCATCGCCGGCAAGCCGGCTCCTACAAGGGGTTCGTGGTGTGTTTAGTTTTTGCGGTCGATGGCGGGTACAAGGCCCAGCGCGGTGGCCTGTTCAAACAGCCCGCTCATCTTCCACTGCTGGGTCAACACGCCCGGTCCATAAGCGCGGGAACCACCCAGTGCATCGGCGAGCAATTGCAGCTGTGCGCCCTCCTCCAGCAACAGGATGAATTCCGCCGTGGCGCGCAGCCCTTGCTTGCCCCACACGGTGGAGCCGCCGTTGGCTTCAAGGATCGCCAGGTTGAAGGGGTTCTCGGCGATCTTGTCGAGGATGAAGTCCACTTCCTGCTGGCGACGGTCGATGTACACCGGCAGTTCACGGGCCAATTGATAGCGCTGCACCGGAACGTAATGGAACGGCAATGTACGGTGGGTCTGGGCCCAGGCACCCAGGTACGGCGAATGCACGTGGGACACAGTGGTCACATCCGGGTGTTGCTGGAACAGCTTGGTGTAGCGCCCCAGGCCACCTTTGCCCTTGCCGAGGATCACATTGCCGGCAAAGTCGGTGACGGTGGCTTGCAGCGGTTTACGGTAGTTCCACGGGCCGCCGTAGTTCACCGACACCAGCAGTTCCTGGCCGGGCACGCGCTCGATAAAACCGACGGTGCCATTGGCAGTGATGGTGTTGGTTTCACGGAACACGGTGAAAGCCTCTTCGGCCTCCAGCAGCACTTTGTCGACAAAGGCCTGCAGTTCGAGGCTGATCGGTTGAGCGTGGGCAATGGCAGTCATGTGAGTTCTCCGGTTTCAGGCGCGGCGCTTGGCCAACAGTTCATGGGCAGCTTGCAGAGGGCGCGGGTCGACCCAGTCGACGATGGAAAAATCGCGTTCCAGGAAGCCGTGCAGGTAGAGAAAGTCTTTTTGGGTGGTGAGGAATTCCAGGCGCTGTGCCGACAGATCCGGCGCCAGGGTGGTGTGGAAATCGCCGCGATAGGCTTCGGCGACTCCGGCACTGCCGGCGCGGGTTTCCTCTTCGAGAATCGCGTTGAGGCTGTCGCGATGGTTCGCCGCCCACTCTGCCGCGCTGAGGGTTTGCGCAAGGAAGCGCACCACCAGGTCAAAGTGGTTGTCCAGCAGGCTCTGGTGCACGGTGATTGGACGAGGCGTGCCGTTGTTGATGCGATAACGCGGTTCGGCGATCAGATCCAGGTCGATGCCCACCACCAGGCCCAACCGGCGCGCCGCATCGGCCGCCGAAGCGCCCTTGACGTAGACCGCGTCCACCTCGCCGCGCACCAGGTAATCCAGGCCCGACCACAGGCGCTGAAGCCCTTGTTGCGGGTCCGGTGCTTGCTCTTGGTCGTGCAGCGCCACTTCCACCAGTTCCACGTCATCAAACCCCAGCCCGGCCAGGCTTAATGCACCCTTGTAGCCGTGCAGGCTCATGGCTCGAGCGATGCTGCCGGGGCGACTGTCGCCCCAGGCCGGCAGGGCCAGGCGCTTGCCTTTCAGGTCTTCGGGCCGGGTGATGCCGGAGTCCGGACGGACCAGAATGGTCTGCCACTCCTCGATCCAGGTCAGGCCGATCAATCGGCTTGGCGCACCTGCAGCACGTGCTGCCAATGCGGGGACATTGCCGCCTTCGCGAAACAGCCCCGGCAGGTCGTGATCGTAATGGTGGCGACCCAGTTGGCGAGCCTCCTGCAACGTGGACACCGGCAGGCCATCCGGGGCGAACTCTTCGGTCAACCACCCCAGCTTGTAGGCGATGCCGGACGCAGTGGGCACCGGGCAGCGGGTGAACCAGATCTGCTCAAGCTCAGGCGTGGGCAGGACAGCGGAAAGGGTCATGGGCAGCTCCATTGAGTTGGGCAAGTCAGTGGAGGGAGGTATTGCAGAGGCCGTGCCAATTGGCGTGAGCCCCGGTTTACAAGGGTACTGGTGCTTGCTGGAGCAGGCGACTGCTGACCTGCCAACAGCACTGTTGCTGCGCCAGCAGCCACTTGCTCGAGCTGCTTCTCCAGCAGCACCCCGCCTGCGCAGCCCCTGTACAGCATGGCTTTTCACATTGGCTTGGAACTTGCTCAAGCCCATTCCAACACCGCAACCCCTTGGATGCGAACCAAACCAGAAGGATGAATACATGACTACGTTTGAACAGGCGCCTATACGCCAACTGCACAGCGAAGCCGAGGCCATTGCTGCCGCCAAGGACATCGCGGTGGAAATCGCCTCCATCGCCGCCGACAGCCAGCAGAACGGCCAACTGCCCTGGCGCCAGGCGCAACTGCTGTCCGAAAGCGGCATCACCGCCATCGGCGTGCCCAAGGCCTTTGGCGGGCTCGGCGCTTCGGTGCAAACCATCGTTGAAACCGTGCGCATCATCTCGGTGGCCGATGGCGGCGTCGGGCAACTGCTGCAGATCCACAACGTGATGCTGCGCGGGGTTTTCACCGGCTACCCGGAGGCGGTGCGTGATCGCCTGGTCAGTGACGTGCTGGCCGGCAAACGCTTCGGCAATGCGCTGGCCGAGGTGGGCGGCAAGAACAAATTCGCGCTCAAGACCCGCGTCGATCGCCGCGAAGATGGCGCGCTGGTGCTCAATGGCAGCAAGTTCTACTCCACGGGCTCCTATCTGGCCGAATGGATCTCGCTCACGGCCGCCTCCGATGACGGCGGCGCCGGCGTGCTACTCAACCGCAATGCACCGGGACTCACGCTGGTGGATGACTGGGAAGCCTTCGGCCAGAAGAACTCGGTCAGCGGCACGGTGAATTTCGACAACATCGTGCTGGACGAAGACTACGTGTCACGTCGCAAAGGCCCGATGAAACGCACCGGGCTGACCTTCCCGCAGATCCTCCACGCCGCTATCGACACCGGCATCGCCGCCGGCGCCCTGGCCGCGGCAGTCGACTATCTCAAGCACAACGCCCGGCCGTGGGTGGAAAGCGGCGTCGACCACGCCAATGAAGAGCCGCATATCATCAAGCAGATCGGCGAATACGCGGTGGCCCTACGAGCGGCTGAATCCCTGTTGCGTGATGCGGCGCGGGTGTTCGACCTGCATGAACTGGATCCGGAGAACAAGGAACTGCAGGATGAGTTGATCCTCTCGGTGGCCACCGCCCGCGCGCATTCCGACAGCGCTTCGCTGAAGATCTCCAGCGATATCTTCTCGCTGCTCGGCGCCAGTTCCTCGCTGAGCAAGTGGAACCTGGATCGCTTCTGGCGCAACGCCCGCGTGCACACCACCCACGACCCGATCCGCTGGCGCTTGCACCATGTGGGTAACTACTACCTCAACGGTGTGGACCCAGGCGAATACACCGCGATCCTGAATGCCAAGGAAACCCAGGGCGCCACCCGAAAATAAGCCATTCGGGCCGTCCGCGGCCCTTTCCTGTTTTTGCCTGATGAGCTTTTCATGATCGAACAACACCCTCTTCTACGCAGCCTGGCGATCTACCGGGAAATGCCCTGGCGATTCACCCTGGTGGCTGCGCTGTACGTAGCCATCAACTTGGGGCTGGTTTGGCAACAATGGCTGATCGGGCATGCGGTGAATGATGTCAGCGCCGGCCGCGCCGTGGTCCATAACGCCGACGGTAGCCTGGACGCGAGCCTTGGCTGGTATTGGCTGGGGCTGATGCTCGCCGTGGCGCTTGGGCGCGGTGTGCTGCAATACATCGCCAGCGTGCTTTCGCTGGTGATCAGCCAGGAACTGCTGACGCGCCTGCGCGAACGCATCCTGGTCCAGGTGCAAAGCCTGCACCTGGGCTATCACTGGCAGCACGGCATGGGCGAGATGATCACCCGGACCACCCGCGACGCGGACAAGGTGCGCGATGCGCTGATCACCTTCTGGCGCCAGTTGGTAGAAACCCCGCTGGTGGTGCTCGCCACGGTGGGCCTATTGAGCTGGTACCACCCGTTGCTGGGGCTGGTGCCGCTGCTGTTGACGGTCACCGGGTTGTGGATTTTCGTGCGCCAGACCGAACGGTTGGTAAGCCTGGACCGCGCCGTAGGCAGCGCCTATGACCGGGTCAACCAGGACCTGAGCGAAGGCATTGGCGGCGTGCGCGTGATCAAGTCATTTGCTCTTGAACAGCCACGTATCCAAGGGTTTTCCGATCAGGTCGCGGTGTTCGCTGCATTGGCGCGCCAGGCACTGGCCTATTCCAGCTCACGCATCCCGCTGCCCCAGGCGGTCGTTGCATTGGGGCATGTGTGGATCCTGGTGTACGGCGCGCACTTGGTCGCAGCCGGGCAATTGGGGATTGGCGAACTGGTCACCTCACTGCTGATCGCCACCACCCTGGTGTTTCGTATCGAGGGCATCGGCCGGGTCATGCAGACCTTCGCCGATGCCCGCGCCAGCGCCGAGCGAATCTGGCAATTGCTCGACGCCCCCGCCGAGATCCGCAACGGTACTGCCACCCTGCCCGCCGGTCCCCTGGGGCTCAAGCTGGAACAGGTCAGCGTGACGGCGCCAGGCGGGGGCCGTGACATCCTTCACGACTGCTCACTGACCTTGCAGCCCGGTGAAATCGTCGCCTTGGTCGGCGCCACCGGCACCGGCAAAAGCCTGCTGGCGGGCCTGCTGCCGCGCTTGAGTGACGTCACCGCCGGGCGTCTGCTGCTGGGTTCAGACAGCGCCGGCTGGCAAGACATCCGCGAGCTGCAACTGGGCCCGCTACGCAAGCGTGTGCACGTGGTGCCCCAGGAAAGCTTTCTGTTCGCCGGTACCCTGGCCGCCAATCTGCGCCTCAGCGCGCCCGCTGCCACCGACGAGGAACTGCGCGAGGCGCTACGGCTCGCCGCCGCTTCAGACGTGTTGCAGCGCCTGCCCCTCGGCCTGGAAACTCCGTTGGGCGATCGCGGCGTGACATTATCCGGCGGCCAGCGCCAACGCCTGTGCCTGGCCCGCGCGCTATTGGGTAAACCGGACATCCTGTGCCTGGACGATGCCACCAGTGCCCTTGACGCCATCAGCGAGCGCCAGGTGCTGCACAACCTGCGGCAACTGCATGGCACCACGGTGCTGGTGATCTCCAGCAAGCTCTCGACCATCCTGCTGGCTGACCGTGTGCTGGTGCTCGACAACGGCAAGATCTGCGCCGAAGGCCCGCACGCCGACCTGCAATCATCCAATCCGTACTACCGCGACTTGCTGGGGATCGACCATGGCTAACCCGCTGCCAGGCAAAGCCTTGAGCGACATCGAAATCGAAGAAATGCTGGCCAAAAAAGCCTTGGATCGCAGCATGTTCAAGCGGTTGCTGCCTTTACTGAGGCCCATCCGTCGGCAGATCCTGGCGGTGATCGGCATCGAAATCCTGCTGGTGTTCACCGTTTTCCTACGGCCGTGGTTCGTGCGCGAACTGCTTGATCGCGGGCTGATTCAACAGGCCGACCACTGGCTGCTGGATGAGCGTCTGGTGGTATGGCTGGGGCTGGGCTTGGCGGCCAGTTGGCTGGCGCGCTTCCTGCTGGCCGGGGTCTCGCAGTTCATTGCCGGCAGCGCCGCGATCCGGGTGTTGAATGCCTTGCGCGTGCAGGTGTTCGCCCATGTGCAAAGCCTGAGCGTGAGCTACTTCGACCAGACCCGTGCCGGACGCATCATTTCCCGGGTCGACCGCGACGTCGACGCCCTCGAACCCTTGGTGATCCAGGGTCCGCCGGAATTGCTAGGCGCGGTGCTGCGCTGTGGCCTGGCCTCGGTGATGCTGTGGCGCATCGACCCACGATTCTTCTTGAGCCTGGTGGCGACGGTGCCGTTGCTGGTGCTCGCCACGTGGAGCTTCAAACGCATTTCCCAGCGTAACTGGGCCACGGTTGCGGAGAACCGCAGCCGCTTTACTGCGCACCTGGTGGAAAGCGTCAGCGGCGCGCGCCTGTTGCAGCAATGCGCCCAGGAAGCACCGAACCTGCGGCGTTATCGGGGTTTGCTGGATGACTTTAACCTGGCATTGATTCGCGGCAGCGTGCGTTCGTCATGGTTTGCACCGTTCACCGCGCTGCTCAGCTCGGCGGGTATTGCGGTGCTGCTGTTGGTGGGCGCGTATGGATTGGCGGCGGGTGATGTGAGTGTCGGCCAGGTCGCGGAAAGTCTGTTCTATGTGTTTTTGTTCCTCGGGCCCTTGCAGGAGCTGTCGGACCTGTTTGAACGCTACGCGACCGGCTCGGCCTCGGCCCAGCGGATTTTCCTGCTGCTGGATACCACGCCGCTGATCGTAGACCGTGAGAGGCCCCAGCCGTTGGAGCATGCGCGCGGCGAAGTGCATTTTGACAACGTGGGCTTCAGCTACGGCCAGGCGCCCGTGATCACGGGCCTGGACCTGCATATACCGGCCGGTGAAGTGCTGGCGATTGTCGGCCCCTCCGGGCACGGAAAAAGCACGCTGGTGCAATTGCTGACGCGGTTTTACGAAGCGCAGAGTGGCGCCGTGCGGCTGGACGGCATTGATGTACGCGATCTGGCCCAGCACACCTTGCGCCGTCACGTTGGCGTGGTGTTGCAGGACAATGTGCTGTTCAGCGGCAGCATCCTCGACAACCTGCGCCTGGCCGCGCCCCGGGCCGACGACAGTACGCTGATCGCCGCCGCCCGTGAGTTGGGCGCCGATGAGGTGTTGGAGCGTCTGCCGCATCAGTACCACACTGAAGTTGGCCCTCTGGGGGCGCACTTGAGCCACGGTCAACGGCAGCTGGTGTGCCTGGTTCGCGCTTACTTGGCGGATCCTGCGGTGTTGGTGCTGGATGAGGCGACGTCGGCGGTGGATATTCATACGGAGCGGCGGATTCAGCGGGCGTTGCGGCGGCTGTGTGAGGGGCGTACGGCGATCATCATTGCGCATCGACTGGCGACGATTCGTGATGCGGACCGGATTGCGGTGGTGAGGCATGGGCAGGTGGTGGAGCTGGGACCGCATACGGCTCTTATCGCGCGGGGTGGCGCGTATGCAGCGTTGTATCAGACGTATTTGCGTGGGGTTGAAAGCCGTGAGGTAGAGGCGCTTGTGTTGTAGGTGATGGGTTGGGTACATATCCGTTATTTGGGTGATGGCGGGTATGGGTTCCGCCCTTACGGCGGGTCACTTTGGAAAAGCCCCAAAGTAACCAAAGGGCTCTTGCCCCAACACTCGGCACCTCGCTCACGCTCGGTGTGCCCGTAAT
>NZ_JACAPG010000028.1 GCF_013385825.1 Pseudomonas reactans | reverse complement strand
GATGGGGTTTTGTTTTGGGCGGCCGAAAAGTTCAGTCGTCGTAAATCAACCTGCCAACCCTGGGCTTCCTCTGCGCAATTGCTCTCATAAAACGGGTCATTAGCACGCCGTTCGGGAATTCGATGCAAAGTGTTTCCGCATTTTTGGTATGGTGCAGCACATTTTCACAGGGATTGAGCTTTCATCCGCAGGACGCGGCGTCGACCTTCTTCAACGAGATGCTGTAGAAATGCCTGAACCGATACCGATCAAAGATCACGAAAAAGAGAACCGCCTGGTCAACAAGCGCCTGCTCGCCTGTGCGCTGTTGGTGATTGGCATTACCTGCGCGCTAGTGGGGCGCATGTATTTCCTGCAGGTCGTACAGTTCGACTATCACTCGACGATTTCTGAAAACAACCGTGTCCACGTGTTGCCGATCACTCCCACGCGCGGGTTGATCTATGACCGTAACGGTGTGGTACTGGCCGACAACCGCCCCAGCTACAACCTGACCATCACCCGCGAACGCACCACCGACCTCAAGGGCGAGCTGGACGCTATCGTCAGCTTGCTGCACTTGCCTGCCGAAGATCGCGCTGTCTTCGACAAGGCGCTGAAGCAGGCACGCCATCCCTTCGTCCCTGTGACCTTGTTTTACGAGTTGACCGAAGAGCAGATCGCGCTGCTGGCCGTGAACGAGTTCCGCCTCCCAGGTGTAGACGTAGAACCGCAGTTCGTCCGCCATTACCCGTTGGGCGCTCACTTTGCGCACTCCATAGGTTACGTAGGCCGGATCAACGAGAAAGAATCCAAAGCCCTCGACTCCGTGGAGTACCGCGGTACGCAGTCCATCGGCAAGACCGGTATCGAGCGCTTTTACGAGTCGGAGCTGCATGGCCACGTCGGCTATGAAGAAGTCGAGACCAATGCGCAAGGCCGCGTACTGCGCGTACTCAAGCACACCGACCCGATTCCCGGCAAAAACATCGTGCTGAGCCTCGACGTGCATCTCCAGGAAGCGGCGGAAGAAGCCTTGGGTGATCGCCGTGGTTCGGTGGTTGCACTGGATCCCCAAACCGGTGAAGTACTGGCCATGGTCAGCAAGCCAAGTTTCGATCCGAACTTGTTTGTCACCGGTATCAGCTTCAAGGAATACGCCGCGCTGCACGATTCTATCGACCGGCCGCTGTTCAACCGTGTGCTACGTGGTCTCTACGCGCCAGGCTCGACCATCAAGCCGGAAGTCGCCATCGCCGGCCTGGACAGTGGTGTTGTCACTGCTCAAACCCGAGTATTCGACCCTGGCTACTACCAGTTGCCGGACTTTGACCACAAATACCGCAACTGGAACCACAGCGGCGACGGTTGGGTAGACATGGACGCGGCCATCATGCGTTCCAACGACACCTATTTTTACGACTTGGCCCACAAGCTGGGCATCGATCGCCTGCATGACTATCTGGCTGAGTTCGGTCTGGGCCAGAAGGTCTCATTGGACATGTTCGAAGAGTCCGCCGGCCTGATGCCTTCCCAGGCCTGGAAGCGCGCCACGCGTCGCCAACCCTGGTTTCCGGGTGAAACGGTGATCCTTGGCATCGGCCAGGGCTACATGCAGGTCACACCGCTGCAACTGGCCCAAGCCACTGCACTGATTGCCAACAAAGGCGTGTGGAACCGACCGCATTTGGCCAAGACCATCAACGGCGTGCCGCCAGTGGATGAAAACCCGATGCCGAACGTGGTCCTCAAGGACCCACGTGATTGGGAACAGGTCAATCACGGCATGCAACTGGTGATGCACGATCCGCGCGGCATCGCCCGTGCTGCCGCACAAGGCGCGCAATACCGCATTGCCGGCAAGAGTGGTACGGCGCAAGTGGTAGCGATCAAGCAGGGCGAGCGCTACAACCGAGAGAAGACCCTGGAGCGCCATCGCGACAACGCCCTGTTCGTCGGCTTCGCGCCGGCCGAACACCCGAAAATCGTGATTTCGGTGATGATCGAAAACGGCGAGGCCGGCGGCCGCGTGGCAGGCCCTGTGGTGCGCCAGATCATGGACGCCTGGCTCCTCGACCAGGAAGGCCATCTGAAACCCCAATATGCGACGCCGGCCAAAGCGCCCGGCGATCCCAAGGTATGATTCAGGCTTTCCACTCGTCCCATTGGTCTACGTCTTCGTAGGACAGCCAAGGCACATCATGGGCGGTCCAGATGTGCGCTGTAGGCCTGACGCCCGGATCATCGTCCAGCGTCGCCACCCGTACAATGACGTGGGGCTGATGCCCACGCTCTGCCATCAGGTGTGAGCCGCAGCGCGAGCAGAAATGCCGGAGTTTACCCGGCGACGATTCGAAGGACGCCAGCAACGCCTGGCCCTGCGTCCAGCGAAAGTGTTCACGCATTACGCCGGCTGTCGCCACAAATGCCGCCGCATGTACCTTGCGGCAACTGTCGCAATGGCAGTGGCTTATGGGCATATCCAAGCTGTCGAGTTGATAGTGCACGGCCTTGCAGAAGCAACTTCCATGGAGCTGTTGAGTCATCGTGATCACCTCAGGGGGAGGGGGATAATTTACCTTTCGCCGACACGCTGCGCATCACAGTCATACAAGCCATTGCCCTTATTCCTACATTGCTCTAAATTGCGAAGCGTTCTCATTCGTGCGCAATATCATTATGCCTTTGTCTGCTGGGCCTCATTCTTCCCACGAACCCATTGGCCAACTCTACGGTGACCACCACCGCTGGTTGGTCAGCTGGTTACGTTCGCGCCTGGGTTGCTCCCATCAGGCGGCTGACCTGGCTCAAGACACCTTCATCCGTTTATTGCTCGCCGAGCGCACGCAGCCGGTAGCCGCTGAATTGAAGGAGCCACGGCACTTCCTAGTGACGATCGCCAAGCGAGTGATGATCGACAGCTTTCGCCGCAAAGCCCTGGAGCAGGCTTATCTCCAGGCCCTGGCCGAGCAGCCGCGAGCCTATGCCATCTCGCCGGAGGAGCGGCTGTTGGTCATCGAAACCCTGCAGCGCCTCGATGCCATGCTCGATGGTCTTGGGCGCAAGGCCAAGCGCGCCTTCTTGCTCTCACAGTTGCAGGGCATGCCTTACAAGGACATCGCCGAACAGCTACAGGTCTCGGTAAGTTCGGTGACCAAATACATTGCCAAAGCCACCGAGCATTGCCTGATCTTCGCCTTGGAGCATTGAAGGTGACCCATGACGCGCAACGCCAAGCCCTCAGCGCGGCAGCCCACTGGGTCGCCCGCCTGGCGGCCGAGCCCGGAGACCCTGAGTTGCACGCAGCTTGGCTCGCCTGGCGAGATGAACACTCGCTGAATCAATGGGCTTGGCAGCGCGTGGAGATCCTGCAAAACCAACTCCAGTGCCTGCCCGGCGCGGTCGCCGTCAATGTGCTGGACGTCGCTACCGACCAGTCCCGACGATTTGGCCGCCGTGCGCTGCTCAAGAGTGTGGTGGTCGGTGCCGGCGTGAGCGCCATCGGCTGGTCCGGCTATCGACAGGCGCCGTATTGGATGGCCGATCAACGCACCACCACCGGCGAGCGTCATAGCTTGCGCCTGGACGATGGCACACGGCTGTCCCTCAATACCGCCAGCGCCGTGGATATCCACTACACCGCCGAGCAACGCTTGCTGATCTTGCGTGCCGGAGAAATCCTCGTGGAAACGGCCCCCGACCCGCGTCCTTTTCGGGTGCGCAGTGCCCAAGGTGAAATGCGCGCGTTGGGCACGCGTTTTACCGTTCGCCAGTTCGATGACTTCACCGGCATGAGCGTATTGCAACACGCGGTGGCGGTGCGTCAGGGCATCGAACCGGCGGAAACCGTGATCACAGCCGGCCAGACTGTCACGTTCGATACCCGGCGCATGCTCTCCCTTCGGGCCAACGAACCTGGCGAAGGCGAATGGGCGCAGGGTCGGCTGATCGTCGACAACTGGCGTCTGGATCGCCTGCTGGCCGAATTGTCGCGCTACCGGTCGGGTTACCTGGGATGCGCGCCTGAAGTCGGCCATCTGACAGTCTCGGGGGCTTATTCCCTGGACGATATCGACCTTGCCCTCAACGCCTTGACCCACGCGCTGCCGGTGCGTCTCAGGGCACGCACCCGCTATTGGACGACCGTCGTCCCGCACGGTTGAAAATAATTATCAACAACTGTTGTCGATTTACCGCCCTTCGTTCGACTCCTCCTGCAAACCCCCTTCATTCGCTTCAAGTCATCAGGAGTCAACATGCGCGCAGGGCAAACCTCAGTCGCCACTCAGCCGCTTCGGTCATTTCGTAAAAAGCCTATGCAGGTCGCGCTGTTTGGCGTGTCGTTGATGGTGCAAGCCGGGCTGCTTACCCCTTTATTTGCGGCAGGCTCCAGCGCCATGGCGGCCAGCCAGCAGCGGGCTTTCTCCATCGCCCCAGGCCCGCTGGGCTCGGTATTGAGCCGATTTGCCAGTGATGCTGGCGTGGTGTTGTCCTTCGATTCGGGCCTGACCGCCGGCAAGCAAAGTGCCGGCCTGCAAGGTACTTACAGCGTCGAACAAGGTTTTGCCCAACTGTTGACGGGCAGCAACCTAGCCCTGTCCGGCAATAACGACGGCAGTTACGGCTTGGCGCCCCAAGCCAGCACGGGCACCCTGAGCCTTGGCGCCACCAACATCAACGCCGAAGGGCTGGGTCTGACCACCGAAAACAGCGGTTCCTACACCACGGGTGCGGCCAGCACGGCGACGAAGCTGCCGCTGTCCCTGCGCGAAACGCCGCAGTCAGTCAGCGTAGTCACCCGCAAACTGATGGACGACCAGCACCTGTCCACCCTCAGCGAAGTGCTGAGTTTCACCCCTGGTATCAGCAGCAACCATCGAGACAGCGAGCGCTACTCCTTTTACTCCCGCGGTTTCGAGATCCAGAACTTCCAGTACGACGGCATTCCGTCCCAGATCGCCAACGAGTCCCAGCAATATATCGGCCCGCTCTCCGACATGGTCATCTACGATCGGGTTGAGGTGGTGCGCGGTGCCACCGGCTTGATGAGCGGTGCAGGTACGCCGTCGGCCACCATCAACCTGGTGCGCAAGCGCCCGACCAAAGACTTCCAGGCGCACATTGCGGGAGAAGCAGGCGCCTGGGATCGCTATCGCTCCGAAGTCGACGTGTCGGGCCCGTTGACCGAAACCGGTAATGTGCGCGGGCGTTTTGTCGCGGCGTACCAGAAACAGAAGTCCTTCGTGGATTGGTACAAGCAAGAAAAGCGTGTGATGTATGGCGCGCTGGATATCGACCTGAATGACAGCACCACCCTGCGCACCAGCCTGGATTACCAGAACAACGATGCCAATGGCACCAGCTACGGCCATATTCCGTTGTTCTACAACAATGGCCGCCAGACCGATTTTTCCCGCTCCTTCAACCCGGCAACACGCTCCAGCTACATGGACAACACCAGCTACACCTTCAGCACCATGCTGGACCATAAGCTCGACAACGACTGGAGCCTGAAGACTGCCTACAGCCATCAGTATTCCTATCGCAAAGGGCAGGGTGCTTCCGCCAGTGGCAGCTACCCGGACCCGATCACCGGCCAGGGCGCCAAGGCGTTCATCTACCGTCTCGACAGCTACCAGACCCAGGACACGCTCGATGTGTACGCCAATGGTCCGTTCCAGCTGGGAGGGCGTGAGCACGAGTTGGTAGTGGGCGCGAGCACTTCGCACACTCACCTGAACTTCCCCAACTACAGCAGTACCCTGGCCGGCCAGGACAATGACTATGGTGATGTGGACAACATCTTCACGTGGGACGGCCGGCAGTATGGGCGCCGTTCCTACAATGAAGCCGGGGGGGCCGTTACCACCCTGCAACAGACCGGTGTGTATGGCGCTTTACGTTTGAAGCCGATGGACCCGCTGACCCTCATTCTCGGCACCCGCGTCAGTTGGTGGAAGCAGCTCGACGAGGTGACGGAATACGCCCCCTACTCGCAAAAAACCGACAAAACCAAAAAGACCGGCGTTGTGACCCCCTACGCGGGCATCATCTACGACCTGAACGACACTTACTCGGTCTACGCCAGCTACACCAGCATCTTCCTGCCGCAGACGTTCTACAAGACCGCCAGTGGCGGCTCGCTGGCCCCGCTGGAAGGCGACAACTACGAGATCGGGCTCAAGGGTGAATTCTTCGACGGTGCCTTGAACGCGAGCATCGCCCTGTTCGACATCGAGCAAAAAAACACCGCCGCCGACTCGGGTAACGATGCCAGTGGCAAAACGGTCTACAAGGCCATCGCCGGCACCACCACGCGCGGTGTCGAAACGGAGATTTCCGGTGAAGTGGCCGCCGGTTGGAACGTATTCGGCGGCTACACCTACCGCGAGTCGCACTCCAAGGACGGCGAACGCGTGCAGGTCAACCAGCCGCTCAACCTGTTCAAGCTGGGCACCACTTACCGCCTGCCGGGCGCCCTGAACCGCTTGACGGTGGGTGGCAATGTCACCTGGCAGAGCGAGATGTACGCCACCACGCAGATCAACTACACCGGCCCGTACTACAAGGCAGTGCAGGATCCCTTCGCCGTGGTCGGTCTGTTGGCCAACTACCAGGTGGATGAGCATTTGTCGGTGGGGCTGAACGTTAACAATCTGTTCGACAAGAAGTATTACGACGGCATGGGCACGTTCAACTCGGGCTCCTACGGCGAGCCGCGTAATGCGATGGTCAACGCCAAGTGGACGTTCTGAAGTAAGTCGCAACACCAATGCGCGGCCGAAAGGTTGCGCATTGTTCGATGTCGCCTACTGTCAATGGAGGAGGTGACTTATGCACGTATTGGATCGAATCGAACGAAAAGTCCTGCTCAACGTTTCACGTAAACAAGTCTGGGAAGCCCTCACCGATGCCGAGCAATTCGGCCAATGGTTTGGTATCGCCCTTAAAGGCAAAACCTTCGTTGCCGGGCAAAGTATCGAGGCGCCGATCACTTATCCGGGCTACGAACATGTGATCTGGAAGGCCAGGATCGAACGCATCCTGCCGCAAACACTGTTCTCGTTCTGGTGGCATCCCTTTGCGGTAGAGGAGGGTGTCGACTACGACCAGGAAACCCCAACGTTAGTGGAATTCACCATTGAGGATCGGGCGCCGGGCATTCTGCTGCGGGTGGTCGAATCCGGGTTCGATACCGTGCCTGAGGCACGACGGCAGAAGGCCTTCAAAATGAATTCCCGTGGCTGGGACGAACAGATGGGCAATATCGAAAACTACCTGAGCCGGGCCCGCCAGGCTTGAGGGTAACGGGCATCCTCAGTGATGCCCGCCTTTCACGGGTCTCAGCCTTCGTGAGCGGTGGTGATCTCCAGGGTGTCGGTGTAAATCACCACCACACTCTGCCCGACCTTGAGGTCTTTGAGGCCGGCACGGATTTCCGGTTTCTCAACGTTCAACACCTTCGTCGCACCCGCTGGATTCTCCAGGGTGACCTGGTTTTTCTTCAGGTCGATATGGGTGATCTTCAGTTGCACCTGCACCTGGCGGAAGGCAGCGCCACCTGGGTTGGGGTTGTCGGCTGTGGCGCGGATCACGCCGGTTTTTTCGCTGGCGTCCGGTGCGCTCTTGTCCACGTCGGTGTCCAGCACGGCCGCGACCGAGTGGGTGGTCAATACCTTGACCTGGTCGCCGACCTTGAGGTTGCCCAGGTCCTTGGCGGCATCGGTGAGCTGCACATGCACCTCACGGCCCTCGGCACCCGCAAGCACGACTTGATGCTTGGCGGCATCCACTGCCAGCACCTTGGTGGTGACTTCATCGGCTTCAAGGGATTTGGACAGCGGGATATCGGCGGCATGGGCCACCAGGTGGCCGGCAGACAGCAGGGTGGCCAGGGCAATTGCCTGGCGCAGGGAGCGAGATAACTTCATTGTCGGGACTTCCATGTGAGAGGAGCCCTGAGTCTAGTGGTGAGCCGGCGATGCGCAAATCTGCCGGCTCACGTTGTTGCCGCCCTGTTAGAAGTCCACGCTGGCCGACAGCTTGGCGACACGCGGATCACCTTGGCTCAGGAAACCGCCCTGGGCCGATTCCCAGTACTTCTCGTTGGCGACGTTCTCCACGGTGGCGCCGAGGGTGACATCACGCTCGGCCACCTTGAAGTTGTAGCGCGCGCCGATATCGAAGCGGTTCCATGCGGGCAGGCTCAGGTTGTTCGCGGCGTCGGCGTACTGCCCACCGGTGCGCAACATGCGACCGTTGAGGGTTACACCTTGCAGGCCGGGCACATCCCAATCCACGCCGGCATTGAGCTGGAACGAAGGCACACCGATGGCGCGGTTACCGTCGTTGGCGCCGTTTTGCGTGTCCTTGAGTTCGGTCTTCATCACGGTCACGCCGCCCAGCAGGCGCAGGCCGCTGACCGGCTCGCCGAAGACGTTCAACTCAACGCCTTTGTTGATCTGCAGGCCTTCGCGAACGTAGCGCGCTGTCGTCGCATCGATGACCTGAACGTAACCGGCCCCAGGTTGTTCGATACGGTAAACACCCAGTGTTGCCCCATAGGTGCCCATGTCGACTTTCACGCCCGCTTCGATTTGTTTGGAGCGCGCGGGCGCAAACGCCTGTCCGCCGCCAATGATGGTCCTGTTGCCCGAATTGACGGGAGATGTCGGCCCTTGGGCCAGGCCTTCGATGCGATTGGCGTAGAAGGACACGTGCTCCCACGGCTTGAAGACCAAGCCGTAGACCGGAGTGGTGATCGACTCGTCGTAGTTGGCGGTGCGGGTCCCGCTCATGTAGTTGTAGCCCTGCACCACCATCTGCTGGCGGCGCGCGCCGAGCGTGACCAACAGGCGGTCATCGAAGAACCCCAAGGTATCGGAGACCGCCGCGCTGCGCACGAACGTCTTGGCGGTAATGGTTGGGTCGCTGAAATCAGTGCCTGGCGTATTGCGTGGGTTGTTCAAGGTGGGCGGTGCGCCGGTCACCGGGTCGTAGATATTGGTTGGAGTCGCTGTCGATGAAGCGTTGAACACATAGGCGTTGCGCGCCTGGGTCCAGATACCGGCCAAACCGAAGTTGAGACGGTGACTGACAGCGCCGGTCTGGAACTTGCCATTCAGGCCGCCCATGGCGCTGCGGTTGTCTTCTTCATGGGCAATGGTCGAGCGGCTCGCCAGGGCGTTGCCGCTGTTGTCAGTCAGGGTGACAGATGAATATTGCCCCATTTCCCGGGTGTGCTTGGCACCGGCCGCCGCATAGGCTGTCCAGTTTTCGTTCAAGTCATACTCGGCGCGCAGCATACCCAGGGTGTCTTCAAGGTTGGTGCTGCTCCAGCTCGGCACGTAGTTAGTGTCGGCCGACGGTGCATCCGGGACATGGGTGGCCGTGCCGAGGAAGACCGAGTTGCGCCCGCCGTTGATACGCTGCTTCTGGTACACAAAATCACTCGACAAGCGCAACGCATCGCCACGGTAGTCCAGGCCGACGGCAAACAGCTTCGAGCGCTGGCTTTCATCATCGATGCCGGTATCGCCTTCGCGCTGGGACAGGTTCACCCGTGCGCCAAAACGGTTGTCTTCACCGAAGCGCTGGCCAATATCCAGATGCTCGCCCACCCGGCCATCACTGCTGATATCGGTGCTGAACCGACGTAGCGGTACGTCATCGGCGCGCTTGGGTTGCAGGTTCACACCGCCGCCGATCCCCGAGCCGGTCGGGGTTACACCGTTGATGAAGGCATTGGCCCCCTTGAACACTTCCACACGCTCCAAAGCGTCGGTGGACATGATCTGGCGCGGCAGGATGCCGTATAAACCGTTAAAGGACATGTCGTCCCCGGTGAGCGGCAGGCCACGGATCATAAAGGTCTGCGCCTGGTTGGCAAAACCCGACGCCTGGCGTACCGACGAATCATTGAGCAGCACATCACCAATCGTCTCGGCCTGCTGGTCGCGAATCAACTTCTCGGTGTAGGAGGACATGCTGAATGGCACGTCCATGATGTCTTGGTTGCCCAGCACACCCAATTGGCCGCCGCGTGCCACTTGGCCGCCCGCATAGACAGGGGGTAGGGCACTTGGCGCGGGGGCGTCGGCATTGATGTTGGTAGCGCCCAGCTCCAGCGTATTGCCCTCCTGACCGGTGTTCGCATCCTGCGAGGTGGCTGGGGTGGCAGCGTGAGCGCTGAGGCTCAGGGAGCAGCACAGGGCGAGCAGGGTTGGGCGCAACGGCACGGCGAATGGGGCGGGCATGGGCGATCCTGACGGCTAACCGTCATGAGTGAGGAAAAGGGCAACGGCGTTGCGCGTCCTCACTGCGCGGATACGACTCCGGTGCAAATGATAGTAATTATTATTAGCGCGGTGCAACAAATTTTTACTAACACGGTCTGCGCGCGCGGATGCCGAGTAGAATCACGCCCTGAAAGCGATTCCTGAGGTGCGGTACGGTGGATTTACAGCAGGGTTTTGTCCTGACCCGGCATTGGCGCGATACTCCGGCGGGCACGGAGGTCAGCTTCTGGCTGGCCACAGACCAGGGCCCGAGGTTTATCCGCCTACCCGTGCAGACCTCGGTGATGTTCATCCCCGAGGCCCATCGCAAGCCGCTGGATTGGCTGCTAAAGGGCGAGCGCGATATCGAATTGCGCCCGTTGCAGCTGTGTGACTTTCATCACCGCCCCGTCCTCGGCCTGTATACCCGCCAGCACCGCCAGGCGATGGATGTGGAAAAACGCCTGCGCGCGGCGGGCGTCGACGTCTACGAAGGCGATGTGCGCCCGCCCGAGCGCTACATGATGGAGCGCTTCATCACTGCCCCGGTGTGGTTCGGCGGCACAGCCGACGCCAGCGGTGTGCTCTGTAACGCGCAGATGAAACCCGCGCCCGACTACCGTCCGCCGCTGAAACTGGTGTCCCTCGACATCGAGACCACCGCCCAGGGCGATCTCTATTCCATCGCCCTTGAAGGCTGTGGCGAGCGCCAGGTGTACATGCTTGGTCCGCCGAACAAAACCGACGCTGTGGACTTCAAGCTCGACTACTGCGACACCCGTGCCCAACTGCTGGAACGCCTCAATCAATGGCTGGCGCTGCACGACCCCGATGCGATCATCGGCTGGAACGTGGTGCAGTTCGACCTGCGCGTGCTCCACGAACATGCCCAGCGTCTCAACGTGCCGCTCATGCTTGGCCGTGGTGAAGAACCGATGGCCTGGCGCGAGCACGGTAGCCGCAATCATTACTTTGCAGCGGCGGCGGGGCGCTTGATCATTGATGGCATAGAAGCGCTGCGTTCGGCCACCTGGAGCTTCGAATCCTTCAGCCTGGAGAACGTCGCGCAAACCCTGTTGGGCGAAGGCAAGGACATCTCCACGCCGTACCAGCGCATGGACGAGATCAACCGCATGTTCGCCGAGGACAAGCCTGCCCTGGCGCGCTACAACCTCAAGGACTGCGAGTTGGTCACGCGGATTTTCGAGAAGACCGAACTGCTCAAGTTCCTGCTGGAGCGCGCCAGCGTCACTGGCTTACCAGCCGACCGCAACGGCGGCTCCGTCGCTGCGTTTACCCATTTGTACATGCCGCTGATGCACCGCCAGGGCTTCGTCGCGCCGAACCTGGGCGACAAGCCGCCCCAGGCCAGCCCCGGCGGTTTTGTCATGGACTCACGCCCCGGCCTTTACGAATCGGTGTTGGTGCTCGACTACAAAAGCCTCTACCCGTCGATCATCCGCAGTTTTCTGATCGACCCGGTGGGTCTCATCGAAGGCCTCAAGTACCCCGACGACAGTGAATCGGTAGAAGGCTTTCGCGGCGCACGGTTTTCCCGCACACGGCATTGCTTGCCGTCCATCGTCGCGCGGGTTTCCGAAGGCCGCGAAGAGGCCAAGCGCGAACACAACGCGCCGCTGTCCCAGGCCTTGAAAATCATCATGAACGCCTTCTACGGCGTACTCGGTTCCAGCGGCTGCCGCTTCTTCGATACACGCCTGGCCTCGTCGATCACGATGCGTGGTCACCAGATCATGCGCCAGACCCGCGAACTGGTCGAAGCCCAAGGTTATGAGGTGATCTATGGCGACACCGACTCCACATTTGTCTGGCTCGGCAGCGCGCATTCCCAGGACGATGCCAGCCGCATCGGCAGGGCCTTGGTGCAGCACGTCAACGATTGGTGGCGCGAGCACCTGCTCACCGCGTTCGGCCTGCAAAGCGCCCTGGAGCTGCAGTACGAAACCCACTTCACGCGGTTCCTGATGCCGACCATCCGTGGTGCGGAAGAGGGCAGCAAGAAACGCTACGCTGGTCTGGTGGTGCGCAGCGATGGCAGCGAAGACATGGTCTACAAAGGCCTGGAAACCGTGCGCAGCGACTGGTCGCCCCTGGCCCGTCGATTCCAGCAGGAACTCTACCAGCGCATCTTCCATCGCCAGCCGCATCAGGACTATATCCGCGACTACGTGCGCCGTACCCTCAGCGGCGAATTCGATGAGTTGCTGATCTATCGCAAACGCCTGCGCCGCCGGCTGGACGACTACGAGCGCAACGTGCCGCCCCATGTGCGCGCCGCGCGTTTGGCCGATGAATACAACGACCGCCTGAACCGCCCGCGCCAGTACCAGCGCGGTGGCTGGATCAGCTACGTGATCAGCGTCAATGGCCCGGAACCCCTGGAAGTGCGGCAAGCGCCCATCGATTACGACCACTACGTCACCCGGCAATTGCAGCCGGTGGCGGATGCGATCCTGCCGTTCGTGAATGACGACTTCAGCACCCTGGTGGGCGGTCAGATGGGCCTGTTTTAAAACGCTTGATTCGTCAGGGTGGCAGCCTGCACTCTCTGTCTCTGATGACCACCCAGACGGCGCTGCCACCATGACCCTGATCACTCTGACCGGCACCACGGTCGAACTCCTGCCTCTGCAAAGGGAACACAAGGCCGCCTTGCTCGACGCCGCCGCCGATGGCGAATTGTGGAACCTGAAGGTCACCAACGTACCGGGCCCGGACACTGTCGATAAGTACATCGACACCGCCCTGGCGGGGCGCGATGCCGGTAGCGTGATCCCGTTCACCCTGGTGCGTCGTGAAGATGGCCAGGTGGTCGGCAGCACGCGGTTCTGGAAGGTCGACCGGGTCAATCGCAAACTGGAAATCGGCCATACCTGGCTGGCGCTGTCCACGCAGAAAAGCGCGATCAACACCGAAGCAAAGCTGCTGTTGCTGACCTACGCGTTCGAAGTGCTCGACTGCGTGCGCGTGCAATTCACCACCGATGAACTCAACGAAAAGTCCCGCGCCGCGATCCTGCGCCTCGGCGCCGTACAGGAAGGCATCGTGCGTCACGAACGCATCATGCCCGACGGGCGCAAGCGCAACTCGGTGCGCTTCAGCATCATCGATTCGGAATGGCCGCAGGTGAAGGCGAACTTGCAGGCCAAACTGCAACGCTAGGAGGAAAGGCCCATGTACACGCTGTATGGCATCGACGAATCCGGCTCCTGCATGATCGAAATCGCCCTCCAGCGCTGCGCAGTGCAGTGGCGACGGGTGGACGCGGCCTCCTGGGCGGAGGGTGAGGGCAGTGATGAGTTGGCCCGGATCAACCCGCTCAAGCAGGTGCCCACCCTGGTGACCCCTGATGGCCAGGTGCTGACGGAAAGTGCCGCGATCCTGATCCACCTCGGCCTGGAATACCCCGCCTCGGACCTGCTGGTCGGCAACCGCGGGCAGATCATCCGCGGCCTGGTGTACATCGCGGCCAATTGCTACTCGGCCATCGGCATCATCGACTACCCGCAACGCTGGCTCGGCAACGTCAACGAAACCGTGCAGGCGCAATTGGTGACGGGCACCCGGCGCTACCTGCATCAGGCCTGGGTGGTGTTCGCCGATCAGTTCGACGAGCAACTGTTTGCGCCCAACGGCGTGCCGAATGCATTGGGCCTTATGGCGGCAGCGGTGTCGCGCTGGGATGAAGCACGAGAAGCATTGAACGGCCTGGCGCCGGGTTTTGCCCAGAGCCTGGCGCACGTGGACGCCGACCCCGTCGTCGCCCCCGTATTTGCGCGGCATTGGCCGGCGTGGAAGGTCTCATGATGTTTCCGAAATCAGTGGAAACAATGACACTTGAGCCCAGCAAACCCTTGCGTAGCGGGCGTCCTGTCCTACGCTTTCTTAAAGTGGTGTAGGAATCATCCTTGAATTTGACTGTCGCAGACATGAAACTCAAGAACCCTGCATGGAATACAAAGGAGGTGCGCATGCTCATCCGGTCGCTGACCCTGGCTACCTTGATGGCTTTTACGGGGCCGCTGTTGGCTGCTGATGATATCAACCCGCTCAAGCAAGACTTGGGCAAGGCCCGGCCGCTGGTGGTGGTAGAGCTTGATTCCGGCAACAACACCTTGGCTACCCTCAAGAAACAGTTGGACGAGCCTGCGACCAAGCAGTCCTTTGAAGAACGCAGCATGGTGTTCTACACCGTGAAGTTCGGCAGCATCGGCGCCGAAGGCGAGAAGTTCGCCAAGGACCCCAAGGACAATAAAAAGCTCACGCCCCCGGAAACCAACGCCCTGATCCGTGCCCTCAAACTGGGTGCCGGCAGTGGCACCAAAGTGATCCTGGTGGGCAAGGACGGCGAGAAGAAAGTCGAGAAGACCGTGCCACCGGATACCCTCGACCTGAAAGAGTTCTTCAGCGCCATCGACCAGATGCCGATGGCCGAGAAAGAAACCGCAGCCGCCCCGGAGCCTGAACCTGCCGCCCCGGCGCCAGCCAAGGGCGCCAAGCCTGCCAAACACGGCGCCAAGCCAGCCCCGCAACAACTCGACGACTGAACCCAAGACCCTGTAGGTGTGAGCGCCTACAGGGTTTTTTGTGGCTTGCGCACCGGAAACGGAAAGTAGAAGAACCGCAAAAACGCTACCCGCTTGATCACTTCCCCGATCAACAAAGGCACCACCACGGCCACCATAAAACCCACGCAGGCCGCGACAAACGCGTGCAGCCCCAGGCGCTCCAGCAGGTCAACCGTCTTGTGCTGGATCTCGCCGTGGAAGATCAGCAGGATCAAGGTGTTCTGGCCAATGTAGGTCATCGCCCGTGTGATGACCGTCGACACCATCAGCACCCGCGCCAGCGACCAGCACGCGTACACGCCGAGCACCGCCAGCAGGCTGGTCCACAGCCAATGGTCGTAGCGGCGCTGCGCCAGGTCCATGGTGGCGTGGCTGTAGAGGAACACGGCGGCGAACAACGCCACCGACGTCAGCAGCGCCAGCCACGATCCCTCATGCCGACGCAGCCAGTCGCGCAGCAGGTAGCCGCAGATGAAGTAGGTGCTGCTGATCAGGGTGATTTCAAGGCCGAAGGGCAGGCCGGGCAGCGTCCAGGTCTGCCCGCCGACGCTCACCGGTATTTGCCAGAACCACGGCAGCACCCAGATGCCGATCAACAGTTGTACCGCCATCAGCAGGCAGCTCACCGGCAATGAAAGCTTCAGGCGCTGGATCAGGCGCAGCATTACCCAACTGAACAGGATCGCCACCCAGAAGTGCGGCAGAAACCACAGCGCCTGCCAGGGAATGGTATCCACCGAGGCATACAGCACGCCGCCGATGTCCGGCAGCAGGGGTTGGCCGCGCAGTACGTCGCGTACGATCACATACACCAGCATGGTGAAGAAAAACGGCTTGAGCAGACCGTCGGCCTTGCGCACGGCCATCTCCACAAAGGGCTGCTCGGGCTTGAAGAACACGCCGGACAGGAAAAAGAACAACGGTAAGATGAACGAGGCGATGATCGGGTACTGCAGCTCCAGCGAGTTCGCCACGAACCAACTGTGACCGTACACGATCATCAGGATGCCGATGCCCTTGGCAATGTCCATTTGAATCCAACGATGTTTCACCTGATCACCCTCCCTCTATAAACCACACCGCCCCTTGTAGGAGCGGGCTTGCCCGCGAAAATCGTCAACGATAACGCTGCTATCCCGGGTAAACGCCGGGCCTTGCGTTCTTCGCGGGCAAGCCCGTTCCTACAGAAAGCCTCATGCCTTGCGCCACGGCTTCAGCCACAGCCCCATGCCCAGCAACACCACGGCGCCGGCCAGGGTGCTCAGCCCCAGTTGCAGCCACACGCCTTCAATCCGAAACAGCGCCAACGCCGCGACGCCCATCAGTACAGTGCTGAGCAGCCAGCTCCGCGCCCAGGGCAGGGCGCCGAGCAAGGCCTGGCGTTGCATCAGCAGCAGCGCGGTGCAGATCACCCCGGCCAGCGCCGCCAACGGAATCCCCGCCAGGCCGAACACAAACGGCAGCACGCCGAGCAGCAATACGTTGACCAGACTGCCGAGCAGTTCGCAGCGCAGTGGCTGGCGCGTGTCCCCTGCCGCGTAGGCATAGCGCGCGAGCAAGGCATTCCAGGCGCCAAATACCAGCGGCACGGCAAACCAGGCCAACAGCAGCGGCAACGGCGAGTCCAGCGATTGCTTGGGCAGCAGCAACGCCACCAGGCTCGGGGCTGCCGCCACCAGGCCGACACCGGCGGGCAGGGTCAGTACGCTGGCGGTTTCCAGGCCTCGTTTAAGCAGGGCCAGGCGCTCATCGCCCTGACGGCGGCTCATCATGCCCAGCAGCACTTGGTTGAGGCTCATCAGCGCAATCAGCGGCAGGTTCATCAGCTTGCGTGCCAGGTTGACCCAGGTCACTGCGCCTTCACCCAGCAGCGATGCCACCAACCGTTCGATCAGCGCCAGGCCCTGGCTGGCGCCGTTGCTCAGTAACAATGGACCGATGCGCTGGCCCAATTCCCGCAGGGGCGCGAGCGACCATTGGCAGCGCCACGGCCGCCAGCCCTGGCGCCACATCGAGGGCAGCAACGCCAACGGCATCAACAGGCTGCCGGCCAGGCAAGCCAGGGCCAGCGAGTGCGGTTGGGTGGCGGTGCCAGCGAGGGCGAGGTAGGTCACCGGCGGCAGGTTGAACAACAACGAACCCAGGCCGGCCAGCACAAAGCGTTCGCTGGCCTGCAACGGGATGCTGAACAGCGCGTGCAGCATCAACCCCGGCACGCACCAGGCGACGATCTGCAAGTTGCTGCTGGCGAGCGCCGTGGCGCTCGCCGCCAAGCCCGGTCCGAGCAGTTGCACCAGCCACGGCGCCAGCAGCGTCAGCAGCAGGCTGGTGACCAGCGCGATCAGCAACAGTGCCGGGAACAACACGGCCAGCCAGCCCAGGCGTTCGTCGTCCTTGCGCGCCAGGTACAGCGGCAGCGCCGCGGCACTCAGCACGCCGCCGGCCAGTGACATGCGCAGCGCTTCCGGCAAAAACAGCGCGATCAGGAATGCGTCACTGCGCTCGCCTGCGCCCCAGGCCGCCACCAGCAACCATTCGCGGGCAAAACCCAGGCACAGGCCCAGCAGTGTCGCGAGCGTCAGCCAGGCGGCGGAGCCCAGCATCAGGGCTTGGCGCCATCAAGCACGGGTTTGCGAAAGACCATCGGTTTCACCTGCGGCAGGCGTGCCGGAAACAGCCGGCGTGCCTCCAACACGTTGATGCCGACCATCAGCCAGAACAGCGCGACCATCACCACCGCAAAGCTGAAGTAGTGGTCGAACAGGCCGCTGACCAGTGCCGAGAGAATCCCGGCCGTGGTGCCCAGCCACAGCGCATTGTCCTTGGTCAGGCGGATCGGGCCGTTTTCCGGGCGCGCTTCACGCCACCAGCGCACGGTCACTGCGATAAAGAACAGCATGCCGATGATGCCGGTTTTGTAGACGTAGTTCAGCCACAGGTTGGAGATGCCCAGCAGGTGGGTGTCGGGCACCGGTGGATCGACCTTGAAGCCGATGCCAAACGGGTACGACGCCACCGCCTGCGGGAACATGCGGTACTCGTCGAAACGCACTTCGGTACTGGCGTTGCTCGAAGAAAAGATCGTCGCCAGGCGTTCCTGCAACGGTGGATAGGCCATCACCAGCACAACAGTCAGCGCCGCGCCGATCATCAGCAGACGCCCGGTATACGGCACCCGGCGCGTGGCCATCCACAGCAGCACCAGCGCCAGGCTGACCATCGCGCCACGGCTACTCGCCAACAACAAGGCCGCCGCGCCCAGGCACGCCACGCCCAGGCCCAGAGCACGTTTCCAGCCTTGCTCGGTCATGCCGAAGCAGAAGGCCAGGGGCAGCAACAGCGCCATGATCCCGCCGATGGCATTCGGGTGCATCCACGGCGAGCCCATGCGCGAAGACATGGCTTCCAGGCCGAATTTGAGCATGTCGAAGTTGCCGTAGTTGAACAGTGCCAGCACCGGCGCAATGCCGGCCCCGGAGCGCGTGCGCACGAACACCGCAATCGACAGCACCAGCATGGCCAGGCTGCCCAGCAGCAGGGCGATCACCAGGGACTCGCGGTGCTTGTGGTCCACCAGTAACTTGGCGCAGAGGAACACCCCCGACAAGTTCAGCAACCAACGCAGCCAGTTGGCCACGCCGCTGCTGTCGGCGTGGATGGTGACCTGGCCGACAATGAAGGGAAACACGCTGAACAGCATCAGCCACAACAGCATCTGGTCAGTCGGGCGCCGGGTGAGGCTCGGCGTATCCGGCAGGCGTACCAGGAAGCTGTTCCACAGCACTGCGCCCCAGGTCATCGCCAGGATGGCTTCGCTGACAGTACTGCGAATCCCCAGGTTGACCGTGGAATACGGCATGAACGTAGCGACCAGCGCGAACAGCAACAGGCCCCAGAATGGAAAGCGCAGGATGGTCACCGCCCCGGCCAGGCCGATCACGGCGAGGAACGCCTTGGCCGGCGACAATAGCAGGGCAACGGCGCCAAACAACAGGCCGAAGAGGATGGCGACGAGGCTGGGCAGGGTCATTCTCACTTCAGTTCCTCGATCAATTCGGCCAGGCGTCGGCGGTAGGCGTGTTGGTTGAAACGCTGCGCCCATTCCCGGTTTTGCTCGGGTGATTCTTCTTCGCCGCGCTCGTTGAGGCTGAGCATCAAATGCGTCAACGCCGGGCCGTCGGTGGGCGAAAAACGCGGCGCCGACGGCGGCGTGATTTCATCCAGCGAGGTGCCGCTGGCCACCGCCACCGGGGTGCCGACGCTCAAGGCTTCGATCACCGGCAGGCCGAAACCTTCGGCATAGGACGGCTGCCACAGGCGCGAGGCCTGGCGGTACAGCGCGTGCAACTCGGCATCCGACACACCGCTGAGCGCACGAATCCCCGGCAGGGTGCGCTGCGCCTCGGGCAAATGCTCAAGGCTGCCCACCAGCACCAACTCCGGCACGGCAGGGGATTGCTGTCGCGCCTGCTGCCAGGCGTCAACCAAGAACGGCACGTTCTTGCGCAATTCACGCGTGCCCACCAGCAACCAATAGCGCTCGGGTAACTGGCGGGCACTGAGGTCCGCCGCCAGCGCGGAAAAATCATCGACCTGATTGGGCAGCACACGAATCTTGCCGGCCGCCTTGGGAAACAACCGTGCAGTCTCATCGGCGCTGTATTGCGACGGCGTCCACACCCGGTCTGCGCTGTGCACCGCGTAGGCAATCGACAGGCGATCGCTGGTCTTGTAGATCAGCGCCTTCAGGCGGTTGGCGTGGTAGTTGTTCAGCGTGATCTGAAACAGGTCATGCAACAGCACCACCGTGCGCAGCCCCTTCGGCTTGGGCGGCAAAGGCAGGCCCATGTTGAAGGTGCTGATGTACAGGTCGATCTGCTGTTCACGCAACGCACGCGGCAGAAAACCGGCCTCGAACCGTAGGCGATTCTGCGGCTGGTGCATCGCAGTCTTGGCGCAGCCCCAGGCCGGGCAATGGGCGTGCAAGCGGGTTTCATCGCCCAGGGGCGCCACGGTAAACCGCTCAAGCTCGATGCCTGGCAGACCGTGCAGGGCGCTTTCCAGCGCGTACACCTGGCGGCTGATGCCCGATTGCGGCGAGGTGCCGACGGTGCGGTAATCCAGGCCTACACGCATGCGGGCTCCTTGTGAGTCAGGGGCGACAGGCTGGCGTACACCTTTTCCAACTGGCTGGCGGCGACGCCCCAGTCATGGGCGCGTCGCACATAGGCACGGCCAGCTTCGCCCATGGGCGCGGCGGCGTCGGGAAATTGCAGCAGGCGCACCACGGCGTCGGCCAGACTCACGGCGGTCTGCCCGCCGAGGTAATCCAGGCCTTCGACCAGGTCCAACCCCGACACGCCTTGCTCGGTACTCGCCAAGGGCAAGCCGGCGGCCAACGCCTCCAGTACCTTGAGCTTGGAACCGCCGCCATGGCGCAACGGCGCCAGAAACACCGAACAGCTCGACTGCAATTTCAGCAGGTTCGGCACAAAACCCTGCCATTCAATGCGCGGATCCGGCCAACGCTCACGCCAACTCTCCGGCATGCCGAACCCACACACACTCATGCGCGCGTCCGGGCAACGCGCCCAGACCTTGGGCAGGATTTCATCCAGGGCCCACTCGATGGCGTCGACGTTGGGCGCGTATTCGTAGTTGCCGAGAAACAGCACGCGGCGGGTCGAAGGGTCGGGTCGGGCGGCGGCGAAGTGATCGCAATCCACGCCATTGACCACCACCGATACGGGTTTGCCGGCGATTTTTTCCAGGGTCTTGGCATCGCTGTCGGTGACCGCCACCACGTGCGTGGCCTGACGCATCACCCGGCGTTCCCAGCGGGTATAGCGCCATTGGTCATAGCGAATGAAGGGCAGCGACCAGCCTGGCAGGCGGTCATAAGTGGCCGCGCCGAGCGCGGATTCGACATTGTGTTCGGTCAGCACGAACGGCTGGGATTTACGCGTCAGCGCATCTTCATACGGTTGAAAGGTGTATGTGTGCTCGATCTGCACCACATCCCAGTGTTCGTTGAGCAGTTGGTTGAACGTGTCCTGCAACGCCCCCGACAAACCATTCACGCTGGCCAGCAGCGGGTAGGGCGCGAACAATCCGGCGATCAGGGTCTTCACGCTGCGCAGAGGGCGACGCGGCAGGATGATCAGTTGTTCGAGAAACGCCTCCAGCACCTGGCGGTCGGTGAGCGACACCGGGTGTTTGTCATGCAGCAGCAAGGTGATCCGATGCCCACGCGCGGCCAGGCTGCGCAGCAGGTGGAACTGGCGCGTCTTGCCACCGCTGGTGGCGGGCCAGGGCGAGTAGGGCAGGATCCATAAAATGCGCATGGCAGGCCTCACTCCCATAACAGAATTTGCAGGTTCGACTTGACCGGAACGGTCAGGCCATTGGTGCCGCTCACCGGGGTTTGCGTGCCGCGCAGCGGGTCGTACAGCGTGGCGCTGGCCAAGCCCGGCAAGTGCGCGTTGCCACCCTGGGCCGACCAGAAGAACCACAGCTTGCGCCCGTCTGTGCGGGTCCAGCCAATGCTGAACAAGCCGTCGGGCAATGCGTCGGCAGCCGGCGGATCGCCCGGCGTGAGCTTCGGTCCGCTGACATCGAGGAAGTTCTTCAGCGCGGTGTAGACCGGCTTGGGGTTGGTGTCGATGTCCAGCAAGCCATACGAACGGTCACGCACACTGGCGCGTTGGTCGAGGTCGCTCAAGGTGAACAGGAAAATCTTGTCGTAATCCATCGCGCTCATCAGCGCCAGGCGGCGCACTACGTAGTCGGCCTGCGCCTGGGGCGTGATGATGTCCTGGGCGTCTTTGGGCCCCTTGTAGGTCGACCAGCCCCACTCGGTGCTCCACAAGGTTTGCACGCCGCCGTTGCGCAGGGCCTGGTTGAGCTGGGTGGTCTTGGCGATGAAATCCAGGTTGGCCGGGTCGTTACCTTCGGGCAATTGGGTGTAGGGGTGGTAGGAGATGATCGTGTTCAGACTGACCACGCCCAGCGCGCCCAAGGCGTCGAACATGGTCTGGCCGTTGGGCATTTCACTGAAGAACGCCATGCCGGCGGCGACCACCGGTTTGGTCGGGTTCACGGCGCGCAAGGCGTTGGTGGTGACGGTCAACAGGTTCGCGTAGCCGGCAGGGTCCGCTACCGGGCGCCAGAAGCCGATCAGGTTCGGTTCGTTCCAGACTTGCCAGGCCTCGACGCTGGGGTAGCGCTGGGAGAGCAGCGCCATGCGGTTGGCGAACACGTTGGGATCTTTTGGCGGGTACTGGTCCGGGTACAGCGACAGCGGTGGCGCGCTGGTGATAAAGCGTGCCGACCCCACCAGGTAAAACACCGACTTGATCTGGTTCTGTTGCAGCTTGCCCACCAGTTCATCGAGGGTGGCGAGCTTGTATTGGTTCTGCGCGGTTTCCAGTTGATCCCAGTGCAAATCCAGGCGCACCCACTCCAGGCCCAGCGCCTTGAGGCGGTCGATCTGCTTCTGGTAACGCTCGGGGCTGAACCACAGGAACTGCGCATTCACCCCCAGGAAATCCTTCCATACCACCTCCTTGCTACCCTTGAGCACATGGCTTTCGGCGTCCGCTTGGCGTCCCCACAAGAATGCGGTCAAGCCCAGTGCGGCCACCACCGCAAAGGTGGCGAGGTAGGTGCGTTTACGCGCCATAAGGGCCTCCGCTGATGGCCTGCTCGAAGAGCTGTTTGAATTTCTGCGCGGTCAACGGCCATAGGCGTTCGCGACCGATTTCCCCGGCGCGCTCAGCCCAATCCCGCGCCAGCAGTGGCGTGCGCGCCAGGCGCAGCAGTTGTTCGCCCAACGCGGCCACGTCGCCTTCGGGATAGATCGCGCCGTTGCCGCTGGCGACTTCCTCGGCGAACGCGCGCGCATCGGAAGTGATCGCGCCGCGCCCACAGGCGGTGGCCCAGGACAACGCGCCACTGGTGCCGCGCTGGCGCCCCAGCAAGCCGAGTTTTTTCGATTCGCGATAGGGCAGCACCATCACATGGTGGGCCTGGATGGTCTGGGCGATCTCATCGGCCGGCAGGTTCAGACGCCAGTCGATGGCGTCGGTCAGGCCCAATGCCGCGATCTGCGCGTTCAGCTGTTCCAGGTAGTTGCCGCCCGCGCCAAACGCCATTTCGGCGGCGGTGCCGCCGGCCAGGGTCAAGCGCACGCGGTCGCGCAATTCGGGGGCTTGCTTGAACACATCCGCCAAGGCTTGCACCAGGTCCTCGATGCCTTTGCCACGGTAGATAAAGCCGAAATACAGCAGCCGCAGGGTGTCCAGCGACGGGAGAGGCGCCGGTGCAATCGCCAGGTTGGCGTGGTTGATCACCGCGACTTTGCCCGCCGGCAGTTGCATGCGCTCGGTCAAGCAGTCGGCGCCCAGGCGGGTGAGGGTCACCAGCCGGGTCAGCCCTTTGGCGACCTGGCGTTCTTCGCGCAGGGTCAGCGGGTCGGCCAGCACTACTGCCGCCTGGGGCAACGGGCTCGGCAAACGTTCCATCAGGTTCAAGGGGAAGGGCAGGTGTTCACGCCGCCACACGATGCGCTCCGGGTCATGCACGGTCGCCGTCAGCGGCAACTGCGGGTAAGCCTTGCGCAGTTCACGCAAGGCCAGGAATTCCCCCAGCCGCCCGCCGCCCAACTCGGCGTGCACCAGGTCGACGGACTGCCAGTCGAACGCCGCGATGGCCTGCTGGATCGCCTCGGAATTGCCCGCCACCCCGGCCAACGGTGTCAGCACCGTCACGCCGAGTTTTTCCAGTGCCGTGCGGAAATGGTTCGCATAGTCGGCGATCCCGTTCTTTTCCGGTGGCAAGGGCGCGAGCAGGGCGATACGCATCAGAACGCTCCCCGGTACTTGCCGATGGTGTGCAGCACTTTGCCCGGCACTTCGAACTTGCGACGGTTGATGATGATGCCATCCACCTTGCCAAACGCGGTGTTGAGGATCGACAACGCATGTTCCACCACCGGCACGGTACTTTTGCGCGCTTCCACCACCAGGCCGATCAGGTCGGCGCGGCGCAGGTTGATGAACGCCTCGCGGTTGTCCAGCAGGGCCGAGGCGTCGAGCAGTACCACTTCACCGGGCGCTGCGGCTTCCAGCCCGCCGACCCGTACGTTGATGCCGTTCTCGTGCAGCAACTGGCGCAGTTGTTCGACCACAAAGGTCACCCCTTCGCCATGGCGCGCCGAGGTCAGGCCCAGGGTCAGGCCCTGCTCGGCAATGCGGTCGGGCTGCAGCAGGCTGTACAAGCGGTAGATGCTCGCATTGAACGCGTTGGTACTTTGCGCGGTGGAGGTGTCCAGCTCCGGCAGGGTGGTCCACAGGGGCAGGCCGAACTTGCGTTCCACCAGGCCGCCGTCGTGAATCCGCTGATCGAGCAGGTAGCACAGGTAGATCACCAGCAGGCCGACCACAATGGCAAACGGGATCGCCAACACCAGCATCACCAGGGTTTTCGGGAAGATGCGGCCCGGGTTCAGGGTGGCTTCTTCGATCACCGCGATGTTGCTGATCTGGCTGTTATCCAGCTCACGGTCGATGCGCGATTTTTCCAGGTTATCCACGTACAGCGCGTAGTTGCGCTCGGTGGTGTTCAGCTCGCGGGAGAGGCGGGCCAACTCCGGTTCAATCTCCAGGGCCTCCTTGCGTTGGGCTTCCAGGTTCACCAGTTGTTTCTGCTGTTGAACCAGTTGGGTGCGCAGCGCCAGGTTGTTGCTGGTTTCATCCAGCAACACCCGCTGCAAGTGAATTTCCAGGGTGTTTGGCGCACGGTTTTCCGAGGCTTGCACCGTGTTGCTCTCGCTGTTGACCTGTACCTGCATGGCCCGAATCGATGCGTCCAGGGCTTTGACCGGCGGCGCGTTGTCGGTGTAGGTGCGCATCATGTCGGCCTTTTCCAGCAGCTTCTGGTTGAGCAGGCGACGCAAATCCTGCTGCTGCGGGTTCAGTGCGATCTGGCGCACCGTGGTGACTTCCTTGGGCTGGCCCTTGAGCTGGGTGCGCGTGCTCGCAATGGCACTGTCGGAGGACGCGATCAGCCGCGTGGTATTGAAGGTCTCGCCGCGCAGTACGTTGATGCGCTCGGACAAGTCTTCCAGGCGGTCGGTGATGCTCGCCGCGCCGATCTGGTTCAGGTGCGTGAGGATCTGTTCCTTGTAGCTCTTGATCTCGGTCGCGCTGTTGGCCACCTGGCCTTCATAGAAGGCATACAGGCTCTTGCGGCCCAGGGCCTCGGTGCGCTCGTTGATGTAGGTTTCGACCCAATCCTTGACCACCGCCTGGGCGATTTCCGGGTCGCTCCACTTGAACGTGATGTCCATCACCGTGGAACCGGCGGCGTGGCTCACCTCGAAGTTCTTCTCCAGGCCGGCGGCCAGGCGTTCGACCGCCGTGGTTTTTTCGACGATGCCGACGGTTTCCATGACCACGCGCACGCCGTCGAACACCGCCCCCACGCCGCTTTTGACGTAGTACTTGGTGCGCTTCCAGAAACCCTCGGGCGGCGGTGCGTTTTCGATCACTTCCAGGTAATGCTCGGCCACCGCGCGCACGATAGGCCGGCCGGTGAGCAGGCGCTCCTCGTCGACAATCGGGTCACGTTGGGTGCTGGGCATCACCAGCGCCTGGCGGTTGCTGATCTCGATGGGCAAGGTCGAATCACGCCCTGGTTTCACCAGCAGGCGCGCGGTGGATTCGTACTTGGCCGGCAGCAGGAACGCCCCCAGCAGGATGATCACCAGCGCGGCAATCGCCGCCAGTTTGAACTCGTGCCGGAAGATGAAGAACAAGCGCAGAAGATCACGAAAAGAACGGATCTCGATCATGGGATGTCGCTCCTTTAGTTATTGCCGCCGCTGGTTCGGGTGTAGTTGTAGCCCACCCCAATGGACTTGGTGAACGGGATCAGTTGGTTCATGTAGGTATCCACCCCTTGGATGCGCTCGCCCACGTTGGATTTGGGCACGAACACCACATCGCCGCGTTGCAGATGCACGGGTTTGCGGCCGTTGGGGCCGGTCTTGAGTAACTGGCTGAAGTCCAAAAAGTACGCGCGATACGCGCCCTGGGCGTCTTCGCGCAGCAGGGCGACCATGCTCGCGTTGCCCGCCGGGCTGACGCCGCCGGCACCGATGATGGCTTGTTCCAGGGTGTTGGCCGTGCCGAGCTGCACCGCCGTCGGGTTGTTCACCGCGCCGCCGACGATGATCGAACTGCCCGGCGCCTGGTTGATGTTCACCGTCACGCGTGGCTCGCGGTAGATGGGCGCGAGCTTGCTGGTCAACTCCTTGGCCAGCTCCGAAGGTGGGCGACCCGCGACCTGCACCGGACCCAGGAACGGATAGTTGATCTTGCCGTCGGTCTGCACCGTGTACAGCGTCAGCTCATAAATGGTGCTGACGTTGAACGCCGACAGTGTGGGCATCTCGCCGGCATCGCGCACGATGCGCAGTTGGTCGCCGATGCGGATGCGCTCCACCGCCGGTGGCAGTTGGGCCAACTGGTCGAGAGCGCGTTTGCCTTCCTCGACAGTCTTGCCGTCGGGCGGGACGATGCGTGCCGGCGTGTTGCAGGCGGCCAGGGCCATCATGGCCACGACGAGCAGGGTTCGTTTCATCAAGGGGGATTTCCTGTGGGTCATGATGCTCACCTCCAATAACCGGGAAACATGCTGATGCGCCGCTTGAGGGCGAGGGGGAGGCGACGCTCCAGATGGCCCAGCCGGTAGCCGAGCAGTTTGAACGCACTGCGCAACAGCACTTCGGGGGCGCGGTGCAAGGCCCCGGCTTTGCGCAAGGCTGCGAGTTCGGCCAGCACATAGCGCTTGCCTTCGCCACCCGCATCGCCAAAGGCCTGTTTGATCCAGGGTTCGCGACCGTAGAACACGCCGATATCGAAGTAGCGGTGAAACTCATCCATGAGTTTGTAATCGTGGGAGTGATGCACCAGCGCCGTGGCGGCGTAGCGCACCTTGTAGCCTTCGAGCAGCATGCGTGCCGCGACATAGGCGTCTTCGCTGCCGATCACATCCGCCGGAAAACCGTCCACCGCTTGCAACACGCTGCGTCGGTACACGGAAAACGAGTCGGAACTGAAGCAGGTCTTGATGCCCAGTTCCGGCGCATCGGCCAGGCTCTTGCTACGGCTCTGCTCGGGGTAGTTGAAGTGCCGCGATTGCGCACCCAGCACACCCGCATCTGGATGCGGCAATTGGCGGCCGTAAGCCACGCCGTTGAGCGGGTCCTGCTGCAATTCGGCGAGCAGGTTGGCGAAGGTTTCGGGAGTGGCGGGGATCGCATCCTGGGTCATCACGATCAGCGCATCGCCGGCCACTTGTTCGCTGGCCCAGCGCCGCGTGCCGCCGTGGTTGAAGTCGCGCGCGTCGATCACCTCGACCCGTGCGCCGAATTCGCGAAAGCGCGCCACGGTGTCATCACTGGAGGCGCTGTCCACCACCAGCATCTCGTCAGGTTGCAGAGTCTGCATCTTCAGTGCCGGCAACAGGCGCGCCAGGTGGCTGGAAGCGTTACGGGTCGGGATGATCAGTGACGTGCGCATACTATTTTTTCACTTCTGCCGGGGCGCGCCCGTAGATGTCGTCGAAGCGCACGATGTCGTCCTCGCCCAGGTACTCGCCGCTCTGCACCTCGATCATCACCAGGTCGATGATGCCGGGGTTGGTCAGGCGGTGTTTGTGCCCGGCGGGAATGTAGGTGGACTCGTTGGCGTTGATCAGGAATTCACGCTCGCCGTTGGTGATTTGCGCGGCGCCGCTGACCACCACCCAGTGCTCGCTACGGTGGTGATGCATCTGCAACGACAGCGACGCCTGGGGCTTGACCACGATGCGCTTGATCTTGAAGCGGCTGCTTTCTTCCAGCACGGTGTAGGTACCCCACGGCCGCGTGACGGTGCGGTGCAGGCTGTACGCTGGATGGTTCTGGCGCTTGAGCTCGGCGACGATGTAGCGCACATCCTGGCTGCGGTGGGCGTCGGCGATCAGCAGGGCGTCCGGGGTGTCGACGATGATCAGGTCGCGCACGCCCACGGCACCGAGGACGCGCTTGGGCGAGTCGATGTAGCAGTTGTGCACGTCATGCAGAATCGCTTCGCCATTGACCTGGTTGCCATGGGCGTCGCTCGGGGTGAGCTGGCGCAGGGCTTCCCAGGAACCAATGTCGCTCCAGCCGATGTCGCAGGGCACCACGGCGACTTGCTTGGACTTCTCCATCAGCGCCACGTCGATGGAAACATCCGGCGCACGGCCGAAGGCGTCCGAGTCCAGTTCGCGCTGGCGCGAGGTTTTGTTTTGCAGGCTCTGGCTGTGGTCGAGCGCGGCGCGGGCGGCCTCCAGCACATCGGGTGCATGGGTGGCGAGTTCGTCCACCAGGGTGCCGGCCTTGAAGCAGAACATGCCGGCGTTCCACAGGTGCTTGCCGCCATCGAGGTAGCCTTGAGCGGTGGCCAGGTCGGGTTTTTCGACGAAGCGTTTGACCCGATGGCCTGTGCTTAATGGCTCGCCTTGTTCGATGTAGCCAAAGCCGGTTTCCGGGTGATCCGGCTGGATGCCGAAGGTCACCAGGTAGCCGGCCTCGGCCAGGTCGCGGGCCTGGGCCACCGCTTCGGCGAATGCCACTTCATCGAGGATCAAATGGTCGGCGGGCATCACCAGCAACTGCGCATCACCGCCGAAGTGTTCCTGCACGTGCAACGCTGCCACGGCGATCGCCGCTGCCGTGTTGCGGCCGAACGGCTCCAGCAGCAGGTCCAGGGGCAGGTGGGCCTTGTTGACCAGGCGATAGTCATCCAGGGTGCGGAACAGCAGGTCGCGGTTGGTCACCGTCAACACGCTTTCCACGCCGGGCAATTTGGCGGCGCGCTGGAAGGTTTTCTGCAGCAGGCTCTGGCCGTCACGCATGCGCATGAACGGCTTGGGCATGTTCTGCCGAGACACCGGCCACAGCCGCGTGCCCGAACCACCGGAAATGATGCAGGGAATTAATCCGTTGAGTGTGTTCATCAATAGACTTCCTTGGTGGAAAGGACGGCCGGGACCGTCATGAAGACGATGTACAAGTCAAACCACACCGACCACTTGGAGATGTACTCCAGGTCGTACTCGACCCGTTTCTGGATCTTGAACAGGGTGTCGGTCTCGCCCCGGTAACCGTTGATCTGCGCCCAGCCGGTGATACCCGGCTTCACGCGGTGCCGTGAGCTGTATTCGCTCACCGCCACTTCGAAGGGAACGCCCGCCGCTTTGGTTGCCGTGGCATGTGGGCGCGGGCCGACCATGGACATGTTGCCCAGCAGCACATTGAACAGTTGCGGCAGCTCGTCGATGCTGGTCTTGCGGATGACGCGGCCCACGCGGGTGATGCGCGGGTCTTCGCGGGTGGTCTGGCGTTCGGCGGTGAAGTCGCTCTGGTCGGTGAACATCGAGCGGAACTTGAACACGCGGATTTCATTGTCGTTATAGCCGTAGCGGTTCTGGCGAAACAGCACCGGGCCTTTGGAGTCGAGCTTGATCGCAATCGCGGTTGCCAGCATCACTGGCGACAGGCACACCAGCGCGAGGCTGGCCAGCAGCAAATCCTCACAGCGCTTGATCACCGGCGACCAGCCGCGCAACGGCAATTGCGAGGTGTTGAACATCAGGATGCCGCCCACATCGGTGATCTTGCTGTGGCCGTAGCGCAGGGCGGCCATGTCCGGCACCAGCATCACGTTCACCGATAACTGCCGCAGGCGGTTGACCAAACCGTGGATGCGTTGTTCGGCGGCCCAGGGCAGGCAGATCATCACTTGGTTGACCTGCTCGGCGCGGATCAGCTTTTCCAGGTCGCGGGTATTACCCAGCAGGGGCAGGTTGCTCAGCTCCTTGGGAATGCGCTCGGTGCGGTCGTCAATGAAACCGATCAGCCCCGAACGGATATCCCCGTTGCGCTGCAGGTGATCGGCGACGTGCACGGCGGTGTCGGTAAAACCCAGGATCACCGTGCGTTGCAGGTATTTTCCGGCACGCATCAGCCGACGGTACAGGCGCAGCATCACCAGGCGCTCCACGCAGAACAGCGCCAGGCTGGCCACGTACCATGTCACCAGATTGCGTGGGGTCAATTGCGGGAACATCTGCAGGATCTGGTACATGAACAGCAGGAAACAGAAGGCCGCCGACCAGGCCTTGATCTTGGTTTTCAGGCGCAGCCGGTTGCTGAACAATTCTTCGGAATAGATACCCAGGGCCTGGAACAGAATGATGGTCAGGACCGCGAAAAAAACCAGCAGGCCCAGGAAGTGGGCGCGCAGCTCAGGGTCCATCGGGTCCAGGAAGAGTACCAGGACCAGTGGGGGCAAAATGGCCGTGAGGCCATGGATCAACTTGACGAAAACTACAAAGAACTCAACAAAACCGGCGCGCGTTAAAAACAAACTGTCGACGGACGACTTCTCTCGCATAAAAACATCCCTCATTGCACTCCAGGCTTCGCTGTTTGATTGTTCGCTCAATAAAGCAGCAGGTTGCTTTAGAGCGCAGGTCAAACGGGCTACTCTGGGTAATACGCAACTTTCCAATCCAAATGCAGCTATCCATTTGAAGGGATTTTGCGGGGGTAGTGACTAAAGGAGTGTTCCCTTACTGTGCTTAGTCAATGATTTGACGATGGTGCGGAGGCTGCATGCTAGACCGGTTAATGAGTCTTTTTTTTTGGCATTTTCTTGACGTTCCTTGTCTGAACACTCGGTTATCAGGTGTGTTTTTGAGTGTAGGAACAAATGTGAGATTTTTCCTGCTTAAAGGAAAAACCTTTTTCGAGACGAGGTGGGAAAGGGGGACAGACAGGGGGTGGCAGGGCGCACTCAGTGCCCTGTCTGCGGGGCTTTCGCCTGAAGGGAAGTTGTCTGGAACAGTAACTATGAAATGATGCGGTTTACCGTAGAAGTTGCCTCGCGAGGCAGTGCTGACAGTGTTGTAGTAGCCTGGCCATTCGCAGTTACCGCAGAACATTGTATCCAGCACAATTTTTTGTCCGCTCCAAGGACACCGACTAATCTGCAGGCTTTTTCCGGTGGATGGCTTTGAGCATGATCGACCTTGCGACCCTGACGGTATTTTCCGGTGCGGTGCTGTTGTTGCTGTTATCACCGGGGCCGAACATGGCCTTTGTGATCAGTCATGGCGTGACCCACGGCTGGCGCGGTGGAATGGCGTCGGCTCTGGGCATTGGCGTGGCGGATCTGTTGCTGACCGCCTTGACTGCCACCGGGGTGACGGCGTTGGTTGCCAGTTGGCCGCCATCCTTTGACCTGATCCGGTATGCCGGGGTGGTTTACCTGTTGTGGTTGGTGTTCAAGACGTTGCAGAAAAATACTGGGGGCGACGCGGTGCATGTCAGTCGCGTGCCCTTGGGGCGGGTGTTTCTGCAAGCCATGCTCAACAGTTTGCTCAATCCCAAGGCGTTGTTGTTTTTTCTGGTGTTCTTGCCGCAGTTTGTGCGACCAGAAGTGGGGTCTATTGCGGTGCAGTTGATGGTGCTGGGGGGCGTGCTGACTTTGATTGCAGCGGTGTTTCATGTGCTGCTGGGGGTGTTTGGTGGAGTGCTCAGCCGGTTTTTTGCCAGGCGCTCGAAAGGTGCCTGGTTGCAGAAGTGGGGGTTGGCGACGGTGCTGACGGTGCTGGCGGTGCGTTTGGCGGTGATGTCTCGGCCATCCTGAGTACATATCCGTTATTTGGGTGATGGCGGCTATTGGTTCCGCCCTTACGGCGGGTCACTTTTGAAAGGAGCCCAAAAGTAACCAAAAGGCTCTTGCCCCAACACTCGGCACCTCGCCTAGGCTCGGTGTGCCCGTAATCCGACAGTGATTTGGGGGGCCGCCGCCACGCGCCATCCATGGCGCGGGGCGGCTAAACCGGCATCCCTGCCGGTTTACC
>NZ_JACAPG010000027.1:252-143856 GCF_013385825.1 Pseudomonas reactans | reverse complement strand
CCTTTTGGTTACTTTTGGGCTTTTCAAAAGTGACCCGCCGTAAGGGCGGAACCCATATCAGCCGTTACCCAAATAACGGATATGCCCCCCCAGCCAACCCATTGTCGCCAAAAAACCGCCACAAAATTCCCCAGTTTTATTGGGTGCACTTAACCCAAGTCCCAGCTAATCTCCTAAGACCTAATATTCAATCCAAATGGATATTTTTTTGACGCCAGGTCAGCAGTCGCAGGGAATGCACATGACAAAGGGACGTAGTGGCAGAGAGAGGCGAACGCTGCCAGAGGGCACTGCAATGAGGTGGCGCCACACGTTCCAAACCCGCATCGCCGGGGTGCTGGCGCTGTTACTGCTGGTGGTGGTCGGCGCCACTTATTTCGCCGTGAAGACCGCCACCACTCGCGCCGTGGAAAACCAGGCGCAAGTTCAATTGCAAACCGGTAGCCAGGTGTTCGAGCGCCTGCTCGACCTGCGTGGGCGTCGCCTGCAATACGGGCTCGACTGGCTGACCGTAGATCTCCCCTTCAAACAGGCCGTGGCCGAAGGCAATACCGTGCCGATTCTCGCTGCATTGCGTCGCCACGGTACGGGCATCCGTTCCAGCGAAGTGTTTGTGCTGGGCCTGGATGGCAAGGTCATGGTCAGCACCTTGCCGATCCTCACACGCGGTCAGCTATTCCCCTATGACGACGCCCTGCGCCATGCCCGACGCACGGGCCTGCAGATGCTGGTAGTTGCCCTGGATGGGCGGCCCTACCTGTTGGTGCAACGCGAAGTGATCGACGATCTACCCATTGCGCGCGTTGTCATGGGCTTTCCCATGGACAAGCTGTTCGCCAATGAACTGCGCTCCATGAGCAACTTGGAGGTGTCGTTCCTAAGTGTGCAAAACGGCACGCCGGGCCCGCTGTTCAGCACTCAACCGGATGCTTACCAGGCCGGCACGCTCAGCCTGTTGCGCGAAGGGCATGTCGACCCTGAACCGAAAATCCATGTGTTTTATGGTCAGCGTGTGCTCAGCCAGGTGTTGCCGCTGGCCAACACCGGTGATGGCGATGAAGTGCGGGTGCTGCTGCAAAGCCCACTGGACCATGCCCTGGAATCCTTTGCGCCCCTGGACCGGCAATTCCTCGGGATTGCCCTGGCGGTGCTGTTGGTGTCGTTGGCCGGTGCGTTGTTTTTGGCGCGGCGGGTATCGCGCCCGCTTAATGCCTTGGTGCAGGCGGCCGAACGTATCGGTGCCGGTGATTACCGCACGCCGGTGCGGGTGCGCAGCCACGATGAATTCGGCTTGCTGGCCCGTGCCTTCAACGCCATGCAGAGCGGCATCGCCGTGCGCGAGCGGCAGTTGGCACACAACGCCTTGCATGACCCGCTCACCGGTTTGCCCAATCGCGCCCTGGCCATGGAGCGCCTGGGCAGCGCGATCAGTGCGCGAAGGCCGGTGGTGTTGCTGTACGTCGGCATCGAGAATTACCGGGTGATCAACGAAGGCTTCGGCCCCGAGGGCGTCGAAGAGATGCTGCGTGAAGCCAGCCGCTGCCTGTCCATGAGCCTGTTGGCCAGTGACACGGCGGCGCGCATCGCCGGTAGCGAGTTCCTGCTGTTGCTGGAAAACACTGAGGTTGACCGCGCCGTGGCCCGTGCCGACCGTCTCTACACGCTACTCACCGAGCCCCAGCGCATCGGCCATGACGAGCTGCGCCACGAGGTGAGCATCGGCATCGCCGCCTACCCGGCCGACGGCCAACAGGTGGAGGAGTTGATCAGCCGCGCCGCCATCGCCCGGCATGACGCGGCCAGCCTGCCAGGGCATTTGCAGATCTACCAACAGGACCGCGACCTGGCCCACCAACGCCAGATCACCCTGATCCGCGACCTGCGCCGTGCCGCCATCGAGGGCGAATTGTTCCTGTGCTACCAGCCCAAACTTGACCTCAAGCACGGCCACGTACGCCAGGCCGAAGCCTTGTTGCGTTGGCAGCATCCTACCTTGGGCCAGGTGTCTCCTTCCGAATTTATCCCCCTCGCCGAACGCACCGGCAGTATGAGCAGCCTGACCCTGTGGGTGATCGAAGAAGCCATCCGCCAGATTGCCGAGTGGACGCAGCGCGGCATGCTGATCCAGTTGTCGGTGAATATCTCGGTGGACGACCTGGCCGATGATGATTTGGCGATTCGCGTCACTGCGTTGTTGATGCAGTACCAAGTGGAGGCCGAGCAGCTGATTTTCGAGATCACCGAAAGCGCGATCATGCACAACCCGCAACAGGCCCTCAGTGTGTTGGAGCAGTTGCGCGGCTGCGGTATCAGTTTGTCGGTGGATGACTTTGGCACTGGCTATTCGTCCCTGGCGCAATTGCAGCGCCTGCCGGTTCAGGAATTGAAGATCGACCAATCCTTCATACGCAACCTCGATAGCACCAGTGGCGACGGGGTAATCGTGCGTTCCACCATCGAGATGAGCCACAACCTCGGGCTCAAGGTGGTGGCCGAAGGCGTGGAATTCGCCCCCAGCCTGAAGCTGCTCAAACAGTGGAACTGCGACACCGCCCAAGGCTATCTGATCAGCCGGCCGTTGAACGCCATGGCGTTCGAAATGTGGATGCGTCGCGAGCGGGTTCCGATTTAACCGGCATAAAAAAGGCGGCTACCTTCACAGGTAGCCGCCTTTGTTTTACCGCCAGTGAAGCTTATTCCGGCAGTTTGAACGCCATCACGTAGTCACCCTGTTTGGTTCCCAGGGAACCGTGACCGCCGGCCATGACCAGCACGTACTGCTTGCCGTCTTTACCGGTGTAGGTCATCGGGGTGGTTTGCGCGCCGGCTGGCAGGCGGCCTTCCCACAGTTGCTTGCCGTTTTTTACGTCATAGGCACGCAGGTACTGGTCGAGCGTACCGCTGAGGAACGCCACGCCACCGGCCGTGGTGAAGGTGCCGCCCAGGCTAGGCACGCCCATGGTCAGCGGGATCGGAACCGGCGCGCTGTCACGCACGGTGCCGTTCTTGTGCATCCAGATCGTTTTGTGGGTGGTCAGGTCGACCGCCGCCACATAACCCCATGCCGGTGCCTGGCACGGCAGACCCATTGGCGACAGCATCGCTTCGAGGATCACACCGTACGGCGCGCCTTTGTTCGGCTGCACGCCTTCGGTTTCGCTGACGCGTGGACCTTGCTTGGCAATATCGGCGGCCGGGATCAGCTTGGATTTGAACGCCATGTAGCTCGGGTTCACGAAAGCGATCTGGCGTACCGGGTCGACGGAAATGCCACCCCAGTCGAACACGCCGAAGTTACCTGGGTAAACGATCGAACCTTGCAGCGATGGCGGGGTGAAGGCCCCGTCGTAGCGCATGGATTTGAAATCGATGCGGCACAGCAGTTGGTCGAACGGCGTCACGCCCCACATGTCACGCTCTTTGAGCGGCGGTGGCATGAAGTTCAGGTCGGACTTCGGTTGGGTCGGCGAAGTGTGGTCGCCAGCAACAGCGCCTTGCGGCACGGCCACTTCGTGGATCGGCACTACCGGCTGGCCGGTCGCACGGTCCAGCACGTAGATGCTGCCTTGCTTGGTCGACGCCATCACCGCCTGCTTCACGCCGGCTTCGGTCTTGATGTCGATCAGCGACGGCTGGCCGCCCACGTCCATGTCCCACAGGTCATGGTGAGTGAACTGGAAGGTCCACTTCACGTGGCCACTGTCGATGTCCAGGGCCGTCAGGCCGGCGCTGTATTTTTCCGAGTCTTCGGTACGGTCGCCGCCGTATTGGTCGGGCATCTGGTTGCCCATCGGCAGGTAGAGCATGCCGAGTTTTTCGTCCACGGCGAACATGGACCACATGTTCGGCGAGTTGCGGGTGTAGGTCTTGCCTTCGGCCAACGGGGTGGTGTCGTCCGGGTTGCCGCTGTCCCAGTTCCACACCAACTTGCCGGTGTGCACGTCGAACGCGCGGATAACGCCGCTCGGCTCGTCGGTGGAGACGTTGTCGGTGACGTGACCGCCGATCACGACCAGGTTCTTGGTCACGGCCGGTGGCGAGGTGGAGTAGTAACCGCCGGGGGCGAAGCCACCGATGTTGGCACGCAGGTCGACCTGGCCTTTGTCACCGAAGTCTTCGCACATCTTGCCGGTGTCGGCGTTGAGGGCGATCAGACGAGTGTCGGCGGTCGGCACGAAGATGCGTTTCGGGCAAGCATTCGGCGCGGCAGCCGGGCTGGCGCTGCCTGTCGGACTCTGCTCGGACGCGTAGGCGGCGTCATCGTGATACGACACGCCACGGCAGGTCATGTGGGCCCAGCCCTTGAAGTTCTCGGCACCCATGCTGCTGATCTTCGGATCGAAGCGCCAGATTTCCTTGCCGGTGTCCGGGTCCAGCGCTATCACCTGGCTGTGCGGCGTGCACACGTAGAGCATGCCGTTGACTTTCAGCGGGGTGTTTTCTGCGGTGGTCTCGCCTGGATCGTTCGGGCCAGGGATGTCGCCGGTGCGATACGTCCACGCCGGCACCAGCTTGTGAGCGTTTTCCGCGGTGATCTGCGCCAGTGGCGAGTAGCGATCGCCGTAGGCCGAACGGCCGTAGGAGTTCCAGTCGCCATCGGCCTGGGTCGGTGCAGCGCTGGCCATGCCAGGGACTGCGTCGCGGTCCAGTTGGCCGGTCTTGACCATTTCACCGGGATTGGTGAATTGGCTGGCCAGGGCGGTAGCACCCGCCAGCACCACGGCCACGCTCAGCGCGCCAGTGCCCAGCGGGGCAGGTTGGCCACGCAGCAACGGACGGCGAAACCACGGAAGCAACATGACGATGCCCAAAGCGAACAGCAGCGCCAGGCGCGGCACCAACTGCCACCAATCCAGGCCGACTTCCCACAGCGCCCACACGGTGCTGGCAAACAGCACCAGTGCGTACAGGCCCAGCGCGGCGCGACGGGTGGCCAGCAGCAGAAGGCCGGTCAGGGTGATGCCGATACCGGCCAGCAGGTAATACAGCGACCCGCCAAGCATCGTCAGCTTGATACCCCCGGCCAGCAAGGCCAGGCCCATGATCAGCAGCAAGACGCCGAGCAGCCTGGGCAACAGGCGGCTTGGGCTCGAAGCACCATCAGTGCTCATAGTGTGTTTCTCCGTGACGTTGGAATTATGTATCCCCGTGTTTCTTCACTGTAGATGACGATTCGACACGGGCTTGGTTCAGCGTTAATTCGGTTTTTCTGGGGATAAGTGTGGTTATCCACAGGCGGGCGATTTATCCCCAGGCGCAGGTCGGTGTAAGACAGCGCTGTCTTGGGCGGAGGGGGAATTCGGCAAGATGAGGTCGACCGCGGACGTGAAACGTTTCAGTTTGTTGCGGCAAGGATAAAGGGAGAGGGCGTCGAGAGAAAGCGTCAATCGCAAGATGCATCATTTCAGATTTGGTAACAGTGACAGAACGTCGCTGCAAAGGGCCCTGCAAAACCTGTAGGAGCCGGCTTGCCGGCGATGGCGATTACAAGGACGCCATCGCCGGCAAGCCGGCTCCTACAGGTTAGAATTGCGGTGTTTTTAGAAGGTGGTTCGCACGCCGAACTGCACACTGCGCCCCGGCGCCGGTGCAATGTCCCGCAAGATCGAGCTGGCATACCGCACAGTCTGGTTGGTCAGGTTTTCACCGTTCACGAACGCCAGCCACTGGCTGCCACCCATGTTGAAGTGATAACCCGCGCTCGCCCCCAACGTCGTGTAGCCATCGGTGCCACTCTCGTTATCCGGCACACGGCCTTGGCCCGCCGCATGTTCCACGTCGATGCGCGCCTGCCAGCGGTCCAGTTCCCACAGCAAACCGCTGTTCAAGCGCAGCGGCGCAATGCGCGGCAAGGCTTCGCCGGTGTCCAGGTTGGTGGCGCGGGTGTAGTCGCCCGACAGCTCCAGCGCGAACTTGCCGTAGGCGCTTTCGCCAAGTTTCCAGTGATCCTGGGCTTCGAAGCCGGCGAAACGTGCACGTACACCGGAGTAGTTGTACTCAGGTTGGCCACCTGCGTCTTCTTCACCTTCTTCGTTCAACGTGCGACCACTGCCGAGCAGGCCGATGTAGTTGGAGAAGCGGCTGTAGAACACGCCGAAGCTGCCTTTGTGAGTACCATTGTCAAAGCGCAGGGCCAGGTCGCTGGACACCGCTTTTTCTTTGTTCAGGTTGGCATCCCCACGCTCGTAAGTGTTGGTGGCAACGTGGGTGCCGTTGGCATACAGCTCGTAGAACGTCGGTGCGCGCTCGGTGTAGCCCAAGGTTGCCGCCACGGACCAGATTGGCGTGAGGGTATACACGGCGCCGGATGACAGGCTGCCGGCGGTGAAGTCATTGCTTTTGTCGGCTGTGGCAAAGCGTGCGTTGCCCTTGGCGTCCGGGTCGACGCTGGTGTGTTCCAGACGCCCGCCGAGGCTGAGTTTCAGGCGTTCGGTGGCTTGCATTTCTTCGAGGATAAACAGCGCGCCCGCGTTGGTGTCGGTCTGCGGTACGAAGGCTTCTTCACCGAGGGCCGAGAACTCGTTGCGGGTCACTTGAGCACCGACCACGCCATCGAACGGGCCAATCGGTTGATGGCGGGCTTCAACGCGCGCTTCGTAACCCTTGTTCTTGAAGGTGGTGCCGGTTTCGCCGCCTTCGATCTCGCGGTGCTCGTAGTCGGTGTAGCCGGCATCGAGTTTCACCGAGGTAAACGGGCCTTGCAGGTTGCGGATTTCCGACGCAAACGCGTAGTGATCCTGCTTCATGCGGATACGCACGTCCTGTTCGGCCGGCGAACCGTAGTTCGCGTCGTAATTGCTGTAGGACAAACCGGCATAACCGTCGTCCCAGGTGTAGGAACCGCCCACTGCACCGCCGTCCTGGCGTCCATCACTGTTGCCCAGGCGCCCGTTTTTACCCGGAGCGTCTTCGGTTGCCGGCGCGTGCCGACTGCGCGCCTGGCCGGGGATTTTCAGGTCGTTGAATTCCCGCGCGTTGGCATCCAGGTGCAGGGCAAAGGTGCCGTTGCCGGCTTCCAGTTTGCCCGCGCTGCTGCGCGTGGTGTCGGCGCCGCCGTAGCGCAGCTCACCGGCACCGTGGATGCCTTCGATGGCCTCGGTGGGGATGCGGTTGTCGAAAGTGTTAACCACACCGCCGATGGCGCTGCCGCCATACAACAACGCTGCCGGGCCGCGCACGATTTCAATGCGGTCGACGTTGACCGGGTCCAGCGGCACCGCGTGGTCGTAGGACAGCGACGATGCATCCAGCGCACCCACGCCATTGCGCAGGATGCGAATGCGGTCGCCATCCTGGCCACGGATGATCGGCCGGCTGGCGCCTGGGCCGAAGTACGAAGACGACACGCCCGGTTGCTTGTTCAACGTTTCGCCGAGGCTACCTTTCTGTTGCAGGGTCAGGTCATCACCTTCCAGCACGGCGGTAGGCGAGGCGAGCTGTTCACTGCCCAGCGGGTTGCCGGTGATGACTTGGGGCTGCAGCTCAAGCGCGTGGGCTTCGGAGCCGATCAACAGGGCGGCGGCAAGCGGGGACAAGCGCCATAGAGAAGAGAAGGACATCAGACACATTCCTTGGCAAAACGACTAAAAGAGTTGAAAGGTATAGTTACAATATAACATCTCTTTTTCGTTGAGGACGGGAACTTTTTTCTTCGTGCTAAAGTGAGCGGCTGTATTTCTACTTTTTGTAAAAGGCCCGGCATGACCGCGACAAGCAACGACCCACTCCACGGCGTGACCCTGCAGCACGTCCTCACCACCCTGGTGGAACACTACGAATGGGAAGGCCTGGCCGAGCGTATTGATGTCCGCTGCTTCAAGAGCGACCCCAGCATCAAGTCGAGCCTGACGTTCCTGCGCAAAACTCCGTGGGCGCGGGAGAAAGTCGAAGGCCTGTACGTAAAACTGATGCGCACCAAACGCCCGCTGGATTGATTCGATGAAGCGGTTCGTGGCGGCAGCGGCGCTGGCCGGTTGGGCGGGGTTGGCGATCCAGCAATACCTGATTTTCTATTCGCGCTGGGAATCCGGTGCCAGCCTGTTGGGCGGGTTGATCAACTTTTTCAGCTTCTTCACCGTGCTGACCAATACCCTGGCGGCGGTGGTGTTGAGCTATGCGCTGGTGAAACGTGATTCCCCTGCCAAGCGGTTTTTCCTTGCGCCGGTAATCTGCAGTGGCATCGCCGTGAGCATCCTGGTGGTAGGCCTGGCGTACAACCTGCTGCTGCGCCATCTGTGGCAGCCCGAAGGCTTCCAGTTCATCGCCGATGAGTTGCTGCACGACGTGATGCCAGTGCTGTTTTTCATCTACTGGTGGCGATGTGTGCCCAAGGGTGATTTACGCTTGAAGCACATCGGCGGCTGGGTGATTTACCCGCTGGTGTACTTCGCCTACGCACTGCTGCGGGGGGATTTGCTCGGGCAGTATCAGTACCCATTCATTGACGTGAGCACCCTCGGCTATCCACAGGTCTTTGTGAATGCCGGGGGGATTTTGCTGGGCTTTGTGCTGATCGCGTTGGCGGTGGTGGGGCTGGATAAGCTGATCAAGCCCCGGCGCTGATCATTCCTCTTCGCTGCCTTCGGCACGCCAGTAACCCACGGCCTTGAGGTAGTCCTCATTGACCTTGTGCGTGTCCAGCAGCACGCGGCGCACACGGCGTGACAACTTGGTTTCAGTCGCCACGAAGCTGTACAGCGAACCGCTCGGCAACGTGAGGTTTTGAACGGTTTCGAGCAGGTCATCCTGGCCACGGATCACCCAGATCACTTCAACATCGGCGGCGCTTTGCAGCGGCTGCTTTTCTTGTGCATTGGCGATCTCAATCACCGCCAGCACCTTACGCCCCGCCGACAATTCTTCCAGGCGCCGCGCGATGGCGGGCAGGGCGGTTTCATCGCCGATCAGCAAGTAGCTGTCGAAGATATCCGGCACGATCAACGAACCCCGAGGCCCGCCGATGTACAGGTGTTGGCCGACCTGCACTTGCTCGGCCCAGGTGGACGCGGGGCCGTCGCCGTGCAGCACGAAGTCGATATCCAACTCACCAACGCTCAGGTCAAAGCGACGCGGCGTGTAGTCGCGCATGGCTGGTTGTGGGCCGTCGCCCTTGATGGTGAAGGTCGGGCTTTCCAGCGCGGCCTGCTCGGCGGCGTTCTGTGGAAACAGCAGTTTGATGTGATCGTCGGCACCCAGGCTGACAAAACCCGCCAGCTCTGGCCCGCCCAGGGTGATGCGACGCATGCGCGGTGTAATGTCGACCACCCGCAACACTTGCAGGCGGCGGCGTTTGATTTCGTGGGTCACGCGGTGGATGGCTTGAGTATTCATTGGTCTTTCCCGTCGGCAATGGCTTGAGCGGTGCTATTGAGCAGCGCCGCGACACGAACGATTTCTTCCGGGCTCCAGCGCCCGTGGTGCGAGTGCAGGGCATGACGCAGGTTATGTACCGCCTCGTGGATTTCCGGTGGGCGATCATGACCGCGCAGTGAGCGCTTGCTCACGTCGATGCGCATGCGCACGCCGTCCAGGGCGACCTGTTGCTCGCTTATGAAGAGACGACCGGCGTCGGTGATTGTGTAGCGTTTTTTTCCGCCATCGGCGTCGCCCTGGATCAAATCGCTTTCTTCCAGGAAGGTCAGGGTCGGGTAGATCACGCCGGGGCTGGGGGTGTAGGCGCCGTCGAACAGGCTTTCGATCTGGCGGATCAGGTCATAGCCATGGCAGGGCTGTTCGGCGATGAGTGCCGGCAGCAGCAATTTCAAATCGCCGGGCGCAAATACCCGGGGGCCGCGACCGCGGCCGGAGCGCGGGTCAAAGCCGTCGCGCGGGTGAGGATGGTCTCGCATGGTAGGAGCCTCTGTGTGTGTCTAGATATAACTTAAGATATATCTTGTGAGGCTCGCAAGGGCTTCCGACAGACGGTTTCCATTTCCTGGAGCACTCTTTTATTCGTTAGTTAATCTTGCTCAAGTAAACATGGTTATTTTGAGTGAATGTAATCTGCTTCTTACATACGCTTCCTTAACTAAACTATTCTCATTAGTGCAGTTGTAGTCTGATTCTTACAGCTGTTTTAAAAGTTTTGGCAAATTGCCATATTCTTCCTATATGTCCTGATGTAACAGGGCTACGCAACGTGTTGAATTTCCCGGCTTACATTCTCAAGGCGAACATTGAAACTTGCCTGGCTTCGAACGGGTTCCAGATTTGCAATGCAAATAGTTGGAAAAACAGAACCGCAGTGACCCTGTGTGCACTCAACTTTTTGCCGAACTAAATCAAGGATTACCACCTGGTCGTCGCTTAACTGATAGTCCTTCGCATTCCTGCGGCAGGGTTTCTTTTATCAATGTGTGAGTGTTTGCTAATGAATACCAAAATGAAAACTGCACTGTTGTCTCTCGGCCTGCTGATGGGTTCGGCTTCCGTCGCTCAAGCGGCGGACGGAACCGTTACGTTCATTGGGTCGGTCCATTCGGGTGCCTGCTCTATCAAGCCTGAGTCCGTGGATCAGTCGGTTCACTTGGGCGCGATCGCAAAGCATCAGCTGCAATCCGGAGGCAAGTCTGAAGCCCGACCTGTACGGATTGAGCTTGAGGGCTGCGATCTGACGGGCCTCACCGACAACACAGTGACCACCACCTTTACAGCGGCGCCTTCCACCGTTGTGCCGGGTGCGATCGGTACCGTCGGTGGTGCAGGCGGCGTGGGCATCATGATGACCCACGGCAGCAAACTCATTGAGTTGGGCGTTCCCACCACGCCGCAGGCCATTTCTGCCGGCGACAACACGTTGGAGTTCGGTGCCTATGTACAAGGCGCAGCGACGGCTCCAATCGTCCCTGGCAATTTCAGCGCGGTCACCAATTTCACCTTGGCTTATCAGTAAGTGTTTCCCCCGCCACGTTGAGTGGCGGGGGGAAGCTGGCGGGAGATAACGGTGAAAACATTCATACACCTCGCTATTGCCTCTTCACTGACGGTGTTCATCAATCCTTGGGTTTACGCGCAAGCCGATGCGCAAGGCGAGGGCATTGTCACGCTGGGTGGACAGGTCATTGACTCTGCCTGCGGGCTGGAACTGGCCAGTGTCGATCAAACCATCGACATGACGCCCGAACCCATCGGCCGGCTGTTGCGCAATGCACTGGGAGCACCACACCCCTTCCAGTTGCGCCTGGTCAATTGCACGCTGACTCGCCCTGATCCGTTGCGCCCCGGCGTCAACTTGCCTGATTGGGAGCACCTGCGGGTCACGTTTGACGGGGCTCCCGACAGGGACGGTCGCTCCTTTGCAGCCTTTGGCGATTCCCAGGGCGTTGCCTTGCATATCTGGGATTCGACGGGTGAGGAGAGTGTGCCGGGGGTGCCGATGGCACTGCGCCCGCTGGCTGAGGGTGACATGACACTCAACTACACGCTTCGCCTTGTTGGCAACGGACTGCCGTTGGCGCCCGGGGCTCACGCAGCCGCCGTGCGGTTCAAGTTGGAATACTTTTGAACATTGATGGGTTGCTTTCATGTTGAATGCGTCGAAAATTAAAAAAGCGTTCCGTCCGGGTCTGCTTGTGGGTGGATTGATGTCCTTGGCAGGAACTGCATGGGGTGCAGGGGATATCGAGTTTAATACCGACGTTCTTGATCTCAGTGATCGCACCAATATTGACTTGTCTCAGTTTGCGCGCAGCGGGTTTATTCTGCCGGGCACTTATTCGATGGTTGTGCAAATCAATAACCAGCCGATTGCCGAACAAGCAGTTGCGTTTTATCCCCCCGATAATGATCCCAAAGGAAGTCAGGCCTGTTTATCCCAAGGGCTTGTGGAACAACTGGGCCTCAAAGAGTCCGGTGCTGCCAAGCTCACGTGGTGGAAAGGCGGGGAGTGTCTTGATATTCAAGGATTGCCAGGCATGGAAGTCAGCGGCGATCTGGCGACTTCCACGCTGAACATCAGCCTCCCCCAAGCCTACCTTGAATACAGCGCCATCAACTGGGACCCGCCCTCGCGTTGGGATGATGGGGTTCCGGGTTTGTTGGTTGACTACAACATGACGGCGCAGTCGAGCTACCAAAGGGATGATGGCACCCGCAATAACGTCAGCGGTAACGGCACGGTGGGGGCGAATGCCGGGGCTTGGCGACTGCGGGCCGATTGGCAGGGGCGTGTCGACCAGGACCGCGATCAGCCGTCCCGGCGTTCGACGCTGGAGTGGAGCCGTTACTACGCTTACCGCGCCATTCCTGCGCTGAAAGCCCGCTTGGTGGTGGGCGAAAACTACCTGTATTCGGACCTGTTTGACAGCTTCCGCTTTACCGGTGCCGCCCTCAATTCGGACGAAAGCCAGTTGCCGCCCAACTTGCGCGGTTACGCGCCGGAAGTGGTCGGGGTGGCCAAAACCAACGCAAGGGTCATCATCAGCCAGCAGGGCCGGGTGCTCTATGAGACGCTGGTCGCGGCCGGGCCGTTTCGTATCCAGGACCTTAACGACGCCGTCACCGGCAAGCTGGATGTGCGGGTCGAAGAGCAGGACGGCACGGTACATACCTCCCAGGTCGATACCGCAGGCGTTCCCTACCTGACGCGTCCAGGGCAAGTCCGTTACAAACTGGCGACCGGGCGACCGTCCAATCTTCAGTACGGCGCGGATGGCAACTTTTTCGGCAGTGGCGAGTTTTCGTGGGGCGTCAGCAATGGCTGGTCGCTGTTTGGCGGCGGTATCACCGATAACAATTACCGCGCGTTGACGGCCGGTGTTGGTCGTGACCTGTTGGCGTTTGGTGCGGTGTCGCTTGATGCCACTCAGTCCCGTGCAACGGTGTGGAACGAGGCACTCTCGGGTAAATCCTACCGCCTTCAATACTCCAAGCACTTTGAAGAGTACGACAGCCAAGTCACCTTTGCCGGTTACCGGTTTTCCGAGAAGAACTACTTGAGCATGAGCGAATACCTCGATGCTCGCCATTACGGGCGCAACGGTGAACTCGCCGGGCCTGACGTGAACGGATCCTGGAAACCGATCGGCGGCAGCAAGGCCCTGTATACCGCGACGGTCAACAAGCAGTTTCGTGACCTGAGCACCACCGTTTACGCCAGCTACAACAAGCAGACGTATTGGGAGCGGCCCGCCACTCAGCGTTGGAACCTTTCGGCATCACGCTACTTCAATGTGGGCACCGTGAAGAACCTGAGCTTGTCCCTGAACCTGTACCGCACGCTGGACTACAACTACAAGGACAACGGCATGGCGCTGACGGTCAGCCTGCCTTTGGGGCGCACCGGCACGCTGTCGATGGACGCTAACAGAGGCGCAGGCAAAAACCGTTTTTCAACGCGCTACAGCGATCGCCTCGATGAACGCAATAGCTACCAACTCAGCGCCGGCAACAAGTCCGCCAGTGGTTATCTGAGTCATATCGGCGACTACGCCGACATCGACCTCGCCGTCAGCCAACAAGAAGGTAATTACACCAGCCTCAGTGCGTCGGCTCGCGGCGGCGGCACGCTCACGCCGCATGGTGGAGCGCTGCATCGAACCAACAGTACCGGCGGCACCCGCCTGATGGTGGACACCGGCGGTGTGCCCGATGTGCCAGTGCGCGGTTACGGCACGCCGACGCGCAGCAACGCGTTCGGCAAAGCGGTGATCTCCGATATTGGCAGCTATCAGCGTACGGCGGCCAGTGTCGACCTGGAGCGCTTGCCGAGCAACGTCGAAGCCACTCAATCCGTCACGCAACTGACCCTCACCGAAGGGGCCATTGGATATCGCTCCCTGGACGTGATTGCCGGTGAGAAGGCCATGGCGGTGCTGCGCCTGCCGGATGGCAGTTCACCGCCCTTCGGCGCAGTGGTGAAAAACACAAAACAGCAAGACACCGGGATCGTGAACGACGGCGGGCAGGTTTACCTGAGCGGCATTCAGGCGGGCGAAGCAATGACCGTGAGTTGGGGAGGGAGCGAGCGATGCACCCTCACGCTGCCCGTCGTTTTGCCGGCTGACGCCTTGACCGATGCCCTGCAACTGGGCTGCCGCCTGGCCGCCACTGATCAATCTGCACCCGAGCCAGCCTCGCTGACCGGGAAGCCTACCGACACGGAGAACACATCCTCATGAAGCTCAATATTCACCTCTCACTCCAGGCCCTTGTGCTGCTGGCCCTCGGCTTGAGCCAGGGCGCCCACGCCGCTGTCGGCCTGGACCGTACGGCGGACGTCCGCTGTTGGCTTTCACCTGCACCGGCAGCGCTTGCACCGTGAGTGCACAAGTCTCGCCTGATAAGTAGCCCCTGCTGCTGGAGAACGTCATGAAGTTGCAGATTGTGAAGGGCTTGGGTGGCCTGTTACTGGCCATTGTCGGGCCAGCGCACGCTGAGGATGTCGAGGGCATGAATGGGCGGTTGAACGTTACCGGGTCGATGCATGAAACCCCGTGCAGCCTGGAAATGACCTCGCTGCACCAAACGATCGACCTGGGCGCGGTGTCGGCCAGCCAGTTGCAACGGCCTGGCGATCAGGCAAAACCGGTGGCGTTTCAACTGCGCTTCACTGATTGCCAGCGCACGGCCGGCAGCATCCGCAGTGAGCGTACGGGGAGACTGACTTGGAGCGCCTTTCAACCGGTGTTGTCGGTGGCGTTTTTAGCGCCCGCCGATGACGAGGATTCACGCCTGGTCAAAGTGCAAGGCGTGACCGGGATGGGTCTGCAATTGACCGATGCACTGGGGCGGGATGTACAGCTGGGTTCAAGGGGCGAACCGTTGTTCTTGCCGCTGGGCAGCAACACCCAGACCTGGCTTGTACAGCCCACACGCACCGCCGCCGCGTTGACCAGCGGCGCCTACCGGGCCGTGGTGGATTTCAGGCTCAACTATGAGTAAGGGCAGAACGATGGCTAAGTTAACCCTGCTGTTCGGTGGTGGTCTGCTGTGGGCTGTCAGCCAAGGTGTGCAGGCCAACAACACCAATTTGACTATCCGTGCGGTCATCATCGCGCCGCCGCCGTGCGTCATTAACAGCGGCACGACCCTCGATGTGCCGTTTGGCAATGACTTGCTGACGTCGCGGGTCGACGGGGTGAATTACCGCCGTGGCGTGCCCTATACCGTCATCTGTGATTCGCCTTTCAGCAACGCCTTGACCCTGGAACTCAAGGGCACGGGCGCTGCGTTTGATAACCGCGTGCTCGTGACCCGCAAGCCGGACCTTGGCGTAAAGCTGTTCGTGAACGGCGCCGACTGGCCGCTCAATACCGCCGTGAATTTTACCTATCCCAACTTTCCGGTGGTGCAGGCGGTACCCGTCAAGCGCGCGGGCAGCACACTGACGGGAGGGGCCTTTGATGCGACCGCCACCCTGGTGGTCGACTATCAATGAAGAGGAATGATCAATGACCTTTTGGCAGCCACGAGCGTTGCTCGCATTGTGCTCCATCGGCCTGTGCAGTGCAGCGTCGGCCAACCTGACCTTCAGTGGCACGCTGAACGAGCCACCGCCTTGCACCATTGACGCCGGCAACACGATTGAAGTGGATTTTGGCGATGTCGGGGTCAAGCGCGTTGACGGTGTGAAATACCGCAAAGGGCTCGCCTACACCATCAGTTGCGGCCCGGCCACGCTGCCGTGGGAACTGAAGCTGAGCGTAAACGGCACACCAACGCCGTATGACGCCTCAGCGGTGCAGACCAATGTGCCTGCGTTGGGCATCCGGGTGTATCAGAACAACGTGCCGTTTCCACTTAATACGCGCTTGGACATATCCCTGCCATCACCGCCGGTATTGGAAGTGGTGCCCGTCAAACAGCCCGGCGCAATGCTGGCCCCCGCCAGGTTTGCAGCGGTGGCCACGTTGTTGGCCGAATACGAGTAGGAGCTGAGTCGATGCGACATGAAAGCGTTTACAAGACTTGGTCATGTGCCGGGCTGGCGTTACTGCTGGCCGGGGGCCTGATGCCCAGTGCGTATGCGGCGGACAACCTGAGCCTCAAGGGCAACCTGGTTGAAGAGGCTTGCACGATTCGGCCGGGTGACGAGGCCATCACGTTGGAACTCTGGGACGTGACCAGCAAGCACCTCTACATCAATACGCGCACGCAGGGTAAGGGTTTCAAGGTGCACCTGGAGGACTGCGACACCACGATTGGCAACACGGTCACCATCCAGTTCGGTGGCAGGGAAAACCCCGCTCTACCGGGGCTGTTCGCGCTGGATGGTGGCAGTGGCGCCTCGGGGATCGGGGTCGGCTTGGAGACGCCAAGCAACAAGCCATTGCCCCTCAATAGCGTCAGCGATGAACAGGTGTTGAGCAATGGCAGCAATGTAATTGAGCTCAAGGCCTATGTGCAGGGTGAGCCGCAAGCCATCAGTGATCAGACCATCGGACACGGCACCTATACGGTGACCTCCACGTTTACGTTGGACTATCCGTAAACGCCGCAGACAAACCTCAACTCTATCCAGGCTGCTCGCAGGGCAAGGTCTGGGTAGAGTCGCAATGAGAGAACAAAATGAAACGACTTTATGATGGAATCATGGTGCTTCTAGTCGTAATGGGGATTGCTACGACCGTCCGAGCGGCTGATTGCCGTGTGAACGGTGGACCGTGGATAGCGGTCGACGGAACCCTGCCTCTACAGGTCCCCGTCACTGTCCGGCTTGGTTCGGACGCAACCCGCATTATCCTTGAAGGGGTGAGATTGGAGTGCCGGTTCACACCTGGCCAGCCTTATCCGACATTTCAGGACTATTGGGGAACTGCGGCTATATCCGGTGCTCCTTGGACAGCCGGCCCCAAATTCGCCAGCCAAGGCACCGGCTTACGAATAAACGGAGCGTATTACAACACCCCTGTCCCGTATAACATTCGGATATCGACCTTAGCCAATAACGGCGCGGCTTACCCAATCGATGTAACGCCCTACATTTTGGTAAACAACAACCCCACGAACCCTATCGACGTTCGAATAGGTGACGTCCTTGGTGTGTTACGACTCAACCAGACAAACAATTATGATGGCGCGAGGAGGGGGCTCATGATTACGTACACCGCCGCCAATAACTTCTCCATTTCCCCTTCAACCTGCACGATCAACAACAACAACCCTATCGACATCAACTTCGGTAACGTCCACCAGCGTGCAATAGGCACTGACCCACTGACGACAACCGTTCGCAGCGACCGCAGACTCACCTACTCCTGCCCGACTGGCGGGATCAACTCACCGATCACCATCACTTACCAGGGCACCCGATCCGCATTCGACTCACGCCTTCTGATGATGACCAATCCTGACGTGGGCACCGCCATGCTTCGTGCGGGGACTGCGGTGCAAGTCGGCGGTTCATTCCTGACCCGCATCGACAACAGCGTGGGGGGCGACGACGTGACGTTTACCCTTGTTCGACGAGCGGGATCCCTGCCTACCGCCGGGCCCATAAGCGGTAGCGGCGTACTCATCATGGGGGTGCCATGACCCGGCCTAGACTCAGTCCTCTGGACTGCGTCTCCAGTTACAACACCAAAGGCATGAGCAACGCCGGCAGATCCAGGATTTCGAAGTTCAACTTTTTCGCCAATCAAGTCATCCGTAAAGACCAGGCAGCATAGGGCGCGCACAAGTGGGTGGCCCATATGGGGCGTGCCCACGCCGACGTGTATGAAGGGATTCCAGGGCTGGCCTGGCGCGGAACTCGACTCGTCCCATCATCTGAGGGCGATACGCACCGACTTCACCCTGGGGGTCGACGTCCTTGGTACACGCCCGCCCACAGCGTTTGCGCCAATGGACCGAACACGCCTCAAAAAAGCCGGCCATTATCCGGTTGATCGCTGGCCTCACCTGAAAGACAAACGCTTCATCGCGTTTGAAGAGCTGCTCATCGTCCTGGGTACGGCGGGCCTGACGCGCATCGGGTAGGTCCTTTTCCAGGGCTGCCTGCAACCGTTTTCCTCCCTGCCTGCGGCTTTTGGGGCGGGGTGGAAAAGGCATCGTCCTACCGCAATCACGTCCTCAATGACGACGGCCTCAACAGGTTAGTTAGGTAGACTGAACTAACTGTACTGTTTTTATTGAATAATCTGTGTGTCATTCAAATCTGACAGCCATAGTTATTGATATCGTATTTATTATATTTATTCCTCCAGAATGATGGCCTATTGGCCTGCATGTTTCTCGGATTCGGACTGCTTACTTTTAATTGGAAATGATCGAGACTTTGTCGGCGTTGAAAGTTCGCTCAAGCCCTGAATTTCACGCCTGCGTTAGAGCCACGCTGTGGTTTTAACCAACTTTATTTCAATTGAGAAACAGGTATTCCAGCATGATCAAGAAGTTTGCCGTTCTGCTCCCGCTCGCTGTCGCCGTCCTGGGTTCTTCGGCCGCCATGGCCGTTGACGATGCCAGCACCACCATCAACATCAAGGCCGACATTCCTACCAAGCAGTTCCATGCTCAGCCGCGAGACCCCAACTTCGGTCGGGACGAAGTCCTGAACTACAACCCGGTCAGCGGCGAGTTGAGTTCGCTGCGTGCCACCTTCGATGTGAAAAATACCGACGGTTCGGTGCATGCCTACATCGAAGGCGGCCCGACCGCGGCTGCGCTGTACAACGGCAGTGACAGCATCGCGCTGACCAATACCTTCAACGGCATCGTCCTGACCGGCACGCCGCAGGAAGTGGTGGATGATCCCCAGTCCACCCCTGGCACCCAGGCTGACTTGGTCATCACCCCAGCCAAGCCGGCTGACACGCAGAACGGCCTGTACACCGGCAGCTACGCAGTGGTCTTCGACGCCGTGCCACGCACTACCCCGTGAGTCACCGTCATGAATAAGGCCTGGCCTTATTGATAACGCCACCGGCTGCATGCCTTCAGTGTGCAGTCGCTTTTCCAGATGGTCTGCCGTTAGCCAAAGAGTATTAAGTTCATGTTCCCGATGAGACCCATCGCGGCGGCGCTGGCCTTGCTTGCGTGTTCGGCTGCCTTGGCTGCGACCGATAACAGCACGACGCCGCGCAGTTTGCTGGCCCAGGCAAAAGGTTTGCCGAGCGATTTCGAAGAGCATTTTTTTGATGTACCCCTGGCTGTGCGAGTTGAGCGCGATCAAGTATTCATGGGCGAAGCGATGGTCGTGCTGACACGGGACGACCGCATTACTCTGCTGAGCTTCACCGATATCGCCGACAGTAATATCAAGTCGAGTGAGCGCGATATCTGGAGCACCTATTTGCAACAAGGCGTCGCCCTGGGCAGTTGCACGCAACAGTGCCCGGAGAAGATGTTGGCGGTGCATTACAACCTGGAAAAATCGCTGGTCTCCATCCTCACGGAGAACGCCGAGCATGGCACTGATCACCAGCGCTATTACCACCAGCCCGAAGAAGGCAGCACAGGGCTGATCGTCAGTAACCAGTTGAACCTCAACGGTGGTCAGGACCAAGAGCTTGGCGGTCGTTTCGGCATTGAAGCCAGCAGCAGCCTGGGTAACTGGAGCCAAGTGCTCAACCTGCAACTGGCGCGCCTCGGCGGGCCCGACACCAAGTTGTATCACGCGCTGTATTCGCTGTACGCCCAGCGTGAATACGAAGGCAAGTTCCTGCGCCTGGGGTATTTCACGCCCACCTCCGAAGGGCTTAACCGCCAGCCGCGCTCGTTTGGCGCAGCGCCGGATATCGCCGTCGGCGTGATGGTCGGCAGTTCCGACAGCCTGGTCGTCAACAACCCCAAGCCCAGCGTCTACCCGATCTACATCACCGCCAACCGCCAGGGTTCGGTGGAGATTTACCGTGACGGCCTGCTGATCAATACCCAGGCGGTCCCCGCCGGTTTGCAGAGCCTGGATACGCGCCCCCTGCCGGGTGGCATCTATGAAGTGGAAGTGCGGCTGGTCGAAGACGGCCAGGTCACTGCCACCACCCAGGAATTGGTGTACAAGCCCAATAACTGGCGCAACCACGATGAGCGTTTGCGCTACAACCTGTTTGCCGGTCGCGAGAGCACCCTGCTCAATAACTGGGAGCAACGCGACAAGGGTGACATGACCGCCGGCGCGTCGGTCAATTACCTGCTGCATCCACGCGTGATCGTCGGGCTGTCCGGTCGCCAGGTACAGGACCGGATGCAATACGGCACCTCGGTCGACTGGTCGTTGGCTAACTACGCGAACGTTTACGCCAACGTCTACCAGACCCAGGACCACGGCACCGGCATGGACGTGCAAGGCCTCTACAATTATGGCCCTGGCAGTGTGGTGGTCAGCCACAACCGCAGTTGGCTGGATACCCGCAGAACCTACGAAACCCTGCCCGACGGCACGCGCCTGCGCACCCGGCAAACCTTTGTCGGCCAGACCAGCACCTCGTCGCTGTCGATCAACCATCGCCTGCTTAACCAGAATGCCCTCAACGCGCGCTTGTCCCACAGCACCGGCAACCTCGAAGGCGTGGGCCTGGACCTGGGGTGGAGCAAGCACGGCGCGTTGTTTGGCAGTGACGCCAACTGGCGCCTGTCGTTGTTCGACCGCCCGGCCAGCCGCAGCACCGGCGACAAACGTAACCGTGGCGTCGACCTGACCCTCAACCTGGCCCTCGGCGGGCCCAGCGAGCAGTGGTCGGGCAGCATCGGCTCGCGTACCGCCCGGGACGGCAAGCGCGACAACAATGCCTCGCTCAACTACCGCAAAAGCCTCACCAATCATGTCTTGCAGAATGTCTCGGGCACTGTGCTCACCGACACCTATGGCGTCGGCCTGGCCGGCATGACCAACTTCCAGACCGACATCCTCGCCGGCGATGCCTTCGCCCAGCGCTCCTCTTTCAATGGCAACCTTACCGGTGGCTTGAACCTCAACAGCACCTTTGTCGTCGGTGGCCAGAAGATCGCCCTGACCAGCCAGTACCACGGCAATGGCGCGGGCATGATCGTCGATGTCGAGACCGACCTGGACGACATCACCCTGCGCGCCGATGACTTGAGCGGCGGCAGTACCGCCCTGCGGCCAGGGCGTAACTTCGTTCCGCTCACCGCCTACAAATCCGGCTCGGTTGCGTTCGACTTCGAAGGCAACCACCCGCCGTCGGCGAATATCCAGCCACCGCGCAGCGCCTATCACATGAACAAGGGCGGGGTGGATTACCGCAAGATCCGCGTGATGAAAACCGTCACCGTGCTCGGTCGCCTGCTAGACGCTCAGGGCCTTCCGCTCAAGGGCCATCACATCATCAATCACGCCAGCCGTGGGGTTAGCGAAGTGGACGGTTTCTTCTCCCTGGAAATGAACGCTGGCGCGCCGACACTGGAAGTGCGTCACGGCAACCAGTTGCTCTGCCAGTTCCGTCTCGATCCGAGCACGGCCCGCAACGAAACCGATGTACTGATGATCGGCGATCTGCGCTGCACGCCGGACACCTTGGCTGACGCCATTCATATGGCGGGGGGCCCAGGATGAAGGAGCTTTGTATGCTAACCATCAACCCCTTGATCAAAGCTGTGGCGTTTTGTGTGTTAACACTGTTTGCCTGGCCTGCGGCGGCACTAACTGTACCGATCACTGCCTCCTTCACACCGGATGCCGCCAACCCGAGTGCCGTGCGCTTCAAAAACACTACCCCGGTGACCGGTATTTGTGCGCACGTCCAATACTCAGTGTTCTGTCGTTCCAAGAACCTGTTCAGTATCAATACACCCATTCTGTTCAACTCGACAGGACCAATTGTTGCCCACCATACCAACCCGCGGCAGGGCGCGATGCTCCAGGTCCGGTCGGGTTGGAAAGACCTGCCAGTGACAGCGGCAACCGGTGAGACGGAAAACCTGCGGTTCCGTATTTCCGGCATCTCCAGTACCTACAAAAGTCCGGTGCCGATTTATGAGCTGGTGCCGGGCTCTTCCTCCAACCTGGACGCTCACCAGAAATTGTGGGGCGGCGGGCCCCAGGGCGATTGGAATTGGGCCCCCCGACCTTGCACCGAAACGGGCAGCGTCGCAGTGCCCTGGCCGGCGCAGTACCTGTGGTTCTGGCTAGCTCCAGTGGAGGGCCTCTGTGCCAAGACCGCCTACTTTGACATCCCGGAATTGCAGTACTACGCCTTCGATTTTGCCTACGAGTTGCTGACTCCCAACCCGCTCGGCATGAAGGCCGGTGTGTACACCGGCAACCTGGCCATTGCCTTGGGCCCAGGCGGCGATATCGACATGGGGGATGTCATGTTGCCGGATGACAGCGTGATCCAACTCGACTTCACCCTCGATGTCGACCATGTCTTCAGGGTTCAAATCCCCCCCGGTGGCGACGCCATCGACTTGGTGCCCGAAGGCGGCTGGCAAGCCTGGCAGCAACACCGGCGCACACCCGAGCGACTGTTCCGAGACCAGACCTTCAGCCTGTGGACGTCCACGGATTTCAAGATGCAGATGTTCTGCTCGCAACCGATGGGCGATACCTGTGGCGTCAGTAACAGTGCCGGCGACAAGGTGCCACTGCAGGTGAGTGTGAGCTTGCCATTCGGCCTCACGGATCCAAGTGGACAGGGTGTCCGTCGGCGCCCGTTGTTAATGAGCGGGCATGGCACCGAGAAGTTCATACCCAGCCAGTACATCGACCATAATAGGTGGTGATCTGCTCGGCCAGTCGTGTCTGTAGCGTGTGAGCCAGTTCCAGTAATGTGCCGGTCTGGGCCAACTGGTCGACTTCGTTGAAAGCGGTCGGGCTGCTGAAGACGCCTTCGGCGAACGTGTCGAGCGTGGCGGTGCCCTCTTCTCGGGCAGTTTGATCCTCTTGCGTTTGCTCTGCGGGGTTGTCCCAAAGCAACAAGGTACACGCCGCCTCGAGCAATGGGCGGGAAGACTCAAAATGACGCAGGCCATCGCTGTCAATGAGGTAGCGGTTGACATACAGGCTGCCCAGCTCGGTGTCGGCCGGCAGATCTGGGTAGGTTTCTTTGAGCAGCGACGTCAGCACGCCGCGCAGCGAGGGATGTTTGTCCTTTTCCAGTACTTGGTCGAGTTGTTGGTTAAGAGAGTTCCACTGTTGTATCAGGTGCGTTTGTTGCCCAACGTCCGGCAAGGTCAGTGGGACGGGAGAGGCACGTGTCAGGTCCGGCGATTCGGGTATGCGAGCGATCAACCCAGGGTTGCCCTTGAGGGGCAGTGCCAGGGTGGTTCGTACGCTGGCTGCCAGGGTTTCGAACGTGGCGTGGGACGCACCGAAGGCCTGTTCGATATCGGCCTCTTGCTGGCGACGTTGGGCGTGAAGGCATGCACTGAATACCGGCCCGGTGATCGAGGGATAGGTGAGTGCCTGCCGACTTCTTAACGCGTCGGTGGCAGCGGAGCGTTCGCTGGCGGCGATGTTGGCGAGCAGCAGGGTTCTTTCGTCGCTTCTCACCAGGCGTCGGCGCAAGGCATTTTCCAGGGTGGCGAAATTCATGAAGAACTCAACGCCGAATTGCGGGGTATACAGGACGGTCGGTCGTGTCCCATGCAGGCGCTCGGTGAGTACGAAGCAGCCGTTGAGTGGTGCGGCCCATTCAGGCTGGTCGGTCAATTCCAGCGTGAGGCCGAGTATGAGCGGCGGTGTGGCGTTGTTCGTGGTCTCATGGAGCACGCAGTTTTCGATCAATTGTCGGCCTTCGACCAACACCTCAAGGTGTGACTGGGCCGTGGTGACGGCTGCTTGCGCGTGGGTATCCTCAGGCGTTTTCTTTAGGGTTTGCTCGGCTTGGCTGAGCTGTTGCCGAGCATCCTGCAGTTTCAGGTCCGCCTCCAGCGTCAATACCTCACGCTGCTTTTGACTCACAGCCTCCAAGACACTCAGTGCACCCGTACTCGCGTGGGGCGATGACCAGAACGCCCTGAGACTATTCAAGTACAGCGTCTGGCAGTTGAGTTGCAGATCACTGATCAACTGATTGACTGCTGCGACTTCCAATGGCTCCATCTCATTGCTGCGGCCGGCGCCGTTGGCAGTTGCATAGAATCCGACTGCCTGGTTGATGGCGCCGGTTTCCGGCTCCTTGGTCAGCGCGGTCGGCACGTTTTGGGTGGCAATCGTCTCTTGAAGCACCTGGGTCAGGTTGCGTGCGCGGGTGATGCGGGGTGTCCGTGCGGTGCTGTCTTGATCTGCCTGCGACGCATTGTCGTAAACGTACTCGTTGAGATAAACCGTATCCGGGTTCGGTGCACTGGCAGGCAGACGTTTTGCCAATGCCTGGCGCAGTTCAGTGGCCATGACCGTTGACAGGTCTGGCTGTGCGTCCAGCAGGTGCTCGATGGCGGTGATACACACTGGCACACGGCGTAGCAGGTCTTCGGCAGAAGGTTGGGGTTGTGACGGCATAGCGCGGGTTTCCTGTCGCGATAGGGGGAATCGTGCAGGCCGGTGTCAGGGAAGGGGCCGCACGCCGATGCCCAGACTAATGGGCGTCGAGCGAGCGTCAGGTCTAAATAAGCACTACGTGATCCCTTCCTCTTACCGCAGGCACGTGGCGGAACCCCGCGGTTGTAGTAGCGGGTAGAGAATCGGAGCCATGCCTTTGAGCACCTGTACCGGCAACGCCGATGTGAAGGTGAAGTGCTGGGCGGAGGTGCCTGGCACAAAGGCGGTCAGTGTGCCGAAGTGGTGTTCGCCGATGTAGAACACAAAGGTCGCCGTACGGTTGATCGATTTGGAGCTGAGCATGCGCCCACCGGCGCCCATGGCTTGCAGGCGGTTGTCACCGGTGCCGGTCTTGCCGCCCATGGCCAGCGGTGTGCCGTCCGCCAGTTTGAAGCTGCCGGCCACGCGTTTGGCTGTGCCGGCGTCCACCACTTGGGACAGCGCGCCGCGCAAGGCTGTGGCGACTTCGCTCGGTAGCACGCGTTTGCCACGGTGCGGGTCATTGACTACATGGGTTTCATAGGGCGTGCCGCTGGCGAATGTCAGGCTGTCGATACGCAGCACTGGCAAGCGCACGCCATCATTGAGGATGATCCCCATCAGTTCCGCCAGCGCGGCGGGGCGGTCGCCCGAGCTGCCGATGGCCGTGGCCAGCGACGGCACCAGGTGATCGAACGGGTAGCCCACCGCCTGCCAGCGCTGGTGGATATCCAGGAACGCTTCGATCTCCAGCATGGTGCGGATACGGCTGTCACGGGCGCTCTGATGGCGGCTCTTGAACAGCCAGCTATAGACTTCCTGGCGTTCGAATTCGCTGGCCTTGACGACATCGGTGAAGGTGGCCTCGGGATGATTGAGCAGGTAGCCCAGCAGCCACAGGTCCAGGGGATGCACCTTGGCGATGTAGCCTTGGTCGGGCAGGTCATAGGCGCCGGGGCCATAGCTTTGATACAGTTTTTCGAGGCGCTCGTCAGTGAGTTTTTCGGTGGTTTTGACGTTTTTCAGGTGCGCGCGCACAAAGGTATTAAAGCTCTCCTGGCTGGCCTGGGGCAGCAAGTAGCGGTGCACGGCGGCCAGGCGGATCGCGGTGGGGTGCAGGCTGTCCATGAACGTGTCGAGGCGCGCCTGGGTGTCTTTATTGCGGTATTTTTTCCAGAACTTGAGCAGGAATGCGGTGCCTTCGTGGTCGGCGAATTTGGCCAGGTATTCCTGGCGGCGTGGGTCGTTGTCGTCCTTGAGCAATTGGGCGCTGTTGTCTGCGCCCGAATAGGTGGTGTAGCGCACCAAATCGCGCATCAGACGAATGAACGGCAGGTTGATCGACTCGCGCAGGGCATCGCGCAGAGTTGGGTTGCGGCCGTTGTCCTCGTTGCGAAAGTTATGGAAACGATGCAGCCCTCCACCGGTGAAAAATGCCTCGCCAGGGCTGGCCGAATAGGTGCGGTTGAGGGCCGCGTCGAGCATCTTCGAGAGGTCGCGGTCGGGATTCTGGGCCAGGTAGTCCAAGGCCCAGCGTGAGAGGAGGTCCTGGTCGGGTACGTCGACTTTTTTCAGCTCAGCCGGTGTTTTTGCGCCGTAGCGATCATGCAACTCGGTGATGATTTGCAGGTAGGTGGTCAGCACCCGCAGCTTGGCGGTGGAGCCCAGCTCCAGCTTGCTGCCGTCGTTGATGTCGAAGGGCTGGTCGGTGTTGTCGGTTTGCACCCGCACGCGCGCGCCATCGGGCGTCAGCTCGAACAGGGTGAAGCTGTAGCGCACCTGCGGCGTGCTTTGCGGCGTCAGCAGGCGCGGGCCAAGCAGGCCCATTTGCGCGGCGAACGCCGGGTCGGCCAGGTGCTTGAGGTAGTCGGTGGCCTGTTGTTGCAACTCGCCCTGCAAGGTGCTGGTGGCAGAGAGGTCGAGGCGATCGAGGTCATACAGCGGGCGGTTCAGTAGGCTGGCGAGACGGCTGCGGGCAACGTTGATCGCCTTGTTGGTCTCCACCGGCTGGATCGTCGGTTGCTGTTGCCAGTCGCGGTAGGTGACGTGGCTGGCGAGGGCTGCCGCCAACAGGTTGGCCGGGATCACGGCGTTTTGCGCGAGCAAGCGCAGATGGCTGTCGGTCAACTGTGCGAGTTCGTCACGGCCTTTGTTCAGGTAATGGGATGGGCGGCGCTGGGCGATCATCAGCGAGAGCACCTGGCGCAGGGCCAGGCCGCGTTTGGCCAAACTCGCCGGGTCTTGAGCCGTATCACTCAAGGCCTGGTTGACCTGGTTGAAGTCGGCGCCGTACCACACCCGCAACCCTTCGGCCATGCCGTGCACTTCGCCGTGGCCCGGCACCGCCGATAGCGGCACGCTGTTGAGGTAGTCGCGCACGATATTCTGGCGGCTGTCGAGGGTGTTCGGCCCGGCCTGATAGGCCCTGACGCTGGCGGACAGCATCTGGCGGATTTTCTCACCACCCGAAAGGGTCAGGCCTTCAGGCGAGTGGCGATATTTTTCCAGCTGCGTGGCCAGGGTACTGCCGCCAGCCGTTTGCCCAGGCAAATGCAGGAGCTTCGCCACCTGCGACCAGGCCGCCTTGGCAAAGCGCGGCCAGTCCACTGCCGGGTTGGCCAACGGTTGTTTGGGGTCGAGCAAGTCACGGTCTTCGATAAACAGCAGACTTTGCACCACCAACGGCGGGATTGCGGCAAAGTTGGCGTAAAGCTGTTGCGGGTAGGTGAAGCTGTAGAGCGGCATGGCACGGCAATCGGTAATGGTCAGACCAGCCTGGACTTTCTCCGCGTAGGGCACGAACAGCCCCTGCCGGGTGAAATCCATCAGCGCGGGAGAGAAACGCGCCTGTGCCTGGACGAGGTAATTGCGTTTGAGCAGGCGTGGCAGGAATTCATTCAGGGCGCTGTAGCCCAGGCGCTGGTCGAATGGGCCGTCGCCGGGGTAAACCATGGCATCGCTTGCGCCGGGTTTGACCTGATAGGTCAACGACGCGGCAAACCGGCTCAGGTGTTCGGCCTGCAGGCGCGAGGTGTGCATTTCCTTGCTGGCGGCCCAACCCAGGGCCGCCAGCGCGATTACCAGAACCAGCCACACCAGCCGCCACCACAGTCTTCGCGAGCGGGAGCTCTGTGGCAACGGCGGTTGATCCGGGCTGTCGGTTGCTAGCGCAGCCCTGTTCGAATCGGTTTGCCATAAAGCACCCATAGTCGATTGATCCATTCACGCAGATTGATCGGACGTATGTGAAAGCTTAGACGCTGCTGGGCGTGGTCAAGGAATTTGTCTTGCGCCTAGCGGATCTGCTGTTTGAGGCTTTGGTTGAGCAAGCTGCGCCAGCGCACGTCCTTGTCCTGTGCCCAGCGGTGCTGACCCTGATCAGTGAAACATACGAGTATGCCTTCAAGGTTCCACTCGATCATCTTGATCTCAAGCTTGCGCAGGTAGCCATGCGATAAAGCCCCAGCCTAAATCTCATACGGTGGGGCGACGCGGTGGATATCTACCGCGTCATTGCGCTGTTCTGCGGGGCCGGACTGAGGTTCTTACAGGGTTATCAGGTGTTGCCTGGACGCGGGGCTGTGGTTTCCCAGCGCGCTGCCCGGGTGTCGGTCCTTAAGCTTCGGGGCTCATACCTATGCAAGGATTTGCAGCATGAGCACCACCCAGGAAACACTGAGTCAAGCCGTTGAAACAGGGATGCCACTGTCACCCGCCGCTTATGGCGCAAAACTGATTCGAGAACAGTGGGGCGCCGACATTGACCCGCAAACCGCGCAGTTGGTGACCCTGGATTACAACTATCACGGTCACCCGGCGGTCGACGGTGTGGAGCAAGGCCAGGTGCACAGTCAGCAGCCGCTGATCCAGGCGCTGCTGCTTAACTATCAAGCCGTTGGCGATAACCGGTTTTTTGAAACTGCTTTTGGTTTCTACACGCCCCCGGCGATTGGGCCGGCGGTAAAGATCGTTGAGCATGTGGATGAGCTGGCTTTTCACGGGGCGGGCAATCACGACAGCTACGAGGGCATTTATAGGCGCACCGACCCGCAGACTTATGGCCCGCAAACCCAACTGCCCGTGACCCCGGCGGCCTTCAAGCAATGGGCCTGGAGGCTGGAGCTCACCACTTTGTACACCCGCTACTTGAATACCACCTGGCCGAGTGACGACACGATCAAGGCGCGCCCGTCCTACGCCGTGCGCACCTCGGTCAAGACCGCGTATGTGATGGCAGCGTTCCTGCAAAAAAACGCCGGCAGTTTGAGCATGGCCGGCTTGCAGCTGGCCTTGCTGTCGGCAGGGTTGGGGGACAACCAGGTCAGGTTCAGCTACATCAATTCTGCACAATTGGAGCACTGGACCCGGCCTATGGATACCGTCCAGGTGTCGCGTCTGGTGATCTACCGCTACACCGCGCGGGACCTGTGGGTGTTTACGCATCGCAGCAGCGGGCTGACGCTGTTGTACGTACCGGGCAACTCCTCGCCATTGCATGAGTTTGCCGACCTCAACGCCTTGCGCGCCTGGGTGGTGCAACAGGCCGGCGACCCTTTGAAAAAGACGGCCCTGGCCACGCACTTCGCCAAAGACGATCGTGGCGACGGAACCTTTCACGCGGGCGTGCAGACCGCGTTGGAGGCGATGCTGGTCTACCCCAAACGCCATCACCTGACACGCAACGCTGGGTTCTTCAACGACGACGGTTACTGGAACCCGCAGCAGTACATCAGCCTGGCCGACGAGCCACAGACCACCGACCCGTTCGCCGACTTGGTGGCGGTGATGAAGCAAATGTCTTTTGAGAATGTACAGGACAGTATCCGTGACGACGCACAGGTCAATCGTGACAACCTCAGTGCAATCGTCGAGCCCACGGTGCGCTGGCTCAACCAATGGGGCGCGCTGGCGCTGTTTTTCCCTGGCGGCGAGGGCGTGCTGGGGCTTGCCGGCCTGATCGAGGCGGGTTATGGCGTGAGCGAAGTCGTCAGCGCCACCGGTGCGGACGAGCGCAACGAGGGCGTGACCCGTACGGTGTTTGGTGTGCTCAATGCGTTGCCGTTGTTTCTCAAGGCTGCTCACGGCGTGCCTGAAGCACAGGTGCCCGAGGTGAAACCTACTCCGGAACCTGAGCCGGTGGTGTCCGGCGAGCGTCCACCCACACCCACCGTGGATACCGTCGTACAGTCGTTCACCGATCTGACCCTGCCCCAATTGATGCGTGGGCTCGGCCCTGCGGTCGAGCCCTTTACCGATGAGGTACTGGAGCAGATCCGCAAGGTCAGTGGCGTGAGCGATGACAACCTGCGTGTGATGTATGCCGAGCACCGTGCCCCCCGAGGACTGCTGGCCGACACCCTGGACCGTTTCAAGATCGACCAGGACCTGCAAACGATTATCGAGCAACTGCGCAACGGGCTGCACCCGGATGTCGGCCCGGCGCAACTGATGCAATGGGTGACGCAGGACCCTGCCTGGCCCGTGGAACAAGGTGTGCAGCTGATAAAAGACAACAAGGTGCTCTGGGAGTATGTGGGCACTGGCAGTACTCACCAGCCTCTGGTGTTGCAGGTGACGAACAATGACATGCTGAGGGCACTGCTCAGGGGGCTGGAGTTCAGTCAAACCAGAGCGCTGATCGGGGAAGTCGCTGAGGGCTCCGCTCCCCTGCCGGACCTCAGCACCCAGGTTCAGTTGTTGCGTAAGAAGCTGGCGAGCCGGCTGCAACGCCAGCGCCCCCAACTGTTCGAAGCCCGCTACCGGGCGTTGCAAAAAACCGATCGCGACGTGTTGTTGTATCTGCATCTGGAACACCCAAGCCTGTCCCGCGTGCTGCTGGAAGAGCTGTTGAGCGCGGAGCACCTGACAGGCGAAGAGCACTTGACCCTGGGAAGAATCAAAGCGCTGCTCAAAGAGCTGGAAACCAGAGGGCAAAGCCTTGAAACCAGCGTGCGTCAGGCACGGGCCTATGAAGGGGTGTTTCTGGAATCAGTGCGTAACGTCGACAGCGATACCTTGCTGTTGCACACCGTGGAGCGTATGCCGGGTTGGAGCGGAGGAGTCTGTATTGAAGTGCGTGAAGGCTCCTTCAATGGCCGAGTGCTGGACCGTATCGGCTTCAAGTCGGCTGCGCAAAAGCGCTATCTGGTGAAAATAGATATGGGCTATCAGCTTTACGATGATGCCGCGCACACCCTGCATCCTTCTGAGCCATTTGCCGAGGCGGTGCTACATGCGCTGCCCGAGACTGAGCGCGCGGCCATGCGTTTGCATGCCGACGATGGGCTACCCAACTTTATGCGTAAGGTGCGCCAACAGGCGCTATCGCCCAATGACCTGAACACGGTGTTGGCCCGCCAGCAACTGCGCACGCCATTTTTTGACCCGGATGACGGTGGCCTGAAGGGAGGCTCCGGCGCGAGTGTCACTGTCGGTGCGCAGGCGTTGGCCAATGAGGTGATGAGGTCGTCGGTCAAAGCGTTCTACCCGGACTTTACCGATGCGATGGCCGATGAGTTCTGGGCGCGCTTTGGTCACGATGGGGCGCCGGCTGAGTTGACGCGGCTGAAGGCCGAATACGTCAAGTTGGAGTCCGAACTGGAGGCGTGGGTGAACGACACGTCGACGGCCCCTGATGAGATCGTGGAGCTGACGGACGCTGACTGGGAGCGCGCAGGAGAATTCATTGACGACGACAGTGAGAGTGAAGATGACGGCTCCTACGAATGGAGCAAATCAAATGACGACAGGATTCAACGGCATGGCAGCATCTTGGAGAGAGAAATTGTCCAGACGCCGTTGCAGCAGCGCCTGCAGGATGCGCTGCCGCTGTGGTTGGTCCACGCGGATGATCAAGACGTCAAAGCCTACGTGCAACACCTCACGGCGTTGGCGGTGGCGCAGCATGAGGCGGCGGGCCGCGATTTTCTGGAGGGTGTGCCTCAAATCAAGGCCTTTGCCGAGCATTTGCTTCAGCAGTGTCTGGATGCCGAGCCGAACGCAGCGCGTGCCAGGGCCGCCGATATCAGCCTGAAATTTACTCAAGTGGTCGGCGCCGGTATGCCGGGGGGCTTCGCCGTGGGAGGGATCCAGCACCTGAGCATGTCCCTCACCGAATTGGCCTTGGAGAATCTCGTCGGGTTCGCCCACACCGCTGTCGCAATCACCGTCAAAGGCCAGCCGGCATCGACCCGGTTGACCTACGCCCTGCTCAAAGGCTGTGTGACCCAGGCGAATGTGGGGCAAAGTTACCCGGACCTGCTCAAGCGCACGTTTATGACTGACGCAACGGAAGCCAAGCGCCGCGAGCAATTGTTTGTCGCGCAGTTGCGGGCGCAGTTGCCGCTGCTGGCGCTTGAACAAAAAATCAAACGTGCACAAGGCCTCACCACCGAGGGCTACCGCTGGCTTGCAGCTGCGGTGCAAGCGACGCAAGCGCTGCGCAAAGTCGATGGCCAGGCGGCGGCACTCTGCCCGTTGGCGTTTAAAGCCAGACCGGGCGATAGCGTCGATGGGGTGGTCAATATGTACATCATCGGCCCGGCAGCGGGCGAGGGTGGGCCGCATCTGTTGTATCGGCCGTTGCTGCAACCGGTACTGTGCGAGTATCCCTCGCTGGAGGCGTTGTTTGCCGCGATCAAGGTGGCGGGCCCGTTGCATGACTCGGTCCTGGACTGGATCGCCCCGGCGCGCCGCCATGTATATGCCAATGGCGGCTTTGCAGAACCGCACATTGAGCACGCATTGCCGGGTGACGAATTTACTCCGCCGCCCCGACCGGAACCGGCGCAGTTGAGTCAGCAACTCGTGGCTGGCGACCCGTTGCATCATGTGTTCGTGGGCACTGTCCAGGCGCTGGTGACGTTGGCTGATGCGCAATCGGTGTCCAATGCCCAGGCGCGTTGGGCCACCTTGAAGGCCGGTGGCTGGTTACTGTTTGGTGAGGTGCTGCCAATGCTCTCGGGCCCGGCGGGTCTGGCCGGTTGGCTGTTTCAATTGATGGCGAGTTTGCAGCAGGACACGCAAGCCCAGGTTGAGGGCGATCCGGCGGACAAGCGCCAGGCGACTGCCGACCTGCTGTTCAATCTGGTGACGGTGTTGGCGGCGCATATGACCCCTGCCGACGCGCTGCCACGCCATGTGCCGGAGCATCCTGCCTATGAGCCTGGATTGCCGAACGCGCCTAAACGCGTGGAGCCCAGTACCCGGGTGGTGAAGAATACCCAACCGAGCGGTTGGTTCGATGGCGCAGACGTGTTGCACCCGACCTTGCAGGCGCGTCTGGAAGCCATGAGCCTTGGGTCGGGAGCGGTCAAGGGTGTACTGGAGACGGGCGGGGCGCTCAAGGGGCTGTTTCGCGACGGTACACAGTGGCAGGCCCAGGTGCGCGGTCGGCGTTATCGGGTGCAAGTGCGCCAAGGCAGCGTGCGCGTGGTCAGCGCCGATGGCGAGACGTTGGGGCCGTGGCTCAAGCGCGTGGACGACGCGTATTGGGACATTGACCTGCGCCTGCGCCTGGCCGGTGGCAACGCCGACGAGGTCATCGCCGAGCGCCAGCGCGCCGATAACGACAACGTGCCACGCCTGGAGGCCGACTTGGCCAGCCTTCGTGAGCAGATCGAGAGCGCTGATAAAGCCATAAACGTCGCGCATGGCGTACTCGGTAACTCACAGATGAGTGAGGCGCAGCGTAAAACGGTGCACGATCGCTTCGTACAAGAACTCAAGCGCAAACACGAGAGCGTGTTGCTGGAGGTCCAGGTACTCAAGCAGCTTCGAACCAAGGGGCCGCGGCGTGGCTATGAACAGGAATTGTGCTCGACCCTGGAAAACCTGATTCTGACCGAGCAGTTGCTCAGCGCGCAGATGCGTCTCCAGACGATGCGCATCAATAACGCACTCAGGCCCGCCCTTGATCGTGCGGAGGCCGTGGAGGACAACGCGACAAGGACGCCGGACCAGCACCGGGATGAAATGGAGATTGTCGAGGGCTTACGTCAATTGGCCGAGATCAACGACGACGCCCTTCGCTGGCGCGCCATGCAGGACAGGCACCTGCAAGAACTGCGGGAGGTGCCACGCTTTGGTCGGGACCGGGCCGCGCTGCTGAGCCCAGGTACCGACAACCAACCCTCGCTCATGGATTTGCACTCTTTGCAGCTGACCAATTTGTGGGCGCTGTCACTTGATAGCAGCCACACCGCGATCGACGAGGTTTTTTTGCAGGACGTCAACAAGTTGGTGGAACGGGCGCGCTGGGCGATACGGTCTCATACATCGCTGGAAAGCTTGACGTTTGCCACCGATGCCGAGCGCATCGAGTTGGTGGAGAACATCAATCAGATCTACGGCGAGACCAGCGACAGCCTGGAGTACTGGCGGGAAATGCGGCCGGAATACTTCCATGCGCCGTATGTGGAGAAACTCCAGCAGTTGCTGAACCGCATGCACTATGAAGCTGAGTTGCACTTGACCGACCTGCTTTCCGCCATCCGCACGCCTACACCACCGCCCCCACCGACACGCATCAGACCAGCCAAGAAAATCATCCGCATACGCAACCAAGACATGCTGGTGACCACGATCAAAGAACCCTCGGCGGAGTCGCCTCAGGAGGTCGCTGAACTCAAAGATGAAAACCAGCAGGTATTGGCCTCCTTTACCCAGGCTGCGGATGGCATGTGGGAACAGGTCACGGCGCCGGTTGCACGTCCGGTCGCCGGGCCCAAGTTGAACCACTTGCTGGAGCAGGGGCAAAAGTTGCTCGAGCAAGTGGAACCGTCTATCAGCAAGGTGCTCAAGCAAGCGCCGACGGCAAACGAACCGCAATCCCTGCAGGATATTCTCGACCAGCAGGCCAGCACGTTGCGTGAGTGCGCCCAGGCGATTAATCAACGTCTGTTGCAGGACGACGTTTCTCAACTGGCCGCGACCCAACGCGCCAAGGCGCAAACCCGGGCGCATGCGTTGACCGCTGCGGCCAGCCGGTTGGCCGAACAGGGCTTGCAGGCGCGTGTCACGGCCGTCAAGTCTCGCCCACCGACTCAGGGGGGCGTCGATTTTCTGTTCAGTCAGCAAGAGGTGCAGATTTATCGAATGGATGAGCGGGTGCCTCTGAAGGGCAGGCGCAATGATTTCTTGCAGGTCTACGGGGTGTTCGACACCCATGACCATCAGCCGTTGTGCTACGCCCATTTTCACTATGAAAGCGCCAAAGCGTTCAATGACCACTTCACCGCCGCCCACCTCAAAACGCCGGAACAACATCGCCTGGGCAAGCAAGCCCAGGCCAGGGCACAGGAGCAGGCCAACGCGCTTATCCAGGCTGGGCAGAGTGGGCGGGCACAACCCAACCTGGCAATCTATCGCAGTGAGATCAACCTGCGCATGGCCAGGCGCCTGTTCTTCGACGCAACATCGTGGCAAGGGTGGTGGTGAGTCGTGTCGGCCAGTGCAATGACGCTGCACCCTCGCTGTGCAATACTCGGCGCCGTTTATTGGCGACGATTCCTACGCTGTCTAGGTAAAGCGCCTCCGCAAAAGGGGCTTTTACCGAGACTTCTCGCTGAATCTTGCCGTTTATTGAGTGAAAATCCCTGGGTTGGGCTTTTTATACTGCACCCCCGCTGATCTGGCCTCGCCAGACGGGCTGGCCCATGAGGCGAGTCCGGTGTGAAGGCGTCATGGCCGACCCGTCATGACCTCCGGCACCCAGTGGCTCAATCCAATAACAAGACGAGGTTGTACCCCTATGCCAGTTGGCAACCACCTGCCCCATGGCGAGACCGCTCAAGGCGGCCCGCTGAAACGTGAACTGGGTGAACGGCATATTCGCCTGATGGCCCTCGGCGCCTGCATCGGTGTCGGCCTGTTCCTTGGCTCGGCCAAGGCCATTGAAATGGCCGGCCCGGCGATCATGCTGTCCTACATCATTGGCGGCCTGGCGATCCTGGTGATCATGCGCGCCCTCGGCGAAATGGCGGTACACAACCCCGTCGCCGGTTCGTTCAGCCGTTACGCCCAGGATTACCTCGGCCCGTTGGCGGGCTTTCTCACCGGTTGGAACTACTGGTTCCTGTGGCTGGTGACCTGCGTCGCGGAAATCACCGCCGTGGCCGTGTACATGGGCGTGTGGTTTCCCGACACGCCGCGCTGGATCTGGGCCCTGGCGGCCTTGATCAGCATGGGCAGCATCAACCTGATAGCGGTCAAGGCCTTCGGTGAGTTCGAGTTCTGGTTTGCGCTGATCAAGATCGTCACCATCATTGCGATGGTGATCGGCGGCGTCGGCATTATTGCGTTCGGCTTTGGGAATGATGGCGTGGCGCTGGGTATCTCCAACCTGTGGGCTCACGGCGGCTTTATGCCCAACGGCGTACAAGGCGTGTTGATGTCCCTGCAAATGGTGATGTTCGCCTACCTGGGCGTGGAGATGATCGGCCTCACGGCCGGTGAAGCGAAGAACCCGCAGAAGACCATTCCGAGCGCCATCGGCTCGGTGTTCTGGCGCATCCTGCTGTTCTACGTGGGCGCGTTGTTCGTGATCCTGTCGATCTACCCATGGAATGAAATCGGCACCCAGGGCAGCCCGTTCGTGATGACCTTCGAGCGCCTGGGCATCAAGACCGCCGCCGGTATCATCAACTTTGTGGTGATCACGGCGGCGCTGTCGTCCTGCAACGGCGGCATCTTCAGCACCGGGCGCATGCTCTACAGCCTGGCGCAGAACGGTCAGGCACCGGCCACGTTCGCCAAGACCTCCAGCAACGGCGTGCCGCGCAAGGCTCTGCTGCTGTCGATCTTCGCGTTGCTGCTGGGTGTGTTGCTCAACTACTTGGTCCCGGAGAAAGTCTTCGTCTGGGTGACGTCGATCGCCACCTTCGGCGCAATCTGGACTTGGCTGATGATCCTGCTGGCCCAGCTCAAGTTCCGTAAGGGCCTGAGCCCGGCAGAACGGGCAGGGCTCAAGTACCGCATGTGGTTGTTCCCGGTCAGCTCCTACCTGGCGCTGGCATTCCTGGTGCTGGTAGTTGGCCTGATGGCGTACTTCCCGGATACCCGAGTGGCGCTGTATGTGGGGCCGGCATTCCTGGTGCTGCTGACGGTGTTGTTCTACGTGTTCAAGCTGCAACCCACCCACCTGGCCTCGCCTTCGGCGCGTTCGGCCTGATACTGGGAATGGCCCGTTGCGCGCAACGGGCCATACGCCTACTGCGGCTGTGCCGCCAATTTGAGCGACTGATCCAGTCGTTTGTTGAATTCCAGCCACACAGCCAGCATCACCATCAATGCCGCGCCAGCAACTGCCGTCAGTATTTGCATGGCGAATGCATCGCCTGCCAAGGCATTGATCATGTCCGCGAGTGGCGCGAGCACCACGCCAAGGCAAAACACTTCCAGCGAGTAACGGCCCATGCGACAGGTGTGCTGCGCCAACCCGTTTTCGGTCCACGCACGGCTCGGCAGCAACTTCGCCGTCACATAGGCCAACGCGAGAAAGTGCAGCAGGCGCACGGGTGACAGGTCAGTCTTGCTGATGGGGTAGAGCAAGTCGCTGAGCTGCGCGGGCATCCAAGCGTCATGCACCTCGGGCCAGCGCCACGATAGCGTCAGGATCCCCGCGACCATCACGTACAGGGCCGCCGCCACGAACAGGGGGCGGTGCAGGAGCGGGCGGGTGTCCACAGGACGTGTCTTCCCCGCATGGATAGCCGCCGCGCCGCCCAGCACAAACAAAAATTGCCAGGTGACCGGGTTGAAGTACCACACGCCATCGGCAATGGCCCTTAAGTTCCAGCCCATCCAGGGGGCCAACAGGTAAATCGTTGCTGACCCGACCACTACCATCCAGGTCTTGCGCAGCATCAGTGGCAACACCAGCGGCAAACCGCCCAACAGCACAATGTACAGCGGCAACGGGTCCATCAGGTTGGGCTTGAAGCGCAGCAGCAACTCATCTGTCAGGGCCTGTTGCGGATGGGTAACGAAGTGCGTCAGTCCCATCTCCTCGACAAGGTCGCGGGTTTCGACATGGCTGTTGGCGAAGAACACGATGCCCATCAGCATCGCCAGCAAGAAGATATGCACCACGTACAACACCCAGGTACGACGCAGGATTTTCAGTGAGGCAATCCAGTAGCCGTCGCGCTGCAGGATCTTGCCGTAGGCCAGTACGGCGGCGTAACCGGCGAGGAACACAAACACCTCCGCCGCATCGCTGAATCCGATGTTGCGCAGGGTGATCTGGCCGAGGGGGTTGTGGGGGACGTGATCCCAGAAAATGAAGATCAACGCCAGGCCCCGAAAAAAATCGATGCGTGGGTCGCGTCCGTTCAGCATGGCAGCGGGCTCTTGTACGAAAGGTTTAGTAATGACAGGCGAACGCGGGTGTTGTCGTACGCCGCACGTCGGGCGGGCGCAGGTTGGCGGTATTTGTAATCAATTGCAAAGCTTGGGTATTACTGAATGTCTCTAGACATCCAGGATAACCAAAGTGCCATGGCTGCCTGCAAGCACGGCATGGGCAGTGCCGGCTTCTACCAGATACATCTGGCCGGTGCCGACCTTGATCTGTTCGCCGTCCAGTGACAAGTACAGACACCCGCTGATCACCAGCAACCCTTCGTTGTAATCATGGGTTTCCTCCACATACGCCTGCTCATCCATGCGCAGCACCTTGATCCGCGCCGGGCCAACCTGGCCCAGGCGCGTTGATTTCCAAGTGTCGGGCAGTTGTTCGGCGATGGCGGCGAAGTCCAGTAACGGCATGTGAATCTCCTTGTTTCAACGATGCCGTCGGTGGTCCGGTTCAGCAGGTAGGGTTTGTTTATTTCTCAGGCGGCAGCCACTTCATGGGGTTCAAAACTATCCGCCCGTGCCATCTGCCACATACGCGAATAGAACTCGCCATTCACCTCGCCGGTGAGCAATTCGCCGGGTTTGAGGAACACATGCAACTGCGAAAACAGTTTGATCTCCGTCGCCGACATACGCCGCACCAAATGCTTGGCCGATAGCTGCGATGGGTGATCCAGGCCGGCAGCGGCGAGCATCTCGGCCAAGGCCTTGAGGGTGTTGCGGTGGAAGTTGAACACGCGCTGGGCTTTGTCCGGCACTACTAGCGCACGTTGGCGCAGTGGATCCTGGGTGGCCACGCCAGTCGGGCATTTGTTGGTATGGCAACTCTGGGACTGAATGCACCCGATGGCAAACATAAAGCCCCGCGCCGAGTTGGCCCAGTCGGCGCCGATGGCCAGCACGCTGGCGATATCGAATGCGCTGACGATCTTGCCGCTGGCGCCGAGCTTGATCTTGTCGCGCAGGTTCAGGCCCACCAGGGTGTTGTGCACAAACAGCAGGCCTTCGCGCAGTGGCACGCCGATATGGTCGGTAAACTCCACAGGGGCTGCGCCGGTGCCGCCTTCCTTGCCGTCCACCACGATAAAGTCCGGGAGGATGCCGGTTTCGAGCATGGCCTTGGCGATGCCCATGAATTCCCAAGGGTGACCCAAGCAAAACTTGAAACCCACCGGTTTGCCGCCGGACAGCTCACGCAGTTGGGCAATGAACTGCATCAATTCGATCGGTGTGGAAAACGCACTGTGGCGCGACGGCGAGATGCAGTCCTCACCCATCAGGATGCCGCGGGTGTCGGCGATTTCCTGGGTGACTTTGTGTTTTGGCAGGATCCCGCCATGGCCGGGTTTGGCACCCTGGCTCATCTTGATTTCGATCATGCGCACTTGCGGGTTCTGCGCCTGCACGGCGAAACGTTCCGGGTCGAAGCGGCCGTCGCTGGTGCGACAACCGAAGTAGCCGCTGCCCAGTTCCCAGGTCAGGTCGCCGCCGTTTTCGCGGTGATAGGGGCTGATGCTGCCTTCTCCGGTGTCGTGGGCGAAGTTGCCCAGTTTGGCGCCTTGGTTCAACGCGCGAATCGCGTTGGCGCTCAATGAGCCAAAGCTCATCGCCGAAATATTGAACACCGATGCCGAGTACGGCTGCGTGCATTGCGGGCCGCCGACCATCACACGAAATGCGCTTGGGTCGCTGAGCGGCGCCGGACGCATGGAGTGGCCGATGAATTCGAAGCCCGACTGGTACACGTCGATCAGGGTGCCGAAGGGTTTGTCGGCAGTCTCATTCTTGGCGCGCGAATACACCAGTGAACGCTGGGCCCGGGAGAAGGGCAGGGCATCGCTGTCGGACTCCAGCAGGTACTGGCGGATTTCCGGGCGGATGGCTTCCACCAGGTAACGGATATTGCCCAGGATCGGGTAGTTGCGGCGCACGGCGTGCGGGCTTTGCAGCAGGTCGAAAATACCGATCAGACTCAATACGCCCGTGACCAGGGTGATCGGCCACAGCCATTCGTGTTCGATGAAGGGGAGGCTGGCGAGGGTGAAAATGACGCACACGGCAAAGAAGGCGTAACGGCTTAATAACGACAGGCTCATACGGTTTTCCTTGGTTCGGACTCATCGGCTAGGCGTTTTGCGCCTGTAGAAAGATCGAGAACAGCTCTGACTGGGATTTGATCCCTAGCTTGCTGTAGATGTGTTTCTTATGGACTTTCACGGTTTCAACAGAGATTTCCAGCTTACGAGCGATTTCCTTGCTGGAGCAACCGCTGAGCATCAAGCGGCCCACATCCAGTTCGCGGGCAGTGAGTTGCGCGCCCCAGTCATCATTCTGGATCGGTTGCGGGGTGCTGACCTGGCTCAGTTCATGGGGCAGGCGTTGGCGCAGCAGGCTCAATACCCAGGGTTGGATCAGCGACAGCAGAGCGATCTGCTGCGGGTCAAAGCGTTGCTTCGAGCCCAGCGACAGGCACAGGGTACGCCCATCTGGCAGGTGGCAATTGAACTGAATTTCATCGGCGACCACGTTCAGGCGGAAGTAGCGCTGGTAGTACTCGGTGAGTTCGAAGTGCTCCGGCGCGACTTCGGCCAGGCGCAAAAGCCCGGTGCGCGCGTGTTCGCGGCTAGCGATGTAGAAGGGGTCTAGCAGGTACAGGCCGTTGAGGTAGTCCTGGAACAGGTGGTCCGGCGTGCCGTCGGCCCCTGGGCATTCGGCGAACACCAGCGGGCGGTGTTCGCTGCTGAACAACAGTGCCACCCAACTGTCGGACGGCACGTACTGGTCCAGCAATCGGACAAGCTGGGTCCAGAAGTTAGGCTGGTCCAGCGCGTCTATCATTTGCCCCACCGCACGGTGCCAGGCGATGTCTTGCAGCGACATGGTCATCGATCTACCCCTATCGGGTTACCCCCGCCGCGTGATTCCCTGGTGGGTTGTGGCTGCGCATACTGCGGCACAGCTAAAGAACAAGGAATACCCATGAAGGTCGAATTTGCCCAGTTGGCCGGTCGTGATAACGATACAGCTTACAACCTTGAGCGCGCCTTGGCGGCAATTGCTGCCTGCGCCGACGATACGCAACTGATCGTATTCCCGGAAACCCATCTGACGGGTTTCCCGACATCCGAGACCGTCGCGGCCATCGCCGAACCGCTGGATGGCCCCACCGTGCAGGCGATTATCCTGGCCGCCCGCGCTCGCAACGTCGCCGTGGTCATCGGCATCGCCGAAAATGATGGCGGCCAGTTCTATAACGCCACCTTGTTGATCACCCCCGAAGGCATCGCCCTGAAGTACCGCAAGACCCACCTGTGGCCGTTGGAGCGCGGTGTGTTCAATCCTGGCGACCGTTACCCCACTTGTGTGTGGAACGGTCTGCGGGTCGGCCTGTTGATCTGCTACGACATCGAGTTCCCTGAAACTGCCCGCGCCCTGGCGCAATTGGGCGCCGAATTGCTGATTGTCACCAACGGCAACATGGACCCCTACGGTCCAACCCACCGCACCGCGATCATGGCCCGAGCCCAGGAAAACCAGGCGTTCGCGCTGATGGTCAACCGGGTGGAAGCGGGCGATGGCGACCTGGTGTTCGCCGGCGGCAGTGCGTTGGTGGACCCGTTTGGCACGCTGCTGTTTGAAGCGGGGCGTGAGGAGGGGCAATTCGCGGTTGAGCTGGATCTCGACCGACTGGCAGCGGCGCGCAAGGACTACCGCTACCTGGATGACCAGCGCATGAAATTGCCGGGTGAGGTGATTGAGCACAGCGATGGGACGCGCGAGCTGTTGATTCCACAACACTGATCTCCCTTTGTGCATCGGACCATTGTGGCGAGCGGGCTTGTCCCGCGTTGGGCTGCGCAGCAGCCCCAATTACATTCACCGCATTTTTCCGAGCAGAGCTAAGGGGCAGGTTTTGGGGGCCGCTTCGCAGCCCAACGCGGGACAAGCCCGCTCGCCACACGAAACATGCTTGATCATAAGAAAAATGAAATTCGCGACACCGACTTCAGTTCTGCCATAAATCTAATAATTGCGCGGAGAATCACCCATGGCTCGTTTGCAACGCACCCTGTCGTTAGGGTCGGTGGTGCTGTTTGGCATCGCCTATATGACACCGATCATTGTGCTCGGCACCTTCGGCATCCTGGCGCAATCCACTGCGGGCATGGTCCCCGCCGCTTACCTGGCCGCCCTGGTGGCGATGTTTTTCACCGCCATGAGCTACGGGCGAATGGCCTCGGCGTTTCCGGTGGCCGGTTCCGCCTACAGCTACGTGCGCAAGGCCATCAGCCCCAAGCTGGGCTTTATCGCCGGTTGGGCGGTGTTGCTCGACTACCTGTTCTTGCCCATGGCCATCTGGCTGATCGGTGCGGCGTACCTCAATTCGGCGTTCCCGGCGGTGCCGCAGTGGATCTGGGTGCTGGCCTTTATCGGCATCACCAGCGCCATCAACATCGTCGGCCTCAAGCTGGCCAACGGCATCAATGCGTTGCTGATGCTGGTGCAATTTCTGGTGTTGATTGCGTTTGTGGCGCTGTGCATTCACTACATCGGTGGTGACGCAAGCAAGCCGCTGTGGACCATCGCCCCCTTCTTCAACGGCCAGATGCACATGCCGTTGATCATGAGCGGCGCGGCTATCGCCTGCTATTCGTTCCTGGGCTTTGATGCGGTGAGTACGCTGACCGAAGAAACCCGCGACCCACGCCGCACCATCCCACGGGCGATCATGTTGATTACCTTGATTGGCGGCCTGATCTTCGTGGCGGTGTCCTACTTTGTGCAGGTGGCCCATCCGTCGTTCGAATTCGCCAATGTGGATTCGGCGGCGTATGAAATCGCGCGCAATATCGGTGGCGACCTGTTTGTGTCGATCTTCCTGATCGGCCTGATTGTCGGCCAGTTCGCTTCGGGGCTGTCGGCCCAGGCCAGTGGTTCGCGCTTGCTGTTCGCCATGGGCCGCGACGGTGTATTGCCCAAGTCGTTCTTCGGTGCCTTGCATGCGCGCTTCGGTACGCCGGTCAACAGCATCCTGTTGTGCGCGGTGGTGGCGCTGTTGGCGTTGAAGCTGGACGTGACCACTTCCACCTCGTTCATCAACTTCGGTGCATTCCTGGCGTTCAGCCTGGTCAACCTGTCGGTGATTTCCCACTACTGGATCGGCGCCAAGCAGCGCGGCCTGCGTGAGTTGATCCTGTTTCTGGTTTTCCCGTTCATCGGCCTGCTGGCGGACCTGTGGTTGATGGTCAGCCTCGATCATCTGGCTATCTACCTGGGCTTGGTGTGGTTGGCGATCGGCCTGGTTTACTTGGGCGTGCTGACTCGCGGGTTCTCACAGCAGCCACCGGAGATGGACTTCCAGGAAGCCGCATAGAAGCGACGGGCCTATTCTTATTGCAATCGGTTCTCGTTTGGGTGCATGATTTGTGTTACTGTATAACAAATTGAATGCACCCAGACGCCCCGGAGGCCTTATGAAAGCTGGTATCCATCCTGACTACCGCACCGTGCTGTTCCACGACACTGCCGCCGACGTGTTCTTCCTGATCGGCTCCACCGCCGACAGCGACCGCACCCATAAACACAGCGACGGCAACACTTACCCGTACATCCCGCTGGACGTGTCCAGCGCCTCGCACCCTATCTACACCGGCCAACAGCGAAAGACCCAGGCCGAAGGTCGGATTGCCGGGTTCAACAAGCGTTTCGCTTCGTTCGGTTCGAGCCCGAAAAAAGCTGACGCGTGAGGTTTGCAGGTTTCACCTCGAAGGCCGCTCCGGTATCTGGGGCGGCTTTTTTTATGCCGTTGATATCGTAAGGCCATCATTTTCCGAAAAGCCAACTAAGCTACTCAGTAACAGGCAAGTCAGTAATCGCCAGGAAGGCAGACCCAGACCATAAGGACCGCACACCGACGATCCGAGGTGTCCCATGGGAGAGTCAGTCACTTTCACCGATGCCGAACGTGCCGTGGTGCTGCTGATCGACGCTCACCCGGATGTACTCCATAGCCTCACCCAACTGTTGCGGCTGGAACCCTTCGACCTGCACAGCGCCACCTGCGCTGCCGATGCCCTGGCCATTCTCGCCAGCCAACCCGTCGACCTGGTGATGAGTGCCGCACGCCTGCCCGACATGGACGGCGCCTCGCTGCTGGCGCACATCCACCAACACTACCCTCACACCGTGCGCATTCTGCTGACCGGCGAAACTGATTTGACCCTGATCGTCAAAGCCATCAACGAAGGCGAGATCTACCGCTACCTGAGCAAACCCTGGAAGGATGAGGAACTGTTGCTGGCGCTGCGCCAATCCCTGGCCCATCAGCATTCCGAACGCGAACGCCTGCGCCTTGAACAACTGATCCAGCAGCAGAACGATGAACTCAAGCAGCTCAACGCCACCCTGGAAAAACGCGTGGTCTCGCGCACCAGCGAGTTGCAGCAGACCGCCGACATGCTCGACCTGGCCTACGAAGAACTCAAACACAGCTACGCCACCGGCACTGAGGTGTTCTCGCTGTTGGCCAACCTGCGCCTGCCCCGGGCCAAACAGACCAACCGGCAGATCATCGAGTTGGTACGCACCTGGTGTGTGACTCATGGCGTGGACGAGGCCAGCAACCGGGACCTGACCATGGCCGCCGCGCTCTACAACATCGGCAAGCTGAGCTGGAGCGACAGCATGATGGCCTCGCCCTCGGACCTGCTGCACAGCAGCGACCGCGAACGCTATCGCGCCTACGCCACTCAGAGCGAATCGCTGCTGATGACCCTGGAACCGATGAAAGACGCCGCACGCCTGATCCGCCATCATCAGGAACGTTGGGACGGCAGTGGTTTCCCCGATCACCTCAAAGGCGAAGCGATTCCCGCCGGTTCGCGCCTGTTGAAACTGGCTGTGGACTTTATCGAGCTGCAAAAAGGCCTGATCCTGGAGCGGCAGATGAACAGCGACGAAGCGCTGCTGTACATCCGCAAATACGCCGGTCGGCTGTATGACCCGGTGATGGTCGAAGACTTTGTGCTGGTCTGCGCGACCTACCTCAATGACGTGACCTTGGGTGATCCCAACGTCAAAGTTCTCGGTACACGCGAGCTTGCGGAGGGCATGGTGCTGGCGCGCAACCTCAATGCCGACAACGGCATGCTGTTGCTCAACGCCGGCAAGGTGTTGAACCTGCCATTGGTGGATAAATTGATTGCCTTCGAGACCATGGAAGGGGCGCGCTACAGTGTCTTCATCAAGGATAACGGCGATGGACTGCTTTGCGGCTGAGCCACTTCATGTGATCCTTGCGCCCTTTGCAGCCAAGGAAGATCGTTCATGCCCTCCACCATCCGCATCGCCGCCGCCCTCCTGATCGGCGCTGACGGCCAAACCCTGCTGGTGCGCAAACGCGGCACCCAGGCCTTCATGCAACCCGGCGGCAAAATCGACGCCGGCGAGCAGCCTGCCGAGGCCTTGGCCCGTGAGCTACACGAAGAACTGAACCTGCGTATCGAGCCAAGCGCCGCCGTCTATCTCGGCAAGTTTTCCGCGCCTGCGGTCAACGAGCCGGGTTTCACCGTGGAAGCCGAGCTATTCCAGGTGCAGATCGATGTGGCGGTCACGCCTGCCGCCGAGATTGAAGAAGTGCGCTGGATCGACCCGGCCGGAGATGGCGGCCTGCAATTGGCCCCGCTGACGCGCGATCTGATCCTACCGTTTTACCGCGCCTCGCTGACGGCATGATCATCCGCACGCTGGCGGCCAGCGACGCCGAGGCGTATCGGGCGTTGATGCTTGAGGCGTATGGCGTCTATCCCCAGGCGTTCACCTCCAGCGTGGCGGAGCGTGCGGCAATGCCGCTGAGCTGGTGGGAAAAACGCTTGAGCAGCCCGTTGGATTGCCTGCTCGGTGCGTTTGACGGGGATGAGTTGGCCGGCATTGTCGGCCTGGCCTTTGAGCCGCGAGAAAAAGCGCGGCACAAGGTGACCCTGTTCGGCATGTACGTGAATGCGGACCACCAACAAAAAGGCTTGGGCCGTCAGTTGGTGGAAGCGGCACTGGACGAAGCGCGTAAACAGCCGCGCCTCAAAGTGATCCAGCTGACGGTCACCGCCGGCAATGAAGCGGCCTTTGCCCTGTACCAGCGCTGCGGTTTCATCCAGTACGGCCTGGAGCCGCTGGCGGTGCGGGTTGGTGTGGATTATTTCGACAAGATCCACATGTGGCGGCCCTTGGCACCTGAACACACCCTGTAGGAGCGAGCTTGCTCGCGAAGCATTCAAGAACACCGAGTTGAATCAGAATGGGCGCGTTATCGTTGACGTTTTTCGCGAGCAAGCTCGCTCCTACAGCTAGCGCACTGCGCTGACCCCATCCAGGGTGGAAAACGACGTGTCCTTGGCCGTCAGCAGGAAGTCGCGCATGTACGGCGCATCCAGCATGTCCGCACGAATCCCCGCATACAGCGTGGCAAACAAACCTTTCTCACCCAGGCGCTTGGCCTTCACGTAGCCACGCGAGCTGTACTCGTGCAGTGCCCAATGGGGCATGCCGCACACGCCACGGCCGCTGGCCACCAGTTGCATCATCATCACTGACAGCTCGGACGTGCGCACCTGAGCCGGTTCCACATCGGCGGGTTCGAGGAAACGCGTGAAAATATCCAGGCGGTCGCGCTCCACCGGGTAGGTGATCAGGGTTTCGGTCAGCAAGTCTTCCGGCACGATGTACGCCTTGTTCGCCAGCGCGTGCTGGTTGGCGACCGCGAGCATGGCTTCGTAGGTGAACAGCGGCACATAGGTGATGCCCGGCAGTTCCAGCGGGTCGGAGGTCACCACCAGGTCCAGGTCGCCACGGGCCAGGGCTGGAAGCGGGGCGAAGGCGAAGCCGGAGGCCAGGTCCAGCTCGACTTCCGGCCAGGCATCGCGGAACTGGTCGATGGTCGGCATCAGCCACTGGAAGCAGCTATGGCATTCGATCGCCATGTGCAGACGCCCGGCAGTGCCGCCGGCCAACCGCGCAATGTCACGCTCGGCGCCGCGCAGCAGCGGCAGGGTGGCGTCGGCCAGTTGCAACAGGCGCAGGCCGGCACTGGTGAACCGCAGCGGCTTGGTCTTGCGCACGAACAACGGCATGCCCAGGCGCTCTTCCAGCTCTTTGAACTGATGGGACAGGGCAGACTGCGTCAAGTGCAGGCGTTCGGCGGCTTCGACCAGGCTATCGGCCTCGCGCAAGGCGTGCAGGGTTTTCAGGTGGCGGATTTCCAGCACCGTAGCCTCCATGAGGAATATTGATGATTATTTCGAGTGCGTTGAGTTTGTCTCATGTTGCTTGGGCTGTCGACCCAGGCGTTCATATCCCGCCATACATCGCGAAAAAGACGCTCATCCACGGGGCTAGCGGCGTACGCGTTGTTGGAAATAGCCAATTACGCATTTCCTGTTTCATCCTGGGGGGCGTTCGGTATTTTTCTGCGAGCCTCGTCTCGACGCGGCGTTGGGATTAGCCCGTTTTTTACGCCAAGGATGCGCCTTCATGATCTACAGAAACTCATCAAGCCTGTTCGTACCTCACCAACCTCCGGCATGGCCTGCGACCCCGCTGCACGATGTCACCTCCCTCCTGAGCGCAACGCGCGCGCCCGCCGTCGATGTGCAGGCTGGCCTTGTGTCGTCACCCCCTTCTGGGCCGACCCACCTTGCAGCCCGTGCCGTAAACAGCCAGTTCGCGACACGGCCCACCGTGCACTCGGTGGTCAGCAAAATGTTGGGTGATGCCATCAAAAGCCTGTACCCCGATCTGGAACTCAACCTGGCACAAACCTCTGTGGCGGAACCGATTTCGGATAAACCGGTGCAGTACCGGCTGACGCCGTTGCTGGATATGGCGTTAAAGCAAGTGGCGCAAGGTGGTGAACTGGACTTCACCGACAAATACGGGTTACCCCAGAAACTGATCAATCAACGCACAGGTGCAACCCTCAGGGTTCCTGCCTCTTCAGGGAACCGCAGGGATGATTTAGACATGTCGGCCATCGAGCTGGCGATTCGTAGCTTGCGACCGGCGCTGAAGAACGCTTTTGCGCAGGCGTTGACGGACTATTGGGGGCAAAGCGCCCCAGGCGCAACGGGTCCCGCTGCGGACAGTCGTTGGTTGTGGTTGAGCGGCATGCTCAGTGACAGCCTCAGGAGTGCGTCACTCAAACAACCCGGCCTCACCGATGCGCAACGCGCCACGCTTGACCAGGTCGTTTCCTATCCCGACCGCTCGGAACGCTTGAGTGCCAAGGGGGATGACGCGGCCAGGGTCTTTGTCCTGGATTCCAGCGTCCGCTACGGTGGCGACACGGCCACTCAGCTCAGCCCCGATCTGTTGATCACCCGCCAGATTGGCGGCAGCACCCAGGTGTTGCATGCACGTCCCAACGGGCAGGTCACCCCTTACGAATCGCTGGAAGCGTTTGGCAAGGCATGGGGAGAACGTCTGGAAAAGGATTTTGTGTTCGACAGTCTGACCTGGAAGCGTCATGAGCCGGACGCGAATGTCTTCGATGCACAGGCGGCCGTCATTCTGAATAATCAGCTGCAAGCGGTGGCAGCCACCGAACTCCCGCCAACCAGCAGTCCAAGCGACCTGGAGCAGCGGTTCGCGTTGATCAGCGATCCCAGCCCTTGGCTGGTCGACGCCTATGCGCCGGACTCCGGGAAGGTGGCGCGGCTGCAGGAAAAACTGCCGGCGTGGCTGCGCAATGCCAGTGAAGCCGATCGTTTTGCCTACCATCGCCATGCGCTGGAGCTGGCCAGCGATGTACAACGTAATCAGGGCCGTAACTTTCTTGCGGATATTCCCGATATTCGCGCCTATACCCAGCAACAACTCCAGGCCCGACTGCAGAACACCGGGTTTCTCGCGCAGCACCTGGAAGTCACCTTCAAGGTGCCCGTAGGCACTTTGGGCGGTGGCTACATTGAGCGAGTGACCATGAGCTTCACGGACATGGCCTTGCGCAATCTGGCCGGGCTGCCCAAGGGCGAAATGGAAGTGCGCCACCTCGGTCAACTGATCACCGATCCGACAACGCCCCAGCGCCTCAAAGACATCATCACCCAAGTTGATATCGGCAAGCACTATCCTGAACTGCTGCAACAACGGTTGCTCGGCGACAGCGCGGAATCACGCCAGCGCAGTGCCTTGTTTGCCGAGCAAGTGCCCCTGCAACTGACGATGCAGGCCCTGGAACTCAAGCTCAAGGGCGAAGCGGGGATCACCGCGCGCGGCTACTCATATGTCGAGGCCGTGTTCACGCCGGGTGGGGGAGCCAAGCAAGTCGATGAACAAGACATCGTTGTTCGCCCACTGGCTTTTTTACGCAAGCCCGGCGCGACACCGGATGTCGTCGAGAACATGTTTGTGATTGAGCCTGCGGACTCCGCTACTGGCCCGCATGTTCTCTACCGGCCGATGTTATCGCCCGCGTTGCAGGAATTTGCGACGCGCCAGGCGTTGCTGGAGGCGATACAACAACCCGGCCCCTTGCAGCAAAGTGTTCTAGCCTGGTTGCCCGACGACAGAACCCGCGCGGTGTACGGTAACGGTGGATTCAAGACCCCGAACATTGCCCGCTACGGTATGTTCAACGAGTTCGACGCGCCTCCCACTCCGGCACCGACCGCACTGGCCGTGGATGGCTATGGTGCGGCCAGCACCTTGCGCCAGGATCTGGAGCAAGGTCGCCTGATGCAGCACTTATTCCAGAGCAACACCCACAGCCTGATCCACCTGGCCCAGGGGCAATCCGTATCGGATGCACAAAGCCGCTGGGCTTCCTATAAGGAGCTGGGTGGGTTGCTGTTCAATACACTGCTACCAGTGATGCGCGGGCCGGGGGCGATGGCCGGGTGGCTGCTACAGTTGGCGAGTAGCGAGGACGACATCAGGAAGCTGTCTGACCCCACTAACCGGGGAGACTCGGCGGCGGTAGTGGTGGACTTGTTGCTCAACATGGGCATGTTGTTGACCCATTCTGTACCGGTTGACGTGACTGGGTCCCCCGTGACGCTCGACAAGCTCAAGGAGGTTCCTTTGGCGGGTGGCCCTGGACGCCGTGCGCCGAGCCAGGAGCCGATCACCCATCGCGCGACCATCAGCCAAAGCCCTGTGGAGCCGACTGTTGGCGTTATTGGCGATAACAAGACCGAGCTGGATTTTGCGTTTTCAACGCCCCGTCGATTGACCGAGCGCCAGCGAGCACATCTAGATTCGTTTGTAGTTCCCGCTCCCGAAGACGTCGGTGTAGCGATTGCCGATGGGCCAAAAAAGGGCTTGTACCTGAGCCAGGATCGCCTGTATGCCAAGATCGACCATCGCTGGTTCAGGGCGGCCAACGACGTTGACGGTGTATTCATCATCGATGAGCACAACAAGGCGCGTACCGGCCCGCCGGTGAGAAGCGATGGGCAGGGTCAATGGCATTTCGATAACAGCCCTCGGTTGCGAGGAGGTATGCCGAAAAAAGGCGGAGTTGCCGAAACGGTCAAACAGAACCTGCAAGCCAGGCAAGAGCGAAAGGCTCGCTTCGATCAATGCCTGCAGGACGCGGCGCCGCTGAACGGAGCGCGGGAGACGGCGCGCGATGAGCTGGTGGCGACCATCAGCGACTACCACAGCGCCCGTAAAAAGCTGCGTACGCTTTGGGGCCTGTCCACTACGGGAGAACAGCAACAGCGCTTTATCGATCCCTACATGAAGCAGTTGGAAGCCACGAAAAACCTCAGGGAAAAAGTCGATCGTGAGTTCGAAGAACTCAAGCAACGAACTCAACGCAATAGTGCGGCCCTCCAAGATGCCATTGACATCCTCCAGCCCAAAAAAATGGGTGCACTGGACGACCTTTCCGAATACAAGCAAAAACGCTCCACACTCTATGGCGAAATACTTTACAACTACCGCCAAATCGAAACGTTCTACACAAGCCTGGTTGAGGACAGTAACCAATTCGTCTCGAGTGGAAGGCCCATGGCAGAAGTGGTCCGTGAGGCGAGGACAGGTTCGGTCAGTGCCTACGCCGAGGTGATCGACAATTTCGCGAAAGTCTATCAGGACCTGGAAAACGTGAAAGAAGCCGCCCTTGTCTCTGCTACCACCCTTGAGCAATGGACGAACGACTCTTCGTTTGGCAAGACCAAGGCTGCGCTCTTTCTCAAACTTCAAGACAAGCAACCACCCGCCAATACCGCCCTGCGCATGAAACTGTCCACGCTGTCGAACCTGAAAGAATTGAGCCAGGACCGTAATGTCAGAACGGTTGACCCGGCTGAGCTGTTTCACCTGAGGCGATTCAAGGAAACCAATCTGATCCCGATCTACCGGGCCCATATGGACCAACGGCAGTACACCGGCTACACCTTGAGTGAGCGTAAGGCGACGCTGGAAACCGTTATCAGCAAGTACCAGCAGGTACTCAGCGATAGCCTGTCGCTGCAGGAAGCCAATCCCGGCTTGATGCGGGCTCAATACCAACAACTTTTTGTCGAGCGCCTCAATGAAGCTATCGGTGATGCCCAAGCGGATCTGGCCGAAGTGATTCGAGAGGAACAATCGCTGGTGCCTGCGGCGGTTGCACGCATCGACCAACAACAAAAGCCTGCGGGCCAGCGAACGTTCAGGACCCGTGACAAGGAAACCCTGATTGGCACCACTCGCCCTCAAGAGTCAGGCTCAAAAACCACCATCATTGATGTGATTGATCTACAAACCGGCAAGCCTGTCGCCAGTTACAGCGAACACTCCAGTGACGGCGAGTGGGTAAAGATCGTGCCCGCTGAACCCCCAAGGCCTGCACCGTCGCCCAAGTCCCTTGCGACGCTCAAAACCGAAGCCCAGAAACTGCTCGAAGACAGTGCCGGGATTGAACGCTCGATAGCCTTTCAGAAAAAGAAACTCAACGATCCGCAGCGCAGGGAAGGCATCAACCCGCTGGACTGGAACGACATGCTGGAAGCTCAAGCCGACCGGCTGCAAGCCACGGCCTTGCAAGCCGAAAACAGCCACAGCGCAAGGCCCGAAACCGAACAGCTGGTCAAGCAATGGCGTGCGCAGGCCGACGATCTGCTGAAGAAAGCTCGCCAGCATTGCGCCGACGGCTACAAGGTGCTCCCGCCCAAACCGGAAAATATCGATTACCTGTGGAAGCATGGCTTCGTCGATATCAACCTGGAACGGCGGGATACAGCGACCAAAAGTGGCGATGTCTTCACCGAGTACGCGGTACGTGACAAAGGCAAAGGCGATGTCCTTTGGTACGCCCACTTTCATTACCCGGTAAAAGGCTCACCCCGCAACCTCTATACCGCCGCGCACTTGAAAATACCTTCCCAGCGCGCCAAGACTCAAAAAGACCTGATTGCCGAGGCGGGTAACAACCGTGTCGTTGAACAGATCGTCAGGGCCCGTATCGGCCCGCCTCTGGATGAAAAGCTGTTCCTGAAACTGTGATTCCTACGCCTTGATGAAAAGCCGCAGGGCGCTGCGGCTTTTCATGCTCTACGGCTATTGGGCCACCACAAGGGGCGGATATGAGCCAATGCCACGGACTGCCTGCCAATGTCGGAGACGATGCCGAGGGATAGATAGTTAGAGAGCTGACCGTTGAGCGGCATTCATCAAACTGTCACGCAACTATGGCAGCGCGCTTGAACAAATTTCATCAGACTCGCGCTCTACTGGGGTTCTGCGTTTCGGTGTTTTTTCATGCGCGTGTTGCTTTTACTGGCCGCTCTATTGTTCGGCCTGCCGTCTTTTGCGGCTTCTCGATGTGACGTCAATGTCCCGACCCAAACGGTCGACCTGGCTCAGGTGAGCATCGCCTACCAGAGCATCGGTCGTGCGTCTGATCCTGCGTTGCTGCTGGTGATGGGCCTGGGCGGGCAGTTGATCCATTGGCCGGATGAAGTAGTGGTTGCCCTGTGCCAACAGGGTTTCCGGGTGATCCGTTACGACAATCGTGATGTCGGCCTGTCCACTTGGCGCCAGGCGCCGGCTAATGCCAACCTGACTTTTGAAGTGCTGCGCTACAAGCTTGGGCTGCCGGTGGCGGCGCCCTACACGCTGACTGACATGGCTGACGACGCCATCGGCTTGATGGACGCCCTGCAGATCCAGCAATTCCACGTGCTGGGTGCGAGCATGGGCGGCATGATCGCCCAGCACCTGGCGGCCATGGCGCCGCAGCGGGTCGAGAGCCTTACGCTGATCATGACCAGCTCCGGCGCCGAAGGCTTGCCTGCGCCGAATGCGGCGTTGGTGCAACTGTTGTCGCGGCGCAGCGCACCGAACCGTGAAGTGGCGCTGGAGCAGCAGGCCGATCTGCTGGCGGCCCTGGGCAGCCCGAACGTGACGGATGATCGCCAGGCACTGTTGCACCAGGCGGCGCTGTCCTACGACCGCGCCTTCAACCCGGACGGCGTGAAGCGGCAGATCATGGCGATCCTTGCCGAGCCGAGCCGCGTACCGTTGCTCAACCAACTGCGCGTACCGACCCTGGTGGTGCACGGCACCGCCGACCCGCTGTTGCCGGTGATGCACGGCGTGCACCTGGCGGCGCATATCCAGGGCAGCCAGTTGAAACTGATCCCTGGCATGGCCCATCGTTTCCAGGAAGCGTTCAAGGCGCCGCTGTTGACGGCGGTGCTGCCGTACCTGCAAGCCCATCGTGAAGACGCGGCGCACTGGGCGCAGATTGACCTGGGCGAGCCTTCGAAGGTGTTGTGACATTGGTGTATCGTGCAACCTTTGTGGCCCATTTGCGCCTGCGAGGTTGCCTGTCATGAGTACTCCCCTGAAAATCGATTTCGTCAGCGACGTGTCCTGCCCCTGGTGCATCATCGGCCTGCGTGGCCTGACCGAAGCCCTCGACCAGCTTGGCGCCGAAGTGCAAGCCGAGATCCATTTCCAGCCGTTCGAGCTGAACCCAAACATGCCCGCTGAAGGGCAGAATATCGTCGAACACATCACCGAAAAATACGGCTCCACCGCCGAGCAATCCCAGGCCAACCGCGAACGTATCCGCGACATGGGCGCCGGGTTGGGCTTTGCCTTTCGCACCGACGGCCAGAGCCGCATCTACAACACCTTCGACGCGCATCGCCTGTTGCATTGGGCCGGGATGGAAGGCTTGCAGTACAACCTCAAGGAAGCGCTGTTCAAGACGTATTTCACCGATGGCCAGGACCCGTCCGACCACGCCACCCTGGCGATCATCGCCGAAAGCGTCGGCCTGGATATTAAGCGTGCGGCCGAGATTCTCGCCTCCGATGAATACGCCGTTGAAGTGCGCGAGCAAGAACAACTGTGGATCTCCCGTGGCGTGACCTCGGTGCCGACCATCGTGTTCAACGATCAGTACGCCGTCAGCGGCGGCCAGCCGGCTGAAGCCTTTGTGGGGGCGATCCGCCAGATCATCAACGACGCCAAATCCTGACACCGCCCTCTGGACACCGCCCCCTGTAGGAGCCGGCTTGCCGGCGATAGCGGTGGCAACAGATAGACCGCCATCGCTGGCAAGCCAGCTCCTACATTTTGATCTCTATTGATCTCGAAAGACCTGCTGGCCCGTCCCTTGCATTGACCCCTTAAAGCCTTAGGGGACACTGCCTTGAACATTCTTGACCTCGACCACAGCCTCACCGGCCAGGCACCGATTGCCCGGCGTCTGGCCAGCGGCCGTGCTACGCGTATCGACCTGCTGGACCTGGGCCCCAAGCTACGCCTGTGGTCCACCGAAAAAACCTGGAAACGCTTCGCCGAACGCCTGGCCCAACGGCCCCGGCCCACCGATGCGCGGCCGGAAATCCTGTTTGTCGGCTCCGGCGACTATCATCACCTCACGCCGGCTTTTCTCGCCGATCTGAAAGAACCCATCAGCCTGATCCACTTCGACAACCACCCCGACTGGGTACGCTTTGCGCCCAAGCGCCACTGTGGTTCGTGGGTCAACCGTGCGCTGAAAATGCCGGCGATCAAGCGCATCGTCACCCTCGGCCCGTGCAGCGACGACCTGCACAACCCGCAACTGCGCGGCGGTAACCTCGGTGCCCTCAAGCGCGGGCACTTGCAGTTGTTTCCCTGGCAGCATCCGCCGTCGAAAGTCTGGGGCCGGGTAGGGGATGGCGCCGGTCACCAGCAGCAGGAAAACCACCTGTACTGGCGCAACCTGGCCGAGCTGGATTGGGCGCAATTCCTCGATCAGATGATCACCAGCCTGCCCACCGAAGCGATCTGGATCACCATCGACAAAGACGTGCTCGCCAGCGAAGACGCGGCCACCAACTGGGACCAGGGCGGCATGCGTCTGACCCATCTGCTGCAAGCCCTGCGGGCCTTGGCAGCGCGCAAACGCATCATCGGCATCGACGTGTGCGGCGAGTTCGCCACGCCAGCCTTCAGCAACGCGCTCAAGCGTTGGGAAGCTAAATCCGACCAGCCGCCGCCCGAGCGCTGGAGCGCCGAAGATCTGCAGCGTAACGCCGCCACCAATGAAGCCCTGATCGACCTGTTTGAGGAGCTGTTCCCGTGACGTTGACCGTGGTGTTGCTGGTAGCGTTTTCCATCGTGCTCGATGTGATCGGCCAGTTGTGTTTCAAGATCGGCCTGGACCGGTTGCCTGAACTGGACGGCGGTTTTCGCCTGAATGCGTTCTGGGGCCAGGTATTCAATGCGCCGTTGTTGTGGGCCGGGATCGGCGCCTATGCCATTGAGTTCTTCGTGTGGCTCGAAGCCTTGTCCCGTGCGCCGTTGAGCCTGCTGTTTCCGGCTGCCGCGCTGGCCTATTGCGGCGTGGTGCTGGCGGGCAAGGTGGTGCTGGGCGAAACCGTCAGCCGCCGCCGCTGGCTGGGCACGCTGGTGATTACCTTAGGCGTGATGTTGGTAGCCATTGCAGGGAGTCAGGCATGAGTACGCAAACGATGAATAATGGATGGCTGCACGGGCGCCTCGGCACGGTGGTGCTGTGGGCCTTGTTGATCTGTACCGAAAGCGCCGGCCAGTTGTTTACCAAAGTGGCCGGGGATCAGTTGGGGCAGATGGATTTGAGCTGGCAGTGGCTGGCGGACGTGGCGCGCAACCCTGGGATTCTGGCGGCTATCGCCAGTTACATCGGCGCGTTTTTCGTGTGGATGCTGATCCTGCGGCGCAGTAGCCTGTCCCTGGCGTTTCCGCTGAGTTCACTGGTGTTTGTGGTGGTGCTGCTCGGTTCGTGGCTGGGGCTGGGGGAACATATCAGCCCGCTGCACTGGGTGGGGGTGGCGGTGATTATCGGCGGTATCGCCCTCCTGGCAGAGGGCGAAGAAAACTGAGTGCCTAGGGTTTGCGGTGTGCCACCAAAAACCCTAACCCATGGGACACTGCAAGCGCCTTGACCCCTGCCGCACGCTGCTGCTCGGCAATCTCGCGATGAAACGCCTTTACCTGGGTCCAGTGCATCTTGGGCCGGTAGTGGTGCTCGGCGTGGTAGCCGTTGTTCATCCAGATCAGGTTGTACAGCACGCTGTAGGAACTCACGCCCCAGGCAATCGGCAGGTCCGGGTTGCCGCCGAAATGTTCGTAGTAGCCGTTGAGCGATGACAGGCACTGGCCCAGGTACCAGAACGGCAACAGCCACAGCACCGCCTGCCAGTTGTAGAAGGCCAGGGCGATATAAAACGCCACCGTCACGCCGATCTCGACTTTGACCCAGCGTGCATCGGCCGGGCGCTTGCGCTTCATCTCGTCATAGAACGGCTTGGGATCGTCGCGGAAAAAACTCAGGAAAGTGTAAGCCCACGGATTTTCCGGCTGGCCATTGTGGCCGCGCTGGTAGATCGACAGCGGGTCGATGGTTTTACCGTCCGGGCCCGGCAGGTCGGCGTTGCCACGGTGATGGCGGTTATGGATATCGCGGTAGAGCGTCTGGGAAAAGCCGATGGTCACCGACAGCAGCAGATCGAACGCCCGGTTCATCGCACGATGGCTGAAGTAGGCGTTATGGATCTGGTTGTGGGAGATACTGTTGATGCTCCACGACAAGCTGATCGCATAGACCAGCGCCAGGGGCACGAGTGCCCACCAGCTCAGGCTGTGGAACGCGGTGACCAGCCAGATGACAAAGGCGAAATGCGCCAGGCCCAGGGCGATGGGTACCAGGTCCCAGAGCGAGTGGTGTAACAGGCGATAAGCGGGGCGAGCCATGAAGAGTGTCCTGGAAAAATGGATTCCAGGACCTCATTGCAAACCCCAGACCAACCTAGTCGAACTTGTAGCTGATGGCCGTCTGCACCTGGCCTTGGTTCACGTCGCCGGTCTGCCGGACGATGCTGCTGTCGGCCGCCGAGCCCACCAGGTGAACCCAACTGGCGCTGGTCAGCAATGACCATTTAGCCGCCAGGGGAAACTCGAAACTCTGGGTCAGCGTCAGGTTCTGGAAGCCGCCACTGGCGTTGTAGGGGCGAAAGCCCGTGGCCGCGGCCTCGTTGTCATCCACGCCGAAAAACGTGTTGGTCTGGCGTGCGTCGGCAAAATGCGCGACCAGGCCGCTGCTGCCGATAATCCCGCCACCCAGGGGGTACCCCAGTTCGCCGCCGACTTTGCCCAGGGCACCGCTCTGCGAATGCCCCCCGCCCACGGCTTGCCCCAGTTGCGCGTAGACCCGCCAGAAATCAGCTGGGGCGTATTGAATGAAACCACCGACTTCCGCCATGTCCGACACATTGCGCAGGCCCTGCAGATCGCCATTCGACGTTCGGCCTGACAGGTAATTGATATAGGGGCCGGCGGTCAGGCCTTGGGTGTTGAGCGCGCTCCAGGTCAAGCCGTCATCGGTGCTCAGGCTGACATCGCCCCAGTCCAGGTCGAAATAGGGAACGGGCCGCGTTTCGTAGCGGCTGCCGGTAGGGTCATGAGGTTGGTAGCTGACGCCCGCGCCCACTTCACCGGTGATGCCCTCGGCCACGGCAGCGTTTGAAAAGCCCCACAGGCCAATTAAACCGGCGAGTGCAGCGCATGTGATCCTCAACATGGTCACAGTTCCTTGATTGAATATGCGCGCATGAACGCGCAAAGCATCCTTTCCACGCAAGCACTCATCTTCTTTGTAGCAAGCTACAAAAATTGTAGCTCCTGCGACACAAATCGCTGGCCATGCCAGGCAAAACCCCAGCCCTGCTGGGCGGTGGCCAGTTGGCACACTCTCTGCTCTACACCTTGTTGCAAGCGCACACAGCGCGCTCCTCCAAGGTAAACAACGATGATCCAATGGCATATCGTGTGTGACTTCGACGGGACCATCACCCCCACCGATGTCATCGACAACGTCCTCCAACGCTTCGCCGGCCCCGAGTGGGAAACCATCGAACAGGAATGGCTGGATGGGCATATCGGTTCACGCGAATGCCTGAGCCGCCAACTGGCGCTGATCAAGGCGACGCCTTCCGAACTGCTGGCGTATTTCGACAGCGTCGAGATCGACCCGGACTTCCCGGACTTCGTCGATCACGTCATGGGCCTGGGCGCAACCATCGAAGTGGTCAGCGACGGCATCGAGCAGGGCATCGCGCGGATCCTTTCACGCAACTACGTGACCTTGCTGCCGATCCTCGCCAACCGCCTGCGCCAGGTCGACCAGAACAGCTGGCGCATCGACTTCCCGTACTCCAGTGACGCCTGCCGTGCCGCCTCCGGCAACTGCAAGTGCAAGTCCACGCCGCGCAACAAGCGCGTGCTGGTGATCGGCGACGGCAAGTCCGACATGTGCGTGGCTTCCACTGCCGACTTTGTGTTCGCCAAAGGCAGCCTCGCCAAGTACTGCGAAGCCAACAACATTCCTCACGCACGCTTCGACACCTTTGCCGAACTGCCTGCGCTGCTGGCCCGACTGCCGCAAGGCATAGCCGCCAACGCCACCTCCTTTACTGCTGCTGACAATCAGGAACTCTTCCACCATGTCTGATATCCGTATCGCTACCGCCGAAGACCAGGTCCTTCTGGATAAAGAAGCCAAATACTGCTCCTACGGCGACACCGTCCATTACATCGAGCCGCCGCGCATTTTCAGCCGTTGCGAAGGCTCCTACGTGTGGGACACCGAAGACCAGGCCTACCTCGACCTGCAGATGTGGTACTCGGCGGTCAACTTCGGCTACGCCAACCCACGCCTGAACAATGCACTGAAACAGCAGATCGACACCCTGCCGCAAATCGCCAGTCAGTACCTGCACAAAGGCAAGATCGAGCTGTCGGAAATGATCGCAGTCGACGCCAAGAAGAAATTCGGCCTCGACGGTCGCGTGCACTTCAACGTTGGCGGTTCGCAGTCCATCGAAGACTCCCTGAAGGTCGTGCGTAACGCCACCAATGGCAAGAGCCTGATGTTCGCCTTCGAAGGCGGCTACCACGGGCGTACCCTCGGCGCTTCGTCGATCACCTCCAGCTACCGCTACCGTCGCCGCTACGGCCACTTCGGCGAGCGCGCGCAGTTCATCCCGTTCCCGTATCACTTCCGTGGCCCTAAAGGCATGACCAAGGAAGAGTACGGCAGCCACTGCGTGCAGCAATTCGCCCGCCTGTTCGAAACCGAATACAACGGTGTGTGGGACCCGAAAGTCGGTTCCAGCGAATACGCCGCGTTCTACGTCGAGCCGATCCAGGGCACCGGCGGCTACGTGATCCCGCCGATGAACTTCTACCGTGAGTTGAAGCATGTGCTGGATCAGCACGGCATCCTGATGGTCTCCGACGAGATCCAGATGGGCTTCTACCGCACCGGCAAACTGTGGTCGATCGAACACTTCGACGTGCAACCGGACGTGATCGTGTTCGGCAAGGCGCTGACCAACGGCCTCAACCCACTGGGCGGCATCTGGGCCCGTGAAGAGTTGATCAACCCGAAGATCTTCCCGCCAGGTTCGACCCACTCCACCTTCGCCTCCAACCCATTGGGCACGGCGGTAGGCCTGGAAATGTTCAAGATGACCAACGAAGTCGACTACGGCGCGATGGTCATGGCCAAGGGCAAGTTCTTCCTCGAAGGCTTGCAAGACCTGCAGAAACGTTTCCCGATCATCGGCGACGTCGACGGCCTGGGCTTGGCCCTGCGCTGCGAAATCTGCGGCCCGGATGGTTTCACGCCGGACAAGGCGACCCTGGACTATATGGTTGAAGAAGGCATGAAGGGTGACATGGTGGTGGACGGCCAGAAACTCGGCCTGATCCTCGACGTGGGCGGTTACTACAAGAACGTGATCACCCTGGCGCCGTCCCTGGAAATCAGCTACCCGGAAATCGAACTGGGCCTGAAGCTGCTTGAGCAACTGCTGGTGCGGGCGACCAACCGGTGAACACAGCAGAGATCGACCTCGGTGAAGGTGATGCCGGTTTCGTTCTCGGTGATGGTCCGGTCGGGATCCTGTTGATCCACGGCCTGACCGGCACCCCGACGGAATTGCGCCAGGTCGCCAAGGGCCTGGCCAAGGTGGGCAATTGCACGGTGTACGTGCCCACCCTGGCCGGGCACTGCGGTGATAACAGCGACCTGCAAGCCACCGGCTGGCGCGACTGGTACGAAGGCGTGCGCAAAACCTTCGTGGCTGTGAAACAGCGCCATGAACAGGTGTTCGTCGGTGGTTTGTCCATGGGCGCGGTGATGTCGATGTACGTGGCCGCCGAGCACCCTGGGCAAGTCGCCGGGCTGTTGATGTATTCCACCACCCTGAAGTACGACGGCTGGAGCATCAACAAGCTGGCGTTTCTCACGCCGTTGCTGATGAAAATCCCCTTCGGCGTGCATATCTGCCGCTTCGAAGAGAAGCCGCCGTATGGCATCAAGAACGAGCGCCTGCGTGGCATCGTCGAGCGGCAGATGAAGGAGGGTGAGAGCAGTGAGGCGGGCTTGCTGACCATGGAGGGCATCACTGTGCGCGAGTTGCACCGGATGAACGCCGTGGTCAAGAAACGCATGCCGCAGGTCAAGGTGCCGGCGTTGGTGCTGCACTCCATCGAGGACGATATCACCAGCCGTTGGAACGCGGACTATGTGGAACGCCACCTCGGTGGCCCGGTGACCAAGATCCTGCTGGACAACTGCTACCACATGATCACCGTCGACTTGCAATACCGCCGTGTGATCGAGTTGAGCGCGGAGTTTGTCGGGCAGCATGCCGAGTCCATTCCGGCCCCTCAAGATTATCGACAGCGGGCTTGAGCCTTAAGGAAACCCTGTGATTACCGCCCAAGCCTTCCCGACCATCCGGGCCCTCCAGCGCAGTGCCTGGAACGACTGTTTCCCGGGTGCCCTGGAGGACTGGGACTATTACGTCGCCGTGGAAAACGCCGCCATCGATGATTTTCAGTGGCGTTACCTGGCGGTTTACGACGATGGAACGTTGGTGGCTGTGGCCGCGGCGTTCATCACCCATTATCGCCTCGACACCACGGTGTCGGGCGCCGGCAAACGCTTGACCGAGCGTGTGGAGCGACTGTGGCCGGGGCTTTTGCAACTGGGGCTGTATGCCCTCGGTTCCCCCGTGGCGGAGCGCTGCGACGTTGGTTTTGCCAGCAATGTAGCGGATGCACGCCGCCCGCTGCTGCTCAAGCACCTGCTGGAAGCCGCGCGCCAGGATGCCGATGACTTCGGTATCGGCCTGGTGGCGGTCAAGGACGCACCGAGCAAAGACCCGCACTGGGTCGAAAGTTGCCGCGCGGCAGGCTTCCAGAGCATGCCGAGCTTGCCCACGGGGGTGTTGCCGCTGCCCTACGGCTCGGTGGACGCTTACCTGGGCTCGCTGGGCAAATCCACGCGCAAAGACCTGCGCCGCAAACTGCGCGCGCCGGGGCCTAGGGTGGAGTGGCGGCGAAATATCGACGACGTGTTGCCCGAGGTCATGCGCCTGTACGAGGCCACGCTGACGCGTGCCGAGTTGCAGTTCGAGCGGCTGCCCGCCGGCTACTTCACCGGAGTGCTGGAACGGCTTGATGAGCGGGCGGTCTGTGTTCTTTACTGGGTGGATGAGCAACTGGTGGCGTTCAACCTGATCCTGGTGGACGAACACCGGCTGGTGGACAAGTTTTTCGGGCATGACGTGGAATTCACCCGTGACTACAACCTGTACTTCCGTAGCTGGCTGACCAATGTGGACTACTGTATTCAACACAATATTGCCGTGTATGAGTGCGGCCAGGCCGGGTATGCCAGTAAGCTGCGCCTGGGTTGCGAGTTCCAGGGCAACAGCGTGTTTTTCCGCCACCGCAACCGGCTGGTCAACGGCCTGCTCAAGCTTGTAAAACTGTTTATTCGACCGGATCGTTCCGACCCTGCCATGGCTGCTGCGATAAGCGAAACCTGATGATCACCAAGACCCGCCAGAAAGCCCGCCCCTTTGCCATTTCGCGCTGGAGCGTCCAGCGCAAGCTGGTGCTGGCGTTCTGGTTGGTCAGCGTGATTCCCACCATGATCGCCGCCGAACTGGCGGCCACCACGTTGTCGCAGATCTTCGACAGCAACGTGCGCATCTGGCTGCAGGAGTCGACCAAGATCGTCAAGGACGAGATTGGCGACATCCTTCACGACAACGCGCGCATGGCCAAGTTGTTCCTGCGCTACACCAGCCCGCCCTCGAGCCGGCAAGCCGCCAAGCACGACCGCCTGACCGCCGACATTGCCGACGCCACCGATATCGACGTGGTGGCACTGATTCGCGTGAGCGACCACAAGCTGGTATTCAGCACTGCCTCTGACGACATCATCAAGCAGATCAGCCTCACCAGTAACGCCGTATTACAGACCGTTCAGGTGGCTGGGGTGAGCACAGGTGTGGTGGTGTCCACCTTCGAGACCACCCAGGACGGCGTCGATTATGTGCTGCTGGTAGCCACTTACCTGGACAGCAGTTTCCTCACCAGCGTGGCCGACGTGCACTCCCTCGACCTGCGCCTGTACCTGGCCAACCCCAATGGGTTCTCAGAGATCTTCTCGACCCAACGCTTTGAAGATCACCCGTCGCGCATCCCCAAGAACGTCGAAATCGCCATGCGCAGCACCAAGCAGCCGAGCGAGCAGTTCACCAACAACTACAGCGGGTTGTACTGGCCGATCTTCAACGATGCCGGTGAACTGCAAGGTGTGATCTTCAGCGGCTTGTTGCGCCACACCAGCCTGGTGGGGCTGGTGAATCAGAGCAACCTGTTTGTGCTGATCTTCCTGCTCAGTTCGGCGCTGTCGCTGGCCGCCGGCGTGCTGGTGTCGCGGCGCTTGACCAAGCCGCTGCGGGACCTGTCCCAGGGCGTAAGCGCAGTGATTTCCGGTGATTACGCGCACCGCGTGGTGGTCAGCGGCGGCGACGAACTGGCGCAGTTGAGCAGCACCTTCAACCACATGACCGAACGTCTGGGCGAGCTGCATCACCTTGAAGCCCAGCTACGTCGACGTGATCGCCTGCACGCCCTGGGTGAGGTCGCCATGGGCCTGGCCCACGAAATCCGCAACCCGCTGGGCATCATCAAGACGGCGACACAGTTGCTGCACCGCCGCGCCGACCTGGCGGAAACCGACAAGCGCCATCTGGAGTATGTGGTCAGCGAGGTCAGCCGCATCAACGACCTGATCACCGAATTCCTCGACTTTGCCAAGCCCAATCCGCCATTGCGCGTGTTGCTGCCGGCGCGCCCGTTGGTGGAGGAAATCCTCGGTTTCTGCGCGCCGGAACTGGCCACCCATAACATCGACGCGCACATCGACGACCAAGCACCCGGAGCGACGATCTACGCGGATGCCAAGCAGCTCAAGCAGGCGTGCCTCAACCTGATCCTCAACGCCATCGACGCGATGCCCGAAGGCGGGCGCCTGACCCTGGGCATTCGCACGGAAGGCGAGAACACGCTGATCAGCATCACCGACACCGGCCAAGGCATTCCGGCGGACATGATCGAGCGCATCTTCACGCCGTTTGTCACCACCAAGGCGTCGGGCACCGGGTTGGGCCTGGCCAAAGTCTATTCGATCATGGAAAGTCACGACGGCAGCATCGAATGTGCCAGTGAGAAAGATGCCGGCGCCACCTTCAGCCTGTACATTCCGGCGAGTGGCGAAGACGACGAGGACAGTCATGACGCATAACATTCTGGTAGTCGACGACGAACCCAAGCTCTGCGACCTGCTGGCCTCGGCCCTGGGCCAGAACGACGTGCAGGTGTTTGTCGCTGGCAACGGCCTGCACGCGCTCAAGGTGCTGGAGCAGGAAGACATCGACCTGGTGATCAGTGACTGGCGCATGCCGGGCATGGACGGGCCGGCGTTGCTGGCCGAGATCAAGGTGCGCTACCCCCATGTGCCGGTGATCGTGATGACCGCTTACAGCACAGTGAAAAACGCCGTGCAGTCGATGCGCAACGGCGCCTACGACTACATCGCCAAGCCGTTTGATATCGACGAGCTGGACATCACCGTGGCCAAGGCCCTGCAATTTCGCGACATCATGCGCGACAACGCGCGCATGCGTGCCGAGCTGGACGAACACGCCCAGTTCGACAGCCTGGTGGGCGACAGCCCGGCGTTTCGCAAGGTGCTGCAAGCCGTGGACTCGGTGCGCGACAGCAGCGCTACCATCCTGCTGACCGGCGAAAGCGGCACCGGCAAGGAAATGGTTGCCCGCGCCATCCACAAGCATGGCAGCCGCGCCGACAAGCCCTTCGTGGCGGTCAATTGCGCGGCCATCCCGGAAGGGCTGCTGGAAAGCGAAATGTTCGGCCATCGCAAAGGTGCGTTCACCGGCGCCGTGTCCGACCGGGTAGGGCGGTTCCAACAGGCCGACAAGGGCACGCTGTTTCTCGATGAAGTGGGTGATATGCCCCTGGCGTTGCAGGCCAAGATCCTGCGCGCGTTGCAGGAGCGGGTGATTGAACCGGTGGGCGATCCCCGCGAGCGCAAGGTCGACGTGCGCGTGATCGCCGCGACCAATAAGAATTTGCTGGAAGCGGTGGCCAACAAGGAATTCCGCGAAGACCTGTACTACCGCCTCAACGTGTTCCCGATTCCCCTGCCGGCCTTGCGCGAGCGTGTGGAAGACATCGCGCCCCTGGCCCGTCACTTCGCCCAGACCCTCAGCGCCACGGCCGGTAAACGTATCACAGGCTTTAGCCCTGAGGCGTTGCAGGCCATGGCGGCGTATCACTGGCCGGGCAATATCCGTGAGCTGCAGAACTGCGTGGAGCGCGCGACTATCGTGGCGGCGTCGCCTGTGATCGAAGACATCGACTTGCCGGGTTACTTGTTTGCTTCCAAGCCGAGTGAAGGCGATGTGACGGCGATTCTTAGCGACGGGCCGGGCATTCCCCAGGACCTGGATGCGGCGCTGGCAGAGGTGGAGAAGGCCTACATACTCGCGGCGTTGCAGGAGAGCAACGGCGTGCAGGCTGCGGCGGCAGCGAAGATCGGGATTTCGGAGCGCAGCTTCTGGTATCGCCTGAAAAAGCTGGGTATCCAGGTCGACAAAATCGTGCGCTGATTCAACACACTTCCCTGTAGGAGTCCGGCTTGCCGGCGATGGCGGTCTCAAGGACGCTATCGCCGGCAAGCCGGACTCCTACAGGTGAATGTCAGGCGTGCAGGCGTACCCAGATGCTTACCAAGAGGGTTGCGGCTATCAACCAGGCGACTGCTGCCACGGCCAACGAAGCCTCCAACCGCATCCGATCCACCATCACATACAACGTCGCCAAATACACAAAATACGGAATGATCGACCACATCCCGAACAGGATCGTGGTCTTCAAGTCGTCCACCGAACGCCCTTTGCCGACGATGTAGTGGGCAATCAACGCAAACGTCGGAAACAGCGGCACCAGTCCTGCGATGTAGTAGTTCTTGGTCTTGGCCAGCGCCGCCAGAATCAACACCACCGCCGCGCCCAGGGCGGCCTTCAAGAACAGATCCATCAGTGGCTCAATCCGTATTTTTTGACTTTGTCGAACAGCGTGGTCTTGGCCATCCCCAGTTCCTGGCTGGCCTGGGTCAGGTTGCCGCCGCTGCGTTGCAAGGCATCGTTGAGCAGGTTGCGCTCGAACGCTTCTACCGCTTCGGTGAAGGCCAGGCCCTGGTTGCCGCTGCTGGCGCCGCTTTTCTTGAAGGCTGGCAGGCCCAGGGCGAAGCGTTCGGCGACGTTGCGCAGTTCACGCACGTTGCCCGGCCAGTCGTGGCTCATCAGGCTCGACAGGGTCTGGTTGTCCAGCTCCGGCACACTGCGGTCAAAACGCAGCGACGACTGCTGCAGGAAGTGCTCGAACAGTTGCAGGATGTCTTCGCGGCGCTCGCGCAACGGCGGCAGTTCCAGCGTCACTACGTTGAGGCGATAGTACAGGTCGCTGCGGAACTGGTTGGCACGGCTCAGTTCGTCGAGGTCGGACTTGGTGGCAGCGATCACCCGGCAATCCACCGCCACGCTCTGGTTCGAACCCAGGCGCTCCAGGGTGCGTTCCTGCAACACACGCAGCAGTTTGATCTGCAGGTTGATCGGCATGCTTTCCACTTCATCGAGGAACAGCGTGCCTTCGTGAGCGTGTTCGATCTTGCCGATGCGACGTTTGCCTGCACCGGTGAAAGCGTTGGCTTCGTGGCCGAAAATCTCGCTTTCGAAGAGGTTCTCCGGCAGGCCGCCGCAGTTCAGGGCGACGAATTGGTGGGAGTGGCGCCGGCTGAAATCATGCAGGCAGCGCGCGACCAGTTCCTTGCCGGTGCCGGTCTCGCCTTCGATCAGCACGTTGGCCGATGTGTCGGCCACATTGGCGATCAGCTCGCGCAGGTTCTGCATGGCCGGCGAGCGGCCGATGATGCGGCCTTCCAGTGAATCGCGCTCGGCCAATTGGCGGCGCAGCGACCAGACTTCCCGCGCCAGCCCGCGCTGCTCCAGGGCGCGACGGGCGACGTCGACCAGGCGTTCGGGGGAGAAGGGTTTTTCCATGAAGTCATAGGCGCCGTTGCGCATCGCGCCGACGGCCATGGAGATATCGCCGTGCCCGGTGATCAACACCACTGGCAGGCTTTTATCCAGGGCCTTGAGGCGGGTGAGCAGTTCCAGGCCGTCAATGCCTGGCAAGCGGATGTCGCTGATCACGATGCCCGCGAAGTTCTCGCCGATACGTTTCAACGCTTCTTCAGCGCTGCCCACGCCGACACTGGGAATGTCTTCCAGGGCCAGGGCCTGCTGGCAGCCGAGCAGCACATGAGGATCGTCTTCGACGATCAGCACCGTGAGTTCGTCTTTAATGGCTTTAGCGTCTGTATTCATGTCGACTCAGCTTTTTGAGCGCCCGCCAACGGCAGGCACAAGACAAAGGCCGTTCCACCACTGGCCGGGTGTTCCACGGCGAGGTTGCCGCCGGTGGCCGCCGCGAGGCTGGCGGACAGCGTCAGGCCCAGGCCCAGGCCTTGCTCGCCGGGCTTGGTGGTGAAGAACGGTTCAAACAAATGCTTGCGCGCCTCGGCGTCGATACCGTGGCCATTATCGCGCACGTGCAGGCGGTATTTGCCCTCGCTGCTGCTGCCCTCCAGCCACAGCTCGGGCGCGGGTTGGGCCTGCATGGCGTCCAGGGCATTGCCGATCAGGTTGACCAGGATCTGCTCCAGGCGCGTCTGGTCGATTTGCAATTGAGCGTGGGAAAAGTCGCGGTGTAGGGTCAGCGGCAGGCTGTCCAAGCGTGCGCCAAGTACCTGGAAGGCTGCGTCGACCGCTTTGGCCAGGCTGGCTTCGCCCTGGTCATCACCGCGCCGGGCGAAGGAGCGCAGGCTGGCGGTGATGCGGCCCATGCGGTCGATCAGTTCGTTGATGGTCTTGAGGTTGGTGCTGGCGGTGTCGAGGGCGCCGCGCTCAAGGAAGCGCACGGTATTGCCGGACAAGGTGCGCAGCGCCGCCAGTGGCTGGTTCAATTCATGGGCGATGCTGGTGGACATCTGGCCGATGGCGGCCAGTTTTCCGGCCTGCACCAGCTCATCCTGAGCGCGGCGTAGCGTCTCTTCGGCCTGGCGTCGTTCGCGGATCTGGCCCTTGAGTCGCTCGTTGCTGGCGCGCAGGTCGGCGGTGCGCTCGGCGATCCGCCGTTCCAACTGGCTGTTGGCTTCCTGCAAGGCCTCACGGGCTGCGAGGCGGGTGGCGATGACCTTGCGCCGCTCATTCCAGGCGATTAGTAAAAACGCGACCAAGCCGAACGCGACGGCCACCAGGATGCCCTGATTGATGGCGGCGCGGCGCAGGTCATTCAGGGGGGTGAGCAGGGTGAAATTCCATGGCGTGTCATTCAGCGGCCGGGTCTGCGCCAGGTAGCTGACCTCGTGCTCGTCGTTGACCACTTCACTGTTGGCCGGGAAGGTCAGTTTCTCCGTGCCTTCGTTGAGACGCTCGCGGGCCAGGGGCTCCAGTTCGTTCAGCGTTGCCCAGTAATATTGCAGGCTATGGGCCAGGCGGTCCTTGGTGTCATCGCTCAGCGGGCGCACGGCCTTGAGGCGGCGGGCCGGATCGCTGGAAAGGATGATGATGCCGTTCTCGTCGCTCACAAAGGCTTCGAGGCGCGCGCGCTGCCAGCGTTCTTCGAGGGCTTCGAGGCGCACCTTGACCACCGCGACGCCGATGATCTTGCCGTGCTCTTCCAGGCCATGGGCCAGGTAGTAGCCGGGTTCGCCGTTGGTGCTGCCGATACCGTAGAAACGGCCCGGCTGGCCACGCACGGCATTCTGGAAATAGGCACGGAAGGACAGGTCTTCACCCTGATAACTGTCGGCATCGCGCCAGTTACTGGTGGCCAGCACGCGGCCAGTGGTGTCCATCACGTAGATGGCCCGACTGCGACTGCGTCGGTTCAGGCCTTCGAGGTAATCGTTGACGGTCTTGCGGGTTTCCTGGTTCGGATCGGCCAGCAGCGTGGAGACGCTGGACTCCAGTTCGAGCAGGCTGGGCAGGTAGGTGTATTTGCTCAGTTCGCTTTCGACGGTGCGGGCATGCAGCTCCAGCTGGCGTTCGCCGGTGTCGCTGAGGGTGCGGATGCCGTAGTACTCACTGACCCAGAAGCCGATAAAACCCAGGCCGATCATCAGGGCGATGATCAGGGGCGGCAGGAACAGTTGGCGGATCAGGCGTGGTTTCACGGCAAGTGATGGCGGTGCGGCGCGAAATTGGTTGGGGTCGCATTTCATCACAGATGCCTTGGGTCAGCTACCGCGGCTGCCTACTGTAGGAGCGAGCTTGCTCGCGAAAAACTCAAGGGCGCCGCGTTTATCCTGGATGCACGCGTTATCGTTGACGTCTTTCGCGAGCAAGCTCGCTCCTACAGAAGAGGAGCGAGTTGCTTTTTAGTGCTGCAGGATTTTCTCAAGGAAGTGCTGCGCGCGTTCGGAGCGGGCGCTGATGTCGCCGAAGAACTCTTCTTTCGGGCAGTCCTCGATGATCTTGCCTGCGTCCATGAAGATCACGCGGTCGGCCACTTTGCGGGCGAAGCCCATTTCGTGGGTCACGCACATCATGGTCATGCCTTCGTGGGCCAGTTGCACCATCACGTCGAGTACTTCGTTGACCATTTCCGGGTCGAGGGCCGAGGTTGGTTCGTCGAACAGCATGACGATCGGGTCCATGGCCAGGGCGCGGGCAATCGCCACTCGTTGTTGCTGGCCACCGGAAAGCTGGCCCGGGTGCTTGTGGGCATGTGCCGACAGGCCGACGCGCTCCAGCAATTGCAGGCCTTTCTTGGTGGCTTCTTCCTTGCTGCGGCCGAGCACCTTGATCTGCGCGATGGTCAGGTTCTCGGTGATGGTCAGGTGCGGGAACAGCTCGAAGTGCTGGAACACCATGCCCACGCGCGAGCGCAGTTTCGGCAGGTTGGTCTTCGGGTCGGCGATGGAGGTGCCGTCGACCACGATGTCGCCCTTCTGGAACGGCTCCAGCGCGTTGACGCACTTGATCAGGGTGGATTTGCCCGAGCCCGAAGGCCCGCACACCACGATCACTTCGCCTTTTTTAACCTCGGTGCTGCAATCGGTCAGCACCTGGAAGTCGCCATACCACTTGTTGATGTTCTTGATAGAGATCATACGGCAAACCTTTTTTGCAGACGCTTGACCAGCAGCGAGGCGGAAAAGCTGATGATGAAGTAGACGACACCGGCAAAGATCAGGAACTCGTTGGAGCGGCCGATGATGTCGCCGTTGGAGCGGGCGGAGTTGAGGAAGTCCACCAGGCCCACGGTGTAGACCAGCGAGGTGTCCTGGAACAGGATGATCGACTGTTGCAGCAGCAACGGGGTCATCTTGCGGAACGCCTGGGGCAGGATGATCAGGCGCATGGTCTGGCCATAGGTCATGCCCATCGCCTGTGCCGCCGCCATCTGGCCTTTGGGGATCGACTGCACACCGGCCCGTACGATTTCGCAGAAGTACGCGGCTTCGAACATCATGAAGGCCACGACGCAGGAAGTGAACGCACCGATCGGCGTGTCTTCGCCAGTGATCCAGCGCAACACGAACGGCACCGCCAGGTAGAACCAGGTGATCACCAGCAGCAGCGGGATCGAGCGGAAGTAGTTCACATAAGCGCCGGCAACGCGCGACAGCAGTTTGCTGGACGACAGGCGCATCAGCGCCAGGACCGTACCCAGCGCAATGCCGCCGACCACGCCCATGACCATCAACTGCAAGGTCATGACCATGCCGTTCCACAGGCCTGGGATAGCGGGGATGATGCCGCTGAAATCGAAGTCCATTATTTACCCCCCACGGAGATCAGGCCGGGCACTGCGACTTTCTTCTCGACCAGGCGCATGAGCAGCATCAGGCTCATGTTCAGGGTGAAATAGATCAGCGTGGCCAGGGTGAAGGCTTCAAACAGGTTGGCCGAGAATTCGGCGGTCTGTTTGGTTTGCGCGAGCAGTTCCATCAGGCCGATCAAGGACGCCACGGAGGAGTTCTTGAAGACGTTGAGGAATTCCGAGGTGAGCGGCGGAATGATGATCCGGTAGGCTTGTGGCAGCAGCACGTTCCAGTAGATCTGCGGCAGCTTGAAGCCCATGGCGCGCGCAGCGGATTCCTGGCCGCGTGGCAGCGCCTGGATGCCGGTACGCACTTGCTCACACACGCGGGCGGCGGTGAACAGGCCCAGGCACACGACAACGCTCAGGTAGGCCGAGGTGGTCGGGTTGAGGTCTTGTTTGTACCAGTCCTGCAGGTTCTGCGGCAGCATGTCGGGTACCAGGAAGTACCAGATGAACAGCTGAACCAGCAGCGGCACGTTACGAAACAGTTCCACGTAGCAGGTCGCGATGCCCGATACGATGCGGTTTGGCACGGTGCGCATGACGCCCAGAATGGACCCCAGCAGCAAGGCGATAATCCATGCCACGACAGCGATGGCGATGGTCCAGCCCAAGCCGGCGATGTACCAGTCGAGATAAGTCTCGCTGCCCACGCCAGTGGACTTGAAGAACACGCCCCAGTCCCAGTTGTAATTCATTAGGGTCTCCCCTCGAAGTCGATCGATGTACAAGCACCCGCTTGGGGAAGATCCTTTCCCGCCTGACGGTGAACGCCAGGCACACGCGATCGGCTCGAAAACCGCCAGGTCGAGTGTTCCAAAATAAAGCCAGCAGGTAGTAACAGACGCCTGAGGGAGGGTGGCTCCCTCAGGAGATAAGCTTAGTCAGGTATCAGATTTTTACGTCAGGCGCTGGCTTGTCGCTTGGGTTGGCGATCAGCTCCTTCACCTTGTCGCTCATCGGGAAGTTCAGGTTCAGGCCTTTTGGTGGGATCGGGCTCTCGAACCACTTGCTGTAGATCTTGTTGATCTCGCCGGATTTGTACAGGGCGACGATGGCGTCATCGACGGCTTTCTTGAAGGCCGGGTCGCCTTTACGCACCATGCACGCGTAGGCTTCGAAGGACTGCGGAGTGCCGGTGATGACCCAGTCGTCCGGCTTCTTGGCCTTGGCTTCTTCACCGGCCAGCAGGGCGTCGTCCATCATGAAGGCGACGGCGCGGCCGCTTTCCAGCATCTGGAAGGATTCGCCGTGGTCTTTGGCGGAGATGACGTTCATGCCCATTTGCTTGTCGGCGTTCATCGCTTTGATGATGCGCTCGGACGTGGTGCCAGCGGTGGTCACGACGTTCTTGCCTTTCAGGTCAGCGAAGTCGGCGTAGGTCGGCTTGCCATCCTTGTCTTTCTTGACCAGCAGACGGGTGCCGATTTCGAAGATGTTGACGGTGAAATCAACTTGCTGGGCGCGTTCGGCGTTGTTGGTGGTGGAGCCGCACTCGAGGTCCGCAGTGCCGTTCTGGATCAGCGGAATACGGGTTTGCGAAGTGACCAGGTTGTACTTGGCCTTCAGATCGGGTTTGTTCAGGTCTTTTTTCAGTTGCTCGACGACGGCCAACTGAATGTCGTGGGAGTAGCCCACGGGTTTGCCCGAACCATCCGCGATGTAGGAAAACGGAATGGAGCTGTCGCGGTGAGCGAGAGTGATGGTGCCGGAGTCGTTGATCTTCTTCAGCGTGCCGGTGAGTTCGGCGGCGAAAACTGGAGTGCTGATCAGAGCAGCAGCGATAGCTGCGCCCAGAATATGGGGAACGATGCGCATCAATACTTCCTCGACATTTGTTTTTTTTATGAAGCCGGCTAAACGGCTCTCTTGTACAGCGAATGCCCGTGACGGCTCCTGAGGCGTCCCAGGCAATCGTCCAAGAGTGTAGAGCATGAGTCGTGCCAGGCCTGAAATAAATGATTAACTGTTTGATATATATGAAGATTAACTTTGTATGACGCGCTGAATTTCACATTTTAATCCGGCAAACCGAATAGGCCTTAGTGCGGCGTTCGGAAAACCGAATGTTGTGCGACATCTCTGTAGGAGCGAGCTTGCTCGCGAAAAAACGCAAAAACGCCGCGTTTATTCTGGATAAACGCGGCGTTCTCAGGTGTTTCGCGAGCAAGCTCGCTCCTACACAGGAAGGGATCAGGCTGCTTCGATCTTGCTGCGGTTCTGCTCAACGGTGGACAGGTAACGCTCCACGTTGGCCTGTTCTTCCGGGGTGGTGAACAGACCCAGCTTGGTGCGACGCCACAGCACGTCCTGAGGTTGGGTCGCCCATTCCTCGGCGCACAGGTAATCAACCTCGCGGGTATACAGGCCGCCTCCCAAGTGCTCACCCAGGTCCGCCAGTGACTGCACGCCTTCCAGCAGGCGCCAGGTACGGCTGCCGTAGGTGGTGGACCAGCGGCGCGCGATCTCACTCGGCACCCAGTCGAACTTGCTGCGAATAGCGTCGGCGAGGGCTTCCGGCGTGGTCATATCTTCACCGCCCGGCAGGCTGGCCTTGGCGGTCCAGCTTGGGCGCATCTGGGTGAAATACGGTGCCAGTTGTGCCATCGCCGATTCGGCGAGCTTGCGATAGGTGGTCAGCTTGCCGCCGAACACCGACAGGATCGGCGCTTCGCCCGTGCCGCCGGACAATGCCAGGGTGTAGTCGCGGGTGATGGCCGAAGGGTTGTCCGATTCGTCGTTGCACAGTGGGCGCACGCCGGAGTAGGTGTGCACGATGTCGTCGCGGCTCAGTTGTTTCTTGAAGTGAGCGTTGACCACCTTGAGCATGTAGTCGGTTTCACCTTCGGTAATGGCGACTTTTGCCGGGTCACCGGTGTATTCGCGGTCGGTGGTGCCGATGATGGTCAGGTGGTTAAGGTACGGAATGGTGAAGACGATGCGCTGGTCTTCGTTCTGCAGGATGTGCGCGTGAGCGCCTTCGTACAGTTTCGGCACGATCAGGTGGCTGCCCTGGATCAGGCGGATGCCGTAAGGCGAATCCAGCTTCAGGTCGTCCTTGATGAACTTGGCGACCCACGGGCCGGCGGCGTTCACCAGTGCGCGAGCGCGGATCGAGAACAGGCTGCCATCGGCGCGTTCCATGTTCATTTCCCACATGCCGTTGCTACGGTGGGCGCTGATGCAACGGGTCTGCGTGTGGATATGCGCGCCTTTTTCACGAGCGGCCATGGCGTTCAGTACGACGAGGCGGGCGTCATCCACCCAGCAGTCGGAATATTCGAAGCCTTTGGTGATTTCGCTTTTCAGCGGGCTGTCGGCGCCGAACTTGAGGCTTTTCGAACCGGCGAGCTTTTCGCGCTTGCCCAGGTTGTCATACAGGAACAGGCCGGCGCGGATCATCCACGCCGGACGCAGGTGCGGGCGGTGCGGCAACACGAAGCGCATCTGCTTGACGATATGCGGGGCCTTGGCCAACAGCACTTCGCGTTCGGCCAGCGCTTCGCGCACCAGGCGGAATTCGTAATGTTCGAGGTAGCGCAGGCCGCCGTGGATCAGCTTGCTGCTGGCGGACGAGGTGTGGCTGGCCAGGTCGTCCTTTTCGCAAAGGAATACCGACAAACCGCGCCCGGCTGCGTCTGCTGCAATGCCGACGCCATTGATCCCGCCACCGATAACGGCAACGTCATAGACTTCGGCAAGCGGTGGAGCAGGCAAGGTGGAAGGGTTCATCGGCTGGCCTCGCGATTTTTTCGTCTTGGAATTCGAACATTAATGTTCATTTGCGAAAATGGTAGCTGATAAACGCGCGCACAGCCACCCGACTTCGATTGAAAAAACTCATCGAAGCGGCGGGAAAGGAAAATTTGTGAACATGAAACGGTAGGAGCCGGCTTGCCGGCGATGGCGTCCGTGAGGTCGCTATCGCCGGCAAGCCGGCTCCTACAAGGTGGGTGTGTTACACGACTTCCAATCGAACCTTATGCTGGCTCAACAGTTGTACCAGTGCCGGCACCGGCTGCTGGTCGGTCACCAGGCAGTCCACCAAACTGATCGGTCCCAGGCGAATCATGGCGTTGCGCCCGAATTTGCTGGAGTCCGCTGCCAGGATCACCTGGCGTGCATTGGCGATGATCGCCTGGGAAACCCGCACTTCCTGGTAGTCAAAGTCCAACAGGCTGCCGTCTTCATCGATGCCGCTGATGCCCACCAAGGCAAAGTCGACCTTGAACTGGTTGATAAAGTCGACACTCGCCTGGCCCACCACACCACCGTCACGGCGCACGTTACCGCCGGTCAGCAGCACGTCGAAGTCGTCCTTGGCGCTGAGCATGGTGGCAACGTTGAGGTTGTTGGTGATGATTTTCAGATGGTTGTGGTTGAGCAACGCACGGGCGATGGATTCGGTGGTGGTGCCGATATTGATGAACAGTGAGGCGTGATCGGGGATCTGCGCGGCGATGGCTTCGCCGATGCGCTGTTTCTCGTCGCGCATCTGGTCGGCCCGCATAGCGTAGGCGGTGTTCTCGACACTGGAGTCATAGGCCGCGCCGCCGTGGTAGCGGCGCAGCAGATTGGCGTCCGCCAGCTGGTTGATATCGCGGCGGATGGTTTGCGGGGTGACAACGAATAGCTGCGCCATTTCTTCGATGCTGACATAACCGCGTTCGCGGACCAGCTCGAGGATTTGTTGTTGGCGGGGAGGCAGATTCATGGGGCGTCCTTTGGGCTGCCATACAAAAGTGGCCCATGATGACGCAGGAATCCGCTCCCTGCCAGTTACAACCGGACGTTGGCTTATTCAGCGCCTTCGTGAGGCTCCCAGTCACGGGTGCGGCTGACCGCTTTTTGCCAGCCGGCGTAGAGCTTCTCTTTGGCCGCTTCGTCCAACTGCGGTTCGAATTCGCGCTCGATCACTGCCTTGCCGCGCAACTCTTCCAGGCTGCCCCAGAAGCCGCACGCCAGGCCGGCCAGGTAGGCGGCGCCCAATGCGGTGGTCTCGCGCATTTGCGGGCGCTCAACCTGGGTGCCGAGGATGTCTGCCTGGAATTGCATCAGGAAGTTGTTGGCCACGGCGCCGCCGTCCACACGCAGGGCTTTGAGGCGTTCGCCCGAGTCCTGTTGCATGGCGTCGAGCACGTCGCGGGTCTGGTAGGCAATCGATTCCAGGGCTGCACGAATAATGTGGTCCACGCGTACGCCACGGGTCAGGCCGAACAGTGCGCCACGGGCGTACGGGTCCCAGTAGGGAGCGCCCAGGCCGGTGAAGGCCGGCACCAGGTACACGCCGTTGCTGTCCTTGACCTTGCCGGCGAAGTATTCAGTGTCGTGGGCGTCGTTGATGATCTTCAGTTCATCACGCAGCCATTGCACGGTGGAGCCGCCGTTGAACACCGCACCTTCCAGGGCGTAGGCGACTTCGCCACGTGGGCCGCAAGCGATGGTGGTGAGCATGCCGTGCTTGGATTTCACGGCTTTGTCGCCGGTGTTCATCAACAGGAAGCAGCCGGTGCCGTAGGTGTTCTTGGCTTGGCCGGCTTCGACGCACATCTGGCCGAACAGGGCGGCTTGTTGGTCGCCGGCGATACCGCCGATGGCAATGCCGCTCTTGGTGCGGCCGTAGATTTCGGACGAGGACTTAACTTCCGGCAGCATCTCGCGCGGAATATCGAGGATCTCCAGCATCTTCGCATCCCACTCCAGGCTGTGGATGTTGAAGAGCATGGTGCGCGAGGCGTTGGTGTAGTCGGTGACGTGGGTCTTGCCACCGGTAAATTTCCAGATCAGCCAGCTGTCGACGGTGCCGAACAGCAGTTCGCCATTGCGCGCACGCTCGCGGCTGCCTTCGACGTTGTCGAGGATCCACTTGAGTTTGGTGCCGGAGAAGTACGGGTCGGTGACCAGGCCAGTGGTGTCACTGATGTACTGCTCGTGGCCGTCGCGCTTGAGCTGCTGGCAGATCTCGGTGCTGCGGCGGCACTGCCAGACGATGGCGTTGTAGATCGGGCGGCCGGTGACTTTGTCCCACACCACGGTGGTTTCACGCTGGTTGGTGATACCAATGGCGGCGACCTGGTCATGGTGCAGGCCGGCCTGGGCCAGGGCCTCGACCATCACCGCGCTCTGGGTGGCGAAGATTTCCATCGGGTCATGTTCAACCCAGCCAGCCTGTGGGTAATGCTGTGCGAATTCACGCTGGGCAGTGCAGACCACGTTGGCGTCACGATCGAAGATGATCGCCCGGGAACTGGTGGTGCCTTGGTCAAGGGCAATGATGTAGTTCTTATTCTGAATATCGGTCATGTCGAATGCCTTGGAAAATAAGAAAATCGGTAATCAGCCTGGGTTACAAAAGGGCAGGTGCCCAGGCTGGCGCTATCAGGAAATACGGGTCTTGCCGTTGACAGCCGTGTCAGGTGTTTCTTCATCTATAGCAGGTGCGGCGCTTGGCAGATGACGGGCAATCAGCCCACGATAGGCCGCAGCACCGAGGCAGGCGCCGACGATCGGCGCGAAAATCGGCACCAGGAAGTAAGGAATATCACGGCCACCAGTGAAGGCCATTTCACCCCAGCCTGCGAAAAAGGTCATCAGCTTGGGCCCGAAATCCCGTGCCGGGTTCATCGCAAAGCCGGTCAACGGGCCCATGGCGCTGCCAATCACCGCGATCAGCAGGCCGATCAGCAGCGGGGCCAACGGGCCGCGTGGCAAGCCGTTGTTGTCATCGGTGAGGGCCATGATCACGCCCATCAGGATTGCTGTAATGACCATTTCCACCAGGAACGCCTGAGCGGTGCTCAGCAGCGCATGGGGGTAGGTGGAGAACACCGACGCCAATTCCAGGCTGGCCTGGGAGCCGCGCACCATGTGGTGAGTTTGTTCGTAATCGAAAAACAGGTTGCTGTAGAGCGTGTACACCAAGGCCGCCGAGCAAAAGGCGCCGGCGATCTGGGCGAGGATATAGAAGGGCAGTTTGCGCTTGTCGAAGTCAGCGAAAATACACAGGGCAATACTGACGGCGGGGTTGAGGTGGGCCCCGGAAATCCCGGCGCTCAGGTAGATCGCCATGCTGACGCCGATCCCCCAGATGATACTGATCTCCCACAAGCCAAAGCTGGCACCCGCGACCTTGAGCGCAGCGACACATCCTGTACCGAAGAAGATCAGAAGCGCAGTCCCCAGGAATTCGGCCATGCATTGGCTCGAAAGTGAAGGCTGTTGAAGAGCAGTTGTCATGGAAAACCTCAGTTGTTGTTCTTGTCTGGCGCACAACCTCAACGGATTGTTGCGCGATTTTCACCGTGGCAAGGATCCCCATCCCGGTCGCGGCTTACTGCTTCAATACTGTGGGGCTATTCCTACAGTATTCGGAAACGAAAAAATATAGACAAGAATGACGGCTGTCAAAGGTCGAAAGTGAACCGTCAGTCACTTTCAAACTATTGGTCTGGTGAATGATCATGCTTGTCACGTTGCGCCTGCACCTTAAGAGTGGGCGGACTAGAGCGTTTTGTGTGGGCTTGGCCTAGAATTGGCCATCTGTTTGCCACGCCCGGAGACGCCATGACCCCCGCATTGGACCTGTTGAAAAAAGTTCGCGCCGAACATCGTATCCACAGTTATGAACACGACCCCAAGGCGGCGTCTTATGGGCTGGAGGCCGCGGAAAAATTGGGCCTCGACCCGGCGCAGGTGTTCAAGACCTTGTTGGCGAGCAGCGAGAAGGGCGAATTGTTGGTGGCGGTGGTGCCGGTCGTCGGAAGTCTGGACCTGAAGGCCCTGGCTCACGCGGCAGGCGTCAAGAAAGTCGAAATGGCCGACCCGGCAGCGGCGCAGCGTTCAACCGGTTACCTGTTGGGTGGCATCAGCCCGCTGGGGCAAAAGAAACGCCTGCGCACGTTTATCGATACAACGGCGCAACCCTTTGCAACGATTTTTGTAAGCGCGGGGAGAAGAGGCTTGGAAGTTGAACTGCCGGCAGCGGTGCTGGCTGAACATACCCAGGCCAAATTCGCAGAAATTGGCCGGGCATAACGATCACTGTAGGAGCGAGATTGCTCGCGAAAATCGCGAATGATAACGCGGGCTTCCTGAATGAGCCTGTTGCTCTCAGGTTTTGCGCAAGCAAGCTCGCTCCTACAGGGCCTGGAACAACACCAGGTGTTCGGCGGCCACACGGATCCCCACATCCGCGCCGACCTGATGGTCGGCATGGCTCGGGAAAATCGACTCCAACTGCGCGCCGGTCGGCAGTTGCAGGCGGTATAAGGTCGATGCGCCGAGAAAGGTCTTGCCGACGATCCGCGCTTTCAACGCGCTGTCCGGTGCGTAGACGATGTCATCCGGGCGCAGCAACACGTCCACCGCACCGCCGGTAGGCCAGGTGTAGGCGCGGTTGCCGCGCAATTCACCCAGTTCGGTACTGACCGATTCCGGCGAACTCAATTGGCCACGGATGAAGTAACCCTGGCCGATAAAGCTGGCGACATAGGGCGTCTGCGGTTCGTGATAGAGGTTGTAGGGTGTGTCCCACTGCTCCAGACGACCCTCCTTGAAAACCCCGACCTGGTCGCTGACGGCAAAGGCTTCTTCCTGGTCATGGGTCACCAGGATCGCACTGGTGCCGCGTGCCTTGAGGATGTCGCGCACCTCATGGCTGAGCTTGCGGCGCAGCTCGCCGTCCAGGTTGGAGAAGGGTTCATCCAGCAACAACAGGGCCGGCTCCGGCGCCAACGCGCGGGCGAGGGCGACGCGTTGTTGCTGGCCGCCGGAAAGCTCGTGGGGAAAGCGCTTGCCTAGGTTCTTCAGGTTGACCAGCTCCAGCAACTCAGCCACCACGCGGTCTTTCTGCGGATGCTTGCGAATACCGAAGGCAATGTTGTCGGCCACGCTCAAATGAGGAAACAGTGCGTAGTCCTGGAACACCATCCCGATACGACGTTTCTCTGGTGCCAGTGTGAAACCGGCACTGGAGATCACTTCGCCCGCCAGGCTGATCTCGCCATCGTGCACCGGCTCAAACCCGGCAATCGCACGCAACGTGGTGGTCTTGCCACAACCCGAGGAGCCCAGCAGGCAACCGATGTCGCCGGCATTGAGGTGCAGGTTGAGGTTCTGTACCACCCGTTGATCTTGATAGCCGCATGCCAGATTGCGCAGGTTCAGCAGTAATGAGTGGCTCATGCGTGGTGGTACGACGGCGGCACGAGGAATTCGAGCAGGGCCTTTTGCGCGTGCAGGCGGTTTTCGGCCTGGTCCCAGGCGACCGAGCGTGGGTCATCGAGCAGGTCGGTGCTGATCTCTTCGCCACGGTGGGCTGGCAGGCAGTGCATGAACAGCACGTCGGGCGCGGCCAGGTCGAGCAGGGCACGGGTCACCTGATACGGGGCGAACAGGGCCAGGCGCTTGGCGGTTTCCTCTTCCTGGCCCATGGAGGTCCAGACGTCGGTGCTCACCAGGTGCGCGCCGATCACCGCGTCACGCGGGTCGCGGACCAGGGTCACGCGGTCGCCGGCCTGGGCCAGGAAACGCGCGTCAGGCTCGTAGCCTTCCGGGCAGGCAACGCGCAGTTGGAAGTCGAACTGGATCGCCGCTTCTATATAGCTGTTGCACATGTTGTTGCCGTCGCCGATCCAGGCCACAGTCTTGCCCTGGATCGAGCCGCGGTGCTCAAGGAAGGTTTGCATGTCGGCCAGCAACTGGCACGGGTGCAGGTCGTCGGTCAGGCCGTTGATCACCGGTACGCGGGAGTGGGCGGCAAATTCGGTCACGGTGCTGTGGGCAAAGGTACGGATCATCACGGCGTCGAGCATGCTCGACATCACCTTTGCACTGTCGGCGATCGGCTCGCCACGCCCCAGTTGGGTGTCACGCGAGGACAAGAAGATGGCCTGGCCGCCCAATTGGATCATGCCGGCTTCGAATGACACGCGGGTGCGGGTCGACGACTTCTCGAAGATCATGCCGAGTACGCGGTTTTTCAAAGGCTCGAACAGTACGCCGCGGTTACGCAGGTCTTTAAGCTCAATGCCTCGACGGATCACGCTGACCAGCTCTTCGGGCGTGCAATCCATCAGGGAGAGAAAGTGCCTTGCGCTCATCATTAACTACCTTTTTGCAACAGACCGCAGATACTCAAAGCCTTGTTTATTGTGACAACGGGCGAGACCTGCGGCGAAAGCCGCACGGGGCGACGAAATAGGGGAAGGCGCGATCTTATAATTAAATGTCGCGTCTTACCAATAGGGCTACGGTTTTTAAGGGTGTTCAAGAAGGGCGCCGGGGCGCTTTTGAAGACTATTTCCAGACAGCAGCGAGCCATTTGTACACTGGCGTCGAGGCCTTTTGCAATGTGCGGGGGCGGGCGCAGGCCAGGCTGCGTCGGTTTCAGAGGCGGTATGCCGGGTTTTGAAACATTTGCTCACGCTTGCCCATGGCCTGGCCTGATGCGGGGCGATTCACGAGACGAACGTTGGTGGCGCCTGCACCTGTCGCGGCCCATAGTGGGATCAAAGCCCCTATAAAAGAGACTGGCCATGACCAAGACTCTCCACCACCGTGCCTGCCATCTGTGTGAAGCCATTTGTGGCCTGACCCTGGAAACCACCCAAGCCGACGATGGCAGCCTGGCGATCACCTCGATCAAGGGCGACGCCCAGGACAGCTTCAGCCGTGGGCATATCTGCCCCAAGGCCGTCGCGTTGCAGGATATCCAGAACGATCCCGACCGCCTGCACCAACCCATGTTGCGGGTCGGTAGCGATTGGCAGCCGATTGCGTGGGAAGACGCCTTCGCGCTGGTAGCCGAGCGGTTGTCAGGCATCCAGGCGCAGCATGGGCAGAATGCGGTGGCGGTTTACCAGGGCAACCCCAGCGTGCACAACTATGGGCTGATGACCCACAGCAACTACTTCCTCGGCCAGTTGAAGACGCGCAATCGGTTTTCCGCGACGTCGGTGGACCAGTTGCCCCATCACCTCACCAGTTACCTCATGTACGGCCACGGCCTGTTGCTGCCGATCCCGGACATCGATCACACCGACTTCATGCTGATCCTGGGGGGTAATCCACTCGCGTCCAACGGCAGCATCATGACTGTGCCCGACGTGGAGAAGCGCCTCAAGGCGATCCAGGCGCGGGGCGGCAAAGTGGTGGTGATCGACCCACGGCGCAGTGAAACGGCAGCAATGGCCGACCAGCATCTGTTCGTGCGCCCCGGTGGGGATGCGGCGTTGTTGTTCGGCGTGCTCAACACCTTGTTCAGCGAGAACCTGACCCGCGACAGCCATTTACCGATTGAAGGCCTTGAGGACGTACGGCGCGCTATCGCTGGGTTTACCGCCGAGGCCATGAGCCGCCAATGTGCGGTGCCTGCCGAGCAGATCCGCCAATTGGCACGGGACTTTGCTGCAGCCGACAAGGCCGTGTGCTACGGGCGCATGGGCGTGTCGACCCAGGCATTCGGCACGCTGTGCCATTGGCTGGTGCAGTTGATCAACCTGGTGACTGGCAACCTGGACCGCGTCGGAGGCGCGTTGTGCACCACGCCGGCGGTGGACCTGGTGGCGTCGACCGGTGGCGGGCATTTCAACCGCTGGCAAAGTCGGGTTTCCGGGCGTCCGGAGTACGGTGGTGAGTTGCCTGTGTCGGCATTGGCTGAGGAAATGCTCACCGAGGGTGAAGGACAAATCCGTGCATTGGTTACGGTGGCGGGTAATCCGGTGTTGTCGACGCCCAACGGTCGACAATTGGAGCAGGCGCTTGATGGTCTGGAGTTCATGGTCAGCATCGACCTCTACATCAATGAAACCACGCGCTATGCCGACCTGATCCTGCCGTCTACGTCGGCGCTGGAAAACGATCATTACGACACCACCTTCAATATGTTTGCGGTGCGTAACGTCACCCGCTTCAATCGGGCGATCTTGCCCAAGCCTGCGGGCGCGCTGCATGACTGGGAGATTTTCGTCGGCCTGGCCAAAGCCTTCGCTGCTCACAATGGTGTCGCGCTCAAGCCGACGATGTCCCCTGCGCAAATGATTGATTTTGGCCTGCGTGCGGGCGTCTACGGTGATGCATCCAGCCACAAGTTGTCCGTGGCCATGCTGGCGGATCATCCCCACGGCGTCGACTTAGGGCCGCTGCAACCCAACCTGTCAGCGCGTTTGAAAACCGCTGATGGCAAGGTGCAAACGGCGCCGCCAGTGATCCTTGCCGACCTGGTGCGTTTTGCCGCTCAACCGGCGCCAGTCGATGACGAACTGCTGCTGATCGGTCGTCGCCATGTGCGCAGCAATAATTCCTGGATGCATAACTATCACCGGCTGGTGAAGGGCAAGCCGCGCCATCAATTGCTGATGCATCCGGACGATCTGGCCAGCCGGCAATTGAGCGATGGCCAGCGGGTGCGGGTCAGTTCGCGCATTGGCATGATCGAAGTGGAAGTGCTGGCCAGCCTGGACATGATGCCCGGCGTGGTCAGCCTGCCCCATGGTTGGGGTCATGGGCGCCCAGGCGTGCAGATGACGATCGCCAGCGGGCAGCCAGGGGCGAGCGCCAACGATCTGACCGACGAACGGCAACTGGACGAGCTCTCGGGCAATGCAGCGCTCAATGGCGTGCCGGTGCTGGTAGCAGCCGCCTGAGCACCGCGCTGGAATTTTGCGTTACAATGCGCCACCGTGCCGACCTGTGAGTCGCAAAGTTCCAGCCGAGGTGTTCCATGGATATCATCGAAACGATCAAAGAGCAGATTGCCAACAACACCATTCTGCTTTATATGAAGGGCGCGCCAAACGCTCCTCAGTGCGGTTTCTCCGCGAAGGCGTCCCAGGCCATCATGGCGTGTGGCGAGAAATTCGCTTACGTGGATATCCTGCAAAACCCTGAAATCCGCGCCAACCTGCCGAAATACGCCAACTGGCCGACTTTCCCACAACTGTGGGTGGCCGGTGAGCTGGTCGGCGGTAGCGACATCATCGTTGAGATGGCGGCTGATGGTTCGCTGCAAACGCTGGTCAAAGAAGCAGCAGCCAACGCGGCGACCAAGACCGACGCTTGATGCGCTTGCAATAAAAAGCCCCGCTTCTCGTGAGAGAGCGGGGCTTTTTTGTACCTGCGAGCTGGGGGCTTATTCTTCGCCCATCTGCGATTGCAGGTAGTTTTCCAGGCTGACTTTGTCGATCAGGCCCAGTTGGGTCTCCAGCCAGTCGATGTGTTCTTCCTGGTCTTCGAGGATGTCTTCCAGCAGTTCGCGGCTGCCGAAGTCACCTTTGCTTTCGCAGTGAGCGATGGCGGCCTTGAGGTCGCTGTGGCTCTTGTGTTCGAACTTCAGGTCGCTGCTGATCATTTCCTGGGTGTGCTCGCCGATGTTCAGCTTGCCCAGGTCCTGCACGTTCGGCAGACCTTCCAGGAATAGGATGCGCTTAATCAACGCGTCAGCGTCTTTCATGGCCTTGATGGATTCTTTGTATTCGCGCTTGCCCAGCTTTTCCAGGCCCCAATCGTCATACATGCGCGCATGCAGAAAGTACTGATTGATCGCGACCAGTTCATTGGCAAGGATTTTGTTGAGTTGCTGGATGACTGAGATGTCGCCTTTCATGACTGGGGTCCTGCCCTGTAATAGCTGTGTATAAGGCGGAGTTTGAGCGGCGAAATCCTTAGTGTCAAACCTAAGTTATTGAATAATAAATGAAAATTAATCGGAATAAGAATGTTTGTGTTCCGCGTCTTGGCGCTAACTAATTGAATTGTGGGCATAAAAAAACCGGACACTAAGTCCGGTTCTTTAAAACACGCCCAATCAGGCGTGTGTAAATTCTGCTGAATAGGGAAGCGCGGCCTGGGCTGTCTGCAGCTGCGTCAGGGTTTCCCGTACCACTTGCTTGGCGAGGCAAGCACATTTACCGCACTGGCTGGCAACGCCGGTGGTTTCACGCACTTCCTTGTAGCTGCAGCAACCTTCATAGATTGCTTCGCGGATTTGTCCGTCGGTGACGCCAGTACAGAGGCACACATACATAAGGGAGAACCGTCGCGGGTTTAAGGCTTAAGTGCGATGGATCTTAATGTTAACGAGAATGATTGTCAAAGTAGATTCGTAGGGTATTTGCTGGCACCGCGCCCGCACTGACGAACGGTTTTTTCAGTGTATGATGGTCGGTCTTCACGAAGCGTGACTGCGTCACAGGGCTGTCGCTTGAATGCGGCAGACTCGGGGCCGGTCCTTTTACTTCAATCGTCACCCTCACATCAGGAGATACCCAATGAGCGTACTCGTCGGCAAACAAGCCCCGGATTTCGACGTCCCAGCCGTCCTCGGCAATGGCGAAATCGTAGACAGCTTCAAACTGTCTGAAGCCATCAAAGGCAAATACGGCCTGGTGTTCTTCTACCCGCTGGACTTCACCTTCGTCTGCCCTTCGGAGCTGATCGCTCTGGATCACCGCATGGACGATTTCAAGGCGCGCAACGTTGAAGTGGTAGCCGTCTCCATCGACTCCCATTTCACCCACAACGCCTGGCGCAACACCGCCATCAATGATGGCGGCATCGGCAAAGTCAAATACACCATGGCTGCCGACATGAAGCACGACATCGCCAAGGCCTACGACGTTGAGTCTGAAGGCGGCGTGGCCTTCCGTGGCGCGTTCCTGATCGATGACAAGGGCGTTGTCCGCTCCCAGATCATCAACGACCTGCCACTGGGCCGTAACATGGAAGAGCTGATCCGCCTGGTCGACGCCCTGCAATTCCACGAAGAGCACGGCGAAGTTTGCCCTGCCAACTGGAAAAAAGGCGACAAAGGCATGAACGCTTCGCCAGAAGGCGTTGCGGCATACCTGACCGAGAACGCTGGCAAGTTGTAAGCCTGGTTCGAGGTACAAAAAAACCGGCCTGAGAAGGCCGGTTTTTTTATGGGCGGGATATCACCTCAATCGTTGAAGTCTTCCCAGCCGCCCATGTCTTTCCAGCGGTTGACGATGCCGCAGAACAGCTCGGCGGTCTTCTCGGTGTCGTAGCGAGCCGAGTGGGCCTCACGCCCGTCAAAGTCGATACCGGCTGCCTGGCAGGCTTTCGCCAACACGGTCTGGCCGTAGGCCAGGCCGGCGAGGGTCGCCGTGTCGAAGCTGGAGAACGGGTGGAACGGGTTGCGTTTCATATCCAGCCGCGCCACGGCGGCGTTCAGGAAGCCCAGGTCGAAGCTGCTGTTGTGGCCGACCAGGATCGCGCGTTTGCAGCCATTGGCCTTCAACGCCTTGCGCACGCCACGGAAAATATCGGTCAACGCCGCTTCTTCACTCACCGCCATGCGCAGTGGGTGATCGAGCTTGATCCCCGTAAATTCCAAGGCCGCCGCTTCGATGTTGGCACCTTCAAACGGCTCGACGCGGAAGAAGTGGGTGTGTTCCGGGAACACAAAACCCTGCTCGTCCATGCCAATAGTCGTTGCGGCGATTTCCAGCAATGCGTCGGTGGCGCAATTGAAACCACCGGTTTCTACGTCGATGACTACCGGCAGATAGCCGCGAAACCGCTCGGCCATCGGGTGACGCGAACCGCCACCACTGTGCTCGTGTTCGTCGTCGTAATGGTCTTCACTCACTTGCTTTCCTCCAGCAGGCGCCAGCGCAGTGTTTCACCGGCGCGCAGCGGGATAACAGTCAGCTCGCCAAACGGCAGGCTGGCAGGGGCGGTCCAGTCTTCACGGACCAGGGTGATGCGGTCGGTATTCGCCGGCAGGCCGTAGAAACGCGGGCCGTTGAGGCTTGCGAAACCTTCGAGCTTGTCCAAGGCGTTGCGTTGTTCGAACGCTTCGGCGTACAGCTCGATGGCAGCAAACGCTGTGTAGCAACCGGCACAGCCACACGCCGCTTCTTTAGCATGCTGGGCGTGCGGCGCGGAGTCGGTGCCGAGGAAGAACTTCGGATTGCCGCTGGTTGCCGCATCCAGCAAGGCCACTTGGTGGGTGTTGCGCTTGAGGATCGGCAGGCAATAGAAGTGCGGCCGAATCCCGCCCACCAGCATGTGGTTGCGGTTGTACAGCAGGTGATGCGCAGTGATGGTTGCGCCAACGTTGGCCGAGGCCTCGCTGACGAACTGCACGGCATCGGCGGTGGTGATGTGCTCGAACACCACCTTGAGGGTCGGGAACAGCTCGACCACTCGGCGCATATGTTCGTCGATGAAGATCTTCTCGCGGTCGAACACGTCCACGTCGCCACGGGTGACTTCACCGTGGATCAACAGTGGCATGCCGACTTCGGCCATGGCTTCGATGGCCGGCAGAATCTTGTCGATACTGGTCACGCCGGAATCGGAGTTGGTGGTCGCGCCGGCCGGGTACAACTTGGCGGCGTGCACAAAACCGCTGGCCTTGGCCTCACGAATCTCTTCGGGTTGGGTGCGGTCGGTGAGGTAGAGCACCATCAACGGTTCGAAGCGGCTGCCGGCCGGTCGTGCAGCGAGGATACGCTGGCGATAGGCATCGGCTTGCTCGGCATTACGCACCGGAGGTACCAGGTTAGGCATGATGATGGCGCGGCCAAACGTGCGCGCGACATCGGCCACGGTGTGGGGTAACGCAGCACCATCGCGAAGATGAATATGCCAGTCGTCGGGACGCAGCAGGGTCAGGCGGTCGGACATTGGGGATTCCAGGCGGGTCAATCTGGTGGGAATGCTACCGGAAAAGACTCTATCAGGCACTCGCTATCAAGTTTTGCAGGATGCAACCGATAGCCTTGGGTATGCCTTATCGATGTATGACGCTTTGAAGTGTTGTAGAAACCAGTGGAGCCGCCCGTGCGCCAGCAATATCTAGCCCTGCTCAGTGTGTTCGCCAGCCTGCCTGCGATGGCCCTCACGTTCCAGACACGCCTGGAGAATATTGAGTGGAAGGTGGAAGGCGACCAGTTCGAGTGCCGCCTGACCCAGCCGATCACCGATTTCGGTTCGGGTGAGTTCGTGCGCCGGGCCGGCGAGCAGGCGACATTTCGTCTGAAAGCCTACAACGGCTCGCTGGGAGCCGGTTCGGCCACGTTGCTGGCCGCGGCAGCGCCGTGGCAGCCGGGGCGAGGTGATATCAACCTCGGTGCCGTGCGTGCTGGCAGTGGCGATGTATTGTTCAATAGCTCCCAAGCCCAAGCGGGGCGTCTGTTCAATGGCTTGCTGGAAGGGCGCAGCCCGACCGTGCGGCACTATGGGCGTGAAGGCGGCTATTCGGAAATCCGCCTGCTGCCGGTCAAATTCAACAAGGCCTACAACGATTACCAAGTGTGCACCGCCAAGCTGCTGCCGATGAATTATGACCAGGTCAAACAGACCGAAGTCGGCTTCCCCGGTGGCGGAATCGAACTGGACGCGGCCGCCAAGAAGAAACTCGACGTGATTCTCGCGTTTATGAAAGCCGACCCCACCGTCAACCACATCGAGTTGAATGGCCACTCGGACAACAGTGGCAACCGCCTGACCAATCGCGACGTCTCGCGCCGTCGCGGCTTGGCGGTCATGGACTACTTCAAGGCCAACGGGATCCCGGAATCGCAGATCACCCTGCGTTTCCACGGCGAAAGCTACCCACTGGCGCCCAACACCAATGCGGCCAACCGGGCCCGCAACCGCCGCGTGAATATCCAGCTTGAACGCGTGGCTGCCCCCGAGAAACCGGCGCCTCAGGCCACCGGGCCAAGCAACCCCGCACACACGTCCTAAGGTGCGACCATCGGTCGCCCGTTCGACATAATCTGTCGCTTTATCTTCATTTGCTGTCGCGCCTCTGTAAATTCACGGTTTTGGTCGGTAGAATCGACGCCTTTCCGTACAACCCCGTGGAGTGATGGCATGGCCGACGTAAACAAGGTCGTTCTCGCGTATTCCGGCGGCCTGGACACTTCGGTGATCCTCAAGTGGCTGCAGGATACTTATAACTGTGAAGTGGTGACCTTCACCGCTGACCTGGGTCAGGGCGAAGAGGTCGAACCTGCACGTGCCAAGGCGCAAGCCATGGGCGTGAAAGAGATCTACATTGACGACCTGCGCGAAGAGTTCGTCCGCGATTTCGTTTTCCCGATGTTTCGCGCCAACACCGTCTACGAAGGCGAGTACCTGCTGGGTACCTCCATCGCACGTCCGCTGATCGCCAAACGCCTGATCGAAATCGCCAACGAAACCGGCGCCGACGCCATTTCCCATGGCGCTACCGGCAAGGGCAACGACCAGGTGCGTTTCGAACTGGGTGCCTACGCCCTCAAGCCTGGCGTGAAAGTGATTGCCCCTTGGCGTGAATGGGACCTGCTGTCCCGTGAAAAGCTGATGGATTACGCTGAGAAGCACGCAATCCCGATCGAACGTCACGGCAAGAAGAAGTCCCCGTACTCGATGGACGCCAACCTGCTGCACATCTCCTATGAAGGCGGCGTGCTGGAAGACACCTGGACCGAGCACGAAGAAGACATGTGGAAATGGACCGTCTCCCCGGAGAACGCGCCCGACAAGCCGCAGTACCTGGAGCTGACCTACCGCAACGGTGACATCGTCGCGCTGGACGGCGTCGAGATGACCCCGGCCACCGTACTGGCGACCCTGAATCGTATCGGTGGCGAACACGGTATCGGCCGCCTCGACATCGTCGAGAACCGTTACGTGGGCATGAAGTCCCGTGGCTGCTACGAAACCCCGGGCGGCACCATCATGCTGCGCGCCCACCGCGCCATCGAGTCCATCACCCTGGACCGCGAAGTGGCTCACCTGAAAGACGAGCTGATGCCCAAGTACGCCAGCCTGATCTACACCGGCTACTGGTGGAGCCCTGAGCGTTTGATGCTGCAACAGATGATCGACGCTTCTCAGGTCCACGTGAACGGCGTTGTGCGCCTGAAGCTGTACAAAGGCAATGTGATCGTGACCGGTCGCAAATCCGATGAGTCGCTGTTCGACGCCAACATCGCCACCTTCGAAGAAGACGGCGGTGCTTACAACCAGGCGGACGCAGCGGGCTTTATCAAGTTGAACGCATTGCGCATGCGCATTGCGGCCAACAAAGGTCGCTCGTTGTTCTAAGCCTCAGCGCGGTATGAAGAATGGCCCCTTGTTCAAGGGGCCATTTTTTTTGCCTGTGATTTTGTAGAGACGCTCATGTTTATAACGATTAAACGTCTGTTGATTTTTCCTCAAAATCGTTATCAGAGATGGGATTTTAATGAATTGTTGTTGAAAGTTTGTAGGGGGAATGATTTTTTTACATCTTTGTAGGAACTAGTCTTACAGATAATTCACTCATGTAAGTGTGGCGAAGATACAAAATGCCGAATGGTCTGTAGGAATTAAGGATGTAAGTGAATATGTTGAATGGAACCAAAGCAGACGGATTGTTCTGGCCGTTTTCCCCTGCAACAGGCGAGAGGCAAGGGGCATTTCCTGATAGTCATGTGCGGCACGTTTACCCAAGCCCCTATAAGTCAGGGATATTTCACTCAAAGTATGTAAGTTCCCGGAAAGGTCTGAAAGGCTCCATAAAATCAGATGCCTCAGAGATGGCGTTTTTTTGTAGGGAAATTCCTTTATCGCTGTGGGGTGGGTCTCTGCTTGCTGTTGCTTGGGGGGGAGCGCTATGCCAACTAGGAAACGACTAGGCTATTGTGCTTGCTCTAAATAATTCGAACAGCGAAATTGGACTTTCTCATGAATAAAGTGCTGATCGTGGATGATCATCCCGTCATTCGTCTTGCTGTGCGTATGCTAATGGAGCGTCATGGTTATGAGGTCGTTGCCGAGACCGATAACGGTGTCGATGCATTGCAACTTGCACGGGAGCATATGCCGGACATTGTCATACTGGACATTGGAATTCCCAAACTTGATGGCCTGGAAGTTATTTGCCGGTTGTCTTCTACCAAGCAGGCTGTGCCATTCAAAGTACTGGTTCTCACGTCTCAGGCCCCTGGTCATTTTTCCATGCGTTGCATGCAGGCTGGGGCCGCCGGCTACGTGTGCAAGCAGCAGGACCTCACCGAATTGCTGAGTGCCATCAAGGCGGTCCTGTCGGGCTACAGCTACTTTCCCAATCAGGCGCTCAATTCGGTACGCTCCACCATGGGCAATGCCAGCGAGGCCGATATGGTCGAGCGCCTGTCCGGGCGGGAAATGATGGTGTTGCAGCAGTTGGCGCGAGGCAGAACCAACAAGGAGATTGCCGACGGCATGTTCCTCAGCAACAAGACCGTCAGCACCTACAAGACGCGTTTGCTGCTCAAACTAAATGCGCGCTCGCTGGTGGACCTGATCGAACTGGCCCAGCGTAACGGTTTGGTATAGAAGAGGACGTAGCACAGCGGACAGCCCGGTTGCCCGGCAGAAAAAAGCCTCCGTGAAGGAGGCTTCCGGCTGTCGATCGCTCGATCAGAGATCGAAGTCGTAATCGGCCAGTTGTTTTTGCAAGCGTCGCTCTTCCAGAAGATTGTCGATAGTGCGGCGTTTGCTCAAATTGGTCTTGGCGACCTCTGCTACAGGTGTCTCTGCCCCATCGTCGTCCGACTCAACGAGGTCGTCTTCCACTTCCAGTTGCTCTTTGCCAGTGCTCATAAGGTTCACTCCGGGCTAAGACTGCCGTTGGCGCTCCTTATAACGATAATCCATGATCCGGTAAAAAAGATTTTTTCAATCGATTGATCGAGAAAAGCAATGATCCGTCAATCGTCGGACGTCTTGTCCTTATATTCGCACAGGTCTTCGATGCGACAGCTGCCGCAGCGTGGCTTGCGGGCCTGGCAAACGTAGCGTCCGTGAAGGATCAACCAGTGGTGGGAATCCAGCAGATAGGGCTTGGGCACGAACTTCATCAACTGCTTTTCTACCTCCACTACGTTCTTGCCACGGGCAATGCCGGTTCGGTTGCTGACCCGGAAGATGTGGGTGTCCACAGCCATGGTCAGTTGCCGGAACGCGGTGTTGAGCACCACGTTGGCAGTTTTTCGGCCGACGCCTGGCAGCGCTTCCAAGGCTTCGCGGGTTTGGGGCACTTCACTGCCGTGCAGTTCCACCAACAGGCGGCAGGTTTCGATGACGTTCTTGGCCTTGCTGTTGTACAGGCCGATGGTCTTGATGTATTCCGACAATCCCTCCACACCCAAGGCATAGATCGCCTCTGGCGTATTCGCCACGGGGTACAGCTTGGCCGTAGCCTTGTTCACGCCGACGTCGGTGGATTGGGCCGACAAGATCACTGCAATCAGCAACTCGAACGGCGTGGTGTAGGCCAGTTCGGTTTTGGGTTCTGGATTGTCTTCGTGGAGCCTGCGGAAAATTTCCAGGCGTTTTGCGGCGTTCATGGGGTGGGTTTCCCTGGCAGTCGGTCGGCGGGATTGTAGCAATACAGGTTTTGCGAATCAGGTGTTGCCATGGGCATCCACTTGGCGCTGCGCCTCGTCGAGGTTGTGCTGCGCCTCGGCCAGTTGCTGCGGGTTGGCGTTCAAGTCCTGGGCTTTCTTCAACGCTGCGCGGCGCATCGCCAGCTGGATTTTGGCGCGTTTCAGGTCGGCAGTATTACCGGTTTTAGCCATTGCCTTCGGCGCGGTGCCCAACTCCAGCGTCGTCAGAGCTTGTTCTGCCGCTTCGAACTGCTGCTGCAAGACGATCAACTGTGACTGCTGTTCAAAAGTTGGCGGGTGACCGAAGGCCTTCAAGGATTTATGCAGTTGGGCGCGACTCATGGCGACCGTGATCTTGGCTTTCTTGATCGCGGCGTCCTGTGCTGTATCGGCTTGCACAGGTAAAACCGGCACTGAGCGTTTGGCCCGAGCCAGACGTTCAGCAATTTTTTGCGCGTCCTCCCGTTGCAGCCGCGCGTTGCGTTGCTCATACCGCCGTCTCGCCCGGTCGCGCTTGAGGCTGCGCTCATGGCGTTGCTGATCATTGGTGGCCAGGCCGCCGACAATTGGCAACACAGCAGCTGTCGGGCGCATCTCAATGCAGTCAACGGGGCAGGGCGCGACGCAGAGTTCGCAACCGGTGCACTCGTCGACGATGACCGTGTGCATCAACTTGGCTGCGCCGACAATGGCATCCACCGGGCAGGCCTGGATGCACTTGGTGCACCCGATGCACTCGGCTTCGCGGATGTAGGCGATCTGGGCCGGCGCTTTCCCTCGGGTGATATCCAGTTCCAGCACCGGCACGCGCAACAATTGTGCAAGACCTGCAATGGTTTCCTGTCCACCGGGCGGGCACTTGTTGATCGCTTCGCCTTGAGCAATACCCTCAGCGTAAGGCTTACAGCCTGGGTGCCCGCATTTGCCGCATTGGGTCTGCGGCAGCAGCGTGTCGATACGTTGAATGAGGTTCATGGGATGATCATGGACATGCCGGTTAACAAACAGAGCTTGATTATCCGGCAAGCGAAAAGAGGGGACTAGCTGAAAAGCCCGGCCGCCGAAACGACAGGGCTTTCTCGCAGGCTTACTTGATGCGTTGACCCGGCTTGGCACCGCTGTCAGGGCTGAGCAGGTAGATCTCCTCCCCACCAGGGCCGGCCGCCATCACCATGCCTTCGGAAACGCCGAACTTCATCTTCCGCGGCTTGAGGTTGGCGATCATCATGGTTAGGCGACCATCGAGCTTGGACGGGTCTGGATAAGCGCTCTTGATGCCGGAGAACACGTTACGTTGCTCGCCGCCGAGGTCCAGGGTCAGGCGCAGCAGCTTGTCGGCACCTTCCACGGCTTCGGCCTTGACGATCAGCGCGACACGCAGGTCCACGGCAGCGAAAGCGTCAAAGTCGATTTCCGCAGAGATCGGGTCCTTGGCCAACTCACCATTGCCCGCGGGTGCGGCCGAACCGGTATCGGTCTGGCTGGCGACCAGGTCTTCTTTCGAAGCGTCGGTCATGGCCTGGACTTTCACCGGGTCGATACGGGTCATCAGTGGCTTGAACTCGTTCAACTGATGGTTGCTGAGCAAGGTGGCGTGATCGTTCCAAGTCAGCGGCGCCACATTGAGGAATGCTTCGGCGTCGGCAGCCAGCAGCGGCAGCACGGGCTTGAGGAAGATCACCAGTTGGCGGAACAGGTTGACGCCCGTGGCGCAGATCGCCTGGACCTCCGCCTGCTTGCCTTCCTGTTTGTTCAGCGACCAAGGTGCCTTGTCGGCGATCCATGCGTTGGCGCGGTCGGCCAGGCCCATGATCTCGCGCATGGCGCGAGCAAAGTCGCGGGCTTCATAGGCATCGGCGATGCTTGGCGCAGCGGCCAGGAAGGCGTCGGTCAGTTCCGGAGCGGCGTTCTCTGCTACCAGCAGGCCGGCGTTGCCCTTGTGGATAAACCCGGCACAACGGCTGGCAATGTTGACGACCTTGCCGACCAGGTCCGAGTTGACCTTCTGTACGAAGTCTTCCAGGTTCAGATCCAGGTCATCGACGCCACGGCCCAGTTTGGAGGCGTAGTAGTAGCGCAGGTATTCCGGCGACAAGTGGTCCAAGTAGGTGCGCGCCTTGATAAAGGTGCCACGGGACTTGGACATCTTCTGGCCGTTGACCGTCAGGTAGCCGTGCACCGCGATGGCGGTCGGCTTGCGATAGCCCGAACCTTCAAGCATTGCCGGCCAGAACAACGCGTGGAAGTTGACGATGTCCTTGCCGATGAAGTGGTACAGCTCGGCAGTGGAATCCTTGTTCCAGAACGCGTCGAAGTCCAGACCCGGCGTGCGGTCGCACAGGTTCTTGAAGCTGGCCATGTAGCCGATCGGCGCATCCAGCCACACGTAGAAGTACTTGCCCGGCTCGCCCGGGATTTCGAAGCCGAAGTACGGCGCATCGCGGGAGATGTCCCACTGCTGCAGGCCGCTGTCGAGCCATTCGGAGAGTTTGTTGGCCACAGCGTCCTGCAGGGTGCCGCTGCGGGTCCAGGTTTGCAGCATCTGCTGGAAATCCGGGAGCTTGAAGAAGAAATGCTGGGAGTCCTTGAGCACCGGGGTGGCGCCAGAGATCGCTGACTTAGGGTTCTTCAGCTCGGTGGGCGCGTAGGTCGCACCGCATTTCTCGCAGTTGTCGCCGTATTGGTCTTCAGTGCCGCATTTCGGGCAGGTGCCCTTGATGAAGCGGTCGGCCAGGAACATTTTCTTTTCCGGGTCGAAATATTGGGTCACCGAACGCTGGTCGATATGCCCGGCTTCTTTCAAGCGCAGGTAGATCTGGCTCGACAGCTCGCGGTTTTCTTCGGAGTGGGTCGAGTGGAAGTTATCGAAATCCACCAGGAACTCGGCAAAGTCGGCGCTGTGTTCAGCCTGCACGTTGGCGATCAGTTGCTCCGGGGTGATCCCTTCCTTTTCGGCGCGCAACATGATGGCCGAACCGTGGGCGTCGTCCGCGCAGACATAGATGCATTGATTGCCGCGATGCTTCTGGAAGCGCACCCACATATCGGTCTGGATGTACTCAAGCATATGGCCAAGATGGATGGAACCATTGGCATAGGGCAGGGCGCTGGTGACGAGGATCTTGCGTGGCTCGGACATGGGGCTCGGCTACTTGATGAAACGGAGGTCGGCCACTATAAAGCGCCGGGAAATATATTTCACCCCGTGGCGCTGTTTCAGAATCTTCCGAACCTGTGAAAGCATGCCGTTACGCCGCTGGAACGGTTAGGATAGCCGCCTGTTTCAGTCAGTCTTTTTTCGGGAGTAGCCCATGAGCGCCGTCAATCGCGCAGCGGTGGAAGCCGTGCTTCGCCAGTACACCGACCCTTATTTGAACCAGGACCCGGTCAGTGCCGGCTGTGTGCGTGCCATCGACGTCCAGGGCGACCAGGTGTCGGTCCAGTTGGAACTGGGTTACGCCGCCGGCCTGTTCAAGAGCGGTTGGGCGCAGATGTTGCAAATGGCCATCGAGGGCTTGGACGGCGTGCGTTCGGCCAAGGTCGACATCCAGTGTGTGATTGCCGCGCACAAGGCCCAGGCGCAAATCCCAGGGCTGGCCAACGTCAAGAACGTGGTGGCTGTGGCCTCCGGCAAGGGCGGCGTGGGCAAATCCACCACGGCGGCCAACCTGGCCCTGGCCTTGGCTCGCGAAGGCGCACGCGTGGGCATTCTCGACGCGGATATCTACGGCCCGAGCCAGGGCGTGATGTTCGGCATCGCCGAAGGCACGCGGCCGAAGGTCAAGGACCAGAAGTGGTTCGTGCCGATCGAGTCCCTGGGCGTGGAGGTGATGTCCATGGCCTTCCTTACTGATGACAATACGCCGATGGTCTGGCGCGGGCCGATGGTTTCCGGCGCCTTGCTGCAACTCGTCACCCAGACCGCCTGGGGCGACCTGGACTACCTGGTGATCGACATGCCCCCAGGCACCGGTGATATCCAGTTGACCCTGGCGCAGAAAGTCCCGGTGGCCGGCTCGGTGATCGTCACCACGCCTCAGGACCTGGCATTGCTCGACGCGAGAAAAGGCGTGGAGATGTTCCGCAAGGTCAATATCCCGGTGCTGGGCGTGGTGGAGAACATGGCGGTGCACATCTGCTCCAACTGCGGCCACGCCGAGCACCTGTTCGGCGAAGGCGGTGGCGAGAAGCTGGCCACCCAGTACGGGGTGGAACTGCTGGCTTCATTGCCGCTGTCTATGGTGATTCGTGAGCAGGCTGACGGTGGCAAGCCGACTGTCGCGGCGGACCCTGACGGCCAGATCGCCATGGTCTATCAGGAGCTGGCCCGCCATGTGGGCGCGCGTATCGTGCTGCAGGAAGCCGCTACGCCGGCGATGCCGACCATCACGGTCAGCGACGACTGAGGGCATTGAAGGGAAAAAGCCTCGACGGTGTCGGGGCTTTTTCATGTCTGGACGGTGGTCAAGGCGGGTTTATTTCTCATTTACGCAATTGGTCGTGTAAGCATTTGCTTACTTTTTCGTAAGCGTTTGGTTTTTTTGCCCGCCAAGTACGTCCCAGTTCGTCGAGAGCGTTTTCTATCCTGTTGAAAAATAACAATTAATTATCGTCTGTTGAGCATGAAAGCCTGTCAGTCGCCGGAATGGATCCCGTTGAACTTCCTTTGGAACTCTCTAACATCAGCCCTGTGTCCACGGATTGGCACAGCCATCAAGGAACGATGGTTTAGGGAACGTCGCAGGATGCGATTCATCAGGATGATGAAAAGGAATACAGGGACTAGGGAAAAAATGTGGGCGGGTCATACCGCCCCTTTTTTTTGCCTGTAGGAAAGTGAAACCGGCTTTCCAGAAACGCAAAAAGGCCCGCAAGGGGCCTTTTGGGAGGCGAGGCTATCAGCGCTCGAGGTCTGCAATCTTACCTTTTTTGCCATCCCACTCCGCTGCATCCGGCATCGGGTCTTTGCGTTCAGTGATATTCGGCCAGATTTCCGCCAACTCGACGTTCAACTGAATGAATTCCTGCATCTCTGCCGGGACTTCGTCCTCGGAGAAAATAGCGACGGCCGGGCATTCAGGTTCACACAGGGCGCAATCAATGCACTCGTCCGGGTGGATGACCAGGAAGTTCGGGCCTTCGTAGAAGCAGTCCACCGGACATACTTCCACGCAGTCGGTGTACTTGCACTTGATGCAGTTGTCGGTAACGACGAAGGTCATTTCTAATTCTCTCCTCAGGCGGCGGCAGCGAAACCCTTTGTGGCAGGGCTCGCGAGGTTCGGGAGCGATAGTCTGCAGGCCAGGCTAATAGCATGCAGCATCCCAAACCGCGCGAGAGTCTACCAGCTTGCTGGCCTCAGCGTTATATCCGAGTCTTCAGTGCATATAACATTTCGAGTGCTTTTCGCGGCGTCAAGTCATCCAGGTCAAGCTTTGCCAACTCATCCAGCACCGGGTGGGGCAGGCTAGCGAACATGTCGCTCTGATGTGGCGCAGCCGGTTTGCTGGAGGCTTTGACAGGGCTGGCGACCACGGTTTCATGGGGCAGCGCCGTGGTTTCCAGGCGGCTGAGGTGTTCGCGGGCGCGGGTGATCACGTCATTCGGCACACCGGCCAGTTGGGCCACGGCCAGGCCGTAACTCTGGCTGGCCGGCCCCGGCAGCACGTGGTGCAGGAACACGATGCGCTCGTTGTGCTCGGTGGCGTTCAGGTGCACGTTGGCTACCAGTGGTTCGCTTTCCGGCAGCACGGTCAGCTCGAAATAGTGCGTGGCAAACAGCGTGTAGGCACGCAGATGCGCCAGGCGTTCGGCTGCCGCCCAGGCCAGGGACAGGCCGTCGAAGGTGCTGGTGCCGCGGCCCACTTCGTCCATCAGCACCAGGCTGCGTTCGGTGGCGTTATGCAGGATGTTGGCGGTCTCGCTCATTTCAACCATAAAGGTCGAACGGCCACCGGCCAGGTCGTCACTGGAACCGATCCGGGTGAAAATGCGGTCCACCAGGGACAGCTCGCAACTAGCCGCCGGCACAAAGCTGCCGATATGCGCCAATAGCACGATCAAAGCCGTCTGGCGCATGTAGGTGGATTTACCGCCCATGTTCGGACCAGTGATCACTAGCATGCGGGTATCGTCGTCCAGCGACAGGTCGTTGGCGACGAACGGCGTGGTCAACACCTGCTCCACCACTGGGTGGCGACCTTGCACGATGCGCATGCACGGCTCGCTGACAAAACGCGGGCAGTTCAGATCAAGGTTCAGCGCGCGCTCGGCCAGGTTGCTCAGCACATCCAGCTCGGCCAAGGCGGCGGCGGTATCCTGCAGCGGTGCCAACTGGCTGATCAGGTCTTCCAGCAGGTTCTCATAGAGCATCTTTTCTCGAGCCAGGGCACGACTCTTGGCCGACAGTGCCTTGTCTTCGAACTCTTTCAGCTCTGGGGTGATGAATCGCTCTGCACCTTTGAGCGTCTGGCGACGTTGATAGTCGATCGGTGCCGACTCGGCCTGCTTGCTCGGCAATTCGATGAAATAGCCGTGCACGCGGTTGTAGCCGACTTTCAGGTTGGCCAGTCCGGTACGGGCTTTTTCGCGGGCTTCCAGGTCAATCAGGAACTGCCCAGCGTTTTCGCTCAGGGCTTGCAGCTCGTCCAGCTCGCTGTCGTAACCGGTCTTCAAGACGCCGCCGTCGCGAATGATCGCGGGCGGGTTGTCGATGATGGCTTTTTCCAGCAACGCCGCCAGTTCCGGGTAAGTACCGGCGGTGACCGCGAGCTGTTGCAGGTGTGGCGTGTCCAGTTCGGTCATCGCCGCTTGCAGTTGTGGCAAGGCACCGAGGGCATCACGCAGGCGCGCCAAGTCACGCGGCCGCGCATTACGCAAGCCGATCCGCGCCAGGATGCGCTCGATATCGCCGATTTCCTTGAGCTGTGGCTGCAGCTTTTCAAAGCGATAGCCGTCCAGCAGGCAGGTAATAGAGGTCTGACGCGCCTGCAGCACGCTCAAGTCGCGCAGAGGACGGTTCAACCAACGGGTCAGCAAACGGCTACCCATGGCGGTCTGGCAACGGTCGACCACCGATTGCAGGGTGTTGTCACGCCCGCCGGCCAGGTTGGTGTCCAGCTCCAGGTTGCGACGGCTCGCGCCATCGAGCACCACGGTATCGTCCAGACGCTCATGGCGCAGGCTGCGCAAATGCGGCAAGGCCGTGCGCTGGGTTTCCTTGGCGTAACCCAGCAAGCAACCGGCGGCACCGATGGCCAGGGTCAGGGTTTCGCAACCGAAGCCTTTTAGGTCTTGCACCGAGAACTGTTGGCAAAGACTTTTCAACGCCGAGTCACGCTCAAAATCCCACGGCGCACGGCGCTTGGCCCCACGGCGTTTTTCCGCCGGCAGATCCTTCGGCCAATCGTCCGGGATCAGCAGCTCAACCGGGTTGATGCGCTCCAGCTCCGCCAACAGGTTCTCCCAGCCCTTGATCTCCAGCACACTGAAGTTGCCGCTGGTGATGTCCAGCACCGACAGGCCAAACAGACGTTCATCGCCCAACACCGCCGCAATCAGGTTGTCGCGACGCTCATCCAGTAGCGCCTCATCACTCACCGTCCCCGGCGTAATAATGCGCACCACCTGACGTTCCACCGGCCCCTTGCTGGTGGCCGGGTCGCCGATCTGCTCACAGATCACCACCGACTCGCCCAGCTTCACCAGCTTGACCAAGTAACCTTCCAACGAATGGTAAGGAATCCCACACATCGGAATCGACTGCCCCGCCGACTGCCCACGCGCCGTCAGGGTAATGTCCAGCAGCTTGGCGGCCTTCTTCGCGTCTTCGTAGAAGATCTCGTAGAAGTCGCCCATGCGGTAGAACATCAACTGATCAGGGTGCTGGTTCTTGAGGCGCCAGTACTGCTGCATCATCGGGGTGTGGGAGGACAGGTCTGAAGTGGTTTTACTCATTGGGTCGTAGGCAAATTCGTTGAAAGGAGTGGGGCAAAGGTGGGGCATTCCGCCCTGCGATTTTGCGATGGGCGCAAGGTTAACACGCGAGGTCTGCGGTTCGCAGTCCACATCACCACACTTGAAAGGGCCCAAGAAATGCATCGGTTATGCATAAATAATGCAAATTAGCATTTGCCAACCTCAAAATCTCCCGTCACTATCCCCGTTATGCAAAAACGCAACGTTTCTATCGTCTTACGCGAACTGCTGGACCGCGACCGGATCTCCCCCACGGAGCTTCACCGGCGTACCGGCGTGCCTCAATCCACGCTGTCCCGGATCCTCAGCGGCAAGATCGTTGATCCGTCGGACAAGCACATTTCCCGCATCGCCGAGTACTTCCGCGTGAGCACCGACCAACTGCGCGGACGCGTGGCGGTGGGCGTTTCGCGGGAGGACGGTCGCGACCCGATGCATTCGGAACTCAAGGACATAAGCCTGTGGGACGATGACACCCCCGTTAATGATGACGAGGTGTCGATCCCCTTTCTGCGCGAGGTTGAATTGGCTGCTGGATCAGGAAGATTCGTCATCGAGGAAAGCGAGAAGGCCAGCCTGCGGTTCGGCAAGCGCAGCCTGCGGCATAACGGTGTGCAGTTCGACCAGGCCAAGTGCGTGACGGTACGCGGAAACAGCATGTTACCAGTGCTGCGCGATGGCGCGACGGTCGGGGTTAATGCGGGCAAGAGTGGCATTGGTGACATCGTCGATGGTGACTTGTATGCCATCAACCACAACGGCCAATTGCGGGTTAAGCAGCTCTACCGCCTGCCTTCCGGGATTCGCCTGCGCAGTTTCAATCGCGATGAGCACCCGGATGAGGACTACAGCTTCCAGGATATCCAGGATGAGCAAATCAGCATCCTGGGTCATGTGTTCTGGTGGGGTATGTACGCCCGTTAACCTTCTTCTGTAAGACAAAGCCCGCCAACGAGCGGGCTTTTTTTCGCCTGGAAAAAACCACAAAACCCACAGTCCACAAGGGCGGAAATGCATTCGTGCATTTTCATGCTGAAAATAAATGCATTTATGCATTGACTGTATATGCATACATGCATATTCTTCATCTCAAGCCAGCCAACAAGGTCTGGTGGAGGCGGCAAGGATGCTGCCAGTCAACACAAGGAAGTCACGCAGCACCGGCAAGGACGCCATCCGAGCGATGGCAAGGACGCCAGAAACACCGGCAAGGATGCCGACGCTCTTTAGTTTCACCGCTTAACAAACAGGCAGCGATGAACCGGCCTTAACGGTTCAGAGGGTTGGCAACTGACCCGGGTGTGCAGCGTAAAGCACCAGAAGCAGTTATCCGGCAGACAGGGGTCGTGGTCGGAAAAACATCGAGGAAAGATCCGTACCGCGCCAGTAGCGCCGAAAGATCGACTGAGGACCGCATTACTGAAAAGCCCGGGTAACCGGGCTTTTTGGAATGTCTACCTACATGGATTTACCCAAGAGCCGGCCCCCTGCCGGTAGTGCTCAGCCAGGAGGCGTGACATGACAAACGAGCAGCAGGCGTTAGCGGAAATGCCTATCTGGCTGGTAATCGTACTGGCGCTGATCGGCGGTGTATCCGGCGAAATGTGGCGCGCCGACAAGGAGGGCGCCCGTGGTTGGTCGCTGATTCGGCGCCTGGCCCTGCGGTCCGGGGCGTGCATGGTCTGCGGGGTATCGGCATTGATGCTGTGCTACGCCGCCGGCATGTCGATCTGGACCGCTGGCGCCATTGGCTGCCTAACCGCCATGGCCGGGGCGGACGTGGCCATCGGCCTTTATGAACGCTGGGCGGCCAAGCGCATCGGGGTCAACCAGGCCTCGAACTCTCGCCCGGATCAGCGGTAAGCGCTGCAAGGATGCAAGCAGATGACGCTTCTCGAAAAACCTTCCCAGCTACCTGCGGCGATTGGGGACGCGCTGAAGCGCGCGTTCCCACAACTACGGGTCGGTAATCACCATGACTTCTCCGACACGGGCGACAAAACCGGCATTTTGATCAGCGTGGAGCGCAATGGCCCGGGCGTTCGCTCCTTTGCCGGGCGCAAGGCGCATGTCTTGTCGGTTTCACTCAAGGCCACGGTCGTCAGTGGCTCGACGCCCTTTGACGCCTGCGACCTGGCCAGCCGACTGATGGATTTGGCCCTGGATAACCGCTGGGGCTTGCCGCCCGAGCAATGCGACTTGCCCACTGCGATTGTCGCGGCCCCTTCCGTGCTCAGCAGTGCGGAAACGGACTATGACACTTGGATTGTATCCTTCACCCAGAACTTCTACCTCGGACTGTCTCTGCTCAAAGATCCCGCAGGCATGCCGCCGTCTACGGACCTGTGTAGGTGGGTGTGAGAGGGCGGCGAATGTAACGCCGCTTCCTAATCAATCACACGGAAAAGGTGGTTCAGTAAAAGGAATTTGCAGATGTTGAAAGAATTCAGATGCGGTAACTGCAAAAGACTTCTCGCCCGTACGGGTGGGTTTACAGAGCTCCAGATCAAATGTTCCCGATGTGGGACGCTGAATCATGTGAAGGCCGCGAGCCTCGAGCAATCGCCGATGAGCGCCATACGCCCAATATAGAGGCCTGAACTTAAATCAGCTCAGTAACGGAGTTTAAAATGGAAAACGCAAACTTAGCGTCTCAAACCTTGCAAGATCTTTGGACCCAAGTGCAACCGGTGGATAACACCGGCATGCTTAGGCGCGTGGTTTTTGGGGACGGCAAGTTTTATGCGGCTGGTGGCAACGGTCTTCCCACAACCACTCAGCTTGTCAGCGGAGGCGCGACTGGTACAGCTTGGACCAAGCTTAAGGACATCGTCACCTCTGATAGCGGAAAGGTCCTCAACGATCTGTACTGGAACGGTCTTGGGACACAGCTTCAAGCCCTTTCTCAATCCGGCAATGTGGTCTACGGCAGCACAGCACGCCCTGAAAGGGCTTGGACAAACATTACGGCAACTGTTCGCGTGTCCGGAGACTTGCAAGGCATTGTGTATTATCAGCCAATTTCCGGCAGCGACGCGACCTGGATACTGGTTGGGTCTAACGGTAAAGTCTTTTCCCGTTATGGCGATTGGTCAGGCCAGGTGGAGCGCACTACGACCTTCACTTCTGGCGAGACTGTGCACTGCGTCAACGTCATTGGCGTTTTTGTGTTGGTTGCGGGATCGAATGGGAAGCTGCTTAGCGCTGTGAAGATGGCGACGGGTGATTCGCAATCATTCGGGACCAGAACCAGCACCTTCGGCACTAGCACCATCCTTTCCATGAAGCTTTGCAACGGGAAAATGTTTATCGTTGGTGCGGATGGCAAGATGGCATATTCATCCGATGGGCTTAACTGGACTGCTGTTGGAGATACCAGTTTCGGTGGAACCATCATCCGCGACATTGCTTACGGTAATGGCAAGTATGTAGCTGTCGGCGACGGCGGCAAGACAGCCGTTTCCGAGGATGGGATCGGCTGGGTTCAGCAAGCCAACACTTTCGCAGGAACCGATATCCGGAGCGTCGCCTACGGCAACGGCAATTTTGTAGCTGTTGGTGCAGGCGGCAAGATTGCTTACTGGACTCCATGATCTTCTACCTCCCTGCGTAATAGAGCCCAGCCGTCGCGCTGGGCTTTTTCATTTCTGATTCAGGCTCGCCACAGCCAGGGTGGCCCTTCGGGGGATGCCTGGACGCTGAAAAGCCGGTAGTGCAGCGCTACGGAAAAAAACCGGCAGCCCGTGCGCTCTGTTCACACCAGACTTCCAGAGTGGCGCGAGACTGGATTGGCGAGATCGATGCATTGGGGCGTCGACGCTGGGCTGGTCTTTGGCTGACTGCGGGAAAGACCGCGCACCTATTCAGGGCCTCGACATGATCGGGGCCTTTTCGTTTTCGGCTCCACCACACCCATTGCTCCGAGCTGGGAGTGCTGCTGGGGCCGTTCCAATTCAAGTCATGCCCCACGGAGTCGAGCGCATGGAGTATTTACAGCGCCTGCTCGACAAGATCGACAGGTTCGAATTGTTGATTGCGGGCCTCGTTGGGGCGGTGATCGCCAGTTGGTGGCACAAGGACGACCTGGCGAATTGGCGTACTTGGGTGATCTTCTTAATCACTGGGGCGCGAGTTCGTTGCACCTGGCTGGAATGGTCAGTGCCTATCGCAGTTCCAACACGGACGTTGGTTTGTCTACCTAGGGGGCTTTCAAGGTGACTGTGGTGTTGATAACGCAGCCTCAATTGATTCAAATCATGCCAGGCGCTAGCCGTATGGCGGGCCTTTTTTCAACCGCGCTGAATGCGACTTTTGTTCGGTACGAAATCAACAGCGTGCTGCGCGCCGCCGCTTTTCTCGCGCAGATCGGCCACGAATCCGGCGAACTGCACTACGTGCGCGAACTCGGCAGCGATACTTATTTGAGCAAGTACGACACCGGTACGTTGGCCGCGCGCCTGGGCAATACGCCTGAAGCGGACGGCGACGGCCAGAAGTACCGGGGCAGGGGGCTGATCCAGGTCACCGGTCGCCGCAACTACCTGGCATGCAGCCAAGCGCTGTTCGGCGATGATCGCTTGCTGCAACAACCCGAATTACTGGAGCAACCACAATGGGCCTGTGAATCCGCCGCCTGGTTCTGGCAAAGCAATGGCTTGAATGAACTCGCCGACAAGGACCAGTTCACCACCATCACCCGGCGTATCAACGGCGGGCTCAATGGCCTGGAGGACCGTTTGCAGTTGTGGGCGCGGGCGAAGGCGGTGTTATGCGTTTCTTAGTTGCGATTGGCGTATGCGTGCTGGTGGTCGTTGTCTGGCAGGTGCAGGCGTGTCGGTACGAGGCACAGATTGAACGCTTGTCGGCCGCACAGACCCAGAAAGCCCTGCATCTACAGCAGGCCGAGCAAGACAGACGGCTGGCCCTTGAGCAACGGCTCAGTGCCATCGACCAACAACATGCCCGGGAGTTGAGCGATGCCCAGCGTAATCAAGCAGCTTTGCGTGACCGCATTGCCACTGCTGATGTGCGGCTGTCAGTCCTTCTCGACGCTTCCAGTGGCTGCCCAATGCCAGCCGCCACCGCCGCCGGCAGCGTGGTTCATGCAGCCCCGCGAGCCCGACTTGACCCAGCGCATGCTCAGCGAATTATCCGCATCACCGACGACGGCGACAGCGCCCTGATTGCCTTGCGTGCCTGCCAGGCGTATGTGCGAGCCGTCGCCCGTTAGTGTCTTGAGACAGTCCGTCACTTGCGTGTGAGATTGTCTCCTGTAGGGTAGGCGAACCCCCGCCCACGACTGGAGACGACCGTGAAGGAAATCACTCAACTGGCTGCTGAACTGGGGCGCCGTTTGCAGGTGCTCAATGCCCACGTCACCACTGCCGAGTCCTGCACCGGCGGTGGAATCGCTGAAGCCATCACGCGGATCCCGGGAAGCTCGGCCTGGTTCGAGGCGGGGTATGTCACCTATTCCAACCGCCAGAAGACCCGACAGTTGAATGTGCCGGAAACGTTGTTTCCAAAAGTGGGCGCCGTCAGCCAGGAAGTGGTGGAGGCGATGGTCCGCGGCGCACAGGAAAAAAGCCTGGCGCGCTTTGCCGTGGCGGTCAGTGGCGTAGCGGGGCCGGATGGCGGTTCGCCGGACAAACCGGTGGGCACCGTATGGCTGGCTTTCGGCGTCGGCGAAGAGGTCACGGCCGAGCTTGAGCACTTCACCGGCAACCGCGATGAGGTCCGCCGACAAACGGTAAAGGCCGCGCTAGAGGGCTTGTTGCGACGAGCTGCAGCAGAAATAGAAAATCAGGGGTAGGCGATCTCCGATCTTTGTGGAACAATACTGTCTACTTATACAGGTGTTGGCCCCCCCGGCCTTATTGATTACGTGAGGACTTTAATGGACGACAACAAGAAGAAAGCCTTGGCTGCGGCCCTGGGTCAGATCGAACGTCAATTCGGCAAGGGTGCCGTAATGCGTATGGGCGATCACGACCGTCAGGCGATCCCGGCTATTTCCACGGGCTCTCTGGGTCTGGACATCGCGCTCGGCATTGGCGGTCTGCCAAAAGGCCGTATCGTTGAAATCTACGGTCCTGAATCTTCCGGTAAAACCACCCTGACCCTGTCGGTGATTGCCCAGGCGCAAAAAATGGGCGCCACCTGTGCGTTCGTCGACGCCGAGCACGCCCTGGACCCTGAGTACGCCGGCAAACTGGGCGTCAACGTCGACGACCTGCTGGTTTCGCAGCCGGATACCGGTGAGCAAGCCCTGGAAATCACCGACATGCTGGTGCGCTCCAACGCCATCGACGTGATCGTGGTCGACTCCGTGGCCGCCCTGGTGCCCAAGGCTGAAATCGAAGGCGAAATGGGTGACATGCACGTGGGCCTGCAAGCCCGTCTGATGTCTCAGGCGCTGCGTAAAATCACCGGTAACATCAAGAACGCCAACTGCCTGGTGATCTTCATCAACCAGATCCGTATGAAGATCGGCGTGATGTTCGGCAGCCCGGAAACCACCACCGGTGGTAACGCGCTGAAGTTCTACGCTTCGGTCCGTCTGGACATCCGCCGTACCGGCGCGGTGAAAGAAGGTGACGAGGTTGTCGGTAGCGAAACCCGCGTTAAAGTCGTGAAGAACAAAGTGGCCCCGCCATTCCGTCAGGCCGAGTTCCAGATTCTCTACGGCAAGGGCATCTACCTGAACGGCGAGATGATCGACCTGGGTGTGCTGCACGGTTTCGTCGAGAAATCCGGTGCCTGGTATGCCTACAACGGCAGCAAGATCGGCCAAGGCAAGGCCAACTCGGCCAAGTTCCTGGCAGACAACCCGGATATCGCTGCCACGCTTGAAAAGCAGATCCGCGACAAGCTGCTGACTGCCGCTCCAGACGTGAAAGCTGCCGCCAATCGCGAGCCGGTTGAAGAAGTAGAAGAAGCTGACACCGACATCTGAAGCACACGATGACAGTTGTACTGGATACACTCGTCGCCGTTCGGCGCACTGCAATGGACCTGCTCGCTCGCCGCGAGCATGGTCGAGTCGAGCTGACGCGTAAGCTGCGTCAGCGCGGCGCAGAGCCCGAGATGATCGAAACCGCCCTCGACCGCCTGACGGAAGAGGGGCTGCTTTCCGAAGCCCGATACCTCGAAAGTTTTGTCTCTTACCGAGCTCGCTCCGGCTACGGCCCGGCGCGTATTCGCGAAGAGCTGAGCCAGCGTGGTCTGCAACGCGCGGATATCGACCTTGCCTTGCGCGAGTGCGGGATCAGTTGGCAGGCGCAGTTGGAGGACACCTGGCGGCGCAAGTTCTCTGGCCATCTGCCGATTGATGCCAAGGAAAGGGCGAAGCAGGGACGATTTCTCAGCTATCGCGGGTTCTCGATGGAAATGATCAGCCGCTTGTTGAGCGGCCGGGACATGGACGACTGAACACTGTTGTAGAGGTGAGCGATCTGCTGTGGCGAGGGAGCTTGCTCCCGCTGGGCTGCGTAGCAGCCCCATCCATCTGGATCAATGCATATAAAAAGACCCACTATGAAAATAGTGGGTCTTTTTTTTTGCCCTCAAAAAATCACGCTGGCTCCGGCGCCACTCTCTGCTGCGCCTTGCCCTGGGCCTGTGCCCAGTTCTCCGGCAAATTGATGTAATCCACCAGCTCCCGCAACCGGCCCTGGTCGCGCCCGTTGAAATTGAACACCAGCCGCGTCAAATGGCTGAACCTCGGTTCATCATGTTCCTCGCCGGTATACGCGAGCTGTCGGAACTCGCCACTCAGTCGCAGGCTGGCGAACTCGCCTTGCAAATGGGTCAATGCCTGTTCACTGAGCGGGTGATTCATGCGCACCACAAATTCCCGTTTCAGCCAGCGGGTAGAGTGGAAGTTGGCATAAAACTGGTTGATCTCGTCCACAGCCTCTTCGGCGCTGTAAACCAGTCGTATGAGCTTGAGGTCGGTGGGCAGAATGTAGCGGTTGGCTTCCAACTGGCTGCGGATGAAGTCCAGGGCGCCCTGCCAGAATCCGCCGCCTGGCGCGTCCAGCAGCACCACCGGGACCAGCGGGCTCTTGCCGGTCTGAATCAGTGTCAACACTTCCAGCGCTTCGTCCAGGGTGCCGAAACCGCCAGGGCACAGCACCAGGGCATCGGCTTCCTTGACGAAGAACAGCTTGCGGGTAAAGAAGAAGTGGAAAGACAGTAGGTTTTCAGTGCCATCAATCGTTGGGTTGGCATGCTGTTCAAACGGCAGGGTAATGTTGAACCCCAGGCTGTGTTCCAGTCCCGCGCCTTCATGGGCGGCGGCCATGATGCCGCCACCGCCGCCGGTGATCACCATCAGGTTCGAGCGCGCCAGTGCCGCGCCGACTTCACGGGCCAGTGCATACAACGGGCTTTCTATCGGTGTGCGAGCCGAGCCGAACACCGTGACCTTGCGGCGGCCCTTGAACTGCTCGAGTACGCGGAAGGCATTGTCCAGTTCGCGGATGGCTTGCAGGGTGATTTTGGCGTTCCAGCGGTTGCGGTCGTCCTGCGCCATGCGCAGCACGGTGAGGATCATGTCGCGATACAGGGGGATATTCGGGCTGTTGGGGGCGATCAGCTGGAGTTGTGCGTCGACCTGCTGTGTAAGGTCGGTGCCGTGTTCTTCAAAATGTCGGAGCAGGCGGTCATTCGGTTCGTAAGGCATTCAACTTCTCCTTCTTGCAGGGCACCTTCGCCGCAGGCGACGACACTGCTTGTGTCGCTGTTTGCCGCAGGGGCAACCTTCTTTTGCCCTGAAAATGTTACAGAACAGCATGAAAAGCGCTGTGAATGAACGGTCGGGATGGCTTGATCATGGGCCGGAAAACCCTTGGCTGGCAACCACTTATTGGTCGCTCACTACAGAGTCTAGCTGCCTTGAAGGCGTTGAAGCGGGGGGAAGTGCGCGCCACCGGACAGCAGCGCGCGGAGGTCAAGCCATTACTTTTTCTTTTTTGCCGGTGCCGGGCAATCCGCTTCCACGAACTTCACCGAGGCCACAGGACGGTTGGTCTTGTTCTCAGTAATTTCGTAACGCATCACCGCGCCCTTGGCCATCAGCTCGCGGTAGCCCTTGTTCAGGCACACGCTCTGGCCGAGCTGGAAATACACCGCCTTAGGATTGGCGCGCATCTGTTCGGCGCGGTCGGGCAAGACGCTCAGGTGATCGATCAGTTGCATGCCTTCAACGGTGTAGGCCACTTCCAGGGTCTTTTCGTCGATTTCCCGGGGCAGGTCTTTGTTGCTCTCAGCTGCGACGCTTTGCAGCTTCCGGTTCATTTGGGCCTCCAGCAGCGAGGCCGCCTGGGCGCACACGGGCAATACCAGCGCGAGGGCGACGGATGGGGCGACAAGGCGCAGCATGGAACGCAGCATGAAACTCTCCTGATTCGGTTACTGGTGCATAGACCAGCCACTGCGCTGTGCGTTCAGTGGCGCGCAATTATAGGTGAGCCCTTGCCACTACAGCCAGGCGTATCGCTGGTAAACTGCCGCCACCTCAGCCGTCCACGAGTTTTCACCGTGTCGATTTACCCGTCCCACCGGCGCATCCGATGAGCCACGCCGTTTCCCGCCTGCGCACCCAGCGCCTGGCCCGTGCCGTCCGCCCGTTCCTCAACCGTGGTTCGCGTGCCGAACGCTGCCCTGGCTGCCGGGTCATTCCTGAGTACTGCCTGTGTGCCTGGCGGCCAAAAGTCGCCGCAACTTCAGCGATGTGCCTGCTGATGCATGACGTGGAACCCATGAAACCCAGCAATACCGGGTGGCTGATCGCCGATGTGATTGATGACACCACGGCGTTCGCCTGGTCGCGCACCGAAGTCGATCCTGAACTGCTGACCTTGTTGGCCGACCCGCAGTGGCAACCCTATATCGTGTTCCCCGGCGAATTCGTCGCACCGCAGCGTGTTGTCAGCGAAGTGAAGGTGGAGGAGGGCAAGCGTCCACTGTTCATCCTGCTGGACGGCACCTGGAGTGAAGCGCGCAAGATGTTTCGCAAAAGCCCCTACCTGGAGCATTTGCCGGTACTCAGCCTGGCGCCGGAACAGCTGTCGCGCTACAAGCTGCGCCGTTCCAAGCGCGACGACCACTTCTGCACCGCCGAAGTCGCTGCTCTGTGCCTTGAGCTGGCCGATGATCTAGTGGCCAGTGAAGTCTTGGATGCCTACCTAGATGTCTTCAGCACCCACTACCTGGCCGCCAAGTTCCAGATGCCTCTGGATCCGACGGATACTGTTCACACGCGTCTTGCTCCCTATATTGCGACGGTATAACCAGACGACGTTTGCATGATGGCACCACGCACCCGCAACCCGCTAAAATGCCCACGGGCGTAGCGCTTGACCCTCCAGGCTACGCTGGGCATGCTGGGCGCCGATCAGGGCACCCCTAAAAACAGGATCATTTAATCAATGGCCACATACGAAATCCTGATAGCCGATGACCACCCGTTGTTTCGCAGTGCGTTGCACCAGGCCGTGACCTTGGGCCTTGGCCCGGATGTGCGTCTGGTCGAAGTGGCCAGCATCGCCGAGCTGGAAGCCCGCCTCACCGAAAAATCCGATTGGGACCTGGTGCTGCTCGACCTGAACATGCCCGGTGCCTACGGTTTCTCAGGTTTGGTGTTGTTGCGCGGTCAATACCCGCAGATTCCCGTGGTGATGGTCTCGGCCCAAGAAGAAGCCGACGTGGTGGTGCGCTCCAAGGAGTTCGGCGCCAGCGGTTTCATTCCCAAGTCCAGTGCGATGGAGGATATCCAGAAGGCTGTACGCACCGTGTTGGAGGGTGATGTGTCCTGGCCGCCACAAGCGTTTGAAGAAATCAACGTGTCCGACGAAGCCAAGGCCGCCCGTGATGGTCTTGCCAGCCTGACACCGCAGCAGTTCCGGGTGCTGACCATGGTCTGCGAAGGCTTGTTGAACAAGCAGATTGCCTACGAGTTGAGCGTATCGGAAGCCACCATCAAGGCCCACGTCACGGCGATCTTCCGCAAACTGGGTGTGCGTACACGCACCCAGGCGGCGCTGCTCTTGCAACAACTTGAGTCAATTTCGCAGCATTAAGCTGTCATCGATTCACGCTTTTTTGACTTGGCGTGATCTAGTTTCCCCACTTCTTTGGTTCAGTTGCCTACGTCTATGTCGCCTTTCAAGGGTCAAACCGGTATCAAACGTATCTTCAATGCGGGGGGTTATTCCCTGGATGGCCTACGTGCGGCTTTCACCGGCGAGGCGGCGTTCCGCCAGTTGGTGTTGCTTAACGTGATCCTGATCCCGTTGAGCTTTTTCCTGAATGTGAGCCGGGTCGAGCGTGCCTTGCTCATCGCCGTGTGCCTGCTGGCGTTGATTGTCGAGTTGCTCAACTCGGCAGTCGAAGCGGCAATCGACCGCATCTCCCTGGACCGCCACCCGCTGTCGAAAAACGCCAAGGACATGGGCAGCGCCGCGCAATTCGTTGCGCTGACCATGATCACCCTGGTCTGGGCCGTGATCCTGATCTAACCCTCAGGCAATGCTCGGCAGCACGATCTCGTCGCTGCGCTGAACCCCGGCGGTGAAGGCGCGGCACAGTTCCAGGAACTCGCGCATCGCCGAGGTCTGGTACTTCTGCTTATGCCAGATGAAGTAGAACTGCCGGGCCAGGTCCAGGTCCGGGGTTTCCACCGGCACCAGGCTGCCACGCCGGAATGCGTCGCGCAGGGCCAGTCGCGAAATACAGCCAATCCCCAATCCTGACTCCACTGCGCGTTTGATTGCTTCGGTGTGCTCCAACTCCAGGCGAATATTCAGCGCACTGCGGTGATGGCGCATGGCTTGGTCAAAGGTCAGGCGAGTACCTGAGCCCTGTTCCCGCAGGATCCACGCCTCTTGGGTCAACTCGTCCATGGTTGCCATGCCTCGTTTGGCCAGGTGATGCTGCGGCGCGCAAAACACCACCAGTTCATCCTCCACCCAGGTTTGCACCTCGATATCCGGGTGGCTGCAGTCGCCTTCGATTAGACCCAGGTCAATTTCGTAGTGCGCCACCTGGTGCACGATATGCGCAGTGTTCTGCACATGCAGCTTCACCTGGCTCTCGGGGTGTTGCTGCATGAAGCTGCCGATCAACAGGGTCGCCAGGTAATTACCAATGGTGAGGGTGGCGCCCACCGCCAGGGAACCGAAGCCGGACTTGCCGTTGAGCAGGTCCTCGATCTCCTTGGCCTGGTCGAGCAGCGCCACCGCCTGGGGCAGCAACTGATGACCGAGGGCGTTGAGGCTCAGGCGCTTGCCCGCGCGGTCGAATAATTGGCAGCTGGATTGGCGCTCCAGCTCAGTGATCGAGGTGCTGGCGGCGGATTGAGATAAGGCCAGAAGGCCAGCAGCGCGCGAGACGCTTTCCTGCTGGGCGACGGCGACGAAGACTTGCAGTTGACGGAGAGTAAATCGCATATCGATATAACCGATAACCCTTATCTTAATAATCCAGTTAACAGATATTGTCGCCGCCATTAGAATGCTGTGCAATTGCGCATCCCATCTTTGGCGCAGACCCATTTCCAGGAGTCCCCCGTACATGAGCAACATGAACCACGAGCGTGTCCTCAGTGTTCATCACTGGAACGACACTCTGTTCAGCTTCAAGTGCACCCGCGATCCGGGCCTGCGCTTCGAGAACGGTCAGTTCGTGATGATCGGCCTGCAACAGCCCAACGGCCGCCCGCTCATGCGCGCTTACTCCATTGCCAGCCCGAACTGGGAAGAGCATCTGGAGTTTTTCAGCATCAAGGTCCCGGATGGCCCGCTGACTTCCCAACTGCAGCACTTGAAGGAAGGCGACGAGATCATCATCAGCAAAAAACCGACAGGCACCCTGGTGCTTGATGATTTGAAGCCGGGCAAACACCTGTACCTGCTCAGCACCGGTACTGGCCTGGCGCCGTTCATGAGCGTAATCCAGGACCCGGAAACCTACGAGCGCTTTGAAAAAGTGATCCTGTGCCACGGCGTGCGTTACGTCAACGAAGTCGCCTACCGCGAATTCATCACCGAGCACCTGCCGCAGAACGAATTCTTCGGCGAGGCCCTGCGTGACAAGTTGATCTACTACCCGACTGTGACCCGCGAGCCTTTCGAAAACGAAGGCCGCCTGACCGACCTGATGCGCAGCGGCAAGCTGTTCAGCGACATCGGCCTGCCGCCGATCAACCCCGAGGATGACCGCGCCATGCTGTGCGGCAGCCCAAGCATGCTGGACGAAACCAGCGAAGTGTTGAACAGCTTCGGCCTGAAAGTTTCGCCACGCATGCGTGAGCCGGGTGATTACCTGATCGAACGCGCATTCGTCGAAAAATAAACACCGACCAACTGTAGGAGCCGGCTTGCCGGCGATGCCCTTCAAGACGCCGCGATTATCCAGAATAAACGCGTCATCGTTGACGACCATCGCCGGCAAGCCGGCTCCTACAGTAAAAGAAAAGCCCGCGTTGCCTGTGAAGGCAGCGCGGGCTTTTTCGTCTCTGCGATTTACTGGGCGGGAAGCACTTCCAACACACAAATCACCCCAGCCTCTGGATAGTGCCAACGCACATCCACATCCCAGAACTGCGCGCCATATTCACGCTCCGGGCCCGGCGTCTGATACGCCGGCCGTGGGTCCTGTGCCAGGCACTGATCAATCAGTTCCACCAACGGCTCGCCCAGGCGCTGCGCATGGCCTTGTGCCTGTTGCAGGGCGGTCTTGAGCCACTGCACCGGAATCAGCTGCGGCGCGGCGCTCGCGATGTCGTTAGTCGCCGTGTCGACCATGTCGGCATACGGCACATACGGCTTGATATCCAGCACCGGCGTGCCATCAAGCAGATCAATCCCGGAAATCCACAGCCGCCCCGGCTCCACCTTGTCCAACTTCACCACTGACTGGCCAATGCCATTCGGGCGATGAGTCGCACGGGTAGCAAACACGCCCATGGACGTATTGCCGCCCAGGCGCGGCGGTCGCACTTTCAGGCGTGGCTTGTCTTCCAGCGCCTGGTGAAACAGGAACAGCAGCCACACATGGCTGACCTGCTCCAGGCCCTCTACAGCTTCGCCACCGTCGAACGGCGCTACCAGTTCCAGCACGCCACGGGCGGCCGGTGCCAACTGCGGTTGGCGTGGGATGGCGAACTTCTCCTTGAAGCAGGAGCGCACGAAGCCGACGGGCGAGACGTTGTAACTCATGGCTTACGCACGAACTCGCAGCGTCAGGCCTTTGAGGAAATTACGCAGCAACTGGTCGCCGCACGGGCGATAGTTGGTGTGGCCGAACTTGCGGAACAGCGCGCTCAGCTCAGGCTTGGACACTGGGAACTCGGCTGCCTTGAGGATGGCGTGCATGTCATCTTCCTTCAGTTCGAAGGCCACGCGCAGCTTCTTGAGGATGATGTTGTTGGTCACCGGGGTCTCGATCGGCTGCGGCGGACGGCTTTCGTCCTTACCGCGCTTGAAGATCACCAAGCCATCGAGGAAGTGCGCCATGACGTCATCCGGGCAGAACACGAAGCCTTCTTCCTCATCTTTCTTGAGGTAGGTCAGCAGGTCGTCCTTGGTCACGTCCATGCCGCCGAGCTTGATGATCTCGACCATCTTGTTGTCGCTGATGTCGAGCATGTAGCGCACGCTGCGCAGTACGTCGTTGTGAATCATGGTGGGCAATCCTGGTATTCAACTGAGGACACCGCGCAAAAGAGGCAGTATCGGGAAAAAGGGCAGCGGCTTAGAACTTCTCTTTGCCGGACAGGTAACGCCATTGGCCAACCGGCACCTTGCCGATGGACACGCCGCCGATGCGGATGCGACGAATGGCAATGACTTTGAGGCCAACCGCTTCACAGAACAGCGCGATCACGCCTGGCTGCGGGTTTTTCATCGCAAAACGCAGGCGGTTTTCGTTCTGCCAGCTGGCTTTGACCGCCGGCAGCTCTTTGCCTTTGTAGGTCAGGCCGTGGTTCAGGCGATTGAGGCCGTGGGCAACCATGTCGCCTTCGACTTCCACCACGTATTCCTGCTCGATCTTGGCGGCATCGGCGGTCAATTTGCGCAGGATCTTCCAGTCCTGGGTAAACACCAGCAGGCCGCTGGCCTTGGCTTGCAGGTCAGCGCTGGCGGTCAGGCGCAGGAAGTGGCCCTTGAGCGGGCGTTTCCCGAAGCGGTGTTCTTCCGAGAGGGTATCGGCGCTGATCGACGCCATGGCCGTTTCGGCATCTACCCCAGCAGGGGCGTGCAGCAGGATGGTCACCGGCTCTGGAGCGGTGGCCTTGGCCTCTGGATCCAGCTCGACCTTTTGGGTGGTGACCTTGAACTGTGGTTCGTCGATCACTTCACCGTCCACCGAGACCCAGCCGCCTTCGATGAACAGCTCAGCCTCCCGACGGGAGCAACCGACCAGTTCGATAAGGCGTTTGGAGAGGCGTATGGGGTCAGTCATGACAAGGGCCGTAGCAAAAGGGGGCAGCTATTGTACCTGTGTGGGCGCGGTTAATCCCGGCCCCATTTCATTTAGCCTTGACTGGCTTGATGCTGCACCTGGCGCAAACGCATATGCAACAACGGATAGGGCTGCCCCAAGCCGTCATGCTCCGTGCGTCCGATCACTTCGAACCCCTGTTTGAAGTAAAAACCCAGGGCCTGGGGGTTTTGTTCGTTGACGTCCAGCTCATCGGCGTTCAGGTGCTCGATCGCATAGCGCAGCAGTTGCCGACCCAGGCCTTCGCCCCGGTGCTGCGGGGCGATGAACAGCATCTCCACCTTGCCCGACGCCACGCCGGCAAACCCGGTGATACGCTGGCGCGGATCTTTGGTGCAGATCAACATCACAGCGTCCAAGTAACGCGTCAGCACCAGGTTCTTCAGCAACACGATGTAACTGTCCGGTAGAAAATCATGGGTCGCACGGACCGAGTCTTCCCAGATTTGTGCCAATTGCGTGTAGTCGCTGGTTTTAGGTGTGTGGATAACCGAATGCTGACGCATGCCCGCTGCCCCTTGCCGATGATTGGCGTCGATGGGCAAAACGATAGACCTAAAAAAGCCCCGCATCTTGTCCAGAGGCGGGGCTTTTTCGGTTTATTTACGGCTTAGTCGCGCTTTTCAGCCCACAAGTCGTATTCGTCGGCATCGGTCACGGTGCACCAGACCTTGTCGCCCGGCTTCAAACCGCTGGCATCGTCGATAAACACGTTACCGTCGATCTCCGGTGCATCGAAGAAGCAACGGCCGACCGCGCCTTGCTCGTCGACTTCGTCGATCAGCACTTCGATTTCCTTGCCGATGCGCAGTTGCAGGCGTGCCGAGCTGATAGCCTGCTGGTGCGCCATGAAACGCTCCCAACGGTCTTGCTTGACGTCGTCAGGCACCACGGCCAGGTCCAGCAGGTTGGCCGGAGCGCCTTCCACCGGCGAGTACTGGAAGCAGCCGACGCGGTCCAGTTGGGCTTCGGTCAGCCAGTCCAGCAGGTACTGGAAGTCTTCTTCGGTTTCGCCGGGGAAGCCGACGATGAAGGTCGAGCGGATGATCAGTTCCGGGCAGATCTCACGCCAGTTCTTGATACGCGCCAGGGTCTTGTCTTCGAACGCCGGGCGCTTCATGGCCTTGAGCACTTTCGGGCTGGCGTGCTGGAACGGGATGTCCAGGTACGGCAGGATCTTGCCGGCGGCCATCAGCGGGATCAGCTCGTCCACGTGCGGGTACGGGTAGACGTAGTGCAGGCGTACCCATACGCCCAGGCTGCTCAAGGCTTCGCACAGTTCGGTCATGCGGGTTTTCACCGGCGCGCCGTTCCAGAAGCCGGTGCGGTACTTCACGTCGACGCCGTAGGCGCTGGTGTCTTGGGAGATCACCAGCAGCTCCTTGACGCCCGACTTGACCAGGCGCTGGGCCTCGTCGAGCACGTCACCGACCGGACGGCTGACCAACTTGCCGCGCATCGACGGGATGATGCAGAAGCTGCAGCTGTGGTTGCAGCCTTCGGAAATCTTCAAGTACGCGTAGTGGCGCGGGGTCAGCTTGATGCCTTGCGGTGGTACCAGGTCGATCAGCGGGTTGTGGTCCTGGCGCGGTGGCACCACTTCGTGCACGGCGTTGACCACCTGCTCGTACTGCTGCGGACCGGTCACCGCCAGCACGCTCGGGTGCACGTTGCGGATATTGCCTTCTTCCACGCCCATGCAGCCGGTCACGATGACCTTGCCGTTTTCCTTGATCGCTTCGCCGATCACTTCCAGGGATTCCGCCTTGGCCGAATCGATGAAGCCGCAGGTGTTGACCACCACCACGTCAGCGTCCTGGTAAGTGGACACAACGTCATAGCCTTCCATACGCAGTTGCGTGAGGATGCGCTCGGAGTCGACCAGAGCCTTCGGGCAACCCAGGGAAACAAAGCCAACCTTGGGGTTGGCTTTTGCGATGGTGGTGGACATGTCTAACCTCGGTATTGAATGACGCCGCCAGTCGGGCACGACAAGGCTGCGGACGGGCGCTTGGTGCGCCTCTGATCAAAAAGTGCGCAATTCTAGCGACGGGCAGCGCACTTGACCAGCTTTATGCAGGGAAATGCGACGAGTGCTGCGCTATGCTTCGCGCCGTTGCGCCTAGGTAAAGTCCTAAGGTCAACAAAACGTCTGTTACGAGAAGTAAAACAGCGCATGCTAGGGTCAGCTTAGACGCGTTGTTAATAAAAGACCGCAGGTCAAAGGGCAGGAGTGGTTGATGGGTCACGCGAGTAGTCAGGCAGCAGGTGCCGAGCAGTCAAACGCCAAGCCGATCGGCATGCTGGTGGCAGCGGTCGGGGTGGTTTACGGCGATATCGGGACCAGCCCGCTCTACACCCTTAAAGAGGTGTTCAACGGCGGTTATGGGGTTCAGGTCAATCATGACGGTGTGCTGGGGATCCTGGCGCTGATCTTCTGGTCGCTGATCTGGGTGGTGTCGATCAAGTACATGCTGTTCGTGCTGCGTGCCGATAACCAGGGCGAGGGCGGCATCATGGCGCTCACGGCACTGGCACGACGGGCGGCGGGGGAGCGCAAGAAGTTGCGTAGCTTCCTGGTTGTGTGTGGCCTTTGCGGCGCGGCGCTGTTCTACGGCGACAGCATGATCACCCCGGCGATTTCCGTGTTGTCTGCGGTCGAAGGCCTGGAACTGGCCTTCGACGGCCTTGAAAAATGGGTCGTGCCCATCGCCTTGGTGGTGCTGGTGGCGCTGTTCCTGATCCAGAAGCATGGGACCGACCAGATCGGCAAGCTCTTCGGGCCGGTGATGGTGACCTGGTTTCTGGTGCTGGGCGGGTTGGGCGTATATGGCATCACCCTGCACCCTGAGGTGCTGAGTGCTCTTAATCCGATCTGGGCAGTACGCTTCTTCGAAGCGCATCCGGGCATTGGCGTAGCCATCCTCGGCGCGGTGGTGTTGGCACTGACCGGCGCCGAAGCGCTGTACGCCGATATGGGTCACTTCGGCCGCAAACCCATCGCCCGCGCCTGGTTCATGCTGGTGCTGCCGGCGCTGGTGCTCAATTATTTCGGCCAGGGCGCCATGCTGCTCGGTGACCCGGAAGCCGCGCGCAACCCGTTCTACCTGCTGGCGCCGAGCTGGGCGCTGATCCCGCTGGTGGTGTTGTCTACCCTGGCCACGGTAATTGCCTCCCAGGCAGTGATTTCCGGTGCGTTCTCGTTGACACGCCAGGCGATCCAGCTGGGCTACATCCCGCGCATGCACATTCAGCACACTTCAAGCGCCGAGCAGGGCCAGATCTACATCGGCGCGGTGAACTGGTCGCTGATGGTGGGCGTAATCCTGCTGGTGTTGGGCTTTGAGTCGTCCAACGCACTGGCCTCGGCCTACGGCGTGGCGGTAACGGGCACCATGTTGATGACCACCATCCTGGTCTCGGCGGTGATGCTGCTGCTGTGGAAATGGCCGCCAATCCTGGCTGTTCCTGTCCTGGTTTGCTGCCTGTTGGTGGACGGTCTTTACTTTGCCGCCAACGTGCCGAAGATCATCCAAGGCGGCGCCTTCCCGGTACTGGCGGGGATCGTGCTGTTTGTGCTGATGACTACCTGGAAGCGCGGCAAGCAATTGCTGGTGGAACGCCTCGACGAAGGTGGCCTGCCGCTGCCGATCTTCATCAGCAGTATCCGCGTGCAGCCGCCTCATCGCGTGCAGGGCACCGCCGTGTTCCTCACCGCGCGCCCGGACGCTGTGCCTCACGCGCTGTTGCACAACCTGCTGCATAACCAGGTGTTGCATGAGCAAGTGGTGTTGCTGACGGTGGTCTACGAGGACATTCCCCGCGTACCGGCCGCACGGCGGTTCGAGGTGGATGCCTACGGCGAAGGCTTCTTCCGCGTGATCCTGCACTTCGGTTTCACCGATGAGCCGGATGTGCCGGAGGCGCTGAAGTTGTGCCATCTGGATGACCTGGACTTCAGCCCGATGCGCACCACCTACTTCCTCAGCCGCGAAACGGTCATCGCCTCGCGGATCAAGGGCATGGCCCGTTGGCGCGAAGCTTTGTTCGCCTTTATGTTGAAGAACGCCAACGGCAACCTGCGCTTCTTCAAACTCCCGGTAAACCGGGTGATCGAGCTGGGCACCCAGGTCGAAATGTAAGCTGTTGCAATACGGGGGCCGGCAATCGGTCCCCGCTTTTCCTTCTGAACCCTGTGCAATCCAGCGTTGTCGACTAGGCTGTAGGAGCGAGGGGGGCGCCTAGCCCTTGCTCGCGAAAAACGTCAACGATAACGCGTTAACCCTGGATAAACGTAGCGCCCATTAGGCCTTCGCGAGCAAGGGCTAGGCGCCCCCCTCGTTCCTACAATAATGCCTGCAAAGCTAAGAAGAGGTGCGCCATGAGTCAGCTGCTCGAACCTTATACTCTCCGTCAATTGACCCTGCTCAACCGCATCGCCGTGTCGCCCATGTGCCAATACTCAAGCGTCGATGGCCTGGCGAATGACTGGCACCTGGTACACCTCGGCAGTCGTGCCGTCGGCGGCGCCGGGTTGATCTTCACTGAAGCCACCGCCGTGACTGCCGATGGCCGCATCACCGCCCAGGACCTGGGCCTGTGGAACGACGCTCAAATCGAACCGCTGCAACGCATCACGCGTTTCATTGCGGCCCAAGGCGCGGTGGCCGGCATTCAACTGGCTCACGCCGGGCGCAAGGCCAGCACTCATCGGCCTTGGATCGGCAAGCACGGCAGCGTCAAACCGGAGGATGGCGGCTGGACGCCGGTAGGGCCATCGCCGATTGCCTTCGACCCTCAGCACACCCAGCCCAAGCCATTGGACGAAGGCCAGATCCAGCAAGTGATCGCCGATTTTGTTGCCGCCGCCAAGCGCGCGTTGACCGCAGGCTTCGAAGTGGTGGAAATCCACGCGGCCCATGGTTACCTGTTGCATCAATTTCTCTCACCGATCAGCAATCAGCGTCAGGACCAGTACGGCGGCTCGTTCGAAAACCGCATCCGTCTGGTGCTGCAAGTGACCCAGGCCGTGCGTGATGTCTGGCCCCAGGAGTTGCCGCTGTTTGTGCGGGTGTCGGCCACCGATTGGGTGGAGGATGGCTGGAACCCCGATGAAACCGTGGAACTGGCGCGTCGCTTGAAGGACCTGGGGGTGGACCTGATCGACGTCTCCTCCGGTGGCACCGCCGCCAACGCCGAGATCCCCACCGGCCCCGGTTACCAGACCCGTTTCGCCGAGCGCGTGCGCAAAGAGTCGGGCATGGCCACCGGCACCGTTGGCATGATCACCGAGCCGGCCCAGGCCGAGCACATCCTGCGCACCTGCCAGGCCGATATCATCTTTCTGGCCCGTGAGCTGTTGCGTGACCCGTACTGGCCACTGCATGCCGACGATGACCTGGGCGGACGCAAGGCTATCTGGCCGGCGCAGTACCAGCGCGCCACGCACCGGGATCAGCCGATTCATGAGTCGGACCTGCGTGACTGAACCTGCCTGATGTGCCCACCAAACCCACCCTGACCCGGTGGGTTTTTTCTTGCTCGCGTTTAGCGCAGGCCTGATCCTTGGTCGCCTAAAAGCAGGAGGCCATCATGCTGGTGGAACGCGCGTTAACTGAAAGTGACATCCCGTTGCTGGCAACCATCGACCGCACGGAGTTGATCCACCAATGCTATCGCGTGGACGGTGGTCAGTTGGTGTTGTACGCCGCTCACCACGACATGCGCGGTTGGCCCGAAGGCGAGGCGGAGCAGGACGCGGTGGCGCTGGGCGCCTGTCTCAAACGGGGCGGGTGGTTGCTGGGCGTATTCGACGGTCCAACCTTGATAGCGGCGGCGGTGGTGGACAACCGCACCATCCATAATCAGACGCTGCGAATGCGCCAACTGAAGTTCCTGCACGTCAGTCATGCGGCGCGTGGCTTGGGGCTGGGAGGGCATCTGTTCTCGCTGGCCTGTGAGCACGGCCGTCAAACCGGAGCGGATGCGTTGTATATCTCGGCCACGGAGTCGCGCAATACCGTGGACTTTTACCTACGCCAAGGCTGCCTGTTGCTGCAGCAACCTGATCCTGACCTGTTTGCACAAGAGCCCCATGACATTCATCTCTACCGACCATTAGGTGAGAAAGGACTGTAGGTCTTTGTTACCGAAGCAAATATTTAAGTGATTACTCTAAAAAAGTCCCACGCTCGGCAATAAGGTTTCTACGCTTAGGGTAAGCCTGATTTCTGGCCCAGGAAGTCAGTTGGTTTGCTCACTGGGGCATTGCGCTTCATGGGAGGCAGTTATGGGCAACGGGAGTATTTGATGGATATCAGGAGAAGCAGTCCATGGCCAGTTCCTATGGTGTAGCGGGTGTGGTGGCGTCATTTCTGGCCCGCAGGGTGTCTTTGCGTGGCCGAAGGCTGAGTTCGGATGAAGTGGAATTGCTGGCGCAGTACCGCGCCCTGACCGAGAACGATCAGGTGGCGATGCGCTATTTGATTGGGGCGATGAAAAGTGTGTCGCGGTTCTGAGCACTTGCAGGAGCTGGCTTGCCAGCTCCTGCAGCGGACGATCAGGTGTACTTACGCTGGTCCGGAGCCGGCGGGAAGTACTGGTACAACCAGGTTTCACTCAAGGTACGGTCCTGGGTGCGTATGAACAGGCGCAGTTCCACCGGCTCCACGCTGTCGCTGGTCGGGTACCAGTCAAACAGGATGCGGTAGCCCTTGATGTTATCCAGCACCAGCACGCTGAAATCCTTGACCTGGCCGTGGGAGCACGTCACTACCGGCTCGATCCCGGTGCCCGGTGGCAGGCGATCCAGGCCGCCGCCCTTGAAGTCCACGGCAAAACGGCGCGCCCACACCGGTGGGTAGTGCTCGCCCGGTGCCCAGCCTTCGGTAAAGCCACCCATGCCCGAACGGGTGGCGTCGACTTGCGCCAACGGTGTACTCACCGGTGGCAAGGCGCTCCAGTACAGCTTGTAGCCGTAGTTGAGCGAGTCGCCGGCCGCCACGGGTTTTTTCGGGGTCCAGAAGGCCACGATGTTATCCAGGGTCTCACCGGTTGTAGGAATTTCCAGCAAATCGATAGAGCCCTCGCCCCACGCAGTGGTTGGTTCCACCCACAGGCTCGGGCGCTTGCTGTACCAGTCCACGGTGTCCTGGTAGCTGGCGAACTCATGGTCGGTCTGCACCAGGCCGAAGCCTTTCGGGTCTTTGTCGGCGAACGCGTTGAATTGCAGCTTGGCCGGGTTGTTCAGCGGGCGGCAGATCCACTCGCCGTTGCCGCGCCACATGGCCAGGCGGTCCGAATCGTGGATCTGCGGGTGGATGGTGTCGCACATGCGTCGTTCGTGTGTGCCGCAACTGAACATGCTGGTCATCGGCGCGATGCCCAGTTGTTCGATGGTGGTGCGTGCGTTGATGTGTGCGTCGATTGCCATCACGACCTGGTTGGCCTGGCAGTCGATATCGAAGCGGTAGGCACCCGTGGCGCTCGGGGAGTCGAGCAGGGCGTAGACCACAAAGCGGGTGGCGTTCTTGTCTGGGGTCTCGAACCAGAACTGCGTGAAGTCGGGGAATTCCTCGCGTTTTTTCGCGTAGGTGTCGATGGCCAGTCCACGGGCCGAGAGGCCGTACTGCCCGGTATTGTCCACCGCACGGAAGTAGCTGGCGCCGAGAAACGACAGCACGTCATGGCGGTCCAGCTCCGGCGCCTTGAACAGCTTGAAGCCGGAAAAACCCAGGTCACCGGTCAGTTGCTTGGTGTCGACGGTGGTCTTTTCATAGTTGAACAAAGATGGACGGAAATGCACTTCGCGGGCTTCGCGGGTCTTGGGGTCGACACTGTGCATGCGCACCGGCGTCTTGAAGCCCATGCCGACGTGGAAGAACTGCACGTCCAGTTGGCCGTTCAATTCCTTCCACAGCGAATGGTTGCCGTCGTAGCCGATGGCGTTGAAATTCTGCGGGGTCATGGTCGCCAATGTTGGCGGCAGCACCTGTTTGGTGTCCTTGTAAGCGGTCCCGGCGAGTTGTTTGGCCTGGGCCTTGAGCGAGTCGAAATCGAACGCCACGGCCTTGCCATCAGCGGCACGGTTCCCGGCCCAGGCCTGGGCGGAAAGCAGGCCGCTGGCCGACAAACCGGTGTAAGCCGCAATGGCCATGGACGCTTTGAGCAAATTCCTGCGGTGCATAGAGACAACCTGTCGTGAGCAAATCCCGCGCCGTTCCTGGCACGTAGCGGATCAGAAATTACGGTTCGGACATGCCTTCGACCAAACGCAACGGACATTAAACAGACGCCGGATAGCTTAAGCGGTTCGATGACGTAGGAAAATTGATTGATAGCGACGTGATGGCCTAGCAAATGCGACAAGACATTTCCGACTCACAAAAATCCCCTGTAGGAGCCGGCTTGCCGGCGATGGCGTCCGAGAGAACGCTGCAAGGCTCAAGGGCCTCATCGCCGGCAAGCCGGCTCCTACAAGGGTCAGGCGATTTCGCCTACGGCGCGATATGCCTCATCAATCGCCGCATGCGCATACGCACTCCACGCCGCGTCCGAGTTGGCGATGCTCACATGCCCCACCGGCTTTTTCGCCAGGTTCATCCACGCCTCGCTCTGGTCCGCATCGTCGAACAAGCTGTTGGAGAAGCTCGCATAACCGTGTGACCAGCGGTTGACAGTGATCGCCAGAATGTCGGTCTCATGGTTGAACCCACCCGGCCCGAGCATGCGTTGCAACTGGTCACGCAACTGCGCTTCCAATTGCTCGAACGTCTGCCCATACAGCTTGCCCCGCCCGGCGCGAGCCTGGTCGCGGGCGTTCATGCCGCTGTTGGGGCTGGTGGGCACATAGACCATGTGCAAGCCAATCGGCTGCGTCGGGTCGCGCGGGTGGTCGTAACCGCCCATGCTTACCGGGTAGTCCAGCTTGATGCGGCTGTAAGGTTGGGTCGCCGCGTAGATTTCATGCACGCCCAACTTCTGGAACGACTGCCAATTGCGGATCACCACCTTGGTGTACACCAGCGGGTACTTCACGTTCTGGCTCAGGGCTTGGGCTTGCGGCGCTGGCAGATCCTTCAACAGGTACGGGATCATCATGTTGTAGCAGGCCAGGATGCAGCGTTTGCCGCGCACCTGTGCGAGTTGCCCACCACGGCTGTAGCCGATATGCACGCTGTTGCCGACGTTGCGTACGCTGACCGCCGTGCTGTTCAGGCGCAAGCGCACGGCCGCCTTGGACTGGTCGAGCTTGGCGTAGTCAAACGCCGCCAGCACGATATCGTCCATGGTGTGCCCTGGCGCCACGCCCGGGATCAGGCTGCGCACCAGCAACCGCGCGACCGAGGCATTGCCATCCGGGAAGTGGTAGATGTAGGGCTCTTCCATTTCTGCTGCCGCTTCTTCGCTGATCGGCGCCAGGTTCATCCCGGCAAAGCCCGGGAAGCCCACGCTGTAGGCGTCCGCCGAAGCCACGGCATCGATGCTCAACGCCATGAAGTCATTGGTGCGACTCTGGAAGTACTTCACCGCGCCTTCCGATAGTCCTACGTTTTTGAGCAGGAAATCGCGGTAGCTGGTAGCCGCCAGGTAGTCGGCCTTTTCTTCGGCCGTCTTGCCCTGCAAGTAATCCTTGGGCGCGGTGTGCAGTTCGATCAGAGCCTGGCGGTCGGCCGCTGGCAAGGGGAAGTCATTGATGAAGTCGCGGATGGCGCGGGCATTCAACTGGTCCGGTGCAATATCGTCGGCCACCATCGGCGTCGGGTCACCGGTCACCAGTTTGTCTTCGCCGAAGTTTTCCTTGTCGAAGAACACCCCGCGCGACAGCCCAAGGCCCGGATAAAACTGGCGGTCGAAGGCGGTTTCGAAGCGCTTGATGTTCACCCCGAGCTTTTTCAACAACCCGTTCACTTCCTTGCTGTACAGGTGGTTGGGCGACTGGAACGCCTCGCTGCCGCCGTAGCCGATGATCATGCGGCCACCGGCCTGGAATTCATTGCGCTTGGCGTGGCCGCCGAAGTCGTCGTGATTTTCCAGGATCAGGATCTTCGCCTTGGGGTGCTTCTCGCGGTAGAACCATGCCGCTGACAAACCACTCAAGCCGCCGCCCACGACCACCAGGTCGTAATCCTCAGTGATTGGCAGTGTGTCGGTGTCGAACACCTTCTTTTCCCAGCCCATCTGGTGCGCCACTTCGAACGAGCCGGCATGGCTGCCACGCAGGCCGGTGAGGGCGGGTGGGTAGTAACGGCCGTCGGGAGCGGCTTGCAGGAGTTGCAGCGGGGTCATGCCGGCGGCGATGGTGACGGCGACGCCATTGAGGAAGTCGCGGCGGGTGATGTCCATGGAAACCTACATAATTTTATTGTTATGGACGCTTTATCTGTAGGAGCGAGCTTGCTCGCGAAGAACGCAAAGACACCGGATTCAATCAGGTTGCCCGCGTTATCGTTGGCATTTTTCGCGAGCAAGCTCGCTCCTACAGTAAGGCATTAAGGCGTTTGGGCGAGACTCAGTGCTTGAACATCACATGCCGCACGGTGGTGTAGTCCTCCAGCCCGTACATGGACATGTCCTTGCCATAACCGGACAGTTTCTGACCGCCGTGGGGCATTTCGCTGACGAGCATGAAGTGGGTGTTCACCCAAGTGCAGCCGTACTGCAGGCGTGCGGCCAGGCGGTGGGCGCGTCCTACATCCGCGGTCCATACGGACGACGCCAGGCCGTAGTCCGAATCATTGGCCCAGCCCAGTACCTGTGCTTCATCGTTGAACTTGGTTACCGAGACCACCGGCCCGAACACCTCTCGGCGCACGATTTCGTCGTCCTGTTGGGCGTCGGCCAATACCGTCGGCTCGAAGAAGAAACCATTGCCTTCCACGGCCTTGCCACCGGTGACCAGGCGAATATGCGGCTGCGCCACGGCGCGTTCGACAAACCCGGCGACACGGTCGCGATGCTGTGCGGTGATCAATGGGCCCAGCTCGGTGGCCGGATCATCCTGCAGGCCATACTGGATGCTGGCGACCGCCGCGCCGAGCTTCTCGACAAACTTCTCGTAGATTTCCGCTTGCGCGTAAATCCGGCAGGCCGCCGTGCAATCCTGACCGGCGTTGTAGAAACCAAAGGTACGAATGCCTTCCACAGCGGCGTCGATGTCCGCGTCGTTGAAGATGATCACTGGCGCCTTGCCACCCAACTCCATGTGCATGCGCTTCACGCTGTCGGCGGTGCTGGAGATAATGTTTGCGCCGGTGGCGATGGAGCCGGTCAACGACACCATGCGCACTTTCGGGTGGTTCACCAGCGGGCTGCCGACGGTTGGCCCACGGCCGAACACCAGGTTGAGCACACCGGCCGGGAAGATTTCAGCGGCCAATTCGACCATGCGTAGCGCGGTCAACGGGGTTTGCTCCGACGGCTTGAGCACCACGGTATTACCGGCGGCGAGGGCCGGGGCGATTTTCCAGGCGACCATCATCAGCGGGTAGTTCCACGGCGCGATGGAAGCAATCACCCCCACCGGATCGCGGCGGATCATCGAGGTGTGGCCGGGCAGGTATTCGCCGCCGGCCGAGCCGCTCATGCAACGGCTGGCGCCGGCAAAGAAGCGGAATACGTCGGCAATCGCCGGGATCTCATCGTTCAGCGCGGCGCTGTAGGGCTTGCCGCAGTTGTCCGATTCCAGCTTGGCCAGCTCTTCGCCGTGGGCTTCGATCACGTCCGCCAGTTTCAGCAGCAGCAGCGAACGGTCCTTGGGCGCGGTCTGCGACCAGCTTTCGAAAGCCGCATCGGCTGCGCGCACGGCGGCGTCGACCTGGGCTTCGCTGGCTTCGTTGATTTCCACCAGCACGCGGCCGAGCGCCGGGTTGAATACCGCCTGGGCCGGGCCTTCGCCTTCGACCAGTTGGCCATTGATCAGCAGTTTGGTTTGCATCGCCATGTCCTCTTCAAACAATTATTTACCGCCACTCCCGGCCACGCTTTCACCGCCGCGCGTCAGGTAATAGGCACCGAGAATCGGGAACATCGTCACCAGCATCACCAGCATCGCGACCACGTTGGTCACCGGCACATCCCGTGGGCGGCTCAGTTGGTTGAGCAGCCACAACGGCAAGGTGCGTTCGTGGCCGGCGGTGAAGGTGGTGACGATGATTTCGTCGAACGACAGCGCAAAGGCGAGCATGCCGCCGGCCAGCAGCGCCGAGCCCAAGTTGGGCATGATGATGTAGCGGAAGGTCTGCCAGCCGTCGGCGCCCAGGTCCATCGAGGCTTCGATCAAACTGTGGGAGGTACGGCGCAGGCGGGCGATGACGTTGTTGTAGACGATCACCACACAGAAGGTCGCGTGGCCGACGATGATGGTGAACATCCCCGGCTCGATACCCAGCGTCTTGAAGGTCGCCAGCAATGCGATACCGGTGATGATCCCCGGCAGCGCAATCGGCAGGATCAGCATCAACGACACGCCTTGCTTGCCAAAGAACTCTCGGCGATACAGCGCCGCCGAGGCCAGGGTGCCGAGCACCATGGCGATCAGGGTAGCGATGGCCGCAATCTGCAACGACAGCTTGATCGCTTCCAGCACGTCCGGCCGGGCGAACGCAACGCTGAACCACTTCAGGGTAAAGCCCTGTGGCGGAAAGCTGAACGCGGCTTCTTCGGTGTTGAAGGCGTAGAGGAAGATGATCAGGATCGGGAAGTGGAGAAAAACCAGTCCACCCCAAGCTGCGATCTTCAGACCCATGGAAGATTTTTCAGAGTGCATCGAAGGCCCCCAGGCGTTTGACGATGGACAGGTAAACCGCGATCAGCACGATGGGCACCAGCGTGAACGCTGCGGCCATGGGCATGTTGCCGATGGCGCCTTGCTGGGCGTAGACCATGCCGCCGACGAAGTAACCCGGCGGCCCTACAAGCTGCGGCACGATGAAGTCTCCGAGGGTCAGCGAGAAGGTGAAGATGGAGCCGGCGGCAATCCCAGGAATCGACAGCGGCAAGATCACCTGCATGAAGGTCTGGCGCGGTTTGGCGCCCAAATCCGCCGAGGCTTGCAGCAACGACGGCGGCAAACGTTCCAGGGATGCCTGGATCGGCAGAATCATGAACGGCAGCCAGATGTAGACAAACACCATGAAGCGCCCAAGGTGCGAGGTGCTCAAGGTGCTGCCGCCCACGCCGGGAATGCCCAGCACGAACTGCAACACCGGCTCCAAACCCAGGTGCTGCACGAACCATTGCGCCACGCCGCCCTTGGCCAGCAGCAAGGTCCAGGCGTAGGCCTTGACGATGTAGCTGGCCCACATCGGCATCATCACCGCGATGTAGAAGAACGCCTTGGTCTTGCCCGTGGTGTAGCGCGCCATGTAGTAGGCGATCGGGAACGCAACGACGGCGCTGGCGATCGACACCACGATCGCCATGCTCAGGGTGCGCACGATGATGTCGAAGTTCGACGGTTGGAACAGCGCGGCGAAGTTGGCCAGGGTCAGGTCCGGCGTGACCGCCATGGTGAAATCGTCAAACGTATAGAAACCTTGCCAGAGCAGGGTCAGCAGCGAACCGAGGTAGATCGCGCCGAACCAGATCAGCGGCGGCACCAGCAGCATCGCCAGGTAGAGGTTGGGCTTGCGGTACAGCAGGTTGGAAAACCTGCGCATCGGCGGTTGGGAAAGGGCCAGGCTCATGTCACACCTCGCCTGCGATGTCGGTCAGCGGCACCATGGCTTCACGGGCCCAGCGGGCGGTGAGGGTCTGGCCGACCTGGTGGCCGGCGCTGGTGTCAAGCCACTGGTTGTTGGCGCGGCTGATGTTCAGGGCTTGGCCGTTTTCCAGTTTCAGTTCATAGCGGGTGGCGCTGCCCTGGTATTGGATATCGTGGAGCAGACCGCTGATTTCCACTTCGCCAACGCCCAACGGGCCTTCGGCAAACCGCACGTGTTCCGGGCGGATCGAGAAGGGTTGCGCAGTGCCGCTGAGGCGCTGGGCCAGTTCGCCACGAATCACGTTGGAGGTGCCGACGAACTCGGCGACGAACGACGTGGCCGGTTTCATATAGAGGTTGCGCGGGGTATCGACCTGCTCGATGCGGCCTTTGTTGAACACGGCGACGCGGTCGGACATCGACAACGCTTCGGTCTGGTCGTGGGTCACGAAGATAAAGGTGATGCCCAACTGGCGTTGCAGCTTCTTCAGCTCGCTTTGCATCTGCTCGCGCAGCTTGAGGTCGAGGGCGCCCAAGGGTTCGTCCAGCAGCAACACCCGTGGACGATTGACCAGGGCGCGGGCGAGGGCGACCCGCTGGCGTTGGCCGCCGGACAGTTGCACCGGTTTGCGGTCGCCGTAGCCGCCGAGGGCAACCATGGCCAGCGCCTCTTCGGCACGGTTCAGTCGTTCCGCCTTGCCCACGCCCTTGACCTTGAGGCCGTAGGCCACGTTGTCGCGCACATTCATATGGGGGAACAGCGCGTAATCCTGGAACACGGTGTTCACATCGCGCTGATACGGCGGCAAGCCGGCGGCTTCCTCGCCATGGATACGGATCGAGCCTGCGCTCGGCTGCTCAAACCCGGCGATCAGGCGCAGGCAGGTGGTCTTGCCCGAGCCGGAAGGGCCGAGCATGGAAAAGAACTCGCCGTCCTGGATGTCGATGGAAACCCGGTCAACGGCTTTCACTTCGCCGAACTGACGGGAAACGTGGGTGAATTGGACTGCAAGCGTCATGGTGCGGTGCTCCAAAAAGGCGCGGGTCGTCGCAGCGGCCCGGCCTGGACTTCTGAAAAATCTGGGAATCTGTGTACGCAAATGAAATGTGGGAGCTTTTCTGTGGGAGCCGGGCTTGCCCGCGATGCAGGCGCCTCAGTGTGTCTGTTGCACCGAGGTGATGCCATCGCAGGCAAGCCAGCTCCCACAGGGATCTCTTTCAGTTCAGGAGCTAGCGGCCGCCCATGATCGCAATGTAATCCTGGGTCCAGCGGCTGTACGGCACGAACTTGCCGCCTTCAGCCTGCGGGGTTTTCCAGAAGGCGATCTTGTCGAACTGATCGAACCCGTTGGTCTTGCAACCTTCGGCGCCGAGCAGTTCGCTTTCCTTACACGCCGCAGGCACTGCCGGCAGCGAACCGAACCAGGCGGCAACGTCGCCCTGGACCTTCGGCTGCAGCGACCAGTCCATCCATTTGTAGGCGCAGTTCGGGTGCTTGGCCTCGGTGTGCAACATGGTGGTGTCGGCCCAGCCGGTGGCGCCTTCCTTTGGAATGGTCGAGGCAATCGGCTGTTTCTCGTTCTGCAGGCCGTTGACCTGATACGGCCAGGCGCTGGAAGCCACCACGCCTTCATTCTTGAAGTCACTCATTTGCACGGTGGTGTCGTGCCAGTAGCGGTGGATCAGCGGCTGTTGCGCACGCAGCAGTTCGAGCACGGCCTTGTACTGGGTTTCGGTCAGTTCATAGGGGTTCTGGATGCCCAATTCCGGCTTGGTCGACTTGAGGTACAGCGCCGCATCGGCAATGTAGATCGGGCCGTCATACGCCTGCACACGGCCTTTGTTCGGCTTGCCGTCCGGCAGGTTCTGCGCGTCGAACAGCACATTCCAGCTGGTGGGCGCGGTCTTGAACACGTTGGTGTTGTACATCAACACGTTCGGGCCCCACTGGTACGGGGTGCCGTAGGTTTGCTGGCCGACCACGTACCACGGCGCATCTTTCAGGCGCGGGTCGATGTTCTTCCAATTGGGGATCAGTGAGGTGTTGATCGGCTGCACCCGCTTGCCAACGATCAGCCGCAACGACGCATCGCCCGACGCGGTGACCAGGTCATACCCGCCTTTGGCCATCAAACTGACCATTTCGTCAGAGGTGGCGGCGGTTTTCACGTTGACCTTGCAGCCGGTTTCCTTCTCGAAACCGGTGACCCAGTCGTAGGCCTTGTCGCTTTCGCCACGTTCGATATAACCGGGCCAGGCGACGATATCCAACTGGCCTTCACCGGCGCCCACCGCTTTGAGTGGTTCGGCGGCCTGGAGGCTGGCGCTGGCCAGCAGCGCGGTAGTCAGGGCACTGAGCAGTGCGGTCTTGTGCGCAGACATGGGGGTTCCCTCTTCTTTAATTATGGTCGGGGCAGTGTTTGAAGCCGGTAACGCAACAGCTTAGTTGTTGTTTTAAAGATGCTGACCGTGGCGCGCCATGATGTGGCGCACCACGCTGTAGTCCTGCAGCGAATCGCTGGACAGATCCTTCCCATACCCCGAACGCTTCAAGCCGCCGTGGGGCATTTCGCTGACCAGCATGAAATGGCTGTTGATCCAGGTGCAGCCATACTGAAGGCGCGCCGCGACCTGCATGGCCTTGTCCAGGTTCTGGGTCCATACCGAGGAGGCCAGGCCGTATTCGGAGTCGTTGGCCCAGTCCACCGCCTGTTCCAGCTCGTCGAAGCGGGTCACGGTGACCACCGGGCCGAACACCTCGCGCTGCACGATTTCATCGTTCTGTTTACAGCCGGCGAGCAGGGTGGGTTGGTAATAGAAGCCGGCGCCGGAATGCACGGCGGCGCCGGTGATGCGTTCAATATGCGGCTGGCCGAGGGCGCGCTCGACAAAACTGGCGACGCGGTCGCGCTGGCGCGTGCTGATCAGCGGGCCGAGCTCATTGTCGGCATCGCGTTTGCCGGCAAAACGCAGGCTGCTGACCGCCGCGCCCAGTTCGGCGACGAGTTTGTCGTGGATGCCGGCCTGGGCGTAGATGCGGCACGCGGCGGTGCAGTCCTGGCCGGCGTTGTAGTAACCGTAGGCGCGCACGCCTTCGACCACGGCTTGCAGGTCGGCGTCGTTGCACACGATCACCGGGGCCTTGCCGCCCAGTTCCAGGTGCGTGCGTTTAAGGGTTTTGGAGGCGGCTTGCAGGATTTTCTGCCCGGTGACGATATCGCCGGTCAACGAGACCATGCGCACCTTGGGGTGACTGACCAAGTGACTGCCGACGCCTTCGCCGCCGCCACACAGAATGTTGATCACACCACGTGGCAGCAGCTCTTTAAGCACGGGCGCCAGGGCCAGGATCGACAGCGGCGTGTGTTCCGACGGTTTGAACACCAAAGTATTACCGGCAGCCAGGGCCGGGGCGATCTTCCATGCGGCCATCATCAACGGGTAGTTCCACGGCGCAATCGAGGCCACTACGCCAATCGGATCGCGACGCACCATGCTGGTGTAGCCCGGCAGGTATTCACCGCTCAACTGCCCGGTCTGGCAACGCACGGCCCCGGCAAAGAAGCGGAATACATCGACGGTGGCACTCAAGTCATCCTGGCGGGCCAAGTGCAACGGCTTGCCGCAGTTCAGGGATTCGAGGCGGGCCAGGTAGTCAGCTTGTTTTTCGATGGCGTCGGCGATGCCGAGCAGGATGTTCGAACGCTGCTGTGGCGTAGTTCGCGACCAGCCGGCGAAGGCGCGGTGGGCGGCGAGGATCGCAGTTTCCACTTGTTCGGTGCTGGCTTCGGCGATCTGGGTGAGCACTTCACCGGTGGCCGGGTTGAGGATCGGCTCGGCAAACCCCTGGCCTTGGACCAGTTCGCCGTCGATCAGCAACGCAGTGAGTAGCGGGGTGGGCGCGCCGGACATTTTTCGCGATCTCTTTTCTTGTGTGGCCATGGGCGTTCTCTTACAAGGCGCCTGACCTTCTCTTATGGGATGAACAGAGACTAGAGGTCAGGCGCGAGGTCAACAAATACTAAATACTGAATGCAGCATTCGATTAAATAGATGGCTTGCGCGGGTGCGGCTGTTCGCGGGCGACGGTCAGGAACGGGTCCACCAGCGCCGGACGTGCGGTGCCACGGCGCCAGGCCAGGCCGACGTCGAGGGTCTGGCTGAGGTCGGCGATTGGGCGCGCTTCAATGATGTCGCCTTCCAGGGACCAGGGCCGGTAGGTCATGTCCGGCTGGATCGACACGCCGAGGCCCGCCGCCACCAGGCTTCGCACGGCTTCGGTGGAAGCGGTTCGCAAGGTCACACGCGGTTGCAGGCCTGCGCCGGTCCACATGCGCTGGGCGTTGTGGCCCATTTCGTCGACGTTCAGCTGGATCAGCGGTTCGCGCGCCACATCGGCCAGGTTGATGCTGTCGTGTTCCAAGAGTGGATGTTGTGCCGGTAGCCACAAACGGTGCGGGGAGTGGGTGAGGACTTCGGTCTGCAAGGCGTGGCGGTCTTCGAGGTTGGAAAGGATCAGCACGCCCACATCGATTTCGCCGCTGACCAGCAAATGTTCGATATACGGGCGTTCATCCTCCATCACGCGGATTTCCACATTGGGGTAGGCGCGCTGGAATCGCGTCAACAAATCCGCGAGGTAATAGCCAGCCACCAGGCTCGTCACGCCGATGATCAACTGCCCGGCGACCTGGTCGGTGCTCTGTTGCAGGCTGCGCTTGGCGTTGTCGACAGTGGCGAGGATCAGGTGCGCCTGGCGCAGGAATTGATGGCCCTGGTGGGTCAGGGTCATGCCCTTGGCGTGACGGTTGAACAGGTTGACGCCGATTTCCTGCTCCAGTTGCTGGATCGCCAGGGTCAGGGTCGATTGGGAAATGAACGCCGTCTGCGCGGCGGCGGAGATCGAACCGGTCTCGGCCACGGCGATAAAATGCCGGATTTGACGCAAGGTCATCATGCTGGAATTACCAGTGGGGTGTTTTTATAGATTTGTTCGAGTGTATATCGATTTAAGCGAAGGGCGACCGCGTTACATCTGGAAGCACTCTAGATCGAGGCTTTTTGGCACTTAGTTTTACGCTGGGAGCCTATTGGTCCTATGAACCCTAGTGTCTGGAGGCTACGAATGAATACCCGTGGATTGCTCGATCAGTTACTCAAGTCTGGCCAGGACATGTTGCAAAACAAGGCCGGCGGCCAGCGTAAGCAGGACGACAAAGGTGCACTGGGCGGTTTGCTCGGCGGTGGCGGCCTGGGCAGCTTGCTCGGTGGCGCGGGCGGCGGTGCCTTGGCGGCTGGCGCCATGGGCCTGCTGCTGGGCAACAAGAAAGCCCGCAAATTCGGCGGCAAGGCCCTGACCTACGGCGGTTTGGCGGCATTGGGTGTGATTGCCTACAAAGCCTACGGCAACTGGCAGGCCAATCAGGCCAATGCACCTCAAGGCGAACCGCAAACCATCGACCGTCTGCCGCCGGCCCAGGTTGAGCTACACAGCCAAGGCATCCTCAAGGCGCTGGTCGCTGCCGCCAAGGCCGACGGCCATGTGGATGAGCGCGAGCGCGAATTGATCGAAGGCGAATTCACCAAGCTGGACAACGACCGCGAGCTGCAAAGCTGGCTGCACGCCGAGCTCAACAAGCCCCTGGACCCGGCTGACGTGGCGCGAGCGGCCGGCACGCCGGAAATGGCCGCCGAGATGTACATCGCCAGCGTGATGCTGGTGGATGAGGAAAACTTTATGGAGAAGGCTTACCTCGATGAACTGGCGCGCCAACTGAAACTGGAGCCAGGCTTGAAGCTGGAACTGGAAAAGCAGGTGCGCCAGGCCTCACTCTGACCCTATCGCTTTATCGAAAACACCCCGGATGCCTTCAAGGCCCGGGGTGTTTTTGCATTCTGTGAGCGCTACATCAAAACCCGTTGATAAATGAGGGCTTCTGCTCAGCTATACTCCCCCGCATTTGATCGGCCCTTCGAGGAATTACTGTGAAGAACTGGACCTTGCGCCAACGGATCTTGGCAAGCTTTGCGGTCATTATCGCCATCATGCTGTTAATGGTTGTGGTCTCCTATTCACGGTTGCTGAAGATCGAAACCAGCGAAGTCGCGGTGCGCGATGATGCGGTGCCGGGTGTCTATCTCAGTTCCATGATTCGCAGCGCGTGGGTCGACAGCTACCTGCAGACCCTGGAATTGCTGGGCCTGCGTGAGAACAAGCAGCTGAGTGACGCTGATCGGGCGGAATTCAAGTCCTTTGAAGCGCGCATCTTGCAGCAGATGGATAACTACGAAAAAACCATCGCTGGTGGTGACGATCGGTCCGAGTTCGACAGATTCGAAACCCTGCACCAGGCCTATAACAAGAGCCTGTCCACCGTGCTCGAAAGCCTGCAACGCGGTGACCTGACCGCCGCGCGCAAAGAGTTCGACACCCAGTTGACGCCGACCTGGACCGCAGGCCGCATGAAGCTCAACGACATCATCACCGAGAACAAGAACGTCGCCGACCGTGCGACCAACGCAATCGATGATGCGGTTTCCGCCGCGAAAATCAGCATGTTTGTGTCGTTGGTCGTCGCCATTCTCGCCGCCGGCCTGTGCGGCCTGTTGCTGATGCGCGCGATCATGGCGCCGATGCAGCGCATCGTCGACATCCTCGAAACCATGCGCGACGGCGACTTGAGCAAGCGCTTGAACCTGGAGCGCAAGGATGAGTTCGGCGCCGTCGAAACCGGCTTCAACGACATGATGACCGAGCTGACCGCCCTGGTGTCCCAGGCCCAGCGTTCTTCGGTGCAGGTCACTACATCGGTGACTGAGATTGCCGCCACGTCCAAGCAGCAGCAAGCCACCGCCACTGAAACAGCTGCGACTACCACCGAAATCGGTGCCACCTCCCGCGAAATCGCGGCCACGTCCAAGGACCTCGTGCGCACCATGACCGAAGTGTCCACCGCCGCCGACCAGGCTTCGGTGGCCGCCGGTTCCGGCCAGCAAGGCCTGGCGCGCATGGAAGAAACCATGCACTCGGTGATGGGCGCGGCCGATCTGGTCAACGCCAAGCTGGCAATCCTCAATGAGAAGGCCGGCAACATCAACCAAGTGGTGGTGACCATCGTCAAGGTCGCCGACCAGACCAACCTGCTGTCGCTCAACGCCGCGATCGAGGCCGAAAAGGCCGGTGAATACGGTCGCGGTTTTGCCGTGGTCGCCACCGAAGTGCGGCGCCTGGCCGACCAGACTGCCGTGGCTACCTACGACATCGAGCAGATGGTGCGCGAGATCCAGTCGGCGGTGTCCGCCGGCGTGATGGGCATGGACAAATTCTCCGAAGAAGTGCGTCGTGGCATGTTTGAAGTGCAGCAAGTCGGCGAGCAGTTGTCGCAGATCATCCATCAGGTGCAGGCGCTGGCGCCGCGGGTGTTGATGGTCAATGAAGGCATGCAGGCCCAGGCCACCGGTGCCGAGCAGATCAACCACGCCCTGGTGCAACTGGGCGATGCCAGCAGCCAGACCGTCGAGTCCCTGCGCCAGGCCAGCTTTGCCATTGATGAGCTGAGCCAGGTGGCGGTCGGTCTGCGCAGCGGCGTGTCGCGTTTCAAAGTCTGATGAGCGACCTCGCGGCTAAACGCGGTGCCGTCCCGGCAGCGAAAAAGGCGTTGTTCCTGGTGTTTCACATCGGCAACGAACGTTACGCCCTCAAGGCCACCGAAGTGGCCGAGGTGCTACCGCGCCTGCCTTTGAAACCCATCGCCCATGCGCCGCTGTGGGTGGCAGGCATCTTTGCCCACCGTGGCGCGCTGGTGCCCGTGATCGATCTCAGCGCCTTGACCTTCGGCACCGCCGCCCAGGCGCGCACCAGCACGCGGCTGGTGCTGGTCAATTACCAGCCCGAGCCCTGGACCGAGGCACGCTGGCTGGGACTGATCCTGGAGCAGGCCACCGACACGCTGCGTTGCGATCCGACGGAGTTTCAGCCCTATGGCCTCGACAACCGCCAGGCGCCGTACCTGGGGCCGGTGCGCGAAGACGCGTTGGGCTTGATGCAATGGATCGGCGTGAATGACCTGCTCACCGATGAGGTGCGCGCCGTACTGTTTTCTGCCGAGCTGAGCCTATGAGCAGCGATCCGCGCTTCTTTGCCTTCCTTAAAGAGCGCATCGGCCTGGACGTTGCGTCGGTCGGCGAAGCCATCATCGAACGCGCGGTGCGCCAGCGCAGCCAGGCCGTCAATGCGCAAACGGCCGGCGAGTACTGGCAGCACCTGCAAAGTTCCGAGGATGAGCAGCAGGCACTGATCGAAGCAGTGATCGTCCCGGAAACCTGGTTTTTCCGTTACCCCGAATCGTTCGCGACTCTGGCCCGCCTGGCCAAGGCGCGCCTGATCGAAATCAAGCAGATGCGCGCCCTGCGCATCCTCAGCCTGCCGTGCTCCACCGGTGAAGAACCTTATTCGATTGCCATGGCCTTGCTGGACGCAGGCCTCGCGCCGCACCAGTTCAAGGTGCTGGGCCTGGATGTCAGCCCGCTGTCGGTGGAGCGTGCGCGGCGCGGGGTGTATGGTAGGAACTCGTTTCGTGGGGGCGATATCGCGTTTCGCGACCGCCATTTCACCGAGTATGGCGATGGTTACCACATTGCCGACCGAGTACGCGAGCAGGTGCGCCTGCAAGTGGGCAACCTGCTCGATCCGGGCTTGCTGGCCAATGAAGCGAGCTACGATTTCGTGTTCTGCCGCAACCTGCTGATCTACTTCGACCAGCCGACCCAGAAGCAAGTGTTCGACGTGCTCAAGGGCCTGACCCACGTGGATGGCGTGTTGTTTATCGGCCCGGCTGAGGGCAGCCTGTTGGGGCGTCACGGCATGCGTTCCATTGGGGTGCCGCAGTCGTTTGCCTTCAGTCGGCATGCCGAACCGGTCAAGCCTGAGCCGGTGTTTGTGCCGATTGCCGCGCCCATCCCGCAACGTAGTGCAGCGCCGATTCCAAGTAAGCCACGGCCGTTCAGTACGGTCAGCGCCCAAGTGGTGCCGATCAAGGCGCCGCACACCGATGCGGGTGACTTGCTCAGTCGCATCGCCACCCTGGCCAATGAAGGCAAGAGTGCTGAAGCCCGCGCCGCGTGCGAACAGTATTTGAGCAACCACCCGCCGGCCGCCCAGGTGTTCTACTGGCTCGGGCTGCTCAGCGACGTGGCCGGCAGCGCCCTGGAAGCCCAGGGTTATTATCGAAAAGCCTTGTACCTGGAACCCCAGCACCCGCAGGCCTTGATGCACCTGGCCGCGTTGCTCGAATCCCAAGGCGACAGTGCGGGAGCGCGCCGCTTGCAGGCGCGGGCCGCCCGTAGCGAGCGAGCTGACAGTGAGTCCAAACGATGAGTAACACCGAGGCGCTCGACACCGCCGGCCTGGACCTGACCCTGGCCGACACCCAAGCCATCGACGACTGCTGGAACCGCATCGGCATCCATGGCGACAAATCCTGCCCGTTGCTGGCGGACCATATCCATTGCTGCAACTGCTCGGTGTACTCGGCAGCAGCCACGCGGTTGCTGGACCGCTACGCCTTGCAGCAAGACGCGCATCGCCCGCATGCCGCTGTCGAGCTGGGCGAAGATGTGGTCACCCGTTCTTTGCTGATGTTCCGTCTCGGCGAAGAATGGTTGGGCATTGCCACCCGTTGCCTGGTGGAAGTCGCGCCGTTGCAACCGATACATTCCCTGCCGCACCAACGCTCGCGCGCGTTGCTCGGCGTGGCCAATGTGCGGGGTGCGCTGGTGGCGTGCCTTTCGCTGGTGGAACTGCTCGGCCTGGACGTCACCAGCAACGGCGCCAGCGGTGGCCGCATCATGCCGCGCATGCTGATCATCGCCGCGCAGGATGGCCCGGTGGTGGTGCCGGTGGATGAAGTCGACGGGATCCACGCCATTGATGAGCGCACCTTGAAGGCGGCTTCGGCCTCCGGCACCCAGGCCAGCGCGCGCTACACCCAAGGCGTGTTGCAGTGGAAAGGCCGCAGCTTGCGGTGGCTGGACGAGGCGCAATTGTTGTCCGCCGTGACCCGGAGCCTCACATGACCCCCGACCAGATGCGCGATGCCTCGCTGCTGGAACTGTTCAGCCTGGAAGCCGATGCGCAGACCCAGGTCCTGAGCGCGGGCCTGCTGGCCCTGGAACGCAACCCGACCCAGGCCGACCAGCTTGAGGCTTGCATGCGCGCTGCGCACTCGCTCAAGGGCGCGGCACGTATCGTCGGGGTAGACGCCGGGGTCAGCGTCTCCCATGTGATGGAAGATTGCCTGGTCAGCGCCCAGGAAAGTCGCCTGTACCTGCAACCCGAACATATTGATGCGTTGCTGCAAGGCACCGACCTGCTGATGCGCATCGCTACGCCCGGCAATAACGTGGGGCCGGCGGATATCGAAGCCTACGTGGCGCTGATGGAACGCCTGCTGGATCCGTCGCAGGCGCCGGTCAAGCCTGCGCCGCCGCCAGAACCGGCGGCTGTCGTTGAAGAGCTGCCGCCGGAGCCCGAGCCCGCACTGCCAGTGGCTGCTGAGCCGCCGCGGCAGAACAAACGCATGACCGAAGGCGGCGAGCGCGTGCTGCGGGTAACCGCGGAGCGTCTGAACAGCCTGCTCGACCTGTCGAGCAAATCCCTGGTGGAAACCCAGCGGCTCAAACCCTACCTGGCCAGCTTGCAGCGCCTCAAGCGCATTCAAAGCCAGAGCGTGCGTGCCTTGGATACGCTGGACGGGCAACTCAAGACCCAAAATCTGAACCTGGAAGCCCAAGAAGCACTGGCTGACACCCGCCGCCTGCTCAGCGAAGCCCAGGCCCTGCTGGCGGAAAAAACCGCTGAGCTGGATGAGTTCGGCTGGCAGGCCGGGCAGCGCGCCCAGGTGCTGTATGACACGGCGCTGGCCTGTCGCATGCGTCCGTTTGCCGATGTCCTGGCCGGGCAAGTGCGCATGGTGCGCGACCTTGGCCGCAGCCTCGGCAAGCAGGTGCGCCTGGAGATCGAGGGCGAAAAGACCCAGGTCGACCGTGACGTGCTGGAAAAACTCGAAGCGCCGCTCACCCATTTGTTGCGCAATGCGGTCGACCACGGCATCGAAATGCCTGAGCAACGTCTGCTCGCAGGCAAGCCGGCTGAAGGCCTGATCCGCCTGCGCGCGTCCCACCAGGCCGGCTTGCTGGTACTGGAATTGAGTGATGACGGCAATGGCGTTGACCTGGAACGCCTGCGCGGCACCATCGTCGACCGGCATCTGTCTCCGCTGGAAACCGCTCTGCGCCTGAGCGAAGAAGAGTTGCTGACGTTCCTGTTCCTGCCGGGGTTCAGCCTGCGCGACAAGGTCACCGAAGTGTCCGGGCGTGGTGTCGGCCTGGATGCGGTGCAGCATATGGTGCGCCAACTGCGTGGCGCGGTGGTGCTGGAGCAGACGGCGGGGCAGGGTAGTCGTTTCCACCTTGAAGTGCCGCTGACCTTGTCGGTGGTACGCAGCCTGGTGGTGGAAGTCGGCGAAGAGGCCTACGCGTTCCCGCTGGCCCACATCGAGCGCATGTGCGACCTGGCGCCGGACGATATCGTGCAACTGGAAGGACGCCAGCATTTCTGGCACGAAGGCCGGCATGTCGGCCTGGTCGCCGCGAGCCAGTTGCTGCAGAGGCCGGCGGGGCAGAGTCCGTCGGACACCTTGAAGGTCGTGGTGATCCGCGAGCGCGATGCCGTGTATGGGGTTGCCGTGGAGCGTTTTATCGGCGAGCGTACTCTGGTGGTGCTGCCGCTGGATGATCGTCTGGGCAAAGTCCAGGACATTTCCGCAGGCGCGTTGCTCGATGACGGCTCGGTGGTATTGATCGTTGATGTCGAAGACATGCTGCGCTCGGTGGACAAACTGCTCAACACCGGCCGCCTGGAGCGTATCGCTCGGCGCAGCCAGCAGGCCACCGAAGCGCCGCGCAAACGGGTGCTGGTGGTGGATGACTCGCTGACCGTGCGTGAACTGCAACGCAAATTGTTACTCAATCGTGGTTATGAAGTGGCCGTAGCGGTCGATGGCATGGACGGTTGGAACGCCTTGCGCTCCGAAGACTTTGACCTGTTGATCACTGATATTGATATGCCTCGTATGGACGGTATTGAATTGGTCACACTCTTGCGCCGTGACAGTCGCCTGCAATCGTTGCCGGTGATGGTGGTGTCCTACAAGGATCGCGAAGAAGACCGACGTCGTGGACTGGACGCCGGCGCCGACTATTATTTAGCCAAAGCCAGTTTTCATGATGACGCCCTGCTGGACGCCGTGGTGGAACTGATCGGAGGCGCGCGGGCATGAGGATTGCGATCGTCAATGACATGCCCCTGGCGGTGGAAGCCTTGCGCCGCGCCTTGAGCTTCGAGCCTGCGCACCAGGTGGTGTGGGTGGCCAGTAATGGCCTGGAAGCGGTGCAGCAGTGTGCCGAACTGACGCCGGACCTGATCCTGATGGACCTGATCATGCCGGTGATGGACGGCGTGGAAGCCACCCGCCAGATCATGGCCGAGACCCCGTGCGCCATCGTGATTGTGACCGTCGACCGCCAGGCCAACGTCAGCCGGGTGTTCGAAGCCATGGGTCACGGCGCTCTGGACGTGGTGGACACACCGCCCCTGGGCGTGGGCAACCCCAAGGATGCGGCGGCGCCGCTGTTGCGCAAGATCCTCAACATTGGCTGGTTGATCGGCCAACGCGGTAGCCGCGTACGTGCTGAAACCGTTGCGCCGCGAATCACCGGTAAACGCCAGAGCCTGGTGGCGATCGGTTCGTCGGCCGGTGGTCCGGCGGCCCTGGAAATCCTGCTCAAGGGCTTGCCCCGGGACTTTCCCGCCGCCATTGTGCTGGTGCAGCATGTGGATCAGGTGTTCGCTGCCGGCATGGCCGAGTGGCTGGGCAGCGCCTCCGGCCTGCCGGTGCGCCTGGCCCGTGAAGGCGAACCCCCGCAAAGTGGCGTGGTGCTGCTGGCCGGCACCAATCACCACATTCGTCTGTTGAAAAATGGCACGCTAGCCTATACCGCAGAGCCGGTGAACGAGATCTACCGGCCTTCGATCGACGTGTTTTTCGAAAGCGTGGCCAGCCACTGGAATGGCGATGCGGTCGGCGTATTGCTGACCGGCATGGGGCGCGACGGGGCTCAGGGCCTCAAGTTGCTGCGTGAACAAGGTTATTTGACCATCGCCCAGGATCAGCAAAGCTCGGCGGTGTATGGCATGCCCAAAGCGGCGGCGGCAATTGATGCTGCTGTTGAAATTCGCCCACTGGATAGAATTGCACCCCGATTGCTGGAGGTCTTTGCAAAATGAACAAGACTTCTCGCGGTGCTGGCTGGCAGGTAGTAATTCAGGTGACTGCACATGAATGATTTACAGATCGACGACATCAAGACCGACGAAAATGCCGCCATGGTGTTGCTGGTCGACGACCAGGCCATGATCGGTGAAGCCGTGCGGCGTGGCCTGGCCCATGAAGAAAATATCGACTTCCACTTCTGTGCCGACCCGCACCAGGCGATTGCCCAGGCGATCCGCATCAAGCCGACGGTCATCCTGCAGGATCTGGTGATGCCCGGCCTTGATGGCCTGACCCTGGTGCGTGAATACCGCAATCACCCGGCCACTGCGAATATCCCGATTATCGTGCTGTCCACCAAAGAAGATCCGCTGATCAAGAGCGCGGCGTTCTCTGCCGGGGCCAATGATTATCTGGTCAAGCTGCCGGATAACATCGAATTGGTGGCGCGTATTCGCTATCACTCGCGGTCCTACATGACCCTGTTGCAGCGGGATGCGGCTTATCGTGCGCTACGGGTCAGCCAGCAGCAGTTGCTGGACACCAACCTGGTACTGCAACGGCTGATGAACTCCGATGGCCTGACCGGGTTGTCCAACCGCCGTCACTTTGATGAATACCTGGAGCTGGAGTGGCGTCGGGCCATGCGTGATCAGACTCAGTTGTCGTTGTTGATGATTGATGTGGATTTCTTCAAGACCTATAACGACAGCTTTGGGCATGTTGAAGGGGATGAGGCGTTGCGAAAGGTGGCGGCGGCCATTCGTGAGGCGAGCAGTCGGCCTTCGGATTTGCCGGCGCGCTATGGGGGTGAGGAGTTTGCCCTGGTGCTGCCTAATACCTCGCCGGGCGGGGCGCGGTTGGTGGCCGAGAAGCTGCGCATGGCGGTGGCGGCGCTGAAGATTCCGCATAACGCGCCGACCGAGGGGTCGAGTCTGACTATCAGTATCGGGCTGTCGACCATGACACCGCAGCAGGGGACGGATTGCCGGCAGGTGATCTTGGCGGCGGATAAGGGGTTGTATACGGCTAAGCATAATGGGCGGAATCAGGTGGGGATTGAGTAGGGCGTTTTTGGGGACATATCCGTTGCTGCGGTAACGGCTGCGATTGGTTCCGCTCTTACAGCGGGTCACTTTTTGAAGAGCGCAAAAAGTAACCAAAAACGCTTCGCCCCAACACTCGGCACCTCGCCTAGGCTCGGTGTGC
>NZ_JACAPG010000027.1:0-208 GCF_013385825.1 Pseudomonas reactans | reverse complement strand
GTTTAACGGGGCGCCTAAGATCAAAATCAAGATCAAGAGCGACTCGCTTCGCATCGTAGATACGCGGTCCTTGTAGGAGCCGGCTTGCCGGCGAAAAACGTGAGACCGCCGCGTTTTGTCTGGTTCCCCGCGTCATCGTTGAAGACCATCGCCGGCAAGCCGGCTCCTACAGTGAACCGCGTTTGATTTTGCCTTTGCTCTACACCAC
>NZ_JACAPG010000026.1 GCF_013385825.1 Pseudomonas reactans | reverse complement strand
GCGTTTTGCTTACTTTTGCGCTTTTCAAAAGTGAGCCGCTGTAAGAGCGGAACCATAAGCCGCCGTTACCGCAGCAACGGATATGTACACCCCTCCAAAGGGCAAACCCAATGAGCCTATTGCCGTACGCCTGGGCCAAATCCCAACGCATCCTCCTGCGCCCCACCGAAGCAGGCCACCTGCTAACCGTGTGCCCCTCAACCCCCGGCTGGTCCATCAGCGAAGTCCACCGCCAATTCGGCCAAACCCTCCTCGAACAAGTGCGCGACGACGAACTCGACGGCCTGCTCACCAGCGCCTACGCCGACACCGGCAGCGCCGCCGCCGTAGTGGGCGCCGCCGAAAACGAAGTCGACCTCGACCGCCTCATGCAAGACATGCCCGAAGTCACCGACCTGCTCGACACCCAGGACGGTGCCCCCGTGATCCGCATGATCAACGCCTTACTCACCCAAGCCGCCCGCGACGAAGCCAGCGACATCCACATCGAGCCCTACGAAACCCATTCCGTCGTGCGCTACCGCGTCGACGGCACCCTGCGTGACGTGGTCTCACCCCGCAAGGCGTTGCACGGCGCGCTGGTCTCGCGGATCAAAATCATGGCCCAACTCGATATCGCCGAAAAACGCCTGCCCCAGGATGGTCGTATCGCCCTGCGCGTAGCCGGCCGGCCCATCGACATTCGCGTGTCCACGGTGCCCACCGGCCATGGCGAACGCGTCGTCATGCGCCTGCTGGACAAACAAGCCGGGCGCTTGCAGTTGGAGACCCTGGGCATGGAACCGCAATTGCTGGCACGCCTGGACACGCTGATCCGCCAACCCCATGGCATCGTGCTGGTCACCGGCCCCACCGGCAGCGGCAAGACCACCAGCCTGTACGCCGCCCTGGCACGGCTGGACGCGAGCACCAGCAATATCCTCACCGTGGAAGACCCGGTGGAATACGACCTGCCGGGCATCAGTCAGATCCAGGTCAACGCCAAGATCGACATGACCTTCGGGCTGGCCCTGCGGGCGATCCTGCGCCAGGACCCGGACATCATCATGATCGGTGAAATCCGTGACCTGGAGACCGCGCAAATCGCCGTGCAGGCCTCGCTCACCGGTCACCTGGTGCTGGCAACCTTGCACACCAACGATGCAGTGTCGGCGGTTAACCGGCTGATCGATATGGGTGTCGAACCCTTCCTGTTGGCCTCGTCGTTGCTCGGTGTATTGGCCCAGCGCCTGGTGCGCCGCCTGTGTCCGCACTGCAAGCAGGAAGACCCGGCCGCCCCAGGCACTTGGCGTCCGGTGGGCTGCGCGCAGTGCAACCAGATCGGCTACAGCGGGCGTACCGGTATCCATGAGTTGTTTTGCGTCGACGACGATGTGCGCAGCCTGATCCACCAGGGCGCCAACGAGCAGGACCTGCGCCTGGCTGCGCGCCGTGCGGGGATGTTCAGCATGCGTGAAGACGGCGAGCGCTGGGTGCGCAGCGGCGCCACCGCGCCTGAAGAAATCCTGCGTGTGACACGGGACGCCTGATGAATCGCTATCGCTATGAGGCCGCCGATGCCAGCGGCAAAGTCGAGGCCGGGCATGTGGAGGCCGATAGCCAGAGCGCGGCCTTTGCCAACCTGCGCAGCCGGGGCTTGACCGCACTGCTGGTACAGGTCGAAGGCAATCAGCAAACAGCGGCCGGCAGCAGCCTGTTCACCGCCAAGCTGTCGGACAACGACCTGGCCTGGGCCACGCGGCAACTGGCGAGCCTGTTGGGCGCGAGCCTGCCGTTGGAGGCGGCCTTGAGTGCCACGGTGGAGCAGGCCGAGAAAAAGCATATCGCCCAGACCTTGAGCGCGGTGCGTGCGGATGTGCGTGGGGGCATGCGCCTGGCGGATGCATTGGCGGCGCGGCCTCGGGATTTTCCATCGATCTACCGTGCGTTGATCGCGGCGGGGGAGGAGTCCGGCGACCTGGCCCAGGTGATGGAGCGCCTGGCCGACTACATCGAGGAGCGCAACAACCTGCGTGGCAAGATCCTCACTGCGTTTATCTACCCCGGCGTGGTGGGGCTGGTGTCCATTGGTATTGTGATTTTCCTGCTGAGCTACGTGGTGCCGCAGGTGGTCAGTGCGTTTTCCCAGGCGCGCCAGGATTTGCCGGGGCTGACGTTGGCGATGCTCAATGCCAGTGACTTTATCCGCGCCTGGGGCTGGCTGTGTTTTGCCGGGATCGTCGGTGGTTTCTGGAGTTGGCGCCTGTATTTGCGCAACCCGGTGGCGCGCTTGAATTGGCATAGCCGAGTGTTGCGCCTGCCGCTGATCGGGCGTTTTGTGCTGGGCCTGAACACCGCGCGGTTTGCCTCGACCCTGGCGATTCTCGGCGGTGCCGGGGTGCCGCTGTTGCGCGCCCTGGAAGCGGCGCGGCAGACCCTGTCCAATGATCGCCTGAGCCAGTGCGTCAACGACGCCACCGCCAAGGTGCGTGAGGGCGTCAACCTGGCCCCGGCGTTGGCGGTGGAGAAGGTGTTCCCGCCGGTGCTGATCCACTTGATTGCCAGTGGCGAAAAAACCGGTTCGCTGCCGCCGATGCTGGAGCGTGCGGCGCAGACCCTGTCGCGAGATATCGAACGCCGCGCCATGGGCATGACCGCGTTGCTTGAGCCGCTGATGATCGTGGTGATGGGCGCGGTGGTGCTGGTGATTGTCATGGCGGTGCTGTTGCCGATCATTGAAATAAATCAACTGGTCACCTAGCTCACCCGACCGACCTCGGGTTCCTTATTACGTCACATTTTCACACCCAGCGCGGCCTCTAGCCGCGCCTGCTGAAACCTCGCTGTCACCTGTGCCGAAACCGCTCAAAACCGTGACCAAAACACCCGAGAATCTTTTTAGAAATCAAGGCGTTCCTCCCGAGGTTTTTTCCCATAACCGTCATCGGAAACTGCGACTTTCTCTTCCATGGTTTTACCCCTGGCCACCCCCGTAGCTACCTCAGGTAGTTCAGGCTCGGGACCGAAGCCATGGCGTCATGCAAGAGCCATCTACCCCAAAACGTACAAACACGACGAAAGGAGATTCTTCATGTTTAAGCGCACTATGATCGCGGCCTCTTTGGTGGTTGCAGCACTGGCTTCGGCCCAATCCATGGCCGCAGTGGTCGGTGGCGGTGCTACCCTGCCAGAAAAACTCTACGGCACCACCACCGGCACCGGTATTCTGGCGTCTTCCATTCCAGGTTTTAACGCCTACATCGGCGTCGGCAGCGGCGACGGCAAGAAAGCATTTTTCGGCAACGATTCGACCAAGCTGAAATTGGCTGCCGGTATCAACATTGACTACGCCGGCAGCGACTCGATTGTCAGCGGTGCAGAGCTTCTGGCTTACAACAATGACGCCGTCAAGGGCCGCGCTGCCTACGGTCCGCTGATTCAAGTGCCGGCTGCAGCCACTTCGGTGACGGTGCCTTATCACATCAACGGCAAGACCTCACTCAAACTCACCAGTGTTCAACTGGCAAACATCTTTGCGGGTGTGACAAAAAACTGGAATGAGGTGCTGTTCGACGGCGTTGCTGGCCCGGACCTGCCTATCAAAGTCGTCTACCGTACTGAAAACAGCGGTACGACTGAAATTCTGACCACCCACCTCAAGGCAGTGAGCGGTACGTTGTTGCCGGTTGCCAGCAATAGTTTCGCCACCGCTGTGGGGTTCAACCCAGCCGTTAACCCACCCGCCGGCACCAACTACATCGGTGTAGTGGGCAGTCAGGCTGTTGCCGCCGCTGTTGCTGATGCGAACAACAACGGTGCCATCGGCTACGTCAGCCCGGACTACGCACAGTTCAACGACGCGTCGGCCGTTGCTTCGATCAACGGCGCGCTGCCGACCGAAGTCAACGTTCAGGTCACGCTCGACACCGTTGCGCCACCTGCGTTGGGCAGCAATGACGCGAAAGACCCGTTGAAATGGGTCCCTACGTTTGCCAACCCGTCTGCGGGCTACCCTATCGTGGGCTACACCAACCTGGTCTTCAGCCAGTGCTACAAAGACACCACTGATACTGCACGTATCCGTGTTTTCCTGAACCGTCACTACACCGGTCTGAACAACGCTGCGGTCAGCAGCCACTCGTTCATCCCTCTCTCCGCGACCTGGCAGAAAGCTGTCCACGACAACTTCTACGTCACCACCAGCGCCTTGCGCCTGGGTGATACCAACACCTGCAACGGCATCGGTCGTCCGCTGTAAAACCCCGTTCCACAGGGTTCGTTCCACAACCGGCAATGACTTCGTGTCATTGCCGGTTTTGTCGTTTTCCTGCCAGCGCCACCCGTTGAACAGCACTGCATGAACATTGTGTGACAACAGTTCAGTCGCGCCGCCTGGCAACCGCCTTAAACAATAACCACAACACGCGCTGCGCAGTGCCTGCGCGCCGTCGTTCGCCTGCCCCGTCAAAAGGACCTGTAAGTGATGCGTTCCCGACTGAAGCTGCCTGCTACCCGCGCCGCCAAGGTGCCTGCCACTGCAGGTCAAGTGTTGCTCCTCAAACCCCTGGCCCAGGTCATTGCGCTGCTGGTGTTTACCGGCGGCGCTCACGCGGCGCAACCCCAGGCATTCAGTTCGGGCTGGTTCGCCGCCAAGGGTGCGGTGCAGGCCGCCGGCGGTGTGCGTCCGGGGGCAACGCTGCCGGGCACGCCACCGCCGTTGTCCCAGCAGCAACGGGGCAACCCACAGTTGCAGCGCTCGTTGCAGAACCTCACGACCAGTGTCGCCGCAATTGCCGCACAACAGGCCGCGCAGGCTGCAGCCAGAACCAGTGCAAGTGCGGGGCCGCAGACTCTTCACAACGGCCTGGGTGGCAATGGCTTGAATGTGGTGATCGGTGCGGACGGCAAGCCGCTGTTCGTCAATGCCGAGGGGCCAGTGCAGACCGATGCAAACGGCAAGACACTGGTGTCGATCAAGCAGACCGCCGACAAGGCGATCCTTAACTGGCAAACCTTCAACGTGGGCCGCGACACCACGGTGCAGTTCCAGCAGAACAGTGATTGGGCCCTACTCAACAGGGTCAACAACAGCACCGCGCCAAGCCAGATCCAGGGGGCGATCAAGGCAGACGGTACGGTGATGATCGTCAACAGCAATGGCGTTGTGTTCAGTGGCAGCAGTCAGGTCAATGTGCGTAACTTGGTGGCCGCCGCTACCGGGTTCAGTGATGAACAATTCACTGCCAGGGGCTTGTACAGCTCAAGCAACACCGCGCCGAGTTTTGCCCAGGCCGCTGGGAATGTGACGGTCGAGCGCGGTGCACAGATCCAGACCCACGTGCCTGCCACCTCGACCGCCGGCGGCGGTTATGTGCTGCTGCTCGGCAAAGAGGTGGAGAACGCCGGGAGTATTTCTACCGCACGCGGCCAGACCTTCCTGGCAGGCGGTGACAGTTTTGTGATCAAGAAGGGCTACAGCACCGACGGGAATATTGCCTCCACCACGCGTGGCAACGAAGTCAGCGTTACCGGCAGTGGCAAGGCCAGCAACAACGGGTTGATCCAGGCCTCAACCGGTGACATTACCCTGACCGGCCAGCAGGTGCTGCAAAACGGCGTGTTGCTCGCCAGCTCCTCGGTGGACGCCCGGGGCACAATGCATTTAAAGGGGACGGGCAACAACGCCGGGGTGACCCTGGGCGAGGGCAGCCTCAGCGCCATTGTGCTCGACACCAGCAACGCCCTCGACAGCCAGCGTGCCGGGTTGATCAAGCCGTCGGTCGACGTGGCCGGTAACGTTGTGCCGGCGGATGTCTACCGCCGCGACCAGTCGCTGGTGGACATCACCAGCGACGGCACGGTGGATTTTCGCAGCGGCTCCCTGACCCTGGCCACCGGTGGCCAAGTGGGCGTCAAGGCGGCGCAGCGCACCCTGTTGCGCGACGGAGCGGTGATCGATGTGGCGGGCGCCATCGGCGTCAAGTTGGCGATGGAATCCAACAGCGTCAAGGTCAATATCCAGGGCAACGAGCAGCGTGATGCGGCGGTCAACCGTGATGGCAAGGCCCTCAATAACAACGATGTGTGGGTGGATGTCCGCGACCTGATTTTTGTACCGGCCGGCACCAATGGTTATGCCACTGACCGCTGGTACACCGCGGGAGGGCTGCTGGAGGTGGGCGGTTACCTGGGCACACGCAACCATGGCGTTGGTGAATGGATGGCCCAGGGTGGCACGGTGACGTTCAGCGGCAAGGACGTGGTGACCCAGCAAGGCTCCCAGATCAATGTGTCGGGCGGGACCCTTGAGGTACAGGCTGGCAAGGTCAAGCAGACGTGGCTCAAGGGCCCTGGCGGGCGACTGTATGAACTGTCCAGCGCGCCGGGGGATCTGCTCTATACCGGGTTCTACAAGGGGTATGAAGACCAAAGCCAACGCTGGGGTGTAACCCAGTATTACTACAACCCCTTGATTGCACCCCGTGAGCGCAGCGAGGCCGGCTACACCGTGGGGCGCGATGCGGGGCGCCTGGTCGTCAGTACCGCCAGTGCAGTGCTGGAGGGACAGGTGGTGGGCGATACCTTCCAGGGTGATCGCCAGACCCAGGCTGCGCAAAAAGGCCTGGACGGTTACCTGCAATCGCACAAAGCCGTGGCGCGCGGCGCCGCCCTGGTGGTCGGCAACTATGTGCCGTATTACGTCAAGGACAGCGCTCAGGTGCAGTACGCCCTGGGCGCGGACGCCAACACGGTAAAAAACATTGTGCTGGGGCAGCGTACACATGCCATTGCAGCCGGTCTGGACCTGGGCACTGTGCTGCCAACTGATCGGGCGTCCACGCTTTATCTGGACAGCGACGCTTTGAACGCGACACAACTGGGATCGATCAACATCGCCAGCACTGGCTCGATTCGGGTCGACGGTGCGCTGGAGGTGGCAGCGGGAGGTGACATCACCCTGTTCGGCCCCAAGGTCGAGGTCAATGCCAACCTGACCGCGCACGCCGGCAGCCTGCAACTGGGCAACGTGCTGGCGCAGATTACCCCGACCGGCCGGGCCGATGTGACCCTGGGCGGTCGCGGCAGCTTGACCGTCAACGGCGGCGTGTCCCTGGACACCAGCGGCCTGTGGAGCAACCAAGTGCTGAACGTGGAGGACGGCAGCCGTTTGCCTTATCTCAACGGCGGCAGCGTGGCCGTGCGCAGCAGCGGCGATGTGACGCTGGCGGCTGGCAGCCGCGTGGATGTGTCTTCCGGCGCGGCCCTGGATGCCAGGAACCAACTGATCGGCGGCAAGGGCGGTGACCTGACGCTGGCGGCCAACGCCAACAGTGCTGAAAGCCGGGGCAACCTGGTCCTCAACGGCGAATTGCTCGGGTATGGGGTCAACGGCGGTGGCCGCTTGAGCCTGCAGGCGGGCAAGGTACTGATCAGCGATGCGGTGGCTGCTGCGCCAGGCGGGACGCTGCAGCTGGGCAGCGGGTTCTTCAACAAGGGCTTCGGTGCCTATGACATCACTGGCAACGAAGGTTTGCTGGTGGCTGACGGTCATCAGGTCAACGTCACTGTGCCGGTGTACCGCCTCAATGACAGTGGACAAAGCGTGGTGAGTGGCGCAGACCCGCGCAGTGCCCTGCAAATCTGGACGCCACCCCTCTACCAGGAAAACCCCACCAAGGGTCAGTTGACCGTGCGCAAAGGCGCGAGCCTGAACCTGCAAGCGGGCACTGTATTGTCCACTGCGGCGCAGATGGCGACCGTGCAGGCGCGCATCGGCCAGGGCGCCGTGATCAATGTGGATCCGGGCCAGTCCATCGGTGTGCGCAGCATTGGCCAACTGACCGTGGACGGCGCATTGAATGCCTGGGGCGGTAACATCACCTTGGGTGGCGTCAGCGTACAACCTGCGGTGGCCGACGCGGTTGAAGCCAAAGGTCACGACCGCTCCATCTGGATCGGCGAGCACGCCGTGCTGGATGTGGCTGCGCGCGCAGTGACGGCGGTTGACAGCCTGGGTCGGCGCTACGGTGTAGTGGGCCAGGGCGGCACTATCGTGGTGGGCGGGGTGATCGATCCCGCCACCGGCATCGCCAGCGCCGCCAACTTGTTTGTGGTGGTGCGCGAAGGCGCGCGCCTGGACGCTTCCGGCACCCAGGCCGTGCTGGATGTGTCCGGGCTGGGCCCGAGCGTGATCGCCAGCCGAGGTGGCAGCCTTTCCCTGGCGTCCAACAATGGCCTCTATCTGGACGGCTTGCTCAGGGCCAACAGCGGGGGGGCGGGTGCCGCCGGCGGTAGCCTGAACATTGCCCTGGAAGCGCCGTTGTACGCTGATTCGGCGGCTACCCGAGTGCGCCAGGCGCGTGAATTGATCGTCAGTACCGCCGAGTCGGGCACGCCGTTGCCGAACGGCAGCACCCCTGAATCGGTCGCGGGCAGCTTGACCTACGGCCACGGCCGGCTGAGTGTCAGCCAAGTCAACGCCGGCGGCTTTGACAACCTGGCGTTGCTGAGCAATGGCTTGATCAGCTTTGACGGTGACGTATCCCTGCGTCTGGGGCAAAGCCTGAGCCTGTATGCCGGGGCGATGGCGTTGACGGATCGTGCGGCGCGGCAATCCGAAGTGCTACTGGCAGCGCCCTATGTGCGACTGGCCGGGGTGGGCAACAACAGCCTGGGGACCGACAACCTCGTTCGCCCGACGGTCCAGGGCGGCGTTTCCACACAAGCGGCGGCGGGCCTGTTGAGGGTTGCAGCGGCCAACGTGTTGGACGTGCGCGACAGCGTCAACTTTGGCGCCCATGCCGAGCGCTCCAAAGCCTTGGCCGACGCCATTGACCGGCGTGCCTTCGATCAGGCCCATCTGATCAGCCAGGGGGACATGCGCTTTTTGGCCAGCAGTTCCGACAAGACCAAAACCGCCTTGATCACCTCAGCCGACCTGAACCTTACGGCAGCGCAGATTTACCCGGCTACCGGTGCCGTTGCAGAGGTCACGGCCGGTTACACAGGGGGCGACTTTGACCCGACGCGTACGTTGCGCATCGGCCGGGTCGGCAGTGCGATCCCGGCCCAACCTTATTCGGTATTTGGCAGTTTATTGTTAGGCGCCTCGACCATCGAGCAGGGCGGTGTCCTGCGTGCGCCCATGGGCAATCTGACCTTGGGCGTGGACGGCGGCATCACGCGTTCGACCAAATTGATCAATCTGTTGCCAGGTAGCCTGACGTCCGTCAGCGCCGGTGGCCTGGTGCTGCCGTATGGCGGAACAGTCGATGGCGTGACCTGGCAGTACGACGGCAAGCAGGTCGAGTTGCTGGGTGTCGGCGGCACCCGCAGCACCGGTAATGTGGCGGTGGGCGTGCAACTGACGGGCCGCGCGTTGAAGGTGCAGCAGGAGGCGGTGCTGGACCTCTCCGGCGGCGGCGAATTGCTTGGCGCAGCTTTTGTTTCCGGGCGCGGCGGTTCCACCGATGCGCGCTACAACCCCTTGGTGCAAATAGGCGCGGACGGGCGCTTCAGTTTGCCGGGGCTGGCCACGAACCCGATTTATGCGATTGTTCCCGGCGGCCAGCCAGGGGTCGCACCCAGCGGCGGCGAAGCGGGCGCGACCCAACCGCTGGTAGGGCAACAAATCAGTATCGGTGCCGGTGTTCCCGGGCTGCCAGCGGGTACCTACACTTTGCTGCCGTCGACGTACGCCTTGTTGCCGGGGGCGTTTCGGGTAGAGATCAACGGCTTGGCAGCACCCTTCGCCAACGGCGCGATGCGCGGCGCTTCGGTCATGAACAACGGCTCCTGGTCAACCGAAGGCTTCCTGTCGATTGCCGGAACCGGGATCCGTGACAGTTTATCGAGCCAGGTGATTGTCACTCCGGCTGCGGTGCTGCGCCGTTATTCCCAGTACAACGAAACCCCTTACGCGGACTTTGTTCGTGCGGATGCATTACGGCTGGGTGTGCCGCGCGCGGCGCTTGAAGCGGACGCCAAAACCCTGAAGTTGCGCCTGGTCGCTGGTCAACAAGACCTGGGGTTCAGCTTTGACGGTGTGGGGCGGTTCAACGCCTCGCAAGGCGGATTTGGTGCCACGGTTGCAGTGATTTCGGGTGGCGATATGGAAGTGCTTTCCGATACTGCCAAGGCCAGTACCGCGGCGTCGATGGTGTCGGTGCGCGCCAGTGACTTGAATGCCTTGGGGGCTGCCCGGCTGGTGGTGGGCGGAGAAATGACGGTGGTGTATGGCCAGGGTGGCAACTTTGTCAGGTCCGACCTGGCGGCAACCACTGCTAATTCAGTCGTTTTGCGTCAGGGCGCAACGCTCGCCGCGCCGGAAGTGTTCCTGGTGTCGGGCAGGTCATCGGGAGCCCTCGAAATCGAGCAGGGTGCATCGATCAATACCCTGGGGCGCGGCAAGGCCGCCTATGATTCTGACGATGGTTTTATCTATCGACCGGGCAACCGCAGCGTATTGGCCGTTTCCAATGGACGCCTGCAGATGTTGGCGCCGGTCAGCGGCGCCAATGGTATCGGCCCGGGCAGCATCTTGATCGGCCAATGCAACCCAGGCGCCTGCAGCGGTGACACCTCACTCTATTCCGAGGGCTCGATTGCCTTCGCCACCACCAACCAGTTTGCCTTGGGCGACAGCGTGCGCTACGGCACTCGCCATTTGGCCCTGGCAGTGGGCGGGATCAACGTGGGTAGCACCGAGGCGTTGGCCGAGGCCGCCGCGCGGGGCGCGTTGCCGTCAGGTCTGACGCTGAATCAGCAGGTGCTGGACCGGCTGCTGCGTGGTGATACCGCCTATGGCGCGCCGGCCTTGAAAAGCCTGGCGCTGACTGCCGGGCAATCGCTGAATTTTTATGGCAGCGCCCGCCTGAGCACCCTCGACAGCTCGGGTCAGTCGCTGCTCGATGAACTGTTGCTGACCACACCCGCGATCTATGGGTATGGCGCCGCGAACGATGTGGCGCTGATCCAGACCGGCACCTTGGTATGGGGCGGCGACATCAGTGCGCCGCCGGCGGTGATCAAGAATGGCGCAGGCACCGGCAGCGGCACGTTGGAACTGCAGGCGCGGCGCATCGAATTCGGCTATGGCCGCAACGCCCAGCCCGACAGCCTGGCCACCAATGGCCGGATGACCCTGGGCTTTGCCAACGTCAACCTTAACGCCAGTGAACGCATGACTGCCAACCACAAAGGCAGCTTGACCGTGCATCAGGCCCAGGGTGCCTATGAAGCTGGCAAGGGCTTTGCCTACAGCGGTGGCAACCTGAACATCACGACGCCTTTGCTGACCGGCGAAGCCGGTTCGGTCAACCGGATCACCGCCGGGGGCGATGTGACCGTCAAGGCTGCGGCCAACAGTGCGGCAGCGGTGGATACGACGGCCATCGACGCGCTGGGCGCCGAGTTGCTGCTGTCCGGGCGCAACGTGGCCTTGGACACCTCGGTGGTGCTGCCCAGTGGCAAGCTGACCCTCAGCGCTGATGAAGCACTGACCCTGGGCGCGGCTTCGCGCCTGGACCTCAGTGGGCGCACCGTGCGGATCAACGATGTGAGCCAATACAGCTGGGGCGGCGATGTCAGCCTGGAAAGCCGCCACGGCAACATTCACCAGGCGGCAGGCGCGCTGATTGACCTGTCTGCCCAATTCAACCAGGGCGGCTTGCTAAAGGCCGTGGCTGTGGGCGCCGGTGCCGGGCAGGTCGACCTGCAAGGGCAGGTTCGCGCCGGTAGCAGCGGCTATTACGATGCCGGTGGCACGCGCGTGCCGTATCTGGCCGGTGGCGTCGATATCCGTGCGCAGCAGGTGGGAGATTTCGCCGCCTTGAACCAACGCCTGAACCAGGGGCAGGTGTTTGGTTCGCGCAGCTTCCAGCTCAAGCAGGGCAGCCTGGTGATTGGCGATGAACTCAAGGCCAATCAAGTCAATGTCTCGGTGGATAACGGCAGTCTGACGGTGGTAGGCACCGTTGATGCCAGTGGCGAGCGTGTCGGCAGCATTCGGCTGGCAGGCAAACAGGGCCTGACCCTTGCCCGCAGCGCAGTACTGGACGCTCATGGCACGGCATTGCGGGTGGATAGCTACGGCAAGATCATCGACGCGCCGAACCGAGCAATGGTGGAACTCAGCAGCGGCGACGGTCAACTGACCTTGGCCGATGGTGCGCGCATCGACCTGCGCCATGGCACGGCAGCCGCGGGGCTATACGACAGTGTCGCCCGAGGCACCCTGGAACTCAATGCGCCACGGCTCAATGCCAATGACGTGGCCATCGATGCCAGCGGACAGGTCAACGTGTTGGGCGCGCGTTCCATCGCGGTCAACGCCGTGGCCCGTTACACCGATGCCCCGATGGGCGTCGAACCTTCGGCCAGCGGTCTACCGTATCAGGTGATTGATCAGGATTACCTGAAGCAGAAACACGCGCTTGCCCAAACCTTTATCGACAATGCCTTGAGCAATACCGGGTTGATGACGGGCAAGCTTGCGGGCTTGAACAACAGCCGCTACGCCGATGCGTTCCACCTGCGGCCCGGTGTGGAAATCGTCACCCAGCGTGACCTCATGATCAGCGGCGACCTCGACCTGTCCGGCTTCCGTTACGCCAGTGTCAACCCCAATACGCCGAAGACTTCGGTGTACGGTTCGGGCGAGGTGGGCAGCCTGGTGGTGCGTGCCGGAGGGAATATCAATGTGTATGGCAGCATCAACGATGGGTTTGCACCGCCGCCCCCGACCCCGGACGACAATGGCTGGGTGTTGACCCCTGGGCTGCAAGGGTTCGGCGCCGATGTGATCGTGCCTGGCCCTGGCGTCGTCCTCGCGAACGGCAGTGCGTTCCCCACGGGCAAGCGCCTCAACTACGCGCTGCCGATCCAGGCCACCACACTGGCCGAAGGCACGGTGTTACCGACCCAGGGCACACTCGATGCGCCACTGACCTTGCCCGCCAACACTGTGTTGAGCGCTGCAGTGCGCGACAGCGCCGGCAACCTGCTCTATGCCGCCGGCACCTTGTTGCAACAACCGGTGGTGCTGGTCGCCGGTACGCAACTGGACGCGGGTACCGTATTGGCGGGCGCAGCGTCCCTGCGCGCCATGACCTGGCCGGCGGGCGTGCCTTTACCCAGCCGGGGGGCCGTGACGGGCACTGCAACCGATGGTGTGTTGTTGGCCGGGAACCTGACCCTCAAGGTCGGCGCGTTGATTCCTTATGGCACCGATGTGAAATTGCCCAATGGGGCGGTGTCGGTGCCGTTGCGCACGGTGACCGGCGCAACGGCGCGCCAGAACTGGGCCGTGGCGCCCATGCTGGCCGAGGGCTCGCAATCGTGGTCGCTGCGTCTGGTATCGGGCGCCGATACCCAGGCTGCCGACACGCGAGCCATCCAGCCGGCCTATGCCGGCGACCTGACCCTGGCCGATACGCACTATGGGATTTATGAAACCCGCGTGAAAACCATCGTGCCTGGTCAGCCAGCCCGGCCGGGTGGCGCGTGGTACTGGAGTGACTTTGCCGCAGAGCTGTTTGGCGTCGAGGCGGGTACGCCGGTGCCGGAATCTGAGTGGGTTTCCTGCGACGAGGCGGAGATGTGTGTTCGCGTCAAGTATGTGTGGAGTGATCTCGGAGAACTCTTCGGGTTTGTTCCAGGCAAGCCGGTATCACCCGAGGACGAGAGCCTCTGCGACCCTGATTTGTGCATTTCCCAGGGTGAACCCACACCGGCCATTCCTGAGAAGATCACGCTGGGGGATGTGAAGCTGGTCTCGGCGGTGAGTCAGCCTTTCAGCGTACTGCGTACCGGGACTGGGGATCTGGACCTTATCGCTGCAGGCAATGTGGCGATGAAATCGCCGTATGGTATCTACACCGCCGGGGCCTCTAGCGCTTCGCGTGCAGGCAGTGCCGCCGGAGACTTTGACCGGGCTCGCGCCACCTCGGCAGATGGAACGGTGCTGGGCAGCGCAGCCAAGGCGTATGAGGCCTTGGTCGATGAAAGCAGCCCATACGCCGCCTGGTACCCCGATGGGGGCGGCAATCTGTTGCTGCGCACAGGCGGTAGCCTGACAGGCGATATCTGGACGCCAAACCAGGGTGTGGCAATGGTCAATGACGGTCGCACCCAACTCAACAGTGGCAACCTGGGTAACTGGCTGTGGCGTCAAGGCACGGGCAACACCCCTGGCGTGACGCCTGCGCCGACCAGTTGGTGGATCAACTTTGGTACCTATATCCAAGGCAATGGCAAAGCCAACCTTCAATTTGAAGACGCCAAACAGATCGACCTGCTGCCGAGGCTGGTCGGGTTCACCGGTATCGGCACCCTGGGTGGCGGCAATCTGACCCTGGACCTGGGCAGCGACGCCGGCATGCAGGTTCGCCGTGGCTCTGCCGATGGTGGCAGGGCACCCCGCAGCGAAGGGCTGGTGTTGGCGGTCGGTAGCTCCGGGCGGTTGGTTGACGGCCAATTGCTGCTCACCGGCGGCGGTGACCTGAATGTGCGCATGGGCGGGGACTTGAACCCAGGGCTGGACGCACGTGCGACCCGACCGAACGCTGCCGATGCGCGGTCAGCCGACTTCAAGGCAGAAACCCTCAGCCTCAACGGTGTCTTTACCAACCTGCGCGGTGCCCTGAATCTGCAGGCCGGTAGCCTGGGCGGAATCGCCTTGAACTATGGAGGTATGCGTGGCGATCAGGATGTGATGGACAGCCGGGCCTACTCGCCCTACACCGCGAGCCTGGGTACAGCCACCGGCGGAATCACGCTGATGCTGGGAGATGCCACCGCCAGCCTGTCGACCCGAGGTGACCTGGTGTTGGCGGGGGCCGGCGACCCAGGGCGGGTTTCCACCGAACATGCCCAAGCGTTCAATTACAACGGCCAGGACTATGGCAATGGGACCACCTGGTTTTCGTTATGGACCGAGCGCACTGCCATCGACTTATTCTCGGCGGGCGGCAGTGTGACACCCAGTGTGCAGAGTGTGTCGCTCAGCCCCGGTGGCAGTGTCGATCCACTGCAAGGACAGAACTACTCCCGATCGGATGGGCGTTTCATCTTCCCTTCCAAGCTCGGCGTGGTGGCGGCCAATGGCAGTATCTACCTGGGTGCGTCCGCGCTGGGCAGCGGCCCGCAGCCCAACAACCCCGCTTACTCGCTGTTGCTGGCGCCGTCGAACAAGGGGCGGCTGGCGATGTTGGCCGGCGATTCGATCTACGCCAGTGGCTACGCCGTCAACCAGTCGGGTGACAGCCTGACGTCGATACCGACGCCGTTTGCGCCAGCGTTTGTCGGCAGAAACGGGTTCAGCAACGTCGTGGACAACCTGGGCAGTGATGCGATGCGTGATGACTTCACCTTCTTCGCGCTGCGCAGCCCTACTGATTTTGTGCGCCCGGATACCCAGGCACAACCGGCTAGGTTTTATGCCCGGCAGGGCGATATCGTTGGGTTGCGCAGTGGCGAAATCATCACGTTCAACGGCACACGGGCGGGGCAAGTGCGCTATGAGTCGGCAGGCCCGGTATGGATGCGGGCGGGGCGCGACATTGTCGGGTCAGGCACGTATCTGGGCACGTCCACGGTGTTCCCTGCAGTGCTGGGCAACAACGGTGATTACTCGGGAGACAGCCGCGGCAATCTGTTTGTGCATAACCGTCTTGACGATGTCTCGGTGGTGTCTGCCGGGCGCGACATTGTGTACAGCAGCTTCAATGTCGCAGGCCCCGGCACCTTGGAAGTCAGTGCCGGGCGCAATCTGTTGATGGAAGATAAAGCCTCCATCGCCAGCCTGGGGCCGGTGGCCGTCGGAGATTCCCGCTCCGGTGCGTCTATCGTGCTGGAAGCCGGTGTAGGCGCCAATGGCCTGGATTACTTGAAGTTCGTCACCCCGTACCTGGACCGTGGCAATCTGGCCGTCGACGGTGTGCCCTTGGCGTGGCAGGCTGGCAAGGTGGCAAAAACCTACGAGGCTGAACTGCTGCAATGGCTCAAGGAACGTTATGCCTTCAGCGGTGACGCCAACCAGGGCAGTACGTATTTCGCGGGCCTGGGCCCTGAGCAACAACGAATCTTCGCCCGCTCGGTCTATTTTGCCGAAGTGCGTGAGGGCGGACGTGAATTCAACCGGGAAGCAGGCCCACGCTCAGGCAGCTTTGCGCGCAGCCGCGCGGCCATCGATGGGTTGTTGCCGAGTAAAGACGTGGCGGGCAACCCGATCGCGTATGACGGCGATATCACCCTGTATGGTGGCGCCGGCGTGCAGACCCGGTTCGGCGGCGATATCCAGATGCTCAGCCCGGGCGGGCAACAGGTCTTCGGTATCGAGGGCACCGCACCGCCGACCACCGCTGGTGTGCTGACCCAAGGTGCCGGGGATATTCAGCTGTACGCCCAGGGCAGTATCCTGCTGGGCCAGAGTCGGATCATGACCACCTTTGGCGGGGCAATTCTCGCCTGGTCCAACGCCGGCGACATCAACGCCGGCCGCGGCTCGAAAACCACCGTGCTCTACACCCCGCCCAAGCGGGTGTACGACACCTGGGGCAATGTGACCTTGTCGCCCAACGTACCGAGCGCCGGCGCCGGTATCGCCACGCTGGCCCCGATTGCCGAAGTACCGGCCGGCGACATCGACCTGTTGGCGCCAGCGGGCACCATCGACGCGGGCGAGGCCGGCATTCGGGTCTCCGGCAACGTCAACATTGCCGCCTTGCGTGTGGTCAACGCAGCCAACATCCAGACCCAGGGCAAGTCGTCCGGGGTGCCGGTGACAGCCGCGGTCAACACCAGTGCCATGAGTTCGGCCAGCGCAGCGGGGGCGGCGGCGTCCCAAGCGGCGGAAGACGCGGCGCGCAGCCAGCAGGCAGCGGCCAGGCAGGGCCGGCCGTCAATCATGACCGTGGAGGTATTGAGCCAAGGCAGCGAGCCATTGCCACAGGAACCTGTACCGGCGCAGAAAACCTCCGGCTACAACCCCGACAGCCCGGTGCAGGTACTGGGCGCGGGGCCGCTGAGTGAACAGGCGCGGGCGCGGCTGACGGATGAGGAGCGCAAGCAGATCAGCCTGTAAGACTTTGGAAAGGACCTCTCGTTGTACTGTTCGGGGCGATCACTGATCGCCCCTTTTTTTTGCCTCGGCTACGGGTTGTCCTTGAGGGTCTTGAACGCCTCGATGCGTTTGATCAGGCGCGTGTTCTTCGCCGAGTCGGCATTGCCAAACAGAAAGGAGAAATCCGACGCCAGTTTGGACCCGCCGGCAATCGCCGCGTACTGATGGCAGTCGTTGCAGTTATCTGTCTGCACGTAGGTTTCCATGGTGGTGTTGGCGACGACGACACTCTGGTCGCTGACAAACGGCCCATAGGACAGCGGCACCTTCACATTCGGCCCGGGGCCGGGATCGTTGGGCGCGTTGGGCGTCTTGGACCACAGCACGTTCACCAGTTTGTAGTACTGGAACACCGATTGGCCCTGGGTTTTCTGGGCGAAAGTCTGCTGCACCGCCGTGTTCAACACCTGCAGGTCCTGGGGCGTGGCATTGAGTCGCGTGGCCTGCACTGGCTGATCAAGAGGCGTGCAGTTGGGCGGCGTGTGAGTGGTATCGCACTGTACCCGTGCGATGTTGGGCGTGCAGGCGTCACCGGTGCAAGCCGGGTTGTTGAAACTATAGCCGTCGGGCGGGGTAGCGCCGCCGTCGGGCACGTTGTCGACCTGCTCGAAGGTGGTCCAGATGAAGTTCGGCTGGGTCTGGGTCTTGTTGATGATGTGCAGGCCCACCAGACCCACCACTTCCTGGGTACATTGCAGCGTGTCGGGGCGCTGCAGCCAGGCGACGGTGGTCAGGTAACGCCCGTACAGCTCGGGTTTGTTGGTGAGCACGCGCCAGGCTGCCTTGAGTTCCAGGGCGCCGAGTTCTTCCTGGGGCAGCGCCTGGGCCGGCAGCTCGCGTACCAGTTTGCCTGCGGGCAATGACAGGCCGGCCGGGTGCCGGTTGTCGCTGTTCTGCGCCACGATCAGTTGGTTGGCAGCGTCGTACAGCCCGTTATCGACGATGTAATCAAACTCGGCCTTGCCGACTTTGCGCTCGAAAAACACCAGGTTGCCCGACTGGTCCGTGAGCCAGCCACCGGAGGCTTCCATGATCGAGTCCGGCAGCGTCACCTGGGTGCCGCTGGACAGGTGGAAGCGGTGCTTGCGGTTGATCGCGCTTTCCGAGGTGGCCGTGATGAATTTACGCGCGCCCGTGGAAAATGCCTTGAGGTTGCCGGTGGCGGTGCAATTGGACGGCACCAGGGTTTCCACGCCCCAACCGGAGGGCTTGGGCGCGCCGGGCAGGAAGATATCGCTGGCGTCTTTGTAGCTGGCCCACACCGGGGCGTTGCTCATGGGCTGGCCGGGCGTTGGCGGCACGCCGAACTGGGCCGCGGTGCTTTGCGTGTCCGGCTCACCGGCCAGGCTCGGGTTGGCTGGCCAGCCGGGGTTGACCGGCCAGTTCATGGCGATGAACAACTGCCAGCCGAAACAGTTGAGAAAGTCCTGCTCGGTGCCGAAATTGTTCACCGGCAGGAAGCCGCCGCTGGTGGGATCGAACACCAGTTGGCTGACGCAGCTCTGGGCGTCCGAGGCTGCATTGGCCGGCGTGGTGCCCAGCAGGGGAAGTAGGGCGCAGGTGACCCAGCACAACACACTCAAGCGTGCCCGGCGCAGCGGGCGAAGCCATCCGTTCATGGTCGCATTCCTTGCTCAAGATTCAGGAGGCGGCCGCCCACGCCAGGCATGGGCGGCCGGGCGGTACTCAGGCGACAGGCACCAGCGCCAGGCCGCTTTCCCATGGGTGCTGGATGGCGCTGGGGTTGGCGGCTTCGCTGGGGTTCAGCGCGCGCACGCTGACCAGCCCCGGCGCCGCATTGCTGCTGACGGTGACGGTCATGATGTAGCCCTGGGTGCCGCCGCTGTCGGTCTGCCCTGGAATCGCCGAGGCATCCGGCAGGAATTTCGTGACCTGAGCCGTGATCCCAGGGTTGGAAAACTGCACCCGCGCATCCGCCGCCGTGGTCTTCGGGTCGGCGCCTTGCACCACCAGCACGAACTGGCCCGAGCTGCCGGGCGCAAAACTGGCCGGCAAGTCGCTGGGGGACTGGCCGTAGAACAGGTCAATCGGCAGTAACTGCACCGGCCAGGGTTGTGCATCGGTAGTGTTGGCTGCCACGCAGTCGCATTCCTGGGGCGTGGCGGTGAGTGGCGCCGGGGTCACGCTCAGGGCCACATTCAGCTCGTTGGCGATCACCCACACGTAGTCGATCGGCGTGCCACCGATGGTGATGTCGTTGATCGAGAATCCCGCGCTGGCCGGCACCTCGAACACCGCCTGCAGAATCTGGTCGGAGTTGTTCGGGCCGGTGCCGGCGGTGCCACGGGTGATGCGCCAGTAGCTGCTCACGTCCTGGCCTTGCGGGCCTTTCCAGGTGCTGAAGGACTTGGGTTGTTGCAGGTACAGACCGATGGGGTTGGTCAAGGAAATCAGGGCTTTGACGGCTTCCTGGTTGGCGGAGAAACCGATATGCGGATCGGAGTTACGGTAGTTCTGCCCGTATTGGGCGCAGCAGATCAGGTTCTGTTGGTTGCCGCTGCTTTTGATCGGCCGCAGGATGGTGGCCGCCGCCGCCAGGTAGATCTCGGCACTCAGGGTGTTGGGGCCCGAGGTCAGGTGCATCGCGCCGCCCGACACACCCGGAATGCGCACGGTGCCGCTGTTCCATTTGTTCACGGTGTCGTAGGCGGGCTGGCCGGTGGTGGGGTCGAGCACCGGGTCGCCGGCGTTGCCGGTCGGGCCGTTGGCGGTGTAGCGCAGGTACAAGTCTTCGATCTTCACCTGTGGGTCGACATAGGCTTTGTACAGCCCCAGCACGGCCTGCGGGTCGATGTTCCACATGGTCAGGAAGTAAGCCGGGTTCTCGCTGGTGAACATGATGCTGCGCATGTTGCCGTTGGGGTCGCGGGTGATCGACCACTCGCAATATTCATCCAGCCAGCCGCGTGGGCCCGAGGGTGAAAAGTCGGCGTAGGGGCCGTGCCAGTTGATGGACTTGCACAGCACGCTGGGGATCTGCAGTTGGGTCGCCTTCGGGTCCGGATACAGCGAGTACAGAGTGTTGTTGAGGGTGATCTGGCCGTGGTCGGTCAACTGCATCACCTGGTCCAGGGTCATGGCCTTGCCGCCCAATTGCGGGACCACGGCGGCGCCGTTGTTGTAGAAAAACGTCCACAGCCGGTTGGGGAAGGGCTGCCAGGTGATGGTCACTGGCGTCTGCGTGCCGTAGCCGCTTTCGATCGGGTTGTAGTAGCCCGAGCGGGGTGCGTCGTTGAGGTTGGACCAGGGGTTGCCGATCACCGACATCTGGGTCCAGCCGGTGACGTTGTTGTTCCAGTTCGTTTCGAAGGTGGACAGCTCGTTCTCCAGGCCTAGCTTGTTGTAGTCCTTGGGGGCTTGTTCGGCAGGGGAGGTGAATTGGGTGAAGGGCGTGCTCATGTTGGTTCTCCAGCATTGGTGTTGGTGGAGCAGCAACCGGCGTCCGGAGCGGGGCCGGCAGAGGTTTGGCGTGGGTCGTCCCACACCAGTTGGGCGATAAAGCCAGGCAGGGGCGCGTACGCATCGGGCGTCAACACCTGGCCAGTATCGGGATGGGTCACGATCAGCGATAACTGCGCTGTATCGGTCGGTTTGAGGTTCAGCGCCTTGACGTTGCGCGCTGCATTCAGTGCGCGGGAAACGCCCTGGGTGATGCAGCGGCCTTTGTCGTCCACCAGGCCCATGCCGATGCGGCTGAAGCGCCCGATGTAGTGCGGGTTGTCGGCATTCGCATGTTGCGCCGTGGCGTCGGGTTGATTGAGGAAGACGTCGATCAGGTAGGTGTCGTGGGTGCAGCGCACATGGTCGAACACCACCCAGGGGCCGGTGATGGCAGTCGGTTTCTGATGGCAGCACGCAGCTTTCGCTGCGCCAAACTGCGGGGCCACCGGGGTGCCGTAGTCGTAGCCGATATGCCGGCTGTCCTGGGCCATATCGCCGAGGGTGGTGTAGCGCCAGGTGTCGGCGCTGGTGAAGGTCACTTCGTCGGCCTGATGGCCAGCGAACGGCTGCAACAGGCACTGGGTGGTGTACTGCGCCGCCGGGTTGGCGCGGATCCAGACCTCCAGCATGCGGTCGATATTGGCGTGATACGAGCAGAACACCGGGTCGAACGCGGTGTAGGCGTTATCGGCCATGTCACCGCCGATCCAGCCGTGATAGTTGTCGTGGGGCTGCTCGTAAAGCCCATCGAAATTCAGCGCGCGGTTGGGATACAGGTCATTCGGTTGCGGCGGATCGAAGCTGGTGATGTTGGCCCAGGGGAAGCCCGGCACGCCTTGCGGCTGGCTGAACGTGGTGAACGCCAGCGCATCGACCACCTGCTGCTGAAAGATCCGGCTCATGCCATACAGTTGGGTGCGCTCGAAACGAAAGGCCTCGCCCTGGGTATAGAACAGCGGGTTGCGCTGCACATACAGGCAATCCACGTCCCCGACCGGCGCCGTGGCGCACACCTTGGAACAGCCGTCCTTGGCCGCCGCATACCGCAGCGGGTTACGTCGTACTTCACCGGTGTGCGGGTGCACATAGGTTTCATCGAGGAAAGCCTGGGGCAGGCCGGCCTGAGGGCTGCCGTCGATGCTGGCGTCCACGGCCATCCAGTCCCAGTAAGGAATCGCGCAGTCGATCAACGCTTCCAGGTACAGCAGATAGGCGCGATGCCACAGGGCGAAGGCTTCCTGGTAATGCAGGCACCAGTTTGTGTGAATGTACGCGTAACGCTGCCAGGGCGAGCCGCTGTCGGGGTCGCCGATGTGCATCACGTCATCCAGTTTGGCGCGGTACAGGTTCAGTTCATCGGCGCTCAGCGAGCGGATGTCCTGGCGCACGCGTTTGACCGGGTGCGGCAGCGCCGGTGGCGGGATGCGCTCGGCCACATCAAACGGCGAGATGCTGTTCAAGCGCCAGCCCTGGTTGACCCACAGCCGGAAAGTTTCCAGGGCATCGATTGGCCAGAATTGCTGCTGGTCGGTGGTCAGCGGCATGTTGCGCGAGGCGAGGTGCTGGTAGATGGTCTCCGACCAGGTCTTGACTGACGCCGGGTCTTCCAGGAACACGTCGTAGGCATTCATGCAGCCGATCCAGGTGGCCGCTACGGCGGCGCGCTGGCTGACGGGTATCCAGTAGGGTGCGCTGAAAAGTCCTTGGATATCAGCGGTCCATGTCGGTTTCGCGACTATCATAAGATCCCTCTCATGCCGCCGTAAGGCCAGGTGTTGGCCGGGCTGCTAAGCTGAATCGATGTTAACTAGCCACTGCGCAGGATTTGTGCAAATTGGCCCGTCATTGCGACGGATTCATTGCAATTTTCAAGGACGATTTGGAACCGATGACAGACGCCATGGATTTGAAAATCCTGGGCAAGTTGCAAAAGGATTGCGACCAGAGCCTGGAGTTGTTGAGTGACAGTGTGGGGCTGTCGTCCACCAGTTGTTACCGGCGGATTCGCCGCATGGAGAGCGCGGGGATTATCAAGGCGAAAGTGGCGGTCTTGGATGAGCGCAAGCTGGGGATTCAGGTGACGGCGTTTTTTCTGATTAAATTGGATAGGGATAGCAATGATATTGATCGCAGGATGCAGCACATACTCGCTGGGCATCCGGAGATTCAGGACTGCTACTTGATGACGGGGGAGTTTGATTTTGTGATGGTGGCGAAGTTTCGGGATGCTGCTGAATATACTGAGTATATCTATCGGTTTTTGGAGACTTATCGGGATATTCCGATTCGGACTTATTCTTCTACGTTGGTGGTTCGGACGGTTAAGAAGTCTTATGAGTTGCCGTTGCAGGGGGTGGGGTTTTGATTGAGTACATATCCGTTATTTGAGTGATGGCCACTATTGGTTCCGCTCTTACAGCGGGTCACTTTTGAAAAGCGCAAAAGTAACCAAAACGCTCTTGCCCCAACACTCGGCACCTCGCCTAGGCTCGGTGTGCCCTCACTCCGGCTTGAATCCGTGGGCC
>NZ_JACAPG010000025.1:134121-144551 GCF_013385825.1 Pseudomonas reactans | reverse complement strand
TCTACTGCGGCTTCACCCAGATCCTGTCCATGGGCCGTCGCAACAAAATGACCGGCGTGGCCGAGCAGTTCCAGTACATCCTGCGTGACGAGTCGATGCACCTGAACTTCGGTATCGACGTGATCAACCAGATCAAGATCGAAAACCCACACCTGTGGGATGCCGAGATGAAGGAAGAAGCGACCCAGATGATCCTGCAGGGGACTCAGCTGGAGATTGAATACGCTCGCGATACCATGCCACGCGGCGTGTTGGGCATGAATGCGGCGATGATGGAGGATTACCTCAAGTTCATCGCCAACCGTCGTCTGTCTCAGATTGGCTTGAAGGAAGAGTATCCAGGGACGACCAACCCGTTTCCGTGGATGAGCGAGATCATGGACTTGAAGAAAGAGAAGAACTTCTTCGAAACCCGTGTGATCGAGTACCAGACCGGCGGCGCGCTGAGCTGGGACTAACGTGTAGGAGCCGGCTTGCCGGCGATGGCGATCATGCGGGCGCCATCGCCGGCAAGCCGGCTCCTACAGGTTTGGTGTTGATACCCGTTAAATAGTTTTTATGCCCAATCAAACCATCAAGACCCCCTGCGTCGGCCTGTGCTCCACCGTTTACGGGGATCTGGTCTGCCGGGGCTGCAAGCGTTATCACCACGAAGTAATCCAGTGGAACGGCTATAACGCCGACGAGAAACAGGCGGTGTGGCTGCGCCTGGAGCAATTGCTGGTGCAGGTCATGGCCAGCAAGTTGGAGGTGTTTGATGCGCACCTGCTGCGCCAGCAGCTTGAAACGCGCAAGATCCGCTTCATGCCGCACCAGTCGGCGTATTGCTGGGCGTATCAGCTGATTGCCCGGGGTGCGCGGGTGATTTCCAAGCTGGACGCGTATGGGCTGGCGTTGCTGCCGGAGTTTCGCGAGCGCAGCCTGGCGGATCTGCGGGATGCGATTGACCGAGAGTTTTTCCTGCTGTCCGAGGCGCATTACGAGCGGTATATCGCCCCGGGGTTTATCAGGGAGGCTTTTGGGCCTCCACTGATAGCCAGTTTCTGACTCAGCAATTCCAGGAGGCTGCGCGTTCGGCCTGCAGGTCATAACGCTCAATCGCCTCCTGGCACACCCGCGCCTCCAGATGCCCCTGCTTCACCAACGCCGTCAGCGCCGCCAGCACAATGTGATGGCGGTCCACCTCAAAGAAATCTCGCAACGCCGCCCGCGTATCACTGCGCCCAAAGCCGTCGGTGCCCAACACGGTGTAGTTGGAATCCAGGTAAGCGCCAATCATCTGCGGCACGGCCCGCACATAGTCGGACACCGCGATCACCGGCGCGCCGTTGGGCAAGCACGCATTCACATGGCTGACCCGCGCAACGGCCTGCGGATGCAAGCGGTTCCAGCGTTCAACCTCCCGCGCATCCCGCGCCAGTTCGCTGAAACTGGTGACGCTGAACACTTCGCTCTCCACCTGCCAATCGTCCGCCAGCAACTGTGCCGCCGCTTGCACCTCGCGTACCAACGTGCCGGACCCGAGCAGGCGCACCTTGGCGTCGGCGGTGCCTTGCAGGCGGTACATGCCCTTGATGATCGCCGCTTCAACGCCTTCCGGCAGGCTGGGCTGCGGGTAGTTTTCGTTCATCAGGGTCACGTAGTAGAACTCGTCCACGTCGTGTTCCAGCATCTGGCGCATGCCGTGGTCGAGGATCACCGCGAATTCCCCGGCGAACGCCGGGTCGTAGGCACGGCAGTTGGGCACGGTGGCCGCGCTGAGGTGGCTGCTGCCATCCTGGTGCTGCAAGCCTTCGCCACCCAGGGTGGTGCGTCCGGCGGTGGCGCCAAGCAGGAAGCCACGGGCACGTTGGTCGGCGGCAGCCCAGATCAGGTCACCAACGCGCTGGAAGCCGAACATCGAGTAATAGATGTAGAACGGCAACATGCGCAGGCCATGCACCGAATAACTGGTGGCCGCCGCGACCCAGGAACTGATGGCGCTGGCTTCGCTGATGCCCTCCTCCAGGATCTGCCCGTCGGTGGCTTCGCGGTAGCTGAGGATCGAGCCGATGTCTTCCGGCTCGTAACGCTGGCCGACACTGGAATAGATGCCAATCTGCTTGAACAGGTTGGCCATGCCAAACGTGCGCGCTTCATCCGCCACGATCGGCACGATGCGCGGGCCGAGGGCCTTGTCCTTGAGCAGGTTGGTCAGCATGCGCACGAAGGCCATGGTGGTGGACATTTCCTTGCCGTCGGCAGCCGTGGCGAAGCCGGCATAACCCAATATGGCCGGCACGCTGACCGGGGCGGCGACCTGGCTGCGACTGGGTACGTAGCCGCCCAACGCCGTGCGACGCTGGTGCAGATAGCGCAACTCCAGGCTGTCCTCGGACGGTTTGAAAAAGCTCAGGGATTCGGTCTGTTCATCGGTCAGCGGCAACTGGAAGCGATTGCGGAAGGCGATCAACGCATCGCGGTCCAATTTCTTCTGCTGGTGGGTGGTCATCTTGCCCTGCCCGGCCTCGCCCATGCCGAAGCCTTTCTTGGTCTGGGCCAGGATCACCGTGGGTTTGCCTTTGACTGCGCGCGCGGCGTGGTAGGCCGCATGGATCTTGACCATGTCGTGGCCGCCACGCTTGAGGCGGTCGATCTGCTCATCGCTCATGCCCTCGACCAGCCGCGCCAGGGACTCGCTCTGGCCGAAGAAGTGCTCGCGGTTGTAGGCCCCGTCCTTGGCGGCGAAGGTCTGGAATTGACCGTCAACCGTGTTGGACAAGGTGTTGACCAGCGAACCGTCAGCGTCCTTGGCCAACAACGCATCCCAGTCCGAGCCCCATACCAGCTTGATCACGTTCCAGCCGGCGCCGGCAAACAAGGCCTCCAGTTCATCGATGATGCGCCCGTTGCCACGCACCGGGCCGTCGAGGCGTTGCAGGTTGCAGTTGACCACCCAGGTCAGGTTGTCCAGGCCTTCGCGGGCGGCCAGGGTCAGGGCCGACATGCTTTCCGGTTCGTCCATTTCGCCGTCGCCGAAGACGCCCCACACGTGGCGGTCGGTGGTGTCCTGCAAATTGCGGTGCTGCAAGTAGCGCATGAAGCGCGCCTGGAAAATCGAACTGATCGGGCCGATGCCCATGGAACCGGTGGGGAACTGCCAGAAGTCCGGCATCAGCCACGGGTGCGGGTAGCTGGACAGGCCGCGTGCGCCCTGCTTGGGCCCACCTATTTCCTGGCGATAGTGGGCCAGGTCGTTTTCGCTCAAGCGGCCTTCCAGAAAAGCTCGTGCATAGATACCTGGCGCGGAATGCGGCTGATAGAACACCAGATCGCCGCCGAAGCCCTCGTTACGGGCGCGAAAAAAGTGGTTGAAGCCGACTTCGAACAAGTCCGCCGCACTGGCGTAACTGGCGATATGACCACCCAGCTCGCCGTAGGCCTGGTTGGCCCGCACCACCATGGCCAAGGCGTTCCAGCGCACCAGCGAGGCCAGACGTTCTTCAGTAGCCAGGTCGCCGGGGAATGCCGGTTGCTGCGCCACGCTGATGCTATTGATGTAGGGCGTGCCGTGGCACGGTTTCCAGTCGATGTGCGGAGCGCTGGCATCTTGCGCCAGCAGGTCGAGGATCTGCCGCGCCCGCGCGGGGCCGGCGTGGCTGACCAGGGAAGACAGGGCGTCGCGCCACTCATCCAACTCTTGCTGATCAATCACCGCATTCGTGAAACCGTTCATGGGCACCTCCGGGCTTTTTTTCCAGTTTATGTCGGTGCTGGAGGATTTTTTGCCTGTTATCAGGCGCTATCGGTGGAATTTTGAGCATGAATCACTGCCAATCGTCTTTTTACCAGCACGTTATGCTCAAGCAGGACGATAGCCCGCAATTGTGTTTAAAATGCCGCCCGCTCAACGACCGACGTTTAACGATGACCCCAGACGCACTCGCCACCCTGCACACCCACCTGCTCGCCGCTCTGGCGACGCCACCGGTTGAAACCCGCCGCCTGTTCCACGGCCGTGGCCGTTGCTGGCCGGGCCTGGAGCAACTGACGGTGGACTGGTTGCAAGGCGTGCTGCTGGTGGCGTTGTTCAAGGAACCGGACGCTGCGCAGCTGGAAGCCTTGAAGCACCTGCTGCAAACCGAGTTCGGCATCTACACCATAGCGCTGCAACACCGTTACCTGCCGCAAAGCACCACCGAATGGCTGTCGGGCAACCCAGTCGACGAATTGACCATCACTGAAGGCGGCCTGCGCTACCTGATCGACCTGGGTAAAAAACAGAATAGCGGGCTGTTCCTCGACATGCGCTACGGCCGTAACTGGGTGCGTGAGCAGGCCAAGGGCCAGCGCGTGCTCAACCTGTTTGCCTATACCTGCGGGTTTTCCGTGGCCGCCATCGAAGGCGGCGCCGACCACGTGGTAAACCTGGACATGGCCCGTGGCGCCCTGAGCCGGGGTCGCGACAACCATCGCCTGAATGGTCATGACCTGAGCAACGTCAGCTTCCTGGGCCACGACCTGTTCAAGTCCTGGGCCAAGGTTACAAACAACGGACCCTACGACTTAGTGATCATCGATCCGCCGTCGTTCCAGAAAGGCAGCTTCCTGTTGACCAAGGACTACCAGCGCGTACTGCGCCGCCTGCCGGATCTGCTCACGCCACAGGGCACGGTACTGGCGTGCATGAACGACCCGGCCTTCGGCGAAGACTTCCTGATCGACGGCGTCACCCGCGAAGCACCGGGCCTGCGTTTTGTCGAGCGGCTGCAAAACCCGCCGGAATTTCCTGATATTGACGTGCGCAGTGGCTTAAAGGCATTGGTGTTCCGCCAAGCCTGATGCCGAAACGTCTTACGCTTGCTACGCTAAGTGATACACCGGGGTGGTGAACCTTCTTACCCCCTTCCCGGTCGATACCTGCATTCCCCGGCCAGACTCGACGGCGTCACGTCGTCGGCTGCCCCGTTTCACCTTTTGGAGAACCGCCCGTGATATCGACCCTGCATGTAGCCAGACTCAAAGCCTGGGGCGCCCACGGCTTTACCGCCACCGGTGTGGTATTGGCCTTCCTGGCCACCCTGGCGCTGCTGGAAAACTCACCCAAGGCCTGCCTGCTGTGGCTGGGCCTGGCGCTGGTGGTGGACGGGGTTGATGGCTCACTGGCGCGACGGGTGAATGTGAGCACGGTACTGCCGAGCTTCGACGGATCGGTGCTGGATCTGGTGATCGATTACCTCACCTATGTGTTTATCCCCGCACTGTTTATCTATCGCTATATCGACCTGCCGGACTTTACCCACCTGTTCACGGTGTCAGTGATCCTGGTGTCGTCGCTGTTCTGCTTCTGCAACGTCAATATGAAGAGCAAGGACAACTACTTCGTCGGCTTCCCCGCCGCGTGGAATGTGGTGGCCTTGTGCGTCTATATCATCCAGCCGGAAGCCTGGGTGACCTTGCTGACGGTGATCGGCCTGGCCCTGCTGACCGTGACGCCGATGAAATTCCTGCACCCGTTCCGGGTGAAGCGGTTCATGCCGATCAACATCGCAGTAACCACGATCTGGTTGCTGTGTAGCTTCCTGATGGTGATGGATTACCCGAACACCAACCCGTGGACGTTTGGCTTGTGGTCGCTGATGTCGGCGTATTTCCTCGGGATTTGTATCTGGCGGACGGCGTTGGAGTGGCTCGACAAGCGCCATGGTTGATCACAACTGACTGTAGGAGCGAGCTTGCTCGCGAAGAACGCAAGGCCACCGCGGCGAGCCAGACTACCCACGTAGTCGTTAAGGTTTTTCGCGAGCAAGCTCGCTCCTACAGTCGGCCGGCAGGTAAGATAGCGGCCTTTCGCCCAGCCCCTTCGCTGCGCACCCTGCCAGAAAAGCCCAGCCCATGCCCTTCGAACTCAGCGTAGACCTCACCACCCTCGCCATCCTGGCCGTTGTCGCCTTTATCGCCGGTTTCATCGACGCCATCGCCGGCGGCGGAGGCTTGCTCACCACCCCTGCGCTGCTCACCGCCGGCATGCCGCCGCACCTGGTACTGGGCACCAACAAGCTCAGTTCTACCTTCGGCTCGGCCACTGCCAGCTTTACCTTCTACCGGCGCAAGTTGTTCCATCCGCGCCAGTGGGTGCATGCCATTGTCGGCACGCTGATCGGTGCGCTGACCGGCGCCGTGGTCGCCCACTACCTGCCCGCTGAAACCCTGAACAAAATGCTGCCGGTGATCGTGTTCGCCTGCGGCGTGTACCTGCTGTTCGGCGGCACGCCCAAGGCGCCAGTGGACGCCGATGCACCGATCAAGAAGAAATGGCAATCCACCCAAGGCTTCAGCCTGGGCTTCTACGATGGTGTGGCCGGCCCTGGTACGGGAGCGTTCTGGACCGTGAGCACAATGCTGTTGCACCCCATCGACCTGGTGAAAGCCAGCGGCGTGGCGCGCAGCATGAACTTCGTCAGCAACGCGGGGGCGCTGACGGTGTTCATCATCAATGGTTCGGTGGACTGGATCGTCGGCCTAGCCATGGGCGTGTCGGTGATGTGTGGCGCATTCTTTGGCGCACGCAGCGCGATCAGCGGCGGCGCCAAATTCATTCGCCCGGTGTTCATCACCGTGGTCCTTGGGCTGACCGTGCGCCTAGCCTGGCAGCACTGGTTCAGCGTGGCCTAGTCGACGGGCCAGATACAGGTCGATCAGGTAACGCGCAATCGAACGTGACGCCGGCAACGGCGGCAAGTCGTGGATATTGAACCACTGCGCGTCCTCGATCTCATCAGCCTGGGGCACGATATCGCCCCCGGCGTACTCGGCATGAAAGCCCAGCATCATCGAATGCGGGAACGGCCAGCACTGGCTGCCCATGTACTGGATGTTCTTGACCTCCACCTGCACTTCCTCGCGCACTTCGCGGATCAGGCAGTCTTCGGCCGACTCGCCCGGCTCGGCAAACCCCGCCAACGTGCTGTACACCCCCGTGACAAAACGTGGCGAACGCGCCAGCAGGATCTCGTCGCCGCGGGTCACCAGCACGATCATGCTCGGCGAGATACGCGGGTAGCTGCGCAGGTCGCACGCCTGGCAGAACATCGCCCGCTCGCGCGGAACCTGGACCATCGGTTGGCCGCAACTCCCACAAAACCGGTGTTCGCGCGCCCAGGTGCCGATCTGTGCCGCGTAGCCCAACACCTTGTAAAGGGTGTGATCGCCTTGCAGCATGAAGCCGCGCAGCCCCTGCCAACTGCAACCCGGCACTTGCGCAGAAGCATTGAGTTCCAGCAGGTACACCGGCTCGCCATCAAGGTGGCCGATGCCATGCTCGGCAAATACCGACAGGTCCTGGCGCTTGAGCCATTCCCTGGGAAACAGCGGGCCATTGGTGTCATGCAAAAAGCCGTCGCGGCTGCAGGCAACGGCCCAGCCGCCGGGGGTGTCGTTGTCCAGCAGCGTAGTGGTAATCCAGCCTGGGGTCATGTCAGTCAATCCACGAATTCGGGTTTCTGCTTACTCATGTGGGCCGCGATGGCCACGCGCAGGTCGTTGGATTGCAACATAGCCGAGTTCCAGGTGGCAACGTATTCCAGGCCGTCATTGACTGTATGGTCACGCATATAGCTGATCATGGCCTTGGTGCCGGTGACCGCGATCGGCGACTTGGCGGCGATTTCATGGGCAATCTCCATCACCCCGGCCAGCAGGCTGTCCTGATCGGGATAGACGCGATTGACCAGGCCGATGCTGCGCGCCTCTTCGGCGCCAAACTGACGGCCGGTGTAAGCCAGCTCCCGCAGCATGCCATCGCCGATGATGCGCGGCAGGCGTTGCAAAGTGCCGACGTCGGCGGCCATGCCGATGTCGATTTCCTTGATGGAGAATTGCGCACCTTCGGCGGCGTAACGCATGTCGCAGGCGCTGATCAGGTCGATGGCGCCGCCGATGCAGTAACCCTGAACCGCCGCCAGCACCGGCTTGCGGCAGTTGTCGACGGCATTGAACGAGGCTTGCAACTCCAGGATCTTGCGGCGCAGCAAGCGTGCGTTGCGGCCCACATCCTTGCCGAATTCATTGGCCACCGAGGCCAGCATCATCAGGTCGATACCGGAGGAGAAATGCTTCCCGGCACCGCTGAGCACCACGGCGCGCACGGCGTCGGTATCTTCGACCCACTGGAAAATGTCGATGATTTCGGTCCAGAACGCCGCGTTCATCGCGTTGATCTTTTCCGGGCGGTTGATCTGCACATGGGCAACGTTGCCGGTGAGTTCGACGACGAAAGCTTGGTATTCGGACATGGCAGTGATCCCTGACTGGCGAGTGATAGGCCCGAACTATAACAAGGGAACGTGACGGCACATCGGCCAAAAACGGGACGGGCAAAGGTAATGCAATGTTGTAGGCGCGCGCTTCAAGCAGCGCCGATACATTTCACCCAAGGCCGCCGATTTATCGGCTATACAATCAGGGCCATTGCCTGGAGCCGCCTATGCCGACCACGTTTCGCTCATCGTTGATCCTTGCCCTGGTGGTCGTGCTGACCGGCATCGGCGCCGGGTTGGGCGGGATGCTCTTGGCGTTACTGCTGCATGGCATTCAGCACCTGGCCTACGGTTATAGCCTGGACAGCCTGATCAGCCATGAAACCTTCCTGCTGGGCGTGACGGCGGCGGCGCCCGAGCGGCGCTTGCTGGTGCTGGTTGTGTGCGGCCTGGTCGCGGGAGTGGGCTGGTGGGTGATTTATCGCTATGGCCGGCCGCTGGTGAGCATCAAACAAGCGGTGTCGGAAAAGATGCCAATCATGCCGCCCAAGACCACCCTCGCCCACGCCGTGCTGCAGATCATCACCGTGGCCCTGGGTTCGCCCCTGGGGCGTGAAGTGGCGCCACGGGAAGTCGGCGCGTTGGTCGCCACCTGGTTATCCCAGCGCGCGCGACTCAACCCGCAGATGCATCGCCTGATCGTCGCCTGCGGTGCCGGTGCGGGCCTGGCGGCGGTGTACAACGTGCCGTTGGGTGGCGCTGTGTTTGTGCTGGAAGTGCTGGTGGGCGCATTCAGTTGGCCGGCGGCGGTGATTGCATTGGCGACGTCAGCAATTGCGGCCTCGGTGGCGTGGATCGGGCTGGGTGCGGAATCGCAATATGTGGTCCCGCACTTTGTACTGAGCCCGGCGTTGATTGCTTGGGCGGTGGTGTGCGGGCCGGTATTTGGCGTGGCGGCCTACGGATTCTCCCGGCTCACCGGCAAGGCGCGGGCGAATGCCGCCAGAGGCTGGCGCTTGCCCGTGCTGTCGTTAATCAACTTCGCCCTCATCGGCGGCCTGGCGATGGTATTGCCGCAAATACTCGGCAATGGCAAAGGCCCGGCACAATTGGGTTTCGACAATGAACTGACGATTGGGCTGGCGGCTTTATTGCTGCTGGTCAAGGTGCTGATCACCACCAGCAGCCTGCGCGCCGGAGCCGAAGGCGGCTTGCTCACCCCCGGCCTGGCCAACGGCGCCTTACTCGCCATCCTTCTCGGCGGCGCCTGGAGCCTGCTGTGGCCGGGCGTGCCCCTGGGCGCATTTGCAATCATCGGCGCCGCCGCCTTCCTGGCCGCCAGCATGAGCATGCCGCTGACCGCGATTGTGCTGGTGGCGGAATTCACCCGCATCGACCATGACTTCCTGGTGCCGATCATCCTCGCGGTGGCGGGCTCGGTGTGCATCAGCAAGCTCTGCAGCCGCTGGGAAAACGCTGGATAAAACCCTGCACACACGCCATCCTTTGCGCTTTAAGCCGCCCCCATTCGCGGCGCTAGACGTTTGAAGGATATGCCCATGCACGCCCAACCCCTCACTCCTGCCGAATTCGAATTCATCGAAAATACCCTGCTCAAGTACGGCGACGACCACTCGGTGCTGAACCTGGCCGAACTCGACGGCTACTTCACCGCACTGGTGTCCAGCCCGGTCCAGGTGGACGTGGCTGAGTGGTTCCCCGCGATCTGGGGCGGCCAAAACCCGGAATGGGACAACATGGACGAAGCGCAACGCTTCCTCGAACTGTGCGTGCGCCACCTCAACACCCTGGCCGGACAACTGGCGACCGACGTCGCCGGCTTCAACGCCCGCTTCGACGAAACCGAACACCAAGGCCACCCCGTGACCCTCGCTGAAGAATGGTGCTTTGGCTACATCCGCGGCGGCGCCATCGGCAACTGGCCGGAACTGCCGGCAGAACAGGCTGCACTGCTGGAAAAAATCTCCTGGTGCGCCGAACAAGACAACTTCGAACTCCCGGCCGACCTGGATGTGCAGGCACACCAGCAACGCGTCAGCGAAATCGAACCGGCTGCGCGGGAGCTGCATGATTACTGGTTGGCGAAGCGATAACAGCCTGCTGGGACCGAGGCGCCTGCATCGCCGGCAAGCCGGCTCCTACAGAAAACAAAAAGCGTATCCACGATGCGAA
>NZ_JACAPG010000025.1:67371-134053 GCF_013385825.1 Pseudomonas reactans | reverse complement strand
GCGAGGTGCCGAGTGTTGGGGCAAGAGCGCTTTGGTTACTTTCGCGCTTTTCGAAAGTGACCCGCCGTAAGGGCGGAACCAATACCCGCCATCACCCAAATAACGGATATGTACACCGAACAAACGCCATCGCTGGCAAGCCAGCTCCTACAGTTGGATTGATGTACACACAATAAATATCAGCGGCCATGACCCCGCGCTCGACAAGCACCGCCGCTTTGGCTGATTATTCGGGTCCGCCCGCCGCCCGTGCCATGAATCAGGAGCCCTGTACCTTGAGTTCGCAGAAAACCGTGACCGTCACCCCGCCCAACGTCCCCCTCAATGGCAAGGTCGCGCCCCCCGGCTCCAAATCCATTACCAACCGCGCCCTGCTGCTCGCCGCCCTGGCCAAAGGCACCAGCCGCCTCAGCGGCGCGCTCAAGAGCGACGACACCCGCCACATGTCCGTGGCCCTGCGCCAAATGGGCGTGATCATCGACGAACCCGACGACACCACCTTCGTCGTCACCGGCCACGGCAAACTGCAACTGCCACCGCAGCCCCTGTTCCTCGGTAACGCGGGCACCGCCATGCGCTTCCTCACCGCCGCCGTCGCCACGGTCGAAGGCACCGTGGTGCTGGACGGCGATGACTACATGCAAAAACGCCCGATCGGCCCGCTGCTGGCAACCCTCGGCCAGAACGGCATCCAGGTCGACAGCCCCACCGGTTGTCCCCCCGTGACTGTGCACGGCGTCGGCAAGATCAAGGCCAAGCGTTTCGAGATCGACGGCGGCCTGTCCAGCCAGTATGTGTCAGCCCTGCTGATGCTCGCTGCCTGTGGCGAAGCGCCGATTGAAGTGGCACTGACCGGCAAGGACATCGGTGCCCGTGGCTATGTGGACCTGACCCTGGACTGCATGCGCGCCTTCGGTGCCCAGGTCGAAGCGGTCGACGACACCACTTGGCGCGTGGCCCCCACCGGCTACACCGCCCACGACTACCTGATCGAACCCGACGCCTCTGCCGCCACCTACCTGTGGGCCGCTGAAGTGTTGACCGGTGGCCGCATCGACATCGGCGTGGCCGCGCAGGACTTCACCCAGCCGGACGCCAAGGCCCAGGCCGTGATCGCGCAATTCCCGAACATGCAGGCCACGGTGGTGGGCTCGCAGATGCAGGACGCCATCCCCACCCTGGCAGTGCTCGCAGCGTTCAACAACACACCCGTGCGTTTCACCGAACTGGCCAACCTGCGGGTCAAGGAATGCGACCGCGTACAGGCGCTGCATGACGGCCTCAACGAGATCCGCCCCGGCCTGGCGACCATCGAAGGCGACGACCTGCTGGTAGCCAGCGACCCCGCGCTGGCCGGCACCGCCTGCAACGCGCTGATCGACACCCACGCCGACCACCGCATCGCCATGTGCTTCGCCCTGGCCGGGCTGAAAGTCTCGGGCATCCGCATACAGGACCCGGACTGCGTCGCCAAGACCTATCCTGACTACTGGAAGGCCCTGGGCAGTCTTGGGGTTCAGTTGAGCTACTGAGGGCTCGGCGTCGGAATGGGGAGGCACTGCACATGACAATCCGCCAACCCTGCCCACCCGGCGCCTGCGTCTGCGACCGCGAACAACTGCTGCAAGCGCCGGGCGCCGACCTGCGTATCCTCAACCTGACGCGCCAGGAAGAGAAAAAACTGCTCGACCGCCTTGAACACCTCAAGAGCCTGCAAGACCTGGAACGCATGCAACAGCTGATGTACCAGCAATTGGGCATCCGCGTGCATATCGCGCCGGGTCACACCGAGGTCAAGAGCATGCGCGGCATCCAGATCGTCATCGACGAGCTACCAGGCCTGTGCCGCAAGACCCGCCAATCGATCCCGGCCGCGATCCGCCGAGGCCTGGAGAATCAGCCAGAAATCGCTTACCGCCTGCTCGACGCCCACGATTTGTTTCGCGAAGGTTGAATCAACCGGCGACTGTTTCGGTTTCGAACAGCCCCTCGCCCAAGGCCCTGGCCTTCTCCAGATGCGCCTGCGCCCCGCCGCTTTCCGAATCCAGCAACAGCGCTGACGTCACCACCTGCGCGCCGCAGTAATCGAAGATCCCGTAATCAATCTGCGTGCGCATGGCCTTGGCGTAGCCGTGTCGATCAAACGCGTCGTCATCGGCAGCGCCCAGGGCCAGCAAATGGACCTGCAAGTGGCGCAACTTCTTCACCACTGGCGTATCGGGACCGTAATCGATGGCCCAACCGTTGATGAACACGCGGTCGATCCAGCCTTTGAGCAGGCCCGGCATGGACCACCAGTAGATCGGGAATGCCAACACCAGCGCATCGGCGCGGTCGATACGGGCCTGTTCAGCCAGTACGTCGGCTGGCGGCGTGGCGCGCGTGCGGTGTACCAAATGGTCGGCTGCGTTATAGCGCGGGTCGAACCCTTCGGCGGCGATGTCGGCGATTTCGAAGGTGTGGCCCGACGCAGCGAGGCCGGCGGCGACCTGGGCGGCCACGCTGTGGGTGAGGGATTGCGGGTCGTGGTGAGCAACAACGATGAGTGCGTGCATGACAATGACTCCCTGAGAGGTTACGCTGGGCTTAAGTTACGATTAGTAAGTTACTTTTGGTATATAAGCATGTCAAGCACAGCGTCCCCCGCTCCTCGTCGTCGCCTGTCCCGCGAAGATCGCCTGCGCCAACTGTTGGACGTGGCCTGGCAACTGGTGCGCGATGAAGGCACCGAAGCCCTCACACTCGGCCGCCTGGCGGAGTTGGCGGGCGTGACCAAACCGGTGGTCTATGACCATTTCGTCACCCGCGCCGGGTTGCTGGCCGCGTTGTATGAGGACTTCGATGCGCGTCAGGACCAGGTTTTTGCCAGCGCCATCGCGGCCAGCAGCGCAACCCTTGACGACCGTGCCTGGGTGATCGCCGCGTCCTATGTGGACTGCGTGCTGTTGCAGGGTCGGGAAATCCCGGGGGTGATTGCAGCCCTCAGCAGTTCGCCGGAACTGGAAGCCCTCAAGCGCCAGTACGAGGCGATCTTTCTCGACAAATGCCGTGACGCGCTGTCGCCCTTTGGCCGTATATCCCAGGCGGGACTGCGCGGCATGTTGGGGGCGGCGGAGGCGCTGTCCCAGGCGGCGGCCAGTGGCGAGATCAGTCGCGAAGAGGCACAGCAGGAATTGCTGGCGACCATCCTGGCGATGGTCAATCGCGGCCGCGTTTAAATAATTTCTGACGGGTGAGGAATAAACCAGCGCGGCGGGTGTTTACCTGAGTACGGCGTGTGAATACAGCACAACGCCAGTACTCAAACCTATAAATACCAGGAGTTCGTCATGCTGAAAAAATTCTCCCTCGCGGCTGCCGTCGTCATCGCCTGCGTCTCCTCCATGGCCTTCGCCGCCCCGGCCAAAGTGGCCGACAGCGCCAAGGGCAAAGTGCTGGTGGACAGCAAAGGCATGACCCTCTACACCTTCGCCAAAGACAGCGCCGGCAAATCCGTGTGCAACGGCCAGTGCCTGGCCAACTGGCCGGCGTTCACCGCCTCGGCGGCAGCGAAGGATGCGGACGGCTACACCGTGATCACCCGTGACAACGGCAGCAAGCAATGGGCCTACAAAGGCCAGGCGCTGTACACCTGGGTCAAGGACAGCAAGCCGGGTGATATCACCGGCGACGGCGTTGGCGGTAACTGGAACCTGGCCAAGCCGTAAGACTTTCGTGGACAACATCCAACCTCCCATTGGCTTCATGCCAAGGGAGGTTTTTGAGCTCGGATTTGATAACGGTCCGTAACGCTTGCAGGTTCACTGGACAATCAACCCCTCCCCCCGCGGCCTCTGAAATGAGCTGTTCGGAAGTGCCGGCTTTGCACTTGGACACATTGTTTGTCGCAGGACCGACACGACAGTTTTGACAAAATTAGCCAAGTCGGGGAACTTAGCCACGCAAGCGCTGAGCGCGTGCGCTCTAATCCTTCCGCGCAATAATTCAGCACGACGCTAGCGAAGCATGGGCTCCAAATGGGGCACTCATTATGACAAGGATGATGTATGTATAAACCTGGCGGCTCGATCAAGCAGCTTTTGGATAAGGTTGCTTCCCACGAATATATTCTTCCCGCCATTCAGAGGGAGTTCGTCTGGTGGCCGGAGCAAATTTGTCAGCTCTTCGATAGCCTGATGCAAGGTTACCCCTTCGGCACCTTCCTTTTTTGGAGAATTGCTCCCGAGAAACGTGGCGAATATCAGTTCTATGATTTTGTTCAAAGCTACCATCAAAGGGACAATTACCACTGCGCGCTTTTGAAGACGCTGCCAGATCGTGACTTGATTGCTGTCCTCGATGGCCAACAACGGATGACGGCGCTTAACATTGGTCTACGCGGCTCGTATGCTTGGAAGCTCCCAGGCAAATGGTGGGCAAGCGATGACGCCTTTCCTGTTCGGCACCTCTATCTAGATTTACTAGGCAAGCCCGACGCAGAAACGGGATCGAAATACTGCTTTGCCTTCCTGACCGATACGCCCACAACACTCAATACTGACGGAAGCCTCTGGTTCCGATGCGGGCGAGTCATGACTGAAAGTGATCATGACCTCACAGACAGTCTTGATGATCTGGATCTGCCCAAGGAACAGCGAAGGACAGCCAAAGCGACATTGCGCGACCTCCATACTATGGTGCACGTGAAGGAACCAATCAGCTATTTCGAAGAGACTGAACAGGACCTTGAGAGAGTCTTGAATATCTTTATCCGAATGAACAGCGGCGGAACGCCACTATCCTATTCGGATTTGCTGTTATCCATTGCAGTCGCTCAGTGGACTCGACTTGATGCCCGCAATGAGATCCATCAGCTGGTGGATCAAATGAACAAGGAGGGTGATCAATTCAGCTTCAGCAAGGACCTTGTGCTAAAAGCGGGCCTTATGCTCTCTGACATCGGAAGCGTTGGATTCAAGGTTGAGAATTTCAACAAGGGCAACATGTCGTTACTGGAGGATAACTGGGCTCGTATTCGCGATGCATTGCTTTTGTCGGTCCGGCTTCTCGCAAGCTTTGGTTTTAACAGTCAGAATCTTCGCGCTGACAGTGCTTTATTACCTATTGCCTATTACCTTTTTGTTCGACAGCCTGGCGAAGGTTACCTAGTGCGCCTTGAATATGCTGAAGACCGTGAAAACGTCAGAAAGTGGCTTATTCGAAGCTTGTTGAAAGCATCCGGAATTTGGGGAAGCGGCCTCGATACATTGCTGACTGCTATCAGAGAGCAAATCCGCACAAACACTGCTTTAGGCTTTCCCATTGTCCAAATAGAGAATGTGATGTCCGCACGTGGCAAAACACTTTCCTTCACCGAGGAAGAGCTCGATGAGCTTGTAGAAATTGGATACAGCGATAAACGCACTTTTGCACTGCTATCGCTCATTTTTCCAGGCTTCGATTTTTCGAGGCACTTTCATGTGGATCACATTTTTCCTCAGGCACGGTTCACCAAATCACAAATGCGTCAGGCAGATATTCCAGAGGATTTCGCTCAAGAGCTGGCCGAAAAATCCGACCGTCTCCCAAACCTTCAATTGCTTGAGGGGAGCATTAACAACCAGAAACGGCAGAAAATGCCTCATGAGTGGTTTGCACAACTCAAACCAGATACGTTGGCCAAACGGGAACATCTGGCGGGGCTTGAGATTTCCGAGTTGCCTGATTCGCTCTCCGGATTTCCAGCTTTTTATGAGCGTCGCCGCCAGGCGCTAAGAACTCGACTTACTCACGCACTGAGGTGACCTCAGGTTGCTGTCCCACAGGTGCTTGAGCAAGGCCTGCGGGCAGCGACGTCAGACGTTGAAGCGATGAATCAAACAGAACGCCAAGTGATGACTGTGGTTCAACCCAGATGCACATTTACGAAAAACTGCACCTTGCGCGCCAGTTGATCAAGATGCCGATCCCGCTGTTTCTCGGCATCCACCATGGCGCGCTTGCCATGTTTTTGCAGCAGGTAGGTATGAATCTGCCGCACCTCCAATGAGCTGTAGATCGCCGCCACATCCAGCACGCCCATCAAACCGTCCGTGCCGTAGTCCCGCGTATTCATCAGTACCTGGGTGCCGCGCGCGCCGCGCACTTGGAAGCCCATGCCTTCGAACGCCGGCACTTTCTCCACTGAACACGCCAACTCCGCATGGGGATAACGGCTCAGTACGTCACCCATCATTGCACGTGCCACACCCTGGCGCCGGTGGCCAAGCTGCACCGCCATGAACGCGATGCCGCAGGCTTGCGGGTCATCCTTCACCGGCAGGTACAGGCAAAAGCCGATCAACTTGTCCTCTTCCATTGCCACCACCAACTCGACGGCAATGCCCTTGGCACCATTCAGCGCCTCCAGGTACAGGTGCACCTCAAAGCCAATGGCGTACTGGTAGATGTTGTACAGCAGGTTGCTCGGCGGCAGCGCCACGCTGCTGATGTCGGTGAGGTTGTCCACCACCATCTGCAGGATCTGAGCATTAACAGGCTCGGGGCACGGTGTGGTGTAGCGGGTAAGGCTGAACATGCAAATTCCTGGGTTTAGCGTCAAGGCGGCGGCGATTGTACCTGTTGCAGCCCGCACACCTCACGCAAACATCCGCGCAACCAGCGATGGGCCAGGTCAGCGTCCAGCCTGGGGTGCCAGAGCATCGACACGGTAAAAGTGGGCAACGCCAGCGGCAATGCGAAGCTGTACAGGCCTTGCCGTTGGTGGGCGGTGTAGCGTTCCGGCACGCTGGCGATCAGGTCAGTATCACGGGCCAAGGCGATGGCGGTGGCGAAACCAGCGACCACGGTATTGATCTGCCGCGTGAGGCCCTGGGCTTCGAGCGCGTCGTCGATCTGCCCTCGGTCCTGGCCGCGCCGGGAGACATAGACGTGCTGGCCTGCGGCGTAACGTTCAACACTGACGTCACCTCGACTGAGAGGATGTCCACTGCGGACCACACCCACCAAGCGATCGCGAAACAGCGCCTGGGTCAGCACTTCCGGGCTGGCGGTGGGTTCGACCACGCCGGTTTCCAGGTCGACGCTGCCCTCACGCAGCAAGGTGCTGTCCTTGTCGATTTTGTTGATGAAGCGCAGGCGCACGCCGGGCGCGTCCTGCGCGACACGCGCCAGCAATGCCGGGCCGAAATTTTCGACGAACTCTTCGCTGGTGCGCAGGGTAAAGGTGCGCGCCACCTGGGCCATGTCCAGGGATTGCACGGGACGCAGCACAGCATTGGCCTCTTGCACCAAGCGGCTGACCTGCTCACGCAATGCCACCGCCCTGGGCGTGGGCACCAGGCCGCGACCGGCGCGTACCAGCAAGGGGTCGCCGGTGGTCTCGCGCAAACGGGCCAGGGCACGGCTCATGGCTGAAGGGCTCAGGCGCAGGCGTTTGGCCGCAGCGGCAACACTGCCTTCGGCGAGCAGCACATCCAAGGTGATCAGCAGGTTGAGATCGGGCATCTGCGCTCCTTATAAGGCGTTACATGCATCTATTAACTGCAATCCATGCGTCTTCCGCCATGTTAGGCCGCGCCGTAGATTTGTGACAGTTCTCTTCATTCAAGGAATTGCCCATGCAGCACTCCCCACGCGGCAGCCTCATCAGTCTATCCCTGTCCATGCTGCTGGCCTCGCTGGGTACCAGCATTGCCAATGTTGGCCTGCCCAGCCTGACGCGGGCGTTTGATGCCTCTTTCCACGCCGTGCAGTGGGTGGTGCTGGCTTACCTGTTGGCGATCACGGCGGTGATAGTGAGTGCCGGACGCCTCGGAGACCGGTTCGGACGGCGGCGATTGTTGCTTGCCGGGTTGCTGCTGTTCGCCGTGGCGTGCGGGTTGTGCGGCTTGGCGCCGTCCCTTGCGTGGCTGGTTGCAGCGCGCGTACTGCAAGGCCTCGGCGCAGCCGTGATGATGGCGATGGCCCTCGGCATGGTCGCAGACACCGTTACCAAGGAGCGTACCGGCCGCGTGATGGGTTTGCTGGGCACGATGTCCGCCGTCGGCACTGCAATGGGCCCCAGTGTTGGCGGTGTGTTGCTGAGTGTGTGGGGCTGGCGCGCGATTTTCCTGATAGGCATGCCATTGGCAGGGGTGGCCGTCGCCCTAGCCTACCGCTATCTGCCGGTTGACCGGCCCCGCGTGGCATCCCGCGATGGCTCAAGTTTCCGTGCATCACTAAAAGACGCGTCGTTGCTCACCGGCCTGGTCATGAGTGCATTGGTCGCCGCCGTGATCATGGCCACTTTTGTGGTCGGACCGTTCTATTTGTCCCGAGGCCTGGGACTCGATCCCGAATGGATGGGCCTGGCCATGGCGGTCGGGCCCTGTGTCGCGGCCATCAGCGGCGTCCCCGCCGGCAGGCTCACCGACCGCCTCGGCAGCCCGCGCATGACACTGGCCGGCCTGGGCCTGATGGCCTGTGGTGCGCTGCTGTTGTCCTGCGCTTCGGGTGTGTTCGCCTACCTGAGCGCACTGGTGATCCTGACCACGGGTTACAGCCTGTTCCAGGCCGCCAACAACACCGCAGTGATGAGCGATGTGGAGGCCGCGCGGCGTGGCACCGTCTCGGGCCTGTTGAACCTGTCACGCAACCTCGGGCTGATTGTCGGCGCCTGGGCGCTGGGCGCGGTGTTCGCTTGGGCCAGCCCGGATGTCACCCGTGCGCTCCCCCAATCCGTGGCCTATGGCCTGCATGCAACGTTCGGCGTCGCACTGGCCTTGATCCTGCTGGCATGGGTGATGGCATGGCGCCGATTCAGTGCCTTCACCCCCCTGCAGAACACCCATTGAGGCAAAAAAACAAAAAAGGCGTTGCACCAGACCGGGTTACATCGCGCATCATGGGCACTTTCAAGCTCAAGGGTAACGTCCATGCGCGTTCTGTCATTGATGATGGGTCTTACGACGCTGGCCGCCACTACGGTGTTCTGCGCCAGCGCGATGGCGAATGAAGAGAGTCAGTTGGTACAACAGATCAACCAATACCGCAGCCAGGTGCAACGCTGCGGCGACCAGGGTTCCCAGGAACTGCCGCCATTGGCCAGCGACACGCGGCTTGTGTTGCCGGCCACCAATGTCGGCGACTTGCAGCAGGCGCTGGCGCGGGCCGCGTACCCGATGGTCAATGTGCAGGCCATCAGCCTGTCGGGGCCCAAGGATGCCCAGGCGGCCATGAAGGCGGTGCGCGAAAGCTTCTGCCGCGTGGTGCTGGACCCGCAATTTGTCGATATCGGCGTGAGCAACAGCGGCCAGGACTGGCGCATCGTGCTCGCCCGCCCGCTGCTCACCAGTGGCCTCGGCGATTGGCAGACTGAAGGCAAGCAACTGCTCAACCTGGTCAACACCGCGCGGTCGCAACCACGCCAGTGCGGTACCCAGGCGTTCACGGCCACCACGCCCTTGTCCTGGAACGACGACCTCGCTGGCGCCGCCAACAGCCACACACGCAACATGGCCAACGGTAATTTCTTCGATCACCTCGACCACGACGGTCGCACGCCTGGGGATCGAGCCGAACTGGCTGGGTATATTGCGAAGAACATCGGCGAAAACATCGCCGCCGGTCTGGATACACCACGCAAAGTGGTCGACGGTTGGCTTGCCAGTCCGGGCCATTGTGCCAACCTGATGAACCCGCAATTTCGTGAGTTGGGTGCGGCCTATGCCATGGACCCGAAGAGCGATGCAGGAATTTACTGGACGGGGGTTTTTGGCGCCCAATAGGCCCACATGCCGATCCACTCAAATGGATGGTGCGTCAAATTGCTATCACCGCGATAATCCCGCTGAACTGCCAGCGGGCATTCCGGTCTGTTGCTTGTTGGGCCGCCCCTTTCAGGCGTTAAACAGACCGTGGCAAACAAGGTGTTCTGGCAATGATGAATTGGCTGCAAAGCAGCAGCGACATGGCTGAGCGGGTTCGCCAGCATGATTGGGCGAGTACGCCCCTGGGGCCGCTGGAGCAGTGGCCGGATGTGCTCAAGACCACCGTAGCGTTGTGTTTTGCCTCGAGCTTCCCACAATCAATCATTTGGGGGCCTCACCTGACCACGTTGTACAACGACGCGTTCATTCCGATCCTGGGCGACAAACCTTTTGCACTGGGTCGTCCATTCAGTGAGGTGTGGCGTGAAGTCTGGGCCGACGTGGGTCCCATCGCCAATGCGGCGTTTGAGGGGCATGCCACCTATATCGAGAATTTCCCCCTGCTGATCGAGCGCGGCGCTGGCCTCGAACAAGCCTATTTCACCTTTTGCTACAGCCCTATCCGCGATCCCGAGGGCAAGGTTGTCGGGATGCTGGATACCGTCACCGAAACCACCGCCACCGTGTTCCTCAACCGCCGCCTGGCGGTGCTGGACGCCGTGGGCAGCGCCGTGGCCAATGCCACTGACGCCGAAAGCATCATGTCCACCACCACGCGCCTGTTGGCCGAGCACCTGCACGTCTCCAATTGCGCCTACGCCGACATGGATGCCGATGAAGACGGCTTCACTATTCGTGGCAACTGGGCCGCGCCGGGCTCACCGAGCATCGTCGGCCACTACAGCCTGGCGTCATTCGGCGCGCGGGCCGTGCAGCAACTGCGTACCGGAGAACCGCTGGTGGTGCAGGACAACCGCGTCGAATTCCCGCCGGAGGAAGCCACCAGCTACCAAGCCCTGGGCGCGCTGGCGACCGTCTGCTTCCCGCTGATCAAGGATGGCCGCCTGACCGCGTTGATGGCGGTGCACCACAAGACGGCACGCGTCTGGTCGCCCTACGACTTGGCGCTGGTCGGGGAAGTCACCGAGCGTTCCTGGGCGCATATCGAGCGGGTGCGCGCCGACGCCGCCGTACGCGAGGGCCTGGCGGCGTTCACCGAGCTCAATGCCACCCTGGAACAACGGGTGCAGGAGCGCACCCTCGCCCTCACCCAGACGGAAGCGGCGTTGCGCCAGTCCCAGAAGCTGGAAGCCATCGGCCAATTGACCGGCGGCGTGGCCCATGACTTCAACAACCTGTTGACCATCATCCGCTCGTCGGTGGACTTCCTGCGCCAACCGGGGTTGTCCGAGGAACGGCGCCAACGCTATATGAGCGCCGTTTCCGACACCGTCGAGCGCGCCAGCAAACTCACCAGCCAACTGCTCGCTTTCGCCCGACGCCAGCCGCTCAACCCGGAAGTCTTCGATGCAGGTCTGCGGGTCAAGAACATCGGCGAAATGCTCGAAAGCGTCACCGGCGCGCGCATCCATGTACAGGTGCACTTGCCCGAGCGTCCTTGCCATGTGCGCGTCGACGCCAGCCAGTTTGAAACCGCGTTGATCAATATCGCCCTGAACGCCCGTGACGCCATGGACGGGCAAGGCACCCTCACCTTGCACGTGGCCCCGGTGGACACCATGCCGCGTATCCGGGGCGACGAGGAAAGCCGCCAACCTTTTGTGAGCATCGCCCTGACCGACACCGGCAGCGGTATTCCCGGCGAAACAGTCGAACGCATTTTTGAACCGTTCTTTACCACCAAAGCCGTGGGCAAAGGCACTGGGCTGGGGTTATCCCAAGTATTTGGCTTTGCCAAGCAATCCGGTGGCAACGTCGACGTAGCCAGCGAACTGGGACAAGGCACCGTATTTACCTTGTACCTGCCGCAGGTCGCGCCCCAGGTGCTGTCCTACGACCCTCTTCAGGAAGACCTGACGCCGATCCCCGACACGGCACAGCGCCATATCCTGATCGTGGAAGACAATCTGGAAGTGGACCGCTTCGCGAACCAGATCCTGCAGGACCTCGGTTACCGGACCACATGGGCTACCGACGCGGAACAGGCACTGGCGGTGGCCGGCACGGATGCCCTGGCGTTCGATGGGGTATTTTCCGATGTCGTGATGCCTGGCATGACCGGCGTGGCCATGGCCAAGGTGCTGCGCCAACGGCGCCCGGATTTGCCGGTGGTGCTCACCTCCGGCTACAGCGAGGAACTGGCCGAGAGTGGTTATGAAGGGTTTGAGTTCCTGCCCAAGCCCTACTCCGCCGACCAGGTCGCACGGGCACTCGCCAAAGCGATGCCCTGAGTCCTACTCCGCCACCGCCACCTGATTACGTCCCTGGGCCTTGGCCCGATACAGCGCCTTGTCAGCCGTGTTCATCAGGCCGTGCAAGTCCTGATCCTGGGTGTGGGTGGACGCCACGCCAAGGCTGGCGGTCAAGCCATGCACCGGTTCGGAGGCCAGGCCCGAGATGGCCTTGATCAACTGCTCGGCAATGTCCCGCGCGGTTTCCAGCGACGTATTAGGTAAAAGCACCGCAAATTCCTCGCCGCCCAGGCGCCCGTACACGTCGGCCTGGCGGAACGAGGCGCTGATCACCCCACCAATCTGGCGCAGCACCTGATCACCCGCCTGGTGGCCGTAGGTGTCGTTGATTTCCTTGAAGTGGTCCATGTCCATCATCAACGCACAGAGCGGCTGACGATTGTGACGGCATTGTGCGTACAGCACCTGGGCATGTTCGAAGAAGGCACGGCGGTTCATCAGGCCGGTGAGTTCGTCGGTCTGTGCGGCGCGGGTGGAAATGTTGTGGGCACGCTCCATCTGGCGGGTCAGGCGAAAGGCCTTTTCCAAGGCATCCGACAGCTTGCGCGTGGCGCTGACCACAAAGGTGGAGAACACCAGGACGGCAATGGCCACGCCCACTTGCATGGAGGACGGCTGGAACAGCAACCACAGCGTGCACGGCAACAGCACTACGGCCATGGAGGCCAGCGTCATATAGCGATAAGCCGAGTAACAGGACACGGCGCTGACCGACATGCCCACGGTAAACAGCATCACCAGCACCTGGGACAACCGATCATCGGTAGGCATGACCGCCAACGCTCCGACTCCCCAGGTTGCGGCAGACAGCATCAACGTGACCCAGTAGCGGCGCTCCCAGCGGTCCGGCGTACGTTCGGCATTGGGGCAGCGGAACCACTCCATGAACATCTTGATGCGAACCAGGGAAGTCAGCGCCAATACCACCAGCCAGATCAGGATGACCTGATGGTCAAACCGATCCCAGCACAGCCAGCACAGCATCACCGCGGCCAGGTAACTGCCGAAAATCGCAGCAAATGACTGCCGGAACAGCTGGTGCAAACGATCGGTCCGCACCTGCTCCTCTATAAAGCAATCCTGGTCCTGCCCACGCCCAAGGCCATTCATGAAATTCGCCCGATTCGACTGCCACGACAAAGGCGCCATTGTGGCACCCTGCCACCAACCTGAACAACTGAATCAAGCGTTATAGAGCCACCGCCTCAGAAAACCTGAGTATCGCCCTTGACCGTCGCGTCGATCCAGCGCGGCTCCATGGGGTCGCTCCACACCGAACGCGGCGGTGTTCCCCCATCACTGATAAGGATCCGCCGGCCTTCATTACTCCATTCCTGCATGCGCGCCTTGAATTGAGCCGGGTATTGGGAGGCGGGGCACGTAATGCCAGCCCACGGATCGACCACCCACGCATCCGCCCACTCCGGCTCACCAAAACCTTTGCTACTTGGTTGGCCAGGGGGGCCGCCGATGATACCGAAGGTATGTCCCTTGACTTGCGCAATGCGTGCATGACCACCACTGGCATTGATCGTGTCAACCGCCACCTTGGCCATCTGGTCGCAGTTGCCCGCCCCTGTTTTGAGCACAATTTCGGAATAATTGGGTGCGCCTGTCCGCGTATAGAGCCACCCCACCACATCCGTGGCGTGCGCATTGCGCGCCAGCTCACCCGGCTGACCCAGCACCTGCTGATTGGCCGACCGGATGCCGGTAGCCTGGAACTGATCGTCTACCGCTTTGCGTCCTCCTTCCGCCAGCACACGGTTCTGCTCAGAAGGGACCATCTGGTCAAATTCCGTAGGCTTCTTGATCGGCTCAAGCCGAATCGGCTTGGCCGCTACCACCACATGCCCTGGGTTATCACCGGAAGCATAGACGCTCATCAATACTTCACGCTGCTTCTCGGGAGGAAGTCCTTTCAATACCTTGCCTAGATGCTCGACTTCCGCAGGAGACATGGGTTCATCGCGGATAATTTTCTTGACCAGGGTATCCAGTGACGGCAACACCACCAGTTGATTGTTCGGTGTGCCCTGCGCCACAAAACCATGGATGTCTTTGTATGAGTCATGCAGTTTGATGAACGCCAGGTCGAGGGGATCGTGAGTGTTGAGCCGGTGAAAGTCGAGTGAGCCGTTGCCATTGAGTTCAGCGTAAAAATGAACGCCCGTATCGCCCTCAACCACCACGTAATGACGACCGTCGTGCTCGACCTTGACGCCCCTGAGCACACGCTGGTCTTGGCTCAAATCGCTGATGGCATCCATTTTGACCACAACCGTGTCGTCGTTGAGCGCACGGCGCGTGCCAAAATCGTCATAGCCGAAATCCACCTCATTGACGATTGAGCCGGTCGTCTGCTGGCGGTATGTCACAGGTTTTACCGTCGCGATCGGCAACAACTCTTCGCTGCCGGCTTCATTGACGCGGTAAAGACGACGTTCATGCACCACCGTACGCGGACTATTGGCCGATCCAACGCCGGGAATCAGTCGCCGATGTTCAAGTGCTTGGGCGTCCTGGAATGTCGGCGTTCCACCGGGTTCGATCTGTTTGGTATAACAGAGGCTGGTCGAACGCTTGCCCCTCTTGCCCATGCCGACACAGGTTTGCAAAAAGCCTTCCAGCGGCCCGCGGTCATCCGGCCCTCCGAGTTTGATCAGGCTCCCGGGCTTGTCAGGGCTGTAGCGAAACACGTCTTCGCCAACCACCAAATCCACATGCTTGTGCCGCGTGAGTACACGGGCCTGGTCACTGGAGAAGCCCTCAGGCACCTGTATCGTTCGACCTGGCGCAACGGTTCTGGAAGTCAGGGGTATTTGTGGGTTTACCTCATAGCGCCCTTTGCCCGGTAGCTTGAATGCAGATGATTGCCTCAATTTCGCAATCCCCCTCTGGATCGTAGCCATATCGCCTTTCTGGAACTTGAGCAGGCTGCCTCCGTTGAACTTGATGCCAGAGGTCAGTGGCTCAAGCGGGTTAAGGTTGCGCACCACAGAAACAGAAAATTGCTTGATCAAGGGCGCGAACTTGGGCAAAAGCGCACGTATGCCAACTTTTCCGACGTTAGAAAACGCCCGCACAGAGCCTGCGGCGAACTTGCCCACCGGGCCCGCAAACGTGAACAATCCATCGACGGTAAGGCTGATGATCCCCTGCTTGGTATTGCCATTAACGATATCTTCGATGCCTCCCCAGAAGGGAACGAAGGACTGCGCGAAGCCTTTCATGCGATCCCAGAAAGCTGCGTCGTTTTTCTGTGCGTGACTTTCCCTGGAGGGGTCCGACTGCGCCCATTCCTGCAACTGTTTTTCATCGACGTAGAACAGGTCAGTGGTAATCAACGTGGAAACGGCGTTGGACCGCTCCGAACTCAACGTACGCGGTACTGCTGTTTCATTGCCAGGGGCTGAAGCGTCGAAGCGGCCAATCTGTTCAGGAACCACCAACGTAAAACTGTCAGGTCGAGGCCCCTTCCCTGCCTTGAAGGCCTCCCACTGCTCCTTGAAGGCCTTTCTGCCGGTCCTGCTGTTACGTACCACCACTTCACCAGAAGGGACGCCGTCGGATGAATGATCGATGGACATGAAGTCCTTTGCGTAATTTTTTTCCGCTGGATCGTAAGATTCCAGAATCGGCTTCAAGTCATCACGACGCCGCGCTATGCCCTTGATCGGATTGATTTCGTAGTAGCTTGTTTCACCTGCATACACTGACTTGATGATGAACCCGGGGCGCGTCCTGGCGGCCTTTTTTTCATCGTCAGTCTCATCCTGACCGTTGGGTTTGGTCCTGAGTGCATAGAGCGTGACCTCTCCGCGTTCGATCGCGACGCGATCCTTGAGCGGCAGCTGGGACAACTGGTGGTTGAGCACCTTGCCATAGCCGGCCTTGGCCTTGGACAGGTACTCGTCGAACGCAGCCTGGAAGGTAGCCTCATCGTAGACGGGGTATTGATAGCCGACATCGGATGGCCGGATTTCCTCGCCGCTGAGGTGCCTATACAAGGCGAAGAACGGGCTGATCAAGCTGAGTAATTCAGTACGTGAAACACCCGCCTCCATGCGCTCGAAGTAATCTTTGCGCATGGGTACATCCTTCGCCATTTGCTCCGTTGCCTGCACGATACGGCCGACATGATCATCAAAAGCAGATACTGCGCGCTGTATTTCCGCCTGCGAATACTCGCCCTTTTGGCTAATCACCCCCTGCGTCGTAGCCCATTCCAGAATGGCGGGGATACGCGCAGCGGCAATTGCCGACCACTCTTCTGGCGTTTTTGCTTGCTCGCTCAGCTTGCCAGGCAGGTCGACCAACTCCTGGAAGCTCATGCGGCTTGCTGAGCCGGGCTCAATCATTTCCGCCAACGTAGCGCCATGTTTGAAGTTCACCCAAACGGTGCTGCTACGGTAAGACAGTTCGTCTGGAACATCTCGCACGGCAAAGTCGACAGGAAATTGCGGCTTAAGAAGATAGGCCGCCAGGTCGGCTTCAGCCCCGGACACCTTCTTTGTCTGAGTCAGGTGTAGGCGCAAAGACGTATTGACCTGCGAGTAGCTACTGCCCCAGTGTTCGACCGACGCCAGGTGAAACCCTGCTACATAGCCCGACTTTCTCGATTGCGGCGGGTCGAGACTCAAGGTGATCACCTTCATCAGCAAGCGCGTCTTGACCGCTGGAGAAATCACGCCATCCAGCTTGCCGTCAGGGCCTCCCAGCTCTATGAGCAGGGTTTGAATCAGCTCATTCGCCCTGGGCGACTTCACGAGTTGTTCAAGCATCGCGGCCGGTGAGGCCGACGCCCTTTCAAGTGTCTGCGCGGACAATCCCTCACACAGATAACTCAGCAAAGGCTTCTTGTGCTTTGCCTCCAGTTGATCGACCTGTCCAGTGATCTTACTGTCGTAGCGATCCTGCAACAGCGCATCGCCCTGGCTAGATTTATCATCCAGGCCCAGGGATATTTCGCTGCGCGCGCTCTCAACCGCATTGATCGTCACGCGCAGTTGTTCTAGCGAATGGGGGCGGGAGGGAACAATGCCATAGAACTTGAGTACGTTTTCGAGACGATTGGTACCCGGTTCAGTCGAACCGTTGTGGGGTATGAGCGGTGAGTTTTTGTTGAGGAACACACTAATTTTTTCGGGTTCAAGCGGCGCACTCCCCGTCTGCAGCTCGCGCAATGCCCTGAGTACTTCATCCAGATCAGCCAGTTTCCCCTGCACCTCGGTGCTCTGCGAATCTGTACGCGGAGAACTGGAAGCGCCTGCCAAGGACAAATCGGGCTTGTATGACGTGTCGCCAACGGGTGATACCGGAGGCATGACGGGTGTACCCAAGGTATTGAGTGTAAGTGGGAACATTGTGCTGCTCGTCCGTGGAAGTCATATAGGTCTACCGAGCGACACATCGCACGAAGCGATAAGATCTTCGCCTGATCGCCGGCATATTTAAGTGGACGCCGCGTAGGACAATGTTCCAAAGACAAACAAGACAATTTGTGTATGGCCAGCGAGCGCGGCCATGATGAGCGCGCGGGCCGTTGAGCGATCATCTGGATACGCTGCACGGCCCGCTGATTTGAAGCGCTATAGGACTGACGACTACCTTTTATTCCGGCCGCAGAATCAGCACGCCCAGTGGTGGCAGATTCAACGACAGCGATACCGCCTGCCCATGGTGCGGCTCATCCTGGGTAAATACCTCGCCTCCATTACCGTAGTTGGAGCCTGCGTACATGTCGGCGTCACTGTTGATCACCTCGCTCCAGCGCCCGCTGAACGGTACGCCGACTTTATAGCCCTCGCGCGGCACCGGGGTGAAGTTGGCCACCACCAGCACCGGCCTGCCGTCCTTGCTCCAGCGCAGCCAGGCGTAGACGCTGTTGATCGCGTCGTCACCGATCAGCCACTGGAAGCCTTGGGGCGCATCGTCCTGTTCATGCAGGGCGGGTTCTTCGCGGTATAGGCGATTGAGGTCGCCCACCAGTTTTTGCACGCCTTTATGTTCGGCGTACTGCAGCAGGTACCAATCCAATTGCTGGTCATGGTTCCACTCGCGCCATTGGCCGAATTCGCAGCCCATGAACAACAGCTTTTTGCCGGGATGCATCCACATGAACGCCAGGTAAGCGCGCAGGTTGGCGAACTTCTGCCAACGGTCGCCAGGCATCTTGTCGATCAGCGAATGCTTACCGTGCACCACTTCATCATGGGAGATCGGCAGGATAAAACGCTCGGACCAGGCGTAGACCAGGCCGAAACTCAACTCGTTGTGATGATGGGCGCGGTACACCGGGTCCTGCTGGATGTAATGCAGCGAATCGTGCATCCAGCCCATGTTCCATTTGTAGTTGAAGCCCAGGCCACCCTGCTGGGTCGGCTGGCTGACGCCGGGCCAGGCGGTGGATTCTTCGGCGATCACCAGGGCGCCAGGCGCCTCGATGGCGACCACATCGTTGAGGTGACGCAGGAAATCGATGGCTTCGAGGTTTTCGCGGCCGCCATGGCGATTCGGCACCCATTCGCCGGCTTTGCGTGAATAGTCGCGGTAGAGCATCGAAGCCACGGCATCCACGCGCAACCCGTCGATATGGAAGTGTTTGAGCCAGTGCAACGCCGAGGCGAGCATGAAGCCATGCACTTCGGTGCGCCCCAGGTTGTAGATCAGCGTGTCCCAATCCTGGTGGAAACCTTCAAGCGGGTTGGCGTACTCGTACAGCGCCGTGCCGTCGAATTGCGCCAGGCCGTGGGTGTCGGTGGGGAAATGCGCCGGCACCCAGTCGAGGATCACGCCGATATCCGCCTGGTGCAACGCGTTGACGAAATAAGCGAAATCCTGCGGCGAACCAAAACGTGCCGTCGGGGCGAATTGTGACAAGGCCTGGTAGCCCCAGGAGCCGCCAAACGGGTGCTCCATGATCGGCATCAGCTCGATATGGGTGAAGCCCAGTTGCTGCACGTAGGGAATCAGGCGTTCGGCCAGTTCACGCCAGTTGTACTGGCGCGCCACTTCGCCCGCTTCGTCCAGCTCGGCCTGCCAGGAACCCACGTGCAATTCATAGATCGACAACGGCGCAGTGGTCTTGTGCTTCTCGACCCGCGACTGCATCCATTCGTGGTCCTGCCAATCCACCTGCAAGGGCTCGGCGACTTTTGACGCCGTGTCCGGCGGCAATTGAGTGGCCAACGCCACGGGGTCGGCCTTGAGCGGCAGGATCCCATTGGCGCCGAGTACTTCGTACTTGTAGGCCGCACCCGGTTGCAAGCGTGGGATAAAGATCTCCCAAACGCCGGAAGGATGGCGCAGGCGCATCGGATGCCGGCGACCGTCCCAGATATTGAAGTCACCCACCACCGACACCCGCCGCGCATTCGGTGCCCACACGGCAAAGCGCACACCTTGCACGCCGTCGACACTGGTCACCTGAGCGCCCAGGCAACTGCCGAGGTCGCGGTGATTGCCTTCGGCGAACAGGTACAAGTCCATTTCGCCGAGCAACAGTTGCTGGAAGCTGTAAGGATCTTCGGTGACTTGCTCGCCACCGGCCCACTGGATTTTCAGCAGGTACGCCTGGCGCGTGTGGAAGTGCCCGACAAACAGGCCCGGCACCTGGGTCGCGTCCAGGCTGCCGATCTGCTCGCCGCTATCGCGCGCCAGCACCTGGACACTCAAGGCCTCCGGTAGAAATGCGCGGATAAACTGGCCGCCGTGGTCATCATCGTGCGGCCCGAGAATCGAGAACGGGTCGTGGTGTTCGGCGCGTACCAGCGCTTCGACGTCCTTGGACGCCGGCAATGCAGTCAACTTCGGTTGCAGCGGTTCTTTATGTGTAAAGCTCATGACGTCTCCCCACCGCGTGCAGTTTTAGATATAGATGCTTCCTTTATAGAAGCAATCCCGCTCAGTAAACCGTGCAACCCTTGCAAGGGCACCGGCAACCAAGTCGGACGGTTCTCTGCTTCGTAGGCCACTTCGTACGCGGCCTTCTCCAGGCTGAACAACGTCAGCGCGGCGTCCTGGCCTTTGGCATCCTGCCAGTCATGCGCCAGTGTAGACGTAGCTGACTGATAAGCCTGGATAAATGCCTGGCGTGCTTCATTCAGATAGCGGTTGGTGACGCGTTTGCGCGCTTGGTCCGCTTCGGGCGAATGGTCCACCCCTTGCACATTCAAGGCCATGGCTGCCGCGTAGTCGAAGGAGCGCAACACGCCGCTCACATCTTTATACGGGCTGTGCTTGCCCCGGCGCTCGTGCAAGGGCCGCGCCGGTTCGCCCTCAAAATCGATCAGGTAGGCATCGCCTTTCACCACCAGCACCTGGCCCAGGTGCAAATCACCGTGGACCCGAATGCGCAAGCCGCCGGCCGTGGCTTTCGCCAAGGCCTGCACATGGCTGGCAATGGCTTTTTTCTGCGCCAGCAATTCACTGACCAGCGCTTGATCGGCCGGGTTCAACTGGCTTTGATGAAGTTTGAGCAACTGCAACGCGCGGTCCAGTTGCGCGCCGACGTCCTTGGCCCAGGCCTGGGTATCCTTGGCGCTGGTCAGCTCCGGTTTGAAGTCCTTGTTGGTGGTTTTGGCGCCCAGCACCCCATGCATCTCGCCCAAGCGCTGGCCGAGCAATCCGGCAAAGTCCGCCAGCTCGCCGAGCGCGTTGTAGTGCTGTTCCTGTTCGGAGATGGCCTCGGCCAACTCGTCGCGGATCGCGCGTTCCAGGTTGTTCTGGGTCCAGCTCCAGGCGTCTCCCTGGTTGCTCAAATAGCCTTGGGCAATCATCAGCAGGTTGTCCTGCCCTTCGGCATCATGGCGCACCATCGAGCCCAGCAGCGGCGAGATGTTAGGGTAGCCGGCTGCGGTCAGGTAGGCGCTCATCTCCAGTTCCGGGTGCACGCCGGAAGCGACTTTGCGGATCAGTTTGAGCACCAGGCTTTCACCCACGACCACCGAACTGTTCGACTGCTCGGCAGACAGGTAACGCACCTCGGACTCATCCGTCAGTTGCAGTTTGGCCAGTTGCGGCGTGGCGGCAAAGCGCAGCTCGCCCTCGCTGGTATTGAGCATAGTGCCGGCCTGCAAACCTTGAATGACCGCACGAATAAAGTGCTCAAGGCTGAAGGCATCGGTCACCAAACCCACCTGGCGCACCCGCCTTACACGGGCCAACGCCAGCTGTTGCGGCAAGGCACTGGTGAACTGGTCCTCACCGAGAAAACCCAACGGCAGTTGATAACGGCTGATCTGGCCACCCGCTGTCACTTCAAGCTCGCTGAGCAACACAGGATGCTGGGGATCGCCAAAGCGCGCGCCGTAGGCAATGCGCACGCTGTCGATGGCGGTGTCCTTGCCGGCGAACCAGCGACGCTTGGGCAGCCAGGCTGGAAGCACCGTCTGTTCCAGCGAGGCGCGGCACGGTTCGTCCAGCAGTTCTTCCATACGCTTTTTCAATACCAATGTAGTGAAGTCCGGCATGCTTTGGGCGGGTTCCACGTGCCAACTCGGCATCTGGTTTTCCGGCGCCAGCACAAACCAATAAAAGCCATATGGCGCCAGGGTCAGCAGGAAATTTAGCTGGCCGATGGGTGGGAACGCATTACCGCCGAGCATCTCCACCGGCACCATGCCGGCGAATGCTGACAGGTCCAACTCGGCCGCCTGGGCACTGCGCGACACGTTGGCCACGCAGAGGATGATCTCGTTGCGCCCGTCTTCGCCGGTGAATTCACGGGTATAGGCCAGGATGCGACGGTTGCTCGGCGAAAGCATTTTCAAACTCCCCCGACCAAACGCCTTGGATTGCTTGCGCACCGCCAGCATGCGCCGGGTCCAGTTCAGCAGCGAATGCGGGTCCTGGGCCTGGGTCTCGACATTCACCGATTGATAGCCGTATTGCGGGTCCATGATCGGCGGCAGTACCAGGCTGGCCGGATCGGCGCGGGAGAAGCCGCCGTTGCGGTCGATGGACCATTGCATCGGCGTACGCACGCCATCGCGGTCGCCGAGGTAGATGTTATCGCCCATGCCGATTTCATCGCCGTAGTACAGGGTCGGCGTGCCGGGCATCGATAGCAACAGGCTGTTGAGCAACTCGACACGGCGACGATCACGTTCCATCAACGGCGCAAGACGGCGACGAATGCCCAGGTTGATCCGTGCACGACGGTCAGCGGCGTAGTAGTTCCACAGGTAGTCGCGTTCCTTGTCGGTGACCATTTCCAGGGTCAGTTCATCGTGGTTGCGCAGGAAGATCGCCCATTGGCAGTTGGCTGGAATCTCCGGGGTCTGGCGCAGGATGTCGGTGATCGGGAAGCGATCTTCCTGGGCCAGGGCCATGTACATGCGCGGCATCAGCGGGAAGTGGAAGGCCATGTGGCATTCGTCGCCGTCATCGCCCTTTTTTTCTCCAAAGTAGAGCTGGGTGTCTTCCGGCCACTGGTTGGCTTCGGCCAGCAACATGCGGTCGGGGTAATGGGCATCGATTTCGGCGCGGATCTGCTTGAGCACATCGTGGGTTTCAGCAAGATTTTCGTTGTTAGTGCCGTCACGCTCGATCAGGTAGGGAATGGCGTCGAGGCGCAGGCCGTCGATGCCCATGTCCAGCCAGTAGCGCATCACCGACAACACGGCTTTCATCACTTGTGGGTTGTCGAAGTTGAGGTCGGGCTGGTGGGAGTAGAAACGGTGCCAGAAGTATTGGCCGGCGACCGGGTCCCAGGTCCAGTTGGACTTCTCGGTGTCGAGGAAAATGATGCGCGTGCCGTCGTATTTCTGGTCGTCATCCGACCACACATAGAAGTCCCGCGCCGCTGAACCCGGCTTGGCCTTGCGTGCGCGCTGGAACCAAGGGTGCTGGTCGGAGGTGTGGTTGATCACCAGTTCGGTGATCACCCGCAGCCCACGTTTGTGCGCCTCAGCGATGAAACGCTTGGCGTCGGCCATGGTCCCGTAGTCGCTGTGCACGCCACGGTACTCGGCAATGTCGTAGCCATCGTCGCGACGTGGCGAGGGGTAGAACGGCAGCAGCCAGATGGTGTTCACGCCCAAGTCCGCGATGTAGTCGAGCTTGGCGATCAGGCCGGGAAAATCACCGATACCGTCGTTATTGGAGTCGAAATAGGATTTGACGTGAACCTGGTAGATCACCGCGTCCTTGTACCAGAGCGGGTCTTTGATGAAGGTGGCAGCGTTGGGTTTCTTCGCCATTGGAAACTCCTGGAAAATTCATCGGAAGGTTCAAGACGATGGGGTGATGCGCCAAATGCCAAAGGGCATCTGCGGCTCCAGCCGTGTCCACTGGGTCTTGCCATACCAGGTCCAACGATGGCCGTTCATCAAGTCTTCACCTTGGGTCTGGGCATCGTCCGGCAGCCCCAATTCCCACAATGGCAACTCAAAACTGGCTTCCTGGGCGTTATAAGGATCCAGGTTCACGGCCACCAGAATGAAGTTGCTGCCATCCTCGCTGCGCTTGCCGAAATACAGGATGTTGTCGTTCCAGGCGTTGTAGAGCTTGAGCCCCAGGTGCGTCTGCAACGCCGGATTCTGCCGGCGGATGCGGTTGAGCTGGGCGATCTCGGCAATGATGTTGCCGGGCGCGGTGAAGTCCCGCGGGCGGATTTCGTACTTTTCCGAATCGAGGTATTCCTCTTTGCCCGGCACCGGCGCCGACTCGCAGAGTTCGAAGCCGGAATACATGCCCCACAGGCCCGAGCCCATGGTGGCCAGCGCGGCACGGATCAAGAAGCCGGGTCGGCCGGATTCGTGCAGGAAGGCCGGGTTGATGTCCGGTGTATTCACGAAGAAATTCGGCCGGTAGCATTCGCGCCACGGCGACTCGTTCAACTGCGTCAGGTATTCGCTCAACTCGGCCTTGGTATTGCGCCAAGTGAAATAGGTGTAGCTCTGGGAATAGCCGACCTTGCCCAGGCGCGCCATCATCGCCGGCGTGGTGAAGGCTTCGGCCAGGAAGATCACTTCCGGGTGCTTGGACCGCACATCGCTGATCAGCCATTGCCAGAAAGGCAGCGGCTTGGTGTGGGGGTTGTCGACGCGAAAGGTCTTCACGCCCTCTTCCACCCAACCCACGACGATGTCGCGCAACTCGGTCCACAGGCTCGGGATGGCGTCCGCCGCATAGAAGTCGACGTTGACGATGTCCTGGTACTTCTTCGGCGGGTTCTCCGCGTATTTGATCGTGCCGTCCGGGCGCCAATTGAACCAGCCCGGATGCTCCTTGAGCCATGGGTGGTCCTGGGAACACTGGATGGCGAAGTCCAGGGCGATTTCCAGACCATGCTCGGCGGCGGCCTGGACCAGGCGGCGAAAGTCGTCGCGGCTGCCCAGTTGCGGATGAATCGCCTCATGGCCGCCGTCTTCGCTGCCGATGGCATAGGGGCTACCTGGATCATCGGGGCCGGCGGTCAGGGAATTGTTCTTGCCTTTGCGGTGGCTGCGGCCGATCGGATGGATCGGCGGGAAGTACAGCACGTCAAAACCCATGTCATGGATCATCGACAGCCGTGAGTGCACGTCATTGAAGGTGCCGTGGCGCGCAGGATTATCTGTGATCGAGCGCGGGAACAGCTCATACCAACTCGCAAACAACGCCGCCTCGCGCTCCACATCGATCGGGTAGACGGTGCTGATGCTCAAGTAAGCGCGGTGATCGGCCTGGGTCATCAGGTGTGCACTGTCTTCGTGCAGGAACTGCGCAACCTGCTCGGTTTCCAGCAGGCCGGAGAGTTCGTGGTGCAACAGCATCAGGCGGTCACGCAGCTCATTGTCACTGCGCTCGGCGGCCTGCAGCACCAGGCTGCGGCCTTCCTGCAGTTCCAAGCTGACCGGCACACCCGCCTCATGCTTCTTGCGCAGCTCATAGCAAAAGCTGGCGAAGGTATCGATCCAGGCTTCGATGCAGTATTCGTGAGGGCCTTGCTGGGCCACAGTAAACGCGCCCTCCCAGCCGTTGTTGCCTGCGTCGGTCATGACCACGCTGTGCCAGCTTTCGTCTTGCAGCGGGCGCCAGCGGATCAGCACAGCGAGCTTGTCATGGCCGTCGGCGAACACTTTGCTGGTGACATTGACCCGCTGGCCGACCACGGCCTTGACGGCAAATTCGCCGCCATCAATCACGGGGGTGGTGCTTTCGATTGCGATCCTGGGCAGCAACAGTGCCTGGGACAGTGGTAACAAGGAGTCTGTTTCAGCAGTCATCGAGCATCTTCCCCTTACGCCCTGTGGACGCTCTTTGCTTGATCCAAATTCTGAGGCGGCCGGGCTCTTCCTGAGCGAGGCCGTAATAGGTCCGAGCCTGGGCCCCCGATAAAAGTTCAGCTGGATGTGCCGCCATCGGGCGGGGAATCAATTCGCCCCGGCGGCTGTCCACCGATAGAGCAAAGCACAAAGGAGGCCACACCGATGAATATCCCGATCCCGGCGGAAACGCCGGACCCGAATATCGACAAACCGACCCTGCCGCCGACGGAACCCGAACCGATTCCAGAGAAGGAACCGCCGGAAAACGAGCCGCCTGCGGTGGAAGAACCGCCGAATACGATGCCACCGGTAATCGTCTGAAACACACGGGCGCAGGGTTCGGTTATTGACGGTCGAGCCCTTGATTACCGGTTAAAAAACAACAAGAAAAACCGAAGCGCCTTACACCCTTGGCAGCAAACAGCTTCCCGATAAATAAACTGGCCGTTCTTATACTTCTATGCGTAGACGCTCCCCTGATTGCGGGTGGTAGCGTTTTACTTCATTTAACGCGAGGACGAGCAATGTCGACCATCAATCCCAACCAGCCCACTTACCCAATACAGCCATCCGCCTTGGAAAAGTCCGCTTCGACTTCGCAGGCACAGGATCAACAAGGGGACCTGACCCTCAAAAAGCTCAAAACACTATTGACCCCGGCAAACATAAAGCACCTACTGGAACACCCCGACGCTGCAGAGTCCCGTGAATTCCTCGCCGAGCTTCGCCCACTGATGACCCCAGCCAATATCAGTTCAATGCTGCGGGGGCCCCATGCAGAAGCACGAGCCAAAGTACTTGAAGAAATCAGCATATTGTTGAACAAAGACAAGCTCGAAACAGGCCAGAACGCCCTCTTTAAAGGATTGGAGAAAGATTTCATGCAGCGCGCATCGCTGAGAAATCTCGAGTTGCTGACCAAAGCCTTTGATGGAGGGCTGGAGGATATCTACGGATTCCTGGGCACCTCCAATGAAGCCCTGGGCAACCTCCGGCAGCGGATCGCAGATACAAAATCGGCTAACAAGGAACTCAGCGGGTTCGGTGGTATGTTGAGTAAAGAGAAAATCGACGGAGTGCGGCGCGAGCACAAGCGCGTTGAGCGCTGATGCCGCCTGACAGGTCCGAATCATTCATCCTTTTCCAGCAACCGGACGATCCGCGGCATCACACTGAATACTGCCAGGGCCAATAATGTGCTGAGCACCGCTGTCGACTCCCGCCCCAGCCCAGCGGAGACGCCAATCGCAGCGGTCATCCACAGCCCCGCCGCCGTCGTCAGCCCTTTCACATGGCCTTCTGCATCATCCTTGCCCTTGATGATCGTGCCCGCACCCAAAAAGCCAATCCCGGCAATCACCCCTTGCACCACCCGACTCATGGCATCCGCCTGGTTGCCGGACATTTGCGGGACAAGTACGAATAACGCTGCCCCCAGTGCCACCAGCATATGAGTGCGCACCCCGGCAGCCTTGCCTTTGCTCTCTCGTTCGAAGCCAAGGATGCCGCCCAGGATGGCGGCGATCAGCAGGCGTACCGTGATCTGGGTGAGCTGCCTGGCGTCGCCGATATCGGCGAATTCAGCTTGCAGGGTTTGCCACGCTTCATGCCACCAGGCGTTCATGGGTGCCGTCCTTTGTCATTGTCGTTAAAGGATGGACAGCAACGACCGCCAGTCAGTTGCCTGGAACCGTTGCACATCGCTGCCCCCTAACCCTCATAGCCCATGAAAAAGGAGTCCGGCATGCCTATTCGTATCGATAACCAACTGTGCTATTTCACGCTTGATGACAACGGCCAGGAACAGAGCGTGCCGGCAACCCGAGTCAACATTGTTACCGACACGGATAAATCCATGTCCTACGTGGAATTGGCAGCCCAGCGAATCTATATCACCGAGGCCGAGGCCGACTCCCTGACCGTGGCCGGTGCCCACGATGCTCGTCAGCATGTGAAGGCCGATGAACCTGGTTCGCTGATTTAATTGACCTGTGTCAGCGCTCTCTAAATAATGTTGCACCCCTGGGTCCATGGGGTGCAGCACATGGTCGCAGCGATCTTCATCCGCCCCATCTGATCCGCTTTTTCTCGCCATACCTGAGTCTGTTATGCAAACAGCTCGGCGCGCATAGTTCATCCGCCTGATGGAGGCTGATGAGCGAACGACCATGAGCGAACACATCCCAACCGTGGAAATTTTAGAGCCCACACACCCAAAGAAGGTGAAGGCCAAATCCAGCGACAACCTGATTCATACCCGCAGTTTCACCGGCCTGTTCCGTACCTTGCGCGTGAGCGGTGCAGCCTTCCTGTTCCTGGCGTTTTTCGGCACGGTGTGGCTGAACTGGGACGATCGGCAGGCGGTGCTGTGGGACTTGGCCGAAAGCAAATTCCATATCTTTGGCGCGACCTTCTGGCCGCAGGACTTCATCCTGTTGTCGGCGCTGTTGATCATCTGCGCCTTCGGCCTGTTTGCGATCACTGTGTTTGCCGGCCGCGTGTGGTGCGGCTACACCTGCCCGCAAAGCTCGTTTACCTGGCTGTTCATGTGGTGCGAAAAAGTCACCGAAGGCGAGCGCAACCAGCGTATCAAGCTGCAAGCCGCGCCCTGGAGCCTGAACAAACTGGCGCGACGCTCGGCCAAGCACACTTTGTGGCTGGGGATCAGCGTGCTGACCGGCCTGACGTTTGTCGGCTATTTCACACCGATCCGCCCCCTGGCGACCGAACTGCTGACCTGGCAGATGGGCGGTGTCAGCCTGTTCTGGGTGCTGTTCTTTACCGGCGCAACCTACATCAACGCCGGTTGGTTGCGCGAAGCGGTGTGCATGCACATGTGCCCGTATGCACGGTTCCAGAGCGTGATGTTCGACAAAGACACCCTGACCATTTCCTACGACGTGGCCCGCGGCGAAAGCCGTGGCCCGCGCAAACGTGAGGTCAAACCTGCCGACGTCGGCCTGGGCGACTGCATCGACTGCCAGCTATGCGTGCAAGTCTGCCCCACCGGCATCGACATCCGCGACGGCCTGCAAATGGAGTGCATCGGTTGCGCGGCGTGCATCGACGCCTGCGATTCGATCATGGACAAAATGGGCTACCCGCGTGGCCTGGTGAGCTACACCAGCGAACATCAACTGCAAGGCGGCAAGACGCACCTGCTAAGGCCGCGCCTGATCGGCTACAGTGCCGTATTGCTGGTGATGATTGCTGCGTTGGTGGTGGCGCTGGTGGAGCGGCCGATGGTGTCGCTGGACGTGACCAAGGACCGTGGCATGTTCCGTGAAAATGCCCAGGGTCTGATCGAGAATATCTACAGCCTCAAGGTGATCAACAAGACCCAGCAGCGCCAGGACTATCGCCTGGAACTGGTGGACGCCGACGGCTTCCAGTTGCAAGGCAAGACCGAGATCAGCCTTGCGCCGGGGGAAATCAGCGATGTGCCGGTGTCGGTGGCATTGCTGGCGGATAAACCGGCGAGCAGTTCGCAGACCTTGCGTTTCAAGGTCACGGACGTGGATGAGCCGTGGATCTACAGCGCCGCTGATAGCCGCTTCGTGGCACCACTGAATCGCTGACAAACACTTGTAGGAGCCGGCTTGCCGGCGATGCGATGTCCGACCGGCTACCTCAGCAGGTCGACATACCGCGATCGCCGGCAAGCCGGCTCCTACAGTAAACCTTTGGAATACTCATGAAACGCTACGAAAAATTCGCCGACGACATCGCAGAACTGATCCGCTCCGGCGTACTCGGCCCCGGCCAGCGGGTGCCCTCGGTGCGTTATGCCAGCCAGACCTACGGCGTCAGCCCGTCCACGGTGTTCCAGGCCTACTACCTGCTGGAGCGCCGAGGCCTGATCCGCGCGAGGCCGCGCTCCGGCTACTTCGTCAACACCCACGCCCCCAGCCCGTTTTCCGAGCCGGTGGTGAGCGACCAGGTGCATGAGTCCACCGAAGTGGATGTGAGCGAACTGGTGTTCTCGGTACTCGATTCGATCAAGGACCCGAACACCGTGCCCTTCGGCTCGGCATTCCCCAGCCCCATGCTGTTCCCGCTGCCGCGCCTGGCCCGCTCCCTGGCCAGCGCCAGCCGCGAAATGGACCCACGCCTGGTGGTCACCGACATGTCGCCGGGCAATCCGCAACTGCGCCGGCAGATTGCCCTGCGCTACATGGTCAGCGGGTTGATGCTGCCGATGGAAGAACTGCTGATTACCAACGGCGCGCTGGAGGCCTTGAACCTGTGCCTGCAAGCCGTGACCGAACCCGGCGACCTGGTGGCCATTGAAGCCCCGGCGTTCTATGCCTGCCTGCAGGTGCTGGAACGCTTGAAACTCAAGGCGGTGGAGATTCCCGTGCACCCGCGCGACGGCATCGACCTCAACGCGCTCGCGCAAACCCTGGAGCGCTACCCGATCAAGGCCTGCTGGACCATGACCAGCTTCCAGAACCCTATGGGCGCGACCCTGCCGGAAGCCAAGAAACAAGCCTTGGTGGAACTGTTGCGCGGCCATCAGGTGCCCTTGATCGAAGACGATGTGTACGCCGAACTCTATTACGGCCAACAGGCGCCCAAACCCGCCAAGGCGTTCGATACTGAAGGTCTGGTGATGCATTGCGGTTCCTTCGCCAAAAGCCTGGCCCCGGGCTATCGCGTAGGCTGGGTGGCAGCCGGACGCTTTGCGCAGAAGGTTGAGCGGCTGAAGCTGATGACCTCGCTCTGCCCGTCGATGCCGGCCCAGGCGGCGATTGCCGATTACTTGCAGCACGGTGGCTATGACCGGCACCTGAGGAAGTTGCGCTATGCACTGGAAGAGCAACAAAGCGCCATGCTGGCCGCCATCGCCCGGTACTTCCCGGCGCAGACGCGGGTCAGCCAACCCGCCGGCGGGTATTTCCTATGGCTGGAGCTACCGGAGCAGACGGACTCGTTGAAGTTGTTCCAGATGGCGTTGGCGCAGGGCATCAGCATCGCGCCGGGGCCGATCTTCTCGGCAACCCAGCGCTTCCGGAACTGCATCCGCTTGAATTACGGCAGCCCATGGACCGAGGCGTCGGAGAAAGCAATGGAGACGCTGGGGCGGATTGTTCGGTCGTTTTGAATTAACGGTCGTCTGCACTGACGCCATCGCGGGCAAGCCCGGCTCCCACATTGGAATCCGTTCCCCTGTGGGAGCCGGGCTTGCCCGCGATGGCGCCGGTATGAGCGCTACCTATTCAGCGACCGCCGCCCAGGTCCAGGAATGTGCCAGTGGCATACGAAGCCTTATCCGACAGCAGCCAGACAATCGCTTCCGCCACCTCATCCGGGCGCCCGCCACGGGCCATGGGAATACCGGACTCCAACTTGCTGACCCGGTCCGGGTCGCCGCTCAGGGCATGGAAGTCGGTGAAAATGTAGCCTGGTCGCACGGCATTCACGCGAATGCCTTCGCCCGCCACTTCTTTCGATAATCCAATGGTGAACGTGTCGAGTGCACCCTTGGAGGCGGCGTAGTCGACATACTCACCCGGCGACCCCAGGCGCGCTGCCACCGACGACACATTGACGATACTCCCACCCTGCCCGCCATGCTTGGGCGACATGCGCAGCACCGCATGCTTGGCGCACAGGATCGGGCCGAGCACGTTGGTCTTCATGATTTTCAGGATGCGAAATTCGGACATCTCATCCACGCGGGATTTATGCCCCACCGTACCCGCATTGTTGACCAGTGCAGTAACACGGCCCAACTCGGCGTCTACACGGTGGAACAGCGCGATCACTTCATCCTCGATGCTCACGTCTGCCCGCACGGCAATCGCTTGGGCGCCCAGCGCACGCACTTGTTCCAGTACGCGATGGGCCGCCTCTTCGTCGGACTGATAATTGATGCAGATGCGATAGCCCTGGCGAGCGGCCAGCAAGGCCGTCTCGGCGCCAATCCCACGACTGCCCCCGGTGATGATGACGACTTTGTCCATGCGTGCGGTCTCCTGATTCAACCTGATGTTTAGGGTTGGATCCAAGAATACCTGTCACGCACGGCTTTTGTCAGGCGCAACGGCCTCTTCAGCGCGTTGGATATCCGCCATGAAGCCCTCCGCCGGCAAAGGGTGACCCAGCAGATAGCCCTGCAGGGAATTGCAGCCCAGCCGTGTCAGGAAATTCTGCTGCACGTCGGTCTCGACACCTTCGGCAACAATCCGCAGCCCCAGGGCCTGGCCCAGGGCGACAATGGCCGAGACGATGGCGGCGTCGTCGCTGTCGTGTTCCAGGTCGCGCACAAAACCCCGGTCGATCTTCAGCTCATTGGCCGGCAGGCGCTTGAGGTACATCAGGCTGGAATAACCGGTGCCGAAGTCATCGATGGACAAGTCGACGCCCATGTCCGACAGCTGCTGCAACACCGTCATGCTCGCATCGGCATCGCTCATGGCGGTGGTTTCGGTGATTTCCAGGGTCAGGTTATTGGCCGGCAACTGGTGCCGCTCCAGAGCCGCCGCCACACTCTTGACCAGCCCGGCGTGGCAGAACTGCAATGCCGACAGGTTTACCGCAATGCGCCAATCTTCGTAGCCCTGGACGTACCACAGGCTCATTTGACGACAGGCTTCGTTGAGCACCCACTCCCCGATAGGAATGATCAAGCCGGTCTTTTCCGCCAGTTCGATAAACGTCGCCGGCAGCAGCAACCCCTGTTGCGGGTGTTCCCAGCGCAGCAAGGCTTCGGCGCCGACCGGGATGCCGCTGACGGCGTCGAACTTGGGCTGGTAGTACAGGCGAAATTGCTCCTGTTCCACAGCATTGCGCAAGTCCTGCAACAGCTGCAATTGCTTGCGTGCGTTGGTGTTCATCGACACATCAAAAAAGCTGTAGCCGTTCTTGCCCATGCCCTTGGCGTGGTACATCGCGGCGTCGGCGTTCATCAGTAATTCCTGAGGGTTGCCACCGTTGCCCGGGAACATCGCGATGCCGACGCTGGCGGAAATTTTAAGCTCGTGCTCGGCCACCTGGAACGCTCGGTTGATCAGGATCACCTGACGCTCGGCAAGGCCAAGGGCATCGTCCGGCTGGGTCAGTTGCACCAGCAATACAAATTCATCGCCGCCAATGCGTGCCAGGGTGTCCTGACTGCGCAAGTCTTCGCGCAGGCGCAGGCCGACTTCGCGCAACAACTGGTCACCCATGTGATGACCAAAGGCATCGTTGACCGGTTTGAAGCCGTCGAGGTCGATAAACATCAGCGCAAAGCAACCGCCCTGCTCCTTCACGGCCTGCATGGCCTGTTGAATGCGATCGGCCAATAACGTGCGATTCGGCAGGCCGGTGAGCATGTCGTGCAGGGCCAGGTGGGTCAGTTCCTGGTTGGCTTGGGTCAGGGAATCTGCCAGCACGGCGGTGCGCGCTTCCAGGCGTGCGTCGAGCAACGAGGTGAGCAAGGCAATGGCCAGCACGGCCAGGGTCGTGACCAGCACCAGGTTGTCCAGGCCCTTACCGCTCAAGCCGTTCAACGCGGCACCGCAGAAGCTCTCATCGGCAAAACGTGCTGCGGCCATCCCGGTGTAATGCATACCGACGATGGCGAAGCCCATCACCACCGCGGCCCCGCCTCGCGCCAGGCGCACGTAAGGCATGTTGCGGCGCAGATTGTGGGCTATCCACAGGGCAGCGCCTGACGCCGCGACGGCGATCAGCAACGACGCACCGAACAAGGCAGGGTCGTAGTCGATGCCTGGCGTCATGCGCATCGCGGCCATGCCGGTGTAGTGCATGCACGCAATGCCGGTGCCCATGACCAGCGCGCCAAACGCCAGTTGCCAGGCCGGCAAGCGGGGTTGGCTGATCAGCCACAAGGCAAAGCCACTGGACAGCACTGCAATCAACAACGACAGCGCGGTGATGCCCATGTCAAATCCCAGGGCAAACGGTAGGCGCAGCGCCAGCATGCCGATGAAGTGCATCGACCACACCCCCACGCCCATCGCCATGGCCCCGCCGGCGATCCATAAATAAACGGCACGGCCTTTGGCGGTAGCGATGCGACCGGAAAGATCCAGCGCGGTGTAAGAAGCCAGGATCGCGACGAACAGTGAGATCACGACCAGTGAGGGAGAATAACTACCGATGAGCATGGGACTTCTCGTGCGCAGCGGGCCTGAGAAGCCCGTGCCAAGTGGCAAAGCGGGCGATTGTAGCGAGAATAATTCTTGAGCAGTTGATTAATTATCAGAGGGCCATTAGTGGCATTTTGACGCCAATCTACTGGCTCAAAATACCCTCGACGACCGCGCCTTTGCACCGCGCGGAGGTCGACCTTCACCCCCCCTGTAGGAGCCGGCTTGCCGGCGATGGCGTCGGATCAGGCACTAAGATGCACACTGACCCACCGCGATCGCCGGCAAGCCGGCTCCTACAGATGATCGGCGTAGCAGAGTCAGTCCTTTGCGCTGATCGGCGTCTGCCCGTCCCAACCACCACCCAACGCAGCAATCAATTGCACACTGGCCACCAGGCGCGTCTGCAAAAGGGTCAGTACCGTGCGCTCGTTATTCAGCGCTGTGGCTTGCGTGGTGACCACATCCAGATAGGCAATCAGCCCCGCCTTATACTGGTTCTGGGTCAGGCGCAACGACTCACGGGCGGCGTCCAGTGCTTCATTGCTGACCACCGCCTCGTCTTCCAGCACCTTGAGCTGCACCATGTAGTTTTCCACTTCGCGGAAGCCATCCAAAACGGTCTGGCGGTATTTGGCGACAGTCTCGTCGTAGCTGGCCACGGTGCGGTCGACTTCCGCCGAACGCTGACCGCCGTCGAACAGGGTCATGGCCAATTTCGGCCCTACCGACCAGAAACGGTTCGGCAGGCTGATCCAGTCGGCGTAGGTGCTGCTGGAGTAACCACCGGCCAGGCTCAGGCTCAGGTCCGGGTAGTAGGCGGCCTTGGCCACGCCGATATTGGCGTTGGCGGCGATCACCGAGCGTTCGGCCGAGGCGATGTCGGGGCGGCGCTCCAGCAATTGCGACGGCAGGCTTACCGGAATCTGCGGCAATGCAGGGATGTCCTTGCTCACCGCCAGGTTGAAGTTGGCCGGCGCTTCGCCGATCAACACGGCAATCGCGTTTTCCAGTTGGGCGCGCTGCCAGATCAGGTCGATCAGGCTGGCCTGGGTGGTCTTGAGCTGGGTTTGCGCCTGGGCCACCGCATCCTTGCCGGAGACCCCGGCGCGGTATTGGTTTTCGGTCATTTGCAGGGAGCGCTGATAGGTCTCCAGCGTGGCTTGCAGCAAACGCGTCTGTTCATCCATGACGCGCAGTTGCAGGTAGCTCTGCACCAGTTCGGACTGCTGGCTCAGGCGCATCGCCGCCAGGTCCGCCGAGCTGGCTTCAGCACTGGCTTCGTTGGCCTCCAGGCCTCGGCGCAATTTGCCCCAGATATCCGCTTCCCAACTCACACCCAATTGGGCATTGAGGGTGTCGCGGATACCGCTGCTGGAACTGCTCAGGCTTGCGTTACTGCTACCAGTGCCCTGGCTGGCGCGGGTTTTCCCGGCGCTCAGGTCAACGGTGGGGTAAAACGCCCCACGGGAGCTGCGCACCAGCGCCTGGGCCTGGCGGAAGCGCGCTTCGGCCTGGGCCACAGTTTGGTTGGACGTGTTCAAGCGTACCACCAGGTCATTGAGCTGGCGGTCACCGTAAAGCTCCCACCAGGCGCCACGGGCCAGGGAGTCGCTGGGCGTGGCTTGGCGCCAGCCTTGGGCTTCTTTGTACTGGACCGGTTCGACGACTTCCGGGCGTTTGTAGTCGGGGCCAATAGCGCAAGCACTGAGCAATAACGCCAATCCCATTGTAGGAGCGAGCTTGCTCGCGAAGGTCGTCAACGAAAACGCGCCCTGCCTGAAAGTACGCGGTGACGGTGAGTTTTTCGCCGGCAAGCCGGCTCCTACAGGGGACTGCGGTGCATTGGCGTTGATTGAATCGGTCATAGCGCAGTGTCCAGGGCAGCATCGGTACGCACGCCGCGCCATTTATTGAAGCGATGGCGCGCGCGGTCGAGATAGAGGTAGACCACCGGGGTGGTGTAGAGGGTCAGGATCTGGCTGAACACCAAACCGCCGATAATCGTCAGGCCCAACGGACGGCGCATTTCCGCACCATCGCCCGCGCCCAGCAGCAACGGCAAGGCGCCGAGGATGGCCGCCAGGGTGGTCATCAGGATCGGGCGCAAACGCAACAGGCAGGCGCTGCGAATTGATTCCAGCGGGCTCATGCCGTCGTGGCGCTCCAGCTGCAAGGCCAGGTCGATCATCAGGATCGCGTTTTTCTTCACCACGCCGATCAGCAGGAACAGGCCCAGCAAGGAGATCAGGCTGAACTCGCCCCCGGTCAGGTAGATCGCGAGCATGGCGCCGACACCGGCCGACGGCAGGGTCGAGAGAATGGTCAGCGGGTGAATATAGCTTTCATACAGAATGCCCAGCACCAGGTACACCGCCACCAGCGCGCCGAGGATCATGAACGGCTGGCCTTTCTGCGTGGCTGCAAAGGCATCGGCGGTACCGGCCATCTTGGCGATCACGTCTTCGGGCAAGCCGACCTTGGCAATCGCCCGCTCAATGGCTGCCGTGCCCTGCTCCACCGTCACGCCGGGCGCCATATCGAAGGCGATGTTCTCCGAGGCGAACTGGCCTTCGTGGCTGACGCGGTCGTCGGCCAGGCTGTTCTCATAATGGGCAATGGTCGACAGCGGCACCCGCGCACCCGTGGAGGTGATCACTTGCATCTGGTTGAGGGTGATCGGGTCCTGGGCGTATTTGGGATTGACCTCCATCACCACCTGGTACTGGTTGAGGCTGTCATAGATGGTGGAAATCTGCCGCTGGCTGTAGGCGTTGTTGAGCACCGCCGTGACCATGTTCATGTCGATGCCCAGACGCTTGGCCTGGTCGCGGTCGACAATCAGCGTGACCTGCGCCGCACCCCGGCCTTCACGGGCGTCGATGGCAGTGAGTTCCGGCAGCTCGCGCAAGGCCGCCACCACTTTCGGGTACCACAGGCGCAAGGCCGCCAGGTCGCCGCTTTGCAGGATGTAGGAATACTGCGCGCTGGTCTGGTCGCGACTGCCGCCGAATTGCAGGTCCTGGTCGGCCATCAGGAACAACCGCCCGCCCGGCACTAGCGGCACATCCTTGCGCAGACGCTCGATCACCGCCTGGGCGGAAATCTTGCGCTCGCTGATGGGTTTAAGGCGCACCAACATTACCGCATTGTTGGTGCCGTTGTTGCCGCCGATAAAGCCGGCCACGCTGAGCACCGCCGGGTCCTTGAGCACCGCCTTGCGGAAGGTTTCCATTTTCGGCTGCATCACGCTGAACGACAGGCCGTCATCACCGCGCACAAAACCGATCAACTGGCCAGTGTCCTGCTGAGGCATGAAGGTTTTCGGCACCACCACGTAAAGCGCGACGTTCATGCCGATGGTCAGCAACAGGCTGAGCAAGGTCAGGCGCCGATGGCGCAACACCCAGTCCAGGCTGGTGGCGTAGCCGGCGACCATGCGGTCGTTGACCTTCTGGCTCCAGCGCTGCAACCCGGTCATCTCGCCCTTCACATGCGGCTTGAGCCAGCGCGCGCAGAGCATCGGGGTCAGGGTCAGCGAAACGATCAGCGACACAATGATCGCCGCCGACAAGGTGATGGAAAACTCACGGAAAAGGTTGGTGACAATCCCCCCCATGAACAGGATGGAGAGGAACACCGCCACCAACGAAACGTTCATCGACAGCAAGGTAAAGCCGACTTCCTGGGCGCCCAGGTACGCCGCCTTCATCGGCGGCACACCTTCGTCGATATGTCGGGAAATGTTCTCCAGCACCACGATGGCATCGTCCACCACCAACCCGGTGGCCAGGATCAACGCCATCAACGAGAAGTTGTTCAGCGAGAACCCGTACAGGTACATCACCGCAAAAGTGCCCACCAGTGAGACCGGCACCGCCAGGGTGGGGATCAGCGAGGCGCGGAAGTTGCCCAGAAACAGGTACACCACCAGGATCACCAGGCCCACGGCGATGAGCAAGGTCATCTCGGCTTCGTGCAGGGTCGCGGTGATCACCGGCGAACGGTCCATGGCCAGGCTCAGCTTGACGCTGGACGGCAGCACCGCCTGCAACGCCGGTAACTGCGCCTTGATCTGCCGGACCGTCTCGATGATGTTGGCGCCAGACTGGCGGTTGATCACCAGCAGCACCGCCGGTTCGTTATTGAAGAAACCGCTGTTGTAGCGGTCTTCCACGCCGTCACTGATCTTGGCCACGTCGCCCAGACGCAGGGCCGCGCCGTTCTGGTAGCGGATCAGCAGCGGCTCGTAGTCCTTGGCCTTCTCCAACTGGTCGTTGGCCTGGATCTGCCAGTTACGCTGGCTGTCTTCCAACGAACCTTTAGGCCGACGCTGGTTGGCGTTGGCGATGGTGTTGCGCACATCGTCGAGGGCCACGCCGTACTGATCGAGGGCCTTGGGCTCCAGCTCGATGCGCACCGCCGGCAAGGAACTACCGCCGATCTGCACTTCCCCAACGCCAGGCACTTGGGACAGGCTTTGCGACAGAATGGTCGAGGCCAGGTCGTACAGCTGGCCTTTCTGCAACACGTCCGAGGTCAGCGACAGCACCATGATCGGCGCCTGGGACGGGTTGATCTTCTTGTAGGTCGGCATGCTGCGCATACCGCTGGGCAGCAGGTTGCGCGAGGCATTGATCGCTGCCTGCACTTCCCGCGCCGCGCCGTTGATATCGCGGTCGGAGTCGAACGCCAGGATTACCCGCGTGGAGCCCTGGCTCGACGAACTGCTCATGGTGGTGATGCCGGCAATCGCGCCGAACGAGCGCTCCAGCGGCGTCGCCACCGTGGATGCCATCACCTCGGGGCTGGCGCCGGGCAAGCTGGCCGACACCACGATCACCGGGAAGTCGATCTGCGGCAGCGGCGACACCGGCAACAGGTTGAAACTGACGCCGCCGAGCAACAGGATCGCCAGGCTCAGCAGCATGGTGGCGACCGGCCGGCGGATGAAAGGTCCGGACAGGTTCATGACTCAACCGGCTCCAGGCTTTGCGGCTCTTTGCGCCAGCGACGGCCGAGGCGGTCGAAATACAGGTAGATCACCGGCGTGGTGAACAGGGTGAGCACCTGGCTCACCAGCAGGCCACCGACCATTACCAGGCCCAGCGGTTGGCGCAGTTCCGCGCCGGAACCGGTGGCCAGCATCAACGGCACCGCGCCGAACAACGCCGCCAGGGTGGTCATCAGAATCGGCCGGAAGCGCAGCAGCGCCGCCTGGTAGATCGCGGTCTGCGGGTCAAGGCCCTGGTTGCGTTCGGCATCGAGGGCGAAGTCGATCATCATGATCGCGTTCTTCTTGACGATACCGATCAGCAGGATGATGCCGATGATCGCGATCATGCCCAGGTCATTGCCGCTGAGCAGCAACGCCAGCAAAGCCCCTACCGCCGCCGATGGCAAGGTCGAGAGAATGGTGATCGGGTGGATATAGCTCTCGTAGAGCACACCCAGCACGATATACATGGTGACCACCGCCGCCAGGATCAGCAGCAAAGTGCTCGACAGAGAGGCTTCGAAGGCCTGGGCCGCGCCCTGGAACTGAGTCTGCACGCCCACCGGCATGCCGATGTCTTTCTGGGTCTGGTTGATCAGCTCCACACCTTTGCCCAGCGCAACGCCAGGGGCCAGGTTGAATGACATCATCACGGCCGGGAACTGGCCGATATGCGCGATCGCCAATTGCGCCTGGCGCTGCTCCACGCGGGCGAGGCTGGACAAGCGCACCTGGCCGCCGTCGGTGGTTTTCACGTGGATCTGGTTCAGCGCGTCCGGGCCGAGAGTTTCGCCGGACTGGGCCTGCAGCACCACGCGGTACTGGCTGGCCTGGGTGTAGATGGTGGAGATCTGCCGCTGGCCGAAGGCGTCATACAACGCGTCGGTGATGGTCGACACACTGACGCCCAGTCGCGACGCCGCGTCGCGGTCGATCACCAGGTACACCTGCAAGCCCTTGTCCTGCAAGTCACTGGCGACGTCAGTGAGTTCGGGCAACTGGCTCAACGCGTGGACCAGTTTGTCACTCCACAATGCCAGCAACTCGGCGTCCGGCGACGACATGCTGAACTGGTACTGGGTACGGCTGACGCGATCTTCGATGGTCAGGTCCTGCACCGGCTGCATGAACAGGCGGATACCCACCAGCTTGTCGATTTCCGGCTGCAAACGGGTGATCACCTGGGCCGCGCTCAGGTCGCGCTGGCCGTGGGCCTTGAGGTTGATCAGCAAGCGCCCACTGTTGAGGGTCGCGTTATCGCCGTCCACACCAATGTAGGAAGACAGGCTTTCCACTGCCGGATCGGCCAGGATGATCTTCGCCAAGTCCTGCTGGCGCTGGCTCATGGCGGCAAAGGAAATCGACTGTGGCGCTTCGGAAATACCCTGGATCACGCCGGTGTCCTGCACCGGGAAGAAGCCCTTGGGCACGATCAGGTACAGGAACACGGTCAGGCCCAGGGTCGCGATGGCCACCAGCAGGGTCAGCGGCTGGTGCTTGAGCACCCACTGCAGCATGCTGCCGTAACGTGCGATCAACCAATCGATCCAGGCGCCGCTGGCCTTGTAGAAGCGGCCCTGCTCTTCCTCCTTGGGCTCACGCTTGAGTAAACGTGCGCACATCATCGGCGTGAGGGTCAGGGACACCACCAGGGAAATCAGGATCGCCACCGCCAGGGTGATCGCGAACTCTCGGAACAGCCGCCCCACCACGTCAGCCATGAATAACAGCGGGATCAGTACGGCGATCAGCGACAGGGTCAGGGAAATCAGGGTGAAGCCGATCTGCTTGGCGCCCTTGAGCGCGGCGGCCAGCGGCGTTTCGCCTTCCTCGATATAACGGGAGATGTTCTCCAGCATCACGATCGCGTCGTCCACCACAAAACCGGTGGCGATGGTGAGGGCCATCAGCGTCAGGTTGTTGATGGAGAACCCCGCCAGGTACATCACGCCAAAAGTGCCCACCAGGGACAGCGGCACGGCGATGGACGGAATGATCGTGGCGCTGACCCGGCGCAGGAACAGGAACGTCACCATCACCACCAGGGCAATGGCGATGAGTAATTCGTGCTGCACGTCTTTGACCGAGGCGCGGATGGTCTGGGTGCGGTCGGTGAGCACCGTCACGTCGAGACCGGCTGGCAAGTTATCAGTGATGCTCGGCAGCAGCGCCTTGATGCGGTCCACCACCTCGATCACGTTGGCCCCCGGCTGGCGCTGGATATTCAGCAACACGGCCTGGTTTTCGTTGGCCCAGGCGGCAAGGCGTTCGTTTTCGGCGCCGTCGACGATCTGGGCCACGTCTTTCAGGCGCAGCGGCGCGCCATTGTTGTAGGCCAGGATCAGTTCGGCGTATTGCTGGGGCGAAACCAACTGGTCGTTGGCGTCGAGCATCGACACGCGGGTGGGGCCGTCAAAGTTGCCCTTGGGCTGGTTGACGTTGGACGCGGCGATCAGGGTCCGCACGTCCGACAGGTTCAAGCCATTGGCCGCCAGGGCCTCGGGGTTGACCTTGATGCGCACGGCCTGGCGCTGGCCGCCCGCGATGCTGACCATGCCGACGCCGCTGATCTGCGCGATTTTCTGCGCCATGCGCGTGTCGACCAGGTCATTGAGCTTGGGCAGCAGCATGGTCTTGGAGGTGATTGCCAGGGTCAGCACCGGGGTATCCGCCGGGTTGACCTTGTTGTACACCGGCGGCGCCGGCAGGTCCTTGGGCAACAGGTTGGTCGCGGCGTTGATCGCGGCCTGCACTTGCTGCTCGGCGACATCCATGTTGATGTCGAGGTTGAAACGCAGGGTCAGCACCGACGCACCGCCGGAGCTGGTGGAGGCCATCTGCGTAAGGCCGGGCATTTGCCCGAACTGGCGTTCCAGCGGCGCGGTGACAGCACTGGTCATCACGTCGGGGCTGGCGCCGGGGTACAGGGTCATCACCCGAATCGTCGGGTAATCCACCTGGGGCAAGGCCGACACCGGCAGCAAGCGATACGAAATGATACCGGCCAAGACAATGGCCAGCATGCTCAGCGTGGTGGCGACCGGGCGAAGGATAAACAGCCGCGACAGGTTCATGAACCGACCTTTTGCGCCTTGCCGGCAGTGGTGCCGGTCTCCCCTTTCGCCGCGGGCTTGCCTTGCAGGTGTTCAGTCGGCGTGGTTGGCACTTCACTGCTGTCGTTGACCACTTCGATCTCGCTGCCATCCTTCAAGCGGTCGGTGCCTTCCAGCACCACGCGATCGCCGGCCTTGAGGCCTTCTTTGATCACGGTGTTGTCGCCATCGGTATCCCCCACCACCAGCGGCTGCACCTTGACCTTCTTATCGCCGTCGAGCACATAGACAAAGGTACCGGAGTTGCCGAACTGGATCGCCGCCGACGGCGCCAGCACCACGTTATGCAGGGTGTCGGCCAGCAGGTGCACGTTGACGAACTGGTTCGGGAACAGTGCCTGGTCCTTGTTATCGAAACGTGCCTTGAATTTCAGAGTACCGGTGGTGACGTCGATCTGGTTGTCCAGGCTCTGCAGCACGCCGACGGCCTGCTGTTTCACATCGCCACGGTCCCAGGCTTCCACGGGCAGCTTGTTGCCGGCGTGGTAGCGGGTGAGCACGGTTTCCAGGGTGTTCTCCGGCAAGGTGAAGGCCACGCTGATTGGCTGGGTCTGAGTGATCACGGCGAGGAACGTGGTGTCGTTGGCTGCTACCAGGTTGCCGACGTCCACCTGGCGCAGGCCGACGCGGCCGCTGATCGGCGCGCGGATCTTGGTGAATTCGAGGTTGAGCTTGGCGTCATCCACCGCGCCTTGGTTGGTCTTGACCGTGCCCTGGTATTGCAGGACCAGCGCTTCGGCGGTGTCCAGAGTCTGCTTGGCGATGCTGTCCTGGGCATACAGGTCGCGATAACGCTGCACGTCGACCTGGGCGTTTTTCAGCTGGGCCTGGTTCTGCATCAGCGTGCCCTGGGCCTGGAGCAAGGCGTTCTGGTAACTGCGCGGGTCGATCTCGGCGAGCAGGTCGCCAGCCTTGACCATCTGCCCCTCTTCAAAGGCGATCTTCACCAGCTCGCCGCCCACCCGGCTGCGCACATTGATGGTATTGAGTGCGGTGACCGTGCCCAAGGCCTTGTAGTACACCGGGAACTCGCCTAGCACCGCAGGCGCCACACGCACTGGCACCGGGCCGGTAGAGCCACCGAAACCCGGGCGCATCATCCCCGACTTGCCGGCACGTCCGGCTGGCGCCTGCGCGGCGGCATCCTTGTGGCTGGCGGGCCAGAATTTCCAGCACAGGCCGGCGATAACCAGCAGCACAAGCAGGCCGAACAGCCAGCGGCGGGACTTACGGGGGGAGGATTGCATGGAGTGATCAACCATTGGGCGCGAGAGCTTCTTCTTTGGGAGGCTGAAAGATAAGCACTGGGGCGCATTTAGAAAAGCGCCTTTACCGGCTATTTACCTTGGGCTTACAACTTTTAACTTCTGACCTTAGTTCATCGGCCGTTTCGCTAAGCAACTGAACCACAAATAAAAACGGCCTGGACTAGGCCAGGCCGCAATCATGCATCAAGCGTGTTACTGCAAAACGACAGTAACGTACCGAAACAGTTACTTCAAAACAGCCAAGGCTGCTTCGTAGTTCGGCTCTTGGCCGATTTCTGACACCAGTTCGCTGTGCAGCACGTTGTTGTTCTCGTCCAATACCACCACGGCGCGGGCGGTCAGGCCTTGCAGAGGGCCGTCGGCCAGCGAAACGCCGTAGTCGACCGCGAAGTCGGCGTTGCGGAAGTCCGACAGGCTCAGCACATTGTCCAGGCCTTCGGTGCCGCAGAAACGCTTCTGGGCAAACGGCAGGTCAGAGGAGATGCACAGCACGACGGTGTTGCTCAGGTCGTTGGCCTGGGCGTTGAACTTGCGTACCGAGGTGGCGCAGGTCGGGGTGTCAACGCTTGGGAAGATGTTCAGAACCTTGCGCTTGCCGGCGAAGGTTTCCAGGGACGCTTCTGACAGGTCGACAGCAACAAGGCTGAACTCAGGAGCGGTGGAACCGGTTTTCGGCAATTCGCCTTCAACCTGGACAGGGTTACCACGAAGGGTGACTTGAGCCATGAACGGAATCCTTATGCTGATTTGGGTTTAACGAATTCGAGAGGCCGAAGTTAACCACAAAGTACGTTCGCTACCTACCGCCAAACATAAATTGTCATGTCGTCGGTTATGGTTTAATTGCGCGCTTTGCGCCCTGCCCTTCAAGGAAAACGATGTCGATGAATGCCCCTGCCACCAAAGTCCTGGTCATTGGATACGTCTGGCCGGAACCCCGTTCCTCGGCTGCCGGCGGGCATATGATGCAAATCCTTGAGAGCTTTCTTACACAAGGTTGGGATATCACCTTCAGCAGTCCCGCCACCGTCGGCGAGCACAAGGCCGATTTGCCTGCGTTGGGCATCACCGAATGCGCTATCGAACTGAATAACAGCAGCTTCGATGATTTTATTCGCGAACTGGTGCCGGATATCGTGCTGTTCGACCGTTTCATGATGGAGGAACAGTTCGGCTGGCGTGTCGAGAAGCACTGTCCCGATGCCCTGCGGGTGCTGGAAACCTGCGACCTGCAGAGTCTGCGCGACGCGCGCCAGCAACGTCTGAAGGATCACCTCAAAGCCCATCCCCACAGCGAGGATTTCCGCGCACTGTTCGCGCCGGCGCTGGATGATGAATTCCAGCTGATGGCCGATACGGACATCGCCAAGCGCGAAATTGCAGCGATCTACCGCTGTGACATCAGCCTGATGATCTCGGACGTGGAAGCGCAACTGCTCACCGAGCAATTCAAGGTACCCGCCGCCCTGCTCCACTGGTGCCCGCTGATGTTGCAGCCGCCGACCGAGCCCTTCGTGCCGTTTGAAGACCGTGCGCACTTCCTCAGCATCGGCAACTTCCGCCACGCGCCCAACTGGGATGCGGTGTTATGGATGAAAAACAGCCTGTGGCCGTTGATCCGCCAGCAATTGCCGGGCGCGCAGTTGCATATCTACGGGTCCTATACCCCGCCCAAGGCCACGGCATTGCACAACCCGGCGCAGGGTTTTCATGTGATGAATTGGGCCGAAGATGCCCTGCAAGTCATGACCGCCGCGCGTATCTGCCTGGCGCCCCTGCGCTTCGGTGCCGGTATCAAGGGCAAACTGGCGGACGCGATGCTCTGCGGTACACCGAACATCACCACGCCCATCGGTGCCGAAGCCATGGGTGATGATCAGCCGTGGCCCGGCATGATCGAACACAGCGCCCCCGCCCTGGCAGCCGCCGCCGTGGCGCTGTATCAGGATCGTGAACGTTGGACCCAGGCCCAGGAAGACGGCCGCCGGTTGCTGGCCCGACGCTACAACGAGGCCACCCACGGGCCGGCGTTGGTGGCGTGCCTGGAACACTGTCGCGGCAACCTGGCTGCCCACCGCCGGGACAACTTCACCGGCAGCATGCTGCGCCACCATGCGCATAAAAGTACGCAGTACATGTCCCAGTGGATCGAGGCGAAAAACCGCAGCCTATAAACACCAGCGCTGGCGAGGGCGCGCGCGACGGGGCATTATCCTACGCAGCAACCACAAAAAAGCGACGGCAACATGACCCGAGCAACGCGAATTACCGACCCTTCCTACGAGTTGATGGACGACCACAACGGTCTGTCCATCATCTATCGCCAGCACGGTTTCCCCTGCCCGCTGGTGCGCTGGCACTTCCACAAGGAATATGAGCTGCACCTGATCGTGGCCAGTTCCGGCAAGGTGTTCATCGGCGACTACATCGGCAACTTTTACCCGGAAAGCCTGTTTCTCACGGGCCCCAACCTGCCCCACAACTGGATCAGCCAGGTGGAGGAAAACGAGGTGGTGCCCAAGCGTGACATGCTAGTGAATTTCACTGATGAGCTGTTCGAGCAAGGCAGCCACACCTTCGCCGAACTCAAGACCCTGGCGCCGTTGCTGGAGCGCGCGCAGTACGGCATCGAATTCCGCTGCAAAAAAACCATCGCCCAGGCCATGACCTTGATGCAGCGTATCGAGGACACCCAGGGCATGGCGCGCCTGGGGCACTTCTTTATTCTGCTGGAAGTGTTAAGTGCGTGTGAGGACTACCAACTGCTCTCCGGCGTGACTACGCCGCAACTGGCCGATGAACACAGCATCGACCGTACCAACCGCGCGGTGGACTATATTTTTGCCCACTACGCGCGGGAGTTGCCGCTTGAAGAGGTGGCGGAGTACCTGGGAATGAAGCCCACCTATTTCTCAAGGGTGTTCAAGCAGGCGACTGGGCGTACTTTTATCGAATTCGTCAATCGGCTGCGCATCAGCAAGTCCTGCGAGTTGCTGGCCGATGGCGATAAAGCCGTGACGGATGTGTGCTTTGAATCAGGCTTCAACAATATTTCCAATTTCAACCGACGCTTTCAGCAACTCAAGGGCATGACGCCTTCCCACTACCGGCGTCTTGCGGTGCAGCGTTTGACCGAACAGAACCTGGCCTGAACCGCTTTCTGTAGGAGCCGGCTTGCCGGCGATGCAGACACCTCGGCGTGTCAGGTGCACCGTGTCGATGCCATCGCAGGCAAGCCAGCTCCTACAGTGGATCACCGTGCTCCCGGATAAATCGTTTCAGCCAATCACCACACAGTGCAAAAAAGTATCAGTCCCAGTGCGCCCAAGGATTTGTCACATCGCCATTTCAAGGCTGTAATCAACCGCACACTCTTCCTGACTCCCTGTAGGAAGACACAACAACAATAACCGTCCTTCTGTAGCCCCCTGGGCGCGGAAATGGAGTGCGCGATGAAGTTCACAGCAAAAGCTCTGATTGCCTTTTCTTGCATGACCCTCAGCGCCGTCAGCCTTGGCGCGCAAACCCTCACCATTGCCACCGTCAATAACAGCGACATGATCCGCATGCAGAAGCTCTCGAAAACCTTCGAGACCGAGCATCCGGAGATCAAGCTGAACTGGGTGGTGCTCGAAGAAAACGTGCTGCGCCAACGCCTCACCACCGACATCGCCACCCAGGGTGGGCAGTTCGACGTGTTGACCATCGGCATGTACGAAGCTGCACTGTGGGGCGCCAAAGGTTGGCTGGAACCGATGAAGGACCTGCCGGCGTCTTACGACCTCGATGATGTATTCCCTTCGGTGCGTGACGGTTTGTCTGTCAAAGGCTCGCTGTACGCCCTGCCGTTCTACGCCGAAAGCTCGATCACCTATTACCGCACCGACCTGTTCAAGGACGCCGGGCTGACCATGCCTGAGCATCCGACCTGGACCCAGATTGGCGAATTCGCCAGCAAACTCACCGACAAAACCAAAGAGCAATACGGCCTGTGCCTGCGCGGCAAAGCCGGTTGGGGCGAGAACATGGCGCTGATCACCACCCTGGCCAACGGCTACGGTGCGCGCTGGTTCGATGAAAAGTGGCAGCCGGAATTCAACGGTCCAGAATGGAAAGACGCGCTGAACTTCTACGTCGACAACATGAAGAAATCCGGCCCGCCGGGTGCTTCCAGCAACGGTTTCAACGAAAACCTGGCGCTGTTCAACAGCGGCAAGTGCGCGATCTGGGTCGACGCCAGCGTGGCCGGCTCGTTCGTCACCGACAAGACCCAGAGCAAAGTGGCTGACCACGTCGGTTTCACCTTTGCTCCTCATGAGAAGACCGACAAGGGCACTTCGTGGCTGTACTCCTGGAGCCTGGCGATCCCGACCAGCTCCAAGGCCAAGGACGCCGCCAAGGTGTTCACCAGTTGGGCGACCTCCAAGGAGTACGGTGCATTGGTCGCCAAGACCGATGGCATCGCCAACGTACCGCCAGGCACGCGCAAGTCGACCTACAGCGACGAGTACATGAAGGCCGCGCCGTTTGCCAAGGTGACCCTGGAATCGCTGAAAGTCGCGGACCCGACCAAACCGACGCTCAAGCCGGTGCCGTATGTCGGTATCCAGTTGGTGACCATTCCTGAGTTCCAGGCGATTGGGACCCAGGTCGGCAAGTTCTTCTCGGGTGCACTGACTGGTCAACAAACGGTGGATGCTGCACTGACCGCCGCGCAGACCACCACCGAGCGTGAAATGAAGCGGGCCGGTTATCCCAAGTAACCTCCCTGACCTGTAGGAGCGAGCTTGCTCGCGAAAAAGGTACATCCGAAGCCGCACTGGGCCTGGAATGCCTTCGCGAGCAAGCTCGCTCCTACAGGGGTTTTGCGCACCTGCCTCTAATCGGTCTTGATTACCATGAATACACCCGCCAAAAACCGCCTGGCCAACCCCGGCTGGTTCCTTGTCAGCCCCTCAGTCGCCCTGTTGCTGCTGTGGATGATCGTGCCATTGGGCATGACCCTGTACTTTTCGCTGATCCGCTACAACCTGCTCTACCCCGGCGAAAACCAGTTCGTGGGGCTGGAAAACTTTACCTATTTCATCACCGATTCGGGCTTCCTGCCCGGCGCCACCAATACCTTGTTGCTGGTGGGCAGCGTGTTGCTGATCAGCGTGGTGTTCGGTGTGCTGATCAGCGCCCTGCTGGAGGCCAGTGAGTTCTTCGGCCGTGGCTTGGTGCGAGTGTTGCTGATTTCGCCGTTCTTCATCATGCCCACCGTGGGCGCGCTGATCTGGAAGAACCTGATTTTCCACCCGGTCTCGGGGATTCTCGCTGCCGTGTGGAAGTTCTTCGGCGCAGAACCCGTGGACTGGCTGGCGCACTATCCGTTGCTGTCGATCATCATCATCGTGTCGTGGCAATGGCTCCCGTTCGCCATCCTGCTGCTGATGACCGCCATGCAGTCCCTCGACCAGGAACAAAAAGAAGCCGCGCGCCTGGACGGTGCCGGCGCCATCGCGATCTTCTGGCACCTGACCCTGCCCCACCTGGCCCGCCCGATTGCCGTGGTGGTGATGATCGAGACGATCTTTTTGCTCTCGGTATTCGCCGAGATCTTCACCACCACCAACGGTGGCCCCGGCTACGCCTCGACCAACCTCGCCTACCTGATCTACAACCAGGCGCTGGTGCAGTTCGACGTGGGCATGGCCTCGGCCGGCGGCTTGATTGCCGTGGTCATCGCCAACATCGCGGCGATCATCCTGGTGCGGATGATCGGCAAAAACCTGACTGACAAGCCTTGAGGGCCGCGCCATGACGCTTCAACAATCTCGCCGCCTGCAAAGCCTGTTGCTCGGCACATTGGCCTGGGCCATTGCGATCCTGATTTTCTTCCCGATCTTCTGGATGGTGCTGACCAGCTTCAAGACCGAAATCGACGCGTTTGCCACGCCGCCGCAGTTCATCTTCACGCCGACGCTGGAGAACTACCTGCACATCAACGAGCGCAGCAATTACTTCAGCTATGCGTGGAACTCGGTGCTGATTTCCTTCAGTGCAACGGCGCTGTGCCTACTGATCTCGGTACCGGCGGCCTACTCCATGGCGTTCTACGAAACCCAGCGCACCAAAGGCACGCTGCTGTGGATGCTGTCCACCAAGATGCTGCCGCCGGTGGGCGTACTGATGCCGATCTACCTGTTGGCCAAGAGCTTTGGCCTGCTGGATACGCGCATTGCGCTGATCATCATCTACACCCTGATCAACCTGCCGATTGTGGTGTGGATGGTTTACACCTACTTCAAGGACATCCCCAAGGACATCCTCGAAGCCGCGCGCCTGGATGGCGCGACCCTGTGGCAAGAAATGGTCCGCGTACTGTTGCCGATTGCCAAGGGCGGCCTGGCCTCTACCGTGTTGCTGTCGCTGATCCTGTGCTGGAACGAGGCCTTCTGGTCGCTGAACCTGACCTCCTCCGCCGCCGCGCCGCTGACCGCGTTGATCGCCTCCTACTCCAGCCCCGAAGGCTTGTTCTGGGCCAAATTGTCCGCCGTCTCGACCCTGGCCTGCGCGCCGATCCTGATCTTTGGCTGGATCAGCCAGAAACAGCTGGTGCGCGGTTTGTCCTTTGGCGCCGTCAAATAATAATTCCTAGCGGAGGCTCATCATGGCCAACCTGAAAATCAAGAATCTGCAAAAAGGCTTCGAAGGCTTTTCCATCATCAAGGGCATCGACCTTGAAGTGAACGACAAGGAGTTCGTGGTGTTCGTCGGCCCGTCGGGCTGCGGCAAATCCACCCTGCTGCGCCTGATCGCCGGCCTGGAAGAAGTCAGCGAAGGCACCATCGAACTGGATGGCCGCGATATCACCGAAGTGACCCCGGCCAAGCGTGACCTGGCGATGGTGTTCCAGACCTACGCGCTGTACCCGCACATGAGCGTGCGCAAGAACATGTCGTTTGCCCTGGACCTGGCCGGTGTCGACAAGAAGCTGGTAGAGAGCAAGGTCAGCGAAGCGGCGCGCATCCTGGAACTGGGCCCGCTGCTGGAGCGCAAGCCCAAGCAGCTGTCCGGCGGCCAGCGCCAGCGTGTTGCCATCGGCCGCGCGATTGTGCGTAACCCGAAGATCTTCCTGTTCGACGAACCGCTGTCCAACCTCGACGCTGCCCTGCGCGTACAGATGCGCCTGGAACTGGCGCGCCTGCATAAAGAGCTGCAAGCGACGATGATCTACGTGACCCACGACCAGGTGGAGGCGATGACCCTGGCCGACAAAGTGGTCGTGCTGAACAGTGGCCGTATCGAGCAGGTCGGCTCGCCGCTGGAGCTGTATCACCAGCCAGCCAACCTGTTTGTGGCGGGTTTCCTCGGCACGCCGAAGATGGGTTTCCTCAAGGGCAAAGTCACCCGTGTTGAAAGCCAAAGCTGCGAAGTGCAGTTGGACGCGGGCACGTTGATCAACCTGCCGCTGAGTGGCGCCACCCTGAGCGTGGGCAGCGCCGTGACCCTGGGCATTCGTCCGGAACACTTGGAAATCGCCTCTCCAGGCCAGACGACTCTGACGGTCACCGCCGACGTCGGCGAGCGCCTGGGCAGCGACACCTTCTGCCACGTCAACACCGCCAATGGCGAGCCGCTGACCATGCGAATCCGTGGCGACATGGCCAGCCAGTACGGCGAGACGCTGCACCTGCACCTGGACCCGGCGCACTGCCATCTGTTCGACACCGACGGTGTTGCCGTGGCCCGCCCACTGCGCGCTGCCGCCTGATTTCGCGAGACTTTGCTGATGAAACTGAATAAACAGAACCTCACCCAGTTGGCACCGCACGTGAAGCTACCCACCTATGCGATTGCCAGCACCACGCAGGGCATCGCCCATATCGGCGTCGGCGGTTTCCATCGCGCGCATCAGGCGTATTACACCGACGCGCTGATGAACACCGGCATCGGCCTGGACTGGAGCATCTGCGGCGTCGGCCTGCGTACCGAAGACCGCAAGGCCCGCGACGACCTGGCCGGCCAGGACTACTTGTTCACTTTGTACGAGCTGGGCGACACCGACGACACCGAAGTGCGTGTGATCGGCTCGATCAGTGACATGCTGCTGGCCGAAGACGGCGCCCAGGCGCTGATCGATAAATTGGCTGACCCGGCGATCCGCATCGTTTCGCTGACCATCACCGAAGGCGGCTACTGCATCGACGACAGCAACGGCGAGTTCATGGCCCACCTGCCGCAGATCCAACATGATCTGGCGCACCCAAGCACCCCGAAGACCGTGTTCGGTTTTATCTGCGCTGCGCTGACCCAACGCCGCGCCGCCGGCACCCCGGCGTTTACCGTGATGTCCTGCGATAACCTGCCGCATAACGGCGCCGTGACGCGCAAGGCGCTGCTGGCCTTCGCCGCACTGCACAACGCCGAACTGCACGACTGGATCAAGGCCAACGTGAGCTTTCCGAACGCCATGGTCGACCGCATCACGCCGATGACCAGCACCGCGCACCGCCTGCAACTGCATGATGACCACGGTATCGACGATGCCTGGCCGGTGGTGTGCGAACCCTTTGTGCAGTGGGTGCTGGAAGACAAGTTCGTCAACGGTCGCCCGGCCTGGGAAAAGGTCGGTGTGCAGTTCACCGATGACGTCACGCCCTATGAAGAAATGAAAATCGGCCTGCTCAACGGCAGCCACCTGGCACTGACCTACCTGGGGTTTCTCAAGGGTTATCGGTTTGTGCACGAAACCATGAACGACCCGGTATTTGTTGCCTACATGCGCGCTTACATGGACCTGGATGTCACGCCAAACCTGGCGCCGGTGCCAGGCATCGACCTGACGGACTACAAGCAAACACTGGTGGACCGCTTCTCCAACCAGGCGATTGCCGACCAACTGGAGCGCGTGTGCTCGGATGGCTCGTCGAAGTTCCCCAAGTTCACCGTACCGACCATCAACCGCTTGATTGCCGATGGGCGCGAGACTGAGCGTGCGGCGTTGGTTGTTGCGGCCTGGGCTTTGTATTTGAAGGGCGTGGACGAGAATGGGGTGCGCTACACGATCCCCGATCCGCGTGCGGAATTTTGCCAGGGACTGGTGAGTGATGAGGCCTTGATCAGCCAGCGTTTGCTGGGGGTGGAAGAGATTTTTGGCAAGGCTATTCCCAATTCGCCTGAGTTTGTGGCAGCGTTCGAGCGGTGCTATGTGAGTCTGCGCGACAAGGGCGTCACCGAGACCCTTGAACAGCTCCTGGCCCCTATCCACTGAACCACACCGCCCCTGTAGGAGCCCGGCTTGCCGGCGATGGCAATCTTGAATCTTGTGCTGAATTCAAGGGCCTCATCGCCGGCAAGCCGGGCTCCTACAAGGTAAACAGCCTGCCCTTGCATTCGAGATGCACAATGACAAAGACGAACCTGTTTCTCGGCATCGACTGCGGCACCCAAGGCACCAAGGCCATCGTCCTCGACGCCACCAGCGGCAAGGTACTGGGCCTGGGCGCCGCGGCGCACACGCTGATCAGCGGCGCCAATGGCCGTCGCGAGCAGCACACCCAGGAATGGCTGGACGCCTTTACCGAAGCTACCCATCGCGCCCTGCAACAGGCAGGCGTGGACGGCCAGGACATCCTAGGTATCGGCGTTTCCGGCCAGCAGCATGGTTTAGTGCTGCTGGATGACCAAGGCCAGGTGCTGCGCCCGGCCAAGCTGTGGTGCGACACCGAGACCGCGCCGGAAAACGAAAGGCTCTTGCAACACTTGGGCGGCGAAAGCGGTTCCCTGGAACGCCTCGGCGTGGCGATTGCACCGGGCTACACCGTGTCCAAGCTGCTGTGGACCCGCGAACAACACCCGGACATCTTCGTGCACATCGCGCATATCCTGCTGCCCCACGACTACCTCAATTACTGGCTCACCGGCCGCGCCGTCGCGGAATACGGCGATGCATCGGGCACCGGCTACTTCAACGTGCGCACCCGTGAATGGGATGTGGCGCTGCTCAAGCACATCGATCCGAGCGGTCGTCTAGAGCGGGCGCTGCCACAACTGATTGAAGCCCATCAAAGCGTCGGCACCGTTCTTCCAACCATTGCCGAACGCCTAGGCATCAACCCCAACGCCATCGTCTCCAGCGGCGGTGGCGACAACATGATGGGCGCCATCGGCACTGGCAACATTGCCTCTGGCGTGATCACCATGAGCCTCGGCTCGTCGGGCACCGTGTATGCATTTGCCGACCAACCCAACGTCAGCCCGCAAGCCTCGGTGGCCACCTTCTGTTCATCCAGCGGCGGCTGGCTGCCGTTGATCTGTACCATGAACCTGACCAACGCCACTGGGGTGATCCGCGAGCTGTTCGACCTCGATCTGGTTGCGTTCAACGCCTTGGTCGAGCAAGCGCCCATCGGCGCCGACGGCGTGAGCATGCTGCCGTTCCTCAACGGCGAACGCGTGCCTGCCCTGCCCCACGCCACCGGCAGCCTGCACGGGCTGACCATGACCAACCTGACCCGTGCCAACCTGTGCCGCGCAGTGGTCGAAGGCACCACCTTCGGCCTGCGCTACGGCCTGGACCTGCTGCGCCAGACCGGCCTGCAGAGCCAGAGCATCCGCCTGATCGGCGGCGGTTCGAAAAGCCCGGTCTGGCGGCAGATGGTCGCCGATATCATGAACACCGAAGTGGTCTGCACCGAACAGAGTGAAGCCGCCGCCCTGGGCGCGGCTATCCAGGCGGCGTGGAGCCAGTCCGGCGAGTCACTGGCCAGCCTGTGCGACAAATGCGTGAGCGTCGACCCAACCAGCCGCACGCTGCCGTTGGCGGCCAGCGTCAGCGCGTATCAACACGCCTACGAGCGCTATCAACAGCACGTGGCAACCCTTTAAGAGCGAACGACTATGTATCTGGTGTGTGGTGAAGCGCTGTTCGATTTTTTCAGCGAGGAAGACGCCAGCGGGCAGGCTTCCAAGGTCAATTACAAGGCGATTGCCGGCGGTTCGCCGTTCAACGTCGCGGTCGGCTTGCGCCGCCTGGGTATCGAGGCGGGCTTGTTCGGCGGCTTGTCCACCGACTTCCTCGGACGTCGTTTGTTGCAGGTGCTGAAGGATGAGGGCGTCAGCGAGCAGTTCCTGGTGGAATTTGCGGCGCCGACAACTTTGTCGATGGTCGCCGTGGGCGCCAATGGCTCACCGCAGTACAACTTTCGCGGCGAAGGCTGCGCCGACCGATTGCTTGAAGTCAGCCATCTGCCCGAGCTGGATGATGACATCCGTGGCCTGCATATCGGCTCGTTCTCGCTGGTGGTGCAACCCATCGGCGACACCCTGCTGAGCCTGGTCAAGCGCGAAAGCGGCAAGCGTTTGATCAGCCTCGACCCCAACGTACGGCTCAACCCGCAACCGGATATCCAACTGTGGCGCGACCGCGTGGGCGAGTTGGTCAAACACGCCGACCTGATCAAAGTCAGCGACGAAGACCTGCACCTGCTTTATCCCGATCAGTCGCCGGAAAGCGTGTTGCAGGGTTGGCTGCAACACCGTTGCCAGTTGGTGTTCCTGACCCGTGGTGGCGACGGCGCCAGTGTGTTCAGTCGCCAACATGGCCACTGGTCTGCACCGGCGGTCAAGGTGGTGATGGCCGATACCGTGGGAGCGGGTGATACGTTCCAGGCCGCGTTGATTGCCTGGTTGACCGAGCAGCAGCTTGACTCGGTAGAGGGCCTGCAACAGCTCACGCGGGAACAGGTCGACGCCATGCTGGGCTTTGCCGTTCGCGCCGCTGCATTGACCTGCACCAAGACCGGTCCGGACCTGCCTTACCGCCATCAGGTGAGCTGAACCCGGCAGCAACATGACCAATGTGCCACCACGCAGGCCACGTATTCCGTGGCCTGCGCGCGTTTATATAAACATTGCCATGTAGGAAAACTGTGCTAAACCCCAACAGGAGCAGTAATTACAATAGATGCAGGACAGACCCATGCAAAAGAGCAACGGTTTTTCAACCCGCGCCGTTTTAGCTGTCGGCCTCCTCTCACTGCAGTACACCACACCACAACCATCCTACGCTGCCTGCACACTCACTCCCGGCCCGGGCAACGACACATTTACCTGTAACAGCGGCACCAGTGCCGGCCTGACCGATTTCCTGGGCAATAACAGCCTGACCCTGCCTGCAGGTGGCAGCGGCGTCATCAACGGCAGCGTCATCTTCGGTCCTGGGACGGACGCCGTGCGGATCGATTCCGGCCAGATCACCGGCGCTGTACAGCAAGGTGCCGGCATCGATGACTTCATTATGAACGGCGGGCAAATCCAGTCCCTGGCACAGGGCGACGGCCGTGACACCTTCCTGATGACTGGCGGCACCATCGTCGGCGCGTTCGAGGACGGCGACGTGGCGCAGCAAACCGGTGGCACTATCGGTCGGGTCGACATGAAGCTCGACAAGAACGTCTATGACATGTCCGGCGGCGCAATCCTGGGCAACCTGGTCACCGGTTTCGATACCGATAAGATCACCGTTTCCGGCGGCAGCATCGGCGGCAATATCAGCACCAGCGGCGGCGACGACAGCATCACGGTCAGTGGCGGCGTGATCAATGGCGAGATCCGCGCCAGCGTCGGCAATGACACCTTCAACTGGCTCAACGGAGGCCAGATCAAATCAGCGGTGCTGATGGGCGATGGCGACGATACCGCGCTGCTGCGCGGACTCAGCGAAAGCCTGCTGGCTGCCACGCCCTCCATCGACGGCGGCCTGGGCACCGATCAACTGACCTTCGACAGCACGACGTCGAGCACGGCGGCCCGCTACATCGGCTGGGAGACGGTCAACCTCACCAACACTTCACGCTTCAACCTGGCTGGGGATTTTTTCCTGGGTGACAGCGCAAGCAATACCGGCACCTTCAACATTGACGGCAGCAGTACGCTGGCCGTGACCCAAGGCAGCGTGCGGCCCTATCTCGCCGGCCAACTGGCGACGCTGAACAACGCCGGTACCATCGATATGACCACCGGCAGCGCCACCGCCAACGATGCGCTGACGGTGTATGGTAACTACGTAGGCAATAACGGCCAGGTGTGGCTGCAAACCGTGCTGGGCGATGAAAACTCCGCGACGGACAAGTTGGTGGTGTCCGGTGGCACGCTGAGTGGCCACACCCAATTGGCGGTAAGCAATCTTGGCGGCGTCGGGGGCTTTACCCGCAACAATGGGATTGAGGTGGTGCAGGCGCTCAACGGCGCGGTGAGCAGCACCGATGCCTTCTCGTTGAAGGGCTCGGTCTCGGCCGGGGCCTATGAATACTTGCTGTTCAAGGGCGGCGTGACGGCCGGTACCGAAAACAACTGGTACCTGCGCTCGTCGGTGGTTGCCGTGCAACCGCCGGCGGTGCCAACGGTGCCACCGACACCACCGGTGGTAGTGCCCGTAGCGCCCATTCCGGCGACACCGTCCGTGGTCGACCCCGACGAGCCGCCCGTGGAACCGCCGACCTCGCAACCCGTCGCACCGATCTCGCCCCCCGCCCCGCCGCCCAGCCAGGTGGCGGCAGGCAACTCGCCGGAATCCGCCGCGAGCAACCCCGCGCTGCCGACCGCCATTGCCGGTGCTGAGCCTATCGCGCTGTACCGCTTGGAAGTGCCGGTGTATTCGGTGGTGGTGCCCGCCGCACAGTTGATGACCCTGCAAGCGCTGGGCACCTTTCATGATCGCCAAGGCGAGCAAAGCCTGCTGACCGAGACCGGCACGGTGCCAGCAGGCTGGGGGCGTGCCTATGGCAGCGACTTCAACAAGCACTGGTCGGGCACCGTGGCGCCGAGCTTCGACGGTTCGGTGAAGGGCTATCAGGTCGGTCATGACCTGTATGCATCCGAAACCAGCGGCGGGCAGATTCAGCGCTTCGGGCTGTTTATCGGCCAGAGTCGCCTGAACGGGGACGTAAAAGGTTTCTCGATGGGCTGGCAGAACAATCGTTCCGGACGGGTCAAACTCGATGGCGATCACGTCGGTGCCTACTGGACGCTCACTGATCCGACCGGCTGGTATGTGGATCTGGTGGCGATGGGCACGCGCCTGAAGGGCGACAACAAGTCCGAGCGGGGTATAAAGATGGACACCAAAGGCCATGCCCTGGCGCTGTCCGCCGAAGCCGGCTACCCGATTGCCGTTTCCGAGCATTGGGTCGTGGAACCCCAGTTCCAGGTGATCCGCCAGACGATCGACCTGGACAGCCAGAACGACGGTATTTCCAGGGTGTCGTTCGACTCCCAGGATTACTGGACCGGCCGCCTCGGCGCTCGCCTCAAGGGTCGCTACCTGGTGAATAACACACCGGTCGAACCTTATCTGCGGGCCAACGCCTGGCGCACATTCGGTGGCAGCGACACGGTGACTTACGATGATGTGGATCGCATCAAGAGCGATCACAAGTCGTCCACGGCGGATGTGGGTGTCGGCGTGGTTGCGCGACTGTCGTCTTCGGTGAGCGTCTACTTGGCCGCAGACTACAACACCAATCTGGACGGCAACGCGATGGAGGGTGTCAGCGGCAATGCCGGGGTGCGGATGAGCTGGTAAACATGAAGGTTTTGTCAGCCCGGCAAACATTAATCGATGGTTAATCCCGCGAGTCGAGAGTGAAGCTGTACCCACTTGCGGAGAACCACCATGAAACTGCGCACGTTAATGCTTGGCGGCGCCCTGGCACTGGCAGCAGTGTCAGGCCTGGCCCAGGCTGACGATTCAAACGCCGTCAAAACCGTTCCTTACCAGTACGGCATGCCGATGAATATCGCCAAAGTCCTGGCGATGAACGAAACCCAGACCGATGAATGCAAAGTCATCAAGGCAGATATCAAGTTTTTGGATAAGGCGGGCAAAGTCGAAGACGTGAGCTACCGGAAGATGTCCGAAGCGTGCGATTTCCAGAACTGATTGGCGGGGTTGAACAGCACTGGGCCTGGCAGTCACCAGGCCCACAGGTCAAGCTCAAGCATTCTCAGTAAGCGCGCCCTCCTACGCGTTGCAGGATGGGGGTATGCGCGTGTTTGAGATCTTCGCGCAACCCGGCGATCAGGTTGCAAATCGCTCGACTGCTGTCGAGTCTGTCCGCGTTGATGCCTTTGACTTCCAAATCCACCCGGTCACGGTCGCGGTCGTCGTAGACCTTGATCGTCAGCGAAGCATCTTCGGCTTTGGTGCATTCGCACCGTTTGGGCAGGAAACTTCCTTCAATAATGCTGCGAAGCTCTAGTTCCGAAAGCATGGTCAACCTCTCCTTTTATGAGACTGCCAACAGATTGTTGTGTATCCGGCGAGCGCATGCCCGCCGCGCCTTGCCAGCCCTGGAAGACGCTTGTAACACCCAAGCCTACTCGGCAAAATCGGCCTTCGTTGTAACTTTTCCTCATAAGCCACCTGCCGGGTTATATAAGTAAAACTGTAGGGTGTGAATCGTCGTCGAACCGCAGCGATTAAACGTTTAACTCTTGACTCCAAATTCATTACAGCCCTGTGCGGCGACTCTTTCGGCAACATGTCGCAAACTATCGAAGTTGATGTTCGCTCCGGAATTGATTGCCACCAAGGTCTGTTTGCGCAGGCCATGATGGGCGACGTACTTGCGAACCCCCGCCACCGCCAACGCACCTGAAGGCTCGGTGATTGAGCGCGTGTCGTCGTAGATCAGCTTGATGGCGCTGCACAGCTCATCGTTGCTGACCGTAATGACGTCATCCACCCAATCCCGGCAGATTTCAAACCCATAGGCGCCCACCTGCGCCACCGCTGTGCCGTCGGCAAACCCGTCGACGCAGGGCAGCACCACCCGTTCACCGGCCTTCAACGCGGCCATCAGGCAGCTGGAGCCTTCCGGTTCGACGCCGACGATGCGCACCTCGGGCCGCAGGTATTTGACGTAGGCGGCGATCCCGGCGATCAGGCCACCCCCGCCCACCGGCACAAATATCGCGTCCAGGGCACCTTGCTGCTGGCGCAGGATTTCCATGGCCACAGTGCCTTGGCCGGCAATCACGTCGGGATCGTCGAAGGGCGAGACAAAGGTGCATCCCGAGGTTTCAGCCAGTTGCAGCGCGTGGGCCAGGGCAAAGGGGAAACTCTCGCCATGCAAGACCGCTTCAGCGCCACGGGAGCGTACGCCGAGTACCTTCAACTCCGGCGTGGTGCTGGGCATGACGATCCGCGCCTGGATCCCCAACTCCCTTGCTGCCAGCGCCACGCCCTGGGCATGGTTGCCAGCCGATGCCGTGATCACGCCGCGCGCCTTTTGCTCGTCGCTCAACTGCACCAGTTTGTTGTAGGCGCCCCGGATCTTGAAGGAAAAGGTTGGCTGCAAGTCTTCGCGCTTGAGCAGCACCTGGTTGCCCAGCAGCGCCGACAATGCGGGTGCGGGTTGCAACGGCGTGCGCACTGCCAGGTCGTAGACCGGCGCGGCCAGGATCTTTTTTACGTAACGCTCAAGGAGTGCCGAGTCGGCGGTGCAGGTGCTCATAGGTGTTTCCTGGCTTTTTGTTCAAGGCCCAGGAGACGGAAAAACAAAACCCGCCTCTAGGGCGGGTTTGGGTACAGCCGTGCGCTATCCCGCCAAATGAGGAATGGCGGTAATAATGCTTGGCTGGCTGCGAAAGGTTTGAGATGTCATGCCGCGAAATTAACCGTCCCCGGCCGAACAAGTCAACAAAAGGTTTACTCATAGCATACGAAACGTATACGCTTTGTATATCAACCCTGCACAGTGAACCCCATGGGCATCGTCAAGATCACCGACCAACTGCACGAACAACTGCGCCTGGCCAGCGCTGCGATGGACCGTTCCATCAACGCCCAGGCCGAATTCTGGATCAAGATCGGCCTGCTCGCCGAGCTCAACCCCCACCTGCCCTACAACGAATTGATCAACAAACTGTTGCTGGACAAACCCGACCTGATCCGGGGGCGCAGTTGATGATCAAGACTGCCGCCCAACTGGCCGTGATGCGTGAATCCGGGCGCCTGCTGGCCCAGGTCTTTACCATGCTTGACGGGTTCGTCGCCGTTGGCCGCTCCACCCTGGAGCTGGACGCCGCCGTCGAAGCCTTCATCCGCAACAACCTCAAGGCCCGCCCCGCTAGCCTGGGCCAATACGACTACCCCTTCTCCATCAACACCTCGATCAACGAGGTGGTGTGTCATGGCATGCCCAACGCCAAGGACATCCTCAAGGACGGCGATATCATCAACATCGACATCACCCTGGAAAAAGGTGGCTTCATTGCCGACTCCAGCAAGATGTACATGATCGGCAGCGTTACGCCCAAGGCCCAGCGCCTGGTCGAGAAGACCTTCGAAGCGATGTGGGCCGGTATCCGCCAGGTCAAGCCCGGCGCGCGCCTAGGCGATATCGGCCACGCTATCCAGAGCCACGCGCAAGCCAATGGCTACAGCGTGGTCCGCGAATATTGCGGCCACGGCATTGGCCGACAGATGCATGAAGAACCACAGGTCCTGCACTTTGGCCGTCCCGGAACGGGGTTGGAGCTACGCGAAGGCATGGTGTTTACCGTTGAACCGATGCTCAACCAGGGCAGCTCGAAAGTGCGCAGCCTCAAGGATGGCTGGACCGTGGTGACCAAGGACAACAGCCTGTCAGCGCAGTGGGAACATACCGTGGCGGTGACGGCGGATGGGTTTGAAGTGCTGACGCTGCAACCTTCACCCTTTTAGGAACTGGCTTGCCGGCGATGGCATCGCTGCGGTTTTCCTGAAACACCGCGTTGGCTGCATCGCCGGCAAGCCAGCTCCTACAAGGATCGGTGTTCACACGACATTCGAGCCGCCGGCTATTCGTTTGAGCCCCAACACCATCAGCCCTCCTCCGAGCCCCATCGCCGCCAGAAACAGCGGATACGACACCCACCACGGCGTCCCCGCCGTCATCATGCTGAACTCCGACATGCCGCCGATGCTCGCAATCAGGTTCAGCGGCAGGAACACCACGTTGATCAAGGTGAGCTTGCGCAATAGGTTGTTCATGCTGTTGTTCATCAGGTTGCCACGGGCGTCGATCAGCCCGGAAAACACGTTGGAATAGATCTCCGCCTGTTTGTAGCACTGGTGGTTCTCGATGATCAGGTCGTCGATCAGCGCCAGTATCTCCGAACTGAAATGCTCCTTTTCCGCGTGGTTGCGCAACCGCGAAAGCACCGCGCCGTTGCTGTGCAGCGCGTTGATGTAATAGATCAGGCTTTCGCTGAGGCTGAACATCTGCATCAGGTGGTGGTTGCTCATGGATGCATTGAACTGCTGCTGCAATTCCCGCGCGACCAGCTTGATCACCTTGAGGTGGCCCAGGTAGTGGTGGATGTTGTTGAGCAACAGGTCGAGCAGCACATCCAGCGGCGTGTGCAACGGGCGGCGCTTGCCGAGGCCGGTCAGCGGGGTTTCGTCGGTGGCGATCACCAGCAGGCGGCCAGGCGAAAACAGCAGGCCGCAGGACGACACCTCGAACACCAGGTTGCCGCCACCGGAGTAGTTTTCCGGGCGTTTCCAGATCAGGAACAGATTGTCCGGGTGAAACTCGATGCGCGAGACTTCGTCGGGGTCCAGCGCCGAGGCCAGGGCGTGTTCGTCCAGCTTGTGGTGGTCCCGTAGCCACTCGCGCTCGGCCAAGTCAGGGTTGTTGAACAACTGGATCGGGGCATCGTCTCGTTCCCCACTGTGCAGCTTGCCATCGGTCAGTTCGAAACGCTGGATCATCGGCGGGTCACCAGACCTGGCCCTGACGCTTCAACTCCAGGCGCCGCACAAACTCCTCCAGCACCAGCCCATACAAATCGTCCTGCAAATAAGCATCTTCGATACCGGCGTCCAGGTTGGGGTTGTCGTTGACTTCGATCACCACCACCTTGTCGCCGGACTGCTTGAGGTCGACGCCGTAGAGGCCATCGCCGATCAGGTTGGCGGTCTTCACGGCCAGTTCCACCACCGCTTTGGGCGCTTCGTGGACCGCCAGGGTGCGGCATTCACCGTTGATGGCCTGGCCGATGGCCTTGTGGTTGTAGATCTGCCAGTGGCCCTTGGACATGAAGTACTGGCAGGCAAAGATCGGCTTGCGGTTGAGCACGCCGATGCGCCAGTCGTACTCGGTGTAGAAAAATTCCTGGGCCAGCAACAGCACGGAATGTTCGAACAATTCGGCGGTGGCCTTGAGCAAGGCTTCCTGGCTTTCTACCTTGATCACGCCTCGCGAGAAACAGCCGTCGGGGATCTTCAGCACCAGCGGGAAACCCAGGCGCTCGCCGACCCGTTCGAAATCTTCCGGTCGTTCCTTGTACAGAATCTCCGTAGCGGGCATGCCCAGTTGGTGACTGTTGAGCAGATCGGTGAGGTAAACCTTGTTGGTGCAGCGCAGGATGGACGCCGGGTCATCCATCACCACCAGGCCTTCGCTTTCGGCTTTCTTGGCGAAGCGGTAGGTGTGGTTGTCGACGCTGGTGGTCTCGCGGATCAGCAAGGCGTCGTATTCGGCCAGGCGCGAATAGTCCTTGCGTTCGATCAGCTCCACATCGATGCCCAGGCCCTTGCCGACGCGGATGAAATTATCCAGGGCCTTGGCGTTGGACGGCGGCAATTGCTCTTGAGGGTCGTGCAAGATGGCCAGGTCATAACGGGCCAGGCGACGTGAACGCGGCTGGCGCCAGATCTTGCGGCTGAAGTTGTCCAGCGCGTGGGCGAATTGATCTTCCTGATCGTCGCGCAACTTGTGCAGCACCCCCGATTTAACCCCTTCAATATGCCAACCGTTATTCTTTTTAAAATCAACTAACAAGATCGGGCATGGAAAGGCTTCAAACAACTGACGGGCCAAGTCCTGCAACGGCTCTATATTGGTCCGGCCAAAATAAAGTGTCAGGGTAAAGCCTTCGGTATTGCTGTAGAGATGATGACTCAAGGCTTTATCGAGGGTTTTATCCAGGTCATCCAGGGCCAGCCCGTACAGCGACTTCTTCGTCAGTTCGCTGATGGTGCGCACCGACGGAATCACCTTGTGTCCACGGGCTTCGGCCAGCAGCGAGCAGTAATAACCGTGGCCCAGGTACTTGTAGCTGCGGCACAGATTGATCACCTGTACGCGCTTGCCACTCTCGTTCTCACGGGTCTGCTCCAGGTATTCCTGGGCGGTGACGATGTCTTCGCTGGGGAAGTAGGAGGCCCAATCTTCCTTGCGCTCCACAATAATCACGACTTGACTGTTGCCTTTCGATGGTGCGGAAAAATAACCTGTATTAGTTATTGTCGCCGCGAGGGTTTGCTCGGATACTTCACGCCAATGACCTTGTACCGCCGACATAATATTTGATCCGCTTTAGAGAACTCGACCTTTTCTATTAAGCACGATCTTTTAGAGAAGTCCCGTTTCGTTACGCAACTTTTACGGCGGTCATATGGCTCTTTGCTTTCGCGTTGCAACCCGCTTGGATGTGCCCGGATTGGTGGCACTGGAACAGCACTGCTTCACCACTGACCGGCTGTCACGGCGCAGTTTCCAGTGGATGGTCAGCCGCGCCCATGGCCAGTTGCTGGTGGCGGACAATGACGGGCAATTGCTCGGTTATGCGCTGGTGTTGTTCCACCGTGGCACCTCGTTGGCGCGTCTGTATTCCATCGCCATTACCGAAGCTGCGCGTGGCATGGGGTTGGGTAAACAGCTGCTGAGCCGCGTTGAAGCTATCGCCGTGGCACGGGGTTGCACCCGCCTACGCCTGGAAGTGCGCACCGACAACCCCGGCGCTCTCAGCCTCTATGAGCGCAACGGTTATCGGCGCTTTGCCCTGATCGACGCCTATTACGAAGACCACACCGCCGCCCTTCGGTTAGAAAAGACCTTGTCTCTTGTAGGAGCGAGCTTGCTCGCGAAGATCGCCCAGACACCGCGTTAAACCAGGAGTCTCGCGTCATCCTTGACGTTTTTCGCGAGCAAACTCGCTCCTGCAGCGGCCTTGGCTTCCAGCTCGCGCACCAGCGGTAACACGTGTTTGCCGAAATACTCGACTTCTTCCTGGAAATGCAGGAACCCCGCCAGCACCAGGTCCACCCCCACCGCCTTGAGCGCGACGATGCGCTCGGCAATCTGCTGGGGCGTGCCGATCAGGTTGGTCTTGAAGCCATCGTTGTACTGCACCAGGTCTTCAAAGCTGGATTTGGCCCAGTTGCCCTCGCCTTCCGGCGATGCCTTGCCCGCTTGCTTCGCTGCATCGCCAAAGGCATTCACCGCCTCCGGGTCGGCCTTGTCGATGATCTCCGCGAGCACGGCGCGGGCTTCTTCCTCGGTGTCGCGGGCGATCACGAAGGCGTTGACGCCGACTTTGACCGAATGGTTGTTCGCCGCCGCTTTCGCGCGAATGTCATCGACCTGGGCCTTGATGCCTTCCGGGGTGTTGCCGTTGGTGAAGTACCAGTCCGACACCCTCGCCGCCATGTCCCGCGCGGCCCGTGAGCTGCCGCCCTGGAACACCTCCGGTTGGCCCAGTGGCTTGGGCTTGAGGGTGTAGTTGTTGAAGCGGTAGAAGTCGCCCTTGAAGGTGAAATCGTCCTGGGTCCAGATGCCTTTGAGAGCGCGGATGAACTCTTCGGAACGGCGATAACGCTCATCGTGCTCCAGCCAGTGTTCGCCGATGGCCTGGAACTCACCCTTGAACCAGCCGCTGACGATGTTCACGGCGATACGGCCGTTGGTGAGCTGGTCGATAGTCGCCAGTTGCTTGGCCGCCAACGCCGGTTGCCAGGGGCCTGGCAGGATCGCGGCGATCACCTTGAGCGTGGTGGTCGCGGCCAGCAGTGCATGGCTGAATGCCACGGATTCATGCTGGTTTTCGGCACCGTAGCCGGCGGTGAAACGGATCTGCGTAAGGCCGTACTCAAAGCCGGCCGCTTCCGCCAGTTGCGCCAGTTTGCGGTTGTAGTCGATGCCCCAGTGGGTGCGTTGTTCGATCTTGCTGACCACCAACCCACCACTGACGTTGGGCACCCAGTAGGCAAATTTCACGGCTTGCTGGCTCATCTCGCGTTACCTCGCACAATAGGGATGTACTGAGGGCTTGAGCAGCAAGCGTGCCAGGCCGGGGAAACGCACGGGCCATGGGCGTTGCACGCAATACCGCATGCAGGCGTCGATGTCGCAGAGTGGGCGGGTTTGTCGATCAGCTGTTGCCAGGGCAACAGTGGCTGAACGCTTTGGCCCATGAATACGGGCGCAGATACCCGGCACGGAGTGTGCAATCCCCCTTGCATTGATCACTGCCCAGGAACCTTGCCCATGACCGAACAACACGTCATCAACCCGCTGTCCACCGGTGTCGACTACCCGACCCTGGCTGCGCGCTTTCGTCCGATTTTCCAACGCATCGCCGACGGTGCCGTAGAGCGCGAACAATCCCGCACCCTGCCCCATGAACCGATTCAATGGCTCAAGGAAGCGGGCTTTGGCGCGGTGCGCGTGCCGGTGGAATATGGCGGCGGGGGTGCTTCCCTGCCGCAATTGTTCGAACTGCTGATCGAGCTGGCCGAAGCCGACTCCAACGTACCCCAGGCCCTGCGTGGGCACTTCGCCTTTGCTGAAGATCGTCTGAACGCCCCGCCCAGTGCCGGCCGGGATCTGTGGTTCAAGCGGTTCGTGGACGGCGATATCGTCGGCTGCGCCTGGACCGAGATTGGCAACGTGGCGATCGGCGATGTGGTCACCCAGGTCAGCCCTGAAGGCGATCGCTGGAAGCTCAACGGAGAGAAGTTCTACAGCACGGGTAGCATCTTTGCCGACTGGATTGATGTGTACGCCCAGCGCAGCGACACCGGTGGTGATGTGATCGCAGCCACCCGCGCCCGGCAGCCTGGGGTGGTGCACAGCGATGATTGGGACGGCTTTGGCCAGCGCACTACCGGCAGCGGCACATCGCGCTTTACCGACGCGGTGGTGGATGCGGAAAACGTCATCGACTTTGCCAGCCGGTTTAAATACCAGACGGCGTTCTATCAGTTGGTGTTGCTTGCCAGTTTGGCGGGGATTGGGCGTGCGGCCTTGCGCGATGTGGCGTATCAGGTGCGCAGCCGTAAGCGCATCTACAGTCATGGCAATGCGGCGCATGTGAGCCAGGATGCGCAGGTTCTACAGGTGGTCGGGGAAGTGGCGGCGCTGGTGTATGCCGCTGAGGCGAGCGCGCTGAGGGCGGCGCTGCCGGCGCAACGGGCGTATTTGGCGCGGTTTGGGGGGGATGATGCTGCTGAGCGTTTAGCCAATGTGGCTGCAGAGATTGAGTCGGCTACGGCGCAGGTGGTGGTGTCGGGGTTGATTCAGCGGGCGACCAGTGAGTTGTTTAATGCGCTGGGGGCTTCGGATGTGCGGCAGGGTAAGGCGCTGGATCGGCATTGGCGGAATGCGCGGACGGTGTCGTCGCATAATCCGGTGATTTATAAGGCGCGGATTGTGGGGGATTGGGTGGTTAATGGGGTGGAGCCGCCGTTTGTTTGGCAGATTGGGAATGGGCGGGGTTGAGACTGGGTTTTTGGGGGCATATCCGTTATTTAGGTGATGGCGGCTTATGGTTCCGCCCTTACGGCGGCTCACTTTTGAAAAGCGCAAAAGTAAGCAAAACGCTCTTGCCCCAACACTCGGCACCTCGCCTAGGCTCGGTGTGCCCGTAATCCGACAGGGATTTGGGGGGCCGCCTAAGATCAAAATCAAAAGCCAGAGCACAGCGGCCTGACAGCCGGCTTGAGTGGTGTAGGGCAAAGGCAAAGGCAAACGCGGTCCACTGTAGGAGCTGGCTTGCCTGCGATGGTGGTTAACGATGACGCGGGGAACCAGA
>NZ_JACAPG010000025.1:0-67277 GCF_013385825.1 Pseudomonas reactans | reverse complement strand
AGCCGGAGTGAGGGCACACCGAGCCTAAGCGAGGTGCCGAGTGTTGGGGCAAGAGCCCTTTGGTTACTTTGGGGCTTTTCCAAAGTGACCCGCCGTAAGGGCGGAACCAATACCCGCCATCACCCAAATAACGGATATGCCCAAAAAATCAAAACGCCAACTTATAACCAATGGCCATCAACATAACCGCCAAGCAAGGCCGCAACACGCCATCAGGCAACTTGCCCGTCATATGGCTACCCACATAGATCCCCGGCAACGACCCCATCAACAAAAACCCCAACAAATGCCAGTCCATATTCCCCATGCTGGCATGCCCCAACCCCGCCACGAGCGTCAACGGCACAGCATGCGCAATCTCAGTCCCCACCAACCGCCGCGTCGCCAGAAACGGATACAAAATAAACAACGCCACCGTCCCCAGCGCACCCGCACCAATGGACGTCAGCGCCACCATGGTGCCGAGGATCGCCCCCGTCACCACCGTCAACACATTCAAATTCCGCGGGCTCATGTGATAGCTGTCACCCGCATGCCGCTGGGCAAACGCCAACAAGCTCTTCTTGAACAGAATCGCCAGGGCCGTCAACAGCAACACCACCCCAAGCGCCTGCTTGATCACCGCATTCATCACACTGGGATCAGTATGCAGGCTGGCCAGGAACCACAAGGTCAGCAGCACCGCAGGCACGCTGCCCAGGGTCAGCCATCCAGTAATGGTCCAATCGATATTCTTGTTCTTGCTATGCACCAGCACGCCACCGGATTTGGTGATGGCGGCATACAGCAGGTCAGTGCCCACGGCGGTAGCCGGATTGATGCCAAACCACAACAGGATCGGCGTCATCAACGACCCCCCACCCACGCCGGTCATGCCCACGATAAAACCAACAATCAGGCCAGCAACTACAAAACCAAAATTACCTACATCCATTCCAGCTACCTGCGGCCTTATAAATTTCTGGCCGCAGGATAGCGATTTTTCTTATAACGACTTATATCAATATGATCTGACTTTATGCCTTTTAACTCAGTCGATGGCAGACGTACGCCTGGGTCTGATACGGAAAGGCCACAGTGTCGCGCCCCTTCAGTGCCGGATGCGTGTTGATCAGCGCCTGCAGTTGCGCGGTCACCATAGCCTTGGATGCCTCCGGCAACGCGGCAATAAAGCTCACGGAAAGAAAGCGATCCATGATCACCTCCTGAGGGCTGCCCACATGACTGTAGGGAAAACAGGTCATTTCAGGCTCGGAAAAATACTCGCCAGTGAAGGCCTCACGCCAACGCCCCGTGTGAAACCGCGGCGTATCACCCTCGTATGGGGTAATGATGTCGGTGATGGCGGCGACCCAATCCACTGACTCATCCCGCACGTTCCACACCAGGCCCAGTCGGCCGTCGGGCTTGAGCACGCGATGGATTTCCGCCAGCGCGGCCTCGGTGGAGAACCAGTGGAACGCCTGGGCACACACCACCGCGTCAGCGCTGGCGGCCGGCAGCGGGATGGATTCAGCCGTGCCATTGACCAGACGCACATCCGGCAGCAGCTTGGTCAACTGCGCGCCCATCGCCGCCACCGGCTCGACGGCAATCAAGGTCGGCGCCAGGGTGCTGAGCAAGCGGGTGAACTTGCCGGTGCCGGCGCCCAGGTCGATCACGCTGGACTGCGCGTCGATGTGCAGCGTGTCGGCTAGCCAGCCGGTGAGCTGCCTTGGATAATCCGGCCGGCCTTGGGCGTAGGTGACGGCCTGGGTCGAGAAACCTTGTTGAGCAGACGTGTGAACACCAGTCATTGCCAATCTCTCCTCGGGTAAAGCGGGGGCACAGTGTGCGCCCTCTCAGTTTTATTTTCTAATCGCTGCATCCAATCGCGCAGGCCCTGGGTAGTCCTTTCAGAACCCCCGCTGTTTGACTGAAATGGAGAAGTACCCATGAACGCTAAAGCACTGTTCTGCCTCACCGCCCTGCTCGCTGCCACCCCCGCAGCTTTCGCCCAGACCGGCTTGCCCGACAGCATCAAGGTGCCGGACGGCCATAAGGTAGCGATGGAAACCACCGGCGTCGGCGAAATCACCTACGAATGCCGCGACAAGGCGAACGCCGCCGGCCAGACCGAGTGGACCTTCGTCGGGCCCAAGGCCGTGTTGAATGACCGCAGCGGCAAGCAAGTCGGCACCTATTTCGGCCCGCCGGCCACCTGGCAGGCCAAGGACGGTTCGAAAGTCACCGGCACCCAGTTGGCCGTGGCGCCATCGGGCGCGGGCAACTTGCCGTATCAATTGGTCAAGGCCAACCCCGCTGAAGGCAAAGGCGCGATGAGCGGCGTGAGCTACATCCAGCGCGTGGCCCTCAAGGGCGGCGTGGCGCCGAGCAGCGAGTGCACCGCCGCCAACAAAGGCAAGCAGGAAGTGGTGAAGTACCAGGCGGATTACATTTTCTGGGCGGCCAACTGAGCAAACTGAGCTACGCTGCCCCGAAACTGCCTACATACCTTGTAGGAGCGAGCTTGCTCGCGAAGAACCTGAGAGCGCCACGGACAGCCTGAATGCCCACGTTTTCGTTAACGTTTTTCGCGAGCAAGCACGCTCCTACAGGGGTTCAGCAATTGAGGGGATGGTGATACGTGTTTGATTACGAAGCCTGTCTGCAGGCCTGCGCCCGTGGCGATCAACGCGCCTTGCGCCAGCTCTATGAGCAGGAAAGCAGCCATCTGCTCGGCGTGGCGATGCGCATCGCCAGGGACAAATCCCTGGCCGAAGACATCGTGCATGATGCGTTTATCAAGATCTGGCGCGGCGCCGGCAGTTTTGACCCCAGTCGCGGGTCTGCCCGTGGCTGGGTGTTCAGCGTGACCCGGCACCTGGCGCTCAACGTGGTGCGTAACCATTACCGCGAAGTGCCTTTAGGCGACGAACACGAGCAAGTCGCCGCAACCGAAACCTTTGAATTCAGCGCACGCTCGGGACAGATCCACACCTGCCTGGAGCAACTCGACCCGGCCCGTCGCACGTGCATCCTGCATGCCTATGTCGACGGTTTTTCCCACAGCGAAATCGCCCAGAAACTCGACACCCCGCTGGGGACCGTCAAGGCCTGGATCAAACGTAGCCTCGCCGCGCTGCGGGAGTGCATGGCATGAGCAACCCACTGGACGAACTGGCCAGCGAATACGTGCTGGGCACCCTGCCCGGCGAACAACGCGCCGACGTCGAACAACGCCTCAAGCACGATGCCGAGTTACGCGCTGCGGTGGACGCCTGGGAGCAACGCTTGTTGCCACTGACCGCCTTGGCGGAACCCGTACCGCCCTCCTCTGAGCTGTGGCGGCGTATCGAACGTAACATCGCCAGTGCCCGCACGCACTGGTGGGACCTGCTGGCCGTGTGGCGCGGCCTGGCCGGTGCCGGGCTTTTGACCACGCTGGTACTGGCCGGGTTGCTACTGACCCGCCCGCCCACTGCCGACCCAAGCTTCGTGGTAGTGCTGGTCGCGCCGCAAAGCCAGGCACCGGGCTGGGTGATCCAGGCCAGTACTGATCAGCAGATTCAGTTGATCCCGTTGGGCGTGATGGAAGTGCCGTCCGACAAGGCCCTGCAGTTCTGGACCAAGGGCGACGGCTGGCAAGGGCCGGTATCCCTGGGCCTGGTCAAGCCGGGCCAGACGCTATCGGTGCCGCTGGACAAACTGCCGCCGCTCACGCAGAACCAGCTGTTCGAGCTGACCCTGGAAGACCCGCGTGGCTCGCCGACCGGTAAGCCCACTGGGCCGATCCAGGCGATCGGCCGCGCGGTCAAAGTGCTCTGATCAGGCGACGGTGGGCAACCACACGCGAAACCGCGCGCCGCCCAGCGGCGAAGCCAACGCCGTCAAGCTGCCACCCTGGGCTTCCAGGGCGCGCCGGCTGATGGCCAGGCCCAGGCCAAAACCGCCGGTGGCGCGGTCACGGCTGCGGTCCAGGCGGTAGAACGGTTCGAAGATGCGCTCGCGCTGGTCCACAGGAATGCCAATACCGTCGTCGTCCACCCAGATTTCACAGCCCTTGGCGCACACCTTCACGCCGACCTGGATGCGCTTGTCGCAGTAACGCGTGGCGTTGCGCAGCAGGTTCTGCAAGGCGCGAGCGGTAAGACGAGGGTCGAGGCTAAAGCGCTCCACGGCGCAGTCGAGTGCCACGTCGATGACGATTTCGGGGTTTTCCAGTTCGTCATCGACGCTGCCAAGCACGCTGTCGATGAACTCATCAAGCACCACATCGACCCGCTCCGGCAACTGCGCCGGGTTTTGCAGCCGGCTGTAGGACAGCAGCTCCAGCACCAGCTCATCCAGCTCGCGGATATGCGCCACCAGGCTTTGCAGGCGTTCGCGACTGGCTTCGGGCAAGTCTTCGGACAATGCCAGGGCCAGGCCGAAATCCAGGCGCGTGAGTGGCGTGCGCAGTTCATGGGACACCGCATTGAGCAGGTCACGTTGCTGATTGAGCAGGTGTTCGATGTCATCGGCCATGGTGTCGAACACCGTGGCCAGGCTGCCGATGTTGGAGCTGGGCGGGATGTGCGTGCGCTCGCTCAGATTGCCCCGGCCCAATTGGGCTGCGGTACTTTTCAGGCGTTCCAGGTCACGCCAGTGGGGGCGCAGCCAGACCAGGAGGCAGGCCAGCAGCGCGGCGACGATCAACACATTGATCGCCCAATACAGCACGTTCATGTCCAGTGGATCGGGCGGTATGGTCAGCTTGACCGTGAACTGCTCGTTGATCGGCGAGCTGATTTCGGTCATCCAGCCCCACTCCCCCAGGCGCACGACCGACTTGCCCTGCTCCAGCAGTTGCTCTTCCGCCGGGGTGTAGCTGGCGTCCTGGCGCAGCAGCAATTGCACTTTCAGCGGTGCAAAGTCGCGGCCCAGTTGTTCGGTCACCTGTGACCAGCGCTCCACCGGCGCCCGCAGGTATTGCTTGACGATCAACTTCTGCTGGCCGCGGGTCTGCTCGATGTTGTAGTTCATGTAGCGGTGTTCGAACAGCTGGATCACCAGCGAGGGAATCAGGTAAATCGCCAGACTGTAGGTGACGATGGTGATCAGGTAGAGGCGCAGCAGTACTCGGAACATGGCTCAGCATTCCCACTCGGAACGACTGAACAGGTAGCCCTTGCCCCACACCGTCTTGATCTTGCGTGCTTCACCGGCGTTGTCGTCGAACTTGCGGCGCAGCTTGGAGATGGCCACGTCCACCGAACGGTCGGTGCCGTTGAACTCGATACCGCGCAGGCGCTGCAGGATCTGGTCGCGACTCAGCACCTCTCCCGCATGCCGCGCCAGCACCACCAGCAGGTTGTATTCGCCGCTGGACAACTCCACCGGCTGCTCGCGCCAGGTCACCGTGCGCTCCGACAGGTCGATGCACAGATTGCCCATGATGATCTGGTCATTGGCCACCTGGGGTTCGGACAGGCTGCTGCGCCGCAACAACGTGCGCACCCGCGCCAGCAATACCCGTGGCTCGCAGGGTTTGGTCACGTAGTCGTCGGCGCCCATTTCCAGGCCCAGCACCTGGTCGTGGCTGTCATCGCGGGCGGTGAGCATCAGGATCGGCAGCCCAGCCGAGTCGGCGCGTAGCAGGCGGCACACCTGCAGGCCGTCGAGGCCCGGCAGCATCAGGTCGAGGATCACCAGGTCCGGCGGGTTCAGGCGCGCGCGTTCACGGACGTGGTCGCCACGGCTGAGCACGCTGACGTGGTAGCCATTGCGCTCCAGGTAGCTGGCAATCAGCTCGGAGAGTGCGGCGTCGTCTTCCACCAGGAGGATGTTGGGCATGGTGTTTCCAAATAATGCGGTTTGTTGGTGTGTTGCAGGATTGTGCAAGGATATACGCCCTCGGCGCCCCGCGCGCCGCACCTTACATTTCTTCACAGACGAGCTACACAGCTTCACAGCACCACGGCGCAGGTGACTTTAGGATGCGCCAGTCAATATTGGGATAAGAGCATGTCGAAGAATCTGTTTGCGCCATTTTGCCTGCTGGCCCTCACCCTGGCCCTGAGCGCATGTGGCGACTCCGCCGCCGAAGCGCCGGAAATGCCCCTGGCCAAAGTGCGCATCGAAACCCTTGAAGCAAAGCCCCTGGCCATTACCAGCGAATTGAGCGGGCGCATTGCCGCGCCGCGCATCGCCGAAGTGCGTGCCCGGGTCGCCGGCGTGGTGATGCAACGGGTGTTCAAGGAAGGCCATGACGTGAAACAGGGCGACGTGCTGTTTCGCATCGACCCCGCGCCATTCAAGGCCGACCTCGACAGCGCCCAGGCCAACCTGAGCAAAGCCGAGGCCGATGCCTTCAAGGCACGCCTGCAGGAGCAGCGCTACAGCCAACTCGTGGAAGGCAATGCCATCAGCGGCCAGGACTACGACAACGCCCGCGCCGCCGTGCGCCAGACCGTCGCTGAAGTCGCCGCCAACAAGGCCGCCGTCGAACGCGCCCGCCTGAACCTGGGCTACGCCACCGTGACTGCACCAATTTCCGGTCGCATTGGTCGCGCACTGGTCACCGAAGGCGCACTGGTCGGCCAGAACGAGGCCACGCCGCTGGCGCTTATCCAGCAACTGGACCCGATCCACGCCGACCTGACCCAGTCCACCCGTGAGCTGAACGACCTGCGCCGCGCCTTCCGTGCCGGCAGCTTGAAGCAGGTCGGCCAGGACCAGGCCAAGGCCACGTTGATCGAGGACGACGGCAGCCTTTACCCATTGCCGGGCAAGTTGCTGTTCGCCGAGATCAGCGTCGACCCGGGCACCGGGCAGATCATCCTGCGCAGCGAGTTCCCCAACCCGGACCTCGACTTGCTGCCCGGCAGCTTCGTGCGGGTGCGCCTGGAACAGGCTGTCGACAAGCAAGGCATCAGTGTGCCGCAACGCGCCATCACCCGTGACAGCGCGGGTATCCCGATGGTGTTGTTGCTGGACGCCGAGCAGACCGTGAGCCAGCAGCCGGTGGAACTGGGTGCGGTGATCAATGACCGCTGGATCGTCAGCAGCGGCCTCAAGCCCGGTGACCGCATCATCGTCGAAGGCCTGCAACACGCGCGCCCCGGTGAAAAAGTTGAAGTGGACGACAGCCCGCTCGTAAAGGAATAACCCGCCATGCCGCAGTTCTTTATTGACCGCCCGATCTTCGCCTGGGTGGTCGCCCTGTTTATCCTGCTGGCCGGTCTGCTGGCGATCCCGCAACTGCCGGTGGCGCAGTACCCCAACGTCGCACCGCCGAAAGTCGAGATCTATGCGGTGTACCCCGGTGCGTCGGCGCAGACCCTGGATGAAAGCGTGGTGAGCCTGATCGAGCAGGAGCTCAACGGCGCCGATCACTTGTTGTATTTCGAGTCCCAGAGCAGCCTCGGTTCGGCCACCATCACCGCCACCTTCCAGCCCGGCACTAACCCAGAGATGGCCCAGGTGGACGTGCAGAACCGCCTCAAAGCGGTCGAGCCGCGCCTGCCGCAAGCGGTAACCCAGCAAGGCTTGCAGGTGGAAAAAGTCTCCGCCGGCTTCCTGCTGCTGGTGACCCTCACGTCCAACGACGGCAAGCTCGATGACGTCGCGCTGAGTGATTACCTGGCGCGCAACGTGATGAACGAACTCAAGCGCCTCGACGGTGTGGGCAAGGCCCAGCTGTATGGTGCCGAGCGCGCCATGCGCATCTGGATCGACCCGCAGAAACTGATCGGGTTCAACCTGACGCCGGCCGACGTGAACGCCGCGATCAGCGCGCAGAACGCCCAGGTTTCGGCCGGCAGCATCGGTGATTTGCCGGGCACCAACACCCAGGAAATCACCGCCGCGATCCTGGTCAAGGGCCAGCTTTCAACGCCAGCCGAATTTGCCGACATCGTGCTCAAGGCCAACCCCGACGGCTCGACCGTGCGCATCGGCGATGTGGCGCGGGTGGAAGTCGGCAGCCAGGAATACCAGTTCTCCACTCGCCTGAACGGCAAGCCGTCCACCGCCGTCAGCGTGCAGCTGTCGCCCGGCGCCAATGCGCTGAGCACCGCCACCCTGGTGCGGGCAAAGATGGACGAGCTGTCGCGCTACTTCCCGGCCAACGTGGAGTACAAGATCCCGTATGACACCTCGCCGTTCGTCAAGGTCTCGATCACCAAGGTGGTCTACACCCTGCTCGAAGCGATGGCGCTGGTGTTTGCGGTGATGTTCCTGTTCCTGCAGAACGTGCGCTACACCCTGATCCCGACCCTGGTGGTGCCGATTGCCTTGATGGGCACCTTTGCCACCATGTTGCTGCTGGGCTTCTCGATCAACGTGCTGACCATGTTTGGCATGGTACTGGCCATCGGCATCCTGGTGGACGACGCCATTGTGGTGGTGGAGAACGTCGAGCGCATCATGGCCACCGAGGGCTTGTCGCCCAAGGAAGCGACGAAGAAAGCCATGGGCCAGATCACCGGGGCCATCATCGGCATCACCCTGGTGCTGGTGGCGGTGTTCCTGCCGATGGCGTTCATGGCCGGTTCCGTGGGGGTTATCTACCAGCAGTTCTCGTTGTCGATGGCCACCTCGATCCTGTTCTCGGCGTTCCTCGCCCTGACCTTGACCCCGGCCCTGTGCGCCACCTTGCTCAAGCCGATCGCCAAGGGTGAGCACCATGCCAAAGGAGGCTTCTTCGGCTGGTTCAACCAGCGCTTTGAAAACCTCACCGACCGTTATGAAGGCTGGGTGGCGTATGCCCTCAAGCGCAGCGGCCGTTACCTGCTGATATACCTGGTACTGCTGGTGGGCCTGGGCTGGATGTTCAGCCGCCTGCCCTCCTCCTTCCTGCCGGTGGAAGACCAGGGCTACACCATCACCGACATCCAGTTGCCACCGGGTGCGAGCAAGAACCGCACGGTGCACGTGGCCGAGCAGATCGAAGCGCACAACGCCGAGGAACCCGGGGTGGGCGACACCACCATGATCATGGGCTTCAGCTTCTCCGGTTCGGGGCAGAACGCCGCGCTGGCATTTACCACGCTCAAGGATTGGTCCGAGCGCAGCAGCGATGATTCGGCCTCGTCGATTGCCGACCGCGCCAACATGGCCTTCAGCGAGCTCAAGGACGCGGTTGCCTACGCGATCCTGCCGCCGCCGGTGGACGGCCTGGGCACGTCCAGTGGCTTCGAGTTCCGTCTGCAAGACCGGGGTGGCGTGGGCCATGCTGCACTGATGGCGGCGCGTACCGAATTGCTGGCCGCCGCCGAGAAAAGCCCGATCCTGGCCAACGTGCGCGAAAGCGCCCTGGCCGAAGCGCCGCAAGTACAGCTTGAAGTGGACCGCAAGCAGGCGAACGCACTGGGCGTGTCCTTTGCGGACGTAGGCAACGTGCTGTCCTCGGCCATCGGTTCGGCCTATATCAACGACTTCCCCAACCAGGGCCGCATGCAGCGGGTGGTGGTGCAAGCCGAAGGCGACCAACGCAGCCAGGTCGCGGACTTGATGAAAATCAACGTGCGCAACAACGCTGGCAAGATGGTGCCGCTGTCGTCCTTTGTCGAAGCGAAATGGACCCAGGGCCCGACCCAGCTGACGCGCTATAACGGCTACCCGGCCATCGCGATTTCCGGCGAAGCGGCACCGGGACACAGCACTGGTGAGGCAATGGATGAGATCCAGCGCCTGGTCAGCCAGTTGCCGGCAGGTTTGGGCCAGGAATGGACCGGTCTGTCGTTGCAGGAGCGTTTGTCCGGTTCCCAGGCGCCGTTGCTGCTGGGCTTGTCGCTGCTGATTGTGTTCCTGTGCCTGGCGGCGCTGTATGAAAGCTGGTCGATCCCGACCTCGGTGTTGCTGGTGGTGCCGCTCGGTGTACTCGGCGCGGTCCTCGCGGTGGGCTTACGCGGCATGCCCAACGATGTGTTCTTCAAGGTCGGCCTGATCACCATCATCGGCCTGTCGGCGAAGAACGCGATCCTGATTATCGAGTTCGCCAAGGACCTGTATGACCAAGGTGAAGACCTGGTCACCGCCACCTTGAAAGCCGCGCGCTTGCGCCTGCGGCCGATCATCATGACGTCCCTGGCGTTCATCCTCGGCGTGGTGCCGCTGGCGATTGCCACCGGTGCCAGTTCGGCCAGCCAGCAGGCGATTGGTACGGGGGTGATCGGCGGCATGATCACGGCAACGCTGGCGGTGGTGTTTGTGCCGGTATTCTTCGTAGTGGTCATGAAGCTGGTGCGCAAGCGCCACAAAACAGACTGATCAACGCCCCCCTGTAGGAGCTGGCTTGCCAGCGATGCAGACACCTCGGTCTTTCAGACACACCGAGTCGATGCGATCGCTGGCAAGCCAGCTCCTACAAGGGTTATGGTGCTCACATACAACTGCCTGTGAGCCTCCATGCCCTTCCTCGCCCGCACCCACCCTCGCCTCTCCGCCGCCGCCGTGTTCGGGATTGCCGTGGGCATCCTGGTGCCGGCCGACACCTTCGTCAGCAAAATCCTCATCGGTTGGAACGCCGGCGTCTGGACCTATCTGGTGCTGATGCTGTGGCTGACCCGCCGCGCCAAGGCCGAGGACGTCAAACGCATCGCCGAGATCGAAGACGAAAACGCCGGCCTGGTGCTGTTCACGGTGTGCATCGCGGCCATTGCCAGTTTGGCGACCATCACCTTCGAACTGGTGGGCAGCAAAGACCTGGCCACCTCGGAACGCCTGCTGCACTACGGTTTCACCGGGCTGACAGTGATCGGATCGTGGTTGCTGATCGGAGTGATCTTCAGCGTGCATTACGCGCGCCTGTATTACACCTGGGACGGCAAGGAGCCGGCGTTGCGCTTTGCCGAGGGCCTGACCACCCCCAATTACTGGGACTTCCTGTACTTTTCCTTCACCATTGGCGTGGCGGTGCAGACCTCCGACGTGGGCGTGGCCACCCGTGGTATGCGCAAGGTGGTGCTGGGGCAATCGTTGATCGGGTTTCTGTTCAACACCGCGATTCTGGGGTTCTCGATCAATATCGCCGCCGGGCTGTTCGGCTGACGCTGCACAAACCTTCTAGACGCCCAACACACGCTGGGCGCTAATAGCCTCACTTATTCCGACTCGGTGTTTTATGGCCGCGCACAATTGGATCGACCTGTCCCAGGACGCCGATACCGGCATCGAGACCCTGCGCGCGCATTTTGAAGGCCACGCCTACGACCCTCACTGGCACGACAGCTACCTGATCGGCGTCACCGAACAAGGCGTGCAGCAATTCAACTGTCGCCGCACGCGCCACAACAGCGTGCCGGGCCAGGTGTTTCTGGTGGAGCCCGGCGAGCTGCACGACGGCGACGCGCCCACGGCAGACGGTTTTACCTACCACATGCTCTACCTCGACCCGCACTGGTTGGCGCGGGAAGTCAGCGCCGTGTTCGAAGAAGCGCCGCTGGACAGCCAGTTGAGTTTCGCCACCACCTTGACCAGCGATCCACGCCTGGCCCTGGCCACCAGCCAGGCCTTTCAGACCTTGCACAGCGGCGAATTGCGCATCGTGCGCCAACGCGCCATGGACCAATTGCTGGAGCGCCTCACCGGCCAACTCTATTGGCGCACTCGCTACCGCGACGACCCGCGATTGCCCTTGGTGGCGCACAAGGCACGGGAATACCTGCACGCTCATTTGCAGGTTGATGTGGGCATGGGCGAACTCGCGCAGGCCTGCGGCGTCGACCGCTTCCGACTGACCCGCGCGTTCAAGAGCGCGTTTGGCCTGCCCCCTCACGCCTATCTGGTACAACTGCGTCTGGCCCGCGCCCGGCACTTGCTGGCCAGGGGCGAACAACCAGCGGAGGTCGCGATTGCCCTGGGCTTCTGCGACCAGAGCCACTTGGGGCGTTGGTTCGTGCGCGCCTACGGCCTCACGCCCGCCGCGTACCGCAAGCGCTGCTCAAATCTTCCAGACAGGTAGCAAGCGGGCTTGTGAAGATCGACTCCATCGATTGGTTTATTGGAGTCTGCCGTCATGTTGCCGTTTATGTTGTTCGCCTTTGTGGCGTCGATCACCCCCGGCCCCACCAACATCCTGGTGCTGAGTAACAGCGCACGCCACGGCTTCAAGGCAGCCTTGCCGATCATTCTCGGTGCCTGCGCAGGTGCTGCGGGCCTGGTGTTGGTGGTGGGCAGCGGGTTTGGCCAGTCGTTGGTGCATGTGCCCAAGGTGCAAATGGCCATGCAATGGATCGGCATCGCCTGGTTGAGTTACCTGGCCTGGCAGATCTTCAGCGCACCCGCCCAAGCCATCGAAGTGCAGGCCAGTGAAAAACCTCTTGGCCTGATCGGCGCCGCCAGCTTGCAGCTGATCAACCCGAAAACCTGGATGATGGCCCTGGCGGTGGTCAGCGTATTTGCCGGCAACGGCGCTGAGCGCCAGAGCCACGTGGTACAACTGTCCCTGGTATTTTTCCTGATATCACTGCCCTGCCTGGGCACGTGGGCGCTGCTGGGCGCAGGGTCGGCACGGCTGCTTCGTTCGGCCAGGGCGATGCAGCGCTTCAACCGGGGCATGGCACTGTTGCTGCTGGTGGCGACCTGGCTGAGTGTGGTGATTTGACGCACCGGCCATCTGACTTTGTCCTACAACCGCTTGACGACTTTCCTCATTTGATGGTTTCCTGAAACCGGTTTCAGTCATTCCAATAAAAACAGAAGGTCGATGACCGTGAACAACTTTTCTGCCGCCCAGCGCAGCCGCGTGACCATGCTTGATGTGGCCGAGCGCGCCGGGGTGTCCAAGGCCAGCGTGTCGCGTTTTATCGGCGACGACCGCGCCCTGCTCTCCGATGCCATTGCCTTGCGCATCGAGCAAGCCATCGAACAACTCGGCTACCGCCCCAACCAGATGGCCCGTGGCCTCAAGCGTGGCCGCACGCGCCTGATCGGCATGCTGGTGGCCGATATCCGCAACCCCTATTCCATTGCCGTGATGCACGGCGTCGAAACCGCCTGTCGCCAGCACGGCTACAGCCTGGTGGTGTGCAACACCGACCGGGATGACGAGCAAGAGCGCCAGCACCTGGCGGCCCTGCGTTCGTACAACATCGAAGGGTTGATCGTGAACACCCTCGGCCATCACCTCGACCAACTGCTGGAACTGCAACGGGAAATGCCCCTGGTGCTGGTGGACCGCAAGGTCGAGCCGCTGCACAGCGACCTGGTGGGGTTGGATAACCCAGCAGCCGTGCGTATGGCGGTGGAGCACCTGGAGCAACAGGGTTATCGCGATGTGCTGATGGTGAGTGAAGCCACCGATGGCACCAGTTCGCGCTTGGAGCGCCTGAACAGTTTCAAGACTGAAATCGCTAGCCGCCCGGCATTGACCGGCGCTGTGTTGGAGTTGGATGGAACGCTGCAAAAACACTTGCAGACCTTTCTCGCAAAACCTGGCCCCAAGGCGCTGTTCTGCGCCAACGGTGTCGCGGCGTTGGCCTGCACCCGTGCGCTGAAAAATCTGGGCTGCAACCTGTTCGATGACGTGGGCCTGATCGCCCTGGATGACCTGGATTGGTATCCATTGGTGGGCAGCGGCATCACCGCCCTCGCCCAACCCACCGACGCCATTGGCGCCAGCGCATTCGACTGCCTGCTCAAGCGCCTGCGCGGCGATACAGAGCCGACACGCACCCTGGACTTCCTGCCCCAACTGATCATCCGAGGCTCCACAACCCCTTGTAGGAGCGAGCTTGCTCGCGAAAAACGCCAACGATAACGCAGCGATCCTGGTTTAACGCGGCGCTCTCAGGTTTTTCGCGAGCAAGCTCGCTCCTACAGGAAAGTGTTTTTTTCAAAAAAAATGAAACCGGTTTCAGAGGTAAACAACAATGCATAAATACCCCGTCTCCATCAGCCTTTCCAGCTACGGTGCCGACTTGGTACGCCAGCAGGGCCAATTGAGTTTTGTTGAGGTCCTCGCCGCCGCCGGTGCACAGCGCATCGAATGGCGCGAAGAACTTTTAACCGACGAACAGCCCACCGAACTGGCCCAGGCCGCGGCGCAACAGGACCTGGAGTCGGTGTTCTCATCGCCCCTGGAACTGTGGGTCGCCGGCCGCGCCCAAGCGAATGCCGAACTCGCCGCCACCCTGGATCGCGCGCAGGCGTTTGGCTCACGCTGGCTGAAAGTCTCCCTCGGTTACTTTACCGACACCAATGACCTGGAAAGCCTGCACGCCCTGCTCAGCCGTCACTCGGTTCAGTTGCTGGTAGAGAACGACCAGACCCTGCACGGTGGCCGCATCGAACCCCTGCAGCGCTTTTTCACCGAAGTGGAACGCCTGGGCCTGCCGGTAAAGATGACCTTCGACATCGGCAACTGGCAGTGGCAAGACCAATCCGCCCTCACCGCCGCGCGTCTGCTGGGCCGGCACGTCGCTTACCTGCACTGCAAGGCGGTGGCGCGGCGTGCCGACGGCAAGCTGGTCGCCCTGCCGCCTGGCGCCACCGACCTGCATCTGTGGGAACAACTGCTCAAGCACATGACTCCAGGTATTAGCCGAGCCGTGGAATTCCCGCTGCAAGGCGATGACCTGGTCGCGGTCACTGCGCAGCAGGTCGCCACCCTTACCCTGCTGGGCCAACCTCGTGCGGAGCATGCTCATGTCTGAGATCGATATCCTCTCGTTTGGTGAAACCATGGCGATGTTTGTCGCCGAGCAAACGGGTGATCTGGCCCAGGTGGCTCAGTTCCATAAACGGATCGCGGGTGCCGACAGCAATGTCGCCATCGGCCTGTCGCGCCTGGGTTTCAACGTCGCCTGGCTGAGCCGAGTGGGCAATGATTCGCTCGGGCGCTTTGTGGTCGACACCTTGACCCAGGAGGGCCTGGATTGCCGGCATGTGGCGATTGATCCGGCACATCCCACCGGTTTTCAATTCAAGTCTCGTGAAGAAGCGGGTGATGATCCCCAGGTGGAGTACTTCCGCAAGGGTTCGGCGGCCAGTCAGTTGTCTATCGCTGCCATCAGCCCTGCCCTGCTGCAAGCCCGCCATCTGCATGCCACCGGCATTCCGCCCGCACTGTCCGAGGCGACGCGCGAATTGTCCGTCGAGCTGATGACGCAGATGCGCAAGGCGGGGCGCAGCGTGTCGTTCGATCCCAACCTGCGCCCGTCGTTGTGGGCCAACCAACAAACGATGATCCGTGAAATCAACACGCTCGCGGGACTGGCTGACTGGGTCTTGCCGGGCCTGGGCGAAGGCCGCCTGCTCACCGGTTTCGATGACCCGGCCGACATCGCCGCGTTCTACCTCGACCAGGGCGCCGAAGCCGTGGCGATCAAGCTCGGCCCGGATGGCGCCTACTACCGCACCCAGATGGACCAGGGCTTTGTCGCCGCGGTGCGGGTGGAAAAAGTCGTGGATACGGTCGGTGCCGGCGACGGTTTTGCCGTGGGCATGATCAGCGCCCTGCTGGAAAACCTCAGCTTCCCCGAGGCGGTACAGCGCGGCAACTGGATCGGCAGTCGCGCCGTGCAAAGCCGTGGCGATATGGAAGGCCTGCCCGCCCGTTCAGAGTTACCGATCCGATCCGTTGCCTAACCCACTACCTGTTGCCACAACTACAACAAGCTCAGGAGCAACCCCATGGACACCGTGAAACTCGCCACCCGCCGTTGGTGGTACATCATGCCCATCGTTTTTATCACCTACAGCCTGGCCTACCTGGACCGCGCCAACTACGGCTTCGCCGCCGCCTCCGGGATGGCCGAAGACCTGATGATCACCCCTGGCATGTCGTCATTGCTGGGCGCACTGTTTTTCCTTGGCTACTTTTTCTTCCAGGTGCCGGGGGCGATTTACGCGCAAAAGCGCAGCGTCAAGAAGCTGATCTTCGTCAGCCTGATCCTGTGGGGCGGCCTGGCCACCCTCACTGGCGTGGTGTCCAACGCCTACATGCTGATCGTGATTCGCTTCATGCTCGGCGTGGTCGAAGCCGCCGTGATGCCGGCGATGCTGGTGTACCTGTGCCACTGGTTCACCCGTGCCGAACGCTCGCGCGCCAATACCTTCCTGATCCTCGGCAACCCGGTGACCATGCTGTGGATGTCCGTAGTGTCGGGCTATCTGGTGCAGCATTTCAGCTGGCGCTGGATGTTTATCATCGAAGGCCTGCCGGCCGTGCTGTGGGCGTTTATCTGGTGGAAGCTGGCCGATGAGCGTCCAAAGGACGCCAAGTGGCTGAGCGATACCGAGAAACAGGACCTCGAAACCGCGCTGGCCGCCGAGCAAGTCGGGATCAAGGCGGTAAAGAACTACGCCGAGGCCTTCCGCTCGCCCAAGGTAATCATCCTGGCCCTGCAATTCTTCTGCTGGAGCATCGGCGTGTACGGCTTTGTGCTGTGGCTGCCGTCGATCCTCAAGCAAGGCTTGCAGATGGACATGGTCGAGGCCGGCTGGTTGTCGGCGCTGCCTTACCTGGCGGCGGTGATTGGCATGCTGGTGGTGTCCTGGGGCTCGGACAAGCTGCAAAAGCGCAAGCGTTTCGTGTGGCCGCCGCTGCTGATTGCCTCGATTGCTTTCTACGCGTCCTACGTGCTCGGCGCCGAACACTTCTGGTGGTCCTACACCTTTCTGGTGATTGCCGGGGCCTGCATGTACGCGCCCTACGGCCCGTTTTTTGCGATTGTTCCGGAGATCCTGCCGGCCAACGTCGCCGGGGGCGCCATGGCGCTGATCAACAGCATGGGTGCCCTGGGTTCATTCGGCGGTTCGTACCTGGTGGGGTATCTCAATAGCAGCACCGGCTCGCCCGGCGCTTCATACCTGCTGATGAGCGGCGCATTGTTGCTGTCGGTGGTACTGACGATTTTTCTCAAGCCCGGCGCCAGTGACCGCACGCCGGTGCCCAACCTGGAATTGAAGGTAAAGACCGCATGAAAAAGTCTGTCGTGTTGTACAAAAAACTTTCTGCGCCGCTGATGGCCCGCCTGCATGAACAGGCCGATGTCACCTTGATTGAAGCACTCGACGACACCGGCCTGGCCAAGCTGCGCGACGCCCTGCCCGGCGCCCACGGCCTGTTGGGCGCCAGCCTGCGCCTTGACGCCAAGCTGCTCGACCTGGCGCCGCAGTTGGAGGCCGTGGCCAGCGTCTCGGTCGGCGTCGACAACTACGACATCGACTACCTGACTGGGCGCGGCATCCTGCTCAGCAACACCCCCGACGTGCTCACCGAAACCACCGCCGACACCGGTTTTGCGCTGATACTGGCCACCGCGCGACGTGTGGTCGAATTGGCCGACATGGTGCGCGCCGGCCAATGGAACAAAAACATCGGCCCGGCGCATTTCGGCAGTGATGTGCATGGCAAGACCCTGGGCATCATCGGCATGGGCCGCATCGGTGAAGCCTTGGCCCAGCGTGGGCATTTTGGTTTTGGTATGCCGGTGATCTATCACAGCCATTCGCCCAAGCCGGCGGTGGAGGCACGTTTCGACGCGCAATACCGCAGCCTGAACGACTTGCTGCAGCAGGCCGACTTTGTTTGCCTGACACTGCCGCTCACCGCTGAAACCGAGAAACTGATTGGCGCCGAACAGTTCGCGCTGATGGGCCCGGAGACGATCTTCATCAATATTTCGCGGGGCAAAGTGGTGGATGAAGCGGCGCTGGTGAAGGCGCTGCAACAGCGCACCATTCGGGCGGCGGGGTTGGATGTGTTTGAAAAGGAGCCGCTGGATCACGGCTCGCCGTTGTTGCGCTTGAACAATGTGGTGGCCACGCCGCATATCGGCTCGGCCACCCATGAAACGCGAGAGGCCATGGCCAAATGTGCGGTGGATAATCTGTTGCAGGCGTTGGCCGGTGAGCAGCCGAAGAACCTGGTCAACGCCAACGCCTGGAACCGCTGACCCTGTAGGAGCCGGCTTGCCGGCGATGGCGTCCTCAACCCGGTGCAGGATTCAAGGGCCTCATCGCCGGCAAGCCGGCTCCTACAGATCAGGGCAACAGGGTCAGATAATGAAACGCGCCACCATCCCATTCAAGTCAACCGCCAGGCGCGACAGTTCGTGGCTGGCCGCACTGGTCTGGTTGGCACCCGCCGCCGACTGGGTCGCCAGGTCGCGGATGTTGACCAGGTTGCGGTCGACTTCGCGGGACACCTGAGCCTGCTCTTCCGACGCGCTGGCGATCACCAGGTTGCGTTCGTTGATCAGGCTGATGGATTGGGTGATCTGCTCCAGCGCCACACCGGCGGCGCGGGCCATTTCCAGGGTGTCCTGGGTACGCTGGTTGCTTTGCTGCATCGATTGCACGGCTTCACCGGTGCCGTTCTGGATGCCGGCGACCATTTTCTCGATTTCCTGGGTCGACTGCGCGGTGCGATGGGCCAGCGCACGCACTTCGTCTGCCACCACGGCAAAGCCACGCCCGGCTTCACCGGCACGGGCCGCTTCAATGGCGGCGTTGAGCGCCAGCAGGTTGGTCTGCTCGGCAATCGCGCGGATCACGTCCAGCACTTTGCCGATGTCGCGGCCTTGGGTGGCCAGGCCTTCAATCATCGCAGCGGTGTTTTGTACGTCTTGGGTCATGGTCTGGATTGCGCCGACGGTTTCCACCACACGGTCGCGCCCTTCACGGGCAGCCTGGTTGGACTGGCTGGACGCTTCGGAGGTGGACACCGCGTTGCGCGCCACTTCTTCCACCGCCGCCGTCATCTCGTTGACCGCCGTGGCGGCCTGATCGATTTCATTGTTCTGTTGCTGCAAGCCTTTGGAGGCTTCTTCAGTGACCGCGCTCAACTCTTCCGCTGCCGAGGCAAGCTGAGTGGCCGAACCGGCGATGTGCTGGATGGTCTGGCGCAGGTTGGCCTGCATGGCCGCCAAGGCGCCGAGCAAGCGCGCCGGTTCGTCCTTGCCGTCGTCTTCGATGGCTTTACTCAGGTTGCCACCGGCGATGGTTTCGGCAACCTCCACGGCTTTGCGCAGCGGCGTGACAATGCTGCGGGTCAACAGCCACGCCAGCAGCACGGTGAGCAATGCGGCAGCGATGGAAACTGCAATGACGCCGGTGATCGCGCCGTCGTAACTCTGCCCGGCTTCAGCGTCAGCGGTCTTGGCATCGGCCGCGTTGATGGCGATGAGCTTGTTCAGTTGCTCGCCCATCTGGTCGGTGCCGTCCTTGATGCGGCTGTTGATCAGCGCGCGCATCTCATCCACTTTGCCCTGCCTGGACAGCGCGAGCATGTCGGCCTGGGCCTTGAAGTAGTTGTCCAGCGTGACCACGAAGGTTTTGTACAGCGCGGCTTCTTCCGGGCCGGCAGGCAGTGCAGCGTAGCTGGCCTGGGCCGTCTTGACCTTGTCGGCGAGCACGCCCATGCGGGTTTCAGCCTCTTGCAGGCTGGCAGGTTCGCGGTTGACCAGCACACGGAACGACAAGATGCGCAGGCGTAGCACGTTCTCGGTGATGATGCCCAACGAGGTCACGCTGGGCAGTTGGATCGCGGTCATGTCCACGGAGGACTGCCGAATCTGTGCCATGCGGTTGACCGCAAACACCCCCAGTAAAACCACTAACAACGCAATGAATGCAAAACCGAGAAACGCTCGAGGGGCAATATTCAACTGGCGCAGGGACATAGGGGGGGTGCTCTCAGAAGTAGTGTTTGCGAGCGTCCCTGCTGCGAAACGATCAGTCGGCGTCAACGCGCCGCTCTGACCTGTGGTCACCACTGTTGTCGTTGGTATGTGGGCCTATCCTCGATATCGGCAGGGCCTGGGGTTTCCCGCAGGTCATTCATAAATATTTTTTTACACTTCTGACGACCGGCGCTTTCTGGCATCCTGCGCCTCCATTTTCTGACCCGAGCCCGTATTTTGTCTGACGCTCAAGCCCCCCGCCCGCGCTATAAATCCGACCTGATCTACGGCCTGGAAGACCGCCCGCACTTCACCGCGGCGATTTTTGCCGCGTTGCAGCACGTGCTGGCAAGTTTCGTCGGGATCATCACGCCCACGCTGATCGTCGGTGGCGTGCTGGGCCTGGAAAGCGAAGTGCCGTACCTGGTGAGCATGGCGCTGTTTGTGTCGGGGCTCGGTACCTTTGTGCAGGCGCGCAAGTTCGGCCCGATCGGTTCCGGGCTGCTGTGCCTGCAGGGCACCAGCTTTTCCTTTATCAGCGTGATTCTCAGCGCGGGTTTCATGGTCAAGGCCCGAGGCGGCGGCACCGATGAGATTCTCTCGACGATCTTTGGCATCTGCTTCTTCGCCGCGTTTATCGAGGTAGTGCTGAGCCAGTTCATTGGTAAGTTGCGCAAGCTGATCACCCCGGTGGTCACTGGCACCATCATTACCTTGATGGGTTTGTCGCTGATCAAAGTGGCAGTCACCGACATGGCCGGCGGTTTCGGCGCCAGCGACCTCGGCGCCGCCAGCAATATGGGCCTGGCGGCGCTGGTATTGCTGACTATCGTGGTGCTCAACCGCTTCAATAACCCGTTCCTGCGCCTGGGCTCCATCGTGATCGGCCTGACTCTGGGCTTTGTCGTGGCCTGGCTGATGGGGCGTGTGGATATGGCCGCATTGCCCCAGGTGCCCCTGATCAGCGTGCCGGTGCCGTTCAAATACGGTTTCTCGTTCGACTGGGTGGCGTTTATCCCGGTGGCGGTGATCTTCCTGATTTCGCCCCTGGAAGCGGCCGGTGACCTGACCGCCAACTCGATGATTTCCCAGCAGCCGGTCAAGGGTCCGCTGTACATCAAACGCATCAAGTCGGGCCTGCTGGCCGACGGCCTCAACTCGGCGATGGCAGCCACCTTCAACAGCCTGCCGATGGTAACTTTCGCCCAGAACAACGGGGTGATCCAGTTGACCGGCGTGGCCAGCCGCTATGTGGCGTACTTCATCGCCGGCCTGCTGGTGTTGCTGGGGCTGTTCCCAATGATCGGCGCGGTGTTGCAACTGATGCCCAAGCCGGTGCTGGGCGGCGCGACCCTGATCATGTTCGGCACCGTGGCCGTGGCGGGCATCAAGATCCTCGCCGAAGCCGGGCTGCATCGCCGCAATGTGCTGATCGTGGCGATTTCCCTGGGCATGGGTCTGGGCGTGGCCGCCGTGCCGGAAGTGTTGCGCGACCTGCCCAAGGCGCTGCACAACATCTTCGAGTCGCCGATCACCGTGGGGGCTTTCTGTGCAATCCTGCTGAACATTTTCCTGCCGGAAGAGTTCATAGAGCTGGAAGAAGATGAATTTGATCCAGAGTCCTCGACCCTCAAAGTGATGCAGGATCCGGACGTCACCAAATAGGAGCACTTATCGATGCGCAAGCTCATGGTTCTATCGCTGTTGCTGCTGACCCTGAGCGCTTGCGCGCTGTTCCCCAACCGTGACCCGGTGAACATCAACGTGGTGGGCATCGAGCCCCTGCAGAGCCAGGACCTGGAAGTGCGCTTCGCCGTGAAGCTGCGGGTGCAGAACCCCAATGAAACCGCGATCGACTACAACGGCGTGGCCCTGGACCTGGAGGTCAATGGCCGGCCGCTGGCGTCAGGGGTGAGTGATCAACGCGGCTCCATCCCACGCTTTTCCGAGACCGTGCTGATGGTGCCGGTCAGTGTTTCGGCGTTTTCGGTGTTGCGCCAAACCCTGGGCCTGAGCCAAACGCAGAGTTTGAACAACCTGCCTTATGTGCTGCGGGGCAAACTGGCGGGCGGTCTGTTTGGCACGATGCGCTTTGTTGACCGTGGCACACTGGACCTGCCGAATACTGCCACCTGGTAAACGCCATGCAACCGACGCTGTACACCGAACGCTTGATATTGCGCCCGCTGACCCTGGACGATGCCGAGGTCATCCAGCAGCTTTTTCCCCACTGGGAAGTGGTGCGCTATCTCACCGCCGAGGTGCCCTGGCCCTACCCCGCCAACGGTGCACGCAGCTTCCTGGAACACGTGGCCTTGCCGGCCATGGTACGGGGCGAGGAATGGCACTGGTCGATCCGTTTGAAAAGCGCGCCTGACGCGCTGATCGGCAACATCTGCCTGACGGATACCGAGGACGACAACCGTGGGTTCTGGCTGGGCCGGCAATGGCAAGGCCAGGGACTGATGACCGAAGCCAGTGCCGCAGTCACCGATTACTGGTTCGGCGTGCTCGAGCGGCCATTGATGCGTGTGCCCAAGGCTGCGCCCAACTTGGGGTCGCGGCGGATTTCTGAACGCACGGGGATGCGCTTGATCCGGACGGATGAAGGCGCGTTTGTAGCAGGCACATTCCCACGGGACATCTGGGAAATGACCCGTGAGGAATGGCTGGCATCACACCCTCTGTAGGAGCCGGCTTGCCGGCGATGGCGGAGTATCAGTCACTGCATTGGTTGGCTGAACGGACACTATCGCCGGCAAGCCGGCTCCTACAGGGGTTACTGTGTTTTAGTCGGTGATGTAGCGCACGCCTGGCTTTGCGCGCTCATCCACCACCAACTCGAATACGTCCGGCCGGGCATAATGCCCCACCACGTCATAGTCATACCGTGCGCGCACCAATTCATCGGTATTGATTTGTGCCGTCAACAGTCCGGCCTCTCCCAGCAACGGTCCCGCCAGAATGTCGCCCATGGGCCCGATAATCACGCTGCCACCCGCGATCAACGGGCGTTCGGCTGGCCAATTGGCGACCTCCATCCCCAGCGCTGCCGGGGAGGCCTGCACCTGGCAAGCACTCACCACAAAGCAACGCCCTTCATGGGCCACATGGCGCATGCTCACCTGCCACATCTCGCGCTCGTCCACCGTCGGCGCGCACCATATCTCCACGCCCTTGGCGTACATCGCCGTGCGCAGCAACGGCATCATGTTTTCCCAGCACACTGCACCGCCGACACGTCCCACCGCCGTATCAATCACCGGTAGGGTGGAGCCGTCGCCCTTGCCCCAGATCAGCCTTTCTGTACCAGTGGGCATGAGCTTGCGGTGCTTGGCCACCAGCCCACCCGCCGGCTCGAAATAAAGCACGGTGCAATACAGCGTGCTACCACTGCGCTCGATCACGCCGAGTACCAAGCTGGCGCCGGAGCGCGCCGAGAGTCCGGCCAGCGCCTCCGTTTCAGGGCCCGGCACATCGATGGCATTGGCAAAATAGCGAGCAAAGGCTTCACGCCCTTCCGGCAGGCGGTAACCCAGTTGCGTACCAAACCCTTCGCCCTTGGGATAGCCACCGAGCAACGCCTCCGGCATCACCACCAGTTGCGCACCGCTACGAACGATTTCGTCTTCATAGCCGAGAATTTGCGCCAGGGTTTCAGCCTTGCCGCCGGGCAAGGAACCGATTTGCAACGCGGCCACAGTAGAAACAGGCATCACGATCACTCCAAAGTCAGGGGTTGCCCATTCTCCCGTCAGCCTCGATCATGAATAAAGCCCACTTCAGTGCTGAATGATATGAGCCAGATCAATATCGCCCAGATCGATCTCAACCTGCTGAAAACCTTCGAAGCCTTGCATGACGAATCCAGCGCCAGCCGCGCCGCCTTGCGCCTGGGCGTGACGCAGTCGGCCATCAGTGCAGGCTTGCGGCGTTTGCGCGAGGTGTATGGCGATCAATTGTTTGTGCGCACCGGGCGTGGCCTGGCGCCGACCCTGAGGGCCAACCAGTTGAAACCGCTGATCAGTGAAGCACTGGATCGCTGCCGACAGAGCCTGGCCATGGTCGATCCGGCCAACCAGCAGTATCAGGGGCGCTCCGTAGTGCTGGGGCTGTCGGATGATTTCGAGATTGCCTATGGGCGCCGCCTCATGGAGGAAATCGCACGACGGGCGCCGAAACTACGGGTGATTTTCCGCCAGACCCATAGCCAGATCGTCGCAGGCGCCCTGCTAGATCGCACCTTGGACCTCGCGATCACAGCCGGTGGCTTTGCTCAGGGCCGACTGAGCCGCCAAGTACTGGGAGAAGGCGATTACCGCTGCCTGGTGGACTCGGACCAGGCCAGCATCAGCCTGGAGGAGTTCGTCACTCGCGAGCACGTACTGGTGTCGTCAGGCGGATTCATAGGGATTACCGATGAGGGTTTAGCGGCGCAAGGGCTGAGCCGACAAGTGTGTGCGTCCACCAGCCACTTCGCCGCGCTGCCTTTTCTGCTCAAGGGCAGCCAGGCGGTGGCGACCATTCCCGGTCACGCCGCCGAGGCCATTGGCGCGATGACCGGGCTGCGGGTACTGGCTTGCCCTGTGGCTCTGCCGCGCTACCCAGTGGAACTGGGTTGGCGCACACAGGCGCAGCTCGATCCGTTGTTGCTGAAAGTGCGTGAAGCGATTGTGGCGAGCTTTACTTAGCCGCCGCCATCAACTTGTTGACCTCACTGCGCACCATGTTCGAAAACTCCGGCGGCGACATGCCGTCGAGTTCGGCGCGCACCCACTCGGCCCACTTGCCCTTGCGCTTGGCGCGCTCACCGAACAAGCGGGCCGCTTCGCCCTTGGCCTTGCCCAGGTTGGTTTGCCACAGGTCGTAGAGGCGGGACTTTTCATCTTCCAGCTCGGCGCGTTCGGCGAGGGTCTTGTTGGCCAGATTGAAGCTCATGTTGAATTACCTGCTGCACAAATAGGCGACATCTTACACTGTAGGTCGAATTTTCCTGATCCGGATTTTGCTCGAAACGGCCGGTCGGCAAAAAAACTGCAACTTTTGCCAACGCCCGACACTCCATTGTTCACTGTCACATTCACTCGCAAGGAGTCACACAATGGCCCGCAAAACTGCTGCCCAAGCCGTCGAAGACCAAATCAAGGACCAAGCCTTCAGCGAACTCACCGCGCTGATCGAAGAATCGGACAAATTGCTCAAAAGCAGCGCCTCCCTGGTCGGCGAGGAAGGTGAAACCCTGCGCGAACAGGTCGCCATCAAACTCAAGCAAGCGTTGGATTCGGTGTCCAGCGTGCGCGAACGTAGCAAGCCGGTAGTCGACGCCACCGAAACCTACATCGGTGGCCACCCATGGCAGACCGTGGCGATTTCCGCCGGATTTGGCCTAGTCGTAGGCCTGCTGCTCGGCCGTCGCAACTGAAACAATCGGGGTTGCGCAACTGGCGCAGCCCCGTTCAATCTTCGGCCAGTGCCTGCAACTGCCTAAGATCTTTCGTGTCCATTTCAATACCTGCCTGCTGGGACTTCGCGCGCGTACGATGACGTCGATCCCCCGGCAACCGCCGCAACCCCGCTGCATGCATCTGCCGCACCAGTTCCTGGCTGCGCTCGGCGAAGCTTTGCCCGGTGGTTTTGCTCGGGTCGATCACAATCACCAACTGGCCGGTCCAGGGCGTACGTGCCCCCGGATGCTCCGACCAATTGAACTCGAACGAAAAGTTGCCGCCCGTCAACGCCGCCGCCAGCAACTCGACCATCATCGACAGCGCCGAGCCCTTGTGCCCGCCAAACGGCAATAGCGCCCCGCCTTCAAGAATGGCCTTGGGGTCCTGGGTCGGCTGACCGAGGCTGTCGACGCCCATGCCCGGTGGCAGGCGCTCGCCTTTGCGTGCGGCAATCTGCACGTCGCCGTGGGCGATGGCGCTGGTGGCGAGGTCAAACACAATGGGAGGGCCGTCCGCCCGTGGTGCAGCGAACGCGATCGGGTTGGTGCCGAACAACGGCCGGTCGGCGCCATGGGGCACCACACAGGTCATGCTATTGACCACGCTCAGCGCCACCAGGCCTTCTTCGGCAAAGGGCTCGACGTCTGGCCACAACGCGGCAAAGTGATGGGAGTTGTGAATGGCCAACAGCGCAATACCAGCACTGCGGGCCTTGTCTACCAACAGTGACCGGGCGGCTGCGAGTGCCGGCTGGGCAAAACCATTCGCCGCATCCACCCGCACATAGCCACTGGCGACGTCTTCAACGATGGGCACTGCCTTGCCGTTGACCCAACCACTGTTCAACGTCGACACATAGCCAGGCACGCGAAACACCCCGTGGCTATGGGCCCCGTCACGCTCGGCGCTGGCGCAGTTCTCGGCCAGTACCTGAGCCACCGATTCAGACGTGCCGTGCCGGAGAAAGATGCGCTGTAACAGCAGCGTCAATGTCTCGTAGCTGAGGTGCGTGGTTGAAGCGTCGTGATCCAAAGGCGATGCAGACATCGGTAGCTCCCGTTTAATTATTGGAAGGGGCACTGCGTACGAACAATCGGCAGTGACGATTAAACAGTGTTTCGCGCGTGGCTGTCGACCACGACAAGCGGCCCGGCGTGTCAGACATATCTACTGCCGCTCCATGGGACGACGACTCTAGGCTCACGACTTCTCGGGCGGGCCATGTGCACCGCCTCAACGCCTTTGAGGGTCCACCCAATGAGTCAGGTACAACCACCCTATTTTTTTCCTGAGGTCCTGCGTTCAGCCTGGAAGGAGCGCGATCGCGAACGACACTTCGGAATCAACGCCAGCGACAGGGAGTTTCTGCGCAGCTTGCCTTTGAGCAGCAATGAGGAGCGACGCAAGCAAGTTCCCCCCATGATCGCCCAGACGCTTTGGCTGAATAAAAACAGCCCCGCGGAGTTGGAACTGGTGGGCAGTTTCATGATGAGTTCAACAGGCACCTACACCAGCGCCTTTCTCTACACACCGTATGGCGGGCTGGAAAAATTTGAAAGTCGAGCGCTATTACTCAGTGAGCTGACTGAGCGCTTCAACACGCCGGCCAAGGCCGATGAACTCTTGCAGTTCATTGCTCTGGGCACGCGTTCAGGATTGAGGCTGCCCCGCACCCTGCTGCTGACGCCTGTGGATATTGAGGGCGATGTATTTGACGAGCAGAAAGCCGCCATCGACCACCAGCAAACGCTCAACCTGCAAGCCGTGCTCGCCGAGCTGGTGAAGTTACCCAGCCTCGACACGATGCTCCAGGCGCTCCTCACAGCCGTGTTTCACTCACTCTTCCCCAGGCTTGACCCCAACCGGACCCGAGTCAATTTCTTCAAATTACCACCCACGGAAGGGGAACCGCGGCAATGGGTCAGTTCGCTGTCGATCAGCGAGGTGCTCTTGATGATTTACCGTCAGCAAACCTGGCCGGTGGGCCAAACCCGCGAGTTCTTTCATCCCCAATCCATCACCGCCTCCAACAACGCAACCCGCTGGGAAGGCGGCCTGAAACAGGCATCAGAACAATTATCATCGTTCTTGCAAAATGCCCTTGAGACGTTCTGGAACACAGAGTCGCCAAACGGCACCTCACGTCGCGAACTCCTGGCGCACACCATGGAGCACAAGGCCCGAATCGATCTATTGCTCAAACGCCAGAGTGAGATCATCACACCTGAACAAGCCGATGAACTGGCCGCCCTCTACCACGCCAACGGAGCGCCGCGCACGCAAGCCAGTGACGGATTACGCTTTGAGACGGTGCGATTCTGGGAGCACGCCTCTCATTTCGTCGAGCTGAGCAGTTCGGTGATGATCGCGAATGCGCATACCTGGTTTTACTCGCCGCCCAAGGGATTGCAGGTACTGGCCGATCACGACGACCTGATTCAGTTCTTAAAGGCAATGGTCAAGGCGCCCGCCTACGAAGACGATGCCTACAACTTCCTGTCCCTGGAGGAACGCCTGTTGTTTATCGGTTTTACCCAACCGTCAGTCAGCGGCAACCTGATTGTCGGCAACGTGTTCGAACACCTGATGGAGGGCATCATCGACAAACAACGACAGAACCTGATCTACGTTCTCGGACAGTTCCGACGTGAACGCGGCGACATCAACCTTTCGGCACTGCTGGATCACGCCATGGACGTGCGCTTCATGGTCGATGACAAGCTCTTGACGCTGGACACTGCACACCGCTGGACCACCCACTCTGTGTTGGCTGATCCTCTTCGACCCATTTCGGTCGCTGCTAAACGAGCGGAGCAGTTGCATAAACAGCTGATTGATATCCCGGGCGCACTGGAGGCCCAGATCAACCCACTGCCGTCCATCACAGCCCCACTGGCCGATGAGTTATCTCGCAAGGAAGAGAGATCACTCAACCTTGCAAACCTGTACATCCATCTCTACGCCGAAGATGCCATCCCCTCCCCGCTGGAATGGCCGCTGGGGAGTGAGAGCGTGTCGGAGCAATTCGCCAAGCGCCTAGCGGAAGGTTTTCGCCCAATTCCTGAGTTCGCTCGATACGGCATTTACGAGCGAGGTAATATGGGTTACGGGAAGAAACTGTCCAGGGTAGACGTCAAAACATTCAATCAGATTGTCGATAACGTCGTGAACTTCTATAAAGAAAACAAGATCGAAGACGTTCCCCGTCAGCACCTGGAGAAACTGCTACCGGTGTTGAGCTACACGATGTCCAACGCGATACTGAACCAGGCCCAACTGCGACGCCTTAACAAAACCCTGAACCCCAGGGACGAAGCCATCGTTCAGGCCGTGTTTGACCTGGACAACCCCGACCGTCGTCGGCGGGAGGACCTTGAAGGTTTTATCCCGGATGTCTATCGCATCACCGTCCAACGTGACAACGAGACACTGCGCCACAGCCTGGCCAATTGCCTGATGATCACCGAACGCGGCGGCCTGGACCACCACCATTCGGGTCACGCGATTCTCTGGACCCCCGCCTGGGGCCTGGAAGCCTTCGCCTCTGCGCTCTTGGCAAAAGAGGAGCTCGAGAGGCGCCTTAAGGATCCTGCCGCGAGTCTGGCACTCTTGGAAAACCTTGACCCTCACCAGCGCCTGCCCCACGCCGTCCATACCTTGGGGGCGTTCTGGCTGATCACCGGGTCGGTCAGCGAAAACCGCCAGCAGTCCTGGATCGACCACTACATCGCCCAACGGGCCCATTGGCTGGCACAGAAACCCACCGGCAAAGCACTATTGAAGCTTATGGCGGTGTTGCCTACCCCAGTCCTTGGAGGGGCTGCACAGCTCGCCCATCATTTTGTCGCACAACGCTCACTACCCGCCTGGCTGGGCATGGCGGGCCCTGCTGAACAGCAGCACCATGCTGAGCTGCTTGAGCAATATCGGCTCAATACCCAGGATGAAAAAGACTATCTGTACGAGCTTTTCTCATTGCGCCAGCAGGTTCACGACAAACTGAACGATATGCTGGTGGACTATTCCGTTTACCCGGAAGACGTCTTTATCACGCCACGGCTCGCCTTGGGCGGTCAACAACGGAACCTTACCGACTACGCCCTGGCTCACATCAACGAGCAGGCGAGTTCCTTTACCGTGGAGTCAAGCGCAACGCAACTGACTGAATCGACGATCCGGCAACTCCTGCTCAAATTGAACATCGCCCAGGTCGCTCACGATTACCTGAAAGAGAAACTGGCCCCCGACCGACCAGGCGCACTGGAGCGTGAGCTGCGTTTTATCCGGCAATTGCCGTGGCAACTGTTGCAACACGCCCATGCGCTAAAACTGCAAGAACGGCTATCGGAAACTGGCTACAACCTGATTCAGCAGGTCGTCGACATGCCGGACGCCATCGCCCGGGCCACGATCGCAGGTGCCACCGCGACCATTCGTCCCCTTGAGATGATTGCCACACCAGGCGCCAGCATCGCAAAGGCACTTGGGCTTTACGTGATCAGCGCAGGTACCACTGGGCCGCTGATTCTCTACGCGCCTTACTATCCCGGCCAGTGCTTCATGGAGTTCGAAAACACTGTGCAGTTTCTCAGCCATCTGAATGTACCTGGCAAACTGCAAGACTGGATCACTGCCCACCTGGAGGGCGCTGACAAAACGAAATATAAAAATCTACTGGCCAGCACCGCGGGTGCCACCTCCGAAATCACCTTGGCCAATCAACCGATCAAAGGCCACGCCATCAAGCAGCTTTATCAGGACAACCAGGTGGTGATGGGGCGAATGCTTAACGCTCAGCAAGACCCCGATGGGCAGAGCCGTTGGGACACCATCAAAAGTCTCTTGAGCAGCGGCGTGCAGATCTCCGTGCGACTCTTGCCGGGAAAACTACAGATACCCGCTTTACTCTGGCAGAGCTATGAACTATTCAAAGACTCCGCCGAGGCCCTGCAACAGCATCATTGGCGGCATGCATTGCGTTCGTTCATTCTCGGTATGGCCACGATGGCAGGGGTGGGATGGTTGATTCGCACGCCAGCGCCCGAAGCCCTTCCTCCTGCCTACGAGGAAGTTAACGCGAGCGACCTTAGGACCGACAATACCGTCGTTGCACCTACCGTCAAGGACATCGACGTGACCGACCCCAGGCGCACACGTCTGCAATCCTTCGAAATCAGCCAGGTGGCGTTGCAAGACTTGCAAAAGCAAGCAGGAACAGGCCTCTACGCGACCGCAGACGGCAAGACGCTTTACGGTGCCGTGGAGGGTAAGGTCTACCCGATCAAGAAAACCCCACAACTGCGGATAACCGACCTGCCCGCCAGCAGCGAAGGCCCGCGGCTCTCCAGTACACCTCAGCACCAACTGGTGCTTGATCCGGATCATCACCCACTGCGATACGGCCAAGTCATCACACGGCTAGGTAATGATTTCGTGAGCCGCTTGAGCGCCGGGCTGGACATGAATATCGAAGCCAGTGGCATGGAAGAGGTTCGCCGGCTCTACCCGACCAAGGCCTGGCAAATTATCGAGGCACTGGATATCGCAAGAACTTATGCATTACGTGCAATGCATAACATGGCCCAACTCCAAAAGCGGGCTAAAGGCACACGCCTAGAGGGGATCCTGAAGAGAGTTTTTGATGTCGGACATATTGACACTGGCATCCGAAAAAAAGTGTACGACGCCATCACCCCCCTGTGCATAGCGTTGCAAGACCCCGACCTTGACGGATGGGACATGTCACGTTTCGTGGTTGGGGCCAGAAGACATACGGCGCAACAGGTGGTCGCATTCGTCGTCGATGGCGACAAAAAGGAACGGGTTTTTTTTACCGATCTGTTCTTTGATCAACGAATACTGCAACACAAGTACGCAAATCTATTGACCGCCCCCTTCAACATTGCAGGCCATGCGCGAGCGTCCACATTGATCCACGAGTTTTCCCACCTCTACTCGCGTACCGAGGATATCTGCTACACCGAAGCCCGCCGGCCGTTCCTGGACCTGATCGATACCAGGACTCAAAGAGGGAGGGACGAACACGCATTGTTGAGGGACTTTCAGAGCAACATTCTGTCGCTGCGCACACCGTTTCGTCAGCTGTTCTCGCGATGGTTCCCTAGCTCCGGCAGCTCCAGTGGCTCCAGTGGCTCCGGTAATTGGGTGACTATGGACTCTGCCAACTCGGACGACCTGGCCGCCAAGGCCATCATGGAAACCACAGCCACCACAAGCATCAATGACGCCCGTAAGGCATTTTTGAATACTGCATCAGCAGAAAAACGCATTGACACAATCCTGCGCAACGCCGACTCCGTTGCCCAGCTTATTTGTGAAATGGGGCGTGAGCTCGACCCTTGATAAGTCGACCCATTGGATCCAGGAGCCCTGGAGGGCTCCTGGCAGGCAGCGTCAGTCTTTCTGATCTCGCAGGATATTGCCCGATGCGCCATCAATGCGCGCTTCATAGACCGTGCCATCGGACTTGCGCCCTTTGACTTCCCAATAGCCATTGTCGTCGGCTTCGGCCGCGTAGACCTCTACATAACCGGCCTTGGTCTTGGCGACTTCGATGGCTTTTTCAATGGTGATCCAGCCCGCCCCCGGTTTATCCGCCAGGGCGGCGCCAGCACTGAGCAGTGCGGCGGTTGCACACAACGCGACTAAGGTTTTCTTCAGCATTTTCGTTCTCCATGGTGGGAATGTCCTGAATTTTTTAGGTGCTCTCAAACGAGAATAAGTTCCAATTGATGTGCAATCGCCATGACGGCTGTTCTCGCCGCCCGCGTGCGGAGGTTAGAATGTGGGAAATCAGGATGAGTCAATGAGCGAAAAGTCACTTTCAGAAGCCGAATACGACGCCATCACCGACGCTGCCGCGCATTGGTGCATGCGCCTGCACGCGGGTGATTGCACCACGGGTGAACGTCAGGCTTTTGAACAGTGGCACGATTCCCATCCGCTGCATGCCTTTGAATACGCGGCGATGCTGGAGATCTGGGACGTTGCCGACCACCTCCCCCGCCACGAACCCACGCCGGTCGTAGTGCCGTTCAAACCCCGCAGCCGCTTACGCACCTACGCCGTGGCGGCGGCGATCTGCCTGGCCGCCCTGCCCCTGGCAGCCTTCACCGGTTGGGAAGCCGGCTGGCTGCCCAGTTCCTATGAACGCTACGATGCCGCCAATGGTCTGCGCCAGATCACCTTGGGTGACGGCAGCCAGGTGGAGCTAAACCTGGGCACCGAACTGGTCTACAGCAACTACAAGGACCAGCGCCGTATCACGCTGAAAAAAGGTGAAGCGTTCTTCAACGTCAGCCATGACAGCGCCCATCCCTTTATCGTGCACGCCGGCGAAGGCCAGGTGCGGGTCACGGGCACTCAGTTCAACGTGTGGAAGTATGAAGACCAGGTGCGCGTGATGCTGCTCGAAGGTTCGGTGCAGATCTCCAGCGACAAAGTGCATGGCAGCGTGCCGCTCACGCCCGGCATGCAGGCCAACTACCAACAAGGCGATGCCACGCCGCGCGTAAGGACGATCAACCCCAATGACACCGCCCTGGCCTGGCGCCAGGGCAAGCTGATCCTCGACAACCTGGCCCTGGCCGACGCGTTGCCGCTGATCAACCGCTACCTGAGCAAACCGGTGATGCTGGCCGACGCCAACACCGGCACGATTCGCATCGGCGGCATCTACAACATCAACGAGGTCAACAACCTCGTGCCCTCCCTGCCCAAGGTTTTGCCGGTCTACCTGACCCAGAACCAGGACGGCAACCCCGTACTCAACGCCATCCCGCGTAAAACGCCGAAAAGCTGAGCCTCTGCACACAGCGGTGGGCTTCGCCACGCCTGAAGTGTCCGTTTTTTTAACACCCCCCTGCCCTGAAGCGCCCGTGCGTAGCGGATTCATCGTTTCGTCATCGGTGGTGTTACAGCGCTGATACAACCGAGTGAAGCGTTTGCGCAGTGGCTGGCGAGGTGCGAATGGCTGGGGTGCTGTTTCATGCCTGAAACAGCGTTGCCATCACTTTGCCCATCAATATCTTCAACGCCTTGAATAACAACACAAAATAAAAAGCGGCACGGCTTCTGCTCTATCCCTTACAGCGCTGTTTAGGGTCAGCGCGAAGAATAAGGAACGCCGCCGTGATCACACTCACTCAAGGTTCGATGCAGGTACTGCTGATCAGCTGTGTACTCAGCGCCAGCATCAGTGTTCCAGCCCTGGCGGGTGACGGCGTGATCGTGACAGGCCGCGACGTACAAGGCCACATGTATGGCCGAGCCTCCTTTGGCCCCGATCCTTATCCCCAGACCGCCAACGTCAATCCAAGCCGAGAAATCAACAGCGCCCTCTCGGGCGAACTGACCGACCGTGATTTCGGGAACATCAATAGCGGCTTGGGTATCACTCGCGCCATGCAGCCCAACGGCAACCTCACCGGCTTGAGTGCCACACAAAACAGTATGTCTACCCTGGGGGCTGGCGCAGCCGCCAGCCGCTCGGGTGGCAGCGGCAGCATGGGTGGGCAGATCAGCGACTCGATCCAGCGTGGCCTGGCGCCCCTCAACAACATCGGCAGCATGATGGGGGGCAAATAATGAACCGCTCCCTGCTCATTCTGGCCCTGCTGGGCAGCACCGCAGTAATGGCGGACAACACCGCGGTGATCAACAACAGCGGTAAAGACTACCGCGGCAACCTGATGGTCAACCAGGCCGCGGGCAATCAACAGCAAACCGCCAACAACCGCGCCGTCGCGCTCGGCGGCCAGGCGACCACCAGCAATATCCAGAGGATGGACGGCAACGTCGACCCGTCCCTGAACGCCAAGGCGGCGATCGAGGGCACTTCTTTCAGCAATGGCAACGGCATGTTGGGCGTCAACCAGTCCGCCGGGGCCAACAACCAATTAGTCAATGCCGTGCGGATCAGCGTCAACCCTGGCCCGCAAAGCATCGACGACAGCGTCCTGTTGCAACAGAACACGACGACGCTGGCAACCGACTCAGGGCTCACCCCCACCACTGGCAGCCGCCAGGTCGTGACAAGCGACCAGGCCTTCACCGGCAGCCGAGGAGTGATTCAGGTGAACCAGAGTGCTGGGGTGGGGAACCGAGTGGCTAACACCCTGGGCATCACTATCAAGTAACTGCTTGGTAGCACTAGTTAGACCGTACCAACACTTAACCAACTAATTAGAAGCAAGGAGAAACACCATGAAACCTCAAATGGCCCTGAAACCAATGGTTTTCGCTCTCGCCGCACTCATGGCTGCTGCTGCTCAAGCAGGTGGCTGGCACCCTGCGCCTCAACCAACCGGTGTGGTTGCCTCCGTGGTTACGGATGTACAAAACAGCGTCGGTAACAAGTTTGATGATACAAAAACCGAAAACAACGCCTCTGCCGATGGTTCGGTCACCTACAACAGCGGTAACACCGGCGTCAACATTCAGGCCGGCAGTGGCAACCAGGCCGATAACTCTGGCGCCATCTCCAGCGCCAAAGGCGACTTTGCAACCGTGTTCGCTGTAGTCGATGTGAATCAAAACAGCGCGCTGAACAACTTCGTAAACAAAGGGACCCAAAACAACGCTTCCCTGGATAGATCCGTTAACCATAACTCCGGCAACGTGGGTTACAACGGCCAGGCAGGTCAAGGCAACCAAGGCAAAAACAACCTGGCAATCACCACGGCTGATGGCAAAAACATCGCAGCGGCTGCCAACACCGAACAAAACTCGCTCGCCAACAACTACCTCAACACCGCTGCCACCGGGTACGGCCATCATGGCGGCAAACCTCAATACGTTTCGAACAACGCCAGTGCTGACAACTCGATCAACAACAACTCCGGCAACATCGGTGTGAACCTGCAATCCGGTGCCGGCAACCAAGCCAGCAACAGCCTATCTGTAGGCCAAGGTTGCAGCGTCTGCTCCAGCGGCGTGCGCTTCTGATCCAACGGGGCCTTGGCAACAAGGCCCTTTTTATTTCAGTGTCCATCAGGTCAGACGATCATGCGCCTCGCGACCCTCATCCTCTTGATGCTGCTCACCGGCCCGATCTGGGCAGGCACCATGGCGATCTCCGCCATGCCTGGCGGTGCAGTCATCTACAAGAAGGTCGAGAGCATCCGTGAACGCCGGTTCGCCAACCTGGTGGAACAGAAAACCGATTTCAGCTGCGGTGCTGCGGCACTCGCCACCATCCTGCGCCAGGGTTATTGGCTGGACGTCGACGAAGCTCACGTGATCAAAGGCATGCTGGTCAATGCAGACCAGGACCTGGTACGCACCCAGGGCTTTTCCATGCTGGACATGAAGCGCTACCTCGAAAGCATCGGCATGCGTGCCCGGGGCTACAAGATCGGGCCAGACACCCTGGTGACCGTGAAAATCCCTGTGGTGGTGCTGTTGGAGATTCGTGGCTACAAGCACTTCGTGGTACTTCAGCGCGCGGACAAGGATTGGGTCTATATCGGCGACCCAGTATTGGGCCACAAGCGCTATTCACATGACGACTTCATCAAAGGTTGGAATGGCATCGTCTTCGCCGTGCTGGGTGAAGGTTACGACAAGGCCAACGCCCTGCTCGACCCACCCATGCCGCTGACCGCCAAGAACCAGCTGAATGAGTTCAGGCCCGTAGGCGATGCCGAGCTGATGGACTTCGGTTTCATCCAGAGCGACTTCTTCTAAGAAGCGCAATAAGGGGCAGGACGCTCCAGGAGCAGAAGATGAACACTTCCCGTTGGCTGACGGTCTTGTGTCTGGCAGCCTCAATGCCCGCTTATGCTTCATCGGCGTTCAAGCCGATCGAACTCAAGGACTCGGAAATGGCCGAGCTGCGCGGCCGTTATGTGATGCCGGGGCGGATTATCAGCTTCGGTATTGTCATGAGCAGCACCTGGACCAACGCCGTGGGTGACACCATCACTGGCAAGGCCAGCATGCAAGTCGACTCTTCCACCATCACCCCTCAATTTTACGTGCAGACCACCGGTTCGACAGGCACGGGCACCAATCCCAACACTGGCACCGGTAATGTCAGCGGAGGCGCCGGCCTGAGCTCAGGCACAGGCGTGACCCAAAGCGTGCGCACCGCCGGCGACGGCAACACCGCCTACAACAATGTCGGCATTAACGTCACCGAGAACGGCTTCGCGCCCTCCAACGCGGTGCAATCCGGAAAAGTACTGGTCGCCGGCGGCACCGTCACCGGTGACAGCGCCGCAGGCCGTGTGAGCGTATCGGCCAACAATGGCGGCTTGCAGATGGCGATCCAGGGCAACCACAACCAAGGCAATAGCCTTCAGCAGATTGGCGGCGGCCAGGTGCTGCAAGGCACCGTCTTGACGGGTGACAGAAACTTCGTCAGCAACATGACCCAACTCAATGTGGTGATGAATAACGGGCTGAACAACCCGGCATTGAATTGCAATCTGGATCAACTCAAAGGCCTACGCACTCTCGGTTATTGAACTACGCTGACCCTCGACACTTACGCATTAGAAAAGGACGGCTTATTTCATGCATCGATCGTTATCGCTACGTGCGGTGGTCTGTTTAAGTACGCTCTTGCCCGCATCCGTTCTGTATGCCGCGCCGGACGCCGATATCGAGACCCTCAAACAGGAGCTTCTGGAACTCAAGCAGCGGTACGAAGTGCAGCAAAAAGCCTTGGCAGTGTTGGAGCAACGGGTGCGTCAGGTGGAGGATCAACCGGCGGCCCCGCCACCGAAACGCTTGGCCAAATCCCCGGCGGACTTCCAGAAAGCCAGCGGTGCCACCGTCGCCGGTACTGGCGCGGCAGCGGCATCCGGTGGTGCGGGCGGCGGCGGTAGTTCCTACGGCCAGTCGCTCAAGGATGATTCGGCGCCGGCGCAGAGCGTGAGCAACCTCTACAACGAAGCCAGCGGTTTCTTTGGCAACGGCAAGTTCAGCTTTGAAACCGGTATTACCTACGCGCGCTACGATGCACGTCAGCTCACCCTCAACGGTTTCCTGGCGCTGGACTCGATCTTCCTCGGTAATATCAACCTGGATCGAATCAAGGCGGATAACTGGACGCTTGACCTGACCGGTCGCTATAACGTCGACAACCGCTGGCAGTTCGACGTGAACGTGCCGGTGGTGTACCGCGAGTCGACCTACCAGTCCGGCGGTGCGGGTAACAACGCCAACGCCACCTCGGAAGAGTCGGTGAGCCGCGACCCGACCATCGGCGACGTCAACTTCGGTGTGGCGTACAAGTTCCTGGATGAAACCCCCACCCTGCCCGATGCCGTGGTGTCGGTACGCGTCAAGGCGCCGACGGGTAAAGAACCGTTCGGCATCAAGCTGGTGCGCTCAACCGCCAACGACAACCTGTATGTACCGGAAAACCTGCCGACGGGTAATGGTGTGTGGTCGATCACCCCAGGGATCTCGCTGGTCAAGACCTTCGACCCGGCGGTGCTGTTCGGCTCGTTCTCCTACACCCACAACTTCGAAGAGTCGTTTGATGACATCAGCAGTGACGTCAACCAGAAAGTCGGCGGCAAAGTCAGCCTGGGCGACAGCTTCCAACTGGGCGTCGGCGTTGCCTTTGCACTCAACGAGAAGATGAGTATGTCGTTCTCGGTGTCCGACCTGATCCAGCGCAAAAGCAAGCTCAAGCCGAATGGCGGGGACTGGCAATCGGTGGTGTCCAGCGATGCCAACGCCGGTTACTTCAACGTGGGCATGACGATTGCGGCGTCGGAAAACCTGACGATTGTGCCGAACCTGGCGATCGGCATGACGGATGATGCGCCGGACTTCACGTTTAGTCTGAAATTTCCGTACTACTTCTAACCACAAACGCTGTAGGAGCGGGCTTGCCCGCGAAGGTCCCCCACCATGACGCGTGGTGCCAGGATAAACGCGGTGCCATTGCGTTTTTCGCGAGCAAGCTCGCTCCTACAGGTCTTCGGAGCAAGGAAAAGCCCCGCAACGATAAGGGTCGTTGCGGGGCTTTTCGGTTTACCCGCCCTAGCGGATCTGGTGTTTGTGCAGCAACCGGTAGAACGTGGGCCGGGAAACTCCCAGTACACGGGCTGCGACACTCAGGTTGTCGCTGTGCCGATTGAGCACGTCGCACAGCGCCTGGCGTTCGGCGCGGTGTTTATAGTCTTCCAGTGTAGCCATCGGCGGCGAAATTGCCTGTTGACCATGCAATCCCAGATCAACGGCTTCTATCTGGCGCCCTTCGGCCAGTACCAGGCCGCGACGGACGCGGTTGGCCAGTTCGCGGACGTTACCCGGCCAGGCGTGTTCACCCATTGCCACCAGCGCATCGTCACTGAAGCTGCGCGGGCGGCGGCCGGTCTCCTGGCTGTAGAAACGTGAGAAATGATTGGCCAGCATCGCCACGTCGCCATGCCGATCGCGCAAAGGCGCCGTGACCACTTGCAGGACATTGAGGCGGTAATACAGATCTTCGCGAAAGGTGCCCTTCTCTACCGCTGCTTCCAGGTCGACGTGAGTGGCCGCCAATACCCGCACATCCACGGGAATCGGTTGGCTGCCGCCGACGCGTTCAATTTGTTTCTCCTGCAGAAACCGCAGCAGATTGGCCTGCAACTCCATCGGTAAATCGCCGATTTCATCGAGGAACAACGTGCCACCGTTGGCGGCTTCGATACGCCCGACCTTGCGCTGATGGGCGCCGGTAAAGGCGCCCTTCTCATGGCCGAACAATTCGGATTGGATCAAGTGTTCAGGAATCGCCCCGCAGTTAATCGCCACAAACGGCTTGGCGTGACGTTGGGATTGGCGATGCAGGGTCTTGGCCACCAGTTCTTTGCCGGTGCCGCTGTCGCCGCGAATCAATACCGGAGATTCAGTGGGTGCGAGCTTGGACAATAACTTGCGCAGTTCGCGGATCGGTCGACTGTCCCCCAGCAACTCGTGCTCGGGCTCATCCACCGGCATATGGCCCTTGCCGCGCAGGCGTGCCATGCCGAACGCGCGGCCCAGGGTGACCTGCACACGGGCCACATCGAAGGGCAAGGTATGGAAATCGAAAAACCATTCGCAGACGAAGTCACCCACGTTCTGCAGGCGGAGCACGTCCTGGCTGAGTACGGCGATCCATTCAGTGCCGCTGCGGCCGATCAGTTCCTTGACCGCTTCCGGACGCTCCAGGTGGTAGGGCTGCAGGCGCAGCAGCCCGACATCGCAGGATCGGTCGCCCACGGCCTCCAGCGTACAGCTGTCCACCTCCCACCCGGCGGTGCGCAAACCAGGCAATAGCCCATGGCAGTCGTCACAGGGGTCGACCACGAGCAAGCGACGCTGCACAGGTGTAACAACCATGACTATTCCTTGGCGTCAAAATTGTTAAAGTTATTTAGAAACAACGGTTTGTGACGCCTGGCGCTAACACTAGCAAGGTCTTGACGCTGTCCTTGTACCGTTTCGCTATAAGTCTGGGCAAAAAGCCATCTCGCTACGCTTAGCGCAAAAAAGTTCAGGGTTGCCCAAACTTTCATTCAGCTTTCAAAACAGCCGCTTACATGACATTAATCACTAAACATCGAAAATAGTTGCTCTAACATGTGACCCGTACCCCGCCATCGTGCATCAGTACAAGTAACCCGCCGCACGGTCAGCCCAACCGCCGGCACTCACTTGAATGGGCAATGAGAGAGAACCCCACATGAACGCCCCGCTCCGCATCAACGAAGCTCTTTTGATCGCAGACCGTGCCTTCCAGCCCTTTCAGTGCGTGGCCTGGCATGATGGCAATGGCGCCCTCAGCCTGAGCGTCATCGACCGTACCAACAACCGTATCGGCAGCAAACAACTGTCTTCGAGCGCTTATACCGACCCGGCACAACTGGAAGACCTGCTGTTGCAGGCCCGCGCCGAACTCGATAAAAGTGGCTACCAGTTGCAATCCTGGGCAATGCCGAAGTAATCCAACACCGCAACTTGCGCTTATCGGTTTAGAGAGGCGCAAGTTCAGTGTTAGAACGCGCAACGCTTATTGAGCGGCCAGAATAAACCGCTCGATTGCTTCTGCCGCGCCGTCATCGACATTACTGCCGGTGACTACGTTGGCCTGGCGCTTGACGGTTTCCTCCGCCTGCCCCATGGCAATTGACAACCCGGCCACGTGAAACATGGCCGGATCATTGCCGCCATCACCGATAGCCGCCGTCTGCTCCACGGGGACACCCAGGTACGCCGCCAAGGTTTTCAAGGCTTCGCCCTTGTTCGCCAGCATCGCCGTCACGTCCAGATACACCGGCTGCGAACGGGATACTTGAGCCAGCCCCTGCACCTTGGGCTGTAACTGCGCCTCCAGCTCCACCAGTAATTGCGTGTTGTTGCTGGCAGCGACGATTTTGTCCACACGGTCCAGGTAGGGCTCGAAACTCTCCACCACAATCGGCCCGTAGCCCAGGCCATCAGCCTCGCGCTGCACCATCGGCCCTGGCGGGTCGCGGCGCAGCCAGTCACCGTCGGCAAACACCCAGACTTCCACATCCGGCTCTGCCGAGAACAGCGCCAGGGTGACCAGCGCCGCTTCGGCCGGCAGATGGTGGGCAACCAGGATGCTGCCGTCCGGGTTGATCAAGGTGCCGCCATTGAAGCCAGCCACCGGCACATCGATACCGAAGGTTTCGATCAGGTGCAGCATGGCCTTGGGCGGGCGCCCGCTGGCCAGGCTGAAAAACACGCCGCTGTCACGCAAGGCCCGCACCGCGTCGGCGGTACGTTGGCTGAGGCTGTGGTCGGGATGCAGCAAGGTGCCGTCCACGTCACTGAGGATAAAACGGATGGGATGGATCGCGGCATCACTCATCCGAGGCTATGCCAGGTGCGACCATCACGGGCCAGCAAGGCGTCGGCCGCAGCCGGGCCATCTTCACCGGCCTTGTAGGCCTGGATCCCGTCGTCTTCCTTCCACGCATCGAGGAATGGCTGTACCGCACGCCAGCCGTTTTCGATGTTGTCTGCGCGCTGGAACAAGGTCTGGTCGCCGGTCATGCAGTCGTAGATCAGGGTTTCGTACCCGGTCGACGGCTGCATTTCGAAGAAGTCCTTGTAGGCAAAACCCAGCTGGATATTCGCCATGTCCAGGGTCGGCCCAGGCTTTTTCGCCAACAGGTCGAACCACATGCCTTCGTTGGGTTGGATCTGGATCTTCAGGTAGGTAGGTTTGAGCTCATCCACCTCGGTATCACGGAATTGCGCGTAGGGTGCAGGCTTGAAGCAGATAACGATTTCGGTGTCGCGCACGCTCATGCGCTTGCCGGTGCGCAGGTAGAAAGGCACGCCGACCCAACGCCAGTTATCAATCATCACTTTGAGGGCGACGAAGGTTTCAGTGCTGCTGTCCGGGGCGACATTGGCCTCTTCGCGATAACCCGGCAGTGCCTTGCCGCCGATTTCACCGGCGGTGTACTGCCCGCGCACTGAGTTGGCCCGCGCATCTTCGAGGGACCAAGGGCGTACCGCACCGATCACCTTGGCCTTTTCACCGCGTACGGCATCGGCGCCAAAGGCAGCAGGCGGTTCCATCGCGACCATCGCCAGCAACTGGAACAGGTGGTTGGGCACCATGTCGCGCAGGGTGCCGGTCTTCTCGAAGAAGTTGCCACGGGTTTCAACGCCAACGGTTTCGGCCGCAGTGATTTGCACGTGATCAATGTAATGGTTGTTCCAGAACGCTTCGAACAGCACGTTGGAGAAACGGCTGATCAGGATGTTCTGCACCGTTTCCTTGCCCAGGTAATGGTCGATGCGATAGATCTGCTTCTCGCTCATCACCTTGAGCAGACTGGCGTTCAGCGCTTCGGCGGTGGCCAGGTCGGAGCCGAAGGGCTTCTCGATGACCACACGACGGAAGCTGTCGTCAGTTTCCGTCAGCAGCCCGGCGCTGCCAAGGCGCTGCACCACGTCACTGAAGAAACGCGGTGCAGTGGCCAGGTAAAACACGGCGTTACCGGTGCCGCTGTCGGCGATCTTCTTGCCGATGTCGGCGTAAGTGCTGTCGTCGAGGAAGTCACCCTCGACGTAGCTGATGCCTTTGGCCAACTGCGCCCACAGCTCAGGGTCCAGGGCGTTTTCACCTTTGCCCTTGACCTTGCTCGCCGCTTCGGTGCGAATGAAATCTTCGAGTTTCTTGGCGAAGTCAGCGTCGCTGATGGCGTTGTGGTCAACGCCGACAATGCGCAGGCCGTCGCCCAACAGGCCATCCCGGCTGAGGTTGTACAGCGCCGGCATGAGCAGGCGCTTGACAAGATCACCATGGGCACCAAACAGAAACAGCGTGGTGGGCGGAGCAGGTTCGGCCTTGGGTTTCTTGCCGTTGGCGGTCATTTTTTGGAAGTCTCCACGTGGCCGCCAAAGCCGAAGCGCATGGCAGACAGCATTTTGTCACCGTAGGTGCTTTGCTGGCGCGAGCGGAAGCGTGCGAACAGCGAGGTGGACAGTACCGGTACGGGCACGGCTTGTTCCATGGCGGCTTCGATGGTCCAGCGGCCTTCACCACTGTCGGCCACGGAGCCGGAGTAACCGTCGAGTTTCGGGTCGGTGGCCAGCGCATCGGCGGTCAGGTCCAGCAGCCAGGACGAGACCACACTGCCACGGCGCCAGACTTCAGCGATATCGGCCACATTCAGGTCGAAGCGCTGGTCTTCCGGCAGGTTTTCCGAGTTTTTGGTCTTGAGAATGTCAAACCCTTCGGCAAACGCCTGCATCATCCCGTATTCGATGCCGTTGTGGATCATCTTGACGAAGTGCCCGGAACCCGCAGGACCGGCATGGATATAGCCCTGTTCGGCGCGCGGGTCAGCGCTGTCTGAACGGTCCTTGGTACGCGGGATATTACCCAGGCCCGGGGCCAGACTCTTGAAGATCGGGTCGAGTCGCTGCACGGTCTCGGCGTCGCCACCGATCATCATGCAGTAACCACGTTCCAGGCCCCAGACACCGCCGGAGGTGCCGACGTCAACATAGTGCAGGCCTTTTTCCGCCAGGGCCTTGGCCCGGCGAACGTCGTCCTTGTAGTTGGTGTTGCCGCCGTCGATGATTGCGTCACCGTCTTCCAGCAGCGCGCTCAGTTCGTTGATGGTGTCTTCGGTCGGTGCGCCGGCTGGCAACATCACCCAAACGGTGCGCGGTTTCTGCAGCCCGGCCACCAATGCCTTGAGGTCGGCAACGCCCGTGGCGCCCTCTTCACTCAAGCCTTTTACAAAAGCTTCGTTACGGTCGTAAACAACGGTGGTATGCCCATTGAGCATCAGGCGCCGTGCAATATTCCCGCCCATGCGGCCTAGTCCGATAATCCCCAGTTGCATGTGCTGATGCTCCTAACTACTAAAAAAATGTGTGCATAGTTTATAGCGCAATGAGGCCAATGAGGGTTAGTCAGGCGGATATCGATGTAGTTTCATGGAAAAAAGCTGCCAGCATTTCACCATCACGGCACAAAAAGTCACACGACCATCAAAAATAAAAAAGTTCCATTGCTCGCAAAAAGAATTCAGAATTGTCCTGACTGCTGCCGAGAACCTCGACTCAAGCGTTCTGGCACACCGCGACACACCGGCTATTTGCGAGGTAAGCAATGAGCACTGCACAGATGACCCGTCCTCCACAGACCCTCTACGTCACCATTCGACGCGATGAGCTGCGCCAGTTGAAAGACGAACGCGAACAGCTGCAGCAGGAAGTCTTGCGCTTGCGCTCGCACATCATCCAAGCCCAGCTGGATCAGCCTTCTGGCGCCCAGCCAGCGCTCTGCTAAGCCCTGTCATCGCTTTGTAAGATAACGTCTACACAAATCTCACAAAGTTTTCACATACCCCTCCCGATACTCCCGCCCGAAGGGCCACCCCATGCAAGGGTGGCCTCTGTTGCGCGCAGCCCTGCGTGTCGACTGAAAAATTACCGGGTTGGAGCGCTGGATGGCGATGTTCGAACGCAGCACCAAGTCTGCGAAAGGCTTTGATTGGGCCGGCCTTGGCTGGCTGTTCCTGTTTTTCTGGTATTTCTCGGGTATTACCCAACTGCTGATTCAACTCAGCGGCACTGCCGGCTTCAGTGGTTTTCGCCAAGCGTTCTTCATGAGTGCGATCTGGCTGGCGCCGCTGCTGATATTCCCTCGTCGTACGCGTTTGCTTGCCGCCTTGATCGGCGTCGTGCTGTGGGCCTGTTCCATGGCCAGCCTGGGATATTTTTTCATCTACCAGCAGGAGTTTTCCCAGAGCGTCATCTTCATCATGTTCGAGTCGAACATCTCTGAAGCCGGCGAATACGCGACCCAATACTTCGCCTGGTGGATCGTGCTGGCGTTCATGGCCCACACCGCCGTGGCTATTTTCCTCTGGACTCGCGTACGACCGGTGTACCTGCCACGTGGCCAGGCACTGATCGCGGCGACCGCGATCCTGGTGGGCATCATTGGTTACCCGCTGGTCAAACAGATCGCCCGCAGCGACACCCTCGACGATGCCATCGACCGCTTTGAATCGCGCATCGAACCCGCCGTGCCGTGGCAGATGATCGTCGCCTACCGCCGCTATACCGAGCAACTGGACAACATGCAAGGCATGCTCGACAGCGCCAGCCAGATTCCGCCTTTGACGAACCTGAAAGACACCATGGCCGGCCAGCCGTCCACCCTGGTGCTGGTCATCGGTGAGTCGACCAACCGCCAGCGCATGAGCCTCTACGGCTACCCGCGCAACACCACGCCTGAGTTGGACAAACTGCGCGATCAATTAGCCGTGTTCGACAACGTCATCACCCCGCGCCCCTACACCATCGAAGCGCTGCAACAGGTGCTGACCTTCGCCGACGAAGAAAACCCTGACCTGTACCTCAAGACGCCATCCATTGTCAGCGTGATGAAACAGGCAGGCTACAAGACCTACTGGATCACCAACCAGCAGACCATGACCAAACGCAACACCATGCTCACGACCTTCTCCGAACAGGCCGACGAACAGGTGTACCTGAACAACAACCGCAACCAGAACGCCCGCCAATACGACGGCGATGTGCTGGCACCGTTTTCCAAGGCGTTGGCTGATCCTGCGGAACGTAAATTCATTGTGGTCCACTTGCTGGGCACCCACATGAGCTACCAGTACCGCTACCCGCCGACCTTCGACAAGTTCACTGACCGCCAGGGCGTACCGGCCGGCGTGACCGACGATCAACTGCCGACCTACAACAGCTACGACAACGCCGTGCTGTACAACGACTTCGTGGTGTCTAGCCTGATCAAGGACTACGCCAAGACCGATCCCAACGGCTTCCTGTTGTACCTGTCGGACCATGGCGAAGACGTATTCGACTCAGCGGGCCACGCCACTCTGGGGCGCAACGAAGCCAAGCCGACCGCGCCGATGTACACCATTCCGTTCATGGCCTACGCCTCACCAAAATGGCGGGAAACCCACGACTGGAGCTTTGCTGGCGATTTACAGCGGCCCTACAGCAGCTCGCAGTTGATTCACACCTGGGCGGACCTTGCCGGGCTAAGCTTCAAAGAGCTGGACCGTACGAAAAGTCTGGTGAGCGACAGCTTCACGGCCCGCCCACAAATGATCGGCAACCCCTACCTGCGTCAGCAGAAACCACTGATCGACTTCAGCCTGATCAAGCCGAAAAAAGTCAATCCAACCGACGTTGTGCTCCAGGAAAAACCAGCGCTGTAACAGAAAGATAATAATCATTCTCGTTTAAGCCTAAAGTTCCTCCCGTCCTTTCGTCTTTGAACCATGGCCTTTCCCGACCGGAAAGGCCGCAAAGACGACAAGGAGTCTTCCGCGATGTTCGCGCCTTTCACCCGTTCCATGACCCTCACCCTCGGCCTCTTCAGTGTGGCCACCAGCCCCACTCTGCTGGCTGAAACCGACCCCGAAAACAAAGCCCTGGAGCTGGGCGCCACCAGCATCACTGCCGAAGGCCTGGGCGCCACCACCGAACACACCGGGGCCTACACCACCGGCTCCATGAGTACCGCCACCCGCCTCAACCTGTCCGTCAAGGAAACCCCGCAATCGATCTCGGTGATCACGCGCCAGCAGATGGATGATTTCAATCTCAATACCTTGACCGAGGTGTTGCGCCAGACCACGGGGGTCAACGTCCAGCACAACGACTCCGACCGTGTGTCGTACTCGTCACGTGGCTATGGCATCAGCAACTTCCAGATTGACGGGATGCTCAATACGTTTGGCTACATGAAGTCCGATTCCGACACCATCATCTATGACCATATCGAAGTGGTGCGGGGCGCCACGGGCTTGACCACCGGCGCCGGCGATCCCTCCGCCACGGTCAATATGGTGCGCAAACGCCCGACGGCCCAATGGCAGGCGCAAACCGGGGTCAAGGCCGGCAGCTATGACAACTACTACAGCTACGTAGACGTGGGCGGTCCGTTGGCATTTGACGGCAAGCTGCGCGGGCGGACGGTACTGGCCTACCGGGACAGCCAATCCTTTCGCGACAATTACGGGCTGCAACGGGCGGTGGGATACGGCATCCTTGAAGGCGACCTATCAGACGATACGGTCTTGGCCGTAGGCTTTGATTACCAGAACAAGCAGGTCCAAGGCACCTCCTGGGGCACCGTGCCGTACTGGAACAGCCAGGGAGGCAAGGCCGGGCTGTCCCGCTCCACCAATATGGCGGCGCACTGGAGCTCCTGGCCGCTGACTGACAAGACCACCTTCGCCACCCTCGATCATCGGCTCGGCGGTGACTGGCATTTGAAAGCCGCCTATACCCATCGCCAAAGCGACACCGATGGCAAGGTGTACTACGGCGGCGCGGGCTTCCCCAATGACGACCGCAGCGGCATGACCGCCTGGGCCAGCCACATGCGCGGCACCTCGAGAATGGAAGCGGTCGACCTCAACCTCGCCGGCAGCTACGCCTTGTTGGGCCGCGAACATGCACTGATGATGGGGTATGGCGAGGCGACACAACGCGACGTGTCTCCGGTGATGCGCAGCAACATTCCTGACGGCTACTACACGATCGAAGACTGGAAATACATGGGCGGGATTGGCAAGTTCGGCGACACGGTCACCGGCCTCAAAGGCGAGCACAGCAGCAAGCAACAGAAAGCTGGCTACCTGGCTACGCGCCTGAACCTGACTGACCGCTTGCATGCGGTACTCGGAAGCCGCTATGGCAGCTGGGAGCTGGAAAGCGCGACGCCCGAATACGATGGCAATGATCAGCTACTCAGAGCCAACAAAACCCGCCAGACCCACAACGATATGTGGACGCCCTACGCCGGCCTGCTTTACGACATCACGCCGGAGTACACCGTTTACGCGAGCTACACCGACATTTTCAAGCCGCAGAGCCTCAAGGACGTTAGCAACAAATACCTGGAACCGGTGGTGGGCAGCAACTATGAGGTCGGGCTCAAGGGGAGTCTGTTGAATGAGCGCCTGAACGTCGCGGCCGCGTATTTCTGGAGCAAACAGGACAACGTCGCCGAACGGGATTATTCGGTACCGCCAAACCCGACCACTGGCGAGGAGTACTACAAATCCGGCGGCAAGGGGAATAAGGTCAATGGCTTTGAACTGGAGGTTGCCGGCGAAGTGATGCCGGACTGGAACCTGACGGCAGGCTACACGTATACCCACTCGGTGAATGGCACGGACAAGCGCAACAACACCGGGCAGCCTCTCAACCTGGTGAAGGTCTCCAGTGCCTACCGATTACCGGGGGCATGGCGCAACCTGACGGTGGGCGGCGCGGTCAACTGGCAGAGCGATATCTACGAATTCAGCAACCGGCCTACAGGGCAACGCATCGGTAACAGGCTGGTGACCGAGCGCGCGAAAATCACGCAACAGGCCTACACCGTGGTCAACCTGATGTCGCGCTACCAGTTCGACGAACATGTTTCGGCATCACTTAACGTCAACAATCTATTTGATAAAAAATATTACGAACGCGTCGGGTTCTATAATGGCGTGTATTGGGGTGACCCGCGCTCGATCACTCTGGCATTGGACTGGAAGCTGTAAGGCTTCTTAACCCGAAGTTAACGAAATTGTTAACTTCGGAGTTTTTTCGCGTTAATTCCTACTTAATAAACTCACGCCAAACTCGCCCCATGAATCTGATCAAGGACAGAGCGGATACCGATCACTCTTAATGGGAATACTGCCATGAAACTCTCCACCCTGGTGCTTGCCAGCCTGATGACCCTGACCTCCGCCGCAGCCTTTGCCGAAGGCGGTTCCGAGCGTTCGAAGGAGTTCTACAACAACTTCACGTTCATGCAGCAAAAGACTCACGGCACGGCTGAACAAACCGCGCAGGCTGATGGGAAGAACGTGAAGAAAGAGGCGGCCGGTCAATCCACCGCCGAGCAACAACCGAACACTTGATTCAACGGGTTTAACCGCACGGCCCTTTACCATCCTGCTCCTATGGCTAAGGTGAACTTGGCGCCATTTAATTAATGGCGCCCTTTTTTTGCCTGCTATTTATTAAAGCGGTTTGCTCCAGAACAACATGCGCCCGTGCGCTGGATCAAATATCGAATCATCAAAACCGAACTTGCGATAGGCCGACTGAGCCACCGCATTGCCTTCCAGCACCTCCAGGGTGATTTTGCAGCAGCCGCGCTGACGAGCGATTTCCTCGACCTTCTGCAACATTTTCTGGCTCAGCCCCAGCCCCCGAAACGCATCCATCACCACCACGTCGTGGACGTTGACCAGCGGACGGCAGGCAAATGTGGAAAACCCTTCAAAACAATTCACCAGCCCGGCCGGCACTCCGTTCACAAACGCCAATACGCTGAACGCGTGCGCACGCTTGGCCAATTCTGCCGGCAACTGCGCCAGCAAATCCGGGTCCAGGCTGTGCCCGCCCCCCATAGGGTCTTCGGCGTAGTGGTTGAGTACCAAAGCGATGGCTTCGGCATGCACGGTATTGGTGTAGCTGGCTTGCAGCACCAGGATGTCAGGGGTGTCCATTTCCTTCCTCGATAACGGCAACAAGGGACTCGGTTCCCTTGGAGGGCATGATTGTAAACGTGGGAACACCGCCAACTGAAGGAGATTAACTACAAATAGGCGTTTGAAAACGCGTAGGTTGTGGCCCCTAAAAAGGGCGAGATTGCTCGTTTCAGGGGTTTGTTCGCACACGCTTCAGGAAAAACGCTGCAATTGCATTTCTTGCAGGCGGCTCAAAGTGCGACGGAAGGGAAACTCCAGGTAACCCTCGGTATAGAGGCGCTCAAGCGGCACCTGAGCCTCGATGAACAACGGCACTTTACGGTCGTAGCACTCGTCCACCAAGGCGATAAACCGTCGCACACTGTCATCGTGCACCGACAATTCGGGCAACTCGCGATCACCCGCCTCCACCCGTTGCGCACCGTCTTCGGTGCCACGGGCAATCCGCCCTGGACGTTTTTGCGCACTGAGGTTGGGCACCTCGCCCAGCAGGATCGCCTTGAACCGATCGCAGAGCAGCATGAAGTCCATCGCTGCCAGGGGTTGCTCACACAGATCAGCATAACGACACCACAGTACGGTATCGCTGGATTGCACCGCGACGATGGACCGATGCCCCACTGCGACAGGCCCACTGCGCACTGGCTGGCCTTCGGCCAATTGCTTGAACACACCGGCCAACGCGGAGGGCTGATTGACCCAATAGCGTTGGATACCGATACCCGGATGCAAACGGTGGTCCTCTCCCCCATCCACCGCAATCACTTGCAGATGCTGTTGTATCGCCGCAATCCCCGGTAGGAACCGCTCGCGGTTGAAACCCTCGGCATACAGCTGGTCTGGCGGTTGGTTGGAGGTGCAGACCATCACCACACCTTCCTCGAACATCACCTGAAACAAACGCCCCAGGATGATTGCGTCACCTATGTCATTGACGAATAGTTCGTCAAAGCACAGCACCCGCACCTCCCGGCTCAATTCCCGAGCAAGCGCCTGCAAAGGATCCTGCGTGCCGGTCAGTTGAAACAGGCGTTGATGCACCCAGCCCATGAAGTGATGAAAATGCTGGCGGCGTGCGGGCACTTTCAAGCTTTGGTAGAACTGATCCATCAGCCAGGTTTTGCCACGGCCCACCGGGCCCCACAGATAAACGCCCATGATGGGCGCACGACCTTGGTGCAAGGCTTCATGGCAGGCTTGCAACGCGTCCACCGCACGGCGCTGGGCGTCGTCGGGCACGAAGCCTTGTTGAGCGATGGCATGTTGGTAGGCAGCGATGGGCGAGTCGAAAGTCATGCTCGCCAGTATGACCTACAGGGAAATATCCAGCCGCGAAATCTTGCCCTGCTCGTTCAAGCGAAAGGTGTAGCGCAGCTCCAAGGGGCTGCCGGGAAAATTGCCAGACACCACATTGCTGACCAACACCTTGCCCGTACGGTGTTGCACATTAAGCACTTCGACCCTTGGCTGGTAACGGCGCGCGGTGTCTTCCATCCAGCGCGCGATGGCAGCAGTACCGACCTGATGCTGCCCCTCATCGAACACATTGGCGTCGTCGGCAAAACAGTGGGCGACAGCCGAAGTGTCACGGGCATTGGCGGCTTCGAGATAGGCCACGATGGCCGGTGCCAACTCAGTATTAGACATGGCACAGCTCCTTTCTTGGTGATTTGTGGTGCCATGCTAAGCCAGGGTTGTGTCAGTTTTTGTCAGGAGTGAATGGCCCGGATTCATTCTGCTCCATCAGCTTGCGCCAGCCGCGCAGCCAATCACTGCGCCGCCCCGGATAACGCTCGCCATGGGCCTCGGCACTCGCCACGCGGTCGGTACGAAAGGTGCGATACGCGCCGCGCAGCTCACACCAGGCGACGATCACCCGCACTTCATTCAGGAACCCCAGGGCCAGGGGCCAGATCAGGCGCTGGCTCTGGGTCTGGCTGGCGTCCGCGTAATCGATATGCAACTTGGCCTGGTTACGGATGGCGTCGCGAAACACATTCAGCGGCACGCGGTTCTCCGGGTAACCGAATCCTGGCGGCCCCGGCAACACCGTCGGGTTGCGCAGGGCCTCCTGAGCGGCCGGGTCGAGCACGTCGGCGATTTTTGCCAGGGCGTTGGCGGCGGCGCGGCTGAGCACGTCATCACCGCGCTGATCCACGTAGCGCAAGCCAAGCACGATGGCCTCGGTTTCCTCGGCGTTCAGCATCAACGGCGGCAAAAACAAGCCGCTGCGCAACACATAACCCACCCCCGCCTCGCCGAAAATCGGCGCTCCCAGCGCCGTTAATTCCGCGATATCACGGTAAAGCGTGCGCTCCGACACCTCCAGCTGCGCCGCCAGCACGGCAGCCGTCACCGGGCGTTTCTTACCACGTAAAGCCTGGAGCAAAGTCAGTAGACGAGTGGTACGCGACACGGAAAGCCCCGCCAAAAAACAAAAGTCCCGCAGCTTAGCAGAGCCCCCTGTCAGAAAACGTCAGCAGTGAAAAAGCCTCTTGACCGAATAAATTATAGCGATCATATTAAATAAATGTTGCCAAACATGTAAGAAAAATCACTGCCTCAGGAGTCCTTGTATGCGCAATAAAGTCTTTGGCCGCCGCAGCGGTCTGCAGGTATCTGAACTGGCGTTGGGCACTGCCAATTTCGGCACGGGCTGGGGCCATGGTGCCGAGCGTGATGAGTCCAAGCAGATTTTTGATGGTTACCTTGAAGCCGGTGGCAATTTCCTGGATACCGCCAACGGCTACCAGTTCGGCCAGTCGGAAAAGCTGCTGGGGGAGTTCATCGCCTCCGAGCGCGACAACCTGGTGGTCGCCAGCAAATACACGCTACGCAGCCAACCTTCCGATGAAGGCACGATCAGACTCGGCAACAACCGCAAGAACCTGGTTCGCTCGGTGGAAGAAAGCCTCAAGCGCCTGAACACCGACCGCATCGACCTGCTCTGGGCGCACATGAGCGACAACGTCACGCCCATGGAAGAGATCCTGCGCGGCTTCGATGACCTGGTTCGCGCTGGCAAGATCCACTACGCCGGTCTTTCCAACTTCCCCGCCTGGCGCATTGCCCGCGCCGACCTGCTGGCCGAAGTGCGCAACTTCGCACCGATCATCGGCATCCAGGTGGAATACAGCCTGGTCGAGCGCACCGCCGACCGCGAACTGCTGCCGATGGCCGAAGCCCTGGGCCTGGCTGCCACACTGTGGTCGCCCCTCGGCGGTGGCTTCCTGACCGGCAAGTACCGCAACACCCAGGACGACAACCGCGCCAACAAGCTCGGTATCCTGGTGCACGCCGAGCACAGCGCCCGCGAAACCGCCGTGCTGGACACCCTGCTGGCGGTCGCCGCCGAAGTGGAAGCCTCCCCAACCCACGTTGCCATCGCCTGGCTACGGGAAAAGGCGCGCCGCTCCACCACCGCCCTGATCCCGATCCTGGGTTCGCGCACACGCGCCCAACTGGACAGCACCTTAGGCGCATTGAATGTGCAGTTGTCAGCCGAGCAAGTCACCCGTCTCGACAACGCCAGCGCTATCCCACTGGGTGTTCCGCACGGCATCATCGCCGAGCGTTTCCCCATCGATATTGGCCTGGACACCCCCCGCCCGCCGGTTATCTGAGGCGAAAAAAAACGGCCTGTCGAACAGGCCGTTTTTTATTCAGTGTCCCGCTTAAGCCAGGCTTTTGCTGACCACCTCGAACACATCGCTCGACAGCTCACCCGACGCCCGAATGCGCTCCAGCTCCGCCTTCATCAGCGCCTGGCGCGCGCTGTCGTATTTGCGCCAGCGGGTCAACGGCGCCAATTGGCGCGAAGCGATCTGTGGGTTGAAGCCATTCAGCTCGATCACCAGATCCGCCAGGAAGCGATAGCCCGAACCGTCCGCCGCGTGGAAGTTGATCAAGTTCTGCCCGGCGAAGGCGCCAATCAATGCACGCACCTTGTTCGGGTTCTTCATCGTGAACGCCGGGTGCTCCATCAACGCCTTCACGCGCTCCAGCCCGCCCGGCAAAGTGCTGCCAGCCTGTACGCTGAACCACTGGTCCATGACCAGCGGGTTGTCCTTGAAGTTCTCGGCAAACACCGCCAGGGCCTTGGCCTTCTCGGCGTCGAACGGCGAATTCACCAGCACCGCCAGTGCGGTCAGGCGCTCGGTCATGTTGTCGGCGCTGTCGAACTGTTCGAGGGTCGCCGCCAGCACTTCCGGTTTGCCACTGAGCATCAGGTACGACAGCGCAATGTTCTGCAACGCACGACGGGCAAAGTGCTCGGCCGCCGCCACATAAGGCGTCTGCTTGGACAGCTCGCGATTGGCCTGGTAGCGCAACCACAGTGCTTCGTGCAGGTTCTCCGACAGTTGTTTGCGAGCAAACTCACGGGCAGCGTGGATGGCATCCACATCCGCAACCTCGCTGATTTCCGTAAGATAGGCTTCACCCGGCAACGACAGCATCTCTGCAACCATGGCCTGATCCAGGCTTTCGTCGCTCAACACGCTGCGCAGCGCGGTGATCAAACGTTGATCCATGTGCAAGGCCTGGCCCTGCTGATGCTGGGCGATGAGTTCCTGCAACACCTGCACCGACAACTGCTGGCCGGCATCCCGGCGGTTGAAGCCGTCGCTGTCGTGCTGCATCAGGAACATCAGTTGATCGCGGTTGTACGGGAAGCTCAATTTAACCGGCGCCGAGAAACCGCGCAGCAGCGAAGGCAATGGCTGCTCGGGGATATCCACGAAGGTGAAGGTCTGCTCGGCCTCGGTCACAGAAATAACGCGCGACGTGCCGCCAGCGGCCGCTTCACCGGCCAGGCGCAAGGCGATAGCGGCGCCCTTCCCGTCCAGCAAGCCCAGTTCCACCGGGATCACGAACGGCAGTTTTTCCACCTTATCCGGCGTTTCCGGGCAGCTCTGGCGGAAGGTCAGGCTGTAGGTTTTGGCCGCAGCGTCATAGGACTCGCTCACCGCCAAGCGTGGCGTGCCGGCCTGGCTGTACCAGCGCTTGAACTGGGTCAGATCAGCGCCGTTGGCGTCTTCCATGGCCTTGATGAAATCATCACAGGTCACGGCCTGGCCGTCATGGCGTTCGAAGTATAGGTCGCTGCCTTTGCGGAAGCCTTCGGCACCGAGCAAGGTGTGGATCATGCCCACAACTTCCGAGCCCTTTTCGTACACAGTCAGGGTGTAGAAGTTGGAGATTTCGATAAAGCTGTCCGGACGCACCGCGTGGGCCATCGGGCCGGCATCTTCGGCAAACTGGTGGGTACGCAGGTACGCCACGTCCTGGATGCGTTTGACCGTGGCCGAGTTCATGTCGGCGGAGAATTGCGAGTCACGGTAGACGGTGAAGCCTTCCTTGAGCGACAGCTGGAACCAGTCGCGGCAGGTCACGCGGTTGCCCGACCAGTTGTGGAAGTATTCGTGGGCGACGATCGCCTCGACCCGCTGGTGCGCGGCGTCGGTAGCGGTTTCGGCGCGGGCCAGCACGGCGCTGGAGTTGAAGATGTTGAGGCCCTTGTTTTCCATGGCGCCCATGTTGAAGTCGTTCACCGCCACGATCATGAAGATGTCGAGGTCGTACTCGCGACCGTAGGTTTCTTCGTCCCAGCGCATGGATTTTTTCAGGCTGGTCATGGCGTGCTGGCACTTGTCGATGTTTTCCGGCTCGACGTAGATGCGCAGCGCGACCTCGCGGTTGGTCATGGTGGTGAAGGTGTCTTCGACACACCACAAATCACCCGCCACCAGCGCAAACAGGTACGCCGGCTTCTTGAACGGGTCTTCCCAGGTCGCCCAGTGGCGACCGTCTTCACCGGGGCCGCTGGCAATCGGGTTGCCGTTGGACAGCAGGATCGGGTAGCGATGCTGCTCGGCGATCACCGTGGTGGTGAAGGTGCTCATCACGTCCGGGCGGTCGAGGTAATAGGTGATCTTGCGGAAACCTTCAGCTTCGCACTGGGTGCAGAACATGCTGCCGGACTTGTACAGGCCTTCCAGGGCGGTGTTGGTTTCCGGGTGGATTTTTACCGTGGTGTCCAGGGTAAAGGTCGCGCTCTTTGGCTGTACCGTCAGGTGGCTGTCGGTCAGTTGGTAGTCATCTGCCGTCAACTCCTGATCGGCAAGGTTCACGCTCAGCAGCTCCAGTTGCTGGCCGTCCAGCACCAATGGCGGCAAGCCGGCGCCGCGCTCAGGGTTGCGGCGCATCACCAGTTGCGCGTGGACCAGGCTGTGGTCCTCGAACAACTCGAAGGTCAGGTGCGTCTCTTCGATCAGGTAGTCCGGCGCCTGATAGTCCTTCAGGTAGATCATCTTCGGTTGTTCGGTGCGCATGGGTGGCATCCTTCTACTGATGCACGGCGAGCTGGTAGGCCGTGTACTTACGAATGTTGATAACGCCGGTGTCGAAGATCAGGTATTGGCCTTTGATCCCCAGCAGCGTGCCTTCGGCAATCGGGTTCTTGTCCAGGTTGAAGCTGACGATCTTGGCCGGATACTGCTCGACCGGGTAGCGGATTTCGATCGGTTCGATGTCGGTTATCGGTTGGATGGCCTGCAGGCCAAAGCGTTCCTGCAAACCGAGCAAGCCTTCGGCGCAGGAGGCGAACAGCTCATCGCGCACCTGCTTGAGGTCGACGGCTTGGGCGTCGCCTTTGAGCAGCGCGCGCCAGTTGGTTTTATCGGCTACCTGACTGCGGAACAGGTCTTCGACGAAACCAGACTGCTGGCGGGTCGCCACGCGCATGATCGGCAGCGCCTGACTCGCGCCCTGGTCCAGCCAGCGCGTCGGCAACTGGGTGGCGCGGGTGATGCCGACCTTGATCCCCGACGAATTCGCCAGGTACACCACGTGGTCGGTCATGCAGAATTTTTCACCCCAGCCCGGATCGCGGCAGGTGCCGGCGTCGTAATGGCAACGCTCGGGGCTCATGATGCACAGGTCACACTGGGCCAGCTTGGTCATGCACGGGTAGCAGTAACCCTGGCTGAAGCTAGTCTTGGTCTTGCGGCCGCAATGGCTGCAATGGATGGCACCGAGGTATTCCAGGCGTACGTGTGTACCAATCAACGGGTTGACCGGCACCTCGACATCGCCCAGTCGAAACGCGTATTGAACGGTCGGCTCACCGAGTTGCGCCGACATCTTGCTGACTGCACCGCGACCAATTTCAATCAATGGATCGCATCCGACTTGAACAGGATATTCGGTACGGGCGCGGACTTGGAGGCGCATTCCTGCGGGCCCATGTAGCCGGTGCGCTGCTCTTCCGGCAGGTTCTGGATTTCCCAGGCGATCACCGCTTGCAGGGACAGCTCGCGCTGTTCGGCAGTGAGCTTGCGGCCGTCGAACCACTTGCCGATTTCCACGGCGAGCTTGAGGCTCTCGTAGATGTCCGGGGTGATGTTTTCGATCATTTCAGCAAAAGAGGACATAAGGCTCTTCCTTATCAAAGAGAGGCTTTGCGGCGGCTGTACAGCCCACCCAGCAAACCCGTCAGGCAACCGATAACCAGGCCGCCGACATGGGCAGCGTTGGCGATTTCGCCGAAACCGATCATCGAGACCAGCCCCGACAGGCAAAGCAGCAACCACACCAGCATCATCACCAGCACCCCACGGGGCAGGCGATAGGCCGGGTTGGGCGACAGTAATTGAAAAATCCAGCAATGCCCGAGCAGGCCGTACAGCACACCGGACAACCCACCGAACAGGCCAGGCCCGCCAAAAACGTATTGAGCGTAGTTCGACACCAGGCTGAACAACAGCGTCAGGCCGAGCAGATTGATGCTGCCCTGGCGCGCTTCGATGCGCCGGCCCAGTTCCCAGTACCACATGCCGTTCATGGCCAGGTGCAGGATGCCGAAGTGGATCAGCATCGGCGTGACCAGGCGCCACCACTGACCCGCCGCCAGGCTGTCGGCCAGGGGCGTGAACTGGATGTACTCGCCGACGATGCGAAACTGCAGGAACGTCAGCCAGCTCATGGCTTGCAGGTTTTCACCGAGCAAGGTCAGCGCGCCTACGATGATGCTTGCCAGCAACACCAGCGCAGTCACCGGGCTTTGGCGCAGTTGCTGCACAAACCCGGGGCGCTTGACCGGCGCCTGCTCGGGAATATCCAGTTGCTGGTCCGGGTCACCGGCGGGAAAGCGTTGATACAGCACACGCACGTCGTCGCTGATGGTTTCCGGCACCCACAACACCTGCTCGCCCGCCTCTTCGCTGACGCGATGGGGCACTTGCATGCGTTGCAGCAACTGGACAAAGCCGCCCAGGTCGACACTCAGGGGCAGGCGCAATACAGCCACGGTACTCATTTGATGACCTCGGGGCGCTCAACGTCGACCCATACGAATTTACTCGGATCCAGGCGCGTTTCCTGATCCAGACGATAAGCCACCAGCTTGCCGTACAGCACGGCGCTGTAGTCCAGGCACGCCAGGTTCTCGCGGATCGGCGCCGGTTTGCCGCTGCGCCAGTAATGCCCGACAAACAACAAGGGTTCGTCGACGCCGTAACGCAGCAGGGAATTCTTTTCGGTGGAGGACAAGGGCGTACGCGCTACTGGCTCCGGCAAGGCGTCGGGCTGGAACACGATGTCGCCGTAGGTCTTGGGGTCGTCCTCCCAGAACTTGGTGCGAAAGAACGAGCGCGTCAGGCCATCGCCACCGGTCAGCGTGAGGCCATCCGGCAGGCGCATGTCGGTGCCGCGCAACAGTCGGTCGAAAGCGTTGCAGGCAAAACTACCCGGCACGGCGGCGGCCTGCAGGAAATGCTGGTCGATGCAGCCGTCCGGGAACGTGGCGCGCAGCGGATCGATAAAGCCGTCATCCCAGCAGGCATGCACCACACGAAAGCGCCCGGCATCGACAAACAGCGGCATGTCATAGAACCAGCCGAGGAAGTCGTGCCAGTCGGCCGGGTGGTGCTCGAACTGGGTCAGGGTTTCGTGGATCAACCGCGCGTGCCGTGGGTTGTGTTCGCGCACGAACTGCCTGCCACTGCCCGGCGGTGCCGGCGTGGTCCAGCCCAGCGCATTGAACTCATGGTTGCCCATGATGCACAGCGCCTGGCCGGCTTCGGTCATGTCGTGGACGATGTGCAACGCCTCACGGATGCGTGGGCCACGGTCGATGATATCGCCGAGGAACACCGCCATACGCGACGGATGCCGCCAGACACCGCCGACCTTGTGATAGCCCAACTGGTCGAGCAAGTGCTCAAGGGTATGAGCGCAACCGTGCACGTCACCAATCAGGTCGTAGCTACGCGCGGGATCGAGCATCAGTCGCCTCCACCCCCCAAGCGGCTGCCCCAGCCCAGCTTGGTGCGGCACACTTCGTAGTAGTTGTGGTCCAGCGGGTGGATCAACCGCAACTTCTGTGCCTTTTTGCTCACGGTGATGGTGTCACCGGGGGCGCAGGTGAAATGGTTCTGCCCGTCACACGACACCTGCGGGTAGATTTGCATGTCTTTGGACACCACGATTTTCAGCTCACTGTTGCCGTCGACCACAATCGGCCTGCTCGACAACATATGGGGGTACATCGGCACGATCACAATGGCATCCAGCTTGGGATGCATGATCGGGCCACCCGCCGACAATGCGTAGGCGGTGGAGCCGGTGGGCGTGGCTACGATCAGGCCGTCAGCCTTCTGGCTGCAGACGAACTGGCCGTCTATGTAGAGTTCGAACTCGATCATCCGCGTGGACTTGCCAGGGTGCAGCACCACGTCATTCAGGGCGTCGCCCTGGCCGATGGCTTCGCCGTGGCGGCGCACTTCGGCTTGCAGCAGGAAGCGGTTCTCCACCAGGTAATGGCCGTCGAGCACCTTGGCCACTTCGACTTCCAGCTCATCCGGGCGGATATCGGTGAGAAAACCCAGGCTGCCGCGGTTGATCCCCAGCACCGGCACGTTATGCCGTGCCAAGGCACGGGCTGCGCCCAGCAGGCTGCCGTCGCCGCCGACCACAATCACCATGTCACAGACTTCGCCGAGCATCTTGCGTGAAGAGGTCTGCAGGCCGTGGCCGGGGAGGATTTCGGCGATGGTGTCTTCAAGGATCACATGCAGGTGGCGGTCCAGCAGGAATTTTTTCAGCCGGCGGACGGTGTCCAACACCTGGGTACTGCCCAGGCGACCGATAATGCCGATATTGCGAAATTGCTCCATGGGGCTCCTGCGGGATGTGGGGTGTGGCAAAAAGAAGGATTATGGGCGAAAGGCCGCCCCAGGCAAAATCCTTTGTCGCCGTGAAGCCTTGATGACAATGGTTCTCAGCCACCTGCCCGGCACTTAAAAGGCTATGCTCGGACCATGACTGTGTTCCCGGATCTGCACAACCTGCCCCGCCAGCTGCGCCACCCCGAAGTGCGCGACCTGGCGTGGGTAATGCTCGCCCCGCCGATGTTGGCGCAAACGCCTTGGCCACAGCGCCATCCGTTGGCCGGCAGCGATTGGGTGCAAGCGCCTCATCTGCTGGAGCACTGGCTGCGCCAGCTCGATCGGGACAGCAGCGCCTTGCAGCACTGGCTGAACCTGTCGCGCACCCGTCGCCTGGGCCTGTATTACGAGCGCCTGTGGCAGTTCGCCGTACAACATGCACCGGGCGTGGAACTGTTGGCGGCCAATCTGCCAATCCGCCGCGCCGGGCATACCCTCGGCGAGCTGGACATGCTGCTACGCGACCGTGACGGCGTGCATCACCTGGAACTGGCGATCAAACTCTATCTCGGTCCGCAGGACGGCAATGGCCAGGACACGGCGCAATGGCTGGGGCCGGGTTGCCATGACCGGCTGGACCGCAAACTGGCGCATCTGGCCCAGCATCAACTGCCGATTTCAGCGCGGCTGGAAAGCCGAGAGGCACTGGCGGCGCTGGATATCCAACAATTCGATGCGCATTTGTGGCTGGGCGGCTATCTGTTGTACCCCTGGCCTGGCGAGGCCGTTGAGCCCGTTGGCGCTCATCCACAACACCTGCGCGGACGCTGGTTGCATCAGCGTGATTGGCAAGCGTTTGTCGCCCGCAGCCAGCCCGGCCGCTGGCAACCCCTGCCCCGACATGCGTGGTTGGCGCCGGCGCATTACACGGCGGATGAAGTCTGGAGTGAAGAACAGATGAGGGGCTGGCTGGCGGAGCTGGATCCGATGGCGCCGGCGCAGTTGTTGGTACGGATGGTTCAAGTAAAGGAGGATTGGGAAGAAGCCGAGCGATTGTTCCTGGTGGCAGACCTTTGGCCGAATGTGCCCGGCAATACCTAATCGTCAATATGCCGGTAATCCAGTTGCAACCCCACCGCCAACTCCCGAGCCCGACCCAACCTGATCGGCCCACGCTCGATATCCACCAAAAGCCCCGGACACTCCAGCAACGGCAACCCGGCGATGTCCTTGAGTCGCCCGTCAGTGATCACCAGCAGCCGCTGTTGTTCAGCCGGATACCGCTTGCGCCGCTGCGCCAGCCACGCCCCGGCTTCGGTCAACGCCGCGAGCAACGGCGTACCACCGCCCGCGCCCAATTGATCCAACCAATCCGCCAAGCCCTTCGCCGCCTTCAACCCCTGGACCTGCCATTTGGGCGAGTGCCCGCTGGCCGTCAACAACGCCATCCGCGCTCGCTGGCGGTAGGCGTCATCAAACAATTGCGCCAACAAACCCTTGGCATCGGTGAGCGCACGGTGCCGCCGGGTGGAGGCCGACGCGTCGACAATCACCAGCCACAGCTCATGGGCCGAACGGCTGCGCAGGTGATAGAGCAAATCTTCACGGGTTTGCGGGCGGCCACCGAGCAAGGTACCCGGCCAATTGATCGAGCCTTGTTTCGCGCTGCGCGCCTTACCGTACCTGCCGCTGTCCAGTCGCCCGGCCTTGGGGCGGGCATCCGCCCCCGTGTCAGGTCGGGGGCGAATGCCTAGGGCTTTTTTGGCCAGGTGGGGACTTCCCGGCGCGCCCCCGTGGGCAGGGCCGGAGCGGGCATGTCGCCCCACTGGCCTTGGCCTGGCGAAGCGTCGGAGGATTTGGGCGACTGCCCTTCACTTGGCGGGTTGGACGATGGGGTTTGTTCCTGGCGACGATGGCGCAGGGCAAACTCGGCCACCGCTTCGATATCTTCCTCGGCGATCGCATTGGCGCCACGCCAGGCGGCATGGGCCCGAGCGCCGCGCAACCACACCAGGTCCGCACGCAAACCGTCGACACCTGCTGCAAAACACCGCTCGGTGATCTGTGCCAGCGCCTCGTCATCCAGCGCGATAGTGCCCAGCTGTGCCCGCGCCTGAGTGCAGCGTTCGCGCAAGGTCGCCTGCGACGCTTCCCATTGCGCGCAGAACGCCGCCGGGTCGCTGTCGAAATCCAGGCGCCGACGAATAATCTGCCCACGCTCGGCCGGCAAGGTCTGCCCGCTCAACGCCACGTTGAAACCGAAACGGTCGAGCAGTTGCGGACGCAACTCGCCCTCCTCCGGGTTCATGGTGCCAATCAACACGAACCGCGCCGAATGGCGATGGGAAATGCCGTCGCGCTCGATCAGATTGGTGCCGCTGGCGGCCACGTCCAGCAGCACATCCACCAGGTGATCGGGCAGCAGGTTGACTTCATCGACGTACAACACGCCGCCATCCGCCTTGGCCAATACGCCGGGCGAAAACTGCGCCCGGCCCTCGCCCAATGCAGCATCCAGGTCCAGCGTGCCGACAAGGCGCTCTTCAGTCGCGCCCAAGGGCAAGGTCACGAACTGACCGCTGGCGAGCAGGTCCGCCAGACCACGCGCCAAGGTCGACTTGGCCATCCCGCGCGGGCCTTCGATCAGCACACCGCCGATCTTCGGATCGATAGCGGTCAGGCACAGTGCCAGTTTCAAGTCATCGGCGCCGACCACGGCGGACAGCGGGAAATGGGGAATATCGGTCATCAGCTGTCTTCTTCTATATCCAGCAACAGGTTTTCCAACGCCTCGCGGTACGCCCCCGGCTCCTGCCACATGCCACGCTGCTGCGCTTCGAGCATGCGCTCGGTCATGTCCCGCAGCGCATCGGGGTTGTGCTGCTGCACAAAAGCGCGGGTGTCGGGGTCGAGCAAATATGCGTCGGCCAACAGGGCGTATTGGTGATCGTCAATCAGCGCCGTGGTGGCGTCGAAGGCGAACAGATTGTCCACGGTCGCCGCCATCTCGAAGGCACCTTTATAGCCATGGCGCTTCACGCCTTCGATCCACTTGGGGTTGGCGGCGCGGGAACGGATCACCCGGTTCAGCTCTTCCTTCAAGGTGCGGATCTTCGGCAGGTCGGGCTGGCTGTGGTCACCATGATAGCTGGCCGCCTTGTCGCCGCTCAGGGTCTCCACCGCGGCGAGCATGCCGCCTTGGAATTGGTAGTAATCGTTGGAGTCGAGCAGGTCGTGCTCGCGGTTGTCCTGGTTTTGCAAAACGGCCTGCACCTGGCTCAAGCGCTGGGCAAACTGCGCGCGGGCGGCGGTGCCTTCGTCGGAACCGCCATAGGCGTAGCCGCCCCAGTTCAAGTAAACCTCGGCGAGGTCTTCACGACTTTGCCACAGGCGACCATCGACCGCGCCTTGCACACCCGCACCATAGGCGCCGGGCTTGGCGCCGAAGATACGCCAACCGGCCTGCTTGGCCGCAGCCTCTTCATCCAGGCCGGACTGGCGCAACGCCTCACGCTCACTGCGCACCTTGGCCGCCAGCGGGTTCATGTCGTCCGGCTCATCCAGCGCCGCCACGGCCTGCACCGCGGCGTCGAACAGGCGGATCAGGTTGGCGAAGGCATCGCGGAAAAAGCCTGACACGCGCAAGGTCACGTCGACACGCGGGCGGTCCAACAGGCTGATCGGCAGGATCTCGAAATCATCCACCCGTTGGCTGCCCGTCGCCCATACCGGGCGTACGCCCATCAGCGCCATGGCCTGGGCGATATCATCCCCGCCAGTGCGCATGGTAGCGGTGCCCCACACCGACAGGCCGAGCTGGCGCAGGTGGTCGCCGTGGTCCTGCAAATGTCGCTCTAGAATCAGGTTGGCGGATTGAAATCCGATGCGCCACGCCGTGGTGGTCGGCAGGTTGCGCACATCGACGGTGAAGAAGTTGCGCCCGGTTGGCAGCACATCCAAACGCCCGCGACTCGGTGCGCCACTCGGGCCTGCCGGCACAAAACGGCCGCTGAGGGCATCCAGCAATCCGCGCATTTCCGCGGGACCACAGGCGTCAAGGCGCGGCGCCACCACGATGCGCAGGCTTTCGATAACCGCCTTCACCTCTTCCCAACCGGGCTCTTCCAACTGTTCAAGCGGGCCTTCGAGCGCCTGCTCGATCAGCCGTGCGGCATACAGCTCCAGGCGTTCGCGGGTATCGCCAGCGGTGCGCCACAATTGCGCGTCGATCTTCTGCAATACCTGAGGTCGGCGCCCCGTCCAAGGTTCGGCCAGGGCACAGTCCAACGGATCAAAGCCCAAGTCGAAAGCCTTGGCCAACACACGCAGCAGGCTCGATTGCGGGCCACGCCCATCGCCACGCGGGATACGCAACAAGGCCAGCAACGTGTCGATGCGCAAGCGGCCTGCGGGCGACTCACCAAAGATGTGCAGGCCATCGCGGATCTGCGACTCCTTCAAGTCGCACAGGTAAGTATCAAGGCGCGGCAACCACACGGCAGCGTCGGCGTCGCTCTCCAGCTCAAGCTCCTGGTCGATGCGCGTTTCGCGCACCAGTTTGAGGATGTCTTTCTGCAACTCCAGGGCGCGGCGCGGATCGAGCAGTTGCGCTTCGTAATACTCGTCCGCCAGCAACTCAAGGTTACGCAGCGGGCCGTAGGTTTCAGCGCGGGTCAGCGGCGGCATCAGGTGATCGATGATCACCGCCTGGGTACGTCGCTTGGCCTGGGCGCCCTCGCCCGGATCGTTGACGATAAACGGGTAGATGTTTGGCAGCGGCCCCAACAGCGCATCGGGCCAGCAGTTTTCCGACAGGCCCACGCCCTTGCCCGGCAACCATTCAAGATTGCCGTGCTTGCCCACATGAATCACGCCATGGGCGCCATAGGTGTGGCGCAGCCAAAAATAGAACGCCAGGTAGCCGTGGGGCGGCACCAGGTCCGGGTCGTGGTAAACCGCGCTGGCGTCCACCTGATAACCCCGCGCCGGTTGGATACCGACAAAGGTCAGGCCCAGGCGCAGGCCGGCGATCATCATGCGACCATCGCGGAACATCGGATCGTTATGGGCCGTGCCCCAGCGCTCCAATACCGCCTGCCGATTGACCTCGGGCAAGCGGCTGAACATCGCCTCGTAGTCATCCAGGCCCAGGCTTTGATGACAGGGGCGCAGGTCGAGGCTGTCCAGGTCGTTAGTGACGCCGCCGAGCAAATCGTGGATCAGTGCCATGCCGCTTTCCGGCAGTGCATCCGGCACCGGATAGCCTTCGACGTGCAACGCACGCAGGATATTCAGCGCCGCCGCCGGCGTATCCAGGCCGACACCGTTGCCGATACGCCCATCGCGGGTCGGATAGTTGGCGAGGATCAGCGCGATGCGTTTGTCGGCATTCGGCACCCGCGCCAACTCGACCCAGCGTCGCGCCAATTCTGCGACAAAATCCATGCGTTCGGGCGCAGCTCGATAGCACACCACATCCGACTGGCTGCGCTCGCTGCGCCAGGCCAGGTCCTTGAAACTGATCGGACGGCTGATGATGCGTCCGTCCAACTCCGGCAAGGCAATGTGCATCGCCAGGTCGCGGGGGCCCAGGCCTTGCTCACTGGCTTCCCAGCCGGGCTGGTTGTCCTGGGCGCAGATCGCCTGAATCACCGGGATATTGCGGCGAAACGGGCGCAAATGTGGCGCTTCCGGGCTGGATTGGGCGAAACCGGTGGTGTTGAGGATCACCGCCGCGCCCACCTCGTCCAGCAGATCCTCGACCACCGCCAGACAGCCGGGCTCTTTCAGACTGGCCACCGCCATCGGCAACGGGTTGAGACCCGCCGCTTGCAAGCGCTGGCAGAACACATCGATAAAACCGGTATTGGCCGCCTGCAAATGGGAGCGGTAGAACAGCACCGCCGCCACTGGCCACTCGGCATTCCAGTCGGCCTGCCAATCATTCAGGCGGGCGTTAGCGTGGCGCGGATGATAAATCGCCGTGCGCGGCAGGGTTTGCGGCTCGGCCCAGGCGTAGTCACGGCCCAGGTAGGCACTGGCCAGACAGCGATAAAAATCCAGCGCATTGCCCAGGCCGCCCTGGCGCAGGAAGTGCCAGAGGCGATCACGCGCTTCGGCGCCGACGGTGCTCAACCCGCTGAGTTCAGGGTCCGGGCGATCATCCCCCGGCACCAGGATCAGCTGCACGCCCCTTTCGGCCAACTCCACCAGACGCTCGATGCCGTAACGCCAATAACCGATACCGCCATGCAGCGAGATCAGGATGACCTTGGCGTGGCGCAGCACTTCATCGACGTACAGGTCGACCGAGGCGTGGTTCTGCACCTGCATCGGGTTGGCTAGGCGAAAGCTGGGGTAATCGTCGGGTAACTGCTGCGCCGCTTCGGCCAGCAGCGCCAGGCTGGAATCGCCGCTGCACAGGATCACCAGGTCAGCGGGGGTTTGGCCAAGGTCGGCAATATTGTCGTCCGAGACGAAACCACCGGGCTGGGTCCTGAGCAGGTGCATGGGTTAAACGCTGAGGGCGGCGCGCAGTTGCGCTTCAAGGCCCGCCGCGTCGAGGTCCTGACCGATCAGCACCAAGCGCGTGATGCGCGCTTCGTCAGCGCCCCAGGCACGGTCGAAGTGCTTGTCGAAACGCGTGCCCACGCCCTGGATCAACAGGCGCATTGGCTTGTTCGGGATTGCGGCGAAACCTTTGACGCGCAGGATGCCGTGTTGCACCACCAACTGGGTCAGGGCGTCGAGCAGCAGCGCTTCGTCGGCTTGCGGCAGGTCGATGGAGATGGAATCGAAGGCGTCGTGATCGTGATCGTCTTCACCTTCGTGATGATGATCGTGATGGCTGTGGCGACCGTCGATGTGTTCTTCGGAGCCGGCACCCAGGCCGATCAGCACGTCCAGCGGCAGGCGACCGCTGCTGGCCTCGATGATCTTCACCGCGGGTGGCAGTTCTTCCGCGACTTCCAGGCGCACGCGGGCCAGGTCTTCAGGGCTGATCAGGTCGGTTTTGTTCAGGATAACGAGGTCGGCGCTGGCCAGTTGGTCGGCGAACAGCTCGTGCAGGGGTGATTCATGGTCCAGGTTCGGGTCGAGCTTGCGCTGCGCATCCACTTGGTCCGGGAAGGCGGCGAAGGTGCCGGCGGCCACAGCCGGGCTGTCGACGACGGTGATCACTGCGTCAACGGTGCAGGCGCTGCGGATTTCCGGCCATTGGAAGGCTTGGACCAGCGGTTTTGGCAGGGCCAGGCCGGAGGTTTCGATGAGAATGTGGTCGAGGTCGCCGCGGCGGGCCACCAATTCGCGCATCACCGGGAAGAACTCTTCCTGCACGGTGCAGCACAGGCAGCCGTTGGCCAGCTCGTAGACGCGGCCGTTGGCTTCTTCTTCGGTGCAGCCAATGGAGCACTGCTTGAGGATTTCACCGTCGATACCCAGCTCGCCGAATTCATTGACGATCACGGCAATGCGACGGCCCTGGGCGTTGTCGAGCATGTGGCGCAGCAAGGTGGTCTTGCCCGAGCCGAGGAAGCCGGTGACGATGGTGACGGGGAGTTTGGCCAGTGTTTTCATCGGATGCCCTTAGGGGCGGGCATACGGGACGATAGGCCCTGCGACGGTGCGCAGCAGCGGATTTCGTCACCGGATCACCCCGCCCGGTTGAATTGAAAATCGGTTGCGAGGCAGGTCTCCTGGCTTGGGGCTTGCGGGTCTTGCGACCGGCGCTGGCTGCGCCTTCCCGCCTTTCGGCAGTGGCGTGGCAGTCAGCTGAACCCTTTACAGTTGCGGGGGCAGCCGCGGCTTGGACCGCGTTCCCTTCTTAGCTTCGGCCTGGGGCTGAAGAACCTCGAGGGTGCAAGGCTACGCAGTGCTTGGGGGATGGTCAATGATGGGGTTTGGGTTGGGGTACATATCCGTTGCCGCGGTAATGGCTGAAATTGGTTCCGCCCTTACGGCGGGTCACTTTTGGAAAAGAGCCCGGAATGCCGGCCCAGCCAAAAGTAACCAAAAGGGCTCTTGCCCCAACACTCGGCACCTCGCCTAGGCTCGGTGTGCCCGTAATCCGACAGGGATTTGGGG
>NZ_JACAPG010000024.1:67296-201218 GCF_013385825.1 Pseudomonas reactans | reverse complement strand
GGAACCAATACCAGCCGTTACCGAAGCAACGGATATGTACACCAACAGACCTCGCTCAGCCTCAAGCAAAAAACGAATAAACCACCGCAGTAATCGCCACCAACCCCACCGCCGTGACAAACACATTGGACGCCTGCCCACGGTACTTGGCCATAGCCGGCACCTTGCGAATGGCATACATCGGCATCAGAAACAAGATCGAAGCAATGATCGGCCCCCCCAGCGCCTCAATCATCCTGAGAATGCTTGGGTTCAACGTCGCAACGATCCAGCACACCACCAACATGAACGCCGCCGTCATCCGGTCCAGACGCTTGGCCTCAGGACGACGACCGGTCTTCAGCACCAGCCCCTTGAGGCCTTCACTCGCACCGATGTAATGCCCCAGGAACGACTTGGCAATCGCCACAAACGCGATCAACGGTGCCGCAAACTCGATGGTCGGATTATTGAAGTGGTTGGCCAGGTACGACAGGATCGACAAGTTCTGTGCCTTCGCCTCGGCGAGCTGCGCCGGCGACAGGGTCAGCACGCAGCTGAACACGAAGAACAGCACCATCACCACCATCAGCAGATGCGCGCGCGACAGGATCTGCGAGCTGCGCTCATCCGCGTGGACGCCGTACTGGCGCTTCTGGTCCACCGCAAAGGCCGAAATGATCGGCGAATGGTTGAACGAGAACACCATCACCGGGATCGCCAGCCACAAGGTATTGAGCAGCGCGGACGGCGCCGGGACCTGGCTGGCGGTGCTGAGAATGCCGCCGTTCCAGTGCGGGATCAGGTACACCGCCAAGAACAGCAACGCGACGATAAACGGATACACCATCAGGCTCATCGACTTGACGATCACCTGCTCACCACAACGCACTACGGCCAGCAGGCCGAGGATCAGCACAAACGACAGGAGCGCCCGTGGTGGCGGCATGATGTGCAGTTGATGCTCCATGAAGCTGCCGACGGTGTTGGTCAACGCCACGCTGTAGATCAGCAGGATCGGAAAAATGGCGAAGAAGTACAGCAAGGTGATCAGCGCGCCGGCCTTGATGCCGAAGTGCTCTTCAACCACATCGGTGATGTCGGAGCCTTCACGGCCGGACAGCACGAAACGGGTCAGGCCACGGTGGGCGAAGAAGGTCATCGGGAACGCCAGCAGCGCAAGGATCACCAGTGGCCAGAAGCCGCCCAGGCCCGCGTTGATCGGCAAGAACAGCGTACCGGCGCCAATGGCGGTGCCGAACAGGCCAAGCATCCAGGTGGTGTCCTGGCGGCTCCAGCTTGTGAGGGTTGCAGGTGTCGTTGCATAGCGTTCGTCAACGCTATTGGCCTGATCATTCATCCGGTCGGATCTCCGCATTTACACGGCCGGGACGAGTCAGAAAAACCTGACAGGCAGCGCCCCGACCATAGAAGGGGCCGGATTGTCCGGGATTCTTGTGAATAAGCAAAGACTTAGCTGAGGAACGGTGGTGCGGTGCAGGCTCGCGGGCGCACCTGTATACGGCGGTATTCGGGGCGTGCGGCTGAATGTGGAATATACATTCCCGCACAAATCTATTTTAGAATCGCACGTGTTCCTGTAGTTTTCATCCAGCATCCGCCGTTTATCCAGAGAGCCCTGCCATGCCTCGCGTTTCCCGCAAACAAGCCGAACTCAATCGCGAAATCATCGTCGAGGCGGCCACGCATCTGTTTCGCGAACGCGGTTTGCACGGTATTAGTCTGTCGGACGTCATGGCCGCCGCTGGCCTGACCCACGGCGGCTTCTACGGCCACTTCGCCTCCAAGGAAGCCCTGGCTACCGAAGCCTGCCAGCAGGCGTTCGAGCAGGCGAACCTGGGCTGGCAGGCAAAAATCGATCGCAGTGAAGATCAGCAGGCTGCCCGCGAGGCCGTGATGGGGCCTTATCTGACTGCCACCCATCGCGACAACCCTGGCGATGGCTGCCCTGTGTCGGCCTTCGCCCCGGACATGTGCCATGAGCCCGCCGACACTGCTTTGCAGCACACGTTTATTGAGGGCGTCGAGAAGTCCCTGGAGGTCTTTGCGCAGCTACAGGAGGGAGATCGCCAGGCAATGCTGGCCAACTACGCGATGATGATCGGCGCAGTGACCCTGGCGCGTGCAACACGTGGCAATGACCTGTCGGATGAATTCCTGGCTGCTGCACGAAATTCCCTACTGGCCGTTGACAGCCCTTCCTCCGTCCCAGCATGATCGGGCCATGAACATTTTCCAGCGCTGCCTCACCCGCACCACCACCACGACCGCTTACGGCGGGTCGCGCGGTGGCTGTGAGTGCCTGAGCTAGACACTTCACAGATTCAACCCAAGGCCCCGCCAGCAATGGACGGGGCCTTTTTATTGCTCCGCCCGTTCGGCAACCACAAGGAGCAACACCATGGCTGACGCCCTGCTGATCATCGACATGCAAACCGGCTTATACGATGGCCCGGAAAAGCCCTTCGAGCGCGAACGCGTGCTCGCCACTATCAACCTGCTGATTCAGCGTGCACGCCTGGCTGGCGCCCCGATCTTCGTCGCCCGTCATACCGGGCCGGCAGGCTCACCGATAGAAGCCGGCAGCCCGCTCTGGCAACTGTGGCATGGGCTGGAGGTAGACGAATCTCGCGATCACCTGTTCAACAAGACCCGTCCCTGCTGCTTCCTGGGCACAAATCTGGAACAGCAACTGAGAGCAGCGCAGGCCAAAGACCTGGTGATCGCCGGTATGAAAACCCAGTTCTGCATCGACACCACTTGCCGGGTAGCCGTGGAATTAGGGTTTTCGGTGGTGCTACCGGAAGACGGCCATACCTGCATGGACACACCGGCACTCAAGGCCGAGGCGATTATCGAGCATCACAATGCGACCCTTGCCGGGGCGTTTGTGAAGTGTACGCGCGCGGCCGAGATAAGCTTCTGATCGCTCAAATACGGCATACTCCTCCCCTCAAACCCTTCAGGAAGAGCCTTCCGATGACCGCTACTGTTTTGGTCCTGGTTGAAACCATCAACGAATACCTGCCCATCATCGAGGGTAATGACTTTCATGTGATCCTGGCGCCAACACCCGCCGAACGCGCCGAAGCCATCAAGGCCCATGGCAGCCAGATCAGGGCCGTGCTGACCCGTGGCCCGCTGGGCTTGTACGCCGAGGAAATCGCCGCCCTGCCCCTGCTGGAAATCATCTGTGTGATCGGTGCTGGCTACGAACACGTAGACCTGCAAGCCGCCAGCAATCGCGGGATCGTCGTGACCAATGGCGCCGGGGTGAACGCGCCATCGGTGGCCGATCACGCCATGGCGTTGCTGCTGTCGCTGGTGCGCGGCATCCCGCAGACCGACGCCGCCGTACGCCGCAGCGAATGGCCGAAAGTGATGCGCCCGTCCCTGGGGGGCAAGCAGTTGGGCATCCTCGGGCTCGGCGCTGTGGGCTTGGAAATCGCCAAACGTGCAGCCCTGGGCTTCGGCATGGAGGTGAGTTACCACAACCGCCAGCCGCGCGATGACGTGGATTACACCTACTGCGCCACTGCGGTGGAGCTGGCGCGCACCTCGGACTTCCTGATCCTGGCCACGCCCGGCGGCGCCAGCACCCGCCACTTGATCGATCGCCACGCCCTGGATGCCTTGGGTCCGAATGGCTACCTGGTCAATATTGGCCGTGGCAGCGTGGTGGTCACCGCCGACCTGGTCGCGGCCCTGGAGCAACGCCGCATCGGCGGTGCCGCACTGGATGTATTCGACGACGAGCCCCAAGTGCCCGACGCCCTCAAGAAGCTCAGCAACACCGTGCTCACCTCCCATGTGGCCGGCCTGTCGCCCGAAGCCGCCCATGACACCGTGCAGCGCGTGGCCGACAACCTGGTGGAATACTTCGCCGGTCGCCCGGTCCTCACGCCGGTCGCCCTGCCCCCGCCCACTAAATGACCGATCAGGCACGCTGATCATCATCCAACACGCTAACCTATTAAGCCGCCCCGACCTTGTCGCTGGGCGGTTGTGCGCATTAGATTAGGAAATAGTCCAAGGCCTTTAGAATAAGCAGAAGGGATAAGCATGGCGCTGAACGACCAATCGACCCAGATTCGCCCAGGCGAAGAACTTGATGCCCGCCTGATCGATCCCTACCTCAAGGCCCATATCCCGGGTCTGAGCGGCACACCCACCATCAGCCAGTTTCCCGGTGGCGCGTCCAACCTGACCTACCTGCTGGAATACCCTGGCCAGGAATTCGTGCTGCGCCGCCCGCCCTTTGGCCATAAGGCCAAGTCCGCCCACGACATGGGCCGCGAGTACCGCATTCTCAACCAGCTCAAAGATGGCTTCCCCTATTGCCCCAAGGCCTACGTGCATTGCACGGACGAATCGGTGATCGGCGCCGAGTTCTATGTGATGGAGCGGGTCAACGGCATCATCCTGCGCTCCGACCTGCCGCCTGAACTGGGTCTGGACGCGGCCAAGACCGAAGCGCTGTGCAAAAGCTTTATCGACAAGTTCGTCGAACTGCACCAGGTGGACTACAGCGCCTGCGGCCTGGCCGACCTGGGCAAGCCGGAAGGCTACGTGGAACGCCAGATCCGTGGCTGGAGCGACCGCTACGAAAAAGCCCTGACCCCCGACGCGCCGCGCTGGGAAGCAGTCCGCGCCTGGCTCAACGACAAGATGCCGGCCGACCACCCGACGTCAAGCATCGTGCACAACGACTACCGCTTCGATAACGTGATCCTCGACCCACACAACCCGATGCAGATCATCGGCGTGCTGGACTGGGAGCTGACCACCCTCGGCGACCCGTTGATGGACCTGGGCAACACCCTCGCCTACTGGATCGAAGCGGCCGACCCGGCGCCGGTGCAACTGATGCGTCGCCAGCCGAGCAACGCGCTGGGCATGCTCACCCGCCGTGAATTCGTCGACTACTACGCCGAACGCGCTGGTCTCCAGATTGACAACTTCGACTTCTACTACACCTACGGCCTGTTCCGCCTGGCCGGCATCGTGCAGCAGATCTACTACCGCTTCTTCCATGGCCAGACCCAGGACAAACGCTTTGCGCAGTTCATTCACATGAACAAGCTGCTGGAGCAGATGAGCCTGAACGTCATCAGCAAATCGTCCCTTTAAGGAATCGCTATGTCCAAGACTCACCTGTTCGACCTCGACGGCAAGATCGCATTCGTTTCCGGCGCCAGCCGTGGCATCGGCGAGGCCATCGCCAAGCTGCTGGCCCAGCAAGGCGCCCACGTGATCGTGTCCAGCCGCAAGCTGGAAGGCTGCCAGCACGTGGCCGACGCGATCATCGCCGACGGCGGCAAGGCCACGGCCGTGGCCTGCCATATCGGTGAAATGGAACAGATCACCCAAGTGTTCGCCGGTATCCGCGAACAGTTCGGGCGCCTGGATATCCTGGTCAACAACGCCGCGACCAACCCACAGTTCTGCAACGTACTGGACACCGACCTCGGTGCGTTCCAGAAGACCGTTGACGTGAACATCCGTGGCTACTTCTTCATGTCCGTGGAAGCCGGCAAGCTGATGCGCGACAACGGCGGCGGCAGCATCATCAACGTCGCGTCGATCAACGGGATCTCCCCCGGTGTATTCCAGGGCATCTACTCGGTCACCAAGGCCGCCGTGATCAACATGACCAAGGTGTTCGCCAAGGAATGCGCAGCGTTCGGCATTCGCTGCAACGCCCTGCTGCCGGGCCTGACCGACACCAAGTTCGCCTCGGCGCTGGTGAAGAACGACGCGATCCTGAAAATGGCGCTGGCGCAGATCCCGCTCAAGCGCGTGGCCGACCCGAGCGAGATGGCCGGCGCGGTGCTGTTCCTGGCCAGCGACGCATCCAGCTACACCACCGGTGTGTCGCTGAACGTGGACGGTGGTTTCCTGTCCTGATCTCACAAACGACACCCCACCCTGTAGGAGCGAGCTTGCTCGCGAAGAAAGTCAGGCCACCGCGAGCCTCCAGACAGCCCGCGTTATCGTTGACGACCTTCGCGAGCAAGCTCGCTCCTACAGAGGTGAGGCATTCGGCGGCTGCTGTCGAAAACTCACTGCCAGGCGGTTCCAGCCACTGATGCTGGAAACCGCCATGGTCAGGTCCACCAATTCCTGCTCGCTGAACTCCAGCCGCACGGCGGCGAACAGTTCATCCGATACCGTCGAGGTCGGCAGTGTCGCGACCGATTCGCTCCAGGCCAACGCGGCCTTTTCCCGCGCCGTGAAGAACGGCGAATCGCGCCAGACGCATAACGCGAACAAACGTCGCTCGGTCTCGCCGCGCTGAAGTGCCGCCATTGAGTGCATGTCCGTACAGAAACCACAGTGATTGAGCTGCGAGACACGGATCTTGATCAGTTCCAGCAAAGGCTTTTCGATGGACAAGCCAAAGGTCGTCGCCTCCAGCATCAGCATGCCTTTGAGCGCCTGCGGCGAGGCGGTGTAGTAATCCAGGCGGGGTTCCATGGGGATTGCTCTCTGGCGGTAGGTTCAATGACAGTCCAGCCTAGAACCCTCACGGCATAAGCCCTATAGCCAATCGGCCGGTTTATGCAGAGACCATTTTGAGCCTGCCGCGCACGCGCGTACGCTTGGCGCAAAGTAAATCCCCGGAATAAGACATGGAACTGCACGTTGTGATCAACGGCCGTAAGGATCTGGCCGAACAGTTGTACCAACAGTTGCGTGAAGCCATTGGCTCCGGACGCCTGGCGGCCGGCGCGCAGCTGCCGCCCAGCCGCTTGCTCGCCGAGCAATTGGGCGTGTCGCGCAAAACGGTGTCGGATACCTACGCTACCCTGACCTACGAGGGATTGCTGATCGGCAAGACCGGCCGCGGCACCTTCGTCAACGCCCGTGCGCCACAGACCGAACGCCTGCAAACCGCCACCGACCTGGCCTGCGCCGCCAACCTGGCGAAGTGGCAATCACTGCCCTCGCCCATGCGTCATCCCACTCGCGACAGCACGCTGCGCTATGAATTTATCGGCGGCGCCACCAGCCGCAACCAGTTTCCCCAGGATGAATGGCGACGCTGCACCCAGGACGCCCTGCGGCGCATCGCCCAGAACAGCGGCTTCTACAGCCAACCCGAAGGCTTGCCGGCGCTGCGCAGTGCCATCGCCGGGCATATCGCGTTCTCACGTGGGGTCAACTGCCGTGACAGCGACATCGTGGTCACCAACGGCGCGCAACAGGCGCTGGACTTGATTGCCCGCGTCGTGCTGGAACCGGGCAGCATTGTCGCCATGGAAGACCCCGGCTACAGCCCCGCGCGCCAGATGTTCATGGCCATGGGCGCCAGCGTCGCCAGTGTGCCGGTGGATGAACAGGGTATACAGGTCGACCAGATTCCCGATGGCACGCGACTGATCTACGTGACGCCGTCACACCAGTTCCCCCTCGGCATGCCCATGAGCCTGCCACGCCGCGAAGCCTTGCTGGCGCGGGCTTTCGAGCTGGGTGCGATCATTATCGAGGACGACTACGACAGCGAATTCCGCTACGAAGGACGGCCCACCGACTCCCTGCAAAGCATGGACACGCGTGGTGTGGTGACCTACGTCGGCACGTTCTCGAAAACCTTGCTGCCGGAGCTGCGCCTGGGCTACGCGGTGCTGCCGCTGGCAATTTACGGCGCGGTCCTCAAAGCCAAGCAATTGACCGACCAGCACAGCTCGACGCTGCCACAATGGGCCCTGGCCAAGTTCATCAGTGAAGGCTACCTGCTCAAGCATATCCGTCGCTGCCACACGGTTTACGCCGGGCGCCGTGAACGTATCCTGCAACGCCTGGCGGGCGACTTGTCGCCCTGGTTCGAAGCGGTACCTACTGTGGCCGGGTTCCACATGGCGGCGCTGTGCAAGGTGCCGGTGAACATTCCCCTGCTGATGGAACTGGCACGCCGGGTAGAAGTGGGCTTGTATCCCCTGGATGTGTTCTTCCACGATGCGCCGGTCCGCCCGGGGCTGATCATCGGCTTCGGCGCCATCGAAACCCTGGACATCGACCCGGCGCTGGACAAGGTGCGCGATATCCTCCAGCAGATTGGCTAGCGGATTTTCCGGCGGATTGGTCATTGGTCCTGGCCCAGTCAGGCTCTAGCCTGTGCACTGACCCGACCTCGGAGACCATCGCCATGCCAGCCTGTGCCTTCAACACTGTCCATGTCCGTGCAGTAGCTGGGCGCTCAGCGGAACTGGGCGAGCGCCTGCAGCAGATCGCGCAAGCCGTGCGCACCGCCCCAGGCTGCCTGGATTACAGCGTGCATTGCGATCCGGTGGACACCGACCTTTGGACCGTCAGCGGCCACTGGGCCTGTGCTGAACAGCTCACTGAACACTTCGCCCTACCGGTCCTGCAAGGGTTTATCGAACTGACCAGTCAGCACCTGGCGCGCCGTCTGGACTTCGACCACTGAAGTATTGGTCTCCTGCTCTTCGCCAGGATTGGTCATTGGTCACCCAGGCCTTGCGGCGTAGGGTGAAGAGGTCTCGAACTACTCGGAAACTTCGCCATGAAACGACTGCTCGCCGCCGCCCTGATGCTCGCCTCGCTCAGCGCCTTTGCCCATGAACCGGTGTACAACCAGGAGTCGATCAAGGTCTTGCAAGAACACGCCTTGACCAATGTACCCGGCAAGAAAACCATCATGCTCACCGTGGACTACGCCCCCGGCCAGGCCACCGTGCCCCACAGCCACACCGGCACTGCCGTGGCCTATGTGCTGGAAGGCGCGATCACCTCGCGGGTGAATGATGAAAAGGCCAAGACCTACCAGGTCGGCGAATCGTTCTACGAACCTGCCGGTTCCCGGCACTTTGAGTCGAGCAATGCCAGCCAGACAAAACCGGCCAGGTTGCTGGTGGTGATGGTGCTGGATGACAAGGCTGAAGTGCTTACCCCCCTTCCAAAATAACCAACCCTTGTAGGAGCCGGCTTGCCGGCGATCACGGTGGTTCAGCCGACACATCTGTGCCTGATAGACCGCTATCGCCGGCAAGCCGGCTCCTACAGGTTCAAGCGAGTAGCGTCAGCGACTCAGGGGCGTTTGAACTGGCAGCGCAGGTTTTCGATCTGCTCGCGACACGCGCAGCCCTCAAGATGATCATTGACCATCCCCATCGCCTGCATCAACGCATACATCGTGGTCGGCCCTACATAGGTCCAACCGCGTTTCTTCAGGGCTTTGGACAAGCGCACCGAAGCCGGTGACGTGGGGTTGCCTGTCCAATAAGCCATATCCACCACTGCCGGGCGCTCGTCTTCACTGGGCTCAAACGCCCACAGCCAGCGCGCCAGCGAACCCGTCTCATCCACCAGTTCACAGGCCCGGCGCGCATTGTTGATGGTGGACACGATCTTGGCCCGATTGCGTACGATGCCCGGGTCCTGCATCAAGCGCTCGATATCTGCTTCGCCGTACTGCGCCACCCTTCTGAAATCAAACCCGTCGAACGCCACGCGAAACTGCTCACGCTTGCGCAGGATGGTGATCCACGCCAGGCCCGCCTGAAAACCCTCCAGGCAGATCTTCTCGTACAGCTGGATATCATCCGCCGCCGGCACGCCCCACTCCGTGTCGTGGTAACGCGGGTATTCCGGCGCAGCCGTGCGCCAGGTGCAGTGGGTCTGCCCGGTTTCGTCAGTGGTCAGTCCTGGTGTGTCCATCCATCACCTCATGTGCCGAGCGGCGGATGATAAGCGAAAAAATTTCCACGGCGCCAACCGCTCAAGCATCACCCTCACCGACCAACTGGTCAGACCGGGACCTGTCAACCGCCAAATAATTGCTTGTGATTTCAAAAATACCGGGCGTAGACTGGCCCCGCACTGGACTTACCGGTATGACCACAACAATTAAGCCCTGGAACCACCAGGGCACCGAATAGAGATCCCTCCCATGCTCAGATGGTGCTCGCGTTCGATTTTCCTGCAAGTCGTGATTGGCCTGATGCTCGGCATAATCTGCGGCCTGGCCCTTCCCGAATTCTCCTCGCAACTCAAACCCCTGGGTGACGGCTTTATCAAGCTGATCAAGATGCTGATCGGCCTGATCGTGTTCTGCGTGGTGGTCAGCGGCATTTCCGGTGCAGGCGACCTGAAGAAAGTCGGGCGTATCGGCCTCAAGTCGGTGATCTACTTTGAAATCCTGACCACCGTCGCCCTGGTGATCGGCCTGGTGATGGCCTTCAGCACCGGTATCGGCCAAGGCGCCAATATCCACCTGGAGCAGTTGTCGTCCGCCGGTCTGAATGAACTGGCCGACAAGGGTCAACACATCCGCGGCACCAGCCAGTTCCTGATGGACCTGATCCCCAACTCGGTGATCGGCGCCTTTGCCGATAACAACGTGCTGCAAGTGCTGCTGTTTTCGGTGCTGTTCGGCAGCGCGTTGAACCTGGTGGGCGAAGCCGCCTCGGGTATCTCGCGACTGATCAACGAATTGAGTCATGTGATCTTCCGCATCATGGGCATGATCGTGCGCCTGGCGCCGATCGGTGTGTTCGGCGCGATCGCCTTTACCACCAGCACCTATGGCCTCGACTCCCTGCAACACCTGGGCAGCCTGGTGGGGCTGTTCTACCTGACGTGCTTTGCCTTCGTCGGGCTGATCCTCGGCCTGGTAATGCGCCTGTCGGGCCTGCGCATGTTGCCGCTGCTCAAGTACCTGCGTGAAGAGCTGCTGATCGTGATGGGCACCGCCTCCTCCGACGCCGTGCTGCCACAGATCATGCGTAAACTCGAACATCTGGGCATCGGTAGTTCCACCGTGGGCCTGGTGATTCCGACGGGGTACTCGTTCAACCTCGACGGGTTCTCCATCTACCTGACCCTGGCCATCGTGTTTATCGCCAACGCCACCGGCACGCCGCTGTCGATGACGGACCTGCTGACCATCCTGCTGGTATCGCTGATCACCTCCAAAGGCGCCCACGGGATTCCCGGATCGGCGCTGGTCATTCTGGCGGCGACGCTCACGGCGATTCCGGCGATCCCGGTGGTGGGCCTGGTGCTGGTGTTGGCGGTGGATTGGTTCATGGGCATCGGTCGCGCATTGACTAACCTGATCGGCAACTGCGTCGCCACTGTAGCTATCGCTCGCTGGGAAAAAGACATCGACATCCAGCGCGCCAACAAGGTGCTGGACGGCCAGCAAGGGTATGCCTTCCAGGCGAAGAAACCGGTGTTGCCGGCGCATCAGGAGTTCTGATCCCGTACACCACCTGTAGGAGCTGGCTTGCCAGCGATGGGGCCCTTGAGTCCGCCATCGCCGGCAAGCCGGCTCCTACAAATGTAATGCATAGCTAGGGAGCCATCGACGTGATCAGCACCTCAACCGTCGTCAATTCAGTGGTAGAAAAACTCCGCGCCGCCCTGGCGCGTGGCCAGTGGCGCCGGGGTGAAATGCTCCCCGGCCAGCGCGAACTGGCCGAACAGATGGGCATCAGCCGCCCCAGCCTGCGCGAAGCGGTCATCGTGCTGGAAACCCTCGGCCTGGTGCGTTCCATGCCTGGCAAAGGCGTGGTGGTGCTGGAAACCAGCGTCAGCGAGCCGCAATCCAGCGACGCCGTGGCCGACGCGAGCCTGGAAGATATCCTGCAACTGCGCTACACCCTCGAACCCTTCATCGTCGGCCTGGTGGCCCAGTCCATCAGCAGCAAGGAAGTCGGCCAACTGCGCCTGACCCTGATGGACATGCGCGAAGCCCTCGACGCGGGTGACGCAGAGGCCGGAATGAATGCCTACATAGATTTTCACGAAGAACTGTTCGCCCTCACCTCCAACCCGATCTTCCAGAACGTGGTGCAACAGACCAGCAACGCCCTCAAGCAAAGCGCTCAGGTACTGCGCAACTCGCCGGAACACCTGGCCGAACGCCTGCAGGAAAACGAAGCCGTGGTGCGCGCCATCCGCAACAAGAACAGCGCCCTGGCCAGTGCCGAGATGCGTCGGCACATCCTTCAAGAAGGCCTGCGCATGGGCATTCGCTTGAACATCCCGGACGACCATCTGGGCAGCTGATTTTTTTGGAGACAGGCCATGACCGCCCACGCCTTGCACTACGAACCGATCCTCCCGACCCTGCGCCTGGTCGCCGGTAAAAAGCCTTCGGTGGACGACATCTACCCGCGCCTGTTCGACGCCATCCTCGAACAACGGATCGCCCCGGCCAGCCGTTTTACCGAAGAGGGCCTGGGCGAAACGTTTGGCGTGAGCCGCAGCGTGATTCGCCGCGTATTGGCAAAGTTGTCCCATCAGCAAGTGATTATCCTGCGCCCCAACCAGCGCGCCCAGGTGGCTGCGCCGGATACACAGCAAACCCGGGAAATCCTTGAAGCGCGGCGGCTGACGGAAATCACCGTGGTGCAATTGGCCTGTGCGCAAGCCACACCGGTACAACTGCGCCATTTGCGCGAGCTGATCGCACGGGAACGCGACTACATCGAGCGTGATCAGCGTGGGCCGGCGATCCGGTTGTCCGGGGAATTCCATCTACAACTGGCCGCCATGGCGCGCAACGCACCCCTGGCACAGTTCCTCAACAGCCTGGTGCCGTTGACTTCGCTGATCATTGCGCAATTTGAAGCAAAAGCCTGCACGTATTGCGCGTGGCAGGAGCATGCGGCGATTGTGGACGCTCTGGAGCGGCGCGACTCCACCACCGCCGTGGCGCTGATGACCCAACACCTGGATCACCTGGAGGCCAAATTGCTGAGCCACGATGGCAAGATGGCCCACCCTGGCTGACTACAATTACAACGCTGATCTACGAAATCACCGACAGCACGGACGGTCATAGAACCGCAGAATTGCATTCATTCCTAAAGCCTTCAACGCGGATGAATAGCACTATGCACCCCCTCACTTTCGCACTGGTCACTGGCCTGGTCGTCACACAGTTCAGTGTCGATGTACGGGCCGGCGACGCGTTAACTGCCGGGACTTACATCATCACCCCGGCAGCCCCCGTGTGGTTACTTGAACAGCCCTACGCGGACGGCCCGATGCTGACCGCCCGCACCTTCGGTGGCAGCGCTTACGGCGACTACCACGTCAAGGCCAGCCTTGAGATCAGCTGTCACCCACAGAACCCGACCGCCAGCCTAGCACTGCAGATCACACCGTCGGCGCTGGGCTTTGACGTCACCCCCTTCGAAGGTCCAGATGCCAGCGCCAATGGGCCGATGCGCATCACTACGGCGACACGCACGACCATCGAACACTCGGTAAACGGCGTCTGGACCTACGGCGGGGCATTCCAGATCGGTACCGTATTTGCGCTCAATGCTACTGTTCCCCACGACGAACTAGCCTACTGGGCCAGCGATGCCTCGCGCGGCCAGACACTAAAACTCTCAATAGCGCCCGCCAAAGAGGGTGACAAGCCGCTGACCGCAACGTTCTTGTTGCCTGCCAACAACAACGGGTTGAAAAGAGTCATTCAGCCCTGCCTCGGTAACGCCAGTTTCTGAGCAAAAAAAAGCCCCGTATCTCAAGATACGGGGCTTTTTGTCTTACCGCTGAATCAAGCCGGTTGCAGCACCGACTGACCGCTTAACGCCAGGTCCAACAACTCACGGTTGGCCACCGCGTACATGGCGTAGTCCGTACCCACAGCAGCACGAATTTCCACCATCATCGCCACCCAACGCTCCGCCATGTCCTTGTGCTGCTCAAGCCACAGGGCCACGCGGGCTTCCATGTCTTGTGGCGCGTCGGCCATTTGCAGCACGGAGATGGTGATTGCGCGTTGCTGCCAGTCCACGTCATCGCGGAAGGCTTCACGGGCCTGGGCCTGCCAATTGTTGGCCACCGGCAGATCACTGATCTGCTGCAGGTACCACGGCAGGTCCAGGGCGCTGCCGACGGCGAAGTAGGCCTTGGCCACTTCGGCGGCGTCATGCCCGGTCACGTCAGCGGCTTCGATAATCGGCAGCAAGGTGTACAGGTGCGTCGTGCCTGCAACCATACGCGCCAACAGCTCCGGCACACCGGCTTCGGTGTATTTGCCGTAGCGGTTCTGCCAGCCTTCGCGGGTCGGGCCTTCCAGCAGTTCGTCGAGCTTGAGGCCCAGCGCTGCCAGGTGCGGACCGAAGTGCGCGGTGTCACGGCCAGCGTCCTGCTCGTTGCGACGGCTGCGCAGGAACCAGCGTGTAGCACGGCGGCCCAGGCGCATCAGTTCGTCCATCAGCTCCAGTTGCACGTCAGCGGAAACCTGGTGGTCCAGGGCTTCAATCTGACGGAACCAGTGCGGGAGGTGGAAGATGTCACGCACGATCACATAAGCGCCTGCCACGTTCGCCGGGCTCATGCCGGTCGACTCTTTGAGTCGTTGAACGAAGGTGATGCCCATGTGGTTGACCAGGTCGTTGGCGATCTGGGTGCTGACGATCTCACGCTTCAGGCGGTGGCGACGCATGGCCTCGGAGAACTTGGCGACCAGGCTCGGTGGGAACGCGGTCTCCATGTCACGGGTCAGGTAGTCGTCATCCGGCACCAGGGACTTGAGCAGCGCTTCCTTGAGGTCGATCTTGCTGTAGGAGATCAGCACCGACAGCTCCGGACGGGTGAGGCCCTTGCCATTCGCGGCGCGCTCGGTGAGCTGCTCCTCGGTCGGCAGGTACTCGATGGCGCGGTCCAGCTTGCCACGGCCTTCCAGGTCGCTCATCAGGCGCTTGTACTCGGCGGCACGCTCGTAGGCACGGCGCGCGGCCAGGGACAGGGCCTGGGTCTGCTTGTAGTTGTTGCCCAACACCAGGTTGCCGACTTCGTCGGTCATGCTCGCCAGCAACTGGTTGCGTTGCTTGTCGGTCATGTCACCGGCCTGCACCACTTCGTTGAGCAGGATCTTGATGTTCACTTCGTGGTCGGAGCAGTCCACGCCACCGGCGTTGTCGATAAAGTCGGTGTTGGAACCGCCACCATTAAGGCCGAACTCCACACGACCCAGTTGGGTCATGCCGAGGTTACCGCCCTCGCCCACCACCTTGCAGCGCAGCTCGTTGCCATTGACGCGCAGTGCGTCGTTGGCCTTGTCGCCCACGTCGGCATGGCTTTCGGTACTGGCCTTGACGTAGGTACCGATACCGCCGTTCCACAACAGGTCCACCGGCGCCTTGAGCAAGGCGTTCAGCAGTTCGGTCGGGGTCAGCTTGTCGGCCGCGATGTCGAAGCGTTCTTTCATCTGTGGCGAAATGGCAATGCTCTTCGCGCTGCGCGAGAAGATACCGCCGCCTTCGGACATGATGCTGGTGTCGTAGTCGGTCCAGGCCGAACGCGGTAGCTCGAACATGCGCTGACGCTCGACGAAGCTGGTGGCCGGGTTCGGGTTAGGATCGATGAAGATATGCAGGTGGTTGAACGCTGCGACCAGTTGCAGCTTGTCGGACATCAACAAGCCGTTACCGAACACGTCACCGGCCATGTCGCCGACGCCCACCACGGTGATGCTGTCTTCCTGCACGTTGATGCCGCGCTCACGGAAGTGACGCTGCACACCAACCCACGCGCCCTTTGCGGTGATGCCCATTTTCTTGTGGTCGTAACCGGCGGAACCACCGGACGCGAACGCGTCACCCAGCCAGAAGCCGTAGTCGATGGCGATGCCGTTGGCGATGTCGGAGAAGGTCGCAGTGCCCTTGTCTGCCGCAACGACCAGGTACGGGTCATCGTCGTCATGGCGCACGACGTTGGCCGGTGGCACCAGGGCGCCGTCCTTCAGGTTGTCGGTGATGTCCAACAGGCCCGAGATGAAGATGCGGTAGCAGGCGATGCCCTCGGCCGCGATCTCGTCACGGCTGCCGCCCAATGGCAGGCGACGCGGCAGGAAGCCGCCCTTCGCACCCACTGGCACGATGACCGAGTTCTTCACTTGCTGGGCTTTTACCAGGCCAAGTACTTCAGTGCGGAAGTCTTCTTCACGGTCGGACCAGCGCAGGCCGCCACGGGCCACGTTGCCAAATCGCAAATGCACGCCTTCAACACGCGGCGAATACACGAAGATTTCAAACTTCGGCACCGGCTTCGGCAGCTCGGGAATCGCGTGCGGGTTGAACTTGAAGCTGAAGTACGACTTGTTCTGGCCGTTGGCGTCAGTCTGGTAGAAGTTGGTGCGCAGGGTGGCCTTGATCAGGTCCAGGTAGCGACGCAGGATGCGGTCTTCGTTGAGCACCTGGACGTCGTCCAGGGCCGAAAGAATCGCTTGTTCCAGGCGTTGCTGCTTGTCTTCCAGATCTTCGGCGGTGAGCTTGCGCGCCAAGTAGAAGCGGGTCTTGAACAACCGGGTCAATTCGCGGGCGATGTCGGTGTGGTTGTTCAGGGTGCTGGCGATGTAACCCAGGTCGAAGCCCAGGCGGATCTGCTTCAGGTAACGGGCGTAGGCACGCAGCAACGCCACGTCGCGCCATGGCAGGCCGGCAGTCAGCACCAGACGGTTGAACGCATCGTTTTCGGCGTCGCCATGCACGATGTGCACAAACGCGTCCTGCAGGGTGTCGTTGAGCTGCTGGATGTCCAGGTTCACGCCTTCGGCGGCGATGAACGCGAAGTCATGGATCCAGAACTCGCGGCCATTGGCATGGCGCAGACGGTACGGGAATTCACCCAGCACACGCAGGCCGAGGTTTTCCAGGATCGGCAGCACGTCGGACAGTGCCAGCGGGGTATCGGCGTGGTAGAGCTTGCAATGCAGCTCGCGTTGATCAGACCCCTGCCCCATTGGCTGATAAAAACTCATCACCAGAGGGTTGGCTTCGGTCAGGCTGTTCAGGTGCTGCATATCGACCACGGCCGAATGCGCAGCGAAACGCTCGCGGTAACCGGCCGGGAAGCCTTTCGGGAAATCCGCCAGCACGTTGGTGCCGTGGGCCTCGCCGAAGCTTTCCACCACCAGGCTGGAATAATCGTCCTGCCAGCTGCGGCAGGCCTGCACCACTTCTTTTTCCAGTTGCAGCGGGTCGATATCCAGACGGTTCTTCGGATCGACGCGCAGGATCAACTGCACACGGGCCAGCACGGACTCGGAGAAGAAAGTCCAGAACTCGCAATCCGAGGCCTTCAGGCGATCCATCAGCACTTGCTGGATCTTCTGGCGCACTTCGGTGGAATAGATGTCGCGTGGCACGTAGGCCAGGCAGTAGCAGAAACGACCGTAAGGGTCTTTGCGCAGGAAGACGCGGATCTTGTTGCGTTCCTGGATCTGCACGATCGACATCACGGTGCTGAACAGTTCGTCGACCGGGGTCTGGAACAGGTCATCACGGGGCAACACTTCAACGACTTGAGCCAGTTCCTTGCCCAGGTGAGCCTTGGGCTGGAAGCCGGAACGGCGTTCGATTTCTGCAACCTTGCGACGGATGTACGGAATCACCCGCACGCTTTCGCCATACACCGAGGAGGTGTACAGGCCCATGAAGCGGTGTTCCTTGATCACTTTGCCGTCGGCGCTGATCTCACGGATCGACACATAGTCCGGATACGCCGGGCGGTGCACGCGGCTCGGGTGCGCAGCCTTGGCGAACGACAGCACGGTCGGTTCACGCAGGTAGGCCACGGCGTAGTCTTCGATGCGCAGGTCGTCGGCGGTGAGGCCGGCGCGCAGCAGTTTGGTCAGGCCGAGGAACGAGTTGGCGTCATATTCGATATGACCGCCATCCGCCTCGTCACGTACCACGAACTCTTCATAGCCGAGGAAGGTGAAGTGGTTGCCCACCAGCCATTCGAGGAAGTTCTTGATCTCGGCTTTTTCTTCACCGTCGATGCTGAACTGGCTGGCGTCGATACCGGCCAGCAGGTCCTGGACCTTGGCTTTCATCGGTTCGAAATCGGCCACGGCCACGCGCACTTCGCCCAATACCTGCTCAAGCTCTTTGCTCAGCACATTCAGTTCGGCGGCGTTGGCACAGCGGTCGATTTCCAGGTACATCAGCGATTCTTGCAGGATGCCTTCGCCCTGGGTGCCTTTTGGCAGGATCTCCAGCAGCTCGCCCTTGGCGCCACGGCGTACGCTGAGCACGGTGGTCTGCAAGGTGTGGATGCTGTAGCCGCGGCGGTTCAGCTCGGTACGGACCGAGTCCACCAGGAATGGCAGGTCATGGTGCAGCACTTCGACCGCAGTGTGGGTCGACTGCCAGCCATGACGTTCGTAATCGGGGTTGTAGACCCGCACTTGCGGTTGGGTATGGTCAAAGCGCTCAAGCAGGCGCCACGCAGAAAGAGTGCAACCGGCCAGGTCGGAAAGGCGACGCTGGGTCAGTTCGTCCAGGGAAATGATGCCGAAGAATTGTTCAGCGAACAGCGCCACTTGTGGCAGTGCCTGTTCACTGATGTGCTGCGCCAGTGCCGCTTGCAGTTGATGCTGGAAGTCGGCCTTGCTGGCTGCGGTGAAGAACGCCATCTGTGGTACTCCGCTTGGGCTTGTTATTGATGGAAGCGTCGCGAGTTATCCCCTTGCGGGGAGACCGTCAGCGCTGTTCGCTGGTACTGATATAAGCACACTAGCGAATCAGGGTGACAGGTGGGTGAAGCTGGACAAGACCATGAGGTCACATCGGATGCGCCGTCGGCAGGCGACGAAGTGACGGGCAGGTCAAAATCTTGCTGCGGCACATCCACTGCGCAGCTTACCGACTGAGGGAAGACGGGTGCTTGCCGTACCGCGACATATTCGGTCAAGGTCAGGCAGTACAACCAGGCACGCTCACGGCGGCTCCGGCACTTAGCGATTGATAGTGTGTTTTTATTGCCGCCATAGCAATTGATGATGGATCCCACACTTCCCTACTGACCACTCCATAAACGAGCCAGCAATCAAATCGAGCACACAGCGCGACGCCATGACAGCTTGATCGACGGACTTAAACTTCAGCAAGGACGCCCCCCCAACTAAATGAGTACTTAACATGTCTATTCAACGCGCCGGCCTTGCCAAACAATCACACACTTTGCAACCCGCTGCGCCACCTGAATCGCAAAAGCCCCCTGTTGCCTCCAATCACCGGGCTCATTTTCCAGAATGGGGCATAAGCGTTGACACAACGCCCCCTGCAAAACGACTCTCATCGGCAGGGGCTACTCCTGACTACTTCACCGAGCCGTTGCAGAACAACCGCCTGATCGACACCTATGCATTGGATAATTACAAGCCAATAGTGACACCCACCGCCTACACGGGCACGCTGGTAAAAGCACAGATCAAAAAGAAGTTTGGCCTTGATGTCGATCCTAATAAAACGTACCTGGTAACAATTGCCTACAATAGAGACAAAAAGCCTTACGAAGGCGTGATTGTACAAAAAATTTCACTGGCCGACGCGGCGCGCCTGAATATTCAAAGCACCTCATTGCCGGGCCTGCCCCAAAAATATAGAGACCCTAAAGAGGCCTCCAGCCTATCGATCAATATACAGCCCAATTCTCGCCATACGGAGCGGCCTGGCGTGGATGGCACGTTCCCCACGCCGCTGGTCGGCCAATTCAACACGCAGTATCAAGCGATCTACACCGAGCCCTCGGCTGATTCCCCGACCACCTTTGGCCCGGACAACCAACTTCCCATTGACCCTAAGGAATTCAAACAGATGTCATGGGATCATGCGTACAAAAAACCCTATGATGATTATCTGAACTTCTATTGGTCGCATAACAATACCCGCCACGCTTATGCACAGCTTTCTAAAGTGTCCTACTTGAAAGCGGCACACACTCAGCATCACGAACAGTCACTGGATGAGGCCGGAAGAAAAATTGCGATGCGTCTGACAGGTATTCCCGCCGACCAGACTTACTTGGACGCAGGTGGTTTCACACTGGAAACTCCGTACGTACGTGATCCGAATCTTGAAACTAAACTCCTGACGTTCAATGGGTTCAAATCCACCAGTATTTTTTATACCCGGGATACTCAAACTCAGAAAACACTTCTATACATCCCGGGTAATGCCTCGCCTATCCACAGTTTTGATTCACCCGAGGCCATGAATAAATGGCTGGGAAGTCAATTGACGGATGAGCATAAAGTCGAAGCATTCAAAACGTATTTCTCGTTGAGCGACTTGGATTCATCGTTGTTTTTCAGAGGACTGAATGATCGCATCCACTTCCTCCACAATCACTTAAAAGAGCCCGGCGCAGTTGATTATTATGAACGAAGGGGCTACTGGAAAGAAGGTGGCGTCTTCAGTGGAGACACGGTTGAAGGCGACCCCTTCAAAGAAATGCAGGTGCGCACAGAATCGGAGATGAAGCGCACCACGGGGGAGCAGTTCGTGCTGAACTCCGATCACACTAAAAAAACGATTCTCAAAGCAAATCGTTGGTTGAGTACAGCGCTTTTGTTCCTGACGCCTTTGGGTATGGCACTGCCCCCCGTAGGTCTTTTGCTGACGGGCCTGAGTGTGGGAACAGGTGTAGTAGAGCTGGGTGTGGGTATTGATGACAAAGTCCACGGACGTCCTGGTGGCAGTGATCGTATTCTCTTTGGCGCATTCAACGCGCTTAAACCGGTTTTCACTGCGGGCCTGGGAAACGGCTTACCCCCGTTAAAACCGCTCATCCAAAAAATCGTTTAAGCGTAAGCCAGACTGGCAGAGGCATCAAAACCTCTGACCTACGCGTGCGGAGCGCTATCCACATCTAGCTGCGAAAAGCGCCATAATGGAAAGCTAACGACTGGTTCCACACGTTTCTCTATAGGCTTTATGATGAAATTGTCCACCACCCTCCTGATTGCAACCCCGTGCGATGACGAAGAAGACAACATGGCCATGCTCTGCTGCCACGGCAAGAACGGCGAGATGTTCATGCTGACCCGTTACCCGGATGAAGACGAAGTGGAACTGACCTGGGATTACGAGCCGTCGACGCTGGATGGGCTGAAAGTCACCCTGGGCGCCACAACCCTGCTGGTTGAACTGGCCGCAGGCGATGCCGATGCCTTGGGCGGCAAGGACCAGTTGGAGATCACCCACGCCACGAGCGTGTCGGACATGACTGAAGTCGAGGAAACGCTGCAAAACATCCTCAAAGGTACTGGCACCTATCTCCGTAGCTGAACCCTTCCCCTGTAGGAGCCGGCTTGCCGGCGATGGCTGCCTACCAGCCAGCACATCTGCCGACTGATGTATCGCGATCGCCGCGGTGCGACGATTCGACAAGCCGACGCCCACAGTAAATTCCAAATTTTACAAAAACGCCGTTAGTCGCCACCCCCTTCGATGCATTAAAGTAAGCCTCCCAAGCCCGGCGTTTTTTCTTGACCACCGGGCTCATCTCTCCAGGAACCGTCATCGATGGAACATCGTGAAGCGCTGCTTGCGCTGCGAACCTTTCTTTCTACGCAGATTCTCGGCCAGGAAAAACTCATCGATCGCCTGTTGATCGCCTTGCTCGCCGACGGCCATATGCTGGTGGAAGGCGCGCCAGGCCTGGCCAAGACCAAGGCCATCAAAGAGTTGGCCGAGGGCATCGAAGCGCAGTTCCATCGTATCCAGTTCACCCCCGACCTGTTGCCCGCCGACATCACCGGCACCGAGATCTATCGCCCGGAAACCGGCAGCTTCGTGTTCCAGCAAGGGCCGATCTTCCACAACCTGGTGCTAGCGGACGAAATCAACCGTGCCCCGGCCAAGGTGCAGTCAGCCTTGCTGGAGGCCATGGCCGAGCGCCAGGTCAGCGTCGGGCGCAGCACTTACGACCTGTCGCCACTGTTCCTGGTGATGGCCACGCAAAACCCCATCGAGCAGGAAGGCACCTACCCGCTGCCCGAAGCCCAGCTCGACCGTTTCCTGATGCATGTGAAAATCGGCTTCCCGGACGCCGCCGTCGAGCGACGCATCCTGCAACAAGCCCGTGGCGAAGCGCTCAACGGCGAAACCAAGCCGGAGCGGCGTGTCAGCCAGCAAGCCATCTTCGCCGCACGCAAGGAAATCCTTGGCCTGTACATGGCCGACGCCGTGGAGGAATACCTGGTGCAACTGGTGATGGCCACGCGCACCCCGGCCAAGTTCGACCCGGAAATGGCCGAGTGGATCGCCTACGGCGCCAGCCCACGCGGCTCCATCGCCTTGGACCGCTGTGCCCGCGCCCACGCCTGGCTGGCCGGTCGCGACTTCGTCAGCCCGGAAGATATCCAGGCGGTGCTGTTCGACGTGCTGCGCCATCGCATCATCCTGTCGTTCGAGGCCGAAGCCGCCGGCATTGACCAGGACCGTGTGGTGCAGCGCATTCTCGACGTCGTTGCCGTCGCTTGAAACCCATGAACGCCAGCGATGGAATCCGCGTCACGCTCAGCGAATTGATCGAGATGCGCCATCGCGTGCGCGAAGTGCAGCTGTTTTCCACACCGAGCCAGCGCAGCCCATTGATCGGCCTGCACCACTCCAAGCTGCGCGGGCGTGGCGTGGACTTCGACCAAGTGCGCGTGTACCAGGCCGGCGACGATGTGCGCACCATCGACTGGCGCGTCACCGCACGCACCCAGGAACCGCACACCAAACTGTTTCATGAAGAGCGCGAACGGCCGATCTTCATCATGGTGGAGCAAAGCTGCCGGCTGTTTTTCGGCTCGGGGCAGATGTTCAAGTCGGTGCTGGCCGCCCAGGCCGCCAGCCTGATCGGCTGGGCCGCGCTGGGGCATAACGACCGTGTCGGCGGGCTGGTGTTCGGCGACAACGAGCACTACGAAATCAAGCCGCGCCGCAGCAAGCAAAGCCTGCTGCAACTGCTCAACCGCCTCGTGCGCGTCAACCAGAGCCTGAGCACCGAAAGCCGCCCCGAGGCCGATGCCCTCGGCATGGCCCTGCGCCGTGGCCGCGAAGTGTTGCGCCCTGGCAGCCTGGTGATTGTGATCTGCGACGAACGGGCGCTGACCGAAGGCGCCGAGCAACAGCTGAGTTTGCTGTCGCGGCATTGCGATTTGTTGCTGCTACCGATTTCCGATCCACTCGACCACGCCCTGCCCGCCGCCGGGCTGCTGCGTTTCGCCGAACGCGGTGCCCAGTTGGAACTGGATACGCTGAATTTCGACCTGCGCCAGGCCTACAAGGCCCAGGCCGAAGCCCGTATTGCGCGCTGGGAGCTGCTCGCGCAGAAACTGCGCGTGTTGTTGATGCCCCTGAGCACCCAGAGCGAAATGGTCGAGCAACTGCGCGAATACCTCAACCCGCAACGTCCGGTTAAAAAACAATGAGCAGCCTTGACCAACTGCAACCGCTGATCGCCCCACCCGCCATCGGCTTCTGGCCGCCCGCGCCGGGTTGGTGGCTGTTGCTGCTGGTGATTCCGCTGCTCGGCTGGGGCCTGTGGTCACTGCGCCGCTTTCTGCCGACCCGCCGCCCCATCGCCCGTACCGAACAACCGCTGGACCCACTGCGCATCGCCGCCCTGGCAGAGCTTGCGCTCATGCCCAAGCCTTACGATGGCGCACCCGCCGGCGCCTGGCTGCAACAGCTCAATGGTTTGCTCAAGCGCCTGTGCCGCAACGACTACCCCTACAGCCAGAGCCACACCCTCAACGGCCGCAAATGGCTGGCATTCCTCGACAACCGCTGCCCCGCTGCCGGCCTTACGCGCTGGATGGTATTGGTAGAGGGCGCCTACAAACCCGAATGCAAGCTCGATGACAAGGCCATCGCCGGCCTGACCCAGGCCGTCGACACCTGGATTCGCAAACATGTTTGAGTTCGCCTGGCCGTGGATCTTTGCCCTGCTGCCCTTGCCGTGGTTGATGCGCCTTGTGCTGCCGGCCGCCGACAGTGGCGAGCCCGCGTTGAAAGTCAGCTACCTCAGCGACCTCGAAGGCCTGGCCCGTCGCCGCGCTCGCGTCAACCTGCCCGGCTGGCGCCAGCAAGCGCCGTTCGTGGTGCTGTGGTTGCTGCTGCTGACCGCTGCAGCTCGGCCGGAATGGCTAGGCGAACCGTTGCCGATTGCCGCGAGTGGCCGTGACTTGCTGGTGGCGGTGGACGTTTCGGGGTCCATGGACTTCCCGGATATGAATTGGCAGGACGAGGACGTGAGTCGCTTGAGCCTGGTCAAGCACCTGCTCGGAGACTTTCTTGAGGGGCGCGAAGGTGATCGCGTCGGCCTGATCCTCTTCGGCAGCCAAGCCTACCTGCAAGCACCACTGACCTTCGACCGTCGCACCGTGCGTACCTGGCTGGACGAAGCGCGCATCGGCATTGCCGGCAAGAACACCGCGATTGGCGACGCCATCGGCCTGGCCCTCAAACGCCTGCGCCAGCGCCCGGCGCAGAGTCGTGTGCTGGTCCTGGTCACTGACGGCGCCAACAACGCCGGGCAGATCGACCCGCTGACCGCCGCGCGCCTGGCGGCTGAAGAAGGCGTAAAAATCTACCCGATCGGCATCGGCGCCGACCCGGAGCAAACCGGTTCCCTGGGCATTCTGGGCGTGAACCCGAGCCTGGACTTGGACGAACCGGCGCTCAAGGCCATCGCCGAAGCCACCGGCGGCCAATATTTCCGTGCTCGCGATGGTGAGGAGCTGCAAGCGATCAAAGAAACCCTCGACCAATTGGAGCCAGTCGAACAGCAACCCACCCAAGCGCGCCCGGCCCTGGCACTGTACAGCGCGCCGCTGGCCCTGGCCTTGGTGCTGAGCATGTTGCTGGTGATTCAGGAGCGCTGGCCGAACAACGCGCTGCAACGGCTGTTCAACAAATTGTCGAGCAAGGGGATATTCCTGCAACAACACCCTGAGTGGCGCCAGCGCCTCAAACGCCTGCGTTTGCGGAGGCGTCGATGATCGACCTGTGGCCGCACTGGTTCCGTCCGTGGTGGTTGTTGCTGCTGCCGTTGCTTGGCTGGCTGCTGTGGCACCTGTGGCACCGGCAAAAGCGCGCCGGGCGCTGGCAGATGATCCTGCCGCCGGCCTTCCACGCCGTGTTGCTCAGTGGTGGCAACGGCCGCGAGAGCAAATCGCCGTGGGTGGTGCTCGGCATTGCCTGGCTGTTGGCCGTGCTGGCATTGCTCGGGCCGAGCTGGCAACGCGTGGAGCAATCCAGCCAGAAGCCTTCCGACCCGTTGGTGGTGCTGCTGGAACTGACGCCGGAAATGCTCGCCACCGACAGCCCGCCCAATCGCTTGGAACAAGCGCGGCGCAAGCTGTACGACTTACTTCAGGCGCGTACCGATGCGCAAACCGCCATCGTTGTGTATGCCGGCAGCGCCCACACGTTGGTGCCGCTGTCGGACGACCTGGCCACCAGCCGCAACCTGCTGGAAGCCCTGCGCCCGTCGATCATGCCTGAGCCGGGCCATCGCGCCGACCTGGCCGTCGAAAAAGCCCTCGGCCTGCTCAAGCAAGGTGGCCTCGGCCAGGGTCGCCTGCTGCTGATTGGTTCGTCGCTGTCCAAACAGGAACGCCAGGGCATTCGTCTGATACTACAAAGCGCCCAGGCGCCCACCCTGTCGATCCTCGGCATCGGCAGCCGCGAAGGCACGCCGGTCACCCAGGAAAGCGGTGAGTTCCTCAAGGACGAACAAGGCGCAATCCTGGTGCCGCGCCTCGACAGCCCGACACTCAAGGCCTTCGCCAGTGAAATGGGCGGCCGTTACCGCGCGGCGCGCCTGGACGACAAAGACCTGCGCCAACTCGGCGTGCTGGACCCGCCACAAACCCTGCGCAACGACGGCCAATTGCTGCACCTCGACACGTGGGCCGACCAGGGTTACTGGCTGTTACTGCCCTTGTTGCTGCTTGCCGCCTGCGCCGGGCGGCGCGGCTGGTTGTTCTGCTTGCCGCTGCTGCTGTTGAGCGCGCCGCAGCCCAGCTATGCGTTCGGCTTGCAGGACTTGTGGCTGCGTCCCAACCAGCAAGGCCAGTACCTGCTGAAGAAAAAGCGCCCCGCCGAAGCTGCCGAACACTTCGAAGACCCGCAGTGGAAAGGCGTGGCGCTTTACGAAGCAGGCAACTATGCCGAGGCGATCAAGCTGTTTGCCGAAGGCAATGACGCCTACTCCCACTACAATCGGGGTAATGCCCTGGCCAAGTCCGGCGAGCTGGAAGCCGCCATCGACGCCTACGAACAGGCCCTCGAAGCCCAGCCCGACCTGCAACCGGCGCTGAAAAACAAGGCGTTGGTGGAAGCCCTGATGCAGGAACAGGCCGAACCGGAACCCACCGAGCCTGCAAAAAACGAGGATGACGAAACCACCCAACCCGGCCAAACTGCGCAACCGGGCGCCAGTGGGCAAAACAGCACAGGTGGCGAGCAGTCGTCCCAGGGCCAGGGCCAGGGCGAAGCCGGCACCGGTGACACCCAGCCCGGCAACACGCCGCAAACCGCAGGCAATGAAGTGCCGGGCAGCGAATTGGGTGACGAACAGACCACCACCCCGCCGCTGCGCCCCAATGACGCCAGCCTCGACGGTGAACATCGCCAGGCTCTGGAGCAATGGCTGCAGGAGATCCCGGACAACCCCGGCGAGCTGCTGCGCCGCAAATTCTGGTACGAACAGCAACAACATCAGGACAAGACTCGATGAGCCGCCGCACCACCCTACTGCTCCTGCTCGCCCTCTCGGCAGGCCATGCCCAGGCGGCGAACCTGACCGCCAGCGTCGACCGCAGCCGCGTCAACTCCGGGGAAACGGTGGAACTGACGGTGGAGTCCAGCGACGTTACGCAGTTCGGCAAGCCCGACCTGTCGCCGCTGGATGCGCAGTTCGAAGTCAGCGGCACGCGTCAGATCAACCAGCTCACCACCCTGGGCGGCGATAACCACGCCACCACACGCTGGATCATCACCCTGCTGCCCAAGGAAAACGGCACAGTGGTCATCCCGCCCCTGCAAGTGGGCGAGTACAAGACCCAACCGATCAACCTGCAAGTAGTCGAAACCGCCAGCCAGAACACCGCCGCCGAGCTGGCACCGGTGTTTGTCGAGGCCAACCTCGACCAGACCAGCGTCTACGTCCAGGCCCAGGCACTCTTGACCGTGCGCGTCTACCACTCGGTGTCGTTGTATGACGACAGCAGCCTCACGCCCTTGCAGATTGCCGATGCGCGCGTGGAGCAGTTGGGCGAGTCGCGCACCTACGAAAAGGTCATCAACAGCATCCGCCACGGCGTGATCGAAACCCGCTACGCGATCTATCCGCAACACAGCGGCACCCTGGCGATCCCGGCGCAGACCTTCAGCGCGACACTGGTGGAGTCGCGCCCGCCCCAGGAAAACACCCTGCAAGGCACCAAGCCCGGCAAGCTGATCCACGTCAGTTCCGCAGAGTTACCGCTGGTGGTCAAACCCAAGCCCGCGCTTTACCCCGCCGATACCCCGTGGCTGCCAGCGCGCAGCCTCACCCTCAGCGAAAACTGGAACCCAGAGCCTGAGCATGTGCAGGTCGGCGACTCCCTGACCCGCAGCCTCACGGTCAAGGCCGAGGGCCTGTCCAGCGCGCAACTGCCGGCCCTGCCCAGCACCGAGATCAACGGCCTGCGCCGCTACCCGGACCAACCGGTGCTCGGCAATCTGACCAACGACCGTGGCCTGATCGGCAGCCGCGAAGACCGCGAAGCCCTGGTGCCCACCCGCGCCGGCAGCCTGGAACTGCCCGCCGTGGACGTGGTGTGGTGGAACACCCATGAAGATCACCTGGAGCGCACCAGCCTGCCGGCGCGCACCGTGCAGGTTGCGATCAACCCGAGCCTGGCAGTGGACACGCCCGCCACACCCACCGTCATCACCGCGCCGGATGATGAACGCCTGTGGCTGTGGCAACTGAGCACCTTGATCCTCGCCTGCACCACCCTGCTGGGTTTTGGCTTGTGGTGGCGTGCCCGCCGGCAACCGGCCGTGTTGCGCGCCGCACAAACCGGCCCGAGCCCGCGCACGCTGCTCGACGACCTCAAGCGCGCCACCCAGGCCAACGACCCGCAAGCCACCCGCCAGGCACTCGACGCCTGGGCGCGGCAGCAGCCGGAAACGCTCGCGGATATGGCAGCGCGGTTTGTGCCGCTCTCGGATGCGTTGGATGGGTTGAACGGCGCGCTGTACAGCGAGAGTGGGCATTTCTGGCTGGGTGAAGACCTGTGGCGTGCGGTGAAGGCGATTCCGATGGCTGAGCGCGAGGTGGACCCGGCGGCGGATACCACTAGCTTGCCGCCGCTCTATCCCAAATAACCCGCCTGCGGTGGTAAGCGGGCTTGTTGTGGTGAATGGGTTTGTTGTGGCCAGTGGGCTTCTTGTGGCGAGCGGGCTTGCCCCGCGTTGGGCTGCGAAGCAGCCCCAAAACCTGCCGATGAGATCTGGCTGAATGATGGAGTCGCCTGGATTAGGGCCGCTTCGCGCCCCAACGCGGGGCAAGCCCGCTCGCCACAAGAAGCCCGCTCACCACGAGAGGCCCGCTCACCACAGTCAGGTCGCTCGGCAAACCCTGTGTCATGCATTGTTAAAGGCCAGCAATCCATATCGCTTTAATTTGCAGGAAGTTTCCTAGACAATCCCACGGCCTTGCGCCTGCTCATTCCACTGGCTAGCCTTCGCTCCGTCGCTGCATATCAGCGATCGGGTGTGAGATCCCGTGAATTTGTAGGCGCCACGAGCAACATGCTCTATGGCAGCTGTGTGCGGGCAGACTTCGGTCTGGCCGGGTGCGCCTACAAATCCGGTATCTCACCCCGCACATAGCTGCCACCTTTTGACGTGTGAGATCGGCAAAAGAATGGCTCCAAACCCTGTAGGTATTTCCATGAACAAAATCGTCCCCGACCCACCGCCCACCTTCACCGTGCACCACGACCTCAGCTTCGAAGACGCCCTCGCCCAGATCTGCGACCTGCTGCGTTGCGCCGCCGCGACCGCTGCTGGCACCACCCAAGCGCCAAGCAGTGATCAGCGCTATATGGCCGGCGCCACCGAGCACTTGATCAACAGCGCCAAAACCCTCGCTGACCGGGCGCTGGACTGCCTGCAACCAACGCCTTAAGCAACGGCACAATCCTGTAGGAGCCGGCTTGCCGGCGATTGCGGTACGTCAGACACATTGGCAGTAACTGATTGGACGCTATCGCCGGCAAGCCGGCTCCTACAGGGGGTGCGCTGACGCATTTACAGGTAAACTCCCCTCCTTTTCATCTCTTCAACGGAGTTCGCCTTGCGTCTGTTTCACACCTCCGACTGGCACCTGGGTCAAAACCTCCACGGCCAGGAACGCGACTTCGAACACGCCTGTTTCCTCGAATGGCTGCTGGGTCAACTGAACACCCATCTGCCGGATGTACTGCTCATCGCCGGCGATATCTTCGACACGGTCAACCCGCCACTCAAGGCCCAGGAACGTCTGTATGACTTCATCATCAGCGCCCACGAACAGAACCCCAAACTGACCATCGTGATGATCGCCGGCAACCACGACTCCGGCTCCCGTATCGAACTGCCCGCGCCATTGATGCGCCGCCTGCGTACCCACGCTCTGGGCCGGGTGCTGTGGCTGGATGACGGCCAACTCGACGCCGAACGCCTGCTGATCCCCCTGCCGGACGCCAAAGGCAAGATCGCCGCCTGGTGCCTGGCGCTGCCGTTCCTGCGCCCGGCGGAAGTGACCGGTGCACAGTTGGGTGACGACTACCTGCGCGGTATCGGCCAGGTACATGAATGGCTGATTGCCGCCGCCAACGCCAAGCGCAAGAAAGGCCAGGCGCTGATCGCCATCAGCCACGCGCACATGGCCGGTGGTTCGGTGTCGGAAGACTCCGAGCGCAGCCTGATCATCGGCAATGCCGAGGCGCTGCCGGCCAGTCTGTTTGATCGAAGTGTCGCTTACGTCGCCCTCGGCCATTTGCACAAGCCGCAGAAGGTCAATGGTGAGGAACGCATTCGCTATAGCGGCTCGCCGATTCCGCTGTCGTTTTCCGAAATCGGCTACAAGCACCAGATCCTCGACGTCACCTTCCAGGGCCAATGCCTGGTGAGCGTCGAACCGCTGCTGATTCCGCGCTCGGTCGACCTGCAACGCCTGGAAGCCGCGCCTCTGGCCGATATCCTCAAGGCCCTGGCCGAGTTGCCCGATGTCGACCTGCTGGCCGAAACCCAGCGCCACCCTTGGCTGGAAGTCCGCGTACGCCTCGACGAGCCGCAACCCGACCTGCGCCAGCAGATCGAAAGCGCCCTGCAAGGCAAAGCCGTGCGTCTGGTGCGTATCGCTGCCGAATACGCGGGTAAAGGCAACCGTGAGGACGAAGGCGACGACCGCCTGATCGAACTCGACCAGCTCACGCCCCAGGAACTGTTCAGCCGCGCCTGGCAGGACAGTTATGGCAGTGAAGTGGATGAACAGACCTTGAAGGACTTCGCCGTGCTGCTCCAGGAAGTGCAACAGGAGGGTGAACAGCCATGAAGATCCTCGCCATCCGCCTGAAAAACCTGGCTTCACTGGCCGGCCCGTTTGAAATCGACTTTACTGCCGAGCCCCTGGCCAGTGCCGGGTTGTTCGCGATTACCGGGCCGACCGGCGCCGGTAAAAGTACCCTGCTCGATGCCTTGTGCCTGGCGCTGTTTGGCGCGGTGCCACGCCTGGGCGATACCGGCCAGGCGAAGATGCCGGACGCCGACAGCGACATTTCCATCGGCGACCCGCGCACTTTGTTGCGGCGCGGTACCGGTGGCGGTTATGCCGAGGTGGATTTTGTCGGCGTCAGTGGCCGTCGCTATCGCGCGCGCTGGGAGGCCAATCGCGCCCGCGACAAGGCCAGCGGCAAGTTGCAGAACAGCCGCCAGAGCCTGATCGACCTGGACAGCGACCAACTGCTGGCCAGCCAGAAAACCGAATACAAAACTCAGCTGGAATTGGCCCTGGGCCTGAACTTCGAACAGTTCACCCGTGCCGTCTTGCTCGCGCAGAGTGAGTTCAGCGCCTTCCTCAAAGCCAATGACAACGAGCGCAGCGAACTGCTGGAAAAACTCACCGACACGGCCCTGTACACCCAACTCGGCCGGCGCGCGTTCGACAAGGCCAAAGACGCGCGGGATGCGCATAAGCAGTTGCAGGACCAGGCGACCGGCGTGGTGCCCCTGGCGCCCGAGGCACGTGTGGAGCTGGATCAGCAGTTCGATGCCGCACAACAGCAACTCAAGACCCAGCAAGCCCAACTCAAGCAACTTGAGCTTCAGCACACCTGGCTCAAGGAGCTGCGCGAATGGCAGGAACGCCAACTCGCCGCCACCGAACAACTGCAGCGCGCACAGGCGGAATGGTATAACCAGGGCCAGCAACGTGAAGACCTGAGCCGCCTGGACCAATTGGCGCCACAGCGTCACCAGTTTGCGCGCCAGGCCGAACTCGTTACCGTGCTTGCCCCGTTGGCCGTACAGATTCAGTCGCATATCCAACAACAGGCCGAATTGCACACCCGCCAGGAGCAGGCCCAGCAACAACAAGCCACCGCTCAAACCGCTTTGGCGCAAGCCCTGAAAAACCAGAATGACGCCGTGCCGTTGCTGCGACAGGCGTTTGAAGAGCAAAGCACCCTCGCCCACTTGACCAAAGAGCTGGCCAAACGCACCGAGGAAAAACAGCAGCACGAAAGCGCCTGTACCGAAGGTCAGGCCCAACTCACCGGGCTGCTGGAAAAACAGCGCCACGTCGCCGAACGCCTGCAACGCCTGGCGACCGAGCTTGAGCGCAGCGCCGTCTTCGCGCCACTGAGCGATGCCTGGAGCGCCTACCGCGACCGTCTGCAACAGCTGATGCTGATCGGCAATCGCCTGAATAAGGGCCAGGCCGAACTGCCGCAATTGGAACAACGCGCGACAGGCGCCGCCGAACAATTCACTCAGCAACGCGAAGCCTTGGACCTGCTGTATCAGGAGGCCGGTGCCGAGCCTCACGCCGTGGCTGAGCAAATCCAATTGCTGGCGAGCCTGCTGCAAGACAATCGCAAGCAACAACGTGCTTTCGAAGACCTGACGCGCCTGTGGGACAACCAGCAACAGCTGGATCAGCAAGCCGCCAGCCTGACGCAAAAGCTCAGCGATGCCCAACAGCAACGCGAGCAATTGAACCAGACCGGCCTGCAAACCAAGGCCGAGCTGACCGTTGCCGAACAGACGCTGAGCGTGACCAAGCAATTGCTGGAACGCCAACGCCTGGCCCGCAGCGCCAGCGTCGAAGAGTTGCGCGAACAGTTGCAGGATGACCAACCCTGCCCGGTGTGCGGCAGCCACGAACACCCGTACCACCAACCCGAAGCGTTGCTGCAAAGCCTCGGCCGTCATGACGAAAACGAAGAAGCCACCGCGCAGAAAGCCGTGGACACACTCAAGGAAAAACTCACCGAGCTGCGCGGCGAAGTGGGCGGTTTGATCGCCCAGCAAAAGGAATACCTGCAACAACAGGAGCAACTGGCCACGCAACAGCAAGCACTCAAGCCAAGCCTGGATGCGCACCCGCTGGCCGCCTCGTTGCTCAACCAGGAAGCCGCCAAACGCAGCGTCTGGCTTGAACAGCAACTGGGCCAGCTGACCCAAAGCATCACTCAGGACGAACAACGCCAAGGCGCCCTGCTCAACCTGCAACAAAACGCCGGGCGCCTGCAGCAACAACTGCAAGCCGCCCAGGAAGCCAGCCAGCAGGCCCGTCAATTGCTGGTCGATCAGCAGCGCGAGCTGGCCAGCGACCGTGAACGCCTCGACCAGGAACTGAGCGCCTTCGCCAGCCTGTTGCCCGCAGAAATCCTGGAGGGCCTACGCGCCGAGCCGGCTGCTACCTTCATGCAGCTGGACCAGCAAGTCAGCCAGCGCCTGGAGCAGCTAGGTCACCAACGCGATGAGCTGGCCGAACAACAAGAACGCCAACAGGCGATCGAGAAGGAACAGACCCACCAGCAACATCGCCAGCATCAGCTTGATGCGCTGATGCAGCAGGTCACCGAACTGACTGCCCAGCAACAGACGGCCCAGGAAAAACTCAGCGCGCTGCTCGGTGAACACACCAGTGCCGAACACTGGCAGCAACAGTTGGATGAGGCCGTGACCCAGTCGCGCCAAAGCGAAACCGATGCCAACAAATACCTGCAAGAAATCCACAACGCCCTGATCCAACTGGCCGCCGACCTCAAGGCCCAGCAGGAGCGCGAACAGGCGTTGCAGGCCGAACAACAGGCCCTCGTCACGCGTATCAGCGAATGGCGCGCCTTGCACCCGGAACTCGATGACGCTGGCCTCACCCGCTTGCTGGCCTACGAAGACGCCCAGGTCAGCCAATTGCGCCAACAGGTGCAGCACAGCGAAAAAGCCGTCGAACAGGCCAAGGTGTTGTTGCAAGAGCGCGAACAGCGCCTCGCCGACCACCAGGCCCAGCACAATGGCAACCTCGCAGCCGAAGAGCTGAACGGTACCTTGACCACGCTCAATCAACAACTGGCCGAGAGCGAGAAACACTGCGCCGAATTGCGCGCGCGCCAATCCGAAGACCAGCGTCGCCAGGACGCCAACCAGGCCTTCGCCGAGCAGATCGCCAAGGCCTATGACGAATGGCAACGCTGGGCACGCCTGAACGCGCTGATCGGCTCTGCCACTGGCGACACCTTCCGCAAGATCGCCCAGGCCTACAACCTCGACCTGTTGGTGCACCACGCCAACGTGCAACTGCGCCAACTGGTACGGCGCTACCGCCTCAAGCGTGGCGGCAGCATGCTCGGCCTGTTGGTGATGGACACGGAGATGGGCGACGAGCTGCGCTCGGTGCATTCATTGTCCGGCGGCGAAACCTTTCTGGTCTCACTGGCGCTGGCCCTGGGCCTGGCGTCGATGGCCTCCAGCACATTGAAAATCGAATCACTGTTTATCGATGAGGGCTTCGGCAGCCTCGACCCGGAATCGCTGCAATTGGCGATGGACGCGCTGGATGGCTTGCAGGCTCAGGGCCGTAAAGTGGCGGTGATTTCACACGTGCAGGAAATGCACGAACGCATTCCGGTGCAGATCCAGGTCAAGCGTCAGGGCAATGGGTTGAGCACGTTGGAGGTCAAGTGAGCGAGGCGCTGCTGTATTCGTTCCGGCGCTGCCCCTATGCGATGCGGGCGCGACTGGCCCTGCGCTACTCGGGCATACCGGTGCACATCGTCGAGGTAAGCCTCAAGGCCAAGCCCGCCGAGATGCTGGCGTTGTCGCCCAAGGGCACCGTGCCAGTGCTGAACGTTGACGGGCAGGTGATTGAAGAAAGCCTGGAGATCATGCAGTGGGCCTTGGCGCAGAACGACCCGGATAACTGGTTGCTGCACGGCGACCCGGCGGTATTCGCGTTGATTGCCGAGAACGACCAGAGCTTCAAGTATTACTTGAATCGATACAAGTACGCCGAACGCTACCCCGAGCAACCGATGGAACAGTATCGGGCCGGGGGTGAAGTGTTCTTGCAGAAGCTGGAAGCGTTGTTGGCAGAACGGGATTACCTGATGGCCAACCACCTGACCCTGGCGGATGCTGCACTGGCGCCGTTTGTGCGCCAGTATGCCCATGTGGATCGAGTGTGGTTTGCCGGTACATCGTATAAACGGTTGCAGGCTTGGCTTGAGCGCTTCTTGGAATCGCCACTGTTTATCGCGGTAATGGCAAAGGCCTGAGCTCAACACAATCCAATGTAGGAGCTGGCTTGCCAGCGATGGTCGTCAACCATAACGCGGGAAGCCAGACAAAACGCGGCGCCCTCACGTTTTTCGCCGGCAAGCCGGCTCCTACATGGGGCCGTGGCTCAACGTCAGGTTATTGCTGGGTTTTGTGATCCAGTGCGGCGTAGAAGTTGGCGCTTTGTTGCAGGTATTTCTGGGTGTAGGCGCTGGTGCTGGATTTTTTGCCGGAGACTTCCACGCTGGCCGCGGCTGGCAGGGCAACAGTGGCGGAAACAGCGGAAGCGGCGATGATGGAGAAGAGATTCAGATTCATGTCGGTAACCCTTGTGTTCGTTTGGTTGAGTGGCCGGGGAAGGCCTTGGAACCAAACTTACGCCCGAGGGCTAAGCCTTAGAAATGCTTTGAAACAGTAGCCGCTATTAATGGAATTAATAGAAAGGCTCAGGCCCCGCATGGCGGGGCCTGTGGCTTATTGACGCACCAGGAACTTGAGGTCGCTGGGTGCATCGATCGGCAATTTCTGCACGGTTTTACCCAGCAGGCCAGTTTTGGGGTCGCGTTCGACCACCACGATTTCGTTGCTTTTCTGATTGGCTATCAGCAAGAACTTGCCGCTAGGGTCCAGGCTGAACTCGCGCGGGTGGTCACCTTCCACGGAACGGCGTTGCAGTTCCTTGAGGTGCGCGGTGGCCGGGTCGATGCTGAACACCAGCAGTTGATTGGCCGTGCCACGGTTGCTCACGTAGAGGAATTTGCCATCGCTGGAGGCGTGCAACGCGGCGCCGGCCTTATCGGCCACCGGTTGCCCGGCGGCGAAGTCCACCAACTGCGTCTGGGTCAGTTGGCCGTCCTTGTAGTCGAACACCGCCACCTGCGCGCTCATCTCGGTGGTCAGCCAGGCATGCTTGCCATCCGCACTGAACAGCAGGTGGCGCGGGCCGCTGCCGGGCGGCAATTGCACCGAGGCCGGGTTGGCCGGGGTCAACGGCAGCTCAGGGTTGGCCTTGGGATCGTAGTGGTAGGCAAATACCTTGTCCGCACCCAGGTCCTGCACAAACACGTACTTGCCATCCGGCGACGACACCACCGAATGCACGTGGTTGGACGCCTGGCGCTCAGGATTGACGCGACTGGCCGGGTGCCCGCTCAGTTGCACCGGCGCCGACAGCTTGCCTGTGGCATCCACCGGCAGCACCGCCAGGCTTCCGCCCGGATCTTCCAGCACCGAATAGTTGGCGACGAACAGGTAGCGTCCATCGGCAGCCACGCTGGAATGGGTCGGCTCATTGCCCAGGCTCTGCACCTGGTTGATCAACGTCAGCTGATGATTCTGCGGATCGATGCTGTAGCTGCTCACCCGCCCGACCGGGTCTTTTTGGCCGGCGCCGTTCTCGTTGACCACAAACAGGTGCTTCTGGTCCTTGGAGATCGTCAGCCACGACGGATTGGCCGCCTTGGCCGCCAATACCGGCTGGCCTTGGAACTTGCCAGTGCGGCTATCGAATTGCAGGCGATAGATGCCTTCGCTGCTGCCGGCGGTGTAGCTGCCCACCAACAGTTCATAGGTGTCGGCCGGCGCGGCTTGCACCGACATGGCACCGACACTGCCCGCCATCAGCAGGGGCCAGAATTTACGCATCATCATCCGCTTCATCCTCATCGTTATTGTTGTCGCCCTTGATCGCACTCAGGCAGACCAGACGGTGTTCACCGTCTTCGTTGCGCAAGAGCCAGCTTTGCAAACTGTCATCAAAGGTGGCGGCGTTCAGTTGTTCTGGACTGAACTTCCAACGCTTGAGTTCCCGGCCGTCCATGCTTTCGATCAGCAAGTGCTGGTCGAACGTGAAGTCGAAGGCGTGCAGCCCATTGATGATCAGCATGTCGCTGCCGGTCAGGGCGGTGCTCAGGTTGGGTTGCGAATCGGTCATGATGTGAAGTCACTGCGGGGGAAAAGACACATGATAGGTCAATTCCCCCGCGGTGCCTTGCGGCAATGGTCTAATCGATCAATGCGCGAAGAGTGAGTTGCCCTTCTGCCCCGCCAGTTTCTCCGGCTTGATCAGGAACCGCGCCAGCGCCGGCAACAGCCACAGCGCGCCGAACATGTTCCACAGCAGCATGAAGGTCAGCATCAGGCCCATGTCGGCCTGGAACTTGATGGCTGAGAAGATCCAGGTGCACACGCCGATTGCCAGGCACAGGCCGGTGAACAGCACGGCTTTACCCGTGGACTTGAGCGTCTGGTAATACGCCTCTTGCAGCGGCAGACCGGCGCGCAGGAAGCTTTCCAGGCGACTGTAGATGTAGATGCCGTAGTCCACGCCAATCCCCACGCCCAGCGCCACCACCGGCAAGGTCGCCACCTTGACACCGATGCCCATGAACGCCATCAACGCGTTGCCCAGCACCGAGGTCAGCACCAGCGGCAGCACGATGCACAGGGTCGCCGCCCAGGAGCGGAAGGTGATCATGCACATGGTCGCCACGCACAGGTACACCAGGATCAGGATGGTCAGCTCGGATTCCTTGATCACCTCGTTGGTGGCCGCCTCGATCCCGGCGTTACCGGCGGCGAGGATGAATTCCAGGCCGTGCTTGTTGTTTTCCTTGGCGAAATCCTGCACGGCATGCACCGCGCGGTCGAGGGTTTCGGCCTTGTGGTCGTTGAGGAACACCAGCACCGGTGCCAGGGAGCAGTTGTTGTTGTACAGGCCATCGGCACGGGCGATGGAGTTGTTCAGCACATCCGGGTTACGCGACAGGGTTTCCCATTTCAGGTTGCCCTCGTTCATGCCCTTGATCATTTGCTTGGACACGGTCACCAGCGAGATCGCCGACTGCACGCCCTCGGTGTTCTGCATCTTCCACATCAACTGGTCGATGGGCGCCATGGCTTCATAGCGCGAGCAACCTTCGGCCTTGGTCTTGACCATCACCACCAGCACGTCGGAACTGGTGGAGTAGTTGCTGATGATGAAGTTGTTGTCTTTGTTGTAGCGCGAGTCCGGGCGCAGTTCCGGCGCGCCCTGGTCAAGGTCGCCGATCTTGAGGTTCTGGCTGTACCAGAGGCCGCCCCCAAAGGCGATCAGGGCCAGGAAGATCGAGACCGGTGCGACTTTCGGGCTGGCGAATTTCGACAACAGGCGCCAGAACGGATGCTCGCGGTTCGCGTCTTTCTTGCTCTTGGCGATCGCGCGTTTGCTGATGCCGACGTAGGAAATCGCCACTGGCAGCAGGATCAAGTTAGTGAACACGATCACCGCCACGCCGATAGAGGCGCCGATGGCCAGTTCACGGATCACGCCGATGTCGATGATCAATAGCGTGATAAAGCCCACCGCATCAGCAAGAATCGCGATCATCCCCGGCAGGAACAGTTGGCGGAAGGTGCGGCGTGCAGCGGTCAGCGCGTTGTCCGCTTCGCTGGATTGCAGGGCGATACCGTTGATCTTCTGCACGCCGTGGGAAATACCAATGGCGAAGATCAGAAACGGCACCAGCATCGAGTAGGGATCCAGCCCGAAACCAGCGGCATGCATCAGGCCCAATTGCCAGACCACCGCCACCAGGGTGGTGCTCAACACCGCAATGGTGCTGCGCAGGCAGTTGGTGAACCACAGCAGCAGAACCAGGGTAATACCGAACGCCACGCCGAAGAACAGCACGACCATGATCAGGCCATCGATCAGGTCACCGACTTTCTTGGCGAAACCGACGATGTGGATCTGGACGTTGGGGTTCTGCTCCTGGAACTTGGTGCGGATCTTGTCTTCCAGTTCATGGGAGAACTTGCGGTAGTCCAGGGCCAGCAACTTGCCCTGATCCTGCGGGTCCGGGTAGGACTCCAGCAGCGGGATGTCGACGATGCTCGACTTGAAGTCGTTGGCCACCAGACGCCCGACCTGGCCGGACTTGAGCACGTTATTGCGCAGTTGATCGAGGCTTTCCGGCGAGCCGTTATAGCTCTGCGGGATCACTTCACCGCCGGCAAAGCCTTCTTCGGTCACTTCGGTCCAGCGTACGCTGGGGCTCCACAGCGACTTGAGGCCCGAGCGGTCGACGCCGGAGATGTAAAACACTTCGTCGTTGATCTGACGCAGGGTCTCCATGTACTCCTTGGTGAAGATGTCTCCGTCCTTGGCCTCCACCGAGATGCGCACCGTGTTGCCCAGGTTCGCCAGGTCATTGCGGTGCTCCATCATCTTCTCGATGAAGGGGTGCTTGAGCGGAATCATTTTTTCGAAGCTGGTGGACGGGCGAATCAAGGTCGCCTGCCAGAACAGGAAAATACTCACCAGCAGGCAGATCACGATCACTGCCGGGCGGTTGTTGAAGATCAGGCGCTCAAGAAAGGTCGCTTTATCGTTGTGATGACTGCTCATTCTTTCCCCGCCTTCTTATTGTTTTGTCGGTTCGGCGCCATCGGCTTTAGCGACGCGAACGCCCCCCTGCCCGGCCAGAATCAAGTTGCCATTGCCTGCCGCCGTGACGGACGACAGGGATATCCGGTCCGCACGGTTGAACACGCTGAAGGTCACGCCGTCGTCATGGCTGACCACCACGCTGCCGCCGTTGCCGACCACGACAATCGAGCCGTCCTCCAGCAAGGTCGCGCCCGACAACCCAAACTCCAGCGCTCCCCGCGCAGCGTTCAGTTCAACTTGCTCCCAGGTGCTGCCAAAATCCGTGGACCGGTACAGGTTGCCGCGCAAGCCATAAGCCAGCAGGGTTTGCGGCTGAGCGGTGCCGATCACGCCAAACAGCGAGCCCTCGTAGGGGCCTTCGAGTTTCTCCCAGGTCTGGCCGTCGTCGCTGGAGCGGAACATGCTGCCCTGCTCGCCAACGATGAACAGGCCGGCGTCCTTGATATGGGCAATGGCGTTGAGGTGATATTGGTCTTCGTTGTCGAGGCGGTCGCTGACGTCGTCCCAGGTCTTGCCGCCGTCGGTGGTTTCGATCAGCGCACCGTAGGCGCCGACGGCCAGGCCGTGGTTGGCATCGTTGAACCACACGTCGAGCAACGGCGCTTCGCGTTTAAGATCCTGGTACTGCTGGGTCCAGGTGGCGCCGCCGTCGGAACTGGCAAGAATCTGCGCATCGTGGCCCACCGCCCAGCCCTGCTTGTCATCGACGAAAAACACCGCCGTGAGCAACTGCCGGGTGGGGACTTTGGCTTGGGTCCAGGTGCTGCCCTGGTCATCGGAATAGAGGATGTGCCCGCGATCACCAACCGCCACCAGGCGCTTGCCCGCGTGGACCACATCGATCATCAGGCCTTTGGCGGCCTTGGGGGATTCAATCGCAAACGAGGTATCGCTGGCGGCCTGGACGGCTGCCGGTAATACGACAGCGCCAAACAGCGAGAGCGCTGCGGCCAGCATCGCGACCCTGCGTGCGGCGCGTGGGCGGCAGACAACCCAACCCATGACAGGCTCACTCATAGACCTTTCTCCCATTTATTATTGTTATCGCTGCCTTCCGGGGCCTTGAAACCTGCAATCTAGAGCGCCTGGAGGAAGCAGGGGCCATCCTATCGGGCTTTCGAATCGTCTGACAATCGGCGCTACGTTATCTTTTGTTAACTGAGCCCCTTTCGTCAGCGCCTGAATATAGCTGCATTCGCGGGGCTGATCGCCGGAGCATCAATGAATTTTTATTCCATCTATTGAAATATGGGAATTTTTATTCCATTAATAGTCTTCCTGAAAACAATAATCCAAAGGACCACGGCGATGCGTGAACTCGGAATCGGCTTGATCGGCACAGGCTTCATGGGGCGCGCCCACGCCTTGGCCTTCAATAACGCCCGTGCGGTATTCGAACTGCCGGTACACCTCAAGCTGGCAGCACTGGCCGACGCCGACACCGAGCGCGCCCACCGCTGCGCCAAGGATTGGGGCTTTGCCCAGGCCCATGGCGACTGGCAGGCGTTGATCAATAATCCCAACGTCGACGTAGTCGCCATCACCACCCCCAACCATTTGCACTACCCCATGGCCATGGCGGCCATCGCGGCGGGCAAGGCGGTGTACTGCGAAAAACCCCTGGCCGTGAGCCTGGAACAGGCCGACGCCATGCGCCGCGCCGCCAGTGCTGCGGGTGTGGTGACGCGGGTGGGCTACAACTACCAGCACAACCCGATGATCACGCTGGCGCGGCAGATGATTGCCAGCGGCGAGTTGGGCGAGATCATCAGCTTCCAGGGTGAGTTCAGCGAAGATTTCATGGCCGACCCGGCCTCGCCATGGTCGTGGCGTTGTGAAGTCGAGCATGCTGGCGGTGCCCTGGCGGACCTGGGCAGTCACTTGCTGTCGATGGCGCGCTATCTAGTGGGCGACGTAGTGAGTGTGTGTGCCGACACCCAGACCGTCCACGCCCGGCGCCCTGCCGTCAAAGGCAGCACCGACCACCTTAAATCGATTGCGGTGGATGACCAAGTGCACGCCCTGCTGCGTTTTGCCAATGGCGCACGCGGTACGGTGAGCAGCAGCTGGCTCAAGCAGGGCTACAAAAACCACCTGAGTTTCGAGATCAGCGGGACGAAAGGCACCTTGGCGTTCGATCAGGAGCGCTTGAATGAATTGCAGGTCTGTCGCGTTGGCCAGGACGGTTTCCAGCGTTTGCTCGCAGGCCCTGCCCTGCCCGGTTATGCGGCGTTCAGCCCGGCGGCGGGGCATCAGTTGGGCTACAACGAGCTGAAGACGTTGGAAGTGCAGGAATTGATTCTGGCGCTGGCCGGTCAAGGTGCGGATGGCACTGACTTTGAGGCAGCGTGGGAAGTTGAGCGGTTGGCGACGGCGATTCGCGTGGCGGCCAAAGAGGAGCGTTGGGTAACCGTGAACTCACTCTAAAATCCACCACAGAACTTTGTAGGAGCTGGCTTGCCTGCGATGGCGGTGTAACAGGTACACCGCTATCGCAGGCAAGCCAGCTCCACATTTGGATCACCTAAACCTTCAAATTAGCGCAGTGCCCGGCGCAGAACTTTGCCGACGGTGGTCTTGGGCAGCTCAGTGGTACGGAACTCCACGTACTTCGGCACCTTGTACCCCGTCAGGTACTCCCGGCAATGCGCAAGAATTTGCTCCTGGGTCAGGCTCGGGTCCTTGCGCACCACGATGATCTTGACCTTCTCGCCGGTCACGCCATCTTCCACGCCAATCGCCGCCACTTCGGCCACGCCAGGGTGTAGCGCTACCACGTCCTCGATTTCATTGGGATACACGTTGAAGCCCGAAACCAGGATCATGTCCTTCTTGCGGTCCACCAAGCGGATATAACCGCGCGCGTCCATCACGCCGATGTCCCCGGTCGACAACCACCCTTCGGCATCCAGCACCTCGGCAGTGGCCTCCGGACGTTTCCAGTAGCCCTGCATCACCTGCGGCCCGCGCACTTGCAGTTCGCCCTGCTCGCCAATCTCAGCCAACTCACCGTCTTCGCGGATAAACCGCACCCAGGTCGAGGGCAATGGCACGCCGATGCTGCCGGTGAACTCCATCTCACGCATGCGCGCAATGTTGATCGGGCTGATGCTCACCACCGGCGAGCATTCGGTGAGGCCGTAGCCTTCGATGATCGGCAGCCCGGTGACTTCCTTCCAGCGCTTGGCCACCGCCGTGTGCGTGGCCATGCCGCCGGCAATCACCATGCGCAGATCGGAAAAGTCCCGTGCGCAGAACTCCTTGTTCTCGAGCAGGCCGTTAAACAAGGTGTTGACCCCGGCAATCCCGTTGAAGCGCTCCTTGCGCAGGATCATCTGCACGCGCTTCACGTCCCGTGGGTTGGCGATCAGGATGTTGCGCCCGCCCAGGCACATGAACATCAGGCAATTCACCGTCAGGGAAAAGATGTGGTACAGCGGCAACAAGGTGACGTTGGTTTCCTGCTTGTCCTGGTCCAGTTGGTCGCCAACCCAGGCCTTGGCTTGCAGCAGGTTGGCGATGATATTGCGATGACTGAGCATCACACCCTTCGCGTCGCCAGTAGTGCCGCCGGTGTATTGCAGGAAGGCCAGGTCGTCGAGGTGCATCTCCACCGGGAAATGAGTGAGCGCCCGCCCCTGTTTCAGCACCTGGTTGAAGCGCAGCGAACCGCGCAGGTTGAACGCCGGCACCTGCTTTTGCACACGGCGCAGGATGAAGTTCATCGCGGCGCCCTTGAACGTCCCCAGCAAATCGCCGATGGCGGCGATCACCACGCGCTTGACGCTGCTGCCGGTGATGACTTTTTCCAGGGTGTGGGCGAAGTTTTCGAAGATCACCACAGTTTCCGCACCACTGTCCTTGAGCAGGTGCTTGAGCTCATGGGAGGTGTACAGCGGGTTGACGTTGACCACCACCGCGCCGGTCAGGATGGTGCCCAACAGGCAAATCGGATACTGCAAGCAGTTGGGCATCATCAGCGCCACACGATCACCTTTCTTGACGCCCTGCCCCTGCAGCCAGGCGGCAAAGGCATAGCCTTGCACCTGCCAGTCGGCGTAGGTCATTTCGGTGCCGATGCTGACATACGCCACTCGCTCGCGGAATTTTTCCAGGTGCTCCAGGAACACCTCGCGCAGCGACGGATAGTCCTCGATAGCGGCGTCGATATCCGCCGGGACGCCGGGCAGGTAAGCGTTCAACCAGATCCGTTCGGCGTGTTCCAGGCTTACAGCGTTCATGGCAGTGTCCTTATTGTTGTTTTTGATAGCGCTACTTTTCGACGATGGCAGTAATGCCCAGCCCGCCGGCCGCGCAGATGGAAATCAGGCCGCGCCCGCCGCCGTTCTCATGGATGATCTTGGCCAGTGCCGCCAACTGCCGGCCACCGGTGGCGGCGAAGGGATGGCCGCAGCCGAGCGAGCCGCCGTTGACGTTCATCTTCGCGCGATCGATGGTGCCCAGAGGCGCTTCCAAGCCTAGGCGCTCGCGGCAATAATCGGGGTCTTCCCAGGCCTTGAGCGTGCACAACACCTGGGCGGCAAAGGCTTCGTGGATCTCGAAAAAGTCGAAGTCCTTGAAGCTCAGGCCTTCGCGTTTCAGCATGCGCGGCACTGCGTAGGCAGGGGCCATCAGCAAGCCTTCGGTGCCGTCGACAAAGTTCACCGCCGCTGTCTCGCCAGTGCGCAGATAGGCCATTACCGGCCAGCCGTTGGCGACGGCCCATTCTTCACTGGCCAGCAGCACTACCGAGGCGCCATCGGTCAGGGGGGTGGAGTTGCCGGCTGTGAGGGTGCCGTTCTGGCGGTCGTAGGCTGGAGACAGGCCAGCGAGCTTTTCTAGGCTGGCATCGGCGCGCAGGTTGTTGTCCCTGGCCAGGCCGCGATGGGGGCTGATCAAGTCGTCGAAGAAGCCGCGTTTGTAGGCCGCATCCAGGCGCTGATGGCTGGTGAGGGTCAACTCATCCTGGGCCAGGCGCTTGATCTGCCAGCGCTTGGCCATTTCTTCGCAGTGTTCGCCCATGGACAGGCCAGTGCGCGGCTCGCCGTTGCGCGGCAACAGTGGTTTGAAGAACATTGAGGGCCGGACCTTGAGCAACGTCTTCAACTTGTCGCCCATGCCCTTGGCACGATTGGCTGCGAGCAAGGTGTGGCGCAGGGATTCATTGATACCGATGGGCGCGTCGGAGGTGGTGTCGGATCCCCCCGCAATGCCCACCTCGATCTGCCCGAGGGCAATCTTGTTCGCCACCAGCAATGCCGCCTCCAGGCCGGTGCCGCAGGCTTGTTGCACATCGTAGGCCGGCGTATCCGGCGACAAGGTGGTGGACAGCAACGACTCACGGGCCAGGTTGAAATCCCGCGAGTGCTTGATCACAGCCCCGGCGGCAAACTCACCGAGGCGTTGGCCGTGCAGGTTGTAGCGGTCGACCAAGCCCTGTAGCGCGGCGACCAGCAGGTCCTGGTTGCTGTCGTGGGCGTACACCGTGTTGGAGCGAGCAAACGGGATGCGGTTGCCGCCGATGATCGCGACGCGGCGGACCGGGGCCGGGTTGAAGCTGTAGTCACTCATTCCAGGTTCTCTTTCCAGATGAAAAGGCCACGCATATGGGGTTTGTCGCCGGCGAAATTGCGCACTTCGAATTCGCGGGGCGGGCTGGTCACCGGGTGGCTCCACAGCGCGACCTGGCCGGGCAGGAAGATCGGCAGCTTGAAGTCACAATAGGCCTCGGCCTGGTCCAGGCCACCGGGCGGTTGCTGGGCGGCGAGCGCACGGCCCAGGGTCCACATGCCATGGGCGATGGCGCGGCGAAAGCCGAACAGCTTGGCGCCGATCACCGAGGTGTGAATCGGGTTGAAATCCCCTGACACCTTGGCAAAACGCCGGCCCAGGTCGGCGGGCAACACCCAGCGCTGGGTGCGCAACAAGCCCGCCTCCTGCAAGGGCAACACGTCAGCCCAAGGTTCGCCAACCGGGTCCTTGACGTCCCGGCGCAGGTACAGGCTATCGCTTTCCCACACCAGCGTGTCGGCACCGTAGGCACGGGTGGCGATGCTCAGCGCCTGGCCCTTGGGATGGGCGACCCAGCGCTCGCAATACACCTCAATGCGCAACGCCTGGTCTTCGTGCAAGCGTTGGTGCTGACGGATGCGATTGGCCAGGTGCACCATGCCGCTGGCCGGGTACGGAAAGCTGGGGCGCGTCAGCAGCATCAAGTGCAAAGGGAACGCCAGCACATGGGGATAGGACAGCGGCACCCCCTGCTCGCAGCGAAAACCACAGGCACGACCATAGGCGGCGATGTCGGCGGCAGACAACGCCACTGCCGAACGCACCAGGCGTTCCGTGGGCAGCACAGGCGCACCGTCAAGCTTGGGCTTGCGCAAGGCGCGCACGCCGTCCAGCAGCAAGCGGGTGCGTGAAGGCGGCGGGTCAATGATCTGCGTCACGTAGTCCATGGCTCAGGCTCCCAGCAGGCTTTGGCCGCACACCCGTACGACTTGGCCGTTGACCCCGCCGGACGCCGGATGTGCCAGCCAGGCGATAGTTTCGGCCACGTCGATCGGCTGCCCGCCCTGGGACAGCGAATTCATGCGCCGCCCTGCTTCACGGATCATCAGCGGGATCTTGGCGGTCATCTGGGTTTCGATGAACCCCGGCGCCACCGCATTCACCGTCACTTGCTGCGCCGCCGCACGCGGTGCCAGGCCCTGCACCAGGCCGATCACACCGGCCTTGGAGGTGGCGTAATTGCTTTGTCCGAGGTTGCCGGCGATGCCGGAAATCGACGAGACACAGACAATTCGTCCCCCAGGATTCAAGCCTTGGCTGTCCAATAACGCATTGCTGAGCTGCAACGGCGCTTCGAGGTTCACCGCCAATACGCTACGCCACGCGGCCTCGGTCATTTTGGCGATGGTTTTGTCACGGGTGATCCCGGCGTTGTGCACCACCACGTCAAAGGCGCCGTATTGGCTGACATGGGCCTGCAGCAGTGCGGCTGCGTCCGTCGCGGTGATGTCCAGGGGCAGCGCCGAACCGCCGACGCTGTCCGCCGCCTGTTGCAACGCTGCCTGGGCCTGGGGCACATCCACGCACACCACGTGCGCGCCGTCCCGCGCCAACACCTGGGCAATCGCCAGGCCGATGCCACGGGAGGCGCCGGTGACCAGGGCGCGACGACCGGCGAAGGGTTTGTCCCAATTGACCGCGACTGGGCCGTCCACCGGTTTTTCCAGGCGCACCACCTGCCCCGACACATAGGCCGAACGGCGCGACAGGAAGAAACGCAAGCTGCTGTCCAGCGCGTCTTCAGCACCCGGCGCCACGTAGATCAATTGCACGGTGATCGCCCGGCGCAGCTCCTTGGCCAGTGAGCGCACCAAGCCTTCAAGGGCGCGCTGGGCGATGGCCTGGGGCAAATCCTGGCAATGTTCCGGTGCGGTGCCGAGCACCACGACGCGGCCATGGTGGCCAAGGCGCTTGGCGTTGGCGTGGAAGAACACATAGAGCTCGTCCAACTGTTGCAGGTCGGCCACGGCGCTGGCGTCATACACGGCGCCCTGCACTTTCACCGTGGACGGCGCCTTGAGCGTGGCCGGGGTGGCACTGACGGTGTCGGTTGCCGTGAAGATCCGCTGCACCTCGCCGGTCAGGCGCCCTGCCCCGGCGACGATCACCGGGTTGGCCAAGCCCTGCTGGCCGCTGCGATGACGTTGCAGTGGCAAGGGTTGCGGCAAGCCGATGGCCTGGGCCAGGCGACGGCCCCAGGCGGAATTGACGAAAGAAAGGTAGCTGTCGCTCATATAGGGTTCCACTCAATCCTGCCGTGTAAACCGCCCCTTGTAGGAGCCGGCTTGCCGGCGATGGCGGTGCATCAGTCACAGAGGTGTTTGCTGACAGATCGCTATCGCCGGCAAGCCGGCTCCTACAGGGGGTGGGGTTGAGTTAGTTCACCGAGGCGTTTTCGCTTTGGCTGGTGCGACGTTTCGCCGTCGGTTCCAGCGCTTGCTTGCGCTGCTGCAACGCCTCCAGCAAGCCGAAGTCCTGCGGGAAGTCATCCACCTGGATGCCGTGGTCGGCGTATTCCACGTAGCGGCCGAGCAAGGTGTCCTCGTCATCGCTGATCAAGTCCAGCGCGCGCGCCTTGACGCGCCAAGCGGTGAAGGCCGTGGCGGAGATCGGCATCGGTTCGATCACGCCTTGCTTGACGGCAGGCTTGAGCCGGGCATCGATCAACTCGACCTGTGGCAGCAGGCGGAAACCCAGTTCGCCGTAGGCCAATTTGTCGATTTCCGGACGTGGGATGTAGGAATTGGCCAGCAAGCGGTCGCGGGTTTCGCCCGGTGTCTGCACCACGTCAGCCACTTGGGCCAGCAGACGATCCGAGGGTTTGCGCAGTGGGATCCCGAACGGGAACGTCAGGCCACGCAGCATCGCTGCGGCAGGTTTCGACGGGTAGTTGTCGAGCACTTCCGCCAGCGCTTCGTGGGCCCGCAGCAACGCATCCTGGGCCGCCCAGTGCACCAGCGGCAGATCCGCCTGGGGCCGCCCATCGTCCTCAAAACGCTTGAGCACGCAGGACAGAATGTACAGCTGCGACAGAATATCGCCCAAACGCCCGGTGATACTTTCCTTGCGCTTGAGGGCACCGCCCAGCACGCCCATGGAAATGTCCGAAATCAGCGCGAGCACCACTGACAGACGATTAGCCTGGCGGTAGTAGGACGCCAGCGCGGGGTCGGTCTTGGCCGGGGCAGAAATCAATCGGCCTCCTGTCAGGGAATGCACCGCAGCACGGACGGTATTGGCCAGCACAAAGCTCACATGGCCGAACATCGCGCTGTCGAAGGCTTCCAGCGCTCGACGTTTGTCCGGATTGCGCGCCGCTTCCATCTCGCGGAATACATAGGGATGGCAACGGATCAGGCCCTGGCCAAAGATGATCAGGCAGCGGGTCATGATGTTCGCGCCTTCCACCGTAATGGCAATGGGGCTTTGCTGGTAGGCACGGGCCAGGAAGTTGTTGGGGCCCATACAGATGCCCTTGCCGGCAACGATGTCCATGCCGTCATTGACGATGATCCGCGCACGCTCGGTGACGTGGTACTTGGCAATCGCCGAGATCACCGACGGTTTCTCACCCGCGTCCAAGGACGCCACCGACACCTTGCGCACCGCATCGCAGGCATACAGATGCCCAGCCATGCGCGCCAAGGGCGCCTGCACGCCTTCGAATTTGCCGATGGGCAGGCCGAACTGTTTGCGCATCGCGGCATAGGCGGTGGTGCCACGCACCGCCACCTTGCCCAGGCCGACGTTGGCCGACGGCAAGGAAATCGCACGGCCGGCCGCCAGGCACTCCATCAACATGCGCCAACCGTTGCCGACTTGCTCGCGGCCGCCAATCACCCACTCCAGCGGAATGAAGACATCCTTGCCGGTGGTAGGGCCGTTCTGGAATACCGCGTTCAGCGGCCAGTGACGGCGGCCGCTGTTCACGCCCGGATGGGACGTCGGGATCAGCGCGCACGTGATGCCGAGTGAACCCGCAGCGCCGAGCAACCCATCCGGGTCTTCTGCGCGAAACGCCAGGCCAAGCACCGTGGCAATCGGGCCCAGAGTGATGTAGCGCTTGTCCCAAGTCACACGGAAGCCCAGGACGTCCTCGCCTTCATGGCTACCTTTGCAGACGATGCCCAGGTCGGGAATCGCCCCAGCATCAGAACCGGCATACGGGCTGGTCAGGGCAAAACACGGGATGTCTTCACCCCGGGCCAAGCGCGGCAGGTAGTAATTGCGCTGGGCATCGGTGCCGTAATGCAACAGCAACTCGGCCGGCCCCAGGGAATTGGGCACCATCACCGAAATCGCCGCCGCCGAACAACGCGTCGACAGCTTCATCACCACCTGCGAGTGCGCGTAGTGGGAGAAGCCTTTGCCACCGTATTGCTTGGGAATGATCATGCCGAGGAAGCCGGCCTCCTTGGTGTATTGCCAGCCTTCGGGCGACATGTCCTGCCACACCTGGGTGGTTTCCCAGTCGTTGGCGATGTCGCACAGGGTTTCCACTTCGTTATCGAGGAAGGCTTGTTCTTCGGCGCTCAGGCTGGCCGGTGCGGCTTGCAGCAAGCGCTGCCAGTCGGGCTTGCCGCTGAACAGCTCAGCGTCCCACCACACGGTGCCGGACTCGATGGCGGCGCGCTCAGTGTCCGACATTGCCGGCATGATCGTACGAAACAGGCCCAAGGCCTTGCTGGTCAGCAGGGTGCGGCGCAGGGGTTTGATCGTCATCAGCAGCGCGGGCGCGACCACCAGCACCGCCGCGACGGTGGCGCCGAACCCGGCAACCACGTTGAGCAGGTAACCCGCTACCAGCCAGACCAGGCCTGCACCCAACCAGTGAAGGGCAACGGCTTGTCGATACGCCAGGGCAATCGCAGCTGCGAAACCCACCAATAACCAGATAACCATGGGATACCTCTACTTGATTCAGGGCAAGGCTTGGGTGCGGCAGGTCGGAATGACCCGCGACGTAAAACCACCTTACAAACTCGGGAACAAAAATTAAAATATTATTTTAAATTTTTATTTAACTTCCAGGCAAAAAAATAGCCGCTGAACCCGTCAGGCAGATTTCAGTGGGCCGTTGGAATTGGAACGGGTCGCATGGGCGACCCGTCGATGCGGTAAACCCGCGGAGCAACAGAAAGATGCGCTGACTGACTGCTCCACCACCCCATGCATTAGAACTTGTAAGTGGCCGACAGGCTGACAACCTCACCTTTGCTGTCGACTTTGCCATCCAGGCGCGCCGCGCCCAGGCGGTCGACGTTGACGGTTTTGAGCTTCACCTGCTCGACAAATTGCCGTGAGTAGGCACCGTCGATACTCAAGCCGGGGATGGCCTTGATATCGTAGCCAAAGCCGAGAGAAGCGAAGTAACGATCGCCGTCGGGGATACGTGGGTCACGCGTGGAATTGCGGGTGGGGGTCTGGTCATAGGCAACACCGGCGCGCAGGGTGAAGTCATCGGTAAGCTTATAGTCGCCCCCGAGGGAATACATCATGACGTCCCGGTACTTGTAGGGAATCGATACGATGGTATTGCCATCGGACTTCAGGGTCAGCGCCTTGAATGACGACCATTGGGTCCACAGCATACTGGCGCCGAGGCTGAATCGGTCGTTGAACACATGCACCCAGTCGATGGCGGCGGTGGCCGGAATGTCCAACTGAGTGGATGCGTTCGCGCCGTCCGGAAACAGTTTGAGGCCGGGGTAAGCACGCTCGACCAGCGTCAAGCCATCCCCTCCGGCATCGGTCATCAGCAGCCTGCTGCCTGGATCAGCATAGATGTTGTATTTGCCTTCCATTTTGTTCTTGATCTTGGCGTGGTAGTTGAAACCCAGCGTGTCTTTCTCAGTGGGTTTCCAGGCCAGGCCGGCGAACCAGCCCACCGAGGTGTTATCGACCTTGACGCGCATCAGCGACTGCCCTACCCCCGATGGGAACGGGATGCCGAGACCACCCAGCCCCGGCGAGACCGCCGCCGCCGCATAAAGGTCGACGTTCTGGCTCACGAACCCTGTGCTGTGCTGAACAATGGCACCTGCACCAATAGAAAACTGGTCATTGACCTTGAACGACAGCGAACCGGTCAACCCTACGGTTTCAATTTTGGTGTCAACGGCGAAGTCACGGCCTTTCCAATCCTGATCCCAAGTGGACTTCATGCCCTGCGGAACGACCTGACTCAAGCCAAAACTGAAACGGTCGTTGATGGGTATCACCAGGAAGCCGGTGGGCAACCAAGCCGTAAAGCCCGCTTCACCCCCATTGCCTTCACGCGGCGTGGAGGTCACACCGCCGAATTCGTCCATGACCCCGGAGGACGTCGGGTCCCCTTTGTAGTCATAGGCATTTCCCTTGAATTTGATATTGATACGCGCATAGATAACGTTCTGCTGCGCGATGGTTTGGTCAATGAACGCCATGGCGGCCGGGTTGTTATAGGCTGAAGAAGGGTCATTCTTGAACAGTGAACCACCGCCAAACGCACGGCCCCAGCCTTGCGCGCCAAATGTAGGAGTCGAGTACCCGCCAGCCTGAACGGGCCCGGCTGCGACCATAAACCCGCTCAACAACGCCAGGCCAAGTAACGCCTGGGCCTGTTGTTTCTTATTATTCATGCTCCACTCCTTATTATTTTTATCCACCACAGCCGGAATCACCGTCTTGGCTTGCCTTAACAAGTGCCCTTTGCAGGGCACTTGCGTTTCAACGTGTGATCATCACGTCAAGCGCACGCCTATCAAGGGTTGACAGTGAGCGTTGGGGTTGGCGTCGCGGTCAGCGCAGTGATTTTGCAACTGCCGACGGTTTGTGCCGATGGAACAGTGATGGTGTGGGTGCTGTTGTTGTAGACCACATTGATGGTGGCGGGAGCGCTTGCGCAGTTGCTGACGATCTTGAAGTTCACGCCTGAAACAGTGCCTGCAAAGGTGTCAGGCCCGGTGGCGGTGGAGGCGGTCAAGGTCCATGGCAAACCCAGCAACACTGGCACACCGCAAAGTGGGTTGGAGCCGCTCACAGTGGCGCCGGTGATCGAAGCGTTGGCACCACTCGCAGCCACGCTGCCGGTAAAGACGATGGTGCAAGCCACGGGCGCCCCGAACGACGCAGGCGATGTAACAGTGATAGCACCTGCGGGCGTGGTGAAACCCGCGCCAGGAGGAGAAATGGTAGCGGCATTCACCATGGAAGCAGCACCCATGCAAACAGTCAAAGCAGTCAACGACACGAGAGTTTTCAAGCTTTTCATTGTTTTTCCTCACATGTTATGGCGAATTCATTTCGCCAGGGGTAATGGCCATGATCGAGAGGTCACGGTGTAACTGCAGAACTTCCCTTTCCAGCCAAATCTCAATTCAACTACCGAAACAACATCGAACGCTTATTCAACAACTTTGAAGTTCGGCGGCATCTTGATCGACACCGTCTTGATCTTGCAGTCTTCGCCGATCGGGACGTTGGCGGCTTCCAACTTACCCGTGGCGTTATCCCAGGTGCCGTCGGCCGTTGAGGGCCCACACTTGCCGCCCAGACCAAACGCGTGGACATCCACACTGATCTTCGACATAGAGCCGCTTTTGGTATCCTTGGCGACCAAGATCCACGGCAAGTTGATGGCTTCCACCCGGCTGCACTTGAGGCCACCATCGAATTCGACTTTATCGACATTGACCGATGAACCATCAGCCGCCACTTTGCCGGCCACCTTGATGGTGCAGTCGGCACTGATCAACGCGCCTTTGGAAAAGCTGATGGGGCCCTGGGCGGTAAATGCACTGCCGGCGGGTTCGATGCGCGCTGCCTGGGCCTGGTGATAGGCGATCAGGCCCAGCGCGGCCAATACGATATGTGTGGTGAATTTGGCAGGTGCTTGCATGGTGTACGTCCTTCCCTTTAATTATTTTTGTTCGGGTCAAACAACTTTCTGGCAACCGATCTGAAAAATCCCGGGCGATAGAGGCCTGCGCGGCACGCAGGCCCCGAGTACGCAAACAACGTGTTACTTGAACTTAAAACGGTTTGGCGCTGTTGCTGTACTTCTCCAGGTACTTCAACCGTTGTGAGGGCTGAAGATTGGTCAGGGTGATATCCCCGGCATAATGGTTCAACACTCGGTGATCCATTCGCCGCCGCCACAAGTACGGCACATACGCCCAGACAATCATGCTCGCGTAACCATAGGGAAGTTGCGGCGACTCATCAAAATGACGCAACGACTGATAACTACGGGTGGGGTTGGCATGGTGATCGGAGTGCCGTTGCAACTGGAACAGGAAGATATTGGTAACAATGCGGTTACTGTTCCATGAATGCCGTGGCGAACAACGCTCGTAACGGCCATTGGGCAACTTCTGACGTTTAAGGCCGTAGTGTTCGACGTAGTTCACCACTTCCAACAGCGAGAAACCGTAGATGCCCTGGATGATCAGGAACGGCACCACCGCCCACCCCAGCCAGGCGATCATCGCGCCCCACAGCACTACGCTGTACATCCAGGCGCTGAGCACACCGTTTTGCCAGTGCCAGGCAGGCAGGCCGAGCTTACGCAGGCGTTCGCGCTCCAGGTTCCACGCCGAGCGGGCGCTGAACCAGACCGAGCGTGGCAGGAAAGCCCAGAAGCTCTCCCCCAGTCGCGAACTGGCTGGATCTTCCGGCGTGGCGACACGTACGTGATGGCCGCGGTTGTGCTCGGTATAGAAGTGCCCGTAGAACGTCGGCGCCAGGGTGACCTTGGCCAGGAACACTTCGAGCGCGTTGGGTTTGTGCCCCAGCTCATGGGCGGTGTTGATCGCGATGCCGGTAGCGGCGCCGGTCGACATGGCCATGCCCAGGTAAGTGAACCAGCTCACCTCGCCATGCAGTTGCGTGCGCGCGGTGAGGTAGCTGGCCGCACGGGACAGCCAACTGGAAGGTTCCAGGTTCGCGGCAGCCTGTAACAGTCCACCCTGGATGATCCACTCGATACCGCCGGCGGCAAGCCAACCGGTGATCACCACCGACGAGATCACAAACAGCACGCCGGTGTAGACGATCCAGCGGTAGTAGCTTTGGGATTCAAGGTGGCTGACGGCGGATTCCGGCGGGTTGCTCACGTCTTCACCGAGCATGCCATCGATCAGCGGGATCAGGCCGAAGATCACCAGCACGCCGACCCACCAGAGTTGCTGGATACCGGTGGTGATGGCCAGTGCACCAGACAGCAAAGGCGTGGCCAAGGGCATGATGCCCAACCACCACAGGTGACGCTTGCCGTCGGTCCAAGTGCCTGGAGCTGCCAAAGTCTGATTCATGGCAGCCACCGTTGCGGGGCAGAAGACAGTAGGTTCAGGGAGCGTTGAATGCTCCGAGAATTCAACCATGCGATAAAAGACGTTTTTTTCATTTTTATTCGCTCTTAGGCATTTCAAAAATCATTTCAAATTAAACATTGAAATATTTTTTTAAAGAAATAGCGCGGAATCGTTAGGTCGTCAACTACTTTTTCGAGGCCTTTTTTATGTGACCAGGCAGTCTCTTTTTCAGCCGCTTGGTCAGGTCTCTACGGCAAGCGTTTCGGACGGTACAAACCGCAATGAGGGCCACGATTATTTGCTTGCCAGGGCAAACGGCGGATGCAGGATCGCGGCGGTTTGCCCTGGCCGCGCACGCTTGGCCAACTGTTGCACCGCCTCCACCACCCGCGCGGTGGCGGTGATCGGCAACATGTGCCCGCGCCCCTCCACCACCTGCAGCTTCAGGCCTGGGACCTTGTCGGCCAGGGCCTGGCCGTGTTTGCGAAAGTCCAGGACCTTGTCTTGCGCGCCATAGATCAGGCTGATGGGCAACGTCAGTTGCGGGTAACGCTTGACCATCTGCGGCAGGTCGTCGTTGACCAGGGCGATCTCGCTGGATGCAGCATAGAAGTTGCCGGGGCGCATCCCCAGCAGTCCGCCGCCACGGGTGGCGAAATCTTCAGGAGCGTTGTCGGGTGCAAACACACCTTTGACCACCGCACGGCGTGTCAACAGGCCAATGGGCACCGTGAGCGTGTGAGATACCCAGCGCCTCAGCCAAGCCGGCCGTACCGCCAGTGACCAGAACACCAGGGGCAAGGTGGGTTGCGGATGGGTCAGCGGCGCCACTAACACCAACCCCGACACTGCGTGGGGATGGTCAAGGGCCAGCGCCAGGGAAATCGCACCGCCTAGGGAATGCCCCAACACCAGGGGCTTATCCAGGCCCAGGGTGTTGATAAAGGCGGCCACTTGCCGCGCCTGGGCCGGCAGGTCCGCAGCGGTGCCTTTATGACGCGTGGAATAACCCGACCCAGGACGATCGAGTGTGATTACCCGGAAGTGTTCACGCAATTGCCCGGACAGCGCATACGTCAGGTTGCGGCTGCTACCCATCAGCCCGTGAATCATCACCAACGGTGGGCCCTTGCCCTCTTCGTAATAATGAAAGCGCTCGCCATTCACCTCCACAAAGCGCCCGTTGTTCGGAACGGCGGCTTCAATGCGTCGTGTCATCCACGCGCTGAACCCCCATAAAACGGCGCTCGCGCCTATGAAAACAGCCGCAGCGATAACCCATTCAACAGCCATAGCTCGGTCCTCTGCTTCCCTGCTGCTGTCGACCCGACCGGAATTGATCGAGCCTCAGCTATCGCCCAAACCACGGACCTGAACGTCGCGGCTATCCGTCGGACAAGTCGCACATGAGGAACCTGGGACTAGCGTAGGCGATATTTTCAGGTAGATTATTTAAAATCTTTTTTAAAATAAGTAATTCAATTTTTCTTTGCAATGGTGTTCTATCTAAAAGACACAACAAGAAAAGGACCACACCCGATGCCCATGAAGGAATGCTTATGAATGCCCTGAGCGACTCAATCGACATCGACATCGCCATCATCGGCTCCGGCTTTGCTGGCCTGTGCATGGCGATCAAACTCAAGGAAGCCGGGTTCACCGACTTCTTTGTCGCCGAACAGGCCAACACCCTTGGCGGCACCTGGCGTGACAACCACTACCCTGGCTGCGCCTGCGATGTGCAGTCCCATGTGTATTCGTTTTCCTTCGCGCCCAACCCGGACTGGACTCGGCAGTTCGCGCCTCAAGCAGAAATCCGCGCTTACCTGGAGCAATGCGCCACGCGTTTCGAGCTGGCGCCCTACTTGCGGTTCGGCATGGGCCTTGAACGGGCGGTATTCGATGAGCAGCACCAGCGCTGGCAATTGCGCTTCAGCAATGGTCGCCAGGTCAGCGCACGGGTACTGGTGTCGGGCATGGGCGGCTTGTCGCGTCCGGCGCTGCCGGATATTCCGGGGCTCGACAGTTTCAAGGGCAAGCGCTTCCACTCCCAGCAGTGGGACCACGAATATTCCTTGAGGGGCAAGCGCGTGGCGGTGATCGGCACCGGTGCCAGTGCCATCCAGTTCGTGCCGCAGATCGCACCACAGGTCGCTCATCTGGACCTGTTCCAACGCACTCCACCCTGGATCATGCCCAAGCCCGACCGGGAGATCTCGCCTGCCGAACGCTGGCTGTTCAAGCACCTGCCCTTCACCCAACGGCTGGTGCGTGGCGCCTTTTACTGGGCGCTGGAAGGCCGTGTGGTCGGCTTTGCCCTGCACCCAAGGCTGATGAAGATGGTGCAGAAAATCGCCCTGCGCCACCTGCACAAACAAGTGGCGCGCCCTTCCCTGCGCAAGACCCTGACCCCGGACTACACCATCGGCTGCAAACGCGTGTTGATCTCCAATGACTACTACCCCGCACTGTCGCGCAGCAATGTCGAGGTGGTCACCGACAATGTATTGCGCATCGAAGCCGACGGTGTGATCACCGCCGACGGTATCAAGCACCCGGCCGACTGCCTGATCTTCGGCACCGGCTTCCAGGCCACCGATCCCCTGCCCCGCGACTGCATCATCGGGCGCGGCGGCGTGGACCTGATGGACACCTGGCAAGACGGCGCTCATGCCTACAAGGGCACGACGGTGCCCGGCTATCCCAACCTGTTCCTGATCGTCGGGCCCAACACCGGCCTGGGGCATAACTCGATGATCCTGATGATCGAAGCCCAGGTGACCTACATCCTCGACGCGCTTGAGCAAATGCAGCGGCATCGCATCGCCAGCGTAGACGTCAAACCCAACGTGGAAGGCGCCTACAACCAACAACTGCAAGCCAAGCTCAAGCGCACCATCTGGAACACCGGCGGATGCCAAAGCTGGTACCTGGACCCACGCACGGGCAAGAACACCACGTTGTGGCCGGGCTCGACCTGGCGTTTCAAACGCGTCACCCGCCAGTTCGCGCTCAAGGACTACGTATCCAGCCTGGTGCCGGTCAATGCGCCCAGCCGCCCCGTGCCTACGCCCCACTCCACTGCCGAAGGGAGCCTGTCATGAAGTCATTCAACGGCCGCGTGGCGGCCATTACCGGCGCCGCCTCCGGCATGGGACGCGCCCTGGCGTTGGCCTTGGCGCGAGAGGGTTGCCACCTTGCGCTGGCGGACAAAAACAGCCAAGGGCTGGAACAGACATTGGCATTGGTCAAGGCCTCAACCCTGGCACCTGTGTTGATCACCACCCAGGTACTGGATGTGTCCGATCGCACTGCCATGGAGGAATGGGCTGCAAGCTGCGTGGCCGATCACGGTCAGGTCAACCTGGTGTTCAACAATGCCGGGGTGGCCCTGTCGAGCACGGTGGAGGGCGTGGACTACACCGACCTGGAATGGATCGTCGGCATCAACTTCTGGGGCGTGGTCCACGGCACCAAGGCGTTTCTACCGTACCTGAAAGCCTCAGGCGACGGCCATGTCGTCAACACCTCCAGCGTGTTCGGCCTGTTTGCCCAACCGGGCATGAGCGGCTACAACGCCACCAAGTTTGCCGTGCGCGGCTTTACCGAATCCCTGCGCCAGGAACTGGATATGCAGCGTTGCGGCGTATCCGCCACTTGCGTGCACCCTGGCGGCATTCGCACCGATATCTGCCGCAGCAGCCGTATCGACGCAAACATGACCGGGTTCCTGATCCACAGCGAACAACAGGCCCGCGCCGACTTCGAAAAACTGTTTATCACCGATGCCGACCAGGCCGCCAAGGTGATCCTGCACGGCGTACGCAAAAACAAACGTCGCGTGCTGATCGGCCGCGACGCGTATTGCCTCGACCTGCTCGCCCGCTGCCTGCCGGCGGCCTATCAAGCCCTGGTGGTGTTCGCCAGCAAACGCATGGCGCCCAAGCCACGCACGCCGGTGTTTGAAACCAACGACGAGCCCCGTCTCTGAACAGGAGCACGCATTATGTTGCCGATCCGCCGTGACATCCGTTTCGCCCTGCCCGCCGAGCGCATCAAGGACTGGCATGAACAGGGGCCGTTCATCACGCACTTCTTCAATGCCCTGTCGCTGCTGTTCCCTCAGGGCGAGCTGTTTTTCATGGACAGCGTGCGCCACTACCGTCAACGCATCGACGACCCTGCGCTGAAGAAAGAGATCCAGGGTTTTATCGGCCAGGAAGCCATGCACAGCCGCGAGCACGTGGCCTACAACGATCTGCTGCAAGCCGCCGGCTTGCCCGCGCATACCCTGGACCGCCGACTGAAATTCATCCTCGACCTGCAGAAAAAACACCTGCCAGCGTCCTTCAACCTGGCCGTGACCATTGCCCTTGAACACTACACAGCGATGCTGGCCGAGATCCTGCTGAGTGACCCGTCCCGCTTCGGCGAGTCACTCAAGGGCTACCAACAGATGTGGTACTGGCACGCCCTGGAGGAAACCGAACACAAGGCCGTGGCTTTCGATGTCTGGAACACGGTGATCAAACCCGGGCCTAAGCGCTATCTGCTGCGCACCGCAACCATGCTCACCACTACGGTGTTTTTCTGGCTGGTGGTGCTCGACTTCCATTTGCGCCTGCTGATCGCCGACCGCACGTCCGGCGGGCACTTGAAAGGCTTCTGGAGAATGCTGAAGTTTCTGTATGGGCCCAAGGGCGTTTTCCCACGAATGCTGGTGCCGTGGCTGCATTACTTCAAACCCGGATTTCATCCCTGGGACCACGACAACCGTGCCCGCCTGGCCGGGATTGACAAGCTGGTCGACGACATCGAGCGGACCCAGCGCGGGTATTAGGCTTGCGCCAACGCGGCGCGCTCACGCACAAAGCCTTCCAACTCGTCCCCCGGCAGTGCCTTGCTGAAATACCAGCCTTGGATGATCAATTCGGCGCCGGTGTTCAGGAAGGCCAACTGCTCGGCCGTCTCCACGCCTTCCACTACCACCCCCAGGTTCAGCGCCTCACAGAAGCGCAGCATGCCAGTCATGACCTGGGCACCTTTGGGGTCGTGCTGGGCCACCACGAAACTGCGGTCGATCTTGATGAAATCCACCGGGAACTGATGCAGGTAACTCAAGGCCGAAAACCCGGTGCCAAAGTCGTCGATATAGACCTTGGCGCCGATGGCTTGCAGCTTCTGGATGGTCTGGCGCGTAACCTGGATATCGTTGACCAATGCATCTTCAGTGATTTCCACGGAGACTTGCCCGTGGGCCTGGGCCAGGATTTCTACCAGGCGGTCTCCGTAGGCGGCGTCGGTCAGGGTCGCGCTGGAAATATTGATGGTCATCGGCAGGGCAAAGCCGAGCTTCTGCCACTTCTGGTATTGGCGCACCGCTTGGGACGCTACCCACACATCCACGTCGGGCATCAACCGCGCCTGGGCCAACCATTGCAGGAACTCCCACGGCGAATGCACCTTGCCCTGGGCATCTCGGGCACGCATGAGGGCTTCACAGCCGGTGCACAGGCCGGTGCGGGTCGAGACTTGTGGTTGGAATTCGAGGTAGAACTCATAGTCGCTGATTTGCTGGATGCGGCTCAGTTCATTGGCCTGACGCGCCAGGGTCTTGTGGGACGCGAGCACCGAGTCCAGTTCACGCAGCCGGCCCTTTTCCTCAAGACCACGGAAGGTCATGTCCAGGGACTTGAGGTAGACCGTACCGCCTTCAGCGGCCTGGCGATGAATGGCACGCACGTACGGCGCATACACCAGAGTGCCCAGGCCCAGAAGCCCGAGTTGCAGGGCCACTGCCGCGAGGTCGCCATGCGTGCTCAGGTAGGCATTGAGCAACACCGGCGCGGTGAAAGGAACGCTGACCACCGCCGGCGAGACCCAGCCCATCTGCACCACTGTCAACGCCACCATGGCATTCAACGCGGGCACGACCAGAAAGGGAATGAACAAGCGCGGATTAAGGATGATCGGCAAACCGAACAACAGCACTTCACTGACGTTGAACAGTGACAGCGGCAGGCTCGCCATCGCCAACAAGCGCATGGACTGGCTCTTGGAGAACAGCAGGATCGCCAGCAACAGGCATAACGCTCCGCCCGAACCGCCGATAAACGCGAAGCTGCCCAACAAGCCGCTGTTCAGCATGTATTTGATCGGCTCGCCCGCCGCCGACGCCGCATTGTTCAGCACCACGGCCTGGTCCAACACATCGAACAGCGGCTGCATCGCATACACACCGTGGATGCCGAAGAACCACAGCAGCGAATTCATCAGGGTCACAAACAGGCCACTGCCGTAGGGCGACTCCAGGGCATGGAGCACTTGGGGCCCTTGAAGCTGCGCCACATAAGGGATCTGCAGCAGCAAAGACAGCACCACCACCAACAACAGCGCGGTGATGGCGCCCGGTACCACCATATTGATGGTGCCCCGCAGGTTGTGGCCTACCAAGTCTTCATTGACCAACCGAGTCCAGCGGTAACGGTGCAGCCAGGCAATTGCCGGCACATTCAACAACGGCGAGGCAATCGCTATAAACAGGACGAAGGTGGCCGAAGCCCGTGGGTATTCACGCAGGATAAACGTTGCCACCACCACATGGGCCAGGCACAAGAACGCTACCGGCAGTTGTGGCAGACGATGCTGGATTGCCAGCATGTAACCGATGGACGCAGCGACCAGCAGCGGGATCACGGAGCTGATCTGGTTATGCAAGCCGGCGAGGAACGCCACCACTTGCGCATCGAAACCCAGCACCCGCGCGCATTCAGACAGGATCAGGAAGCCTGCCGACACCAACAGGCATGGCAGGATCCACAACAAACCTTCGCGAATCGCTCGAAGAGACTCAGTGCTGGCCAAGGCAGCCAGACGTTGGGTGAAGAAAAGCTTGAACAGCGTTTGCGCCATGACCCATCCCTCTGCCCATCACCCACTGTCCCTGGAAGGCAGGGCCGGAAACACAGGGTTAACGCTACACGTGCTGGCACAGTGAGCGAAAGCCTTTTGCCATTCACCCTGATGTTTTTTCCGTAATGGATGACAGGTAATTCCCTAGATTTTCTAAAATAATTGAATTTTCTTACGCGGACCACTGACCGAATCTGCTTCGGCACTGAGGACCTACCTGCTATTGTTTTTACTCAGCGCCATAATCCAAAGCCCGGCCATCGAATGGAGTAAGTCCTTGTCACCACCCGGCGATAACCACCAGTTGGCATTGAACAGGTTCCTCAACGAACACCCCGATGTCGCCGCAGAACTCGATACCCTGAACCCGCTGGCCGCACAAGCCAAGGGTGAAACCCTGGCGCACTACCGCGCCGAACGGCTGCACGAGGCCTTCGAAGCCGAGGCCGAACGCCAGGGCCTGTTTGCCTGGGAGTTGACCCTGAAACTGACCGCCGAGTCCCCCGAAGCGTTTGAAACCCAACGCCTTGAAGTACACAAGGAAGTGGCGCAGATGGCGGGGTTGAGCTGGGAAGAGTACCGTCAGATGCATGATTTGGCCGGTTGACGCACTAGCCCATGAACCATAGGCACCGGCGGGCTGCCAAGCCCTCGTACAGCTCGGCAACATCGACGGTTCGCTGCTCGGGGTCCATGGCCAGTGCTGAACATAACAAAGGCCAGTACTGCCTGGGCAGTTGCCTGGGCCGAGGCAATCGTTGATTGCGTTGACGCTCTACGGGCCGGCGTCCCTCAGCCATTTCGTAGAGTACTCGGGCCGCCCCATACAAGTCCGCGCTCGCCGACGGCAACCCGCCTGCCATCAGCTCCGGCGCTGCATAGGCGGGAGTCCAGGCATTCAGCCGATTGCGGCTCAAAACGGGTAATCCTGCCTCTGCCTGGGCTTGCGCGTGACCCAAGCCAAAATCGAACAGGCGTACCCCCTGCTCCCCCACCATGATATTCGCCGGTTTCACATCGCCATGCAGGACACCTTGCCGATGGGTATAGGCCAGTGCCTCCAGCAGTTGCAGGGCCATGGGCTGCAACGCTTGCCATGGCAATCCCTGCGGAGATGCCGGAAGTACGCGGTCGAGCGTCAGGCCAGACATCAGTTCCATGGTGAAGAACGCCACTTGGTGCGCCGTGTCTACCTCGAAAGAAAATGCACGCACCACATGGTCATGTCGCAGGCTTCGGGTCAGGGCGAATTCGCTGTAGAGCAGCACATGCGCGTCGGTGGCCGCGGATAGGGTCTCGCCTGACAATTTCAGCGCCACGCGACAGTCTGGCTCGCCGAACGCTTCATGCAGCAAGTCCCGCGCGCGATAAACCACACCCATGCCCCCGGCACCGAGGATTCGCTCAAGCTGATAGCGCCCCGCCAGCACTTTCGGCAGGCCTGTCGCCGCGCTCATGGCTGGATCACTACGGCGGTGAGGTCATCCCGCGCCGGCCCCTGCAGCACGCCACTGAACAACCGATCCACCACCTGCCGTGGCGTGCCCGCGCTCATGGCACTCCCCAATTGCTGGTGACTGAGCCCCTGGTACAGCCCGTCGCTGCACAACAAAAACACATCACCGGGCTGTACGCACAGTTCTAGTATCTCAAGGCTCAATGGCTGCCTGGCACCCACCGCGCGGGTCAAGGCTCTTGCGCCAGGATGAGCCTGGGCCAGGTCCGGGCTCAACTGTTGCGTGTCAATCAGTTGCTGCTGCAAGGAATGGTCCCGCGACAGTTGATACAGCCGCTGCCCTCGCCACAGGTAGCATCGGCTATCCCCGGCCCAGACACAGGCGGCGCGATGGTGCTCCAGCAACAGCACCACCACCGTACTGCCCATGATGCCCGCTACGCCATCCGCGGGTTGTAACTGGCTGTCGAGGCCGCGCAAGCAACGCCGAACAGCCTCGATCCGTTGCTCAAAACCGCCTTGGCCTGGCAGTGCAGCAAGGCTGCGGACTACCCATTGGCTGGCCACATTCCCGGCATGATGCCCGCCCATACCATCCGCCACCGCCCAACAGCCACGTTGCGGGCAATCGAGGAAGGCATCCTCGTTGCGTGCACGGCTCTTGCCTTGCGCCGTGCGCCCGGCACTGCGCCATGGCTGCGCACCGCTCACAATTGCTCCGGCAGGCGGAAGCTGCGCCATGTCGCCATATGGAACGGGCTTGGGTCGCGTTGACTGGTCAGCAGGTAATTGGCCCGTAGGCCAGCCAGGTCAGCCTTGAGCACCTGCGCATTCCTGCCGCTCGCGGGCTCGCTTTGCATCAGCTCGAAAAAGCGGAACATAGACCAGGCGCCACTGTCTTTCTCAATGCCCATTGGCCGTTCGGCACCGCGCTCCAGTATCAGGCTGCTGCGACCATTCTGCGCCTCGCTTGGCCAACGGAACGTCATCGGCACGATCGGGCCGTGGCGGTATTCCAACTGCTGATCACCCACCCGCAACGTCGCCCGACTGACCGCCTGGTCAAGGCTATAGGGCGCCAGCGTGAAGCGTACGGCCCAATCCCCCTGATCCTCGGTAAAAAAACCTTGGCGAATGATCTGGGCCCTGGTCAGTTGTTCCAGCAAAGAGCGCGACATCGGCAGGCTGCGCCCCTCCATCCCCCGCAGGCGATAGCGGTTGCCCTCAACGATGACGAACGGCCGCAGGTAACTCTCATAAAAGCGCGCCATGGCGCCCCGTGGCTTGAAAAACGCTTGGAAGTCCGCCAGGGCAACGTCACTGCCCGCATGCGCATCGAAGGGGTAACGGCGCTGAATGGCTTTCGCATATGCAACCCGTCGAACCAGAACATCGCGCCGGCGAGACTGGTTTCGAGTTCCAGTATCAGATCGGCGTAATGCCCCTGAGCAAAACGCTCCTGATAACGCTTGAGCTTGTCAGGGGCAGGCCCGCGCAAGGCGGTAATCCGTTCACTGTCGGCATCCGGATACCCGCTCAGTACGAGCCAGTTCAAGGTTCGGTTGAGGCGCAAGGCACGCAGATCGGTAGCGTTCTGGCGCAACCACCAGGCACACAAGGAACGGGCCTGCTCCTGCAGAGTGCGTAGCAACTTGTTGGCGTCTTTTTCGTTGTCCACCACGGCTTCAGGTTTGAGCAGTTGGCTGGTCGCGTGCCTGACCTGCGCTATGACACCGCTAATCCCCGCCGCCGGAACATCGCCCTGAACAGCCAACTCCAGCCGCTGAGCCAATTGCCTGCGGATCGGCAGCAGCAAAGGCGCCTCATCTCCCAAGTGCCTGGTCCATACCTCATCCAGGCAAACCAGTTGCTCAAGTACTGCACGAAACAAGGGCTGCTGGCTCTGCAGGGGCAGGCCTTGCGTAAACAGAGCTTCGAGACGCAGTACCAACCAAGCGAATGCCGCACCACGAGTACGCAGTTTTTCGGGGTAGACCTCCGACCAATGGTGCTCGCAGAGATAACGCAGCAATCCGAGCCCGGCTAGCAGGCCTGTATAGGATTCGCACTGGTGCAACGCCCAGGTCAGCCAGACGGCCGAGCGCAGATCCTTGGACTGATGTCGCAACATTAGCTCGCTGGTTTCCAGGACCTTGCGCCAATCGGGCTGGCTGCTGCCATGAATCGATTGCGCCTTTGCCAACTCGGATTCCAGGCATTCATATTCACTCGAAAAGCGCATATCGCTGCCCGCAAAACTCGATTGCGCACAGGGTGACCTTGCAACTTCAAGATAATGATCACACAGAGTGTCCGAATAAGACATTTCACACCAGACGCAACTAACCAAGACAGGAATAGCCAACTAACCACACGTAAAGTGCGCAGCAGAAAGCCATCTAAACCTTGCAAGAATCTCTGCAAAGCTCCGGAACCTTAGCTACGACTAAAACATTCAGCAAGCGAAGAAATAATACTTAATCCTTTTCCTACAACCCCGTTAAATCAGCCACTGCGCAGCATTTTGCGCACTCATTCATGCCCGCTCGCTTGGATTGACGTTACAACCCAGCCATTCAAATAAATTCTCGCCTGAGCAACTAAGTGCGCACTGATGCGCAAGAAAAACCAGTTCAAACCAACCAAACATACCCTGACCGCTCAACAACCCTAACTTATATAAAGCCTAACCCTAACAATCATTACCCCACACACTTTCAGGCACGCTTCTTGTAATAGGCAAATTCCCAGCCGCTGCATTTATCGCTGGGACTACCCCTTCAATCAGACAAGGAAACCCGTCATGCCAACACCCGCGTATCTCTCCGTCACCGGCGTCAAACAAGGTTTGATCACGGCAGGCACGTTCACCCAGGACTCGGTAGGTAACATTTATCAGGAAGGCCATGAGGATCAGATCCTGGTCCAGGCCTTTTCCCACCAAGTGATCATTCCGCGCGACCCTCAATCCGGCCAGCCAACGGGCCAGAGAGTGCATAAGCCCATGATGATCAGCAAAGTCTTCGATAAGTCCTCACCGTTGCTGTTCAGTGCATTGACCAGCGGCGAAGAGGTCAAGTGCCGACTGGAATGGCTGCGCACCTCTTCAGCCGGCACCCAGGAGCACTACTTCACGATTGAGCTGGAGGGGGCGACCATCGTGGATATCCAGTCACGTATGCCCAACTGCCAGGATCCGGACAACGCCCACTTCACCCATCTGGAGGATGTGTACTTCACCTATCGCAAGATCGTGTGGACCCACGAAGTGTCCGGCACTTCCGGGTCCGATGACTGGCGTAGCCCGGTTGCCGGTTAACCCGGATCAGCCCGGATTAGCCCGGGAACGGTGCCAAGGAAGGCGCCGCTCCTGAGGGTTGGCTAAACCATCGCCAAAGGGTGCTTGCGCTTGGGTGCACCAAACACGCGATCAATCGCGTCCAGGTCGTGCTCATCCAGCACCAATTTGGCGGCGGCTGCGTTGAGTCGCACATGTTCCGGGGTGACGGCCTTGGGGATTGCGATCACGCCGTCATGGCGCAGCACCCAGGCCAGGGCGACCTGTGCAGGTGTGACCTCATGGCGACGGGCAATCTGCTTAAGAGTCGGACTGGACAACAGCTCACCACCCTGGGCGATCGGGCAGTACGCCATCAAGGGTAAGTGATGCTGTTGCCACCAGGGCAGCAGGTCGAATTCGATGCCGCGCTCTTCGATGTTGTAGAGCACCTGATTGGTGGCGCAGGCCGGGGATGCGAGTTCCTGCAGGTCAGCCACATCGAAATTGGAAACACCCCAGCGGCCAATCTTGCCGGCTTCACGCAGACGTTCGAAGGCTTCGACGGTTTCTTCAAGAGGGTGTTGGCCGCGCCAGTGCAGCAGATAAAGATCAATGTAGTCCGTGCCCAGTCGCTGGAGGCTGGCTTCACAGGCACGGGGCACGCCCTTGTGGCTGGCGTTGTGCGGGTAGACCTTGCTCACCAGAAACACCTGGTCGCGCCTGCCTCGAATCGCTTCTCCAACAACGGTTTCAGCACCGCCCTCGCCATACATTTCGGCGGTGTCGATCAGGGTCATGCCCTCGTCGATACCCAGTTGCAGAGCGGCGACTTCGGCGCGGTGCTGGTCGGGATCTTCGCCCATGCGCCAGGTTCCCTGGCCGATGACAGGAACGGGAGCGCCCGCCAGATCAATGGTACGCATGACAACCTCCTGGAGTGTTCGCGGATTAACAGTGTGGCATTGGCCGGACAAAAGGGTTCAATCGAAGTAAGGTTAGCCTCTGCCAATCGCCAGGAAGAATCTGCAATGCTGTTTGTCGTCATGCTCGGGGGCAAGCACCCACGGGCAAAGATTGAGGTTCACGATGTGGTGTTCGCTGTGGCGGACACGCTGGAAGCGGCCTACCCGCAACTACGCGCCGACTGGTTCGGCAGCCCCAAGGGCGTACATATCGATTCTTGGATGGCAGTAGAGGGCGTGGACGGCTGGAAAATCGAACTTAGCCATCTGGCACCGGCTGCTGGCGCGCATCACCTGTATTTCATCAACCTTGGCGGTTACGAAGCCAACAGCTTTGGTGAAGCCCATCACTACCTGCTGGTGGTAGCCCGCAGCAAACAGGAGGCCATGAACAAAGGCAAGCAACACACGCATTGCCAATGGTCCCAAGCCCACACTGATGGAGTGCTGGACATCGACGACTGCCTGCCCATCGACCTGGTGAGCGGTCGCTATATCCACTTGGTGCAGGGCCCACACCGACCGATCCTGCAGCAGAACGACTACATCGTCCTGAACTGAACCCTACCCGAACGGGGTATGGCGCCTAACGGCCATCTGCCTGACAGTGCAATCAGTCCCTCAGCCTGATAACAAGCACAACTCAAGGTGGGTCCCCATGCGTAAAGCCTTTATCGCTCTGTTCAGCGCCGCATTGCTCGTCTCCTCCACCTTGACTCAGGCCGCCGACGACCCAGGCAATACCTTGCGCATCTACAACTGGGCGGACTACATCGGCGACACCACCCTGGCCGATTTCCAGAAGGCCACAGGGATCAAAGTGATCTACGACACTTACGATTCCTACGAAACCGTGCAGGGTAAGCTGCTTTCCGGGCACTCCGGGTACGACCTGGCCCTGCTCAACGCCTCCCTGGTGCCGCTGCTGATCAAGGGCGGAGTCTTTCAGCCGCTGGACAAGTCCCAACTACCCGACTGGAAGAACCTTGACCCTGTTGTGCTGAAAAGCCTGCAAGCCCACGACCCCGGCGTCACCTATTCCGCGCCCTACACCTGGGGCAGCAATGGGGTGACCTACAACGTCGACATGATCAAGGCGCGGATGCCGGACGCCCCGCTCGGCTCCCTGGCGATGATCTTCGATCCCAAAATCGTGTCGAAATTTGCCGACTGTGGCATCACCTTCATGGACTCACCCACCGACATGATTCCTCTGGCCCTGACCTACCTCGGCCTGGACCCCAACAGCGTCGCGCCAAAAGACTTGAAGGCGGCCCAGGACGTGCTGATGGCCGTACGACCGTACATTCGCAAATTCGACTCCAGCGGTTTCATCAATGGCCTGGCCAACGGTGACCTGTGCCTGGCAACCACGTGGTCAGGCGACTACGCCACCTCCCAGGCACGGGCGACGGAAGCCGGTGCCACTATCAAGCTGGACTACTTCATTCCCAAAGAAGGCTCGTTGATCTGGTTCGACAACTTCTACATTCCCACCGACACCCCCCATGTCGCCAATGCCCACAGGTTCATCGAATTTCTCCTGCAACCCAGCACGATGGCCGGTGTCAGCAACACCATTCACTACGCCAACAGCAACCTGGCGTCCAAACCGTTGGTCAACGCCGATATCCGCGACAACCCGGCTATTTACCCGGACCCAGCGACGATGCAACGCCTGTTCACCCAGCAAAGCCAGTCACCCGCCGCCGTGCGCCTGATCACCCGTACGTGGAACGCCGTTAAGACCGGCAAATGACTTCCAGCCATTGAAGGTAAATGCCATGACTCTGCCCAATCCTGAATTCTTCGCCCAGTTCAACCACGAGCAACTGGACGCTGCGGATAAAGCCCACTATATGCACGGCTTCCACATGTTCGACGAGCACCGCGAACAGGGCTCATTGAATATCGCCGCAGGAGACGGTGCCTATATCTATGACACCCACGGCAATCGTTACCTGGACGCGGTCGGCGGCATGTGGTGTACGAATATTGGCCTGGGCCGTGAGGAAATGGCCGACGCCATCGCCGACCAGGTGCGCCAACTGGCCTACTCCAACCCGTTTTGCGACATGGCCAACGTGACCGCCATCGAACTGTGCGCCAAATTGGCAAGCCTGGCCCCGGGCGACCTCAATCATGTGTTCTTGACCACCGGCGGTTCCACGGCGGTGGATACGGCCTACCGGCTGGTGCAGTTCTATCAGAACAGCCGCGGCAAACCGACCAAGAAACACATCATCTCGCGCTTCAGTGCCTATCACGGCAGTACATTCCTGACGATGTCCATCGGCAACAAGGCCGCGGACCGCGCGCCGGAATTCGATTTCATGAGCGACCTGTTTCACCACATCTCCTGCCCCAATTACTACCGGGCGCCGGAAGGGATGAGCGAAGCGGACTTTCTCGACTTCCTGGTGAATGAGTTCGAAGACAAGATCCTGACCCTGGGCCCGGACAACGTGGCCGCGTTCTTTGCCGAACCCGTCATGGGCTCCGGTGGTGTGATCATTCCCCCCAAGGGCTATCACCGGCGGATGTGGGAAATCTGCCAACGCTACGACCTGCTGTATGTCGCCGATGAAGTGGTCACCTCGTTTGGACGCCTGGGCGCATTTTTCGCTTCCGAGGACGTCTTTGGCATGCAGCCGGACATCATCACCACCGCCAAGGGCTTGACCTCCGGCTATCTGCCGCTGGGCGCGTGCATTTTTTCGGAGCAGATCTGGCAGGTGATCGGCGAGCCAGGCAAGGGCCGCTGCTTTACCCATGGGTTCACCTACAGCGGACATCCTGTCAGCTGTGTAGCGGCACTGAAGAACATCGAGATCATTGAGCGGGAGAACCTGCTGGCCCATGTCGAGGAGGTTGGCACCTACCTGGAGCAGCGCCTGCAAACCCTGGCCGCACTGCCGCTGGTAGGCGATATTCGCTGTCAGCGCCTGATGGCCTGTATTGAGTTTGTCGCCGATAAACACACCAAGGCATTGTTGCCGGATGCGGTGAATATTGGCGAACGCATTCACCTGCGGGCCCAGGCAAAAGGTTTGCTGGTACGCCCTATCGGGCATTTGAACGTGATGTCGCCGCCGCTGATCATCACCCACGCACAGGTGGACGAGGTGGTCGAGACCCTGCGCCAGTGCATTCTCGACACCGCGAGCGAACTTCGCCAGAGCGGCGATTACCAGGGACGATGAGCCGCAACGCCGAGCCTGCTTCGAGGTTTTTGCCGGGACGCTGGCCGGCGGGTAGACTGGCCAGCATGAACGCACCGATCGACCCGTCCCCTGCCCTCGGCCCCCAGGCTCTCGAAGCCTGGCACGACGCCTTGGCCCAGGCGTTTATCCAGGTCGATGAAGCAGCATTCCTCGAACACCTCGCCGCCGCGCTGTGTGCCCTGTGCCCCATCGAATCGATGATGATCAGCCTGGAGCGTCAGGGCCAGGCGCCACGCCTGCTCTATCAGCAAGGCATCCCACCGGATCATCAGGACGAAATCATCCATCGCTACTTTTCCCGTGGTTACCAGTTGGACCCCTTCTGTCTGGCCGTCGATAAAGGCTTGGCGGAGGGCTTCTACTCGTTGGCGGAAATCGCGCCGGATGACTTTTTCAACAGTGAGTACTACAAGACCTATTACCTGCGCAGCGGCGGCGCGCTGGAGAGTTACTACATCGTTGACCTGTGCCCACGCAGCAAGCTTTCCCTGTGCATGTTCCAGGGACTCAGCGCCGGCCAATTCAGCGATGCACAACTGGCCATACAGCGCTCAGCGCACCCGGTGATCCGCGCGCTGTTGCACCGGTTTGGCACAACAGGTGGATTGGACAAGGTGGTGGGCGACCCAGCCTTAAGCCAAACCCGCGTGCATCAACAGATCGAAGCGGCCTTCATGGGCTTTGGCGGTGGGCTGCTGACGGTGCGTGAGCGGGAAATTGCGCACTTGATCCTGCGCGGGCACTCGGTGAAATCGACAGCGCAAGTGCTGGGGATTTCGCCGGAGACGGTGCGCATGCATCGCAAGCATGTGTACACCAAGTTGGTCATCAACTCCCAGGCGGAGCTGTTTGCATTATTTATTGAATGGATGACGCGACAGCAGTAGGGTTTACGCCCCTCCCTTTTCGCAGGCGCCCACCGATGACCTGGTTTTCCGACCCCGATGCCGTCGCCCGCTACGCCGAAGGCCCTGTGCGCCTGGTGCCCGGTTTCGATGGCCTGCAGCGCATGACCACCCTGTTGTTGCGCGAACACGTACCGGCAACGGGCAATGTGCTGGTGCTGGGTGCGGGTGGAGGCCTGGAATTGAAGCGGTTTGCGCACGCCGAGCCCGGATGGCGGTTCGTGGGGGTGGACCCCTCGGCTGAGATGCTGAAGCTGGCCGAGGCAACCTTGGGCCCGTTGATGGAACGGACCCAGTTGCATGAAGGCTATATCGACACGGCGCCGCTGGGGCCTTTCGACGGTGCTACGTGCTTGCTGACTTTGCATTTCATCCCGGCCGAGCAGCGCCTGCAAACCCTCAAAGCGTTGTGGCAACGCCTGCTGCCGGGCGCGCCGCTGGTGGTGGCCCATCACAGTTTCCCACAAGCACCGCAGGACAAAATCCGTTGGTTGAAGCGCTACGCGGCGTTCGCGGTGGACTCGGGCGTGCCGGCGGCGGATGCCGAGCGGGCGATTGCGGCAATCAGTGAAAAGTTGCCGGTGTTGTCACCCGAGACCGATGAGGCCTTGATGAGAGAAGCCGGGTTTGAAGGTGTCGAACTGTTCTACGCCGGCTTCAGCTTCAAGGGATGGGTGGGCTACAAGCCGCGCTAGCGAGTTTACCAACTGCCGGAGGCGCCACCGCCGCCACTGGAGCCACCACCCCCTGAGGAACTGCTGCTGGAACTGGAGCTGCTGGAGCTCGAACTCGATCCACCGCCCGAAGACCCCGACCCGCCGCTGGTCTTGCCAAAGATGAACAGCGCGGCAAACGAGGCAATCGGGAACGCGTACAACCAGCCATTACGGCCGAGTTCCATCAGCACCCCCGCCGCCACATACACGCCTACCGCCGCCAGCAGCCGTGCAACAAAACCCACGCGGCTCTGCTTCCAGGCGTCCTTCATGATCACCAACAGCACCAGGTACAACCCCAGAACGACCAGCGCACCCAACGGAAATACCAGCCAGTGGATAAAGTTGACGTCGGCATATCGCTGATCAACCACCAGCAAGCCCAGGATGTAGACCAGCAGCCCGATCACGCCGTAAAACACCGAACGTGCCATCCACAATGCACCGAAGGTCGCGCCGCCGATCAGCATGATCAGTGGCATCACCAGCAGAAACATCGCCCAGTCGCGGCCCTCACCCACGATCACCAGCAGCAACGTGGCAACCACCGCGGCAATCAAGGCGCGGCGCCACGGCAGTTTGCCGGCACTGATCAGCACGCCGCCAATGGCGCCTATGACAAACGCCAGCGCGATTGCGATGAACTGCGGATTGACCCTTGTCGCTGCGGCTTTAGGCAAATCACCGCCATCCACCAGTACCACCAGGTCGTTCACGCCCTGGGAGACACCGCCGACGAAATCCCCCTGGCGAAAGGCCGGGGTGATGTGTTCTTCGATGATGCGGTGTGCGAGCAAATCTGTGACCGTGCCTTCCAGGCCGTAACCCACCTCAATGCGTACCTTGCGGTCGTCCTTGGCCACCACCAGCAGGATGCCGTCATTGACGCCCTTGCGTCCCAGCTTCCAGGTGCGGAACAGTTGGTTGGCGTAGTCCTCGATGCTCGCGCCGCCGGTGGTGGGCACCAGCAGCACAGCCACTTGTGAGCCTTTACGTTGCTCAAGATCGGCGAGTTGGTTTTTCAGCCGGGTGGTGGTGCTGGCATCCAGGGTGTTGGTGAGGTCGATCACCCGTTGGTCGAGGGCGACGCCGATCGGCGAAGTATCCGCCTGGGCGGTGCCCAACACGCCTAAAAACACCAGCGCCACCAGACTCAAGACGGACTGCCGCAGAATCGCCATAATGTTTTGTTACCTGAAGTTTCTTCCTTAAGGCGGCGACTTTACCTTATCTGCGCTATATCGCGTGACCCCGCACCGATGACTATCTAAACTCCCTCCACGCATAGCAAAACGCCATAACCGAGAAGCCCATGGACCTACGCCACCGCAACAATGTCAGTGTGATGGGCAACGGCCGCTCGACCCTGGTGTTTTCCCACGGCTTCGGCTGCAACCAAGCCATGTGGAATTATCTCGCACCGCAATTTTTCGAGCGTTTCCGCGTAGTGATGTATGACCTGGTAGGTGCCGGCCTGTCGGACCTCAGCGCGTTCGACAAGGGCAAATACAGTGCCCTGGACGGTTACGCGCGCGATTTGAACGAGATTATCGACGCCTTCACCGTGGGCCCGGTGGTCCTCGTGAGCCATTCGGTGAGCGCCATGATCGGCACCCTCGCCGACCGCCACGCCCCCGGCCGCATCGCCGCCCACGTCATGATCGGCCCCTCGCCGCGCTATATCGATGCCGACGGTTATGTCGGCGGCTTCAAGTTGGCGGATATCCAGGACCTGCTCGACACCCTCGACAGCAACTACCTCGGTTGGTCCAGCGCCATGGCCCCGGTGATCATGGGCGCGCCGGGGCAACCGGCGTTGAGCGAGGAATTGACCGACAGCTTCTGCCGCACCGAACCTGAGATCGCCAAGCAATTTGCACGGGTGACGTTCATGTCGGACAACCGCCAGGACGTGATCGGCCTGGCCACGCCGGTGCTGATCCTGCAATCGAGCGACGACCTGATCGCCCCCGTGGCCGTGGGCGAGTACCTGCACAGCGTGTTGCCCAACAGCACCTATTGCCTGGTGGACAACGTCGGCCATTGCCCGCACATGAGCGCGCCGCAAGCGTGCGCGGCGGCGATGGAAAGTTTCCTGGCGCCGTGGGCGGTCGCCCATGTCGGCTGAGTTGTTCGACAGCGCCGCCTGCGCCCTCGCCGTCACGGCGGAGGACGGCACGATCCTGCAAGCCAATTCGCGCTTCAGCGAGTGGCTGGGGTTCAGTACGACGGAGCTGTGCGGCAAGCGTTTCCAGGATTTGCTGACCATGGGCGGACGGATCTTCCACCAGACCCACCTGGCGCCGATGCTGCGCATGCGTGGCAGCGTCACCGAAGTCAAACTCGACATGCTGCACCGCGAAGGCCACAAGCTGACCGTCCTGCTCAACGGCGTCAAACGCGAGCAGGACGACGGAACGCTGTACGACCTGGCGCTGTTCGGCACCACCGACCGCGACAAGTACGAGCGCGAGTTGCTCAATGCACGCAACTTCGCCGAAGCGCTGTTGCAGGAAAAGACCGCCACCGAACTTGCGCTCAAACTGGCCCAGGCCGAATTGAGCGAGGCCTATGCCATTTCCCAGCGCCGAGCGCTGTTTGCCGAGCAGATGGTGGCGATTGTCAGCCATGACTTGAAAAACCCGCTCACGGCAATCCGCATGGCCTCAGATTTTCTCAACCGAGGCGAACGCACCGCCAAAGAGCACCAACTGCTGGGGCACATTGGCCAGTCGTCCGAGCGTGCCCAGCGCATGATCGCCGACCTGCTGGACTTCACCCAGGCGCGCGTCGGCCAAGGCATCACCATCAAGGCGGCGCCGTTGGACCTGCATGAGGTGATTCATCGGGCCGTGGATGAACTGCGCGTGGCGTTTCCCAAGGCAACGCTGGAGCATCTCGTCGAAGGCAACGGCGATGCGAGCCTGGACGCCGACCGCGTGCAGCAGATCATTGGCAACCTGGTGGCCAACAGCGTGGCGTATGGCGACCTGCAACGGCCCATCACCGTCACATCACGGTTGGGACAGGGTAGGTGCGAAGTATCAGTACACAACCACGGCAAGGTCATCCCCGAAGCCTTGCTCACCGAGCTGTTCGAACCTATGACCCGTGGCACCGACCAAGGCAGTGACGTGCGTAGCGTAGGCCTGGGCCTGTATATCGTTCGCGAGTTGGCCAGAGTACATGGCGGCGATGTGGCGGTGAGTTCCTGTGTCACGGGCGGCACCACGTTTACCGTCAACTTTCAGCCAACGTAGGCGCTGCCCTGCATCACCGGCTCTACGCTGCCCGTCAGCACCACACCGCCCTCGCCCGCCCAGTGCACGGTCACCGTGCCGCCGTCGCATTGCACTTCGACGGTATCGTCCAGCAGTCCACGACGAATCCCATTGACCACCGCGCCACAGCAACAAGAACCCGAGCCCAACGGCACACCGCCGCCGCGCTCCCAGATGCGCAGGCGGATATGGCCTCGGTCGAGCACCTGCACGAAATGCACATTGGTCTTGGCCGGGAACAACGGGTGAGTTTCCAGCGCCGGGCCCAAGGCCGCCACATCGACAACTGCGATGTCTTCCACGAAAAACGTGCAATGCGGGTTGCCCATGCTGCACGCCGCCGGATTGCCGTCGATGGGCAGCGTGCGGGTATCCATGGACTCGGCCAACGGCACGGCCGACCAATCCAGTGACGGCTCGCCCATGTCCACCGACACTTGCCGCCCCGCTGCCCGCGTACACATCAGCAAGCCACGGTCGGTACGCAGCACCACCGAGTCCGTGCCCGTCTCATGCATCAAGCGATCGGCCACGCCACGGGTGGCGCTGCCGCAGGTGGCCAGCGGCGTGCCGTTGGGGTTCCAGAACTTGATGCGTGCGGCGGCGTCGTCACAATCGAGTATCACCGCCAGTTGGTTGAAGCCAATACCGGTGTGGCGGTTGCCGAGTTGACGGGCGATTTTCGCGGTGACCGGATCTTCAAGGCCTCGGCGATCGATGATGATGAAATCATCGCCATGGGCGTGCATTTTCACAAATGGCAAGGGCATGGGCTGTCCTGTGGTCGACCGGTGAGGAACTGAAGGATACCCTGAACCGGCCCAACCCTATCGAGAGACCCCATGCTAATTGTCTTCAGCGGACTGCCCGGCACCGGCAAGACCACCCTTGCCCAGGCACTTGCAAGCCAGATCGGCGCGGTGTACCTGCGCATCGACGTGATTGAGCAGGCAATCCGTGATGCGGGTGTGTTGGCGGGCGACGTGGGCGCCAGCGGTTATGGGGTGGCGAATGCCTTGGCGCTGAGCAACCTGCGACTGGGGCAGACGGTGGTGGCTGACTGTGTGAACCCGGTCCAGGAAAGCCGGGAGGCGTGGAAGACCTCGGCGGCAACGGCGGGTGTGGCGTTGCTGGACGTTCGGGTGATTTGCTCAGACCGGCAGGAACATCATCGGCGAGTGCAAACGCGTACGGGGGATATTCCCGGCCTGGCCCCACCCACTTGGGAATCGGTGCTAGCGCATGAATACGAGGCTTGGGCTGAAGTGCCGCTCACGCTCGACACCGCACTCATGACGACGGATCAGGCTGTGACAAGGTTGCTGGTCACCCTCAAAGCACACTCCCCATCGCCTTCATCAACACCAGATCCCGTCCATAGATATCCGGCGCATACACCAAACCGCCCTCGCGATTGACCTCCACCGTCCAGTAACTCAACAACACCGGCACCGGTGTAGCCAACCTGAATTCATGGGTCACGCCGGTGGCCAGCAGCTCATCGGTGCGGGCGCGTTCGGCCGGGCTTACCAGCAAATCCCGCAGCAACAAGGGTTGTTCGACCCGCACACACCCCGAACTGAACGCCCGCGGCCCTTTGGTGAACAGCGGCTGGCTCGGCGTGTCATGCAGGTACACCGAATACGGGTTGGGAAAACGCATCACGATCTTGCCCAGCGGGTTGCGCGGGCCGGCTTCCTGGCGCAGCAGGATATTGCCGGGGCGAGCCCAGTCGATTTGCTCGGGCGCCAGCGGGTGGCCCTCGGCGTCGAGCACTTGCAGGTTTTGCTGGCGCAGGTATTCGGGGTTGAGGCGGATGGCCGGGAGTTTGTCCTCGCGCATGATGGTGGGCGGGATGGTCCAGGTGGGGTTGAGGGTCAAGCGGGTGATGCGCGATTTGAGCAGCGGCGTCTGCCGTTCGGCGCGCCCGACCTGCAGACGGGTTTGCCAGACCGGGATGCCACTCTGGTACACGCTCAGTTGTGCGGCGGCGACATTGACCAGCACGCCTTCGGGCTCCAGGTCCTGGGCCAGCCAGCGGAAGCGTTCAAGGTTGATGCGCAGTTGTTCGCGGCGCACCGCGGGGCTGATGTTCAATTCGGCCACGGTGCCGGCGCCGATCACGCCGTCGGCCTGCAACGAGTGGCTGAGCTGGAAGGCCTTCACCGCCTTGACCAGCTCATCGCGGTACTGCTTGCCGCTGGGGGCCTTGGTCAGGTAACCGCCACTGATCAGGCGCCGCGCCAGCTCCGGCACGCGGGGGTCTTCCATGCCGGGGCGCAGCAGCGGGCCGCTGGCGACCGGGTCCCAATGCGGTAACGGTTGCTGGCGCACGCTGGAATAGGCGTTGCGCAAGCTGCGATACAAGTCGGCACTGGGCCGTGCCTGGTCGAACGCCTGGGCCATGTCTTGCAGGCCTGTGGCGGCAAACGCCAGCACCTCGACATTGGGGTCGCGGGTGGGTGGTTGGGAATGCCACAGGGGTTCGAAGCGCGATTGTTGCAGGCGGCCGTAATGCAAATCTTGCAGGGCTTGCAGGTAGTGCTGGCTGCTGGCGATGTCGCTGCACAGCACGTTGGCCGTGGCATCCGCCGCAGGCAAGCTATAGTGGGTGGGGTCCAGGCCGTCATCGGCGAGCATCAGCAACTGAGATTGCAGGGCTTGTCGGCGTTCATCGGCGGACCACAGCGGCACGTTGCCTTGCTGCTGGTAAAAGGCTTGCAAGCGCAGTTGGGCGGAGGCGTCGAGCTGCGGCGCCAGATCGGGGCAGACACTCTGCAGTTGCGCCAACGCCTGTTGCACGGGGGCCAGATCCACCGGTGCCGGCGTGGTCACCGGCAACGGCTCGACCGGCAGCGCGTCGGCTGTCGCGACCAATGGTGCAACGAGCAGGCAAATGCTCAAGTAACATGCGTGTTTTTTGAACAATTGACCAGGCTCCAATCCACACCGGGGGACACTTCGTAGATGCTGACTTTCATGCGCCGCCTCGGTTTGATGACCGTGGCGTTGGCTACGCTGAGCAATTTTGCGCTCGCCGCCAACCAGACCTCTCCTAACTTGTATAGCAGCCTGGCGCGCTCGGCTCCAGAACTCAATCCCACCGTACTCAAAAGCGCCCTCAACGCGGTGCAGTGCGCGGTCAATAACGGCGAGGAACGTTCCGAGCGCCTAGCGGTTATTGACTACTCCCAGCCTTCGACCGCCCGTCGGCTGTGGATCTTCGATCTGCGCAAGAAGACCCTGGTGCTGCGCGACCTGGTGGCCCACGGCGCCAAATCCGGGGAGAACTTCGCCACCCAGTTCTCCAACCTGGAAGGCAGCCACCAGTCCAGCCTGGGCTTGTTCCGCACCCAGGAGAGCTACCTGGGCACCCACGGCTACTCGCTGCGCATGGATGGCCTGGAGCCGGGTTTCAATGACCAGGCCCGCGACCGCGCCATCGTGATTCACGCCGCCGACTACGTGAGCCCCTTGTGGAGCAAGCGCGAAGGCCGTATCGGCCGCAGCCAGGGTTGCCCGGCCGTGCGACCGCAGGTGGCTCGCCAAGTGGTGGACAAGCTCAAGGATGGGCAGTTCATGTTTTCGTGGTACCCCGACCAGCGCTGGTTGAAGTCTTCGACCTACCTCAATTGCAAACCCCAACAGGTGGCGAGTAGTCGTACAATCCGTGGCGGATAGCCTGTCCCCATAGATAAAGAAGAGAACCACGCATGCTTCTACACCACTCCACCTGGATCGAGATCGGGCAGTTTCTGGAACGCAGCCGCACGGTGGTGATTCCCATCGGCTCCAACGAACAGCACGGCCCGACCGGCCTGCTGGGCACCGACTGGATGTGCCCGGAAATCATCGCCCATGAGGCGCAGAAGAACGCCGACCTGCTGATCGGCCCCACCTTCAACATCGGCATGGCCCAGCATCACCTGGGCTTTCCCGGCACCATTTCCCTGCGCCCTTCCACCTTTATCGCCGCGATTGGCGATTGGGTGCGCTCGCTGGCCGGGCATGGTTTCGAGAAGATCCTGTTTCTGAACGGCCACGGCGGCAATATCGCCACGATCGAAGCGGCCTTTTCCGAGCTGTACGCCGAGGCCAGCTTCGCCCGCCGCCCGGCCGGGTTTGCCTTGAAGCTGGTGAACTGGTGGGATTTGGAAGGTGTGAACGACCTGGCGCAACGCCAATTCCCGGTGGGCCATGGCAGCCATGCCACGCCGTCGGAGATTGCGGTGACCCAATGGGCCTACCCGGACTCGATCAAGACGGCTGATTATTCGCCGCAAATCGCCAACACCGGGCCGATCCGTGAAGCGCTGGACTTCCGCGCGCGCTTTCCTGATGGACGCATGGGCTCGGACCCGGCGCTGGCGACGGTAGAGAAAGGTGGGGAGCTGGTGGCGTTGGCGGCGCAGGGGTTGGTCAAGACGGTCAATGCCTTCAGCAACGAAGCCAAGCCCTAGGCGATACGCGAAATTATTGGCATTCCTTGGCAGCAAGCTCAAGCCGCGACGGTGTAATCGTCGACGCCAGCGGCTTGCGCTCATACAGGAACACCTTGGCGCCGTCCTGGGACTTGTAGGCTTCCAGCACATCATCAGCGGCAATCTTGCTGGTCAACACCACTTTGGCGTGGCGCGAGTTCTGCGTCACGGTGGAGGTGATCTTGTGTTTTTCCAGCTTGGGCAGCACGCACTGCACATAGGCTTCAGGCGTTTTGCTGGTCTGCAAGGTCAGGGTTGGAGCGTTGGGGGCGGACACACAACCGGCCAACATCAGAGAAGCAAAGGCCAAGGCCGGGGCGAAAAAAGCGCGCATGAAAAATTCCTGATCATAAAAAATAAAGGTTCACATCAACCTGCACGAACCAACGCCTTGAGCGAGGCATCGAACTGCTTCAAGGCATCCAGTTGCACGTCCCGCTGCTGCTCGATCTGCGCAGCAATTTCCGGCGCAGCCTGGTCATGCACCCACACCGACGGCACCTGCTTGTGCACCGAGCCTTCGGCCTTGGCGATGTATTGCAGGTTCGCATCATAGAACCGCGCAATAAAACGCGCCTCGACCTGGTCGTTACGCTGGGTCAGCAGTTGGTTATGGGTATCGAGCATCACCACCACATCGGGGTGAGCCTGCACCAAGGCATCCAGGTTGTCGTAGACCGTCACCGACAAAAAGGTTCCCTGTAGCGAACTCATCAACCAATCGATGGCCAGTTCCGGGTCGGAGCTGCTGACGAACGCCTGGCGGATACGCCCGTCGAGGGCACCCTTGGCGCCATTCAAGGCCATGTCGTGGTAGCGTTCAAGGTAGCTGAGGTTGTCGCGGGTGCTGTCAGTCAGCAATACACCCACCGACTGCGCGTGTTGCAGGGAGTCTACGCTACCGTTGATAGGTAGCAAATGGCTCGTACGCAGATCGACGGCGATTGCCGCGTTGTTGATAGCAACCGTGCCGAGCATCAAAGCCATCAACGCCAGCTGAATAAACGTCCTCATCGCGCATTTCCTTGAACAGCGTCTCGATGGGGTGATTTTCCGCTTTTCCTGCAAAAACAGAACTTGCGATCCTTGATGGTGACTATTATCTGAACCGATAGTGCTGACATAAAACTTATAAGGACCACGCCATGAAGCCCCACCAGAAAACCTTCGACCGCATCCGCGAAGCCGTACTACCGGAGTTTCGCGAGCGGGTCGCCGATTACCTGGTCGACTATGAACACGTGCTGCAGGACGAGGCAGCCGACGCCGATCAAATCAGCGCCAGCGCCCAGCAACTGCGCGGTTACCTGCGGGGCTTGAACACCACGCGGGTGCTGGGCATGGCGGATTGGGAAGACCTGGATCGCCGCGTCTTGCAGATCACTGAGCGCTCTACAGCGCAGGACGTTGCTGATTGATCCACGCCTGCACGGAGGGCCGCTGCCACTGGCGCTGCGCGTATTCCACCAACTCGGCGGGCACGCTGTCGCCGTTGAGAATCAGGCGATTGAGCATCACCGCCAGGTCCACATCGGCAATCGACCACGCGCCGAACAGATACGCCCGGTTACCCGCCAACAGCGCCTGGGCCGCGTTGATCAGCTTGCGCGCCGCTGCTTCGGCCCCCGGGGACAAGGGCGGCATCTTCTGCCCGTAGAACACCACCATCGTCGAACGCTCCTGGCGGATCGGCAACAAGTCACTGCGCAACCAGGCCTGCACCTGCCGCGCCCTCGCCCGCTGCTTGGGATCGGCCGGATAGACCGGCGTCTCGGGGTAAGCCTCTTCTAGGTACTCAGTAATTGCCGAAGACTCCGACAGCGCAAAGTCTCCTTCTACCAATGTTGGCACGCACTGGGTCAGGGACAGTTGGGCGAAGTCGGCGGTCTGGTTCTGCGCGGCGTCCAAGTCCAGGGTCAAGGTGTCGAACGCCAGGCCTTTTTCCCGCAGAGTGACGAACACCGACATCGCGTAGGGGCTGGTATACAAATGATCAACATACAGGCGCAACGGACGCTGGCTCATAACGATTCTCCGTGAATGGAACACCACGCTACGAGATGTGCGGCGAGAAAGACAATGCGCTGTTTTTATGGGGCCATTCCTACTCGGAATACCGGGCTAACCGGCAAAGCCACCCTTGTCTAAAAAGGCGCGCTCCTCCTCCGTGGTCTCTCGCGCCAACACGCCATTACGATGGGGAAATCGCCCGAACTGCTCAATAATGCGCGCGTGCTCCTTGGCCCAATGGTAAGTGTTGGCGTCCAGTTGCTGGTTCAGGACCAGTGAGCGCTGCTGATCCGCCGGGTCTTCGGAGTGTTCGAACGGCAGGTAACAGAACGCACGCAATGCCGGCTCAATCTGCTGATCCAACCCGGCGTCGACCATGCGCCTCGCATACAGGCGGGCCAATGGGTCGGTGGCGAACATATGGGCGGTGCCGCGAAAGGCGTTGCGCGGGTATTGGTCAAGCAGAATCAGCAGCGCCAAGGCACCTTGCGCCGAGTCCAGCCAGTGCTCCAGTTCGCGCCGGGCGGCTTGCAGGTGGGGGGTGTGGAAGGTGTCGCGGAAGGTGGCGTCGAAGGTGTCATCCTTGGCGAACCAGCGCTTGGGGCCGGCGTGTTTCCAGAAATCGAGAACGGATTGTGGGGTAGTCATGATGAGGGGCCTGCACAAACGATTTCACTGACAGTATCAGAATCCTTGGTGACGAATCGCGGCAACGCGTTAATTAATGTTATAGGATAACAACCCATTTCCGCCCTGCCCTGTGACCCTCGCCCATGACCGACGCTGTTCCCCTGCGCCAACGCCTGCTCTCCATCGATGCCCTGCGCGGCCTGGTGATCCTGTTCATGCTGCTAGACCATGTGCGCGAAACCTTCCTGCTGCACCTTCAGGTCAGCGACCCGATGACCATCGACAGCACCGAGCCCGCGCTGTTTTTCAGCCGCACCCTCGCCCACTTGTGTGCGCCAGTGTTTGTGTTGCTTACGGGCTTGTCGGCGTGGCTATACGGCCAGAAATACCAGGGCCGGCGCGATGTGTCGGCGTTCCTGTTCAAGCGTGGGCTGTTCCTGGTGGTGCTGGAGTTCACCCTGGTCAACTTCGCCTGGACCTTCCAGCTGCCGCCCAGCGTGATCTATATGCAAGTGATCTGGGCGATTGGCGTGAGCATGATCGCCCTTGCGGCGCTGGTGTGGTTGCCGCGTCCGCTGCTGATCGTGTTGGCAGTGGTGATCATTGCCGGGCACAACCTGCTGGACGGGCTGCACTTCGACGCGGGTTCGGCACTGCATATTCCATGGACGATCCTGCATGAGCGCAGTTGGATCTATGTGGGCGAGTCGCTGCGCCTGCGCGTCACGTATCCGGTGCTGCCGTGGATCGGTGTGATTGCCCTGGGCTACAGCCTCGGCCCGTGGTTTGCCAAAGGCATGCCGCCGGCGCTGCGCCAGCGCTATTTGTTGCTGGCCGGTATGAGTGCGTTGATAGGGTTCGTGCTGTTGCGAGCAGCCAACGGGTATGGCGAGAAACCGTGGCAAGCCTATGACAGTGGCGTGCAGACCCTGATGAGCTTTTTCAACATCACCAAGTACCCGCCTTCGTTATTGTTTCTGGCGCTGACACTGGGGATCGGGTTGCTGCTGTTGCTGGCGTTTGAGAAGGCGGGAAGCAAGCGCTGGATCAGCATGCTCGCCGCCTTCGGTGCAGCGCCGATGTTCTTCTACCTGCTGCACCTGTACGTGCTGAAAATCCTCTACGTCGCATGTGTGGCACTGTTTGGCCTGAATCACGGCAACTACTTCGGCTTCGACGGCATGGGCGCCATTTGGCTGGTGGCGTTGCTGCTGCCACTGGTGCTGTATCCGCCGGTACGTTGGTTTGCCGGGCTCAAGACGCGACGCCGCGACCTGGCCTGGCTCAAGTACCTGTAGAAGCTCGATCTATGCGTGAGTCGAGGTGACAAGCCCCACTCATGCGGCGACCAGGTGCACATAGAACGCGTGAAACATGAAATACGCACACACCGCCAGCGCCAGCCCCATGCAGCGGTTGAACACGGTAAACGCCGACGCCCCGTTGATCCGCCGCCCCAGCAACGCGCCAAGCAACGCATAGATCCACGGCGCACCAAACGCGCCAAACGCCAGCAACGCCGACACAACAGCAATCGACACCCCAGTGATATGCGCCGCCGGCAGCATGACGCTGGTGATCGGCAGCACCGCCATGATGCCCTTGGGGTTGAGCAACTGGATCACCAGGCCGTTCCAGAACGTGAGGGTCTTGGTCGGTGCGGTAGAGACTTTTTCATCGACCACCGTGCGCGCGGTGAACACCTGATAAGCCAGGTACAAGGTGTACACGCCGCCAATCAACGAGATATAGGGCAACACCGCCTGGGAAATGATCGCCTCGCCGGTGTAGCCGAACAGCACGAACAACACCAGCATCGCGCAGCCCACGCCGATGAAAAACCTGGTGGAGCGCCGGAACTGACCGGTGAGCCCGGCGTTGAGGCCCATGAAATTCACGGGGCCGGGGCTGTACATGACGCTGAAGGCGTAGAGGAAGATGTCCATGGCAGACCTGCAGTAGAGGGAGTGCGGCGAGTCTACTGAGGGGGTTGGGGGGGATTCTTGTACGTTTGTGGTTGGGCTGGATGGGGATGCTGCGCATCCCAGCGGGAGCAAGCTCCCTCGCCACAGGAAGCTCGCTCCGGCGAGGGCTTTACATCAACGGAATCGAGTAATTCACAAACACCCGATTCTGATCCTGGTCGCGCGCCACTTCACTGCGCGAAACGCCATTGCGCCAACCGAACCCGACGTTCTTGAACGTGCCGCTCTGCACCACGTAATCCAGCGCGATATCGCGCTCCCACTCGCTGGCGTCGTTGCCGCTGGCGGTGAGGATGTGATCGCCCTTCAGGTACATCACCGACGCCTTCAACCCCGGCACGCCGAGTGACGCGAAGTCATAGGCGTATTGCGCAAACGCAGTGCGCTCGCCGGCCTGGATGAAGGTTTGCACGGTACGGTCGGTGTAGAGGTACAGGCTGGAACCGCCCTCCCCTTTGTTCACCAGGCCGCCCTGGTTGAGTTGGGCGAAGTTGCTGTCGTCCGAGACTTGCTGGTAGCCGGCGGTGATCGCGTGCGGGCCCAGGGAGTAGATGAACGCCGCGCTCCAGGTGTTGTTGTCGATTTCACCGGTGCCGTTCTTGGTATAGCCGCCGAGTTTGTAACCTTCAGCACGGCCAGCGGCGCTGCTGTTCTTGCCGTCGGAAGTGGTCTTGAAGTAGCGCAGGTCGGTTTTCAACGAGCCGTAGTCGCCCAGCGGCAATACATGGATCAGCCCGGCGAAGTGCTGTTGGTAATAGTCTTCGAGGTTGGCGTAGTAATACTGGACCATCAGGTCCTTGGTCACCTGGTAATCAGCACCGGCGTAGTTGAATTTGTTGCTTTCCTGGGTGCCGCCCGCCGCCGCCAGGCCGCTGCGGTCGCTGGAGCCACGGCCGGTGGTGTGTTGCAGTTGGCCGCCGATCAGGGTCAGGTTGTCGATGTCCTTGCTGGTGATTTGCCCACCCTCGAAGGACTGCGGCAGCAGGCGGCCGTCGTTGCTCACCAGGATCGGCAGGTTCGGCCGCAGGTAGCCGTAGCGCAGTTCGCTCTTGGCAAAACGCGCCTTGGCCGTGGCGCCGCCACGGGCCCAGTTGTCGGTAGCCTTGCCGTCGTCGTTGGGAATCATCGAGCTGCCGACGTGGCGGCCAGCTCCGCTGTCCAGGGTGATGCCGAGCATGCCGATGGCGTCGAGACCAAAACCCACGGTGCCGTCGGTAAAGCCCGATTGATAATTGAGGATAAACGCCTGGCCCCACTCTTCGGTCTTCGACGGTGCGGCGGTGCCGTCCCGGTTGTCGTTGTTGAAGTAGAAGTTGCGCATACTCAAGTTGGCTTTGCTGTCACTCAAGAAATCAGCCGACGCCAAAGGACTCAGGGCAACGCCCAGGCCGCCGGTCAACACGCTTAACACATTCAAAGTGGCTTTCATCACAACCTCAGTCAATTAACCCATGAGCGTCATAAAACGGATACGGCCCCGGGTAGTCCCCGAATACGCCGTTGTGGCTGATCAAACCCTGTTGCGCCTCCCAGCGATGCAACAGATAGCCCGCCGGCTCCAGGTTGAAATGCGCGGGCGCCGCTTCTTGTAGATCCAACACGATCTGGTGCGAGGTGCCGGGGCACACACAACTCAGGCTGCCGCCAAAACGGCGCTGCATCGGCCGGTGCAAGTGCCCGCACAGCAGGCGCTCAACTTGCGGATGGCGGGCGACGACTTGCTCCAGCGCAGCGGCATTGATGAAGGGTTCGCGGTCCATATGGCCGATGCCGCTGATAAACGGCGGGTGATGCAGGATCAGCAAGGTCGGCGCATCCGGACGCAGGGACAATTGCGCGTCGAGCCACTGCAATTGGCTGTCGAGCAACTGGCCGCCGTGGCCGCCGGGGATGGTGGAGTCGAGGCCGATCAGGCGCAGCGGATGCTCGTCCACCACCCAGTCCAATGGGGCCTCTGCGGACACAGGCAAATAGGCGTGATCCCGGAACGCCTCCAGCAGCGGCCCGCGCGTGTCGTGGTTGCCGGGCACCAGGTAGCACGGCATGTGCAAACGGGCGAGCTCGGGGTGCAGCACGGCATATTCATCGGCGCGGCCGAAGTCCACCAGGTCACCGCTGATCACCACAATATCCGGGCGTGGGTGGCTGGCGTTCAGGTGATCCACGGCGCGGCGCAGCGCACCCAGGGTATCGACAACGCCGTAAGTAAGACGCTGGCCGGCTTTAAGGTGCAGGTCGCTGATCTGGGCGACGAGGAAAGGACGATTCAACATAGACTCTCAAGCATTCAGGGTGAACAACATGTGCGGCGCAATCGCCAGGGCGACCGGCGCGCCGACGGCGTACAGCTGGTTGTCGCTGCTGTCGACCAGCAGCGGTTGAGGGCCGCCCACATCCACCAGCAGGCGGCTTTGTGCGCCCTGGAAAAACTGCGCCAACAGACGGCCGTGTAAGTGCCCTTCTCCCTCCATCACCTTCAGGTGTTCGGGACGGCAATAAACCGTGCTGGGCAGTTCGGTGGCCTGCCACGGCAACTCGCCGCCGCAGACTTTCAAGCCATGGGCCGAAGGCTCGATCACGGTGAAGGCATTGAGGTTGCCGACGAAGCCGGCGACGAAGGCGTTGGCGGGTTTCTGGTAGATGTCACGCGGGCTGGCCAGTTGCGCGACACGGCCGTGCTCCATGACCAGGATGCGGTCGCCCAGGGCCATGGCTTCGCCCTGGTCGTGGGTGACAAACACCGAGGTGATGCCGAGGCCGCGCAGCAGGTCATTCAGTTCGCTGCGCAGGCGTTCGCGCAATTGCGCGTCGAGGGCCGCCAGGGGTTCGTCCAGCAACAGCACTTTCGGACGCGGCGCCAAGGCGCGGGCCAATGCCACGCGCTGGCGCTGGCCGCCGGAGAGTTCATGGATGCTGCGCTTGCCGTGCTGCTGCAACCCCACCAGTTCAAGCAACTCGTCGCAGCGCTTGTTGCGCTCAGTCACCGACATCCCGCGAATCTTCAAGCCGTAGACGATGTTCCCCGCCACATCCAGGTTGGGAAACAGCGCGTAGTTCTGGAACACCATGCCCACATCGCGGCGCTCGATGGGCAGGCGCGTCACGTCTTGGTCACCGAACAACACCTGGCCCACATCCGGGCGCTCCAGGCCGGCGATCAGGCGCAAGGTGGTGGTCTTGCCACAGCCGGACGGACCGAGAATCGCCAGGGTTTCGCCGCCTTCGACGGTCAGGTTCAAGTCATGCACGGCCACGGTGCCGTCGGCGAACGCCTTGCGACAGCCTTGCAGGCGGATAGTGATAGCGGTCATCGACGCTCTCCACGGGACAAACGGGCACTGATGGCCTGCAGCGCAATCAGCAGCGGCACGATCATCAGCAAAAAGATAAGGGTGTAGGCGCTGGCAATTTCCAGGCGCGCCGAGGCGTAGCTGTCAGCCAGGCCCACGGGCAGCGTCTTGGTCATGGGGGTGTGGAGCATCCAGGTCAGGTTGAATTCACCCAGGGACAAGGTCACCACCATCAGCACACCGGCCAGGATTCCTGCACGGCAGTTGGGCACCACCACACTGAAAAAACGCTTGATCGGACCGGCGCCCAAGCTGGCCGCCGCCTCTTCCAGCACTGGCAGTTGCTGGCGTTGCATCACCGCCATCACCGGGCGTACCAAAAACGGCAAGGTGAACAGCACATGCCCGACCAGGATGAACACCCAACTGCTGCGAAAGCTGCCGAACTGGCCGTAGGTGAGCAGCAACGCCAACGCACTGGCCAACCCCGGCATCGCCACCGGCAGCACCATCAATTCTTCGAAAGCGCGGCTGAAGCGGTTGTTCATCCGCACCAGGGCGTAGGCCGCCGGCACGCCGATCACGCAGACACACACCGCACAGGCCAGCGCCAATTGCAGCGACAACCACACAGTGGGCGAATAGGCCTGCCACACCTGGACCAACCAATCGAAGGTCAAGCCGCTGGACAGGCCGACGAAGAAGTTGCGGGTCAAACCGGCCAGCAACGACATCAGCACCGGCACCAACATGAAGGCGCACACCAACAAGGTGAACAGCAGTTGCAGCACAAACAACGATGAGCGCTTCACAGCACAGTCCCCGAATTTTTCACCAGGCGCCGCGTCAGCAGCAACACCGCCCAGGTCACCGCGCCAAGTACCACCGACAGCGCAGCGGCGACGGCAAAGTTGGCGTAGTTGGTGAACACGTTGTAGATCGCCACCGGGGTGACATTGAGGCGCGTGCCCAAGGTAAAGGCCGTGCCGAAGGCGCCCATGGACGTGGCAAAACAGATGGCCCCGCAAGACGCCAACGCGGGCGCCAGGCCTGGCACGATCACGTCACACACCACGCGCCAGTGTCCGGCCCCCAGGGAATGCGCGGCCTCCTCCAGGCTGCGGTCGAGGCTCTCGCACGCGGCCATCACGGTGAGGATCACCCGTGGAATCGAGAAGTACAGGTAACCCACAAACAGCCCCGCCAATGAGTAGGCAAAGATCCAGCGCTCGCCGGCCAGTTGCAGGCCCAGTGAGGCCAGCAGGCCTTGGCGGCCCGCCAGCAGAATCACCAGGAAGCCCACCACCACACCGGGAAACGCCAAAGGAAACGTGAGCAACGCCACCAGCGCCGAGCGCCCGAAAAACTGGTGCCGGGCGAGGAACACGCCGCTGATGCCACCGATCACCAGCGCCACCAGCGTCACCACCACGGCCAGGACCAGCGTTTGCCCAAGGCTGCCCAGGTACTGCGCGCTGCTGAGCACCTGCCAGTAACCACTGCCATTGCTGTCGCTGCTCTCGGCGCCGAGCATCATCAAGTGCGCCAGCGGCAACAGCCAAAAGGCGAGCAGCACCGCAAAGGCCGGGGCCATCGCCCAGGCGGCATGTTTTGCCGATGCTGCCACTTACTTGACCTCGTTCAGGTAACGGGCGGCGAAGGCTTCCTGCACAGCGGCCATTTTTTCGTAGTCCACCACCCCGGCGCGGGCATAGTCGCTGTCGGGCAGAAACTGTGCGGCCACGTCAGCCGGCATTTTCATCGGGCGCACCGGGCGCAGGTAGGCCTTGGCCCAGAGTGCCTGGCCTTCGTCCGACAGCACGAAGTCGAGGACCTTTTCCCCGTTGGCGCGGTGCGGCGCGTTGGCCACCAGGCTCATCACGTAGGGCACGCTGATGCTGCCTTCTTTCGGGATCACAAAGGCGACGTTGGCTTTGTCTTTGTAGCGCGCGCGGTAGGCGTTGAAGTCGTAGTCCACCAGGATCGGCAACTCACCGGACAGCACCCGCGCATAGGCGGTTTGCTTGGGCACGATGGGCGCGTTCTTCGCCAACTTCTGGAAGTAGTCGATGGCCGGCGCGAAGTTGTCCAGGTCGCCGCCCAGTGCGCGGTTGATCGCCACGGCCGACACGTAGCCGACGAAGGCACTGGACGGGTCGAGGTAACCGACCATGCCTTTGTATTCCGGCTTGAGCAGGTCGGCCCAGCTTTGCGGCACCGGCAAACCACCCAGCGCATCAACATTAACCATGATGCCCAAGGTGCCGGAGTGGATCGCGAACCAATGGCCGGCCGGGTCTTTCAAGCCAGCGGGAATCTGCTCCCAGGCCTTGGGCTTGTAGGTGTCGACCACCTCGGCTTTTTGCGCCTGCAGGCCGAAGGTCACGCCGTAGTACACGACGTCGGCCACCGGCGCGGCCTTTTCCGCCACCAACTGCGCCAGGGACTGGCCGGAGTTCTTGTTGTCCAGCGGTACTTGCACGCCGGTGCTGGCGGCGATGGCCTTGAGCTGGGTACCCCAGTCGGCCCAGTCCGGCGGGCAGTTGTAGCAAATTGCGGTGTCGGCGGCCTGGGCCAGGCTGGCCGCTCCGCACAGCAGCACGGCGGCGAGGGTTTTACTGAGTGCGCGCATCTAGGGTCTCCTCATGGGGTTGGGTACTGTCGCCGGGGCGAATGTGGCAAGGCAGGCAGTGGGAAATCGGGGCGTTACCGGCGATCTGCGCCAGCAACTGGTCAATCACGGTGCTGGCGAGCAGCGCGATGGGCTGCACCACGCTGCACAGGGTCGGGTGAATCTGGGTGCCGAGGCTGATGCCGTCGAAGCCCATCACCGAGAGTTGTTCGGGTACGTTCCAGGCGTTGCGGCGCAGTTCGGCGATCAGGCTGATCGCCAGGAAATCGTTGGAGCACACCAATGCGGTGGGCGCTTCGGCGCCTTGCAGAAAAGGTTCGATGGCGGTGAATTCGGCCTGGGTGTGGGCCGGCATTTCGATCACTGCGCGGGGTTCCAGGCCGTATTCGCGCATGGCGTCGCAATAACCGGCGTAGCGCAGGCGGGCACGGTCGGATTGCAATGCAGGGCCGGCGACCATACTGATGCGCCGATGCCCCGTCTCCAGCAGGTAACGCGTGGCCAGCGCCATACCTGCGCGGTTATCGACCGACACGGCGCTGTAGTTGGGATTGCTCGGTTGGTGATAAGCCAGCACGAACGGGGTTTGCTCGGTGTTCAAGCTGCTGAGCACGCTGTTGCTCTCGGCATCGGTGACCGTCAGCACCAGGCCATCGACGCGCTGGCGCAACAGTTCTTCCACCACAATGCATTCGCGCTCGCTGCTGTAGTCGGTGGTCGCCAGCAACAGGCTGTAGCCGCGCGCCCGAGCGGCGCGCTCCATGGCCTGAAACTGTTCAGCAAACACCGGGTTGAGCAGATTGGGCACCACCACGCCTATCAACTGGGTAGTTTGCAGACGCAGCTGGCGACCCAGCAGATTGGGGCGAAAACCCAACTCTCGGGCGGCGGCGAACACCTGCTCACGGGTGGTCGGGCGCACCTGGTCGGGGGAAGCAAAGGTACGGGCGGCGGTGGCGCGGGATACGCCCGCCAGCCGGGCTACGTCTTTCAGGTCAGTCATTGTCACTCGCTTGAGATCGATCTCATTGGCGAGGACAGTAGCGGGGGAATGTGGCAGTTCGGCGGTAAGGAGATGACAGTTTGATGGCACCTGGCTTGCTACACACAAATCAAAATGGGCCGGGGTATGCCCATAGATAGTCATACTCCGCAGGCATTATTGAAAACCCAGGGCAGCAAAATCCGCCCACGAACCTTTCGATTCGATCCAAGTGCGGGCACAATGCGTGTCCTTTTTTGGCAGGCACCGCCGCAGGCTCTCAAAAATGATCAAAACGCCGTACTACCTCATCGATAAACAGAAGCTTCTGGTCAACATGCAGAAGATTGCTTACGTGCGCGAGCAGTCCGGCGCCAAGGCGTTGCTGGCGCTCAAGTGCTTTGCCACCTGGTCGGTGTTCGACCTGATGCAGCAATACATGGACGGCACCACTTCGTCGTCGTTGTATGAGCTCAAGCTCGGCCGCCAGAAGTTCGAAGGCGAGGCACACGCCTACAGCGTGGCCTGGGCCGACGATGAAATCGAAGAGATGCTGGATAACTGCGACAAGATCATCTTCAACTCGATCAGCCAATTGCAGCGTTTTGCCGAACGTTCCGAGGGCAAGACCCGCGGCCTGCGCGTCAACCCGCAGGTAAGCAGCTCCGACTACCTGCTGGCCGACCCGGCGCGTCCGTTCAGCCGTTTGGGCGAATGGGACCCGGTGAAGATCGAAGGCGTGATCGAGCAGATCTCCGGCTTCATGTTCCACAACAACTGCGAGAACGGCGATTTCAGCCTGTTCGACAAAATGCTCGGCACCATCGAAGAACGCTTCGGCGCGCTGCTGCACAAGGTCGAGTGGGTCAGCCTCGGCGGCGGCATCCACTTCACCGGTGAAGACTATGCCGTGGACGCGTTCTGCGCGCGCCTGAAGGCGTTCTCCGAAAAGTACGGCGTGCAGGTGTACCTGGAACCCGGCGAAGCGGCGATCACCAACAGCGCCTCCCTGGAAGTCACCGTGCTCGACACCCTCTACAACGGCAAGAATCTCGCCGTCGTGGACAGCTCCATCGAAGCCCACCTGCTGGACCTGCTGATCTACCGCCTCAACGCCAAGCTGGCGCCAAGCGACGGCGAACACACCTTCATGGTGTGCGGCAAATCCTGCCTGGCCGGGGACATCTTCGGCGAGTACCAATTTGATCGTCCGCTGGCCATCGGCGATCGGCTGTCGTTCATCGACACCGCAGGCTACACCATGGTCAAGAAAAACTGGTTCAACGGCCTGAAAATGCCGTCCATCGTAGTGAAACAACTCGACGGTACTGTCGAGGTGGTTCGTGAATTTGGTTACGACGACTACCTGTCCAGCCTTTCGTAAGCTGGCGGATAAAGGAGAGATAAAGCAATTGAAAAAGAACGTTCTTATCATTGGTGCAGGAGGTGTCGCCAAGGTGGTGGCCCACAAGTGCGCGCAGCACAACGACGAACTCGGTCGTATTGCTATCGCGTCGCGCAACATCTCCAAATGCCAGGCCATCATCGACAGCGTCAAGGCCAAGGGTAGCCTCAAGGTTCCCGCCGACATCCAAGCCTTCGCGCTGAACGCCCTGGACGTGGAAGCGACCAAGGCCCTGATCCGCGAGACCGAATCGCAGATCGTCATCAACGTGGGTTCCGCGTTCCTCAACATGTCGGTGCTGCGCGCCTGCATCGATACGGGCGTAGCCTACCTCGACACCGCCATCCACGAAGAGCCGGGCAAGGTCTGCGAGACCCCGCCGTGGTACGGCAACTACGAATGGAACCACCTGGAAGAGTGCAAACAGAAGAACATCACCGCCATCCTTGGCGTGGGCTTCGACCCGGGTGTCGTCAACGCGTATGCCGCGCTGGCGCAGCAACAGCATTTCGACCGCATTGATTCGATCGACATTCTCGACGTCAATGCCGGCTCCCATGGCAAATACTTCGCCACCAACTTCGACCCGGAAATCAACTTCCGCGAGTTCACCGGACAGGTGTGGAGCTGGCAGAACAGCCAGTGGACCAGCAACACCATGTTCGAAGTCAAACGCACTGATGACCTGCCAGTTGTCGGTTCGCAGAACCTCTACCTCACCGGCCATGATGAAGTGCACTCGCTGTCGAAAAACCTCGACGTGCCCAACGTGCGTTTCTGGATGAGCTTCGGCGAACACTACATCAACGTGTTCACCGTGCTGAAAAACCTCGGCCTGCTCTCCGAAAAGCCGGTCACCACCGCCGAAGGCCTGGAAGTCGTGCCGTTGAAACTGGTCAAGGCCGTGCTGCCCGACCCGTCTTCGCTCGCCCCCGGCTACACCGGCAAGACCTGCATCGGTGACCTGGTCAAGGGCACCAAAAATGGCCAGCCCCACGAGATGTTCATCTACAACGTGGCCTGCCATGAAGAAGCCTTTGCCGAGACTGACAGCCAAGGCATCTCCTACACCGCAGGCGTGCCACCGGTGGCCGCTGCGCTGCTGGTTGCCCGTGGCGAGTGGGATGTGAAGCACATGGCCAACGTCGAGGAACTGCCGGCTGAGCCGTTCCTGAAAGCGCTGGACGTGATGGGCTTGCCGACTCGCATTAAAGACGAGAACGGTGACCGTGCGTGGGATGCGACTGCCTGATCGGGCGATAGCTGACCGAACAAAAAAATGCGCCTCCAGGGGCGCATTTTTTGTTGGACGGGGTTTTGCTCTAATGCCAAGCAGTTAAGCGCAATACAACCTCTGTGGTGAGCGGGCTTGCCCGCTCACCACAAGAATGTGGCTGCCTGTCGTTTCCTTAACTGACTGGCATCAGAGCAAGCCCCCTTCCACATGGCTCATTGCTGTGTTCAGAGATTTCCCACAAGGCTTTCAGGTTGTCTCTAGGAACTTCGCTGGCTAACCTCCTCGCCGTCGCTGCCCATTCAGCGACCGGATTTGACCGTCCGATTAATTAAAGTACTGTTGCGCCAAAACCTATTTCAGGCGTTTTTTTTATGCCTGAGGTATCGTGTCACGGCGGCTGTACGCGGGATACCTTCGGGTATGCCGGATTTCCTTTGATTGCCGGTCGGTCAACCCGCGTACAGCTGCCACCCTCTTCGTTTGACCGCGAACGCTGGCAGCTCCACTAATCTTAGGAATGCCACCATGATCAAAGACAGTCCAAATCCCCCAGCAACTCCCTTCACCCTCCGCCCCGAACTGGGCAGCGAGACCCTGCTGGCCAATGCCTCGCAAGACCTGGCCTGCCTCAACGACATCGCCGCCCATCTCGCCTTTGAAGTCGAGGGTGCTCAACGCAATGTAGCGCTGGGTATCTGCCGCATGCTTGAAGGTGTGCAATTGTTGGTAGACAAAGCGCTGGACCAGGCTCATCCGGCAGCCTGATCGAACAACACTCTCGAAACCAATGAAGCTCAACTGTGGGAGCGGGCTTGCCTGCGATAGCGATCTGTCAGTGCCGAATGTATTAGCTGATAGACCGCCATCGCCGGCAAGCCGGCTCCTACAGGTGATGTGCAGCGGGTGTGAGAGTGGAGTTATTCGAGGTTCCGCGCCGAATTGCTCAGCGCTCGCGAACATTGCAACAACGCCGGCGCCAACTGTCGCTCCGCATCCGCCCTGCTCCACCGACTGGTCGGCGCCACCACATGCACCGCCGCCACGGGCCGGCCATTAGCCCCCAACACCGGCGCGCCGATGGTCATGTCACCCAGGAACAGCTCCTGGCCATTCACCGCGTAGCCCTGCTCGCGCACCTGTTGCAACGACTCCAGAATCTGCTCGACGTCAGTCAGCGTCTGGCTGGTGTGGGCAATGCGCTGGCTGTTCTCAATCAACACCAACGCCTCCTCCTGCGGCAACGCGCTCAAATACGCCCTTCCCGACGCCGTGCAATACATCGGCACCCGCGAACCGATCGGCATGTGCACCGGCACAAACCCTGAGCTGACAAACCGCGCGATATAGGTCATGTCGTAGCCCGCAGGCTCGGTGAGGCATGACGTCTCGCCGGTCAGTCGGGTCAGCTCCGACAGGAACGGATTGGCCACTTCGATCAACGAATGCGCATCCAGGTAGCTGAAGCCCAACTCCAGCACCCGAGGTGTGAGTTGGTAATGCCGTGTGCGGGAGTGTTTCCGAAGGTAACCCAGGCTTTCGAGGGTAAACACCATGCGTTGAGCCGAGCTTTTGGTCATGCCGGCAGCCTCGGCCACCTCTGCAAGGCTCATGCTGCGGCGCTGAGCGCTGAATGCCTTGAGCACCGACAGGCCTTTTTCCAGGGATTGGTTGTGCAGGCTGTTGCGTTCTTCGGACATGGCGGACTCGTGGTCAGGTCGATTAGGCGTAGCGATATTTCTACCTCAAACCACACAAATAGACTACTTAATATCGCATACCGATACGAATTGTTCATTTTGTCGATTTTCCATACCGATATACGATTTTTAACAATCGAAATGGCACAGAGCTTGCGATTTCATCGGCAGCCGCTCGCGGTACTGACTTTCCGTTTTCCTTCTGGAGTAACCCGATGAACAGTCTTTCGCCCTTGTTTCGCCGCCTTGCCTTCGGTCTGTGCGCCGCCGTTTGTGTCAGCGCCGCGCACGCAGACAGTGCGTCCTCGTACAAAGTCGGTGCAACCGCCAGTGGCTCGCCGTTTACCTTTCTCGACATCAAGAGCAACAGTATCCAGGGTGTGATGGTTGATGTGGCCGAAGCCGTGGGCAAGGCCGGCGGGTTCACCAGCCAGATCGAGCAGACCAACTTTGCCGCGCTGATTCCGTCGCTCACTTCCGGCAAGCTCGACTTCATTTCCGCCGGCATGCTCAAGACCGAAGAGCGCACCAAGGTCGTCGACTTCAGCGCCCCGGTGCATGCCTACGGTGAAGGCCTGATTATTAATGCCGACGACAACGCCGCCTACCCTGACCTCATGCCACTCAAGGATCAGGTGGTCGGCGTACAGGCCGGCACCATCTTCTATGACCAGTTGAACAAGCTCGGCATCTTCAAGGAGATCCGCACCTACGACTCCATTGGCGAGATGGTCCGCGACCTGTCCCTGGGCCGCATCAAAGCCGCCGTGGGCGACCAGCCGGTGGTGGCCTACCAGATTCGCCAGAAGCTGTTCAAAGGCGTGAAACTCGCCCCGGACTACAAGCCCACCAACGTCGGCGAAGTGTGCCTGGTGGTACGCAAGGGCGATTCACAGACCCTGGAGCGCCTGAACACCGCCATCGCCAGCATCAAGGCCGACGGCACCCTGGACAGCATCCTCAAGAAGTGGGGACTTGATACCCAGGTGCGTCCATGAACCCTGCCGAGTTCCTGCAAAACGCCCAGGACTTTTTGCCGATCCTGCTGCAAGGCGCCTGGGTGACGATCCAGATCACCGTGCTGTCGTTCCTGCTCAGCAGCGCGATCGGCCTGGTGCTGGCGCTGCTCAAGCTGTCGCCGATCCGCGCGCTGTCGTGGACGGCCAGCACCATCATCAACGTGATCCGTGGCCTGCCGATCATTGTGCAGCTGTTCTACATCTACTTTGTGCTGCCGGACATGGGCGTGCACCTCACCGCGTTCTACGCGGGCGTGATCGGCATGGGCATCGCCTACTCGGCGTATCAGGCCGAGAACTTTCGCACCGGCATCATTGCCGTGGAACAGGGCCAGCGCGAGGCCGCCGAAGCCTTGGGCATGCGCTCGGCACTGATGATGCGCCGCGTGATCCTGCCGCAGGCATTCCGCATCGCCCTGCCGCCCTACGGCAACACCCTGGTGATGATGCTCAAGGACTCGTCCCTGGTATCGACTATTACCGTGGCCGAGATGACCCGCCAGGGCCAACTCATTGCCTCGTCCACGTTCCAGAACATGACCGTCTACACCCTGGTCGCCCTGCTCTACCTGCTGATGAGCCTGCCGCTGGTGTATGGCCTGCGCCGCATGGAACAGCATCTGGGCCGGAGGAAAAAAGCATGATCGAGATTCGCCAACTGCAAAAACATTACGGCAGCCACCGCGTGCTGCACGGCGTCGACCTGGACGTGGCCAAGGGCGAAGTCGTATGCCTGATCGGCCCCTCGGGCTCGGGCAAGTCCACGCTGCTGCGCTGCATCAATGCGCTGGAAGCTTATGACGGCGGAGCCATCACCGTATTTGGCCAAACCGTGCAACGCGGCAGCAAGACCGTGCACACCCTGCGCAGCCGCATGGGTATGGTGTTCCAGCGCTTCAACCTGTTCCCCCATCGCACCGTGCTGGAAAACGTCATGGAAGGCCCGGTGTATGTCAAAGGCGAACCTGCGCAACAGGCCCGCGAGGAAGCCCTGGTGTTGCTGGAAAAGGTCGGCTTGAGTGCCAAGGCCGACGCTTACCCGGAACAACTCTCCGGTGGCCAGCAGCAACGCGTGGCCATCGCCCGCGCCCTCGCGATGAAACCCGAGGCGATGCTGTTCGACGAACCCACCTCCGCCCTCGACCCAGAACTGGTGGGCGATGTGCTGGCGGTGATGCGCACCCTCGCCGACGAAGGCATGACCATGATCGTGGTCACCCACGAAATGGGGTTTGCGCGGGAAGTGGCCGACCGAGTGTGCTTCCTGCACGGCGGCTACATCGTCGAAAGCGGCGCAGCGGAGCAGGTGCTGGGCAATCCACAGCATCCGAGGACCCAGGACTTCCTACGGCGGGTGCTGCACCCCACTGGCGATACGCGGAGCCTGTCATGAAGTCATTGTGGTCAGCGACCGCGCCGTCGGTGGTGCCGACGCCTGCGTTGAGTGAATCGGTGAAGGTGGATGTGGCGATTGTCGGCGCCGGGTACACCGGCTTATCGACGGCGCTGCATTTGGCCGAGCGTGGCGTGAGCGTGTGTGTGCTGGAAGCTAACGAACCGGGTTGGGGTGCGTCCGGGCGCAACGGTGGGCAGGTCAACCCCACCCTCAAATATGACCCGGAACAACTGGTGCAGATGTATGGGGCGGAGCGCGCCGAACCGTTGATCTCAACCGTATCGAACTCGGCGGACCTGGTGTTCAAGCTGATCGAAAAACACGGCATCGATTGTGCTCCGGTACGCAAGGGTTGGATGCAGGTGTCGTACAGCGAAAAAGGCGTCGCCGGGTTGTACGCGCGGGCAGATCAGTGGGCCCGGCGGGGTGTACCGGTGCAGCGGTTGGATGCAGCAGCGGTGGCTTCGCGGATGGGCAGTGACGCCTTTGCCGGCGGCTGGCTGGACGGCCGGGCCGGGGCGATTCACCCGTTGGCGTATGCCCGTGGGTTGGTCGGTGCGGCGTTGGCGGCGGGTGTAAGGATTCATGGACAGAGTGCGGTGACGGGGTTGCAGCGTCAGGGGTCCGGCTGGCAATTGCAGACCGCTTCCGGGGCGCAGGTGACCGCCGACCAAGTAGTACTCGCGACCAATGGCTACAGCGGCAACCTGTGGCCCGGCATGGCGCAAAGCATCCTTGCGGCGAACAGTTTTATCGTCGCGACCAAGCCTTTGACCGGGCGTGCGGCCGAGAGCATTTTGCCGGGCCAGGAAACCGTTTCCACCGCACAAAGGCTGCTGCTGTACTTTCGCAGAGACAGCCATGGCCGCTTGTTGATGGGCGGACGCGGGTTGTTTAACGACCCCTCCTCGCCCACGGATTTTGCTCATCTGGAGCGTTCGCTGGCGTTGCTGTTTCCGCAATTGGGGCCACTGGAATTCGAGTATCGCTGGGCCGGGCGAATCGCGATCACGCGGGACTTCATGCCCCATGTACACCAACCGGCGCCGGGGCTCACGTTGGCGCTGGGGTGCAATGGCCGGGGGATTGCGTTGTGTACCAGCCTGGGTCAGCAATTGGCGGGACGGTTGTGTGACGGCAACGCAGAGTTTGCCTACCCAGTGACGGCGTTGCAGCGGTTGCCGATGCATGGGTTGCAGCGGTTTTATATTGGGGCGGGGGTGGCGTGGTACAGCCTGCTTGACCGGCTCAACGTGAGCTGACTGCATTTTCCAAACACCACAAAATCCAGTGGGAGGGGCGAGCCCCTCCCACAAAAATTTAGCGGATTATTACAATTCAATCCTCGGACCGATATAACTCAGCCAACTTCAAAGTGCATTGCTTTATCAACCTTTTAGAGACTTCATTTTGTACAGGGTAATTATCCGCCGTTCTGACACCCGTCGACTTTGAAAAAGCTTCTATCGCGGAGGATAAATGTACAACGGAGCGTTTCATAAAACCCTGCTGATACAACAAAATCCCGAGATTGTGATAGCTCTCCGCAGCTTGAATTGGCGAATTAATCTTCTCAGCTTGAGCGATTGCAGACTTAAAAAAAACAACCCCTTCATCGGCTGCAGACTCGTTCCCTTCGGCAAGCATGGACAACGAACACACAAGTCCTTTATTCATCTCAGCAATAACCCAATCCGAGGGAGCTTTCTCGAGGGTCCAGACAGTTTGTGCTTCTTCAAGGCATTTCAAAGCCAACTTGAGGTAGTCGACAAATCCGACGAAGATCTGTCGCACCACTAAAGCTTTCGCCAGTGAAACGCAAGCATTAGAGATTGAATTTTTAGCTGCCGCCCAGTGAAAACTATCATACTGCTCAAAAATATCAGCAACCTCCACCAAACTGTTAAACAATTCAGTATAGGTAGAGAGCGCATCGGGCTCATCCGGACGAATGCGAGCAAGCCGATTAGTTGCATAACTATAAACGGCAAGCGCCCACTTAAACGGATGACGTGTTTGATCACATGACTCTATGGCACGCAGGGCGCTAGCAAAACTATCTAAAACAATCTTATTTGCCTCATCCACAGACGAACGATCAGCAAGATGAAATCCAACCACTGCAATATTCTGAAGCACCATAGAGCACACTTCTGAATCATCAGAAAAAAATACTTCGGCCTCTTTGTATATATCTAACGCTTTTATGAGATGTACAGTATCGCTAGACCTCTCGCCCATAAGAGCCAACGCGGACCCATACTCCAAAAGGATATCACCTAAACGCCCACTCTGAGCACTATGGGCCTGAGAGTATAAATCTCGATATTGCAGGATGCTTTTCTCAAGCATGCCTCTATCAGAATTACGCTCGGCGCCTGTTTTCAGGACATCTGCCGACTTGAGAAGAAAACGCTCCCACTCGGATACATCGCCAATATCGCGATAAGATTCCGCAATCTGAAGATAACTTCTGGCAGCATCACCATACTGAAATCTTAATTCAGCAAGCTCTGCAACTCTGACACTTACCTTTGAGAGATCACTCAGTGCTTTATCACGGTCTGCAACCAAATTATTTATCTGAACAGCCTTCTCAGAAACCATCTGGGCTGATAACTGCAGCGCTTGATAAAGCAAATCTTGCGGCTCATCCAAATCACTATCAGTTCGCGCAGACAATATCAAGTTATTTGCTTTTTGATACAGATTGTCAACCGCACTGCCATCAACCTTGAGCGTGCCGACACTTGAAGCGATCTCGTTAAACTTTTTAGAAAGCCGCCGCATCTCTGAAGGATACTCCGCAGAGGACACCCCGTGTTTTTCCATAACATCAATGATCATATTTATCGTAGCCTCAGTCACTTTCAAACTACGACATGCTTCCTCTAGCTTATCACCGCTCCACCCAGAGGCCTTATCTAAACTTGGACCGAAATTAAAATTTAAAGTAACGTTGGCTACTCCGCCCTCACCCGCCTGCGCAATCGCGAACCCCTCTGCTTTCTGGCCTGACTCGCTCATACTTATTTCGCTGGCAGTTGATTTATATTGACTGAAGCCGTCGCACCGCGGTCGGCTTGAGCAATATTATTACCCGTCGCAACTTGGCTATTGCTGCTAAAATCGTTCGACATCTTCAAGCCCGCAATAACTTCACGTGCGAGTTTTATAAGCTCTTCATCAGTGGTCGCTCCCGACTCAACTACTTGCTCGGAGACGAATGCCTGCGCACCTGGAGAGCCAGGTTTAACCTCTAACGCACCGATTGCGAGCTTCAGGCCAGCCTTATCAAAATATTTCTCATACAGTCTTGCCTTTAATGCCTCATAAGAGTCTTTAACTAAAAGCTTTGCTGACTCGGTCCCAGCAAAAGAAACAAATTGAATTAACGCTTGAGAAATAGTGTCCATTCCATATCCTTAAATATTTTTATCTGACTTTATTTTTTTGCAAAGTTGCTAGCTGAGCTTGACCGTACACAACCATCAAAGATGGCATAGTGCCACAACCTGCTCGAAACACGCCACATGCAATCCAGACACCGCTCTCCTCGAAAGAGACTCTAAAACACCGACCACCCAATCCGCTCACTCAACAACTCCAACGCCTTCATCCCCGCCAACGAATTCCCCGCCGCATTCAACTCCGGCGACCACACGCACACCGTGAACTGCCCCGGCACCACCGCGACGATCCCGCCGCCTACCCCGCTCTTGCCGGGCAAGCCGACGCGATAGGCAAAATTGCCCGCCTCGTCATACAGCCCGCTAGTCGCCATGATCGAGTTGACTTGTTTGGTCTGGCGCGCGGTGAGGATCTGCTCGCCGCTATGGGCGCTCACGCCTTCGTTGGCCAGGAAGCTGAACGCCCGCGCCAGATCCAGGCAGCTCATCTGCAACGCGCAGTAGTTGAAGTAACTATGCAACACCGCATCCACATCGTTGTGGAAGTTTCCGAACGATTTCATCAGGTAGGCCATGGCCGCGTTGCGCGCACCGTGTTGCGCCTCGGATTCGGCGACGATGCTGTTGACCAGGATCTGCGGGTTACCCGACAGGCGCCGGACGAAATCGCGCATCGACAAAATCGGCACGGCAAAGCGCGATTGGTTGATGTCGCAGATCACCAGCGCGCCCGCATTGATGAACGGGTTACGCGGGCGGCCGCGTTCAAATTCAAGCTGCACCATGGAGTTGAACGGCTGCCCGGAAGGCTCGTGGCCCAGGCGTTCCCAGATGGTTTCGCCGCCGTGGTCGATGGCCTGCACCAGGCTGAACACCTTGGAAATGCTCTGTACCGAGAACAGCGTGTCGGCGTCACCGGCGCAGCAGGCGGAACCGTCGTTGCCGTACACGGCGATGCCCAGTTGGTTGGCGGGCACGTCGGCCAGTGCGGGGATGTAGTCGGCGACTTTGCCGAGGCCGATCAGGGGGCGCACTTCGTCGAGTATCGACGAGAGCATCGCCTGCATGTCTTGTCCTGTCATCTGTCTTTGAATCGGTGATAAGCGGGCGCGGAGGATACTTCAATGAGCGCGGAAGCCCCACACAATCTCTACCACCCGCTCGGCAACCACCAGGTAAAACACGATCAACAATAACTGCAGCGCCAAGTGATAGCGCAGCTTGGCGAGCCGGCGAATACCGTCGCTGATATTCAGGAGCATGAGCAGCGTCGACAGGATGATCAGGCCCCAGCCGGCCACGCTGGAGGCGAACACCCCGATAAACAAGTCACGCTGCCCAAGCAACGTATTGGTCCCCGCTGCAAACAACAGTGCACACACCAGCAGGTTTTTCACGTTGTCGAAGATCTGCGTGCTCAGATCGTTTTCCAACAACGCCATATAGCGTTTCCATAACGTGCGCATGGCAGGTACCGGATAGGGATCGCTCGTCAATCAAAGTAGTCCAAATGGCCGTACACTGCACCGTTGCGCTTACTCCACGAGGATTTTTGCATGAAATTGATGATCGGCCTGGCCGCCCTGCTGTTGGTATCGGCTTGCACCACGACCGCGCCCACCACGCCACCCGCCCAAGACTCCGCTGCGTCGACGTGCCTGGCCGGCGGCGGCACCATGAAGCAAGTCGGCAAGTTGCAGAGCTGGAAGTGCATCACGCCGTACAAGGACGCGGGCAAGGCATGTACCGATTCGAGCCAGTGCGAGGGTGAGTGCCAGACCAGCGTGACCACGCAAACAGGCACCACACCGATCAGCGGCACCTGCCAAGTGGATAACAGCCACTTCGGCTGCTCGGCGACAGTGGAGAAAGGCAAGCTGGGGCGGGCGATCTGCATCGATTGACCGATACCCCCTGTAGGAGCTGGCTTGCCGGCGATGGCGTCCCCAGGTGCGATGCAAATCTTGAGGGCCTATCGCCGGCAGCCGGTGCCTACAAGCGGGCCAGCGCTTAGAAATGCGCCACATCCGACACCTGCTCGTCCAGCACATCTCGCGCCAGCGCCCAGGCGCGATCCTTGGACTCCACCACCAGCAGCGGGTAGCCCCAGGCCTTGCCGAACATCACGGCAAACGGCTTGAGTGCCAGGCGTTGTGCGGCGCTGGGCTCGACCTGGATCATGCCTTTGACGTAGGTGCGCAGCGCCTGCTTGTTTCTCTTCATCCAGATCGACGCTTGCTTGCGCTCTTCATGAGAGTGTTCGTGGTTGTTCTCATCCACGGATTTCTCGTGCAGCAACAGGAAGGGTTGCTGGCGGGCCAGCAGGCTTTCGAAGGTCAGGAAGGCATCCTCCGGCCCGCCCTCGTTGGGCGCGTCGAAGACGATTTTCACCACTGGGAATGTTGAGCTGTCGAGTCGCATGGCAAATCTCCTTGTTGAGAATGGATCTCACTATAACGACCACCCCACTAGACGGCATTGCACAGAATAGCCAGAATGTTTCGCAATTCAGCCAAGCGTAAAGTCGCCATGCAACACCACCGCCTCGACCAACGTGACCCTTCCAGAGTAAAGGACGCCGACCTGCTCCCGCGCGCCGTGATCGCCGTGAGTTCCACCAGCACGTCCGAGAGCTGGGAGCATGCACCGCATTCCCATCGCAAGGGCCAGTTGATGTACACCCTGCGCGGGGTGATTCATTGTCAGATCGAGGCCGGCATCTGGATCGTGCCGCCCCAGTGCGCGCTGTGGATTCCCGGCGGCCTGTCCCACGCCGCACGCGGTTCCGGCCAAGCGCAGGTGTATTGCCTGTTGATCGACCCGGACGCCGCCGGCGCCCTGCCCCCGCAATGCTGCACGCTGTCGGTGTCCGGCCTGTTGCATGAACTGATCAGCAAGGCCGTGAGCTTCCCGCCGTTGTATGAGGAGGACGGCGCGCAGGGCCGTCTGATCCGCACGCTGCTGGACGAACTGGCCCAGGCGCCCATTGAGGACCTGCACCTGCCAATGCCTCAGGACCCGCGCTTGCGGCGCCTGGCCGACAGCCTGCTGGCCGCCCCCAGCGACAAGGCCACCCTCGGCCAGTGGGCCGTGCGCATCGGCATGAGCGAGCGCAGCATGACCCGCCTGTTGCTGGAAGAATTTGGCCTGAGTTTCGGGCGTTGGCGCCGGCAGCTGCATGTAATCCTGTCACTACAACGCCTGGCCAGGGGCGACAGTGTGCAGCGGGTCGCCCTGGACCTGGGCTATGAGAACGCCAGCGGCTTCATCACCATGTTCCGCAAGGCGGTAGGCCAGCCGCCAGCACGTTACCTCGCTGATCGCGCCGGTGCGTCAACAGCCAACGCCGCCGCGACCATCGCATTGCACGCGCAACAGACGCCGGATCAGCGCTGAACCGGAATGCGAATATCACCGCCGCGACACTGGGTCTTCACACTTTTGGGGCAGCCGGCAAAGCGCAGTTCCTTGCTCAGGCACACCCGCACTTCGGCCAGCACCTTGCCCTTGCAGATCACCGCCACACTGTGATCGCCCATGGCTGGGTTGGCCTGGCGGAACAGGCGTTCGATGTCCTGTGCCTCAAGGTAACTGGGCACATTGAACGGCTGCAGTTGCTGCGGAATCTGAACTGCGCCCAGTGCCGCATCAGTGGCATCCAGGTAACGCGTGGGCCCCAAGCCGCTGCACGTGCCGTGTTTGGCCCACTCATGCTTGAGCAATGCCTGTGTGGGAAACATCAGCGCGCCCTTGGCCATGTCGTCGGCCGACAACCGCGATTGCGGGTCGCACGACGCCGGCCACCCGCCACGGGCGTACTGCGGCCATAACCCGTGCAATACAAAGCCGTAGCCTTTACCTGTGCATTGCTCGTTGTTCGGGTGCGTCAAGCAGAACGTGGGCGACCACGACAGCGACAACACATAAAAATCAAAGTCCCCTGCCGGGCGTTGCTCACGTGGCGCAGCCATTGCACTGGTGGCTATGACCAACCACACCAGCATCCAGTATTTCATCCGTCTATTCCTCGAAAAAACAAAACCCTCTTGCACCTACCCAGGATGATGGGGGTTACGTTGTAGCACCTTGTCGAGGATCCGATCGGTCTTCAACGCCTCGATCGCTTGGGAAGGGTGTTCGGCTTCCCCGCGAATATGGGCATTCATGGCCAGCACATGATGCCACTGGATATGCGCGTGGCAAGGCACCTCCAGCACTTCGTCCACCTCGCCTTCAAGGCGCAGTGGCTGGTCGTCGAATACGGCAAAAGTGATGCGCCCCTTGCTGCCGATCAACTCGACCTTGTCTTCGCGGCGGTCGGCGACAAAGTTCCAGCAACCCATGCCCAACGCGCCGGACGCGAACGTCCAGCAGGCAGTCACCGCATCTTCGGCGGCGTAGCGCCCGGCCTGTCGTGCGGTGAACCCCGAGACCTCGACGATATCCCCGGCCAGGTACTGGAACAGGTCAAACCCGTGGCTGGCCAAGTCGGCAAAATAACCACCACCGGCGATGAGCGGGTCGGTGCGCCAATTGGCGGCACTGGCATCGTCGGCGCCTGGTGGCTTGCACAGGGTCCAGGTCAGGTGGCGCAGTTGGCCGATGCGCCCGTCCTGCAGCCACTGACGCACCTGCTGGAAACGCGGCAGCGAGCGGCGGTAATACGAGACAAACAGGTGCAGGCCGGCACGCTCGAAAGTGCGCTGCATCAATGCGCTTTGCTCGGCATTCAACGCCATCGGCTTTTCGACACAGCAGTGCTTGCCCGCGGCGGCCACCATCAGGCTGTACTCGAGGTGGCTGTCAGGTGGCGTGGCGATATACACCGCATCCACTTCGGGATCGTTGATCAGGGCCTGGGCGTCGGTGTAGAAGCGGGCAATGCCGTGGCGTGTCGCATAATCGCGCACCGCGTCTTCACGGCGCCCCATCACGGCCACCAGCGCAGAACCTGGCGCTTTGTAGAAAGCGGGTCCACTCTTCAACTCAGTGACACTGCCACAGCCGATCATGCCCCAGCGTACGGTGCTCATCTGCTCTCCTCGTGCGTTTTGATCAATCGGGCAGTATCCACATCCCCACACGTCAGCGCCATAACCACTTAGCATGACAATTGCATTACACTTTTATGACACCCATCCTGCTGAGGGGCACAGACGATGAAAATAAGGGCCACGGTCATTTGCGAACACGAGGGGCATATCCTCTTCGTGCGCAAGGCCAGATCGAAATGGGCGCTGCCGGGCGGCAAGGTCGAACGCAATGAGCGGCCGGTTGGCGCGGCTGAGCGCGAGCTGGAAGAAGAAACCGGATTGAACGTGGACGGCTTGTTGTACTTGCAGGAGCTCAAAGCCCGCGACACTCTCCATCACGTGTTCGAAGCGTCGGTGGTGAACATCGCCGATGCAAAACCTTGCAATGAAATAATCGATTGCCAGTGGCACCCCCATGGCGCCATGGATGACCTGGACACCACGGACGCCACCCGACACATCGTTAAATCCTTTCTACGTCGCCTGTAGTTCAGCGCTTTGGCCACTGGCCAACAGACCTCGCTTCACCCCGCCATTCTCTTTCTGCCGTTCGACAAAGGACCTGACGAACGCGGCAGCGGCTGCGTGCGCCACCGGTACGGCCATGGCTTGGCGGATGGTCATGAAATCGTCCTGCACCAAGCGCCTTTGCGCGGTGACCTGGGTTTGCAGGAAGTCCCGCACCCCTGCCGCCGCATCCAGCGCTTGTTCGATAAACCAATCTACTGCAGCCGCTGAGGTGGGCGACCTTACCAGTTCGGCATGCTCGACCGTTCGGCTCAAGTACAGATCGTAGGCCGCGCCCTGGCCGACGGCGATGCGTCGGCCCGGCGCATCCAGTTGTGCGACGTGCGTAAAAGGTGAGTCTGCCGCCACCAGATACGTGCCCTTGATCGCTACATACGGCGCGCTGAAGGCGATTTCCTTTTCACGCACTGGCTCGATAGCCAGGAACGCCACGCGCCAGACGTCCTCGGCCAAGGCCGCGAAGACCTTACCCGCCGCCTCAAACGTGATGAGCTGCAACTCTACACCCAGCTCTGCAGCCAGCGCCTTGGCCAGCGCCACGGAAACACCCTGGGGCTCTGCGTTCGTACCACGTTGCGCCAGCACCGGGTTGCCGAAGTTGATGGCGGCGCGCAGCACGCCATCGGGGGCCAATTGTTGCAGTACGCGGGGGTCAATCATCAAGCGCTCCTTGGCGGGTCCGTTGCACGGTCTTGCGGATCACAAACGGCAACACGCCGCCGTGCACAAGGTAACCAAGCTCTTGCAGCGAGTCGAGGCGCAACGCTAACGGGCTCAGGGTGACACGGCCATCGGCACGATCAATCTGCAGCGTAATCGGGTTCTCGCCCACCTGCAGATTATCCAAGCCAAGGAAGGTCAGGCGCTCGCCGCCGTCGAGCTGCAAGTGCTGCACCGTCTCCCCTTCGCTGAACACCAACGGCAACACGCCCATGCCAATCAGGTTACTGCGATGAATACGCTCGATACTGCGCGCCACAACCGCCTTGATCCCCAGCAGGCTGAGCACCTTAGCCGCCCAATCGCGGCTGGAGCCCGCACCATAGTTGTTCCCGGCGAACAGCACCGTCGGCGTGCCGACGTAGCTCTGCGCGGCCAGGTACAGCGGCTGGTAGTGGCTGTGATCGGCATTCCACGCCCACACGCCCTGGCGTGGTGCTTGCGAAGGGTCCAGCAGGTTGTTCAGGCGCGGGTTGGTAAAGGCACCGCGCACCATCACCTCGTGGTTACTGCGGCGGGTCGAGTACTGGTTGAAATCCACTTCGGCCTCGCCTCTCTCCCGCAGCCATGCACCGGCCAGGCTCTCGTACGCAATCGTGCCGGCCGGTGAGATATGGTCAGTGGTGACGTTATCGCCCAGCACCACCAACGCCCTTGCATCGCGCACCGACAAGCGCGTCGCCGGCAACGGCTGCACATCCGCCAGGTACTGCGGACGGCGCAAATAGGTGGAGTCCGGATGCCAGGCAAACTGCACGCTGCCATCGGCCTCCAGCGCCTGCCAGTGATGCGTGCCCTGCCACAGCAGTTCACTGCGCCGCTGGAACAACGCGGGTCGCACCACGTGCGCGACTTGCGCCGCCACCTCGGTATCACTGGGCATCAACTCATGCAGGTACACCGGTCTGCCCTGGACGTCCAGTGCCAGCGGTTGGCTGGACAGGTCGATGTCGATGCTCCCGGCAATCGCATAAGCCACGCACAATGCCGGCGATGCCAGGTAACCGGCCGGGACTTTCGGGTTGACCCGACCTTCGAAATTGCGATTGCCCGACAGTACCACCACCCCCTTGAGCCCTTGCTCGGCGAAGGCCTCCACATGCGCCTCAAGGCTGCCGGAGTTACCGATACAGGTCATGCAACCAAAGCCCGCCAGCTCAAAGCCCAGCGCGGCAAAGTCCTCCAGCAAGCCTGCCGATTCCAGATAATCCGCCACCACCCGCGAGCCCGGCGACAACGAGGTTTTCACCCACGGCCTGCGCCCCACGCCGCGCGCCCGCGCATTACGTGCCAGCAACCCGGCCTGGACCATCTGCGCCGGGTTGGCGGTATTGGTGCAACTGGTGATCGCGGACATCACCACCGCGCCGTGAGTCAGCGGGGCATCAAAAGACGGCTCGAAATACTGCTGCCCGGTCTCACCCTGCACATGCTGGTGAAACGAGGCACCCGCCTGCGCCAGCGACTGACGCTGATGGGGCTGGTGCGGACCGGCCACGCTCGGTTCCACCTGGGCCAGATCCAGTTCGATCGACTCATCGAACTGCGGCTCAGGCTCACCTTCCTGGCGCCACAGCGACTGCGCCGCCATGTAGGCCGAGACCTTGGCCAGCAACGGCGCCGGCCGTGCGCTCAATTCCAGGTAAGACAAGGTCTCGTCATCGAATGGGAAAAACACCACCGTCGCGCCATACTCCGGCGCCATGTTCGCCACCGTGCCCCGGGCCGCCCAACTCAATGATGCCAGCCCCGGCCCGCTGAACTCGACAAACTTGCCCACCATGCTGCGTCGACGCAGTAATTCGGTCACGGTCAACGCCAGGTCCGTCGCCGTCACGCCAGGGCGCAAGGCATTGCTCACGCGAATCCCCACCACCTGCGGGAATGGAATCGGCACCGGCTCACCGAGCATCGCCGCCTGCCCTTCCAACCCACCCACGCCCCAGCCCAATACACCGATGGCATTGATCATGGGCGTATGGCTGTCGGTGGCGACCATGCAATCGGGATGCAGCAGCACACCGCCGTCAGCAGCGGGACTTTCCCACACCACCTGCGCGATGGACTCCATGTTCATCTGGTGGATGATCCCCGTACCTGGCGGGATCACCTTGAAGTTGTCCAGGCTGGCCTGGGCCCACTTGATAAAACGGTAGCGCTCGCTGTTGCGGCGAAAGTCGATGTCCAGGTTGGCATCCACCGCACCCGCTTCGGCGTAGTGCTCGACAATCACCGAATGGTCGATGGTCAACACCGCCGGGATCGCCGGGTTCACTGCTGTCGGGTCGCCGCCCAGTTCCGCCACCACATCACGCATCCCGGCAAAGTCCGCCAAGGCCGGCAGGCAGGTGGTGTCATGGAACATCAGGCGATTGGGCTGGAACGGCACCTCGCAGTCCGGACCTTCGCCCGTGGCGCGCGCCAGCACGGCAGGTAATGAGGCCGGGGCGCACCGGGCGATGTTTTCCAGCAGAATGCGCAGTGAATACGGCAGTCGGTGCAATTGCGCAGGCGTCAGCAGTTTATGCAGGTCGATATAGGCGTAGCGCTGCCCGTCGATGTGCAGGTGGTTGAGAGCGTCACTCATAACTGCACGAATACCCGTTCGATGCGCGCCAGGCCCCAATCCAGTTCCTCGCGGGTGATGGACAATGGCGGCGCAATACGCAGCACGTTTTCGTGGGTTTCCTTGGTCAACAGGCCCTCGGCAAGCAGCGCCTCACAGATCGGGCGCGCATCGCGGTCCAGTTCCACACCGACCCATAATCCACGCCCGCGAATCTCGCGGATCGCTGGGGATTTCATCGCTGTAAGGCGTTCCACCAGGTAATGGCCGAGCTGCGCGCTGTTGTCGATCAGGCCTTCGTCCTCCAGCACATTCAGGGCTTCCAGACCAATGGCGGCGGCCAGCGGATTGCCGCCGAAGGTCGAGCCGTGGCTGCCGGCATCAAACAGATCCATGATCGAGTGATCCGCCAAAAACGCCGACACCGGCATGATCCCGCCACCCAGCGCTTTACCCAGGATCAGCGCATCCGGGCGAATGCCTTCGTGCTGGAAGGCAAACCACTTGCCGGTACGGCCCAGGCCCGACTGGATCTCATCGAGGATCAGCAAGGTGTTGGTCTCATCGCACAAGGTGCGCAGCTCGCGCAGGAACCCGGCTGGCGGCACACGAATACCCGCTTCACCCTGGATCGGCTCGATCAACACCGCGCAAGTGTCAGCCGTGATTGCCTGGCGGAAACTCTCGATATCGCCAAAGCGTGCCTCGGTAAAACCGTTGCAGAACGGGCCGAAGTCGGCCTTGTAGTCCGGCTCGGACGAAAAGCCGACGATGGTTGAGGTGCGCCCGTGAAAGTTGTTGTCGGCCACGACGATCTTTGCCTGGTTCGCGGCGATGCCCTTGACCCGATAGCCCCAGCGACGGGCCGCCTTGATCGCGGTCTCCACGGCTTCGGCGCCACTGTTCATCGGCAGCGCGGAATCGAAGCCACTGATGCGGCACAGCGCCTTGAGGAAGTTGCCCAACGGCTCACTGTAGAACGCCCGGGACACCACGCTGATCTTGTCGATCTGCGCCACGGCGGCGGCGCGGATACGCGGGTGCACATGGCCGTGGCTGACGGCGGAATAAGCCGACATCATGTCCAGGTAGCGCTTGCCGTCATCGCCAATGGCCCAGACGCCCTCGCCCTTGACGATGACCACCGGCAGTGGCGAATAGTTATGGGCGCAGAATTGGTTTTCGAGGGTGATTGCCGGGTTGGAGTGCATGGAGAGTCCTGCCTAGTAGATATCGGATCAAGCGCTGAGCAGCTTGCCGCTGCGAATCGGTGTAGCTCCGGAGACACGACCCAACGGGTCCCCCGGTTTCACAAACCGCACATCTCGGCGCATGTACAGCACACCGGTGTTGTGACTGTTGACCGTGACGGTCTTGCCGCTGTGGGGGTCGACGATATCGAACAGCGCCTGCCCTGCTTCGATCCGGCTGCCCACCGCCGCACGGTGCACCAGCACCCCGGCACTCGGTGCGTAGAACTGCTCGCTGCCCGCCAGCGGCGTGGCCGGGCTGCGCAGCGCCGGCAAAGGGCGCGGGGTGCCATCGATGGCGCCGAGGTGGGTCAGGTAATCGATGATCGCGGTGGCGTCATGGTCCGCCAGCTCGTAAGACACGTCACGCTGGCCACGGTGCTCGACCGTCACCGCGATGCTGCTGTCCGGGATCGGAAAACGCGCGCCAAAACGCTCGCGCAGGTTGACCCACAGCAAGTACAGCGCTTCGTCAAAGGAATTGGCCTGGGAATCAGTCGCCAGCAAGGTCGCCTCGGCACCGATGTAACGGGCCAATGGCTCGATGGTCGGCCACACCGACTCACCAGTGTAGAGGTGCATTGCCGCTTCGCGAGAGCAATGCAGGTCGAGCACGATGTCGGCATCGTGGGCCAGCAGCATCAGGGTCTGTTGCAGCGACTGGTACTCATCCATCGGCTGGGCGGCGCGCAGGCATTCACCCCAGGCCTGGCGGATCAGCGTGCGGTTGACGTCGATGTCCTGGCCGAGCCGGTGCTCGATTTTTTCGGCGATGGCCTGATAAGGCACCGGGAATCCACGGTTGTAGTTGCGCCCGCTGCCCAGTTCAAAACGGCCACTGGGCGCGCCCAGGATGTATTGGCCCAGGCCGGCCGGGTTGGCCACGGCCACCAGCACGATCTGCGCGTTGAGGCGGTCGGCATTTTCCAGCGCCGCCAGTTGCTGGCGCAGGTGCGCAGCCACCAGCATCGCCGGGGTTTCATCGGCATGCAGCGCCGCCTGGATATAGATTTTCCGACCGGCACCCACTGCACCGTAATGCTCACTTTCCACGTACCGGTGGGTGCCCTGTGTCGCTTGCAGCAAGGGGTGTTGTCTAAGTTTCATAACGCAGAAGTCTCGATATTCGAGTGACAGAACTTGAGAAAATACTAACGAGACCGGGTGATCGCCTGTAAGGGCGGCCGGGGCTATCTTGATCTGCAAAACCGATCAGCCCAGGCCGCCCCGCCTGTGGCTACCAGAGCGCCAGGGTGTAGCCCAGCAGCACGCGGTTTTCGTTGACGTCGTTGTAGAAGTTGCCCTTGGCCAGGGCGTTGCGCCAGCGCATCGACACGCCCTTGAACGGGCCGGTCTGCACCACGTAGCTGATGTCCAGGTCGCGCTCCCATTCACGGCCTTCGCCGTTGAAGCCGATCACCTCAGCCGAATCACCCTTGGCGTATTTGATGCCGAACAACAGGCCCGGCAGGCCCAGGTCGGCGAAGTTGTAGTCGTAACGCGCATGCCAGGCGCGCTCCTTGGTCTGGGTGAAGTTGGTGAACTGGTATTCGGTGAACAGGTAGCTGATGGAGCCATCGAGGTAGGTGAACGGCGTGGTGCCGTACTGCTGCTGGAAGCCGCCGCCGATGCTGTGACCGCCATACTGGTAGGTCAGGCGTGTACTCAAGGCACGGTTGTCGACGTTACCGGCCAGGCCCGCACCGTCCTTGTCGGCCTTGAAGTAGCGCACGTCGGTCTTCAGGTTGCCCGGCCCCAGGCCAAAGCTGTTCTTGAAGCCGCCGTATTGCTGATGGTAGATGCTGTCCAGCTCGGCATAGTGGTAGCTGAGCAAGGTGTTGGGCGTCAGCGAGTAATCACCGCCGGCGAAGCGAAACTGGTCGCTCAGGGCCGTGCTTTTGTAGACCTTGCTGATGGTGGTCAGCTTCATGTCTTCGTAGTTGGTGGAGTCGCGGTCCTTGGCCTGGTCCAGTTGGCCGAGGCTGATCTTGAGGTTGCTGATGTCGTTGGACACCAGTTGCGTACCGCTGAAGGATTGCGGGAACAGGCGGCTGGTGTTGGGTTGCAGGGTCGGCAGGTCCGGCACCAGGTAGCCCACGCGCAGCTCGCTCTTGGCCAAGCGGGCCTTGGCGGTCACGCCCAGTTTGGAATAGCTGTCGGAAGCCCGCTTGTCACTGTCACGCTGCAGCAAGCCGGTGCCGGACTTGTCCGGGCTGGAGTCGAGTTTCACGCCAAGCATGCCGATGGCATCCAGGCCAAAGCCCACGGTACCGTCGGTAAAGCCCGACTTGATCCCCAGCAAAAAGCCTTGGGCCCATTCGGCACGCACCGATTGGCTGGCCTCTTCACGGTAGTCACGGTTGAAATAGTAGTTCTTCAATTCCAGCGTGCCGCTGCTGTCCTTGATGAAGTCGGCATGGGCGGCGAACGGGATCATCCCGCTGCTCACGACGCCTACGCCGGTGATGAGTTGAGTCAGGGATTTTTTCATTTTTTTAGCTCCTGGCAGTGTGGGGGTTGGGGTGTTTTTATTGTTCTTCGGGCATGGCTTCGCCGTTCGCGCAAATCCGGGATTTGCGCGGCGGGCAAAGTCAGTCCTGGGTTACAGCGCTAGCGGTACGGGGCCCTGGCGGATGCGGTAGCCACCGTTTTCAAGCTTCTCCAAGGGGCTGGCAGCGGCCAGCAACTTGCGGGTGTAAGGGTGTTGCGGGCGGTCGAAGATCTCATCGCGGGCGCCCATTTCCACCACCCTGCCCTCGCTCATCACCGCCACTCGGTGGGCGATGCGTTCCACCGCCGCCAGGTCGTGGGAGATGAACAGGCAGGCAAAGCCGTATTGCGCCTGCAGGCGTTCGAACAGCTCCAGAATCTGCTTCTGGATGGTCATGTCCAACGCCGAAATCGGCTCGTCGGCAATCACCAATCGAGGATGACGCACCAGTGCGCGGCCAATCGCGACACGCTGGCGCTGGCCACCGGAGAGCTGGTGCGGGAAGCGGTCGACAAACTGCTCGGCTAAACCGATGTCCAGCAGGGTCTTGGTGACCCGTTCACGTTTCTGCTCGGCACTCATGCCGGGCACATGGCGCAACGGTTCGGCAAGAATGTCGCCGATTTTCATGCGCGGATCGAGGGACGAGTACGGGTCCTGGAAAATCATCTGGCATTGCAGGCGATGCTCGCGGTTGCCGGACTTGAGAATGTCCACTCCTTCAAACTCGATAGCGCCGGCACAGGCCTTGTTCAGGCCGACAATGGCGCGGCCGAGGGTGGTCTTGCCTGAACCGCTGCCGCCCACCAGCGCCAGGGTTTCCCCCGGTGCAATGCTGAGGTTGGCCGAATGCACCACGCGTTTGAACGCGGTGCGGCCCCACAGGCTGCGCGGGCCAGGATGCTCGATGCACACGTCCTTGACCGTCAGCAGCGGGCCGTCGGCCTGGGGCAAGTCCGCCAGTACCCCGCGACGTGGCAAGGCCTCCAGCAACTGCCGGGTGTACTCGGCCTTGGGCGCCAGCAGAATCTGTTCAATGGTGCCCTGCTCCACCGCGCGGCCTTCGCGCATCACCACCACCTTGTGGGCGTAGCGCGCCACCAGCGACAGGTCATGGCTGATGAACAGAATCGCCGTGCCCTGCTCGCGGGTGAGGTCGAGCATCAGCTTCAACACGTCCAGCTGCGCCAGGCAATCCAGTGCGGTGGTGGGTTCATCGGCAATCAGCAGCGCCGGGCGCAGCAGCATCACCGAGGCAAGCATGATGCGTTGGCGCATGCCGCCGGAGAACTCGTGGGGAAACGCCGTCAGGCAACGCTCGGCGTCCTTGATGCCGATATGGCCGAGCATCTCCAGGCTGCGCTCGCGGATCTGCGCATCCGTCAGCTTGGTGTGCAGGCGCAGGCCCTCGGCCATTTGCTCGCCGATGCTCATGGACGGGTTCAACGAGACCATCGGTTCCTGAAACACCATGCCGATCTTGGCCCCACGCAGCTCGCGCAATTGCTCAGGCTTGAGGCTGTTGAGGTCGTGCCCCTGGAAGCGCACCTGGCCGCCACAGTGTTCCAGCGGCGGCGGCAACAGGCCGATGGCGGCGCGGGCGGCCATGGTCTTGCCGCTGCCGGACTCGCCCACCAAGGCGACGATTTCGCCGGGAGCGATGGTGAAGCTCAGGTCATTGACCGCCAGCGGGCCGTGAGCACCGATGCGGATTTTCAGGTGATCGACTGCCAGTAATACGTCAGTCATGCTCATTTACTCATCCGTGGATCAAGGCGGTCACGCAAGGCGTCGCCACACAGGTTGAACGCCAGCAACGCCATGGCGATGCAGACACCGGGAAACAGCCCCAGCCAACTGGCCGTGGCGATGTACGGCCGGCTCGCCGCGAGCATGTTGCCCCAGGTCGCCGCCGGCGGCGGTACGCCCAAGCCGAGAAAACTCAACGAACTCTCCGCAAGAATTGCCCAGCCGAACATGCTGGTGGCCAGCACACACACCGGCGCCACGCAGTTCGGTGCGATGTGGCGCAGCATGGTGTAGAGCTCGGAGTTGCCGATCACCCGCGAGGCTTCGACAAACTCCTTCTCCCGCAGCGACAGCACCGTGCCGCGCACCACGCGCACCACTGAAGGCGTATAGGCCAGGCTCAGGGCGAAGACGATGCCGTACAGGCTCGGGCCGATGATCGCCATCAGACCCAGGGCCAACAGGATGCCGGGGAATGCCAGCAACGCGTCATTGATCATCATCAGGCCACGGTCGACCCAGCCGCGCAGGAAGCCGGCCAGCAAGCCGAGAAACGTACCGGCGATAATCGCCATGCTCACCGTGAGCACACTCACCCACAGGCTGGTGTGCGCGCCGATCATCAGGCGGCTCAACACATCGCGGCCATATTCATCCGTGCCCAGCCAGTGTGCGGCGGTCGGCGCCTGCAAGCGCGCCAGCAAGTTCAGCGCCAGCGGGTCGTGGGGCGTCCACACCAGGCCGAGCGCGGCCATGATCAACAGCAAGCCCAACAGGAACGCACCGATCAGCGCGTTCAACGGCGGCACGCGCCAGCCCCTGGGGGCACGCACCGGTGCAGGCAACAGCACCTCGGGTGCAACAGGCAGTGGCTTATTCATAACTTAACCCTGGGGTCGAAGAGCGGGTACAGCAGGTCCACCAACAGGTTGACCAGCACATAGACAAAGGTCACCAGCAGCAGGCAGCCCTGCAGCACCGGGTAATCCCGGGCGTAGATGGCGTCAACCATCAGCCGGCCGATGCCCGGCAGGGTGAACACGGTTTCCAGCACGGCGATGCCGCTGAGCAGGTTGCCGAGGATCAGGCCGATCAGGGTCAAGGTCGGTGCAAATGAGTTGCGCAGCGCATGGCGCCACAGCACCGCACGCTCCGACAAGCCTTTGGCCCGCGCATGGGTGATGTACTCCAGGCGCAGCACTTCAATTGCACTGGCCCGCGCCATCCGCGTGATCGCACCCAGCTCCACCAACGTCAGGGTGACAATCGGCAGCACAATGAAACTCAAGGCTTGCCAGGGTGATTGGCCGAACGACACGTAACCCACCACCGGCAACCAGCCCAGCTTGATGCCAAACGCATACAGCAACAGCAGGCCGAGCCAGAAGCTGGGGATCGACAGCAACAGCGTCGCCGTCGATACCACGCCGAAGTCCAGCGCGCTGTCCTGTTTCCACGCCGACAGCAAACCCGCCGGCACCGCAATCAAGGCCGCCAACAACACCGACACCAAGACAATCCCGGCACTCATCTGGAACCGATCCAGGATCAGCGGCAACACGGCCTCATTGGTGGTGATCGAATGCCCAAGGTCACCGCTGAGCACCGCCTTGAGCCAGATCACAAACTGCACCGGCAACGGCTGGTCCAGCCCCAGGGACGCACGCGCCACCTCCAGGCTGTGGGCATCGGCCATGTCGCCAAGCATCAACAACGCGGGATCACCCGGAACCAGACGGATGATCGCGAACACCATCAGCGAGATCAGCAACAAGGTCGGAATCGACATCGCCAGGCGTTGGGAGATAAAACGAAACATCCTTAATTGCTCCCGGCGACTGGGACGCTGACGGTCCAAAGGCGCGGCTTGGACACCGGCCAGGTGCGCAGGCCCTTGACGTAGTCACGGCTGGCGGCAATCGCGTTGCCGTTGTACATCGGGATCATTGGCACGTCCTTGATCATCTGCTGGTGCAGTTGATCGAACAGCGCCTGGCGCTTGCTGATATCACCTTCGCGCTGGGCTTCACGCAGCCACTCGCGGGCCTGGGGGTTGTCCCAGACCTTGCGTGACTCCTTGTCCTTGTCGCCGGTCATCGAGTCGAAACTCAAGGCCGGGTCGAGGCGCTCGGAATACGGGAACGCCATCATCTGGTAGTTGCCGCTCTGGTAGCGCTCCAACTGCGTGCCCCACTCCAGGGTTTCCAGCTCCAGGTTGATACCGCTGGCCTTGGCCATGGCCTGCACGAACACGCCCATGTCGAAGATCGCCGCGTAACGCTTGTTGACGATCAGCTTGATCGGCTCGCCCTTGTAGCCGGCTTCCCGCAGCAGTTGCGCAGTCTTGGCCGGGTCGAAGGTGAAGCCCTGGTCTTCGACGGCGGTGTGGTAATGGCTGCCGCTGGCAACCATCGAGTTGTTGGCTTTGGAGCGACCGCCGGTGAGCGCCTCGACGATTTGTGCGGAGTCCAGGGCATGGGCGATGGCCTGGCGCAGGCGCACATCCTTGAGCAGCGGGTCGCGGGTCTGGAACAGCAACGCATTGACCGACATGGTGCCGCTGGAGGTCACGCGCACACCGGGGTTGGCCGCCAGTTCAGTGGCGTCCAGCGGAGTGACGTCAATCAGCAGGTCGACGTTTTTCGACAGCAGTGCAGCTTTGGCGGCCGCCGGGTCAGGGATGACCAGCAGGCGGACGCGGTCCACTTGGGCGGTCTTGTTACCGGTGTAGCCGTCGGGCTCTTTCTCGTCCCGAGGGGTGTAATTGGGGTTGCGCAGCAGCTCGACATATTGGCCGGGCTTCCACTCGCCCAGTTGGAATGGGCCAGTGCCGACCGGGGCTTTCCAGCTGCCATCGGCGTTGAGCGAGTCCGAAGACAGGATGCCGCTGCCGCCACACTCTGGCAGCGCAGTGCTGGTGAGGAACAGGCCGTTGGGCTTGTCGAGGGTGAAGACCACGGTAAGGGGGTCCGGGGCGCTCATGTCGACGATCTTCGCACCGCCATGGCCATCGAACTCAGGAGCGCAGCGCCACTGGGTCTTGGGGTCGAGGAAGCGCTTCCAGGTCCACAGCACGTCAGCGGACGTCAACGCCTTGCCATTCTGGAACTTCACCCCGTCGCGCAGGTGAAAGGTGTAGCGCAGGCCGTCGTCGGACACCTGCACGTCCTTGGCCAGCAGCGGGCCAACGGTGGCATCTTCGCGGAAGGCTACCAGCCCCTCGGTGATGTGCATGATCACGGCGTCGGAGTTGGTGTCACGGTTCACACCCGGGTCGGTGCTGCGGATGTCAGCGTTGAGCGCCACCGTCAATACACTTTCAGCGTGGGCAGTGCCCACCAGCGCCGTAGACAAGGCGCCTGCCAGGATAAGAGTCTTGTTCATGGATAACTGCACCTTAAATGTTCCTTACGCATGGGGTTCGGACGCTGGCAGGACCCAAAAAGAGGCACGGCCGAACACCTGGAGAGTTGTTGTTGTTTTAGTCGCCTTCACGGTTGGCGAATGTTCCTGGACCGATCTTATTCTTCACGTGGCAAGCTTGAGAAGAACGCTCCAAGTGATCAGGCTCGGCTTTTCCGATCACCTGCCGAGCCTGTCCTGACTTGCCTCCAGCCTACCGAAAAATCAGGGCCTGGACCCGTTTGCATGCGTTCAAAAATATTGAACCTGATCGGCCAAACCGATCTGTGCGCACCTGTAGCCATCAGATAAGCTGGCGGGCATTCAATGGTTTAAATGCTGAAACCTGAGGCAGTCCTTCATGACACTCACCCATCTGCGTGCATTCTGTGCCGTGGTCGAGAAAGGCAGCTTTCGCTCTGCCGCGCGCCAATTGGATGTGGCGCAAAGCACCTTGACCCAGTCGATCCAGACCTTGGAAAAAGAACTCGGTGTGGTGTTGTTGCAACGCTCAAACCAAGGCATCAACCTGACCTCGGCCGGTGAAGTGTTCCTGGTGCGTGCGCGCTCCATCACCCTCGACTGCGAACGTGCCCTGCTCGACCTGCAACCCTGGAAAGGCGAACCCGAAGGCCATATCGACCTGGGCGTGACCTCCGAGCCCCTCGCCGAACTGCTGGTGCCGGTGCTGAGCAACTTCACCCAGCGCTTCCCGCGCATCCAGGTGCATGTGGCCAGCGGCACCACCAAGGGCCTGGTGGAAAAAGTCCGCGATGGCCGTCTGGATTTCGTGCTGTGCCCACTGGCCCCGAATGTCACCGACATCGACCTGTCCATCGACCGCCTCTACAGTTCCAACGCCGGCATCATTGCACGCAAGGGCCACCCGCTGGCCCAGGCCAAGTCGGTGCAGGAACTGGTGGACTGCCAATGGATCAGCGTGCGCTCCACCGGTGTGATCGGCGGCGCCGAAAACCGCCTGGTCCAGCTGTTCCGCACCCAGGGCCTGGCGCCGCCGAAGATCGCCATCACCACCGACTCACTGCTGGAAACCCTGCACATCGTCTCGGAAACCGACTACCTGACCATCGAACCGCGCATGCTGCCGGGGATGAAGCTGTTCTCCAGCGCACTCACCACCATCGCCATCGAAGAACCCCTGGCGCCCCGAGATGTGTGCCTGATCAGCCGTCGTTCCGCGCCCCTCACCGGGGTCAGCCAGGAACTCACCAGCATGCTGATTTCCTATTCCCGGCTGGTGCACCGCAGCCGTTGATCCACCCTCTTGCCGAGCGTTTCCATGCCCCTGACCTCCTACGACGGTTTGCCCCGCGCCAGCGCCAGCAGTGTTGGCGTTGACCCCGACCGCCTGATCGCGTTTCTCGACGCCGTCAAGGCCGCCGGTCTCGACCTGCATGGTTTCATGCTGCACCGCCACGGCCACGTAGTCGCCGAAGGCTGGACCTGGCCGGTCGACCCTAACGAACCCCGCGTGCTGCACTCCATGGCCAAGAGTTTCACCGGTTGCGCCATCGGTCTGGCCATCGAAGAAGGCTTGCTCAAGCTTGACGATCCCCTGGTCACCTTCTTCCCCGACGAAGTGCCTGCCGACGTCGACCCGCGCCTGGCCGACATGACCGTCGAACACCTGCTGACCATGCGCACCGGGCACGCCAGCAATACGTCCGGCTCCGTATGGCGCGGCATCAGCACCAGCTGGATCGCGGAATTTTTCAAGATCCCACTGGCCTATGCGCCGGGCACCGAATACGTTTACACCAGCGCGGCCAGCTACATGCTCTCGGCGCTGATCAATCGCGTTGCCGGGCAGACCTTGCACGACTACCTCAAGCCGCGCCTGTTCATCCCCTTGGATATTCACAACGAAACCTGGGACAACGGCCCGGACGGCGTGAACCCCGGCGGCAATGGCCTCACCGCCCCCGTGTCGGCGGCGCTGAAACTGGCAGTGCTGCACGCCCAGGACGGCCTGTGGAATGGGCAGCAAATACTGCCGGCCGCCTGGGTCCGCGCCGCCACCCAACCCCAAGGCGGGCCGGAGAGTCGTTACGGCTACCACTGGATGATGAAACCCAGCGGGGCCTTCAGTGCGCTGGGGGTGTTTGTGCAGATGGCCGCCGTGTACCGCGAGTATGGCGCGACGCTGGTATTGGTGGGTGGAATGAAAAACTCGGCGGCGATCCTGCCGTTTGTCGAAGCCCATTTCCCGGCGGCGTTTATTAGCGGCGGCAGCCCTGGCGCGGATGCACGCCTGGAACAGCGGCTGGCGAGCATGGCCGAGCGACCTGCGCTAGTGTCTTTATGTGCTGCGCCGGCGAATGGGAAGCGCGTGTTTGAAATGGCCGACAACGGATTGGGCGTGCAGCGGTTGTCGTTTGAGTTTGCAGGCGATGTCTTGACCTTCGAACTCAGCGACAGTCAGGCCACCCATTCGTTGAAAGTGGGCGTTGATCACTGGCTCAGCGGCCTGACCAGCATGCCCGGCCGGGCGTTGCATCACGGTTATGAATTCAACGGCGCGCAGATCGTTGCCGGTGCCCGCTGGCTGGACGCCAGGACACTGGAAATGACCTGGATCTACCCGCAAACGGCATTCAGGGATCGTGTGGTGTGTGTGTTTGACGGGGATGGCGTGAGCGTTGCGCGCACGGTTAACGTCAACAGTGCGGAGCGCGAGCAGGCAGTGTTGATCGGCAGATCGCGCTAAGCGACCTGCCGCTCGCCGCAAGCAGGCTTAAGCACCCGGCTGCAGTAACAACGCCACCAGCGCACTCCATCCCGTCTGATGGGATGCGCCCAACCCGCGTCCGGTTTCCCCGTGGAAATACTCGTGGAACAACACCAAATCACGGCTGGCCGGGTCTGCTTCCAGCTGGGCGTAACCCGCCATCGACGGCCGTGAGCCATTTTCATCACGCAGAAAGAGTCGCGTCAGGCGCTGACTGAGGCCGTCGGCGACGTCCTCCAGGGAGGACAGGTAACCACTGCCGGTCGGGTACTCCACCGAGAAGTTGTCCGCGTAATAGCGGTGAAACTCCCGCAACGACTCGATCAGCATGTAGTTGACCGGCATCCACAACGGCCCGCGCCAGTTGGAGTTACCGCCGTACAGCCGCGAGTCGGATTCGCCCGGCTGGTAACTCGCACTCAGGGTATTGCCGTTCATCTTCAACGCCAGCGGTTGTTCGGCAAACGCCTTGGACAGGGAGCGCACGCCAAAGGCCGACAAGAACTCTTCGTCATCCAACATGCGCCGCAACAGGTCCTTGGTGCGTTCGCCGCGCAGAAGCGCCAGCAACAGGCGATTGCCCTGCCCCGGCTCGTTCCAGCGCGAGACCAGTTTGGCCAGGTCCGGCCGGTGCTTCATGAAGCCCAGCAAACGCTCGCGTAACCCTTGCAGGCCTTCATGCTCGCGCTGCTCCAGCACCAGCACGGCAAACAGCGGCATCAGCCCGACGATCGAACGCAGGCGCACCGGTTCGTTCTGGCCATCGGGGCGATGCAGCACATCGTAGAAGAACAGGTCCTGCTCGTCCCACAGGCCTTCGGCGCTGTCGTCGACGCGGTTGATGGCGCCGGCGATATACAGGAAGTGCTCGAAGAACTTTACGGCGATGTCGACATACACCCCGTTGCGCTTGGCCAGCTCCAGCGCGATGCGCATCAAGTCCAGCGCATAGGCCGCGACCCACGCCGTGCCGTCGGCCTGATCCAACTGGTAACCCGCTGGCAACGCGGCCGAGCGGTCGAACAAGGCGATATTGTCCAGCCCGAGGAAGCCGCCTTGGAACAGGTTTCGGCCTTCTGCGTCTTTACGGTTGACCCACCAGGAGAAATTCAGCAGCAGCTTGTGGAATATCCGCTCCAGGAAATCCATATCGCCTACGCCAGTCAGCGCCTTGTCCTGCTGGTAGACCCGCCAACTGGCCCAGGCATGCACCGGCGGGTTGGCGTCGTCGAAGCGCCATTCGTAAGCGGGCAACTGGCCGTTGGGGTGCATGAAGCGATCTTTCACCAGCAGCAACAGTTGCTGCTTGGCATAGCCCGGATCGATCAGCGCAATGGCCACTGCCTGGAAGCCTTGGTCCCACGAGGCGTACCACGGGTATTCCCAGGTGTCGGGCATGGAAAGGATGTCGAAATTCGACAGGTGCCGCCAATGGGTGTTGCGGATATGCAGGCGCTCGGGCGGCGGCGCAGGTTGTGCCGGGTCGCCGTCGAGCCATTGGTTCACGTCGAAATAGTAGAGCTGCTTGGACCACAGCAGCCCGGCCAGGGCCTGACGCTGCACATTGCGCGCATCCTCATCGGCGATGCCGCGTTGCAAGGCGGCGTAGAAGTCATCGGCCTCTTGGCGGCGTTGCTCGAACAGCTTGCGGGCGTTGACCGGCGGCGCGTCGACCGGGGCAAAACGCAAATAGAGGGTTTTGCTGTCCAGGCCTGCCAGGTCGAGGATGAAGCGCGCGGCGACTTTGGTGCCGCCGTCACGGCGAATTGCCGATTGAACACCGCCGATCACATAATCATTGATCCCATCCTTGAACGGCCCCGGTGCCGGCTGCCCATCCAACCGGGGGACATTGGTTTCGTTCTCGCAGAACAACCATTCCACGCCGTCCTGGCCCCAGGCACTGAGATGGCGATCCGCCAATTCATGATGACGCGCCAGCACCTGTTCACCGTCCCGCATCAACTGCGGCTTGGGCGCGTCGAAGGTCCAGCTCCAGTCATTACGCGCCCACAGTTGGGGCAACACTTGCAAACGCGTCGGTTGCCCCGAACGGTTGTGTACGGTGATACGCATGAAAATGTCGTCGGGCTGATGCTTGGCATATTCGACGCTGACATCGCAGTAGCGGTTGTCTTCGAACACCCCGGTGTCGAGGATCTCGTACTCGGCATCCGCCAGGCCACGGCGGGCGTTTTCGCTGATCAGGTCGGCGTAGGGAAAGGCGGCGTGGGGGTATTTGTAGAGCATGCGCATGTAGGCATGGCTCGGTACGCCGTCGACGAAAAAGTACAATTCCTTGACGTCTTCACCGTGGTTGCCTTCGGCGTTGTTGAGACCGAACAGGCGCTCCTTGAGGATCGCGTCACGCTCGTTCCACAGGGCCAGGCCCAAGCACCAGCGTTGGGACTTGTCGCTGAAACCGGCTAAACCATCCTCGCCCCAGCGATAGGCGCGACTGCGTGCGTGTTCATGGGGGAAGTAAGTCCAGGCGTCACCATCGGCGCTGTAGTCTTCGCGCACCGTGCCCCATTGGCGTTCGCTTAAATAAGGGCCCCACTCGCGCCACCGCTCGGCATCCGGCTGCGCCAGGCGTTGGCCTTCGAGGGTTGCACGTATTCGGTTGTCGGGTGTGGCCGTCATCGGGTCCTCCATCGCCTACCAGGTGAGAGGCAGTGTAGAGCCCAATGACGCCCGGGTGCACATGAAGACTTAGAAGATCGCGTAGGTGTAGTTGAAGATCAGGCGGGTCTGGTCCTGGTCGGCGGTGCCGGTGTTCTTGCCGTGATAGGTGCCGGTACGGAAAGTCGTACCGAAACCTTTCAGTGGACCGGCCTGCACAACGTAGTCCAGGCGGAAGTCGGCTTCGTTTTCTTTCTGGTCAGGGCCACCGGCTACCTTCGACTTGATGTCCCGGCCATCCAGGTAAGCCACGGACGCCTTCAGGCCCGGCACGTAGGCCTTGAAATCATACGAGTACTGACCAAAGTTGACCTGCTCGCCCGCGCGGGAGAATTGGCCGACCACGGCGTCAGTGAACAGGTAGAAGTCGCTGCCGCCAGCGCCTTGTGCATGCGGATCGGCCAGGCTGCCCTGATTCACCCACACAAAGCCGCCGTCGTCACCCACGCCAATGTGGCCGAGCATCAAGCTACTGCCGCCCAACTGGTAGGTGAAGGCCGCGCTGTAGGTTTTGTTGTCCACTTCGCCGGCGTGCTTGGCGTAGCCGCCGTTGTTGTTGAACTGGTAGCCGCTCTCGCCGTTCTTGCCGTCGCTGCTGCTGTCGAAGTAGCGCAGGTCGGTCTTGAACGACTGGTCATTGCCCAGCGGCAACACGTGGACCAGGCCGAAGTAGTTCTGTTTGTAGAAGTCCTGCAACTGGGCGTAGTAGTACTGCAACGTCAGGTTTTTCGCGATGACGTTGTCGGAAGAGCCAAACGGTTTGTAGTCCACCCCACCAAATTTGAAGCTGTCGCTGTCGCGGGTGCCGCCGGCTACGCTCAAGCCGGTGGAGTTGCTGGAGGCGCGGCCTTCAGCGCGGTTCAGCTCACCACCGGTGAAGGTGACGTTGGGGATGTCGTTGGAGGTCAGGATGCCGCCGTCAAAGGTCTGCGGCGCCACGCGGCTGTCGTTGGACACCAGGATCGGCAACACCGGCGCCAAGCCACCCCCCACATGCAACTCGGTCTGGGAAATGCGGAACTTCACGTTGCCAGCCGCGCGACCGAAAGAATCGGCAGGTTCAGTGCCGTTGTTCTTGGTCGGAAAGAAGCTGTTGCCGTTGCCCGACAGGCCCGCGCCCGCCGTGTGGCCATCACCACCGTCCAGACGCAGCGCGCCGAAGGCCATGACATCAAACCCCAGGCCGACGGTGCCTTGGGTGAAGCCGGATTTATAGTCAAAACGCAGCGCGGTTGCGGTTTCGCGCAGGTCGTTGTTGGTCCCCGAGCGGTTATCCGCGCTGTAGTACATGGTCCGCGAGCTGATGGCCGCGTGACTGTCTTCAAGGAAGCCGCTGTGACCGTTGCCCGTGCCCAGCGAACCGAGCCCGAAATCATCAGCGAATGCCTGTTGTGCAAGAACGGCGGCGGTGATCGACAACGCCAGTGTAGAAATTTTCATTAACGACAGCCCCTAAACATTTTTTTATGTGTCTGGTGTGCATAACGGCGTTTTCATCCTTGCAAACGTGACGATTCTTTCATGCCGACCGGGGCGAACTCCGTGAAGAATTAGTTAGGAAAATCGCCCTTAAATGAAATTTCTCACAGGCTGTTTTTTGTCATATTCACGTCATCTCATTCATTTGCAGAATGAAGTCCTGAGGATTCTTCGTTTGCAAGCGCGCCTTGCGCTCAACAAAATCCAGGTACAGGCCACCTCTATCGTCATCGCCATCAGGAATTTTTCTATGCCTAGCACCGCACATGTCAGCCCAGACGAGATCCGTAAGGGTTTTTCCAAGGCCATGTCCGATATGTACCGAGATGAAGTTCCCCTGTATGGCGCGCTGATGGAGCTGGTGGCCGAGACCAATGCTCACGTGCTCGACACCCAGCCGCCGCTGGCGCAGCAACTGCAACGCACCGGCGAAATCCAGCGCCTGGACATGGAACGCCACGGCGCGATCCGCCTGGGCACGGCAGAGGAACTGGCGACCATCAGCCGCCTGTTCGCAGTGATGGGCATGCACCCGGTGGGCTACTACGACCTGACACCGGCTGGCGTGCCCGTGCACTCCACCGCATTTCGCGCCGTGCATGAACAGGCGCTGCAAACCAGCCCGTTTCGCGTGTTTACCTCATTGCTGCGCCTGGAACTGATCGAAAACCCCGACCTGCGCGCCTTTGCCGAAACCGCCCTGGCCAAGCGCTCGATCTTCACCCCTGGCGCCCTGGCGCTGATCGAACAAGCGGAAAAGCACGGCGGCCTCAACGCCGTGGATGCCGATGAGTTCATCCGCCAGGCCCTGGAAACATTCCGTTGGCACCACACCGCCACCGTTACCGGGGCGCAGTACCAGCAACTGAGCGACCAGCACCGCCTGATCGCCGACGTGGTCGCCTTCAAAGGCCCGCACATCAACCACCTGACCCCGCGCACCCTGGACATAGACCAGGTCCAGGCTGCCATGCCCGGCAAAGGCATCACACCAAAAGCCGTGATCGAAGGACCGCCTCGCCGCCGCTGCCCGATCCTGCTGCGCCAGACCAGCTTCAAGGCCCTGGATGAACCCATCGACTTCACCGACGCCCAAGGCAGCCACAGCGCACGCTTCGGCGAAATCGAACAACGCGGCGTAGCACTCACGCCCAAAGGCCGTGCGCTGTACGACCAGTTGTTGAACGCCGCGCGCGACGAACTGGGCGCTTTCCCCAATGAAGGCAACGCCACGCGTTATGTCGAATTGATGGAACGGCACTTCCAGGCCTTCCCGGATGATCACGCGCAGATGCGTGAACAGGGCCTGGCCTACTTCCGCTACTTCACCACCGAGCAGGGCCTGGCGGCGCGCGGTTCGGCTGATCAACCGCGAACCCTGGACGCATTGATCGCAGCGGGCCACATCGATGTGGAGCCTTTGGTGTATGAAGATTTTCTGCCGGTGAGTGCGGCGGGGATTTTCCAGTCGAACCTGGGGGATGCGGCGCAGAGTCACTACGCAGCCAACTCGAACCAGGCCGAATTTGAGAAGGCGCTGGGCCGTCGGACGATCGATGAATTGAAGCTGTATGGCGAGACGCAGCAGCGCTCGATTGATGAGTGCACACAGGCACTGCTGTCCTGAATGAAGTACCCACCCGGCTCACCAGCGCAATCCTTGCGCCGCACCAGTCCCCAGAGCCGGGTGCCCCTCAGTTGTGAATCCCTCCAAATATCCCGGAAAGGTAGTTGCCAGAAACAACCTACACGATTTTAGGAAGCCCATGGTTTGAGATAAATCCTAATCGAGACGAAGCTGAAAATACGTGATCGCCGTACAGCGCTAATCGTGTCGAACAGGAGATATCATGACAACAGCCACGAATATTCTAATAGTCGGCGCCGGACATATGGGCAGTGCGATTGCACGTGGGCTGAAGCAATCAAGCCCGAACATGGCGATAATTGTCGTCGAGCCTAATCCTGATAGACGGGCTGAAATGATTAGCGCCGGGTTTATAGCTGAAGAAGGCATGCCGACTTCCTTAGCATCTGAAATCATAATTCTATCTATCCCACCTCAAGCCTTTCCGAGCTTTTCAGAAGCCAACCCTCACATCAAACAATACCCAGGCATGATCGTGTCCGTCATGGCCGGAATAAGCCTATCCGAACTGAAAGATCGTCTCCAAACACCGCAACTATCTCGAGCAATACCCAACTTGCCTTGTGCTATTAATGAAGGCATAACTGTTTTAACATTTACTCCTCAGACTACAAAGAAAAATATCGACTTAGTCCGCGATCTATTCACCAAGCTCGGCGATTTGTTCATCGTCAATGATGAGCCGCTTATTGACAGCGCTACCGCATTGGTAGGAGGCGGGCCTGCTTATGTTTCATACTTTGCTGCCGCACTTGTCGAGTATGCAGTATCAGCTGGCTTTGACAAAACGACTGCCACTTCAATCACGAATACGTTATTCCGTGGCACGTTCATACTGCTGACAGCGAATTCAGAGCCGCCAATGAGACTTTGTGAACGGGTTATGACACCTGAAGGTACAACAGAAAGAGCTATAGATTTTTTCAATGAAAAACAGGCACGAAACATTATTATAGATGGACTAAAACATGCCTGCACTCGATCAAGAAATCTAGGACGGAGGTCATAGAGATGCTAGGACTTATTGATCACGGAACCGCGGGCACCCACCACTTAAAAAGTGAAACCGCAGAAAGCACGAACAATAGATACAAAGTCTATTTCGGCCTAGGTCATTCCCTAAATTTAATTCACTCACCCGAAGTTTTCAAAGTAAGCCTCGCAGGCGTAAGACTCGGCAACTATCTAATGCAAATTCGAAGCAACAACTCTCCAAAGGGTGGCTTTTTGGACGTCGGCACAGGAAGCGGTGCTCATGCGCTATTGATGCGTATGGCAGGTACTTGCGATATTACTGCCATTGACGTTTCCGGGGAGTCTATTGAACAGGCAAAACTACACGAGCATATAAATTTCAAAACGAACTCGATTTCTTTTTTTGTCAGCGACCTGTTCAACAACCTCCCGCAAAGGCAATTCCAAACAATCGTTTTCAACCCGCCAGGCTGGCGCACTCCCTCCCACTCACTCTTGAAACGATTAAGCATGCTGGACCAGGCTGGGCAAATTCCCCTCCGGTCCATGTTCTACGGTGAAGAGGTAGTTTCTCGGTTCCTTGACGACCTCCCTAAATACCTTGCTCCTGAAGGCACCGCTATTGTAGGCCTTAACTCCTTGATTGGAATATATGACCTTCTAGACAAATACAACAAAAAACACAATAAAAACCCACCACTAGTCTATCGACTAGTGGAGCGCCATACCTTCCCACTTTTTTACTACTCGCCGCACTGGGAGTCGCTAAGTAAACACCTCAAAAAAGAATTTGATCGTTGGGCAAAGCGGGATTCAGCCGCCTATTCTATCGACGATAGCGGAGCAATATTCTGGTCATACGAGATAATTGAATTTCGCCATATAACGAAACAATAAATTATGAGCCCTACAATAAAGACATGCTCGCAGCAACACCTGGCAATCGCACTGTCGGGGCTCGCTAACTTTTTTCTCGGCGCGTCTTCTCTTTACTGGAAAGCACTTAGCGAATTTCCATCCATAACATTGGTCGTATACAGAATTACATTATCCAGTGCCATTCTCGCGTTATTCCTTCTTATCTTCAGGCGACTCAACCACTTTAAAGCCTTAACACCAAAATTAATTATCACACACTGCGCAGCCGCGACCATGATCGCATTCAATTGGGGAGCATTCATTTGGTCATCCATCAACGGACATCTGTTAGAAAGTGGTCTCGGCTACCTTTTGGCCCCTTTCATCTCAATTGGAATGGGCTGCTTGATTTACCATGAGCCCATCACACCGCGAAAAATTCTCTCCACCATCGTCGCGCTAAGCTCAGTCGCATCTCTTACATTTCTCAGCGAAAATCTAAATCACTGGACCTACCTGCTGATCGCCACAACATGGGGATCCTATACTTATCTAAAAAAAACAACCTCATTAGACGCCATAAGCGGATTGTTTCTAGAAACTTTTTTTTTGACCGTGATTTTGACATTTGTCGTTTGGACACTCGACTTAACTATCACTCGACCACATGAATCACCTGACCAAAATTTATCAATCTGGTTCGCGGGCGTGGTATCCGTAACACCATTACTGATGTTTTCTTTTGCCACCAATAAAATACCACTCTCCATGACTGGCTTTTTACAATTCATACTACCGCTCACGCTGTTCAGTATTGGTATTTTTTTTTACAAGCAAGCGATACCCACTCTATCCCTAACACTGCTCATGGTAACAGCCGGCATATTAGCAACCCTCCTTGCTTACGACATTTCAACCTCCACCTCATCAAAAACAAGGAGCACAAGAGATGAAAAACATTTATGACGTCATCGTTATAGGCCTTGGCGTTATGGGAACAGCTGCCTTATGGCGAGCCGTATCGAAATCCACTCGTGTTCTGGGCATTGAAGCTTCGGGCCCCACTCATAGTTATGGTTCCTCTCAAGGGGAATCAAGAATATTCCGACGCGCCTACTGGGAGGGTGAAAAATATCTTCCGTTACTCAATCATGCAGACTTGCTATGGAACGAGCTGGAACGGCTTACTCAAAGACAATTAATATTTCGCACCGGGGGTTATTCATCGGGCACGGGTCTAGCCGAATCATCGCAGGAAGCATTAAAACTGCCAAGGAAGGCAAAATAGAACATGAAGTATGGAGCGGCGAGAGAGTCAAGCAAGCTTTTCCGTCATTTGACTTGAAAAATGAGATGACGGCAGTATTCGAGCCTGGTGCATATGCTCTATCGGCTTGCGATGCCAGACTGGGCATGCTGAATCAAGCTATTCGCAAGGGGGCTGTAGCTCAGTTTGGTGACAGAGTTGTAAGTCTCGAAAATCATAGGCTAGGCGTCCAAGCACTCACACTCAGCGGTCATACCTACATCGCAAAGTCAGCGATAATTACAACAGGCCCGTGGATTACTAATAGTTTCATACCAAGCGTGGGGGATTTTCTGGAGCCGCGCCAAGTCCCTATCTTTTGGTTCAAACCAAAAAAGCATTATGAAAGCGTTTTCTCTTTAGAAAAATTCCCCGTTTTCTTATACGAACTCAAAGATGGAAGCATCCTTTATGGCGCACCTTCAATTAGTAAAACCGAGCCTGGCATAAAAATTGGCTTTCATAACAGACAACAACTCACTTCCACACCAAACTGGAACAGTCAGCCGGTAAAACAAGCGTTTTCAGATGAAATATCCAAGACTATCGAAACTCTATTTTCTGGACTTGACCCGCAACCTATAAAGGCAAAAAACTGCTTCTATACAGTCAGCCCCGATGAGTCGTTTTTGATCGGAAGAATTCAGTCGCTCAATTCAAGTTACTTTGCATCCGCTTGCTCTGGGCACGGATTTAAATTTGCGCCAGCCATCGGTGATGCTCTAGCCAATCTGGCTACTGGGCAACGGCCGGAGGTTTCATTATCAGCATTCTCGCCCGACCGATTTGGCTCAAAGTCACCCCGATGAAGTACCCACCCGGCTCACCAGCGCAATCCTTGCGCCGCAACAGTCCCCAGAGCCGGGTGGGCGGTGGGCATCATAGGCAGTGCAAGCCGCCCTGTCCTTCAGACAATTCTGAACAAATGTGTCCGCCCCTGCTGTAGGAGCGAGCTTGCTCGCGAAAAACCTGAGAGCGCCGCGATGAACCAGAAGCGCTGCGTTATCGTTGACGTTTTTCGCGAGCAAGCTCGCTCCTACAGGGGGGTGTGTTTTTGGCTTATGCCAACTTCGCCACAATGTCGTCTTTGATCAACAGCCGTTTCTTCTTCAGCTTCTCCACCTCCTCATCGCTGGCACTCGCCGACTCTGCCTTCAGCACCTCCTTGTCAGCGTCATCGTATTGAGTGAGCAGCGAGTCCAGGCGTTTGTCGCTCGCCCTGCGTTCGTGAACGACTTCCTTGCTCAACCCCAAGTCCTGATACAGGTCGTGTTTCACTGGCATGGCGTACCTCCGCACGTTGATCAATGGCTTACGCCTAGAAGCTAGACCATTGCGAGGGGTCTTGTCATGTCCGGGGTCAATACAGCCCCGTTCGTCGCAGCGCGGGCGTTTGGATCAAACCTTTGCTATGCCCTGCCCTCCACTCTAGATAGCCATTCGAGGGAGACCGGTTTCATGACTCATGCCGCCACCGCTGTCGACACCCAATGCATCAACACGATCCGCACCCTGGCCATGGACGCCGTGCAGAAGGCCAATTCTGGCCATCCGGGCACGCCCATGGGCCTGGCGCCGGTGGGTTACACGCTGTGGAGTCGCTTCCTGCGCTATCACCCGGAGCATCCCGACTGGCCCAACCGTGACCGTTTTGTGTTGTCGGTGGGGCATGCGTCGATGTTGCTGTATTCGCTGCTGCACCTGGCGGGTGTGGTGGAAATCGACGCCCATGGCAAGCGCACTGGCCAGCCGGCGATTAGCCTGGACGACATCAAGCAGTTCCGGCAGGCCGATTCAAAAACTCCGGGCCATCCCGAGTACCGCATGACCACTGGCGTGGAAACCACCACCGGGCCACTCGGCCAGGGCTGCGCCAACAGCGTCGGCATGGCGATGGCCGAGCGCTGGTTGGCCGAGCGTTTCAACCGTGATAGCAAGGTGTTGTTCGACTACAACGTCTACACCCTGTGCGGTGACGGCGACATGATGGAAGGCATCAGTAGCGAAGCCGCGTCGATGGCCGGCCACCTGAAGCTGGCGAACCTGTGCTGGATCTACGATAACAACACCATCAGTATCGAAGGCCACACCGAGTTGGCGTTCAGCGAAGACGTGATCCAGCGCTTCCAGGCCTATGGCTGGCACACGTTGCACGTGACTGACGCCAATGACTTGCAGGCGCTGAGCGCAGCGTTGGAGACATTCAAGGCGAACACAGGAGCGCCGACCCTGATCGTGGTCGACAGCGTGATCGGCTACGGCTCGCCCCACAAGCACAACACTGCCGCCGCCCATGGCGAACCGTTGGGCGATGAAGAAATCCGCCTGACCAAGGCCGCTTATGGCTGGCCGCAGGATTCAAGTTTTCTGGTGCCGGACGACGCGCGCACCGTCTTGCGTGATGCCCTGTTGGAACGCAGCCAGGCGTTGTACGAAATATGGAATCAGCACCTGTCGCAGTTGGAGCAGTACGAGCCGGAACTGGCTGACGAGTTGCGCCGCATGCGTGCAGGAGAAATGCCCGAGCATTGGCAAGACGATTTACCTCACTTCGACAGCGATCCCAAGGGTATCGCCAGCCGCGCAGCCGGTGGCGAAGTGCTGAATTCGTTTGCCCAACAAATCCCGTGGCTGCTGGGCGGCTCGGCGGACTTGTCACCGTCGACCAAGACCAACCTCACCTTCGACGGCGCCGGACGTTTCAGTGCCGACGACTACAGCGGGCGTAACCTGCACTTCGGCATCCGAGAACACGCCATGGGCGCGATTGCCAATGGCATGGCGCTGTCCTACCTGCGGCCGTACACCTCGACCTTCCTGGTGTTCAGCGACTATATGAAACCGCCGATCCGACTGGCGGCGATCATGGAATTGCCGGTGGTGTTTGTGTTTACCCATGACTCGATTGGCGTCGGTGAAGACGGGCCGACGCACCAGCCGATCGAGCACCTCACGCAACTGCGCGCCACACCGGGGTTGCTGACACTGCGGCCCGGCGATGCCAATGAAACCCTGGAATTGTGGAAGGTAGCCCTGGCGCAAACCCATCGGCCAAGCTGTGTGGTGTTGTCGCGCCAGCCGTTGCCGACGTTGGATCGTACGAAATATGCGGCGGCGTCCGGGGCAGCCAAAGGGGCATATGTGTTGGCGAGTGCCAACGAGCCCAAAGTGATTCTGTTGGCGACCGGCAGCGAGGTCAGCCTGGCCGTGGCGGCGTATGAACAGTTGGAAAACGAAGGGATTGCCGCGCGGGTCGTCTCGATGCCGAGTTGGGAGTTGTTTGAAGACCAGGACCAGGCGTATCGCGACAGCGTGTTGCCGCCAGCGGTGAAGGCGCGGGTTGTGGTGGAACAGGCTGGGCCATTGGGTTGGGGCCGGTATGTGGGGCAGGCCGGGGCCAAGGTGGTGATGAACAGCTTTGGCGCGTCGGCACCGCTGGCCAAGTTGCAGGAGAAGTTTGGGTTTACGGTGGAGAATGTGGTGGAGCAGGCTTTATCGCAGGTTCAACTGATTCAGGGTTGAGCTAAAAGTGGGATTGCTCGCGAATGCCGGGGGGCAGTTTTTTTGGTGGGGTACATATCCGTTATTTAGGTAATGGCTGATATTGGTTCCGCCCTTACGGCGGGTCACTTTTGGAAAAGAGCCCCAAAAGTAACCAAAAGGGCTCTTGCCCCAACACTCGGTACCTCGC
>NZ_JACAPG010000024.1:67042-67204 GCF_013385825.1 Pseudomonas reactans | reverse complement strand
GGGCGCCTAAGATCAAAATCAAAAGCAAGAGCACAGCGGCCTGACAGCCGGCTTGAGTGGTGTGAAGCAAAGGCAAAATCAAACGCAGATCACTGTAGGAGCTGGCTTGCCGGCGATGGTCGTTAACGATGACGCGGGGGACCAGACAAAACGCGGCGGTCT
>NZ_JACAPG010000024.1:40017-66926 GCF_013385825.1 Pseudomonas reactans | reverse complement strand
AGCCGGAGTGAGGGCACACCGAGCCTAGGCGAGGTGCCGAGTGTTGGGGCAAGAGCCCTTTTGGTTACTTTTGGGGCTCTTTTCCAAAAGTGACCCGCCGTAAGGGCGGAACCATAGGCGGCCGTTACCTAAACAACGGATATGTACACCAACACACCCCCCACATTTGCTCAAAATTGCCAGTTAGACCAGCTCTCGAGCCAGAAATGGCGCAGTCCGGCTAACCTTGCTTTTCGCAACTTTCTGCGGCGTACCACTGACAACCACCTTACCCCCCAAATCCCCCGCCCCCGGCCCAATATCAATCACCCAGTCACTCTGCGCCACCACGCGCATCTCATGCTCCACCACAACCACCGTATGCCCCGCGTCCACCAAGTGATTCAACTGGCTGAGCAAGCGGTCCACATCCCGTGGATGCAACCCAGTAGTCGGCTCATCCAACACATACAAGGTCGCGCCCCGCGCATTGCGTTGCAGCTCAGTCGCCAGTTTGATGCGCTGCGCTTCACCACCCGACAGCTCAGTGGCCGGTTGACCCAGGCGCAGGTAGCCCAGACCGATATCCCGCAACACCTGCAACGAACGCAGCACGCTCGGCTGCTCGGCAAACACGTCCACCGCTTGCTCCACCGTCAGCCCCAACACTTGGGCGATACTCAAGCCTTGCCATTTCACCGCCAGGGTCTCGGGGTTGTAGCGCGCTCCATGACAGGTCGGGCACGGCGCATACACGCTGGGCATGAACAGCAACTCGACACTGACAAAACCTTCCCCTTCGCAGTTCGGGCAACGCCCCTTGGCGACGTTGAACGAGAACTGCCCGGCATCGTAGTGACGCTTCTTCGCCGCCGGTGTGGCCGCGAACAGCTTGCGCACGTTGTCGAACAGGCCGGTATAGGTCGCCAGATTGGAGCGCGGTGTGCGGCCGATGGGCTTCTGGTCCACCTGCACCAGACGGCGGATGTGCTGCAGTCCGCCACTGATATACCCGCCGCTGGTTTGCGGCGCGTCGTCTTCCAGGCTCGGTTCTTCGTCATTCTCCACCACGCGCCCAAGCCCGGCGCCCACCAGTTCCAGTAGCGCCTGGCTGACCAGGCTGGATTTGCCCGACCCGGAAATCCCGGTGACCGCCGTGAAGCAGCCCCGCGGGAAATCGACGTTCAGGCCCTTCAGATTATTGCGCGTCACTCCTTGCAGTTTCAGCCAGCCGGTCGGCTCGCGGCGCGCGTGCTCCGATACACGTTTGTCAGCAAACAAATACTCACGGGTCTGCGACGCCTGCACCTGTGCCAGCCCCGCCGGCGGGCCGCTGTACAGCACCTGCCCGCCATGCTCGCCGGCGGCCGGGCCGACATCGATCAGCCAATCGGCGCGGCGCATGGTTTCCAGGTCATGTTCCACCACAAACAACGAATTGCCTGCGGCTTTAAGTCGGTCCAGGGCGGTGAACAACGCTTCGCCATCCGCCGGATGCAGGCCCGCCGAGGGTTCATCCAATACATAGATCACGCCGAACAACTGCGAACCCAACTGGGTCGCCAAACGCAACCGTTGCAACTCCCCTGATGACAGGGTTGGTGTGCTGCGTTCCAAAGACAAATAACCCAGGCCCAACTCGGTCAACGTGCTGACCCGCTCCAGCAAATCCTGGGCAATCCGCTGGGCAGCCAGGCGTTTTTCCACCGACAGTTTCATCTTGTCTTGCCCCGCCGCCACCGGCCGCAGCAACTCGGCCAATTGCGCCAACGACAACTGCGACAACTCACCGATGTCCACCCCGGCAAACTTCACCGACAGCGCGGCCTTGGTCAGGCGTTTGCCCTCGCACAGCGGGCAGGCGCTGCCCTGCATGAACTGCGACACGCGCTTCTTCATCAGCGCGCTCTGGGTGTGGGCGAAGGTGTGCAGGATGTAGCGCCGGGCGCCCATGAAGGTGCCCTGGTAGCTCGGCTCCAGCTTGCGCTTGAGCGCATCGCGGGTCTGTTCCGGCGTGAAGCCGGCGTAGACCGGTGCGGTGGGGGTTTCTTCGGTGAACAGGATCCAGTCGCGCTGCTTTTTCGGCAGATCACGCCAGGGGATATCCACGTCGTAGCCCAATGTCACCAGAATGTCCCGCTGGTTCTGGCCTTGCCATGCCAATGGCCAGGACGCCACCGCACGCTGGCGGATGGTCAGCGAAGGGTCCGGCACCATCAGCGCCTCGGTCACCTCATACACACGGCCCAGGCCATGGCATTGCGGGCACGCGCCCTGGGGCAGGTTTGGCGAGAAGTCCTCGGCGTAAAGCATCGGCTGTCCTGGCGGATAGCTGCCGGCACGGGAGTACAGCATGCGGATCAGGCTCGACAGCGTCGTCACGCTGCCCACCGACGAGCGTGCACTCGGCGTGCCGCGCTGCTGTTGCAGGGCCACGGCGGGCGGCAGGCCTTCGATGCTGTCCACGTCCGGCACGCCGACCTGGTCGATCAGCCGCCGCGCATACGGCGCCACCGACTCGAAATAGCGCCGTTGCGCCTCGGCATACACCGTGGAAAACGCCAGGGACGACTTGCCGGAACCCGACACCCCGGTAAACACCACCAGGGCATCCCGGGGAATGTCCACATCGACGTTACGCAGGTTGTGTTCGCGGGCGCCGCGTACGCGGACGAAACCGCTTGGCTGGGCAGTGATCGCAGGGATGTTGCGCTGTGAAGTCATGGACAACCTTGTCGGGCGGTGAGCACGCTGCGCACCCGTTGCGTGAGGGCGTCGGGGCTGTAGGGTTTGCTCAGCAGATGGATATCGGCGCTCAGCAGATGATTGCTGGAGAGAATGTCACGGGTATGGCCGGAGGTGAACAGCACTGCCACCGGCGGGTTCTGCACCCGGGCCCAGTCGGCCAGGTCAGTGCTTTTGACACGGCCAGGCATGACCACATCGGTGAAGATCAACTCCGGCTGCAAACCGGCTTGCAGCTTGAGCATGGCCTGGTCGCCGTCATCGGCCGTAAGCACGGTGTAGCCGGACTGTTCGAGCAACTCGACGACGGTCAGGCGCACGCCTTCGTTGTCCTCGACCACCAGGATGGTTTCCTGGCCGCCACTCTGGGGGATCTGGTCGATAGGCACATCAAGGCTTTCCGGCTCCAGGCTGTGGGGGAAATACATCTGCACCACAGAACCCTTGCCCTCCTCGCTCCACATCTCCACATGCCCGCCACTCTGGCGCACAAAGCCGAACACCATGCTCAAGCCGAGGCCGGTGCCATGGCCTTCGCGCTTGGTAGTAAAAAAGGGTTCGAACGCACGTTTCAACGTGGACTCGGACATGCCGACACCGGTGTCGATCACCGCCAAGCGCACATATTCGCCGGGCTTGATGCTTTTGCCCGCGCAGTCGTCGGGATTGAGGATGATGTTCTCGCCAGTGATACGAATCACGCCTTCGCCCTGCATGGCATCCCGGGCGTTGATCGCCAGGTTGAGCAGCGCATTTTCCAGCTGGTTGCGGTCGACGTTGATAAACCAGGAGTCCTGGGGCAATTGCACATCAATATGGATGGTTTCCCCCAGCGCCCGTTGCAGCAGTTCGCCAAGCCCCGCGTAGATGCGTTGCGGGTTGTACACCGCCGGCGACAAGGGTTGGCGACGGGCAAACGCAAGCAACTGCGAAGACAGCTTGGCCCCGCGCTCCACCGCCGCAATGGCCGCGGCGACACGGCGCTGCACCTGGGCGTTATCCGGTTCGTGGCGGGCCAGCAAATGCAGGTTGCCGGCGATCACTTGCAGCAGGTTGTTGAAGTCGTGGGCCACGCCGCCGGTCAGGCCGCCGATGGCTTCGAGTTTCTGCGACTGACGCAATTGGTCCTCGGCAGCGGAGCGCGCCTGCACTTCGGCGGCGACCCGTTGCTCCAGGTTATGCGTGAGTTCCTGGCGCACCTGCTCGGATTTCACCAGTTCGGTGGTCTCCACCACAATCGCCAACACCCCGGCGGGTTGCTGGTTGTCGCCGGCAACCGGGCTGTAATACAGGTCCAGCCAAACGGTTTCTGGCCTGCCGTTGCGCAACAGCACCAGGTCCTTGTTGTTGAACGACAGGGTGCCACCAGCCAGGCAAGTGTCCATCACATGACGATTGAATTCGGCCACTTCCGGCCAACCCAGCTCTACCGGCGTGCCCAACAGGTACGGGTGGCGGCCACCGGCAAAGGCTGAGTAGCTGTCGTTGTAGATCATGTATCCCCATTGGCCCCACAGCATCACCATGGGCACCGGTGACGCCAGCATCATCTGCACGGTGCAGGTCAGGCTGGTGGACCATTGGTCGATCGGGCCCAGGTCGGTGGTCGCCCAATCGAAGGCGCGGATCCGCTGGGCCATTTCTCCGGCCCAACCTTCACAGCCGTGGGGGTTGGATAAAAACTGCATCATTGAACTCTGCGCAAAGAAAGGACAGCCGCAAAATTTGGAGCGCACCAGGGCCGGATGGTTTCATCTTGTATAACTTAGGGGGTAATGGGCACAGAAGCCACTGCCCCTAATGAAAATCCCGGCTGCGCACATGGATGCCTTCCAGCAATGGCGTCAGGTCGGTAAGGCGCCCGGCAATCAGGTGCCGCACTTCGCCCACCGCTTCCCAGCGACCGTCCACTTTCAACAACCGCGAGCCCACCAATGCCTGGCGTTGACGCTCAGCCAGGTCACGCCAGACCACCACATTGAGGTTACCGAATTCATCTTCCAGGGTGACAAAGGTCACCCCGCTGGCCGTGCCGGGACGCTGACGACCGGTGACCAACCCGGCGACACTGACATTGCGCCCATGCTCCACCGCCATCAGTTCCTGGGAACTGCGACAGCGCCGTTTGCGCAGTTCCGCCCGCAACAACGCCAACGGATGTGGGCCCAGGGTGGTGCCGACCGTGGCGTAGTCGGCGTGCAGGTCCTCACCCACGGTGGGCGTCGGCAATTCCACCACGGCTTCGTCCGGGCTCGGCAGGCCGGCAAACAGCCCGAGTTGCTTGTGTACGCCGGCCACTTCCCAACGCGCCTTGTGTCGGTTGCCAGCCAAGGCGCGCATGGCGCCGGCATCCGCCAGCAGTGCCTGGGCGCGTGCATCCAGCCCGGCACGCGCGTCCAGGTCGGCAATATCGCTGAACGCCCGGCGCTGGCGTGCGGTTTCGATGCGCCGCGCATCCTCCTCACGAAACCCCGCGATCATGCGCAAACCCATGCGGATCGCCGGCTGTGCGCCGTCAATCGGCTCCAGGCTGCAATCCCAGTCGCTGGCCTGCACGTCCACCGGGCGGATCTGCAAGCGATGGCGCCGCGCGTCCTGCAGGATCTGGTCCGGGCTGTAGAAACCCATGGGCCAGCTGTTGATCAGCGCACAGGCAAACGCCGCCGGCTCATGGCACTTGAGCCAGCAACTGGCGTAAGTCAGCAAGGCGAAACTGGCCGCGTGGGACTCGGGGAAACCATAGCTGCCAAAGCCCTTGATCTGCTCGAAGATCTGCGCGGCAAAGGCCTCACTGTAGCCGTTTTTCAGCATGCCGGTGCGCAGGCGCGCCTGGTGCGGCTCCAGGCCACCGTGGCGTTTCCAGGCGGCCATGGAACGGCGCAGTTGGTCGGCCTCACCGGGGCTGTAGTCGGCGGCGACCATGGCGACCTGCATTACCTGTTCCTGGAACAGCGGGATACCCAAGGTACGTTTCAACACCACTTCCAGTTCGGGCGAAGGATAAGTGGTTGCCTCCTCCTTGTTCCGCCGCCGCAAATACGGGTGCACCATGCCGCCCTGGATCGGCCCCGGCCGCACGATAGCGACCTCGATCACCAGGTCATAGAACGTCTGCGGCTTGAGCCTGGGCAACATCGACATCTGCGCCCGCGACTCGATCTGGAACACACCGATGGTGTCGGCCTTGCTGATCATCGCGTAGGTGGCCGGGTCTTCCTTGGGCACCGACGCCAGGCTCATGTCACGGTTGCGATGGCGGCGCAGCAGATCGAAACAACGACGGATAGCGCTGAGCATGCCCAAGGCGAGGATATCTACCTTGAGCAGGCCGACGGCGTCGAGGTCGTCCTTGTCCCACTGGATGATGGTGCGCTCGGCCATGGCGGCATTTTCCACCGGTACCAGGGTGTCCAGCGGGTATTCGGAAATCACGAAGCCACCAGGGTGCTGGGACAGGTGCCGGGGGAAGCCGATCAATTGCTGGGTGAGCGTGAGCACGCGGCGCAGGATCGGGCTGTCGGGGTCAAAGCCGCCTTCGCGCAGGCGCTCCAGCGGAGGCGCGTCGTCACTCCAGCGCCCGCAGCAGTCGGCCAGGGCGTTGATCTGATCCGGCGGCAGCCCCAGGGCCTTGGCCACATCGCGCACCGCGCCGGACGCGTGGTAACTGCTGACCACTGCCGTCAGCGCCGCGCGGGTGCGGCCGTAACGTTGGAACACGTATTGCAGCACTTCTTCGCGGCGTTCGTGCTCGAAGTCCACGTCGATATCCGGCGGCTCATTGCGCTCCCTGGAGAGAAAACGCTCGAACAACATACTGGTCAGGCTCGGGTCGATCTCGGTGATGCCCAAGGCAAAACACACCGCCGAGTTGGCCGCCGAACCGCGCCCCTGACACAGGATCGACCGGCTGCGGGCGAACTGCACAATGTCGTGCACCGTGAGGAAGTAGCTTTCATAGCCCAACTCGCTGATCAGTTCCAGCTCGCTGTCGATCTGCTGCAAGGTCATGGCGTCGACACCCTGCGGCCAACGTTTGGCGATGCCTTCTTCGGTGACGGCGCGCAGCCAGGACTTGGCGTTGTGGCCGGCGGGCACCAGTTCGCGCGGATAGTGATAGCGCAATTGGCTAAGGTCGAAGGTACAGCGGCGGGCAATGGCCTGGGTTTCGTCGAGCAACGACGCGGGGTACAGCGCGCTTAACGCCTCCCGGCTGCGCAGGTGCCGCTCGCCATTGGGGTGCAGCCGCGTGCCGGCCTCGGCCACCGGGACGTGATGGCGGATGGCGGTCATGGTGTCTTGCAGGGCGCGGCGGCCACGCGCATGCATGTGCACATCGCCGCAGGCCACTGCTGGGATGTGCAGGCTGGCGGCCAATTGCAGGCGTTGTTCCAGGTGGCGAGCATCGTCCTGGCCGCAGTGCAGGTGCACCGCCAGCCACAGGCGTTGCGCGAAGGTTCGGCACAGCCATTGGACGTCGGCCTGGGTGTCGCTGTCTTCGGCCACCCACAGCGCCAGCAGGCCGGGCAGCGGTTGCTCGAAGTCCTCGCGCAGCAGGCGATAGCGGCCTTTTTCAGCGCGGCGTCGGGCCAGGGTGATCAAGCGGCACAGGTGCTGGTAGCCGCTGAGGTCTTCCACCAGCAGCACCAGTTTCGGGCCGTTGTCGATACGCATCTCGCTGCCAATGATCAGCGGCAGCTCCACCGCCTTCGCCGCCTGCCAGGCGCGCACGATACCGGACAAGGTACATTCGTCGGTGATCGCCAGGGCGCTGTAGCCTTGGCGTTTGGCGCGCTCGAACAGTTCCAGCGCACTGGAAGCGCCGCGCTGGAAGCTGAAGTTGGACAGACAGTGCAGCTCACTGTAGGAGCGAGCTTGCTCGCGAAGGTCGTTAACGATGACACGGGGGCTCTGGATGAACGCGTTGCCTGGGCGTTTTTCGCGAGCAAGCTCGCTCCTACAGGGGGGTGTCAGCGTTGTGGGGGTTTTCATGAGAACCAGCCTTGCAGCCATAAACCTTCGCCCTGCCCCACGGCGCGAAAGGCCCAGCCCTGCTGACCGGCGCGGGTCTGGATCAGGTAGTAGTCGCGACGGATATCGGCGCCGTCCCACCAGCCGGACTCGATGCGTTCCGGCCCCATGAGGATCTGCACGCCCTGCTCGCCCAGCAAGGTCGGTTCGCTCAGCAGCCAGCCGGGGCGTTGCACTTTGTTCAAGGTTGGGCACGGGGTTTTATCCGCTGCCGCTTGCCAGGCGCATTCGGGGCGGTGGTCGGCGTGAAAGCGCAAGCCCTGCACCGCCTCATCACCCAAGCGCGCACGCAGGCGTTCGCGCAGTTGCTCCCACGGTAGGGTTTGTTGCGGGCGGTCGTCGAACAGGTCCTGGCGCTGGGGCACAAACACCGGCAGGTCTTGGGCTACCAGGCGAAAGCCGCGTACCGGTGAGGTGACCTGGACTTGCTCCAGGCGGCCGCGGGCCAATTCAAACAGCATCGCCGGTTCACGCTCGGCACTGAGCAGGCCGACCTTGATCACGCTGTCGGGCGCCTGGGCGTGCTCAAGATGCAGGTCGAAACGCTGCACGCCACTGTCGCGGCCACACAGGAACGCGGACAGATCGCCGGTCAAACGCCTTAACGGAAACAGCAACGCCTGATGGGATTGCACGTCGAAATTCAGCTCGATGCGCACATCGAACCGGTCCGGCGGCTGATAGAACGCCAAGGCCAGCGGCCGCTGCCCAGCCAGTGCATCCAGATGCTTGAGCAGGCCGGCCTCAAAGCGCCGTGCCAGGGTATGCCGAGGCAGCGCCTGCACCTGGGCCAGCGTGCGCAGGCCCATGCGCGACAAGGCCGTGGCAGCCTGCGGGTCAAGGCCCGCGCGGTCGATGGGCAGCGGCGCCAGGGCCTGCATCAAGCCGTCATCCTGCACCGCCAGGCCATCATCGATATTCGCCAGCACCCGCGCCGCCGCCGGGTTGGGCGCAGCGACGATTCGGTGACGAAAACCCAGTTCGGTCAACTCTCTACGCAAGCGCGCTTCGAAGCGCGGCCATGGGCCGAACAGCCCCAGGCTCGACTCGATCTCGAACAACAAGGCACGCGGATAATACAGGCTGACCTGCGAGCTGAACTGGTAGGCCCAGGCGGCAAGAAACTGTTGGTAGCGTTCGATCTCGGCGGGGTCATATTCGGCGCTGGCAAAGGTCTTGGCCAGGGCATGCGCCGCCGTCAGGGATTGGCCGGGGCGCAGGCCCAGGGCGCGGGCGGCATCGTTGACGGTTTGCAGCACACGCCGTTGCGGCGTGCCGGCCAGCAAGACCAGGGGTTGGTCCGGCTCGGGGTGCACACGCTGCACCCCGTCCAGCGCCAATTGCGGGAAAACAATACACACCCAGCGCATGGCAACCTCAATGCCCCGCCAGCGCAATCGGCGCCGGATGGGCCAGGCCGCCCCGGCACTTGAGCACCCGCACCTGCGCGGGTTTGGCCTCCACGGCCAGGCGCAAGGCGGCAGGCGATGAATTGACCGCCTCACTCAAGGCACGCCAGGCAAAAGCCAGGGCCTGCCCGGTTTCCGCCGCCACTTGCAGGCGCCGCAGCGCGCGGTCATCGGCCTTGCGTGGCCAGCACAACACCGCACCGCAACTGCCGGAACGCAGGCATTGTTCCACCGCCCACAAGGCATCGCGCTCCTCGGCCTGGATCACCGAAAGCAGGCGCAGGTCCACTCCGGCGTTCTGCCAGGCATGCGGATACGGCGTGTAGGGCGGCGCCACCAACACAATGCGCTCGCCCGCCTTTGATAAACGGGCCAGGGTTGGCAGCACCAGTTGCAGTTCGCCCACCCCCTCCTTGGCCATGAGGATTTCACTCAAGGCTGCCTCCGGCCAGCCGCCCGTGGGCAATACCGCATCCAGCGCTGCCAACCCGGTGGGATACACACTGGCCGGCGGCGCGGCGGGCCGGCCTTTCCAGACACGCCCGCCATTGAACAGCGTGTCCAGTGCAACCACGGCGCCCATCAGCCTTGCCTCACCAAGCCGCAGAACACCCCTTCGATCGCCAGGTCCTGATCGGGCCCGACCACAATGGGTTGATACGCGGGGTTGCGCGGCAGCAAACGCACACTGTCGCCATGGCGTTCGAAACGCTTGATAGTCACTTCACCGTCCAGGCGCGCCACCACAATCTGCCCGTTCAAGGCCTCGGCACTGCGACGCACGCCCACCAGGTCGCCGTCGAGAATACCGTCTTCGATCATCGAATCGCCCTGCACGCGCAGCAGGTAATCCGGGGTTTTCGCGAAGGTCGATGGGTCGAGTTGCAGGCGGTTGTGCACTTCGGCATCGGCACCGATGGGCAAACCAGCAGCCACACGGCCGAGCACCGGCACATCCAGCCATTCCGGACGTTTCGGTTGATTGAGCAAGCGAATACCGCGCGCCTGGTTCGGGTTGACCTCGATAAACCCGGCTTCCGTCAGCGCCAGCACGTGCTTGCGCGCCACGCTGCGCGAGGCAAAGCCGAACGCCTCGGCGATCTCGGCGAGGCTGGGAGACTGGCCTTGCTGCGCGATGCGGTCGCGGATAAAGGTCAGGATGGCGGTACGACGGGGGGTTAGAGTTGTCATGGAGTACATTTGTACTCCTGTGGGAAATTTCTGACAATAGCCGCTAGTCGCGTAGGGGACGACGAGGCTTGTCGAAACGTCCCACATAACCGCCGGATAACCTCTACTCCCCTCCTCTGAGAACCTCTGCAAAGTCCCTCGCCTGAATACACAGTGCGAGGGATTGCGGATGGATTTTCTGGTTGTTGGAGCTGTTGCTTGAACCCGGCTATTGGCAGGCTCGCCCTGACCCCAATGGAGGTGAAGACGGTCGATGTCGAGGCTGTCTTTCGCGACTTCCGGGAATGCCTGAATACCTTTGACGACTGGGCTTCAAGCTTTTGGAGCTTTTCGGCGCTGGACATCGAGCAGGTCTTCAAGGTCGGAGATGAAGTGGCGCTGGTCGCGCCGATCAACCGCGCTCTTTACCCGAGCAGCACCGTCGCTACCTGCAAGGCCAACGGCACGTTGACCCTGGTGCATATGTTCCAGAGCACGCGATTCGTGCCCATCGGCAACACACCGGTGATGCTGCAACGCGTCGACCCCGACGGCGGCCCACTCGGCGAGCCGATCCACAAGACCATCGGCCCGAGCGGCATTCTCGAAATCGACGAGTGTGAGCGCAACCAGCAGTATCGGGTCAGCTTCTATCCCAATGTCTCCAAGGATCACGTCAAGGCGCTGTATGCGTCTTATCAGACAGTGATTGATGAACTGGAAATCCGTCTGCGCAACGAGTGGACCGGCACCTTCCAGGCGCTGTGGAAGGACTACACCGATGCGAGCCCGCTTGATCAACGCAGAATGCTGGAGGCGGCGTTTCTGCGCGGCATGGGCAAGGCGCTCTACAACCTCTGGGACAACCTCACCCAACTGTGCGACCTGCTGGCCGACCTCAAGCCCAACAGCGAAAAGCTCCTGCACTACCTGTCCCAAACCGAGCTGGATGAGCTGCTGAAACTGGGCAGCGAGTCCATCGCGAAAGGCTTGTTGGTGCTCAGCGATGAGCCGCTGCTGTTCATTTATGTGTCGGCGATTTGCAGCTGGATTCGGATGTTGCCGCCGCAGGACATGAACGAGGTGATGGGCGAAATCACTGGCGAGATCCTGATCAGCCTCGTGCTGATCTGGGCAACGGCGGGCATGGGTGTGACGGTACGCCTTGGCGCCCAAGTGCTGGGGCATATCAAATCCGGTCGGGCGCGTACATGGCTGGAGAAGTTGGCTGAGCAACTGGTCGGGCCGCGGTTGGACGTGCATGTCGAAGCGGCCAAACCGATGTTGCTGGGTAGCCCGGCGACGCCGATTCGGACGATTCCGGATGTGCCGTTGAAGGCTGGGGATCAGGTGGTTTCCAACGCGGTGCCGGTGGTGCGGGACAAGGTTGGGCAGCGGACGGTGTTGGTGCGCCAGGAACATGTGGATGATGTGCCTGCTGTTGGGAAGAATCCGGCTGGGGATGCCGCGGCGTCGTCGGACAAGACCGCCACCAACGGCTGCCCGGTGTCGATGGTCACGGGTGAGGAACTGCTCACCCTCACCGATGGCACGTTGGATGGGATCTTGCCGTTTGAGTGGACGCGGTTGTATCGCACCAGCGCGGTGGAAGTGGATTACGGGTTGGGGTTTGGTTGGAGTCACTCGCTGGCGCATCGGCTGGCTGTTTCCGGGGATTCGGTGGTGTGGACCGATCATGAGAATCGGTCGACTACCCTGCCCTTGCCCACGGTTTCTCGGCCGGCGATCACCAATAGTCTGGCGGAAGCGGCGATCTACTTGGGGTCGTTGACTGATGAGTTAGTCCTGTCTCAAGGGGCACGTTTCTACCACTTCCGCGACGGTGTGCTGACGGCGATCAGCGATGCGTATGACAACCGGTTGCGCATTTTCCGTAATTACCTGGGGCAGATTGAGCGGCTGGATAACGGCGTCGGGCGTTCGCTGTTTTTGCGCTATGCGTCGGGCCGCATTGTGGCGGTGGATTACCAGATTGAGCGGGCGGTGGACGACGGCCCGTTTGTTTGGGTGACAGAGCAGAACGTTGTTTCCTACGTCTATGACAATTTTGGACGACTGGTTTCCGCGACCAATGCCGTAGGCGAAAGCGAGGTTTATCGGTACGACGAGCAGCACGTCATTCTTGAGCGTGGACTGGCCGGTGGGGCGAGTTTCTTTTGGGAGTGGGAAAGGTCTGGTAAGGCGGCGCGATGTGTCCGGCATTGGGCCAGTTTCTCGCAGATGGACACGCGGTATGCCTGGGATGACAACGGCCAGGTCACGGTGTTTAACACCGATGGCAGCCAGGAAGTCTACGTGCATGACCAGCGGGCGCGGCTGGTGCAGCGAGTGGATCCTGACGGCGCTGAGCACTTCAAATCCTACGATGAGAAAGGCCGGCTGACGGTTGAGCAGGATCCACTGGGGGCTATTACGGCCTATCAGTACGACGAAGCTGGGCGTTTGGTGGCGGTGTTTCCGGGGGACGATGAACCAACGTCTTACGAGCATGACAATGGATTCGTACGGGTTGTGCGGCGTGGTGAAGCAATCTGGAAGTATCAGCGTAATGACCAGGGCGATGTTACGTGTAGGACCGATCCTGACGGTCATTCCACAGAATATAGCTACAACAAACGCGGGCAACTGACGCAGGTTTGGCTGCCGGATCATAGCTGTCATCGGCTGGCTTGGAATGAGCGTGGGCAGTTGCTTGAGGAGCAGTTGCCGAATGGCGGGATCAAACGCTATCGCTATGACGCTCTGGGGCGACAGGTTGCCCGCGAGGATGAACATGGCGCGCTGACCCAGCATCAATGGGACGCCGCAGGCCGCTTGCTGAAACTGACTCAGCCCGGCGGTGCCACACGGGAATACAGCTACAACGCTTACGGAAAAATCACCTCCGAACGCGATGAACTCGGCCACGTCACCCGCTACGAATACGCCGACGGCCTGCACCTGATCAGCCGGCGCATCAACGCCGATGGCACTCAGGTCAAATACCGTTACGACAATGTGCGGTTATTGCTGACCGAGATCGAAAATGAGGTAGGCGAAACCTACCGACTCCAGTATCACGCCAATGGCCTGATCCAACAGGAAACCGGGTTTGATGGGCAGCGCACGGCTTACGCCTACGACCTCAATGGCAACCTGCAGGAAAAGACCGAGCATGGTGATGATGGCAGTCAGCTGGTTACCCGTTACGAGCGCGACTATGCCGGACGCCTCGTAAGAAAAACCCTGCCCAACGGCAACAAGGTCGATTACGGCTACGACCGTCAGGGCAACCTCCTAAGCGTCGAAGACGGCCACTGGGCGTTGGCCTACGAGTACGACAGCCAAAACCGTCTCACCGCCGAACATCAAGGCTGGGGCACGCTGCGCTATGGCTACGACGCCTGCGGCCAACTGCAAAACCTGCGTCTGCCGGACAACAACCGGGTGGTGTTCAACCACACCAAAGGTGGCCACCTCGCCACCGTCGATTTAAACGGCGCGTTACTGACGTCCCACCTGTTCAAGGCCGGCCAGGAACACCAACGCCAACAAGGCCAACTGATCAGCCACTACCACTACGACGATCAACAACGCCTTCACGCCCACACCGTTACCCAACAGCAACACACCCTCTACCAACGCCAGTACGACTACGACAAATCCGGCAACCTCACCCGCTTGCAAGACACCCGCAAAGGCGACCACCGCTACCACTACGACCCGCTAAACCGCCTCACCCGCGCCAACCACTCCCAAGGCGAACAGGAACGCTTCGGCCACGATCCGGCTGGCAACCTGCTCATGCAAAACCGCCCCGGCCCCGACATCGTGGCCGGCAACCGCCTGATGATCCAAGGCGACCACCACTACGACTATGACGCCTTCGGCAACCTTATCCGCGAACGACGCGGCAAAGGTCATCAACTCGTCACCGAGTATCGCTACGACTGCCAGCACCGCCTGATCGGCATTAAAAAACCCAACGGCCAGACCGCCAGCTATCGCTACGATCCGTTTGGTCGTCGGATCAGCAAGACCGTTGATGGAATTACGACCGAGTTTTTCTGGCAGGGCGACAAACTCATCGCCGAACACCAAGCGGATCGCCATCGCAGTTACCTCTACGAACCCGACAGCTTCCGCCCGCTGGCACTGCTGGAAGGCTTCGGTCCAAAGGAAACCAACGCCTACCACTACCAACTTGACCACCTCGGCACCCCGCAGGAACTCACCGCTGCCGATGGCGAGATCGTCTGGTCCGCCCATTACCGCGCCTACGGCGAAATCACCCGTCTCGACATAGGAAAAGTCGACAATCCGCTGCGCTTCCAGGGCCAATATTTCGACCCTGAAAGCGGGCTGCACTACAACCGCCATCGCTACTACAATCCGGATGTCGGTCGCTACCTGACACCTGATCCGGTGAAACTGGCAGGAGGCATCAACGCGTATCAGTACGCGCAAAATCCAACCGGATGGATAGATCCCCTAGGCCTAAGCTGTAAGAACACGAACTGTCCTGAAGGGCCCTATAGCGTAATAGTTCCAGGAGGAGGTTTAGCTGCACACGAGAAGGCAGGAGGACATTTAATCGAAAAGCACATAGGTAGAAGCGACGAACAATTATTGGACCGTTTGAGGCAAGAACCACACATCCCAGCCGCCTCTACTTTCCACGACAGAGCCAGCGCAGAGCGTGAAGTATCGACTGTACTGGATCAAAATAAAGCAAAAATCGATAAATTTTTAAAAAGTACAAACAATCAAATCGTCATCAATCAAAAAACCAAATATCCCGTAGGTACGAGCTTTAAAAGGCACAGCACGACAGCGGTTTCGGGAAAGGAGATTTACCTGATAATCCGCAGAGACCATAACATGCATACTGGCTACCGAATTCATACTGGATTTCCAAACCCATGAATCAAGACTACCCCGAACTACAGCAATTTCTTGCTGGGTACTTCAATCAAGATTGGGTTGATGACCACAAAAAAGCGGACGATGTTATTGAATTTTTCATCTCCGAATCATCTGACGATACGTTATTAGAAGTTCAAGAAGAACTAGATAAGCTGATGCGCAGTGGAAAGACAGAGCAAGAGCTTGAAGATTACTTATTCAGCAATATTGGTTGCTACTATTATTATCGCAGCGAATGGCCCGACGGAATAACTTGGTTGAGGCATGTTGTATCAGTTCTGAAAAAAGGACCCCCTCAAATGAAAAATGAAAAACCCTAAACGACGCTCAAGGAAGCGGGACCCACTCCAGCTTGCTCGCGCTGGGCCGCAAAGCGGTCCCAATCCAGGCAATGGTTCTTTCAGTTAATTCGGCACTGTCTATTCTGGGGCTGCTCCGCAGCCCCAGAATAGACAGTGCGACGACTCGACAAGCCTGCTCACCACAATGATCGTATTCACCCGCTAATCAACGAACTCACCACCCTTCTTTGAGCATCCTCAACTCCAAATGCTGCAACAACATAATCGTCTTCCCATCCACAATTTCCCCGCTCTGCACCATCCCCAGCGCCTGCTCAAACCCCAGCTCCAACACCTCGATATCCTCTCCCTCCTCTTCCAAACCGCCTCCGCTCCCCACCCGATCCCCCGGCTGATACTCACCGATAAAAAAGTGAATCCGCTCCGTCACCGACCCCGGGCTCATGAACGCCGCATAGATCTTCTCCACATGCCTCACGCGATACCCGGTTTCTTCTTCCGCTTCCAGGCGAATTCGTTCTTCAGGGCTGGCGTTGTCGAGCAACCCGGCCGCTGTTTCGATCAGGTAGCCGGGGTAGTCGTTGACGAACGTCGGCATGCGAAACTGGCGGATCAGCAACACCGTGCGCTGCTCGCGGTTGTACAGCAGGATGGTCGCGCCATTGCCGCGGTCGTATACCTCGCGGGTCTGGGTTTGCCAGCTGCCGTCGCGGCGGCGCAGGTCGAAGCTGTATTTTTTCAGCAGGTACCAGTTTTCCGAGAGGGTCTCTTCGGCGGTGATGCGAACGGGGCTGTTGTCCATGCTCGGGTTTCTCAAGAAAGAGGTTGGGCTTGTTTGATGCTGTTCCAGGCAGCGGCGACTGCTTCGGCACTGTCCGCCTTGATCCGTGCGAGGTTGCGCGGGTAATCCACCCCTGGATTTTCGGTAAAACGTGTGGCCGTGAATTGGCCGTTGCTGGCGCGCAGGATATAACCCGTGTCCTCGCACTGCGAGGAGGCGAGAAACAGCACCCCCGGCGTCACCCAGTCGGGCTTGAGTTCGTCCGGTTCTTCGGTCACGCCCCACATGCGCGTCTTGGCGACCGGTGAGATTGCATTGACCTTGATCCCGGCCTCAGCCCCTTCGTGGCTCAACGCGTTCATGATCCCCAGTTGCGCCATCTTGCCCGCGCTGTAGGCCACCAGGCCGGTCTGCTCATACTGTGCGTACATGGCGCGGTCGGAGGTGGTGAGGATGATGCGCGGCGCAGATGAGCGCATCAGGTGCGGCCAGGCGTGCTTGCACAGCCACAGCGGTGCGTAGAGGTTGATGTCCATGGCACGTTGCAGGAACGCGGCATCAAGGTCGGCGATGGTCTGGTAACCGACCCAGCCGGCGTTGTGGATCAGGATGTCGAGTTGGCCGAAGGTCTCGATGGCGTAGGCGATCAGTTGCTCGCAGCCCGCGTTCGTGGACAGGTCACCGCCGTGGCCGATCACGTTCAAGCCTTCGGCCTGCAAGGCTTCGGCCGCGGCCTGGACCACCGAGGCATCGCTGCCCGCGCCGGCATTGTCGGCACCGATATCGCTGATCACCACCTGCGCGCCGCGCAAGGCCAAAGCCCGTGCGTAACTGAGACCCAACCCGCGTGCACCGCCGGTGACGACTGCAGTTTTGCCTGTGAAATCCATGTGCTTGCTCTCCTGTTCGGGCCGCCCACCCTAACAACCTCGGCGCGCCTTGTTCAATGCTGTAATACTTTGCAAGCAATCCCCGTTGACGGCTGTCGAATTAATTCCTGCCTGGTTGGGCCATCTGGTAAAACCCCTGCTTCACCTTTTTCCTGGAACCTTCATGTCCTCTCGTTTTCTCTCGCGCCTGAGCCTGCGCTGGTTTCCCATGGTGTGCATGGCGTTGTTGATCGTCGGCCTGCCGGTGGGCTGCGCGGTGCTGCAACACAAGGAGCGCGAACTGGTGTTTCGCATCGAGCCGGGCACAGCCAGCTGGTACAGTGGCTTGCCGAAAGCGGTGCAGGAGTTCGAACTCAAGCCGGCCAGTTTCAAAGCGGGTCAGAATATCCATGGCTGGTGGTACCCGGCAGACAAGAAAGACGCGCCCGCCATCCTCTACCTGCACGGCGTGCGCTGGAACCTGACCGGGCAACTGTTTCGCATCGAGCAACTGCACGCCCTGGGTTATTCGGTACTGGCCATCGACTACCGAGGCTTCGGCCAGAGCCACGGCGAACTGCCGTCGGAAACCACCGTGTATGAAGACGCGCGCATCGCCTGGGAGCGTTTCCAGGTGCTGCAACCGGACCCGAACAAACGCCTGATCTACGGGCACTCCCTGGGGGGCGCGGTGGCCATCGACCTGGCTGCCGAATTGGGCAAGCAGACACCGCTGCCAGTGCGCGGGCTGGTGATCGAATCCACCTTCACGTCGCTGGCGGATGTGGCCACGGCCGTGGCGAATACCTCGTTGCCGGTGCGCTGGCTGCTGTCGCAGAAGTTCGATTCCATCGACAAGATTGCCGATATCCATATGCCGCTGCTGGTGGTGCATGGCCTGGATGATCGCTACGTGCCGCCGCGTTTCAGCCAGCAATTGTTTGAAGCCGCCCAGGAACCCAAGCGACTGTTACTGGTGCCCGGTGCCAGTCATAACAACAGCATGAGCCTGGCCGGTCGCAGTTATGGCCAGGCGCTGGACAAACTGATGCAAGCGAAGATGCCGGCGCAGGTTGTCACACACTCCACAGGTCGTAGCGGCGACTCGTAAAAGCGTATTTCGGCACAGGGTTCGCGCTTGCGTGTCAAGCGCGAACCCTGCCCATGCTGGGCCAAAAAAGAAGTTGATCAAATAATGATCTCTGCCGAAATCGCCAACCCTGCCGGGGCTTCGCAAAGTTATCCACAGAGATACCCACGGTTTTCGTGGACAACTCTTTTTATTTTTTTACGTTTTTTTTGCTCAGGAAACGCTTTCAGGAAATGTACCCGGTAACAAAATCTCGCGATTCACATCGCGTATATCGTTATACCCACATAAGGCCATCGATACGTCCAACTCACGGGCGATGATCTCAAGCGCCTTGGTCACACCCGCTTCGCCCATGGCGCCCAGACCATACAAATGCGGGCGGCCGATCATGGTGCCTTTGGCGCCCAATGCCATCGCTTTGAGCACGTCCTGGCCGGAGCGAATGCCACCGTCGAGCCATACTTCAATGCGCTCGCCCACCGCTTCGACAATCGCCGGTAACTGGCTGATGCTCGAAGGCGCACCGTCCAGTTGACGACCGCCGTGGTTGCTCACCACCAATGCGTCGGCACCGGCATTCGCGGCTAGGCGCGCATCCTCCACATCAAGGATGCCCTTGATAATCAACTTGCCGCCCCAGCGCTGCTTGATCCAGTCCACATCGTCCCAGCTCAGGCGCGGGTCGAATTGCTGGGCGGTCCAGGACGACAGCGAACTCATGTCTGCCACGCCGTTCACGTGCCCGACGATGTTGCCGAAACCCCTACGCTTGGTGCCGAGCATGCCCATCACCCAACGCGGCTTGGTGGCCATGTTGAGGATATTCGGCAGGGTCAGTTTCGGCGGTGCCGACAGACCATTGACCAAATCCTTGTGGCGCTGGCCGAGTATCTGCAGGTCGAGGGTCAGCACCAGCGCATCCACGCCGGCAGCCTTGGCGCGCTCGATCAACTGTTCGATAAAGGCGCGGTCGCGCATCACGTACAACTGGAACCAGAACGGCTGGCCGACGTGCTCGGCAATGTCTTCCAGGGAGCAGATGCTCATGGTCGATAACGTGTAGCGCAGGCCAAATGCAGCGGCGGCGCGCGCGGTCAGAATCTCGCCATCGGCGTGCTGCATACCGGCCAATCCGGTAGGTGCCAGTGCCACCGGCATGGCCATCTCCTGGCCGATCATCGTGGCGCGGATCGAGCGTTCATCAATGTTGCGCGCCACCCGCTGGCGGAACTTGATGCTGGCAAAATCGCTTTCATTCGCCCGGTAAGTGCTTTCAGTCCAGGAGCCGGAGTCAGCGTAGTCGTAGAACATCCGTGGGACACGTTTTTGCGCGAGCTTGCGTAAATCTTCGATGGTTGTGATCAACGACATCTAGGTCACCTCTCCCTGAACTGAATGCTGAGAGTAACCGCCCATCGGCTGCGCAACCAGCCATTGCGTTTAGATAGCCGCACGGCTAATCTCGCAAAAACCCGCAAAATAGCGCACAAACATGCACAACACTCATCAAGACATCGACCTGCCTTCTTTGCGCAAACAGAAGATCCTGTTGTTGCTGGAGCGCGACGGCAAAGTCACCGCCTCGGAACTGGTGGAACACTTTGCCGTGTCCCAAGACACCATCCGCCGCGACCTCGGCGAACTCGCCGCCGCCGGGCTGTTGCAACGCGTCCACGGTGGCGCCCTGCCCCGGCCCAAAGACACCGGCAAAGACTTCTTTACACGCGTGGGTGAAACCAACGAGGCCAAGCGTCACCTTGCACGGCGGGCTGCCGAACGTGTGGAGGATGGGCAAATTGTGCTGTTCGATTCCGGCTCCACCACGCTGCAGATTGCCCAATCATTGCCGCGCTCAATCCGCCTCACGGTGGTCACGACATCCCCCATGATCGCCATCGCCCTGGCCGACCATCCCAATGTAAAAGTCATCCTCACCGGCGGCCAGCTCAACCCGGCGACGCTGTCCACCAGCGGCCATGAAACCGTGCGCATGATCCAGGGCATCAAGGCCGATGTGCTGTTCACCGGCGTATGTGCGCTGCATCCGCAAGTTGGCATCAGCTCGCTGCATTTTGATGAAGTGGCGGTCAAGCAGGCCTTGCTCGACAGTGCGTCCCATGTGGTCGCTGTGACCATGGCAGACAAGCTCGGCGCAGTGGAGCCCTTTGTCGTGGCGCCGTGCAGCCGGATTCATACGCTGATTACGGAGTGGCATGTGCCGAGCGTGGAAACGTATGAGCAGTTGGGATTGGAAGTGTTGCGGGTAGAGGTTTGATGCAAACAGGCGCCCCGCGAGGCGCCTTTCAATTCAGTTTCTGCGATGCGCCGGCATCTCGCGCTTGGGCCCGAACATCGCCCAGGCAATCAAGCCGAACAACGGTACAAAAATCAGAATCACCAGCCACAACCCTTTGCTCTCCCAGCCCCCTGTGCTGCGCAATACGGTATTGATCGCCCACAATTCCAACAGCAGCAGAATCACCGCCAAGCCGATCCAGATATATTGAATTTCCATGCTTCACCTCCTAGGTCGTATGCATTAGGTCAAGCATCGGCCTTGAGGGTTCATTAAAATTGCTGGAAGGGCCGAACGGGTCCATGCTTCAACCGATCGCGTGCTTAACGAACAAGCAGGCTGAAACATGATTTAAATATGTCCCCCAGAAATTCACCCCGGCAACGGAATCACCCTCAACGCCCTGACCGACTTATAGGAAAAGCTCGAATAAATCTCCTTGACGCAAGGCAACGTCTGCAGCACCTCACGCGCAAATTCCCCAAACGACTCCAGATCCTTCGCCACCACTTCCAACAAAAAATCATACCGCCCCGACACGTTATGACACGCCACAATCTCCGGAATCTCCAACAATCGCTGTTCAAACGCCCGAGCAATTTCCTGGGTGTGACTCTCCATCATGATGCTGACAAACGCCGTCACCCCATACCCCAGTGCCTTGGGCGAAAGAATCGCTTGATACCCGCTGATCACCCCACTCTCTTCGAGGTTGCGCACTCGCCGCCAGCACGGCGAGGTGGTCAGGGATACGCGGTCGGCCAATTCGGCCACCGTAAGACGGGCGTTGCCTTGCAATGCGTTTAAAAGGGCTTTGTCGGTACGGTCGAGACTGACAGGCATAACGTGCCTCTATTCTTTATTTTTATGAGGTTTTCATCCCAGGACGCGGGAATTAGCAGCAAATATTGCAAAGTTCATCTCTGGTTATGAGCATAGCATTGTAGGAAATAAGGAGCGTCCGACATGAACAATAAACACAATGCATTCGGCTTTTCCACCCGCGCCATCCACCACGGCTATGACCCAAAAGACCATCACGGTGCGCTCGTTCCGCCCATTTACCTGTCAGCCACCTTTGCTTTCCCAACCGCCGAATACGGCGCCGCCTGTTTTGCCGGTGAAGCGAGCGGCCACTTCTATACGCGCATTTCCAACCCGACCCTGGCGCTGCTGGAATCACGCATGGCGACTCTGGAAAACGGCGACGCCGCAGTGGCGTTCAGTTCCGGCATGGGCGCAATCGCCGCGACGTTCTGGACCCTGCTGCGCCCTGGCGATGAAGTGATCGTCAGCCAGACCCTGTACGGCTGCACCTTTGCCCTGCTGCACCATGGCATCGGTGAGTTCGGTATCAAGGTGCGGCATGTCGACCTTACCGACTTGGCTGCCCTGCAAGCCGCACTCAGCCCCGCCACCCGCATGATCTACTGCGAGACCCCGGCCAACCCCAACCTGCGGCTGGTGGATATCGCTGCCGTGGCCGCCCTCGCCCACCAGCAGCCGAACGTCACCCTGGTGGTCGACAACACCTACTGCACGCCCTACCTGCAACGCCCCCTCGACCTGGGCGCCGATGTGGTGGTGCATTCGGCCACCAAGTACCTCAGCGGCCACGGCGATATCACCGCGGGCATCGCCGTGAGCAGCCAGGCCCTGGCCCAGCGCATTCGCCTGCAAGGCCTCAAGGACCTGACCGGCGCGGTGATGTCGCCCCAGGACGCTTCGCTGTTGATGCGCGGCCTCAAGACCCTGGCTCTGCGCATGGACCGTCATTGCAGCAACGCCCAGGCCGTAGCCGAGGCCTTGCAGGCACATCCGGCCGTGCAGTCGGTGACGTACCCAGGATTGCGTTCTTTCCCGCAATACGAACTGGCGACACAGCAGATGAAAATGCCCGGCGGCATGATTGCCTTCGAACTCAAAGGCGGCATTGAAACCGGCCGGCGCTTCATGAATGCGCTCAAACTGTTCACCCGTGCGGTCAGCCTGGGTGACGCGGAGTCACTGGCCCAGCATCCGGCAAGCATGACCCATTCCACCTACACCCCGCAGGAGCGTGCGGCGCACGGTATCAGCGAAGGGTTGGTGCGCTTGTCGGTAGGGCTTGAGGACGTGGCCGACCTGCTGGCGGACGTGCAGCAGGCACTCGCCAAGTGCACCCGTACCCTCACGCGTCCTTCTAAGCTTGTGAGTTTTTAATCCGATTTTTTAAGATTGGATCCCCTTCCCGTCGCCAGGCTGTACTAGCATAGGTTCCGGCGGGAAGGACTATCACGGTAGGTTATTCGTTGGCTTGCACCTTAATCCCCGCTGCTCTAAGGCCGAATACCTGCACGCCTCATGGACGAAATGATGAACTCACAGCTGTTCCCTCATATTGGCAAAGTCATCGCCAGCACCGGCAGCCGCCATTTCCCACGCATGCTGCATGACCTGATCCTCACCCAACTGGCAGTGGATGCCACTCATATCACACAATTGCAGGTCAGCGCCGACGGGCACACCCGCCGCAAGATCAGCCCGGTCTATACCGATTCAGTGGAGGCGTTGGGCGACGAACAACCGGCCGCACAATTGCACCTCACCCGCCGCAAGGATGACGTGCGCTACGTCTTGTCGGTGTATCGCTCGCACCAGTCCGAAAGTTTTTCGCCCCAGGAGCGCAGCATGTTGCAGGACTTCTCCACCTTGTTGCTGCCCATGGTGGAAAAGCACATCGCCGCGATCCAACCGTGCCGTCAGGACAGCGACGCGGTGGTGCCGGAAAACCAAGGTATCGAAATCCTGCGCAGGCGCATTCAAGAACGACTGGTGCAGTCAGGGTTGACCTTGTCCAACCGTGAGCTTGAAGTGTGCGTGGGCCTGTTGGCCGGGCGTACGGCACCGGAGTTGGCGGAGCAGTTGGCGTTGAAGGTCAACACCATCGAAAGCTACCTGAAGCGCGCGTCGATCAAACTGGGGATCAGCGGGCGGCATTCGTTGTTGCGATGGATGTATGCCACTGAGGACACGCTCTCGTAAAAACCTGTAGGAGCCGGCTTGCCGGCTCTTACTGTGAGTCGCTCAATCTCTGGCAAGCGCCTCGATCGGGTCCAGCCGCGCCGCATTCCTGGCCGGCACAAAGCCAAACACAATGCCGATCAACGTCGAACAGGCAAACGCCGTGATGATCGAGCCCAGGGAAAACACCATCTCCCATTCCTTCACAAACAACGAAAACAGAAAGCCCAGGGCATAGGACAGCGAGATCCCGATCAGCCCGCCGATCAAACACACCATCACCGCCTCCACCAGGAACTGCTGGCGGATATCCGACTGCCGCGCCCCTACCGCCATGCGAATGCCGATCTCACGGGTGCGCTCGGTGACGGACACCAGCATGATATTCATCACGCCAATGCCCCCCACCAGCAGCGAAATCACCGCGATCAATGACAGCAGCAACGCCAGCGAGCGGCTGGTTTTCTGCACGGTCTGCATGATGCTGTCGAGGTTGTTGGTAAAGAAGTCCTTGGTGCCGTGGCGTTGCAGCATGAGTTTGTTGACGTTGTCTTCGACCACCTTGCTCGGCTGGCCATCCTTGATGCGCACGGTGATGCTGTCCAGATGGCGCTGCCCCAGCAAGCGCCCTGCCGCTGTTTCATAGGGCACCCACACGTTCAGCGCCTTGCTGGCAGCGAACATGTTCTTGTTATCAGCGGTGACCCCAATCACAGTACACGGCAGGTTACCCACCAGGATCACCTGGCCCAGCGGGTCGACGTTCGGGCCGAACAGTCGGTGACGCGTGTTGTGGTCGATCACCACCACCTGGGCCTGGCGCCGCGCATCGCTTTCGCTGAAGGCGATACCGGCTTCGAGCTTCAAGCCCTTCACCTTGAAATAGCGGTCACTCACCCCATTGACCTGCGCATCCAGGTCGATATTGCCAAAGCGCAGCAACAGGTTGCGGCCCACCACCGGCGTGGCGCTGTCGACATAATACAGCTGGTTCAACGCGTCCACATCCGAAGGCATCAAGGTCTCGATGGCCGAGGCGCGGCTATCGCCAAAACTGGTGCCGGAAAAAATGTCGATGGTATTGCTGCCGATCGCCTGAATGTCCTTGAGCACATAGCGCTTGGCGCCTTCACCGATGGCCGAGATCGACACTACCGAAGTAATGCCGATAACGATACCGAGCATGGTCAACAACGTGCGCATGCGGTGAGACACCAGCGCGACCCAGGCCATGTTGAAGGCCTCCTTGAACAACCCCAGGCTCGCCACCAAGCGCCGAGCGCCGCTGCGTTTTGGCTCGATGGGTGTGTCGCTGGGCAACTCCAGGCCAGCACGCTCATTGGCCTTGTCGCTGACAATCTCGCCATCACTGACCTCGACAATGCGCTGGGCGTTCGCCGCGACCTTGGGGTCATGGGTGACGATAATCACCGTGTGCCCCGCCGCGTGCAGCTCGGCGAGGATGCGCATCACCTCTTTGCCACTGTGGGTGTCGAGGGCGCCGGTGGGTTCGTCGGCGAGGATCACTTCGCCGCCGTTCATCAAGGCGCGGGCGATACTTACCCGTTGCTGTTGGCCACCGGAGAGCTGGCTGGGGCGATGGGTGGTGTGGCCGGACAGGCCGAGCCGCGCGAGCAACTCCCGTGCGCGGCTGTGGCGTTGGGTTTCCGGCGTGCCGGCGTAGATCGCCGGCATTTCCACGTTGTGCAAGGCACTCAGATGCGCCAGCAAATGGTAGCGCTGGAAGATAAAGCCGAAGTAATCGCGGCGCAGTTCGGCCAACTGCTCATCACCCAGGGAGCGGGTTTCGATGCCGTTGATTTTGTAGCTGCCGGCCGTGGCGTAATCCAGGCCGCCGAGGATGTTCATCAGGGTGGATTTCCCCGAGCCTGAGGCGCCGATGATCGCGACCATTTCCCCGGCATGGATCGTCAGGTCGATGCCCTTGAGCGCGATAAACTCACGCTCGCCGGCCATGAAGCTACGGGTGATGCCCTTGAGTTCCAGCAGTGGCTGAGTCATCCGTCAGTTCCCCGCCACAGCGGGCGTGGCATCGCCGATCACCACTTTGTCGCCTTCGGCCAGGCCTTCGAGGATCTGCACCTTGACGTTGTTGTTGATCCCGGTCTTTACCTCCCGCGACACTGCCTTGCCTTTCGCGTCGAGCACCCGCAACGAGTAACTGCCGTCGTTGTTGCGCGCCCCCAGCGCCGCCACCGGCACCATCAGTGCGGCCTCGGCGGTGTCGAGCACGATACGTACCTGGGCGGTCATGGCGATGCGCAGACGGTGGTCGGGGTTAGGCACATCGAACAACGCGTTGTAGAACACTGCGGTGTTCTGCTTCGGCGTGCCGGCGGTCTGGGTTTCCAGGAAGTTCTGTGGCGCCGGTTCCGTGCCGCGCAGCTTGGCGTAGTAACGCTTGTCGGCCTCACCGAGGATGGTGAAGTACACCTGCTGGCCGGGGCTGATGTGAATCACATCCGCCTCGGAGACCTGCGCCTTGACAGTCATGGTGTCGAGGTCCGCCAGCTTGAGCAGCACCGGCGCCAGTTGGTTGGCGATCACGGTCTGGCCTTCCTGGGTGACGATGCCCACCACATCGCCGTCGATGGGCGCGACGATGCGGGTGTAGTCCAGATTGACCTTGGCTGTGTCGATCTGGATGTGGGCGCTTTTGATCTGCGCGTCCAGGGACAGCAGGTTGGCCTGTTGCACCTGGAAAGTGGATTCGGCGTCTTCGAAGTCTTGGCGGGAGACTGACTCGTCAATCTGCAGGCCCTTGTAGCGTTCGTATACGGACTTGGCCTGCTTGAGCTGCGCCGCTGTGGCGCGGCGTTGGGCCTGGAGGTTTTCTTCGTCGACCTGGGCTTTGCGCAGGGTGTTTTGCAGGATCAATGGGTCGATTTCGGCTAGCCACTGACCTTTTTTGACCTTGTCGCCGACTTTGACTTTGAGGGATTTCAATTGGCCGGAGACTTGGGCGCCGACGTCGACCTGCTTGATGCCTTCGAGCAGGCCGGTGGCGAGCACGGCGTTTTCGATGTTGCCGCGTTCGGCGGTGGCGGTGAGGTATTGCGGTGCGTCGGCGGGGGCTTGGACCGTGTAGATGATCAAGCCTATGGCGATGGCCAGTGTGGCGAACATTCCTAGTTTGCGTAGCGTTGGCTTTTGCATAGATGACCTTTGATCGAGAACATATCCGTTATTTGAGTAACGGCCACTATTGGTTCCGCTCTTACAGCGGGTCACTTTTGAAAAGCGCAAAAGTAACCAAAACGCTCTTGCCCCAACACTCGGCACCTCGC
>NZ_JACAPG010000024.1:0-39982 GCF_013385825.1 Pseudomonas reactans | reverse complement strand
GCACACCGAGCCTAGGCGAGGTGCCGAGTGGTGGGGCGAAGGCCTTTTGCTTACTTTTGGCTGGGCCGGCTTCCGGCCTTTCCAAAAGTGAGCCGCTGTAAGAGCGGAACCGTAAGTAGCCGTTACCGCAGCAACGGATATGTACCCAAACCAAAACCTCACGAAACCACCTCCCCAACAACAACCCCATCCACCCACCACCGCGCCAACCCCAAAACATTGGGCGCCTTGAGCAACGTAAAGTGATTCCCCCCGCCATACCAAACCTGCAACCCACTCCCCTGCCGCCGCCATCCCTCAACCATCAACCCTTGCTCCCGCTGATTCCCCGCCGCATCCAACGCCGGATCCTCAGCCAGCACCAACCGCACAACCCCGTTAAATCGCGCACCCGGCCGATACCGCGTGCGCAACGCCGCCGCATAAGTCCGCGCCGGCCCATCCATCGCATCCACAGCCGACCGCCCCGGCAACAAACCAACGCCGACCATCCCTGCATGCAACTGCCGCCGCTGCGCCACCTCATCACGCCCGGCAAAATCCCCCAAATCAATCCCCAGCGATTTCCCCGCCGACAACTGCATCGCCTCAATCAACCGCATCAACGCCGCCGTCGTCGTATAAGGCTTGCCCATACGTTCAGGCGACTCACTGTCAATCACCGTCAACGAAGCCACCTCCCGCCCCGCCGCCTGCAACCGCAACGCCATCTCCAGCGCAACCCAGCCCCCAAACGAATGCCCCACCAAATGCACCGGCCCCTGCGGACACTCCTGCTCCAACGCCTTCAAGTAACAAGCCGCCGCCGCTTCCACCTGGCTATGGGGCACCGCCTCACCATCCAACCCGCGCGGCTGCAAACCAAACAACGGCCAGTCGCGTCCCAACGCCTCACTCAAACCGATAAACCCGGTGACGCTGTCCCCCGCCCCCGGCACACAGAACACCGGCGCATACCCCGCCCGGCCACTCTGAATCCGCAGTAAAGGTTGATGCGCCGCTTGAACCTGCGGCGTACAAGCCCCCAGCGCCTCAGCCATCGCCTGGCCCAATGCCTGGATATGCGACGCCTGCATCATGCTCTGGTGATCCCCCGGCACCGCCACCTGGCGCAATTGCCCCGGCGCCAACACCTCATTCCACCCCAAGGTTTCACTGCGTCGCGACAACTCTGTCGGCCGCTCACTCGCACTGAACAGATGCACCGCGACCGGCAACGGAAACAGGCTGTAATGCGCCAACGCATGCCCGTGACCCACTTCCCGCTCGATGTAGTTCAAGAGGTCCGCGTCCGTCGCCGCTGCCATTTGCGCGTGCAGCACACCTTCATCGCGACAACGTTGCAGCAGGCCTGCAAAGTCCAACTGTCCAACCTGTGTCTCCAACTGCCCAAGGCTCGCCAGTTCATCCACACCTCCCTGTGTTTTCCAGTACGCCGTGCACTGCAACAGCAAATGCCGCTTGAGCGCGTCCGGCCCGCTCCAGCGCGCCTTGCCCTGGTCGGTCATGCGCGGCACGTAGCTGTCGATCAAACCGAGAAACTCCACCGGTTCATCCAGCCCGAGCAGTTGCATCGCCACTTCATAGGCCAGCACCCCACCAAACGACCAGCCGGCAACTCGGTAAGGCCCATGGGGTTGAATGCCACGGATCAACCCGACCAGCCGCGCAGCCAGACCTTCCATCGTGTTCAGGTGCGGTTCGCCGAGCGCCACGCCTGGCAAGCCGTAGATCGGATAGTCACCCGGCAAATGCTGACCCAGCGCCGGGAAGTACACGTCCATGCCGCTGAACTCATGGACCAGGAACAGCGGCGCTTGCGAACCACCGCTGCGCACCGTGATCACCGACGTGTCACGCACCGGCTCATCCGTACGCTGGCGCAGCATCGCGGCAACGGACGCCACACTGGCATGCTGGAACAGCTCAGCCAGGGACACCTGCAACCCCGCTTCTTCCATCAGGTTGACCAGCCGGATCGCCAATAACGAATGCCCGCCCAACTCGAAGAAGCTGTCATGACGACCGACCTGTTCCAGCTTCAACACCTCGGCCCATAGCTGGGCCAGGGTGTGTTCCAGCCCATCGGCCGGTGCTTCAAACTCACGGCGGTTGAACGTTTCCAGGGCCGGCACCGGCAAGGCCTTGCGGTCGACCTTACCGTTGGCGGTCAACGGCAGGTGATCCAGCGGCACAAAGGCCGACGGCACCATGTACTCAGGCAATTGGCCCTGCAGATAGGCGCGCACGCTGTCAATGTCGACAGGCTGATCAGCCCAGGTGAAATACGCGGCCAAGCGCTTGTCGCCCGGCGCATCTTCGCGAGCCAGCACCACCACGTCCTGGATACCGTCAAAGGTCGCCAGGCGCGCTTCGATCTCGCCCAGCTCGATGCGGAAACCACGGATCTTCACCTGGTCGTCATTGCGCCCGATGCATTCCAGCAGGCCGTCCGCCGTCCAACGGCCGAGGTCGCCGGTGCGGTACATCAAGGCGCCCTCATTCAAAGGGTCGCGCACAAACTTCTCAGCGGTGAGATCAGGTCGATTCAGATACCCCAAGGCCACACCGTCTCCGCCGATGCAGATTTCACCGGTCACACCCATGGGCACCGGCTGCAAGTAAGCATCCAGCACATGAATCTGGGTGTTGGAAATCGGCCGGCCGATCGGCACGCTGTCGGCGTCCTCAGCCAGCGCGCGCACCTCATAGGTGGTGGCGTAAGTGGTGGTTTCGGTCGGCCCATAGCAATGCACCAAACGCAACGCAGGCGCCTGGGCCAACAGGCTGCGGAAGGCGGCCGGGTCGGCACGCTCGCCGCCGCACAGCAGGATGCGCAGGCCCGCCAGGGCCTGGGGAATCAGCTGCACGTACTGGTTGAACAACGCCGTGGTGACGAACAGCACCGTTGCGTCCGCCAAGGCCACGCCAAGGGCCGCAGGATCAAGAAGCGTGGCATGGTCGATCACCTGCACCTGGCCGCCGTTGAGCAGCGGGCCCCACACGTCCATGGTGCTGGCGTCGAATGCCGGGTTGGAGGCGAAGGCCACGCGGTCGCTGGCGTTGAAATCGGCGTAACCGTTGTTGATCACCAGGCGGGTGATGCCGCGATGGGGCACCAACACACCTTTGGGCGTGCCGGTGGAACCTGAGGTGTACATGATGTACGCCACGCTGTCCGAGGACTGCGACAGGTCCGGGTTGTGGCTGGGCTGCGGGTCGAGGGCCAAGGTGTCCAGATCCAAGCGATGCACGCCGAAGTCCACGGCGATGTCGCTGCGGGTCAACAACCAGGCAGCGCCGCTGTCCTGCACCATGAAACCCTGGCGCTCGGCAGGCGCATTGATATCCAGCGGCACATAGGCGGCGGCGCATTTGAGCACGGCCAGTTGGCTGATCAGCAGGTCCAGGCAGCGCGGCAACAGGATCGCCACGTTATCACCGGGACGCAGCCCAAGGCCCAGCAGGTGATGGGCCAGGCGATTCGCGCGGGTATTCAGCTCGCCATAACTCAGTGACTGCCCGCCATGCAGCGCCGCCAATGCGCCAGGACGCGCCTGGGCCTGGGCTTCGAACAGGCGTTGCACTGTGTGTTCACGCGGGAATGCACGCGTGGTGGCGTTGAACTCCAGCAGTTGCTGGCGTTCGGCAGCAGGCAGTATCGACCAGTGGCTGATACCCATCGCGCTGCCCTGCTCCAACGCCTGCACCACCTGTTCCACGGCAACCTGCAAGTAGCCGCACAACCGGCGCGCGCCCTGCCCCACGATTTTCACGGAGAAACCGTCGCCCAGGTCATCCACGCTCACTGACAGGCCATAGTTGCTGTGTTCTTCAGCCTTGAGCAGCCGAATGCCTTGCCACGCTTCGCTGGCAGCCTGCGGCGCACTGTGGCGATAGTTGAACAACGTGTCGAACAGCGGCGTCGCCGCCGGCACGCCGCTGCAACGCTGGGCCAACGCCAGCGGCGCCTGCTCATGGCTGAGCAATTGGCTGAGACGTGTGTGGGTGGCCCGCAGTGCGTCGCGCACCGAGTGCTCACCGAGGTCGACCCGCAGCGGCAAGGTATTGATAAACACCCCCATGGCTCGCTCGGCGCCTTCACCGCCTTGCAGACGGCCGAGCATCACGCTGCCGAACACCACATTGTCGCGGCCTGAGACCTTGCCCAGCACCTGGGCCCAGGCCAGGTGCATCAGGCTGGCGGCGCTGACGCCGGATTGCCGGGCTTGGGTGCGCAGGCGATGGCTCAAGTCCGCATCCAGAGGGCGTTGAATCTGCTCATTACCGCCCAGGCGTTCGACCTGGGTCGGCTCATCGATATCACCGAGCATTTCGCGGAAGAACGCTTCGTGATCCTCTGCACCCACGCGGGTCTGGGCCACATAGTTGCGGTACGGCACAGCCACGCCCAAGGTGTGTTGAGTCCCCATGAGAAACGCCTGCATCTCCTGTTGCAAAATTTCCAGGGCGATGTGGTCCATCACCAGGTGGTGAAACAGCAACGTGGCACTGTCCGCATTGACCACCAGGCGCATCAACGGGGCTTGCGCCAGCTCGAGCCGCTCCGGCACCACGCCGCGTTCGACACGCAGCGACGCCTCGCGCCACACCACCTGCACCGGTTCTTCCAGGCCGTCCCAATGGAACGACGAACGCAGGATGTCGTGGCGCTGGACCACCGCCTGCAAAGCCAGGGCGAACGCTTCCAGGCGCTGTTGGCTGTCGAATGCAAACTGCGCGCGCAGCACATAGTCGTCAGCACCCTGTACCGCACGATGGTGATACAGCATGCCCGCCTGCAACGGCGCCAACGGGTAGATGTCCTGCACATTGGCTGCGCCGCCCGGAATGCAGGCGACGATACGCTCGATGGATGGCTGATCCAGTTGAACCAACGGCAACATGTCCGGCGTGATCGCGGTGCAATCGGCGGCAATGCGATTGGCCGGCACCGCCACTTCCCGACCACCGCCCAAGGCCGTCGCCAAGGCTGACAAGGTCGGCTGGCCGAACAACACCTTCACATCCGCCGACAACCCGAGGCGGCGCATGCGCCCCATCAGGCTCACCGCGAGCAACGAGTGCCCGCCCAGTTCAAAGAAGTTGTCGTGACGGCCCACGCGCTCCACGTTGAGCAACTCGGCCCACAGGCTGGCCAAGGCGATTTCCGTGTCGCCCTGGGGCGCTTCGTATTCGCGCACCACCACCGACTCCAGGCCGGGCGCAGGCAAGGCCTTGCGGTCGAGCTTGCCGTTGGGGCTCAGGGGCAAGGTGTCGAGGTGCACGAAGATGGCCGGCACCATGAACTCCGGCAAGTGCTGCAACAGGTGCGCGCGCAACCCGTCGATCTCGCTGAAAGCCCCGGTGTAGTAAGCGATCAAACGATTGTCGCGGGCGATCACGGCGGCTTCGTTGATGGGCGAATAGTCGGTGAGGCGTGACTGGATTTCCCCCAGCTCGATACGCAGGCCACGGATTTTCACCTGATCGTCATTGCGCCCCAGGTACTCAATCGTGCCATCCGCCAGGTAGCGGCCCACGTCGCCGGTGCGGTACAGGCGACCGTCGGTGAACGGGTCCTTGAGGAAACGCTCGGCGGTCAATTCAGGGCGGTTCAGGTAGCCGCGTGCCACTTGCACGCCGCCGATGAACAACTCGCCGACCACGCCCAACGGCACCGGCTGCATCTGTGCATCGAGCACGTACATGCGGGTGTTGGCGATCGGTTTGCCGATCGGCGTGTTGTCCGGCGTCACCGGCCCGGCGCAGTTCCACGCGGTCACATCCACGGCGGCTTCGGTCGGGCCATACAGGTTGTGCAGTTCGCTCCCCGGCAATTGCTGCTTGAAGCGCCGAACCAGGCTGCCCGGCAAGGCTTCGCCGCTGCACATCACACGCACCAACCCTTTGGCTTGGCTGACATCGCCATGGGCCAGGAACACGTCCAGCATCGACGGCACGAAGTGCAGCGTGGTGATCTGCTCGGCCGCAATCACGTCGCACAGGTACGCCGGGTCTTTATGGCCGCCAGGACGCGCCATCACCAGGCACGCACCGGTGAACAGCGGCCAGAAGAACTCCCACACCGACACGTCGAAGCTGAACGGGGTTTTCTGCAAGACACGATCATGGGCCTGCAAGCCATAGGCGTCCTGCATCCACAACAGGCGGTTGACCACGCCGGGGTGGTCGTTGATCACGCCCTTGGGTTGGCCGGTGGAGCCGGAGGTGTAGATCACGTAAGCGCTGAGGCCTTCTACACCGGGGTTGTCTTGAGGTTGGTGCTGCCAGATCGGCCGATCCAGATCGACCACCGGCACATCCCCCAACAACCCGCGTGTCGCGCCCTGGGCCAGCACCGCGACCGGCGCGCTGTCCTCCAGCATGTAGGCGATGCGCTCCAGCGGATACGCCGGGTCCAGCGGCACATAAGCGGCGCCGGCCTTGAGGATCGCGTACAGGCCGATAACCATATCCAGGCCACGTTCCACACAGATCGCGACCCGTGAATCGGGCTGAACGCCGATCTCCAGCAGGTGATGTGCCAGCTGGTTGGCCTGCGCGTTCAGCTCGGCATAGGTCAATACAAGGTGATCAGCCTTGACAGCGACGGCATCCGGTGTCCGCGCCACTTGCTGTTCGAACATAGCGTGCAAGGTCTGGTCGAGGTCGTAGGCCACCTCGGTGGCGTTGAAGTCGAACAGCAAATGCTCACGTTCGCGCTCATCCACCAGCGGCACCTGTTCCAGTACCGCCTGGTCGTTATCGACCATGGCCTGCAACACGCGGGTGAAATAGCCGACGTAACGCTGCACCGTCGACTCATCGAACAGCGCCACCGCGTACTCCAGCGCGCCGATGATCGTGCCCTGCACTTCGCTCAGGTCCAGGGACAGATCGAACTTGGCGAAGTGGCTGTGCTCGACAATGCCTTCCAAAGCCAGGTCGCCCAACGCCAGGGTCGGCGCGCTGCTGTCCTGCCAGGTCAACAGCGTCTGGAACAGCGGGCTGTGGGCCAGGCTGCGCGGCGGACGGGTAATTTCTACCACCTGCTCAAACGGCAGGTCTTGATGGGCCTGTGCTTCCAGCGCCAGCGCCTTGACCCGCGCCAGCAGCGCCTCGGTGCTGAGCTCGCCGGAGGTGTCGATGCGCACGGCCAGGGTGTTGACGAACAGCCCGATCAGCCCTTCCACCTCGCTGCGTGTGCGATTGGCGACGGGTGAGCCGATCACCACGTCCCGCTGCCCGGACAGCCGCGCTAGCAAGGATGCCCAGGCGCTCATCAAGGTCATGTACAAGGTGGTGCCGTGGCGTTGGCTCAAGGCCTTGAGCCCGGCGGTGAGGCGTTCGTCCAGGCGCACCTCGACACTGCTGCCGGCGTAGTCCTGTTGCGCAGGGCGCGGGCGGTCAGTGGGCAAAGTGAGCAAGGCCGGCGCGCCGGCCAGCGCCTGCTGCCAATAGGTGCTCTGGCGATGCAGTACTTCGCCGCTGAGCCACAGGCGTTGCCATACGGCGAAGTCGCCGTACTGGATCGGCAGCGGCGGCAATGGATCGGGCTGGCCGTGGCTGAAGGCTTGATACAACGCCATCAGTTCGCGGGTGAGCACGCCCATGGACCAGCCATCGGAAACGATGTGGTGCAGGGTCAGCAACAGCACATGGTGATCGTCGGCCATGACCATCAGGCGCCCGCGCAGCAGCGTGCCACGTTCCAGGTCGAACGGCGCCGAGGCCTCGCCGTGGATCAACGCATCCAGCGCCTGCTGGGGTTGCGGATGGCGACGCAGGTCCTGCACTTGCAGGGGCAGCACGTCTTCGGCGGGCACGATCAGCACCTGGGCGTCATCGCCATGCTGGGCGAAGCGGCTGCGCAGGGTTTCGTGGCGCGCGACGATACGGGCGAGCGCCCGTTGCAGCGCCTCGACATGCAGCTGCCCACGCAAACGCAGGCCGATAGGAATGTTGTAGGCGGTGTTGGCGCCTTCCATCAGCGCCAGGAACCACAGGCGCTGCTGGGCAAAGGACAGCGGCACTTGTTCATCGCGATTGGCCGGCAGGATATCCGGCAAGGTGCTGCGGCCGGACTGGGCCAGCACCTCGGCAACGGCCGCCAGTTCGGCATTGGCAAACAAATCGCCGAGCAACAACTCGACGCCCAGGCGCTGGCGGACCTGCGAGACCATGCGCATCGCCAACAACGAGTGGCCACCCAGTTCGAAGAAGTGATCGCGACGCCCGACGCGCTCGATGTGCAGCACATCGGCCCAGATCTGCGCCAGCACGCTTTCGATTTCGCCTTCGGGTGCCGCGTATTGGCGGGTAAACACGGCGGCCATGTCCGGCGCCGGCAAGGCCTTGCGGTCGAGCTTGCCGTTGGCGGTCAGGGGCAACGCGTCCAGCTTCACGTAGGCGACCGGCACCATGTAGTCCGGCAGGTGCGCCACCAGATGGGCGCGGATATCGCCCACGGCCAATGGGTCGAGTTGGCGGCTTTCGGTGAAATACGCCACCAGCCGTTCTTCCCGCACCAGCACCACAGCTTCCTGGATACCTGCCAGTTGGTTGAGCTGGGTTTCGATCTCGCCCAGTTCGATGCGCATGCCGCGAATTTTTACCTGGTCATCATTGCGTCCCAGGTACTCGATGTTGCCGTCCGGCAACCAACGCGCCAGGTCGCCAGTGCGGTACATGCGCCCGGCATTGAAGGGATCTTGCAGGAAGCGTTCGGCGGTCAGCTCCGGGCGGTTCAGGTAACCCCGCGCCACGCCTTTACCGCCCACGTACAACTCCCCTGCTACGCCCAATGGGACGGGGCGCTGTTGCTCATCGAGCAGGTACACCGTGGCATTGGCGATGGGCTTGCCGATATGCAGCGACTGGCCGGCCTCGACCTTGCCCGACGTCGCAACCACCGTGGCTTCGGTAGGCCCGTAGTTGTTGATCAAGTCAAAGCGCTGCGCCCGGTTGTACTGGCGCAGGCGATCGCCACCGATCAGCAAGGTGCGCAGTGTCGGGTGTTCGATCTGCTGGCTGAAGGCGTACTCGGCCACTGGCGTGGGCAGGAAACACACGTCCAACGGCTGCGCACACCACCAGGCCAACAGCGCGTCGATATCTTCGGCGCCGTCGTGGGCCGGTGGCAGGTGCAGGGTCGCGCCCACACACAGCGCCGGCCAGACTTCCCAGGCCATTGCATCAAAGCCGAACCCCGCCACGCTGGCGGTGTGGCGCCCGGCGCGCAAGTCAAAGGCGTTGCAGTGCCAATCCACCAGGTTGGCCACGGTGTGATGCTCCACCATCACGCCTTTGGGCAGGCCGGTGGAGCCGGAGGTGTAGATCACATAGGCGAGGTTGGACGGTGTGACCACCACGTTGGGGTTGCTCGCCGAATGGTGTTGCCAGGTGAAGCGGTCGAGGTTGATCACCGGCACTTCAAGGGTCGGCAAACGCTCCAGCAAGGCGTGCTGGGTGAGCACCGCCACCGGGGCGCTGTCGGTCAGCAGGTAGCTGAGGCGCTCGGCCGGGTGCGACGGGTCCACCGGCACATAGCAGGCGCCGGCCTTGAGGATTGCCAGTAGGCCGGCCAGGGTGTCCAGGCCACGGCGGGCGATAATGGCGACGCGGTCGTCGGGCTTGACCCCCAGCGCCAGCAAGTGGTGGGCCAGCAGGTTGGCTTGCTGGTTGAGTTCGGCATAGGTCAGCTGACGGCCCTGATACACGGCGGCAATCGCGTCCGGCGTAAGTGCAGCCTGAGCTTCGACGCGCGCGTGCAGCGTGGTGCCTTGGGGAAAATCCGCCTGGGTGGCGTTGAAGTGTTCCAGTAGCAATTGTTGTTCGTCAGCCGGCAGCACCGACACCTGGTTGAGCGCGGTATGCGGCGCCTGCTCCAACGCGGTTACCAAGTTGTCCAGGGCGGTTTGCAGGTAGGCGCAGACACGCCGTGGATCGACCTGGGTGGTCGCCAGCAGGCGCAGGATGAACCCTTCGCCCAGGTCATCCACGCTCAGCGTCAGCGGGTAGTTGGTGCGCTCATCCGAACGCAGTGTTTCGATGCCCTGCCATGCCGCGACAGCTTCACTGCTGGTGCCGGTGCCGCTGTGGCGATAGTTCAGCAGCGCGCTGAACAACGGGGTTGGCGCCACTACCCCGCTGCACCTTTGCGCCAGCGCCAGGGGCGCGTGTTCGTGGCGCAGCAGCGCGGTGAGTCGGGTGTGGGTGGCCTTGACCGCGCTGCGCAGGTCGTCGCTGCCCACGTCCACACGGAATGGCAAGGTATTGATGAAAATCCCCAAGGCACGGTCCGTGGCATGTCCGCCTTGCATGCGCCCCATCAGCACGGTGCCGAACACTACTTGGGATTTGCCGGCCAGCACGCTCAGTACCTGGGCCCAGCCCAGGTGGAACAGGCTGGCAACGCTGACGCCCAGCGATCGAGCCTGGGCGCGCAGGCGCTGGTTGAGTGCGTCCGACAGCGGCCAATCCAGTTCATTGATGTCACGGCCATCGCCCTGCACATCCTGCAAGCCGAAGGGCAAGCTCGGCTCGACCACATCGCCGAGCATCTGCCGGAAAAACGCCTCGTGTTGCTGTTCGCTGACACCCAGCCGCGCCTGTGCAACATAGTTGCGAAACGGCACGGCGTGACCCAGTTGCCCGGCGTGGCCTTGCAGGAACGCCTGCATTTCATGGCGCACCACTTCCAGGGCACTGTGATCCAGGGCCATGTGATGGAACAGCAGCATCGCAACGATGCGCCCCTGCGCCGGGTCCTTCGCCCAGGCCAGGCGCAGCAGCGGCGCCTGGGTCACGTCCAGCCGGAAATGGCGAGCGTCGAACCGCGCGTGCAGTTGGGCAGCAATATCACCGTCAGCCGGGTCCAGTTCCAGCACCTGTACCGGCAGCCGTGCGCTGCGCCACACCACTTGCGACGGCTGTTGCAACCCCTCCCAGACCACGCCGGTGCGCAGGATGTCGTGACGGTCGATCACCCCTTGCAGGGCCAGGGCAAACGCGTCGAAACGCTCGACGCTGTCGAAGGCGAACTGCGACTGCATCACATAAGGGTCGCCTTGCTCGGTGCTGACGTGGTGAAACAGGATGCCTTCCTGCAGCGGCGCCAGCGGGTAGATGTCCTGGATATTCGCCACGCCGCCGTCGACCGTGGCAACGATGCGGTCGATCTCCTCCGGGCTCAGCTCGGACAGGGTCAACATGGCCGGCGTGATCCGTTCGGCGTTGGCCGGGATGCCATTGGCCGGCACCTCGTTGGCGGCCGAATACTCGCCGGCCTTGATCAGCTCGATCAGCACCGCCTTGTGTTCGCGCAAGGCGGCGAGAATCACCGGGTCACTCAGCGCTTGTTTGTTGCCTTGCACCGACAACTGCTCGCCCTTCAGCGCGAGTTGCACATCCTTGGTTTTCAGCGTCGCCAGCAGTTCGAGAATGCTCACAGGACGATCTCCATTCGTTCAGTCATCGCGGCGTAGCCAGCCAGGGTCGGCTGTTCGAACAACGCACGCACATCGGCTTCCATGCCTTCCTGGCGCAAGCGCCCGATCAAGCTCACGGCGAGCAGCGAGTGCCCGCCTAATTCAAAGAAATTGTCCTGGCGCCCTACCCGCTCCACGCCGAGCAGTTCAGCCCAGAGTTGCGCCAGGAGCATTTCGGTGTCGCCCACCGGGGCCTCGTACTCGCGCACGGTCAAGGCTTCGTTGCCCGGCGCAGGCAGTGCCTTGCGGTCGAGCTTGCCGTTGGGGCTCAACGGCAACGCGTCGAGGTGCACGAACAGCGCGGGCACCATGAAGTCCGGCAGGTTTTGCAGGAGGTGTTCGCGCAACTCAGTGACCCGCGCGCCGGTGTAGTAGGCGACGAGCCGGTCATCGCGGGCCACCACCGCGGCCTCGTTGACCTGCGGATGTTCCAGCAAACGGGCCTGGATCTCGCCGAGCTCGATACGCAAGCCACGGATCTTCACCTGGTCGTCGTTGCGGCCCAGGTACTCGATAGTGCCGTCGGGCAGGTAACGCCCCAGGTCGCCGGTGCGGTACAGGCGGCCATCGGTGAACGGGTCCTTGAGGAAACGTTCGGCGGTCAACTCGGGACGATTGAGGTAGCCCCGCGCCACCTGCACGCCGCCGATGAACAACTCGCCCACCACGCCCAGGGGCACTGGCTGCATTTGCCCATCCAGCACGTACATGCGGGTGTTGGCGATGGGTTTGCCAATCGGCGTGTTGTCCGGCACGTCCGGGCGCGCGCAGTTCCAGGCGGTCACGTCGACGGCGGCTTCGGTCGGGCCGTACAGGTTGTACAGGCCGATGCCCGGCAGTTGCTGCTTGAAGCGCCTGACAAGACTACCCGGCAAGGCTTCGCCGCTGCACATCACCCGTTGCAGACCGGCCGCCTGGCTGACATCGCCGTGGGCCAAGAATACGTCGAGCATCGACGGTACAAAATGCAACGTGGTGATCTGTTCAGCGGCGATCACCTCGCACAGATAGGCCGGGTCTTTATGCCCGCCAGGACGCGCCATGACCAGGCAGGCGCCGGTAAACAGCGGCCAGAAGAACTCCCACACCGACACGTCGAAGCTGAACGGGGTTTTCTGCAATACCCGGTCGTGGGCCTTCAAGCCGTAGGCGTCCTGCATCCACAGCAGGCGGTTGACCACGCCGGGGTGGTCGTTGATCACACCCTTGGGCTGGCCAGTGGAGCCGGAGGTGTAGATTACGTAGGCGCTGAGGGCCTGCACCTGTGGGTTATCGATAGATTGGTGCTGCCAGGTCGGCCGGTCCAGATCGATCACCGGCGCGTCGCCCAGCAAACCACGCGTAGCGCCTTGGGCCAGCACCGCAACAGGCGCGCTGTCTTCCAGCATGTAGGCGATACGTTCCAGCGGATACGCCGGGTCCAGCGGCACATAGGCCGCACCGGCCTTGAGGATCGCGTACAGGCCGACCACCATGTCCAGGCCACGCTCCACGCAGATCGCGACCCGCGAATCGGCTTGAACGCCCATTTCGATCAGGTGATGCGCCAGCTGGTTGGCTTGCGCGTTCAGTTCGGCATAGGTCAATGCCAGCTCACCCGCCTTGACCGCGATAGCGTCCGGTGTGCGCGTCACTTGCGCTTCAAACAGGCCGTGCAGGGTCTGGTCGAGGTCATAGGCCACCTCGGTGGCGTTGAAACCCGACAGCAGTTGCTGACGCTCCTGAGCCTCCAGCACCGGCAGGCGATTGACCGCCAACTGCGGCGCCTGCTCCAGTGCCTCGACCAGCCCTTGCAAGGTCACTTGCAGATAACCGCAGAGGCGTTGCGCGCCAATCGGCTGCGCGGTCATGGCAGTGAGACGGAAGCCGTCGCCCTGGTCGTCCACGTTCAGCGTCAACGGGTAGTTGGTGCGTTCCTCGCTGGCCAGGGTCTGGATGCCTTCCCAGGCCTGGGACATCGGCGCCTGTTGGCTGTCGCTGTGACGGTAATTGAGCATCGCGCTGAACAACGGCTGCGGCGCGGCGACGCCGCTGCACCGCTGGGCCAGGGCAAGGGACGCGTGTTCATGCCCGAGCAACGCGGTCAGTCGCGCATGGGTCTGTTTGACCGCCACGCGCACGCCGCTGCCATCAATGTCCAAGCGCAGCGGCAAGGTGTTGATGAACATGCCCAGCGCGCGATCACTGCCTTTGCCGCCTTGCATGCGCCCCAGCAGCACGGTGCCGAACACCACGTTTTCCTGGCCGGAGGTGCTGGCGAGCACCCGCGCCCAGGCCAGGTGGAACAGGCTGGCGGCACTCACGCCGAGTAAACGCGCCTGGGTCCGCAGGCGCTGGTTGAGGGTCGGGGCCAGGTTCAGTTGGACCTCTTCGATGGCATTGCCGTCGCCGCGCACGTCCTGCAGGCCGAATGGCAAGGTCGGTTCGCTGATATCGCCGAGCATTCCACGGAAGAACTGTTCATGTTCCGCTTCGCTGACACCCAATCGCGCCTGGGCCACGTAGTTACGGTACGGCGTGGCGTCGCCGGCAGGCTGTGGTTGCCCAAGCAGGCTGGCTTGCATCTCGTGGCGCACGCCGTCGAGGGCGGTGTGGTCGAGGGCAATGTGGTGGAACAACAGGATCGCAACCACGCGCTGGTTGGCCGGGTCCGGCGCGTACACCAGGCGTATCAGCGGCGCCTGATTCATCGGCACACGGTACTGGCGCGGGTCGAAGCGCTGGTGCAACTGGTCGATCTCATCCGCCTGCACCTGCAAGCGGGCCTTGCGCCACACTACTTGCAGCGGCTGGGCCAGGCCTTCCCAGACCACGGCGGTGCGCAGGATGTCGTGGCGGTCGATCACCTGTTGCAGCGCCTGGGCGAAGGCATTCAAACGGTCGAGGCTGTCGAACGCCAGGTGCGATTGCAGCAGGTAAGGGTCGCCCTGACCCGCGCTGATGTGGTGGTAGAGAATGCCCTCCTGCAGCGGCGCCAGTGGGTAGATGTCCTGCACATTGGCGGCGCCACCGGGCACCTGGGCGACGACGTGGTCGATGGTCGATTGGTCGAGTTGCACCAGGGACAACAGATCCGGGGTGATGCGCTGACAGTTCGCCGGAATACGGTTTTCCGGCACCGACACATCGCGCCCACTGCCCACGGCAGCCGCCAGCGCCGCCAGGGTCGGCTGGCTGAACAGCACGCGCACATCGGCACTCAGGCCGACCTGGCGCATGCGTTCGATCAGGCTGACGGCGAGCAACGAATGGCCGCCCAGCTCGAAGAAATGGTCATGGCGCCCGACCTGCTCCACTTGCAGCATCTCCGCCCAAATACGCGCCAGGGTGCTCTCAACCTCGCCTTGAGGTGCTGCGTACTCGCGAGTCAGCAACGCCGCCTGATCCGGTTCCGGTAACGCCTTGCGGTCGAGCTTGCCGTTGGCAGTCAGGGGCAATGCGTGCAGCTTCACGTAGGCGACCGGCACCAGCGCATCGGGCAATTGGGCTTGCAGTTGCGCGCGCAAGGTATCGATATCCAACGGTTGCTGTTCGGTGAACCAGGCAATCAAGCGCCCTTGGCGCACCAGCACCACCGCCTCAGCGACGCCGTCCAGTGCGGCCAGGCGGTTTTCGATTTCACCCAGTTCAACCCGCACGCCACGCACTTTGACCTGGTCATCATTACGCCCCAGGTATTCGATATTGCCATCCGGTAACCAGCGCGCCAGGTCGCCTGTGCGGTACATGCGGCCCTCGTTGAACGGGTCTTGCAGGAAGCGTTCGGCGCTCAGGTCCGGACGGTTCAGGTAACCGCGCGCCACGCCGCTGCCGCCGACGTACAACTCGCCCGCCACCCCCACTGGCACCGGACGCAAGTGCGCGTCCAGCAGGTAGACGCTGGCATTGGCGATGGGCCGGCCGATATGCAGCACCTGCCCGGCGCGCACGCGGCCGGAGGTGGCAACTACCGTGGCTTCGGTGGGGCCGTAGTTGTTGATCACTGCAAAGCGGCGTTCCTGGGTGAGCTGGCGCAGGCGATCACCGCCAATCAGTAGAATGCGCAACGTGGGGTGTTGCAGGTTCTGGCTGAAGGCGTATTCGGCCACAGGCGTTGGCAGGAAGCTGACGTCCAGCGGTTGCGCCAGCCACCAGGCGAGCAGCTCATCGATGTTTTCATTGCCCACATCGGCCGGTGGCAGATGCAGGGTGGCACCCACGCACAGCGCCGGCCAGACCTCCCAGGCCATCGCATCAAAACCGAAACCGGCGACGCTGCTGGTGTGGCCCGTCGCATCCAGGCCAAAGGCCTCGCAGTGCCAGTGCACCAGGTTTTCCACGGTGCGGTGTTCCACCATCACGCCCTTGGGCTGGCCGGTGGAGCCGGAGGTGTAGATGACGTAAGCCAAGTGCGCCGGGGTCAACGCGCTGAGTTGCGGGTTGCTGACGGCCTGCTGCTGCACGCGCGGATCGTGCAGGTCGAGGGTGGCAACCGCGCCCAACAGGTCGCGGGTACTGGCTTCGGCCAACACCGCCACGGGGGCGCTGTCTTGCAGCAAGTAAGCGATGCGCTCGGCGGGATACGCCGGGTCGATAGGCACGTAGCCGGCACCGGCCTTGAGGATGCCCAGCAAGCCCACCAGCATCTGCGGGCCGCGACGGCAGCACAGGGCCACGTGATCGTCGGGCTGTACGCCCTGTTGCAGCAGATGATGGGCCAACTGGTTGGCACGTGTGTTGAGCTGTTGGTAGGTCAGCGATTCGCCGTCTTGCACCACGGCGATGGCGTGAGGTTGGCGCTCGGCCTGGATCTCGAAAGCCCCATGCACCGTGTGGCCCCTGGGGAAATCGCTAGCGGTGGCATTGAACTCGCGCAGCAAGGTTTCACGCTCCGCTGCCGGCAGGATCGGCAATTGACTGAGTGGGGTCTTGGGTGCGCTTTCCAGCGTCTCGATCAACTGCTCGATGGCGTGATGCATGTAGGCACACAGCCGCTGGGCGCCGATCTGCGGCAGCGCCAATACGGTCAGGCCGAAGCCTTCGCCCAGGTCATCCACACTCAACGTCAGCGGGTAGTTGCTGCGTTCCTCACCACCGAGCAGTTGCACTCCTTCCCAGATGCCATAGCCGTCGCGGGCCATTTCGCCGGGCGTGCTGTGGCGGTAGTTGAGCAAGGCACTGAACAACGGCGAAGCATTCGCCACGCCGCTGCAACGCTGGGCCAGCGCCAGGGACGCATGTTCGTGGCCAAGCAAGGCGCTCAAGCGCCCATGGGTCGCCTTGACCGCAACCGCAGCCGGCGCGGCTACATTGACCCGCAGCGGCAAGGTGTTGATGAACATGCCCAGCGCACGGTCCGCGCCGTCACCGGCTTGCATGCGACCCATCAATACGGTGCCGAATACCACGTCGTCACGCCCAGACACCAGACCCAGTACCTGCGCCCAGGCCAGGTGCATCAGGCTTGCCGCGCTGACGCCCAACTGCCGGGCCTGTTCGCGCACCCGCTGGGCCAGGGCTGCATCCAACGGCAGTTCGGCCTCTTCGATATCGCGTCCGTCGCCCTGCACGTCTTGCACGCCGAACGGCAGGGTCGGCTCATCCACGTCAGCGAGCATGTCGCGGAAGAACGCTTCGTGCTCCTCCATGCTGACACCCAGGCGCGCCTGGGCCACGTAGTTGCGGAACGGCGCCGCCTCGGGCAAGTCCTGCGCCTGGTTGAACAGGAACGCACGCATCTCCTGGCCCACTACTTCCATGGCGGTGTGGTCCAGCGCCAGGTGGTGGAACAACAGGATCGCCGCGACGCGGTTGTGTTGCGGATCCTGGGCGTAAACCATGCGCAGCAGCGGCGCCTGGGTGATATCCAGGCGGTAATGGCGGGCGTCGAAGCGCGCGTGCAGTTGTTCGATGACGCCGCCGTCCGCCGGGTCCAAGTCGACTTCCTGAACCACTAGGTGCGCCTCGCGCCACACCACTTGCACCGGGCTGTCCAGCCCTTCCCAGACCACGCCGGTACGCAGGATGTCGTGACGGGCCACCACCTTTTGCAGCGCGCCCATGAACGCGTGCAGGCGCTCGATACTGTCGAATGCCATGCGCGATTGCAGCAGGTAAGGATCGCCCTGCTCGGCACTGATGTGGTGGTAAAGAATGCCTTCCTGCAACGGCGCCAGCGGATAAATGTCCTGCACGTTCGCCGCACCGCCCGGCACGTTCGCGACGATTCGTTCGATGGCCACCGGGTCGAGCTGCACCAGGGTCAGCATCGACGGCGTGATCTGGGTGCAACCCGCTGGAATACCATTGGCCGGCACCACGACTTCCCGGCCACTGCCCACGGCGGCGGCCAGCGCCGCCAGGCTTGGCTGGCTGAACAACACACGCACGTCGCAGCTCAGGCCGACCTGGCGCATGCGCTCGATCAGGCTGACCGCCAGCAACGAGTGCCCGCCCAACTCAAAGAAGTGATCGTGACGGCCAACGCGGTCAAGCTTGAGCACGTCCTGCCAGATCTGCGCCAGCTGGGTTTCCACTTCGCCTTCCGGCGCTTCGAAACCACGGCTGAGCAGCGCGCTCTGGTCGGGCACCGGCAGGCCTTTGCGGTCGAGCTTGCCGTTGGCGGTGAGCGGTAACAGCGCTAGCCACACGTAGGCCGACGGCACCATGTAATCCGGCAGTTGGCCTTGCAGGTGGGCGCGCAGTGTTTCGATGTCCAACGGCTCACGGGCGGTGTAGTAGGCCACCAGACGCTTGTCGCCAGGTTCGTCTTCACGGGCCAGCACCACGGCGTCTTTTACACCCGGGAAGCTGGCCAGGCAGGTTTCGATCTCGCCCGGTTCGATCCGGAAACCACGGATCTTCACCTGCAGGTCATTGCGCCCCTGGTACAGCAAGGTGCCGTCGACCTGCCAGCAGGCCAGGTCACCGGTACGGTACAGCAAGCCTTCACCAAACGGGTTCGGGATAAATTTTTCGGCGGTCAGTTGCGGCTGGTTCAGATACCCCTTGGCCACGCCCGCGCCACCGATGTACAGCTCGCCCACCACGCCCAACGGCACGGGTTGCTGGCGTGGGTCCAGCACGTAGGCCTGGGCATTGGCCATCGGCCGGCCAATGGGAATGCCACCCTCGCCCACCGAGGTGATCTCGAAGGTGGTGGAAAAGGTGGTGGCTTCGGTAGGCCCGTAGCCGTTGAGCAGGTGCTGGGGTTTGCCGTGTTCAAGTACGCGGCCAATCACCTGCGGGTCGAGTACATCGCCGCCAACGATCAGGTAGCGCAGCTGGCGGAACACCGGCATCAGCGCATCGGCATACTGGTGGAACAGCCCGGCGGTCATCCACAACACGCTGACGGATTGCTCCTGCAATAACGACGCAAACGCCGCCTGGGACAGCAGCACCGCATGCTCGACCACCACCACGCAGCCACCGTTGAGCAACGGCGCCCACACGTCGAGGGTGCTCGCATCGAACGCCGGGTTGGAGGCGAACGCCACGCGATCACGCGCGTTGAACTCGGCGTAACCGTTGTTGAGTACCAGGCGCGAGATCGCACGGTGCGGCACTTGCACGCCCTTGGGCGCCCCGGTGGAGCCGGAGGTGTAGAGGATGTAGGCGACGCTTTCGGCAGACTGCCGCAGTTCAGGGTTACGCGGCGACTGGGCGTCCAGGTTCAGGTCCGCCAGGTTGTTGAGCACCCGGTGCGCACCGCTGTCCTGCACGATAAACGCCTGGCGCTCGACCGGCGCGTTGACGTCCAGCGGCACATACACCGCGCCGCACTTGAGGATCGCCAGTTGGCAGATCAGCAGGTCGAGGGAACGCGGCAGTGCGATCGCCACGCTTTCGCCCGGTTGCACGCCCTGGTTGAGCAAGTGGTGGGCTAGGCGGTTGGCACGCCGGTTGAGGTCGCGGTAGCTCAAGGACAGCTGCCCATGCACCGCCGCCACGGCTTCCGGACGGGCCAGCGCCTGGGCTTCGAACAGCTGGTGTACGGTGAGCTGCGACGGGTATTCACGGGCGGTGGCGTTGAAGTCCACCAGCAACTGATGGCGCTCGGCAGCCGGCAGGATCGAGACTGCCTGCAACGGCGTGGTCGGCGCCTGCTGCAATGCGGTCACCAGGTGGCGCAGCGCGGTGAGCATGTAGTCGCCCACGCGTTGCACATCCAGCGTCGCCACGCCTTGCACGGTCAGCGCAAAACCTGTGCCCAGGTCATCGACGTTGAGCACCAGCGGGTAGTTGCTGCGCTCTTCGGAACTGAGAATCTGGATGCCGGAGGCGGCGAATGGGCTGTCCCCCGGCGCCTCCCCCGGTGCACTGTGGCGATAGTTGAGCAAGGTGCTGAACAGCGGCAGCGAACCCGGCACGCCGCTGCAACGCTGGGCCAGGGACAACGAGGCGTGCTCATGCCCGAGCAATTGCGCCAGGCGTGCATGGGTGGCACGCACGCCGGCTTGCACGCCAACCGTGCCGAGGCTGACCCGCAGCGGCAAGGTGTTGATGAACATGCCCAGCGCGCGGTCGGCGCCCTCGCCGCCCTGCATGCGGCCCAGCAACACGGTGCCGAACACCACGTCCTGCTGGCCGGACACCTGCCCCAGCACCTGGGCCCAGGCCAAATGCACCAGGCTGGCGGTGCTCACCCCCAGTTGCCGCGCCTGTTCGCGCAAGCCCAGGCTGAGCGCCGGCTCCAGCGGCAGGTGGGCGTCGAGGATGCCACTGCCGTCGCCATTCACGTCCTGCAGGCCGAAGGCCAAGGTCGGCTCATCGATATCGCCGAGCATTTCGCTGAAGAACGCTTCGTGCTGCGCCTGGCTGACCCCGAGTCGCGCCTGGGCTACATAGTTGCGGTACTGCACGGCGTCGGGCAATTGCGCACTGTTGCCGGACAGGCTGGCGCTCATTTCGTCCACCAGCACCTGCAACGCGGTGTGGTCCAGCAGGATGTGGTGCAACAACAGGATGCCGACAAAACGGCCCTGCTCTTGCGAGTAGGCGAAGCGCATCAGTGAAGCGCGGCTCAAATCGAGGCGGAAGTGACGCGGGTCGAAGCGTTGTTGCAGTTGGGCAAGCGACTCGTCGCTACGCTCAACGGCCAGTGTTGCCTGGCGCAAGACCACCTGCACCGGCTCGTTGAGGCCTTCCCAGAGAATCGCGGTGCGCAGGATATCGTTGCGCTCGATCACGCTGTGCAATGCCTGGATGAACGCGTCCACCGCCGCCTGATCATTGAAACTGAATTGCACCTGCAATACGTAGGGATCACCCTCGGTGGTCGCCAGGTGGTGGTAGAGAATGCCGGCCTGCAACGGCGCCAGGCCGTAGATATCCTGTACGTTGCTGATGCCGCCGGGTACGTTTTCGATGATGTGGTCAAGCGCCGCCTGGTCCAGTTCCACCAAGGGCACCATGTCCGGGGTGATGTGCTGGCTGGCCTGGGTAATCAGGTTGGCCGGGACCTGCACCTCCTGTTGCCCACCCACAGCGGCGGCGAGTGCCGCCAAGGTCGGCTGGCCGAACAGCACGCGCACGTCGGCGCTAAGGTCGACCTGGCGCATGCGCTCGATCAGCTTGACCGCCAACAGCGAATGGCCGCCCAGTTCGAAGAAGTTGTCGTCACGGCCGACCTGGTCAAGCTTGAGCAGGTCTTGCCAGATCGCGGCGATGGCGGTTTCCACCCTGCCTTGTGGCGCTGCGTAGCCGCGACGGGCCAGGGCGTCGGCATCCGGCGCGGGGAGTGCCTTGCGGTCGAGCTTGCCGTTGGTGGTCAGCGGGAATTTATCCAGCTGCACAAAGGCGCTGGGCACCATGTGCTCGGCCAGGCTCAGCAGCAGGTGGTCACGCAGGTCGGCGGCCTGCCATTCGCCTTCGGCGATCACGTAGGCCACCAGGCGCTTGTCACCCGGCTCGTCTTCACGGGCGATGACCACCGCGTCACGCACGCCAGGGGCCGTGGCCAGGCGCGCTTCGATCTCGCCCAGTTCGATGCGGAAACCGCGGATCTTCACCTGGTCATCGTTACGGCCCAGGTATTCGACACTGCCGTCGGCCAGCAGGCGGCCGAGGTCGCCGGTCTTGTAAAGGCGCTGTCCGGTGGTCGGGTCGGCCAGGAAACGTTCGGCGGTCAGCGCATCACGGTTGAGGTAACCACGGGCCACACCGGCACCGCCGACGTACAACTCGCCTACCACCCCAAACGGCAGCGGCTCACGGCGTGCATCCAGCACATACAACTGCAGATCAGGAATGCGCACGCCAATCGGGCTGACGCCGACCAACTGTGCATCCGCCGCCTCCAGGGCGCGATAAGTCACGTGCACGGTGGTTTCAGTGATGCCGTACATGTTCACCAGTTGCGTCCCGGCGTTGATCGCCCGGGCGTACCACGGTTTCAACATGCCCGGCTCCAGCGCCTCGCCGCCGAAGATCACCTGGCGCAAGGAATGGGATTGCGGGTTCTGGCTTTGCGCAGCAATCAACTGGCGGAAGGCACTCGGGGTCTGGTTGAGGATGCTCACGCCCGCCTCGCACAACAGCGAATAGCATTCATCCGGCGAACGGCTGACCAGTTGCGGCACGATCAGCAACTGGCCGCCGTGCATCAGCGCGCCCCAGATTTCCCACACCGAGAAATCGAAGGCGAACGAATGGAACAGCGCCCACACATCGTTGGCGTTGAAACCGAACCAGTGCTCGGTGGCCGTGAACAGGCGAGCCACCTGGCGGTGTTCGATCATCACGCCCTTGGGCTGGCCGGTGGAGCCAGAGGTGTAGATCACATAGGCCAGGTGGGCCGGGCTGACCGTGACCCGTGGGTTGATGAGGGACTCATCGCGCAAGCCATTGAGGTCGATCTGCGGCAGGTTGCCGACCAGATGGCGGGTATTGGCTTGCACCAGTACGGCCACAGGCGCGCTATCCGCCAAGGTATAAGCGATGCGCTCCAGCGGGTAGGCTGGATCAATCGGCACATAGCCAGCGCCCGCCTTGAGGATGCCCAGCAAGCCAATGATCATCTCCGGACCGCGCTCCACGCAGATCGCCACGCGGTCATCCGGGCAGATGCCTTGGGCCAGCAAGCGATGGGCAACCTGGTTGGCGCGCTCGTTGAGTTGGCGGTAGGTGAGGCGCTGGTTGTCGAAGCGCAAGGCGATGGCTTCGGGCTGGGCGGCGGCGTGGGTTTCGACTTGCTGATGGATCAGGGCGGTGTCGGCGTAGTGCGCGGGGCTTTGATTGAGGCAGTGCAGCAAAGTGTGGCGTTCGGCGTCGGGCAGGATGTTCAGGCCGCTGAGCGGCATGTCCGGTCGTTGCTCCAGGGCGTCGGCCAGGCTTGCCAGGGCGGTGTGCAGGTAGGTGGCGACCCGTTCGGCACCGATGGACGCGTCGACCATCACGGTCAGCGCAAAGTCTTCACCCAGGTCATCGACGTTGACCGTCAGCGGGTAGTTGGTGCGCTCCTCGGCGCCCAGTACACGGATGCCCTCAGCGACGTCGATCACCTCGGCCATGTCCGTGGCGGCGCTGTGGCGGTAGTTGAGCATGGCGCTGAACAACGGCGTCGGTGCCGCCACGCCACTGCAACGCTGAGCCAGCGCCAGGGATGCATGTTCGTGGTTGAGCAAGGTGGTGAGGCGTTCATGGGTGGCCTTGACCCCGGCACGCACGCCCTGTTCGCCCACATCCACACGTAGGGGCAAGGTGTTGATGAACATGCCTAGGGCCCGTTCACCGCCCTCGCCCGCGCCCATGCGGCCGAGCATCACGGTGCCGAACACCACCGCGTCGCGCCCGGAGACCACGCCCAATACGCGGGCCAGCGCCAGGTGCATCATGCTGGCCACGCTGACGCCAAGGGGGCGTGCCAGGGTACGCAGGCGGCGGCTCAGTAAGCTGTCGACGGGGATGCGGGCCTCGTCGATGCCCAGGCCGTCACCCTGTACATCCTGCAAACCGAAAGGCAGCGTCGGCTCATCGATATCCGCCAGCATCTCGCGGAAGAACGCCTCGTGGGCCTGCTCGCTGACGCCATGGCGTACTTGGGCGATGTAGCTGCGAAACGGCACCGGCTCACCGGCCTGGGCGTGCTCGCCGGCCAGGTACAGCTGGATTTCATGGCGCACCACGTCCAGGGCGGTGTGGTCGAGAATGGTGTGATGGAACAAGAGGGTCGCGGCCACCCGCCCGGTGAGCGAATCCTCGGCAAACACCAGTCGCAGCAGCGGCGCCTGGCCCAGGTCCATGCGATAACTACGCGGATCGAAATCAACCGCCTCGCATGACAGGGCCGCCTTGCGCCACACCACCTGCAACGGCTCGTCGAGACGCTCCCAGACCATGGAGGTACGCAGGATGTCGTGACGATCGATCACCCATTGCAGCGCCTCGGCAAAGGCCTCCAGACGCCCACGGCTGTCGAACTCGAACTGCGCGTGCAACACGTACGGATCGCCCTGCTCCGCCGACAGATGGTGATACAGCATGCCTTCCTGGAGCGGCGCCAGCGGGTAGATATCCTGCACGTTAGCCGCGCCGCCGGGGATGGCCGCGACAATCCGGTCGATGGCTGCCTGGTCGAGGCTGACCAGCGGCAGCATGTCCGGGGTGATGCGGTAGGCCGGGCTCAGCCAGTCGCCGCCATGTTCGGCCACCAGTTCGAGCAACCGGGGCTTGTGGGCGATCAATTGATCCCACAGCGCATCGTCCAGCGCTTCGTCATCGCCCAGGATGATCAGGTCGCCTTCTTCCAGTTGCAGACGGATCGCATGGGTGGAAATCGCTGCCAATAATTCGCTGAACTGCATGGGGTAACCTGCCTGATAAGTCACGGTGGAGAAGAAAGTCCGTTTTCAGCTGCCGCTTGAATCGGGTGCTGTGCGCCCCGCATCCAAAAAAAAGCGGGCGCAGCCGGGGGCCTGGAGAGGCTTCCGGCAGGCTTGGAAAATTAAGGGATTTGGCAGGCGGGGGGTGACATGGGAAGCGGGGACAAGGAAGAACTGGGTTGGTTCAATCTGTGGTGGGAGCGCCCACCACAGCCCCATTCAAGGGGTTTTCAGCTTCAGGTGACGCGCATACCACGGCCGCTTTGGCACGCGCTTGAATAAGCCCTGCAGGCTGTTTTCGTCTTCGCCAAAGGTAATACGCAGGGCCAGCTTCATGACCTCCGGGTCCATCTCCATCGACTTGCCCACCTGCAACCCCGGCGTGGCGCTGCAACCATGGGTATCCGGGCCCAGCCAAGGGTCGCCGACTTCCACCCAACGGCCCGGTGCGAACCAGGCCACGCCGTTGACTTGCAGGCGCTGGACTTCGCCCGGATTGAAGCGCTCATGGGCGCGAAACCAGTCTTCGATGCGATCGTCGATCCAGCCGTGGAAATGCCAGAACACCGGATTGACATGGGATGAGAACGGGTCGCCGAGGAAGTCGTTTTCCGCTGCATACCAGCGCGCCGCGAAGTCAGCGGGGTCACGGGCCATGGGCACGGGGGCGCCATTGGAGGGATCGCGCGGCACCGAGGCCCAGCGCATGTGCAGCCAGTCGTGCAGGCCCAGCTCCATTTCGGAGCCCAACTGGCCCAGGGTGAATTTGGCCAGGTAGCGCGGGTCGCGGTATTGGGACTCCCACACCTGGAAGTTGCTGTGATAGGTCTCGGCGGCCTTGATGTCGCTGACCCACTGGGTGTACTCGGTGTCGTCCGATGCCGACCAGGTGGGCGGCAGCGCGAAGCCGTCGTGGTTGTCGAAGTAACGCAGAAAGCCCAGGCGGTCGCGTTCCAAGGCCGGTTGCGGCTCAGGGAATTGCGGCCACGAGGGCAGATCCTGCATTGAGCGCGCGGTGCCGAGCATGTGCCGATGCATAAAAAAGAAGTCGATACCCGAGCCGTTGCGGTCCTTGCGCTTACCCCGTGCATCGCGTTCCTGGCCGCGCGGGCCGGGCTGCCAGCCGATGCCACGCAGGGCGTCGCGCTTTTCCTCGGAGAGTTTGTGCCACTGGTCACGGGTGGCGTGCCACAGCTGGTGGAACAGGCGGTGTTCGGGCGCGATCAGCCAGGCCAGCAAGGTCGGATTGAGGCCGATGCGTTGGCGGGCTTCGGGAAACCACTGTTTATGGGCGATGAAGCGATTATCACGCTCAACCAAGGCCAGGGGGCGATCCAGGTCGAGGATCTGCCCGCTGAGGGTGCTGCTGCCAGCGTTGGCAAAGGCCGCCCAGACCTCATCAAGGGTCATCTTGAATTCATAGGCGGGTGTACCGTCGGCCGAATCACGGTCGATCAGGCGCCAGTAGAGCACAGCGCTCTCCCCCGTCAGCAGGTCACCCAGCACACGGTAACGCGGCTCGCCCTCGGCGCGCAGGTGGGCGGCGGTGTCCAGGTAACCGCGTAAACCGCGTCCACGGGGCGCGATGTCGAGCAGCAGTTGCAAATCTTGCAGTGGCAGCCCTTTGAGGCCGGCGTCGCGACCCTCCAGGCGCAGGTCCCACACCCCACGCAGGGTGTTTGCCAGGTGCTGGCCGGCGGTGTCGGCCAGGTCCACCGTGGCCTCGCCGGGGGTGATGGGGAATTCTTCTTCGCGCGTCAACTCGCGATGGGCATAGAAAGCGGCAGGCACGGCAGCGCCTGTCAGCGCCAGGCCTGCGATGAACCCACGTCGAGAGATGGTCATTGTCTACCTTAGGAAACGGCTTTATCAGAGCTAGAACGTTTGCCCGCCGGGGAAATTTACCGAGGCGCCCTCGCCGCCTAAATTTTGCCGCCGATCACTCGTTCTTCCCTGATAGCGAAGGCCTCAACTGACTGAGATGGCAATGACAAAACCACGTTCGAAAAAGGCGCTGTACATCGGCCTGCCGCTGGCACTGGCCATCGGTGCCGGGGCCGGTTTCCTGGTCTGGGATCACTGGTTCAAGGGCAATGCCGGCTACCCGCTGGCGGTGATCAAGCAGGCCAACGAAATGCAGGACCGGCTACTGTCGTTCGACAGCCATATCACCGTGCCCGTGGATTTCGGCACCGCCGGCAACGAGGCGGACAAGGATGGCGAAGGCCAGTTCGACCTGGTCAAGGCGGCACGCGGGCGTTTGTCCGGCGCAGCGTTGACCATCTTCGGCTGGCCGGAAATCTGGAACGGCCCCAATGCGCCGCACAAACCCACCGACGGTTTTGTCGAGGCCGCGCGCAACGAACAGGAAGTGCGCTACAAGATCATCAGCGGCATGGTGCGCGACTTCCCCAATCAGGTCGCCATCGCCTACACCCCGGATGACTTCCGACGCCTGCATGGCGAAGGCAAGTTTGCGATCTTTATCAGCATGCTCAACGCCTATCCGCTGGGCAACGACTTGAACCAATTGGACCTGTGGGCGGCGCGCGGCATGCGCATGTTTGGCTTCAGCTATGTGGGCAATAACGCCTGGTCGGACTCATCGCGACCACTGCCGTTTTTCAATGATTCCACCGACGCCCTTGATGGTCTGTCGGACATCGGCAAACAAGCGGTGCACCGCCTCAATGACCTGGGGGTGATCATCGATGTGTCGCAAATGTCGACCAAGGCCCTGGAGCAAGTGGCGCAATTGAGCCGCACGCCGATGGTGGCGTCCCATTCGGCGCCCCGCGCCTCCGTGGATATCCCGCGCAACCTGAGCGACAAAGAGCTGCAACTGATCAAGCAAAGCGGCGGCGTGGTGCAGATCGTCGGCTTCTCCGCCTACCTGCGCCCGCTGAGCCAGCCGACCCAGGACAAACTCAACGCCCTGCGCGCTCGCTTCGACCTGCCGCCGCTGCCCAACCTGGCCGTGGCCCTGATGCCGGGCGACGCGATCATTGCCGCCTGGCCGGAACACAAGTTCGGCGAATACGCCAGCGCGCTGTACGGCATCCTCGATGAAGAACCGAAGGCCACCCTCAAGGACCTGGGCGATGCCATCGACTACACCGTGCGCAAGATCGGCATCGACCATGTCGGCCTGTCGTCGGACTTCAACGATGGCGGCGGTGTCCAGGGTTGGAACAACGTCGGCGAAATACGCAACGTCACCGCAGAGTTGATCCAGCGCGGCTACTCCGAAGCCGATATCGCCAAGCTGTGGGGAGGCAACTTCCTGCGGGTGTGGGACCAGGTCCAAAAAGCCGCCAAGCCCTTGGCCAACCGTTAATCATCTAGAAGCCCGTCCATGACCGACCGCCGTACCTTTCTCAAGCAGGCTGGGGTATTTGCCGCCAGCCTGCCACTGGGCGCCGCCCTGCTTCCGCAGGCCATCGCCGCCAACGCAACCACCGATGACCCATGGACGGGACTCAAGCAACTGTTCAACCAGGACCCGGACTACCTGCACTTTTCCAACTTCCTGGTAGCCACTCACCCCAAGCCGGTGCGCGAGGCCATCGAACGCTACCGCGCGCAGATCGACCGCAACCCAGGGCTGGCCATGGACTGGGACCTGCAGGAAACCTGGAAGCGCGAAGGCCAGGTGCGCGAATGGGCCGGCCGTTACCTGAAGGCCACCCCACCGCAAATCGCCCTGACCGGCAGTACGTCCGAAGGCTTGGCGATGATTTATGGCGGGATCAAGGTACGGCCTGACCAGGAGATCCTCACCACCGTCCACGAACACTATGCCACCGAGTTCAGCCTGGATTTCCGAGTGCGCAAGGAGCAGACCCAGGTCCGCAAGATTCGCCTGTTCGACAACGCCAACCGCGTATCGGCCGACGAGGTGCTGGGCAACATCCAGCGCAATATCCGCGCCAACACCCGCGTACTCGGCATGACCTGGGTGCAGTCCGGCAGCGGCGTGAAACTGCCCATCGGCGAGATCGGCAAGCTGGTGGAAGAACACAATCGCAACCGTGACGACAAGGACCGCATCCTCTATGTGGTGGATGGCGTGCACGGATTCGGCGTGGAAAACCTCGACTTCCCGGACATGCACTGCGACTTTTTCATCGCCGGCACTCACAAGTGGATGTTCGGCCCGCGCGGCACCGGCCTTGTTTGCGCCCGCGACCCGCAAAACAAGTACGTGACACCGATGGTACCGACCTTTTCCGAAGACAAGGACTTCGCCACCAGCATGACCCCGGGTGGCTACCACGCCTTCGAGCATCGCTGGGCGGCGGACGAGGCCTTCAAGCTGCACCTGCAACTGGGCAAGGCGCAGGTGCAGGCGCGGATTCATACACTCAATACCGAACTGAAAGAGCAATTGCTGGCCCACCCGAAGATCGAACTGGTCACCCCGCACAGCCCTGAACTGTCCGCTGGTTTCACTTTCTTCCGCGTCAAAGGCCAGGACAGTGATGCCGTGGCGGCCTACATGATGAAAAACCGCGCGGTGATCGACGCGGTGGACCGCGATGTCGGCCCGGTGATCCGCACCGCCCCCGGCCTGCTCAATTCCTCCGCCGAGATCCAGCGCTTCATGACCTTGCTGAGCCAGCGGGCGTGACGCACACCTTTTCCCCTTTGAATGAGAGGCCCACATGAACAAACCCCTCACGGCCCTGGCGCTAACCGCCCTGTGCGGCACCTTGCTGCCCAACCTGGCCCAGGCCGCCGCGCCGCAACCCGGCAAGGTGTTCAAGGATTGCAAGGACTGCCCGGAAATGGTGGTGCTGCCCGCCGGCACCTTCACCATGGGCACGCCCGAGGATGAAGTCGGCCGCGAGCCGGATGAAGGCCCGATGCATGAGGTGACCTTCGCCAAGCCGTTCGCCATGAGCCGCTTCCATATCACCGCCGGCGAATGGGACAGCTACGTGCGCCAGACCGGCGTGAAGATCGCCGATGGCGACACCCGCCCCGGTCGTGAATGCATCGCCAGCAAGCCACGCTATCCCCAAGGCCCGCGCCAGCCGGCGGTGTGCATGGACATGGACGACATCAAAAGCTATGTGGCTTGGCTGTCGAAGAAGACCGGCCAGCAGTACCACATGGTCAGCGAGTCCCAGCGTGAGTACGCCGCACGCGCCGGTTCTACCGGGCCGTTCCCCTTCCCGTTCGATGAAGGCAAGGACTACAGCATCACCAAGCATGCCAACACCTATGGCCCAGCCGATGGCTACAGCTATTCGTCACCGGTCGGCAGCTACCCGCCAAATGCGTTTGGCATGTACGACATGCATGGCAACGTCTATGAGCGAGTGGCCGACTGCGAGCACCCCAACTACATCGGCGCGCCTACCGATGGCAGTGCGTGGATGGAGCCGAACTGCGAGGGCTACATGATCCGGGGCAATGATTGGGGCGAGGCGCCGGTTTTTTCGCGCTCGGGCAATCGCAACACCATCTATCCGCAGACGCGGGGGGATTGGATTGGGTTCCGCGTAGTGCGCGACCTGTAATCCATGGGTTGCCGGAACCGTGGGCTCCGGCAACCCTTCGACTCAGGCGTGTTTGGCCAACAACGCCAACCCCTCATGCAACGCCGGGAACAGGCTGTTATTGAAGTTGTTCCAGCGCAATTCGAGGATGGTGTCTTCCGGCGTGATATCGGTCTTGAGCACGTCGTGGAACACCTCGCCCGAATCGATGCCGTTGTCGACGTAGTGGAACGAGGCACCGGTGAGGTACAGCGGCTCCGAAGGCGTGGTGGCCTTGGTCGCCCAATCCGTGATCGTCAGACCACGTGCGCCATACAAGGCGTTCCAGGTGGCATAGGCACCCCGGCGCTCGTACGGCGATTCAATACGGGTAATGCCCGGATGGATGTTCATGATGCGGCGGGCAAATGGCGCACCGGGACGCACCAGCTCATCCAGGATCACCAGCAGGCCGTCCAGCACCACGATATCGGCCTTCAACTCCACCAGCGTGTCATGCAGGCGGCGTTCGAAATCCTGCTTGCCGGCGATATGTTCCGCACTGCCCCGTGGCAGGCGTCGATAAGTCGACGGCACGCTCAGCAGCAAGTCATTGACCAGGCGCCCCTGCACGCGCAAGTCGGCCGGATACAGCCACTGGCGTCCCGGCTGGTACGCGAAACCGTAGTCGGCCACCAATTGCTGGTCGCGTGGGTTCTGCTCGTCATCGTCATACACCACGCCCACCAGGTTATAGGCCTCGCCCAGCGGCGTGTCGTTCAGCGCCCCCGCCAGGGATTCCAGCACCGACATCATGTAGCGTTCATGGTCCTTGTAGGCCACCGGCTGCCCGGCCTTGTCGGCCGCGGCATTGCGCAGGGACCACACGTACACCAGATTCTTTTTCGTCATTGTTTCGCTCTCGCTGGATAGATCAGGCACGCCAATACGCGTGCGCCTACACCACAAGAACGAACCAGCCGCCTTGCAATTTATCCACCCCCGCCACCGCCCGGCACACCGAGCTAAATAGTCGCGCCAATCCTTCGTTTGTCATGGGTAAGGGTCTGTGTGCCCAGCCCCCTCTTTTTTCACTTTCCGGGAAGTATTTATGACCGACCCCAAGCGCGGCGCCTTCAACGGTCTGCTCGCATTGCTCAGGCCCTTTCGCACCATCGTGACGGTCTCCGTCGCCCTGGGCATGGCCGGCGGCCTGGCCATCACGTTGCTGCTGGCGACGATCAATAACGCCCTGCACTCTACGACCGGGATGACGCAGGGGGTGATCCTGACGTTTGCGGCGCTGTGCCTGTTGGCCCTGACCAGCTCGATCGTCTCGGATATCGGCACCAACTACGTCGGCCAGCGAATTATCGCGGCCCTGCGCAAGGACCTGGGTGAAAAGGTGCTGTCGGCGCCCATCGAACAGATCGAACAGTACCGCTCCCACCGCCTGATTCCGGTGCTGACCCATGACGTCGACACCATCAGTGATTTTTCCTTCGCGTTCACTCCGCTGGCCATCGCAACGACGGTGACCCTGGGCTGCCTGGGCTATCTGGCCTACCTGTCGGTGCCGATGTTCCTGATGATGGTGGTCGCCATCATCATTGGCAGCAGCGTGCAATTCATCGCCGGTGCCAAGGGCATTCGCGGTTTCGATGAGGCCCGCGACCAGGAAGACGAGCTGCAACGCTACTATTCCGCAATCGCCTCGGGCGCCAAGGAATTGCGCATCCACCGGCCCCGCCGCTACCGCATGAACACCCACCGCATCCAGGAAACCGCCGACCGGATCAGCGATATCCAGGTGCGTTCGGTGAACATCTACATCGTCGCCAAAACCTTCGGCTCGATGCTGTTTTTCGTGGTCATCGGCCTGGCCCTGGCGATGCAGGCCTACAGCCCCAACCCGGACCCGGCGGTGATCACCGGCTTCGTACTGGTGCTGTTGTACATGAAAGGCCCGTTGGAGCACGTGGTGGGTTACTTGCCGATCATCGGCAAGGCGCGGATTGCCTTTGCGCGCATCACCGAATTGTCCGACCGTTTCTCGTCGCCTGAACCCCATCTGCTGATGGATGGCAGCGAAGCCCCCACGCCAGTGGTCAACAGCTTGGAATTGCGCGGCGTGAGCTACAGCCCGCCGCCGGTGGAAGGCAGCCAACCGTTCCACCTTGGGCCGATCAACCTGAGCATCAAGCAGGGCGACATCGTGTTTATCGTGGGCGAGAACGGCTGTGGCAAAACCACCCTGATCAAGCTGTTGCTGGGCCTCTACCAACCCCAGGCCGGGGAAATCCGCCTCAATGGCGAAACCGTGACCGATCCGGCGCGCGACGACTACCGCCAGTTGTTCACCACGGTGTTTGCTGACTATTACCTGTTCGATGACTTGGTCCAAGGCAGCGCCACCCAGTCACTGGACAGCGCGACCAAGTACCTGGAGCGCCTGGAAATCGCGCACAAGGTCAGCGTCAAGGACGGTGTGTTCAGCACCACCGACCTGTCCACCGGCCAGCGCAAGCGCCTGGCCCTGGTCAACGCCTGGTTGGAAGAACGCCCGGTGCTGGTGTTCGACGAATGGGCCGCCGACCAGGACCCGGCCTTCCGCCGCGTTTTCTATACCGAGTTGCTGCCGGACCTCAAGCGCCTGGGCAAGACCATCATCGTGATCAGCCACGACGACCGCTATTTCGATATTGCCGACCAGTTGGTGCGCCTGCGCGCCGGCCAAGTGGTGCACGAAATGGAACCGGCGTGAATTTCTTTTCCGGTTTCTGCAGGTAGGAACGTCTCACTAGTGGTAATGAGAACCAACCCCAACAAATACTTAAAATCTGCCCACTAAATACCTAGAAGAGAATTCACCCATGCCAGCAACATTTGGTCTGAGTCCCTTGAGCAAGGCACTCTCCATGCGCCGCCTCTTGAACACCCACGTGCTACCTGGCGCGATTGCCGTTGCGCTGACGCTGCCAGTCGCCGGTTATGTTCAGGCGCAGGAGATCGAGCTGGATGTCCCTGCACAGTCGCTGGGTAGCGCTCTTCAAGAATTTGGTAAGCAGGCGAACCTGCAAGTGCTGTATAGCCCGACCGACGTCGAAGGCAAACGCAGCCACAAGGTCAAGGGCAAGTTGCAGCCTGGCCAGGCCATGACCACGCTGCTGACCGGCACCGGCGTGAACTTCGACCTGCAAGGCAACACGATGACACTGACTGCCGGCCGCTCGTCCGCCCTGGAGCTGGGCGCCACCCAGGTGACTGCCAACCAGCTCGGCACCATTACCGAGGGCTCGGGCTCCTATACGCCCGGGACCATCGCGACCGCGACCCGCCTGGTGCTGACGCCACGGGAGACGCCGCAATCGATCTCGGTGGTGACCCGCCAGGCCATGGATGACTTCAACCTCAAGTCGATCGACGACGTGATGCGCCACACCCCCGGCATCACTGTTGCCGCGTATGACAGCGAACGCACCAGCTACTTCTCCCGTGGCTTTGCCATCCAGAACTTCCAGTACGACGGCATTCCGATCCTGCAAGACGCCCAGTATTCGTCCGGCCACACCCTGACCGACACAGTGATCTACGACCGCGTCGAAATCCTCAAGGGCGCGACCGGCCTGCTGACCGGCGCCGGTGGCCCTGGTGGCACCATCAACATGGTCCGCAAGAAGCCGACCTCGGAATTCAAGGGCTACATCGACCTGGGCGCCGGTTCCTGGGACAACTACCGCTCGGAAGTGGATGTGAGCGGTCCGCTCACCGAGTCCGGCAACGTGCGCGGCCGTGCGGTGGCGGCCTATCAGGACAAACACTCGTTCCTCGATCACTACCAGCGCAAGACCAACGTGTACTACGGCATCCTGGAATTCGATCTGGCGCCGGATACCCTGCTGACCGTCGGCGGTGACTACCAGGACAGCGACCCGCAAGGTTCCAGCTGGTCAGGCGCGGCGTCGCTGTATGACTCCGCAGGCAACCGCATCAGCACCTCGCGTTCGTTCAACAACGGCGCCAAGTACAGCAAGTGGGCCCAGTACACCCGTACCGGCTTCGCGACCCTGGAACATACGTTCGATAACGGCTGGGTTGGCAAGGCGCAGTACAACCACCAGATCAATGGCTACAAGGCTCCGCTGTCGGCGCTGCTGGCGCCGAACGCAGCCACCGGCAAGGCTTCGCTGCTTACGCGTACCTACAATGGCGAGACCACCAGCGACACCGGCGACCTGTACGCCACCGGGCCTTTCAGCCTGTTCGGCCGCGAGCATGAACTGGTGGTCGGCGCCTCGGTCTCGCGCTCCCACTGGCTGGGCCGCGACTACACCAACGCCACCAACTACAACAACAGCCACGATTACTTCGATTGGGACGGCGACGCGCCCAAGCCTGACCGTGGCCCACAGACCAAGCGCAACGACGAACTCACCCGCCAGAGCGCCCAGTACATCACCGGCCGCTTCAGCCTGGCCGATGACTGGCACCTGATCCTGGGTACCCGAGTCAACAACTACGAGGTCAGCGGCACCAGCCAGGTCAAGGACACCGGCAAGGTCGTGCCTTACGCCGGCCTAACCTACGACTTCACCGAGAACCTCTCGGCCTATGCCAGCTTCACCGAGATCTACCTGCCCCAGGACGACTACCGCGACCGCAACAACAAGCCGCTGGAGCCGGACGAAGGCAAGAACTATGAGCTGGGCTTGAAAGGCGAGTTCTTCGATGGCCGTCTCAACGCCAGCCTTGCGTACTTCGAAGTACACGAGAAAAACCGCCCCATCGACGACCTTGACTACGTTCCCCTCAGCTACCCAGGCCTTGACTACGCGTCCAAAGGCACCGAAGCCAAGACCAAGGGCTACGAAGCGGAAATCTCCGGCGAACTGGCCCCTGGCTGGCAGCTGCAGGCGGGTTACACCCATAAGATCATTCGCGACAAACAGGGCGAGAAACTCTCCACCTGGGAGCCGGAAGACCAAGTCAACATCTACACCAGCTACAAGCTGACCGGCGCCCTGGACAAGCTGACCCTGGGCAGCGGCGTGCGCTGGCAGGGTACGGGCTGGAAGGTGCTGACCAACAACTACGCCACCGGCAGCCAGGATAAATTCTCCCAGGATCCGCTGTGGCTGGTGGACCTGATGGCCCGTTACCAGGTCACCGAGAACGTATCGGCCAGCCTCAATGTCAACAACATCTTCGACAAGAAGTACTACACCAACATCGGCTTCTACAATTCGGTCTACTACGGTGACCCGCGCAACATCATGCTCAGCACCCGCTGGAACTTCTGATGCATAGACGCTAGCCGTTCCAACCAAGCCCCTGGCCATGCGCAATGACCAGGGGCTTTTTAGTGCCCGCCTGCCCGTACACCCGGCACAAAAAAGCCCCTGGCCTTAGAAGAGGCCAGGGGCTTGGGTTGCTGCCGTCCGTTACTTCATCGCATCGGCGAAGCTCTGCACAAACGCAGCGTTATCGATGATGCGGTCGTGGGTGGAGTCGATCAGCACCGACTGCTGGACACACGCCCGGCCCACCACCTGCTCCATGGTCGCTTCAATCAACTGACGATGCTGGCCTGCACGGCTGCCGGCGGCCCACCAGCAGCGGATCGGCGCCTTGAGCGGCTTGAAGTCAGCGTCCTTGAGCCGCTGGCCCAGGGTGCGGTCCAGCTCCCAGGAAATCTGCGCTTCATCCCCTTCAAGCAAGCTTGCCTTGATTTCCCGGAACGTCTCGCCCAACGCCTCTTCAGCCCAGGCGCCCAGTGCCTGCCATTGCTGCGCTTCATCACTGAAGAATGCCTGGCTGTCCAACCAGGCGGTGTGGATCTGCTGGCTCGACGCCGGGAACATCACCTGCAACAGTTCAACGCGGCGCTGGTTGACCGACAGATCATCGTCATCCGCAATCACCGCTGCGTCCCAGTAAGCCTTGAGCCAGTAAGGCGGCGAGGCATCGATCCAACCGACCACTTCCACCTCACGCCCGGCTTGCTCCAAGGCATAGGCAACTTCCATGGCCAGGTTACCGCCCATGGACCAGCCCGCGAGACGATAGCGCCCCTCGGGCAACGCATCGAGCAATTGCCCGGTGTAGTCCTCGACCATCGCTTGCCAGCTCGGTACGGCGCTGCCCTCCTCGGCCAATGCGCGGCAGATCACGCCCATCACCGGCCGCTGCTCGCGCAGTGCCAGGCCAATGGCCTTGTAGCAATGCACCGAGCCGTAGCTTGGGTGGAACAGGAACAGCGGCGTGCCTTCGGTCTGGCTGTTGAGCTTGACGATCAGCGACTGCCCCGCGCCGTTGCCCAGGCAATTCACCTGCCCTGCCACCGTGGGGTTAAGCATCAATTGGCTGACCGACAGGGTCTTGCCGGTGGCCTTGCGGATGCGTTCCTTGAGCATCAATACCAGCAGCGAGTGACCGCCCAGTTCAAAGAAGTTGTCATCCAGGCCAACGCGCTCGACGTCCAACACCTCGCCCCAGATCGTTGCAAGGCGCTGTTCCTGCTCGGTGTGTGGCGCGCGGAACACCTGCTGGTGCTGAGACGCGTCGGGCTTGGGCAAGGCCTTGCGGTCCAGTTTGCCGTTCGGGCTCAGGGGCATCTGTTCCAGCAACAGCCACTGCGCCGGAATCATATAGTCGGGTAAATGCGCCGCAAGGTGCGCACTGAGCGGTTCGCGCCAGTGCTCACCGGGCGCTTGCAGCACCAGGTAGCCGACCAGATGCTTGCCATCGACCACCTGCACCGACGCCTCCTGGACTTCAGCGGTTTCGAGGATGCGCGCTTCAATTTCACCCAGTTCAATACGCAGGCCACGCAACTTGACCTGGTGATCCAGGCGTCCGAGGTATTCGATCACGCCGTCGGCGCGCTGGCGCACACGGTCACCCGTGCGGTACAAGCGCGCCCCCGACTCGAACGGCGAGGCAATGAAACGCTCAGCAGTCAGCGCGGGACGGCGGTGGTAGCCGCGCGCCAAGCCCAGGCCGCCCAAGTACAACTCGCCCGCCACGCCGACGGGCACCGCTTGCAACTGGGCATCCAACACGTAGGTCTGCAGATTGGCGATCGGCTGGCCGATGGGTACCGTGTCGCGTTGTTCATCGACGCAGGTCCAGTGGGTCACGTCGATGGCGGCTTCCGTCGGCCCGTACAGGTTGTAAAGGCTGGCCGCAGGCAATTTGGCAAAGACCTGTTGCTGCGCGTCCACCGGTAATGCTTCACCGCTGCACACAATGCGGCGCAAGCTCTGGCAACTGGAGGCTGCCGCGTCCTGCATGAACGCCTGCAGCATCGAAGGCACAAAGTGCAGCGTCGTCACCTGTTCGGCGTTGATCAGCGCCACCATCTTCGCCGGATCACGGTGATCCCCCGGCGCCGCGACCACCAGGCGCGCACCGGTCATCAACGGCCAGAAGAACTCCCACACTGACACGTCGAAGCTGAACGGTGTCTTCTGCAACACCGTATCGCGAGGGGTCAAGTGGTAGGCCTCTTGCATCCAGCATAAGCGGTTGGTCAACGCCGAATGACGGTTGCCCGCGCCCTTGGGCTGGCCGGTGGACCCGGAGGTGTAGATCACATACGCGAGGTTTTCGCCGTGCAGCGCAAGGTCAGGGTTGGTGTCAGGGAAGTCTTCGAACCCAGAGTCGCCCAGCAACAGGCATTCGATGCCTTCGGCACGCGGTAGTTGTTCCAGCAGGTGGGACTGGGTCAACAGCAGCTTCACGCCGCTGTCTTCAAGCATGTACGCCAGGCGCTCAGGCGGGTAATCCGGGTCCAGCGGCACATAGGCACCGCCGGCCTTGAGCACGGCGAGCAGGCCGACCACCATCTCGATGGAACGCTCCACGACCAATCCGACCAACACGTCCGGACCGACGCCAGCCTGGATCAAGCGATGGGCCAGACGGTTGGCGCGCCGGTTCAAGTCGGCATAGCTCAGGCGCTGCGCGGCGAAGACCAGTGCGGGGGCCTCTGGTGTCTGCGCAACCTGCGCTTCGATCAATTGATGCACCGGCTGTTGTGGATAGTCGCGCGCCGTGGCATTCCATTGCCTTACGAGGGTCTGCTGTTCGACAGGCGCCAGCAGCGGCAACTGGCTGACCCGCTGTTGCGGATCATCCAGCATGCCCCGCAACAGGTTCTGCCAATGCGCCAACATGCACTCGAGAACGGCGGGGGCAAACAGGTCGGTCGCGTACGTCAGGGTGGCGTGGATACCCTGCGCCGAAGCCTGGGTGTCCAGGCTCAGGTCGAACTGCGCAGTCTGGCTGCCCCAATCCAGCCCTTCTACGCGCAAGTCGGGCAGTGACTGCCCCGACGTCATCAACCCCGCCTCACTCTGGTGGTTGAACATCACCTGGAACAGCGGGTTATGGCTGAGGCTGCGCTCTGGTTGCAGGGCCTCCACCAATTGCTCGAAAGGCAGATCCTGATGGCTCTGGGCGTCCAGGCTGCGGCGCTTGACCTGCTGCAACAATTGGCCGACAGAGAGCTGCCCATCGATATCCGCCTTGAATACCTGGGTGTTGACGAAGAACCCGACAAGACGTTCCACCTCAACCCGGCTGCGGTTGGCGATTGGCACACCGACGCGGATGTCCTGCTGGCCACTGTAGCGGTACAGCAGGCTCTGGAAAGACGCCAGCAACACCATGAACAATGTGACGCCTTCACGCTGCGCCAGTGCATTGAGCCCGGCCGCCAGCGCGGGCGGCAATTCAAGTTGCAGGCTGGCGCCACGGTAGCTTTGCACCGCCGGCCGCGCGTTCGCAGTGGGCAGCTCCAGCACCGGCTGTTCGCCGCCTAACAGTTTCTGCCAATACGCCAATTGACGTTCGCGCTCGCCCGCCGCCATCCACTGGCGCTGCCAGTGCGCGTAATCGGCGTATTGCAGCGCCAGTTCCGGCAACTGCGGCGTCTGGCCCTGGCTGTAGGCGCCGTATAGCTGTACCAACTCGTCGACCATCACTTGCATCGACCAGCCGTCTGTCACGATGTGATGCTGCACCAGCACCAGCACATGTTCATCGTCAGCCAGGCGCAGCAAGGTGACGCGCAGCAGTGGGCCACTCTGCAAGTCGAAGGGCCGGGCAATTTCGGCTTCGACCTGCTGTTGAAGATGGGCGGCGTCGGCATCTGCCCGTGCAATCACCAGCGCAGTGGCTGGGCGAATCACTTGAACCGCACGCTCGCCGTCCTGGTAGACCTGGGTACGCAAGCTCTCATGACGCAGCACCAGTGCATCGAAGCTGCGCTGCAAGGCCGGTTGGTCCAAATGCCCGTTCAGGCGTAACACGCTGGGGATATGGTAAGCCGCGCTGTGCGGGTCCAGTTGCCAAAGGAACCACTGGCGTTCCTGAGCAAACGACAGCGCCAACGGCTGGTCACGCCCGACCGCCAGCATCGGCGGCGCCAGCGTCTGGTCCGCAGCCTGCAAGGCCAACACAAAGCCTTCCAACTGCGGCGCCTCGAACAAGGTGCGCAAGGCTATCTCTCGCTCAAGCAGTTGACGCACACGCGAGATCACCTGCATGGCCAGCAACGAGTGTCCGCCCAGCTCGAAGAAGTGATCGTTCAAGCCGATGCGCTCGGCCCCCAACACCTGCGCCCAGATCGCCGCGACCTGCTGCTGCAACGGCGTGACCGGCTCAACCCAGACGCCTTGCGACTGCGCGGTGTCCGGCTGCGGCAGGCCCTTGCGGTCCAGCTTGCCGTTGGGGGTCAATGGCATTTGGGCGAGGAACATGAAGTGCGCGGGCACCATGTAATCCGGCAGATGGGTTTTCAGCGCACGGCGCAAGGTTTCGCGCAATTCTGCTTCCTTGGCGAGCGGGCCCTCGGCCGGCACGACATACGCCACCAGTTGTTTGCCGGTCGGACCGTCCTGGGCGACCACCACGGTTTCGCCAACGTTGTCCTGCTCACGCAGGCGCGCCTCGATCTCGCCCAGTTCGATACGGAAACCACGGATCTTCACCTGATGGTCGACACGACCGAGGTAATCCACCACCCCATCCGGACGACCACGGGTCAGGTCGCCGCTGCGATATACGCGGCTGCCGGGCTTACCGAACGGATCCGGCACAAAACGCTCGGCAGTCAGTGCCGGACGCTCCAGGTAACCCCGTGCCACGCCTTCACCGCCCAGGTACAACTCGCCAGCTACGCCGATGGGTTGCAGGTTGA
>NZ_JACAPG010000023.1:160395-360324 GCF_013385825.1 Pseudomonas reactans | reverse complement strand
GCTGGCTTGGCGGCTGGTTTCGCAGCAGCAGTCTTAGCAGCTGGTTTGGCGGCTGGTTTCACAGCAGCAGTTTTGGCAGCAGGTTTTGCCACAGCTTTAGCAGGTGCCTTGGCAGCAACAGCCTTGCTCGCTGGCTTTTTCGACGCGCTCGCTGCAACCGCTTTTGCAGGGGTACGAGCACCCAGCACTTTAGCAACGGCTTCCTTCACACGGCCAACGCCCTGGGCCAGTTTCAGGCTTTCCTGGGCATCTTTTTTCAGTTGGGAAATGTAGGCGCGTGTTTCAGCTTGGCGATCCTTGAGGGCGTCGAGCAGGTCCTCAAGTTCTTTGACAGCGTCTTTGGCTTTGGCTTGTGCCTTGGCCTTGCCGGCAGTGGCGGCGTCTTGCAGTTTGGTACGGGATTTGTGCAGCTTCTCTTGCGCTTTACCGCGTTGTTTTTCCAGCTTGGCGAGCAGTTTTTCTGCATCGGCCAGAGCTTGGGAACAAGCGCTTTCCAGATGTTCGAGCAAGCTGCCCGAGAGTTGTTGGAGTAAATGCAACGGGGTATTAACAGGCTTCTGTTTGGCCGACATGGTTTACCTCCTGGCTGACGTGGGTGCGGCTCATACTAGCCCTCTGCTCTTACCGCCGCTAGGGCATGTTGACAGTATCGTTTGCCTTGCGTTGCACCGTGTGAAAATTCTTATCGATATAACGAAAATGCGCGGCACTTTTTACCCTTTCACACTGGCATAATCCGTCGCACTTTCGGCGGGAGAATGCCCATGTCGCGTTACCTTTTTCTTGTGCTGGGTTTGGCGGTTTCGGTGGCCAATGCGAGCGATCAATCGCCGGCAAAAAACACTGAGCAGAATCAGCACGACCTCGCCTACAGCCTCGGCGCCAGCCTCGGTGAGCGCCTGCGCCAGGAAGTCCCCGACCTGCAGATCCAGGCGTTGATCGATGGCCTCAAGCAAGCCTATCAAGGCAAACCCCTGGCGCTGGACAACGCGCGTATCGAACAAATTCTTGCCCAGCATGAAGCACAAAACGAAGCCGACGTGCAGGCCCCTCAAAGCGAAAAAGCGCTCGCGGCCGAACAACAATTCCTGAGCAAAGAAAAAGCGGTAAAAGGCGTGCGTGAATTGGCGGATGGAATCCTGCTCACCGAACTCACCGCCGCCACCGGCGAGAAACCGAAAGCCAGCGATCAGGTTCAAGTGAAATACGTAGGGCGGTTACCCGATGGGACGGTGTTCGACCAGAGCACACAACCGCAATGGTTTCGTCTGAACAGTGTGATCAGCGGCTGGAGCAGCGCCTTGCAGCAGATGCCCGTGGGAGCGAAATGGCGCCTGGTGATTCCATCAGCCCAGGCCTATGGCGCCGACGGCGCTGGCGAATTGATCCCACCTTACACGCCCCTGGTGTTCGAGATCGAGTTGCTCGGCACCCGTCCTTGAACCCATAAAAAACGGTGCGTCATGCGCACCGTTTTTTGTATATCGCTATCGAGGGTCAAGCCTGGGTAGCAGACTCTTCCTTGTGAGCGTTGTGCAGCACTTCAATCAAGCAGTCTTCCAGCTCGAATCGCTCGTGAAGCAACGCGCCCAACTCTTTGAATTTATCCGCCACGCAGTTACCGGCATCACACAGGTCGGTGAACTCAAGCAGTTTCTCAGTGATGACATCGATGCGCGGGTAAAGGGTCTTAGCCAAATCCAGGCCGCGCTGATCGTCGAAGGCCTCTGCCTCCTTGGTCAGCTGTTCGTAGACACCGAAATGGCCGGCTGACACGTAATCCACCAGCACACCACAGAAATCCTGCAACGGTTCACGGTTCTGCGCCAGTGCCTCGGGCTTGGCGCCGAGCGCATCAAAGGCCCGAACCAGTTCATGACGTGCCTTCAGCCAGCTGTCGATCAGCTTGTGCACCCCACCCCAGCGTTCCTGAGCATTCTGACAACTTTCCAGCATGATGATCTCTCTTCCCTATAGGGGCGCTGCCGCCTGGTGCCCGCGCAACACTTCAAGGATAAAGCAGCAGCCGGACAAGGCCGCATCTGACAAACGGTTTCAATCATACGTGCGGGCCAGATTATGCCCGCATGACTGTGGCTTCAAGGTACGCAGGAGAGAAAGTTCATACAAGTGTTTAATCCCGTCCTACGAACCGCAACTGATCTTCAGCGTCTCGTCGGACGCAGGCGGTGGCTTAAAAGCAGTCGTGAAAACTGCATGGCACCCAGGATCAACATCCCGACGAAGAACAACAGGCTCCATTCCGGCAGGCTCAAGTCAAACAGCGTCCAGTTGATCTCCACGCAGTCGACGGTACCTTTGACAGTCAATTGCAGGGCCTGCCAAAACGACAGGTTTTCGATCATATAGTGCAGGCTAGGCCAGCAATTAGCCGCCTGCTCCGGTGCGGCGTTTTGTAGCAGCACCTGACGCACAGCGGTAATGGCGCCGAGTAATGCAAAGGCCATGCTTGCCAACCCGTACAGGTAGGTCACGGAGCGCTTGGGGTTATGGATCACGGCGACCAGATTGGTCAATGTAAAGGCAGCCAGGAATCCCCTTTGCATCTGGCACAGAAAGCAAGGGCGCAAGGAGACACCGAACTCGAGATAAAAGGACGCGCCCAATGTCAGCGCACCGGCCAGGAACGCGAGGAAAAACAAGGAGCGTGAAGGGGCCAAAGACATGCTTTATCCGCACCGCGAAAGATAGGTCGCTACGGTAGAGTAAAGGCCTGACCCCTTTCAATACGTGCAGGAGCAGACAATTCCGCGAGAGGGTAAGGACTTTGCGCCTGAACATGGAAGAGATTGCCCCGCAGGGCGTCGGACTTTGCTCACAAACGCGCTACCTGCACGCCAGTCCAGCGTCATCAAGGGTTGGCTGCAGGGCTTCTGGGCCAACCCCCCTGCATCAAACCCGGGCCGGGACAGGCAGCGGTGATGCCAGCAAACGGTTATCCAGCAACCCCAGCCCCTCCTGGAACAGCTGGTTACTGCGCTCGGTGTCACCCAGTTGCGCCAACAACCGCGCCAACTCGGCACAGGCCTCGGGATTGCGCTGCACCTGCAGGCTGCTTTCCAGATAGTCCCGCGCTTTGCCCCACAGGCTGTTTTGCAGGCACAGGCGGCCCAGGGTCAGCAACAAACTGGCATCACCTGGATGGTCCTTGAGCCAACCTTCGGCAAACTTCAATTGCTTGGCGGGGTCGCTGCCACGCAGCAAGCCGTAGAGCCGAATCAGATGGCTGTCGTAACCGCGCTTGATCGCGCCGCGCAGCGCTTCCTCGGCTTTGGCATCGGCGCCCAGCTGGCGCAGTTGCTCGGCGTAAGCCAGTACCAGTTGCGGCTCCTGGCGCTGGGCGGAAGTGAGTTGCTGCCAGGCGCGCTCAAGGGACTGCAAGCCGGCCTCGCCCCGCTCTTCACGCTGGGCCGCGAGGCTCAGGTTCTCACCCCACGCGCGACGCTCAAGCTCGGCGAGCTCACTGGCGGGCAGCACTTTATCCTTGCGCAGTTCCGGCAGCAGGCGGATCACCGACGACCAATCGCCCCGCTGCTGATGCAGACGCTGCAGTTGACGCAGGACTTGGGCGTTATGGGGATGGCGTTCGTGCATGGCCTGCAAAGTGGTCAGTGCGCCGTCAGTATCGCCGCGATCCTGTTGCAGTTGCGCATGGCTCAAGGCAACCGCCAACTCGGCCTGGGGCTGACGCTCAAGGGCGCGCTCCAACAAACCATCGGACTCTTCGTAACGTCCCTGTTCATTCGCCGCACGGGCCGCGCCGAGGTAATACAGCAGTGGCTGACGTTCCGCTTCGGCAGCACGGTGCAAGTGGCGCTCGGCACTGGCCCAGCGGCCTTCGGCGAGGTCCATCTGGCCCTGCTCGATGGCAATCTGCACGCGACGACTGCGATTACGCCGCGACCACGGGTTGACCACGCCACCGGAGGTGGTGACCAGGCTCAGCAGAACACGGATCAGGTAGATCGCCAGGCCGATGGCAAACACCGCTACCAGGGTCGCCCACAAGCTCGACTCGTAATGCAGCACATGAGGGTAGGTAATCAGCACGTAGCCGGTGTGTTTCGAAATGCCCACGGCCAGTGCCAGCGCGATTGCAATCGCCAGCACCAGAATCACATAGAAACGTTTCATCGGCTCTACTCCTGCTTCGCCGGCGTGGCCGCCGCCTTGGCTTCGTCGGCAGACAGATGACGACGCTCAAGATACGCCTGCACCGCAGCCAAGCTGGCAGCCAGGTCCGGCGTGACAACCGAGACCGCCTTGGGCTCAAGCTCGGCGATACGCGCCAGCATCGCCTTGCTCTGCGGGTTGTCCTGGTTGAAGTTGTCCTGCAACACGCTGCGCGCCTCGCCCAATGAGCGGCTATAGACCGCCGACTCACCATTGAGCGCTGCCCATTGCGCCTGCTCCAGCGCCAGGCTCAGGGCCAGGCGCACCTGGTTCAGACCTTGGCCGGCCAGCAGCGGACGGATATTGTCGTCCGGGTTGAAGTCGATGCGGAAGTAACGGGAAATCTGCTCCCACCATTGGCTCCAGCGGCTGTCCGTATCGGTGGTCGGACGCCCCTGGGAAGCAGGTTCGGTCAGCTGATATTCAGGTGCGATAGCCGCCAGCTGCACGACCTGATCGCGCAAGGCCGCCAATTGCAGGTACAACCCGGTGCGGTCCGGCTGCTCGGTGCTGCGCAGCGCGGCGAGGCTCTTGGCCAATTGCTCGCGGGCGGCATAGGAGCCCGGATCGCTTTGCTCGCGAAGAATCTCGTCGGCACCCTGGACCAACGCCTGGGCGCTGTTGATATCTTGAAGGGCAGAAAGGCGCAGGCTCGCCAGGCGGATCAAGTGTTCCGCCTCAGCCAGGCGCCAGTCCTTACGGCTGGACCCCAGCACAGTTTCCAGACGTTGGCTCAGGCGCTGCTGATCACCCTGCAACTGGGCCACCAGGCGACGGCGCTCCTCCAGCTCATCCGCACCCGGCAACTGCGCCAGCCGCGCGGCCAGTTGTTGCTGGCTTTGCTTGAGGGACTGGGACTGATCATCGAGGGTCTGCACCTGGCCCAACTGCTGCTGGCTGCTGGCTTGCAGCGCGCGGACCTGCCAGATCCCCCAACCGCCGGCGGCAACGCCGACAGCGCCGAGCAGCAGGGCGACAATTGCCAGGCCATTGCCACGGCGCGGCGCGGAGACCGGTGACTCAACCGGCGCATCAACTGCGGGTTGGGTTTCATCTTTAGGCAAGGCTGTTTCGCTCACGTATCCGTCCTTTGCGTTTCAGAGAGTGGGAACGGGATAGCTCCGTATCGCCACTAACAAAGCCGCGGCACTCGCACCGCGACAATCCACAACTTTTTCTGCGCCAGCGGCCCGCGCCATCTCTTGGACTCGCGGACTCGGCACGAACAACGGCAACTGTGCCACCTGGGGCCAATCGGCTCCGGCCAGGGCTTGCAGGTGTAAAAAACCCTGCCCACTGCTGACCACCAGGCCGTTCAAGCGTTCCAACTGGATGCGTTGCATCAGTGCGCCGGCCTTATAGGCCGGCAAGAAACGGCGATACAACTCCAGATAGTCGACACTAGCACCTTGTTCACGCAAACGCTCCGCCAGCAGCTCGCGACCGCCCTCACCGCGCAGGATCAACACCCGGGCATCCGGACGGGCGATAGCCTCGCGCAGCGCGGGCAATTGAAGCAAAGCCTCGCTGTCGTCGCCAGTCGGCGGATACTTAACATTCAGGCCTTTTTCGGCCAATACCTGCGCCGTGGCAGCGCCGACACTGAACCACGTCAACTGCGGCCATGCGCGATCCAGCTGCGCCACGGCAAGGCGCGCCGCAGGCTTGCTGACGACGATCACTGCGCAGTAGCGCCCCAGGTCATGGAAGACGGCTTGCTGCTCAGGTGTTACGGGGTGCGGCTCGATATCCAGCAAAGGCAGGCTGCTGCTGAAAATACCCGCTTCGGACAACGAGGCCGCCAGGGCCATCGACTCCTCGGCAGGCCGCGTCAGCAGCACGCGCCATTCGGTCACTGCGGGCCGGCCTCGCCATAGACCTTCTGCAGGATGGCACCAGCGCCCTTCTCCAGCAGCTCTTCGGCTACCTGGATACCCAAGGCCGTGGCGTCACTCTGTGGGCCTCGCACCTCGGCGGTCAGCAGCGTGCCGCCTTCCGGGTCGCCCACCAGGCCACGCAGCCACAGGTTTTCACCTTCGAGCACGGCGTAGCAGGCGATCGGCACCTGGCAACCACCGTTGAGGTGCTTGTTCAGGGCACGCTCGGCCGTGACGCGGACTTCAGTGTCGTGGTGATCAAGAGGTTTGAGCAGGGCGTGGATTTCACTGTCGGCGGTGCGGCATTCAATGCCAACCGCACCTTGCCCACCGGCGGGCAGGCTGTCCTCGACGCTGATGGCCGAGGTGATGCGGTCTTCGAAGCCCAGGCGAATCAGGCCGGCCGCGGCGAGGATGATCGCGTCATATTCACCGGCGTCCAGCTTGGCCAGGCGAGTGTTGACGTTGCCGCGCAGAAAGCGGATCTGCAAGTCCGGACGACGGGTCAGCAGTTGCGCCTGGCGACGCAGGCTGGACGTGCCAACAATGCTGCCCAAAGGCAATTCGTCCAGGGACGCGTAGGTGTTGGAAACAAAAGCATCGCGCGGGTCTTCGCGCTCGCAGATGCAAAACAGACCCAGGCCTTCAGGGAAGTCCATAGGTACGTCTTTCATCGAATGCACGGCGATGTCGGCTTCGTTTTCCAGCAGCGCGGTTTCCAGTTCCTTGACGAACAAACCCTTGCCGCCGATCTTCGACAGTGGCGAATCGAGCAGCTTGTCGCCGCGACTGACCATGGGCACCAGGGACACGGTCAGGCCAGGGTGGGCCTGTTCCAGGCGTGCTTTGACGTATTCGGCCTGCCACAAGGCCAGGGCGCTTTTACGGGTGGCGATGCGGATTTCGCGAGAGGACATGGATCAATCCGTACTGAATAGATACGGCAGATAATAACAGCTCAGGCAAATACGCTTTGATTTGAATCAGCAAGTGCGGGGCCTCCCTGGCCGCGTCGCACCGGGATATGGGTTGCAGGCCTCACCACAGCCCTCGGGCTAAAGCTGCTGCATCATCTTGCGCACACCGGCCACATGCCGTCGGCTGACGATCAGCGCGTCGCCATTAAGGCCTTTCAGGAACAGCTGAAAGTGCCCCAGCGGCGTGCGTTGCAGGCGTTCGATGCGCTCGCGGGCCACCAGTGCATTGCGGTGGATTCGCACGAAGCGGTCGCCGAATTCATCTTCAAGCGCCTTGAGCGGCTCATCGAGCAGCACTTCGCCGCCCTGGTGGCGCAGGGTTACGTACTTGTGATCGGCGATAAAATAGACCACCTCGCCCAAGGGGATCAGTTCGATGCCTTTGCGGGTGCGTGCGCTGATATGGCTACGTGGCCCGTTTCCACTCTGGGCAGCAGGCTGGGTCAGGGCGGCGAGTTGCACACGGGTTGGGCGTTCGGCCTTTTTCAAAGCCTTGAGCAATGCTTCGCCAGCCACCGGTTTGACGAGGAAGCTGACCCCACTGGCTTCCAGCGTGTGCGCGGAAAACTCATCGCCGGCTGCGCAAAACACCACGGCGGGTGGCGACTCTCGCTCGCTCAGTCGGGCGGCAACTTGCAGGCCATCAAGGCCCGGCATACGGATATCGAGCAACACCACATCCGGCTTGAGACTGTCGATCAGCGTCAACGCCTCTTCGCCCGTGGTGGCGCTCGGTTCGAGTACTGCGTAACCCTCGAGATCACTGACCAAACGGCTCAGTCGCTCGCGGGCTTGGGGTTCGTCATCAACGATCAGGACATTCATATTGCGCTGGATTCCTGCGTGAGTCTCGCACAAGGATAGCGTAGACAGGTGCGGTGACTTGCGTCACAGCGATCCACGCTAAGACTAGCGCGAGCGGCAAAAAGTGCCCTGAGAGTGGCACCCATATTTACCCGGACCTGTTCAATAGCGCCCAAGACCTGCTGCCTTCGGGCATCGTCGTAGGGTTTGCTGATACACAATCCGAATACCCCCCTTTTTAAATGGATAGTCTGGGCTCTGACCGCAGCACCCGACTTTGGTGCATTCACACACTATCAGTCCAACTGTAGACGCTCACTGAGACGACATTGCTCAATCGTCAAATATCGTTTCAATAAGTACCTGTCCCCAGTCTCGTCCTGGACGCGGTCGGCGGCAAGGCACTTAGCCATCCTTTGCGCAAATAAAAATGCCGACGACCCGCAGCACCGCGTCCACGGGCAACCCTGTTATTATCGCCGGCACACTTCCATGCCTCTTTATTAAGCAGATCACGAGCGAATCCATGAGCACCGACAAGACCAACCAGTCCTGGGGCGGCCGCTTCAGTGAACCCGTCGACGCCTTCGTCGCCCGCTTCACCGCCTCCGTCACCTTCGACCAGCGCCTGTACCGCCACGACATCATGGGCTCCATCGCCCACGCGACGATGCTGGCCAAGGTCGGCGTGCTGACCGACGCCGAGCGCGACAGCATCATCGACGGCCTGACCACCATCCGTGGCGAGATCGAAGCCGGCACGTTCGACTGGCGCGTCGACCTGGAAGACGTGCACATGAACATCGAGGCGCGCCTTACCGACCGCATCGGTGTGACCGGCAAGAAGCTGCACACTGGCCGTAGCCGTAACGACCAGGTGGCCACCGATATCCGCCTGTGGCTGCGTGATGAAATCGACCTGATCCTGTCCGAGATCACCCGCCTGCAAAAAGGTCTGCTGGAACAGGCCGAGCGCGAGTCGGACACCATCATGCCGGGCTTCACTCACCTGCAGACCGCGCAGCCTGTGACCTTCGGCCACCACCTGCTGGCCTGGTTCGAAATGCTCAGCCGCGACTACGAGCGCCTGGTGGATTGCCGCAAGCGCGCCAACCGCATGCCCTTGGGCAGCGCTGCGCTGGCCGGCACCACCTACCCGATCGATCGCGAATACACCGCGCAATTGCTGGGTTTCGACGCCGTGGGCGGCAACTCCCTGGATGGCGTGTCGGACCGTGATTTCGCCATCGAATTCTGCGCCGCCGCGAGCATCGCCATGATGCACCTGTCGCGCTTCTCCGAAGAGCTGGTGTTGTGGACCAGCGCGCAATTCCAGTTCATCGACCTGCCGGACCGTTTCTGCACCGGCAGCTCGATCATGCCGCAAAAGAAAAACCCGGACGTGCCTGAGCTGGTGCGTGGCAAGAGCGGCCGCGTGTTCGGCGCCTTGATGGGCCTGCTGACCCTGATGAAAGGCCAGCCTCTGGCCTACAACAAGGACAACCAGGAAGACAAGGAACCGCTGTTCGACGCCGCCGACACCCTGCGCGACTCGCTGCGCGCGTTTGCCGACATGATCCCGGCGATCAAGCCCAAGCACGCGATCATGCGTGAAGCGGCGTTGCGCGGGTTCTCCACCGCGACCGACCTGGCGGACTACCTCGTACGCCGTGGCCTGCCGTTCCGCGACTGCCACGAAATCGTCGGCCACGCGGTTAAGTACGGCGTGGACACCGGCAAGGACCTGGCGGAAATGAGCCTGGAAGAACTGCGTCAGTTCAGCGACCAGATCGAGCAGGACGTGTTTGCCGTGCTGACCCTGGAAGGCTCGGTGAATGCCCGTAACCACGTGGGCGGGACTGCGCCGGCGCAGGTAAAGGCAGCCGTCGCACGCGGCCAGGCCCTCCTCGCCAGTCGCTGATCCCCTTGTAGGAGCCAGCTTGCCGGCGATGAGGCCCTTGAGATCTCACCTGATCGTGAGGGCGTCATCGCCGGCAAGCCGGCTCCTACAGGTTTGATTGTCGCTATTTTTTTGCCGCAATCATCGCCATAAACGCCGGCATCGCCGCTTCCCTGTCCGCTGCCACCTTCTGGGCATTTGGCATGGCATGCAGCTTGTCCAGCAACGCCTTGGCCTTTGGCATCTCAGCCAGCATATCCAGCCCAAACAGCTTCTCGCCCACAGCGCAGGCGAGGTTCACGCTGTACATGAAATACAAATCGGCAATCGTAAAGCTCTCCCCCGCCACATACGGCGCGAACTTGCCGTGCCTGCCCAACGAACCAAAACCCAACAGCAACTCGGCCTTGGACTTCTCCTTGATCGCCTCCGGCACCGGCATGCCAAAAAACGCTTCTGCAAAACACGCGCGAGCAGGTAACTCGATGTACAACTCGATTTCCCGGCACAGCGCCAGCACCTGAGCACGCTGGAACGGCTCGGCCGGGAGCAGCGCGGGCCCTTCCTGGGTATGCTCGATGTACTCAAGGATCACGCTGGTTTCGTTGATGAAACCCTGTTTCACGCCCAGCACCGGCACCTTGCCCCGCGGGCTCACGGCCAGGGCTTCAGGGGTTTGGCCGGCGTAAAAAGCTACCTCTTCGAAAGGCAACCCTTTCTCCAGCAGCGCCAGCTTGACCATGTTGTAGTAGTTGCTGACCGAAAATCCGTAAAGCTTGAGCATGTCTGCGCCTCCAGGCCGGGAATGGGGTTGGCTGCAACTGTTATAGATCCCGGCGCCCACCCTGACCAGCAGCATCACCCACCTGAATGGGGGTAGACTGGCGCCCTTTCCTTGAGGAGCCTGCCATGAGCGAGCCGACCGATATCGACAACGACGAAGAAGAATTCGCCGAAACCACCCTGATCGAAGCGATCGAGAACCAGATCGAGAGCGAAAACCCACCGGCCGCCAAGGCCACGTTCAACAAGCTGACCCTGGTGGGCTACGAGCGTGAAGATATCCTGCAACTGATGGCCCACGTGCTCGCGGTCGAGATCGACGCGCTGTTGGAAGAGGACCGCGCCTTCAATACCGAATGGTATGAAACTGCACTGCGTGCCCTGCCGGAATTGCCGCCCGAAAAGCAATAAATCCAACACGCGGCAACACACTGGACAGTTCGGCAAAGTGCGTTCACCTTATGGCCTGCTAGCCTCTAATAAATTCTTAGAAAGTCTGGAGTCCTTATGTCGTATACCCCTGAGTTGGTTGCCGAACTGGAAATCCTTGTACTCTTCCCCTTGGACAGCACCAAAGAAGGTCTGAAAGTCCACCAGACCGCCGCGCCTACTGCCATCGCCGCTGCCAAACGCCTCCACGCGAAAGGGCTTATCGACCAGCCGGACGGGGGCTACCTGACCAGCCTTGGCCGGGACGCCGCAGAGCAGGCCCAGACCCTGCTGACTATCTTGACCACTGCCACCACCAAAGAAGCCGCCTGATACCGGATACCGCCCATGGAGTCCGCTCTTTGCGGATTCCGAGGGCGTTGCTGTGCACGTGCAAAAATTCTGACGTCAAAAACCATTTCCCTCTAAACCTCCTACGCTACTGGCTGTAAACTCCTACACGGCCGCCCACGTCGGGCCCTGCGAGCCACAGAGTTCGACATGACCCGCACCCATGAAATCCGCCCCGACCTGGACGAAGGCATCGACCGCAAGGTGCTGGCCCAGTTGCGCGCGCGGTTCATGGCCCTCAATGAAGGCCGTATGGCCCGGGCCATCGAGGGGCTGACGCCGCGCCAGCAAAGCGTGCTGAACCTGTTGCCGCTGTTTTTCCACGTTAACCATCCGCTGCTGCCGGGCTATGTGTCAGGCAGTACGCCGGCGGGTCTGTCGAATTACGAACCGGACGCCCAAGCCCTCACCGAAGCCCAGCGCCTGACACGCTCCTTCTCCTACAAGACACGGCACGGCAACCCGCCGCGACCGATCCACGGCCTGTTCCTGATGGGCAGCCTGGGCACCCTGGCCCAGGCAGACCAGAGCGACATGGATGTGTGGGTGTGTCACGCCGCCGACTTGAGCGAGACAGAACTGGCCGAGCTGCGCAAAAAGTGCCAACTGCTGGAAGCCTGGGCCCTGACCATGGGGGCCGAGGCGCACTTCTTTCTGATCGAGCCGACACGTTTCGTGCTCGGTGAACGCGACACCCAACTGAGCTCCGACGACTGCGGCACCACCCAGCATTACCTGCTGCTGGATGAGTTCTACCGCACCGCCATCTGGCTGGCCGGACGCACGCCGATCTGGTGGCTGGTGCCGGTGTATGAAGAAACCCGTTATGCCGATTTCACCCACACGCTGATTTCCAAACGCTTTATCCGCGCCGATGAAACCCTCGACCTGGGTCACCTGGCGCGCATTCCCCCAGGCGAATTCATTGGTGCCGGGCTATGGCAACTGTTCAAGGGCATCGAATCGCCCTACAAATCCGTGCTCAAGCTGCTGCTGACCGAGGTCTACGCCAGCGAACATCCGAACGTGCACTGCCTGAGCCTGCGCTTCAAGCGAGCGGTGTTCGCCAACCAGATGGACCTGGATGAGCTGGACCCGTACATCGTGGTGTACCGCCGCATCGAGGAATACCTCAAGGCCCGCAACGAGCCCGAGCGCCTGGAATTGGTGCGGCGCGCACTGTACCTGAAGGTCAACCGCAAGCTCAGCGCGGGCCAGCGCACCACCAGTTGGCAACGCCTGCTGCTGGAGCGCCTGGCCCATGAATGGGGTTGGGACCAGCGCCAATTGGCGTTGCTCGACAGCCGCAGTCAATGGAAAGTGCGCCAGGTCGCTTCCGAGCGCCGCGCCTTGGTGAACGAGCTCAATTACAGTTACCGCTTCCTGACCCAATTCGCCCGCACCGAACAAACGGTCAGCCTGATCAACAAGCGCGACCTCAATGTGCTGGGTCGGCGCCTGTACGCCGCCTTTGAACGCAAGGCCGGCAAGGTCGAGTTCATCAACCCCGGCATTGCCCCGGACTTGGCCGAAGACACCCTGACCCTGGTGCAATCGCCCAACCGCAAGGAGCCGGGCCAGCACCACTGGGGCCTTTACAACGGTAACCTCACGGCGCTGGAATGGGAGCATTTTGCGCCGATCAAGCGCAGCCGCGACCTGCTGGAAATGCTCACTTGGTGCCATCGCAACGGCGTGATCGACAGCAGCACCCGCCTGGCGCTGCACCCCGGCACCAGCGACATGACAGAATTCGAGCTGTTCAACCTGCTGGGCAGCCTGCAACAGACCATCGCCCTGCCCCTGGCCAGCGTGGACGAAGAGCGCCTCCTGCGCTCGGCAGTGCCCGAAGAAGTGTTGCTGCTGATCAACGTCGGCGTCGACCCGCTCAAGCATCACCGCGACCTGAATATCCTGATGACCACCGAGCGCACCGACTCCCTGAGCTATGCCGGTGTACGCGAAAACCTGGTGCTGACGCTGGACCAGGTCACGCTCAACAGCTGGAACGAGGTGATGGTCAGCCGCTACGACGGCCCGCACGCGCTGCTCGACTGCCTGCGCGACTACCTCAACCAGTTGCCGTCGGACCACCTGCCACGCTTGCGGGTGCGCTGTTTCTGTCACAACCGTGCGCAATTCATTGCCCAGCGCGTGGAAGAAATCTTCGACACCGCGCAGAACCTGCTGCTCGGCCAGGGCAATCACCGCTATTTGCTCCAGGTGCAGCAGCATTATCACGTGATGGAGTTGATGCCGGGTCAGGCCAATCATGTGTCACTGGCGACCCAGGACGCGCTGATCGCCTACCTCAGCGAAGAATTGGCCAGCTACAGCCCGTTGCACCTGGACGCCATGGCCCTGGAAGACCACGACCTGGCGTTGCTGCTGCCGATGGGCATGGCCGATTGCGTGCAGGTGTTCTACCGGGCCAACGAAGGCTTCGCCGAGCTGTATGTGCTGGATGAATTCAACGCGCTCTGGCAACAGCGCCTGCCGTTTCACGATGAGCAGAGCCTGTTGGCGCCGTTGCAGCGCTTCCTGCAATCGATCATTTATCGCCGGGACGCACTGTCGCCGCTGGATCCGCAAGAGCCGCTGGGCGCGGTGCAGGTCTTGTATTACCAGCTATTGCCGTCAGGCAGCGGTCGCGCGCGCGGCATCGAACCTCGACCCGCACCGCTGAACCCGGCGAACAAACCGTTTTACGACGTGCAGGCGATTATCGGCAAGGCCGCGCCGGGCCAGGTTGGCATTACCTTGTACTGCAATCAGCGGGAGTTTTCCGAACTGGAATTTGGCGACCAACTGTTTGCAGAGGTCGCCCAGGAAATCGTCGGGCAACGCCGGGAGATCGAGCGTTACCGCTGCTACATCACCGATCTGGACTTGTCCGGCCTGCTCGGCGATGTGCAAAGCCCGAGCAACCTGTACCTGCGTTACAAGGCCGAGCTGGAGCTGTCGCTCAATGTGGCACTGAGCCAGATTTAGAGCGGCTCTTGTTACATGGAGAATGCGCCACCGTCTTTGGGCTGGCCTTCAACACTGAGCAGTTCCAGCTTGAGCGTCTTTCCGCCCGGCGCAGGCCAGTCAATATGCTGGCCAACCTGCAGGCCCAGCAAGGCGCTGCCCACCGGCGCCAGGATCGAGATCTTGCCTTCGTCCGCATTGGCGTCTTTCGGGTAGACCAGCGTCAGGTGGTAGTCCTTGCCACTGCTTTGCTCACGGCAATGCACGCTGGAGTTCATGGTCACGACACCCGCAGGCACTTCATCGTGGCCAACCACGTCTTCGGCGCGGTCGAGTTCGGCTTGCAACGCTTCGACGCCGGGAGATTCGTCGCCCAGGCGGTCGATCAGTTGCTCCAGACGCTGCACGTCAAGACGGGTGAGGATGATGGAAGGTGCGGTGGTCATGATTCAGGCAGACTCCTTTTTTCTGCACAAAAAAGCAAAACCCCGCCAGGAAAAGGCGGGGTTCTCACGGGCCTCGATGAGTTGAGGCGTATCCGGACACTACCACAGCGTCACAAATAAACAAGACGACCTCAGGCGCGCGCCCTGCGCTGCTCGGCCTCGGCGCAGATCACCCGGCGGCGGGCATCGTCGGCAGAGCGCCATTCACGGATGTCTTCCACGTGGCGGAAGCAACCGAGGCAGACTTTTTGCTCATCCAGGCGACACAAACTGATACAAGGTGATGGCACCGCGGGGCTGACATTACTGAACAGCGGCTTGGGTGGGCGGACGGGTGCAGGCTGGGTCACAGTCAGTTCTCGTCCTGCCCCAACTCATCAAAGTCCAGCGCTTCGCCGGTATATTCCTCGACCAGCCGCGCGAGCATTTCACCCAACAGCTCCTCACTTTTGTCGCACTGCCATTTGCCGCTTTCTTCGTCGTAGTCGAAGTGCACACCACCGGAGCGCGCCGCCAGCCACAGCTGACGCAACGGCTCCTGGCGGCTGAAGATCAGTTGCTGGCCGCTTTCGAACTTGACGGTCAGCACGCCGGCCGAGTTTTCCAGGTCCACGTCCAGGTCGCTGTCGTCGAAAATATCTTCCAGCGCCTGCTGGGTCGAATCCACCAGGTCGTGAAAACGGGCTTCGGTCAAACTCATTGTGGCAACCTCAAAAGTGTCTGGTTTTGCTCAAGCGCCGCACGATACGGGCGAGCCCCGCCGATTGCAAAGGATACCGATTTCAACACGATTGACGGTGTGAAAAATCCTCACGCAGCGTAGTACGCTTCCCGGCTGTGTCGGCAAACCCCCGCCGGACGGGTATTCCAGCGCATAGGCAAGCTGGCGGGTGGTCGGTATACTCGGGCGCAATTAATGCATATTCAAGGATTTCGCCATGAAGCGCCTGATCTCTTCCCTTGCTGCGCTCGTCGCGGTCGCTTGCCTAGTTAGTGCCTGTGGTCAAAAAGGCCCGCTGTACCTGCCCGATGACAGTAAAGACCCGAATGAACAGGCGCAATCGTCGCAAAAGCCTTCCAAAGCGCATAAGCACGACACCTACGAATAAGGGAATCCCATGGACGCTTTTAACTACCGGGACGGCGAGCTGTTCGCGGAAGGCGTGGCGTTGTCCGCGATTGCCCAGCGCTTTGGCACCCCGACCTATGTGTATTCCCGTGCGCATATCGAAGCCCAATACCGCTCCTTCACCGACGCCCTCGACGGCGTGCCGCACCTGGTGTGCTACGCGGTCAAGGCCAACTCCAACCTCGGCGTACTGAATGTCCTGGCGCGCCTCGGCGCTGGTTTCGACATCGTGTCCCGTGGCGAGCTGGAACGCGTACTGGCCGCTGGCGGCAAGGCTGACAAGATCGTGTTCTCCGGCGTCGGCAAGACCCGCGAAGACATGCGCCGTGCCCTGGAAGTTGGCGTGCATTGCTTCAACATCGAATCCACCGACGAGCTGGAACGCCTGCAGGTCGTGGCCGCCGAGATGGGCGTTCGCGCGCCGATCTCCCTGCGCGTCAACCCCGACGTCGATGCCGGCACCCACCCGTATATTTCCACCGGTCTCAAAGAGAACAAGTTCGGCATCGCCATTGCCGACGCCGAGGACGTATACATCCGCGCCGCGCAACTGCCGAACCTGGAAGTGCTGGGTGTCGACTGCCATATCGGCTCGCAACTGACCACATTGCCGCCGTTCCTGGATGCGCTCGACCGCCTGCTGGCGTTGATCGACCGTCTCGGTGAATGCGGCATCTACCTGCACCACATCGACCTCGGTGGTGGCGTGGGCGTGCGTTATCGCGACGAAGAGCCGCCGCTGATTGCCGACTATATCCAGGCGGTGCGCGAGCGCATCGAAGGCCGTGACCTGACGCTGATGTTCGAGCCTGGTCGCTATATCGTCGCCAATGCCGGCGTGCTGCTGACCCAGGTCGAGTACCTCAAGCACACCGAGCACAAGGATTTCGCCATCGTCGATGCGGCGATGAACGACCTGATCCGCCCGGCGCTGTACCAGGCCTGGATGAATGTCACCGCCGTGACGCCGCGCGCCAGCGAAGCCCGCGCCTACGACATCGTAGGTCCGATCTGCGAGACCGGCGACTTCCTGGCCAAGGACCGTCAGTTGGCCCTGGAAGAAGGCGATCTGCTGGCCGTGCATTCGGCCGGTGCCTACGGGTTTGTCATGAGTTCCAACTACAACACCCGCGGCCGTACCGCCGAGGTGCTGGTGGACGGTGATCAAGCGTTTGAAGTGCGTCGCCGCGAGACGGTAGCCGAGTTGTATGCTGGCGAAAGCCTGCTGCCGGAGTAAGCCATGCTGCTGCGTTTTACCAAGATGCACGGGCTGGGCAATGATTTCATGGTCCTCGACCTGGTCAGCCAGCACGCGCATATCCTGCCCAAGCACGCCAAACAGTGGGGCGACCGTCACACCGGCATTGGTTTCGACCAGTTGCTGATCGTCGAGGCGCCAAGCAACCCGGAGGTGGATTTCCGTTACCGGATCTTCAACTCCGACGGTTCCGAAGTGGAACAGTGCGGCAACGGTGCGCGCTGCTTTGCGCGCTTTGTGCTGGACAAGCGCCTGACCGCCAAGCGGCAGATCCGCGTCGAGACCAAGAGCGGCGTGATCGAGCTGGATATCCGCAGCGACGGCCAGATCAGCGTCAACATGGGCGCGCCACGCCTGGTGCCGGCGGACATTCCGTTCCAGGCCACCGAGCAGGCCGTCAGCTATGCGCTGGACGTTGACGGCAAGACCGTCGATATCGCTGCCGTGTCCATGGGCAACCCCCATGCCGTGCTGCGGGTCAATGACATCAACAACGCCCCCGTGCATGAATTGGGGCCGAAGATCGAACACCACCCGCGCTTTCCGGCGCGGGTCAACGTGGGCTTCCTGCAGGTGATCGACCGTACCCGCGCGCAATTGCGCGTGTGGGAACGTGGCGCCGGCGAAACCCAGGCTTGCGGCACCGGTGCTTGCGCCGCTGCCGTAGCCGCGATCAGCCAGGGGTGGATGGATTCGCCGCTGCTGATCGACCTGCCCGGCGGACGCTTGTCCATCGAGTGGGCAGGCCCTGGCCACCCGGTGCTGATGACCGGGCCGGCCTCGCGCGTATACGAAGGACAGGTCCGTCTATGAGTGAGCCAATCCAATGACCGATAAGCCTCAAGTACCCGCACAAGCATCCCCGAGCGACAGTCTGGAGGCCGCTGCCGTCGCGGCGTACCTTGAGGCTAATCCGGACTTCTTCGTCGAGCACGAAGAACTGCTGCCGGCCCTGCGCATCCCCCACCAGCGCGGCGATACCGTGTCGTTGGTGGAGCGGCAGATGAAGATCCTGCGCGAGCGCAACATCGAGATGCGCCACAAGCTCTCGCACCTGATGGACGTCGCCCGCGACAACGACCGCCTGTTCGAGAAAACCCGTCGCCTGATCCTGACCCTGATGGACGCCACCAGCCTGGAAGAGACGGTGATCGCCGTGGAAGACAGCCTGCGCCAGGACTTCCAGGTGCCGTTCGTGAGCCTGATCCTGTTCAGCGACAACCCGATGCCGGTGGGACGCTGGGTCAGTGGCAGCGACGCACAAACCGCTATCGGCGGCCTGCTGTCCGAAGGCAAGACCATCAGCGGCACCTTGCGCGAGCATGAGCTGGACTTCCTGTTTGGTGCCGAACAGCGCCTGCAGATCGGCTCCACGGCGGTGGTCGCGCTCAGCCATCAAGGCCTGCACGGTGTGCTGGCCATCGCCAGCCGCGATCCCCAGCATTACAAGAGTTCAGTCGGCACCCTGTTCTTGACCTACATCGCCGAAGTACTGGGCCGCGTCCTGCCGCGCTTCACCACTGCCCTGCGCGCGGTGCGCTAGCCATGGAACGGCAACTGGACGCTTATTGCGCTCACCTGCGCAACGAGCGCCAGGTGTCGCCCCATACCCTGGAAGCCTACCGGCGGGACTTGAACAAGGTCCTGGCCTATTGCGCGAAACAACAGATCAACAGTTGGAAGGCCCTGGATATCCAGAGCCTGCGCAGCCTGATCGCACGCCTGCACCAGGCGGGTCAATCCTCGCGCAGCCTGTCGCGCCTGCTCTCGGCGGTGCGCGGGCTCTATCACTATTTGAACCGCGAAGGCCTGTGCGATCACGACCCGGCCAACGGCCTGTCACCGCCCAAGGGCGAACGGCGCCTGCCCAAGACCCTGGACACCGACCGCGCCCTGCAATTGCTGGATGGCGCCGTCGAGGATGACTTCCTGGCCCATCGCGACCAAGCCATTCTTGAGCTGTTCTATTCATCGGGCCTGCGCCTGTCGGAGCTGACCGGCCTGAATCTCGACCAATTGGACCTGGCGGACGGCCTGGTGCAAGTGCTCGGCAAGGGCAGCAAGACGCGCGTGCTGCCGGTGGGCCGCAAAGCCCGGGAAGCCTTGCAACTGTGGCTGCCGCTGCGCCTGCTGACCAACCCCGCGGATGACGCGGTGTTTGTCAGCCAGCAAGGCCGACGCCTGGGGCCACGGGCGATTCAAGTGCGCGTCAAGGCCGCCGGCGAGCGCGAGCTGGGGCAGAACCTGCACCCACACATGCTGCGACACTCCTTTGCCAGCCATATGCTGGAATCGTCCCAGGACCTGCGCGCGGTTCAGGAGCTGCTCGGCCACTCAGACATCAAGACCACACAGATCTACACCCATCTGGATTTCCAACACCTGGCAACGGTGTACGACAGCGCCCATCCACGGGCCAAACGAATCAAGGGCGGCGACTCATGAGTATCAAGCTGATCACCTTCGACCTGGACGACACACTCTGGGACAACGTACCCGTCATCATCAGTGCCGAAGCGTCGATGCGCGAATGGCTGGCGCTTAACGCCGCCAAGGTCGGCGACTTGCCGCTGGAGCATTTCGCCAGTCTTCGCCAGCAGGTGCTGGAGCGTCATCCCGAGCTGAAGCACCGCATCAGCATCCTGCGCCACCGGGTGTTGATGCATGCATTTGAAGAAGCCGGCTATCCACAGCCTGAGGCTACGGAAATGGCAGATGTGTGCTTCGAAGCGTTCATTCACGCGCGGCACCAACTCACTCCCTTCCCCGAAGCGGAGCCCATGCTCCGGGCGCTGCGGCAGCACTTCCTGCTGGGGGTGATCACCAACGGCAACGCCGACGTGCAGCGCGTGGGCCTGGCAGACTACTTCCACTTTGCCCTGCGCGCTGAAGACATCGGCATCGCCAAGCCGGATGCGCGATTGTTTCAGGAAGCGTTGCAGCGCGGTGGCGTGGACGCCAGTGCGGCGGTGCACATTGGCGATCATCCGGGGGATGACATTGCCGGGGCACAGCAGGCGGGGCTTCGGGCGGTGTGGTTCAACCCGACGGGTAAGGTGTGGGAAGCCGATAAGCGCCCGGATGCGGAGATTCGCAGCCTGACAGAACTGCCGCCGCTGCTCGCAAGCTGGAACACATAAACCTGTATGAGCGAGCTTGCTCGCGAAGAACGCCTAGGCACTGCGTTCATTCAGAATGCCCGCGTTATCGTTGACGGTTTTCGCGAGCAAGCTCGCTCCTACAGACACCCATGAAAAAGCCCGCAGCGACGGCGGGCTTTTTCTTACAAGCGGGTGCTGACCTCAGATAGGTCGGCTGCCGTACTTGTTATCCGGCTTCTTCGGTGGGTCTGCCACCACGTTGGCCTCGACTTCCTGCACTTTGCCGCCTTTAGCGAGGAACTCTTCCATCGCACGGGCCAGGGCATCACGCTCTTTGTTCTTGGCTTCAACGCTTGGCAATTCATCTACCGACACAGCAGCCTTGGCTTTGCCTTTGGCAGCTGGGGCAGGTGCGTCATCGCCACCGTCGTCGTCAGCAACGTCTTCCGCCGCCGCTTCCAGACCTTCTTCGGTGTCGTCTTCGTCACCTACTTCGAGTTCGTCGTTTTCCAGATCATCGTCGCTCATGTTCTACCTCATGACTTGCGAAAAGCAGATTAGTTATAGCCCAGCTTCATCCTCTGTCGAGGCCGCCGAGGAAAAATCAACATCCACTGGATAACCAGTGGCTTATGCCCCATCACCGTGCAAAGCGACGAGGACTTTACGAGCACCGCCATGATCACGGTGCTCGCCCAGATAAATACAGTTCTGCGCCCATCGGCGCGCATTCTAGCGCGCTCTGGGAAAAAACAAAGTGTCGAATACGCCTACATGCCTGTAAGACATTCGCACGCTGAAAAGTGCCGTGTGCATCCCATCACAAACCCGGCGTAAAAACCGTTACACATTGGTATGACTGACAAACGCCAGGCAAAAAAATGCCCGGCAAGCCGGGCATCTTTTTTTCACACTATTACAAGTTGTAGCCGCGTTCGTTGTGTTGCGCCAGGTCGAGGCCGACCGCCTCTTCCTCTTCGGTCACCCGCAGGCCCATGACCATGTCCAGCACCTTGAGGATGATGTAGGTCACGATCGCGGTGTAGATCACCGTGAAGCCAACACCTTTGCACTGGATCCAGACTTGCGCAGCGATGTCAGTCACCGTGCCGAAGCCGCCCAGCGCAGGGGCTGCGAACACACCGGTGAGGATCGCACCCACGATACCGCCGATACCGTGCACGCCGAAGGCGTCCAGGGAGTCGTCGTAGCCCAGCTTGCGCTTGAGGCTGGTGGCGCAGAAGAAGCAGATCACACCGGCAACCAAGCCGATCACCAGGGCGCCCATCGGGCCCACGGTGCCTGCGGCTGGGGTGATTGCAACCAGGCCAGCGACCACGCCCGAGGCAATGCCCAGTGCGCTTGGCTTACCGTGGGTGATCCACTCGGCGAACATCCAGCCCAGTGCAGCAGCAGCGGTAGCGATCTGGGTGACCAGCATCGCCATGCCCGCAGTGCCGTTGGCCGCAGCCGCGGAGCCGGCGTTGAAGCCGAACCAGCCGATCCACAGCATCGCCGCGCCGATCAGGGTGTAACCCAGGTTATGCGGAGCCATCGGGGTGGTCGGGAAGCCTTTGCGCTTGCCGAGCACGATGCACGCCACCAGGCCAGCCACACCGGCGTTGATATGCACCACGGTGCCGCCGGCGAAGTCCAGCACGCCCCAGTCCCACATCAGGCCACCGTTACCGCTCCACACCATGTGCGCGATCGGCGCATAGACCAGGGTGAACCAGATCGCCATGAAGATCAGCATCGCAGAGAACTTCATACGCTCGGCGAAGGCACCGACGATCAGCGCCGGGGTGATGATGGCGAAGGTCATCTGGAAGGTGATGAACACCGCTTCCGGGAACAATGCCGCAGGGCCGGTGATGCTGGCCGGGGTCACGCCCGCCAGGAACGCCTTGCCCATGCCGCCGAAGAAGGAGTTGAAATTGACGACGCCCTGTTCCATACCGGTGGTATCGAACGCGATGCTGTAGCCGTAGACGACCCACAGGATGCTGATCAGGCCGGTGATCGCGAAGCACTGCATCATCACCGACAGAATATTCTTGGAACGGACCATGCCGCCGTAGAACAGCGCCAGGCCAGGGATAGTCATGAACAGCACCAAAGCGGTGGCGGTCAGCATCCAGGCGGTGTCGCCGGAATTGAGGACTGGAGCAGCCACTTCGTCTGCCGCCATGGCCAGGCTTGGCATTACGATGGACAACAGGGCTCCGAGCCCTGCGAATTTACGCAGAGTCATATTGTTTTCTCCTGGGGCGTTGGGGTTTGGCGGCTTAGATTGCGTCGGTATCGGTTTCGCCGGTACGGATGCGAATAGCCTGTTCCAGATTGACCACGAAGATCTTGCCGTCACCGATCTTGCCGGTGTTGGCGGCCTTGGTTATCGCCTCGATAACCCGATCAAGATCCTTGTCGTCAATGGCGACATCAATCTTCACCTTCGGCAGGAAATCGACCACGTATTCCGCGCCGCGATACAGCTCGGTATGACCCTTCTGCCGACCGAAGCCTTTGACCTCAGTAACGGTAATGCCCTGCACGCCGATCTCGGACAACGACTCGCGCACATCGTCCAACTTGAACGGCTTGATGATGGCAGTGACTAGCTTCATGAAAACTCTCTCCCGAATTGGTGGACTTGCCCCAGGAAAACAAACCCGTCTCAAGTCTAAGCGCAGTGCCTGGCTTTGTAACGCGTCGTCGCCTCGGCATTTGCCTTTGCGACGCCAGCGAACCACTGGTGACGAAACCTGTACCCCTGATCCGTCGGCGCACTGCATTCGTCACAGCGACTGCATCAGTGCATGGGTCATGATCGTCTAAGCAGAAACCTTGCCAGCTCCGTAAAAATCACTGAAATCAGTCCTTTGCCCACTTATGCCCACCTGCGGGCCTCTTCGGCGGTTGCAATGCGCACAAAAACAGTGCACCGCCGCCCGGCCCTCTGCGCGAAAAGCGTGCGCCCGCTGTCGTGAAAAAGACTATAGACGCTGCGTGATACACTGCCGGCCAACAGTTTTCCGGAATATTTCCCATGCTCGCGCCCAAAGACCTCCTCGACGCCCTGAGCGGCCACGCCTCTCGCCTGTTCAGCGGTGACACGCCGTTGCCCCGCAATGAAATCGAAAGCCAATTCAAGGCATTGCTGCAAAGCGGTTTCAGCAAGCTCGACCTGGTGAGCCGCGAGGAGTTCGATAGCCAAATGGTAGTGCTGGCCCGCACGCGTGCGCGGCTGGAGAGCCTGGAGGCCAAGGTGGCTGAGCTGGAAGCGCGGTTGACGCCAGCGGGCGAATAACCCGCATTAATCGGTCCATGTGGGGTTGTTTGCCAGCCCTCGACCGGCACCTGCTGAAAATACAATTCAGCTTTTTGCTGGTGGTACTTGGTGGCCGCTGCAACCAACTCGCCGTGGCGTGGTGGGCGTTGCACGAAACCGGTTCCGCCCTCGCCTTCGCCAACATGATCGCCTGCTCAATCGCAGCGGAGGTGCTGGCCCGCCCGCTGCTGGGCTGGCTGGGCGACAAGTACAACAAGATCCTGATCCTCAGGCTGGCCTCCCTGACCAGCGTGCTGACCGCGCTGTCGATGGTTTTTCTGTCTGCGACGCAGCTGTTCAACCCCTGGAGCGTCGGCGCCCTGATGCTGGTCAGCAGTGCCGTCGCCGGTGTGCGTGACCCGTTGCAGTCATCGATCATTCCCTTGTTTGCGCGTGACGATCAGGTCTCACTGGCCATGCGCACCAAAAGCATGCTCTCGTCCATTTCCAACCTGCTTGGGCCAGTCATGGCCAGCGCGTTGATTTTTGCCTTCGGCACCACGTTGGCGCTTACCGTCGACTTCTTTGCGATGCTTGGCGCAGCAGTGCTGATTGCATCCATCCCACTCCGCCTCGGCGCCAGCGCACCCGATGAACACAGCCCGGCTGCCAGCGGCTGGCGCATGATTTACTCGGGTTTCAAGGCGGTCTACGGGGTGAAAGTCGAGTTCTACCTGGCCCTTGTGGCGATGCTCGTCAACTTTGCCCTGTTTCCGTTTTTTACCATCTTGCTGCCGCTGTACGTAAAGACGGTTATCCACTACCCGATCACCTACCTCGGCCTGCTGGATGCGTGCTTCGGTCTGGGCATCCTGGCGGGCAGCTACAAAATCATCGGTTGGTTGACCCATCGAGTGCCCCGCGACCTGTGTGTCGCGGCAGGCTTCGCACTGTTGGGGGGCACTCTGTGGCTGGCCGGCACGCTCTCATCGATAGTCGTGGTGCCACTGGCATTTTTCTGCGGCGGGGTGGGCCTGATGCTGATCAACATTCCGACCTCGGCCGTGAGGCTGCTGGCGACGCCCCAGCAACATCGCAACCGGATCTTCGCCACCGTCTCCTTTCTGTCCGCAGCGGCCAGCCCGTTGGGCAGTTTCGCCATGAATGGGCTGATCGCTCACCTCGGTGTCACCCTGACTATCACGTCTTTAGGTGCGATGGTGCTGGGGTTGTCACTGCTGGTGTTCCTGATCCCCGATTTCCGCACCTTCATGCGCGCCCCAGACACGCAACTCAATGGCGCTTACCTGGATAAGTACCCCCGTGCCTTTGCGCATTGATACGTCCTGTAAAAGTCTGATTCGTTGCACCTCCGTTCCCTCGACTACCTTTGAGAAACCGCAGGAAGCGGCCTCCATTGTTCAAGGAACGAGCATGTCCCTCGCCATCGTCCACAGCCGCGCCCAGATCGGCGTCGAAGCCCCTGCCGTCACCGTCGAGGTGCATATGGCCAATGGTTTGCCGTCCCTGACATTGGTAGGCCTGCCGGAAACGGCGGTCAAGGAAAGCAAGGACCGGGTGCGCAGCGCCATTCTCAATTCCGCACTGCAATACCCTGCCCGCCGCATCACGCTGAACCTGGCGCCCGCCGACCTGCCCAAGGACGGTGGGCGTTTTGATCTGGCGATTGCCCTGGGGATACTAGCGGCCAGCGTCCAGGTGCCGGCGTTGATGCTCGACGACGTGGAATGCCTGGGAGAACTGGCACTGTCCGGTGAAGTGCGGGCAGTGAAAGGCGTGTTGCCGGCGGCCTTGGCGGCACGCAAGGCCGGGCGCACCGTGATAGTGCCGCGGGCGAATGCCGAGGAAGCTTGCCTGGCGTCGGGGTTGAAAGTGATCGCGGTGGATCATTTGCTGCAGGTGGTGGCGCACCTGAACGGACATCAGCCAATCGAGCCCTACAAATCCGACGGTTTGCTGTACCTGAACAAGCCTTACCCGGACTTGAGCGAAGTACAGGGCCAGCTCGCCGCCAAGCGCGCACTGCTGATTGCAGCGGCGGGGGCGCATAACCTGCTGTTCAGCGGCCCGCCCGGCACCGGCAAGACCTTGCTCGCCAGCCGCCTGCCGGGCTTGTTGCCACCGTTGAGTGAGCAGGAAGCCCTGGAAGTGGCGGCGATTCAGTCGGTAGTCAGTCTGGCGCCGCTGAGTCATTGGCCGCACCGACCGTTTCGTCAGCCGCATCATTCTGCATCAGGGCCAGCATTAGTGGGGGGTGGATCGAAACCGCAACCCGGCGAAATCACCCTGGCCCATCACGGCGTGCTGTTTCTGGATGAGCTGCCAGAGTTCGACCGCAAAGTGTTGGAGGTGCTGCGCGAGCCACTGGAATCAGGGCATATCGTAATTTCCCGTGCCCGCGATCGCGTGAGCTTTCCAGCCCGCTTCCAACTGGTGGCCGCCATGAACCCCTGCCCTTGCGGGTACATGGGCGAACCCAGTGGGCGATGTCGCTGTACGCCGGAGCAGATCCAGCGCTATCGCAACAAGCTCTCCGGGCCGCTGTTGGACCGCATCGACTTACACCTCACTGTGGCGCGAGAAACCACCGCGTTGAATCCAACTCAGCAGGCGGGCGATAACACAGCCGAGGCGTCGGCACGGGTCGCCAAAGCCCGTGAGCGCCAGCAGAAACGCCAGGGCTGCGCCAATGCTTTCCTTGATCTGCCGGGGCTACGCAAGCACTGCACGCTGGCGAAGGTCGACGAATGCTGGCTGGAAAACGCCTGTGAACGGCTGACGCTTTCCCTGCGCGCAGCCCATCGGCTGCTCAAAGTGGCACGCACCCTAGCCGACCTTGAGCACGCCGATAGCATCACCCGGGCGCACCTGGCGGAAGCGTTGCAGTATCGGCCCGCGGCCGTTGGCTAGGATGACGCGGGGAAGTCCAGCAGCAACCGCGCCACTTCCATCACTTCATCCAAGGCCGCCTCGGCCGATTCCGTGGAGGGTTTGAGCATCAAGTCGTCGGCGTATCCCATCGCCACGGCAAAGATCTGGCGGGCAGCGCGTTGTGGCGAGTCACAACGCAGGACATTGGCAGCGACACCTCGCTCGATCACTTCGGCAAGCATGCCTTGCCATTGAGCATTGATTACCAGGTAAGCCTGGGCCATTTGCGGGTCTTGCATCGCTTCGTCCCAGGCATCCAGCCACAGCGCCCAGCCTGCATCGGCGGTGCTCGGAAGGCAGTCACGCAAAAAGCCCACGAAGGCTTCCAGAGGTGGTGCTTCTGCCAGAGGCGCACGCACTTCGTCCAACTGTTCGTTGGCAAACCGCACAAAGGCTTCGCGGCGCAGCTCTTTCCAGTCGCTGAAGTAGTGATAGACGTGGCTACGGGACAGTCCGGCATGTTCGGCCAGGTCGCGGGTGGACACATCAGCAAACCCCTTGCTGCGAAACAGCTCCAGGGCGGCGGCGATGATCTGGTCTTTGCGGTCGATACGCGACATAGGCAATTCCTTTCGGCGCCAGCAGATAAGCGGCGCTTGCTTTTTGAGCGATCGCTCAAGGATACTTGAGCAGTCGCTCAATAATAGCGTCTATCATCCCTTTGGTGCACCCATGACATCCGTCACCCCTCAAATCCTGATCGAAGAAAGCAAGAAAATTGGCCAGCAATCCGCCGGCCAAACCCTCAAGGCGATCGCCAAAGCCTATCCCGGCAAGCTGTTCGGCACGCTGTCATTGGTCGCGCTGGAAAATGCCCTGCTGCTGGCATACCCGTTGTTTGCCGGGTTTGCGGTGGATGCAATCATCCGTGGCGACGCCAGCAACGCGCTGTTCTATGCCGCCGTGGTCCTGGCGTTCTGGGTCGTCGGTGCGGCACGCCGGGCGCTGGATACACGGACTTTTACCCGTATCTACGCCGACCTGGCGGTGCCGGTAATTCTGAACCAGCGCCTGCAGAACCACAGCACCTCCAAGTCAGCGGCACGGGTGGTGCTCGCACGGGAATTCGTCGACTTCTTTGAGAAGCACGTGCCGATCATCGCCACGGCGCTGGTATCGATTATTGGCGCGGCGGTGATGCTGATCGTGATCGAGCCCTGGGTCGGTCTCGCGTGCCTGGGCGCACTGGTGCTGTGCATCACGCTGTTGCCGCGCTTTGCCCAACGTAACCAAGAGCTGCATGAGCGCTTGAACAATCGCTTGGAAAAGGAAATCGGCCTGGTGGAAAAAGTCGGTGCGCCGACCTTGCGACGCCACTACCAGGTGCTGTCGCGCCTACGGATCTGGTTGTCAGACCGCGAGGCGGCTGCGTACCTGTTTCTCGGTACGCTGGCCGCCTTGCTCTTTGTGGTCGCCATCAGCCAGTTGGCCTTGTCCCCCGCCGTCAAGGCCGGTCACGTGTACGCGGTCATGACTTACCTGTGGACCTTCGTCACCAGCATGGACGAAGCCCCAGGCATGGTCGACCAACTGGCGCGCCTCAAGGACATCGGCAAGCGCGTGGACCCAGGGCTGGGCGACCGCTAGGTCTCAACGAAACCTATCCACCTCATGCCGCAAGCCTGCCGCCAGGGTCTCCAGTTCCTTGGCGGTGATCGCCAGGTTCGACACCACTTCGCGCTGCTCGCTGTTGGCCAACGCGATGCTCTGCAGGTTGCTGCTGAGCAAGGTTGCGGTGCTGCTCTGTTCTTGGGTGGCGGTGGTGATCGCCGCGAACTGCTGACCGGCGGAGCGGCTTTGCTCGTCGATACGCGCCAGGGCCGACGCCACGTCGGCGTTACGCGACAGGCCTTCCTGCATCAACACATTGCCGCGCTCCATGGTGCTGATGGCGTTGCCGGTTTCCTGCTGGATGCTCTGGATCATCCCGGAGATCTCGTCGGTGGCCTCTCGGGTACGCGACGCCAGGTTGCGTACTTCATCGGCGACCACGGCAAAGCCTCGGCCTTGCTCACCCGCGCGTGCGGCTTCGATGGCGGCGTTGAGTGCCAGCAGGTTGGTTTGTTCAGCAATCGAGGTGATCACACCGACGATCCCGCCGATTTCCTGGGAGCGCTGGCCGAGCGTGTTGATCACCGTGGCGGTGCTGTTCAGGGCGGTGGCGATGTGTTCCAGGGACGACGAAGCCTCTTGCATCGAGTTGCGCCCGATACGGGTTTGCTGGGCATTTTCCTGGGCCAGGCGTTCGGTGCTGCCCATATTGTCGGCGATGTTCAACGAGGTGGCGCTGAACTCTTCTACCGCGCCGGCCATGCTGGTGATCTCGCCGGACTGCTGCTCCATGCCTTCATACGCGCCACCGGACAACCCGGACAACGCCTGGGCGCGGCTGTTGACCTCTTCGGCCGCCTTGCGGATATGCGAGACCATGGTCGACAGCGCTTCACCCATCTGGTTGAAACTGCGCGCCAACTGGCCGATTTCGTCATGGCTGGACACATTCAGGCGTGCGCTCAAGTCGCCCGCACCCAGGGCTTCGGCCTGGCGCACCAGGTCGCCCAATGGCGCTAATTTGCTACGCAGCAGCCAAACCGTTGCGCCGACCGCCAGCAGCATGGCCAGCACGCTACCGATCACCAGGCGGATGCCGACGTCCCAGGTCACCGAGCGAATCTCGGCCTTGGGCATGCTCGCGACGACAGCCCACGGCCCGCCGTCGAAAGGCACCGACACACTGTAGAAGTCTTCGTTTTTGTCCGCCCAGAAGCGGCCCGAACCCGGCGCCTTGGCCAGGTCCAGCATCACTGGGATCGCCTGGTCCAGCGCCTGCACGCCCGCCGGCGGCACCAGCCAACGCTTCTGCTCGTCCAGCAACGCCAGGGAGCCGGTCTGGCCGATGCGGAAGCGCTTGAGGTTCTCGAACTGGGCATTCTGCGCATCGGTGTAGTCAAACCCGATGAACAACACGGCGATGACCTGGCCGCGGCTGTCACGCACCGGGCTGTACTGGGTCATGTAGGAGCGGTCGAACAACACTGCACGGCCGATGTAGGTCTGGCCGCTGAGCACGCGCTGATAGGCTGGCCCCTGACGATCCAGCACCGTACCGATGGCACGATTGCCGTCCTGCTTGGTCAAGGAGGTGCTGATACGGATGAAGTCTTCGCCGCTGCGCACAAACACCGTGGCCACGCCGCCGGACATCTGCTTGAACTCATCCACTTCATCGAAGTTGTTGTTCAGCACTTCACTGCCCAGGTACAGGCTAGGGGTCTGTACCCCAGCCACAGTCACCGGCTGGTCTGCATGCACACTCAAGCCCGCGCCGAAGCGCTTTTCAAACAGCCCACTCAAACGCTGGGTACTTTCGCGCAAGGTGCTGTGGAACGTATTGAGTTGGTCGGCGAGCAAGCGCGCCTCACTGGCCAGGTGTTCCTCACGGGTCGCGAGGTTGGCGGAGTCGAGAGAACGCAAGGCAAACACCGTACTGCCGCTGATGACGACAGCCAGAATCACGGCTAACGCGAGGCCTAACTGGGAGGCAATCCGAGCACGAGGTTGAGACATGACAGCTCCTGGCCGAGGCCAGGATCATCCTGATCTCATAGCGCTGCTCGGCAAATTATCTAGTGGGAAGCGTTGGTGCACGATGGTTCCAACACACCTACTTCGGCGGGCCGAGGCAATACTTGAGCGAATCACAGGGGTATCGCGCAAACGATTGCACGAACGGTCTGTCTCCGCTCAGTCGAGACGTTCGACCTGGGGCAATTCCATGGCCTTGACCTCTGCTTGCAGAAACTCCGCCAAACGCCGTAATCGCTCGCCGCCAGGGCGGGTTTTCGGCCACACGAGGTAATAATTTTCGCGACTGGCGACCGCCGTCGGCCAGGGCAGGCTCAGCCGCCCTTGGGCCACATCTTCGGCCACCATCAGCAAGTCGCCCATGGAGACGCCGTAACCTCGCGCGGCGGCAATCATGCCCAGTTCGAGGGTGTCGAACACCTGTCCGCCCTTGAGCGATACCTGGGATGACAAGCCCATGCGCTCCAGCCAGTTGCGCCAGTCACGACGGTCAGGCGTGGGGTGCAGCAGCTCGGCGGTGGCCAGGCGCGCGGCATCCCAGGGCCCATCCTCCAGCAGATTTGGCGCACCGACCGGAATCAGCAATTCCGGGAACAGATAACTGGCCTCCCAATCCGCCGGGAAATGCCCGTAGCTCAGCAGCACCGCACAGTCGAACGGCTCCTGGTTGAAATCCACCTCGTCCACGCTCATCCAGGCGCTGGTCAGTTGCACCTCATTGCCCGGCTGCAACGCGCGGAAACGGCTGAGCCGCGCCAACAGCCAACGCATGGTCAGGGTGGACGGCGCCTTCATGCGCAGGATGTCGTCTTCGGCATTCAAGGTATGGCAGGCCCGCTCCAGCGCGGCGAAACCCTCGCGCACGCCGGGCAATAGCAGGCGCGCCGCTTCGGTGAGCTGCAAAGTGCGACCACTGCGCTGGAACAGGCGGCAGGCGAAGTGCTCTTCCAACGTGCGGATATGTCGGCTCACCGCACTTTGCGTAATCGACAACTCCTCCGCCGCACGGGTGAAGGAGTTGTGCCGGGAAGCGGCCTCAAAGGCCCGCAAAGCGTAAAGAGGAGGAAGGCGACGGGACATTGGGAAGGCTCCGACAACGCAATGCGCAAACCCTACCAGAATCGAGCCGGCATGAGTTTTAATCATGTGAACGATCGCATTTATCCCTTTGTGCAATCAGCTGAGAGCGCCGAGAATCAACCCTTCCCCAATCCTCCGATTTCTCGAGTGTGATGATCATGCAACATCCAGCACGTACCGAACTCTGGGCCATTCTGCGGCTGTCAGGGCCGTTGATTGCTTCACAGTTGGCGCACATGCTGATGGTGCTGACCGACACCCTGATGATGGCGCGCCTGAGCCCCGAAGCCCTGGCCGGTGGCGGCCTGGGCGCGGCAAGCTATTCGTTCGTGTCGATCTTCTGCATCGGCGTGATTGCCGCCGTGGGCACGCTTGTCGCCATCCGTCACGGCGCCGGTGATATCGAAGGCGCCACCCGCCTGACCCAGGCCGGGCTGTGGCTCGCCTGGCTGATGGCCTTGGCGGCTGGCTTACTGCTGTGGAACCTCAAGCCGCTGCTGCTGATGTTCGGCCAGACGGAAACCAACGTGCAGTCGGCCGGGCAATTCCTGACGATCCTGCCGTTCGCGCTGCCCGGTTACTTGAGCTTCATGGCCTTGCGCGGCTTTACCAGCGCCATCGGCAAAGCCACTCCGGTGATGGTCATCAGCCTCGGCGGCACAGTACTGAATTATCTGCTCAACCACGCACTGATCGAGGGCATGTTCGGCCTGCCCAAGCTCGGCCTGATGGGCATCGGATTGGTCACCGCCATCGTCGCGAACGGCATGGCACTGGCGCTGATGTGGTACATCCGCAGCAACCGCGCCTATGCCGCCTACCCACTGGCCCCCGGCCTGATGCGCCTCAATACCCAGTACCTGCGCGAGTTGTGGCGCCTGGGCCTGCCGATTGGTGGCACCTATGCGGTGGAGGTCGGGTTGTTTGCCTTTGCGGCGCTGTGCATGGGCACCATGGGCAGCACGCAGTTGGCGGCGCACCAGATCGCGTTGCAGATTGTGTCGGTGGCGTTCATGGTGCCGGCGGGGATGTCCTACGCGGTGACCATGCGCATCGGCCAGCATTACGGCGCCGGGCAGTTGCTGCAAGCGCGCCTGGCCGGGCGTGTCGGCATAGGATTTGGCGCAGCGGTGATGTTGGGATTTGCCGCCATGCTGTGGCTTTATTCCGACCCGTTGATCGGACTGCTCATCGACCATAACGACCCGGCGTTCCACGACGTGATCGTCCTGGCCGTCAGCCTGCTGGCCGTGGCGGCGTGGTTCGAGTTGTTCGACGGCGTGCAAACCATCGCCATGGGCTGCATTCGCGGACTCAAGGACGCCAAGACCACCTTCCTGATCGGGGCGGGCTGCTATTGGCTGATTGGGGCACCGTCGGCCTGGCTGATGGCCTTCACCCTGGGCTGGGGGCCGACCGGCGTATGGTGGGGCTTGGCGCTGGGCCTGGCGTGCGCGGCAGTCAGCCTGACCTGGGCGTTTGAAGCGAAGATGAAGCGGATGATTCGGCAAGAACCGGAACCTCACCAGGCACTCCACACCGCGCATTAACCTGTAGGAGCCGGCTTGCCGGCGATAGCGCCGTGTCAGTCAGAACATCTGATACTGATACACCGCTATCGCCGGCAAGCCGGCTCCTACAGTTGACTGGGTTCGCAACCCATTCAACCCAGCAAGGCGTGCTGGCCATTGCCGAACGTCAGGTACTCCACCAACTCCGGCAACGGCAGCGGCTTGCTGATCAGGTATCCCTGGGCCTGGTCGCAGCCAAACAGCCTCAACAGCGCAAGCTGCTCCGGCGTTTCCACGCCTTCAGCGACCACTTCGAGGTTGAGGTTGTGCGCCAGGTTGATCATGGCGTGCACCAGCTTGCGGTTCTCTTCGCGCTCTTCCATGCCGCCGACAAAGCTCTTGTCGATCTTCAGCAAGGCAATCGGCAGGCTGTTGAGGTGCACGAACGATGAGAAGCCGGTGCCAAAGTCATCCAGGGAAAACCGCACACCCAGGCGGCCGAGGGCGTCCATGGTCTGCTTGACCAGGTCGCTGCGGCGCATCACGGCGGTTTCGGTGAGTTCAAACTCCAGCCATTGCGCCTCCACGCCCCGCTCGGCAATCAGCCGACTGAGGGTGGAGAGCAACTGGCTGTCCTGGAACTGGCGGAACGACAGGTTGACCGCCATGTGCAGCGGCGGCAGGCCGCGTTCGCGCAGGTCCTGCATGTCGCGCAGGGCGCGGGAGATCACCCAGTAGCCCAACGGCACGATCAGCCCGCTTTGCTCGGCCAGGGGCACAAATTCACTCGGCGGCAACAGGCCGCGCTCGCCATGCCGCCAGCGCACCAGGGCTTCAAGGCCGACGATGTGCCCGTCGTCCAGGTCCAGGCGCGGTTGGTAATGCAGCTCCAGTTCGTCACGACGCAGGGCGCGGCGCAGCTCACTTTCCAGGTCGGCCAGGCTGCGTGCGTTGCGATTGATGCGTTCATTGAAGATATGAAAGGTGCAGCCCTGGGTGCTCTTCGCCTGTTGCATGGCGATATGGGCATGCCACATCAGCGGGTCGGCGCCAGCACGGGCGCGGGCATGGGCCACGCCCAGGCTGCAGCCGATCAGCAGGCTTTCGCCATCCACCCAGTAGGGTTCCGCCATGACTTCGGTGATGCGCTCGGCCATCCACTCGGCACGCTGAGGTGCGCGACGGGTGTCGATCAATAGCGCGAATTCGTCACTGCCCAGGCGCGCCAGTTGGTCACCGACCTCAAGCTGGCTCTTGAGCCGCGAGACCACTTGCAGGATCAGCCGGTCGCCGGCCTGATGGCCGAGGGCATCGTTGGCGTGACGAAAATTGTCGAGGTCCAAATGGCCGAGGGCCAGGCCACGGCCTTCATTTTCGGCCAGGCGCGCGGTCAGCAGGGTCTGGAAGCCCTGGCGGTTGGCGATCCCGGTGAGCGGGTCCTGTTCGGCCAGGCGTTGCAGGGTGTTTTCCAATACCCCGCGCTCGCGGACGTGGCGCAGGCAGCGGCGCACTGTATCGGCATCCAATACATCCCGTACCAGCCAATCGCTGACGCCAAGCGGCGAAACCAACGGTTCCTGCTCCAGCAGCAATACACACGGCAGGCTGCAGCGGCCAGGACCGGGTTGCAGGCTGGGCGTGGTCAACAGCACGGCGCTGTGGTCGTCATCGAACAGACGGCTCACGGACTCCCAATTTGGCGCGCTGATCAGCACAGCCCCATCGCCCATCGGCGCCAGGCACTCGCGCAACAACGCTGCCCACGCCGGCTCATCGGCCAGCAGCAGCAAACGCAAGGGTTCGACAGGCGTAGACAAGCTAGCTCCCTAGACTCTGCAAAATTTCGTGGCGGCGGGCATTATGACGTGCGGCCAGATAATCACCAATGATAGGGGTTATCAAACACGCGAACTGTAAACATTAGTCGCAAATAACCCCGACATCCTGCGGCAAAGTATCAAAACCGGCAAATTTAGATCGAGTGGTACGTCACACTGTCGTTCTGACAGAGCAGAATCCTGCGAGCCTGTTAAAATGCCCGCCCTTTTGAACAACGACTCCTGAAATTCTGTATGTCCCGACTCAATCCCCGGCAGCAAGAAGCCGTGAACTACGTCGGCGGCCCTCTATTGGTGCTCGCCGGTGCAGGCTCCGGCAAGACCAGCGTGATCACCCGCAAGATCGCGCACCTGATCCAGCAGTGCGGCATCCGCGCCCAGTACATCGTCGCCATGACCTTTACCAACAAGGCGGCGCGGGAAATGAAGGAGCGCGTCGGCACCCTGCTCAAGGGTGGCGAAGGCCGCGGCCTCACCGTGTGCACCTTCCACAACCTGGGCCTGAACATTATCCGCAAGGAGCATGTACGCCTTGGCTATAAGCCCGGTTTCTCGATCTTCGACGAAACCGACGTGAAGTCGCTGATGACCGACATCATGCAAAAGGAATACGCAGGCGACGACGGCGTGGACGAGATCAAGAACATGATCGGCGCCTGGAAAAACGACCTGATTCTGCCCGCCCAGGCCCTGGAAAACGCACGCAATCCCAAGGAACAGACCGCCGCCATCGTCTACACCCACTACCAGCGCACGCTCAAGGCGTTCAACGCGGTGGACTTCGACGACCTGATCCTGCTGCCGGTGAAGCTGTTCGAAGAACACGCCGACATCCTCGAAAAATGGCAGAACAAGGTGCGCTACCTGCTGGTGGACGAATACCAGGACACCAACGCCAGCCAATACCTGCTGGTGAAAATGCTGATCGGCAAGCGCAACCAATTCACCGTGGTCGGCGACGATGACCAGTCGATCTACGCTTGGCGCGGTGCCCGCCCGGAAAACCTGATGCTGCTCAAGGACGACTACCCGTCCCTGAAAGTGGTGATGCTGGAGCAGAACTACCGCTCCACCAGCCGCATCCTGCGCTGCGCCAACGTGCTGATCTCGAACAACCCCCACGAATTTGAAAAACAACTGTGGAGTGAGATGGGCCACGGCGACGAGATCCGCGTGATCCGCTGCCGCAACGAAGACGCCGAAGCCGAGCGCGTGGCCGTGGAAATCCTCAGCCTGCACTTGCGCACCGACCGGCCTTACAGTGATTTTGCGATCCTGTACCGCGGCAACTACCAGGCCAAGCTGATCGAGCTGAAGTTACAGCATCACCAGGTGCCGTATCGCCTGTCGGGCGGCAACAGCTTTTTCGGACGCCAGGAAGTGAAAGACCTGATGGCCTACTTCCGCCTGATCGTAAACCCGGACGACGACAACGCCTTCCTGCGCGTGATCAACGTGCCGCGCCGCGAGATCGGCTCCACCACCCTGGAAAAACTCGGTAACTACGCCACCGAACGCAAGATCTCGATGTACGCCGCCACCGACGAAATCGGCCTGGGCGAACACCTGGACACGCGCTTCACCGATCGCCTGTCGCGCTTCAAGCGCTTCATGGACAAGGTGCGCGAGCAGTGCGCCGGCGAAGACCCGATCAGCGCCCTGCGCAGCATGGTCATGGACATCGACTACGAAAATTGGCTGCGCACCAACAGTTCCAGCGACAAGGCGGCGGATTACCGCATGAGCAACGTCTGGTTTCTGATCGAAGCGCTGAAGAACACCCTGGAAAAAGACGAAGACGGCGAAATGACCGTCGAAGACGCCATCGGCAAGCTGGTGCTGCGCGACATGCTCGAGCGCCAGCAGGAAGAGGAAGACGGCGCCGAAGGCGTGCAGATGATGACCTTGCATGCGTCCAAGGGCCTGGAATTTCCTTACGTGTTCATCATGGGCATGGAAGAGGAAATCCTCCCGCACCGCTCCAGTATCGAAGCCGACACCATCGAAGAAGAACGCCGCCTGGCCTACGTGGGGATTACCCGCGCGCGTCAGACGCTGGCCTTCACCTTTGCCGCCAAGCGCAAGCAATACGGCGAAATCATCGATTGTGCCCCCAGCCGGTTCCTGGATGAACTGCCGCCGGACGACCTGGCCTGGGAAGGCAATGACGACACCCCGACCGAGGTGAAGGCCGTTCGCGGCAACACCGCCTTGGCGGATATACGCGCGATGTTAAAGCGCTAGAATCGACTACTTTTTAATCTACTTTCGGCGCGCACCGCGCCATTAGAGGAAGCTTTCCGTGGAAGCACTGCACAAGAAAATTCGCGAAGAAGGCATCGTGCTTTCCGATCAGGTACTCAAGGTCGACGCCTTTCTGAACCACCAGATCGACCCGGCACTGATGAAACTGATCGGCGACGAATTCGCCGCACTGTTCAAGGATTCGGGCATCACCAAGATCGTCACCATCGAAGCCTCCGGCATCGCCCCGGCGATCATGACCGGCCTGAACCTGGGCGTACCGGTGATCTTTGCACGCAAGCAGCAATCCCTGACCCTCACGGAAAACCTGCTGTCGGCGACGGTGTACTCCTTCACCAAGAAGGTCGAAAGCACCGTGGCGATCTCCCCGCGCCACCTGACCAGCAGCGACCGTGTGCTGGTGATCGATGACTTCCTGGCCAATGGCAAGGCGTCCCAGGCGCTGATCTCGATCATCAAGCAGGCCGGCGCAACGGTCGCCGGTTTGGGGATTGTGATTGAGAAGTCATTCCAGGGTGGCCGTGCGGAGTTGGACGCGCAGGGTTATCGGGTTGAGTCGCTGGCGCGGGTGAAGTCGTTGGAAGGCGGCGTAGTGACCTTCATCGAATAATCAACGCCGCACCCGTAGGAGCGAGCTTGCTCGCTCCTACAATGCAGAGGCTTGAAGTCCTGCGAGCAAAAGCCGCTGATACAGATCCTCTTTCAGCCCCTCCGGCTTATCCAACCGCATCCGTTTCAGATGCTCTGGAAACGCCTCCGGCTCCGGCGCATCCAACGCCGCCTTGCCCAGCTCCAGCATCTCCGTCAGCTTGAATTTGCTCTTGAGCCAGTTCAACGCCCGCAACAAATCGCGCTCTTCCTCCGTGAAATCGCTGCCCAGCGGATACTCCGGGAACAGCCGGCGATGCCGCGCTTGAATACCTTGCAGCCGCTCCGGCGTGTTGTCGGCAAAACGCGGATCCAACCGGAAATCCTTCGGCAACTTGCCGGCCTTCTGTGCCTGTTCGATCAAATCGTCCTGGAAGCGTGAGTCGGTGATATTGAGCAACGCCTCGATCACCTTGGCATCTGTCTGCCCGCGCAAATCAGCAATGCCGTACTCGGTAATGACGATATCCCGCAGATGCCGAGGAATCGTGCAGTGGCCATAATCCCAGACGATATTGGAACTGACCTCCCCCCCCGACTCGCGCCAGCTGCGCAGGATCAGGATCGAGCGCGCACCTTCCAGCGCATGCCCTTGGGCAACAAAGTTGTACTGCCCGCCCACGCCGCTGAGCACGCGACCGTCCTCCAACTGATCGGCCACGCCCGCGCCGAGCAACGTCACCATGATCGCGCTGTTGATAAACCGCGCATCCAGGCGTTGCAGGCGCTTGAGTTCTTCCTGGCCGTACAGTTCGTTGATGTAGCTGATGCGGGTCATGTTGAATTCGAGGCGTTTGGCGTGGGTCATTTCCTGCAGGCGCTGATAGAAACTTCTCGGGCCGAGGAAAAAACCGCCGTGGATCGAGATGCCATCCGGCTGCGCAGCATCGTCAAGCATGCCGGCGTTAGCCTGTTCCTGGGTCGCCACGTCGGGGTAGACCTTGCGGCGGATAATCCCCGCGTCCGCCAGCACCAGCAGGCCGTTGACGAACATTTCGCTGCAACCGTAGAGGCCACGGGAGAACGGATCGACACCGCCTTCGTGACTGATCAGCGGCGCCCACTGGTAAACGTCCAAGTCCGTCAGCAGCAATCGGTAGGCTTCGTTATCCGCCTGGCGCGCGAGCAACGCGGCGGTCAGCGCATCGCCCATGGAACCTATGCCGATCTGCAAGGTGCCGCCATCGCGCACCAGGGTGCTGGCATGCAGGCCGATAAAGTGGTCCTGGAACCCCACCGGCATGTTCGGCGTGGAAAACAGCGTGGTGCTGTCTTTTTCATCGATCAGGTAATCGAAGGCGTCCATCCCCAGTTCAGCGTCCCCGGGCATGTAAGGCAAGTCGCTGTGAACCTGGCCGACCACCAGAATGGTTTCGCCGGCCTCACGACGCTTGGCAATCATGGGCAATAGGTCGAGGGTGATATCCGGGTTGCAGCTCAGGCTCAGGCGATCCGGATGCTCACTGCTGCTGGCGACCAATTGCGCCACCAGATTCAACCCTGCGGCGTTGATATCGCGGGCGGCGTGGCTGTAGTTACTGCTCACGTAGTCCTGCTGCGCCGACTCGCTGTGCAGCAAGCTGCCGGGCTGCATGAAGAACTGCTGCACATGGATATTTTTCGGGAGGCTGTCTTTGTGCAGGTCGGCAAGGAAATCCAGCTCGGGGTAATCGCCAAACACCCGCTCGATAAAGGGTTCGAGAAAGCGCTTCTGCAAACCATTGCCCATCGTCGGCCGGCCCAGGCTCAGCGCGGTGTAGATCGTCAGTGCCCGCTCCGGCAACTTGGCGACGCGCCGGTACAGCGCGTTGGCAAACAGGTTCGGCTTGCCCAAGCCCAACGGCATGCCCATGTGGATATGCGCCGGCAACCGCTCCAGCACATCGTCAACTGCTTGCTCGATTGAACACAACTGCACCATCCGACCCTCCTGAACATTCCATGATTAGGGGTTGGACCGAGCTTGCCGGGTCTTTGCTGCAAAGAACAGCGCTGAAACATAAATCACAGATACAAAAAAGCCGCTCGTAAGCGGCTTTTTGACGAAGATCGGTTTATTTCAACCCGGACATCTTCTCGATCGCACCTTTCAGGTCATCATCCGAGCAATCAGCACAAGTGCCTTTGGGCGGCATCGCGTTCAGGCCGGTGATGGCCTTGGCCAGCAGACCGTCGAGGCCGCCCTGGTGGTCGGCGCGTTCTTTCCAGGCGGCTGTATCGCCGATTTTCGGCGCGCCCAACAGGCCGGTGCCGTGACAAGCGTTGCAGTGCTTGGCGATGATCTCATCCGGCGTCTTCGCAGCGCCACCGCCTGCGGCGACCGCCACTTCCATGCCCTTGCACTCCTGGCCCTGGACGCAGACTTGGCCGACCGGCTCCAGGCGCTTGGCAATATCATCATTGGTCGCAGCTTGAGCGCTGACAGCCCATAGGGCCAGTACGGTTGCTGGTGCAGCCAGCATTTTCATAATTAGGTTCACGCGTTCACCCTCAATGGTGGCTATTCACGCCTGCGGCCACGGTTTCGCAGGCGGCGAAAGTATAACGGTTAGCCCGCCTGGCCGAAACAACCCTATTAAATAAAGGGAGATTGGGCTTCACGGATACAGCTACGGGAGTCTCTGCAACGCTGGCAGGACGCCTCTTTTCTTAAAAGTTCGCGGGTGTGGCTGCGCTGATTAGTCGCGCCGGCACGTCGAACGGATTGCGAAAACGATGAGGCTTGGTGCTTTCAAAGTAGTAGCTATCGCCGGCTTCGAGCACAAAAGTTTCAAGACCGACCACCAACTCCAGTCGACCTTCCACCAGGATCCCGGTTTCTTCGCCTTCGTGGGTGAGCATTTCTTCGCCCGTGTCGGCGCCCGGTGGGTAGATTTCGTTGAGAAACGCAATCGCCCGGCTGGGGTGCGCCCGGCCTACCAATTTCATGGTGACGGCGCCGTCAGAGATGTCGATCAGCTCATTGGCTTTATAGACGATCTGCGTCGGTATTTCCTGCAGGATCTCCTCGGAAAAGAACTCGACCATGGACATGGGGATGCCGCCCAGCACCTTGCGCAAGGAGCTGATCGAGGGGCTGACGCTGTTTTTTTCGATCATCGAAATGGTGCTGTTGGTGACACCCGCGCGCTTGGCGAGCTCGCGCTGGGAAAGACCCTTCAGTTTACGGATGGATTGCAGTCGTTCGCCGACGTCCAATGCAGGAGCCTCCTAGGATTCAGGCTTTGTTGTAATTGAGCGTTATCATGGCGACAGCGTTCAGTATTTACAACACTTGGGCCTAAATCCCGGGCGGTTGTGTTCGTACCGGGCGATCAAGCGCCGGAATAGAGCCTTGGCACGCGGCGCAGGTTGCAGAACAGTTGGTAGGGAATGGTCTCGGCGGCCACCGCAACATCACTGGCAAGGATGTTTTTACCCCACAGTTCCACGGTGGAACCGAGCCCGGCCTGCGGCACGTCCGTCAGGTCGATGCACAGCATGTCCATGGACACACGCCCCAACAATTGGCTGCGCTGCCCCGCCACCAGCACCGGCGTGCCGGTTGGCGCGTGACGCGGGTAGCCATCGGCATAACCCATGGCAACCACGCCGATGCGCATCGGCTTGGGCGTGATGAATTTGGCGCCGTAACCCACCGGCTCACCCGCTGGCAGTTCACGCACGCAGATCACCTTGGATTCCAGGGTCATTACCGGCTGCAAACGGGCCGCCACGGCCTGGTCTTCGCCAAACGGGGTGGCACCGTAAAGCATGATGCCGGGGCGCACCCAGTCGCTGGACACATTTGGCCAGCCCATCACCGATGGTGAATTGCGCAGGCTGACCTCAGCCGACAAGCCCTGGCGCGCCGCCTCGAACACCGCTACCTGCTCATCGCTGCGCACACAGTCGAGTTCATCGGCGCGCGCGAAGTGGCTCATCAACACGATCTTGGCGACTTTGCCACTGGCCAGCAGGCGTTGGTAAGCCTCGTGATAATCCTTCGGATGCAGGCCAACACGGTGCATGCCGGAATCGAGTTTGAGCCAGATAGTCAGCGGCTTGCTCAGCTTGGCCTGTTCGATCGCATCCAACTGCCACAGCGAATGCACCACGCACCAGAAGTCATGCTCGATGATCAGCGGCAGCTCGTCGGCCTCGAAAAAACCTTCCAGCAACAGCACCGGCGCACGAATTCCGGCGGCACGCAGCTCCAGGGCTTCCTCGATACACGCCACGGCAAACCCATCGGCCTCGGCTTCCAGCGCCTGGGCCACGCGTACGGCGCCATGCCCGTAGGCATCGGCCTTGATCACGGCAAGGGCCTTGGCCCCCGTGACTTCACGGGCCAATTGGTAGTTGTGGCGCAGGGCTTGGAGGTCGATCAGGGCACGGGCAGGACGCATGGCGGCAGGCTTCTAGGCGGCAGAGTGAAGAAAAACCGGCACCGACCAACAGCATCGGCACCGGGAGAGGGATCGTTGTTTAAGGCAAGGCCGCCACGACGGACAGCTCTACCAGGATTTCCGGTTCGCACAGCTTGGCTTCAACCGTGGCGCGGGCAGGTGCAACACCCTTGGGCAGCCACTTGTCCCACACCGCGTTCATGCCGGCGAAATCGGCGTCGATGTCTTTCAGGTAGATCGTCACCGACAGCAGCTTGCTCTTGTCCGTGCCAGCCAGGTCGAGCAAACGCTCAATATTGGCCAGGGTTTCACGGGTCTGCTGTTCAATCCCGGCGTTCATGTCGTCACCGACTTGCCCGGCCAGATACACGGTACCGCTGTGAACAACGATCTGGCTCATGCGCTCATTGGTGAGCTGGCGCTGGATTGACATGTTGTGCGGACTCCTGGTGGTTGCCATAACGGGAAATATCGAGGCCTTCGGCGCTGATCTGCGGGGTCTTCGAAGCCATCAGGTCAGCCAGCAAGCGACCGGACCCACAGGCCATGGTCCAACCGAGGGTGCCATGGCCGGTATTCAGGAACAGGTTCTTGAACGGAGTGGCACCGACAATCGGCGTACCGTCGGGGGTGGTCGGACGCAGGCCGGTCCAGAAAGTGGCTTCGGTCAAATCGCCGCCCTGAGGATAAAGGTCGTTGACGATCATCTCCAGGGTTTCGCGTCGACGCGGGTTCAGCGACAGGTCAAAACCGGCGATTTCAGCCATGCCACCGACACGGATGCGGTTGTCGAAACGGGTGATCGCGACCTTGTAGGTCTCGTCGAGAATGGTCGAAGTCGGCGCCATCGCCGGGTTGGTGATTGGCACGGTCAACGAGTAACCCTTGAGCGGGTACACCGGGGCCTTGATCCCCAGCGGCTTGAGCAATTTCGGCGAGTAACTGCCGAGGGCCAGTACGTAGCGGTCGGCGGTTTCCAGCTTGCCATCGATCCACACGCCGTTGATGCGGTCACCGGCGTAGTCGAGGCGCTGGATGTCTTGTTCGAAGCGGAACTCCACGCCCAGTTGCTTGCACATGTCGACCAGGCGGGTGGTGAACATCTGGCAGTCGCCGGTCTGGTCGTTCGGAAGGCGCAAGGCACCCGCGAGGATATCGGTGACGCTGGCCAGCGCCGGCTCAACGCGGGCGATGCCGGCGCGGTCGAGCACTTCAAACGGCACGCCGGACTCCTTCAGCACAGCGATGTCCTTGGCCGCGCCATCCAGTTGTGCCTGGGTACGGAACAGTTGGGTCGTGCCGAGGCTACGGCCTTCGTAGGCAATGCCGGTTTCTGCGCGCAGTTCGTCGAGGCAGTCGCGGCTGTACTCGGACAGGCGCACCATGCGCTCCTTGTTCACCGCATAACGGTTGGCGGTGCAGTTGCGCAGCATCTGCGCCATCCACAGGTATTGATCGATATCGGCGGTGGCCTTGATCGCCAGCGGCGCGTGGCGCTGCAACAGCCATTTGATTGCCTTGAGCGGCACGCCCGGCGCAGCCCATGGCGACGCATAGCCTGGGGAAACCTGGCCGGCGTTGGCGAAACTGGTTTCCATGGCAGCGGCGGGCTGACGGTCGACGACCACCACTTCAAAGCCGGCCCGCGCCAAATAGTAGGCACTGGTCACACCAATGACGCCGCTACCCAAGACCAGAACGCGCATTTTTATATCCTCATCGCGGGCATGGCCGCTGACGTGTGTTATTCGAGCAATGATGAGCGCAGTTTAAAAAACAATTGCCAGTGCATTTCACTATATAACTGCCTATATTTGGCGACAATTCTCGGCAAAAACCCTTTTCACAGAGGCGTATCCCCTATGCGAACCAACACCCAGACCAAGCGGGAGCTGGACAAGATCGACCGCAACATCCTGCGCATCCTGCAAACCGACGGGCGCATTTCGTTCACGGAGTTGGGGGAAAAGGTTGGGTTGTCGACTACGCCCTGCACCGAGCGCGTGCGCCGGCTGGAGCGTGAAGGGATCATCATGGGTTACAACGCGCGGCTCAACCCGCAGCATTTGAAGGGTAGTTTGCTGGTATTTGTCGAGATCAGCCTGGATTACAAGTCTGGCGACACCTTTGAGGAGTTCCGCCGCGCGGTGCTGAAACTGCCCCATGTGCTGGAGTGCCACTTGGTCTCAGGCGACTTCGACTACCTGGTGAAAGCGCGGATTTCCGAGATGGCGTCGTACCGCAAACTGCTGGGGGATATCCTGCTCAAGTTGCCCCATGTGCGGGAGTCCAAGAGCTATATCGTGATGGAAGAGGTGAAAGAGAGCCTTAACCTGCCGATCCCGGACTGAAGAGCGGGCTAAACCAAAACCTGCCGTGTGCTCGCCATGTACTCATGGATCTGTTTCTCCACCCGCGGATGTATCAGCTCCACCGGGCGCCGCCCGTTCGGGCACGGCAAGGTCTTGGTGGTGCCGAACAGCCGGCAGATCAACGGTCGCTCGTCGTAGACCGTGCAGCCGTTGGGCCCCAGGTGCACGCAGTTCAGTTCATCCATGGCCGCATCCTGCTCGGCGGCGGTCTTGCGCGGCAGACGCGACATTTCCTCGGGCGAGGTCGTCACCGGCCCACAGCAGTCGTGGCAACCGGGGACGCACTCGAACGAAGGAATCTGCCGACGCAGCGCGCTGATTTTCTGACTGTTGCAACTCATCGAAACATATACCGAACGGCGAATAGGCGTGGATTCTGCCGCAAAACGCCCTGCGCAGACAGCTGCATCCGACCGCTGTATCCTGCGTCAAATTTTCCAAACAGGGAGGCTCCCATGACTGCCAGCGCCCGGCACACCACTTCCTATTACGCCGCCAGCAGCGTGCCGCAACCCGATTACCCGGTGCTGACAGGCGACGTGACAGCCGATGTGTGCGTGGTGGGCGGCGGTTTTTCCGGGCTGAACACGGCGCTTGAGCTGGCCGAGCGGGGGTTCAGCGTGGTGCTGCTGGAGGCACGCAAGATCGCCTGGGGCGCCAGCGGACGTAACGGCGGTCAGCTGATCCGTGGCGTCGGCCATGGCCTGGATCAGTTCACCAATGTGATTGGCACCGATGGCGTGCGCCAGATGAAGCTGATGGGCCTGGAAGCCGTGGAGATCGTGCGTGAGCGCGTCGAACGCTTCCAGATCCCCTGCGACCTGACCTGGGGTTACTGCGACCTCGCCAACAAGCCTCGCGACCTGCAAGGCCTGGCCGACGACGCGGAAGAGCTGCGCGGCCTGGGTTATCGTCACGAAGTGCGCTTGCTGCAGGCCAACGAGATGAGCAGCGTAATCGGTTCGGAGCGCTACGTGGGCGGCATGATCGATATGGGTTCCGGTCACCTGCACCCGCTGAACCTGGCCCTTGGCGAAGCCGCCGCCGCGCAGCAACTGGGCGTGAAGCTGTTCGAGCAATCTGAAGTCACCCGTATCGACTACGGCCCCGAAGTCAACGTGCACACCGCCCAGGGCAACGTGCGCGCCAAGACCCTGGTGCTGGCGTGCAATGCTTACCTCAATGGCCTCAACCCACACCTGAGCGGCAAAGTGTTGCCCGCCGGCAGCTACATCATCGCCACCGAGCCGTTGAGCGAAGTGCAGGCCGCCCACCTGCTGCCGCAAAACATGGCGGTGTGCGACCAGCGCGTCACCGTGGATTACTTCCGGCTGTCCGCCGACCGTCGCCTGCTGTTCGGCGGCGCTTGTCACTACTCCGGTCGCGATCCGAAGGACATCGGCGCCTACATGCGTCCGAAAATGCTCCAGGTTTTCCCGCAATTGGCTGACGTTAAAATCGATTATCAATGGGGCGGCATGATCGGCATCGGCGCCAACCGCTTGCCGCAGATTGGCCGCCTGGCCGACCAACCCAACGTGTATTACGCCCAGGCCTACGCCGGCCATGGCCTCAACGCCACCCACCTGGCGGGCAAGTTGCTGGCCGAGGCCATCAGTGGCCAGCAACAGGGGCGCTTCGACCTGTTCGCCCAGGTGCCGCACATCACCTTCCCCGGCGGCAAGCACCTGCGCTCGCCGCTGTTGGCGTTGGGGATGCTCTGGCACCGCCTCAAAGAGCGGGTGTGATTCAGTCGCGCCAGAAGGGTTTCAGACCTTCCTGGCGCGCCTGTTCGGCGGTCAACCCGACATCGCGCAGTTGTTCGCGGGTCAGATGCAGCAATGCCTTGCGCGTGTGACGACGGTGCCAGAACAGACCCCAGCGGCTGATATCGCGCGGCGCCGTCGCCCGCTCTTGCCCTGCCTGCAGTTCCTGACCGTGTAGCGCCAGCCGCACATCGCTCATGCCGTTCATTTTGCTGCCCCTCATTTGCCTTGTTGCCTTGAGTGGCAAGGATGGGCGCAAGGCGAAAACCATTACAGATTCAACCCAACTTTATTAAATCCATACAGATACTGCCTAATGGCGGCTGAATCCTGTATTTTCGGGCTATCTGTAATGGTTTCTCGGGAGCGACCGCCATGACCCTGTACATGAACCTCGCCGAATTACTGGGCACCCGCATCGAACAGGGCTTCTATCGCCCTGGAGACAGGCTGCCTTCTGTAAGGGCTTTAAGCGTGGAACACGGGGTCAGCCTGAGCACCGTGCAACAGGCCTATCGTTTGCTGGAAGACAACGGCCTGGCAATGCCGAAGCCGAAATCCGGCTACTTTGTGCCAGTCGGCCGCGAGTTGCCGGCCCTGCCCGAAGTTGGTCGTCCGGCACAGCGGCCCGTGGAGATATCCCAGTGGGACCAGGTACTGGAGCTGGTTCGCGCAGTCCCGCGCAAAGATGTCATACAGATGGGGCGCGGCATGCCGGACGTATTGTCGCCGACCATGAAGCCGCTGCTGCGTAGCCTGGCCCGCGTGAGCCGCCGCCAGGATCTGCCGGGGCTGTATTACGACAACATCCTCGGCTGTATGGAGTTGCGCGAGCAGGTCGCGCGACTGTCACTGGATTCCGGCTGCCAACTGACGGCCGAGGACATCGTGATTACCACCGGTTGCCATGAGGCGCTGTCCGCCAGCATCCATGCGATCTGCGAGCCTGGCGACATCGTCGCGGTGGACTCGCCGAGCTTCCACGGCGCCATGCAGACCCTCAAGGGCCTGGGCATGAAAGCCCTGGAAATCCCCACCGACCCGATCACCGGCATCAGCCTCGAAGCCCTGGAATTGGCGCTGGAACAATGGCCGATCAAGGTCATCCAGCTGACCCCCAACTGCAACAATCCCCTCGGCTACATCATGCCCGAGGCACGTAAAAAAGCACTGCTGACCCTGGCCCAGCGCTTTGACGTGGCGATCATCGAGGACGATGTGTATGGCGAGCTGGCCTACAGCTACCCGCGCCCGCGCACCATCAAGTCCTTCGATGAGGACGGCCGTGTAGTGCTGTGCAGCTCATTCTCGAAAACCCTGGCGCCAGGTTTGCGCATCGGTTGGGTCGCGCCGGGTCGCTATCTGGAACGGGTGCTGCACATGAAATACATCAGCACCGGCTGCACCGCGACACAACCGCAGATCGCCATTGCCGAATTCCTCAAAGGTGGCCACTTCGAACCGCATTTGCGGCGGATGCGCACCCAATACCAGCGCAATCGTGACTTGATGATCGACTGGGTCAGCCGCTACTTTCCGGCAGGCACCCGTGCCAGTCGCCCCCAAGGCAGCTTCATGCTCTGGGTCGAACTGCCGGAAGGCTTCGATACACTGAAACTCAACCGTATCCTGATTGAGCAAGGCGTACAGGTGGCCGTCGGCAGCATCTTTTCGGCGTCGGGCAAGTACCGGAACTGCCTGCGTATGAACTACGGTGCCAAGCCCACCCCGCAGATTGAAGAAGCCGTGCGCAAGGTGGGTGCAGCCGCCATCAAGATGCTGGCCGAGGCCGCCGACTGACCTTTCGCGGGAATTTGCCGTCATATGCCGACAACCGCCCTGATCTGGAAGCAACTCCCTTGATGATTCAACGGCTATTACCGTTTTTCCTGTTGGGAGCCCTGGCCCTGGGCGGCTGCGCGACGGTGAGTACTCCGCGCATCCCCAGCGACGCCCTCCCCGCCGCGCAATCGTCGTTCGGCCGCTCGATCCAGGCCCAGGCGGCGCCTTATCAAGGCCGCTCCGGCTTTCGCCTGTTGCCCAACAGCAGCGAGGCGTTCATGGCCCGCGCCGAGCTGATCCGCAACGCCCAGACCAGCCTCGACCTGCAGTACTACATCGTGCACGACGGCATCAGCACGCGCATGCTGGTGGACGAACTGCTCAAGGCCGCCGACCGTGGCGTGCGGGTGCGCATCCTGCTGGACGACACCACCAGCGACGGCCTCGACCAGATCATCGCCACCCTTGCCGCCCATCCCAAGATCGAGATCCGCCTGTTCAACCCGTTACACCTAGGGCGCAGCACAGGCGTTACGCGCGCCATGGGCCGGCTGTTCAACCTCTCGCTGCAACACCGGCGCATGCATAACAAGCTGTGGCTGGCGGACAACAGCGTGGCCATCGTCGGCGGGCGCAACCTGGGGGATGAGTATTTCGACGCCGAACCCAACCTGAACTTCACTGATATCGATATGCTCAGCGTGGGCCCGGTGGCCGAACAGTTGGGTCACAGCTTCGACCAGTACTGGAACAGCGCGCTGAGCAAGCCGATTGATGACTTTGTCTCCAATACGCCCTCCAAAGGCGACCTGGCCGCTGCGCGCGTGCGCCTGGAAGCGTCTCTCGCCGAGTCGCGTCAACAGAACCACGCGCTGTACAACCGCTTGCGCACCTACCAAACCCAGCCGCGCATGGACACCTGGCGCCGTGAGCTGATCTGGGCCTGGAACCAGGCGCTGTGGGACGCGCCGAGCAAGGTGCTGGCCAAGGCCGATCCGGATCCTCGGTTGTTGCTCACCACGCAACTGGCGCCGGAGCTGGAAGGCGTCAACCACGAGTTGATGATGATTTCGGCTTATTTCGTGCCAGGGCAACCTGGACTGGTGTACCTGACGGGGCGCGCCGATGCAGGTGTGTCGGTGAGCCTGCTGACCAATTCCCTGGAAGCCACCGACGTGCCTGCCGTGCACGGCGGTTATGCGCCCTATCGCAAAGCGCTGCTGGAGCATGGAGTGAAGCTCTATGAGTTGCGCCGCCAACCGGGCGACCCCAGTGGCGGCAGCGGCCCCCACCTGTTTCGTCGCGGCACCTTCCGGGGTTCAGATTCGAGCTTGCACAGCAAGGCGATGATCTTTGATCGGGAGAAGTCGTTTATTGGTTCATTCAACTTCGACCCGCGCTCGGTGCTATGGAATACCGAAGTGGGTGTGCTGGTCGACAGCCCGGAGCTGGCAGAGCACGTGCGCAACCTGGCGCTGCAAGGCATGGCGCCGCCCTTGAGCTATGAGGCGAAACTGCAGGACGGCCAAGTCGTGTGGGTGACCGAAGATAACGGCCAACTGCACACTTTGACCCGCGAGCCGGGCAGTTGGTGGCGACGGTTCAATGCCTGGTTCGCCACCTCCGTCGGCCTGGAACGCATGTTGTAGGAGCGAGCTCGCTCGCGAAAAACGTTAACGATAACGCGTGCCGTCTGGTTTACCGCGGCGTCCTTGAGTTCTTCGCGAGCAAGCTCGCTCCTACACCGGCTGTGTTGCACCGAATGCGCCTTGGCGCAGCAACAGCAGCACCAGGCCCAGCGCACCCGCGGCCATCAGCAACGGCAATGCATGCCCGCTGATCCACTGGCTGCCCGCGCCTGCCACCAGTGGGCCAACCAGGCAACCGATTCCCCACAGTTGCGCAACATGGGCATTGGCACGCACCAGCGCATCGTCGCGGTAACGCTCGCCGATCAGGATCAACGATAGGGTGAACAACCCTCCGGCACTCGCGCCGAACAACACCCAGATCGGCCAGATCAACAGCGTGTGCATCAGCAGTGGAATCGCCAGGCTCGACACCAGCAACAACACCGCACAGCTCAGGAACAGCGTGCGTCGCGGCAGGTAGTCGGCCAGTGCCCCGATGGGCAACTGCAGCAGCGCATCGCCGACCACCACTGTGCTGACCATGGCCAGGGCGATTTCGGCGGTGAAGCCTTGTTGCAGGCAATACACCGGCAACAACGTCAGAATCATCGCCTCGAAGGCGGCGAATAAAGCCACCGCCCAGGCAATCGCCGGCAGACTCAGGCAGAAGCGCCAGAGGTCGGCGAAGGTCACGCTGAAGGACTCGGCGGTTGGCGCGCCGGAGCGGCCCAGCAACAGGAATGGCGCCACGACTAACAGGCCTGCGCCGACCCAGAAACCGTAGTCATGATCGGTACCGATCAAGCCCAGCAGCAACGGGCCTGACAGTTGACTCAAGGCATAACTGCAGCCATACAGCGCCACCAGCCGGCCGCGCCACTGCTCCACCACCAACTGGTTGATCCAGCTTTCGCCGAGGATAAACACGATAGTCAGAATCACGCCGATCATCAGGCGCAGCACCAACCAGACCGGGTAGCTGGGCAGGATCGCCAGCAAGCCGATGGACACCGCGCCCGCCCACAGGCACAGGCGCATGAGGTTGGCGGTGCCGAGCCATGAGGCCATGCGGCTGGAGATTTTCGCGCCGAGCAGTACGCCAAAGGCCGGCATGGCTGCCATCACGCCGATGGCGAAACTGCCGTAGCCCCAGCTTTCGAGGCGCAGGGACACCAGCGGCATACTGACGCCCAGGGCCAAACCGACGCTGAGCACCGAAGCCAGGACGGCGAAATAAGTCGCCCAACGCATGTCCACGCTCCTGTGGATAATTTTCAGGGAGTGCAAAACGAACTGTAGGAGCGAGCTTGCTCGCGAAAAACGTTAACGATGACGCGCCTATCCTGGATAAACGCGGCGCCTTCTAGTTCTTCGCGAGCACGCTCGCTCCTACAGGGATCAGCGGTGTTGCTTAGAGCTTGATCCAGGTCGCCTTCAGCTCGGTGTACTTGTCGAACGCATGCAGCGACTTGTCGCGACCGTTGCCCGACTGCTTGAAGCCACCAAACGGCGCGGTCATGTCACCGCCGTCGTACTGGTTGACCCACACACTACCGGCGCGCAGGGCTTTGGCGGTGAGGTGTGCCTTGGAGATATCCGCCGTCCACACCGCTGCGGCCAGACCGTAGATGGTGTCGTTGGCAATGGCGACCGCTTCTTCGGCGCTGTCGAAGGTAATCACCGACAGGACCGGGCCAAAGATCTCTTCCTTGGCGATCTTCATCGCGTTGGTCACACCGTCGAAAATCGTCGGCTCCACATAAGTGCCGCCGGTTTCTTCCAGCGTGCGCTTGCCACCGGCGACCAACTTGGCGCCATCGGCATGACCGGCTTCGATGTACGAGAGCACGGTGTTCATTTGCTGGGTGTCCACCAGCGCGCCGACGTTGGTGGCCGGATCCAGTGGGTTGCCAGGCTTCCAGCCCTTGAGGGCGTCGATCACCAGCGGCAGGAATGTGTCCTTGATGGAACGCTCGACCAGCAGGCGCGAACCGGCGGTGCAGACTTCGCCCTGGTTGAAGGCGATGGCGCCGGCGGCGGATTCGGCGGCGGCTTGCAGGTCGGGCGCATCGGCAAACACAATGTTCGGGCTCTTGCCACCGGCTTCCAGCCACACGCGCTTCATGTTCGATTCGCCGGAGCGGATCAACAGTTGCTTGGCGATCTTGGTCGAACCGGTGAACACCAGGGTGTCGACGTCCATGTGCAGCGCCAGCGCGTTGCCGACCGTGTGGCCATAACCTGGCAGCACGTTGAACACACCTTTGGGAATACCGGCTTCAACGGCCAGGGCCGCGATGCGGATGGCAGTCAGCGGGGATTTTTCAGACGGCTTGAGGATCACCGAGTTACCGGTGGACAGCGCCGGGCCAAGCTTCCAGCAGGCCATCATCAGCGGGAAGTTCCACGGCACAATCGCGCCGACCACACCAACCGGCTCGCGGGTCACTAGGCCCAACTGGTCGTGCGGGGTGGCGGCAACTTCGTCGTAGATCTTGTCGATGGCCTCGCCACTCCAGCTCAGGGCATTTGCCGCGCCGGGTACGTCGATGTTCAGGGAGTCGCTGATCGGCTTGCCCATGTCCAGGGTTTCGAGCAGCGCCAGCTCTTCGGCATTGGCCTTGAGCAACGCGGCGAAACGCAGCATGGCGGATTTGCGTTTGGCCGGCGCCAGGCGCGACCACACACCGGAGTTGAAGGTGGCGCGGGCGTTTTCGACGGCGCGCTGGGCGTCGGCCACGTCACAGCTGGCAACGGTGGCCAGCAGGCGGCCGTCGACCGGGCTAATGCATTCGAAGGTGTCACCGGAAACGGCGGCGGTGTACTCGCCATTGATGTAGGCGCGGCCTTCGATCTTCAGATCCTTGGCGCGTTGTTCCCAGTCGGCACGGGTCAGGGTGGTCATGCGAGTGTCCTCCTCTTATTGAATACAAGGGCCAGGGGATGTCCCTCGGCAGCCTTAAAGAATTCTTGCCCGCCAGCCAATGGTTCGGCGCAAGGCAGCTGCCACCCTAAACCAGCGGCTGGGGATGTTTCAATATATTTGACATAACGCCGGTAAACGCCCTTGCGATGTTCATTTTAATAAACATAGACTTTGGGCTCTCCAACCGCAGGCCAGACGGGACACGCACATGAGCATCCAGGACATCGTCGACTTCAGCCAAGCCAAGACCGCCGCCGAGCGCTACCGCCCTGCCGCCGAAAAAATCCTCAAGGGTGATCCCGAGCAAACGATCTACAACCACTACAACAGTCCCTGCGGCCAGATGAACGCGGGCGTTTGGGAAGGTGAAGTCGGGCAGTGGAAGGTCAACTACACCGAGCATGAATACTGCGAAATTGTGCAGGGCGTTTCAGTACTGCGTGATGCCGATGGCAACGCCAAGACCCTGCGCGCCGGTGACCGCTTCGTGATCCCGGCCGGGTTCAGCGGCACCTGGGAAGTGCTGGAGCCGTGCCGCAAGATCTACGTGGTGTTCGAACAGAAAGCCTGACCGGCAAATCGCAGGCAAAAAAAAGCCCGAATCGTGAGAGACGGGCTTTTTTTCACAAGGAGGAAAATCAATTACTTGATTTTGCCTTCTTTGTAGATCACGTGCTTGCGAACGCGCGGGTCGAACATTTTCTTTTCGAGCTTGTCCGGGGTAGTACGCTTGTTCTTGTCGGTAGTGTAGAAGTGACCAGTACCGGCGCTAGAGATCATTCGAATCAATTCACGCATGATATAGCTCCTTAGATTGTGCCAGCGCGGCGCAATTCAGCCAGCACGACAGTGATGCCACGCTTGTCGATGATGCGCATGCCTTTAGCAGATACGCGCAGACGGACGAAACGTTTCTCTTCTTCAACCCAGAAGCGGTGATGCTGCAGGTTCGGCAGGAAACGACGACGGGTTTTGTTATTTGCGTGGGAAATGTTATTCCCAGTCACCGGACCCTTACCGGTAACTTGACAGACTCTCGACATGCCTCAGCCCTCTAAAACCACATGCCCAACCCGGCATGGGTTGGCCGCTTAATCTCTCAGTCATTTGGCGCCAGGCGCCGCGTTTCTTTAGGGTCTTACCGGCTACACCTACAAGCGAAGGAACCGGGCCCCTAGAAAAGAGCGCTGCTTTATACCAGAAAGACCCAGGTGCAACAACAGCCCGAGTGTTTTTACTGGCGTAAATCTTGGCGGCAGACGCCTGAACCGTTGCCAGGAGGGGCCGCTGTCACAGCCGACCGCTCGTCGCACAGAATGATTTACAGCGCCCGCGCGCACGATGAAGTGCTCGGCAAAACGCGCTGAGGTGCCATCAAAACAGCATTTGGGGCAAAAGCACAGGCAAAAATGGGCTAGTCATTTACCAATCAGACCACTACGGTAGGACTTTTCCAGACTGCACTCGCAGATGGGCCTTCGATCTGCAAAGGAAACCGAACATGCGCCTCGCTGCCCTACCGCTATTGCTCGCCCCTCTCTTTATCGCGCCGCTGGCCTCTGCCGCCAGTAACTTGAGCGTCTGCACCGAGGCCAGCCCCGAAGGGTTCGATGTGGTGCAATACAACTCGCTGACCACCACCAACGCCTCGGCCGATGTGCTGATGAACCGCCTGGTGGACTACGACGCGGCCAGCGGGAAACTGGTGCCTAGCCTGGCGGACAGCTGGGAGGTCTCACCAGATGGCCTGACCTATACCTTCAAGCTGCACCCGGAGGTGAAATTCCACCGCACCGAATACTTCACCCCCAGCCGCACCCTGACCGCCGAAGACGTGCGCTTCAGCTTCGAGCGCATGCTTGACCCGGCCAACCCCTGGCACAAGATCGCCCAGAGTGGCTTCCCCCATGCGCAATCGTTGCAACTGCCAACGCTGGTCAAGAAAATCGACGCCCTCGACCCGCTGACCGTGCGCTTCACCCTGGATCACGCCGACTCCACCTTCATCGCCGCCCTGAGCATGGGTTTTGCCTCGATCTACCCGGCGGAATACGCCGACAAATTGCTCAAGGCGGGCACGCCGGAGAAGCTCAACAGCCAGCCGATCGGCACTGGGCCGTTCATCTTCAGCCGGTTCCAGAAAGATGCCGTGGTGCGCTACAAGGCCAACCCGGATTACTTCGCCGGCAAACCGTCTGTGGATAACTTGATCTTCGCCATCACTCCCGATGCCAACGTGCGCCTGCAGAAATTGCATCGCGACGAGTGCCAGATTGCCCTGTCACCCAAGCCACTGGATGTGGGCGAAGCCGAAAAAGACCCGGCACTGAAAGTGGAGAAAACGGCGGCCTTCATGACCGCCTTCGTGGCTATCAACAGCCAGCACCCACCCTTGGACAAGCCGGAAGTGCGCCAGGCGATCAACCTGGCTTTCGACAAAGGCAGCTACCTCAAGGCCGTATTTGAAGGCACCGCCGAAGCCGCCAACGGCCCCTACCCGCCTAACACCTGGAGCTACGCCAAGGACCTGCCGGGTTATCCACAGGACCTCGCCAAGGCCAAGGCACTGCTGGACCGCGTCGGGCTCAAGGACGGCTTCAAGACCACTATCTGGACACGCCCCACCGGCAGCCTGCTGAACCCTAATCCGAACCTTGGCGCACAACTGTTGCAGGCTGACCTGGCCAAGGTCGGCATCCAGGCCGAAATCCGCGTGATCGAATGGGGCGAGCTGATCCGCCGCGCCAAGGCCGGCGAGCACGACCTGCTGTTCATGGGCTGGGCCGGCGACAACGGCGACCCGGATAACTTCCTGACCCCGCAGTTCTCCTGCGCAGCGGTGAAATCCGGCACCAACTTCGCGCGCTACTGCGACCCCGCACTGGACAAGCTGATCAGTGCCGGCAAAACCACCAGCGAGCAAGGCGTGCGCAGCAAGCTCTACCAGCAGGCCCAGGCGCAGATCCAGCAACAGGCGCTGTGGTTGCCGCTCGCACACCCGACCGCGTTTGCCCTGGCCCGCAAGAGTGTCGAGGGCTACCAGGTGAGCCCGTTCGGGCGCCAGGATTTCTCGAAGGTCAGCGTCAAGCCCTGAGCACCCGGCCCGCCCCGATGGGGCGGGCTTACATCCACCCATACTCCGCCATCGACAACGGGTCTCCATCCCCCACGATGATGTGATCCAACACCCGCACATCCACCACTTCCAAGGCTTTTTGCAGCAACTTGGTCAATTTTCGATCAGCCGCGCTCGGTTCAAGGCTGCCCGAAGGATGGTTGTGGCACAGGATCAGTGCCGCCGCGTTGTATGCGAGGGCGCGCTTGACCACTTGCCGGGGGTAGACCATCGCCGCATCGATGGTGCCCTGGGACAACGCCTCGAAACCCAGCACCCGATGCTTTGAATCGAGAAACAGACACCCGAAGGTCTCATGAGGCTCATGGCGCAACAACGCCTTGAGATAATCACGCACGGCCACCGGGCTTTCCAGCACCGAGTCTTTGCGCAGGCGCTCGGCCATGTGGCGACGGGCCATTTCCAGCACCGCCTGCAACTGGGCGAACTTCGCCGGCCCCAACCCCAATTGCTGGCTGAACAGCGCCTGGCTGGCCTCCAGCAACGGGCGCAAACCACCAAATTGCGCCAACAGGTGGCGCGCCAGGTCCACCGCGCTGCGACCGGATACCCCGGTACGCAGGAATATCGCGAGCAGTTCGGCATCCGACAGGCTCGCCGCGCCCCCTTCCAAAAGCTTTTCCCGGGGCCGCTCCGCCACCGGCCAATCGCGAATACTCATTCCACCTCCCTCTCCATACGCGCCGTGGTATGTGCGCCGCTGTTGCCCAGCGGACGCTGTGTTATCGTAGGCCCTCTTTTTTGCATGTGATTTCCCCTGGGGAGGGGGCATCGCAGGCGTCACTGAACTGGCATCACTGAACTGGAAAGGCAAACCAATGCAGCGTCTGTATCGGAAACGCATCGTTCTCGGCGTTGGCGGCGGCATTGCCGCCTACAAGAGCGCAGAACTGGTTCGCAGGCTCCTGGACCAAGGCGCCGAAGTGCGCGTGGTCATGACCCGCGGTGGCAGTGAGTTCATCACCCCACTGACCATGCAGGCGCTCTCCGGCCACCCGGTTCACCTGGACCTGCTGGACCCGGCAGCCGAAGCCGCCATGGGCCATATCGAGCTGGCCAAATGGGCCGACCTGGTGCTGATCGCCCCGGCCACCGCCGACCTGATCGCCCGCCTGGCCCAAGGCATCGCCGATGACCTGCTGACCACCCTGGTACTGGCCACCGACGCCACCGTCGCCATCGCCCCGGCCATGAACCAGGCCATGTGGCGCGACCCGGCGACCCAGGCCAACACCCAACTCCTGCAAAGCCGTGGCCTCAAGGTGTTCGGCCCGGCGTCCGGCAGCCAGGCCTGCGGCGATGTCGGCATGGGCCGCATGCTCGAAGCTACCGACCTGGCGCTGTGCGCCGCCGAGTGTTTCCAGCACTTGGCCCTGACCGGCAAGCATGTGTTGATCACCGCCGGCCCGACCCAGGAAAACATCGACCCGGTGCGCTACATCACCAACCATAGCTCAGGAAAAATGGGCTTTGCCCTGGCTGAAGCGGCGGTCGAGGCAGGCGCACGCGTCACCCTGATCACCGGCCCGGTGCATTTGCCGACCCCGGATAGGGTCACGCGCATCGACGTAGTCAGCGCCCGGGACATGTTGGCGGCCTGTGAGGCGGCCATTCCGTGCGACCTGTTCATCGCCTCAGCAGCGGTTGCGGACTACCGCCCGGAAGTGGTCGCCCCGCAAAAGCTCAAGAAAGACCCTACAAGCGGCGACGGCCTGCTCCTGCAAATGGTGCGCAACCCAGATATCCTGGCCACCATCGCCACGCGCCCGGACCGTCCGTTCAGCGTCGGCTTCGCCGCCGAGACCGAGCATTTGCTGGACTACGCCGCACGCAAATTGAAAGACAAAAACCTCGACCTGATCGTTGCCAACGATGTCGCCAACCCGAGCATCGGCTTCAACAGCGAGGAAAACGCCTGCAGCGTGATCGACCGCGACCTGCACGCCACCCTTTTCGCCCAGACCAGCAAGGGCAAGATTGCCCGCCAACTGATCTCTTTTATCGCCCAACGGCTGAACCAGGTTTAATTTCCATGCACGCTTTGCAAGCCAAGATCCTCGACCCACGCATCGGCAACGAATTCCCACTGCCGGCCTACGCCACCCCAGGCTCCGCCGGCCTCGACCTGCGCGCCATGCTCAAGGAAGATACTGTCCTTGAGCCGGGCCAGACCCTTCTGATTCCGACCGGCCTGTCGATCTACGTGGGCGACCCTGGCCTGGCAGCGCTGATCCTGCCGCGCTCCGGCCTGGGCCATAAACACGGCATCGTGCTGGGCAACCTGGTGGGCCTGATCGACTCGGACTACCAGGGCGAACTGATGGTGTCGTGCTGGAACCGTGGCCAGACCGCGTTCAACATCGCCGTCGGCGAACGCATCGCCCAGTTGGTACTGGTTCCGGTAGTGCAAGCGCACTTCGAACTGGTACAGGAGTTTGATGAAACCCAACGCGGCGCAGGCGGTTTTGGGCATTCCGGCAGTCACTGACTAAGCTGAATCTGGCCGGGCGCCGTTGCCCGGCCCGACGCCACCGCAAGGCTTTTCAGGACGAAGAATGCGCGGATTTTATCAGCGAGATTTCTCAATAGAAATCAAAGCATTACGCAAGCATAAACACGGAGCCAGCGCTCCGATGGCATTTTTGCACCACGAACTCTCTGCCGAAAACACCGTCATACCCTTCAGTTTGAGCCTGCCGGTCAGCCACATTAAGGCCAGCTTTGCCCCCTTCAGATGGAGTTTCCCCCCGCGATGAGTACCGCAGCCCGCGTAGCCCCAGCATTTCCCGACAGTATCTTTCGCGCCTATGACATCCGTGGCGTGGTGCCCAAGACCCTGACGGCCGAAACCGCCTACTGGATTGGCCGCGCCATCGGCTCCCAGAGCCTGGCCCAGGATGAACCCAACGTTTCGGTCGGCCGTGACGGTCGCCTGTCCGGCCCGGAGCTGGTGGAGCAACTGATCCAGGGCCTGGCCGATAGCGGTTGCCATGTCAGCGACGTGGGCCTGGTGCCAACGCCCGCGCTGTACTACGCCGCCAACGTATTGGCCGGCAAGTCCGGGGTGATGCTCACCGGTAGCCACAACCCGTCGGACTACAACGGTTTCAAGATCGTCATCGCTGGCGACACCCTGGCCAACGAACAGATCCAGGCCCTTCACGACCGCCTGAAAAACAACGATCTGACCAGCGGCAAGGGCACCATCACCAAAGTCGACATCCTGCAACGCTACTCTGATGAAATCACCCGTGACGTCAAACTCGCGCGCCGCCTCAAAGTGGTGGTGGATTGCGGCAACGGCGCGGCTGGCGTGATCGCCCCGCAACTGCTCGAAGCCTTGAACTGCGAAGTGATTCCGTTGTTCTGCGAGGTCGACGGCAACTTCCCTAACCACCACCCGGACCCAGGCAAGCCTGAGAACCTGGTGGACCTGATCGCCAAGGTCAAGGAAACCGGAGCTGATGTCGGCCTGGCCTTTGACGGCGACGGCGACCGTGTGGGCGTAGTCACCGAAACGGGCGAGATCGTGTTCCCGGACCGCCTGCTGATGTTGTTTGCCCGCGATGTAGTCGCGCGCAACCCAGGCGCCGAGATCATCTTCGACGTGAAGTGCACCCGCCGCCTCACGCCGCTGATCAAGGAATATGGCGGTCGCCCGCTAATGTGGAAGACCGGTCACTCGTTGATCAAAAAGAAAATGAAGGAAACCGGCGCGCTGTTGGCCGGCGAAATGAGCGGCCACGTGTTCTTCAAGGAGCGCTGGTTCGGCTTTGACGACGGGATTTACAGCGCTGCGCGCCTGCTGGAGATCCTCAGCAAGGAAAAATCCACCGCCGAAGAGCTGTTCCAGACCTTCCCGAACGATATTTCTACGCCAGAGATCAATATCCATGTGACCGAGGAGAGCAAATTCAGCATCATTGACGCACTGCACGATGCGCAATGGGGCGAAGGCGCCAACCTGACCACCATTGATGGTGTGCGAGTCGATTACGCCAAAGGCTGGGGCCTGGTTCGCGCGTCCAACACCACACCGGTGCTGGTCCTGCGTTTCGAGGCGGATACCGAGGCTGAGTTGCAGCGCATCAAGGACGTGTTCCACGCCCAGTTGAAACGTGTTGCCCCTGATCTCCAATTACCGTTCTGATTTTTTACCGGAGCCCTGAATGACCCTCGAACGCGAAGCCGCTGCCAACACTGCCAAGGTCCTGTCCGAAGCGTTGCCTTATATCCGACGCTATGTCGGCAAGACGCTGGTGATCAAGTACGGCGGCAATGCCATGGAAAGCGACGAGCTGAAAACCGGCTTTGCCCGCGACATCGTGTTGATGAAAGCCGTGGGGATCAACCCGGTGGTGGTGCACGGCGGCGGCCCGCAAATCGGCGACCTGCTCAAGCGCTTGTCGATCGAGAGTCACTTCATCGATGGCATGCGCGTCACTGACGCGCAGACCATGGACGTGGTGGAGATGGTCCTCGGCGGCCAGGTCAACAAGGACATCGTCAACCTGATCAACCGTCACGGCGGCAGCGCCATCGGCTTGACCGGCAAGGACGCGGAGCTGATCCGCGCGAAAAAGCTGACGGTAACCCGTCAGACGCCAGAGATGACCCAGCCGGAAATCATCGACATCGGCCAAGTGGGCGAAGTGGTTGGCGTGAACACCGACCTGCTGAACCTGCTGGTGAAAGGCGACTTCATTCCGGTGATCGCGCCGATCGGCGTGGGTGCCAATGGCGAGTCCTACAACATCAACGCCGACCTGGTGGCCGGCAAGGTGGCCGAAGCGCTGAAAGCTGAAAAGCTGATGCTGCTGACCAACATCGCCGGCCTGATGGACAAGGAAGGCAAGGTGTTGACCGGCCTGACCACGCAACAAGTGGACGAGTTGATCGCCGACGGCACCATCTACGGCGGCATGCTGCCGAAGATCCGTTGCGCGCTGGAAGCGGTGCAAGGCGGCGTGGGCAGCTCGCTGATCATCGATGGCCGGGTACCGAATGCGGTACTGCTGGAGATCTTCACGGATACCGGCATGGGCACGCTGATCAGTAACCGCAAGCGTCCTTAAGCATCAAAAAAGCCCCACCTCCTGTAGGAGCGAGCTTGCTCGCGAAAAACCTGAAGGCGCCGCGTTTATCCAGAATAAACGCGTCATCGTTAACGTTCTTCGCGAGCAAGCTCGCTCCTACAGGGTGAGGCTTTTTGTTGGGTGGCGATTACTGAACGCCGAACTGCTCGCGATACGCCTTCACCGCCGGCAGGTGTTGCTTGAGCTGCGGGTCATCTTCCAGGAACTGCAGCACCTGGTTCAGCGATACGATGCTCACCACAGGAATGCCAAAATCACGCTCCACTTCCTGGATCGCCGACAATTCACCGTTGCCACGCTCCTGGCGGTTCAGCGCGATCAGCACGCCAGCAGCCTTGGCACCCTCTTGCGAAGCGATGATCTGCATCACTTCACGGATCGCGGTACCGGCGGTGATCACGTCATCGATGATCAGCACGTCGCCCTTGAGCGGAGCCCCGACCAGACTGCCGCCTTCACCGTGGGCCTTGGCCTCTTTGCGGTTGAAACACCATGGCAGGTCCTGGCCATGATGCTCAGCCAAAGCCACGGCTGTTGCCGCTGCCAGGGGGATACCCTTGTAGGCTGGACCGAACAGCACGTCGAAGGAAATACCGCTTTCAACGATGGCTGCCGCGTAGAAACGACCCAGTTGGGCCAGGGCCGAACCCGAGTTGAACAAGCCTGCATTGAAGAAATACGGGCTGGTGCGCCCGGACTTCAAAGTGAACTCACCGAAGCGCAAAACGCCGCGATCGATAGCAAAACGAATGAAATCGCGTTGATACGCCTGCATGAAAAAAGCCTCAGATACCACGGATTTAGCTAATTGGGTGGACGGCGTGTATCATACACGCACGCGATTTTTGGGGCCATTTATGCGGATCATCAGTGTGAACGTTAATGGTATTCAGGCTGCAGTCGAGCGTGGTTTGCTCAGTTGGCTGCAAGCCCAGAATGCCGACGTCATCTGCCTGCAGGATACCCGTGCCTCCGCCTTTGAACTGGACGACCCAGCCTTCCAACTGGATGGCTACTTCCTTTATGCCTGCGATGCCGAAGTGCCCACCCAAGGTGGCGTGGCTTTGTATTCGCGGTTGCAACCCAAGGCGGTCATCAGCGGCCTCGGCTTCGAGACAGCCGACCGCTACGGGCGCTACCTGCAAGCCGATTTCGATAAGGTCAGCATCGCGACCTTGCTGCTCCCTTCGGGGCAGAACGGCGATGAAGACTTGAACCAGAAGTTCAAGCTAATGGACGACTTCGCCCGTTACCTGGATAAACAGCGACGCAAACGTCGCGAGTACATTTATTGTGGCTCGCTGTACGTGGCGCAACAGAAGCTGGATATCAAGAACTGGCGCGACAGCCAGCAATCCCCGGGTTTCCTGGCGCCAGAACGGGCCTGGATGGACGAGATTGTCGGCAACATGGGTTATGTGGATGCCCTGCGCGAAGTCAGCCGCGAAGGCGACCAGTACAGCTGGTGGCCGGATAACGAACAGGCTGAGATGCTCAACCTGGGCTGGCGTTTTGACTATCAGCTGCTGACCCCAGGTCTGCGCCGGTTTGTTCGTAGCGCCCGCCTGCCGCGCCAGCCACGCTTCTCGCAGCACGCGCCGCTGATCGTGGACTACGACTGGACACTGACCATCTGAGGTCTTTTTCCAGGCACAAAAAAACCGACATTGCTGTCGGTTTTTTTGTGGACGCTCATTATTTGATCACACGCCAGGTCAACGGGTAGCGGTAGGCGATCCCCTTGTTGGCCTTGATGCTGCCGATGATGGTCAGCACGATTGTGGCGATCGCCATGGCAAACATCAGGAAAAACCCAACTATCGTGAACGCCAGTACGATGCAGGCTATCCAGGCGATGGCCACGGTGATCTGGAAGTTCAAGGCCTCCTTGCCCTGATCATCAATGAACGCATCCTTTTCCTTCTTCATTTGCCACAGGATCAGCGGCCCCACGACACTGCCGAAAGGGAACACAAACCCGAGAAACGCCGCGAGATGGCACAACATTGCCCCCTGCCGCACTTCGTAGGAAGGCGTGGACACCGGCACTTGGCTGTCATTCATGGCGCTTCTCCTTGAGGCGGGTTCAGTCAGCCAGGGCGGCATTCTGCAGTTCGAAGATTTCGGTCATGCCTTTCTGGGCCAGGGCCAGCATGGCGTTCAGGTCGGCCGGCTGGAATGGCGCGCCTTCGGCGGTGCCCTGTACTTCGATGAAACCACCGGTGCTGGTCATGACCACGTTCAGGTCGGTCTCGGCAGCAGAGTCTTCCAGGTAGTCCAGGTCCAGCACAGGCTCACCCTGGTACATGCCCACCGACACAGCGGCGATCATTTGCTTGAGCGGGTCACCGCCTTTCAGGCCGCCACGCTTCTTGATCACTTTGAGTGCATCAACCAGGGCCACCATGGCGCCGGTGATGGACGCAGTACGGGTACCGCCGTCGGCCTGGATCACGTCGCAGTCGACGTACAGGGTCACGTCGCCCAGCTTGGACATGTCCAGGGCTGCGCGTAGGGAGCGACCGATCAGGCGCTGGATCTCCAGGGTACGGCCGCCCTGCTTGCCACGGCTGGCTTCACGCTGGTTACGCTCGCCGGTGGCGCGCGGCAGCATGCCGTACTCGGCGGTCAACCAACCCTGGCCCTGGCCCTTGAGGAAACGCGGCACGCCGTTTTCGACGCTGACGGTGCAGATGACCTTGGTATCGCCAAACTCGACCAGTACAGAACCCTCGGCGTGTTTGGTGTAGTTGCGGGTGATGCGGATCGAGCGGAGCTGATCGGCAGCGCGACCACTTGGACGTTTCATAGGGAGACACCTGTACTGAGGACGAAAAACTGCCGAGCATTATAGAGCCGCGAGCCGTTTCGGGGCACTGCTAAAAAATCCGGTTACGAATGCTCGAGTTTGGGCGTGTCCGCCCCACTGCGCTACAATCCTGCGCCTTCAGACTGTAGGAGCGAGCTTGCTCGCGAAAAAGGTCAACGATAACGCGCCCTTCCAGATTTAACGCGGCGCACTTGAGTTCTTCGCGAGCAAGCTCGCTCCTACAAAAAGCCTAATCATCGGCCCGTGCTTGCGGGCTGCAACGCGAGGTACCTCCATGGTGCACAGCATGACCGCCTTCGCCCGCGTCGAAAAAGCCGGCGTCCAAGGCACCCTGAGCTGGGAATTGCGCTCGGTCAACAGCCGTTACCTGGAGCCGCACCTGCGCCTGCCGGAATCGTTTCGCGACCTCGAAGGCGCCGTGCGCGAAGCGCTGCGCCAGGGTATTTCCCGCGGCAAGCTGGAATGCACCCTGCGCTTTACCGAAGAAACCACCGGCAAGGCCTTGCAGATTGACCGCGACCGCGCCGCGCAACTGGTCGCCGCCGCCGAAACCATCGCCGGCCTGATCAAGCAGCCGGCCGCGCTCAACCCGCTGAAAGTGCTGGCCTGGCCCGGCGTGCTGGTGGCCGATGCCACCGACCCGCAAGCCCTCAACGCCGAAGCCCTGGCCCTGTTCAACCAAGGCCTCAAAGAGCTGAAAGCCGGCCGCGAGCGCGAAGGCGCCGAGCTGGCCCGCCTGATCAGCGAGCGCCTGACCGCCATCGAAGAAGACGTGATCACCCTGCGTGAGCTGGTGCCGCAGATGCTCGCCACCCAGCGCCAGAAGGTGCTCGACCGTTTCGCCGACATGAAGGCCGACCTCGACCCGACGCGCCTGGAACAGGAAATGGTCCTGCTCGCGCAGAAGAGCGACGTTGCCGAAGAACTCGATCGCCTGAGCACCCACATCCTCGAAGTGCGCCGCGTGCTCAAGTCCGGTGGTGCCGCCGGTCGGCGTTTGGACTTCCTGATGCAGGAACTCAACCGCGAAGCCAATACACTCGGCTCCAAGGCGTTCGACCCGCGCAGCACCACGGCGGCGGTCAACCTCAAAGTGTTGATCGAGCAGATGCGCGAACAAGTACAGAATATTGAGTAAGGCAACCTCCATGACCCACAGCACCGGCACCCTGTACATCATTTCCGCCCCCTCGGGCGCGGGCAAAAGCAGCCTGGTCAAGGCCCTGACCGACGCTGACGAGCAGATCCGCATCTCGGTCTCCCACACCACCCGCGCCATGCGTCCGGGTGAAGTGAACGGCGTGCACTATCACTTTGTCGAGCGCACCGAGTTCGTCAAGATGATCGAACACGGCGACTTCCTGGAGCGTGCCGAAGTATTCGGCAACCTCTACGGCACGTCGCAAAGCCACCTGCAGCAGACTCTGGATGAAGGCCACGACCTGATCCTGGAAATCGACTGGCAGGGCGCCGAGCAAGTCCGCAAGCTGATGCCCCAGGCGCGCTCGATCTTCATCCTGCCGCCATCGCTGGAAGCCTTGCACCAGCGCCTGACCAACCGTGGCCAGGACAGTGACGAGATCATCGATGGCCGCATGCGTGAAGCCGTCAGCGAAATGAGCCACTACGTCGACTACGACTACCTGATCATCAACGACGATTTTGCCCACGCACTGGACGATCTGAAGGCGATTTTCCGCACCAATCAACTCCAGCAAAAGCGCCAGCAACAGCGTTTCGGTAAATTACTGGCCGAACTGCTCGGTTGATTGGCTCTTCCCAAAACTGCTGCAAGGGCTTTACATTGGCACTTGTAGCGGTTTTGCGAGGGCCTGCGAAAAATCAGCGCTTCCCTAAACGCTGGTGATTTTTTAAACTGTTTAGTCCGCTCGCCCAACCGGGCAGCGCGCATCTTGCATTCGCTCCGAGGAATACCATGGCCCGCGTAACCGTTGAAGACTGCCTAGAACACGTGGATAACCGCTTTGAGCTGGTCATGCTCTCTACCAAGCGTGCCCGTCAACTGGCCACTGGCGGCAAAGAGCCCCTGGTCCAGTGGGAAAACGACAAGCCTACCGTTGTAGCCCTGCGTGAAATCGCTGAAGGCCTGATGAGCTACGAGTTCATCGCCAACGCCGAAATCGTTGAAGACGAACCGCTGTTTGCAGCGTTCGAGGACGAGTCCAACGAGGCCGTCTAAGCCTATGCCTGGTCGACGTAGCACGGCGCGGGGTCACAGCCAACGGCAGGAGTTCACACTTTGCCGAGCATAGACGCCCTCGCCGATCGCTTATCGGCCTACCTCGGCCCAGACCAGGTCAACCTGGTCCGCCGAGCGTATTTCTACGCCGAACAAGCCCACGACGGCCAGCGCCGCCGCAGTGGTGAGGCGTATGTCACCCATCCTCTTGCGGTGGCAAACATTCTTGCCGACATGCACATGGACCATCAGAGCCTGATGGCCGCGATGCTGCATGACGTGATCGAAGACACCGGCATCGCCAAGGAAGCGCTCAGCGCACAATTTGGCGAAACCGTGGCCGAACTGGTCGACGGGGTCAGCAAACTGACCCAGATGAATTTCGAGACCAAGGCCGAAGCCCAGGCGGAAAACTTCCAGAAAATGGCCATGGCCATGGCCCGCGATATCCGGGTGATCCTGGTCAAGCTGGCCGACCGGCTGCACAACATGCGCACGCTGGAAGTGCTGTCCGGCGAAAAACGCCGGCGCATCGCCAAGGAAACCCTGGAAATCTACGCGCCCATCGCCAACCGGCTGGGCATGCACGCCATTCGTATCGAATTCGAAGACCTCGGCTTCAAGGCCATGCACCCGATGCGTTCGGCACGCATCTACCAGGCGGTCAAGCGCGCCCGGGGCAACCGCAAGGAAATCGTCAACAAGATCGAAGAGTCGCTGAGCCATTGCCTGGCGATCGACGAAATCGAGGGCGAGGTCAGCGGCCGGCAGAAGCATATCTACGGCATCTACAAGAAGATGCGCGGCAAGCGTCGGGCCTTCAACGAGATCATGGACGTGTATGCGTTCCGGATCATCGTCGACAAGGTCGACACCTGCTACCGCGTGCTGGGCGCTGTACATAATTTGTACAAACCGCTGCCGGGGCGCTTCAAGGATTACATCGCAATTCCCAAGGCCAACGGCTACCAGTCGCTGCATACCACGCTGTTTGGTATGCATGGGGTGCCGATCGAGATCCAGATCCGTACCCGCGAAATGGAAGAGATGGCCAACAACGGCATCGCCGCCCATTGGCTGTACAAATCCAGCGGCGACGAGCAGCCAAAAGGCACTCATGCCCGCGCCCGTCAGTGGGTCAAGGGCGTGCTGGAAATGCAGCAACGTGCCGGCAACTCCCTAGAATTCATCGAAAGCGTGAAGATCGACCTGTTCCCGGACGAGGTCTACGTGTTCACGCCCAAAGGCCGAATCATGGAGCTGCCCAAAGGCTCCACGGCGGTCGACTTTGCCTATGCCGTGCACACTGACGTGGGCAACAGCTGCATCGCCTGTCGGATCAATCGTCGTCTCGCACCGCTGTCCGAGCCGCTGCAAAGTGGCTCCACGGTCGAGATCGTCAGCGCACCGGGCGCACGCCCGAACCCGGCCTGGCTGAACTTTGTGGTCACCGGCAAGGCGCGCACGCACATCCGCCACGCCCTGAAACTGCAGCGCCGCTCCGAGTCCATCAGCCTGGGCGAACGCCTGCTGAACAAGGTGCTCAACGGTTTCGACAGCGCCCTGGACAAGATTCCTACAGAGCGCGTGCAGGCGATGCTCCACGAATACCGCCAGGAAACCATCGAAGACCTGTTGGAAGATATCGGCCTGGGCAACCGCATGGCCTACGTAGTCGCCCGCCGCCTGCTTGGCGAAGGCGAACAGTTGCCAAGCCCGGAAGGCCCACTGGCGATTCGTGGCACCGAGGGCCTGGTGCTCAGTTACGCCAAGTGCTGCACGCCGATCCCGGGCGACCCGATTGTCGGCCATTTGTCGGCGGGCAAAGGCATGGTGGTGCACCTGGACAACTGCCGCAACATCACCGAAATCCGCCACAACCCGGAAAAATGCATCCAGCTCTCATGGGCCAAAGATGTCACCGGTGAATTCAATGTCGAGCTGCGCGTGGAGCTGGAACACCAGCGCGGCCTGATCGCCCTGCTGGCCAGCAGCGTCAACGCGGCCGACGGCAATATCGAGAAGATCAGCATGGACGAACGCGATGGTCGCATCAGCGTGGTCCAGTTGGTGGTCAGCGTTCACGACCGCGTGCACCTGGCCCGCGTGATCAAGAAACTGCGCGCCTTGACGGGTGTGATCCGCATCACTCGCATGCGCGCCTAAGCCACATTACAAGGAGTCATTCATGACCAAGACTGTTATCACCAGCGATAAAGCCCCGGCCGCCATCGGCACCTACTCCCAGGCGATCAAGGCAGGCAACACCGTCTACATGTCCGGCCAGATTCCACTGGACCCAAAGACCATGGAACTGGTTGAAGGCTTCGAAGCACAGACCGTACAGGTCTTCGAAAACCTCAAGTCGGTGGCCGAGGCTGCCGGCGGTTCGTTCAAAGACATCGTCAAGCTGAACATCTTTCTCACCGACCTGAGCCACTTCGCCAAGGTCAACGAGATCATGGGCAAGTACTTCGAACAGCCGTACCCAGCCCGCGCCGCCATCGGCGTTGCCGCCCTGCCAAAGGGCGCGCAGGTTGAGATGGACGCGATTCTGGTCATCGAGTAAAACACCCGGCGCAGCCCCCATAGGCTGCGCCGACTTCGTTTTAAAAGGATTTCATGATGCGCAAAGCGCTTGTAGCCTCATCACTGCTCGCCCTGTTGCTCGGCGGCTGCGCCAGCAACCCTGCCGACTTGGATGTGAGCGGCACCTGGATCAACCAGGTCGCCATCGATGCGGCAGCCAAAGGCGGCCCTTTGCGTGAAGCTCTGCAGAGCTTTGGCCCGAACCTCGAGTGGGAGGTGAATACCAAGGCTTCGCAGGCGCGCTACTACAACGGTTTTGAAGTAGCGGAAGGCAAATTGCTGGGTGAAAAATCCGGCGCCTGGAGCGTGGACTTCTACGGCAGCTCCGCCACCGAACTCAAGCGTAAAGGCAAACAGCTGCTGCAAGTGGCCAACGACAACGAGCCTGAACAGCTGTTCGCCCGCCCTAAAGAGCCCGCACCGGAAGGCGCGCCACTGGGCGCCAACTTCGAGCGCGCACTGTACGCCGCTTATATGGGGGGCGACTGGAAGATCCTCGACGGCTTCGGCAGCGGCGCCATCGTGCAATTCCAAGCCAACGGCAAAGTCGCAGGCCTGCCGAATGTCGATCAATACTCGCTGTGCCTGGCGGGTGATTGCGCGTCGATGAGCGGTGGCTACGACAGCATCTGGCTGCAATTGAATGGCCAGGGCAACCCGTGGATCTTTGTGCGCAAAGGCAAGCAACTGGAGATCTTCCAGGCGATCAATACCGCACAGGCGGATGAGGTGCCTCAGTTCACCCCTGGCCCTCGCCAATGGCTGCTGGAAAAACAGTGATAAAAAAGGAGCCCTTGGGCTCCTTTTTCATTTAACGCTGGCCTTCGAGGATCGCCGCGTAACCTTCCCGGTAACTCGGGTAGGTCGGCGTCCAACCCAACGCCTTGGCTCGGGCATTGCTGCATTGCTTGCTGCCAGCACGCCGCACACTCGCGTCATCAGCCCACTCGGTCACACCCAGGTACTCGCGCAACCAACCCACCACTTCAGCCAGCGGCGCAGGCGCATCGTCGACGCCGATGTAGACCTTCTCCAGCGAGCCGCCGTTTTCCACATGCCGCAACAAAAACGCCAGCAAACCCGCTGCGTCATCTGCGTGAATGCGGTTGCCATATAAAGGTGGGTCGATTGCCACGCGGTAGCCTTGGCGAACCTGGGTCAACAGCCATTCGCGGCCCGGTCCATAGATACCCGTCAGACGCACAATGCTGGCGGGGATGCCACTGTCGAGCGCAACTTGCTCAGCCTCCAACATTACCTGCCCGGAATATCCCTTCGCCTGCGTCTCCGACGTTTCGTCGACCCACTCGCCATTCTGCTGCCCGTAGACGCTGCTGCTGGACACAAACAGCAGGTGCTTAGGCTCCTGGCCGTAGTCGCCCAGCCACTCCAGCACATGTTTCAGCCCTTCTACATAAGCAGCGCGGTAGCCGGCTTCGTCATGGTCCGTCGCAGCCGCGCAGTACACCAGGTAATCCACCCCGCCGATCGGCCAGGTGTCAGGACAGTCCTTGTTGAACAGGTCACCGGCGATGCCGATCACACCGTCGGGCAGCCGCGAAACATCGCGGCGCAGGCCATGGACCTCCCATTCCGAGGCGAGCAACTGGCTGGCCAGCCGGCTCCCCACATCGCCACAGCCGGCAATCACAACAGAAGGCGCAGACATCACAAAACTCCGTACTGAAAGGTCTAGATTAGCCCTCGCGAGTGACAGACGGCCAGAAAAAGCACAAATAAAGTTACTGTATTACTTCTGTTAACAAGAATTACTTGCAATAATAACCGCCCATTTGTCCTCGACCCACTGGGTCTGGAAGGACGATCACTCATTTTTTTCTCTCAGGTCCGGCCAGCATGACACGTAATACAACCCCCGCTTCGCCAACCAAGCTTCACAGCCCATCCCGCGCCTGGCGCGCGATAGCTGCGCTGCTGTTCAGCGTCCTGCTGGCACCGACCGCCGCATTCGCTGATGCCACCGCACCCGCCACCCCGGCTGCCGCCGAGCACAACACTGCGACACCGGCTGCTCCAGCGGCTGCGCCGTTCGCCACCGACCCGGCCCTGGCGGCTGACCCGGCATCCGCCGACGACACCGGTGTGGTGCTGGAAGAAGACAACACCCTGGGCATGGCCCATGACCTGTCGCCGTGGGGCATGTACCAGAATGCTGACGTGGTGGTGAAAGCCGTCATGATCGGTCTGGCCATCGCGTCGATCATCACCTGGACCATCTGGATCGCCAAGGGCTTCGAGCTGCTGGGCGCCAAACGTCGTCTGCGCACTGAAATCGTCCACCTGAAAAAGGCTACCACCCTCAAGGAAGCCAGCGAAAGCGCGACCAAGAAGGGCACCCTGGCCAACACTCTGGTGCACGACGCGCTGGAAGAAATGCGCCTGTCGGCCAACACCCGCGAAAAAGAAGGCATCAAGGAACGTGTGGCCTTCCGTCTGGAGCGCCTGGTGGCGGCCTGCGGTCGCAACATGAGCAGCGGCACCGGCGTGCTGGCAACCATCGGTTCCACCGCGCCGTTCGTCGGCTTGTTCGGTACCGTGTGGGGCATCATGAACAGTTTCATCGGCATCGCCAAAACCCAGACCACCAACCTTGCCGTCGTTGCCCCTGGCATCGCCGAAGCCCTGCTGGCGACCGCCCTGGGCCTGGTTGCCGCAATTCCTGCGGTGGTGATCTACAACGTCTTCGCCCGTTCGATTGCCGGCTACAAGGCCCAGGTATCGGACGCGTCGGCAGAAGTCCTGCTGCTGGTCAGCCGCGACCTCGATCACCTGCCTACCGAGCGCAGCTCGCAACCGCACATGGTGAAAGTGGGGTAATCGGCCATGGGCCTGCATTTGAATCAAGGCGACGACGAACTCGTCGAGAACCACGAAATCAACGTCACGCCGTTTATCGACGTGATGCTGGTGCTGCTGATCATCTTCATGGTGGCGGCACCGTTGGCGACCGTGGACATCAAGGTCGACCTGCCCGCGTCCAGCGCAAAACCTGCGCCACGGCCGGAGAAACCGATCTTCCTCAGCGTCAAGGCGGACCAACGCCTGTTCCTGGGCGAAGAAGAAGTCAAAGCTGAAACCCTGGGCCCGGTGCTCGACGCCAAGACCCAAGGCAAGAAAGACACGACGATCTTCTTCCAGGCTGACAAGGGCGTGGACTATGGCGACTTGATGAGCGTGATGGATGCCCTGCGGGCAGCCGGCTACCTCAAGGTCGGCCTGGTCGGACTTGAGACGGCAGCCAAGAAATGATCACGACGCGCCACAAACTGACGCGTTATGGCACCAGCCTCGCCGTCGTACTGGGCGTGCATGCCGTCGCGATCGCTATCGCGCTTCATTGGTCGGCGCCGCGTACGGTGCAGCTACCACCGGCTGCCATGGTCATCGACCTGGCACCGATGCCAGCCCCGCCGCCGCCAGCACCGCCCAAGGTGGTAACGCCGCCGCAACCGCCTGCACCGGTGGAAGAGCTGCCCCTGCCGAAACTGGCCGAGGCGCCCAAGCCAACGATCCAGGTGCCCAAGCCGGTCAAGCCCAAGCCCAAACCGCAGCCGCCCAAGCCGGTGGAGAAGAAGATCGAGCCGCCCAAGGAGAAACCTTCCGAGGACCCGCCGAGCGACGCTCCGCCGACCCAGGCACCGGCAGAAAAATCGGCCCAGCCCGTACCTGGCCCTTCGCCGCAACAGATCGCTGCCAAAGCGTCCTGGGAAGGCACCCTGCTGGCGCACCTGCAGAAGTACAAGAAGTACCCGCCCGGCGCGCAGGCCCGTGGCAAGGAAGGCCTGAACCGCCTGAAGTTCGTGGTCGATGCCGAAGGCAACGTGCTGTCCTACGAGTTGGTGGGCCGCTCCGGCAACGCCGACCTGGACCGCGCCACCTTGGACATGATCCGTCGTGCCCAGCCGCTGCCCAAGCCACCGGCAGACATGCTCAAAGGTGGCAGCATCGAGATCGTTGCACCGTTCGTGTACAACATCGAGAAGCGTCGTCGGTAAAGGTTGCAGGAGTCAGCTTGTATGGGAGCTGGCTTGCCTGCGATAGCATCACCTCGGTGCAACTGATAGACCGAGGTGCCTGCATCGCGGGCAAGCCGGCTCCCACATTTGATTTCATTGCCTCAAAAATCCATTTTTCAGCTAAATCCTCCGCACTCCCCGCTCAATCCCCAGCAAAGTTCTGATAACGTGCGTCTATCGATTGCAGCCGGTATGCTTGGCCCGCAACTTCATGGACGCCTGCTATGACTCTTACAGAATTACGCTACATCGTTACCCTCGCCCAAGAGCAGCACTTCGGCCACGCGGCCGAGCGTTGCCATGTCAGCCAGCCGACGCTGTCGGTGGGCGTGAAAAAGCTTGAAGACGAACTCGGTGTGCTGATTTTCGAGCGCAGCAAGAGCGCCGTGCGCCTAACGCCGGTGGGCGAAGGCATTGTGGCCCAGGCCCAGAAGGTGCTGGAGCAGGCACAGAGCATTCGCGAACTGGCCCAGGCCGGCAAGAACCAGCTGACCGCACCGCTGAAAGTCGGCGCCATCTACACCGTCGGTCCTTACCTCTTCCCACACCTGATCCCGCAACTGCACCGCGTCGCGCCGCAGATGCCGTTGTATATCGAAGAAAACTTCACCCATGTGCTGCGCGACAAACTGCGCAACGGCGAGCTGGACGCGATCATCATCGCCCTGCCGTTCAACGAAGCGGACGTGTTGACACTGCCGCTCTACGACGAGCCGTTCCAGGTGCTGATGCCGGCCGACCATCCGTGGACCAAAAAAGACACCATTGACGCCGCCCTGCTCAACGACAAGAGCCTGCTGCTGCTGGGCGAAGGCCACTGCTTCCGTGACCAGGTATTGGAAGCCTGCCCGACCCTGACCAAGGGCAACGACGGCGCCAAACATACCACCGTGGAATCCAGCTCCTTGGAAACCATCCGGCACATGGTCGCCTCCGGCCTGGGCATTTCGATCCTGCCGCTGTCGGCGGTGGACAGCCATCACTACGCCCCCGGCGTGATCGAAGTGCGCCCACTGACGCCGCCGGTGCCGTTCCGCACCGTGGCGATTGCCTGGCGCGCCAGCTTCCCACGACCGAAAGCGATTGAGATCCTCGCCGATTCGATCCGCCTGTGCTCGGTGGCCAAGCCGACGGCTGCGAGCTAAGCAACGGTATGACTGAGCTGTCGCAGGTGTCGGTGACGGCACTCAAGGGTGTCGGTGAAGCCATGGCCGAGAAGTTGGCCAAGGTCGGCCTGGAAAACCTCCAGGACTTGTTGTTCCACCTGCCCCTGCGCTATCAGGACCGCACCCGCGTGGTGCCCATCGGCCAGTTGCGCCCTGGGCAGGACGCGGTGGTCGAAGGCACGGTCAGCGGCGCCGACGTGGTGATGGGCAAGCGTCGCAGCCTGGTGGTGCGTCTGCAGGACGGCACCGGTGGCCTGAGCCTGCGCTTCTACCATTTCAGCAACGCGCAGAAAGAAGGCCTAAAACGCGGCACCCGCGTGCGCTGCTACGGCGAGGCGCGGCCCGGCGCGTCGGGTCTTGAGATCTATCACCCGGAATACCGCGCCATCACCGGCGACGAACCGCCGCCAGTCGACACCACGCTCACACCGATCTACCCGCTCACCGAAGGTCTGACCCAGCAACGCCTGCGCCAACTGTGCATGCAGACGCTGACGATGCTCGGCCCGAAAAGCCTGCCCGACTGGCTGCCGCTGGAGCTGGCCCGCGACTATCAACTGGCGTCGCTGGACGATGCGATTCGCTACCTGCATCACCCGCCTGCCGATGCCGATGTCGACGAGCTGGCACTGGGTCATCACTGGGCCCAGCATCGCCTGGCGTTTGAAGAACTGCTGACCCACCAACTGTCCCAGCAGCGCCTGCGCGAAAGCATGCGTTCCCTGCGTGCGCCGGCGATGCCCAAGGCCACGCGTTTGCCCGCGCAATACCTGGCCAACCTGGGCTTTGCGCCGACCGGCGCCCAACAACGCGTCGGCAATGAAATTGCCTACGACCTCAGTCAGAAAGAGCCGATGCTACGGCTGATCCAGGGCGATGTGGGCGCAGGCAAGACCGTGGTCGCCGCTCTCGCCGCCTTGCAAGCGCTGGAAGCCGGTTACCAAGTGGCGTTGATGGCGCCCACCGAAATTCTTGCCGAGCAACACTTCATCACCTTCAAGCGCTGGCTCGAGCCGCTGGGCCTGGAAGTGGCGTGGCTGGCCGGCAAGCTCAAGGGCAAGGTACGCGCAGCGGCACTGGAACAGATTGCCGGTGGTGCACCCATGGTGGTGGGCACCCACGCGCTGTTTCAGGATGAAGTGCAATTCAAGAATCTGGCTCTGGTGATCATCGACGAACAACATCGATTCGGCGTGCAACAACGCCTGGCCCTGCGTCAGAAAGGCGTGGGCGGGCGCATGAACCCGCACCAGTTGATCATGACCGCCACGCCGATCCCGCGTACCCTGGCCATGAGCGCCTACGCCGACCTCGACACCTCGATCCTCGACGAACTGCCACCCGGCCGGACGCCGGTCAACACCGTATTGGTCACCGACACCCGGCGAGTCGAAGTGATCGAGCGCGTGCGCGGCGCCTGCGCCGAAGGGCGCCAGGCGTACTGGGTGTGCACGCTGATTGAAGAGTCCGAAGAGCTGACGTGCCAGGCCGCCGAGACTACTTTTGAAGACCTCACCAGTGCTCTGGGCGAGCTCAAGGTCGGCTTGATCCATGGCCGCATGAAACCCGCAGAAAAGGCCGCCGTGATGGCCGAATTCAAGGCCGGCAACCTGCAACTGTTGGTGGCTACCACGGTGATCGAGGTCGGTGTGGACGTACCCAACGCCAGCTTGATGATTATCGAGAACCCCGAGCGCCTTGGCCTGGCGCAACTGCACCAGTTGCGCGGCCGGGTCGGCCGGGGCAGCGCCGCCAGCCATTGCGTGCTGCTCTACCACCCGCCGCTGTCACAGATTGGTCGCCAGCGCCTGGGCATCATGCGTGAAACCAACGACGGTTTTATCATTGCCGAAAAAGACCTCGAGCTGCGCGGCCCCGGTGAAATGCTCGGCACCCGCCAGACCGGCCTGCTGCAATTCAAAGTCGCCGACCTGATGCGCGACGCCGACTTGCTGCCCGCCGTGCGCGATGCGGCGCAAGCGCTGCTCGAACGTTGGCCAGATCATGTCAGCCCATTGCTGGACCGCTGGCTACGCCATGGGCAGCAATACGGCCAAGTGTGACGCCTGACTCACTTAACCGACCAACACTTGTATCAAGCTGGTTATACTTCGTGGACTGTAAGAAATTGGATCAGGCCATGTCAGAAGTTGCCCTCGCCACAGCCCCACTGACCGCCCCGCCGGTCATTCGGGCTCTGCTCGCAAAACTCGCCATCCCCTACACGGAAGTCACCGACCTACCGGGCCTGAATCCAGCGCGAAAGATCCAGGCTGTGCTGCTGGAAGACGCGGTGGGCGCACTGATGGTGCTGTTCCCGCAGAACCAGTTGCTCGACCTCAACCGCCTCGCCGAACTCACCGGCCGTCGCCTCACAGCGGTATCGCCAGATCGCGTCGAACGCATGCTGGGCAAGCACGAACTAAGCCTGCTGCCGGGCCTGCCGCCGCTCACCAGTTCGCCGTGTCTGTATGAAGGCAGCCTGCTCAACGAGCCGAGCCTGCTGGTGCATTCGGGTGAAGCAGGCCTGCTGCTGGAGATCTCCAGCGACGCCTTCAAGACGATGCTCACCAAGGCCAGCGCCGGCCACTTCGGCGAGCCGCTGAGCAACATCCGCCCCAACCTTGACCGCCCGAATGATGACCGTGAGGAAATCACCCAGGCGATGCAGGCGTTCACCGCCCGCCGCATCCAGCAACGCCTGGAAGCGACCATCGAGATTCCACCGCTGGCCGACACGGCGCAGAAGATCATCAAGCTGCGCGTCGACCCCAATGCAACCATTGATGACATCACCGGCGTAGTGGAAACCGACCCAGCCCTGGCTGCGCAGGTCGTGAGCTGGGCCGCGTCGCCGTACTATGCGTCGCCGGGTAAGATCCGCTCCGTGGAAGACGCCATTGTGCGCGTGCTGGGCTTTGACCTGGTGATCAACTTGGCGCTGGGCCTGGCCTTGGGCAAAACCCTGAGCCTGCCCAAGGATCACCCGCACCAGTCCACACCCTACTGGCACCAGTCAATCTACACCGCCGCCGTGATCGAAGGCCTGACCCGCGCTATGCCCCGTGCCCAGCGCCCGGAAGCCGGCCTGACCTACCTCGCGGGCCTGCTGCACAACTTCGGTTACCTGCTGCTGGCCCACGTATTTCCACCGCACTTCTCGCTGATCTGCCGTCACCTGGAGGTCAACCCGCACCTTTGCCACAGCTATGTCGAGCAACACTTGCTGGGCATCAGTCGTGAGCAAATTGGTGCGTGGCTGATGCGTTACTGGGACATGCCGGACGAACTGTCCACTGCCCTGCGCTTCCAACATGATCCGACCTACGATGGTCAGTACGCCGAATACCCGAACCTGGTGTGTCTGGCGGTGCGTTTGCTGCGCAGCCGTGGGATTGGTTCGGGGCCGGATGAGGCGATTCCGGATACGCTGCTTGAGCGCCTGGGGCTGACGCGGGACAAGGCTGAGGAAGTGGTTGGCAAAGTGTTGGATGCCGAGGTGTTGTTGCGCGAGTTGGCGTCCCAGTTCAGCCAGAACTGAGCCACCCACTCCCTGTAGGAGCGAGCTTGCTCGCGAAAAACCTGAGAACACCGCGGGGCTCCAGACACCCCGCGTCATCGTTCACGGTCTTCGCGAGCAAGCTCGCTCCTACAGTGGTTACTTCTTTTTCTTCGGCTTCAAATACTTGGTCAACCCCTGGAACCAGATCACCAGCGCCGGGTTGCCCTTGATCTGGATCGATTTGTCCTGAATTCCCGTCATGAATGCCAGTTGCTTGTTCTTCGCCTGCATCGTGGCGAAGCCGTAGGCGGCATCTTTGAAGGCGATGGCGAACGCCGGCGACGGGTGAGCACCCGAGCGGCTGGTGATGCGCTGGTCTTTGACGATGAAGTGACGGGCAACGTTGCCGTCGAGGGTCTGCAACTGGAACGCCAGGTCTTTATCGCCCAACTGTTGCTGGAAGGCAGGATTGGTGCGGCTGGCTTTGCCCATCATCAGGCCCAGCACCCACAGGAGAAGACGAAATTTCATGACACGGCCTCGGTGTATTTATTGAGTGGCCGCAGCAGTTTAACGATTTGCAAAAAGAACGCCACCGATCTTGCGCATTAGCGGAAGATCGGCTGGCGTTTGACGCTTATAGCAGCATGTTGCTTAAACGTTCGGGCAAGGCACTGGCGCCCAGTCGGCCAGGTTAGGATCGCGGCAGGTGCCTTCGATCTGCGCCTTACCGGCGCTGGCGACCTGCTTGCTTTCAGCTTGCTTGGCCTGCACGGTCTGGATGCTCTTCTCAGTGGTTACCGCTTCTTTCGGCACAACCGGCAGGTCCTTCTTCTTCGCGACTTTCGGTGGTGTCTTGCCACCCTTCTTGGCCGGGACGACCGCAGGGGCTACGTCTGCCTGGGCCACGGTCACTACGTCGTTACGCTGCACACCCACTTGCTGCAGGTCTTTTTCGTAGGCCTGGGTGTAGTTGTTCAGGTCTTCGCTGGCTTTGCCGTTGACCGCGACGATCAGGTCATTGGATTCCTTCAGGCCCGCCACGATTTCCGCCAGGCGCTTGCGGCCTTCGGTGTCGTTGACGGTCTTGGCCTTGCGGTCGGCCACCAGCTTGGTGAACGCGCTCTGGTAGCACTGTTGCGACGCTTTGGCGTAGGCGGTGCTGCGGTCGATGTCGGAGGCGCTTTTGTTGAAGTCGGTGGAGTAGGAGGCAATGCGCTGGTTGTCATCGCTGATCTGCTTCTGACGCTCGGTGTAGTAACCCGCCGCGCCGCCGGCCAATGCGCCGCCCGCAGCACCGATGGCCGCGTTACGGCCGCGCTTGTCGGAGTCGCCGGTCAGGGCGCCCAGCAGTGCACCGCCAGCGGCGCCGATGGCCGCGCCGGTCACCACCGACTTGGTCATGTCCGAATCGGTCGCGCGCAGGTGCTGCACCGGCTCGTAGCAGTTCGGGTAGTACTCGACCTTGGTGCTCGACGCGACCTTGGAGGCCGGCGACGTGGCACAACCGGTCAACACAGTGCTGAAACCGGCCGCGATCAGCAGCAAGTGACGCTTGGAAACCGCCTTACGGGAAAAAAGCATAGGTGTGTTCTCGTTTAAGTTTGACTTGCCCAGCACGGCCCACCGCCGCCTGAGTCCCTTCCAAGCTCGCCATACAGCCAGCGCTCATCGCTGACCGCTCGCTGCGAGCAATTCCTTCAAGATCGTTGCCGGGTCGGCCCGCTGTTGCTTGCGGTAGTTGCCGACATGGCGAACGAACAGTGTTGCGCGCGTCACCAGGCTCTTACCGAGCACCGGCTTGCGATCCAACTCTTCCTTGATCCGTTGAAACTGCGCCTGGATCACCGCATCGGTGTAACGCGTGCCAGTGGCCAGGTTGTCGATATAGATCGCCACGGCGCCATCGAGGGCGCTGCGGCCGTTGGCAATCGCCATGTCGAACAGCTGCGCGCTGGCCTGATCCTTGTTGTCCAGGGACTGTTGGCGGCTCTTCTGCAGGTTGGCCAGGCGGATGTTGTAGTTGGCGATGGTTTCGGCCACCAGCGCGGCCGACTGGATCAGGTTGCCCGCCGCCTCTTCGCGTTGCTGGGCGATCAGCGAGACGTTGCGCTTGAGCTCTTCGTTGACCAGCCCCAGCTCGGCTTGCAGCTTGGGGTCGGCACTGGCGGCAATGATGCTGTCCAGGCGCTTGGTCGGGTCCTGAGCGTCGTCGATGGCGTCGGTCAGTGAAGCCAGGCGGCCTTCTTTCTGCCACTGCGCGAACAGCTCCTTGTAGCGCGAGCGCGGCGCCGACAAGGCGCCAATCGCCACGCGGAATCCGGTGGTCTCGTTGCTTTGCTCGGTGCCGTCAGCGGCGAACAGCGGGTACTCGCGGCGCATGCCGGTGAACAGCGTGCCCTCGCCTTCGAGGTAGTTGCCACCCTTGACCACAAAACCGCCATAGGTGCCCTGGCGACGCCCGGCGTGCACCAGCTGGAAGGATTCCTGGACCATCTCTGCGGCGTTGCCGATCACGTCGAACAGACCAATCGGGTTGGGCAATTTGGTGCCGATGGGCATAAGGCGCGCGGCCTGGCCGGTGCCGCCGGCGACCTGGTTGAACACGGCGTAATCGCCGAGCGGGCCGTCGCTGTCGCTGCCTTCAGTACGGCGCGGGAACAGGCGCCCTTCCAGGTCCTGGCGGCTGACGGCATGACCGCCGCGCGCGGCGAATTCCCACTCCACTTCGGTGGGCAGGCGCACAAAACCCAAGCCGCCGTCGTCCGCCGAAGAGCCGCGCCCGCTGACCGGCAGCAACTCACGGTGGTATTTCATCAGCCAGGCGCTGTACACCGCCGAGAAACGCTCGGCTTCAAAGCGCGACAGCTTCACCTTGGGCAAACGCCCGGCCATGCCGGTGGGCGCGTCGCACGCCGGCGCCGGTTCGCCGCTGGCCAGGGACTGCGCCTGAGACATCACCTGGGCGTACTGGCGTGCCGTCACTTCGTACTTGCCGATGAAGTAGAGCATGGGCTTGAGCGGAGTCTTGGCGTCGGTCTTCGGCATCAAGGGCGCGATGACTTTGTTCCAGTCTTTGGGCAGGTCCTTGAGGGTGAACTGGCCATTGATGAAGTCACGGCGGTAGCCGGAAATGAATGACTGCTGATAGCCCGCCTCGCCGTCGGCAAAGGGGTAGCCGAGGCTGATCTCGCGGTCATCCAGGGTGCCTTGGGCCAGCACGTAGGCGTAGCGGAACACCATGTTGCCTTCGCACGGCAGCGGCAGGCTGACGTCACCCTCCAGCGGTTTGGGGTTGTCGAGTTTGTCACTCGCCTCATCGGCCCAGGCCATCGAGGCCAAGGTCAGCGCCACACAGGCGCCCAGTAACTTATACATCTCTGATTCCTTCAGAAGCCTGGATCCTCGCCACTCGCCAACCGCCACAGGCCGCCGCCACGGCGCTGACGCCCATGACTGCAACCAGGGCCAGGCCGTAATGACGCGCCAACAGGTGGCTGGCGTATTCGCCCGGCACCTGCACAAATAACCTGTTCAACGCCGCCTCGGCCATGCCATACAGTCCGGCACTGAGCACGGCGGCGAAGCCAGCGCTGTACAGCGCCTGCACCACCACAAACAGCAACAACCCACCGGTGGAAAACCCCAACAGGCGCAACACCGACAATTCCCGACGCTTGCGCGCCACCGCGGCCAACGCCCCAGCAAAGATCGCCGCAAACGCGCCCGCCAACGCCAACCCGCAGATCACCCAGAACACGATCGACAGGTTGCGGCTCAACGACTGCACCTGCGCGATGGTCTGCGCCTGGGTCGATACCAGCAGGTTCTGCCCGGCGAAAAACACCCGCAACGGTTCTACGTCGGTGAGGTTGCGCGCATACAGGCGGAATGCCGGGTACACGCGTTGTTCACTCACACCGATCGCTTCACCTTCCCAGCCCAAGGCCGGTACTGCGCGGCCATCACGGTAATCTTCTGCGGCTTCCAGCAATTTCAAATCGGCAAACAAACCGTCACGGGCGAAGGCTTCCAGCGGCAATACCGCCAGCACCTGCAAACGCGTGCGCTGGGCCTCAAAGCGCCCTGCCACCTGCCGCGCAAAATGGGTCTCCAGCCAATCCCCCGGCCGTGCCGCCAGCTTCTCGGCAGCGGTGTGGCTCAGCACGATCTGGTCCAGGCCCTTGGGCACCGGCAGACCCGCCAGCAAGGGATCCCCCGACGCGGTCGGCAGCATTTCCAGGGCCAAGGTGCCTACCTGCGCCGTCGCCGCAATCTGTCGCGTACGCGGCAGTGCAAACGCCACATCGCTGCGCTGGCCGAGTTGCTCGATAAAAGCGCTGCTGAATCGACCACCGCCCAACGGAATAATTTCACGGGTGGCGGGGTCGGTCTGCAAACGTTCGGTCAAACTGCTAACCAGTCCAAATTTCAGGCCGAATAACACCAGCAACGGTGCGATGACGGCGACCAGCGCCAGCACCGAACAGGCCGACAGCCAGGCATCGTTGCGATAGTCCTGCCAGGCCAGCGACGCCACCAGACCGAGGCGCATCAGCACACCTCCCCGAGGGTCGCGGTGACGCCGCCGTCGGTGTCGCGACGGCAACTGATACGCCGCACCTGCAAGCCACTGGCGCGGGCCAGGGGTTCGTCATGGGTGGCGATTACACAGGCGGCGTGGTGTTCGCGCGCCTGGGCCAGCAGCGCCTGCATCACGCGCTCGGCGTTCAAGGGGTCGAGGGACGCCGTCGGTTCATCCGCCAACACCAGTTGCGGTGCATGGGCCAAGGCGCGGGCACAGCTGACGCGCTGGCGTTGACCCACCGAGAGCGCTGCCGGTTTCTTGGCCAACTGGTCGCTGATCTCCAACTGCTCGGCCAGGCGCGCCACGCTGCCGTCGTCCTTCAAGCCCAACAGTTGCCGTGACAAGGCGATATTGCCGCGCACATCGAGAAACCCCAGCAAGCCGCCGGTTTGCAGCACGTAACCCAGATGCTGGCTACGCAGCGCAGCCAGCGTGGATTGCTGATCACCGCGCCACAATCCGTCAATGTCCTGCTGATGAAATTCAAACTGCCCGACCTGATCCGGCGCCAATACCAACGCCAGCAAATCCAGCAAGGTGCTTTTGCCACAACCGCTGGGCCCGACAATCGCCAATTGCTCACCCGCACGCAGCGTCAGCGCCGGAATTACCAGGCTGTAGCGCTGACTGCCGACGCCCCGGCTCTTGTGCACCGCGTTCAGGTTCAGCATCACGGCAACGTCGACAACGGCACGCGGTACAACGCGTCACCCGGCTCGGCATCGCCGAAACGGACCCAGTTGGCCAGGTCATTGTGGAAGGTTTCGTAGAGGCGGATCTTCGAGTCCAGCTCGTCGATAAAGTCTTCCTGCTCGGCCACGCTCAACGACAACCACAGGTCCTGGGTCATATTCAGCGACTTGCTGCGGTACGGCAGGCCTTCCAAGTATTCGCCGAGGATGCCGCCGTCGGCCAGGTTGCCGCCCTTGCGCAGGGCTTGCGGGTCACGGCTCATGTAGGCCGAGGCGCTGGCGATTTCCTGGAAGAAGTCCTTGGGTGAAGTCTGGGTCTTGCGCGCTGCATCGACGATCAGTTTCAGCGACTGCTGCAGGTCATTGAGCTGCAGCTTGGTCAGCATCACGCACACCTGGAACGCCGGCAGTGCCGGGTTGGTCAGGTCGCGGTCGGCGGTCCAGGCGCTGACCAATTGTGGCGCCTGGCTTGCGGTTTTGCGCCCGAGGAAATCCATGTGCATGGCGTAACCGACGGCGGCGGATTTGTCCGCAAGGCTCGGCGCGCTGTTCAACAACGGCACCGGCTGTGGCGTGTTGCTGCGCACTTGATGTACGAGGTTGGCGAACACCGTGCCGATCTCATCCACACGTTCACCGAGTTTGCGCACATCGCCACCGGGCACCGCCGTGTAGAGGTCGCCGATCTGCGGGTTGGCGTCAGCGGTAAGGATGCGGTACTGGCTCTCGGCACCGGCATGGGTTTTCTTGCCGGCGTCGGTACGCAGGTGCAGGGCGTAGATCTTGATCTGTTTGCCCAGCGCGGCCTGGCGTACCTCGGCTTCGTTCATCTGGGTGGCGGCAAACGGATCGTTCTTGCGCAGCGCGCCGGCGTCGGTGACCAGCAGGATGATGCGTCCGCCATAGCCGGACCAATCCATGCCATCCACTGCCTGCATGACTCCGGCGAACGCATCTTCGTTGAAGGAATGGCTGGACACGGTGGACGCCTTGATCTGGCGCGCCATGTCGAGGAAACGTTGCGGGTCGCGGCCCTGATCGAGGGTGATCAGGGTCTTGGCGACGTATTCCAGGCCAGGGGTTTTCTTGATGCTGCTGCGAAAGCCGACCATGCCGAAGCTCACGCTGTCCAACTCGCCACGCTCGCCGATGCGGGTTTGCAGTTCGTGCACCACGTCGCGGATCTGGTCGATATAGGGCTGCATGGAAACGGTGGTATCGACCACCAGCACAACCGCCGTGCGGAAGGCATCGGCGTTGGCTTTGATCACCGGTGTCGAGGGCTTGGCGGCCGCGCTGCTGCCGGGATCGATGGAGGCCACATTGAGCAACTGCACCGGCTGGCCGTTTTCGTCGAAGCTCTCTTTGGAATCGAAGATCGGCAGCAGGTAGAACTGGTTTTGCGGCACTGCACTGGCGGTCGGTTCCAGGGCCAGGATCTGGCTGTTGTCCTCACTGTTTTTCTGCGCCTTGGCCAGTGCGCCTTTGGCGGCGGCCGGGTCAGCCAGCAACTTTTCCACTTCAGCGGATTGGCGCAGGAACATCACCGGCGCGCGGCCTGAACGCTCGGTGAACTTCAAGACCAGGCTCTGCTTCCAGTCGCTGACCTGGGACGCAGGCAACCAACCATCACTGCGGCCATCGGTGGCGGCGCCGACGCGCAGCCACGGGCTGCCGTCAACGTCCTTGCGCTGGTAGACGTAGAGCACGGAAAACGCCGGCAAGGCCTTGCCCGGCGCACTGCCGGCGTCGGTTGAAAGCTTGGCGCCGGGTTTGCTGAGGACGCGCTGGAACAGGGTTTTCTTGCCCGCCATCAGCAACGGACGCTGGCCGCCATCCACTTCTGCCACAGGCGGCGCCACTGGCGGCACAACCACCGCAGCCGGGGGTTTGGCCACAGGTTCATCGCTGCCGCTCAACCACCAATAACTGGCACCACCAATCGCCAACGCAACCGCCACTGCAACAGCGGCGAGTGCCAACACCGGCCCACGGCGCTGCTCGCTGTGCTGGGACGGCGGCACCACCGGTTGGCGCACCGGCTGGGGTTTGTCGGTGGGGATCTCGATGGATTCCGGGGTGATGCCAGCCAGATCAAAACTCATCGGGATCGGCAACGGCCGCACCAACGTAGCCTCTGGCGATTCCGACGGCAGGTTATCCAACGCCCGCAACAACGCCGCCGCATCCGCGAAACGCTCCGCCGGATCCTTGGCCAACAGCTTGCGCAGCACCTCCTGATAACGACCGTGGTGCACCGGCAATTCGGGCAGCGGTTCAGTCAGGTGCGCGAGCGCCGTGGAGAGTGCATCAGTGCCGGTGTACGGCAGCTTGCCGACGAGAATCTCGTACAGCACCACACCCAACGCGTACAGGTCGGCGCGACCATCAATCTCTTGGCCCCGCGCCTGTTCTGGGCTCATATAGCTCGGCGTGCCCACGGCAAACCCGGCCTGGGTGAACTGAGTGCGATCATCCAGCGACTTGGCGATACCGAAGTCGGACAGCACCGCCGTACCATCGGCGCGGAACAGAATGTTCGCCGGTTTCACATCGCGGTGCACCAGGCCCTGGGCGTGGGCATAGCCCAGCGCCGAGGCGATCTGGCGGATCAGCGTCACGCCCTGCTCCGGCGTCATGCCGGCGGCGATGCGCTCCTTGAGCGTGCCGTTGGGCAGGTATTCCATGGCCATGTAATACAGCTCACCGACATTGCCGATGTCATGGATGGTCACCGTGTGCGGATGCGACAAGCGCGCCAGGGTCTTGCCCTCACGCAGGAAGCGCTCGCAGAAGCTCGGGTCAGCCGCCAATGCCGCCGCCATCACCTTCAACGCCACCTTGCGCTCCAGGGAACGCTGGGTCGCCAGGTACACGCTGGCCATGGCGCCTTCGCCGATCTCGCCTTCGATGTCATAACCCGGAATCAGGATGTTCATGCCGATACCTTCACAACGATGGCGGTGATGTTGTCCGGCGCACCCCGGTTGAGCCCCAGGTGCACCAGGCTGCGCACGATTTCATCCGGCGTGTCGTGGCCGAGGACTTCGCGGATCTCATGGTCTTCGACGGTCTTGTTCAGGCCATCGCTGCACAGCAAATAGCTGTCACCGGGAGCGATCAGCAGGTCAACCACCGCCAGTTCCAGGTGCGCTTCCACGCCAATCGCACGGGTGACGATATTGGCCCGTGGATGCGTGCGGGCGTCGGCTTCGCTGAGCAGGCCGCTGTCTTGCAGGTCTTGCACGTAGCTGTGGTCGCGGGAGATGCCTTCCAGCACGCCGTCGCGCAGGCGGTACAAGCGGCTGTCGCCAGCCCACAGGCAAACGCCGCGCAGGCCACGCGCGGCCAACAGCACCACGGTGCTGCCCATCATGGTCACGCCACGGTGGGCGGTTTCTTCGCGCACGGCGGCGTTGATGCGCAGCAGGTCGTTGCGCAGCGCCGCCGTGTATTCATCCAGCGAGCGCCCCACCGGCACGCTGCGCAGGCTGTCGACGATCAGGCTGCTCACGTAATCCCCCGCCGCGTGCCCGCCCATGCCGTCGGCCACCACCCACAGGCGGTTTTCCGGCAGATCCAGGCAGGCGTCTTCGTTGACCTGGCGAACCATGCCCACATGGCTTTTGCTCGCGGATTTGTACGTCGACCCCATCTACACCACACCTTCTTGTCCGAGCAAAAACTGCGCAAAATCGCCGGCGGCAGGCAAGCCCTGACACCGCAACAAACCAGGGGAAATCGTCTGCGAGCCACGGCCCCACCACAGGCTCGCGCCTTCGCAGGCCTGTTCGGCCAGGGCGGTCATGCGCCCGTGAGGCACGGTGGCGGCCACCCGTTGCAAGCCGGCGAAACGGCCACCCACCGCGCGCGGCTCGCTCGCCGGAAAGCCCAGGCTGTCGAGGCCATCATTAAAACTTTCGAAGGTGGCGCCGGCATCCAGGGTGCTGAGCAGCAACGCTTCGGCCTGCTCGAACCAGGTGTCCGGCCCGCCGACCAGGGACGCAGGATTGGTGTCGTGATCGAGCAAGGTCACCACCGCCAGCGGGAAGTAACGCCCGACCCGGTCGATGCTCGGCATCACCACACCCGCCGCCGCGTCCGGTCCGCATACACCCGGCGCCAGCACAAAGCGCCACAACGGGCTGACCAGGTAGGTGTTGAGCCAGTCGCCGCCCAGGCTGCTCTGGCTGGCGAGCAGACCCGCCGCCAACCAGCTGTCCCACGGGCCGATAAAACTCTGGGGTAGCGCGCGGCTGACAAAGTCACCACGACTGGCCAACTTGCCGTAGAAACCCAGCGTCGTCATAGCCGCTCCGGCAGGCTGAAGCCACTGAGCACGCGACTCTTGAACGGGTTGAAGGCGCTGTTGGCGCGCAGTTCGTAGGCAATGCTCGCACCGTCGACACGCAGGCGCAGGTTGAAGCGGTCCGGGGAATTACCAGCGGTGAGGTCCGACTGTTCCAGCAAGCGGAACCAGGCCCACGGTCCGTCCAGGGTCACGCCGGAACGGCCACTGGCCGACGGCGGCATGATGGAGATACGCACCACGCCAATGCTGCCGGGGTTCGGCCATTGCATCGCCACTGGGCGGCTGGGGCCGTGGTCGTAGCTCAGTTGCTGACCGTCCAGGTCCAGCAGGAACTGGGTGATGGTCGGGTCCATCGACACCGGCTTGAGTTCGAACCGCACAATCGGCTGGGTGCCGCCAGCGCGGAAGAACGCATCGCGGATCGTCGCTGCGCGCTGGAAGGTTTGCAGCACGCCCGGCGCAATCCCCAGCTTCTGCGCCGCGCCCGGCTGCCAGCGCCAGGTCTGCGCGGAGGTGTCTACGTAAGGCTGCAGGTATTTGCGGAAGTAGTTGTCCATCACCCCGCCCACGCCGAAGAACTGGCCGAAGTCGTCCAGGGTGGCATCCCGCGCGCTGCCCGGCGACATGGGGTAGCGGCCGGCCAGGGACTGGCGATACACGTTGACCACTTCGCTGACCCAGGCCGCGTTCAGTTGATTGCGCACCCCGCCCATCATGCTGTTGGTGGTGGAGTTGACCACCGATTTGACCATGCCCTGCACCAGCGGCGGCTGGCGTTCGGCATTCAGGCTGACCCGCGTGGCCGCCGCTGCCGCCTGGTTCTTCGCCTCGCCGAGCAAGGCATCACCGCTGGCGCCAACCATGGCGCTGACCTGCACATACAGCGCATTCATGTCGGTGAGCAGGCCATCGATGGCCGCTGGCTCGCCTTCATTCTTGCTGACGATGCTGTTGAGTTCGGCAAAGTGTGCGGTCACCGGATCATCCGCCGCAGCCGGTGCATTGGCGCTCGGTTGCTCCTGGCCAAGCAGGCTGCCTAGGCGCTCCTTGAGCTTGTCGACGCCGCCTTCCACCGGCACGCCTTTAGCGGCCAATTGGCGCTCTTCGGCTTGCAGATCGGTTTCCTTGGCCACCGCCACCAGCAGTTTTTTCAGCGGAGAAGTCGGGCCGGAAATCACCCGCAATACGTCGGCCGCCTGGGCCACGCTGGTAATCGGCACAAAGTCGATGTCCGCCAGCATGGCGTCCCACTGACGCTGGTAATCCTGGAAATACAGGCGGCGTACGTCGGCGGCGAGGCTCACCACGTTCTGCTGGTCGGCCTGTTCGTGCCCCAACACCCACTGCTCTTCAGCCAGGGTGCCGGTCTGGTTCAGGCTGCTGAGCAAAAACGCCTGGCGATAGCCCTTGGCGGTGAAGAACCCACTCAACGGCTCGCCCAGCGGCTTGCCACTTTTGCGGCTGAACACCAGCGCCGCGTCACGACCGGCTGCTTCGTTGATGCGAAAGTCCGGGATCCCTTCAGGCAGTTTCTGGCGCTTGACCCGGTCATACACGCGCTGAGCCACCGGCAGTTGTTGCAGTTGGCGGCGCAGGTCGTCGATCAGCCGTGGATCCAGGCGTGCATTGGGCGGATGGCGTTCGAACAGCGACTGCAAGTGCCCGGCCAATGCCTGGCGCTGATCGGCCGGCAAGTCGCGCGGCAGGTTGCGGTCCCAGTCGAGGGCGATCCAGGCCTTGATGAAGTCCGGGTCGTAGTGCTCGGCATCGGCGAGCATCAAGTAGGCCTTGAGGCCTTCATAGAGGAAGTCGGAATTGCCGCCGCCGTGCAGTTGTTCTTCGATGCGCGTCACCAGGCGTGGTGCGAACACGGCGATCAACAGCTTGCGGTAGACGCTGGCGGACTCGGCTTCAAGCATGTCGCCCTGGTACAGCCCCAGGCCTTCGGACCAGCTCGGCGAGTCGCCGGCCAGGTTCTTCACGGCGTTGAGTAATGGCAGCACCGCGAGGATGTCACGCTGCGCCGGGCTCAGGTTCTGCACGGTCTGGCCCAGCGGTGCGACCTTCTGGTCGACCTGGGCGATATACGCCTGGTTGGCGCGGTAACTCATCCACCACAAACCGCTGACCACCACGACAGTCGCCACGGTGGCGGCCAGCACGCCGCGTGCAATCCACTTGCGTCGGCGCTCGACCTTGGGGTTCACCCCGACCAAGCCACGCTCGGCAAACGCCACGGCGGTGAAGAGTTTTTCGATGAAGTAACTGCGCCCTGTGCCGCTCTGACGCGCCAGGTGCTGGCGGTCCAGGTTCATGCTTTGAGCCATGGCGCCGATCAGGCGGTCGATCGGGCTGCCTTCCTGGGTGCCGCTGGTGAAATACACACCGCGCAGCAACACGCGCTCTTCAAAGGCATTGGGCTTGAACACGCCTTCGAGGAAGCTTTGCAGGCAATCCTTCAATGCGCCGAACTGCTGCGGGAAGCCGTAGATCAGGTCGCGCCGCGCCGGGTCGCGTTCCTGTTGCAGGCGTTCGACCAGACGTTCGTTGAGGCGCTGTTCCAGCCCGGCGAATTCGCTTTGCAGGTGCGCCAACGGGCTGTCGCTGTTTTTGCCGTCGTCCAGGGCAAAGGTCATGCCCCACACCTGGGCGCGCTCTTCCTTGCTCAGGTTGTCGAAGAACTCCATGAAGCCCGGCACCAGGTCGAGCTTGGTCAGCATCAGGTAGATCGGGAAGCGCACGCCCAGTTGGGTGTACAGCTCCTGGATCCGCAAGCGGATGGCGGCGGAGTGGGCGGCGCGCTCGGCGTCGGTGCCGAGCAACAGGTCCGACAGGCTGATGGCGATAAAGGCGCCATCGATCGGCCGACGCGAACGCTGCTTTTTCAGCAGGTCGAGGAAGCCCAGCCACGCGGCTTTATCCACCGTGGAGTTGCTGTCCTGGGTGGTGTAGCGCCCGGCGGTGTCGAGCAACACAGCCTGATCGGTAAACCACCAGTCGCAGTTGCGCGTGCCGCCGACACCCCGCACGGCACCGGCGCCCAACTGTGCCGCCAGCGGGAAATGCAGTCCGGAGTTGACCAGCGCCGTGGTCTTGCCCGAGCCCGGTGGGCCGATGATCACGTACCACGGCAGCTCGTAGAGGTTGCGGCGCTCATCGCCACCGAGCTTGGCCTTTTTCAGCAGCGCCAAGGCCTCGTCCATGCGCTGGCGCAGGGTGGTGAGTTCTTCGGCGGTGGCAACGCTGTTCGGGTCAGCCGGGGTTTCGGCGGCCAGGCTGCGCATCACTTCGGCGGCCTGACGCCGCGCCTGGATGATGCGGAATACGCGGTAGGCAATCCACACCGCGAACACCAGGATGATCAGCGCCCAGCGGCGCCCTTCCGGCACCAGCACGTCGAGCAACGGCCCGACAAACCAGATGATCAGGCTCAGGGCGATCAGGCCCAGCACGGGAATCACCCAGCGAATCATGAAACTGAAAAACGCCTTCACTCGACGCCCTCCGCCAATACGGTGATTTCAACCCGACGATTGCGGGCGCGGCCTTCTGCGGTGGCGTTGGTCGCCACTGGCTCGGTGTCGCTTCGGCCCTCGGCGCTGAAGCGATCCGCCTGGCCGGTCTTGGCCGCGAGGATTTCCAGCACAGACTTGGCGCGCGCTTCCGACAGCGCCCAGTTGGACGGGAAACGCAGCGTGGCAATCGGGCGGTTGTCGCTGTGCCCGGTCACGCGTACCTGGCCTTTCACTTTGCGAATGGCATCGGCGATGCGCAGCATCAGCGGTTGGTAGTCATCGACAATGCTGGAGCTGGCGGACGCAAACAGCTCGTCGCCACGGATGGTCACCACTGAACGGTCGACCGCATCTTCTACAGCAACGCGCCCGGCCTTGATGTCTTCCACCAGGAAACCGGCCAGGCGTGGGCGCTCGATTACTTTGGGTTGTGCCACCGGACGGTCGATGGCCTGCACCGGGATTTCGCCCAAGGCGTGGATGTTCTTGAACACCGGCTCGGCATCCGACGCCAGCTTCATGCGCAAACCAAACAGCAGCGCCAGCAACAGCGCCACGCCGATAGCCACGGCGATCCACGGCGGCATGAATTGCGCCAAGCGATCCCGCGCCACGGTCACGCCCCGCCAGTGTGGCGACAGTTCACGTTCGTGTTCGCCACGGGCGCTGCGAATGGCGGCAGCCGTGCGCTCACGCAGGGTTTCCAACTGACTGCGGCCGTCGTTCATTACGCGATAACGGCCTTCAAAACCCAGGCACATGCACAGGTACAGCAGCTCCAGCAGGTACAGGCGTTCCCGTGGACTTTGCAGGCAATGGTCGAGCAACTGAAAGACTTTCTCACCGCCCCAAGCTTCGTTATGCACCGTGATCAGCAGGCTCTGCTTGCCCCAGTCACTGGTGCTGCCCCAAGGCGTACTCAACACCGCTTCATCCAGCGCGGTGCACAGCGCATAACGCGCCAGCAGCACTTCGTTGCGGGCGATACCGGCCGCTTCGGCGCGCTCTTCAAACTGGCGCAGATACGCCAGCAACTGCGCGCGCAGGCTGGCCGGCGCTGGGTGGGAGATGGTGTTGCGCAGCCGCGTCAGCAGTGCCAACAACGGGCCGGCGGCGCTTTCCAGCGGGTTGAGGCCCTGGCTCTTGCCGGTGAGCATCGGCGCGGCCGGCATGGCCAGCGGTGAAGGTTCGGCACGCGCAGGCTCCGGCGCCCGGCCGCCCGGACGCGGCATGAACTGGGTGCGGTCATCATCATTGGGATGCATCGCGGATTATCCTCGGATCGCCCAAAAGGCCAGGTTCAAGCCCGGGAACTGCCCGGCGATGTGGAAGGCAAAGCCGCCGGAGTTGCCCAGCTGTTGCCAGGCCTCGCTGCCGCGATCTAGCTCGTAGTAGGTGGAACCTGCGTGGTACGGCAATTGGCGCGGCGCCACGGGCAGAGGCAACAGGGTGATGCCCGGCAGTTGCAGGTTGACCAGGTCGCGGATGTGCTCCACCGAACCGACTTTGCTCTGCTGGCCGAAGCGCGCGCGCAGGGTTTCGCCGGGAACATCGGCACGCACCACGAGGATGAAGCTGGCGTTGTCGAGCAGGGTCTTGTCGGCCAGCATCGCCACATGGACGCCGTAGGCTTTCTCCACAATCGGGATTGGCGTGGCCTTGCTGTCGATCAACATCGACAGCGCTTCACGCAGGGCGGCCATCACCGGAGCAAAGCTCAGCGCCAGGTCGTCGTGCTGGTACTGCGGGTACTCCTGGGGACGGCGGCCCGAGGTCGAGAAGGTCGAGAACTCACCGGCCAAGCTCACCAATTCACTGAAGAAACGCTCCGGGTGCAGCGGGCTCAACTGGCTCAAATGCTGGATCAGCGGTTGGGCGCGGTTGACCAGTTGCAGCAGCATGAAATCGGCAATCTCCGACGCGCCACCGGCGCCCGAAGCGACCACGCGCCCCGCCAGGGCTTCACCTCGTTGGTGCAGCAGGCCAAGCAGCTCGCTGCGAAATGCCGTCAGCGGTTTGCTCGCCGCCACGTCCAGCACGGGCGGGATGTAGGTGTCGTCGATGACCAGCGCGCGGTCGGCGCGTTTTTCCTTGATGCGCACCAGGCCAATAGCGGCGTAATCGCTGATGCCATCCTGGGTGGTCAGCAGGCGCAGAGCCCGGGAGCCCAAGGCCACCGGTGCGCGGTTTTCGAAGGGTGCATTATCGTCACGCACTTCGCGGACCTGGCTCACATAACGCGCCGCCTCCAGGGCTTCGCCTTCCTCCACAGTATCGCGGGCACCGGCACGCTTAAGCGGCAGCGCCAGGTACAACAGGCCATCGCGCAGGTTGTCATCGACGTTCAGCGGGCTCGGCGCCAGATCGTCCTGGGGAATGTTGAACGGCGTGCCGTCGGGCAACAGGCCACGCGCCGAGACGATCGCCAGCTTGCCCTGGGCCAGCAGGCCCTGGTCGATCAGCAGCTCGGAAAAACCCCAGGCCCCGGCAGACAACGGGCGGCTGCGGGCATCGATCAGGTTTTCCAGGTAACGGTCATGCTGCTGGAAGTGCTGCGTTCCGATGAACATGCCTTCCGACCAGACCACGCGATTGTTCCAGGACATGGGGGCTCCGATTGCTTCTTATTGGGCAGGGCTGGATGGGGTGACCACGACGTCGGCGCGCACGGCACGCACATCGAGGCTGATCTGGTATTCGGTGTATTGGCGCGCGGGCACGTTGATCACCGTGCGCCATTGCGCGCGGTCCAGCTCGCGATAGCCCACCAGCAAGCCGATCTGGCGTGTGGACGGGTCGAGGTCGCGCTGGATGCTCAGTTGCTCGCCGGGCTGCACCATCACTTCGTCCTGGTCCAGCAGGTCCAGGCCCAGGGTGGATTGGGCACGGTCGGCCAATGCGAAGTAATCGGAGCGGGCGAAGGTGGCGGCGTTTTTCAGTTCGAAGATGCGCACCCGCACTGGCGCGGCTTGGCCGTTGGCGCCGGGGTTGAGCCCGTTGATCGCATGAAAGTGCAGCTCGACGGCGGCCGTCTCCGCTTCGGTCTCAGCGGTGGTTTCGGGTTTGGCGGCGTCTTTGGCACACGCCGTCAGCAGCAGCAAGGTGGCGGCTGCGAGTAAAAACCTGGGAATCATCCTGCGTCCTCAATGACGTGTTTAGCTATCCGTTTATCCATGTGTTGCGGCGCGGTTTTATCGACGCTGTCGTGTGCTGTGCTCTTCGTAGGCCCGGCTGAATTCACGACCGAACAGGTCCTGGAAATCTTCCTGGGCCTCGCGGGAAATATTGCTGTAGAGCTCGGTGAACTGCTGCCAGTACTGGGCTTGGCGTGAGCCGTTGAAAATACTCGAGAGCCCGCCGGGCTTGCCCATGCGCTCTTCCAGTTGTGCTGGCTCAAAGCGCGTGAGCAGGTGTTTGATCGCCGCTTCCACGCCTGCCATCACCGCCAGTTGGTGGGCGCGCAGATCGTTGAAACTGTCACGCACGGCGGCATCCGGCGCCATAAACGCTTGGTTACCGTGGCGAAGCAAAAGCAGTAACGCTTCGTCGGCATTCGGGGCGAATTTCAACGGATTGTTTTCAGCGGGCTGGATCATGGTCTGCTGCATGCGGAACTCGCCCTTGAGGCTGGCGCGGGCACGCAACACGTCGATCAGGCCTTCGACCATCAGGCGGTAGCTGCGGCCGATGTTTTCCATCTGGGCCTCGGCCTGGGCTTTGTCCAGGCGCAGTTGATCGAGGCCAGCGCCGCGCAGAAAGGCTTGCAGGAGGTCGGTTTGCTGAGTGTTTGCCACAGGCTCGACCGCAGGTGGCGGCTGAATGACCGGTGCGGGCGGTGGTGCAACGGACGCAGGTGCATCGCCAAACAGGTCCCAATCCTCGGGAATCACCGAGCCCGAAACCACGGGTTTCTCGAGCGCAACCGGCGTCGGCGGACGGAAGTCATGCTGCTCGGACGGCACATGGTCCGGCACGGTCGGCGGCGGCACAGCAGTGGGGCTGAGGAAGTCGAACAGGTCCGGCAGCGTGTCCATCGACGAAGCGCCCTGGAACTGCGGCGCGATCACCGGCACCGGAGCAGGCTTGTTCGCCACGGCGCCCATCAGCGCTTCAAAGCTGTTCGGTGAATCGCCGGCAAACGGCTGGCTGTCGACGGCCTGCACGTTGAAATCGATACGCGCCTGAATCTCGTAATCGCCGATGCGGATCAACTCGCCATCTTGCAACAGCTCGCTATTACCTCTACGCAAACGAATACCGGCGTTAACCAACTCCACTCCGTTTGTACTGTTATCCGTTAGATAATAACGACCATCTTTGTATTGAATAACGCAATGTTGCGAGGAGACCAGGCGCTCTGGGTCAGGCAATACCCAGTCATTATCGGAACTGCGGCCAATAGCCATCGAGCCCTGACTCATGGACTTTTCGGAGCACTGCCCAGGGGTAATCTTGTGATAACTAGTGATAGTCAAACACAGCGACATCTTGCCTCCTTGCTGATACTTCGCGCGCGGTCGATTCCCAGGACAGCGCCTCCCGGGATATCGCCATCAGGTCGAGCAATCGACCGTCTAAAACCTGCCAATGCCAGCATGATCGCTGATCTTAACTGGGCTCTATGACAAAAATCCTGTCCCGGTGCGTCGTTCGACCCACCAGTCGCGCAGGTTGTTAAGCACCGCACATCTGTCACAGAGGGCGAATAGCTTACCTTGACAAGGCATAAGTACTACACCAAAAATGCACAACTTCTTGAATACCAGTGATGGCACATTAGTGGCATCTTGCTTATATGACCAAGAAAACATGCAAAGTTCCTCGCGCAACTAATGCATGAATTGCCCGCCATCTAACGGGCTGATAGGGAGATCAAATTCAGTGGATGTGCCGTTGCTGCTCACCGCCGTTTCCGCGACTTCGCCCTGTGGCGAAGACATGGAATATGACGCGCAATTTCTGCAATTGGAGCGTGATGCCAAGGGCCAACCCGAGCGCAGCATGGGCGACTCCATCCTGCCCGCTGAACCGCCGGAATGGCGCAGCATCCAGCAGCAAAGCCTCGACTTGCTCGCGCGCAGCAAAGACTTGCGCATCACCCATTTCCTGCTGCAAAGCGCCCTCGCCCTCCAGGGTGTGGCGGGCCTTGCCGAAGCACTGACGCTGATCGACGCGTTGCTGCGCGATTACTGGGCCGACCTGCACCCGCGCCTGGATGCCGACGACGACAACGACCCCACCGTGCGCATCAACGCCCTCACCGGCCTGACCTGCGACACCAACATTCGCTTGCTGCGTGAAAGCATCCTCACGCGTTCGCGCACTTTCGGGCCCGTGAGCCTGCGCGCGGCGCTCAACGCCAGTGGCCTGTTGAGCTTCCCCGACGAGCAACTCGGCGCCCAGCAGCTCAACGCCGCGTTCCTCGACAGCGACCCCGAGCACCTGCAAGCCACCCGCGACTCGCTGATTGCGGCGCGTGCGGCGTGTGAAGCCATCGAACGGCAGGTCAACGATCAGGTCGGTTCTGCCCAGGGCGTTGACCTCAGTGCCTTGAAGCAACCGCTCAAACAAGCGTTGCAGATCCTCAATCAAGCGGTGCCCGGCACCGACAGTAGCAGCGAACCCGAGGCCGTCAGTGACGACAATGCCCCCTCGGCCGACTTCGCCGCTGCGCCCGCAGCACCGCGCCCGGTTGGCGATATCGCCAGCCGCGACGACGTGCTGCGCAGCCTCGACAAGATCCTTGCGTACTACACCCGGCACGAGCCCTCGAGCCCGCTGCCGGTGCTGTTGAACCGGGCGAAGCATCTGGTGCACGCCGACTTCGCGGCCATCGTGCGCAATCTGATTCCCGACGGCATGTCCCAATTTGAAAACCTGCGCGGCCCGGACGGCGAATAAACCGCCCGACTGTGCAGTAACAACACCGTCGCTCAAGCGACCAGGAGCAGCAACGTGGCGAAGCAAAGTTCTCAGAAATTCATCGCGCGCAACCGCGCGCCTCGAGTGCAGATCGAGTACGACGTCGAGCTTTACGGCGCCGAGAAAAAGGTCCAACTGCCCTTCGTGATGGGCGTGATGGCCGACCTCGCCGGCAAGCCCGCCGAGCCTCTGGCGCCGGTGGCCGACCGCAAGTTCCTTGAAGTGGACGTCGACAACTTCGACTCGCGCCTCAAGGCGATGCAGCCGCGCGTGGCGTTCCACGTACCGAACGAGTTGACCGGCGAAGGCAACCTGAGCCTGGACATCACCTTCGAAAGCATGGACGACTTCAGCCCGGCCGCCGTGGCCCGTAAGGTCGACTCGCTGAACCAACTGCTCGAAGCCCGCACCCAACTGGCCAACCTGCTGACCTACATGGACGGCAAGACCGGCGCTGAAGAAATCATCATGAAGGCGATCAAGGACCCGGCACTGCTCCAGGCACTTGCCAGCGCGCCGAAGCCTGCAGGGGATCAGTAATCATGACCGACAATACCGCCCGCGAAGGCAGCCAGATCCTGGGTGCCACCGAAGAAGCCAGCGAGTTCGCCAACCTGCTGCTGCAAGAGTTCAAGCCCAAGACCGAGCGTGCCCGCGAAGCCGTGGAAACCGCGGTGCGCACCTTGGCCGAACAGGCTCTGGCGCAGACCGACCTGGTGTCCAATGACGCGATCAAGTCGATCGAATCGATCATCGCCGCCATCGACGCCAAGCTGACCGCCCAGGTCAACCAGATCATCCATCACCAGGATTTCCAGCAGCTGGAAAGCGCCTGGCGTGGCCTGCACTACTTGGTCAACAACACCGAGAGCGATGAGCAACTGAAGATCCGCGTGCTCAACATCTCCAAGCCGGACCTGCACAAGACCCTGAAGAAATTCAAAGGCACCGCGTGGGACCAGAGCCCGATCTTCAAGAAGATGTACGAAGAAGAATACGGCCAGTTCGGCGGCGAACCCTACGGCTGCCTGGTGGGCGACTACTACTTCGACCAGTCGCCACCGGACGTGGAACTGCTGGGCGAACTGTCGAAAGTCTGCGCAGCGATGCACTCGCCGTTCATCGCTGCGGCGTCGCCGACTGTGATGGGCATGGGCTCGTGGCAGGAACTGTCGAACCCGCGCGACCTGACCAAGATCTTCACCACCCCGGAATACGCGGGCTGGCGTTCGCTGCGTGAATCGGAAGACTCGCGCTACATCGGCCTGACCATGCCGCGCTTCCTGGCGCGCCTGCCGTACGGCGCCAAGACGGATCCGGTGGAAGCCTTCGCCTTCGAAGAAAACACCGACGGTGCCGACAGCTCCAAATACACCTGGGCCAACGCCGCGTACGCGATGGCAGTGAACATCAACCGTTCGTTCAAACACTACGGCTGGTGCTCGCGCATCCGTGGCATCGAGTCTGGCGGTGAAGTGGAAAACCTGCCGGCGCACACGTTCCCTACCGATGACGGTGGCGTGGACATGAAGTGCCCGACCGAAATCGCCATCAGCGACCGCCGTGAAGCGGAGCTGGCGAAGAACGGTTTCATGCCGCTGCTGCACAAGAAAAACACCGACTTCGCCGCGTTCATTGGCGCCCAGTCGTTGCAGAAACCGGCCGAATACGATGACCCGGACGCCACCGCCAACGCCAACCTGGCCGCACGCCTGCCGTACCTGTTCGCCACCTGCCGTTTCGCCCACTACTTGAAGTGCATCGTGCGCGACAAGATCGGTTCCTTCAAAGAGAAGGACGAAATGCAGCGCTGGTTGCAGGACTGGATCCTCAACTACGTGGACGGTGACCCTGCGCACTCCACCGAAACCACCAAGGCCCAGCACCCATTGGCGGCTGCCGAAGTGATCGTGGAAGAAGTGGAAGGCAACCCGGGTTACTACAACTCCAAGTTCTACCTGCGCCCGCACTATCAGCTTGAAGGGCTGACGGTGTCGTTGCGCCTGGTATCGAAGCTGCCTTCGGCGAAAAGCGCGTAAGAACCCGCATCGCCCTTTGTAGGAGCCGGCTTGCCGGCGATGGCGATCTTGAGGACGCCATCGCCGGCAAGCCGGCTCCTACAGGGACACGGCGTTAACCAAATATCGTGGCTGAGACCACACAGGGAGAAAACATGGCTGTTGATATTTTCATCAAGATCGGCGACATCAAGGGCGAGTCCATGGACAAGGCCCACAAGGACGAAATCGACGTGCTGAACTGGAGCTGGGGCATGGCCCAGTCCGGCAACATGCACGTGGGCGGTGGCGGCGGCGCGGGCAAGGTGAATATCCAGGACCTGTCGCTGACCAAGTACGTCGACAAGGCCTCGCCGAACCTGATGATGCACTGTGCCAGCGGCAAGCACATCGACAAGGTCAAGCTGACCGTGCGCAAGGCCGGTGGCGAAAGCCAGGTCGAGTACATGGTGATCAACCTGGAAGAAGTGCTGGTGACCTCCCTCAGCACCGGCGGTTCGGGCACCGATGACCGCCTGACCGAGAACGTCACCCTGAACTTCGCCCAAGTGATGGTCGACTACCAGCCGCAGAAAGCCGACGGCACCAAAGACGGCGGCGCGATCAAGTTTGGCTGGAACATCCGTTCCAACACCAAGCGCTGATAGCCCTTGAGGCCGTGGCTTCGCGCCACGGCCGCAGCCCACTTGTCCCTCTCACAACCCGTCCGTGGAGCCGCTTTGGTGGTCACTGAAATCGCTTCCCGCGACCGTCTGCAACCGTCCCTGTTGGACCGGTTGACTGACGACGATCCAACCAACCCCAAGGAAAGCGCCGACAAACGCGTGCTGTCCCTGACCCAATTGAAAGCCTCGGTGCTGCGCGACCTGGCGTGGCTGCTCAACACCACGTCGTTGCTCGATACCGACGCCACGTTGCACACACCGGCCGGTACGTCGGTGGTCAACTACGGCCTGCCGGCGCTGGCGGGCAACAGTGTTTCCAGTGTGGATATCAAGGCGCTGGAGGCCTTGATCTACCAGGCTATCGCCACCTTTGAACCGCGCATTCTGCGCCACACCCTGCGCGTCAAAGCCCGCGTCGGCCATGGCGAGATGAACCATAACGCGCTGAGTTTCGAGATCGAAGGCGACCTGTGGGCACAGCCGGTGCCGTTGCGCCTGCTGCTGCAAACCGATCTCGACCTGGAGTCCGGCCACGTGCGTGTCGTGAATGCCGACCAGCGGAGACGCCCATGAACCCGCGCCTGCTGGAGCTGTACAACCAGGAACTGCACCACGTGCGCGAAAGCGCCGCCGAGTTCGCCAAGGAATACCCGAAGATCGCCAGTCGGCTGACCCTGTCCGGTATGGACTGCGCCGACCCGTACGTCGAACGTTTGCTCGAGGGCTTTGCCTACCTCACGGCCCGCGTGCAGCTCAAGCTCGACGCCGAGTACCCGACCTTCACCCACAACCTGCTGGAAATCGCCTACCCGCATTACCTGGCACCCACGCCGTCGATGACCGTGGTGCAATTGCAGACCGACCCGGATGAAGGTTCGCTGGCCAGTGGTTTCCCGCTGCCCCGCGACACCGTATTGCGTGCTGCGCTGGGCCGCGAAACCCAGACCTGCTGCGAGTACCGCACCGCGCACCCGGTGACGCTGTGGCCGTTGCAGGTGAGCAATGCCGAATACTTCGGCAACCCTGCCGCCGTGTTGGGTCGCCTGGCGGCCAGTGAGCCGAAAGCCAAGGCCGGCCTGCGCCTGACCCTGCGCACCGGCGCCGAATTACCGTTCAACAGCCTCGACCTGGATAACCTGCCGCTCTATCTCAGCGGTGCCGACGAGCAACCATTCCGCCTCTACGAACAACTGCTGGGCAACGCCTGCGCGGTGTTTGCACGCAAGCCGGGTGGCGATTGGGTCGAACGCCTGCCGCAGGATGCACTGCGCTCCCGTGGTTTTGACGATGCCGACGCCGCCATGCCGGTGGTCGCACGCGCGTTCCAGGGCTATCGCCTGTTGCAGGAATACTTCGCCCTGCCCCACCGTTACCTGTTCGTCGAGTTCGCTGAACTGAGCCGTGCGGTCAAACGCTGCGACGGCCAGGAGCTGGAGCTGATCGTGTTGTTCGACCGTCATGAGCCAAGCTTGGAAGGCAGTGTCGGCGCGGCGCAATTCCTGCCGTTCTGTACGCCGGCAATCAACCTGTTCCCCAAGCGCGTCGACCGCATCCACTTGTCCGACCGGGTCAACGAACACCATGTGATCGCCGACCGCACGCGGCCGATGGACTTCGAGATTCACTCGTTGAGCGGCATCACCGGTCACGGTACCGGGCCGGAGCAGCCGTTTTTGCCGTTCTATGCCGTGCGTGATCCGTCGCGCTACGGCCGTGATCAGGCCTATTACACCGTACGCCGGGAGCCCCGCGTCTTATCCAGCGACCAGCGCCGCAACGGTCCACGCTCCACCTATGTGGGCAGCGAGACCTTTGTCAGCCTGGTGGACAGCCGCCAAGCGCCCTACGGCCATGACCTGCGCCAACTCGGCGTGACGGCGCTGTGCACCAACCGCGACTTGCCCCTGTTCATGAGCATTGGCAACGGCAAGACCGACTTCACCCTGGCCGACAGCGCCCCGGTGCTGTCCGTGCGTTGTGTGGCAGGCCCGAGCCGCCCGCGCGCCAGCCATGCCCATGACGCCAAGGCCTGGCGCTTGATCAGCCAGTTGTCGCTCAACTACCTGTCCCTGAGCGAACAGGGCCAAGGCGCGGCGGCCTTGCGCGAACTGCTGCGCCTGTACGGCGACAGCAACGACGCCGCCCTGCAATTGCAGATCGAAGGCCTGCGCGAGGTCAGCAGCAAAGCCGTGACCCGACGTTTGCCGATGCCCGGCCCGATCGTGTTTGGCCGTGGCCTGGAAATCACCTTGGAATTCGATGAAAACGCGTTTCGCGGCACCGGCGTGTTCCTGCTCGGTGCGGTGCTGGAACGCTTCCTGGCACGCTACGTGTCGATCAACAGCTTTACCGAGACGGTGATCCGTACCACCGAACGCGGCGAGATCATGCGATGGAAAGCCAAGCCCGGACGGCGTCCGACCCTGTGAGTACCCTGGATGCGATGCATCAGGAGCCCTGGGAATACGATTTCTTCCAGGCGCTGCGGCGTATCGAGTGCGAATCGCCGGGCCTGCCGCGCCTGGGTCATTCCCTGCGCCTGGCGGATGACCCGTTGCGCCTGGGCCAGCAGGCTGATTGCACCTTTGCGCCGGCCACCCTGGCCTCGGTCGATCCCGGTGGCGACGGCAAGCCGGCGCGGCTAGAGCAATTCTTCTTCGGCCTGGGCGGCCCCAATGGCCCGCTGCCGCTGCACATCACCGAGTACGTGCGCGAGCGTCAGCGCAACAACGCCGACAGCACCAGCAAACAGTTTTTGGACGTGTTCCACCATCGCCTGCTCAGCCTGTTTTACCGGGCGTGGGCCGAGGCGCGGCCGACGGTCAGCCACGACCGCCCGGACGATGATTACTGGTCCGCGCGCCTCGCCGCCCTGAGTGGACGCGGTATGCCGAGCCTGCTGAATCAGGGGCTCATCCCGGACACCGCGAAGCTGCATTACAGCGGCCACCTGTCGGCGCAAACCCGCTATCCAGACGGTCTGAAAGCGATTCTCAGCGAGTACTTCGGCCTGCCGGTGGAGATTGAAGAGTACGTCGGCCAATGGTTGGAACTGCCCGAGCGCAGCCGCGTCAGCGTGAGCGCCAACCGCCTGGGCGTGGACTTTTGCCTGGGCAGTTTCGTGTGGGACCGCCAGCACAAGTTCCGCATCCGCCTGGGGCCGCTCACGCTGGATGACTACATGGGCATGCTGCCTGGCCACCAGCCGTTCAACGAGCTGGTGGCGTGGGTGGCCGAGTACCTGGGCCATGAACTGGACTGGGACCTCAACCTGGTTTTGCAACAATCCGAAGTGCCGGCGCTGCAACTCAATGGTCAGTTCCGCCTGGGCTTCAACACCTGGCTCGGCAAGCCCGAGCATGACGCCAACGACCTAATCCTGGCTCGGCATTACGCCGATCACGCCACCACCTCAAGGAATCCAGAGCATGGGTGAAATCAGTCGCGCCGCACTGTTCGGCAAACTCAACAGCGTGGCCTACAAGGCCATCGAAGCCGCCACCGTGTTCTGCAAACTGCGGGGCAATCCGTATGTGGAACTGGCCCACTGGTTTCACCAGTTGCTGCAATTGCAGGACTCGGACCTGCACCGCATCATCCGCCAGTTCAACGTGGAGCCGGCGCGCCTGGCCCGTGACCTGACCGAAACGCTGGACCGTTTGCCGCGTGGCTCGACGTCGATCACCGACCTCTCCTCCCATGTGGAAGAAGCCGTGGAACGCGGTTGGGTCTACGGCAGCCTGATGTTTGGAGAAAGCCAGGTGCGTACCGGCTACTTGGTGCTCGGTATCCTGAAGACGCCTAGCCTGCGTCATGCGCTGTTGGGCTTGTCTGCCGAGTTCGACAAGATCAAGGCCGAGGCCCTGAGCGAGCGTTTCGACGAGTACGTCGGTGATTCGCCGGAGAACGCGCTGAGCGCCAGTGATGGTTTCAATGCCGGTGCCGTGCCCGGTGAAGCCAGCGGTGCCATGGCGCCGAGCGCGATGGGCAAGCAGGAAGCCCTCAAGCGCTTCACGGTCGACCTGACCGAACAGGCCCGCAGCGGCAAGCTCGACCCGATTGTTGGCCGTGACGAAGAGATCCGCCAACTGGTCGACATCCTCATGCGTCGGCGCCAGAACAACCCGATCCTCACTGGCGAAGCCGGGGTGGGCAAGACCGCCGTAGTCGAAGGTTTCGCCCTGCGCATCGTCGCCGGTGACGTGCCGCCAGCCCTGAAAGACGTGGAACTGCGCAGCCTCGACGTGGGCCTGCTGCAAGCTGGCGCGAGCATGAAAGGCGAGTTCGAACAGCGCCTGCGCCAGGTCATCGAAGACGTGCAGGCGTCGCCCAAGCCGATCATCCTGTTCATCGACGAAGCGCACACGCTGGTCGGTGCAGGTGGCGCCGCCGGCACCGGTGATGCGGCCAACCTGCTCAAGCCTGCCCTGGCCCGCGGTACTTTGCGCACCGTGGCCGCGACCACCTGGGCCGAGTACAAAAAGCACATTGAGAAAGACCCGGCCCTGACCCGCCGCTTTCAGGTGGTGCAGGTGGCCGAGCCGTCGGAAGACAAAGCGTTGCTGATGATGCGTGGCGTGGCGTCGACCATGGAGAAACACCACCAGGTGCAAATCCTCGACGAAGCGCTGGAAGCCTCGGTGAAGCTGTCCCACCGCTACATCCCGGCGCGCCAGTTGCCGGACAAATCCGTGAGCCTGCTGGACACCGCCTGCGCCCGCGTCGCCATCAGCCTGCACGCGGTGCCCGCGGAAGTGGACGACAGCCGTCGTCGCATCGAGGCGCTGGAAACCGAGTTGCAAATCATCGCCCGTGAGCATGCCATCGGCATTGTGATCGGTGCGCGCCAAACCAACACCGAGGCGCTGTTGAGCGCTGAGCGTGAGCGTCTGGCGACCTTGGAAAGCCGCTGGGCCGAAGAGAAAGCCCTGGTGGATGAACTGCTCGCCACCCGTGCAACGCTGCGTGAAAAGGCGGGCGTGGTGGACAGTGGCAACGATGAATTGCGCGCCCAACTGGTCGACCTGCAACAGCGCCTGACCGCCCTGCAAGGCGAAACCCCGCTGATCCTGCCCACCGTGGATTACCAGGCCGTGGCCTCGGTGGTCGCTGACTGGACCGGCATTCCGGTCGGTCGCATGGCGCGCAATGAACTGGAGACCGTGCTCAACCTCGACCAGCACCTGAAAAAACGCATCATCGGCCAGGACCATGCCCTGCAGATGATCGCCAAGCGCATCCAGACCTCCCGCGCCGGCCTCGACAACCCGAGCAAGCCGATTGGCGTGTTCATGCTCGCCGGCACCTCCGGGGTGGGCAAGACCGAAACTGCCCTGGCCCTGGCCGAAGCCATGTACGGCGGTGAGCAGAACGTCATCACCATCAACATGAGCGAATTCCAGGAAGCCCACACGGTGTCGACCCTCAAGGGCGCGCCACCCGGCTATATCGGCTACGGCGAAGGCGGCGTGCTGACCGAAGCGGTGCGGCGCAAACCCTACAGCGTGGTGCTGCTGGACGAGGTGGAAAAAGCCCACCCGGACGTGCATGAAATCTTCTTCCAGGTGTTCGACAAGGGCGTGATGGAAGACGGCGAAGGCCGGGTGATCGACTTCAAGAACACCCTGATCCTGCTGACCACCAACGCCGGCACCGAGCTGATTTCCCACGTCTGCAAAGACCCGGCGAACATCCCTGAACCGGAAGAAATCGCCAAGGCTTTGCGCCAGCCGCTGCTGGAGATCTTCCCGCCAGCCCTGCTCGGCCGTCTGGTGACCATCCCTTACTACCCGCTCAGCGACGAAATGCTCAAGGCGATCACCCGCCTGCAACTGGGCCGCATCAAGAAGCGTGTGGAGAGCACGCACAAGGTGGCCTTCGATTACGACGACGCGGTGGTCGACCTGATCGTCTCGCGCTGCACCGAGACCGAAAGTGGCGGGCGCATGATCGACACCATTCTGACCAACAGCCTGCTGCCGGACATGAGCCGTGAGTTCCTCACGCGCATGCTCGAAGGCAAGGCCCTGGCGGGTGTGCGGATCAGCAGCCGAGATAATGAATTGCACTACGACTTCAGCGACGCCAACTGACGGAACACCATTCAACTGTAGGAGCCGGCTTGCCGGCGATAGCGGCCTGACATTCAACATTGATGTTGGTTGATACACCGCTATCGCTGGCAAGCCAGCTCCTACAGGGGTTCGGTTTCGTCAGGTACATCGACATTTACGGGTTAACCGATGCTATTCAACCAAGCCTCACGCCTGGCCAAAATCACCAGCCCCCTCGGGCCGGATGTGCTGCTGCTCAATGAAATGGGCGGCGGCGAGGAGCTGGGCAGGCTGTTCAACTACGAGCTGCAACTGACGTCCCTGGACGCCAACATCGATCTCAACCAGTTGCTCGGCAAACCCATGAGCGTGGGCCTGCAGCTAGCGGACGGTGGCGAGCGGCACTTCCACGGCATCGTCGCGCGGTGCAGCCAGAATATCGACCAGGGCCAGTTCGCCAGTTATCAGGTAACGCTGCGCCCGTGGTTTTGGTTGCTCAGCCGCACTTCGGACTGCCGGATTTTCCAGAACCTGAGCATCCCGCAGATCATCAAGCAGGTGTTCCGCGACCTGGGTTTTTCCGACTTCGAAGACGCCCTGAGCCGGCCGTACCGCGAGTGGGAATACTGCGTGCAGTACCGCGAGACCAGCTTTGATTTCGTCAGCCGCTTGATGGAGCAGGAAGGTATTTACTACTTCTTCCGCCATGAGCAGGACCGCCATGTGCTGGTGCTGGCCGATGCCTACGGCGCCCACACCACGGTGCCGGGCTACGCGTCGATCCCGTACTACCCCAAGGACGAGCAGCAGCGCGAACGCGACCATATGCACAACTGGCACTTGGCGCACGAAGTACAGCCGGGCTCGCTGGAGCTTAACGACTACGACTTCCAGCGCCCCAGCGCGAGCATCGACGTGCGCTCGGCCATGCCTCGCCCGCACACCGCCGGCGACTATCCGCTGTATGACTACCCTGGCACCTACGTGCAAAGCGAAGACGGCGAGCACTACGCGCGCACCCGCATCGAAGCGCTGCAAACCCTGCATGAACAAATCGAGTTCAGCGGCAATGCTCGCGGCCTGGGCTCGGGGCATTTATTCAGCCTGACCGGCTTCAGTCGCCAGGACCAGAACCGTGAGTACCTGATCGTTGGCTGCCGCTACTACATCGTCCAGGAAAGCCTGGAAAGCGGCGGCGGGTCGGGTTCGGCACAGTTTGAAAGCAGCCTCACCTGCATCGACGCCCAGCAGAGCTTCCGCCCGCTGGCCAACACCCCTCGGCCCATCGTCAAAGGCCCGCAGACCGCGCTGGTGGTCGGGCCCAAGGGTGAGGAAATCTGGACCGACCAGTACGGCCGCGTGAAGGTACATTTCTACTGGGACCGTCATGACCAATCCAACGAGAACAGCTCGTGCTGGATTCGTGTGTCGCAATCCTGGGCTGGCAAGAACTGGGGCTCGATGCAGATTCCACGGATCGGCCAGGAAGTGATCGTGAGCTTCCTTGAGGGCGACCCCGACCGGCCGATCATCACCGGGCGGGTCTACAACGCTGAGCAGACCGTTCCTTACGACCTGCCGGAAAACGCCACCCAGAGCGGCATGAAAAGCCGTTCGAGCAAGGGCGGCACGCCGGCCAACTTCAATGAAATCCGCATGGAGGACAAGAAGGGGTTGGAGCAGTTGTACATCCATGCCGAGCGTAATCAGGACATCGTGGTCGAGGTGGATGAAAGCCATTCGGTGGGGCATGACCGCAACAAGAGCATCGGCCATAACGAGACGGTGACCATCGGCAACAACCGCCTGCGCATCGTCAAGCAAGAAGACATCCTCTCGGTGGGCCAGCGCAAGACCGACAGCATCAGCCAGAGCTATGTCATCGAAGTCGGTGAAAACCTGCGCCTGGTCTGCGGCGAAAGCATCCTGGAGTTGAACGCCAGCGGGCAGATCAACCTCACTGGCGTGCAAATCAGCTTCTATGCCAGCGGCGATGCCGAGTTCAACACCGGCGGCGTGCTGCACCTGAACAACGGCGGCGGCCCCGGCGCCACGCCCGACGGCCAGGGCCAGAAAGCCGCCATCGACGCCAATATCAAAGCCGCGTTCCCCGCGCCCAAAAGCTCCTGACGAGACCTGTTTGCCATGACGTACCGGATCAACGAATTCCAGTTTCAACTGCCGGCCAGCGAGCTGCAGGACGCAACGATCAATATCCTCAAGTTTCCGGAATTGGGCACTTCCCTGATCGTCAGCCGCAGCCTGCTCGCCGAGGGTGAAACCCTGCACAGCAACTTCAATGATCAACTCCAGCGCCTGGAAAAACAGGTGCAGGATTTGCGCTATCAACCGGGCGTGGACGTGCGCTTGGGCACAGCTCAAGAAGTGGAAGGCATCGAGCTGCGCAGCCAGTTCAACAAGGGCAATGACAAGGTGTTCCAGTATCAACTGGCGCTGGTGCTACCGGGTACGCGCAAGATGCTCGCGTTGAGCTACGTGAAGGCGGACAAGCTTGGGGACGCCGAGGCGGCTCACTGGGCGTTGATCAAAAATTCGCTGTCGTTCGACGCGATTTCTTGATGAGCTGCCGGCATGTCTGATGCTCTATGGGCTGCCCGGATGGGCGATGCGCTGACCCACACCTCCATGATGGCCGATATCCTCGGCGGCGTGCTGGAGGTGGCGGCCAACGTAGCGATCACGGCGCTGGCGACTGCCGCAGTCGCGGCCGCCGTGGGGGTGACTATTGCTACCGCCGGTATCGGCGGCTGCATCCTCGGCGCGGTGGTGGGCATTGTCGTCGGTATGGCCATGAGCAAGACGGGGGCCGACAAGGGCCTCAGCAAAATGTGCGAGAGCTTCGCCAATGCGCTGTTTCCACCGGTGGTGGAAGCCACGATTGCGGTGGGCTCGACCGACACGTTCGTCAACAGCATTCCGGCTGCGCGGGCCGCAGGCTCCATTCCCTCGCACGTGGCGCCCGCTGGTACGGAGCTTGAGCAAGCGCCGCCTGAGCCCGACCCCGAGCCAAAACCCGAGCCTGGCTTTCTGGACATGGCCGAGGGTTTCTTCTCCCAGCTATGGCGGCCCACCGTCGCCACGCCTGCACCGGGCGTGGTACCGGCCCTCACCGACATGGTCCTGTGCGCCCGCCATCCGCCGATGCCGCCGCAGCTCCTCGCCGAGGGTTCGGATAAGGTCACCATCAACGGTCAGCCGGCCGTGCGCAGCGGCGACCGCAGTATGTGCGATGCGACAGTGGTCTCGTCGGGGCTGATCTCGCCGAACGTCACGATTGGTGGCGGTACAGTCGTGGTGCAGGAAATCCGAAGCGGGAAAACACCAGGTGTTGGGCTGGCGATTGAAGCATTGATGATGTTGAAGGGGGCGAAGGGCAAAACGCTGAGTAATTTGCCGTGCATGTTGTTGGGCGGCGTGACGTCCTACCTGGTTAGTCAAGGAATGAGCGCAGCAGCCAATGCGGCAATAGGCTCGCCGAATCCGGTACATGCGGCGACCGGGGCCAAAGTGCTGGGCGGTGATACCGAGCTGGATTTTGTCTTGCCTGGGGTCCTGCCGATCGATTGGCAGCGCTTTTACAACAGTCGCGATGAGCGACTTGGCGGAATGCTCGGCACCGGCTGGAGTGTGCCCTACGAAATCTGCGTCGAAATCTTGCCGCATCCGGACGGCGGTGAGGATTTGATTTACATCGACGAGCAGGGACGGCGTATCAACCTGGGCGCTGTCCCTCTGGGTTATGCAATGTTCAGTGCAGGCGAGGGCTTGAAAATCCGACGTCACCGCAATGGGCAATTGTTGATCGAGAGTGATAACGGACTGTATCGCCTTTTCGACGCCGCACCGGGAGCGACTCATGTATTGCGGTTAAGTCAGCTCGGCGACCGCAATGACAACCGCATCTACCTCGACTATGACAAAGCAGGACAGTTGGTTCGGCTGCGTGACACCTTTGATCACGTGCAAGTGGAACTGGTTCGGGAGCAGGGGCGCGTCATCCGAATAGAGCGCCTGTACCCCGATCAACATCGAGAGACCCTTGCCAGTTACCGTTACGACACTGCAGGCAATCTGGCAGAGGTGCGCGACGCATCAGGGCATATCAATCGACGCTTCGCCTACGACGCAAGCCGGCGAATGGTCGAGCACCAACTACCCACTGGGTTACGTTGCTTTTATGAATGGGGGTTGGTTGAAGGCGTTGAATGGCGTGTCGTTCGTCACTGGACCGATGAAGGCGATGAGTACACGTTCAACTATGATCTGGGCGCAGGCATTACATGCATCACCGATGGCTTGGCGCGCACCAGTACACGGGTGTGGAACACTCAACACCAGATCATTTCCTACACCGATAACCTTGAGCAAACCTGGTTGTTTGAGTGGAACGACGAGCGCCAACTACTCAGTGCAACCGACCCCGAAGGTGGTCGGTACACCTACAGCTATGATGAATCCGGCAATCTGATTGGCGAACTGGACCCTCTGGAACGCAGAAGATCATCGAAATGGCTTGAACATTGGGCATTGCCATTGGTGGAGACTGATGCTGCTGGGCACAGCTGGAGATACCGCTACGACCCGCGCGGCAACTGCATCAGCGAAACCGATCCACTTGGCAACACTACCCAGTATCGCTACGACACCCACGGGCAAGTCGTGGAAATCATTGATGCAACTGGAAAAAGCAAAAAGCTGCGCTGGAACGCACTCGGTCAACTCGTAGAACGCATTGACTGTTCTGGTTACTCAACGCGATACAGCTACGACGAACGAGGCTTTCTGAAGTCCATTATCGACGCACTTGGAGAACGCACTCAATTCACCTACGACGTACAGGGTCGTTTGCTCAGTAGCCAGTTACCGGACGGGCGCAGTGCACATTATCAACGTGACGCCAGTGGTCAGTTGCAAGGCTTTACCGATCCTGATGGGCACACTACACATTATCAGCATAACCGTCGCGGACAGGTCCGGCAGCGTACGGATGCCCTTGGGCGACAGGTGTTTTTCAACTACGACCCCTATGGCCGGTTAACGACGCTGACCAATGAAAACGCAGAGAGTTATCGATTTACCTGGGATGCCGGTGACAGGCTGATTCAGCAACACAACCTGGATGGCAGTGTTCGCCGCTACCGCTATGGAGCATTAGACAAGGTCGCCATTGTTGAGGCCATCCCTGCGCCCTATGGCGGTGGTCTTGCGGTGATATCACCACCGCCCCTACCCATCGTGCATTACCTGGAGCGCGATGCCGTAGGGCGCCTGATTGCAAAAATCACGGACGACGCCCGCACGGATTATCGGTACGATCCCTCCAATCAACTGACCGCTGTTACTGTGACAGACGCCGCCGCCAATATGCAGGCGCTGGGTTTTATCTACGATGCGGCAGGTCAACTGGTGGAGGAACACAATACCGCCGGGACATTGCGCCATCGCTATGATGAACTGGGTAATCTGACACAAACGCAATTGCCCGATGGCCGCTGGGTAAATCGGCTGTATTACGGCAGCGGGCATCTTCACCAGATCAATCTAAACGGTCAGGTGATCAGCGACTTCGAGCGTGACCGACTGCATCGTGAAGTGTCGCGTACTCAAGGCAGCCTCATCACCCATAGCGAATATGATCGCAGCGGTCGCCTCCGCTCACGCAGACGCAGGTCTGCTGAACAACCGTCAGCGTTCAGCACAGGCGATCAACAACATTTTGAGTACGACCCCGGCGACAACTTGATCGCCCGCGTGGACCAGCATTCCGGCGGTCCCTACCGTAAGCTGTTTCACTACGACGCTACTCAGAGAATCATTGCCAGCCAGGAGAACCTTTACGGTCAAAGCGAGACCTTTGCCTATGACGCCGCCGCAAATCTTCTCGATAGCCCCATCGCCGGCGCCGGTTTGGTGGTGCATAACCAACTGCTGACTTATCAGGATAAGCGGTATCGCTACGATGGCTTCGGCCGAGTGATCGAAAAGCGCAGTGCAGAACGAGGTGTGCAACGCATGAGCTACGATGCGGAGCACCGCCTGGTTGAAGTTAGAAACCAAACCTGTAACGGTGAAACCGTCGTACGTATGAGCTATGACCCTGTAGGACGCAGGATCAGCAAAAGCGAGCACGACACTAACGGCCACCTCCTCGGCGAAACACACTTCACGTGGGGCTGCCAGCAACTCTTGCAAGAAAACCGAAATCAGCAGTCCAGCCTTTACATCTACGAAGGCAGTGGCTATCAGCCACTGGCCAGGGTAGACGGCGTCGGTGCGTTGGCCAAAGTCCGGTACTACCACAACGACTTGAACGGTTTACCTCAGGTGCTGACTGAAACCGATGGGCATGTCGTCTGGGAAGCTCGGTATCGGGTCTGGGGTAACACCGTAAAAGAGGTTCGAGAGCCCTATTACATTGAAGAGCAGAACCTGAGGTTCCAAGGTCAGTATCTGGACAGGGAAACAGGGTTGCACTACAACACGTTCCGTTTTTACGACCCCGATATCGGCCGGTTTACCACACCGGACCCCGTGGGCCTGAGAGGGGGACTCAATCTCTACACCTACGCCAGTAACCCGATCAGTTATGTGGACCCACTCGGTCTCACGCCTGCCAACGCCCCTGGATACCACGTGTACGGTCTATACGACCTGGATATACATGGAAATACCGTAGGGGATCCTTATTACATCGGTATCACTAACGACATTTCGCGTAGGACGGAAGAACATCAAGCCTCCGGCCGACTGACGAAGGACGACAGCACTACAGGTCTTCGTCGCATTGAGAAAAACGTCACCTACGGCGAAGCCAGGGGTTATGAGCAAGCCTACATAGAGCGCTACAAGACAAAAACAGGGGAAATTGGCGCCGCAACCTCCCAAAGCAACAGAGGAAATAAATACAATTCCTTCGATCACAACAACACGACTCGCGATCGGGATAGGCATCGATATTTCAAAGAGGCTTATAACCGGAAAAAAACGAGCCTCATCGGTAAAGGAGGAAAGTGCTCATGAGTGACCTGACTTTTTTTGGCTGGGACAAAAAACCCAGGACAACACTACGCGCCATAAAGCCCGGAGATATTTTCTGCTTCAAATTCACAGAGGACACATTCGGATTTGGGCGAATACTGTCCACTATGGACGAAGGCCACTGCGCCGAGATTCTGGATTTTTTTTCCACAGAGCCGGCTATCTCCGCACAACAATTGGAACAAGCCAAGCGCGTGTCACATCCAATACTGCTGAACAGCTACGGACTCTTTGATAAAAAGAGTTCGGGGGAGTGGCGGATCATTGCTTCTGATCCCGGTTATACGCCTGAAAATATCGAAGGCTTTTACTTCATCTACGGGGTTCCCGGTGATCTGAAGAAAATCGACATTCTAGGTAACGACAGCCCCATATCCGACGCCCAGGCAAAAGCTTATCCAAGTTGTGTACCAAAAAGTGATGCACACGTTAAGTCTTTTATTGCGCTCGCATAACGCCTTACTTTTCGGGCAAAGCCTGACGTCACCAACAAAAATGGGCACCCGACCCAGTCGGCGTGCCCATTTTTTCCTACCCTCCCGCCCCCTTCGAGACGGTAACGCCCTTACGCGTTAACAGTGTCTTTCAGCGATTTGCCCGGCTTGAACGCAACAGTGTTGCTGGCCTTGATTTTCACCGGCTCACCGGTTTGAGGGTTTTTGCCAGTGCGGGCGCCGCGGTGGCGTTGCAGGAAGGTGCCGAAGCCAACCAGGGTGACGCTGTCCTTGCGGTGCAGGGCGCCGGTGATTTCTTCGAGAACGGCGTTGAGGACGCGGTTGGCCTGTTCTTTGGTGAGATCCGCTTTTTCAGCGATGGCGGCTGCGAGTTCTGGTTTACGCATAAGTGAAGCCTCTTTGACGGTTTTTTGTTGTTATGTCCGTGCTGCTCTCTTCTGGAGCAGCGCCCAAAGCGCCGCAGGCTCTACTCTGCGGCAGACGGGAGTGAGGATGGCATGCCATCGCACGCTCCGCCAGTCTCGCGGCGACCTTTCTAGGGTGAAAAACGCGGTTATTCCGACAGAACGACCGGTATTTACGCCAGCAACGGCGGAAGCTCTTTATTGAGGGCGAGTTTTTCCATCACGGCGCTGCCGGTCAGGGCATAGCCCAGCAGGCGACCGCTGGCGTCGCGGCACAGGGCCTTGATATCGGCGCCCTCGCCTTCCACGCTCCAGACGCCTTCGGTGCCGCGTGGTGGTGGCGAGACCACCAGCGGGCAGACTGGCGTCTTGACGGTCACCGGCATCGGGCCATAGCTGACCGCCGTAGCGTTGCCAGCCAAGGTCTGGGCCAGAGCACGGGCGCAGCTCATCAGCGGCATCACGTACAGCAGGTTCAGGCCGTCGACCTCGGCGCAGTCACCCAGGGCGTAGATATTGGCGTGGGAGGTCTTGAGGTGGCGGTCCACCATGATCCCGCGATTGGTCTGCAGGCCGGCGGCGGCGGCCAGGTCGACGCGTGGGCGCAGACCGATGGCCGAGACCACCAGGTCGCAGGCGATCACTTTACCGTCCGACAGGTGGGCTTCCAGGCCGTCAGCGGTGCGCTGCAGACGATTGAGTACTGGGCCAAGATGGAAACGCGCGCCGAGGCTTTGCAGTCCGGCCTGTACCGCTGCGGCGGCGGCCGGGTGCAGCAAGGTCGGCATGACTTGCTCGCACGGCGCCACCAGGTCGATTTCGTAACCGCCCAGGATCAGGTCGTTGGCGAATTCACAGCCGATCAAGCCCGCGCCGAGCAGCAGCACGCGGCGCTTGCCAGCTGCGGCTGCGCGAAAGCGTGCGTAGTCTTCGAGGTCATTGATCGGGAAAACCAGGTCAGCCGCATCACCTTCAACCGGCACACGCACGGTTTCAGCGCCCCAGGCCAGGATCAGGTCGCGGTAAGCCACCGCTTCCTCACCGATCCACAAACGCTTGTGGCCAGGGTCGATGCCACTGATGCGGGTGTGGGTGCGCACTTCGGCCTTGAGTTGCTCGGCCATGGCGCCGGGTTCAGCCATGCTCAGGCCATCGGCTTCCTTATTCTTGCCAAAACCTGTGGAGAGCATGGGCTTGGAGTAGGAACGCCCGTCATCGGCGGTGATCAGCAACAAGGGGGTCTCGCTGTCGAGCTTGCGAAACTCCCGGGCCACGTTGTAACCGGCCAATCCTGTGCCGATGATCACGACAGGTGCGTTCATTCCTTTCTCCTTGTAGTACTTATCTGAAAACCAAAAATCAGCCGATTTCGATCATTTCGAAATCCATTTTGCCCACGCCGCAGTCCGGGCACAGCCAGTCTTCCGGGACGTCTTCCCAACGGGTGCCAGGCAGAATTCCGTCATCCGGCCAGCCGTCTTTCTCGTCATAGATCAGGCCACAGACTACACATTGCCACTTCTTCATCACTTGCTTCCTCAGGGTCAGGCATCTTGGCCGACGGTCGATAGACCCGCGTTGCCGTGCGGCTCAGGGCGTTTTGTACTGATCGGGGCCGGCAGATGCAAGCACGATCGACGCAAACAGCCGGTTCAGACCGGCAAAAACCCGGGACGCCATGGTAAGCTCGCCGCCTCTTTTACTGCCAATACTGACTCACCGTGCCGCACTCAATCGACCCTCCCGATGCTTGCCAATGGCTGATCCAGAGCCTTCTGCTCCCTGCGCCCGCGCCCTTGACCCTCAATTGGCTGTTCAACGAAGACTCGCTGACGCGGCGGCTGACGTGGCTGTCCAACGATGGTTTCAGCGTGACGCCGCTGTTCGAGGGCTGGCAACCGCTGCGCGACGATGAATGCGCCGCACTGGGCCTGCCCCCGGCGACTATCGGCTGGGTACGCGAGGTGTATTTGCGCGGGCACGGCCAGCCGTGGGTGTTCGCGCGCAGTGTGGCGGCGCGCAGTGCCCTGCAGGGCGACGGCTTGCATATGGATGAATTGGGCAGCCGCTCACTGGGCGAGTTGCTGTTCTGCGACCAGGCCTTCACGCGCCAGGCCATCGAGGTGTGCCATTACCCACAACAATGGCTGCCTGTGGCGGATCAGGTCGACGGCCTATGGGCGCGCCGTTCACGTTTTGATCGCGGGCCGCTGAGCGTGTTGGTTGCGGAGATCTTTCTGCCAAGCTTCTGGCACGCGTTGCACGCCCATCCGGAGAACTGCTGATGTACCAGCGTCTGCTCAAATCCCTGAACCATCTGAACCCGAGGGCCTGGGATTTCATCCAACTGACCCGTATGGACAAGCCCATCGGCATCTACCTGCTGCTGTGGCCAACGTTGTGGGCGCTGTGGATCGCCGGCAAGGGCTCGCCTTCCCTGCTCAATATCGTGATTTTCGTGTTGGGCGTGGTGCTGACCCGCGCCGGCGGTTGCGTGATCAATGACTGGGCCGACCGCAAGGTCGACGGCCATGTGAAGCGCACCGAGCAGCGCCCGCTGGTGAGCGGCAAGATCAGTTCGAAAGAGGCGCTGGTGTTTTTCGCGGTGCTGATGGGCATCAGTTTCCTGCTGGTGCTGCTGACCAACGCCACCACCATCCTGCTGTCCCTCGGCGGCCTGGCCCTGGCGGCGAGCTACCCGTTCATGAAGCGCTACACCTACTACCCGCAGGTGGTGCTTGGGGCGGCGTTTTCCTGGGGCATGCCGATGGCGTTCACCGCCGAGACCGGCAGCCTGCCCGCCACCGCGTGGCTGCTGTATATCGCCAACCTGCTGTGGACGGTGGGCTACGACACTTATTACGCGATGACCGACCGCGATGACGACTTGAAGATCGGCGTGAAGTCCACGGCCATCCTGTTCGGTGAAGCTGATCGCGTGATCATTCTGACCTTGCAGGGGCTATCACTGTGCTGCCTGTTGTTGGCCGGGGCACGGTTTGAGCTGGGCGGTTGGTTCCACCTGGGGTTGCTGGCGGCGGCGGGCTGTTTTGCCTGGGAGTTCTGGTATACGCGGGACAAGGATCGGATGAAGTGCTTCAAGGCGTTTTTGCACAACCACTGGGCGGGGTTGGCGATTTTTGTCGGGATTGTGGCGGATTACGCATTTCGATGAGGGGCAGGCCCCTCACCGTTAGGGGTATGAATCAAGGTTTGGCGACTTTCCAGGCTCCTTCCATTTTGCCGTCACCGGTCATGTCGCCCGCCTTCTTGTCCATGATGAAGGTATAGAGCGGGTTCCCGCTGTAAGCCCATTGGCTTTTCTGATCGTCACGGGTGATGACGGTCCATTTCCCCATGGGCTTATCGGTGGACTCAGCCATCAGTGGGGGCCAGTTAGTGGCGCACTTGTCATTGCACACGGACTTGCCATCGGCGTCCTTGGCAAAGGTGTAGAGGGTCATGCCATTGTGATCGACCAGCATCCCGTCTTTCGTCATCGCCGGTTCCGCCGCGAACGCCAGGGTCGGCAGCGTCAACGCCGCCGTTACCAGCAGGGCTTTCCAGGAAATCGTGCTGTAAGTCATCGGAACCTTCCTTTTGTGGTTGTCAGGATTCGGACCCAAAGCGTAGTCCAGAGAGGCGGGAATTGCCCGAGCGACTAAATTACTGTCACACGACTGCAATAATTCCGTTATCTAATGCGGCGCAAGACAGTTAAATGACAAGAGGATTTTTGAGCATGGTTGGCAGGAGCATTCTGATTGTTGACGACGAAGCGCCCATCCGCGAGATGATCGCCGTTGCGTTGGAAATGGCCGGCTACGACTGCCTGGAGGCGGAGAACTCCCAGCAGGCCCATGCCATTATCGTCGACCGTAAGCCGGACCTGATCCTGCTGGACTGGATGCTGCCCGGCACCTCCGGCATCGAGCTGGCCCGTCGCCTCAAGCGTGACGAGCTGACCGGGGACATCCCGATCATCATGCTCACTGCCAAGGGCGAAGAGGACAACAAGATCCAGGGCCTGGAAGTCGGCGCCGATGACTACATCACCAAGCCGTTTTCCCCACGCGAGTTGGTAGCGCGTCTGAAAGCCGTATTGCGCCGTGCCGGCCCGACCGATGGCGAAGCGCCGATCGAAGTCGGCGGCCTGCTGCTGGACCCGATCAGCCACCGCGTGACCATCGACGGCAAGCCGGCCGAGATGGGCCCGACCGAATACCGTCTGCTGCAATTCTTCATGACGCATCAGGAACGCGCCTATACCCGTGGCCAGTTGCTGGACCAGGTGTGGGGCGGCAACGTGTATGTGGAGGAGCGCACCGTGGACGTGCATATCCGCCGCCTGCGCAAAGCCTTGGGCGATGCCTACGAGAATCTGGTACAAACCGTGCGCGGCACCGGTTATCGGTTTTCGACCAAAGGCTGAGCCTGACTTAACAGCTGACAAGGACGCATGTTCAAGTGAACCAAAACTGGCATGGCACCCTGATCCGCCACATGCTTTTGCTGATCACCGGCTGCCTGTTGGTAGGCCTGATCAGTGGTTATTACGGCTGGAGCCTGGCAGTCGGCATTGCCTTGTACCTGGGCTGGACCCTCAAGCAACTGCTGCGCCTGCATGAATGGTTGCGCCAGCACAAACCCGACGAAGCACCGCCCGATGGCTACGGCCTGTGGGGCGAAGTATTCGACAGCATCTATCACCTGCAACGCCGCGACCAACGGGTGCGCGGTCGCCTGCAAGCCGTGATCGACCGGGTGCAGGAGTCCACTGCCGCGCTCAAAGATGCGGTGATCATGCTCGACAGCGACGGCAACCTGGAATGGTGGAACCGCGCCGCCGAGACCCTGCTGGGCCTCAAGACGCCCCAGGACAGCGGCCAGCCGGTGACCAACCTGGTGCGCCATCCGCGCTTCAAGGAGTACTTCGAACAGGAGAACTACGAAGAAGCCCTGGAAATCCCCTCGCCCACCAATGACCGCGTGCGCATCCAGCTGTACCTGACGCGCTATGGCAACAACGAGCACCTGATGCTGGTGCGCGACGTCACCCGCATCCACCAGCTGGAACAGATGCGCAAGGACTTCGTCGCCAACGTCTCACACGAGTTGCGCACACCGCTGACGGTGATTTGCGGCTACCTGGAGACGCTGCTGGATAACGTCGACGAGATCAACCCGCGCTGGAGCCGGGCCCTGCAGCAAATGCAGCAGCAAGGTTCACGCATGCAGACATTGCTCAACGACCTGCTGTTGCTCGCCAAGCTGGAAGCCACCGATTACCCGTCGGATAACCACCCAGTGGCGGTGCAGAGCCTGCTGCAGACCATCAAGAACGACGCCCAGGCCCTCTCCGGCCAACGCGGCCAGCAGATCACCCTGGAAGCCGACCCCGCCGTGCTGCTCAAAGGCAGCGAAGGCGAGTTGCGCAGCGCGTTTTCCAATCTGGTGTTCAACGCCGTGAAGTACACCCAAGACAAAGGCAACATCCGCATCCGCTGGTGGGCCGACGAACAGGGCGCGCACCTGAGCGTGCAGGACTCCGGCATCGGCATCGACGCCAAGCACTTGCCGCGCCTGACCGAGCGCTTCTACCGCGTCGACTCCAGCCGCAACTCCAACACTGGCGGCACCGGGCTTGGCCTGGCGATCGTCAAGCACGTGTTGCTGCGTCACCGCGCACGCCTTGAGATCAGCAGCGTATTGGGCCATGGCAGTACGTTTACCTGCCATTTCCCGCCGGCACAGATGACCCGATCGAAGGCAATTAACCAGGACACCTGACGGCCCGCCCGGCAGTGGGCACTAGGCAAGCGCCCCGTCAGCCGCTACATTGGCCGACTTGCGCCTGCCTTTCAGGCCCACCTGCCCCCCCTTATTGAACACACGGAACCTGCAAAACCCCATCATGGACCCTTCCCCTGGTATCACCCTCGCTACACTCTTCGCCGACTTCGGCATGATTCTTTTTGCACTGATCCTGGTACTGCTCAACGGTTTCTTCGTTGCGGCGGAATTTGCCATGGTCAAACTGCGCGCGACCCGGGTCGAGGCGATCGCCCACAAGAACGGCTGGCGCGGGCAGATCCTGCGCACCGTACACAGCCAGCTCGACGCCTACCTGTCGGCCTGCCAGCTGGGTATCACCCTCGCCTCCCTGGGCCTGGGCTGGGTCGGTGAACCGGCCTTCGCGCACATCCTCGAGCCGCTGCTGGGCGCCGTGGGCGTCGAGTCGCCGGAAGTGATCAAGGGCGTGTCGTTCTTTGCCGCCTTCTTCGTGATTTCCTACCTGCACATCGTGGTCGGTGAGCTGGCGCCCAAGTCCTGGGCGATCCGCAAGCCCGAGCTGCTGTCGTTGTGGACGGCGGTGCCGCTGTACCTTTTCTACTGGGCCATGTACCCGGCGATCTACCTGCTCAACGCCAGCGCCAACGCCATCCTGCGCATCGCCGGCCAAGGCGAACCCGGCCCGCACCACGAACACCATTACAGCCGTGAAGAACTCAAGCTTATCCTGCACTCCAGCCGTGGCCAGGACCCGAGCGACCAAGGCATGCGCGTGCTGGCCTCCGCCGTGGAAATGGGCGAGCTGGAAGTGGTGGACTGGGCCAACTCCCGAGAGGACCTGGTCACCCTGGACTTCAACGCCCCGCTCAAGGAAATCCTCGCGCTGTTCCGTCGCCACAAATTCAGCCGCTACCCGGTGTATGACGCGGTGCGCAACGAATTCGTGGGCCTGCTGCACATCAAGGACCTGCTGCTGGAACTGGCGGCCCTGGACCACATCCCCGAGTCGTTCAACCTCGCCGAGCTGACCCGCCCGCTGGAACGTGTGTCGCGGCACATGCCGCTGTCGCAACTGCTGGAACAGTTCCGCAAAGGCGGCGCGCACTTCGCCCTGGTGGAAGAAGCCGACGGCAAGATCATCGGCTACCTGACCATGGAAGACGTGCTGGAAGTGCTGGTGGGCGATATCCAGGACGAACACCGCAAGGCCGAGCGCGGCATCCTGGCCTATCAGCCGGGCAAGCTGCTGGTGCGTGGCGACACGCCGCTGTTCAAGGTGGAGCGCCTGCTGGGCGTGGACCTGGACCACATCGAAGCCGAAACTCTGGCCGGTCTGATCTACGACACCCTCAAGCGCGTGCCGGAAGAGGAAGAAGTGCTGGAGGTCGAAGGCTTGCGCATCATCATCAAGAAGATGAAAGGGCCGAAGATCGTGCTGGCCAAGGTGCTGTTGCTGGACTAACTGTAGGAGCGGGCTTGCCCGCGAAAATCGTCAACGATAACGCGCAAAGCCTGAAACCCTGCGGCGCTCTGACATTTTTTCGCGAGCAAGCTCGCTCCTACATCCTTCAATTGCCCAATGCAAAATTGGGCAATGCGCCGACCGGCTGGTTGAACTCATACGGGATCGACACCAGCCCTGCCTCGGTGGCGCGCTGTACCACGAAATGCAAGTGCGGCCCGCTGCTGTTGCCGGTATTGCCCGACAGGGCCAGCGGGCTACCCACCGCCACACGTTGACCTGCCCGGACACTGACCGAACCTTGCTTGAGGTGCAGGTACACCGCCTCACTGCCGTCGTCATGGCGCACTCGCACAAAATTCCCGGACGCATCATTGCCACGCCCGACCTGCTCATTCTCGGTCTTCACCACCATTCCGCTGCGCGCCGCAATAATCGGCGTGCCTTCGGGCATGGCGATGTCCCTGGCGTAGCGGCTCTTACTATCGGTATGGCTGAAAGTGCCGTTGGGGCCTTGGGTCAGGCGAAATGGGCCGCCGCGCCAGGGCAAGGGATAGCGGTAGGCCTGAGGCGGGTAGCGGGCTGGAGGCCTGTCGAGTATTGGCCGTTCAAGCTTGCGCTCCTGGATCACGAACGCCAGGGCGCCCGGCGTATACCGGTCGCTGATAAACACCACGCCATCGGCATCGACGGATTTGTAGAGGGTCATGGCCTGGGTCGACACGGCGACCGTGGCCAGCCCACAGCACAGCAAAAAGCGCATGAGCATGGCGCGAACCTGCCGGGATGACTGAACGGCAGGCTAGCAAGGGATCGTTACAGTCTGTAGTGAGCGGGCTTGCCCCGCTCACTACAAATCACGCACCCGGCACAAAGTGCTTCTGTGCCGTGCCACGTGCTATCAGGCGGGAGATGTAGTCGAGCTTCTGCGCATCCTGGTCGATAAACCGGAAGGTCAGCTGCAGCCAATCGCTGTCAGGCTTGGGCTCAAAGGCGACGATGGCGTGCAGGTAGCCATTGAGACGAGCGACTTCGGCGTTGTCGCCCTGCTCCAGGTCGAGCACGGCGCTTTCCAGTACCTGAGGCAGGACTTCGCCACGACGTACCACCAGCAGCGCTTCCTTGATGCTCAGCGCTTTGATTACGCATTGTTGGTTGCCGCTGGACAGCCGCAGTTGGCCCTGGCCACGACCGCCGGCCGGCGCCGCTGAAGGTGCCTGTACCGGTGGACTGTTGAGCAAGCCTTTGCTCGGCGCTGGAGCGGCTGCAACAACCGGCGCTGCACGTGCAGCTTCGGGCTTGCCGCCGGTCAGCGCGCTGAGGGAATCGTTGCCAAACGCCGAGTTCATTTTGGTCGGTGCACTGGCAACCAGCGCGTCGAGCCGACCGATCTTGTGCAGGGCCTGCTTGACCTTGTTCAGCAACTGTTCGTTGGTGAACGGCTTGCTGACGTAGCCCGAAACCCCGGCCTGGATGGCCTGGACCACGTTTTCCTTGTCGCCACGGCTGGTCACCATCACGAACGGCATGGCCTTGAGATGAGGTTGCTCACGGCACCAGGTCAACAGTTCAAGGCCGGACATCTCCGGCATTTCCCAGTCGCACAGCACCAGGTCGAAGCTCTCGCGCATCAGGATGGCCTGGGCCTTTTTGCCGTTCACCGCGTCTTCAAGCTTGATCCCGGGGAAGTAGTTGCGCAGGCACTTCTTCACCAGGTCGCGGATAAACGAGGCGTCATCCACCACCAATACACTGACTTTACTCATCGACCCTTCATCCTATTAACACTTCGGCACGCAAGACGCCTGACTGATGGCATTTTGCCAAAACTCGGTAGTCACGTTGGGAATTTATCTCGCTCAACGTGTAAAAAATTCAGTGGCCACAAACAAAAACGCCCGACCAAAGGCCGGGCGTTAATTTCTCGGGCAACCTTACTTATCGTCAGTTTGGCCCGGAACATTAGGGATAAGATCGGCCGAACCTTCAACTTCGGCCTTCATGCGCTTGAGGCCCATGTGCCGTACGTCGGTGCCGCGCACCAGGTAAATCACCAATTCCGAGATGTTGCGCGCGTGGTCGCCGATACGCTCCAGGGAACGCAGCACCCAGATAATGCTCAAGACCCTCGAGATAGAGCGTGGGTCTTCCATCATGTAGGTCGCCAGCTCACGCAGCGCGGTCTTGTATTCGCGGTCGATGATCTTGTCGTACTGGGCCACCGACAGTGCCAGCTCAGCATCGAAGCGAGCAAAGGCGTCGAGGGCATCGCGCACCATGTTGCGCACCTGGTCGCCGATGTGGCGCACTTCCACGTAACCGCGCGGCGCTTCGCCTTCTTCGCACAGTTGGATGGCGCGGCGGGCGATCTTGGTGGCTTCGTCGCCGATGCGCTCCAAGTCGATCACCGACTTGGAGATGCTGATGATCAAACGCAGGTCGGACGCTGCCGGCTGGCGACGGGCCAGAATGCGCAGGCATTCTTCGTCGATGTTGCGTTCCATCTGGTTGATCTGGTCATCGATCTCACGCACTTGCTGGGCCAGGCCAGAGTCGGCCTCGATCAGCGCGGTGACGGCGTCGTTGACTTGCTTCTCCACCAGCCCGCCCATCGCCAGGAGGTGGCTGCGCACTTCCTCAAGCTCGGCGTTGAACTGCGCGGAGATGTGGTGGGTAAGGCCTTCTTTGCTAATCATGTTGGCGTCCTTGGAGCGTCCGGTAAGGTGCGGAGAACCGCAGCGTCAGTGCGAGGAAAATCCCGGCATCCTAGCCGTAGCGACCGGTGATGTAGTCTTCGGTCTGCTTCTTCGCCGGATTGGTGAACAGGGTGTCGGTATCGCCGAACTCCACCAGCTTGCCCATGTACATGAACGCGGTGTAGTCGGAAACCCGCGCCGCCTGTTGCATGTTGTGGGTCACGATGACGATGGTGAACTTGGACTTGAGCTCGTAGATCAGCTCTTCGACTTTCAGTGTGGAGATCGGGTCGAGTGCCGAGCAAGGTTCGTCGAGCAGCAGTACTTCCGGCTCAACGGCGATGGTGCGGGCAATGACCAGACGCTGTTGCTGACCGCCGGACAGGCCGAGGGCCGATTCGTGCAGACGGTCCTTCACTTCGTCCCACAGCGCTGCGCCTTTCAAGGCCCACTCAACCGCTTCGTCAAGGATGCGCTTCTTGTTGATGCCTTGGATGCGCAGGCCGTAGACCACGTTTTCGTAGATGGTCTTGGGGAACGGGTTGGGCTTCTGGAACACCATGCCCACCCGGCGACGCAGCTCGGCCACGTCCTCGCCCTTGCGGTAGATGTTGGTCCCGTAGAGGTTGATCGCACCGTCTACGCGGCAGCCGTCCACCAGGTCGTTCATGCGGTTGAACGTGCGCAGCAGCGTGGACTTGCCGCAGCCCGACGGGCCGATGAAGGCGGTCACGCGCTGCTTGGGGATGTTCATGCTGACGTCGAACAGCGCCTGTTTTTCACCGTAGTACAGGCTCAAGCCCGGCACTTCGATGGCCACGGTTTCCTGGGCCAGGCTCAGGCTCTGCTTGTCGCGACCCAGGGCAGACATGTTGATGCCGTGGGTGTGGGTATCTTGTTGCATGGGATGCTCCCTGTGCTACCAATTCGTTGTGTTGAACCGCAGGCATCGGGCCTGCGGCAAGCAATATTCAGATCAGCTATCCAACGCCTTGTATTTTTCGCGCAGGTGGTTACGGATCCACACCGCCGACAAGTTGAGCGTGGCGATCACCAGCACCAGCAGCAGCGCGGTGGCGTACACCAGCGGCCGCGCTGCTTCGACGTTGGGGCTCTGGAAGCCGACGTCATAAATATGGAAGCCCAGGTGCATGATCTTCTGGTCCAGGTGCAGGTACGGGTAGTTGCCGTCCAGCGGAAGGGACGGTGCCAGTTTCACCACACCGACCAGCATCAGCGGCGCCACTTCACCGGCGGCGCGGGCCACGGCGAGGATCATGCCGGTCATCATCGCCGGGCTGGCCATCGGCAGTACGATCTTCCACAGCGTTTCCGCCTTGGTCGCGCCCAGTGCCAGGGAGCCTTCACGTACGGTGCGAGGAATCCGCGCCAAGCCTTCTTCGGTGGCTACGATCACCACCGGCACCGCCAGCAGCGCCAGGGTCAGCGAGGCCCACAACAGGCCCGGCGTGCCAAAGGTCGGCGCCGGCAAGGCTTCGGCGAAGAACAGGCGGTCAACCGAACCACCCAATACATACACGAAGAAGCCCAGGCCGAACACGCCGTAGACGATGGCCGGTACACCGGCCAGGTTGTTCACGGCGATACGGATGACGCGGGTCAGGGTGTTCTGCTTGGCGTATTCACGCAGGTACACCGCCGCCAGCACGCCGAACGGGGTGACGATCATCGCCATGATCAGGGTCATCATCACGGTGCCGAAGATGGCCGGGAAGATCCCGCCTTCGGTGTTGGCCTCCCGTGGGTCATCGCTGAGGAATTCCCAGACCTTGCTGAAGTAGAAGCCGATCTTGGTAATCGTACCCATGGCGTTCGGCTGGTAGGCGTGCACCACTTTGCCGATGCCGATTTCGATTTCCTTGCCGTTGCCGTCGCGAGCGGTCAGCGCGTCGCGGTTGAACTGGGCGTGCAGGTCGGCCAGGCGGGCTTCGATGTCTTGGTAACGGGCATTCAGCTCGGCGCGGTCGGCATCCATGTCGGCCTGGGCGGCAGCGTCGAGCTTGCCTTCCAGTTCCAGTTTGCGGCCGTGCAGGCGAATGCGCTCCAAACCGGCGTTGATCGCGCCGATGTCGGATTTTTCCAGGGTTTTGAGTTGAGCGGCCAGCTTGTTGACGCGATCCACACGGGCCTGCAGCTCCGGCCATGCGGCCTCGCCTTCGGCGATGACTTTACCGTCCTGTTTAACGTTGACCAGGGTGCCGTAGAAATTACCCCACTCACGGCGTTCGATGGTCATCAGGTTGGCTGGGGTGGTCTGGTCCTTGAGCCACTCGCCGACGATCCAGGTAAAGTCGTTGCCGTTCAGGTCACGGTTGCCGACCTTGATCAGCTCGCGGGTCATGAACTCCGGGCCTTGGTCCGGCACCGGCAGGCCAGCGCTTTTCAGGCGCTCGCGGGGGACTTCTTCCTTCTGCACCACTTCGCCGATGACGATATGGTTTGCCTGGCCCGGCACGTTGTAGTTGGCCTGGATCAGGTCGGCCGGCCAGAAGTGGCCCAAGCCACGCACGGCGATCACCGCCAGCAAACCAATGGTCATGATGACCGCGATGGACACCGCGCCACCGCTGATCCAGACGCCGGGGGCGCCGCTCTTGAACCATCCATTCAGGGAGTTCTGTTTCACAGACTTCTACCTTTCTTAAAGCGACGAGTATTTCTTGCGCAGACGCTGACGAATCAGCTCGGCGAGGGTGTTCATGATGAAGGTGAACAGCAGCAGCACCAGTGCCGAGAGGAACAGCACGCGGTAGTGACTGCCGCCCACTTCCGACTCGGGCATTTCCACTGCGACGTTGGCCGCCAAGGTGCGCAAGCCTTCGAACAGGTTCATCTCCATCACCGGGGTGTTACCGGTGGCCATCAACACGATCATGGTTTCGCCGACTGCACGGCCCATGCCGATCATCAGCGCCGAGAAAATGCCCGGGCTGGCGGTCAGAATCACCACGCGAGTCATGGTCTGCCACGGCGTGGCGCCCAGAGCCAGCGAGCCCAGGGTCAGGCCGCGTGGCACGCTGAATACGGCGTCTTCGGCGATGGAGTAGATGTTCGGGATCACCGCGAAACCCATGGCCAAACCCACTACCAGAGCGTTGCGCTGATCGTAGGTGATGCCCAGGTCGTGGGAGATCCACATGCGCATATCGCCGCCGAAGAACCAGGTTTCCAGGTACGGGCTCATGTACAGCGAGAGCCAACCGACGAACAGGATCACCGGGATCAGGATCGCGCTTTCCCAGCCATCGGGAACACGCAGGCGGATCGATTCAGGCAAGCGGCTGAAGATGAAGCCGGCGACAAGGATGCCAATCGGCAGCAGCATCAACAGACTGAAAATGCCCGGTAGATGCCCTTCCACATACGGCGCCAGGAACAGGCCGGCGAAGAAGCCGAGGATCACCGTCGGCATCGCTTCCATCAGCTCAATCACCGGCTTGACCTTGCGGCGCAGGCTCGGGGCCATGAAATAAGCGGTGTAGATCGCCGCGGCAACCGCCAGAGGCGCTGCCAGCAGCATGGCGTAGAATGCGGCCTTCAGGGTGCCGAAGGTCAGCGGGGCCAGGCTCATCTTGGGTTCGAAGTCGGTGTTGGCGGCGGTCGATTGCCAGACGTATTTAGGCTCGTCGTAGTTTTCGTACCAAACCTTGCTCCACAGTGCGCTCCACGATACTTCCGGATGCGGGTTGTCGAGCATCAGCGGTTGCAGCTTGCCGCCGGCTTCCACGATCACGCGGTTGGCCCGTGGCGACATGCCGTACACGCCTTGGCCATCGACTACAGGGTCGACCAACAGGGTGCGGTGCGCCGTGCTGTGGAACACACCGAACTTGCCGGAAGCATCGAGGGCGGTGAAGCCTTTGCGACGTTCTTCGGCAGAAATTTCTACGATAGGCGTAGTACCCATCTGGAAGGTGCGGATCTGCTTGAAGCGCTGCTCGCCATCCGGGTCGCGGGCCATGAACCACTGGGCCAGGCCGCCCTTGGAGTTGCCGATGATCAGCGAGATACCGCCCACCAGCTGCGTGCTGGCGGTGATTTCGGCCGTGCCGTCTTCGAGCAATTTGTAGCGCCCGTTGAGGCTCTTGTCGCGCAGGCTGAACACATCGGCCAGGGCGCGGCCGTTGATCACGTACAACCATTGCTGGCGCGGGTCGATGAAGATCGCTTTCACCGGCTCGGTCATCTGCGGCAGCTCGATGCGCTTCTGCTCGCTGGTGACTTCGCCGGTCATCATGTTTTCTTCGCGGCTCAGGGACAGCACGTTCAAGTGCGAACCGGCGGAACCCGCAACCACCAAGGTTGAATCGGTGGCGTTAAGGGCGACATGCTCCAGCGGGCGACCGGCGTCATCCAGCACGATCGGCGTTTCACCGTAGGGGTATTCGATTGCAGGCGTAATGGTTTTCTTACCGTCCGGGTAGGACACCTTATAGGTGTGGCGGAACACCATGGACTGGCCATTGGACAGGCCGAGGATCACCAACGGGCTACCGGGCTGGTCTTCACCGATAGAAGCAACGCTGGTGCCGGCAGGCAGTGGCAGGTCGACACGTTTGAGTTCGGCGCCGGTTTCCACATTAAAGAACAACGCCTGGCCCTTGTCGGAAACCCGCATGGCGACTTGGTTCTGTTCTTCGAGGGAGATCATCAGCGGCTTGCCCGCGTCCTGGATCCAGGCCGGGGTCAGGGCGTCTTCCTTGGTCAACGAGGCGCCTTGAAACAGTGGCGCAACGACATAGGCCAGAAAGAAGAAAATCAGGGTGATGGCGCCGAGGACGGCGAGACCGCCGACCAGCACATACCAACGGGTCAGGCGATCCTTGAGCGCGCGAATGCGGCGCTTGCGTTGCAGCTCAGGCGTATTGAAGTCAATGCGCTTGGGGGGAGAAGTCGTCGTCATGGTGGAATTGGCCAGATCATTCATGCGCACACCCTAGCGATCCTGTATGACAGAAAGATGACAGTGCAGTGACGCAACAAAGCCGCCGCGAAGCAAGGCTGGCAGCGGACTAGAAAATTCGGATGCGGGGCCGGTACTCCGGCCCCGCAGAGGCAATCAGTTGCCTTCTTTCAGACCCAGGTCAGCCAGGGCCTTGGCGGCGACTTTGGCTGGCAGTGGGATGTAGCCGTCTTTCACCACAACTTCCTGGCCCTGCTTGGACAGAACCAGCTTCACGAACTCAGCTTCCAGCGGGGCCAGAGGCTTGTTCGGAGCTTTGTTGACGTAAACGTAGAGGAAACGCGACAGCGGGTATTTGCCGTTCAGGGCGTTTTCTTCACTGTCTTCGATGAAGTCAGTGCTGCCTTTCTTGGCCAGGGCCACGGTTTTCACACTGGCGGTCTTGTAGCCGATGCCCGAGTAACCGATGCCGTTCAGCGAGGAGCTGATCGACTGCACGACCGAAGCCGAGCCAGGTTGTTCGTTCACGTTTGGCTTGTAGTCGCCTTTGCACAGGGCTTCTTCTTTGAAGTAGCCGTAGGTGCCGGATACCGAGTTACGACCGAACAGTTGAACCGGCTTGTTGGCCAGGTCGCCGGTCACACCCAGGTCACCCCAGGTTTTCACGTCGGCTTTGCCACCGCACAGGCGAGTCGAGGAGAAGATCGCGTCGACTTGCTCCATGGTCAGGTGCTGGATCGGGTTGTCCTTGTGCACGAACACGGCCAGGGCATCCACGGCAACCGGGATAGCGGTTGGCTTGTAGCCGTACTTCTGCTCGAAGGCCGCCAGTTCGGTGTCCTTCATCTTGCGGCTCATCGGGCCCAGGTTGGAGGTGCCTTCAGTCAGCGCAGGTGGCGCAGTCGCAGAGCCGGCAGCTTGAATCTGGATGTTGACGTTCGGGTATTCCTTTTTGTAACCCTCGGCCCACAGGGTCATCAGGTTCGCCAGGGTATCGGAACCGACGCTGGACAAGTTGCCCGACACACCAGTGGTCTTCACGTACGCCGGGATTGCCGGATCAACACCAGCGGCCACCGCGTTGGCGGTCGCAACGCCAGCAGCGACAAAAGTCATTGCCGCCATCAAACGTTTCAGTTTCATGCCTTGCTCCTAGCAGATAGGGATAGTTGGATCGGGGCCAAGTATCGGGAGGCCGTGTGAACACTCTATGTCTGGAATGTGACAGTTAGATGAAAGGCCACTATTGGCAAGGAGAAGGGGCGCAGCGGGGAGTTGCCATCGCTCCCACGCAGGGCGCGGGAGCGAGCATGTCAAGGAATCAGCGCGAACGCTTCCACAGATACCCACCCACCACCATCCCCATCAAGCACAGGGCGGCAACGTAGTAAGCCGGGCCCATCGGGCTTTCCTTCATCAGCAGCGACACCGCCAGCGGCGTCAGCCCGCCGAACACGGCGTAGGCCACGTTGTAGGAAAACGACAAGCCACTGAAACGCACAACAGGCGGGAAGGCTTTGACCATCACATACGGCACCACGCCGATGGTGCCCACGAACAGGCCGGTCAGTGCGTACAGCGGGAACAACCAATCCGGGTGCGCCATGAGGCTGTGATACAGCGTCCAGGACGTCGCCAGCAGCAGTGCACAACCGGTGACCAGCACGCGGCCGGCGCCGAAGCGGTCAGCCAAGGCGCCCGAGGCGATGCAACCCAGGCTCAGGGTAACAATGGCCAGACTGTTGGCCTGCAGCGCCACGGTCGGGCTGAAGTGGTAGACGGTCTGCAGCACGGTCGGGGTCATCAGGATGACCACCACAACGCCTGCCGACAGCAGCCAGGTCAGCAGCATCGACAGCACGATGGCACCCCGGTGATCACGCAGTACTGCACGCAATGGCAGCTCGGCGGCCAGGGTCTTGCGCTGCTGCATTTCGGCGAAGATCGGCGTCTCATGCAGCCAGCGGCGCAGGTACACCGACAACAGGCCGAACACGCCGCCGAGCAGGAACGGGATGCGCCAGGCGAAATCCGAGACCTGCTCCGGGCTATAAAGAGTGTTGATCGCGGTAGCCACCAGCGAACCCAGCAAAATACCCGCAGTGAGGCCGCTGGTCAGGGTGCCACAGGCGTAGCCGATATGGCGTGGCGGCACGTGTTCGGAGACGAACACCCAGGCGCCAGGCACTTCACCACCGATTGCGGCGCCCTGGATGATGCGCATCAACAGCAACAGGACCGGCGCCCACAGACCGATCTGCGCGTAGGTCGGCAGCAGGCCCATGATCAGGGTTGGCACGGCCATCATGAAGATGCTCAGGGTGAACATTTTCTTGCGGCCCAGCAGATCGCCGAAGTGCGCCATGATGATGCCGCCGAGTGGGCGCGCCAGGTAGCCGGCGGCAAAGATGCCGAAGGTCTGCATCATGCGCAGCCATTCGGGCATGTCCACGGGGAAAAAGAGTTTCCCGACCACGGTGGCGAAAAACACGAAAATGATGAAATCATAAAACTCCAGCGCCCCGCCCAAGGCAGACAGCGACAGGGTTTTGTAGTCGTTGCGGGTCAGCGGGCGCGAAGGTTGCGCACTGCTTGCGGGCACGGAGGACATGGCAAGGCTTCTCTTATAGTAATCAGGACGGCAAGCGGGACTTGCGGCAGGTTTGGCAAGATAGCAAATCGCTAGAAAAAGCACAGCGTTGAGCGAATAACAGTTCAAAGGCACTAAATATTCCCCATTAACTGCGCCCAGAAGCACAGTTGCCGGAAAAAGCCGCGATACAGCCGCTAAATGCCGACCAAATGAACGCCCAGAGGTCGTCGTGGCGACAGGGTCTCGATATACTCGGCCCTTGCAAGCGCAAGAACCGCAGTCTTGAGGGGCTGCTGTGCCAAAACGTCGTTGAGCGCCATCCAGCCGATTTGGCAGAGTTTCCCTTTAGTACGCCTTACGAGAAACGCATCACGCGGTGTATGTTGGTGCTGAAACGTTTTTTTCGAAGACGGCTATCCACTTGAAATACCCATGAAGCGTTACGGGTCAGAGGCCCTCGGCATGATCGAACTCGAACAAGAAGATCCTATCCCGCAAGGCGATCTCGCCCTGCAAATCACCGCGCTCCCGCGTGAAACCAACGGTTTTGGCGACATCTTCGGCGGCTGGCTGGTCGCGCAGATGGACCTGGCCGGCACGGCCATGGCCAGCAAGGTCGCAGGTGGGCGTGTGGCAACCGTGGCCATTGATCGCATGGCGTTCCTGGTACCGGTCGCGGTGGGCGCGCAGCTCTCCTTTTATACCCAGGCCCTGGAAATAGGCCGCAGTTCGATCCAGATGATGGTCGAAGTGTGGAGCGACGACCCGCTGTCCAGCGAGTGGCGCAAGGTGACCGAGGCGGTATTTGTATTCGTCGCCATCGACGGCAGCGGTCGCACGCGTTCGGTTCCGTCGCGCGCACGTTAAACCTCGCCGGGATTTGACGGTCAATTGCCCCATTGCCTGCCATGAAGAGTGCTTTGTTATGCCGACGCCCCACGTTGAAACCGTGAAAATCGACGAGCTGGACTGCTGGCGCATTCGCCACAACGGCGCCGAACTGATGGTGGCGCAGCAGGGCGCGCACATCTTCAGTTACGGGCGCGATGGCGAACAGCCGCTGATCTGGCCGAACCCTGAAGCGGTGTTCAAGCAGGGCAAGGGCATCCGTACTGGCGTGCCGGTGTGCTGGCCGTGGTTTGGTGTATTCGACCGCAACCCGCAGAGCGTCAAGGCGATGCGCCAGAGTGACCAGCCCGCCGGCGCCCACGGTTTCGTGCGCACCGCGTTGTGGGAATTAGCCACAACCGAGCTTGAAGGTGAAGCGCTCCGCGTGGATCTGGTACTGCCGGTGCCGGCAGGCGGCTATCCTGGCTGGCCCCACCAGGTTGACCTGACGCTGAGCCTGCTGCTGGATGAGCAACTGCATATCCGCCTCACCAGCCATAACCGTGGCACCGACACCGTCACCCTCAGCCAGGCACTGCACACCTACTTCGCCGTCAGCGATGTGCGCAATGTACAGGTCGAAGGGCTGGACGGGCTGACGTATATCGATACCGCCGACAACTGGGCCGAGAAGACACAATCCGGCCTGCTGCACTTCACCGCCGAGACCGATCGCATCTACCTCGACACGCCGTCCCAGTTGAGTATTGTCGACAAGGACTGGCAGCGCCGTATTCAGCTCACTGCCGAGGGTTCGAAGTCGACGGTGATCTGGAACCCCTGGACCGAACGCGCCAAGGCGTTTGATGACATGGCCGATGATGGCTGGCAGGGCATGCTGTGCATCGAGACGGCGAATGTGCTGGATGATGTGGTGGTGTTGGCGCCCAGTGAAAAGCACACGCTGAAGGTGAGCTTCACAGCTATAGCGACGGGCTGATCGCTGCGCTGCGCGGTGCACGGTGACATTACTTATATAGGACCGAGTGTCTGAACAGACTCGCTAGAGTGCGAAAATCGCATCTACTAGCAGAGGCAACACGATGGTCCGCTCTCCCCAGGAAGTAACGCAACAGCCTCCCGCCGACGTGGCCAAACTCATGGCTACTTACAATGACGCACTTATCGAGACACTCAGCGCTCAACCCTCACTGACCTTTTGCGCAAATAAACAGGTGTTGGAAGAGATCAACGGATTGTTTGATCGGTACGCAACCCAACACATCTACCTGAAAAACCCGGAAGACGCCTTGACTGCCCCGCCCACTGATCAGGATAGGGCGTTGATAACACTGGTAAACGTTGCGCTCCATCAATGCCGAATTCCGGAGTACTTCACCCCGCAAAGTGACTTCTACCTCTATAGAAACAACACATTTACCCGACTTGACGACTCAAGCCAGATAGAAATCAGAGCCCTGATCAATAACTTGCTGGAGCCAGATGCTTATCTGAACGATCTCAACCGGTTCTGGAACGCTGATCACAGCGCAACCCAGCAACCCCGTCGAACCTTCGTCGCTCAAGCCATCGCGCTGTTGACCCAGTGCGAGGCGTCATTGAGATTCGAAACGGGCTCACTTGAGCCCGCCAGCGTTGCACTGGTGCGGCAGTTGAGTACAACTGCCCTGCCAGAAACGCTGAATATCTCTCACCTCTGCTTGCAAGACATAACGCGTACCGACGAAATTGCGCTGGTCGGTGCATTCGCCTTAAGCATCTGGCCACCGGGCGATCAACGAACCGCCAACCCCACCGTGCTCTACCTTCCCGGTCAACGCCTGACTGAGTTTGCCAACCCGATGGCGCTGAAAAAACAGCTGGCGAGCCTTTTTAAAAGCACGCGCGGGCGTCAGCAACTGCTGCCCAGCGTTGCTCACCGTCAACATGCGGCGTTCGAAAGCCTGGCGCAACGTGCCAGCCAAGACGGGCGCGTCAATCTGATACCGGTCGCAGCCGTTGAGGATTTTTTCAACCATCAGGTCAGCCTGCTGATCACCAAACAACGCCAGGATGTCGAACACCATTGGGCCGTGAGTCGCAACGTCCCAGATGGCGTCATTGAAGTGATCAACCAGGCGACCAACCTTGCACCGTTGCTGAACTTCAGCGAGGCGGTCGAGCGGTACGCCCGCGAACTCCTGACCCTCAGCGCGCAACGCAGCGAAGCCACGCGCGCGGCTCAGCAACGGCTGACACAGTTACAAATCTACCGAACCATTGATTTCACTGGCTTGCTGGTACAGCTCAAAAGCCTCCAGGCAGAGTCCGCACGGCAACCACTGGCGCAGCAATTCTTTATACCTCAGCGCCATTCACCGCTATACAACGCGTGTGCGCGGGCAGTAGGCGTCTTACAGAAACTCAAGAATGACACCGATTTTTCAGCCTGGCTGGCCAATCGATCGAAAAAGACCGAGTTCGATTGGTCGCCTTTGTTGGTAGTTGAAACGCTCATCAATAACCAGCCAGCTATTGTGGACTCGCCGCTGACACGTTTTACCATTCAGGGCGTGCTACTGCCGCTGAGCGAGGTGCCCACCTATTGGCGCAATGATATCGACGTGCTGATAGAGGCGCGGCGCGACATCGGTGATGGAATTCGAGAAGACGGCACTGTTCGGCTTGATCTTGCACTCAAGTTCTACAGTGTCCAAACCACCGCCAATAGCCCTCTCCAGCTTTTGATTGAACGGCTGCAGGAGCGCGCCGCCACGCTATCGCTCGGGATGGGTGAAGGCAGAGTGCCGTTTGATGAAATCATTGACGAGCAAGGCGATGCCATCCTGAAACAGCGGCTTAATCAACGTCAACTGACAGGTAGCGATTCGATCTTCAACCAAATGACAGAAGATTTTCTGACGCCACAACGCGAAACGCAGGCCTTGAAGACCCCCACGGTGGTACTCGAACAATGGCTCAATACCCCGCAATGCCTTGAACTTGGCAAGCAACTGGTCGAGGCACTGGATTGGTATACCGCCGAAGATGAAACACCCCCGGCAAAAGTGTTGCGCGGCTTGGTCTGGCGGGCATTTTGGCTGCACTTTCATGGCCCAACCGACAATGATCGAGTGAGCGTCGCCGGAGAGGAAATAGCAACGTCACGGCACTGGGGCTGCAGCTATAGCGCTATTCGCCGACAAATTGAACAGTCCCTGAGCCGCAACCACCCACTCACGCCCGGCGGTGTGCAATTGGCCATGCGCCTGGTGCAAGAGGCTTCTGCCGCGGAAATCTGGGTGAAGGACATTCCCGACGACCTCCATTTCGCCAGCTCCATCGCCTGGGTGAATTTCAAGGCCGGCGTGATACTTGCGCAAGCCATAGCACCGGACGCTGCGCAACACACGACATTCCAACAATTACTCGGGTTACTGGCGACAGCCAGCCAGGATGCAACGCCCGAGCAAGAACTGGTCATCTCTCTAGCCAGGGTGGGGCCAACGGTGGAATGGGCCAAAGCGAACGGGGTGCTGACGACCGAAAACACCGAATTGAGCCCTGAACAAGCCCAACTGGCCGTAGAAGCCTTGGAGCAACACGAACAGGAAATCATTCAGGCGACCGAAACGATCGCTCACTCCCCCCCTGGCCGTTGGCGCTTCACCACGGATGATGCATTCGAACAAGGGTTCAGTAATTACTTGAGCGGCGTCAAAACAGCCTACCAGACCTTGATCAGAGCCTTGTTGCCCAACCTGCCGTTGCCTGATCGTCGCGCTATCGAAAACGGCGAAGTAACGCTCTATGCCCTGCGCCAGGAGCTTCGCGACCTGCAAGTTCAACAAGAAACCGCGCAGAACATCGCTGCCGCAAGAGGTCGCCACGGTTTCATCATCCAGGCCCTATTTCAGCACCGCACCACTTATTACGAGGTGTTCCCTCGGGCCGCACTCATCCGCGCGCGCCCAGATATTCAAACGCTGACGATCAATGGCAACGTTGTCGTAAGAAAGACGGGCGGCTCAACCCGTTCAAGCAGGGGATCGTTTCGACTCGCGACGTCCATGCCGTTCGACTGGGACGCGTATCAACACGGCCAGCGCCCTCGGGACGATGTGTCCAGCCAGGTGATCGCCGAGCAGATCGGCCACGTATTGCCAGCCACTGCAGCTGCCCCTTCGGGGTCCATACGGGCACCGCAATCATGGTCTTCAGCACGCAGTCGACGGCTTGCAGCCATCGTTGCCAATGACCTGTTTCACACTGACGAATCTCAACTCAAATTGTCCGCCCAGCGTAACGTTTCCGTGCTGGATGCCCCGCAACAAGCCATTGACGACTTTATCTACTACGCCAAGATGCTGGTGCCCTTCTGGGGCGGTGTCGAGGACATCACCTCGGGCGATCCGCAACGCGTGGAGAGAGGAGCGTTGTCGTTGTTCACCGACTTGGTCTCCTTCGCCGTTCCCATCGGTAAATACGTCGGCGGTTCGGCACGCCTGGTTGCACAAGGCGGGAGAATCAGTTTTCAGGCAGCGCTGCCTAAGTTCGCAACACTCACCAAAACCTTTTTGCTGGGCACTCTCGCAGAGCTAAACCCACTGGCGGTCGTGCCCGCTCTGCTCAAGCTCGCGGGCTTAGGTCTGTTGCGGCTCAGCTCTGCAGCGGTGCGTCAGATAAATGCAGGCCTGGCGTTGTTCAAAAAAGCCCTCAGCAAACCCGCGATCGTGCCCACTGGACGAACATTACAGTCGGTAGACCCACGCGTCTGGAAACCCCTTGAAGCGCAGGACAGTCTGTTTAACGTAGGCGGCGTAGACCACGTTCCGCTGCGCAGTGTCGGCACCGACCTGTTGCCGGAGTATCGCCTGATCGATCCACTGAGCAATACCATATTCGGCCCCCGGTACATTCCAATGGGGGCAGAGGGTCTGCAGCGAATTCCGGACCTAGACGACTACATAGCACCCGTCTCGTATGAGCAAGCCGCAGAATTCAGCCGTCGAGCCAACGGTGTCTACGATGGCAAGAATCAGCAGAGCTACGTTCGCGCCCGGGGCCAATGGTATGCCATCGAAACCCGCTACAGCCTCACAGGCGATACTGAGTTTTATATCGTTCACCCCTACAACAAGACACGCCCTGCTCACCGCGTCATCAATAAGGACGGGGGTTGGCTGCCGGTCGACGAACGTGGGCATGCCGGAGGAAAAAGGCTGGAAGAACTTAAAAAAGCGAAGGCTGAAAGAGACGCGTACCACAAAAATGCGCACGACAAAATGCATACCGCCACACACCTGCTGGATGAGACCGCTCAATCGACCGCTTTCAACATGAAAAACCTGATTATCGACAGATCTCACCTGCACTGGGAGGCCACTCGAGAACTGGGTCTGATACACACTAAGAACACTGCCTTGCCGGTATTCGAATCCAAGAATTTCGCTTCCACACCTGACCTCGGCAGAGCGCGACTGATTGAAACCATTGAAGTGGCTGACACCCTCAGCCCGCGCTATGCAGCGGTCATTGATCATCTGGAAGGCTACTTGGAGGCTCAGCAAAAAAATATTCAACGGCTGAAGGAGACCGGCATAATCAGTCAGCAAGACGCAGCGTCTAAACAGTTGACCGATTTTTTTGACTCCAAAAACAAGGCCGTCGGCACCGTAATAGAGCAGGCCAAGGTATTTAAGTCACTACTGGACGAAGACTTGGATCACATGCTGGATGTCCTGGAAAAACTCCCAGTGAATAAAGCCGGGCCCTCACGCGTGCCCTCCGCACTGCCCGGCACATCGAAACCTGCGCCCTCCGCCACGCCGACGCCCCTGAAACCTACGCCGGAAAATCGCATCCCAATACTGATCGCCGGCGAACACCCCCGCGCCTCTGTAACCGTACTCGCCAAGCCCAGAGCCGGGAATAGCAATGTCGCAGACGTCCTAAACAACGATGGTCAGCGCATTGGCACCTATATCAGGGTCGGCGAAGACAAGCTCTGGATCCAATCGAACATCCAAATCAAAGAACCCAGTCAATTAGCCTCTTTAAGCCAGGCGACTGTTACTCAGGAGCTGAACGGTGCTGCCAGGACCCTGCAAAACATGATTGAGGAGTTTGATGACCTCATCGTGTTTTACCGGAACAAAGCGGCGGCCGAACCTGCGGGTGCCGAAGCCCTTATCAGGTCCGGCGCGACCAAGCTCAATCAGGGAGCCGATGACCTTCAGGCGGCTTGCACTGCAATCACCGATGAAGCAACCAGACAAAGCCTGCTGGCGCAATTACCTCACTTCAGGGAGAACGCAGCCCGTTATAACGCCATGGCCAAAGCAGTGCGTGCGGATCTGATTTCCAAGCAAGCTCCCAATGGCCAAGCGCTAGCGTTTTTACACAGCCAGCCGGGTGGTCTGAGCATTCGTAAAACTCAGAACCGAGTGGCCGGTATCCGACAGGTGCAAAAACCCGGCGGCCGAGGCTGGACAAACGTCCCTGACTTCCTGGACGAGTTCGAGATTCACATCAGAGGCAAACCGTGGGCCTATGCGCACATGCGCTTTGAACAGGCCACCAGCACCGTCCCCACCAGTTGCAATCTCAAGACACCGGCACAGCGAGCGCTGGCGGCAAACGCCCAAACGAATGTGGCGCGCGAAGGCCGACGCTTGGATTTTTATCGCGCAGAAATCGATTGGCCACAGGCCAGACGGGTGTTTTACCCAGCATTGGCAGAATAACGCGACGCGCTCGTCGTCCGCACCGCTAAGTGCGGACGACAACCGGTTAAAGATCCGACTCTTTGACCACCCGTACTTTCCCGGCATCCAGGGCATAGGCAGCATCGGCCAGGTCGTTGTTGACCTTCTCGACCTTGAGAGTGCCGGTGACCCACAGCGGCGTATAGATATCATCCAGCTTCAAGCCCTTGGGGTAGCGCACCAGCACCAACTGGTTAGGTGGTGGTGGCGGCACATGGATGCAGGCGCCTGGGTACGGCACCAGGAAAAACAAGGTGCTGCGGCCCTTGGCGTCGGTTTCCAACGGCACCGGGTAGCCGCCGATGCGGATGTTCTTGCCGTTCATGGCGCCCACGGTCTTGGTCGAATACATCACCGCCGGCAAGCCCTTGCTCTGCTTCAAGCCACCTTTTTCGGTAAAGGTGCCCTGGGCTTCGGGGGAGTTGTGGTCGATCTCGGGCATGGCTTCGAGGGCTTTCTGGTCGGAAAGCGGCATCAGGTCAAGCCAGTCGGTTTCCGGCAGTTCACCGGCGTACGCCAGGCCAGGGCCCAGCAAAAGGAGAATCAACAGAAGACGGCGCATGGAGAAGCTCGGCAAGTACAAGTGCCGAGCATTCTAGCCCCCTGCGCCTGCGCAGCGCAGAGGACTTTGTCGGCTGATTACTTCTTTTTGATCAGGCCGTAGATCACCAGCAGGATGATCGCGCCAACCAGGGCACCGATGAAGCCTGCACCTTGGCCCGCTTGGTAGATACCCAGCGCCTGACCACCGTAGGTCGCGGCCAGGGAGCCGGCGATACCCAGCAGGATGGTCATGATCCAACCCATGCTGTCGTCGCCTGGTTTCAGGAAACGCGCCAGCAGGCCGACGATCAAGCCGATAAAGATGGTTCCGATGATACCCATGGCATTTCCCTCTGATTGAAGTGAGCTATGCCAAAGCCTAGTCAGGCTTTGGCATCCTGCAATCAGAGAGACGACGGTCACCAATGGTTCCCGTCAGACTTGCCTTATTGCTCGGCGATCAGCGCTTCAACCTTGAGGATCTGCGCTTGCAGCGTTGCGCGATCCTTACAGCGCAGGTTGGCGTGGCCGACCTTGCGCCCAGCCTTGAAGGCCTTGCCGTAGTGGTGCAGATGGCAGTCGTCGATGGCGATGACTTTATTCACCGCAGGCACGGTGCCGATGAAGTTGAGCATGGCGCTCTCGCCGACCTTGGCCGTGGAACCCAGCGGCAAGCCCGCTACCGCCCGCAGGTGGTTTTCGAACTGGCTGCACTCGGCGCCTTCGGTGGTCCAGTGCCCGGAGTTGTGCACGCGCGGGGCGATTTCGTTGGCCTTGAGGCCACCGTCGACTTCAAAGAACTCGAACGCCATCACGCCGACGTAATCCAGCTGCTTGAGCACACGGCTGGAATAATCTTCCGCCAGGGCCTGCAACGGGTGGTCGGTGCTGGCCACGGACAGCTTGAGGATGCCGCTGTCGTGGGTGTTGTGCACCAACGGGTAGAAGCGGGTTTCGCCATCACGGGCACGCACGGCGATCAGCGAGACTTCACCGGTGAACGGCACGAAGCCTTCCAAAAGGCACGCAACGCTGCCCAGTTCGGCAAAGGTGCCCACTACGTCAGCGGGGTTACGCAGGACTTTCTGGCCCTTGCCGTCATAACCCAGGGTGCGGGTTTTCAACACGGCCGGCAGGCCGATGCTGGCGACGGCCGCGTCCAGGTCCGCCTGGGACTGGATGTCGGCGAAGGCCGGGGTCGGGATGCCCAGGTCCTTGAACATGCTTTTCTCGAACCAGCGATCGCGGGCGATGCGCAAGGCTTCGGCGCTCGGGTACACCGGCACGAACTGCGACAGGAACGCCACGGTTTCAGCCGGGACGCTTTCGAACTCAAACGTCACCAGGTCGACTTCGTCGGCCAGTTGGCGCAGGTGGTCCGGGTCGCTGTAGTCAGCCCGCAGGTGTTCACCCAACGCGGCCGCGCAGGCGTCCGGGGCCGGATCCAGGAAAGCGAAGTTCATCCCCAGCGGGGTTCCCGCCAGGGCCAGCATGCGGCCCAGTTGGCCGCCACCGATTACACCGATTTTCATCGTCAACAACCTCAGGCGATGCGTGGGTCTGGATTGTCCAGCACGCTGTCTGTCTGCTCAGCACGGAATTTTTTCAGCACCGCGTGGAACTGCGGGTGCTTGGCGCCCAGGATGCTGGCGGACAGCAGGGCGGCGTTGATCGCGCCAGCCTTGCCGATCGCCAGGGTCGCCACCGGAATGCCAGCCGGCATCTGCACGATGGACAACAGCGAGTCCACGCCCGAGAGCATCGCCGATTGCACCGGCACGCCAAGCACCGGCAGGTGGGTCTTGGCCGCACACATGCCTGGCAGGTGCGCTGCACCGCCGGCACCGGCGATGATCACCTCGATGCCACGGGATTCTGCTTCATCGGCATACTGGAACAGCAAGTCCGGGGTGCGGTGGGCAGAGACCACTTTCACTTCATACGGAATGCCGAGTTTTTCCAGCATATCGGCGGTGTGGCTAAGGGTGGACCAATCGGACTTGGAGCCCATGATCACGCCAACCAATGCACTCATCGTCGTGCCTCTTCTCTCTGGGCGCCCGCAGGCGCGTCAAAAAACAACAAGCCACGCGGGAAATCCGGCGTGGCTTGGTGTACGAATTAAGGCCGGTTGGACCGGCCGAAGGCCGCGCAGTATACCGTAATAATCAAGATAAACAGCCCCTTCGACGACCATCTGTCACGTGCCTCGCAAAGAGGTTTATCTGACTTAAAAGTCAACCAAATGAAGGCGTCAATCGCAACATAAGTCCCTATCGAGCACTGCCAAAAATAACAACCACTTTAAATATGTAGCGATAACCCTTTGACATGAAAAACTTAAGGTAACAATCACAATATTTACAACATCGGAACATCTTGTTTAATTGAACGCTCTTTTATACAACTTAGGAAGCCATACCGTGAATCAAATTAACCGATCACCATTCGATTTTAGACACCTTATTAACGTGGGTGAAAAGCCCACTCCCCCAGCGTCTAAAAACCCTATCCACATTGAAGTTATCCTACATGAAGACATTCCGTATCCCACCTTCGACGGTGAGCTGATGAAAAAAAACCTTAATGCGGCCAAAAAAGAGTTAGAAAAGGCAACCGGACGTAAGGTTGAGATAACCCTCAATCAGGATCCAAACCTACGTGCCTTTCAATATAAATACAAAGGCAATGTGCATCGAGATCTTGAAGAAAGTATGGCCCGTTTTGAAAGAATGCAAAGCAAACCAATCAACGAAAGCTCGGCCAAACTTCACAAGTATTTACTTGTAACGCCAAGTTCCATTAACGGCCACATTGGTGTCGGCGCACCAGACTCGAAAGTCGGCGTAGCGGCATTGAACGATGACCGAGGTATCGCCCATGCAATAGGACATATGTTTGGCGCAACACATAAGGACGCAACCGTCACATACAACGGTTGGTGGAATGATACGCTCATGAATGTCGACGCCGGCTCCGCATTTCGAGGTAACGACTTCACCTACAGCGAAAAAAACCGAGCGAATATCCGTAAGCACTTCAGCGAGCTCGCCTGATCGCTTGGTATCCACTGCGGGGGCGGGTGCACGCCAGGCCGCGAGGACACTCACCCGCGTCTCATCAAACCGGTCCCGCTGCCCCACCCTCCAACTTGCGCCACAACAAGCGCACATTCGCCTTGCGCACCAACGCGCAGCGATACAGGCGAATTTCCAGCGGCACATGCCATTGCGGGCCGCCGCACACCACCAGCTCACCGCGCGCCAACTCCGCCCGTACGCTCAGTTGCGGCACCCAGGCGATGCCCAGCCCTTCCAAAGCCATGCTCTTGAGGCTGTCAGCCATGGCGGTTTCATACACGGTGGTAAAGCGTAGGGCGCGCTGGCGCAACAGCAGGTGCACCGAGCGGCCAAGAAACGCACCGGCGCTATAGGCCAACAACGGCACGCTGCCCTCGCCTTCCAGGTCGAACAGCGGCTTGCCATCGGCATCGGCGGCGCATACCGGCAGCATTTCAGTGTTGCCCAGGTGCAGGGAGGGGAAGATTTCCGCGTCCATCTGCATCGCCGCGTCCGGGTCGTAGAACGCCAGCATCAAGTCACAACCGCCTTCGCGCAGGGCGTGCACCGCGTCGCCGACGTTGGTGGCCACCAGCCGCGTGGCGATGTTCAGGCCTTCGTTGCGCAGTTGGGCAATCCAGCGTGGAAAGAAACCCAGCGCCAGGGAGTGAGCCGCTGCCACTTGCATGACTTCGCCCTGCCCGCCTTCCAGATGATGCAAATGGCGCAGCACTTCACCGAGTTGTTCGACCACGGTCCGCGCAGTCACCAGAAATAGCTGCCCCGCTGCCGTCAGTTCGACCGGCGTGCGCGAACGGTTGACCAGCGTCAGCCCCAACGCCGCTTCCAGGCTACGGATCCGTCGGCTGAACGCCGGCTGGGTCACAAAGCGTCGCTCCGCCGCCTGGGAAAAGCTGCGGGTGGCCGCCAAGGCGCTGAAGTCTTCCAGCCATTTGCTCTCAAGGTTCATCACTTCCTCCCACGGGCACGCACCATTTTGGCACACACGCCCGTCATGATAGCCGGGTCACACCTGCATTATGCCGTTTGTGCATAGGCCAGTGTTTAACAGCATTGGCCCAAAAACTTCCACAAGCCTAGCATTCGCAGCGTTCCGGCCAGTTCCGGGTCCCTATCGAGATGATTTCCGTCATGTCCTCTGCTGCATCATTCCGTACCGAAAAAGACCTGCTTGGCGTACTCGAAGTACCCGCTCAAGCGTATTACGGCATCCAGACCCTGCGAGCGGTGAACAACTTCCGTCTCTCGGGCGTTCCGATTTCGCATTACCCGAAATTGGTGGTCGGTCTGGCAATGGTCAAACAAGCGGCGGCTGACGCCAACCGCGAGCTGGGTCAGCTCAGCGAAGCCAAGCACGCTGCCATCAGCGAAGCCTGTGCCCGTCTGATCCGCGGCGATTTCCACGAAGAGTTCGTGGTGGACATGATTCAAGGCGGCGCCGGCACTTCAACCAACATGAATGCCAACGAAGTCATCGCCAACATCGCGTTGGAGGCCATGGGCCACAACAAGGGCGAGTACCAGTACCTGCACCCGAACAACGACGTGAACATGGCGCAGTCGACCAACGACGCCTACCCAACCGCGATCCGCCTGGGTCTGCTGCTGGGCCATGACGCGCTGCTGGCCAGCCTCGACAGCCTGATCCAGGCCTTCGCCGCCAAAGGCGTCGAGTTCGGCCACGTGCTGAAAATGGGCCGCACCCAATTGCAAGACGCCGTGCCGATGACCCTCGGCCAGGAATTCCGCGCCTTCGCCACCACCCTGAGCGAAGACCTGGCCCGCCTGAAAACCCTGGCGCCAGAGCTGTTGACCGAAGTGAACCTGGGCGGCACCGCCATCGGCACCGGCATCAACGCCGACCCACGCTACCAGGCCCTGGCCGTGCAACGCCTGGCCACTATCAGCGGTCAGCCGCTGGTGCCAGCAGCCGACCTGATCGAAGCCACCTCCGACATGGGCGCCTTCGTGCTGTTCTCCGGCATGCTCAAGCGTACCGCCGTAAAGCTGTCGAAGATCTGCAACGACCTGCGCCTGCTGTCCAGTGGCCCACGTACCGGGATCAACGAGATCAACCTGCCGGCCCGCCAGCCAGGCAGCTCGATCATGCCCGGCAAGGTCAACCCGGTGATCCCGGAAGCCGTGAACCAGGTCGCGTTCCAAGTCATCGGCAACGACCTGGCCCTGACTATGGCAGCCGAAGGCGGCCAACTGCAACTGAACGTGATGGAGCCGCTGATCGCTTTCAAGATCTTCGACTCGATCCGCCTGCTGCAACGCGCCATGGACATGCTGCGCGAGCACTGCATCGTCGGCATCACCGCCAACGAAGCGCGCTGCCGCGAACTGGTGGAGCACTCCATCGGCCTGGTCACTGCACTGAACCCGTACATCGGCTATGAAAACGCCACCCGCATCGCCCGTATCGCCCTCGAAAGCGGCCGCGGCGTGCTGGAACTGGTGCGCGAAGAAGGCTTGCTCGACGACGCCATGCTCGACGACATCCTGCGCCCCGAAAACATGATCGCTCCACGCTTGGTCCCGCTGAAGGCCTAAGCGTTTGTTGCACCGCTCACCAGGTTGAGGGACTAGACACCTCTCACCTTTTGAGGGCCTGAAGGCTCGTTCTTCAGGCCCTTTTTTTTGCTTGTAGGAGCGAGCTTGCTCGCGAAAAACGGCAAGACACCACGTCCATCCAGGAGGTACGCATTATCGTTCACGACCTTCGCGAGCAAGCTCGCTCCTACAAACCTTTAATCGACTCGGGCAGACGGATCACGTTCGCCTAGGTATAGTGCCGCCCCTCTTCGCGTCTGCGGCCGTCGGTAACGAGGCCCGGATACAGCGCGAAACCGCATGAATAACAACCCGCAAAAGGATTGGGGTCGAACTGCCGCGCACTGCCTGGTGCCATGCGGCGTGGTCGGACCGTCCTGCGTTTGCCATTAGAAAAATCAGCGAGGAACACTCCATGCTCGAAGTCATCAACGACTTCCTCTCAGGGAAAGTACTGATCGTGCTCATTGTCGGGCTCGGCGGTTATTTCACGATTCGCTCGCGTTTCGTTCAACTGCGTCACTTTTTCCACATGTTCTCGGTGTTCAAAGACAGCCTGAAGAGCAGCTCCGACCAGCTCAGTTCCTTCCAGGCGCTGATGCTCAGCCTGGCCGGCCGCGTGGGTGCCGGTAACATCGCCGGTGTCGGCATTGCCGTGACCCTGGGTGGCCCCGGTGCGGTGTTCTGGATGTGGGTCACCGCGTTGGTGGGCATGTCGTCGAGCTTCATCGAGTGCTCCCTCGGCCAGTTGTACAAGCGCACTGACGCCGAAGGCACCTACCGTGGCGGCCCGGCCTACTACATCCAGCACGGCCTGCAGAAGCGCTGGCTGGGTATGGTCATGGCGTTCCTGCTGCTGGTGACCTTTGGTTTTGCGTTCAATGGCCTGCAAGCCCACGCAGTGACTCACTCGCTGAACAACGCCTTCGGCCTCGACACCACCTACACCGGCCTTGCGCTGGCTGTATTGCTGGGCCTGGTGTTCATCGGCGGGATCAAGCGTATTGCCTCGATTGCCGACCTACTGGTGCCGGTCAAGACCCTGGTGTACATCGCCGTGACCCTGTATGTGATCGTGCTGCAATTCGACCACGTTCCGGCCATGCTCGCGACCATCGTCAAGAGTGCTTTCGGTCTCGACCAAGCCTTCGGTGGCCTGGTCGGCAGTGCAATTATCATGGGTGTAAAGCGCGGCGTATTCGCCAACGAAGCCGGTCTGGGCAGTGCGCCTAACGTGGCGGCAGTAGCTTCTGTAGAACACCCGATTGCCCAGGGCGTGGTCCAGGCGTTCAGCGTGTTCCTCGATACCTTCGTGATCTGCACCTGTACTGCGCTGCTGATCCTGCTTTCCGGCTTCTACACCCCAGGCTTTGAAGGCGACGGCATTGCCCTGACCCAGAATTCCCTGGCCGCTGTGGTCGGCGACTGGGGCCGCATGTTCATCTCCGTGGCCCTGGCGTTGTTCGTGTTCACTTCGATCATGTACAACTACTACCTCGGCGAGAGCAACCTGCGCTTCCTGGTCGGTAACAACCGCAAGGTGCTGATGGGCTACCGCGCACTGGTGCTTGTGTTGATTTTCTGGGGCTCCATCGAGAACCTGAGCACCGTGTTCGCCTTTGCTGACATCACCATGACCATGCTCGCGTTCGTCAACCTGTTCGCCCTGGCGTTCCTGTTCAAGATCGCCATGCGCATCCTGAACGACTACGACAACCAGCGCGCAGCGGGCATAAAGACCCCGGTGTTCGATTCCAGCCAGTTCCCTGACCTGGACCTGGACCGCAAGGCCTGGCCGGCCAATCCGGTAAAACCGGAAGCGGCGCCATCGGCAGAGCTGAACGCTCAAACGCAACGCTAAGCGTAGATAGATGACACGCCGCCTCGCCTTGGGCATGCTCTGGGCCCGGCGGCGTTTTTCGTTCAGGAGAATCTCAATGTCAGCATCCAACAACGTCATGGTGCTCTACACCGGCGGCACCATCGGCATGCAGGCCAGCGCCAATGGCCTGGCCCCCGCATCCGGCTTCGAAGCCCGCATGCGCGAACAGCTTGCCAACGAGCAACTGCCCAACTGGCGTTTTCGGGAAATGTCGCCACTGATCGACAGCGCCAATATGACCCCGGACTACTGGCAGCGTTTGCGCACGGCCGTGGTCGAGGCGGTGGATGAAGGCTGCGATGGCGTACTGATCCTGCATGGCACCGACACCCTGGCCTACAGCGCGGCGGCCATGAGTTTCCAATTGCTCGGCCTGCCTGCGCCAGTGGTGTTTACCGGCTCGATGTTGCCCGCCGGCGTGCCCGACAGCGATGCCTGGGAAAACGTCAGCGGCGCGTTGATTGCCCTGGGGGCAGGCCTGGCGCCCGGCGTTCACCTGTATTTCCATGGCGCACTGATGGCGCCGACCCGCTGCGCGAAGATCCGCAGTTTTGGCCGTCATCCGTTTGCCGCATTGCAACGCAACGGCGGCGTGACCCAGGCCGATGTAATCCCGGCGGCGCTGCATTTTCGCCAGCCGAAAGCGTTGGCCAATGTCGGCGTGCTGCCGCTGGTGCCTGGCATTGCTGCCGCGCAACTGGATGCGCTGATCGAAAGCGGCATCCAGGCACTGATCCTTGAATGCTTCGGCAGCGGCACCGGGCCAAGCGACAACCCCGCGTTCCTCGCCAGCCTGCAACGCGCGCAGACTGAAGGGATTGCGGTCGTAGCCATCACCCAATGCCATGAAGGCGGCGTAGAGCTGGACGTCTACGAAGCCGGTAGCCGCCTGCGCGGCGTGGGCGTATTGTCCGGCGGCGGCATGACCCGGGAAGCAGCGTTCGGCAAGCTCAATGCGCTGATCGGTGCCGGGCTCGCTACCCAGGAAGTCCGCCGCCTGGTGGAGCTGGACCTGTGCGGCGAGTTGCACTGAGCGGCATGTAACTTGCTCCTCTTCCAGCCATCCCGTGGCTGGAAGACTCTATGTTGCACTCCCACCTCACTACCCTCAACGCCGTCTCGCTGGTCATTAATGCGTTCAAGGCCGAAGGCTTGCCCGCTGAAACGTTGCTCGCGGGCAGCGGCATTTGCGCCGCGGACTTGAGCCGCGCCGACGCCTGCATCACCACCAACCAGGAGATGCGTGTATGTACCAACGCAGTCGCGCTGCGGCGGGATATTGGCCTCGAATTGGGCCGCAAGATGCATGTGTCGTCCTACGGCATGCTCGGCTATGCCCTGCTCACCAGTGCCACCTTCGGTGACGCTTTGCGCCTGGCGCTACGCTACCCGGCGCTGCTGGGAACACTTTTCGAGCTGAGCCTGGAAAACGACGGTGAGCGTATCTGGCTGACTGCCGCCGATTACCGGGAAACGCCCGCGCTGGAAATGTTCAACGTCGAATTCTGCCTGGTTTCGCTGAAACTCATCTGCGACGACCTGCTGGGCCAGTCGCTGCCGTTACTCGGTGCGAGTTTCGAATACAGCGCGCCGGACTATCACGCGCGCTACCACGAGTGCTTCGCGTGCTCGCTGCATTTTGAAGCCAGCGCCAACGCCTTTGCGTTTGATAAGCGCTGGCTCGACCAGCCGCTGCCACTGGCCGACGCCGTCACCCATCAAGCCGTGACCGATCGCTGTCGCAAGCAGAACCTGGAGTTCACGGGGCGACAGGCCTGGCTGGGTCGAATCCGCCGTCTGCTCGCCGCCCAGCTTCACGCCGCGCCCGGCATTGAAGGTTTGGCTGAGCAGATGAACTGTTCCGCGCGAACCTTGCGTCGGCATCTGCACGACTTGGGCAGCAGCTACCAAGAACTGCTCGACGAGCTGCGCTTCGACCGCGCCAAACAGTTGCTGGGGCAGGACGAGCTGCCAATCTACCGAATCGCGGAACAACTCGGTTTCAGTGAAACCGCCAGCTTTCGCCACGCATTTGTACGCTGGAGTGGCGTGGCCCCCAGTCAATTTCGCCCCTGACGCATCGCAATGGCGCGCCGATGCGCGCTAACGGGGCGAATTGCGGACACACAATTTGGCCGTATTTATCCCCTTTTGGCCGCTCTTGCCGTTCTCTTAAAACCGCCCCACCGCAAGACTGCATTGACTGACAAAGCTTGCGGAGAACAACAAATGCTGACGATCTACTCAGACGATCACCACCTGCACCACGGCCGTTGTGAACTGATGGACGGGCAACTGATGCCCTGCTTCGAAATGCCCTCGCGGGCCGATCACGTGCTGCAACGGGTAAAAGACCGCGAACTGGGCCCGGTCCACGCCCCGCAGGACTTTGGCTTGGCACCGCTGCAACGCATCCACAGCCGCGACTACCTCGACTTCTTCCAAGGCGCCTGGCAACGCTGGACCACCTACGGCCAGGACGGCGACCTGTTGCCCTACACCTGGCCCGCCCGTACCTTGCGCCGTGTGTTGCCCACCAGCCTGCACGGCCAACTCGGTTACTACAGCTTCGACGGCGGCGCGCCGATCACCGCCGGCACCTGGCAAGCAGCGTATAGCGCGGCGCAAGTGGCGCTCACGGCGCAACAGGCGATCCAGCAAGGCGCGCACAGTGCTTTCGCGCTGTGTCGCCCGCCAGGCCATCACGCTGCCAGCGATTTGATGGGCGGTTATTGCTACCTCAACAACGCCGCCATCGCCGCCCAGGCCTTTCTCGATCACGGCCACCAGAAGGTCGCGATCCTCGACGTCGACTACCACCACGGCAACGGCACGCAGTCGATCTTCTATGCGCGCAGCGACGTGCTGTTCACCTCGATCCACGGCCACCCGGAAGCAGAGTTCCCGTTTTTTCTCGGTTATGCCGATGAGTTGGGCGAAGGTGCAGGTGAAGGCTTCAACTTCAATTACCCGCTGCCGGCAGGTTCCGGCTGGGACCAGTGGAGCACAGCGCTTGAAGAGGCCTGCGCCGAGATTGAACGCTATGGCGCCGACATCATCGTCGTGTCCCTGGGCGTGGACACCTTCAAGGACGACCCTATCTCGCAGTTCAAACTCGACAGCCCGGACTACCTGGCGATGGGCGCACGTATCGCCCGCCTGGGCAAACCCACGCTGTTCGTGATGGAAGGCGGCTACGCCGTCGAAGAAATCGGCATCAACGCCGTTAACGTCCTCGAAGGTTTTGAACAAGGATCAGCACCATGAAGATGCTCAAGTACGTTGCCCTCTGCGCTGCCGTTCTCGGCGGCGCGGCCCACGCAGAAGAGAAAACCCTGCGGGTCTACAACTGGTTCGACTACATCACGCCCAAGGCGCTCGAAGACTTCAAGACACAAAACCCTACGGTCAAATTGGTGTACGACATCTTCGATACCAATGAAGCCCTGGAAGCCAAACTGCTCACCGGCAACTCCGGCTATGACGTGGTAGTGCCGTCCAATGTGTTCCTGGCCAAGCAAATCGAGGCCGGAGTTTTCCAACCGCTGGACCGCAGTCAATTGCCCAACTGGAACCACCTCGACCCCAAGCTGATGAAGCTGATCGAAGCCAATGACCCGGGCAATAAATTCGCCGTGCCCTACATGTACGGCACCATCCTGATCGGCTTCAACCCCGACAAGGTCAAGGCAGCGTTGGGCAGCGACGCACCGGTCGACAGCTGGGACCTGATATTCAAGGAAGAGAACATCAGCAAGCTCAAGCAATGTGGTGTCGCCCTGCTGGACTCGCCCTCGGAGATCCTGCCCCTGGCGCTGCAACACCTGGGCCTGAACCCCAACAGCAGCAATCCCAAGGACTATGAGAAAGCCGAAGCGCTGCTGATGAAGATCCGTCCGTACATCACTTATTTCCACTCGTCCAAGTACATGGCCGATATCGCCAACGGTGACATCTGCGTGGCCGTCGGCTATTCCGGCAGCTTCTCCCAGGCCGCCAACCGCGCCAAGGAAGCCAAGAACGGCGTGACCGTGGACATGCGCCTACCCAAGGAAGGCGCGCCGATCTGGTTCGACATGCTCGCCATTCCCAAAGGTGCGAAAAACCCGCAGGACGCCTACACCTTCATCAACTACCTGCTGCAACCGCAGGTCATCGCGCCGATCAGCGATTTTGTCGGCTACCCCAACCCGAACAAGGATGCTACCGAGCAGGTCGATGCAGCGATCCGCAACAACCCCAACCTGTATCCCACCGAGGCGGCGATGGCCACCTTGTATACCTTGAAGCCCCTGGGTCGGGACGCCGAGCGTGCCAGGACACGAGCCTGGACCAAGATTAAATCGGGTACCTAACTACCACCGCTTGATGGGGCGACGCCCTAACGTGGGCGAGGTCTTGAGCTGCATTGTGCGGCTCATCGCCTCGTCTATCAGGAGCGCCCCTTGCCCTCACTACCGTCCACGCCCAGTGGCAATGATTTGCTGGCCCAATTGACCACCGGCCCCTCGTTGCGCGAAGTCGCAGCGACCACCCTGCGTTCGGGCTTGCGTGAGCTGTACCCGGACCTCGACATCGACCCCGACCTGGCAACGCTGGTCACGCCACGCTGGTTTATCAGGGGTGAGCAGATCCTCCCCGTAGTGCCAGACTTCCATTCGCTGACCGGTGCGCTGCACCGCAGCACAAAATCCGGCACCCCGGTGACCTGGATCGACGGCGAGCATTACCTGGTCTATCAATCCATCACCGGGCCGAATATTCACCTACCGGTGAAGGTCGACGCCATCGGCCGCCTGATCAATGAGTTGGCACCGCTGCTGCTGGTCGCGTACCAAGAGCAGCAACTCGCGTTCTGGAACCAGGGCGTCAACCATAGCGGCCCGCGCTGGCGCACGCTGGCCAACTCGCTGCGCGCTATCTGGAATGTGCACAGCGTCGAAGGCTGGGACGAGGACCAGTGCGCGCTCGCCAGGACGGTTTTTCACTACCCCGATTACGCCCAGCGCCTGCCCCATGACAAGTACGGCACCAAGGTCTACTTGATCGATGTCGACATTCAACGCGGCGCACGGGTCAAACACTTCAACCTGTCGGCGCTGACGGTGCTGGTCGGCCGCCTCGGCGAGCGGGACATTATCCTCAGCTATTCGATCATCGACGGTTACGCCGCGTTCAGAACCCTGAAGGACTTTGGTGATGCCCTGAGCCTGCAGATTGGCATTGCGCCGCCCGCAGTGGTGCAATGGCGTTTGTTCGAGCCCTCGGGTGATGTTTTTGAACAACAGGCCTGCTCATTCATCTCGTTGCAGATACAGGCGCTGGGCGCCGTGTCCTTTGAGGACGGAGAACTGGCGACCAGCGCTGCACTGGAGCCGCCAAGCGACGAAGTTGACTCGTTCGAGCTGATGGACCCCGCCCGGGTCGACTGGGTGCGTGACGCCTTATCCACCTGGATGCTCGAGGCTTTACCGTCCGATCAAACAGCCTTCGGGCGCTACATGATGGACCTGGCGGCCCTGCAAATTCAGCACGCCGGTAAAAAGTTTAACGATGGCATCAAGCCCATCGGCGAATTCGCCCTGGATGCCCTGCACACGCTGATGGTCAGGGATCACCCTGGCATTGCCCGCTCCACGCTCAATAACGTGCGGATCAGCGTCACCAGCCAAGTAGTCTGGGGCACGTTGGTGGTGCCGGGAGATACCCAAACCCAAACCTTTACCCTGGCCGAACTGGCGCTGGAAAACCTGATCGCGTTGCCCTTGGGCAACAAAACCGTCAGCTTTGAAAACGGCAATGGCGTGCCCACCTGGATGACGGCAACCTACCTGGAAGGGCTGATCACCCAGGCGAATGTCGGCGAGCACTACCCGGCCTTGGTCAAACGCACTTTACTGGATGACTCTGCCGAATCATTACGCCGCCAAAAGCTCTACAGCGCCCAATTACGCCTGCAACTTCCGCTGCTGGCGTTGCAGTACAAAGTTCAGAAGGTCTACGGCCTGACCGAACAGGGTTATCGCTACGTCTGCGCCGCCATGAATGAGGACCGTACAGCTCGCGAAGTCGACGGCACGCCGATCGTCATCCGCCCACTGTCACTGCACCCCATGCGCCGCCTGACCGGCGCCGTCGACGTGGTCGACAACATGTTCATCATTGGCCCCCGGGACCGGAAAAAAGGCCCTTGCCTGCTCTATCGTCCGATGAGCAAGGAACAACTGATGGAGTTCCCCTCGCCGGCCAACCTGCTGTACGCCATCAAACAACAAACTCCGTTACGCCAATCGGTCCTGGCTTGGCTTCCCGACCGAGTGCGGACGGCTTACACGCAGTTCGTTTTTCCGGGCAGCCTGCCTTCACCCTGGGTGTTCACCAGCCTGATAAACGATCCGCTGAACGCGTTGGTGATGACAGGGCTTATCGATCTGGGCAGTGAGGTATTGCGTGACGACGACTTCGCGACCTTGTTCAAAGCCAACGCCAACGCGCTGATCACCCTGGCCGACCGCCAATCGACATCCAATGCCGAAGCACGCTGGGAAAGCCTCAAGCACGCCGGATGGCTGATCTTCAATAACGTATTGCCGTTCATGGGCGGCACCGCCGGCGCCGCGACCTGGATCTGGCAACTGATGGATGACCTCCAACAGTTGGTCGACGCCAAAGAAATCGGCGATCGTTCCGCCGGGCTCTCGGCCGTGGTGGATATCCTGCTGACGCTGGGCGTAGTGCTGGTGACGCATGTTGCCACGCGGTATCGCCCTGAATCGTCGATCGAGAAACCGACCACGCAGACAGAGTTGCCACCGGCTACGGCCGACGTCGAGGTTATTCAAAAGCCTGCTATCGACACAGCGGAACTGCCGGTCGGCCACGAGCGCACCCTGCATATCAGCGGTGCCTTAAGCCGTAACGCGCTAAGCCTGGGGGCTTACCTGGACGGTTTTGCGCTGCCCAAACCGGATCAGTTGGGCGAGCAACACAAGGTCGCCGGGGCCCATCTGAACCTCTATGCCAAAGGCGAACAGTGGTACGCCCCGGTCGGCGCGCGATGGTTTGAGGTGGTGGTCGATGCGAATGACGAAGTGTTGGTCGTTGATCCGAAACAACCGGCCCGACGCGGCCCGCCATTGGTCGGCAACCGATTGGGCCAATGGTTTGTCGACACGCGCTTGCGCCTGCGCGGCGGCGGTCTGCGTGCCCGACGTAAAAAGGGTGAAGCACTGCGGCCGCCGAAAATCGCGGATTTGCGTGAGCAACTGGCGAAATTTGATCGAGAGCACCCCCAACGACATAGGGATCTCGAAGCGTTGCATGCGGCTATCGACGGTGCGTCAAGCGATACCGCAAAAGAGGCGGCCAGAACTACCTTTCTAGAACAGGTGGACGTGCAGCTCAAAACACTGGATGTGCCGATTTCGCAGCTAAAATCCTTGAAAATTCTCGATACGGTGCCCAACTATCAGGAGGCCATGGCAGGCTATCTGAACCACCAGATACTGCTCGCGCGCTCGGCTGCCGCTGAACAGCAGATTCCATTTCGCGAGGAACTGAACACCATTCACGAGCACATCGACGTTGAGGGCGCGCAAGAAGACGCCTTGCCTGAGGCCCGCTTTCGGAGCACGTTTACATCGACCCAGGGCATGATCGATCGACTGGAATATATACGCGCACGCTTCAAGGACGCCCGCGACCTAGGTGCGCCGGGAGTCAAGCTGATCCAGCTCAACGAACCCCACCTGCGCGCCTATGACATAAATGACCTCAGGGCTTACAAGATCACCTTGGGTAACTTCCTATGCGTAAAGGCAGGCGAGTCGGTAACCCACGCTGATGCCAAGGAGGCCGTAAGCGGCATCGTCGAAGCCGCAGAACTGGCGGTACAAACGCTGAGGGAAGCCCTGCACCCAGCCAACTTAGTCCCCCAGGAGCAATTGATCGAGACCCTGGCCAGCCTGCAAGAGCAATTTGCAAGGGTTGACCAAAACCTGGTGGACCTGCCGGCGGAGTTTCCCAGCGACCTCAACAAGCCCGATCTGGAAAACCTGCGCGCACAAATCAACGAATTTGCCCAACTGGCAGAAAAACGACTGACCGAGGAGCTTCGTTCGCGAAAAACCCTGGCCCCCACGCCTGGCCCGTCTCGTCCCTCACCCAAGGCAAAAAAGAAACACATCAAAACACGCTACCAAGGAATGCTGGTCGGAGAGGAGCGTGAAAAACCTGCCGAAGACGGCAAGGCCCTGGTCGATGTGAAGGAGCCGCTGACCGGCAAAGTGATCGCCACCTTCCATGAGAAGGAGCCGGGGATTTGGGTTGAACAAGAACGTACGCCCAAGCCTGCAACCCGAGCACCGACTCGCGACGTGGCGATGAGCATCAACGCCGGCCAGGACCTGGTCGACGGCGTCGACGCCTTTATCACCGACAAGGAAGCCTGGGCCAAGGAAACCACTCAGTTGCCGGTGGAAATTGAAGAGCGCTTCCATCGCAGGGCCGCCAAACTGGAACGGGCCAGCCAAGACATCGAAGCGGCGTTGACCGCCACTAATCAGACCGAGAGCAGCACACCCTCAGCGGTGGTGACCAACCGCAATCTCGAAGAGGCCGTCAAAAAGCTCTACCGGGAGGGTAAACGCATCAAAATCGACGTACTCAAACGCCGTCCACCGCAAGCGGCGCATGTGGAATTGTTGTTGCGCGAAGGTGAAGTGACGGTCGACCCGCCCGCAGGCCCGCGCATCAAACTCAGCGGGCGCGACAAGGGTTTCCTGCAGGAATATGCGGTGGTAGACACCAAGACCAAACGTCCGTTGTGGTACGCGCACTTTCACTACACCACGCTGACCGGGGCGGAGGAAGCCTATACCGCGGCCCACCTGAAAACCCGGTCGCAACGGCTCATGAAAGGCAAGTTCGAACCCTTGAGCGACATCGCCATCTACCGCAGTGAAATCGGCCCACAACTGGCCCGCTCGTTGTTCCTCAAGGTCAGGCCGATTCGGCTCATGGGCTAGCCGATCCAGGCCTTGCGCAATCGACTCAGCGCGTGACTGATCGCCGCCTCGGGCACTGCGGCAAACCCCAGCACCAGCCCGGCACGCTGATCGGGCGGGGTGCTGGAGTCGGGTAGCCAATAGCTGCTCAGGCCATTGACCTCCACCTCCACGGCGCGGGCCTGCTCCACCAATTGGTGCTCACGGGCCAGGCTGTCCACCCGCACGGTAAGGTGCAACCCAGCAGCCGTATTTGGCAGGTTGCCCACGCCCGGCAGCTCGCTTGGCCAGCCGTTCAGCAATGCGTTACGCCGACTGAGTGCGGCTCGGCGCATACGCCGGATATGCCGCTGGAAATGCCCGGCCGCCATGAATTCGGCCATCACCGCCTGGGTACTCACTTCGGAATGGCGCATGTCCACCGCACGCCGCCGGGAGAATGCGTCCACCAGTCCCACCGGCAAAACCAGATAGCCCAGGCGCAACGCGGGAAACGCCACCTTGCCGAACGTGCCGACGTAGAGCACCCTCCCGCTACGATCCAGGGCCGCCAAGGGCGACAATGGTGCGCCGCTGTAACGGTACTCGCCGTCGTAGTCATCCTCGATGATCCAGCCACTCGTGCGCTCGGCCCAGGCGAGCAATTCCAGGCGCCGCGCCAGGCTCATCACCACCCCCAACGGGTACTGATGGGACGGCGTGACGTAAGCCACACGGCAGCCCTGCAGGGTGTTGAGCACCTGGCAATCAATGCCCTCGCCATCCACCGGCACGCCGTGCAACTTTCCGCCCGCCAGGGCGAACGCATGCCCGGCTGCGCGATAGCCAGGGTTTTCCACCGCCACGCTGTCACCGCGCTCTACCAGCAACTGTGCACAAAGGCTGATCGCCTGCTGCGCGCCACTGGTGATCACTATTTGTTCAGCCGTGCACTGCATGCCCCGTGAGCTGCGCAGGTAGGCGGCGATCAAACCGCGCAGGCGACCATCACCCGCCGGGTCGCCATAACAGAGCTGTTCCAGGTCCGGCTTGCGCCAGAACGCCCCGTTCAGCTTGGCCCATACCTCAAATGGGAATAGATCGAACGCCGGTACGCCTACCCGAAATGCCCGTGGCGGTCCCGCTGGAGGCTGGGGCAGATGGTTGGTTTTTATCTGCGCCAAGCCACCGCTGTGGATAACTTCACTGTCCAGATTCTCCGGTAAATTGGCCCATTTTGTGGATAAGGCTGGGGATAAGCCCGTGGATAACCCTGTGGATACTTTTGTGGATAGTTTTTTGGCTGCGGGCAATTGAGCTACGTAAGTACCATCACCGACCCGACTCTCAATAAACCCCTCGGCATACAGTTGGTCGTAGGCCCGCACCACGCTATTGCGGGAAATCGACAACGCCGCCGCCAAGTCACGGGTTGCCGGCAAGCGCGTGCCGCTGACCAGACGCCCGTCCAGCACGCGCTGGCGCAGGGCTTCATACAGCTGGCGCGTCAGCCCTTGGCGGCGGTCCAGCTCAATACCGGCGGGGTTGAACGACAAGGGCGGTGAGACAGGCGACATATTGGACCTATGAAATGGCTGCCAGATGGATCTTTAAACCAGCCATTAGCCTGCCTAGGATGCAAGCATTCGCCAAGGAATATTTGCATGTACACACCGCGCGCCTTTGCCCTCGATGATTTGCCCGAAATCCAGCAACTGATCCAGCACACTCGTCTGGCACAGCTGGTGACCTTTGGTGAGCAAGGCTTGCTGGCCAGCCATTTGCCGCTGCTGCTCAACCCCGATGAGGGCGCGAACGGCACGCTGTACGGGCACTTGGCCAAAGCCAACCCTCAGTGGAAGGATTTGCAGAACGGTAGCGAAGCCCTGGTCATTTTTGCCGGTGCCGAGGCCTATATCAGCCCGGCGTTTTACCCGGCCAAGGCCGAGCACGGCAAAGTGGTGCCCACCTGGAACTACATCGCGGTGCACGCCTATGGCACGCCTGAGGTGTTCAGCGACGCCGAGCGCTTGCTCAGCGTGGTCACGGCGCTGACGGATCGCCATGAATCAGGCCGCGCCCAGCCCTGGAAAGTCAGCGACGCCCCGGCCGACTACATTGACGGAATGCTCAAGGCCATCGTTGGCTTCGCCCTGCCGGTGGAGCGCCTGATCGGCAAACGCAAACTCAGCCAGAACCGCAGCCCGGCCGACATGGCCGGCGTGCGCGAAGGCCTGGCTGCCAGTGGGGACGTGCGCGACCAGACCCTCGCCCGCTTTATTCCCCAAGGAGCTTCAGAATGAGCCCGATCGACATCCGCCCCGTCACCGCCGCCGACCACGCCGCGTGGTTGCCGTTGTGGCAGGCATATTTGACGTTCTACAACACCGAACTGCCGGACGCTGTAAGCCAAAGCACCTGGCAACGCCTGATCGACGCCAACGAGCCGACCCATTCGGCACTTGCCTGGCAGGATGGCAAGGCAGTGGGCATGGTCAACTTCATCTACCATCGCTCCAACTGGAGCATCGAAAATTCCTGCTACCTGCAGGATCTGCTGGTGGACCCGGCCCAACGCGGCACTGGTGTCGGCCGCAAGCTGATCGAATTCGTCTACGCCACCGCCAAGGCCGATGGATGTGCCAAGGTGCACTGGCTGACTCACGAAACCAACGCCACTGCGATCCAGCTGTACGAACGCATCGCCGAACGCCCGGGTTTCATCCAATTTCGCAAAGGCCTTTAAGGAGCGCAGCATGTCCACTTCCCTCGCCGACTGGAAAGGCGTCCCGGCACCGACCGTGCAACTGCTTGAAGGGCGTTTTATCCGCCTGGAAAAACTCGACCCCACGCGCCATGGCGATGATTTATTTCAAGCGCTGCAAGGTCCCGATGCCGACCCGAAACTCTGGGATTACCTGCCCTACGGCCCTTTCGCGGAGCGCAGCGCCTTCAATGACTGGCTGAATAATCACGCGGCCCACAAAGACCCGTATTTTTTCAGCGTGATCGATCGCTCAACGGGCCAAGTGCAGGGCATCCTCAGCCTGATGTCCATCGTCCCCGAGCACGGTCGCATCGAAATCGGCCACGTCACCTTTGGCGCGCCGATGCAGCGCTCGCCCAAGAGCACCGAGGCGGTATACCTGCTGGCCAAATACGCGTTCGACCAAGGCAACCGCCGCCTGGAGTGGAAGTGCAACAACGCCAATGGCCGTTCCAAATACGCTGCCGAGCGATTGGGGTTCAGCTTCGAGGGCGTGTTCCGCCAGCACACAGTGGTGAAAGGCAAGAACCGGGATACCGCGTGGTACTCGATCATCGATTCGGAGTGGCCGAAGATTGAGGCGGGTTTTGAGGAGTGGTTGTCGCAGGCCAATCAGAGCGGTGACGGACAAGTGAAAAGCCTGGCACAGTGCCGGGCCTGATGACGTAGAGGATTGTTCCCACAGGGGTGGGAACAGTCGCGTCAAAGATCGCGCCGAACCTTCACCACGCCCATCCTCAACCCGAACGGCCTGAACACCGCATTCAGCGATTTCAGGGTCTGATTGCCCTCGCCATGCTCGATATGCACCAAGGTCCGCACCGAGATTTTGCACATCCTGGCAAATTGGCTTTGGTGCAGGCCAGTGACTTCGGTGCGCAGACGGCGTACGGCGTCGCCTATTTCAAGCGAACCATTGGTTAGGCCTTGTTCAATACTCTCAATGACGCGCGCCCGCTGATCAATCGAAAGGCTCATCTCAACCCCCAGGTTTTCAAGCGCTGATCAAGGTCACGCAAGCCAAAACAACACGGACTGGCGAAGCCGTTTTGCGGCTCGGCAAAATCCAAGGTCATCGCATCCTGCCAACGGCCCGTTTCAAAAACCTGGAGGGTAAGCCTGAGAGGGGTGTCTATCGGCAATTTAATGCACCTGAAAGTTAAGAGTCGCCATTTAAACTGCAATATAGTGCATAAAATTAAAGAGCGTCGCCTAAAAAGCGCAATAAAATGCAAACCCATCAACCGCTAAGCTCAGAGCGGCCAATGGCAGATGCGTTTTTAATCGCGCCGCACTAGAGACAACTCCCGCAAACCAGAGGTCGGTAGCCTGACAGTTATCGCCTCGCCATCTCGCTAAATTCCCGGCCTCATTCATCAGAGGTTGGGAATTCATGCCCTTTACACAGCACAAACTTGCATTTGTCATCGCCCTCGCCCTCAGCGCCGCCAGCCTTCAATCCGCGCAAGCGCGAGGCGATATCGGATATAACCCATACGCGTTTCAACCCTACGATGCGCTGCCGGATGAGTGGGATGACGAATCCGAAATCGAAGCCGCCCCAGTCGATAACTACCTCACCCAGAGAGCCACCTCGCACAATGGCTTGCAAGTGGCCAAGGTGCTGGAGCCTGCGCTGATTAGGTTACTGGAGTCCGGGAAGCTGACCTCCGAGCAAATCAAAGCCCTGGAAAAATTTGGCGATGGGCTGGAAAAGCAACCCGGCGGGATCGGCGCAAGCCTTGAGCAATTGGCCGGTAGCCAGAACGCCAACCTCGCTGGTGCAACGCAAAACACCACGCAGCAACTGAGTAACCAATTGCTCTCGACGCTGCGCACGCTGCCAACTGACGACAACGGTCACTTCTGGGTGCACGGCGTGGGCAACGGCGGCAGCCTCGACAAACAAGGCGGCAGCGCCGGCCTGAAACACGATACACACGGCCTGTTGTTGGGTGCCGACTGGGCAGTGGATCATGCTTGGCGGGTTGGGGTCATGGGCGCCAAATCCAGCAGCAATCTCAATGCACAACGCTTCTCCGCCGACCTGGACAGCTGGCACCTGGGTGGTTATGCCGTGCGTACGGACGGGCCACTGGCCCTACGTCTGGGAGCGATCTACAGCGACCATGCCGGCCGGAACAAACGTAATGTCAACCTGCTCGACTACAAGGAGCAGCTAAAGGGCAGCTACAACGCTCAAAGCCAAACCCTGTTCTCCGAGCTGGGCTATCAACTGGGCAGCGCCGATGTCAGCGTCGAGCCCTTCGCTGGCATCGGCTTCCAACGCTACCACCGCGACAGTTTCAAGGAAACGGGAGGTTTGACCGCGTTGAACGTGGGCGCGCAAACCCAACAAAACCTGAGCAGCACCTTCGGCCTGCGCCTGGCAACGGTGTATCGGTTCGATAGGCAGATCAGCCTCACCCCCCACCTCAGCACAGGCTGGAAGCACCTCTACGGCGAAGTCGACAGCAAAGTTCGCCATTCCTACGGTACCCTGCCAGGACTGATAGACGGCTTCACCGTCAAGGGCACCTCGCTCGACCGCAATAGCCTGGATATTCAAGCCGGCCTGGACCTCGCGTTGTCGGCACAACACACCTTAGGCCTGACCTACAGCGCCCAAGCCGGTACAAACAGCCGTAACCAAGGCTTGATGGGCCAATGGAGGATGAGCTTCTAAGCCGTCAAATTTCGGGCAAAAAAAAGGGGAGCACCTGCCCCCCCGAGGATTAAACGGTCGTGTCGAAGGCTGTATCAGCCTTCGATTTCAATCAGGATTTCGCCAGGGTTGACCCGGTCGCCCTTGGCCACATGAACGGCGGTCACCTTGCCGGCAATGGCTGCCTGCACTTCGGTTTCCATCTTCATGGCTTCGGTGATCAGCACGGCCTGGCCGGCCTTGACCACGTCGCCTTCCTTGACCAGCACGTCGACGATATTGCCCGGCATCGCGGTGCTGACATGGCCCGGCGCGGTGGCGTGTTTGCGGTTGCTGCTGCCGCCGCTGACAAACTCGTTGAGCGGTTCGAACACCACTTCTTCCGGCATGCCGTCGATGGACAGGTAGAAGTGACGCTTGCCTTCCGCCTTCACGCCGACACCGGTGATGTCCACGCGGTAGCTTTCACCGTGCACGTCGATGACAAACTCGGTCGGCACGCCTTCGCCACCGGCACGGGCCACGCCGCCGGCTTCAGGAATCGGCAACAGCACTTCCGGCGCCAGGGTGCCGGCGTCGCGTTCTTCGAGGAATTTGCGCCCGATGTCCGGGAACATGGCGTAAGTCAGCACGTCTTCTTCGGACTTGGCCAACGCACCGATTTCGCCGCGCAGCTTGGTCATTTCCGGCTTGAGCAGGTCAGCCGGGCGCACGTCGATCACTTCTTCGCTGCCGATGGCCTGGCGACGCAGTTTCTCGTTCACGGTGCCCGGCGCCTTGCCGTAGCCGCCCTGCAGGTAGAGCTTCACTTCGTTGGTGATGGTCTTGTAGCGCTCGCCGGCCAGCACATTGAAGAACGCCTGGGTGCCGACGATCTGCGAGGTCGGCGTGACCAGCGGTGGGAAGCCGAGGTCTTCACGCACGCGCGGGATTTCGGCCAGCACTTCGCTCATGCGGTTGAGGGCGCCCTGCTCTTTCAACTGGTTGGCCAGGTTGGAAATCATCCCGCCCGGCACCTGATTGACTTGCACACGGGTGTCGACAGCGGTGAATTCGCTTTCGAACTGGTGGTATTTCTTACGCACGGCGTAGAAGTACAGGCCGATTTCCTGCAGCAGTTCCAGGCTCAGGCCGGTGTCGAATTCGCTGCCTTTAAGGGCGGCGACCATCGACTCGGTCCCTGGGTGGCTGGTGCCCCAGGCGAAGCTGGAAATGGCGGTGTCGATGTGGTCGGCACCGTTTTCGATGGCCTTGAGCTGGCACATCGCGGCCAAACCCGCCGTGTCATGCGAGTGGATAAAGATCGGTAGTGTCTGCTCGGCCTTCAGCGCCTTGACCAGCTCGCCGGTGGCATACGGCGTCAGCAGACCGGCCATGTCCTTGATCGCGATGGAATCGCAACCCATGGCTTCCAGTTGCTTGGCCTGGGCCACGAACGCTTCAACGGTATGCACCGGGCTGGTGGTGTAGGCGATGGTGCCTTGGGCGTGTTTGCCGGCGGCTTTCACCGCTTCGATCGCCACGCGCAGGTTACGCACGTCGTTCATGGCGTCGAAGATGCGGAACACGTCGATGCCATTTACGGCAGCCTTGGCCACGAAGGCTTTGACCACGTCGTCGCTGTAGTGACGGTAGCCCAGCAAGTTCTGACCACGCAGCAGCATTTGCAGGCGCGTGTTGGGCAACGCGGCGCGCAGTTTGCGCAGGCGCTCCCACGGGTCTTCTTTCAGGAAGCGCACGCAGGCGTCGAAGGTCGCGCCGCCCCAGACTTCCAGGGACCAGTAGCCGACTTTGTCGAGCTTGTCGCAGATCGGCAGCATGTCGTCGGTGCGCATGCGGGTCGCGAGCAACGATTGGTGGGCGTCGCGCAGGATGGTGTCGGTGACAAAGATTTTCTTGGACATTGTTGTATTCCTCACAGGCCTGCGTGGGCGGCGATGGCGGCGGCGATGGCCAGGGCCAGCTCTTCGGGTTTGCGCTTGATCGAGTAGTTGGTCAGTTCAGGGTGGGCTTCAACGAAGCTGGTGTTGAACTGGCCGCTGCGGAATTCCGGATTGCGCAGGATTTCCTGGTAATAGGCGGCGGTGGTCTTCACGCCTTGCAGGCGCATGTCGTCCAGGGCACGCAGGCCGCGGTCCATGGCTTCTTCCCAGGTCAACGCCCACACCACCAGTTTCAGGCACATGGAGTCGTAGAACGGCGGGATGGTGTAGCCGGTGTAGATCGCCGTGTCGGTGCGCACGCCAGGACCGCCGGGCGCGTAGTAACGGGTGATCTTGCCGAAGCTCGGGAGGAAGTTGTTTTTCGGGTCTTCGGCGTTGATGCGGAACTGCAACGCGAAACCACGGTGCTGGATATCTTCCTGTTTCACCGACAACGGCAGGCCAGAAGCAATGCGGATCTGCTCACGGACGATGTCGATCCCGGTGATTTCTTCGGTGATGGTATGTTCCACCTGCACGCGGGTGTTCATCTCCATGAAGTACACCTCGCCCTCGGCGAGCAGGAACTCCACGGTGCCGGCGTTCTCGTAGCCCACCGCCTTGGCCGCGCGCACCGACAGGTCACCGATATAGGCGCGCTGTTCTGGCGTCAGTTGCGGGCTTGGAGCGATTTCAATGAGCTTCTGGTTACGACGCTGGATCGAGCAATCGCGCTCGAACAGGTGCACCACGTTGCCGAAGCTGTCACCGAGGATCTGCGCCTCGATGTGCTTGGGGTTGACGATGCACTTTTCCAGGAACACTTCCGCCGAACCGAATGCCTTGGTGGCCTCGGAGATGACGCGGGGGAAGGCTTGTTCAAGTTCTTCGCGGCTGTTGCAACGACGGATACCACGGCCGCCACCACCGGAGGTTGCCTTGAGCATCACCGGATAACCGATGCGGTCACCTTCGGTGAGTGCTTCGTGGATGTCCGCAACGTTACCTTCGGTGCCCGGCGTGACCGGCACACCGGCCTTGATCATGCTGCGGCGCGCCTCGGTCTTGTCGCCCATGCGGCGAATCACTTCCGCCGACGGGCCAATGAATTTGATGCCGCGTTCGGCACAGATGTCCGCCAGTTCGGCGTTTTCCGACAGGAAACCGTAACCGGGGTGCAGCGCATCACAGCCGGTTTCCACCGCCAGGTTCACCAGCTTGCGCGGGTTCAGGTAGCCAGCCAGCGGCTCGGCACCAATGCTGTGGGCTTCGTCGGCACGTTTGACGTGCAACGCGTGGCGGTCGGCGTCGGAGTAGACCGCGACCGAGCGAATGCCCATCTCGGCGCAGGCACGCACGATTCGTACGGCAATTTCACCACGGTTGGCGATCAGGATCTTTTTTATCACTTGGAAATTCCCTTGAGCCGATTGCTGCGTTCTTCGACCCGCTGGTTCCGGGTCGGCGCGTGACCAAATGTTTCATGACAGTCGCGAGACACACACTAAGCCCGCCGAGGGATTAACAAAAATCAATAATTATTGGGTCGTGCATAAGTAAAGACTTATAGTTGAGCCCATCAAGTTTTGTGGGAGCGTGCAAAAAATGCGTAAGTCATTGATGCGTATGACATTGCGTCAATTGCAGATCTTCAATGAAGTGTGCGATTTGCGCTCCTACAGCCGTGCTGCCGAGGAAATGTCCCTCACACAACCGGCCGTTAGCCTACAAATTCGCCAGTTGGAAGAGCTGATCGGGCAGCCGCTGTTCGATTATGTCGGCAAAAAGCTCTACATGACCGAGGCCGCCGAGGCGCTACAGCGTGCCAGCCGCGACATTTTCGGGCGCCTGGAAAACCTCGATATGCAGCTCTCGGACATGCAGGGTTCGCTGCAAGGCCAGTTGAAGCTGGCGATTGAGTCCAGCGCCAAGTACTTCGTGCCCCACCTGTTTGCCGCCTTCAAGCGCCAGCACCCGGAAGTGCAGTTACACCTCACCGTGGTGAACCGCGCCCAAGTGATCCGCAGGCTTTCGGACAACCGCGATGATCTGGTGATCATGTCCATGGTGCCTCAGGACATGGGCCTGGAATTCCTGCCGTTTCTCAACAACCCGATCGTCGCCGTAGCACCACCCGATCACCCGCTGAGCCTGCAAGGTCCACTGCGCCTGCAGGACCTGGAACCCTACACGCTGCTGCTGCGCGAACCGGGTTCCGGTACGCGACTGGCGTGCGAGGAGTATTTCAAGGAGAAACGCGTGCACTTCACCCAGACGGTGGAAGTGGCCTCGGCCGAGGCGCAGCGCGAATGCGTATGCGCGGGATTGGGCGTGGCCCTGCTGACGCGTCACGCGGTCAACATGGAACTGGCCACCGGCGGGCTCAAGGAGCTGCCGGTGGAAGAGCTGCCACTGTACCGCAGTTGGTGCCTGGTGCAGGCCAAGGCCAAGCGCCTGTCACCGGTGGCCCATGCGTTCCTGGGCTTTATCCGCAGCGAACGGGCGCAGATCAGCGCGCTGGCTGAACGTTTCGCTGGGCAGCCGCGGGTGCCTGCCAGTGGAGTTCCGGGTAGTCACTGATGCTCTGGAGCAGCTGGCGCTCCTCGCAACGGTCTTCGATTGCGCGACGGAACGCCATGCGGCGTTGGTCTTCCTGCTGACGACGGGTTTTAACGGAGCTGTTGCTGTCTTCGTAGGGCCGGGCCATTTGGAGTCTCCCAATGCGAGTGCGGGGAGTTCAGGATGGCCTTGTGGGGTTACGGTTTGGCGGCGGGCACATTACAAAAGAGTGAACATTGACCTGTGGCGAGCGGGCTTGCCCCGCGTTGGGCTGCGTAGCGGCCCCAAAACCTGCCAGCGCGGTATGCCGGATGCACTCAGGGACTTCATGGGGCGGCTTCGCCGCCCAACGGGGGACAAGCCCCCTCGCCACAACAAGCCAGGCGCGAACTTCCGCGTCAATCATCCAATGCTTTGACGGACTTGGGTGACAACCGCAGGCTGCGCAAACTGCGCTTCACGCTCTTGAGGTGGTTGACCAGGCTCGGCCCGCGCGCCATGGCCACGCCCATCGCCAGCACGTCGATCACCACCAGATGGGCGATGCGCGAAGTCAGTGGCGTGTAGATCTCGGTGTCTTCGTGCACGTCGATCGCCAGATTGACCGTGGACAGTTCCGCCAACGGCGTCTGGCTCGGGCACAGAGTGATCAGCGACGCACCGCTTTCACGCACCAGGTTGGCGGTGATCAGCAGGTCTTTGGAGCGCCCCGACTGGGAAATGCAGATGGCCACGTCGGTAGGCTTCAAAGTCACCGCCGACATCGCCTGCATATGCGGGTCGCTGTAGGCCGCGGCGGTGAGCAGCAAACGGAAAAATTTGTGCTGGGCATCGGCAGCCACCGCGCCAGAGGCGCCAAAACCATAGAACTCGACGCGCTGGGCCTGGGACATGGCGGTCACGGCTTTTTGCAACTCCACCGGGTCGAGCTTCTCGCGCACTTCCATGAGGGTGTGCAGGGTGGTGTCGAAAATTTTCAGGCTGTAGTCGGCGACGGAGTCGTCTTCATGGATCGCGAATTGGCCGAAGCTGGCACCGGCGGCCAGGCTTTGCGCCAACTTGAGCTTCAAGTCCTGGAACCCGGAGCAACCGATGGCGCGGCAAAAGCGCACGATGGTCGGCTCGCTGATGCCCACGCTGTGCGCCAGGTCGGCCATGGAACTGTGCATCACAGCCGCAGGGTCAAGCAGCACGTGATCGGCAACCTTGAGTTCCGATTTGCGTAACAGGTGGCGCGACTGGGCGATATGTTGCAACAGGTTCAAAGGGCAGGACTCTTGTTATGGGCAGGGCCAGGGATGTAGCAAGCTTGTAGTTATACTACAAGAATTGTCGTTTTGCCCGTCCGACGCATCACTAAATCGCCCTGCTCCCCTTTGAATCTAGGGGCGGCCAAGTTGTAGCCACAGGGGCGCCCCAGGCATCACTAGGGAAAATCTGCATTTTTCCGTAACAAATCTGCCAGCCCTTCGGCCTGCATCGGCCGACTGATCAGGTAGCCCTGAACCTCGTCACAACGCTCACCGCGCAGGAAATCCAACTGCTGCTGATCTTCCACGCCTTCGGCCACCACCTTGAGTGCCAGCCCATGGGCCATAGCGATAATGGCGCGGGTGATAGCGGCGTCTTCACGCCCCTGGCCCAGCCCACGGATGAAGGTCTGGTCGATCTTCACGTAGTCCACGGGAATGCGCTTGAGGTAGCTGAGGGACGAATAACCGGTGCCGAAATCGTCGATCGCCAGCTTCACGCCCAGGTCCCGCAGTTGCTGGAAGGTGGCGATGATGTGTTCGACGCTGTCGAGCAACTGGCTTTCGGTCAGCTCCAGCTCCAGGTATTGCGGGTCCAGACCGGTTTCTTCGAGCACCTGGCGCACCAGGCTGACCAGCTTGCCCTGGCGCAATTGATGCACCGACAGGTTCACCGACACCCGGATCGGCGCCAGGCCCTGGCGCTGCCATTCACACGCCTGCCAGCAAGCCTCGCGCAGCACGAACTCGCCGAGTGGCACGATCAGGCCGGTCTCCTCGGCCAGACCGATAAAATCCCCCGGCGGCACCATGCCCCACTGCGGGTGCTCCCAGCGGATCAGCGCTTCGGCGGCATTCAGCTTGCCGGTGGCCAGGCACAGTTTGGGTTGGTAGAACACCGTGAGCTGGCGCTCTTCGATGGCCTTGCGCAGATGGTTTTCCAGCTGCAAACGCTCCAGGGTGCTGGCTTGCAGGCTGTCGGTGTAGAACTGGAAATTGTTGCCGCCCAGGTGCTTGGCATGTTGCATGGCCATGTTGGATTGGCTGACCAATGCAGAAATTTCCCGCGCATTGTCCGGCAACAGACTGACGCCCATCGAGGCACTCACCACCAGCTCATGCCCGTCCACCGTCACCGGCACCCGCAGTTTGGCCAGCAACCGCGTGGCGACCCGCGCCAGGCTCGACAGGTTGCCGTAGGCGTCGAACAGCACGGCGAATTCGTCGCCGGACAGACGCGCGATGGTGTCAGCCTCAGGTAACGCGTTGATCAGGCGGCGCGCCATTTTTTGCAGCAACTGGTCGGCGACTTCATGACCCAGGCTGTCATTGAGCAGTTTGAAGCGGTCCAGATTGATGTGCAGCAGCGCCAGGCTACGCCCGCCCTGGCGGACCCGCTGGTGGGCCTCGCGCAGCCGTTCGCGGAACAGCGAGCGGTTTGCCAGGCCGGTCAATTCGTCGTAATGGGTGAGATAGCGCATGCGCTCTTCCGACTCACGCCGCGCCGAGAGATCGGCGAAGAAGCCCACGATGTGGCTGACTTTTCCCCGGATATCGCGCACCACATTCAACTGCAGCCACTGCGGGTACAGCTCGCCGTTCTTGCGCGTCTCCACCAGCTCACCCTGCCAGGTGCCGTGGCTGAGCAACGCCTGGCGGATCACCGGGAAGTGGCGGCGAGCGTCACGGCTGCTGGGCAGTTCGACCACATTGCGGCCGATCATATCGTCGGTTTCAAAGCCGGTAACACGGCTGAATGCCTGGTTGACGGCGATCAGCTTGTAGTCCGGATCGAGGATCACAATGCCTTCGCTGGCGGCCTCGAATACCGTCGACGCCAAACGCTGCTGCTCTTCCAGGGCCTTGCCGGCAGTGATATCGCGGCGTGTACCGAGCATACGCGTGACCCGCCCACTGGGCGCGCGCTCTACGGCGCGGCCACGGTCTTCGATCCACACCCAGTGCCCATCGCCGTGGCGCACGCGGTATTCCACCTGGTAGTCCTCGCTGCGGCCCTTGAGGTGTTCTACCAAGGCACGCTTGAGCAGCGGCAGGTCTTCGGGATGCAGGCGCGGCTTGAGGTGGCTGAGCATCGCCGTGACGTATTCCGGCTCCAGGCCGAACAGCTCCTTGAGCTGGGTGTGATGGACTTCGTCGGTTTGCAGGTTCCAGTCCCACAGGCCCAGCTCACTGGCTTGCAGCGCCATGGCCAGGCGCGCTTCGCTTTTATTCAGGGCCAGGCTGGCAGCGTCCAGCTCCTGACTGCGTTGGGCCACGCGGTCTTGCAGGCCGATCTGGGCTTCGCGCAGTTCTTGCTCGACCTGACGACGTTGTTCAACTTCGCGCACCAGCTCCTGATTGAGTTGCTCGCTGCGCTGTTGTGCCTGCTGCAGATGCTCGATCAACGCCTGGTTCTGGAAGCGACGTAGCAGCCCGCGCTGGATCAGGCGGTTGACCTGCCACGCCACCAGACTCAAGGACGCCAGCAGGATCAGGCCAAGCACGCCCCAACCGCGCTGCTGCGGATCGCCCGTCCAGAACAAATAGACGATAGCCGGCACCAGGCACGGCAAGGCAAACGACAAGAACGCCGGCAAGCTCACGGCATAGGCCACGCTGGCCGACAGCGTGGCCGCGCCGATCAGGCCGAACACCCAGGCCTGTTGCATGAAGCTGTCCACCGGCACCAGCGCGATGGCGGCCGTAGCCAAGGTCAGGCCGCTGACGGCCGAGCCAAGCATGAACATACGCCGCCACACCGGTTGGGCCTGGCGACTGGGCATAGCCGAATCGAACGCCGCCACTTGGATCACGCGCATCGCCACCAAGGCCAGCAGCCAGACCAGCCAGATGCTGTCCAACAGGTATTGCTTGGGGTTCCACAACAGCCAGGCGCAGACCAGGCCATTGACCAACATCAATAGGGTCGGCAGCAGCGAGCCTTGATACAGCAGGCGCGTGCGCTCGACCGCCATTTCCGTGGCGTAGTGTTTGCGAAGAACCTGCGCGGGGGCCGTCGAGGGGCCGAGCAGGTCGGGGCTGAGGGTCATAGGCAGTGTTCTTATAATGGTGAGCCCGAAACGTCGACGGAGCATACACAAGCAAGCGCCTGGGCCAAACTGCTCTGCGTCATAAAAACTGCACGGTCGCGCAGCGCAAACTTCCGAGCCAGACGGCTTGAGCGAGACGCCGCGCGGGCTGTGGCCATTGACCGACCGGTCATCACCCTGAAGGTTTTCCGTCGACCACCCGGCATTGGTATTTGCCCCACTCACCCGGGCACCCTAGAATGCGCCGATGCGCGATGATCTCTCCCTTTTGCTGAACTCCCTCAACGATGCCCAACGCCAGGCCGTAGCGGCCCCCGTTGGCCGTCAGTTGGTCCTGGCCGGTGCTGGCTCCGGTAAAACCCGAGTGCTGGTGCACCGTATCGCCTGGTTGATCCAGGTCGAAAACGCGTCCCCGCATTCCATCCTGTCCGTGACCTTCACCAACAAGGCCGCTGCCGAGATGCGCCACCGCATTGAGCAGTTGATGGGCATCAGCCCGGCCGGCATGTGGGTAGGCACCTTCCACGGCCTGGCGCACCGCCTGTTGCGGGCGCACTGGCAGGAGGCGGGCCTGGCTCAGACCTTCCAGATCCTCGACAGCGATGACCAGCAACGCCTGGTCAAGCGGGTGATCCGCGAGTTGGGCCTCGACGAGCAGCGCTGGCCGGCACGGCAGGCGCAATGGTTCATCAACGGCCAGAAAGACGAAGGCCTGCGCCCGCAACATATCCAGGCCAGCGGTGATTTGTTCCTCGCCACCATGCGCAGCATTTATGAAGCCTATGAGGCCGCCTGCGCGCGCGCCGGGGTCATCGACTTCTCCGAACTGCTGTTGCGCGCCCTCGACCTGTGGCGCGACAACCCAGGCTTGCTGGCCCATTACCAGAAACGCTTCCGCCATATCCTGGTGGACGAGTTCCAGGACACCAACGCCGTGCAGTACGCCTGGTTGCGCCTGCTGGCCAAGGGCGGCGACAGCCTGATGGTGGTGGGCGACGACGACCAGTCGATCTACGGCTGGCGTGGCGCGAAAATCGAGAACATCTATCAGTATTCCGAAGACTTCCCGGACGCGGTGACCATCCGTCTGGAACAGAACTATCGCTCCACCGCCGGGATTCTCAAAGCGGCCAACGCCTTGATCGCCAACAACACCGGGCGCCTGGGCAAAGAGCTGTGGACCGACGGCGGCGAAGGCGAGGCGATCAACCTGTACGCGGCGTTCAACGAGCACGATGAAGCGCGCTACGTGGTGGAAACCATCGAAAGCGCGCTGAAAACCGGCCTGGCGCGCAGTGATATCGCGATCCTGTACCGCTCCAACGCCCAATCGCGGGTCTTGGAAGAAGCCTTGCTGCGCGAACGCATCCCGTACCGCATCTATGGCGGCCAGCGCTTCTTCGAGCGTGCCGAAATCAAGAACGCCATGGCTTACCTGCGCTTGCTGGAAGGCCGTGGCAACGATGCGGCGCTGGAACGGGTGATCAACATCCCGGCGCGTGGCATCGGTGAGAAAACCGTCGAGGCGATTCGCGACCACGCGCGCCATGCCGATGTGTCGATGTGGGAAGCCATGCGCTTGCTTATCGTCAATAAAGGCCTGACCGGCCGCGCAGCCGGTGCTTTGGGCGTGTTTGTCGAGCTGATCGAGAACTTGGCGGCCAAGTGCGCCGAAATGCCCCTGCATTTGATGACCCAGACCGTGATCGAACAGTCCGGGCTCATCGCCTACCACGAAGCGGAAAAAGGCGAGAAAGGCCAGGCCCGGGTAGAAAACCTTGAGGAACTGGTGAGCGCCGCCCGTGCGTTCGAAAACACCGAGGAAGACGAAGAACTGACGCCGCTGGCCGCGTTCCTCGGCCATGCATCGCTGGAAGCCGGCGATACCCAGGCGGATGAGCATGAAGACAGCATCCAGCTGATGACCTTGCACAGCGCCAAGGGCCTGGAATTCCCGTATGTGTTCCTGGTGGGCATGGAAGAAGGCCTGTTCCCGCACAAGATGAGCCTGGAAGAACCCGGCCGTCTTGAGGAAGAACGCCGCCTGGCCTACGTGGGCATCACGCGCGCCATGCAGAACCTGGTGATGACCTACGCCGAGACCCGACGCCTGTACGGCAGCGAGACCTACAACAAGGTGTCGCGCTTCGTACGTGAAGTACCGAAGGGTCTGATCCAGGAAGTGCGCCTGTCCAACAGCGTCAGCCGCCCGTTCGGCGGCGGGCAGCAGCAGAACTCCAGCAGTATGTTCGCGGGCTCCGAGATTCCGGAAACCCAGTTCAGCCTTGGCCAGCAGGTCAGGCATTCGGTGTTCGGCGAAGGCGTGATCCTCAACTTCGAAGGCGCGGGTGCACAGGCCCGGGTGCAGGTGAACTTCGCCGAAGGCAGCAAGTGGCTGATGATGGGCTACGCGAAGCTCGAAGCCATCTGAAACACTGAACCCTTATTGTAGGAGCCGGCTTGCCGGCGATAGCGGCCTTAAGATTGCTATCGCCGGCAAGCCGGGCTCCTACAGGTGAAGAATCGCGCCCCTCCCTTGTTTTTCACCCGCTCGGGCCAATATCTGTAATAAGTCCTACAGACCATTCTGAATCGGTCTTACGCAAAAGCCCGAAACATTATGTCGCTAGCCACTGCCGCTGCACCTGTGCAACATGGCGCGCGTGCAATCCACAAATGGGAATTCCCTTTATGAAACGTTTTCTTAGCATCGCCATGGCGTTGTGCATCGGCCTGACGATGAGCATCGACGCCAACGCCAAACGCTTCGGTGGCGGCAAAAGTTCCGGTGCAGCACCGACTCACCAGACCAGCCAAATGGCTCCATCCGCCGGCGGCATGGGCGGTGCAGCCGCGACCGCAGGCGCAGCCGGTGCTGCCGGCGCCGCTGCCAAGGCCGGCGGTGCTTCGCGTTGGTTGGGCCCTCTGGCCGGTATCGCTGCCGGTGGCCTGCTCGCTTCCATGTTCATGGGCGGCGGCTTCCAGGGCATGCAGATCTTCGACATGCTGATCCTCGCGGTCATCGCCTTCGTGATCTTCCGCTTTATCGCCGCCCGTCGCCGCAAGCAGCAGGAGCACCTGGCTCCAGCCGGCGCGCCGATGCAGCGTGAAGTGTTCGAGCAAAAACCAGCCATGGGTTCGATCTTCGGTGGTTCGGCAGCGCCTGCTGCAGCCCGTCCGGTGATCAACGCGCCGGCCTGGTTCAACGAAGAGCGTTTCGTCGAAGCGGCCCGTAGCCACTTCCAGTCCCTGCAGCAGCACTGGGACGCCAACGAAATGGACAAGATCGCCGAGTTCGTGACCCCGCAATTGCTGGAGTTCCTCAAGCGCGAACGTGCCGAGATCGGCGATGCGTTCCAGTCGACCTACATCGACGACCTGCGCGTCCAGCTGGAAGGTGTGGATGACCGCGCCGACAAGACCATCGCCACCCTGACGTTCAGCGGTGTGTCGAAGTCCTCGCGTTTCGACCAGGGCGAAGTGTTCAGCGAAAGCTGGAACATGGAGCGTCCACAAGGCGAGAACCAGCCTTGGCTGGTCGCCGGTATCCGCCAGAACGGCTGATACCCATGCGGTTAAGCATGCAGTAACAAAAACCCCGGACATGTTCCGGGGTTTTCTATTTCACGGTTGCACTTATAGCGAGCTACTGTATAAAACGCCCCTATAAACCGCGCCATCTAGCAAGAGGATCCCGGCCGTGGAAGAAATCATCGAACAATTGCGTGAAGCCAACGAACCGGTCCCGGTTCCGCTGGAGCTGCCTGACGAAGACCAATTGGTGGAAATCGAGGAACAACTGTTCATCGATATCCCGTTTGTCTTTCGTGAATTTCTGCTGACCGTCAGTGACGTGGTGTATGGCAGCCTGGAGCCGGTGACCGTCACCGACCCGCAATCCCATACCTACTTGCCCGACGTGGCTGCCAATGCCTGGGATGCCGGTGTTGATCGCAGCATGATCCCAATCTGCCAGGACGGTGACGACTACTACTGCGTCGAAGAAGACGGCACCGTGGTGCTGTGGTCCGGCGAAGAAGAACTCGTTACCGAAGAAACCTGGGAATCGGTGTGGCACTGGGCGCGGGACGTCTGGCTGGAAAGCTGAGCCTCCTGTAGGAGCGAGCTTGCTCGCGAGAAACCCGAGAGCACCACTGCACGTCAGGTTTCCCGCGTTATCGTTAACGACCTTCGCGAGCAAGCTCGCTCCTACAGCGTGTCCTTGTGGTTATCCAGCGTCTCCAACAAGGCGACCTGCATCCGCGTATGCACGCGGATGAACCACCGCCATAGCACGGCCGCCACTGCCGCCGTGACCACGGCGATCAGCACCAGCAACTTGTTGGTCGGCAGAATACTGGCCGACAAGGCTGCCAATAGTAGGAAGATCACCAGCAGCGACAGGATCGGGATCAGCTCCGCGATCACCCTTCGTACGCGCTGGGTGTGCCGCCCGGCCATTTCCGGCTTCACACTCATCTCTGCCAACAGCATCGACAGTGCTTTGAGCTTGCGATACGCCGCAATCAAAAACGGCAGCGACAACAGCAACGCCCCACCCCAGATCAACGCCTTCTGCCAGCTCGGATCACTGATCCAGCCCTCCAGATACCCTCCGATACGCGCTGCGAAAAAGCTGCCGGCAAAGAAGATCGCCACCACCAGCGCCAGATTCACCCCGACTTGCAGGATGATCTTGCGGATCATCGACGCCAGCATCGCGCCTTCGCCCTGGGGCTGGATACTGCGCAGCCATTCACCGTACATGCCAAACACCCGGCTCAATCGCTTGGGCATGACCGCCGCAATCTTCAAGGACAGTGGGTCGGCACCACGAATCAGGTACGGCGTGAGCAGTGTGGTAATCGCTGAAACTGCTACCGCGACAGGGTAAAGGAAGTCGCTGGTCACCTGCAGCGTCATCCCCAACGCCGCGATGATGAAGGAAAACTCACCAATCTGTGACAGCCCCATGCCCACGCGCAGTGAGGTACGGCCGTCATTGCCGGCGATAAACGCCCCCAGGCCACAGGACAACATCTTGCCCAGCACCACGGCCACGGTGATCACCGCGATCGGCCAAGCGTATTGCAGCAGGATCTGCGGGTCGATCATCAAGCCGATGGCCACGAAGAAGATGGCGCTGAACATGTCGCGAACCGGCTCGATCAGGCGCTCGATCTTAATCAATTGCTTGGATTCGGCCATGATCGCGCCAATCAGGAACGCGCCCAGCACCATGCTGTATTCCAGCTTGACCACCAGCAGGCAGAAACCGAAACACAGTCCCAGTACAGTGATCAGCAGCATCTCGTTGCTTTCGAACTTGGCCACGTAGGCCAGCAAACGCGGCACCAGCAAAATGCCGATGACCAGCGCGACGATCATGAACAGCGACAACTTGCCGACCGTGGAAAACACCTCGCCGGAGCTGACCGTGCCGCTGACGGCGATGCTCGACAGCAAGGCGATGATGCCGATGCCGAGGATGTCCTCGACAATCAGCACGCCGAAAATAAGCTGGGCGAAGCGCTGGTTCTTCATCTTCAGGTCATTGAGCGCCTTGACGATGATGGTGGTGGAGGAAATCGCCAGGATCGCGCCGAGGAACAGCGAGTCCATGGTGTTCCAGTCGAACCAGCGGCCGATCTCGTAGCCGATCCAGATCATCAGGATGATTTCCAGAAAGGCCGCGATGAAGGCAGTGGCGCCGACCTTGAACAGCTTGCGCAGGCTGAATTCCAGACCCAGGCAGAACATCAGGAAGATCACCCCCAACTCGGCGAGGGTCTTGATCGTGTCTTCGTCGTGGATCAGGCCGAATGGCGGGGTGTGGGGGCCGATGATGAATCCGGCGACGATGTAACCCAGCACCACCGGCTGCTTGAGGCGGTGAAACAGGATGGTGACAACCCCTGCCACCAGCATGATCACGGCCAGGTCCTGGATAAAGCTGATGGCGTGCATGGCGAGGGGCTCCTTGAGGGTACTGGCGCTTTTCCCACTTCCGCGCGCGCATTTGAACTGTCGCAAAGCGGAAGGAAAAGTCGACATTGATCGTAAGAAATGCCCTGAGGCGGGCTTTTGAAGGTTAACACCGCGACTTCCGGCAGAAAGCCGGTGCAATATATGGAAACAGATCGGTACGCGCGTGACGGCAAGCCGCCCGCTGGCGTCCCGTTAAGGAAGGCGCAGCAAAGATTCCAGCACCCGCAGAGGTGCCCCCCAACCAATGCCTACAACCCGTGAGTGTGCTATGGAACCCGGAAACGCCCAGCTGTCGATGACGGTATTGATGACCCCTGACATGGCCAACTTCTCAGGCAATGTCCACGGCGGCACCCTGCTCAAGTACCTCGACGAAGTGGCCTACGCCTGCGCGAGCCGTTATGCCGGCCGTTATGTCGTGACGTTGTCGGTGGACCAAGTGATTTTCCGCGAGCCAATTCATGTCGGCGAGCTGGTGACCTTCCTCGCGTCGGTCAACTACACCGGCAACACCTCGATGGAGGTGGGCATCAAGGTGGTGACCGAAAACATCCGTGAACGCTCGGTGCGCCACACCAACAGTTGCTTCTTCACTATGGTGGCCGTGGACGACCAGCGCAAACCGGCCGCCGTACCGCCGTTGCAGCCGCAGAACAGCGAAGATAAGCGCCGCTTTGTACAGGCCCAGCAGCGCCGGCAGATTCGTCAGGAGCTGGAAAAGCGCTACCAGGAAATCAAGGCAGACGCGTAATCACAGGCCGATCGGCGTCGCCTCGAACCGCACGCGGGGATGGGCGATACGGTCCTGAGCACGCACCAGCTCCAGTTCATAACTGGCGCAAGCCTGGGTTTCCAGCAGCACCTCATGCACCGCTGCGGCCGTGAACTCGAACGCCGCCAACAGGCTGTCGCCCAACAGTACCCGCGCCAGGAACAACCCCGAGGTCAGGTCGCCCACGCCCACGGGCTGACGCGGAAACGCCAGCAGCGGCCGGCGCAGGTGCCAACTGCCCTCGGCGGTCACCAGCAGCATTTCGAAACCGTCCGGCAGCTTGCCGGGGTAATCCAGGTGCTTAACCAATACCGCCTTCGGCCCGCGTGCCAGCAGCGCCTTGGCCATGGCCAGGCAATCGAACAGCGATTGCGGCTTGCGCCCGGCAAAGCTGTCCAGCTCCAGCTGGTTAGGGCACAGGAAGTCGGCCATGGCGGCGGCTTCGTCCAGTAGGAAGTCGCTGACTTCCTGGGGCACGATACAGCCCTTTTCCGGATGGCCCATCACCGGGTCGCACAAATACAGGGCCTTGGGGTTAATGGCCTTGATGCGCGCCACACCGCTGAGAATCGCCCGGCCCTGGTCCGCACTACCCAGGTAGCCGGACAGCACGGCGTCGCAGTTGCCCAGCTCGCCGATCGCGGCGATGCCTTCCACCAGCGCCGGAATCTGCTGCGGCGCCAACACTTCGCCCGCCCATTGGCCATACTGGGTGTGGTTGGAAAACTGCACCGTGTTCAACGGCCAGACGTTCACCCCGACCCGCTGCATGGGGAATACGGCGGCGCTGTTTCCGGCGTGGCCAAAGACCACATGAGACTGGATCGCAAGCAGATGAGGTGTGCGTTTCATGCGCGGGATTTCCGTAAAGCCATTGAAATTCTGGCCGCGCAGTATGCGACTAAACGCAGCCTGTACGACAGACCGGCGACACAGTTAAGCTGCTCTCACTTTGTTGGAGTCTTTCGCATGCTGACCCTGGGAAACATCTTCGTGTTGATGCTGCTGGCGACCGGTGCCGCCTGGGTGTGGCACAACCACGGCCTGCGTGAGCGGGCGCTGGAGCGGGTCAAGCAGCATTGCGCCAAACTCGACATCGAACTGCTGGACGGCGCGGTGGCGCTCAAGCGTATCGGGTTTGTGAAAGATGCCAACGGGCGGCGGCGCCTGGCGCGTATCTACAACTTTGAATTCACCGTGACCGGCGAAACTCGCCATCCGGGGACCATCACCCAATTCGGCGCCCACAGCGCGCAAATCGAACTGGCGCCCTACCCGTTCGAGATCAAGACGCCGCTGCCCAGCGCCGAAGTGATCGAGCTGAGCCAGTGGCGCCAGGACCACGCCAAGAACCGTCAGTAACGGCAGGCCTTTAGTGCGGCCTGCAAAGCAGCCAGGTCCTGTGGCTCGCTGAAAATCAATTCGATACGTGAATCGCGCCGCCACTCGCTGGCCTGCCAAATCAGCTCGCTGTTATCCACCGCGTTGGTCGAAACCCATCCTTCGGCGCTGTGGATAACCAGTTTGGCGCGGCGCCATTCAAGGCTTGTCAGCCACTGGTCGAGGCGGCGGGTATCGAACTGCTGGCTCGGGTGCCAGCGCCAGCCGACACTCCAACCACCCTCTTGGGCCTGACTCAGGCAGATCGGTTGAGTGGGATCGCTCCACACCGCCGGCATTTGCGCGAGGCCTTCGGGCAGTTCGACGTTATCCACAGCGGCTGAAGCCTGCGCGTTCAGGCCGGGTAATTGTTGCAGGGGTAATTGCGCATGGCGAGTCCAGTAGAGCGGGCATTCGGGCAACTGCAGTTCGATCGCTCGGCGCTGCCCAGTGTCCACCCCTTCATCCTTGTTCAACACCAGCAACCCTGCACTTGTCAGAGCCTCTTGCTGCGCTGGCGGCAATGGTTTTCCCGCGGCCAGTGCCTGGGCATCCAGCACCAGCACACAGGGCTGGACGGCCAGCACGCCCTGCCATGGCGCCTGTCGCAACTGCTTGAGCAACTGCGCCGGATGCCCCAGGCCCGACGGTTCGATAAACAGCCGGTCGGGCTTGGCCTTACGTAACAGACGACCCAGTCCTACTTGGAACGGTGCGCCATTCACACAACACAGACAGCCTCCGGCGACTTCGCCCAGGGCAATGCCGTCGTCATCCTGGGTGAGCAAGGCCGCGTCCAGGCCGATCTGCCCGAACTCGTTGATCAGCACGGCCCAGCGCTCGTTGGCCGGGCGCTGGGCGAGCAGGTGCTTGATGAGGCTGGTCTTGCCGGCGCCCAAAGGCCCGGCAATCACGTGGGTGGGAATGTTCTGCAGCATGAAGGGCATCGTTCGGACCGTGTAGAGCGTTTGATCCTACGCGGTTATGCGAGCCAATCCAGTGTCAGGATCAATCGGCGCTCATCGGCCTTGAGCGCCGGTGACCGGTGGATCAGGCCGTAATTCTCATTACCGTGCCATTTGGTGCCCTTGAGCAGGGCGACTTCGCCGCAATGGATCTGTTCGACACGCTCGTTGGGTTCGGCCTCCGGCTGGCTCAGCCTGCGCCGGTCCATCACGCCTTCGCGCAACCACTGGCTGCCGATCCCGGCATAGGTGGTGATCAGCCGCACTGGCACATGGTCGACGTGAAACCGTGGGCACATCGCCCTATCCAGCAACCTCAAACGCACACCAATACGCTTGGCGCCCAGCAAGCAGGCGAATGCGCTGACCAGCCACGACACGTCGGCAATAAAGCCTTCGTAGCCTTCAAGATCACGGCAACTGGACGCCAGTCCCTGCAAGTTGGGTACGGCGTCTTCGTTGTTGAGCTCGATCACCATGGAATCGGCCAACGGCTCGTTGAGCGCCACCAGCAAGGCGCCGAACTCGGCGATGTGCAACGGCAACTGCCGCTCCCACACGGCCAGGTTGACGCCATCTTCCAGGATGTCGGACAGCGCCAGCGGGGTTTCGCCACGGGTCTGGCGTATCACGGGACGCAGGGGAATCACCGGGGCCAGCATCAGGCGGCTGCCTCCTCATACCAAGGGCCAAAAGGATCGGCCAGCAGGCGCCAACCGTCGACGCCCAGGGCCATTTCTTCATCGTTGAGCAGACACGCGTCCAGCTCGGCACGCAGTTGGGTGAAGTCGATGTTCTGCCCGATAAACACCAGTTCCTGGCGGCAATCACCGGTGCTCAGTTGCCAGTTGCCCATGATCGCCGCAATGCTGTCTTCGTCCTGAGGCCACTGGCTTTTTGGCACAAAGCGCCACCAGCGTCCGGCAAAACCATGGCGCATCAAACCGCCGGCCTGGGACCAACTGCCCGCATCCTGGTGCTTGCTGGCCAGCCAGAAAAAACCCTTGGAGCGCAGCAGTTTGCCGTTGACCCAGGGACGGTCGATAAAATCAAAAAAACGCTGGGGATGGAACGGCCGGCGTGCACGGTAAGCGGTGGATGCGATGCCGTATTCCTCAGTTTCCGGCACATGTTCACCGCGCAGCTCCTGCAACCAGCCTGGCGCTTGGGAGGCGCGTTCAAAGTCGAAACGGCCGGTGTTGAGGATCTTGTTCAGCGGCACTTCGCCCATGACCATCGGGATGATTTCAGCCTGGGCATTGAGGCGCTCAAGGATCGCCATCAACTCTTCGCGTTCGCGGCTGCTGATCAAGTCGATTTTGCTGATGAGGATCACGTCGGCGAATTCGATCTGCTCGATCAGCAGGTCGGTGATGGAGCGCTCGTCTTCTTCACCGAGGGTTTCACCACGTGACGCCAGGCTTTCGGCGGCCTGGTAGTCGAGCAGGAAGTTCATGCCGTCGACCACGGTGACCATGGTGTCCAGGCGTGCGATGTCGGCCAGGCTTTGCTCGTTTTCATCGCGGAAGGTGAAGGTCTCGGCCACGGGCAAGGGTTCGGAGATGCCGGTGGACTCGATCAGCAGGTAATCGAAGCGACCTTCCTTGGCGAGTTTTCCCACTTCAAGCAACAAGTCTTCGCGCAAGGTGCAGCAGATGCAGCCGTTGCTCATCTCCACCAGTTTTTCTTCGGCGCGGTTGAGCGTGACGTCGCGCTGGACTTCGCTGCCGTCGATGTTGATTTCGCTCATGTCGTTGACGATCACCGCCACCCGCAGGTTTTCGCGGTTGCGCAGGACGTAGTTGAGCAGCGTGCTTTTACCGGCGCCGAGAAATCCGGACAACACAGTAACGGGGAGACGATTGGGCATCAGGTATTCCTCATCAGGGTTGGCCGGTCAAATCGCCCGTTTGTGGCGTTCGCGCAGCTCTTCACGTTCTTTGGCTTCGATACACAGGGTGGCGGTAGGACGCAGCAACAAGCGCTGTAGGCCGATGGGCTCGCCGGTTTCACGGCACCAGCCGTATGCGCCGCGCGCCAGCAAGTCGAGGGCGTCGTCGATCTTGTCCAACAGCTTCTTTTCCCGCTCCAGCAGGCGCAGCTGCCATTGGCGCTGTTCTTCGGCGCTGCCGACATCGGCGGGGTCGCTGTTGGTTTCCTGCTCGCGCAGTACCAGGAACTCGGCGTCAATGCGGGTTTGCAATTCACTGCGTTGGCTCAGCAGCAACTCACGGAAGAACCCTTGCTGGGCTTCATTCATGTAGTTGGCGGAAGGCTGGGCCAGGAGGTCTTGTTCGGTCATGGGGAGCGGTTCACGGGTCAGGCTGTTTTTTAATGTTATAGTATAACAATACAAATAAGCCAATCCCCTCTTGCTCGCCACGACGAAGGGCGCAATGCTTGAATACTTCCCGACCTCGAGAAACCCGATGAAACGCTTGGTGTGCGCCCTGTTATTGGTTGCCGCGGGACCTGTCTGCGCCCAGGTGCCGAGCCTGCTGGCCCATTGCACGCGCAGCGCCAACCTGCTCGCTTGCGTTGACCCTTTAGGCAACGCCTACAGCGTGGCGACGGTCGGCAGCACCACGTATTTGCGCGGGTACGAGGTGATCGGCAAACGCTATTGGGCACAGACCAACAGCCGCTACGGGCAACTGACGTTCTTTACCGGGTTGGCGTCGGATGGTGAGGCGTGGGTCGGCTACACGCGGCGCGTGGGCTGGACCACCCTCAACCGGTTTTCCAGTTCGGGTGGCGCCAGCGCCAAATTCACCTGTAGCCGTATAACCGGCTGTTAGACCTGGCCGTTCTTCTGCTCCTGCACCCATGCCATGTAGCTGTTCATGGGTGGGTTCTTCTGGAAGTATTTTTTCAGGCCTTCAAACAGGCCATCGGCAACCGCCTGTTGATGACGCGCGGTGACCAGCCGCGCACTGTCCCGCGCGTTGGAAATAAACCCGGTTTCCACCAGGATCGACGGCACGTCCGGTGACTTGAGCACCGCGAATCCGGCTTGTTCCACGCGCTTCTGATGCAGGCTGGTGATGCCTTCCAGGCTGCCCAGGATCGAGCTGCCCAGTTGCAGGCTGGACGCGATGGTGGCGTTCATCGACATATCCAGGATCACCCCGGCGAGCATCGGGTCCTTGTCCTTCAGATTGAGCAGGCTGGTGGCGCCGAGCAGGTCGGCGCCGTTTTCCCGCTGCGCCATGAAGCGTGCGGTGGCTGAAGTCGCGCCGCCTTCGGACAAGGCATACACCGAAGCGCCCGACGCAGTGACCCTCGGCGCCGCATCTGCATGTACCGAGATAAACATGTCGGCATTGTGCTTGCGGGCGATTTCCACGCGTTTGCGCAACGGTACGAAGAAGTCGTCGTTGCGTACCAACTTCACGGCAAAACCCTTCTCGCGTTTCAAGCGCTTGGCCAATAGTTGGGCAATCGACAGCACCACATCTTTTTCGCGCTGGCCCTTGGAACCGACGGCGCCCGGGTCTTTGCCGCCGTGTCCGGGGTCAACCACCACGATGATGTCACGCTTGGGGTGGGCCTTATCCACACGTGGGGCGGGTTCGGCAGCGATCTGACGAGGCGCCTGGGTAGCGCTGGTCAGATCAAGCACCAGTCGATGACCCTGCCCGTCCTGCGGCGGCAGCACAAAACTGTTGAGCTGCATTGGGGCGGACAAATCCAGCACGATTCGCGTATCGCCTTTGCCGAAATGCCCGGAGCGGATCGAAGTAATCCCACTGTTCTTCAGCGCCAACTGAGAGAAATCACCACTGAGCCCGGCGCCGCTGAGGTCGATGATCAAGCGTTCCGGCGCGCTCAGGGTAAACGTCTTGTATTGGACCGGACCGCTGAGGTCGAACACCAGGCGCAGCTTGTCGTCCGAGCGCCACAAGCGGGCGTTGTTGATCTGCGTGGCGTGGGCGGTAAACGGCAAGGTGAACAGCGGGCTGGCCAGAAGCAGGTTTAGGAGCTGACGTCTGTGCATGAAAAAATTACCGCAAATAAAGGAGCGTCCTTACTCGACATGACTGAAAAAAGGCTGGAGCAGAAAAATCATCGTCGACCCAATAGTTATAATATAACATGTCTTTTTATTTCCAACGATGGACCTGCTCATGAATGCGCTGACTCTGCCGGATATCGCCGCGCAGGCTTCACGCCAAGCCTTGCCACTCGACTGGGTCGGCATGTGCGGCATCGCCCTACCCATCCTCATCGACGGCCAGCGCCTGACCGCCACCGCCGATGCAGGTGTGAGCCTGGACGATGGCGCCGCCCGTGGCATTCATATGTCACGCCTGTACCTGGCCCTGGAGATGCTCGACCAGCAGCCGCTTACGCCTGCACTTCTGCGTAATGTACTGCAGCGTTTTCTCGACAGTCATGAAGGTTTATCTAATAACGCCTACCTGCGCATCCACACCGATTTGCTGCTCAAACGCCCGGCGCTGGTCAGCCCGCTGGCCGGCTGGAAAGGCTACCCGGTGAGCATCGAAGCGCGTCTGGAAAACCAGATGTTCCACGTGGAACTAAAAATTGACGTTACTTATTCCTCAACGTGCCCTTGCTCCGCTGCCCTCGCCAGGCAGTTGATTCAGCAACAATTTCTCGACGACTTCGCCAACTCGCCTTTGCAGCATGAAGACGTATTGACCTGGCTCGGCAGCGCCAACGGTATCGTCGCCACGCCTCATAGCCAGCGCAGCAGTGCGCAGTTGCATGTCGAGCTGCAAGGCGAGCAACTGCCTCTCACAGCGTTGATCGACACCGTCGAAACCGCCCTGGGCACCGCCGTACAAACCGCCGTAAAACGAGCAGACGAACAAGCCTTCGCCCTGGCCAACGGGCAGAACCTGATGTTCTGCGAAGACGCCGCCCGCCGCCTGAACCTCGCCTTGAAACGCTCGGATGCCGTCAAAGCCTTCCACCTGAAAGTGGTCCATGCCGAAAGCCTGCACGCGCACGATGCCGTGGCTGAAAGCCGCTGGACGAGAAACCCTGCATGATCACCTGCACCGCTTTGCGCTGGGGCGCGCCCGGCCAACCGCTGACACCCGCCATCGACCTTACCCTGGAAAAAGGCAGCCTCACCGGCATCATCGGCGCCAACGGCACCGGCAAAAGCAGCTTGCTCAAAGTCATCGCCGGCCTGCAGAAACCCCTGGCGGGTAAAGTCACGGTGGATGTTCCACGCCGTGGCGGGCTGTCGTTTCTGCCCCAGCAGCAACACTTGGATCGACAGTTCCCCATCAGCTTGCAGGAACTGGTCGCTGCCGGTTTCTGGGGCACGCAACTGTCCCCGCAACAGCGCAATCAGCGGCTTGAAGCAGTACTGGAAGACTGGTGCCTCAGCGGCCTTGAGCATCGCCCGTTGATGGCACTGTCCGGTGGCGAGCTGCAACGCGCCCTCCTTGCCCGCATGAGCCTGGCCGAAGCGCCCGTTCTGCTACTCGACGAGCCCCACGCCGCCCTCGATGAAGAAGGCCAGGCGCTATGCTGGAAACACATCCACGCCTGGCATGAGCAAGGCCGCACGCTGATCGTGGTCTGCCATGACCTCGCCTCCGTGCGCCACCACACCCAGCAAGTGGTGCAGATCAAAAGCACCGGCTGCGTGTTCGGCCCGAGCAAAGAGCTGATCCGCCCGCAACCACAGATGCAGGTGGCCTGATGCATTTCGCCGCCCACCTGTGGTTGCCCTTCGTCGACTTCGTGTTCATGCGCCGCGCCCTCATCGGCGGCTTGGTGCTCGCCTGCAGCACCGCGCCGCTGGGAGTGTTCCTGATCCTGCGGCGCATGAGCCTGATCGGTGACGCTGTCGCCCACGGCATCCTGCCCGGCGCAGCCCTCGGCTTCTGGTTCGCCGGCCTCAGCCTGCCCGCCCTGACCATCGGCGGCCTCGGCGCGGGCCTGAGCATGGCTGGCCTGTCCGCTTGGATCACTCGCCGCACCGGCCTGCGCGAAGACGCCAGCCTCGCCGCCATCTATCCCATCTCCCTGGCCGCGGGCGTGTTGATCCTCGGTATCGCCGGCAAACGCCTCGACCTGCTGCACCTGCTGTTTGGCTCCGCCCTGGCCGTGGATGAAACCACCCTCACCGGCATGCTGTGGGTTTCCAGCTTCAGCCTGATCGCCATGGCCGTGATCTACAAACCGCTGCTGCTGGACACCCTCGACCCGTTGTTCCTGCAGACAGTCAGCCGCCTCGGCCCGCTGGCCCACGGCTTGTTCCTGACCCTGGTGGTGCTGAACCTGGTGATCGGCTTCCAGGCCATCGGCGCCTTGATGGTGGTGGGCCTGATGATGTTGCCGGCCATCGCTTCACGTTTCTGGAGCCGGCGTCTGCCGGTGTTGATCGCGGTATCGGCAGTGCTGGGATGCCTGTCGGTGTGGCTGGGTTTGTTGCTGTCGTTCTACTACTCGTTGCCCAGCGGCCCGGCCATCGTGCTGGTGGCCGGCGCCGGGTATCTGCTGTCCGTGGTCTTCGGTCCGGTGCACGGCTTACTGCGCCGCCCGCCTTTGCTGTCATCCCAATGAGGTGTTTCCCGATGCGCGCTCTACTCGTGCTGTTCAGTCTCGTCCTGTCGTTGTCGACGGCCCAGGCCGCCGTCAAGCTTCAGGTGGTTACCAGCTTCAGCATCCTCGATGACATCACTCACCAGATTGGTGGTGATCACATCCAGATCAGCAACATGGTCGGCCCCGACGCCGACGCCCATACCTACGAGCCCACTCCCGACGATGCCAAGGCATTGCTCAAGGCCAAGGTGATCATCAAGAACGGCCTGGGCTTCGAACCCTGGCTGGACCGCCTGGTGACCAGCACCGAAACCAAAGCCACAGTGGTGACCGCCAGCAAAGGCGTGATCTCCCACACCATGGAAGAGGACGGCGAAACCATCCCCGACCCGCACGCCTGGCACAACCTGGCCAATGCCGAAATCTATGTAAACAACATCACCAAGGCATTGATCGCTGCCGACCCGGCCAACAAAGCCGACTACCAGCACAATAGCCAAACCTACCTGAAAGAAATCTATCGCCTGCTGGCCGAAGCCAAGACCAAGTTCGGCGCTCTACCCGCCGGGAACCGTCGCATCGTCACCTCCCACGACGCCTTCGGTTACCTGGGCCAGGCTTACGGCATCGAGTTCCTCGCGCCACAGGGCCTGTCTACCGAACGCGAGCCGTCCGCCGCCGAAGTGGCCGCGCTGATCACCCAGATCCGCAAAGACAAAGTCAAAGCCGTGTTCATGGAAAACATAAAGGATTCGCGCCTGCTCAAGCAGATTGCTGACGAAAGCGGCGCGCAGATCGGCGGCACGCTGTACTCCGACGCCCTCGCCGCGGAAGGCCCGGCCAGCACCTTTACCGGGCTGTTCGAATACAACCTCAATACCTTGTGCGCCGCCCTGAGCAAGCCATGACCCTGAGCATGCTCGACCTGGAAGGGGCTGCCGTCGGCAGCCGCTTTCCCCTCGAACCCGTGCTCGACGCCCTGCCATGGAACAGCGACGGCCTGATCGCCGCCATCGCCCAACAACACGGCAGCGGCGAGGTATTAATGCTGGCCTGGATGAACCGCCAGGCCCTCAAGGAAACCCTGGGCACCGGGCAAGTCTGCTACTGGTCGCGCTCACGCCAGCGGTTATGGCGCAAGGGCGAAAGCTCCGGTCACTGGCAACAACTGGTGGAAGCACGCCTGGATTGCGACGGCGACGCGGTCTTGCTGATCGTCGACCAGCAAGGTCCGGCCTGCCACACCGGTCGGCCGACCTGCTTCTACAACGCCATCGACGGCGACTACGTCCACATCATTACGGAGCCCTTAGCATGATCCGCAAAAACCCGTCCGGCGATCTGCCCGTGATTGCCGAGTCGGCCTACGTCGACAAGACCGCCATCATCTGCGGCAAGGTCATCATTGGCGAAAACGTTTTCGTCGGCCCCTACGCCGTGATCCGCGCCGACGAAGTCGACGCCAGCGGCGGCATGGACCCGATCATCATCGGCGCCAACTCCAACATTCAGGACGGCGTGGTCATCCACTCCAAATCCGGCGCGGCGGTGACCATCGGAGAGTTCACCTCGATTGCACACCGCTCCATCGTCCACGGCCCCTGCACCGTCGGCGACCGCGTGTTCATAGGCTTCAACAGCGTGCTGTTCAACTGCGCCGTGGGCGACGGCTGCGTGGTGCGCCACAACTCGGTGGTCGACGGCCGCGACTTGCCCGCCGCGTTCTACGTGCCCTCCACCACCCGTATCGGACCGAACACCGACCTCTCGCAATTCCCGCCGGTGAGCGTGAGCGCCTCGGAGTTTTCCGAAGACGTGGCGCGCACCAACGTTGATTTGGTGCGCGGCTATAAAGCCCTGCAAAACGAGTTCTGAACCATGAGCCGCCTGCTGATCCGCAACGCCCGCCTGGTGAACGAAGGCCAGGTATTCGACGCCGATGTGTTGGTTGCCAATGGTCGTATCGAAAAGATCGCCAGCAGCATCCAGGACAGCAACGCGCCTGTCGCCATCGACGCCCAAGGCCAATGGCTGCTACCCGGCATGATCGATGACCAAGTGCACTTTCGCGAACCTGGCGCGCCGGACAAAGGCAGTTTCTACAGCGAATCTCGCGCAGCGGTCGCCGGTGGTATCACCAGTTTCATGGACATGCCCAACACCCACCCGGCCACCCTCGACCTGGACGCCCTGGCCGACAAGAAACGCCGCGCCGCCCTGCACTCGGTGGCCAACTATGGCTTTCACTTCGGCGTGAGCAACGACAACCTCGATACCGTCGCCGCCCTCGACCCACGTGAGGTGGCCGGGGTCAAAGTGTTCATGGGCGCTTCAACCGGCAATATGCTGGTGGACGATCCACGGATCCTGGAACGCCTGTTCGCCGAAGTGCCCACCATCCTGCTGGCTCATTGCGAACACACGCCAAGTATCCAGGCCAACGAACTGCGCCTGCGCGAACGTTTCGGCGAGCACATCCCCGCCGTCGCGCACCCGCTGATCCGCGATGCCGAGGCGTGCTATCGCTCGTCATCCTTTGCCGTGGAATTGGCCAAGCGCCATGGCACCCGCCTGCATGTGCTGCATCTGACCAGCGCCCGCGAACTGGCGCTGTTCGAAGACAAGCCGCTAGCCGAAAAACGCATCACCGCCGAGGTCTGCCTGCACCACCTGCTGTTCGATGACCGCGACTATCACCGCCTCGGCCACCAGATCAAATGCAACCCGGCGATCAAGACCCGCGCCGACCGCGACGCCTTGCGCCTGGCGTTGCTGAGCGACCGCCTGGACGTGATCGGCAGCGATCACGCGCCGCATACCTGGGCACAGAAGCAGTTGGCCTATCGTGAAGCACCGTCCGGCTTGCCATTGGTCCAACACGCTCTGCCGGCGCTGTTGGAGTTGGTGGCCGATGGGCTGCTGCCGCTGACCACGCTGGCCGCAAAAACCAGCCACCGCGTGGCCGACCTGTTCGCCATCCCGGATCGAGGTTATCTACGTGAGGGTTATTGGGCCGACCTGGTGCTGATCAAACCGGAGCCCGAAGGCAAGCCCGTCAGCAGCCAGCCGATCCTGGCCCGCTGCGGCTGGACGCCCTTCGCCGAACGCAGTTTTCGTCACAGCGTCAGCACCACCCTGGTTTCCGGCCACTTGGCTTTTCATAACGGTCAGGTAATCGACAGCTGCCAAGGATTACCTTTGCATTTCCAGCGCTAGAGACGACGGCGATGATCCGGATCACCCTGCCAGACGGCACCCAACGCGAGTACGACGAGGCGCTGTCGGTTTACGAGGTAGCCGCCAGTATCGGCTTGGGGCTGGCCAAAACCTCGGTCGCCGGTCGCGTTGACGGTGTGCTGGTGGGTTGCGAACACCTGCTGGAACAGGACGCCCGACTCCAGATCATCACCACCCAGGATCCCGAGGGGCTGGAGATACTGCGTCGCTCCTGCGCAAGTCTGTTGGCGATGGCCACTCAGCAACTGTTTCCCATCGCTCAACTGACAGCCGGGTCGCCCATCGACGATGGTTTTTTCTACGACTTAGCCTACGAACGCGCCTTCACACCGGTCGACCTTGAACAGATCGAAGCACGCATGCGCCACTTGGCGAACACCAATCATTCGGTGCGGCGCCTGGGCGATTTTGAAGCCCTGTGCCACGGCCTTCATGTGCCCAGCACCGGTGTGATCCGGGCCTTCAAGCTGACCAAGGTCACCATCAACGCGTCGCAGCAACGCATTTACGGCACCTGTTGGGCCAGCCAGCAGGCTGCGGTGCTCACCCTGAGTGAAAGCCAGGCCGACTTCGGCCAGCAGGTCTGTGAAGCATTGAGACGTGTGGGTATACGGGCGGTGGTGGACCGACGCAACGAGAAGGTCAGTTACAAGATGCGCGAGCACAGCCTGCACCAAGTGCCGTATCTGGTGATTGTTGGCGAGAGGGAAAAAGCCGGCGGCTACGTCAGCCTGCGTAGCCGCCTGGGGGAAGACCTCGGTCAGATGAGTGTCGAAGCCCTGTGCGAAAGGCTCAAGCGCGAGGCTTGACCGTCCCGCAATCGTTGCCCAGCCACTGGGCATGGCTGTCCAGGCTGCCCTTCTGCTGAATGCCGGTGGCATTGAAAGTGCCGTTGACGGTGGTGGTGAATTCTTTCTGGCTCTGGAAGGTTGCTACACCCGTGCCTTGGGCTTTCGGGCAACTGAAGCGGAATTTCCACTGGTTACCGGTCTTGTCGGTCACTTCCTGCTTGCAGCCCGATTGCGGGTCGGTCAGCGGGATCGAATCAGAGGCGACCTGCGCCGGGGTGAGGCACACTTGCACGCCTTTGCCGGCCATGGTGATGCCTTGTTTTTCGAGCATGGCGCGTTGTTCCGGGGTCATTTGTTGCTTGAGCTGACCGAGGATCAGTGACAGGTCCGGCAAGTCCTGGTTATCGACTTTCATATTGCTGGTGGTCAGTTCCCACAAGCCCGGCGCCAGCATCTGCGCCTGCGCCGCCACCGGCAGCGACACACCAATCATCATGGCCAAAGACAGCAGACGAGCATTCATCGGGTAACTCCAAGGTAATGTTGGGCGTTAGACGCCGCAAAGGTGCCAGGGTTGCACGGCAAATAAAATAGCGACATTCCTGACCAGACATGGTCTGTTAGGCACTGGATTGCCTAGAGTAACGTCGTTCATGGATTTCTTTGGCCCGCACCTGCTCGCCTACTTCATCGCCACGCTGCATTTTCTCGGGACCCTCGCCGCGATCCACGCGGTGCTGACCGTCAGGACCGCCCAGGGCTCAATCGCCTGGGCCTTGTCGTTGATGTTCATGCCTTACCTCACGCTCATCCCCTATCTGATTTTTGGCCGCAGCACCTTCGACGCCTACATCCAGGCCCGTCGCCAAGCCAACCAGGAAATGCACACCGCCATCACCGAGCTGAACTGGCGCCCATGGGTCGAAGAAGCCCTGGCCGCGCGCAACTCCAGCGCCTACGCCTCGCTGCGCGCCATGCCCAAGCTGGGCCGCATGCCGTGCCTGGCCAACAATGAAGTGCGTTTGCTGATCAATGGCGACGCCACCTTCAGCGCAATCTTCGCGGCGATCCGCACTGCCAAGACGGCGGTGTTGTTCCAGTTTTTCATCATTCATGACGACGAGCTTGGCCGCCAACTGCACGCCTTGCTGAAGGAAAAGGCCGCAGAAGGCGTCGCCATCTACGTGCTGTACGACCGCATCGGCAGCCACGCCCTGCCCCATCGTTATGTGCAATCGCTGCGCGACGCCGGGGTGAATGTCAAAGCCTTCGCCACCCGCAGCGGCTGGCTCAATCGCTTTCAGGTCAACTTCCGCAACCACCGCAAGATCGTGGTGGTGGACGGCATCACCGGGTTTGTCGGCGGGCATAACGTCGGTGATGAATACCTGGGCAAGAAGCCGCCGCTGGCGCCGTGGCGCGATACCCATGTGCAGGTGACCGGCCCGGTGGTGGCATGCTTGCAAGAGTCGTTTGCCGAGGACTGGTTCTGGGCTGCGCGAGAACTACCGCCGCTGATATTGCCGGACGCCTACCCCGAAGACGGCGTGCTCTGCCAATTGCTCGCCAGCGGTCCGGCCGACCCCTATGAAACCTGCTCACTGTTCTTCGTCGAAGCCATTCACGCGGCGACCGAACGCGTATGGATCACCAGCCCCTACTTCATCCCCGACGAAGCAGTGTTCTCCGCCTTGCGCCTGGCCGTGCTGCGCGGTGTCGACGTGCGCCTGCTGCTGCCCTCACGACCTGATCACCGTATCGTCTACGCGGCGTCCAGCCTGTACGCGATCGAAGCCGTGCGCGCCGGCGTGCGGGTATTCCGCTATACGCCGGGCTTCCTGCATCAGAAGGTGGTGTTGGTAGACGACGAAATCGCCGCCATCGGCAGTGCGAACATGGACAACCGTTCGTTCCGGCTGAATTTCGAAGTGATGTTGCTGACGGTCGACGAGGCCTTCGCCAAGGAAGTCGAGCACATGCTGCTGGACGACTTCGCCCTGGCCCATGAAGTCAGCCAGGAAGAAAGCCGCGAAACCCGCCGCCTTCAGCAACTGGGCATGCGGATCGCGCGGCTTATTTCACCGATTCTCTAACAAACAACCCAATACCCACTGTAGGAGCTGGCTTGCCAGCGATGGCGGTGTATCAGTACCGAATCAGTCGGCTGACACCACGCAATCGCCGGCAAGCCAGCTCCTACAGTGTTTTCAATAATCAGCGGTAGATATCTTCCCGTGTCCACGGCAGATCATGGCTGCCATCGGCATGGGGTTTCACCGCCAGAATCTGGTGCAGGTTGATCCAGCCCCGCGCAAACGCATAGGCGCAACCGGCCAGGTACAGCCGCCAGATACGCAACGCTTGCTCCGGCACCATCTTGGCCGCCGCTTCCAGGTTGTCTTCCAGGCGCTCGCTCCAATGGTCCAGGGTGCGTGCGTAGTGCAGGCGCAGGCTTTCGACGTCGACCACTTCCAGCCCGACTTCGCTGATCTCCGCCGTCATCATCGCCAGGTGTGGCAGCTCGCCGTTGGGGAACACGTAACGCTCGATGAACTCCCCGGCGCCGCGCCCCACAGGGCGACCATCGGTATGCTTGGCGGTGATGCCGTGGTTCATCACCAGGCCGCCTTCGCGTACCGCGCCGAACAGGGTCTTGCAGTATTCCGCCAGGTTGGCGTGGCCGACGTGTTCGAACATGCCCACGCTGACCACTTTGTCGAAACGGCCGTCCTGCGGCAGGTCACGGTAGTCGAGCAGTTGCAGGTCCACCTGGTCTTCCAGGCCTTCGGCTTTCACCCGTTCCCGGGCCAGCGCCAACTGCTCCTTGCTCAGGGTGATGCCAAACACCTTGACCCCGAACTCCCGCGCGGCAAACCGTGCGAGTCCGCCCCAACCACAGCCGACATCCAGCAAGTACTCGCCAGGCTGCAGCCGCAACTTGCGACACAGGTGGCGGAATTTGTCTTGTTGGGCCTGGTCGATGGATTCGCTGCCGGTTTCGAAATAACCGCAGGAATACGCCATGTCCTGGTCCAGCCACAGCTGGTAGAACTCGTTGGACAGGTCGTAATGGTAGGAAATGGCCGCTGCGTCAGTGGCCTTGTCGTGGATCGAGCGCACCGGACGACTCCCCTCGTCGTCCTCGATCAGGGCGTGACTCAATTCGTCACACACCCGTATGACCTCGGCGATGGAGCCTTCCAGCTCCAATTTCCCCTCGACGAAGGCTTCGCCCAGTGAATCGAGCGTTGGATGAGTCAGCTTGGTCACGACCGTGGGGTCCTTCACCACGATGGTCACACTGGGCTCGGGGCCCAAGTTGAATTCATGGCCGTCCCAGAGTCGAAGACGCAGCGGTAGCTGAAGATTCTGTAAGGCCGGTGGAAGTTGCGCGAGCATGAGTAGTCCCCCCTTGTTTCAGACGTCTGCTGAGAGGTTAGACCATCCGAAGACAAAGTAGGAGGCTATCGATTTGATAGCGCTCCTCTATGGGGCTCGACGCTCGAGCAACCCGTCTTGGACCCACTGCTTCAGCCACGTGACGGCCTGCAGTGGCGCACCCTCTGCATGAGTGAATGCCAACTCGGCGCACAGTTCGGCAAAATTCCAACCGGTGGTCGCCATGCCTGCCAGGGCGCTGGCTTCGGCGGGTTCCAGGCTGCGGTAGTGGCAGACATTCTGATGGCGCCACACCAGACACGTCTGCGCCGGGGCCAGCGCGTGGCTGTCGGGGAAGTCGGATTCGTCCTTGCTGGCACGCCAGATCGCTACGCTGTTGAACTGACACAGCAGCGGTTGCACCGTCGGCGCCAGGGAAACCTGCAACACCGGCCACGCCTCTGGCGGCAACGACGCCATGTCGTTCAGCGTCAGCGGTTCGCACTGCGGCGCATCAAATGCCAGAGTAAATGCCCACTCCAACCGCGCCAGCTCCGCCAATGGCGCACTCTGCTGCGCCACCAGATGCTCAAGGATAAACACCGGGAAACGCTCGCCCAGCCAGCGCAGGCTGTAGTGGGCCGAGGGGTAGCGCCGCAGGTAGGCTTCGGTCAGCGCGGCAAACTCGTCATCGCCCAGCCAATAAAGGATGGCGCTGAAGTCATGCCGCAAGACTTCCTGCAACCGTGAGAGGTAGGCGTTGTGGTAAATCGCCAGGCCCGTGTCCACATCCAGCGTCGGTCCGCCCAGCAACGTGGCGGCGAAGTCACTGCGGGCACTCGGTGTGTCGGCTAACAGATGCTGTTCGAAGGCCAACTGCCAATCGGTCAGGCGCATAGCTGTCTCCTGGCCAGGGCGGTCGCGCCCAGTTCACGGGCCTTGCTCAGCTCGGTGAGCAGCTCTTCAAAAGGTGGGAAATGGTCGTCCCGCTCCAGCAGCGTCGACACAGGCCCCAGATGCTCAAGCGTCTGTTGATAAAGCGCCCACACCGGATCACACACCGGATGGTCGTGGGTGTCGACCACGTAATCGCCGTAGTCCATATGCCCCGCCAGGTGCAGCTGGCGGATGCTTTCCGGCGGCAAGTTACGGATAAACGTCCAGGCATCAAAGCCATGATTGCGCGAGCTGACGTACACGTTGTTAACGTCGAGCAAAAGCTGGCAGCCCGACAGGTGGGCCAGGGCATTGAGGAATTCCCATTCGGTGAATTCGTCCGCTTTCGAACGCACGTAACTGGAGACGTTTTCCAGCACCAACGGGCGTTGCAACACGTCCTGCACTTGGCGCACACGGGCGGCCACGTGGTAGAGGCTTTCTTCGGTGTAAGGCAGCGGCAGCAGGTCATGCAACTGGTGGGCGCTGCCGCGGCTCCAGCACAGGTGATCGGAAACCCACGCCGGCTGGATACGCTCGGCGAGCTGTTTGATCTGCTTCAGGTAATCGGTATCAAGGGCATGCGGCCCGCCGATGGACAGGGACACCCCGTGCATGACCAGGGGATAACGCTCGGCTATCGCATCCAGGTAATACAAGGCTTTACCGCCCTGGACCAGGTAATTCTCGGAGATCACTTCGAACCAATCCACCGCCGGCGATTGTTCAAGGATCTGCTGGTAGTACTCACTGCGTAAACCCAGGCCGTAACCAAGGCTCGGAAGAGAGGTAGGCATAAGACACTCCTGGGAAAGTGTCCGCAGCGGTGGGGGCGACCGCTGCGGGTGCACTTGGCGGTCGGTTATTCGCCGACTTTGCCGCCAGCCTTGGTGCAGGCATCGGCACTGGCCATTGCCTTGAAGCCCTGGCCTTTGCAAGAACCCTGGCCTTTGCAGGCATGGTCCTTGGTTTTGCAGTCGTTCTGGCCTTTGCACGCGTTGATGCCGTAGCAGTGAACGGCGGTGTCAGCGGCTTGAGCCTGAGTGACAACACCGGCAAACATAGTGGCAGCGGCCATTGCGAGAGCGGCACCAGCAGCAGCGGATTTGATGTTCATTGTTGTATTCCTCATGATCGTAGGGGTGTCGGTCTGAACGGATTGTTCAGTCTCGACACACCACTAGAGTGAGGTCCCTCAGCCGCGTTACAGCCGTGTGCAAATATTTCTGAAAATTATTCTTCGAGCTTTAAAAGGGGCTCCTGGAAGCGTAGCAAACGTCCGGCATTCCCCAGTACCAGCAAGGTACTGAGGTTATGCAACACCGCTGCAATCATGGCGCCCGCCGCCCCCAACCAGCCAAACGCGGCAAACACGACAATGGCCAAGGTCCAACCCAGGCCGATGATCACGTTGACCTGCAAGGTCTGCCGGCACTGGCGGCTCAAGCGCACACAGGTGCCCAGGCGCCGCAGGTCGCTGCCGATCAGCACCACGTCCGCCGACGCCAGGGCAATATCCGCCCCGCCCGCGCCCATGGCCACACCGACCACACCGGCCTTGAGCGCCAGGGAATCGTTGATGCCATCCCCCACCACCATCGGGCGAAAGCCGCTGCCGATCTCACCCAGCACGCGGTTGAGCTTGTCTTCCGGGAGGGCCTGGGCTTCGACGTCGCTGATGCCTACCTCCAGCGCCAGGCTGTTGGCCACGCTTTGCCGGTCGCCGGTGAGCAGCAGTTGGCGGCCGAGACCGAGGTCACGCAGTTCTTGCAGGGCCTGGCGTGCCTCCGGCTTGACGCTGTCGGCCAGCAGCAACCAGGCGAGGAACTGCCCATTCAGCGCCAGCCCGGCGATGGGGCCATCGTGGTTCGGCACGGCGGTGGTGACGATGCCCAGTTGCTCAAACAACTCCGGCCGACCCAAGGCCGCTTCACCCTGATCGGTCTGCGCCACGACGCCCAGCCCCTGGCGTTCGCGAATATCCGTCAACGCCAGCAACTGTTCCTGCGTCGCCAAGCTCGCTAATGCCCGGCTGACCGGATGGCTGCTGGCCGAGCCCAGGCTGGCCGCCAGATTCAGCAGCACCTGCCGATCCGGTGCGGTGGTTTCGATGGATTGCAGGCGCAGGGTACCGAAGGTCAGCGTCCCGGTCTTGTCGACTACCAACGAGGTCAGGTCCGCCAGCTCCTCCAGAAACGCCGAGCTGCGAATCAAAATCCCATGCCGCGCCGCGACCGCGATCCCGGCAATCGCCGTGGCCGGCGCCGACAGCACCAACGCGCACGGGCACGCCGCCACCAGCACCGCGAGCATCGCCTGGGCGTCGTTGGTTACGAACCAGGTCACCGCCGCCAGCAACAACACCAGCACCATATAGCTGCCGGCATAGCGCTCCAGCAGCCGCGTGATCGGCGGCTTGGACCGCTCGGCGTTCTGCATCAACGCGATGACTTTGCCCAAGGTGGATTCATTGCCCGTGCGCGTCACTTGCAGGCGCAGTAAGCCATCCAGGTTGATCGCCCCGCCAAACACCTGCACGCCCACACTGGCCTCCAACGGCACCGACTCACCGGTAATCGGCGCGGTGTCCAGGCTCGCCTGGCCCGACAGCACCACACCGTCAGCCGGCACCCGATCACCGGCGCGCACCTCGACCACATCGCCGGTGTTCAGCGTACCGTTATCCACTTCAACAATGCTGCCGTCAGCCTGCACCAAACGCGCGTGGCTGCGCGTCAGCTTGCCCAACGCATGGATCGCTTCCTGGGAACCGATCACGCTGCGCTCTTCCAACACATGGCCGAAGATCATGATGATCGGCAGCAACGCCGCCGTCAGCAGATCCCCTGTGGCCCAAGCACCGAGCATCGCCAGGGCGATCAGTTGATCGGTGATGCCATGCAAACTCGGAAACCGCAGGCTGTACCAGGCCGAACGCATCACCGGCACCGCCACCAACAACGACGCCACACCCAGCAGCAGTTGGCTCACGCCGGTCTGGTCCGGCGCCAGCCAGCGCCAAACCAGGCCCAGCACCAGCAAACCCAAGGCCAGCATGGCCAGGGTCAATTGCCGGGCAGCGCTGCGCTGTTCGGCGGAGGTCAGCATGGGTGCGCTCATTGTTCGGCTCCCTGGATGATCAAGCGGGAGTCGTCTTTCGGATCGACCGTGGTCACGGAGCCGGCCTGGCCGAGAATTTTCGGCAAGCGCTCGCGGTACAGACGCAGCAGCAAACCCGGGTCTTTCACCTGGGCCAGGCTGGCCACCGTCGCGGTTTGCGCCTGGGCATTGGCCAGGCGTTCGCTGGCCTGGGCGTGGGCGACTTGCACCAAGCGGTCGGCCTGCTGGGTTGCGGTCTGGGTAAGTTTTTCCGCGTCGGTGCGGGCGTTGGCCACGGCTTTGTCGGCTTGCTGGCTGGCGGTCAGCACGGCGTTGAACGCATTGACGGCCGGGCCCGGCAGGCTGGATTGCACATCGACACGGGTCACTTGGATACCCAATCCCAAGCCTGTGGAAGCCAATTCCACCAGGCGCTTGTTGATGCCTTGCACCAAGTCACCACGCAACCGCTCACGGCGCTCGGCGGCGCCGTTGTCGGTGCCGATCAATTCAGGTCGCGCCACCAGAATCGTGTCCAGGTCCCGCGCCGCGGTGAGGGCCACCGCGCTGCGCGTCACCAGTCGATCCAGGGCCGGCAGCACATGATCGCCCTGCAACACAAAGGCATAGGGTTCGGTGACTTTGTAGAACACCCGCACATCCAGTTGCACCACGCCAGCATCGCCAGTCAGCAGGTAACCGGAACCCGCCAGCGCATCACTCAAGGGCGTGGCGAAGCTGGCCACACGGTCGGCCTGGATAGCCGCGTCGGAGCGCAGCAGGTTCTCCACCCGGCGTTCGATCACGCGGTCAGCCGCCGGTAGCAACACCACCTGCTCGAACGGCTGCGGCCACGCCAGCAACAGCCCGGCGTTCTGAATACGGTCGAGCGCGCCGAAATGCAGGACCACCGCACGGTTCTGCGGGTCGATCTGGCGCACATTGGAAAACGCCCAGGCCAACGCCGCCAATACCGTCACCGCGTACAACGCCAGGAAGGTCAGGCGCCCGGCCTGGATCCAGGGGCTGTCCGGGCTGTCACGCATCGTCATGGCTGGACGTCCTTCGGCCCGTCCACCAAGGCGCGGAACGGCGCCGCGTCGGTGCGCAGGATGATCTTGGTGCCTGGCGTGACAACGGTGCCCAAGGTGTCCAGAGAGCGCAGCAGGTTGTACAGCTGTGGATTACCCGCGTAGGCGCGGCCATAAATCTGCGCCGCTTCGACCCGCGACTGGGCCTCGATATCGGCAGCCTTCACCGTGGCATCGGCCTGCACGATGCGCGCATCACGCTCGGCGGCGGAGCGGATCTGCGCGGCCTCGCGCTTGCCCACGGCGGTGCGTTCGGTGGCGATGGTTTCACGCTCGGCGCGCATGCGGTCGACGGTGGCGGTTAGCGTGACCGACGGCAAGGTCAGGCGTTCAACGCCGACCTGGGCCACGCGCACGCCGTAGGTGGTGAGCAATTGTTGATCAATCTGCTGGCGCAACTGTGCTTCGAAATCAGCGATGCGCACCTGGCTGGCGTCGGTGTTGATCAGGCTGGATAGGTCGAAGCTGGCGGCCGTGGTTTCCAGCGCCGAACCCACGAAGGTACGAATCTGCCGCGCCGCTTCATCCGGCTGGTTCTGCACAGCGCGCATGAAACGCTGCACGTTGTCCGCGTCGCCCTGCACCTGCCAGGCCACATAGGCCTGCACGATAATCCGCAGGCCGTCGCGGGTGCCCACATCCTGCAAACCGCTGGAGGTGGTGCGCAGGCGCAAATCCACCGGGATCGCCGCTTCGAACGGTGCTGGCCAACGCCAGCCCAGGCCCGGCTCCAACAACACCCGCGACGGATTACCGAAACGGGTAATCACCGTGGCCTCGCCGGAACGCACCTGCACCAGGCTGGCGGCGGCAACCGCAAACAGCACCAGCAACAGCGCCCAGGCCATACGCCGCCAGGGGAACGGGCCGGCCGCTTGTTCGTCACCGTGATGATGGTGGTGGTGATGGCCGTGATGATGACCGTGATCGTGAGAATGAGCGCTCAACAGACAGACTCCTTATTGAACGGCTTTACGCGGCACCGAAGGATCGGCCGGCAAGGTAAAAGAACGCAGATCGATCGTCGGCGCGCCGTCGGCACCCAGGCGATGATCCAGAATCAGCAGCTTGGCGTGAGCCAGGCCCTGGCTGAGTTGGCCGAGGTACTGTTCCAACACGAACGCCTGGCCGGCGGTGGCATAGGCCTTTTGTTCGGCGGCAAAACGCAGGTTGGCCGCCTGGGCGCCCGCGTTCACTTCGCGGGCGGTGGCGGTGGCCTGGTCGCGAGCGGTGCTGGCTTGCAGCAACGCCTGGTTGGTTTGCTCACTGGCCGCACCGCGTTCGCGGGAGATCAGGGCTTGGGCGCCGATCTGCGCGGCTTGCACACCGTGGTAAGCGTTGGCGGCGCCTGCCGGCGGGTGGATCGCCTCCACCACCGTGGCGAGAATTTCCACGCCGCTGTCGAGCTTTTGCAGGTCGGCCTGCACGGCGCGGCCGATTTCGTCGGCCAGGCGGGTGCGTTGTTCGCCGAGCAATTCGTCGAGGGTGCGCGAGGCAAAATCATGCACAAGGATGCGGCTGGCGGTGCTGCGGATCAGGGTCGGCACGTCCGCGCTGTTATAGGTGGCGGCGAGCGCGGCCTGGTCGGTGAGGCCGATGCGGTAGACGAACCGCACATCCATATTGACGATCTGGAAGCTCTGTTTGTCGCCGCTGCTGCTGGCGATCACCTGGGACTTGTCATTCACATGGCTGGCGTCCCACAAACGGTTGGCGATCAGCGGCGCCGGGCCTTCGGCAGGCGCCAGCTCCGGTGTGGCGGCTTCGCTGACGCTGGTGGCCAGTTCATGCACCACGCCGTTTTCAACACTGATCACGCGGCCCAGTGGCCACGGCAATCCGGCATGCAGGCCAGGGCCGAGGACCTGCACCGGCTTGCCGAAACGTTCATAGATCCCACGGCCTTGCAGGGGCACTTCGTGCACCCCCGTGAGCGCCCAGCCTACCGCCAGCACCACCAGTAACACCGGCAGGAACGCCCGGCGCATGTAGGTAAATGCCCAGATCTGGCGCAAGTCGATGCCAAAGCGGTTGTGCAATTCATGTTGCAATGCGAGCAAGGGTTGCGGCGGCCAGCGTAACAATCCGGCGATAAAGCTTTGCGCCATCAGGCGCGGCTCGAGGCGTGGCTGGCGTGGGCTGAACAGGGACAGCACGGCTCTTAATAGACATTCAAGCGAGACAAGGGCCGGCAGCAAACCGATCAACACAGCCAACCTCAGTGGCCAGACTGAGTTAGCCCCGGCAAACAGCAGACACACCGCACTGACCACCAGGCAAATAATCGCTACTCGGCTCAACTGCGCCAGTTGCGAGGCTTCCGGCCATTGCGCGGCGGTCTCCTGGGCCAGACGGCGTTCAAACACCAGCAGACCAAACGCCAATCCCAACCCCAGCGCGGCGCCGATGCTCGCCGACTGACCTACCGGTGCGGCGGGCAAAGCCAGGTTACAGAACTCGACAATGCTGACCAGCGCCAGCAACGACCAGCCGCCGAGCCACAACACCGGAGCGCCAATCTGTTGGCCAAAACGCTGCACAAGGCGCGCGTAGCGGCTTGCGTCTTCAACCGGCACATCAACCGTCGGTTCTTCCAACGCCTGGGCACGCCAATCCGCCACCCACCACGCCGACTGCAACCCGGCCACCAACAGAAGCAACGCCGACGCACAATTGATCAACACCACTGGCCAGATCGACAGCGGCGCAAACAACGCGACAAACAGCGCCAGCACCCAGCCGGCAACGGCCAACACCGTCAGACTGATACCGGCCTGACGCAATCGCCGAGCATGAAACAGCCCCTGTTGAAAACGCGGAAGGCCTTCCACCGAAGCGCCGTCAGCTTCCAGATCCACTCGCATCCACTCAACGCCCGCCTGTACATGATTCGTTACGATATAACACGGAGCGTGAAATTTTTGTTCGAATACAACGCAAATCCCCTGTGGGAGCGGGCTTGCTCGC
>NZ_JACAPG010000023.1:0-160366 GCF_013385825.1 Pseudomonas reactans | reverse complement strand
CGCGAGCAAGCCCGCTCCCACATTTGTTCTTCAGCGCGTTCGATATCGTGACTAAACCCCCAGAAACACACGCCATCACTGGTGCAGGCCAGGCTGAATCGGGCACACTCCAGAACAGTTTTTCGCGGGTTCACGGACAAGGAAGCGTCACTCCCCATGATTTCGATCTATCAGCTCAAGCCGCGTTTTCAAAACCTGCTGCGCCCTCTTGTGCAGCGCCTCTATGACAATGGCACCACCGCCAACCAAATCACCGTGCTGGCCGGCGTGATTTCCTTACTGGTCGGCCTGTTGATCGCCAGCTTCGCCCAACACCTGTGGCTGTTTGCGCTGATCCCGCTGTGGATGATCCTGCGCATGGCGCTCAACGCCATCGACGGCATGCTTGCCCGTGAATTCGGCCAGCAGTCACGCCTGGGCGCCTACCTGAATGAACTGTGCGATGTGATCGCTGACAGTGCGCTGATCCTGCCGTTCGCACTGATCCCCGGCGTGAGCCTGGCGCCGGTGCTGCTGGTGGCGCTGCTGGCGGTGTTCAGCGAATACGCCGGCGTGCTGGGGCCGATGGTGGGGGCATCGCGGCGCTATGACGGGCCGATGGGCAAAAGCGATCGCGCGTTCGTGCTCGGCGTACTGGCCACTGGCGTGGCGCTGGGCTGGCTGGGCGCGGGTTGGGTCGATGCCGTTATGTGGCTGGTGGCTGCCCTGCTCGCCTACACCTTGGTCAATCGGGTGCGCCAGGGCCTCAAAGAACAACAAGAAACCTCACCGATTGCATAAGGATTTTTGCGATGCGCGAACAGCAACAGCACACCTTCAGTACCCATGACGGCGTCGAGCTTTTCTACCGGCACTGGCCGGCCACCGAGACTACCGGGCCGCGCAAGGCAATCGTGTTGTTCCATCGCGGCCATGAACATTCGGGGCGTATCGCGCACCTGGTGGATGAGCTGAACCTGCCGCAATTCGACTTCTTCGCCTGGGACGCCCGTGGTCATGGCCAATCTCCCGGCGAACGCGGTGACAGCCCCAGCTTCGCCACCAGCGCCCGCGATGTGCAGACCTTCTGCGACCACATCGGCGCCACCTATGGCATCGAGGAGGAGAACTTCGCCGTCATCGCGCAAAGCGTCGGCGCGGTGATTGCCGCGACGTGGGTACACGACTACGCGCCGAAGATTCGCGCGCTGGTGCTCGCGTCCCCCGCGTTCAAGGTCAAGCTCTACGTCCCCTTTGCGCGGACGGGCCTGGCGCTGATGCGCAAGTTCCGTGGCAACTTTTTCGTCAACAGTTACGTCAAGGCCAAGTTCCTCAGCCATGACCCGGAGCGCGTCGCCTCCTACGACAGCGATCCGCTGATCACCAAGGCCATTTCGGTGAATGTGCTGCTCGGCCTGTACGAAGCGGCCGACCGGGTTGTCGCCGATGCCCAGGCGATCCAGGTGCCGACGCAACTGCTGATCTCGGGTTCGGACTTTGTGGTGCACCGCAAACCCCAACAGCAATTTTTCGACCGCCTCGGCAGCCTGAAAAAAGAGCTGCACATTCTCCCCGGTTTCTTCCACGACACCCTGGGCGAACGTGACCGCGCCTCCGCTGTGAGCAGCGCCCGGCGTTTCATCCTGCAGAACTTCGAACACCCGCTGGACCGCGCCTCGCTGCTGGATGCCGACAAGCTGGGCGCTACTTGCGCCGAGTCCGAAGCCCTGGCCGCGCCGCTGCCGCGCAACTCCTTGCGCGACCTGTACTGGCGCATGACCCGCGCCAGCATGGGCCTGGGCAAGAACCTGTCGGACGGCGTGAAGCTGGGCTTCGACACCGGTTTCGACTCCGGCAGCACCCTCGATTACGTGTACCGCAACACGCCCACCGGCAAGGGCGGGCTGGGGCGGATGATCGACACCAACTACCTCAACTCCATCGGCTGGCGCGGCATTCGTCAGCGCAAGTTGAATGTCGAAGAACTGTTGCGCCTGGCGATGGCCAAGTTACGCGGGGAAGATCGCGAAGTGCGTATCGTGGATATCGCCGCCGGTCATGGCCGCTACATCCTCGAAGCCTTGCAGGGCGTGTCTCCGCTGCCGGAATCGATCCTGCTGCGTGACTACAGCGACATCAACGTACGCGACGGTGGTGCGCTGATTCGCGAAAAAGGCCTGGGCGACATCGCGCAATTCGTCAAAGGCGATGCTTTTGACCGTTTGGACCTGGCTGCGCTGGACCCCAAGCCGACGCTGGCGGTGGTGTCCGGGTTGTATGAGCTGTTTGCCGATAACGGCATGGTCGGCGGTTCGCTGGCGGGCCTCGCTGAGGCCGTAGAGCCCGGCGGCTATCTGGTCTACACCGGCCAGCCATGGCACCCGCAACTGGAGCTGATCGCACGCGCACTGACCAGCCACCGCCAGGGCCAGGCTTGGGTGATGCGCCGCCGCAGCCAAGCGGAAATGGATCAACTGGTGGAAGCCGCCGGTTTCCGCAAGATCACCCAGCGAGTGGATGAGTGGGGCATTTTCACCGTGTCCCTGGCACAGAAGATCTGAGCATGCGCGAACCCGGCTTATTGAAACCCGCGTTCCTGTGGCTACTGCTGTTGGCGCCGCTGTTTTTCAGCACCTACGGCTTTGCCACCTGGGTCACCAGCCAGCGCAGTGACGTCGGCACGCTGGTGTTCGGCTGGGAAACCCATATGCCGTTCTGGGCCTGGACCATCGTGCCCTACTGGTCCATCGACCTGCTCTACGGGTTTTCTCTGTTGCTACCCAACACTCGGCATGAACTGAAGCAACATGCGCTGCGTCTGCTGAGTGCCCAAGTGATCGCCGTGAGCTGCTTCCTGCTCTGGCCGCTGCGCTTCACCTTCGAGCGGCCGGAGCTGGACGGCGTATTTGGCTGGCTGTTTGCGGTGCTGGCGGGGTTCGACAAGCCGTTCAACCAGGCGCCGTCCCTGCATATCGCGTTGCTGGTGATCCTATGGGTCATGTACCAACGCCATACCCAGGGAATCTGGCGTTGGCTGGTGCATGGCTGGTTCGCGTTGATCGGCATTTCGGTGCTGACCACTTATCAACATCACTTTATCGACTTACCCACAGGCGCCCTCGCCGGGTGGCTGTGTGTGTGGTTATGGCCGCTGGAACATCCGAGCCCGTTGTTGAATGCACGGCTGACGCGGGATCCCAAGCGCTGGCGGTTGGGTGTGCGCTATGGCGTGGGCGCCTTGGCCTTGGCGATCCTTGCATTTGTGATGGGTGGCGCATGGCTGTGGATACTTTGGCCTGCGGTTTCCCTCGCCTTGATCAAGGCCAATTACTTCGTGCTCGGCGCTGCGGGCTTCCAGAAACGCGCCGACGGCCAACTTACACCTGCCGCGCGTTGGCTGTACGCGCCCTATCTGGCCGCTGCCTGGGTCAACTCGCGCCTGTGGACACGCAAGCATCCACAACCTGACCTGATTGTGGATAACGTCTGGCTTGGGCGTATTCCTACAACGAGCGAGCAAGAACCCTTCAAGGCCATCGTCGATCTCAGTGCCGAATTGCCGATTAATCCACAGGGCCGCGCTTACCAATTGATTCCCGTGCTGGACCTGATTGCCCCGAGCCCCACTGAATGCCTGCAAGCCGCGCAAGCCATCGAGCGATTGCGCGCAAGTGGCCCATTGCTGGTGTGCTGCGCTCTCGGCTACTCGCGCAGCGCCACTGCCGTCGCGGCCTGGCTACTGCACACCGGGCGCGCCGCGACGATAGAGGATGCGCTGTCTATCATTCGTACAGCGCGGGCCGATGTAGTCCTGCACACCGCACACCGTGAAGCTTTGGAGGGTTTACCCCATGCCCGCTGATATGGAACTGCAGGTTGTCGCCAGCTTGTTGCGTCGTGGTCGCTCGCTGGATCAGTTATCCACAGGCCTGACCCTGGTTGGCGTACTGTTCGGCCTGGCTCAACTGCTGATGGCGAGTATTGCGCCAATCTGCCTGCTGCTGAGCCTGTGGATGATTATCCTCGGACTGCTGCAAAAGTACTGGGCGCTGCGCGTGGCCTTCGACGCCGACCTGTTCGCGCTGCTGGCCCGGGACATCGACCGCACCCCGGACCTCGACCAGGCCTTGCAGACCCTTGGCCTGCAATCGGCCAAGCGCGTTGGCCGGCCCTGGACCGAGCGCCGTCGTGGCGCGCTCAAACTGTTGCGCAAACAAGCCTGGCTGCTGGGCGCGCAAGCGCTGCTGACCCTGGTCGTGATCCTCGCCAGCCCTTGGCTGCCTTTCGCCGGATAAGGAATCCCCATGTTCGAACCCGTGGTCGCCACGTTGATTACCTCCATGGCCCGCACCGTCACCGGTGCCCGCAGCCTGTGGCTGGGGTGCGCGCCGGTGCCGGTGCAACGCATCTACTTCGCCAACCACAGCAGCCACGGCGACTTTGTGTTGCTGTGGGCCTCGCTGCCGCAGAACCTGCGCAAATTCACGCGCCCGGTGGCCGGCAGCGATTACTGGAATACCAGCGCCCTGCGCCGCTACATTATTAACCGCGTGTTCAACGGCGTGCTGATCGACCGCGAACGCAAGGACCCTGTGGATAACCCTTTGCAACCCATGCTCAACGCCCTGGAAGGCGGCGATTCGCTGATCATCTTCCCCGAAGGCACGCGCAACCTTGAAGACGGCCTACTGCCGTTTAAAAGTGGCTTGTATCACCTGGCGAAAAGTTACCCACAGGCCGAATTGGTACCGGTGTGGATCGCCAATCTCAACCGGGTCATGCCCAAGGGCCGCGTGCTGCCGCTGCCCCTGCTGTGTACCACCAGCTTCGGCGCGCCGCTGCAATTGGAAGACGGCGAAGACAAAACCGCCTTCCTCGCCCGCACCCGCGACGCCCTGCTCGCCCTTGCCCCGGAGCCTGTCTGACATGGATAGCCAAACCCTGATGTTGTTCGGCGGCATCGGCGCCATCCTGGTGCTCGCCTCGCTGATCGGCCTGATCCTCAAGCTGCGCACCCGTGGCAGCCCCAATGCCGTCATCGAGAACCTCAACGCCCGCATCAACGCCTGGTGGGTGATGGTGGTGGTGATCGGCATCGCCTTCTGGCTCGGCACCGGCGCGGTGATCCTGCTGTTCTACGCGGTGTCATTCTACGCCCTGCGCGAATTCCTCACCCTCACGCCCACCCGCCGCAGCGACTACCCGGCGCTGGTCGCCGCGTTCTACCTGGCGCTGCCGCTGCAATACCTGCTGATCTACTCGGATTGGTACGGGCTGTTCTCGATTTTCATCCCGGTGTACGTGTTCCTGCTACTGCCGATCCTTGCCTCCCTGGGTGGCGACAGCACGCACTTCCTGGAACGCGCGTCGAAAGTGCAGTGGGGCCTGATGATCGCAGTGTTCTGCGTATCCTTCGTGCCCGCCCTGCTCACCCTCGACATCCCCGGCTACGAAGGCCGCAACCTGCTGCTGATTGCCTACCTGGTGATCGTGGTGCAACTGTCGGACGTCTTGCAGTACGTGTGTGGGAAATTGTTCGGCAAGCACAAGATCGCGCCGAACCTTTCACCGTCGAAAACCGTGGAAGGCTTTGTCGGCGGCATCCTGCTCTCATCCCTGATCGGCGCGGCGCTGTGGTGGACCACGCCGTTCAACCCGTGGCAGTCGTTCTTGATTGCACTGCTGATCAACCTGCTCGGGTTTGCCGGCGGCATCGTGATGTCGGCGATCAAACGCGATCGCGGCGTGAAGGATTGGGGCCATATGATCGAAGGGCACGGCGGGATGTTGGATCGGTTGGATTCGGTGTGCTTTGCAGCGCCGATTTTCTTTCATCTTGTGCGGTATTGGTGGACGTAAATTTCGTTGCCATTAACAATTTGAACGAATTTGTAAGCCTATAGGCAAACAAAATTATGTATTTTGTTAGCCCATAGGCTTATTTTTTAATTTATTTGTATGCCTATAGGCTAATATTAATTACAAACTCGATAGCCTATAAGCTTACAAAAGGTCATTCACCATGAGTGCTTCCAAGCTCTACAAACTGCGCCTTTCTCAGGTAGAACGTGCCATTGCGCCGTTTAATAACGTTAAAAATGCGGCGGTTCCACCAGGCGGTTGGCTGCGGGCTATCCGAGAATCATTAGGCCGCTCATTAAAAGCGCAGGCCGAAATTGCCGGCATATCCTCAGGGACGTTGACCAAGTCCGAGCGCTCCGAGGCTGAAGATCGGATATCACTCGCACAGCTAAGAAAGCTAGCAGCAGCACTGGACTGTGAACTCGTCTACGGCCTGGTCCCCAAGAAGCCCCTGCACGAAGTCATCCAAGACCGTGCCGAACTCATGGCAAAGCAAGAAATCCTAGGCGTTGCACATTCCATGAGCCTCGAAGACCAACGCCCCTCTGATGCGTTCATCGAACGTCAGATTGATGAACGCCGCAGAGAACTACTCGACGGTTCGTGGGCCCGCCTATGGCAATAGAACTGGAACTGAAACCAGGCCAAACGCCTCTCGATCCCGACGAAGCCGCTGGCCTGAAACCGAGGCATATCGCCACCCAGGGCGAACTGGATGAATGGGAGGCGCAGAACATCCTCAAAGCCTCACGTTGGATAGCGCGGCAAAAAAAGCTGAATGTACTGAACGACCATTTCTGCCGTGAGCTTCACGTGAAAATGTTCGATGACACTTGGAAATGGGCCGGTACCTTCCGCAAATCCGATAAGAATATCGGCTGTGATTGGACGCAGATCGCCGTCAACTTACGGCAGTTGCTCGACAACATGGCTTACTGGCTGGAACACAATGTCTTCCCGCCAGAAGAGGTTGCCGTGCGCTTTCACCATCGACTTGTTTGGCTACACGCCTTTCCGAATGGCAACGGTAGACATGCTCGCCTCATGACCGACTGCCTGCTGAGGCAATGTGGTCTTGCTCCCTTCTCCTGGGGTCGCGGTAACTTGGTGACCGCTAATGAAGTGCGCCAACGCTACATCCAAGCGCTTCGCGCTGCCGACAACAATGATTACACGCTACTGTTGGCATTCGTGCGCAGTTGAAACGCCGCTTGAGGATAACGGGCAACGTTAGGGTGAATCGTGAATCCGCTGTAACCCTGTGGCGAGGGAGCTTGTCGAACCCGGCAAATGCCCCAGTGGCAACCCCCCCGGGGTTTTCACGGTCTGAATCGCGAAGTTGCTGCGGATATCCCTCACCCCCGGCAGCTTCAGCAAACTACCCGTGACGAACCGCTCATAGCCGCGCAAATCCGGCACCACCACCTGCAACAGAAAGTCCGACTCCCCCGACACCAGGAACGCCGAGATCACCTCTGGCAACGCCGTGACCGCCTCACGGAACGCGTTGGCCTCGGTATCGTTATGCCGCTCCACCTTTACGCCCACGAACACCATCATCCCCAGGCCCACTTCATCGCGATCCAGCGTGGCCTGGTAGCCGCGAATCACGCCGGCTTCTTCCAGCAGGCGCACGCGCCGCAGGCAGGGCGAGGCAGACAACCCGATCTCGTCGGCCAGTTGCACATTGCTCAGTCGGCCGTCGCGCTGTAGGGCTTCGAGAATCTTTCGGTCAAAAGCATCGAGTTTCAGATTTGGCATAAGTGGATGGCTTACAGAGTAATAAGTGGCAGATAGTGCCAAGAATAGACGCTTTTCTGGCTGACTACGCAAGCACCTGCCCTGCCCTTCGGCCCTAGAATTGGCCGACACACAAGGGGGTGGAACATGGCGGAACTCTGGTTGTTTCTCGTGGCTCTTTCGGTGGCGTATCTGCTGCCAGGGCCGGACATGATCCTGCTGCTGCAGACCGGCGCGCGCCAGGGCAAGGCCCTGGCGCTGACCACGGCGATTGGCCTGGGACTGGCCCGCGCCTGCCATGTGGCCCTGGCAGGCATGGGCTTGGCGACCTTGTTCAAAGTGGCGCCCTGGACCTTTGATGTGGTGCGGCTGGGTGGCGCGGCCTATCTGTTATGGCTGGGGGTGCAGTGCCTGCGGGCAAATATGCTGCCGACGCTCGATACGGCCAACGCCACCCTGAAAACCCACGCCTGGCGTGCCGCACTGCAACGCGGCTTGCTGACCAACCTGCTCAACCCCAAGGCGCTGCTGTTCTGTTCGGTGCTGCTGCCGCAATTCATCGACCCGCAAGCTGGCCCCGTGGCGGCGCAATTCGCGTTGCTGGGCGTGATCCTGGTCGCGGTCGGTTTCGCCTTCGACTGTTGCTACGCCTTGGCCGGCGCGCGCATTGGCCATTGGCTGGCACGCAATCGCTCGGCGCAACGTATGCAGCAATGGCTATTCGGCAGTCTTTTGATCGGTTTTGCGGTGCGCCTCACTTTTGTGCAACACGCCTAGCAGTGCGGCGTATCGGCGTCATCTTTTGTATCAAAGACGCGTGTAAGATACGCCGCACTTAGCCAGGGATGCTCACCATGTTCGATTCGTTCAAAGCGATCAGCCGCCGTATTGTCGGTGCGTTATTGACTGTGGTGGGGGCCGTCTTTGGTCAATGGCATCCGCCGTTCTGGCTGCGCGCCATCGGCCGTGGGCTGGCGAACCTGGGCAGCAAGGCGCGCGCTTATCCGCGTCAAACCGGTGCCGGCTTAGTGGGCCTGGTGTTGCTGGCCGCCGCTGGTTTCTACGGCTGGCACTGGTATTCCAACCTGCCACAGCCGCATACCGCGAGCTACTCGCTGCATAAACCCAACCTCACCGACTACACCCAGCAAACGCCGGTTGTGGATAACTTGCAGGTGCGCTTTGGCGAATCCGTGGCTCCGTTGTCGGCCATCGGCAAACCGGTCACCGAGGGTATTACCCTTAAACCTGCGGTGGCGGGCACCTGGCGTTGGGCGGATGACCGCAGCCTGTTGTTCGTTCCGGAAAAAGACTGGCCCATCGACGCCCATTACACCCTCGACATAGCGAAGAAAAACCTGCTCGCCGACGGCGTGTTGCTGGACCAGTACAGCACGCAGTTTTCCACCCAACCGTTCCGCGCCACCCTGGCGCAAAACGAGCTGTATCAGGACCCGTCCAACCCGACGCTGAAACAGCTGGTGGCGACCTTCCATTTTTCCCACCCGGTGGACGAAGACAACCTACGCAAGCGCGTCACGGTAACCCTCGGCAAAGGCCTGGCCTACCGCGACGCCCAGTTGCCCAACCGCCCGGAACTCACCTTCGACGAGAAAAAACTCAACGCGTACGTGCGCTCCGCCGCCCTGGCCACGCCACTGGAAAGCACGCCCGTCAGCGCCAAGCTCGACGAAGGCATCAAGGCCCGCGATGGTGGCAACGCCAGCACCGCGCCGCTGGTGTCGGAAGTCACTGTGCCCGGGCGCTATCGCCTGACCTTTACCGGCGCCGAAGTGAGTTTTGTCGACAACGAGCGTGGTGAACCAGAGCCGGTATTGATGTTCAGCAGTTCCAGCGCGGTAGCCGATGAGACCATCGCCGGTAAGGTCCAGGCCTGGTTGTTGCCGGAAAAAGCCCAAGACGACACGCGCCCCTACAACAGCAACGACATCGACGACGCCCTGCTCGCCCGCAGCACCAAGCTCAACCTGACCCACGTGCCCAGCGTCGAACCGCTGAACACCCTGCACGCGTTCAAATTCAAGGCCCCGGCCGGGCGCGCGGTGTATGTGCGCGTACCCGCAAACCTGGAGGCCATCGGCGGCTATTTGGCGAAGAATCCTACGGCGTCGCTGATCAGCATGCCGGCTTACCCACGCACCTTGCAGTTCCTGTCTGACGGCGCCTTGCTCAGCCTCAATGGCGAAAAACGCCTGGGCTTCATGGCTCGCGGTGTGCCTGGCGCCCATGTGGAAATCGCCCGCCTGCTGCCCAACCAGTTGCAACATCTGGTGGACCAAAGCAGCGGCAGCTTTGCCCGGCCGAACTTCGGCAACGAATATTTCGACCGCATGGTCGAGCGTCAATCGCTGGATATCCCGCTGTCATCCAATGACCCGGCGGAAACCGTCTACGACAACGTGGACCTCAGCCACTACCTCACCGCCAATGGCGGGCGGCGCGGCATTTTCGTGCTCAAGCTGAGCCCGCAGGATGACCCAGCCCAACGCACTTTCGAGTACGACCGCAGCAGCACCAGCGACCTGCGTTTTATCGTGGTGACGGACCTGGGCATCATCGCCAAGCGCTCCAGCGATGGCAGCCATGACGTGTATGTGCAGTCCATCGGCAACGGTTCGCCGGTGTCCGACGCGCAAGTCGACATCATTGGGCGTAACGGTCTGCCGGTGAGCAGCGGCCGCACCGACGCCGAAGGCCACGCGCACTTCGCCAAGCTGGATGAACTGCGCCGTGAGAAAACGCCGCTGATGTATGTGGTCACTCGCGGTAATGACCAGTCGTTTTTGCCGATCGCCCGTCAGTCCCAGCAACTGGATCTGTCGCGCTTCGATGTAGGCGGTTTGGAAGAAGACGGTGCGATCGATCGCCTCAGCGCCTACCTGTTTACCGACCGCGGCCTGTACCGTCCGGGCGAAACCGCGCACCTGGGCATGATCGTGCGCAGCGGCAACTGGAAAGGCGCCCTGCTGGGCCTGCCGGTGGAGCTGCAAATCACCGACCCCCGTGGCCTGGAAGTGATTCGCCAACCGTTGAAGCTGTCCGCCAGCGGTTTTGAAAGCTTTGATTTCCCCAGCAGCGAAGTCGCCCCCGCCGGGGAATACACCGCGACCTTGCAGTTGATCGGCCAGAAGCAGACCCGCACCGACCTGGGCAGCGTGAGCTTCAAGGTCCGCGACTTTGAGCCGGACCGCATGAAGGTCAGCCTGAGTTTGCACGACTCGCCTGTGCAGGGCTGGATCCCACCGGATCAAGTGGTGGCCAAGGTCACCGCGATGCATCTGTTTGGCGCCCCAGCGTCCGGCCGTCGCGTGACCGCCAAAATGTCCCTGAGCCCGACGCTCGCGGCGTTTGATCGTTACCCGGATTTCCGTTTCCGCCTCAACGACTCCCTGGAAGACGCCACCACTGAAGACCTGGCCGAAACCACCGTCGACGACAACGGCCAGGCCGTGCTCGACCTCAACCTGCAACGCTTCGCCAACAGCACCTATCGCCTGCAGGTGATGAGCCAGGTGTTCGAAGCCGAAGGCGGGCGTAATGTAGCGGCGCAAAGTGCCTTGCTGGTGTCGTCAGCGCCCTACCTTGTGGGTGTGAAAAGTCAGGATTCGCTGTCGTACGTCGCCAAGGATGCGCCGCGCCAGGTGCAATGGCTGGCCGTCGCGCCGGACCTTTCGCCACTGGCGGTGAACGGCCTGACTACAGAGGTGGTCGAGCACCGTTATGTGTCGGTGCTGGTGAAACAATCCAACGGCACCTACAAGTACGAGTCGCGCATCAAGAACATCAGCCAGCCGGCCTCACCGCTGGTGATGACCCAGGAAGGCGCCAAGCAGGCCTTGAACACCGGCACACCGGGTGACTTCACCCTGCAACTCAAGGACGCCAACGGCAACCTGCTCAACCAGATCGACTACAGCGTGGCCGGACGAGGCAACACCTCACGCTCGCTGGAACGCAATGCCGAGCTGCAACTGCGCCTGGATAAACGCAGCTACGCCACCGGTGATGAAATTGCGATCAGCATCCGCGCGCCGTATACCGGTGCGGGCTTGATCACCATCGAGCGGGACAAGGTCTACACCCAGCAGTGGTTCAAGGCCGACAGCACCAACAGCGTGCAACATATCCGCGTGCCTGCGGGGCTTGAGGGCAATGCCTACGTCAACGTGCAGTTTGTACGGGATATGGGTTCGGCCGAGGTGTACATGAGCCCGCTGTCCTATGGCGTGGTGCCCTTTAGCATCAACCTGGATGCGCGGCGCATGGCGCTGAAGGTTGAAGGCCCGGCGAAAATCGAGCCGGGGCAGATGCTCGACATCAAGGTCAACGCCGACCGCCCAGGCCGCGCGGTGGTTTATGCGGTGGACGAAGGCATCCTGCAAGTGGCGCGCTACCAGACGCCGGACCCGCTGGGCTTCTTCTTCCAGAAACGTGCGCTGGAGGTCGGCACCAGTCAGATCCTTGACCTGATCCTGCCGGAATTCAGCCGTCTGCTCAGTGGGGCAGCGCCCGGTGGCGATACGGAAGGCGCCCTGGCCAATCACCTCAACCCGTTCAAGCGTAAACACCAGCCGCCTGTGGCTTGGTGGTCTGGACTGGTCGACCTGCCCGCTGGCGAAACCGTACTGCATTACCAGGTGCCGGACAGCTTCAACGGCAAGCTGCACCTGTTTGCGGTGGCGGTGGATAGCGACAGTGTCGGTGTCAGCGAAGCCAATACCGATGTGCGTGGCCCAATCGTGATCACGCCAAACGTGCCGGCCTTTGTGGCGCCGGGGGATGTGTTCAACGTCAGCGCCGGGGTGTTCAGCAACCTCGACGCGGCGGCAGAGGTGAAGTTTGAACTGCAGACCAGCGATGGCCTGAAGGTACAGGGCGACAAGGGCGGCACGTTGTCCCTGCAACCGCGCAAGGAAGGCACCGCCGAGTTCAAGATCAAGGTTGGCGAGACCCTGGGTTCAGCGGACCTGCGATTTGTCGCAGTGCTGCCGGACGGCAAACGTATCCAGGTGGCCGAGACCACTTCGATCCGCCCACTGAGCGAACATCGCGTCGCCCTGAGCCTGGGCCGCTTTGAGAGCGCCAGCAAAGAGCTCAAACCTACCCGCGAATTGTTCAGCCAATTGCGCGACGTACAGTTGGGTGTGGCGGCCTCGCCGCTGGTGTGGGCCAACGGCCTCAAGCATTACCTGGACGATTACGGCTACGCCTGCACCGAGCAACTGGTGTCCAAGGCCATGCCGGCGCTGATCTGGGGCGGCAACGCACCTGAAGCCGAACAGGCCTTCGGCAGCGCAGTGCGCATGCTGCGCCAGCGCCAGAACCAGGCCGGCGGCTTTGGTTTGTGGGCAGCCAACCCGGACGTAGCACCGTACGCCAGCCTGTACGCCACCGACTTCCTGATCGAAGCCAAGGAGCGCGGCTTGCCGGTGCCGGAAGACCTGTTGGTGCGTTCGAATGCGTATCTGACCGACCTGGCCAATGGTCCTAGCGAAGGCCTGTCGGAATTGCGCAACCGCGCCTACGCCAGTTACCTGCTGAGCCGTCAGGGGATTCTGGTAAGCGGCGCCTTGAGCGATATCCGCGAGCGCTACGAGGGCTACTTCAAGGACAGCTGGCAGAACGACCTGGGCGCCGCTTACCTGGCGGCCAGCTACAAGCTGCTCAAGCAGGATCGTCAGGCTGACACGCTGTTCCGCAAAATCCCCTGGCGTTCGCTTGTGGATAAGTGGGACAGCGACGGTTTGTACTACGACCCGCTGGTGCACGACGCCGAACACCTGCACCTGCTGGCCCGACATTTCCCAGAGCTGATGGACGATGTGCCTACAGCGCTGCTGGATAAACTCGGTAAGCGCCTCAACGAGCAGCGTTACAACTCTCTGTCGGCCGCCCTGCTGTTGCGCGCCTTGGACAACTACGGCCAGCGTGCGCAAAGCGACATGACGCTCAAGGCCACCGCCTGGCTGGGGGACAAGCACCAGCAATTGCTGGAGATGGCCGGCCAACCACCCCGCGCCGCCGTGCCGGGTGCGACGCAGAAGCTGGTGATGGAAAAATCCGACGGCCCGGCGGCGTTCTTCATGCTCAGCGAAGCCGGTTTCGACAAGGGCGCCAAGCTCAAGCCGATCACCAATGGCCTGGAGATCATTCACGAATACCTCGACCTCAAGGGCGACCCGGTGAGCAAGGTCGCGGTAGGCGATGAATTCCTGGTGCGCTTGCGCCTGCGTGCGACCGACCGCGACCAGGTGCAGCAAGTGGCCGTGGTCGACCTGCTGCCCGGTGGCGTCGAGCCTGTGTATAACTTGCCGCCGGAGCCGGAAGCCGCCAGCAGCGAGGAAGGCGAAGAGTCTGAGTACGTGGAAGAGGACAGCCAGGAAGAAGAAAGCTGGCAAGCCCCCATCGGCGAAACCGAACTGAGCAACTGGCAGCCGGAGTACGTCGATGTGCGTGATGATCGAGTGGTGTTGTACGGCACCGCGCTGCGTGATGTAGGCACTTTCGTGTACCGCGTGCGCGCTACCAACGCGGGCACTTTCAATACGCCACCGGCCTACGCCGAAGGCATGTACGAAACCACCCTACAAGGGCGCGGCAAAGTAGGCCAGCTTGAAATTACCAAGCCTTAAGCGCCTGACACTGCCGCTGTTCGCAGCGGCGGTGGTCCTGGTGGGGCTGCGATTGTGGCCCCATGCTCCGCTGGAACAGACGGTGACCTCATCGCGGGTGGTGTTGGCCGATGACGGCGCGCTGCTGCGCATGACCTTGGCGGATGACGGGCAATACCGACTTTGGCTACCGCTGGAGCGGATTTCTCCTTCATTGGTCGAAGCCTTGCTGCTCAAGGAAGACCGCAATTTCTACTGGCACCCGGGAATCAATCCCCCGGCGTTGCTTCGCGCGGCCATGGCCACCTACAGCGGTGGCCAGCGCCAGGGCGGCTCGACCTTGAGCATGCAATTGGCACGGCGCCTGTGGAATTTGAACACCCGCCAGGTGCCGGGCAAGTTGCAGCAGATGGTGTTGGCACTGTGGCTGGAGGCGCGCTACAGCAAGCACGACATCCTTGAGGCCTATCTGAACCTGGCGCCGATGGGCGGCAATATCGAAGGTGCCGAGGCGGCCAGCCGTATTTACTTCGGCAAGTCGGCGACGCAGTTGTCGCTTTCCGAGGCGTTGGCGCTGGCGGTGATCCCACAACAACCGGGTCGACGCGCGCGCTTCGGCCCGTCGCTGCAACAGGCGCGGCAGCGCTTGATGGCTGACTGGCGCGAGACTTATCCACAAGACCCGCGCAATGACAGCTTGTTGGACTTGCCCCTGGAAGCACGCAGCCGCCAGCAGATTCCGTTCCTGGCGCCGCATTTGAGTGAACAACTGCTGGCGTCCCAGCCCGGTAATGAGCTGAACAGCACCCTCAACCTGCCGCTGCAACAGTTGCTCGAACGCCTGATCACCGGCTTCATCGCCGAACGGCGCAGCACGGGTGTGGAAAACGCCACGGCGATCCTGATCGACAGCCGCGACCAGAGCGTCAAGGCATTGGTCGGGTCGGCGGATTACTTATCCACAAGCCTTCACGGCCAGGTCAATGGCGTGCTGTCGCGGCGCTCACCAGGGTCGACACTCAAGCCGTTCCTGTACGGGCTGGCGCTGGACCAAGGGGTGATCCACCCCATGAGCATCCTCAAGGACCTGCCGAGTAACTTCGGCTACTTCCAACCGGAAAATTTCGACGGCAGTTTTGTCGGGCCACTGACGGCGCGGGACGCACTGATCCGTAGTCGCAACATCCCGGCGGTATGGCTCGCCAGCCAGGTCAAGTCGCCCTCCCTGTATGGACTATTACAACGCGCCGGGATCAAAGGCCTGCGTGACGAAAGCCATTACGGCCTGGCCCTGGCCCTCGGTGGCGGTGAAATGACCCCGGAAGAATTGGCGCGTCTGTACGTGATGCTGGCCGGGGACGGGCATCTGCGGCCTTTGCGCTACTTGCAGGAACAGCCCCAGACCACCGGCGCCCCACTGCTGACGCCCCAGGCGGCGTTCATGGTTCGCGATATGCTGCGCCGAAACCCTCGTCCGGATGGCCTGCCTGGACGTCACTGGCGCACCGCCTGGAAAACCGGCACCTCCTGGGGTTTTCACGATGCGTGGAGTGCAGGACTGGTCGGCCCCTACGTGCTGGTGGTGTGGGTGGGCAACTTCGATGGTCGTCCAAACCCAGCCTTCATCGGGGCCAAGACCGCCGCGCCGTTGTTCTTCCGCATCGCCGACGCATTGCCTTTGGCTTTGCCCAACGTGGTGATCAAAGCCGACAAACCGCCCGCCGGATTAGTGCGCATTGATGTCTGCGCCGCGTCCGGTGAGTTGCCCAACCGCTGGTGCCCGCAAACCCGCAAGACTTGGTACATCCCCGGAGTATCGCCGATTCGCGTGTCGAACCTGCACCGCCCGGTGCTGATCGACACCCGCACCGGCAAGGCCGCCTGCCCGCCGTTTGACGCGCAATACACCCGCGAAGAAGTCTTCGAATTCTGGCCCAGCGACGTGCAACGCCTGTACCGCGCCGCCGGCCTGCCGCGACGTACTCCGCCAACTGTGATGAAAAACTGCCAGCCCAACCGCCTCAGCGACCAGAGCGAAGCCCCGCAGATCCGCTCGCCGCTGACCCAGGTGAGCTATCAATTGCGCCTGTCCCACCCCCAGGAAAGCATCCCGCTGAATGCCAACGCCGCCAGCGACGCAGCGATGCTGTACTGGTTTGCTGATCAAACCCTGATCGGCCAGGGCCCACCGCAAAGCACACTGAATTGGCGGCCGGGCAAGTCGGGGGAGTATCGGTTGCGGGTCAGTGATGATCAGGGACGCAGTACGAGTCGAGGGTTGAAGGTGGAGTTTGTGCCCTGATCAGGCATCTTCATCGCTGAAACTGCCCTTGCTCACGCGTTTGGCAAAATGCCTGTACGCAACCCCCATTTTTCGCTGCTCAAACAACGAGAACACCAGGGTGCCCAGTAGGATTAGCATCCACACCAGAAACTGTTTCAGCGCATCCACATGGGCGACGAACAGCAGCAGGGTAACCACGCCGCCAATCACCATGCCCAACGCCATCCAAGCGCCAAGCACACGGCCTACCGCCAGGCGCATGCTTTTGGGCAGCAACAGCCGGGTCCATATCAACACCACGAAAATCGTCAGCATGAAACCGAACGCGGCCATGAAGGGGATCGGAAAACCACCCTCGCGGTACAGCCAGGCCAGCAGCTTATACACAGGGCCAAGTGACTCCATCTGTTGATAAGTGTCCGGGCCCGGCAACTGCAATTGGGCAAAATGCGCGGGGGTCATGGCCATCACGCCAACCCCGAGCATCGCCACCACCGCGCCGTAGAAGCTACCGACACGCCACAACGGCGCCAATACCCGGCGGTTTTCCACGTCCTCGGTCAGTGCCACGCCGAATACAGCCTTGGACTGTTTGCCCTGGGCGATCACGGTCTGGCCATCGCGCTCGCAGGCGTCGCCGATCAGCATCACGTCCAAGTCCTGGACCAGCAGGATTTCGCCTTGGCGGCGCGAGCTGCCGATCAGTTCATAGTCGTCCGGTGATTTGTTGCCGAACAGGTCGATGCCTTCGGCGATGACGCGGATTTCTCCCGTGGCATCCTGCACACGGAAGTCGTTGCAGCGCGCCTCACTCTTGGCTCGGCTCCAACTCCAGCGCCCGTCGTCGTCCTTTTCGCCCTCTTCGATGATCCACACGTAGCCAGCGCAGGGCTTACCGTGCACCGGGGACAACAGCGGTTTATCCACAATCACCTTGCCACGGATTTCCACCAGGCCCATGGCCAGAGAACGTATCTGGCTGGTGGCCAGTCGTTGTTCGGTCTTGTAGAAGTTAGGGCCGAAGCTGGCCAGCAGGCACACCAGGGCGAATACCGGGAAAAACATTGCCACTACGGTCATCGGTGCGTAGACCATCAAGCAGGCAAACCCTGCCAGGCTCAACAGCGCCAGCAGGGTTTTCCAACGCGACTTCTTTTTCTCTTCGCCCGCCTGCGTGGTTTTCATGCCCCTGGCACCTCAAGCTTCACGCCTTCGTAACGGGTTTCTTCGGCACTGATGGCCAGCAGTGGAATGCGCTGGTAGCTGAGCATCCGCGCGAAAAACAGGTCGGGGAACACCGCGATAGCGATGTTGTAGAGATTGACCGACTCATTGAAGAATTCACGACGGTCGGCGATGCGCTCTTCGACAGCCGAAATAGCCTGCTGAAGCTCGACCATATTGGGACCGGAAATCAGCGTCGGGTAACCTTCCGCCACCGCAATCACCGACTTGAGCGCCGCGTTCAACTGGTTGGACGCGTCAACCTTGTCATTCAGGCTACTGGCGCTTAGGTATTGCTGGCGCGCGTCACTGAGGCGGGTAAACAGCGCGTGCTCATGGTTCATCGCGTTCTGCACCACACGCATCAGGTCCGGGATCTGATCCGCTCGTTGCTTGAGCAGTACATCGATGTTGGCGAAGGCCTTGTCCACATCGTTACGCCGCATCACCAGGCCGTTGTAGACGCCGACCATCCAGCCGACCAGGCCGACAACAATGATCAGCACGACGATGCCGGCGATTAGGAGTTCGATGTTCATGGTGAAGGTATCCCTGGCTGAGTTATCCACAGGGTCGCATTTTAGGGGTAAAGCGCGGCGCCCTATGCGGAATTAGTCCACAAAAGGGACAGAAGGCCCACACCTACTTTTGCCGTTTAATAAAAGCGCCGATGGAGATCCGGAAAGATCATCTGCGCAAACCACACGGGAAGCCCAGGATAGATCGAACGTGACTTGGCCGACGGCGCCTCGACCACGCCCATATCAATCAATTTTTTGAGCTGATCACTCGCCACTCGATCATGAAGCCCAGAAAAGGTCTTGAAATCTGCACGGGCAACCTCGCCTTGAGTCAGCAAGATATGAATAGCCTTGGCCATATCCTGCTTTACCCCGGACTCTAGAAAGCGACTCTCGAGTCCAATCACTCTTTCAAGTCGCTGGCGCAAGCTGACAAGCCCCATGGATTGCTCTACGTAATCCATTTGGTCGATACATACTTGCAGCATGAACTCTACAAACTCGAACAACCCACGTTGGGTCAACTGACCTCGACCATCGAGATCACCTCGACGAGGCTGATCAGCAGCTCGCAGGCGCCCATAGTATTCATCCTGTTTTCGTGCCAGCCCTCGAGAAAGCGACCAAAGAGGCGACGCAAGCCCAAGTCGCATCACCTGCAAATGCGTGACCATGCGGACCACTCGGCCATTGCCATCCTCAAATGGGTGAACAAATGCGAGACGATGGTGGTAAGCCAGTGCGCTGATAACTCGGGAGGTCAGGTCGGGTTGCCCGCCGTATACCTGCTGCAGGCGTTTGAGCATTGGCGTGACGGACTCCCAAGCAGGCGCAGCATGGTCACCTACCAGCACGTTGCGTTGTGCTACATCCCGCAACTGACCGGGTACAAGTAGCCGGCCATCACTGAGCCGCAAATCTTCATCACTGGCATTAGCAAAAAGATGGCGATGAATGACAGATATGAGCTCAGGGGCAAAGAAATCACCCCAAGAGGCTTCGATTGATTTTGGCCGACGTACCGCGCGTTCCAACAACTCCTGAACACCGATATGACTTTCGGCCAGCTCACGCAGTTGTTTGGAGTCACGCCGGGGGACTCGCGCAGACAACGTTGCAGGCTCAGTAAATTGGCCTTCAATGAGATTGCTGTAATAGCTGTTGGTGATTCGCATCAGGCCGCCGATCCGGATGGCGGTATTTTCGGGAAGTAGACCCGTGAGTTTCCCTGCACGAAACGAAAGCGTTTCAGCCGTACGTAAAATTGACGCAGGGAAACCAGGAGATGGCCAGCAAGGTTCCAACCAGTGGTTTCCGGAGATGAATTGCTGCATCATTTTCCGCACCTTTTTCCGATTTATTTTCGGATCTATTTTTCCTTTGAGCCCAATATTAACGGGATATACAGACAGTTTTATACAACTATTTCAGGGAAGATTTTCCGATTTATTTTCTGATTTTTTCAACTGACTCAATGAGCTCCACATAGCTGGACTCCCCTCCACCCGTCGCCCCCGACAACCAACCCCAAACAAAGCTCAGCGTGGTTACCCCGGCAGCATCCAAACCGACCGTGCCACCCGACCAACCGGACAACAGCTCACCGTCCAAGGTCAGGCACTGAAACAGCAATTCGATAGTGTCTGGGCCTGTCACTCGCCCCACTTGCGTGCCCAGGCGAATGCGCCCGCCCTGGTAAGTGCCGGAGATGGCATCACCCTCGACAAGGTAATGAAACACCGTGCCCGAGCCGGAAAGCCCCTGGGCGTTGTTGGCGACGGTGAAGCGGCGGTTGTTCAAGCGCTGGTGGAGCTGGGAGGGGGTTTGCATCGAGGGCGCGTCCTTTCGCGGGAGCCTGGAGACCCGGGCGGGCCTCCAGGATGTGGCGGATTACTCCACGGTCACCGACTTCGCCAGGTTACGCGGCTGGTCGACGTCAGTACCCTTGAGCACGGCGACGTAATACGAGAGCAACTGCAGCGGGATGGTGTAGAGGATCGGCGACAGGGTGTCGTTGATGTGCGGCATGTTGATGACGTGAGTGCCTTCGCCGTTGGTCATGCCAGCTTTTTCGTCGGCGAACACCACCAGTTGACCGCCACGGGCGCGGACTTCCTGCAGGTTGGACTTGAGCTTTTCCAGCAGCTCGTTGTTCGGCGCCACGGTGACCACCGGCATGTCGTCATCCACCAGGGCCAATGGGCCGTGCTTGAGTTCGCCGGCCGGGTAGGCTTCGGCGTGGATATACGAGATTTCCTTGAGTTTGAGCGAACCTTCCATCGCCACTGGGTATTGCGCGCCACGGCCGAGGAACAGGGTGTGGTTCTTGTCGGCGAACAGCTCGGCGACTTTTTCCACGGTGCTGTCCATGGCCAGGGCTTCGCCCAGGCGGGTTGGCAGGCGGCGTAATTCTTCGACCAGGGTGGCTTCGACGCCTTCGGCCAGGGTGCCGCGCACTTGACCCAGGGACAGGGTCAGCAGCAGCAAACCCACCAACTGGGTGGTGAAGGCTTTGGTGGATGCCACGCCGATTTCGCGACCGGCTTGGGTCAACAGGGTCAGGTCGGATTCACGCACCAGGGAGCTGATGCTGACGTTGCAGATCGCCAGGCTGGCCAGGAAGCCCAGCTCCTTGGCATTGCGCAGGGCGGCCAGGGTATCGGCAGTTTCGCCGGACTGGGAGATGGTCACGAACAGGGTGTCGGGCTGCACCACCACCTTGCGGTAGCGGAACTCGCTGGCGACTTCGACCTGGCACGGGATGCCGGCCAGTTCTTCCAGCCAGTAACGCGCAACCATGCCGGCGTGGTAGCTGGTGCCGCAGGCGACGATCTGCACGTTGCGCACTTTGGCGAACAGCTCGGCGGCCTGTGGGCCGAAGGCGTTGACCAGCACTTGGTTCTGGCTCAGGCGACCTTCCAAAGTGCGCTGCACCACGGACGGTTGCTCGTGGATTTCCTTGAGCATGAAGTGACGGTATTCGCCTTTGTCGGCGGCTTCGGCGCCGTCGCGGTATTGCACGGCTTCGCGCTCGACGGATTGACCGTTGACGTCCCAGATCTGCACGCTTTCACGGCGGATGTCAGCGATATCGCCTTCTTCCAGGTACATGAAGCGGTCGGTGACCTGGCGCAGGGCCAGTTGGTCGGAGGCAAGGAAGTTTTCTCCCAGGCCCAAGCCGATCACCAACGGGCTGCCACTGCGAGCGGCAACCACGCGGTCCGGTTGGCTCGCACTGACCACGGCCAGGCCATAGGCGCCGTGCAGTTCTTTGACCGTGGCCTTGAGGGCGGTGGTCAAGTCGCTATGATCCTTGAGCTTGTGATTGAGCAAGTGGGCGATGACTTCGGTGTCGGTGTCCGAGGTGAACACGTAGCCCAGGCCTTTCAGTTGTTCGCGCAACACTTCGTGGTTTTCGATAATGCCGTTGTGCACCACGGCGAGGTCGCCGGAAAAGTGCGGGTGAGCGTTGCGTTCGCACGGCGCACCGTGGGTCGCCCAACGGGTGTGGGCGATACCCAGACGGCCAACCAGCGGCTCGCCGGCCAGGGCCTGCTCCAACTCGCTGACCTTGCCCGGACGGCGCATGCGCTCCAGCTTGCCGGCGTTGGTGAAGACCGCCACACCGGCGCTGTCATAGCCGCGGTATTCCAGGCGCTTGAGGCCTTCGATCAGGATCGGGGTAATGTTGCGTTCAGCGACTGCGCCTACGATGCCACACATGGTGTTTCTCCTAGATGATTGCCGCGCATATCAGCGTAATGCCGCGGGCTTGGATCTGGTCGCGGGCCTCAGGCGGCAGGCGATCATCGGTGATAAGGGTATGGACGCTGCTCCAGGGCAGTTCCAGGTTGGGAATCTTGCGGCCGATCTTGTCGGATTCGACCATGACCACCACTTCCCGGGCGACCTCGGCCATGACGCGGCTCAAGCCCAGCAATTCATTGAAGGTGGTGGTGCCGCGTTGCAGATCGATGCCATCGGCGCCGATAAACAGCTGGTCAAAATCATAGGAACGCAGCACTTGCTCGGCGACCTGGCCCTGGAACGAGTCCGAATGCGGGTCCCAGGTACCGCCGGTCATCAGCAGCACCGGTTCGTGTTCAAGTTCGCTCAACGCGCGGGCGACGTGCAGGGAGTTGGTCATCACCACCAGGCCGGGCTGGTGGCCCAACTCGGGAATCATGGCGGCGGTGGTGCTGCCGCTGTCGATGATGATGCGCGCATGTTCACGCAGACGCATCACGGCGGCACGGGCGATGGCGCGCTTGTACACCGAGATGGGTTGGGTTGCGTCGCCCACCAGTTCTTGGGGCATGGTGATGGCGCCACCGTAGCGGCGCAGCAACAGGCCGTTACTTTCGAGGGCGGCCAGGTCCTTGCGGATCGTAACTTCCGAAGTTTCGAAACGCTTGGCCAACTCGTCCACGCTGACTTCGCCCTGTTCATTGAGCAAGGTCAGGATGTTGTGGCGTCGTTGGGGGGTATTTCGTTTCGACATTTTGGCTTTAAGTTTCGTTTCGAAAGATAACGAAGGCAATCAAAACCTATTCGGAGAAAATCGTCAATATGCGGGTATAAAAAAACCTGTGGGTGGTTAAGCCAACAGGTTTCAGTGAATGTGGATAACTCAGGTCTTTTTGATTTTTACCGGACGCTTCCAGCCGTCGATGTTGCGTTGGCGGGCGCGGGCTACGCCGAGCTGCAAGTTATCCACATCCTGATTGATGGTGGAACCGGCGGCCGTGGTGGCGCCGTCGCCCACTGTCACCGGGGCAACCAGCGAATTATTCGAGCCGATGAACACGTCTTCGCCCAGCACGGTCTGGTGCTTGTTGGCGCCGTCGTAGTTGCAGGTGATGGTGCCGGCGCCGATGTTGGTGCGCGCGCCGATGACGGCATCGCCCAGGTAAGTCAGGTGACCCGCCTTGGCGCCTTCGCCCAGGTGAGCATTTTTCAGCTCGACGAAGTTACCCACATGGGCCTTGGCTTCCAGCACGCTGCCGGGGCGCAAGCGCGCAAATGGACCTGCATCGCTGCCCTCACCCATCACTGCGCCGTCTAGGTGACTGTTGGCCTTGACCACCACGCCTTTGCGCAGGGTGCTGTCCTTGATCACACAGTTCGGGCCAATCACCACGTCGTCCTCGATGATCACGCGGCCTTCGAGGATCACGTTGATGTCGATCAGCACATCGCGGCCAACGGTCACTTCACCCCGTACATCGAAGCGTGCCGGGTCGCGCAACGTCACGCCTTGGGCCATCAGGCGGCGACCTTCGCGCAATTGGTAGTGACGCTCCAGTTCGGCGAGTTGCTTGCGGTCGTTGGCGCCCTGCACTTCCATCGGGTCGTGAGGCTGTTCGGTGGCGACCAACAGGCCATCGCTTACCGCCATCTCGATGACGTCGGTCAGGTAGTACTCGCCCTGGGCGTTGTTATTGGACAGACGGCTCATCCAATCGCCGAGCTTATCGGCAGGGACCGCCAGGATCCCCGTGTTGCCCTCGGTAATGGCGCGCTGGGCTTCGCTGGCATCTTTGTGCTCAACGATAGCGGCAACCTTGCCATCAGCGTTACGCACGATGCGCCCATAACCGGTGGGATCATCCAGTTCAACCGTCAGCAGGCCCATCTGGCCAGGCACGACGTGCTTGAGCAGGCGTTGCAGGGTTTCGACTTCGATCAGCGGCACGTCACCGTAGAGAATCAGCACGGTGTCGGCGCTGATGAAGGGCACGGCTTGAGCGGTGGCGTGGCCGGTGCCCAGTTGTTTGTCTTGCAATACGAAATTCAAATCGTCCGCGGCGAGGCGTTCACGCACCGCATCGGCACCGTGACCGATCACCACGTGAATGCGCTGTGGGTCGAGCTGCCGGGCGCTGTGGATAACATGGCCCAACATGGAATTGCCGGCAACCGGGTGCAGCACCTTGGGCAGGGCCGAACGCATACGGGTGCCCTGGCCTGCGGCGAGAATGACGATTTCAAGAGACATGAGTGGCTACCAATCCTAGGCGGTCCGGCTTCAGACCAGAGAAGTGTTTTGCAAAAAAAGAAAAAGGGTAGCCGAGGCTACCCTTTTTAATCAATCGCGCTTGAAGCATGACGGCATGGCCGCTTACTTCTTGCGGATCTGCTGGAGCGTGCGCAGCTGAGCTGCAGCCTCGGCCAGACGTACAGCAGCAGCGCTGTAGTCGAAGTCCGCACCCTTTTCATTCAGGGCCTTCTCAGCAGCCTTGACGGCTTCCTGAGCGGAGGCTTCATCCAGGTCGCCAGCACGTTGCACGGTGTCGGCAAGTACCTTGACCATGTTCGGCTGAACCTCGAGGAAACCACCCGAGATGTAAAACACCTCTTTTTCCCCGCCTTGCTTGGTCAGAGTGATCGGACCTGGCTTCAAGCTGGTGATCAACGGCGCGTGACCCATGGCAATACCAAGGTCACCGAGTTCGCCGTGTGCAATCACCATCTCTACCAGACCGGAGAAGATTTCCCCTTCCGCGCTGACGATATCGCAATGGACTGTCATAGCCATCTGATTGCCTCAACCTGATGAGCGCCCGTTTCCGGGCGCCTGGATTACAGTTTCTTGGCTTTCTCGATCGCTTCTTCGATGCCGCCGACCATGTAGAACGCTTGTTCTGGCAGGTGGTCGTAGTCACCGTTGAGGATGCCTTTGAAGCCAGCAATGGTGTCTTTCAGGGAAACGTATTTACCCGATGCACCGGTGAAGACTTCAGCCACGAAGAACGGCTGCGACAAGAAACGCTGGATCTTACGAGCACGGTTTACCAACTGCTTGTCGGCTTCCGACAGCTCGTCCATACCCAGGATCGCAATGATGTCCTTCAGTTCTTTGTAACGCTGCAGCACGTACTGAACGCCGCGAGCGGTGTCGTAGTGCTCCTGGCCGATCACGTTCGGGTCCAGCTGGCGCGAAGTCGAGTCGAGTGGATCGACCGCTGGGTAAATACCCAGGGAAGCGATGTCACGGGACAGAACGACGGTGGCGTCCAAGTGGGCGAAGGTGGTCGCTGGCGACGGGTCGGTCAAGTCATCCGCAGGTACGTATACCGCTTGGATCGACGTGATCGAACCTTCCTTGGTCGAAGTGATACGTTCTTGCAGAACGCCCATCTCTTCAGCCAGGGTCGGCTGGTAACCTACTGCGGAAGGCATACGGCCCAGCAGTGCGGATACTTCAGTACCGGCCAAGGTGTAACGGTAGATGTTGTCGACGAACAGCAGAACGTCGTTACCTTCGTCACGGAACTTCTCGGCCATGGTCAGGCCGGTCAGTGCTACGCGCAGACGGTTACCCGGCGGCTCGTTCATCTGACCGTAAACCAGTGCCACTTTGTCCAGAACGTTGGAGTCCTTCATCTCGTGGTAGAAGTCGTTACCCTCACGGGTACGCTCACCCACACCGGCGAACACGGAGTAACCGCTGTGCTCGATGGCGATGTTACGGATCAGTTCCATCATGTTTACGGTCTTGCCTACACCGGCACCACCGAACAGACCGACTTTACCGCCTTTGGCGAACGGGCAGACCAGGTCGATAACCTTGATGCCGGTTTCCAGCAGGTCGTTGCCGCCAGCTTGTTCCGCGAACGAAGGTGCTGGACGGTGAATGCCCCAACGCTCTTCGGTGTCGATCGGACCCGCTTCGTCAATCGGGTTGCCCAGTACGTCCATGATCCGGCCCAGGGTCGCTTTACCGACCGGTACGGAGATGGCTGCGCCAGAGTCGACAACGTCCAGACCGCGCTTCAAGCCTTCGGTGGAACCCATCGCAATGGTACGAACTACGCCGTCGCCCAGCTGCTGCTGAACTTCCAGAGTAGTGTCCGCGCCTTGTACTTTCAGCGCGTTGTAGATGCTCGGTACGCTGTCGCGTGGAAATTCCACGTCGATAACGGCGCCGATGATTTGAACGATACGTCCGCTACTCATAGCTGGATCCTCTGAATATTTGAACCGTTAAACCGCGGCAGCGCCGCCGACGATTTCCGAGATCTCTTGGGTGATCGCAGCCTGACGCGCCTTGTTGTAGATCAGCTGCAAATCGCTGATCAGATCACCGGCGTTATCGGTAGCGTTTTTCATCGCGATCATCCGCGCCGCTTGTTCAGCTGCGTTGTTCTCGACCACCGCCTGGTACACCTGCGACTCCACGTAGCGCACCATCAAGCCGTCAAGCAGCTCTTTGGCGTCTGGTTCGTAGAGGTAGTCCCAGTGGTGCTTGAGTTCCTGATCCGGAGTCGCCACCAGTGGAATCAATTGCTCCACGGTTGGCTGCTGGGTCATGGTGTTGATGAACTTGTTGGATACCACGGAGAGGCGGTCAATCCGGCCTTCCAGGTATGCATCCAGCATCACCTTCACACTGCCGATCAAATCATTGATCGACGGCTCTTCACCCAGGTGGCTGATAGCTGCTACGACGTTACCGCCGAAGTTGCGGAAAAAGGCCGCACCCTTGCTACCAACAACACACAGATCGATCTCGACGCCTTGTTCGCGGTTTACCGCCATGTCCTTGACCAGGGCCTTGAACAGGTTGGTATTCAAACCACCGCACAAACCACGGTCACTGCTCACAACCACATAACCCACACGCTTTACTTCGCGCTCGATCATGAAGGGGTGGCGGTATTCCGGGTTGGCGTTGGCCAGATGCCCAATTACCTGGCGGATACGCTCCGCATAAGGACGGCTAGCAGCCATGCGCATTTGTGCCTTGCGCATTTTGCTGACCGCCACTTTTTCCATGGCGCTGGTAATTTTTTGCGTGCTTTTGATGCTCGCAATCTTACTGCGAATCTCTTTTGCGCCTGCCATGTAACACCTATCAGGTTAGCAAGCGGGAGCCTTGCGGCTCCCGCTGCGGCTTACCAGGTTTGGGTGGCCTTGAACTTCTCGATACCGGCTTTGAGGCCAGCGTCGATTTCGTCATTGAAGTCACCCTTCACGTTGATCTTGGCCAACAAGTCGGCGTGATCGCGGTTGAAGTAAGCAATCAGCGCTTGTTCAAAGCTGCCGACCTTGGCGATTTCGACGTCAGTCAGGAACCCACGCTCAGCGGCATACAGCGACAACGCCATGTCAGCGATCGACATTGGGGCGTATTGCTTCTGCTTCATCAGCTCGGTAACGCGCTGACCATGCTCAAGTTGCTTACGGGTCGCTTCGTCCAGGTCAGAAGCGAACTGGGCGAATGCCGCCAGTTCACGGTACTGAGCCAGAGCGGTACGGATACCACCGGAGAGCTTCTTGATGATCTTGGTCTGAGCGGCACCACCCACACGGGATACCGAAACACCGGCGTTCACTGCAGGGCGGATGCCCGAGTTGAACATGGCCGATTCCAGGAAGATCTGACCGTCGGTGATGGAAATCACGTTGGTCGGAACGAACGCGGAAACGTCGCCAGCCTGGGTTTCGATGATCGGCAGTGCGGTCAGGGAACCGGTTTTGCCGGTCACTGCGCCGTTGGTGAACTTCTCTACGTACTCTTCCGAAACGCGGGATGCGCGCTCCAGCAGACGGGAGTGGAGATAGAACACGTCGCCTGGGTAAGCTTCACGGCCTGGTGGACGGCGCAGCAGCAGGGAAATCTGGCGGTAAGCCACTGCTTGCTTGGACAGATCGTCATAAACGATCAGCGCGTCTTCACCGCGGTCGCGGAAGAATTCACCCATGGTGCAACCGGCATACGGTGCCAGGTATTGCAGTGCAGGCGATTCCGAAGCACTGGCAGCCACGATGATCGTGTTTTTCAGTGCGCCGTTCTCTTCCAGCTTGCGAACCACGTTGGCGATGGTCGATTGCTTCTGACCGATGGCTACGTAGACGCAGAAAATGCCGCTGTCTTTCTGGTTGATGATCGCGTCGATCGCCAGAGCGGTTTTACCGATCTGACGGTCACCGATGATCAGCTCACGCTGGCCACGGCCGACAGGGATCATGGCATCGACAGCCTTGTAGCCAGTCTGTACAGGCTGGTCTACCGACTTACGCCAGATCACGCCTGGAGCAACTTTCTCGACCGCGTCGGTCTCGGTGTTGCCCAGCGGACCTTTGCCGTCAACAGGGTTACCCAGTGCGTCGACTACGCGACCCAGCAGTTCCTTACCAACCGGAACCTCCAGGATGCGGCCAGTGCACTTGGCGCTCATGCCTTCAGCCAGAGACTGGTAAGCGCCCAGGATAACGGCACCTACGGAGTCCTGCTCCAGGTTGAGGGCCATACCGAAGACGCCGCCCGGAAACTCGATCATCTCGCCGGACATTACGTCGGCCAGACCGTGAATCCGCACGATACCGTCAGATACGCTGACGACAGTGCCTTCGTTACGGGCTTGGGAGGTCACATCGAGCTTGTCGATGCGGCCCTTGATAATTTCACTTATTTCGGAAGGATTGAGTTGCTGCATTGCTCTGCTGCCCCTTCAAACTCAAGATTTCAATGCTTCGGCAAGATTCGCGAGTTTGCCGCGAATCGAGCCATCGATAACCAGGTCGCCGGCGCGAATAACAATGCCCCCAATGAGGGACTTGTCTTCCGCAACTTGCAGGCGCACTTCCCGGTCGAGTCGTGCACTGAGAACCTTGGCGAGTTTGTCTTGCTGTTCTTGGTTCAATGCGAAAGCACTGGTCACTTCAACGTCTACCGACTTCTCTTGCTCGGCCTTGTACAGGTCGAACAGAGCGGCAATCTCCGGCAGAAGCAGGAGACGGTCGTTTTCGGCAACGACGTGGATGAAGTTCTGCACTTTCACATCGAACTTGTCGCCGCACACTTCAATAAAAGTGGCGGCCTTGTCTGCGCTCGTCAGTCGCGGGGCCTTGAGCACGCGCTGCATGGTGTCGTCTTGCGACACTGCTGCAGCCAGGCCGAGCATGGCTGACCAAGAGGCCAGCTGCTGGTGGGCCTGGGCGTGCTCGAAGGCTGCCTTAGCGTAAGGTCGGGCCAACGTGGTCAATTCTGCCATGATCGCCCTCGCTTAAATTTCAGCAGCCAGTTTGTTTACCAGCTCCGCGTGCGCGTTTTGATCGATTGTGGCACCCAGGATCTTCTCAGCACCGCCGACGGCCAGAGCACCCAGTTGGGCACGCAGCGCATCTTTGACACCGTTCAGTTCCTGCTCGATCTCGGCCTGAGCCTGAACCTTCACACGGTCAGCGTCGATACGGGCTTTTTCAACAGCCTCTTCAACGATCTGGTTACCGCGTTTCTTGGCTTGCTCAATGATTTCGGCTGCTTGAGCTTTCGCTTCGCGCAGTTGTTGACCCGCTTTATCTTGGGCCAACTCCAGGTCGCGAGCTGCTCGTGCTGCAGCGTCCAGCCCATCCGCGATCTTCTTTTGACGTTCGTGCAGAGCTGCGATGACCGGAGGCCATACGAACTTCATGCAGAAAACGACAAAAATCAAGAACGCTAAGGACTGACCAATAATGGTTGCATTAATGTTCACGCCAATACCTCGCTCATTCGTTGCACAACACACCAATCACTCGAAAAGACGAGTAATTAACCGGCGAGTTGACCAACGAAAGGGTTCGCGAAGGTGAAGAACAGAGCGATACCAACACCGATCATGGTCACGGCGTCGAGCAGGCCGGCGACGATGAACATTTTAACTTGCAGCATTGGAACCATTTCTGGCTGACGCGCTGCGCCTTCCAGGAACTTGCCGCCCAGCAGGCCGAAACCAATGGCAGTACCCAGGGCGCCCAGGCCGATCAACAGTGCAACAGCGATAGCGGTTAGACCAACTACAGTTTCCATCTTTCCTCCCGACTTTTACGTCGTATGGTTTAGGTTTTTTAGATTTTAAAGCGGTAAAACAAATCGTTTCATAGCCCGGTAGGGCCTACCTTCCCGTTTGACCGGGAAGGACATCAGACTAGTCGAGACTGGTCTTAATGGTTCTCTTCGTGCGCCATCGACAGGTAGACGATGGTCAGCATCATGAAGATGAAGGCCTGCAGGGTGATGATCAGGATGTGGAACACAGCCCACGCCCACTGCAGAACAATGCCCAGGCCGCTAAGCCAGAGCAGGCCGCTGCCGAACATCACAGCGATCAGAATGAACACCAGCTCGCCGGCATACATGTTGCCGAACAGTCGCAGGGCCAGGGAAATCGGCTTGGCGATCAGGGTCACGAATTCCAGCAGGAAGTTCACCGGGATCAGCAGGGCTTGAACGAAGATGTTCTTGCTGCCGAACGGGTGCAGGGTCAGTTCGCCGATGAAGCCGCCGATGCCCTTGATCTTGATGCTGTAGAAAATGATCAACGCGAAGACCGACAGGGCCATGCCCAGGGTAGCGTTCGGGTCAGTGGTCGATACGGCACGGAATGGAATGTGCGGGTCGCCGCTGATCGCCATGGCCAGCTGAGGAATCCAGTCAACCGGGATCAGGTCGACGGCGTTCATCAGGAACACCCAGACGAAGATGGTCAGTGCCAGCGGTGCAATCACCGGGCTACGGCCATGGAAGCTGTCTTTCACGCTGCCATCGACGAATTCGACCAGTACTTCAACGAAGTTCTGCAAAGCACCTGGCTGACCGGAAGTCGCCTTCTTTGCCGCTATGCGGAAAATGAAGACGAAGATCAGACCCAATGCGACCGACCAGCCCAGAGTGTCCAGGTGGAAAGCCCAGAAGCCCATTTCTTTGGCCTCTGCTGCGGAGTGGGCAAAGCCCCAGCCGCCATTAGGAAGCTGACCGAAGGTCAGGTTCTGCAAGTGGTGCTGGATATAGCCCGAAGCGGTTGTTTCTGCCATGGTTGCCTCAAACGCCCTAAGGTTTCGAAAGTCTTGTTTTCATTAGCAGGGGAGCGAACCAGCTGACCAGTTGGGTCAACACGAAGACGCCGAATACAGCCAGCGGCGCCAATGGCTTCACACCTGCAAAGGTCAGTGCAAACAGCACTGCCGTCAAAATCAGTTTCCCTGCCTCGCCGGCATAAAATGACCGGACGATAGCCTGGGCTGCTCGGGCGCCGGAAAACCGAAAGGCCCTGTGAGCAAAATACATATTGGGCAGCAAGGCTATCAGGCCTCCGCAAAGTCCTGAATATCCGGCAACGACTCCATGCCAATACCAAAGCGCCAATGCGGCGATCAGCAAAATGACAAATTGAGCCAATAAAACCGGAAAAACGGCCAAGCGATGGAACGGCAACGTGTTTGGCGTGCGGGTTTCCATCACTCTTGCTCCTCAATGGTCGGCTGCCGGAAATCAATAACTTGGCATAATTTGTGCCGACAAAATGCGCGCAGAGTATAGGGGCGGTTCTGCCCCTATTCAACTGTCGGGTAGTGATTTCCGATCACACGCTACATAAGCAAATGTTTCAGCGGATGTGGGCAAGGACGCCCTGAAGCTCATCAAGCGAGTTATAACCGATGACCAATTGCCCTTTGCCTTTCTTGCCGTGGCGAATCTGCACCGCAGAGCCCAGGCGCTCGGCCAGGCGTTGCTCGAGACGGGCGATGTCCGGATCAGGTTTGGCCGTTTCGACCGGTGCAGGTTTGCCGCTGAGCCACTGGCGAACCAGCGCCTCGGTCTGGCGAACCGTGAGCCCCCGTGCGACAACGTGTCGCGCCCCTTCAACCTGTTGATTTTCCGGCAAACCGAGCAAAGCACGGGCGTGGCCCATCTCCAGATCGCCGTGAGACAACATGGTCTTGATAACTTCCGGCAGCGCGATCAGTCGCAGCAAGTTGGACACGGTTACGCGGGATTTACCCACCGCCTCGGCCACTTGTTGCTGGGTCAGCTGGAATTCCTGCTGCAAACGCTGCAGGGCGATCGCTTCTTCGATCGGGTTGAGGTCTTCGCGCTGGATGTTCTCAATCAGCGCCATGGCGATGGCGGTTTCATCCGGCACGTCGCGCACCATCGCCGGGATGGTTTCCTTACCGGCCTGCTGGCTGGCGCGCCAGCGGCGCTCACCGGCGATGATTTCAAAGCGGCCGCCGCCAATCGGGCGCACCACGATTGGCTGCATCACGCCCTGGGCCTTGATCGAATTGGCCAGCTCTTCCAGCGCCTGCGGGTCCATGTCCCGGCGTGGCTGGTATTTGCCCCGCTGGATCAGGTCCAGCGGCAGGTGCTGCAGCTCGCGCTCGTCGGCCTGCACCGCTTGTTCTTCAAGCGATGTGACGGTCGGACCACTCAACAGTGCATCCAGTCCACGTCCGAGACCTCGTTTCTTGACGGCCATGGGGATTCCTTAAGTTGGCTGGGCTGCAGCGGTGCGTGAGTTGCGACGTTGGCGACGAACCATCTCGCCGGCCAGGGCCAGGTAGGCAATGGCACCACGGGATGACTTGTCGTACGCCAGCGCGGGCATGCCGTAGCTGGGCGCTTCGGCCAAACGAATGTTGCGCGGGATCACGGTGTCGTAAAGCTGATCGCCAAAATGTTCCTTGAGCTGCGCCGACACATCGTTCATCAGGCTCAAGCGCGGATCGAACATGGTCCGCAGCAGGCCTTCGATCTGCAGGTTCGGGTTGAGTAACTCGGCGATGCGCTTGATGTTATCCACAAGGTCGCTCAAACCTTCCAGTGCGTAGTACTCGCACTGCATGGGGATAATCACCCCATCGGCGGCCACCAGCGCGTTCAAGGTCAGCATCGACAGTGACGGCGGGCAGTCGATCAAAATGTAGTCGTAATTCTCGCGAATCGGCGCCAAGGCGCTGCGCAGACGGCTTTCTTTCATCTGCATTTCCAGCAGCACCACTTCCGCCGCAGTCAAATCGCGGTTGGCCGGCAGCAGTTGATAACCGCCGTGTTCGGAGTAATGCATGGCCTGGGCCAGGTCACACTCGCCAATCAGCAAGTCGTAGACCGAGTTTTCCAGGCCGTGTTTATCCACACCGCTACCCATGGTGGCGTTGCCCTGTGGATCGAGATCGATCAACAGCACCCGGCGCTTGGTGGCGACCAGGGATGCTGCGAGGTTAATGCAGGTGGTGGTTTTGCCCACGCCACCTTTCTGGTTCGCTATCGCGAATACCTTAGCCATTCTTGCTTGTGTTCCCAATCATGCCGTGCGGCGCAGTATCAGCAGATGGCGTTGGCCTTGGCAACCGGGTACGGCCAAGGCGTGTTCGCTATCGAGGTGGAAGTCTGCCGGCAATGCTAACAGCTCATCGCTTGGATGGACGCCCTTCATTGCCAGCCAGCGGGTATCGCGGTCGCCAAGGTGGCGAGTCCAGTTGCTGAAGTTCTCCATGCTGCTGAAGGCCCTGGAAACAATTCCGTTGAATGGCTGTTCAGGCGTGAAGGCTTCGACGCGGCTGTGGATAACGTGCAGGTTATCCAGCTTGAGTTCGAGTTTGACCTGGGTCAGGAAGCGGGTCTTCTTGCCGTTGCTGTCCAGGCAGGTCACTTGCGACTCTGGAAACAGGATGGCCAACGGAATGCCAGGCATGCCGCCGCCGCTGCCCACGTCCAACCAGCGGCCGTTTTCGATGAATGGCATCACGCTCAAGCTGTCGAGCAAGTGACGGGACACCATTTCGTCGGGGTCACGCACCGCGGTCAGGTTGTAAGCCTTGTTCCATTTGATCAACAACGCCAAATACCCCAACAGCAACTCATGCTGGGTTTCGGTCAGGTCGACGCCCAACTGGCGTGCACCTGTGGATAACTCTTCTGCGTGTTGCGAGGTGACCAACGAACTCAAGCGCTTTGCTCCAACTGACGGCCCGCGCCGCGTTTTTTCAAATGAATCATCAACAGCGAAATGGCTGCCGGGGTGACGCCGGGAATACGTGAAGCCTGGCCCAATGTCTCGGGACGAGTTATCCCCAGCTTGCTTTGGATTTCTTTCGACAAGCCGGAAATCCCGGTGTAGTCGATATCCACAGGCAACTTGGTGTCTTCACTGGCGCGCAGGCGAGCGATCTCGTCCTGTTGGCGGTCAATATAACCGGCGTATTTGGTCTTGATTTCGACCTGCTCGGCGACCTGTGGATCTTCCGCGCCCTGGCCGGTCACTTCGACCAGACCAGCGTAGTCGATTTCCGGACGGGACAGCAGGTTGAGCAAGTTGTACTCGTGGGTCAGCGGCGTGCCGAATTTTTCAGCGATCGCGTCGCCTTGTTCGGTGCCAGGGCGAACCCAGGTGCTTTTCAGACGCTGTTCTTCCAACGCAATGCTTTCGCGTTTTTTGCAGAAGGCTTCCCAGCGCACATCATCGACCAGGCCGAGTTCGCGACCTTTTTCGGTCAGGCGCAGGTCGGCGTTGTCTTCGCGCAGGATCAAACGGTATTCCGCCCGGGAAGTGAACATCCGGTACGGTTCCTGGGTGCCCAGGGTAATCAGGTCATCGACCAATACGCCGATATACGCTTCGTCGCGACGCGGGCACCAGCTGTCTTTGCCCTGTGCACGCAATGCGGCGTTGGTCCCGGCCAGCAAACCTTGGGCGCCGGCTTCTTCGTAACCGGTGGTTCCGTTGATTTGGCCAGCGAAGAACAGACCGCCAATCACTTTGGTTTCCAGGCTGTACTTCAGGTCGCGCGGGTCGAAATAGTCGTATTCGATGGCGTAGCCCGGACGCAAGATGTGTGCGTTTTCCATGCCGCGGATCGATTGCACGATCTGGATTTGCACGTCGAACGGCAGGGAAGTGGAAATGCCGTTCGGGTACAGCTCATGAGTGGTCAAGCCTTCGGGCTCGATGAAGACCTGGTGGCTTTCCTTGTCGGCAAAGCGGTGGATCTTGTCTTCGATCGACGGGCAATAACGCGGGCCGATGCCTTCGATCACCCCGGAGTACATCGGCGAACGATCGAGGTTCGCGGCGATGATTTCGTGGGTGCGGGCATTGGTGTGGGTAATCCAGCAGCTCACCTGTTTCGGGTGCTGTTCTTTGGAGCCCATGAACGACATGACCGGGATCGGCGTGTCGCCGGCTTGTTCGGTCATCACCGAGAAATCCACAGAACGCCCGTCGATACGCGGCGGAGTCCCGGTTTTCAGGCGGCCGACACGCAGCGGTAATTCACGCAGGCGTTTTGCCAAAGCAATCGACGGCGGATCACCAGCGCGACCGCCGGAATAGTTTTGCATACCGATGTGGATAAGTCCGCCGAGGAACGTGCCGGTGGTCAACACCACGGATTCCGCGAAGAAACGCAGGCCCATTTGCGTGACAACACCGCGCACCTGGTCTTGTTCGACGATCAGGTCATCCGCGGCTTGCTGAAATATCCACAGGTTCGGTTGGTTTTCCAGGGTTTCGCGCACAGCAGCCTTGTACAGGATGCGGTCGGCTTGAGCCCGGGTAGCCCTTACGGCTGGGCCTTTGCGGCTGTTGAGCACACGAAACTGAATACCACCCTTATCGGTAGCCATGGCCATCACGCCGCCAAGGGCATCGATTTCCTTGACCAAATGGCTTTTGCCGATCCCACCAATGGCGGGGTTGCAACTCATTGCTCCGAGGGTTTCCACGTTATGCGTCAACAACAGGGTTTTTACGCCCATGCGTGCTGACGCCAGTGCTGCCTCGGTACCGGCATGACCGCCGCCGATGACGATCACTTCAAAACGGGAAGGGAAATCCACCACGCACCTCGTGCCTGCTTATGTAGGTAATCAGGAATTGTCTGTTGAAAGAGTTTTAGAGCTTTGGCGGCAAGTATAGGGACTTAGCCCTTCCTAAAGAACCCTTTGCACAAAATTTAACCAGCTGTGGATGAATCACAGACAATAGAAATTAAAAGAGAGAAATTTACTAGATCTTTGTTTTTATGTTTATTTCTATGTAGCTACCTTTCTGTGGATAGATCTCTACAGGCCTTTGTTTACCTTGTGTACAGCGATTAAAAAGTCTGTGGTCATGTGCCAATGAGGGGCTTGGATAAGTGCTTTAAGCCTGTGGATTAAACAGGCGCTTATCCACAGGCGGGTTTTTACTCAGGTTTCAGGCCCTGTTATCAACTGGGCACAGAGGCGGTTATTCACAGGGCTTAATCCACAGAAAAGTGCCAACACGACCAAATAACGCCCACGCAAAAGCCGCCACAACTTGGGTGGTCATTCAAAAAATGGCTTGGAATGCCCTGAAGTGGGCGAAATAGACAGGCGCGAATGGCCTGTCTATGGGAAACGAGGGGTTATTTACCGATGCAGAAGCTGGAAAAGATCCGCCCCAGTAAATCGTCGGAGCTGAATGCACCGGTGATTTCACCCAATAGCTGCTGCGCCTGACGTAAATCTTCAGCCAGCAGCTCCCCTGCGCCCGCCAAGGTCAGCTGTGCCCGGCCGTGCTCCAACGCTGCGCTCGCATGACGCAACGCCTCCAGATGCCTGCGGCGCGCACTGAAGCTGCTTTCTGAGGTCTGCTCGTAGCCCATGCAGGCCTTAAGGTGCTCGCGCAGCAGTTCCAGGCCATCCCCCGCTGCTTTAGCGCTCAGGCTGATGGTGACATGGCCATCCGTACTGGTTTCCATGGCAATGGCTTCCCCGGTCAGGTCGGCCTTGTTACGGATCAAGGTGACTTTGGCGGGGTCCGGCCGTTGCTCGAGGAATTCCGGCCACAGTGCAAAAGGATCCACAGCCTCGGGCGCGGTGGCATCGACCACCAAAAGCACTCGATCCGCTTCGCCGATGGCTTTGAGCGCACGTTCCACGCCAATCTTTTCCACCTGGTCATCGGTATCACGCAAGCCGGCGGTGTCGACCACGTGCAGGGGCATGCCATCGATGTGGATATGTTCACGCAAGATATCCCGGGTCGTACCGGCAATCTCAGTAACGATCGCCGCTTCGCGCCCCGCCAGAGCATTGAGCAGGCTGGATTTGCCGGCATTGGGCCGACCGGCAATCACCACGGTCATGCCATCGCGCAACAAAGCACCCTGCCCGGCCTCACGCAGTACTGTGGATAACTCATCGCGCACTTTATCCAGCATCGCCAAGACGTGGCCATCGGCGAGAAAGTCGATTTCTTCCTCCGGGAAATCAATCGCCGCCTCGACGTAGATACGCAGGCTAATCAACTGCTCGGTCAAGTTATGCACACGCAGGGAAAATGCGCCCTGCAGTGAGCGCAGTGCATTGCGTGCCGCCTGTGCAGAGCTGGCTTCGATCAAGTCAGCGATGGCTTCGGCCTGGGCCAGGTCAAGTTTGTCGTTCAGAAAGGCGCGCTCACTGAATTCTCCTGGCCGCGCCAAGCGACAGCCCAATTGGAGGCAGCGCTGCAGCAACATATCCAATACAACCGGGCCGCCGTGTCCCTGCAATTCCAGGACATCTTCACCGGTGAATGAGTTTGGCCCCGGGAAGTAAATCGCCAGCCCCTCATCCAACACACTTTTGTCGGCATCGAGGAAGGGTCCGTAATGGGCATATCGCGGCTTCAACTCGCGGCCGCTGATAGCCTCGGCCGCCTTACCGGCGAGCGGTCCGGAGATACGAACGATACCGACACCGCCGCGACCTTGAGCGGTAGCGACAGCAGCGATGGTTTCACGAGGAGCGCTCATCAGCAGGTTCCAGAACTAAAGGGACGGAAAGCAAAACGCCCCACTAGGGGGCGTCTTGAGTGGTTATCCACAGAGTAAATTACGCAGAGGCTTTTGCGGTAGCCGCTTCGATTTTACGTGTGATGTACCACTGTTGAGAGATCGACAATACGTTGTTGACCACCCAGTACAGCACCAGACCAGCAGGGAACCACAGGAAGAAGAAGGTGAAGATGATTGGCATCATTTTCATTACCTTGGCCTGCATCGGATCCGGCGGAGTCGGGTTCAAACGCTGCTGGATGAACATGGTCGCGCCCATGATGATCGGCAGGATAAAGAACGGGTCTTTGATCGACAGGTCAGTTATCCACAGCATGAACGGTGCCTGGCGCATTTCCACGCTTTCCAGGAGTACCCAGTACAGCGACAGGAATACCGGCATCTGCACCAGAATCGGCAAGCATCCACCCAGCGGGTTGATCTTCTCTTTCTTGTACAGCTCCATCATGGCCTGCGACATTTTCTGCCGGTCATCGCCATGTTGCTCTTTCAGCGCCGCCAGTTTCGGGGCCACGGCACGCATGCGCGCCATCGACTTGTAGCTGGCTGCCGACAGAGGGAAAAAGATCCCCTTGATCAGCATGGTCAGGAAGATGATCGAGAAGCCCCAGTTACCCACAATGCTGTGGATATGTTGCAGCAACCAGAAAATCGGCTGGGCGATGAACCACAGGAAGCCGTAATCCACAGTCAGTTCCAGACCTGGGGACAACTCTTTCAGCACAGCCTGGCTTTTCGGGCCGGCGTACAGGGTGGCGCTGGTTTCAGCCTTGGCACCTGGTGCGACGGTCAACGCCGGGCCAGTGAAGCCAATGATGTAGTTGCCTTGGCTGTCCTTGCGGGTTTGAACCAGGTTCGCGTCACCCTTGCTCGGGATCCAGGCGGTCACAAAGTAGTGTTGCAGCCAGGCAACCCAGCCACCTTGGACGGTTTCTTTCAGCGAGCCCTTGTCGATATCTTTCATCGACACTTTTTTGTACGGCTCGTTACTTGTCCACAGGGCGGCGCCCAGGTAAGTCGCGGTGCCGGTGGCAGTGCTGGAAGAAGGATCGGAACTGGCATCACGCTTGAGCTGGGCAAACAGGTTGCCGCTCCATGGTTTGTCGCTTTCGTTGTCGATCAGGTAAGTGACCTTCAAGTCGTACAGACCACGGGTAAAGCTGAAACGCTTGATGTAGTTGACGCCGTCGAGGCTGAATTTGAGGTCAACGTTCAACTGGTTCTGGCCATCGGCCAGTTGATAAGTCTTCTGTTCGGTCGAATAAACCGGACGACCGGTAGCACGAGCATCCGGACCATTGGTGCCGGTCAGGCCACTTTGCGCCAGATAAGTACGTTCACCACCGTTATCGAACAGTTGGAACGGAACATCCGGATGGTCTTGGCGACGTGGATACAGCGGCAGTTTCAACTGCGCGATATCACCACCTTGTGGGTCGATAGCCAGGTCGAGCACATCCGTTTTGACATGGATGAGGTCTTTATTGGTGATCACTGGCGTTTCTAAAGGGGCGCTTGTCTCGCCATTCGCGCTGGGAACATCGGCACTCGCGGACGCATTGTTACCCAGCGGGGTGTCCGGAATAGCCGGCGCAGCCTGATTGGTAGCAACATTCTGAGTCGGCAGGGCAGCCTGGCCGTAGTCCTGGTTCCAGTTAAGAACCATGACGTAGGACACGATTGCCAGGGCGACGATCAGGATCGTGCGTTTAATATCCATGATTACTCGGCCATCGAAGAAGAACGGGAGGTAGGGATAGGCGGAACCGGGTCATAACCACCGGGATTCCACGGATGACAGCGACCTAAACGACGAAAGGTCAGCCAGCCACCGCGCAGAAGACCATGATTTTCTATGGCCTCTAACGCGTAGCAGGAACAACTGGGGTAGAAACGACAGTGGTTGGCCATCAGAGGACTAATGGCATAGCGATAAAACTGGATCGGAACGAGGGCCAGTTTACGCATCGGTACTGTCTACCCCTACAGTTTCGGTGTTGGCTACTGGAGCTGGTTTGTTGGTACGCGCCAGACGTTTCCAGAGCTTGCCGAAATGCTGAATCAATTCGGGGTTTTCTACATCACCCAAGCCTTTGCGCGCGACGATAACAATATCCCAACCAACCAGAGTGTCCTGGTGGAGGCGAAACGATTCGCGCATCAGACGCTTGAGGCGATTGCGCTCAACGGAGAGCTTTACGCTCTTCTTGCCGATCACCAACCCGAGACGGGGGTGATCAAGATCGTTGTTACGCGCAAGGAGCAGGAGATTTTTCCCCGGAACCTTGCCGGTGGGGGAGTCAAAGACTGCCTTGAAATGCCGGGGGGTTAGCAGACGCTTTTCCCGACTGAAGTCCTGACTCACCACCAGTACCGGATTATCAAACTGCCAGACGCGCACGACCTTTGGCGCGGCGACGCGACAGGACAGCACGGCCGTTCTTGGTGGCCATGCGAGCACGGAAGCCGTGGGTACGGGCGCGTTTGATGGTGCTTGGTTGGAAAGTACGTTTCATGGCGTTGTTACCTGGTTCGTCCACAACGGGCCGGAATGGCCCCCGTTTTAAGAGACCGGCGATTCTAGAGAAAGCAAGCCTCTAGGTCAATTTCCAACCAGCTTTTCCTTTAATTAGATATCTACCGCCCATCTGCCTTTTCTGTCCGCTCGGCTTTCCAAGGTCAGGGCATAGATATAAAAATAAAGAAGGAAGTTATTTAAAGCTTTTCTGTAAAGCTTATAAAAGCTAGGCAGGACTTTCTCTGTGGATAACTACCTTGAGGCCATATTCCACCTGATGTACAGAGAATGACAACACGGGGGAGAAACGGTGCTCTGCCTGTGCTGCACTACCGGATAAGCTGTGTGTGGAATGGGTTGTTATCCACAGGCCAGTTACCCACAGACTTTCGACCCCACTTGTACAACGACCTTAGGTAGGCTTATCCACAGAGCTTATGCACAGACCATTGGTCGCCTTTATTACCGTTAAGACGTTGATTTTGGCCGGCCTGTGATCAAGCTACATGTGGATAAGTGGGCGGCTCGCCGCTACAATGGCGGCTGTTTTTGCCTCACCGGCTTTCAACTTAGGGGATATCCGTGTCAGTGGAACTTTGGCAGCAGTGCGTGGAGCTTTTGCGCGAAGAGCTGCCTGCCCAGCAATTCAACACCTGGATCCGTCCGCTACAGGTCGAAGCCGAAGGCGACGAGTTGCGTGTCTACGCGCCCAATCGTTTTGTTCTCGACTGGGTCAACGAGAAGTACCTGAGCCGCGTTCTCGAATTGCTCGATGAACATGGCAACGGCCTTGCGCCCGTGCTCTCCTTATTAATAGGCAGCAAACGTAGCTCGGCGCCTCGCGCTGCACCGAATGCGCCACTGGCCGCGGCTGCGTCGCAAGCCCAGGCGGCGGCGGCACCTGCTGTCAGTGCGCCGGCGCCTGCACCCTCCAAAGCATCTGCGCAAAAAAACGCAGCAGAGAGTGAAGAGCCGTCCCGCGACAGCTTCGACCCGATGGCAGGCGCAGCCTCCCAGCAAGCCCCGGTCCGTGCCGAACAGCGCACCGTGCAGGTCGAAGGCGCGCTCAAGCACACCAGCTACCTGAACCGTACGTTCACCTTCGAGAACTTCGTTGAAGGTAAATCCAACCAACTGGCTCGTGCAGCCGCTTGGCAGGTAGCCGATAACCCCAAGCACGGTTACAACCCGCTCTTCCTTTATGGCGGCGTTGGCTTGGGTAAGACCCACTTGATGCACGCTGTGGGTAACCACCTATTAAAGAAGAACCCGAATGCCAAGGTCGTGTACCTGCACTCGGAGCGCTTCGTGGCTGACATGGTCAAGGCCTTGCAGCTCAACGCCATCAACGAGTTCAAACGGTTCTATCGTTCGGTTGATGCGTTGCTGATCGATGATATTCAGTTCTTTGCCCGCAAAGAGCGTTCCCAGGAAGAGTTCTTCCACACCTTCAACGCCCTGCTCGAAGGTGGCCAACAGGTCATCTTGACCAGCGACCGTTATCCGAAAGAAATCGAAGGCCTGGAAGAACGTCTGAAATCACGCTTCGGCTGGGGCCTGACCGTTGCGGTAGAGCCGCCGGAGCTGGAAACCCGCGTTGCGATCCTGATGAAAAAGGCCGACCAGGCCAAAGTCGATTTGCCGCACGACGCAGCGTTCTTCATCGCCCAGCGTATCCGCTCCAACGTGCGTGAGCTGGAAGGCGCACTCAAGCGGGTCATCGCGCACTCTCACTTCATGGGCCGCGATATCACCATCGAGCTGATTCGCGAATCCCTGAAGGACTTGCTGGCACTGCAGGACAAATTGGTGAGTGTGGATAACATCCAGCGCACCGTGGCCGAGTACTACAAGATCAAGATTTCCGACCTGCTGTCCAAGCGCCGTTCGCGCTCGGTGGCACGTCCTCGGCAGGTGGCCATGGCACTCTCCAAAGAGCTGACCAACCACAGCCTGCCGGAAATCGGTGATGTGTTTGGCGGACGCGACCACACTACGGTCTTGCACGCGTGCCGCAAGATCAATGAACTTAAGGAATCCGACGCGGATATTCGCGAGGACTACAAGAACCTGCTGCGTACACTGACCACTTGATGACACCAGCGCAGCTTATTAAGGCAAGGGACTAGACCATGCATTTCACCATTCAACGCGAAGCCCTGTTGAAACCCCTGCAACTGGTCGCAGGCGTCGTCGAGCGCCGACAGACCTTGCCGGTGCTTTCCAACGTATTGCTGGTAGTCGAAGGCCAGCAATTGTCCTTGACCGGTACTGACCTGGAAGTCGAGCTGGTCGGTCGTGTACAGCTGGAAGAGCCTGCCGAGCCGGGCGAGATCACCGTACCGGCGCGCAAGCTTATGGACATCTGCAAAAGCCTGCCGAACGACGCGCTGATCGACATCAAGGTCGATGATGCGAAGTTGGTGGTCAAAGCCGGCCGCAGCCGTTTCACCCTGTCCACGTTGCCGGCCAATGATTTCCCGACAGTGGAAGAAGGCCCTGGCTCGCTGACCTGCAGCCTGGAGCAGAGCAAACTGCGTCGCTTGATCGAGCGCACCAGCTTCGCCATGGCTCAGCAGGACGTGCGTTACTACCTCAACGGCATGCTGCTGGAGGTGTCGGAAGGCATCATTCGCGCCGTGGCCACCGATGGTCACCGTCTGGCCATGTGCTCGATGCGCGCCGATATCGGTCAGCCAGACCGCCACCAGGTGATCGTACCGCGCAAAGGTATCCTTGAACTGGCGCGCCTGCTCACCGAGCCGGAAGGCAACGTCAGCATCGTGTTGGGCCAACACCACATTCGTGCGACCACCGGCGAGTTCACCTTCACTTCCAAGCTGGTTGACGGCAAGTTCCCGGATTACGAGCGCGTGCTGCCTAAAGGTGGCGACAAGCTGGTACTGGGTGATCGTCAGGCGCTGCGTGAAGCGTTCAGCCGTACCGCGATTCTTTCCAACGAGAAGTACCGTGGTATCCGCCTGCAACTGGCCAACGGTCAGCTGAAAATCCAGGCGAACAACCCGGAGCAGGAAGAAGCGGAAGAAGAAGTGGGCGTCGACTACAACGGCGGCTCCCTGGAAATCGGCTTCAACGTGAGCTACCTGTTGGACGTACTGGGTGTGATGACCACCGAACAGGTTCGCCTGATTCTGTCGGACTCCAACAGCAGCGCCCTGGTGCAGGAATCTGACAACGACGACTCGGCTTACGTTGTCATGCCGATGCGCCTGTAATCATGCTCAGCAGAAGCTAGATGTCCCTCAGTCGCGTCTCGGTCACCGCGGTGCGCAATCTGCACCCGGTGACCTTCTCCCCCTCCCCCCGCATCAATATCCTCCACGGCGCCAACGGCAGTGGCAAAACCAGCGTGCTGGAAGCCATTCATCTGCTGGGGCTCGCCCGATCCTTTCGCAGTGCTCGTTTGTTACCGGTGATTCAGTACGAGCAATTGGCGTGCACTGTGTTTGGGCAGGTCGAACTCGCTGAGGGTGGGCACAGCAGCCTGGGGATATCCCGTGATCGCGGCGGAGAGTTCCAGATTCGCATTGACGGGCAAAATGCGCGCAGTGCAGCGCAGTTGGCCGAGATCCTGCCGCTGCAATTGATCAACCCCGACAGTTTCCGTCTGTTGGAAGGTGCGCCAAAAATCCGCAGGCAATTCCTCGATTGGGGAGTGTTCCACGTGGAACCGCGTTTCATGGCCACTTGGCAGCGCCTGCAGAAGGCCCTGCGGCAGCGGAACTCATGGCTGCGGCATGGTACACTTGACGCCGCTTCGCAAGCGGCCTGGGACCGGGAACTGTGCCTTGCCAGCGACGAAATAGATGAATACCGCCGTGCCTATATCAAAGCCTTGAAACCAGTCTTTGAACAGACCTTGAGTGAGTTGTTGGATCTCGAGGGTCTGACGCTGAGTTACTACCGTGGTTGGGATAGAGAACGTGAACTGAGTGCAGTGCTCGCGACGTCCTTGCAACGGGATCAGCAAATTGGTCATACCCAGGCCGGACCCCAACGGGCTGATTTGCGTCTTAGATTAGGCGCTCACAATGCTGCGGACATCTTGTCCCGTGGCCAGCAGAAGTTGGTGGTGTGTGCGCTGCGTATCGCCCAGGGCCATCTGGTTAGCCAGGCCCGACGCGGTCAGTGTATTTATCTGGTGGATGACTTGCCGTCGGAACTCGACGAGCAACACCGCCGCGCGCTATGCCGCTTGTTGGAAGAATTACGCTGCCAGGTGTTTATCACCTGTGTAGACCACGAATTATTGAGGGAAGGCTGGCAGACGGAAACGCCAGTCGCTTTGTTCCACGTGGAACAAGGCCGTATCACCCAGACCCACGACCATCGGGAGTGAAGGCATGAGCGAAGAAAACACGTACGACTCGACCAGCATTAAAGTGCTGAAAGGTTTGGATGCCGTACGCAAACGTCCCGGTATGTACATTGGCGACACTGATGACGGTAGCGGTCTGCACCACATGGTGTTCGAGGTGGTCGACAACTCCATCGACGAAGCTCTGGCCGGTCACTGCGACGACATCAGCATCATCATCCACCCGGATGAGTCGATTACCGTGCGCGACAACGGTCGCGGCATCCCGGTAGACGTGCACAAAGAAGAAGGCGTTTCGGCAGCAGAGGTCATTATGACCGTGCTCCACGCCGGCGGTAAGTTCGACGACAACTCCTATAAAGTTTCCGGCGGTTTGCACGGTGTAGGTGTGTCGGTAGTAAACGCCCTTTCCGAAGAGCTGATCCTGACCGTTCGCCGCAGCGGCAAGATCTGGGAACAGACGTACATCCACGGTGTTCCGAAAGAGCCGATGAAAATCGTTGGTGACAGCGAAACCACCGGTACTCAGATTCACTTCAAACCTTCGGCTGAAACCTTCAAGAATATCCACTTCAGCTGGGACATCCTGGCCAAGCGGATTCGTGAACTGTCCTTCCTGAACTCCGGTGTGGGTATCGTCCTCAAGGACGAACGCAGCGGCAAGGAAGAGCTGTTCAAATACGAAGGCGGCCTGCGTGCGTTCGTTGAATACCTGAACACTAACAAGACTGCGGTCAACCAGGTGTTCCACTTCAACATCCAGCGTGAAGACGGCATCGGCGTGGAAATCGCCCTGCAGTGGAACGACAGCTTCAACGAGAACCTGTTGTGCTTCACCAACAACATTCCTCAGCGCGACGGTGGTACTCACTTGGTGGGTTTCCGTTCCGCACTGACGCGTAACTTGAACACCTACATCGAAGCCGAAGGCTTGGCCAAGAAGCACAAAGTCGCCACCACCGGTGACGATGCGCGTGAAGGCCTGACCGCGATTATCTCGGTAAAAGTGCCGGATCCCAAGTTCAGCTCCCAGACCAAAGACAAGCTGGTGTCTTCCGAAGTGAAGACTGCCGTGGAACAGGAGATGGGCAAATACTTCTCCGACTTCCTGCTGGAGAACCCGAACGAAGCCAAGCTGGTCGTCGGCAAGATGATCGACGCCGCACGTGCCCGTGAAGCCGCGCGTAAGGCCCGTGAGATGACCCGCCGTAAAGGCGCATTGGATATCGCTGGCCTGCCAGGCAAACTGGCTGACTGTCAGGAGAAGGACCCTGCCCTCTCCGAACTTTACCTGGTGGAAGGTGACTCTGCTGGCGGTTCCGCCAAGCAGGGTCGTAACCGTCGCACCCAGGCCATCCTGCCGTTGAAAGGTAAGATCCTCAACGTCGAGAAGGCTCGCTTCGACAAGATGATTTCTTCCCAGGAAGTCGGCACCTTGATCACGGCATTGGGCTGCGGTATTGGCCGTGACGAGTACAACATCGACAAACTGCGTTACCACAACATCATCATCATGACCGATGCTGACGTCGACGGTTCGCACATCCGTACCCTGCTGCTGACCTTCTTCTTCCGTCAGTTGCCGGAGCTGATCGAGCGTGGCTACATCTACATCGCTCAGCCGCCGTTGTACAAAGTGAAAAAGGGCAAGCAAGAGCAATACATCAAAGACGACGACGCCATGGAAGAGTACATGACGCAGTCGGCCCTTGAAGATGCCAGCCTGCACTTGAACGACGAGGCGCCGGGTATCTCCGGTGAGTCGCTGGAACGCCTGGTAAACGACTTCCGCATGGTGATGAAGACCCTCAAGCGTCTGTCGCGCCTGTACCCTCAGGAACTGACCGAGCACTTCATCTACCTGCCGGCCGTCAGCCTGGAACAGTTGGGTGATCATGCAGCAATGCAGGATTGGCTGGCTCAGTACGAAGTGCGCCTGCGTACCGTCGAGAAGTCTGGCCTGGTGTACAAAGCCAGCCTGCGTGAAGACCGTGAACGTAACGTGTGGCTGCCAGAGGTCGAGCTGATCTCCCATGGCCTGTCGAACTACGTCACCTTCAACCGCGACTTCTTCGGCAGCAACGATTACAAAACCGTGGTGACCCTGGGCGCACAACTGAGCACCCTGTTGGACGACGGTGCTTATATTCAGCGTGGCGAACGCAAGAAGCAGGTCAAGGAATTCAAGGAAGCCCTTGATTGGCTGATGGCGGAAAGCACCAAGCGCCACACCATCCAGCGATACAAAGGTCTGGGTGAAATGAACCCGGATCAACTGTGGGAAACCACCATGGACCCAGCCCAGCGTCGCATGTTGCGCGTGACCATCGAAGACGCCATTGGCGCGGACCAGATCTTCAACACCCTGATGGGTGATGCGGTCGAGCCTCGTCGTGACTTCATCGAAAGCAATGCCTTGGCGGTTTCCAACCTCGACTTCTGATCCCGGTAAGCCTGCCAAACCAAAAAGGCCAACGCTTAGCGTTGGCCTTTTTTATTGGGTGAAAATCAGCGAATTTGAAAATGCTCCACGTGGAACATCAGCGTAATCAGCCTTGAGAAGCTGCCGCTACACTCTCCAATCGATACCCATACCCATAGATCGTCAGCAACTGCCAACCCCGATCCGCCGTCAGCCCCAGCTTGTTTCGTAGTCGGTAGATATGCGTATCCAGCGGCCGTGAAGACACCATTTCTTCATGGGTCCAGAACCGCTCGTAGAGGTACTCGCGAGAAAGGGGGCGTGCCAGGTTGGCAAACAGGCAGCTAGCCAAACGGTACTCACGCTCCGTGAGGTTGATCGGTTTGCCCGCGCGGGTCACGGTCAATTCAGCATCATCAAAGGTCAAGTCATTGAAACTCTGCACTTCGTGGGTGGCAGACTTTTGCAGTCCATGCCGACGCAGAACCGCGGTGACCCGTGCTTTCAGTTCATTAGGACGGAAAGGTTTGCTGACGTAATCATCTGCGCCGCTGTTGAGCGCGGTGACGATATCGCTCTCGGCATCACGGCTGGTGAGCATGATGACGGCGGGCGGCGACTCCATGTGTTCGCGGGTCCAGCGCAGCAATGCGATCCCGGTGATATCCGGCAGTTGCCAGTCGAGTATCAGCAGGTCGAAGGTTTCCCGGCGCAGTTGGCGGAGCAGGTCTTCTCCACGTTCGAAGCAGTGCAGGGACCAGGGCTGTTCGGTGGTGCTGGGGATTTGTCGCAGTGTCTGTTCCACCCGGCGCAGTTCGGCGGGCTCGTCATCCAGTATTGCGACACGCATGGGTGGGTCCTTTCATTTGAAGAGTGCGGCAGCCGTCGGCCAGTGTTTGAATCTGAAGAATTGTGCGCAGATTCATCGACCCCTCGGATCTCTCTATACGCTGGGATCAATGAGCGGTTAACCCATTGAAAGTCCTCGATACCAATGTGGGAAAGATACCGGCTCCTGACGCTGAGGAAAAGGATCAGCCGACGCATGCGCTGCCGTAAACTCTTGTGCACTGATGTCCGATACCCGCTGGGATTGGCAGCGCCCCCACCGACAGAGCCTTTATGAACATCCAGCAGAAAACTTTTCCAGCATGCCGAAAATGAGCTTCACTGGGCTCAAAGCCTCGTTCTTCACGTGCGCTTGTCGGCTTACGACGAAAACGGCCTTGAGGGAGAAACCGGGGTCTATGACATCTTCTACTACCCACCCACTGCTCAGGTGCGTTGACCGATGATGCTCTGGGGCAAGGCCGAGAAACGCCAACCCACCCATGCTCAGCGCTTGTTCCACGGACTGGTGCGCGAGTGGTTGTGGATAGGTTTGCTGCTGCTGCCTATCACCGCCTACCTGTCGCTGAGCCCTGGCCTTGCCTTGAATAATCCGTTGTACGACAGCCTGCGTCGCCTCACGCCACTGCCAGTCGATCCGCGTGTCTTGCTGGTGACGATCGATGACTCCAGCCTGAAAAAGCTCGGCCGATGGCCTTGGCCACGCAGCGTGCACGCCGACCTGATCGACCGCCTGAGCGCCGCGCAGCCCGCAGGCATTTTGTTCGATGTGATCTTCAGTGAGCCTGGAGATCCTGCCAATGACAAACGCCTGGCCGAGTCGGTCTGTAACGCTGGCAATGTCTTGCTGCCTCTGGTGCGTGAAGGGGCTGCGAACTATAGCCAGCCGGACACGCAGGTGATGCCCCTGCTCAAATGCGCCAAAGGCTTGGGCCACATCAATGTTGAAGCGGACAGCGATGGCGTGGTCCGCAGCCTCTACCTGCGTGAAGGTCCGGCCGAGGCCACGGCGCCGCAATTGGCCTGGTTGGCCTATGAGATGAGTGGCGAGTTGTCTGAAATGCCTGGCGAGCCTCTGCAATCGCTCACTGAGCACTGGCATCGGGAACACGCTATTCGCATCCCGTTTATTGCCACCCATACCCATTTTCCCAGCGTGTCCTACGCCAGCGTACTACGCGGTGAAGTCGCTCCCGAGCAACTGCGTGGTCGTCTGATTCTAGTGGGGTCGACAGCATCCGGTATGGGCGATCGATTCGTCACACCTGTGTCTTCGACGATTGGCACCACGGCAGGCGTAGAGATCCAGGCCAACGTGCTGAATGGCTTGCTTCAAGGCCGCAGCATCGTTGATCTGCCAGGCTGGCTCGCGGCCTTGATGGCGACCTCGTTGGTGGCATTGCTCCTGGGCCTGCTGCTCTATCGCCCACGCTATGCGTTATGGATGACGTTGGGCTGCATGGCCGTCGCATTACTCGGTTCCCTGGCCCTGTTGCGCCTGGGGCACTGGTGGTCGCCTGCGGCCTGCCTGATTGGCTTGCTGCTCAGTTACCTGATCTGGAACTGGCGCCGCCTCAGTGTGATCCTCGCCTACTTTGGCTGGGAACTGGCACGTCTGGACAACGAACCCAAAGTCCTGCCCGAACGCCGCCGTGCACCCGCCAGTAAAGGCGACGTACTGCAGGCGCGTATCTTTGCCCTGGAGCAAGCTGTAAGCCGTACGCGTGACACACGGCGCTTTATGGCCGATGGCCTGGAGTGCCTGCCGGTGGCGACGCTGATTACCGATCCCAAGGGCAATATCCTGCTGGCCAACCGCATTGCGCGGGAAGTGTTCGGTAATGAGCTGGTTACCCATAACCTGCTGGAGCAGCTGGCCGATCTGGGCTATCCGCCGCTGCACAATGGCGTGCGCCCTGCCCTATCAGTGCTGGAGCTTGTGGAATTCCGAGACATCCACCAACGCAGCTTGCGCATGGAGCTTGCACCCTTGCTGCCGGCTGAAGGCGACGTCGCCCTCGGTTGGCTGCTGAGCCTGACGGATTTGAGTAAGGAGCGCGAAGCCCAGCAACACCGCGAGACGATGTTGCGGTTTCTCTCTCACGACCTGCGTGCCCCCCATTCAGCGATCCTTGCGCTGCTAGATGTGCATAACGGTGAATCCCCAGTTTTTGCCCAAATCGAACAGCAGGTTCGCCGGGCCTTGGGCCTCACCGAATCCTTCGTGCAATTGGCGAAAGCCGAGGCTGACGGTTACCAGTTCCAGCCGACGCTGTTTGCCATGCTGGTCATGGATGCCTTTGACCAAGTGGCGCTGATTGCCCAGCTCAAGGGGATTCATCTGGTTCACGACTTGGACGAGGCCGATGAAGGCATGGTGTCGGCTGATCAGTCACTGCTCACACGGGCGTTGTTCAATGTGCTGGAGAACGCCATCAAGTATTCACCTTCCGGGACGACCGTGAGGTTGAGGCACAGCAGCGCAGAAGGCTGGTTGGAATGCCGTATCAGTGACCAGGGCCCGGGGATTGCTGCAGAGGACCTGCCGGAGCTGTTCAGCCAGTACCGTCGCTTCGATTCGGCTCAAGGCAGCGAAGGCCTGGGGTTGGGGCTGACGATGGTCAAGGCCGTGGTAGAGCGTCACGGTGGGCACATCGCTTGCGAAAGTGTGGTGGGTAAAGGCACCACATTCAGCATTCGACTGCCGTTGCTGGAAGACTGAAAAACGTACTTTATGCTGTGCATAAAAAACCGGTCGCAAGGACCGTTTTTTTTATGCGGAAAAAACTTATGCACCTTTTTCGCGATTTTATGAGCTTGGGAAATATGTAGGTAAATCAGCTTCTTATAAGACAAAAAAGCTGATTCGCCAACAAACCGTACACAGGTTATCCACAGATGCTCAGATGACCGGCGTGTCGACTACAACCGGCTCCGGCGGCAGCGAACCCATGGCCCGTTGCTGGGCTTCATTCCACGCCTGGGCACGGTCATTCAACGCGGCGATGGCGCGGGGTCCTTCACCCTCGGCGTACATCGGTTCGCCAATCACCACGGTAATGGTGCCTTCGCGTTTAGCCCAGCCGGTCTTTGGCCAGAACTTGCCGGCGTTATGCGCAATTGGCAGCACCGGCAGATGCGCGTTGACCGCCAATGCTGTACCACCGCGTGAGAACTTACCTACCGTGCCGTAGGGCACACGTGTGCCTTCGGGGAAGATCAGCACCCAAACACCATCCTTGAGCAGCTCGTCGCCCTTCTTGGCCACGTGCTTGAGCGCGGCCTTGGGGTTATCACGGTCGATGGCGATCGGACGCAGCATGGCCATGGCCCAGCCGAAGAACGGCACGTACAACAGCTCACGCTTGAGCACCTGGCTCAGCGGCGAGAAGTACGCCGACAGGAAGAACGTCTCCCAGGTGCTCTGGTGGTTCGACAGAATCACGCAAGGCTGGTCCGGGACATTTTCCGCACCCTTGACCTCGAAACGGATGTTCAGGAACACCTTGGTCAGCCACAACGCGCAGCGGCACCAATAGACGTTGATAAAGCGATAGCGCGCCTTGAATGGCAAAAAGGGCGCAATAAAAAAGCTCAGGGTGCACCAGAGAAACGAACTGGTGCCCAGCAGCAGGTAAAAGAAAAAGGTTCTGATGGCCTGCAAAATCGACATGGCGGCATTTACCGTTGCGGGACACGGCCCGCCTGCTAAAAGCGCACTCCCGAGCAATCCTTGTTCAGGAAGTCGAGGGTGCTAGTTGTTGATAAGTTCTGCGGCAACGGCCGCCAGATCGTCAAAAATCAAGGTGCCTACCGGCAGGTTTTTCGCCTGGGTCTTTTCGCCTTTTCCGGTCTTAACCAAAACTGGCTGAGAGTCGACGGCTTTGGCCGCCTCCAGGTCACCGAGGCTGTCCCCGACGAACCATATCCCAGCTAACGGCACCTTGTAATGTTCTGCAATGGTTTTCAACATGCCCGGCTTGGGTTTGCGGCAATCGCAACCCTCATCCGGCCCGTGAGGGCAATACACCACCAACCCCACCTCACCATCCTGCTCGGCCACCAACGTGCGCAAGCGCGCGTGCATGGCGTCCAGAGTGTCGATGTCGTAGTAACCACGGGCGATGCCGGACTGGTTGGTGGCGATGGCCACCGTCCAGCCGGCTTTGCTCAACTGCGCGATGGCCTCGATCGAGCCGGGCAGTGGAATCCATTCCGCCACCGACTTGATGTAAGCGTCGGAGTCGTAATTGATCACCCCGTCCCGATCGAGAATCAGCAGTTTCAACATGGTCAGCTCAGCGTCGAAATGTCAGCGATATTGACGAACAGACCGCGCAGGCGCGCCAGCATGGCGTAGCGGTTTTTGCGCACGCCAGCGTCTTCGGCATTGATCATCACGGCTTCGAAGAACGCATCCACCGGGTCACGCAAGGTGGCCAGGCGCGCGAGCGCTTCGGCGTAGTTGCGTTCGGCGATCAGCGGTTTCACTGCCGTCTCCGCTTTGGCGATGGCCGAGTTCAGCGAGAACTCCTTGGCATCGGCAAACAGACCAGGGTCGACGTCAGCATTGCCCAGGCCTTCGGCCTTGCTCAGCAGGTTTGACACACGCTTGTTCACGGCGGCCAGGGCGTCGGCTTCCGGCAGTTTGCGAAAGGCCTGCACGGCTTGTACGCGCTGGTCGAAGTCCAGCGCCGAACCCGGTTGCAGGGCACGTACCGCCAGGTACACCGACACGTCCACGCCTTCGTCTTCGTAACGCGCACGCAGGCGGTCGAACACAAACTCCAGCACTTGCTCGGCCAGGCCGGCTTGCTTGACCTTGGCACCGAACTGGCCGACGGCAAACACCACGGCCTGGGTCAGGTCGAGGTCCAGCTTCTTGTCGATCAGGATACGCAGCACACCCAGGGCCGCACGGCGCAGGGCATAGGGGTCTTTGCTGCCGGTTGGCAACATGCCGATACCGAAGATACCCACAAGGGTATCCAGCTTGTCGGCGATGGCCACGGCTGCACCGGTCAGGGTGGTCGGCAGTTCAGCGCCGGCACCGCGTGGCATGTACTGCTCGTTCAGCGCCAGGGCAACATCGTCTGGCTCGCCGTCGTTGAGGGCGTAGTAGTAGCCGGCAACGCCTTGCATCTCCGGGAATTCGCCGACCATCTCGGTCGCGAGGTCGCACTTGGACAGCAGGCCCGCACGCGCAGCCCAGGCGGAATCGCCACCAATGCGTGGCGCAATGTAGGCGGCCAGCTTGGAAACCCGCACGGCCTTGTCGTAGACGCTGCCGAGTTTTTCCTGGAACACCACGTTCTGCAGGCGCAGGTTGAAGTCTTCCAGCTTCTGCTTCTTGTCTTGCTTGAAGAAGAACTCGGCGTCAGTCAGGCGCGGGCGAACGACTTTCTCGTTACCGGCGATGATCTGCTGCGGGTCCTTGCTTTCGATGTTGGCCACGGTGATAAAGCGCGGCAGCAACTTGCCGTCCACATCCAGCAGGCAGAAGTACTTCTGGTTGTCCTGCATGGTGGTGATCAGCGCTTCTTGCGGCACATCGAGGAAACGCTCTTCGAACGAACACACCAGCGGCACCGGCCATTCAACCAGCGCGGTCACTTCGTCGAGCAGGCTTGGCGGCACGATGGCGGTGCCTTCCTGCAGGCGGGCCAGCTCTTCGGTACGCTTGCTGATCAGCTCGCGACGCTCGTTGGCGTCGGCCAGCACGTAGGCGGCACGCAGGTCGGCGGCGTAGTTGGCCGGCGAGGTGATGCGTACAGCTTCAGGGTGATGGAAGCGGTGGCCGCGGGAATCACGACCGGCTTTCTGGGCAAGGAGGGTGCAATCGATGACTTGGTCACCGAGCAGCATCACCAGCCATTGGGTCGGACGTACGAACTCTTCCTTGCGAGCGCCCCAGCGCATGCGCTTCGGGATCGGCAGGTCGTTCAACGAGTCTTCAACGATGGTCGGCAACAGGCTGGCGGTCGGCTTACCGGTGATGACCTGGCTGAAACGCAGTTTCGGGCCGCTCTGGTCGATCTCGCTCAGCTCGACGCCACACTTCTTGGCAAAACCAAGGGCGGCTTGAGTTGGGTTGCCTTCGGCATCGAAAGCGGCCTGGCGCGGTGGGCCGTCGAGGTTGATGTTGCGGTCCGGCTGCTGGGTTTCCAGCGCGGTCAGCAACACGGCCAGGCGACGTGGCGCGGCGTAGACTTTCTTCGCGGCGAATTTAAGACCGGCGGTCTGCAGGCCTTTTTCGATACCGGCCAGGAACGCGTCGGCCAGGGTGTTCAGTGCCTTGGGTGGCAGCTCTTCGGTGCCCAGTTCAACCAGGAAATCTTGAGCACTCATTGTGCAGCCTCCAGCTTAGCCAACACTTCATCACGCAGGTCCGGGGTTGCCATCGGGAAGCCCAGCTTGGCGCGAGCCAGCAGGTAGGCTTGGGCGACGGAACGCGCCAGGGTGCGTACACGCAGGATGTATTGCTGGCGCGCGGTGACCGAGATGGCACGACGGGCATCCAGCAGGTTGAAGGTATGGGAGGCCTTCAACACCATTTCATAGCTTGGCAACGGCAGCGGCTGGTCGAGTTCGATCAGGCGCTTGGCTTCGCTTTCATAGAAATCGAACAGTTCGAACAGCTTCTCGACGTTGGCGTGTTCGAAGTTGTAAGTGGACTGCTCCACCTCGTTCTGGTGGAACACGTCGCCGTAGGTGACTTTGCCGAACGGGCCGTCAGCCCACACCAGGTCGTAGACCGAGTCCACGCCTTGCAGGTACATGGCCAGGCGCTCAAGGCCGTAGGTGATTTCGCCGGTCACCGGGTAGCACTCGATGCCGCCCGCTTGCTGGAAGTAAGTGAACTGCGTGACTTCCATGCCATTGAGCCAGACTTCCCAGCCCAGGCCCCAGGCGCCCAGGGTCGGCGATTCCCAGTTGTCTTCGACAAAACGGATATCGTGGACCAGCGGGTCCAGGCCCACATGCTTGAGCGAGCCCAGGTACAGTTCCTGGAAGTTGTCCGGGTTCGGCTTCAGGACCACCTGGAACTGGTAGTAGTGCTGCAGACGGTTCGGGTTTTCGCCGTAGCGGCCGTCAGTCGGGCGACGACTGGGCTGCACATAAGCGGCGTTCCAGGTTTCCGGGCCGATGGCCCGCAGGAATGTAGCGGTGTGGAAAGTGCCGGCGCCTACTTCCATATCGTAGGGCTGAAGTACCACACAACCTTGCTCGGCCCAGTATTGCTGGAGGGCGAGGATCAAGTCTTGGAAGGTACGCACGGCTGGCGTAGGCTGGCTCACGAAATTCACCTGTTACTTGGGCTGCGATTTAAAGAGCGGGAGTATACCCGATTCGGCCGCGCCACCATCCCCTGGAGCCTTATGCCACGCTGCTTTTGGTGTTCTGAAGATCCGCTGTACATGGCTTATCACGATCAGGAGTGGGGAACGCCGCTGCGCGATGCGCAGGGTTTGTTCGAGTTGCTTTTACTCGAAGGGTTCCAGGCAGGCCTTTCCTGGATCACTGTTTTACGCAAACGCGAGCATTATCGAAAGGTCCTGTTCGGTTTTGATGCACAACGGTTGGCGCGGCTCACCGATGATGAAATCGAAGCATTGATGCTCGATCCGGGCATCGTGCGCAATCGCCTCAAGCTCCAAGCCACCCGCCGCAATGCCGCAGCCTGGTTGGCGCTGGAGGACCCGGTGGGGTTGCTCTGGTCCTTCGTTGGCGGTAAGCCCAAGGTCAATAACTTCAAGGACCGCAGCGAAGTGCCGGCGATTACACCGCAGGCTGAGGCCATGAGCAAAGCCCTGAAAAAAGCCGGTTTCACCTTTGTCGGGCCGACCATTTGCTATGCGTTCATGCAGGCCTCGGGCATGGTCATGGACCACACTCAAGACTGCGACCGTTACGCGGACTTGGCCAACGCCGGTTAGAATGCCGGCTTTGCGCACCACACACGATCAGGAGTGACCTGTGGAAAAGTTTAAAGGCGCCTTGCTGGTAGGCGCTCTCCGGTTGTTTGCCCTGCTGCCCTGGCGCGCTGTCCAGGCCGTCGGCACGGCGATTGGCTGGATCATGTGGAAAACCCCCAACCGCTCCCGCGACACGGTGCGGATCAACCTGTCCAAATGCTTCCCGGACATGGACCCGGCCGAACGCGAAGCGCTGGTCGGCCGCAGCCTGATGGACATCGGCAAGTCCCTGACCGAAAGCGCCTGCGCCTGGATCTGGCCGGCGCAGCGCTCCATCGACCTGGTGCGTGAAGTCGAAGGCCTGGAAGTGCTGCACGAAGCCCTCGCCTCGGGCAAAGGCGTGGTCGGGATCACCAGCCACCTGGGCAACTGGGAAGTGCTGAACCACTTCTATTGCAGCCAGTGCAAACCGATCATTTTCTACCGCCCGCCCAAGCTCAAGGCGGTGGATGAATTGCTGCGCAAACAGCGCGTGCAACTGGGCAACCGGGTGGCTGCGTCGACCAAGGAAGGCATCCTCAGCGTGATCAAAGAGGTGCGCAAGGGCGGCCAGGTGGGCATACCGGCCGATCCAGAGCCGGCGGAATCCGCGGGGATCTTCGTACCGTTCTTCGCCACTCAAGCGCTCACCAGCAAATTCGTGCCGAACATGCTCGCGGGTCACAAGGCGGTGGGCGTGTTCCTGCATGCGCTGCGGCTGCCGGACGGTTCGGGTTACAAAGTGATCCTGGAAGCGGCGCCGGAAGACATGTACAGCACCGACACCGCCACGTCCTGCGCGGCGATGAGCAAAGTGGTGGAGCGTTATGTCGGCGCGTATCCGAGCCAGTACATGTGGAGCATGAAGCGCTTCAAGAAACGCCCGCCGGGTGAAGAGCGGTGGTATTGACGGCTACCCGCACACTGTAGGAGCGAGCTTGCTCGCGAAGATCTCTAACGATAACGCGTACACGCATGAATGCTCGCGGTGCTTTTGAGTTCTTCGCGAGCAAGCTCGCTCCTACAGTTGTTTTTCCAACTTCTTGAGAAATACGGTCATCTCTTTTTCGGCCTGTTTGTCGCCATGGGCCTTGGCCGCTTCGATGCCCTTCTCCCACGCCAGCCGCGCCGCCGCACGATCATTCAGCCCCAACTGCGCCTTACCCAACAACTTCCACGCCGCCGAATACTTCGGATCAAACTCGACGCACTTCTGCAGATGCTCCGCCGCCTTGGCGTCGTCCTTTACGTCCAGATAACCCTTGCCCAAACCAAAGCGCAGCAGCGAGTTATCCACACCCTTGGCCAGCATTTTTTCCAGAGACTCAAGCATACAAAGGACCCTGTAGGAGCCGGCTTGCCGGCGATAGCGTCATCAGAAAAAACTCAGGCCCACGTGGAACAACTTCTCCACATCGCGGATATGTTTCTTGTCCACCAGAAACAGAATCACATGGTCCCCGGTTTCGATCACCGTATCGTCGTGGGCAATGATCACCTCTTCATCACGAATGATCGCGCCAATGGTGGTGCCTGGCGGCAAGCCGATATCGCGGATGGCCTTGCCGATCACCTTGCTCGACTTGGAATCACCGTGGGCAATCGCCTCGATGGCTTCCGCCGCACCCCGGCGCAGGGAGTGCACGCTGACGATATCGCCACGGCGCACGTGGGCCAGCAAGGTGCCGATGGTGGCCAACTGCGGGCTGATGGCGATGTCGATATCGCCACCCTGGATCAGGTCCACATAAGCCGGGTTGTTGATGATGGTCATCACCTTCTTCGCGCCCAGCCGCTTGGCCAGTAGCGATGACATGATGTTGGCTTCGTCATCGTTGGTCAGGGCCAGGAAGATATCCGCGTCGGCGATGTTCTCTTCCATCAGTAGGTCGCGATCCGAGGCGCTGCCTTGCAGTACGACGGTACTGTCGAGGGTGTCGGACAAATGCCGGCAACGTGCCGGGCTCATCTCGATGATCTTCACCTGGTAGCGGCTTTCGATGGCTTCGGCCAAACGTTCACCGATCTGCCCGCCGCCGGCGATGACGATGCGTTTATAGGTCTCGTCAAGGCGGCGCATTTCGCTCATGACGGCACGAATATTCGCCTTGGCGGCGATGAAAAACACTTCATCGTCGGCCTCGATCACCGTATCGCCCTGAGGCAGGATCGGGCGGTCACGCCGGAAAATCGCCGCGACGCGGGTTTCCACATTGGGCATGTGCTCGCGCAATTGGCGCAGTTGCTGGCCCACCAGCGGGCCGCCGTAGTAGGCCTTCACGGCGACCAGTTGCGCCTTGCCGCCGGCAAAGTCGATCACTTGCAAGGCACCCGGAATTTCGATCAGGCGCTTGATGTAGTGGGTCACCACTTGCTCCGGGCTGATCAGCACGTCGACCGGAATCGCGTCGTTGTCGAACAGACCGGCGCGGGTCAGGTAGGCCGCTTCGCGTACACGGGCGATTTTGGTCGGGGTGTGGAACAGGGTATGGGCGACCTGACAGGCGACCATGTTGGTTTCGTCGCTGTTGGTCACGGCCACCAGCATGTCGGCATCGTCGGCACCGGCCTGGCGCAGCACCGTCGGGAACGATGCACGGCCTTGTACGGTGCGGATATCGAGGCGGTCGCCCAGGTTGCGCAGGCGCTCGCTGTCGGTGTCGACCACCGTGATGTCGTTGGCTTCGCTGGCCAAATGTTCGGCCAGCGTGCCACCGACTTGCCCTGCCCCAAGGATGATGATTTTCATCCGGTCACTCCCTTAAAACCATTCAGCCGCGCGCGGCGGCGATCTTGATCAGTTTGGCGTAGTAGAAGCCATCGTGTCCGCCTTCTTGCGCGAGCAACTGGCGGCCGTGGGGCTGCTTGATGCCAGCCGTGGTGGCGAGGTCCAGCTCCCGGGCGCCGCTGGTGCGGGCGAGGAAGGCTTCGATCACCTCGGTGTTTTCCGTCGGCAAGGTGGAACAGGTGGCGTAGAGCAGGATGCCGCCGACTTCCAGGGTCGGCCACATTGCGTCGAGCAGTTCGCCTTGCAGCACGGCCAGGGCGGCGATGTCGTCGGGTTGGCGGGTGAGCTTGATGTCCGGGTGGCGGCGGATCACGCCGGTGGCGGAACAGGGTGCATCGAGCAGGATGCGCTGGAACGGCTTGCCGTCCCACCAGGTGGCGGTGTCACGGCCGTCGGCGGCGATCAGCTCGGCGCTGAGGCCCAGACGAGCGAGGTTTTCGCGCACGCGCACCAGGCGTTTGGCTTCCAGGTCGACAGCGACCACACCTGTCAGGTCTTTTTCGACTTCCAGGATGTGACACGTCTTACCGCCTGGCGCGCAGCACGCGTCGAGCACGCGCTGGCCCGGCGCCAGGTCGAGCAGGTCGGCGGCCAGTTGAGCGGCTTCATCCTGCACGCTGATCCAGCCTTCGGCAAAGCCCGGCAGACTGCGCACGTCAGTGGCGGCTTCGAGCACGATGCCGTCGATGCTGTACACGCACGAGGTGGCATTGATGTCGGCGTCGGTGAGCAATTGCAGGTACGCGTCACGGCTGTGATGACGACGGTTGACCCGCAGGATCATCGGCGGGTGCGCATTGTTCGCTGCGCAAATGGCTTCCCACTGCTCAGGCCAGAACGCCTTCAGGGATTTTTGCAGCCAGCGCGGATGGGCAGTGCGCACCACCGGGTCATGTTCCAGCTCGGCCAGCAGCGCTTCGCTTTCGCGCTGGGCGCGGCGCAGCACGGCGTTGAGCAGGGCCTTGGCCCAGGGTTTTTTCAGCTTGTCGGCGCAACCGACCGTTTCGCCGATAGCGGCGTGGGCGGGCACGCGGGTGTAGAGCAGTTGATAGAGGCCCACCAGCAGCAGCGCCTCGACATCCGCATCGGCCGCCTTGAACGGCTTTTGCAGTAATTTGGTTGCCAGCGCCGACAAACGCGGCTGCCAGCGGGCCGTGCCAAAGGCCAGGTCCTGGGTGAAACCGCGATCGCGGTCCTCGACCTTGTCCAACTGAGTCGGCAACGAACTGTTCAGCGAAGCCTTGCCTTGGAGGACGGCAGCGAGAGCCTTGGCGGCGGCCAGACGTGGGTTCATTGGGCAGCCCCGAGGAGAGTACCCACGGCAAATTTCTCACGACGGCTGTTGAACAAATCGCTGAAATTCAGCGCCTTGCCACCGGGCAATTGCAGACGAGTCAGGCACAGTGCTTGTTCACCGCAGGCGACCAGCAGGCCGTCCTTGCTGGCGCCGATGATCTCACCGGGAGCGCCTTTGCCCTCGGCCAAGGTGGCGGCCAACACTTTCAAGGCTTCGCCGTTGAGGGTGCTGTGGCAGATCGGCCACGGGTTGAACGCACGCACCAGACGCTCCAGCTCCAGGGCCGGGCGGCTCCAGTCGATGCGCGCTTCGTCTTTGTTCAGTTTGTGGGCGTAAGTGGCCAGGCTGTCGTCCTGCACCTCACCTTCCAGAGTGCCAGCAGCCAGGCCGGCGATGGCCTGGATCACGGCGGGCGGGCCCAGCTCTGCAAGGCGGTCGTGCAGGCTGCCGCCGGTGTCTTCGCCGGTGATCGGGGTGGTGACCTTGAGCAGCATCGGGCCGGTGTCCAGCCCTGCTTCCATGCGCATCACGGTCACGCCGCTTTCGCTGTCACCGGCTTCCACGGCGCGCTGAATCGGCGCCGCACCGCGCCAGCGAGGCAGCAATGAGGCATGGCTGTTGATGCAGCCCAGGCGTGGGATATCCAGCACCGCTTGCGGCAGGATCAAGCCGTAGGCCACCACCACCAACAGGTCCGGCTTCAGCGCCGCCAGTTCGGCCTGGGCCTCGGCGTTGCGCAGGGTCGGCGGTTGCAGCACGGGAATGTTGTGCTCCAGCGCCAGTTGCTTGACCGGGCTCGGCATCAGTTTTTGCCCACGACCGGCCGGGCGATCCGGCTGGGTGTACACCGCGACGATGTCATAAGGGCTGGCAAGCAGGGCCTTGAGGTGTTCGGCGGCAAATTCAGGCGTGCCGGCAAAAACAATGCGCAGTGGCTCGGTCATGGGAGGTCTCGGTTAAAAGCAGTCACAAAAGAAAAAGGCTTGCCGCAGCAAGCCTTTGGAAGGGGGCATCAAGCTTGCTGGCGATGCTTTTTTTCCAGCTTCTTCTTGATTCGGTCGCGCTTGAGCGTGGACAGGTAATCGACAAACAGCTTGCCGTTGAGGTGGTCGCATTCGTGCTGGATGCACACTGCGAGCAGGCCTTCGGCAATCAGCTCAAATGGCTTGCCGTCGCGGTCCAGGGCCTTGATCTTCACGCGCAGCGGGCGTTCGACGTTCTCGTAGAACTCCGGCACGGAGAGGCAGCCTTCCTGGTATTCGCCCATCTCGTCGGTCAGCGGTTCGAACTCCGGGTTGATGTACACCATCGGTTCGCTGCGATCTTCCGACAGGTCCATGACCACGACGCGCTGATGCACGTTGACCTGGGTCGCGGCGAGGCCGATGCCCGGGGCTTCATACATTGTTTCAAACATGTCATCGACCAACTGACGAACCTTGTCGTCCACTACGGCCACCGGTTTGGCGATCGTGCGCAGGCGCGAGTCGGGGAATTCGAGGATGTTCAAAATAGCCATAAGCGTAATTGCTGCACATGTGAGGTAGAGGCAAATCGGCGTTGGGATGGACCCAGACAGCCGGTGTGAAACCCTTAAAAGCCGCGAAGGCCAAGGCATTTCACGCGAACGCACATAATAAAGGAGATTCACCCCATGAGGAAATCGCTACTCGTCTTGCTGCTGTGGGCCCCGTTTTCCATGGCCCTGCTGCCCCCGCCCGTCCAGCGCCTGGAACAACCGACGCAACAGGCTATCCAGCGCTTCCTGCTGCATAACCGCATCCTTGATACACCCCAGGACCTGGACAATGCGCCGTACATCGTTGCTGCCGAGGCTGGTCGCGTGCTCGGCGCCAATGGCGAGCGGGTGTTCGCCAGGGGCGACCTGGACCCCTCCCAGCCCAACTACGGCATATTCCGGCGTGGCAAGGTCTACACCGACCCGCAGACTCGAGAGCTGTTGGGGATCAACGCCGACGACATTGGTACCGCCCGTTTTGTAACGGCTGGCGACCTCACCACCCTGGCCGTCCAACGTATTACTCAGGAGGTGCGACCCGGTGACCGTCTGTTGCGTGCACAACCTCCGGCCGATCCGGCAGCCTTTGCGGTCTCGCCAACCACGCCCTTTATCGAAGGGCAGATCATCGATATCCCCAAGGGCGTGACCCAGATCGGCGTGCTGGATGCCGTGACCCTGAACAAAGGACGTCGTGACGGCCTGGTCGAAGGCCAACTGCTCAGCGTGATCAAGGCCGGTGCCAACGTCCGCGACACCCTCACGGGCGCTCCGACAAAACTCCCTGATGAACACGCCGGCACCCTGCTGGTGTTTCGCACGTACGAAAAACTCAGTTACGGCCTGGTCCTCAAGGCTTCACGCCCCCTGGCAGTGATGGACCGTTTCGAGACTGCTCATCAAACACAATAAATAGCCTGCTAAATAAGTTACCAACAGAGTTATCCACAGCTTGTTCCGGTCAAGGATGATCAGATGTATCCGACAAACAACCATGAAATATCTCCGTCAGAACTGGAAGCGCGTCTACGCTTGCACAGGCTGCCGGAATTGGGTCCGAAGCGTTTTCGCTTGTTGATCGAGGCGTTTGGCTCTGCCTCAAAAGCCATCAGCGCGCCTGCCAGCGCCTGGCGTTCGCTGGGGCTGCCGGCCATCAGCGCCGATGCCCGGCGCAGTCATGAAATCCGCGACGGCGCGAGTGCGGCACTGGCCTGGCTGGCCTGTCCGGCCCAGCATTTGCTGATGTGGGACCAGCCGGACTACCCGGCGCTGCTTGCCCAGATCGATGACGCGCCGCCGCTGTTATTCGTCGCCGGTGACCCTGCAATCCTGGAAAAACCGCAACTGGCGATGGTGGGCAGTCGTCGTGCATCGCGTCCCGGCATGGACACGGCGGCTGCCTTTTCTCGCAGTTTGGCGAGCGCTGGTTTTGTCATCACCAGTGGCCTTGCGCTGGGCATTGACGGTGCGGCCCATCAAGCGGCGTTGGATGTCGGCGGCCAGACAATCGGCGTGCTCGGCACCGGACTTGAAAATTTTTATCCACAGCGCCATCGACGGCTTGCGGCGGCGATGATTGACCAGGGTAGCGCCGTGGTTTCCGAGTTCCCTCTCGACGCGCCGCCCCAGGCGAGTAATTTTCCCCGACGCAATCGGATCATCAGTGGCCTGTCTCTGGGTGTACTGGTGGTGGAAGCCAGCATGGCCAGCGGATCGCTGATCACAGCGAAACTGGCGGCGGAGCAAGGGCGCGAGGTGTATGCGATTCCGGGTTCCATCCACCATCCCGGTGCTAAGGGATGCCACCAATTGATCCGTGACGGCGCGGTTCTAGTGGAGACGATCGAGCACATCCTGGAAGGTTTGCGGGGCTGGCAGGCGTTGTCACGCCCTACCCCGGTGCCTGTTGTCCATCCGCTGGTGGCACTGCTGCACGCGGCGCCGCACACCAGTGAAGCCTTGGCGATTGCCAGTGGGCGACCGCTGTCCCAGGTGCTTGCGTGCCTTACGGAGCTTGAGCTGGAAGGACAGGTCATTTGCGAAAGCGGGCGCTGGCTTGCGCGCTGCTAGGTTTTGTAAAGAAGATCGGTAAACTGCGCAGAGCTTTAGTCTGGAGAGTGAACAATGGTCAACCGGTGGCGTGTGCTGGAAACCGCACGAGAAATTCGCGCAGGCGCGGTGATTGCCTATCCAACCGAAGCGGTTTGGGGCTTGGGCTGCGATCCGTGGAACGAAGAAGCAGTAGACCGTTTGCTCGCCATCAAGAACCGTTCGGTGGACAAGGGCCTGATCCTGGTGGCGGACAACATCCGTCAGTTCGACTTTCTGTTCGAAGACTTCCCGCAGGACTGGATCGACCGCATGGCCAGCACCTGGCCAGGGCCGAATACCTGGCTGGTGCCCCATCAAGACTTGTTGCCGGAATGGGTGACGGGTGTGCACGACACCGTGGCGCTGCGGGTGACTGACCATCCGCTGGTGCGGGACTTGTGCTCGCTGGTTGGGCCTTTGATTTCAACCTCGGCCAACCCGCAGGGTCGCCCGGCGGCGCGCACGCGGATTCGCGTGGAGCAGTACTTCCGTGGCCAGGTGGATCTGGTGCTGGGTGGCGCCCTGGGTGGGCGCAAGAACCCGAGCTTGATTCGTGATTTGGTGACCGGCGAAGTGGTGCGGCCTTCTTGAGACCTCGCCGGCAAGCCGGCTCCTACAGGGACTGTGTGCTTTCTGTAGGAGCCGGCTTGCCGGCAATAGCACCCTGAAGCCTTACGGTAACAGAATGGTCGACCCAGTCGTCCTGCGCCCCGACAACTCCGTCTGCGCCTTCGCCGCCTCCGCCAGCGCATACCGCTGGTTGATATCAATACGAACCTTGCCGCTCTTGATCATCGAGAACAGGTCATCCGCCATCGCCTGCAGGTTCTGAGGGTTGTTGGCGTAGGTCGCCAGGGTCGGCCGGGTGACGTACAGCGAGCCCTTGGCCGCCAGGATCCCCAGGTTCACCCCATCCACCGCGCCCGACGCATTGCCGAAACTCACCACCAACCCACGTGGCGCGACGCTGTCCAGTGAGGTCAGCCAGGTGTCTTTGCCGACGCCGTCGTACACCACCGGTACTTTTTTGCCGTCGGTCAATTCCAGCACGCGCTGTGCGACGTTTTCCTTGCTGTAGTCGATGGTTTCCCAGGCGCCGAGGGATTTGGCCAGGGCGGCTTTTTCCGGCGAGCTGACCGTACCGATCAGCTTCACGCCCAGTGCCTTGGCCCATTGGCAGGCCAGGGAGCCCACGCCACCGGCAGCGGCATGGAACAGGATGGTTTCGCCGCCCTTCAGTTCGTAGGTCTGGCGCAGCAGGTACTGCACGGTCAGGCCCTTGAGCATGGCACCCGCAGCTTGTTCGAAGCTGATGTCGTCCGGCAGGTGCACCAGGTTGGCGGCGGGCAACACATGCAGTTGGCTGTAAGCGCCCAACGGGCCACTGCCGTAGGCCACACGGTCGCCGACCTTGAATTGAGTGACTTCGCTGCCGACCGCGTCGACCACCCCAGCGCCCTCTGCGCCCAACCCCGATGGCAACGCGGGCGGCGCATACAGGCCACTGCGGAAATAGGTGTCGATGAAGTTCAGGCCAATCGCCTCATTACGCACGCGAACCTGCTGCGGGCCGGGCTCTGCCGGCGTGTAGTCCACAAACTCAAGTACTTCGGGGCCGCCATGGGCGCTGAACTGGATACGTTTGGCCATCTGCACTTCTCCTGGGTTCGAATCGCGTAGCCCCCTATCGGACTCCTAAGCTTGATCTTCGTCAACTGCGGCGCAACCGGGTGCAGTGGTATCCTGTGCGCCCATTTGCCGCCGACGCCCAATGGCCTCGCGTAGCTTTGCCCGATTCAAGGTGATGCCATGACTACCCGCACCGAGGCTGTAAAGGCCTATCTGCTTGACCTGCAAGACCGGATTTGCAGCGCCCTGGAAACCTTCGAGACGGACACTCGCTTTATCGAAGACGCCTGGACCCGGCCTGCCGGCGGCGGCGGTCGCACCCGCGTGATCGAAAACGGTTCGGTGATCGAAAAAGGCGGCGTCAACTTTTCCCACGTGTTTGGCAGCGGTCTGCCACCGTCCGCCAGCGCGCATCGGCCTGAGCTGGCCGGCCGTGGCTTTGAGGCCCTGGGGGTGTCGCTGGTGATCCACCCGCACAACCCACACGTACCGACTTCCCACGCCAACGTGCGCTTTTTCATCGCTGAAAAAGAAGGCGAAGAGCCGGTGTGGTGGTTCGGCGGTGGTTTCGACCTCACGCCTTACTATGGCAACGACGAAGACTGCATCCACTGGCACCGCGTGGCCGAGCAGGCCTGTGCGCCGTTCGGTCCCGACGTGTATTCGCGCTACAAAGCCTGGTGCGACACCTACTTCCACATCAAGCACCGCAACGAACCGCGCGGCATCGGCGGCCTGTTCTTCGATGATCTGAACGAATGGGACTTCGACACCTGCTTCGCCTTCATCCGTGCCATCGGCGACGCTTACATCGACGCCTACTTGCCGATCGTGCAGCGCCGCAAAGCCACCGCCTACACCGAGCAGCAGCGCGAATTCCAGGAATTCCGTCGCGGCCGCTACGTTGAATTCAACCTGGTCTACGACCGTGGCACCCTGTTCGGCCTGCAATCGGGCGGGCGCACCGAGTCGATCCTGATGTCGCTGCCGCCGCAAGTGCGCTGGAGCTACGATTGGAAGGCCGAGGCCGGCAGCGAAGAAGCGCGCCTCACCGACTACTTCCTGCAAGACCGCGACTGGCTGGGCCTTACCGCGCCCAAGGCGGCTGTCTGATGGACCGCTATGTCGTGTTCGGCAATCCCATTGGCCACAGCAAGTCGCCGCTGATCCATCGCATGTTCGCCGAGCAGACCGGCGAGCAACTGGACTACAGCACCTTGCTGGCGCCGCTGGAGGATTTCACTGGCTGTGCCCGTGAGTTTTTTCTACAAGGCCGTGGCGCCAACGTCACCGTACCGTTCAAGGAAGACGCCTACCGCTTGGCCAACACCTTGACCGAACGCGCCCAACGCGCGGGCGCGGTGAACACCCTGAGCAAGCTGGCCGACGGCAGCCTGTTGGGTGACAACACCGACGGTGCGGGCCTGGTGCGCGACCTGACGGTCAATGCCGGGTTGGGCCTGCAAGGCAAACGCATCCTGTTGTTGGGCGCCGGAGGCGCGGTGCGCGGCGCATTGGAACCATTGTTGGCCGAACAGCCCGCTTCGCTGATCATCGCCAACCGCACCGTGGAAAAGGCCGAAATGCTCGCTGAGTTGTTCGACGACCTGGGCCCGGTGTCCGCCAGTGGTTTCGATTGGTTGCGTGAGCCGGTGGACGTGATCATCAACGCCACCTCCGCCAGCCTGTCAGGCGATGTACCGCCGATTGCCGGCAGCCTGATCGAACCGGGCAAGACCTTTTGCTACGACATGATGTACGCCAAGGAACCGACCGCGTTTTGCCGCTGGGCCACCGAACAAGGCGCAGCCGTGGCGATGGATGGCCTGGGCATGCTGGTGGAACAGGCAGCGGAAGCGTTCTTCCTGTGGCGCGGTGTGCGCCCGGAGTCAGCGCCGGTGTTGGCCGAACTGCGCCGCCAGTTGGCCTGACATCGATCTGACGTGGGCACGGTCATTGTAGGAACCGGCTTGCCGGCGATTGGCCCTCAAGACGTGTGCTGACCTCGCGGGCGCTATCGCCGGCAAGCCGGGCTCCTACAGGGGGGGGGTCAGTCTTCGAAATGGAGGGGGCACTTGTCGGCCCCCTCCAGCTTCTTAAGTTCTTCAACGACCTGTGGCCGCGCCCGACGCAACGTCAAGCTGCGCCCCAACCCGCGCAACCGCCGCGCCTCCTGGTGCAGCATCTCCACCCCCGAATAGTCGATAAAGTTGATCTGCTGCGCCTCGATCACCACCCGTTCGCCCTGCAGGCTTTGCAGGCGTACTTGCAGGTAGTGGCTGGCGCCGAAAAAGATCGAACCGCCTACCCGCAGCACATCCTCATCGCCATCGCGCCATTGCTGTACCCGTGGCTGCGACGTGCGCTTGAGGTAGAAAAACAGCGACGCCAGCACCCCGGCGTAAATTGCCGTTTGCAGCTCCAGCAGCAAAGTGGCGACGCAGGTCAGGCTCATCACCACGAACTCGGCGCGACTGACGCGGAATAACGCGCGAATACCGCGACGGTCCACCAGCCCCCAACTGATCAGCAAGATGCTCGCTGCCATGCTCGGGATCGGAATGTGGGCGATCAACGCCGCGCCAAACAGCGCAAACAGTGCCACCCACAACGCGGAAAACACGCCCGCCAATGGCGAACAGGCACCCGCCTCATAACTGAGGCCGGAGCGGGTAAAGGAACCGGCTGACAAATACCCGGAGAAAAATCCGCCAACGATGTTGGATAAGCCCTGCGCACGGACTTCCTGGTTGGCATCAAGCAATTGCTGGGAACGCGCCGACAACGAACGGGCAATCGACAGGCTGGTCACCAACCCCAGCATGCCCACCGCCACGGCGCTCGGCAGCAGGCGCAGGATCACGTCCAGGTCCATCGGCAACGGGCTGAACGGCGGCAGTTTGCCGACAAACGAACTGACCAGCGCCACATGCCCGAACATCGCCGGCCACAGCCACGCCACCAGGCTGCCCAGCGCCAGGGCGATCAACAGGGTCGGCCAGCGTGGTACGAGGTATTTGAGCAGTGCGCCCACCAGCAAGGTGCCGAGCCCGAGCATGAGGGACGCGTGGTCCCATTCGCCGCTGTGATGGATCAGTGCCAGCAGGCTATTGATTGCCGTGGCCTGGCTCGGCAAATCCAGCCCCAGCAGATTGGGCAGTTGCCCGAGCGCAATCACCACGGCGGCACCCAGGGTGAAACCGAGCACCACCGAATGGGAAACAAAATTCACCAGCGCGCCAAAGCGCAGCATGCCCAGCAGCCACTGGAAAACCCCGGCGAGGAAGGTGAGCAACAGGATCAGGGTGATGTAGTCCTGTGAGCCCGGCACGGCCAAGGGGCTGACGCTGGCGTAGAGCACAATGGAAATCGCCGCCGTGGGGCCGCAGATCAGGTGCCAGGAGGAACCCCAGAGGCAGGCGATCAGCACCGGGATGATTGCGGCGTACAGGCCGTATTCGGGTGGGAGACCGGCGATCAGCGCGTAGGCAATTGACTGTGGCAAGGCGAGAACCGCGCCACTGAGGCCCACCATCGCATCCCGGCCAACGCTGGCGCGGGTCTGGCGCGGGAGCCAGGCGAGGAAGGGGAAAAGTGTATGGCGGTTGGGCCGGGGCATCGGGCTGCTCGAAATACTGTAGGAGCTGGCTTGCCAGCGAAGGTGGGTAACGATAACGCGGGTTGTCTGAAAAAACGCGGCGTTTTCGAGTGCTTCGCCGGCAAGCCGGCTCCTACAGGGGGTGATGTTGCATTCAGAGTTTGGCTTTTACGGCCGCCAGCGCGTCCTTGCCATCCACGGTCTTCACGCCCTCCAGCCACTTATCCAACACCGCCGGGTTGGCCTTGATCCACGCCTTCGCCGCATCGGCATTGCTGACCTTGTTGTTGGCCACCTCGGCCATGATGCTGTTCTCCATCTCCTGGGTAAAACTCAGGTTGGTCAGCAGTTTTCCTACGTTCGGGCAGGCCTGTGCGTAGCCCTTGCGGGTCAAGGTATACACGCTGCCGGTGTCACCAAAATATTTCTCCCCGCCCTTGAGGTAGTGCATTTTCAACTGCACGTTCATTGGGTGCGGGGTCCAGCCGAGGAAGGTCACGAATTTCTGCTTCTTAACGGCGCGCGACACTTCGGCGAGCATCGCCTGTTCGCTGGACTCCACCAACTTCCACTGGCCGAGTGAGAAGTCGTTTTTCTTGATGATGTCCTGCAAGGAGATATTCGCCGGCGCGCCGGAGCCGATGCCGTAGATCTTCTTGTCGAACTTGTCGGCAAATTTGTTCAGGTCGGCAAAGTCATGCACCCCGGCGTCCCACACATAGTCCGGCACGGCGAGGGTGAACTCAGTGCCGTCGAGGTTCTTCGCCAGTTGCACCACGTCGCCATTTGCCACGAACTTGTCATAGAAACCCTGCTGCGCTGGCATCCAGTTGCCCAGGAACACGTCCACCTGGCCATCCTTGAGCCCGCCAAAGGTGATTGGCACCGCCAGGGTGTCGACCTTGGGTTTGTAGCCCATGCCCGTCAGCAGAAAACCGGTGATGGCATTGGTGGCCGCAATATCGCTCCAGCCCGGATCGGCCATCTTTACCGTTTCACAACTGGCGTCTGCGTAAACATTGGCGCTTCCCAGCGCCAGGAGCCCCAGCATCACAGTTAACTTTTGCATGGCCTTCCCTCAGTGTTATTGGTTTTGGCAGGGTTGTGGATAACGTGCCTTGCGCTCCAGGTCGTCGAGGTCGATATGGTTGCGCATGTATTGCTGACTGGCGTCCACCAGTGGCTGGTGATCCCAGCTCTTCAGCTTGCCCTGGGTCAGTGCTTCAAACACCAGACGGCGGCGGCGTTGGCTGGCGAGCACCTGTTGGTGGATCGCCGGGATGTCCCATTTGGCCCGCGCCTCGTCCAGGAAGGCTGCAAACAGTGCCCGGTGTTGCGGCGACTGGCTGAGGTCTTCATGCTCCCGTGGGTCGTTGTGTACATCGAACAGTAGACAAGGGTCGTCTTCGCTGTAGATGAATTTGTAGGCGCCCCGGCGAATCATCATCAGCGGGCTGATGGTGCCTTCGGCCATGTACTCGCCAAACACTTCGTCGTGCCCGCCCTGCCCTTGCAAGTGCGGGACCAGCGAGCGGCCGTCCAGCGGCAGGCGCGGGTCCAGCTCGCCGCCGGCCAGTTCCACCAGGGTCGGCAGCAGGTCGGCGGTGGACACGGCTTTGCTCACGCGGCCTGCCGCGAACTGCCCCGGCGCACTGACCAGCAGCGGCACGCGGGCGGCCATTTCAAACCAGTGCATTTTGTACCAGAGGCCGCGTTCGCCGAGCATGTCGCCGTGGTCGCCGGAGAACACGATGATGGTGTCGTCGGCCAGGCCGGTGTCTTCCAGAGTTTGCAGCAGCTTGCCGACGTTGCTGTCGATGTAGCTGCACGCGCCGAAATAGGCGCGGCGTGCGTCGCGGATCTTATCCACAGGCAGCGGCTTGTCCCACAGGTCGTAGACCTTGAGCAGGCGCTGGGAGTGTGGGTCGAGATCGCCTTGCGCAGGGGTCGTAGGCAAAGGGATATCAGCGTCGTCGTACAGGTCCCAGAACGGCTTGGGAATGGTGTACGGGTCATGGGGGTGAGTCATCGACACCGTCAGGCAGAACGGCTGGTCGCCGTCTTCGCGGATATGGTCGAACAGGTATTGCTGGGCCTTGAACACCACCTCTTCGTCGAAATCCAGCTGGTTGGTGCGCACACACGGCCCGGCTTGCAGCACCGACGACATGTTGTGATACCAGGTGGGGCGTACGTCCGGCTCATCCCAGTTCACCGCCCAGCCATAGTCGGCGGGGTAGATGTCGCTGGTCAGGCGTTCTTCGTAGCCATGCAACTGGTCGGGACCGCAGAAGTGCATCTTGCCCGACAGCGCGGTGCGGTAGCCGAGGCGGCGCAGGTAGTGGGCGTAGGTCGGCACGTCGGCGGGGAAATCGGCGGCGTTGTCGTAGGCGCCGATCTTGCTCGGCAACTGGCCACTCACCAGGGTGAAACGCGACGGCGCGCACAACGGGCTGTTGCAATAGGCGGCATCGAACACCACGCCTTGTGCGGCGAGGCGGCTCAAGTTCGGTAGTTTGATAGGCGAAGAACCGTAGAACGGAAGCATCGGCGCGGCCATTTGATCGGCCATGATGAAAAGAATGTTCTTGCGCTTCATGATCTATCGGCATTCCATAGGCGGTGTTTATGCCAATGAGCATGCAGCCCACGAAAATTGGGGTAAAGCCCATGAAAAGCAATGTCTAGGATAAGCACAGCTTATGTATGAAGCCCTTGGTGACCTGTCCCTCGATTTGCTGCGCGCCTTCGAAGCCGCCGCACGCCATCGCAGTTTTACCGCCGCCGCGATGGAACTGGGCACCACCCAACCGGCCATCAGCCAGCAGATCAAGCGCCTGGAAGAACAGTTGGCGATTCGCCTGTTTGATCGCATCTACCGAGGGATTGAACTGACCGACGCCGGCGCCCTGCTGTTCGAGCATGTGCAAGGCGGTTTGCAAGGCATCAACCAGGGCTTGAGCCTGATCACCCAGCAGGATCAGCATGAAGTGTTGCAAGTCGCCACCGACTTCGCCTTCGCCGCCTATTGGCTGATGCCGCGCCTGCATCGCTTTCATCAGGCCAACCCGCAGGTTGATGTGAGCCTGGTGACCAGCGAGCGCAATCACGCCACTTTGCGCAGCGATATCGACGTGGCGGTGTTGTTTGGCGACGGCCGTTTCAAGCAGGGCGACAGCCTGTGGCTGTTCAACGAGGAAGTGTTCCCGGTGTGCAGCCCTCAGTGGCTCAAGGAACAGGCCACGCCGCTGACTGTGCAGAATTTGCACGATTTCCCGCTGCTGCACCTGCGCCAGGAAAACAACAGCCAATGGTTCGACTGGAGCGGTGTGTTTCGTGAGCTGGGAATCAGTGCGGCACCGACGCCCGGCCAACTGCGTTTCGACAATTACACCCTGTTGATCCAGGCCGCGATTGCCGGCCAGGGCGTTGCCATCGGCTGGCGCCACCTGGTGGATAACCTGCTGGAACAGGGCTGGTTGTGCCGGCCGGTGAGCGACACGGTGATCTCGCGCTTTGGCTATTACGTGGTGCAGCCCCAGCGCAAACGTCGGGGGCAGTTGGTCGAGCGCTTCGTCGACTGGTTGGTGGCAGAACAAGCCAGCAGCGCCCAGTCGCTGACCGGGCTGGCCCTGCCGTCCATTGCGGTCTAGCATCGGGCGCATAATGGATCCGGAGTCCGCCATGCAACGTATCAAGGGCTACCACGCCCATATCTACTTCGACGCCAGCACGATCGAACAGGCGCGCAGCCTGTGCGAAGACGCCGCCAAACTCTTCCCACTGCGCATGGGCCGTGTGCACGAACGACCGGTGGGCCCGCACCCGGATTGGAGCTGCCAGCTGGCGTTCGATCCAGAGTACATCGGTGTCGTGCTGCCGTGGTTGGTGATCCATCGTAACGGGCTGGTGGTGTTCCTGCACCCCGAAACCGGTGATGACCTGAAGGACCACACTGACTATGCCGTCTGGATGGGGGCGATGCGGGAGCTGAACCTGTCAGCCTTTTCTTAAATTAAGTCCCTAAATATGGGATTGATATTTATATATTGAGACTTTCGTTCGCGTAGGTTTATATTCGCTGCATCCGCTCAGAACTCAGGTGAAGCGATGCAGGCGCAATTGATCGCGCTCGATTGGGGAACCAGCTCCCTTCGTGCTTATAAACTCGGCCCCGCAGGCACAGTGCTGGAACAGCGCTCGCTGGCGTGGGGCATCATGCATTTGCCCAGCGAACCCCGGGACATTGCCGGCGTGCGTTGCAGCAACGGCTTCGAGTTGGCGTTCGACGCGGCGTGCGGGGATTGGCTCGACGCCCAGCCGGGGTTACCGGTAATTGCCTGTGGCATGGTCGGCAGCGCCCAGGGCTGGAGCGAGGCGGCCTATCGCAATACCCCGGTCGATGTCGCCAGCCTCGGCCAGGCGCTGCACCAAGTGCACAGCCTGCGCGGCGTGGACGTGCACATCGTGCCGGGCGTGATCGAGCAGGTCGGCCTGCCCAACGTGATGCGCGGCGAAGAAACCCAAGTGCTGGGCGTGCTGCAAGGGCTGGGCGCCGATGTGTTGATCGGCCTGCCGGGCAGCCATTCCAAGTGGGTAGAAGTGGTCGAGGGCTGCATCACGCATTTCGATACCTTCATGACCGGCGAGCTGTTTGCGGTGTTGAGCAAACACAGCATCCTTGGGCGTACTCAGCTGCCGTCCGAACAATTCCAGGTCGAAGCCTTCGACCGAGGCGTGCACGTGGCGCTTTCCGAAGACGGCCAGCGCGGCGTGCTGTCCACCTTGTTCAGTGCCCGCACCCTGGGGCTCACCGGCGAACTCGCGCCTGACCAGCAGCCCGATTACCTGTCCGGCTTGCTTATCGGCCATGAACTCGCCGGTCTGCCCGACAGCGCCAAACACAAGCCGATCATCCTGGTCGGCGCCGCGCCCCTTTGCGCCCGTTATCAACGTGCCCTCGCCCTTTGCGGCTTTGCCCACGTCAGCCTGGAGCAGGAAGCCACCGAGCGCGGCCTGTGGCAGCTGGCCGTGGCGGCTGGGCTCACTCAACCTGTATTGGAGGCCTGACATGCTCAAGCAAGCACTCGCGCAAAACGGTTTGATCGCCATCCTGCGCGGCATTCGCCCGGACGAAGCCCAGGCTGTCGGCCAGGTGCTGTACCAAGCGGGGTTTCGGGTGATCGAAGTCCCGCTGAATTCGCCTGATCCCTACACCAGTATCCGCACCCTGCGCGACAGTTTGCCCGCCGATTGCCTGATCGGTGCTGGCACGGTGTTGACGCCGGAGCAGGTTGAGCAAGTGAAGGCGGCCGGCGGCCAAGTGATCGTCATGCCCCACAGCGATGCCAAGGTTTTGCGTGCTGCGAAAGCCGCAGGCCTGTTTCTGTCGCCGGGCGTGGCTACGCCGACCGAAGCCTTCGCGGCACTGGCCGAAGGCGCCGACGTGCTGAAGCTGTTCCCCGCCGAGCAAATGGGCCCTTCGGTGATCAAGGCGTGGCTGGCGGTATTGCCGGCTGGCACCTTGCTGCTGCCGGTGGGAGGCATCACCCCGGACAACATGCAGGTGTTCACCGACGCCGGCGCCAAAGGTTTCGGGCTGGGTTCCGGGTTGTTCAAACCGGGTATGACCGTGGATCAGGTAGCGAGCCGCGCCCAGGCTTATGTCGCCGCCTGGAAAGCCCTTAGCTGAATCAAGTTTCGCGCCTACCGGCGCCGCATCTATAAGAGAGATAACAGATGAAAATCACCAAACTGACGACCTTTATCGTCCCACCGCGCTGGTGCTTCCTGAAAGTCGAGACCGACCAGGGCGTGACCGGCTGGGGTGAGCCTGTTGTAGAAGGCCGCGCCCACACCGTGGCCGCTGCCGTCGAAGAATTGTCCGACTACCTGATCGGCAAAGACCCACGCAATATCGAAGACATCTGGACCGTGCTTTATCGTGGCGGCTTCTACCGCGGCGGCGCCGTGCACATGAGCGCCCTCGCCGGCATCGACCAGGCGCTGTGGGACATCAAGGGCAAGGCGCTCGGTGTGTCGGTCAGCGATCTGCTCGGCGGTCAGGTGCGTGACAAGATCCGCGTTTACTCGTGGATCGGCGGTGATCGCCCGGCCGACACCGCCCGCGCTGCCAAAGAGGCAGTGGCCCGTGGCTTCACCGCGGTGAAGATGAACGGCACCGAAGAACTGCAGTTCGTCGACAGCTTTGAAAAAGTCGACCTGGCCCTGGCCAACGTCGCCGCCGTGCGTGACGCGGTGGGTCCCAATGTCGGCATCGGCGTCGACTTCCATGGCCGGGTGCACAAGCCCATGGCCAAGGTGCTGATGAAGGAACTCGACCCGTACAAATTGATGTTCATCGAAGAGCCGGTGCTCAGCGAGAACTACGAAGCGCTGAAAGAGCTGGCACCGCTGACCAGCACGCCGATTGCCCTGGGCGAGCGCCTGTTCTCGCGTTGGGATTTCAAGCGTGTGCTCAGCGAAGGCTACGTCGACATCATCCAGCCGGATGCGTCCCATGCCGGTGGCATCACCGAAACCCGCAAGATCGCCAACATGGCCGAAGCCTACGACGTGGCCCTGGCCCTGCACTGCCCGCTGGGCCCGATTGCCTTGGCGGCATGCCTGCAACTGGACGCGGTCTGCTACAACGCGTTTATCCAGGAGCAAAGCCTGGGCATTCACTACAACGAGAGCAATGACCTGCTCGATTACGTGCGTGATCCGGGCGTGTTCGACTATGACCAGGGCTTTGTGAAGATCCCCGACGGACCGGGCCTGGGCATCGAGATTAACGAAGAATACGTGATCGAACGCGCGGCCATCGGCCACCGCTGGCGTAACCCGATCTGGCGCCACGCCGACGGCAGCTTCGCCGAGTGGTAAGCACCGCTTACCTGTAGGAGCCGGCTTGCCGGCGATTGCGGTGGATCAGCCACTGCCGGTGTCGACTGGCGCGCCGCCATCGCCGGCAAGCCGGCTCCTACAAGTTGATCCATACCTCAATAAGCATAAGAAGAGGCAACCCCCATGCACCCTGAATCCTTCACCGGGCAGGCTTCTTTAGTCACGCCTACCCGAAAGCGTTTCTTCATCATGGTCCTGCTGTTTATCACCGTGGTGATCAACTACCTCGACCGCAGCAACCTGTCCATCGCCGCCCCGGCCCTGACCAGCGAACTGGGGATCGACCCAGTGCACGTTGGGCTGATTTTCTCTGCGTTCGGCTGGACCTACGCCGCCATGCAGATCCCCGGCGGCTGGCTGGTGGACCGCGTGCCGCCGCGCATTCTCTACACCGCTGCGTTGCTGCTGTGGTCGATTGCGACGGTCATGCTCGGCTTCGCTGCCAGCTTTATCGCGCTGTTCGTGCTGCGCATGGCGGTGGGTGCGTTGGAAGCCCCGGCCTATCCGATCAACAGCCGCGTGGTTACAACCTGGTTCCCCGAGCGCGAGCGCGCCACGGCGATCGGCTTCTACACCTCCGGGCAGTTTGTCGGGCTGGCATTCCTCACGCCGGTACTGGCGTGGCTGCAACATGCGTTTGGCTGGCACATGGTGTTTGTGGTGACCGGTGGCGTCGGCATCCTGTGGGCGGCGATCTGGTATGCGGTGTACCGCGAGCCGAAGGATTTCAAAAGCGCGAACGCTGCTGAAATCGAGCTGATCCGTGAAGGTGGCGGCCTGGTAGACATGCAGGAAAAAGCCGCCAAGGCGCCGTTCAGCTGGGTCGACCTGGGCATCGTGTTGAGCAAGCGCAAACTGTGGGGCATCTACCTGGGGCAGTTCTGCCTCAACTCCACGTTGTGGTTCTTTCTGACGTGGTTCCCGACTTATCTGGTGAAGTATCGCGGCATGGACTTCATCAAGTCCGGCCTGCTGGCGTCATTGCCATTCCTCGCGGCGTTTGTGGGCGTGCTGTGTTCCGGGATCTTTTCCGATTGGTTGATTCGCCGCGGCGCGTCGGTGGGGTTTGCGCGCAAGTTGCCGATCATCGGCGGGCTGCTGATCTCCACGGCGATCATCGGTGCCAACTATGTGGATTCGACGGCGTGGGTGATTGCGTTCCTGGCGGTGGCGTTCTTTGGTAATGGGTTGGCCTCGATTACCTGGTCGCTGGTGTCGACCCTGGCACCGGCGCGCCTGTTGGGGTTGACCGGTGGGGTGTTCAACTTCATCGGCAACCTGTCGGCGATTGCCACGCCGATCGTGATTGGCTTTCTAGCCAGTGGCGATTCGTTTGCGCCGGCGATTACCTATATCGCGGTGCTGGCGTTGCTCGGGGCGCTTTCCTACGTGTTGCTCGTAGGCAAAGTCGAACGCATCGAACTCAAATAACCACAGCCCTGTAGGAGCCGGCTTGCCGGCGATAGCGCCCTCAAGACCGCCATCGCCGGCAAGCCGGCCCTACAGTGCATGGGTTTCAGTTGAGGACGCCGTCGAGGATCTCGTAGACGATGCCCGTACCCACCGCGATCAACACCACGTCCGGCCCCGAACGGCGCCATTCATAACCTGGATACACCGGTAGGCGCTCCAAGGCGCGGCGGTCGAGGCGCTCGCCGTAGTAGCCGCGGGGCAGCGGCTGGCCACGCACCAGGCGTACATTCGGCGGTGGCGGTGCGCCACGGGCGAACTGGCCGTGGTTATCGTGGATGATCTGGCGGACCGGGCCGAAATCCTGGGGCGGGCCGCCGCGACGGTTGTCCTGCGGGCCGCGATGGTCGTCGCCGCGTTGTTCGTGCTGGCCCTGCGGGCCGCCACGGTCAGGGCCGCCCTGGTCATAAGGCGCAGCCTGCACCAGGGCGCTGGCGCCAAGCACCAGCACGCCAAGGCCGGCAATCACGGTTTTGGGCATTTTCATCGGGTATTCCTCAGGGCACGCAAACAAAAAAGGGATTTCGAACGAGGTTCGAAATCCCTTGGTCTTGCTGTTTAGGCCGTGCCCGGGCGGGTTGATTCCTCTGTATCAGGAACTTTACCTACTGCTTACGGGGCCCTTACTTACGAGCGTTACGCACGCCTTCCGACAATGCCGCACACAGGCTCAACACGCCGTCGATGGCTTGCTGGTCGTTCTTGGCATTGGCGATATGGTCGATCAGCGCCGAACCTACGACCACACCGTCAGCCAAGCGGGCGATGGCCGCCGCTTGTTCCGGCGTGCGGATACCAAAACCGATGCTGATCGGCAGGTCGGTATGGCGACGCAGGCGGGTCACGGCTTCTTCGACGTGCTCCAGGGTCGCAGCGCCGGCGCCGGTTACACCGGCCACCGACACGTAGTACACAAAACCGGAGCTGCCATTCAGCACTGTCGGCAAGCGCACATCGTCAGTGGTCGGCGTGGTCAGGCGGATGAAGTCGATGCCAGCGGCCTGGGCCGGGTCGCACAGCTCGCCGTTATGCTCGGGCGGCATGTCGACCACGATCAGGCCGTCCACGCCGGCTTCCTTGGCGTCGGCGATGAACTGCGGCACGCCGTATTTGTGGATCGGGTTGAAGTAGCCCATCAACACCAGCGGCGTGTCGTTGTTGTCCTGGCGGAACTCGCGGACCATCTGCAGGGTTTTCACCAGGTTCTGCTTGGCGTTCAACGCGCGGATGTTGGCCAGTTGAATGGCCGGGCCGTCGGCCATCGGGTCGGTGAAGGGCATGCCCAACTCGATCACGTCGGCGCCAGCGGCTGGCAAGCCTTTGAGGATCGCCAGCGAGGTGTCGTAGCCAGGGTCGCCAGCAGTAACGAAGGTCACCAGGGCGGCGCGATTCTGTTCTTTAAGCTGTGCGAAGCGGGTTTGCAGGCGGCTCATCAGTGTTTCTCCTGCTTGGCGGTTTCCATATGGTGCATCACGGTCTGCATGTCTTTGTCGCCACGGCCGGACAGGTTGACCACCATCAGGTGATCCTTCGGCAGGGTCGGTGCGCGTTTGAACACTTCGGCCAAGGCGTGGGCGCTTTCCAGGGCAGGAATGATCCCTTCCAGGCGGCAGCATTTGTGGAAGGCATCGAGGGCTTCGTCGTCGGTCACCGAGGTGTACTGGACGCGACCGATGTCATGCAACCACGCGTGTTCCGGGCCGATACCGGGGTAATCCAGGCCAGCGGAGATCGAATGGGCGTCGATGATCTGGCCGTCTTCGTCCTGCAACAGGAAGGTGCGGTTGCCATGAAGTACACCCGGTACGCCGCCGTTGAGGCTGGCGGCGTGCTTGCCGGTCTCGATGCCGTGGCCGGCGGCTTCAACGCCGATGATCTCGACGCTGGTGTCGTCCAGGAACGGATGGAACAGGCCCATGGCGTTGGAACCGCCGCCAATGCACGCCACCAGGCTGTCCGGCAGGCGGCCTTCCTGGGCTTGCAACTGGTCGCGGGTTTCCTTGCCGATCACGGCCTGGAAGTCGCGCACCATTGCAGGGTACGGGTGCGGGCCGGCCACGGTGCCGATCAGGTAGAAGGTGCTGTCGACGTTGGTCACCCAGTCACGCAGTGCTTCGTTCATCGCGTCTTTCAGGGTGCCGGTGCCGGCAACCACCGGGATCACTTCCGCGCCCAGCAGCTTCATGCGGAACACGTTGGCTTGCTGGCGCTCGATGTCAGTGGTGCCCATGTAGATCACGCATTGCAGGCCGAAGCGCGCCGCCACGGTGGCAGTGGCCACGCCGTGCATGCCGGCGCCGGTCTCGGCGATGATGCGTTTTTTACCCATGCGCCGGGCCAGCAGGATCTGGCCGATGCAGTTGTTGATCTTGTGCGCGCCGGTGTGGTTCAGCTCTTCGCGCTTGAGGTAGATCTTGGCGCCGCCGCAGAATTCGGTCAGGCGCTCGGCGAAGTACAGCGGGCTTGGACGTCCGACGTAGTCGCGCTGGAAGTAGGCCAGTTCTTCGTTGAAAGCCGGATCGATCTTGGCCGCTTCGTATTCGCGGGCCAGGTCGAGGATCAACGGCATCAGGGTTTCAGCGACGTAGCGGCCGCCGAACGCGCCAAACAGGCCGTTGGCGTCAGGGCCGTTGCGTAGATCGGTCTGGGACTGAGTCATGGGACGCTCCAGGAAAGAAGGGGTGTGGGAAGCAATGAGGGCCACTCTACCCCTGACGTTCTACGCTGAAAACCGATAAGATCGCCGCAACCTGTCAGGAAAACTCACAGATGAGCCGAGACCTTCCGCCCCTCAACGCCCTGCGTGCCTTTGAAGCGACTGCGCGCTTGAACAGCGTCAGTCAGGCCGCCGAGCAATTGCATGTGACCCACGGTGCCGTCAGCCGCCAGTTGAAGGTGCTGGAGGAGCATTTGGGGATCAGCCTGTTCGTCAAGGAAGGTCGAGGCCTTAAACTCACAGATGCAGGCGTCCGGCTACGGGATGCCAGCGCCGAGGCATTCGAGCGCCTTAGGGATGTGTGTGCCGAGCTGACCCAGGCCAGCGCCGATGCGCCTTTCGTGCTCGGCTGTTCGGGCAGCCTGCTGGCGCGCTGGTTGATCCCGCGCCTGGGCCGCTTGAACGCGGACTTGCCGGACCTGCGCTTGCACCTGTCGGCGGGTGATGGCGATCTGGACCCGCGCCGCCCAGGCCTGGACGCACTGCTGGTGTTCGCTGAGCCGCCATGGCCGGCGGATATGCAGGTGTATGAGCTGGCCAGTGAACGCATCGGCCCGGTGATGAGCCCGCGCTTTGCCGGCTATGAACGTTTGCGCGAGGCACCCGCCGAGGCCTTGTGTGGTGAAAAGCTGTTGCACACCACCTCACGCCCGCAAGCCTGGCCCAGTTGGGCAGCGCAGCACGGCATCGAGCCCGGCGCGTTGAAACACGGCCAGGGGTTTGAGCATTTGTATTATTTGCTGGAGGCGGCAGTGGCAGGATTGGGCGTGGCGATTGCGCCTCAGCCGCTGGTGGCCGAGGACTTGCGTGCGGGTCGCCTGGTGGCGCCGTGGGGTTTCAGTGAAACCCCGGCGCACCTGGCGCTGTGGCTGCCCAAGCGCGCCGCCGATGGGCGCGCCGGGCAACTGGCGCAGTGGCTCAAGGCTGAGCTACGGCGCGAACCGGCTTAGTCGCCGCGTTTGCACAGCAGATAAGCTGCGAGCAGGCCCAGTGCACCGACGGCAACACCGGCTGTAGTCCAAGGGTGCTCTTGTGCGTAGTCCCGGGTTGCAACACCGGTTTCGCGGATTTTGACTTTGCTTTCTTCGTAGGCATCGCTGATCAGGTGGCGGGAGTGCTTGAGGGCATTCTCGGCATTGCTTTTCAGGGCCTTCAAGGTTTTGCGCGACTCGTCGGATGCATCGTCCTTGAGACTTTCCAAAGACTTGAGCAGGCTCGAAATCTCGGCTTCCATGCTTTCCAGCGACGCTTTGCGTAAAGAAGTGTTGGCCATGTGGACTCTCCTGAAGTGATTGAGTGGCGTGTGTAGATACCGACTGCGGCCGTTTCAGAAAGTGCAGTAAATCTGAACTTTCGGGTACGAACAGTCGCCAGAAGCAGTACGAACATTGACTGCTACGCTTGCTGAACGACCCTTAGGAGAACTGCCATGAGTGATCATCACACCTACAAGAAAGTCGAACTGGTGGGCTCGTCAACCACCAGCATTGAAGACGCCATCAACAATGCGCTGGCCGAGGCCAATAAAAGCATCAAACATCTGGAATGGTTCGAGGTGACTGAAACCCGTGGGCACATCAAGGACGGCAAGGCCGCGCACTTTCAGGTCACCCTCAAGGTGGGGTTCCGAATTGCCAGTAGTTGATCGCATCGGTTGAACTTGCTGACTGGCCGATTGCCATAACCTGCGCTACAACCAATGGGTGCCGATGCCACAAGCGTCGGCACGCTCTTTTCGATCAGCGCAAGGAAAGTAACGGATGAAGAAGTTCCTGTTAGCGGTAGGTTTGTTGAGCATTGCAGGCACGGCCCTGGCGGCGGGCAAGCCTTGTGAAGAGCTCAAAAGCGAAATTGCAGCGAAAATCGACGCCAAAGGCGCTTCGGGTTATTCGCTGGAAGTGGTGGATAAAGGCGCTGCGCCGAGCGATCACACAGTGGTCGGCACCTGCGAGGGTGGCACCAAGGAAATTGCCTACAAGCGCGGTTAATCCCGTGTTGCAGACATAAAAAACCGACGCGCTGCGTCGGTTTTTTTTCGCCTGAAGGTTTTAGCCCGTCATCAACTGCGCCAGCAGCTCGTAGGAATGAATCCGGTCGGCGTGTTCGTACAGGTCGCAAGTAAAGATCAACTCGTCGGCGCCGGTCTGCTCGATCAGCACTTCCAGTTTGGCGCGGATCTTCGCCGGGCTGCCCACCATGGCCAGGCCCAGGAAGCTGCCGACGGCGTCTTTTTCATGGGGCAACCACAGACCGTCCATGGTTTTCACGGGCGGGCGCTGCACCAGGCTTTGTCCGCGCATCAGCGCGAGGATGCGTTGGTAGACCGAAGTCGCCAGGTAATCGGCCTGCTCGTCGGTGTCGGCCGCGACCAAGGGAATGCCGAGCATCACGTAGGGTTTATCCAGCACGGCTGAAGGTTTGAAGTGATTGCGGTACACGCGAATCGCTTCATGCATCAGGCGGGGTGCGAAATGCGAGGCGAAGGCGTAGGGCAAACCGCGTTCGCCTGCCAGCTGTGCGCTGAACAAGCTGGAACCGAGCAGCCACACCGGCACATTGGTGCCCGTGCCAGGCACGGCGATGATCCGTTGGTCGGGGGTGCGTGGGCCCAGGTAGGCCATCAACTCGGCCACGTCTTCCGGGAATTCATCGGCGCTGCCGGAGCGCTCACGGCGCAGGGCACGGGCGGTCATCTGGTCGGAACCGGGCGCGCGACCCAGGCCCAGGTCGATACGGCCGGGGTAGAGGCTCTCCAGGGTGCCGAACTGTTCTGCAATCACCAGCGGCGCATGGTTGGGCAGCATCACACCACCGGAGCCGACACGAATCGTCGAAGTGCCACCTGCCAGGTAGCCCAGCAGCACCGAAGTGGCCGAACTGGCGATACCGTCCATGTTGTGGTGCTCGGCCACCCAGAAACGGTTGTAGCCGAACTTTTCCACGTGCTGGGCCAGGTCCAGGGAGTTGCGCAACGATTGCGCCGGGCTGCCATTGGCGCGCACGGGCACCAGGTCGAGGGTTGAAAATTTTACGTCGGACAGCGATTTCATAAGCCTGCTTCTCCAAGGGGGCCGCAGGCTTTTTAGACGAACCAAAACCTGCCGCTTCATGTGCATACCTATGCAATAAGGGCATATACCCGAGATTCAATAGCACGCTAGGAAAATTCCTACTGTATTGCTAGGTTTCTCCGACAGGATGAACTTTGCCAGTCCGACTACTCTCAGAACCCTTACTGACGCAAAACCACCGTTCGAGGAGACCGCTATGAGTATCGTGAAAAAAGCATCCGCGCATTGGGAAGGTGACCTGAAGACTGGCCTGGGCTCCATTTCCACGGAAACCGGCGTGCTACGTGAAGCGCCCTACGGCTTCAAGGCGCGTTTCGAGGGTGGCAAGGGCACCAACCCGGAAGAACTGATCGGGGCGGCCCACGCCGGCTGTTTCTCCATGGCCTTCTCCATGATTCTCGGCGATGCCGGGCTCAAGGCTGACAGCATCGACACCCAGGCTGAAGTGACCCTGGACCAGGTCGACGGTGGTTTTGCGATTACCGCCGTGCACCTGATCCTCAAGGCCAAGATTCCGGGTGCAAGCCAGGCGCAGTTCGATGAATTGAGCAAAAAGGCCAAGGAAGGGTGCCCGGTGTCCAAGGTGCTGAATGCAACTATCACCCTGGATGGCACGCTTGTAAGCTGACACCGCTAAACCGGTAGGAGCCGGCTTGCCGGCGATGAGGCCCTCAGATTTACATGGTTTTTGAGGTCGTCATCGCTGGCAAGCCAGCTCCTACAGTGGTTTTTGGGGTGGCTAAAACATCTGCTTCAAATCAGAACTCGTGTTTTGTAAGTGTGGTCCTATTACCATGCAGCCTAGGCGCACATCCGTGCGCAGTGCATTCAGGGAGCTTCACACATGAAACGTTTTGCCTTGGCAATCATCTGCGGTGTATTGGCCACTTCGGCCGTGGCCGCACCAAAAGATTGTGAAGAGCTCAGGAAAGAGATTGAAGTGAAGATCCAGGCCAAGGCGATTCCTTCGTACACCCTGGAAATCATCACCGCCGAAGAAGCCAAGAATCACGACAGTGCAATGATTGTCGGTTCGTGCGAAAACGGCACCAAGCGCATCATCTACCAGAAAAACAACGACTGATCAGATGCAGTTGACGCTGCGTTCCTCCGCGAGCAACTGACGCGCCGTGTCATACAGCCGGATATTCGGCGTGAAGGCCAACGAGCGCCCTTCCAGCACATAGCGCTGGCCGGCCTGGAAGTGGTCGTATTCCAGGGTCATGAAGCAGGTGCGATACATCATCTGGCTGAGCCCACCCAAACCGCCGCCGGCCGGGACTTCAAAGTCGAAGCGCACCATCAGTTCGTGATGGCCGGGCGGGAATTGGAAGAAACGTCCGTCATCGAGGTTCTTGCCGTCCAGGCGCTGCGCCATGACCAGCTTGGAGCCCGGCGTCGGCGTAGTGAAATCGACCCACGCCTGTTGCGGATCCATCGGTGGCACGGGTGTTGTCGTGCAGGCGCTGAGGAACAAAGCGGCGACGGGTAACAAGAGCTGGCGCATGGCAGGCACTCAACGGGAAGATAAAATTGAGCCTGCTGCGACGGCGGCAGACTTCCTATGAGTATAAACACGTCGAGCCATGGAAAAATTCCGCACAGGCGCGATAGTCTGGCGAGCAAATTACCCAGGAGCGGTCGGGGCATGGTCAGGCGTTTTCTTCCAGGGTTGATGATTTTGCTGCTCTGCGGCTGCTCCAGCGTGAGTTATTACAGCCAGTTGGCCAGCGGCCAATGGCAATTGCTGCGGGCCCGAGAGCCAGTGGCGCGGGTCATTGCCGATTCTTCCCGCCCGCCGCTGTTACGCGAACACCTGGTGCAATCACAAAAAGCGCGCACGTTCGCCAGTGAGCATTTGCATCTGCCGGATAACCAGAGCTACAGGCTGTATGCGGATATTGGTCGACCCTATGTGGTCTGGAATGTCTTTGCCACGCAGGAATTTTCCCTATCCCCCGAAACCCATTGCTTCCCCATCGCCGGTTGTGTGGCCTATCGCGGCTACTACAACCAAGGTGCGGCGCGTGGCGAGGCGGCGTTGTTGAAGCAGCGCGGCATGGACGTGTCGATCGGTGGCGTGGAGGCTTATTCCACCTTGGGTTGGTTCAACGACCCGATCATGAACTCGATGATGAACTGGGGCGATGAGCGCCTGGCCACGTTGATCTTCCATGAACTGGCGCACCAACGTTTCTATGTGAAGGACGACACCGAGTTCAACGAATCGTTTGCCAATTTCGTCGAGCAGGAAGGCACACGGCAATGGCGTGCTGCGCGGGAGTTGCCGCCGCAGAGCCTGTCGATGTCGAAGCAGCGTGACCAGTTTATCCAGTTGGTTCTCGATACCCGGCAACGTTTGGAAAAGCTCTACGCCCAACCGTTGGCTGCTGATGCGATGCGCCAGGCCAAGGCGGCCGAGTTCGAGCGTTTGCGTAGCGAGTACCGGCAATTGCGCGATAGCCAGTGGGGCGGGGATAAACGTTATGACGCGTGGATCAACCAGCCGATGAACAACGCTCGGTTGTTGCCGTTCGGGCTGTATGACCAGTGGGTGCCGGCGTTTGCGGCGCTGTTTGCGCGGGAAAATGGGGATTGGGTGAGGTTTTATAAGGCTGTGGAAACGATGGGCGGGTTGCCAGTGGCGCAGCGCAAGGCGGCGTTGAAGCAGTTGCAAGGGGGTGGCCTTTAGGGCCTCTTCGCCGGCAAGCCAGCTCCCACAGTTGACCGATTTTCAACATGAGAATGGGTTCAACTGTGGGAGCTGGCTTGCCTGCGATAGCTATCTTAAGGCCGCTGCAAAAACGCCTGATGCATCTCGCCTAATGTTTCAAAATGCCAAGTCGGCGCCTCGGCATTCAGTTCTTCAAAACTGCCAAACCCATACCCCACCGCCGCTGAATCCAGCCCGTTGCTGCGTGCGCCGATCAGGTCGTGCTTGCGGTCACCAATCATCAGGGTGGTAGCCGGGTCCAGGCCTTCCTCGCTCATCAGGTGGGCGATCAGTTCGACCTTGTTGGTGCGCGTACCGTCTAGTTCGCTGCCGTAGATCACCTTGAAATGCTTGGCGAAATCGAAGTGCCGGGCGATCTCGCGGGCAAATACCCAAGGCTTGGAGGTGGCGACGTAGAGCTGGCGCCCCTGGCCGCTCAAGTCCTCCAGCAACGGCATCACGCCGTCGAACACGCGGTTCTCATACAAGCCGGTCACCTTGAAGCGCTCGCGGTAGAAGTTCACTGCTTCCCAGGCCTTGGCTTCATCAAAACCGTAGAACTGCATGAACGCTTGCAGCAACGGCGGGCCGATGAAGTGCTCCAGCTTGGTCAGGTCCGGCTCGTCGATCCCCAGTTTGCCGAGGGCATATTGGATCGAGCGGGTAATGCCTTCGCGCGGATCAGTGAGCGTGCCGTCCAGGTCGAACAGCACGGTTTGATAATGCAGGGTCATCGGTCGAATCCTTCAGCCAGGTGCAGGTCTTTGAGCTTCACGTAGTTCGCGGCGCTGTAGGTGAAAAAGGCGCGTTCCTTGTCAGTCAGCGGGCGGATTTGTTTAACCGGGCTGCCCACGTACAGGAACCCGCTTTCGAGTTTCTTGCCTGGCGGCACCAGGCTGCCAGCGCCGATGATCACGTCATCTTCCACCACCGCGCCGTCCATGACGATGCTGCCCATGCCGATAAGGATGCGGTTGCCCACGGTGCAGCCATGCAGCATGACTTTGTGGGCGATGGTCACGTCGTTGCCGATCAGCAGCGGGAAGCCGTCCGGGTTGAAGGGACCGGCGTGGGTGATGTGCAGCACGCAGCCATCCTGCACGCTGGTGCGCGCACCGATGCGGATGCGGTGCATGTCGCCACGGATCACGGTCAGCGGCCAGACCGAGCTGTCGGCGCCGATTTCGACGTCGCCGATCACCACCGCCGAAATATCGACAAAAGCCCCGGCGCCCAGGGCTGGCGTGTGGTTCTGATAGGTGCGAAGGGTCACGATAGCCTCTCTCTCTTCTGCTGATAGCTGCGGTGGGCGTTGATTGTAATTAAGATGGCCCCATCTTTGTTCTTACATGTTTCTTCAGCCAAGGTGCCAACCGTGAGCGCGAACAACCCGCTTCTGCAGTCCTACGACCTGCCGCCGTTCTCGGCGATCCGTGCCGAGCACGTCCAGCCGGCCATCGAACAGATCCTCGCCGACAACCGTGTCGCCATCGAAGGTATCCTGCAAAGCCAGGGGAAAAATCCGACGTGGGCCGGTCTGGTGCTGGCCATGGACGAACTGAATGACCGCCTGGGCGCCGCCTGGAGCCCGGTCAGCCACCTCAACGCTGTGTGCAACAGCGCTGAACTGCGCGAAGCCTACGAAAGTTGCCTGCCGGCGTTGAGCGCCTACTCCACCGAGATGGGCCAGAACCGCGAGCTGTTCCAGGCCTTCGAAGCCCTGGCCAACAGCCCGGAAGCGGCTGGTTTCGACGTGGCGCAAAAAACCATCCTGGAACACGCCCTGCGTGACTTCCGCCTGTCGGGTATCGATCTGCCGCCGGAGCAGCAAAAACGCTACGCCGAAGTGCAGAGCAAACTGTCCGAACTGGGCAGCAAGTTTTCCAACCAGTTGCTGGACGCTACCCAGGCCTGGACCAAACACGTCATAGACGAAGCCACCCTCGCCGGCCTGACCGATTCGGCCAAGGCGCAAATGGCCGCCGCCGCCCAGGCCAAAAGCCTCGAAGGCTGGTTGATCACCCTGGAATTCCCAAGCTACTACGCGGTGATGACCTACGCCCAGGACCGCGCCCTGCGTGAAGAAGTCTACGCGGCCTACTGCACCCGTGCGTCGGACCAAGGCCCGAATGCCGGTCAGAACGATAACGGCCCGGTGATGGAACAGATCCTCGACCTGCGTCAGGAGCTGGCCAAGCTGCTGGGTTATGCGTCGTTCTCCGAACTGAGCCTGGCCACCAAAATGGCCGAGTCCAGCGACCAGGTGCTGAGCTTCCTGCGCGACCTGGCCAAGCGCAGCAAGCCGTTTGCCGCCCAGGACCTGCAACAGCTCAAGGCCTACGCCGCCGAACAAGGCTGCGCCGACCTACAAAGCTGGGACAGCGGTTTCTACGGCGAAAAACTCCGTGAGCAACGCTACAGCGTGTCCCAGGAAGCCCTGCGCGCCTACTTCCCGATCGACAAGGTGCTGGGCGGCCTGTTTGCCATCGTGCAACGCCTGTACGGCATCGAAATCGCCGAGCAAAAAGGCTTCGACACTTGGCACCCGGATGTCCGCCTGTTTGAAATCAAGGAAAACGGCCAGCACGTGGGCCGCTTCTTCTTCGACCTGTACGCCCGCGCCAACAAGCGTGGCGGCGCGTGGATGGACGGCGCGCGCGACCGTCGCCGCAAAATCGACGGCGTGCTGCAAAGCCCGGTGGCCAACCTGGTGTGCAACTTCACCCCGGCCGACAGCGGCAAGCCTGCCCTGCTGACCCACGATGAAGTGACCACCCTGTTCCACGAGTTTGGCCACGGCCTGCATCACCTGCTGACCCGCGTTGAACACGCGGGTGTGTCCGGCATCAACGGCGTGGCCTGGGATGCGGTGGAATTGCCGAGCCAGTTCATGGAGAACTGGTGCTGGGAGCCGGAAGGCCTGGCACTGATCTCCGGTCACTACGAAACCGGCGAAGCGCTGCCTCAGGACCTGTTGGAAAAAATGCTCGCGGCCAAGAACTTCCAGTCCGGCCTGATGATGGTGCGTCAGCTGGAGTTCTCGCTGTTCGACTTCGAACTGCACGCTACCCACGGTGACGGCCGCAGCGTGGCCCAGGTGCTCGAAGGCGTACGCGATGAGGTGTCGGTGATGCGTCCGCCGGCCTACAACCGTTTCCCCAACAGCTTCGCGCACATCTTCGCTGGCGGTTATGCCGCGGGTTACTACAGCTACAAGTGGGCTGAAGTGTTGTCGGCGGATGCCTTCTCCAAGTTCGAAGAGGACGGCGTACTCAATGCCGAGACCGGCCGCGCCTTCCGCGAGGCGATCCTGGCGCGTGGCGGTTCCCAGGAACCGATGGTGCTGTTCGTCGACTTCCGCGGACGAGCGCCTTCGATTGACGCACTCTTGCGCCACAGCGGCCTGAGTGAGGACGCGGCAGCATGAGTGAAGGGCCTGTGATCACCAAAAAGCAATTTATCGCCGGGGCGGTCTGCCCGGCGTGCAGCGAGCCGGACAAGTTGAAGATGTGGACCGAGGACAACGTGCCCCATCGCGCCTGCGTGGCCTGCGGTTATACCGACACGCTGAATGACCAGGGGTTGTCGGTGCCCAAGGAATTGGGCACGCGGGTGAATACGTCTGCGTTGAAAGCGCCGGCGGACCCCAAGGTGCAGGCGGTGCAGTTCTTTCCTAATCCGAAGCTGAAAAAAGATTGACCCATTTGATGTTTCTCGCCCTGAAACCAAGGTTTTGGGGCGAGGAGCGTTAAGCATCTACACCCTTCTCTCCTGCGGTGTATTCCAGGATGACAACTCCCACTTGTTGTCTTCAAGGATGCACCATGCACGACCCCAATCCCCTGTTGCAGGACTATCACCTGCCGCCTTTCTCGGCTATTCGCGCCGAACACCTTGTACCTGCCGTTGATGCGATCGTGCTGCACGGTCGCACCGAGGTGGGCCGCATCATTGCCAGCCAGCGACACAGCCCGAACTGGGACGATCTGGTGCTGGCCATAGAGGCGGTGACGTCGCGGATCGACGAGGTGTTAACGGTAATTTACATACTCGACAGCGTAAACACTGAACAAAAATGGAAACGAGCCACCGCACAAGCCACGTTCCGGGCCATTGAGTTCGTGCGCGATCTAACCAGTAACCGCGCGCTCTTTGACTGCTACAAAGCGTTGGCGGCCAGTTCAGCGGCAGGACTGTTCGATGCGTCCCGTCAGAGTTTGCTGAGGCGTACGCTGAAAAAGTTTGAACAGGCCGGTATCGAATTGGAACCTGTCTCGCAGCAGAGGCTGGTGACGCTTAACCTTGAAATTGCCGGGCTTCAGCAGTTGTTCATTAGCCGGTTGGAACAGGCAAACAACGCTTGGCGCAAACACATCACCGACGAATCGCACCTGCAGGGGCTTACGCCGACATTCAAGGCGCGTAGGGCGCAAAAGGCCCACGCCGCCAACCTGGAAGGTTGGCTGATTACCCTGAATGAAGAAACCTACCGAGACCTCATGGCGTACGCGCAAAATCGCGCTTTGCGAGAGGAGGTTTTCATCGCCTACAACACGCGTGCGTCCGATATCGGCCCGCACGCCGGGCAGTTCGACAATGGCCCGCTGCTGCAAATGATAATGGTCAGCCGTCATCAAAAAGCCCAGCTTTTGGGCCACGCCAACTTCGTTCGATTGGCGCTTGAACTCCAGGTATTGGATACCGAAGATCAGGTGCTGACGTTTATTCGTGATCAAATTGCGTCGCAACGTATGGCCTTCGAGCATGACAAACGACAGCTCACTACGCTGGGCCGTGAGCTTGGTTTGGCCGATCTGCAGCCCTGGGATTACGCCTATCTGGCGCAGATCATCCGGCAACAGGCCAGCGGCGTTGCTCAAGAGACGTTGCGCGCTTATTTCCCGCTGGATACCACCCTGATCCGCCTGTTTGCTTTGATAAAGCGCCTGTTCGACATCGAAATCAGTGAGCTCGATGGCTTCGACTCCTGGGCTCCCGGGGTTCGACTCTTGCAAGTGCAGGCCTATGGCGAAGTATTGGGGCAGATATATTTCGTACCGTTTTTGCAAAACAGCGATGATTTTCCCAGGGCGTTTTCGTTGAAAAACCGCTGGACTACAGCTGAAGGGCAAAGAGTGCAACCGGTAGTTGTGCTCTGCAGCCAGTTTGAAGTGACCCCTGACGAGCCCTGCTTGCTTGCGCACCAGCAGCTCAAGATCCTGTTCCATGAGTTCGGCCATTGCTTGCAGCAGGTGCTGATGGGCGTGGGTTATCGCACCAAAATGGGCATTGATGACCTGGGCATCGACAGTGCGGAGTTCTGCGGCCAGTTCTTCGAGCGCTGGTGTGATTCCCCTGAATGTCTTGTCTGGCTGTCAGGCCATGTCGAAACCGGCGCGCAGTTGCCTGAGGCCATGGCCCGACAGCAAGTGGTGTATGCCAACACTCAAACGTCTTGGGAGCGCGCAGAGTCGCTGACCCTGGCGCTGTTTGATATTGAAGTGCATCGCACCCACGGCGACGGACGCGCAATTGAGCAGGTATTCGCAAGCGCCAACCGTGAGGTCGGGCACCTGCCAGCGCTGGATGCTGTGCGTTATGTCAATGGTTTCAGCCATATGGTGTCGGGTTACGAGGGCGGGTTTTATGCTTACCAATGGTCTGAAGTGCTGGCACGTGCAGCCTTCAAAAGGTTTGAGCAAGAGGGTGTGTTCAACCCGCAGACGGGTCGTGCGTTTCGCGAGCTAGTGCTTGCTCCCGGTCACTCTAGATCGTTGGTTGATTCGGTGCGTTTATTTTTAGACGTTACGCCCGGCAACGCAGTTTGAATCCAGGAGCCAGTGTTGGCAGTGTTCATCCAACTCTTCATCGAACACAGGGCGAAGGCACTGGTGCTGCATTCTCCATTGAGTAATGCCTTGCGTAACTTGTCGACATCGGCCCTCATCATGTAGCGAACGCCGTCCTTGAAGCCATTGCTGGTGCCAAAACCGCCCAGGGTCATTTCGTTCAGTGCATCCTCCTTGCTCCACCCCTGAATCACCACCCGATACATCGCCGCCATCAGGCCGGTACGGTCAGAGCCGTGCTTGCAATGCATCAGCACTGGGCCGTTGGTTTCGGCGTCCTGGATGGCTCTCAACGCCGCCAGTACGTCGGAATCATCCACATGGTTGGTGCGATAAGTCAGCTGTACCTGGCGGATATCAGGCGATTTGAGCCAGTTGGCATCGGATTCCGGCAGGAAATTGATCACGGTGCCGATCTTGAGCTTTTCCAGCAGCGGCGCCGCGTTGCTGTCGGGTAACCCGCTGCGATAGAGCGTGGGCGTCATCTGATGGAGGTTGTATTGACTGCCCACCGGTTGTGCCCACTCGGGGGAACGGATGGAAATGGGCTCGTCGGCTTGAGCGAAAGCGCTGGAGAACAGCGCGATGAACGCGAGGCCGAAGGCCGGCAGCCATTGATTCTTGAGCATTGATGACAAGACCGAGCAGCAGATTGGTGAATGCCGCTCAGGTTGGTCCAAGGGGGGTCAATGAAGTGTGAGGACGCCGTCAAAGAACCGTGAATCCTCAGTCTTTAGTCGCTGAAACGCTTCTCCCGATGCATAGCCTGCTATCATTTGTAACTATTGATTGCCGAAAAAGCCAAGCCGCTCACCAGAAGCCGGCTGATAAACCCGTGACCACATGATGAGGTGCCACCATGTCTGATCAAGATCAAGACAATCCCCGGCGTGACTTTCTGCGCAAATCCTTGACCTTGATCCCGGTGGTCACGGTTGCCAGCACTGGCCTTGGCGGTTCGATGCTGATGGCCACGCCTGAGCCGGCCCAAGCCGCGCCGGCCAAGCCTGCGGCCAGCGAAAAGGCCTATGAGCCGACTTATTTCACTGCCGAGGAATGGGCGTTCATCAACGCCGCCGTCGCGCAATTGATCCCCGCTGACGCCCAAGGCCCAGGTGCTCTGGAAGCCGGTGCACCGGAATATATCGACCGCCAGATGAACACGCCGTACGCCAGCGGTGCCCTGTGGTTCATGCAAGGTCCTTTCAACGCCGACGCGCCGTCGGAGATGGGCTGGCAGTCCAAACTGGTACCCAAAGAGATCTATCGCCTGGGCATTGCCGCGACGGATGCTTGGTCGAAGGCGTTCAACGGCAAAGTTTTTGCCGCGCAAGACAGCGCTACCCGAGACGATATGTTGCGGCGTCTGGAGGCTGGCGGTAGTGAGGTGACGGCGCATTTTGATGCGGTGCCGCCAAAGATCTTTTTCAACCTGTTGCTGCAAAACACCAAGGAAGGCTTCTTCTGCGACCCGATCCACGGCGGCAACAAAGGCATGGTCGGCTGGACCATGATCGGCTTCCCCGGCGCCCGCGCCGACTTCATGGACTGGGTTGAACGCAACGAGCAATACCCCTTCCCGGCAGTTTCCATCCGCGGCGAGAGGGCATAAACGTGGCGACCATCATGAAGAAAGTGGATGCAGTGATCGTAGGCTTCGGTTGGACCGGCGCGATCATGGCCAAGGAACTGACGGAAGCAGGCCTCAACGTGGTAGCGCTGGAGCGCGGCCCGATGCAGGACACTTACCCGGACGGCAATTATCCCCAGGTCATCGACGAATTGACCTACAGCGTGCGTAAGAAACTCTTCCAGGATATCTCCAAGGAGACGGTGACCATTCGCCATAGCGTGAATGACGTCGCCCTGCCCAATCGTCAGTTGGGGGCGTTCCTGCCGGGCAATGGCGTGGGCGGCGCGGGTCTGCATTGGTCCGGCGTGCATTTTCGTGTCGACCCGATCGAGTTGCGCATGCGCAGCCATTATGAAGAGCGCTACGGCAAGCACTTCATTCCCAAGGACATGACCATCCAGGACTTCGGCGTGAGCTATGAAGAGCTGGAGCCGTTTTTCGACTACGCGGAAAAAGTCTTCGGCACCTCTGGGCAAGCCTGGACCGTGAAAGGCCAACTGGTCGGCGAAGGCCGTGGCGGTAACCCGTATGCGCCGGACCGCTCTAACCCGTTCCCATTGGAATCGCAGAAAAACACCGTCTCCGCACAGCTGTTTCAGAAAGCGGCTGCCAGCGTCGGTTATAAACCCTACAACCTGCCGTCTGCCAACACCTCGGGGCCCTACACCAACCCCTACGGCGCCCAGATGGGACCGTGCAATTTCTGCGGTTTTTGCAGCGGCTACGTGTGCTACATGTACTCCAAGGCTTCGCCGAACGTGAACATTCTGCCGGCGCTGCGCCAGGTGCCGAACTTTGAACTGCGGCCCAATGCCCACGTGCTCAAGGTCAACCTCGACAGCACCAAGCGCAAGGCCACTGGCGTGACTTACATCGACGCCCAAGGCCGCGAATGCGAGCAACCGGCGGACTTGGTGATCCTCGGCGCGTTCCAGTTCCATAACGTGCGCTTGATGCTGCTCTCCGGTATCGGCAAGCCGTACGACCCGATCACCAACGAGGGCGTGGTGGGCAGAAACTTCGCCTACCAGAACATGGCGACCATCAAGGCGTTCTTCGACAAAGACACTCACACCAACAACTTCATCGGCGCGGGCGGCAATGGCGTGGCCATCGATGACTTCAACGCCGACAACTTTGACCACGGGCCCCATGGATTTGTAGGCGGTTCGCCGATGTGGGTCAACCAGGCTGGCAGCCGACCGATTGCTGGTACGTCAAACCCGCCGGGCACTCCGGCCTGGGGCAGTGCCTGGAAGCGCGCCACCGCCGATTACTACACCCACCAGGTGTCGATGGATGCCCACGGTGCCCATCAGTCCTACCGGGGTAACTACCTGGATCTGGACCCGGTGTACCGCGATGCCTACGGCCAGCCCTTGCTGCGGATGACGTTTGATTGGCAGGAAAACGACATCAAGATGAACCGCTTCATGGTCGAGAAAATGGGCAAGGTCGCTGAGGCGATGAACCCCAAGGCCATTGCTGTGCTCGGCAAAAAAGTCGGCGAGCACTTCAACACGGCGTCGTACCAGACCACCCACTTGAACGGTGGCGCGATCATGGGCACCGATCCGAAAACCAGTGCATTGAATCGCTACCTGCAGTGCTGGGATGTACACAACGTGTTTGTCCCAGGCGCATCCGCTTTCCCACAAGGTTTGGGCTACAACCCTACAGGCTTGGTGGCGGCGTTGACCTACTGGTCGGCGCGGGCAATCCGTGAGCAGTATTTGAAAAACCCCGGCCCACTGGTTCAGGCATAAGGAGCGATGACCATGAAAGCACTTGTTATCGCGACCTTCGCCCTTTTCAGCAGCTGCTCTGTCAGCGCCGCTGAAACGGACTTGATCAAGCAGGGTGAATACCTGGCCCGCGCGGGTGACTGCGTGGCTTGCCACACGGCCAAAGGTGGTAAACCCTTTGCCGGCGGCCTGCCGATGGAAACCCCCATCGGCGTGATCTATTCCACCAACATCACCCCGGACAAGACAGGCCTGGGCGACTACAGCTTCGAGGACTTCGACAAGGCTGTGCGCCATGGCGTCGCCAAGAGCGGCAGTACGCTTTACCCGGCGATGCCCTACCCGTCTTACGCACGCGTCAGCGACAGCGATATGCAGGCGTTGTATGCGTACTTCATGAAAGGTGTCGAGCCCGTCGCTCAGGAGAACAAGGACAGCGACATTCCGTGGCCACTGAGCATGCGCTGGCCGTTGGCGGCATGGCGCTGGATGTTTGCGCCTTCTGTCGAGGAGCATCAGGCTCAAGCCGCCGCCGACCCGGTGATCAGCCGAGGCGCCTACCTGGTAGAAGGCCTTGGCCATTGCGGTGCGTGCCACACGCCACGGGCGCTGACCATGCAGGAAAAAGCCCTGAGTGCCACTGACGGAAACGCCTTCTTGTCCGGCAGCGCGCCGCTGGAAGGTTGGATCGCCAAGAGCCTGCGCGGTGACCACAAGGATGGCCTCGGCAGCTGGAGCGAGGAACAACTGGTGCAGTTCCTCAAAACCGGCCGCAGTGACCGCAGCGCGGTGTTTGGTGGCATGAGCGACGTTGTCGTCCACAGCATGCAGTACATGTCGGAAAATGACCTGACCGCTATCGCCCGTTACCTCAAGAGCCTGCCGGCGGTGGATCCCAAGGATCAGCCGCACCAATACGACAAGCAAGCGGCCGAGGCGTTGTGGAAAGGCGATGACAGCCAGCGCGGCGCCTCGGTGTATATCGACAACTGCGCGGCTTGCCACCGTACCGACGGCCATGGCTACACGCGGGTGTTTCCGGCGCTGGCGGGCAACCCAGTGTTGCAAACGGCGGATGCCACGTCGTTGATCAACATCGTGTTGAACGGCGGCACTTTGCCGGCCACCCACGCGGCACCGTCGACCTTCACCATGCCGGCGTTCGCCTGGCGGCTGTCGGATCAGGAAGTGGCGGATGTGGTCAGTTTCATCCGCGGCAGTTGGGGCAATCAGGGCGCGCCGGTGAAGGCCAGCGATGTGAAGGACCTGCGCCACAACGATATGCGTACCACCTCCGGCGATGACCTGGGGCAAGTGACGCAGAAGCACTGAGGCTTGCCTGACCGCCAAACGGCACTGGTCAGAACCCTTGCGCCTCGATACTGTATATAAAAACAGTATCGAGGCGCTTTCATGTCTACTCCGCTGCCGCCCCGTGGCCGGGGCACGGCCACCAATCTGCATAACCGCTTTGCACCTACGGTGAGCGTGGCCGAGGATGATGGCTGGTTTCAGGAAGTGCCGCCGACCCAGGGCACCGAAGTGCGTATTGAGACGGCCAAGAGCATCATCACCCGCAACAATTCACCGGACTTGCCGTTCGATCGCTCGATCAACCCCTACCGTGGCTGCGAGCATGGCTGCATCTACTGCTATGCGCGGCCCAGTCATGCCTATTGGGACCTGTCGCCGGGGTTGGATTTCGAAACCAAACTGATCGCCAAGACCAACGCCGCAGATGTGCTGGAGCAGCAGTTGTCGAAGCCGGGTTATGTGTGCGCGCCGATCAACCTGGGCTCCAATACCGACCCGTACCAGCCGATCGAGCGCGAGTACAGGATTACCCGGCAAACCCTCGAGGTGCTGCTGCGCTATCGACACCCGGTGACCATCATCACCAAGGGCTCGCTGATTCTGCGAGACCTGGACCTGCTCACCGAGTTGGCGCGCCAGCGATTGGTGGCGGTGATGATCAGCCTCACCAGCCTGGACGATGAACTCAAGCGCATCCTGGAGCCACGCACGGCAGCACCCAAGGCGCGGTTGCGGGCGATTCGGGTGATGCGTGAGGCGGGGATTCCGGTGGGCGTGCTGTGTTCGCCGATGATCCCGATGATCAACGACAGCGAGCTGGAAAGCCTGCTGACTGAAGCCCACGCCGCTGGCGCGCAAAGCGCGGCGTACATGATGCTGCGCTTGCCGCTGGAGGTGGCACCGCTGTTCGAGGAGTGGTTGGCGGCGCACTACCCGCAGCGCGCGACCCATGTGATGAGTTTGGTGCGCCAGGTGCGTGGCGGTGAGGTGTATGACAGTCGCTTCGGCGTACGCATGCGCGGTGAAGGGCCGTTTGCCGATCTGCTGGCCCAGCGCTTTAGCAAGGCAATCAAGCGCCTGGGCCTTAATCAGCGAGAAGGTTTCAATCTGGATTGCACTGCGTTCTGTCCACCGGGCAGGCAGATGGCTTTGTTGTAGACTGAAGAGGAGGAATGCACCCTTCCTGTAGGAATAGTCGCGTTTTGATATCACTGAAACCCGCGATCTAGAGCGGTTCATTCAGTTTGAGTTAAGTTTCGGCGGTTACCTTGTTCAGCGAGTGACTGATGAGTCGGCGGCCCGGTTTTGAGGCGTTTGCAACTGTTCTCCTGGCCCGGCGTCGAACTGACCTGAACACTCCCCTGCATTAATCAAGAGGATGAATCATGAGTGACAAGGATAAACAGCCGTTGGCTGCGTCGGCTTCTGCCTCTCCGGTGGCTGAAACCGCCGATGCAGCGCTGCAGCATATTGTTGACGGCTTTTTGCATTTCCATCACGACGTCTTCCCCCAGCAGGAAGAACTCTTCAAGAAACTCGCCACGGCCCAAAGCCCGCGTGCGATGTTCATTACCTGTGCCGACTCGCGCATCGTGCCTGAACTGATCACACAAAGTTCGCCTGGCGACCTGTTCGTGACGCGTAACGTCGGTAACGTAGTGCCGCCTTACGGCCAGATGAACGGCGGTGTGTCCACGGCTATCGAGTACGCGGTACTGGCCCTGGGCGTGCAGCACATCATTGTCTGCGGGCACTCCGATTGCGGCGCCATGCGTGCGGTACTCAACCCCGCCAGCCTGGAGAAGATGCCAACAGTCAGGGCCTGGCTGCGGCATGCTGAGGTCGCAAGGTCCATGGTCGAGGACAACTGCGACTGTGCCAATGAAGGCGAGAGCATGAAGGTGCTTACTGAAGAAAACGTCATCGCCCAGTTGCAACACTTGCGCACCCACCCTTCCGTGGCTTCGCGCATGGCCAATGGTCAGTTATTTATCCATGGCTGGATCTACAACATCGAGACCAGTGAAATCCGGGCCTACGATGCGGACCAGTCAGCGTTCCGATCGCTGAGCGGCGACGGGCCGATTCCTTCCGCGACGCCTAAAGCGCGCTTCTAAAACACTTCCCTGCCGGGTAAAGCGGTGGCTGCCATGGACGCAGCCAGGCTTTGCCGCGCCCGGCGAATGCCTCGGGAGAGTCATCATGCGTGCTGCTCAATTGAAAGCTGTACTGCCACGGGAGCTGCTCGCCTCGGTGGTTGTGTTTCTGGTCGCCCTGCCCCTGTGCATGGGGATCGCGATTGCCTCTGGCATGCCGCCGGCAAAAGGTCTGATCACCGGGATCATCGGTGGCCTGGTGGTGGGTTGGCTGGCGGGCTCGCCGCTGCAGGTCAGTGGTCCGGCGGCGGGCTTGGCGGTGTTGGTGTTCGAGTTGGTGCGCCAGCACGGCATGCTGATGCTGGGGCCGATCCTGTTGCTGGCGGGCTTTCTGCAACTGGTGGCCGGGCGGTTGCGCCTGGGCTGCTGGTTCCGCGTCACGGCGCCGGCGGTGGTGTACGGCATGCTGGCGGGGATTGGCGTGCTGATTGTGCTGTCCCAGATTCACGTGATGCTCGACGGCGCGCCCAAGCCTTCCGGGCTGGATAACCTGGCGGGGTTCCCGGCGGCGTTGGCCGAGGCGATCCCAACCTTGGGCGGCGGCCTGGGGTGGCAGGCGGGATTGCTGGGGTTGTCGACCATGCTGGTGATGTACGCCTGGGACAAATTACGCCCGCAACGCCTGCGCTTTGTGCCGGGGGCCTTGTTGGGGGTGGGCCTGACTACCGCGGTCAGCCTGGTGCTGGCGCTGCAGGTCAAGCGCGTGGAAGTCCCGGAAAACCTCGCCGACGCCATCGACTGGCTGCGTCCCAGCGACCTGCTCAACCTCGCCGACCCTCAACTGCTGATCGCCGCCTTTGCCGTGGCGTTTATTGCGAGCGCCGAAACCCTGCTTTCCGCTGCGGCGGTCGATCGTATGCACAGTGGTCAGCGTTCTGATTTCGATAAGGAATTGTCTGCCCAAGGTGTAGGCAACATGCTCTGTGGTCTGGTCGGCGCCTTGCCGATGACCGGTGTGATCGTGCGCAGCTCGGCCAACGTGCAGGCCGGTGCAACCACGCGTTTGTCAGCGATGTTCCACGGCCTGTGGCTGCTGGCGTTCGTCCTGTTGCTGTCGAGTGTGCTGCAAAGCATTCCGGTGGCGAGCCTGGCGGGTGTGTTGGTGTACACCGGGATCAAGCTGGTGGACATCAAGGCGTTCAAGGCACTGGGGCGTTATGGGCGGATGCCGATGTTTACCTACGCAGCCACGGCGTTGGCGATCATCTTTACCGACCTGCTGACCGGCGTGCTGGTGGGCTTCGGATTGACGCTGGTCAAGCTGGCGTTCAAGGCGTCCCGGCTCAAGGTCAGCCTGATCGACTTGCCCCAGGAGGGTGAAATGGAGCTGCGTCTGACGGGCGCGGCGACTTTCCTGAAAGTGCCGGCGTTGACCCAGGTGCTGTCGGCGGTGCCGGCGGGGACAACCTTGCATGTGCCGTTGAGCAACCTGAGTTACATCGACCATTCCTGCCTGGAGCTGCTGGAGGAATGGGGGCGGGCCAATGCGGCCAAGGGCTCGACGCTGGTGATCGAAGCGCGTGGATTGAAGCGACGGCTGGAAGGTCGGGTCAGGATGACGACGGGGATAGGTTCCGCGCCAGCCTAACCAGCAAGCAACCCTGTGGGAGCCGGGCAAACCCGGCTCCCACATTTGATCGTTTGCGACCCAGGAAATTAAGCCGGCTGATCCAGCGCCAACTCAACCCCCAACTGCCGCGACAGGCAAGGCCAGCGCTTCCACGCGGCTTCCGTGTCCGGACTCTTGAGTGTCTCGCGGTAGGCTTCTACCGACTCCAGCGCAAAGCTGTCCTCATTGAGCATCTCGTCCACCGCCAAATGCACGGCTTCATCCAATTTGTTGGCGAACGCTTCGCCGATCAACTGGTGGGCGATCAGGTTAGCCACCGTGGTATCTGCCGGAATCAACGGCTGGCCGAAGTGCTTGATATACAGATCATTCACCTCTTCAACCAACCGATGAGCCAGGTAAGCCTCGTCCAGCAGGCCGTCGAGCCCTTCGTGGCCGGCCAGGATCGCGGGTGGTTGCAGGAAGAAATGCTCGGCAATCTTCAGCACCGGCTTGATCTGGCTCTCAATACCGGCCTCGCGGGCCACGTCATTGGCGGCGTCCAGCAAATCCGGGACGAGGTCGATGTAGGCGGTGACAAAGCGGGTCATGACAATGTTGCGATCACCGTCAGCCAGGGAAATGGCCGAATGCAGGTGCGGCAATTGTTTTTCCAGTTGCTGGGCAAGCTGGCCCGTGCTGGCTTCGTGTTGATGGGCACGGGAAATCTGCTCGCGCAATGCGGCGGTGTTCATGAAAGCTCCAGTGATGCAGGCGTAGGAAAAGGGAGAGGATAAGGTAGCTCGTTTATACGAGCGCCTAAGACGCATTTGTCATAATTATTTCATGGTTATGCGCGCGCGTTATATCGAATTGCCATCGTTCGTCGGATAAACGATTCCGCCCCCGGTTTTATTAGCCCTGACCGGCCATTTCTACTCATTTGCCCCTACACATTGCGGGGTTGCAGAGCCTGTCTATACTCGGATTTGTACGCGATTAGCTGATGACGCCAGACTGCATAAGCAGGCAAGGCCAGGCGGTTGTAAGCAGTATGGAAGCCGCTCCCTTCGACGCAGGTGCAAACCGGCGGGATAACAAGAACGATAAGGGGAACCCGCAATGATGCGACATCCACACGTTTGGATGGGCCTCCTGTTGTGGTCAGTATTCGGCCAGGCACATGCCGCCTGGACAACGAATATGGCGCCAGGGGCGACAGAAGTCAGTCACGCTGTGTTCGACCTGCACATGACCATTTTCTGGATCTGTGTGGTGATCGGCATCATCGTGTTTGGCGCGATGTTCTGGTCGATGATCGTTCATCGCCGGTCCACGGGTCAGGTCGCGGCCAAGTTCCACGAGAGCACCACCGTGGAAATCCTCTGGACGGTCGTGCCCTTGCTGATCCTGATCGCGATGGCCATTCCAGCCACCAAGACCCTGATCAATATCTACGACAGCAGTGAGTCGGATATCGATATCCAGGTCACCGGCTACCAGTGGAAGTGGCATTACAAATACCTGGGCCAGGACGTGGAGTTCTTCAGCAACCTGGCCACGCCCGCCGAACAGATCCATAACCAGGCCACCAAGGGCGAACACTACCTATTGGAAGTCGACCAGCCGCTGGTGTTGCCGGTGGGCGCCAAGGTGCGCTTCTTGGTGACGGCCGCCGACGTGATCCACTCCTGGTGGGTGCCGGCCTTTGCGGTCAAGCGCGACGCCATTCCCGGTTTCGTCAACGAGGCCTGGACCCGTGTCGAGAAGCCAGGCATTTATCGCGGCCAGTGCGCCGAACTGTGCGGCAAGGACCACGGCTTCATGCCCATTGTGGTCGAGGTCAAGTCCAAGGCCGACTACGAGACGTGGCTGGGCGAGCGCAAGGCAGAGGCCGCCAAGCTCAAGGAGTTGACCTCCAAAGAGTGGACGCTGGAAGAGCTGGTGGCCCGTGGCGACAAGGTCTACCACACCACCTGCGTGGCCTGTCACCAGGCCGAAGGCCAGGGCCTGCCGCCGATGTTCCCGGCGCTCAAGGGCTCGAAGATCGCCACCGGCCCTGCGGCAGACCACCTGAGCATTGTCTACCACGGCAAGCCCGGCACCGCGATGGCGGCCTTCGGCAAGCAGCTCTCCGAAGTGGATATCGCCGCCGTGGTGACCTACGAGCGCAATGCCTGGGGCAACAACAAAGGCGACATGGTCACGCCTAAAGACGTGCTGGCCATCAAGCAGGCGGAAAGCAAATGACCTCTCTCAAGGCGTTTACCTCGACCCGCCCCGCCCACCCGCTTGCAGGAGAACGGCCATGAGCGCTGTGATCGATGACCATGGTCACGCCGACCATGCCCACGGCCCCGCCAAGGGGTTGATGCGCTGGGTGCTGACCACCAACCACAAAGACATCGGCACCATGTACCTGTGGTTCGCCTTTGCCATGTTCCTGCTCGGCGGCTCGTTTGCCATGGTCATCCGCGCCGAGTTGTTCCAGCCCGGCCTGCAGATTGTGCAGCCGGCCTTCTTCAACCAGATGACCACCATGCACGGGTTGATCATGGTGTTCGGCGCGGTGATGCCGGCGTTCGTCGGCCTGGCCAACTGGATGATCCCGCTGATGATCGGCGCGCCCGACATGGCCCTGCCGCGCATGAACAACTTCAGCTTCTGGCTGTTGCCGGCAGCGTTCTTGCTGCTGGTCTCGACGCTGTTCACGCCCGGTGGCGGGCCGAACTTCGGCTGGACCTTCTACGCGCCGCTATCCACCACCTATGCCCCGGAAAGCGTGACGTTCTTCATCTTCGCGATCCATCTGATGGGCATCAGTTCGATCATGGGCGCGATCAACGTGGTCGCCACCATTCTCAACCTGCGTGCGCCGGGCATGACCTTGATGAAAATGCCGCTGTTCGTGTGGACGTGGCTGATCACCGCGTTCCTGCTGATCGCGGTGATGCCGGTGCTGGCGGGTTGCGTGACCATGATGCTGATGGACATCCACTTCGGCACCAGCTTCTTCAGTGCGGCTGGCGGTGGTGACCCGGTGCTGTTTCAGCACGTGTTCTGGTTCTTCGGCCATCCTGAGGTGTACATCATGATCCTGCCGGCCTTCGGCGCCGTCAGCTCGATCATCCCGACCTTCTCGCGCAAGCCGCTGTTCGGCTACACCTCGATGGTCTACGCCACGGCGAGCATCGCGTTTTTATCGTTCATCGTGTGGGCGCACCACATGTTCGTGGTGGGCATTCCGCTGGTGGGCGAGCTGTTCTTCATGTACGCGACGCTGCTGATCGCCGTGCCCACCGGGGTGAAGGTGTTCAACTGGGTCAGCACCATGTGGCAAGGCTCGCTGACCTTCGAGACGCCGATGCTGTTTGCCGTGGCCTTTGTGATCTTGTTCACCATCGGCGGCTTTTCCGGGCTGATGCTCGCGATTGCCCCGGCGGACTTCCAGTACCACGACACCTATTTTGTGGTGGCGCATTTCCATTACGTACTGGTGCCCGGCGCGATCTTCGGCATCTTCGCCTCGGCCTACTACTGGCTGCCGAAATGGACCGGCCACATGTACGACGAAACCCTGGGCAAGCTGCACTTCTGGCTGTCTTTCGTGGGCATGAACATGGCGTTTTTCCCGATGCACTTCGTCGGGCTGGCGGGGATGCCGCGGCGGGTGCCGGACTACAACTTGCAGTTCGCCGATTTCAACATGGTCTCGTCGATTGGCGCGTTCATGTTCGGCGCCACGCAGATCTTCTTCCTGTTCATTGTGATCAAGTGCATCCGTGGCGGTACACCCGCACCGGCCAAGCCGTGGGATGGCGCTGAAGGCCTGGAATGGAGCGTCCCTTCGCCGGCGCCGTACCACACCTTCACCACGCCGCCGGAGGTCAAATGAACAGGATGACGGGAGGCTGCCATGGCTGAGTCCGTGCCCACCAAGCGCCTGGTCACCCGCCTGCTGATCCTGGTGGTGGCGATGTTCGCCTTCGGCTTCGCACTGGTGCCGATCTACGACGTGATGTGCAAGGCGTTCGGCATCAACGGCAAGACAGCCGGGCAGTACGAGGGCGAGCAGATCGTCGACCCAACGCGCCAGGTGCGGGTGCAGTTTTTGTCCACCAACGCCATCGACATGGTCTGGGATTTTTACGCCAAGGCTGACGAAGTGGTGGTCAATCCGGGTGCGGTGACCGAGATGCTGTTCGTGGCCCACAACCCCACCGACAAGCCGATGACGGCCCAGGCTGTGCCCAGTATTTCCCCGGCCGAAGCGGCGATGTACTTCCACAAGACCGAGTGCTTTTGCTTTACCCAGCAAGTGCTGCAACCGGGTCAGCGCATCGAGATGCCGGTGCGTTTCATTGTCGACCGCGACATGCCCAAGGATGTGAAGCATCTGACCCTGGCGTACACGCTGTTTGATGTTACTGCGCGCCAACCGCCGGTGGCTGCCCACAGCGGCGGCTAGCTACTGTTTGCCCCCTCAATCAGGAGAGCGAATACATGTCGTCTCATGATACGTACTACGTACCAGCGCAAAGCAAATGGCCAATAATTGCCACGTTTGGCCTGTTGATCACGGTGTACGGGCTGGGCCTGTGGTTCAACGACCTCAAGGCCGCGCGGGCGGAATCCCACGGCCCGTGGATCTTTTTCGTCGGCGGGCTGTTATTGGCCTACATGCTGTTCGGCTGGTTCGGCGCGGTGATCAAGGAAAGCCGCGCCGGTTTGTACAGTTCGCAGATGGACCGCTCGTTCCGCTGGGGCATGACCTGGTTCATCTTTTCCGAAGTGATGTTCTTTATCGCCTTCTTCGGTGCGCTGTTTTACGTGCGGCACATGTCGGCGCCCTGGCTGGCGGGTGAAGGCTCAAAGGGCATTGCGCACATGCTGTGGCCGAACTTCGAGTTTGCCTGGCCTTTGCTGAACAACCCCGACCCGAAAATGTACCCGGCACCGGAAGGCACCATCAGCCCGTGGGGCCTGCCGCTGGTGAACACCATTCTGCTGGTGAGTTCCAGCGTGACCATCACCATCGCCCACCACGCGCTGCGCAAAGGCCATCGTGGCGCGCTAAAAATCTGGCTGGCGATCACTGTGCTGTTGGGCCTGGCGTTCCTGGGGTTTCAGGCCGAGGAATACATCCACGCCTATAAAGAGCTGGGCCTGACCTTGGGTTCCGGCGTGTACGGCGCGACGTTCTTCATGCTCACCGGGTTCCACGGTGCCCACGTCACCATCGGCACGATCATTCTGTTCGTGATGCTGATGCGCATCCTCAAGGGGCACTTCAATGCCGAGCACCAGTTCGGGTTCGAGGCGGCCAGTTGGTATTGGCACTTCGTGGATGTGGTGTGGATCGGCCTGTTTTTCTTCGTCTATGTGCTGTGACGCTTCCTACCACGGCGCATGAGAAACCAGCTGGCCGCTGAAAAAGCCCCAGGCGATCAGCGCCACGGTGATCACGGCCAGTACGACACGCACGGTCAAGGCAGTGACGAGGCGATTGGAGTTGCCCTCGTCCTTGACCAGAAAGAACAACCCACTGAACAGGCTCACAACGGTCGCGATCAGCATCAGGGCAATAGCGGCTTTGAGCATGGTCTGGCTCCAACGGGATGGGCGGGCAATGAAAACAAGTATAGCCAGCGCCATAAAATGCTTTCGGCCAGGAATCGCACCGACATTGGTGGTGTTGGTGCTGCTGCCGTTGATGGTCGGCCTGGGGTTCTGGCAGTTGTCTCGCGGCCATGAAAAACAGTTGCTGGTGGACAGCTACGCCGAGCGGCGCGCGGCTGAGCCGATCAGCAGCGCGCAACTTAGCGACATGGCGGACCCGGCCTTCCGCCGCGTTCGTCTGCGCGGCCAATTCGACGCCGAACACAGCGTATTCCTCGACAACCGCATGCGCGACGGCAAGGCCGGCGTAGAGCTGCTGCAACCCTTCCACGACCAGGCTAGTGGCCTGTGGCTGTTGCTCAATCGCGGTTGGCTGCCCTGGCCGGATCGGCGCACGCCACCCGCCTTCACCACGCCGGATCAGCCGGTGAATCTCGATGCCTGGGTGTACGTCGCTCCCGGCGAAACTTTCCAGTTGCATCCGGACCCCACGACCGCGCAATGGCCACGCCTGCTCACGGCCGTGCACCCTGCCGCACTCTGGGCCGAGTTGGGTCGCAACGGTTTCGCCTATGAGTTGCGGGCCGAAGCCGGCCCCGGCACCTACGAAACCACCTGGCCGATCGTCGCAATGGGCCCGGAAAAACACCTGGCGTATGCCGTGCAGTGGTTCGCCATGTCGCTGGCGTTGCTGGCGCTTTACCTCTACCTCGGATGGCACAACAAAAAGGAGAAGCCCCATGGGAGCGGCCACGAATCCACTCAACATGTCTGAAGCCCCGAATCGGCGCAAAGGCCGCTGGCAGTTGATCCTGATCCTGATGATGGTGATCGGCCCGATGGCGCTGGCCACCTTTATGTACAAGCTGCAGTTCTGGGTGCCGGAAAGCCGCAGCTACCACGGCGAGATGATCGGCAACGGCCAGACCCGCGCCGATATTGGCGTACAGGCCGACGAGCAGCGCTGGCAACTGCTGGTGACCGCGCCCACTGCCTGCGCGGCGGATTGCCAGCAACTGGTGTACCTCGCACGTCAACTGCAAATCAGCCTGGGCCGTGATGCCTCCCGCGCCAGCCATGCCTTGGCCAGTGCGCAGCCGGTGAGCGCGGAGTATGAAACCAAGCTGAACGTTGAATACCCGCAACTGCAACGCTACCCGCTGGACCTGTCGACCTTCAGCAAAGGCGCCGCCGCGCCGGGTGACGCGCAACTGTGGATCGTCGATCCCCACGGCAACCTGGTGTTGCGCTACGACGCCAAGGTCAAGGGCAAGGATTTGCTCAACGACCTGCGCCACCTGCTGAAACTGTCGAACATCGGATAAGGGCACCGTCATGGCCAAACCTGGATTTCGCCTCGCGTTGTTTGCCACCTTGTTGGCTTTGATCGTCGTGCTGCTCGGCGCCTATACGCGCCTGACCCACGCGGGTCTGGGTTGCCCGGATTGGCCGGGCTGCTACGGCTTCATCAGCGTGCCCAAGACCGAAGCCCAGTTGGCTCATGCCGAGCTGCATTTTCCCGATACGCCGGTGGAGGCCGACAAGGGCTGGGCCGAGATGACTCATCGCTACTTCGCTGGCACCCTGGGCTTGCTGATTGCGTTGCTGGCCGCGCGTTCCTGGAGTCATCGGCGTGATCCGGGCCAGCCGGTGAAGCTGCCGCTGTTCCTGCTGGCGGTGGTGTTTGCCCAGGCGGCGTTTGGCATGTGGACGGTGACGCTTAAGCTGTGGCCGCAGGTGGTGACGGGGCATTTATTGGGTGGCTTTGCGACCTTGAGCCTGCTGTTTCTGCTGACCCTGCGCTTGTCCGGCGTGTTGCCCGCGTTGATCGTGCCCAAGCGCCTGCAGTACTGGGCGACGGCGGGCCTGGTGCTGGTGATCGGCCAGATCGCGCTGGGGGGCTGGGTCAGTTCCAACTATGCGGCGGTGGCCTGTGTTGATTTGCCGACGTGCCATGGCGAATGGTGGCCGGCGGCGGATTTCGCCAACGGATTTCATCTCACCCAGCACATCGGGCCCAACTACCTGGGCGGGCAGTTGGACAGTGAAGCGCGCACCGCCATCCACCTGACCCATCGCATCGGCGCCGTCATCGTCAGCCTGGTGTTGCTCGGCCTGGCGTGGCAATTGCGCGCGGTGGGCATGACGCGTTTGGCGGGCTTATTGCTGGTCGCCCTGGCCGCGCAAATCTGCCTGGGCCTGAGCAATGTGGCTTTCGGGCTGCCGCTGGCGGTGGCTGTAGGCCATAACGCCGGTGGCGCCGCGTTGTTGCTGAGTCTGGTGCTGGTCAATTACCACGCTCGCACCAGCCTGGTCCGGGTGCGCAACCAACTGCCGTTCGGCTGGCGTTTTATCCCACGCAAACACGTATCGGGCCTCATCACCCTTAAAGGAGAGATGCCATGGCGACCTTGATCGGCGCGCGTCACGGCCAGGCAATCTGGCGTGACTACCTGGAGCTGACCAAGCCGAAAGTGGTGGTGTTGATGCTCATCACCTCATTGGTGGGCATGTTCCTGGCGACCCGTGCGGGCGTGCCGTGGACGGTGCTGGTGTTCGGCAACCTGGGGATTGCTCTGTGCGCGGGCGGCGCGGCGGCGGTGAACCATGTGGTGGACCGGCGGATCGACGCCGTAATGGCGCGCACCCATAAGCGGCCGTTGGCAGAGGGCCGGGTATCGCCGCTGGCGGCGCTGGCTTTTGCATTGTTTCTGGCTGTTGCAGGATTGGCGCTGCTGCTGGCGTTTACCAACCCATTGGCGGCTTGGCTAACCTTGGCTTCGCTGCTGGGATATGCCGTGATCTATACCGGCTTTCTCAAGCGGGCGACGCCGCAGAATATCGTCATCGGTGGATTGGCAGGTGCTGCGCCGCCCTTGCTGGGCTGGGTCGCGGTCACCGGGCATGTCAGCGCCGAGCCCCTGCTGCTGGTGCTGATCATCTTCGCTTGGACTCCGCCGCACTTCTGGGCGCTGGCCATTCACCGCAAGGAGGAATACGCCAAGGCCGATATTCCGATGCTGCCGGTGACCCATGGCGAGCATTACACCAAAGTGCATATCCTGCTCTACACCTTCGCCCTGCTGGCGGTAAGCCTGATGCCCTATGTGATCCACATGAGCGGCCTGCTGTACCTTGCGTGTGCACTGGTATTGGGCGGGCGCTTTCTGCAATGGGCCTGGGTGTTGTACCGTGGCGGTCGGCCGCACGCGGCGATCAACACCTTCAAGTACTCTATCTGGTACTTGCTGCTGCTGTTTATCGCGCTGCTCCTCGACCACTACCTACTGTTGAACCTATGACTCGAACTCAAAAAACTGTCTTCATCCTGGTGGCCCTGGTGGCATTGATCATGGGCCTGACCGTTAACAAAGTGCTCTCGGGCAAGGGCCAGGGCGACCCCACTGCCTTGATCGACGCCGGCATCATCCTGTTGCCGCAAAGCCGTCAGTTGCCACCGGTGACCATGACCAACCAGGAAGGCCAGCCGGTGGTGGTCAACGAATTGAAAGGCAAGTGGAGCCTATTGTTCTTCGGCTACACCTTCTGCCCGGACATCTGCCCGACCACCCTCGCCCAACTGCGCCAGATCAAGAGCGAGCTGCCCAAGGACGTTGTGGATAAGTTGCAGGTGATTTTGGTCAGCGTCGATCCGCATCGCGATACGCCGACTCAGCTGAAGCAGTACCTGGGTTACTTTGATCCGCAGTTTGTCGGGTTGACCGGTGCGAATGTGGAGGAGGTGCAGAAGGTCTCGAATGCGGTGAGCATTCCGTTCATTCCGGCGGATACCAGCAAGCCCAACTACACCGTCGACCACAGCGGCAACCTGGCGCTGATCGGGCCGGATGGGACGCAACGTGGGTTCATCCGTGCGCCGTTGAACAACCAGAAGCTGGTGGCGCAGTTGCCGGTGTTGTTGAAGCGACCGTAAGCCTTGCGCTTACACTGCTAACAACACCGTCCCCTGTAGGAGCCGGCTTGCCGGCGATGAGGCCCTTGAGATCGGTGGTGATCTTTCGGGCCTCATCGCTGGCAAGCCAGCTCCTACAGTGGGTACGGGGGCGTTAGAACGCCGGCTTGATCGCGCCTTTGTACTTCTCTTCGATGAATTTCTTCACTTCAGGCGTGTGCAGGGCTGCAACCAGCTTCTTCACGGCGTCCGAGTCTTTGTTGTCTTCGCGGGTCACCAGGATGTTCACGTAAGGCGAGTCGCTGCCTTCGATGACCAGCGCATCCTTGGATGGGTCCAGCTTGGCTTCCAGCGCGTAGTTGGTGTTGATCAGCGCCAGGTCGACCTGGGTCAGCACGCGCGGCAGGGTCGCGGCTTCCAGTTCGCGGAATTTCAGGTTTTTGCTATTACCGGTGATGTCCTTAATGGTCGACAGGATGTTGGTCGGGTCCTTCAGGGTGATCAGGCCGTTCTTGGCCAACAGCAACAGCGCGCGGCCGCCGTTGGTGGCGTCGTTCGGGATCACGACATTAGCGCCGCTTGGCAGCTCATCCAGCTTCTTGTACTTGCTGGAGTAGGCGCCCAGGGGTTCCAGGTGCACAGCACCAACGCTCACCAGGTGAGTGCCCTTGGCCTTATTGAACTCATCCAGATACGGCTGGTGCTGGAAGAAGTTGGCGTCCAAGCGCTTTTCAGCGACTTGTACGTTCGGCTGCACGTAATCGGTGAAGACTTTGACCTGCAGGTCTACGCCTTCTTTGGCGAGGGCAGGTTTCACGAATTCCAGGATTTCCGCATGAGGCACCGGCGACGCAGCGACCGTGATGGTCTCGGCGTGGGCGGAAAACGCGGCAACGGCGGCGAAAGCAACCAGTAGTTTTTTCATCCAACAAGCTCCTTGTTCGGGCATGTACCGGCGTGCGGCCGGCAATGGCCGTTATTTTCGAGAAAAGTGCACCACCAGCTTGTCGCCGACGGTTTGCAAAATTTGCACCAGAATCAGCAGCATCACCACGGTGACCACCATCACATCGGTCTGGAAACGCTGGTAACCGAATCGGATCGCCAGGTCACCCAGGCCACCGGCACCGACCACACCGGCCATTGCCGTGTAGGACACCAGTGTAATCGCCGTCACCGTAATCGCCGCGAAAATGCCAGGACGGGCTTCGGGCAGCAAGGCGTTGGTGATGATCTGGCGCGTGCTGGCGCCCATGGACTGGGTGGCTTCGATGATGCCGCGGTCCACTTCACGCAGCGCGGTCTCCACCAGGCGCGCAAAGAATGGCGTTGCACCTACGACCAGCGGCGGAATCGCACCCGCCACGCCCAGCGAAGTGCCGGTGATCAGGACGGTGAACGGGATCATCACGATCAACAGAATGATGAACGGCAGCGAGCGCAAGATGTTCACGATCAACGAGAGCAACGCGTACAGGCCTTTCTGTTCGAACAGTTGGCGCGGGCTGGTCAGGAACAACAGCACACCCAGCGGCAGGCCGAGTACCACGGTGAAGAACAGCGAGCCGAACAGCATGGTCATGGTGTCGCCGGTGGCGAGCCAGATTTCCGACCAGTCGATATTGGCGAAGAAACTCAATAGGACGTCCATTAGCGCAGGATCTCCATGTGGACGTCAGCGGCGGTGAAGCGCGCAAAGGCGGCTTCCATGTCGCCACCGGTGACGGCGAGGGTCAATTGCCCGTAAGGGATGTCTTTGATGCGGTCGATACGACCGGCGAGGATGCTGTAGTCCACACCCGTTTCGCGGGCGACAGTGCCCAGGAGCGGCGCGTAGGTCGCTTCGCCCTGGAACGTCAGCCGCACGATGCGGCCTGGGACATGGGCGAAGTCGTCGCGTTGCTCGTTTTCGTCGACCTGCTCGGACTCTTGTACGAAGCGCTTGGTCGTCGGGTGCTTGGGGTGCAGGAATACGTCGGCCACCGAGCCTTGTTCGACGATCACGCCAGCGTCCATCACTGCCACCTGGTCGCAAACGCGGCGGATCACGTCCATTTCATGGGTGATCAGCACGATGGTCAGCTTCAACTCGCGGTTGATCTCGGCGAGCAGTTGCAGCACCGAGGCGGTGGTCTGCGGGTCGAGGGCGCTGGTGGCTTCGTCGCACAGCAGAATCTTGGGCTTGGTCGCCAGGGCGCGGGCGATGCCAACGCGTTGCTTCTGACCACCGGACAACTGCGCCGGGTATTTCTTGGCGTGGTCCGACAGGCCCACGCGCGCGAGCAACTCCGCGACGCGTAGGTCGATGTCCTTGCGCGACAATTCGCCGGCCAGGGTCAGTGGCAGCGCCACGTTGTCGGCGACAGTCTTGGATGCGAGCAGGTTGAAGTGCTGGAAGATCATCCCGACCTGCTGGCGGAAACGGCGCAGGCCGTTGGCGTCCAGGGCAGTGACTTCTTCGCCATCCACCGTGATCTTGCCGCCGCTCGGTTCTTCGAGGCGGTTGATCAGGCGCAGCAGTGTACTTTTGCCCGCGCCGGAATGACCGATCAGGCCAAACACCTGGCCGTTCTCGACGGTCAGGCTGGTGGCGTGCAGCGCGGGAATGTCCCTACCGGAGACGCGGTAGGTTTTATGGACGTTTTGAAACTCGATCACGTAGCGAACCTTGTGGGGCGCATGGAAAAGGGATCAGCGGTTAGCCGGGCGCGCATTTTAGCCTGTCCGTATAGCGTTTCTTAGCATTTATTTCGCATTCATCCAGCGATTTGGCAATAACGCGATCAAAGGTCATAAAAAAGGAACGGCTCAAAACCCCGTCAGTCACTACTTAAGCAAAGCGATTCCTGGGTGCCGTGCCTGGGTCTGAATAAGGAGTTTTGACTGATGAGTACGAAAAAGCCAAAGAGCGAACTCGCCGGAACCGACACCCTGGACCGTAACAACACCAATGCCAAGCTGGAGGCCTTGGAAGAATTCCGCTCTGACGCTACCGGCCAGGCCCTGCGTACCAACCAAGGTGTGAAGATCTCCGACAACCAGAACAGCTTGAAGGTCGGTTCCCGTGGCCCATCGCTGCTGGAAGACTTCATCATGCGTGAAAAAATTACGCACTTTGACCATGAGCGCATCCCGGAGCGCATCGTGCATGCGCGTGGCACCGGCGCCCATGGTTACTTCCAGACCTATGAAAACCATTCGGCGCTGACCAAGGCCGGTTTCCTGCGGGATCCTGGGCATAAAACCCCGGTGTTCCTGCGTTTTTCCACCGTGCAAGGCCCGCGTGGCTCGGGTGATACGGTGCGCGACGTGCGCGGTTTCGCCGTGAAATTTTTCACCGACGAAGGCAACTTCGACTTGGTCGGCAACAACATGCCGGTGTTTTTCATCCAGGACGCGATCAAGTTTCCTGACTTTGTCCATGCGGTAAAACCCGAGCCCCACAACGAGATTCCTACAGGCGGTTCGGCCCACGATACCTTTTGGGACTTCGTGTCGCTGCAGCCGGAATCGGCGCATATGGTGATTTGGGCAATGTCCGACCGGGCGATTCCTAAAAGCCTACGGGCCATGCAGGGCTTTGGCGTACATACCTTTCGCTTCATCAACGCTGAAGGGACGTCCAACTTCGTTAAATTCCACTGGCGCCCTACCGCCGGCACCTGCTCGCTGGTGTGGGATGAAGCGCAAAAGCTCGCCGGTAAAGATACCGACTACCACCGCCGCGACCTCTGGGAAGCGATTGAGATGGGCGATTACCCCGAGTGGGAGCTGGGCGTGCAGGTGATTCCCGAGGAGAAGGAGCATGCGTTCGACTTCGATATTCTCGACCCGACTAAGCTGATCCCTGAAGAATTGGTGCCAATCACCCCGCTGGGCAAGATGGTGCTGAACCGCAACCCGGATAACTTCTTTGCCGAGGTCGAGCAGGTTGCCTTCTGTCCGGGCCATATCGTGCCGGGGATCGACTTCTCCAATGACCCGTTGTTGCAGGGCCGTCTGTTTTCCTACACCGACACGCAGATCAGCCGACTCGGTGGTCCGAACTTTCATGAGTTGCCTATCAACCGCCCGGTGGCGCCGTTCCATAACGGCCAGCGCGATGCCATGCACCGCACCACCATCGACAAAGGGCGTGCGGCGTACGAACCCAACTCCATCGATGGCGGTTGGCCCAAGGAAACCCCGCCTGCGGCGCAGGACGGTGGTTTCGAGTCGTACCATGAACGCATCGATGCCCATAAAGTGCGTGAGCGTAGCGAGTCGTTTGGCGATCACTTCTCCCAGGCGCGCCTGTTTTTCCGCAGCATGAGCAAGCATGAACAGGAACACATCATCGCGGCCTACAGCTTTGAGCTGGGCAAGGTGGAGCGTGAGTTCATTCGCGCGCGCCAGGTGAATGAGATCCTCGCCAACATCGACCTTGAACTGGCCAAGCGTGTGGCGCAGAACCTGGGTTTGCCGGTACCTAAGAAAGGTACGGTGCCGGAGCGCAAGACGTCGCTGTCGCGCTCCCCGGCTTTGAGCCAGGCGAACCTGCTGTCGGGTGATATCAAGACGCGCAAGGTGGCGATCCTCGCGGCGAATGGTGTGGATGGCGCGGCGATTGAGGCTTTGAAGAAAGTGCTGAAGGCCGAAGGCGCCCACGCCAAATTGCTCGGGCCGACCTCGGCGCCGGTCACCACGGCGGACGGCAAGAGTTTGCCGGTGGATGCGTCCATGGAGGGCTTGCCGTCCGTGGCGTTCGACGCGGTGTTTGTACCCGGCGGCGCCAAATCGGTGAAGGCGTTGAGCGAGGACGGCGTGGCGTTGCACTACCTGCTGGAGGCGTACAAGCATTTGAAAGCGATTGCGGTGGTGGGTGAGGCCAAGCAGTTGCTGGACCTGTTGAAGCTGGAGGCTGATGCGGGGTTGATCGTCGGCGGGGATGCCAAGGCATTGAAGGCGTTTGTGGCGGCGATTGCCCAGCATCGGGTCTGGGATCGGGAGCCGAAGGCCAAGGCGATTCCGGCTTAGTCTGTCATACCGCTATCGCCGGCAAGCCGGCTCCTACAAGGTTCTGTAGGAGCCGGCTTGCCGGCGATTGGCTTTATTCCGCCTTGCGCGGAATCAGCACAACCTGCGCCGGGATATGCTTCAGAATCTGCCGGTGAATCTTCAGGTCATACTCCGAATCAATTCGCTTCACCCGTTTGGTCAGCAACGTGGCCAACCACGGGTAATCCTGGGTGCGCGGCGCCTGAATGGTCACATCGCACTGGTAATTCACCACGTCGGTGGCGATCGCATCCAGTTGATGGCGCAGTTCTTCAATATCGGTGAGGTTCAGTGCCACGGTAGTGCTTGGTGCGGCCGGGTCAATGACCTTGGCGGCAGGCTTGGCTTCGGCGGCCTTCAGTGCGGCTTCGGCTTTATCCAGCTCGGCCTTGCGGGCGTGGGTGATGGCGCTGTTGACGCCGCCGGTCAGTGCGGGCGCCTTGGGCATCAGGGCGCGGGCGCGGCTCAGGGCAGTCGCGGCGGCGTTGACGTCACCCTTTTGCAGCACGATCTGGCTGCGCTGCAGGTAAGCTTCCGCTAATTGGCGCTGATAGTTTTCCAGCGCCGGGTCGTTGGGCGACTGCGCTTGCAGTGCCGCCAACTGGTCTTCGGCAGTGGCCAGCTCGCTGCTGGCCAGGTTTTGTTCCAGCTGCGCGATGGCCGCAGCGCGTGCGTCCGGGGCCTCGGGGGCGGCGGGCGGTGTGCTTTGACAGGCGCCCAGCAGCAGGGAAAATGCGGCAAGGAGCAGATAACGGGAGGTGAACGGCTTCATTCCTGCGACTCTCTATTTGCGCAAAAAGCGAGCAAGTCTACACCCCTCGACGGGGCAGGACAAAACTCAGCAGAAACAGGGCGGCGGCCGTGACCACAATCGATGGCCCGGCCGGCGTGTCCTTGAACCAGGACAGCGCCAGGCCCCCGCACACGGCAAGCATCCCCAGCAAACTGGCGCCGATGGCCATCTGCTCCGGAGAACGGGCATGGCGCTGGGCAGCGGCTGCGGGAATGATCAGCAGCGATGTGATCAACAATACGCCGACAATCTTCATCGCGACAGCAATCACCACGGCGATCAACAACATCAGGGCCATGCGCAGGGTCGGCACGGGCAGACCTTCCACCGTGGCCAGCTCTTCATGCACGGTGATTGCCAGCAGCGGCCGCCACAGGGCCACCAGCAGCACCAGCACGGCTGCGCTGCCGCCGAGGATCCATGCAAGGTCGGTGGTGCTGATTGCCAGCAGGTCGCCGAACAGGTAGGCCATCAGGTCGATGCGCACTTCATGCATGAAGCTCAGTACCACCAGGCCCAGGGACAGCGTGCTGGGCGCCAGGATGCCCAACAAGGTGTCGGAGGCCAGCGGCTGGCGCTGTTGCAGGGTCACCAGCAGCACTGCCAGTAGCAGGCAGCCCACGGTCACGGCGATGGTCGGACTCACATCCAGCAAGAAGCCCATGGCCACGCCCAATAGCGCGGCATGCGACAACGTGTCGCCAAAATAGGCCATGCGCCGCCACACCACGAACGAACCCAATGGGCCCGCCACCAACGCCAAAGCCAAGCCTGCCAGCAGGGCGTAGAGCAGAAAATCAGCCATGCTTGCAGCTATCTCCATGAACGTGGGTATGAGGTGTGGCGGGATCGTCGACCACGGCGCCATGCAGGTCATGGGCGTGGTCGTGATGGTGGTGGTAGATCGCCAGGCTCTGGGCGTTCTTGCCGAACAGCTCGACGAAGGCCGGGTCGCCGCTGACTTGTTCCGGGTGGCCGGAGCAGCACACGTGACGGTTGAGGCACACCACCTGGTCGGTGGTGCTCATCACCAGGTGCAAATCGTGGGACACCATCAGCACGCCGCAGCCATGGCGGTCGCGCAGGCGGGTGATCAGGCTGTACAGCTCGGCCTGCCCGGCGACGTCGACGCCTTGCACGGGTTCATCCAGCACCAGCAGTTCCGGCTCGCGCAACAAGGCGCGGGCCAGCAGCACGCGCTGCATTTCGCCGCCGGAGATGCTTTGCACCGGGCTGTCGATCACCTGTTCGGCGCCGACTTCCTTGAGCGCTGCTTGCGCGCGGGCTCGGTCCACGCCCGGCACCAGGCGCAGGAAGCGCAACACGGACAGTGGCAGGGTCGGGTCCACGTGCAGCTTCTGCGGCATGTAGCCGACACGCAGCCTGGGCTTGCGCCACACACTGCCGGTGTCGGGCTTGAGCAGGCCGAGTACGGCACGCACCAGGGTGGTCTTGCCGGCGCCGTTGGGGCCGATCAGGGTGACGATCTGCCCAGGCTCCACGCTCAGTGCGATGTTATCCAGCACGGCTTGCCCGGCGAACGTGACCCCGACCTGTTCCAGGCGGATTAACGCGTTGCTCATCAAGCCCCCTGGCAGCCCGAGCACAGGCCGACCACTTCGACCGTTTGCCCTTCGACCCGGAAGCCGACCTCGGCAGAACTCTTGATAATGGCGTCGCTGATGCTTTTTTGTTCAAGCTCGATGGCGGCGTGGCACTCGCGGCAGATCAGGAACTGGCCCTGGTGCGCGTGTTCCGGGTGGCTGCAACCGACAAAGGCGTTCAACGAGGCGATGCGGTGCACCAGGCCGTTTTCCAGCAGGAAGTCGAGCGCGCGGTACACGGTCGGCGGAGCAGCGCGGCGGCCATCCTGCTCACTGAGCACGCCCAGGATGTCGTAGGCGCCCAGCGGCTTGTGGCTCTGCCACACCAGTTCCAGCACGCGGCGACGCAGGGCGGTCAGGCGCAGACCCTTCTGTGTGCACAGGGTATCGGCCTCCGACAGCGCGGTATGCACGCAGTGAGAGTGGTCGTGGGGACGGCTGGCAAGCGGTGTTTTAGGCATGAGCGGCGACAGATATTTGATAGAGACGTTATTATGTTACCCGTTCCTACGCCATTGAGTGGTCATCGTGTCCCGACTTTTTCCCGTTTTTGTCATATTTGTCACCAGTTTGTTCGTCGCGAGCGCCGCTCAGGCAGAGGTCAAGGTGCTGACCAGCATCAAACCGTTGCAGCTGATCGCCGCGGCTGTGCAGGACGGCGTGGCGGTTCCTGAGGTTTTATTGCCGCCGGGTGCATCGCCGCATAACTATGCGCTGCGTCCATCCGACGTACGGCGTGTGCAGTCGGTGGACCTGCTGTACTGGATCGGCCCGGATATGGAGAGTTTCCTGCCGCGCGTGCTGAAAGGTCGTACGGCCGCGACAGTGGCAGTGCAGGACCTGCCAGGTATGAAGTTGCGTCGTTTTGCCGAAGATAGCCACTCACACGCCGATGAAGCCGACGAACACGACCACGATCACCGCCCAGGCAGCCTGGATGCGCACTTGTGGCTGTCGACGGTGAACGCTCGGGTGATTGCAGCGCGCATGGCGACTGACCTGGCTGCCGCCGATCCGGCCAATGCTGCGCATTACCAGAGCAACGTAAAGGCGTTCGATGAGCGTCTGGATGCCCTGGATGCTCGCCTGAAAGTCCGCCTGGCGCCGATTGATGGCAAACCTTACTTCGTGTTCCACGAAGCCTTCGATTACTTCGAAGACGCTTACGGCCTCAAGCACACCGGCGTGTTCAGCGTGGCTGCGGAAGTACAACCCGGCGCCCAGCATGTAGCGGCGATGCGTACGCGTTTGCAGGAAGTGGGCAAGACCTGCGTGTTCAGCGAGCCGCCGTTGCGTCCGCGCCTGGCTGAAACGCTAGTCTCCGGTTTGCCGGTGAAGCTGGCGGAGTTGGATGCGCTGGGTGGTTATACCCCGGCTACCGCTCAGGGCTATGAGCAGGTGCTGGAGAAGCTGGGTAATGATCTGGCTGGGTGTCTGGAGTCGCTGTAACGCCACACTGTAGGAGCGAGCTTGCTCGCGAAAAACGTTAACGATGACGCGTTTACCCTGGATAAACGCGGCGTTCTCGGGTTTTTCGCGAGCAAGCTCGCTCCTACAGGTAGAGGTGTTACATCGCAAATGGCAGTTGGACAGTCACTTGCTGACGCTGCACCAAGCGATGCTCGAACTCCGCCGGGTCATGGATCAACACATCCTGCCCGGCGAACGACTCGGCCGCGATCAGGCGTGACAACCAGAATCGCACACAGGCCACCCGCAGCATGGTCGGCCACAACTCGGCCTCCTTCGCGGTAAACGGTCGAAGACCTGCATAGGCTCCCAGCAATGCCCGAGCCCGTTGCCCATCGATCACGCCGTCAGCATCCGAGCACCAGTCATTCAGCGCGATTGCCACGTCGTACAGCATCGGGCCGGAGCAGGCGTTGTAGAAGTCGATCAAGCCTGTAAGGTGCGTGCCTTCAAACATCGCGTTATCGCGGAACAGGTCGGCGTGCACGTTGGCGCGTGGCAGTGCGAGGATCTCAGCCTTGTGAGCTTCGATCTCGGTCAGCGCATCCTGCAGCAGACGCTGTTGTGCGTCGTTCAAGTGCGAAATCAACTGCGCGCCTTCACTGAGCATCCAGTCCAGGCCGCGATCGGTTTTGCGCTCCAGCACCTTCTCGCCCTGTGTTGCCAGGTGCAGATGGCCCAGCAGATCACCGACCTGGGCGCAGTGCTGGGCGTTGGCGTCCTTGATGTGCTTGCCGGCCAGGCGCGGTTGCAGCAGCGCCGGTTTGCCTTTCAGCTCGCGCAGGGCCACGCCGTCGGTGGTGCGCAGGGCGTAGGGCACGGGCAGGTCGGCGTCGTGGAGCACGTCGAGCAGTTCGATGAAGAACGGCATTTCCGCGACCGGACCGCGTTCAACCAGGGTCAGGACGAACTCGCCCTGCTCCAGGCTGATAAAGAAATTGGTGTTTTCACTACCGGCGGCAATCCCCTGGAAGTCGATCAGGCGGCCGAGGCCGTAAGGGGCGAGAAAGGTTTCCAGCTCGGGCCGAGCCAGGGGGGTGAACACAGACATGGTTAAAACTGCCAGTACGGGCGCCGCGGTGCGCGGCGCCAATTTAAGTTAAGAAATCATTTCCATTCGAAAATCTTCCATGACGGGATCAGCATATCCGGCTGGTCAGAGCGGATGAAGTTCGCATCGGTTCCGTCCGCGCGCACCAGGAAGTAAGGCGGCGCACCTTTCGGCGTTACCTTGATTGCGTACAGGAATCCATTTTGGCGGTATTCCTGGATGGTCTTGTCGCCTTCCGTGCGAATGGTCACTTCCGGATCGCCCCCAGGCGCATCGTCTGCCGCCATGGCAGCCATCGGAGCGAGTGCAATCAAGCCGGTCAACAGCAGGCGATTGAATGTACGCATGATAACCTTGTCCCTTTGTCGTCATTGGTCCGGCTATTCTAGCGCCTGACCCGCCGAAAAGGTTGATTCTGCTCATGAGCCAAGCACCCCTCGTCCTGGTGGACGGTTCTTCCTATCTGTACCGCGCGTTCCACGCGTTGCCACCGCTGACCACCTCCAAAGGCCTACCCACGGGTGCGGTCAAGGGCGTGTTGAACATGCTCAAAAGCCTGCGCAAGCAGTACCCGAACAGTCCGTTCGCGGTAGTGTTCGACGCCAAGGGTGGGACCTTTCGCGATGACATGTACGCCGAATACAAGGCTAACCGCCCAAGCATGCCCGATGACATGCGCCTGCAGATCGAGCCCCTGCACCAGAGCGTGATCGCCCTGGGCTTCCCGCTCCTCTGCGTCGAAGGCGTTGAAGCCGATGACGTGATCGGCACCCTGGCCCGCAGCAGCGCGGCGGCCAACCGCCCGGTGGTGATCTCGACCGGTGACAAGGACATGGCGCAGCTGGTCGACGGGCACATTACCTTGGTCAACACCATGACCGGTAGCGCGATGGATATCGAAGGCGTAAAGGAGAAATTCGGCGTCGCTCCGGAGCAGATCATCGACTACCTGGCGCTGATGGGGGATTCGTCCGACAACATTCCAGGCGTTCCGGGTATTGGTCCCAAGACTGCTTCCGGCTTGCTTGTCGGCGTGAACGGCGGCATCAAAGAGCTTTATGAGCAATTGGACATCGTTCCGACCCTGCCTATCCGAGGCGCCAAGACACTGCCAGCCAAGCTGGAAGAACATCGCGAGAGTGCGTTTCTTTCCTACCGGTTGGCGACGATCAAGTGCGACGTACCGCTGGATGTCGGCCTGGATGACCTGCACCTGATCGAGCCGGATCGCGAGAAGCTGCTGGAGCTGTACTCGCTGTTGGAATTCAAGAGCTGGATTGACGAAATCCAGCGCGATGTGAAGCGTGTGGAGCTCAAGGCTGCGCCTGTTGCTGAGGACGTCGTTGAAGCCGTTGCGCCGACAGAGGCGAGCTACACCACCATTCTCGACCAGGCGACCTTCGACATCTGGTTGAAGAGACTCAATGACGCGAAGTTGTTCGCTTTCGACACCGAAACCACCGGTATCGACGCCCAACAGGCTCAGTTGGTCGGTGTGTCCTTCGCCGTCCAGCCCCACGAAGCAGCCTACATTCCGCTGACCCACTCCTATATCGGCGCGCCGGAGCAGTTGGATCGCGACACCGTACTGCTGGCCCTCAAGCCGCTGCTGGAAGACCCGACCAAGCTCAAGGTTGGCCAGCACGCCAAGTTCGACATGAACATCCTGGCCAACTGCGCCATCGGTGGCGACCCGGCGCACGGCATTACCGTACGCGGCATCGCCTTCGACACCATGCTCGAATCCTATGTGCTCAATTCCACGGCCACCCGCCACGACATGGACAGCCTGGCCAAAAAGTACCTGGACTACGACACCGTCGCTTTCCAGGACATCGCCGGCAAAGGCGCCAAACAGCTGACATTCGACCAGATCGCGCTGGAGCAGGCTGGCCCGTATGCGGCAGAAGACGCCGATATCACCTTGCGCCTGCACCAGGCGCTGTTTGCGCAACTGGCGACCATCCCGAGCCTCGCGAGTGTGCTCACGGATATCGAAATCCCATTGGTGCCGGTGTTGGCGCGTATCGAGCGCCAGGGCGCGCTGGTCGACAAGGATTTGCTGGGCATCCAGAGCATCGAGCTGGGCAACAAGATGGTCGAGCTGGAACGCCAGGCGTTCGAGATCGCCGGCGAGGAGTTCAACCTGGGCTCGCCCAAACAGCTCGGCGCGATCCTTTACGAGAAACTCGGCCTGCCGGTACTGAAAAAAACCGGCAAGGGCCAGGCCTCAACGGCTGAAGAAGTGCTGGCCAAGCTGGCCGAAGATGACTACCCGCTGCCCAAGGTGCTGATGCAGTACCGCAGCATGAGCAAGCTGAAAAGTACCTACACCGATCGCCTGCCGGAGCAGATCAACCCGCGCACCGGGCGCATCCACACGTCCTATCATCAAGCGGTGGCGGCGACCGGGCGCTTGTCGTCCAGTGATCCGAACCTGCAGAACATCCCGGTGCGTACCGCCGAAGGGCGGCGGATCCGCCAGGCGTTTGTCGCGCCCAAGGGCTACAAAATGTTGGCGGCGGACTACTCGCAAATCGAACTGCGGATCATGGCGCACCTGTCCAAGGACGAAGGCCTGATGAACGCCTTCCGCGACAACCTGGACGTGCACACCGCTACGGCGGCAGAAGTGTTCAAGGTTGAGCTGGACGAGGTCACCTCGGATCAGCGTCGCAGCGCCAAGGCAATCAACTTCGGCCTGATCTACGGCATGGGCGCGCAGAAGCTGGGCAAGGACATTGGCGTCGATACCAAGACGGCCAAGGCGTATATCGATGTGTATTTCGCCCGTTATCCCGGGGTTCGCGAGTACATGGAGCGCACCCGCGCCCAGGCGGCTGATCAGGGTTATGTCGAGACGTTCTTCGGCCGCCGCCTGTACTTGCCGGACATCAACTCCAACAAGCCTCAGGAGCGCGCAGCGGCAGAACGTACCGCGATCAACGCGCCGATGCAGGGTACGGCGGCGGATATCATCAAGAAGGCCATGGTGCGGGTGGACAACTGGCTGATCGAGTCAGGCCTGGATGCGAAGGTGATCCTGCAGGTGCACGATGAACTGGTGCTGGAGGTGCGTGAGGATCTGGTAGCGCAGGTCAGCGAGAAGATTCGCGAGCACATGAGCGCTGCCGCGCAGTTGGATGTGCCGCTGCTGGTGGAAGTGGGCGTGGGCAACAACTGGGACGAAGCGCACTGAGTCCGGGACTCTGCCATCACCTTGCGTGCTGGCAGAGTGCTTTAGTGCGGAAATCGCCGTCGGTTATTTCAAATAGTTTTTCGAACCTGCCGGAACTTAACCCGTGAACTGCTACTCAGAGTTACTGAATGGGTGGTGAAGCCCTTCAATGCTCCTATGTTGTGTTAAGTGTTGGCAGATATCTGGACCCCGCCCTAGCGGTCCGGAACTTGAACCCCGAACTTCCCCTCCCCATAAGAAGTCCGGGGTTTTTTTTGCCTGCAGAAAAGTTACTCGGCCAGTTCTGCGCCCTTGTCTGCCAATTCCATCCAGCCTGCCAGCACCGTGTAGGCCTCTTCCAGGCCCATGCGTTTTGGCGCCGAGAACAGCTGGATGGTGATCGCATCACCCCAACCTTTACGGATGTCGGACTGCACTTTGAGCAGGGTGTTCTTGGCTGCGCCGTAGGTCAGCTTGTCGGCCTTGGTCAGCAGGATGTGCATCGGCATGCCGCTGGCGACGGCCCAGTCGAGCATCAACAGGTCGAAGTCGGTCATCGGATGGCGGATGTCCATCATCAGAATCAAACCCTTCAAACTCTCGCGGCCACCCAGGTAAGCCTCCAGGTGACGCTGCCAGTGCAGCTTCAGCGGGATAGGTACTTTGGCATAACCGTAACCCGGCAGGTCGACCAGACGCCGATCTTCGTCTAGCTTGAAGAAATTGAGAAGTTGCGTGCGGCCTGGGGTTTTCGAGGTGCGTGCCAGGCTAGCGTGGGTCAGGGTGTTCAGCGCGCTGGACTTACCGGCGTTGGAACGACCGGCAAAGGCGACTTCAAAGCCCTCGTCATCGGGGCATTGGTCAACTTTGGCGGCGCTGAGCATGAACGTGGACTGTTGGCACAGACCGAGGATGGGATTCTTGAGTTGCATGAGATTTCCGATGTGGGCGGTGCCGAAAAAGGGTGCGGCAAGCGGTGTCGTTTCCGTTTCAGTAGCGCCAGTATATAATGCCGCAGATTTTGTGTGTGCTTTGTCCCAGCGAAGGATGAGGTTCACGGGAGCGATAGACCTTTATTGCGCATTAGAACGCAAAACGCTCTCAAACCCTGAAATGGTCGACGTATGACCAAGTGGTTGCTCGCTATCGGTGTCCTGGTCCCGCTTTACGGCGCTCAGGCTACACAGGATCCGGAAGCGGTGTACAACCGAGTGTGCGTGGACACGCTGGTCAACACGTGACCCAGGGTTTCAAGGCAATGCCGCCGCGTGGTTTGTGCATGGACTGCAGTACTGAGGATTACCAGGCCATCATTCAGTTGATGGTGAGTAAACCCGGTAGATAACTCTTAAACCCCTTAGCCGTAGTTGGATTAGCTGATGAACAAACTGATCGTGAGTCTGCTGTTGACCTTGGGCATCACCGGTGTTGCCCATGCTGCAGGCGACGCTACAGCGGGCCAGGCGAAAGCCGCCGTGTGTGGTGCTTGCCATGGACCGGATGGTAACAGCCCGGCGCCGAACTTCCCCAAACTGGCTGGGCAGGGCGAGCGTTACCTGACCAAGCAGATGCAGGATATCAAGTCCGGCAAGCGCACGGTCCTGGAAATGACCGGCTTGTTGACCAACCTCAGCGATCAGGACCTGGCAGACATCGCGGCGTATTTTGCCAGCCAGAAGGGCAGCGTGGGAGCTGCTGATCCGAAACTGGTGGCGCGTGGCGAGAAACTGTTCCGCGGCGGCGACCTGGAAAAAGGCCTGCCTGCCTGCACCGGTTGCCACTCGCCTAATGGCGCGGGCATCGCCGCCGCCGGCTTCCCGCACCTGAGCGGCCAGCACGCCACCTATATCGCCAAGCAACTGACCGATTTCCGCAAGGAAGAAGCCGGGCGAGCCAACGATGGCGACGCGGCAATCATGCGCACCATCGCCCGCAAGCTGAGTGATGAAGACATTGCGGCGGTCTCCAGCTACATCCAGGGCCTGCACTAAGGTGCACGCAACGTTAACACTCGATTAATCCCGCGATGCAAGCATAAAAAGGGTGGCCCAGGCTGCCCTTTTTTGTGGCCGCTACCGTTACACTAACGAACTCATGCCCGCGTAGACCTGTCACAACAAAGGTCGCGTGAGGCGACTTTATTTGTCCAGGAGTAAAGCATGCGTAATCTGATCCTCAGCGCCGCTCTCGTCACTGCCAGCCTCTTCGGCATGACCGCACAAGCTGCCGACGTGCCGCTTGAAGCCGGTAAAACCTACGTCGAATTGGCCAACCCGGTTCCGGTTTCGGAACCCGGCAAGATCGAAGTAGTGGAGCTGTTCTGGTACGGCTGCCCGCATTGCTACGCCTTTGAGCCGACCATCAACCCATGGGTTGAAAAACTGCCTAAGGACGTGAACTTCCGACGCATCCCCGCCATGTTCGGCGGCCCGTGGGATGCCCACGGCCAGCTGTTCCTGACCCTGGAAGCCATGGGTGTGGAGCACAAGGTTCACAACGCGGTATTCGACGCGATCCAGAAGCAAGGCAAGCGCCTGACCAAGCCAGACGAAATGGCTGACTTCGTGGCCACGCAAGGTGTCGACAAGGACAAGTTCCTGGCCACCTTCAACTCCTTCGCCATCCAGGGCCAGATCAAACAGGCCAAAGAGCTGGCGCAGAAGTACGGCGTGCAAGGCGTTCCGACCATGATAGTCAACGGCAAATACCGTTTCGACCTGGGCACCTCCGGTGGTCCTGAGCAGACCCTCAATGTTGCCGACCAGCTGATCGCCAAAGAGCGCGCAGCCAAGTAAGGGGCCCGTCATGCGTCGCTGGGGTACCGAACGTGTGGTTGGCCTGCATGACCCGCAGGTCAACGAACATCACCTGGAATCCACGGGCCTGCCGGCAGACAGCCGCCTGCGCCTGCTGAGCTTCAATATCCAGGTGGGTATCAGTACCGAGAAGTACCGGCATTACCTCACCCGTGGCTGGCAGCATTTGCTGCCCCACAACGGTCGGGCTGGCAACCTGCAGAAGATCGGCAACCTGTTGAGCGACTTCGACCTGGTTGCCCTGCAGGAAGCCGACGGCGGCAGCATGCGCTCCGGTTACATCAACCAGGTCGAACACCTGGCCCAACTCGGGGCCTTCCCCTATTGGTACCAGCAACTCAATCGCAACCTCGGGCGCCTGGCGCAGCACAGCAATGGCGTGCTCAGCCGCTTGAAACCCTCCGCCATCGAAGATCACCCGCTGCCAGGCCCCAAGGGCCGGGGCGCGATTCTCGTGCGGTTTGGCGAAGGCCCGGAAGCCTTAGTGGTGGTGATGATGCACCTGGCGCTGGGTGCCCGTACCCGCACCATGCAACTGGCCTACATCCGAGAGCTGATCGGCAATTACAAACACCAGGTGCTGATGGGGGACATGAACACCCACGCCAGCGATCTATTGCAGAATTCTCCGTTGCGCGACCTCGGGCTACTGGCGCCGCAAGCCGAAGCCACGTTCCCCAGCTGGCGTCCGCAACGCTGTCTTGACCATATCCTGCTCAGTCCTACCCTCACACTCGAAAGTGTGCAGGTGCTGGCGCAGCCCATTTCCGATCACCTGCCGGTCGCGGTAGAGATTCGTCTGCCGGGTTCGCTCACGGCTGATGCATTACCCGCGTTGAGCCCTGCCCCTCGCGGACCCCTTGCATGAGCGACGACGCCCAGCGCTGGAAAGAAAAATACCTTAAAAGCATCGAGCAACAAGACAAGCTCGAACGCCGTTGGGCCGCCCGTCTCGACCTGCTGCGCCGTGGGCTGGTGCGCAGCACCCTGGCCGCTGAAGGCACTGACCGCGCGGTTGACCAATGCATGAAGGAAATGCGCGACGTTGTCCGTACCGATGATATGGACGCCGCCCTCGCCGCCTTGCTCCCACGTCTGGAAAAAGCTGTGCTGGATTCGGAACAGCGCCGTGAAACCCGGGTGGACCAGATCAGCACGGCGCTGACGTCCCTGGTCACGCAACTGCAAAAGCTGCCGCTACCGCGTGAAGTGGCCCGTCCGCTGAAGACGTTTGCCAAGCAGCTAGACGGCCGAGTCAGCCAGGCGCGCGAGATTCCCTTGCTGCTCAGCGAATTGAGTGGCCTGCAAGGCCAGGCGTTGAACAACCTGGAGCCGGACGGCGAAACCCTGCGTCCGGGGCCAGGGCTTTTGCAGCGCTTGTTCGGCTCCAAAGAAGTCGTGAACGAGGCGGTGGAAAATGAACCGACGCCCCGACCGGCCCCGCAGCCTGCGGTAGCCAAGCAGGCGGCTGCCGAGCCACAGCCGCCCGAACAATCCGAAGAGCTGACGCAAGCGTTGCGCGCCTTTGCGCCGCAGCCTCAAGAAACGCTCGCCCCCGTCATTGAGCCTGTAGCACCCGTTAAGGTGGCCCAGCCCTCCAGCGAAACCTTCGTCTATGAAGCCCCGCCTCAAGCCGCACCCATTGAAACGCCAGTAGCGCGGGTCGAGCCCGAGCCTCAAGTCGAAGAGCCTGCGCCGGAAAGCGCGCTCGCCGCCTTCATCGAAACGCCTGAGGTTCAGGTCGAAGCGCCGGATGAGACCGTCATCGGCAGCCTGTCGCTGCCTCCGGTGCTGGAGGTCGAAGAGCCAGATCCCGACGAGCTGCAAGCGGATGGCACCTATGCCTTGCCCGACTCGCCGGAACCGTCCTACAGCTCTGTGGCCAAGCACATCGAGGACACCCTGCTCGGCTTGCTGGAGGAGCTCTCGCTGCCCGAGCGCCACCGACCCCAGGCCGAAGCCATGCGCGAGCGCCTGGCCCACGGCCTGAACTGGTACGAACTGCTGCCGATCCTCGACGACCTGGCCGTATTGATGCTGGCGATCACCGACAGTGGCCAGCATGAATTCGAGGCATATCTCAAGCAGCTCAACGAGCGGCTTGAAGCCTTCCAGGGGCACTTGCAGGTCGCCAGCGACGGCCATGCCGATAGCCGTTCCGCCGCCCGCGAACTGGACACGCAGATCCGCGAGCAGGTCGATGGCTTGCAAAGCAGCGTGCAGGAAGCTGCCGACCTGGACAGCCTCAAGCACGTGCTGGAAAGCCACCTTGAAGGCCTGCTGGGCACAATGGACGAGCACCAGCAGCAGCGTGACCAGCGCGAGCAGGAAACGGCAGCGCGTCTGAAAGGCTTGGCCGAGCGTGTTGCCAATATGGAGCAGGAAGCCCAGGGCTACCGCGAGCACCTGGAGGTGCAGCGCCAGAAGGCCCTGATCGATCCGCTCACCGGGCTGCCCAACCGCGCGGCCTGGAGCGAACGCCTGGATCAGGAGGTCAACACCTGGCACCAGCGCGGCAACAACCTGTCGCTGGCGATGCTGGACTTGGATCATTTCAAGCGCATCAACGATGGTTACGGCCATTTGGCCGGCGATAAGGTACTGAAGATCATCGCCAACGTGCTGCGCAAGCGCCTGCGTCCGAGCGACTTTATCGCGCGTTTTGGCGGGGAAGAGTTTGTGTTGCTGATGCCAAACTCTTCTCTGTCGGATGCGCTGGCGGCGGGCGAAGTGTTGCGCGCAGCGATTGAAGCGTGCCCGTTTCACTTCAAGGGCGAACCGGTGACCATCACCGTTTCAATGGGGGTGGCGCAGTTCCAGCCGGGAGAGCGCAGTGACCTGGCGCTCAAACGTGCCGATGAGGCGCTGTACCGGGCCAAGGCGGCGGGACGGAACCAGGTGCAGGCCGCCTAAAAGATGTTCCATTTTGTAATTTGACGGTTGGGTCACAACGGGTACGTTACACTGTTGCATTATCGTCTTCAGTGTAATGTCTTCCGCCATGAAATCCTTGTACTTCGCCTTTGTGTTTCTTCTGCTCGCAGGTTGCGCCAGCGGCCCGCGCCTGGACACCAGCCATCCTTCGGTGAACCACGACAACCGTGTGCAGTTCGTGATTGTCCACTATACCTCCACCAACCTTGAGCGCTCCCTGGCATTGCTTACCCACGGCCAGGTCAGCAGCCATTACCTGATCGGCGACGACGCCTCCGGCACCATCTACAAGCTGGTGGATGAAAGCCAGCGCGCCTGGCATGCCGGCGAAAGCGAATGGATGGGCCGTACCTGGCTCAACTCCAGCTCCATCGGCATCGAGATCGTGAACCCTGGCTACAAGGACACCCCTACCGGTCGCTTGTGGTACCCGTACTCCGAAGCGCAGGTTAAATCCCTGGTGGTGTTGCTCAAGGACATCAGCAAGCGCAACGGCATCGACCCCAAGAACATCATTGGCCACAGTGACATCGCACCGTTGCGCAAGCTGGACCCGGGCCCATTGTTCCCTTGGAAGCGCCTGGCCGATGAAGGGTTGGGCGTGTGGCCTGATGCCCAGGCCGTAGCGCGGTTCCAAGTGCAATATGCCGCGGAGCTACCGAGCATTACCTGGTTCCAGGAAGAATTGGCCCGTCTGGGTTACCAGACGCCTCAGACCGGGGAGCTGGATGTCGCCACGCGCCATGTCATTGCGGCGTTCCAGATGCATTTCCGGCCGTCGCTGTTTGACGGCACGCCGGATGCGGAGAGTGCCGCAATCCTGCGCGCGTTGAATCGAACTTAAAGCGGCAACGCCATATAGAACTGAGTGCCCTGCCCCGGCCGCGAATACACGCCCATGCGGCCGCCGTGCAGTTGCACGATTTCCTTGCACAGCGCCAGGCCCAGGCCGGCGCCGCCTTTCTTGCGGCCCACCTGGACAAAGGGTTCGAAGATCCGTCCCTGCTGCCCATAAGCGATGCCTTCGCCGTTGTCCTCGACGCTGACAATCACTCGCTCCCCATGACGGCGCGCCTGCAGACGAATCTGCCCACCCGCCGCCGTGTGGCGCAGGGCGTTGCCCAACAGGTTGTCCAGCACCCGCTCGAGCTGTGCCTGGTCTGCATACAACCGAGGCAAATCGGATTGAGCTTCTACCAGCAATTCGATGTTCTGCGCATTGGCCGGTTCGACGAAGCGGGCACGGGCGTGCTCCAGCAGCTCAGTCACATCGCACGGCCCCAGCGTTAGCTTCTGCAAACCGTTCTGGTAGCGCGAGAAATTCAGCAGGTCATTGATCAACTGCATCAGGCGCTGCATTTCTTCATTGACCGTATCCAGCAGGTCCGCTTCGCGGGACTCTGCCGGAAACTTCGCACGCTCGCGAAACAGCCCGAAGGCCATGTGCATGCCGGTCACCGGTGTACGCAGCTCATGGGAGGCGCGCAGTACGAACTCGCTGCGTACTCGTTCGAAGGCGCGCTGTTCGGTCACGTCATGCAGCACCATCACTGCGCCGAGGATATGCCCCTGGGTATGGCTCACCGGGGTCAGGCTGTACGTCAGCAGGCGCAGTTCGCCTTCCACTTCCACTTCCAAATCGTCCGGCGCCCGCTCCAGATTACCGCCGCGCAGTACCAGTTGCAGTTGCTCATCCAGCTCGGGGCGTGCCAGTGCCTCGCCAAGACCTTGACCGAGGCGTTCCTCGTCCCAGCCCAATTGACGCTGGGCCACGGGGTTGAGGTGTTCCAGACGGCCTTGGCGATCAATCATCAGCAGGCCATCGTCGATGCTGTCGAGTACGGCTTGCAGGCGCTGTTGACCGGCCAGCAGTTCGTCGATATTGGTTGCCTGATGCTGGCGCAACGCTTCGGCCATGATGCCGAAGCGGCGGGTCAGCTGGTTCATTTCTGCTGCGGATGAGATCGGCAGCGTGACCTCGAAATCGCCCTGGCCGATCTTGTCGGCGGCTTTGGCCAGCGCTTCGATCGGCCCGCCGAAGCGCCGGGCAATGCCATGGGCGGTCACAAACCCGATGATCAGCACTGCAAGCCCCACCAAGCCCAGCAAGCCGGCGATCAGCAACGCGCGTTCACGTGATTTGTGCTCGCTGTTGCTGATGTTCTCCAGCGCCTGCTTATGTTCGTTGATCAGGCCGTTGCGCAACGTATTGAAGGTTTCGGTGAGCTTTTCCTTGGCGCCTGGAGGAGGCGTCGGTTGCTGGGATTCGTCAAAGGCGTCCAGCAGATCCTGATACTGGCCTCGGGCCTCACTGAACCCCGTCCCGCGATCGTCGCGTTGCTCATGGGCGATGCCTTGGTCCAGCAGGTCGAAGTAGCGTTGCTTGGAGGCTTGCAGTGCCTGAGGGTCGGGGCGCTCCTCCAGCATCATGATCAGTTGATCGCCCAGGCTCTGGCGCAGCTTCAGCCCCAGGTCCAGCGTAATGAAGTTGCTGCGAATCAGGGATTCCTGGGTCTTGGCCATTTGCATGACGCTGACCAGGCCCAGTATCAAACCCAGCAGGGCGACGGTGATCAACGCTGAGATACTCAGGAACAGCCGAGTGCGCAGCTTCATCGCTAACTTCATAAGGTGCAGCTCACAGGTTGTACTGTTTGCGTTTGCGGTACAGGGTCGACGCGTCGATGCCCAAGGTACGGGCGGCCTGGTCCAGGGTGTCGCTGGTGGCGAGCACGGCACCGATATGGGCTTTTTCCAACTGATCCAGGCTCAGCGCCGCGCCGATGCGTGGGGCGTTGTTGCCAGGCTGTTCGGCCATGCCCAGGTGGGTGATCTCCACCTTCTCTTGCGGGCAAATGATACTGGCGCGCTCCACCACGTTGCGCAGTTCGCGGATATTGCCCGGCCAGCGGTAGTTGAGCAGTGCTTCGCGCGCTTCATCGCTGAAGCCACGCGCCGGTCGGGCGTATTCCTTGACGAAGCGCGCCAGGAAGCGATCGGCCAGGGTCAGGATGTCCTCACTGCGTTCGCGCAGCGGCGGCAAGTGCAAGGTGATCACGTTAAGGCGGTACAGCAAGTCTTCGCGGAAGCGGCCGTCGCGGACCATGTCTTCCAGGTTCAGGTTGGTGGCGGCCAGGATACGCACGTCGGCACGGCGAGTGACCGGATCGCCGACGCGCTCGTATTCCTTATCCTGGATAAAGCGCAGCAACTTGGGTTGCAATGTGAGGGGAAAGTCGCCGATTTCATCGAGAAACAGCGTGCCGCCGTCTGCCTGGTTGACGCGGCCCAAAGTGCTTTCACTGGCACCAGTAAACGCACCGCGGCTATGACCAAACAACTCGCTTTCCATCAGCTCGGCCGTCAGCGATGGGCAGTTGATGGTGACGCAGGACTTTTTCGAACGCTTGCTCCAACCGTGAATCGCGCGGGCGAGTTCGCCTTTACCGGTGCCGGATTCACCCAGGATGAGAATGTTGGCGTCGGTGCCGGCCACCTGGCGCGCGGTTTCCAGCACCACCATCATTGCCGGGCTGTGGGAATCGAGGCCGTCTTTGGGCTGGCGCACTTCGCCTTCTAGGGCTTCAAGGCGCGCGGAGAGTTGGCGTACTTCCAACTGCTTGGCGGTGGCGAGGCGCAGTTGATCAGGGCTGCAAGGCTTGACCAGGTAGTCGGCAGCGCCGGCCTGGATCGCATCAACGGCGGTATCGACTGCAGAGTGGGCGGTCACAATCACCACACGCATCCACGGCGCCTGAATGCGCATCTGGGCCAGTACATCCAGGCCATTGTCTTCGCCCAGGCGCAGATCGAGGAAGCACAGGTCGAACACCTGGCGCTGCATCAAGGCATCGGCCTGAGCGGCGCTGTTCGCGGTGGCTACGGTGTAGCCCTCATCTTCCAGGCAATAACGGAAGGTGCGGAGGATCGCGGATTCGTCATCCACTAAAAGAATGCGGCCTTGAAGTTCCTTGGCTGATTCCATCTGTCCCGCGCTCCTTAAACTATGAATGATGGTGTTTAGTCCCGGAATAATCGGGCAAGTTGCATGGTTTATTCTGATCGATAAAAGGCAGCGTCGTGCAGCTATCTGCATCGTTACCTACAAAGCCCCGGCTGATGGCGTTTTCATGCCGTCTTGCCACTTCGGCAACACTCATTTCGTTTTCTATCCATTGATCCGACCGCTGGCCATCGTGCATTTCGCACGGCGCTCAGAGGAGCATCGTGCAGGATGCTGGGGGCCAACCCAATTCATAATATTTAACTCATTGTTTTTATTGGGTTTTATTTTGTAAAAAAGCTGGCATGCACTCTGCAATATCTCTCCCAACGAATAATCAAAATGCGGGAGAACAGCAGCATGACTCGCCAAAACCTCAGCCAATTGCGTGTATCGCCACTGCGCTTGCAACAAGGCCTGTTTGCCAGCCTGGCCCTGATGGTCACGCTGATTGGCGGCCAGCAGTTGCAACATTGGCAGCAGAGTCAGCAGCAGATCCCCCAGTTTGAACGTCCGACCATGACCCAAACCCACTTCCGTTCCGTTGGCAGTGCTGCTGCCGATGCAACAGCCCCGCAGTTGCGGATGGTTGACCAGGAGTCCGCCCTGAGTGAACTGCCATCCCAAGAGCGTTGGGTTTTCTAGGCAACAACAGCCGTTCGTATTGAGCGGCTGCACGGCACTACCGCTGTTACCCCTATAAAAGCGTAAGGAGAATCACCATGTTGAGTTGGGCAATCACATTTCTGATCATCGCCATTGTGGCTGCAGTCCTGGGCTTCGGTGGTATCGCGGGCACCGCCACGGGTATCGCAAAAATTCTGTTTGTGGTCTTCCTGGTGATGTTCATCGCTTCCTTCTTCTTTGGTCGTCGCGGCCGAGGCTGAACATGACCACTCTGTCCCTTAAAGCTATTGCTGCCGCCCTGCTCTTGGGCGGCAGCGGCTTGGCGATGGCCGCCAATGACGGCCAATCCCGGGCGAACGAATTGCTCAGCGCGGACCCGCAATACCGCGAAACCTGGCAAGGCGTGGTGAAGAAAGAAGAACGCCTACCGGAATGGGTGATGAACCTGTCGGGTACGGCCGAACAAATGAATGCCGTGGAAGAAGATGGCGACAAGTATTTGGTCGGGCCGCTGTGCGAAACCGCTGACACGTGCCTGAACAAACGCCTGATCGTTGCCTTCAGCCTCGACAAGGAAGATGCCTACGCCATGTTGGTGGAAGTCCCGGCCGGTCTGCCGGCGGACAAATCCCCGACGCGCCATGCGGATTACCGCTTCATTGGTAAGCCGGATGAAGGCATGCAGAAGTTGCTCATGGAGCAACTGAAGAAAGATCCGAATTGGTATTAGGTTCCGTCTGACGCGTCTGTCGTCTGCGGAGCTTGCGTCCATAGAAAGAAGCCCCCTCGCTTCTTTCTGTTTGCATCGCTCGCCAAGGGCGGTGCATGACCAAGGGGCCGGGTTGCTCTGATCAATCGCGATCGGCGTGACCTACGGGTACAGGGAGTGCCTGCGCAAGGGCCGGGTCAGGCGAAAAGCTGCGACGCAAGTTCACAAGCTCATGGCTTGCTGAACTTGCGGCGGGCTTATTGCTCTTTTGTTATGCCTTCCATAGTCGAATATTTCCCTTCTGCTTGTTCAGAACCATTTCTTGGTATGTCCGGTCGACCATCTATCGATAAATTTTGGCCGGGCCCATAGGACATTTCCGACACTAAACAGCGGAATTCCCAGGCATTTCTGCCAGCGCTTCAAGGACGTCCTGATTCTCTGAGCGAGCCGGGTTTGGCCGGTTCACGGCATATTTGTCGGACAAAATGTCACATTTGAACTGACCGTTCGGACAGTTATTATAGAAAAAGGCCATGCCGATTCGGCATAGGGTAGGCGTTTACGGCATTAGACGTCGCTCCCTTGCATGGGAATAGTTGCGCCTTTTTTCGCCTGCCAGTAAGCCATTTCGGCCACGCTGCGGTGACCTTCCATGGAGGCAGATGCACACACTTTTTCGCTCTCGAGCGTTGCAGATGGCGCATTTGCCTTAAGTTCACTTGAAGTAAGGGTAATGACATGAAGAAGGCAAAGCTAAGCCTCGCCTGGCAGATCCTCATCGGTTTGGTGCTGGGGATCGCAATCGGTGCAGTGCTCAACCATTTCAGTGCTGAAAAGGCCTGGTGGATCAGCAATGTGTTGCAGCCAGCGGGCGATATCTTTATTCGCCTGATCAAGATGATCGTGATCCCGATTGTGATCTCCTCGCTGATTGTCGGCATTGCCGGTGTCGGTGACGCGAAGAAGCTCGGGCGTATCGGCGTCAAAACCATCCTTTACTTCGAAATCGTCACCACTATCGCCATCGTGGTCGGCCTGCTGCTGGCCAACCTGTTCCACCCCGGTGCCGGCATCGACATGAGTACCCTGGGTACCGTCGACATCTCCAAGTACACCGCCACCGCTGCCGAAGTGCAGCATGAGCATGCGTTCATCGAGACCATCCTTAACCTGATCCCGTCGAACATCTTCGCCGCCGTCGCCCGTGGCGAAATGCTGCCGATCATCTTCTTCTCGGTGCTGTTCGGCCTGGGCTTGTCGAGCCTCAAGCCTGAGCTGCGCGAGCCGCTGGTGACTATGTTCCAGGGCGTGTCCGAGAGCATGTTCAAAGTCACCCACATGATCATGAAGTACGCCCCGATCGGCGTCTTCGCACTGATCGCCGTGACCGTCGCCAACTTCGGCTTCGCCTCCTTGCTGCCGCTGGCCAAGCTGGTGATCCTGGTTTACGTCGCCATCCTGTTCTTTGCCTTTGCAGTACTGGGCCTGATCGCTCGCCTGTTTGGTTTCTCGATCCTCAAGCTGATTCGTATCTTCAAGGATGAGCTGGTCCTGGCCTACTCCACCGCCAGCTCCGAAACCGTGCTGCCGCGCGTGATCGAGAAGATGGAAGCCTACGGCGCGCCGAAAGCCATCTGCAGCTTCGTGGTGCCGACCGGTTACTCGTTTAACCTCGACGGTTCGACTCTGTACCAGAGCATCGCGGCCATCTTTATTGCCCAGCTGTATGGCATCGACCTGTCGGTTGGCCAGCAGTTGATGCTGGTCCTGACCCTGATGGTCACCTCCAAAGGTATCGCCGGCGTGCCGGGAGTGTCCTTCGTGGTGCTGCTGGCGACCCTGGGCAGCGTGGGTATTCCGCTGGAAGGCCTGGCGTTCATCGCCGGTGTCGACCGCATTATGGACATGGCGCGTACGGCCTTGAACGTGATCGGCAACGCCCTGGCCGTATTGGTCATCTCCCGTTGGGAAGGCATGTACGACGACGCCAAGGGCGAGCGCTACTGGAACTCGCTGCCGCACTGGCGCAGCAAGGACGCCGCGCCGGCCGCCCAAGCGACCCGCAGCTGATAACACAACAGCTCTAAGACAAACCCCGGATCATTCCGGGGTTTGTCGTTTCTGCCAGCCCCGCTATCATTCGCTCCATTCTTCGGGGGATTCAACTGATGCTCAATGGCCTGTGGCTTGGCTTCTTTGTCGTGGCAATGGTGTCGGCACTGGCGCAATGGCTGGTCGGCGGTAACGCCGGAATTTTCGCGGCAATGGTCGAAAGCATTTTCGCCATGGCCAAACTGTCGGTGGAAGTGATGGTGCTGCTGTTCGGCACCCTGACCCTGTGGCTGGGTTTCTTGCGCATCGCCGAGAAGGCCGGAATCGTCGATTGGCTGGCCAAGGCCCTTGGCCCGCTGTTCCGCCGTCTGATGCCGGAAGTACCTGCCGGCCACCCCGCGATCGGTTTGATCACTCTCAACTTCGCCGCCAACGGCCTGGGCCTGGATAACGCGGCGACGCCTATCGGCTTGAAAGCGATGAAGGCGCTGCAGGAACTCAACCCCATCCCCAACACCGCGAGTAACGCGCAGATCCTGTTCCTGGTGCTCAATGCGTCGTCGCTGACGCTGCTGCCGGTGACCATCTTCATGTACCGCGCCCAGCAAGGCGCAGCGGACCCGACGCTGGTGTTCCTGCCGATCCTGTTGGCGACCAGCGCCTCAACCCTGGTCGGCCTGCTCTCGGTGGCGATCATGCAGCGCCTGCGGCTGTGGGACCCGGTGGTGCTGGCCTATCTGATCCCGGGTGCGCTGGTATTGGGCGGCTTCATGGCATTGCTGGCGACCCTTTCCGCGACGGCGCTGGCTGGCTTGTCGTCGATCCTCGGCAACCTCACGCTGTTCGGCTTGATCATGCTGTTTCTGGTGATCGGCGCGTTACGCAAGGTCAAGGTGTACGAGGCATTTGTCGAAGGCGCCAAGGAAGGCTTCGACGTGGCGAAGAACCTGCTGCCCTACCTGGTGGCGATGCTGTGTGCCGTGGGTGTGTTGCGCGCTTCGGGCGCCCTGGATTTCGGCCTGGAAGGTATTCGCCATGTGGTCGCCTGGACCGGCATGGACACACGCTTTGTTGATGCCTTGCCGACTGCGATGGTCAAGCCGTTTTCCGGCAGCGCTGCGCGGGCGATGTTGATCGAGACCATGCAGACTCAAGGTGTGGACAGCTTCCCGGCGCTGGTGGCGGCGACGATCCAGGGCAGTACCGAGACCACCTTCTATGTGCTGGCGGTGTACTTTGGGTCGGTGGGAATTCAACGGGCCAGACATGCGGTGGGGTGTGCGTTGCTGGCGGAGTTGGCCGGTGTCGTTGCTGCTATTGCGGTGTGCTACTGGTTCTTTGGCTGAGGCTTACACCCAAACCTGTAGGAGCGAGCTTGCTCGCGAAGAACGTATCGGCAACGCGGGCTGGCTGATAGCGCTGCGTTATCGTTGACGATTTTCGCGAGCAAGCTCGCTCCTACAGTGGGTGCGCTGCCGTGCCTTGACTCACCACCCAATCCACCACCTGCTTGTTCAACTGATCCCCCGCCTGCCCAAACCCGGCCACCACCGCTGGCACCTTGGTGTCGCTCACCGGCTGCCGCACCTCAAACCTGCGGCTTGCAACAATCCGCTGATCACGCCCACGCACCAACCGCGCATCCAGGCGAATCACCACCTCCACCGCACTGCCGTGGTATTCACTCTGGAACGCCTGCAATTGCCCGCCCAGCTCATAGTCGGACTGCAGGTTGGTATCGTCGGTGCTCAGCAGCGTCACCCGGCCATCGCGCTGGAAGCCGTCCATGAAGCGGTTGCGCAGCAGCACCGGCGACGGGTCGCTCCAGCGCGAGTTGGCATAACTGCTGATCAGGTCGCCATTGGGCACCACGGCAATGCGCGGGCTGTCGAGAAATTCGCTGGTCTGCGGCTTGTTCACACGCAGTGACCAACTGACAGGCGCGGCCTGGTTGGTGCTCTGCGCCGCGGCCAGGCGATACACATCCGACGGGTCGGCCTTGGGCAGGATCGAGCACGCGCTCACCAGTGCCAGGGCCACCGGGGCGATCATTTGGTAAGCACGCTTCATGGCGTGAACTCCTTGTTCTTGTCGCTGCCCAGCAGGTAACCGCTGGGGTTGGCTTCCAGGCGGCGGGAGATGGCGCGCAGCGAGCCGAGGGTTTCGCGCAGTTCGCGCACGGCCGGCGCCAGTTCGTTGAGGCCTTGCATGCCGCTGTTCACCGAGTCCTTGTTGTTGGTCAACAAGGTATTGATGGTCGCGGTGCTTTGCTCAAGGGATTTCATGGCCTGCTCGGCACTGCCGAAGGCCTGCTTGCCTTGTTCGTTGAGCAAACCGTTGGCGTTGCGCATCAGCACGGTGGTCTGCTCCAGGGCGGCGCTCGCCTGTTTGCTCACTTGCATCAGTTGCTGCATCACCACCTTGATATCGCCGCGCTGGTCGGCGATGGCGCCGGTGGTTTGTTGCAGGTTGTCCAACGTATTGCTGAGGCGCTCGACGTTCTCGCGGGAGAACATGTGGTTGGCGTTGTGCAGCAGCAGGTTGATGCTGGTCATCAGGTCGTTGCTGTTGTTCAGCAGGCGCGCGATGGGCGATGGTGAGGCGATGATCTGTGGCAGGTTACCGTCCTTGCCCTTGAGTTCGGGACTCTGCGGGGTGCCGCCACTGAGCTGGATGATCGAGGTACCCGTGATGCCGGTCAGGGCCAGCTTGGCCTGGGTGTCTTCCTTGACCGGCGTCTGCCCGGCCAGGCGGATACGTGCCAGCACGCGGCGCGGATCCTTGGGGTCCAGGCTCAGGCTGATGACATCGCCCACCTTGATCCCGCTGTACTGCACCGAACTGCCCTGGGACAAGCCGCTGACCGCCTCGTTGAAGATCACTTCGTAGTCCTGGAAGGCGCTGTCGACGCTGGACTTGGCCAGCCACAGGCCGAACAGCATCGCGCCGACCACCACGATCACGCTGAACAGACCGATCATCACATGATGGGCTCGGGTTTCCATGTCATACCTCGTTAAGCGATTGAGCGGCATCCAATGCCGCGCGGCCACGGGGGCCGTGGAAATATTCGTGGATCCATGCGTCGTCCGTTTCCGAGACAACATCAATGGCATCGGCCACCAGCACTTTCTTCTGCGCCAGCACCGCCACGCGGTCGGTGATGGTGTACAGCGTGTCCAGGTCGTGGGTGACCAGGAACACACTCAGGCCCAGCGCATCGCGCAGGGTCAGGATCAGTTGGTCGAATTGCGCTGCGCCAATCGGGTCGAGGCCGGCGGTGGGCTCGTCGAGGAACAGGATGTCCGGGTCCAGGGCCAGCGCGCGGGCCAGAGCGGCGCGCTTGATCATGCCGCCGGACAGCGACGCCGGGTACTTGTCGGCCGCCGACAATGGCAACCCGGCCAGGGCAAGTTTCACCGCGGCCAAGTGCTCGGCGTCGCGCCGGCTGAGGCCGGCATGTTCGATCAACGGCAGCGCGACGTTTTCGGTCACGGTCAGCGAAGAAAACAGCGCGCCCTTCTGGAACAGCACGCCAAAGCGCCGTTCCACCAGGGAGCGCTCATGTTCCGGCAGGCTCGGCAGGTTCTTGCCGAACACCCGCACTTCGCCTTCGCTGGGTCGACGCAGGCCGACGATACTGCGCAGCAGCACCGACTTGCCGCTGCCGGAGCCGCCGACCACGGCGAGAATCTCGCCCTTGTATAAATCCAGGTCGAGGTTCTCGTGCACGCTCTGGCTGCCAAAGCGATTGCATAGGCCGCGCACTTCAATCACCGCCTCGGTGGGCGCTCGGTGTAGACGACTCACCAGCCCATCTCCATGAAGAACAGCGCGGCGACCGCATCCAGCACGATGACCACAAAGATCGATTGCACCACGCTGGAGGTGGTGTGGGCGCCGACGGACTCGGCGCTGCCGCTGACCTTGAAGCCCTCCAGGCAGCCAATGGCGGCAATCAGGAACGCAAAAACCGGCGCTTTCACCATGCCCACCAGGAAGTGCTGCACGCCAATGTCTGATTGAAGCAACGAGAGGAACATCGCTGGCGAAATATCCAGGGCCACGGCGCAGACCACGCCGCCGCCGACAATCCCCGAGAGCATCGCCAGGAAGGTCAGCATCGGCAATGCCACCAGCAGCGCCAGTACGCGAGGCAGCACCAACAACTCCATCGGGTCCAGGCCCAGGGTGCGGATGGCGTCGATTTCTTCGTTGGCCTTCATCGAGCCGATCTGGGCGGTAAAGGCACTGGCGGTGCGACCGGCGATCAGGATCGCCGTCAGCAACACGCCGAATTCCCGCAGGAAAGAGAACGCCACCAAGTCGACGGTAAAGATAGTCGCGCCAAAACTCTTGAGCACGGTGGCGCCGAGGAATGCCACCACGGCCCCCACCAAAAAGGTCAGCAGGGCCACGATGGGCGCGGCGTCGAGGCCGACCTGTTCCAGATGCGCGACCATGGGCGTGATGCGCCAGCGCTTGGGACGGAAAATGCTACGGGCGAAGGTTTCGAGGATCAGGCCGATAAAACCCAGCAGTTTCTTGCTGTCCTGCCAGACGGTGTCCACCGCTCGGCCAATGCGCGCCAGCACCTGGATGCCGGCGGTTTCTTCGGGCGCCTTGTCCGGCACGCAAAAGTCATTCAGGGAGCGGTAGACGGTCTTGAGCAGGGCGCGGTCGGCGGCAGACAGGCTGCAGTCGGTCTGTTCGGCGGATTGCTCGATGCGGCTTGGCCCCAGCAACTCCACCAGCAACGACGCGCCGGCAGTATCCAGGGCGCCGAGGCCGTTGAGGTCGATGCGTGCGCCGGCATCGTATTGGCCGTCGAGCGTGTCCGACAGCTTCTTCAGGTTGGCGTAGTGGGCAAGCGTCCAGTCCCCCGTAATCCTCAGCTGTGGCGGGGTGGTGGACGTATCGAGGTGGGCTGCACCGGCCGTCGTAGGGGGGGTCATAAGCTCCGAGCTTGTTTGGCTATCCACAATTCCTACGTAATAGCACGAACCTGCCTACTTTGGGTTGTCCGTTTGTGCTGAGTCCGTCACTTTGAAGCGCAACACGCCGATCACCTGCCCGTCTTCGGTCAGTACCCGCACTTGCCAGCGGCCCACGGCGTCGCCGGGGAAATTCTGTTTGTGGGTCCAGGCGCGATAGCCCTCTTTGCGCCCGCCGTGGATATCCAGGGCGATGCGGTCGACCTCTTTGCCGTTGAATTGCCACACATGGTAGATGCGCTCATCCAACCCGCGCGGCGCATTGATCGCGGTGTAGGCGTACAACCCGCCGCCGCGCAGTTGGGCGGCGGTGACTTCCTTGAGGTCGTCGCCCGGCGTGCGGTCTTGCAGTTGGGTGCTGATGGCCACTTCGGTCATCCACAAGGTGGCCGGCGGCACCCAACTGCGCAGGAACCACCCGGCGCACCCAATTGCGGCCGTGACCCCGAGCAACATCGCCCAGCCTTTAAGGCTGCGTAGCGGCATGCTCACAGCCAGGGTTGGAATCGACAATGCCATGGCCACGCCCAAGGCGAGTTTGTAACTTTCGGCCGTGGTCAGGTGCAGGATGATCGGCAGCGCGGTGAGCAGTGCGGCGAACAGGGTGAAGGTGTGCAGCGCGAGGAACAGTGAGCGTTTGGGCGCCAGCCATTTGTAGTACAGCGGGTCGACGATCGACACCAGCGCCGCCGCGCCGAGCAGGCCTGTGAACACCGATTGACCGCTGTTCCATGCCGTGGTGATGAAAAAGAACGGCAATACAAAGAACAGACTTTCCTGGTGGATCATCTGGGTCGCGTAGCGCAGCAGCGGTTCGGGGATTTCGCGCTTGAAGACTTTGGTGAACAGCTGGGTGAAGCTGTTTTCCAGCATCAGCCACAACCAGCTCACCAGCATGATCACCGCGATCCAACTGGCCATGCCCTGCTGGCGATCCACCAGAATGAAGCTGCCCACGCCCGAGATGAAGCCGCCGAGTGCAATCACCCCTGGGTAGCGCTTCATCAGCTCGAGAATGCGCTGGATTACGTGGGTCAGGTTTGGCATCTGGCGGTTCGCAGTCTTTGTAGGAAAAAATCCTAGACAGAATAACGTCTTAGCCCGTCATACGTTGCGTCATTACGCAATCCGTTTGCGATAAACCCGCACGCCGATCAACACAAAGGCGATCAGCCCGAGGACACCGGCGCCGATCCAGCTGAGCCCGTCGTAACTGAGCAGCGGCTTCTCGATACGCCAGTAGCCGGGTTGCTTGAACACTTGGCGCATGGCCTGGTTGGTCTGGTCCAGGCTCACGGCCTTGATGCGTTTGACCGGGTCGCTGAAGTGACCGTTGTTGTAATCGCCGGAAGCGCTCCAGTAATAGTCGGCCAATGCGCTGTTGCCCTGCACGGCCCAGGCCTGGCGGGCGACCGCGGCTTGTTGCAGGCGGGCAAACACCGCCGGGTCGAGGCCGTCTTTGAGCAACTGCGCCCTGAGGTCCTGAAGGACCTGTTCGGCTTCGGGCAGGTTTTCCCGCTCCAGGTCGGCGTTCAGGCTGAGGAAGCCGACGCCGCCGAGCACTTCGCGTTCACTCCACGGGCCGTAGGACAAACCGTGGTTGAGGCGCAGTTGGCGGTACAGCGCCCAGTCGAGGTAGTCCTTGAGCAGGTCGTAGGTTTCATCATGCCCGTTGTCCAGTACCGGCTCCGGGAACAGCCAGTGCAGTTTGGCGCTATCGCCGACCCAGCCGTGGATCAGTTCGCGGTGGGTGGCGGCGGCGTGCTGGATTTCCGGGAGTGCCGGGTGTTCCGTGGGTTCGACCGGGTCGAGCTGGCCATAGGTACGTTCCAGATAGGCCGGTAGCAATTTGTCGAGGTCGCCGACGATGATCAGGGTCATGTTGTTGGGCGCGTACCAGTTTTTGCGCAGGTTCTCCAACTGGTCGCGGGTCAGATGGTCGACCTCGGCGCGTTCGGCGCATTTGAGGCCCAATTCCACGGCCAGTTGGTTGCTGGCGGTGTGGCCCAAGTCCTGGCGGTCCAGCAGGCGTTGCAGGTGTGAGTAGTGGCCGCCGTCTTCGCGCTCCACCACCCGCTTGGCGGCGTCGATATTGGCGTCGGTCAATTCGGTGCGGGTGAGGATCGCCAGCAACAGGTCCAGCACCTTGCGCTGGTTTTGCGCGGGCGCCTCGATCACGAAGGTGGTGTCGGCGTTGCTGGTATAGGCGTTCCACTCGCCGCCCAGGGCTTGCATGCGGTCTTCCAGCTCACCTTCTCCACCGCCGTCGATGCCGCTGAACAGCAAGTGTTCCAGCAGGTGCGGCAGCTCTTTGTCCTCACAACTGAAGTCATCCAGACCCACGCCCACCACCAGGCGAATCGCCACATGCCCGCGTTCGGTGCCCGGCTTGAGCAGCAATTGCAGGCCGTTGGGCAAGGTGTAGCCCTCGACTTGCAGGCGGTCAAAGGCGAAGGCATGGGCAGAACCCATGAGCAGGCAGGCGAACAACAGGCGACGCATAACAAGCTTCCTGGCGAGTGAGGTCAGTTTTAACTGACTTCGCGGGCCATCATCCGTTCAAGGCGAGTGTGTGATGTCGGCAATATCTTCGGCGGAGAGCGCGCCGGTGTCGGACGTTTCCAACACTACATAAGCACTGCTGCAAAACAACGAGTTGAGGCGCTTCATGTCGGCAATCAGCTCCAAATGCAGGGAGCTGGTCTCCAGACTCTGTACGATTTTCCGCTGCAGGCGACTCACGTGGGCGTGGGCCAGGCGGCGTTCCTGGGCGCGGAAGCGGCGTTTTTCGCGCAGCAATTGGCGGGCACTTTCCGGGTCGGCGCTGAGGAACACTGACAGGCCCAGGCGCAGGTTGGCGATCAACTGGCTGTGCAGGCCAGTGAGTTCTTCCAGGCCCACTTCGGAGAACTGGCGACGCTGGGAGGTTTTCTGCTGCTGCACTTTGCGCAGCATGCGTTCGATCAGGTCGCCGGCCAGTTTGAGGTTGATCGACAGTTCTATGATTTCGGCCCAGCGACGGCTGTCCTGCTCACTGAGGTCTTCGCGGGGCATTTGTGCCAAGTAGAGTTTGATTGCGCTGTACAGCGATTCGACGTCGTCGCTGAGGCTGCGCATTTCCTGGGTGATGGCGGTCTGTTTGCCACGCAGCACTTCCTGCATGGCGGTCAGCATGTTGTCGATCAGGTCGCCCAGGCGCAGGGTTTCACGGGCGGCATTGGCCAGGGCCAGGCTTGGGGTGCTGAGTGCCGTCAGGTCCAGATGGCGCGGCTTGGCCTTGCCGTTGACCTCTTCACGCTCGGGCAGCAGCCAGGCGCACAGCTTTGCCATCGGGCCGATGGTCGGCAGCAGGATCAGGCAACGACTGACGTTGTAGAGCAGGTGGAAGGTGATGACCATGCCCTGGGCGCTGTAGTCCAAGCCATCCATCCACAGCACCAACGGGTCCAGCACAGGAATGATCAGCAACAGGCCGATCAATTTGTACAGCAGGCTGCCTAGCGCGACCTGGCGCCCGGCCGCGTTCTGCATGCTGGTGCTGAGAAAGGCCAACACGCCGCTGCCGATGTTGGCGCCGATCACCAGGCCGATGGCCACGTGCAAGCCGATCACTCCGGCACCGGCCAGGGTCGCGGTCAGTAGGACGGCCGCCAGGCTGGAGTAGGAAATCATCGCGAACAAGGCGCCGACCAAGGCGTCGAGGAGGATGTCGCCGGTCAAGGACGCGAACAGCACTTTCACGCCCTGGGCATGAGTGATGGGCCCGGCGGCTTCGACGATCAGTTGCAGCGCCAGGATGATCAACCCGAGGCCGATCCCCACGCGGCCCAACTGCCCTGCCCGCGTCTGTTTGCGCGACAGGAAGAAAATCACCCCGAGAAAGATCAGCAGCGGCGACAGCCAGGACAAATCGAACGTCAGCACCCGCGCCATCAATGCCGTACCGACATCGGCGCCGAGCATGGTCGCCAGGGCGGGCATCAGCCCCATCAGGCCCTGGCCAACAAAGGAGGTCACCAGCATCGCCGTGGCGTTGCTGCTCTGCACCATGGCCGTCACCAGGATACCGGCGATAAACGCCAGCCAGCGCTTGGACATGTTCTGCCCGATGACTTGGCGCAAATTGGACCCGTAGACCCGCAGGATGCCGGTACGGACGATGTGCGTGCCCCAGATCAGCAGGGTCACGGCGGAAAGCAGATTGAGCAAGGTCAGCATGCTCGGCCCCCCGTGTGGGTGCGCTCTAAAGTGAGCGAAGGAAAGTTGCCGCGTGCCGCTCTACGTCTTGTACTTAAGCTGTAGTTGGCGAATGGGCTCTGCGCCAGCATCGCATAGCTAAAGTGGGGATTGAAACAAATCTGTCATCTGTAGGAGCGAGCTTGCTCGCGAAGAGCGTCAACGATAACGCGTTCATTTTGAAAGAACGCGGTGCCCTTGAGTTTTTCGCGAGCAAGCTCGCTCCTACAGTGATGACGATGCGGCGTTCCGGTTATTGACCCGGAATGTCTTTGCGCAGTTTCACCGGATCCTGCTGTTTTTTCTTTTTCGCGATGGCGGTGCGCATCTTGATGTTCACCGCTTCCACCGCCAGCGAGAACGCCATGGCGAAGTAGACGTAGCCTTTTGGCACGTGCACATCGAAGGACTCAGCGATCAGCACGGTACCCACGACCAGCAGGAACGACAGCGCCAGCATTTTCAGCGACGGGTGCTTGTCGATGAATTCGCTGATGGTGCCGGCCGCCAGCATCATCACCAGTACCGCCACGACAATCGCCGCGACCATGACCGGGACATGGGACACCATGCCGACGGCGGTGATCACCGAGTCCAGGGAGAACACGATGTCGATGATGGCGATCTGCACGATGGTGTAGATGAACTTGCCACCCTTGCCGCCTGGCTCTTCGTGGGTTTCGTCTTCACCTTCCAGCGCGTGGTACATCTCCTGGGAGCTTTTCCACAGCAGGAACAGGCCACCGAAGAACAGGATCAGGTCGCGACCGGAAATGCCTTGGCCGAAGACCACGAACAGATCGGCGGTCAGTTGCATCACCCAGGTGATCGACAGCAGCAACAGGATGCGCGTGATCATGGCCAACGCCAGGCCGAAGATCCGGGTGCGCGCCTGCATATGCTTGGGCATTCGGCTGACCAGGATCGAAATCATGATGATGTTATCGATGCCCAGGACGATCTCGAGGGCCGTCAGGGTGAAGAAGGCAATCCAGATTTCCGGATTGGTCAGCCATTCCATGTGTATTCCTTTGAGCAAGTGTTAAACCGCGCAAGCTGCAGCGCCGCGCGGTTGAGTTGGTACGATTATAGAGTGCTGAACAGCGGAATAATCCCCATCAGCAAAGCGGCGACCATTATGCACAGGCACACCAGTACTGCCCACTTGAGGGTAAAGCGCTGGTGATCGCCAAACTCGATACCGGCCAAAGCGACCAGCAGGTAAGTCGAAGGTACCAGCGGGCTCAACAGGTGCACAGGCTGGCCGACGATCGACGCACGGCCCATTTCTGCAGCCGTGATGCCGTAGTGGCTGGCGGCTTCGGCGAGTACGGGCAGTACGCCGTAGTAGAACGCATCGTTGGACATGAAGAACGTAAACGGCATGCTCACCAGCGCGGTGATCACGGCCAGGTAAGGGCCCAGCGCTTCAGGGATAACGGCCAGCAGGCTCTTGGACATGGCATCGACCATGCCGGTGCCCGACAGGATGCCGGTGAAGATACCGGCCGCGAAGATCAGCCCCACCACCGCCAATACGCTGCCGGAGTGTGCGGCGACGCGGTCTTTTTGCATCTGCAGGCATGGGTAGTTGACGATCATCGCGATACTGAACGCCACCATGAACAGCACCGGCAGTGGCAATAGGCCGGCGATCAGGGTGCACATCAGAGCGAAGGTCAGCGCGCCGTTGAACCAGATCAGTTTCGGGCGTCGGGCGTCCGGGAATTGCGACACGCTGATTTCACTGTGATCGATCTCGTCGCCTTGCAGGTGCAATTCACCCAGGCGTGCACGTTCGCGCAGGCCGTACATGTAGGCGATCACCAGGATGGCGACGACGCCGGCTGCCATGGCCGGGATCATCGGTACGAAAATGTCCGACGGGTCCACATGCAACGCACTGGCGGCGCGGGCGGTCGGGCCACCCCAGGGGGTCATGTTCATCACGCCACCGGCGAGGATGATCAAGCCAGCCATGATCCGCGGGCTCATGCCGATGCGCTGGTACAGCGGCAGCATGGCGGCCACGCAGATCATATAGGTGGTGGCGCCGTCACCGTCGAGGGACACGACCAGGGCCAGCACGGCGGTGCCGACCGAGACTTTCAGCGGGTCGCCCTTGACCATCTTGAGGATCTTGCGCACGGCCGGGTCGAACAGGCCGGAGTCGATCATCAGGGCAAAGTAGAGAATGGCGAACATCAGCATCACGCCGGTCGGCGCGAGCTTGGTGATGCCCGCGAGCATCATCGGGCCGATCTCCGGCGCAAAACCACCGAACAGCGCGAACAGGATCGGCACGATGATCAAGGCGATCAGCGCGGACAGGCGCTTGGTCATGATCAGGAACATGAACGTGATGACCATGGCAAAGCCAAGGAAAGTCAGCATAGGAATACTCCAGGCGTAGCGTGGCTAGGGAATGGCGAACCGAGTGGGGGTCAGCGCAGAACGAAAGGCACGAGGCGTACGGGTGGAGTGGGGGCGAACAGGCGGGTACGAGCGGACATCGGGAATCACCATTGTTGTTGTTAACAGCCGGTCTGTTGCCGGCAGTGGAGGCGATCCTAGACGGGTAAGCTTTCAGCCAGCTTTCGCCGGCTGAAAGGGTGATGAAGGGTTATTCGGCGTTTCAGGGCAGCTCCAGGCCGCCCGCCGCCTTGTGCAAGGCCCGTAAATGCTCGCCTACCTGCTTGAGGTTGGCTTCGCAGGCGGCAATCTCGGCGGAGCGGGAAGGCTCCAGCAGCGCCCTCACCTCTTTATCCAGCTCACCAGTCAGTGATTGCAGTTGCTTCTGGCGCTCGGCGCTTTCCGATTCCAGGCGCTTGGCTTCCGAAGGCTGCGGCAGGCCATAGCCGCCGCTGCCCAAGAGTTCTGCCGGGCGACTGAGGAAACCGCTGTTGGCGAGGATCTGTTGCAGCGTAGCGTTCGCTTTCTCCATGCCGCCGTTTTTCAGCTCGCGGGCGCCGAGGTAGCGTTGTTTGACTTCGTCCTGGGCCAGCATCAACTGCTTGCGAAAGCTCGCCTGCTCGAGCAATAACAACGCGGCGCTGGTGCGCAGGTCGGCCTGACCGAACCACTGGCGACGCTCCTCTGCGCTGAGAGACAGCCAGTCTTCGACCTGGGTCTGTTTGATCGGCAGGTGTTTGCGCAGCACATCGAACATCGCCTGGTAGCGTTCGCGGAAGGAGTCGAAGTGATAGCCCAGGCGTAACGCCCGGCGTTTATCGTCCAAGACGCTGGTGTCGGCCAGGCCGCGGGCACTCAATACCTCAAGCAAACCGTTGGGCGTGATGTTGTCCAGACCGGTCAGTTGCGGGTTGGCGCTGCCGCTGCGTAACAGTTTCAGGCTCTCCACTGCACAGTTGTTGGAAATGAAGAAGTAGTTGCCGTCGTAGCTCCAGTGCATCTCGGCGGCATGCTCGACGGTATCGTTGATTTCCTGGCGGGTCAGTTTCAACGGCACGGAGGCCAGGCCGCGCAACTCGGTCTTGGTGTACTCGTCGATCACTTGCGCCAACGGTAGGACAAACAAGCGCGACGGGTATTTGCCGACCAGTCCGTCCCAGCTCGACAGCTGTACGTCACCCACGAACGCCCGGTAGGACAACACCAGGTGCTGGTCCAGGTCCAGCCGACAATCCGGACCACGCGGGCGGCCGGGCGCGCAGATCACCAGGCGCAACATGCTGTGGCCCCAGCGGCTCACCAGGTTTTGGTTGGCTTCGGCCAGCAGGTAGTCGATTTCGTAGACGCGCTCCGGGTCGACATGGCCCAGCGGCGTCTTGGCGAAATCGTTGCCGGCGTTCAGGAATGCGTAGGTGTTGGCGCAGGCGTCTTGATTCGGCGGCGCCCAGCCAAAGTGTTCTTTGTAGTAACGGAACAGCGAGGGGCGACGACAGGCATAACTCTGGTCAAGCAGGAAATACTCCATGTTGACCGCGACGAACTCCAGCGGGCTGGTGGTTTCGTAGATGTCCGGGCTGCGGGCGACCTGATGGTTGTTTTGTTCGCGTTCGCCACGACGGCCGACGTATTGCGGCCAGCCGGCAAGGTCCAGCAGGCGTGGGTCATCGCTGAGGGTAAAGCGTCGGTCATGCTGGCCACGGCATTGATCCGGCAGGCCGATCAAGCCGGTGATGCTGTTCTGGCGGCTGCAGCGGTTGATCAGTGCGCGGTCTGCTTTGGACCACAGGCGTGCACGGTCATAAATGTGCGTCAGTTCATGCAGCACGGTGGCGAGCATTTCGCGGCGCACAGTGCCGTGGGGGCGATTGGTTTTCTGGGTGGCGGCGCTGCCATCGGTCAGGCTGGCGAGCAAGTTGCGGTTGAGGTCCAGCTCGGACACCAGAGAGGCTTGCCCATAGGCGTTCTCGGGCATCTTGTCGGTCCAGCCGACATCGATGCGGCGGTCCAACTGCTTGATGAAGCTAGGCGGTAAAGCGCGCATCGCTTCGTCGAGCAAGGCCTGGCTGGCCTGTTGTTCAGCCGGGCTCAAGCCATCGGTCTTGAGCCGCAGTTGCAGGCCGGCTTGGGCTGCGCTAGCACACAGCAGTACAACCCCGGCCAGGAGCCAGGCGGCCATTCGCCTCACAGTGCGAGGATAGCTTCGGCGAGGGTCTGGTCACTGGCGTCGCGGGCTTCCGGCAGACGGGTGCGCAGGGTGTCGAAGGCGGCTTCCAGGCGTGCACCACGGATCTCGCCGTTGGTAGCGACGAAGCTGGCAGCGTCATCGTGGGCTTCGCGCACGACTTTGGAGTCGCGGATGGAGGTGGTGGTGTCCGAGGTGAAATCAATGGTGCGGCCAGAGGCGCGAACAATGATGTTACTGGTGGCCACCAGGGTCTGTGCCTGGGCAACGTCGGCCAATACCAGCAGGCCAAGGGCGGCGGCGATCAGCGGGCTACGCATGAGATGACTCCGAATACAAAGATAGAAATATAAAGATGATTATTGGACGAGAATTGCTTGCGCCAGTTCAAGGTCGCTGGCGTTAAGTTTTGGTTGGCTGCGGCGCAGATAATCCAGCGCTGACTCCAACCGTGCCCCCCGCCATTGGCCGTCAGTGGCGATAAACGCGGCAGCGTCATCCTGGGCGGCCATTATCACTTTTCTGTCGAAGGGCGCGGAAGTCACCTTGCTGGTGGCGTACGCGCTGGCGACGGTGCTTTGGGTGGTCAGGTCGAAGGCCGAAGCCACGGCCGACCAAGCGCCACAAAACAATACTGGAACTATTAAAAGGCGGTATGAAAAAGCCATGGGACTCGACAACTGAAAACGAGCGCCAAGGCTAGCGTAATGCCCGGGCGAGAGCCAGCGCCCAGGCATTAGCCCTGCATTCAGATCGCCAGGATGGCCTGGGCCAACTGTGCGTCAGTTGCGGTGTTCAACTGCGGCGCTTGTTGGCGGATCTGGGCCAGGGCGCTTTCCAGTTTCACACCACGGATGGCGCCTTCGCTGGCAACAAAGCTGGCGGCGTCGTCACGGGCAGCGCGCACGACTTTGTTGTCGCGCAGGGACGAGGTGGCATCGGAGCTGGCGTCGGAGGTGGCTTTCAGCGCGCCGACGATGGAGTCGGTGGTCACGATGAAGCTGGTCGCGTTGGCGTTGGCAGCCAGGGCCAACAGGGCGGCGGCACTCAGCAGGCGAAGACGGGACATGGGATGACTCCTGTAGATGAACGGATAAGGTGGCGCAGGGCAACCATTGGGGATCAGACGCCCGTACTACGCGGTTCGCCACGTGGTGACTGGATATTAAGCCGCCGTTTATCCGTTCGGGAAGCGTCTTGACTGCCTAGTCACGCCAGAACGGTTTGGACAGCTCGTTCATTCGGTCGCCAGGGCTGATGCCCAGGTCGGACAGTTCACGGCTATCCAGCTGAGACAACTGGCGCCGTTCATAGGCCTGGCGCAGCCATTTGGCCACGGTCGAGGCCGCTTGGCGTAACAATCGCTTATAGCGGGGGGATGGCGTGTCCATGGCGAGCACCTTTCATGAGGTCTTGGGACACCATGTTGAGCGAGGGGATGTGATCGATACAGATACAATGAAGTTAAATTGTACTGCTTAATTGTTGTACTTTTTTAAACTGTACCTGTCTTCAAATCATGCCACTGTTTTCCGGTTGAAAACCCAAACCCCGAAAACAACAAAGCCCGCCTCCGGTTTCCCGTGGCGGGCTTTGCTTTGACAAATCAGGGTGCTGGCGGTGGACCCGGTAGGTCAGGGCCAGCGAGCGCTAAGTTAGCGCCAGAACGGCTTGCTCAGCTCTTCGTAGCGTTGAGCTTCGCTGATGCCTGCGTCAGCCAGCAGACGCGAATCCAGGCGAGCCAGTTGATGGCGGCTGGAGATGCGGCGCTGCCACAACATCAGGTTGGCGATAACGCGCAGAGGCAGGGAGGCCTGGGTGTTTACAGCTTTTTCTTCGAAGAACAGATCGGAACTGAGTGTACGTTCCATGATGACATCCTTCCGCTTGTGGCGGGATTAGGTAGTGGTTTAACTGATGCCAATGATCCTCTTCCGGCGCAAGACTCTCTAGATACAGTTCACCTGTATTGTGAGGGGCCAGTTAACTGTTTATGGGTGCTGTACTGTACAGAAATGGGGCAACTGTACCTGTCCGCACTGAAGTGGTGCGAAATAGGTGATTTCGAAGTGATGTGTGGGATATTTCGGTAGGAAATGACCGGTACAGCAGTACAGTTTTTTCTAGAAATGGCAATGAAGAGATCAAGCTGATGAAACTGTGTTTGCATCAGCCCGGATCTGTATCAATCACGCCTTGAGCATATGCCCGGTTTCTTCCAGGTTGATGTGCCAGCTCAGTGCTTCACGCAGGATGTGCGGGGTGTGCCCGCCGATGGCGCAGGCGGCGTTGAAGTAACTGTTCAGGGCATCGCGGTAGGCGGGGTGCACACAGTTATCGATGATCACCCGCGCCCGTTCCCGTGGCGCCAAGCCACGCAGGTCGGCAAGCCCAACCTCGGTGACCAGAATGTCGACGTCATGCTCGGTGTGGTCCACATGGCTGACCATCGGCACTACGCTGGAAATCGCCCCGCCTTTGGCAATGGATTTGGTAACAAAGATCGCCAGGTGCGCATTGCGCGCGAAATCCCCGGAGCCGCCAATACCGTTCATCATCCGCGTGCCGCAGACATGGGTGGAGTTGACGTTACCGTAGATGTCGAACTCCAGCGCGGTGTTGATGCCGATGATGCCCAGGCGACGCACCACTTCCGGATGGTTGGAGATCTCTTGCGGGCGCAGCACCAGTTTGTCCTTGTACTTCTCCAGGTTGCCGAACACGTCGGCATTGCGACGCTCCGACAGGGTGATCGAGCTGCCCGAAGCAAAGCTCAGCTTGCCCGCGTCGATCAGGTCGAAGGTCGAATCCTGCAACACTTCCGAATACATGGTCAGGTCTTCGAACGGCGATTCGATCAAGCCACACATCACCGCGTTGGCGATATTGCCGATGCCGGCCTGCAACGGCCCGAGTTTGTTGGTCATGCGGCCGGCGTCGACTTCTTGCTTGAGGAAGTTGATCAGGTGATTGGCGATGCCTTGGGTGTCACTGTCGGGTGGCGTCACGGTCGATGCGGAGTCGGCCTGGTTGGTGATGACGATGGCTGCGATCTTTTCCGGTGGGATCGGAATCGCAGTACTGCCGATCCGGTCATCGACCTTCACCAAAGGAATTGGCGTACGGGTTGGCCGGTACGTCGGGATGTAGATGTCGTGCAACCCTTCCAGGTTCGGGTTGTGTGCCAGGTTGATCTCGACGATTACCTGCTTGGCGAAAATCGCAAAGCTGGCCGAGTTGCCTACAGACGTGGTGGGCACAATATGGCCTTGCTCAGTGATTGCGACCGCCTCAATCACCGCAATATCCGGCAGCTTGAGCTGATTGTTGCGCAGTTGCTCGACGGTTTCCGACAGGTGCTGGTCGATAAACATCACCTCGCCGGCGTTGATCGCCTTGCGCAGGGTGCTATCAACCTGAAACGGCATGCGTCGCGACAGCACGCCCGCTTCAGTCAGTTGCTTGTCCAGGTCATTGCCCAGGCTGGCGCCGGTCATCAGGGTGATTTTCAGTGGGGAAGTCTTGGCACGTTCGGCCAGGGCGTGGGGGACGGCCTTGGCTTCACCGGCACGGGTGAAGCCGCTCATGCCGACGGTCATGCCGTCCTTGATCAGTGCGGCGGCGTCTGCCGCGCTCATGACCTTGTTCAACAACGAAGGCAAGCGGATACGATCACGGTACATGGATTGTTATCTCAGGCTACGGAAGCAAGGTGCGCAGTTTAGTGACTTCAAAAAAATTCGGCCCGCTACCATGGTCGAATGCCAGGCAGCGATTTAGAGCCTTTGGTCGGGTTTCATGCGGTAATAAAAAACCCCAGCCTATCGCAGGCCGGGGTTTCGAGTATTGCGCTGAAGCAGTGTTACTCGACGGCTTTGACCATGTCTTCGATGACCTTTTTGGCATCACCGAAGACCATCATGGTCTTGTCCAGGTAGAACAATTCGTTATCCAGGCCGGCGTAGCCGCTGGCCATCGAGCGCTTGTTGACGATGATCGTCTTGGCCTTGAAGGCCTCGAGAATCGGCATGCCGGCGATCGGTGAATTCGGATCGTTCTTGGCGGCCGGGTTGACCACGTCGTTGGCGCCCAGCACCAGCACCACGTCGGCCTGGCCGAACTCGGAGTTGATATCTTCCATTTCGAACACCTGGTCGTAAGGCACTTCGGCCTCGGCGAGCAGCACGTTCATGTGCCCAGGCATACGGCCCGCCACCGGGTGGATCGCGTATTTCACGGTGACGCCGTGATGGGTCAGCTTCTCGGTCAGTTCCTTGAGCGCGTGCTGTGCGCGCGCCACGGCCAGGCCGTAGCCTGGGACGATGATCACGGTATCGGCGTTGGTCAGCAGGAAGGTTGCGTCGTCCGCTGAGCCGGATTTGACCGGTCGTGCTTCTTTAGAGCCAGCCGCTGCACCTGCATCCGGCGCATTGCCGAAACCGCCGAGCAGTACATTAAAGAAGGAGCGGTTCATCGCCTTGCACATGATGTACGACAGGATCGCGCCGCTGGAACCTACCAGGGAACCGGCGATGATCAGCATCGAGTTGTTCAGCGAAAAGCCGATGCCCGCCGCAGCCCAGCCGGAGTAGCTGTTGAGCATCGAGACGACCACAGGCATATCCGCGCCGCCGATCGGGATGATGATCAGCACGCCCAGCACGAAAGCCAGGGCCAGCATCAGCGCGAAGGCGGTGAGGTTGCCGGTGAACATGAACGCCAGGCCCAGACCCAACGTTGCGAGGCCAAGCACCAGGTTCAGCTTGTGCTGACCGCCGAACTGTACCGGTGCGCCCTGGAACAGGCGGAACTTGTACTTGCCCGACAGTTTGCCGAAGGCGATCACCGAGCCGGAGAAGGTAATGGCGCCGATGGCTGCGCCGAGGAACAACTCCAGGCGGTTACCGGCGGGAATCGAGTCGCCCAGGTGTTTGACGATGCCCAGGGACTGCGGCTCAACCACTGCTGCAATTGCGATGAACACTGCTGCCAGGCCGATCATGCTGTGCATGAACGCTACCAGTTCAGGCATCTTGGTCATTTCTACGCGCTTGGCCATGATCGAGCCGGCGGTGCCGCCGATCAGCAGGCCAACGATTACGTAACCAATGCCTGCGGTAGCCAACTCAGCGCCCAGCTTATAGATGAGGCCCACGGTGGTGAGCACCGCCAGCGCCATGCCGAGCATGCCGAACAGATTGCCGCGACGTGACGTGGTGGGGTGTGACAGACCCTTGAGCGCCTGGATGAAGCAGATCGACGCGATCAAGTAGAGCGTCGTGACGAGATTCATGCTCATTACTTAGGCGCCTCTTCTTTTGCTTTCGGGGCTTTCTTCTTGAACATCTCAAGCATCCTGCGGGTGACCAGGAAGCCACCGAACACGTTGACCGCTGCGAGTGCCACGGCCAGCGTGCCCATGGTCTTGCCCAGTGGCGTGACGGTGAGGGCTGCGGCAAGCATGGCGCCGACGATCACGATCGCGGAAATGGCGTTGGTTACCGCCATCAATGGTGTGTGCAGCGCGGGGGTAACGTTCCAGACCACGTGGTAACCGACATAAATCGCCAGCACAAAGATGATCAGGTTGTAGATACCGGGGGAGATAAGCTCTTCCATCGTCTGAATCCCTGCTTAGGCGTTTTTGCGGATGACTTGGCCGTCGCGGCACATCAGGCACGCGGCGACGATGTCGTCTTCGAGGTTGATTTCAAACTGCCCTTCCTTGGTGAAGACCAACTTCAGGAAGTCCAGCAGGTTGCGTGCGTACAGGGCGGATGCGTCGGCAGCGACGGCACCGGCCAAGTTGGTTGGACCGCAAATGATCACGCCATTTTCCACTACCACCTGGTCGGCCACGGTCAGCGGGCAATTGCCTCCTTGGGCTGCGGCGAGGTCGATCACGACCGAGCCGGGCTTCATCTGCGCGACGGTTTCGGCGCTAAGCAAGGTCGGCGCTTTGCGGCCTGGGATCAGGGCGGTGGTAATGACGATGTCGGCCTGCTTGGCGCGTTCGTGCACGGCCAAGGCTTGGCGTTGCATCCAGCTGGTCGGCATTGGCCTGGCATAACCGCCGACGCCGACGGCGCACTCGCGTTCTTCATCGGTCTCGTAAGGCACGTCGACAAATTTGGCGCCGAGGGATTCGATCTGCTCTTTAACGGCCGGGCGGACGTCAGACGCTTCGATCACTGCGCCTAGGCGTTTCGCCGTGGCGATGGCTTGCAAGCCTGCAACGCCGGCGCCGAGGATCAGCACGCGTGCAGCCTTCACAGTGCCTGCTGCGGTCATCAGCATCGGCATGAAGCGCGGATAGTGATGAGCGGCGAGCAGGACGGCTTTATAGCCGGCAATGTTGGCCTGGGAAGACAGTACGTCGAGGCTCTGCGCCCGCGAGGTACGCGGCGCGGCTTCCAGTGCGAAGGCCGTGATACCACGCTCGGCGAGCTTGGCAATCGTTTCGTTGCTGAACGGATTGAGCATGCCCACCAGCACGGTGCCGCTTTTGATCAGCGTGAGTTCGCTGTCGCTGGGGGCAACCACCTTGAGGATCAGCTCGGCGCCAAATGCATCGCTGGCGCTACCAATGGTTGCTCCTGCCATTTCATAGGCACTGTCGACGACGCTGGCCTTAATGCCGGCTCCGCTTTCTACAGTGACCTTATGGCCCTGGCCGATCAGCTTCTTGATGGTTTCCGGGGTGGCAGCCACCCGCGTTTCACCGGTCTGGGTTTCGAGAGGAACACCAATGTGCACGTCAAATCTCCTGCATGATCTTTTTGCTTTTGATCTTTTTGTAAAAAGGCCAGTGCACCGCGAGTGGCGCAACTGGGGCGGCCGATCAGCACGATCCCGCTGAAATGACAGCGGGGCGCGGCATTTTGCAGGCGAACTTTACGGCCATCAAGGGATTATGACGGGTGACGAAAAATTAACTACAAGTCACCCTGTGACTGATTGTCGCAACACGCTGAAATAACCTCTTCAAATACATGGGCTTAAAGGGCTGCAGGCTTTTTTGCAATCTTTTGACATCGTTGGTGTGAATAGTCGGTCATTGGCTTGTAATAGTCGCTACAAGTCATATAGATCATGGCCTTGAGCCCTATTTTCGCCTGACAGATACAGTCTGTTGAAATGCGACATATATGTATATCTGTAGGATTACGAATTTGCTGACTACAGGGTCAGCAATGTTGTTTTACCTTTAAATACAAGGGCTGTAGCGCTGTGACTGGTCGATCAGCCAGTCCCTGAATGCGTGTAATGAGGCAGATTCGACCTTCCTGTCAGGAATCATCAAGTAATAGGCCTTCGAGCTGCTCAGTGCTTCGTGGCTTGCGATCACCAGTTGGCCGTCCGCTAATTCGCGTTGGATGAGGAACGGCGGGATCAGCGCGATCCCCATGTCATGCATGGCGGCCTGAGACAACATCGAGAATAGCTCGTAACGGGGCCCTGTCATGTCGCGAGGTACGCTCAGTTGCTGGGCGCTGAACCACTGGCGCCACGCGTAAGGTCTCGTCGTTTGCTGCAGGAGGGGCAGTTCTGCGATTTCCTGGGGACTGAATTGCGTGCTGTTACCCAGCAATCGCGGGCTGCACACCGGGACAGGATTTTCTCCCATCAGACGGTGCGATTCCGTACCGGACCAGTCGGCATCGCCGAAGTAGATGGCGGCGTCGAATTCGGTGTCGGCAAACAGGAAGGGCCGTGTACGGTTCGTGAGGTTGACTGTGACTTCAGGGTGCTGGCGTTGGAAATCCTTGAGGCGAGGGATCAGCCATTGAGTGCCAAATGTCGGGACCACCGCCAGCTCGATAGTGTTAGCACCCTGCTGACCCATGACGGAAAGCGTATCGCGCTCCACTGCGTCCAGCTGTGTGGCAACGCGGCGGCTGTAGGACAGTCCTGCTTCCGTCAGTTTTACCCCTCGGCGTGAGCGACGAAACAGCTCGACACTCAAAAACTCCTCAAGGCTGGCGATCTGTCTACAGATGGCGCCTTGAGTGATCGAAAGCTCGTGTGCGGCCTTGGTAAAGCTTTCGTGGCGGGCCGCCGCTTCAAAACTGACCAAGGCGGTAGTGCTGGGAATTTTTCTGCGCATATACCGTGTCCTCACATATAAAGCGCATATGCACGCTTGTTGGCGGTTTCGAAGTGAGAAATTAGCACAACCCTATGCGGAAACCTCGTTTGCCCTGAGCGCTTGTCGCGCCTAGGCTGGTTGCACGACTTCCGTTTCTTTCCGCGAGGACTTATTCATGGCTGGCAAGGCAAGCTTCAACTGGATCGATCCACTGCTGCTGGATCAACAGCTCACCGAAGAAGAGCGCATGGTGCGCGACAGTGCTGAGCAGTTCGCCCAGGACAAACTGGCGCCGCGTGTGCTTGAAGCCTTTCGCCATGAAAAGACTGACCCTGCGATTTTCCGCGAGATGGGCGAGACCGGTTTGCTCGGTGCGATGATTCCCGAGCAGTACGGCGGCAGCGGCTTGAACTACGTCAGTTATGGTTTGATTGCGCGCGAAGTGGAGCGTGTCGATTCCGGCTATCGCTCGATGATGAGTGTGCAGTCTTCGCTGGTCATGGTGCCGATCAATGAGTTTGGCACCGAGGCGCAGAAACAGAAGTACTTGCCGAAGTTGGCGTCTGGGGAATGGATCGGCTGTTTCGGCCTGACCGAGCCCAATCATGGTTCTGATCCAGGTGCGATGATTACCCGGGCTCGAAAAGTGGACGGCGGTTACAGCCTGACGGGCGCGAAGATGTGGATCACCAACAGCCCAATCGCGGATGTGTTTGTGGTGTGGGGCAAGGACGACGCCGGTGACATCCGTGGCTTTGTCTTGGAGAAAGGCTGGAAGGGCCTGAGTGCACCGGCGATTCACGGCAAGGTCGGGCTGCGCGCCTCCATCACCGGTGAAATCGTCATGGATAACGTATTTGTGCCGGAAGAGAACATCTTCCCGGATGTGCGTGGCTTGAAGGGCCCTTTTACCTGCCTTAACTCTGCGCGTTATGGCATCTCCTGGGGCGCGTTGGGTGCTGCTGAATTCTGCTGGCATACCGCCCGTCAATACACACTGGATCGCCAGCAATTCGGCCGTCCATTGGCTGCAACTCAACTGATCCAGAAGAAACTGGCCGACATGCAGACCGAGATCACTCTGGCCCTGCAAGGCTGCCTGCGTCTGGGGCGTATGAAGGATGAAGGTACCGCAGCGGTTGAAATCACTTCGATCATGAAGCGCAACTCCTGTGGCAAATCCCTGGATATCGCGCGTATGGCGCGCGACATGCTCGGTGGCAACGGCATTTCCGATGAGTTCGGCGTGGCGCGCCACCTGGTCAACCTGGAGGTCGTGAATACCTATGAAGGTACTCATGACGTGCATGCTCTGATTCTGGGGCGCGCGCAAACCGGTCTTCAGGCGTTCTATTAATAGGAGCACGGCCATGGGCGCGCTTTCGCATCTGCGGGTACTGGATCTATCGCGAGTACTGGCGGGCCCCTGGTCCGGGCAGGTTCTTGCGGACCTTGGGGCTGAAGTGATCAAGGTCGAGCGGCCGGGCAGCGGCGACGATACGCGCGCCTGGGGGCCGCCCTTCCTTAAGGATGCCTACGGCGAGAATACCAGTGAGGCGGCGTACTACCTGTCGGCCAATCGCAACAAGCAGTCGGTGACGATCGATTTTACGCGGCCGGAGGGGCAGGCGCTGGTGCGTGAGCTGGCGGCCAAGTCGGACATCCTCATTGAAAACTTCAAGGTGGGCGGGCTTGCGGCGTATGGGTTGGACTATGAGTCGCTCAAGGGGATCAACCCTGAGTTGATCTACTGCTCGATCACGGGCTTTGGCCAGACCGGGCCCTATGCGGCGCGGGCAGGCTATGACTTCATGATTCAGGGGTTGGGCGGACTTATGAGCCTGACGGGGCGCCCCGAGGGGGATGACGGTGCTGGCCCGGTCAAGGTAGGTGTGGCGCTGACTGACATTCTTACGGGGCTCTACTCGACGGTGGCGATTCTGGCGGCACTGGCTCATCGCGATCATGACGGTGGCGGGCAGCACATCGATATGGCGTTACTGGATGTGCAGGTGGCCTGCCTGGCCAACCAGGCGATGAATTACCTGACGACAGGCGTATCGCCAAAGCGGCTGGGCAACGCGCATCCGAATATCGTGCCTTATCAGGATTTTCCCACCGCCGACGGTGACTTCATCTTGACGGTGGGTAATGACGGGCAATTTCGTAAGTTTGCCGAAGTGGCCGGGCAGCCGCAGTGGGCGGATGATCCGCGCTTCGCTACTAATAAGGTGCGGGTGGCGAATCGGGCGGAACTGATTCCGTTGATTCGTCAGGCGACGGTGTTCAAGACGACGGCTGCGTGGGTGTTGCAGCTGGAGCGGGTGGGTGTGCCTTGTGGGCCAATCAATGACCTGGCGCAGGTGTTCGCCGACCCTCAGGTCAAGGCGCGTGGGTTGGAAATGGAGTTGCCTCACGCGTTGGCGGGGATGGTGCCTCAGGTTGCCAGCCCTATACGGTTGTCCAAGACGCCAGTGGAATACCGCAATGCGCCTCCTCTGTTGGGTGAGCATACGGCTCAGGTGCTTCAGGATGTACTGGGTTTGGGCGCGGCGAACGTGGTTGCTCTTAAGGCGGCCGGTGTTATCTGAACCCTTTCCTCTATATAGAAGGTGCGGCGGGCTCTTTGTTGGTGGTTTTTTAATCAACGCTAACTAATTGATAGAAAAGCAAAATCAAGGGTTGACGGCAGATTCCAGAAGT
>NZ_JACAPG010000022.1 GCF_013385825.1 Pseudomonas reactans | reverse complement strand
GCCGTAAGGGCGGAACCCATATCAGCCGTTACCCAAATAACGGATATGTACCCCGCCCACCTTCAACATCCAGGTCGCCTGTCAGGCCGCCCGCGGGAGCAAGCTCCCTCGCCACACGCAATCTATATTTCGCCAGCAAGCCGGCGCCTACAGAGGGACGGTATGCGCGGCAAGGGCTCAAGCTGTTAAACTCGCCGCCTGCCAGATACCTGACCGAGCTGAAAACACTGTGGAAATCTTCAAAGAATTTACCTTCGAGTCCGCCCACCGCCTGCCCCACGTACCGGAAGGCCACAAATGCGGGCGCCTGCACGGGCATTCGTTCAAGGTGGCGATCCACCTGAGCGGCGACCTGGATCCCCATACCGGCTGGATTCGCGACTTCTCGGAGATCAAGGCGATTTTCAAGCCGCTCTATGAACGCCTCGACCACAACTACCTCAATGACATCCCAGGCCTGGAAAACCCCACCAGCGAAGTGCTGGCCAAGTGGATCTGGAATGAATTGAAACCCCTGCTGCCCGAGCTCAGTGCGATTCGTATCCACGAGACCTGCACCAGCGGTTGCATCTATCGCGGCGAGTAAACCTGCGATGTGAAGAAACCACCCTGCGCGGTGGTTTTTTTGTGCCTGACACGCCGCCATGTAAAGCACCCTTGACACGGTAATAGCCTGTGCCTAATGTAAAGCACCCTTTACTCATGGAGATGGTTATGTCGGTCAAGCGCTTCCTGGTGGAATTCACGGTGACCCTGCTGGCGTATCTGGTGTGCGTCGTGGTTTCCAGCACCTACATGTCGTCCATGCCCGACGGCGCCGGCAAAATTGCCCTGGCGTTGCTGCCGGTCATTCCGATGATCGCGATGGCGATCGCGATCATCCGTCGGTTGAACGCCATGGATGAAATGGGCCGCAAGATCCAATTGGAGGCGCTGGCCGTGGCCTTTGTGTGCACGGCGTTGACGACCTTCAGCTATGGCTTCCTGGAAACCGCTGGCTTCCCACGGCTGTCGGCCTTTATGGTGTGGCCGATCATGGGTGGCGTCTGGTGCGTCGCCACGATCATCGGCACAAGGCGCTATCAATGAACAACCTGATGCGCCAGTTGCGCTCGGAACTGGGTTGGTCCCAGGCTGACCTCGCCGAGCGCCTGGGGGTGTCGCGCCAAACCGTCAACGCCATCGAGACCGGCCGCTACGATCCGAGCTTGCCCTTGGCGTTCAAGATCGCCAAGGTGTTCGAGCGGCCTATCGAAGGCATCTTCGAAGCGCCGGCAGACTGATCGATTGTCCTGAGGAGCCCGCTGCAATGATGCGTCCCGCCACTGCTGCTGATGTTGCTGCCATCGAGGCCATCGTCCAGGCCGCCTACTCGCCGTATATCGAGCGGATCGGCCGCGAGCCCGGGCCGATGCTGGAGGATTACCGCCAGTTGGTGCAGGCCGCAGGCGTACATGTGCTGGAAAATGCCGGGAGCGTTCAGGGCTTTATTATCCTGTTGGATGATGGCGACGCGCTGTTGCTGGATAACCTGGCCGTCGCCCCGGACGCCCAGGGGTTGGGCTACGGGCGGATGCTGATGGACTTTGCCGAACGCCAGGCGCTTGATGCCGGCTTCGCGGCCATTCGCCTATACACCAACGAAGCCATGACCGAAAACATCACGCTGTACACCCGTCGAGGTTATGTCGAAACCCACCGGGCCGAAGAACACGGCCTGCGCCGGGTATATATGCTCAAGCCACTCGCGGAGTAACCCATGGAAAACACTTGGCTGGCCCAGGCCAAACGCTTGCAGGCGTTGGCGTCCACCGGGCTGCACTTTTGCACCGATGATTTCGAGCGCGAACGGCTGGAAGAAATTGCCGAGATTGCCCACAGCATGCTCGCGCAATTGGGCAATGTGCCCTTGGAGCGCATCAGCGGGCTGGTTACGGATTTCGCCAAACGCTACTCAACGCCGATGATCGACGTGCGCGGAGCGGTCATCCAAGGTGACCGGATCCTGCTGGTGCGGGAGGTGACTGACGGCTGCTGGGCGTTGCCAGGGGGTTATGCGGATATCGGCTTGTCGGCGGCGGAAAACATCGTCAAGGAGATTCGCGAGGAAGCCGGGCTGACGGTAACGGCGCGGGCCCTGTACAGCGTGACGCACAAGGCCAAGGGTTTGTATCGACCGGATGTGCGCGACTTCTACAAGCTGTACTTCCTCTGTGATCCGGTGGATCAGTCGGCACCGATGGCAGGGTTCGAGACCACCGAGGTGGGCTTTTTCCGTCTGGACGAGCTGCCACCGCTGTCGCGGGGGCGCACCATTGAAAGTGATCTGGAAGCCGCGTTCGCCTTCCACCGTGGCGAGACCACCCAGACGCTGTTCGACTGATCCAATTTGTATCACTGCTGCACCGCTTTCGTGCCCGATTGGGCACGGCGAACATTCCTGACTGCGTTTTTCCCCTGTTTGGCTATAAATACTGTGCATGGTGCACAGTGCCCGTCGTGCGCTCCTCACTGCTGCCGGTTTGGCACGCGCGGTGCAATAGGCCTGCGTCACTCATTCAGGGAGCAAGGCACATGACGCAGCAAGAACCGGGCAACGATTACCCCCTCAGCGAAGTCCCGATGCATGCGCGCAAAGGCCTGGCGTCTACCGCCATGGTGCTGCTGGGCTTTACCTTTTTTACTGCGACTATGTTTGCCGGCGGCAAGCTAGGGGTGGCGTTCAGCTTTACCGACATGCTTGGCGTCGTGGCCCTGGGTAACCTGCTGCTGGGTATCTACGCCGCAGGCCTGGGTTACATCGCCTTCAATAGCGGGCTGAATTCGGTGTTGATGGGGCGCTTCTGCTTCGGCGAAGTGGGCAGCAAGCTCAGTGACCTGATCCTTGGCTTCACCCAGATCGGCTGGTATGCCTGGGGCACCGCCACGGCTGCCGTGGTGCTGGGCAAGTATTTCGAACTGGGCCAGGGCAGCGTGTTGGCGTTGATGGTGCTGTTCGGCCTGGTGTTCTGCGCCACGGCGTACGTTGGCTATCGCGGGCTGGAGATTCTGTCCTACATCGCAGTACCGGCGATGGGCATCCTGCTGTTTCTGTCGATGTGGGTGGCCACGGTCAAAGTCGGCGGGCTGGATGGGCTATTGGCGGTGGTGCCGACCGGTGAACTGGACTTGTCCACGGCGATCACCCTGGTGTTCGGCACCTTTGTCAGCGGCGCAACCCAGGCCACCAACTGGACGCGCTTTTCGCGCTCGGCCAAGGTGGCGGTGTTGGCCAGCCTGATCGGTTTCTTTATCGGCAACGGCTTGATGGTGTTGATTGGTGCTTACGGTGCCATCGTCTATCAGCAACCGGATGTGGTTGAAGTGTTGCTGCTGCAGGGCTTTGCCATGGCGGCGATGGCCATGCTGCTGCTCAATATCTGGAGCACCCAGGACAACACCATCTACAACTTCGCGGTGGCTGGCTGCAACCTGTTGCGCACCAAACGCCGCAAGACCGTGACCCTGGCCGGCGCGGTGATCGGCACGCTGCTGGCGTTGCTCGGCATGTACGACATGCTGGTGCCGTACTTGATTCTACTGGGCACGGTGATTCCGCCGATTGGCGGGGTGATCATGGCGGACTTCTTCTATCGCTATCGCGGGCAGTATCCGCGCCTGGCAGATGCACGTCTGCCGGCATTCAACTGGCCGGGGCTGGTGGCCTATGGGGTGGGTACCGTGCTGGCGTTCAACTCACCTTGGGTCGCACCGTTGGTGGGTATCGTGGCCGCGTCGCTGACCTACATCGTGCTCACCGCCATACTGCGCGTGCGTACCCCCTTGGCTGACGCCCAGGCATGAGCCTGACCCTCGCCGATGTGCTGGCCTTGCCGGGCCTGGAGTCCATGCGTCTGCGTGCCGGCGCGGCGGGCCTGGATAACGGCGTGCGTTGGCCGTATGTGGCGGAAAACAGCGGGATCGCCGAGTGGGTGCTGGGGGGCGAACTGGTGTTCGTCACGGGGATCAATCACCCACGCGATGAGGTTAACCTGCTGCAATTGCTGGAGGAAGCCTGTGACCGTCAGGTGGCCGGGCTGGTGGTCCTGACGGGGCCCGCGTATATCCAGGCGATTCCCCCGAGTCTACTCGACGCCGCCGAAGCCGCCGGCATGCCACTGATCGAGCAGCCTTACTCGTTGAAAATGGTGCTGGTGACTCAGGCCATTGGTTCGGCACTGATCCAGTCCGAACAGTTGGGACGCTCGAAGCATGATGTGCTGGAGCGTTTGCTGACTGGCGATTACCAATCCCTGGAGGTGTTGCTGCATCGAGCCTCGCAACTGGGCATGCCATTGGCCGGGCATTGGCAGGTGGTTCAATTGCAACTGGAAGGCAGTGAGTTGCTGTTTGCCCAGGGTGATGCGGCCTCTGTGGAGGTGCAATTGGCCCGCCACCATGACGGTATCAGCCGTCGATTGCGTCAACTCTCGCCCGGTTTGCCGGTACTGGGGCGGGCTGGGCAATGGACGATGCTGCTCCCGGCTTCGGATGCTGTCGCAGCATTGGCTAACCGCCAGCAATTGGCCAACTGGCTCAAGCCGCTGAACCTGCGCCTGGCACCGCTCAAACTGTATATCGGCCTGAGCGCCGCCGCTCACCCACCGGCACGCCTGGCCCAGGGGCAGGATGAAGCCCGCCAGGCGCTCGCCGCTGCGCGACGCTTCAGCGAGCGCGCCGGGTTGTGCGTGTACGATGAACTGGGCGTACTCAAATTGCTCAGCGGCGTACGTGATCGCGCCCTGCTCGACCAGTTCCTGAATGAACGCCTCGGCCCATTGCTGCGCCATGATTTGCACCATGGCCCCAGCCTGATGCCCACCCTGGAAGCCTGGTTCCACGAGAATGGTAACCTTGTGGCCGCCGCTCAGCGGCTGGCCGTGCACCGCAACACCCTGACGCACCGCGTCCAGCGCATCGAAGCCCTCTGCGGACTGACGCTGGATAATGCTTATGATCGCCTGGACATTGGCATTGCGCTGATGATCTGGCGACTGTCTGCCTGATTGTTTTTAGCCAAGAGGAACTTGCCCATGCACATCATCAACGCCCGCCTGCGCAACCGTGAAGGCCTGCATGATCTGCACCTGGAACATGGCCGGATCGCCAGCATCACGCGGCAATCGGGATCACCGATAGCCGCAGCCGACGACCTGGACGCCGCCGGCAACCTGGTGATTCCCCCCTTCGTCGAACCCCATATCCACCTCGACGCCACCCTGACGGCCGGCGAACCGCGCTGGAACATGAGCGGCACCCTGTTCGAAGGCATCGAGTGCTGGGGCGAACGCAAAGCCACCATCACGCAGGAAGACACCAAGGCCCGCGCCAAAAAGACAATCCAGGCGCTCGCTGCCCACGGCATCCAACATGTGCGCACCCACGTCGACGTCACCGACCCGGACCTCACGGCACTCAAGGCCATGCTGGAAGTGCGCCAGGAAAGCACACACCTGATCGACCTGCAGATCGTCGCTTTCCCCCAGGAAGGCATCGAGTCCTATCGCAATGGCCGCGAACTGATGGAAGAAGCCATCCGCCTGGGCGCCGACGTCATCGGCGGCATCCCGCACTTTGAATACACCCGCGACCAAGGCGTGAGTTCGGTGAAGTTCCTGATGGACCTGGCTGAACGTACCGGCTGCCTGGTGGACGTGCACTGCGACGAAACCGACGATCCGCACTCCCGCTTTCTCGAAGTGTTGGCCGAAGAAGCTCGCAGCCGCGACATGGGTGCCCGCGTCACCGCCAGCCACACCACGGCCATGGGCTCCTACGACAATGCCTACTGCGCCAAACTCTTCCGCCTGTTGGGGCACTCGGGGATCAGTTTCGTCTCCTGCCCCACCGAGAGCATTCACCTGCAAGGCCGCTTCGACAGCTTCCCGAAACGCCGTGGCGTCACCCGAGTCAATGAGCTGCTGGAAGCCGGTATGAACGTGTGCTTCGGCCAGGACTCCATCGTCGACCCCTGGTATCCCCTGGGTAACGGGAACATCCTGCGAGTGCTGGAGGCCGGTTTGCACATCTGCCACATGCTCGGCTACCGCAATCTGCAAAGCGCACTCGACCTGGTGACTGACAACAGCGCCAAGGCCATGGCCCTGGGGGACCGTTACGGCCTGGAGGCCGGAAGACCAGCCAACCTGTTGATCCTTTCGGCAGACAGCGACTACGAGGTCATCCGCAGCCAAGGCTTGCCGCTGCACTCGATTCGCAACGGCAAGGTGTTGATGAAGCGTCAGCCAGCGCAGGTGGAGTTCGTGTAAAAGCCAGGCTCAGACGATCGAGTCGATATCCAATGTTTGCGCCCTCCCCCATTCGTGATGCAGCGCGGGAGGAATGCGAGCGACTTGCGACAGCTCACGGTTTTCACGGTGACTGAACCAGCGCTTGAGGCTGGGTTGCAAGTGGCTGCCATGGGCCTGACTGCCGTAGACATCACGGGCTTCCAGGCGTCGCCAGCGCAGGGTCGCAAGGCGCTCACGGCTGGTGTGCAAGCGATCGATCTCGCTGTTCAAGGCATCATGATGTTCATAGCCTCGATCGTTGGCGGGCCTGAGACGGGCCAGCTCCCGACGCTTGTTACGCAGTTGCTGGCGCATGGTCTCGAGTGCCAGGTCGAGCAACTCGAACTCTCTTGGTGTGACCAGCGGGCCGTTGTTTTCCTGGGTTTGTTGCCAGCGACGCAGCGTCGCCCAGGCCGCCGGGATGTAGCTGGCGGTCATGAAATGTTGGTTGGCCTGGAATAGCTGTTTCAGCAGGTTATCCCGTTCGGGCATATCGCCATGAAGTTGCAAGGCGCGGTTGCAACCGGCCTCCTGGATAGACTCACAACCGGGCTTCCACAGCACCGAAGACTGCGTGCCGTCCGGCAACATGATCGGCATGAAATGGTGTTGTTCGCCGTGGTGTTGGTAAGGGTTTCCACCAAGGCGAACCAACCCGGCAGCGAACAGCAGGCCGCCCGGTGCAGGAGCGCTGAACAGTGTGACGGCGCCTGGGATCCAGAGTTTGGCGGTGGTGTTCATCCACGGGGCCGGGACGCTGGGGACGGGGTCGTTGTGATTGACGATACGGTGGTGGACCAGGGTTGAGGCGCCCTCGGTAAACTCGGCGTCGGCGGCGCGGGGGGCGCCGTAGGTGTAGAGGAGGATGTTGTAGTTACGGTCCTGAGTACGACGTAACCCTTCTGCCAATAGCAAAGCAATTGCACCGCCGAGGCTGTGACCGCAAATAATTACTCGTTGGCCGGAGTGAAATTGGTCGAGGTAGCGCAGCACGAAATCGCGCATTGCCCGGTAAGCCTGATAAAAACCTTCGTGGGCCTTGCCGACACCCTCAGTGAACGGCACCTGATGGGCGTTTGCATCTCGTATCCCGTCTGCGGCGCTGGCAGTTCCACGCACTGCAATCAGGATTACGTCGTCGTGATGGGTGATAAACGCTTGGGTATCTGTCCCAAAATGCTCATCATCGAAAAAGTGCAACCGTGCGGGATGTTCTTGTTTCTCCCTAAGCTCCGGGCGATTTTGTGGGTACAACGAAGGATCGAAGGGCAGAATCTCGAAGCGCTGAGAGTAAGGAACCTCCTCGTAAATGGGGTAGAAACGCTGCACCTGTTCTGCATCGAACCGCCATGCATCTTGGTAGCCCGAAAGTCCTTCAGCGAATAGATTCCCAACGCTGGGATCATGAGGGAAGCGAACTTGGTCTTGGGGACTTTTAGATGGCTCCTGACCGAAATTGCAGTAACTCAAAGTAGCCATCAATGCCAGTTGATAGAGATTCAAGGCACAGAAGCTGTCATCGGTTGAAAGTATCGGGCGGAAGGCCCGTAGTGGTCGGACCTCCAGAGCAGTGTGGTTGTTTGGAAACAACACGACTCCTGCCAAGCTTGATTGAGGGGGTCCAAATCCCAGGTCACCCATCATTTTTAATGCATGCCTCTGGGGTTGATGACTCCGCTGCGCAACAGGTGGCAAGTGGGCGACATGACGGACTAAATCACGCACATCCACCTGATAGAACCGGTTGGCCTTTTGCTGAGCAGGATTACTTTCGGGGCGCCGACCATCAGCGGCAGCAAAGCGAGTCTGCTCAGCCCGAACTTGAAGCTCGGTGATAGGAAGTTTGTAGGTGGGACGCACCATCAGCCAATGATATGGGTGCTCTTCGCCTGAATACAGGTCATCAAAAGCAAGTACCACGGGCCCACAATAAATATCTTGCAGCTTTGCGAACCCTTCTCCATTGAGCCTGCCTTTGTACTCCTGCCCTGCACTATCGTAGATGGTGTAAGACAGGCCACCATATGCCGTTCCCACGCCCAGTTCATCAACCAGGCAAAAGCTCACCCAATCCCCGCGCAGTGAACACGCCGGCTTACTATCACTGAAAAAAGATTGCTTCCGTGCATCCAGTTTCATGGCCTTGCTCCTTGTTATTTACACGACGGATAGACATCACATACGCGACCATCCGGCATTTTTATAGGTTTAAAGTCGGAGGTGTTGCCGTTACAAAACGCATAAAGGTCCTCGAAGTTTTTACCTTTACAACGCTTCCAGCCGCCTGGTACGGCTACCCAGTTATCGCCAACAGCCGGTTCCTCCTCATCAACGACAGTCAACACCATCCTGAGCGTTTTTCCTGGTAACTGATCTCGTTGCACAAGACCTGACAACGAACTCGCTGTACTCGGATAGCTGCATTTTAGAATCTTGATGACCGCGTGCTGCGGCCCCACCGTCCGAAACGACCACTGACAACGCCGATGCAACTCCTGAACCCCCGTCGCTGACATCCCCGACTCATCAACGTCCGAATCATCTAGAATTGGGAAACCGGTGAGGTCTCCCCCAACATCCGTATCTCGCGTCCCCCATTTCGCATACATATCAAAATCCACACTCCGCAAAACCGTAGGGCAGCCCTCAATCACTTCACTCAGTGGCAGCTCAACACTCACGCGTTTGGCCACAGGCTTGTAGCTCGCAATAAAAATCTTCCGTTCCGGTCGCTTCCCCCGACGCCTGGGCAACGTGCAAACTTCCCCGGTCGCAGGTCCATAGTTGGCACCACCGATGAAGCGGAACTCCGCCGGCAGATCCACCTCCAGCGTAAAGCGGTCAACCGCCTTGCCCGCACACCCCGTCAGCCCCAGCATCCCCACCACACCCCATACACCAAGCCTTCGCCTACTCATCTTTTTTCCCCATCAGTCTCCACTGCTCCACCACCCGTTCAAAGTGATCCCCCGGCGCCTCTCCAGCCAGAGGTTGCCACCGAATGAAACTGTTGCGTGTGGCCTCTTCGAGTCGTCGCACCACCAGAAACTCCAATTGCTCCGGCCCCCACCATTGCCAGATACGGGCCTGCTTCAACACTTGGCTCAGCCAGACTCTCGGGTCTTGGAATTCCACCAATGCGACCAGGTCTTCGCTGTGTTCGGCCAACAGGTAACGCAGGATATTGGCGTGCAGGATGGCATCCGCGTTTGGGTTGGGCGTGTTCAGCCACGGGACCGGATCAGGCAGCGGATATTCACCGGGAGTCGGGTTGTCGACTGTGCGCCAGCGGTCTTCGTGCCAGTAGCACAGGCTGATCAAGGGGCCGAGGAATACCGGCCATTGGTCCGGGCATAGATAGTCCAGCGCACGCGCCAGGGTACGGTTATCGTGAAAGCGGTACAGCGACTGCTCGCCCTGCGATCCCGTCAGCAAACGGTCGCGCCAGTGCCGAGTCACGCCCGTCAGGTCCTCGCACGGTAAACTGCCCAGCCAACCCCAGTTATTCTCGGGCTGTTGCAAGAGGTCGCGTAATGCAGGCTCGCTCATCTGCTTCAACAGCAGGATCACAGGGCCTTCCACCACGCACTCCGCCAGTACCGTCTCACCATAGAGGCTGCGATAGTCCGACAAGCTGCGCACCGCCAGCAGCGGCTCGCGCGCGGCGCTCTGCCCGTCGAGGATCAAACACAGGTGTCGCCCAGCCTGCTGTTGTCGGGCAATCCATTGGCCCGGCATGTTCTGCATCAGGCGGCCCTCGCCGGCAAATCACACAGGCCTTCACGGCATCGCTCGCACACCGGGCAGTAGTCCGCCCCCAACTGCCTGGCCAGGTTCATGATCGTGCCTTGTACCTTGGAGACTTCTGGCACACCGGCCATCTTCAAGGCGCTCGTCAATTGGGTCACAGACGGTGAGCCGCCCAGGGTGATGGGACGACTGCTGAAGATGCCACCGGCCTGGATGACCAGATGCTCTCCGCCCGCCTTGAGGCTCAGTTGCGCCCCGGCATCGATTACCAGACTGGCACCGGACTTGAGGTGAAGTTGCTGCCCAGCCTCAATGACCAACGTCTGAGCCACGTGGGTCCGGCTATCGCCCTGCACATCAAGGTAGTCGCTCGCCTTGAGCAGCACTTTGCGATCGCCGCTGACCTGACGATGCTCTTCGCTTTCCAAGTGAGCCGTGCTTATCCCATGGATGACTTCTCGTCGCGCCCCCACGACCTCCAACCGACTGTCATTGCCGACCCGTTGCTCCAGGTCCCGCTGCGCACGCAGGTAGACAAGCTCCTCGCCATGACGGTCCTCCAGGAACAACTCATTGGCGCCTTCGCCACCACGGGAACTGCGGCTGCGCAACACGCTGCGGGTTTTGTGCTGCGGCAAGGGATAGGCCGGCGGGTTCAACGCATTCGGCAGGCAGCCGTTGATCAACGGGCGATCGGGGTCACCATCCAGGAAGGTCACCAGCACCTCCATGCCCACTCGGGGGATCATCGTTGCACCAAACCCGTCACCGGCCCACCCGGACGCCACCCGCACCCAGCAACTGCTTTTATCATCCGCGTTGTCCAGGCGGTCCCAGTGAAAGCGCACCTTCACCCGGCCATAGACATCGCAATGCACGTCCTCACCGGCGGGACCGGTCACGGTTGCGGTCTGGCTGCCATTGATGGTCGGCTTGATGTGCCTGAGGGGCGGCCGATGCACGGCCTGCCAAGGTGTTGCGGTAAAACGATTGCGATAGCCCTGGAACATCTCGGTTGCCGGCGTTGCTTCCTCCAGCACCTGTGGTTGATAACCCTCATGACGCACTGACGTGATCAGCCACAGGTCGTTGCAGGATGGGTCAGGATGATCTCGTATCTCAAGGAAGTGCCCACTGCGCAGCATTGGCTGATCACTCTTGCCCAATGCCCGATGCCGGTCGCGCTGATGACGCTCCAGGCTCCGACCTGCCAACTGCTTGCCACGGACATGACCGGTGAATCCTGCAGGGTACTGATAGTCCTCAAGGGGGATTGTCGCCGCGCCACCCGCGCAGTCGTTCAGTTGCAAGGCAGGATGTTCGAAGTCGTAATCACGGCGCACCGTCTTTTGGCTGCGGATGCCCAGGCGCACGTCGAACCGCTGGATAACCGGCCCATCGGCTTGCGGCCCGCCAGGAGCACTGTAGTGTTGCGCAGGTAAACGCCGAAACACCGTCTGGTCATCGCCAAATACCAGCAGATGATTGTCCACGCTGTGGCGGAAGTGGTAGTGGATGCCCTCTTCTTCACACAGACGCTGGATGAAGTGAAGATCACTTTCTGCGTACTGCACACAGAACGTACGGGGCGGATATACCACCGGGCCAAGCTCGAAGGCGTATGCATCCGCCAGGATGCCATGCTGCTCAAGGACCTGCGCAATGATCTGCGGCACGCTGCGCTGCTGGAAAATCCTCTGGTCGCGCCGGTGCGCAAGATAAGCCAGGCGTGGCGCCAGCGTCAGATGATAACGCGTGGTGCGCCGGCCGGGGTCATCCCGGCCGATGGCGTAAACCTGCCCATGCAGACCTTCGTTCGCTTCACCGAAAGCCAGGTAGGCGGGTTGGTGGAGCAGCGCCTCCAGGTCAAGGGAAGGGTTTTCGCTGATCACCTGTATGTGGATGAAAAAAGGTTGATCGAGGACTTCACTGCCTCTGAATGCGAGGACTTGCAAGTCGGTATTTACAGGTGGAAGAACAAGATTGAAACGTGACGAAAAAAACGCGTTAACCATCCGTTGTTACCCGCCGCTAATGAATGAACACCCTGAGACACTCCCTCTCGTTAAACATCGAATTAGTTACCGAGAAAAAGCGCTGGAACGTCTCAAAGCTTAGTCATTTCGGGCAGAAATCGGCCATTTGAAAATAAAAAAGAAGTTTCGTACAACCCAGCTGGAAGTATCTATTACAAAAAAATAAAACAAACCAATGTGCCATTTCTTAATAACAAGAAATACCCTACACCGGCTTACATAAATATGACTAACTAACATAGAAACGGCTGACACCGATTCACAGTGTCAGCCGTTAAACAACTTCATGCTTGCAGTCGCGCAGCACCGAACAGACTGACGCTCAGGACCGTCTCGCCGTCAGTCTGCAAGCGAACCGGCGCAATGCCACCTGGCATCACCACTGCAACCTCTCCACTCTCGACCCAACCCGCCCGCCACGCCGCACAAGCCACCGCACTGGCGCTGGTTCCGGAAGACGCAGTGGGCCCCTCTCCTCGTTCGAACACCCGCGCGAACACCCGATTGCCAGGCTGGCGCGCCGCCCATTGCAGGTTGATCCCTGCCGCACAAGGCCGGCCACCACCCGCAGGGGGCGCAAATGCAATCGCCTTCAACGGTTCGTAAAGCGCGGGCTGCTGCATCTTCAGGTTGTCCGGCAATGCCGACACCTGCTCGACCAGCGTCACGCAATGGGGATTACCCACCCGCACAAATTGGCTGGTTGCCCACTGAGGGTTGATCGTCGCCAATTCGCTCACATGACTCGGTTCAGTTTCATCCACACCCGTCTGCGCCCCCACCGCTTCGGGCCCGAAACCGGGCACCCCCAGTTCAAGCCAGAACCCCGCGACCTGTTCACGGACTGCCGCTTCAACCCGTGTCGTCACCGGTGATAGCGCGTCCGGTTTGTCGTGATGCACCCGCAACTCACAGGCTCCGCTCATCAGGGCCTGGTCGGTGAGTGCCTGGGCGAAAATCGTCAAGCCGTTGCCACTGCGTTCGGCCAAGGAACCGTCGGTGTTGACGATCAGCAGGTCAAATGGCGGCTCGGCCTGGAACGGCCCGACCAGCAAGCCATCACAGCGATGGGCCTTGGCACCGGCAGGACGAGGTAGGGAGCCCCAGCTGCATTCGGCGGCGATTGCCGACGATGTCCAGTTGCTGCGGGTACGCGCAGCCAGCGCAGCGCACTCGGGTACGGCAATGCCCGCGTCCCTCAACGCGGCCGGGCTGACCACGCCATAGATATTGCCGCGTGCATCGTAGAAAAGAGTCATGCCGCTGCACGCCTGAAGTTCTTCATCGGAGGGTCCTTACAATTGCCTGCACATTGAGACAACAGCGTATTACAGAAATGACCTTCAGCGAGAGGCGGCCTGGAAGGTGGTAATCCACCGCGAGAACCCTGGGGTTCAAAAGCCCCCACAGGGATTACGCACCTTCCAGACCGCCTCCTACATACTCGATACTGCTTGTGTGGCGACGAACCGTCCTGACGTTCCAGATGTGTAAAAATAAAATTCATGACCATCGCCATCCCAAGGGAACCCGGCTCGCGCCTCATGGCCTGATGTGCAAGGATGTCACGCCGGACATCGTTCGTAGAACGCAAAACCAAGGATTTTTCATGACTGCCATCCCCACCTCAGCGCCCGTGGTTCCCGGGCGGCTGGAGCAAATGTCGACCCGTATCGCTTTCTTCATTGCCGGCTTCGGCATCGCAGCCTGGGCGCCGCTGGTGCCCTATGCCAAGGCCCGTGCCGATTTGAGCGAAGGCACCCTGGGCCTGCTGCTGTTGTGCCTGGGGGTCGGCTCGATCATTGCCATGCCTGCCGCCGGTGCGCTGGCATCGCGTTTTGGCTGCCGACGCGTGCTCAGCGCAGGGACGATCATGATCTGCCTGGCATTGCCGATGCTGGCGACGGTCAGTTCGATTCCGTTATTGATGGCGGGCTTGTTTCTGTTTGGCGCCGGCCTCGGCACCGTGGACTCCACGGTCAACTTGCAGGCGGTGATCGTCGAGCGCGCCAGTGGCAAGACCATGATGTCGGGCTTTCATGGACTGTTCAGCCTGGGCGGGATTGTCGGTGCAGCGGGCGTTTCGGCGCTACTGGGGCTAGGGCTGTCGCCACTGCAGGCGACCCTGGTGGTGATCGTCATCACGCTGGCTGCACTGCTCAAGGCCGCACCGCACCTGCTGCCCTACGGCAGTGAAAGTTCGGGCCCAGCGTTCGCCGTGCCCCACGGCGTGGTGCTGTTCATCGGTTGCCTGTGCTTTATCGTGTTCCTGGCCGAAGGCGCGGTGCTGGACTGGAGCGCGGTGTTTCTCAGTGCCGAACGCGGCCTGGATGAAGCTTATGCAGGACTCGGTTACGCAGCCTTTGCCTTGACCATGACGGCCGGACGCTTGACCGGTGATGCCATCGTGCGTCGGCTGGGCGCTACCCGGGTGATCGTGGCTGGCGGCGCGCTGGCGGCCGCCGGTACATTCCTCGCCACATTGTCCCCGGCCTGGGAAATGGCCTTGCTGGGGTATGCACTCATAGGCGCAGGTTGCTCCAACATCGTGCCGGTGCTCTATACCGCTGTCGGCAAGCAGACCGTCATGCCAGAACACATTGCGGTGCCGGCCATTACCACCCTGGGCTATGCCGGGATATTGGCTGGGCCGGCCGTGATCGGGTTCATCGCCCATGGCAGCAGCCTGGCCACCGCGTTCCTGTTGGTCGGTGTGTTGCTGGCGGCGGTGGCGGTCAGTGGGAAAATACTACGGGTATGAACACGAAGCGGCATGGGCAGTTTGAGTCATTCAAACAGCTCATGCACGTCTGCAGGGCCTATTGCCCCTTTTCTTCCTTTTCGTTCTTCAGCCAGCGGTCAAGGCTGTGGTTTTTCAACCAGCCGTCGTCGTTATGACCACCAAAAAATTTGTGTCCGTTGGCCTTGGGACTGTCCAGAGAAGCCATCAACCCTGGTCTCTCCATGAGATTCTTGGCGAGGAATACCTGTTGCTCGCTGTACTTCTTCAGCGGAAACCCCGTGCGCGCATCCCGCAAAGGCTCGCCGTCATTACCGGTCTGGTTTGGGTCTTTGCTCATTTCGACGATCGTGTCTTTTTTCACATATCGATGTTTTTCGAAGAAGAACGTCCGGTCCTCCGACTTGTCGCGTAAGTCGTTAAACATGCTCTTGAAAATCTGGACGACCTGCGCATCGGTCTTCGCATGGAACGGGTCCGCGCTCTGGGTATTAGGGTTGGTATTGCCAACCTGCAAATCGGCAGCCTTGCCGAGGCTGTCATGAGTGATCTCACCGCCCTTCGCCATGATGGATTCGTTCAACCGAGGGCGGTTGAGTATCTCTCGCGCCAACATGATGGTGCGCTCCGACACCTTGCTGCTGCTGGGTTGCTCTTTAGCTATCTCCTGCAAGGAAGCCTGGGTCAGTTGGCCATCTTTCTTGAACGCGTCCAGTAGTGACAGGTTGTTCTTCAGGCCCGTCGCCAGCAGGTGGTCGTCTGAACTGACAAAGGGGTTGTCGGCCTTCGTCATGCCTGCGTGCAAATTCTGACCGTCAAAGTGCCTTGAGGCACCATTCACAAAACTGGAGCTGGATAACTGTGCTGCTGGCAGCGGTGTTCCCAACGCGTGCGCGCCGACCGCATCGCGGGCCTGACCATTGCCCGTCGGCCCATCTACGCCTGCCGAAGGACAATTCAGCGTACTTGATGTTACCGGTTGTATGTAGCCCCGATTGTTGACACTACCGGTCATGATTAACCTCCACCCTATCTAGATTCCGTAACCTGGGCCTTGCGCGCCTGATCCTCGAAAACGCTTCGAAATCAGCGTGGCAAAAGCTCTGATTGAGTGGCTCGCAGAAAACGATGGTTCCGAGGACTGCCGTCAAAAACGCCGCACAGACCTGAATGAATCTTGAGTGTTTGTAACCCGTTCATTGGGTAGAGCTTCCATGCCCCAGAAATGGTATCGGTGGGAAAACGGCAGGATCTAACGACGGGACAACTTGTTCCAAAAACTGGAGAACCGTGAAATACCAGGACCGTGGGTCGAGTCTTCGATGATGACTCGAGAACCTTTGTCAAAATCTTCCGCGGTAGGCGCTTTGAAGCTGAACCTGGGCGAGGATGTGAAATAGAGCCCCAGAGGTTCTCTGGGGCTTTCCGCCTCCTGCGCAGGTGCGGCCAAGGTCGAGATTTTGTACTGAGAATGACGGGATTCAAGTGATGTCGAATTCATAGTCCAGACCTGATCCGGTGGATGAGGGCCCCATCGGTAGGCAATGACCGATGGATATTTTCGTTGGAGTACACACTCGCAAACCGTTCCCGCATGACGGGGTTGTATTGGCTGCGCCGAGCACTCGCCAACCTCTGCTGCGTGGTACGGCAGAGGTTGGCCTCATGTCTAACGAAGCAGTGCGTACAATTCCTGTCGAGAAATTTTTCCATCGCGCTGCCAACTGTGAACGTTGTCCATAGCCGACATCAGGTTCGAACGCGCCATGACCTCCCGCGCCAACTGGATGAGATGGTCGTTGTATGGGTTACCGGTCAACGGTTGCATCGCGCGGGCATGAAGGTCCTTGAGCTTGATCGTACTGCTGAAATATCCGCCCTTCAACGCATTGAAATTATTCAACATTTCCTGGATTAGTTGCTTATCGTCTTTCGATTTCAACGGATTATCTGACTGAACAAAGCTCCTGATATCGTCCTTGGACAAACGCCCGTCCAGTCCACCGGTGCTGCCGTTTCGATCAAGCGATTGCAGCAGCCCAGGACGACGCAGCAGTTCGTTCGCCAGCCGAATATTCGCGTCCGTTGAAGGGTTACCGGTCAACGGTCGATTGGCCATCTTTTCCAAACTCTGTTGCGTGACGGAGCGCGAAGGCCAGCGGCCCCTGAACGCGCCGTAATTGTTCAAAAGCGCCTGGGCCAATTGTTCGTTGCTCTGCTTTGAATAATGAGGGTCCGGCAATACCGGGGTCGGACGCGGAGGTGGGCCGGGGTTCGGGCGCACACTTTCTGGGAGTGGGCGCGGCGGTGGGCCGCCGAAGACCGGGCCGCAATGACTGGAATGCGAGGTGAAATCGATGCCTGCCGAGACCTGAGCACGTGTTGCGGTGGCAGACCGTTCGTTACTGGGTTTTTCCGCTCCGGGGGATGCGTTATCAAAATTAGGAGCGACACTCTGATTGTATGCGGATACCGACATTCTAGTTCTCCAGTTCGGTGTAGTCAGGTGCCTGTCATCACTGTTCCAGCGTCCTTGGGACTCTACGAGTCATCAAGAAAACCGGCAGGAGCAGACCTATCCTGAGTGGCAGAACTGTGGGAGCCGGTTCCTGAGACGGCTGAAGGTTTCCAGAATCAAAGTAGGAAGAGCATCAGAAGGTTTGAGAGACAAACCATTCTATCGGTAGGCATCGCCGCTCAACCCAAGCAGGAAGAGCGGCACTGCTTAGATTAGAACCCGACGCTGGCCTGTACAAAGAAGGTACGCGGCTCGCCCAGGTACAACCCGGCATTGTTGTCGCTGGAACGGGTGTAGTGCTGCTGGTCGAACACGTTTTTCACGCCCACGCCCAGTTTCAGGTTGGACAACTGCTCGCCAAAGTCGTAACCGCTGCGCACGTTGACCGAGACATAACCCGGGATATCACCGTACTGACCGTCAGCCGTACCCTGAGTGACGTAGGTGCTGGTCGTGCCTGGCGCACGCTGGCCCGACTGGGCGAACACATCCAGGTTGTGGGTCCAGCGGTTGATGTCGTAACGCAGGCCCAATGTGGCGACTTCACGGGAGTACAGCGGCAGGTCACGGCCCTTGAACGGTACGTCGCCTTCCGAAGTGGCCTTGGTGTAGGTAAAACCGGCGTTGGCGGTCAGGCCGTCCAGACGCGGGTCCAGGTTCGACAGGTCGTAATGGGCCGAGGCTTCGATGCCGGTGTGTTTGGTCGCACCGAGGTTGGTCCAGCCCACATCGTTGCTGACGTATTGCAGCTCATCCGAGAAGTCGATGTAGAAGAACGTCAGTTCGCCGCCCCACACATTGTCGTTGTAACGCGTACCCACTTCGTAGGTCTTGGCTTTTTCCGGGTTCAGGCCATTGGCAGTCTGGTCGCCGATGCCGCCCTGACCCAGCTGGAAGTATTGCAGGCTACCAAACGAAGTTTCGTAGTTGGCGAACAGTTTCCAGGCGTCGGAGACGTGGTACATCACGCTCAAGGCCGGCAACGGTTCGTTGTTGTGGACTTCGCGGCGCTTTTCCTGGGTACGGGTGCCGTTCAAGGCAACCACCGGGCGATCGTGCCATTCGGTACGGATGTCCTCGAAGCGGATGCCCGGCGTGATGGTCCACTTGCCGATATCGACCTTGTTATCGATATAGAATGCGTTGGCCTCGGTGCCCCCGGTGCGGTCCTGGTAGACGTGACCATCGCTCTGCCCACCCGGCGTCGGCACATTGTTGACCAGGTTCAGGCTGGTGGCCTGCTCATGCATGCCTTCCTTGAGGTAGCGATAGCCCAGGCTGACTTCCTGGGTGCTCGGACCCACGTCGAACACATGGGACACCCGCGGCTCGATGCCAAAGGTGTAGTAGGTGCGCGGATAAGAGCCGATCGTCTTGAGGTCACGGTTGGCGATGTTGCTGCCGCGAAAACTGTCAGAATAGTAAGTCAGCACTTCGGCCTGAGTGCGGTCGTCGATCTGGCGGATGTACTTGAAGGACACGTCCTTGCGGCGCCCGCTGAAGTTGTCCCAGTCACGTACCGATTGGTAGGGGTTGGCGTCGAATTGCTTCTGGGTCAGACCGCCGGGCATGTCGGCGCTGGCGTCGTAGTAGTGGAAGTTCAGTGAGAAGTCGTCTTGATCGGTCGGCGCCCAGTGGGTCTTGAAGATGACGTCGTCGATGTCGTTGGAATTGTTGCTGTTGCGGTAACCATTGCCATTGACCCCGGAGTACAGCAAAGCGGCGCCGATGCCGTTGTCGGCAGTGCCGCCGATGAAGGCGTTGTCCACGTGCTTCCAGCCGCCGTGGGCGGAGGTTTGCAGGGTGGTGCCGACTTCGCCGGAAAATTTCTCGGGGATGGCACGGGTCACGAAGTTGATCACGCCGCCGACGTTTTGTGGCCCATAACGCACGGAACCGGCACCGCGCACCACGTCGATACTCTCCAGGTTACCGGCGGAAATCGGCGCCATCGACAGTTGCGGCTGGCCATAGGGGGCGAACGCAGCCGGTACACCGTCGATCAGCACGGTAGAGCGTGGCGATAGGCGCGACGTCAGACCACGTACGCCGACGTTGAGGGAGATATCACTACCGCCGGTGCCGTTGGATTCCTGCACCTGCACACCCGGCACACGTCGCAGTACGTCGCCGACGTTCATTGCGCCCTGCTCAACCATGGCTTCGCGACGGATCACCGTGCGTGCGCCGGGATGGTTCTGCACCACTTCAGCGTTGGCATCGCCGAGCCAGTCGCCGACCACCTTGATGTCGGTGGCCCCCAGCTCCAGGGGCGAGCCGGCTTCACCGGTGCCGCTGTTCAGCGGGCGCAAGGTGACGGAACCGGCGTCAATCTGGTAGTCCAGGCCGCTGCCTTGCAGCAATTGGCGCAGGGCTTGTTCAGGGGAAAGGTTGCCGTCTACTGCCGGCGCCTGCTTGCCCGCGACCAGCTCGGGGCTGAAGAACACTTGCAGGGAGGTCTGCTGGCCCAACTGGCTCAGCGCCGCGCCCAGGGGCTGGGCCTGGATATGAATGGCGTCGGCCGCATAGGCCGCTGGGAGCGCGGCACTGACTGCGAGCGCCAGGGCCAGCGGCGCCCAGCGGGAGATTTTATTGTTGTGGATGGCGAGTTTTTTCACGTCGAACCTAGTCCTGTGATCGCAAGAGTATGCGGCTGTTAATGCAAACCAGTTGCAGTTGCAGGAGAAGACGAAGAACTCGAAAAAAACCTGAATGTCAGCGTGAAATAATTTCCTGGCTGCCGTCCGGCAAGGTGCGCAAGGCCACCGGCAGGATGTGCGGCAACGCCTTGAGCAAGGCGTCGGTGTCGTTAGCCTTGAACACGCTGGTCAGGCGCAGGCTACCCACCGCAGGCGTACTGACCCGCAGCGGTTGCTCGCGATAACGCGAAACCTCGCGCGCCACTTCGCCCAGCGAAGCGTTGTTGAAGACCAGCTTGCCCGTGCGCCAGGCGGTCAATTCTTCGGTGTTCACGGCGTAGGCCGCTGCCACCGACCCTTTGTTGTCGACGTGGGTACCCAGGCCTGCCGTCAGCGTAACGACCTTGTCCGCTGAATGACCTTGCACCTTCACAGTTCCGGCCTCGACCATCACGCGAGTCTGGTCTTCATCACGGCGCACATCAAAGCGCGTGCCGGTCACCGTCACCTGCCCTGCCCCGGCGGCCACCACAAAGGGTCGACTGGTGTCGTGCTCGACGCTGAACATCGCCTCGCCCTGCTTGAGCTCCACCCCACGCCGGCCTTTTTCATAGTGCACCGCGACCACGCTGCGGCTGTTGAGGTCCATCACCGAACCATCGGGCAAGGCCACCTGGCGATGTTCACCCAGGCGCGTGCTGAACTCGGCACTGTAGGGTTTGGGATGATCGAGCCCGCTGAACAGGCCCAAACCCAGAGCGACGGTGACCACACTGGCGGCGACCGCATAACGCAACACGGCGCGGCGCTTGGGCCGCTCCACCGGGGTCTCGCACAACGCCTGCAAACGCGCCTTGGGCAGCAGGTCGGTGGCACTCCACAGGCCTTGCAGCACATCGAACTCATATTGGTGGTCGGCATGCTCAAGGCGCCATGCGTCGAAGCGCTGGCGCTCGGCAACGCTCAACTCGGCGTCTTGCAGGCGCACAAACCACTGCGCGGCTTCGTCTCGGGCACGGTTATCCATCATGGAAGATCCTTGGGTCATGGCGCCATCGCGTCCAGGCGGTCGCGCAGATGCCGCAGGGTGCGGATCATATACTTTTCCACCATGTTTTTAGACAGCCCCAGGCGTTCGGCGATTTCCTGCTGCGTCAGGCCCTCGATTTTCTGCCAGATGAAAATCTTGCGGCAGTTGAGCGGCAACTCGGCCAAGGCTCGCTCGATAGAGTCCGCCAACTGGATCGCGTGCATGAAGTGCTCCGGGTCGCCGCTGTGGGGCGAGCGCTGATCAAAGGCTTCCAGCGTGATGGCCTCGCGACGGTCTTCGCGTCGATAGGCGTCCACTGCGATGTTGCGTGCGGTCTGATGCAGATAAGCGCGCGGTTGCTCAACCTGAGCGGCGCTTGATTCCAACACTCGCACAAAGGTGTCGTGGGCCAGGTCCTCGGCCTGCTGACGGTTTCTCAGCCGGCGCGTCCAGGTTCCGATCAACTCTTCGTAATGTTCGAAAAAGCCTGTTCTGCGGGGCGGCTGAGGGATCATCGCGGGTGCACTGGGTAGGCGGGGCGTGAATAGTAATGCTTCCTATTAAGCGGGGCAATTGCTACCCGCCGGATGACCTCAAACTAATCAGTGCTGGCCACGTGCTTAAGTCGGCTGAGCTTTTCGCGGCTGCCGCAGACGCTCATCTGGCACCATTTGCGCTGCTTGTTCTTGGAGATATCGAAGAACACCCAATCACAGTCAGCGGCGCCGCAAATGCGCAATGCGTGCAGATCACCGGAGACCAGTAACTGCGTGGCCTCGATAGCCAAGCGCCCGAGCACCATGGCCGTCAGCTCCTGCGCCGTGGTGCAGGGCTTCCACGCCCAGGCAGGTTTGCCCTCCACGGAACGCAGCACCCGCCAGGCAACGCCTTGCTGGAACATCTGGTTGATTTGCTGCAAAGCGTCCTCGGGCGCGGCACCCTGTAACGACAACGGATAGAACACCGCGTACAGGCATTCCCTGAAGGCAATGATCGCGTCCAGGTCCGGCTGGTAGGCCATGGATGACGCAAACACCATCGGCTTATAGTCATCAAACTCTCGGGCCGAGATCAACGACGCATGCAATGCCCACTCGAAGAAGAACTGAAAGCTGGTGAGTCGCTCCTCTATGACCTTGAGCGAAGTGCCAGGGCGACGCCCGTTGGTGGTATTGATAAAGTCCAATACCCGGGCCCCACCAATCAGACGGATCGATTTTGCAGTGCCCGTGAAATGTGTCATGCCTACTCCTGAAAAAACGCGTTCTCCCTGCGATGGCGCAGATTACCTTGTTTTTTCAGCGTGCAAAGCGTGTCAACCCCGCGCAAAGACAGACGGCTAAGTGCGAACGTCGTTATGCGCCAGCCAATCAAGAATCGTCGCAACCGACTGTTCCACTGAAAGCGCCTGGGTGTCCAAGTGCACTTCCGGAAATACCGGCACGTCATAACGGGAGTCGATACCGGTAAAGTTCTTGATCAAGCCCGCTCGGGCTTTTTTATAAAGGCCCTTTGGATCACGTTGCTCGGCGGTTTCCAACGGAGCGTCCACATGCACTTCAACAAAGCACTCGTTGCCGATGATCGAGCGCGCGTAGTGCCGACTCGCCGACGAGGGTGAAATCAGCGCCACGATCACGATCAACCCCGCCTCCAGCATCAGCCGCGCCACCTCGGCGACACGCCGGATATTCTCGTCGCGGTCGCTGTCGGTAAAACCCAGGTCTCGGCAAAGCCCGCTACGTACCGAATCGCCGTCAATAATGGCAGTGATCCGCCCCTGTTCCTGCAGGGCATTGTCCAACGCATCGGCAATGGTCGACTTGCCGGACGCGGAGAGCCCGGTCATCCAGATGACCACGGGGTTGTGTTTCATGCCAGAACGGTGACTGAACGCAAACGCGTGCAGGTTCCGGTGCGGCGTGTCTGGAAAATAACTCATGGCTGCTCGCCCTCCTTCACCGAAACAGGCTGTTTACCCAACAGGAACACCATCACGCATTGCGCGAACAGCAACAGTGCCACCACCCAGTAGACCGTCGAGAAGGACCCGGTCAAATCCTTGGAGAACCCGCCCAGGAAATTGCCGCACACGCCGCCCAGGCCGATCAATACGTTGGCAATCCCGAAAGCCTGTGTCAGCCGGCTGACCGGCACGATTTGCCCGATGTAACTGGGGACCAGCCCGAAGATCGGATAAAACGCCAGCGCAAACAGAAACGCCGCCAGGTAGAACAACGGCAGGCTGTTGAAACTGAACACCAAGGTGGCAGCCAGCCCCGCACTCAGGAAACACATCGCCAGCGACGCACGTACGCCCACCTTGTCGGCGATCCACCCCACCAGGAAGCCCGACGCCATGCCCACCGCGCCGATGGTGGTCCAGATAAACCCGGTGTCCTGTACCGACACACCCAACTCATCACGCAGGAACGGCGCCAGGTAAGTCTGGAACGGCAGCAACGCCATGCCATTGAGAAAGGCGATGGCCCAGGTCAGGTACAACGAACGACTGAGCCAGGGCTGTCGACTGTCGAAGGCGGTGGCGCGCTCCCCGGAAAACCCGGTGTCCTGGCTCGCGGCGAGGTTGCGTAACAGAAACCAGGCCAGCACGCACAGGGCCACCGAGATCAGGCCGGCGGTGAGCCAGATCGAGCGCCAGCCACCATTCAAGGTCAGGAACGACACCAGCAAACCGTTGATGAATACGCCGTAGCTGGTGCCGCTGGAAATCAGCCCCATGACCCGCGAGCGATTGCCGGGGCTGAAACCCTTCGCGACAATCTCCGCCAACGGGATGTACACCGAGGCGGAACAGCCGCCGAGCAAGATCAGCAACGCGCCCGACAGCCAAATGCTGTGACTGACACTCAACCCCAGCAGCGCCAGGGACGTCATCACCGTTGATACCAGGCTGATCTTCCAACCCTCGAAAAACCGGCTGATATAACTTGTCACCGATGAAAACAGCAGGAAGCCGATCTGCGCGCCGCCGGTGATCAGGCCCACCGTGGTGTAGTCGAAACCGATGTCGCGGCGCATGTCCACCACCAGGTTGGCGAACAGGTAGACGCCAAAGCCATAAGTGCTGGCCACGAACCCGGTAAGGACCACCGCCAGTACGACGCTGTCCAGTGGCCGGGCATTACTCTGTACGAGTGTGCTCATCAAACCCTCCCTATTCAGCGCGCGCCGTGTGGATGACGAAATCACAATCCATCATGTCGTAGTCATCCTTGAAGTCGCCGTAACTCTCATGGTCAGTGAACCCGGACTTGAGCACTTCTCCCTTCAATTCACCCGGCAACAGGGGATAGACCTGCAACCGGTACTGTTCTGCGTTATCAAAGGAATAGATGAACTCACACAGATGCTCATTGACCTCCCCCAGACTGACCGACGCATGCGTACCGCAGTAATAGTAATTGCCGCTGGCCTTGAAGTTGCCGGCACGAATGGCGAAAAAATTACGCTGATCCACAATCAGCAAGCCACCCGGCTTTAGCAAGGAGCGGAATTTCGCCAGCACCCGCAACCTATCGTGGTCGGCGAAGACATGGCACAACGAACTGCCCAGGCACACCACGGCATCAAACTGGCCAAGCTCTTGGGAATCCAGTGAATGCCAGTCTCGGTAATGGGACTGAATGTCCAGGCCATGCTTGCGAAAATTCGCCCGCGCCTTGGTCAACATGGTGCTGCTGCCATCCGTGGCGACCACCTCAAACCCCGCCTGCTTGAATTGAACGGCATGGAAACCGCTGCCCGTCGATACGTCGATCACCTTTTGCGCACCGTGGCTGCGCAACAGGTTCTCGAAGAACCCGTCCTCCCCTGCCTTGCGTTTTTCCCAATCGATCAACTCATCCCAACGCTCGACGAAATCCGCCGTGTACTGCGTGGAATAACTGGCAACTGCGCTGTGCTTGTTTCTGGAAACTTGATTCATCACACACCTACCAGGTTGAATTCTTGAAGGACAGGTATTTGCTCGCCAGCTCGCGGGCAAACTCGGCGGACTGCTCGATGGCCATGGTGTTCTTGGAATACCCCAGCATCGATTGCATGACGGCCATGCATTGCGGGTTGTAAGTGACCGAACCATCACAGTGAATTTCGTCGATGCCGTCCTGGCTTTGGCAGATGGTATTGATACGAATCGCCTCATCCCTTGGGCAGGCATCGGAAAACTGCACCTGGATCCGCCCATCGTGTAGCCAAACCGGATACCCGCCCGGAAGCCCGAGAGGACCAGGCGCATGCACCAGGACCGGCACGGGCGAAAACAGCCCTTCGATGACCGTGACCGCAGAGCACGCGGTGAGAAACTGCCCATCCACCCCGCCCAGGCGACGGAACTCGGATTTCACCGTCGAGAAAATCACCTCGGCCGGCAGGCGCGTCACCTCCGGCCGATCGCGTACTTCATACAACAAGCGGTAGCTCGCACGCGGCGGCAAACCACCACGTGGCACGTAGTGGCTGAAGTAATGCTGGGCATACAACTGCACTTGCACATCGACGGGGGCACACTCCAACAACCGGGCGATGGAAAGACGCATGGCCGGAATCAGGTTGGCCACATTGCCCACGCCGATGTCCGGCGCCAAGCCGACGCGCGCCAGGATCGGGTTGACCGCATCGGGGAACGCCGCATTCACGGTTTTGGTGGTGATGCCAGAGGCTTTTACTGCCTGCATCAGGCAATGCATCAACGTCAGGTGCATCGGCAACCAGGGGCCGAACTGGGCCTGGTCGAGCTTTTCGAACGACAACTTGGGCAGCCCGGTGATCACTCGCCATGACTGCAGCGACGCACAGTTCACCAGCATGTCCGGGGCTTCATCGCGCAGCAACTGTGCCACCCGGCCAATATCCGTCAGGTCAGCGATCACTGGCTTGATCGCAATGAATTGCCCCAGTTGCACGCATGACAGTTCCACCAGGTTGCACAACCGAATCGTGTTCTCTTCGTTGCGACCCAGCACCACAAACTCGAACGTGTTTTTCGGCCCGAGAATCTTGAGGATCTGCAGGCACAGGTTGCCGGCGCCCACCAGCAGCAGTTTTTTCTTGCGCACCGGAAGGCTCATCGTGGGTAGGCTCCATTGTCGACAGGAATCACCCTGCCGGTGATGTGCCGCATCGCATCGCCTGCCAGCAGCAAGATGACTTCGGCCACGCCACTGGGCAGGATCGGATCCTTGAGGACTTCCTGGCGGGCGTATTCGGCGCGACGGTATTCGGGGATGGCGCCGTAGATGGCGGTTTCATGGATCAGCGCCGGAGATACCACATTCACCCGCACGAACGGCGCAAAGTTCCAGGCGTTGGCCTTGGTCAAGCCGATCACCGCCGCCTTGGTGGCGCCGTAGAGCGCGTCGCAGCTGCCCACTTCACCGGCCACCGAAGCAATATTGACGATGCTGCGCGGAGCTTCGTGCTGCATCTCCCGTTCGGCAAAGTCCTTGGACAAATAGACCAGCGCCTTGAGGTTGACGGTGAGGATCTCGTCGATTTGCTCATCGGAATAGGCATACACACTTTTGCCGTGATAAATACCGGCGTTATTGATCAACCCATAAACACTTGCATGCCGCTCATAAAGCCCTGGAATAAAACCCTTGATAACGGCCATATCCGAGAAATCGGCAACCTGTGCTTCGAATACATCAGTACCATATTGACCTTGGAGAACATTCAAGCCCTCGGCGTCCTTGTCAGCGCCGATAACGAAGTAGCCCTGTTGGATCGCCAATGCCACAGTGGCCCGGCCAATTCCGTTGGCCGCTCCGGTCACAATCAACTTCTTCATACAACCATCCTTATTGGCAAAACTCATTCATGCGCGCATAAAACGTTCGGTGGTATTCGTACATGGCTTTTAAATTCGGGTATTGATCGAACACCTCAAGATCAACGCAGTGCTGTTGCGGTAAAACAATCCGCTCACTGTTTTCCGCTGCTACATGCCAACTACGCCACGTCTTCCATTGTGGCGGGCACTCGCGTTTCCATGTCATGGCGTGTGGCAAAAACTCAATATCCAGGTAATCACATAGTTTGCGAATCACCCGCTCCGGCGCTGCGGCCAGATCATCCGCATTAATCACATAAGGCACTTTTCCGGTCAGTTTGGTGACCACGCAAAATATGTCGTACAGCGCTTTATGCCCGATGGCCTGCAACGGCATATTCGGATGCACTCGATGATGGGAAATAATGCTGCTGGCGGGTTCACGAATAAGAAAGATATTGTCCTGTTGCGCGAGAAAGCCAACATCCACTTTCAAGTCATCCAAACAGTGATAACACATGTCTTTATGAAAGACGTTCGTATGTTCACGGGCCTTGAGTAGATGCTCTTTTATACCTGGGTATGTCGTGGGCAAACTGTGATCCCACTCATCCGAAGGTATCGCTGAATCCTCGGAAAATGCCATGTGCGCAAACGGCTCGTGGAAGACCTCAAAGTCGCCCCGTTCGATGAATACCCGCTCCAGTACGGTAGAACGCGACCGTGGGTGTGCCCACAACCCGATCATCCGGTTCATGCGATCACCCCGAATTCGGCGGCGAGCAACGCGTTGAGTGCGCGCTTGAAGGGTTTGGTGACCGGGCAAAGTCGAACGCAGTAGTCCGCCAGACGCCGGTGTGCGCTGTTCGCCTCATTGCAGGCGTTGAGAAAGGCTTCGTGGTTACCGAAGTCGTACGGTTCGATGCTGTCGATAAAGTAGGCTTCGTAGAAATACGGGATGCGTATCAGCTTGGCGAAGGTCAACGCGGGCGGTTTCTGCGGCGCCACGGCAGGCATCACCGGTTTGCCGTGGCTTTCACGCTCGACCAGAAACTCCACCACATCCGGCGTCAGCGTGTAACAGGTCGCCGTCTGCCCGGTTTTTTCCAGGTGCCAGCAGTGCTTGTTGCCCCGCTCGTCCACATCGACCTTAATGCTCGATAGCAGGGTTTTGACCGGCACGGTCGATGCCGCTACCAGCACCTGGATCTGCTCGTAAATCATCAATTCGGCCCAGCGCTGTTCCTCAGCACTCAGCGCCAGGCCGCGTTCCGCTGCCTGCAGCGTGAATTCGGGCTGACAGGCGAAACGCCCGATCATGAAGGTGATCACGTAGTTGCAATGGCGGGTGTCGATGCCGTTGCTGTGCGCGGTCGCCCTGCCCCGCTCGATGGCCTGGATACCCGCCTGGAACTGGGCAACCGTGAAGCAGAAGGTGATATTGATCGAGGCACCTTGGGCCACCAGTTGTTCGACAGTCGCCAGCCCTTCCAGGCTGCCCGGTACCTTGACCATCACATTCGGCGCAAGGCGCTGCAACTCCAACCCCCTGATGGTCATGCGCTCGGTACAGCGTACATCCACCGGGTCGACTTGAGCGCAGATCCAGCCTTCGGCTTGTGCCGATTGAACCCAGCGCGGCTTGAGCGTCGCAGCCCCTTCGATGATGACCTCGTTGTACAGCTGCTTGCGCAACTCACCGGGGGACAGGCTGGCCAAGTTGAAACGCGATGACCAATACTCGCGTTTTTCGAGGATAACGGCCGTCACCAAGCGTGGGTTGGTCGTTACGCTGCACAGGCCCCAGGGTTGTGAGAAATCATCCGGCATCAACGCTTCTATATAAGTCACCGCCGCCGGGTATTTTTCCAGCAGGTGCTGTTTGTAAGGCTGATACACGGCAGGCGATGAATCCCACCAAACTTGCGAAGATGGATCGTTGCGTTCGAGCCGTTCCAGGTAACCAAGTGTGTTCACGACGCCTCCTCCCTGAGTCATTAAGTCAATTAAAAATGGCCAGTACTTCACGTATATCGGTAATCGGTAATGCCCCGGCCGCAGCCAATTGCGAATGCCGATGCGGCGGGCCAAAACCCAGCACTTTTATATCGGCGGCAACGGCAGCCTGAACACCCGTCACACTGTCCTCAATAACCAGCGCATCGCCCACATCAACGCTGTAAGTGTTGCAGGCGGTGAGAAACACCAACGGGTCAGGTTTCCAACGACCCAAGTCATAACAACTGAATATTCGCCCTTCGAAATATGAAAGCAGCCCGGCAATACGCAAACAGTGCTCTATTTTGTTGCGTGGCGCACTGGAGGCGACGCAATAAGGAACCGTCAGCGATTGCAATAATTCAACGATGCCGTCAGTGGCGTTTAAATCAAGCGTCAGTGCATCCAGCGCTTGCTCACGAAAGCGATGTTCAAACTCATCGTCCAGGTTGATATTTAAAACGCGCTCAGCCTCACGCAAACACTCGGCAATCTTTCGCCCACGAAAGTGCTCGATAAAACCTGTTACATCAAGACGCGTATCGCCCTCAACAAGGGCATTAAGCATGGAGATCAACACAGACAGGGTTATTTCTTCACTTTGGACGAGCACACCCTCGCAATCGAAGATAACTAACTTAGGCACGCCAACTAAGGCGACTGCTTTTACCTGATCTGGTAGTTCCCCTATATCGGCCGAAAGGCACATAGATTTCTCTTATAGGTGGCCCCGCGATGACTTCCGAACTACCAACGGAGCGGGTTGATGTGTGCCTATAAGACACGCGGCTCAAAAGCCTGTCAAACGCTTTTGAGCGGTTTTTTAGTATCTTATGGTTATTTTTTATAGTTCTGTTATTCCATTTTTCACCATGGTTGTAGTCGCTAATTTCACACGGCTGAACTTCCCTTGCGTGCGATCAGTCAGCTACTTGAACTCACGAATTTAAGGTCGGTGAGCAATGCATATCTCGTTGGAACAACAAGTGGCGCTGGTGACCGGTGCCAGTTCCGGAATCGGTGCCGGCGCGGCCAAGGCTCTGGCGCAAGCCGGGGCGGCCGTGGTGCTGAATTACAACAGCCAGGCCGCACCAGCCGAAGCACTGGCAGAGCAGATCAATGCCGAGGGTGGCCGGGCGATTGCCATCGGCGCCAACGTTTCTAAAGAAGAGGATGTGGAACGGCTTTTTGCCCAGGCCCTGGATGCCTTTGGCCACTTGGATATCCTGGTGGCCAACTCCGGCATGCAGAAGGACGCCAACCTGGTGGACATGAGCCTGGATGACTGGAATGCGGTGATCGGCGTCAACCTCACCGGCCAGTTCCTGTGTGCCCGCGCGGCGGTGCGCCTCTTCAACCGCCAGGGCGTGCGCGAAGGCGTGTCGCGGGCGGCGGGCAAAATCATCCACATGAGTTCGGTGCACCAACTGATCCCCTGGGCCGGGCATGTGAACTACGCCGCGTCCAAGGGAGGCGTGGAGATGTTGATGCGCACCCTCGCCCAGGAAGTCAGCGAACAGCGCATCCGTATCAATGGCATTGCGCCGGGGGCGATCCGCACTGCGATCAATCGAGCAGCCACTGAAGGCGCAGCAGCACAGGAGCTGCTCAAGTTGATTCCCTACGGGCGGATCGGCGATGTGGAAGACGTCGCCAACGCGGTGGTGTGGCTGGCCAGTGATGCGTCCGATTATGTAGTCGGCAGTACGCTCTTTATTGATGGCGGCATGAGCCTGTATCCGGAGTTCCGTGGCAATGGTTGATCTGAACGAACCACAAAGTGCCATCGATGCCCACGGCATTATCGGCGATATGCGCAGTGCCGCATTGGTGAACGATAAAGGCAGCATCGACTTCTTCTGCTGGCCAGAATTCGACAGCCCGTCGATCTTCTGCTCGCTGCTGGACAGCCCCAACGCCGGCATTTTCCAACTCACCCCGGACCTGCCCAACGCGCGCCGCGAACAGATCTACCTGCCCGACACCAACGTGCTGCAAACCCGCTGGCTCAGCGATGAGGCCGTAGTGGAGATCACCGACCTGCTGGCCATCAGCGAAGAAATTGACGACCTGCCGCTGCTGATCCGCCGCGTGCGTGTGGTCAGCGGCAAAGCGGACATTCATCTGCGCTGTGCGGTGCGCCATGATTATGCGCGCACGCCTACCCAAGCTACCCGTGACAACGGCACGGTCTGTTTCATTGCCGAAGGCCAACCCGGCCTGCGCTTGTCCGGCAGCCACCCCTTGCAGATCAAAGACGGCGGCGCCGTGGCCAGCTTTACCCTGGGCCAGGAAGAAGGTGCCGAGTTCGTCCTCGGCGGCCAGGAGGATGAACGGGTGGACAGCAGTTGCACCGACCTGGCGCTGGCCCACACCTTGAAGTTCTGGCGCGGCTGGATCGCGCAATCGAACTACCGTGGGCGCTGGCGCGAAATGGTCAACCGTTCGGCCCTGGCGCTTAAGCTGCTGACCTCGCGTAAACACGGCGCGATCATCGCCGCCGCCACCTTCGGCCTGCCGGAAACCCCCGGTGGTGAACGCAACTGGGACTACCGCTACACCTGGATCCGCGATGCATCGTTCACCGTGTATGCCTTCATGCGCCTGGGGTTTGTCGAGGAAGCCAACGCCTATATGCGCTGGCTCAAAGGCCGCGTGAGTGACTGCTGTGGCCAACCGACCAAGATCAACATCTTGTATGGCATCGACGGTCGTCAGGAACTGCCAGAAGCCGAGCTGGAACACTTCAGCGGCCACGGCGGCGCCAAACCGGTGCGCATCGGCAACGAGGCCTTCGACCAGATCCAGCTGGACATCTATGGCGAGCTGATGGACGCGGTGTACCTGGTCAACAAGTACGGCGAGGCCATCTCCCATGAAGGTTGGAAACACACCGTGGAGGTGGCTGATCAGGTGTGTGAAATCTGGAACACCAAAGATGTGGGCATCTGGGAAATGCGCGGCGAGCAGCATCATTTCCTGCACTCACGACTGATGTGCTGGGTGGCGCTGGACCGTGCCATCCGCCTGGCCTCCAAACGCTCTCTGCCCGCTCCGTTCGCGCGCTGGGACCAGACCCGCCAGGCGATCTACGCCGACATCTGGAGCAACTTCTGGAACGAAGAACGCGGGCATTTCGTGCAGCATATCGGCAGCACCGCGCTCGACGGTTCGATGCTACTGATGCCGCTGGTGAGATTTGTCGCCGCGACCGACCCACGCTGGCTATCAACCCTGGAAGCCATCCAGAAAAGCCTGGTGCGCGACGGCATGGTCTATCGCTACCGCAACGACGACAGCCAGATCGACGGCCTGCAAGGCACCGAAGGCGCATTTGCGGCGTGCTCGTTCTGGTACGTCGAATGCCTGGCCCGTGCCGGGCAAGTGGAAAAGGCCCACCTGGAATTCGAGCAACTGCTGCGTTACGCCAACCCCCTGGGCCTTTACGCCGAAGAATTCGACAACCAGGCCCGCCACCTGGGTAACACGCCCCAGGCCTTGAGTCATCTTGCGCTGATCAGCGCGGCGACGTTCCTGGATCGCAAGCTCAGTGGGGAGAAAACCACCTGGCAACCCTGAAGTGGCCTGTGCACAATGGGCGGCCACTCGACCACGGACAGGAACGCCATGCGCCAGGTACTGCTGATCATCGACGTGCAACCTTCCTTCAACCCGCCCACGTGGCTGGTGGACGGCATCGACGCCCTGCTGGGGCGCATGCCGTCAGTCGCCACCGTGGAGCGCCACGACGAGAGCGTCACACCCTTCGCCCGGCAACTCGGCTGGCAACCGGCGCCGAACGACCAGAGCTTGGTGGCCGCTGATCGCATCTTTATCAAACACGGCTATGCGCCGACACCCGAGACCGTCGCCTACCTGAAAAGCCTCGCGCCACAACGCGTGCTGGTGTGTGGTATCCAGACCGACACCTGCGTGTTGGCGGCGGGGTTTGCGTTGTTTGATGCGGGGTTGCAGCCGACCTTGATCAGCGATCTGACGGTGGGGTCATCGCTGGATCGGTCGGGGCAGTTAGGGGTGGACTTGTGGCGGCATCATTTCAAGCATGTGCTGAACAGCACCGATTTGGGTCTAGACAAGTAACGCCACTGCGTTTATCTGCACACCCTTCCGTCATGCCTTTGGGCTAGAGTTTCAGCACCTGACAGGAGCCCCCTATGACGATCACTACCCCGCTACTGTACGCACGCACGCCCATGCTCGATATCGCCTACGAAGCCCACGGTCCTCTCGACGGTGAGCCGGTGATCCTGCTACACGGTTTTCCCTATGACCCGCGCGGTTATGACGCGATTGCGCCGGTACTGGCCGAGCGTGGCTACCGGGTACTGGTGCCGTACCTGCGCGGTTACGGCCCGACGCGGTTTATCAACGAGCAGGTGATGCGTTCCGGGCAGCAGGCCGCATTGGCCAAGGACCTACTGGACTTCATGGATGCGCTGGCGATCCCGCAGGCCACCCTCGCCGGCTATGACTGGGGTGGGCGAGCCGCGTGTATCGTCGCGGCGTTGTGGCCCGAGCGGGTGCGCGGTTTGGTGACCGGCGATGGCTACAACATCCAGGACATCGCCAAGTCACTGAAGCCCAGGGCGCCGGTGACGGAGCATCGCTTGTGGTATCAGTTCTACTTTCACACCCAGCGCGGCGTGGACGGCTTGACCGCCAACCGTGGCGAACTGTGCAAGTTGCTGTGGTCGTTATGGTCGCCGTCCTGGGCCGAGGGGCCGGGGCTGTATGAGCAGACCGCGCCGTCGTTCGATAACCCGGATTTTGTCGAGGTGGTGATTCACTCCTATCGCCACCGCTTCATGTATGCGCCCGGCGACCCGACGCTGGAAGCCATCGAGCAGGCGCTGGCGTTGCAGCCGCCGATCTCGGTGCCGAGCATTTCGCTGTGCGGCGCCGATGATGGGGTGGGACCACCGCCTGAAGTGGATGATGATGTCGAGCATTTCAGCGGGTTTTACCGCCGTCAGGTGCTGCCCGGCGTGGGTCACAATATCCCTCAGGAAGCACCGCAAGCCACGCTGGATGCGCTGCTGGAGTTGCTGGGCGAAAAGCGTTCGCGGTAAGCCTGGGGCGTCACCGACAAGGCGCGAAGGAAGCTGCGGCGCAGGGTTTCTTCACAGCCAAAGCCACACTGCACGGCGATGCGTTTGATCGACGCCGCGCTGTCAGCCAATTGCCGACGCGCGGTTTCGACGCGGATCAATTCGACGGCACGTGCCGGGGTCTGACCGGTTTCGGCGCGGTAGTGGCGTACAAAGCTGCGTTCGCTCATGCCGGCTTGGGCGGCCAGGGTCGAGATGCTCAAATCCAGGGTGAGGTTTTCGGCGATCCAGGCGTGGAGTTCAGCGAAGCGGCTGTCGTCTTTTTGCAGGGACAGGGTCACGCTGAATTGAGACTGGCCGCCGGGGCGCTTGAGGAACACCACCAGGTGCCGCGCCACTTCCAGGGCCACAGCGCGGCCGAGGTCTTCTTCCACCAGCGCCAGACACAGGTCGATGCCAGCAGTGACGCCGGCGGACGTCCAGACGGCGCCTTGCTGGATGAAAATCGGGTTGGACTCCACCGTCAACGCAGGGAATTTGCGCGCCAGTTCGTCGCACCGCGTCCAGTGGGTGGCCACGCGACAGCCATCGAGCATGCCACTGGCGGCGAGCAGGAACGCACCGGTACACACTGACGTCATGCGCCGGGTGTGACGGGCTTTCTCGCGCACCCACTCCACCAACGACGGGTCTTCGGCGGCACCGTACACGCCCCAGCCGCCGGCAATCACCAACGTATCGCACGGCGCATCGATGGCGGGCAGCGGCTGGGCCAGCAATGCCAAGCCAGCCGACGTCATCACCGGCTCCGCTTGGGCAGCAATCACCGACACGGCGTAGGGCAACGGCAGGCCGCGTTGACGCGCCAGGTCATTGGTGGAGGCGAACACCTGCAACGGCCCGGTGACATCCAGCACCTGGGCGTTATCGAAAGCGAGTACGTGGACGATTCTGGGCATGATTGGCGTGATTCGTGGGCTCAATGGCGTATTCGCCAAAGCCTAGGCCTCTAGAGTGAAGCCGTCCACCCCTTTGACGGAGCTTCATTCATGACCTTGCAGATTGGCTTTGTGTTGTTTCCCGGTATCCAGCAATTGGACCTCACCGGTCCTTATGACGTCTTGGGTTCACTGCCGGATGTGAAGTTGCACTTGGTGTGGAAAGACCTGGAGCCGGTCACTTCCAGCACTGGCCTGGTGTTCACCCCGACCATGACTTATGCCGACTGCCCGCGCCTGGATGTGATCTGTGTGCCTGGCGGTTCCGGTGTTGGTGCGCTGATGGAAGACCCGCAGACCCTGGACTTTCTCAAGGTCCAGGCGCAGACCGCACGTTATGTGACGTCGGTGTGCACCGGCTCGCTGGTGCTCGGTGCCGCCGGTGTGTTGCGCGGGCGCAAGGCAACCACGCACTGGGCCTACCACGATCTGCTCGCCCCGCTCGGTGCGACTCCAGTGCAAGAGCGTGTGGTGCGTGACGGCAACCTGCTGACCGGGGGCGGCATCACTGCCGGTATCGACTTCGCCCTGACGTTGGCTGCCGAGTTGTACAGCGAGGCGGCGGCGCAGTTGGTGCAATTGCAGATTGAATACGCGCCGGCACCGCCGTTTGATTCCGGGCGTCCGGACACGGCGCCCAAGCATGTGTTGGAGGAAGCCAACAAGCGCACGGCTGAATCGCGCAGGGTGCGTGGGGAGATCGTTGCGCGGGCGGCGGCTCGGTTGGGGTGATTCTGTATAGCACCTGTGGATACTGCAAAAGCGATGTTTGGGTCTGGTTGGGGGACATATCCGTTATTTGGGTGATGGCGGCTATTGGTTCCGCCCTTACGGCGGGTCACTTTCGAAAAGCGCGAAAGTAACCAAAGCGCTCTTGCCCCAACACTCGGCACCTCGCCTAGGCTCGGTGTGCCCGTAATCCGACAGGTATTTGGGGGGCCGCCGCCACGCGCCATCCATGGCGCGGGGCGGCTAAACCGACATCCCTGC
>NZ_JACAPG010000021.1 GCF_013385825.1 Pseudomonas reactans | reverse complement strand
TCTACTGCGGCTTCACCCAGATTTTGTCCATGGGCCGCCGCAACAAAATGACCGGCGTCGCCGAGCAGTTCCAGTACATCCTGCGCGATGAGTCGATGCACCTGAACTTCGGTATCGACGTGATCAACCAGATCAAAATCGAAAACCCGCATTTGTGGGATGCCGAGATGAAGGAAGAAGCGACCCAGATGATCCTGCAAGGGACTCAGCTGGAGATCGAATATGCGCGGGATACCATGCCGCGTGGGGTGTTGGGGATGAATGCGGCGATGATGGAGGACTACCTCAAGTTCATTGCTAACCGTCGTCTGTCGCAGATTGGGTTGAAGGAAGAGTATCCGGGGACGACGAATCCGTTCCCTTGGATGAGTGAGATTATGGATTTGAAGAAAGAGAAGAACTTCTTTGAAACCCGTGTGATCGAGTACCAGACTGGCGGCGCGCTGAGCTGGGATTGATTCCTGAGCCAAGTAACCCCATAAAGCCCTGACACGTTCAGGGCTTTTTTATGCCCGGTGAATGGCTACTTCTTGAAGCACATCAAACTGACCACCTCGCCCAGAAGGGTTCGGATCGCATCACCAATGCTGTAGCCTTGTGCCCCAATTGCCATCAGCGCTGTCACCGGTCGAGTGACCGGAATGCTTTCACCGAAGCGCTTTACGCCAGGATCGGAAGATTGGCACCGGAGTAAACTCCCGCTGTCACACCTGATGCACACTCAAAAAAATACCAGATAGGACCGAGGCCAACCCGTGAACCCAGACATGCTCGAAGCCGGCCCCGCTGACGCCAAAGTACTTTCCGTCTTTGACTTCGACGGCACCCTGACCCACCACGACAGTTTCGTGCCCTTCCTCAAGTTTGCCTTTGGCCCCGGTGAGTTCTATGGCCGGATGGTCAAGCTGGCGGTGCCGGGGCTGCGCTTTTTGGTGCGGCAGATCAGCCGGGATGAGTTGAAGGCGCAGTTGATCCGCACCTTTATGACCGGGGTGGAGAAGGCGTGGGTGCAGCAAAAGGCCGAGGAGTATTGCCAGAAGACCTGGGCGCGGCTGATGCGGCCGACGGGGGTGTTGTCGGTGGAGCAGGAGTTGGGCTCCGGGGCGGAGGTCACGCTGTGTTCGGCGTCGCCGGCGTTGGTGTTGCAGCCATTTGCGAATCGGCTGGGGATCAAGTTGATCGGGACGGAGCTTGAGGTGGTCGACGGGGTGTTGACCGGCAAGCTCACCGGGAACAACTGCCGCTGTGAGAACAAGGTGCTGCGGCTTGAGGCGGTGTATGGGGATTTGGGCGAGTATCGGCTGCGGGCCTGGGGCGATACGCGTGGGGATCGGGAGTTGTTGGCGGCGGCGCAGGATGCGCATTTTCGGCATTTTCATGCGAAGAAGAAACGCAAGCAGCTGCGGTAGTCGCGCACTAGCATGGGGTGCTAGGGGTTGAGAGATTGAATTACGTTGCCCCGAAATCTCGTTTTCATTAAGCCCAATCTGGAGGGTTGGGCTTTTTTATACGCGCTGTGCGTCGATACCTAACTCAATTCTTTCGGACGGTTTCTGTCTCAGCCTCGTTGATCAGATCGTCGAGGGGCACATGAATGGGCGTTTCGCTGGCGTCGAGCCGTTCCTGAACTATCTGATTCAACTCCAGAACCTCCAATCGGTCATCCTCGGACATAAAGTCGTCAGACACTGATTCGCCATGGAGAAAATAGCTGTCCCAGGCGCTTCTTGCTGAGGGGCTGTTTTTTGTTTGAGTCATGAGCATCCCACCTTTTGGCTGGCTGAAGACAATACAAGTCAGTTTGTTTGTTGCCTAGGCGGAAAATGTATCAATGCTGATGGCAGATTCGGCAGGGAACCCGGGTCGATCCCTTCGTAGCCTAGCTAGGGCTCGACAGCTCCCACATTTGATCTTCGCCGAGCCCAGATCCGTGTTTGGCAGAAGGTCTATGCCGTGGCTTTGAGGTCTACGCCCAAGGCTGTGGCGAAGGCTTTTACCATCGGGCTGCGCGGGGCGTTGTGGCGCAGGATGAGGTTGAAGGCGGTGCTCAGGTGAACTTGCTCCGGGCACAGTGCGCGCAGGCGCCCTTCTCTCACCAAAGGCATGGCGTAGTGTTCCGGCAAGAAGCCGAGGAAACGGCCAGTAAGGATCAGGATCGCAACGGCTTCCACCTGTGAAGCCGAGGCGGACTGGCTGTCGTAGTTGACGAAGTTGGCCTTGTCGCGGTGGATCGCATAGCGATGGTTGACCACTTCGTATTGGCGCAGCACTTCCGGTGTGATTTCACTCGCGTTGAACAGTGGATGTCCTACTGCGCAGTAGGCGTGGGCCTTTTCTTCATACAGCGGGAAATAGTCGAATTCTTCACGGCGCTGGTACACCGGCACGATGCCGACGATCAAGCGCCCTTCCACCACGCCGCGTTCAACTTCGTCCAATTGTGAGGCATGTAAGCGCAATCTAATCTTGGGTGATTCGCTGTGTAATTTCCCCAACGCGGCAATGAGCGGGGAATTAACGTCGGACACAGTGTTATCAATAACCCCAACACTAAGGTCACCAATAAGCTCGTTTTGCGCAGAACTAAGCTTGTCGCGAAAACTGTCCACCGAGGTAAATAACTCGATGGACGCCTGATACACCAACTTGCCTTCTTCGGTCAGCCCGAACCCTTCCCGGCCCCGCGTACACAGGCGCATGCCGATGCGAATTTCAAGGTCGGAGATCTGTTTGCTGATCGCCGCCAAGCCCACGTTCAGCTCGTTTTGCGCGGCACTGAAGCCGCCCGCTTCGACCACCGCCATGAACACGCGCAGCAATTTGAAGTCCAGCCCGCTCAACTGCAGGGGCGGTCTTGTGCCGGGTTTTGGCGGCAGGTTTCCAGAAGTGGAAAGTGGAGTTTCCATAATACGCGTTGACCTCAAGTGCCATATTCAACAGGCTTCAACCCAATCCTTGAACATAGCCAGGCGGCGATAATGAACATAAACATCCGCCCTTGGCAACCTTGAATACGGCGCGTCAGACGCTGGTTCAGTCTAGTTGAAAACTTATTTTTACTGCCTCCGACTCTTCTAAAAACAAGCGTGAGGAATACCCATGTCCCAACCCACCGACCGCCTTTGGGGCGCTCGATTCAAGAGCGGTCCGTCTGCTGCATTGGCCGCGTTGTCCCGTTGCCCTGAGCGCTATTTCCGTCTGACGCCCTACGACCTGGCCGGCTCCCGTGCCCATGCCCGTGAGTTGCAGCGCGCGGGCCTGCTGGATGAGTCGGAAACCCTGCGCACCCTGGCGGCTCTGGACGAGATCGGTGCGGATTTCGCCGCCAGTAACCTGCATCCGACCCAGGATGACGAGGACGTACACACCTTCATCGAGCGTGTATTGACCGAGCGCCTTGGCGCCCTGGGCGGAAAATTGCGCGCCGGGCGTTCGCGTAACGATCAGACCGCCAATGACCTGCGCCTTTTCCTACGGGACCATGCCCGCACCATCACCACTGAAGTGATGGGTTTGCAGCAGGCGCTGGTTGATCAGGCCGAGCAGCATATCGAGAGCATTTGCCCCGGCTTCACCCACTTGCAGCAGGCGCAGCCGATTGTGTTCGCCCACCACTTGCTGGCCCATGCCCAATCGATGTTGCGGGATGTACAGCGTTTGGTGGATTGGGATGCACGCACGGCTTTGTCGCCTTTAGGCGCAGCCGCAATGGCAGGTTCTGCGATTGCCCGTCAGCCAGAACATTCCGCCAAGGAAATGGGCTACACCGGGCCGTGCGAAAACTCCATCGACGCCGTCGCCAGCCGTGACCATGTGGCGGAGTTCCTGTTTGTGGCGGGCATGCTCGGGGTGAATATTTCGCGCTTGTCCGAAGAGTTTTGCCTGTGGTCTTCGCGGCAATTTCGCTGGGTGGTGCTGGACGATGCCTACGCTACGGGCAGCTCGATCATGCCGCAGAAGAAGAACCCGGACATTGCCGAATTGGCGCGGGGCAAGGCTGGGCGGTTGATTGGCAACCTGACGGGGTTGATGTCGACGCTCAAGTCGTTGCCGCTGTCGTACAACCGTGATTTGAGTGAAGACAAGCACAGCGTGTTGGACAGTGTGGATACCTTGTTGCTGGTGTTACCGGCGATGGCGGGAATGGTTGCGACCATGAAGGTGCAGGTACAAGAGCTGCGGCGTCAGGCGCCGATGGGTTTTACCTTGGCGACTGAGGTGGCGGACTGGTTGGCCACCCGTGGTGTGCCGTTTAAAGAGGCTCACGAGATTACCGGCGCGTTGGTGCAGGCCTGTGAGAAGCATGAGATTGAGCTGTGGGAAGCCTCGCCGGCGATGTTGGCGGAGGTGGATGCACGACTCACACCAGAAGTGCGCGACTGCTTGACCCTAGAAGCGGCGATTGCGGCGCGCAGTGGGTGGGGTGGGACGGCGCCAGAACGGGTCAAAGAGCAGATTGATCGGTTGAAAACGGCCCTGGCGGCTCAGCAGCAATGGGCTGACAGCTACACCGGCTTCCGAATTTGACCCTATCCCTGTAGGAGCCCGGCTTGCCGGCGATGGTGGCCTCAAGGACGCCATCGCCGGCAAGCCGGGCTCCTACAGGGGGGGCGCATGTCTTTAGATTGATCGTAGTTTCGGAGATTCACCATGAACCAAACCCCGGCAGAGCGCTTGGAAGCCGAGCGCAAGTTGTCCGAGAACCAATTCGATATCACGCAGTACGAGCACGTGCCGCGTCGCTATTACGGGCGGATGTTTTTTGCCACGCTGATCGTGATCGTGCTGGCCGCGCTGTTGCGTGCGTTTGCCAACGGCCAGATCGAATGGTCCTACATCGGGCAGTTCCTCACATCTGAAGCCATCCTCTGGGGCCTGGTGAATACTATCGTCATGTCGATCCTGGCGATGGCGCTGGGCGTGGTGATCGGCGTGATTACGGCGATCATGCGCATGTCGGCCAACCCGATCCTGCGCTATGTGGCCATCACCTACACCTGGCTGTTCCGGGGCACGCCGCTGATCCTGCAACTGCTGTTGTGGTTCAACCTGGCGTTGATCTTCCCGGTGATCGCGATTCCCGGCCTGTTCAGCATCGACACCGTCGACCTGATGACGCCGTTCGTGGCTGCCCTGCTCGGCTTGAGCATCAATCAGGGCGCCTACACGGCCGAAGTGGTGCGCGCCGGTTTGCTGTCGGTGGATACCGGCCAGTACGAAGCCGCCAAGTCCATCGGCATGCCGAGCCTTCAGGCGTTGCGTAGGATCATTCTTCCCCAGGCGATGCGCGTGATCATTCCGCCTGTAGGCAACGAGTTCATCAGCATGGTGAAAATGACCAGCCTGGCCAGCGTAATCCAGTACTCGGAGCTGCTGCACAACGCCCAAAACATCTACTACGCCAACGCGCGGGTCATGGAGCTGCTGATCGTAGCCGGCATCTGGTACCTGGCGGTGGTGACTGTTCTTTCATTTGGTCAAAGCCGCCTCGAGCGTCGTTTTGCCCGCGGCGCCGGCAAGCGTTCGTAAGTCTGTGTTGAGGAGATTTGCCCCATGAGAAGCATCGTCAAGGCCGTCAACCTGAACAAGTATTACGACCAGTATCACGCGCTGCGTGACATCAATATCGAGGTCGAGCAAGGCGAAGTGATGTGCATCATCGGCCCGTCGGGTTCCGGTAAAAGCACCCTGCTGCGCTGCGTCAACCAGCTGGAAAAAATCGACAAGGGCGGCCTGTGGGTCGACGGCGAACTGGTGGGTTACCGCGTCGTCGGCAACAAGCTGCATGAGATGAACGAATCGCAGATCGCCCGCCAGCGCTTGGCCACCGGCATGGTGTTTCAACGCTTCAATTTGTTCCCGCATATGACCGTGTTGCAGAACATCATCGAAGGCCCGTGCCAGGTGCTCAAGCGCTCGCCCAAGGAAGCCATCGAAGACGCGCTGGAGCTGCTGGCCCGTGTCGGCCTGGCGGACAAGCGCAATGCCTATCCGGTGGAGTTATCCGGGGGACAGCAACAGCGTGTGGCGATTGCCCGTGCGCTGGCGATGCGACCCAAATTGATGCTGTTTGACGAACCCACGTCAGCCCTCGACCCGGAGCTGGTAGGCGAAGTGCTGTCGGTGATGCGCGATTTGGCCACCACCGGCATGACCATGATCGTGGTCACCCATGAACTGGGCTTCGCCCGTGAAGTGTCCAACCGCATGGTGTTTATGGATGCCGGCCAGATTGTGGAAGCCGGCAGCCCCGAAGAAATTCTAATAAGCCCACAAAACCCGCGTACCCAAAGCTTTATTTCTGCCGTTCGCACTTAACTAAAAAACAAACGAGAACGCCCCCATGAAAAAATTGTTTATCCCAACGTTGCTCGCAGGCTTGATGGCCTCCACTGCAGTTTTCGCGGCATTGCCGGCGGCAATCAAGGACAAGGGTGAGATCAGCGCGGCCATCGTGCCGAACTATCCGCCGATGGACTTCAAGGACCCGGCCACCAACAAGATCACCGGCCTGGACTTCGACCTGGGCAACGCCCTGGCCGAGCGCCTGGGCGTGAAGATCAAGTGGCAGGAAACCGGCTTCGAGCAGATGCTCAGCGGCCTGACCACCAAGCGCGTGGACATTGTGCTGTCGGGCATGACCGACACCGCCGAGCGCCAGAAATCCGTGACCTTCATCGACTACTTCACCAGCGGCCCGCAGTTGTACACTATGGCCAAGCGTGAAGACCTCAAGGAATTGACTGACCTGTGCGGTAAAAAAGTCGGCACCAGTCGCCGTACCACCTGGCCGTCGGAAATTGCCGCATGGAGCAAGGAAAACTGCGAAGCGGCGGGTAAGCCGGCGATCGTGGTGATCGGCACTGAAGGCTCGGCGGATGCGCGGGCGCAGTTGCAGCAGAACCGCTTGGATGCGGCGATGCAGGGCAGCGAGACCATTCCCTACTTGATGTCGCTGGACAAGGGCAAGTACAAGCCGGTGGGCCTGGCGATTTCCAAGCAATTCACGGGGCTTGGGATTGAGAAGAGCAACACTGAACTGGTCACGGCGATCAGTGAGGCGTTGCAGGGCATGATCGATGATGGGACGTACGGCAAGATCCTGAAAAAGTGGGACCTGGAGCAAGGCGCCGTAGAAAAAATCTCCATCAACTCCGGCCAGTAATTGGGAAGCGCTTTTTGTGGCGAGCGAGCTTGCTCGCGTTGGGGTGCGAAGCGCCCCTGAAAGCCGGTGACTGCTGCGCAGTCAAACGGGAGCAAGCTCCCTCGCCACAGAAGCCCGCCTTATCCGTGATGTGTGTTGTGTTGAAAAAATAATAAGGACACTCGCCCCGCCGTGGCCACCTACTCTCTGGTAATCCGCCGCCTGATGATTTGCTCGCTGACCATTGTCATCAGTCGGGCAATGACCAGTCCCTTGATGACTTTGCTGCTGAGCCGACGCCTGGGCCTCGATCAGCAGGACATCGGCTTGCTGATGGGCATCGCGGTGTTTACCGCCACCTTGATGGGCCTCTACGGCGGCTACGTCATCGACCGCATGGAAAAGCGCAAGCTGCTTATCCTGGCGATGCTCTCAAGCTCCATCGGTTTTCTGTTACTGACCTTTGCCACCAACCTCTACCTCACCACGTTGACGCTGGTGATTACCGAGTCGGCATCGGCGCTGTTCCTGATCGGCTCCAAGGCGATCATCAGCGAAAACCTGCCGGTGGAGCAGCGCGCCAAGGTGTTTTCACTGCGCTACACCCTCACGAATATCGGCTACGCCACGGGCCCTATGGTCGGCGTGGTGATTGCCGGGCAGATGCCGCTGTTGCCATTTATGCTGTCCAGCGCCATTGCGTTTATCAGCGTGTTCCTGATGATCGGCATCCCGCCCACCCTGCGTGATGAAAGCAGCAAACCCTTGAGTTTTCTCACCACCCTGAAAACCCTGCGCAACGACCGCAGCCTGGTGCTGTTCACCGGCGGCAGCCTGTTGAGCACCATCGTGCATGGCCGCTACACCTTGTACCTGTCGCAATTTCTGTTGGTGATTCACAACCCGGATGATGCGCTGAAGATTCTTTCCGCGGTGCTGGCCTGTAACGCCATTACCGTGATGTTGCTGCAATACCAGATCGGCCGCTTCCTCAAGCGTGAACAACTACGTTACTGGATCCTGCTGGGCACTGCGCTGTTCATCGGCGGCCTGCTCGGCTTCAGTCAGGCCGACAGCCTGCTGTCATGGTGTGTGGCGATGTTCGTGTTTACGTTGGGCGAGATGATTATCTTCCCGTCCGAATTCCTGTTTATCGACACCCTCGCTCCCGAGTCGCTGCGAGGCAGTTACTACGGCGCACAGAACCTGGCGGCCTTCGGCGGCGCGTTGAGCCCGGTGATTTGTGGCTATCTGTTGATCAACTCACCGCCGACCACGATGTTTTATGCACTGGCCGGGTTGACGGCGGTGGGCGGTACGCTGTGCTTCTTGAGCGGGCGACGGGTTGCAGGTTCTTGCTGATATTTACGCAGGATCCCGCTATTAATAGCGAAACCTCTCACGGACCCGAGCCCCATGAAATTCGACACGGCCTACAGCCTGAGTCTCGATGACAAGCTGTCGATCTATGACGTACGAGACCTGAATTTCGACGAAACCGCTGATTTCGATTCCGACCAGGACTGCTTCCTCTGCCCCAATGATGAATGCCGTGCGGCGTTTGATACCAGCAACGCACTGAGCACGTTCAACGCCAAAAACGTCAATTACCTGCGCACGCCGCATTTCAAGAACAAGACCGGCACCCGGCATATAGCGGGTTGCCGCTACGCCAGTAGCCATAAAACCGCGACAGGTGAAAATGACGACGAGCGTGAAGACAACTTCCCATCGGAGTTTGTCCTCACTCGTCGTCAGTACGAACGCAAAAATCGGCTTGCCGGGGCAGAGGGAAACATCTCACACGATCCAGTGAAGGCGCCTTCAAATCCAAGCTCCGTCTCCCACAGCACCAATGACAGCACCAATGACAGCACCCCAGACAAAACCAGCGTGTTCGCCCACCCTGTGGAATGTTTCGTGTCCAACCTCGACGACAAGGACAAGCTCAAGTCCATGCCGCTGAAGGTCGGTGACCACACCGCGACCTACTGGACGTTTTTCAAGAAGATCGAGTACCTGCAGGACAACAAAGGCCTGATCTACTGGGGCAAGATCAAAGAAATCAAAGACTACACCAGCAGCTTTCGCATCGACTTCGAAAAGAAAGTGTGGCTCGACAAGAAGCCCTACTCGGTCAACGTCTATCTGAGCAAAAAGCTCATTGAAAACTACCGCAAGCGCAAAGCGTTTTTAGAGCAGATCAAGGCGGCGGTGGACAGTGAGCGTGCACTGTACTGCTTCTTCTACGGGGTGACGCCGGAGCTGCAACAGGTGCCGAGCAAAAGGAATCCCGAGCAGACGTTTGGGGTATTCAGCGCGAACATCGAGAACCTGGACCACCTGATCATTCGGGAGGCGCCAGGGGTAGAATAGTGGGTCAACAAAAATCCAGTTGATGAGCGGTCAAAACAACTGTACAAAAACACAGTATAGTTTGTCCTCCCCCGTCGAACCTGGAGAAACCCCATGTCCTCTCTGGCAATGAGCTCTTTCGTAGAACAGCAGATCGTCCTGCATCAATTCACCGCCAAGCACAGCGTGCAGGCCCGCGCGATGTTGGGCTGGAGCCGGGAAGACCTGGCGCGCCAGGCCGGTGTGGCGGTTGAGGCGGTTCAACAGTTTGAAAACCAACATGACGTGGGTGATGAAACCCGCCTGGCCTTGGCGTTTCGGTTGGAGGCTGAAGGGCTGGTGTTCTTCCCAGGGTTTGCGCCGGGGTGGGGGATGAGTGTGCGCCGGTTTGACTCCGAAGAACCGGAGCCTGTAGCGCAAGGCATCCTCTCTCGTCTGATAGGGCCAACGTCGGCACCACTTGAACCTAGTGGTGCATAGAGCCTCACGCCTGCAGTTGCAACGCCCGACGCATCATCTGCGGCGGTTGGCCAAAGGCACGCAGGAAGGCGCGGCGCATACGCTCCGGGTCACCGAAGCCGGTCTCCCGAGCGATGATATCGATGGAATGATCGCCAGACTCAAGCAACAGGCGGGCTGCCTCGATGCGCAACCGCTCGATAGCCTTGGCGGGTGACTGGCCGGTTTCTGTGCGGAACAATCGGCTGAATTGGCGCGGGCTCAAATGGGCGACTTCAGCCAACTGATCCACTGAGAGATCGTCCTGCAAGTGTTCTCGGGCGTAGACCAGGGCGGTTTGCACTCGATCGGATTTGGGGTCGATTTCCAGCAAGGCGGAAAATTGTGACTGGCCACCTGCGCGTCGGTGGTAGACCACCAATTTACGCGCCACTGCGCGTGTAACCTCAACCCCCAGGTCATGTTCGACCAAAGCCAGGGCCAGGTCGAGGGCGGCGGTCAGGCCGGCTGAGGTCCAGAGCGGACCATCGACGGTGAAGATACGGTCTTCCTCCAGCCGTACGTTTGGATAGGCCTGACGAAACGTGTGGGCGTGGTACCAATGGGTCGTCGCTTTGCGGCCCTCCAGCAACCCGGCGGCGGCCAGATAGAAAGAACCGGTGCAGGCGGATGTCACGCGACGCGAAGTGAGCATGGCTTGCTGCAAGTAGGTCAGCATGCCAGGCGTGGCTTTCAGCAATTCGTTGTCTCCCACCACCAGCACTGTGTCGTAGTGCTGTTGGCCGAAGGGCACAGTGTCGATGGCAAAGCCCATGGAGCTTTTGATCGGCCCACCGTGTTCCGACAAAAGGTCCACACGATAGAACGGTTGGCCCAACTCAAAGTTGGCGAATTCGAACACGGTGCTGGTGCCCAGGCTGAGCATCTGGAACCCGGGAAACAGCAGAATACCAATAGATACCATGGTGAAACCTCATGTCCCGAAAAGAGGGATATATGACATTGCAGCCAATACATTACACCCATAATCTTGAATCCAACAAGGCCGCCCTTCCCCGGCCCTTCTGGAGCAACTGCAATGACTCAATCCAAAGGTTATGCCCTGATCACTGGCGCTTCGTCCGGGATCGGTGCCGTGTATGCCGACCGCCTGGCTCGCCAGGGTTACGACCTGATTCTGGTGGCACGCAACCAGCAGCGACTGGACCAACTCGCGGCCCGACTGAAAGCCGAGACCCAACGGGACATCCAGACAGAGGCGGCCGACCTCAACCTGCCTGCCGACCTGGCGCGCATTGAACAGATTCTGCTTGAAGACAGCCGCATCAGCCTGCTGGTGAACAACGCCGGCGTCGGTGCGACGGCATCACTGCTGGCCTCGGACGCGGGCAAGATGGACGCCATGATCCTGCTCAATGTCCTTGCGCTCACTCGCCTGGCAAAAGCCGCCGCGACCAATTTTGTCGCCGAAGGCCGTGGCACCCTGATCAACATCGGGTCGATCGTCGCGATCGCGCCTAAGTTGTTGAATGGTGTGTACGCCGGCACCAAGGCCTTTGTACAGGCGTTCAGCGAATCCCTCGACCATGAACTGAGCGATAAGGGTGTCAATGTTCAAGTGGTGCTGCCCGGCGCCACCGCCACCGAGTTCTGGGATGTCGCGGGGCTGCCCGTGAACAACCTCCCCGACACCATCGTCATGACCACGGAAAATCTGGTGGATGCCGCGCTGGCAGGCCTTGCCCAGGGTGAAAAGGTGACAATCCCCTCATTGCCCGACCGCCTGGACTGGGACACCTACGAAACAGCACGCCTGGCGCTGGGGCCCAACCTGTCACATCGCTCCCCAGCGGCACGTTATGGCGTCAAAGTGCCGGTTTGACCGCTACCTGAGCGGCCTGCTCATACCCATGGGCCACTGCCAGCAAGGTGGGTTCGGCCCATTGGGTACCAAAAAAGTAGGCACTGGTGGGTAGGCCATCCTCATCGACACCAGACGGTACGGCGATTCCCGGATAGCCGGCCGCCGCGACACCGAAGTAGCTGTTGGTGTCGAAATCCGACACCATTGCGTCTAGGTTTTCTGCCTTGATCGGGTCATCAATCGTACTTTTGAAATCCTGGATGAGCGCATCCCACAGTGGCTTGCGCTCCTCTGGCGTCAGCGTTGAGGCGCTGATTTCCTTGAGCACCGGTTGATGATCCGTCTCACTGCCGTCACGTAAATCGTTGAACCGGATCAGTTCAGTCAGCGACTTGGCCGGCAACCCCGAGCGCTTGCCCAGGTAGGTGTTCAGCTCGTCCTTCACATCCGAGAGCAACAGTTCGTCGTAGCGTGAGGCATCGGCCAGGCGCAGGTTGACCGGCACCAACACCGCGCCTTGCTCGCGAAGCACTTCCAGTGTCCGATTGAACTGCGTGCTGTTCTCCACTGGCAGGGTTTCGCCATCTTTGGAGAAGGTGGCAGGATAGCCAATACGCTTGCCTTTCAAGGCCCCTGGCACCAGCAACTGCGTGTAATCGATACCTCGGGGCGCTCCCACACTTGCCGGGTCCTTAGGATCACTGCCTGACATGGCGTTGAGCATCAGCGCAGCGTCAAACACCGAACGCGTCATCGGACCCGGTGTGTCCTGGTGATGACTCGCCGGAATAATCCCGTTACGATCTAGCAGCCCGACAGTAGGCTTGAACCCGACAATACCGTTGCGTGCTGCCGGCACAATGATCGAACCACTGGTTTCTGCCCCCACCGCCAAAGGCGCCAAGCCAGCAGCAACCGCTGCAGCGGAACCGGAGCTGGAACCTCCAACGTCCGCATCCACGTGATGAGGGTTACGGGTTTGCCCGCCACGACTGCTCCAGCCATCGGCCACCCCACGAAACCCCGCCATTTCGGTCATATTGGTTTTACCGAGGATCACTGCGCCCTGCTTGATCAGGTAGTCAACCAACGGGGCGTTCTTGCCAGCAGCTTCACCGACGAGCCCAAACGCACCCGCACTGGTTTGCATACCCTCGGTTTCGATCGTGTCCTTGAGCAAGATAGGAATGCCATGCAGCGGCCCGCGCACGTTGCCGCTGGCCCGCTCACGATCCAACTCACGTGCGGTTTCATATGCCTTGGGGTTGAGCTCGATGACAGCGTTGAGTTGCGGATCCAGCCTGCGAATCCGCTCCTGCAGGTGAGTGACCAGATCGGCCGAAGTAAGCCCGCCCGGGAGGGCCATTTGCCTGCTGAGCTCGTTGACACTGAGGTACTCAGTACCGACAGCCACAGGTTTTGAAGCAACGGGTGAGTAGTCTCCAGCGAAGGCCTGTACGACTTGCCGGACCAGGGAGCCCGCGCCATATGCGATTCCCACCGATGCGATTCCTAACATAAGACCTCTTGAGGAGTAAGAAATGAAGAAGGACCAACGTTGATCCGTAGGTCAGTCTAAAAACTCCTCTCCCTCCAGGCTGCGCGACGCGGGCCCGTCAGGGTGTGGGATAGTTCAACGTAGCAGGTGGCCCCTCCTGCACCTCCATTATTCGACGAACGCTTCGATACCGCTGGACCAGGGGTGCCAGCCAATTCTTCGCCCATTCTGAACTGTAGAACCACAGCGTCGCATCCTCCCCGAGCGGCTCGCCAAGCCTTGGGTAGCCATTCAAGCAAGCTGCGTGGAATGCAGTGCTGCGGCTGTCGGATACCAGGGCATCCAGTCGGTATTCATGCACAAGGTCATCGATTTCATTGCGACCAGGCAGAGTGTGGCTGGACCGGAGTGCATGCACCGGTACCAGTTCGGCGCCGGATCGGCGAAGGATGTCCAGCGCTCTCAGGAAGGAGGGTGTGTGCTCGACCTGCTCATGCTCATCATCATCCACAAACCGCTCGGCAAACCCCACGCGCCTGCCGCCTAGCGCCTGAGCAGCCGTGAAGGTCGTGTTGTTTTCCACCAAGGGGACTTCCACCATCACCGGCCCTGAGGGATCGATACCACTCAAGGCAATCAATGAAAGCGATGGGTCGCGCAGGGGTTTCAGGGGAAGACTCGGAGCGTCATACCCCGGGATCGGGATGCTTGCCCCCAGCTTCCCATAGACATGGGGATCGACACCAAAAGCGATACTTCGCGGGCTGGCAAGCCCAGTAGGTGCAGTGACCAGACACGACGATTCTGCCAGCTCAGACGCAGACTGCCGCGCCGGAAAAGCCACACCCGCTTGCCAACATTTCCCACCTATCTTCTCCATAGAACCTGGCCCCGACAAAAGACGTTCCGGGGATCATCGCATCCTTGGCTGGCACCTGTCGCAGGCCTGAAACAGCTTGAAAACTCCTTTTTCCGACGCTTCGTTTGTCAGCCGGCGAGGTGTTCCTGTGCAACTTGGGTTTCAACGTCCAGCCACCACGCATACCCTCGCTCGGGCTGGTTCAAGCTGAACGCCTGTCCCATCTGCGGTGTGGTGATAAACACGTTGCGCTCCCAGGCCAGGGCCATGATGCGGTCGAACGGTTCGTGCCAGGCATGGAACGCCAGGTCGAAGGTGCCGTTATGAATCGGCAGCAACCAACGGCCTTTGAGGTCGATATGCGCTTGAAGGGTTTGCTCAGGTTGCATGTGCACGTGGGGCCAATCGACGTTGTAAGCACCTGTTTCCATAAGCGTCAGATCAAACGGGCCGTACTGTTCGCCGATGCGTTTAAAGCCATCGAAGTAGCCGGTATCACCACTGAAAAAAATCCGCCGTGCGCCATCAATCATCACCCAGGAACACCACAAGGTCTGGTTGGCATCGAACAGGCCCCGCCCGGAAAAATGCTGCGCAGGCGTGGCGACAAATCGAATGCCATCCACCTCGGTGCCCTGCCACCAATTCAGCTGCCGCACTTTGCTGGCCTCCACGCCCCATTTCACCAGGATATCCCCGACGCCCAGCGGCGCGAGAAAGTAGCGGGTCTTCTCAGCCAATTGGACGACAGCATTGCGGTCAAGATGGTCGTAGTGGTTGTGGGAAAGAATCACTGCCTCTAGCGGCGGCAGCTCTTCAAGACTGATCGGCGGCTGATGGAAACGCTTGGGGCCGGCCCAACTGAACGGCGACGCACGCTCGGCGAACACCGGATCGGTCACCCAGAATTTACCGCGCATTTTCAGTAAGACGGTGGAATGCCCGAGGCGAAACACGCTGTGATCCGGCGCCGCCAGCAACTGCTCACGGGTCAGCGGCTGTACCGGAATCTGCCCCACCGGCCGCGTGCTGCGCGGCTTGTTGAACAGCATGTTCCAGAAAATACGCAAGGTTTTGCCGAAGCCACCCTGCTGCACGGGCGCCTCATTGCTGAAGTGCTCCTGGTCTTGCTTGGGCGCTGCCGGCGAAGAATCAACGCGGGACGAAATCGTGGCCATTTACAGGTGACTCCTACAGACCGCTCTTAAATTACACTGCACAGTGTAGTTTCAAGATTGCAACAAAATACACAGCAAGTAAACTACAGAGTGTAACTTTCCTTGACGAGCCGAGCCCCCTCCATGACTGCCCCACAACGCCTCACCGACCGTAAACGCGAAGCCATCGTGGCCGCGGCCATCGCTGAATTTCGCGAAAACGGTTTCGAGGTGACCAGCATGGATAAGATCGCCGCCACCGCCGGCGTTTCCAAGCGCACGGTGTACAACCACTTCCCCAGCAAAGAAGAGTTGTTCGCCGAAATTCTCCATCAACTCTGGGCCAGCAGCGTTGCGCAGCTCGACGTCAACTACGCCAGCGACCGCCCGCTGCGCGAACAATTGCGCGGCTTGCTGGAAGCGAAGATGAAGATGATGGCGGATGCCAATTTCCTCGACCTGGCCCGGGTCGCCATCGCCGCCACCATCCATTCGCCGGAGCGCGCGCAAGACATGGTTACCCGCCTGAGCAAGCGCGAAGAAGGTTTTACCCAATGGGTACGCGCCGCCCAGGACGATGGCCGGCTCAATTGCAGCGACCCGGCATTTGCCGCCCACCAGATCCAGAGCCTGCTCAAGGCGTTTGCATTCTGGCCGCAGATTACCCTGGGCCAACCAGTCCTGGACGCCGCCAGTCAGGCCAGTGTTATCGAGTCGGCTATCGACCTGTTCCTGGCCGGCTACGAAGTCACGTCGCCCCGGCAGCTGTAAAAACCTGTTGTGTGAACGACATTCCAGGTCGTTTTTGACGTATTCGCACGCTGTCCTGAGCAAATGGCTTGGAAGGACACTGATTATTCCCACGCGAATAACTGACAATATTCACAATTCTTATCCGATCAACGGTTCAACCCGCTGACGCACCTTGCCGCACCTGCAAAAAAAACGGCTCCAGGAATTTATGGAAAACAGACGAGGCAAAGGGCTTTCATTTGCCAGACGTATCTACAAGCCAAGGATTATCGGCTTGGGCATCGGCTGCATCAGTGTCACAGGCGCTCTTTATCCGCTCGCAATGCCGGGGTGGGTCTGGGCATTCCTGTTGTTCAACGGTTTCGCCTGGGCACATGTGGCCTACCAACTCTCAGCGCGCTCGCAATTCCCCTACCAGGCCGAGCAACGCAACCTGCTGTACGACTCATTGTTCGGCGGGTTCTGGGCCGCCGCCACGCAGTTCACACCACTGACAACCGTTACCATCCTTTCCATGATGACCATGAACAACGTGGCGGCGGGCGGCAAGCGGCTGTTCCTGCGTGGCCTGCTGGCGCAAGCGGCCGGTATCGGGGTCGCCTGTGCGCTTTTCGGTATCAGATTCAACCCCAACGTCAGCCTCACCCAGGTATACACCTGCCTGCCGATGCTGACGCTCTACCCCATGGCCATCGGCACGGTTTGCTATCAGTTGGCGATTAAGTTGTCGGAACACAAACGCGCACTCAGCGCACTCAGCCGAACCGACAGCCTCACCGGACTGCTGAACCACGGCTCATGGAAAGACTTGCTGCATCTTAAATTTCATAAGTGCCAACAGCAGCAAAGCCATGCCACCATCGCGTTGATCGATATCGATCACTTCAAGCAGATCAATGACACCCACGGCCACATCGTTGGCGACGCGGTCCTGCGTCAACTGAGCCTGGAGTTGCGACGCAACTTGCGTGAAAACGACCTGGCCGGGCGTTACGGTGGCGATGAATTCTGTGTGATTCTTCCGCAAGTTCCGCTGGAAGAGGCGGCACAGGTGATGGAACGCATGCGCGAGACCTTCAGCAATTACCGCAACCCGCAAATCCCAGAATTGCGCGTGAGCCTGAGCATCGGCCTGGCTGATTTCCAGCCCTTCTTTACCGACGCCGCCATGTGGCTGAATGCGGCGGATCGCGCGCTGTATGCCGCCAAGGACACCGGGCGTAACCGGGTCAACATCAGCGAAGCAGTGATCGCTCATTCCGCCTGAGGTTGTCCTACGACTCCTCGTCTGAATCCTCGTGCCTGCACGCCAGGAGAAAGCATAATGCCACCACTTGTCGGCTACCCAAAAAAGGTCCTGCCCCTGAGGCGAACTTCTTGCCAGGCTGATCACTCTGAACCCGTTGTTCCACCCCCGCTGTCGGCACAAGGAAGCTGACAATGAGCAAGTCAACCGTATAGCGAATGCCTTACGGGGGCAGGCGCATACCCAAGGAAACCCAGAAGCTTGCTTGCCCGAGCCCCCGAACATGCTATTTAAAGCCCATAAAAAAACCATCAATGCCCTGCAACACACCGTCGCCCAACAGGCCAGCCTGCTGGAGGCCATCGAGCGCTCCATGGCGGTGATCGAATTCGACCTGTCCGGCACGGTGCTGCGGGCCAATGCCAATTTCCTCCAGACCATGGGCTACCGCGCCGAACAGATCGAGGGCCAGTCCCACCGCATGTTCTGCACCCCGGCGTTCGCCCGCAGCGCCGAGTACAGCCAGTTGTGGTCGAACCTGCGCAATGGCCAGTTCCAATCCGGCACCTTTGAACGGGTGGCGGGCGATGGCCAGTCGGTATGGCTGGAGGCCAGCTACAACCCAGTACGCGATGATGCGGGCCACGTCATCAAAGTGGTGAAGTACGCCATGGACGTCACGCCGCGCCTACAGGCCGAAAGCGAAGCCAATGCCAAGCTGGAAGCCATCGGCCGTGCCATGGCGGTCATTGAGTTCAACCTCGACGGTACCATCATCACGGCCAACGCCAACTTCCTGCAGCGCATGGGTTACACCCTGGCGCAGATCCAGGGCCAGCATCACCGCATGTTCTGCACCCCAGAGCTGGCCAACAGTTCGACCTACAGCGACTTCTGGAAGCGCTTGAACCAGGGCGAAATGTTCAGCGGCCAGTTCGAACGGGTGGATAAGATCGGCCAGGCCGTGTGGCTCGAAGCGAACTACAACCCGGTGTACGACGCCAGCGGGCGCCTGTGCAAAGTGGTGAAGTTCGCCTCGGACGTGACCGCCATGGTGCAGCAACATACCGCCGACGCCGCCAGTGCGGCCCAGGCGTATCACATCTCCCTGAACACCCGGGACATCGCCGAAAAAGGCGCCGAAGTGATTCAGCAAACGGCCAGCGGCATGCGCGATATTGCTGCGGATATCGACGGGTCCTCGCAGCTGATCGCCAAGCTGGGCGAGCGCTCGCAACAGATCACTGCCATCGTCAACACCATTCGCGGCATCGCCGACCAGACCAACCTGCTGGCGCTCAACGCCGCCATCGAGGCGGCGCGTGCCGGCGAGCAAGGTCGTGGGTTTGCCGTGGTAGCCGATGAAGTGCGGCAACTGGCAGCGCGCACCAGCGGCTCCACGGCGGAAATTTCCAGCATGATCGCGATGATCCAGGACGAAACCCGCCAGGCCATCCACAGCATGGACGGCACCCGCGACCGCGCTGCCCTGGGTGTGGAGCTGGCTAACCAAGCCGGTACCGTCATCGTGCAGATCCGCGAAGGCACCAGCGAGGCCGTGCAAGCGGTGAGTGCATTCGCCAATGAGCGCGGTGGCAACTGACCCGATCTTCATACGGAGCGCTGGGGGCTCGGTCTATAGTGCTTGCTTGTCTTCAAGCAAACAATCCGAGCCCGCCATGACCCCAGAAAAGACCGAAACCGCCGCCGTCGACCACCTGCGCTTTCATCGTCCCCACGCCCACTTGGCGCCTACATTCGGTAATGACACGTTTGCCCTAAAGGCCGAAGCGTTCGCCCGTTTCTTCGGCACGCCCACCTTCCTCGGCGCGCAAACCGCCATCGTGGTGTTGTGGGTGGTGCTGAACATGACCGGGATCACGCACTTCGATGTGTACCCGTTCATCTTGCTCAACCTGGCTTTCAGCCTGCAATCGGCCTATGCCGCGCCGCTGATCCTGCTGGCCCAGACGCGTCAGGCCGCGCGCGACAAGGCGCAATCGGACGCCGACGCCCAGCACCGCGAAGCCCTGGCCATTGCCAATACAGAGCGCCAGGCCCAGGCCGCGCAGACCACCAAACAGTTGCTGGAGCTGCTGGAGCAGAACACCCGACTAACGGAAATGACCAAGCAACTGACCGAACATATCGAAAGCCTGACCAGCGAAATGCACGAGCATTTTGTGCGAAAAACCTAAGGCAACCGCAGGTGTCGCCCCAGCTCATCAAACAACGTCACCACCGAGCGCAGCGCCCGGCAGTCCGGACGCGTGAGCAACCACAATGCCGTGTCGTGCCCTGCCAGTGCGCAGCCCAGCGGTTGTAGGCCGTGCCCCACTAGAAAGTCCGGCAGCGCCGCTACCCCCAGCCCCGCTCGCACCAACTCGGTGACCGACAACATGCTGTTGCAGCGATAGCTGGGACGCACGCCGGGCAAGTGCTCGCGGCGCCAGACGACCGTGGGATGGTCCGCCAGGAAATCATCCGGGGCGATCCAAGGCAGGTCAGCCAGCTCGCGGCCTTCGTGCTGTTGGGCGAACCCCGGGCTGGCACACACCTGATACGCCACATTGCCCAGACGCCGGCCCACCAGATGCTCCGGCGGCGTGCGGGTCAGGCGCAGGGCGATATCGGCGTCGCGACGGCTGAGGTTGGCAAAATCGTTCGACGTGCTCAGTTCCAGGGTCAGCGCGGGGTACTGCGGCATGAACTGCGCCAGGGCCGGCAACAGCAAGCCTTGCAGCACAGAATCGGTACAGGTCAGGCGCACCGTGCCGCTGATCACCTCACCACCTTGCTCCACACCAATGCGTGCGGCCTCCAGCGCTTGCTCGGCGCGTTCCGCCTGCTGCGCCAAGTTGCTCGCCAGGCTGGTGGGCAGGTAGCCGGCGCGGCTTTTTTCGAACAGTGTCTGGCCCAGCGCGGCCTCCAGGCGCCGCACTGCGCGAAACACCGTGGACACATCCACCCGCAACAACGCTGCCGCCCGCCCGAGCGTACCGCCGCGGACCAGGGCAAGGATCAGCGACAGATCCGGGTAGTCGATTGAATAGTGCGTTGTTGCATTGAGCATGTGTCTAAACGCCCATATTGATTGCATAGACGCCAATCTATAGTGCGCCCCAGGACACCACAAGCCACGGGATGTACACGATGAAAACCACGCCTTTACACCTCGCCCTGATCGGCGATTACAACCCCGATGTCATCGCCCACCAGGCCATCCCCGTGGCGCTACAACAGGCGGCCCAGACCTTGGGACTGAGCGTTCACGTGCAGTGGCTCGACACCGATACCCTGCCTGAGTCACTGCATGACTTCGACGGTTTTTGGTGCGTCCCCGCCAGCCCTTACCGCGACACTGACGGCGCAATGCGGGCGATCCGGTTTGCCCGCGAGCAACGCCGACCGTTCCTCGGCACGTGCGGCGGTTTTCAGCATGCCGTGCTGGAATACGCGCGCAATGTCCTGGGCTGGAAGGATGCCGAGCATGGCGAACTCACGCCGCAGGCCAAGCGCGCCGTGATCGCACCGCTAAGCTGTGCCCTGGTGGAGGCCACCGACACCGTGCGCCTGGCGCCCTACACCCGGATCGCCGAGGCCTATGGCAGCCTGGATGTGCAAGAAGGCTATCGCTGCCGTTATGGCGTGAACCCCGAGTTTCTCGATGCCTTGCTCGAAGGCGACCTGATCCCCAGCGGCCATGATTCGGCCGGCGACCTGCGCGCGGTGGAACTGCTCGACCACCCGTTCTTCGTCGCCACCCTCTTCCAACCCGAACGCGTCGCGCTGCAAGGTATTACCCCGCCCTTGGCGATGGCCCTGCTCAAAGCTTGTCAGGCGGTGTCCGCATGATCGCCCGCACACCTTCGCCGCCCTACTATGCGGTGATCTTCAGCTCGTTGCGCACCGAAGGCGATCAAGGCTACGGCCAGGCGGCCAGTCGCATGCTGGAACTGGCGCGTGAACAACCGGGGTTCATCGGCGTGGAGTCCGCACGGGAAGAAGGCCTGGGCATCACCGTGTCGTACTGGGAGAGTGAAGCGGCCATCCTGGCCTGGAAGCAGCAGGCCGAGCACCGGGTGGTGCGCGAACAAGGGCGCGCCACCTGGTACTCGGCCTTCCAGACTCGGGTGTGCAAAGTCGAACGGGCTTACAGTTTTGAAGCGACCTAGCTCACCAGACTGCGCAACGCACTGATCTGCGGTATCTCCGCCCGGCGCATATACACCCGCAGCGGCTCGGTGATGTTGATACGGTCGTCGATGTTCTGGTCCAGCAGCAACTGGATGCGCTCGCGGGACAGGGTCATGGTCTGCTCCGGGGCGGGCAGCCAGACGAACTCGGCGGTGGGAATAATGCCGTCATCGGCCACGTCCATGCCGAAGGAATCTTCGCTGAAACGTACGATGTAGTGGCCGGTCTTGCGATTGAGGCCAACAAAACCGTGGAGTTGGTCGGCGGCCTGGCAGATAAGCTCGGAGGTGATGCGCATGGTAAACCTCACTGAAAAGTCCCACAGGGACTGGAAAGATGGTTTACACGCGTGGCGGAAAGCGCCGCCCTCTGATGGGGCAGCTTCGGCCAAGAATACTGCAATGCCTGGAAAAAAAACCGAGAAAATTGAAGCCTGCGCACGTTAATGTCGGTTTGGTGATAGCGCCTTTCGCAATCAATTGTTAAAAAGGAGGCCTTCTCAAAGCTACCTACACGAAAGGACTTCGCATATGCCTGTCACGTTTACCAAGAGTGCCCTGCTGCTCGCTCTGATGCTCGGCCTCGGCCAGGCACAGGCGCAAGACCCGATCAGCCCGGCTGAATTGGCGACAAACGAAGGCATTCCGTATCCGGCCGTGATCGCCCACCGTGGCGCGTCCTACGACGCACCGGAATCCACTGCTGCCGCCTACAAGATCGCCCGCGACCTGGGTGCCGACTACCTGGAAATGGACCTGCAACGCAGCAAGGACGGCGTGTTGTTCGCCCTGCACGACAACAACCTGCAGCGCACCACCGACGTGGCCACCAAGTTCCCGGATCGCAAGGACGCCCCGGCCAACGAGTTCACCTGGAAAGAACTGCAAACCCTCGACGCCGGCAGTTGGTTCAACGCTGCCTACCCGGACCGTGCGCGCCCAGGTTTCGTCGGCCTGAAAATCCAGAGCCTGGACGACATCATCAAGATCGCCGAGGGCAACCCGCAGCACAAACCCGGCCTGTACATCGAGACCAAGGAGCCTAAGCAATTCCCGGGCATCGAAGCTGACCTGAAGAACAAGCTGCTCGACAAAGGCTGGCTGAGCTCCGCCGGCTCCAAGCTGGGCAAGAGCAACACTGGCGTCGGCCAGGGCAAGGGTCGCGTGGTGCTGCAAACCTTCGAAGTGGCCAGCCTGAAAGAACTGCAGAAAGAAATGCCGAACACCCCGAAAATCCTGCTGCTGTGGGTGGGTGAAGGCAGCATCGAGCCGAAAAACAAGCAGACGTTCGCGGAGTCCGGTGAAACCACCAAGGCCGCCTACTACGCCAAGCAAGAGCCGAAAGACGCAGCCGAGTTCGAAAAATGGGTCGACGAAGCCAAGAACCTCGGCGCCATCGGCACCGGCCCATCCGCTGAGCTGACCAACCACGGCGACCAAAGCTATTCGGATCTGGTCAAGCCAGAGATGAACAAGCTGACCCACGACAAAGGCCTGCTGGTGCACGTCTACACTGTGGACGAGCCGGTGGACTTCGACAAAGTGATGAAGGCCGGCGTCGATGGCATCTTCACCAACCGCGCCGCCGAACTGCTGAAGTTCTACAAGCGCTGGCCGTCGTCCAGCGTGCAGGACCTGCTGAACGACTATAAGTACTGAGTGAAGGCCGAATGGTCAGGCCGCCTGTGGTTGGGGCGTGACTACGGCCTGATCCTCGGCGAGCTGGGGCGCACCGCGCCCCATGCGCACTACGCCCATCAGTTGATGGTCTCCAAAGGTTCACCGATCACGGTCAGCCTTGATGGCCACGTCACAACGGCCCATCGCCTGTTTATCCCTTCGCGACAAACCCACGCCATTCTTGAAACGCAAGGTGAGGTTTCAGTGCTGTACGCCGAACCGGCCGTGTTTGATCTCGCCCCTTTGTTGCACGAGGACTTATCCCTGGAGGCATTGCGTCGACTCCCTCGGCGCAGCCTGGATGATCCGCGGCTGGAGCGCGCCCTCGCCGCACTGGATCAACAACTCAACGGCAAAGTGTCAGCCCAGGCCCTGGCCCAGGCCGCGCACCTGTCATTGAGCCAATTGGAGCGACTGTTCGCCCATCAACTCGGCTTACCCGTGCGCCGCCTGGTAGTGTGGCGAAGGCTACGCGTCGCCCTGCAACTGGCGCTCGCCGGCGGCACGTTGACCGAGGCCGCCCACGGTGCGGGGTTTGCCGATTCGGCGCATTTTTCGCGGACCATGAAGCAGCTGTTTGGCGTCACCGCAGCCGCCTCATTGCGCCAGCTGGATGTTCAACTGCTAACGTAAATCGTCCGGCAGTGACGGTTCCTTGCTCAAGCGAACCGGCCTGAAGGGATCACGCAACTGCGCCCCATAGTCCACCGGAAAGTCCGGACGACTGCCAATCCCCAGATCCCCCGGCCCCATGCGATAGCGTTCGCGGTAATACGCCGTGCCCAGCAGCCAATCCCACAGGTTGAAGAACAAACCGAAATTCACATCCCCGGCGCGGCCATATTTCATATGGTGAAACCGATGCACCGGCGCCCAGGCAAACACCCAGCGCAACGGCCCCAGGCGCATGTTCACATTGGAATGCTGCAACAGCAATTGCAGGGCAATGGCCAACGCCAGCAACTGCGCCACCTCCAGGGGAATGCCCAACAGGATCAACGGCAGCAACCCCGCCGTGGCTTCCAGCATCTGATGCAACGGATGCTTCATCAACCCATTGAAACCATACAGCCGCTGCACGCTGTGATGCACCGCATGCAGTCGCCACAAAGGCGCAAGGCGATGGCTGGCGTAATGCATCAAGGTAATGCCCGCATCGGCCAGCACGATGGCCATCAACAGTTGCTCCCACAGCGGCCAGCCACGCGGCCAAATGCCTTCGAATGCCAACAGTGCCGTGAGCCCTGGCAGGATCAACACGCCCACCGCGTTCAGGCTTTCGTTGACCAGGGCGTGCAACGTATCGCGCCGACGATCGCCCAGGCTGCGATTCCACTCTGGTTCATAGGGCAACCATTGTTCTGTAAGGAATGACACCACGAGCGCAATCACGAACAGCACAATCAAGCTGTCCGGCTGCCAAAGCCCGTAACCGAGAAACCCCAGCAGGAATGCAGGGGCGTAGATCCAACTCACTAACCGTTTCATGCCGAGTCTCCTTTGAAGTGAGCCTCCAGCATGAAATTCCCCGCGCGTGACGGATTGAACAAACTGCGCAACCGTTTGAATTAATTAAGGGTGAATTAAGTTGCGCTGGTTAACCTGATCCCACTTAAACAGCTCACCTGAGAAGGACACACACCATGAAAACCTTGACCGCTTTGTTCGCCGCTACCGCCCTGACCCTGACCGCTGGCCTGGCCCAGGCCGATGTTCGTCCAGACCAGATTGAAGGCCTGCTCAAGTCCGGTGCGGTAATGCCTTTCGAAAAACTCAACGCTGCCGCCGTGGCCAAACACGCGGGTGCCACCATCACTGACACCGAGTTGGACCATAACAACAGCGGCGTACTGGTCTACGAAGTCGAACTGACCGACACCGCCGGCAAGAAGTTCGAAGTGAAGCTCGATGCCAAGACCGGTGCTGTGCTCGAAGACAAACTGGACACTTGATTACCCTCTGAACAAAACAGCGCCACCCTCGGGTGGCGTTTTTTGTGGGCGCTCGTCGGCAAACCGTAGGAAATCTGCCTTGGATACGAATGAAATTACCCCACAGAGTACAAGGCCGTTAGACTCTCAAGCTACAGCCAAGGCATAACGCCATTGCACCCGAACAGGGACCGTTACATGGGGCAAAAAGCCGCCGACATCGCCACTATCGGGCGTATCAGCGCCGTACCGGCCATGCTCAAGGTGATCAGTGACATGACCGGCCTGCGGTTTGCCGCTGTTGCTCGCGTAACGGAAGACACCTGGACGGCCTGCGCGGTGCTCGACAGCCTGGGTTTCGGCCTGGGTGTGGGAGGCGAGCTGGACCTGACCACCACGATCTGCCACGAAATCCGCGGTTCACACGTGTCCGTGGTCATCGACAAAGCCAGCGAAGACCCGCTTTACCACGACCACCACACGCCACGTATCTATCAGTTTGAAAGCTACATTTCCGTGCCGGTGTTCCGCACCGATGGGCGCTTCTTCGGCACCATCTGTGCGCTGGACCCCAACCCCGCGTCACTGCGCAGCAGCACCATCCAATCGACTATGGAGTCCTTTGCACGCTTGTTGTCGCTGCAGATCGAAGCCGAAGAAAGCCAGCAACAAACTGAAGCCGAGTTGCAGGAAGAACGTGGCACCGCCGAATTGCGTGAACAATTCATCGCGGTGCTCGGGCACGACTTGCGTAACCCATTGTTCGCCATCAACTTCGGCGCTGAGCGACTGCTGCGCAAACACCCCGACCCCGCCACTGACAAGATCGTGCGCCATATCCTCACCAGTGGTCGGCGCGCGGCGCAACTGGTGGAGGACGTGCTGGATTTCGCCCGCGGGCGTATGGGCAGCGGCATTCCCTTGAGCATGGGTGATTGCCAGGGCTTGCAGGCTGCGTTGCAACACGTGGTGTCGGAGGTGCAGAGCGTTCATCCACAACGCGAAATTGTTGCGCATATCGGCGAACTTCAAGGGCTCAAAGGTGACCGGGAGCGACTGGCGCAACTGCTCTCCAACCTGGTCGCCAATGCCATCCACCACGGCAGTCACGATGGCCCGGTTGAAGTCACGGCAAGGGTCGAGCAGTCGCAGTTCACGCTGACGGTGAAAAACCCGGGCCAGATCAGCGCACAAGCCCTGCCGCGATTATTTCAGCCCTACGCGCGGCCCGTTACCGATGCGCCCCAAGCCGGGCTCGGCCTGGGGTTGTACATCGTCAAGCAGATTGCCGATGCCCACGGTGGTGAGCTGAGCGTGTCCACCACCGAGCAGCACGGCACCGTGTTCACGTTCAGCTTGCCGACCGCTTGATCAGGCGCCAAGGCGCGCCGTCACCTCATTCAACTCACCTGACAGCCCACGCAGGTTGTGACTTGCCGCTTCGGTACGCTTGACGTTATCGAGGTTGGCCGTGGCCACGGTGGTGATCTGCGTGATGTTGCGCGAAATATCTTCCGCCACCGAGGTCTGCTCTTCGGCCGCCGTGGCGATCTGGCGGTTCATGTCGCGGATCGCCTCCACCGCCTGGGTGATGTGAGCCAGCATAGCGCCGGCTTGCGTGACTTTTTCCACACTCTCATCGCTGCACGACTGGCCACTCACGATGGCTTCGGCCGCATCCACCGCGCCGGTCTGTACCGCTTCAATAATCCCGTTGATCTCGATGATCGACGCCGCCGTGCGTTGCGCCAGACTGCGCACTTCATCGGCCACCACCGCAAAACCACGGCCCGCTTCGCCTGCGCGCGCAGCTTCAATCGCGGCATTGAGCGCCAGCAGGTTGGTCTGCTCGGCAATACCGCGAATCACTTCCAGCACCTTGCCGATGCGCACGCTGTCGGTTTCCAGGCGGCGGATGATGGTGCCGGTATTAAGGATCTCGTTGCGCATCTGGCCGATGGTGGCAATGGTGACTTTCATCACGTCACCGCCTTCGCGGGCCGAGTGATCGGCCTCGTCCGCCGCGCGCGAGGCACTGGCGGCGTGGCGCGCGACCTCCTGGGCGGTGGCCGACATTTCAGTCATGGCCGTGGCCACCTGGTCGGTTCGGTTGAATTGATCATTGGTGCCTGTCGCCATCTGCCCGGCGATGGCATTCAATTCGCCGCTGGCGCTGACCAGGTCGGTAGCACTGCGCTGTAAACGGCTGAAGGTTTCGGCAAGAAAGTCACGCAAGGTATTCGCGGCAGCGGCCAGGTGGCCCAGCTCATCCTGACGACGGCTGGCGACGCGCTCGGCAAAGCGACCGTGGCTCAGTTGCGTTACGTAGTCGATCAAGCCACGGATCGGCAGGATCAGGTTGCGGTTGATCAACCACAGGCTGAACAAACCGATCAACACACCCGACAACAGCATGATCGCCAGCCCCACCAGCACGGTGCGCTCGGCATAGGCGCTGATGGCCTTGGATTGCTGGCTGCCTTGTTCGCGCAGGTCGTTGACCAACGCACTCATCTGCTCACTGGCGGCGCGATCCACACCTTTCACCGCGGTGTCGCCGGCCGTTGCATCGCCACCGGCGGCCACGTAGGCATCGCGGCCCTTCTGGTAAGCCACACCGAGTTGCTGGTGTTCCTGGCGCAAGGTTTCGATGCGTCGGCTCAGGCTCTGGTCGCTGCTGGTCTGGGTGACCAACCGGGTGAGAATGCCCTGTACATCGCGCTGGCGGTCCTGAAACTGACCCCAGTATTTCTCCATGTCCTGGGGCTGTTTGCCGCGCAGCAGGACGTTTTTCCATTCCTGGACCTGCACCTTGAATTGCAGGTTGGCCTCGTCAATCAATTGTGAAGTCAGCAGCGGCCCATCGATCAAGCTGCGATAGCTTTGCACCCCATTGGACAAGAAATTGAAACAGGCCAGGGCGATCAACAGCATCGCCAACAGACTGCCACCGAGCAGCGACAGGATTTGTGCTCTCAAGGAGGTTCGCAAAACATTCATCGGGGAAAAGCCTCGATACAAGGAATTGGTGCGTGCACGCCTAACGTCCTTGTCATCAAAAGGCACCGCCCATCCACAGCGGTTCTTGATGCCCTGAATCGGCTGAATTAGAGCCTTCTTGAACGGTTCCTGACAGACGGTCAAATAAATGTCATCGCAACGAAATAAATCCAAAACCGTCACAAAACTGTCAAATCTCCTTGCAATGATTCGCGCATGCGAACCTGTGAAATCTCCTACAGGCGCTTTTTCTGCGAGCCCTCATGAACCACAGCATCGATCACAGCCACCAGGATTCCGACCTGTTTGGCTTGCTCTACGGTTTTCGTTTTCGCCCAGGGGAAAAGGGTGAGCAGATAGATTCGGCGGCGGCGCTCCAGGCGTTGCGCCAACCGGGTGACCCGGAAGAATTCTTGTGGCTGCACCTGAACCTCGCCCACGCCGCGTGCGAGCGCTGGATGCAGGCCCATCTGGACCTGCCGGAAGAGTTCTTCGAAGCCCTGCATGAAGGCTCGCGCTCCACGCGCATCGAACACGTCGACTCGGCGTTGCTGGCGGTGGTCAACGACGTGGTGTTCAACTTCAGCAGCATGGTCTCGTCGGACATTTCCACGCTGTGGGTCTGCGCCCGCAGCCGCCTGTTAATCAGTGCGCGCCTGCAACCGCTGCACTCGGTGGATAAACTACGCTCGTCGGTAAAAGCCGGTGAAAGCTTTCGCTCGCCGCTGGCCTTACTGGTGCACCTGTTACGCGACCAGGGTGAAGTGCTGACCCAGATCGTGCGCAAGACCAGCATCAGCGTCGACCATATCGAAGACCAGTTGCTGTCCTCGCGCCTGTCCACCAACCGCGCCGAACTCGGCGCCGCACGCCGGGTGCTGGTGCGCCTGCAACGCCTGCTGGCGCTGGAGCCGGGCTCGCTGCTGCGCCTGCTCAACCGGCCGCCGCAGTGGTTGCAAAAGGAAGACGTGAAGGAGCTGCGCAAATCCACCGAGGAGTTTGCGCTGATCATCAACGACCTGATGGCCCTGGGCGAACGCATCAAGTTGTTGCAGGAAGAAATCGCCGCCAACCTCAACGAACAAAGCAACCGCACGCTGTTCACCCTGACCGTGGTGACAGTGCTGGCGTTGCCCATCAACATCATCGCCGGTTTTTTCGGCATGAACGTGGGCGGTGTGCCGCTTTCCCAGGACCCGGAAGGGTTCTGGATTCTGGTGGCGCTCGTCGCAACCTTCACGTTGATTGCCGGGCGCTGGGCCTTCAGAAAGCGCAAGGATTACTGACCAGCGGCCAGCTCAATCACCTAAACACTGATGTATGGCAGCATCTCTGTAACATTCTGCAATGACTATGAACGACATCCTCATCACACTGGATGCTCCGGCATGGCCACACCTTCCCTGACTGCCTCCACCCACGCCTCACCCGCAGACCCCAAACCCAGGCTGGACAAGAAACCCGGCCTGGTGACGGTGATCATCTTCTTCGCCGTGCTCGCCATGGGCCTGTTGTTCACCGCCTACAGCCTGATGCATGACATGCACGAAATGGGCGCCCAACTCACCACCTGGACGCCTTTTCTGCTGCTGGGTGTGGCGCTATTGATCGCCCTGGGGTTCGAGTTCGTCAACGGCTTCCACGACACCGCCAACGCCGTGGCGACCGTGATCTACACCAATTCGCTGCCGCCACATTTTGCGGTGGTGTGGTCGGGCTTTTTCAACTTCCTAGGTGTATTGCTTTCCAGCGGTGCGGTGGCGTTTGGCATCATTGCGCTGCTGCCGGTTGAGTTGATTTTGCAGGTGGGCTCATCGGCCGGTTTCGCGATGATCTTCGCCCTGTTGATCGCCGCGATCCTGTGGAACCTCGGCACCTGGTGGCTGGGTTTGCCGGCATCGTCGTCCCACACGCTGATCGGCTCGATCATCGGCGTCGGCGTGGCGAATGCCTTGATGCACGGGCGTGACGGCACCAGCGGGGTGGACTGGAGCCAGGCAATCAAGATCGGTTACGCCTTGCTGCTGTCGCCACTGATCGGCTTTGCCTTTGCGGCCATGCTGTTGCTGGCCTTGCGCGCCTTCGTCAAGAACCGTGCGCTGTACAAGGCACCCAAAGGCGACACCCCGCCGCCGTGGTGGATCCGCGGTATGCTGATCGCCACCTGCACCGGCGTGTCCTTCGCCCACGGTTCCAACGACGGGCAGAAAGGCATGGGCCTGATCATGCTGATCCTGGTCGGCACCCTGCCAATGGCCTACGCGCTAAACCGCACCATGCCGGCCGAGCAGTCGCTGCAGTTTGCGGCGGTGGCCGAAGTGACCCAAGTGGCGCTGGTGAAAAGCGCGCCGCAGGCACTGACCGGCGACCCGCGCCCGATCCTCTCGACCTACGTGCGCACCAAGGAGGCCACCCCGGAACTGGTCCCCGCCCTCGCCGCCCTGGCCGGGCAGATCGGTGATGAAGTCAAAGGCTACGGTTCCCTGGCCAAAGTACCTGCTGAAGCCGTGGGCAACGTGCGCAATGACATGTACCTGACCAGCGAAACCATCCGGTTGATGGACAAGGGCAAGGTCGGCAATTTCGACGCGGATACCCAAGGCAAGCTGCAACTGTTCAAGCAACAGATCGACAGTTCCACGCGCTTCATTCCTCTATGGGTGAAAATCGCCGTGGCCATCGCCCTGGGACTGGGCACCATGGTCGGCTGGAAGCGCATCGTGGTGACCGTGGGCGAGAAGATCGGCAAGACGCACCTGACCTACGCCCAAGGCGCCTCGGCGGAAATGGTGGCGATGCTGACGATTGGCGCGGCGGATATGTATGGGTTGCCGGTGTCGACAACGCATGTGCTGTCGTCCGGTGTGGCAGGGACGATGGTGGCGAATGGCGGTGGGTTGCAGATGCGCACGATCCGCAACCTGGCGATGGCGTGGGTGCTGACGTTGCCAGCGGCGATTCTGCTGTCAGGCAGCCTTTACTGGCTGTTCACCAAACTTTTCTGAAAAACGCGGACCTCGTAGGAGTCCGACTTGCCGGCGATGGCGCCCGTGAGATCGCCATCGCCGGCAAGGATTTTGCGTCAGGCGAATAATCCGTTCATTGCTTTGAGACGCTTCTTGTACACCCGCCGCGCCTCCAACGCCTCCTCCAGCGTCACCGCCACAAACCCCGCGCGCTGGTTCGGCTGCATCTGGCCGATCAGGTCCAGGTCGGCGCTGATCACCGTACCGATCATCGCGTAGCCACCGCCCGACACCGCATCCCGGTGCAACACAATCGGCTCCAATCCCGCCGGCACCTGGATCGAACCGATCGGGTAGCAACTGTCGACGATGTTCGACGGATCCGACCCCGCGCCAAACGGCTGCTCCCGTGGCTGGAAGCTCAAGGCACTACCGCCTTTGAAGCGATAGCCGATTCGGTCGGCTTCGGAACCCACGGTCCACGGCTCGGCAAAGAAGCTGCTCTTGGCCGCCTCCGTAAGGCGCTCGTAATACAGCCCCGGCACTACACGCAGGGTCACATCGCCGCCCACTGATCGGCGCAGTGCCATCGGCAGACTGTTGCCCGCCCGGCCCGTGCCACTGGCTGTGCCGACGGGCAACTCATCGCCTTCCTGCAAGCGCCGCCCGCTAAATCCGCCAAGCGCGCCGAGGGTATAAGTCGAGCGGCTGCCGAGCACCAACGGCACGTCAATGCCACCGGCCACCGCGAGATAAGTCCTCGCGCCCGCCTTGGGAAATTCAAAGCGCAACACCTGCCCGGCGCGCACCTGGAACGCGGTGTCCTGGTGCACCACTTCACCGTCCAGGCGCGGCGACATCAAGGCGCCGCTAAGGGCTACCAGCGCGTCTTGCTGGAACTCCAGCTCGGGGCCGATCAATGTGCATTCCAAGCCCGCCGCGCCGACGGGATTGCCCACCAAATGGTTGGCCGCACTCAACGCATATTGATCCAATGCACCCGACGGCGGGATGCCCAGGTGGTAATAGCCTTCGCGGCCAAGGTCCTGCACGGAGGTGGCGAGGCCGGGTTTGAGGACCTTGATCATGCCAGCGCCTCCTGCAGGGATTTCGGATAACCGATGGGGTCGGCGAGAAAGGCATCGAGGGAAAATTCCACAGGGCGGATGCGCAGGTCGAAACGTCCTGCGTCGACTTCGGCAACGGCCAGGTCGTAGGCCTCACGGTCCATGGGTTTGAACTGCACGATATCGCCAGGACGGAAGAACACCATGTGTTCCTTGAGGTACGCCAGTTGCTGCGCCGGGTCGTAGATCGGCGCCGGGGTCACGCCAAACATCTGGTAACCACCGGCACCGCGCACCGAGTAGATGCAACCAAAACAGCCGCCATGGCCAAGAGTAAGTTTTGGCGTGTCGGTGCGTGGCCGCAGGTACTTGGGCACCTGCAACTGCCGCTCGCGTTCGACCATCTGGAACATGAACGGCAGGCCCGCCACGAACCCGACCATCGACACAAACCACGGCGCCCCACTGTGGGCGGCGATAAACGCCTCCACATCGGCCAGCCCGTTGATGCGCGCAGCGTACTCCAGGTCCGTCCCGCTGGGGTCTTGGTGGCGGTCGCGAAAACGCATCAGGGTTTCGTGGGTCCACGGATCGTTGTACAGCACCGGGATTTCGATGATGCGCGTGTGCAAGGTGCGTTCGGCCACGGCCTGGGCTTCGGCAGTCTGCACCGCATCGAGCAGCACATGCGGGGCGATGCGGTCGGGGTCGAAGCGAATCTGGAACGACGCATTGGCCAGGCACACATCCAGCACGCCTTCCAGCGCCAGGCGCTCCACGGCACGGGTCACCGCCATGCCTTTGAAAAAGGCCTCCAGGGACATGCTGTCGCTGACCTCGGCAAACAGGTGTTCATCACCGCCGAAGCTGTAGCGGATGGGAGATGTTTCAGCCATGTCTGTTCCTCTTGGAATCATTGTAGAAAGGCAGGCGAAAAAATTGAGGGATCGTTCTTATTGAGATGTTTTGACGGTGATGCCCGCTTGGTCCAACGCTTCGCGGGTCGCCTCTACCAGCTCCAACGCACCCGGCGTGTCGCTGTGCAGGCAGATGGAATCGAATTCAATAAACAGGTCTTCGCCTTCCACGGTTCGCACCAGCCCGGTCTGACAAGCCCGCAAGACGCGCGCCGCCACCGTCGCCGGATCCAGCGCCCGCACGTTGCGGGTAAACACGATGGAGCCGGTCAGATCGTACTCACGGTCGGCATAAAACTCCCGCACCACCGGCTGCCCCAACTCCTTGGCCACGCGCCAGATCACCGAGTTGGGCATGCAGTACAACAACAGCGTCGGTTCGATGATTTGCAGGTTCTGCACCAGCAACCGCGCCGCTTCTTCATCACGGGCCAGGTGCATGTAGAGCGCGCCATGGGGCTTGATGTGTTGCAGGGTCACGCCTTGGGCGCGGGCGATTTCCCGCAGGGCGCCGAGCTGGTAGAGCATGTCGTCCACCAACTCCTGGGCCGGTGCGTTGATGTGGCGACGGCCAAAACCGACCAGGTCCCGAAAGCCCGGATGCGCGCCGATGGCCACGCCCAGTTGCTTGGCGCGCTCGACGGTGCGGCGCATGGTGCCGGGGTCACCGGCATGGAAGCCGGTAGCAATGTTGGCCGAGCTGATGTACGCCATCAGTTCCGCGTCGACGCCATCGCCGATGGTCCAGGGGCCAAAGCCTTCGCCCATGTCCGAGTTGAAATCCACTGCCTGCATCAGAGTCGCTCCGCCTAAGTGATGGACGAAAAGTAGGCTGCGGCTTGACCCCTTGGGAAGATCTATTATCAGATGGCCCATCTTCTGAAAATCAGATAACCCTATGTTTTGGAGAGGCCGATGTCCCTCACCTTGCGCCAAATTCGTTATTTCGTTGCCACCGCCGAAATCGGCCAGATCTCTCAGGCGGCCATCCACCTGAACATCTCGCAATCGGCGGTGACCACGGCGATCAAGGAGCTGGAAGCGATGCTCGGCGTGCAGCTGTTCGTGCGTTCGGCCCAGGGCATGAACCTGACCGACGCCGGGCGGCACTTTCTCAACCGTGCCTACGTGATCCTGCGCAGTGTCGATGACGCCTTGAACAGCCCACTGCCCGACTACCGCGCCAGCGGCGTGCTGCGCCTGGCCGCCAGCTACACAGTGCTCGGCTACTTCCTGCCGCACCACTTGCAGCGCATGGAGCACTGGCATCCGGATGTGACCATCGAGGTGTTCGAACAGGAGCGCCAAGCCATCGAACAGGGGCTCCTCGACGGTCAGTTCGACATGGCCGTGGTGCTCACCGCCAACCTCACGCACCCGGCGATCGTCTCGGAAATTCTGTTCAATTCGGAGCGCCGTCTGTGGCTGCCCAGCCATCACCCCTTGTGCGAGCGCGGCGCCGTGAGCCTGGCGGACGTGGCCCAGGAACCGTACATTTTGCTCACCGTCGACGAGGCCGAACACAGCGCCATGCGTTATTGGGAACAGGCCGGACAAACGCCTAAGGTGCGCTTGCGCACCAGCTCGGTGGAGGCGGTGCGCAGCATGGTCGCCAATGGCAGCGGCGTGGCGATTCTGTCAGACCTGGTGCACCGCCCCTGGTCGCTGGAGGGTAAGCGTATCGAAACCCTGACCGTCACCGACCCCGTCACGCCGATGAGCGTGGGCCTGGCCTGGCACCGTGAGCGTGCATTTACTCCGGCGATGCAAGCAGTGCGCGATTATTTCCACGACGCGTTCCTGGCGCCGCAACAATTGTCGGCGCGGCGTTAGAGCTGGGCTTGCAACGTCACTGCCAACCACGCCATGAACACCCGAACACGTTGCGGCAAATGGCGTTGGCCGGCGTACAACATCGACACGTCCAGCGCCGGCGCCGGGTACTCCGGCAATACGCTCACCAGTTCGCCTCGTGCCAATAATTCGCGGATACCGAGTAACGGCACCTGGGTAATGCCGAAACCGCCCAGGCAGGCCGCTTGGTAGGCATCGGTGCTGTTGACCGTGACCCGTCCGGCCATCGGCACGCGGTGCACCTTGTTGCCCTGCTGGTATTCAAACCCTGCCGAGCGTGAACCCAACGGCCGCACGTAATGCACCAACTGATGCTGCGCCAGGTCCGCCAGGGTCACTGGCGTGCCATAGCGTTGCAAGTAGGCCGGGCTCACGCAGTTGACCATCGGCATGCTGCAGATTTTGCGTGCAACCACTGTTTGATCAGGCTGGGCACCCACGCGCAGCACGCAGTCAAAACCTTCGGCGATCAGGTCCACTTGGCGGTCGGAACTGCTGATTTCCAGGTCGATCAGCGGATGCGCGTCCATAAACGCCGGCAGACGCGGCAGGATCAATTCCCGCGCCATCACGTTGGGCATGTCCACGCGAATCCGTCCGGTCAGTTGCGCCTCATCCTGGCGAAACAACCCTTCCAACTCTTCCATGTGCGCCAGCAAGTCCTTGCTGCGCTCATACAGCACACGGCCATCCTGGGTCGCCTGCACTTTGCGCGTGGTGCGCTGCAACAGGCGCGCACCCAGCAATTCCTCCAACGCCTGCACATGTTCCGACACGGTAGAACGCGGCAGCCCCGGGCTCTCGCCTGCCTGGGTAAAACTCGACAGCTCGGTGACGCGCACGAAGGTGCGCAGCAGCTCAAGTTTGTTCATGGGATTGTTCGCCTCATCCGGCCAGTGATTCCGGTATAGCGCTGTTTATCACGTTATGGACGAATAAATACACTCGCTGCCACTGATCACCTGAGAGGACTGCACCATGACCCGTAAAATCGCACTTATCACCGGCGCCAGCCGTGGCCTGGGCAAAAGCGCCGCGCTGCACCTGGCGGCACAGGGCGTCGACATCATCGGCACTTACCACAGCGCGGCGGCTGAAGCCCAGGCCGTGGTCGAGCAGGTTCAAGCACTGGGTGGCCGCGCCGCCATGCTGCAACTGGATGTGAGCCAGAGTGGCAGCTTCGATGGTTTTGTCGGTGAAGTCGGCCGCGTGCTCAAGGATGTCTTCGCGCAGGATCACTTCAACTTTCTGATCAACAACGCCGGCATCGGCGCCCACGCCAGCTTTGCCGAGACCACCGAAGCCCAGTTCGACCAACTGGTGGCGATTCACTTCAAGGCGCCGTTTTTCCTCACGCAAAAACTGCTGCCGCTGATCAGCGATGGCGGGCGCATCATCAATATTTCCAGCGGCCTGGCGCGGTTCAGCCTGCCGGGGTATGCGGCGTATGCGTCGATGAAAGGTGCCGTGGAAGTGCTGTCGCGATACCAGGCCAAAGAGTTGGGCTCACGCGGGATCACCGTGAACACCCTGGCCCCGGGTGCGATTGCCACTGATTTCAGCGGCGGCACAGTGCGCGACAACCCGGATGTGAATGCAATGGTGGCCAATAATACCGCCTTGGGCCGCGCCGGTTTGCCCGACGACATCGGCGGCGCGATTTCCACCTTGCTCGCCGATGGCAGCAACTGGATCACCGGCCAGCGTATCGAAGCTTCGGGCGGCATGTTTCTCTGATTTCACACATCTCCTGTAGGAGCGAGCTTGCTCGCGAAAAACCTGAGAACACCACGTTTATCCAGGTACCCCGCGTTATCGTTAACGCTCTTCGCGAGCAAGCTCGCTCCTACAGCGGGTAGTGTTTCTGTTGAGGATTTTTTCCCGAATCACGTCATATCCCCAGTGATACACATAGGTGTACGGCAGGAAAAACAGCAGTACACCGATGTCGAGCATGAACGCCTGGACCAGGCTGATATTCAGCCACATCGCGATTAATGGCACGGCGACAATAATCAGCCCGCCTTCGAACATCAACGCATGAAGCACCCGCGTCCACCCGCCGTCGGCCAGTTGCAAGCGAACTTTCAAGCGGTCGAACAAGCTGTTGAAAATGATGTTCCAGGTCAGCGCCAGCAGGCTCAGACCCAAGGTCACCGCGCCCATTTCCAGCGCCGGCCGCCCGGTGATCCAGACCAGCAGTGGTGTACAGATCAACAACGCCAGGCCTTCAAAACCCAGGGCTTGGCAAACACGTTCAGTAATCGACTTGGTGGGGTGCATGACCCTTCTCCGTGAGTGACGATGGTTGCCATGATTACCCTTTGAATCGATACTTCATAACTAATAACCATCGATCAAGGCGATAGTCATGGCCTCCCACGAAGTGCTGCAAGCGTTTGTCCAGGCCGCGACCCAAGGCTCCTTTTCTGCCGCAGCGCGCAAGCTGGGCAAGAGCCAGTCCACTGTCAGTGCGGCAGTGGCGAGCCTGGAGATTGACCTGGATGTGGTGCTGTTCGACCGCAGCAGCCGCAAGCCGACACTGACCCCCGCCGGGCAGGTGCTGCTGCAACGCGCCGAGCAGGTGCTGGAGGCCAGCAGCCGTCTGGAGTTGGCGGCGAGCCAGTTGGCCCAGGGGTTGGAGCCGAAGGTGACCATCGCCATGTCAGACACTTATCAGTCGGAACGCTTTGAGCTCGCCCTCAAGGCGTTCGAACAACGCTATCCAGACCTGGAGCTGGAATGGCTGATCGCCGAGTGCGAAGACTTGATCGCCCTGGTGCAGAGCGGCCGCGCACAGATTGCCTTGATCGAAGCCCAGGAGGTTTACCCGCCCGACCTGACGCGCTCGCCTGTGGCCGAACGCACGGAAATCGCACTGTTCGTCGCGCCCACCCACGCTTTGACCCGCGTCGAAAACATCGACCCGCACGCCTTGCAGCAACACCGTGAACTGCGCCTGGGGAGCATCATCAGCCCCAACGAAACACGCCCCTCGGGCCGCGTGTGGTCGGCGCCGAGTTTTCTGATGTTGATGGAGATGGCTCAACTCGGCTTCGGCTGGGCGGAGTTGCCGCGCTGGTTGGTGGAGCGTTTTGGTAATGCCGGGCTGGTTGAACTCAACGTCCGGGGTTGGCCACGCTCGGTGGCGGTGGATGCGCTGTGGTCGCGGCAATATCCACCAGGGCCGGCGGGAAGCTGGATGCTGAGCCAGATGCTCGAGTAACCCTACAGGGTTATGCGGCCGACAACTGCGGCGGGCGGTTGGTCTGGAAATACTCGTGCAAAGCCCGTAATGCGGGCAGCTCCAAGGCTTGCGCGGCGAAACACAATCCGACACGACGCGTGGGTGCCGGCAAATGCCATTCACGTATCACCACACCGGCCCGCTCCGCCGCCAGCGACTGCGGCAACATCGCTACGCCCACACCCGCCGCGACCATATGCAACGCCTGGGTCAGCGAACCGGCATGCCCGGCCACCGCTTGCGGCGAGCGACCGTACAAGGCCATCAAGCGCTGATGGGAATCGTGCTGCGGGCAGGTGATCCAGTCTTCAATCGGTGCCCAGGCCTGCTCCCTGCCCGACTGAGCCATGGGATGCGCGGCAGGCAACACCATCACGTACGACTCTTCCCAAAGCGGCAGGAACAACTCGTCCTCGCAGCACATTTCCTCCACGGCCAGGCGCCCTTCGCCTTCGCAGCCTTCCTGCAAAGTCAGCAGCAAACCCGGCAGGCCTTGGTGCGCCATGCGCAGGAAGGTTTCGATCTGGCTGTCGGCAATATCGCCTTCCACACCCAGTTCCAGCGCGATGCGATTTTCGCGTCCGCGAAACAGGCGGCTCAACGCATCGGCTTCAGCCACCATGCGCCGCGCCTGAGGGTACAGCACCCGCGCCTCGGCACTCACCTCCACACCCCGTGGCTGACGAACGAACAACGCCACGCCCAGCTCGTCTTCCAGTTGCTTGATCGTCACCGATAAAGTCGGCTGGCTGATGAACAAGCGCTGGGCTGCCGCGGTGATATTGCGCTCTTCAAAGACCGCGAGAAATGCCTTGAGGTGACGAACATCCATAGCTTAATCCGATGGCTGACAGAGAAATAAGGCATTTTTCAGCCTTGGTGGCGGTAAATATACTGCGACCACGATTCAGTTATCGAATTTTCTTATTCCAGGAGTTCATGCATGAGCAAGCCATTGATCATCATCACCGGCGCCAGCTCCGGTATCGGCGAAGCCACCGCCCGCCTGTTGTCGGCCGCCGGCCACCCGCTGTTGTTGCTGGCGCGTCGCATTGATCGCCTTAACGATCTGGGCCTGCCAAACACCTTGAACCGTGGCGTCGACATCACCGACCGCGCCGCCCTGGTCGCCGCCGTACAAGAAGCCGAAGCCCGGTTCGGCCCAGCCGATGCGCTGATCAACAATGCCGGCGTAATGCTGCTGGGCGCAGTCAGCGAGCAAGACCCGGCGCAGTGGGAACAGATGCTGGATGTGAACGTAAAAGGCCTGCTCAACGGCATCCACGCCGTGGCCGGCAGCATGGTTGCGCGCCGAGGCGGCACCATCATCAACGTCAGCTCGGTGGCCGGGCGCAAGACCTTCCCGAATCATGTGGCGTATGTCGGCACCAAGTTCGCGGTACACGGGATTTCGGAAAACCTGCGCGAAGAATTGTCGCCAAGCAACGTGCGCGTCATCACCATTGCCCCAGGTGCGGTGGAAACCGAACTGCTCAGCCACACCACCGATGAGGCGATCAAGACCGGCTATCAGGCGTGGAAACAGGACATGGGCGGCACCGTACTCAGCGCCGATGACGTGGCCTCGGCAATTGCCTATGCCTACCAGCAGCCGCAGCATGTGTGCATTCGCGAGATCGTATTGGCGGCAACGCGTCAGCAGCCTTGATTCAGAGTTCAGCCAGACGCTTTTCGATAAACCTGTGTTCGGGTGCTTGTTGGGCCAAGGCCAGCGCCCGTTCGTAGGCGACTCGTGCCTCTTCGACACGACCCAATTGCCGGTAAAACTCCCCGCACGCCGAGTGCGCCAGGTGGTAATCCAGCAACTCGCCACGCGCCAGAATCCCTTCTACCTGCTGCAATCCCGCCAAGGGTCCATCGCGCATGGCCAGCGCTACGGCGCGGTTCAGTTCGATCACGGCTGACGGCATCATCCTGAGCAACACATCGTAGAGCCCGACGATCTGCGGCCAGTCGGTTTCACCCGCACTGGGCGCTTCGGCGTGCACCGCCGCAATTGCGGCTTGCAGGCAATAGGGACCAAAGCGCCGTGTGCTCAATGCGTGCTCTACCAGTGCGCAGCCTTCGTCGATCATGGACACATCCCACCGCGAGCGGTCCTGTTCATCCAGCAACACCAACTCCCCACTGGCCGAGGTGCGTGCCAGGCGACGGGATTCGTGCAGCAGCATCAACGCCAGCAAGCCCATGACTTCCGGTTCGGGCAGCAACTCCATCAACAATCGGCCCAGTCGAATGGCCTCACGGGTCAAATCCTCGCGAGTCAGATCGGCCCCCATGGACGCCGAATACCCCTCGTTGAACACCAGGTAAATCACCCGCAACACGCTGTCCAGCCGCTCGGGCAATTCGTCTCGGGATGGCACTTGATAGGGGATCTTCGCCTCGCGGATCTTGCCCTTGGCCCGCACGATACGCTGGGCAATGGTGGTCGGCGTGGCCAGGAACGCCCGGGCGATTTCTTCGGTGGTGAGCTCGCAGATCTCGCGCAAGGTCAACGCCGCCTGGGCATCGGCCGCCAACGCGGGATGGCAGCAGGTGAAGATCAGGCGCAGCCGGTCATCTTCCAAGTCTTCGTCACTCCAATCAGCCGCTTCCAGCGCGTCGGCCTGCTCCTGCAGCAACGGGGTGAACCGCGCCTGGCGGCGCAGACGGTCGATGGCCTTGAAGCGCCCGGTCGACACCAGCCAGGCGCGCGGATTGTTCGGCACTCCGTCTAGCGGCCAACGCTGTACCGCCACGAAAAACGCTTCGTGCAGGGCTTCTTCGGCCAGGTCGAAATCGCCCAGCAAGCGAATTAGCGTCGCGAGGACTCGGCGTGATTCGCTGCGGTAAATGGCCTCGACCGACCGGGTCAATCGGGCATGCCCTGGGTCACCAGGGTGACCAGCCGATCCAGGCTCTGGCCCCAGCCGTCATGAAAGCCCATGGCTTCGTGGGCCTGCTTGTCTTCGGCACTCCAGTGCATGGCGCGGGCGGTGTAACGCGTCTTGCCGTCGACCTCTTCGAAGGTGACTTCGGCGCTCATGAACGGCTTGCCCGAGGGTACCCAGCCGGGCATGAAGGCGTCGGTAAACACCAGCCGATTGGGCGCATCGATTTCCAGAAACACACCCTGGGTCGGGTACTCGGCACCGTCCGGGGCGCGCATCAAGGTGCGAAACAGGCCGCCGACCCACAGGTTCATTTCGCATTCGGGCGTGGTCATGCCGTGGGGCCCCCACCATTGCTGGAGCAAGGCGGGTTCGGTCCAGGCGCGGAACACGCGGCTGGGCGGTGCATCGATCACACGGCTGATGGACAATTCAAACTCGGCAGGTTGCGTAGACATGGGGTAAACCTCTTGAGTCTTAGGATTGTTGTGTTCAGAGATTCAATTCACGCACGGGGCGCACTTCCACACTGCCGACCCGGGCGGCCGGAATGCCGCCGGCCACTTGGATCGCCTCATTTAAATCACGGGCCTCGATCAGGTAGAACCCGGCGAGCTGCTCCTTGGTCTCGGCAAACGGCCCGTCGGTGATCGACAACTTGCCATTGCGCATGCGCACGGTGGTGGCAGTGCTCACCGGCTCCAACGGCTCGGCAGCCAGCATGCGACCGCTGGCCTGAACGGACTGCGCATAGGCGAAGCACTCCGGGTCTGCCGGGCTGTCCGGCGAGGTGTGCAGCACCTGTTCGTTGCTGTAGATCAGGCAGAGGTATTTCATGGGCTTCTCCGTTTTCGGACGACTGACTATAGATCGTGCAGGTCAAGGTTTCAGGTCGAACAGACCAGCGCCGGTTTCCATGTCGAACGGCGCGGACCAATGCTCATGCACCACTTTCCATTGGCCCTCGATGCGTTGATAACCGGCACTGACGCGCATCCAGCAGGTCTTGAGCACGCCGTCCGGCCCGGTGCCGCCGCAGTGGGCCAGCCAATGGGCAAAGGCGCTGTCTGCTCCGGCAACGATATGCAGCTCATGAAAGTCGAAAACCCCGGGGCCAGGACAGAATTCCATGCAGGCCTGCCAATGCGCCTGGTAGGCGGCCTTGCCCTTGAATTGCAGGGCGCCAACGGCGTCGAACGCGACGATATCGTCGGCGTAAAAGCTGACAATCTGCTCGACATCCTTGGCGGTGACAGCGTGTTTCCATTGTTCGATCAGGGTGTTGATGGCAGTGCTCATGGCGATACTCCTTGGGGTAGAAAACATCACGAAAGACACCCTTAGTCGAATGATCCATCGGCAAATCGACAGCCGTTTAAAAATAATTTCGTCCCCAACAAACCCGATAGAATCCACGCATCTTTGTAGGATTTCGGATACACCCCCGATGGAAACCCGCCTCGCCCGTTATGAGACGTTGAGCCTTGTGCAGAAACAGCAACTCGACACCCTGCAAGTGCATCCCGAGCAACTGGCCTATTCCGGCGATATCTACTGCGCGCTGAACAGCCTGCTGGTCAACCCCCATCCCGACGCCATCAAAGGCTTTGCCCTGCTCGCCGACGAAACGCCCGTGGCCTTCCTGCTGCTTAAACGCCCGCCTTGCCTGCCCCACTGGGCGGATGAACACAGCGCGACCTTGCATGCGTTGCAGGTGGATCGGCATCAGCAAGGGCGTGGGTTCGGCAAAGCCTGCCTGCAAGCGCTGCCCGCAGCGGCATTGCAAGCGTGGCCGCAGATCAAGGGACTGGAGTTGTCGGTGGATGCGGACAATGTGGCGGCGATGAGGCTGTATCTGGGGGCTGGGTGGGTGGATGGTGGAGAGGCGTATAAGGGGCGGATTGGGTATGAGCGGAGGTTGAGGTGGGTGTTTGCGGAGTGAATCTTGACGGCACGCCAATGTAACGCAAACATGACATTTCACAAATAATGTAATGGTTACGTGACATGGATGCTTCACTCATCACGCAGAGACTCGCAAAGCAAATTCGGATGAAACGTCTCAGCCAAGGCTATAACCAATCAGATCTGGCAAAGCTTGCGGGCGTTACACGTCAGAAACTCATCGAAATCGAGCAAGGCAGCATGTCCGTTTCAATGGGCGCATATGCACGTGTGATGGGTGCTCTGAGTAGTGAAATGGAACTGGTTAAAGCGCGCCTTCCAACACTTGAGGAAGTCGCAGACATTTTCAAAGATTAGGCTCTGCGCTTTTTATAGGAGATCCCATGCTGACAACCCTCGAACAACTCGAAGCGCTCTACGGCCTCCCCCACGAGCGCGCGGTACGCAAGGAAATCCCGTTTCTCAATGAGGACTACCAGTCGATGGTGCGGGCTTCACCACTGGTGGTGGTGAGTTCGTCCGGGCCGGACGGCATCGACGGTTCGCCACGCGGGGATGTGCCGGGGTTCGTGCGGATTCTGGATGAGCGCACCCTGGCGATTCCGGATCGGCCGGGGAACAACCGCTTGGATACTTTGCGCAATCTGGTACAGGACTCGCGCATTGCTTTGCTATTCATCATTCCGGGGATTGGTGAAACCTTGCGCGTTAACGGCCGGGCGCAGATTTCAATCGAACCTGAACTGCTGGAGAGTTTTGCGGTGAATGGCAAGCCGGCGCGGTCGGTGATTCTGGTGCAGGTGGAGGCCGCGTATTTCCATTGTTCCAAGGCGTTTGTGCGCTCGGACTGCTGGAACCCCGAGAAGCATCTGGACCGCTCGGAATTACCGTCGGCCGGCGCGTTTCACAAACGGCTCAATGATGGGCAGTTTGACGCCGAGGCCTATGACCGGGAGATGCCGGAGCGGGTCAGAAGCACGTTGTACTGATACATCGGTAGGAGCCGGCTTGCCGGCTCCTTTGAGGGTCGTCAGCCTCTTTCGCCCACCGGCAACCAGATCTCCACCGTCCCGGTGCCCTTGCGCGCATCGAAATCCGCGCTGTAGCGCTCGAAATCCGCGCCCATCACCTTGTAGCCCGAATGCGGCAGCCATTCGAACATGATGCGCTCGTAGGTTTGCTCAAGCGCCTGCACCGGCCCGTAATGCGGGAACACGGCGTAGTTGAGCGGTGGGATTTCGATGCATTCGAAGTTGCCTGGCACATCGGCTTTGGTCGGGACTTCCACACCGGCCATGTAGTCGAATTCGCCATGCTTGGGGTTATGGCAAACGCCATACGTCACACCGCCCACACGCTTCTTGATGTCCTTGATGCAGGTGTCGAACAACTCCCACAGTTTAGGGATATCGCCCACGGTGGCCTTCGAATAACGCCCTTGCACCCCGGCGATCACCAGGGCCTTACCGGCTTCCATGCGTGGCTCTAACGGTTGTTTTGTCTGCTGATCCATACGAACAGTCTCCTTCTTATGAGGGAACAAACCCGCATCGAGTATAGGGGCATATCCGCACTGGACTCCATGCAGAAAATTTTCCTAGGCATCTGGACAACCGGCCATCATCGACCGTATTGTCTGCCCCGCAGGCCACCGCAGTGGCCGACGTCGCTCGGACGGTTCCGGGCGCTTACGTACTTCGAGGCAACAATGGCAGACCAAGGTTCGCCGCGCCGCTTTGCGCGCATAGATCGACTCCCCCCTTACGTTTTCAATATCACGGCCGAGCTGAAGATGGCTGCGCGTCGGCGCGGCGAAGACATCATCGACTTGAGCATGGGCAACCCTGACGGCGCCACGCCGCCGCACATTGTCGAAAAACTCGTGCAAGTCGCCCAGCGTGAAGACACCCACGGTTACTCCACCTCCAAAGGCATTCCGCGTCTGCGCCGGGCGATTTCGCGCTGGTACAAGGACCGTTATGAAGTGGATATCGACCCCGAGTCGGAAGCCATCGTGACCATCGGTTCCAAGGAAGGCCTGGCGCACTTGATGCTGGCCACCCTGGACCAGGGCGACACCGTGCTGGTGCCCAACCCGAGCTACCCGATTCACATCTACGGTGCGGTGATCGCCGGCGCCCAGGTGCGTTCGGTGCCGCTGGTGCCTGGCGTGGACTTCTTCGCCGAGCTGGAACGGGCGATTCGCGGCTCGATCCCCAAGCCGAAGATGATGATCCTGGGCTTTCCGTCCAACCCGACCGCGCAGTGCGTGGAACTGGACTTCTTCGAACGTGTGATCGCGCTGGCCAAGCAGTACGACGTGCTGGTGATCCACGACCTGGCCTACGCCGACATCGTCTACGACGGCTGGAAAGCCCCGTCAATCATGCAAGTGCCGGGCGCCAAGGACATTGCGGTGGAGTTTTTCACCCTGTCCAAGAGCTACAACATGGCTGGCTGGCGCATCGGTTTCATGGTGGGCAACCCGGAACTCGTCAACGCCCTGGCACGCATCAAGAGCTACCACGACTACGGCACCTTTACGCCGCTGCAAGTCGCCGCCATTGCTGCACTGGAAGGCGACCAGCAGTGCGTGAAAGACATCGCCGAACAGTACCGCCAGCGCCGCAACGTGCTGGTCAAGGGCCTGCATGAGCTGGGCTGGATGGTCGAGAACCCGAAGGCATCGATGTACGTCTGGGCGAAGATTCCCGAGCAATATGCGGCCATGGGTTCGCTGGAGTTTGCCAAGAAGTTGCTGCTTGAGGCGAAGGTGTGTGTGTCGCCGGGGATCGGTTTTGGCGAGTATGGCGATGACCATGTGCGCTTTGCGCTGATCGAGAACCAGGACCGGATCCGCCAGGCGGTGCGAGGGATTCGCGGGATGTTCCGGGCGGATGGGCTGGTTACTAAAGCCTGAGCCAAATCCAAATGTAGGAGCCGGCTTGCCGGCGATGGCGATCTCAAGGAAGCCATCGCCGGTAAGCCGGCTCCTACTAGGGTATATGTAGCTTTAGACCACCAACGACAGCAACATGATGAAGATCAGGGCCACAATCGACAGAATCGTCTCCATCGCTGTCCACGTCTTGAACGTCTCCGCCACGGTCATGTTGAAGTACTGCTTCACCAGCCAGAACCCCGCATCGTTGACGTGAGACAGGATCAACGAACCCGCCCCTGTCGCCAACACCAGCAACTCACGGTTAACCCCCGGAATCATTCCCACCACCGGCACCACAATGCCCGCGCCAGTGATGGTCGCCACTGTGGCCGAGCCGGTTGCCACGCGAATCACCGCCGCGACCAGCCACGCCAGCAGGATAGGATTGATCTGCGCGTTCACCGCCATATGGCCGATCACGTCGCCCACGCCGCTGGTCACCAGCATCTGCTTGAAGCCACCGCCGGCACCGATGATCAGAATGATCGCAGCGGTCGGCGCCAGGCTGGCGTCGAGCAACTTGAGGATCTGTTTGGAGTGAATGCCCTGGCGATGGCCAAAGGTGTACAGCGACAGCAGCAATGCCAGCAACAGGGCGGAGATCGGGTGACCGATCATGTCCATCCAGTTGCGCACGATATGGCCGTCCGGCAAACCGATGTCAGCGAAGGTTTTGAGCAGCATCAGGAACACCGGCAACAACACGGTAATCAGGGTGATGCTGAAGCTCGGCAGGTTTTTGTGTTCCGACTCGCGGGCCAGTTGATCGACCAGTTCCTGGGACGGGTTGCCCGGAATGTACTTGGCGATAAACGTACCGAAGATCGGACCGGCGATGATGGCAGTCGGCAGCGCGACGATCAGGCCGTAGAGGATGGTCTTGCCGATGTCCGCGCCAAACACGCCGATGGCCAGCAACGGGCCTGGGTGCGGTGGCACCAGGCCGTGTACGGCCGAGAGGCCGGCCAGCAGCGGAATGCCGATCTTGATCAGCGACACGCCGGTACGCCGCGCCACGATAAACACCAGCGGGATCAGCAACACAAAGCCGATCTCGAAGAACAGCGGGATGCCCACCAGGAACGCGGCAAACATCATGGCCCACTGGACCTTCTCTTTGCCGAAGGCGCGGATCAGGGTCTGGGCGATCTGATCGGCACCGCCGGATTCGGCCATCATCTTGCCGAGCATCGTGCCCAGCGCGAGGATGATGCCGACAAAGCCGAGCACCCCGCCGAAGCCGTCCTGGAACGCCTTGATGATCTTGTCCACGGGCATGCCCGAGGTCAGGCCGAGGAAGCCGGCCGCGATGATCAGTGCAATAAACGGATGCACCTTGAACTTGGTGATCAGAACGATCAACCCGATGATAGTGACCACTGCATCAAGCAGCAGGTAAGACTCGTGGGACATGCCAAACATGGGGGGTCTCTCCTGTTTGTTGTTGTTATTAAAGCGGGTGTTGAATTTCCTGCCGGGGATAGCGCTATCTTTTCCGGCAAAAAATTAATGAGTAGGTTCAAAGCCGTGTTGCAGCCACCAGGCGTTGGTCTGCTCGGCCAGTTCCTCGATGCTGTCTTCGCTGGCGTTCAGAGCCAGGGTCAGCGGTTCGCCTTTGGGCGATTCAAGGGTGGCAAACTGACTGTCGATGAGGCTGGCTGGCATGAAATGCCCAGGGCGATGGGATACGCGGTCGGCGGCCACGGCGCGGGTCAGCTCCAAAAAGACAAACCCCAGGCCCGGCGCGGCTTCGCGCAGGTGGTCGCGGTATTTCTTTTTCAGGGCGGAACAGGTGAGCACGGGATGCTCGCCCGCTTTGAGCGAACGGCGCAGTTCATCGCAGAGGATGTCGAGCCAGCCGGCGCGGTCGTCGTCGTTGAGGGGGTGGCCGGCGCTCATCTTTTCGATGTTGGCGGCAGGGTGAAAGCTGTCGCCTTCAATGGCGGTAGCGCCGTTCAGGCGGCACAGGGCCTCGCTGACGCTGGACTTGCCACAGCCGGAAACACCCATGATGACCAGGGCGGTAACAGGTTGACTCATGAAACACCTCAGGACGCAGATAGCGCTACCTTTGCACGCTGTAAGGCTAGTGCAAAAACAGGCTTTTCCCGCGCCGTCTTGTCTTTTTTTATGGAGTGACGCGTGCATCCGCTCCAACGCTTTGAACAGGATCAGGCAACCCTTTGTTCAAGAATTTGCAGCCTTTTGGAGACAGCGCTACCTTAGTGCCTCGATTTTTGTTTGGCAAGCCGCCTGATGACCTCCAAGAACGATAAAAAATTGCGCACCACGGGTCGCCCGACCCTTAACGAAGTCGCCCGCCTGGCCGGCGTCAGCCCGATTACCGCCTCCCGCGCCCTGCGCGGTATCAGCACCGTGGCCACCGAACTGGTGGAAAAAGTGCAGCAGGCCGCCGCCGAACTCAACTACGTGGTCAACCCCGCCGCCCGCGCCCTGGCCTCAGCCCAGAGCCATTCGGTGGTGGTGTTGGTGCCGTCGCTGTCCAACCTGCTGTTTATCGAAACCCTCGAAGCCATCCATCAGGTGCTGCGGCCCAAGGGCTTCGAAGTGCTGATCGGCAACTTCCATTATTCCCGCGATGAAGAAGAAAACCTGCTGCGCAACTACATGGCCTACCAGCCACGGGGTTTACTGCTGACCGGGTTTGATCGCACCGAAAGCGCCCGACGGATGGTCGAGGCCAGCAATGTGCCCTGCGTCTACATGATGGATTTGGACCCGAACGCCGGGGTGAACTGCGTGGGTTTCTCGCAACTGAGCGCGGGCGAAACGGCGGCGGCGCATCTGTTGTCCCGCGGGTACAAACGCCTTGCGTACATCGGCGCGCAACTGGACCAACGCACGTTGCTGCGCGGCGAAGGTTTCCGTCGTGCGCTGCAACAGGCTGGCCTGTACGATCCGGCACTGGAACTGCTGACGCCGCGCCCCTCCTCAGTCGGCCTGGGCGGCGAACTCTTCCTGCAACTGCTGGCCGCCCATCCCGACGTGGATGCCATCTTCTTCGGCAACGATGACTTGGCCCAGGGCGCCTTGCTGGAAGCCATGCGCCATGGCATCAAGGTGCCGGAGCGCGTGGCCGTGCTGGGTTTCAACGACCTGCCTGCCTCGTCTTTCATGGTGCCGCGCCTGAGCAGCATCAGCACTCCGCGAGAAGCGATTGGGCGGCGGGCGGCGGAGCACCTATTGACGATCATGGCGGGCAACAAGATCGCCAAGCCGGTGGTGGACATGGGGTTTGAGTTGCAGGTGCGGGAGAGCACCTGACCCTGCTAGATTGGTTGCTCTCCACCGCAAGGAAAGCACCATGGGACACTCACTGAAAATCTTGGGTCGCACGTCCTCCATCAACGTGCGCAAAGTGCTCTGGACCTGCCAGGAACTCGGCATCGACTACCAGCGCGAAGACTGGGGTATCGGCTACACCCCCACCCAATCCCCGGAATTCCTCGCCCTGAACCCTAACGCCCAGGTGCCGGTGCTCATCGATGACCACGGCGTGTTGTGGGAATCCAACACCATCTGCCGTTACCTGGTCAGCCTCTACCAACGCCACGACCTGCTCCCCGCCGAACCCGCGCCACGGGCCAGGGTGGAACAATGGATGGACTGGCAGGCCACCGAACTCAACCCGTCCTGGGGCTACGCTTTCCATGCGCTGGTGCGCCAGAACCCGGACTACCAGGACCCGCAGCGCATCCAGGCTGGCGTGCAGGCCTGGAACGACAAGATGGGCCTGTTGGAACAACAGTTGCTCAAGACCGGCGCCTACGTCACCGGCGATGAGTTCACCTTGGCCGACATCCTCGTCGGCCTCTCGGTACACCGCTGGCGCAACGCCCCGCTGGAGCATCCGCCCTACCTTGCGGTGGAGGCGTATTACCAGCGCCTCAGCCAGCGCCCTGGCTTTAAAACCTTTGCCCTCGACGGCCATAACTAAGACAAGGACTGCACCGTGAAAGGACTCAACGTACTGCTCACCGGCGCCTGCGGCAGAATCGGCAAGACATTTTTCGACGCCTCGAAAGACCGTTACCGCTTTACCCTCACCGACCGCATCGCGCCGGATTTCGACTTGGGCGAACACCGCTTCGTGCACGCCGACCTCAGCGACAAATCCAGCCTGGCGGCCTTGCTCGACGGTATCGACGTGATCGTGCATTTGTCGGGCATTCCCCACGCCAGCGCGTCGTTCGATGAGTTGCTGCCCAATAACATCCTCGCCACCACCTACCTGTTCGAAGCCGCCGTGGCCGCCGGGGTCAAGCGCCTGGTCTTCGCCAGCAGCGCGCAAACCATCGAAGGCTACCCGGTGGACCGCCAGATCACGCCCGGCATGCCGGTCATGCCCGCCAACCTGTACGGCGTGAGCAAATGCTACGGCGAGGCGCTGTGTGGCTACTACGCCGCGAAAACCCCGTTGTCGACCATTGCCCTGCGCATCGGCGCCTTCGAATTCCCCGAAACCCACGACCTCAACAACGCCCGCGACCTCAGCGCCTGGCTCAGCCCGCGTGATGCGGTGCAGTTGCTGCAATGTTCGGTGGAGGCTGACGGTGTGAAGCACCTGATCGCCCATGGCATTTCCAATAACCGCTTCAAGCGCCTGGACCTAAGCGAAACCACACGGGTGCTGGGTTACCATCCCCAGGATGACGCGTTTCAAACATTTGAGATTCCGATCACTTATTGAGTTTCCCCATGCCCGCACTCTCTAGCACCGACGGCATCGATCCAATCCGCGCCGCCCACATCAGCGCACGCATCGATCGCCTGCCTGCCGTCGCCACGGTCTGGCGCCTGGTAGCGTTGCTCTCCATCGGCGGTTTTTTCGAGCTGTACGACCTGTTCCAGACCGCCTACATCAGCCCCGGCCTGATCAGTGACGGAATTTTCCACACCGGCAGCGAGGGCGTGTTCGGTTTCTCGGACCAGGCCGCCTTTGCCTCGGCAACCTTTCTCGGCCTGTTCCTCGGCGCCAGCCTGCTCAGCCCTATCGCCGACCGTTTCGGACGGCGGGCGATCTTCACCTTTGCGTTGGTCTGGTACACCGTCGCCACCGTGTTGATGGGCATACAGACCTCCGCCGTGGGCATCATCTGCATGCGTTTCCTGGTCGGCATTGGCCTGGGTATTGAACTGGTGACCATCGACGCCTACCTCTCGGAACTGGTGCCCAAGCGCATGCGCAGCTCGGCGTTCGCCTTTGCGTTTTTTATCCAGTTCCTGTCAGTGCCAGCGGTGGCGTTGATGTCGTGGTGGTTGGTGCCGCAAGCGCCGTTCGGCGTATCCGGCTGGCGTTGGGTGGTGCTGTCGAGTGCGGTGTTTGCGCTGTTTATCTGGCAATTGCGCAAGCGTTTACCGGAGTCGCCGCGCTGGCTTGCACAGAAAGGTCGTTTCGAAGAGGCCGGTGCGATCATGGACAACCTTGAAGCACGCTGCCAGAAGGACCATGGCAAACCGCTGGATGAGCCCGAGCCCGAAGCCGTCAGCGTGCAGGGTAGCGGCCGCTTTGCCGATATCTGGCAACCACCGTATCGCCGCCGCGCCTTGATGCTGATCGTGTTCCATGTGTTCCAGGCCATCGGCTTCTTCGGTTTTGGTAACTGGCTGCCAGCGTTGCTGTCGGGCCAGGGCGTCAGCGTGACCCACAGCTTGCTCTACGCCTTCATCATCACCCTCGCCTACCCGTTGGGGCCGTTGCTGTTCGTGAAGGTGGCCAACCGCTTTGAAAACAAATGGCAGATCGTCGGCTCGGCCTTGGGCGCGATGATCTTCGGCAGTCTGTTTGCCCTGCAAACCACGGCGGTGGGGCTGGTGATCTGCGGGGTGATGATCACCTTCTGTAACGCCTGGCTGAGCTTCAGTTATCACTCATACCAAAGTGAATTGTTCCCCACCAACATCCGCGCACGGGCGGTAGGCTTCTGTTACTCGTTCAGCCGCTTGTCCACGGTGTTCAGCAGTTTGCTGATCGGTTTTATCCTCGAACACCTGGGCACACCGGGCGTGTTGGCATTCATTGCCAGCAGCATGTTGATCGTGATGATCACCATCAGTTGGTTCGGGCCGCGCACGCGGAACCTGGCGCTGGAAAACATCGCCCACTGACGGCAATGGTTGGCCGCATGCGGGACAATGTTTGCCGCAGCGGCCAGGCGATCCCCAATAAAACCGGGCACTTCACACCCGGCACGCTATTTGCTCCACCTGTGGCACCGAACATTCCCCCAGGTGACCGATCATGCTGGTTAACAACAACACCCAAGCCGTGTCGACCGTTCAACAACTCAAACGGCCCGACATGGACCCCGCCAACGCCGCTGCCAGCGCGCTGTACAGCGGTGCCTTGCAAGCCGCGCAACAAAGCGTGACTGTGCCGGCCGCGCAGAAGGAACTGGACAAGGCCAACGACCGCATCGACGAGGCCTTCGCCAAGACCCGCGTGCAATTGCAGACCACCACAGAAGCCGTCACTGCCGCTACCGCAACGCCGGACGTGCCAAAGACCGGTGCGACTGCCAGCACCGCGCGCTCCGAGTTCACGGACTACATGAGCAAATCCCCGGCCGAGCGTATCCGTGAGCAATTGCTCAAGGAACAGGGTTTGACTGAGGCGGACGTGCAGGCACTGCCGCAGGAAAAACAGGACGCCATTGCCAAGGAAGTCGCTGAACGTTTGAAGCAGCAACAAGAGCAGCAGGTAGCGGCGAAGACCGTTGACCCGCAGGCGCAGGCGCTGAAAGAGACGCTGGCTGCGATCTAAGCCGCACCGCAGATCAACTGTAGGAGCCGGCTTGCCGGCGATGCAGGCGCCTCGGTGAGTCAGATAGACCGAGGTGATGCTATCGCCGGCAAGCCGGCTCCTACAGGGATTGGGTTGTCAGATTATTGCAGTTGTAGCGTCGAATTGAACTGCCCGATCGCATCCACCACATGCCGTGACCCTTCCTGGATCTCCAGGATGACCTGCCCCGCTTCATTCGCCAATTCCACTCCCAAGCCCGTGCGGCTCAAGCTTGACTGCATGCTCGACACCGCACTCAGCGACAGGTCGTGGTTCTTGCGCACCACATCGACAATTTCCACCGTCGCCTGGCTGGTGCGCGCGGCAAGGCTGCGCACTTCGTCAGCCACCACCGCAAAGCCGCGTCCGTGTTCACCCGCCCTTGCGGCTTCGATCGCGGCGTTGAGCGCCAGCATATTGGTCTGCTCGGCAATGCTGCGGATGGTCTGCACGATCGCGCCGATGATGTCCGATTGCTTGCTGACCGCGTCGATACTCACGGCCGCCTGGTTCAGGTCGTGGGAAATCTCTTCGATGATCTGTACGGTTTGCTGCACAACCTCCGAGCCCTTGCGGGCGCAGGCGTCGTTTTGCACCGAGGTGGCGTGGGCCGAATCGGCGGCATTACGCAGGGTGGTGACTTGGTCCGTGATGTCGCTGGCGAACTTCACCACTTTGTACAGGCGGCCATTGGTGTCGAAGATTGGGTTGTAGGACGCTTCCAGGAACAGGGTCTTGCCGTACTTGTTTTTGCGCTCGAAGCGGTGCGAGTGGTATTCGCCACGATTGAGCGACGCCCAGAACGCCTTGTAGGCCGGCGATTCCACTTCATTGCGGTGGCAGAACATGCTGTGGTGCTGGCCGACGATTTCATCCAAGGAATACTGCACGGTCTTCAGGAAGTTTTCGTTGGCGTTGATGATCTGGCCCTGCGGGGTGAACTCGATCACCGCCATGGAACGACCGATGGCGTCGATCAGGCTCTGGTTTTCATGTTCGTGATGGACCCGCGCCGTGATGTCCGACGCGACTTTGATCACGCTCTGCACGTGGTTGTCCTTGTCCAGCACCGGCATGTAGCTGGCTTCCAGCCACACTTCCTGGCCGTGCTTGTTCAGGCGCATGAAGGTGCCGCTGAGGGCCTCGCCCCGCGCCAGGTCGCGCCAGAGCTTGGCGTAGCCGTCGGTGTGGGTGTAGGCCTCTTCGCAAAAGAGGCGGTGATGTTTGCCGCGAATCTCCTCGGCGCTGTAGCCCATCGCTTTGCAGAAGTTGTCGTTGGCGTCGAGGATCACGCCACTGGGGTCAAACTCGATCATGGCCATGGAACGGCTGATGGCGGCCAGTTTGGCGTTGGATTCGGTGAGGGCGCAGGAGAAACGTTCGATTTCTTGCAGGTCGGATTTGTGATGGCGGTTGAACATGTTCGGATCACCCTTCAATTACCAGCGCCTGGCGAGGCGCATTCCATTCACGGATTGAATATTGCTGGCAGATCTTTATGGGAACAACCATCCGAATCGCTTTATATGCCAAGCGTCATCAACGGTTCTGGATGAGCATAGACAGGGCTTGGCGCTATGCAAGGCCACTAGTCATCCAGCATTTTTAACAATGCGAGGGCGGCGGCTGACGGTGGGCGATCCGGCGCACCGACCAAGGCAAATTCACGGTGCAGCGGCACATCCAACGCCATCACGCGCAAGCCCTTGCGCTGGGCCGGCAAGGCCATTTCCGGCACCAACGTAACGCCGACGCCCTCACGCACCAGGCTGAAGGCACTGCTCCATTCACGCACTTCCACGCGGATATCGCGCAGCGCCAGCCCCGCGGCGGCGCCCAGGCTGCGAGCATTGGCGGTGCACCCACCGGTGGCGAGTACAAAAGGCTGCTCAAGCAGTTCCTCGAGCGACACCGTGGCATCCACCGGGCGCTGGGCCAGCGTATGGTCCACAGGCAGCACGGCCCTCCAGAAGTCACGACCCAGCACCGTCGCATTGCGCTCCGGCTTGGGATTGAGCACCACGCCCAAATCGATGAGCCCGGTGTCGAGCAAGGTGAGCACCTCGTTGTCAGTGACATCCAGGGTAGTGACTTCTATCCCGGGATAAAGCTGCGCAAAACGCTGTAACGCGGGTGTCAGAAACGTCGCCAGCACCATGGGGAAACTGGCGATGCGAATCGTCCCACGCAACATGGGCCGGGCTTCGTCCACGGTGCTACGAATCGTCTGCAAGGCCCCAAGCATGACTCGCGCCTGCTCAATCACACTCAAGCCCAGGGCGGTGGGCAAGGTCTTGCGCGGTTCGCGGGTAAACAGCTGCGCGCCCAACGTCGCTTCCATACCGGCCATGGCCTGGCTGGCGGCAGATTGGGTCATGCCCACGCGCTCGGCGGCGGCGGTGATGCTGCCGTGATCGGCCACGGCCACCAGCAAGCGCCAGTGCATCAGGTTCATCATCGCAGTAGCTGTCCTTATGGCAGGGGTCTGAACGTTTAATTTTACGCACGGTGCCACGCCCGCGAGACTGGCGCAAATTCAACGGAGCTGCCCCAGATGAAACTGTATTTCTTCCCCCACGCCTGTTCCCTCGCCCCGCATATCGTGCTGCGCGAATTGGCGCTGCCGTTCGACCTGGTCCTGGTGGATAACCAGGCCAAGACCACCGCCGACGGCGAAGACTTCCTGCAGATCAACCCCAAGGGCTACGTCGCGGCGCTGAAACTGGACAATGGCCAGGTACTGACCGAAGCCAGTGCAATCCTGCAATATCTGGCCGACCTGAAACCCGCCGCAGGCCTGGCGCCGGCCAATGGCAGCTGGGAGCGCGTGCGTCTGCAAGAATGGCTGAATTTCATTGCCACCGAGATTCATGGCGGCTTGGCGGTGTTCTTCAACAACGCGATTCAAGGCGAAGTAAAAGCCTCATTCCAGGCCACGCTGTTCAAGCGCTTCGCGGTGTTGGTGCACACGCTGGAGCGTCAGGACTACCTGCTGGGCGCGCAGTACTCGGTGGCGGATGCCTACCTGTTCGTGGTGCTGCGCTGGGCGGCGTTTCACGCGATGGATCTGGGCGACTGGCCAGCGCTGGCGGCGTTTCAGCAGCGGGTGGGTGAGCGACCGGCGGTGATTGCAGCATTGGCCGCCGAAAACCCATGAGTCGAGATGAAGGCGCTTAGCGCCAGCACATCCACCGAACCCGCACGATCCTTATCCAGATGAGCCACCTGGCTGCGCACGGTTTCATGGATCTGCCGAGCGCCGTCCCCCAGACGCAGCTCACCGCGCAGGTCCACTGCCTGCGCGGCGACGATCAGTTCAATACTGGCCAGCCACAACACCCGCTCGGTCAAGCGACGAGTCTTGTCGACCGCAGCCAAGGCCTGGCCCGCATAATCTTCAACGCGGTCCGCCACCGGCACGCTCACCGCCGGCAATGGATTGGCCAGATGGCCGATTTCCGCGACCAACGCCGAACTGGTGCGCTGCAAGGCGGCCAGGCCGACATGACCGGGTTGAGTGATCAGGAAGCGCGGCAGATCACTCGAAGCCGGCGATAGCAATTTGGCAATCCGCTCGGCGCTGCACGCGGCCACTCGATTCAGCGCCAGGCCTAACCCTTCAGCAGCCAGCGCCAAATGCGTGCTGTCAAAATTCGCGGTGGCCAGCACTAACGCTTCTTCGCTGATCAGCGCCGGGTTGTCCGCCCCACTGCGCAGTTCCAGTTCGACCAGGTCATGCAACTGCTGCAACGCCTGCTGCGCCGCGCCCTGTACCACTGTGGCGCAGCGAAAGCTCAAGGGGTCCTGCAGACGACGCGGGCTGTCCGTCAACTCACCGCCCGCCAGTAACCACAACAGCGCCGCCGACTGCCCGCTTTGCCCCGGTGCAGGCCGCAAGCGAGATGCCCATGGCTGGAATGGGCTGAGATTGGCCCGGTAGCCCTCGCACGACAACGCCAACGCTGCCAGCACCGCCGCCAACACTTGCTGCGCCTCGGCGACCAGCAACGCGCCGAGCCCGACACTGGCAGCATTGGCCGAGACCAGCGCCAGCCCGTCCTTGCCGGTCAACGGCACCGACAGTGCCAGGCTCAGGTGCGCCAATGGCGCCAGGTCGCTCTCGCCCAACGAGCCGAGCAACGGCACCTGCGGTTCGGCACCGGCGTTGAGTAAATCCAGCAACGCCTGCGCGGCCTGCGCCGAAATGCCCGAACGCCCTTGGGCTAATCCGGCCAAGCGCGCGGCAGTAATGGCGCGCAGTTCCTGACGATTGGCCAGGCGTCCAACACCCACCGCGCGCCCCAACGGAATGTTCGCCTGTACGGGCACCACTGCCGTATCCACCGCGGCACCGAGGCCGGTATTCACGCCATAAATCGGCGTGCCTTCAGCCGCCAGTTTCACCAACAACTGGTGGCCTTCTTCAATACGCTGACGGGCCTGCGCAGAGAAATCCGCCGGTACGTCTTGCCGGGCAATCGCCAGTAAATCGGTAAGGGCCAAACCTTGAGGGTCGAAGTGAATCATGCCCAGCGCAACCGCTGGCCAATCCCCAGACGCCCGGCTTTTTCCAGCAGCGCATGGCCCAACGCGATATCACTGAGGCTCAGCCCACGGTGCCAGAAGAGGATGGTTTCCTCGGGGTTCTCCCGGCCGGTTTTCAGGCCGGCCACGATCTGGCCCAGTTCGGCGTGCAGGGTCTGGGCGCTGAGTTTGCCAGCGTCGACATGGGCACGTAGCGCGCCAAAAAGCCCGCCTTTGCACTGGCCCCAATCATCGACTACCAACTTGCTCATGATGTCGGTCAGCGACAACTCCACCGCGCTCATGGTGCCGTAAGGCACCACGAAAGCACCGGGTTTGATCCAGTCGGTGCGCAACAAGGGTTCGGGCTGATCCAGGCGCGACGCCTCGACCACAATGTCAGCGCCACGTACGGTGGATTCCCAATCGTCGGTAACGATCACCGGTTTGCCCAGGTCCTTGCGCAGACGCTCGGCGAAGGCTTCACGGCTTTCGCTGCGGCGTGAGTGCACACGGATTTCGTCGAAGTCGAACAGGTGATCCAGCAAGCGCACGTTCCAATACGCCGTGCCACGCGCGCCAATGTGCGCCAGCACTTTGCTGTCGGGCCGGGCCAGGTATTTGGCGCCGATGGCCGTAATCGCACCGGTGCGCATATCGGTGATCGCCGAGGCATCCAGGATCGCCTTGGGAATCCCGGTGGCCGGGTCCAGCAGGTTGAGGATCGCCAATTCCGAGGGCAAGCCCTTGCGGTAGTTGTCGACAAAATCCCCCACCACTTTGACGCCGGCATAGCCGATATCGCCGCCCAGCACACCGCGCAGTACGTTGAAGTGGCCGTTGATCTCACCGCCGGGAATCAGGTGGGTACGCGGCTCGATCACCGCCTCGCCACGGCCCTGGATCGCCAGGCTGGCTTCGATGGCGGTGAGGATCTCGTCGTTGGTGAGGTTCAGTTCGTCGATGTCGAGGCCGTTGAGAAAATCGATGTAGATCGGTTGCATGGTCTGCTCACTGATTAATTTTGGATGAGTGCGCTTTACCTTGTGGCGAGCGGGCTTGCCCCGCGTTGGGCTGCGAAGCGGCCCCTATCCAAGCAACCGCAGTGCGTCAGGCACGCTGCGGTGACAGGTTTGGGTCTGCTTCGCAGCCCAACGCAGGGCAAGCCTGCTCGCCACAATAAGCGGTCACAGATAATTCAGGGCGCCTTGAAGACAGCTTGCTGTACATCGACCTTTTTCGGGATCAGGCCGTTGGCAAAAAACAGGTCGGCAGTGCGTTGCTGGTTGCCGACGTCGACCGCCTCCAACGGGCGAATCGGCGCGGGCGAGCGGTGGTCGAAGTAGCTCTTGACCACCGCCGGTTGCAGGCCCAGGGTCTTGGCCATCAGCGCGATGCTCGCTTCGGGCTGGTCGAGGGACAGGCGCTGCGCCTTGGCCAGCGTCTGGATGATCGCGCCAATGGATTGCGGATATTGCTTGGCAAACGGGCTGCTCACCACGAAGAAACTGCCCGCCGGATTGAGGCCCTGGCCATCGCCCAACACGCGGGCGGAACCGTCGACCACGGCCGCGGAGTAGTACGGGTCCCACACCACCCACGCGTCGACTTTGCCTTGCTCAAACGCGGCACGCCCATCGGATGGCGACAGGTACACCACATTCACGTCCTTCCATTGCAGACCGGCGCGCAGCAGGCTTTTCAGGAACAGGTTGTGGGCGCTGGAGCCCTTGAGCAGCGCCACGCGCTTGCCCTTGAGTTCGGCCACGCTGTGCACGCTGCTGGCTTTGGGCACCAACACCGCTTCGGTCTTGCCTTCGTTGGGCTCCACGGCGAAGTACTGCAAGTCGATGCCAGCGGCCTGGGCAAAGATCGGCGGGATATCACCGATATTGCCGATGTCCAGGCTGCCACCGTTCAGTGCTTCGATCAGCGGCGGGCCGCCGAGGAATTCGATCCACTGCACCTGGGTGCCGGGCAACGCGTCCTCGAAAAGTTTGTGCTCACGGGCCAATACCATGCTCACCGAGCTTTTCTGGTAACCGATGCGTAACGTGGCCGGTTCGGCCGCCAGCACCTGGCCGGCGACCAGTGAAAGTACCGCAGCAGCGAAGATTTTAAACATCAGAACGCTCCCTTCAGCTTGGCCGCCACATCCGCCGGCACCCACTGTTGCCAGATGTCTGGGTGACTCTTGAGGAACGCTTCAGCGACCTGGCGCGGCGGTGTACGTTTCTCGCTCATTTCGCCGAGGATGCCGTTAAGCAGATCAATCGGCAGGTCGACCTTTTCAAACACGCTTACCAGTTGCGGGTACTGCGCCTTGAACGGCGCCGACACACCAATCGCCAGGCGCGCCGGCATCGAGCGGGTGCCGATGGGGTTAGGGTTTTTTGCGTCGGACAGGGTCTTCCAGGCCTCGGCGTTGAACGGCGGCTCCTCAAGCTTGACCAGCTTGAACCGCCCCAAAAGCGGCGTCGGCGACCAGTAGTAGAACAACACGGGTTTACCACGACGGATCGACGACGCCACTTCGGCATCCAGCGCCGCGCCAGAGCCGGTGCGGAAGTTGACGAAGCTGTCGGTGAGTTTGTAGGCCTTGAGCTTCTGGCTGTTGACGATCTCCGAGGTCCAGCCGGTGGGGCTGTTGAGGAAGCGCCCACGGCTCGGGTCTTCGGGGTCGCGGAACACGTCTTTGTAGCGCGGCAGGTCCGCCACCGACTTCAAGTCCGGCGCCAGGGGTTTGATGCCGCGCGCGGCATCGCCCTTGATCACGAACTCCGGCACCCACCAGCCTTCGGTGGCGCCTTTGACCGTGTCACCGAGGCCGAACACCTTGCCTTCGTTTTCCGCCTTGACCCACGCCGGACTGCGCCCGGCCCACTCTTCACCGATCACCTGGATATCGTCCTTGGCCAGGGCGGCTTCCAGGCTCACGGTGCTACCGGGCAAGGTGTCAGTCGGCAGGCCGTAGCCTTTCTCGACAATCAGGCGCAGTACCTCGGTGATCAAGCTGCCGCTTTCCCAGGTGATGTCACCGAAGTGGATGGGTTTGACGGTTTCGGCGGCCGTTGATGGCTGCGCCAAAACGGCCAGTGCCAGCAGCGAGCCACCGAGCAGTGTTTTAAGTCTTTTCATGCAGAACCTCGTGGTGATCTGTAGGAGCCGGCTTGCCGGCGATGGCCGCAACTCGGTTTCCCCTGCTTAAAAGTCATAACTGAGCCGCGTGTAGTAAAACGCCCCTTCCGGCGCCGACGGCGACAGGTAGCTGTACTGCTGTCCCGGCGTCTGGCGCAGGCGGGTGTTGAAGTCGTCGGGTTTGCTGTCAAACAGGTTGTTGGCGCCGACCGACAAGCGCAGTTGTTGGGTGAAGGCGTAGTTCACGTCCAGGTCGGTGTTCCACTGCGCGCCGAAGGTCTGGTCGTACTGGGCGTTGGCTTCGCTGGCGGCGTATTTGCGGTATTCGCCGTAGCGGGTTTCACTGAGGGCGATGGTCCACGCGCCGATGCGGTGGGTCGCGCCGAGCACCAGCTTGTCTTCGGGGTAGCCGTGCTCGAGAAAGCCACGGGCTTCGCGGGTGAGGATGTCGAAACCGTTGGGGTTTTCGTGGACCTTCTCGATCGTGGTGCGTGCCTTGGTGTAGCCGGCCGACAGGCTCAACGCGCCGTACTGCGCAAGGTCCAGGTTGTACTTGCCGACGATGTCGACGCCACGGGTGCGGGTGTTGGCCGCGTTGGTCATGAACTGCGCCCAGGTGTACTGGCCAAACCCGGCTTGCTGCAGGATCTGCTCGGCGCGCGGCCCGGAAATGCCGCCGCTGTAGAGCAGGCGGTCACGAATTGAGATCTGGTAGGCGTCGATAGTCAGCGAAGCGTTTTCGACCGGACGCAGCACCAAGCCGAGTGAGTAGTTGGTGGACTTCTCGGGCTTGAGCGGCTCGGCGCCCAGCGCACGGGCGGCCGGGTTGTCGGCGGGCAACATGCGCGTCAGCACCGGGTTGCCGTTGATGTCGACGTTGGTGGTGGTGGTCCACGACGTGCCGATCTGCCCCAGGGTCGGCGCACGGAAGGAGTTGTTCACCGTGGCGCGCAAGCCCACCTGCGGCGTGAAGTCATACCGCGCCGAGAGCTTGCCGGTGGTGGCCGATCCGAAGTCCGAATAGTGCTCGGTGCGCCCGGCCAGGCCGACCTGGAATTTATCGGTGAGCTGGTGCTCCAGACCGAAGTAAACGCCGCCGACATCCCGCTTGTAGGTGCCGGCGTCGTCTGGCGTGAGACCGGAGGCTTGCACCGCGCCGACCTGTACACCGTTGATGCCGCCAAAGGAGTAGGACTCGTAGTCGCCCTCCTCCAGACGATACTGCTCATGGCGGTAGGCAATGCCTGCCGAGACGGTCAGCGGATGGCTCGACCAGTTGACGTCCAGGTCCTTGGCGTAATCCAGGCCAAGGTTGGTCTGCTCGTTGACCAGCGTCGCCACGTCGAATTTTGTCGGGCTGTTTAGGCCGTAGCTCGGGTTGACCGTGTTGAAGGCCAGTTCATCGTGCTTGTCGCGACCGTAGGTGGCGCTGAGGTCAAAGCGGCCAAGCGTGTCGTCTTCATAGCGAGTGCCGACGGTGAGTGCGCCGTCTTCATAGCGGTAGCGGTATTTGGGAATGGTGCCGTTGGGGTAAATGCCCTGCACGTTGTTCGGGTTATTCGCCAGCAGCGGTGGCGTGTTGTTCACCGACTTGTCCTGCCCAAAGGTGGCGAAACTGTAGAGGCGCCATTGATCGCTCAGGCCGACTTCGGCGTTGGCCGCCAGGTTGAATTTATCGCGCCCGGCACCGCCCCAGCGCGGGTCTTGCAACTGGCCGTCGGCGACGTATTTGTCGCCAATGTCGGTGGGTTTGTTGTTGAGGGTGTTGAAGCTCAGGGTCAGGAAACCATCCCCCGGCAACCCCAGGCCGTACCAACCATCAGTGGTTTTGCTGAAGCCGTCGCCCTGGGCGTATTTGCCCAGTTGGGTGTTGACCTGGCCACCGCTGTCACGCTCCTTGAGCACGATGTTGACCACGCCGGCCACCGCATCCGAGCCGTATTGCGCCGAGGCACCATCACGCAGCACTTCGACGTGGTCGATGCTGCTGATGGGGATCATGTCCAGGTCCACCGGCTGTGCGCCAATGAACGGTACGCCGCCGGAGATGTTCACCACCGCCGAGGCATGGCGGCGCTTGCCGTTGATCAGCACCAGCGTCTGGTCCGGCGCCAGGCCTCGCAGGGACGCGCCCTTGGGGTTCTGGCCACGGGTGGCGCTCTGGTTCTGCGGAAAGTTGAATGACGGCAGCAGTTGGAACAGCGCCTGGTTGAGGCTGGTGGCGCCGGTCTGCTTGAGTTCTTCGGCGTTGATTACATCCACCGGCGCGGCGCTGGTCAAGGCGGTGGCGTCGCTGCGCCGGGTGCCGATGGCGACCACGCGGTCCAGGGTCGGCGCTTGCGCTGCACTGGTTTGTGCCTTGACGTTGCTGGTCGCGTTTTTGCTCGCGCCTTCCTTGATGATAAATGCACCGTCCGGACTGACCTGGACTTGCAGGCCGGTGCCCTTGAGTGCGGCGTCCACCGCCTGTTGCGCCGACAGCGAACCGTCCACGCTGGCCGAAGAATAGTTACCCAATTGCGGCGTAAACGAGATCACCTGGCCACTTTGGCGACTGATGTTCAGCAGCACCTCATCCAGCGGGCCAGGCGCGATGTGGTAGACCTGGCGCACCTCTTCTGCACTGGCCGCAAACGACAACAACAGGCTGGCAAACGGCACCAGGGCAAAGGTTCGAAGCGGCACACGGTTGAACTGATTCACTTTGGCTCCCCCCAAGGAAACTCGACGACGCTGCTCCCCGCAGCGCTTACGGGAGTGATGTGGGACGGCGGAGGGAAAACTTGCAGACTGTTTGGTTATGTCCTTAGAACCCACACAATCAATAAGCACCCCACCACCTGTAGGAGCCGGCTTGCCGGCGATGCAGACACCTCGGAGCCTCTGCAAGACCGAGGAGATGCCATCGCCGGCAAGCCGGCTCCTACGAGTTTCAGGTGGCATTTACAGTCACCCACAGGCCGGTGCGGCGGGTGATATGGATCGGCAAGGTGCGCGCCAGGGTGTCGAGGATTTGCTGGGGGTTGTCCAGCCGGTACAAACCGCTGACACGCAGGCCCGCCACGGTGGGGTCCAGGCGCAGCACGCCATTGTGATAGGGCCGTAGTGCGTCGATGACTTCAGCCAGCGGGCGGTCGCGCACTTGCAGGAAGCCGTCGACCCAGGCCGTGGCCCCGGAGGAACTGGCCTGCACCGGGCCGAATCCAGCGCGGTCGTAATGCACTTCATGGCCGGCGGCGAGTTGCAGGCGTTCGCCGTTCTGGCCGTCGATTTCCACCGTGCCGTTTAGCGCGACGACCTGACCCTGCCCTTCCCGTTCGCGCAGCAAAAAACGGTTGCCATAGGCGCGCAGTCGCGCTTGTTCGGTCTGGATCAAAAACGGTCGAATGTGATCACTGGCGACCTTGGCCAGCAACTCGCCCTCCCGCAGACGGACCAGGCGTCGTTGCAGGTCGAACTGGATATCAGCGGCGCTTTGCGCGTTAAGCAGCAATTCGCTGCCATCGTCCAACGTGACGGTGCGGCGCTCGCCGGTGCCAGTGCGGATATCCGCCGTGAGGTCAGCCAACGGCAAGCCCAACGGCTTGGCCAGCAACGCCGCGCCAACAGCCACACCGACACCGGCCAGCGCGACTTGCAACATATGGCGTCGACTGGACGGCGCCTCCAGCGCCTGCTGCAACACCTTGCCGCTTACCCCTTGCGCCTGGGGGACCTGGAATACACCCAGACGGGTTTCCAACTGTCGGCACAGGGCGTCATGAAGAGGATCGGCAGCCCGCCATTGTTCGTAATGTTGCCAGTCGGCCGCCGTGGCTTCACCGGAACGCAACAACACGTACCAGCGCGTGGCGCTGTTGATCAACTCGTCACTCATTCCAGGCACAGCCGCAGGCAGCGGTTGAAGGCGCGGGTCATGTAATCGCTGACCGAGCGCTGGGAAATCCCCAGTTCGCTGGCGATTTCCGGGTAGGTCAGGCCATTGAGCTGCGAGAGCAAGAAGGTCGCCTTGACCTTGGCCGGCAAGCCGTCGAGCAACTGGTCGATGGCTTGCAAGGCTTCGAGCATTTGTGCCAGCTCTTCGGGAGACGGCGCGCTGGAGGTTTCGTCGTTGTCGAGTGCGTCGAGGTAGGCCCGTTCCAGATCACGCCGGCGCCACAGTTGATACATCAGCCGCTGGGCGATGGTGGTGAGCAGCGCACGCGGCTGGCGGATGGGCACGACACCCGGCGCACTCAGCAGCTGGACGAAGGTGTCGGCGGCGATGTCTTCGGCGTGGGCACGGGAATCGAGGTGGCGGTGCAAACGGCTGCACAGCCAGTCGTAATGACTGCGGAACAATCCGCCCACGTAATCGCTGTGAGAAGTGTCGGCGCCGGACATAGTGGCTCCATCTGAGTAGGTTGCGCGTTATGTCCGGTGTTCCGGTGGAGCGATCCTAGCAAGGCTGCTTATTCTTTAATAATATTTAAAAGGTATTTTTATATAACCTTATTGAAGTACTGGGTAGCCAGCGCTGAGGGCCTGTCGTTGGTAGTCCAGGAGCACTTCGTAGTCCTCTTCGCTGGCGGGTAGCACGGCCTGCAGGCCCAGCGTCTCGGCGACTTGCGGCAAGTCCTGCAACGCCCGGTTCATGGCCTGGCGGAGTTGAATTACCTGTTCATCGCTCAAGCCCAATGGGCCGATGTAGGGCAAGGTCGGGCTCGGTGCGCTACGGCTGACGATGCGCAGCCCCGCCACTTCCTGCGGCGCGAAACGGGCGAGGTAGTCGTAGGTGACGCTGTCGATGGCGGCGAGGTCGGCGCGGTCTTCGCGCAGCCAACGCAGGCTCTCGCGGTGGGCGCCGCTGATGGCGACGTTGGCGAAGAAGCGCCCGTCGCGTTGCAAGGGTGCCAGGCGTTCGCGCAGCAGGTTCATGCCGCTGTTGGAGTCGTGGCCGTTGATTACGCCACGGCTGTTGTAGAAATCCTCCAACGTGCGGCCCGGATTGTCATCGCGGGTCAGCAGCAAGCTGCAATGCTCGCCTTGGCTGCTATGGGGCAACTCGTAGCGCGGGCGGCCGATGACGCGGACCTGGCCGCGCAGTTGAGTCATCAACGGATAACCGCAGGTCTGGGTCACGACCAATTCCGGCGCAAGCCACAGGCTGTGCAGATCGAGATGATCGGCGTTGCGCCGACCCAGGTTCAGGTGTTGGAGGATGCGTGCAATCCACTGCTGGTTGGCCTGCTCGATCGGCGCAGGCGCGACATACATCAGCAGCTCGGCGTAGTGGTCACTCATGGTCATCTCTCACGCAAAAGGGTGCCGGGGGCTATCGATGGCCTTGAGGCCGTGACGGCTGATCAACTGGCCGTAGCCCGGCACCAGGAACCCACCGCTGCGCGCCACCCATTGTTCGCGGCGGGCGCGGTAGACCGTGGGCAGCAAGTACCAGGGCAGCTTCGGCAAGTCGTGGTGCACCAGGTGCAGGTTGTTGTTGAGGAACAGCCAGGTCCACGGCCAGGACGCTTCGTTAAGCACGGTACGTTGCTCCGGCTGCGGGTGCGGGCGGTGTTCATAGTAGGAACGGATCGACGCCAGCGACAAGGCCGGCACGCTGACCAGCAACAGGTAATGCCACACCGAGAGCACGCTGTAATGGGCGATGAAACCCAGCATCAATACGGTGACGGCGCCGTGGGCCAGCCACATCGGCCACACCTGGGGCAGGCGCTGGAATTCATGACGGGCCAGACGGCCGATTGCCAAGGGGGCGGCCAACCCAAAGCGACCCAGAACCGTCTTGGTCAGCCAATGCACGCCACGCTCGAACAGCGAACTGTTGTCCCATTGCTGCTGGTTGAGGTATCGGCTTTCCGGGTCGATGCCCGGCAGGGTCAGGTCTTCGTCGTTGTGGTGCAGCAAGTGGCTGTCGCGGTACAGCGTGTACGGGTACCACACCGCAAAGGGCGCGTAGCCGAGCAGCTTATTGAGCCGCAACGAACGGGTGGGATGGCCGTGGAGCAATTCGTGTTGCACCGACAGCCACAGCGTCACGATCGGAATCAGCAGCAAGAGGCTCAATCCCAGGCCCAGCCAATGGCTGCCCAGGATCACGGCAAACCAACCGGCGTACACGCCGATCAGCAGCAGCCAGGTCGGCCATTCGGTTCTTGCGGTAAAGGTGCTGGCCAGGGCTTCGATTTCCCGGCGTTGGGTCAGATCAAGGTAGTTGGCCATCAGCCGCTCAGAGCAGGTGTTTCCTGCTCTGTGCAATGGGGCGGGAAAATCTTGCAGATCGTTTGGTTCTAAGCTTGTAACTCAGTGACCGAACAGGCCGGTTTCAGATTTCTTGGCCTTTTTGTCTGCGCGTTTTTCATCGGCGGTCTTTGCCGGTTTTTTCTTCGCGGCTTTCTTTGAATCCATACCTTTGGCCATGATGCATGCTCCACTGACAGGGGATGTAGCACTGGGTATACCACCTATTGCCCGGCAGAAGGCGCTTATAATCCAAGGCTTTGGATAACGCTGCCTGAACACCATGCCCGAATTGAACATCGAACCGCTGGCAGAGCCGCTGTGGCCGCTGCTGAACAAGTTTTACCGCAACCACAATTCGTCGATGAAGGCGCTCAAGGGTGGGCGGTTGTGGGTGGCGCGGGACGGTGAGATCGTCGCTGGGTTGTGCCTGACGCCCGTGGTGGGTGGGCAATGGTTGACCGGGGTGTTCGTTGACCCTGCCTATCGCGGCCAAGGGCTGGCGGCGCGGGTGATCGAGGCAGCGGTTGCCGATGTCGACGGCACCCTGTGGTTGTTGTGTCATCCAGACCTGGAAGGGTTGTATCAACGCATGGGCTTCACCCAGGACACCGTGCTGCCGCAATCCCTCAGCGAACGCTTGGTACGCTACAAGCGCAACAAGCCCATGATCGCGATGGGCTTAGATCGTTTGGTGAGGTCGACCGCAGATAATGTGTGATCGGCGACCGCAGGGCCCATGCTAGCCTCGGCAGCACAGTGGCCCTTTACAGGATGATCATGAAAACGACGCTTGCAGCCCTCTCCCTCACCGCCCTGCTCGTTCCAGTCTTGAGCCAGGCAGCCGACGCGCCCATTACCGCCAAGCAGTACCAAAGCGTGCTCGCCGGCAGTTGGCGCGACCCGGCCAACAGCGCCCGCGACGGCTATCGGCATCCACAGCAGACCTTGGAATTCTTCGGTTTGGGCGCCAAGCAGACGGTGATCGAGATCACCCCCGGTGGCGGCTGGTACAGCGAAGTGCTGGCCCCGTTGCTCAAGGATCACGGGCAGTACATTGCCGCCGTGCAGGCCGCCAGCAGCAGTGCTTACGCGCGGACGTCCGAAGAGAACCTGAAGAAGAAATTCGCGGCTGATCCGGCTCACTACGCCAAGGCCGAGGTGGTCGAGTTCGACCCCAAGGCGCCGGTGTTCGGCAAGCCGGCTTCGGCGGATGCCGTACTGACCTTCCGCAATGTGCATAACTGGGTCGAGGCAGGTACTGCGCCGGCCACGTTCAGTGCGTTCTACAAGGTACTGAAACCGGGCGGCGTGCTGGGCGTGGAAGATCACCGGGCCAAGGACGGCGCGGATCTGGAAGCGATCAAGGACAGCGGTTACCTGACAACGGCGCAGGTGGTGAAGCTGGCGTCCGATGCCGGGTTCAAGCTGGCGGGACAGAGCGAGGTGAATGCTAATCCTAAGGATACCAAGGACTACCCGGCTGGCGTGTGGACGTTGCCGCCGACGCTGAGATTGGGCGAGCAGGATAAGGCGAAGTATGCGGCCATTGGCGAATCGGACCGGATGACGTTGCGGTTCGTCAAACCCACCCGATAATCCGTCTTGAATACCCAACCTGTAGGAGCCGGCTTGCCGGCGATGGCATCCTTGAGTTCAAGGTAGAACTCAATTGGCCTATCGCCGGCAAGCCGGCTCCTACAGGGATTGGGTTGCCTAGTCGTCAGCCGTGGGATCCATGTCCGGGAACATCACTTCGATAAACCCGAACTTGGTGAAATCGGTAATCCGCGACGGGTACAAGCGCCCGATCAAGTGATCACACTCATGCTGCACCACCCGCGCATGAAAGCCCTCGGCAATGCGCACGATCGGCTCGCCCTTGGGATCGAAGCCCTCATAACGAATCTGCTGATAGCGATCCACCGCACCCCGCAAACCCGGCACAGACAGGCAACCTTCATAGCCCTCTTCCAGCACCGGGCTCAGTGGTGTGATCAGCGGGTTGATCAGGATCGTCTGTGGCACCGGCGGCGCGTCCGGGTAGCGTTCGCTGGCCTCGAAACCGAAGATCACCAATTGCAGGTCGACACCGATCTGCGGTGCGGCCAGGCCGACGCCGCCCACGTGTTCCATGGTCTGGAACATGTCATCGATCAATTGCCACAGCTCGGGGCTGTCGAACATTTCCGGCGGAACCGGGGGCGCGATACGCAGCAGGCGCTCGTCGCCCATTTTCAGGATTTCACGGATCATCGATCAGACTTCATCGGCAGTGGGCTTGGAGTGGTCCCGGCCGAGGCCTGAGACGTGTTGTTTTTCATCGGTGTGGCCGGGCTCATCGAACTCTTTTTCACCCGGGTCCTTGCCTTCGGCGGACATGTGCTCGATCACCGCATTCATCTCCGCGCCCAGCAACAGCACGGCGGCGGAAATGTAGAAGTACAGGAGCAACACGATGATTGCACCGATACTGCCATACATGGCGTTGTAGTCGGCAAAGGTTTTGACGTAGTAGCCGAACCCCAATGACGCGACGATCCACACCACCACCGCCAACACAGAGCCTGGGGTGATAAAGCGGAATTTCTGTTCGACATCGGGCATCACGTAGTACATGAGGGCCACGGCGAACATGAGCAGAATCACGATCAACGGCCAGCGCAGGATGGTCCACAGGGTGACCACGAACTCCTGCATGCCGATCTGCCCGGCCAGCCACTCCATCACTTGCGGGCCCAGCACCATCAGCGCAGCGGCGGCCAGCAACATGCCGGCGATGCCGACGGTGTAGAAAATCGACAGTGGGAAGCGCTTCCAGATCGGTCGGCCTTCAACCACGTCGTAGGCGGCGTTCATCGCGCTCATCATCAAGCGCACACCGGCCGAGGCCGTCCACAGCGCGATCACGATACCCACCGACAGCAGGCCACCCTTGGATTGCTGCAATTGGTCGATCACCGGGTTGACCTGCTCCAGGGCCTGGGGCGGCAACACCAGTTCCGACTGCAGGCGCAGCCAGGTGAAGAAGTCCGGCAGGTGCAGGAAACCGATCAGGGCAATCAGGAACAGCAGGAAGGGAAACAGCGAGAACAGCATCTGGTAGGCCAGTGCCGAGGCGTAGGTAGGCATTTCGTCATCGACGAATTCCTTGACGGTGCGCAGCAGCACTTTATGCAGCTTGAGACCATCGAGAACCGGAAAAATCATAGCGTCTCCTTTCGCCGCAAAAAGGTTGAGTTCGTGGGCGACTCAGGGGCCGTTTTCTACATCAAGGTAGCCTATTTGGCGACCTTGAAACAATTTCGAAACTTTAACTGCACCAGGTGACACAAAAACGGCCATCCGTGGATGGCCGTCGGGCTGCGTGTAACCAGCCAGCGATTCAGCGTTACTTGGTCGCTTTTTTGACCGCGTCCTTGGTGTCGCCTACTGCTTTCTGCACTTCGCCTTTCTTTTCCTGAACCACACCTTCGGCGCGCAGTTTGTCGTTGCCGGTGACTTTACCGACACCTTGCTTGATATTGCCGACCGCCTCGTTTGCCACGCCTTTAACCTTGTCAGATGTGCTGCTCATGGTATTTCTCCGAAAGAACAATCAAGGGTTTGGGTCATTACCTAAAGATTGACCCGAGGCCGTTCAGCAGAGTTTCAATTATTTTTGCCCACGCATTTCATCGCCGGCCGCAGGTTTGGCTTTATGTTTTGCCGCCAACCCCTGAGAATGCCCGGCACATTCAGGCTATAACGCTGAATAACAGATCCCGTAGGAAGGTTATGAAACTCAATAAAGCACAGGCCATCGCCCGCCGAAACACCGAACTGGGCGGTGCCGTACTCGGCGTCAACAACTGCCACTTCACCGACCTGGACCGCAAACGCAACATCTGGTGGTTCGACCTGCCGGTGGGCCGTATTGCCGTGGGCCAGTACGAGTGGATCCACCTGTTGATGCACAACGCCGAGACCGACCAGTTGCTGCACCTGAAGGTGCCGACCGCGTTTTTGCGCGAGCACATCGAAGGCTTGGTGGTGCGCAATGCCGGCAAGCGCAAGCCGGAGATTACGCTGGAGCTGAGTGCAGACAAGGATTCGTTCTTGAAGGATGTGCGTCCGGCGGGTGCTGGCGTGGGATTCGCGCAGTTCGCGCTGTAACCCCCCCAATAAAAAACCCCGCTTCGGCGGGGTTTTTTATTGGGTTACTTTTTAAGACCGAGCTTCTTCAACTCTTCATCGCGCAACTCACGGCGCAGGATCTTGCCCACGTTGGTGGTCGGCAATGCATCGCGGAATTCCACGGCCTTGGGCACCTTGTAGGCGGTGACGTTGGCGCGCATGTGCTCCATCACCTGGTCCTTGGTCAGGGTCGCGCCCGGCTTGACCACGATAAACAGCTTGATGTGCTCACCGGACTTCTCATCCGGCACACCGATGGCTGCGCATTGCAGCACGCCCGGCAGGCCCGCCAATACGTCTTCCAGCTCGTTGGGGTACACGTTGAAGCCCGACACCAGGATCATGTCCTTTTTGCGGTCGACAATGCGCATGTAGCCGTCAGGCTGGATGATCGCGATATCCCCGGTCTTGAGCCAGCCTTCGCTGTCGAGCATCTCGTCGGTGGCGTCCTGGCGCTGCCAGTAGCCTTTCATCACTTGCGGGCCCTTGACGCACAGCTCGCCGGTTTCACCCAGGGCAAGTTCAGTGCCGTCGTCGGCGATGACTTTGCACACGGTGGACGGCACCGGAATGCCGATGGTGCCGATCTGGATGTGCTGGATCGGGTTAACCGTGGCCACCGGGCTGGTTTCGGTCATGCCGTAGCCTTCGCAGATGCCACAGCCGGTCACGGCCTTCCAGCGCTCGGCGGCGGCCAATTGCAGGGCCATGCCGCCGGACAGGGTGACTTTCAGCGCGGAGAAGTCCAGCTTGCGGAATGCCTCGTTGTTGCACAGCGCCACGAACAGCGTGTTCAAGCCGACAAATCCACTGAACTTCCACTTCGACAGTTCCTTGACCATCGCCGGCAGGTCGCGCGGGTTGCTGATCAGGATGTTGTGGTTGCCGATCAGCATCATCGCCATGCAATGAAAGGTGAACGCATAGATGTGGTACAGCGGCAGCGGGGTGATCAGGATCTCGCAACCTTCATTGAGGTTGGAGCCCATCAGCGCCTTGCACTGCAACATGTTGGCGACCAGGTTGCGGTGGGTGAGCATCGCGCCCTTGGCCACGCCGGTGGTGCCGCCGGTGTATTGCAGCACCGCCACATCGCCACTGTCCGGGCTGGCATCGTTGACCGGTTGGCCGTGCCCCTTGGCCAGCACGTCATTGAATTTGATCGCCTGGGGCAAGTGATACGCCGGGACCATCTTCTTCACGTACTTGATGACGCTGTTGATCAGCAGGCGCTTGAGCGGCGGCAACAGGTCGGCAACTTCGGTGACGATCACATGCTTGACGGCGGTCTTGGGCACAACCTTTTCCGCCAGGTGCGCCATGTTGGCCAGGCAGACGAGGGCCTTGGCACCGGAGTCGTTGAATTGGTGTTCCATTTCCCGCGCGGTATACAGCGGGTTGGTGTTGACCACGATCAGCCCGGCACGGATGGCACCGAACACGGCAACCGGGTACTGGAGGACGTTGGGCAGTTGCACGGCGATGCGATCGCCGGGCTTCAAGTCGGTGTGCTGTTGCAGGTACGCGGCGAAGGCGCCGGACAATTCGTACAACTCACCGTAGGTGATGGTCTTGCCCAGGTTGCTGAAAGCCGGTTTGTTGGCGAAGCGCTGGCAGGACTGCTTCAGTACCGCCTGAATATTCGGATACTCGTCTGGATTGATTTCTGCAGCAATCCCGGCGGGGTACTTATCCTTCCAAAAGTCTTCGTTCATGGAAGCCCACTCCTCAGCGACGTCAGCGACGCGAATTCATCATCGCATTTGATGCGATTATTATTGGTGTATGTTTTTTTAGGTGAATCTGGCGCTTTCAAGCAGGCCGAGACGTCACAAAGCGCGCCGAGAGTAGCAGCTTTGCCAAAGGTCGCCTAGAGCCAAAGGTGGGCCCCGTGGTCATAAACGCGACTGTCCTACAATATTCGGTCACACTTTAAACATTGCTGAAATACGCCCTGAAAAGGCTCTGGAACGGGCATTTCAGCTCAATGAATAACAGTGTGGGAGCTGGCTTGCCCGCGATAGTGGCGTGTCAGTCGATACATCCAGTGACTGAAACATCGCTATCGCAGCGGTGCGACGACTCGACAAGCCAGCTCCCACATTTGCGAGCCCATTTCAAATTAGGCGATATCGCGCAACTCCCTGCGCAAGATCTTGCCCACCGGCGTCATCGGCAACGATTCGCGCAGCACAATATGCTTGGGCACCTTGTACCCGGTGAAGTTGGTCTTGCAGTAGGCCTTCAACTCCTCAAGGCTCACCCCTTCGGCACGTGCCACCACAAACAGCTTCACAGCCTCCCCCGTGCGCTCGTCCGGCACACCGATTACCGCGCAGTTGGCCACGGCCGGGTGAGCCATCACCACGTCTTCGATTTCGTTGGGGTACACGTTGAAACCCGAGACGATGATCAGGTCTTTCTTGCGGTCGACGATGCGCACAAAGCCATCCTCGTCGATCACCGCAATATCACCGGTCTTGAGCCAGCCTTCGGCGTCCAGCGCTTCAGCGGTAGCGGCCGGTTGCTGCCAGTAGCCCTTCATCACCTGTGGGCCCTTGATGCACAGCTCGCCACGTTCGCCCAAGGGCAACTCGACGCCCTGGTCATCGATCACTTTCATCGCCGTGGCCGGCACCGGGATGCCCACGGTGCCCAGGCGGGATTTATTGCCGTAGGGGTTGGTGCTGGCCACCGGCGAGGTTTCCGTCAGGCCGTAGCCTTCGCCAATCGCGCAACCGGTGATCTGCTCCCAGCGCTCGGCAGTGGCCTTGATCAATGCGGTGCCACCGGAGTTGGTGAGCTTGAGATGGGAGAAATCCAAGGACTTGAAATCAGGATGGTCCATCAACGCCACGAACAGCGTGTTGAGCCCCAGCAGCCCGGTGAAGCGCCACTTTTTCAGCTCCTTGATAAAGCCGCCGATGTCCCGTGGGTTGGTGATCAGCACGTTGTGATTGCCCGAGACCATCATGCACATGCAGTTCGCCGTGAAGGCATAGATGTGGTACAGCGGCAGCGGCGCGATCATCACCTCCTGCCCTTCCTTGATCAGCGGGTGGCCGTCCTCACCGGTCTGGGACATGCAGGCGCGCACCTGTTGCATGTTTGCCACCAGGTTGCCGTGGGTGAGCATCGCGCCCTTGGCCAGGCCGGTGGTGCCGCCGGTGTATTGCAGCACGGCGATATCGTCCAGGGTCACCGGGTGACGCGTCACGCCCAGACCCGCGCCCATGTGCAAAGCGCGCTTGAACGACACCGCGCGCGGCAGGCTGTAGGCCGGGACCATCTTCTTGACCTTGTCGACCAAGGTGTTGACCAGCCAGCCTTTGGCGGCGGGCATGAAGTCGCCCATCTTGGCTTCGATCAGGTAGTCGATCTCGGTGTCGCTGCACACCTCCTGCACCCGCGAGCCGAACAGGTTGAGGTAGACCAGCGCACGTACGCCGGCGTCCTTGAACTGGTGACGCATCTCGCGCGGGGTATACAGCGGGTTGGTGTTGACCACGATCAGCCCGGCGCGCAAGGCGCCGAACACGGCAATCGGGTAATGCAGCACGTTGGGCATCTGCACCGCAATGCGGTCGCCCGGCTTGAGGTCGGTGTGCTGTTGCAGGTAACCGGCGAACGCCGCACTCTGGCGCTCAAGCTCGGCGTAAGTCAGGGTGATGCCCATGTTGCTGAATGCCGGACGGTCGGCAAAAGCCTTGCAGGAGCGCTCGAAGACCTCGATCACCGACTTGTAGGCCGACAGGTCGATGTCATTGGGAACGCCCGCCGCGCGTTTGTCATTCCAGAAATCAGGTTGCATTATTCTTGTCCTCTTACCTGAGTGTGTCCGGCCGCTTTCCTAACGCTATAAAAAGCGGAGCTTTGGGGACGTTAGCAGCTATGGCCAAACAGGCAAATACGCTAAATCGTGTCATTGATTGTATGAATCTTGCCGCTGATGCGCAGGCAGATACCCAGTTCCTCAATAGATGAGCTATACACTGCAACGACCCCGAGCAAAGGAAGCGCCATGAACCACAGCACCTTCTGGCTGACCGCGAATGACCGCAGCCGCCTGTACGTCAATCAATGGATGCCCGAGGGCCCGGCCAAGGCCGTGGTGATGCTGTCCCACGGCATGGCCGAGCACAGTGGACGCTATGCACGTCTGGCCGAGGCCCTGTGCGGCGCCGGCTACGGCCTGTATGCGCTGGACCAGCGCGGCCATGGCCGTACCGCCGATGAAGGCACCCTGGGCCTGTACGCCGAAACGGATGGATGGAACAAAGTGGTGGGCGACCTGGCCAGTCTCAACCAGCATATCGGCCAGCAGCAGCCGGGGTTGCCGATCGTTCTGCTGGGCCACAGCATGGGCAGTTACATCGCCCAGGCTTACCTGCTGCACCACAGCGCCAGCCTGCATGGGGCGATTCTCAGCGGTTCGAATTTCCAACCCGTGGCGCTCTATCGCGCCGCTCGGGTGATTGCACGCATAGAGCGCCTGCGCCAGGGGTTGCGCGGGCGCAGTGCGCTGATCGAATTCCTGTCGTTTGGCTCATTCAACAAAGCGTTCAAACCCAATCGTACCGCGTTCGACTGGCTCAGCCGTGACCCGCAGGAGGTGGACAAGTACATCAACGACCCACTGTGCGGGTTTCGCTGCACCAATCAGCTCTGGATCGACCTGCTAGGCGGCTTGCAGCAGATCAGCAAAGCGTCCAATCTCGCGCAGATCGATCCGGGCCTGCCGATCCTGGTGATGGGCGGCGAATGTGATCCTGTGAGTGAGGGCAAGCGTCTCAACAGTCTGGCCGACGCCTTGCGCGACGCCGGCTGCCAGCACCTGCAACTGACTGTCTACCCGCAGGCGCGTCATGAAGTGTTCAACGAAACCAACCGCGACGCTGTCACAGCGGATGTGCTGGCGTGGCTCGACCAGGCGCTGACATTACGCAGGCCGACCCGCTGCGAATAATTTTTCGTTTAAAATCAGTCAATTAAATTACCGATTAGCCACAGGATGCACCTTTAGATGACCCAGGTAACCAACACCCCGTACGAAGCCCTCGAAGTCGGCCAGACCGCCAGCTACAGCAAATTGGTGGAAGAGCGCGATATCCAGCTGTTCGCCGCGATGTCCGGTGACCACAACCCGGTGCACCTGGACGCCGAGTACGCCAAGGCGACCATGTTCAAGGAGCGTATCGCCCATGGCATGTTCAGCGGCGCCTTGATCAGCGCGGCCGTTGCCTGCGAGTTGCCTGGGCCGGGCACCATTTACATCGGCCAGCAGATGAGCTTCCAGAAGCCGGTGAAGATTGGCGACACCCTGACCGTGCGCCTGGAAATCCTCGAAAAGCTGCCGAAATTCCGCGTGCGCATCGCCACCCGTGTGTTCAACCAGCGTGATGAGTTGGTCGTGGACGGTGAGGCGGAGATCCTTGCACCGCGTAAGCAGCAAGTCGTGACATTGACCGAATTGCCGCCGATCAGCATTGGCTGATCCTGGCGCATAAAAAAGCCCCGCATCGGCGGGGCTTTTTCTATTCAGCGACGACTCAAGACTGAGCGCGAGCCTGGTTACGCAGGGCTTTCACCTGGTCGTGGTTGCGTTGTACGCCGTGGTACTGACGCTCAACCAGGTCACGAATGCCCAGCAGGTTGTGTTTGTTGATCTTCTCGATCGCTTCTTTATAAGCCTTCAGGGCATGGTCTTCACCACGCTCGGCTTCGTTCAGCACTGCCTCTTCATCCTTGCCGGTGAGCATCGACTTGACGTCGACCCAACCACGGTGCAGAGCACCAGCAACGCTACCGGAATCTTCAGGATCACCGCCCAAGGCACGTACGGCGGTTTTCAATTCAGCAGCGGCGGTGGCGCAGTCAGCGGAACGCTTGGCAAACAGGGCTTTGAGTTCTGGGTGCTTGATGTCTTCAGCGCACTCCTTGAAACCCTTTTGGCCGTCGATGCTGGTCTCGATCAGGTCGTTCAGTACGGAGATCGATTCTTTATTGATGTCAGTCATTTTTCAATTCCTTGTACGGGTTAGAAGGTTGTCTTAGTGGTTGCAGCGCCCGTGCCAGGTTTTAACAAAACAATTTATCCTTTATTTTCAATTGGTTACGATAAATTGAACCATCTGTATGTACGTTATTTGCATGATCTGTCATTTGGCCTTCATGCAGAATGCCTGTATTTTCCAAGCTCTCGATACAAACACCTGAGCCTTCATGAATCCCGAAAAACTCGAACTGCTGATCACCCGCGAAATGCCCTTCGGCAAATACAAGGGACGGATCATCGCCGACCTGCCCGGCCCGTACCTGAACTGGTTTGCCCGCGAAGGTTTCCCCCACGGCGAGTTGGGCGGTCTGCTGGCCCTGATGCAGGAAATCGATAGCAACGGCCTGTCTGAATTGCTCGAACCGCTGCGCGCCAAACACGGCAAACCCGCCCCTCGTCATTAAGAGCCCTGCCTATGCCACGGAATGCAGATAACGAGCTCCACTGGAATACCGTCGCGCAGCGTTACCCGCTGGAGCCCGGCCCGATCAACCTGGAAAACGGTTACTTCGGCCGCATGAGCCAAGCAGTACAGGCGCAGTACCTGGAGCACGTGGCGTTTATCAACCGTAGCAACGCGTTGCATGTGCGCCAGCAATTCGAGCGTGGAGAAAACGAGGCGATCCGCCGCCAACTGGCCGGGCTGATTGATGCCGACCCCGCCGCCGTAGCCTTCACCCGTAATGCCACCGAAGCTCTGCAATCGCTGATCCGCAACTACAACCGTCTGCAACCGGGCGATCAAGTGCTGATCAGCGACCTGGAGTACGACACGGTGAAAGGCGCCATGCGCTGGTTGGCGGGCTATCGCGGCGTGGAAGTCATCGAACTGTCCCACGTGCACCCGGCAAGTTTCGACAGCCTGGTGCATACCTATCGCAATGCATTCGTGCAGTACCCGCGCTTGAAGCTGATGGCACTGACCCACGTGACCCACCGCACCGGACTGGTCATGCCCGTGGCCGCGATTGCCCAGGCGGCGCGCGAACAGGGTATCGATGTAATCCTCGACGGCGCCCATGCCTTGGGCCAGATCGAATTCAACCTGGCCGAACTAGGGATCCAGTTTGCCGGCTTCAACCTGCACAAATGGATTGGCGCCCCGCTGACGTTGGGCTTTCTGTACATCGCCCCGGAACGCCTGGCTGACATTGATCCGGACATGGGCGAATTCCACTATCCCGCCACCGACGTTCGCGCACGTACGCCCTACAGCACGCCGAATTTCCCGGCGCTGATGACCCTGCCGCTGGTGCTTGAAGAGCATCGGCAACTGGGCGGCGCGGCGGCCAAGGGCGCGCGCGTGAATTACTTGCGGGACTTGTGGGTCAGCCAGGTACGGGCCCTGCCGGGGATCGAAGTGCTGACGCCGGATGATCCACGCCTGTACTGCGGGATTACGGCGTTCAAGTTCATTGGGCGGGATCAGCAAGTGATGGCGGAGCGTTTGCTCAAGGACTACAACCTGTTCACCACGACGCGCGTAGGTGCGTCGTTTGGTACCTGTATCCGTGTAACGCCGGGGTTGGTGACGTCAGCAACGGATATCAATGTCTTGGTTAAAGCCATTACCGAACTGAACACCCATACCTTGTAGGAGCCCGGCTTGCCGGCGATGAGGCCCACAAGACTTGCACCTACCTCGATCGCGCCATCGCCGGCAAGCCGGCCTCCTACAGGTTGTGGTGCACTTTTCAGCGGGCAAAAAAAAGCGGTACACCGACCAAGTGCACCGCAAAAATGCCGTTAAGCACAGCAACAACGATTCGGTAAATCAGATCAATCCAGCAACGCCAGCGCCTCGGCGGTGACTTCTTGGATGCGGGCCCAGTCGCCGTTCTTGACCCACTCAGGGTCGAGCATCCAGCTACCGCCCACGCACATCACGTTTTTCAACGCCATGTAGTTTTTGATGTTGGCCGGGCCGACGCCGCCGGTCGGGCAGAACTTCACTTCGCCAAACGGGCCACCCAAGGCTTTGATCGCAGCCACGCCGCCGCTGACTTCAGCCGGGAACAGCTTGAAACGGCGATAGCCCAGGCCATAGCCTTCCATGATGCCAGACGCATTGCTGATGCCGGGCAGCAGCGGGATCGGGCTGTGTACCGAGGCTTCCAGCAGGTCGCGGGTGATGCCGGGGGTGACGATGAACTGCGAACCAGCCACTTCGGCGGCTTCGAGCATGTGACGATCGAGTACGGTGCCGGCACCGGTGCACAGTTCAGGGCGCTGCTCGCGCAGGACCTGAATGGCCTTGAGGCCGAACTCGGAACGCAGGGTCACTTCCAATGCGGTCAAACCACCGGCTGCCAGGGCATCGGCCAGCGGCAGGATGTCCTGTTCGCGGGCGATGGTGATCACCGGCAGGATCCGCGCCTTGGCGCAGAGGCTGTCGATCAAGGCAACTTTATCCGCCATGGACACGGTCGGTTGAGGGCTTTTCATAGCGGCTGATCCTTGGCTCATGGGCACCAGTAAATCTCTAATGTAGGTTGCAGAAACGCGCGAATCGGCATGGCAGCAACGTCGTCACTGGCCAGCGCGGCGCTCAAGGTGGTCAATTTCGAACTGCCGGAGATCGACAGCACGGTGTAGTTCGCCGTGGCCAGCAGAGCGCGACTCATGGTCAGGCGCTGGTGCGGCACGGTCGGCGCCAGCATCGGCCAGCAACGGCGGGTACCGTCCGGCTGCAAGGCTTCAGTCAGGTTCGGGTTGTTGGGAAACAGCGATGCGGTGTGACCGTCATCGCCCATGCCCAGCACCAGCACATCGATGGCTGGCAACTCGCCCAGCAAGCGATCGGCCTGCTCGGCAGCGTCTTCAAGATTGGCCGCGGCACTGTAGAGGCTGAGGAACTTGGCCTTGGCCGCTGGACCTTGCAGCAGGTGCTGCTTCAACAGGCCGGCGTTACTGTCAGCGTGCTCCACTGGCACCCAGCGTTCGTCGGCCAGGGTGACGGTAACCTTGGACCAGTCCAGGCCTTGCTTGGCCAAGTGTTGGAAAAACGCCACGGGGCTGCGGCCACCCGACACCACCAAGGTCGCCTCGCCACGCGCACTGATGGCTCCGCGCAGTTGTTCCGCCACATCAGTGGCCAGGCCTTCCGCCAACAGCACCGGCGTGCGGTACTCGTGAGGGGTTACGCCCTCAGGCAGTTTCAATTCAGATATCGCCATACCACGACCTCCCATCCCGCGTGATCAGTGCAATGGAGCTCATCGGCCCCCAGGAACCCGCCGCGTACGGCTTGGGCGCGTCGCCGGATTTCTTCCACCCGGCGATCAACTGGTCACACCACTTCCACGCGGCTTCGATTTCATCTTTGCGAACAAACAGGTTCTGGTTGCCGCGCATCACTTCCAGCAACAACCGCTCGTAGGCATCCGGGATACGGGCGCTGCGGTAGGTGTCGGAAAAATTCAGTTGCAGCGGGCCGCTGCGCAGTTGCATGCCCTTGTCCAGGCCCTGCTCCTTGGTCATCACGCGCAAGGAAATACCTTCGTCCGGTTGCAGGCGGATGATCAGTTTGTTGCTGATCTGCAGGCGCTGCTCAGGGGCAAAGATGTAGTGCGACGGTTCCTTGAAGTGGATAACGATCTGCGACAGCTTTTGCGGCATGCGCTTGCCGGTGCGCAGGTAGAACGGCACCCCGGCCCAACGCCAGTTGCGAATATCGGCACGCAGGGCGACGAAGGTCTCGGTGTCGCTCTGGGTGTTGGAATTCTCTTCTTCCAGGTAACCCGGCACCGGCTTGCCGGCGCTGTAGCCGGCGATGTACTGGCCGCGCACCACTTGGGTGGTCAGGCCGTCCGGGCTGATCGGCGCCAGGGCCTTGAGCACCTTGACCTTCTCGTCACGGATACTGTCGGCGGACAAGTCGGCCGGCGGGTCCATGGCGATCAGGCAAAGCAGTTGCAGCAGGTGGTTCTGGATCATGTCGCGCAGCTGGCCGGCCTTGTCGAAGTAGCCCCAACGGCCTTCGATACCGACCTGCTCGGCCACGGTGATTTCCACGTGGGAGATGTAATTCTGGTTCCACTGGGTTTCGAACAGGCTGTTGGCGAAACGCAGGGCGATCAGGTTCTGAACCGTCTCTTTGCCCAGGTAGTGGTCGATGCGGTAGGTGCGGTTTTCCGGGAAAAACTGCGCCACGGCGTCGTTGACCTTGCGCGAGGACTCCAGGTCAGAACCGATGGGCTTTTCCAGCACCACGCGGGTGTTTTCCGCCAGGCCGACCTTGGACAGGTTCTCGCAGATCGCGCCATACACCGCTGCCGGCGTGGCGAAGTAGGCGATCAGGCGTTGCTCGGTACCGGCGATTTCGGCCAGGGCCACGTAGTCATCGGCTTTCATGAAGTCGACGTGCACGTAGGTCAGGCGCGCCAGGAAACGCTGGGCAATGGTTTCGTCCAGCTCCTTGCCGACAAATTCGCGCAGGGCGTGTTCGATGTGGGCCAGGTGCTGTTGCTCGGAACCGGCTTCACGGGCCAGGGCCAGGATGCGCGTGTCGTCGTGCAGGAGCCCGGCGCCATCGAGTTGATAGAGGGCAGGAAATAACTTGCGCAGCGCCAGATCACCCAAGGCGCCAAACAGGGCAAAGGTGCAGGGTTCTACGGTTATCGAAGGCATGATGTTTGTTCTTTTATCAAGTTAAGCTACAAATACCTTTTTTCAAGGCATCACTCAAGGAAAAATGTAGTAATAACCACAACATTTTCCCGAAATACGCATTGCGAGTGGTGGTGATCAGCTACCCTCAGTAGGATAGGCCACCGCAAAAGACCACTCATCGATTGGTTGCCACCTTTTATTTGCATCGTCGCCCGAAGGAAAGACTGAATGGACCGCGTGCGAAATCTTCTGGAACAGATCCGGAACCGCCTCGAAGAATTGAACAAGGCCGAGAAAAAAGTCGCCGAGGTCATCCTGCTCAACCCGCAGCAGGCGACCCGCTTCTCCATCGCCGCCCTTGCCCAGGCTGCCTCGGTCAGTGAACCGACGGTCAACCGTTTCTGCCGTTCGTTCGGCGTGAGCGGTTACCCTGAACTGAAACTGCAACTGGCGCAAAGTCTGGCCAGCGGCGCGGCGTATGTCAGCCGCGCCGTGGAAGCGGATGATAACCCTGAGGCCTACACCCAGAAGATCTTTGGCAGTGCCATCGCATCCCTGGACAGTGCCTGTCAGGCCCTCGACCCTGCGCTTATCAGCAAGGCCGTGGATCTGTTGATCCAGGCACGGCAGATCCACTTCTTCGGCCTGGGCGCTTCGGCGCCGGTGGCCATGGACGCATTGCACAAGTTCTTCCGCTTCAACCTGGCCGTGACGGCGCATGCCGACGTGCTGATGCAGCGCATGATTGCGTCGGTGGCGCATACAGGCGAGTTGTTCGTGATCATTTCCTACACCGGGCGTACCCGTGAGCTGGTGGAAGTGGCGCGCATCGCTCGGGAGAACGGCGCCTCGGTGCTGGGTGTGACCGCCGAGAACTCGCCGCTGGCCAAGGCCAGTACGGTGAGCCTGAACATCCCGTTGCCGGAAGACACTGACATCTACATGCCGATGACCTCGCGGATCATCCAACTGACGGTGCTGGATGTACTCGCGACTGGCATGACCTTGCGTCGCGGGGTGGATTTCCAGCCGCATTTGCGCAAGATCAAAGAGAGTTTGAATGACAGTCGGTATCCGGTGGGGGATGAGTTCAACTGACGCCTTGCACCATGTGGCGAGCGGGCTTGCCCCGCGTTGGGCTGCTTAGCAGCCCTAAAACCAGGCGCTGATGTGTAACTGATACACCGCATTTTGCTTGATTGGGGCTGCTTCGCAGCCCAACGCGGGGCAAGCCCGCTCGCCACAAGGGCCAGCCAGCACTTAAACGCCGGCCCTAGCCTGCAAACTGAGATGCGCCCGCTCCCCCGGCGCCAGACTCGCGCCGGCCATCGCCGACTCCACGCACACAAACCCAGACGCCTCATTGAAGCTCACGCCCAACAGCGGCCGGCTGCCCGGATGCCATACCACCGTGTCGCCACTGTCGCCGGTGTCGATGCACAGCTCGCGCTGCCAGGCGTGGTCCTTAAGCTGTAATTCGCCCTCATGCTGGTACACCCGCTGGCAACCACCTTCCACACGCAGCTCGCCTTCCTGCTGGCAAGCCTGGCGGTTGAGCTGGTCGTAACCTTGCGCACCCTCCAGCCCAGACAGCGCTATCTCATCGACGTGACCAATACGCCAATAAGCATGCAAAGCATGGCTCAACTGGCACGGCAGTTCGTCCTGATGCTCGGTGCTAAGGCGCAGTTCCAGGGTTTCGCCCAGGTGCGCGTGCAGGTCGACCTGCCAGTCGCACAGTTGCAATTGCCAGTGCAAGTGCACGCCGTCCTCATCGGTGCTGCTGTCGAGCAGTTTCCAGTCGATCAGCCGCGCCCAGCCATGGGACGGCCAGGCATTTTCGCTCGGGTGACGGCCATACCACGGCCAGCACACCGGTACGCCTCCCCGGATGGCGCCGACTTGCGGCCACTTGGCTGCGCACCACAGCCAAGGCTTTTGACCGGTAGGCTGAAAGTGCAGTAATTGCGCGCCCTGGCGACTGAACACCGCCTGGCACAGCGGATGGTCGATCACCAGCACGTCACGCATCTGGAAGCGCTCCCAGGCGAACACCGGGCGCTCGCGCAGGGATTTGAAAAAGCGTTGCAGCGGTTGCTCATGCATGTGCCACAGTCCTGAATGTCTTCACAGTGCTGCCCAAAAAAAGCGGGTAGCCATGGCTACCCGCAAAATGCGCACAGAGAGAAGGAGCTTATCGCAACAGCGTTAGAACGTAGACTGAATTTTCAGGCCAGCCACCAACGCGTTGTCGACTTTATCCACGCCGCCAGGTTGCACGACGTATTGCAGGTTGGGACGCACGGTCAGCCAGTTGGTCACCTTGATGCCGTAGTTGAGTTCGATGTTGTACTCGGTCTCACGGATCGGCGTGTACAGCGGGTTATCGTAGTCGCTCACACCATTGGCGGCGTTGAGCAACTCGGAGTTCTTCTTCACGTCATCGTTGACGTGCAGGCGAGCCACACCAATACCGATGTCATCTTTTGGACGTGCGTCGAATGGGCCTTTGTACACCAGCATGATCGACTGATAGTTGTCGACCAGGTTGGTTTCCTTGTCGTGGAAGGTGGCGTTGGCCGCGATGTTCAGGCCGCGGGAAGCGTCGCCGTTATGCGTGGTGAGTTGCTGTTGGGCAACGAACCAGTAGCCTTTTTTGCTGCTGCGGGTACGGTAAGCCGCGCCCGTGGTAGCCGCATCGTTGCCGTTGATGTCTTCACGGACGTCAGAGGCGTCAGCCGCGCTCTTGTAGTAGCCCACACGGTATTCGCCCGGCAGGTTGTTGACCTTCGGCGACCAGACCAATTCCACCGGGATCACGGTGCCCTTGGTGCCGCTGCCGCTGAGCTTGAAGCCGTTGCCGTGCTCCAGTTGCGATGGGTTCTGGTTGTACGCACCGATTTGCGCGTACAGCTCAGGCGTGATGTTGTATTTCACGCGGATCGCGGCCTGGCTGACGGGCCAGTTGTACCAGGTGTTTACATAGTTACCCACTTGCGAGCCGCAGAACGACAGATTCTGGAAGTCGCACGGGAAGGTGTTGAAGTCTTCGCCTTCGCCGAAGTAGCCGAGTTTCACGTCCAGCTTGTTGTCGAACATCTGGTGCTGGATCCAGAACTGGGTCAGACGCACCATATGGCCACGACCGTAGACTTCTTGAGACGAGCTCAAGGTGCCGGCGCGCGGGTCGCCGATACGGTCGTTGGAGATGTTCTGGCCATTCCGGCTGGTCATCTGGATCTTGGCCTGGGTGTTATCCCAGCCCCACAGCTTTTGCAGGTCGAGTGCAACGCCCAGACCAAACTGGTCAGCGTAACGACCGGTTTTGTCGTCGTTGTAGCCGCCATGGGCGTTGTAGCCCGCTTCCCCAACGTAGTCAGCCTTGATGTCGATACCTTGCTCGATCAGCTTGGTACGCTCACCGCCCCAGTCGCCGGTCATCCACTTCGAATCAGCACTGAATGCATCGGCCGCCATCGCATTGGCGGACAATACCAGGGCTGCTGCAGCTGACATTTGGCAGATCAGCCGAGTGTTGTTGTGTTGCTTTTTCATCCCTACATCCTCGTCTTTATTGTTATTAAACTGTTTTTATCTAACGCGGTTTACTTTTTTTATCTAAAACAACAACTTAAATCCAAATTACTACCCTGTAGGAGCGAGCTTGCTCGCGAAGAACTCAAGGCCACCGCTTTCGTCCAGAAAGCGCGCGTCATCGTTAACGACCTTCGCGAGCAAGCTCGCTCCTACCTGCTTCATCGGCCTTTGAATTGGGCCACATTGTCGGCATGCCCCTGGGCGGGCAATGAAGAAGCAGTGCCCAGTCGCTCGCCGGTGTTGGCGTCGAACAGCAATACCTTGGAAGGATCGAATTGCAGGGTCAGGGTCTCGCCCACCTGCGGTGCCACGTCGGGTGCCAGGCGGCAGCAGACCTTGGTGTCATTGAGTTGCACGAACACCAGGGTGTCCGGGCCGGTCGGCTCGGTGACCTGCACTTCGGCACGGATGCTCGACGCACTGTCGCCCTCGCCCGAGGCCAACATGATTTGCTCCGGACGCAGGCCCAGGATCACGTCACGGTCTTCAAGGCCGGCATCGGTCGTGTTCAGCGCCAGCTCGCAACGGGCCTGGCCGCTGTCGAGCAGGGCCACCAGGCGACCGTCCTTGCGTTGCAGGCGCAGCGGCACAAAGTTCATCGGCGGCGAACCGATAAAGCTCGCCACGAACTGGTTGGCCGGGTTGTTATAGATCTCTTTCGGCGTACCGAACTGCTGGATGATGCCGTCCTTCATCACCGCGACCTTGTCACCCAGGGTCATCGCTTCGATCTGGTCGTGGGTCACGTAGACCGTGGTGGTCTTGAGACGCTGGTGCATCAGCTTCATTTCGGTACGCATCTCGACACGCAGCTTGGCGTCGAGGTTGGACAACGGTTCGTCGAACAGGTAGATCTTCGGCCGACGTGCCAGGGCACGGCCCATGGCCACGCGCTGTTGCTGGCCGCCGGAGAGTTGGCCCGGCTTGCGGTTGAGCAGGTGTTCGATCTGCAACAGCTTGGCCACGCGCGCCACTTCGGCGTCGATATCGGCCTGGGGCATCTTGCGGATTTTGAGGCCGAACTCGATGTTCTCGCGCACGCTCATGGTCGGGTACAGCGCGTAGGACTGGAACACCATGGCGATGTCACGGTCCTTGGGGCTCATGCCGCTGACGTCCTGGTCGCCGATCATGATCGCGCCACCGGTGATGGTCTCAAGACCGGCGATGCAGTTCATCAGCGTGGATTTGCCGCACCCCGAAGGGCCGACCAGGATCAGGAATTCGCCTTCCTTGATCGACAGTTCGATATTCTTCAAGGTGTCGGGCAGGCCGGCGCCATAGGTCTTGTTTACATTGCGAAGTTCAAGCGTAGCCATGATTACCCCTTGACCGCGCCGGCCGTGAGGCCGCGCACGAAATACTTGCCTGCGATCACATAGACCAGCAGGGTCGGCAGCCCGGCGATCATCGCCGCCGCCATATCCACGTTATATTCCTTGGCCCCGGTGCTGGTGTTGACCAGGTTGTTCAGCGCCACCGTGATGGGCTGGGAGTCGCCACTGGAGAACACCACGCCGAACAGGAAGTCGTTCCAGATCTGGGTGAACTGCCAGATCAGGCAGACCATGATGATCGGGGTCGACATCGGCAGAATGATCTGACGGAAGATGGTGAAGAAACCTGCACCGTCCAAACGCGCGGCCTTGATCAGCGCATCCGGAATGCTCACGTAGTAGTTACGGAAGAACAGCGTGGTGAACGCCAGGCCGTAGACCACGTGCACAAACACCAGGCCGGTGGTGGTGCTGGCCAGACCCATTTTGCCGAGGGTGAATGAGGCCGGCAGCAGCACGGTCTGGAACGGCAGGAAGCAGCCGAACAACAGCAGGCCGAAGAACAGCTGCGAGCCTTTAAAGCGCCAGAACGACAGCACATAACCGTTCAATGCACCGATGGCGGTGGAGATCAGTACGGCCGGAACGGTGATCTTGATCGAGTTCCAGAAGTAACCGTCTACCGTGGCCCAGGCCTTGACCCAGCCAATGCCGGTAACCACGGTCGGCCAGCTCAGCAGGTTGCCGGAGCTAATATCTTCCGGGGTCTTGAAGCTGGTGAGCAGCATCACCACCAGCGGCACCAGGTACAGCAGCACGGCGAGGATCAGCACCGCGTAGATCGCGATGCGACTCAGGCTGATAGGTGATTTGGAGGCGAGACTAGTCATTACGTTTGGTCCTCAGCTCGGAGTAGAGGTAAGGCACGATGATCGCGAGGATCGCACCGAGCATCAGGATGGCACTGGCCGAACCCATGCCCATCTGGCCACGGCTGAAGGTGAACGAGTACATGAACATCGCCGGCAGGTCGGACGAGTAGCCCGGGCCGCCAGCCGTCATCGCTGCTACCAGGTCGAAGCTCTTGATCGCAATGTGCGCCAGGATCATCACCGCACTGAAGAACACCGGACGCAGGCTTGGCAACACCACGCTCCAGTAGATGCGCGGCAGGCTCGCGCCGTCGATCTGTGCAGCGCGCACGATGGATTGATCCACACCGCGCAGGCCAGCGAGGAACATCGCCATGATAAAGCCCGAGGCTTGCCAGACAGCAGCGATCACCAGGCAGTAGACCACGCGATCCGGGTCGATCAGCCAGTCGAGACGGAAGCCTTCCCAGCCCCAGTCACGCAGGAGTTTGTCCAGGCCCATGCCTGGGTTGAGCAGCCATTTCCAGGCCGTACCGGTGACGATCATCGAGAGCGCCATCGGGTACAGGTAAATGGTGCGGATAAAGCCTTCGCGACGGATTTTCTGGTCGAGGAAGATCGCCAGGGTTACGCCGATAACCAGCGTTATACCGATGAACATCCCGCCAAACACCGCCAGGTTCTTGCTCGCTACCCACCAGCGGTCGTTGTCAAACAACCGCGCGTATTGCGCAAGGCCCGCCCATTTGTAGGTGGGCAGGAATGTGGAATTGGTGAACGACAGCACAAACGTCCACAGGATGTAGCCGTAGAAGCCCACCAGCACGATGAACATGCTGGGCGCCAGCACCAGTTTGGGGAGCCAGCGCTGCAGTGCATCGAACGGCGAGGCTTTGCTGAACACAGCAACAGAACTCATGGGAAAATCCAGTACAGGGAAAAAGGACTAGCAGATGAACCGTCCCCTGTAGGAGCGAGCTTGCTCGCGAAGGACTTCAACGATAACGCGTGCATACAGGATGAACGCGGTGATCTTGAGTTTTTCGCGAGCAAGCTCGCTCCTACAGATGGGTTGTGTTACTTGGCAGACTTGATCGCAGCGCCCAATTTCTTGGCGGTGTCGGCCGGGTCGGCTTTCGGGTCGTTGATGAAGTTGGTCACGACGTCAAAGAACGCACCTTGCACCGCCAGGGTAGTGGCCATGTTGTGCGCCATGCTTGGTTGCAGGCCGCCGGTCTTGGCGTCTGCCAGGAAGTCCTTGGCTGCGGTCTGGGCGCAGGAGTCGAAACCGTAGGAATCCATTTTGGTCAGCATGTCGTTGCGAACAGGGATCGACCCCTTGTTGATGCTGAACACTTTCTGGAAGTTCTCACCCAGTACGACTTTGGCAATGTCCTGCTGGCCAGCAGCGGTGCCTTTGTCTTTCTGCTTGAACACCGCCAGGGAGTCGATGTTGTAGGTGAAGGCTTTGTCGGTGCCTGGGAAGGCCACGCACTCGTAGTCCTTGCCGGCGACTTTCTTGGCGGCGGTCCATTCGGACTTGGCCCAGTCACCCATGATCTGCATACCGGCCTTGCCGTTGATGACCTTGCCCGCTTCGAGGTTCCAGTCCTGGCCTTTACCGTCGACGTCCATGTAGGTCGCGACTTTCTTCAGTTCGGTCAGCGACTTGACCATTTCCGGACCGGTCAGCGCAGCGTTATCCAAGTCAACCAGAGCTTTTTTGTAGCCATCGGCACCCATCACCGACAGAACGACCGCTTCGAACACGGTGCTGTCCTGCCAAGGCTGGCCACCGTGGGCGAGCGGAATGAAGCCCGCGGCTTTCAGCTTGTCGCCGGCTGCGTAGAATTCTTCGAGGGTGGTCGGGTTCTTGGTGATACCGGCTTTCTTGAAGACTTCCGGGTTGATCCACAGCCAGTTCACGCGGTGGATGTTGACCGGTACGGCGACGTAGTCACCTTCGTACTTCACGGTGTCGGAGACTTTCTTGTCGAGCAGGGAGTCCCACTTCTCTTCTTTGGCGACGTCTTTGAGCACGTCGGTGTCGAGCAGGCCGGTGGACGCCCATTCCTGGATGTCGGGGCCTTTGATCTGGGCAACGCCTGGCGGGTTGCCGGCGACCGCGCGGCTTTTCAGCACGGTCATGGCGGTGGCGCCACCGCCACCTGCTACAGCGCCGTCTTTCCAGACGAAGCCGTCTTTCTCAACTTGGGCCTTCAGGACATCTACGGCCGCCTTCTCACCGCCCGAGGTCCACCAATGCACAACTTCAACCGTCCCTTTCGAGTCGGCGGCAAATGCAGTGAGGGGAAACAACGAGGCAATGGAAATAGCAACGGCGAGGCGATTAATCGCGTTCATCTGAGTACCTTTTCTTGTTGTTATGCATGCAAGTCTTAGGCTTGCGCTGCACGGAGTTTAAACATGGATTTTTGCGGCGCAGGTAACAAAGGGATGCACAAATGTCACCAGCTGGTGACATAGCGCCCAGCCCCAATGGCACTGGCCATACTTGGCGCTAACGGCAGCGCAGGCAGCAATACCGCTTGCCAGGCATGGTACAGGTCTGGCTTACCGCCCCAGATGTTGCTGCTGGGTTGGTTGTGTGGACTGAGTTCGTGGTGCCAACTGCCGTGGAGACGGTCGATGAAGTGGGTTTCGCAAAACTCCCAGAAACGCCGGTACCAGGTTTCGTAATGCAACTCGCCGATGCGTTTGAGCAAGGCCTGGGCTGCGGCGCTGGCTTCAGCGTGGGTCCAGTGCAGGCGTTCACGCACCACCGGGCGATGGTTCCAGTCGAGGGTATAGACAATGCCGGGGGCGCCATCCACGGACCAGGCGTATTCGCAGGCACTGGCAAAAAGGCCCTTGGCATCGGTCACCAGCCATTCGGGCGTGGCGAGCCCGGCTTGCAGGCGCGCGGCTTCCAGGTGCAGCACCAGTCGCGCCCACTCGAAACCGTGGCCGGGGGTGATGCCGTAGGGGCGGAAGCCGTCGGCGGGGTTGTCTTCGTTGTAACCGAGCAAGGGTTGCCAGTGCGTGTCGAAATGTTCGATCACCATGAACTGGTTGCCTGCGGCGTGGGTGTGGATAACGCGCTCGACGATGCGCAACGCCCGGTCCAGCCAGCGAGTATCGCCGGTCACATCGGCCAGCGCGAGGAAGGCTTCGGTGGCGTGCATGTTGCTGTTGGCGCCGCGATAGGCTTCAACGCCGCTCCAGTCCTGGGCGAACGATTCGAGCATTACGCCCTCCTCCTCGCTCCAGAAAAACTGGTCGATGATATGGACGGCGTCGGTCAGAAGAGTGTGTGCGCCGGGCGCGCCAGCCACCACCGCCGAGCTGGCGGCCAGGGCAACAAACGCATGCAGGTAGGCGGCCTTGCCACGGTTGCCATCGAGGGCGTGGGGCGTGGCAAACCAGCCACCGTGTTCACTGTCACGCAGGGGGCCACTGAGGGCGGCAACGCCATGCGCCACCAGCTCGGCATACCCCGGCAAGCCCAGGGCGTGGGCCATGGCGAAGCTGTGGGTCATGCGGGCGGTGTTCATGGTTTCGGCGTGAGCATCGGCTGGCAATTGGCCTTTGTCGTCCAGGTTGCCAAAGCCGTCGGGCAGTCGGGACGCCTTGGCAAATGCCAGCAGGCGCTGGCCTTCTGCGGCGAGCCAGGCGTGATGGGCAGGCGCGTTCAGCCAACTGCTGGCAGGCAGTGGTTGCGTGGTCATGGGTAGCCCTTATTGTTTTTTGTGGGATGACCGGAGTCTAAACAAGGGCGCGGTGACGGCAAGTAACGAAGGGGATGGGAAATGTCACCAAGTGGTGACATTCCCATTACACCCTTATTGGCCGAGAGGGGTGATCTTCGCCGGCGCGTTAAGTTGCTGGTTCAGGTTCTGCACCTGGCTTTGCAACGTGGTGATGTTGCGCGTGGTCTGGATGCGGAACACGTCGAACTCTTTATTGGTCGGGGCATCGCTGTTGGCCGGCTGGTTGTCCTGGGCGCTTTTGAGTACCACAAGGTCCTGCTCGATACGGGCAATGGCGGCACTCGGGTTACCCTGTTTCTTCAACGCGGCCACGTCAGCGGAAAGCTCTTTGATCTCCGTATCACGCTTGCCGACATCACCTTGCGACGCTTTAAGTGTCGCCACGGCGTCGGTCAGCGCCTGGACCTGGCCCTGCAGCTTGCTGTTGGCATTGGACAGGTCGGTGGTGCTGGCGGTCATTTGCGCCAGGCGCTTATCCAGTTCGGTGGCTTGCCCGACCACGCCGACTTGCTGCTTGCCCTGCTCCAGCAACTGGGTTTCCAACTGCTTGATCTGCAGTTTTAGCGCTTCGCTGCCGTTGTTGACGCTGGCCTCGCTGGCCACCACCTTGCCGGAAATGTCCTGCAGGCGCCCCGCCGCTTCCTCGCTGATGCGCGCGAAGCTTTCCTGGGTAGCCACCAACTGCTGGCCCATCAGGGAGATCTGCTGGAAGCTCCACCAGGCCAGGCCCGCAAAGGCGATCAGCAGCGCGCCGATCAAGGCCCACAATGGCCCGGTGCTGGCACTCTTGACCTTGACCACCTGGGGGTTGCGCGAGCGCACCGAGGTGGCCGGGGTCGGTTCGAAATCATCGTCATCCCCGACATCGGCCCGCAGGCTGGGAACGTTGTCGAAGTCGTCTTTAGCATCGTTGCGCATGTATCAACCCTGAATCGGTGAAGTGGCGAGCGACGGGAGTATAAACCGCGTTCCCGGCGCACTGATCGACCCGGAACGCCAGATTCGGTTCCCGAAGTGTTGCCGCTTGTGTGCTTACTTGAACCCCGGGTCCTGGGCTTTCCACCAACTGCAAAACTCGTCGAGGGCGGTCCACAGGCTGACTTTGGGCTCATAGTCCAGATAATGCCTGGCGCGGCTGATGTCGAGGGTGAAATCTTTGTTCATCACTTGCATGCCCAGGCGCGACAGTGACGGTTCCGGACGCCCGGGCCACATCGCACAAAACGCTTCGTTGAGCGCCGCCACGCTGTAGGACAAACCGTAGGACCGGTACCGCGTCACCTGGGGCAATTGCATTTGACGCATTACATAATTCACCACATCCCACACGGGCACCGGCGCACCGTTGCTGATGTTGTAGGCCCGGCCCAGCGCGGAGCCCGGCGCGAGCAAACTGCTGAGCAGCGCTTCGTTGAGGTTGTGCACGCTGGTGAAATCGACCTTGTTCAGGCCGTCGCCGACGATGGCCAGGCGGTTCTTGCGCTGCATGTTCAGCAGGCGCGGGAAAATGCTCATGTCGCCGGCGCCCGTGACGAATCGCGGGCGCAAGGCAATCACTTCGAGGCCAAACTCCTGGGCACCGAAAACCTTCTGCTCAGCCAGGTATTTGGTGGCGGCATAAGGGTGCTTGAAGCGCTTGGGCACTTGCTCTTCGGTCAGGCCCAGGTGGTCGCGGCCGTCGAAGTAAATGGAGGGCGACGACAGGTGCACCAAACGCCCGACGTGCTGCTTGAGGCAGGCCTCGACGACGTTTTCGGTGACCAGCACGTTGCCTTGGTAAAAGTCCTGATACTTGCCCCACAAGCCGACGGCACCGGCGCAATGCACCACGGCTTCGACGTCGCGGCACAGGTGGCGCACCAGGTCGGCGTCATTCAGATCACCCTGGATAAACTCGGCGCCGCGCCTGACCAGGTGCTCCACACCTTCGGCACGTCGCCCGTTAACCCGCACGTCCAGGCCCTGCTCCAGGGCGAAACGCGCAAAGCGTCCGCCAATGAAGCCGCTTGCGCCGGTGACCAGAATCTTCATGTATTACCCCATGTTCTTTCGTTTTTCATCGCTGTTGCCTTGACGCGCGCCATCACTCCAACGGCACCAACCATTGACCACAGGCCTGGGCCAGATGGTCGGTCAACAAGCCCAACAGTTGCCCGCCACTGCGCCAATGATGCCAGTACAACGGCACATCGATGGGCTTATCTGGCAATAACTCGACCAATATGCCCTTTTCCAGCTGATCGCGAACCTGCAATTCCGGCACCAGCCCCCAGCCCAGGCCCGCCTCTGTCAGGCGGATAAAGCCCTCGGACGATGGGCATAAATGATGCTCGAAACCGCCGTCCACACCGAGGGAGGCCAGGTAGCGGTGCTGCAGGAAATCATCCGGCCCGAACACCAATGCCGGGGTGCGCGCCAGTTGATCCGCACGTACGCCCTGGGGAAAATGCCGGGCGATAAACGCCGGGCTGGCCAGCGCCCGATACCGCATGGCGCCCAGCAACAGGCTTCGCGCCCCCGCCACCGGTCGCTCGCTGGCGCAGATACAAGCCGCTACCTCACCCGCGCGCATGCGTTTGAGGCCGACGGTCTGGTCTTCCACCACCAGATCCAGCAGCAGATGCTGCTCGGCGCAAAACCCGCTGACGGCCTCGGCCCACCACGTGGCGAGGCTGTCGGCGTTCAACGCGATGCGCAGGCGCTCAGGCATGCCTTCCTCATCCAGCGCCGGCACCTGGCTTTGCAGGTCACGCTCCAGCAGGCGCACCTGTTGCACATGGTTGAGCAGGCGCCGGCCGATATCGGTGGGCGTCGGCGGTGTGGCCCGTACCAGTACCGGCTGGCCAATACGTGCCTCCAGCAACTTGATGCGTTGGGAGATTGCCGATTGCGACAGTCCCAGCACTTGGGCGGCGCGTTCAAAGCCCGCCTGTTCCACCACGGCCGCCAGGGCAGAGAGCAATTTATAGTCGAACATCAGTTTCTCTAATGAGCGATCAGCAATATTGGTTTTTCTTATACAGCCTGCCCCCTGAGAATAGCCAGCATCGCGTCTCTCTTTATAAGGAACCCCACATGGCTGGCGAAACCGCCCTGGCAACCCTGCTGCGCAGCATGAGCCCCCAGCTCAATGACGGCGACTATGTGTTCTGCACCGTGCCCGACAACCGCATCCCTGCTGGTTGCGAAGTGATCGGCAGCTTTCGCGAGCAGGAAGGCCTGACCCTGATCGTTGAACGCCAACAAGCGGAACAGGCCGGCCTGGCATTTGACTACGTCGCCGCGTGGATCACCTTGAACGTACATTCGGCCCTGGAAGGCGTGGGCCTCACCGCCGCCTTCGCCAGTGCGCTGGGCCAGGCCGGCATCAGTTGCAACGTGATTGCCGGCTATTACCACGACCACCTGTTCGTCGGGCGTGCCGATGCCGAGCGCGCCCTGCAGGTGTTGCGGCAACTGGCAGCAGACGCGGAGTAAACGCTATGTGGCAGAGTTATCTGAATGGTTTGCTGGTGGCGCTTGGCCTGATCATGGCCATTGGCACTCAGAATGCCTTTGTGCTGGCACAGAGCCTGCGCCGTGAGCATCACCTGCCAGTAGCCGCGCTGTGCGTGGTGTGTGATGCCCTGCTGGTGGCCGCGGGGGTATTCGGTTTGGCGACAGTGCTCGCGCAAAGCCCTGTGCTGTTGGCGGTGGCCCGCTGGGGCGGCGCGGCATTCCTGATCTGGTACGGCGCGTGTGCACTGCGCCGGGCGTTTTCGAAACAAAGCCTGGACCAAGGTGACAATCTCAAGGTGCGCTCACTGCGCGCGGTGATGCTGAGCGCACTGGCCGTGACCCTGCTCAACCCGCACGTGTACCTGGACACCGTGTTGCTGATCGGCTCACTCGGCGCCCAACAAACCGAGCCCGGCGCCTATGTGGCCGGTGCCGCCAGTGCGTCGTTCCTGTGGTTCGCCACGCTGGCACTCGGCGCGGCGTGGCTGGCCCCTTGGCTGGCACGTCCCGCCACGTGGCGTTTACTGGACCTGTTGGTGGCCGTGATGATGTTCAGCGTGGCCTATCAACTGATCAGCGCCTGAGGAATATTCCAAAACGCTCTGGAACCTCTATCCCACACAGTTGTTGCGTGGTTTTGCCGCACCCCCGGTGCTATGATCCGGACCCTGCGCCGCAAAGAGTACAAACTCCCCGGCGCTTGTTTGGCCGCCCGTGATCGGCCTTGCGCTCACCGCAACTGACCTGATTAGGAGAATCATCATGGCTTTCGAATTGCCGCCGCTGCCCTACGCACACGATGCCCTGCAGCCGCACATCTCCAAGGAAACCTTGGAATACCACCACGACAAGCACCACAACACCTACGTCGTGAACCTGAACAACCTGGTGCCAGGCACCGAGTTCGAAGGCAAGACCCTGGAAGAGATCGTCAAATCCTCTTCGGGCGGCATCTTCAACAACGCCGCTCAGGTCTGGAACCACACCTTCTACTGGAACTGCCTGGCGCCAAACGCCGGCGGTCAACCAACCGGCGCGCTGGCTGAAGCCATCAACGCTGCGTTCGGTTCGTTCGACAAGTTCAAGGAAGAGTTCACCAAGACGTCCGTCGGCACCTTCGGTTCCGGCTGGGGCTGGCTGGTGAAAAAGGCTGACGGTTCCCTGGCCCTGGCCAGCACCATCGGCGCCGGCAACCCGCTGACCAACGGCGACACCCCGCTGCTGACCTGCGACGTCTGGGAACACGCCTACTACATCGACTACCGCAACGTACGTCCAAAGTATGTGGAAGCGTTCTGGAACCTGGTCAACTGGAAGTTCGTGGCTGAGCAGTTCGAAGGCAAGACCTTCACTGCCTAAGCAACGCTGCAGTAGTAGAAAGAGCCCGGCGAATGCCGGGCTTTTTTATGCGCGTCATTTCACACGGCGAGCGAAGAATCATGGAACCCATCCTGGAAACATCTCCACTCAAGTCGCAGGAGGAATAAACCTCTTAATCAAATGTGGAGAATCACTATGGATCCTATTTCGTTGGCGGCAGGCGCAGTCCCCATGGTTTCGGGCCTTCTTGATAAAGGCATGGATCTGATAAAGGGTGGCATGGACCTGGCAGGCAAACTGCTGGACAAGTTCCCTGACGCAGCACAAAAACCAGGAGATACCGGGGTGCAGTCACAAGCTCAGATTACTTACGACTGACTCCGGGCACCTCACCCTGGAAGGCCGGCCCGCCCGGCCTTCTCGACAACCTGGCCTTAGCGCCTTGGCGCCCTCTGACACACACCGCACCTTCTTGATCCCTCCCAAGCCCCTCGCGCCAAAAACTCAATTGAGCCTATCCCCCAATGTCCCTTTGACTGCCCTCACCAGATTGCCAATACTCATGGCATATTGAGGCTACCCGCATGGAACAAGGAATGACCCTTTGAAGCTGGAACTCAAGAACAGCTTGTCGGTGAAGTTGCTACGGGTTGTGCTGCTGTCGGCATTGATCGTGGGCGTGGCGCTGAGCGTGGCGCAGATCGTTTTCGATGCCTACAAGACGCGCCAGGCCGTGGCCGGCGATGCCCAGCGCATCCTCGACATGTTTCGCGACCCCTCGACCCAGGCGGTCTACAGCCTGGACCGCGAGATGGGCATGCAAGTGATTGAGGGCCTGTTCCAGGATGACGCGGTGCGCATGGCGTCCATCGGCCATCCCAACGAAACCATGCTCGCCGAAAAAAGCCGCGCCCTGCAGCAATCGCCGAGCCGTTGGCTGACCGACCTGATTCTCGGCCAGGAACGCACGTTCACCACTGCATTGGTCGGCAAAGGGCCCTACAGCGAGTATTACGGCGATTTGAGCATCACCCTCGACACGGCCACCTACGGCAAGGGGTTTATTGTCAGCTCGGTGATCATCTTTATTTCCGGGGTGTTGCGCGCCCTAGCGATGGGCCTGGTGCTGTACCTCGTCTATCACTGGCTGCTGACCAAGCCGTTATCGAGGATTATCGAGCACCTGACCTCGATCAACCCGGATCGGCCCAGCGAACACAAGATCCCGCAGCTCAAGGGTCACGAGCGCAACGAGCTGGGGCTGTGGATCAATACCGCCAACCAGTTGCTCGAATCTATCGAACGCAATACCCACCTGCGCCATGAAGCCGAAAGCAGCCTGCTGCGCATGGCCCAGTACGATTTCCTGACGGGTCTGCCGAACCGCCAGAAGCTGCAGGAGCAACTGGATAAGATCCTCATCGACGCCGGCCGCCGCCAACGCCGGGTGGCCGTGTTGTGCGTGGGGCTGGATGACTTCAAAAGCGTCAACGAGCAGTTCACCTACCAGGCCGGCGACAAACTGCTGCTGGCCCTGGCAGACCGTTTGCGCGCTCACAGCGGACGCCTCGGCGCCCTGGCCCGGCTGGGTGGCGACCAGTTCGCCCTGGTGCAGGCCGATATCGACCAGCCCTACGAGGCCGCCGAACTGGCGCAAAGCATCCTGGATGACCTGGAAGCGGAGTTTGCCCTGGAACATGAAGGCATCCGCCTGCGCGCCACCATCGGCATCACCCTGTTCCCGGAAGACGGCGACAGCACTGAAAAGCTGCTGCAGAAAGCCGAACAGACCATGACCCTGGCCAAAACCCGTTCGCGCAACCGCTATCAGTTCTATATCGCCAGCGTCGACAGCGAAATGCGCCGTCGCCGTGAGCTGGAAAAAGACCTGCGCGACGCCCTCAGCCGCGACCAGTTCCACCTGGTGTACCAACCGCAGATCAGCTACCGCGATCACCATGTGGTCGGCGTGGAAGCGCTGATCCGCTGGCAGCACCCGGAACACGGCCTGGTGCCGCCGGACCTGTTTATCCCGCTGGCCGAGCAGAACGGCACCATCATCCCGATTGGCGAATGGGTGCTGGATCAGGCCTGCCGGCAGTTGCGCGAATGGCACGACCTGGGTTTCACCGAGCTGCGTATGGCGGTCAACCTGTCCACCGTGCAGTTGCACCACACCGAGTTGCCGCGGGTGGTCAACAACCTGATGCAGATCTACCGCCTGCCACCACGCAGCCTGGAACTGGAAGTCACCGAGACCGGCCTGATGGAAGACATCAGCACCGCCGCCCAGCACCTGCTGAGCCTGCGCCGTTCCGGGGCATTGATTGCGATTGATGACTTCGGCACCGGCTACTCATCCCTCAGTTACCTGAAAAGCCTGCCCCTGGACAAGATCAAGATCGACAAGAGCTTCGTGCAGGACCTGCTGGATGATGATGACGACGCCACCATCGTGCGGGCGATCATCCAACTGGGCAAAAGCCTGGGCATGCAGGTGATCGCCGAAGGCGTGGAAACCGCTGAGCAGGAGGCCTACATCATCTCCGAAGGCTGCCATGAAGGTCAGGGTTACCACTACAGCAAACCCTTGCCGGCCCGGGAGTTGGCGGCTTTTTTGAAGCAGTCGCAGCGCAATAACGCGATGATTCTTTGACATGGCAAAACGATACTGAATATTTCCCGCGTATAACCCTTTACACAAAATGCAAATCTTTCGCATTATGTCGCAGTTTTTGCGCTCCCCCGCGCGCCCCATCAACAACCGAAGCAGGATGTTCGCCATGATTCGTATGCCCCTGGCCACCGCCAGTCTGCTGGCCATTGCCATTTCTCTCGCCGGTTGCGGCGAAGGTAAAGACAAGGCCGCCGCGCCCCAGGCGCCGACCCCGGCTGCCAGCACTACCGCTCCAGCGGCTGCAACCCCTGCCGGCCAGGTCGACGAAGCCGCTGCCAAGGCCGTGGTCGCGCATTACGCAGACATGGTGTTCGCGGTCTACAGCGATGCCGAGTCCACCGCGAAAACCCTGCAAACCGCTATCGACGCGTTCCTCGCCAAGCCGAACGACGAAACCCTGAAAGCCGCGCGCACCGCCTGGATCGCCGCTCGCGTTCCTTACCTGCAGAGCGAAGTGTTCCGCTTCGGCAACACCATCATCGACGACTGGGAAGGCCAGGTGAACGCATGGCCGCTGGACGAAGGCCTGATCGACTATGTCGACAAGTCCTACGAACACGCCCTGGGTAACCCAGGCGCCACCGCCAATATCATCGCCAACAACGAAATCCAGGTCGGCGAAGACAAGGTCGACGTGAAAGACATCACCCCGGAAAAACTCGCCAGCCTCAATGAGCTGGGCGGTTCCGAGGCCAACGTCGCCACCGGCTACCACGCCATCGAATTCCTGCTCTGGGGCCAGGACCTGAACGGCACCGGCCCAGGCGCCGGCAACCGTCCTGCGTCGGACTACCTGACAGGCGACGGCGCCACGGGCGGCCACAACGAGCGTCGCCGCGCCTACCTGAGCGCCGTGACCCAACTGCTGGTCAGCGACCTGGAAGAAATGGTCGGCAACTGGAAACCCAACGTCGAAGACAACTACCGCGCCACCCTGGAGGCAGAACCTGCCACCGACGGCCTGCGCAAAATGCTGTTTGGCATGGGCAGCCTGTCCCTGGGCGAACTGGCCGGTGAGCGCATGAAGGTTTCCCTGGAAGCCAACTCGCCGGAAGACGAGCAGGACTGCTTCAGCGACAACACCCACAACTCGCACTTCTACGACGCCAAGGGTATCCGCAACGTCTACCTGGGCGAGTACACCCGCGTCGACGGCACCAAAATGACCGGCGCCAGCCTGTCGTCCCTGGTGGCCAAGGCCGACCCGGCAGCCGACACCGCGCTCAAAGCGGACCTGGCGGCCACTGAAGCGAAGATCCAGGTCATGGTTGACCACGCGGGCAAAGGTGAGCACTACGACCAACTGATCGCGGCCGGTAACGATGCCGGCAACCAGATCGTACGTGACGCCATCGCCGCCCTGGTCAAGCAGACCGGTTCGATCGAAGCCGCTGCGGGCAAGCTGGGCATCAGCGACTTGAACCCGGATAACGCTGATCACGAGTTCTGATCCGTCGCGCTCCCCTAGGTTGCTGAAAATGCCCCGACATGTTCGGGGCATTTCTTTTGCACTACACCCTGATGATAAAAATCTGCGGTGACGCTGTTGGCTGTGTCAACTGAATGCCCCCCATCAGCGCGACAAAGTTATTGCTGACCTGAGCTTGAGCTACCAAATTGCGTGTCGGCACGTCCATCAGGTTTACGTCTGGCGAAACCACCTGATCCCCAGCAATACGATCACCACTCACGCGGCGCAACCTCAGCCAATAGAGCCTGGGATGCGTCCCACGCCTGAACAACAGTTCGCCGAAATGGCTGTAGCCACTGAGAACGTCGAAGCGACAGCGGGTCACGACCTCGCTCATCAATGTTCTCAGTCGGCCATCGATGCCGGACGAAAGCGCATTGAACAAGGGGACAGCGACCGGCTCAGGGCGAAAGCTCAAACGGTGGTAACGCCCAAGCACATTCATCAGTTGCAAGCTATTGTCGGCGCTTCTCTGGGTTCGCGGGAGCAACGAAAACGGATCAGCCAATGGCATAGAGGCCTCACGTAGCCATAACTGCCAGTCGCGCAATGTACGTATCACCGAGTTCAAGCCCAATTGGGTCAGGCCTGTAGGGTTGGCCCGGTTGAACAGCGTCACGGCGACGTCGAGCTGACTGGCGCGGGTCAGCAGCGGAAAAGCCTCACCCACATACAAGGTCGCCGCTTTCTTCAAGGGCACGTCTGTGGATATTTTCCATAGGCCGTCGCCAGTTATGAACATCGCCTGCCGAGGCTGGTTGAAGATGCCAGCGTGCAGCAGGTGTTCCAGGTCCAGAAAGTTCGCGGCAGGTCGCCCAGGGTCACGAATAAACACCTCATTGGGCCTGGAGGGGGTTCTGGGCAAAATCGCGAAATAACGCTGGCCCGATTCGATGTATTCCTGCCCTTGCCCGTCGCCTGCAATCCGTCGATAGATTTTCCTTGTCGCATCCATCACTTCAAGTTCCGCCACATCAATAGCCCTGCCCCACTCGACAAATTGTTCGTTTGCGGGGCGTACCGTTGCTGCCTCAGGGATGGGGCCTGGACGACTCGGCCCCGGTTGCGGCTCGACAGGGCGTGGGCGTTGTGTAACCGAGACAGATGCCTCAACCGGTATGTCCGGTAGATCAATCCCGTCCAAACGCCACTCGAATCGCAAAAGCGGTACATTCAGATAGGGCTCAAACGCAGCCGTGGAGAGCTTCAAACGCAGGGTTTGTACGAGGGCTACCTGATACTCGACTGCACGTCCCGCCGGGAAATTGAACGACTCAAACACACGCCGGGCCTGGGCCTCATCCAGACGAGGATAGAGGTCCATGAGTTGGCGCACCGGCGGGTTCCCCCCCTTCAGCCCGCCGACCGGATGCGAGCCGACTTCCCACCGCCCCGAGGCATTCTGCCGAATCGGCGCGTAGTGATATTGCGTCAGCTTACGCGCATCCCTGAGCCGCCAAGCGGCCTTGTCACCGTCATCAAGGATCGAGTACCAGTGCTCCCCGTCATTGAGAAAGTAGTGCTGGGCGCCGTCGGCCTTCGAAGCTTTGTGATACAGCCCTTTGCCTTCCCAACCGGCCAATGGCACAACGCCCTCAGGTTTTTTCCCCAACGCCATTTCCGCCGGTAGCCCTCGCGGTTTGCTACCCACCACACCGCCGCGCGCGCCCATTGCGCCGTCCATCAAGGCCCCCATCAGTTCGCCCAACGACCGTACGAAATAGTGAGCAGCGCCGACGCGATCCCCTAGGTTCAGCGCTTCAACGGCGTTGAATACCGAGTGGAGGCTACGGGCCAAGCCGATGGGCAACATAATCTTGATCGGCAACACCATGGACAGGACATCGAAGGCGACGGTGGCTACCGTCAGGCCAGTTTCGACATTGACTTGATGGGTACTTCTCGATTGCGCCCCCGCGTCATTGATCGCAACGTTGGCCTCTACCTCATAGGCATCCTCGAAGAGATCGTGCGCGATCCTACCCATGCTCACCATCGACACGTCGCCACGCCCCTTGAGCACCGCCCGGACCTGGGGCTCGAACGCCCGTTCCACACGTCCCAACAAGTAGTCACGCCAGGAGCTGTTCATGACGAAGTCACTCATGAAGCGGTCCTTGGCGAACTCATGAAATACCCGACCACCGGGCGCCTGCGGGGTATACACCACGATTGAGCCAACCCCGACGGTCGCGGAGCAAAACAGCAGCACCCCGCGCACGCGCTGCCCCCGCAGTTTCAAATGCTGCACCAGTATCCGATGCCCTTCGACGTGCTCGCGGCGGTCACTGTCCACGGGCTCGTCGAGTACCACCTGAACCCAATTGAAGCCTCGCGCCAGGCGATCCGACAGAAAATCACCGTTGATCTTGGCCTCGATGGCGTCTAGCCGTAGCTGGCGTAGCATGACCTGACCATAGGTGTGTTTCTGCGCTACCGCGCCAGGCGAGGTGATCAGGCGATCCTTCAAAAGAGCCCCATAACCCTGCCCAATATTGACGGCACGCACCAGGTCCTTGACGTTTTGCAGGGTCAGCCCCTCGTAGGGTATGGACGGTTTGAGGTCCTCGGGAAGTAAAGCCTCATCTGGCTTTTTGCGGGGGTTTTCACTGAGCCTGGAGAAATGCGTGAAATTCAGATCCAGCCCGCCGATATTTTCCAGGCCCAGTTCGGTCAGCGTTCTGCTGCGATGCTGGAACAACGGCGTCCCGGGCTCGCGAGGGGCAGGCGCCGGGGCAGCGGGAACGGCCACCGTAGGCGGAATGTAGGGTTCTTTGGTGTGCACCAAAATATCATCGGGATCAATCTCCAGCCCATATTCGGCCTTGAGTCGGATACGCAACTGTTGGTTGGCGTACGCCAGTAAGGCAGGCTTATCGCTGTATTGCGCCAGCGAAGGCAACCCCTCTGCATCCGGCAGGTTTAACAATTGGTCGCAGTAGTCGGCCATCGCCACTCGCCAGGCCTCTTTATCGGCAGGGAGTGCATCCTGGAGAAATGCCTTGAGCTGTGCCTGGCCCTTCTTTACTTCCCGCCCCACGACCGCGCCGACGGCGTTGAACTGACGACCTGCGTCCATCACCCGATCCAACGCTTGGGGCAGGTGGTACATCTCAGTCTGCTCACCTTGCGCCTGGTAGCGAGTGAGCGTGGAGCTGAAGTTGTCCAGCATCCGTTGGCATTGGGATTCAATGCTGTAGTTGAACGGTGAATCCAGCCGCTCGCGGTACACCACTTGCCCCGATTCCTTGCGCTGGCGATGAAGGGCCAAGCCTTGGGGTTGCTCGGTGTCTGCCAGCAGGTCCAGCACACCGGCGAACTCTACGGCGTGGTTCAAGCGCCGATGCAGTTCACGGTCAAGGCTGGCCAGGGAGTCAAACGCCTCAAGGCCGGTGTCCGGGAGAAACAACAACACCGTGCCCAGGTTCATGCTCGGGTCCACCGGGCGCACGCTGACCGGCTCGACTTCACTCACAGGCCTGGCCACGCTTTGCTCCGGGTCCCTGGCAGTCAGCACAAATGCTCCGCGTAAGGTCAAATCACCGCTAAGGGCAACCGCGTAGACGCACGGTCGGTCAGCACGCAACATCTGCCGTGCCTGGGCCTCTGGGTAAAGCCGTACCTGCGCGAACAGGTCCTGGGCGGCGGGACTGAGCAAACGGTCTGTGGCCAGCAGCGCAGCCTCTGCCGCTAACCGTTCGGTATGGGTGTGCACCAACCATTGTTTCTGGGGACGCGCATCGGCCAGACTGCGCGGGCGTGCCCAATAGGCATCCATATAGGCTGCAAAGTACGTGGCCGCCCCCTCGGCTAGGCGGTCGAGGAATTTATCCAGGCCAGCCGTCGTAACGCCGCCCAGCGACTGCAAATCGTCGCCAATAGCCGGGAGCCGAAGCAGGGTGGCCATACGGCTCGCGTAGGTCGATGGCTGGTTACCCACAAGCCGTTGCACCACCGCGTCCAGCAGCGTGGGCAGCAATACGGTCTCCGGTGGGGATGGCGCCTCGACCTGAGGCAGTTGGATGAAGCCATGGCGCACATCAAGGCTTGGCGTCAACGTCGGGAAAGCATGCTCGAACTCATTTTGTACAAATGAGTGAAACGTCGGAGGTGTCTGAAACTGCTCGACGATCTGTCGATTGAGCGCCAGCCATTGCTCACGCAAAGCCTCTTGTTGCTGGGTGTCGTTAAGGATCAAGGGGGCGGGTAGTAGTGAATCAGATGGCATCGTGGCATCTCGAAGAGGGGAAGTAGCCTTCATCGTGCCGTCATCCATGAAAGCCCAGGCGCTATATAGCTACAGGTCAATGCGAGCGTGGTTTACATGCCCTGCCCCCCAGGTAGAATGGCGCCTCTGCCCTATCTCGAGCGAATTTCATGGCGTTGCCGACCCTGCGCATCATCGGTTTCATCATCGGCATCTTCCTGATCACCCTCGCGATCGCGATGGTCGTGCCCATGGCCACCCTGGTGATCTTCGAACGCACCAGCGACCTGCCGTCGTTCCTGTGGGCCAGCATGATCACCTTTATCGCCGGCCTGGCGCTGGTGATCCCCGGTCGTCCCGAGCATGTGCACCTGCGCCCGCGGGACATGTACCTGCTGACCGTCAGTAGCTGGGTGGTGGTGTGTATCTTTGCTGCGCTGCCGTTCCTGCTGACCCAGCACATCAGCTACACCGACTCGTTTTTTGAAAGCATGTCCGGCATCACCGCCACCGGCTCCACGGTACTGAGCGGCCTGGATGCCATGTCGCCGGGCATTCTGATGTGGCGTTCGCTGCTGCACTGGCTCGGCGGCATCGGTTTTATCGGCATGGCTGTGGCGATCCTGCCGCTGCTGCGCATCGGTGGCATGCGCCTGTTCCAGACCGAGTCCTCGGACCGCTCGGAAAAGGTCATGCCCCGCTCGCACATGGTGGCGCGGCTGATCGTGGCGGCCTACGTGGGCATTACCATCCTCGGCAGCCTGGCGTTCTGGTGGGCTGGGATGGGGTTGTTCGATGCGATCAACCACGCGATGTCGGCGATTTCCACCGGCGGGTTCTCCACCTCCGATGAGTCCCTGGCGCACTGGAAACAACCGGCAGTGCACTGGGTGGCGGTGGTGGTGATGATCCTCGGCAGCTTGCCGTTCACCCTGTATGTGGCCACGTTGCGCGGCAACCGTCGGGCGCTGATCAAGGACCAACAGGTTCAAGGCCTGCTCGGTTTGTTGATCGTGACCTGGCTGGTGCTCGGCACCTGGTACTGGTGGACCACCAACCTGCATTGGCTGGACGCGCTGCGTCATGTGGCGCTGAACGTCACGTCGGTGGTGACGACCACAGGGTTTGCACTGGGAGACTACAGCCTGTGGGGCAACTTCTCCCTGATGCTGTTCTTCTACCTGGGCTTTATCGGCGGCTGCTCGGGCTCCACGGCGGGCGGGATCAAGATCTTCCGGTTCCAGGTCGCCTATATCCTGCTCAAGGCCAACTTGAACCAGCTGATTCACCCACGTGCGGTGATCAAGCAGAAGTACAACGGCCACCGTCTTGACGAAGAAATCGTACGCTCGATCCTGACCTTTTCGTTCTTCTTCGCCATCACCATCTGCGCCATTGCCCTGGCCTTGTCGCTGCTCGGCCTGGACTGGATGACTGCCTTGACCGGCGCCGCGAGTACCGTTTCAGGTGTAGGCCCAGGCCTGGGTGAAACCATTGGCCCGGCGGGCAACTTTGCGAGCCTGCCGGATGCGGCCAAGTGGATCCTGTCGCTGGGCATGCTCCTCGGCCGGCTGGAGATCATTACGGTCTTTGTTCTGTGCATTCCGGCGTTTTGGCGCCACTGACGCCCGACACTTCCAGCAACCGCGCCCGGTATTCGCCGGGCGTGGCATCAAACCAGCGTCGAAACGCGCGGAAGAAGTTGCTCGGGTCGGCAAAGCCCAGCAGGTAGGCAATTTCCAGCAGGGTCATGCTGGGTTGCGCCAGGTATTGCTCGGCCAGTTCGCGACGGGTGTCATCAAGCAAGGTCTGGAAGCTGGTGCCCTCCTCCTGCAAGCGCCGCTGCAAGGTGCGCTGGGACAAGTGCAGCGTCTGGGCTACCACTTCACGCTTGGGCTCGCCCTGAGGCAGCAAGCGGCACAACACTTGCCGCGCCTTATGGGTCACGCGGCTCTCCGAAAAGCGCGCCAGGTATTCACCGGCAAATCGATCATGCAGCAGGGCCATGGCTTCGTTGGCCGTGGGCAGCGGCGCGTCCATGTCGGCTTGCTCGAAAATCAGCGCATCATAGGGCGCGTTGAACTCCAGCGGCGCATGGAAGGCTTGTTTGTACGGGGCCAGGTCCGCCGGTTGCTCACCTTGCAGCACCACTTTGCGCGGTTGCAGCGTGCGGCCGGTCAGCCAGCCGCACAGCGCCAAGGCACTGGCCAGCGAGGCTTCGGCGCTTTGCCGGGTAGGCGGCAGGTGGTCACCGTGTACCGTCAGAATCAGCGCATAACCTTCGGGGATCAGTCGGAAACTCAGGTCGGCACTTTCAGCGATGATCCGCTGGTAGCGCACCAGCCGCATAAAACCTTCGGCCAAGGTGTTGCTGGACATCAACGCATAACCGGCCACATGAAATGACGCCGGGCGCACCACTTTGCCCATGTTCAGGCCGATCGCCGGGTTGCCCGACAGCTCTACTGCCCGCTGCCACAGGCGGGTCATGGAATCCTGCGGAAACCGCGCATCGGGATCGCTCAGGGCGGCATAGTCGAGGCCGAGCTGCTTGAACAAGGCGCGGCAATCCAGGCCGTCCATTTCCAATGCTTTGACTATCCCCATCGCCCAGCTTGCAGAAGTTGTTCGTTCGCTCATGGCGTCTTCTTAATAAAGCAGGCTCAAACGGCAGCCAGGAAGCCAAGGATACTAAAGTGGCATCTATTGTCACTGGCTGTTACCACTGATCACTCTAGACTCAAATAAGCTCCCCGCCGAACATCTGTTGGGCGGCACAACAATCAAAGGGCCGGTCACCGTGGAAAACGTCAAGCGATTCAACAGCTTTGCTGAGTTCTACCCCTATTACCTGGCCGAGCACGCCAACAGCACGTGCCGACGCCTGCATTTTATCGGCACCACGCTGGTGATCGGCATTTTGGCGTATGCCATTGGCAGAGGTTCGCTTCTCCTGTTGATCGCCTTGCCGATTGCCGGTTACAGCTTTGCCTGGATCGGCCACTTCTTCTTCGAAAAGAACCGCCCAGCGACCTTTCAACACCCGTTCTACAGCCTTTTAGGGGATTTCGTGATGTACCGCGACATGATCCTGGGCAAGGTGCCGTTCTAACCGAACGACCGTTTAAACGATGAAAGTTCATCCATCTGCCGACATTAAAATCTTTTTGTCATTTGCAGTGCTGTATCCTGCCAAGGCTTTTTGAGAGCGCGGAATCACCTGCGATTGAAAAAACAGACCTTGCGAGGAGCGACGACGATGCACGAGATACCTAATCTCCCCTTCCCAAGCCTGCACCCAACAGAGCAGCCAACACCGCAGCAGGCCAGTGACAAACAGCCTGAGGCCAAAGAAGCAAAACCAGTCGACAGCGAAAGCCAGGACTGACGCCGTACCAGACCGTGTGGAAAGCGCAGCTTTGAGCGCTTTCCACACTGCCTGAACCCATCGAGACGCCCGCCATGACCGATACCCTCCCCGATAACCCGGACACCGCCGTACTCGACGCCGCCTTGCAGATGGTCGAGATCTGGAACCGCCTCAGCGCCGATAAACAAGCGCTGCTGCTCAAGCGTTTCGGCACCCAGGAAAACGCCCTGGCCGCCCTGGTCACCACCCAACTGCTCGCCCCTACCCAAGCCTGACGTCTTTCCGAGTTGAGGTTTTTGCGTTTTACCGCCCTGCGCGAGCCAAACCACCGGTATCATTAGCAGCCTATCTTTACCTGCCGCGACAGTGGACCTTTCCCATGCCCGATACCCAGCGCCCCATGGCGGTCACGCTGCAAGTTGTTTCCATCGTGTTGTTCACCTTCATTGGCTACCTGAACATCGGTATTCCCCTCGCCGTACTGCCGGGCTATGTCCACAGTGAACTGGGTTACGGCGCGGTGATTGCCGGCCTGGTGATCAGCGTGCAATACCTGGCCACCCTGCTGAGCCGACCGTATGCGGGCAAAATCATCGATAACCTGGGCAGTAAGCGCGCGGTGTTGATCGGTTTGGCGGGCTGCGGCTTGAGCGGTGTGTTCATGCTGCTGGCTGCGTGGTTCGCAAGCCTGCCGGCCTTGAGCCTGGGCAGCCTGTTGATCGGCCGCCTGGTCCTTGGCAGCGCCGAAAGCCTGGTGGGTTCGGGCTCGATTGGCTGGGGGATTGGCCGTGTCGGCGCAGAGAATACCGCCAAGGTCATCTCATGGAACGGCATCGCCAGTTATGGCGCGCTGGCAGTGGGCGCGCCGCTCGGGGTACTGCTGGTAAAAAACTTCGGACTGTGGAGCATGGGTGTCAGCATCATCCTGCTGGCCATCGTCGGCCTGCTGCTGGCCTGGAACAAAGTCGCCGCACCGATTGTTGCCGGCGTGCGCCTGCCCTTCATGAACGTGCTGGGCCGCGTATTGCCCCACGGCTGCGCCTTGGCGCTGGGCTCCATCGGCTTTGGCACCATCGCCACCTTCATCACCTTGTATTACACCACCCAGCATTGGGATAACGCGGTGTGGGCCCTGAGCCTGTTCGGCGCCAGCTTTATCGGCGCGCGGTTGTTGTTCGGCAACCTGATCAACCGGATCGGCGGTTTTCGCGTGGCGATTGCCTGCTTGTCAGTGGAGATCCTCGGCCTGCTGTTGCTGTGGTTGGCACCGGACGCAAACCTGGCCCTGGCCGGCGCGGCGTTGAGTGGATTCGGCTTTTCCCTGGTTTTTCCGGCCTTGGGCGTCGAAGCCGTCAACCTGGTGCCGGCGTCCAGCCGCGGCTCGGCGGTGGGCGCCTACTCGCTGTTCATCGATCTATCACTGGGCATCACCGGACCACTCGCCGGGGCTGTGGCAGCCGGCTTCGGCTTTGCGTCGATCTTCCTGTTTGCCGCTCTCGCCGCCCTGGGTGGTTTGCTGCTGAGCCTGTACCTGTACCGTCAGGCACCCAAGGCCCGCGAGGCGCGTGGCGACTAGAAGTCGACCTTGCCACGCCCGGCCTTGATACTGCCGCGCTTGGTCTTGGATTCGAGGCGGCGCTTCTTCGACCCCAGGGTCGGCTTGGTCGGTCGGCGTTTCTTCTCCACCTTGGTGGCGCTGAGGATCAATTCCACCAGACGCTCCAACGCATCCGCGCGATTCTGCTCCTGGGTCCGGTATTGCTGGGCCTTGAGCACCAGAACGCCCTCGCTGGTGATACGACTGTCGCGCAGCGCCAGCAAGCGCTCCTTGTAGAACTCAGGCAGCGACGACGCAGGGATATCAAAGCGCAGGTGCACGGCGCTCGACACCTTGTTGACGTTCTGCCCACCCGCACCCTGGGCGCGAATGGCGGTCAGCTCAATCTCGGCGTCGGGTAGGTGGACGTTGTTGGAAATCACCAGCATGGGCAGCGGAAACCTCTGTGGGGGCAACCAAGGATACGCGAATGCGCGCGCCCATTCCTGAAACAACAAACCCGGCACAAGGCCGGGTTTGGTTTATCTCACACACGCCTCACTTCACTGCTGGAGCAGCCACCTCCAAGGCTCGCTGCGCAACGCGCTTGTTCTTGATGCCGTAACACACCCACATGAACACCACCCACACCGGGATCGCGTACACCGACACCTGGATCCCCGGGATCATCAGCATGATCACCAGGATAAACACCACGAACGCCAGGCACACATAGTTACCGTACGGGTACCACAGCGCCTTGAACAATGGCACCTGCCCGGTACGATTCATGTGTTGGCGGAACTTGAAGTGCGAGAAGCTGATCATCGCCCAGTTGATCACCAATGTGGCCACCACCAGGGACATCAGCAGTTCCAGCGCGTGTTGCGGGATCAGGTAGTTCATCAGCACCGCCACCAGGGTGATCGCCGCCGACGCCAGGATGGAGCGTACCGGTACGCCGCGCTTGTCGATCTTCGCCAAGGCCTTGGGCGCATCGCCCTGCTCGGCCATGCCCAACAGCATGCGGCTGTTGCAGTAGGTGCCGCTGTTGTACACCGACAGCGCTGCGGTCAGGACCACGAAATTGAGGATATGCGCAGCAGTGTTGCTACCCAGCATCGAGAACACCTGCACGAACGGGCTGCCGCTGTAGGCGTCGCCGGAGGCGTTGAGGGTGGTCAGCAGGCTGTCCCATGGAGTCAGCGACAACAGTACGACCAGCGCACCGATGTAGAAGATCAGGATGCGGTAGATCACCTGGTTGATCGCTTTCGGAATCACCGTGCGTGGCTGGTCCGCTTCAGCGGCGGTGAAGCCGAGCATTTCCAGGCCGCCGAAGGAGAACATGATGATTGCCATGGCCATCACCAGCCCACCGACCCCATGGGGGAAGAAACCGCCGTGCTCCCACAGGTTGGTCACCGAGGCCTGTGGCCCGCCGCTGCCGCTGACCAGCAGATAACTGCCCAGGGCGATCATGCCGACGATGGCCACCACCTTGATGATGGCAAACCAGAACTCGGCTTCACCGAAGACTTTGACGTTGGCCAGGTTGATCAGGTTGATCAGCACAAAGAAGGCTGCGGCCGAGACCCAGGTCGGGATCTCCGGCCACCAGTAGTGCACGTATTTGCCGACGGCCGTCAGCTCCGACATGCCCACCAGGATGTACAGGATCCAGCAGTTCCAGCCCGACAGGAAGCCGGCGAAACCGCCCCAGTACTTGTGGGCAAAGTGGCTGAAGGAGCCGGCAACCGGCTCTTCGACGATCATTTCGCCGAGCTGGCGCATGATCATGAAGGCAATGAAGCCGCAGATGGCATAGCCCAAGATCATCGACGGGCCGGCGGATTTGAGCACCCCGGCCGAGCCGAGGAACAAGCCGGTGCCGATGGCGCCACCCAGGGCGATCAGCTGGATATGCCGGTTTTTCAGGCCGCGTTTCAGCTCGCCTGAAGAGGAAGGAGGAACACTCATGTAAAGGCTCTCACGCAAGGTTTGATGATGTTGAATGCAGGTTGCTGCCTTGAATTACCGACTCAAGCAGCGCCGCTCAAACCCCAGCGCAGGCACCAGGAGTACAGCGTCTTTCTAACGGTCATGCGTCACCTGTTTGTTTTTATCTGTGACGAAATCGAACCCGTCCGGCTCGTGGCCAGGCGGAGTGATCAGGGTGGGTAAACCCCGAGGTCTTGGCCTTTTGCGTGATTACGCAAGGGGGTCACAGTAAAACGCGGCGGATTGTACACCGCTCGACAGCTTGCGGCCGACCCCAAGGGGCGTGTGCGACGATCTGTCAGCAAATCCTTACGGGGTAGCGCCGAGCAATTATGCCGCCATTTTCTCGTAAATTAATCGTTACAGCATGGAAAATTAACGTTACAGCCGTGATCTGAAGAAAAATTGTCGCTCGGAAATTTCCTACAACCCAGCTTCCGCAGCTACCTGAATTTCCTCAAGAAAAAATCAAACCCGAAAAACAGAACAAAAAATCCAAATGAAACCGTGTCAATAAAAATTTTGCATTTTGAAACACTCTCTCCTAGGTTCTTCCCACTTGCCAGCGAAGCCCGTTGGCAAGCCGTTCTCAAACAACGTCCTCTAGGAGATACACCATGCAAGCACTGGAAAACGACCTGGAAACCGAACTGCAACTCGACGATTGGTTTGAAGCGCCGACCCATGAGGCCGCCGTTGAAATGATGCAAGCCGACGCCGTCGTGCCGTTCGGCACCGCGATGTGGCCATTCTAAATATCGGCAGGCATCCGGCAGGTGCTGTGCACGGCATCTGCCTCCTTACCCAAGGCACAGAAGGAAACACGTCATGGACAAGGCCCGCGCCGTCGAACACTTTCTCTACTACCTCGCGCACCATCCGGCCCTCAATGGCCTGAGCCGCCCCACCGTGCTGCTGGGCCAAACCGAGCGCTACGACGCCATCGCCCAGGCGATCACCCACAGCAGCGCCGCGCGTTTCAACTTCCAGGTGCAGCGCCTGGAGCTGGCCGCCAGCGACACCTTGGCCGAGGCCATCGAAGCCTGCGACCTCTACCTGTTTCTCTACGACTCTTCCACCTTGCCCAACCCTCGCGCCGAAGGCCCGGACTTCATCCGCGCCCTGCAGGGCGTGATGGCCGAACACTGGAAAAAATCCCTGCTGTTCAAGGATTACGGCGACTACTTCTACGACACCTTCAGCGTCGAACCCCAGCGCATTGCCGACCTCAATGCCACGCTGATCCGACGCATGTCCCAAGCCACCGTGTTGAGCTTTACCGACAAGCACGGTTCACGCCTGGAAGCGCCGATGAGCAGCATCAAGAAGTGGACCAACATCAACGGCATCGGCAACCACGACCTGGCCCCCGGCGAAATCGCCACCCACAGCGAGGCCATCAATGGCCAGGTGCGGTTTGTCGGCACCTTTCTCAGCACTATCCCCTTCGCGCGTAAATATGGCGTGCTGGAGTCACCGTTGGAGTTGTGGATCGAGAACTCGACCATCTGCAGCGTGGCCAGTGACGTGCCGGGGCTGGCAGATGATTTCAACAAGTACCTGAATGCCAACCCGTCGAATCGACGCGTCGAGGAATTGGGGATTGGCACCAATGAAGGCGTGAAAGATCTGTATGCGCGCAATGCCGGGTTTGAGGAGCGCCACTGCGGGTTGCACCTGGGTTTGGGGGGCGGGCAAAAAGGCAGTCATCACCTGGACCTGATCTTTGCCAGTGGGGTGTTGGCGCTGGATGACAAGCCGGTATTCGACGGCACTTTTGCCTTCTAAACACACCGCCTCCCCCCTGTAGGAGCCCGGCTTGCCGGCGATGGTGCCCTTGAGCCACACGCAAGACTGACTGGCGCCATCGCCGGCAAGCCGGACTCCTACAGGGGGGAGGCGCCGGCCATGAATACGGTGCAAAAAAAAACGCCAACCCGAGGGTTGGCGTTTTTGTGCCGCATTTAGCGCATCACTGCGGCTTCTTGCGACCAAAACCAGGACGCTGACCCGAACCGGCCGGGGCGCCACGGCGCTTGCCCGACGGCTCGTCGGCGACCAGTTTCGGGCCAGGGCGCTTGTTCGCCGCCGGCTTGGCTGGACGCTTGGTGCTGGCGTTGTCGGCTGGACGATCGGCTTCACCACGGTTGCTGCGACCACCCGACGGAGCAGGGCGCGGTGCACGTGGCGCACGCTCCCCTTCCTGGCGCGATGGCGCGGTTGGGCGACGCTCACCTTCGATCTGCGGCTCACGGGAGATACGACCGCCGGTAGCCGGTGCATTCAGCGCCGGACGCAGGGTGCGGGCCACACGCTCGGTGCGCGCCACAGGACGCGACGATTTACGCTGCATACGCTCAAGCTTGTCTTTGCTCTTGGCGTTCATCTGCGGCATCGCGACCGGCGTCAGGCCGACTTCGGCACTGAGGATGTCGACTTCGTACTGGCTCATTTCGCGCCAGCGGCCCATCGGCAGGTCGGAGTTCAGGAACACCGGGCCGAAACGTACGCGTTTCAGTCGGCTGACCACCAGGCCCTGGGATTCCCACAGGCGACGCACTTCGCGGTTACGCCCTTCCATCACCACGCAGTGGTACCAGTGGTTGAAACCTTCGCCGCCTGGCGCCTGCTTGATGTCGGTGAACTTGGCCGGGCCGTCTTCGAGGACAACACCTGCTTTCAAACGCTCGATCATCTCGTCATCGACTTCGCCACGCACACGCACGGCGTATTCGCGGTCCATCTCGTAGGACGGGTGCATCAGGCGGTTGGCCAACTCACCGTCAGTGGTGAACATCAGCAAGCCGGTGGTGTTGATGTCCAGGCGTCCGATGTTGATCCAACGGCCTTCTTTCGGCTTGGGCATCTTGTCGAACACGGTCGGACGGCCTTCCGGGTCGTCACGGGTGCAGATTTCGCCGTCCGGCTTGTTGTACATGATCACGCGGCGCACCGATTCGGCGGCCTCTTCACGCTTGATGACCTTGCCATCAATGGTGATTGCATCGTGCAGGTCGACGCGCTGGCCGAGGGTGGCCTCGACGCCGTTGACCTTGATGCGCTTCTGGGTGATCCAGGCTTCGACGTCGCGGCGCGAGCCCACGCCGATACGCGCCAGCACCTTCTGCAGTTTTTCGCCTGCTGGGCCGATTTCCTGGCTGTCGTTCTGGTCTTTGTCGTTCATCTTAAGCACCTCCCGGTGGGTCGATTCAGGCGTGGCCTGAAGAGTGTTGAAAGCGGGGCTTTGGCCGAACAGATCGGCAAAGGGTCGCGAATCATACGCGCATGGTGCGCGTTGCGCATCAGAGACTAGTTGAATAGTGGCCAGTCATCGTTTTTTTCCGCCGACCGGTGACCCTGTAGGAGCCGGCTTGCCGGCGATGGCGGCCTTGAGGCCGGCAGTGTCTATTCGGGGGCTATCGCCGGCAAGCCGGCTCCTACAGGGGGCGGTGGTGTTTGGCAGAGGGTGTCAGTCTTCAAACTGGCGGCGTTCGGCTTCGATGGCTTCGGCCAGAGCGCGGGCTTCGTCTTCTTCGTCGCTCAGGGGCGGCTGTTCCAGTGCGGCGACGGCGGCGAGGAGTTTTTCGCGGGCTTCGGCGACGCCGAGGATGTCTTCCTCGGGTTCGGACTCAGGTTCGATTTCAGGCTCCACGTCGACACTCGGCTCGGTTTGCGGCTCGGCAGCCCCGTCACGCAGCAGGTCGTCGAAGTCAGTCTTGATGCCCTGCTCCATGTCGTCCAATTCCAGCAACAACGTATGAAAACTGGTCTCGTCCTTCGGCTCTTCCGGCTCGGCCGTGGCGTCGGCCAACTCCTGCAGGCTCGCCGGGACGGGTGCGTCGTCGAAATCGAGCACCGGCTCGGCTTCCATCTCGCGCAGTTCGGCCAGCGGCGGCAGGTCGTCGAGGTTTTTCAGGTTGAAATGGTCGAGAAACACCTTGGTGGTGGCGAACATCGCTGGTTTGCCGGGCACGTCGCGGTAGCCGACGATGCGGATCCACTCGCGCTCCAGCAAGGTCTTGACGATATGGCTGTTGACCGCCACGCCCCGCACATCTTCGATCTCGCCACGCGTAATCGGCTGGCGATAGGCGATCAGCGCCATGGTTTCCAGCATCGCCCGCGAATAACGTTGCGGACGCTCTTCCCACAAACGGCCGACCCACGGGGAAAACTTCTCACGGATCTGCAGGCGGTAACCCGACGCCACTTCGCGTAGTTCAAAGGCGCGGCCATCGCAGGACTTGCGCAGGATCTCCAGCGCCTTCTTGAACACCGGCGGCTCAGGGCGCTCAGCTTCTTCAAAGAGTTCGAACAGGCGTTCCAGGGATTGCGGCTTACCTGAGGCCAGTAGGAAGGCTTCCAGCAACGGCGCCAGTTCGCGGGGTTCAGTCAGATTCATCGATTCAGCTCTTTATTCGGCTCGCGCCCGCACGTGGATAGCCGCAAAAGGCTCATTCTGGACCAGCTCGACCAAGGATTCCTTGACCAATTCAAGGATCGCCATAAAGGTCACCACCACTCCCAGGCGACCTTCTTCGGCGGTGAACAGCTCGACAAAAGGTACGAAACCGCCGCCCTTGAGGCGCTCCAGCACGTCGCTCATGCGCTCGCGGGTCGACAGCGCTTCACGGCTGACCTGGTGGCTTTCAAACATATCGCCACGGCGCAGCACCTCGGCCATGGACATCAGCAGTTCTTCCAGGCTCACGTCGGGCAACAGCTTGCGCGCGCGGGCTTCGGGGGCGTCGAGCTTGGGCACTACGACGTCGCGGCCCACGCGGCTCAAGCCGTCGATGCCTTCGGCGGCGGCCTTGAAGCGTTCGTACTCTTGCAGGCGGCGGATCAGTTCGGCGCGCGGGTCGTCTTCTTCGGCTTCCACCGTTTCAGAGCGTGGCAGCAGCATGCGCGACTTGATCTCGGCGAGCATGGCGGCCATCACCAGGTACTCGGCTGCCAACTCCAGGCGCACCGACTGCATCAACTCGACATAGCCCATGTACTGGCGGGTGATTTCCGCCACAGGGATGTCGAGGATGTTGATGTTCTGTTTACGAATCAGGTACAGCAGCAAGTCCAGCGGGCCCTCGAAAGCTTCAAGGAAGACTTCCAGGGCGTCCGGCGGAATGTACAGATCCAGGGGCATTTCCATGACCGCTTGGCCGTACACCATGGCAAACGGCAGTTCCTGCTGGGCGTCGGCCTGGGGATCAACGGTTTCCACGGCTGACATTCAGGCCTCGACCAGGAACGGAGCCGGGTCGCCGCAACCCACACGGATCACCTCGGGTTCGCCGTCGGCCAGGTTGATCACGGTGGAGGCTTTGTTGCCGCCGTAGCCGCCGTCGATGATCAGGTCGACCTGCTTTTCCAGCAACTGACGCATTTCGTACGGATCGTACAGCGGCTCGGTTTCACCGGGCAGGATCAGCGAAACGCTCATCAGCGGCTCACCCAGTTCGGCCAGCAGCGCCAGGGCGATGGGATGTTCCGGCACCCGCAGGCCGATGGTGCGCTTCTTCGGGTGCAACAGCAGGCGCGGCACTTCGCGGGTGGCGTTGAGAATAAAGGTGTAGGGCCCCGGCGTGTGGGCCTTGAGCAGGCGGAAGGTGCCGGTATCGACCTTGGCGAACAGCCCAAGCTGGGACAGATCGCTGCAGATCAGCGCGAAGTTATGCTTGTCGTCCAACTGGCGCAGGCGTCTTACACGCTCTACCGCGCCCTTGTCGCCGATCTGGCAACCGATGGCGTAGGACGAATCAGTCGGGTAGATCACCACGCCGCCGGCGCGAATGATCTCGACGGCCTGTTTGATCAGGCGCGCCTGGGGGTTTTCCGGATGAATCTGGAAGAATTGACTCACGTGTTCTACCTGTTCAGACGGTGGCAGTAATGGGGTCATGCTTGAATCGCCCCGACAAGAGCGGCAGGTCTTCGGGTACCTGGCGATACTCGCCGATTTCGGACCACCCACCTGGACCATGAAAATCACTGCCGGCACTGACCAGCAGACCAAATTCGCGGGCAAGGATCGCCAGGCTGCCGACCTGCTCGGCAGGTTGGTGCCCATTAACCACTTCGATCGCGTGGCCGCCCGCTCCAATATAGTCGCTGATCAGCTTGCGACGCTTGCTGCGGGTGAAATCGTAATGCCAGGGATGCGCCAGGCTGACCCAGGCGCCGGAGGCACGCAGGGTCCCGACCGTGTCTTCCAGGGTCGGCCAGTGTTGCTTCACATCCCCCAACTTGCCGGCGCCCAGCCATTTGCGGAAGGCTTCGGCGCGATCCTTGACGAACCCTTCACGCACCATCCAGTCGGCAAAGTGCGGCCGGGCCGGTGCATTGCCGCTGTCGCCCAGTTCCTGCTGGATGGCGCGGGCGCCATCAAGGGCGTTGGGCATGCCTTTGAGGCTGAGCTTGCGGCTTATTTCTTCGGACCGCAGCCAGCGGCCATCGTGCAAATCGGCGATGGCCTGCACCAGCGGCGGGGCCTGCTGATCGAAACCGTAGCCGAGCACATGAATGGTGGCGCCGCCCCAGGTGCAGGACAATTCCACGCCGTTGACCAGTTGCATGCCCAGTGAATGGGCGGTTTCGCGGGCTTCGTCGAGGCCTTCGAGGGTGTCGTGGTCGGTCAACGCCAAGACTCGCACGCCTTTTTCAAACGCACGCGCAACCAGTACCGCGGGCGCCAGGGCGCCGTCGGAGGCCGTGCTGTGGCAGTGCAAATCAACATTCACGGGGATGTGTAACCTCAAGTCAGCTGGCGCTTTCGCTACCAAGGATGTTTGTTATTATGCCGCCACATCCAGCTTCTGGCTCTTACTGTGAAACAATTCATCGACTTCATCCCGCTGTTGCTGTTTTTCATCGTTACCAAACTCGACCCCAGGGTCATCGATATCGCCGGTCACCCAGTGTCGTTCGGGGGCATCTACAGCGCCACCGCCGTCCTGATCATCAGCTCTATCGTCGTCTACGGCGCTATCTTCATCTCCCAGCGCAAGCTGGAAAAAAGCCAATGGCTCACCCTCATCGCCTGCCTGGTATTCGGCGGACTGACCCTGGCCTTCCACAGCGAAACCTTCCTCAAATGGAAAGCGCCGGTGGTGAACTGGCTGTTCGCGCTGGTGTTTACCGGCAGCCACTTCATCGGTGATCGCCTGCTGATCAAGCGAATCATGGGCCATGCGCTGACCCTGCCGGAGCCGGTGTGGACACGCTTGAACGTGGCCTGGATCGTGTTCTTCCTGTTCTGCGGCGCTGCCAACCTGTTCGTGGCCTTTACCTTCCAGGATTACTGGGTCGACTTCAAAGTGTTCGGCAGCCTGGCCATGACCGTGTTGTTCCTGGTAGGCCAGGGTATCTACCTGTCGCGCCACCTGCATGACGTTGCCCCTACCACGCCTAAAACCGAGGACTGACATGCTCTACGCCATCATTGCCACCGACGTGGCCAACTCGCTGGAAAAACGCCTGAGCGTACGCCCGGCCCATGTCGAGCGCCTCAAGCAGCTGCAGGCCGAAGGCCGTATCGTGCTGGCCGGCCCGCACCCGGCGGTAGACAGCAACGACCCAGGCGATGCGGGTTTGACCGGGAGCCTGATCGTTGCCGAGTTCGCCTCCCTGGCCGATGCCCAGGCCTGGGCCAAGGCTGATCCTTATGTGGCGGCCGGCGTTTACGCGGACGTCGTGATCAAGCCGTTCAAGCAAGTCCTGCCTTGACTCAGGTCGCGCGAACCATTTCAGTTCGGCGCGCTCCTAATTGCTCATTATTCTCGGTAACCTGCCGACAACGTTCTGAATATTCGTGTGGAATCAGGAGTTCCGATGCGCTTACGTCAGTTGTGTCTGTTGGCAGTGGTAATGATCGGGGCTACGGCCCACGCTGAAGAAACCTCGAACACCGGCAGTTCCACGCCCCTGTCCTTGAGTGCCGGCGCCCAGATCACCGAGTTGCAGCAACGTTTGAAAGAAAGCGAACGCCAGCGTGAAGAACTGAGCAAGCAACTGCAAAGCGCAGATGCTGGCCGCGAGAGCGCCCAATTGAGTCGCCTTCGCCAAGAGAACCAACGCCTGGCCCAGCAACTCAAAGAGACACAGGGCGGCGCCTTGACCCGCTGGCTGACCGAGCAACAGCAATGGTTCGTCACCGGCGGGGCCGTCGCACTGATCGCCCTGCTGTGCGGGATCTTCGCCAGTGGTGGGCACCGTCGCCGTCGACAATGGCTAAATTGAGTGAGTCATGAGCGAGCTGTTACTGATAGATGATGACCAGGAGCTCTGCGAGCTGCTGACCAGTTGGTTGAGCCAGGAAGGCTTTCAGGTGCGTGCCTGCCATGACGGCTTGAGCGCCCGCAAAGCCTTGGCCGACAGTGCCCCGGCTGCGGTGGTGCTCGACGTGATGCTGCCCGACGGCAGTGGCCTTGAGTTGCTCAAGCAATTGCGCAACGACCACCCGGAACTGCCGGTGCTGATGCTTTCGGCCCGTGGTGAACCGCTGGACCGCATCCTCGGCCTGGAGCTGGGTGCCGACGACTACCTGGCCAAGCCCTGCGACCCACGCGAGCTGACCGCCCGCCTGCGTGCCGTTTTGCGGCGCAGCCATCCGGCTGCCGTGTCGACCCAGTTGGAATTGGGCGACCTGTGCTTCAGCCCGGTGCGCGGTGTGGTCAGCATCGACGAACAGGAGTTCGCCCTCACCGTTTCCGAAAGCCGCCTGCTGGAAGCCTTGCTACGTCAGCCTGGCGAACCGCTGGACAAGCAGGAACTGGCGCAGATCGCCTTGGGCCGCAAGCTGACCCTTTACGATCGCAGCCTGGACATGCACGTCAGCAACCTGCGCAAAAAGATCGGCCCACACCCGGATGGCCGGCCACGGATCGTGGCGTTGCGCAGCCGTGGCTACTATTACAGCCTTTGAAATCGGGAGCCCTGGGCTCCTGGTTTTGTCAGCGCCCATCCAAATCGTCTTTACCCAAGCTTTACCCACACCTGACCGCCGCTGACCTTGATCTCCGTAATCTACTCACATCCGGACTCACCGGAATAGAGACAGGAGAATCACCATGCGCAAGACCCTTATCGCTTTGATGTTCGCCGCTGCCCTGCCCACCGTTGCCATGGCGGCAATGCCTGAAGGCCCAGGCCCGATGGGCGGCCCGGAAGGCCACATGATGGGTGGCCCGGGCCACGGCGGTGAACACGGTCCGCGTGGCAAAGGCGGCGCTTTCAGCCAACTGGACCTGAGCAAGGAACAGCGCCAGCAGATCGGCAAGTTGATGGGCGACCAATGGCACGCTCGCAAAGACCTGACCAAGAAGTACTTGGACAAACTGCCAGCCGCTGACCAGAAAGCCATGCAGGACGAAATCGCCGCCGGCAAGCAGAAAACCCAAGCGGATATCCGTGCGGTGCTCAAGCCTGACCAGCAGAAGAAGTTCGACGAGATCGTCAAGCAGCAGGAACAGCGTCGCGCCGAATGGAAGGAATTCCAGGCCTGGAAAGCGCAACAGCCGCAAAAAGCGCAATAATGCACCCGCGTTAACGCTCCCAGCCCAGTGGCCACCGCCACTGGGCTTTTCCTGTTTGAGGGTTTCCTGTGCGTTCATTGTTCTGGCGCATCCTGGCCAGTTTCTGGCTGGCCATCGCCTTGGTTGCCGGGCTGTCGATCCTGCTTGGGCACATGCTCAATCAAGATGCGTGGATTCTCAGCCGTCACCCCGGCCTCAATAACCTGGCCGAAGAGTGGACCCAACTCTACGAAACCCAGGGTGAGGACGCGGCCCAGGATCTGCTGCAACAGCGCAAGCGCCAGTACCACATCGACGTGCAGGTGCTGAATGAAAGCGGCGAGCCGGTGGTGCGCGGCACCTTTCCGCGCCGCGCAGCCGCCTTCGAAGCGCGCCAGAATGACAGCCAGGACGGTCACCTGCCCTGGCGTCGCCTGACGGCCGAGTACACCAGCGAAAAGACCGGCGACACCTACCTGCTGATCTACCGCATCCCCCACCCGGAACTCGACGCCTGGCACCGCAGCAGCCTTTTGTGGCCGCTGAGCGCGCTGGCGATTGCGCTGGTGGTGCTGACCCTGTTCAGCCTGTTGGTGACGCTGTCCATCACCCGTCCCCTCAGCCGTTTACGCGGCGCGGTACACGACCTTGGCCAAGCCACCTATCAGCAAAACAGCCTGGCGCGCCTGGCCAACCGTCGCGACGAATTCGGCGTGCTGGCCACCGATTTCAACCGCATGGGCGCCCGCCTGCAAAGCCTGATCGGCAGCCAGCGCCAGTTGCTGCGCGACGTGTCCCACGAACTGCGCTCGCCCCTGGCCCGTCTGCGTATCGCCCTGGCGTTGGCCGAACGCGCCAGTCCCGAAGAGCGGGAAAAACTCTGGCCGCGCCTGACCCGTGAGTGCGACCGACTGGAAGCCTTGATCAGCGAAATCCTGGTACTGGCCCGTGTCGATGCCGATAACGCCAGCGCCGAAGAGGTTGACCTCACTTCCCTGCTCAAGACCCTGCAAAAGGATGCCCAACTCGGCGCGCCGGACCAGCTCGTGCAACTGAACGCCGATACCGACCTGCACCTGAAGGGCTGGCCGACCATGATCGAACGCGCGGTGGATAATCTGCTGCGCAATGCCCAACGCTTCAATCCGCAGGGCCAGCCGATTGAACTGCACGCCCAGCGCCAGGGTGATCGGATCCTGATCAGCGTGCGCGACCACGGCCCCGGCGTTGAGGCCGAACACTTGAGCCAGCTCGGCGAACCCTTCTACCGTGCCCCCGGCCAGACCGCACAAGGCCATGGCCTGGGCCTGGCGATAGCGCGTCGCGCCGCCGAACGCCATGGTGGCAGCCTGATCTTGGCCAATCATCCTGACGGCGGTTTTGTTGCCAGCATCGACCTGCCATTGGAACCTGGGGTTGTCACACCGGCCTGATGATCTTCTATAGTGGCCCTTCTCTTATGGAGGGCCTTTGATGACTGACCTGCTGACTCCCATCCAAGCCGCACTCGCTCTACCACAAACGCCACTGGCCTTTACCTCAGCCGGCGCCCTGCCCTCGACCTTCGCCGTGACTGAGCTGGCCAGCGCCAGCATCGGCGCTGCCGGCCAAGCGGTGGCGCAACTGATCCAGCAACAGACCGGGCGCCTGCCCAGCGTCAGCGTGGACCGGCGCCTCGCGTCCTTTTGGTTTTCTTCTTCGATCCGCCCGGTAGGCTGGGAAACACCCCCGCTGTGGGACCCAGTGGCCGGCGACTACGCCAGCGCCGATGGCTGGATTCGCCTGCACACCAACGCGCCCCATCACCGCGCAGCGGCCGAGCGTGTACTCGGCAAGGTGACCGACCGAGCTGAAATGGCCACCAAGGTTGCCAAATGGAATGCCGCCGAACTGGAACAGGCGATTGTCGATGAGGGCGGTTGCGCCGCGCAGATGCGTGACTGGCAAGCCTGGCAGGCGCATCCCCAAGGGTTGGCGGTGAATGCCGAAGAACTGGTGCAGCGCCAGACCTTTGCAACCACCACCGACAAGCCCTGGCTCGGCTCGGTTGCGCGGCCATTGGCGGGCCTCAAGGTACTGGACCTGACCCGTGTATTGGCCGGCCCCGTCGCCAGTCGCTTTCTTGCAGGCCTGGGTGCTGACGTGCTGCGCATCGATTCGCCCACCTGGAATGAGCCCGGCGTAGTACCGGAAATGACCCTGGGCAAACGCTGCGCCCGCCTGGATTTGAAAAGCCCGGAAGGCCGACAGGTTTTCGAAGGCCTGCTCAAGGATGCCGACATCCTGTTCCATGGTTACCGCGCCGATGCCCTGGAACAGCTGGGCTACACCGCCGATGGACTGCAAACCCTCGCCCCCGGCCTGATCGACGTGAGCCTCAACGCCTACGGTTGGAGCGGCCCGTGGCGCAACCGCCGGGGTTTCGACAGCCTGGTGCAGATGAGCAGCGGAATCGCCGCCGCTGGCATGGCCTGGAAACAGACGGACAAACCGCTGCCCCTGCCGTTGCAGGCGCTGGATCACGCCACCGGGTATTTGATGGCGGCCAGTGCGATTCAGGCATTGAGCGAGCGGTTGAAAACCGGGCGTGGAGGTTCGGCGCGGTTGTCATTGGCGCGGACGGCGAAGTTGCTGGTAGAGGCGGGACAGGTGCCGGAGCAGCCAGCGTTGCGCGCCGAAGAGCCAACAGATCAAGGCCTGTTGGCGGAACAGACAGCGTGGGGCCAAGCACATCGATTGTTGCCACCGGTCGCTATCAGCGGCACGCCGTTGCAGTGGGACTTACCGGCTGGGGAATTGGGTTCACACCGGCCTCAGTGGTGACCTGTAGGCCGCCATCGCCGGCAAGCCGGCTCCTACAGGTAATCGCATTCCAACTGTAGGAGCCGGCTTGCCGGCGATGAGGCCAGTGCAGGCACTCCTAATCCGCCCGCTGCAACGACGTCCACAAATGCTGCGCCGCATACGCCCTGAGCGGTCGCCAAGCCTCAGCCCGCGCCAGCAACTGGCGTGGGCTCACCGGCCCACCTTCCAACGCCACCAACGCATTGATCAACCCGATATCCCCCGACGCAAACGCATCCACCTCGCGCATCTGGCGCATGGCGATGTACTGCGCGGTCCAGTCGCCAATGCCCGGTAACGCCACCAACCGCGCCACACCGGCCTTGAGGTTGGCCTGGGGTTCGAACAAGTGGGGATCATCCAGCAACGCCTGGGCCACACCCGACAAGGTCCGCCCACGTGCCTTGGGCATGCCCAGCGTCGCCAGGTCAGCCGCCGCCAACACCTCGGCGGTGGGAAATACATGGGTGATACCGGCGTGCGGGGTTGCCAGTGGCTGACCGTATTGCGTCACCAACTTGCCCGCCAGACGAATCGCGGCCACCACAGTGATTTGCTGGCCCAGCACCGCCCGAATCGCCAGTTCCAGGCCATCCCAGGTACCCGGCACACGCAGGCCCGGACGCGCCGCAACCAACTGCGCCATCAATGGGTCCGTCGCCAGTTGCGGGTTGATCAACTGGGGTTGGGCGTCCAGATCAAACATAGCGCGCAGGCGCCGTTCGATCTCAGGCAACGCTGCCGCTTCAGGAAAATCCACCTCCACGTCGAGCCAATCGCCATCCCCAATTGCCACGCTGATCCAGCCATGCTGTCCGCCGAGGCTGATGCTGCGCCGGTACACCCCCGCCTCGATCGTCTCCATCCCGCCGATCGCCCGCGCCGACAGAAACCCCACCATTGCCGCCCAGTCGTAGGGCGGCTGATACGCCAGTCTCACAACGACAACACCCCGCTGTACAAGCCATACGCCGCCAACCCCGCGCCGGCGATCACGCAGCTGAAAATGCCTTTTTCCATGTGGGTAAACAAGGGCTGGCCCTGCTCACGCTTGGCGAGGGCAAACAGGATCACGCCCGGCGCATACAACAACGCCGACAGCAGCAGGTATTTCAAGCCCCCGGCGTAGAGCAGCCACACCGCGTAGCCGAGGGCAATCAGGCCGACCAGCAGGTCCTTCATGCGCTGGCCGTGGGCACCTTCATAGGTCTCGCCGCGCCCGCTCAGCAGCACCGCATAGGCGGCCGACCACAGGTAGGGCACCAGGATCATCGAGGAAGCCAGGTAAATCAGGGTGGTGTAGGTGCTGTGGGAAAACAGCGTGATCACCAGGAACAGCTGGATCATCACATTGGTCAGCCACAGCGCATTGACCGGCACCTGGTTGACGTTTTCCTTTTTCAGGAAGGCCGGCATGGTCTTGTCCTGGGCGGTGGCGTAGAGGATTTCCGCGCAGAGCAGCGCCCACGACAACAAGGCGCCGAGCAGCGACACCGCGAGGCCGATGCTGATCGCCATCGCCCCCCAGGGGCCGACGATATGTTCCAACACACCCGCCAGGGACGGGTTTTGCAATTGCGCCAATTCCGGCTGGCTCATGATCCCCAGGGACAGCACGTTAACCAGCACCAGCAACGCCAGCACCCCCAGGAAGCCAATCACCGTGGCGCGGCCCACATCCGAGCGTTTCTCGGCCCGCGCCGAGTAGACACTGGCGCCTTCGATGCCGATAAACACAAACACGGTGACCAGCATCATGTTGCGCACCTGGTCCACCACGCTGCCGATCTTCGGGTTGCCCAGGCCCCAGATATCGCGGGTGAAGATATCCGCCTTGAACGCCACGGCGGCGATCACGATGAACATCAGCAACGGCACGATCTTGGCCACGGTGGTGATCTGGTTGATGAACGCCGCCTCCTTGATCCCGCGCATCACCAGGAAATGCACGGCCCACAGCAGCAGCGACGCACAGCCGATGGCAACAGGTGTGTTGCCCTGGCCGAACACCGGAAAAAAGTAGCCGAGGGTACTAAACAGCAACACGAAGTAACCAACGTTGCCCATCCAGGCGCTGATCCAGTAGCCCCAAGCCGATGAAAACCCCATGTAGTCGCCGAAACCCGCCTTGGCGTAGGCGTACACCCCCGAGTCCAGCTCGGGTTTGCGATTGGCCAAGCTCTGGAACACAAACGCCAAGGTCAGCATGCCAACCGCGGTGATTGCCCAACCGATCAGCACCGCCCCCACCTCAGCGCGGGCGGCCATGTTCTGCGGCAAGGAAAAGATCCCACCGCCGATCATCGAGCCCACCACCAGGGCGATCAGGGCGCTGAGTCGAAGTTTCTGGACCGGTTGGGACATGAACACTCCTGAGCAATAACCGTTTGAGCTGACGACCGTGCACTCAACTAATTAACTCAGCGAGTGTAGCGTTTATTAGAGAAGGCGATAAAACCGACACGCTCATAACGTAATGACCTGTCAAATATTCACGTTTAGGCTTATTTAGAATTTAAATAACACATCACACTAACGCTTATAGCGCTTTGGTGAAACATTGTTCAAAAAGTTTGCACATCTGGAAATACGGTCTAGCTTCAAACGTCCACGGACCTGACTAATAGATTAACCATAAAGCGAGAGAAGCGCTCTGCAAAGCACCTCTCCGAGGATTTATATCGCCCACGAGTTTCCAGCCTAAGTCATTAATTCACAATGGAATGTGCCAATGAAGTGATCTGAGTCAGCTGTTTGAATAGCGCACGGAATTATTCTGTGGTCTCTCTTCTCCTGCATTGGAGTTATGCAATGTCTGAATCTCCCGGAAAACTTCGACTCGGCGCACTGGTTGCACTTGTCGTGGGCTCGATGATCGGCGGCGGGATCTTCTCACTGCCGCAGAACATGGCCGCCAGCGCCGATGTCGGCGCGGTGTTGATTGGTTGGGTGATTACCGCCATCGGCATGTTGACCCTCGCATTTGTGTTCCAGACCCTCGCCAACCGTAAGCCCGACCTCGACGGCGGGGTCTACGCCTACGCCAAGGCCGGTTTCGGCGACTACATGGGTTTCTCGTCCGCCTGGGGTTACTGGATCAGCGCCTGGCTGGGCAACGTGGGGTACTTCGTACTGTTGTTCAGCACCCTCGGTTATTTCTTCCCGCTATTTGGAGAGGGCAATACCCCTGCTGCAGTAATCGGTGCCTCAGTGCTGCTGTGGGCCGTACATTTCCTAGTCCTGCGCGGCATCAAGGAAGCGGCGTTCATCAACCTGGTGACCACAGTCGCCAAGGTCGTGCCGCTGGTGCTGTTCGTGTTGATCGCACTGTTTGCGTTCAAGCTGGAGATCTTCACCGCTGACATCTGGGGTGTGAAAAACCCCGACCTGGGCAGTGTGATGAACCAAGTGCGCAACATGATGCTGGTCACCGTCTGGGTGTTCATCGGCATCGAAGGCGCGAGCATCTTCTCGTCCCGTGCGGAAAAACGCTCCGACGTGGGCAAGGCCACCGTCATCGGCTTTATCACCGTGCTGCTGTTCCTGATGCTGGTGAACGTGCTGTCCCTGGGCATCATGACCCAACCGGAACTGGCCAAGCTGCAAAACCCATCGATGGCCGCCGTGCTGGAGCATGTGGTGGGCCACTGGGGCGCGGTGCTGATCAGCGTCGGCCTGATCATCTCGCTGCTGGGGGCGCTGCTGTCGTGGGTGCTGCTGTGTGCGGAGATCATGTTCGCCGCCGCCAAGGACCACACCATGCCGGAGTTCCTGCGCAAGGAGAATGCCAACCATGTGCCGGTCAACGCCCTGTGGCTGACCAACGCCATGGTGCAGCTGTTCCTGGTGATCACGCTGTTTTCCGCCAGCACTTACCTGTCGCTGATCTACCTCGCCACCTCGATGATCCTGGTGCCTTACCTGTGGTCGGCGGCCTACGCCCTGCTGCTGGCGGTGCGTGGCGAGACCTACGAAAACGCGCTGAAAGAGCGCAAGAAAGACCTGTTCATCGGCGCCATCGCCCTGATCTACGCGATCTGGCTGCTGTATGCCGGCGGCACCAAATACCTGCTGCTCTCCGCCCTGCTCTATGCGCCCGGCGCGATTCTGTTCGCCAAGGCCAAGCGTGAACTGGGCAAACCGATTTTCACCAACGTCGAGAAGCTGATTTTCGCCGCAGTGGTCATTGGCGCCCTGGTGGCGGCCTATGGGCTCTACGACGGCTTCCTGACCCTGTAACACCTGAATCTTTTGTTCACTGGAGGATCTGTAATGACCACGGAAAAAGTGAAGTACGGCGTACATTCCGAAGCCGGCAAACTGCGCAAAGTCATGGTGTGCTCCCCAGGCTTGGCCCACCAGCGGCTAACCCCCAACAACTGCGATGAACTGCTGTTCGATGACGTGCTGTGGGTGGCCCAGGCCAAGCGCGACCATTTCGACTTTGTGACCAAGATGCGCGAGCGGGATATTGATGTGCTGGAAATGCACAACCTGCTGACCGATATCGTCGCCATCCCCGAAGCGCTGGACTGGATCCTGGAGCGCAAGATCACCGCCAACACCGTCGGCTTGGGCCTGGTGGATGAAGTCAGCTCCTGGCTGCGCAGCCTGGAGCCGCGCAAAATCAGTGAATTCATGATTGGTGGCGTGTCCGCCGATGACCTGCCGAGCAGCTTCGGTGGCAAGACCATCGAGATGTTCCGCGACTTCCTCGGGCATTCCAGCTTCATCCTGCCGCCGCTGCCCAACACTCAGTTCACCCGTGACACCACCTGCTGGATCTACGGCGGCGTGACGCTGAACCCGATGTACTGGCCGGCGCGACGTCAGGAAACCCTGCTGACCACCGCCATCTACAAGTTCCACCCGGAGTTCACCAACGCCGACTTCCAGATCTGGTACGGCGACCCGGATCAAGAACACGGCGCGTCCACCCTCGAAGGCGGCGACGTGATGCCGATCGGCAACGGCGTAGTCCTGATCGGCATGGGCGAGCGTTCGTCCCACCAGGCGATCGGCCAACTGGCGCGTAACCTGTTCAAGAACAAGGCAGTGGAAAAAGTCATCGTGGCCGGCCTGCCCAAATCCCGCGCCGCGATGCACTTGGACACCGTGTTCAGCTTCTGCGACCGCGACCTGGTCACCATCTTCCCCGAAGTGGTCAACCAGATCGTCGCCTTCACCCTGCGCCCTGACGAGAGCAAGCCCCACGGCATCGATATCCAACGCGAGAAAACCAACTTCCTCGACACCGTCGCCGCGGCCCTCGGCCTCAAGGCCCTGCGCGTCGTCGAGACCGGCGGCAACAGCTTCGCCGCTGAACGCGAACAGTGGGACGACGGCAACAACGTGGTGGCCGTGGAGCCAGGCGTGGTGATCGGTTACGACCGCAACACCTACACCAACACCTTGCTGCGCAAGGCCGGTGTGGAAGTCATCACTATCAGTGCCGGTGAACTGGGCCGTGGCCGTGGCGGCGGCCACTGCATGACCTGCCCGATCATCCGCGACCCTATCGACTACTAAGCGACCATCCCTAGGCCGGCTTTCATCAGACGCTGGCCAGGCAGATCACCGAATCCAAGGAGAATCATCATGGCGTTCAACATTCACAACCGCAGCCTGCTCAGCCTGGAACACCACACCCCGCGCGAGCTGCGCTACCTGCTGGACCTGTCCCGCGACCTCAAGCGCGCCAAGTACACCGGTACCGAACAGCAACACCTCAAAGGCAACAACATCGCGCTGATCTTCGAAAAAACCTCCACTCGCACGCGCTGCGCCTTCGAAGTGGCCGCTTATGACCAAGGCGCCAACGTCACCTACATCGACCCGGGCTCCTCGCAGATCGGCCACAAGGAAAGCATGAAGGACACCGCCCGCGTACTCGGGCGCATGTATGACGCCATCGAATACCGTGGCTTCAAGCAGGAGATCGTTGAAGAGCTGGCCAAGTTCGCCGGCGTGCCGGTGTTCAACGGCCTGACCGATGAATATCACCCGACCCAGATGATCGCCGACGTGCTGACCATGCGTGAACACGCCGACAAGCCGATCCACGAGATCAGCTACGCCTACCTGGGCGATGCCCGCAACAACATGGGCAACTCGCTGCTGCTGGTGGGCGCCAAGCTCGGCATGGACGTGCGCATCTGCGCGCCGAAAGCCCTGTGGCCTCACGATGACTTGGTCGGCCGCTGCAAAAAATACGCGGAAGAAAGCGGCGCGCGCATCACCCTCACCGAGGACCCGAAAGCCGCGGTCAAAGGTGTGGACTTCATCCATACCGACGTGTGGGTGTCGATGGGTGAACCGGTGGAAGCCTGGGCCGAGCGTATTGAGCAACTGCTGCCGTACCAAGTGAACGCCGAGCTGATGAAAGCCACCGGCAACCCGCGCACCAAGTTCATGCACTGCCTGCCGGCGTTCCACAACAGTGATACCAAGGTCGGCAAGCAGATTGCCGAGCAGTATCCGCACCTGGCCAATGGCATTGAAGTGACAGACGACGTGTTCGAGTCGCCGGCCTGCATCGCCTTCGAGCAAGCGGAAAACCGCATGCACACCATCAAGGCGATCCTAGTGTCGACCCTGGCCGATTTGTAACCCTTTCTTCGGGGGAGCCCGCTCCCCCGCTGCTTTGAAAAAGGACAGACGCTATGCGTATCGTCGTTGCACTGGGCGGTAACGCCCTGCTCCGCCGTGGTGAACCCATGACGGCGGACAACCAACGCGCCAATATCCGGATCGCCACCGAACAGATCGCCAAGATCCACCCCGGCAACGAACTGGTGATCGCCCACGGCAATGGCCCGCAGGTCGGCCTGCTCTCATTGCAGGCTGCGGCCTACACCCAGGTCTCGCCGTACCCGCTGGACGTGCTCGGCGCCGAGACCGAAGGCATGATCGGCTACATCATCGAACAGGAACTGGGCAACCTGCTGGACTTCGAAGTCCCCTTCGCCACCCTGCTCACCCAGGTCGAAGTGGACGCCAAGGACCCGGCTTTCAAGAATCCGACCAAGCCTATCGGCCCGGTGTATTCCAAGGCGGAAGCGGAGAAACTCGCCGCCGAAAAAGGCTGGGCCATTGCACCGGATGGCGACAAGTACCGTCGCGTGGTCGCCAGCCCTCGCCCAAAACGCATCTTTGAAATCCGCCCGATCAAGTGGCTGCTGGAAAAAAGCAGCATCGTGATCTGCGCGGGTGGCGGCGGCATTCCTACGATGTACGGTGAGGACGGCAAGCTCAAGGGCATCGAAGCGGTGATCGACAAGGACCTGTGCTCGTCGCTGCTGGCCTCGCAGTTGGACGCCGACCTGCTGGTGATCGCCACCGACGTCAACGCGGCTTTTATCGACTTCGGCAAACCGACCCAGAAGGCCATCGGCCAGGCCCACCCCGACGAAATGGAAAAACTCGGCTTCGCCGCCGGTTCCATGGGGCCCAAGGTACAAGCCGCCTGCGAGTTCGCCCGCCAGACTGGCAAAACCGCCGTCATCGGTTCACTCTCGGACATCGAAGCCATCGTCCAGGGCAGCGCCGGTACGCGCATCAGCACGGCGAAACCTGGCATCACCTATCTGTGAAGTAGAGGAGAGACGCCTATGGCCACCTTTGAACCGGGTCACTTGCACGTTGAACGCCACGCGCTGAACAAGGATGACTACAGCTACAACCTGTGCATCGACTACGAAGTCAGCCAGGATCCCAAGGAAGGCAAGGGGATGCTGTTCAAGCTGCATGGCTCGGTGCAGGGCAAGGACCTCAAGGAAGAGTTCTTCCTGCCCAAGGACCAGGCGTTCGACTTTGCCCGGCATGCGATGAACATCGCGCAGAAATACGGCATGCCGAAAATTGCCGTGCTGAACGGCTCGATGCACAAGCAGTACGACCTGATGTTCGAGGATGTGCGGCATCAGTTGGATGTGAAACCTGGGGACCCGGTAAAACCCGAGCACCTGGAATAACCGCCCCCCTGTAGGAGCGAGCTTGCTCGCGAAGAACGCAAGATCAACGCGTGCATTCAAGCAACCCGCGTTATCGTTGACGTTTTTCGCGAGCAAGCTCGCTCCTACAGTTTTCACCTCTGGCATACTTGCCGCCTCTCGCTCCTCAGAATTGTTAGCGCCCCATGCGTATCCACGTCAGCTTCATCGACCGCGTCGGCATTACCCAGGAAGTCCTGGCCCTGCTCGGTGGGCGCAATCTCAACCTGGATGCGGTAGAAATGGTGCCGCCCAACGTCTACATCGACGCGCCGACCCTGAGCGCCGACGTGCTCGAAGAACTGCGCGACGCACTGTTCAGCGTGCAGGGCGTGCAAGCGGTGACCGTGGTGGATATCCTTCCCGGCCAACGCCGCCACCTGCAACTCGACGCCCTGTTGGCCGCCATGACCGACCCGGTGCTGGCGCTGGACAGCGCGGGCAAGATCCTGCTGGCCAACCCGGCGCTCATCGCCCTGTATGGGCGTGAGCCAGCCGGCGAAAGCATCAGCGAGCTGTTCAATGACCCGGCGCTGCTCGACACCCTGCTGGAACATGGCTTTCGCCTGCCCCTGCGGGAGATCAGCGTCAACGGCCAGACCCTGCTGCTGGACGCCACGCCGATCACTGACGCCGGCGCCTTGCTCACCCTCTACCAACCCAATCGCATCGGCGAACAACTGTCGGCGCTGCACCATGACCACGCCGAAGGCTTTGATGCACTGCTCGGTGAATCCCCGGTCATCCGCACGCTCAAGGCCCGCGCGCAGCGGGTGGCGGCGTTGGACGCACCGTTGTTGATCCAGGGCGAAACCGGCACCGGCAAAGAGCTGGTGGCGCGTGCCTGCCATGCGATCAGCGCGCGCCACAGTGCGCCCTTTCTGGCGTTGAACTGCGCGGCACTGCCGGAAAACCTCGCGGAAAGCGAGTTGTTCGGTTATGCACCAGGCGCCTTTACCGGCGCCCAACGCGGTGGCAAGCCGGGGCTGATGGAGTTGGCCAACCAGGGCACGGTGTTTCTGGATGAGATCGGTGAAATGTCGCCGTACTTGCAGGCCAAGCTGCTGCGGTTTCTCAACGACGGCAGCTTCCGGCGCGTCGGCGGCGACCGTGAAGTGAAGGTCAATGTGCGCATCCTCAGCGCCACCCACCGCGACCTGGAAAAAATGGTCAGCGAAGGCACCTTTCGCGAAGACTTGTTCTATCGCCTCAACGTGCTCAACGTCGAAGTACCGCCGTTGCGCGCACGCGGCCAGGACATCCTGTTGCTGGCCCGCTACTTCATGCAACAGGCCTGCGCGCAGATCCAGCGCCCGGTGTGCCGCCTGGCACCCGGCACGTACCCAGCGCTGCTCGGCAACCGCTGGCCGGGTAACGTACGCCAATTGCAGAACGTGATCTTCCGCGCCGCTGCCATCTGCGAAAGCAGCCTCGTGGACATTGGCGACCTGGACATCGCCGGCACGTCAGTGGCGCGCCAGAGCGACGGTGAAATCGACAGCCTGGAACAGGCGGTGGAAGACTTCGAGCGTAATCTGCTGGAAACGCTATACACCAGCTACCCCTCGACCCGCCAACTGGCCAGCCGGTTGCAGACCTCGCACACGGCGATTGCCCATCGTCTGCGCAAGTACGGCATTCCCACCAATAAACCCTGACTATACGCATGTCCTTGTAGGAGCCCGGCTTGCCGGCGATGACGCCTGTGAGATCGCCATCGCCGGCAAGCCGGACTCCTACAAGGGATGCAGCGCAAATTTGGTCTGAGAACGACATCGGCTGTACTGAAAGCGCTACAGCGTAACGATATCGATACAACCCTGTATTTTGCGCGCCATGCAAGGCTTTGATCCACATAGGCTTTTTTTCAGGCACTCGAGTGTAGCGAAATCGCTACAGCCAATCGGCGCATCCTCATAACCGTTTTATTTAACTCGTTGATTTATAAAGACTTAACAACCTTGGCCGCGATATTGCTAAGCAACTCCCCATTATTCCAATCCCGTCCACCAGACGAATCTGGCCCTGAGGAGTTTCCATGAGCGAGTTGCGTTTCACTGAAGATCACGAATGGCTGCGCGCCGAAGCCGACGGCAGCGTCACCGTGGGTATCACCGCTTTCGCGCAGAACGCGCTGGGTGATGTGGTTTTCGTGCAACTGCCGGAGTTGCAGGCCTATGACAAGGGCGCCGAGGCGTCCACCGTTGAGTCGGTCAAAGCGGCCAGCGGCGTGTACATGCCTTTGGACGGTGAAGTCCTTGAAGTGAACGACAAATTGGATGGCAGCCCGGAGCTGGTCAACGAAGACCCGATGGGCGAAGGTTGGTTCTTCCGCTTTAAACCGGCCGATGCCGGTGCGGTCGCTAAACTGTTGGATCAGGACGCGTACGACCGCCTGATCAAAGCCAACGCTGAAGCTTGAGGAGCGCGCAATGACCGTTAACATCACCACCGCCAACGAATTCATCGCCCGCCACATCGGCCCGCGCCAGGAAGATGAGCAGCAGATGCTCGCCAGCCTGGGCTTCGACTCCCTGGAAGCGCTGAGCGCCAGCGTGATCCCGGAAAGCATCAAGGGCACCAGCGTGCTCGGCCTGGAAGACGGCCTGAGCGAAGCCGACGCACTGGCCAAGATCAAGGCCATCGCCGGCAAGAACCAACTGTTCAAGACCTACATCGGCCAGGGCTACTACAACTGCCACACGCCGTCGCCGATCCTGCGCAACTTGCTGGAAAACCCGGCCTGGTACACCGCCTACACCCCGTACCAACCCGAGATTTCCCAGGGCCGCCTGGAAGCGCTGCTGAATTTTCAGACCCTGATCAGCGACCTCACCGGCCTGCCGATCGCCAACGCATCCTTGCTCGACGAAGCCACCGCAGCCGCCGAAGCCATGACCTTCTGCAAGCGCCTGAGCAAGAACAAGGGCAGCAATGCCTTCTTCGCCTCGATCCACAGCCACCCGCAAACCCTCGATGTATTGCGCACCCGTGCCGAGCCGCTGGGCATCGACGTGGTGGTGGGCGATGAGCGCGAACTGACCGACGTCAGCCCGTTCTTCGGTGCCCTGCTGCAGTACCCGGCCAGCAACGGTGACGTGTTCGACTACCGCGCACTGACCGAGCGCTTCCATGCCGCCAATGCCTTGGTGGCCGTGGCCGCCGACCTGCTGGCCCTGACCCTGCTGGCCCCGCCGGGTGAGTTCGGCGCCGACGTGGCCATCGGCAGCGCGCAACGCTTCGGCGTGCCGCTGGGCTTCGGTGGCCCGCACGCGGCGTATTTCTCTACCAAGGACGCGTTCAAGCGCGACATGCCGGGCCGTCTGGTCGGTGTGTCCGTGGACCGTTTCGGCAAGCCAGCCCTGCGCCTGGCCATGCAGACCCGCGAGCAACATATCCGCCGCGAGAAAGCCACGTCGAACATCTGCACCGCCCAGGTGCTGCTGGCGAACATCGCCAGCATGTACGCCGTGTACCACGGTCCCAAAGGCCTGACCCAGATTGCCCAGCGTGTGCACCAGCTGACCGCGATCCTGGCCAAGGGCCTGAGCGCCCTGGGCCTGAAGGTCGAGCAGGAAAACTTCTTCGACACCATCACCCTCAACACCGGCACCAACACTGCCGCGCTGCACGACAAGGCGCGCACCCAGCGCATCAACCTGCGTGTGGTGGATGGCGAGCGTGTGGGTGTGTCGGTGGACGAAACCACCACCCAGGCCGATATCGAAACCCTGTGGGCGATCTTTGCCGACGGCAAGGCCCTTCCCGCTTTCGCCCAGACGGAAAGCACGCTGCCAGCCGCCCTGCTGCGCCAGTCGCCAGTCCTCAGCCATCCGGTGTTCAACCGTTATCACTCCGAAACCGAGCTGATGCGCTACCTGCGCAAACTGGCCGACAAGGACCTCGCGCTGGACCGCACCATGATCCCGCTGGGCTCGTGCACCATGAAGCTCAACGCCGCCAGTGAAATGATCCCGGTGACCTGGGCCGAATTCGGCGCCTTGCACCCGTTCGCCCCGGCCGAACAAAGTGCCGGCTACCTGGAGCTGACCAGCGACCTGGAAGCCATGCTCTGCGCGGCGACGGGTTACGACGCGATCTCCCTGCAGCCAAACGCCGGTTCCCAAGGCGAATACGCAGGCTTGCTGGCTATTCGTGCCTATCACCAGAGCCGTGGCGATGAGCGCCGCGACATTTGCCTGATTCCCTCGTCCGCCCACGGCACCAACCCGGCCACCGCCAACATGGCAGGCATGCGCGTGGTCGTCACCGCCTGCGATGCACGCGGCAACGTCGACATCGAAGACCTGCGCGCCAAGGCCATCGAGCACCGCGAGCACCTCGCCGCGCTGATGATCACCTACCCGTCCACCCACGGCGTGTTCGAAGAAGGTATCCGCGAAATCTGCGGCATCATTCACGACAACGGCGGCCAGGTGTACATCGACGGCGCCAACATGAACGCCATGGTCGGCCTGTGCGCACCGGGCAAGTTCGGCGGCGACGTGTCCCACCTGAACCTGCACAAGACCTTCTGCATCCCTCACGGCGGTGGCGGCCCGGGTGTTGGCCCGATTGGCGTCAAGTCGCACCTCACGCCGTTCCTGCCCGGCCACGCGGCCATGGAGCGCAAGGAAGGCGCGGTGTGTGCGGCGCCATTCGGCAGCGCAAGCATTTTGCCGATCACCTGGATGTACATCAGCATGATGGGCGGCGCAGGCCTCAAGCGCGCTTCGCAGCTGGCGATCCTGAATGCCAACTACATCTCCCGTCGCCTGGAAGAGCACTACCCCGTGCTCTACACCGGCAGCAACGGCCTGGTTGCACATGAGTGCATCCTCGACCTGCGCCCACTGAAGGACAGCAGCGGCATCAGCGTAGACGACGTGGCCAAGCGCCTGATCGACTTCGGCTTCCATGCGCCGACCATGTCGTTCCCGGTGGCTGGCACCTTGATGATCGAGCCGACCGAAAGTGAATCCAAGGAAGAACTGGACCGCTTCTGCAACGCCATGATCGCCATCCGCGAAGAAATCCGTGCGGTGGAAAACGGCACCTTGGACAAGGACGACAACCCACTGAAAAACGCGCCGCACACCGCCGCTGAATTGGTGAGTGAGTGGACCCACCCGTACACCCGCGAGCAGGCGGTGTACCCGGTGCCGTCGTTGATCGAAGGCAAGTACTGGCCGCCGGTTGGGCGGGTGGATAACGTGTTTGGTGATCGCAACCTGGTGTGTGCGTGCCCGTCGATCGAGAGTTACGCATAACCTTGTAGGAGCGAGCTCGCTCGCGAAAAACCTGAGGCCCCCCGCGACCATCCTGAAGGAACGCGGTGCCTGTGGGTTCTTCGCGAGCAAGCTCGCTCCTACAGAGGTTCAGGTATCCAATAATAAGAAACCGGAGAACAACTCATGTCTTTAAGCGTGTTCGACCTGTTCAAGATTGGCATCGGCCCCTCCAGTTCCCACACCGTCGGCCCGATGCGCGCTGCCGCCCGATTCGTCGAGGGCCTCAAGCGTGACAACCTGCTGAGCGCCACCACCGGCATCAAGGTGGAACTCTACGGATCGCTGGGCGCCACCGGCAAAGGCCACGGCAGCGACAAAGCCGTGCTACTGGGTCTGGAAGGCGAACACCCGGACACCGTGAATACCGAAACCGTGGCCACCCGCTTGGCGCAGATGCGCAAGGACGGGCGCCTGAATTTGCTCGGGGAACACAGCATTGCGTTCAACGAGAAAGAACACCTGGCGATGATTCGAAAACCCCTCGCCTACCATCCCAACGGCATGATTTTCCGCGCCTTCGACGCGGCCAATATCCAGATCCGCAGCCGCGAGTATTATTCGGTCGGTGGTGGGTTTGTGGTGGATGAAGACGCTGCCGGCGCCGACCGGATTGTCGAAGACGCCACACCGCTGACCTTTCCTTTCAAGCATGCCAAAGACCTTCTCGGCCATTGCACCACCTACGGGTTGTCCATCAGCCAGGTCATGATGACCAACGAAAGCGCTTGGCGCCCTGAAGCGGAAACCCGCGCCGGGCTGCTGAAAATCTGGCAGGTGATGCAGGACTGTGTGGACGCAGGTTGTCGTAACGAAGGGATTCTGCCCGGTGGTTTGAAGGTCAAGCGTCGCGCCGCAGCCCTGCATCGCCAACTGTGCAAACACCCGGAGTCGGCGCTGCGTGATCCGCTGTCAGTGCTGGATTGGGTCAACTTGTACGCCCTGGCCGTCAACGAAGAAAACGCCAACGGCGGCCGCGTGGTCACGGCGCCCACCAACGGCGCGGCCGGGATCGTACCGGCGGTGTTGCATTACTACATGCGTTTTATCCCCGGCGCGAACGAAGATGGCGTGGTGCGCTTTCTGCTCACTGCCGCTGCTATCGGCATTCTGTACAAGGAAAACGCGTCGATCTCCGGCGCCGAAGTCGGCTGCCAGGGTGAGGTCGGCGTGGCTTGCTCCATGGCGGCCGGGGCGTTGTGCGAAGTCTTGGGCGGCAGCGTTTCCCAGGTGGAAAACGCCGCTGAGATCGGCATGGAACACAACCTGGGCCTGACCTGCGACCCGATTGGCGGGCTGGTGCAGGTGCCCTGTATCGAGCGCAATGCGATGGGCTCGGTCAAGGCGATCAATGCGGTACGCATGGCCTTGCGCGGCGATGGGCAGCACTTCGTGTCCCTCGACAAGGTCATCCGCACCATGCGCCAGACCGGCGCTGACATGAAAAGCAAATACAAGGAAACCGCCCGTGGCGGTTTGGCGGTCAACATTATCGAGTGCTGACGCCCAAGGCGCGCCAGCACGTTTTTCAGGAGCTGAATATGTCCACCGAAACCCTGTTGAAAACCCCTCTGCACGCCCTGCACATCGAGCTGGGCGCACGCATGGTGCCCTTCGCCGGCTACGACATGCCGGTGCAATACCCGCTGGGCGTGATGAAGGAACACCAGCACACCCGTGATCAGGCCGGGCTGTTCGACGTGTCCCACATGGGCCAGATCCGCCTCACCGGCGCCAATGCCGCCAAGGCCCTGGAAACCCTGGTGCCGGTCGACATCATCGACCTGCCGGTGGGCATGCAGCGCTACGCGATGTTCACCAACGACCAGGGCGGCATTCTCGATGACCTGATGGTGGCCAACCTGGGTAACGACGAACTGTTCCTGGTGGTCAACGCCGCCTGCAAGGACCAGGACCTGGCACACCTGCGCCAACATATCGGTGACCAATGCACCATCGAGCCACTGTTTGAAGAGCGCGCCCTGCTAGCCCTGCAAGGCCCGGCAGCGGTGAAGGTGCTGGCGCGCCTGGCACCGGAAGTCACCAAGATGACCTTCATGCAGTTCGCCACGCTGCGCCTGCTGGGCGTGGACTGTTATGTCAGCCGTTCCGGCTACACCGGCGAAGACGGCTTCGAGATCTCCGTGCCTGCCGCCAATGCCGAAAGCCTCGCGCGCAGCCTGCTGGCCGAGACCGAAGTACAGGCCATCGGCCTGGGCGCCCGCGACTCGCTGCGCCTGGAAGCCGGCCTGTGCCTGTACGGCCATGACATGAACACCGACACCACACCGATCGAAGCTAGCCTGCTGTGGGCGATCTCCAAGGCCCGTCGTGCCGACGGTGCGCGTGCCGGTGGCTTCCCGGGTGCGGACAACATCTTCACCCAACAGCAAACCGGTGTGAGCCGCAAACGAGTAGGTTTGTTGCCACAAGAGCGCACGCCCGTCCGTGAAGGCGCGGAAATCGTCGACGCAGACGGTACCGTGATCGGCAGCGTCTGCAGCGGCGGCTTCGGTCCGACCCTGGGCGGCCCGCTGGCCATGGGTTACCTGGACAGCGCCTTCATCGCACTGGATACCGAAGTCTCTGCGTTGGTACGTGGGAAAAAGGTGCCACTTCGTGTAAGTAAAATGCCATTTGTGCCACAACGTTACTACCGCGGTTGATTGACTGTTTCTATAAGTAACGCGATTGCGTTAACGCGCACTAATTTGTAACGCAATCGCCATAAAACAGTGCACTCCCGATAGTCTTTTTTATAGAGGTCAACCTATAACAAGTGATCAACTCTATCGAATAAGTCGGATCCAGATCATTCACCCAAGTGTCATAAGCCCAAGCAAAACCTGGGCTTTTGGCAGGGCTTGTTTTTTCTCCATTAGTTGGCGTAGAGTTTGTCCACTGTGTTTGCATGGGTCGCTTTGAACCTGGACCTGGGCAGTAGCTGAAGTAGTTGCGCTACAACCCGTTCGACGTCTTACTTTCCTGCAATCCAGCCCAGTACTCTTTCATGCGAAAGGGGCTGTCATTAATTTTTAGCGTCAAGGAAATAAGAAAATGTCGGATAAAGGTGGACGTCAGAGCGGTACCGTCAAGTGGTTTAACGACGAGAAAGGGTTTGGTTTTATCACTCCAGAAAGCGGTCCGGATCTGTTCGTGCATTTCCGCGCTATTCAGGGCAACGGCTTCAAGAGCCTGAAAGAAGGCCAGAAAGTGACGTTCGTTGCTGTGCAAGGCCAAAAAGGCATGCAGGCTGACGAAGTACAAGCAGAAGGCTGATTCCTCCTGCGACAAAAAGCCCCTGATGGTGACATCAGGGGCTTTTTTATGTGCGTTTACTCGTAAAATGGCTTTTTTCATCAGAGAGCCCTGCCATGTCAAAACCCCTGCTGAGCCCCCAAGGCGAATTCCCCGCCGTTGGCCTGGGCCGTCGCCTGGCAGCGATGTTCTATGACTTCCTGTTGTGCACTGCCCTGCTGATCGTCACCGCGTTCGCCTACAAGCTGATCTGGATCGCGTTTGTCGGTGAAGCCAAGATGCGCACCCTCACCGAGTCCGGCGCGCTGGACGGCGACCCGTTGCTGTCGACGATTCTGTTGTTTGTGCTGTTCGGCTTCTTTGCCAAGTTCTGGACCCATTCCGGGCAGACCCTGGGCATGCAGGTGTGGGGGGTGCGCGTGCAGAACGCCGATGGCTCGCGGATCAGCCTGTGGCAGGCGCTGTTGCGCTTTGTGGTGTCGATTGCGTCTTGGTTGTGCGTGGGGCTGGGGTTCATCTGGTCGCTGTTTGATAAGCGCAAACGCAGCTGGCATGACATCTATTCCGACAGCCAGCTGGTTCGTATCCCCAAACAGAAAAAGTAGCGACTCAGGCGTTGCCAGCCAGCTTCAAGCGGGCGGCCTGGGTGAAGTCCAACATGCGCTTGAGCGGGCGCACGGCCTGCGGGATCACCGACGGCTCGACGAAGATCTCGTTGCTGCCCTCACGCAGGCACTGCAGCGTGCGTTCCAGCGTGTTCATCGCCATCCAGGGGCAGTGCGCGCAACTGCGGCACGCAGCGCCGTTGCCGGCGGTAGGCGCTTCCACAAAGACTTTGTCCGGGCACAGCTGCTGCATCTTGTAGAAGATGCCGCGGTCGGTGGCGACGATGAAGGTCTTGTTCGGCAGGCGCTGAGCGGCAGCAATCAATTGGCTGGTCGAACCTACGGCATCCGCCAGTTCGATCACCGAGGTCGGCGACTCAGGGTGCACGAGGATGGCGGCATCCGGGTACAGCGCCTTCATGTCTTCCAACTGCTTGGACTTGAACTCTTCGTGGACGATGCAGGCACCGTCCCACAGCAGCATGTCGGCACCGGTCTGGCGCTGGATGTAAGTGCCCAGGTGTTTGTCCGGCCCCCAGATAATCGTCTCGCCGTTGTCCATCAGGCTTTCGACGATTTCCAGCGCGCAACTCGATGTCACCACCCAATCCGCCCGGGCTTTGACCGCCGCTGAGGTGTTGGCGTACACCACCACGGTGCGCTCGGGATGTTGGTCGCAGAACGCCGAGAATTCCTCCACCGGGCAACCCAGGTCCAGAGAACACGTGGCTTCCAAGGTCGGCATGAGGATGCGTTTTTCGGGGGTGAGGATCTTGGCGGTCTCACCCATGAAACGCACACCGGCGACCAGCACAGTCTTGGCCGGGTGGGCGGCGCCGAAGCGGGCCATTTCCAGGGAGTCGGAAACGCAGCCGCCGGTTTCTTCGGCCAGGGCCTGAATCACCGGGTCACAGTAGAAGTGGGCAACCAGCACCGCGTCCTGAGCCTTGAGCTCGGCGGCGATGGCGGTACGCAGGCTCGCCTCTTCATCGGCGCTGAGAGCCTTGGGCTGTTTGGCGTCGAGGTGGGCTTGAACCAGAAGGCGTTCGGAAATTTGCGTCATGTTCGCAAGACCTGCAGGCGCAGTTGCGCGAAAGTCGAGTGTACCACCGGCTCTGGAGCCCTTCGGGCGCCGCCGGACGAAGTGATTGTGTTCATCAAGCACGGGTTAAAGTGAAGCTGCGCAAGGCTACAGAATATCCAAGGCTTTCAAAAGCCTAATCTGGTAAGCGCAGGTGTGTCTGTCGGGCAAAAAAAAGGCGCCTCCATCACTGGAGGCGCCTTTTTTACAGCCGTGTCAGCGTGCCAGTGCGGACGGATCTTCCTGCAACAGCACCGAAGCATGCAGGTTGGCCAGGGCTTCCTTCACCGTGGACTCCTCCAGCGCATCCTTGGACTTCTTGCTTTCCTTGGCCGCATATTCGAGCAACACCAGGTAGTCGCGCTTGACAGACGCCTCTTTCGGTACCGTGGCGTCTTCCACCAACTTGCCCATCACGTACTGCTGCGTGCGGGTGTTCTGGCTGGCACTTTGATCGACGGTTGCACTGGCCAGCAGGCCGTCCTTGTAGGAGAGCCTGGCCGAACTGCTGGCGTTGTCCTGCACTTGCACGTAGCGATAGTTCTGCGACTCTGCGTTGCCGTCCAGGGCTGGCGCTTTGCCGCCCTTGAGCCCTTTATGGAAACTCGCGGAGAGGCTCGACTGCTGGTCCTGGCTGACACTGCGATCCAAGGTGCTGTTGCCGCCGACGCGGGTCTCTTGCGAGACCTCGTAGGCGAAGCTGTCCACCTCAGACGGGCGCATCGGGTTAGGCGATTCGCTAGCCTGTTTGATAGATGCCTTGAAGTCCGCCAAACCGGTCAGCAAGCCTTGGTCAGTCGAATTGCGTGTCAACGCTTCGGGCAGGGTAACGCCCTGTGGATAATGGCTGTTCATAGCGCTGAAGGCGTCTTTGAACATCGCCATCAGCTCTGGCTTGGCACTGCCGCGCTCTTGTGTCCGGTCGAATTGAGCGAGGTAGCTTTGCAGGGCCTTGGCTTGTTGCTTGGCGTTGCCGAGGATCGCGGCGTTTTTCAGGTCGACGGCCAGGTTCAACTCGCCGAGCGGGCCACTCATGCGGGTGGTGCGGCTTTGGCTATCGGCATGGAAGGCCAGGCTCAGGTCCTGACCGTCCAGGGATTTGAGCTTGGCATTGAGGTCCACCGACGCCAGCAGCTTGGTATCAAACTGCGTCAATTGGCTCAGGTCGAGCTTCGGTGGCATTACGGTCAACCCATCCACGGCAGACTGGAAGGCACTGCCCAGTTTGCCGACCGCCTTGAGCTCCTCATCGCTCAAGGTGCCACCGTCTACCGTGGCCTGCACACCCAGGCCATCGGTCTGGCTCGAGAGGCTGAAGGTGACGGTCTTACCGCTGGCGGTCTTGATGCTGAGGCTGATCAGGTTGTCGGCCTTGGTGTGCAGCAGAGCCTGATCAAGTTTGATTTCACCTGCGTTCGCCGCGCGGTCGGCACTCGCGAACATCACCGACTGGGAAACCCCTGCCCCGTCCTTGGCGAACTGCGCAACCAGACCGGCGCCTAAGCCATTGAAGCGGTTGGCCGTCGACTGCGAGTTGAAGTTGGCGTTGAGCGATTTGCTGAGCGCGTCCTGGCTGTCACTTTCCCAGGCGCGCACGGTCTCTTGACCCGGCAATTGCCCGCGACGGGAATAGGTGTCGGCAAGCGTATCGGAGACGACGTTGCCCAGATTGACGACTGAGGAGGGCCTCTTCGCACTGACTTCGAAGTTTTGAGCCAGTGTCGTCGCGGGCGTTTCCGTCGGCCGGGCGATAAGCGTATTGGCTGCGCTGATGGGTGAAAGCGTGGTCATGACGATCACTGTCTTGAGCTGAACAATGCTCAATTTAACCAAGACTTTGGCCGATTGACAGCACATAGGTAGCAAAGAGCCATGCCAAAAACCTGGCTCCTTGCGGTATTGAGAACATTAGAACCGGTAAGTCACCGACCCACCGAACCCATTGGCGCTGTTTTCATACTTGGCATCGTAGGTCAGGCCCACCTGGGAAAGATTCTGATGGACCTTGATCGGCTCTTCCTTGAGGTAGGAATACGCCACATCGAAGGTCAGGTTGTCGACAGGCGTCCACCCGGCGCCCAGGCTGAAAACAGTGCGGTCACCCGTAGGAATCCGCACGGAACGGTCGGTGTTGTTGGTGGGCGTCTGGTCCACCGAGAACCCGGTCCGCAGCACCAGTTGTTTGTTGACCCGATACGCCGCGCCGATGGCGTGGGACCAGGTGTCATGCCAGTGCTGCTGCTCGGTGATCGAGCCCAGGCCGCCGAACTGCGCGGTGAGGTCGGATACACCATCGTTGTTGATGGTGATCTTCTTCAGTTGGCTCCAACGGGTGTAGGTGCTGCCGAGGTAGAGGGTCCAGTCGTCATTGAGTTGATGGGTGACAGAGAAGTCGACCGAAGACGGCGTGGTGACGTTCAAGCTGGCGTCATAGCGCTGTGGCCCACCGTCAAAGGCATCGGAAATCAAACCGGAGGCGTGGGTCTTGCCGGTAAGGTGGTACACCACCTGCGAGTGGTAGGTCACGCCGATGCGTGTACTTTCGAGGGGTTGTACCAGGATACCAGCGTTGAACCCGGTGGCGTTGTCATCGCCTTTGACCTTCACGCTTTCGCCCGCGCCGCCACCCAGCGGCACATTGGAATCCAGCTCGCCACTGATGCGGTTGAAGGTTGGGCCGATGCCCACTGACACTTTATCGTTGAAGGCATAGCTGACCGTCGGCTGCACGGTGATGACCGAAACCTTGCTCTTGTTGCCGAAGCCATTGCCCTGGAAGCTGTGCTCATAGTCGGTCACCAGGCCGAACGGTGCATAGATGCCCAGGCCAAACGCCCAGTGCTCATCGATGGGCGTGACCAGGTAGCCCATCGGCACGGCAATACCGGGCACCATGTCGCCTTTGTTGGTGCCTGGGTTGTCGGCACCGAACTGCGAGGAACTGGCGTTTTTGATATCGGTTTTGGCATCGAGGTAAGTCGCACCGAGGCTGACTTCATTCTGCTTCAGGCGAGACATACCGGCGGGGTTGCCGAACACGGTACTGGCGTCTTCGGCCGATGAGGAACGACCGGCATAGCCCGTGCCCATTGAACTGATACTTTGTTCATTGAGCGCGAAACCACCGGCGAACAGCTGGGTTGAGGCAAGGGAAACGGCGAGCGCCAAGGCGCCTTTAAGAGTTTTGTTATTCATTATTAGGACTCGAATTGTGGGGCAGCGACGAGGAAGCTACCAACGTTCGAGCGGGGGGTTTATGAAGAGTTTTTCATGCAGGCGATTGTCGGACAATCCTATGAAATTCAATGACTTTAGCTGTTTTTTCATCCCCAATAATGACCTTAAAGCCTGGTCATGACCTATTGGTTTTGAACAGAACTTGGTAATGACTCGGATACAAAAAAACCCAGGCACTCGTATGCCTGGGGCTGTCTCTGTATTCCAACAGGCAAAAAAAAACCCGGAAATCCTCACTTGCGTGGGCCTTCCGGATTTTCTAAACCGCCAAAAATGGTGGGTCGTGTGGGATTCGAACCTACGACCAATTGGTTAAAAGCCAACTGCTCTACCAACTGAGCTAACGACCCGCTGTGTGGTGGCGCGTATAATACTGATTTCTAAGGATTATTCAACACCTTATTTGAAATAAATCAGAAATAACGCGTTGGGTCAGTAATTCCGGCCGCTTGGAAGCCTTCTGCACGCAGTCGGCAGCTGTCGCATTTCCCACAAGCACGGCCGTCATCGTCTGCCTGATAGCAGGAAACAGTCAGCGAATAATCTACGCCAAGTCCTACACCAGCCTTGACGATATCGGCCTTGCTCAGGTTTTGCAGCGGCGCCAGGATGCGGAAACCCTGCCCTTCTACACCGGCTTTGGTCGCCAGGTTGGCCATGCGTTCGAACGATTCGACGAACTCCGGGCGGCAGTCCGGGTAACCAGAGTAATCCACTGCGTTGACGCCGATGAAGATGTCGCGAGCGTTGAGCACTTCTGCCCAGCCGAGGGCCAGCGACAGGAACACGGTGTTGCGTGCCGGCACGTAGGTCACCGGGATCCCTTCGCTGGGCGCTTCCGGCACATCAATGCTGCTGTCGGTCAACGCGGAACCGCCGATGCCGTTGAGGTTCAGGCCGATCACCTTGTGCTCGACCACACCCATCTCACGGGCGATACGCGCCGCGGCGTTCAGCTCGGCGCGGTGACGCTGGCCGTAGTCGAAGCTCATGGTGTAGCAGCTGTAGCCTTGCGCCTGGGCCATGGCCACCACGGTGGCGGAGTCGAGGCCGCCGGACAGCAGGATTACCGCGCGTTTTTGATCCATTGTGTGTTCAGTCATATCAGCGTCCTGGCTCGTCGTTCCAAAGGTATTTATGCAACTGCAATTGCAGGCGCACCGGTAAGTTGTCTGCAACCACCCAATCAGCGAGGTCGCGTGCGTTCAGGTCATGGTGGCTAGGCGAGAACAGCACTTCGCCTGCACGGCGGTCCAGCCCGTATTGAATCAGCTTGGAGTTCGCCCAGTCGTAGTCGTCGCGGGAACAGATGACGAACTTGACCTGGTCATTGGCCGTCAGCAGCTCGATGTTCTCGTAGCGGTTGCGGTGCGCTTCCTTGGAGTCGGGGGTCTTGAGGTCGACCACGCGGCTGACACGGGGGTCGACCGCTGAGATGTCCAGGGCGCCACTGGTCTCCAGGGAAACCTCGTAGCCGGCATCACACAGCTGCTTGAGCAACGGAATGGCATTGGGCTGGGCCAACGGTTCACCGCCGGTCACACAGACGTAGCGCGGCTTGTAGCCGGCGACCTGCTCCAGGATGTCATCGAGGGTGCGCACGGTGCCGCCACTGAAGGCATAGGCGCTGTCGCAGTATTGGCAACGCAAGGGGCAACCGGTCAGGCGCACAAATACTGTGGGCAGGCCAGCCGTTCGCGTTTCACCCTGCAACGAGTAAAAGACTTCGGTAATACGTAATGTGTCTTGCATAGTCGCCACGGGCGTAACAGCTAAACAGGCTGTCCGCCTCCGTCAGGCACTTAAAGGAACCCCGCCAACGCGCAGGCCCCAAAAAGCGTGTTTCATAAAAGGGCGTGGATTCTAACGAAAAAACCCGCGCCAGGCGCGGGTTTCTTCTAAACGGCTGCATCGCTTACAAGCGCTGCAGATCCCGTTGAGCCAACTGGGCAGCGGAAGTCCCCGGATACTGGGCCACAACCTGCTGCAGAATGCCTTTGACCTTGTCGGTATGACCCAGGCGGCGTTCTACGTCAGCAAGTTTGTACAGCGAATCCGGCACCTTGGCGTGCTTGGGGTACAGCTGGCTGACCTTGGCAAATGCCTGGCCCGCGCCCTGTAGATCACCCTTGGCCAGGTTGACTTCGCCCAACCAGTATTGGGCGTTGCCCGCGTACTGGCTGTTTGGGTATTTGCGCAGGAAAGCGGTAAATGCCTGGCTGGCCTTATCGAAATCCTTGGCTTTGATCAGGTCGAAGGCTGCATCGTAATACAGCTTTTCCTTCGCCGGATCACCCGGTTCGCTGCTCGCGGCAGGGGCTTGGCTGGCAGCCGCCCCTGCTGCTGCACCACCGGCAGCAGCGCTTGGCGCGCCACCGGCAGAAGAATTATCAGGAGTTGCGGCAGGTTGCACGCCGGCTCCAATGCGTCGATCAAGATCCTGGTAACGCTCCAGGCCTTCTTGCTTCAGCTGGTTCACTTGGTTCTGCAGTACTTCAATGGTGCCTTGTTGCTGCGCCAGTTGATCCTGCATACGTTGCAGCTGGTTGAACAGTTCGCCCTGTGCCGAGGGAGCGGACGTAGCCGCCCCCCCCGCATAGGCGCCGTTCGTGCCATAACCCGCTGGCGGATAACTGCTCCCGCTATTGTTATAGCCAGAGTTGCTATCTTCCACAGGAACCGCAGCCCACACCGCAAGCGGTGCGAGGCTGAGAGCCAATACAGTTAGAGCACGACGGCACGTTCGCATGACGAATTACTTACGCAGTTCGACGCGACGGTTTTGAGCCCAGGACTGCTCGTCGTGGCCAGTAGCAACTGGACGCTCTTTACCGTAGGAAACCAGTTCCAGTTGGCCTGGAGCAACACCTTGCAGTACCAGGTAGCGCTGAACGGCTTTCGCACGACGCTCGCCCAGTGCCATGTTGTACTCACGAGTACCACGTTCGTCAGTGTTACCTTCCAGAACAACGCGAGCGCCGTTAGCTTTCAGGTCCTTCGCGTGAACGTCCAGAGCGCGCATGGCTTCTGGTTTCAGGTCCGAACTGTCGTATTCGAAGTAGAAAGTGGTGATAGCGCGCAGAGCAGCTTCTTCGCTCAGGGAGCCGTCAACCGCACCAGTGTTAGCGCCGTAACCAGCGTTTGGATCAACAGCTGCGCCTTCACCGGCATTGTCGCCGCCTTTAGACGAGCAACCAACGGCTACGGACAGAGCCAGAGCCAGAGCAGCAAACTTACCAAACTTCAGCATTTCCATCGTGAAACTCCTAATGAACCCCAGTGTGTTAAGCAAATCTTTTTGTAGCGCCGCGTCAGTTCAGGTAAGGGGACCAGGATGGTTCTCTGACTTCGCCTTGTGCGGTAGGAAGTGGGAGCCTTACGCGTCCATTAATGGACACGAGCATCAAGACTCCCCGGCCCTGCTGGCGGGTGGCGTAGATTACCATGGTGCCGTTGGGCGCAACAGTGGCTGACTCATCAAGGTTGGTATCTGTAAGGATTTTTACGGTTCCGCGCTGCAAATCCTGGGCCGCAACCCGGAAATTAGTGAAACCATCCTGACGGTGAATCATCACCAACGTCTTTTCATCGGCCGAAAGCTTAGGGTTGGCGTTGTAGTTACCGATAAAAGTAACGCGCTCTGCACCACCACCATTCACGTTCGCCTTGTAGACCTGTGGCTTGCCGCCGCGGTCAGAGGTGAAGTAGATGGTCGAACCATCCTTGCCCCAGAACGGTTCGGTATTGATACCCGGGCCGCTGGTTACACGGGAGATCTGGCGCGAAGCCATGTTCATCACGTAGATGTCCGGGTTGCCATCCTTGGACAGCACGAACGCCAGGCGCGAACCATCCGGCGACCAGGCCGGTGCACCGTTGAGGCCTTCGAAGTTGGTGATCTGCTCACGACGGCCAGTATCAATGTGCTGGACGAAGATACGCGGACGCTTCTGCTCAAAAGACACGTAGGCAATACGCTTGCCGTCCGGCGCAAAGCGCGGCGACAGGATAGGCTCACGTGATTGCAGCAAGGTCACAGCCCGTGCACCGTCATAGTCCGAGCGCTGCAAAGTGTAACGAGTGTTGTCTACGGAGAAACGTTCAGCCGTTACGTACAGCAGACGCGTCGAGAAAGCACCCTTGATACCGGTGAGCTTTTCAAAGGACTGGTCCGAGATGTAGTGGGCCATGTCACGGATCTGCTCGGCCGTGCCCGACACGCTACCGGTCAGAACCTGCTGCTCGGTCGCCACGTTGAACAAGGTGTAGGTGATTTGCAGACGACCACCGGCTGGCGTGATATTGCCGACCATCAGGTACTGCGCACCTACCGCTTTCCAGTCGCGGAACACGACTTCGCTGGCCTGGTTTGGCTGGCTGATCATGTTGCCTTTTGGAATCGGTGCGTAGTAGCCGGAGTTGCGCAGGTCGTCGCTGACGATCTGGGCCATGTCGTCCGGCAGCACGCTGCCGCCCTGCCAGCCGAACGGTACTACCGCGATCGGGGTGGCCCGATCGCTACCGCTGGTGACCAGGATGTTCTTTTCATCCGCCGCCGCTATCCCTGCCATACAGCAAATAACGACAAGCATTCCTCGAAGAAGGTTTCTCACAAGGCTAGATCCTCAGGTGTGAATGTCATCTTGAATGAACGATAGGGAGCGAAGTCGCTTGGTTTCATTCCCTGCATCTCGGTCAACCGGCCAATATTCTTGACCGCGGCAACCGCCGAACTGTCGAACGAACCGTCACCACTGGACTTGGACACGCTGACCGAAGTCACCGTACCGTCCGGCAACATGCCGATCTGCAGCACTACTGTCATGCCTTTACGTGCCGAAGGTGGACGTGTCCAGCCCTCTGCTGCCCGCGCCCGAATCAGGTCGTCGAAACTGCCCGCGACTTCATCACCACGTTCATCGGCCAAGGCTTGTTGACGCTGCGGCGTGTCGGAGAGCAAATCTGCCAAGGCCTGGGCCTTTTTCTCTTCGGCGGATTTGCGCGCTGCTTCCTGGGCCTTTTTCTTCTGGGCGTCGGCGGCAGCTTTCTTCTTCGCGTCGTCGGCGACTTTTTTCTTCGCCTCGTCTGCTTCAGCTTTTTTCTTGGCGTCTTCGGCGGCTTTCTTCTTCGCGTCTTCGACTATTTTCTTCTTGGCGTCTTCAGCGGCCTTTTTCTTGGCCTCTTCTTCAGCAGCCTTCTTGGCTTCTTCTTCAGACTTCTTCTTGGCTATATCAGCCAATTGTTTCTCTTCGGCCTTTTTGGCTTCGGCAGCTTTCTCGGCTTTCTTGGCTTCATCAGCCTTTTTCGCCTCGTCCGCTTTCTTGGCTTCGTCAGCCTTTTTCGATTCCTCGGCCTTTTGAGCCGCCTCTTCTTTCTTTTGTTCCGCAGCAGCCTTCACCGCTTCCTGCTCGACCTTCTTCTGTTCCATCTGTTCGACTTCAGTCTGGCGCGCAGCCGACTTCTGGGCCTCACCCGCAATCTTCTGATTGGTCTGGGTGGTGGCCTGACTTTTCGATTTCAGCTGATACAGGGTCGCCTGCACGATCGGCTTGGCTGGCGGCAGGTCCGGAGTCATGGCAAAGCTGACGAACAGCATGCCAAACACCAGGACGTGCAGGGCAATTGCCCAGACGCTAGGCCAGAAGTAGCTTTCCGAGGCGGACGGCTCTCGCTGTTGCTGCATCAGGGCGCCTCGGTAATCAGGCCAACGTTACCCACGCCGGCCTTCTGCAGTCCGCCCATGGCGCCCATGACGGAGCCGTAGTCGACCACTTTGTCGCCGCGGATGAAGACCTGGGTGTGCTTGCCGCCTTCGTTGCCGGAGCGGATGATTTTGGTCACCGCGTCGGTCATCTGCGGCAAGGTCATGGCCTTGTCCTGCTGTTTCTGGGTGTCGACTTCGCTGCCAAGGTTCCAGTAATAGGTCTTGTCAGCCTTGATCGAAATGGTCAGGACCTGGGTGTTGTTGTCTTGCGGCAAGGCTTCGCTGGAAACCTTGGGCAGATCAACCTTCACGCCCTGATTGAGCATCGGCGCGGTCACCATGAAGATAACCAGCAGCACCAGCATCACGTCGATGTAAGGCACTACGTTCATCTCGGCGACCGGCTTGCGCTTGGTTCGAGCTCGAGTGATTAAAGCCATCGTGAGATACCTGCTTATTCTTCGCTGGTGTGCACTTTACGGTGCAGGATCGCCTGGAATTCATCGGCGAAGGTGTAGTAACGGCCAATCAGGTTCTCGCCGCGGGCGGCAAAACGGTTGTAGGCGATTACTGCCGGGATAGCAGCGAACAAGCCGATCGCGGTGGCGATCAGGGCTTCGGCAATACCCGGGGCCACGGTGGCCAGGGTCGCTTGCTGGGCCTGGGCCAAACCACGGAAGGAGTTCATGATGCCCCACACAGTACCGAAGAGGCCGATGTACGGGCTTACAGAACCGACGGTGGCGAGGAACGGCAGGCTTTGCTCAAGCTTCTCTTCTTCGCGGGAAATGGCGACGCGCATGGCGCGGGCCACGCCTTCCATTACAGCTTCCGGGTCAACACCAGGCTGCTGGCGCAGGCGGGAGAATTCCTTGAAGCCGGCGCGGAAGATCTGCTCGACGCCCGAATCCGGGTCCGGGTTGCTGCCCGCCTGACGGTAAAGCTTGGACAGGTCGATACCCGACCAGAAGCGCTCTTCAAAGCTCTCCAGGGCACGTCGACCGGCACGCAGCAGGTTGCTGCGCTGAAAAATCATGACCCAAGAGGTAACCGATGCGGCTACCAGGGTCAGCATGACCAGTTGAACCACAACACTGGCATTGCTGACCAGGCTCCACATGGAGGAATGGTCGACGACGGTAGGTTCCACGCTAAATCTCCTGCTTTGATTGTTTACCCGCGCCGCTTACGTCGGCAAAGGCCGCACGTAGAGCTTCGGGAATGGCCCGGGGTTTCAAACTATTGGTGCGCACACAGGCCACCAGGAACTGCCCCTCACAGAGCAGCGTTGCATCCGTTGCCCGCCTGACCTGCTGCTTGAAACGCAGGCTGACACGGTTCAATTCGATTACTTCAGCGCTGACCAACAGTTCGTCGTCCAGCCGCGCCGGCGCGTGGTAGCGCGCCTCGCTGGAATGCACGACGAATAACAGGTCCTCCCCTGCCAGCTGGGATTGGGCAAAGCCCAGCTCCCGTAGCCGCTCGGTTCGAGCCCGCTCCATGAACTTGAGGTAGTTGACGTAATACACGATGCCGCCGGCATCGGTGTCCTCGTAATAAACGCGACAGCGATGTGCGAACGACTGATCCCCGTTTTGCGCGCGCATACTCTAGTGCTTACTCCTCAGGTTGCCAATCCGGCTGGGCAACTGTTTTTTCGTTGTCTGAAACATTTCTTACTGACTGAATGACGACACCAGCCACTAGGACAGCACAAACCTCGGATAAATCGTCTGGCGTGAAGCTTTTAATCGTCCACTGCATCGAGGAATTCGTCTACTACAGGCATCTCGCCCAATCGTGACGGAATGTTTAACCCGAAGTGCAGATAGGCGTGGCGCGTGACCACTCGCCCCCTCGGCGTACGCATGATGTAACCCTGCTGGATCAAGTACGGCTCCAGCACATCCTCAATGGTATGGCGCTCTTCACTGATGGCCGCGGCCAGGCTGTCGACCCCCACCGGGCCACCGTCGAACTTCTCGATCATGGTCAAGAGTAGACGTCGATCCTGGTGATCGAAACCATGCTCATCCACATCCAGCAGGTTCAACGCCAAGTCGGCCACCGCCTTGGTGATGTGCCCCTTGGCCCGCACTTCGGCAAAGTCTCGCACGCGACGCAGCAAGCGGTTGGCAATCCGTGGCGTACCGCGGGCTCGACGGGCGATTTCAAACGCGCCTTCCGGGTCCAGCGGCAAACCGAGAATGCTCGCCGAACGGCTGACGATGGTCGCCAGGTCTGCCGTGCTATAGAACTCTAGACGTTGAACAATGCCGAAACGGTCTCGCAACGGGTTGGTGAGCATGCCCGCACGTGTTGTGGCACCGACCAACGTGAACGGTGGCAGGTCGAGCTTGATCGAGCGAGCGGCCGGGCCTTCACCGATCATGATGTCGAGCTGGAAGTCCTCCATCGCCGGGTACAGCACCTCCTCGACGATCGGCGAGAGCCGATGGATCTCGTCGATAAACAGCACGTCATGGGGCTCAAGGTTGGTCAGCAACGCCGCCAGATCCCCCGGACGCTCCAGCACCGGGCCGGAGGTGGACTTGATCGACACCCCCATTTCCTGGGCGATGATGTTGGCCAGGGTGGTCTTGCCCAACCCAGGAGGCCCGAAGATCAGCGTGTGGTCCAGGGACTCACTGCGCCCGCGCGCAGCCTGGATGAACAACTCCATCTGCTCGCGCACGGTAGGCTGGCCGATGTATTCGGCCAGGCTCAAGGGGCGGATGGCGCGGTCCTGGACCTCTTCACGGTCGCGCGGGCCAGTGGCTGCAATCAGACGATCAGCTTCAATCACTTAAATCATTCCCTTCAGGGCGCGGCGGATCATGTCTTCACTGCTCAGGTTCTTGTCCTTGATGGCCGACACGGCCTTGCTGGCTTCCTGCGGCTTGTAGCCCAGGGAAATCAGGGCGCTGACGGCATCGCTTTCGGCGCTGGCAACCTGGCCAGCCGGCATATCCGGCTGATTCGGCACCAGGGCGAACATGCTCGGCACCACTTCCCAGGCCTTGAAGCGGTCCTTGAGTTCTACCAACAGGCGCTCGGCGGTCTTCTTGCCGACGCCCGGCACCTTGGTCAGCGCCGACGTGTCCTGGGCCGACACAGCACGCACCAGCTCATCCACTTCCAGGCTCGACATCAACGCCAGGGCCAGTTTGGGGCCCACGCCGTTGAGGCGGATCAGCTCACGGAAGAAGTCGCGGTCACGCTTGCCAATGAAACCATAGAGTAACTGTGCGTCCTCGCGCACCACCAAGTGGGTGTGCAGCGTAATCGGCTCACCGACCGACGGTAGGCGATACAGGGTGGTCATGGGCACTTCCAGCTCATACCCCAGCCCGTTTACATCCAGAATCAGGTGCGGCGGCTGTTTCTCAGCCAGGGTGCCGCGCAAGCGTCCAATCACGGTTCAGATCCTTAAAGCTTGGGGTCAGATCAAGGCCTGACCGGAAATTACGATTGCGCTGATGCTATCAGAGACGCAGGCGCCCGCCACGACTGCGTGCCGTACCCAGGCCATGAGGCAGCAGGCTGGATCGGGTGTGCGCATGGCAGATGGCAATGGCCAGGGCGTCGGAGGCGTCGATCTGCGGTTTTGAGGTGAGCTTGAGCATGTGCATGACCATCATCTGCACCTGCTCTTTATTGGCCGCACCGGTGCCGACCACGGCCTGCTTCACTTGGGTCGCGGTGTATTCGGCGATTTCCATGCCCTCCTCCGCTCCAGCCACGATGGCGGCGCCACGGGCCTGGCCCAGCTTCAACGCCGAATCGGCATTTTTTGCCATGAACACCTTTTCGATGCCCATGGTGACCGGCCCGTAGGTCTGGATCACTTCACGCACGCCGCGATAGACGATCTGCAGGCGCTCGGCCAACTCGCCCGCGCCGGTGCGGATGCAGCCCGAGGCGACGTAGACACAGCCGCGCGGGGTCTGTTGCACCACGCCAAAACCGGTGATGCGCGAACCGGGGTCGATACCTAGGATTAAAGTCATAACGCCTGCGGGTTTATTGAATTGAGGCATCAGAGACGACGCCTACTCACTGTAGGAGCGAGCTTGCTCGCGAAAAACTCGAAAGCGCCGCTGGGTGTCAGATGTCCAGCGTTATCGTTGACGATTTTCGCGAGCAAGCTCGCTCCTACAGGGGGCAGTTAGCCAAGTTGTGCAGCCACATCTTCCGGGATGTCGGCATTGGAATACACGTTTTGCACATCATCCAGGTCTTCGAGCATATCCAGCATCTTCAGCACCTTCTGCGCACCGTCCAGGTCCAGCTCGGCGCTGGTGGTCGGCAGCATCACGATCTCCGCGTCGGTGCCTTTGAAGCCGGCGGCTTCCAGCGCATTGCGCACGGCGTAGAAGCTGGCAAACGAGGTGAATACATCGATGGAGCCGTCTTCGTTGGTCACCACGTCGTCTGCGTCTGCTTCCATCGCAGCTTCCATCAACGCGTCTTCATCCGTGCCCGGTGCAAAGGTTATCTGCCCTTTGCGCTCGAACAGGTAAGCCACCGAACCGTCGGTGCCAAGGTTGCCACCGCACTTGCTGAACGCATGACGTACGGCTGCCGCGGTGCGGTTACGGTTGTCGGTCATGCACTCGACCATCACCGCCACGCCGCCCGGGCCGTAGCCTTCGTAGCTCAGTTCGACCATGTCGTCGGTATCGGCAGCACCGGCGCCACGGGCCACGGCGCGGTCGATGATGTCGCGGCTCATGTTGGCGCCAAGCGCCTTGTCCAACGCCAGGCGCAGACGCGGGTTGGAGCCGGGGTCACCACCGCCCTGGCGGGCGGCGACGGTCAGCTCGCGGATCCACTTGGTGAAGATCTTGCCTTTCTTGGCATCCTGACGCTCTTTGCGGTGCTTGATGTTCGCCCACTTGGAATGGCCAGCCATAACACAACTCCGAAATTCTATAGAAACCTTGATCAACCCCGCCCCAGGCGGGAGGTAGTCCTTTAACGCAAAGGCGCATCCGAAGATGCGCCTTTTTAGACTGCGTAAACCTCAGTGCGCTTTCACGCAGCAGCCTTACTCAGCCTTCGGCGTCTCACGCAGGCGGATGTGCAACTCGCGCAGTGCCTTGGCATCCACCACACCTGGAGCCTGGGTCATGACGTCCGCAGCACTCTGGGTTTTCGGGAAGGCGATCACTTCACGGATCGACTGGGCGCCGGTCATCAGCATCACCAGGCGGTCCAGACCGAACGCCAGGCCACCGTGCGGCGGCGCGCCGTATTTCAGGGCGTCGAGCAGGAAGCCGAACTTCTCTTCCTGTTCCGCTTCGTTGATGCCCAACAGGCGGAAGACCGCTTGTTGCATCTCTTTGCGGTGGATACGGATCGAACCGCCACCCAACTCAGTGCCGTTGAGCACCATGTCGTAGGCGCGGGAGAGCGAGCCCGCCGGGTTGGCTTCCAGCTCGGCCGGCGAGCACTTCGGCGCGGTGAACGGGTGGTGCAAGGCGCTGAAGCTGCCGTCGTCGTTCTCTTCGAACATCGGGAAGTCAACGACCCACATCGGGGCCCATTCGCAGGTCAGCAGGCTCAGGTCGTGACCCAGCTTGATGCGCAGCGCGCCCAGGGCCTCGCTGACGATCTTGGCCTTGTCGGCACCGAAGAACACGATGTCGCCGTCAACCGCGCCAACGCGATCGAGGATCGCGTTGAGGTTGTCCAACGGGATGTTTTTCACGATCGGCGATTGCAGACCGTCAACACCGTTGGCGCGCTCGTTGACCTTGATGTACGCCAGGCCCTTGGCACCGTAGATGCCGACGAACTTGGTGTAGTCGTCGATCTGCTTGCGCGGCATGCTCGCGCCGCCAGGCACGCGCAGGGCAGCGATGCGGCATTTAGGGTCGTTGGCCGGGCCGCTGAACACCTTGAAGTCGACTTCTTTCAGTTGGTCGGCCACGTCCACCAGTTCCAGCGGGTTACGCAGGTCTGGCTTGTCGGAACCGTAGCGGCGCATGGCTTCTTCGAAGGTCATGTGCGGGAAATCGCCGAACTCCAGGTCCAGCACTTCCTTGAACAGGTTGCGGATCATCTGCTCGGTCAGGCCCATGATCTCTTTTTCATCGAGGAAGCTGGTCTCGATGTCGATCTGGGTGAATTCCGGCTGACGGTCGGCGCGCAGGTCTTCGTCACGGAAGCACTTGGCGATCTGGTAGTAACGGTCGAAGCCGGCCACCATCAACAATTGCTTGAACAGCTGCGGTGATTGCGGCAGGGCGAAGAACGAACCGGCGTGGGTGCGGCTCGGCACCAGGTAGTCACGCGCGCCTTCCGGGGTAGCCCGGGTCAAGATCGGCGTTTCAACGTCCAGGAAGCCGTTTTCGTCGAGGAAGCGGCGGATGCTGGTGGTCATGCGCGAACGCAGGCGCAGCTTCTCGGCCATTTCCGGACGACGCAGGTCCAGGAAGCGATAGCGCAGACGGGTTTCTTCGCCGACGTCGGAGTATTCGTTGAGTGGGAACGGCGGGGTTTCCGACTCGTTCAGCACTTCCAGCTCGTAGCCCAGCACTTCGATGCCGCCGGAGGCCATGTTCTTGTTCACGGCACCGGCCGGACGCAGGCGTACCTTGCCGGTGATCTTCACGACGTATTCGCTGCGCACGCGGTCGGCGGCGGCGAAGCTCTCGGCGCGATCCGGGTCGAACACCACCTGGGCCAGACCATCACGATCACGGATATCGAGGAAGATCACCCCGCCGTGGTCGCGGCGACGGTGAACCCATCCGCAAAGGGTGATTTCCTGACCTTCCAGGGTCTCGTTCAGTTGGCCGCAATAGTGGCTGCGCATCATGGTAGTGGTTTCACTTCTCGTAATTCGAAATTCGGTGGAGGCTTGCCTCGTCACCGTACATTAAAGCAGGGGACGGATAATGCAGGAGCCTGCGCGTAGAGTTCAACTCAGTCTGCTTTGTCGCCGCCCGCCAGATTCTTCTTCGAGCCGGTCTTGAAGTCGGTCTCGTACCAGCCGCTGCCGCTCAGGCGGAAGCCTGGCATGGACAACATTTTCTTGAGCTGCGGCGCTTGGCAGGCCGGGCAATCGACCAGCGGCGCGGCGCTGATCTTCTGAATGGCTTCCAACTGATGACCACAGGAAGCACATTGATAGTCGTACATGGGCATGGCGATGTCTCGGCGATCAGAACGTTACTGCGCCACGCCTGCTCCGGGATTACCCGGCACGCGCAGCAAAGCGCGGGATTATATCTGGTAAATCGAGGCAGCGCAGCCGGCTTTCTGCCCAGGGGCCTTGCCCGCCTTAAAGGAGGACATGACCCCGAAGCCCGGTAGCTAAGAAGGTTGAACACGCTCTTTCAAGGCGTGAACCACACACACCACCCTGACCAACCCACTGAAGTTCTTCACGCCGCCATGACGCAAGTGCACTTCCCGGTCCACATAAGACAGCAACGCACTGACCGAACAGGCATTGATCCTGGCGATTTCCGTGAGGATATTCCAATAGATCTGCTCCAGCCGCAGGCACGTGGAAAACCCGTTGAGCCTCACCGACCGGGACAGTGGCTTGGCCAGCCCCATGTCGAACCCTTTGACAAAGGGGTCGACCTTTATTTTATGAAAACCAGCGGTTTCCATGATTCCATTACCCACTCCGCGTGACATACACCTGACACTCCATTGCCATACAGCCGCCCATGGGTTGTCCCATTGGGCAATGGCCTTATAAAACAGCAGGCAGAGTGCAGCAGCCAGAAGACGCGACGTTGATAGGCGTAGGACAACGCCAGGAAATGCGTGGAAACAAGCAAGCGACGCCGGGAAGGCGCCGCCAAGGGTAGTTATTTACTGATTTTCAAGCAGGGAACGCAGCATCCACGCGGTTTTCTCGTGAACCTGCATGCGCTGGGTCAACAGGTCGGCCGTCGGTTCATCGCTGACCTTGTCGAGCAGCGGAAAGATACCCCGCGCAGTGCGCGTGACCGCTTCCTGGCCTTCCACCAGTTGCTTGATCATATCCTCAGCACTCGGCACGCCTTCTTCCTCCTTGATGGAAGAAAGTCGGGCGTAGACGGAGTAGGCGCCCGGCGCCGGAAAACCCAACGCACGGATACGCTCGGCAATGGAGTCCACCGCCAGCGCCAGCTCGTTGTATTGCTCTTCGAACATCAGGTGCAACGTGCGAAACATGGGGCCCGTGACGTTCCAATGGAAATTGTGTGTCTTCAGGTACAGTACATAGGTATCCGAAAGCAGTCGCGAAAGCCCGTCGACGATGGATTTACGATCTTCTTCACTGATACCGATATCGATTGCCATGTTTATCCCCTTCAATTGACAAGCATTCATTGATCAGGTGCAGGACCACTCTAGCAAGTGTGCCGATGATGCGCAGCCCGGCGCGGCAATTCGTCCCGGCCTTGGCCCGCGAAAACAACGAAACCCAAGCCTTAGGTCTACGTAGGAAATAACCCAGCTGGCTGTTTGAAAAGCCCACAGGTGTCTAGGACAAGCGTTTGACGCAGAAATGCCGTCGCCCTTGCAACACCCCGAAATGCTTGATTTGAGTAGGCACAGCCTTTGCTGTTAAATAGGCGGCGTGTCGTCGCCGTTACTTTCTGCGGCAGCGACATAGGCTGATACCCCGCGCACGTGCCCAACGCCTCCCATTGTTCAGAAGCGAACCGTGCCAGTCAGCTCCTCCTTGTGATCCGTCTTAACGTGAGTTAATCAAAATGTTGAAAATCGTCCACCTGCTAACGGGCGTTGCAGCTTTGCTGCTGTCCTTTATCCCGAGCCTGCAGCCTGAAAGCCTGCCGTATCTGGAACAACACGACGCTCTGTACCTGGCCTTGTTCGGCCTTCTTAACCTGACGCTGGCACCGGTGATCCCTTACTGGAACAAAGGCACGCGTCATCAACTGCAAAACCTGGTCAGCGCGCTGTTGGTACTGACTGTTGTTGTACAAACCCTCACCCTCCTGGCACCCATGCCTGAAGTCGGCGGCCACCCGGCCATCCTGCTCAGCCTGGTGATTGCTGTGGTCGCCATTGTTCTTCACCTGGCCATCAGCTTCTACCGTTCGTCCCCTGCGGCCTCGTCGCAAACCTACGACATGACCAATCGGGATACCGGTACCGTCAAGTGGTTCAACACCTCCAAAGGCTTCGGCTTTATTTCCCGTGATTCGGGCGACGATATTTTCGTCCATTTCCGGGCCATTCGCGGCGAAGGCCACCGTGTCCTGGTGGAAGGCCAGCGCGTGGAGTTCTCCGTGATGAATCGCGACAAAGGCCTGCAGGCCGAAGACGTGATCGCGGCACTGCCGCGTCGCTGACACCCGCCTTCGCAGCAAAAAAAACCGCGATCCAGCCAGGCTGGGTCGCGGTTTTTTTATGCACGCCTATTAATAGTGAGGCGGCGGCGCTTCTTCTTCGGACGTCTCGAATTGACCGCCCATTTCTTCCTGGCGCTTGAGCAGCGCAGTCATCTGCATTTGCAGGCGCTCGACGGCGCGCTGCTGGGTGACGAGGATGTCATTGAGGGTCTCGATGGTGTCGTCCTGGAAGGCCAGGCGGCTTTCCAGGTCGTTGACGCGGTCTTGCAGATCCATGATTCAACCCTGGGTAAAGACGAAGTCGGCGGGCAACAGCGCGCGCAGACGAGCGCGGATGGCGGCCACTTGCTCGTCAGTGTAAGGCTGTGCCGGATGTTTGCCCCACACGGGCGCAGGCCAGGCGGCATCGTCGCGTTTGCGCACGATCACATGCACGTGCAACTGGCTGACCACATTGCCCAGGGCGCCGATGTTCATTTTGTCGGCGGACCAGCCTTCATTCAGCAACTGAGCCAAGGCAGTGGTTTCTTGCCACACACGTTGCTGGTCAACGACATCCAGTTGAAACACTTCGCTGATACCGTTGATGCGCGGCACCAGGATGAACCAAGGGTAGTTCGAGTCATTGGACAGCAGCAGGCGGCACAGGGGGAAATCCCCGATGACCAGTGTGTCTTGTTGAAGACGTTGATCTAAAGCGAACACCGCAGGCACTCCGTTCGGCAGGTCAGGTTCAAGGCGCCAGCATACCTGCGAATCGCTGTTGCTTCACGCCGGTCGATACGCGCCCAGGCAAGCCGTGGCGAAAAAAAGTGCACCATTTCGAGCCAAACGATTTTTTCGACTACGCTCAATCACCAATCCGTTGGTGATTGACCAAGCGTTGAGCAAAACATTGCGATGAGAACCGCGATGCAGAGGCCTCACAAAACAAGGCATTGAGCCATCACCCAAACACTGAGGCCTCAGAGGCCATGCACCAAAATGACCCAATTGCGCCTCAAAGAGATCCGCCGATTACCCACTGACTGGGGTGAACGGGTAACGTTTTTCCCAGATACAGGATTTATGCACCACAACACAGTTACAGAGCCCGGGCGTCAAGGCCAAACCAATCGGCGCAAAAACCCCGTGCTTATGCGGTTTTCACGAAGCGGTAACGTTTTTCACGAAAAAATGACATTCGATTTACGGTTTGGGCACGCTTGCTGCATTGATCCCCTTATCGTCGGCAACGGCACCGGAAGGGAAGCAGGTGTTTCGCGATGAAAAACAGCAGCGGTTCAATGCACGCCAAGGAAGATTTCAAACTTGGAAAGTAACGTTTTTTTGCGTTCTTTTAACGGTCTGGAAACAGTATTGAAGTTGTCAGCCTCGTTACAGTGAGGCTGTGAATTTGCGACATGGATATAGCAATCTACGACAAGCTCGTAAAGAAGCTGAAAGGAAAGTTGGGCAAGTATCGCCAATATTGTCAGCGTGATATAACTTTGCGCCGACACAAAAAAGAAAGAGCCGCCCAGACAAAAATACAGGTGGGACGGCAGTACTCTTCCTAAAACCAAAGGAGCAAATCACGATGCGCGTGATGAAGTGGAGCATGATCGCCCTGGCTGTTTCAGCAGGCACTACGCAGTTCGCAATGGCCTCCTCCCAGGACGACGCCAAAGGCTTTGTTGAAGACAGTACTTTCAGCATCAACACTCGCGCTCTGTACTTCAGCCGCGACTTCCGCAATGAGCCACTGAGTGGCTACGAGAAAGTCAACGGCAAGAATAAAAGCCGTGCTGAAGAGACTGGCCTGGGCTTCAACGCCCTGTACCAATCGGGCTTCACCCAGGGCACCATCGGTGTCGGTGTTGACGTGATCGGCCTGCTGGGCGTCAAGCTCGACAGCGGCAAGGGTCGCGCCGGTACCGGTCTGTTCCCAAGCGGTTCGGACGGTCGTTCGCAAGACGATTACTCCAAAGGCGGCGGTGCCGTTAAATTCCGCATCTCCGATACGGTCTTGAAAGTCGGCGACCAATACACCACCGCTCCTGTGTTTGCTTCCGATGACAGCCGTTTGCTGCCAGAGCTGCCACAAGGTATCTCGCTCACCAGCAACGAGATCAAGGGCCTCAAACTGGAAGGCGGTCACTTCACTTCCAGCGTCGCACAGAACCAGACCTTCCGTGACAGCCTGGGCCTGACGAAAACCGACTTTGGCGGTGCCGTCTACTCCTTCACCCCAGAGTTCACCGGCAGCCTGTACTACGCAAAAACCGAAGATTACTTCCGCAAGTGGTACAGCAACCTTAACTGGACCCACGCGCTGAGCGACGACCAGTCCTTCGCCCTGGACTTCAACATCTACGACACGAAAAGCGACGGCGAAGGCAAGCAACGCGCTTACTACGACAAATCCGTCAAGCTCGATAACCGTGCATTCAGCTTGCAAGGTGCGTACACCATTGGTGCTCACACCTTCACCCTGGCAGCGCAGAAAGTCACCGGTGACGGCGACTACGGCTACGGCGTAGACGGCGGTGGCTCAGTGTTCCTGGCCAACTCCATTGCCCGTTCCGACTTCAACGCCGAAGGCGAGAAGTCCTACCAAGCGCGTTACGACATCAACATGGCGACCTTTGGCATTCCTGGCCTGAGCTTCATGACTCGTTACGTAACCGGTAGCGGCGCTCAAACCGCCACAACCTCGAACGGCAAAGAGTGGGAACGCGATATCGAAGCCAAGTACGTGATCCAGAGCGGCCCAGCCAAAGACTTGAGCCTGCGCCTGCGTCAAGCAACCTATCGTTCGGGTGATGGCGTTTACTACGGTTCGCCTTCGATCGACGAACTGCGTCTGATCGCGAACTACCCGCTGAACATCCTGTAATTGACAGTTTTATTACAGCGATGACTTAAGGCTTTCGCCTTAAACAAAAAGCCGCTCTCTTGTTTAACAAGGGAGCGGCTTTTTTATGGCTTTAATGTTTCAGCAACAAAATAACTAGCAAGCTAACTAACGACATTATCACCGGCACCTTGAACCTGACCTAACGGCCAAGTTCAAGGCAGTTAATTGCCATTACTTGGCAGCTGTTTCCTGCATCACGCGAATAACCCGCTGTGGAAACGGAATATCAATCCCCGCCGCTTTCAAACGATCACGTGCAAGTTCGTTCAACATGAACACCACGTCCCAATAATCTGCGGTCTTGGTCCAGCAACGCAGGGAAACAGTGATCGAACTGTCACCCAAGGTGGAAACCACTGCTACAGCGGCCGGGTCTGCCAATACGCGCGGATCTTTCGCCAGCGCCAGCAGCACTTCACGGGCTTTCTGCAGGTCGGCTTCATAGTCGACGCCCACATCAAACACCACCTTGCGGGTCGGCTGACGGTTGGTGTTGGTGATGAGGCCGTTGGACAGGCTGCCGTTGGGGATGATCACGGTCTTGTTGTCACCGGTACGCAGCACGGTGTGGAAGATCTGGATGCTGTCGACGGTGCCGGAAGTGCCCTGGGCTTCGATCCAGTCACCAATGCGGAACGGACGGAACAACAGAATCAGCACGCCGCCAGCGAAGTTCGCCAGGCTGCCTTGCAACGCCAGGCCGATGGCCAGGGTGGCGGCACCGATCGCAGCAACGAAGGAGGTGGTGGCGACGCCGATCATCGAGGCCACGTTGACCACCAGCATGACTTTGAGCGCAATGTTCGCCAGGCTGGTGATGAAGTGTTGCAGCGCCAGGTCAGCATTACGCAATGCCAGCAAACGCCCCACGCGGTGCGTCAACACGTTGATCAGCCACCAACCGATGGCCAGGGTCAGCACCGCCAGCAAAAACCGGCTGCCGTATTCCATGATCATCGGGATCCACGACTCTGAGGTCTTGATCAAGTGATCCACTTCAGCATTCAAATCCATCTACATTCTCCTGTTTACCGGATGTTCGGCGTAGTGAGTGGCCATAAATGCAATTGAGCCCCGTAGGGCTCAATAGTCGGCGCAGGTTCTGGGGCGTGGGACGTCAAAAACGCCCACAGGTTCCCCAAAGTGCCATCAGTCGCGAAAGTTATTGAACTGCAGCGGCATGTCGAAGGTCTTGGCGCGCAGGGCCGCGATGGCCTCTTGCAGGTCGTCGCGCTTCTTGCCGGTGACGCGAACCTGCTCACCCTGGATCGCGGCCTGGACTTTCAGCTTGGCATCCTTGATGTGAGCAACGATCTTCTTCGCCAACTCCTTGTCGATGCCTTCCTTGAGGACGGCTTCTTGCTTCATCAGCTTGCCGGAGGCGTAGGCGTCCTTGATTTCAAGGCATTGCGCGTCGATCTTGCGCTTGACCAGCGACAGCTTGAGGATCTCGATCATCGCTTCCAGCTGGAAATCGGCTTCAGCGGTCAGGTTGACGGTCAGCTCTTTTTCCTTGAATTCGAAGCTGCCCTTGCCTTTCAAGTCATAGCGACGGTCCAGTTCCTTGACGGCGTTCTCGACGGCGTTGGTGACTTCGTGTTTGTCCAGTTCGGATACCACGTCGAACGAAGGCATGTCATTTCTCCAATATAAGGGGCGGGCTCAGTAGAGATGGAGCGCGCCCAAGCTAAAATGCCGGGGCATTATAGCGGTTCTTTTGTCCCGTTCGCTGCGGGCGACTCTTTGGAGCACAAACTGATGTCGACCACCTGGCATATTCTCGGCGCCGGCAGCCTGGGCACACTCTGGGCCACGCGGCTGGCGCGTGCTGGCGTGCCCGTGCGGTTGATCCTGCGCGATGCAGCGCGCCTGGCCAGCTATCAGGCAGCCAAAGGGCTGACGCTGGTAGAACAGGGCATGGAACACACATACCCGGTAATTGGCGAAACGCCCGACAGTCCCGAGCCGATTCATCGCCTACTCGTGGCGTGCAAAGCCTACGACGCACAGAGTGCCGTCGCACAGCTGCAACATCGGCTGGCACCCGACGCCGAACTGATCCTGTTGCAGAACGGCCTCGGCAGCCAGGACGCGGTGGCCGCGCAACTGCCCCAGGCACGCTGCATCTTTGCCTCCAGCACCGAAGGCGCGTTTCGCGACGGCGACTGGCGTGTGGTATTCGCCGGCCATGGCTACACCTGGCTGGGAGACGCAAGCCACCCCACCCCGCCGCTTTGGCTGGATGACTTGCAAGCGGCCGGCATCCCCCACGATTGGAGCACCGACATCCTCACACGGCTGTGGCGCAAGCTGGCGCTCAATTGCGCCATCAACCCGCTGACCGTGCTGTACCAGTGCCGTAACGGAGAACTGCAAGCCCATCACTGTGAAGTCGCAACCCTGTGCGCCGAACTCGGCGAACTGCTGGAGTGCTGCGGCCAACCGGCTGCCGCGCAGGATCTGCAACACGAAGTGGAACGGGTGATCCAGGCCACCGCCGCCAACTACTCGTCCATGTATCAGGACGTAACCGCCGGCCGTCGCACCGAAATCAGCTATCTATTGGGCTATGCTTGCCAGGCGGCCTCTCGTCACCAACTGAACCTGCCGCACCTGCAACAACTGCAAGTACGCTTGGTGGAGCACTTGCTTGCACGCGGATTGCCCCGCGACTGAGCCACGCGCTACCCTGCCCGCCTGTCTATCACCTGGGAAAACCCTGATGCCGCTGCGCCAGCGTCTTGAAAACCTACCGGTCGGGCAGAAACTGCTGGCCGCCCTGCTGGTGCTGTTGACCACTGTATTGCTGGTGGCCAACCTGACCTTTATCAGCGCCGCCTACTGGATCTCCCAGGAAAGCATGGCGCCCCAAGCCTTGCAGGCCATCGGCCGCCTGGTGTCCAACCCCGCGCTCGCCGCCGAAGCCCTCGAATCGCCTGCCAAGGCTGACGCGCTGCTCAACGAACTGACCAGCTATTCGCCATTGCGCGCCGCCGCCCTGTACGACGGCGAAGGCAACCGCCTGGCGCAGATGCAACACGGCGACCGCCTGCACCTGCCAGACAACTATCGGCATATCGAAGCCTGGCGCGTCACCGAATTTCGCAGTAACCAGGTCATTACACTCCCCCGCGCCGGCCAGCCGTCCGGGCATCTGCTGCTGGTGGCCAGTAGCGAGCTGCCGGTGGCGTTCTATACCGGCACATTGACGGCCAGCCTGGGCATCCTGATTTTCAGCGTGCTGTTGTGGCTGATCATCGCCCGCCAGATCAAACGCCTGATCACTCGGCCGATCCACGAACTGGAAGAACTCTCCCGCCAGGTCACCCGCGAGGAGAACTACGCCCTGCGCGCCGGCCGCGGCAACCACGACGAGATCGGCAGCCTGGCCGAAGCCTTCAACACCATGCTCTCGCGCATCGAAGCCCGTGAGCAGCAGCTCAAGCGCGCGCGGGACGACTCCCAGGCGGCGTATGACCAGGCTCAGGGTCTGGCGGAGGAAACTCGCCACACCAACCGCAAACTGGAACTGGAAGTGCAGGTTCGCAGCAAGATCGAGAAGAAACTCACCGGCTTCCAGAATTACCTGAACAGCATCATCGACTCCATGCCCTCGGCGCTGATCGCCCTGGATGAACAGCTCTACGTCACCCAATGGAACCAGGAGGCCAGCGCCCTCTCCGGCACACGCCTGGACGAAGCCCTCAACCAGCCGATCTACCTGGCGTTCCAGCCGCTCAAGCCTTACCTGCCGCAGATCCGGGCGGCGGTTGAGCAACACACCGTGGAGCGCATCGAGCGTGTCACCTGGTTCAAGGACGACGAAGCCAAGCATTACGCCCTGACCTTCTATCCGCTGATGGGCGGGGCCGGGCGTGGCGTGGTGATCCGGATCGATGACATCACCCAGCGCCTGTCTCTGGAAGAAATGATGGTGCAGTCGGAGAAAATGCTTTCAGTGGGTGGCCTGGCGGCAGGCATGGCCCATGAGATCAACAACCCGCTGGGGGCGATCCTGCACAACGTGCAGAACATCCGCCGCCGCCTGTCCCCCGACTTGCCCAAGAACCTGGAGCATGCGGAGCAGGCAGGCATCGAGCTGGAAACAGTCAACCGCTACCTGCAAAGTCGCGAAGTACCGCAATTGCTGGATGGCATCCAGCAGGCTGGGGCGCGGGCGGCGAAGATCGTCACCCACATGCTCAGCTTCAGTCGCCGCAGCAATCGCCAGATGGCGCCTTGTGACTTGCCGGCACTGATTGACCAGGCCGTGGAAATCGCCGGCAACGACTTCGACCTGACCATCGGCTTTGATTTCAAGGGCCAGGCGATCATCCGCCAGTTCGACCCTCAACTCGGCCCGGTGCCCGGCACCGCCAACGAGCTGGAACAGGTCCTGCTCAACCTGCTGAAAAACGCTGCCCAGGCCATTCACCTGCGTGAAGACGACAGTGAGCCAGGTCGCATCATCCTGCGCACGCGCCTCAACCCGCCGTGGGCGGAGATCCAAGTGGAAGACAATGGCATCGGCATGAGCGAAAACGTGCGCAAGCGTACGTTCGAGCCGTTCTTCACCACCAAGGAAATCGGCCAGGGCACCGGGCTTGGTCTGTCGGTGTCGTATTTCATCATCACCAACAATCACAAAGGCCAGATGGAAGTGCACTCGACCCTCGGCCAAGGCACCTGCTTCACCCTGCGCCTGCCCCTGGCCGGCAGCCAACTGCCGCCTCATGAACTGACTCAACTGGAGCACTGACCATGGGCTTTCGGCTGTCGAAGATCTACACACGTACCGGCGACAAGGGTGAAACCGGCCTGGGCGATGGCCGCCGCGTGCCCAAGGACCACCCACGGGTGGAAGCAATTGGTGAGGTGGATACGCTGAACAGCCAGTTGGGCTTATTGCTGGCCAGCCTCGAAGAACAGAGTGGCAAGCATCCGGAGTTGAGGGATGTGATCGAGGTGCTTACACCTTGCCAGCATCGTTTGTTCGACCTGGGCGGTGAACTGGCAATGCCGGTGTACAAAGCCTTGAACGCTGCGGAAGTGGATCGGCTGGAAGCCGCGATTGACCGCTGGAATGAGGAAGTGGGACCGCTGGAGAACTTCATCCTGCCCGGTGGCTCGGCGTTGATCGCCCAGGCCCACGTGTGCCGCAGCCTGGCGCGCAGCGCGGAGCGGCGGTGTCAGCAGTTGAATGCGGTGGAACCGTTGGAAGGCGTGGGGCTGGCGTACATCAATCGGCTGTCGGATTTGCTGTTCGTGGCGGCACGGGTGATTGCCAAGCGCCAGGGTGTGGCTGAGGTTTTGTGGCAAGCCGCCGCAAAACCTCATTGAGCTGCTGCTTCAGACTTCAGGCCAGAATGCCCTGATACCTGCAACACCCTGAGCCCCAGCGTCCCAAGCCTGCTCTCGCTCGACGGGCCCAACCCCGCCCAGCAGAAATACGGGCTTGCTGAACCCACGGATCAACTCTGCCGCCTGCTCCCATCCCAATGGCTGTACATCGGGGTGAGTCTGGGTCGGCTGCACCGGCGACAGTGTGACGAAATCCACGTCCATCATTTCTGCCAGTGCCAACTCTTCTGCGTTGTGGCAAGACGCCGCCAACCAACGATCTTTAGGAAGCGGTCGACCTTTGCTCGCGTATTTACGCAGTTGCGCCGAGGTCATGTGCCAACCGGCCGAAGGAAAATCCCCCAGCCACTCGAACGGCCCCTTGAGCATCAACTGGGCCTTACCCGCGCACAGGCCCACTGCATCCACGGCCAGGTCACGGTACTTGGGGTCGTAACCGTTGGGCGCACGCAGTTGCACCAGCTTGATGCCGCCGGCTATAGCTTTCTGGATACCCCGCAGTAACGTCGGGGTTTCCAGTTCGCCAGGGGTGATCAGGTACTCAGCCGGCAAACGCGCCGCCGCAACGATAGGCGCATTAGCCGCCGGGAACTCATAGTTGAGCAGGTCCCGAGGTGCCACCCACTCCAACGGTTGTCCCTCGACTCCGTGCGGCTCGCCGGTAAACGCCGAGACTTCCCAGACATCCAGCAACACCTGTTTGTCCGGGTAATCATGCTGCACCTTGATCAACGGCCGCGCGGTAGTGACCTGGATGCCCAGCTCTTCCTGCAATTCGCGGGACAGCGCGCTGGCGACCGATTCATCGGCCTCCACCTTGCCGCCGGGAAACTCCCAGAGGCCGCCCTGATGTTGGGTATCGGCGCGGCGCGCCAGCAGGATCCTGCCGTCGACACCGCGGATCACCGCTGCTGCTACATGCACTCGTTTCACCGCGCTTATCCTCTTAGGTACGGTATTCTGCGTTGATCTTCACGTACTCGTGGGACAGGTCGGTGGTCCAGATGGTTTCGCTGCACGCGCCGCGACCCAACTCGATGCGAATGGTGATTTCTTCCTGCTGCATCACCGCCGAGCCCTGGGCTTCGGTGTAGGACTCAGCGCGGGCGCCACGGCTGGCGATGCACACGTCGCCGAGGAACACGTCGATCTTGCTCACGTCCAGGTCCGGCACGCCGGCACGGCCCACAGCGGCCAGGATACGGCCCCAGTTCGGGTCAGAGGCGAACAGCGCCGTCTTGATCAGCGGCGAATGCGCCACGGTGTAACCCACATCCAGGCATTCCTGATGATTGCCGCCGCCATTCACTTCAACAGTAACAAACTTGGTGGCGCCCTCGCCGTCACGCACGATGGCCTGGGCCACGTCCATGCACACTTCGAACACCGCCTGCTTCAATGCCGCGAACAACGGGCCGCTGGCCTCGGTGATTTCCGGCAGGTTGGCCTGGCCGGTGGCGATCAGCATGCAGCAGTCGTTGGTCGAGGTGTCGCCATCGATGGTGATGCGGTTGAACGACTTATTGGCGCCGTCCAGGATCAGGCTGTGCAGCACGTCGCGGGAGACTTTGGCGTCGGTGGCGATGTAGCCGAGCATGGTGGCCATGTTCGGACGGATCATGCCCGCTCCCTTGCTGATACCGGTCACGGTGACGGTCACGCCATCGTGCACGAACTGGCGGCTGGCGCCTTTGGGCAGGGTGTCAGTGGTCATGATGCCCGTTGCTGCCGCGGCCCAGTTATCCACAGACAGATCGTCCAGCGCGGCTTGCAATGCACCTTCGATTTTCTCGACAGGCAGCGGCTCACCGATCACGCCGGTGGAATACGGCAGCACTTGGCTGGCGTCCACGCCGGTCAGCTGGGCCAGCTTGGCGCAGGTGCGTGCAGCCGCCACCAGGCCTGGCTCGCCGGTACCGGCGTTGGCATTGCCGGTGTTGGTCAGCAGGTAACGGATCGTGCCGGCAACACGTTGCTTGGCCAGGATCACCGGCGCGGCGCAGAACGCATTGAGGGTGAACACACCGGCGACGGTCGAGCCTTCGGCACAGCGCATCACCACCACATCCTTGCGCCCCGGGCGTTTGATGCCGGCCGAAGCGATACCGAGCTCAAAACCGGCAACCGGGTGCAATGTGGGCAAAGGACCAAGACCAACAGCCATGAATGCGCTCCTTATAAATCAGATGATGTCTGTGCCGTCGTGAGCGACGGCGAAATTAATGGCAAAACGCCGCGACGGCAAAGGCCGGTCGCGGCGCAGGGTGTAGCAGCGTCAGGCAAAAATCTTATTCAATCTGGCCGTGGCAGTGTTTGAACTTCTTGCCCGAGCCGCAGTAGCACAGCTCGTTGCGGCCCAACTTCTGGTCATTGCGAACCGGGGTTTGAGCCAGGGCCACGTCGACCTCTTCGCCCAGTACCTCAGGCGCTTCCAGCCCCGGTGCTTCGTCATGCTGGAACTGCATGCGCGCAGCCAGTGCCTCGGCTTCCTGACGCAGACGGGCTTCTTCCTCGATCGGGTCTTCGCGACGCACTTGAACGTGGGACAGCACGCGAATCGAGTCGCGCTTGATCGAATCCAGCAGTTCGGAGAACAGCGTGAACGACTCGCGCTTGTACTCCTGCTTCGGGTTCTTCTGGGCGTAGCCACGCAGGTGGATGCCGTGACGCAGGTGGTCCATGGTCGACAGGTGGTCTTTCCACAGATCGTCCAGCACGCGCAGTACGATTTGCTTCTCGAAGGTGCGCAGTGCTTCGGCACTCGCCTGCTCTTCTTTCTCGTTGTACGCAGCCAGCAGCTCGGTCATCAGCTTCTCGCGCAGTGTCTCTTCGTACAGGTGATCGTCTTCGTCCAGCCACTGCTGAACCGGCAGGTCCACACCGAAGTCGCTCTTCAACGCGGCTTCCAGGCCGGCAACATCCCACTGCTCTGGCAGGGACTGTGGCGGGATGTGTGCGCTGACGGTAGCGTTGAGCACGTCCTGACGGAAATCAGCGATGGTCTCGCCAATGTTGTCGGCGGCCAGCAACGTGTTACGCATGTGATAGATCACTTTACGCTGTTCGTTGTTGACGTCATCGAACTCAAGCAGTTGCTTACGAATGTCGAAGTTGCGGCCTTCAACCTTGCGCTGGGCCTTCTCGATGGCGTTGGTCACCATGCGGTGCTCGATCGCTTCGCCGGACTGCATGCCCAGGGCCTTCATGAAGTTCTTCACGCGGTCCGAGGCGAAGATGCGCATCAGGCTGTCTTCCAGCGACAGGTAGAAGCGGCTGGAACCAGCGTCACCCTGGCGACCGGCACGACCACGCAACTGGTTGTCGATACGGCGCGATTCGTGACGCTCGGACGCGATCACCTGCAGGCCACCGGATTCCAGCACGGCCTGGTGGCGCTTCTGCCAGTCCGCCTTGATCTGGGCAATCTGCTCAGGACTCGGGTTTTCCAGCGCCGCGACTTCCACTTCCCAGTTACCGCCCAACAGGATGTCGGTACCACGACCGGCCATGTTGGTCGCGATGGTCAGTGCGCCTGGGCGGCCGGCCTGGGCAATGATCTCGGCTTCTTTTTCGTGGAACTTGGCGTTGAGGACCTTGTGCTCGATGCCTTCCTTGTTGAGCAGGTTCGATACGTGCTCGGAAGTCTCGATGGTGGCGGTACCCACCAGGATCGGACGACCCTGGGCCATGCCGTCCTTGATGTCGTTGATGATTGCCGCGTATTTCTCTTCGGCCGTCAGGAACACCAGGTCGTTGAAGTCTTTACGCGCCAACGGCTTGTTCGGCGGAATGACCATCACGGCCAGGTTGTAGATCTGGTGGAATTCGAACGCTTCGGTGTCGGCCGTACCGGTCATGCCGGACAGCTTGTTGTACAGACGAAAGTAGTTCTGGAAGGTGGTGGACGCCAACGTCTGGCTTTCAGCCTGGATGTTGAGGTGTTCCTTGGCTTCGATGGCCTGGTGCAGGCCTTCGGACAGACGGCGACCCGGCATGGTACGGCCGGTGTGTTCGTCAACCAGCACGACCTGGCCGTCCTGCACGATGTATTCGACGTTGCGATGGAACAGCTTGTGGGCGCGCAGGCCAGCATACACGTGGGTCAACAGGCCCAGGTTGTGTGCCGAGTACAGGCTTTCACCCTCGGCCAGCTCGCCGATCTGGGTCAGCATCTCTTCGACGAACTGGTGACCGGCTTCGTTGAGTTCGACCTGGCGGGTCTTCTCGTCGATGCTGAAGTGACCTTCTTTGGTCACCACGCCTTCCACTTCCTCAATGTGCTGCTCCAGACGCGGAATCAACTTGTTGATTTCGGTGTACAGGCGCGAGCTGTCTTCGGCCTGGCCGGAGATGATCAGTGGGGTACGGGCTTCGTCGATGAGGATGGAGTCGACTTCGTCGATCACGGCAAAGTTGAGTTCGCGCTGGAATTTTTCATCCATGCTGAACGCCATGTTGTCGCGCAGGTAGTCGAAACCGAATTCGTTGTTGGTGCCGTAGGTAATGTCGCAAGCGTAGGCAGCGCGCTTCTCTTCCGGCGGCTGGAATGGCGTAACGACGCCAACGGTCAGGCCGAGGAATTCATAGAGCGGGCGCATCCAGTTGGCGTCCCGGCGGGCCAGGTAGTCGTTCACCGTCACAACATGCACGCCCTTGCCGGACAATGCGTTGAGGTAAACGCCCAGGGTTGCCACCAGGGTCTTGCCTTCACCGGTACGCATTTCGGCAATCATGCCTTCATGCAAGGTCATGCCGCCGATCAACTGGACGTCGAAGTGGCGCATGCCCATGACACGCTTACCGGCTTCACGGGCGACCGCAAAGGCTTCGGGCAGCAGCTTGTCGAGGGTTTCACCTTTGGCTATGCGGGCCTTGAACTCTTGGGTCTTGGCGCGCAATTGCTCATCCGAAAGGGCAACCATCTGCTCTTCGAAGGCATTGACCAGCTGCACCGTCTTGAGCATGCGTTTGACTTCGCGCTCATTCTTGCTTCCAAAAAGTTTCTTTAACAAAGGCGCAAACATATCGGCAGGTTCTTCCACACATAGGGATGGAGGGCGCACCGTGAGTGGCCCGAGCAGCCCTCACGGCCGCATGCGAACGCGCATTCTACCCGGATTCGTGGGTGAGGAAAGTGGCGTTGTTCCCCGATGCTGGCATGGTGCTGTGAGAGGGCTTGTTTAAAATAAGGGCTTTTGCTGGAACTTCAACCCATGGAGCGCAGAAGTTACCAATTGATTTCATGAGCAAAACCCCACGGATGCATTGCCTGGGGCCGTACAGGCGCGTTCTGCTAAGATGGCGGCTCTGTTACTTAAGGTGTCCAATAATGGCATTTCGCCCCTTATCAGCCCGCGCTCCCGGCGTGTTGCTTCGCGATGCCAAGCCGCTGAAAGCCATCTTCGGCCATGCGCAACGGTTGGGCCGCCTGCAACGGCTGCTCGAGACGCAGCTGCAACCGGCAGCGCGCGAACACTGCCGCGTGGCGTCCTGGCGTGAAGGCAACCTGCTGCTTATTGTCACAGATGGCCACTGGGCGACACGTTTGCGCTATCAGCAAAAACGCCTGCAGCGCCAATTGATGGCCTTTGATGAATTCGCCGGCTTGACGCGCATCCAGTTCAAAGTGCAACCGCCCACCACCCAACCCGGCGTGGTGGAGCATATTCATGACCTGTCGCCCAGTGCCGCCGAAACCATTCAGGCAACTGCCGACGGGATCAGCAACCCAGGCTTGCGTGCGGCGCTGGAACGGCTGGCGGCCCACGCCAAGCCCAAGCCCTGACTCGCTATTTGCGCTTGCTGCCGCCCAATAACGACCCCAACAAGCCACGCACCAGTTGCCGCCCCATCTGATTGGCGGCTTGCTGCATCGCGGACTTCAGCGCCTTGCCTGCGGTTGTGCCGAGAAACGCCCCGGCCTTGTCGGTGAAGCTGGGTTCCTCGGCGGCGGGCTTGGCCTCTTCGGTTGGCCCAAGTTCTTTACGCGCCATCAGCACCTCATACGCGGATTCCCGATCAATCGGTTTGTCATACCGACCCAGCAACGGCGAACTGGCCACCAAGGCTGCCCGTTCGGCTGCACTGAGCGGCCCGATCCGGGATTGTGGCGGTGCGACCAGTACACGTTGGACGACTTCCGGCGTACCCTTTTCCTGCAGCGTCCCCACCAAAGCCTCACCCGTGCCCAACTCGGTCAAGACCGAAAGGGCATCAAAAATCGGGTTTGGTCGAAAACCATCGGCTACGGCGCGCAAGGACTTCTGTTCCTTGGTCGTAAACGCCCGCAGGCCATGCTGGATGCGCAGCCCGAGCTGGGCCAGCACGCTGTCCGGCAAATCGCCTGGGGATTGGGTGACGAAATACACGCCAACCCCTTTGGAGCGGATCAGCCGCACCACCTGCTCCAGACGTTCCTGCAACGCCTTCGGCGTATCGGCGAACAGTAAATGCGCCTCATCGAAAAACAGTGCGAGCAGCGGTTTGTCGGCGTCGCCACGTTCAGGCAGTTGCTCGAACAACTCCGCCAACAACCACAGCAGGAAGGTTGCGTACACCTTCGGCGCCTCATGCACCAAGCGGCTGGCGTCCAGCAGATGGATGCGACCACGCCCGTCAGCGGTGGGCTGCAGGATATCTTCCAGTTGCAGGGCCGGTTCACCAAACAAAGCTTCTGCGCCCTGCTGCTCCAGCACTGCCAGGCGTCGCAACAGTGCCTGGCTGGAACCGGTGGTCATCAGCGCCGCGTCTTCGCCCAGCAACTCTGGGTGATAGCGCAGATGATTGAGCAGTGCCTTGAGGTCCTTGAGATCGAGCAACAATAAGCCTTCGCGATCGGCCACCTTGAACGCCGCGTAAAGCGCCGACTGCTGGCTGTCGGTGAGTTCCAGCAAACTACCGAGCAACAATGGACCCATTTCGCTGATGGTGGTGCGCAATGGGTGACCGGACTGCCCGTGGATATCCCACAGCGTGACCGGATAAGCCTTGGCCGTGTAATTGAGGAAAGGCATGCCGGCGATGCGCTCGGCGACCTTGCCCTGCGGGTTCGCCGCAGCGCCCAGGCCGCACAGGTCGCCCTTGATGTCCGCGGCAAACACCGCCACACCGGCATCACTGAAGGCTTCGGCCAGGCGTTGCAGCGTGACGGTCTTGCCGGTGCCGGTGGCGCCGGCGATCAACCCGTGACGGTTGGCCAGGCGCATGGCCTGGGCGATGGGCTGGCCGTCGAGGCCGGCGCCGATTAGCAGTTGCGTGGAGTCAGGCATTTCGTCACCCATGGTTAATCTTTAGTGCGGCCAGGTCGATACAGAAAAGTGTGAGACCCACAAAGTCTAAAAATAGGTCAGATAGTTCCCACAGGGACCACCGGAACCATCACAAGAAGTATCACACCTTTTTTGACGCTGCCATTTTGCGCCTCCCACAAGGACGCGCTTCGGATAATAAGACCTTAGCGGACCCTACAAGCCATGAATAAAAATCTGCGCTTCAGCCACAAAATCCTGCTTGCAGCCTCCCTTATCGTCATTGCCGCATTCGCGCTGTTTACTCTCTACAACGACTACCTGCAACGCAACGCGATACGCGACGATCTCAACAACTACCTGCACGAAATGGGCGATGTCACCGCCAGCAACATTCAAACCTGGCTTAATGGGCGTATAGCCCTGGTGGAAAACGCCGCACAAAACATCGCCATCAACCCCGAACCGTCCGCGGTTGCCAGCCTGCTGGAACAGAAAACCCTGACGTCCTCCTTCATGGCGACCTACGTCGGCGACAGCAAGGGTGCCTTCACCATCCGCCCAGACACCAAGATGCCGGACGGTTTCGACCCGCGTGTCCGTCCCTGGTACAAGGGCGCCCAGAGCAGCAACGGTTCAACCCTGACCGAGCCGTATATTGATGCCGCCACCGGCAAGTTGATCATTTCCGTCGCCACTCCCAGTACCCAAGGCACCCAGAGCATCGGTGTGGTCGGTGGGGACCTGAGCCTGCAAACCCTGGTGGATAACATCGGCGCGCTGAACTTCGGCGGCATGGGCTACGCGTTCCTGGTCAGCGCCGACGGCAAAGTACTGGTACACCCGGACAAAAACCTGGTGATGAAGACCCTGGCAGACGTGTATCCGAAAAATACGCCGAAGATCAGCGCCGACTTCAGCGAAGTCGAGGCCAACGGCAAGGACAACATCGTCACTTTTACACCGATCAAGGGCCTGCCCTCGGTGAACTGGTACCTCGGTATTTCAGTCGATAAAGACAAATCCTTCGCCATGCTCAGCGAGTTCCGCACCTCAGCGGTCATCGCCACGCTCATCGCGGTGGTGATCATCATTGCCCTGCTCGGCATGCTGATCCGTATCTTGTTGCAACCGCTGCACGTGATGACCCGCGCCATGCAGGACATCGCCGATGGCGAGGGCGACCTGACCCGCCGCCTGACGATCCAGAATAATGATGAATTCGGCATGCTGGGTAACGCCTTCAACCGCTTCGTGGAACGCATTCATACGTCGATCCGCGAAGTGTCTTCGGCCACCGAACAGGTGAATGAAGTGGCACTGCGGGTGGTCAGCGCCTCCAACTCGTCGATGGTCAATTCCGATGAGCAAGCCAACCGCACCAACAGCGTCGCCGCCGCCATCAATGAGCTGGGCGCAGCGGCCCAGGAAATCGCGCGCAATGCGGCGCAAGCCTCCCATCAGGCCAGCGATGCACGTCACCTGGCTGAGGATGGCCAACAAGTGGTGGAACGCAACATCAAGGCGATGAACCAGTTGTCTTCGATGATCAGCGCGTCCAGCAGCAACATCGAAGCGCTCAATAGCAAGACGGTGAACATCGGCCAGATTCTCGAAGTGATCACCAGTATTTCCCAGCAAACCAACCTGCTGGCATTGAACGCCGCCATTGAGGCTGCCCGTGCAGGGGAAGCCGGGCGTGGGTTTGCGGTGGTCGCGGATGAAGTCCGCAACCTGGCGCATCGCACTCAGGAATCGGCGCAACAGGTGCAGAAGATGATTGAGGAACTGCAAGTCGGCGCGCGGGACTCGGTCAGCACCATGGGTGAAAGCCAGCGACATAGCCTTGAAAGTGTCGACATCGCCAACCTGGCCGGCGAACGCCTGAACAGCGTGACCCAACGCATCGGCGAAATTGATGGCATGAACCAGTCCGTCGCCACTGCCACAGAAGAACAGACCTCAGTGGTGGAGTCGATCAACATGGACATTACCGAGATCAACACCCTCAATCAGGAAGGTGTGGAAAACCTGCAATCTACACTGCGTGCTTGTGCCGACCTGGAACAACAGGCTGCACGGTTGAAACAATTGGTTGGCAGTTTCCGGATCTGATCAGGCGTCCTTGGTCTCGGACTTGGCCTGCTCCTGCTCCCACAGTTCGGCGGCACCGGGAAATTCGGTGCCGTCCTCGCTGCTGAGGTCATCCGGGTCGTATCGACTCAAACAGCCCTCCCCTAATGTGGCGGGGGCTTTTGAAGTGGCTTTGTCCAGCGGATCACTCATGACTCAATCCTCGGCAGCATAAAGAAAAAGGGCCTGGGACGATTTAACGCCCAGGCCCTTCATTCTTCAATCACAACAAGTTCGATCAGAACACGACGGTCTTGTTGCCGTGCACCAGCACGCGGTCTTCCAAGTGGTAACGCAGGCCACGGGCCAGCACCATCTTCTCGACGTCACGGCCGAAACGCACCATGTCTTCAATGCTGTCGCTGTGGCTGACACGCACCACGTCCTGCTCGATGATCGGACCAGCGTCCAGTTCTTCGGTGACGTAGTGGCAAGTAGCACCGATCAACTTCACGCCACGCAGGGACGCCTGGTGGTAAGGCTTGGCGCCGACGAACGACGGCAGGAAGCTGTGGTGAATGTTGATCACCTTGCCAGCATATTCGCGGCACAGTTCCGGCGGCAGGATCTGCATGTAGCGCGCCAGCACGACCACGTCGGCTTCGTGCTGCTTGACCAGGCGCGAGACCTCGGCGAACGCCGGCTCCTTGTCCTGCGGGTTGACCGGCACGTGGTAATACGGGATGCCATGCCACTCGACCATGCTGCGCAGGTCATCATGGTTGGAGATCACACACGCGATCTCGCAGTCCAGCTCATCGCTGTGCCAGCGATGCAGCAAGTCGGCCAGACAGTGGGATTCACGGCTGGCCATCAACACCACGCGCTTTTTCTGCTCGGTGTCGGTGATATGCCAGGTCATCGAAAACTCTTCGGCGATCGGCGCAAATGCGTCGCGGAAGGCATCAAGACCAAAAGGCAGCGAATCGGCACGAATCTCGTGACGCATGAAGAACCAACCGCTGAGATTGTCCGAGTGATGACTCGCCTCGGTGATCCAACCGTTGTGGGAGGCCAGAAAGTTACTGACCTTGGCAACGATGCCAACCCGGTCCGGGCAAGCAATCACCAGCCGAAAAGTGCGCATTAGGGGGAAACTCCAGAACTTCGCAAAGGCCGCCATTCTAGCGATTGCGCAGGAAAACTGCAGTATTCGTTGACGCTTATTCTGATCGCCGGCCGACGGCTTGTCCCTTAATAGCCTATGGTTTTACCACCTTTATATGAATTTAGTACGTCACCCTATGGCTGTTTCACGTATTTCAGGGGAATTATCTTAAGGCCTACGCCCTAGTAATTAACTCGAATGCATAGCAATGCTACAAACATTCAAAGTAATTCACATAAATGCGCGCTTAAATGTTTACTTGGGCAAACTGCCTGACTATTATTGGGCCACTGTCCCTGTCAATCAGCGCTCTACATAAGGTAGTCCACATGTCTCTGATCAACGAATACCGTGCCACCGAAGAAGCTATCAAAGAGCTGCAAGCCCGTTTGAAGAACCTGTCCCAAGACGACAAACTGCAAACCGAGCTGGAATTCGAAGGCAAACTGCGCGCCCTGATGGGTGAGTACTCCAAATCCCTGCGTGACATCATCGCGCTGCTGGATCCAGAGTCGAAAGTTAAAGCACCGCGTGGCGCCGTGAAAACTACCGGCACCAAACGTGCTCGCAAAGTCAAACAGTACAAAAACCCGCACAACGGCGAAGTGATTGAAACCAAAGGTGGCAACCACAAAACCTTGAAAGAGTGGAAAGCCAAGTGGGGCGGTGACGTGGTTGAAGGCTGGGCAACCCTACTGGGCTAAGCTTCGCCAGGCTTACGCCTGATACGCGACACATTAAAAACGCCAGCTTGCTGGCGTTTTTTATTGCCTGTGTATTGTGTGAAGACCGATTACAGGTTCACCTTGCCGGCCAATGAGTCGGCATATTCCTGCCATTGCTCAAGCACCTCGGCCTGAAAGGGCGTCGCACTATCGGCAAATTCTTGTTTAGCCTGTTTAAATGCCGCAAGGGTATTCGGCGCGCCCCACTCCGGGTCCGTCAAACGTTGCTGACAGAAAAGCTGCCAGCGTTGTTGCTCCTCACTGTTCAAGGTATCGGGGAAGTTACGCGCTCGGTAGCGAAACAATAATTCAGGCAGCCGATGATCATCAAAAGGCCATTGCTGGCGAGCTAATTGTGCGGGCTCGGCCATCCGGACTTGTTCACATAAACGTCGATCACGATCTCCGATAAAACCATCGTATAGCTGTTGCTCCGGGTCTGAACTCGGCGCGAAATCTTCCTCGGCATAAATAGCCGCCAACTTATCGCGCCAACACTCCTGTGCGTCAGTTAGCCGCAGGGCGCGCGCCTGATAAAGATTCATGTCCAAGTGCAGACGCTCACGATCTTCTGCCCGAAGCACATTCAAGGGCGCAACCACAGGGCAGCGGTTGATGTGCACCAACTTGAGCGGCACCGGCAACTCGCCCTCGGCAAGATCGTCACGCCGGGTGTAGAGGCGCTGGCGCAAGGTATCGGCATCCAGGTCCAGCAAACCTTGAGGGTCGAGACCGAGATCGCAAACGATCAGTGCGTTGCGATTGCGCGGGTGCCATGCCAGCGGTAGCACAACCCCCAGGTAGTGACGCTCGGCGGAAAAACGCCCGGAGATATGCACCATGGGTTGCAGCAAACGCACCTGGTCCATCACGCGCTGCTTGCTACGTAGCTGAAACAGCCATTCGTACAGCTTGGGCTGTTTCTCACGCACCCTTCGCGCTAACGCAATCGTGGCACGTACGTCGGACAATGCATCGTGAGCCTGACCATGGTCGATACCGTTGGCTTCGGTCAGGCGCTCCAGCTTGAGCGTGACACGCCCATCCTGTTGCGGCCATTCAAGGCCTTCCGGGCGCAGCGCGTAAGCGGTGCGAATTACGTCGATCAGATCCCAGCGACTGTTGCCACCCTGCCACTCACGCGCGTAAGGATCGAAGAAATTGCGGTACAGGCTGTAGCGCGTCATCTCATCGTCAAATCGCAAGGTGTTGTACCCAGCGCCACACGTACCCGGCGCGGCCAGCTCAGCATGCACCCGAGTCATGAAATCGGCCTCGGCCAGGCCTTTTTCCGCGAGGATTGCGGGAGTGATGCCGGTAATTGCGCAGGCGATGGGATGGGGCAGGATATCGTCGCTGGGCTGGCAATAAAGATTGACCGGTTCGCCGATCTCATTGAGTTCGTGGTCCGTCCGAATGCCGGCTACTTGAAGCGGGCGATCACTGCGCGGATTGATGCCGGTGGTTTCATAGTCGTACCAGAAAATGGAGGTCACGGGCTATTCCTGTACTGAAGATCGACAAAGTCTAGGCGCTTGACCGCATCTACGGCCAGCATCAATTCAACTGTACAAACATCCAGCAAAACCTTGAGTGGTTGCTTCCATCGCCGACACTGCTAGCATCCGTATCTCCCAGCCACTCTCTGCACTGCCAAGGATCGCGATGCCGCCAGCCCCATTGGACACCCGCTACCAGATCGAGACCCCGGAAGGCATCGACCTGCCGTTGCGCCCCGCCGGTCTCGTGCCGCGCGTGCTGGCCTTTGCCTTCGACCTGGGGTTGCGCGCAGTGGTCATGGGCGTTCTGCTGGTGCCATTGGCCTTACTTGGCAACGTTGGAATCGGCCTGGGTTCGCTGCTGCTGTTCCTGATCAGTTGGTGGTACATGGTGCTGTTCGAAGTACTCAACCAGGGATGCTCACCTGGCAAACAGGTCATGGGGTTACGGGTGGTACACGATGACGGCACACCGATCGGCTGGGCCGCGTCACTGATCCGCAATTTGCTGCGGTTTGTCGACATGCTGCCATTCGGTTACTTTCTTGGCGCGATCAGCTGCCTGCAGCATCCTCACTTCAAACGCCTGGGCGACCTGGCCGCCGGCACACTGGTGATCTACCGGGAACAACCGCTTCTGCGCCCACAGATTCCTCAAGCTGCCGCCCTACGCTTGCCCTTCGCTCTGGGTCTGAGTGAACAACGGGCCATCCTTGGCTTTGCAGAACGCCAGGGTGAGCTTTCCACGGAGCGCGTTTACGAGTTGGCTTCGATTCTCGCCACCCCCTTGCAGGTATCCCCGGCCCGCGCCGTGGAACAACTCAACGGCGTGGCCCGTGGCCTGTTGGGTCCGACATGAAGCAGAGTCTTTTCGAAAGCCGTCACCAGCCTCAATGGCAGGCCTTTGCCCAATACCTGCAACAGTTGGAGCAAGGCAAGGTTAAAGCCAGTGACATGGCCGATTTCCCCCATCAGTACCGACGCCTTTGCCAGCACCTGGCATTGGCCCAGGAACGCGGCTACAGCAGCTACTTGGTAGATCCATTGCAACAACTGGCCTTGCGAGGTCATCAACAGCTCTACCGTCACCACAGTCAATTGACGGCAAATGTGCTGGGGTTCGTGCTCGCCGATTTCCCACGGTTAGTGCGGGAACAGTGGCGTTTTGTACTGATCGCCAGCCTGTTGTTCTTTGGCAGCCTCGTGGGTATCGCGCTGCTGGTCTACCTGTTTCCCGACCTGATCTACAGCATCGTCAGTCCCCAGCAGGTTGCCGAGATGCAAGGCATGTATGACCCCGATGCCAGCCGCCTGGGCCGCACCGCCGAGCGTGCATCGAGCGAAGACTGGATGATGTTCGGCTACTACGTGATGCACAACATCGGTATCGCGTTCCAGACGTTCGCCGCCGGTTTGCTGTTCGGCCTGGGCAGCGTGTTCTTTCTGATATTCAACGGCCTGATCATCGGTGCGGTCTCCGGCCATCTGACCGAGATCGGTTACGGCCAGACCTTCTGGTCATTCGTCATCGGGCATGGTGCGTTCGAACTGACGGCCATCGCCCTTGCCGGTGCCTCCGGCTTGCAGCTGGGCTGGGCACTTATCGCTCCAGGGCAACTGGTCCGTGGCGAATCATTGCGGCTGGCGGCACGCAAGAGTGTGCAAATGTTATGCGGAGTCATGCTCTTCCTGTTGATCGCAGCCTTCATCGAAGCGTACTGGTCATCCACCACCCTGATAGCCCCCTGGGTCAAGTACCTGGTTGGCGCGGCCCTATGGCTTCTGGTAGCCGCTTACCTGAGCCTTGCCGGAAGGATTCGCCATGCGCCTGAGTGATGCCAGCGTGGTCATCCGCCCGCGTACTGCCTGGGAGGCGATGGATCTTGGCGTGTTGATGGCCCGTGAGCACCGCCTGCTCTTGATGGGCAGTTGGGCGTTGGTGACTTTGCCGGTGTTCGCCGTGCTCACGGCACTGCTGTGGAAGTACCCGTCCACCGCGATGTTCCTGTTCTGGTGGCTCAAGCCAGCCTTTGATCGCTTGCCGCTATATATCCTGTCCAAGGCGTTGTTTGGCGAAACGCCCAGCATCAAGCAGGCCGTTCGCCAGTGGCCGCGACTGCTCAAAGGCCAACTGTTGGCCAGCCTGACCTGGCGGCGACTCAGCATGAGCCGCAGCTTTGTGATGCCGGTGAGCCAACTTGAAGGCCTGGATGGCCCCGCTCGCCAAAAACGCATGGGTGTGCTGCAGCAACGTAATGCCGGGGCCGCGCGCTGGCTAACCACTGTGGGTGTGCACCTGGAGATTGGTTTGTGGTTTGGCTGTATGGCACTGTTCTATCTATTCATTCCGCAAAACGTCGAAATGGACTGGGACTGGCAACGCCTGGCAACGGCGACGAGCTCGGAAGGGCTTTGGCTGGAACACTTGAGCAACGCTTTCTACGCCTTGATCCTCGTGTTTTGGGAACCTATCTATGTGGCCTGCGGTTTCAGCCTCTACCTGAATCGCCGCACCGTATTGGAGGCCTGGGACCTGGAGTTGGTCTTTCGCCGTCTTCGTCAGCGTCTGAGCAACGTGGCGCCGTTGCTATTGCTGATGATCGGACTGACGCTGCTGCCATTCAGTGCACCGGTCATGGCAGAAGCATCCGGTCCGTCGAAACCACTGGACACCCAGAGAGCGCGCCAATCAGTCCAGTCGCTACTGGACAAGCCCCCCTTCAAGAACCCTGAAACCGTCACGCGCTATCGCTTTGGCGAAGACAATCCGCCTGTTAAAAACAAGACTCAGCGCGACGGCAAACTTCCGGACTGGCTCAAGGCATTGCTGGACAACCTCAACAGCAAGACCTTCAAGCACATCGCACAAGGCTTGGAGGTGCTGTTGTGGGGACTCCTGATCGGCGCCCAGTTCATGCTGGTGTGGCGTTATCGTGAGTGGTTGCGCACCTTTGTCAGCCGACGCGGGCCACGCAGGCCCCGAGATGTCGAACCTGCACCCACGCAATTGTTCGGCCTTGAATTGGGCACCGAAACGTTGCCTGACGACGTTGCCAGCGCCGCCGAACACCTGTGGGCCACCCAACCAAGGGAAGCCCTTGGCTTACTCTATCGAGGCCTGCTCAACCGACTGTTGCATGACTTCAATGTGCCGCTGAAAAGCGCGGATACCGAAGGTCAGGTCCTGGAGCGGGTTCACCTGTTACAACAACCACAGCTCCTGGCTTTCAGCGATGAATTGACCCGGCACTGGCAGAACCTTGCTTACGGTCATTACCTGCCTCCCACCTCAGCGCAGCAACAGCTGTGCAGTGAATGGCGCACCCTGTTCAGCTCAGGTAGCCCTCCATGAACCGGCCATTAGTGTGGGTGGGACTACTGCTGGCGTGCCTGCTTGGCGCGGGTGGTTACTATGCATGGAGCAAGGCAATCCCCTACGACGAGGTGGTGGATCGTGGTCCGTCTCCAGAAGCCCTGGCCAACCCCTACTTGGCGGCCGAACATTTTCTACGCCAACAAGGCCTCACGGTAGATCACGCCAATAGCCTGGAGCGGCTGATGACCCTGCCGGGCAAGGGCAACAGCCTGTTGCTGCTCGGCGAGCGCAGCAACATGTCACCGCGCCAGGTAGAGCAACTGCTGGCTTGGGCCAAATCCGGCGGCCATCTGCTGCTGGTGGCCGAGGCTTTGTGGGATGAAGAGACCGGCAGGAGTGGCGATCTGCTGCTCGATCGCTTGCATATCCACCAGGTATTGAGCGACGAGCCTGAGGAGCCTGCGCCTCCCGGCAAAAAGCTTCTTGGAAAGAAGGCTCCCGACCTCACCAAACTCTACGTCGACAATGAAAACCCACCGGCGTACTTCAGTTTCGATACAGACTTCAACCTCACCGACCCCAAGCACCTGGCCCAGTTTTCTGCCAACAGCGCAAGATCGAGCCACCTGATGCAACTCGACCTCGGGAAAGGCCGCGTCACGGTGATCACCGACAGCGACCTGTGGAAAACCACGAACATAGGCAAGCACGACAATGCCTGGCTGCTGTGGTATCTAAACCAGGGCACAGCCGTGACCTTGTTGTTCAACAGTGACGTCGACGACCTGCTCACCTTGCTGATGCGGTACTTCCCCCAGACCCTGGTCGCACTCACTTCGCTGATCGCCCTGGCATTGTGGCGGGCCGGCATGCGTCAAGGCCCAACCCGAGCGCCAGCCTCCACTGCTCGCCGCCAACTGCAGGAGCACCTGAAGGCCAGCGCCGATTTCCTGCTGCGCCGCAGTGGCCAGGGCACCCTGCTACACGCCTTGCAGCGCGATATCCTGCGCGCGGCCCGGCACCGCCACCCCGGTTTTGAGCACCTCGACAATACAGAACAGTGGCGGGTGCTTGAACACCTGACGCGCCAACCCCCTCACGTCATCAGCCAGGCCCTTGGCCCACGCTCGGCAAAACGGCTTTCCAGCGCCGACTTCAGCCGGCAGGTGGCACGCCTGCAAACCCTCAGGAATGCGCTATGAGTGAATTTCCAAGCACCACTGCCTTGCCCCGTGAAACCTTGCAACGTGCCAGCGGGCAAGCCCAAGCCCTGCGCACTGAATTGCGCAAAGCGGTGATTGGCCAGGACACAGTGATCGACGATGTCCTGACCGCGCTGATCGCCGGTGGGCATGTGCTACTCGAAGGTGTGCCAGGGCTGGGCAAAACCTTGCTGGTACGGGCACTGGCACGTTGTTTTGAAGGCGACTTCGCGCGCATCCAGTTCACCCCGGACCTGATGCCCAGCGATGTCACCGGCCACGCCGTATACGATCGGCACACCGAACAATTCAAGCTGCGCAAGGGGCCGGTATTTACCCATTTGTTGCTGGCCGACGAAATCAACCGAGCCCCGGCCAAGACCCAGGCCGCTTTGCTCGAAGCCATGCAGGAGCGGCAAGTCACCCTCGAAGGCGAGGCGCTGCCCATCGGCCAACCCTTCATGGTGCTGGCGACCCAGAACCCTATCGAACAGGAAGGCACTTATCCCCTGCCGGAAGCGGAGCTGGACCGCTTCATGCTCAAGGTGCGCATGGATTACCCCGATGCGCAGCAGGAAGTGGACATGGTGCGTGAAGTCACGCGTTCGTCTCGGGCCGACATGCTGGATGTACATCCCTTGCGCACGGTGCTGCAGGCCGAAGACGTGCTGCAGCTTCAACAGATAGCCAGTGAACTGGCACTCGACGAACTCGTACTCGACTATGCCGTACGGCTGGCGCGCGCCACCCGTAGCTGGCCCGGGCTGGCCATCGGCGCTGGCCCGCGGGCGTCCATCGACTTGGTACGCGGCGCGCGTGCCCGTGCCTTGTTGCGCGGGGGTGAGTTCGTCACCCCCGACGATATCAAGGGTTGCGCCCTGGCAGTACTGCGCCATCGGGTACGTATCGCGCCAGAGCTGGATATCGATGGTCTGGAAGTCGATCAGGTGCTCAAGCAACTGCTCGATCAGATCCCGGCACCCCGGCAATGACGTGCCCATGAAACCGACCCGTCTACTGTTGAACTGGCTTGGCGTATTACTGGGCTTGAGCATCCTGCTGGGTACTGCGACGGCGTTGCAGTTCAACGCGCCCAAGACCTTGCACTCAATCGCGTGGGGGTTGCTGCTCGCACTGTTACTACTCGCCCTGCTGGATGCGATGCGTCTGCGTAGACGACCATCCCCCCGCGTTCAACGGCAAATGCCCGGAAGCCTGGCACTGGGCCGCTGGGGGGAAATACGCCTGGTTCTTGAACATGACTTCCCACAGCCGCTGAGCGTGCAGGTGTTCGATCATGTCCCTGACGGGCTGTCCGTAGAGCACATGCTCCAATCCATAGACCTGCGCCCCGGTGAACGCAGTGAGTTGGGTTATCGCCTTCGTCCGCTGCGGCGTGGTCATTTCAGTTTCAGCCGCTGTGAAATTCACCTGCCCAGCCCCATGGGCCTGTGGTCTGCACGACGACTGATCGACGTGAGCGATACCACCCGCGTCTACCCGGACTTCGCCCGTCTGTACGGCGCCCAACTGCAGGGCGTGGACAACTGGCTGAGCCAACTGGGTGTACGCCAACGCCAGCGGCGCGGCTTGGGACTGGAATTTCACCAGTTGCGCGAGTTTCGCGAAGGGGACAGCCTGCGGCAGATCGACTGGAAGGCCACCGCCCGGCAACGCACACCCATCGCTCGGGAATATCAGGATGAGCGTGACCAACAGATCGTGTTCATGCTCGATTGTGGCCGCCGCATGCGCAGCCAGGATGACGAACTGTCCCACTTTGACCACGCCTTGAACGCCTGCCTGCTGCTCAGCTACGTAGCGTTGCGCCAGGGTGATGCGGTAGGGCTTTGCACCTTTGCCGGTGACCAGCCACGCTACCTGGCGCCGGTCAAAGGCAGTAGCCAGTTGAACCTGCTGCTCAACGCGGTATACGACCTTGATACCACGCGACGGAATGCCGACTATCAGGCTGCGGCAAGCCAACTGCTGGCTCGGCAGAAACGGCGCGCATTGGTGATCGTGATAACCAACCTGCGGGATGAGGATGATGAAACACTGCTGGCTGCCGTCAAGCGTATCAGCCGTCAACACAGGGTGCTGGTGGTCAGCTTGCGCGAGGAGGCCCTCGATCAACTGCGCCAAGCCCCCGTACAAACCTTGCCCGAAGCCTTGGCCTACAGCGGCACCATCGACTACCTGAACACCCGCAACGAACTGCATGACCGACTCAGCGCCCAAGGCCTGTCCCTATTGGACAGCTTGCCGTCTGAACTGGGACCGGCGTTGGTCACGCGCTACCTGGGGTGGAAGAAAGCCGGGGTGCTCTGAAAAAGGCCCGCTAACGCGCATTACCTAAGCCGAAGCCTGCAAAGGATCAAAGCTGAAGTAATGCAACAAGACGTTGATCAACTGCCCATATTCCTCAGGTGCCTGGAGCACCCTGAATCCGGAATCATAATGTTGCGGATTGATATCCTCATGACTCCATAGGCAGCTCGCCGTGAGATCAATGGGATGGAAGGTGCCGTCAGCCGCCGGAATCTTCAAACGCAGCTCAAAGTCCACGTCGATCATCATGGGCAGTTGACTGATCAACATCAGTCCGTCTTCCGAGACATTGCCCAAGAAGCCGATAGGCTTGTCGGTAAGACGATTAAACACTTGCAGGAAATAAGGTAGTTGATGCCGCTCGATCCGTCGGTCGGTAAACATGGTGATATCGCCATCCAGTGGCCATGACTGCGGCCGCGCCAGTGATTCGGAACGGGCAATATCGCCCGCTCTCCCTGGATCTCGGTGCGACAACAAGCAATTGCCTGCCGCTAGACAGCCACCCAGTCCGGGCCCCACATCCATGTGCATAGAAACTTATACAAATGAACATTCAAAGAATAGCCCAAGACTGGCAACGGGCCAGTTATTGAATGACGAATATCATCACAAAGAAGCGGGTCGCGGTTGCGCGACGCTTGCACCAGGGTAATGCCCCAGTTGTTGCAGGGTGTCGAGCCGCGCGCGGGCGCGGTAGGCGTACTCGCTCGATGGGTATTGATTGATAATGAATTGGTAGGTTTGCACCGCGTCGACGAACAGCTTCTGCCGTTCCAGGCACTGGCCGCGCAACATCGAGACTTCCGGTTGCACATAACGTCGGCTGCGACTTTCACGGTCGACCTGGGACAATTCCAGGGTAACGCGCTCGCAGTCACCGACCTTGTAGGCGCGGTAGGCGTTGTTCAGATGGTGATCCATCGACCAGCGGGTGCAGCCGACAACACTGACGGCCAGGGCAGCAATGAGCAAAATTCGCATGAGGGTTCTCCTGTCTTGTGCAGTGTATCGACCCCTCGTCGAAAATCTTCAAGGATGTTCGTATTCAGCCGCAGCGAAAACAAGTCAATCATCGATAAGTAGTGCAAACGAACAATGACTACAACGAAAGAGCATAGTAGCCTTCCTCAGCGCTTGAACTCAGGAGTCTGTGCATGTCCGTCCGTCGTACCAAAATCGTCGCCACCCTTGGCCCGGCCAGCAACTCGCCGGAAGTCCTCGAACAGCTGATTCTGGCTGGTTTGGACGTTGCCCGTCTGAACTTCTCCCACGGCACCCCGGACGAGCACAAGGCTCGCGCCAAGCTGGTGCGTGACCTGGCCGCCAAGCACGGTCGCTTCGTCGCACTGCTGGGTGACCTGCAAGGCCCGAAAATCCGTATCGCCAAATTCGCCAACAAACGGATCGAGCTGAAGATCGGTGATCAATTCACCTTCTCCACCAGCCACCCGCTGACCGAAGGCAACCAGCAAGTCGTGGGTATCGACTACCCGGACCTGGTCAAGGACTGCGGCGTCGGTGACGAGCTGTTGCTGGACGATGGCCGTGTGGTGATGCGCGTCGAAACCGCGACCCCGACCGAACTGCACTGCGTCGTGCTGATCGGTGGTCCGCTGTCCGACCACAAAGGCATCAACCGTCGTGGGGGCGGCTTGACCGCACCGGCCCTGACGGAAAAAGACAAGGCCGACATCAAGCTCGCCGCCGAAATGGAAGTGGACTACCTCGCCGTGTCCTTCCCGCGCGACGCCGCCGACATGGAATACGCCCGTAAACTGCGCGACGAGGCCGGCGGCACCGCCTGGCTGGTGGCGAAGATCGAACGCGCCGAAGCCGTGGCCGATGACGAAACCCTCGACGGCCTGATCAAGGCTTCCGACGCGGTGATGGTTGCCCGTGGCGACCTGGGTGTGGAAATCGGTGATGCCGAACTGATCGGTATCCAGAAGAAGATCATCCTGCACGCTCGCCGCCACAACAAGGCAGTGATCGTGGCGACCCAGATGATGGAGTCGATGATCCAGAACCCGATGCCGACCCGCGCCGAAGTGTCCGACGTGGCCAACGCCGTGCTCGACTACACCGACGCTGTAATGCTCTCGGCTGAAAGTGCCGCCGGCCCGTACCCGCTGGAAGCCGTGCAAGCCATGGCACGTATCTGCCTCGGCGCTGAAAAGCACCCGACCAGCAAGACCTCCAGCCACCGTATCGGCAAAGAGTTCGAAAGCTGCGACCAGAGCATCGCCTTGGCTGCCATGTACACCGCGAACCACTTCCCGGGCGTGAAGGCGATCATCGCGCTGACCGAAAGTGGCTACACGCCATTGATCATGTCGCGCATCCGTTCCTCGGTGCCGATCTACGCGTTCACTCCGCACCGTGAAGCCCAGGCGCGCACCGCGCTGTTCCGTGGTGTGTACACCGTTCCGTTCGATCCGGCTTCGTTGGCACCGAACGAAGTCAGCCAGAAGGCGATCGACGAGCTGGTCAAGCGCGGCGTCGTAGAGAAAGGCGACTGGGTCATCCTGACCAAGGGCGACAGCTACCACACCACCGGTGGCACCAATGGCATGAAGATCCTGCACGTGGGCGACCCGCAGGTCTGAGTGACACGCTGAAAAACAAAAGCCCCGCCCTGTGAATGGCGGGGCTTTTTGCTTTCTCAGGACCGGTTGATAAACCCCGACAACGCCGCAATCGCTTCCGGCGACTTCAACCGCTGGACAAACAGCGCACCCTCTTCCTCAATTACCTGACGCAATTGCTCACGATCCACACTCTTCATGAGTTGCTTGGTCACCTGCACCGCCCCCGGTGCCAGGGTTTCGAAGCGCTCGGCCATTTCCCGCGCCTTGGCCAACGCCGCCTCGCCGCTACCCAGCGCCTCGGTGGCAATCCCCCAGGCTGCCGCCTGCTCGCCGGTAAAGCCCTCGCCCAGCAACAATAATTCCGCAGCCTTCGCGTGCCCCAACAACCTCGGCAGGATCAGGCTCGACCCAAACTCCGGGCACAGCCCCAGGTTGACGAATGGCATGCGCAACCGCGCATCCCGGCTGGTGTATACGAGATCGCAATGCAGCAACAGGGTTGTCCCGATCCCGACCGCAACGCCCGCCACGGCGGCAATCACCGGTTTGCGGCAGTTGAGCAGGCTTTTCATGAAATAAAAGGGTGGGCTGTCGAGATCGCTGGGCGGTTGTTCGAGAAAATCGCCAATGTCGTTACCAGCAGTAAAACAGTCACTGCTGCCCTGGATCAGTACGCAGCGGATGTTCTCATCCGCATCAGCCTGCTCCAGTGCCTCGGCCAGTTGCGTGTACATGGCGCGGGTCAGGGCGTTTTTCTTGTCGGGGCGATTGAGCTGCAAGGTCAGCAACCCGCGTTCGCGGTGTTGCAGGATGGCATCGGTCATGGCGAATCTCGCGGCTGTAGAGTTCAGCGCTCAACCACGGGGCAGGAACACATCAGCCAGCAGTTGATTACGCGGCAGCCCTGCCAGGAACAGACGCTTGGAAAACGCCTCGACACTGGCCGGGTGCCCGCAGAGTAAAGCCAGAGTTTGCCGCGAAACAAGCCGCAGTTGCGCCAATGCCTGGGTCGCCTGCGCCGCCGTCCACAGCTCCACCGTTACGTTGGAATGCTGGGCAGCCAGCTGCGCCAGGGGTTCGGCCAGGTAATGCCCCTCAGCATCATGAGCCAGGTGAATCACGCGGATGTCGCCCTGATGATCCTGGCGCAAGGCCTCACGCAACACGCCCCAAAGAGGGCCAAGGCCGGTGCCGGACGCGAGCAGCCACAGCGGTCGGCTTTGCCAGTCAGGATCGTATTGCAGCGCGCCGCCGCGCAGTTCGCCCAGGCGCAAACGGTCGCCCGGCTGCAACTGGCGGGCAAGATCACTGAATTCGCCAGGCAGACGGCAATCGAGGTGAAACTCCAGGAACGGGTCATCCTGGGGCAAGCTCGCCAGGGAATAGGGCCGCGCCACTTGTCCCGCCCACAACACCAGATGCTGCCCGGCCCGGTAGCGCAGGCCACGCTCGGGTTGCAGGCGCAGGCGCAGCACACTCGGGCTCAACCAATCGATACCCACCACCTGGGCCGGCAACCCATCACGCGTAGGATCAAAGGTTTCGACGCGCAGGTCGCCGCTCACCTGGCACTGGCACGCCAAGCGCCAGCCCTCCTGACGTTGCGCCGGGCTCAAGGCCTCGGGTTGCTTGTCCTCGACCTCCCCTTGGCATCGCACCAGGCACGCATGGCAACTGCCGGCGCGGCAACTGTAAGGCACGGCCACACCTGCCTGGTTCAAGGCATCCAGCAGGTTGCTGCCGGTCGTTACCGACCAATGGCGTTCGCCGACATACAGTTCAGGCATATAACTTTCACCTGTAGGAGCGAGCTTGCTCGCGAAGATCGCTAACGATAACGCGGGGTGCCTGACGAAACCCATCAAATTCAAGTTTTTCACGAGCAAGCTCGCTCCTACAACCCAATCGAGCCAGGCATTCATGACCATAGTCGGGTGTATCGGCCACCGAGCCGGGTTATACTGCCGCGCCTTTTTAGCGTCGCGCCTGCACCATTTTGGCGTGCCTTGGAAAGGTGAGCTCAGCCGACCGATGCAACACTGAGCCCACCTTTATTGAATGTTCCCTTATAGAGGAGCGCGACTCATGACCGTGATCAAGCAAGACGACCTGATTCAGAGCGTTGCCGACGCCCTGCAATTCATTTCCTACTACCACCCCGTGGATTTCATCCAGGCCATGCACGAAGCCTACCTGCGCGAAGAATCGCCAGCGGCCCGTGACTCCATCGCCCAGATCCTGATCAACTCGCGCATGTGCGCCACCGGCCATCGCCCGATCTGCCAGGACACCGGTATCGTTACCGTGTTCGTGCGCGTGGGCATGGACGTGCGTTGGGATGGCGCCACCATGGGCCTGGACGACATGATCAACGAAGGCGTGCGTCGCGCCTACAACCTGCCGGAAAACGTCCTGCGCGCATCCATCCTCGCCGACCCGGCGGGCGCACGTAAAAACACCAAGGACAACACCCCGGCCGTGATCCACTACTCCATCGTCCCGGGTAGCACCGTGGAAGTGGACGTGGCAGCCAAGGGCGGCGGTTCCGAGAACAAGTCGAAAATGGCCATGCTCAACCCGTCCGACTCGATCGTCGACTGGGTGCTCAAAACCGTTCCGACCATGGGCGCCGGCTGGTGCCCACCGGGCATGCTCGGCATCGGCATTGGCGGCACCGCCGAGAAAGCCGCGGTAATGGCCAAGGAAGTGCTGATGGAATCCATCGACATCCACGAGCTGAAAAAGCGCGGCCCGCAGAACCGTATCGAAGAGATGCGCCTGGAGCTGTTCGAGAAGGTCAACCAACTGGGCATCGGCGCCCAGGGCCTGGGTGGCCTGACCACCGTGCTCGACGTGAAGATCATGGACTACCCGACCCACGCCGCCTCCTTGCCGGTGTGCATGATCCCCAACTGCGCCGCCACCCGTCACGCGCACTTCGTGCTCGACGGTTCGGGCCCGGCGTCGCTGGAAGCGCCACCGCTGGACGCCTACCCGGAAATCGTCTGGGAAGCCGGCCCATCGGCCCGTCGCGTCAACCTCGACACCCTGACCCCGGAAGAAGTGCAGAGCTGGCAGCCGGGCGAGACCGTGTTGCTCAACGGCAAGATGCTCACCGGTCGCGACGCTGCGCACAAGCGCATGGTCGAGATGCTGAACAAGGGCGAAACCCTGCCGGTGGACCTCAAGGGTCGCTTCATCTACTACGTCGGCCCGGTTGATCCAGTGCGCGAAGAAGTGGTTGGCCCGGCTGGCCCGACCACCGCAACGCGGATGGACAAATTCACCCGTCAGATCCTCGAGCAAACCGGCCTGCTGGGCATGATCGGCAAATCCGAGCGCGGCCCGACTGCGATCGAAGCGATCAAGGACCACAAGGCTGTGTACCTGATGGCCGTGGGCGGCGCTGCTTACCTGGTGGCGCAAGCCATCAAGAAGTCCCGCGTTGTCGCGTTCGCCGAGCTGGGTATGGAAGCGATCTACGAGTTCGACGTGAAAGACATGCCGGTCACCGTTGCTGTCGACAGCAAAGGCGAATCCGTGCACATCACCGGTCCTGCCATCTGGCAGAAAAAGATCAGTGAAAGCCTGGCGGTAGAAGTGCAGTAAGCGCTTCCTCTGCAAACATAAAGGCGACTGTGGCCATGGCCCAGTCGCCTTTTTTATGGCGCATGGTATGGTGCACTCCCTTACCGTGCCTGCCCATCACCGTATGATCGTGATCCCTCGCCCTCTACGCCTGACCTTCTATTCCCTGCTGATCATCGCCGGCGCGCTGCTGGCCGCCGCCTTGGCCACGCGCCATGCCGAACGCCAGGCCCTGGTGGACGACGCCGCCCGTGCCAATCAGCAGCTTGCGCTGTACGCCAACTCCCTGCACACCCTGATCGAACGCTACCGCGCCCTGCCCGCCGTGCTGGCGTTGGACTCGGAGATGATCAATGCCTTGAAGGGCCCGCTGGATACCGCGACCCAGGACCTACTCAACCGCAAGCTGGAGCGCATCAACGGCGCGGCGCAGTCCTCCACCCTGGAATTGATGGACCGCACGGGCTTGGCCGTGGCCGCCAGCAACTGGAACCTGCCCAGCAGTTATGTAGGTCACAACTACGCGTTTCGCCCCTATTTCAGCCAGACCTTGAGCCAGGGCACTGGGCGCTTTTACGCGGTGGGCGTGACCACCGGCATACCCGGTTACTTCCTTTCCAGCGCGGTGGTCGATGAACACGAACAGTTCCTCGGCGCGATGGTGGTCAAGCTTGAGTTCCCCGAACTTGAACGTGAGTGGGCCCAAGGCAATGACCTGCTGCTGGTCAGTGATGCACGCGGCATCGTGTTCATCGCCAACCAACCCGGCTGGCGTTATCGCAACCTGCGACCGTTGACGGCCAGCGACCTTGCCGAACTCAAGGCCACCCGCCAATACGACAAAAAACACCTGCAAGCGCTGGAAACCAGCACCCTGCAACGCTTCGACGAAAACAGCCACCTGATGCGCGTCAACGGCCCGGATGGCAGTTCCAACTACATCTGGGAATCCCTGCCGCTGAAGGCCGAAGGCTGGACCCTGCACCTGCTGCGCAAACCGCAGTTCGCGTTTGAAGATCAACGTAACGCTGGCCTGGCTGCCGCCGGCTCCTGGCTGGCGCTGGTGTTCCTGGTGCTGTTCCTGACCCAGCGCTGGCGTCTGGCCCGCTTGCGCCAGCGCAGTCGCGAAGAGCTTGAGCAACTGGTGGAAGAACGCACCCAGGCGCTGCGCACGGCCCAAGATGGCTTGGTGCAATCGGCCAAACTGGCGGCGCTGGGACAGATGTCCGCCGCCCTCGCCCACGAAATCAATCAGCCACTCACCGCCCAACGCATGCAGTTGGCCACATTGCGCCTGCTGCTGGATCACGGTCGTGTCGACGACGCCTACCAGGCGCTCACGCCACTGGACGACATGCTCACGCGCATGGCGGCCCTCACCGGCCACCTCAAGACCTTCGCACGCAAAAGCCCCAGCGGCTTGCGCGAACGCCTGGACCTGGCCACCGTGGTCGACCAGTCCCTGCACCTGCTCGATGCGCGCCTGCGCGATGAATCCATCGGCGTGGTGCTCGACCTGACCCGCCCCGCCTGGGTGCGCGGCGATGCAATCCGCCTGGAACAGGTTCTGATCAACCTGCTGCGTAACGCCCTAGACGCCATGGCCGACAAACCGCGCAAACGCCTGGAAATCCGCCTGCATGCCGACCAACAGTTGTGGCGGCTCACCGTCAGCGACAGCGGCGGCGGGATTGCCGAGGAACACCTGAACAGCGTGTTCGACCCGTTCTTCACCACCAAGCCTGTGGGTGATGGCCTCGGCTTGGGGCTGGCGGTGTCCTACGCTATCGTGCACGAACTGGGCGGGCGCCTGATCGCGAGCAATCGTGGCGACGGCGCGGTATTTACCCTGACCCTGCCTATCGCGCTGGAGACGCCCGACCTATGTTGAACGCGGTGATTGTGGTCGATGACGAAGCCAGCATCCGCACGGCTGTCGAGCAGTGGCTGAGCCTCTCGGGGTTTGAGGTGCAGTTGTTCAGCCGCGCCGAGGAATGCCTGGCGCAATTGCCCAAGGATTTCCCCGGCGTGATCCTCAGCGATGTGCGCATGCCCGGACTCAGCGGTCTCGAACTGCTGGCCGAAGTACAGCGCCGCGATGCCGATTTACCGGTCATCCTGCTCACCGGCCACGGCGATGTGCCGATGGCGGTGGAAGCGATGCGCGACGGTGCCTACGACTTCCTGGAAAAACCCTTCAGCCCCGATGCCCTGCTCAACAGCCTGCGCCGTGCCCTGGACAAACGCGGGCTGATCCTGGAGAACCGTCGCCTGCATCAACAGGCCGATCATCGCGCACAGTTGGAATCCACCCTGCTCGGCGTGTCCCGGGGTTTGCAGACCTTGCGCCGCCAGGTGCTGGACCTGGCGAGCCTGCCGGTCAACGTGCTGATCCGTGGCGAGACCGGCAGCGGCAAGGAAATGGTCGCCCGTTGCCTGCATGATTTTGGCCCACGGTCGAAGAAACCCTTTGTCGCGCTCAATTGCGCCGCCATCCCCGAGCAGTTGTTTGAAGCCGAACTGTTCGGCCACGAAAGCGGTGCCTTTACTGGCGCCCAGGGCAAGCGCATCGGCAAACTGGAATATGCCCACGGTGGCACGCTGTTCCTCGATGAAATCGAAAGCATGCCGCTGGCCCAGCAGGTGAAACTGCTGCGCGTGTTGCAGGAACAGAAGCTTGAGCGATTGGGCTCCAACCAAAGTATCCATGTGGACCTGCGCATCATCGCCGCGACCAAGCCGGACCTGTTGGACGAGGCCCGCGCCGGGCGCTTTCGTGAAGACCTGGCCTACCGCTTGAACGTCGCACAATTGCGCCTGCTGCCCTTGCGTGAGCGCCGCGAAGATATCCCGCTGCTGTTCGACCACTTTGCACAGAGTGCCGCCGAGCGCCTGGGCCGCAGCGTCGAGCCCCTGAGCGGTGCGCAACTGGGGCGCTTGCTCAGCCACGACTGGCCGGGCAATGTGCGCGAACTGGCCAACGTCGCCGAACGTCAGGTATTGGGCCTTGGCGAACCGGAACCCGAAGGCATCGAGGCCGGGCAGTCCCTGGCGGCGCAGCAGGAGGCCTTCGAAGCCCACTGCCTGAAAGCCGCGTTGACCCGGCACAAGGGCGACATCAAGGCAGTGCTGGCCGAACTGCAACTACCACGGCGTACCTTCAACGAAAAGATGCAGCGCCACGGGTTGGTGCGGGACACCTTCCTGTAGGCGCTGGCTTGCCAGCGATGGCGTACTTGAGGATGCCATCGCTGGCAAGCCAGCTCCTACAAAGGGCAGTGCGCGCCCGCGTTAATAAGCGGATTTCCGCTCATCCGTTAAAAATCATAAGCGGCTTTCCGCTCAAAATAATCCTCTAACCCCTCTATTCCGGGCCTTCATCCACCTGGCACAGCTCCTGCTATAGCTCAAGCCAGGCTGCGCACGCGCCGCTCCATAAAAACAACTAGATGAAGGATCCTTCAATGGATAACTCCAACGCCCTGCCTCTGGGGTCGGCGGCCGCGCCGACGAAAGAGCGCACTACCTCCAGCCGCATCAAATCGATTTTCAGTGGTTCCGTCGGCAACATGGTCGAGTGGTACGACTGGTACGTCTACGCCGCCTTCTCGTTGTACTTCGCCAAGACCTTCTTCCCGAAAGGCGACACCACCGCCCAACTGCTCAACACCGCCGCGATCTTCGCCGTTGGCTTCCTGATGCGCCCGATCGGTGGCTGGCTGATGGGCCTGTATGCCGACAAAGTCGGGCGTAAAAAAGCCCTGATGGCCTCGGTCTACCTGATGTGCTTCGGCTCGCTGCTGATTGCCCTGAGCCCAGGCTATGAAATGATTGGGATCGGCGCGCCCATCCTGCTGGTGTTTGCCCGTTTGCTGCAGGGGTTGTCGGTCGGCGGCGAATACGGCACTTCCGCCACCTACCTCAGCGAGATGGCCACCAAGGAACGCCGTGGGTTCTACTCCAGCTTCCAGTACGTAACCCTGATCTCCGGCCAGCTCATCGCGCTGGGCGTGCTGATCGTGCTGCAACAACTGCTGACCACCGAGCAACTGTATGCGTGGGGCTGGCGTATCCCGTTCGCCATCGGCGCGCTGTGTGCAGTCGTCGCGCTGTACCTGCGTCGTGGCATGGAAGAAACCGAGTCGTTCACCAAGAAGGAAAAAGCCAAGGAAAGCGCGATGCGCACCTTGATGCGCCACCCCAAGGAACTGCTGACCGTGGTCGGCCTGACCATGGGCGGCACCTTGGCCTTCTACACCTACACCACCTACATGCAGAAATACCTGGTGAACACCGTCGGCATGAGCATTTCCGACTCCACCACCATCTCGGCGGCGACGCTGTTCTTGTTCATGTGCCTGCAACCCATCGTCGGTGGGTTGTCGGATAAAGTTGGACGTCGCCCGATCCTGATCGCCTTCGGCATCCTCGGCACGCTGTTCACCGTGCCGATCCTCACCACCCTGCACACCATCCAGAGCTGGTGGGGCGCGTTCTTCCTGATCATGGCGGCGCTGATCATCGTCAGCGGCTACACCTCGATCAACGCCGTGGTGAAGGCCGAGCTGTTCCCTACCGAAATCCGCGCCCTGGGTGTAGGCCTGCCGTACGCCCTGACCGTATCGATCTTCGGCGGCACCGCTGAATACATCGCGCTGTGGTTCAAGAGCATCGGCATGGAAACCGGTTACTACTGGTATGTGACCGCGTGTATCGCGGTGTCTCTGGTGGTCTATGTGACCATGAAGGACACTCGCAAGCACTCGCGCATTACCACGGACTAACGTTTCACCTGCAATGCAAAAGGGGCTGTGTCAGCAGATGACACAGCCCTTTTTTGTTTTGAAAACCACCAACTGTGCAGTGCACTATGACCGCCTCCCAGAACTGCGCACCAGGAACCCCGGCATGTCCGACGATATCCATTTCTACGAACCCGCCAACGGCCACGGCCTGCCCCATGACCCGTTCAATGCCATCGTCGGCCCTCGGCCCATTGGCTGGATTTCGTCCCACGACAGTCAAGGCCGCCTGAACCTGGCGCCCTACAGCTTCTTCAACGCGTTCAACTACATTCCGCCGATCATCGGGTTTTCCAGTGTCGGGCGTAAAGACAGCCTGAACAACATCGAACAGACCGGCGAGTTTGTGTGGAACCTGGCGACCCGCCCGCTGGCCGAGCAGATGAACCAGAGTTGCGCCCCGGTTTCACCCGAGGTGAATGAGTTCGAATTGTCCGGCCTGACGCCGGTCGCTTCGAAGATCGTGGGCGTGCCACGAGTGGGCGAGAGCCCGGTGTCGTTCGAGTGCAAGGTCACGCAGATCATCCAGCTTCAGCGCGCCGACAAGGCATTGGTACCTAGCTGGCTGGTGCTGGGCGAGGTGGTCGCGGTGCACATTGCCAAGTGGCTGCTCAAGGACGGTATTTACGACACCGCCGCCGCCGAGCCGATACTGCGCGGTGGCGGCCCGGCGGATTACTTCCAGTTGGGCCCTGAGGCCCTGTTCAAGATGCATCGACCGAAATAAACCCTGTAGGAGCGAGCTTGCTCGCGAAGGGCGTCAACAATAACGCGGGCTATCAGGCGATACGCGGTGCGCTTGGATTTTTCGCGAGCAAGCTCGCTCCTACAGGACGGCGGGAGCCCAGTTCAGCACGCCTTCTTCATCGACATCGACCAACCGCTCAAGCTGCAGCGTGGCCGCATCGTCGGCGTCGGAGGCGGTTTTGAACGTTTGTCCATCAAGGATCTTGTGAAACCGGGGTGCGCCCATGCCATCCAGTGCCTTGACGGCGACGGCGGCGCTGTAGCCACCCTCCCCCGGTACTACGGCGGAAACGGCTTCGTGGTGGGCAAATTGTTTACGTGCCATGTTGCAGGTCCTGGCCAATGGAAAAGTTGGCCATTCTAACCCTCAACCGGCCAGTTGCAGGTACTCGCCGTAGGCGTGTGCAGCGGATGCGTCAGTAAAGGTCTGGAAGTCCATGCTGCGGACCACCATGTCGTTCAACAGCTCGGTAAAGATCATCAGGGCCGGAGAGTTGAAGTAGGCGCTCATCGCCTGCTCGCTGCTCCAGAAACCCGAGACCAGCCACACATCGGGATCGACCTGGGAATGCTGCAACGAGAATTGCAGGCAACCCTGAGCCTGACGGCCCGGTTCGATCAAACTGCTCAAGCGTGCACCGAGTTCGGTGCTGCACCCGGTGCGGGCGCGGATAAAGGCCATATGGCTCGCGGGAATGGGGGTGGACATGTTCGACTCTCCCGTTGAGAAGTGATGCTCGGCAAGCACTGTGAGGGCGTGTTGCCACAGGATCAAAGATAACGGCGCGAATGCGAACGCGGTTAGTCAATTCCTGTCGGCTTATTGCACAATCCTGCGAGAAGCGTAGAGAGGACGTCTGGCGCCGCCGTTTTATTCCAGGGGGCAACGCCTTGTTTCAGGGAGATGACAGGCCCCGCGATTGCCTGATTCACGATGCGTCGCAGGATCAGGCAAGGATTGTGCAGAATCGACGTAACACTTTTTGAAAAGCCGCCGCTAAGCTGAGCCCATCGAAGTAGCCAGTAGAGGACGCTCCATGTCGTCGCCCGAACATAAAGCCATCCCCCTCGATGCCGAGATGGAAAAACAGCGCGCCGAACTGGCCAGCATCGTGCACCGGCATACCTGGGAGGACGGCTCCTACGGCACCGCCATCACCACCTTGTTCCTGAACCGCCACAACACGCCGCGCGACTTCATGCCGGTGTTGGTGGAGCCCGCCCTGTGCATCCTGGCCAGCGGCAGCAAGGAAGTGCGCCTGGCCGACGAGATCTTTGCCTACGACCCACTCAACTACCTGGTGTTCTCGGTGGCGATGCCGGTGGCCGGGCGGATCATCGAGGCTACGCCGGAAGATCCGAACCTGTCGGTGCGCATCAATATCGACCCGGCGCAGCTGACGGCCTTGATCGCAGAAGCAGGCCCGATGGGCGTGCCCTCGCGTCCGACCTCCCGTGGAATGTATGTCGACCGCATCGACGGCCAACTGCTCGACGCCGTGCTGCGCCTGGCGCGTCTGCTGGACTCGCCCAAAGACATCGCGATGCTCGCGCCGCTGATCAACCGGGAAATACTTTATCGCCTGCTGCGCGGCCCGCAGGGTTATCGGTTGTATGAAATTGCCGTGGCCAACAGTCAGAGCCATCGGGTCAGCCAGGCGATCAAATGGTTGAACGGCAACTACGAGCAACCGCTGCGCATCGACGACCTGGCCAAGGAAGTGAACCTGAGCGTCTCGACCTTGCACCACCGCTTCAAGGCGATCACCGCCATGAGCCCGTTGCAGTATCAGAAGCAACTGCGCTTGCAGGAAGCGCGGCGGTTGATGATCGCCGAAGGGTTGGAAGCGTCGGCGGCCGGGTATCGCGTGGGGTATGAAAGCCCGTCGCAGTTCAGTCGGGAATACAGCCGGTTGTTTGGCGCCCCGCCCCTGAGAGATCTGGCCAGACTGCGCCAAAGCATCTGACTCCCTTGTAGGAGCCCGGCTTGCCGGCGATGGCGCCCTTTAGATCGCCATCGCCGGCAAGCCGGGCTCCTACAAGGAAGTCGTGTTTAATCCAGGGTTCGGGGTAGCTGCAGGGTGACTCGCAACCCTCCCTCGCGCAAATTTTGCAAACTCACTTCCCCGCCATGGCTATGGGCAATGTTGCGCGCAATCCCCAGCCCCAGCCCGTAGCCCTGTTGCTGCCCGGCCAAGCGGAAGTGCGGTTCGAAGACTTGCTCCAGGCGTTGCTCGGGCACACCGGGACCTTCGTCATCCACATGCAGGATAAATTCCACGCCATCGTCTTCGATGCGCAGATGGGCGTTCTGCCCGTACTTCAATGCGTTGTCGATCAGGTTGCCGATGCAACGCTTGAGCGCCAGCGGCTTGCCCGGATACGTCGTCAACGCCCGCCCATGCTGGGTCACGCGGCCATTGCCATTCGGCGCCAGGTACGGCTCCACCAGGCAATCGAGCACATGGTTCAAGTCGACCGGTTCGATGTTTTCGTGGATGTCCGTATCTTTCACGCATTGCAGCGCGCCCTTCACCAACAATTCCAGCTCATCCAGGTCGCTGCCGAACTTGGTTTGCAGGTTCTCGTCTTCCAGCAATTCCACGCGCAGGCGCAGGCGGGTGATCGGTGTGCGCAAGTCGTGGGAAATCGCGCTGAACAACTGGCTGCGCTCGGTCAGGTAACGGCTGATGCGCTCGCGCATGGCATTGAACGCACGGCCCACTTCCACCACTTCGCTGCCGCCACCTTCGGCCACCGGCTCTACGTCGGCGCCCAGGGACATGTCCCGCGCCGCCCGCGCCAAGCGCTTGAGAGGGCGACTTTGCCAGTGCACCAGCAGACCGATGAACAGCAACAGGAAACCGCTGGTCAGCACGATAAACCACACCTGCTGGGACGGCAGGCCTTGTTCTTCCAGACTGGTGTAGGGCTCGGGTAGTAGCGAGGCGATGTACAGCCATTCGCCGGGCGCGAGCTGGATTTGAGTGACCAGCACCGGCGGGTTTACCGGTTCCAGGGTCAACGCGTAGTGGGCCCATGAACGCGGCAATTCATCGAGTTTCAAGCCGGCATTGAAGATGCGCAGGTCTTCGGCGCTGACGAACTCCACCGAGATATGCACATCGGCGCCGAGGGTTTGTTTCAGCACTTCATCGACCGCTTCGAGCACCGCTTGTTTGCGCGGGGTCTGCGGCAGGATGGCCATGTCCAAGGGGCGATCATTGAGGGTCACGACGAAACGCGTGCCGCCCATGCTGCGCAATTGATCGAGGACCAATGGGCGATAGGCCACCGGCAACGAACGGAAATAACTCACGCTGGCGGTCATCGAATGCGCCAGGCTGCGGGCGCTGGTGACCAGGCCTTCGAGCTGGGTGGCGCGCAGCTGCGAGACCCAGATCACGCTGGACAGCGCCTGGGCAAACAACACTGCCAGCAGCGTCAGCAGCAGCATGCGCCCCAGCAACGAACGTGGCACCGGAAAGCGGCGGCGACGCTCAGTCAGATGTTCAGTGGGCATTGCCGGCAACCACGCTGGCTGCCAGTTGATAACCGCTGCCGCGCACCGTGCGGATCAGCCTCGGGGGTTTTTCAGTGTCGCGCAGGCGTTGGCGCAGACGGCTGACGGCCATATCGACGATACGGTCCAACGGCATCAGGTCACGGCCACGGGTGGCGTTGCCGATGGTGTCGCGGTCGAGGATCTGTTGCGGATGATCGAGGAACAATTTGAGCAGGGCGAAATCGGCACCGGAGAGGATCACTTCTTCGCCATCCACATGGAACAAGCGGTGGCTGATCATGTCCAGGCGCCATTCATCGAACACCAACACGTCGCCACCACTGCTGCGTTCCTGGCCAAACTGGCAGCGACGCAACAGGGCCTTGATCCGCGCCTGCAACTCGCGGGGGCTGAACGGCTTGCCGATGTAGTCGTCGGCGCCCAGCTCCAGGCCGATCACGCGGTCGGCCTCGTCGGAGCTGGCGGTGAGCATGATGATCGGCACCTGCGCCTGGCGCGGGTGCTGGCGGATCCAGCGACAAAGGCTGAAGCCGTCTTCGTCCGGCAACATCACATCGAGGATGACCAGGTCGCACGGCGCCTCGTTCATCGCCTGGCGGAACCCCGCGCCATCCGGCACGCCACGCACCTGGAAACCGGCGCGACTGAGGTAGGTCTGCAGCAATTCGCGGATTTCCTGGTCGTCGTCGACGAGGAGAATCGATTTACTGATTACGCTCACGGGGTCCTCCTTGTTGTTATGGCCAATCTGTAGGAGCGAGCTTGCTCGCGAAAATCCTGAAGCTGCTGCGTATCACCTGATGCGCTGCATTATCGTTAACGTTCTTCGCGAGCAAGCTCGCTCCTACATGGCAAAGGCCTGTTCGAGCGCGACGCCAGCCCCGGTCAACCCGGAATACGGCGCGGTCACCAACCACACCGGAATACCCTTGAAGTAGTCGCTCATGCAGCCTTTGTCGGCGAAACTCTTGGCAAAGCCGCTGTTGATAAAGAAGTCGGCAAACCTCGGTATCACCCCTCCCACGATGTACACGCCACCGCGTCCACCGGTGGTCAGTACATTGTTGCCGGCAACGCGGCCCAGCCAGATGCTGAACTGGTCCAATACTTCCATCGCCACCGGGTCGCCGGCCAGGCCTGCGGCCGTAATGGCCTCGGGGGTTTCCAGTACCGGCGTGTGGCCGTCGACCGCGCAAATGGCACGGTACAGACGCGGCAAGCCGCCACCGCTCAAGGCGGTTTCGGCGCTGACGTGGCCGATCTCAGTGTAGATGTGCTGCCACAGCTGGGTTTCACGCGGGCTGCTGAGGGGCAGGTCGACATGCCCGCCCTCCCCCGGCAACGCCGCAAAACGTCCAGCGCCGAGGTCCAGCAGTGTCCCGACACCCAGGCCAGTGCCAGGGCCAATCACCACCGCCGGGCGCAATGGCTCCGGCGTACCCTCGCAGACCACGCGGAATTCGTCGGGCTTGAGGCGGGTCATGCCCAGGGCCATGGCCGAGAAGTCATTGACCAGCAGCAGTTCATCGACCTGCAACGTCTTGCAAAACGCAGTCTTGCTCAGGCGCCAGTGATTGTTGGTGAATTTAAATTCATCACCGCTCACCGGCCCGGCCACCGACAGGCACACCGCGCCGATGTCGCCGATTTGCAGGCCTTCCTCTTTGAGGTAAACCTTGATCGCGTCTTCAGGGCTGGAGTGATCCGCCGTGGCATGCACGCGGATCGAATGCAGTTCCTGATCGCGCCACAACGCAAAACGGGCGTTGGTGCCCCCGATATCACCGACCAGCGCAAGCTTCACTTAAGCGTCTCCAAGGCAGAGGTAAAGGCGCTGGCGCCCTGCTCTGCGGAGCTTGCGGCCAAGCGCATAAATGCAAACAGCTCGCGACCGGCCCCCACGTTATTGCCCAACAGGCCCGTGGCAGGCGCGCGCGCTGCAAATTCGTCGGCGTCCACGTTAAGCTCCAAGGTGCCCTTCACGCCATCCACGCGAATGATATCGCCATCGCGTACCCGCGCCAGTGGCCCGCCGCTCTGGGCTTCGGGGTTGACGTGAATCGCGGCGGGGATCTTACCCGACGCGCCGGACATACGCCCGTCTGTTACCAGTGCGACCTTGAAGCCACGGTCCTGCAACACGCCGAGGAACGGCGTCATCTTGTGCAATTCGGGCATGCCATTGGAGCGCGGGCCCTGGAAGCGCATGACGGCCACGAAGTCTTTTTCCAACTGACCGGCCTTGAACGCGTCTGCCAGGTCTTGCTGGTCCTGGAACACCACCGCCGGTGCTTCAACAATCTGGTGCTCCGGCGCCACGGCCGAGACTTTCATCACGCCGCGACCGAGGTTGCCTTCCATCACGCGCAAGCCGCCTTCCGGCGAGAACGCACGAGCGACGGGGCGCAGGATGCTTTCGTCGAGGCTTTCGATGGGGCCGTCGCGCCAGATCAGTTCGCCGTCGACCAGGAAGGGTTCCTGGGTGTAGCGGCTCAGGCCCTTGCCGGCCACGGTGTTGACGTCTTCGTGGAGCAGGCCGGCTTCCAGCAGTTCGCGGATCAGGAACGACATGCCGCCCGCCGCCTGGAAGTGGTTGATGTCGGCCTTGCCGTTTGGATACACGTGGGACAGGGTCGGCACCACCTCGGAGAGGTCAGCCATGTCGTCCCAGGTGAGGATGATGCCCGCCGACATCGCGATCGCCGGCATGTGCAGGGTGTGGTTGGTCGAACCGCCGGTGGCGTTGAGGGCGATGATGGAGTTGACGATGGATTTCTCGTCGACGATCTCGCCGATCGGCATGAAGCTGCCGTTGGCCTTGGTCAGGCGGGTGACCTGGTGCGCGGCTTCACGGGTCAGCGCATCGCGCAGCGGCGTGTACGGGTTGACGAACGAGGCGCCCGGCAGGTGCAGGCCCATCACTTCCATCAGCAACTGGTTGGTGTTGGCGGTGCCGTAGAAGGTGCAGGTGCCGGGGCTGTGGTAGGACTTCATCTCCGATTCCAGCAGCTCTTCGCGGGTGGCCTTGCCTTCGGCGTAGCGCTGGCGCACGTCGGCTTTCTGCTTGTTGGAGATGCCCGACGGCATCGGGCCGCCCGGCACGAAGATCATCGGCAGGTGGCCGTAGCGCAGCGCGCCCATCATCAGGCCGGGGACGATTTTGTCGCAAATGCCCAGCATCAGCGCGGCATCGAACATGTTGTGGGACAGCGCTACCGCCGTGGACATGGCAATGACTTCACGGCTGAGCAGGCTCAGCTCCATGCCAGGCTCGCCCTGGGTCACGCCGTCGCACATCGCAGGGGTGCCGCCAGCGAACTGGCCGACCGAGCCGACTTCGCGCAGGGCCTTCTTGATCTGTTCAGGGAAATGTTCGTACGGCTGGTGCGCCGAGAGCATGTCGTTATATGACGAAACAATTGCCACGTTGGCGGCATTCATCATGCGCAGACTATTTTTATCTTCAGTGCCGCAACCGGCCACGCCGTGGGCGAAGTTGGCGCATTGCAGCTTGCCGCGCATCGGACCGTCGATGGCTGCACCGCGAATGAGCGCAAGGTAAGCCTCGCGGGTGGCGCGGCTACGGGCGATAAGCCGTTCGGTGACCTCAAGAACGCGGGGATGCATGTGTAGAACTCCAGGCTAACGGATGTGGCGACCTGAGTGTCTATGCTGATCAAACGCCCGCAGCGCATGGGATGGCAGGGAGTCGTTTGGATCATCGGACCAGTTGATTCAGGTCACTCGTTGTAGATTGAACAAAATATTGCCACTAAAAAGGCTTGTTTTCTATTTTTATGCGAATAATCTTGTAATTCTTACAACAAATCGACGACAGGCACTCTCCAATGACTCTTCGTATCGCAATCAATGGTTTTGGCCGTATCGGCCGTAATGTCCTGCGCGCACTGTATACCCAAGGCTACCGCCAGGATTTGCAGATCGTCGCCATCAACGATCTGGGCGACAGTTCGATCAATGCCCACCTGCTCAAATACGACACCGTGCATGGCACTTTCGAAGCAGAGGTCGCCCACGATCAGGAAAGCCTGACCGTCAACGGTGACCGGATTGCCGTCAGTGCCATTCGCAACCCAGCCGACCTGCCGTGGGCTGCGCACAAGATCGACGTGGTGTTTGAATGCACCGGCCTGTTCACTGACCGTGACAAGGCGGCTGCCCATATTACCGCTGGCGCGCGCAAGGTGATCATTTCCGCACCGGCCAAGGGCGCGGACGCTACCGTGGTCTACGGCGTGAACCATGACATTCTGCGCCAATCCCACCAGATCATCTCCAACGCCTCGTGCACCACCAACTGCCTGGCGCCTGTGGCTCAGGTGCTGCACCGCGAGTTGGGCATCGAAAGTGGCCTGATGACCACGATCCACGCCTACACCAACGACCAGAACCTGACCGACGTCTACCACACCGACCCGTACCGCGCGCGTTCGGCCACCCAGAACATGATCCCGAGCAAGACCGGCGCCGCTGAAGCCGTCGGCCTGGTGCTGCCGGAACTGGCGGGCAAGCTTACCGGCATGGCGGTGCGTGTACCGGTGATCAACGTGTCGCTGGTGGACCTCACCGTGCAGTTGAAGAAAGAAGCCACTGCCGAACAGGTCAACGCGCTGCTCAAGGATGCCAGCCAGCATTCGAAGATTCTGGGTTACAACACCTTGCCGTTGGTTTCCAGCGACTTCAACCACAACCCGCTGTCGTCGATCTTCGATGCCAATCACACCAAAGTCAGTGGCAAGTTGCTGAAAGTGCTGGCTTGGTATGACAACGAGTGGGGCTTCTCCAACCGTATGCTGGATAACTGCCTGGCGCTCTGCAACGCCGAATAATCCCCGACCTCCTGTAGGAACGAGCTTGCTCGCGAAAAAACGCAAAGACACCGCGTTAACCCAGGACGTCAGCGTTATCGTTGACGACCTTCGCGAGCAAGCTCGCTCCTACAGTTAAACGTGCCACTTGCCATTTGCGCTGATGATAAGCATTATCATTAACTGCAAACCGGTCTGGTATCACTGTGAGCCAATCTCGCTTCAACCACGTCTTTCTCACCCAACGGGTGATTCTGCTTCGCACCTTGCAGCGGATGGTGAATAACCACAGCACCGCCGAGGACCTGTTGCAGGAAACCTACCTGCGCGTCACTCGGGCCCTGAGCGAGCGGCCGATCGATCACCTTGAACCTTTCGTGTATCAGACGGCGCGCAACCTGGCGCTGGATCACTTGCGTGCGCGCAGGATCCAGGCCCGCACGCTGCAGGAAGATGTTCCGCTGGATGTCCTGCAAAGCGTCGCTGCCCCCATCAGCACACCCGAAGATGCCACCCAGGCCGAGCAAATGCTTGAAGCCCTGAGCGTCAGCCTGGGCCAGTTGAGCGCCCGCCAACAGCAGATCTTCATCCTCAGTCGCCTGCATGGTTGCAGCTACCAGGAGATCGCCGACCAGTTGGAAGTGTCCTTGAGCACCGTGCAAAAGGAACTCAAATTGATTATGGCCATCTGCGTAGGTGTGGCCGAACGGCTGGATCGGCCTTAAGCTTCACGCGAAAGAAGCGTCGAACCAAGCTGTAGGAAAGTTGAATAGAACGTGGCGAAGACCCGAGGAACACCGTGACGGACCCGAATAAACTGCGCCCCCATGAGCTGGCTCATGAGGTGTTGCAAGACACGGCTATGGACCAAGCCCTCGACTGGCTGATCGCCTTGCAGTGCCCGCAGCCCGGGCAGCAAGCCGAATTCGAAGCCTGGCTGGCCAGCGATCCCGCCCACGTCCACGCCTTCGCCAAGGCCCAGGCCGCCTGGGGGGGCGCGCCGGTGCACAGTGCCGCCGTCGCACTGGCCGTACCGCGCAAGCCCAGCGCCTGGCGTCGCATCAAACCGCATTGGAAACCGCTGGCTACCGCCGCCGTGCTGCTGATCGGCCTGTTCAGCTTCAGCAACCTGCCGGTACGCCTGCAGGCCGACCACCTCACCGTGGTGGGCGAACGCCAGCGCCTGCAACTGGACGATGGCTCCAAGGTTTTGCTCAACACCAACTCAGCGTTTTCCAGCAGCATCAAGGACCACCAGCGCATCGCCCGCCTGTACCAGGGCGAGGCGTTTTTCGAAATCGTGCCCAGCCATGGCCTACCCCTGGAAATCGACGCCGGCCCCGTGCGCGCCAGCGTACGCGACACCGCTTTTGCCGTGCGTTACCTGAATGGCGAAGCCCAGGTGCAAGTGCAGCGCGGTGATGTGGACCTGAGCAACACTTTCGATGATGCCCGCGTGCGCCTGCGCGCCGGGGAAAGTATCCGCATCGGGCCCAAGGGCTTTGGCCAGCCGGCCAAGTTGGACGCCAACAAGGATTTGGCCTGGGTGCAAGGCCGGCTGATCTTCGAAAACTGCCCGATGAGCGAAGTGCTCGCCGAGCTGCGTCGCTATTACCCTGGCTGGATCGTCAACACCAATGACCAACTGGCCAGCGTCGCTGTCACCGGCAATTATCGCCTCGACCAGCCTCTGGACGTGGTGCGCTCCCTGGCCCACATCACCTCGGCCAAGCTCTCGGAATACCCGGCGCTGGTGATCTTGAACTAAATGAGAATTATTTTTACTCGATAGCTGTAGGTGGTACGTCTCGTCTTAGCCAATGCAACTGATTCCTATTTGTTTCGGTTCGCAACTATAAGATTCGTACCCCGGAGCGCTCTCGATGTCCTCTCGTTTCAACCGCCGGTCCTCTTCGCCCGTCCTGTCCTTGCTGACCGCGGCCATCCTGCTGGCCGGTGCGCCGGTGATGACCGCCACCGCCGCCGAACCTGCTGCACGCAACCACGGCAACTACAACTTCAGCATCGAGCAGCAGTCGCTGGTCTCGGCCCTCAACGCCTTTACCGCGGTGACCGGCTGGCAAGTCGGCCTGCCCGCAGAATTGGGCCAGGGTGTGTCGTCCCCTGGCGTGCGCGGCCCGTTGCCGCCGGAAAAAGCCCTGGACCGGCTGTTGGTGGGGACCAACCTGAGCTATCGCAAACTGGGCAGCAACAATATCGTCCTGGAAAAACGCGCAGCGGGCAGCACCCTCAACCTGCAACAGGTGACCATCAGCGCCACCCGCAATGAGCAGGACGTGAGCAGCGTACCGAGCACCGTCAGCGTGCACGAACGCGAAGAGCTGGACCGCCAGAACGTGAATACCATCCGCGAACTGGTGCGTTATGAGCCCAACGTCTCGGTAGGCGGTGCCGGTGGCCGCTCGAGCAATTCGGGCTACAACATTCGTGGCATCGACGGCGACCGCATCCTCACCCAGGTGGATGGCGTGGAAGTGCCGGACAACTTCTTCAACGGTCCTTACGCCAAGACCCGTCGCAACTACGTCGACCCGGAAATCGTCAAGCGCGTCGAGATTCTGCGCGGCCCAGCCTCGGCCCTGTACGGCAGCAGCGCCATCGGCGGTGCGGTGAGTTACTTCACCCTCGACCCGGACGACATCATCAAACCCGGCCAGGACGTCGGCGCCCGTCTCAAGACCGGCTACAGCTCCGCCGATGAAAGCTGGCTGACCTCCGGCACCGTCGCCGGGCGCGTGCAAGACTTCGACGGCTTGCTGCACCTGAGCCAGCGCAACGGCCATGAGATGGAATCCTATGATGGCAACAACGCCACGGGCCTGACGCGTACCGGTGCCAACCCCGAGGATGCGCGCACAACCAATGTGCTGGCCAAACTGGGTTGGAATTATGGCGATGACAACCGCCTTGGCCTGACTTACGAGAAGTTCAAGGACGATCGCGACGTCAACCTCAAAAATGCCGTGGGCGGCCCATTCACCGGCGGGCGTGGCTTCAACTTCTACCGTGCGCGGTCGGGCAACGACACCATCACCCGCGAGCGTTTCGGTATCGAAAACCGCTTTGCCCTGGACTCGCCGATTGCCGATCAGATCAAGACCAGCCTCAACTACCAGATCGCCAAGACCGACCAGACCACCGCCGAGATCTACCAGCCGTCGCGCCGTGTCTTGCGCACCCGCGAAACCCTTTACGAAGAAAAACAGTGGGTGTTCGACGCCCAGTTGGACAAGGCCTTCAGCCTGGGTGAAACCGATCACCAACTGACCTATGGCACCACCCTCAAGCAACAGAAAGTCACCGGCTCCCGTGAAGGCGCAGCCAGTTGCCTGGCTGTTGGCGGTGGCTGCACGGCCATCGGCGCGCCCAGTCCGATTGCCAGCGACAGCGTAAAGAAGGCCAGTGACTTCCCGGACCCGACCATCAACACCTACTCGTTGTTCGCACAGGACCAGATCACTTGGGACAAATGGACCTTCCTGCCCGCCGTGCGTTACGACTACACCCAACTCAAACCCAAGTTGACTGAAGAGTTCCTCAACACTGTCGACCCGACGCGGATCTACGCCCACAGTGACAAGGAAAAAACCTGGCACCGTGTGACGCCCAAATTCGGTCTGACCTATGCACTGACGGATCACTACACCTGGTTTGGTCAATACGCTGAAGGCTTCCGCACCCCGTCTGCCAAAGCCTTATACGGCCGCTTTGAAAACCTGCAGCAGGGCTACACCGTCGAGCCCAACCCCGACCTCAAGCCGGAAAGCAGCAAGGGCGTGGAAACCGGGATTCGCGGCAATTTCGATTCCGGTTCGTTTGATATCGCCGTGTTCTACAACAAATACCGCGACTTCATCGACGAGGACGCCTCCGTCGCCGGTAGTACCTCACAGCAATTCGAAGCCAACAACATCAAGCACGCCACCATCAAGGGGATCGAAGCCAAAGGGCGCCTGAACCTCGATGCATTCGGCGCACCGCAAGGCCTGTACACCCAGGGTTCGGTTGGCTACACCTATGGCCGCAACGATGATAATGGCGAGGCGCTCAACAGCGTCAACCCGCTCAAGGGCGTATTCGGTTTGGGCTACGACCAGGACAACTACGGCGGCCTTTTGAGCTGGACCCTGGTGAAAAAGCAGAACCGCGTCGACAGCACCACTTTTCACGCGCCTGACGGCAGCACCACTGGCCCCTTCAAGACCCCAGGCTTCGGCATCGTCGACCTGACCGGTTTCTACAAAGTCACCAACGACGTAACCATCAATGGCGGCCTCTACAACCTGACCGACAAGAAGTACTGGAACTGGGACGACGTACGCAGCTACGACGGCGTCGGCGAAGCCGGTGTGACCTCCCCGGCCAACCTCGACCGACTGACCCAGCCGGGTCGCAACTTTGCGATCAACGTGATCTGGGACATTTGATCGCGACGTTTAATTGAAGCCCCCCACTCACCTCGTCGAAATTTCATCGACGAGGTGAGGATTTTTTACTGTGCCGCGTCTTCTTGTTCGTCTAGTTGATAACAGCTCTCTTTAGGGCACCCAGGCGCTCCCCTTCTCAAGGACTTTTTCATGACCGCTTCTCCAACCGCAGAACGCCCAAGCCTACGCTCCCAGCGCCTGAACCAGATCACCAACGAGCCACATACCAAACTCGACGCCCTGGTCAAAGCCCACGCCCCGTTTGAAACCCAGGCCAACTTCGCGCGTTTTGTAGTGGCGCAGTACCTGTTCCAGTCGGAGCTGGTAGCGCTGTACAACGATGCCGAACTTATCAAGATCGTGCCGGACCTGGCCGCACGTTGCCGCGCCGAAGCTGCCAAGCTGGACCTGGGCGACCTCGACACCGAAGTGCCTGCACCGGTCGCTGGCGCCGTGAAGAACCCGAGCAAGGCCGAAGCCTTGGGCTGGCTGTTTGTCTCCGAAGGCTCCAAACTGGGCGCTGCGTTCCTGATCAAGCGCGCCGTGGGCCTGGGCCTGAGCGAGACCTTCGGTGCCCGTCATCTGGGTGAGCCGGCCGGTGGCCGCGCTGAAGGCTGGAAGAGCTTCACGCGTACGCTCGATGCCCTGGAATTCAACGCTGAAGAAGAGGCTGCGGTGGAAAAAGGCGCAATCGACGCGTTTGTACGCTTCACCGTCTTGCTGGAACAAGCGTACGCTAGCGCCCCTGAACTGGCCTGACCCTCACCTCCCCCCGTAGGAGCCCGGCTTGCCGGCGATGGCGATTTCACGAACGCCATCGCCGGCAAGCCGGGCTCCTACAGGGGGTGAACCCCCTTCTCGTGCAAATCGCTCCCATGACCGGCAAAACCCAATCCACCTCGAAAATCGCCCGGATCCTCTTCGGTCTGCTGGCCTACGTCAGCCTGGGCATCGGGCTGGTGGCGATTGTCGTGCCGGGTTTGCCCACCACCGAATTCATCCTGCTCGCCGCCTGGGCCGCCACCAAAAGCTCACCACGCCTCAGCGCCTGGCTGGAAAACCACCGGCTGTTCGGGCCGATCCTGTTCAACTGGCGCAACGGCAAGATCATCGCCCGCCGGGCCAAAGTCAGTGCCACCGTGAGCATGCTGCTGTGCGCCATGCTGATGCTGGTGATGCTCGACCACGGTTGGCCGATCTACCTGGCGATTGCCGGGATGAGCCTGGGCAATCTGTGGATCTGGTCACGCCCGGAGCGGCTTGTAGCGCCCGTATAACGTAGCGTGTAGGGTTTTTCCTACCACTCATCGCCTCTCTCTCATGAATTGCTTCATGACGCCGATGTTTCAGACATAGCGCTGAATGGACTTGGCCTGCACTGCGTGCCTTCCAACAAGTCCATTCGTGAGTGAACCTATGTTCGACACCCTCTCCATTCGCTTGAAAATAGTGCTGCTGTCAGGCCTTTGCCTGTTGGGTGTGATCGCGCTGATCATCAGCATCAACCTCTACGAAACCGACCAGAACGACCACCTGATCAGCGATTCAAGCTCGCGAATGCTCACCAACAGCGTGCAGAGCCTGCTGCAATCCAAAGCCGCCGAACAGGCCGTGCAGTTGCAGAAAACCTTTGGCGAGAACCTGTTGGTGGTGACGGCCCTCGCCGACCAGGTCAAGGACTTGCGCGCCCTGGCGGCCAAGCGCTCCCTGGAACCTGGCGCACTGCGGGAAGAACTCAACCAGAGCCTCAAGACCACCTTTGAGCGCAACAGCAAAGTGCTGGGTATCTGGCTGTCGTTCGAGCCCAATGGACTGGATGGCAAGGACAGCGAATTCGTCGACGACAAGGCCCGCGTGTCCAACGAAAAAGGTCGTTTCTCCAGCTACTGGAGCCGTGCCGGCGGTGAAGGCCTGAACACCATCATGGTCGAAGAAGACCTGACTAAGACCACCCCCAACCTCAGCGGCACGCCCTACAACATCTGGTACACCTGCCCACGGGACACGCGCAAGGTTTGCTTGCTGGACCCGTACGCCGATGAAGTGGCCGGCAAGCAGATGCTGATGACCACCATTGCCTTGCCGCTGATCGTAGACGGCAAAGTCATCGGCGTGGTCGGTATCGACATCGCCCTCAACACCCTGCAGGCCGTGACGGACGCGGCGCAAAAAGAACTCTTCGACGGCGCGGCGCATCTGGAGATCCTGTCCAGTACCGGCCTGATCGCGGCGTATAGCGGCCAGCCGGACAAGGTCGGCAAAAACCTGATAGACACTCTCGGCGCCGAAGGCAAGGAGATCGTGCAGTTGCTGGCCAGCGAGTCGCCCATGATCCGCGAGCAGGACGACACCATCCGCGCCGTCTTCCCGGTCAAGCCGATTGCCGACGCAAAATCCTGGGGCGTGGTAATCAAGCTGCCCAAGAACGTGATGCTGGCCGACACCTTGAAACTGCAGGACGTCCTCGACAAAGCCCAGGCCGCCGGTACGCTCAAGGCCTTGCTGGTCGGCGCCGCCGCCGCGCTGCTAGGTTTGCTGCTGATCTGGCTGACCGCCACCGGCGTAACCCGTCCAATCAACAGTGTGGCCGCCATGCTCAAAGACATCGCCAGCGGCGATGGTGACCTCACCCAGCGCCTGGCCTACACCAAGAAGGATGAGCTCGGAGAATTGGTCAACTGGTTCAACCGCTTCCTCGACAAGCTGCAACCGACCATTGCCCAGATCAAGCAAAGCATCACCGAAGCCCGTGGTACCGCCGATCAGTCATCGGCCATCGCGCGCCAGACCAGCGAAGGCATGCAGGTGCAGTTCCGCGAAATCGACCAGGTGGCTACCGCGTCCAACGAGATGAGTGCCACTGCCCACGACGTCGCCAACAGCGCCTCCAATGCCGCCAGCGCGGCGCGGGGGGCGGATCAGTCGGCGCGCGAAGGCATGTCGATCATCGAACAGAGTACCCGCGACATCACCACCCTGGCCGAAGAAGTCAGCAAGGCCGTGGGCGAAGTCGAAGCTTTGGCGGTCAACAGCGAGCAGATCGGTTCGGTGCTGGAAGTGATCCGCAGCATTGCTGAGCAGACCAACCTGCTGGCGCTGAACGCCGCCATTGAAGCCGCGCGCGCCGGGGAAAGCGGCCGTGGCTTTGCGGTGGTGGCCGACGAAGTGCGCAACCTGGCCAAGCGCACCCAGGACTCCGTGGAGGAAATCCGCCTGGTGATCGAACGCATCCAGAGCGGCACCCGTGGCGTGGTGGCGACCATGCATTCAAGCCAGAGCCAGGCCCAGAGCAATGCCGGGCAGATCCATCAAGCGGTGCAGGCCTTGGGCAAGATCAGCGATGCGGTGACCGTGATCAGCGACATGAACCTGCAAATCGCCAGCGCCGCCGAACAACAGAGCGCGGTCGCCGAAGAGGTCAACCGCAACGTCTCGGCGATCCGTACCGTGACCGAAACCCTCACCGGCCAGGCCACCGAGTCGGCGGCGATCAGCAGCCAACTCAATGCGTTGGCTACTCAGCAGATGAAGTTGATGGATCAGTTCAGGGTTTAAACGCCGGTCCAGGCGCTGACAAACGCCGCCACATCTTCCTTGGGCGCGGTACGCGGCGGGTTCTGCGGCGTGCCCAGGTAAAGGAAGCCAATCACTTCCTCATCAGCCGTAAGGCCCAGGCCTTTGGCAACGTGGGCCGAGTAGGACAGTTCACCGGTGCGCCACACGGCGCCAATCCCCTGGGCATACGCCGCCAGCAGGATGCCGTGGGCCGCACAGGCGGCGGCCAGCAATTGCTCGGATTTCGGCACCTTGAAGTGTTCCTGCAAACGGGCGATCACCACCACGACCAATGGCGCGCGCAACGGGCCGTTCTGGGCCTTGTCGATGACAGCTTGCGGCGCATCGGCGTCTTGCAGGCGCGCAGCCTCGGCCAACAGCGTGCCCATTTGCTCACGGGCAGCACCTTCAACGGTGAGGAAGCGCCAAGGGCGCAATTGACCGTGGTCGGGCGCGCGCATCGCGGCGGCGAACAGCACGTCGCGCTGCTCCTGGGTCGGCGCCGGTTCCAGCAGACGCGGCACGGAAACACGGTTGAGCAAAGCGTCGAGAGCCTGCATTGGCCACCTCCAGAGAAAAATGTGCGGCCATTCTAGCGGGAATGCATCGCCCTCCACCAAACGATAATTGCTCTTATTCATTCGGCCCTGCCCTGTTAGACTTTGCGACCTTATTTTCAGCCTTCGCGTCAGGAAACTCGATGTTCCGTCCGCTTCTTTGCCTGTCCGCCGCATTGATGGCCCTGAGCCTGACTGCCTGCGATGACGCGCCACGTTTCACCAAGGCCGAGCCGGGTGAATCACGGGCGGGCGGCGCGGCGACGGTGAACAAGCGTGACCAGAACGCATTTTCCCTGCCGTCGGCCAACCTGTCGCCCACTCGTCGCCTGGATTTCAGCGTCGGCAACAGCTTTTTTCGCAGCCCTTGGGTGATCGCACCCTCTACCACCACGGCGCGTGACGGCCTGGGCCCGCTGTTCAACACCAATGCCTGCCAGAATTGCCATATAAAAGATGGCCGTGGGCACCCGCCGTTACCCGACGCACCGAATGCGGTGTCGATGCTGGTGCGCCTGTCGATTCCGGATGCAGCGCCGTATGCCAAGCTCATCGAACAGCTCGGCGTGGTGCCCGAGCCGGTCTACGGCGGGCAACTGCAGGACATGGCCGTGCCGGGCGTGGCTCCGGAAGGCAAGGTGCGGGTCGACTACACACCGGTCAACGTGACGTTCAAGGACGGCACGGTGGTCGAGTTGCGCAAGCCGGACCTGCAGATCACCCAGCTCGGCTACGGCCCGATGCATCCGGATACGCGTTTTTCCGCACGCATCGCCCCGCCCATGATCGGCCTGGGCCTGCTCGAAGCCATCAGCGACGCCGATGTCCTGCGCAACACCGACCCGAAGACCGCCGACAAAGAAGCCCTCGTCGGCCGCGCCAATTGGGTCTGGGACGACGCCCAGCAAAAAACCGTGCTCGGGCGATTTGGCTGGAAAGCCGGGCAACCCAACCTCAATCAACAAAATGTTCACGCGTTTTCTGGTGATATGGGCCTCACCACCTCGTTGAGACCCTTCGATGACTGCACCGATGCCCAAGTCGCCTGCAAACAGGCCCCCAACGGCAATGGCCCCGATGGCGAGCCGGAAGTCAGCGACAACATCCTGCGCCTGGTGCTGTTCTATACCCGTAACCTCGCCGTGCCGGCGCGCCGTGGCGTCAACACGCCGCAGGTGCTGGCCGGCAAAAACCTGTTCTACCAGGCCGGTTGCCAGGGTTGCCACAAACCCGCGTTCACCACGGCGGCCAATGCCGCTGAACCTGAGCTGGCCAACCAAGTGATTCGTCCATACAGCGACCTGCTGTTGCACGACATGGGCGAAGGCCTGGCCGACAACCGTAGCGAATTCAAAGCCGGTGGCCGCGATTGGCGCACGCCGCCCTTGTGGGGCATTGGCCTGACACAAACCGTGAGTGGCCACACCCAGTTCTTGCATGACGGCCGCGCCCGCAACCTGCTGGAAGCCGTGCTATGGCACGGCGGTGAAGCACACGCGGCGCAGCAGCATGTGTTGTCCTTTAATGCCGAGCAGCGCGCTGCGTTGCTGGCGTTCCTGAATTCTTTATAAGCTTCGCCCCACTTACAGAAGGGAGCTCGACATGTTCCGTCCCAAGTTGTTGTTCACCAGCCTGGCCGCCCTCGCCCTCGGCGCCTGCTCGCCGCAAGACCCACAAGCGGTAACCTCGGCGGCCATCGCCAAGCAAGTGATCCTGCCGACCTACAGCCGTTGGGTCGAAGCCGACCGCCAACTGGCCGTCAGCGCCCTGGCCTATTGCCAAGGCAAAGAGAGCCTGGACACTGCCCGTGCCGACTTCCTGCATGCGCAAAAGGCCTGGGCCGAGCTGCAACCGCTGTTGATCGGCCCGCTGGCTGAAGGCAACCGTTCGTGGCAGGTGCAGTTCTGGCCAGACAAGAAGAACCTGGTCGGCCGCCAGGTCGAGCAGTTGGTCGCCAGCCAGCCGCAGATCGATGGCGCCGCCCTGGCCAAATCCAGTGTGGTGGTGCAAGGCCTGTCGGCCTACGAATACATCCTCTACGACGCCAAGACCGACATTGCCGACGACGCGCAAAAGGCCCGTTACTGCCCGCTGCTGGTGGCCATCGGCGACCGTCAGAAGGCCCTGGCCGAAGAAATCCTGGCCAGTTGGAACAGCACCGATGGCATGCTGGCGCAGATGACCAAGTTTCCGAACCAGCGCTACGCCGATTCCCACGAAGCCATTGCCGATCTGCTGCGCGTCCAAGTGACCGCACTGGACACCCTGAAGAAAAAACTCGGCACGCCGATGGGCCGCCAGACCAAGGGTATCCCGCAGCCATTCCAGGCCGATGCATGGCGCAGCCAGTCGTCCCTGCAAAGCCTCGAAGCCAGCCTCGCCGCCGCCCAGACCGTATGGGTCGGCGTCGACAACAAAGGCCTGCGTGGCCTGCTGCAGTCCGAGCAGAAGCCGTTGGCCGACAAGATCGACGCCGCCTATGCCGCGTCCCTCAAACTGTTCGCCAGCAACCAGCGCACCCTCAATGAACTGCTGGCCGACGACGCCGGGCGCCAGCAGCTCAACGATATCTACGACAGCCTCAACGTCGTCCACCGCCTGCACGAAGGCGAGTTGGCCAAGGCGCTGGGCATTCAACTGGGCTTTAACGCCAACGACGGTGACTGATGATGCTCAGGCGACAGGCTTTGGCGGTTGGCAGCGTGCTGCTCAGTGCACTCACTTTGGGCGGCTGGACGCTGTTCAAAGGGAAGGATAAAGGCCCTCTGCTGCTGTCGGCGCGGGATGATGCAGACGGCAAGCACTACGCCGTGGGCTATCGCCTGGACGGCAAGCCAGTGTTTGCCACCCAGGTCGGCCAACGCTGCCACGACATCATCAACCACCCTACGCTGCCGATCGCGCTGTTTGTCGCCCGTCGCCCGGGCACCGAGAGCTACCTGATCGACCTGCGTGATGGTGCGCTGCTGCAAACCATCACCTCCAAGGCCAATCGCCACTTCTATGGCCACGCGGTCATCCACAAAAGCGGCGATTGGCTGTACGCCACCGAGAACGACACGACCGACCCCGGCCGTGGCTTGCTCGGCGTTTACAAGTTCGAAGGCGAGCGGCTGGTGCATACCGGCGAGATGTCCACTCACGGCATCGGCCCGCATCAGGTGTCGTGGATGCCCGACGGCGAAACCCTGGTGGTGGCCAATGGTGGCATCCGCACTGAAGCCGAAAGCCGCGTGGAGATGAACCTCAACGCCATGGAGCCGAGCCTGGTGCTGATGCAGCGCGACGGCACCTTGATCAGCAAGGAAACCCTCGGCCAGCAGATGAACAGCGTGCGCCATATGGGGATTGCCAGCGATGGCACCATCCTCACCGGGCAGCAGTTCATGGGGGCGTCACAGGAGCGTTCCGAATTGTTGGCGATCAAGCGACCGGGCCAGCCGTTCGTGGCGTTCCCGGTGGCGGATGAGCAGTTGCAGGCGATGGGGCACTACACCGCCAGCGTCGCGGTGCACAGCGAGTTGCGCCTGGTGGCGTTGACCGCCCCACGGGGCAACCGCTTTTTTATCTGGGACATGGACAGTGGCGAGCTGCGCCTGGATGGGCCGCTGCCCGACTGTGCTGGCGTTGGGGCCGTCGAGGATGGGTTTGTCGTGACCTCGGGCCAAGGCCGTTGCCGGTTCTACGATTGCCGCCAGAAACCGTTGGTAGCAAAACCCTTGGAGTTGCCCGCAGGGCTCTGGGATAACCATCTCCACCTGATCTGACGCGATTCCCTGTAGGAGCCCGGCTTGCCGGCGATAGCGTACTTCGCATCGCCGCAAGGCTTGAGGCCCTCATCGCCGGCAAGCCGGGCTCCTACAGGTCCGTTTACCTGTCAGAAATACCGAGTGGAATACCCCCAATACTCGGAGTAATGTTCCGACAATCGTCTGTCTTCGTCTGTCTCAGTTTTTCCAAGGAACCGGAATATGCTGCGCCGTCGCATGCTGATCATGTTGGGTGTCGTCCTGTTAATCGTCCTGCTGCTGGGGGGCTATAAAGCCTTTTCCATCTACCAGCAGATCCAGGTCTTTTCCAAGCCAAAACCGGCGGTCAGCGTGGCGGTCGCGACGGTGGTCGAACAACCCTGGCAACAGCGCCTTCCAGCCGTCGGCTCACTCAAAGCCCTGCAAGGTGTGAACCTGAGCCTGGAGGTGGCCGGTACGGTCAAGGACGTGCAGTTCGAGTCCGGGCAGAACGTCAAGGCTGGCCAACCCCTGGTGCAACTCGACAGCGCAGTGGAAAGCGCGCTGCTGGAAACCGCCCAGGCGGACCTCGGCCTGGCGCATGTGGACTACGGTCGCGGCAGCCAACTGGTGGGCAGCCAGGCCATCTCCAAAGGCGAGTTCGACCGCCTGTCCGCGCAACTGCAAAAGAACAAGGCCACGGTCAATCAGCTCAAGGCTTCACTGGCGAAGAAGCACATTGTCGCGCCGTTCAGCGGCACCATCGGCATTCGCCAAGTCGATGTGGGCGACTACCTGGCCAGCGGCACGGTGATCGCCACCTTGCAGGACCTCAGCAGCCTCTATGTCGACTTCTATATCCCCGAACACTCCGTGCCCAGAGTCGCCCTCGGGCAGGCAGTGCAGGTGGAAGTCTCGGCTTATCCCGGCGAGCAATTTCCGGGCAGCATCAGCGCGATCAACCCGAAAGTCGAAAACAGCACGCGCAATGTGTTGGTGCGCGCCACCTTGGCCAATCCGGATGGCAAGCTGCTGCCGGGCATGTTCACCAGCCTGAACGTGCTGCTGCCCAACCCGGCCCCGCAGATTGTGGTGCCGGAAAGCGCAATCACCTACACCCTCTACGGCAACTCGGTGTACGCCGTGGCCGAGAAAAAAACCGACGCCGGCGAGGTGGAAAAGGATGCTGATGGCAAGCCGCTGCTGATCGCCGAGCGACGTTTCGTCGAGACCGGCGAGCGACGCGGTGGCCTGGTGCTGGTGAGCAAGGGCCTCAAAGCCGGTGAGCAAGTGGTGAGCGCCGGCCAGCTCAAGCTGGACAACGGCACGCCCATCGCCATCAGCCCGGACAAAAACCTGCCGGCAGGGCACTAGGCCATGAGGTTCACAGATGCGTTTATCCGTCGTCCGGTGCTGGCCATGGTGGTCAGCCTGCTGATCGTGCTGCTGGGTTTCCAGGCCTACAGCAAGTTGCCGCTGCGCCAATACCCGAGCATGGAAAACGCCCTGATCACGGTGACCACCGCCTACCCCGGCGCAAATGCCGAGACCATTCAGGGCTACATCACCCAGCCGTTGCAGCAAAGTCTGGCCAGCGCAGAAGGCATCGACTACATGACCTCGGTGAGCCGCCAGAACTTCTCGGTGATCTCGATCTACGCGCGCATCGGCGCCAACAGCGACCGCCTGTTTACCGAATTGCTGGCCAAGGCCAACGAGGTCAAGAACAAGCTGCCGCAAGACGCCGAAGACCCGGTGCTGAGCGAAGAGGCCGCCGATGCTTCGGCGCTGATGTACATCAGCTTCTCCAGCGGGCAACTGAGCAACCCACAGATCACCGATTACCTGTCACGGGTGATCCAACCCAAGCTCGCCACCCTGCCCGGCATGGCCGAAGCGGAGATCCTCGGCAACCAGGTGTTCGCCATGCGCCTCTGGCTCGACCCGGTGAAACTGGCCGGTTTCGGCCTCAGTGCCAGCGACATCACCGACGCCGTGCGCCGCTACAACTTCCTCTCCGCTGCCGGTGAGCTGAAAGGCGAATTCATCGTCACCAGCATCAACGCCAACACCGACCTCAAGTCCGCTGAAGCCTTTGGCGCCATCACTGTGAAAACCGATGGCGACAGCCGGGTGCTGCTGCGGGACGTGGCCCGGGTGGAAATGGGCGCGGAAAACTACAACGCCATCAGCTCGTTTGGCGGCACGCCGTCGGTGTATATCGGCATCAAGGCCACGCCCAGCGCCAACCCGCTGGACGTGATCAAGGAAGTGCGCAAGATCATGCCGGAGCTGGAGTCCCAGCTGCCGCCCAACCTCAAGGCGGAAATTGCCTACGACGCCACGCTGTTTATCCAGGCGTCCATCAACGAGGTGGTCAAAACCCTGTTTGAAGCCGTGCTGATCGTGATCGTGGTGGTGTTCCTGTTCCTCGGTGCCCTGCGTTCGGTGGTGATCCCGGTGATCACCATCCCGCTGTCGATGATCGGCGTGCTGTTTTTCATGCAGTTGATGGGTTACTCGATCAACCTGCTGACCTTGCTGGCGATGGTGTTGGCCATCGGCCTGGTGGTGGATGACGCCATCGTGGTGGTGGAAAACATCCACCGGCACATCGAGGAAGGCAAGACGCCGCTGGATGCAGCGCTGGAAGGCGCACGGGAGATTGCCCTGCCGGTGGTGTCGATGACTATCACCCTGGCCGCGGTGTATGCGCCGATCGGTTTTCTCGAAGGACTCACCGGCGCGTTGTTCAAGGAATTCGCCCTGACCCTGGCCGGGGCGGTGATCATTTCCGGCATTGTCGCCCTGACCCTGTCACCCATGATGTGCGCGCTGCTGTTGCGCCATGATGAAAACCCTTCTGGACTGGCTCACCGCCTCGACCGGATTTTCGACGGACTCAAGCGTCGCTACCAACGCATGCTGCACGGCACCCTGAATACGCGGCCGGTGGTGATCGTATTTGCATTGATCGTGCTGTGCCTGATCCCGGTGTTCCTCAAGTTCACCCAGTCGCAACTGGCCCCCGACGAAGACCAGGGCATCATCTTCATGATGGCCAGCGCGCCGCAGCCGACCAACCTAGACTACCTCAACACCTACACCGACGAGTTCATCAACATCTTCAAGGAATTCCCGGAGTACTACTCGTCGTTCCAGATCAACGGCTTCAACGGCGTGCAATCGGGCATCGGCGGTTTCCTGCTCAAGCCGTGGAACGAGCGCCAGCGTACCCAGATGCAAATCTTGCCCGAGGTGCAAAAGCGCCTGGAGCAGATTCCCGGCCTGCAGGTGTTCGGCTTCAACCTGCCCTCCTTGCCCGGCACGGGCGAAGGGTTGCCGTTCGGTTTTGTGATCAACACCGCCAACGATTATGAGTCGTTGCTGGAAGTGGCCAATCGCGTGAAGAAACGTGCGATGGAGTCAGGCAAATTCGCCTTTGTCGACATCGACCTGGCGTTCGACAAACCCGAAGTGGTGGTGGACATCGACCGCGCCAAGGCGGCGCAGATGGGCGTGTCGATGCAGGACCTCGGCGGCACCCTGGCAACGTTGCTGGCGGAGGCGGAAATCAACCGTTTCACCCTGGATGGGCGCAGCTACAAGGTGATCGCCCAAGTCGAGCGCACCTACCGCGACAATCCAGAGTGGCTGAACAACTACTACGTGAAGAACGCCCAGGGCGAATTGTTGCCACTCTCGACCTTGATCAGCGTGACGGACCGCGCTCGGCCCCGGCAGTTGAACCAGTTCCAGCAACTCAATTCGGCGCTGATCTCGGGCTTTCCCATCGTCAGCATGGGCGAGGCCATCGACACTGTGCGCCAGATTGCCATTGAGGAAACCCCGCCCGGCTATGCGTTCGACTACAGCGGTGCCTCCCGGCAATTCATCCAAGAGGGCACGGCGCTGTGGGTCACCTTTGGCCTGGCCCTGGCGATCATCTTCCTGGTGCTGGCGGCGCAGTTCGAGAGCTTCCGCGACCCACTGGTGATCCTGGTGACGGTGCCGCTGTCGATCTGCGGAGCGCTGATTCCGCTGTTCCTCGGTTGGTCGAGCATGAACATCTACACCCAGGTCGGCCTGGTGACGCTGATCGGCCTGATCAGCAAACACGGGATCCTGATCGTCGAGTTCGCCAACCAACTGCGCAAGGACAAGGGCCTGACGCCACGGCAGGCGGTGGAGGAAGCTGCAGCGATACGACTACGACCGGTACTGATGACCACTGCCGCGATGGTGTTCGGCATGGTGCCGCTGATTTTCGCGACGGGTGCCGGTGCAGTGAGCCGGTTTGATATCGGCATGGTGATTGCGACGGGAATGTCGATCGGCACGCTGTTTACGTTGTTTGTGCTGCCGTGCGTGTACACCTTGCTCGCCAAGCCGGACAAGGCCTGACACCCAGGCAAAAAAAAGGGCCTCGCATCGCAAGGCCCTTTCCTGGGGGGTTGAATCGTTTCAACTCTGTGGCCTCATCCCTTGAGACATGCCAAACATGAACAGCAACAACTCATGATCAGGCTTGGCCGCGGTGCTCGCCTTGGCGACGCGCGGCAACAGGCATTGCGCACCACCCTGCGTTGCACTGAGTACCTGTGTGCGAGGCTGTTCCCACGCCGCCAGCGCCAAGGCTGCAACGCCCAACGCCCCGACCAGGAACAAACCTCGTGCTATTTCTAGCTTCATCTGGTTAAACCCTTGATAGCGCTGCCAAACGCCGTCTCGTAAAAGTAGCTGAGTTTCTTCCAGTCCGTATCGTTCCACGACGAATGGCGGCGCAGTTGCAGCATGTCGTGGGAAGCGGCCCGATAGGCGGTCAAACGTTGGCGGCATTTCTCGAAATCCAGCAGTGCCACCTCGACGTTGGCCGAGTCGCCCTGGCCGGTCACCCTTACAAAAATGTGCTTGATGTACAGGCAGCCATGCTGCCAACGCCCACGGTGCATGCGCGCCAAGGTGCCGGCAAGCTCCTTGAGCACGCGCTCATGCACTAACTCGCCGTACTGCTCGCGGCCACCGGCTGCGTACCAGTTTTCGATTTCGTCGAAGCCATCGAGGGCTGCGGTCACCAGCAGAGCCTGCCAGTGGTGCTCGGGGTCCCTGCGTGCCTCGCAAAAGACCATTTCCGGCACACGTACGTCCAACAGGCGCAGGCCCTTGATCGCATCTCGCTCACGCAATACCGTGGGGCGGCCAAAAGGATGCAGCCAACTGCGGTAGATGTGCCCGGTCTGGCGCTTGCTGTAGAGCAGGCGTCCATTGGCGGTCATCACGCGTTGCACACCACTCTCACCCCCGCGCCGGCGATTGGGCTCTTCGACCCACTCGCCTTGCTGGCGCCAGAAATAATCGAATCGTTCTTCGGGCTTTACATGACTGCCTGCTACGCACTCAACTGCCATCCTGTTACCTCTTGCGCAATACATACACTCGCCACATGGCGTAGAGCGGTATGAAGTCCAGGGATTCCTGAACACGAAAACCGGCTTCTTCGAATTCTGCTTCAACAGTAGCAGCCGGTAACACAAACCTGTTTTGGTAACCTTCCTGCTCACCTTTCTTGCGACGCTGGCTTTCGAGACGCTTGCGTTTCCAGGCTTTGAAATTGCCATCGACCCACAGCGAAACAATGACGCTGTCACGGGTAACGCGCTGAAACTCCCGCAATATCGCCAGTCGGTGCGCCGGATCACCAATGTGGTGCAGCAGGCGCATACAGAAAATACTGTCGACCGAGTTGTCCGGCAGATCGATATCAAAGGCAGATGTCTGCAAGGGTCGTACCCGTTTCACCACATCGGCGGGCTGGGCGACTGTTGCCACCTTCAACATCGACGCCGAATTGTCGGCACCGATAATGACGCGGTTGGGCTTTTCCGCCAGCAGCGGCCAGAAACGCCCTGCGCCGCACGGCAGGTCCAATACCAGGCCAGGCTCACCGGCCATCGCCAGCGCGCCACGGGCCAATTGCTCGTCGCGTTTGTGGGACAACCGGCGCGCCAGATTGTCCTGATGCTTGAGCAAATATTCGTGGGCGTGTTCGTCGTCGTACTTTTCGGAAAATTCGAGCTTGATCGGGGTAGACATCGACGGATCTCCAGTTGCTGATGCCTACAACCTTAAGCAGCGCACTGTGATCAACAGGTCAACCCGTTGTGAAAATCTTGTCCTGTCCAACCCCATACATTTCAAGACTTTACAGACACAAGCAATGGCATGGGGCCATCTTCGCCGAATGACGGGGATCTCTGGCAGGATAGCGGCAGAGGGTGGAGTCAGGCGTTGACCTGACTCAATTGCACGTGAAAGCGGCAGCCGTTGGGCTCCATGGTGCTGAGGCTCACGGTCCAGCCCTGGTTTTCGCAGATGCGCTGGACCAGTGACAACCCCAAGCCCAGGCCGTCACCACGTTTCTCGCTGCCGCGCACGAACGGCTCGAACATCGCTTCGCGCTTGTCTTCGGGAATACCCACACCACTGTCCTCCACCACAAAGCCTGCGGGCTCCAGGGTCAGGCGGATAAACCCGTGTTCGGTGTAGTGCAGGGCGTTACGCAGCAGGTTGCCCATGACGGCGTGCAGGAAGGTGGTGTTGTACCGCGTGTCCAGGGGGTTGCCCGGCTGGTAGATCAGCTCCAGGCCTTTACGCTCGATGGGGTCACGCCAGATACCGAGCAAGTCATCCGCCACCTGCGCCAGGGTCACCTGAGGCGACATCGCCGCGTCATTGTGCTCGGCACGGGCCAGCATCAGGAAGGTTTGCACCAGCTCGCGCATTTCTTCACAAGCGCGGGCAATGCGTTGCACTTGATTGCGCCCACGTTGATCAATGGCCGGGTTTTCCAGCAGCAGTTCACAGGAACTGGCCAGCACCATCAACGGCGTGCGTAATTCGTGGCTGACGTCACTGGTAAACAATTGCTCACGGGACAACGCCTGACGCAGGCGCCCCAGGGTGGCATCGAACGCCACCGCCAGCTCACCCACTTCGTCGGCCGCATAGTCCGGTGCCAGCGGCGGCGCCAAACCCAGCAATTGGTCGCGGTGACGCACCTGGCGGGCGAGGCGCACGACCGGCGCCATCACTTTGCGTGCCAGCACCCAACCAAGGAATACCGCCAGCGCCAGGCTGAGTACGAAACCCACCAGCACCACGGCAAACAGCACGCGCTCGCGCTCTTCGAAATCACTCTGATCCTGCAGCAACACGTAGCGCCGGCCGTCGACCACTTCGACCATGGCGTGGTACGACAACGCTTCGCGGAACACTTCATGGAAGCCGGGTTCGAGGTGACGCAGATCCTTGGGCAACTCAAAATCGCCAGGGCCACCGCTGAAGTAAAACAACTGGTCCGGCTCGGGGCGGTGCCGCCAGTCTTCGACTGTGTCCATCAGCAACAGGCGCTGCAGGTCGCCGCCCAAGCCTGCCGAGATCAGCTTCTCTTCCACCAGGTGCACCGTCGCGACGATACCCATGGCGAAGGCCCCCGCCACCAACGCACTCATCAACGCAAAGGCGATGATGATCCGCTGGGCAAGGCTTTGCTTAAACTCCATCTCTACCCTCAGCCAGGCGATAACCGACGCCGTGCACCGTTTGCAGCAACGGCTTGGCGAACGGTTTATCGATCACTTGGCGCAATTGATGGACATGGCTGCGCAGGCTGTCGCTGTCCGGGCAGTCGTCGCCCCACAGGGCTTCTTCAAGAATTTCGCGGCGCAGCACGTGCGGGCTCTTCTGCATCAACACCGCCAGCAGCTTCAGGCCGACCGGGTTGAGCTTGAGCAAGCGGCCTTCGCGGGTCACCTCCAGGGTGTCGAGGTCGTAATGCAGGTCGCCGACTTGCAGGGCGCGCCGACCGCCACCCTGGGCACGGCGCAGCACGGCTTCGATACGCGCGGCCAGTTCCGACAGGGCAAACGGTTTTAGCAGGTAGTCATCGGCGCCGGACTTGAAGCCCTGCAGCCGGTCATCCAATTGGTCGCGGGCGGTGAGCATGATCACCGGCGTGTCACGGCGCGCATCTTCGCGCAGGCGTTTGCACAGGGTGTAGCCATCGATGCCGGGCAGCATGATGTCGAGCACGATCAGGTCGTAATGCTCGGTGGCGGCCAGGTGCAGGCCCGACAAACCGTCCTGCGCACAGTCCACGGTATAGCCCTTCAGCCCCAGGTAATCCGCCAGGTTGGCCAGAATATCGCGGTTGTCTTCAACCAATAAAATTCGCATGGGCAGTGTCTCCGTACGCGGTAACGGCCGTGTTGGCTCGCGCAGCTTAAGGCCAAGTGTTGCTCAGGGATAGACCTGGAGGGCGCGGCGATTACGCTTTTCAACTGATTGGATCAACCAACGAGTTTTTCACTATAGCTTCACACACCGACGACAGGCCCCAGGCAAAAATGGCCGCCAAACGAACGCCCCTTGCCTGCCCTTCTGAAGGGCGTAACACTTGCGCCCATTCTCTGGCGACGACGCCCTTTCATGCCCGACACCCTGCTGCTGATCGAAGATGACCTCCCTCTGGCCGCGCTGACCGCCGAGTTCCTGCGCGCCGAAGGGTTTACCGTGGCGGTGGAACACCGCGGCGATCGCGCAGCCCAGCGTATCCGTGACGAACAGCCGGCGCTGCTGATCCTGGATGTGATGTTGCCGGGCATTGACGGCTTCACGTTGTGCCGGCAGATTCGCGACCAGTACCCCGGCTTGATCCTGATGATGACGGCGCTGGACGAGAACGCCGAGCAATTGACCGGGTTCAACGTCGGCGCGGACGACTATGTGGTCAAGCCCGTCGACCCGCTGTTGCTGCTGGCCCGGATCCGCTCGTTGCTGCGCCGCCATCCACAAGCCCCCCGCGCCTATTACCAGTGGGGCACCTTTCGATTGGACCTCAACAACCACTTCGCCTGGCTCGATGAGGTGCCCTTGCAGTTTTCGGTGGCCGAGTTCGAGTTACTCACGATCTTCGCCCGCCATTGCGGGGTGCTGCTGACCCGGGAAAAACTCCTGCAAAGCCTGCGTGGCCTGGAATACGACGGGATCAATCGCTCCGTGGACATGCGCGTCTCACGCTTGCGCAAGAAGCTGATGAGCCTGGACTGCCCGGTGACCATCCAGACCATCACGGCCCAGGGCTATCTGTTTGTCGAAATCCCGCGAGGCGCTCGGCATGCTCTCTAAAGTGCGGCCCTGGATGGCGATCGTGGCGGGCACCAGTTGGGGCGCGTTGACGCTTTATTTGTTGTGGCTGTGCGCCAACGCTTCGGTGTTCGTCGGCGAGTACAGTTTTTTGCGCTTGATGGCCGGGCCGGGCTACTTGGTGGCGGAGCAGCTCAAGCCCTTGCCGGCCGAGCAGCGTGAAGCGCGCATGGAGGCGCTGCGTGCGCGCTTCCAGTACCCGATCAGCCTGGTCACCCTGGATGAGATCGAGTTACCGCCCGAGGCGCTGATCATGCTCAAACACCAGCAACCGGCGCAAAACAGCGATGAAGACATTAGCTATTTCCCGCTCGACGACAAGACGTTGATTCAGTTCGGGCCCATGTGGGGAACAGCCGAGGTCAAGGACCTGCTGAAATTCCCGGTCTATGGGATCACCGCGTGCGTGGCCGGCCTGCCTCTGGGGCTGTGGATGTGGCTGGGTCTGCGCGCACGCCGTCAGCGTACCGCCGAGGTGGAAGCACTCAATGCCTGCCTGGGCACCCTGGCTCGCACGCCCAATGCAATGTTGCCGGCCATGGGCAAGGAATGGACGCCGCTGCTGCAAACCGTGCAACAACATGCGCAGGACATTACGGCGATGAGCGAACGTCACCGGGAGGTTTCCCAAGCCGTCTCCCACGAACTGCGCACGCCTCTGGCACGGATGCGTTTCGCCTTGACCCTGCTGGGCAAGAGTGACGATTTACCCACCCGTACCCGCTTGCAGGAACGCCTGCAAACCGATGTGGAAGAACTCGAAGCCCTGGTCCGCGCCAGCCTCGCCTTTGCCCGGATGGCCGGTGCGCCCACCGACCTGCAACATGAACCCATCCCTATCCGCGACTGGCTGCATCAGGAGTTCGCCTTGCTCGACGGACACCATCGCCGCCTGAGCCTGGACACTGAGCCTGCGGATCTGCAACTGATCGGCGACCGCGCCTTGCTGCATTTGATCGTGCGCAACCTGTTGAGCAACGCCATCACCTATGCCCGCGACCAGGTGTGCGTCAGCGCCGCTCGCCAGGATGACCAGCATCTTGTGCTGCATGTGGACGACGACGGCCCCGGCATCCTCGCTGAAAACCGCGAAAAGGTATTCGAACCTTTCGTACGACTGGCCATGGGCGGCGATGAGTCCGGCGGCTTCGGCCTCGGCCTGGCGCTGGCCAAGCGCGCGACCCAATGGCACCGCGGTGAGTTGTCCGTTACGCGCAGCCCTTTGGGCGGTGCGCGCCTGACCCTGATCCTGCCCCTGCGCCCCCAATAACCAGCGTGTTACAGCCTGTGACAATGAACCGCCGGCATTCTGCGTAACCTCGCCACCTGATCCAGGAGAGCCCCTGCACCCTGGGTCCCATCCTTTGGATCCGGTTGGAGAGCCCGTTCATGCGTCCCCCCAAGAAGCATTTGCCCACGTTGATGCTGTCGCTGTGTATTGCCGCCAGTTCACTGCTGGCCTGCCACTGGGGGCGGCCCATACCCAGCACAACCGCACATGTGCCTACCGAAGAGCCACTCGACAGTACGACTGCACCGTGGTCCGCTGCACGTGTGCTCTTTATCGGCCAACCCACACTGGCCCGCGGGATGACATTCAAGAAGCTGTTGCGTCGACGCGCGATTGGTTGAGTAACAGTCGCCCACAAAAAAGCCCCGCCTGCATCACTGCAGGCGGGGCTTTTCAGTTAGCCGGGTAAGGCTGGCTGTCGGGTAAGAAACGGCCATTACTGACCGTCCCTCCCCTAAGAACTGTACGTGCGAGTTTCCCCGCATACAGCTCAAGCCTTTGTAAGCCCTTTCTCAGTTGAAAGAGCCGGTGCCGCACTGTGTAACTGTCGATGACAGTTGGGATGCAACAACACCAGATTGCCCAGCTCGTCGCATCCGCCCTTGTGCCGCTCGATAACATGGTGAATGTTCCACCCGCTTTCGAACGTAATCAACTGCTTGCACATCGGGCAGCGCTTGCTCTGGCCAAGCCACAGCGTCAGCGTCTTCCGCTTCCCCTCGTCCGAGCTTCGCCACGCATATTCCAGCCGTTGCTCGAAGTACATCTCGTCCTCTGGGGCGTATGGGTTAGCCTCCGCCTTGATCTTGGTGTGCCGCTTGATCGGCGTATCGCTGGCGTACAACAAGTGGAGCAGTTTGCCGCTGGGGTGTAGCCCGGAGAATACCCAACTACGTGTTCCCACGCGCTTGAAGTATTTTTCCTTGATCCAACGTTTGCAGCGATTCAGATGTCGCCGCCTGCACCATCGCCATAGCAATTTCCAGATCCTGTAATCCACGTAGTTGAAGGTCTGCTTGGCGACAATCGGCCGATGATAATTGGCCCAACCCCGAATAACTGGATTGAGCTGCTTGATCAACAGGCTGGCCGGTGCCGCTTTGTTCGCTTCAACCAACGCCTTAACCTTGGCCAGAAATGCTTTCACGTTCTTGTGGGCTGGCTTTATCAGCAGCTTGTCACCGTACTTGCGAATATTCTGACCGAGGAAATCGAACCCATCCGATACATGCGTGAACAACGTTTTCTCCACCGCAAGGCTCAACCCCCGCTCGGCCATGAAGGCTTCGACGAGTGGCTTCACCTCGTTTTCCAGCAGCTCTTTCGAGATGCCGGTGATGACGAAATCATCTGCGTATCGCACATAGTTGACCTTGGTCTTGTAGCTGGCTTTGGTATTACGCTGCCCGAACCGAGATTCGAGCTCCTTTTCCAGTCCATCAAGGGCCAGGTTGGCCAATACGGGCGAGATGATCCCTCCTTGCGGAGTTCCCGCCCCTGTCGGATTCAATCGACCGGATTCCAAATATCCCGCTTTCAGCCATTTCCTTAGAACCACTTTGTCCATCGGGACGTTAGTGATCAGCCAGTCGTGACTGATGTTGTCGAAACATCCCTTTATATCGCCCTCCATGACCCACTGCGCAGAATGCTTGCGACCGAGATTGACGAACAATTGCTCGATTGCATCTGCCGTGGAACGGTGAGGGCGAAAGCCATAGGAATTTCGGTCGGCTGTGGTCTCAGACACCGGTTCAAGTGCCAGCAGGTATAACGCCTGCATCGCTCGATCCAGCATCGTCGGAATCCCCAGCGGTCTACGCTGGCCATTTGCTTTGGGAATGTAAATCCGCCGCAGTGGCCGGGGCTTGTAGCCCCTGCGCTCTAACCGAAAAACTGCCTTCCATTTGCTTTCAGGCGTGCTCCAGGTTTCCCCATCGACGCCGGGAGTCCTGCGACCCCGGTTTTCAGTGACCCGTTTAACCGCCAATACCTTGGCGGCAAACGAGCGAACCAGCATACGCTGCAAGGTTTTCACCTGCCGCCATTGCTGATTCTTGGCTGCCTTCGCGATCCGTACCTGTAGCCCTCGCACCTGTCGATGACCTGTTTCCCAGTCTATCGAATGCCAACTGATGGCCAGATGGGAGGACGCAGGTACTTCTATTTCAGACGCACTCATCTTGCTTTTCCTCCAGAGAAGATTTCCCCAGAGGGCAGTAGACGCACGTCGCCCTTGTGGGGGAGTGAGTACACTGCCCCGCAAGGGATTTCTATGAGTTAGACGCAGCCGGTCAAACCGACAAACGTCTGTTCTTGATGGCTTTACAGGCCTTCTCGCGATCAAAGACCAGTCGGAAGTCAGCACCGTTTCCAGTCAGGGCAGAGCCCTTATCCAACCCCATTACAGGGAGGCATTCGCTTTTTCCGACATCCTCTACCCGCATTTTCAACAGTCTTCCTCACGGTCGACCTGCCTTGCCATACAGGCCAATGGCGAAAATACGGGCTTACCGAGTTCCATAACCGTCACAAGGATGGGTTAGGCCCTGCCTATTCACCGATGACTCAATGTCAGCGTGCCCCCAGATGTAAAAGGGACAACCAGTCATGCACCATTTTGGTCAAAGCCTATCAGCAACTTTGGCTCCATGCGGTTGACGGTGTTTATCAGCAGTTCACTTACGTTGGCCATACCAACCAGCCTAGCGTCTCACCCGCGTGTTGCTCGCAGGGTCTGCATGGTGCCTCGCGGCGACCACACACCACAGAATCATGGGACTACATTGTCAGGAAGCTTCGCACCCCGCCGTTACCAGCGACGCACTATCCCTAGGCTACTTTTGGCTGAACAAAAGGTCTCGCGCCCCTCTACCTTGCGGTTTCCGGGTGAGACAATGACAGCTATGGCTTGCGCCCTATAGATAGGAGCAGGCCAGCTCTTTGGACACGATTTCCCATACCTCCCTCGCAGTGATTCAAAATCTGCAAGCTCAGTACGCATATCGTTCTGATGATTTCCAGAGAGAAAATCACGATATATAGGCGACATTACGCCGAATTCTAAGCACCTTGTGAGTGCCGGAAATCCGGGTTTTGACGCCCGGACTTCGGGTTTTTTAAGCTGTTTCTGCGGGAAAGTGATCACCGGTTCAACCGGTGATCACCTAAGATGTAGCCCGCTAGGTGCTTCTACCTATAGCGACTCTCGTCGCACTACATCATGCCGCCCATGCCACCCATGCCGCCCATGTCTGGCATACCGCCGCCAGCCGAGCCTTCTTTCTTCGGTGCATCAGCGATCGCAGCTTCGGTGGTCAGGATCAGGCCGCCGATGGAGGATGCTGCTTGCAGCGCGGAACGAGTCACCTTGGTAGGGTCCAGGATGCCCATTTCGATCATGTCGCCGTAGACGCCAGTCGCAGCGTTGTAACCGTAGTTACCTTTGCCGTTCTTGACTTCGTTGACCACAACGCTTGGCTCGTCGCCGGAGTTGGCAGCGATCTGGCGCAACGGCGCTTCAACAGCGCGACGCAGCACAGCGATACCGACGTTCTGATCAGCGTTGTCGCCGGTCAGGTTGGCCAGGGCTTCCAGAGCACGGATCAGCGCAACGCCACCGCCAGGTACCACGCCTTCTTCAACGGCTGCGCGGGTTGCGTGCAGCGCGTCTTCAACGCGGGCTTTCTTCTCTTTCATTTCAACTTCGGAACCGGCGCCAACCTTGATCACTGCAACGCCGCCGGACAGCTTGGCCAGACGCTCTTGCAGTTTTTCACGGTCGTAGTCGGACGAAGTCTCGGCAACCTGGGCACGGATCTGGGTGATGCGAGCCTGGATATCCTGCTCAACGCCAGCACCGTCAACGATGATGGTGTTTTCTTTGGAGATGGTCACGCGCTTGGCACTGCCCAGGTTTTCCAGGGTGGCGCTTTCCAGGCTCAGGCCGATCTCTTCGGAGATAACGGTACCGCCGGTCAGAACGGCGATGTCCTGCAGCATGGCCTTGCGACGGTCGCCGAAGCCTGGAGCCTTGACGGCTGCGACTTTAACGATGCCACGCATGTTGTTCACAACCAGAGTCGCCAGGGCTTCGCCTTCAACGTCTTCGGAAACGATCAGCAGTGGGCGGCCGGCTTTGGCAACGGCTTCCAACACTGGCAGCATTTCGCGGATGTTCGAGATCTTTTTGTCGACCAGCAGGATCAGCGGGCTGTCCAGCTCGGCAACCATGGTTTCTGGCTTGTTGACGAAGTACGGGGACAGGTAGCCACGGTCGAACTGCATGCCTTCAACAACCGACAGTTCGTTTTCCAGGCCAGTGCCTTCTTCAACGGTGATCACGCCTTCTTTACCGACTTTTTCCATGGCTTCGGCAATGATGTCGCCGATGGAGCTGTCGGAGTTGGCGGAGATGGTGCCTACCTGAGCGATAGCCTTGGTGTCAGCGCATGGCTTGGACAGGTTTTTCAGCTCGGCAACGATAGCGATGGTCGCCTTGTCGATACCGCGCTTCAGGTCCATTGGGTTCATACCGGCAGCGACGGCTTTGTAGCCTTCGTTGACGATGGCCTGAGCCAGAACGGTAGCGGTGGTGGTGCCGTCGCCTGCGTCATCGTTGGCACGGGAGGCAACGTCTTTGACCAGCTGCGCGCCCATGTTTTCGAAACGGTCTTCCAGTTCGATTTCTTTGGCGACGGAAACGCCGTCCTTGGTGATGGTCGGAGCGCCGAAGCTCTTCTCGATGATCACGTTACGGCCTTTCGGGCCCAGGGTCGCTTTTACTGCGTCAGCCAGGATGTTGACACCGGTGAGCATTTTCTTGCGGGCGGAATCGCCGAATTTAACTTCTTTAGCAGCCATGATCGATAATCCTTAAATACTTTGGAGTAACGGGAAAATGAGCGGGGGAAATTACGCTTCCAGTACGGCGAGAATCTCGTTCTCAGCCATGACCAGCAGGTCTTCGCCGTCAACTTTCACAGTGTTGCTGCCGGAGTAAGGGCCGAATACAACCTTGTCACCGACTTTAACGGCCAGAGCACGCACTTCACCGTTTTCCAGGGTTTTGCCTGGACCCGCAGCGACGATCACACCGTGGTTGGCTTTTTCAGCAGCCGAACCTGGCAGAACGATACCGCCAGCGGTTTTCTTTTCTTCTTCGCTACGACGGATTACGACGCGGTCGTGCAGAGGACGAAGCTTCATTGTCGATCTCTCCTAATTGTGTTTTTCATCGGCCGGTATCAATTCCGGCGGGTTAAATTCCGGCGGTGCCGGTCGCGGCTTGCTGGGCAAGACGCGGAAGTCTGTCTGGTGTCGCCACCAGAAACCTTGCGGTGACCGTTACATAAGGGCGCATAAGCTTATTACAAGGGGCCGCGGCGTAAATTTTTTGCGTGTGCCGACGGCTGAAAGCAACACGGCACCCTGAGGTGCCGTGCCAACTAAGCGGTTATTTGCTGTCGCGATGTTCGAACTCGCCTTCGATCACATCACCTTCACGCCCCAACGGCTGGCGCGGGGCCGGGCCGCCACGGGGTTGCAGGTCGTCGGCGAACGCACGCTGACGAATCGCGGCCTCTTCGGCACGCTGGCGCATCTTGCCGGCCAGCAGTTTGCGGGTGAACGGCAGCAGCATGACCAGGCCGACCACGTCGCTGATAAAACCCGGGAGGATCAACAGGCCGCCGGCCAATGCCATCATCAGGCCTTCGAGCATGGTCTGGGCGGGCAGTTCGCCACGGTTCAGGCTTTCACGAGCACGCAGCGCCGTGGCCAGGCCGGCGACGCGCAGCACCAGGACGCCGAGCATCGAGCCGAGAATGATCAGCAAAAGGGCCGGAAAAAAGCCGATCGCACTGCTGACTTGAACGAATACGAACAGCTCCAACACCGGGAACAGCAGAAAGAGCAACAAAAAAGGGCGCATCAAATGGTTCCTCAACGCAAGAATGCCTTGCCAGTCCACCTTAGATGACGTCGCCGTTTCGTGAATTCAAGCGTCAGCGGCTTCTTTTTTCGGCCAGATCTCGGCATGAGCCAATGAAACCAGGGCTTCGCGTACTTGTGTCGGCGTGTTGCAAGACTCCGCAAACGGCAACCAATATAAGGATTGGCCTATACGCAAGTGCATGCCTTCGCTGTCGATGCCGGCCAACTGGGCAGGCTCGGAGGTCGGCAAACCGGTGAGGTCGACGTAATGGGCAATGGCCTTGGTGTGATCGCTGTTCATGTGTTCGATCATGCTGCGCTCGGCCTTGCCCGCAAACGGGTTGGCCAAGGTCAACTGATCGACCCAGTGAATCGCGCCAAAACCGCCGATGTAACGGTGACGCACCGGCTTGAGTACCCAGAAGTCGAAATCGTGGGCCTTGTGGTAGTTGGCTGAGTCGGGGAAGTAGCGGTAATAACGCTCAGCCGCCGCCTCGATGGCAGCGCCCTCCTCCAGTTTTTCGGCTTCAGCCAGGTAGGTCAGGCGACCGACGGCCTGCACGTCATCCGCCTCGCGCTCACCCACCAGCAGCGAGCACTTGGGGTCTTTCTGCAGGTTGTGGGTGTGCTGGGCAATGCGGCTGATCAGGATCAGCGGGCGGCCCTGCTCGTCGAGGCAATAGGGCACGACCGAACCAAAAGGGAAGCCGGGCATGGCTTTGGACAGTGTGGAGAGAGCCCCACGGTATTCCTTGAGCAACAGCTCTCGGGCGTTCTTGGCAACCTGTGCGCTCAACGTATGACTCCTCGGATAATCAGCCGCCCATGGCCTATGGTGCCTATGGGAATGAATCTCAACGCAAGGTAATCATTATCGGCAAAGGTTGCCAAGCAGGTTTTGTTCGGCCGTGTTACCAGGCCACGCCGAAGCCTGCGGTGTAGCGGGTCTTGCTCAGGCTGCTGTCGGAGTCGCCACTGATGATGTCGCGCTCGGCCTTGAGGTTGAGCGAAGCCCACTCGGTGACTTTGTAGCGCAGGCCCATTTCTGCATCCAACGAATACTCCGCCGGCCCGCCGATAGGCTTGCCCACTTCGCCGTTGGTGAAGAACTCGACGGTCTTGCCCACCAGGTAGCGGTTGTAATTCCACTTCATGGCCAGGGAATAGAAGTTGTCCTTGCCGCCGTCGGCGTATTCGTAGTCGGTGCGGTTGACCAGCGAGCCCAAGGAGAACGCGCCCAGCTCATCGTCCCAGAACTGATAGCCCGGGCCGGTACCGACGGTGCGCTGACGGGACAAGTCTTCAACCTTGTCGCGCTTGTAGGTCAAGCGGCCCTGCCAGAACCAGTGTTCGGTCAGGAAGCGGTCGAGGTCGTATTCCAGGGCCCAGTTGTCGGTGGTGGTGACATCGTCCTGGAACTCGCGGTTGTACTCGCCCTGCCCGGTGTGACGCCATTGGCCATGGCGGGCGGTGGTCTTGAAGTCGATGTCGTAGTCGTTGGTATCTTTGTCGGCGCGTTTATAGTCCAGCGCCATGTCCACGTTGCCTTTCCACACCAGGTCTTCAATCACAGGCTTGGGTTTGATGATCTGCTGGATGCTGGCCAATTCGACGGTCTTGGGCGCCTCGCCGTTGGCCAGCACCACCTTGCCGTCATCCGCCGCTTTCAGGGACTTGGCCTTCTCGCCGGTGTAGGCGTCCTGCTTGACCAGCAGCTCCTGGTCGCTCTCCAGGGTTTTCACCTGTTTCCAGTCCACCGGGATGGCGCCTGCATAATCGGTCTGGATCAGCAGCTTGCCACCGTCGAAGACCTTGATCTTGCCCGTCAGGCGGTCACCGTTCTTCAACCAGACGGTATCGGCGAGCAAGGGCGTGGAGGCGCTGAAAACAGCGAGGCACAGCAGGGTTCTGGACAACATAAGCGGATCGGGAGCTCAAGGTTGGCGAAAAAGGGCGATTATCGTGTTAGATAGCTAGGACTGACTCAAGGATTTATGTTGAGTTCAATTCTCATCAACACACTTACAGACCTTTCCTACAATTGTGCCGTCGGTATCAATGGATATGCCCACCGTGAATCAGCCCGCCGAAACCCCACAAAGCCCCGCCGAAATGCGCCGCACCGCGCTCTACCTGACCCTGGCCCAAGTGCCCGCAGGCTGCGTGGTGAGCTACGGCGAGCTGGCTCACTTGGCGGGCCTCGGCCGTGCCGCGCGTTGGGTGGGACGTACCCTGAGCCAGCTTCCCGAAGACACCAAGTTGCCCTGGCACCGCGTGCTGGGTGCCGGCGGTCGGATAAGTCTGCCGGTGGGCAGTGCCTCGGGTGACGAACAACGCGCGCGTTTGCGCGATGAAGGCGTCGCTGTCCGCAACAATCGCGTGGATATTCAGCGCCATGGCTGGCGCCCGGTAGAGCACAGCGGTTAGAGTGCGCGCTTTGTTTCCGCAAATCTGAGGCAGACTCCAGCCCATGCCCCGTAAAACCTGGCGCGCCGCGCTCGCCGCCTATGCCAGCCCCTCGACGTTAGTCCTGTTGTTGCTCGGCTTTGCCGCCGGCCTGCCTTACATGTTGGTGTTCTCGACGCTTTCAGTGTGGTTGCGTGAAGCCGGTGTGGCGCGCGAAACCATCGGCTATGCGAGCCTGATCGGTTTGGCATATGCCTTTAAATGGGTGTGGTCGCCGCTGCTCGATCAATGGCGCCTGCCGCTGCTCGGCAAACTCGGACGCCGTCGTTCCTGGCTGGTGCTGGCCCAGTCGCTGGTGATCCTCGGATTGATCGGCATGGGTTTTTGCGACCCGCAGAAACACTTGTCCTGGCTGATCGCTATCGCCGTCATCGTCGCCTTCGCGTCCGCGACCCAAGACATCGCGGTCGACGCCTATCGCCTGGAAATCGCCGACGACAGCCGCCAGGCTGCTCTGGCCGCCAGCTACATGTCCGGCTATCGCATTGCCGCCCTGCTGGCCACGGCGGGCGCACTGTTTTTTGCCGAAGGTTTCGGCTCCACCGGCTTCAACTATAAACACTCGGCCTGGACCGGCACCTATGTGCTATTCGGCGTACTGATGGTCCCGGCGCTGCTGACGACCCTGTTCATGCGCGAACCGAATGTGCCACTGCGCACCCAGTTGCAGGCCGGCCGCTACAGCTTCGTGCATCAACTTATGTCGGTGTTTGTGCTGATCGTGTTGCTGGTGTCGGTGCCGGCGATGTTCACCCAACTGTTCAACACCGATTTCGAAAGTGTGCTGTTCCATGGCATGAGCTTGTGGGACCTGCTGATGGAAGACCGCGCGTTCCTGCGTGCCATCCTCTATATCACCCTGACCTCCCTGTGCCTCTCGGCCATGGGTCGGCGTGGCCTGGCACCGGTGCTGACGCCGGTCAACGACTTTATCCTGCGCTACCGCTGGCAGGCGTTGCTGCTGCTGGGGCTGATCGCCACCTATCGCATGTCCGACACCGTGATGGGCGTGATGGCCAACGTGTTCTACATCGACCAGGGCTTCACCAAGGACCAGATCGCCGGGGTCAGCAAGATCTTCGGACTGATCATGACCCTGGTCGGCGCCGGCATGGGCGGCTTGCTGATCGTGCGTTTCGGCATCCTGCCGATCCTGTTCATCGGAGGCGTGGCCTCGGCCGGCACCAACCTGCTGTTCGTGATGCTCGCTGACATGGGCCCGGACCTGCAAATGCTGATCTTCACCATTTCCCTGGATAACTTCAGCTCAGGGCTGGCGACCTCGGCATTCGTGGCCTACCTTTCGAGCCTGACCAACCTGAAGTTCTCCGCCACCCAATATGCGTTGCTCAGCTCGATCATGCTGCTGTTGCCGCGCCTGATCGGTGGGTATTCGGGGGTGATGGTAGAGAAGTTCGGCTATCACAATTTCTTCCTGATCACCTGCATGCTGGGTGTGCCGACGCTGGTGCTCATTGCGTTGCATTGGTATCAGGAGAATCGGCGGGCTCGGTTGAATCCCTCCGAAGAAACGGATCCCTTGTAGGAGCGAGCTTGCTCGCGAAGAACTCACAGACGCCGCGTTCTCCCCGGTTTCCCACGTCATCGTTGACGATCTTCGCGAGCAAGCTCGCTCCTACAGCGCTCATGCCTGTACGCGAGCGACAACCGCCCGTACAATCCAGAGTCATTTCAAGTCCAAGCAACCGACAACGGCCTACCATGCGTACCAGTCAATATTTGCTCGCCACACAGAAAGAAACGCCTTCCGACGCGGTCGTGATCAGCCATCAGCTGATGCTGCGCGCCGGTATGATCCGCAAGCTGGCCTCCGGCCTGTACACCTGGCTGCCCATGGGCTTGAAGGTGATGCGCAAGGTCGAAGCCATCGTTCGTGAAGAAATGAACGCCGCCGGCTCTCTGGAAGTGTTGATGCCGAGCACCCAACCGGCTGAACTGTGGCAGGAATCCGGGCGCTGGGAAGAGTACGGCCCTGAGTTGCTGCGCTTCAAGGATCGTCATGGCCGCGATTTCTGCGCCGGCCCGACCCACGAAGAAGTGATCACCGACCTGATGCGCAACGAGCTGAGCAGCTACAAGCAGCTGCCGCTGAACCTGTATCAGATCCAGACCAAATTCCGTGACGAAATCCGCCCACGCTTCGGCTTGATGCGCGGCCGCGAATTCATCATGAAGGATGCGTACTCGTTCCACGCCGACCAGGCGTCGCTGCAGGTCACCTACGACCGTATGCACCAGGCCTACTGCAACGTGTTCACGCGCCTGGGCCTGAAATTCCGCCCGGTTGAAGCGGACAACGGCTCCATCGGCGGTGCCGGCTCCCACGAATTCCACGTACTGGCCGAGTCCGGCGAAGACGATATCGTGTTCAGCAACGGTTCCGACTACGCGGCGAACATCGAGAAAGCCGAAGCCGTGCCACGGGAAACTTCCCGCCCAGCGCCGGCTGAAGAGCTGCGCCTGGTGGATACGCCAGAGACCAAGACCATCGCGGCCCTGGTGGAAAAATTCAATCTGCCGATTGAGAAGACCATCAAGACCCTGATCGTGCGCGCCGAAGAAGAAGGCAAGCTGATGGCGCTGGTGATCCGTGGCGACCACGAACTCAACGAAATCAAGGCTGCCCAGCAACCTGGCGTGGCCAGCCCGCTGGTCATGGCCACCGACGCCGAACTGCGCGACGCCATTGGCGCCGGCGCCGGTTCGCTCGGCCCGCTGAACCTGCCGCTGCCGATCATCATCGACCGTTCGGTCGAGCTGATGAGCGACTTCGGCATCGGCGCGAACATCGACGACAAGCACTACTTCGGCGTGAACTGGGAGCGTGACCTGCCGGTTCCGACCGTGGCCGACCTGCGTAACGTGGTCGCCGGTGACCCGAGCCCGGATGGCAAGGGCACCCTGGAAATCAAGCGCGGCATCGAAGTCGGGCACATCTTCCAGCTGGGTAACAAGTACAGCCAGGCGATGAACTGCAAAGTACTGGGCGAGAACGGCAAGCCGGTAATCCTGGAAATGGGTTGCTACGGCATTGGCGTTTCCCGCGTGGTTGCCGCTGCCATCGAGCAGAACAACGACGCGAACGGCATCATCTGGAGCGACACTCTGGCGCCGTTCCAGATCGCCCTGGTGCCACTGCGTTATGAGACCGAGCAAGTACGCGAAGCCACCGACAAACTGTATGCCGACCTGACGGCCGCCGGTTTTGAAGTGTTGCTGGATGACCGGGACAAGAAAACCAGCCCGGGCATCAAGTTCGCCGACATGGAATTGATTGGCATCCCGCACCGGATCGTGGTCAGTGACCGCGGCCTGGCCGATGGCAATCTGGAATACAAGAGCCGGACCGAAGCCGAAGCCCAACCGTTGCCGGTGGCTGACGTGCTGTCTTTCCTTCAGGCGCGTATTCGTCGCTGAAAACCAGATCAAGAGAAGTCATGTTCAAGCGAAACACCAGAGCCCTGGGGGGCGCCGCCTTGTGCGGCGCCCTGCTGGTCAGCGGCTGCGCCAACCAGATGTCGCAACGCAGTGAGCACGAGGAGCGGGTCGAGCGTAAGTTGCTCGACCACAGCCTGCAGATCGACGTAGGCGAACCCAAAGTGCTGGAGCTGCCGCAACGCCGGGTGCGTATTCACGAACAGAAGACCTTCGAGGTCACCGAGTTCGAAGTCACCCGTCGTTACGATCGCTACACGCCCTATCAGCCCTGGCGCAAACTCTATGAGATGCCGTTGGGTGCCGTAGCCCTGGTGGCCGGCGCGGGCGCCAATGTGGTGAACGTATTCGCCCTTGGCAACCTGCCGACCAGTGTGACGCGTGACTGGCTGATCTATGGCGTGGACGGCCTCAATCCGTTCATGAACGTGCAGTCCCACGGCCGTGCGCAACAGAACCTGGCGGGTATCGATGAAGTCCAGCGCGACAAGCGCGTGGAGTATTCGAGCCTGCCCTGGAGCGAACGTCCGGTGCAGGTCACCGCCGGCAAGCAAGTCCACGAGTTGACCACCGACCGTAACGGCGTATTACGCCTGAACCTGTTGGACAGCCCGTTTGCCGAACAGGACCTGAACCGCGTCACGACCTTGAAGATCAGCGTGGAAGATGGCCAGGACGACGTGCATTCGGACTCCACGCTGGCGGTCAGCAGCACCTTGCGCAGCAAGTTGCTGGAAGCCCATGGCCTGATCTACGACGACCTGGAAGACGACGAAGTCAGCCAGTGGGTGCACCGGGTCAAGCGCTTGTCTGAACTGGGCCTGGAAGAGGAAGCCAGTGAGCTGGAGCAAAGCCTGATCGAACTGACCCGCAATGATCCCGAGTTGCAGCAGGAATTCCTGCAAGCGCTGACCAAGGATGCGGGGCGGTTGGTGGCGGATCCTGGAGCTCGCTGAACCTTGTAGGAGCGAGCTTGCTCGCGAAAAACGTCAACGATAACGCGAGCGTCCTGAATGAACGCGTTGCCGATGCGCTCTTCGCGAGCAAGCTCGCTCCTACAAAGGGGTAAATAACTCCAGCTGTTCATTGCCACCACTCAGGTCCAGCAACCGCACCCCAATCCCCAGCAACCGCACCGGCTTCCCACCCCGATTGAACGCCTGCGTCAGCAGTTGTTGATAACTCTCCAGATCCCGCCTTGCCCCCGCCTGCTCCAGGGTGGTCTGGGTAAAGTCATGAAATTTCACCTTAACGAATGGCTTGCCCGCCCGGTAACTGCTGTCGATGCGCGCCATGCGTCCGGCCAGGGTTTCCATCAGTTCGGGGAGTTTGGCCAGGCAACTTGAGAGATCCGGCAGGTCCACGTCGTAGGTATTTTCCACACTGATCGACTGCCGGCGACTGTCGTTCTGCACCACGCGGTCATCGATCCCACGAGCCAGGCTCCACAGTCGCTCGCCAAAACTGCCGAACTCGCGCACCAGCGCCAGCTTGTTCCACTCGCGCAACTGCAGGCAGTCTTCGATTCCCAGGCGCGCCAGTTTGTCGGCCGTCACTTTGCCCACACCGTGCAACTTGCTCACGCGCAGTTGCGAGACGAAGTCTTCAACCTGGTCCGGGGTGATCACAAACAATCCGTTGGGTTTTTTCCAATCGCTGGCGATCTTGGCCAGGAATTTGTTCGGCGCCACGCCGGCGGACACGGTGATGTGCAACTGGTTGGAGACACGCCGGCGAATATCCTGGGCAATGCGCGTGGCACTACCGCCGAAATGCGGGCTGTCGGACACGTCCAGATAGGCTTCATCCAGTGACAACGGCTCGATCAGATCGGTGTAGTCGCGAAAGATGGTCTGGATTTCCTTCGACGCTTCTTTATAAGCATCCATACGCGGCTTGACGATGGTCAGGTCCGGGCACAGCTTCAAGGCGTGGCGTGACGACATGGCCGAGCGCACGCCATAGGCCCGCGCCTCGTAGTTGCAGGTGGCGATCACCCCGCGCCGGTCCGCCGAGCCACCCACCGCCAGCGGTTTTTGCGCCAGGCTCGGGTCATCGCGCATCTCGATGGCGGCGTAGAAGCAATCACAGTCGACGTGGATGATTTTGCGCTGCGTCATATAAATGGGGGTGTGTACCTACGGGTGGCCAGTATCGCATTCACACCTGTATATAGCACCAGTAGTTTGATTCTTCCGCTTGAGCGGTAGGAAAAATCCCGGATGAATTTATTTTCTCAATCGAATTTGGCCTGCTGATAGAGCTGAAACCCTCGGCCAGACTGGGCTGGCGGGGTATCGAGAGGCCACCTTGGAGAGCTAACCGATTGAACCACAAGCGCTTTTCTTCGACTCACGGGTTGACACACCTGCGTTCCTCTGTAGAATGCCGACACACAGACGCGGGATGGAGCAGTCTGGTAGCTCGTCGGGCTCATAACCCGAAGGTCGTCGGTTCAAATCCGGCTCCCGCAACCAAACATCAAAAAAGGCTACTCGAAAGAGTGGCCTTTTTTGTGCGTGTCAGTTTTGTAGGGCTGGACCGAGTGAACTTCACTACGGGCTGCGGAGCAGCCCGGCGCGGGGCAAGCCCGCTCACTACAAAAACCTTTTCCAATCTGAAACTTAGGTTGCCTGAGCAGTTATTTGACCGATATATCTATTAACAGTTGACACCCCGCCGCTGGGCTGTAGAATGCCGCCCACAGACGCGGGATGGAGCAGTCTGGTAGCTCGTCGGGCTCATAACCCGAAGGTCGTCGGTTCAAATCCGGCTCCCGCAACCAAACATCAAAAAAGGCTACTCGAAAGAGTGGCCTTTTTTGTATCCGGTGAAAAAGTTCTTCTGAAACAATGGCATGGCATCTTTCATGAAACCGCTCGCGGTTTGTAGAGTCCATCTCATTGCAAGCTATGCTCAATGCTCAAGCGCTACCCTCTACGACCAATGGCCGCAGTCGCCGCACCCGGTGATACGCGTTAATATTTGTAATTATTTTGTCCATAGGGATTGGTAACTTGGCTGGATACCTCCATCCTGTCGCGCACAATCCACGAGGTGATTGATGCGCGCCAACTCGTCTGAACCACAAGACACTGTCACAGCAGAACAACCGATCACACCCACCCGTTTGCGTTGGCTGGATCTGGTGAGCAAGTACCGGCAACCCATCGGGCTGGCCGTCACTCTATTGTTGTTCGCCATCGCCCTGATCGCCTGCCGCCACCTGCTGTTGGAACTGGACCTCTACGCTCTCCACGATTCGATCCTGGAAGTGCCCAAGCCCGCCTTGCTGGGTGCGTTTGCGGCGGCCGTCGCCGGTTTCGTCATTCTATTGGGCTATGAATTTTCCGGCGCGCGCTACGCGGGCGTGAACCTGCCCGCCAAAACCCTGGCCCTCGGTGGCTTTACCGCCTTCGCCATCGGCAATGCGATTGGCCTGTCGATGCTCTCCGGTGGTTCGGTGCGTTACCGTTTATATGCACGCCATGGCATCGGGGCTTCGGAAGTCGCCCATATGACGGTGTTCGCCAGCCTGGCGCTCGGCACCGCACTGCCGCCACTGGCTGCATTGGCGACACTGAGCAACCTGCCCGCCGCATCGACCTACCTGCATTTGCCACAGGCGGTGCTGGGCGGTATTGCTGGCGCGGTGCTGCTGTTGTCGGCGGTGTTGTGCATCGGTATTTATCGCCGTCGCCTGCCGGAACAACCCTACCCGGATAACCTGCTGGTAAAAGCCGGTCGTCGTACCCTGCGCCTGCCGGGTCGCCGTCTGACCTTCCTGCAACTGATCATTACCGCGCTGGACGTGGCCGCTGCCGCCACTGTCCTTTATATGCTGCTGCCGGAAGCGCCGCCGTTCGGTCCCTTCCTGCTGGTATACCTGCTGGCCCTGGCCGCTGGCGTGCTCAGCCATGTGCCGGGCGGTGTGGGCGTATTCGAAGCGATCCTGCTGGCGGCCTTCGCCGACAAACTGGGGGCCGCGCCATTGGCCGCCGCCCTGCTGCTGTATCGCATGATCTACGTGGTGTTGCCGCTGCTGATCGCCTGCGTGTTCCTGCTGGTCAACGAAGCACAGCGCCTGTTCCAGACCCAGCAAAGCCTGCGGGTCGCCTCGGGGCTGGCCGCGCCAGTGCTGGCCGTGCTGGTTTTTTTGTCCGGCGTGGTCCTGCTGTTCTCTGGCGCCACGCCCGAAATCGACTCACGCCTGGAAAACATCGGCTTCCTGATTCCCCACCGCCTGATTGACGCGTCGCACTTTGGCGCCAGCCTGATCGGCGTGCTGTGCCTGTTGTTGGCCCAGGGCCTGCGCCGACGCTTGTCGGCGGCCTGGATGCTGACCATGGTGCTGCTGTTGGTCGGCGCCCTGCTTTCGCTGCTCAAGGGTTTCGACTGGGAAGAAGCCAGCCTGATGACCATGACCGCGATCCTGCTGGCGATCTTCCGACGCTCGTTTTATCGCGCCAGCCGCCTCACCGAACTGCCCTTCTCGCCGCTGTACCTGGTGGCCAGTGTCTGCGTGCTGGGTGCTTCGATCTGGTTATTGCTGTTCGCTTATCAAGACGTGCCTTACAGCCATCAGCTGTGGTGGCAGTTCACCCTGGACGCCAACGCCCCACGCGGCCTGCGTTCGCTGTTGGGTGCCGCTGTGGTGCTGGTGGTTGTGTCGCTGACCTGGCTGCTGCGCACCGCGCGCCCGGTGATCCACTTGCCAACGCCGGACGAACTGGAGCGCGCCAGCAAGATCCTGATGGCCTCGTCCCAGCCCGACGGAGGCCTGGCGCTTACCGGCGATAAAGCGCTGCTGTTCCACCCCAATGATGAAGCGTTCCTCATGTACGCCCGCCGCGGCCGCAGCCTGGTAGCCTTGTACGACCCGATTGGCCCGACCCAGCCACGGGCCGAGATGATCTGGCAGTTCCGTGACCTGTGCGACATTCACCATGCGCGCCCGGTGTTCTACCAGGTCCGCGCCGAGAACCTGCCGTACTACATGGACATCGGCCTCACCGCCATCAAGTTGGGCGAAGAAGCCCGTGTCGACCTGAAACGCTTTGACCTGGAAGCCAAGGGCAAAGAGATGAAGGACCTGCGCTACACCTGGAACCGCGGCTCGCGGGACGGCCTGTCCCTGGAGATCTGCGAGCCGGGCACCGCGCCGATGGACGAGCTCAAGGTAATCTCCGATGCCTGGCTGACCGGCAAGAATGTACGGGAAAAAGGCTTTTCCCTGGGACGTTTCAGCGACGACTACCTCAAGCACTTTCGCATTGCGATCATTCGCTTCGAAGGGCGCCCGGTGGCCTTCGCCAACCTACTCGAGACCTACAACCACGACCTGGCCAGTCTCGACCTGATGCGCGCCCACCCGGACGCGCCCAAGCTGACCATGGAGTTCATGATGGTCGGCCTGATTCAACACTATAAGAGTCACGGCTACGCCCGCTTCAGCCTCGGCATGGTGCCGTTGTCGGGCCTGCAACCACGACGCGGCGCCCCGTTGACCCAACGCCTGGGTTCGATGGTGTTCCGCCGTGGCGAGCAACTGTATAACTTCCAAGGTTTGCGCCGCTTCAAAGACAAGTTCCAGCCTGACTGGGAACCCCGTTACATGGCCGTGCCCGCAGGACTTGATCCGCTGGTGGCACTGGCCGATACCGCCGCCCTGATCGCGGGCGGCTTGACTGGATTGGTGAAACGCTGATGATTCGACGCTCCTGGCGGTATGTATTGGCCTTTGTAGTGCTGCTCGCCCTGGTCCTGGGTGGCGGCTATTGGTACTGGAACCGCCCTGCCCCGCAGCCGACCCTGGAGCAACTGCCCCAGGCCGATGGCTCGGTGATGACTCGGGTAACCCCGTACGGAACGCCGAAAGCCCGTGTGGCCGTGGCCGTGTTGCCCGATGAAATCCTGACCGACAGCCAACTGGTCGCCTTGAGCCAAGGCGGCAAGGCGCAGATTGTCCAGGTGATCCTGCCCAAGGACGACTGCAAGCTGCAGGAGCAAGCGCTGCAAAACGCCCTGGGCCAGCTCAAGGGCCCAACGACGCTGGTCAGCGGCATCGGCCCTGGCGCCGCCCTCGCCTGGCGCTGGTTGGCCACCCAGAACGACGACAAGGCCAACGCCATCTCCGTCGGCTTCGCCTTGGTGCAGGAAGGCTGCAAGGACCCGCTGCCGAAAACGGCCGCACACGGCAATTGGCTGGTGGCCTGGAATGACAACCCTGACGATGAAAGCGCCAGTTTCGTACGCGATACACCGCGCGCCACCACCAGCATCAGCGACTACGACATTCACTACCCGCAAGTGCTGAACAACGAGTTACGCAAGCAACTGGTGGGTTCGGACAACGGCGGCCTGGCGATTCCAGTGGTTGAGGTGCCGGCCGGCCAAGCGAAAGATACCGTCACCCTGTTCCTCTCCGGTGATGGTGGCTGGCGCGACCTGGACCGTGACGTGGCCGGCGAAATGGCCAAGATCGGCTATCCGGTGGTGGGTATCGATACCCTGCGTTACTACTGGCAGCACAAGACCCCGGAACAAAGCGCCAAGGACCTCACCGAGCTCATGCAGCACTACCGTCAGAAATGGGGCACCAAGCGCTTCGTACTGACCGGTTATTCGTTCGGTGCCGATGTATTGCCGGCGATCTACAACCGCCTGCCGGAAAACGAGCAGCAGCGCGTGGATGCGATCATCCTGTTGGCGTTCGCGCGCACCGGCAGCTTCGAAATCGAAGTGGAAGGCTGGTTGGGTAACGCTGGTAAAGAAGCCGCCACCGGCCCGGAAATGGCCAAGCTGCCACCTGAGAAAGTGGTGTGCATCTACGGAGCGGAAGAGGTCGACGAGAGCGGCTGCACGGATAAGACAGCCGTGGGTGAAGCGTTGAAGTTGCCAGGTGGGCATCACTTCGATGAGAACTACCCGGCGCTGGCCAAGCGGTTGGTGGATATCATCGTCAAACACCAAGCCAAAACCGAATAACCTGTAGGAGCGAGCTTGCTCGCGAAGAACGTCAACGATAACGCGGGCATCCTGGATGAACGCGTTGCCCTCAGGTTTTTCGCGAGCAAGCTCGCTCCTACTAGCGCACGGAGTTGATCGAGCCTAGCGCGGTTCGATGTGGGCAATCATCAGTTGCACCGTCTCATTCCCACGAAACTCGTTCACATCCAGCTTGTAGGCCAGCTCCACCCAACGCACGGTCGGGTTCGGCCAGACCTCACGATCCACTCCAAAGGCAATGCCATCGAGTTTCACTGACCCGCATTCAGTCTTGAGCACCACCTTCAGGTGCCGCTCACCCACCACGCGCTGCTCTACCAACTGGAATACACCGTGAAAGACCGGCTCGGGAAAGTGCTGCCCCCACGGCCCGGCATGTCGCAACGCGCGGGCCAGTTCCAGGTGAAACTCTTCCACCGCCAGGGTGCCGTCAGACAACAAGCGTCCCGTCAAATCTTCTTCACGCAGTTGTCGACGCACTTCAGCATCAAAGGCTTCGGCAAACAGCGGGAAGTTTTCTTCGGGTAATGTCAGCCCCGCCGCCATGGCGTGACCGCCGTATTTGGCGATCAGGTTGGGATGCTGGCTCGCAACCACTGCCAGCGCATCACGAATATGAAAACCCTGCACAGAGCGCCCTGAGCCCTTGAGCAAGCCATCCCCGGCGTCGGCAAAGGCGATGGTCGGGCGGAAGTAACGTTCTTTCATACGCGAAGCGAGAATCCCGATCACGCCCTGGTGCCATTCCGAGTCGAACAGGCACAAGCCGTAAGGCATCGACTCCACCGGCAAGTCCTTGAGCTGGGCCAGGGCCTCGCGCTGCATGCCTTGCTCGATGGATTTGCGATCCTGGTTCATGCCGTCCAGTTGCGCGGCCATTTCCCGCGCGGCGGCAACGTCGGTGGTGAGCAGGCATTCGATGCCCAGGCTCATATCATCCAGGCGACCCGCCGCGTTCAGGCGTGGCCCAAGGATAAATCCCAGATCGGTGGAGGTGATACGCGCGGCATCACGCTTGGCCACTTCCAGGATCGCCTTGATCCCTGGCCGCGCGCGACCGGCGCGGATACGCTCCAGGCCCTGATGCACCAGGATGCGGTTGTTGGCGTCCAGGGGCACTACGTCGGCGACGCTGCCCAGGGCAACCAGGTCGAGTAATTCACCAATGTTGGGTTGCGGCTTGTTGTCGTACCAGCCCAAGCTGCGCAGGCGCGCACGCAGTGCCATCAGCACGTAAAAGATCACACCCACGCCAGCCAGGGCCTTGCTCGGAAACTCACAGCCGGGCTGGTTCGGATTGACGATGGCATCCGCCGCCGGCAACTCATCACCAGGTAAGTGGTGGTCCGTCACCAGCACCTGCAACCCCGCCGCTTTCGCCGCCGCCACACCTTCGACGCTGGAAATGCCGTTGTCCACGGTGATCAGCAACTGCGGCTCGCGCTGCAGGGCGACAGCGACAATTTCCGGGGTCAGGCCGTAGCCGTACTCGAAACGGTTGGGCACGAGGTAATCGACATGGGCCGCACCGAGCAAACGCAGGCCCAGGGTGCCCACGGTGCTGGCGGTGGCGCCATCGGCGTCAAAGTCACCGACGATCAGGATGCGCTGGCGTTGCTCCAGGGCGGTCACCAGCAAGTCCACCGCCGCGTCGATTCCCTTGAGCTGCTGGTAGGGAATCAACCGCGCCAGGCTTTTATCCAGCTCAGCCTCGGACTGCACCCCGCGCGCGGCGTAGAGACGGGTCAACAGCGGTGGCAGTTCACCGAGAAACGGCAGGACGGCAGGTAACGGGCGAGGATCAATACGCATGGGAAGCAGGTGAATTCTCTTCAATAAACGGTAGGAGCGAGCTTGCTCGCGAAAATCGTTAACGATGACACGGATTGCCTGGATGAACGCGGCGCCCTCAGGTTCTTCGCGAGCGAGCTCGCTCCTACAGGTTCAACCGCGTTCGCCGACCAGCCATTGCAGTTGCACTTCATGCTGGCCACGGTCGTCGGTGACGAACATCGTGCCTTCGCTGATCATCACGTCCCACTTGATGACGCGGGGCATGTCCTTGGCCAGGGTCTCCAGGACTTCCTGGGGCACGGCGGCGATGTGTACGTTTTTCAGGTTATTCGCCACCGGCACCACCTTGCCTTCCCACACGCGCAAGCTGCCGTAGGCCAACAGGCTGGTGCGTTCGGTACGACGCGAGCACCAGGTGAGGCGGTCGGCATCGGGCTGGCCGACTTCGATCCAGTGCAAAACCCGATCATCCAGGCTTTTTTCCCACAGGGCTGGTTCGTCTACATCTGACAGGCCGCGCCCGAACGACAGCTGCTCGTTGTACCAGAGGGCATAGGCCAGCAGGCGCACAGTCATGCGCTCTTCCGTTTCCGACGGATGGCGGGCGATGGTCTGTTTAACGCTCTCGTACACCGAGCGATCGAGGTCGGTGAGGTTGAGTTCGAATTTGTAGGTCGTGGACGGCTGGGCCATGAACGGGCTTCTAGAGACAGGGAAAGGCGGCCAGTCTAACCGATGGCGAGGCTATTCAACGAATCCTGCGCTGCCCAGGGCTACTCGCCTATGTTAAAAGGCATCAAACCAATGCCCTGCGCAGACAAGGAACCTCATGTCGTTCAACGCCAAACCGCTTGCCGGACTGAAAGTCATCGAACTCGGCACCCTGATCGCCGGCCCGTTTGCCTCACGTATCTGCGCGGAGTTCGGCGCTGAGGTGATCAAGGTCGAATCGCCCGACGGCGGCGACCCGCTGCGCAAATGGCGCAAGTTGTACGAGGGCACATCGCTGTGGTGGTTCGTGCAGGCGCGTAACAAGCAGTCGCTGACACTGAACCTCAAGCACCCCGACGGCCTGGCCATCCTCAAGCAACTGCTGGCCGACGCTGACATCCTGATCGAGAATTTCCGCCCCGGCGTGCTGGAAAAACTCGGCCTGAGCTGGGACACCCTGCATGCCCTCAACCCCAAGCTGGTGATGGTACGTCTCTCCGGCTTTGGCCAGACCGGGCCGATGAAAGACCAGCCAGGGTTTGGCGCCGTGGGCGAATCCATGGGCGGCTTGCGCTACATCACCGGTTTTGAAGACCGCCCGCCGGTACGCACCGGCATTTCCATCGGCGACTCGATTGCCGCGTTGTGGGCAGTGATTGGTGCGTTGATGGCGCTGCGTCATCGCGAAGTCAACGGCGGGCAGGGCCAAGTGGTGGATGTGGCGCTGTACGAAGCCATCTTCGCCATGATGGAGAGCATGATCCCGGAATTCGACGTGTTCGGCTTTATTCGCGAACGCACCGGCAACATCATGCCCGGTATCACGCCGTCCTCGATCCACACCAGCGCCGACGGCAAGCATGTGCAGATCGGCGCCAACGGCGACGCGATCTTCAAGCGCTTCATGTCCGCCATCGGCCGCGAGGACCTGGCCAACGATCCTGCACTCGCCAGCAATGACGGTCGCGATAGCCGCCGTGATGAGCTGTACGGGGTGATTGATCGCTGGGTGAACTCGCTGCCGCTGGGTCAGGTGGTAGAGATCCTGAATAAGGCCGAAGTGCCCGCCAGCCGTATCTACAGTGCCGAAGACATGCTTGGCGACCCGCAATTCCTGGCCAGGGAGATGTTTCTCAAGGCCCAGCTTCCCGACGGCAAGGACTTCAAGATGCCGGGTATCGTGCCCAAGTTGTCGGACACACCGGGCAGCTGCGAATGGGTCGGACCGCAATTGGGTGAACATAACAGCGTGGTGCTGGGCGGACTGGGTTACGACGCTGCCGCCATTGTGCGTTTACGTGAGGAAGGCGCGATCTGATGGTTCGCAGGCTTGCTCAGCTTTGCCTCAGCGTCATGCTCGCCTGGGGCTCGACCGCCAACGCTGAAGACACGCTGGTCTGGTTATTGCGCGACTTGCCGCCACTGACCATTTTTGAAGGCCCAAGCAAAGGCCAGGGCGCGCTGGATCAATTGCTGCCGATACTCATTGAACGCCTGCCGGAATATCGGCACCAAGTGCTGCACGTCAATCGCGCACGCGGCATGCAAATGCTGCGTGAGCCTACGTTCACCTGTGACCCTTCATTGCTGTGGACGGCCGAACGGGCCAGGTACATCGCGTTTTCCAGCCAGGCATTTGTGGTCGCCAGCAATGGCGTGACGGTGCGGCGCAATCAGCAAGAAGCCATGGCGCCCTACATCACGCAAGGCCAGTTTGACCTGCAGGCGTTCCTCGATGCTCATAGGGCAAGGGTGGGTGCCGTCGCAGAGCGCAGCTACGGACCTGTCATCGATGAACGGCTCAAACATGCCGATGCGCACAAGCTCGCACTGCATTACGGCAATGATGCGCTGGGTAGCCTGTTGCAGATGCAGCGTCTGGGTAGATTGGAGGCGGTGCTGGGTTATTGGCCGGAAATCCGTTATCACGCGATGCAACAAGGCATCGCCTCGGACGATCTGGTCTTCTATCCCATCAAAGATTCGGCGCCCTATCAGCGCATCCATATTGGTTGCTCGGACACACCCCAAGGACGCCAGGCTATCGACCTAATCAATCAAGCACTGCACGATCTCCCCGTGGAGCAGGTACAGCAGTCGTATGCCTCATGGCTGGACCCGGTCATGCGCGAACAGTATCTGCGGGATAACCCAAGCTTTTTCCAGGATTCGCCGGAGCCGTGATAAATCGCGGGCAAAAAGAAACCCCGAAGAGTGGGGAGACACTTCGGGGTTAAACGTGGCCTACAAAGACCAGTACAACAAGGCACAAACACCGGAGCACAATGTTTGCTCTTGCTGTTACGAAATCTGACCGGCCACGTTGTAGGAAGTTTCCACAGTTAAACAATTCTTCATGCGGCGGTGGCGTTACGGGTCTGGGCTGCGTTGCGCAAGGCCGCGATGACCGAGGGCTCCAGGCGTCCTTCAGCGATTTTAATGTCGCGTAGCAGACAGTCCACCACATCCACCAGCACGCGTTTGTCCATCAATTGGGCGCGGTCGACTTCACGTTCGACCACGATGGCGCCAGCAGGATTCTTCACGGTTACCAGGCACTCGTCCTGCACACCAGAGGTGGTCAGCGTAACCTGATAAGGGCTCAGTGCTTCTTCGAGCAATAGGCTGATACTTTCCATCTCGATCACCACTCAATAGTTCGGGAACAATCGTTTCAACGGGAGCTGCATCTATCCTAAGTGACTGTTTGTGACGTAGGAAAGTTCGCTTTATCGTCTTTATGGGGCCGTCAGGGGGTGACGGATTCCAGCATGCGCTTGCAACATGACAGGGAAAAAACGGCGGCACATAACTGCTTACGCAATGGGCAGCTGCTTTAGGGTTGGCCGAGGGCTGAGGCCAGTGGTGAATCCTATACTCGGTGAGCGCCGATCACTCTGCCGTGTAGGCGGAGGCTCATGTCAAAAGGCCCTTATTGCTTGCAAAGGATGAAGATGATGGCGGAACACAATGAACAGCAAACATCGACAGACAGAATGCACGCCGAGGTCTCACGTATTTTTGCTGAAATCGCACGTATGAACGCAGAGCAGAACAAACTCAACAAAGAATCCCTGAAGATAACCTGTGAGACTTTCTGGTACCCAGTGGGTATCGCGACGGGGTTCTATGCCGCAGTCGGCACCGTCATAGTCGTCGCGCAGAAACTATTCTCGTAACACTAGACCGGGCCTGCCAGAAACAAAAAACGCCGCTAACCCAAGGAAGGGAAAGCGGCGTTTTTGTGCACCGTGCCCCCCTCACTTTCAACCTTCACTGGGTTAACAGGCTAGAATCCCCGAATTGTCCGGGGAATCCATCTTGAGAAGCGCACCTGAAAAACCCTTGCGCATCATCCTTGCCGACGACCACCCCATTTTCCTGATTGGTCTGCGAGCCGTCTTGGAACGCGATGAACAGCTGGAAATCGTCGGCGAAGCCAACTCACCCCAGTCCCTTACCCAATTGCTGCAACACTGTGCCTGCGACCTGCTGATCACCGATTTCATGATGCCCGCCGAACCCCAGGCAGACGGTTTACGACTGATCGAAAAACTGCGCCGGCATCACCCTAGGCTACCCATCGTCGTGGTGACCATGCTCAACAACGCTGGGTTGTTTCACGCCATTCTGGAGCTGGGTGTCATGGGCCTGCTGAGTAAAGCCAGCCTCGCGAATGAATTGCCTGAAGCCGTCCGGCGGGTACGCCAGCAGCAATGCTATGTGGCCCACACCATTCGCCAGTCGCTGAGCGCCATGGGCACTGGTCGATTGCAGTCGCACGAGCAACTGTCGCCCCGTGAGCTGGAAGTGATTCGCCTGTTGGCAAGAGGGCTGACCGTTGGTGAGATCGCGGCACATCTGCATCGCAGCAAGCAAACAGTCAGTGCGCAAAAAGTCGGCGCCATGCGCAAGCTCGGGCTCAGTACCGACGCTTCACTGTTTATCTACGTGCAGGAGCATGGGTTGGCCTAGCCTCATGGCCGAGCCACTCTTTCAGCGCCTGCACGTCCATCGGCGGGGCAATCAGACGGCCTTGTAACCAGGCAGGGCCCAGTGCACAGGCAGCATCACGATCGGCTGTCGTTTCAATGCCCGCCATTACCACGTTCATGCCCATACGGCTGGCCATGCTCATGGCACCTGCGGCGACGGCCACTTTGCGCTCATCGCCCGCCATTCCACAGGCAAAGGCCGGTGGTATTTTCAGCTCGGTGAAAGGCAACTCCAGCAAACGCTGCAAACTGGTGCCGCCGATGCCGAAGTCACCGATAGACAACTTGCAACCGATCATCCGCAAACGCAGCAAGCTGCTGACATGCGCACTGTCGGTGTTCAAGCGGGTGGTTTCGACCAGTTCCAGCGTCAGGCTATGGGCGGGCACGGCATAGCGTTGCAGCAGGCGCTGCAGCCTCTGGGGAAAATGCGCATGCTCCAGCATCCGCCCGGGAATGTTCACCGCCACTGGCAAGATCTCGCCCGTATCCCACGCTATCTGGCTGACAAGGCCTAGGGCCTCTTCCAACACATGCCAGGTAAATGCCTCCTCCATCCCGGCAAACTCCAGCACCGGCAGGAACTCATGCGGTAGCAACACTTCTCCCTCTGGTAGGTACCACCTCGCCAGCACCTCAACCCCTTGCAATACGCCTGCCTGGCAAACGATAGGCTGAAAGCTGGCGCTGGCGTAGCGCGAGATGGCTTCCTGACAGGCATCCACCGAAGGCGGCAATTTATCCTGTTCATTCACCCCCAACAGTTGGCGTACCCTCGCCCAGGACACTACCTGCGGCCCTGGCCGTAAGTGTTGCTGGCAAATCGTCAGCAGTTGCCCGATCAGCTGTGCCGAGGCGGGTTTGGGCAAACACCTAAGCACATTCAACCCGGCCTGACGCGCCATGCTGGCGACCCCTTCCAATACGTTGGGCTCAGCATTGCTTAACAGAATCAGCACCTGCGTTTGCCTCAGCTCACCCAATTCGCGAATCAGTTCAAGGGCATCGCCTTGCTCCAGATAGAGGTCGCAAATAGCAATGTCCACCGGTCCCTTGCACGCCAACGACTGCCGGGCGGCCTCTACTGTTTCGGCCGTCATTACATTGAATACACCATTGGCATTGAGCATCTGGTGCAGGGCCATCAGTTGGAACGGGTTATCTTCGAGGATCAAGACATTGAGGGAGCGCATGGCAAACTCTACGGCGTAAAAGCGAGGTGGCGCAGGCTACTCAAAAGGCCCTGCGCGCCCCATAGGACACGTCCTATTCTTGCGGATTCAAATGAGCCCCCAGCTCAACTCTAAACTCTGCCAACGCTTCATTCAGCACGAACCACAGGGGTTGAACCTCTTCAATACGCTGCTCACGCAGGCAGCTTTCAAGCCCCACACACGCCTTGGCAAGGGGCAGTGCATCCACCAGGCAGCAAATGCCCTTGAGACGATGCAGCGAGGCAATCACCCTAGGGAAAGCCTGTTCCGCCAACGCCGCCCTGATCGCGTCGTGCTCATGCTCAAGGTTCTTTGCCAACTCCTCCAGCATTCGCTGCAGCACCGGCCCATCGGCCTGGGTCATCGCATGCAAGGTCTGGATATTGAAGGTGCGCAACGGCGCCACGCGGGCGAGTACCCTGGCCCAGTGTTCAAGGGTAACCGGCTTGACCAACAGTTCATCCATGCCGACCTCAAGACAACGCCGGTGCTCATCCTCCATGGCATTGGCGGTACAACCCACCAACGCACAGCGCGGTCGTCGCTCCTGCGCTTCAATCCCGCGGACCGCTTCGCTCAAGGCGTAGCCGGACATACCCGGCATGTTGCAATCGGTCACCAGCACGTCAAAGGCGTCATCTCGCCAATGCTGCAAGGCCAACTCAGCCGAGTCGAGGGCCACCACCCGATGACCGAGGAACTGAAGCTGCTGAGCCAGCACCAGACGATTGGCGGGCAGGTCGTCCACGACCAGCACCGACAAACGGCGACCGACAGTCGGCAGGGCCAGCGCAGGCACAACAGGCATGTCGTCACCACTGACCCGTTCCAGATACAGGTCAATGCACACCGTCGTGCCCTCGCCCGCCGCGCTGCTCAGGGAGATCGTGCCGCCCATCAACTCCGCCAGTTGCTGACAAATGCTCAAGCCCAGTCCCGTCCCGCCATGCTGAGCCGCCGTCAGCGGGCTGACCTGGACAAAAGGCTTGAACACCCGAGCCTGTTGTTCGACGCCAATCCCCGGCCCACTGTCTGCAACACACACATGCAGGTATTCAGCGCCCGACTCATCGCACTGGGTGACGACGCTGAGGCGAACCTCACCCTGCTCGGTAAACTTCAACGCATTGCCCAGCAGGTTATGCATGACCTGCCGCAAGCGCAGCGGGTCGAACCAATAACTGCCTTGCGCCGCCGGGTCAAATGCTAGGGTCAAATGCAGGCCTTTTTTACGCGCGATGGCTTCGAACAGGCGCTGGATCCCCTCGAAAAAACTTTTCAGGTCAGTGGTCTGCGGCGCCAGTTGCAAATGGCCTGCTTCGATCTTGGCCAGGTCCAGGCTATCGCCCATCAACTCAATCAATTCTCGTGCCGAACGATGGGCCACCTGTAGCGCTTCGGAAACGCGCTTGCCCTCGGCCAGGGCGCGTTCTTGTTCCAATTCAAGCAAGCCGATGATGGCGGTCATCGGTGTACGAATTTCGTGGCTGAGCGTCGAGAGAAATGCACTTTTGGCGTAATTCGCTTCGTCAGCAGCCTGGCGTGCGTCCATCAACTGATGTTCCAGGACTTTGCGCTCATTGATGTCGATCCACCCCCCGAGCAATCCCTGCAATTGGCCGCGCGCGTCGAAAAACGGCACCGTCCATTGATAAACGTGGAAAGTGCCGCCGTTGAACTCCAACTGGCGATCAACAAATAACGATCGCTGCGTTGCCAACTGCTCCATGTGCCCTGCATGCAGGCGTGCGGCAGTAGCCTCTGGCATCAAACCACTCTCCATCAAGGTCAGGCCCTGGATCTGCTCCCGCCGGGTGGCCAACTGCTGCTCATAGCTGATGTTACAGGTCACCAACCGCCCAGCCAGGTCACGTACGAAAACCGGGTTGGGCATGCCGTCGAGCAAGGCACGCTTGAAGGCCAACTGATCGCTCAGTCGTTGCTCGGCCACCAAGCGCTGCTGGATCTGACGCTTGAGCCGGCTATTCCAGGCCAGCGATAGCAACACACACAACAGCGCCATGGCGACCGTCCAATAGGCCCATGGCGGCACACGCTGCCACGCCGATGTAGGGATGGGCACCGCGCCCAGCCAGCGCAAGCGCAGCGCGCTCAACTCGGCCACCGGCATCGCTTCCAAGGCCTTGTTCACAATACTCAGCAGCTCGGGCTGATCCTTGCGCACCACAAGGCTGTTGGACGACCACTTGCCCTCGACACTGCGCCCGATACGCAAGCCGTCGGACGGGTAACTCTGCACCTCCACCTCATTTTGGATAGTTGCCGCCGCATGCCCCTGAATCACTTGATCACGGGCCTGGGTATAGTTATCGACAGAGAGAATTTCGATGTCTGGGTGTTCACGACGAATAAAGTTTTCCAGTACATGGCGTGCCGGCAACGCCAATACTTTGCCGGACAGTTCACTCAAACTGACCAGTAATGGCGTGTCGCTGCGCTGGATAAACACCCACCCGGCGCCACCAAAACCATGACTGAAATCCAGGAATTGCCTGCGTTCCTGATTCTCGGCCAGCGTGGTGTTCATATCCGCCCTGCCCGCTGCCAGTAACTCCAGGGTCTGCGCGGTGGAAGACACCTCTTCCATCACGAACTGCAACCCCGTCATGCGTGAAATCCGGTTTAGCAGATCGACGTTCAGGCCGACCCATTGGTCATCCTTGTCTTTGAAGATGTACGGCGACTGTTGCTGGGACGCCACCACCACATGAGGATGGTGCAACAGCCACGCTTGCTCCTGGGCCGACAACACAATGCGGTCTGCGGCGATGCCCACCCCCAGGCCGGTGGTCCAGCGCGCCAGGATTTCACGCCGTATCGACTCGTCGATACTCGACAAGGCACGGTCCAGCATACCCCCCAACAAAGGGTCCGCCGCGCGGGAGGCAAAGGCAAAGCCAATCGGCGCCAGCCGGCTCTCCACTTTTATCTGTAAACCCAGGTAAGGACGCAGCGACTTGTAGGCACGCACGATCACTTCATTGCCGATAAAGGCATCGGCATCTCCTTGGTTCAACGCCTCCAAGCCACTGTAAAGGTTCGGAGCCAGCATGATATGACTGGCGGGATAGGCCCGATGCACATTGCCGACATTGGCATATCCCTCCAGCAAGACCACCTTCTTGTCCGCGAGGTCCTCGTTCTGCGTAGCGTCGTCGCGGCGCACGACAACCACCGAACGATCCGGCATGTAGTCGCGGGTAAACCGCAACCCAGGCACATCCCGCTCATAGCCATTGGCGCTGGTCAGAATATCAATCGCCCCACTGCGCAAGGCTTCCACCGCTTGCGCCCGCTCAGCGAAGCCCATCACCTGCATGGGCACATCGAGCCGCGCCCCGATCAGGCTCAGGTAGTCGGCGCTGATGCCCTGGTAGCGATTATGGTCGCGGGTAATATCAATCGGCTGGTAATCATCAATGGAGATACCGACCTTCAGCGTTCGATGGGTCGCCAGCCATTGCTGCTCGGCGGCCGTCAAAGGCAAGGGTGCCAGAGGCGTAAAAGCCGGGACCAGTTTGAAGGGCAGGCTAACGGCTGCCAGGCTCGTCGACAGATGACTGAACAAGAGCAGACACACCAGCCACATGCACCTTCGGCTTAATAAACGCACCGTATTGGTTTCCTTGTTTTTTGTTGTCGGTTGCCCGTTGGAGTATGGCTTGCCCCAATGAAAAAGCCCGTCACGAAGACGGGCTTGAGCAACCTCGCGAAGCCATTGAATCAGAGCGGCTTGCCACGATTTCCGTGCTGGCTCACAAACGCCTGCACAGCCTTCAAGTCATTGGCCAATACGGTGCAACGCTCTTCACGCTCGAACAGGTCTGCCAAGTGCACAGGCAGCTCCAACGCCTTGCCAACACCCGCCTTCTCCACCGCTTCCGGGAATTTGACCGGATGGGCGGTGCCCAGGATCACCATCGGGATGTCCAGGCTGCGACGGCATTCGCGGGCGGCCTTCACACCGATCGCGGTGTGCGGGTCGAGCAGCTCGCCGGTCTGGGCATAGACTTCGGCGATGGTTTCGCAGGTCTGCGCGTCGTCCACGGCCAGGGAATCAAACAGCTTGCGGGTTTCGGTCCAGCGCTCTTCGTCCACGCTGAAACCGCCACCGCTCTTGAAGGTGTCCATCAAGCCGGCAATCGCTGCGCCGTTGCGACCGTGCATGTCGAACAGCAGGCGCTCGAAGTTTGACGAGACCATGATGTCCATGGACGGCGACAAGGTAGCGTGCAGGGTTTCCTTGACGTACTGGTTGCCGCTCATGAAGCGGTGCAGGATGTCGTTGCGGTTGGTGGCGACGATCAACTGGTTGATCGGCAGGCCCATGTTGCGCGCCAGGTAACCGGCGAAGATGTCGCCGAAGTTGCCGGTCGGCACCGAGAACGATACCGAACGCGCCGGGCCGCCCAACTGCAGGGAAGCGTGGAAGTAGTAAACGATCTGGGCCATGATCCGCGCCCAGTTGATCGAGTTCACCGCCACCAGGCGCGTGCCCTTCAGGAAGCTCTGGTCAGCGAAGCTGTTCTTGACCATTTCCTGGCAGTCATCGAAGTTGCCTTCGATGGCGATGTTGTGGATGTTCTCACCAAAGATGGTAGTCATCTGGCGACGCTGCACTTCCGACACGCGCTGGTGCGGGTGCAGGATGAAGATGTCGACGTTTTCGCAGTGCTTGCACCCTTCGATGGCCGCCGAGCCGGTATCACCGGAGGTAGCGCCGATGATCACCACGCGCTCGCCGCGCTTCTGCAGCACGTAGTCGAGCAGGCGACCCAGCAGTTGCAGGGCGAAATCCTTGAACGCCAGGGTCGGGCCGTGGAACAGCTCCAGTACCCATTCGTTGCCGTTCAACTGGCGCAGAGGGGCGATGGCGTTGTGGGAAAACACGCCATATGTCTCTTCCAGAATCTTCTTGAAATCCGCATCCGGAATGCTGCCGGTGACGAACGGGCGCATCACGCGGAACGCCAGCTCGTGGTACGGCAGGCCAGCCCAGGAAGCGATCTCTTCCTGGGTAAAACGTGGCAGGTTTTCCGGCACGTACAGGCCGCCGTCAGTGGCAAGGCCTGCCAGCAGGACGTCTTCGAAATTCAGGGCCGGTGCCTGGCCGCGGGTGCTGATATAACGCATGACTGGCTCCTCTAGAGCATTCTTGAACAAGGGCCGCCGAACCTGCGGGGCCCTTGCAGCAAAACCATTAGTTCAGGTGTTCGACGCGGATCCGTACCACCGGGCCGACCACGCCTTGCAGGGCTTCCAGGGCAGCGATGGCATCATTGATGTGCTGTTCGAGCACGCGGTGAGTCAGCAGGATCATCGGCACCTGGCCGTTTTGCTCCTCGACTTCCTTCTGCATGATCGATTCGATGTTGATACCGCGCTCCGACAGGATGCTCGCAACCTGGGCCAACACGCCCGGATGGTCCTGGGCCTGAATGCGCAGGTAGTAGGCGCTTTCGCAGGCTTCGATCGGCAGGATCGGGTGGGCCGACAGCGAATCCGGCTGGAAGGCCAGGTGCGGCACACGGTTTTCCGGGTCGCTGGTCATGGCGCGGACCACGTCCACCAAGTCGGCGATCACCGACGAAGCGGTGGGCTCCATGCCGGCACCGGCGCCGTAGAACAGGGTCGAACCGGCCGCATCACCGTTGACCATCACGGCGTTCATCACGCCATTGACGTTGGCGATCAGGCGGTCGGCCGGGATCAGCGTCGGGTGCACACGCAGCTCGATACCGGCTGGGGTGCTGCGCGCAACGCCGAGGTGCTTGATGCGGTATCCCAGAGCTTCGGCATAGTTCACGTCGGCGGTGGTCAGCTTGGTGATGCCTTCGGTGTAGGCCTTGTCGAACTGCAGCGGGATACCAAAGGCGATGGACGCCAGGATGGTCAGCTTGTGAGCGGCGTCGATACCTTCCACGTCGAAAGTCGGGTCGGCTTCGGCGTAACCCAGGGCCTGGGCTTCGGCCAGCACGTCTTCGAAGGTACGGCCCTTCTCGCGCATTTCGGTAAGGATGAAGTTACCGGTGCCGTTGATGATGCCGGCCACCCAGTTGATGCGGTTGGCGGACAGGCCTTCACGGATCGCCTTGATCACCGGGATACCACCGGCCACGGCGGCTTCGAACGCCACGATCACGCCCTTCTCGCGGGCCTTGGCGAAGATCTCGTTACCGTGCACGGCGATCAGCGCCTTGTTGGCGGTAACCACGTGCTTGCCGTTCTCGATGGCCTTGAGCACCAGCTCACGGGCCACGGTGTAGCCGCCGACCAGCTCGATGACGATATCGATTTCAGGGTTGGTGGCAACGGCGAAGACATCGTTGGTAATCGCAATACCGGTCGTTTCGAACTGAGGCTTTGGCGAACGCGTGGCAATTTGCGCCACTTCAATCCCACGGCCTGCGCGGCGGGAAATTTCTTCAGCATTACGCTGAAGTACGTTGAAGGTGCCGCCACCGACGGTCCCTAACCCACAGATGCCTACTTTGACCGGTTTCACTGAAGAACTCCCCATGAAACGGCCGACGCTAGGTCGGCCGTGGAAAACAGCCGCACGACTGCGGCTTGCAATTAACGACTCGCCGACGTGTCAGCAAGCCTTGATCGTCGACGTTTCGACGATACTGATTTATTTGGCACTGAGCGCCAGTTTGGCAACTTGTGGTGCCGGCTGGTAGCCCGGAATCACTTGGCCGTCAGCCAAAACGATGGCCGGTGTACCGTTCACGCCGATGGATTGACCGAGGGCGAACTGCTTGGAAACCGGGTTGGCACATTTGGCCGCTTTGATTTCCTTGCCATCGACCATCTTGTCCATGGCGGCTTTCTTGTCGGCCGAGCACCACACGGCTTGCAACTGCTCGTCACCCGGCGAACCCAGGCCCTGGCGCGGGAACGCGACATAGCGCACTTCCACACCCAGCTTGTTCAATGCCGGCACTTCGGCGTGCAGCTTGTGGCAGTACGGGCAGGTGGTGTCGGTGAACACGGTGATATGGGTCTTGGTCTCGCCGATGGCCGGGTAAACCACGGTTTCTGCTACCGGAATGCCATTGATCAGCTTGGACACGCCCAGGCGCTCGGCTTTCTCGGTCAGGTTGACCGGCTTGCCGTCCTTCAATTGGAACAGATAACCCTGGACGATGTACTGGCCGTCGGCACTGGCGTACAGCACGCGGCTGCCCTTGAGCTTGACTTCATACAGGCCGGCCATCGGGCTGGCGCTGATGCTTTCGATCGGGGTATCGAGTTGCAGGTTGGCCAGGCTCTTGCGGATGGTCTGCTCGGCAGCGTCATCGGCAAACGCAAAGGTGGAAACCAACGCAATGGCTGCGGCGGCAATAATCTGGGTCAAGCGCATGGGAACTCCTGAAGGCAGATGCAGGGACGGGAGCAGTAGCACCGATGTGGAAACTCGGGTATGGGCCGTCCCCTTTGCTAACCGGCAAAGCCTACCACAGTTGGGCCGCAGGGCAGCCCGTGACGGGATAAATTGGCGGTTTTCAGCCTCGCGGGTGGTGCTTGGCGTGCATATCCTGCAAACGTGCACGGGCAACATGGGTGTAGATCTGGGTTGTGGATAAGTCGCTGTGGCCAAGCAGCATTTGTACGACGCGCAAATCCGCACCGTGGTTGAGCAAATGCGTGGCAAATGCATGGCGCAACGTGTGGGGTGACAAGGTCTTGCCGATACCCGCGACCTTGGCCTGGTGCTTGATACGATGCCAGAAGGTCTGCCGGGTCATCTGCTCGCCGCGCAGGCTGGGGAACAGCACGTCGCTGGGCCGCCCACCAAGCAGCTCACTGCGAGCATCACGCATATAGCGCTCGACCCACACAATCGCCTCCTCGCCCATGGGCACCAGCCTTTCCTTGCTGCCCTTGCCCATCACCCGCAGCACGCCCTGACGCAGGTTGACTTGCTCCAGGGTGAGGCTAATCAATTCGGTCACCCGCAGGCCGCAGGCATACAGCACCTCCAGCATGGCGCGGTCGCGCTGGCCGATGGCCTCACTTAAATCCGGCGCGGCAAGCAAGGCCTCCACGTCGGCTTCCGACAGGGATTTGGGCAATGGCCTACCGAGTTGTGGCATATCGACTTGCAGGGTTGGGTCGAGGGAGATCAGTTTTTCACGCAGCAGATAGCGATAGAAGCCACGCACGCCGGAAAGGAATCGTGCAGTAGAGCGTGGCTTGTAGTTCTGCTCCAGGCGCCAGGCGAGGTGATCGAGAATAAGTTCGCGACCGGCATTGATCAGCTCGAGGTTTTTTTCCTGTAGCCAGCCGTTGAACAGCGTCAGGTCGCTGCGGTAGGCCTGGCGAGTGTTGTCTGACAGGCCTTTTTCCAGCCACAGGGCGTCGAGGAAGCGATCAATCAGCGGATGGTCAATGGCGGGCATGGGGGCTCGGAGGCTGGGAAATTAGATAGATGCTACCTCATGTAGGAGCCGGCTTGCCGGCGATGGCGCCCTCCCAATGACACTGCAATACTTGAGGCCGCTATCGCCGGCAAGCCGGCTCCTACAGAGGGCGATGTCAGTCTTTGAAGCCAGGCAGTACGGGAACTGGGCGCTTGTCTGCGTCAATCGCCACAAAGCTGAACACACCCTGGATCGCCTTCTCGCGACCATCGGCACTCATGCTCTCGACGAACACTTCCACTTCAACCTTGAGGCTGGTGTTGCCGACCTTGATCACGCGGCCGATCAGCTCAACGATGGAGCCGGCCGGGATCGCGTGGTTGAAGTCGATGCGGTCGGTAGACACCGTCACCAACGGCAGGCGGCAAAAGCGCGTGGCCGTGATGAACGACACCTCATCCATCCAGGCCAAGGCGGTGCCGCCGAACAAGGTGTTGTGGTGGTTGGTGGTCGGCGGGAACACGGCCTTGGTGACGTGGGTCACGGACAGGTCGGTGCGGCGCTGGATTTCTTCGAGGCGGGTGGTCATGGACAAATACCGGCAAATGGACAAATTTCAGGCACAAAAAAGCAGCCCGTAGGCTGCTTTTTTCTGCATCGGGAAGCTGGACTTAAGCCAGTTTTTCCTTGATGCGAGCTGCTTTACCGGACAGGTCACGCAGGTAGTACAGCTTGGCTTTACGTACGTCACCGCGACGCTTGACGGCCATGCTGTCGATTTGCGGGCTGTAGGTCTGGAAAGTACGCTCTACGCCAACACCGTTGGAGATTTTACGAACAGTGAAAGCACTGTTCACACCACGGTTACGCTTGGCGATTACCACGCCTTCGAACGCTTGCAGACGCGAACGGTCGCCTTCCTTCACTTTCACCTGAACGACAATGGTGTCGCCCGGGGCAAAGGTAGGGATCTCTTTGGTCATCTGCTCTGCTTCGAGTGCAAGGATGATTTTGTTAGTCATGCTGTGCTCCTAAGGTAAGTCAATGGACCTACCATCGATACGTTGTTAACTATCGTCCCGCGCGAGGATGTATTCCTCGAGCAGCTTCTTCTCTTCTCCAGAAAGCGAGCGGCTTTCCAGAAGATCGGCGCGTCGTTCATAGGTCCGACCAAGGGACTGCTGTAAACGCCAACGCCGGATGTGTGCGTGATTGCCACTTAGCAATACGTCGGGAACACGCTGATCCGCATACACCTCCGGTCGGGTGTAGTGCGGGCAATCCAGCAAACCATCCGTGAAGGAATCTTCCTCCGCGGAGTCCGCATGCCCTAAAGCTCCAGGCAGCAGTCGTGTAACCGCATCTATCAGGACCATCGCCGGCAGCTCGCCGCCAGACAGGACATAGTCCCCAATCGACCACTCTTCATCGACATGAGCTTCAATAAAACGCTCGTCAATGCCTTCATAGCGACCGGCAATCAGGATCAGTGCTTCCTCATTCGCCAGTTCGCGGACCCCAGCCTGTTTCAGCTGACGGCCTTGAGGGGACAGGTAAATTACCTTCGCCTTCTCCCCGGCGGCGGCCTTGGCCTGAACCAACGCGTCTTCCAGGGGCTTGATCTTCATCACCATGCCCGGACCACCGCCAAATGGGCGATCGTCCACAGTGTGATGTCGATCCGTCGTGTAGTCTCGCGGGTTCCAACAGGTGAGCTGCAACAGCCCCTGTTTCACCGCCCGACTGGTGATGCCGTACTCGCTGATGGCGGAAAACATCTCGGGAAACAAACTGATCACTTCAATGCGCAAATTAGCCACGCTTAGAAGTCCGCGTCCCATTCCACCTTCATCTCGCCCGCGACCAGGTCGACGGCCAACACGCATTGCGCCGTATAGGGCAACAGGCGTTCGCGATCATCCAGGCTGCCAGCGCAAGGCTTGACCACCATTACATCATTGGCGCCGGTTTCCAGAAGATGATCGATTTTCCCGAACAATTGCCCGAGTTGATCAATAACCTTCAGACCTTCCAGCTGGTACCAGTAGTACTCGCCGTCGGTCAATTCAGGGAACAGGTTGCGCGGCACGCAGATCTCATAACCGGCCAGAAGACGAGCTTCTTCACGGTCATCAAGACCCTTGAGCTTTGCGACCAGGAACTTATCGCTCCCGCGTCCACTGACCAGCTCAACCTGCTTCACACTCCCTTCGCGCTTGAGCGTCCAGGTCTTGTACTGCAACAGGTTTTCAGTCGGATCAGTAAAGGAATACACCTTCACTTCGCCGCGAACGCCATGAACAGAGTAAATCTTGCCGATAACGATCAAATCATCAGCAACAGCTGGCGTCGCGTTCATATTGCTCAGGCTGCGGCCTTAGCCGAGTCCTTCAACAGTTTTGCAACGCGCTCGGATGGCTGTGCACCCACGCTCAGCCAGTAGGCTACGCGCTCTTGGTTCACGGACAGACGAACTTCTTGACCACGAGCAACAGGGTTGAAGAAACCAACCTGTTCCTTGTGCGAACCGTCGCGCGGGTTGCGGCTGTCGGTTACGGTCAAGTGGTAAAACGGGCGCTTTTTGGAGCCGCCAAGGGCAAGACGGATTGTTAGCATGTGAACATCGTTCCTGTAGTCGGTGCTGCAAATCTAAATGCACAGCGGGCATAGGTGCCCGAAAGGCCGCATATTCTAAGGAATATCCGGACTTTTGCAAATGTCTTTTTCTGGCGCCTATCAGCGTGCCACTCAGATCTGCTATAGAGCCGTCGGTTAAAACGGCGAGTCAGCGCCCGCCAACGGCGGGTTTGCTGGAGATCCCACGTCCCTGTGGGTCGGAGCAGGAGCTGGGCTCCCGCTCGAATACTTTACATTTTCGGCATGCCGCCGCCGGGCAACATACCGCCCATGCCGCGCATCATCTTGGCCATTCCGCCTTTTGCGGAGAATTTCTTCATCATCTTCTGCATCTGCTTGTGCTGCTTGATCAAGCGACCGATGTCCTGCACCTGGGTGCCGGAACCCATGGCGATCCGACGTTTGCGCGAACCGCTGATCAGCTCAGGGTCGCGGCGCTCGGCCGGGGTCATGGAGTTGATGATGGCTTCCATCTGCTTGAACTGCTTCTCTGCCGCGCCTTGGGCATTGCCCATCTGCGCCAGGTTCACACCGCCGATGTTCGGCAGCTTGTCCATCAGGCCGCCAAGGCCGCCCATATTCTTCATTTGTTGCAGCTGGTCACGGAAGTCTTCGAGGTCGAAGCCCTTGCCCTTCTTCAGCTTTTTAGCAAGCTTGTCGGCCTTGTCCTTGTCGAGCGTGGCTTCGGCCTGCTCGATCAGGCTGAGCACGTCGCCCATGCCGAGGATGCGCGAAGCGATACGCTCCGGATGGAACGGTTCGAGCGCTTCGCTTTTCTCGCCCATACCGATGAACTTGATCGGCTTGCCGGTGATGGCACGTACCGACAGCGCGGCACCGCCACGGGCGTCACCGTCGACCTTGGTCAGGATCACGCCGGTCAGCGGCAACGCGTCGCCGAAGGCCTTGGCGGTGTTGGCCGCATCCTGGCCGGTCATGGCGTCGACCACGAACAGCGTCTCGACCGGGTTGATCGCAGCATGCAGCGCCTTGATCTCGCCCATCATCTCTTCGTCGATGTGCAGGCGACCGGCGGTATCGACGATGACCACGTCGATGAATTTCAGCTTGGCTTCTTTAATAGCCGCGTTGGCGATGTCGACCGGCTTCTGGCTCAGGTCGGACGGGAAGAAGGTTACGCCCACTTCGCCGGCGAGCATTTCCAGCTGTTTGATAGCGGCCGGACGGTAAACGTCAGCCGACACCACCATCACGGACTTCTTCTTGCGCTCTTTAAGGAAGCGCGCCAGCTTGCCGGCGGTGGTGGTCTTACCCGCACCTTGCAGACCGGCCATCAGCACCACGGCCGGTGGCACGGCGCTGAGGTTCAAATCTTCGTTGGCCGCGCCCATCAGGCTTTCGAGTTCGGCCTGGACGATCTTCACAAACGCCTGGCCGGGGGTCAGGCTGCGGGACACTTCGGTGCCCACCGCGCGCTCTTTGACCGAGTTGACGAAGTCCTTCACCACCGGCAAGGCGACGTCGGCTTCCAGCAATGCCATGCGCACTTCACGCAGGGTGTCTTTAATATTGTCCTCGGTCAGCTTGGCCTTGCCGGTGACATGGCGCAGCGTCTGCGAGAGACGGTCAGTCAGATTTTCAAACATGCGCGATCCTTTCAGGCCCTACTCATCGAAATGCAGTGGTAGACCGAGGTAATGACGGCCCAGGCTGTGGTAAATCGCTATTAAAAACAGCGCTCGGCGAGCCTGCGGCGTGGGCAGGTCGCGGATTATAGCGAAGACTGCCGCCATGCACACCCGCTGTCTGGCTTGAGAGTCTTTCGTGTTACGCGGGGGTATGCCAAACTCAGCGCCTTTCGGGCTTGCCTAACAGGATTTATGCTCCCTTTGTCACCCAGTTTGCTACCCAGCCTCGCCGCCGCCCTTTTGTATGCCGCTGCGACTCTTTATCAGGGCACTCGTCTGGCCCAAGGCGCCAAGGCGGACAAACGCCTGCTCGTCGGCCTTGGCGTCCTCGCCCTGCTAGCCCATGCTGCCAGCCTGTTTACCCATTTGATGACGCCCGTCGGCCTGGGCCTGGATTTTTTCAGCGCCGCCAGCCTGATCGCGGCCGCTGTCATCGCATTGACACTGCTGGCCTGCTACCGGATTCCGGTCGAGAACCTGCTGGTGCTGCTGTTCCCGCTGGGCATGCTGACCGTGCTGATGGCGCAATTCGCTCCGACCGGCACGGTGCAGGTGATTGATGAAGAACCGGGCATCCTCGCGCATATCCTGCTGTCGATCCTGGCCTACGGCATGTTCACCATCGCGGTGTTCCAGGCCCTGCTCCTGCTGCTGCAGGACCACCAGCTCAAGCACAAGCACCCTTCGGGGCTGATCAAGAACTTCCCGCCGCTGCAAACCATGGAAAGCCTGCTCTTCGGCTTCCTGTGGGCCGGTTGGACGCTGCTGTCGCTGTCGCTGATCTCCGGCTGGCTGTTCGTCGAAAACCTGTTCGCCCAGCACCTGGTGCACAAAACCCTGCTGGCGTGCCTGGCCTGGGTGGTGTTCAGCGTGTTGCTGTGGGGCCGCAACCGCCTCGGATGGCGGGGGCACAAGGCGATCCGCTGGACCCTGGCCGGTTTCTGCCTGCTGATGCTGGCCTATTTCGGCAGCAAGCTGGTCCGCGAATACATCCTGCATATCTGACGGGCAGCCATCATGGACAACTTGCCCCTGGAGCCGATGCTCGCGGTAATCGCCCTGCTGGTCCTATGGGCCGCACTGTTCACCGCCATCGAAGCCGCGCAACAACACCTGCTGGCCCTGCGCCCCGGCACACGCCAGGGCGACAAGGCCGCCGCCCGTCTGAGCTTTCCGCGTAACAGCCTGATCCTGTGCAACAGCCTGTGTCGCGCCGCCGTGGTGATCCTCTGCACGCTGCTGGCTATCTATGCCTGGGCGCAGAATGGGCCTTGGCTGGGCTGGATGATTTCCTGCGCGATCCTGTTGATACTGGCCGATTACCTGCCCCGCGCCCTCGCCGTCCGCCATCCTCAGGCCGTGCTGGGCTTTGGTAATACGCTGCTGGGCGTGCCGCTGAAAATCCTCTACCCGCTGGCCTGGCTGCTCAATGGCATCAGCCTGTTGCTGCTGCGCCCGTTCGCACGCAAGTCCGGCATCGTGAAAAAGAGCGACGAACCGCTGCCCGACCATGACGACGAGCCGGAAGCCGAATCCGACGAAAGCCGCACCCCTGGCATGCCCGGAATCCACGCCCTGGACAACATCACCGTCAACGACATCCTGGTGCCGCGCAGTGAAGTGGACGGCATCAACCTGGATGACTCGATCGAAGAAATCATTGAGCAACTGCGCACCTCCCAGCGCACGCGCCTGCCGGTGTTTCACAGCGACATCAACCAGGTCCAGGCGGTGCTCAATACCCGGCAGATCCAACACCTGCTGCCCGACGCCAGCCTGACCAAAGAGGCCTTGCTCGCCGCCTGCCACGAGCCCTACTTCGTCCCCGAAAGCACACCCCTGCAACTGCAACTGCTGAACTTCCACAAGCAGCAGCGCCGCCTGGGCATGGTGGTGGATGAATACGGCGAAGTGCTGGGTATCGTGACCCTGGAAGATATCCTCGAAGAAATCGTCGGTGAATTCGAAAGCGAGCAGAGTGCCGACAACCCGCATATCGAGCCCCAGCCAGACGGCCGCTACATCATCGATGGCGCCGCCTCGATCCGCGAGCTGAATAAAAGCCTGAACTGGCACCTGCCCAGTGACGGCCCCAAGACCCTCAACGGCCTGGTCACCGAAGCGCTGGAGACCATTCCCGATTGCGCGGTGTGCCTGAAAATCGGGCGCTACCGCCTGGAAATCCTCGAGACCGAGGACAACCGCGTCAGCAAGGTGCTGATCTGGCACACCAGCCGGATGCCGGTCGCCGTTTAACCCCCTTGTTGGATCCGCAAACCCCTTCCTATAATCGGGACGGCTTACCAGAGCCGCGCCCGACCGCGTGCTACCCGCACCCAGCGTGTCCAGGCACCGCTTTATCGTGTCTGACCGGTGTTCGCTCCCATCCCGAGCCTGCCCGCGCACAACCCTGATCCATGGGTGTTCGACCAATAATAATCCGCGTCCAAACGCGCAATGACCATCAGGGACACCACCATGAGCACCACCTACAACGAGGCCGCGCCCGCCGCCGCCCCGACCAACTCGACTGCACGGGTCGCCACGGCGAGCATCGTCGGCACCGCCATCGAGTTCTACGACTTCTATATCTACGCCACGGCTGCTGCGCTGGTGATCGGCCCGGTGTTCTTCCCGCAGACCTCTGGCACCGCACAGATGCTGGCGTCATTCCTCACCTTCGGTATCGCCTTCATCGCCCGCCCGCTGGGCTCAGCGCTGTTCGGCCACTTCGGCGACCGCATTGGGCGCAAATCCACACTGGTGGCTTCGCTACTGCTGATGGGCGTATGTACCACACTGATTGGCTTGCTGCCCGGCTATGACAGCATCGGGGCCTGGGCGCCGATCTTGTTGTGTGTACTGCGCTTCGGCCAGGGCCTGGGCTTGGGCGGTGAATGGGGCGGCGCGGCGCTGCTGGCGACCGAGAACGCGCCCAAAGGCAAACGCGCCTGGTTCGGCATGTTCCCGCAGCTGGGCCCTTCGATCGGCTTCCTGGCCGCCAACGGCTTGTTCCTGATCCTGGCCATGAGCCTGAACGACGAACAATTCCGCAGCTGGGGCTGGCGCATCCCGTTCATCCTCAGCGCTGCGCTGGTGATGGTTGGCCTGTATGCACGGCTGAAACTGCACGAGACACCAGTGTTCGCCAACGCCGTCGCCAAGGAAGCGCCGGTCAAGGTGCCGCTGGTGGAATTGTTCAGCCAGCATTGGCTGCCGGTGTTGCTGGGCGCTGCATCGATGGTGGTGTGTTATGCGCTGTTCTACATCACCACTGCATTCTCCCTGAGTTACGGCGTTTCAACCTTGGGCTACAGCCGCGAGACCTTCCTCGGCCTGCTGTGCTTTGCGGTGCTGTTCATGGGCCTGGCGACGCCATTGGCGGCCTTGGCCAGCGACCGCTACGGGCGCAAGCCGGTGCTGATCGTCGGCGCGATCCTGGCAATCCTGTCGGGCTTCACCATGGAGCCGCTGTTGACCCACGGTTCGACCTGGGCCGTAGCGCTGTTCCTGGCCTTGGAGCTGTTCCTGATGGGCGTGACCTTCGCGCCGATGGGCGCCATGCTGCCGGAACTGTTCCCGACTCGTGTGCGTTATACCGGCGCTTCGGCGGCGTATAACCTGGGTGGGATTGTCGGCGCGTCGGCCGCACCGTTTTTCGCGACCAAGCTAGTGGCGATGGGTGGGCTGAGTTATGTCGGCGGGTATGTGTCGGCGGCAGCGTTGCTCAGCTTGATTGCTGTGCTGTGCCTGAAAGAGACGCGGGATAATGATTTGAACAAGGTCGCCTGATAGACCGCTATCGCCGGCAAGCCGGCTCCTACATTTGAGGGTATTCACAATTCAAATTGTAGGAGCTGGCTTGCCGGCGATAGACGCGACGCGGTTACAGCTCTACTACAACAGCCTTCGAAGCACGGGTCGCTTTAGCACGAGCCGCTTCAATCGACTCATCCCGCGCCAACGCCACACCCATCCGACGCTGGCCATTCACTTCCGGTTTACCAAACAGACGCAACGCCGTATCCGGCTCGCTCAGCGCAGCGCCGAGGTTGGCGAACGCAGTCTGGGTCGACTGGCCTTCTACCAGGATCACCGCCGAGGCCGAAGGCCCGAACTGACGGATCAACGGGATCGGCAAGCCCAAGATGGCGCGAGCGTGCAGGGCAAACTGCGACAGGTCCTGAGAAATCAAGGTCACCAAACCGGTGTCATGCGGGCGCGGCGAGACTTCGCTGAACCACACCTGATCACCCTTGATGAACAGCTCAACGCCAAACAGACCACGACCGCCCAGGGCCTCGGTCACCGCTTTGGCGACGCGCTCGGATTCGGCCAAGGCAATCGGGCTCATGGCCTGCGGCTGCCAGGATTCCTGGTAGTCGCCCTTCTCCTGACGGTGACCAACCGGCGCACAGAACGTGGTGCCGCCAATGTGGCGTACGGTCAACAGGGTGATTTCGTAGTCGAAATCGATAAAGCCTTCGATGATCACGCGGCCTTTACCGGCACGGCCACCTTCCTGGGCGTAATCCCAGGCTTTCTGCACGTCATCAGCGCTGCGTAGCAGGCTCTGGCCCTTGCCCGACGAACTCATCACCGGCTTGACCACGCACGGGAAGCCCAGGTCTTGCACGGCCTTGCTGTAGTCTTCGAAAGTATCGGCGAAGTGGTACGGCGAGGTCGGCAGGTCCAGCTCTTCAGCGGCCAGGCGGCGGATGCCTTCGCGGTTCATGGTCAGCGAAGTGGCGCGTGCGGTCGGGATCACGGTAAAGCCTTCGGCTTCCAGCTCGACCAGGGTGGCGGTGGCGATGGCTTCGATTTCCGGCACGATGAAGTGCGGTTTCTCGGCCTCGATCACCGCACGCAACGCAGCACCGTCGAGCATGTTGATTACGTGGCTACGGTGCGCCACCTGCATGGCCGGCGCGTTGGCGTAGCGATCCACGGCAATCACTTCAACGCCCAGGCGTTGCAGTTCGATTACCACTTCCTTGCCCAGCTCACCGCAGCCACACAGCAAAACGCGGGTCGCGGTTGGCGACAATGGAGTTCCGATTCGGGTCATCTCAGGTCCTCAGGGGAGCGGATCATTGGGAGAAAGGCCGGCATTTTACATGAACTGCAGCAATTGGCCTCAGTTGGCGACGGCGCGCTTGCGGATGCGCCAAGCCATGATCAACCACACCACCGTGACCCCGGCGAATTTCGACACCAGCGCGGTGCCGGCGACCGCAGGGGTCAACGCACCAATCAGGCCGAAGAAGATAAAGGTATCGAGGGGAATGCTCAGCGCCGAACTTATCCACAGGCGGTCGTGTAGCGGGCGCTTGGTGATGCTGAACACCAGCCAGTCGATGCACTCGGACACCGCGAACGCCGTGGCGCTGGCCAGGGCGATGGCTGGGTCGGACGTGACATACGACAGCACCAGCGCAGCCAGCATGGCGATGATCGCACCGTGGCCGAAGCGGGTTTGCACCATGTCGCGCAGGATAAAGACCAGGCCACCCCAAGCGGACCAGATGACATCCAAGTGCGGGGCGGTGGAGAAGGCGAAGTTGATCAGCACGACGCTGCTGATGTAGGCGATCAGGAAGAGCATGGGGCGAAAACCTGTAGGAGCGAGCGTGCTCGCGAAAAACATTAACGATTACGCGGGGTACCTGACTATACGCGGTGTCATCGAGTTTTTCGCGAGCAAGCTCGCTCCTACAGGGGATAGCACTCAGGCGCCGGATTTCCCCGAAACCATAAACACCAACCCACTCGCTTTCGCCCGCTCATGACACAACCCCAACACCATCCGGCGCTCGGCGTTATCCATGCGGCTCCAACGCGTGATCTCATCCACCGTGCGCTGGCAGCCAGTACAAATGTCGTCATCGTCCAGCGCACAAATGCTCACGCACGGCGAGGCGACGGGGCGTTCAATCGGGTTCATTCTTCCTGCTCGACCAGGTCACGCGCATAACGCTGAGAGTTGTGCACATAGTGCGCGGCGCTGGCTTCAAGCATGCGTTTCTGCGCGTCGGTCAATTCACGCACCACCTTGCCCGGCGAACCCATCACCAGCGAACCATCGGGAATTTCCTTGCCTTCGCCGATCAGCGAATTGGCGCCGATGATGCAGTGCTTGCCGATCTTGGCGCCGTTGAGGATCACTGCGTTGATGCCGATCAGGCTGTAATCATCCACCGTGCAACCGTGCAACATCGCGTTATGGCCAATGGTCACGCCGGTGCCCAGGGTCAGCGGGTAGCCCATGTCGGTGTGCATCACGCTACCGTCCTGCACGTTGCTGTTCTTGCCGATCAGGATCAGTTCGTTGTCGCCACGCAACACCGCGTTGAACCAGACATTGGCGCCCTCCTCCAGCTTGACCTTGCCCACCAGCGTGGCATTCGGCGCCACCCAGCTGTGTGGATGCGTCTCGACGCGGGCGTCGCCCAGGCGGTATTTCATGGTGTTTCCTCACGGCGTTGCCATTCAAGCGATGGCTTAGATGTTGATGAAACTCTTGGGTGGTTGGTGCAGGCTGATCTTGGCATCGTCATAGAGCAGGTTGATCAACTCGACGATCATGATCGCCGTCAGCCCCCAGATTTTGTATTCGCCGAATCGATAGCTGGGCACATACCAACTTCGGCCCTGGTAATCGATCCTGTGGGTATGTTCGCGCGGGTCCTGTCGGAAGAAGTCCAAAGGCACGCTGAAGACGGCGGCAATTTCGGCATCGTTGGCCAGGTATTCGACGTAATCGGGGATGACGCCGACATACGGCGTAACCCGAATGCCATGCAGGGAGATCAATGGGCTCAGTGGTCCGATGACTTCCACCAGGCCGGGTGGCAGGCCGATCTCTTCTTCCGCTTCACGTAGCGCGGTGAAAATCAGGTCCGGGTCTTCGGGGTCACGGCGCCCGCCGGGAAAGGCCACTTCGCCACCATGGGTCGACAGGCCACTGGCGCGCAGGGTCAGGATCAGCTCAGGTTCGTCACTGCGGGTGATCGGTACCAGCACCGCGGCCTCGGGGAAACGCCCGTCGGTCTCCAGGGTGTGGGGAGTGTGATTGCTTACCCGGCGAAGTAGCTCGTCCAGCATGAGTCATCTCGGTCTGTTGGCTACCTTGCATCATGCACCAAAGCTCGCGGGTGCCCAACCCCAAAACCCGCGCCGTGTCGCTAAACGACAACTTGTTGCAGCGCCCTGCCCGTCACGCCAAGATAGACGCACTTTCCAGGAACCCCAGCATGAATTTCTGCAGCCAGTGCGGTAAACCGGTTACCCAACGCATCCCCGAAGGCGACGGCCGCCTGCGTTTTGTGTGTGATCACTGCTCGACCATCCACTACCAGAACCCCAACATCGTCGCCGGCACCGTGCCAGTGTGGGGCGATAAAGTGCTGCTCTGCCGCCGCGCCATTGAGCCGCGCCTGGGTTACTGGACCCTGCCCGCCGGCTTCATGGAAAACGGTGAGACAGTGGAACAGGCCGCCATGCGCGAAACCCAGGAAGAAGCCTGCGCCCGCGTGCACAACTTGAATATCTATACGCTGATCGACGTGCCGCACATCAACCAGGTGCATATCTTCTACCGCGCCGACCTGCTCGACCTGGACTTTGCCGCTGGCCCCGAGAGCCTTGAGGTGCAACTGTTCGACGAAGCCGACATTCCTTGGTCCGAGCTGGCTTTCCGCACGGTCGGGCGTACCCTGGAATACTTTTTCGCTGACCGTCGGCAACAGGCGTTCCCGGTGCGCAGCGAAGCCGTGCCGCCGATGGGCAAGCCCGCGCCATGACACTGGGGATACCGTCTTTGATGCGTTGGGTGCTTGCTCTGCTCTGCCTATCATTCGCCACACTGGCGCCAGCCTCCACGGTGCAAACCCTGGGCGGCAAGCCTGTGGAAAAAGTCCTGGTGCTCAAGTCTGCCCATCAATTGCAGTTGATCAACGACGGCAAGCCGTTCAAGACCTACCGCATTTCCCTGGGCAAGAACCCCAAGGGCCACAAACTGATCGAGGGCGACCGCCGCACGCCAGAAGGGCTCTACTGGCTCGACTGGCGCAAGACCAGCGACCGCTTCAACCTGGCCATGCACATCTCCTACCCGAACATCAGCGACGCCGCCCGCGCCCGCCGTGAAGGCGTGAGCCCCGGCAGCATGATCATGATCCACGGCACCCCCGACACTGAGGATTACCCGGAACAGTGGTTCCACACCCTGGACTGGACCGACGGCTGCATCGGCATGCGCAATGTGGACATGCGTGAAGTGTGGAACCTGGTCAAAGACGGCACCCTCATCGAGATTCGTCCGTAATCGCGTACCGTTCGTAAAATAATTCGAAAAAATTTAATGCCTCAGGCAACGCCCGCCGGTGAATACCAGTTCACCCCCGCGGGCTGCGCAGTTCTGCGCGTGATAAAGACCTCTCTAATACCACTTGATACCAGGCCCCATTGCGGGGCCCTACAACCAATGCCTGCACCATTTTGACTGCATTGACATGGTATTTAAGTGGTATTAATTTCCGGCCCATACCGGGCGACAACACTCCAATAACCGCATCGGAAACCTGAACGATGAATCCCATCCTGGCCCTGCGCCCCGACGACAAACAATCCACGCCGCTGTACCTGCAATTGGCGCGCAAACTGGAAGCGGCGATCCATGCCGGCCAGTGGACGTCCGAGCAGGCACTGCCGTCAGAACGCGTACTCAGCGAGCAATTGAGCATTTCGCGCGTCACCGCACGCAAGGCGTTGGAAGTGTTGTTTGCCCAAGGGCTGATCCGCCGTAACCAAGGCTCCGGCACCTTTATTTCACCACGTTTGGAACAGCCGCTGTCGCGCCTGTCGGGGTTCAGCGAAATGCTGCGGCTCAAGGGTTTTGTGCCCAGCTCGCAATGGCTGGAGCGTGAACTGACCCAGCCGACCCACGAAGAGATGATCCGCCTGGGCCTGTCGCCCGCCGACAAAGTGGCTCGCCTCAAGCGCCTGCGCAAGGCGGATGACACGGTGATGGCAATTGAAATGACCACCATGCCCGCCTCGGTCCTGCCACAGCCACAAGCCATCGGCCACTCGCTGTACGAATACCTGGAAGGCATCGGCAAACCGGTGGTGCGCGCCCTGCAGCATATCCAGGCGATCAACGCCTCGGACGAGTTCGCCAAGCTGGTCGGCATCGCCCCCGGCACCGCCATGCTGCTGATGACCCGGGTCGGCTACACCGCCGACAACACGCCGATCGAAATCACCGACACCTACTGCCGCAACGACTACTACGACTTCGTCGCAGAACTGCGCCGCCACGACTATTCCGCTGAACTGCGAATTTAGAGAACTGCCCATGTCCGAAGACAACATCCTCACGCCCAACGGCTGGATTCGCGGCCGCCTGGTGCACGCGCACGGCAAGGTCGTCGCCATCGAAGGCACGCCCTGCGACCCGGCTGAAAACGAGTTGCCCTACCTGCTGCCGGGCTTTATCGACCTGCATGTGCACGGCGGTGGCGGCGCGGACATCATGGAAGGCCGCGATGCCTTCGAGACCATCACCCGCACCCACGTGCGCTTTGGCACCACCTCGTTGCTGGCCACCACCATGACGGCACCGGTGGAGGAAATTTCCCGCGTGCTCGACCAGCTCGGCACCTTCTGCGAGCAGCGTCCTACCGGCAGCGCCCGTGTACTCGGCGTACACCTGGAAGGGCCCTACATCAATCCCGGAAAACTCGGCGCCCAACCCAACTTCGCCCACACCGCATTGATGGCGGAAGTGGAGGCCTACCTGCGCCTGGCACCAATCCGCGTGATCACCATCGCACCGGAAATCGCCGGCCACGACGGCCTGATCCGCGCCCTCAGCGAACGCGGCGTGCGCATGCAGATCGGCCACACCCTGGGCAGCTACGAAGAAGGCGTCGCCGCCCTCGCCGCCGGCGCCACCAGCTTCACCCATTTGTACAACGCGATGAGCCCGTTGCATCACCGCGAGCCGGGCATCGTCGGCGCCGCGTTGGCCCACGCCAAATATGCCGAATTGATCCCGGATCTGCTCCACGTGCACCCCGGCGCCATGCGCGTGGCCTTGCGCTCGATCCCATGCCTGTATTGCGTCACCGATTCCACCGCCGCCGCCGGCATGCCCGACGGTGAATACAAGCTGGGCAGCCACACCGTGACTAAATGCCTGGGCGGCGTACGCCTGGCCGACGGCACCCTGGCCGGCAGCACGCTGACCATGGACCAGGCGCTGCGCAACCTGGTGAAGATCGGCCTGCCCATCAGCGAAGCCTCACAACGCCTGTCGCAATTTCCTGCGGACTACCTGGGCCTGGAAGAACGCGGCCGCCTGCAACCCGGCAGCTTTGCCGACTGTGTGCGCCTGAACCGCTCCCTGACACTCACCGACGTAATGGTCGAAGGAGAAACCATTGACTTCAAAAATGCTTGAAGAGGCCCTGGCCTCCTGCGACGCCGTCGCCGCCCAACTGCAACGCCTGGACCCGGCGCTGGAAGAAATCGCCGGCCGCCTGCGCCGTCAGCCGCCGCAAGTGGCAATGACGATTGCCCGTGGCAGCTCGGACCACGCCGCCAGCTATTTCGCCTACCTGACCATGCAGCACGTCGGCATCCCGGTGGCGTCGTTGCCGATGTCGGTGGTGACCCTGCTGCAAGCGCCGATGAAAGTCAGCGGCCAGGTCGCGTTTGGTTTCTCCCAGTCGGGCCAGAGCCCGGACCTGGTCAACAGCCTGCGTCTGCTGCGCAAACGTGGAGCCCTGAGCATTTCGCTGGTCAACGCCGAAGACTCGCCGCTGGAAGCCGCCTGCGAATTCCATGTGCCGCTGTGCGCCGGGCCGGAACACAGCGTGGCCGCCACCAAAAGCTTCATCGCCACCCTCAGCGCCAGCGCGCAGCTGATTGGCCACTGGAACCAGGAAACGGAATTGCTGCAAGCCTGCCGCGCCCTGCCCGATGACCTGCGTGCCGCCGCCAAACAGGATTGGTCGGTTGCCATTGAGGCCCTGCGCGACTGCCAGCAGTTGATGGTCATCGGTCGCGGCGCCGGTTTTGCCATCGCCCAGGAAGCTGCACTCAAGCTCAAGGAAACCTCGGCGATCCAGGCCGAAGCCTTCAGCAGCGCCGAAGTGCGCCACGGCCCGATGGCCCTGATTGGCGACAACTATCCCCTGCTGGTCTTCGCCCCGCGCGGCGCCGAGCAAGCCGGCCTGCTGAGCCTGGCCGCCGACATGCGCCAGCGCGACGCCCGTGTATTGCTGGCTGCGCCGGATGACATCGCCGAGCGCGACCTGACCCTGAGCCGCGCCGAACACCCGACCCTGGACCCGATCCTGGCGATCCAGAGTTTCTACGTGATGGCGGCAGGTTTGGCAGAGGCCCGGGGCATGGACCCGGACCAGCCGCGCCACCTGAGCAAAGTTACCCGCACTCACTGAGTCGCGTTTTCCTGATGAGTACCGTGCCCATGTCCTACAACAATAATGAATTGACCCTCAGCGCCCCGTTAAGCGGGCCCGTGCTGACCCTGGGCGACGTTCCTGATGAAGTGTTCGCCAGCCACGCCATGGGCGATGGTATTGCCATCGACCCCCTGAACGATTGCCTGCATGCGCCCTGTGACGGCGTGATCATCCATGTCGCACGCACCGGGCACGCCCTGACGATTCGCGCCGAGAACGGTGCCGAGGTGTTGATGCATGTGGGCATCGATACGGTGGAACTGAACGGCGAAGGCTTTGCGTTGCTGGTGAAGGAAGGCGCGAAGGTGAGCAAGGGGCAGGCATTGGTACAATTTGACCTGGACCGCATTGCGCGCCAGTGCAAAAGCCTGGTCAGCCTGATCATCCTGACCAATGGCGAGCGTTTCGAGTTGCGTTCGGTGGCCGGGCAATCGGTCAAGGTCGGTGAGCCGTTGTTGCAGGTCGTGGCGCGTTCGACGGCAGCGGCTCAAACCGCTGTGGATAACTCGGACGCTGAAGTCAGCGCCAGCGTGCGCATCACCCATCGCGGTGGTTTGCATGCGCGCCCGGCGGCGTTGATCCGCAAGACGGCCCAGGGATTCAGCAGCCAGGCGCGGCTGCATTTCGGTGAAAAATCCGCTTCGTGTGACAGCCTGATTGGCTTGATGGGCCTGGGTATTGGCGAAGGGGATGAGGTACGTGTGAGCTGTCGCGGCAAAGATGCCGACGCCGCGTTGCAGGCCTTGGTCGCGGCGTTGTCCGCCGCCATCAAGGAAGAACACCACGCCCCCGTCGTTGCCACCCCACGCCGAGCCAATACCGAAGCCGGCGTGTTGCAAGGTGTATGTGCTGCTCCGGGTCTCGTGTGCGGGCCGCTGTTCCGCCTGACCGGTATCGAACTGCCGGCAGACGCCGGCCACCATGCTGCCGATGAACAACTGCAACGCCTGGACACGGCCCTGGAACAGGTGCGCAGCGAAATTCGCCTCACTCTGGATCATGCCCGCCAGCGCAAGAACGTCGAGGAAGAGGACATCTTCGCCGCCCACCTGGCGCTGTTGGAAGACCCTAACCTGCTGGAAGCCGCGACCGGTTCCATTGAACAGGGCAGCGCGGCGACTCACGCCTGGCGCGATGCAATCCAGGCGCAATGCGCGGTATTGCTGGCCCTGGGCAAACCGCTGTTTGCCGAACGCGCCAACGATCTGCGCGATTTGCAACAACGGGTACTGCGCGCGCTGCTGGGTGAAGCCTGGCATTTCGAGTTGCCCGCCGGGTCGATTGTCAGCGCTCATGAACTGACCCCCTCAGACCTGCTGCAACTGAGTGCACAACAAGCCGTCGGCATTTGTATGGCCGAAGGCGGCGCCACCTCCCACGTGGCAATCCTGGCGCGCGGCAAAGGCTTGCCCTGTGTGGTGGCGTTGGGCGCCGAAGTCCTCGACGTGCCGCAAGGCCAACGCGTGGTGTTGGACGCCGCCAACGGTCGCCTGGAACTGGCGCCCAGCGACGCACGCCACGCCGAAGTGCACCAAATTCGCGACGCGCAGAAACTGCGGCGCCAGCAGCAACAGGCCCAGGCCCAACAGCCGGCGCGCACCACTGATGGCGTAACCATCGAAGTCGCCGCGAATGTCGCGTCCAGTGCCGAAGCCCAGGTAGCGTTTGAAAACGGCGCTGATGGCGTCGGCCTGCTGCGCACCGAATTCCTCTTTGTCGACCGCCGCACCGCGCCGGATGAGCAGGAACAACGCCACGCCTACCAAGCCGTGCTGGATGCCATGGGCGACAAATCCGTGATCATCCGCACGATCGACGTGGGTGGCGACAAGCAGCTTGAGTACCTGCCGCTGCCCGTCGAGGCGAACCCGGTGTTGGGCCTACGCGGCATACGCCTGGCCCAGGTGCGCCCCGACGTGCTCGACCAGCAACTGCGTGCACTGCTGCAAGTGTGCCCGCTGGAGCGCTGCCGCATCCTGCTGCCGATGGTCAGCGAAGTGGACGAATTGCTGCAGATCCGCCAACGCCTGGATGAGTTATGCGTGGCGCTGGAACTGACCCAGCGCCCCGAACTGGGCGTGATGATCGAAGTGCCCGCCGCCGCGCTGATGGCCGAGCAACTCGCTAAGCACGCGGACTTCCTGTCCATCGGCACCAATGACCTGTCCCAGTACACCCTGGCCATGGACCGCGACCACGCCGGCCTTGCCGCGCGCGTCGATGCGCTGCACCCGGCGCTGCTGCGGCTGATCGCCCAGACCTGCGCAGGCGCGGCGAAACATGGGCGATGGGTCGGCGTGTGCGGCGCCCTCGCTTCCGACCCACTGGCTACACCGGTACTGGTCGGCCTGGGGGTCAGCGAGCTGTCGGTGAGCCCGCCGCAGATCGGAGAAATCAAGGACCGCGTCCGTCACCTGGACGCGGCGCAATGCCGGCAACTGAGCCAAGGGCTGCTCGACCTGAGCAGCGCCAAAGCCGTTCGCCAAGCCTGTCAACACCACTGGCCGCTGAGCTGATAACAACAACAAAAGGAGACTCGCCATGTACCAACATTTCATCGAAGGCCTGCAACGCCTGGGCCGGGCACTGATGCTGCCGATCGCGATCCTGCCGATCGCCGGCCTGCTGCTGCGCCTGGGCGACACCGATCTTTTGAACATCGCGGTGATGCACGACGCGGGGCAGGCGATCTTCGCCAACCTGGCGCTGATCTTCGCCATCGGCATCGCCGTGGGGTTTGCCCGCGACAACAACGGCACCGCCGGGCTGGCCGGTGCGATTGGTTACCTGGTGATGGTCTCCACGCTCAAGGTGATGGACACGTCCATCAACATGGGCATGCTCGCCGGTATCGCCAGCGGACTTATGGCGGGGGGGCTGTACAACCGCTTCAAGGACATCAAGCTGCCGGAGTACCTGGCGTTCTTTGGTGGGCGACGGTTTGTGCCGATCGTCACCGGGTTCAGTGCGGTCGGATTGGGCGTGATCTTTGGTTTGATCTGGCCGCCGATCCAGCACGGCATCAATAGCTTCGGCGTGTTGTTGATGGAAAGCGGCAGCCTGGGTGCGTTTGTGTTTGGCGTGTTCAACCGCCTGCTGATCGTCACCGGCCTGCACCACATCCTCAACAATATGGCCTGGTTTGTGTTCGGCACCTTTACCGATCCCGTGACCGGCGCGGTGGTCACTGGCGACCTCACCCGTTATTTTGCCGGTGACCCGAAAGGCGGCCAGTTCATGACCGGCATGTTCCCGGTGATGCTGTTTGGCCTGCCTGCCGCGTGCCTGGCGATGTACCGCAATGCGTTGCCGGAGCGCCGCAAAGTGATGGGCGGGATTTTCCTGTCGATGGCGCTGACATCGTTCTTGACTGGAGTGACTGAGCCGATTGAGTTCGCGTTCATGTTCCTCGCGCCGTTCCTGTACCTGATCCATGCGGTGCTGACCGGCCTGTCGATGGCGGTCACCAATATGCTGAATATCCACCTGGGCTTTACCTTCTCCGGTGGGTTTATCGACATGGTGCTGGGTTGGGGCAAGTCCACCAATGGTTGGCTGGTGTTCCCGGTTGGCTTGGCGTACGCGGTGGTCTATTACAGCGTGTTCAACTACTGCATTCGCCGCTTCAACCTGAAAACGCCGGGGCGTGAAGATATCCAGGTGGTGCAGGCCGAGGTGATGACGGATAACCAGCGCGCCACGGCCTACATCCAGGCCTTGGGCGGCGCAGAGAACCTACTGAGCGTCGGTGCCTGCACCACCCGCCTGCGGTTGGACATGGTGGATCGCAATAAGGCGGTCGATGCGCAGCTGAAAGCACTGGGCGCCATGGCTGTTGTGCGACCGGGTAACGGCGGGAGTCTGCAGGTGGTGGTGGGGCCGATGGCCGATAGCATTGCTGATGAGATTCGCCTGGCCATGCCGTCGTTTGTTGCCAGTGCGCCGGTGAGCGTTGCGCCTGTGGATAAGCCGGCGGCGGTCAATGTGCAGGAAGCCGAGAAATGGCTGAGTGCATTGGGTGGCCGGGGGAATGTACGGCAGTTGGAAGCGGTGGCGATGACGCGGTTGCGGGTGGAGTTGGGGGATGATTCGGTGCTGTCCGAGGCTGACCTGACTGCGCTGGGTTGCCAGGGTGTGAGCCAGCTGGAAAGCGGTGTTTGGCATCTGTTGATTGGTGACAAGGCTTCCGGATTGGGTGAAGCGTTGGAGCGGTTGGTTACCCGCCCAATCAACGCATGACCTCTGTGGCGAGGGAGCTTGCTCCTTCGCCACAGGCACACAGCAAAAAACCGGCCTAAGCCGGGTTCTTTAATCGTAATCAGCGCCTAGGCAGACGCCCCACGTTGATCCGCTTCGTAATGGCGAGTCTGAAAAGGCATCAGCGCTTGAACCTTCAAACCCAACCCCTCACTCAGCCCCCAGGACACAGCCAGTTCATCACGGCGGCTGCGCAGTGCAACAACGCCCAAAGGCTTCACATCCTGTTTGGAAGCGGTCGCCGAAAACAGCTCAATCGCGTGCAACGCTTCTAAAACCCGGCTATCCGTTACACACGAAAAGCGTGTGAAGCGCTCCAGCAGATACCCCGCACGACGAATCTCCAATTCGCTGGAGTGAGCATCTAGAAAGTTTTTCACTTCACCGACAAGGTTCGCGTCCGAGTACCAGACAGCCTTCGCGGCACTCACCAGCGCATCGTCATCCGCCTGATTCAAAGGACTTTTAACCAACGTGTCCAACGCGGACGAGAGGACGGGAGCGTTAAAAGGCTTCGCCATCTGCTGTCTCCAGATAATCGTGCAAAATAGTGTTGAGAATGGATCTGGGTGGCTCTTAGTTGCCAACATACATATCAATCCCGACGGAGCTCAGCGGTCACGATGAAGCCCGACCTGAGCAGTGCCTTGATATCGCTTACATCCTGATCGGTAGCTCTAGCCAATTTGGAGATAGCAATATCGATAGGAGCTGCTATATGCAAGTGCAATGCGGATTGTGCAGGAAACTCGTCCAGGGGAAGACTTCGTTCCCAATAATCTTCGTGCAGCGGGCCAAAGCTAGTGTTGTATTGGAGGTCGTAGTTCAGTTCCATGACGCGCCCAGATCGCTCATCAAAAAACTGCCCTGGAAATTCCGCCAACAGTGTCTGAAGGCGCAGCTTATTTCGAAAACTCGCGCAATAAATCTCCGCATCAACATCCTTGGAAATACGGTGGTGCGTGTACAAATGAACAGCGCAACCGCCGAAGACGATGACCTTGACCGAGCCAGGTCCAGCCCCTTCAAGCATCAGTTCCACTTCGATGGATTTGAACATTGAAACCAAGGCTTTCCCTAGTGGGCTACTGGTATTTAGGCGTGGAGCGACGGTATCTTGCAATTCCATCATTGAATATCAAACCCGAGAGCAATGTTGCTGGACGGGCCTTGAAATCAGATCCCGATCACTGAGCCGACAGCGACCGAAGAAGGCTATTGAGCCAGGTTCCGAGGGACAACCTGAAAGGTTTGTCGGAAAGGTCTGCGGCGCCTGTACGGACGCCATCGCCGGCAAGCCGGCTCCTACAGTTGAACGCGCTCCCTCTGTAGGAGCCGGCTTGCCGGCGATGGGATTTCACAGCCAACAAAAAACCCGCTGACCAAACTGGCCCAGCGGGTTTCCTGTTTCTACAGCGAGCGAATCAAAAATCCGCCAACTGCCACACCTCATACGCCGGTGTCTCATACGGGTGACTGAGTTTGAGCGCAGCCACAACAGCCACAATCAATTCATCCGCCACCACCAACTCCACCTTCCACTCGTCAACCACTTCAACCTGGCCCATCTGCCCGATAAACGGCTGACTGCCGTCCAACGCGCGGAATTGGCCCTGGCCCAGCACTTGCCAGGCGCAGCTGTCGTAGTTGCCGATGCGCCCGCCGCCGGCTGCGAAGACGGCGGTTTTCACCGTCTCCACATGGCTTGCGGGTACAAAGAAGGCGAGCTTGTACACCGTCTTAGTTCACCCACACGCGGGCGTTGCGGAACATGCGCATCCAGGCGCCGTCTTCGTTCCACTCTTCCGGGCGCCATGAGTTCTGCACGGCGCGGAATACGCGCTCCGGGTGCGGCATCATGATGGTCACGCGACCGTCGCGGCTGGTGAGGCCGGTGATCCCGCGCGGCGAGCCGTTCGGGTTGGCTGGGTAGGTCTCGGTGACCTTGCCGTGGTTGTCGACAAAACGCAGGGCGACGGTGCCGGACAGGTCGGCTTCCAGCAACGCTTCTTCGCTTTCGAACTCGGCATGGCCTTCACCGTGAGCGATGGCGATTGGCATGCGCGAACCGGCCATGCCTTGCAGGAAGATCGAGTTGGATTCCTGCACCTGCACCATGGCGACACGGGCTTCGAACTGCTCGGAACGGTTACGCACGAAGTGCGGCCAGAACTCGCTGCCCGGGATCAGCTCGCTGAGGTTGGACATCATCTGGCAACCGTTGCACACACCCAGGGTGAAGCTGTCGTTGCGCTCGAAGAAGCCTTGGAACGCATCACGTGCACGGCTGTTGAAGAGGGCCGACTTGGCCCAGCCTTCACCGGCACCCAGCACGTCGCCGTAGGAGAAACCGCCGCAGGCTACCAGGCCTTTGAACTCGTTGAGGTCAACGCGACCGGCGAGGATGTCGCTCATGTGCACGTCGATCGCATTGAAGCCGGCGCGGTCGAACGCGGCCGCCATTTCCACCTGGCCATTGACGCCCTGCTCACGCAGTACGGCAACCTGTGGGCGGATGCCTTTCTTGATGTAAGGCGCGGCGATGTCCTGGTTGACGTCGAAGCTGAGCTTGGTGCTCAGGCCCGGATTGTCTTCTTCCAGGATAACGTCGAATTCCTGCTCGGCGCACTCAACGTTGTCGCGCAGGCGTTGGATCTGGTAGCTGGTCTCGGCCCACTGGCGTTGCAGCAGACGACGCTGGCCGGCAAACACCGTGTCACCGTTGAACGAGATGTTGATCTCGCCGTTGTTGATCGGCTGGCCGATCACGGCCACGCAGTCGTCCAGGCCAGCGGCGCTGAATTGGGCGAGCACGTCCGGGGTAGCGTCCTGGCGAACCTGGATCACCGCGCCCAACTCTTCGTTGAACAGGATGCCGTTGATCTCGGATGCATCCTCGGCAACGCTGTCGAGCACGATGTTCAGGCCGCAGTGACCGGCGAAGGCCATCTCGACAACGCTGGTCAGCAGACCACCGTCGGAACGGTCGTGGTAAGCCAGCAGGTGGCCGTCGGCGTTGAGGCCCTGGATCACGGCGAAGAAGGCTTTCAGGTCTTCGGCGTCATCGACGTCCGGTGCCTGGCTGCCGAGCTTGCCATGGGTTTGCGCCAGGATGGACGCGCCCATGCGGTTCTGGCCACGGCCCAGGTCGATCAGGATCAGGTCAGTGGTGCCCTTGTCCATGCGCAGTTGCGGGGTCAGGGTATGGCGGATGTCGGTGACCGGTGCGAAACCGGTGACGATCAGCGACAGCGGCGAGGTGACCGTCTTGTCGACGCCGTCTTCGTTCCAACGGGTGGCCATGGACATGGAGTCCTTGCCCACCGGAATGGTGATGCCCAGCTCCGGGCACAACTCCATGCCGACCGCTTTGACGGTGTCGTACAGGCGGGCGTCTTCACCCGGGTGACCGGCAGCGGACATCCAGTTGGCCGACAGTTTGATGTCAGACAATTTACCGATCCGCGAAGCAGCAATGTTGGTGAGGGTTTCACCAATGGCCATGCGGCCCGATGCCGGAGCATCGAGCAGGGCCAGCGGCGTGCGCTCGCCCATGGCCATGGCTTCACCGGTGTAGACGTCGAAGCTGGTGGCGGTGACGGCAACGTCGGCCACCGGAACCTGCCACGGGCCGACCATTTGGTCACGGGCCACCAGGCCAGTGATGGTGCGGTCGCCGATGGTGATCAGGAAGCTTTTGCTCGCCACGGCCGGGTGGTGCAGCACGCGTTCGATGCTGTCGGCCAGTTCCAGTTGGCTTGGGTCGAAATCATCGCCCAGCTCGGTTTCGCGCACGGCCGAACGGTGCATGCGCGGGGCTTTGCCCAGCAGCACTTCGAGAGGCATGTCCACCGGGCTGTTGCCGAAGTGGCTGTCGGTAACCGTCAGTTGCGGCTCGGCAGTGGCTTCGCCGACCACGGCAAACGGGCAACGCTCGCGTTCGCAGATGGCCTGGAAGCGTGCGAAGTCTTCAGCGCCGACTGCCAGAACATAGCGCTCCTGGGATTCATTGCTCCAGATTTCGTGCGGGGCCATGCCCGGCTCGTCGTTAGGAATGTTGCGCAGTTCGAAACGGCCACCACGGTCGCCATCGTTGACCAGTTCCGGGAAGGCGTTGGACAAACCACCGGCACCGACGTCGTGGATGAAGCTGATCGGGTTCTTGTCACCCAACTGCCAGCAACGGTCGATGACTTCCTGGCAGCGACGCTCCATCTCTGGGTTTTCGCGCTGTACGGAAGCGAAGTCCAGGTCTGCCGAGCTGGTGCCGGTGGCCATGGAAGAAGCGGCACCACCACCCAGACCGATCAACATCGCCGGGCCGCCGAGCACGATCAGCTTGGAGCCGACCAGGATCTCGCCTTTCTTGACGTGTTCTTCACGGATGTTGCCCATGCCGCCGGCCAACATGATCGGCTTGTGGTAGCCGCGCACTTCATCACCACGCGGGGTGGTGATGGATTGTTCGAAGGTACGGAAGTAACCGGTCAGCGCCGGACGGCCGAATTCGTTGTTGAACGCGGCGCCGCCCAGCGGGCCTTCGATCATGATGTCCAGCGCGGTAACGATGCGCTCAGGCTTGCCGTACGGCACTTCCCATGGCTGCTCGAAACCTGGGATCTGCAGGTTGGACACGGTGAAACCGGTCAGGCCCGCCTTTGGCTTGGCGCCACGGCCGGTTGCACCTTCGTCACGGATTTCGCCGCCGGAACCGGTGGCTGCGCCCGGGAACGGGGCAATCGCGGTCGGGTGGTTGTGGGTCTCAACCTTCATCAGGATGTGCACCGGCTCCTGCACCGCACCGTACTGGCGGGTTTCAGGGTCCGGGAAGAAACGGCCCGCGACGGAGCCGACGATCACCGAGGCGTTGTCCTTATAAGCAGAAAGGACCCCTTCGCTGTGCATCACGTAGGTGTTCTTGATCATGCCGAACAGGCTTTTTTCCTGGCTTTCGCCGTCGATGTCCCAACTGGCGTTGAAGATCTTGTGACGGCAGTGCTCGGAGTTGGCCTGGGCGAACATCATCAGTTCGATGTCGTGCGGGTTGCGCTTCAAGCCGTTGAAGGCGTTGACCAGGTAGTCGATTTCGTCTTCGGCCAGGGCCAGGCCCAGCTCGGTGTTGGCCTTCTCGAGGGCGGCGCGGCCACCGCCGAGCACGTCAATCGCGGTGAGCGGCTTGGGCTCGGCGTGGCTGAACAGGCCGGCAGCCTGTTCCAGCTGGCTGACGATGATCTGGGTCATGCGGTCGTGCAGGCTGCTGGCGATCAGCTCGGCTTCGGCATCGCTGAACTGGCCGGCGACGTAGAACGCGATACCACGCTCCAGGCGCTGGATTTTGTCCAGGCCACAGTTGCGGGCGATATCGCTGGCCTTGCTCGACCAGGGCGAGATGGTGCCGAACCGCGGCAGAACCAGGAACAAGCGGCCATTAGGCTCTTGAACCGGAACGCTTGGGCCGTACTTCAGAAGGCGTGCCAGCACTTGCTGTTCGTCGGCGGTCAACACGCCGGTAACGTCGGCGAAGTGAGCAAATTCAGCGTACAGGCCTGTAACAGCTGGAACCTTTTGGCTCAGTTGCTCAAGGAGTTTGCTGTGGCGAAAGGCAGAAAGGGCAGGAGCGCCGCGCAGGATCAACATCTTCGGGACAGCCTCGGGAAGGGGGTGTGCTTTGAGGCCGTGCATTCTAGCGTAAACCGCCGCCAACGGCACCCGAAACGCTACCGGTGGCTGCTGCCGGACGTCAGTTGGCCGGATTACCCCCCTTTCGAGGGGGGATGCCGGGCATCCGGCGCAGTTATTTTAACCGTCACAATCGCGCGCCAAGCCCCGTTTCTGCGGGCTGCAGCACAGTTTTACCGGCGCTAGCAGACAAGACCCGCGCTGTCGAGATATGGCGCCGTGGGCCGTTTGCGTATACTGCGCAGATGTTCTCCCCAACTGCTTTGCGCCCGCGATGCGCCAAATGGCTCATCGCCACCGGACTCTTCCTGATGCTCAGCGCCTGTGTTGATAAACCCAGCACGCTCGAGCGAATCAAGGAGGATGGCGTATTGCGGGTGGTCACCCGGAACAGCCCGGCGACCTATTTCCAGGACCGCAACGGTGAAACCGGTTTCGAATACGAACTGGTCAAGCGCTTCGCGGATGACCTGGGCGTGAAGCTGGAGATCGAGACCGCCGACAACCTCGACGACCTGTTCGGCCAACTGGGCAAACCCAATGGCCCGGTTCTCGCAGCGGCCGGCCTGGTCAGCAGCGAGCAGCGCCAGACGCAGGTGCGTTTCTCCCACCCTTATTTAGAAGTCACCCCGCAGATCATCTACCGCAACGGCCAGTCGCGTCCGACCAACGCGGCCGATCTGGTGGGCAAGAAGATCATGGTGCTCAAGGGCAGCACCCACGCCGAACAGTTGGCGGCGCTGAAAAAGCAGAATCCAGCGATTGAATACGAAGAATCCGACGCCGTTGAGGTGGTCGACCTGCTGCGCATGGTGGACGAAGGGCAAATCGACCTGACCCTGGTGGACTCCAACGAAGTGGCGATGAACCAGGTGTACTTCCCCAACGTGCGCGTGGCGTTCGACCTGGGCAACGCCAGCAACCAGAGCTGGGCGGTGGCCGCCGGCGAAGACAACAGCCTGCTTAACGAGATCAACAGTTACCTGGATAAAGTCGAGAAGAATGGCACGTTGCAGCGTCTGAAAGACCGCTACTACGGCCATGTCGACGTGCTCGGTTATGTGGGCGCCTACACCTTTGCCCAGCACCTGCAGCAGCGTTTGCCCAAGTACGAGAAACACTTCCGCGCCTATGCCAAGGAAGAAAAGGTCGATTGGCGTTTGCTGGCTGCCATCGGCTATCAGGAATCGCTGTGGCAGCCGACCGTTACCTCCAAGACCGGCGTGCGCGGCCTGATGATGCTGACCCAGAACACCGCCCAGGCAATGGGCGTGTCCAACCGCCTGGACCCCAAGCAAAGCATCATGGGTGGCGCCAAGTACCTGGCCAAGATCAAGGATGAATTGGACGACAGTATTGCCGAGCCGGATCGCACCTGGTTTGCCCTCGCCGCCTACAACGTCGGCACCGGCCACCTGGAAGATGCGCGCACCTTGGCCAAACGTGAAGGCCTGAACCCGAACAAGTGGCTGGACGTGAAGAAGATGCTGCCGCGCCTGTCGCAGAAGCAGTGGTACAGCAAGACCCGCTACGGTTACGCCCGTGGCGGTGAGCCGGTGCACTTCGTGGCGAACATCCGGCGTTACTACGACATTCTCACCTGGGTGACCCAGCCGCAGTTGGAAGGCAACCAGGTGGTCGAAGGCAACTTGCATGTGCCGGGTGTGGACAAGACCAAGCCGCCGGAAGATAACCCGAAACTCTGAACCTCTACCTCGCTCTTGTAGGAGCCCGGCTTGCCGGCGATGCGATCTCAAGTGCCCCATCGCCGGCAAGCCGGTCTCCTACAGGTGTCGGGACAGGCCAGTGATCAGGTGTACTACGCCGCCTGCGAGCACCATCACTGCCGGAACACCCGCTACTTTCAACGCCGTGGCATCCACCTTCGCCACATCCTGCAACTGCACCCTCACCCGCGTCAGCGCCACCCGCTGCTGCGACTTGAGGTTATCCGCCCCGCCCAACGCATTCAGCACCTCGGCCGACAGCAGACTATGCGTTGGCGCAACGACCGTCTCGGCAATCAAATCCGGCGTCAGGGCCTTCCAGAACGCCCGCTGTAATTTCTCGAACATACTCAGTGCTCCACGACAGGTGAGGTTTCAACGGTAGCCGCGTGATACTGGCGCAAGGCCTCACGCACCTGGGCGGCTTCTTCCAGGCCCAGCACCTGGCGGGCGATGATCTGGCAGTCGGCCAGGTCCAGCTCGCGCACGGTGGCCTTGATGGTGGGGATCAACGGCACGCTGACCGACAACTCGTCCACACCCAGCCCGATCAATACGGGCACCGCCAACGCTTCGGACGCCAACGCGCCGCACACACCCACCCACTTGCCGTGGGCGTGGGCAGCCTTGACCGTGGTGGCGATCAAGCGCAGTACCGCCGGGTGGAAACTGTCGGCCTGACTGGCCAGGCGCGGGTGGTCGCGGTCCATCGCCAGCGTGTACTGGGTCAGGTCGTTGGTGCCGATGGAGAAGAAATCCACATAGGGCGCGAACACATCCGCCATCAGCGCGGCGGATGGCACTTCAATCATGATGCCCAGCTTTGGCAACTCGGTGAGCCCCAGCGCCAGCGCTTCTTCTTCAAGGATTTTGCGCGCCAGGTGCAGTTCCGACAGCAGGCTGACCATCGGCAACATGATGTGCAGCCGTGCAAAACCGGCGCTGGCGAGGATTGCGCGAAATTGTTCGCGCAATAGTTCCGGGCGTTCCAGGCATAAACGAATGCCGCGAAGGCCAAGGAACGGGTTGGTCTCGGCGTCCATCGGCACATAGGCCAAGGGTTTGTCGCCACCGACGTCGAGGGTGCGCACCACCAGGTTGCGCTCGGTGCCCAGGGCGCGGGCGATAGCGGTGTAGGTCGCGGCCTGTTCGTCGGGACTTGGGGCACGGTTACGATCCAGATACAGGAACTCCGATCTCAGCAGGCCGACGCCTTCGCCGCCGAGGGTCAGGGATTGCTCGACTTCCTGCAACGAAGCCACGTTGGCAGTGACTTCAACGTGGTGGCCGTCACGGGTAGTGGCGGGTAGCGACGCCTGCGCCACATCGTGCTGATGGCGGAGCCCCTGTTGTTTACGTGCCGCGTCCAGTTGCTCGATTTCGGCCAGGTTCGGGTCGAGGTGCAGCTCGCCCTTGTCGGCGTCGAGCAGCACCTGCTTGCCATTGGCCAACGCCAACACCTCGCCCGGCACACCGCAAATAGCCGGCAGGCCCAGGGCACGGGCGAGGATTGCGACGTGGCTGGTCGCACCACCACCGACAGTGACAAACCCCAGCACCTTGCGTGTGTCCAGGCTGGCGGTCTGTGAAGGGGTCAGTTGTTCGGCGATCAGGATCGCGCGCTCTGGCAACTCCCAGGCGCTGTCTTGGATACCCAGGATCAGTTTCAGCACGCGCTGGCCGACGTCCGTCAGGTCTGCCGCACGCTCAGCGATCAGCGCGTTGCCCAATCCCTGGAAGAGCTTGACGGTCGCGAGCGTCGCACTGTTCCAGGCGAACGCGGCACTCTTGCCTTCAGCCAGTAGGCGGTGGGCATGTTCCAGCAAGGTCGGGTCTTCAAGCAATTCCTGATGGGCGCGGAAAATCTCGGCCTGGGCGCTGCCAGCCGCCTTGTCCTGCAAAGCCTGCAACGCTTCAGTGGCGGCGAGCAAGCCGCGGGTCAAAGCAGCACGTTCGGCAGCTTCGCCCGTGCCTTGCTGCGTGATGACCAGCTCGGGTTCGGTCACTTGAACGACCTGACCAAACGCCGAGCCCGGTGATGCACACACGCCCCGCAGCAAGGTCACCGGCGACTGCGCTGCGGCTGGCTCGGCAACACTCGCCACCGCCTCGCCACACCCTTCGGCCAACAAGGCCACCAGCGTCTTGATCGCCGCCTCGGCGTCCTCGCCCGCCGCGCTCACTTGCAAGGTATCGCCCTGCACGGTTTGCAACGCCATGATCGCCACCAGCGATTTGGCGTTGGCGCTCTGGGTTTGCTTGTGCAGGTAGATGCTGGCGTTGAAACCCTTCGCCGCCTGGGCGAATACCGCGGCCGGGCGCGCGTGCAGGCCGTTGGCATTAGGCAAGGTCAGCGGCTTGGAGAACAGGGCATCGCCCTCCTCTTCGTCCGCTGCTTGCACAGCCTCACTTGGGGATAACTGCAACAGCGGCTGGCCCGTTTCCACCAGGCCGTCCGCCAACAGGCTGAAGGGCTCGCCGCTGACCACCAGCATCAAGGTCAGCAAACTGCGTGCATTGAGCGCCACGTAGTCGGCATCGAATTCGATCAACGGCTGCCCGGCCTCCACACGCTGGCCTTCCTGCACCAACCGGGTGAAGCCCTGGCCCGCCAGGTTCACGGTGTCCAGGCCGATATGCATCAGCACCTGGACGCCGTTGTCGTCGGTGACACTGACCGCATGCCCACTGTCCTGGATATTGCTGATCACCCCGGTCAGCGGCGCGCAGAGCGTCTGCGACGTGGGGTCGATGCACAGGCCATCGCCGATCAGGCGGCTGGAGAACACCGGGTCCGGCACCTTGTCCAGCGCCAGCAGCACACCCGATAAGGGCGCCAGCAATTCCAGGGGTTGAGTTGTGGTCATGACTTCACCTGCTGTTTTGTTCTGTAAATAACCCTGTAGGAGCGAGCTTGCTCGCGAAGGACGTCAACGATGACGTACGCATCCTGGATGAACGCGGTGCCCTTGCGTTTTTCGCGAGCAAGCTCGCTCCTACAGAGAATTGATTATTTCCACCAATATTCGACTTGCACACCAAAGTTCGACCCATGTCGCGCCGTGCCATAGGCACCGGTATCGGATAACGCCGACCCTGCCGCCAATTCATTCGCCGCACGCTTGGCCGCTTCGTTCCAGGTTGCATAGGTGTAGTACAAGCGCACCTCCGGCCGCGCCCAGAAATCCGGGCCTTTGGGCGACCATGTGGGAGCGAAGGTAAATTTGCTCAGCTTGCGCGTTCCGCCCGTGGCCTCGACTTGATCATGCCCAAGCTCGGTGACCAGTTTGAATTGCTCGCTGATGGCGTATGCCGGGCGCACACCGAGGGACATCCAGGTCTGGTCGCTTGAGCCTGGGCGAATGTCTTTCTGATACACGGCCTCGATCTGCCCGCCAAAACGCGGGGTCACCTGCCAATCGAAAAACTCCACGGCGCGGTAACTTTTGCTGCTGTTGTCCAGGAAGGTATTGCCGGTATAACCCAGGCCGGTGCCGGGGCCCTCGCCGTACTGCAAGGCGAACTTGTTCTTGCCGCCGAGGAAAGGTTTTTGCACGTGCTGCGCGGTGATCGCCCAACCGCTGTTGGTGTCGCGGCCGCCGGCTTTTTCGATGTAGCTCAAGCCCAATTCCAGTTCGCCGCCGGGGTTGGTCTTGAAGCCCGCGACGTTGAAATCGTGACGGGTGGCGTATTCCTTCTGGTAAAGGTTGTCCTTGCGGGAAATCGCGTAGCTGTACTTGAGGTCACCGATCAGCACGTCCTCGATACCGCCGCCCGTGGCGCTCTGGTTCCAGTAGTAGAAGTCGGAGATATGGATGTCGTTTCGTTTGTAGTAACGCCGGCCGGCCCACAGCGAACCGCCATTGAGGCTGGGCAGGTTGGACCACTGCGCATACATCTGCGGCATGCGCGCCGAGCCATTGTTCTCGCCCTGGAACTTCAGCTCACGGTCGTACTTGTTGTAGAGCGACGCCATGGCATCGACGCTGAGCACCGAACCGTCGTCGAGGGTGAGCAGGTCCTGGCGCAGTTCCAGCTCGGCGTATTGTTCGCATTCGTTACCCAGGCGGTATTTGGATTGCGCCCCCGGCAGCTGGAAACATTGCTGTGGACCGCTGCCCGTCGAGGTGCCTGCGCCGCTGCGCAGGTAACCGGCAAATTCCAGGGCTTGAGCGCCAAACGGCAGGCTTAGACAAGACGCAACGAGGCCCAGCTTTATAGTTGTTTTCATGAAGCACTCCGATATTTTTATTATGGTTTTTGAAGCGCCCCGTGCTCCCACACGGGGTTGCAGCGGGTCTCAATCCTTGAGGTGCAGCACAAACGATTCGTAGGGGCGCAGCGTTACCGTGGCGCTACGTTGCGGGCAGTCGGGGTAGTTGCTGATCAGCAGGCGCTGTTCGCTGGCCGGGTTGATCACGTTGTCCGGCAGTTGGATTTCGCAGGGCGTACCGTAGAAGTTGTTCAGCACCAGCAGGCGTTCGCCATGGCCCTCGCGCAGGTAGGCCCAGACTTGCAAATGGTCTTGCAGGAGCTGGCGATACACGCCCTCCTGGATCAGCGGTTCGTGACGACGCAAGGCGATCAGCGCGCGGTAGTGATGCAGCACTGAGTCCGGGTCATCCAGTTGGCTTTCGACGTTGATCTGCGCCGCATTGGCCGGAATGCCGATCCACGGTTCACCGCTGCTGAAACCGGCGTTTTCCCCGGCACTCCACTGCATCGGCGTACGACCGTTGTCGCGGGATTTCTGCATGATCGCCGCCATGCTCGATGCCTCGGACTCCCCCGCATCGCGCTTGAGGCGGAAGATGTTCAAGGTCTCCACATCACGGTATTGCGAGATGCTGTCGAAACCCGGATTGGTCATGCCCAGCTCTTCGCCCTGGTACACATACGGCGTGCCCTGGAGGAAGTGCAGCGCAGTCGCCAGCATCTTGGCCGAGACCACACGATGCTCGCCGTCATTGCCGAAACGCGAGACCACCCGCGGCTGGTCGTGGTTACACCAGAACAGCGCATTCCAGCCACCACCGGCCTGCATGCCCAGTTGCCAGTCAGAGAAGATCTGCTTGAGTTGCAGAAAGTCGAAATCGGCCTTCACCCACTTCTGCAGGTTCGGGTAATCGACTTTCAGGTGATGAAAGTTGAAGGTCATCGACAGCTCTTTCGACTCCGGCCGCGAGTAGCGGATGCAGTGTTCCAGGCTGGTGGACGACATCTCGCCGACGTTGATCAGGTCATGCCCTTCGAAGACTTCACGGTGCATTTCCTGCAGGTATTCGTGCACGTTCGGGCCGTCGGTGTAGAAGCGGCGGCCGTCGGTGTTGTCTTCGGGGAAGTCGGCAGGCTTGGAGATCAGGTTGATCACGTCCAGGCGGAAACCGCCCACGCCCTTGTCGCGCCAGAAACGCATCAACTTGAACACTTCGGCGCGCACCTTGGGGTTGTCCCAGTTGAGATCGGCCTGGGTATGGTCGAACAGGTGCAGGAAATACTGGCCGGTTTGCGCCTCGTATTCCCAGGCCGAGCCGCCGAACTTGGATTCCCAGTTGTTCGGCTGGTCGCGCCAGATGTAGAAGTCGCGGTACGGGTTGTCGAGGCTGCTGCGTGCCTGCTGGAACCATTCGTGTTCGATGGAGGTGTGGTTGACCACGATATCCAGCATCAACTTGATGCCGCGCTTGGCTGCTTCGCTTATCAGCAGATCGCAATCGGCCATGGTCCCGTAGCTGGGGTCGATGGCGTAGTAGTCGCTGATGTCGTAGCCGTTGTCGCGTTGCGGCGAGCGCAGGAACGGGGTGATCCACAGGCAGTCGACGCCCAGCCATTTGAGGTAGTCGAGTTTGTCCACGATGCCCAGCAGGTCACCGGTGGCGTTACCCGCGTGGCTGTGGAAGCTTTTGGGGTAGATCTGGTAGATCACCGAGTGTTGCCAGTCTTGCATGGTGGACTCCTTCAATGTGAAAGCGCTGGTTCAGGCGACGCGATAACCAGGGCGCACGATCTTCATGCTCAACGCACAGGTCAGAACAAACGGCACCACGATCGCGATGGCCATCCCGATCACAAAACTCGGGATGTACTGCGGAATGATCGAGATGAATCCAGGCAGGCCACCGACGCCGATGGCCGAGGCCTGCACCTTGTTCAGCGAGAGGAAAATACTGCCCAGTGCCGAGCCCAGCAGCGCGGCATAGAACGGGAACTTGAAGCGCAGGTTCACCCCGAACATCGCCGGCTCGGTGATGCCGAAGTACGCAGAAATCGCCGAGGTGGACGCCATGCTTTTGTCCCGCGCGTTGCGGGTCATGTAGAACACCCCGAGCGCGGCGCTGCCCTGGGCCAGGTTGGACATGACGATCATCGGCCAGATGAAAGTGCCACCCTGTGTAGAAATAAGCTGGAGGTCCACGGCGAGAAACATGTGGTGCATGCCGGTGATGACCAGCGGTGCATACAGCAGGCCGAAAATCGCGCCACCGACCATCGGTGCCAGGTCGAACAAGGTGACCACGCCTTCAGTGATCAGGATGCCCAGGTGACGGGTCACCGGGCCGATGATCGCCAAGGCGAGCACACCGGTGACGACGATGGTGGTGATCGGCACGACCAGCAATTGAATGGCGTTGGGTACTCGCGCCCGCAGCCATTTCTCGATCACGCTCATCACATAGGCGGCCATCAGGATCGGCAGGATCTGCCCCTGGTACCCCACTTTCTCAATCTTGAACCAACCGAAAATATCGAAGTACGGCAGGCTCTGGCCGTCTAGACCCGCGACCGCCTTGCCGTAGTTCCAGGCGTTAAGCAGGTCCGGGTGCACCAGCATCAGGCCAAGCACGATGCCGAGGATTTCACTACCGCCAAACCGCTTGGCCGCCGACCAACCCACCAGCGCCGGCAGGAACACGAACGAGGTGTTGGCCATCAGGTTGATCAGGCTCCACAGGCCATCCAGGTTCGGATAGGCCTCCAGCAGCGTCTTGCCCTCGATGAACATGCCCTTGGCGCCCATCAGGTTGTTCACGCCCATCAACAGGCCGGCAATGATCAGCGCGGGCAGGATCGGCATGAACACGTCGGAGAACACCCGCACCAGACGCTGCATAGCGTTGGTTTTGTCGGCGCCCTTCTTCTTCACGTCGGCGATGGTGGCGGCGGCGAGGCCGGTCTGCTCGCGCAGGGCGGCGTAGACCTTTTCCACTTCACCGGGGCCGATCACCACCTGGAACAGGCCGCCGGTGAAGAACGAGCCCTTGACCAGATCCACCTGATTTAGCGCGCTGCTGTTGACCAGGCTCGGGTCCTTGAGCGCCAGGCGCAGGCGGGTGACGCAGTGGGCAGCTTGCTCAAGGTTGCCTGTGCCCCCGAGGTTCTCGAGAATCTCGCGGGCGATAGTCGAATAGTCGTGGCTCATGCTTGGTTTCCACTTTGATTTTTTTATTTGGGGGGCAGTCATTGGCAGCACGCCGAGGGCAAAAGTACTCGTCTGTACGAGTTAAAGCAACAACTCGTCTGTACGAGTTACATATTGTTTATTTTTTGTAGTCTCGCGTATCGCTACAAGCCGCATAAACCCAAGGGTCTAATGGACAAACACCGGCTCTGCCACTAAGGTTCCTGCCTTGACCGCAACCCCGGCAAAGAGCCATCCCCATGAGTAAATACAACCAGATCTACACGGATCTGCTTGCCAGCATCACCACCGAACGCCTGCAGCGCGGCACACGCCTTCCCTCCGAAACAGAACTGATGGACAGCTACCAGGCCAGCCGAGGCACGGTGCGCCGGGCTATCGAGCAACTGCAGGAGCGTGGGTTTGCGCAAAAGATCCACGGCAAGGGCACCTTCGTGTTGTCGCCCAACCCGATCGAGTTCCAATTGGGCGGCATCGTCAGCTTCCACGAAACCCACGCCGACCTGGGCGATGACGTACGCACCGAAGTGGTCGAATTCACTCAATTCCCGCTGGAAGGTTCGCTGCTGCAACACATCGAAGCCGAACCCGGCACCCTGATCACCCGCATCAAACGGGTACGGCGCATCGGCGGCAAACGGGTGATCCTCGACATCAACCACTTTGTCGCTGAGGTGATTCCCGGCCTGGACCGCTCGATCGCCGAACAGTCGATCTACGCGTTTATCGAACAGACGTTGCAGCTGCAAATCGCCTACGCCCAACGCACCATCGAAGCCCTGCCACGCGGCAAGGACGACCAGACACACCTCGACCTCGAAGGCCAGAGCCATGTGATCGTGGTGAGTAACCAGACATTTTTGCAGGACGGACGGCAGTTCGAGTACACCGAGTCGCGGCATACGTTGGATAAGTTTTACTTTTCGGATATTGCGCGGCGGTAAGCATCCGTCGGGAAGATCATTGCACTGCGATGCTTCTCGCCAGCCCTGCCGACCAGGCTGCGGTCATCTTCTCCCCAACCACCTCGAACTCTGGGTGAGTGCTTCGGTATTCTGAAAGCTCCGTCATCCCGCGGGTCATGCCGTCTTGCACTCTGGCAAGCAGTTCGTTGCAGCGAGAGTCAGTCAAGCTGCACGCACTGCGTCCGAACTGGACCAGCATCTTGCGCTTCGGCCAGGCTTTCGAACCGCCGAGCAGCAAGCCCATGATGTCATTGCTGCTGTACACGGTGGTGGTCACCAGATCGTAAGCAGGTGCCAGCCAAACGTCCGCGTCCTCTGCGCAATTCTCGTACAACAGACCGTAGTTTTTCAGGTGTGCGTCACCATTCTGGATGCCGGCAGAAAGCGCCACCATCAAGAAGAAGTCTTCCAACGTTTTGGTGACACGGCTGGGCGTGACGAATGACCTGATCAGCTTCGCGCATCCCTGGTAGCTTCCGTCGTACTTTTTGGCAGTTCCCCATCCCGATAAAACGCACATGTCCTCAAACCCGAGATAGGCGCTTTCACTGATGTCGAACCGTTTTACCACCAGGAATTTCCCGTGCTGGCTGAGCTGAAACTCAGGCACGTCGAGGCCACAATGGAATGCCGCACGCATGCAGAAAAACTCATTGGCCGCCAATTGCGGAAAGTCGGATTCATTGAACGCCTTCACCAAGTGAGTCGCGCCCCGATGGGTGAGACGCTCAATACCGGGGGCCATGTCGTCAACATCGCGCACCAAAACCTTGGGTTGAACACCCGACACTCCCGAGTAGGCTGCGTAGGTTTTCAGAAGGTCGTCAAACAGGTCTTTGGCCCCGTCATAGACCAACAGCTCGGAGAGCTTGACCTCAGGCAGTGACTCGCCATCCGCGTCATGGGCAACGCTGATACGTCCCAGCTGGTGTGGGCCTACAATGCCCAGCAAAGCGAAGTCGTCAAAGCCGCGCACTGACTTGCTGAAGCGTCGCACCAGCTCATCCTTGAGGTGCCCCTCGGGGATGTGCATCTCGAACAGAGGATGGATTCCGTACTCCCAGTTGTAGCTCTCCAGGCGCACCGGCATCGTCAGAGAAACGGCATTCTCTTCGCCGACCGTTTCGTTATACGAGAAAACCGTATCGCGCCGGTTCTCCTCGCCCCGCCCGAGCGTCCCAGCAGGCACACCGCCAGCACCGATATAGAGCCGCTCACTTTGACGGGTCATGGATGTTCTCCGATTTCAGCTCATCAAGGGTCATGCGGCGACGCTTTGGAATGGCGGTCAACTCATACCCCAAGCCCTCAAGAATGGCTGCGACCTTGCGAATCCCCACTTCCGGGATGGTATTGTTCTCAATCCCCGAAATGGTGGCGCGACTCATACCATGCCGTTGCGCGATCTGGCTTTGTGAGAGGCCTGCGGCTTTGCGGAGTTGCTTAATCAATAGTCCTAAATCGCTCATGTCAAAACGCATCCAATGCAATGCAAAATTGCATAATATCGCATTAATGCATCCCATATGATGCACTTAATTTTGAATAGTGCTTTAGTCACGCGCAGGCCATTGAGCGTTCGCACACCAGAAACACAAACATACCGCCAAGCAGATTGTGCAAAACCGTAGTCTGTGAAGCAGCTTGTTACCGTTGAGATACGCCACTACTTGGCAAGCAAATACAACCTTCCGTAGGATACGTTCGTGGCTATGGAACACCTTCCTTCTAACCTCCTATGACCTAGGGGTTTCGCTCTCCACACTGCGCCTGCTTCTTGCAGGCGTTTTTACATCAGCTGTAAAACCATACTGCAACTCGTCTACGACGGCGGCCAAGAGAGATAAACAAGCATGAATCAGGGTCTTTTCCTGCGTCGCCGTAGCAAAGTTCACGTCCCGATGGGAACTGGCGGAGCCACGCGCGCTCAGGTCGCGTCCGCTGTCCGGGAAGTCGCGGCGTTCCGATGCGTACTATCAGAGCCTCTGATTGCGCAAATCGGCATGTTGTCAGCGATAGAACTCAAGCACTGGTTGCGCGAAATTGTCGGAGTCCTGCGTCGGCAAACTGGCGCTCATGTACACCACAAGCCATTTTATCCTGACTTTCCAGAGCAGGTGCTGATGGCCTCAGAGGCGGAGTTGTACCTTAACGCCGTCATACACTGCCTTACGCTTTTGCGTTTGCCACCGTCTGAACACTCTCGACCTGCGATGCTTGAAGGCAGCTTCATATCCCGCGTGATCGAACCGGGAAGCGTCTCTGAGTTCGAGTCACTGCTCGAGCCACTCGTTTCATCGCGCACTTCGCTTTCCGAAGAGGAAGCCGCCGATGTCGCCTGGTTTATCCGAACGTACAAAAACGATGTGTTCCGCCTACTGCCTGAAGCCATTCCGTTCCGGGAGATCCGTGCACAAGTTGGCGGCGCACTTATTCTGCAGGTAGCCGGCGATGCACGGGTGGACGCATTCCTTGAGAAAAACGTCGAAACAGCGACTGACGTGCTACGACTCGCGGTCGCTCTGAGTGGTGGAGACGTGTCATTAGCGACAGCTTCGACGCAGTTCACAGCGATGAAGCGCTCGATACGCCGTCTGCTTTTGCGCCTACTCGACCAAATACCCAACGCTGTAGAAGACGTGATGCGCCATGCTGAGCGCTGGAAACGCCTGGCTGAAGTACTGCATCCGGGCGACTACGCCGATAAATACCCACGCGCGCTAGCCGCCATCACGGCAGCACGTCGCAACGAAGCGCCAGCCTCATTTGGATCACGTGTCGAAACATTGTTTGCGCAGCGTCACATCACCACGCTTACGTCCCTACTACAGAGCCGTCCTGGGGAGTTCGCGCGACGGCTGGACGCGACCCTGCGGCGCGCGACGGAACCGGAATCGGTTCTCGACGCGTTCGAGTCGGTTGCAACTCAAGTTTCCTCACCTGTACTGCTGCAGTTACTGGCCCAGGTACGTGCGCCGCGCCCCCTCCCTCTGCGGGCCTTCACGCCGAAAGGTGCATTTGCCAAAGTCTATGGCATCAAGGATCGACGCGAACCTCTCGCTTCCGACGTGTTGGCGCGTACAGTCAGAATCTGCGAGGACGCACTCGTTACGCGTTTTACGTCGCTACCGCCACTAGGCCGCTGTTTCATCGATCCAGCATTACGCGAATACAGGGTGCCGCTGACGCAGCGTACCTCATCGAAATCGCTACGTACGCTGGTACGGGGCAGTCGACTGCCTATGCCTGACACACGCTTCATTCGCCTGTTCCTGTGGTGGAAAAACGGCCGTGGACGCACGGACATCGACTTGTCCGCCGCTTTTTTCGACGCTAACTTCGTGTTTAAAGAAACGGTCGCGTACTACAACCTGAAGGGTTTCGGCGGCTACCATAGTGGCGATATCGTCGACGCGCCCGAAGGAGCGTCGGAGTTCATCGACCTCGACCTTGATGTCCTTGTCGAAAAGGGCATCCGCTATGTCGTCACGTCTATCAACTCATTCACCGAACAACCGTACTGCGATCTTCCAGAGTGCTTCGCTGGCTGGATGGCCCGCGCCGACACGGCGTCGGGTGAAGTCTTTGAGCCGCGCTCCGTGTTCGACCGTATCGATATCGCATCCGATACAGCGATCTGCCTGCCGTTCGTGATGGACTTGCAGGAACAACGCATGATTTGGGCCGACCTAGGGCTCACGTCATCCGCGCGGTGGAACAACGTCGAGAACAACCTCAGTGGGGTATCGCTGATGCTGCGAGCGCTGGTACATACACCAAGGCCGGATTTGGAGACTCTGTTCGATTTACACGTTCGAGCACGGGGAGAGCGAGTGGTTTCACCGCTGCAAGCACAATCGGTGTTTGCGCCTGATCAAGGAATAACTCCGTTTGATACGGATTTGATTCGGTCACAGTTTCTCTGATACCTAAGCCAACCTTTGCCGTTCATTGAAACGACAGTCTCTGCTTCAGCGCTTTTTTCCAAGTACAAAAAAACAGTCAGCATATCTGACTGGCGCTGACCACAAAATTTGCAACTTGCACCTGTGCGTTTACTGGGTAATGGCTGTGTGGCCCTCTCACAGGGTCGCCACTTTCAGCCATCGCCACCAAGACTTAACCTGGAGCTACGCCGCCCATGCCGACGGCTCCATTGCCAATGGCGTGTTGTGAAATATGATAAGTAGACACTTTCGCTATCAACGAACATTGGCCGGCTCCTACAAAGCCTGGATGGTGATGGTCTGTGCGCTTCTTGTCGCCTGCCAGTCGCCGCGCGAGGCACTGCAACAGCTGGCGCAAGAGCGCGGCCGGCAAGTGGAGGTCCTGCCGGGGCGCGACTTTCCCCTCCTCATACTTGCGCCGCAAACCGCAGAAAAGACAACTCGCCTGCGGGTCTACCTGGAAGGCGATGGCCATGCCTGGTCGACGACCACCCAACCTAGCCTGGATCCGAGCCCGCACACTCTATTAGTGCCACGGCTGGCGGTCGATGATCCGACACCGAATGCGTACCTGGCACGTCCCTGCCAGTTCGTCATGGCCGCAGCCTGCCAGTCGGCCCTCTGGACCAACCGCCGATTTTCTCAGGACGTGGTCACTCGTCTCAGCCAGGCGCTGGACCAATTAAAACAGCGGTACGGTAATAGAGAGTTTGAACTGGTGGGGTATTCAGGTGGCGCTGCTCTCGCCCTATTGTTAGCGGCTCAGCGCAATGATGTGATCCAGGTGCAAACCCTGGCTGGCAACCTCAGCCCACGCTTGTGGGCGACGATGAAAGGATTGTCGCCACTCGACGGTTCGCTGGACCCGCTGGACTACCGTGAGCGGCTCGCCTTGTTACCCCAACGCCATCTCATCGGCGAAGCAGACCTGATTATTCCAAGTGGGTTGGCTGATAGGTACCAACAGGCGCTTGACTCGCCCCTCTCCGAATCCATCCATGTACGGGGAGCAAGCCATGACAAAGGATGGGAAGCGACCTGGAGCCGATGGGTTAAAACGCCATTAATCCATTAAGGTCCTAAAATTGACGACAAGCAGGTCCGCTTAAAAACATCCGAATACCTTTCCCCCTAGCGCCCAATCCAGGCGCGACCACAAAAACAACCTTAAAGTTCCATTTATTGCCGGATTAGCCCGTACAGCCACAAAAAATAACGGTAACGTCGCATTTCTTAGCTTTTTTTCCTTCGCCGATCCTTTTTATGATGAATTGTCCTACACGCATCGTGTAAGTTTGCACGCGCTTGAATCAGCCATTCACTGACAAGCTGGCAGGGATGCCTAAAACAGACGCTGACGCGTGGGTTGTTCCCTGCCAGTTTCTGCCCTGTAAGGATACTGCCTTGAACACTTCCCACCTGCGCCGCTCGTTGTTGGCGCTGTCCGTCGCGGCGACCACTGCCACGGCCCATGCCGCACCCGCACCCGACTTCAATTACGACCTGAGCACAGGGGCCTACAGCAGCTTCGGTGATGTTTTCAATAACGCCACCTTCACCGGAACGTCGCAAAACGCAGGTGTGGAGCTGACGAACGTGACGTTGGCCGGCAACCTGGTCAACCAGGGCAACATCAACCTGACGGCTGCGAGCCCCACCGACTTCCCGTCTGGTATCGCCATGACCCTCAACTCCAACGTCGGTGGCGACGTGGTTAATAATGGCGACATTATGGTGAACGGCAACTCCGTCGTCGGGCTGGACCTGTACCTGGCGAAGATCGCGGGTGAAGTGAGCAACAACGGCAACATCACTGTGACGGGCGCAAATGCCGAAGGCATGCTGATCACCTCGACCCAGGCGCGCATCAATAACTCGGGCACTATCATCGCGCGGGGTATCGACTCTGAGGGGATCGACATCGAGAAAGCTCGCTTTACGGGCCAGATGACAGGCGCGCCCTTCCTGAGTGATATCAACAACAGCGGGACTATCTCCGCCGACGGGATCGGTATCCGCTTTCGCAGTCTCGACACCACCGACGGCTTCAGGATCTTCTCTATCAGGCAGACAGGTGGCCTGATCGAAGGCGGCACCGCAGCCATTCTGGCGGACGACAATGCCTCCCCTTCGTACTTCTACTGGCAGGGTGGTCAGGTCAAGGGTGATCTGCTGGGCCTCAGCGGTGTACTGGTGCAAGGGGACGCGATGTTCGATGGCTCGACCATCCGCGCCGGCTTCGTCGATATCGACGGTGGCCGCCTGACCCTGCTTCGCCCGCAGACCACGATTGTCGGCGACCTCGACATGGACAGCGACACGGCGCGCCTGCGCCTGCTGCTGGATAACAACACACAGCCCAATACACCGATCCTGAAAGTCACCGGCAATACCTTCTTCTCTCCAGGCAGCCAGATCGAACTGCAGGCGCGCTCCGACGACTTCCGCACGTCGGCCCAGGGCACCCGCTACACCCTCATCAATTCCAGTACTTGGGAAGACCCGCAGAACCTGTCCGTGGTGTCCTCCTCGGCGCTGCTTGAGGTGAAGAACTTCGGCATTGAAGGCCAGGATGTGAAAGCACTGGTTGCCACCCGCAGTGATGAGGTGATCACGCAAGACCTGTTGGGCGCCCGTGGTTCGAACAATGCGGTGAGCGCCATCAAGCCGCTCAAGAACACCGTCATGGCCCAGATGGACGAAAGCGACCCGGTATTCCAGCAATTCGCCAACGCCGCCACCAGCGAAGAGCTGGCGAAACTGGCCGAAAGCTTGGCCCCGGACGTCAGCCGTGGGGCGATCAACGCCGCGACCAACAGCCAGAACCTGGTCGCAGGCGCCATCAACCGCCGGGCCAGTAAAGCGCGTAGCGGCCTGTCTTCCGGTGACGTCCTGGCAGAACAAGGCGTATGGCTGCAAGCGCTGTCCAGCGATGCCAACCAAGACAGCCGCCACGGTATCGATGGCTACGACGCCAACACCAATGGCATCGCCGTGGGTGCGGACGGCAAGCTCAATGCCCAGACAACCGTGGGCCTGGCTTACAGCTACCTGACCAGCGACGTCAAATCCGACCGAGGCAACAAAACCGACGTCAGCGGCCATGCACTGACCCTGTATGGCAACTGGGCCCGCGACAACTTCTTTGTCGACACCTCGCTGATGTACGGCTGGAACGACAACGAGTCCAAACGCTACATCGCCGGTACCCGCGCCAAGGCCAACTACGACAGTGAGATCTTCGGCATCAACGCACTGGCAGGCTACACGTTCCAGCTCGACAAGCAGTGGCTGCTGGAACCACAGGTCGGTGCGCGCTATGCCAATATCTCGATGGATTCGTACCGTGAAAAAGGTAGCTCTGCCGCCCTCAACGTCGGCAGCCAGCGCTATGAAATCGGCGAAATGGGCCTGGGCGCTCGTCTGGCGGCCGCTTTTGACGTAGGTGTGGGCAGCTTCGAACCGGAAGCCAAGCTGATGGCCTGGCACGACTTCATCGGCGACAAGGCCAGCACCACCTCCACCTTTGTGCTCGGCGGCACCCCCTTCACCACCACCGGCGCAACGCCGGCGCGCGACAGCTACGAGCTGGGACTGGGCGCCAACTACCGCGTCGGCGCCTGGAGCGTGGGAGGGTCGTACAACTACCTGACCAGCAGCGGTTTCAACGCCGACACCTTCACGGCGAACGTGCGTTACGATTTCTGATCAACGTCTACGTCTGAAACAACAAAGCCCGCCAATGCGGGCTTTGTTGTTTCAGGCTGATGGCATCCAGTACTAGCGCGGGCATGAAAAAAACCGGCCTAAGCCAGTTCTTTCGTGCAGCGCTGCGGGATCATTCCCCCTCTATTATCGATAGGCATATATAAACCCTTGGAACCGCACTCTTTGAAGCAACTGCTATTTCGAGACCATGAAAAATACCATACGGGAAACTCCTCCTGAGGGTGATATCGCTAGGAAACAACTTCCCAGTGCAACGCCGGTAACAGCTGCCGCATCAACACCGAAATCCGGAGAACATCAGCCCATAATAGAATCGGGCGACCGATTGGGATATCGTCTCATCGAAGCGGTGGGAGGCCAGGAAGCGGACGGGTTGAGCGGATACGGCATGGGCCTTAACGGCGCAGCGCAAATGCTGCAGCGTCCTCTGCGCCGTGAACCTCAGCGTCAAGCAGGCGCTCGTAGATCGTCATCGCACGAGTTTTGATCTCTATTGGTGAACGCTGGAGTGCAATCACAAGCCCTATAAATTCGCCGTCGTACAGCCCTCCAATGGTCCTATCTGGCGATGTACGTGCAAGCTCAGTTGCAGCCTCTGCGATTTCAAGCACCAGCATTTCAAAGCCTGGATAAAGCAACAGGTGCTGAAGCGAGCGTACAAACAGCAGCCCCATCGATTCTCTGAGCAGATCAATATTTACTGCCACAGAAGCCAGCAGGGCTCGCGTCATCTCATCGGGAGGTAATCGCTCGCCACGATCTACAGCTGTAGATAGAGCATGAGCCTCGAACCCACTGACAATGCTGGCGACATAAATGAGGTAGGCATGCGAGCGGCTTCGAATATCGAGATCAAGTTCACCCCACCCCGCTGCAGCCGCGAATAACACGCCAGACCTGGCAGAAATGTCATTCCCGGCCATCACCGCTTCGACTATCTCGCCCATCCCATCAGAAGCAGCGCTATCGACAATCACGCTAGCAGCAGAGAACTCACCACCAATCTGCCTAAGCTTATGATCGCTATGACTGAGCCAGAAGTTGACAATCTCCTGCAGTACGCTCGTATGTATGCGAACGCGCAGGCGCCACAACGACTGGACTACAGCTGCATCTTCAAACGCCGCTGGAAACCTCCGCCAAATCGCCTCAATCAGTTCGCCCACTCTTGCCGCGTCCGCCCACCAAAGTTCATGCGACCTGAACATTAGGATCGCACTCCAAACCTCGGGATCTTCAGGATGAGTAACGTGTAGTTCCAACTCCGCGAGCCAACCATCACAATCCACGCCGTCACGATGGAGATATCCCGCTGCGATCGCTGACAGCAGCGTGAAATTGCGCTGAGGGAGAAAATGCATCCCGCCGCCCCGGCCGAATAGCATGGCCTCAGGGCGTTGATCTGGTTTCTCATTCCGCTCACGATTGGATTTGTTTAACTCGGCATGACGTACTGCTTCTGCAGCCAGCACATTGGGGTCGCGCTGCAGCCAGCCCTTGAGCAACTCGATGTCACGACCCTCAAGACCTTTCAGGCGTTTAGCGAGCACCTCCATGGCGCTGGCAACATCGTGGCGAAAGCTAGTCGACGAAAAGCCACGGGATTGGGCGTCCCAAATCAAAGTTTTTTGTGTCTGAGCGTCAACTGCCTCAACCGCCGACAACTCCCTAATCGCGGCGCCCGTAACCTGCTCGTGCAGACCCGGTTGTAAACGCGGAATGATACGAAGAACACGATCTGGGAACGACTTCGCAAACGCCGAAAAAGCCCGAGACAACTCAGTAACACCGCCCTTCAGCCAGTGTTTCGGGTGCTCATGACGGCCAGTATGGTCGTTTACTGCAACGAACATTTTGATAATCGCATCGTCACTGGCTTTCGCCATCTGATCGTGGCTCATGGGCGATCCAACGAACTGCGCCATCCTCCGACCGCCACGTTTTGCTTTTAGCGTGGGCTGTTCGACCTGCCACTCCTCAACTTGCCTACGACGACGGGGCGTCAGCACGTGCACAGGTAGTTCGCCAAGTAAACGCAACCTCCGCTCATCAGACCAACGGAGCAACAGTCTTCTATGGGCAGGATCTTGCTCTTCCTGTAATTCTTCCCCCCAAGGCTCCCAAGCCTCGATGTAATCGCGAATCCGCTCAATATCAGCGAGAGAGAGGTAGGGAGTGATCTGGGCAATCAGTGTGCTTGACGACCAACCGCTGATCACGTGGCCGACACTTCTTTCATCGTCGAACGTATCGCTACCTAGATGAAGACGCCGCTGATCAGCCAGGAGAAACGCGAGCGCATACTCAGCAAATACAGCCGGGTTCGCCGCCAGGGTATCGGCCACTAGCGACTGGACCTCGTCAATTTCTACAGCAACAACAGTAGCGAGCAAGGTGCGCACACCTGGCGGGTCAGAAACTGCTGACTCTTCGAGCACACTCCTCAGAAGCTGCGTCAAATGCCCCTCGCCGGAATCATATTTCCAATCGTATGGAACAGATATCGATTGCGGATACCGATGCCCGGGCCGCCCATCACCAACCTTTCGCGATGCCACCCCGACAAACCAAGGCAGGAGTCGTTCGGCACAATAGAGCGGTGCGGCTGCCGCAATCTTTTCAACACCATACACCTTGATGCCATTGTGCCGATCCGCAGGCTGCAACTCAGCCCAAAATGAGATGAGATCCAAAGCAACGCGGGTATTACCGTTCTCATGCAAAGTCTTGGTGTAATGGGATATCGCCCAATCTGCCAACGTCGTTCGATTAAAGATCGTACGGACATGGGCGATTGCACGGTCGGTCGCAATACCAGAACGCTCAAAGAGACTAAACACGTCTCCGTCATGTGAAGTATCCGACCAATAGCGGTCGACCAGATCCATAACTTGGCTCGAGCCCTCAGCAACTTCTCGAACGAGCAGCATGGTCGCATTCCAGCGATGCTTTTCGTCCTGTAGAAGAATAGGAAGGAGCGGCAGCACCCCTGATCTCCAGCACGGCCATCTTATCGCTACCTGCCTGAATGCCCGATTCGCAAGTGCATGATCGTTACGCGCCATCCAATCGACCCAAGCAATATCACTTACGCTTGGATCATCAGCACTCGCCAAATAATCGGCAACCAGATGGCGCAGATGTCTGCGTGTCTTGGGGTTTGGTAGCAACAAGCGAATAGACATCTCATAGGATGCCATATCAACCCTTCGCATATGCTCAAGGCCGCGTAAAACTGTTCCCCGCGCAAATAACCCTTCCTGGCGACTCCATGCGTAATCAGCCAACTCTTGTGCGGTTCGGAGTGTCTTAGCCTGGAAATCATCGAGCCATGACTGATGACTGAATCCAATGCTGGCGTCTTCACGGATGACGATGCCAATTGACTCGGCCCAACGCAGCATCTCGCTGTAGTCCGGGTCATAGTAAGCGGCCGGCCGCCAGAGGCTCTCATACTGCGTCATGTCAGCCGCGAGCTGGCGCAAGAACGCCAGACACGAAGCACGCGCGGGCCCTACAGGTAGTTTTTTGTCGAGCCATCGATCAAGTAAGTTTGCTGCCGTAAAATCCGCAGGATTCAAGCCAGATTTGGCAAGATCGACGTATATACCCAGAGCAAAAGGTGTACGTAGTGCCTCTTTGAGACTATCCGGCACGACAGTGGAGTCGATACCGAGCTCACCAAGCAGAGTGGATATCCGCTCGAACGGAGGAAGAGTAAGTAGTAACTCATCCGCATCAAGCAACCTAAATCGAGCGTCGAACTTCGCCTCAAATGGTCGCGAAGAAACGATGACATGAATGGGAAGTTTATTACCCTCTTGACTCTCTGCCTCCTGTAACCGAGATGCAAGGCGAAGTAATACCTGCATGCGCTGTGAACTCTGGTCCATCACTTCACTGACAGCGTCAAGCTGATCAATGATCAGCACAACCGGGGCTTCAACCGCCAGCGAGAGAAGCTCCTTTTCGATATCACCTGACATACCAAGATCGCGAGCGAGGTCGACGAAATTCACAATATTAGGGCTAAGCATGTCGGCCTTTATCGCTAGCACAATCTGGCCGCGGGCTTTAAGGGCACAATACAGCTCAGCGAGAAGTGCTGACTTCCCAGTCCCTGCTCCTCCCACGACCAGCGTGGAGCCTGCAGGATGCCGATTGATCCGCTGGATCAGATCGTCGAACTCTGGTCGCTCTATATGCTGCCCCCAAATCAGTTGAGGCCAGTCGGCCAGACCGCGCGACCCGCGCGTGATGTCTTCCTCAACATCAGCTCTAGTGCATGTTTGTGTACTCTTTGAGACTAAGCCAACTGCAGCGAACCGAGCCTCAATCATGGCCTCGGCATCCTCTACAGCCACGACAAGTTGAACTTTGAAAAACCGCTGACGGACAGCAGGGATGCACTCCAGTAACGCGTCGAGGTCGACTGGTCTAAGAAGCTCATATTTCAGGTTCTTCAGGGCCGTCCTGATGCCTGGCATGACAGCCTCGATCTTCAGCATCGAGAATGCTTCATACTTTTTAATGACGTCGGTAGCCAGACCTAAAAGCTCTGTTTCATTGGCAGTTAGCCAAGTCTGTGGCGCATCGAAAAAATCGGTTGTAGTGCTGGCAGGATCCGAAGCAAGAGCAAGAATAAATCGGAAACTGGCTGGGTCCGGCATAAGCGTCGGCTCAAGCACGACATTTAGAAGGAACTTGATTACCTCACGGAGCGTGTCCGGCCGAGTGAAACCAGCCTTAACCTTTTTGCACTGAATAACCCCAACTGGCCGCTCATCCTTCGTGAGCCAAACATCCCGTCCTTGATCAGCTCCTGTGACCATCAAGCGAGCATTGCTGTACCAAGGCCAATCAGACGCACGTCCTCTATAGATGCTGTACAGAAGGAGTTCAAAATCAGCGTCCGTTAACGCGAGATAATTTGCTCTATCTGGTCCCACGCGCCCTTCGTCTACGGCTTCGACGTGAGCGTATGCAACATTAATCTCATCATCTGTGAGGAGTTTCATTCTGGTCTTCCGTGTTTGACGATATCTAGCTACCAACAGTGAGCTACCACCGACACATGCGGCTATATCGATAGCAAGAATAAGCCATTTGCTCGAGCATGAAAAAACCGGCCTAAGCCGGTTTTTTCATACAGCGCTGCGGGATCACTCCCACTCAATCGTCGCCGGCGGCTTGCTCGACACGTCGTAAGTAACGCGCGAAATACCTTCGATCTCATTGATGATACGGCCGCTGACGGTTTCCAGCAGTTCGTACGGCAGGTGTGCCCAACGCGCAGTCATGAAGTCGATGGTTTCTACCGCACGCAGGGCCACGACCCAGGCGTAACGACGGCCATCACCAACCACGCCAACCGATTTCACCGGCTGGAACACCACGAACGCCTGGCTGACTTTGTGGTACCAGTCGGCCTTGCGCAGTTCTTCGATGAAGATGTGGTCGGCGCGACGCAGCAGGTCGGCGTATTCCTTCTTCACTTCACCGAGGATCCGCACGCCCAGGCCCGGGCCTGGGAATGGATGACGGTAGACCATGTCGTACGGCAGGCCGAGTTCCAGGCCCAGGCGGCGGACTTCGTCCTTGAACAGTTCGCGCAGCGGTTCTACCAGCTTGAGGTTCATTTCCTCAGGCAGGCCACCCACGTTGTGGTGGGACTTGATCACGTGGGCCTTGCCGCTCTTGGCGCCAGCCGACTCGATCACGTCAGGGTAGATGGTGCCCTGGGCGAGGTACTTGATGTTGTCCAGTTTGTTGGACTGGGCATCGAACACGTCGATGAAGGTGCGGCCGATGATCTTGCGCTTCTTCTCCGGATCGGACTCGCCGGCCAGATTGTTGAGGAACTGGTCCTCAGCATTGGCGCGGATCACCTTGACGCCCATGTTCTCGGCGAACATGGCCATCACTTGCTCACCTTCGTGCAGGCGCAGCAGGCCGTTGTCGACAAAGACGCAGGTCAGCTGATCGCCGATGGCTTTGTGCAACAGGGCAGCAACAACGGAGGAGTCAACGCCGCCGGACAGGCCGAGCAGTACGTTGTCGGTGCCGACCTGGGCGCGAACCTGGGCGATGGCGTCTTCAGCGATCTTGGACGGGGTCCACAGGGCTTCACATTCGCAGATGTCGAGGATGAAGCGCGACAGGATGCGGCCGCCTTGCTTGGTGTGGGTCACTTCCGGGTGGAACTGCACGCCGTAGTAACGACGCTCGTCGCTGAACATGCCGGCGATCGGGCAGCTCGGGGTGCTGGCCAGGATGTGGAAGTCTTCCGGCATCTTGGTGACCTTGTCACCGTGGCTCATCCACACGTCGAGGCCGAACAGGCCGTCGGCGTCGACGTGATCTTCGATGCCGTCCAGCAGGCGGCTCTTGCCGACCACGTCGACACGGGCATAACCGAATTCACGCAGCTCGGAACCTTCAACCTTGCCGCCCAATTGCTCGGCCATGGTCTGCATGCCGTAGCAGATGCCGAAGACCGGGACGCCCAGGTCGAAGACGGCTTGCGGGCAGCGCGGGCTGTTGGCTTCGTGCACGGACTCTGGGCCACCGGCGAGGATGACGCCTTTCGGTGCGAATTCGCGGATCGCTTCGTCGTCCATGTCGAACGGATGCAGTTCGCAGTACACGCCGATTTCGCGCACACGGCGGGCGATCAGTTGGGTGTACTGGGAACCGAAATCGAGGATCAGGATACGGTGGGCGTGAATGTCGAGGGCCATGAAGTCAGTCTCGTCTAATGAATCAGAAACAACTCGGGGCTGAAGAACAGCCCCGGTTACTTAACAGTTTGCTGGAAGCATCAACCTACGCGGTAGTTTGGCGCTTCCTTGGTGATCTGCACGTCGTGGACATGGGATTCAGCCATGCCGGCGCCGGTGATCCGCACGAACTCTGGCTTGGTGCGCATTTCTTCGATGTCGGCGCTGCCGGTGTAGCCCATCGAGGAACGCAGGCCGCCCATCAGTTGATGGATGATCGCGCTCAGGGTGCCTTTGTACGGCACACGGCCTTCGATGCCTTCCGGAACGAGCTTCTCGGCGCCTGCCGAGGAGTCCTGGAAGTAACGGTCGGAAGAACCTTGCGCCTGGGACATGGCGCCCAGCGAACCCATGCCGCGGTAAGCCTTGTAGGAACGGCCCTGGAACAGTTCGATCTCGCCTGGTGCTTCTTCAGTACCGGCAAACATCGAGCCCATCATCACGCAGGAAGCACCGGCTACGATGGCCTTGGACAGGTCACCGGAGAAACGGATGCCACCGTCGGCGATCAACGGAACACCGGTGCCTTCAAGGGCAGCGGCGACGTTGGCGATGGCGCTGATTTGCGGCACGCCAACACCTGCAACGATACGGGTGGTGCAGATCGAGCCAGGGCCGATACCGACCTTGACCGCATCCGCGCCCGCTTCGGCCAGCGCCTTGGCGGCAGCGCCGGTGGCGATGTTGCCGCCGATCACTTGCACGTCAGGGAAATTCTGTTTGACCCAACGCACGCGGTCGATCACGCCTTTGGAGTGACCGTGGGCGGTATCGACTACCACCACGTCAACGCCGGCAGCGACCAGGGCCGAAACACGGTCACCGGTGTCTTTACCGGTACCAACGGCAGCGCCTACGCGCAGACGACCTTGGTCATCCTTGCTGGCCAACGGGTAAGCCTTGGCTTTTTCGATGTCGTTGACGGTCATCATGCCTTTGAGGGCGAATTTGTCGTCGACGATCAGCACGCGCTCGATGCGGTGCTTGTGCAGCAGTTCGCGCACATCGTTCTTGTCGGCGCCTTCCTTGACAGTGACTAGACGCTCTTTGGGCGTCATCACTTCACGGACAGTGACTTCAAGACGGTTCTCGAAACGCACGTCACGGGAAGTGACGATGCCGACCAGGTCGCCATCGTGCAGCACCGGAACGCCGGAGATGTTGTGCAGGCGGGTCAGGTCGAACAGGTCACGCACAGTAGCGTCGGCTTCGATGGTGATCGGATCTTTCACCACACCGGCTTCGTAACGCTTGACCTTGCGCACTTCGGCAGCTTGCTGCTCGATGGTCATGTTCTTGTGGATGATGCCGATGCCGCCTTCCTGAGCCATGGCGATGGCCAGACGGGCTTCAGTGACGGTGTCCATGGCAGCGGAAACAAGGGGAATATTCAGCTCGATGCCACGGGTTAGGCGGGTCTTGAGACTGACTTCGTTAGGAAGCACCTCGGAATAACCGGGCACTAGGAGAATGTCGTCGAATGTCAGAGCTTCTTGGCTGATACGCAGCATCGCGGGGGCTCCCGAGCGGGAAAATGGAAGCGCGCCATTATATACATGCACCCTGCCGGGCTCAATGTAAAACTCTGACAAACTTGGTAATACTGATAGATGGAAAAAATCTGCTGCTTTTCTGTAGGAGCGAGCTTGCTCGCGAAGAACGCAAAGGCACCGCGTTAAAGCAAACCCACCACGTTATCGCTGACGTTTTTCGCGAGCAAGCTCGCTCCTACAGGAGGGTTACAACTCGACTTTGACCCAACTCATCTTCTGGTCCAGCCAATCGGCAAATTCGTCGATAAAACTCTGCTTGAACCCCGCCTCCGCCCAGTTATTGAAGATGAATCCCAGGTTGGAAAACCCGCATTGCTGTAGGAACAGGAACCCGTTGATGTCGTCTTCATGCCCGCACAGCGGGCAGGTGAAGTTGTCGGTGTGGCCGGGCATCCAGTCTTCCAGGCTTTCGAACAGGGCTTCGCCGACTTCCTTGCGGCATTCCGGGCAACCGGCTTCTTCGAGAAAGCCTTTGGCGGGTGTGTAGATGCAGCGCTTGTAGATGATCTCCAGGCCGTTGATCGGCTCGTTGAACGGCAGCGCCTCGGGGTACAACACCACGGCGCGGGCGCCGTCGGCCAGGGCATAGCCCATGCGGTTGCCGGTACGGCCGCAGGTGGTGAGTTCTTCCTTGATGATGTTCTTGCGCACCAGCCAGCGCACGATTGCCCGGGCGCGGGGTTCGTGGACGGGCAAGGTGGAGATTTTCGGGACAAGGATGCTTTGGGAATTCATGAGAGTCCTGCGGTGTGGCCACTGGCGCCATCGCCGGCAAGCCGGCTCCTGTAGGAGCTGGCTTGCCGGCGGTGAGGCCCTGAAAGGTTGGCAGCTTAATCCCTGCCCCACACAGGTCAAGTGCTCAGGTAGCGTCCGATCAGTGCAATACCGCTCGCCAGCACCAGCCAGGTCACCAGCCGCACAAAGGCCTCACGGGACATACGCATCGTCAACCTGCGCCCACACCACAGCCCGAGGGCCATCGCCGGCAACAGACACAGCGCCAACATCAATAGCGGCAAATCCGCATACACCCCGGCGATCAGAAACAGGCTCAGGCGCACCACCGTGCTGCAACTGATCAACGCACTCTGGGTGGCGCGCGCCGCATCCTTGGGCAGGCGGCTGTTCAGATAGATCGCATACAGAAAACCGCCACTGCCAAACAATGCGCCGAATAAACCACCGACGGTGCCCATGGGAACCGACGAACCCGTCGCCATCTGCGTCGACCGCGCCTTTACCGCCAGGCTGTAGAGGGCGTAGGCACTGATGAACAAGCCCATCAGCAACAGCAACAAATCCGAATGCAGGTTGAGCAAAAACACCACGCCCAGTGTGCAACCCATTGCCATGCACGGCAGCAAGCGCAGCAGCTCTGGCTTGTTCACATCCCGCCGCGATTGCAGCAGGTTGCCAAACGCCGCGACAAAATCCAACAACACCAGTAACGGGATGATCTTCGACAGCGGCATGAACAGGATCAGCAGCGGCCCCGCCACCAACGCGGTGCCAAAGCCCGCAATACCGAACACGATATAGGCCACGACGATGCCCAGGCCGATCACCAGCCAATCCACACCGCCAAACGACCACTGGCTCATCAGCTCAACCGGGTTCATGGGTCATTCCTTATTAGAGATGGGCTTCACTTTAGCCAGCGCCGAGAGATGCGACTAATATCTTCAAAGCCCTCCACCCATCTCGAAAAGGCATGACGCGTGATTTCCACCCGCCAACTGCGTTACTTCGTCGAAATCGCCGACAGCGGCAGCTTCAGCGCCGCCGCTGAGCGCCTGTTTGTGGCGCAGTCCGCCTTGAGCCGGCAGATCAAGGAGCTGGAAACCCAGCTGCAAACGCCCCTGTTCGAACGCACTGCACGCCAACCGCGACTGACCGCTGCGGGTGAGGCCTTCTACCCGCGAGCACGCAACCTGCTGAGTGAACTGATCAAGGCCAGTGAAATGGCAACGCAAGTGGGCAACGGCGAACTGGGTACGCTGCGCCTGAGCCATTCGAGCACCGTGCCGATGAGTGGGCCGTTGCTGCAAGGCATCAGCACCTGGCTGGAACGCTGCCCAGGGGTGTCGATGGACATCGTCACACTGTCCTCCGAAACGCAGTTGGAAGAAATCGCCGAAGGTCGCCAGGAAGTCGGGCTGTTGCGCCTGCCCGTGTTGCGCCAGCGCGAAGGCGTGCGAGTGGTGCCTTTATATAGCGAGCAACTGTTGCTCGCGGTGCCGCCGAATCATCGGCTGGCGCGCAGCAATGCGCCCATCGAGCTGGGGCAATTGAAGGACGAAGCGTTTATCTCGATCCCTCATCCCCAGCGTGGCGGCTTGAGTTATCTGTCAGCCGAGTTGTGCATGCGCGCAGGTTTTTTCCCCAAGGCCGCGCGGGTGATGTCACGCAAAACAACCCAATTGCAGTTGATCCAGGCCGGCTTCGGTATTGCCTTGTTACCAAAATCCATGCAGGACATCGCCCCTGCCACTGTGCGCTTTTTGCCTCTGGCCGACCCGGACTGCCTAAGCACCGTGGCCCTGGCCTGCGCGCAGGGGCAGAGCGCGCTGGTGGAGCAATTCTGCCAAACCTTGCACGAATGCCTATAAACTGCCGCCCATGATTAAAGATCCTTTTGCCCGTCTGGGCCTCGACCGCGAAGTCCTGACTGTCAGCCAGCTCAACGGCCGCGCGCGGGTGTTGCTGGAAGACGTGTTCACCAATATCTGGGTCGAAGGCGAGATCTCCAACCTCGCCCGCCCGGCCTCCGGCCACGTGTATTTCACCCTCAAGGACAGTGGCGCCCAGGTGCGTTGCGCGCTGTTTCGCAACAACGCCGCGCGCGTGCGCCAGGCGCTGAAGGACGGCCTGGCGGTGAAGGTACGCGGCAAGGTCTCGCTGTTCGAAGGCCGGGGTGATTACCAACTGATCCTCGATACCGTCGAGCCAGCCGGTGATGGGGCACTGCGCCTGGCGTTCGACGCGCTGAAGGAAAAGCTCAGCGCCGAAGGCCTGTTCAGCGCCGAGCGCAAAGTGCCGCTGCCGGCGCACCCTCGGCGCATCGGCATCATCAGTTCGCCGACCGGCGCGGTGATCCGCGACATCATCAGCGTGTTCCGCCGTCGTGCGCCAAACATTGAACTGACCCTGATCCCCACCGCCGTGCAAGGCCGCGAAGCCATCCCGCAGATTGTGCGCGCACTGAAACTGGCAGATGCACGTGGCTTTGATGCGCTGATCCTGGCCCGTGGCGGCGGTTCGCTGGAAGACCTCTGGTGCTTCAACGAAGAAGCCGTGGCCCGTGCGGTGGATGCTTGCGTCACGCCAATCGTCAGCGCTGTTGGCCATGAAACCGATGTATCCATCAGCGACTTCGTGGCCGACGTGCGCGCCCCTACCCCCTCCGCCGCAGCCGAATTGCTCGCGCCGGACGCCAGCCATTTGGTGCGTCAGGTCGAGAACCTGCACCGCCGCCTGGTGATGCTGATGCGCAATCGCCTGAGCCATGACCGCCTGCGCTTGGAAGGTTTGGCGCGACGCCTGCGCCACCCTGGCGAACGTCTGCGCCAGCAAGCCCAGCGTCTGGACGACCTGGACATGCGCCTGCGCCGTGCATTCGAGCGCAGCCTCAATACCCGCCGCGAGCGCCTGATCCGCCTGGAAACCCGCCTCGCTGGCCAGCACCCCGGTCGCCAACTGGCGCTGCTGCGCCAGCGCCTGGACAGCCTCGCAGAACGCCTGCCCCGCGCCATGCGCGAAGGCCTCAAGGCGCGGCGCCTGCAACTGCAAAGCCAGATGCAGACGCTGCACGTGGTCAGCCCGCTGGCGACCCTGGGCCGTGGCTACAGCATCCTGCTGGACGAGCGCGGACAGGCCATTCGCAATGCTGCGCAGACTCACACCGGCCAGCGCCTCACCGCGCGCCTAGGTGAGGGCCAATTGCAAGTGCGGGTGGAAGACAACCACCTGACACCCGTCACCCTTTCGTTATTGGATTGATTGATGCCACGTCTCTTTAGTGTGTTGATGCTGCTGTGCCTTGCCTTTAATGCTCATGCCGATAGCTACATCACCCGCACCTTGAACAAGCCGGTGCCGGGCGGTGTTGCCGTGGTCGAACTGGGCCCTTCCGCCGCTGCACCCAAGGCCACGTACTTGGGCAAGCCCGTGCTGGTGGTGAAAGAGGCCGACAACTGGCTGGCGATTGTCGGCATCCCGTTGACGGTCAAGCCCGGCAACGAACGCATCAGCAGCGGCGGGCGTAACCTGCCGTTTATCGTCGGCTACAAGAAGTACCCGGAACAGCGCATCACCCTGAAAAACAAAAGCCAGGTGAACCCCGACCCGGCGCAGCTGAAACGCATCGAGGCGGAGCTGGCGGTGCAGATCAAGGCTTATCGCAGTTTCAGCCCTAACCTGCCGAGCAACCTGGTGTTGGACAAACCGGTGAACGGGCCGCTGTCGAGCAAGTTCGGCGTGCGACGTTTCTTCAATGGTGAAGAGCGCAATCCCCATTCGGGCCTGGACTTTGCCGTGCCGGCCGGTACACCGATCAAGACGCCGGCCAACGGCAAAGTGATTCTGGTGGGCAACTACTTCTTCAACGGCAACACCGTGTTCGTCGATCACGGCCAGGGCTTTATCAGCATGTTCTGCCACATGTCGAAGATCGACGTGAAAGTCGGTGACCAGCTCACGCGTGGCGCGGTGGTGGGCAAAGTCGGTGCCACGGGCCGTGCGACCGGGCCGCACATGCACTGGAACGTCAGCCTGAACGACGCGCGGGTCGATCCGGCGATCTTCATTGGCGCGTTCCAGCCCTGAAACGCTCGATTGCGCGCCTGATAATAGGCGCGCAATTAAAACCAGCCCTAGACATATTCCTAAGCACAAGATCTCGTTTCCTACGTAGATAGCAGAACTTATCTCAATTTTTCGCGACTGCTTGCCATCTTTCACCCCGACGGTTAGGGTTGGGCTTATGAAAACCTCTCACACCCTCATTCAGCTCCGCCAGCACCGCAGCCTGTGCCTCGTCAGCGCACGACTGCCAGGCTGAATCGATCTGCCTCGTCCCGCGATTTATCCCCAATAACAGTTCCACGGCAGGCCGCCTTTTCTCGGCCCCTACAACAAAGGATTTCCCGATGAGCATGCTCAAAGACCCGTCTTCGAAGTACCGCGCGTTCCCGACCATCGACATCCCGGACCGCACCTGGCCGTCGAAGACCATCACCGAAGCGCCGATCTGGTGCAGCTCGGACCTTCGTGATGGCAACCAGTCGCTGATCGAGCCGATGGACGCGGTGAAAAAGCTGCGTTTCTGGAAGACTCTGGTTGCCGTCGGCGTGAAGGAAATCGAAGCCTCGTTCCCAGCCGCCTCGCAAACCGACTTCGACTTCGTGCGCACCTTGATCGAAGACGGTCACATCCCCGAGGACACCACCATCCAGGTGCTGACCCAGGGCCGTGAAGACTTGATCGCACGCACCTTCGAATCCCTGCGCGGTGCCAAGAAGGCCATCGTGCACCTGTACAACGCGACGTCGCCGTCGTTCCGCCGCATCGTGTTCAACCAGGACAAGGACGGCATCAAGGCCATCGCGGTCAACGCCGCGCAGCTGTTCGTCAAATACGCTGCGCAGCAGCCGGAAACCCAGTGGACCTTCGAATACTCTCCGGAGACTTTCAGTGCCACTGAGCTGGAGTTCGCCAAGGAAGTCTGTGATGCGGTGATCGAGGTGTGGAACCCGACGCCTGAGCACAAGATGATCCTCAACCTGCCAGCCACCGTGGAATGCGCCACGCCGAACATCTATGCCGACCAGATCGAATGGTTCGGTCGCCATATCAACCGTCGTGACAGCGTGATCATCAGCCTGCACACCCACAACGACCGTGGCACTGGCGTTGCCGCCACCGAGCTGGGCCTGATGGCCGGCGCCGACCGTGTCGAAGGCTGCCTGTTCGGCAACGGCGAGCGTACCGGTAACGTCGACCTGGTCACCGTGGCTTTGAACATGTACACCCAGGGCCTCGACCCGCAGCTGGACTTCTCCGACATCGACGGCGTGCGCAAGGTCGTCGAGGAATGCAACCAGATCCAGGTGCACCCACGTCACCCGTACGTCGGCGACCTGGTTCACACCGCGTTCTCCGGCTCTCACCAAGACGCAATCCGCAAAGGTTTCTCCCAGCAGAAAGACGATGCGCTGTGGGAAGTGCCGTACTTGCCGATCGACCCGGCCGACATCGGCCGCAGCTACGAAGCGGTGATCCGCGTGAACAGCCAGTCGGGCAAAGGCGGCATCGCCTACCTGCTGGAGCAGGAGTACGACATCAGCTTGCCGCGTCGCATGCAGATCGAGTTCAGCCAAGTCGTGCAGGCCGAAACCGACCGTGTGGGCCTGGAGATGACGGCGCCGCAGATCTACGCCTTGCTTCAGCGTGAGTACCTGCAAGCCAACACCCCGTACGCGTTGGTCAGCCATCGCCTGCAGGAAGAAAACGGTAACAGTTTTGTTGAGGTGGAAGTCTCCGGCAAGGGCCAGGGCGAAACCAACCTGCACTGGAAAGGCAAAGGCAACGGCGCGCTGGAAGCACTGGTGGCCGGCCTGCCGATCGGCGTGGAGATCATGGACTACAACGAACATGCGATCGGTGCAGGCACCAACGCCAAGGCGGCGGCCTACATCGAGCTGCGTGTGAACGGTGAGCGTCCGGTGCATGGCGTGGGTATTGATGAAAACATCACCACCGCCAGCTTCAAGGCGCTGTTCAGTGCGCTGAACAGGTCGTTGAGCCAGCAGGAAGCCAAAGCGGCGTAAGCGTTTAGCTGTCATACAAAAGGCCCCTGGGTGAGAACCCAGGGGCCTTTCTGTTTCCGGACCTTGTAGGAGCGAGCTTGCTCGCGAAAAACGCAAGGGCACCGCTGGCTACCTGATAGCGCTGCGGTATCGTTAAGGTTTTTCGCGAGCAAGCTCGCTCCTACAGGAACTGGAAGCTGTCAGCATCCAGGTTGGCTGGAAACCGGGTGCGATACGCCGCCAATTCCGCCGCGTCCAGACTCACTGCAAACACCCCATCCGCCTCCCCCGCACTCAGCAAGGTCTCACCTTGGAAATCCAGCACCTGGCTATCCCCGGTGTAGGCAAAGCCCTTCCCATCCGTGCCCACCCGATTGACTGCCGCCACGTAGCACAGGTTTTCAATAGCCCGCGCCGGCAGCAACCGGTTCCAGTGTGAACGCCGCGCCCCCGGCCAGTTGGCGGTGTACAGCAGCAGGTCGGTGTCCTGGGCATCGCGGCTCCACACCGGGAAACGCAGGTCGTAGCAAATCAGCGGGCGAATACGCCAGCCCTTCAATTCGAACTGCACCTGGCGTTCGCCCGGCGTGTAGTGATTGTGTTCACCGGCCATGCGGAACAGATGGCGCTTGTCGTAATGCAGCACCTCGCCATCCGGCCGCGCCCACAGCAGGCGGTTGCGGTGACTGCCGTCGGCGGCCTGGATGATCACACTGCCGGTAATCACCGCTTTGTACTTCGCCGCCTGGGCCTGGAGCCAATGATGGGTCGGGCCGTTTTCAGGCTCTGCAAGGGCTTGCGACTCCATCGAGAAGCCGGTGGTGAACATCTCCGGCAACACGATCAGGTCGGCGCCTTTGGCTTGCTCCAACAGCAGCTCGAAATGTTCGAGGTTGGCCTGGCGGTCATGCCAGGCCAGGCTGGTCTGCACCAGGGCGATGTTCAGGTTCGGCAGTGCACTCAGATCACGCATAGTTTTTCCGCCGCTTGGCGCAGCGTTTCCTCGCGTTTGGCAAAGCACAGGCGCACCAGGCGCTGGCCTTGGGGTGGGGTCTGGTAGAACACCGAGACCGGGATGGTGGCCACGCCGTGTTCGCGGGTCATCCACAGGGACATGGCGACGTCATCCAGGTCCGGGCGAATCTGTGAGTAATCCACCAGCTGGAAGTAGGTACCGGTTACTCGGGTAAAGCTGAAACGGGACGGCGCCAACAGGTCGCAGAACAGGTCACGCTTGGCCTGGTAGAACGCCGGTAATTCGTCGACGTGTTCCGGGTGTTCGGCCATGAAGTCGGCCAGCGCGTATTGCAGTGGGGTCACGCCGCAGAAATTGACGTATTGGTGCACTTTACGCAATTCGGCGGTGAGGGCTGGCGGTGCGACGACATAGCCGGTTTTCCAGCCAGTGACGTGATAGGTCTTGCCAAAAGAGCTGACCACAAACGCGCGCTGGTAGAGTTCTTCGTGGGCCAACACGCTGACGTGAGACACGCCGTCGAATACCAAGTGTTCGTAGACTTCGTCGCTGACCAGATAGATATCACGGTCACGGATCAGTTCGGCCAATTGGTCCAGCTCGGCGCGGCTGATCAAGGCACCTGTAGGGTTGTGCGGGGTATTGAGAATGATCATGCGCGTGCGCGGTGACAGCGCCGCCTTGACCTTCTCGAAGTCGAGGGTAAAGCCGTTCAGGCTCAGTTGCACATGCACGCAGCGACCGCCAGCCAACTCCACCGAAGGCTCATAGCTGTCGTAGCTGGGGTCGAACACGATCACTTCATCGCCCGTGCGAATCACTGCCTGGATCGCGCAGAAGATCGCCTCGGTGGCGCCAGGGGTGATGGTCACTTCACTGTCGGCATTGACCGTGGCGCCGTAACTACGAGCGATCTTGGCGGCCACTTGCTGACGCAGCACCGGCAGTCCGGTCATTGGCGCATATTGGTTATGCCCGAGGGCGATATGCTTGCCCACCGCATCGAGCAAAGCCTGGGGGCCATTGAAGTCCGGGAAACCCTGGGACAGGTTGAGCGCGCCGGTTTCGGCAGCGAGTTGCGACATGGTGGTAAAAATGGTCGTGCCGACATTCGGCAGCTTGCTGGTGATCATCGAAAGGCCCCTGCAGGTGAGCCCCAAGTTTTAAGCTGCCAACTACACCGGGTCAAGGCACAAACCACCGCGCACAAAAAAGGGCTCCAAAGGAGCCCTCTCTCACAACTTGAAGCTGCCGTTATTTCTTGTCACGGCGCTTCTTGTCGGCCTTCTTGTGGTGAGTCATCAAACGACGCTTCTTGTTCACCTGACGGTCAGTCAGTGTGTTCTTGTTGCCTTCGTATGGGTTCTCGCCACCCTTGAACTCGATACGGATCGGCGTACCGACCAGTTTCAAGACACGGCGGTAGGTGTTTTCCAGGTAACGCACATAGGACTTCGGCACCTTCTCGATCTGGTTACCGTGGATCACGATAATCGGCGGGTTGGCACCACCCAAGTGGGCGTAACGCAGTTTGATCCGGCGGTTGTTGACCATCGGCGGCGCATGCTCACCAACGGCGTCTTCCAGGATCTGGGTAAGGCGATTGGTCGGCCAGCGGGTGACCGCGGACTTGAACGAGTTCTGTACGGACGCGTAGAGGTTGCCCACGCCGGTGCCGTGCAGTGCCGAGATAAAGTGGATATCGGCGAACTCGACGAAGAACAGGCGGCGTTGCAGCTCGATCTTGACGAAATCGCGCTCGCTCGGCGTCATGCCGTCCCACTTGTTGATCGCGATCACCAGTGCCCGACCGGCCTCCAGGGCAAAGCCCAGCAGGTTGAGGTCGTGGTCCACCACGCCTTCGCGGGCGTCCATCACAAAGATCACCACGTTGGCGTCTTTGATCGCCTGCAGGGTTTTCACCACAGAGAACTTTTCAACTTCCTCGTGGATCTTGCCGCGCTTGCGCACACCGGCGGTGTCGATCAGCGTGTACTTTTCCTCGTTGCGTTCGAACGGGATGTAGATGCTGTCGCGGGTGGTGCCGGGTTGGTCGTAGACGATAACCCGGTCTTCACCGAGCATGCGGTTGACCAGCGTCGACTTGCCGACGTTAGGGCGGCCGATGATGGCGATCTTGATACCGTCTTTTTCGCTCGGGCCAGGAATGCGCTTGGCTTCCTCGCCTTCGGCAACGATTTCCTCTTCGCCTTCTTCTTCCTCGACATCATCCTTGGGGAAATCGCGCAGGGCGATTTCCAGCATCTGGGTGATACCGCGACCGTGAGCGCCGGCGACCGGAATCGCATCGCCCAGGCCCATCGGGCTGAACTCGGCACGGGCCGCTTCAGGATCGATGTTGTCGATCTTGTTCGCGACCAGATAGGAACGCTTGTTGCGCTTGCGCAGGTGCTCGCCAATCATTTGGTCAGCAGCGGTGTAGCCCGCACGGGCGTCCACCAGGAACAACACGACATCGGCTTCTTCAATGGCGAGCAGAGACTGCTCGGCCATCTTTTCGTCCATGCCATGCTCGTCACCGGAGATACCACCGGTGTCGACAATAATGTAGGAGCGCCCTTGCCACTTTGCCTCACCGTATTGGCGATCACGGGTCAGACCGGACAAGTCGCCGACGATGGCGTCGCGAGTCCTGGTCAGGCGGTTGAACAAGGTGGACTTGCCGACGTTAGGTCGGCCCACCAGGGCGATTACGGGAACCATGCGGCTCTCCACTTCGTTATTTCAGAAAATACAAAAGCCGCTGCAGGGCAGCGGCTGGTGCTCGACTGTAGGAGCGAGCTTGCTCGCGAAAAACGCAAAGGCACCGCGTTTATTCAGACAGCACGCGTTATCGTTGACGATTTTCGCGAGCAAGCTTGCTCCTACAGGTGAAGCTACTTGAGGGGCTACCCCCCAAGCATAGTTCTTACTTGATGGTCAGGGCTTCCAGCTTGCCGCTGTTGCCAAACACATAAAGCATATTACCCACGACCAGCGGACGCGCACGCAGGCCGTCGCTGTCGATACGCTCGCGACCCACGAAGCGACCGTCCACCTGGCTCAGCAGGTGCAGGTAGCCTTCGAAGTCACCCACGGCGACGTAGCTGGAGAACACTTCCGGTGCCGACAGTTGACGGCGAGCCAGGGAGTCGTTGCTCCACAGCGCGGTAGTAGAGCGTTCGTCGACACTTTCAACGGTGCCTGACGCCAGGCTTACGTAGACGCTGCCAAACCCTTGGGCGACACCGGCGTAGCTGGAAGCATCACGCTGCCAGTTAACGCGGCCGCTCTGCAGGTCCAGTGCGGCAACACGGCCCTGGTAGGTAGCGACGTAGAGGGTTTCACCGGACAGCAGCAGGCCGCCGTCGATGTCCACTACGCGGTCCAGCTCGGAACGACCTTGCGGGATGGCCACACGGGTTTCCCAGGCCGGCACGCCGTTCTGGGTATCCAAGGCGACCACTTTACCGGTCGACAGGCCAGCAACGGCCAGATTGTTGGTCACAATCGGACCACTGGTACCGCGCAACGTCAGTACCGCTGGGGTGCTGTCGTACAACCAACGCTGTTCGCCAGTGCTGGCGTCGAGGCCGATTACACGGTCGTCCTGGGTTTGCACCACGACGATATCGCCGTTGGTGGCAGGCGGTGCGAGGACTTCACTGGTCACGCGAGCGCGCCATTTCTCTTCACCGGTGCTGGAGTCCAGGGCCACGACTTCGCCTTTCAGCGTGCCGAGCATCACCATGCCGTAACCCACGCCGACGGCGCCGGAGACTGGCAATTCGAGGTCTTTCTTCCACTTCACGTCGCCGTTCATGCGATCCATGGAGATCACCACGCCGGTCACGTCAGCGGCCACAATGTTGTCACCGTCGATTGCCGGTACCAACATGTTGTAGGTGTCGCCCTGACCGTCACCGATGGAGCGGCTCCACTGCTTTTGCAGGACCACTTCTTCCTTGAAGCTGGTCAGCTCGGCCGGAGGCAGTTCTTTTTTACTGTTGCTGCTGCAACCCGCGGCCAGAACGGCCAGAGCCAGCAATGCTGCATGTTTCCAACGGATCACGTCACGCATCCCCTTTGGCCAAGTCGTCCAGCTTGATTTGTAAGCCACCGACCGCCGCTTCATCAGACAGCGCCGCCTTGGCTTTTTGGTACGCAGCATTGGCTTCGTCGGTACGACCCAATTGGACCAACAGGTCGCCCTTGAGCTCTTCGCGAGTGGCTACAAATGCCTTGTCAGCATCGCCGTCGAGCAGTTTGAGTGCTTCGTCAGCCTTGTTCTGTGCCGCCAGTACCTGAGCCAGGCGCTGACGTGCGATTTCACCCAAGGTCGGGTTGGTCGGCTTGTCGGCGATGGCCTTCAGCTCAGCGGCGGCGTCATCCAGCTTGCCGGTGTCGACCGCGACTTTCGCGACGAACAGGCTGCCGTATTGGGCGTAGGTGCTACCGCCGAATTCGTTCTTCAGCTTGCCGGCCAGGTCTGCAACCTGCGCAGGGTCGGGCTTGCCGTCCGGCGTCAGGGTGGTTTCCAGCAATTGCTGATAGAGGATCGAGGCGCCTTGGGACTGGTTAGCCTGATACTTGGTCCAGGCTTGCCAGCCGAACACCACCACTAAAGCCAGCAGACCGCCAGTAACCAGGGGCTTGCCGTTACGCTGCCACCAGTCCTTGAACTCGGCCAGTTGATCATCATCAGAACTCGACACCCCAATACTCCTTAATCGCTAAATTCGGCTGTTCGACAGCTTCAACCCTGCACGACGCAGGTGGCCAAGTGCGCAGCGAGCGCATCAAAGGCAATGTTCTGTTGCTCGCCCTGGCCACGCAGGGGTTTGAAACCTATCACTTGCTGGGCCAATTCGTCATCGCCAAGGATCAGCGCATACAACGCACCGCTCTTGTCGGCCTTCTTGAACTGGCTCTTGAAGCTGCCGGCGCCGGCATTGACTTGCAGACGCAGGTTCGGCAGTTGGTCACGGACCTTTTCGCTCAGAGCCAGGGCAGCCAGTTCGGCGGCCTCGCCAAAGGCGCACAGGTACACGTCCACCTGACGGGAGATCTCTTCCGGGACCTGCTCCAGGGTTTCCAGCAGCAGGATCAGCCGCTCGATGCCCATGGCGAAGCCCACGCCGGTGGTCGGCTTGCCGCCCATCTGCTCGACCAGGCCGTCGTAACGACCACCGGCACACACGGTGCCCTGGGCGCCGAGTTTGTCGGTGACCCACTCGAACACGGTCTTGCTGTAGTAATCGAGGCCGCGCACCAGCTTGGTGTTGATCACGAACGGAATACCGGCCGCTTCCAGACGAGCCTTGAGGCCCTCGAAGTGGATACGGGACTCGTCGTCCAGGTAGTCGGCCATTTTCGGCGCATTGACCAGCACGGCCTGGGTATCGGCGTTCTTGGTATCGAGGACGCGCAATGGGTTGGTCTTCAGACGGCGCTGGCTGTCTTCGTCCAACTTGTCCAGGTGGGCGGACAGGTACTCGACCAGGGCCACTTTGTAGCGGCCGCGGGATTCACTGGTGCCCAGGCTGTTGAGTTCAAGCTTGACCGCGTCGCGGATGCCCAGCAGGCCCCACAGGCGCCAGGTCAGGACGATCAGCTCGGCGTCGATGTCCGGGCCGTCGATGTTGAACACTTCCAGGCCGATCTGGTGAAACTGGCGATAACGGCCTTTCTGTGGGCGTTCGTGACGGAACATCGGGCCGATGTACCACAACTTCTGCGGCTGGCCGGCACCGGTGAGGCCATGCTCAAGCACAGCGCGAACGCAGGCGGCAGTGCCTTCCGGACGCAGGGTCAGGGAGTCGCCGTTGCGGTCTTCAAAGGTGTACATCTCTTTTTCGACGATGTCGGTCACTTCACCGATGGAGCGTTTGAACAGCTCGGTGAACTCGACGATCGGCATGCGGATCTGCTTGTAACCGTAGTTATCCAGCAGCCGCGCGACAGTGCCCTCGAAATAGCGCCACAGCGGCGTCTGTTCCGGCAGGATGTCGTTCATGCCACGAATGGCTTGCAGAGACTTGCTCACATCAAATCCTTAAATTCGTTCAATCAGCCGCGCGCGATCAGCGCTGCGTCAGCCGCGACCTTTTCGGCCGCTTTCTCGCGGATCAGCTTTTCCAGCTCATCCACCAGATTGTCATTCGTCAACTTCTGCGACGGCTTGCCGTCGATGTAGATCAGGTTCGGCGTACCACCGGTCAGCCCCACATGGGCCTCTTTGGCCTCGCCCGGCCCGTTGACCACGCAACCGATCACTGCAACATCCAGCGGCACCAGCAGGTCTTCAAGGCGCAATTCCAAGTCGTTCATGGTTTTAACCACGTCGAAGTTCTGCCGCGAGCAACTCGGGCAGGCAATGAAATTGATACCACGGGAACGCAAACGCAGGGATTTGAGAATGTCGTAACCGACTTTCACTTCCTCTACAGGGTCTGCTGCCAGCGAAATGCGGATAGTATCGCCAATCCCTTCGGCGAGCAGCATACCGAGACCCACCGCAGATTTCACTGTGCCTGAACGTAAACCGCCCGCTTCAGTGATACCCAGGTGCAACGGCTGCACGATTTCCTTGGCCAGCAGGCGGTAGGCTTCTACCGCCATGAACACGTCGGAGGCCTTTACGCTGACCTTGAAGTCCTGGAAATTCAGGCGTTCAAGGTGCTCAACGTGGCGCAGCGCCGATTCAACCAGTGCCGCCGGGGTAGGTTCGCCGTATTTCTTTTGCAGGTCTTTTTCCAGGGAACCGGCGTTGACGCCGATACGGATTGGAATGCCACGGTCGCGAGCGGCATCCACCACAGCGCGCACACGGTCTTCACGACCGATGTTGCCCGGGTTGATACGCAGGCAGTCCACACCCAGCTCGGCCACGCGCAATGCAATCTTGTAGTCGAAGTGAATATCGGCAACCAATGGCACCTTGACCAATTGCTTGATGCGGCCAAAGGCTTCAGCAGCATCCATGTCCGGCACAGAGACGCGCACGATGTCTACGCCGGCTGCTTCCAGACGGTTGATCTGGGCAACCGTGGCGGCCACATCATTGGTGTCGCTGTTGGTCATGCTCTGGACCGCGATGGGGGCATCGCCACCCACCGGCACCGAGCCGACCCAGATCTTGCGCGATACGCGACGTTTGATTGGAGATTCGCCGTGCATGACTATTGTCCCAACTTCAGGCGAGCGGTCTCGCCACTGGTGAACGGCGCTACGTCCACAGGCTGGCCGTTGTAGGCCACTTGCGCGCCACGGGCAAAGCCCAGACGCAGCGTCAAAGGAGGCTTGCCGCCCTGGTCGAGCGTATCTCCCTTACGCTTCAGACCGCTGAACAGCACTTTGCCGTTGCCATCGGTGACTTGCGTCCAGCAGTCAGCGATGAAGGTAATCTGTACACGGCCATCACCGGCGATCAACGCTGGGGTGGTAGGCGGCGAAATCGCAGGGGCAGCGGGAGCGGCTGGGGCCGGAGTCGCTGGCGTCTGCGCTGGAGCGGCCGGCGTGTGAGCCGGGGCAGTAGGCGTTGCAGGAGCCGGTGCCGCAGCAGTCGCGGCTGGCGCGGTTTCCGGTGCGGCTGGCTGCTCGGTGGCAGCCGGTACTTCCGGCGCGGCCTGGCTTTCGGCAACGGCCTGGTCTTCCGGCTCATCCAGCGGGTGAATCTGGGTGGTGCCGTCAGCGCTCTCGACTTCGACGTGCTCCATTGCGTTGCTGGTCAAGTCCTTGGCGCGCTGGGAGGTCTGGTCTTGCCACCAGACGAAACCGCCACCAATGACCGCGATCAGCAGCAACAGGCTGACTATTCGCAAAATCGTGTGGGAAACCCGCACCGGCTCTTCGATACGCCCCAGGCCGTGGACATTGCTGCCTTGGGAATCGGTGCCGGTGAATTGGTCGAACTCCTGAACCAGTATGGCCTGGTCGATACCCAGCAATTTGGCATAGGCGCGGATATAGCCGCGGGCAAAGGTGTGCCCAGGCAGCTTATCGAACGCGCCGGCTTCCAGGTTGCCCAGGGACGTCGTGGTCAAATTGAGCTTGAGGGCCACTTCTGCCAGCGACCAACCATTGCTTTCGCGGGCCTGACGCAAGGTGTCGCCTGGGTTTACGCGATTAGCTGCTACAACTTCCGGGTGCGCCGCTTTCATCATTGCTCCGACAGGTATTGCTGATATTCCGGCGTACCGGGATAGAGTCGTTCGAGTTGCTGGCCAAAACGTGCGGCCGTGTCGCGTTCTTCATGAACCGTCGCCAGGCGCACACCGAGCAATAGACTACGTGCATTTTGCCCGCTGAGCAGGCTAAAACGCTCGTAATAGTCACGTGCCGGCACATAATGCCTGTCATCAAAGGATAACTCAGCCATTTCGAGCAACGCCCGAGGCTGGCGACCGTTCAAATGCAGGGCTTTTTCCAGTTGCTGGCGGGCGCTGTCGCGCTGACCGAGGCGCATCGAGGTCACCCCAAGGTTCTCGAACACCCGCGAACGCTCAGGATAGAGGGTATCGGCGCTGGCTTGCTGGAAATAAAGGGCGGCCTGGTCATAACGTTTTTGCGCGAACAGGAAGCTGCCGTAATTGTTCAGCAGCCGCGGGTCGGCAGGCCGGGAGGCCAGTGCCTTATGGAAATACTGTTCGGCCAGTTCAGGCTCGGCCTGGGCCTGGAAAACCAGGGCCAGTGCGCCATTGGCGTCGGCATCGTCGCTGTCCAGCTCCAGGGCCTTCTTCAGCGGCACCTTGGCCTGCTCGCTCATGCCTTGTTGCAGATAACCCAAGCCCAGTTGCACATAGGCAACCCGCGCCTCGTCACGGCCTTTACCGGTTTGCAAAGGGCTCTCATGACCCGATGAAACACAACCGGCCGCGAGACCGGTAACAAGCAAAAGCAGCGCAAGGCGCAAGGGCATAGAGATCCTCTCTCAGATTCGATTCACAGCAATCAGCGGTAAATCGTCGGCGGCTTTCGCTTCGCGTCCGGCGATATAACGCTCGCTGCGGCGGGTACGGTCCATCACCTGCCCTACCAATTGGCCACAAGCGGCGTCGATGTCTTCACCACGCGTGGTGCGGACGGTCACGTTGTAGCCAGCCTGGTGCAGTTGATCCTGGAAACGGCGGATGGCGTTGTTGCTCGGCCGCTCGTAGCCAGAATGTGGAAACGGGTTAAACGGAATCAGGTTGATCTTGCACGGGGTGTTCTTGAGCAACTCGATCATCTCGACCGCGTGTTCGACCTTGTCGTTGATGTCCTTGAGCATCGTGTACTCAATGGTCAACACGCGTTTTTCGCCCAAGGTCGCCATGTAACGCTGGCAAGATTCGAGCAGCATCTTAAGCGGATACTTCTTGTTGATTGGCACCAATTGGTTACGCAATGCGTCATTCGGTGCATGCAGCGACAACGCCAGGGAGACGTCGATGTGCTTGGCCAGCTCATCGATCATCGGTACCACGCCAGACGTCGACAGGGTCACGCGGCGCTTGGAGATGCCGTAGCCCAGGTCGTCCATCATCAGGCGCATGGCCGAAATGACGTTGTCGAAGTTCAGCAGCGGCTCACCCATGCCCATCATCACCACGTTGGTGATGGCACGGTCGACGGTCGCCGGGACGCTGCCAAAGGATTTGTTGGCAATCCACACCTGGCCGATCACTTCGGCGGCGGTGAGGTTGCTATTGAAGCCTTGCTTGCCGGTGGAGCAGAAACTGCAGTCCAGGGCACAGCCTGCCTGGGACGAAACGCACAAGGTGCCGCGCTTGCCCTGGGGAATGTACACGGTCTCGACGCAGCTGCCGGACGCCACGCGCACCACCCATTTACGGGTGCCGTCGGTGGAGATGTCCTCGCTGACCACTTCGGGACCACGCACCTCAGCAATGGCCTTGAGCTTGTCGCGCAGGGCCTTGCTGACGTTCGTCATGGCGTCGAAATCGTCGACGCCAAAGTGGTGAATCCATTTCATTACCTGACCGGCACGGAAACGCTTCTCCCCGATTGAGTCGAAGAATTTCTCCATTTCCGGCTGGGTCAGACCCAGCAGGTTGGTTTTAACAGTCGATGTAGTCATGGATTCACCCTCACTCTTTAAGCCGATGCTTAGCGAGCGGTTACTTCAGTAGCAGCGAAAAAGTACGAGATTTCGCGAGCAGCAGCAGCTTCGGAGTCCGAGCCGTGTACAGCGTTGGCGTCGATGGATTCAGCGAAGTCAGCACGGATAGTGCCGGCAGCAGCTTCTTTAGGGTTGGTAGCGCCCATCAGCTCACGGTTCAGAGCGATAGCGTTTTCGCCTTCCAGAACCTGAACAACAACAGGACCGGAGATCATGAAAGCAACCAGGTCGCCGAAGAAACCACGAGCGCTGTGCTCAGCGTAGAAGCCTTCAGCTTCAGCCTTGGACAGTTGCTTGAGTTTCGAAGCTACAACCTTCAGGCCGGCTTTTTCGAAACGAGTGGTGATCTCGCCGATGACGTTTTTTGCAACAGCGTCAGGCTTGATGATGGAGAAAGTACGTTGAACAGCCATGGTGTAACTCCAGAAACGGTAATTTACGAAAAATTAAACCCGCGAATTATACGCGGGTTATTGGGTATTGCCTAACTGCGTAAAGGGAGGCGTCAGTCCTGTTCTTCTTTCCAGGCAGTCTGGATAGCTTCCAGAACCTTCTCACCGCCGCGATCACGCTCATCTTCGAACCCCGGCAACGCCATGACCATGTCACGCAAAGCTACAAAGTTCAGGGAGTAAGGATCCAGATCCGGGTTGGCATCCGCCAACAGGATAGCGATCTCTTGCACATCAACCCATTTAAGACTCATGACACTTCCTTGAATCAATGCGGCGCTTCGGCGGCGTGGTTGAGGGAATATTTCGGAATTTCGACAGTGATGTCTTCCGTGCCGACCTTTGCCTGACAGCTTAGACGCGAAGTCGCCTCCAGGCCCCATGCGCGGTCGAGAAAGTCCTCTTCCAGCTCATCAGCCTCTTCAAGGCTGTTGAAGCCCTCGCGGATGACGCAATGGCACGTGGTGCAAGCGCACACACCGCCGCAGGCGCTTTCGATCTCGATGTGGTTGTCATGGGCAACTTCGAGGATGGACTTGCCGGTCTCAGCCTCCACGACCATACCGTCCGGGCAATGCTCGGCGTGTGGCAGAAAAATGACCTGCGGCATTAATTATTCCTCGATTTCATTCAGGTTGCGTCCCGCCAAGGCGGCTTTGACCGTCTGGTCCATACGACGGGCGGCAAAGGCATCGGTCACTTGGGACAGGCGCTTGGTCTGTTGCTCGATGGCATAACCATCGTCGCCGTTCATCAGTTCGGCCAGCTCCTGCATTTGCAGGTCAATGACCATGCGCTCTTCGGCATCCAACAGGCGCTCGCCGTCAGCATCCAGCGCGCCCTGCACCGCTTCGAGCAGGCGCTGGGCGTCGACTTGCTGCTCACGCAATACACGGGCGACCTTGTCGTCACCGGCATATTGGAACGAGTCCTTGAGCATCTTGGCGATTTCACCGTCGGTCAGGCCGTAGGACGGTTTGACCTGGATGCTCGCCTCAACGCCTGAGCCCAGCTCGCGCGCGGCCACATTCAACAGGCCATCGGCGTCAACCTGGAAGGTCACGCGGATCTTCGCCGCACCCGCGACCATCGCCGGGATGCCGCGCAGTTCAAAACGCGCCAGGGAGCGGCAGTCGCTGATCAGCTCGCGCTCGCCTTGCAGCACGTGGATCATCATGGCCGTCTGGCCATCTTTGTACGTGGTGAAGTCCTGGGCGCGGGCGACGGGAATGGTGGTGTTGCGTGGAATCACCTTCTCCATCAAGCCGCCCATGGTTTCCAGACCCAGGGACAACGGAATCACGTCGAGCAGCAGCAGCTCGCCACCGTCGCGCTTGTTGCCGGCCAGGGTGTCGGCCTGGATCGCGGCGCCGATGGCGACCACTTGATCCGGGTCGATTTCAGTCAGCGGCTGGCGACCAAAGGCCTCGGCGACAGCTTCACGAACACGCGGCACACGAGTGGAACCGCCGACCATGACCACGGCACCGACATCTTCCAGCTCGATACCGGAATCACGCACGGCGCGGCGGCAGGCTTTCAGGCTGCGGGCAACCATCGGCTCGATCAACGCATCAAAGGCTTCGCGCGTCAGTTGGGCCGACCAGGTGCCGTAGGAAACTTCAACGGATGCGGCGTCAGTCAGCGCTTCTTTGGCGGCGCAGGCGGTTTGCAGCAGGTTACGCTGCGCGCCCGGATCCAGATCGGCCGACAAGCCGGCGCTGCTGATGATCCAGCCCGCAATGGCGTGATCGAAGTCATCGCCGCCCAGGGCGCTGTCGCCGCCGGTGGCCAGCACTTCGAAGACACCTCCGGTCAGGCGCAGGATCGAAATATCAAAGGTGCCGCCGCCCAGGTCATAAATAGCGACCAGGCCTTCTGCGTGCTGGTCCAGGCCATAAGCCACGGCCGCAGCAGTCGGCTCGTTGAGCAGGCGCAGCACGTTCAGGCCGGCGAGTTTTGCCGCATCCTTGGTAGCTTGGCGCTGCGCGTCATCGAAATAAGCCGGAACGGTGATCACTGCACCGACCAGTTCGCCGCCCAGGGTTTTTTCCGCGCGCTGGCGCAGCACCTTGAGGATATCGGCCGACACTTCCACGGGGCTTTTTGGGCCCTGGATGGTGTCGATGAACGGCATATGGGATTCGCCGCCGACAAAGCGGTACGGCAGTTGGTCACCCAATTGCTTGACGTCGGACAGACCACGACCCATCAAGCGCTTGACCGACAGCACGGTATTCAAAGGATCGGTAGACGCCGCCAGTTTGGCCGACTCACCGACTTCGGTGCGATCAGCGTGATAGCGCACGGCAGACGGCAGGATCACCTGGCCATCGGCGTCGGGCAGCGGCTCGGACAGGCCGCTGCGCAAGGCAGCAACCAGGGAATTGGTGGTGCCCAGGTCAATCCCGACCGCCAGGCGACGCTGGTGCGGTTGAGGGCTTTGGCCGGGTTCGGCGATTTGCAGTAGGGCCATGGTAATCAGGTCTTATCTGTCTATCAGGCGTGCATCACGGGCAGCACACTGGGTTAATCGTCGAGGCGCTCTTCTAGCTGGCGCACTTCGTAGGTGAGCTTGTCGAGGAACTGCATGCGCCGCATCAGGCGTTCGGCCTGTTCACGTTGCGCCGCATCATCCCAACAAGCTGCGAAGCTTTCGTTGAGCTCATCCTGGGCCATTTTCAGACGACGCTTGAAGACTGCGACGCCGGCCAGATCGGCTTCGTCCTGCAAGTCCTCGAGTTCCTCGCGCCACTGCATCTGCTGCATCAGAAAGTCCGGGTCGTGAACCGTAACTTCCAACGGCAACTCCCCACCGTTCATCGCGAGCAAGTAACGCGCGCGTTTCGGAGGGTTTTTGAGGGTCTGATAGGCTTCGTTGAGGCTGGCTGACCGCTCCAGCGCCAGGCGTTGCTCACGCTCGGAAGCGTCAGCGAAGCGGTCCGGATGCACGCCACGCGCCAATTCTCGGTAGCGCGTGGCAAGCTGCTCAAGGTCCAGCCGAAAACTCGGCTGCAGCTCGAATAAAGCGAAATGACAAGGAGTACCCACAAATAGCCTCAGATGTTGAAGCTTTCGCCGCAGCCACATTCACCGCGTACGTTGGGGTTGTTGAACTTGAAGCCTTCGTTCAACCCTTCCTTGACGAAATCGAGCTCGGTGCCGTCCAGGTAGGTCAGGCTCTTAGGGTCGATGATCACTTTTTCGCCGTGACTTTCGAACACCTGGTCTTCCGCAACCACCTCGTCGACAAACTCCAGCACGTAGGCAAGGCCGGAACAGCCTGTGGTGCGAACACCCAGACGAATCCCCTCACCTTTACCGCGCCCATTCAGGGAGCGGCGAATGTGCTGCGCAGCCGCTTCTGTCATGCTGATAGCCATCGTTGACTCCTTACTCGTCGCCAAATGCTTAGATCAAGCCTTTCTTCTGCTTGTAGTCACGAACGGCCGCCTTGATAGCGTCTTCCGCGAGTACCGAGCAGTGGATTTTCACTGGCGGCAGGGCCAGTTCTTCGGCCAGCTGGGTGTTGCTGATGGTGACAGCCTCATCCAGGGTCTTGCCTTTCATCCATTCAGTCGCCAGCGAGCTGGAGGCAATGGCCGAACCGCAGCCGTAGGTCTTGAACTTGGCGTCTTCGATAACGCCGTTGTCGTTGACCTTGATCTGCAGGCGCATGACATCGCCGCACGCCGGGGCGCCGACCATGCCGGTGCCGACATCTGGGTCTTCCGCGTCCATCTTGCCGACGTTACGCGGGTTTTCGTAGTGGTCGATGACCTTTTCGCTGTAAGCCATGGTACTGAATCCTCACTCATCAGGGCCGCTCTGGAACCCTGTAGAAACGCCTGCGTTTTCCGCCACGTTCCTACAGAGCTGGGGTGGCGGCTTCTATAGTTAGTGTGCCGCCCACTCGATCTTGGAAATGTCGACGCCGTCTTTGTACATGTCCCATAGCGGCGACAGAACACGCAGCTTGTTGACGGCTTCGCAGACTTTTTGCGCGGCGTAGTCGACTTGTTCTTCGGTGGTGAAGCGGCCGAACGTAAAGCGGATCGAGCTATGCGCCAGTTCGTCGTTGCGGCCCAGGGCGCGCAGTACGTACGAAGGCTCAAGGGACGCCGAGGTGCAGGCCGAACCAGACGAAACCGCCAGGTCCTTGAGCGCCATGATCAGCGACTCGCCTTCAACGTAGTTGAAGCTCAAATTCAGGTTGTGCGGTACACGGGCGGTCATGCTGCCGTTGATGTACAGCTCTTCAAGGCCTTCAACCTGCTTGTAGAAGCGGTCGCTGAGGGCCTTGATACGAATGTTTTCGGCAGCCATGTCTTCCTTGGCCACACGGAAGGCTTCGCCCATGCCGACGATCTGGTGGGTGGCCAGGGTGCCCGAACGCATGCCGCGCTCGTGACCGCCGCCGTGCATGGTGGCTTCGATGCGCACACGTGGCTTGCGGCTCACGTAGAGGGCGCCGATGCCTTTAGGGCCGTAGGTCTTGTGGGCAGAGAACGACATCAGGTCGACTTTCAGCTTCGACAGGTCGATATCGACCTTGCCGGTGGACTGAGCGGCGTCGACGTGCAGCAGAATGCCCTTCGAGCGAGTCAGTTCGCCGATGGCCGCGATGTCGTTGATGGTGCCGATTTCGTTGTTCACGTGGATCACGGAAACCAGGATTGTGTCTTCACGCAGGGCCGCTTCGATCATGGCCGGAGTGACGATACCGTCGGTGGTTGGCTCGAGGTAGGTGACCTCGAAACCTTCACGCTCCAGTTGGCGCATGGTGTCGAGGACAGCCTTGTGCTCAATCTTGGTGGTGATCAGGTGCTTGCCTTTGGTCGCGTAGAAATGCGCCGCACCCTTGATTGCCAGGTTGTCGGACTCGGTGGCACCGGAGGTCCAGACGATTTCGCGTGGGTCGGCGTTGACCAGGTCAGCGACTTGGCGACGAGCGTTCTCGACCGCTTCCTCGGCTTTCCAGCCGAATACGTGGGAACGGGACGCCGGGTTGCCGAAGTTTCCGTCAACCAGCAGGCATTCGCTCATCTTTTGCGCGACACGCGGATCAACCGGGGTGGTCGCTGAGTAATCAAGGTAAATCGGCAATTTCATGGACTTTCTCCTAAATCAGGCTGGCTGGCGTGCCGTTAGCTCTTCGGCTGTCACTCGACGGCGGACGCTTCGATCTTGTCCAGACGCGGCGCCTTGGTGTTGCAACGGCGCTGGTCCTGACGCTGGGCTACTTCTTGCACCTCACGGCGAGTCACAAGATCAGCCAAGCTGATACCACTCAAAAACTCATGGATCTGCAGGCTCAGGTCACACCACAAGTGGTGTGTCAGGCAGGTGTCGCCGGCGTGGCAGTCACCCAGGCCCTGGCATTTGGTGGCGTCGACGGATTCGTTGACCGCGTCGATCACCTGAGCCACTTGGATACCCTGCATATCGCGGGACAACTGATAGCCGCCACCCGGCCCGCGCACACTGGAAACCAGGTTGCTACGGCGCAGCTTGGCGAACAGTTGCTCGAGATAGGACAGGGAAATGCCTTGGCGCTCGGAGATATCGGCCAGGGACACCGGCCCAGTTTGCGCGTGCAAAGCCAGGTCGAGCATGGCAGTCACCGCGTATCGGCCTTTTGTAGTCAGTCTCATGGACAAGTACCAAGGTGTTTCAGAATGGGGGCAAGTATGCGATTCCCGAGTATTTAAGTCAACTATAAGACCTAGTACTTTAGTCAGGATTACCCGTAAAAAGGGCGCGCGAATCATAGCAGGATGGGGTGGAGACGAACAGCAGGAACCGGGCCAAGGCCCGACCTCAAGACCAATGGAGATCAAATGTGGGAGCTGGCTTGCCTGCGATAGCATTCTGCCAGGCAGCCTATGGGTTGCTGAGCCACCGCTATCGCAGGCAAGCCAGCGCCCACAGAAGACCGTATTCAGCCAGCCTTGGTAGTGGCGGCCTCGTCCTTGATCTCGGCGAAGTCTTCTTCGCGCAGCTCAGGCAGATCTTTCGCACAGTAGGGGCTGCCCAAGTCCTTCAACGCGCCGCACATGCCGTCCAGCTTGCCATCGACTGCCTGCAGGTGATCCAACAACTGGCCAATGGCTCGCGCCACCGGGTCGGGCATGTCTTCGCTCACACCATAGGCATCGAAGCCAATCTTCTCGGCCATGGCCTTGCGCTTGGCTTCCTGCTCGTCGCCGACGTCCGGCTTGACGATGATTCGCCCAGGAATACCCACAACGGTTGCACCCGGCGGCACAGCCTTGGTCACCACCGCATTGGAGCCGACCTTGGCGCCCGCGCCGACAGTGAACGGGCCGAGCACCTTCGCGCCCGCCCCTACCACCACACCATCACCCAAAGTTGGGTGGCGCTTGCCCTTGTTCCAACTGGTGCCGCCAAGCGTCACGCCCTGGTAAAGGGTCACGTCATCGCCGATCTCGGCAGTCTCGCCAATCACGATGCCCATGCCATGATCGATGAAGAAGCGGCGGCCGACCTTGGCACCTGGATGAATCTCGATCCCGGTCAGCCAGCGCCCGAAGTTCGACACCAACCGCGCCAGCCATTTCCAGCCCATGCCCCACAAGGCGCCGGACAGGCGATGGATCCAGATGGCGTGCATGCCTGGGTAGCAGGTCAGCACTTCAAAGGCGTTGCGCGCCGCCGGGTCACGGTGGAAAACACTCTGGATATCTTCTCGCAAACGCTCGAACATTTTTAATCCTTCCGCTTAAGAAGCTCGCCACGGGCCGCTTTTTGGGTTTCCGTGAGGATGCCACGCAATATATTCATTTCTGCCCGGCTGACCGAGCTACGTCCGTAAAGGCGACGCAGGCGTGCCATCAAGTGCCGTGGTTTTTCCGGATCGAGGAATTCGATGGCCACCAGGGTTTGCTCCAGGTGCTCATAGAATCGCTCCAGCTCGTCCATGGTGGCCAACTCGCCACTTTTGGTCGACGCGACCTCTTCCTTCTCTACCTTGCTCGGCTGACCCGCAGCGGCCAGCCAAGCCATGCGCACTTCGTAGGTCAACACCTGCACCGCCGCCCCGAGATTCAGCGAGCTGAACTCAGGGTCCGATGGGATGTGCACGTGATAATGACATCGCTGCAGCTCTTCATTAGTCAGGCCGGAATCTTCACGACCAAAGACCAAGGCGATTTCAGCGCCACCAGCGGCCTCCTCGACAACTTTGGTACCGCATTCACGCGGATCCAGCAGCGGCCAAGGGATGCGACGGTCGCGAGCGCTGGTGCCAAGCACCAGGTTGCAGCCGACCAAGGCGTCTTCCAAGGTGGCGACGACCTGGGCTTTTTCAAGAAGGTCATTGGCGCCAGATGCACGGGCATCGGCCTCGTGGTGCGGGAACACGCGCGGGTCGACCAGCACCAGGCGCGTCAGCCCCATGTTTTTCATGGCTCGCGCCACCCCACCGATATTGCCGGGATGACTGGTATTGACCAAGACGACACGAATGTTTTGCAGCAAGGGAGGCGCTCTCGGACACGGGAAAGGGGAGCAAATCTTACAGAACAGCCTAAGGTTATGCCATGAAAGCTAACGTCGTCCTTCACCTGAAGAAAGTTTCTGCTAGAATGCTCGGCTTTCTTTAACAACCTTAGGTGACACATCCATGCAGCCCATGCTGAATATCGCGCTGCGCGCCGCCCGCAGCGCCAGTGAATTGATCTTCCGCTCCATCGAGCGCCTGGATACCATCAAGGTCGACGAAAAAGACGCCAAGGATTATGTATCCGAGGTGGATCGCGCCGCCGAACAGAAAATCATCGACGCCCTGCGCAAGGCCTACCCTACCCACGGCATCCTCGGCGAAGAAACCGGCTTGCACAAAGGCAGCGGTGAAGGCGAAGACTACTTGTGGATCATCGACCCACTGGATGGCACCACCAACTTCCTGCGCGGCATCCCGCACTTTGCCGTGAGCATCGCGTGCAAATACCGTGGTCGCCTGGAACACGCCGTCGTACTCGACCCGGTTCGCCAGGAAGAATTCACCGCCAGCCGTGGCCGTGGCGCCCAGCTGAATGGTCGTCGCCTGCGTGTCAGCGGTCGTACCAGCCTGGACGGCGCCCTGCTGGGTACCGGCTTCCCGTTCCGTGATGACCAGATGGACAACCTGGAAAACTACCTGGGCATGTTCCGCGCCCTCGTTGGCCAGACCGCTGGCATTCGTCGCGCCGGCGCAGCGAGCCTGGACCTGGCCTATGTGGCTGCTGGTCGTTTCGATGCGTTCTGGGAGTCGGGCCTCTCCGAGTGGGACATGGCTGCAGGTGCCTTGTTGATCCAGGAAGCGGGCGGCTTGGTGAGCGACTTCACTGGCGGTCATGATTTCCTTGAGAAAGGCCACGTGGTTGCCGGCAACACCAAATGCTTCAAGGCAGTATTGACGGCGATCCAGCCGCACCTGCCGGCTTCGCTGAAGCGTTAAGCTAGCGAGCACAAAAAAGCACCCCTCGGGGTGCTTTTTTTATGCCTGTAGAACCGGTTACTGCTGGTTCTGACCCAGGATCAGACGACCCTCCTTGTCGACTGGAATCTGGCTGCCTGGGTCGCGCTCCATACGCACGGAACCTTCCTTGCCATCCAGGTTGTAACGTACGTCGTACCCGACCACCTTGTCGCTGATGTCGTTGACGGTGTTACAACGGGTTTGCGTGGTGGTGTAGGTATCGCGGTTCTGCATGCCTTCCTGAACCTTGTTACCGGCGTAACCGCCACCCACCGCGCCGGCTACAGTCGCCAGCTTCTTGCCATTACCACCACCGATCTGGTTGCCCAGCAAACCACCCGCCAGGGCGCCTACGACCGTACCGGCGATTTGATGCTGATCCTGCACCGGACGCTGCCGGGTCACGGTGACGTCCTTGCAGACCTCACGGGGAGTTTTTATCTGGGTTTTAACCGGCTGCACCGCCAGCACTTGCGCATACTCAGGGCCGCTTTTTACCAGGCTGTAGGTGGCAACAGCACCCCCGGCAGTCACACCGACAGCACCCAATACCGCACCAACCAGCAACGACTTGTTCACGTGAACCTCCTGACCATCACAAGCGGACCGAAACGTCCGCGCTATACCCAGCCTTGGAGCAAAAAAAAAGGCGCGAGTTCAATACTCGCGCCTTTCTTGTATCAGCGGATCAACAAACGCCCATCAAGGGCGGTCGTCAACCTCCTTGCCAGTGCTGGCCGGAGGGATCAGGTCTTCACTGCTGAGGTTCAGCCAGATCAGTACCACGTTGGCGATGTAGATCGACGAGTAGGTGCCCGCCAGAACGCCGATGAACAGCGCAAGGGAGAAGCCCCACAGGTTGTCGCCACCGAAGATCATCAACGCAGCGATAGCCAGCAAGGTGGAGATCGACGTCGCCATGGTCCGCAGCAGGGTCTGGGTGGTGGAGATGTTGATGTTCTCGATCAGCGACGCTTTGCGCAGCACTCGGAAGTTCTCACGAACCCGGTCGAATACCACGATGGTGTCGTTGAGGGAGTAACCAATGATCGCCAGTACAGCGGCCAGCACGGTCAGGTCGAAGGTAATCTGGAAGTACGCCAGGATACCCACTGTGACGATCACGTCGTGGATCAGCGACACAATGGCGCCGACACCGAACTTCCACTGAAAGCGGAACGCCAGGTAGATCATGATACCGACCAGCGCCATCAGCATGCCGAGGCCGCCCTGGTCGCGCAGCTCTTCGCCGACCTGCGGGCCCACGAACTCGACGCGCTTGACCGACGCCGGGTTGTCGCCGCCGACCTTCTGCAAGGCCTCGGCTACCTGGTGACCCAGTTGCGGGTCTTCGCCAGGCATACGCACCAGCAGGTCGGTGGTGGCACCAAAGCTCTGCACGATGGCTTCGTGATAGCCGGCCTTGACCAGCTCACCACGCACCAGAGTGACATCGGCCGGCTTCTCGTAGGTCAGCTCGATAAGCGTACCGCCGGTGAAGTCCAGACCGTAGTTCAGGCCCTTATGGAACCAGCTGAACAACGCCAGAACGGTAAGGAGCACAGTGACGCCGAACGCAATGTTGCGAACGCCCATGAAGTTGATTGTACGTAACATGGCAGCCCCTTAAATCCACAACTTCTTGAAGTCACGCCCGCCATAGATCAGGTTGACCATTGCGCGGGTCACCATGATGGCCGTGAACATCGAGGTAAAGATACCGAGGGACATGGTCACCGCAAAACCTTTGACCGGGCCGGTGCCCATGGCGAAGAGAATCCCGCCAACCAGCAATGTGGTCAGGTTGGAGTCGAGAATCGCGGTAAATGCCCGGCCGAAGCCTTCGTTGATTGCACGCTGTACGGTCATGCCATTGGCGATCTCTTCACGAATCCGCGAGAAGATCAGTACGTTGGCGTCTACCGCCATACCCATGGTGAGTACGATACCGGCGATACCTGGCAAGGTCAGCGTAGCGCCCAGCAGCGACATCAGGGCCAGCAGCATGACCATGTTGCCCGCCAGGGCCACAGTGGCGATAACACCGAAGAAGCGGTAGATGGCGATGATGAACAGGGACACGAACAGCATGCCCCACAAGGCTGCGTCGACACCTTTGGTGATGTTGTCGGCACCCAGGCTCGGGCCAATGGTACGTTCTTCAGCGAAGTACATCGGGGCAGCCAGGCCACCGGCACGCAACAGCAGCGCCAGTTCCGAGGATTCGCCCTGGCCGTTCAAGCCAGTGATACGGAATTGAGCACCCAGTGGCGACTGGATGGTCGCCAGGCTGATGATCTTCTTCTCTTCCTTGAAGGTCTGAACCGGCACGTCTTTCTCGACGCCGTTGACGATCTGCTTGGTATAGGTGGTCACCGGGCGTTGCTCGATGAAGATCACCGCCATGCTGCGACCGACGTTGCTGCGCGTGGCGCGGCTCATCAGTTCGCCGCCATGGCCATCCAGACGGATGTTCACTTCAGGGGTGCCGTGCTCGCCAAAACCAGCCTTGGCGTCAGTCACCTGGTCACCGGTGATGATCAAGCCACGCTCGATCAACGCAGGGGGACGGTTGCCTTCGCGGAATTCGAACTCTTCGGCAGTGGCGCGAGTAGCACCCGGCTCAGCCGCGAGGCGGAATTCCAGGTTGGCGGTTTTACCCAGGATACGCTTGGCTTCAGCGGTGTCCTGTACGCCTGGCAGTTCAACCACGATGCGGTTGGCACCCTGGCGCTGAACGATCGGCTCGGCCACACCCAGTTCGTTGACGCGGTTACGTACCGTGGTCAAGTTCTGCTTGATGGAGTATTCGCGGATTTCCGCCAGCTTGGCTGGGGTCATCGCCAGACGCAGTACAGGTTGACCGTTGAGGTCGGCCGGTACGATGTCGAAATCGTTGAAGTTCTTGCGGATCAGTGCACGGGCCTGTTCGCGGGAAGCTTCATCAGAGAAGCCCAGCTGGATGGCGCCGTTGAGCTGCGGCAGGCTGCGATAACGCAGGCGCTCTTTACGCAGCAGGCTCTTCACGTCGCCTTCGTAGACCTTCAGGCGAGCGTCGAGGGCTTTGTCCATGTCGACTTCCAGCAGGAAGTGCACACCACCGGACAAGTCCAGGCCCAGCTTCATAGGGTGCGCGCCAATCTTGCGCAGCCAGGTTGGCGTGGTCTGTGCCAGGTTGAGCGCGACAACATAGTCGTCACCCATGGCCTTGCGCACGACATCTTTGGCCGGCAATTGGTCTTCTGCCTTGGTCAGGCGCAGCAAGCCGCCCTTCGCATCAGCCGCCAACGTTGCCGCCTTGACCTGGATACCCGCGTCAACGAGCGCTTTGCTCGCGCGTTCCAGATCGGCCTGATTGACCTGCAGCGAAGTGCTGGCGCCAGTGATCTGGATCGCCGGGTCATCAGGATAGAGATTGGGAGCGGAATAAATAAAACCGATCGCCAGCACCGCCAGGATCAGTACGTATTTCCACAGAGGGTATTTGTTCAGCATCACGCCGCCCGCTTATAACGCGGGGCGCCTTGCGCGCCCCGTCGATTGGTAAAGGTTGTTACTCAGATCGCTTTGAGCGTGCCTTTTGGCAGCGTGGCGGCGATGGCGCCCTTCTGGAACTTCATTTCTACGGTGTCGGAAACTTCCAGAACCACGAAAGCATCGGAAACTTTGGTGATCTTGCCGGCGATGCCGCCAGTGGTAACAACTTCGTCACCTTTCTGCAGGCTGCCCAGCAGGTTTTTCTGCTCTTTGGCGCGCTTGGCCTGTGGACGCCAGATCATCAGGTAGAAGATGACCAGGAAGCCGACCAGGAAAATCCACTCGAAACCACCACCCATAGGGCCGGCAGCAGCAGGCGCAGCGGCATCAGCCATGGCGTTAGAGATAAAAAAGCTCATTTAGCACTCCAGTTGCAAATAGTGAATCTTAGGGTCGGAAAACTCAGTCCAAGGGCGGCACAGGGAGCCCGCGCTTGGCATAGAAGGCATCGACGAAGGCGGCCAATGTACCCTGTTGAATAGCCTCGCGCAAACCAGCCATCAGGACTTGGTAGTGACGCAAATTGTGGATGGTATTCAACATGCTACCCAGCATTTCCCCACACTTGTCCAGATGGTGCAGATAAGCACGGGAGAAGTTCTGGCAGGTGTAGCAATCACAGGTGGGATCCAGCGGCGAATCATCATGGCGATGGAACGCGTTACGGATCTTCAGCACGCCTGTATCGATGAACAGATGCCCATTGCGGGCATTACGGGTTGGCATCACGCAATCGAACATGTCCACACCGCGGCGCACACCCTCTACGAGATCTTCCGGTTTGCCAACGCCCATAAGGTAACGAGGTTTGTCAGCCGGCATCAGGCCCGGCAGGTAATCCAGCACCTTGATCATCTCGTGCTTGGGCTCGCCCACCGACAAACCGCCGATGGCCAGGCCGTCAAAGCCGATCTTGTCCAAGCCTTCGAGCGAGCGCTTGCGCAGGCTTTCGTGCATGCCGCCCTGGACGATACCGAACAGCGCTGCGGTGTTGTCACCGTGGGCATTCTTCGAACGCTGAGCCCAACGCAGGGACAACTCCATGGAAATTCGTGCGACGTCTTCGTCAGCCGGGTACGGCGTGCACTCGTCGAAAATCATCACGATGTCGGAACCCAGGTCGCGCTGCACCTGCATCGACTCTTCCGGGCCCATGAACACCTTGGAACCGTCCACCGGCGAGGCGAAGGTCACGCCCTCTTCCTTGATCTTGCGCATGGCGCCCAGGCTGAACACCTGGAAGCCACCCGAGTCGGTCAGGATCGGGCCTTGCCACTTCATGAAGTCATGCAGATCGCCGTGCTTCTTGATCACTTCCGTGCCCGGGCGCAGCCACAGGTGGAAGGTGTTGCCGAGGATGATCTCGGCGCCGGTGGCGACGATGTCACGCGGCAGCATGCCTTTGACGGTGCCGTAGGTGCCGACCGGCATGAAAGCCGGGGTCTCGACGGTGCCGCGCGGAAAGGTCAGGCGACCGCGTCGGGCCTTGCCGTCAGTGGCAAGCAGTTCAAACGACATACGACTCATAAGGTTCCCTCTGGGCCGCGTGGCGCCGGGTTACGGGTGATAAACATCGCATCACCGTAGCTGAAAAAACGGTACTCGTTGGCGATGGCGGCTTGATAAGCGGCCATGGTTTCCGGGTAACCGGCAAATGCCGAAACCAGCATCAACAGCGTGGATTCGGGCAGATGGAAGTTGGTCACCAGGCAATCGACCACATGGAATGGCCGGCCTGGGAAGATAAAGATATCGGTGTCGCCGCTGAACGGCTTGAGCACGCCATCACGGGCCGCGCTTTCCAACGAGCGCACACTGGTGGTGCCCACTGCGACTACGCGTCCGCCACGCGCCTTGCACGCCGCGACAGCGTCCACCACTTCCTGGCTGACCTCCAACCACTCGCTGTGCATATGGTGGTCTTCGATGTTATCCACACGCACCGGCTGAAACGTACCGGCCCCCACGTGCAGGGTCACATAGGCAGTCTCGACGCCCTTGGCGGCAATCGCGTCCAGCAGGGGCTGGTCAAAATGCAGGCCCGCAGTCGGCGCGGCAACGGCACCAAGACGCTGGGAGTACACCGTCTGATAGCGCTCGCGGTCCGAATCTTCGTCGGGGCGATCTATATAGGGCGGCAGCGGCATATGGCCGACGCGCTCCAGCAGCGGCAATACCTCTTCGGCAAACTTGAGTTCGAACAGCGCATCATGACGCGCCACCATCTCGGCTTCGCCATCGCCATCGATCAGGATGGAGGAACCCGGTTTCGGCGACTTACTCGAGCGCACATGGGCCAGTACGCGATGACTGTCCAGTACTCGCTCAACCAGAATTTCCAGCTTGCCACCAGACGCTTTCTGGCCAAACAGCCGCGCCGGAATCACCCGGGTGTTGTTGAACACCATCAGATCGCCAGGGCGCAAATGCTCAAGCAAATCAGTGAATTGACGGTGTGCGAGGACGCCACTCACCCCGTCCAGGGTTAGCAGTCGACTGGCGCGACGCTCGGCCAAAGGGTGGCGAGCGATCAGCGAATCAGGGAGTTCAAAAGTAAAGTCAGCAACGCGCATGATGGAGTTCGTCTAGCAGGGCCGGGAAGTCTAGCGGAATTAGTCAAAATTGACCATGAAAGGTGATTGACCAACGGTAATCTCATCTCTATACTTCGCCGCCATTGAGCCCTGATGGCGGAATTGGTAGACGCGGCGGATTCAAAATCCGTTTTCGAAAGGAGTGGGAGTTCGAGTCTCCCTCGGGGCACCATCTTAAAAAAAGACCTTGAAATTCAAGGTCTTTTTTTTTCGCCTGTAGAAAAGTGCATCACCTGCAAAGTTGTTCTTTTGTGAGCGGTGCAGCACTCCACCCCTCCTCTCCAGGCGCGTTCTGACACGTCCTATCAGCGCGATGCCTGCCTACCATTCATCGCATGCCCATGAGCCTCTAGCAGCCACCAGGGAGCGCACAGCGCGTCGAACGTGTTTTGACGCCGCACTGCCGGGAACGCAGGAAAAACCCAGACTAATGCAAGATTGAAAGCACCCGATGAAATGGCCACGCCTAGTACGTTAGGAATTTTCGACCGCCCAAAACAAAA
>NZ_JACAPG010000020.1:23753-428567 GCF_013385825.1 Pseudomonas reactans | reverse complement strand
CGGCCAGCACCAGGTTGTTGGCGACCAGGGAGTCGGCGGTGGAGAAGAAGCCCAGGTTGCGCATGACGATGCGACGTTCGTCGTCGGTCAGGCCTTCGGGGTTTTTCCACAGCGCGATGTCGGCGGTCATGTTGACCTCTTGCGGCATCCAGTGGTTGGCGCAGCCGTCGAGGTACTTCTGCCAGGCCCAGTCGTACTTGAAGGGTACGAGTTGGTTGAGGTCGGCGCGGCAGTTGATCATGCGTTTTTCGTCAACGGCGACACGGGCGGCGGAGCCTTCCAGTTCGGCGAGGCCTTCGGCGACGTCGAGTTTGTCCAGGGCGGCCTTGGCGCGCACGATGGCGGCGGAGTCACTGGCGGTGATGGCGCGGGCTTCGATGGCGGCGGCGGCGCCAGCACCGTCGAGGCGGTCCATGTTGGCTTCGGTGGCGTGGCCGGCGTTGGCGCCTTTAGCGGCTACTTCGCCTTCTTCTTCTTTGTCGAATTCGTCCCAGCTCAGCATGACGTGTCGTCTCCTGCGTGAGGGCTCAAAGGTGCCCGTGTGAAACCGGATGGTTGGGTGTTCACACGGCCCTGAGGCCGCGGTGGATCTTAAGGAATCGTTTGTTGCAACAGCTAGCGCAGGCATTAAACGGAATTGGGTAACGGGTGCTCTGCGTGAGGCTTGAGGGGCGGAGCGGTAGGTGCTTGCTCCAGCGGAGGCCTCAGGTCTGGCTCTTCATCCCGGTGTAAAGGGATATTGCAGGCCCGGTTTACCCGCGCATTGTAGGGGAAAAAAACGGCTTTGTGTTGGGGCGGATGGTCACGGGGACCTGCCAGAATGGAGTGTTTTTCGGCCAGAGTACGGATTTATAAGGCTTTGCTGGGGTTGGATTTTTTTGACGGGCGGTGGGATGTTTTTTGTAGGGCTCGGGGGAGGGGCGCGTGGGACGCTTTAAGGGGTGGGTGTGGCTGAAATCGCCATCGCTGGCAAGCCAGCTCCTACAGTGGGTTCGTGGTGTATTAGCGGCCGGCTCTTTGCCGCAAGAACGATTTCTTGCGGCGAACAAGATCACACTAATGAAGTTATCACCCGTTAGAACAACCATTGCCCATCACATGGTAATTAAGAATATGACGCTGACCGTGTGAGTCTTCATATTCCATCTTTACCGGTACTACTTCGCATACTTCCGGAATACTGCTCATGGACACGACTTTGGCAACATCCAAGTGGGTGCTGTAAGTATAGTCTTCAACGATCGGGGTGTTACGGCTGGCCACGTCAGTTGGGGCTTCGTCGGCCAGGGCGGCGGTTGCGCACAAGCTGCTGAGGGCCATAACTACTAAAGCTTTCATTTCTCTATTTACCTTATTCAGGGCGAGTGGGGTCACGGGGCCCTTGTGAGGCCGCGTGTGTAACTTAAGAGTTGGGAAGTTCGGATTAACGTTGCCTTCGTGGGGGCTGTTGCGTTGTTAATCACAGTGCCTTGTTGGCGGAGTTGATTTTAGGCCCCCAGGTTATATTCATATACCCGTACTTTTGATAAACACTATTGGCGGTTTTTGTAACAATCCCGTGGTAAAGCTTTTTTCACAAAGCCGCGAAGCGCCGCAACCCGCGGGCTAGAGGTGCGAATGGGGGTATCAGGGCAATTTGTAGGGCCTTGTTACTACCATCGTCGAATGGTTCTATAGGTCAGCCCCGGCTACAACAGGGCCATACAAAAACAACTATGTCACCGAGGTAAGAAAGATGAGTGCGGCTTCCCTGTACCCCGTTCGCCCCGAAGTAGCAGCCAACACGCTGACCGACGAGGCGACCTACAAGGCCATGTACCAGCAGTCGGTGGTCAACCCCGATGGCTTCTGGCGCGAGCAAGCCAAGCGCCTTGACTGGATCAAGCCTTTCACCACGGTGAAGCAGACCTCTTTCGACGATCACCACGTCGACATCAAGTGGTTCGCCGATGGCACCCTGAACGTTTCCTATAACTGTCTGGACCGTCACCTCGCCGAGCGTGGCGATCAAGTTGCGATCATCTGGGAGGGCGACGACCCTGCCGAAAGCCGCACCATCACCTACCGCGAGTTGCATGAAGAAGTCTGCAAGTTCGCCAACGCCCTGCGCGGCCAGGATGTGCACCGCGGCGACGTGGTGACTATCTATATGCCGATGATCCCCGAAGCCGTGGTCGCCATGCTGGCCTGTACCCGCATCGGTGCGATCCACTCCGTGGTGTTTGGCGGTTTCTCGCCGGAGGCCCTGGCCGGTCGCATCATCGACTGTAAGTCGAAGGTGGTGATCACCGCCGACGAAGGTATCCGCGCCGGTAAGAAGATTCCGCTGAAGGCCAACGTCGATGACGCCCTGACCAACCCGGAAACCAGCAGCATCCAGAAGGTCATCGTCTGCAAGCGCACCAATGGCAACATCAAGTGGAACCAGCATCGCGACATCTGGTACGAAGATCTGATGAAAGTGGCGGGCACCGTGTGTGCGCCAAAAGAGATGGGCGCCGAAGAAGCGCTGTTCATCCTCTACACCTCGGGTTCCACCGGCAAGCCCAAGGGCGTGCAGCACACCACCGGCGGCTACCTGCTGTATGCGTCCCTGACCCATGAGCGCGTGTTCGACTACCGTCCAGGCGAAATCTACTGGTGCACCGCCGACGTCGGCTGGGTCACTGGCCACACCTATATCGTCTACGGCCCGCTGGCCAATGGCGCGACCACGCTGTTGTTCGAAGGCGTGCCGAACTACCCGGATATCACGCGGGTGGCGAAGATCGTCGACAAGCACAAGGTCAATATCCTCTACACCGCACCGACTGCAATCCGCGCGATGATGGCATCCGGCACCGCTGCGTGCGAAGGCGCAGACGGCTCCAGCCTGCGTCTGCTCGGTTCGGTGGGTGAGCCGATTAACCCTGAGGCGTGGGACTGGTACTACAAGAACGTCGGCCAATCCCGTTGCCCGATTGTCGACACCTGGTGGCAGACCGAAACCGGCGGCAACATGATGAGCCCGCTGCCGGGTGCCCATGCGCTCAAGCCGGGTTCGGCGGCACGACCGTTCTTCGGTGTGGTGCCGGCGCTGGTGGATAACCTGGGCAACCTGATCGAAGGCGCTGCCGAGGGCAACCTGGTGATCCTCGATTCGTGGCCAGGCCAGGCGCGTACGCTATACGGTGACCATGACCGTTTCGTCGACACCTACTTCAAGACCTTTCGTGGTATGTACTTCACCGGTGACGGTGCGCGTCGTGACGAAGACGGTTACTACTGGATCACCGGTCGCGTGGACGACGTGTTGAACGTGTCCGGCCACCGCATGGGTACTGCCGAGATCGAAAGCGCCATGGTTGCCCACCCTAAAGTCGCTGAAGCAGCGGTGGTGGGTGTGCCACACGACATCAAGGGGCAGGGCATCTATGTGTATGTCACGCTCAAAAATGGCGAAGAACCGAACGAAGCGCTGCGCCTGGAGTTGAAAAACTGGGTACGCAAGGAAATCGGGCCGATTGCTTCGCCAGACGTGATTCAGTGGGCACCTGGCTTGCCGAAGACGCGGTCGGGGAAAATCATGCGCCGTATCCTGCGCAAGATTGCCACGGCCGAGTATGACGGGTTGGGCGATATCTCCACTCTGGCGGATCCAGGTGTGGTCGCGCATTTGATCGAGACGCACAAGACCATGAACGTCGCATAAGGCGAGACAGTCAGATAAAGCCCCACTTGGTGTAGGCCGGGTGGGGCTTTTTCATGCCCGCCACATCCCCTGTAGGAGCCCGGCTTGCCGGCGATGAAGCCCGTGAGACAGTCGCAGAATTCAAAGGCACCATCGCCGGCAAGCCGGGCTCCTACAGTTAATCGTGTTCCAAGGTGACAGAGGGGTGAGGTGAGAGGCCAATAAATATCGGTTTCTATTGTAGGAAGTTTCTGAATGTTACCCTCAGGCGCAAATGTGTAACCCGCGGCCCAAACATGAGGCAAAGCGCTACGCCCATGCCCCGAAAAACCGCGTTTTAGACACCCCAGCAAATAAGATTAAACGCCAGACTTGCCGTGCTAGAAGGGTTTGCGAATAATAGGCCCGCAATTTGCAGCGTCTACAGGTTTAATGTCTTTTGTCTCTGCATAAAATACAGAGGCTGTCAATGAGCTGGAACCGCTTTCTCGGTGCTTCTGTAAATTGTTGTCGCATTGAGGAAATATCGGCTTCCGGCCTGTCGTTAGAATGCCGATCACTCGCTCGTCGTCTCCAGTGTGTAACTGGTGTGGGACGCAGCACCGCAATTCGGTTTCCCTTAAGTCGCATCGTGGGCCATGGCTCATACTGCTGTTTTGCCCTATACCGATGGAGTCCCAAGATGAAGAAACTCGTGCTGTTGGGCGCCCTGGCGCTGTCCGTGCTGTCCATGCAGGCTTTCGCTGAAGGCAAGCCCCTGAAAATTGGTATCGAAGCGGCTTACCCTCCGTTTGCCTCCAAAGCGCCCGATGGCAGCATCGTCGGTTTTGACTACGACATCGGCAACGCCCTGTGCAAGCAGATGGACGTGAAGTGCACCTGGGTCGAGCAAGAGTTCGATGGCCTGATCCCTGCACTGAAAGTGCGCAAGATCGACGCGATCCTGTCGTCCATGTCCATCACGGAAGACCGCAAGAAGTCCGTGGACTTCACCAACCGCTACTACCTGAGCCCAGCGCAGCTGGTGATGAAGGAAGGCACCACCGTCAGCGACAGCCTGGATGAGTTGAAGGGCAAGAAGATCGGTGTGCAGCGCGGTTCGATCCACGATCGCTTCGCCAAGGAAGTCCTGGCCCCTAAAGGTGCCACGGTTGTGCCTTACAGCTCGCAGAACGAAATCTACCTGGACGTGGAAGCCGGTCGTCTCGACGGCACCGTGGCTGACGCGACCCTGTTGCAAGACGGCTTCCTGAAGACCCCAGCCGGTAAAGGCTACGCGTTCGTGGGCCCACAGTTCACCGACGCCAAATACTTCGGCGACGGCATCGGCATCGCCGTACGCAAAGGCGACAAGGAAAACCTCGACCGCATCAACGCAGCCATTGCCGCGATCCGTGCCAACGGTGAGTACAAGAAAATCCAGGACAAGTACTTCGACTTCGATATCTACGGCGCTGACCCTAAGTAAATCGTCGTAGCTGTCTGTTCGAAATGGCGCAAGCAACAGAATTCCTGAGGTTTGCGCCATTTTTTCATCCCCCTTTTCGAGGACCTGAATCATGTTGAAAGGCTACGGGGCCGTCATCCTCGATGGCGCATGGTTGACGCTTCAGCTCGCCTTGTCGTCCATGGCCTTGGCCATTGTTCTGGGTCTGATCGGGGTCGCGTTACGCCTGTCGCCGGTGCGCTGGTTGGCTTGGCTGGGTGACTTGTACTCCACGGTGATCCGCGGGATCCCCGACCTGGTGCTGATCCTGCTGATTTTCTACGGCGGTCAGGACCTGCTCAACCGCGTCGCGCCGATGCTGGGCTACGACGACTATATCGATTTGAACCCCTTGGCCGCCGGTATCGGCACCCTGGGTTTCATCTTTGGCGCCTACTTGTCGGAAACCTTCCGCGGCGCCTTCATGGCCATTCCCAAGGGCCAGGCCGAAGCCGGCCTTGCGTATGGCATGAGCAGTTTCCAGGTGTTTTTCCGGGTGATGGTGCCGCAGATGATCCGTCTGGCGATCCCTGGTTTCACCAACAACTGGCTGGTCCTCACCAAGGCGACTGCACTGATTTCGGTGGTGGGCCTGCAAGACATGATGTTCAAGGCCAAGCAGGCGGCAGATGCCACCCGCGAACCTTTTACCTTCTTCCTCGCAGTGGCGGCGATGTACCTGGTGATCACCAGCGTGTCGTTGCTGGCCTTGCGTCATCTTGAGAAGCGCTACTCGGTAGGCGTAAGGGCGGCTGATCTATGATCTTCGACTACAACGTCATCTGGGAGGCCATGCCGCTGTACCTTGGCGGCCTGCTGACCACCCTGAAACTGCTCGCCATCTCGCTGTTCTTCGGCCTGCTTGCCGCCTTGCCTTTGGGTCTGATGCGCGTGTCCAAGCAGCCGATCGTCAATGGCGCGGCCTGGCTTTATACCTATGTGATCCGCGGCACGCCGATGCTGGTGCAGCTGTTTTTGATCTACTACGGCCTGGCCCAGTTCGACGCCGTGCGCGAAAGCTTCCTGTGGCCGCTGCTGTCCAGCGCGACGTTCTGTGCGTGCCTGGCGTTTGCGATCAACACCAGCGCCTACACCGCCGAGATCATCGCCGGTAGCCTCAAGGCCACGCCCAATGGCGAGATCGAAGCCGCCAAGGCCATGGGCATGTCGCGTTACAAACTGTACCGCCGCATCCTGCTGCCGTCGGCCCTGCGCCGGGCGCTGCCGCAGTACAGCAACGAAGTGATCATGATGCTGCAGACCACCAGCCTGGCCTCCATCGTCACCCTGATCGACATCACCGGCGCCGCGCGCACGGTGAACGCCCAGTTCTACCTGCCGTTCGAAGCCTACATCACCGCCGGTGCGTTCTACCTGTGCCTGACCTTCATCCTGGTGCGCCTGTTCAAGTTGGCCGAGCGCCGCTGGCTGAGCTACCTGGCTCCACGGAAGCATTGATATGGAACGTATCGATCACCTGTTGCCTTGGGGCCACCTGGGCTGCGAGCGTCAACTGAGCGTATTCCGTTTCGGCCAGGGCGAGCGCAAGGCGTATATCCAGGCCAGCCTGCACGCTGATGAATTGCCCGGCATGCGTGCCGCGTGGGAGCTGAAAAAGCGCCTCGCCGAACTGGAACAGCAAGGTGCGCTCAACGGGGTGATCGAGCTGGTGCCGGTGGCCAACCCAATGGCCCTGGGCCAACTGCTGCAAGGCAGCCACCAGGGCCGTTTCGAGGTGGGCAGCGGCAAGAACTTCAACCGTGATTTCGTGGAGTTGAGCGAGCCGGTTGCCGAGTTGCTCAACGGCAAGTTGGGTGATGACCCCCACGCCAATGTGCGTTTGATCCGTCAGGCGATGAGCGATGTACTCAACGCGTTGCCCGAGCCAAGCAGTCAGTTGCAAGGCATGCAGCGTATCTTGCTGAGCCACGCCTGTACCGCCGATGTGGTGCTCGACCTGCATTGCGACGCCGAGGCCGCACTGCATATGTACGCACTGCCGCAGCACTGGCCGCAGTGGCGTTCGCTGGCGGCGCATTTGAATGTGAAGGTCGGCCTGCTGGCGGAAGACTCCGGCGGCAGTTCGTTCGATGAGGCCTGTTCGCTGCCGTGGTTGCGTTTGTCTCAGGCGTTTCCTGAGTCGCAGATCCCGCTGGCTTGCCTGGCGACTACGCTGGAGCTGGGCGGTCAGGCCGATACCGGGCGTGACGAGGCGATCTTCCACGCCGAAGGTATTCTCGCGTTCCTCGCTGAGCAGGGTTTGATCAAAGGCGAATGGCCTGCGCCGCAATTTGAACCTTGTGAAGGCGTGCCTTTCGAGGGCACCGAATTGCTGTTCGCGCCCCACGCCGGGGTGATCAGTTACCTGCGTAAAGCCGGTGAATGGATCGAAAAAGGCGAGCCGATTTTTGAAGTGATTGATCCCCTGGAAGACCGCGTCAGCACCATCTGTGCAGGTACTTCAGGGGTGTTGTTTGCCGTTGAACGGCTACGTTATGCCCAAGCGGGTTTCTGGCTGGCCAAGGTGGCGGGGCGCGAAGCGCTGCGTCACGGGCGCTTGCTCAACGACTGACCACCTGTTTTTGTGAGAACCGACCGCATGTACAAACTTGAAGTCCAAGACCTGCATAAACGCTATGGCAGTCATGAAGTGCTCAAAGGTGTGTCCCTGGCCGCCGCGGCCGGTGATGTGATCAGCATCATCGGTTCCAGCGGTTCGGGCAAAAGCACCTTTTTGCGTTGCATCAACCTGCTGGAGCAACCCCACGCCGGCAAGATCCTGCTCAACAATGAAGAGCTGAAGCTGGTGGCCAACAAGGACGGCGCCATGAAGGCTGCCGATCCCAAGCAACTGCAACGCATGCGTTCGCGGCTGTCCATGGTGTTCCAGCATTTCAACCTGTGGTCACACATGACCGCGCTTGAAAACGTGATGGAAGCGCCGGTGCACGTGCTGGGCGTGTCGAAGAAAGAGGCCCGTGAAAAGGCCGAGCACTACCTGGCCAAGGTTGGCGTGGGCCATCGTAAAGATGCGTTCCCCGGCCACATGTCCGGCGGCGAGCAGCAGCGCGTAGCCATCGCCCGTGCCTTGGCAATGGAACCTGAGGTGATGTTGTTCGACGAACCCACCTCGGCACTCGACCCGGAACTGGTCGGTGAAGTGCTCAAGGTGATGCAGGACCTGGCCCAGGAAGGCCGCACCATGGTGGTGGTGACCCACGAAATGGGCTTTGCCCGTGAAGTGTCGAACCAGCTTGTGTTTTTACACAAAGGCATCGTCGAAGAGCGCGGCAACCCGCGTGAAGTGCTGGTGAACCCGCAGTCCGAGCGTTTGCAGCAGTTCCTCTCAGGCAGCCTGAAATAGTCCAGCCTGCTATTCACCCCTGTAGGAGCGAGCTTGCTCGCGAAGGTCGTTAACGATAACGCGGGAAACCAGATACCCCGTGGCGTTCTCCGGTTTTTCGCGAGCAAGCTCGCTCCTACAGGAGAGCGGATCTTCATTGTTTTGAGATTTGTGTTGGTTTACGGGCTAGCATTAGCCCTTGTCTTCATTACTGTTACTGGCTTCGGATAGCACTCCATGACCGCCCACAAAATTGGTTTCCTGATTTGGCCCAGCACAAAAGCCCTGACGCTTGCGCTGGCTGAGGAGGCCTTGCGCGTTGCCCAGCGGGTGCATCCGGACGTGGTTTACGAGCTGTCGTTCCTGCAAGCCGAGCCGGCGACCGAAGGTGCCTGGCAACTGCCGGGCGAGCCATGGGCTGGCAAACTGGAAGGGTTCCAGAAGCTGTTCCTGCTGGCGGATGAACCGCCGACGGTCATTGCTTCCCAACTGAGTACCGCGCTCAAGCAATTGGTCCGCGCCGGCTGTGTGATCGGCGGCTTGTCGGCCGGTGTGTACCCATTGGCCCAACTCGGCCTGCTCGACGGCTACCGCGCCGCCGTGCACTGGCGCTGGCAGGACGATTTCGCCGAGCGTTTCCCCAAGGTCATTGCCACCAGCCATCTGTTCGACTGGGACCGCGACCGCCTCACTGCCTGCGGTGGCATGTCAGTACTCGACCTGCTGCTGGCGGTATTGGCCCGTGACCACGGCGCCGAACTGGCCGGTGCGGTCTCCGAAGAACTAGTGGTAGAACGCATCCGCGAAGGCGGCGAGCGCCAGCGCATTCCGCTGCAAAACCGCCTGGGTTCCAGCCATCCAAAGCTGACCCAGGCTGTTCTGTTGATGGAGGCGAATATCGAAGAACCGCTGACCACCGACGAAATCGCCCAGCACGTTTGCGTTTCGCGACGACAACTCGAACGCATCTTCAAGCAATACCTCAATCGCGTCCCCAGCCAGTACTACCTGGAACTACGCCTGAACAAGGCCCGCCAGATGTTGATGCAAACCAGCAAGTCGATCATCCAGATCGGCCTGTCGTGCGGCTTCTCCTCGGGGCCGCATTTCTCCAGCGCCTACCGCAATTTCTTCGGCGCCACCCCGCGTGAAGACCGCAACCAACGCCGCAGCAGCAGCCCGTTCGAGTTGTCGTCGGTGCCGTCCGAGCGCGGTTGACCGCTGACGAGTCGTTATTCCTCCATGGGCTCTGGGGAGCCGGACCTCGCCAGTGGATTGCCGTTTGCATCCAGGCCCGCTGCCGCCACCGCCAAGTCGTCACCGGTCTGCGTGTAGTACTGCCTGAGGATATCCAGGCTCGCTGCCGACAATGGGTTGCCGCTCAGGTCTGATGCGGTGTCGAGCTGCGTGGCCAGTTGCAAAAAGTCCGCAGGAACCTCTTCGATCAAATTGTCGCTCAAGTCCAAGGTGCGCAACTCGCGCAAGGCGAACAGCCCTTGTGGGATTTGAGTAATGTCGGTGTCTGGCAGATACAGCGTTTCCAGTTCAGACAGATGACTGACGTCGGGCGTGAGGCCCAGTTGGTTGCCGCTCAGGTCCAGGTACTGCAGGGGGCTCATCCCTGACAGGGCGTCGGCACTGGTGGGTGTCAAACGGATAGCCGATTCGGTCAGGCTCAGGGCGTTGAGCTCAGCCAGGCTGAACACGGTGAGGGGAATATCGCCCAGGCTGAATCGTGTGATGACCAGGCTCCTGAGTTTAGGGAAACAGTTGAGCAGTCCGTCGATACGTGTGGTGGTGCCATTGCCTTCAAGGTCGAGTGTTGTCACTTGCTCAAACCGGGCGCTCAATTCGGGGAGTTCGCCCAGAATCGGCAGGTTAAAGGTCAGCTTATGGGTAGGCCCAAAGCTGTCGTCGTTGTCGTCCAGTTCGCTTTCGCGGCGCCAGGCTTCTTCAAGCAGCGCTTTGAATGCCCGGCGATTGAGCTGATCCTGTGCCCGCGTTTGCTCATCCAATGGCGTGTCCACGATCGGGTGACGCTCTGGCACATTCACCACCCATGCTTCAAGGTCGGTGCGCAGTTGGGCGTATTCGGCTTCAAGTTGCCCGATGGCCGGCTCTGCTGCGTCAAGGTCACCGGGTAGCTCAAAGAAGAAGCGGCTGGCTTCGTTTTCGGTGAAGGTGGGGTACAGCGCTTCGATCCTTTCTCGCAACGACGTCGGCGCATCGACGCGCCAATGCTCGCCCGTGCGCTGGCAATGGCGTTTGATCTGCATCAGTGCCGAGCGGTTCAGTGGGTTGCGGGAGAGGTCAAAGACGGCGGTGACTGCGTCGGGCAGCCTGAACGCACTGTCGGGAACCTGGGTGATCAGGTTGTTGCCCAGGTTGACGTGTTGGCGCTGCACGGCCATCAGCAGGCTGTCGGGGATGGCTGTCAAGCCGGTGTCTTCAAGGTCGATGCTGGAAAGCCTGGGCAGCGTACTGAAATCAGGCAGTTGTCCAATAGGGTTATGGCTCAAGTCGAGTGTTCCCAGCTCACTCAGCGTCGCGAATGATGTGGCACTCTCGGTTGATAAGGTGAGTGCGCATCGGGGCAGGCGCAATGATGTCAGTTGCGGCAGGTCCCATAACGAAGCGGGGACATCACCCATCACATAACCCTCGATAAACAGGTGGTTAAGGGTAGGGAACCCTCTGAAAAAAAGCGACGATTGCAAGGGGAATGGAGCCTGCGCACCCATCAGGCGTAATGCAGACACATGCCTGAAGACACCGCTGTCCAGTGATGGGAATGTGCCTGTAACCGGTTGTGGGCTTTCCACGGCGAACGTGGGAATGGCCTGGGGGCTGCTCACATCCAATGCACCTTCTCGGCGCCAGCAGGCTTGGAGTTCCTCTTTGAAGTCCTCTCGCCGGGCTTGCTCCTCCGGCGCGGGGGCTTGCTGTGCCCACGTATCAAGCCCGTCGGACAGGTCAGCATATTCGACTTCCAGCCGTGCCAGTTCGGTCTGGCCCATTTCAATATTGCCCGGCAGACCAAAGAGAAAGCGGTTGACTTCGTTCACGCTGAAGTCCGGGAAGAGCGTATTGACGCGCTGAATATCGATTGCCAATGCGTCTGTGCTCCAATAGTGGCCTGTTCGCTGGTAATAGCTTTTTACCTGCTCCAAGGTCGCTCGCGACAGGGGGTTGCCTGAGAGATCGAAGGTGGTTGGGGCATCGGCGGGTAGGTCGAAAAGTGCGGAAGGCAGCTGCGTGATCTGGTTTCGGGACAGCACCGCCAGCTCCAGCGATGCTCGGCTGAGCAGGCCGACAGGTACGTTGGAAATGCCAGTCTCGGACAGGTCCAGGTTGCGCAGATCAATCATGCGTTCAACGTTGGGGGTGAACCCCAGCGGGTTGTTGTACAGGTCCAGGGTTTGAAGTCTATTCATGGCCGTCAGCGCATTCAGGCTGTCGGGTGTCAGGGTGATACCGCAGTCGCTGAGGACCAATGTGTTGAGGCGTGGCATTGCGCTGAGAGAGAGTGGCAGTTGACCCAGTTGGGCATTGGCGATGCTGAGGTGGCGAATGTTGGGAAAGCTACTCAAAAAACCATCGACGTTCAGTGCGGCCTGGCGACCGTTGAGTTCAAGGTACGAAATATGCTCGAAATTGGCCTGCAGCGTCGGTAGCTCTCCATACAGAATGGCGTGCGATTTGAGTTTCTGGCCGTTTTGGCTGAGATTCTCGAAGTAGGTATCTGTCTCGGTTTCCTGGCGCCAGGCGCTCAAGAGTTCACGCCAGAACAGCAAGCGGTTTTGCCGCATGTCGCTATATTCCTGACGGCCCATGTTCACCTCGTTGCCTGGGTAGCGGCGCGGGGTGCGGGCTGCCCAGTCGGCCAGGACACGATTAAGTTGCAGATACTCCTGGCGTAGGGCAGTTAATGCAGGAAAGGCGCCACCCGGGCGGCGTTCCAGTGCCTGGATCATCTCGCCGATTTGTTCATCGGTGCGGGCTGGATATAGCTCTCGTGCCAACGCCTGCGCGTTGGGCTGTTCAACTGGTGCAGCCGCTGGGTAGTTGTCCATGCCCAGCAGGCGCAGATGGGTGCGGGTGTCGGTAGGCGTGCGGGCGGGCTCGGCGGTGATCAGCTTGCGCAAGGGGGCGCGTTTCAGTGCATGGGTGCGCAGGGCCAGCCGCAGGGCGGGGCCTTGGCCGATGCGCAGGCCCAGGGCGTTGCGCTCGGCATCGGGCAGGGCCTGGAGCACCGCGTTGTACAGGTCGGTTGCGCCGGACAGTTCGCCACTGCTGTCTTGCGGGGTGTAACGCCCATCGGGCGAGCGCACCAGGACTCTTTTGATGCGTGCCTTGGGTTTGCCGATGTCATCCAGGAGGGTGGCCTCGGGTGTGGAGCTTCTGATCTCAATGCGCACCCTTTTTCCTGCCCAGCCGGGCAATTGCTCCAGGGAGTGCAAGGCCAGTCGGTGGGTGTCGAGAGTGTCCGTCGAGTCGAGGTACAAACCGCCGTAGGCATGGTTCACCCTGGCCTCGTCTCGCAACGCTTGGGCCAGCTCGGTCAAGCGCGCGGGGACTGTTCCTTCGTCAACGGCCTTGAGTTCCTGGCTGTTGGCGGTGTCCAGCAGGGCGTCGGCTGCGGTGAGCGGCAATCCGGGTGTGTTGTCGACCATGGCCTGTTGGCGAGGGGTGACAGGGTTCTCCAGCTTTTGGTAGCGGGTGTTGAACAATTCAGCTCGATGCGATTGAGCCAGTCCAGCCAGTTTTTTCCTGAGTTTAAGCGCGCGATTGTCCAGGGAGGTTGGCGGGTCGCCGAATGCTTCTCCGAGCAAGGTTTTGCGTTGGGGTTCATCCAGCGCTTCCAGCAGGGTTTTCAGTAAGTCACCGTTTTTCAACTGGGCTTCGTGTATTTGCACCACGCTGGCGTTTGTTTCGCCGGGCAACTCCCAGGCGGTTCTGCCTTGGGCATCTACAAACCGCAGGGTCTTGGCTTTTGGCCAAAGGTCCAGGTTGGCCAGCAGGTGCAGTTGGGACTGCGCATCGGCCCGCTTGAAAACCGCGGGATCATCGCTGTTCATTTGATCAATGAAGTCCTGCAGCGTCTGGTCGATCTGGAAGCGGTCAAGGGTATCGGTCAGCAAGGGAGGCGGCTGGTGCTGGTTGACGTACATCTTGCGCAACGCGCCGTCGTCCGTGGCGCTGATGCGCCGAGCGGTGACCAATTGTTCATCGCTGAGCCCGGCTGTTTTAGGGCCTTGGCGTTTCATGAGGGTGGCGCTGTCCCAGCTCAGGGGGGTGTCCAGTTCGCTCATCCAAGTGCCTTTGCCGTTGGTCAGCAGGGGAGGGCGGTAGGCGTTGGCCCGGGTGGGATGTTGAAGGTAAGGCTGCTGGGTGACAGGGTCCTTTTGTACAACAAACGGTTTGTCCGGGAGCAGCAGGATATCTTTACCGTTGTGGGCGTGCAGGCCCTCGGCGTTTGGATAGGCGTGGTCGGCCAGTTTGATAGCGTGGGCGTAGGGTGCAAGGTCAGGCTTCCAGAGTCGTGCCTTGCCGTTGGGCAACGTGACGGGCTTGAGGCCATTGAAAAACGTGATGACTTCGGCAGGCAGCACGGCACGCAAGGCGCCAGCGGCCAGCGGCGCGCCCGCAATGAACAGGCCCAATTGTAACCCTTGTTCCACGAATGACAGAAAATGCCCCCACGCGACGGTCGCGTCGCCCACCGCCAGGTCGATGATCCATTCAAAGGCGTCATCAAGCATTTGATAGGCGGCGTAGCCGAGCATCAACAGGCCCACGGGGGGGACAAATGGGGCAACGACCAGCGCTGCGATTTGCAGGATGGCCGAGGCCACCTTCTGCACGATGGCCCAGCGCTCCCAGCGCACTCTCTGGTCGACACTGGCGGTGGACACTGCGACGACGCGGGCATCGTTGAACACCTTGCTGAATGTTGTCTGAAACAGATGCTCGAACAGGTTGCCGCTGATGCTGGAGGCGCTGAACGTCAGGTGTGGCTTATCGATGGGGGTCTCGCGCCAGGAGGGCAGTGGATCGCCACGTGTGTGCTCGTGCCAAGTGACCTTGGACAGCCTGCGGTTGAGGTCGGCAAAGAAGAGGCCGCGGTCTTCGTGATTGACGAAACGGCTGAAGAACTGCTGGTACTCAGCGTTGCGCAGGTTGTTGCCCAATGCGGTCATGAAGTCGACAAGGGTTGGGTATTGCTTGAGCGGCGCGTAAGGGTCGCCCGGGATGTAGGCGATAACGCCCACGGGGCGACGGCTGCCGATGTTCTCGGCAAGCAGCACGATGCCGGTGAGCGGGGTGGACATGATGCTCAGGTTGTAACACCGCAGCGGGAAGCAGGTACTCAGGCTGCCGTCGCTGTTGAACAGGCGCTGCAACAGCATGAAGGACTGATCATCGTGCAGATCGTCTTTCATCCAGGCCATTTGCAGCGCGACGTGCAAGTTCGCAGCCTGGCTTTGCCTGGCCTTCAATTTTAGGCTCGCCATGGCCACTGGGTTTTTGAAATCAAAGAACTGTTCAAGATAGCGCTGGTACTGGGCGCCGATGTCCAGTTCCCGGCACAAGGCGGTGAATTGCGCCACGGTGATTCGCGTGTGGAGCGCGGGCAGCCTGTCGAATTGTCCGGTGCTGGTGGGTTGGGTGATGAAGGCTGATTGCGCTTCAAATGCCTCGCCGTCTTCAAAGTTGTGCAGGGCGGCGTCGATCAATGACACCGTCCAGGTTCTTGCGCCGCCTGATCGAACGGGGAACCAAGGTATCGTTTGAGGAATGTAGAGCCGCAGGTAAGTGGTTTTGACGTCAGTTTCGATACCGAAGCGTTGCTTGAGTAACTGTTGTAGCAGCGGCGCGCCGAAGTCTTGCGCCGACTTCAGCTCGGCCAGGGTCTGGTCGAGCCGCAGTTGTGCCTCCCAGGCGGTATTCATGCGGTTTTTGAGGCGGTCATGATCTTCCGGGGAGGCCGTTTTGTACCACTGCGGGAAGTCTGGCTTTACCGTGCGCAATGCTGCGCGTTTGTCAGGAGAGAGCTTGGGCAGCCAGTCGGGAACCGCCTGCGTGAGGATCTCCAGATGCAAGTCGCGATAAGTCGACAGGTCCGGGAGCTGGATGGGAGGAGTAGGTGGGGTCACGGGAGAACGCCTTAGCGTGATGAATAGGCGTGAGAGCAGACCAATTTCGTCTGGCCGACTGGAGGTAGATAGATAGCCGACCACCCCTTGCGTTGCATCTATCCTGTTGAACACCTGCCGCTGCGACGCCACAGTGTTTAAACTGCGCCATTGCGACGCTATTTGTCGCATTGGCGTAAACCCGCCAAAATCGCGGGTTGGCGCTATAAGAAGTTGTCGCTTGGCGGCAAGGCCGCGCTGAAAACTGTCCTTACAATCCCTGCATCGCCCGCCAGTTCCAGGCAGGCGTTCCTCTTCAGGAGACTCCGATGTCCGTTGAGCAAGCCCCGGTGCAACGTGCCGATTTCGACCAGGTCATGGTGCCTAACTACGCACCGGCCGCATTCATTCCTGTGCGTGGCGAAGGCTCGCGCGTGTGGGACCAGGCGGGTCGCGAGCTGATCGACTTTGCCGGCGGCATCGCGGTCAACGTATTGGGCCACGCCCACCCGGCGCTGGTCGGTGCACTGACCGAACAGGCCAACAAGCTGTGGCACGTCTCCAACGTTTTTACCAATGAGCCGGCGCTGCGCCTGGCCCACAAGCTGATCGACGCCACCTTTGCCGAGCGCGTGTTCTTCTGCAACTCCGGCGCCGAGGCCAACGAGGCCGCGTTCAAGCTGGCCCGTCGCGTTGCATTCGACCGTTTCGGTACCGAGAAATACGAGATCATTGCCGCGCTGAACAGCTTCCACGGCCGTACCCTGTTCACCGTCAACGTCGGTGGCCAGTCCAAGTACTCCGATGGTTTCGGTCCTAAAATCACCGGCATCACGCACGTGCCTTATAACGACCTGGCTGCGCTGAAAGCAGCGGTTTCGGACAAGACCTGCGCCGTGGTACTGGAACCGATCCAGGGCGAAGGCGGCGTACTGCCGGCCGAGCTGGCTTACCTGCAAGGTGCCCGCGAGCTGTGCGACGCGAACAACGCGCTGTTGGTATTCGACGAAGTGCAGACCGGCATGGGCCGCAGCGGCCACCTGTTCGCTTACCAGCATTACGGCGTGACCCCGGACATCCTCACCAGCGCCAAGAGCCTGGGCGGCGGTTTCCCGATCGCGGCGATGCTCACCACTGAAGCGCTGGCCAAGCACCTGGTCGTCGGCACCCACGGCACCACCTACGGCGGCAACCCGCTGGCGTGTGCGGTGGCCGAGGCGGTGATCGACGTGATCAACACCCCTGAAGTGCTGGCCGGTGTGAACGCCAAGCACGACCTGTTCAAGGCGCGCCTGGAGCAGATCGGCAAGCAGTACGGCATCTTCACCGAGGTGCGCGGCATGGGCCTGTTGCTCGGTTGTGTACTAAGCGATGCGTTCAAGGGCAAGGCCAAGGACGTGTTCAACGCGGCCGAGAAAGAAAACCTGATGATCCTGCAAGCCGGCCCGGACGTGGTGCGTTTCGCGCCGAGTCTGGTGGTGGAAGAGGCGGATATCAACGAAGGTTTGGACCGGTTTGAGCGTGCTGTGAAAACACTTACCCAGGCCTGATTCGCACTCCGTAGGAGCGAGCTTGCTCGCGAAAATCGTCAACGATAACGCGGGGCATCTGATGCCTCGCGGTGTTCTCGGGTTCTTCGCGAGCAAGCTCGCTCCTACAGAGGTATGAGCCCCTTCCTGTTTTTTTATTCTGAGTTTAAGGAGTGACACCATGCTGGTGATGCGCCCCGCGCAAATGGCTGATCTGGGCGAGGTACAGCGTCTGGCTGCGGACAGCCCGATTGGTGTCACCTCCTTGCCGGATGATGTGGAACGCCTGAGCGACAAGATCGCCGCCAGCGAAGCGTCCTTCGCGGCCGAGGTCAGTTTCAACGGCGAAGAGAGTTATTTCTTCGTGCTTGAAGACACCGAGACCGGCAAACTCGCCGGTTGCTCGGCCATCGTAGCGTCGGCCGGTTATTCCGAGCCTTTCTACAGTTTCCGTAATGAGACCTTCGTGCACGCCTCCCGCGAGCTGAAGATCCACAACAAGATCCACGTGCTCTCCCAGTGCCACGACCTCACCGGCAACAGCCTGCTCACCAGCTTTTACGTGGTGCCTGAGCTGGTCGGTTCGCCGTGGTCGGAACTCAATTCCCGTGGCCGCCTGCTGTTCGTCGCCAGCCACCCCGAGCGCTTTGCCGACTCGGTGGTGACCGAGATCGTCGGTTACAGCGATGAGAACGGCGACTCGCCGTTCTGGGACGCCATCGGGCGCAACTTCTTCGACCTCAACTATGCCGCCGCCGAGCGCCTGTGTGGGCTGAAAAGCCGCACCTTCCTCGCCGAGCTGATGCCGCATTACCCGATCTACGTGCCGCTGCTGCCGGACGAAGCCCAGGAAGCCATGGGCCAGGTGCACCCGCGTGCGCAGATCACCTTCGACATCCTCATGCGCGAAGGCTTCGAGACTGACCATTACATCGACATCTTCGACGGTGGCCCGACGTTGCATGCGCGGGTGTCGGGCATTCGCTCGATTGCCCAGAGCCGCGTGGTGCCGGTGAAGATCGGTGAGATGGTCAAGGGTGTCGGTCGCCAGTACCTGGTGAGCAACGCGCAGTTGCAGGATTACCGCGCGGTGATGCTGGAGCTGGACTACGCGCCCGGCAAACCGGTGACCCTGGACCTGGCAGCCGCTGAAGCCCTGGGCGTTGGCGAAGGCGCGAGTGTGCGTCTGGTAGCGGTTTAAAGAATTGAGTGTCGCGGGTGGCTGCCAAACAGCGGCCCGTCTGAGGAGATAGCATGATCGTTCGTCCCGTACGCAGCAGCGATTTACCGGCCCTGATTGATCTGGCGCGCAGCACCGGCACCGGCCTCACCACCTTGCCGGCCAACGAAGAGCGCCTGACCCACCGCGTGGGCTGGGCCGAGAAAACCTTTCGCGGCGACGCCGGGCGCGGCGATGCCGACTACCTGTTCGTGTTGGAAAACGACGAAGGCCGCGTGGTGGGGATTTCTGCCATTGCTGGCGCCGTTGGCCTGCGTGAGCCCTGGTACAACTTCCGGGTCGGCCTGACGGTCAGCGCCTCCCAGGAACTGAATATCTACCGTGAGATCCCGACGCTGTTCCTGGCCAACGACCTCACCGGCAACTCCGAGCTGTGCTCGTTGTTCCTGCACGCCGATTACCGCACCGGCCTCAACGGTCGCATGCTGGCCAAGGCGCGCATGTTGTTTATCGCTGAATTCCCGCAACTGTTCGGCAACAAGATCATCGCCGAGATGCGCGGTGTGTCCAACGACGCCGGACGTTCGCCGTTCTGGGAGAGCCTGGGCCGGCACTTCTTCAAGATGGAATTCAGCCAGGCCGACTACCTCACCGGCGTGGGCAACAAGGCGTTTATCGCCGAGCTGATGCCGAAGTTTCCGCTGTACAGCTGCTTCCTGTCCGAGGATGCGCGCAATGTGATCGGCAAGGTCCATCCGGACACCGAGCCGGCGCTGAGCATGCTCAAGAGCGAAGGCTTCAGCTACCGGGGTTATGTCGACATCTTCGACGCCGGCCCGGCGGTGGAATGTGAAACCACCAAGATCCGTGCCGTGCGCGACAGCCAGTCGCTGGTGTTGGCGATCGGCACGCCGGGGGACGATGCTACGCCGTTCCTGATCCATAACCGCAAGCGCGAAGAATGCCGCATCACCGCCGCCCCGGCTCGTCTGGCGGCAGGCACGCTGGTGGTCGATCCACAGACCGCCAAGCGCCTGCAACTGGTGGTGGGTGATCAAGTGCGTGCCGTTCCGTTGTCCGCTGCTCGGGAGTCGAAATAATGAATTCGCTGTATATCGCAGGTCAGTGGCTGACTGGCCAGGGTGAGCTGTTTGAATCGCGCAACCCGGTGACTCAGCAGGTGTTGTGGGCCGGTAATGGCGCCACGGCCGAGCAGGTCGAGTCCGCCGTGCAGGCTGCGCGCCAGGCGTTCCCAGCCTGGGCCAAGCGCCCGCTGGAAGAGCGCATCAGCGTGCTGGAAACTTTCGCTGCCACCCTGAAAAGCCGTGCCGACGAAATCGCCCGTTGCATCGGTGAGGAAACCGGCAAGCCGCTGTGGGAATCGGCTACTGAAGTCACCAGCATGGCCAACAAGATCGCGATCTCGGTGCAAAGCTACCGCGAACGTACCGGTGAGAAGAGCGGCCCGTTGGGCGACGCCACCGCCGTGTTGCGCCACAAACCTCACGGCGTGGTGGCGGTGTTCGGCCCGTACAACTTCCCTGGCCACTTGCCGAACGGGCATATCGTGCCGGCGTTGCTGGCGGGTAACACCGTGCTGTTCAAACCGAGCGAACTGACCCCTAAAGTCGCCGAGCTGACCGTGCAATGCTGGATCGAAGCCGGCCTGCCGGCGGGTGTGTTGAACCTGCTGCAAGGCGCGCGGGAAACCGGTATTGCGCTGGCGGCCAACCCTGGTATCGACGGGTTGTTCTTCACCGGTTCCAGTCGCACCGGCAATCATCTGCATCAGCAATTCTCCGGGCGCCCGGACAAGATCCTCGCCCTGGAAATGGGCGGCAACAACCCGTTGGTGGTCGACGAAGTGGCCGATGTGGATGCAGCGGTCTACACCATTATCCAGTCGGCGTTTATCTCCGCCGGCCAGCGCTGCACCTGTGCACGCCGCCTGCTGGTGCCGCAAGGCGCTTGGGGCGACGCGTTGCTGGCGCGCCTGGTGGCAGTCAGCTCGACCATTGAGGTGGGCGCATTTGATCAGCAACCCGCACCGTTCATGGGCTCGGTAATCTCCCTCGCCGCCGCCAAAGCGTTGATGGACGCCCAGGAACTGATGCTCGCCAATGGCGCCGTGGCGCTGCTGGAAATGACTCAGCCTCAGGACCAGGCCGCCTTGCTGACTCCGGGCATCATCGACGTGACCGGCGTGAGCGAGCGCGAAGACGAAGAGCTGTTCGGCCCGTTGTTGCAGGTGATCCGCTACGCTGACTTTGAAGCGGCGATTGCCGAGGCCAACAACACCCAATACGGTTTGGCCGCTGGTCTGTTGTCGGACTCCGAAGCGCGCTACCAGCAGTTCTGGCTGGAAAGCCGCGCGGGCATCGTCAACTGGAATAAACAACTGACCGGCGCCGCCAGTACCGCGCCGTTTGGTGGGGTAGGGGCGTCGGGCAACCATCGCGCCAGTGCGTATTACGCGGCGGATTATTGCGCGTACCCGGTGGCCTCGCTTGAGACCCCGAGCCTGGTGTTGCCAGCCGCGCTGACACCCGGCGTGCGATTGCCCTGATTGCTATTGATGCCTATAAAAATACAGATGTTCGTGGAGCCTCGCCGATGAAATCCTATGAAGTCAATTTTGACGGTCTAGTGGGGCCGACCCATAACTACGGCGGTTTGTCCTTCGGCAACGTCGCGTCCCAGAGCAACAGCCAGCAGCATTCCAACCCCAAGGAAGCGGCGTTGCAGGGCCTGCAGAAAATGAAAGCCCTGATGGACATGGGCTTTGTGCAAGGGGTATTGGCGCCTCAGGAACGTCCTGATGTGGCCGCCTTGCGCAACCTGGGTTTCAGCGGCACCGACGCCCAAGTGATCCAGCAAGCGGCCAAGGATGCGATGCCGTTGCTGGTCGCGAGCTGCTCCGCGTCGAGCATGTGGGTGGCCAACGCCGCCACCGTCAGCCCAAGCGCCGACACCTTTGACGGCCGCGTGCATTTCACCGCCGCCAACCTCAACTGCAAATACCACCGTAGCATCGAACACCCGACCACCAGCCGCGTGCTGGGGGCGATGTTTGCCGACGCGAATCACTTCGCCCATCACGCCGCATTGCCAGCAGTGGCGCAGTTTGGCGATGAAGGCGCGGCCAACCACACGCGCTTCTGCCGTGACTATGGCGAAGCGGGCGTCGAGTTCTTTGTGTTCGGCCGCAGTGCGTTCGACCCTCGCTACCCGGCGCCGCAGAAGTACCCGGCACGTCAGACCCTCGAAGCGTCCCAGGCCGTCGCACGCCTGCACGGCCTGAAAGACGACGGCGTGGTCTACGCCCAGCAGAACCCGGCGGTGATCGATGCCGGCGTGTTCCACAACGACGTCATCGCGGTCGGCAACGGCGAAGTGCTGTTCTATCACGAGGATGCGTTCCTCAATACCGAGCAGATGCTCGCCGAACTGCAAGGAAAATTGGGCAAGTTGGGCGGCAACTTCCAGTCCGTCTGCGTGCCCCGCGCGCAAGTCAGTGTCGAAGACGCGGTACGCTCCTACTTGTTCAACAGCCAGTTGCTGAGCCGCGCTGACGGCTCGATGCTGCTGATCGTGCCGGAAGAGTGCCGTGCCAATGAGCGCGTCTGGCAGTACCTGCAAGGCCTGACCGCTGCCGGTGGCCTGATCCGCGAAGTGAAGGTGTTCGACCTCAAGCAAAGCATGCAGAACGGCGGTGGCCCGGCCTGCCTGCGTTTACGTGTGGCGTTGAACGAAACGGAACTGGCGGCGGTGAATCCAGGCGTTATCATGACCGCGCCGTTGTACGAAACACTGACCCAGTGGGTAGGCAGGCACTACCGCGACAGCTTGCGCGAAAGCGACCTGGCTGACCCGCAGTTGCTGCTTGAATGCCGGACGGCACTGGATGAACTGACGCAAATCCTTAAACTGGGCTCGGTTTATCCTTTCCAGATCAATTAAACGCCGCATGGCTGAGAGCTATTTATGACCACCGACACCCTGAAACTGATTCTTGAAGACACCGACGGCACCCAGCTGGAAACTTCCTGCACCCGCGTCGCCGTGGTCTGGCAGGGCAAGGAAATCTGGATCCAGCACGACGGCCGTGGCCAACTGCTGATCGGCGTTGACGTGGAAGAAGGCGATGCCGAATACGCCAATCTGCTGATGCGCCCACTGGCCACCAACCTGATGAGCCTGCAACTGGAAATGGAACCGGCCGACGTTGAAGGTGATGACGACGATCACGTCCACGGCCCAGGCTGCAACCACTAAGGAAGCTGCGTATGCTCGCCCTCGGCAAACTGCTTGAACTGACCCTCGCCGGTCGCGAACCGGCGCAAAAAATTCAACTGACTGTCGACGGCGTGCAGATGCGCTGGCTCAGCGAGGGCGCGCTTGAAGTGCGCCCACCTGAAGCGAAGGACAACGGCGGCGACCTGCTGCTGTCGTCCGGCATCCATGGCAACGAAACCGCGCCGATCGAACTGCTCGACCGCCTGTTGCATGGCATTGCCCGAGGGGAAATCAAACCCCGTACCCGTATTCTGTTCCTGTTCGGCAACCCCGAGGCCATGCGCCGCGGCGAGCGTTACCTGGAACTGGACGTCAACCGGCTGTTCAATGGCCGTCACGAAAAAAATATCGGCCCGGAGGCCATGCGCGCCGCCGAGCTTGAGCAACTGGCCCGCAGCTTCTTCAGCCTGCCGGGCCGTTCGCGCCTGCATTACGACCTGCATACTGCCATTCGTGGCTCGAAGATCGAGCAGTTTGCGCTGTATCCGTGGAAGGAAGATCGCCAGCATTCGCGCCATGAACTGGCACGGTTGCGTGCTGCCGGTATGGAAGCGGTGCTGTTGCAGAACAAGACCTCGATCACCTTCACCGCGTTTACCTACGAGCAGTTGGGGGCCGAAGCCTTCACCCTGGAGTTGGGCAAGGCACGGCCGTTTGGGCAGAACCAGGGTGTGGACGTGTCGCGCCTGGAGACTCGGCTGAAACAGATCATCGAAGGCACCGAGCCGGAAACCAAGAGCCTGGATGGCCTGCAGTTGTTTGCTGTGTCCCGTGAAGTCATCAAGCACAGTGATGCCTTCTTGATGCACTTGCCGGCGGACGTCGAGAACTTCTCGCCGTTGGCACAGGGGTATCTGTTGGCCGAGGACGTGGCCAAGACCCGTTGGGTGATCGAGGAAGAGGGTGCGCGCATTATTTTCCCTAACCCGAAAGTGAAGAATGGCTTGCGGGCGGGAATTTTGATTGTGCCTGTCTCGCAAGACGCAGCCGCACTCAAATAGGGGGTGATGAATACTGTTTGCGCAGCGGCATACCCAGTTCCTCGCGGATCCCGTTCTCGGTAAATTCCGCAGGGTTGGTGTTGGTGGGTGGGGTCGATGGGTCGTGATCAAAATCGAAAGGCATCGCCTGGGTCGGTAGACCCACCGCCTGCAGTTCGATATTGGCGATCATCGGGCGGGGTTTATTGCCGTCTTCACCGTCCTCGCTTTCCCCTGGCAGACGGCTGCCAGTGACGGCGTTATACGCATGGCACAGCTCGTGATAGAACAGCGGTACATTGCTCATCCGATTACCGATATACGAGGGGTTGTAATACACAGCACCTCCATATACGGGCGTCCCCGCCATATCTCCTTGCGTGGTAGAAGGGGGCATTGGAGGGTTGCTGGGCGCAAACATGCCGTTGGTTTCATCCTGCAGTTCATAAATGTTGATCGGGGTGCCGCTGCGCAGCTCGGCCGCATACAGCGCTTCAAACATTTTTTTCCCGTTGGGGGAGCCGGCCAACTGTTGTAAGTCGTCGTTAACCCGTTGCTGGAATTGAGGGCTGCCTATGACGCGTACGCCAGTGTGGTCCAGCGATATCGGGGAAACGTCGGTTACCTGGGTTCGTGAGGGAGCACACGCTGGCAGCGTGTCTGCTGATGTCAGGCCATGCGCAATGAAATGGCCTGCCGCCGAAATTCCACTGCCAGGGTTTGCGAAGACTTTGTCATCGGGCTTGAGCTGCGTCGCCACATCGAGCCCGTCTCCGGTATACAGCACCGTGGGGCCGCTGCCCGCTTGCAGGGCGTCATTGCCTGGGCCGCCGACCAAAATGGTTTGAGCGCTTGCGCCTGTCAGATGGTCATCGTCACCGCCTCCATTGATAAACGCCATCCCGCGCCCGGCCACGACTCTGTCATTGCCTGGACCGGCATAGACGGTCATGTCGCCATCGCCGAGCGCGATCACCTGATCGGCACCTTCGCCAGCTTCGATATAGCTGGCACCACGCCGGGTCAGGATGGCGTCATTGCCTGGGCCTGCGAAAATGCGTGAGTAGCCGCCACCGCTGCGGATATCGTCATCACCCTCACCGGCATCGACCAATATTGGGCGTGTCACTTCATCCGCAATATGAATCATGTCGTTGCCGCCGAGGGTACGGAAGACGACGAACTGGTTCAGCCCGGCAAGTACAACGATGAAGCGTTCGGTGTTGATCGTGACACTCAGGGCATCACTTTGAGGGCGTGCGTCGACGTAGATTCGGTCAGCTCTGTCGGTGGTGGTAAAGACCAGGTAGTCGTGAAACGCATCTGCCACCTCTCGTTCGACGGTCACGAGATCACTTTCGTGCAGCGTAATGGAATTCAGTTGCTGGAGGTGTTGCGGGCCTCTTGTAAGGCTGCCCGTGCGTGCGACGGGTGCGGTGATGTGGCCTTCAATCAGCCATTCATTGTTAAGCGGGGGAAGTGTGGGCATGGTGACTCCGTTAATGGTGGAGGCGCTCCAGAAGTGAGCGCCAACGCCATTACATCGTCGATCCAGCCGAGGGGGGCTTTACTCATTTAGTCAGCCCGTTTTGTACTCAGCTGACACGTTTTTGCAGTTCGCTTTGGTAGATCGCGCGAACCTTGTGCAAGGTGTCGGCGCAAGTGCGCGCGGCTTCCTGGCCCTTGTGCACAAAGTGCTCATAGAAGAACGTGGTGTGCTCGCTGCCCGCGTGGAAGTGATGCGGAGTCAGGGACACCGAGAACACCGGCACTTCGGTTTCCAGCTGTACCTGCATCAGGCCGCTGACCACCGACTGGGCGACGAATTCGTGGCGGTAGATGCCACCGTCCACCACCAGCGCGGCGGCGACGATACCGGCGTAACGGCCAGTCTTGGCCAGCAGCTTGGCGTGCAGGGGCATTTCAAAGGCGCCGCCGACTTCGAAGAAATCGATGTCCGATTCCTGGTAGCCCTGGGCGATCATTTCGGCGAGGAAGCCTTTGCGGGACTGGTCGACAATATCCTTGTGCCAGCAGGCCTGGATAAACGCGACGCGCTCGCCGTGGTGGTTTTTGCTTTTGCTGTCGATTGCGGTGGGTTGCATGTTCTGACTCCTGTTTAAGAAAAAAACAGGGCGTTATGAATCGAATGGGATTTAAGGGTGCGCAAGCACAATTCGTGCGCGGCCCTTAGGTGCCAATCCCGTTCTCTCTTCATCCGGACTATGACCGTCGGCCCCGGGATCACACCGGGTCTGCTGACCTTGTCGCCGTCCTGCGTGAGCAGTTCGAGGCGCCAAGCGCTCGCGGGCTATACACATTGCGTGTAATTACCGCCGGTGGGGAATTGCACCCCGCCCTGAGAACGTTGCCACCAGAACCCTGGCGGCGGAGAGTTTTTAACACGCTTTTTCGAAAACTGCACGACCGCTGTATCGATAAGCTATATCGGTTTGTTTGGTTGGTATTCGATTGAATGCATTGGGGGCTTGATATTCCGTGGCGTTGCCCGCAGTAATCACTCACAAAAGGAACTTACGTAAACCTTGAGAGGCTTGTTTCATGTCTGTGATCGACCTGCGCAGCGACACCGTGACCCAACCCACCCCCGGCATGCGGGACGCGATGGCCGCTGCCGTCAGCGGCGATGATGTGTATGGCGAGGACCCCAGCGTCAATCGCCTGGAAGCCGAACTGGCCAAGCGCCTGGGTTTTGCCGCCGCTTTGTTCGTGCCGACCGGCACCATGAGCAACCTGTTGGCGTTGATGGCCCACTGTGAACGCGGCGAGGAATACATCGTCGGCCAGCAGGCCCATACCTACAAATACGAAGGCGGTGGCGCGGCGGTGCTGGGTTCGATCCAGCCGCAACCGCTGGAAGTGCAGGCAGATGGCTCGCTGGACCTGGATCAGGTGTTGGCGGCGATCAAGCCCGACGACTTCCACTTCGCCCGCACCCGCTTGCTGGCGCTGGAAAACACCATGCAAGGCAAGGTATTGCCACTGGATTACCTGGCAAAGGCCCGGGCGTTCACCCGTGAGCATGACCTGGCCCTGCATCTGGATGGCGCGCGGCTCTACAACGCAGCGGTCAAGCTGGGTGTGGATGCACGCGAGATTGCCCAGCATTTCGATTCGGTGTCGGTGTGCCTGTCCAAAGGCCTTGGCGCGCCGATTGGCTCAGTGTTGTGCGGCTCCACGGCGTTGATCGCCAAGGCCCGGCGCCTGCGCAAAATGGTCGGCGGTGGCATGCGCCAGGCCGGCTCGTTGGCGGCGGCGGGGCTGTATGCCCTGGATCACCAGGTGCAGCGCCTGGCTGACGACCACGCCAACGCCCAATGGCTGGGCGATGCGTTGCGCCAGGCCGGTTATGAGGTGGAGTCTGTGCAGACCAACATGGTCTACGTGCAGATCGGTGACCAGGCCCAGGCCTTGAAGGCGTTTGCCGCCGAACGCGGGATCACGTTGAGCGCCGCCCCGCGCCTGCGCATGGTCACGCATTTGGATGTCAGCCGGGCGCAGATCGAGCAGGTTGTGCAGACATTCGTCGAATTTTCGCGGAAATGACAGTGCAGACCGTCTAATTGAACGTTTCAATCGTATAAACACGCTGTACCACCGGCAAAGGGCCGATATAATGCGGCCCTTTGCCGTCGCTCCGTCTGATGATGTTGCGCACTGGCCTTTGGCCGCAGCCTCCGTGGAAGAACCTAATGAAAAGCGCAGAAATCCGTGAAGCCTTCCTTCGCTTCTTCGAAGAGCAAGGTCACACCCGTGTCGCCTCCAGCTCCTTGATCCCAGGCAATGACCCAACCCTGCTGTTCACCAACGCGGGGATGAACCAGTTCAAGGACTGCTTCCTGGGCCAGGAAAAACGCGCGTACACCCGCGCCGTCAGCAGCCAGAAGTGCGTGCGCGCCGGTGGCAAGCACAACGACCTGGAAAACGTCGGCTACACCGCCCGTCACCACACCTTTTTCGAAATGCTCGGCAACTTCAGCTTTGGCGATTATTTCAAGCAAGACGCGATCAACTTCGCCTGGACCTTCCTCACTGGCGTGCTGAAGCTGCCGAAGGAAAAACTCTGGGTCACCGTCTACGCCAGCGATGACGAAGCCTACGACATCTGGACCAAAGAAGTCGGCGTGCCGGCCGAGCGCATGGTGCGCATCGGTGACAACAAAGGCGCACCGTACGCGTCCGACAACTTCTGGACCATGGGCGACACCGGCCCATGCGGTCCTTGCACCGAGATCTTCTACGACCACGGCGCCGACATCTGGGGTGGCCCACCGGGCTCGCCAGAAGAAGACGGCGACCGTTACATCGAGATCTGGAACAACGTGTTCATGCAGTTCAACCGCACCGCCGATGGCGTGTTGCATCCGTTGCCAGCGCCGTCGGTAGACACCGGCATGGGCCTGGAGCGGATCAGTGCGGTGATGCAGCACGTGCATTCCAACTACGAGATCGACCTGTTCCAAAGCCTGCTGGCCGCAGCAGCCAAGGCCATTGGTTGCACCAATGAAGACCAGGCTTCGCTGAAAGTGGTGGCTGACCATATCCGTTCCTGCGGCTTCCTGATTGCCGACGGCGTGTTGCCGTCCAACGAAGGCCGTGGCTATGTGCTGCGTCGCATCATCCGTCGTGCTTGCCGCCACGGTAACAAGCTGGGCGCCAACGGCAGCTTCTTCTACCAGATCGTTGCGGCGCTGGTGGCCGAGATGGGCGAAGCCTTCCCGGAGCTCAAGCAGAATCAGGCGCACATCGAGCGCGTGCTGAAGGCTGAGGAAGAGCAGTTTGCCAAGACCCTGGAACAGGGCCTGAAAATTCTCGAACAAGACCTCGCCAACCTGCAAGGCACCGTGGTGCCGGGCGACGTGGTGTTCAAACTCTACGACACCTACGGTTTCCCGATGGACCTGACCGGCGACATCGCCCGTGAGCGCAACCTGACCCTCGACGAGGAAGGTTTCGAGCGCGAGATGGAAGCCCAGCGCGTGCGCGCACGTTCGGCCAGCTCGTTCGGCATGGACTACAACAGCCTGGTCAAGGTTGACGTGGCCACCGAGTTCACCGGCTACAAGGCCACCAGCGGTGCGGCCAAAGTGGTTGCCCTCTATAAGGACGGCCAGTCGGTTGACGTATTGAATGAAGGTGACGACGGTGTGGTGGTCCTGGACCAGACGCCGTTCTACGCCGAATCCGGTGGCCAGATCGGCGACTGCGGTTTCCTGAAAGCCGCGTCCGGTCGTTTTGATGTACGCGACACCACCAAGACCGGCGGTGCGTTCCTGCACCACGGTGTGTTGGCCTCGGGCAGCCTCACCGTCGGTTCGCCGGTGGATGCCCAGGTAGACGCCGATGTGCGCCACGCCACCTCGCTGAACCACTCGGCCACGCACTTGCTGCATGCAGCCCTGCGTCAGGTACTGGGCGAGCACGTTCAGCAGAAGGGTTCGTTGGTCGACAGCCAGCGCCTGCGTTTCGACTTCAGCCATTTTGAAGCGATCAAGCCGGAGCAGATCAAGGCCCTGGAAGACATCGTCAACGCCGAGATTCGCAAGAACACTGCCGTCGAAACTGAAGAAACCGATATCGAGACTGCAAAAGCCAAGGGCGCCATGGCGCTGTTCGGCGAGAAGTACGGCGACAGCGTGCGCGTACTGAGCATGGGCGGCGACTTCTCGGTGGAGCTGTGTGGCGGTATCCACGCCAACCGAACCGGCGACATCGCCCTGCTGAAGATCATCAGCGAAGGTGGCGTGGCGTCCGGTGTGCGTCGTATCGAGGCGGTGACCGGCGCTGCGGCCCTGGCCTACCTGAATGCGGCTGAAGAACAACTCAAGGAAGCGGCCAGCCTGGTCAAGGGCAGCCGCGACAACCTGATCGACAAACTGTCCGCTGTGCTGGAGCGCAACCGCGCACTGGAGAAACAGCTGGAGCAGTTGCAAGCCAAGGCGGCCAGCGCGGCAGGCGACGATCTGTCGGCTTCTGCGGTGGACGTCAAGGACGTGAAAGTCCTGGCCGCACGCCTGGACGGTCAGGACGGCAAGGCGCTGTTGGCCTTGGTCGATCAGTTGAAGAACAAGCTCGGCCGCGCAGTGATCCTGCTCGGCGGTGTCCATGAGGATAAGGTCGTTCTGGTTGCCGGTGTAACCAAAGACCTGACTGGCCAACTCAAGGCCGGTGATTTGATGAAGCAAGCCGCCGCGGCAGTGGGTGGGAAGGGCGGTGGTCGTCCGGACATGGCGCAAGGCGGTGGTGTAGACGCCGGCGCCCTGGACGCGGCCCTGGCCCTGACCGTGCCGTTTGTCGAGGCAGGTATTTAAGGCACTGTTAACCGGCCCGTGGTCTAGTCACGGGCCTGTTCGGTGCTGGTTGATTGGATATTAGGCGCCCCTTTACGGGCTGAGGCGGCTTAGAAATGGCTTTGATCGTACAGAAATTTGGAGGCACCTCGGTCGGCTCTGTCGAAAGAATCGAGCAGGTGGCCGACAAGGTTAAGAAATTCCGCGATGCCGGCGACGACCTGGTGGTGGTGCTGTCGGCCATGAGCGGCGAGACCAATCGCCTGATCGATCTGGCCAAGGCAATCAGTGGTGATCAACAGCCGCTCCCGCGTGAGCTGGATGTGATCGTGTCCACCGGTGAGCAGGTGACCATCGCCTTGCTGGCCATGGCGCTGAACAAGCGCGGTGTGCCGGCGGTGTCCTACACTGGCAGTCAGGTGCGCATCCTCACCGACAGCGCGCATACCAAGGCGCGCATTCTGCAGATCGACGATCAGAAAATCCGTACGGATCTGAAGGCCGGTCGCGTGGTAGTTGTAGCAGGCTTCCAGGGTGTGGACGAGCAGGGCAACATCACTACCCTCGGGCGTGGCGGTTCGGACACCACTGGCGTGGCGCTGGCAGCTGCGCTGAAGGCCGATGAATGCCAGATCTACACCGATGTGGACGGCGTCTACACCACTGACCCGCGTGTGGTGTCCGTGGCCCAGCGCCTGGACAAGATCACCTTTGAAGAGATGCTGGAAATGGCCAGCCTCGGTTCCAAGGTGTTGCAGATCCGTGCGGTGGAATTCGCCGGCAAGTACAACGTTCCGCTGCGCGTATTGCACAGCTTCAAAGAGGGTCCGGGCACCCTCATTACTATTGATGAAGAGGAATCCATGGAACAGCCGATCATTTCCGGTATCGCTTTCAACCGTGATGAAGCCAAGCTGACTATCCGTGGCGTGCCGGATACCCCGGGGGTGGCGTTCAAGATCCTGGGCCCTATCAGCGGCGCGAACATTGAAGTCGACATGATCGTGCAGAACGTTTCGCACGATAACACCACCGATTTCACCTTCACCGTGCACCGCAACGAGTACGATGCGGCGGAGAAGATCCTGCAGAACACCGCGAGCGAGATTGGCGCCCGTGAAGTGGTCGGTGATACCAAGATCGCCAAGGTGTCGATCGTAGGTGTGGGCATGCGCTCTCATGCGGGCGTTGCCAGCCGCATGTTCGAGGCCCTGGCCAAGGAAAGCATCAACATCCAGATGATCTCCACCTCGGAAATCAAGGTCTCGGTGGTGATCGAAGAGAAGTACCTGGAACTGGCTGTACGCGCGCTGCATACCGCTTTTGAGCTGGACGCTCCGGCCCGACAGGGCGAGTGACGAAGTGCCAGGAAGGCGCGGTTTACCGCGCCTTTCCTTTTTTTGTAGGGCGCATGTTCTTTTGCGTGCGCTCGACAATACTTAGGCGGGTAGGGCTATGGCCTTTGGGTTGTAGGTCGAAGGCCTTTTTTTTGCAGACTGTTGTTCCTGAACTGAAATGCGTGAGGAGAAAGGTATGCTGATTCTGACTCGTCGTTGCGCAGAAAGCCTGATTATCGGTGATGGCGAAATCACCGTGACCGTGCTCGGCGTCAAAGGCAATCAAGTGCGTATCGGGGTTAACGCTCCGAAAGAGGTGGCGGTACACCGCGAGGAAATCTACCTGCGGATCAAGAAAGAGAAGGACGAAGAACCAAGCCTTTAATTTTTATCGTTTTTTATGTTTGCAAACGGGGATGAACGTGGTTAATATACGCCCCGTGTTGCGGAGAGCTGGCCGAGTGGCCGAAGGCGCTCCCCTGCTAAGGGAGTACACCTCAAAAGGGTGTCGGGGGTTCGAATCCCCCGTTCTCCGCCATTATTTGCTTAGTACGTTGCAATCTGGTTTTTTCGCTAAGTTGTTGAAAATTAACGAAAAAATAGCTTTACATAGAGATTGAACGGCCTATAATGCGCGGCAACAAATGCACTCGTAGCTCAGCTGGATAGAGTACTCGGCTACGAACCGAGCGGTCACAGGTTCGAATCCTGTCGAGTGCACCATTTAAGAGTCAGTTGCAGCAATGCAGGTGATTCGGTTACAACCAGTTGTGATCTGGTCTAAAAACACAATCTGCACTCGTAGCTCAGCTGGATAGAGTACTCGGCTACGAACCGAGCGGTCACAGGTTCGAATCCTGTCGAGTGCACCATACAAACAAAAAGCCCGCCTAGTGCGGGCTTTTTGCCGTCTGGGGTTTGTGTAGGATTTTTTCTTTTTCTCTCGCCTCCATGTGTTTTCCTTCTCCACTGCGTCGTCGCAGTTCATAGATGCAGCCAATACTCAGCTTTGGCTCGCAAGCGCTTGTTCTTCCCAGTTTTTTGACGTTTAAAGTGGCCGGGCGGTGTATCATTGCGCCCGTCAGCCCCGCCGGGGCTTGTGGAATACCTCCATGGACTTACCCAGTAGTTGCTCAGTACCCCGTTTTACCAATCATGAATTGACTGATTGATCCTTCCGGCGTGCCCCGCTGCTGGGAGTGGAGTTCGCCTATGACCGAAGTAGAAGTAAAGAAAACACAAGAAAGCCTGCAGGATCGCCTGGCTCAAGTCATCGAGCTGCTGCAGCGCCAACGCGTGGTCGAAGACCTTACGCATCGCCAGGATGGCCCGAACAACAACCTGGTCGAAAACCTGGTTCACCGGCAAAACCTCGTTGAGCTGCAACGCAAGCTCGACGACCTTCACTCCGCTGACGTCGCCTACATTCTCGAAGCCTTGCCGCTGGATGATCGACTGACTCTCTGGCAGTTGGTCAAGGCTGACCGCGACGGCGACATCCTGCTCGAAGTGTCCGACTCGGTCCGAGAAACCCTGATCGCCGACATGGACGATCATGAGCTCTTGGCCGCGGCCAAGGAGATGGACGCCGACGAACTGGCCGACCTGGCCCCCGAACTGCCCCGTGATGTTGTCCATGAGCTGATGGAGGCCCTCGACGGCCAGCAGCGTGAGCGTGTGCGCTCCGCGCTGTCCTACGACGAGGATCAGGTCGGCGCCCTGATGGACTTCGAGATGGTCACCATCCGCGAAGACGTCAGTTTGGAAGTGGTCTTGCGTTACCTGCGTCGTCTCAAAGAGTTGCCGGGCCATACCGACAAACTGTTTGTGGTCGATTACGAGGGCATTCTCAAGGGCGTGCTGCCGATCAAGCGCCTGCTGGTCAACGACCCTGAGAAAAAAGTGGCCGACGTCATGGCCAGTGATCCGGTGAGCTTTCACCCGGATGAAGACGCCTACGAGGCTGCCCAGGCGTTTGAACGTTATGACTTGATCTCGGCGCCGGTGGTCGACAAGAACGGCAAGTTGATCGGTCGTTTGACCATCGATGAAATGGTCGACCTGATTCGTGAAGAGAGTGAGACCGAAGTCCTCAACATGGCAGGTTTGCGTGAAGAGGAAGATATTTTTGCATCGGTTTGGCGTTCACTGCATAACCGTTGGGCGTGGCTGGCCATTAACCTGATCACCGCTTTTATCGCGTCGCGTGTGATTGGGTTGTTCGAAGGGTCGATCGAGAAGTTGGTGGCGCTCGCCGCACTGATGCCGATCGTGGCCGGGATCGGCGGTAACTCGGGTAACCAGACGATTACCATGATCGTGCGCGCCATGGCGCTGGATCAGGTGAGTACAGCGAACTCGTCGCGCCTGCTGCGCAAAGAGTTGGCGGTAGGCCTTATCAATGGCTTGGTGTGGGGTGGGGTGATCGGTGTGGTGGCCTACTTGCTGTATGGCAGTTGGTCGCTCGGCGTGGTGATGACCGCCGCCATGACCCTTAACCTGCTGCTGGCGGCACTGATGGGGGTATTGATCCCGATGACTCTGGCCCGCCTTGGGCGCGACCCGGCAATGGGTGCCAGCGTGATGATCACGGCCATGACCGACAGTGGTGGCTTTTTCATCTTTCTGGGCTTGGCAACGATCTTCCTGCTCTGATCTTGCATGGCGCGCCGGCTCCCTCTGTAGGAGCTGGCTTGCCAGCGATCGCATCCCCTCGGTTTAACTGATAGACCGCATCGCTCGGATCGCCGGCAAGCCTGCTCCTACAAAAAATCCCATGCAAAAAAAAGCCAGCACATGGCTGGCTTCGGCTTTCAGTTGCAGATCAATTGGCTTCTGCGGCCGCCTCAACGTCGTGCGCGATAAGCGAGACGAGAGCATTTTGCTGACGATGGGAGAGCTGACGAAAACGCTGCAGCAGTTCGCGTTCGTGCAGCGACAGCTCGGGGCTGTCCAGGCGCATGCTCAACTCGTCGCCCAGCGCACCTTCCTGAATGAGGCTTTGTTCCAGGCGCGCGATGATTTCGGAGTTCATGCTGCGGTGATGATTGCGAGCCACCTCGGCAATGCGTTCCCGCATTCCGTCTGGCAGACGTACGACGAACTTGTCAGCCGTACGGCTGGAATAAATTGCCTGTTTCAATGGGCGCATATATTTAACCGGTTAGTTCAGGGGAGCGGTTTTTGGAATTGGCCGCAAGATGAGTGTTAAGACAAGGCTCACGACCAAAGTTCAACCTGAATTGCAAAGAGGCCGCATCATGCCTCAGATTTGACATTTCCTTGGCGTCAATTCTGTGACAAATATTGAACTGCCTAAAGGCTTTATGCCAGCACTCATTTGCATTTTTGCGGACTGGTTGGAAAACTTTTCAACGCGTAAATCCGCGATGGAACTTCCCGTCAGTCCAGGCCACCACAGGGTTTGAGGCCGCACATCCTATAGCAAAGTGGCCTTTTGCCCTTAAGTTTAAGACTAGTGGCAATTTGCCGATTAGCGAGGGGGAGGCGACATAAGGTAGGGAAAGGAGATTAGCGCAGGATGGGGTCGAATTTGATGCGTCGACCGACGATCAACGTGAGCAGCAATAGACAGGCGAACACGCCGCTGCTAACAAATGCAGTGGTCTGGCCGTCATAGGATTCGGTGCTTATGCCCAGAACTGCAGCCAATGCGGTCAGGCACAAAAACAGCCAGGCAAATTTGTTCATCAGAATGTCCTCAGAAAACCCAGTGTTCAGAAGCAGGTGTGGACTGAGCCTCTTGGGCCACGCGTACCGGCGATTGCGCGTTTGGGGTCATCACCGCCAGTTGTGGGCGTTGTTGCAAGTGATGTGGCACGGCCTGGCTGATTTGGGCGGGGTCGTTGCTGCCGGTCGATTGAAAATGAAACATCAGCAGTGCAGCCAAGGCTACGGTGTTGAGGGCTAACAGAAGGGCACTGTTCATGGTTATGTTCTCCGCTTAACGCCGTGGCTTATTGGGTTTGTAGGAGAAGTATTGCAGGTGTCATGCCAACCTATTAGTTCAATTAAATCAACGGGTTGAGTCTATTTTAAATGGCTGGAAGGTTGCAATTTGCAATGATGGCGTTTTGGGAGAGTGCATTTTGCACGATGGCCTCACGGGCCCGTGTTTGTGGGGGCAAGGCAGGATAAATAAGGTCAGTACCGGCCTACACTCAAAAAGCCCACGGACGACATGACAAAACCCACCTCGGCCGTTAACATGCACGCCGTCTGTCGCCGCGCCTTTAGCGCAGTGGCTGTCATTTGTCCCAGTAGCTCAATTGGATAGAGCATCCCCCTCCTAAGGGGAAGGTTGGCCGTTCGAACCGGCCCTGGGACACCAGATCCAAAGCCCCGCACAGATCCGTCTGGCGGGGCTTTTTTGTGGGCGTTTTCCGAAGATGGGTCGAACCTTGCCGGGGTTATGGGTTCACAGCCCTGGCATCGTGTATTTATAGCGATTCGTGTATCCCGCGCGCAGCCGGACAGCGTCTGAGCCTTTAAGCAAAATAATCCCCGGAAACAGCGCATACCGCCTGTCCGGACCCGGCCACCCCGGACTATCATGCCGATAGCCCTGTCTCTCACCGCAAGGAGCCGCTCGGAACGCCGATGCGCCAGATCTGGAAATCTTTTCGAGCCCTTTATTTCGCCTCCTTGATGATGCTGATCGGCTCCGGCCTGCTCAGTACTTACCTGGCCCTGCGCCTGGCGGCCGATCATGTCGACAGCCTGTGGGTCGGCGCGTTGATGGCGGCCAACTATTTTGGCCTGGTGCTGGGTGGCAAGATCGGGCATCGCCTGATTGCCCGGGTCGGGCATATTCGCGCCTATGCGACCTGCGCCGGGATCGTCGGCGCGGCGGTGTTGGGCCACGGGCTGATCGATTGGCTGCCGGCGTGGATCGTGCTGCGGATGATCGTCGGCCTGGGCATGATGTGCCAGTACATGGTCATCGAGAGCTGGCTCAATGAGCAGGCCGATGCCAAGCAGCGTGGCGTGGTGTTCAGCGGCTATATGATTGCGTCTTACCTGGGCCTGGTGCTCGGCCAACTGATTCTGGTCATGCACCCTCAATTGGGTCTTGAGTTGCTGATGCTGGTCGCGCTGTGTTTTGCGCTGTGCCTGGTGCCGGTGGCCATGACGCGGCGCATTCACCCGGCGCCTCTGCATCCTGCCCCGATGGAGCCGCGCTTCTTTATAAAACGCGTGCCGCAGTCCCTGAGTACCGTGCTTGGCGCGGGGCTGATCGTCGGCTCGTTCTACGGTCTGGCGCCGTTGTATGCCTCTCAGCAGGGCTTGACCACCGAGCAAGTGGGCCTGTTCATGGGTAGCTGCATTTTTGCCGGGCTGGTGGTGCAGTGGCCATTGGGCTGGCTGTCGGACCGCTATGATCGCGCGCTGCTGATCCGCTGCTTTGCCCTGTGCCTGGCCGTGGCGGCGTTGCCGCTGGCGATACTGACCAAGGTGCCGCTGGAAGTGCTGTTCGTGGCAGGCTTTGTCTGCTCCCTGGTGCAGTTCTGTCTGTATCCGCTGGCGGTGGCGTTCTCCAACGACCATGTGGAAGGCGATCGACGCGTGTCGCTGACGGCCATGCTGTTGGTGACCTACGGCGTCGGCGCCAGTGTCGGGCCGTTGCTCGCCGGTGTGGTGATGAAGCTGTTCGGCAGCCACATGCTGTATGCGTTTTTCAGCCTGTGTGCGTTGATCCTGGTGTGGCGCATCCGACCGAAAGCGGTGACCAACCTGCATCAGGTGGATGATGCACCGTTGCACCACGTGGCAATGCCCGACAGCATGTCCAGTTCGCCGCTGGTGGCTTGTCTCGATCCGCGGGTAGACGAGGCCGTGGTTCAGGAACAAATGCAAACCGCCGCCCCTGAACCTGAGCCGGAAGCGGCGTTGAGCCCCGAAGCGGACGAACCGCCCTTTGTAGGGCCGCCTGCGCCCGCTGGGCCGGACGAGCACCCTCACGACTTGAGCAGGGCGCGCCCCTGAATGCAAAACGGGCAGATTCCATCAGGATCTGCCCGTTTTTCTTGCCGCGATCTTTAAGCTTTAAAAATCGTCGTCTTTGTCGAAGCGTCGTGCTTCGCGTTGCAACTGGTACACAAAGCGCTCGACCTGGCGCTGCACCAAGCCACTCATGTTATGAAAGCGCACGCCGGCGAAGGTGGTGTTGATCTTCTCTTCGAAGTGCAAGTAGCGCAGTTCGACGGAGGTGGTCATGCTGCCAAAGGGCAGGGCAGCGATAAAGCGGTCGTAGACCTGGCCCAGTTGCAAGCGCTCGGAGATATCCCCTTCAAAACGCAGTTTGCAGCCGGTGGCGGAAATATCCAGCAGCTTGCCGCTGATAGGCGCCTTGAGCTTCTCGCCACCCAGCTCGATGTTGACCAGTTGGGCTAGCTTCAAGGCGGCGCGGAAGGCATTGCGGCGCTGATGGTAGACCACTTCGTCGGGCAGGCTGCCGGTGTAGATGCGGTGGCCGTCCTTTTCGCTGATGCTCAGGCTGCCGTTGCTTTCCCAGGCAACGCGTACGCCTTCGTGGAAGCCTTCGATGCGGAAGGGCTCGCCGTTTTCCAGGTAGCGTTCGCCGTCGCGGGGGATCATTTCATCCAGGGCCAGGGTGCCGCTGTCGCGATTGACGTCCACCAGGTAGCTCTGGAAGCGCTGGCTGCGCTCATGGAAGGTGATGATCAGCGGGTCATGGCTGTCTTGCAGCATCCGCAAGGTACTGGCGATTTCCAGAGGCGTGGTGAGGACCTTGGGTGGCTGCGGGGCATCTTCCGCATTAAGGGCGTTGAACACGGTTCTTCCATCTCCAGACAAAATACGACTACACGCAAGAGCAGGCATTCTGCCAGTATGTGGCGCGCCTTGGATAGGTCGCGCTGTAAACCGGCGTCAGGCTTGGCTGCGGGTGCTTGGCTTGACCAGGCGCGAGGTGGAACCTTGGGCGTTGTAAAGCGCCGGAGGCTCTCCGCCGTGAAGTATACGCAACTGGTTGGCGGTCGTGGCTTGCTGAAGCTGGATTGACTGACCGTTGAGCAGGTTGGTTTCCTGGCACTGGCTGAGCAATTGATTGAGCTCCTTGCTCTGCGCCAGTAACTGATCGCCGACCGTGGAGTGGCTGGCCAATTGTGCCAGGCCATCATGGTCCGCTGGCAGGCCCAGGCTGATGAGGATCTCGCTGCGTTTTTTGCCGTGCTGTTCCAGCAGGATAATCAGCGACTGCTTGCGCGCCAGAATTTCTTCGAGCAGGAGCATGTCCCGACCGAAGAGGGCCAGGGTTTCTTCCCGAAGCAGCTCAAGCAGCTGTTGGGTCGGGGCTAGATCATCAATGATCAGTTGAAGCAGATTTTCGTCGTGATGCATGGCTGGCCTTGGGGTTTAAGCGTCCAAAAGCCCTGCGCAGGCCTTTGCCTAGCGCTCGGCTTCGAAATTAAGCAGCTTGCTGGCTACACGGTTGCTGTCGACTTTATAGCTGCCATCGGCGATTGCCTGTTTCAATTCGGCCACACGGGCTTTATTGACCACCGGTTGATCGCGCAGCGAGTCAGTGACCTTCTGCAACTGTTGAGCCTCGTTGCTCAGGTGTACGGATTCCCCGCTCTGGCTGACGCTGGCCTGTTCTGCCTTGGCGGGCAGTGGCTGGGCCTTGGCTTCTACGCTGTCTTTGGTGCCAGTGGCTCGCGTAGGGGCCGACGGGGTCGGGGTGTTATTTAAACGACTGAAATCGATGACCATGATCAAAAAACCTCTGGGTATTTGGACGCTTGCCATGTTTTCGGCCATACCCGGATAAACTTTAGGCTCGATTGACAATAAAACCTACAGGCCGGCATCCAGCCGACAGTGTAGGAAAAGCAGGCGCCTGATACCAGTAATCTATAGAGCTACCTCTACCTGACCCGGTGCGGTGACTCGCGCCTTGATCACCCGGTTGGAATTAAGGTTCTTCACGCGTATCTGTTCGCTCATGCCGCCATTGGACAGCGCTTCCCCCGGCATTTTCACCTGCAGCGCACCGCTGCTGGCGGAAATCACCACTTGGTCGCCCTTGCGAATCACTTCGGCTTGCTCCAGATGCACCAGGGTGATGACTTGGTCCGTGACCACTGGTCGGGTCAACTTCTGTCCGACGGCTTGGTCGAGGGAGGTCAGGTAGCCCTGGCTAATCATGCTGATGTCGCGTTCGCGTAGGACCACGTCCTCGAAACCGATGATCCCGGTACGTTTGAGCGGGCGCGCAACCACTACCACATCACGGAAGAGCTTGACCTGGGCCGGCACGAACACGGTCCAGGGCGAGGCGCCATCGCAGCGGACCTTGACCGTCACACGGCCGATAGGCTGGGCGGGGCTTTCCAGGGTGGCTGTCAATTCCTTGTCGCACATGGGCATGCGTAAGCGCGGGTCCAATTGGTTGACCTGGATTTCATAGCGCCCCGGCGTCTGGGTGGTCGCCAGATAATCTTCTACAGTGAACTCAAGAAAGCCTTGGGTGACGCCGATAAGTAGATCAGGCAAGGTGACGTTGTCTGCGCGGGCCGTGGCGCCCAGGCCCAGGGCAAGCAACACCAGCGGTGCGCAGAGCGATCTGCGAAACCGTGTCAGGATGGGGCGTCGGGAAACTGTCGTTTTAATATCCATGACCAATAAATAGCAAAGGCCGTGCCGTTTAGCATTGGGTGCGCGTCACTGCCCTTATAGGTATGGCCAAAGGTTTTAGCGTGGGAGTCAAGGCATGGCAGGAGTAATGGATTCAGTAAACCAGCGCACGCAGCTGGTAGGGCAGAATCGCCTGGAGTTGTTGCTTTTTCGCCTGGATGGCAAGCAGTTGTATGGCATCAACGTGTTCAAAGTGCGGGAAGTGCTGCAATGCCCCAAGCTGACGATCATGCCCAAGTCCAGCCCGGTGGTGTGTGGCGTCGCCAACATCCGTGGTGCGACGATCCCGATTCTTGACTTGGCCCTGGCCACCGGTTCGGCGGGTTTACAGGACCGCGAGAACCCGTTCGTCATCATTACTGAGTACAACACCAAGACCCAGGGTTTCCTGGTGCGCTCGGTGGAGCGCATCGTCAACATGAACTGGGAAGAGATCCATCCGCCGCCCAAGGGCACCGGTCGTGATCACTACCTCACGGCGGTGACGCGGGTGGATAATCAGTTGGTGGAAATCATCGACGTGGAGAAGATCCTCGCCGAAGTGGCCCCCACCTCTGAATCGATTTCCGTGGGGGTGGTGGACGCCGAAACTGCGCACAAGGCCGTTTCCCTGCGTGTGCTGACCGTGGACGATTCCTCGGTAGCGCGCAAACAGGTGACCCGTTGCCTGCAGACGGTCGGCGTGGAAGTGGTGGCCCTAAACGATGGTCGCCAGGCGCTGGATTACCTGCGCAAGCTGGTGGACGACGGCAAGAAGCCGGAAGAAGAATTCTTGATGATGATCTCAGACATCGAGATGCCGGAAATGGACGGCTACACCCTCACGGCCGAGATACGCAACGATCCACGCATGCAAAAATTGCATATCATCCTGCATACTTCGTTGTCGGGTGTATTCAATCAGGCGATGGTCAAGAAGGTCGGTGCCGATGACTTCCTGGCCAAATTCCGTCCTGATGACCTGGCATCCCGGGTAGTCGACCGGATCAAGGCAGCAGATAACAGCTAGGGGATTTCCCCTGGCGGTCACACGATTTAAGAGGCGGTATCATTGTCTACGGGTAATTTGGATTTCGAACAGTTCCGGGTCTTCCTGGAAAAGGCCTGTGGCATATTGCTCGGTGAAAACAAGCAGTACCTGGTATCCAGCCGTCTCAACAAACTGATGGAGCAGCAGGGCATCAAGTCGTTGGGCGAGTTGGTCCAGCGCATCCAGGGGCAGCCGCGCAGCGGGCTCAAGGAGATGGTGGTCGATGCCATGACCACCAACGAAACCCTGTGGTTTCGCGACACCTACCCGTTTGAAGTGCTCAAGAGCAAAGTGTTGCCGGAGGCCATCAAGGCCAGCCCTGGCCAGCGCCTGCGCATCTGGTCGGCCGCTTGCTCTTCGGGGCAGGAACCGTACTCGATTTCGATGTCCATCGATGAGTTCGAGCGGACCAACATGGGCCAGTTGAAGGCCGGTGCGCAAATCGTCGCCACCGACCTGTCCGGCACCATGCTCACCAACTGCAAGACTGGCGAGTACGACAGCCTGGCCTTGGGTCGTGGTTTGTCCCAGGAGCGCCTGCAACGTTACTTCGACCCGAAAGGGGCGGGGCGTTGGGCGGTCAAGGCGCCGATCAAGAGTCGCGTGGAATTCCGCTCGTTCAACCTGCTCGACAGCTACGCCAGCCTGGGCAAGTTCGACATGGTGTTCTGCCGCAACGTGCTGATCTACTTCTCGGCCGAAGTGAAGAAAGACATCCTGCTGCGCATCCATGGCACGCTCAAGCGTGGCGGCTACCTGTTCCTCGGTGCCTCGGAAGCGCTGAACGGCCTGCCGGATCACTATCAGATGGTGCAGTGCAGCCCGGGGATCATCTACCAGGCCAAATAAGGCTTACGCGGTCAAAAATGTGGGAGGGGGCTTGCCCCCGATAGCAGTGGTTCAGTTGATGCATCTTTGACTGAAACACCGCCATCGGGGGCAAGCCCCCTCCCACATTTGTTTTTGCGGCAAACCTTTCAATAGCGGCAACCCGGATTGCCGCTTTACTGGCACAACGCGGAAACCCGTTGCCGCTTTTCTGGCATTGCCGCCCGGCAATCCGTCCCCAAGCCCTTTAAATACGGGCCTCCCACAAACTGGCACACACCTTGCTATAACCCAGTTAACGAAAAGCAGGTCAGCCCTTAAAGGTTTCCACCATGAGCATCAGCTTCGATAAAGCGCTCGGTATCCACGAACAAGCCCTGGGCTTCCGCGCCCAGCGTGCCGAAGTCCTGGCCAACAACATTGCCAACGCCGACACCCCGAACTACAAGGCTCGGGACCTGGACTTTTCCGCCGTGCTCGCCGCACAGCAGGACAAGACCAAGAACGGCACCTTCGCGTTGAACATGACCAACAGTCGTCATATCGAAGCGCAAGGCCTGAGCAATGGTGACGAGTCGTTGCTGTATCGCACGCCGATGCAGCCGTCGATCGACCAGAACACTGTCGACGCACAGCTGGAGCAATCGGCTTACGCCGAGAACTCGGTGAACTTCCAAGCCAGCTTTACCCTGCTTAACAGCAAATTCAAAGGGCTGATGTCAGCCCTGCGTGGAGAGTAAGCCATGTCCCTGTCCAGTGTTTTCAATATTGCCGGCAGTGGCATGAGCGCGCAGACCACGCGTTTGAATACCGTCGCCAGTAACATCGCCAACGCCGAGACCGTGTCTTCGAGCATTGATCAGACCTACCGCGCACGTCACCCGGTGTTCGCCACCATGTTCCAGGGCGGCCAGGCAGGCGGCAGCGATTCGTTGTTCCAGGACCAGGGTGCCGCAGGCTCCGGCGTGCAGGTGCTCGGCGTGGTCGAAGATCAGAGCAACCTTGAAGCCCGCTACGAACCCAATCATCCCGCCGCGAACGAAAAGGGCTATGTCTACTACCCGAACGTCAACGTGGTCGAAGAAATGGCCGACATGATCTCTGCCAGTCGTTCGTTCCAGACCAACGCGGAAATGATGAATACCGCCAAAACCATGATGCAAAAGGTTCTGACCCTGGGTCAGTGATAAGGGGCGCCAAATAATGGCCATCGTTGATACGTCAAAGAACACGCCAGTCCAGGACCTTTTCAATTCCAAGGTCAAGAATGCCCAGGACAACAGCAGCATCAATGACGCTGCCAATAAGGCGACAGGCAAGCAGTCGCTGGGCAAGGATGCGTTCCTGCAGTTGCTGGTCACCCAGCTGAAAAACCAGAACCCGCTGTCGCCGCAAGACAACGGTGCGTTCGTAGCTCAGTTGGCGCAGTTCAGCAGCCTGGAAGGCATCAACACGCTGAACGACTCGGTGAATGCGATCTCCAGCAACTTCAGCTCGTCGCAAGCGCTGCAGGCGTCGTCGCTGGTCGGTCGCTCGATCATCATCCAGACCGACAAGGCCATGGTGGATACCAGCAAGAGCATGACCGGCTCGGTGGACGTCAAGACGGCGACCGGCAACGTCACCGTCAAGATCACCGACAAAGACGGCAACCTGGTGCGCACCATCGAAATGGGTGCCCAGGCTGTCGGCAGCCAGAACTTTATCTGGGATGGCAAGAACGACAAGGGCGAGGTTGCTCCTGCGGGCACCTACACCTTCAATGCCACCACCAAGAATGACAAGGGTGACGCCGTTGCCCTGAATACTTCGCTGCCCGCAACGGTAACGAGCGTAACCCTGAGCAAGACCGGCGGCGAGATGCTGTTGAACCTGGCTGGCGGCATGGGCAGCGTCAAGCTGTCGCAAATTCAGACTATCGGTACATAGAGCCGGCTTAAATACGGCAGAGGGAGAGAAACATGTCTTTTAACATCGGCCTTAGCGGCCTCTATGCGGCCAACAAACAACTGGACGTGACCGGCAACAACATCGCCAACGTCGCGACCACTGGCTTCAAGTCGTCCCGTGCGGAATTCGCGGATATCTACGCGGCCTCCAAGCTGGGCACCGGCCAGAACAGCATCGGCAACGGTGTGAACCTGGCGGCTGTGTCCCAGCAGTTCACCCAGGGTGACGTGAACGGCAGTGGCGGTATCCTGGATATGGCGATTCAGGGCGGCGGTTTCTTCGTGCAGAAGGGCAGTGATGGTTCGTTGGAATACACCCGTAGCGGTGCCTTCCGTGCCGACAAAGACGGCTACATCACCAACAACACCGGTACCTCGCGCCTGCAAGGTTATGCGGCGGACGCAGACGGCAAGATCATCAAGGGTGGCCTGACCGACCTGCAACTGAACCTGTCGAACCTCCCGCCCAAGGCGTCCACCAAAGTGGATTCGACCAGTAACCTGAACTCCTCGGAGCCGGTGATCGACCAGGTCGCGAAGCCATTCAACCCGAACGACACCAGCACCTTCACCACCCAGTACAGCACCACCCTGTATGACTCTCAGGGCAACGCGCACCCGATGGTGCAGTACCTGGTGAAAACCGACGGCAACAAGTGGAACGCCTATACCCTGATTGACGGGCGCAACCCTGACGGTTCGCCACCTTTCGGTACCGGTGCGGACGTGAAGGCGCCTGTACCATCCACCTTGACCTTTGACGGTGCCGGCAAACTCACCAGCGTCGTGACGGGCGCCGTGTCCAACAAGACCTTGACCATCACCGGTTGGGTCCCTGGCACCGTGACCAATGGCGTGTGGAAGGCAAACGGTGCGACGGCGAACCCAACCGGGATCGCGGTCAACATGGCCAACATCACCCAGTACAACTCGGCCACTTATCGCAACCCACCGGTCACCGATGGCTACGCCACCGGCCAGATCACCGGCCTGAAAATCGACGGCAGCGGCGTCTTGTTCGCCACGTTCAGCAACCAGCAGAGCAAGGCCATCGGCCAGATCTCCCTGGCCAGCTTCAACAACGAACAAGGCCTGCAGCCGGCTGGCGGAACCACCTGGAGAGAGACCTTCGCTTCGGGCCAGCCAGGTTATGACACCCCGCAAGCCGGCACCCTGGGCTCGATCGTGGCCAACTCCCTGGAGAACTCCAACGTCAACCTGACCAACGAGTTGGTGGACCTGATCAAGGCCCAGAGCAACTACCAGGCGAACGCCAAGACCATCTCCACCCAGAGCACCATCATGCAGACCATCATTCAGATGACCTGATGCGGTAGCGATCTACAAGAAGCCCCTCACACGAGGGGCTTTTTTGTGGGCATTGATTGACGGTCTTTGTAGTGAGCGGGGCAAGCCCGCTCACTACAGTGTCAATTCGTGGGCAAAAGAAAACCCCCGCCAAACCCAGGGGGCTTGGCGGGGGTTTCAGATAAGCGCTGTTGGGCGCTTACCGGCTCAGCTTATTGGCAAGCTTCGCAATCCGGTTCATCGATCGCGCAGGCTTTTGGCACTGGCGCCGGGCCGGCTGGCGCTGCAAGCACCGAATCATCACCGTGGTTGCCGCCGCTGGAAACCGCGTTCAGCTTACCGGTGTTGATGGTCGACTTCTCGGTGCTGGTCGCGGCCAGGGCACGGAGGTAGTAAGTGGTTTTCAGGCCACGGTACCACGCCATGCGGTAGGTCACGTCGAGCTTCTTGCCCGAAGCGCCGGCGATGTAGAGGTTCAGGGACTGGGCCTGGTCGATCCACTTCTGACGACGGCTGGCGGCGTCAACGATCCACTTGGTATCCACTTCGAAAGCTGTCGCGTAGAGCTCTTTGAGTTCTTGCGGGATGCGTTCGATCTGCTGCACCGAACCGTCGTAGTACTTCAGGTCGTTGATCATGACCGAGTCCCACAGGCCGCGGGCTTTCAGGTCGCGAACCAGGTACGGGTTGATCACGGTGAATTCGCCCGACAGGTTCGATTTCACATACAGGTTCTGGTAGGTCGGTTCGATCGACTGCGATACGCCCGTGATGTTGGCGATGGTCGCGGTCGGTGCGATGGCCATGATGTTGGAGTTACGAATACCTTTCTGCACGCGGGCACGTACCGGCGCCCAGTCCAGGGTTTCGTTCAGGTCAACGTCGATGTACTTCTGGCCACGGGCTTCGATCAGAATCTGTTGCGAATCCAGCGGCAGGATGCCTTTGGACCACAGCGAACCCTGGAACGTCTCGTAGGCGCCGCGTTCGTCGGCCAGGTCGCAGGAAGCCTGGATCGCATAGTAGCTGACCGCTTCCATGGACTTGTCGGCGAACTCGACCGCAGCGTCCGAACCGTAAGGAATGTGCTGCAGGTACAGCGCGTCCTGGAAGCCCATGATGCCCAGGCCAACCGGACGGTGCTTGAAGTTGGAGTTCTGCGCCTGTGGCACCGAGTAGTAGTTGATGTCGATCACGTTATCGAGCATGCGCACTGCGGTGTTGACGGTACGCTCCAGCTTGGCGGTGTCCAGCTTGCCGTTGACGATGTGGTTCGGCAGGTTGATCGAGCCCAGGTTGCAAACGGCGATCTCGTCCTTGTTGGTGTTCAAGGTGATCTCGGTGCACAGGTTCGAGCTGTGGACCACGCCCACGTGCTGCTGCGGGCTGCGCAGGTTGCACGGGTCTTTGAAGGTCAGCCATGGGTGGCCGGTTTCAAACAGCATGGACAGCATTTTGCGCCACAGGTCTTTGGCCTGGATGGTCTTGAACAGCTTGACCTTGCCTGGGTACTCGGTGAGGGCTTCGTAGTACTCGTAGCGCTCTTCGAAGGCTTTACCGGTCAGGTCGTGCAGGTCCGGCACTTCGGAGGGCGAGAACAGGGTCCACTTGCCGTCATCAAAGACACGCTTCATGAACAGGTCAGGGATCCAGTTGGCGGTGTTCATGTCGTGGGTACGACGACGGTCATCACCGGTGTTCTTGCGCAGCTCGATGAACTCTTCGATGTCCATGTGCCAGGTTTCCAGGTAGGCACAGACAGCGCCTTTGCGCTTGCCACCCTGGTTTACGGCTACAGCGGTGTCGTTCACCACTTTCAGGAACGGAACAACGCCCTGGGACTTGCCGTTGGTGCCCTTGATGTACGAACCCAGTGCGCGCACCGGGGTCCAGTCGTTACCCAGGCCGCCAGCGAATTTGGACAACATGGCATTGTCGTGGATCGCGTGGTAGATGCCCGACAGGTCATCCGGCACGGTGGTCAGGTAGCAGCTGGACAGCTGTGGACGCAGGGTGCCGGCGTTGAACAGGGTCGGGGTCGACGACATGTAGTCGAAGGACGACAGCAGGTTGTAGAACTCGATGGCACGGTCTTCTTTCTGCTTCTCTTCGATTGCCAGGCCCATGGCCACCCGCATGAAGAACACTTGCGGCAGCTCGAAGCGGATACCGTCCTTGTGGATGAAGTAACGGTCGTACAGGGTTTGCAGGCCCAGGTAGGTGAACTGCTGGTCACGCTCGTGGTTGATCGCCTTGCCGAGTTTTTCCAGGTCGAAGGTGGCCAGGACCGGGTTCAGCAATTCGAATTCGATACCCTTGGCGATGTAGGCAGGCAGGGCCTTGGCGTACAGGTCGGCCATTTCGTGGTGAGTGGCGCTGTCGGCGACTTTCAGGAAGCCCAGGCCTTCGGCACGCAGGGTGTCCATCAGCAGGCGCGCGGTCACGAACGAGTAGTTCGGCTCACGTTCAACCAGGGTACGGGCAGTCATCACCAGGGCGGTGTTGACGTCGGTCAGGGCCACGCCGTCGTACAGGTTCTTCAGAGTTTCGCGCTGGATCAGGTCACCATCGACTTCTTCCAGGCCTTCGCAGGCCTCGGTGATGATGGTGTTCAGGCGGCCCAGGTCCAGCGGTGCAAACGTACCGTCGGCCAGGGTGATGCGGATCGATGGGTGAGCCTGTACGGTGGCTTCTTCCGCCGGGGAACGCACAGCGCGCTCCTTGGAGCGGGCATCACGGTAGATCACGTAGTCGCGAGCCACTTTCTGCTCGCCGGCACGCATCAGGGCCAGTTCGACCTGGTCCTGGATTTCTTCGATGTGGATGGTGCCGCCCGAAGGCATGCGACGCTTGAAGGTCGCGGTGACTTGTTCGGTCAGGCGGGCAACGGTGTCGTGGATGCGCGACGAGGCAGCAGCGGTGCCGCCTTCAACTGCAAGAAACGCTTTGGTGATGGCGACGGTGATTTTGTCATCGGTGTAAGGAACGACAGTGCCGTTACGCTTGATCACACGCAGTTGGCCGGGTGCAGTGGCGGACAGATCCAGGTTCGAATCGGCGGCCTGCGGCACGGAGCCTTGCGGGTTCTCGCGAGTTGTGTCGGTTTGCATGGGGGGTTGTCTCCACGTTCTATATTTGATTGCGAGTGCCAGGCTCTTCCTGCAACACCCGTACCGTTTTCCATATCGGGGATGGGAAACAGCTGCCATCCGCGTGAGCGGTTTGGTCTACTGAAAATCGGTTGGTTCCATGCTGCGCTAGCAATAAAACGCTTGAATTTCTTGCCACTTGTGTGGTTGGGCGCTTTCTTCAAAAACCCCACATGTAGGGTCTTCTCCAGTGCCGAGGTACAAGATAATGCGTTTTCGAGGGGTTAGCAACGCAGTAACCTGTGGATAACGCTGTGGGTAAAATGTGTAAGAAAGGTTGAATGGGTGTGTAGGCCGCACTGCTGCTGGATTACGCCGTTTGTCATTAAATGTTTCGGGCTTAAAACAACCTGCCCATTTTCGAAGGGCGCGAACCCTATCACAAAAAAACGTGATCACCGAATGGATTTCCCGGCTTGTGTTTGAGGGTTGGCCCATGGCTACAATCGGCCGTATTGGGCAACGCCGTTACCAGATCATGCCCGCCTTTTATGACAGACATTGAGGTCACCCGTGGAGCAAGAAGCCTGGCAGGTATTGATAGTCGAAGACGACCAGCGATTGGCCGAATTGACCCGTGAGTACTTGGAGAGCAATGGCCTGCAGGTGTCCGTGGAAGGCGATGGCGCCCTGGCAGCGGGGCGCATCATCGACGAGCAGCCTGACCTGGTGATCCTCGACCTGATGCTGCCCGGCGAAGACGGCTTGAGCATCTGCCGCAAGGTGCGCGAGCGCTATGACGGCGTGATCCTGATGCTCACCGCGCGGACCGATGACATGGACCAGGTGCTGGGCCTGGACATGGGCGCCGACGATTACGTGTGCAAGCCTGTGCGCCCGCGCCTGTTGCTGGCACGCATCCAGGCCTTGCTGCGGCGCAGCGAACCGGCGGAACCGGCTGTCGTGGAGAACCAGCGTCGCCTGCAATTCGGCCCCTTGGTGGTGGACAACGCCCTGCGCGAAGCCTGGCTGAATAATGATGGTATCGAATTGACCAGTGCCGAATTCGACCTGCTGTGGCTGCTGGTGGCCAATGCTGGGCGCATCTTGTCCCGCGAAGAGATCTTCATCGCCCTGCGCGGCATCGGCTACGACGGCCAGGACCGCTCCATCGACGTGCGTATCTCACGCATCCGCCCCAAGATAGGTGACGATCCGATTCATCCGCGCCTGATCAAGACCATCCGCAGCAAGGGCTACCTGTTCGTCCCCGAAGCCGCCGCCGACATGCCGCTGTGAACTCGATCTTTCTGCGCATCTACGGCGGCATGTGCGCAGCGCTGATCCTGGTGGCGCTGCTCGGCGTGCTGGCCCTGCACCTGCTCAATGAAGTGCGCAGCGGCCAATACCGCGAACGCCTGGCCCACGGCACCTTCGCCTTGATGGGCGACAACCTGCAGCCCATGAGCCCCATCGAACGCCAGCGCGCCCTGGCCGTGTGGGAGCGCTTGCTCGGCATTCCCTTGGAACTGCGCCCCCTGGCCGATGCGCAACTGGACTTGAGCCAGCGCAATCGCCTGCAACGCGGCCAGGTGCTGGTGGAGCAGACCGGGCCACACGCCGCGCGGGTGCTGCGCCTGGTCAGTGATCAGTCGCAATTGGTGCTTACGGGCGAAGTGCAGCAGATCAGCGAACAGTTGGCGCGCGCGACTATCTACCTGCTCGCCGACGAACTGGTGCGCTTCCCGGTGGCTGAGCAGCCGCAACGCCTGGCGGATATAAAAGAAGCCAAGGGGTTTGGCTTCGACATGCACCTGATGACCCTTGATCAGGCGGATATGGACGAAGACCAGCGCCGCCGCGTCTCGGAAGGCGACACGGTGATGGCCTTGGGCAAGGGTGGCGACTCGATCCGCGTGTTTGCCGGCATGGTCGGTACACCATGGGTGCTGGAACTTGGGCCGCTGTATCAGATGAACCCTTACCCGCCGCAATGGCTGATCCTGATCGCTTTGATTGGCCTGACCCTGATCGGTTTGATCGTCTATCTATTGGTGCGTCAGCTTGAACGGCGGCTGCGCGGCCTGGAGGCCGCCGCCACCCGCATCGCCAAGGGCAACCTGGAAGTGCGTGTGCCGGCCCGTGGCGCTGACTCGGTGGGGCGCCTGGCCGCTGCGTTCAATGGCATGGCCGAGCACTTGCAGCAGTTGCTGGCGATCCAGCGTGAGCTGGTGCGCGCGGTGTCCCACGAACTGCGCACGCCGGTGGCGCGCTTGCGTTTCGGCCTGGAAATGGTCGGCGATGCCACCACGGCCGAGGCGCGGCGTAAATACCTGGAGGGCATGGACAGCGATATCCAGGACCTCGATGGCCTGGTCGATGAAATGCTCACATATGCGCGCCTGGAACAAGGCTCGCCGGAGCTGAATTTCCAGCGGGTCGACCTCGATGCGCTGCTCGATCAGGTGATAGGCGAATTATCGCCACTGCGTCCGCAAGTCAACGTGAGCAGGGGTATTTGCCTGTCGTCGGCGCACTGGGACGATGCCTGGGTCGACGCCGAGCCGCGTTACCTGCACCGTGCGCTGCAGAATCTGGTGAGCAATGCCATGCGCCATGCCCAGGGCCAGGTGTTGATCAGTTATCAGGTGGGCCAGGTGCGCTGTCGCATCGATGTCGAAGATGATGGCCCCGGTGTGCCCGAGAGTGCCTGGGAGCGCATCTTCACGCCGTTCCTGCGCCTGGACGACAGCCGCACCCGCGCGTCTGGCGGGCACGGGTTGGGGTTGTCGATCGTGCGGCGGATTATCTACTGGCACGGCGGGCGGGCTTTGATCAGCAAGAGCAACAATTTGGGTGGGGCGTGCTTTAGCCTGAGTTGGCCGAGGGATCAGGATAAGCCCTGATACCGCCATCGCCGGCAAGCCGGCTCCTACAGGTGTATTGCGCTCCCCTGTAGGAGCCGGCTTGCCGGCGATAGCGGCGTATCAGGCGCCGACAGCCACCAGGCTCAACAGCTGCCCATCATCCACCGCAAACTGCCCGGCCAATTCCTTGCCATGGCACCACTCCTCGGACAAGTCCGTCACCAGGCGCAGCCTTATATACCCGGCCTCCGTCCACTCCATCACCTCGGCATGCTCAAAGTAGAAGCGCTTCTGCACAATCGGGTAGAGCGCCTTGAACAGGCTCTCCTTGGCCGAAAACGTCAATGTCACCAATTGTGCAATCTGCTCCCTCGGCAGGGCGGCCATACGCTGCAGTTCATCCGCCGTCAGGATCTCCCCGGCCAAGCGCTCCGCGCGCTCCAGGCTCAGCACATTCTCCAGATCCATCCCCAGCCCACGCCATTGCGCCTTGTGGGCGACAATCGCGGCCGCATGCCCGGTGCTGTGGGTGATGGAACCACAGATATGCGCAGGCCACACCGGCGCGCGGTCTTCACCGATCGCTGGAATGTAATTGAGATGATCGAGTTGTTGCAGCGCGGCGCGGGCGCACAGCCGGCCGGCCAGGAATTCGGCCTGACGCTTGGCCACTGAGCGCTGGATGCTGGCCGGTGGCGGCACGGCGCTGCGCTGGAAATCGCCGGCCGTTAATAAGGCCGGGTCAAAGCGCGTGCTGAGAAACACCGTGCCGGGCAAGGATTCGGGCAGCGGCCAATGGGCGTCGAGTGGGGTGCAGCAAGCGGGTAGGGGATTCATGGGCGATATTCTGCCGAGTTGCTGCGTCAGAGGATAGCCCGCTGTTCAGGGGGAGTTCAGGGGCGCCTGCGTAGTCTGGTTTCAACAGCCAAACGCGTAGAGGTACACACCATGACTGCGATCAAGAAGTTGATGTTGGCGTTAACCATGCTCAGTGCCACCGCTGGGGCCCAAGCGTCTGACGGGGCATTTGCCGCATTTGGCAGTGAGAAAACCAAGAAATCCAGCACCTTGATCCAGCGTGTCAGTTTCGAAGAATCTGCCAGCCAACCCACGCCCTGGGGCCAATCCCTGGGCCTGGCAACCCCGCAGCCAGCCTATCGCGCCGGCTATGAACACCTGACCGGCCAGTTCAATGGCATTAAACTGCGCCCGCAAGACTTGCAGGGCCGCTATGATATCCCTCTGTCGGACAGTTGATTTGCTTTGGAGAGCCTTATGAAATTGCTGGTGGTGGAAGATGAGGCGCTGCTGCGTCATCACCTGTTGACCCGCCTGACCGACAGCGGGCACGTGGTCGAGGCCGTGGCCAATGCCGAAGAGGCCCTGTACCAGACGGGCCAATTCAACCACGACCTGGCGATCATCGATCTGGGCCTGCCCGGCATGGGCGGCCTGGACCTGATCCGCCAACTGCGCACCCAGGCCAAGACCTTCCCGATCCTGATCCTCACCGCCCGTGGCAACTGGCAGGACAAGGTCGAAGGCCTGGCGGCCGGCGCTGACGACTATGTGGTCAAGCCGTTCCAGTTCGAAGAGCTGGAGGCGCGGATGAACGCCTTGCTGCGCCGCTCCAGCGGGTTTACCCAGTCGACGATTGTTGCGGGCCCGCTGCTGCTGGACCTCAACCGCAAGCAGGCGTCCCTCGACGAACAGCCGCTGGCGCTGACGGCCTACGAATACCGAATCCTTGAGTACCTGATGCGCCATCATCAACAAGTGGTGGCCAAGGACCGCTTGATGGAACAGCTCTACCCCGATGATGACGAGCGTGATCCGAACGTGATTGAAGTGCTGGTCGGTCGCCTGCGCCGCAAGCTGGAAGGCCCGGCCGGATTCAAGCCGATCGACACCGTGCGTGGCCTGGGTTACCTGTTCAATGAGCGCTGCCGTTGATTCGCTCGCTACGCGTGCGCTTGATGTTGGCGGCCGCCACTTTGGCCGTGCTGTTCATGCTGGGTTTGTTGCCGGCCATGCAAGGGGCGTTCAGCCTGGCGTTGCAGGACTCCATCGAGCAGCGCCTGGCGTCGGACGTCACGACGCTGATCTCGGCCGCGCGGGTGGAAAACAACCGCCTGTTGATGCCGGCGCAGTTGCCGGACGAACGCTTCAATCTCACCGACAGCCGCTTGCTCGGCTATATCTACGACCGTGAAGGCCACTTGGTGTGGCGTTCGCGGGCGACCAAGGAAGAAAACATCAACTACAAGCCGCGCTACGACGGGCGCGGCAATGAATTTGCGCGGATCCGTGAGGCCAACGGCCAGGAATTCTTCGTCTACGACGTCGAGGTCAGGCTGCTGGGCGGCAAGAGCGCGGCGTTCAGTATCGTTGCCCTGCAACCGGTGCGCGAATACCAACTGACCCTCGAAGGCCTGCGCGAAACCCTCTACCTGGGCTTCGGCGCAGCGTTGCTGGTACTGCTGACTTTGCTCTGGCTGGGCCTGACCTGGGGTTTGCAAGCCCTGCGGCGGCTGAGCCAGGAACTTGACCAGATCGAAGGCGGCACCCGCGAGAGCCTGTCCGAACAACACCCCCGCGAACTATTGCGCCTCACCGGCTCCCTCAACCGTTTGCTGCACAGCGAGCGTGAGCAACGAGCGCGTTACCGTGATTCCCTCGACGACCTGGCCCACAGCCTGAAAACCCCGCTCGCCGTACTGCAAGGTGTGAGCGAAGACATGGCCCAGCGCCCGGAAGACCGCGACCAGGCCTGGGTTCTGCAATCGCAGATCGAGCGCATGAGCCAGCAGATCAGCTACCAGTTGCAGCGCGCCAGCCTGCGCAAAAGCGGCCTGGTGCGCCATCAGGTGCGGCTGGAGCCGGTGCTGCAAAGCCTGTGCGATACGCTGGACAAGGTCTACCGCGACAAGCGTGTCACCGTGTCGTTTGAACTGCCGGAAGAGTGCGACGTGCCGATCGAGAAGGGCGCCTTGTTGGAGTTGCTCGGCAACCTGCTGGAAAACGCCTACCGCCTGTGTTTGAGCGAAGTGCGCATCAGCTTCGTGGAGAATCTGGAAGGCAGTGAGCTGTGTATTGAAGATGATGGCCCTGGTGTGCCGCCGGATCAGCGTGCAAGGATTCTGCAGCGGGGCGAGCGACTGGACCGCCAGCATCCGGGGCAGGGGATCGGCTTGGCGGTGGTCAAGGATATTATTGAAAGCTATGGCGCTCGGCTGACCTTGGGCGATTCGCCGTTGGGCGGCGCCGCGTTCAAGATTCACTTTCCGGCCTTGTGATCTCTATCGGCTATGCCGGCCTCTTCGCAGGCAAGCCAGCTCCCACAGTGGATTGGGTTCACAAATCAAAATGTGTGAACCCGATCAGAGTGTGGGAGCGGGCTTGCCCGCGAAGAGGCCAGCCCAGACAGCACACTTCTAACTCTCCTGCGCGCGATACGCCCCCGGCGTCAGCCCCGTCCACTTCTTGAACGCCCGATGAAACGCCGACGGTTCCGAAAACCCGAGCTGTTCGGCAATCTCCTGCAACGACAAATCCGCCCGGCCCAAATGATAGATGGCGATGTCCCGCCGCAACTCATCCTTGAGCGCCTGAAAGCTGGTGCCTTCTTCACGCAAATGCCTGCGCAAGGTCTGCGGACTGATATGCAGGTGCTGGGCGACGGCTTCCAGGTCCGGCCAAGGCGTGCGATCACGGCTGAGCAAGCGGCGTAGCTGGCTGCTCAAGCTGTCGCCTTCATCCGGCCGAGAGAGCAAGTCGGCGGGTGAGCGCTCGAGGAAGTGCTTGAGCGTGCGTTCATCCTGCAACAACGGCAGGTTCAGGTAGCGTGCGGGAAACACCAGGCTGCTGTTCGGTGCACCGAATACCTGGGCACAGGGAAACAGCAGGTCATATTCACCGGCGTGCGCCGGCATTGGGTAGCTGAAGGTGGCTTGATGCAGCCGGATACGTTGGCCGATCAGCCAACTGCCCAAGCGATGCCAGATCACCAGCAGGCATTCACTCAAGAAATGATCCGGGTCCCACAACTGCGAGTCGTCCAGGCTCAAGCGGGCCATTTCGCCTTCGCGTGTCAGCTGCCAGCGCGGGCCTTGTGGGAATAGGCTATAAAATAATAAACCGCGTTCCAGAGCCTTCTCCAGGGTGCGGCAGTGGATCAATGCGTGGCACATCATGGCGAAGGTGCCGCGTTTACTCGGGCCGTCGGCGAACCCCAGGTATTCGTCGTCCAGTGCCAGCCACAGCATTTGCAGCAGGCGGGTGAACTGCTCCGGCGCGATGCGGGCGCGGGGTTCGGTCAGCAGTTCCGGGGTGATGCCCACCTGCTGCAGCAAGCCCGAATAGTCATATCCGGCTCGACGCGCCCCGCCGAGGGCCGCCCTGGCGTAATGACTGGCGATGGTACGTTCACGCATGCGAAGGCCTCGTCCATGGAGGGGCTGATGGTAGTCAGCCCCGAATGCAGTCACAAGGCGGATATCCGCCAAATTGTAGGACGGGATCGGACGAGTGGGCGGAAATCCGCCACCTGTTTTGCCGCGTGGAGGGGCGCGTTGAAACCCGAAGGCCTGATGTCTAAAGGCCTTCAGGGTTTTTAAGCAAAGTGGCACGACGTTTGCGATAAGGATTACAGCGCAGGCTTGTTCCTACAGGGCTCGCAAACAACAAATCCCTCCAGTGCAGGAGGGTTCGCAATTCAAGTGTCGTGGGCAATGGCGGATCTTTGCCACACGGGACGATTGAGGAACTTTGCAATGACGACTCGTCAGCCAATCTACAAATCCCTGTACTTCCAGGTGATCGTTGCAATCGTTATCGGTATTTTGCTCGGTCACTTCTACCCGCAGACCGGTGTGGCCCTCAAGCCACTGGGTGACGGGTTCATCAAACTGATCAAAATGGTCATCGCCCCGATCATCTTCTGCACCGTTGTCAGCGGCATCGCTGGCATGCAAAGCATGAAATCGGTCGGCAAGACCGGCGGCTACGCGCTGCTGTACTTCGAAATCGTTTCTACCATCGCGCTGCTGATCGGCCTGATCGTGGTCAACGTTGTGCAACCGGGCGCCGGCATGCACATCGACGTAGCGACCCTGGACGCCTCCAAAGTAGCGGCCTACGTCACTGCCGGTAAAGACCAGAGCATCGTCGGCTTTATCCTCAACGTGATCCCTAACACCATCGTCGGCGCCTTCGCCAACGGCGACATCCTGCAAGTGCTGATGTTCTCGGTGATCTTCGGTTTCGCCTTGCATCGCCTGGGTGCCTACGGCAAGCCGGTCCTGGACTTCATCGATCGCTTCGCCCACGTGATGTTCAACATCATCAACATGATCATGAAGCTCGCGCCAATCGGTGCCCTGGGCGCCATGGCGTTCACCATCGGTGCCTACGGCGTAGGTTCGCTGGTGCAGCTGGGCCAGTTGATGATCTGCTTCTACATCACTTGCATCCTGTTCGTACTGATAGTGCTGGGCGGTATCTGCCGCGCTCACGGTTTCAGCGTGATCAAACTGATCCGCTACATCCGTGAAGAGCTGTTGATCGTACTGGGTACTTCCTCCTCGGAATCCGCACTGCCACGCATGCTGATCAAGATGGAGCGTCTGGGCGCGAAGAAATCCGTAGTAGGCCTGGTGATTCCAACCGGCTACTCCTTCAACCTCGACGGTACTTCGATCTACCTGACCATGGCTGCCGTGTTCATCGCCCAGGCGACTGACACCCACATGGACATCACCCACCAGATCACCCTGCTGCTGGTGCTGCTGCTGTCCTCCAAAGGCGCTGCTGGCGTGACCGGTTCGGGCTTCATCGTACTGGCTGCCACCCTGTCGGCCGTAGGCCACCTGCCGGTTGCCGGCCTGGCGCTGATCCTGGGTATCGACCGCTTCATGTCCGAAGCTCGCGCGCTGACCAACCTGGTGGGTAACGCCGTTGCCACCATCGTTGTGGCCAAGTGGGTCAAGGAACTGGACACCGACAAGCTGCAAAGCGAGCTGGCGTCCGGCGGTACCGGTATCTCGGAAACCCGCGAGCTGGACGATCTGGGCGTGGCCGAAGGCCCTGCACCTGCCGTCAAGTAAGCCGCTGCTGGCGTGACCTGACGCCACAGCAACCCACAAACGCCCCGACTGGTTCGGGGCGTTTGCGTTTCTGGCGCATTACTCTGGCTGCTTTTGTTTTACAGTAAGTGAATCGGTTGTGACGCTTGCAGGAGGTTTTGTGGACAGTGTTGATTTGAATGTCCTGCGCAGCGTGCTCGAATGGCGCCGCGCCGGGCAGCGAGTAGTGTTGTACAGCGTGGTCCAGACCTGGGGCAGCGCACCGCGTCCGCCAGGGGCAATGCTGGCGCTGCGCGGCGATGGCGTGGTGATCGGCTCGGTGTCGGGCGGTTGCATCGAGGATGACTTGATTGCACGCCTGCAGGATGGTCGCTTGCCTGAAGACGGGCCGCCGGTGCAGTTGGTGACCTACGGTGTTACCCGCGATGAAGCCGCGCGTTTTGGCCTGCCATGCGGTGGCACCTTGCGCCTGACCGAGGAACGCGTGGACGAGTGGGAGTGGGTATCTGAGCTGCTGGCGCGGTGTGAAGATCACCAGATCGTCGCACGCGAGCTTGACTTGGCCACCGGCAAGGTCACCTTGAGCGGTGCGAGCAAGACGGATGTCGTGACCTTCGATGGCGAACGCTTGCGCGCCATCTATGGCCCGCGCTGGCGCCTGCTGTTGATCGGCGCCGGCCAGCTGTCGCGTTATGTGGCGGAAATGGCGCGCTTGCTGGATTTCGAAGTGCTGATCTGCGACCCGCGCGACGAGTTCGTCTACGGCTGGGAAGAGCAGCACGGCCGCTTTGTACCCGGCATGCCCGATGAAGCGGTGCTGAACATCCAGACCGATGAGCGCACGGCCATCGTCTGCCTTACCCATGATCCGCGTCTGGATGATATGGCGTTGCTCACGGCGCTGAATTCCTCGGCGTTCTACATTGGCGCGCTGGGTTCGCGGGTCAACACGCAGAAACGTCGGGAAAACCTCGCGGCGCTGGGGTTGTCGACCGAGGCGATTGCGCGCCTGCACGGGCCGATCGGCTTGCATATCGGCAGCCATACGCCCGCTGAAATCGCGTTGTCGTTGATGGCGGAAATTGTCGCCATCAAGAACGGCGTGGCGCCGATGCAGAAGAAGCCGTTACCGGTGGTCGCAGAGTGACAGTTACGGCGATTGTGCTGGCGGCGGGGCAGGGCAGTCGTTTCCGCGCCGAAGCCGGGGCGAACCAGGACAAGTTGTTGGCGGATTGCGTTGGCCTGGACGGCGTGGTGCGGCCGGTGATCGAGCAGGTGCTGGTGAACCTGCCTGAGCGCGTCGTGAAGCGTTGGGTGGTGACGGCACCTGATCGTACGGATGTCATTCGGTTGGCTGAAACCTATGGCTGCGAAGTGCTGCTGCTGCGTTCTGCCGGCATGGGCGACAGTATTGCGGCGGCGGTTGCGGCCAGTGGTGTGGCGGAGGGCTGGCTGGTGGTGCTGGGGGATATGCCGTTTATCCGGTCGTCGAGTATTGAGCGGGTGATTGATGGGCTGGAGGAGGGCGGTATCAGCGTGCCGGTGCAGGATGGGTGCTATGGGCATCCTGTGGCGTTTGGCCAGGCATTGGGGGCTGGGCTGATGGCCTTGACGGGTGATCGTGGCGCCAAGCCGTTGTTTGCTCAGGCGACGGTGCGGGAGGTGCCAGTAGATGATCCCGGCGTACTCTGGGACGTCGACCTGCCGCAATCTTTGAATTTCTCTCCAATCTGACTGTAGGAGCTGGCTTGCCAGCGATTGCGGTGTGTCAGTTAAAGGTGAGTTGGCGGGTATACCGCTATCGCCGGCAAGCCGGCTCCTACAGTTGAATGGGTTCCAAACCAGAAACCAGTAATCAATAAAAAAGCCCCGCCTGATCACTCAGGCGGGGCTTTTTAGTGGCTGCTGGAATCAGGCGAGAGGTTTGCTCTCGTGTTCTGCTTCCTGTGCCGCGGCAGCAGCTGCTGCGGCTTCAGCTTCCTTGCGACGACGACGCACTTCACGTGGGTCATTCGGCGCACGGCCGTTCTCGGTCAGGGCGCTGGCCGGGGCGGCTTCAACCACTGGCGCTGCCACTTCGGCAGCTACCGGCGCTTCAACTGCGGGTGCAGGTTCTGCGACCGGAGCAGGCTCAACCACTGGGGCTGGCTCGGCAATCACGACTTCGGCAACCGGTGCTGGCGCTTCTTCTGCCGCTGGGGCAGGTTCTGGCGCTTCAACCGGAGCGGCTGGTTCGGCGGTCCATTGGAAGGCGGTTTGTTCTTCGCGCTTTTCTTCGCGAGCATCACGCACTTCTGGAACGGCTTCGACAACCGGTGCTTCAACCACGGCCTCAGGCTCAACCACAGGTGCCGGTTCAGCGACCGTCACTTCAACTTCTGGTTGGGTTTCAGGTGCCTGGGCAACTTCCACTTCCGGAACGACTGGCGCTTCGATTGGGGTGGTGGCTTCGACAACCGGTGCCTCTACGACTGGCGCTTCAACTGCAGGGGCTTCAACAACCGGCGCTTCAACCACTGGGGTCTCGGCAGCAGGCACTTCAACCACTACGGTTTCTTCAACTGCAGCGGTGGCGCGTTCAGCTTGCTCGTGAGCCTGGGCTTCAGCAGGAGCGCTGATGACCGAACTTGCCACGGCAGCGGTAACGGCTAGGCCAGCAGCCAGTTCGGCGCCAGTCGGTTCGCCGGTAGCGGCTTCTGCGTTCTCGCCGGTCTCTTCCGAGCCTTCGATCACGTTGCCGTTGGCATCACGTTGACGCTCACGACGGTTGCTGCGACGACGCTGGCCACGGGAGCGGCGGCGTGGACGATCGCCTTCGGCGCCTTCCTGACCGTCTTCCTGCAGTTGCTCTTCGCCGGTCAGCACTTCTTCTTCGCTGGCGGCAGCGGCTTGTTCGGCACGCGGTTGACGCTCTTCACGCGGGGTGCGAGGTTGGCGCTCTTCACGTGGCGCACGCTCTTCACGCGGCTGGCGAGCTGGACGCTCTTCGGTAGCAGCAGCGGCGGCAGCGGCTACAGCAGGTGCTGCGTCCAGCGGCTCACGCAGTTCGCGCACACGTTCTTCACGCTCGCCACGTGGCTTGCGGTCTTCACGCGGGGCGCGTGGAGTGCGCGGTGCGCGCTCTTCGCGGGGTGCGCGTTCTACGGTCGGGGTTTCTTCACGGGCTTCGCGAGGGGCACGCTCTTCACGTGGAGCGCGTTCTTCACGCGGCGCACGTTCTTCGCGAGGCTTGCGCTCTTCGTCACGACGACCATTGCGGTTACGGCTCTGCTGGCGACCGTTGCGACGTTCTTCGTTGCGCGCAGGGCGCTCGGCGGCAGGTTTCTCAACCACAACCGGAGCAGCTGGCTCTTCCTTGGTGGCGAACAGGCTGACCAGCGACTTCACCAGGCCTTTGAACAGGCTTGGCTCAGGCAGGGCGGCCGGTGCGGCAACTGGCGCGGCGACTTCGGTCGGAACCGGTGCGTTGGCGCGAGCTGGCGCGGTCTTGACCGCAGCTTCCTGGCGAACCAGGGTGCGGGTCGCGGCGGCAGGCTGGACTTCTTCCACTTCGGCGGCGGCAGCGGCGATTTCGTAGCTGGACTGGCCGCTGTGGGCTTCCGGGCTGTCATCACGCAGACGCTGCACTTCGAAGTGTGGCGTTTCGAGGTGATCGTTCGGCAGGATGACGATACGAGCACGGGTGCGCAGTTCGATCTTGGTGATCGAGTTGCGTTTTTCGTTGAGCAGGAACGCGGCAACCGGGATCGGCACTTGCGCGCGGACTTCAGCGGTGCGGTCTTTCAGGGCTTCTTCTTCGATCAGGCGCAGGATCGCCAGGGACAGCGATTCAACGTCACGGATGATGCCGGTGCCGTTGCAACGCGGGCAGACGATGCCGCTGCTCTCGCCCAGGGATGGACGCAGGCGCTGACGGGACATTTCCAGCAGGCCGAAGCGCGAGATGCGACCGACCTGTACGCGGGCACGGTCAGCTTCCAGGCATTCGCGGACTTTTTCTTCCACGGCGCGCTGGTTCTTGGCCGGGGTCATGTCGATGAAGTCGATCACGATCAGGCCGCCGATATCACGCAGGCGCAGCTGGCGGGCGATTTCTTCAGCCGCTTCCAGGTTGGTCTGCAGGGCGGTTTCTTCGATGTCACTGCCTTTGGTCGCACGCGCCGAGTTGATGTCGATAGACACCAGGGCTTCGGTCGGGTCGATCACGATGGAGCCACCGGAAGGCAGTTCGACCACGCGCTGGAAGGCGGTCTCGATCTGGCTTTCGATCTGGAAACGGTTGAACAGCGGAACGCTGTCTTCGTACAGCTTGATCTTGCTGGCGTACTGCGGCATCACCTGACGGATGAAGGTCAGGGCTTCGTCCTGGGCTTCAACGCTGTCGATCAGCACTTCGCCGATGTCCTGGCGCAGGTAATCGCGGATGGCGCGGATGATCACGTTGCTTTCCTGATAGATCAGGAACGGCGCGGAACGATCCAGGGACGCTTCTTTAATCGCGGTCCACAGTTGCAGCAGGTAGTCGAGGTCCCACTGCATTTCTTCGCTGCTGCGGCCCAGGCCTGCAGTGCGAACGATCAGGCCCATGTCGGCTGGTGCGATCAGGCCGTTCAGCGCTTCACGCAGTTCGTTGCGCTCTTCGCCTTCAATGCGACGGGAAATACCGCCGGCACGTGGGTTGTTCGGCATCAGGACCAGGTAACGGCCAGCCAGGCTGATGAAGGTGGTCAGGGCTGCGCCCTTGTTGCCACGTTCTTCTTTCTCGACCTGGACGATGACTTCCTGGCCTTCGCTCAGGACGTCCTTGATGTTCACGCGGCCTTCAGGCGCTTTCTTGAAGTATTCGCGGGAGATTTCTTTGAGGGGCAGGAAGCCGTGGCGCTCGGAGCCGAAATCGACAAAGGCAGCCTCAAGGCTTGGTTCGATGCGAGTAATACGGCCTTTATAGATGTTGGCCTTCTTTTGCTCGCGTGCACCGGATTCGATGTCCAGGTCGTAGAGGCGTTGGCCATCTACCAGTGCAACACGCAACTCTTCGGGTTGAGTTGCGTTAATCAGCATTCTTTTCATGTTGTACCGTCGGTTTCCGGGCTGCCGGAAACGGCGTTCGGCACACACGACTTCTCACGGTCGGTGTCAGGTGCGTCAAGAGTGGTTGGCCACTCCAGTGTCCAGCAAAAACCAGCCAATTGGGCCGGTATCGCGACGGACGCGTCCTGCTTGTTAGCGGTGGTGACAAAGGCACCACTTCAACAAAAGCTAAGGTCAGGAGGAGGAATCAACCGGCGACTGTGGACGAGATGAAGCGTCTAAATATAAGCCTAGTGCTACACAGTCCGACGGTTGTGCATCTCCACCCTACACGTATCCCTGATAATTCGGGTGCTGCCGCGCGCAGAATCCGCAGCGGGTTGGCATTTACCGTGTTCTCCAATGGGGAGTCCACGCTCATGGCTAAACAAGACTAGGTGTGGGCGGTTGCGCTCTCACTCAGCTCTTAACAGGCGTTGTTTCCGAAGCATTCGCCGTGGTCTGGTCCAAGACTGACTGCACTTTGTGAACTGGCCGTAAATATCGGCGCAGAACGCGAGTATTCACTCTGCTTTCTGCACTCGCTTCAGGCCTCATGTCACCTGCGCTTGTTACAATCTTGAGCCTTCCAGGGTGGCAAAAGCCCCGTAGGACGGCCTCGCGTCCTGATGAATTGCGATGGTCAGGGCCGGCAGTTTGCCGCAAGTCCTCTGTCCAGGCCGCTTTTGGCGGCGTTCGCGACTATAGCAGCAATGATTAAGTGCTTCAATTCCATAAAAAATTGTTATCATCGCCGCCATGACGACTACCGCCCCCCAGACCCCCAGCGTCCAGCTGCTCGAGGTCTCGCCGGAATATGCCGGCCAACGCATCGACAATTTTCTCCTGGCCAGGCTCAAAGGCGTGCCCAAGACCTTGATTTACCGCATCTTGCGTAAAGGTGAAGTGCGGGTGAACAAGGGCCGGATCAAGCCCGAGTACAAGTTGCAGGCGGGCGATATCGTCCGTGTGCCGCCGGTTCGCGTGCCCGAGCGTGACGAGCCTGTGCCCTTGGCCCAGGGGTTGTTGCAACGCCTGGAGGCCTCGATTGTCTTCGAAGACAACAAGCTGATCGTGATCAACAAGCCTTGCGGCATTGCGGTTCACGGCGGCAGTGGGTTGAATTTCGGCGTGATCGAAGCCTTCCGTCAGTTGCGCCCGGACGCCAAGGAGCTGGAGCTGGTCCATCGCCTGGACCGCGACACCTCCGGCCTGCTGATGATCGCCAAGAAGCGCAGCATGTTGCGCCACCTGCACACCGCCCTGCGTGGCGATGGTGTGGACAAGCGCTACATGGCGCTGGTGCGCGGCAACTGGGCCAGTTCCATCAAGAGCGTCCGTGCGCCGTTGCAGAAGAGCAACCTGCGTTCCGGCGAGCGCATGGTGGAAGTGGACGAGGAGGGCAAAGAGGCCCTGACCCTGTTCAAGGTGCTGCGCCGCTTCGGTGACTTCGCCACCCTGGTCGAGGCCAAGCCGGTGACCGGGCGTACCCACCAGATTCGCGTGCACACGTTGCACGCCGGTCATTGCATCGCTGGCGATACCAAGTACGGCGACGAGGATTTCTCCAAGGAGATCCGCGATCTGGGCGGCAAGCGCCTGTTCCTGCACGCTTACATGCTCACCGTGCCGCTGCCCGATGGTGGCGAGTTGAAGCTGCAGGCGCCGGTCGATGAGATGTGGGCCAAGACCGTGGAGCGCTTGAGTGTCGCACCTTGATTACAAACTGCTGATTTTCGATTGGGACGGCACCCTGGCCAACTCCATTGGCCGGATTGTCGAGTCGATGCATGCGGCGTCGACCCGCTCGGGCTACGCGCTGTGCACCGATCATGCGGTCAAGGGTATCATCGGCCTGGGCCTGCCTGAGGCGATTCATACCTTGTACCCCGAGATCAGTGACGCCGAGCTGGTCACCTTCCGTGATCACTATGCCGATCACTACATCGCCCTGGAGGCCACACCTTCGCCGTTGTTCGACGGTGTGGTGCAGTCTCTGGAGGCGTTCCGCGCCGAGGGTTATCAGCTGGCGGTCGCCACCGGCAAGGCTCGTCGCGGGCTGGATCGGGTGCTCAAGGCCCACGGTTGGGAAGATTATTTCGATATCACCCGCGCCGCCGATGAAACTGCCAGCAAGCCTCACCCTCTGATGCTGGAGCAGATTCTGGCCCATTGCGGCGTGTCGCCACGCCAGGCTTTGATGGTGGGTGATGCTTCCTTCGACCTGATGATGGCGCGCAATGCAGGCATGGATAGCGTGGCGGTCAGTTATGGCGCCCAGGCTGCCGAGGCCTTGCAGCAATACGAGCCGCGTCTGACGATTGATCATTTTTCCGAATTGCAGGCCTGGCTCAGCCGGGCCCAATAAGTCTTTGCTGGGGTGGATGGCATGAGTGACGAGTGGAAAGCGCCCGAAAAGGCTGAAAGCAGTGATGACAAAAGCTGGAAGCTGCTGGAGAAAACCCTCCTGGCCAGCGTTCAGGAGCAGCGTCGTGCACGGCGTTGGGGGATTTTCTTCAAGTTGCTGACGTTCGTCTGGCTTATCGCCATGCTCGCCTTGTTCAGCCCGCTGATGGACATGGAAAAAAGCGCAACCCGTGGCGCCAACTACACCGCCCTGATCGAAGTGCGCGGGGTGATTGCCGACAAGGAGTCCGCCAGCGCCGACAATATCGTCAGCAGCCTGCGTGCCGCGTTTGAAGACCCGAAGGTCAAGGGCGTGATCCTGCGTATCAACAGCCCAGGCGGCAGCCCGGTGCAGTCCGGCTATGTGTACGACGAGATTCGCCGTCTGCGTGGCCTGCATCCTGATATCAAGCTGTATGCGGTGATTTCCGACCTGGGCGCTTCGGGTGCCTATTACATTGCCAGTGCTGCTGACCAGATCTACGCCGACAAGGCCAGCCTGGTGGGTTCCATCGGTGTGACGGCGGCCGGCTACGGCTTTGTCGGCACCATGGAGAAGCTCGGTGTGGAGCGCCGCACCTATACGTCGGGCGAGCACAAGTCGTTCCTGGATCCGTTCCAACCGCAGAAGGCTGACGAGACTCAGTTCTGGCAGGGCGTACTCGACACCACGCATCGTCAGTTCATTGCCAGCGTGAAGCAGGGGCGTGGCGATCGTCTGAAGGATAAGGATCATCCGGAGCTGTTCTCCGGCCTGGTGTGGTCGGGCGAACAAGCGTTGCCGCTGGGCCTGATCGACGGCCTGGGCAGTGCCAGTTCGGTGGCGCGGGATGTGATTGGCGAGAAGGAGCTGGTGGATTTCACGGTGGAAGAATCGCCGTTTGATCGTTTCTCCAAGCGGCTCGGTGCCAGCGTGGCGGAGAAGCTGGCCTTTTACATGGGCTTCCAAGGCCCATCCCTGCGCTGAAATACCCTGTAGGAGCCGGCTTGCCAGCGATAGCGATGGGTCAGCCGGCATTGGCGGTGGCTGATCCACCGTTATCGCTGGCAAGCCAGCTCCTACAGTGGTTTTGTGGTGTTCTCAGGGAATTTGCACGCCTTCGGCGAGCAGCATGTCGACCAGTCGTATCAGTGGCAGGCCCACTAAGCTGGTCGCGTCCGGCCCATCGGTGCTCTGGAACAGGCTCACACCCAATCCTTCTGCCTTGAAGCTACCCGCGCAGTCATACGGCTGCTCAATCCGCAGATAGCGCTCGATACGTTCAGCGTCCAGTTCGCGCATGTGCACGGTAAAGGGTACGCAGTCGACCTGGCAGTGCCCTGTCTCGCTGTTCAGCAGTGCCAGCCCGGTGAGGAAGCTCACACGCTTGCCACTCGCGGCCAGCAGTTGTTCGCGAGCGTTTTCGAAGGTATGGGGCTTGCCGATGATCCGGCCGTCGAGCGCCGCGACCTGGTCGGAGCCTATAATCAGGTGCCCTGGGTGGCTGGCGGCGAGTGCGCGGGCTTTCTGCTCGGCCAGGCGCTTGACCAGTTCTACGGCGGTCTCATTTTCACGGTGGCTTTCGTCGATATCCGGCGAGCTGCAGATGAACGGCAGGTGCAGGCGGCTCAGCAATTCCCGGCGATAAACCGAGCTGGATGCGAGTAATAAAGGCAGCATGGGCGTCTCCTCAGGGCAGCCGGGGATTCTAGCGGGGCGACCGGCTGACGCACAGGGCTGAATTTCCTTTGACATGGCTGGGTGCATCCCTATAATGCTGCGCCTATGTTGAATGACCCGATTCCACCTCACGTTGACCCGCGCAAATTGGCTGATCGTGGCACTTCCCTTCAAGGTGAGTTGCTGCTGGCCGATTTGGAGAGACTCTGCGACCCGCTTTCCGACACTGTCGGTACGGTGCAGGCCAAATTCGTTTTTGAACGAGATGAACGTAAGTCTGTGGTAATCCACAGCTTTATCGACACCGAGGTCAAAATGGTTTGCCAGCGTTGTCTTGAGCTGGTCACCCTGCCGATCCACAGCGAGTGCAGTTATGCTGTGGTGAAGGAGGGTGCGAATACCCAGTCGTTGCCGAAAGGTTATGACGTGCTGGAACTGGGCGAAGATCCTTTGGATCTGCATGCACTGATCGAGGAGGAGCTTCTGCTCGCCTTGCCCATTGTGCCTGCTCATCATCCGGAAGAATGCCAGCAGCCGGCGGGTCTCGATGACGAGCCCGATCCGAGCGAGGACGAGGTAACGCGGTCCAACCCGTTCAGTGTATTGGCGCAGTTAAAGCGTGACCCAAACGTTTAGGAGTTAATCAATTATGGCTGTTCAGCAGAACAAAAAATCCCGCTCTGCCCGTGACATGCGTCGTTCGCACGATGCCCTGACGGCAAGCACTCTGTCTGTAGAAAAAACCACCGGTGAAATTCACCTGCGTCACCACGTATCGCCAGAAGGCGTATACCGTGGTCGTAAAGTGATCGACAAGGGCGCTGACGAGTAATCACTTGTCTGCTCTAGTCATCGCGATAGACGCAATGGGCGGGGACTTCGGTCCCCGCAGCATTGTTCAGGCCTGCATTGCCAGCCTGTGTGCAACACCCTCGCTGCACCTGACCCTCGTCGGTCAACCCTCCCTACTTGAAGAACTGATTGCCAGCCATCCGGCGGTGGATCGTGCGCGCCTGACGATTACGCCAGCCAGCGAAACCATCACCATGGATGAAAAGCCAGCGGCGGCCCTGCGTGGCAAGCCTGACTCTTCGATGCGGGTGGCGCTGGAGCTGCTGCGTGATGGCAAGGTGCAAGCCTGTGTCAGCGCCGGCAATACCGGGGCGTTGATGGCGTTGTCGCGGTTTGTGCTCAAGACGTTGCCTGGCATTGACCGGCCGGCGATGGTGGCGGCGATTCCGACGCAGAAAGGCTATTGCCAACTGCTGGACCTGGGCGCGAACGTCGATTGCAGTGCCGAGCACTTGTTCCAGTTTGCCGTGATGGGCTCGGTGGCCGCCGAGGCACTGGGCGTGGCCCGCCCTCGTGTGGCGTTGCTGAATATCGGTACCGAAGACATCAAGGGTAACCAGCAGGTCAAGCTGGCCGCCACCTTGCTGCAAGGTGCGCGCGGCTTGAACTATATCGGCTTTGTCGAGGGTGACGGCTTGTATCGCGGTGAGGCGGATGTAGTGGTGTGCGACGGGTTCGTCGGCAATATCCTGCTCAAGTCCAGCGAAGGCCTGGCGACCATGATTGCCACGCGCATTGAGGCCTTATTCAAGCAGAACCTGGCGTCGCGCATGGTTGGCGCCCTGGCGCTGCCGTTGATGCGCCGCCTGCAGGCCGACCTGGCCCCGGCGCGGCATAATGGCGCGAGTTTCCTGGGTTTGCAGGGCATTGTGGTGAAAAGCCATGGCTCGGCTGGCGTGGAAGGCTTTCAAAGCGCGATCGCGCGGGCCCTGATCGAGATCCAGGAAAACCTGCCGCAACGCTTGCACGGCCGTCTTGAGGACCTGTTGCCTTAGGCGAATCGGCCCGAGAGTGCTTAAATGTGACCGGCCAGTTCAATTGACCATCCAATCTGTCAGTTTCGTGCGCTCCCACCGTAGGAGTGTGCATTTTTGACGACCAGATCATTAGGGGCTTGTTACATGTCTACATCCCTCGCATTCGTCTTTCCAGGGCAGGGTTCGCAGTCCCTCGGCATGTTGGCCGAGCTGGGCGCGCAGTACCCGCTGATCCTGGACACCTTTAAAGAAGCTTCCGACGCCCTCGGTTACGACCTGTGGGCGTTGACCCAGCAAGGGCCGGAAGAGCAGCTCAATCAAACCGATAAAACCCAGCCGGCCATCCTGACCGCTTCGATCGCCCTGTGGCGCTTGTGGCTGGCGGAAGGCGGCGCGCGTCCGGCATTCGTTGCCGGTCACAGCCTGGGCGAATACAGCGCTCTGGTGGCGGCGGGCAGCCTGACCCTCGGTGAGGCCGTCAAGCTGGTCGAGCGCCGTGGTCAACTGATGCAAGAAGCCGTTCCGGCCGGGCAGGGCGGCATGGCCGCTATCCTGGGCTTGGACGACGCCGTGGTGATCGAAGCCTGCGCCGAAGCGGCCCAGGGCGAAGTGGTCAGCGCCGTGAACTTCAACTCCCCTGGCCAGGTGGTGATCGCCGGTGCCAAGGCTGCAGTCGAGCGTGCCATCGAAGGCTGCAAGGCCCGTGGCGCCAAGCGTGCGCTGCCGTTGCCGGTGAGCGTGCCGTCGCACTGCGAGCTGATGCGCCCGGCGGCCGAGCGTTTTGCCGAGTCCATCGCTGCCATCAACTGGCAGGCGCCGCAGATTCCGCTGGTACAGAACGTCAGCGCAGCCGTGGCTGCCGACCTCGACACCCTCAAGCGCGACTTGCTGGAGCAACTCTACAAGCCCGTACGCTGGGTTGAATCGGTCCAGACCCTGGCCGCCAATGGCGCCACCGAGCTGGTCGAGTGCGGTCCGGGTAAAGTCCTGGCCGGCCTGAACAAGCGCTGCGCCGACGGCGTGTCGACTGCCAACCTCAATACCCCGGATGCCTTCGCTGCCGCTCGCGCGGCACTGGCCTAATCCCCGAACTAAGGAGAAGCCTGCATGAGTCTGCAAGGTAAAGTTGCACTGGTTACCGGCGCAAGCCGTGGCATTGGTCAGGCGATCGCCCTGGAACTGGGCCGTCAGGGCGCCGTTGTGATCGGCACCGCCACGTCCGCTTCGGGCGCCGAGCGTATCGCCGCGACCCTGAAGGAAAATGGCGTGCAAGGCACTGGCCTTGAGCTGAACGTGACCAGTGATGAGTCCGTGGCTGCCGTACTGGCCGAGATCACCGCACAGTTCGGTGCACCGGCGATTCTGGTGAACAACGCCGGCATCACCCGCGATAACCTGATGATGCGCATGAAAGACGACGAGTGGTACGACGTGGTCGACACCAACTTGAACAGTCTGTTTCGCCTGTCCAAGGGCGTTTTGCGCGGCATGACCAAGGCGCGCTGGGGCCGAATTATCAATATTGGCTCCGTAGTGGGTGCCATGGGCAACGCAGGCCAAGTAAACTACGCCTCCGCCAAAGCCGGTCTGGAAGGTTTCAGCCGTGCCTTGGCACGTGAAGTCGGCTCGCGGTCGATTACGGTCAACTCGGTGGCCCCAGGGTTCATCGACACCGATATGACCCGCGAACTGCCGGAAGCACAGCGTGAAGCCTTGCTGACGCAGATTCCGCTGGGCCGTCTGGGTCAGGCTCAAGAGATCGCGAATGTGGTCACTTTCCTGGCATCCGACGGTGCGGCATACGTGACTGGGGCTACAATCCCGGTGAACGGCGGGATGTACATGAGTTAAATTGTGACGGATCGCTTCAAAAAAATGTCATACGAGCTGTCTAAAATCCGTTATAAAGCTGCAACTTAATTTATAGGCAGGTGGCCGACCGGGTACAGGGTGAAGCTTTCAGTTGAAAAGCTGAAAAGGCTTTCTATACACTTACCCACTGGCCAGCTGCCTGAATTTGTCCATTAGGAGTTAAACAAGGTATGAGCACCATCGAAGAGCGCGTCAAGAAAATCGTCGCCGAGCAACTGGGCGTTAAAGAAGAAGAAGTGGTCAACACTGCTTCCTTCGTAGAAGACCTGGGTGCCGATTCCCTTGACACCGTTGAGCTGGTGATGGCTCTGGAAGAGGAATTCGAGACCGAAATCCCGGACGAAGAAGCTGAAAAAATCACTACTGTTCAAGCTGCTATCGACTACGTTACTAGCCACCAGGCGTAATAGTTTGTAGTCGTCGCTTGCTGTCAGGGAAAAACCGCACTGCTGTAACGGCGTGCGGTTTTTTCTTTAGCCCTGATGAAAAACAAGCGCTGAAGCAAAAGTGTCGTCATTAGAAAAAGGAGAGTGCTGTGTCGCGTAGACGCGTCGTAGTCACCGGTATGGGTATGTTGTCGCCACTGGGCACGGATGTGCCGAGCAGTTGGCAGGGCATTCTGGCTGGCCACAGTGGTATTGGTCTGATCGAACACACGGACCTTTCTGCCTATTCCACCCGTTTTGGCGGCTCGGTAAAGGGTTTCAATGTCGAGGAATATCTCTCGGTCAAAGAATCCCGCAAACTCGACCTGTTCATTCAATACGGCCTGGCAGCCGGTTTTCAGGCAGTGCGTAATGCCGGCCTGGAAGTCACCGACGCCAACCGTGATCGCATCGGCGTGGCCATGGGTTCGGGTATTGGCGGTTTGACCAATATCGAAGAAACCAGCCGCACGTTGCACGATTCCGGCCCCCGTCGAATTTCACCGTTCTTCGTTCCGGGCTCGATCATCAACATGATTTCCGGCTTCCTGTCGATCCACTTGGGTGCACAGGGGCCTAACTACGCCATCGCCACGGCGTGCACCACCGGCACGCACTGCATCGGCATGGCTGCGCGCAACATCGCTTATGACGAAGCCGACGTGATGATCGCTGGTGGCGCCGAGATGGCGGCCTGCGGCCTCGGCATGGGCGGCTTCGGCGCGTCCCGTGCGCTGTCGACGCGCAACGACGAACCCACCCGCGCCAGCCGTCCATGGGACAAAGGCCGTGACGGTTTTGTACTGTCCGACGGTGCCGGTGCCCTGGTGCTGGAAGAGTTGGAACACGCCAAGGCGCGTGGCGCCACTATCTACGCCGAGCTGATCGGTTTCGGCATGAGCGGCGATGCTTACCACATGACTTCGCCACCGTCCGACGGTGCCGGTGCTGCGCGTTGCATCACCAATGCCCTGCGCGATGCGAAGGTCAATGCGGACCAGGTGCAGTACATCAACGCCCACGGCACGTCGACTCCGACTGGCGACTTGGCGGAAGCCGAAGCCATCAAGTCGGTGTTCGGCGCGCACGCCTACAACCTGGCGGTCAGTTCCACCAAGTCCATGACCGGCCACTTGTTGGGTGCGGCGGGCGCGGTCGAAGCGATCTTCAGCGTCATGGCCATCAAGGATCAGGTCGCTCCGCCGACCATCAACCTGGATGAGCCGGACGAAGGCTGCGACCTGAACTTCGTGCCTCACGAAGCGCAGCCAATGCCGATCGACGTGGTGATTTCCAACTCGTTCGGTTTTGGTGGCACCAACGGTTCCCTGGTGTTCCGCCGGTTCGCCGAGTGATGCACAGCTGGGTCGACGGTCAGCCAGCGGACAGCGTGCCCCTGAAAGATCGCGGCCTGGCGTATGGTGATGGGTTGTTCGAGACCATCGCCGTCAGGGCCGGGCAGCCGGTGCTGCTCGACCGTCACCTGCAACGCCTCGATGAGGGTTGCAGGCGTCTCGCCTTGGTTGCGGACCCAGTGGTGATCCGCAGCGAAGTGCTGGCCTATGCCGCCGCCCTCGGCGACGGTGTCCTCAAGTTGATCCTCACCCGTGGCGACAGCCTGCGCGGTTATGGCATCAACCCTGGCGCGCCGGTGCGCCGTATCTTGCAGGGCAACCCGCCCGCTACCTATCCCCACGCCCATGCAGTCGACGGTATCCGTCTGTTTGCGTGTGCGACCCGCTTGGCCGAACAGCCGTTGCTGGCCGGTCTCAAGCACCTCAATCGCCTCGAACAGGTAATCGCCCGTGCCGAGTGGCAAGACGCCGAGCACGCTGAAGGCTTGATGCTGGATATGTCCGGGCGTGTCATCGAGGGCGTATTCAGCAACCTGTTCCTGGTGCGCAACGGCTTGTTACTAACCGCTGATCTGACCCGTTGCGGCGTTGCCGGCGTGATGCGCGCCGAGATTCTGGCCCAGGCAGATGGCCTGGGCCTCCCGGTGGCCGTGGCTGACATCGATCTTGAGCAGTTGCAGCAGGCCGACGAAGTCTTCGTGTGCAACAGCGTTTATGGCATTTGGCCGGTGCGCGGTTGCGCTGGGATGAGCTGGCCGGTTGGGCCGCTCACCCGTAAACTGCAGGGCATTGTTCGCGCGCTATTGGAAATTTGAGTTGATACGAAAACTGGTTGTACTGCTGCTGATCGGTCTGTTCTCGGCGGCGTTGCTGTTGGGCTATGGCGCCTGGAAATACGACGCGGCCCTGAAGCAGCCCTTGAACCTGACCCAGGAGCAATTGCTCGACGTACCGGCCGGGGCAACCCCCTCCGGTACCTTCAATCGCCTGGAAGCCGAGGGTGTGCTGGATGGCGCCTTCTGGTTACGCCTGTACTGGCGCTTCAACCTCGACGGCCAACCTCTGCACAGCGGCGAATACCGCATGACCCCTGGCATGACGGCGCAAGGCCTGATCGGCCTGTGGCAGCGTGGCGAAGTGGTGCAATACAGCCTGACGCTGGTGGAAGGCTGGAACTTCCGCCAGGTGCGTTCGGCGCTGGCCAAGCATGAAAAGATCGTGCAGACCCTCGCAGGCCTGAGCGACACGGAGGTGATGGACAAGCTCGGTCACCCCGGCGTGTTTCCCGAAGGGCGGTTCTTCCCGGATACCTACCGCTTCGTACGTGGGATGACCGACGTCGAATTCCTGAAAAAAGCCTACAACCGTCTGGACGATGTACTCGCCCAGGAGTGGAGCAAGCGTGCGGCTGATGCGCCGTACACCGACCCTTATCAAGCGTTGATCATGGCCTCCCTGGTGGAGAAAGAGACGGGCGTGCCTGAAGAGCGTGGGCAGATCGCCGGCGTCTTTGTGCGCCGCCTGAAGGTCGGCATGCTGTTGCAGACTGACCCGACGGTGATCTACGGCCTGGGCGAACGCTACAACGGCAAGTTGACCCGCGCCCACCTCAAGGAAGCCAACCCCTACAACACCTATATGGTCGCCGGCCTGCCGCCGACGCCCATCGCCATTGTCGGCCGGGAGGCGATCCATGCCGCGCTGAACCCGGTGCCGGGCAGCAGCCTGTATTTCGTTGCCCGAGGCGATGGCAGCCATATTTTCTCCGATAACCTGGATGCGCATAATGCCGCCGTGCGGGAGTTCCAGCTCAAGCGCCGCGCCGATTACCGCTCCAGCCCGGCGCCAGCGGTGAAACCTGCGGAAGACGTCGCGCCATCGCCCGATGCGTCTGCTGATAAACCGGCCGAAGCTGCGCCGGACACCACCGCACCGCAAAGCCTGCAATAATTCTGACTAAGGACTGCCTGTGACTGGCTTGTTTGTTACCCTGGAAGGCCCCGAAGGCGCCGGCAAAAGCACCAATCGTGATTACTTGGCTGAGCGTCTGCGCAGCGAAGGCATTGAGGTGGTGTTGACCCGTGAGCCCGGCGGCACACCGCTGGCCGAGCGTATCCGCGAAGTGCTGCTGGCGCCGGGTGAAGAGCAGATGAACCCGGATACCGAGCTGCTGCTGGTGTTCGCCGCCCGTGCCCAGCACCTGGCCGAAGTGATTCGTCCGGCCCTGGCACGCGGTGCCGTGGTGATCTGCGACCGGTTCACCGATTCCACCTATGCCTACCAGGGCGGTGGTCGGGGCCTGTCCCTGGAACGCATCGCCACCCTGGAAACCTTCGTTCAAGGCAGCCTGCGCCCTGACCTGACCCTAGTCTTTGACCTGCCGGTGGAAGTCGGCCTGGCTCGCGCCAGCGCCCGGGGTCGCCTGGATCGCTTCGAGCTGGAAGGCCAGGCCTTCTTTGACGCCGTACGCACCGCGTTCCTCAAGCGTGCCGCGGCCGAACCTGCGCGCTACTACCTGCTGGACGCCGCCCAACCGCTGGCCCAGGTGCAGCAGGCCATCGACGCGCTGTTGCCGACACTGCTGGAGCGCGCCCGTGGCTGAAGCCTACCCGTGGCAGGACAGCCTGTGGCAACAACTGGCCGGGCGCGCGCAGCACGCCCACGCCTACCTGTTGCATGGGCCGGTCGGGATCGGCAAGCGTGACCTGGCCGAGCGTCTCATGGCCAGCCTTTTGTGCCAGCGCCCGGTCAGCCTGGAAGCTTGCGGCGAGTGCAAGTCCTGCCTGCTGCTCAAGGCCGGTAGTCACCCGGATAACTACCTGTTGGAGCCCGAGGAGGCCGACAAGGCGATCAAGGTCGACCAGGTGCGCGACCTCGTCAGCTTCGTGGTGCAGACCGCGCAGATGGGCGGGCGCAAGGTTGTGCTGATCGAGCCGGTGGAGGCGATGAACATCAACGCCGCCAACGCCTTGCTCAAGAGCCTGGAAGAGCCGTCTGGCGATACTGTGTTGTTGCTGGTCAGTCACCAGTCCAGCCGTTTGTTGCCAACCATCCGCAGTCGTTGCGTACAGCAGGCATGTCCGCTGCCGAGCGAGGCCATGAGCCTTGAGTGGCTGGCGCAGGCGTTGCCGGAGTGCAGCCAGGACGAGCGGGTCGAACTGCTGACCCTGGCGGCCGGTTCGCCATTGGCGGCGGTCAAGCTGCAAGCCCAGGGCGTGCGTGAGCAACGCGCGCTGGTGGTGGAGGGCGTCAAGAAACTCATCAAGCAGGAAGTTTCCGCCACCCAGCTAGCCGAAACTGCCTGGAAGGACATTCCCCTGCTGCTGCTGTTCGATTGGTTCTGCGACTGGTCGAGCCTGATCCTGCGCTACCAGCTGACCCAGGATGAAAACGGCCTGGGCCTGCCGGATATGCGCAAAGTGGTGCAGTACCTGGCGCAGAAAAGTGCCCAGGACAAGGTGCTGACGATCCAGGACTGGATCCTCGCCCAGCGCCAGAAGGTACTCGGCAAGGCCAACCTTAACCGCGTGCTGTTGCTTGAGGCGCTGCTGGTGCAGTGGGTTGGCTTGCTCGGCCGCCGTTAAATTATGTGGCCGACAGGTGTATCGTCGGCCAGACACTTTTCGTGACTGAAGTTGTAGATCCCTATGCTCGTAGATTCCCATTGCCACCTCGATCGCCTTGACCTGACCCAGCACGGCGGTTCACTTGATGTTGCCCTCGAAGCCGCACGCCAGCGCGGAGTAGGGCACTTCCTGTGCATCGGCGTCAGCGCCGAAAACGCGGCCGACGTCAAGGCCCTGGCTGATCGCTACGCTGATGTGGATTGCTCGGTGGGCATTCACCCGCTGGACCTCAAGCCCGGTGAAGCGCCAGCGCTTGATTGGCTGCTGACTGAGCTCAATCACCCACGCGTGGTGGCTATCGGCGAAACCGGCCTGGATTACCACTACGAGCCCGAAGCCGCCGAGTTGCAGCAGGCTTCGTTCCGCCTGCACTTGCAAGCCGCCCAGCAGACCGGCAAACCGGTGATCGTCCACACCCGTGGCGCCCGTGCCGACACTCTGACCCTGTTGCGCGAAGCTGCGCTGCCCCAGGCTGGCGTGTTGCATTGCTTCACCGAGGACTGGGACATGGCAAAGGCTGCCCTGGACCTGGGGTTCTACATCTCTCTGTCGGGCATTGTGACCTTCCGCAATGCCGACGCCCTGCGCGACGTCGCCCGCCAAGTGCCGGCGGACCGCTTGCTGGTGGAAACCGACTCACCGTACCTGGCGCCCATTCCTCATCGTGGCAAGCCGAACCTGCCCGAGTACGTGCGTGATGTGGCGGATTACCTGGCGATGCTGCGGGGTGAGTCCTATGAGCGCTTTGCCGAGCAGACCACCGAGAACTTCAAACGCCTGTTCCCGCTGGCTCACGTCGCTGGCTGACGCGGCCAAAACGCAGGCAAAAAAAACCCGGGTTCTGGGGGGTGAATCCGGGCTAAGACCATTAGGAGTAAAACAAGGGTACGCGGTCCGTTGGTACCCAGGTCGGCGCGTCACTTGGGGGAGATGTCACGCCGACAGTTCAAGTATTGATCAGTATCCGATTCAGTCCAGTCGCGCCTGGTCGTTTTTTAAACAGATTTGGAATACGCGCGCTTCGCTTGAGTTCTCATTGGGCCGGTGCACGGCGGCAGTTGTTGCGTATTATTTCTGACTGAGATTCATGAAAACGTTGGCGCGCTGAAAGTAAAGTGCGTTTGCGGTTCACATAGGCATTGCCCAGCGACCGTTCAGTCGGGATAATCCCTCGCACCGGGTAAATCGTATCGCCGCGTATCCGTGGCCCTGCGTCACCCTCCCTATTTTGACCTTTGCAGACCTCTTCCTCATGCACAAAGAACCCCGTAAGGTCCGTGAGTTTCGCCGCCGTGAGCAGGAAATTCTCGACACCGCCCTCAAGCTGTTCCTCGAACAGGGTGAAGACAGCGTCACCGTCGAGATGATCGCGGATGCCGTGGGTATCGGCAAAGGCACGATCTACAAGCACTTCAAGTCCAAGGCCGAGATCTATCTGCGCCTGATGCTCGACTACGAGCGCGACCTGAACGAACTGCTGCATTCGGCCGATGTGGACAAGGACAAGGAAGCGCTGTCCCGCGCCTACTTCGAGTTCCGCATGCGCGACCCGCAGCGCTATCGCCTGTTCGACCGCCTGGAAGAGAAGGTGGTCAAGGGCCATCAGGTGCCGGAGATGGTCGAGGAGCTGCACAAGATCCGTGCGTCGAACTTCGAACGCCTGACCCTGTTGATCAAGGGCCGCATCAGCGAAGGCAAGCTCGAAGACGTACCGCCGTATTTCCACTACTGCGCCGCCTGGGCGTTGGTGCATGGCGCCGTGGCGCTGTATCACTCGCCGTTCTGGAGCAATGTGCTGGAAGATCAGGAAGGGTTCTTCCAGTTCCTGATGGACATCGGCGTGCGCATGGGCAACAAGCGCAAGCACAGCACCGAGCAGCCGCCGCTGGAATCGCCTTCCACGTAATGATTTGCTGCCACGCGTAGTACCCCAGGAATATACTCAGGCAAGGACTCTTGCTAAAAGCTGATTTATCAGTCAGCTTTTAGCGCGCCCGAATCATCCTCTGCCGGAGTGATCCATGATCGTTGATCGTCAAGGCAGGCGTTTTCGCAATTTGCGGATCAGCCTGACCTCAGCCTGCAATTACGCGTGTACCTACTGCGTGCCCAACGGCAAGCGGCTGGTGGCTGCCCAGGACGAACTCTCGGCCGAGGCCATGGCCCGTGGCGTGGCTTACCTGATCGAGGCCGCCGGCATCGACCGCCTGCGCATCACCGGCGGTGAACCGCTGGTCAGTCCCAAGCTGGAAGCCTTCATGGGCGCCGTCGGGCAGATGGGCCTCAGTGACATCAGCCTGACCACCAATGGCCAACTGCTGGCGCGCAAACTGCCGCTGTTGGTGGACGCTGGGATCAAGCGCATCAACGTCTCCCTCGATACCCTGGATGCGGATGCCTTCCGCAGCATCGCCCGTGGCGGCGACCTGGCCACTGTGCTCGACGGCATGGACCAGGCTCGCGCCGCCGGGATCAAGATCAAGGTCAACATGGTGCCATTGCGCGGCCAGAACCTCGACCAGGTGATGCCGCTGCTTGAGTACTGCCTGGAGCGGGGTTATGAACTGCGCTTTATCGAGTTGATGCGCATGGGCCACCTGGCCAAGGACTCCAACGCGTTTCTGCAGCAGTTTGTCAGCCTGCAACAACTGCTCGGCCTGATTGGCGAACAGCATGAGTACCTGCAAGCCAGTGCGCCCATTGACGCGACGGCGGTGCGTTATGAAATACCCGGCAAGGGCTATTTCGGAGTCATTGCCAACGAAAGCGTGCCGTTCTGTCGGACCTGCTCGCGGTTGCGGTTGTCGTCCACCGGCTGGCTGCATGGCTGTTTGTCGTCGAGCAATCGTCACTATGTCGGCGACCTGCTGGACAAGCCACGTCATCAAGCACTGCCTGCGTTGCAAGGCTTGTTGATGAAAGCGTTGGGAGACAAGCAGGAAGTGGCTTTCTCCGGCGGCGCGACCATCATGAAGATCATCGGCGGCTGATTCACCGCGATCGCCGGCAAGCCGGCTCCTACAATGGCCTGAATTCTGCATCTCACGCCCATTCGCCGGTTTTCCGTCACCGGCTTCTGGAGGATTAGGATGCGTAGTCTGGTTTTGTTGCTGGCGTCGTTGACGCTGAGTGGTTGCATGACCGTCAGCGATATGGCCGAAGGCACCCGCTATCAGATGAGCGATGCCGGTTTGCTGGATCACAGCGATACCCGTCGCACCGCCTCGGTTCGCATACAGCCGGATTCTTTCGTGTTTATCGCCCAGGGCGCCTTTGTGCCGCCGGGCAGCGCTTATCCGCGTCCAAACGTGGTGGCCGAGGAAGCCTTCAACGGCTTTATCGAATATTTCCCCATGGTGCGCCGCGCCCGTCAGCCGGAAGGCTTGGAGCAGGCAATGTCCGAAGCCCGCGCGGCTGGCGCTCACTACCTGCTGTACTGCCGTTTCGCCAAGGCGGATGACCGGATCGGCAACGCCGATGAGTGGGCCGACCAAGAAGCCCTCGACCGCGTTGGGCTGGACAGCGGCGTCATCCAGATCATGTTGATCGAGACCAGCACCCAGTATTTGATCGATACTGCACGTATTCGCAGTCGTGGCGGTTTGCTGACGTTCCACGACAACAAGCCACAAGATCTGATTGCCCGTCCGCTGCGCCAGTACGCCCGTAGCCTGTTGGGCATGAGTGATCAATAAGCACCAGGAGAACCCCATGACCGATTCCGCCAAAGCCAACGACCTGTTGGCCCAACTGCCCAAGGGCAAGGGACCGGCGCCGGTACACCTGTGGAACCCGGACTTCTGCGGCAACATCGACATGCGCATTGCCCGCGACGGTACCTGGTTTTACCAGGGCACGCCGATCGGACGTAAGCCGATGGTCAAACTGTTCTCCAACATCATTCGCCGCGATGGTGATGATTACTTCCTGGTCACTCCCGTGGAAAAGGTTGGCATCAGCGTCGATGATGCGCCGTTCGTGGCGCTAACGCTGGAGGTCGAAGGGCAGGGCGAAGGCCAGTTGCTGCGCTTTACCACCAACGTGGACGATCAGATCGAAGCGGGCCTTGAACACCCCTTGCGTGTGGTGATCGACCCTGACACCCAGGAACCCGCGCCCTATCTGCGGGTGCGCACCAACCTCGAAGCCCTGGTGCATCGCAACGTGTTCTACCAATTGGTGGAGTTGGCGGTGAGCCGTCCGATCAACGGTCAGAACTGGCTGGGCGTCTGGAGCGGCGGGGAGTTTTTCCGTATTGGCCTGGAACCCTGAGGCCGGTTTCTTCATCTCTCTGAAATAATTCGCTTGCTGTAAATAGGCGCTTTCGGTTATCAATTTGTACATGATTAGACATGTTCGATTTGATAAGAAAAAACGCGTCGTCGACGAGCTCATCCGCCGTATCGAGGGTGGAGTGATGGCCGACGGTTTCCTGCTGCCGGGCGAGCACCAGTTGGCCGAAGAGTTTGCGGTCAGCCGTGGCACCCTGCGCGAAGCCCTCGCCGAGTTGAAGCGCCGAAACTACATCGCGACCCAGAGCGGCGTCGGCTCGATTGTCACCTTTGACGGCATGGTGCTCGACCAACGCAGCGGTTGGGCCCAGGCCCTGGCCGACACAGGGGCGCGAGTGAACACCGACATCCTGCGCTTGGAAGCGGTGACCCGTCCCGACCTGTTCAGCCGTTTCGGCAGCGACCAATTCATTGCCCTTGATCGCCGTCGCCGCACCACCGACGGCACAGCGGTCTCCCTGGAACGCTCGTTGATGCCCGCATCTGGCGGCCTGGAAAGCCTGCCTAAAGTCGGCCTGATCGATAACTCCCTGACCATCACCCTGGCCGCCTACGGTTACGTCGGCGCCGAAGGTGACCAATGGATCGGCGCCGAACCCCTCAGCGACGAAGACGCCGAGTTGCTCGGCCGTCCTGCAGGCACGGTGTTTCTCAAGGCCTCACGGACCACCTACGACCGTCGCGAACGTTTCATGGAGCATGTCGAAAGCTTGCTCGACCCGCTGCACTTTCGCCTGCACCTCCAGTTTGGAAACTCGAAATGACCCCGCACACTCGCGCCCTCGGCGCTTTCTACGGCCTGGCATTGGGCGATGCCCTGGGCATGCCGACCCAGTCCTTGAGCCGCGAGCAGGTCCGGGCGCGTTTCGGCGCCATCACTGGCCTGGAAGATGCCGACGCCGACCAGCCGATTGCGCCGAACATGCCTGCCGGTTCCATCACCGATGACACCGAGCAGGCGATCCTGGTGGGTGAGTTGCTGGTGGAGGGGCAGGGCGTCATCGAACCGACGGTGCTCGCCCAGCGTTTGATCGATTGGGAAGCAGTGATGCGCGCCAAGGGCTCGCAGGATTTGCTCGGCCCCTCCACCAAGCGTGCCATCGACATGATCCTCGCCGGTCACACGCCGGAAGAGTCTGGCCGCTACGGCACCACCAACGGCGCTGCGATGCGCATCACCCCGGTGGGGATCGCCGCCGACGTCAGCGACCCGGCGCGGTTTATCCAGGCGGTGATCCAGGCCTGCCAGGTCACCCATAACACCACCCTGGGAATTTCCAGTGCGGCGGCGGTGGCGGCGGTGGTGTCGGCCGGCATCAACGGCGCGGACCTGGGCGAAGCACTGAACATCGGCACCCAGATTGCCCAGCAGGCTGAAGGCCATGGTCACTGGATTGCCGGCGGGCGTATTTCCACGCGCATCAGTTGGGCACGCACCCTGAGCGTCGGCAGCGGCGACAAAGCCCTGTTCGCCGACCTGCTGTACGAATTGATCGGTACTTCCGTCGCGTCCCAGGAGTCGGTGGTGGTGTCGTTTGCCCTGGCCCAGCAAGTGGCGGTGGGCGAGTTGAACGCCTTCGAAGCGCTGTGTCTGGCCGCCAGCCTTGGCGGCGACACTGACACCATTGCCGCCATTCTCGGCGCCATGCTGGGCGCGTGCCTGGGCATGCAGTGCTGGCCTGACGCGATGATCGAACAGGTCAAACAGGTCAATGGCCTGGAGTTGCAGCCGCTGGTTCAAGGGTTGCTCAAATTGCGCTGAACCTTGTAGGAGCCGGCTTGCCGGCGATGGCGATTGGTCAGTTGGCGATGCAGTGGCTGGAACATCGCAATCGCCGGCAAGCCAGCTCCTACATAGGTTGCGTCGAGTCAGGATGACCGGTTAACGCTTTGATTTTCTGCCACAACCACAACAATACAGGCACCAGGAGCACCCCCTCATGAGCAGCACCTCTTCCGGCCAAAGTGCCGGGCAATTGGAAACACGCGGCATCGAACCGGTCCCTGAAGGCGAGTGCAACGGGCACCCGCTGCAACTGTTCTGGGTGTGGTTCGCCGCCAACATCAGCATCCTCGGTTTGCCGCTCGGCGCCACGCTGGTGGCGTTTCGCGGCCTGGCGATCTGGCAGGCAATCATCGTGGCGATCCTCGGCGCTGCCGGTTCGTTCGCGGTGGTGGGCATCATCTCCATCGCTGGCCGCCGTGGGCGTGCGCCGAGCCTGACGCTGTCCCGTGCCATCTTCGGTGTGCGCGGCAATATCGGGCCGACGCTGGTGTCGCTGATGTCGCGCCTGGGCTGGGAAACCGTCAACACCACCACGGCCGCGTTTGTGCTGCTGTCGCTGTGCTCGATCCTGTTTGGTTCGCCGGTCGAGGCGAAAAGCGCGCCGGTGCTGACCCTGATCTTTATCGCCATCTTCGTGTTGCTGACCTTGTCGGTTTCCGGCCTGGGCCATGCCACGTTGCTGGTGATCCAGAAGTGGGCCACGTATGTGTTTGGCGCCCTGAACATTCTGGTCGGCGGCTTCCTCTGCGCCACCATCGATTGGAGCGCAGTGTTCAACGCCACCCCGGCGCCGTTGAGCGCGATGATCATCGGCGTCGGCACCATGGCTGCCGGTACCGGTATTGGCTGGGCGAATGCCGGTGCCGACATGTCGCGCTATCAGCACCGCAGCGTCACCGCCGTGCGCCTGGTGGCATCGGCCGCGTTTGGCGCGGGCATTCCGCTGGTGTTGCTGATCACCCTTGGCGGCTTGCTGTCGGTGGGCAACAACGACCTGGCCTCCGCCACTGACCCGATCGTCGCGATCCGCGACATGCTGCCGACCTGGATGGCGGTGCCGTACCTGATCACCGCGTTTGGCGGGCTGCTGCTGTCCAACAACTTGTCGGTGTACTCGGCGGGTCTCACCACACTGACCCTCGGCTTGAAGGTCAAGCGTGTGCATGCGGTGATCGTCGACATCGTGGCGATCTTCGCCGGCTCGATCTACTTCATGTTGATCGCCGACAGCTTCTACGGCCCGTTCATCACGTTCATCTCGTTGCTGGCGGTGCCGATCACGGCGTGGGTCGGCATCTTCGTGGTTGACCTGATGCACCGTCACCACTACAGCCCCAAGGACCTGCTGGACGTGAGCCCAAGCAGCGCCTACTGGTACCGCGGTGGTGTGGAATGGCGTGCGTTCGGCGCCTGGGCGGTGGCGATCGTGCTGGGTTTCAGCTTCACCACCATCGGCACCACTGCCGAAAACATCTGGTTCGCCGGGCCTTTGTCCGACTCCTGGCTGGGCCACAACGGCCTCGGCTGGATCGTCACCTTTCTGGTGGCCGGCGGAATTTATGCAGTACTGGGTGGCGCGGCTGACCGTCGCCCGGCTTTGGTAGAGCGTCCTAATGTCTAGATTGCTGCACACAGGCCAGGTCATCGTCGACCTGGTCATGGCTCTCGATACCCTGCCCGCCACCGGCGGCGATGTGCTGGCGCAATCGGCCAGCTTTGAGGCCGGAGGGGGCTTCAATGTGATGGCGGCCGCGCGGCGCAATGGGTTGCCGGTGGTTTACCTCGGGCGTCATGGCAATGGGCGCTTTGGTGACCTGGCCCGTGCGGCGATGCAGGCCGAAGGGGTCGAAATGGCCCAGGCGGCCAGCACCGATAAAGACACCGGTTTGTGTGTATCGCTGACCGAGGCCACCACTGAGCGCACCTTCATTTCCCATATCGGCGCTGAAGGTGACTTGAGTGCCGATGACTTGGCGCGAATGGTCCCGCAAGCGGACGATTACGTGTATGTCAGCGGCTACAGCCTTTTATTGGAAGGCAAGGCGCAGGCATTGCTCGACTGGCTGCTGACGCTACCGCGAGCGATCACCGTGGTGTTCGACCCGGGCCCGTTGGTCAAGGCGCCGGATTCAGCGCTGATGGTGGCGTTGTTGCCGCGCATCGATATCTGGACCAGTAATGGCCCGGAAGCCCTGGCGTTTACCGGAGCGGGTACGTTGGCGGATGCGCTGGTCGATCTCAATCGTCACCTGCCCGTTGATGCCTTGCTGGTGGTGCGTGATGGGCCGAATGGTTGCTGGGTCAGTCGTCAGAGCCAGGCTGAACATGTACCGGGCTTCAAGGTTACGGCGGTGGACAGCAACGGCGCGGGGGATGCGCATGCAGGGGTGTTTATTGCTGGCCTTGCCAAAGGTTTGAAACCTGCTGAAGCGGCACGCCGTGCGAATGCGGCAGCGGCGTTGGCGGTGACACGCTGGGGACCTGCAACTTCCCCGGGCACTGCCGAAGTTGACATACTCCTCACTGAGCAAACGCAGCAAAACCTGTAGGAGCTGGCTTGCCAGCGATGGCGGTTTATCTGCAACCGTTACGGTGACTGATGCGCCGCCATCGCCGGCAAGCCGGCTCCTACAGTGGGTTTGTGTTCAGCCGGTTTTTTCAGCGCTTCGATCAGACCAGCCAACAACGTATTACTGGGAGCTGGCGCTATCCAACTTACGCGCCTCATCCACCCCAGACGCCGTCAGCTTGATCGGCAGATTCAACGCATACTCACCGGCAGCGTCAGTGGTCACATGCCCATCCTTGATCAACCCGCGGTCCTGCAGGAACGCCAAGACACTGGCCACCTCTTTTTCGCCGCGGTAGTTATCCAGCACCTCCTTGCCCAGGCCTTGCGGATGGGCGTGCAGCAGGCGGGTGAGGACTTCTTTTTCAAGGTTTCTATCGACGTTCATGCGTACCTCTTCACTGGGAAATGATCGGGTGTTCGTCTTGCGTTCGATGGATCAAGGCGCAGGTTGTTTCGGGGCACCTGGGACGTTGGAGTCATCGCCTTTGTTGATGTTGGGCTGGTTGATCGCCGGGCCCATTTTGCCGTTACCGACGGCAGCAGGCGCTTGACGCTGGGTATCGTTGCCTTGGGTGCGCGGGTCAGCACCGGGCTCAATGACCGCGCCACCATTGGTGTCCATGCCGGTACCCATGGATTTCTGCGACTCGGTGGTGGCATTCGGCGTTGGATCGGTGGGCCCGGTGGTCGAGCTGGCGGCAAAGGCGCTCAGCGATGCAGCAGACAACAGGCCTGTGAGGGCGAGGGCAGCAAACTTGGAATTTTTCATGAGGGTGTCTCCATATGATTAATGTCCTTACCCTCTATTGGTCAGCCAGGCCTTGGCGTTCGTGCCTTGATGGCGACGAACGGTCTTAGCTCACCTGTAAGATTTTGTGTGCCGAGGCCCGCCGCCAGATCAGTCTCGCGAGGCTGATCAACCAATTGAGCAACGCCACGGCCGTCACACTCAGCAGCAGCGATTGCAGGCCATACTCGACGATGATCCGCCCCGCCAGCATCGGGAACCCGAACACCCCGACGAAGTACCCGAGGCTGAACAGCAGCAACGCTTGGGACGTGGTGCCAGCGGGGGCTTCATTGGCCACCAGCCCGTTGATCACCGAGTACGTCAGCCCATAACCCACGCCTAGAGTGATGGCGGCGAGCAGGTAGCTGAAGGTCCCCGATACCGTGAAGCCGAACATCAACACCGACACCAGCATCAGCCCCGACAGTACGCACGCCGAGCGATAGGCATCACGCCTGACGACAAACCCTGCAATCAACAAGCGGCTGGTAATCGCCGCGCTCAGGAAACCCACGAAAAATAGCGAATAGTCCAGGGAATGCGCCGCTGCGTAGCTGGTCTGGAATGAGGACAACCCGCCGAACACACAACCGCCCAGGCCGACCATGATGATTGCGAACACCGCCCGCGATGACAGCACCTGGCGGGTGGCACGCCAGGAAATTTTTGCCACAACCGTGTCTTGTTTGAGATGGGCGCCCAGTCGCCAGAACATCACCACGCCCATCAGGCTGGCGAAGGCGGCGATGTAAAACGCGCTGGTCAGCGGCAGCTCCAATGCGCTGGCCGCACGCCCGAGCAAGGGGCCGGCCCCGATCCCGCTCATCATGCTGCCGGACAATAACGCAAAGTATTTGGCCCGCTGCTGTGGTTCCACCAGCATGGCCACGATGATCGGCCCTAAGGTATAGAACACCCCCCAACCGAGTCCCAGGGCCAGGCCAAACCCCATCAAGCCCAGGCCGAAACCTGGCATCAGGGCAAAACCCAGGCATGCCACCACCAACAACAGGCCCAATCCCGCAATCGCCCGCGCCGCGCCCAGCGCATCAGCCAAATGCCCGGAGACCACCACCGCCACGAAGGTGCTGAGCATCGCCATGGAGATCACACTGCCTGCATCGTGCTCGTTACCGCCGCGCGTATGAATCAGCAACGACAACAGAAAAGTCGAGCCGTAAGACAGCGATAACAGAAAACTGGCAAGGCAAAAAAGGGCGAACAGCGGCGTGCTCACCGCAGACTTGGAATGCATAAGAGGGCCTGGAAGTCATTGGAGTTATGCCGGACTTTTTACCATGCACCGCTTTGCCGATTGTTGTGTGGTTGGTGGTGCCAGCGTTAGCCGTGGACGGAGTAAGGGTATGCAGTGAAATTGCACTGCAATCCGTCACGAAAGCGTCTTAGTATGTGTGCTTTGAAATTGCCAAGGCTCGCCCATGACCATCGAGATTCGCCCCGCCGTGCCCAGCGATGCTGCGCAGATCCTGACGTTCATCACCGAGCTTGCCGAGTACGAGAAAGCCCGGCACGAAGTGATCGCCAGTGTGGTGGACATCGAGCGTAGCCTGTTCAGTGAAGGCGCCACCGCCCATGGCCTGATCTGCCTGCGCGACGGCTTGCCGATTGGCTTTGCGGTGTTCTTTTTCAGCTATTCCACCTGGCTGGGCAGCAACTGCCTGTACCTGGAGGACCTCTACATCAACCCGGAACAGCGCGGCGGCGGGGCGGGCAAGAAGCTACTGCGCCACCTGGCGAAGATCGCCTTTGATAACGGTTGCGGGCGCTTTGAGTGGAGCGTGCTGGACTGGAACGAACCGGCGATTGCCTTCTACAAATCCATCGGCGCCCAGCCGCAGGAAGAGTGGGTGCGCTATCGCATGGAAGGCGACGCACTGCGTGACTTCGCCCTCGGCTGACGGAGAAGGCCCTACAAATAACCGGCGACGATTCGCCGGTTTTTTTGTTTTTATGCTCACTATGTGGGATGCAAATTTATATATTGAGATATTTCAAATGATGGGTTTATAGTCGGCTGCATCAGCACTCACTACCAAAAATAAAACAGGTGAAGCGATGCAGGCACAACCCTTGTCACTCCCCGCCGTGCCCGAGCCAACCTATGGCGAGCGGCTCAAAGGCAAAGTGGTGATCATCACCGGCGCCGCCCAGGGCATTGGCGAGGCCATCGTCGCGTGTTTCCAGGCCCAACAGGCACAGTTGATCATCGCGGATATCCAAGGCGAAAAGGTCGAAAAGGTCGCCGCTCACTGGCGTGAACGCGGCGCAGAGATTCACGCGCAAGCCGTCGACATCACGTCCAAGGATCAATGGCAGGCACTGGTCAACCTGGCCCTCGAGCGCTTCGGCCGCGTGGATGTGCTGATCAATTGCGCCGGGGTCAACGTGTTCCGCGACCCGCTGGAGATGACCGACGAAGACTGGCGCCGCTGCTTCGCCATCGACCTTGACGGTGCCTGGTTCGGCTGCCGCGCGGTGTTGCCGCACATGATCGAGCAGGGCATCGGCAACATCATCAACATTGCGTCCACCCATTCCAGCCACATCATCCCCGGCTGCTTTCCCTATCCCGTGGCCAAGCACGGCCTGCTCGGCCTGACCCGCGCCCTCGGCATCGAATACGCGCCCAAGGGCATCCGCGTGAATGCCATCGCGCCGGGTTACATCGAAACCCAGCTCAACGTCGACTACTGGAACGGTTTTCCCGACCCCCACGCCGAGCGCCAGCGCGCCTTCGACCTGCACCCGCCCAAGCGCATTGGCCAGCCGGTCGAGGTAGCGATGACGGCACTGTTCCTGGCGACCGACGAGGCGCCCTTTATCAATGCAACCTGCCTGATGATCGATGGCGGGCGTTCTGTGATGTACCACGACTAAACCGTTTTCCAATAACAAGAAGGAGGTGGTCCATGTTCAAGAAGACTCTAGGCACTTTGGCGCTGGCAATGGCGTTCAGCAGCGTGGCGCTCGCTGAAGAAGTGAAGATTGGTTTCCTGGTCAAGCAGGCCGAAGAACCCTGGTTCCAGACCGAATGGGCCTTCGCCGAAAAAGCCGGCAAGGACCAGGGCTTCACCGTGATCAAGATCGCCGTGCCGGACGGTGAAAAAACCTTGTCGGCCATCGACACCCTGGCCGCCAACGGCGCCAAGGGCTTTGTGATCTGCCCGCCAGACGTGTCACTCGGCCCGGCGATCATGGCCAAGGCCAAGCTCAATAACCTTAAAGTGCTGGCGGTCGACGACCGTTTTGTCGACGCCAAGGGCAAGCCTATGGAAGACGTGCCCTACGTCGGTCTGGACGCCTACAAGATCGGCCAGAAACAAGGCGAAGCCATGGCTACCGAAGCCAAGCATCGCAACTGGGACTGGAAGGAAACCTACGCCGTCATCAACACGTTCGACGAGTTGGAAACCGGCAAGAAACGCACTGACGGTTCGGTCGAAGGCCTCAAGGCTGCCGGCCTGCCCGCTGACCACATCCTGTTCAGTGCGCAGAAAACCCTCGACGTGCCCGGCAGCATGGATTCCACCAACTCGGCCCTGGTGAAACTGCCCAGCGGTGCGAAAAACCTGATCATCGGCGGCATGAACGACAGCACGGTGCTGGGTGGCGTACGTGCCACCGAAAGCGCCGGGTTCAAGGCGGCCAATGTGATCGGCGTCGGCATCAACGGCACCGATGCGATTGAGGAACTGAAGAAGTCCGACACCGGCTTCTATGGCTCGATGCTGCTAAGCCCTGACGCCTCCGGCTACAAAACCGCCAGCGCGATGTTCGAGTGGGTTACCAAGGGCACCGAGCCGGCCAAGTTCACCGCGCTGGATAACGTGACCCTGATCACCCGCGCCAACTTCAAGGAAGAGTTGAGCAAAATCGGGCTGTGGAAATGACCGGCGCGGCCCTGCGTTTCAACGGCATCGGCAAGGAATTTCCCGGTGTGAAAGCCCTGGCGCAGATCAGCTTTGAAGCGCGGCCGCGCGAGGTGCACGCGTTGATGGGCGAGAACGGCGCTGGCAAGTCGACGCTGCTGAAGATTCTCGGCGGCGCCTACCTGCCGAGCAGCGGAACACTGCAGATCGGCGAGCAGACCATGGACTTCAAGTCCGCCGCCGACAGCATTGCCAGCGGCGTGGCGGTCATCCACCAGGAGCTGCACCTGGTGCCGGAAATGACCGTCGCCGAGAACCTCTTTCTTGGGCATTTGCCGACCCGTTTCGGCGTGGTCAATCGCGGCCAGTTGCGCAAGCAAGCGTTGGCCTGTCTCAAGGGCCTGGCCGATGAAATCGATCCGGACGAAAAGCTCGGACGCCTGTCCCTTGGCCAGCGCCAACTGGTGGAAATCGCCAAGGCGTTGTCCCGTGGCGCCCATGTGATTGCCTTCGACGAACCCACCAGCAGCTTGTCGGCGCGGGAGATCGACCGCTTGATGGCGATCATCACGCGCCTGCGTGACGAGGGCAAAGTCGTGCTCTATGTGTCGCACCGTATGGAAGAAGTGTTCCGCATCTGCAACGCCGTGACGGTGTTCAAGGACGGCCGCTATGTACGCACCTTCGACGACATGAGCGCGCTGACCCATGACCAGTTGGTGACCTGCATGGTCGGTCGCGATATCCAGGACATCTACGATTACCGGCCACGGGAAAAAGGTGAAGTGGCGCTGAAGGTCGAGGGCTTACTCGGGCCTGGCCTGCGTGAACCGGTCAACCTTAACGTGCACAAGGGTGAGATTCTTGGCCTGTTCGGATTGGTCGGGGCGGGGCGCACGGAACTGTTTCGGCTGCTGAGCGGTTTGACCCGCAGCACCGCCGGCAGCCTGGAACTCTGCGGGCAAACACTGCAATTGCGTTCACCCCGCGATGCCATAACCGCCGGCGTGCTGCTGTGCCCGGAAGACCGCAAGAAGGAGGGCATCATCCCGCTGTCCAGCGTGGCCGAGAACATCAATATCAGCGCGCGCGGTGCCCATTCCACCTTCGGTTGGCTGCTGCGCGACGGCTGGGAAACGACCAACGCCGACCGGCAGATCAAGGCGATGAAGGTCAAGACGCCCAACGCTGAACAGAAAATCATGTACCTCTCCGGTGGCAACCAGCAAAAGGCCATTCTCGGCCGCTGGCTGTCGATGCCGATGAAGGTGCTGCTGCTGGACGAGCCCACCCGTGGTATCGACATCGGCGCCAAGTCGGAGATCTACCAGATCATCCACAACCTGGCCGCCAGCGGTATTGCGGTGATCGTGGTGTCCAGCGACCTGATGGAAGTGATGGGCATCAGCGACCGCATCCTGGTGATGAGCGAAGGCGCCCTGACCGGCGAACTCACCCGCGACCAAGCGGACGAAGCACGGCTGTTGCAACTGGCTCTCCCGCGTTCGCGGGCTTGAAGAATTCGAGGTGAATGATGTCTGAGGTAAAAACTGCAAAGGGCTTCTGGCCGGGTTTCAACCAGCGCAAGTTCCTCGATGACTGGGTGATGCTGCTCGCCGCGTTGAGCATCTTTGTGCTCAGCGCGTTGTTTATCGATAACTTCCTTTCGCCGTTGAACATGCGTGGGCTGGGCCTGGCGATTTCCACCGTGGGCATCGCGGCGTGCACCATGCTGTTCTGCCTGGCGTCGGGGCACTTCGACTTGTCGGTGGGCTCGGTGATTGCCTGTGCCGGCGTGGTCGCGGGCATTGTGATCCGCGACACCGATAGCGTGGTGCTTGGCGTGTCCGCTGCGTTGGCCATGGGCCTGGTGGTGGGGCTGATCAACGGCATCGTCATCGCCAAACTGCGCATCAACGCATTGATCGCGACCTTGGCGACCATGCAAATCGTACGTGGACTGGCGTACATCTTTTCCAACGGCAAGGCCGTCGGCGTGATGGACGAAGGTTTCTTCGTGTTCGGCAACGGCCAACTGATGGGCGTGCCGGTGCCGATCATCATCACCGTGCTGTGCTTTGTGTTCTTTGGCTGGCTGCTCAACTACACCACCTATGGGCGCAACACCATGGCCATCGGTGGTAACCAGGAAGCGGCGTTGTTGGCCGGGGTGAACGTTGATCGCACCAAGATCATCATCTTTGCCGTGCACGGCTTGATCGGCGCCTTGGCCGGGGTAATCCTCGCCTCGCGCATGACCTCGGGCCAGCCGATGATTGGCCAGGGGTTTGAGCTGACCGTGATCTCGGCGTGTGTATTGGGCGGGGTGTCGTTGAGTGGCGGCATTGGCATGATCCGTCACGTGATTGCCGGGGTGCTGATTTTGGCGATCATCGAGAATGCGATGAACCTGAAGAACATCGACACTTTCTACCAGTACGTGATCCGGGGTTCGATCCTGTTGCTGGCCGTCATCATCGACCGCATGAAACAACGCTGATCTTTGCGGCTGATGAGCTTGTTGTGGCGAGCAGGCTTGCCCTGCGTTGGGCTGCGAAGCGGCCCTAAAACCAGGCAACCTGTTTTACCTGGCAAACCGCAGTGAATTTACCGGGGCCGCTGCGCAGCCCCAAGCAGGGCAAGCCTGCTCGCCACGGAAGGCACCAGAGATCATAATGCTCGCCGTTTTCGTACCACCACATAGGCCCGATATGCAGGAAAACGCCCACACCCCCGTCAAAGACGCCGCCCCCACTGGCACCCAGACCCTGCTGCGTGGCCTGGGCGTGGTGCAAGCGGTGGCGGCAGGTGCGCGGGATCTGAAAGAGATCGCCAAGCGCATCGGTACCACCCGCAGCACCACCCACCGCCTGGCCAGTTGCCTGGTGGAAGAGCGTTACCTGCGCGTGGTGCCGCAGGTCGGTTACCTGTTGGGGCCGAAGTTGATCGAGCTGGGTTTTCAGGCACGCGAAGAGCTGCCGCTGGTGACCTTGGCCATTCCGTATCTGGATGAGTTGTCGGCGCTGACCGGCGACACCATCCACTTGGCCATCCGTGAATACGACGACGTGCTGTACCTGCACAAGAATCCTGGCCGCAACGGCCCGGAAATGCGCTCACGGGTCGGCCATCGCATGCCGCTGGCGCGTACCGGGATCGGCAAGGCATTGCTGCTGGATGACACGGTTGCGGAGTGGCAACGTCTGTACGAAGTCAGCCTGCCAGCGGGTGGGAAAAGCCTGCAATGGCCGCAGCACCCAGAACAGTCATGGGCACAGTTCGAGCAGCGCATGCATGAATACGTGGTGGGCGGTTATGCGTTCGACCTGGAAGACAACGAACCGTCGATCCGTTGCGTGGCGGCACCGGTGCGCGATGCCAGCCGGCGCATCGTCGCCGGTATCAGCATCGCCAGTACCGTGCCCTACATGCCGCTGGAGAAAATGGCCGAGCTGATTCCTGTGGTCAAACAGGTCGCAGCCCGGCTGTCAGCGGAGTTGGGCGCGAAGGCCTGATCAGGCCTTCAGCGTCGCCATGTCGATGACAAAACGGTACTTCACGTCGCCGGCGATCATGCGGCTGTAGGCTTCGTTGATATTGCGGATGTCGAGCATTTCGATGTCGCAGGTGATGCCGTGCTCGGCGCAGAAATCCAGGACTTCCTGGGTTTCGGCAATGCCGCCGATCAACGAACCGGCCAGTACCTTGCGGCCCAGCACCAGCTTGGCGGCGTTGACGGGCGGGTCTACCGGCTCGATCAGGCCGACCAGGATGTGCACGCCGTCAAAGCGCAGCACGTCGAGGTAGGGGTTCAGGTCGTGCTGCACCGGAATGGTGTCCAGCAGGAAGTCGAAGTGCCCGGCGGCGGCTTTCATCTGGGCTTCGTCGGTGGACACGATCACATGATCGGCGCCCTGGCGACGGCCTTCTTCGGCCTTGCTCGCCGAGCGGGTAAACAAGGTCACTTCCGCGCCCATGGCCTTGGCAAACTTGATGCCCATATGGCCCAGGCCGCCCATGCCGAGCACGCCGACTTTATCGCCGGCCTTCACGCCGTAGTGCTTGAGCGGCGAGTAGGTGGTGATGCCAGCACACAGGATCGGCGCGGCGCTGGCCAGGTCGAGCTTGGCCGGGATCTTCACCACGAAATGTTCGCTGACCACGATGCTGTCGGAGTAACCGCCCATGGTGTTGCTGCCGTCAACGCGGTCCGGGGTGGCGTAGGTCATGGTCGGGCCTTCGAGGCAGTATTGCTCCAGGTCCGCTTGGCACGCGTCGCAGTGACGGCACGAATCGACCATGCAGCCCACGCCGACCAGATCACCGATTTTGTGCGCGGTGACGTTGGCGCCAACGGCGGTGACCTTGCCGACGATCTCGTGGCCGGGCATCAGTGGATACACGGCGATGCCCCATTCGTTGCGCGCCTGGTGGATGTCGGAGTGGCAGACGCCGCAGTACAGGATCTCGATCGCCACGTCATCGACGCGCGGGCTGCGGCGCTGGAACGACATGGGGGCGAGGGGAGTGGTGGCCGACTGGGCGGCGTAACCGATGGCGGTGTACATGGGGAGACCTCGCAAAAGCAATGACAGGTGAGGTGGCGCATTCTCCGCGCCGGGTCCTGATGCGGCCATGGCGATTGCTCCGAGTCTCATGCCTATTCGTCCGGGAGTGCCCCGTGTTTGGATCCATGTGACGCCAGACCTGCGATGATGCTCTCATCCCCTTTTCGCGAAGTTTTTGCCATGTTGCTCACCCGCCATCTCGACGCCAACGCCACGCTGGTTGCCTTGATTGAAGGGCTCACGCCCTGCGACGGTTTCTCGCCGACGAACCTGCCCGGCGTGCAGGTGTTGCGCGCCAGTTGCGACGTGGCGCGTGGGCCGCAGATCTACGAGCCAAGCCTGATGTTCGTGGCCCAGGGCAGCAAAGTCGCCTACCTGGGCCCGCGCACGCTGGAATATGGCGCCGGGCATTACCTGATCCAGGCGATGCCGGTGCCGTTCGAATGCGAGACGTTTGCCATGGCGTCCGATGCGCCGTTGTACGGCGTCACGGTTGGCATTGATCGCGTGGTGCTGGGTGAATTGGTCATGGCCATGGGCATTCAGGCCGGGCCGCCACCGACCGCACAGACGCTGGAGTCAATGAGCTCGGTGATGCTCGATGACGCAATGCGCGGTGCTGTCGAGCGGCTGTTGGAATGCCTGCACGATCCGCTGGAAAGCCGGATCATGGGCCCGGCGCGGGTCAGGGAAGTGTTGTTCACCGCATTGCGTGGCCCGCAAGCGGATGTATTGCGGGCGCTGGTGGAACAACAGGGGCAGTTTTCGCGGATCGCCACGTCGCTGAATCACCTGCATGCCCATTACGCCGAGCCGCTGAATATCGAGACGCTGGCGGGCTATGCGCACATGAGTGCGTCGACGTTTCATGAACACTTCAAACGCTGCACGTTGCTATCGCCGGTGCAGTATTTGAAGCGATTGCGCCTCCTCAAAGCTCAGCAACTGCTACTGGTGGACGGCATGGGTGTGGCGCAGGCGGCGCATAACGTGGGGTATCAGAGTACGTCGCAGTTCAGTCGGGAATATAAACGCTATTTCCTGCGCAATCCCGGTGAAGAACGCGCGGCCTGATCCTACGCCAACCCTGTAGGAGCCGGCTTGCCGGCGATGGCGCCCGCAAGATCATTGCAGGACTTGAAGGCCTCATCGCCGGCAAGCCGGCTCCTACAGGTATGGTTGTGTTGGCTATAAAAAAGGCTCCCATTTGGGAGCCTTTTTGTTCGAGCCGCGAGCTTACATATTCGGGTAAGTCGGCCCACCCGCGCCTTCCGGCGTGACCCAGGTGATGTTCTGCGAAGGGTCCTTGATGTCACAGGTCTTGCAGTGCACGCAGTTCTGGGCGTTGATCTGGAAGCGCTTCTCGCCGTCTTCCTTGGTGATCACTTCATACACGCCGGCCGGGCAGTAGCGCTGCGCCGGTTCATCGTAGAGCGGCAGGTTGGTGCCGATCGGGATGCTCGGGTCTTTGAGCTTCAAGTGGCACGGTTGCTCTTCTTCGTGGTTGGTACCGGAGATGAACACCGAGCTCAGCTTGTCGAAGCTCAGCTTGCCGTCGGGTTTCGGGTAGTCGATTTTCTTGCTGTCCTTGGCCAGCTTGAGGCAGGCGTAGTCCGGCTTGGTGTCGTGCAGGGTGAACGGCATTTTGCCGCCCAGGATGTTCTGGTCGAACCAGTTGAAGCCGGCGCCGAGGATCGGGCCGAACTTGTGCATGGCCGGGCCGAAGTTGCGGCTGGCGAACAGTTCTTCGTAGAGCCAGCTGGACTTGAAGCTGTCGACGTAAGCGGTCAGTTCATCACCGCCTTCGGATTCGGCGAACAGGCGGTCGGCCACCGCGTCGGCGGCGAGCATGCCGGACTTCATCGCGGTATGGCTGCCTTTGATCTTGGCGAAGTTCAGGGTGCCGAGGTCGCAACCGATCAGCGCGCCGCCCTTGAAGACCATCTTTGGCAGCGAGTTCAGGCCGCCTTTGCAGATGGCGCGTGCGCCGTAGCTGATGCGCTTGCCGCCTTCCAGGTACTGGGCCAGCACCGGGTGGTGCTTGAGGCGCTGGAACTCATCGAACGGCGACAGGAAGGTGTTGCTGTAGGACAGGTCGACGATCAAACCGACCACCACTTGGTTGTTTTCCAGGTGATAGAGGAACGAGCCGCCGGTGTTTTCGGCGCTCATGATGTCCAGCGGCCAACCAGCAGTGTGGACGACCAGGCCAGGTTGGTGCTTGGCGGGGTCGATTTCCCAGATTTCCTTCAGCCCGATGCCGTAGTGCTGGGCGTCGGCGTCGCTGTCCAGGTTGAAGCGCTGGATCAGTTGCTTGCCGATGTGGCCACGGCAACCTTCGGCGAACAGCGTGTACTTGCCGCGCAGTTCCATGCCGGGGGTGTAGACGCCTTCTTTCGGGTTGCCTTCACGGTCGACGCCGAGGTCGCCGGTGATGATCCCGCGCACCACGCCGTTTTCGTCGAACAGCGCTTCCTGGGCGGCGAAGCCTGGGTAGACTTCCACGCCCAGGTTCTCGGCCTGCTGGGCCAGCCAGCGGCACAGGTTGCCCAGGGAGATGATGTAGTTGCCTTCATTGTGCATGGTCTTGGGCACAAAGAAGTCAGGCACCTTGGTGGAGGCTTCGGGGCTGCGCAGTACATAGATGTCGTCGCGCACCACCGGGGTGTTGAGCGGGGCGCCGAGTTCTTTCCAGTCCGGGAACAGTTCGTTCAGGGCGCGTGGTTCGAACACGGCACCGGAGAGGATATGCGCGCCGACTTCGGAGCCTTTCTCGACCACGCAGACGCTGATTTCCTTACCGGCTTCGGCGGCCTTCTGCTTCAGTCGGCAGGCGGCAGACAGTCCCGCCGGGCCAGCGCCGACGATGACCACGTCGAATTCCATGTATTCGCGTTCCACAGGCTATCTCCTACTCAAGGCTCAACAGGCTTTTTTTTCTAATGGGTGGAGGTTCGGTGTTGTCTTGCGGCAACGGCAAGACCCACCTTTCTCTCTAGGTGGCGCATTATATCTACACCACTGCTAGCGTCCAATACAAACGTTTGTTTGAATTGCCCGCAGGCTAGGTAAATCAAAGTGGTGCGGCTTATGACTGGCTATTTTGCCGTATTGACCAGAATAGGTGTTCCGGTCAATATACGGTCGGTTTTGCGCTAACCGTAGGCAGACTGCAGGTTTCAAGAGCACGTCCAAAAGCAAGACAGGTGGCGCGCGTCCAGCCAATGGCGCGCAGTTTACACGCTGCGATAAAGAATGACCTCTCAGTCACCACTGACGAACGGTCATCATTTCCCGTGAGCAAGGTCACCGCCTGCGTTTTTGGAGGTGCCCTTGTGTGCCGATGAGCATCAACCGCCAGGTTCGCCTAGGCGACTTTCTTTTCACCGGAGAGTAACGAGGAATCCATGAAGGTTCTTGTAGCTGTCAAACGCGTTGTCGATTACAACGTGAAAGTTCGCGTCAAGGCGGACAATTCCGGCGTCGACCTTGCTAACGTCAAGATGTCGATGAACCCTTTCTGCGAAATCGCTGTGGAAGAAGCCGTCCGCCTGAAAGAGAAAGGCGTGGCGACTGAAATCGTCGTGGTTTCCATCGGCCCTACCACTGCTCAAGAGCAGCTGCGTACCGCCCTGGCACTGGGTGCCGACCGCGCCATCCTGGTCGAGTCCGCTGAAGAGCTGACCTCCCTGGCCGTGGCCAAGCTGCTCAAAGCCGTTGTCGACAAGGAACAGCCTCAGCTGGTGATCCTCGGCAAACAGGCCATCGACAGCGACAATAACCAGACTGGCCAGATGCTGGCTGCGCTGACCGGTTACGGCCAGGGCACCTTCGCTTCCAAAGTCGAAGTGAGCGGCGACAGCGTAGCTGTAACCCGTGAAATCGACGGCGGCGCGCAGACCGTTTCCCTGAAGCTGCCAGCCATCGTCACCACCGACCTGCGTTTGAACGAGCCGCGCTACGCGTCCCTGCCAAACATCATGAAAGCCAAGAAGAAGCCGCTTGAGTCGGTTACTCCTGAAGCTTTGGGCGTTTCCACCGCCTCCACCAACAAGACCGTCAAGGTTGAAGCACCGGCTGCACGCAGCGCGGGCATCAAGGTCAAGTCGGTGGCCGAACTGGTCGAGAAACTGAAAAACGAAGCGAAGGTGATCTGATCATGACTATCCTCGTAATCGCCGAACACGATAACAAGGTGCTGGCCCCGGCCACCCTGAACACCGTGGCTGCCGCCGCTAAAATCGGTGGCGACATTCACGTGCTGGTCGCTGGCCAAGGCGCTGGCGCCGTGGCTGAAGCCGCTGCGAAAATCGCGGGCGTGAGCAAAGTCCTGAACGCTGACAACGCCGCCTACGCGCATCAGTTGCCAGAAAACGTGGCTCCGCTGGTTGCAGAGCTGGGCGCTGGCTACAGCCACATCCTGGCTGCTGCTACCTCCAACGGCAAAAACATCCTGCCACGCGTTGCCGCGCAACTGGACGTTGACCAGATCTCCGAGATCATCTCGGTTGAAAGCGCCGACACCTTCAAGCGCCCGATCTACGCCGGTAACGCCATCGCTACCGTACAGTCCAACGCTTCGGTCAAAGTGATCACCGTGCGTGCTACCGGTTTCGACCCGGTTGCCGCCGAAGGTGGTTCGGCCGCCGTTGAAGCCGTTGCTGCAGCTCACAACGCTGGCACTTCCAGCTTTGTTGGCGAGGAACTGGCCAAGTCGGATCGTCCTGAGCTGACCGCTGCCAAGATCGTCGTTTCCGGCGGCCGTGGCATGCAGAACGGTGACAACTTCAAGCACCTGTACGCCCTGGCCGACAAGCTGGGCGCTGCGGTTGGCGCTTCTCGCGCGGCCGTCGACGCAGGTTTCGTACCCAACGACATGCAGGTCGGCCAGACCGGCAAGATCGTTGCGCCACAGCTGTACATCGCCGTCGGTATCTCCGGCGCGATTCAGCACTTGGCCGGTATGAAAGACTCCAAAGTGATCGTTGCGATCAACAAGGACGAAGAAGCGCCGATCTTCCAGGTGGCCGATTACGGCCTGGTGGCGGACTTGTTCGAAGCCGTCCCTGAGTTGGAGAAGCTGGTCTAATCCAGTCGCTTCACTTATAAAGAGCCCGGTCCTTGTGACCGGGCTTTTTTTTGACTTGGAGACACACGCCATGGAATTGCGCGCTTGGGCTCTACTGCTGGGCCTCACGTTGCTGCCTACGCTGTCGTTGGCCGCCGGCAAATGCGACCGCCTGGTGATCACCGGTAGCCCGGACGCACCGCCGTTGCTGTGGCGCGACCCACAAGACCCCACGCACCTGATCGGCGCCACCGCCGATGTATTGCAGCAAGTGGGCAAAGACCTCGGCTTGAAAGTCGACCTGCTCTACGGCGGTAAGCGTTCCCTGGCCCTGGAGGAAGTGCGCAGCGGGCGCATGGACATCCTTGCCGACGCACCGCTGAACCTGGGCGAGCTGGAAACCCTCGACTACATCCACCCGGCGCTGGTGCAGCTCGACTACCTGGTGTGGACGCGCAAGGACTCAGCGCTGGCCTATGCCTCGGCCGCCGACCTGCACGGCCACAAAGGCGCGGTGTCAGAGCGCGCGCGTTTGAGCGCGGCTTTCGAAACCTTTGCCCGTGAGCAACTGAGCCTGCAACGCCTGCCGTCGCTGACGCCGGCGTTCCAGAAACTGCTGCTGGGTGAAGTCGACTACGTGCTCGCCGGGCGTTATTCCGGCATGGCCATGGCGCAGACCTTGGGCATGAGCAACGACCTGGTTGCCCGCGATATCCCCATCGACCAGCCGGGTCTGTACCTGGCGATTTCCCATAACTCGGCCTGCAATGATCCGTGGCTACGCGGACAGCTGGCCAAAAAGATGACAGAATTGCCCGCGTCCGGTGTGGCGCAAGCTGCGTTGCAGAGCAATCTGGAGCGCTGGAAAGCGCAATTGCAGCAACCCGTCGGCACCCCAACAAAGTAGGGATTTTCAGTGACTCTTCGACCTCTTTTCGCGGCCCTCGCCGTTGTCGCTCTGGCGGGATGTGCAGCCGATCCTGCGCCGAATGAACAAATGCGCCTCACCCAGCAAGCCCTGGAGCAAGCCAGTGCCGTGGGGGCCAACGCGGATGAATCGCCTGAATTGAAACTGGCCGAAGCCAAGTTCGCCCGGGCCAAGTCGAGCATGGCCGACCAATCCTACAAAAACGCCCGTATGCGTTTCGAGCAATCCGAGCTGGACGCACGCCTGGCCGAAGCCAAGGTGCTGACGCGCAAGAGCCAGGAACAACTGAACGTGCTCAACACCCGTATTACCCGCCTGCGCAAGCAATTGCAGTTGGGGGAAGCCCAATGAGCCCGATGATCCGTAGTTTGAGCTGTGCGGTGCTGTTGGGCACCGCCGTGTTGGGCGGTTGCGCCAGCCATCCCGACAGCGAGCAGGCCTTGCAACAGGCGGGCAACGACTTCCAGCAGGTCAAGGAAGATGCCAACGTGTTGCGCTTTGCGCCCAAGGACGTGATCCGCGCCGGTGAGTCCCTGGCCCGTGCCGACCGTTTGTCCAGCTACTGGGGCAGCGGCGCCGACGTGGTGCATTACGCTTACCTGAGCCAGCGTTACAGCGCCATCGCCCGCGAACACACCGAGCAGGGGCTGAACGAAGAACGCCGCGTCAAGCTCGAACTGGAGCGCCAGCGCCTGCAATTGGCCCTGCGGGAAAACAAGCTGACCAGTGTGCAGCAGCAGGGCAAGTGGCTTGAAGAACAGATCGCCAGCCTGGCCACTACCCAGACCGATCGCGGCCTGGTGATGACCTTGGGCGATGTGCTGTTCGATACCGGTGAAGCAGAGCTAAAAAACTCGGCCAATCGCACGGTGCTGAAAATCGTGCAGTTCCTGCAACTCAACCCCAAGCGCGTGGTGCGCATCGAGGGGTATGCCGACAACACCGGCGGCGAACGCGAAAACCTCAAACTGTCGCGTGACCGCGCGCAGTCGGTGGCGGATGTGCTGGTTGACCTTGGGATCGACGAAAAACGCATCCAGGTCGAGGGTTATGGCGACCAGTACCCGGTGGAGGCCAATGCGTCCGAGCGGGGCAGGGCGCAGAATCGTCGCGTTGAAATCGTTTTCTCCGACGAAAAAGGCCAACTCGGCGCCGCCCGGTAGGCAACTGACACAGATCAACCTGTAGGAGCTGGCTTGCCAGCGATAGCATCACCTCGGTTTACCTGATAGACCGAGTTGCCTGCATCGCTGGCAAGCCAGCTCCTACAGGTGGCGTAAGCCGGTCAATGATCGGTTTTTTTATGCGCCTTAGCATTACAGTTTTTACTGTCACTCCCGCCCGCGCTCGACTATTGTGGCAACTGTCCCCGTACACTTCTAAACTGTGCCGGTATGTTTCACACAAAAATAAAATACCCGTGAAATCGAGTGCTGCGTCATGACCAATCTGTTGCTTTACCAACGTATCGCCCAGCAACTGGCTGAGGATATCCGGCGCGGTGTCTATCAACCGGGTGAACGCGTGCCTTCGGTGCGCAAGATGAGCTCGCAGTTGAACGTGAGCCACGCCACGGTGTTGCAGGCCTACGCCAACCTGGAAGACCAGGGGCTGATCCGGGCGCGGCCGCAGTCCGGCTATTACGTGCACCAGACGCCAGCACTCACCGCGCCGACGCCTGATATTGCACGGGTCGAGCGTCCGGGGTTGGTTACCCGCAGCAGCATCATTCAGCAGGTATTGGGCGAGTCGCGCCGCGAAGGGGTGTTCCCGCTGGGTGCCGCCGTGCCGAGCGTGGACTACTTGCCGGTACGCGCGCTGCATCAGCAACTGGCCAAAGTCACGCGCTTCCAGAGCCCACGGGCGTTCAGCTATATGTTCAGCCCCGGTTTTGAACCGCTGCGCCGCCAGGTGGCGATCCGCATGCGCGATGCGGGCGTGGTGGTGGACCCTTCCGAAGTGGTGATCACCCACGGTTGCGTCGATGCTTTGCAGATGTCGCTGCGCGTGCTGACGCGGCCGGGCGACCTGATTGCCGCAGAGTCACCGACCTATTACGGTTTGCTGCAACTGGCTGACCTGTTGGGCCTCAAGGTCATTGAGATCCCCAGCGACCCGTCCACCGGCATGAGCCTGGAAGCCCTGCAACTGGCGGCCAACCAGTGGTCGATCAAGGCGCTGGTGCTGACCACGCGGCTGAGCAACCCGCTGGGCGGCACCATGCCCGAAGAGCGGCAGAAACAGTTGCTGCGCCTGGCGTCGGACTTCGATATCCAGATTGTCGAGGACGATATCTACGGCGAGTTGATGTTCGAACTGGGCCGCACCAAGGCCTTGAAGGCTTATGACCGCTTGGATCGGGTGATCTATTGCTCCAGCTTTTCCAAGACGCTGTCTCCCGGCGTGCGCATCGGCTGGATGATCGCCGGCAAGTATCAGCAGGAAATCCAGCGCTTGCAGATGTTCAGTACCCACTCCGCCTGCAGCGTGACCCAGATGGGCGTCGCCGCGTACCTGGAAAACGGCGGCTACGATCGGCACCTGCGTTACATCCGCCAGGAGTACCGCAAGAACCTCAGCGCCTTCCAACTGGCCGTGCAGCAATACTTCCCGGAAGGCACGCAGATGACCCGTCCGACGGGCGGCTTCATCCTGTGGGTCAGTTTGCCCGGGCGGGTCAATACCCAGGAACTGCACGTGCGTGCACTGCAACAGGGCATCAGCATCGCGCCGGGGCTGATCTTCAGTAACACCGAGCAGTTCAACCACTGTATTCGCCTTAACTGCGGTACGCCGTGGAACCGCGAGGCAGAGCGGGCGCTGATGACTTTGGGGATGCTGGCGAGCCAGCTCTGCCAGGAGACGGCAGCCGGACTGTGACGCTCAGAAAGGGGACAAATCCTATAGCACGCTAATCACCGCGCTTGTCATGCCGCGCACAACAAGCGAGCATATGGCCCTCTGCCGTTAATGCTGTAGGCAATATGACTTTGATTGTTCGCGCGGTTTTGGTGATTGGCTTGTTAAGCCTGTGCAACGTCGGCACAGCGCTGGCGGCAGCCCCTGTGAGCGAAACCAAGCCCGCGGCCAGTACCGAGCAGAAGCCCCCCGCGAAAAAGCCTGCCCCTGTAAAAAAAGCGCCAGAGGTGAAGAAACCCACCGCCGCCGCCAAAAAGCGCGCGGCCAGCAAGTCCAAGGCGTCTCGCGAAGTGACGCAGACGCAATTGCCACCGGCACAGTTGGACCTGTCGCTGCCATCCGACATGGTCAGACACTTGCAGCCCATCGGCACCATGCCAAAACCCAAGAGTGTGCCACTGTTGCCGCCGATGTTTGGCGAGAAGCCCGCCGACAACAGCGCCTTCCAGATCAACGGCCGCTTGCTCAGCAATGAAATGAAGCTGCAGTTGCGCAACGAAGAACGGCGCGACGTGGAAGGCGCGGCGCTGGAATTCGAGTTCAAGCAGTAAACTTTTCCCACAAAGGTGACGTCGACCGCCGACCATGTGTCGGAGACTGGTCAGTCACTTTTGTTTTCTGCGAAAAACCCCTGTTAGACCATTTTAAAACGGCTGTTTTAGGGCGTACTCTAGCCCGGCCATCCACATTGAGTCGTCGAGGACCTGCTGGTCATGAATTGCCGTGAAGGCTGTGGCGCATGCTGCATCGCCCCCTCCATCAGTTCGCCATTACCCGGAATGCCACAGGGCAAACCGGCAGGCGTTCGCTGCGTGCACCTGTCGGTCGAACTGTTATGCCAGATTTTCGGCCAGCCGGAGCGCCCGGCAGTGTGCAGTGATTTCAAGGCGGATCTCGAGGTCTGCGGCACCGACCAGGCCGATGCGATCCGCTTGATCGGCTGGTGGGAGCAGATGACGGCGGCTTGATGGGCTTTACTATCGGAACTTTTTTTCGGAACTTCGACAATAAGGAATACAACAATGGGTTCGCTGAAACGAATGGCTGTGTTGTGCGGTTTTACGGTGTTGTTTGCTGCCACTGCCCAGGCTGAAGATTGGCAAGTCGCCAAGGACGAAGATGGTATCAAGGTGTCCCTGAGCGAGATTGCCGGCTCCAAATACAAGGCGTATCGCGGTGTGACCGTGATCAAGGCGCCAGTAGCCAAAATCGTCGCACTCCAGGAAGACGTCGCCGGTGCCTGTGCCTGGATCCACGAGTGCAAGTCCCAGAAGCTGGTCGACAAAAAAGGCGACGAGAGCTGGACCTACACCCAATTCAAAGCCCCGTTCCCTGTGACGGATCGTGATTCCTACCTGCACATCACCACCACCAAGGCGGCCGACGGCACGTTGACCCGTAAGCTGGAAGGCGTGCCGACCTACAAGCCTGAAGAAAATGGCTACGTACGTGTCGCCCAAGTGGACGGTTTCTGGAAACTGGTGCCCAAAGGCGACAACCAGACCGAGGTCACCTACCAGGTGCACACCGAACCAGGCGGCAGCGTGCCCTCGTGGCTGGCCAACAAGTTCGTGGTGGATGCGCCGTTCAACACCTTGAAAGCGTTGAAACAACACGCTGAAAAGTAAGCGCAGCTGATCAGGTGTCTCCTGCCATGGGTGGAACGTTTGCCGAGCCCCCAAGGTCCAGATAGAGGTAAGCCTACACATGGGTTTTATCGAGGAGGCACCGATGCAAAAGTGGCAGATTACCTTCGTTGATGATCACGGCGTGAAGTCCGTCGAGCAGTTCACCTGCGAGCAGAAGCCCAGCCTCGAAGATGCGGCACACATGATTCGCAACAAGCTGGTGCCCGTTGCCGCCGAGCTGGACCTCAATGACCTTGAGGGCCGCAAGCCCGAGCCTACGGTCAAGATCCTCAAAGACCAGAACAGTATCCAGATCCTCGACATCTCTCCCGCCGCCTGAACATTCCCTGTCCACCCTTCAAGCACCTCTGGTGGAGGTGATAGCTTCGCGCTACTCTGCAAGTGAGATCAGCGAATGAATCGCTAGTTCTGGTCTTGTCAGCTACATGCTTGTTTTCCAGCGGTGATGTTGTTGCCGTAGTTCCCACGCCAGTAAGGCGTGGGCTTCGGGAAGCACGGAAAGTCTATCCATCAATTCGAGGAGCACTTTTCATGAGCACAGCCTATCAAGAAGACATCAGCACCAACGTTCTGCGCCGCATGAAAGAAGGCGGTTTCGACTTCTCGCGTTTCCACCCCATCGAGTTCTACGCCATTTTCCCGGATGAGGAACGTGCGCGCCGGGCTGCGGGTGAGTTTCGTGGGGAATCCCTGAATGCCCAGGTCAGTGCGCGCGACGATGGCGCCTGGTACCTGGAGCTGAGCAAGATCATGTCCGCTACCTACGACGGCATAGGCGACTTCGAGCAAGACTTTGGGGCGGTGGTCGAGCCGCTGGGCGGGATCATCGAGGGATGGGGCGTGAAGCAGGAGGTGCGTGGGTTACCCATGTAGCAGCTTGAAGTATGAGAAACGCAGCGTATCGGCTGACCTTTGGGTCGGCCGATTTTGTTTGTGCCGTGGGAAAATATTCGGAACTTGCGCGCTATTTTTGCGCACCAAAAAAAAGGCCACCCAAGAGGGTGGCTTAAAGGGAAGAGCGGTTCGCTGGAACTGTAGGACGCGTCCTGTTCAGCAGATGGGGCCGATTATCCGCAGGCTTGGCCGGGCAGTGAAATCAACTCTGACTATGCTGTTGATAGTCAAAGCCCGCATTGCGATGAAGCGTCGGGCCATGCACCGGGCATTCTGCGCACCAGGACGGTGCGGCTGGATTCTGGTTGTAATTCAACTCACTGATTTTTAAGTGTTTATGCCGCTGGCACGGGCCTTGCGATGGTTCTAGCGCCCGGGTGACAAGGAGTTCGGCATGATCCGCACTTATTACGATGAAATGTACGATGGGGCAGGCCAGGTCCGGCCTCATTACCGTGAGTTCGCCCGTTGGTTGGCCGACACCCCAGATGATCTGTTGGCCCAGCGCAGGCGTGAAGCCGATCTGCTGTTTCACCGCGCCGGAATCACCTTCACGCTGTACGGGGACGAGCAGGGCACCGAGCGCCTGATTCCCTTCGACACCATCCCGCGCAGCATTCCGGCCAGCGAGTGGCGGATTGTCGAGCGCGGCTGTATCCAGCGGGTCAAGGCGCTGAACATGTTTCTCGCCGACCTGTATCACGAACAGCGCATCATCAAGGCCGGAATCATTCCTGCTGAACAGGTGCTGGCCAACGAGCAATACCAGTTGGCGATGCAGGGGCTGGACCTGCACCGCGACCTCTATTCCCACATCTCCGGCGTCGACCTCGTACGCGATGGTGACGGCACGTACTACGTGCTCGAAGACAATTTGCGTACGCCGAGCGGCGTCAGCTACATGCTCGAAGACCGCAAGATGATGATGCGCCTGTTCCCCGAACTGTTCGCTGCCCAGCGCATCGCGCCCATCGACCACTACCCCAATCTGCTGCTGGATACCCTGAAAAGCTCAAGCTCCCTGGATAACCCCAGCGTGGTTGTACTGACGCCAGGTCGCTTCAACAGTGCGTTCTTCGAGCATGCCTTTCTCGCCCGAGAAATGGGCGTGGAACTGGTGGAGGGCGCCGATCTGTTCGTGCGTGATGATCGCGTCTTCATGCGCACCACCGACGGGCCCAAGGCCGTGGATGTGATCTACCGTCGCCTGGATGACGCGTTCCTCGATCCGTTGGCCTTCAACCCGGACTCCATGCTCGGCGTGCCCGGCCTGCTCGCGGCCTATCGCTCTGGCCATGTGGTATTGGCCAATGCCATCGGCACCGGCGTGGCGGATGACAAGTCGGTGTACCCCTTCGTCACCGAGATGATCCGTTTTTACCTGGATGAAGAACCGATTTTGAAGAATGTTCCGACCTTCCAGTGCCGTAAGCCCGACGAATTGTCCCACGTGCTGGCCAACCTGCCCGACCTGGTGGTGAAGGAAACCCAGGGCTCCGGCGGCTACGGCATGCTGGTGGGCCCGGCGTCCACAGCGGCAGAAATCGAAGCCTTCCGCGCCCGCATCAAGGCCAAGCCCCACGCCTATATCGCCCAGCCGACCTTGTGTTTATCCACCTGCCCGACCTTTGTCGAAAACGGTATTGCGCCGCGTCATATTGACCTGCGTCCGTTCGTGTTGTCCGGCAAGGAAACCCGTGTGGTCCCCGGTGGCTTGACCCGCGTGGCGTTGCGCGAAGGCTCGCTGGTGGTCAACTCGTCTCAGGGCGGCGGCACCAAAGACACTTGGGTGGTGGAGGACTGATGCCATGTTGAGTCGAACTGCCTCGGACCTGTACTGGATGTCGCGCTACCTGGAACGCGCGGAAAACCTCGCGCGCATGCTCGATGTCAGTTATTCGCTGTCGCTGATGCCCCAGGACGGGCGCGGCGATGGCCTGCACGAACTGGCCATGCCGCTGTTGATCACCGGCACTCTGGAGGATTACCACGAACGCCACGGCGAACTGCACGCAGAACGTCTGTTGCACTTCTTTGCACTGGATGCCGCCAACCCGGCCAGCATCTACAGTTGTCTCGGCGCTGCGCGGGCCAGCGCCCATGCGGTGCGTGGGCGAATTACCGCCGACATGTGGGAAAACATCAACGCGACATGGCTGGATATTCGCGACATCGCCCAGCAGGGCTTGAGCCGCTATGGCATGAGCCGTTTCTGCGAGTGGGTAAAAGAGCGTTCCCATCTGTTTCGCGGCGCCACCTACGGCACCATCATGCGTAACGATGCGTTTCGCTTCATTCGCCTGGGCACTTTTATCGAGCGTGCCGACAACACGCTGCGCTTGCTGGACGCCCGCTATGAAATGGCCGGCGATCGCGCCGAAGCCGTCACCGATGGCACCGCCCATGCCTACTATCAGTGGAGCGCCTTATTGCGTGCGCTGTCGTCGTTCGAGGCCTACACCGAGATTTACCGCGATGCCCCCGGCGCGCGGCAAGTGGCGGAGTTGCTGCTGTTGCGCGCCGATGTACCGCGCTCACTGCGTGCCTGCAGCGAAGAGATCGACCAGATCCTCGCCAGCCTGCCGGGCCTCAACGGTCGACCGGCCCAGCGCCTGGCCGCCGAGATGGACGCGCGCCTGCGCTTCACCGCCATCGATGAAATCCTCGAGGAAGGCCTGCATGCCTGGCTGACCGACTTTATCCCCTTGGTCCGCCAGTTGGGCGACGCCATCTACAGTTCCTACCTGGAGGCGGCATGAGACTCTCCATCAGCCACGAAACCACCTACCACTACGAAGACCAAGTACGTGCCAGCATCCAGTATCTGCGCCTGACGCCCCACGACAGCGAACGCCAGCACGTACTCAGCTGGCAGCTCGACCTACCGCGCCCGGTGCGGGCGCAGGTGGACCCGTTCGGCAACATCCTGCATGTGCTGACTCTGGATGAACCCCACGACGCCATCATCATCGGCGCCCGTGGTCAGGTGGATATCGACGAACTACGCGAGGCCGAACATGAGCACCAGTCGGCATTCCCATTCCTGCGTTGCACCCGCCTGACCGAACCTGACGAAGCCTTGCGCGGTTTTGCCGACCAGCAATGCCATCAACGTCGTGATCGCACCGCGTTGATCGACCTGATGCACGCGCTCAACCAGGCGATGGTCTACACACCCGGCGCCACCGAAGTCGACACCTGCGCCGCCCAGGCCTTCGCTGGCCGCGCAGGCGTTTGCCAGGACCACACGCATGCGTTCCTGGCGTGCGCGCGTAGCCTGGGGATTCCAGCGCGGTATGTGTCGGGGTATTTGTACTCGGAGGACAGCACGCACCTGGCCAGCCACGCTTGGGCTGAAGCCTGGCTGGATGACGCCTGGTACAGCTTTGACGTGACCAACCAGCTTGCGCGGCCGGAGCGGCATTTGAAGTTGGCGGTGGGGCTGGATTACCTCGACGCCTGCCCAGTGCGTGGGATGCGGCGTGGCGGGGGGCATGAGCAGATGCATGCCAAGGTGTTTGTGGCGCCGCAGCAATGACTGTAGGAGCGAGCTTGCTCGCGAAAAACGTCATCGCTAACGCAGCGCTTATGATCGCCCGCGGTGTCTGAAGGTTCTTCGCGAGCAAGCTCGCTCCTACAGAGGATGTTTACGGCCCGCCATATGCTTCAAGTAGCCCACCAACAAATCCAGCTCACCGTCCGGTAACACACTGGCAGTAAACGCCGGCATTTTCGCCTGCGGCCAATGCCGCAAGCTTTGCGGGTCACGGATATAGCGCTTGAGGAAATCACCGCCAAAATACTCAGTGGGATTATACGGAATGTTCAAATCCGGCCCCACCTGCGCGTCGCCGGCGCCATTTAGGCGATGGCAAACCAGGCAATTTTTCTGGAACAGGACAAAGCCTTGGTTGATCGGGTCATTGGCTGCCAGCTTTGGATCCGGCAACAGTGCGGGAAAGCGCTCGGCAATCGTCTTCAACTGTTTGATCCCGGAGATCTGGAACGGCCACTGCTCAGGGCTGATGTGCCCGGCTTGCGGGTCAGTCCACACCAGGTAGAACGGCCCGGCACTCGGTTTGCCTTCCGCCAGTGCAGGCCATGGCTGGGCAGGATCCTCCACCGCCAGCCAGGCGCGTGATCCTTGGGTTTCCAGCAGCGGCGCAGCGGTGAGTTCGGCAGCGAAACCATCCAGGGCAACGGCCTGCAAGTGGCTTTCAGGTTTCAGCCCCGGTAGGAGCGCGGCCAAGGGCACTGCGCGATAGCTCATGGTGCGCTTGTAGGAAACGTCATCGACAATTTGCACCGTTTGCGCCTGCGGGTGCTTGAGCAGGTCAGCGGTCTGCCACGTCTTGCGGGTGTGGTCGAGTTCGATGGTCAATTGTGCTGCCGAAGCGGGAAGCGCGATCAGCAAGGCGAGGAGGGCGAAGATCGGTTTCAAGAGGTAGGCCCGGTGTGAGGTGGCGATGGCGCTCACGATACCGGAAATTGGCGCGCAAAAAGGCAGCCCCTGCAGGACCGCTATGCGCAATGTCCCGGCAGGTGCTGCCAAAAGCTGCAAACCCGGTGCTGTGAAGGCACGGAATGTGGGCGTTGGGGGGTCACCCAATGACCTTGGTCAAGTTGGGCAAGATCAGAATCAGTGTGGTGGCGAACAGAATGAGTCCCGCCTGACGTACTTTCGAATGTTTGAACATGGCTGACTGCCTTTTGTTGTTATTCCTGAGCGTCAAATGCGTGCCGGTTTTATTTCAGTATGGCGAGATGACGTGTCGCTTTTCTTACAGCCGCTCCAGCAAAACCCGGCAGTGGCTTCCTACTGATTCAACCTTAGAGCCCTCGTTCTTCGTGGCTTAGACTCATTTCATATCAGCTAATGAATATTTCAGCTTAAAAAGGCATGAGGCATATCGCCATCTTGGCGCCAATGCCTTGGCTAGACAGCTAAAACGATTAACCCGGCGATTAGCTTAGGAGACTACCGTTCGTCCGAGCGAGGGGGTCAAAAGCAATGAGCGCATCCGTCATTGAAACCGTGTCAATCGGGCCTAAGGTAGAGGCACACATGCACAGCGGTTCGAGGACGTCATGACCCAAGCTTTGATCTTTGATGCGATACGCACGCCCCGTGGCAAAGGCAAGGCCGACGGTGCCTTGCAGAGCGTCAAGCCGGTAAACCTGGTGGCCGGCCTGCTCACGGCGCTGGCCCGGCGCAGCGACCTCGACACACACCACGTAGACGACATCGTGCTCGGCTGCGTGACCCCAGTAGGCGACCAAGGCGCTGACATCGCCAAGACCGCGGCCTTGGTAGCGGACTGGGACATCAGCGTCGCCGGTGTGCAGATCAACCGCTTCTGCGCCTCAGGCCTGGAAGCGGTCAACCTGGGCGCGATGAAAGTGCGCTCCGGCTTCGAAGACCTGGTGGTAGTCGGCGGCGTCGAGTCCATGTCCCGCGTGCCCATGGGCAGTGACGGCGGCGCCTGGGTACTCGACCCGCAGACCAATATGCACAGCCACTTCACTCCCCAGGGCATCGGCGCGGACCTGATTGCCACCCTGGAAGGTTTCACCCGTGAGGACGTCGACACTTTCGCCCTACACTCCCAACAGAAAGCGGCCAGGGCGCGTGCGGACGGTTCCTTCAACAAATCGCTGATCGCGGTGCAGGACCAGAACGGCATTGTGCTGCTGGACCATGACGAATTCATCCGGAGCGACTCGACCCTGGAAGGCCTGGGCAAGCTCAAGCCCAGCTTTGAAATGATGGGGCAGATGGGCTTCGACGCCACCGCGTTGCGGGTCTACAGCCATGTGGAGCGCATCCAGCATGTGCACACACCGGGCAACAGCTCCGGCATCGTCGATGGTGCCGCGTTGATGTTGATCGGCTCTGAGGCCAAGGGGCGGGAACTGGGCCTGCAACCCCGTGCGCGTATCGTCGCCACGGCGGTCACCAGCACTGACCCGACCATCATGCTCACCGGCCCCGCGCCCGCTACGCGCAAGGCCCTGGCCAAGGCTGGGTTGCGCGTCGAAGACATCGACCTGTTCGAGGTCAACGAAGCCTTCGCCTCGGTGGTGCTCAAGTTCATCAAGGACATGGGCATCGACGCGGCGCGGGTCAACGTGAATGGCGGCTCCATCGCCATGGGCCACCCGCTGGGTGCCACCGGTTGCGCCATCCTCGGCACCTTGCTCGACGAACTGGAAGTGCGCCAGCAGCGCTACGGCCTGGCCACCCTGTGTGTCGGCGGTGGCATGGGCATCGCCACCATTATCGAACGCCTCTGAGCCCAAGGAATCAGTCATGACCCAAGCCATTCGTTACGAAAAAGGCCAGGACGGCATCGTGGTGCTGATCCTCGACATGCCCGGCCAGAGTGCCAACACCATGAACGGCGTGTACCGCGAGGCCATGGCGGCCACGGTGGAGCGCCTGGAGGCGGAAAAGGATGACCTTGCCGGCGTGGTGATCACCTCGGCCAAAAAGACATTTTTTGCCGGCGGCGACCTCAATGAATTGATCAAGGTCGACAAGGCCCACGCCAAGGATTTCTACGACGGCGTGCTGGTGCTGAAAGCGCAACTGCGCCGCCTGGAAACCCTCGGCAAACCCGTGGTCGCCGCGATCAATGGCGCGGCGCTGGGGGGAGGCTGGGAGATTTGCCTGGCATGCCATTATCGCGTGGCGCTGGACGAAAAATCGGTGCAGCTGGGCCTGCCGGAAGTCACCTTGGGCTTGCTGCCGGGCGGTGGCGGGGTGGTGCGCATGGTGCGCATGCTGGGGTTGGAAAAGGCTTTGCCGTATCTGCTGGAAGGCAAGAAGGTGCGGCCGCAACAGGCGTTGCAAGCCGGGCTGGTGAATGAGCTGGCGGCGGATCGCGATGAACTGCTGGCCAAGTCCCGCGCCTGGATCCTGGCCAATCCGGACGCCAAGCAACCGTGGGATAACAAGGGCTACCAGATCCCCGGCGGTACACCGTCGAGTCCAAGAGTTGCGCAGATGCTGGCGATTGCGCCTTCGATTTTGCGCAGTAAGACCCAGGGCTGTTTTCCCGCGCCGGAGAAGATTCTCTGCGCCGCCGTCGAAGGCGCCCAAGTGGATTTCGACACCGCGCACCTGATCGAAACCCGGTATTTCACCGAACTGGTGACGGGGCAAGTGGCGAAGAACATGATCGGCACGTTCTGGTTTCAGCTCAATGAGATCAACGCAGGCAGTTCTCGGCCGCAAGGTTTTGCGCCTTACGTTACACGCAAAGTCGGCGTGCTCGGTGCAGGCATGATGGGCGCAGGCATCGCTTACGTCAGCGCCAGTGCCGGTATCGACGTGGTGCTCAAAGACATCAATCTTGCGGCCGCCGAGAAGGGCAAGGCGCATTCGGCGGCGTTGCTGGACAAGAAAGTCAGCCGTGGGCAATTGACCGCCGAACAGCGGGAAATCACCTTGGCGCGGATTCTTCCTACGGCTAGCGATGACGACCTAGCCGGTTGCGACCTGATCATCGAGGCGGTGTTCGAAGACCGCGCACTCAAGGCCAAGGTCTCCGCTGCCGCGCAAAACGTGGTCGGCGCCGACGCTGTGATTGCCTCCAACACCTCCACCTTGCCCATCAGTGGGCTGGCCACGGCGGTGCCGGATCAAGCCAAGTTCATCGGCCTGCACTTCTTCAGCCCGGTGGACAAGATGCCCCTGGTGGAAATCATCAAGGGCACGCGTACCAGCGACGAAACCCTGGCCCGTGGTTTCGATTTCGTCCTGCAAATCAAGAAAACCCCGATCGTGGTCAACGACAGCCGTGGCTTCTTCACCTCGCGGGTGTTTGGCACCTTTACCAACGAAGGCATCGCCATGCTGGGGGAGGGCGTGGCCGCGCCGATGATCGAGACCGAAGCGCGCAAAGCCGGCATGCCGGTGGGGCCGCTGGCGGTGTCGGATGAAGTGTCCCTCAGCCTGATGAGCCATATCAGGCAGCAGACGGCCAAGGATCTGCAGGCGGAAGGCAAGGCTGCGCCGACACATCCGGCGACGGCGGTCATCGATCTGTTGGTCAACGAATACAAACGCGTGGGCAAGGCGGCAGGGGGCGGTTTTTATGAGTACCCCAGCGGCGGGCAGAAATACCTGTGGCCAGAGCTGAAAAGCCGCTTTGAACGGCCCGACCAACGTATCTCGCCACAGGATGTGCGCGACCGCCTGCTGTTCATCCAGGCCATCGAGACCGTCCGTTGTGTGGAGGAGGGCGTGTTGATGTCCACGGCAGATGCGAACGTGGGGTCGATCTTCGGTATTGGCTTCGCGGCCTGGAGCGGCGGCGCGTTGCAGTTCATCAACCAATATGGGTTAAACGACTTCATTGCCCGCGCCCGCTACCTGGCCGAGCAATATGGCGAACGCTTCACGCCACCGGCGTTACTGCTCGAAAAAGCGGCGCAAGGTGACACGTTCAGGTGATTAAAGGGGGCTTGCCTTGAAGGGGTATTTCAAGGCAGGCTCTGGGGTGTGCAATATTCCCATCACCGTGTCAGGTATTTTTTATGTCGCTACGCGTCTGTATCCTGGAAACCGATATCCTGCGTCCAGGCTTGATCGATCAATACCAAGGGTACGGGCAAATGTTCAAGCGCCTGTTCGCCAAGCAGCCCATTCCCGCCGAGTTTGTCGTGTACAACGTGGTGAACGGCGAGTACCCGTCGGACGATGAAGTGTTCGACGCCTACCTGGTGACCGGCAGCAAGGCCGACTCCTTTGGCACCGACCCGTGGATCCAGACCCTCAAGACCTACCTGCTTGAACGTTACGAGCGCGGCGACAAGCTGCTCGGCATCTGCTTCGGTCACCAACTGCTGGCACTGTTGCTCGGCGGCAAGACCGAACGCGCCGGCCAGGGCTGGGGCATGGGCATCCACGACTACAAGCTCGATGCCAAGACGCCGTGGATGAGCCCCGAAGTGGAAGAACTGACGCTACTGATCAGTCACCAGGACCAAGTCACTACGCTGCCGGAGAATGCCACGGTCATTGCCTCCAGCGCCTTTTGCCCGTTCGCCGCGTACCACATCGGTGACCAGGTCCTGTGCTTCCAGGGGCACCCGGAATTTATTCACGACTATGCCCGCGAGTTGCTGGAGATTCTTCAGACGACGTTGGGCGAAAAGGTCTACACAAACGGCGTGGCCAGCCTTGAGCGCGACCACCACGGCGCCACCGTGGCTGAATGGATGATGCGTTTCGTCGCGCACAAGCCCGAGGCCCAGGTTTAAAGCCAGCCCGAACGCTTGAAACTGGCCCACAGGCTGGTGCAACCCACCGCGATAAACCCGAGCACCGCAAAATAGCCGTAGTGCCATTGCAGCTCGGGCATGTTCTGGAAGTTCATTCCGTAGATCCCTGCCACTGCGGTGGGGAACGCGAGGATCGCCGCCCATGCGGCGAACTTGCGCTGCACCACACTCTGGCGTGACGCCTCCAACAGCACACCGATCTCGATGGTCTGGCTGGCGATATCGCGCAGGGTGGTCAGGTCTTCCATCTGCCGCGTCACGTGGATCTGCACATCACGGAAATACGGGCGCATGTTCTTGTCGATAAACGGAAAGCTGAGTTTTTGCAGCTCCTGGCTGATCTCCACCATCGGTGCCACATAACGCTTGAGCCGCAGTACGTCGCGCCGCAAACCGTGAATTTTCTGGATATCCCGCTCGCTCAACGAACTGCACAGCACATTGCGCTCCAGCTCATCGATCTCGGCATGGATCGCTTCGCTCACCGGCTGGTAGTTCTCGGTGACGAAATCCAGCAGCGCATAAAGTACGAAATCTTCTCCATGCTCCAACAACAGTGGCCGCGCCTCACAGCGCTGGCGCACAAAACCGTAGGACGCCGAGTGACCGTTGCGGGCGGTAATGATGTAGCCGTTGCCGGCAAAGATATGCGTCTCGATAAACTCCAGCTTGCCGTTCTCACGCACCGGTGAATAGGTGACGATAAACAGCGCATCGCCGAAGGTTTCCAGCTTCGGACGGCTGTGTTTTTCCAGGGCGTCTTCGATGGCCAATTCATGCAGGTTGAACTGGCGTTGCAGGTTGGCCAGTTCCTGGGCGTCGGGTTCTTCCAGGCCGATCCATACAAAGTGGTCGGGTTTGGCGGCCCAGGCCGCGCCTTCATCGAGGGTGATATCCGTGACTTTCTTACCGGCGCTATAAACGGCGGCCGCAACAACTCTACCCATGGTGCTGATCGCTTCTTATTGGGAGGACAGGTGTTGGGCAGCTTAGCTGGAAGGGAGTTCTATTGTTGCGGGACTTAGCAATTCGCGGTCCATCTCGGCGATGCATTCATCCATCTGCGTATGACACGCCTGCATCAACGCCGGTATGTCATCCGCAGTCATCCCAGTGGTAGGAATCGGCGGCAACGACCGTATGAGCACATCCCCGCTGTTCCAGCGATTGAGCTGCATGCGAGTGACGTAATTGCTGACACACACCTGCACAATCGGCACACCGGCCGCAATCGCCATGTGAAACGCGCCTTTCTTGAACGGCAGCAAACCTTTGCCCAGGTTGCGCGTGCCCTCCGGGAACACCCAGATAGACGTGTCTTCGTGCTGCAAAGTGTGAGTCGTGGTGAGCATCGCGCGGCGCGCCTTGTGCGCATTGCCTCGGTCGATCAGCACGTTGCCCGCCAGCCAGAACAATTGACCGAACAGCGGCACCCATTTCAGGCTTTTCTTGGCGATGCATACCGTGCGGTAGGGCACCACGTTGCCGAACACAAACAGGTCATAGTTGGACTGGTGGTTGGCGATGATCACGCAGGTGCCAGGCTTGTGGCGCAGCGAGTCCACATCGGCCTTCACGTTCAGCCGCAAAATCCACATGGCCGGCAGCGCGTAGAGACGAGCACACAGGCGACTGTTGTCCGGATTGAACGGTCGACACAGACCGACCAGCACTCCCAGCACACCAGCGAGCATAAAGTGCAGGCCCATCAACAACATACGCAACAGAAAAAGCATCGACACGGCCTATCCGGACAAAAGGTGGCGCAGTGTACGGATGTGCACTGTATTCGGCAATTACCCCTGCAGAGGTAGGAGATAGCCGATGTTTAAGAGCATGTTTCAACATCTACCGGCACGGGCAGGCTAGAGCGGCTAAAGAGGATTCTGATTTATTTGTAAGAAAAAGCCCGACTCAAGGTCGGGCTCTGGTGCATCAGGCGTAGGACTTAGCTCAGGATATGTCCCTGGTCCTGGATGATTGCATCGTCCAAGGCTTCCAGCAGCTCTTTACGCACCTTCAACTTGGTGTGCTTATGGGCATTCATGTTCAGCTTCTTCAACTGACGCGCCGCTTCCAGCGCCGCGGCATGCAATTCCTCCGGCGCCACCACCTTGTCGAGGAAACCGGCTTGTAACGCGCCCTGCGGGTCAAACATCTCGGCATTGATCACCGAACGATGGAACGCCGACTTACGCAGACGATCCCGCGCCAGCTCGATCCCAGCGTGGTGCATGGTCATGCCAATCGCCACTTCGTTCAGACCAATGCTGAACGGGCCTTCCACCCCGATCCGATAATCCGCCGACAACAGCAGAAACGCACCCTTGGCCACCGCATGCCCAGGGCACGCCACGATCACCGGGAACGGGTGCGACAACAGACGACGCGCCAAGGTCGAACCCGACGTAACCAGACCGATCGCCTCTTTAGGGCCGGCGGTCATCACCTTCAAATCATAACCACCCGACAGAATCCCTGGCGTGCCGGTGATCACCACCACCGCCCGGTCCTTCTCGGCCTGATCCAGCGCTTCATTAAAGGCACTGACCACGGCCGGAGAAATGGCATTCACCTTGCCGTTGCTCAAGGTCAGGGTCGCGATACCGTCTTCGAGGTGGTAGGCAATCAACTCACTCATGACGCGGTTCCTTATAGGATTTGTTATAGAAGGCTTGTTAATAGCAGTGCATGCGCAGACGTTACCCACCACGTCCGCCCCGGTAAAGCGCCGTGACTGACTACCCAGTCAGACTTTTCCCGCACACAGGCGTAGGGAAAGCCTGGGGCAGGGCGCAATCGCCGCCCCAGACCCATCCTGGCGATGCCTGAGAATGGCACAATCACCGCCCCTTGCCGGACGCGGATCGGCACAACCGGCTAACCGCATGAAAATTCTGAAAAAAACCTTTGCCATCAGAAAGGCTTTCGACTACATTAGCGCGCCTCGACAGACTGAACTGGTTTGACGAGATACGGTGAAGTGTCCGAGTGGCTTAAGGAGCACGCCTGGAAAGTGTGTATACAAGAAATTGTATCGAGAGTTCGAATCTCTCCTTCACCGCCAAATTTGAAACGACTAAACCCCTGAAAACGTTGAAGTTTTCAGGGGTTTTGTGTTTTCAGAGAGTCAAAAAAGGCCCATATGGGAACATCCATGGGAACACGGGTTGCCGGATTGCCTACGTTCGAACCCCGGTTTACGGGGCTTTGTCACCACCGGGTGGCTGGATGCCCAGGGCGTGCTGCAGCATGCCGATGACGTCCGGGCCGTCCTCGTTGATCCACATGCCGTAGTGCTGTCGGATCATGTTCGCGCTGGTGTGGCCCATTTGCTCCGCGATCCAGTCAACCGACGCCACTCCGGTGGTAAGCAACTGGCTGGCGTAGGTGTGTCGGCACTGGCCAGGACCGCGATAACGAACGCCGGCCGCTTTCAAGTGCGCTTTGAAGAACCTGTCCCTCACGACGAAGTCGCTGACGTGTGGCAGGCCGCTCTTGGTGTTCAGGAATACAAAGTGCAGCTTGTGCTTGCGAATGGTCTTGTTGTCCCGCTCTACGACGTCGACAGTGTCCACGGTCTTGAGCTGGTTGATCGCGTCCAGCTTGCGCAGGGCATCCCATGCGGGCTCCAGCAGACGCACTTTGCGCGTAGAGCGCCGGGTTTTCGTCACGCGATAGGCTCCACGCACCTTGGACCGCCGGAAAGTCACCGTCCCTTGTTTCAGGTCGACGTCCTCCCAGGCCAGCGCGATGGTCTCAGACACCCTTGGTCCAGCCCAAATCATGAACTGCACCATCAGCAGCTCCTGCGTGCGGCTGGTGTGCGTATTGAGGATCTGCTTGATTTCCGCCCTGGTGAAGGGATCCGGCGCTTCTGGGTCCGGCAGGCGCACAAATAACCCTTCGGTTGGGTCGTGTGCGACCTTCTTCCGGGTGCGGTACAGACGGAACACCTGGCGCACATTGCTGATGATGTCGCGGATGGTTTTGTTCTTCAGCCGCTTCGACAGCGGCCCCTGAATCCACTCCTGCAGGTCCAGGTGGTCAATCTGATCGATCTGAACGTCACCCCAGCGCGGCCGTACATGGACCTCAGCCTTGTTCTTGTACCCACGGAAAGAGGTCGCGGCCACGCTGTTGCTCTTGATGGTCAGCCACAGGTCTAGGTAGTGCCCAAAGCTGTTCTCGGCCAGTTTGGTCGACTCGGGAAAATGTCGGCGGTAATCGAAGGTACCGGCCTGGATCTCGTACTCGATCACCGTGACCAGGCGCTTTGCATGCTCGCGGTTGGCCGGTGTGTTGCCGCCGGGCACCAGCTCCCGGCAAAGCTCGCCATTAAAACGAAAATAGACCCGTACCGAATTGCCACGGGCCTCTACGCCATCTGCCATATGCGTCCCCACGCGATGTATCGAAAGATTCTGCCAACAGGAAGAAAAAAGGCCCGTCGCCGGGCCTGATGTATTGCGGTTTAAGTGTTGCCGATCACTGCTGGCGAAGTAACCAGAACAGTCCGGCACTTTTTCTAGGCGCCGGTGTGGCCCCGGCTTGGGCTTCCTCGGCCCGCCGCTTGGCGTTGATGGCCTGGCGCGCTTTACTGCATTTTTGATGGTTGCCGTGGGCGCGGGATCTACCGCACTGGTCACAGACGCCGGTCAGATCGAGATTCCAAGGGAAGGATTTACCATTGTTCATGGTTACACCCCCGGTCGGCTTTTGAAGGCAAGCCAAATGTAGTGGCGACCTTTGGCGGTGACCTTGATCTTGCTGGTCTGCTTGTTCCAGCTGATCAGGCGCAACTCGTCGAGGATCGTTGTCAATGTGTGGCCCTGGTGCCAGCCGGCCAGCGATTTTATGCAGCCCTGGGCCAGAAGCCCGCGGAAGTCTGTGTGCCCGAAGTTGGTGCCTTGGAAAGCGGCTTGCATTTGCTCATCGCTCACCAGATCGGTGATGACGCGCACGGACGGATCGCGGCGATAGCACTTATGCGTCATCGTGGTTGACCGGTGATGTAATCGTCATTGGTTCCCCCCTCACATCCGAAACGATTGATGAATGCGAGCCGGCTGAGCCGTATGTTCGGCAGGTTTCGCCACGGCGCCCTGAGTCTCGCAAACGAACTGGTGCCGCTCCCGGTTGGGCGCAGTCAGTGCCTTGGTCAGGCCTGGCACGGCGGCGGCGCATTGTTCGTTGGCGTAAGGGCCGCTCCAGCTATCAGCCTTCACCACCTGGCAATCTGTGCGGGTCGCATCCGCGCACAGGTAAAGCAGCAGGAAAACAGTCATGACCGTTGCTCCATCTTCGCCACGCGTGCGGACTCGTATTGGCTTGCCAGTATTTCTACCGCGCCGTCAATCCACCCACAGGATGGTTTCCCAGCCGCCACGTTGGCCAGGTGCTCGGCTTCATTGATTTGAAAGCCCAGGTGAAAGTACGCGGTGCCGTCGAGTTCAAGCTTGACTCCGCCGCTCATGAGCAAATTGCCCGTGTTTACCCCCAACCGCTGCCAATACTCATGGGCGCTGAGCCTTTTTGGGCAATGCTCTGCCCACAAGGCAACCAGGCGTTCATGCTCAGCCCGAACTGCTGCGCGATCTTCCTTCGACATGCCTTTGGCAAGCTTGGCGGTGCTGCGCAGTGAGCGATAGCCATAGTCATCAGGGCGGCACCAGTGCGCATCCAGCTCAGCACCGCCTGTAAGTTTCACACCACCAGCAAAGTGAGAAGTGATGTCTCGCATCGGTGCAACCTTTCCGCCGAACATTGAGCCAAGCACAGCCATTTGGGCGATCAGGATGTCCTTCTGTGCGTAAAACTCGCGAACGATGGCAACTGTTGCGGGCTCGCTGGACTTGTAGAAAAAATCGGACATGATCACTGCCCTCCCATGAGCATGCGTGTCAGCGCGTTGGGCTGGCCGTCTGGTGTCAACTCGCTCAGCGGTTTCTTGGTGGTGCGGCCATTGGCGCTACGCAATGTCGCGACGTTGCCGTCGATTGCCTGGATCACGGCCTTTCGTGCGCTGAAACGGTAGCTGCGGCCGCCACCGCTGATTGCGACGTAGCTGACCTTGTCGCCGACGGCGAGTGGGGTTGTGTTAGCCTCTACGGCGCTGCTGCTTGGGTTCTGTACTTGCATGGTGCTGCTCCTTTGTAGTGGTAGGTGTCGGGGAGTTGGCGCTCCTCGACACCATCTTTCAGGCCGGTTTGGCCTGGTCTTGCTCAATGATTGTTATGACTTCGTCACGGTCTTTCGCGTAAGCGAAGGGCAGTTCGCCCCCAGGCCGAGTAACGGGGTAACGCGACTCGGGCAACCGACACAGCGCGACGGTGTAGCCACTGTCGGTAACCCAGCAGTTCTGCTGGAGATGACCGTCCCTATTGCGTTTCGGCGCCCATTTCATGCCCACACCCCGATCAGTTGCTCCCAGATCGCATCGCCGTCAGGCAGGTACGTGTGCACCTCTTGCTCTGGCGAGTAGTCCAGTTGCAGCACCGCAAGGCAGTCGTCGAACAATGCGGTGTCGAGGCCGCGCAGACTAGTCAGGACGAAGGGGTAGTCGCGGCCGTTGTAGAGCCCGAGCAGGAAGCGACCGATGACTGCGCTCTGGCCTGTATCCCGCTGGGCGACAGGAACCAAGCGAGCGAGTGCCTCGATACCTGCTTTTCGGATGGCGGGGCGGTTGGCTTCAAACTCCTGCAGCTGCTGAAACCAGTTGGGCTCTGGTTTTTGGGAAGGCGTATTCATGCGGATTCTCCTTTCGAAGCCCGGTTCAATAAGGAATGGTGTCGAGGAAAGCGATGTCGTGAACCAGCTTCCTGGTCTCCAGCCGCAAGGCGTCATCGATCGACAGCAAGTTGCAGAGCAGGTCAAGCAGGACCAGCATTTGCGAGCAGTTGAGGGCCGTGCGCGCGTTCAGGGCGGAACCATACTTTTCGAGCAGTTCTTTCTGATAGGAGGGACCGTAGTAGCGAATGTTGTTGGAGATCCACGCTTCCCGCTCTTTCACTTCCAGCCCGAAAGCACTCGCCTGTACTAGGTCGACATCGGCGATCGCATCAGGACGGATTCGGGTTGGTTGGGCGTCTGTGGCTGACAGGTCGACCATGAGCATTCGGCTGTTGAGGGCATCACTGCACTCCACTGGCTGGTTTGCGGTAATAACGAGCGCGCCTTTGAACGTCTCGGTTTGGAACTGATCCCCTTCGGATTGGAAGGTGACGGGGCAAGAGTTATAAAGCTGTTTCAGCTCATCCCAATCAAACGAGTGATCCGCTGATCCGTCGTAGCTTTCGCAAATGACTATCGGCCGATCCGCGTTAACCGCGTTCGCATAGATACGGGCCCGAGCCGCTCGGGTTGCGTTAGCCAATGAGTGTCCATAAGGGCCCAGGCCATTCAGCTTTTGCAGATAATCCAAAAGCAGGGACTTGCCACTGCCGGCCGCGCCGTTGATTTGCAGGAAAGGAAAACTGTTCTGGTCTCCGCGAATACGTGCGGCATGTGCGGCCCCCATCCACCAAGCCAGAACAAGTACACCCCTGGCGCCGAAGTAGGCGACAAAATCATTGAAGCGAATGGCTGATTTGAGTTCGTTTTGCATGGTGCTGCTCCTGTTGTAGCGGTGGTTATGCGCCCTGGAATACCCAGCAGCGGATGGTTTTAGGTTTGTCGAAGGCGTCGACCTGGCGCGACGAGTTGACGGGCTTGTTCGATTCCAGAAACTTGGGTGACTTGCTGGTCTTGAGCAGGCGTTTCAGGTCGCTCAACGGCGGCACTTGCTGGCGTTTATTGGCAGCCATTTCCACAAACTCGTTGAGGTTCACGGCGATCAGCCCATCGCGGCGCGCATGGTTCAGCGCAGCTTTCTCGTCCATGCCGTTGAGGAATTCGTACAGGTCCCAAAACTCGCGCACGGTCGGGTGGTCGGCGTTAATTGCCTGCTGTCGCTCCAGGGCCATGCGATTGATTTCGGCGTGTGCGAGGGCCTTGCGGCGATCGCCGAGCGGCACTACCCCGGCCAACGCATCCACCAGGCTGCGCAGCTGGGCGTGGTTCTTAGCGATACGCACGGTGCGCACACCAGGCAGGGCTAGCAGCTCCTGTTCGTAGCCGGAGGTGTTTTCCTCCAAGAGCCGCATGGTTTCGGCTTCGCGTTGCAGCGCCTTGACCAGGAAGCCGCTGATGCTGTCCATCGGCATGCGCTCCAGCTGCTCGGCGTACTGCTTGGTCTCCGGCGTGTGGTGCTCACGTGTCAGGTGAACGTGGCAGATACGCTGCAGGATTGGCTCTGATGCGTTCACCGGGTTGTTTTGCGCAATCAGCAAGGCGGCGCGGAACGGCGGTTCGTGGGTGTCGTTGCCGTTGTTTTTCACGCCTGTGGAGCGAACGCTACGGCCGTTGTACGCGGTCTTCAGTTCGTCCCAGTCGAAGTGTTTAACCGGCTGGCCTTCCTTTTGTTCACGCTCGGACTCGATCAACACCACCGGCAAATTGCTAACCTGCGAGAAGTTACGCGCACGGCTGGCGGCGGTTGCTTTGGACGGGTCGAAGCCTTCGTAATCGGTACGTCCGACCGACTTCCACAGCAGCTCCACCAGCGTGGTCTTGCCGGATCCAGCTTCACCCACCAGCTCAAGGAACATCAGCGACTTGTGGATCTGGCGGATCTGCTCGGCGTGCAACGCGCCCAGCCACCAGGCCAGCACCACCAGGCCCTGTACGCCAAAGCAGCGCCAGTAGATGTCGAACCACCCTTCGTTGTAGGCGTTGAGGTCGGTATTGATATGAAGCACCGGCGACTGGCTTTGTGACTTTATGCTCAGCTTGCCCAGGTCGAAGAAGTCTTCCTTGTTGCGCACCTGCACCTTGCCGCCGTGAAAGGCCAGGTCGTTGAAGACGTAGGCGCCATGGTCGCGGCTGTAGCCGATCCATTCAATGGTGTTGACGGTTTTCAGGCAGTCCAGTTGCGGTGCCAGGATCCGTTTCAGTTGCTGCGCGCTGCCCTCAAACATCGCGCCATTGGAGACGTTGAGCAGGCGATTCGCGAACTCAGGCGCCGACGTGAGCTGCTTGGCCGTGAACGTGCTCTTGATGGCCGGCCCTTGTGGACGCTCAATACGGAAGTAATACCAAGCCTCGTCGGTGAGGTCGTTGCGCATGTAATACAGCGCCTGGAAATTGCAGTTGGCGATGCTGGTCACTGATCCAGATTGGCGCAGTGCCTTGTAGCGTCGCTGTTCTTCCGTGAGCAACTGGTCTTCGTGGCGTTCCGAGCTTTCCAGATCGGTCATCGCACGGTCGTATTTTTCAAGGTCCAGCCGAAACCAGTACAAGCGTTTGCGGAACGTGAAGTGAAATTCTTTGCGCTCGTTGCGCACGTAGATCAGGAAAGCCTTTTCTTCAGCCGAGTCAGCCAGCAGCAAATCGCCCTGGTGGCGCGCTTCGCCAAGGTCTTGCTCAATGCGCTCCACGCGTTTGTCGTCGCCCTCGATCGACTTCCACCGCAGGTGCAGATCGTTCCAATCGACCTTTTTCCCGTTGGGCTGAGGGATAACGGCTGCTTTGCAGGTGAAGCCCAGCTCGCTCGCTTCCTTCGCCCAGCGGCGCATGTTGGCCTTGGCGACTGGCTCGTTATCCAGTGCCCACACCAGGCGCGGAAGTCGTTTGCCAGCGTCATGACGCAACTTGACCAGGGCCTTGAGTGAGTCGATAGGGCAGGGAGCGCTGGACATCATCGACACGGCCGGCACTTCGTTGTGCAGCAGAGCGATGGAGTCGAAGATTCCCTCGACAATGAATAGTTCGTCGACTTCCAGCAGGTCCACACTCGGCGGGCACCACCAGACGCCCTTGTAACCGGTCAAGCCCTCGCCGGTGGGGCGGAAGCGGGCTTTCATCTTGCCGAATCGGTCCGGCCGATCTATCAGGCGCTCCCAATAGCCACCTTTCTCCAAGGCGAAACGTACCGTGGCGCTACCGATGTTCAGCCGTCCATCCCAGTAGTTTTCCTGAGTGAACAAGCCGGCGATCAGCTCAAATTTGAAACCCCGCGCAAACTCAAGGTAGGCGCGTGCTGTGGCCTGAGGATTATCCGCTGTCGACGGTGCGGTCTTGCTCCAGTCGTTAAACAGATCGTCGTAGACGTCTTTTACATAGACGCGGTGGTCGCACTTTTCCGGCCGTCCGCAGATCAACGTCCAAGGCGAGTCGTAGAAGGTGTAAAGAGTTTTCTGGCGGCAGGCAGGGCACACACCCTTGCGCATGTAATTGGTGTTGGCCATGTGCTTGAGCTGGTAGTCCCGCTCAATGCGTTGGATGACGTCGGCTCGCAGCCTTTGTTCCATTTCCATCGTGGCTTACTTCGCTTCGTCGAGACTATGTTTAAGGGCGCCAATCAGGCTTTTTCGTGCGGCCAACCCAGGGAAGGCCACCAGCAACGAGCCGTGCCGCAATCCTTCGGGAATCATGCGAAAACGGTCGTCATACCAATGCTCGTTGAACAGCAACGCGTACTGCGCACGCAGCTCAACGAGCAGTGCCTCGGCCTGGTCGCGGGGCAGTTTTGCGGTGATGGCGATGTTGATTTCCATGGTCCACCTCGGATTGCGGGCAAAGCTCACCCAAACCCATTGGGAACGGGGCAGGGCGGGGGTTTAAAAGGAAGCGTTACTGAGGGTGTGGCTTGTGTACGGCGTTGCGCTGGTCGAGCATTTTTTGCGGTAGAAAACGAGCCGAGACGGGGAAGCGTTGATCCGCCAGAACGTCCACCAGGTGTACGCGGGTGCTATCAGGCCCAGTCGCCCAGTCGACGCCGATCCAACGGCGCTTTTTGATCATTTGCAGTTCAGTCCAGGCGTTGTGGACAAGCTTGGGCGCCATGAACACAGGCACTTCCAACGCAAGGGTCAGGTGGCGGATGCAGCGATCAAACAACAGATCGGAATCCACCAGGTGTTCAGCCTCGTGGCGTTGCAGGTAAGCGAAAGCAGCTTGTTGCATGCTGCTGCGGTAGTCATGAGTCTGTTGATTGAGGTTCATCACGCGCGCTCCATTTCCAGTTGGTCCAGCAGATCGGGGTGATCGTTGGCGGTTTTCATTGTCTGGCGGCGAATGACCACGTCTGCGACTGGTAGCTGTACAGCCGGGTTTGGCATGCCGCTGGGACTCAGTTCGTGGGTCATTTGAAACTCAGCACGCGCCACGAAGCCGCAAGCCTCGTTGGTGCATTGCAAGTAAGCGATACGCAGGAAAATGTGTTGGCCTTCGCTGGTGCGAATACGCATGCGGCCGTGGCAGTGAGGGCAGACCAGTTTGTAAGTACTCACTAGACAGCTCCCTGGCTGTAGAGCTGGATGGTCGCGAACACTTCGGCGTAACGGGCCGACATGTAGGTGATCAAGGCGGCGATGATCGCGTCGGCTTCACGCTTTTCGATAACACCGTCATCCAGGGCCGTAGACATGATCTGGTCGACCTTGCCCCGCTGGGCCGATGCCTTGAGCGAGCGGCTGTACAACTCCACGTTGTCCAGGTTCTCCGGGACGCTCAGCGGAACGAACATGCCGCCGTACATTGAGGCGATGTAGTCGGCCAGAAATGTGGTCCCGGCGACTTGCTCCAAACGGTGAATGTGTTCGTCGGTCAGTGGGCGGCTGCCGGCGTTCTCGTAGGCCTGGTTGTCGAACTTCTTCATCGGCATGCCGAGGTCTGCCGAGGCATACGACCGACCGCCTGGGTAGGCGCCGATGACGGCCATTACGACGCTCTTTCTGCTGTCTAGAACTGGGCGTTTCATCTTCTGGTTTCCCCTTGGAGCCAGAGGCCCTAATTTGTGATCACGCCGTCTTTGATACCGAGCAGCACGGCGGCGCGGTGAGCTTCACCGCGTAAGCACTTTTTCTGTCCGTTCAAAACTGCGTAAACCGTCGAAGGGTTGAATTCATGTTCTTCAGCCCAGTCTTTTGCCGATATCCCGAGTCGTGCGAGACGGTCACGGGCCTCTTGGCATGCTTGCTCGATGGGGGATGCGTTCGGCATAGTCTCTTTTCGTGTGGTTTCGTGTGATGACGTGTGAAGTATTTCCCATGTTTGTGGGATCGTCAAGTATTGATGGAGACAAATGTGGGAATTGGTGACCGCCTCAAAGAGGAAAGGGAGCGTCTTGGGTTCAGCCAGACTGAATTTTCGGCAGTTGCTGGGGCTTCCAAAAATAGCCAGTACAACTATGAAAAAGGCGACAGAAGTCCTGACTCGAACTACCTCGCTGCGATTGCGGCTAAAGGCGTAGACATTCTTTATGTGGTGACCGGAGAGCGTAAGCCACAGGCTGCCGATAGCATTCCCGCTGAAGCGCTGGATTTAATTGAACTGTTTAAGCAGGTAACTGATGCTGATCGACAGGTTCTGACACGAATGGCGTCAGCATTCGCCAGCGTCGCTGCTACGACAGGCAAGAAGAGCAGCAACTGAATCAGAGCTGTTTATTGATGTGTTGGGGTTGACTCACCGACCAAGAAGGTCGGTTTTTTCATGGACGTCGAAGGAGTAAAGGAATGGCTTTGAAACCCTGTAAATCGTGTAAGCACGAAGTGGATACGACCGCTAAAGTATGCCCCCACTGCGGTGTTAAGAACCCTGGGGTCACTGCAGGACAGCAGGCAATTGGAGCGGTAATTCTGCTGGTTATTATCGCTGTGACATTTTCGATGTGTTCCGGCGGCAAAAGCGATAAGCCCGACAAAAAGCAGGTTCTAGCAGATGAAGCTGCTTGTCGTAAAAGCCTGCAATGTGCCGGGGACAAGTACAGCATCAGTGCCGGCATTTATTGCAAATCGCAAGTGGAGCGTCTGGCCAAGTATTCGTTCCGCTGGACCGACGGTACTTTCGAGCCAAAATTCAGTCACTTTCGCTGGCTGAATCAAGAGCAGGGGTTGATTACATTTATAGGCGACAAAATCGAGTTTCAGAACGGGTTCGGTGCGTTCCAAAAACATATTTACGAGTGTGACTTCAATCCCGCCAACAATCAGATACTCGACGTCCGCGCCCGACCAGGTCGTTTGTGATGCAACAACGCCTCATAGTTTTTTTTTACGCTGTGCGATGACACAGCAAAACGTGAAGGAGATTGGCTGTTCCCCGGGAAACCTCAACGGCGCCATGGTGGCGCCGGGTACCGGTTGCGTGTGAAAGGAGTATTCGCATGATGGAGAACAGCGGTGTATCGGAAAGCCAAGCGCAAGTCGCAGATGCGAACTGCCTTAGCGATCAAGAAGTGATGTTGCTGGCAATGTTCAGGTCGATCAGTCACCAGCGTCAGAAAGACGTGTTGCGGTTGTTGGAGGTTTTCACTCAGGCACCTGATTAATTCGCTGGCGGACCCCGGACAAGTTCCGGGGTTTAAACTTGCTTGTCCGCCTGAGCTTTTTTCCATTCTCGATCCACTGCACGCTTGGCCGTCTTTTCAGTGGCGTACAGCCACCGCAACCGCCTCGGCTTCGTCTGATCCCCCGCCGTAATCGTCTTTTCCTTCCCGGTTTTCTGGTCGCGGTAATACGCAATGATCCCTGTGTAATCGCCTCGATTCTCTTCTGCCAGGTCTTCGACATTGTCCTCCGGCAGCTTGCTCTCCAGCTCCAAGCTCACCGTGTACCCGCCGCTGTCAGTAAGGCTGTGCTGCACGTTGCCGCCATACCAAATGATCTCGTCGATCTCCGCCTTCACGCCCTGGAGCGTGTACGTCAGTTCGGGGATCAGGTCCGGTCGGCCCATCGACAGGGTGTAACTGAGCGTAGCGCTGCCGCGCTGTAATCGCCGGAACTCCGCCCGTGCCGCGCGCAGGGCTGACTGCTGGTCGCTGTACGTGTGGCGCAGGTCCTTGAGGTTGTCGCCGCCGCCGGCGATGGCTTCCTGCTTCTTGGCGCTGTTCACGTCGTAGTAATAGGCCCGCACACCGTCGTAGCTGTCGCGGTCGGCTTGCAGGTAGCGGTGTTGGTCGCCGTCCTCGCGGGTGAGGAGGATGTGGGGTAGGTCCATGCCGCTGGCGGTCTTGCCGCCGCCCGCTGGCAGGCACAGCAGGCAGCCGGCTTTGACGCTGGACACCGCGTCGAATTCTTCGCCCAGGCGGCTGATCAGGTTGGCGTCGGACTCGTTGGCCTGGTCGAGTTGCAGGATGGGCAGACCGTCGAGCGCGCCGGCGATGGTGGCGGTGAGGCCGTTGCCGATGGCGATATCGCCCAGGACGTCGCCGAGGGTGGTGTTGCTCCAGCTGCGTTCGCGTTTGGTTTTGAGGCCCTTGCGCAGGTCTGCAGATCGAGCGCGGATGCTGAGCACGTCCGGCGCGCCGCTGTGTTCGGTTTCGTCGACGGTGTAGGTGCCTTTGTCCACCAGGCCGGTGTCGCTCCAGCCCAGCCATAACCGTAGCACCGCGCCCTTGGGTGGGATCGACAGCAGGCCGTCGTGGTCGCTGAGGGTGATGCTGAGTTGATCGGCCTCAACGCCGCGGTTGTCTGTCAGCTCCAGGCCCATCAGCCGCGGGCTGATCAGTTGGGCGATATCCAGGCCGTCGACGGTGAGCCGGAACGCCGGTACCGGGTAGGCTGCGTCGCGGACGTAGCGTTCGGCGGTGTTGCGCAGGTAGCCGGTGACCTTGGAGATGATGGAATCGATCAAAGCAGACCTCGCAGGATGTTGACGCCGATGCTGGTACCGGCGCCGAGCAGGTCGATGCGATCGTCGTCGGTGCGTTTCAGGCTCAGGGTGAATTCAATGCGCCGTGGGGTGCCGTCGCTGAAGAAAATGGTCTTGGTCTCGCTCAGGCTATCGATAACCCACAGCCCGTAGATCCGCCCCGTGCCCTCGACCATGGGCCAGGCCTTGCCGGTGTTTGCCATCAGGCGTATGGCGTCAAGGCTGAGGGCGCTGCCTGCCAGTTCGGGGAAGATGATGCCGGGGAGGGTGATGGCGTCATCGCCACGACCCACGAACTGCCGTGCGGGCGCCGCGCCGATGCGGTTGTTGCTGGCGTGGCGCCAATCGGTTTGGCGTTGCAGTTCCTGGTAGGCGGCGGTTCTGAGGCTGAACACGAACATGCCGAGGGCCATCATCATAGTGGTCAGTCCAGGTCAGAGAGTTTGCTGCGCTGGCGCGCTTTCTTTTCGTTTTCGATGCGGGCAAGGATGGCGCGCAGGCTCTTTTCCAGGCTTTGCATGTCAGTGCCAGGTCCCGCCGCGACGTCGATTTGGTACACGTCGTGACTGTCGTAAACGACTGTCGGCGCCGCGCTATTGATCGGCGGCTTGGTGTCGACGGCAAACGCCGGCATGGCAGTGGCGCCCAGGGCAAGTGTGCCGGCGGCTGTCATCTGCTTGGTCATGCTGTTCAGGGCGTCTAGCGGGCCTTTTTGTCCAACTTCCAGGCCCTGCGTCAGGCCGGCCATGGTGAAGCCGCCCAGTTCTGCGAATACACGCGACGGGCTGTGGATGCCGAGTTTTTCCTTGAACCAACCAATGCTGGAGTCGCCGATCGAGCTGATGGCATTTTTGACCGCGCCGAGCCCAGCCGTCAGTCCGTTGACCAGGCCGTTGACGATCATGCCTCCGAACTCAGTGAACCGTCCTGGCAGTTCGATGCCCAGGTAGCTCAGTACTCCGGCAAAGGCCTGGTACAGCAGGCCGAGCGGGCTGAAGTTGACCAGGGTGGTGATGATGCCGCCTATCCCACCATCAAAACCGGCCTTGATCTCCGTCCAGGCGCTGGCGAAGTAGTTCTTCACCGCGTCCCAGTTCTTGTAGATCAGGTAGGCGCCGCCGGCCAGCGCGGCGACGACGGCAGCGATAATCAACACTATCGGGTTTGCCGCCAGCCCCCATAGCGCCACACCTACGGTGCGCAGGGCGGTCAAGAGTGCACCGCCCATTGTCGTGGCGACCATTCGAACGCCCTGGGCAAACATGGGGAACACGTTGCGGGCCAGGCCAGACAGTGTAGGGAACAGCCTGCCGAGCATCTTGGTGATGCCGCCACCTTGTAGGCCGAACATGGTCATGCCGTAGCGCAACACAGCGAAGGGACCGAGGATGCTTGCCATGGTCAATGCCAGACCACCGAACACGAAAGCCAGACCGGCGATCGCAGCCACGACCTTGACCAGGCCACCGGCCAACTTTGGATTCTCCCGCGCCCAGGTGCCGATGCTGTTGGCGATTTCGCCCAACGTCTTGATCAGCTCTTTGAGGTCAGGCGCTACCGCTGCGCCGAACTCGGCCATGGCGTTGGTGAAGCTGCCTTCTGTAGCCTCCATCACGTTGGTCAGGGTGCCCAGCTGTTCATTGACGCGCGTACGCAGGTCTGCCTGGGACTGCAGCTGCTGTTGTACCTGCTGATACCCTGCCAGCCCTTTGTTCATCATCACGTTCAGGGTTGTGATGGTCTCTGCGTCGTCCCCAAATAATTTGGCGATTACTGCTGTTCTATCGACTTGATTCAGATCTTTGATCTTGTCGATTTGGGCGTAGAGGTTCTCTACGCCTGAGAAATTCCCTTCGTCATTGGTAAAGCTGAAGCTGATTTTCTGCCCTTTGTCGGCGAGCATTTTGTTGATGCTGTCGATGTTGCTTTTCTTCAGCGAGGCCTGAAAGATCTTCCGAAAAGCATTACCTGCCTTGCTTCCCTCGATACTGGCCTGATCCATCATGATGAGCAGTGGCGCCAGGCTCTTAGTCGCTTCAAGGCCTGACTTGTTGATGATGTCCATAACGGGGGAAATGCTGCTGAATCCAGCGAGCATATTGGTGGGATCAACACCCGCGTTGAAACCGCGCTGGATGGTGTCCATCAGACTCATCATGTCTGTTTCGGTAGTGCGCGTCGCGTCCTGCATTTTGGCGGCAAATTCCGCCGCGTCGGTGGCCTCCAGCTTCAGCAGTACTCCAAGATAGGCAGCGGCTTCGCCAGTCCCACCTAAGATGTTTTTCGCGCTCAGGCCCTGACGGCGCAGCATGGTCATCATGTTCTGGAAGTCGGCCGTGGTGCCTGGCAAAAGGTCGCCCAGTTTGGTGGCCTGCTCGGTGATCTTTTGGAAGTCTTCCGAGACCTTCCCGGTGTTATCCATCATCGACACTTTGAGCTGCGTGGCGGAGTCTTCATTGGGCGCAAAGGCTTTCACAGCGGCCACTACCGGCCGGCTCGCCGCGTAGCCAACACCCAACCCAGCCGCACCGTTCACGGCCATGTTGCCGGCAGCCCGCTGGGATTTCTCCATCTGACTACGCGCCACTGCCGCCCGTTTGTGCTGGGCACTCAGCTCGCCCATACGCTTGCCCTGCGAACTGATACTGGCGTTGGTGGCGTTGATTTGTTCGCGTAGCTGGCGTTCGTGGGTGCCCAGGTTCTTGGTGCTGATGCCGGCGTCGTAAAGCTTTGAACGCAGGCCCTGCAACTGCTCGCCTTGCTGTTGGTGCTGCTGCTTGAGCCGCTGAGCCTCGCGCACGGCCGACTGAAAGCTGCGGGTCATCGCCCTGGTAGGCGCCCCGGTCGCGGCAAATTCCTGGCTGAGGGTTTTGACGCGGTCGCGGGCGGCGGTGAGGGCGGCACCGGTCTGCTCGGCGGCGGCGCGCTGCGTGCGCCAGGCGCTGATGTCTTTCTGCTGGCTGTTGAGTTCTTTGAGGCTGTCGCGCGCAGCCTTGAGGGCGCGTGCCGTCTCAAGGCTGCCTTCGCTGATGTGCTTCAGCGGCCGCGTGGCTTTGTCGATGGTACTGAGCAGCACCTGTAGTCGCAGATCATTTGCCATCGGTGGAACTCCGCACCCTGGCACGCTCGCGCCAGTCCATCAGCTCTTGCAGGGCCAACTGATCCATGTCAGCCGGCGCCCAGTGAAAAACCACAGCCAGATCGGCCATGGCTTCCTCTACGCAACGAGGGATGCATCCGTCTTCGCCGATTTCTGTAGCAAAAAATTGGTGATCTTCAGGCTCACCGCGACCAAATCGGCTGGGTCCATCGACGTGACTTCGACTGCTGTGAGGGAAGGGGCGCTGATGCGCGGCACCACCTTAATCAAACTGTTTACGTCCATCTGCAGCAGCTCTGCCAGGCTCACGCCGCGCAGCTCGCCCGAGTTGGGTTTGCGCAGGGTGATGCTTTCGATGGTGGTGGTGCCACGGCGGATCGGCGTGTCGAGGGTGACGGTGTTGTCGTCGGCCAGTGGTGTAACGTCGGGTTGTTCGGTGGCTTCGTCTTTCATGGGGAGAGCTCCTGGTGGTGAAGGGATTGGGTTAGCGATCGATGACGGCTATCAAAGGCCAATGGCGCTGCGCTGTTTCTCCAGCATGTCGACGCCACCGACCTTCTCGATGAAGTTGAGCAGGTCGATTTCGATGATGTCTTCGTTGTCGACGGTCAGCTTGTAGTAGCTACAAGTGGTGGTGATGGAGTGCTCGGTGTCTTCGCCCGGTGTTGCGTCACCCATCTCAATGGTTTCGTGACGGCCGCGAACAGTTACCTCTACGGCACTGATTTGGCCGGTGTCGTCCTGCTGGAAGGCACCGGCGAAGCGCAGAGCAATACCGGCGGCGTTAACCGCGCCGAACTGCTTGAGCACGATCAGGTCCAGGCCGCCCAGCTTCCATTCCATCTGGATACCGTCGTCGGACATGCCCAGGTCAGCTTTGACCGGGCCATTCATGCCGGCGGCGCGCAACGCTTCCATCTTGCGGCCCAGGGCGGGCAGGGTGACGGTTTTGACCTTGCCCTGGTAGCTGCCGCCGTCGTTGAACAGGTTCATATTTTTCAGTTTGTGAGGCATTGCCATGGCGGGAATCTCCGGGGTTATGGCACGGGGTTAACTCCCCTCGCGGGGAGGCCCGGTTTAAGCAGCGATTGCGGCAGCGAACTGCATCAGGTAGCGGTCGGTGATGCGCTGACGGAACGTGAGGTCTTCCAGGGGCGGCACGGGGGTGTAGTCGTAGTCGAGGGTCAGCTTGCCCGCCTTGAGGGTGATCTCGTCGTTGACGTCTTCCGGGTACCAGCAACTGCCACCGATCAGATAGCCTTGGTTAACCAGCTCGCGGAACTTGGCATTGACCCCGTTGATGATGTCTTTGACCAGGGAGGCGTGCATTGGCTTGTCCATCGCCCACATGTGCGCCTCGGCCATGGTGTCGGCGATGATCTGCGCGGTACGTGTGTAGTTTTCGAACGCGAACTGCGGATCGATGCTGCACGTGCGGCTACCCCAGAAGCGGAAACCTCCCTCATTGATCAGCGTGGTGACCTCGTTGCTGTTGAGGTAGTTGGCATCGGTTGCAGGGTTTTGCAGATCCCAGAACACGTCGGCGCTGATCCCGGTCACGCCGTTGACCGCCACGTTGGAGAGCGTCTTGTGCCAACCGGTTTCCTTGTCGATCTTCGCCCGCAGGCCGAGGGCGCGGGCCACTGCCGACGCGGTAACGGTTGCGCTGGTGACCGTGTCCCAGTTCTGGAACTCCGGCCAGATCACCATGACTTCCCGGGCTCCGAAGTTCTCGCGGTAGGCGACCACCTCTTCCTTGGTTTTGCAGTCCCAGGCGCTGACGTAGGCGAAGGCGCGCAGGTCCTGGGCGATCGATACCAGGGCGGTGGCTACCGGCTGACTGTCGAGACCTGGCACACCGAGAATGCGCGGCGTCATGCCCACGCGGGCCTTGGCCGCGAGCAGGGCTTTCATGCCGGTGTACTTGCCGTCGGCGGTGGTGGTGCCGATCAGCGCGGTGGTGGTAGCTGCCGAGTCTGCACCTTCCTTGACCCGCACCACGATGGTGTAGGGCTTGGTCTGGTCGGCAATGGCTTGCAGGCTCTTCGCCAGGGTGCCTTTGACGCCGGCTTTGGCGATGGCGCTTTGCACGTTGGTCAGCAGGACGGGAGTGTCCAGCGGGAACGCAAGTGGGTCTGCATCTTCAGCCGTACAAACCAGGCCGATGACTGCGGTAGCGATGGTGCGAATGGGGCGGGTGCCGTCGTTGAGTTCGAGAACCCGCACGCCGTGGAGATAGTCTGAACCGGCCATGGGTGGTTGCCTGCGCTGTGATGGAATGACAGTGCACAGGCTGCCGCGCGCGCGCCGGTTGGGCGAGCGCGGGGGGTTGTAGGGACGATAACTACAGGTAGGAGGATCGTTACTATTGGGGACTTACCAACATCTGGGCCGCCCATGTTGGCTGGAGTGGGCGTCCCTGCGGGTCTGGAAAAGCCGGAGAGATGGGCCAGTCCCGGAGTGCCTGCATGTAATCCAGCAACTCTGCAAACTGCTCCGCAGTGATCGTCGTTTCCCTGGCCAGATCTTGCTCATCCCGATGGCGATCACGAATCCACTGAACTCGTGTAATTTCTACATCTCGCCAAGCACGAGCCGCAACCGCTGGGTCTTCTGGCGGCGGATCAATCAAAATTGGAAGTCCGTCAGGATCATGGCTGCGAAGCTTGCCCGACACAGGATTACCGATCACCTCTAAGTACCGCTCATCCGTAATGACCTTTACGTCAGATGGCATAACTTTATGCAGCCCCTCAATGTACGTACAGCCGGTTGTCTGACTGTAAAACCTTTTCATAAATTAGGCTCCGATTGCCAAAATGCAGGCTGAGGACGCGATTGGTCCCCAGTTGTAAAGGTTGACACCAGTGGAAGAAATGGCGCCTCGGACGATGTTGCCTGCTTGACTATTTGCACCTACGCCCACAGGGGCGGCGACTGCGTGCAGTGCCGCATTCGGAAACGCCATCGGCCACGCCACGCTACCAGTACCAGCGGCTGCAACTGAAGGTGACGTCACCCACTGAATGATAAATCCGCCAAGCCATTGCGGAAAAACGATGTAACCGTTGGCGTTCAGGCTCACTAAGAAGCCAAGACGCATTTTGTATGGCGTCACAATGACGTCATCGCCGGCCCCCGTATTTACCTGCGCCTGCGTTGCAATTTTGGCGATGCCCTTGATTGCTTCGGTCGCCTGAATGATCAGGGCTGCCACCCCTGCCGCAAACTTCTTCGGGGTTACGTATTTGGTGTCGTTGACGCCTGAGTTTGTTTCAGACTGGGTGGCCGTCATCAATGCCCCAACGCTGGCAACCGTCAGATCTTCATCCCAGGCAGACCAGGTGCCGACATTCCAACGGCGGGTGTACTTATGCGCCGATGCGTAGCAGGTCCAATGCTGCGCGGCGGAGTTGGCGTTGTAGACCTCTTGAAAAACCATATCGCCCAGGGTGGCACCGGGAGGACCGTTCGCGACAGAAGCAGCAGTCGCGCCAAAATGGCCGGTGCGCCAGGGCATAGCATTCGGGTCGCCGAAGGGCTCAACCGGTCCCAGCATGCCGCCGGCACCGACGAGCATCAGCTTGCCAACGGTGGCATCGGCCAGCCCGGTCTGTGCCATAAGGCCAAGCTTTTTGGCAATGGCCTGGAAGACGCGGAGCACCGTCATGGGCTTGGCGTTGTCCTGATCGGCTTGCGCCTCGGCCTCGGCCTGCGTCGGAATATCGATCCCGTAACCCGCAAGCGTGATTGGGTTTGTGCCAGCAATGACGCGGCCGTTTTTATCGACGGTCAAGCTTCGATACGTTCCGGCAACTATGCCCGTGCGACCAGCGACCACCTCAAACACTAGAGGCGTTGTGCCGAGGACAATCGGCGCATCTGTCACCAGTTGCCAAACGCTATCGCCGTTGGTCGTGCCCTTTTCAACGCTGACAAACAGCCCCGGTGTCACTTCAATACTGGCGTCCGCATCTAGTGCACGCTTCCACGCACCCGCTGCTGGAACCACATAGATACCGTTGTCCTTGGCCTGGGCCTGGTCCTTCACCAGCACGCGGGCACCGGCCGGCAACAACTCACCGTCGATGGTCTGGATGCCGCTCAGCACGATGTTTGCGGTAGTAGCTGCGAGCACCGAGTGCTTGTAGTCCAGCTTCGACAACGCCTCAACAACCACGGTATCGACGTATTCGCGGGTTGCAAGCACAACGCTCGGGTCAATCTTCAACTCGATGTTTGCCGTGCTGCTGACGATCAGGTTGATTCGAATCACTTGTGTCCGGCCGGAGCCCTGGGCGAGCAGCGGCTTGAACGTGGGCGCGCAGTTGGCGACCGCGACCATGTCGCCGTCTGCGTCGTAAAGAGCAAGCTCCCGTACCCACCAACCGCCGATGCTCTCCGGGATGATCTGCTCGGCGATGATCACGCTGGCATTGGCTGGATCGACCTTCACCTGGTTTAAAGGGGCTCGTCGGCGCTCGTTGATCAGTTTGGTTTGTGTGCGGCTGGGGATAGGGTCGGTGCCGTTGGCATCCCCCACGCCCATTTGGGCGAAGGTCCAGGACGTGCCGAGGGCTGCAGCGTTGGCCTGCTTGGCTTCGCCGACGGCGGTGAGGATCGCGAAGAACTGGCTGTTTTGGTCGGTCATGAGTAGATGTCCATCGTGTCGATATGGTGCTCGCGTCCACCGATGCGGTACACACCGCTGACGTCGATATCGCGCTGCATTGGTGGGTAAACGCTGAGTTCGTCGCCTTCGTAAACGCAGGCGCCGATAAACACGTTGCCGGTGCTTTCCAGGCTGATGGCCAGGCCGGTCAGTGGTCGGGTGAGCGGCTTGGCGTCATCGATCAGCCAGGTCAGCTCTTGGTACATTTCTTCGGTGATGCCGGTGTCCAGCACGCCGACCTTCAAGGCGAAGGTGCCGGGCACGCCTTCCGGTACTGTCTGCCACCACTCCACCACCTCGATCAGGTAACCCAGGGGCTCGACCACGCGGCGCAGGGCGCCGATGGTGCCTTTGTGTGCATGGATGTAGCGGGATGACCGTATGGCGGCGCGCTTGGTGGCTTCGCTCCATTTGCTGTCCCAGCGGTCGACGGAAAAGGCCCAGGCCAGGTAGGGAAGCGCAGGTAAGGGGCAGGTCTCGGGGTTGCACAACTGCCGCAGCGGGATTGGCACCCGTTGAATCTGCGCCAGTGCTTGCGCTGCTTGACGCTCAAGCGGCGTGGAGTTTTTTGGTAGCAACTGCTGGGCGCCCATTATTCGGCACCCCGCGTGATGGTGATGCTGGTGCAGTAGGGCGCCTGGGCTTTGGTGGCGACAATATCGACCCAGTTTTCCAGCTCAACCTTGCGTACACCTTCGACGAACAACGCCGCGTGCAGGGCAGATTCCGACACTTCCATAGCCAGGCGCCGACGTTGATTGACGTAGGCCCGCAGGCGTTGCTCAGCCGCAGCAAGAATCGGCTCCGACTCGGGCCCGTTGGTCAGTAGGTACAGCTTGGCTTTGACCTGGTAGCGGATGATCTCCGCGCCCTGGACAGTTAGACGGTCGGCAACTGGCCGGCGGTCATCGTCGCTTAGGTATTTCTTGACGCCGGCGACCAGGTCGGCCGACGCCGTACCGTCACCGAGCAGGGCCTGCACGGTGACGACTGCCACGGCGGGCGAAGGGCTTTCAGCGGTTGCGTCACCCACACGGCCGTCAGCACCTCGCGCATGGAAGATATAGCTGTTGCGTGGCCCCGCAGTACTTAGTCCTTCCCACGACATTTGCGCCCGTTCGCGCAAGCTGTCGTCGCTTTCCATAATCCGCGCGACAGGCGGGATCGCCGTTGGCTTGGCTTCCTGAACCACCAGGCGCTCGACGTTGAAGTTGCCCGCCAACTGGTCCAGATCGGGGCCTTTGGCGAAGGCCAGCAGGTTAGCCATTGATGCTTCATTGACTCGTTGACGCCAGATGGTTTCGCGATAGGCGTTCTCTTGCAGCAGCTTGGCAAGGGGTTCCGAATCCATGTCGAGGCGGGCGGCTATCTGCGGCTGCTCCTCGATCGGCCACAGGCTGATCATGTAAGCCTTACGCTCGGCCAGGATCAATTCGAAGTCGATCTGCTCGACGATCTGCGGCGCAGGGAGCTGGCTGAGGTCAATCGCGGCAAAGGAATTCATACACTGCCCCCCATTTGCAACGGCACGCTCAAGCTCAACGGCTCATTGTTGTCGACGACGGATCCCTCCAGCTCCAGCACCGATTGCCCTTGCAGGTTCGCGCCGAGAAACTGCACACGACTCAGGCTGATACGGGGTTCCCAGCGCATCAGTGCCATGACTGTGCCCGCGTAAACGCGCAGACGCGTTGCGTCGTTGAAGGGATGGTCCACCAACTCGGGCAGCAGGCTGCCGTATTCGCGGCGCATCACTCGGGTACCGATACGGGTGGTGAGAATGTCCGTGATGCTCTGGCCGATGTGGTCCAGTTCGCTGATGGCGGCGCCGGTTTCTCGGTTCATGTTGGTACAGGCCCCCCAGACATATCGTTACCAGTTTGCACTTTGGTGTGTGGGTGCTTAACAAGGCTGACGCCCGCCGCGACCACGTCTACCGAAACGCCCACCCGGCCGACCACGTTCTGATTACCGGTTTGGTTGTAGTCGCCCTGATGATTGATGGGGCCGATGATGTTGATTCCGCCCTTGCTGACCAGGCTGGTGGTGCCGTTGCCGGGTAGGGTTGCGTTGAGGTGGTGAGCGACGCTGTCGTACTCGATCACCGCGCCGTCGGCGTAGGTGCGACGGTGCAGGCCGGCGCGGTTGCCGTTTGCGGGGATGTGGTCGCTGAACAGGCCGGTTATGACAACGCCGTTGGCGAGCTGGCCGGATGGGCTGAACAGGATCACCTGTTCGCCTTCGGTGGGCGGATCCCATTCCTGATCAGCTCCAGCGCGCAGTGCGAGCCAAGGCAGCCAGGCGGTGGTCAGCGTTCCGGTTTTTACCTGCACGCGCGGGGGCTCCATCTGCACGGCGGCGATGACGCCGAAGCGGATGAGGTTTTCGAGCATGCGGGAGAGGGCGGCGAAGTCGTTCATGGCGCCGATGGTGGCGTTGCGCGTACGCGAGCGCAGCTTTCGCCGATTGTAGCGTCCATCCCTACAACTTTAATTTGATCTATCGTCAGAGCACGGCTACGTTTTGTCGGCTTTTCTTGATTTTGAACTTATGGAGATTATGGACATGACCGAAGAAAAAAAGGGAAAACTAGAGGCCGCTACTGAATCAGTTAAGAATTTCCCTATTGTTGACTATGCAGAAGCATTATTGGATGCATGTGTCGAGAGCGAGGTTTTAAAGGAAATACCGGTTGTATCAACGGCTATGGCGACTGTTAAAACTTACCTGCAATTTAGGGAAGGTAGATTTAAAAAGAAGGTTGAGGAGTTTGTTAAGTCGGCGGGGGAGTTTACGTCGGATGAATGGGGTACATTTTCCGAATCTCTGAAGAAGGAAAACAAAAAGGAACAGTTCATAAATGAATTGCTAGAAGTTATTGAGCGAGCAGACTCGGATCAGAAAGCTAAAATTCTCGGTGGCGTTTTCCGTCGCCTGGTTAAGCAGGAGTTTGAGTATACTCACTTTGAAGACCAGGTAAGAATTACCAATGACATGCTTACTCTAAATATTCACAACTTCATGCACTGTTACCATAATTCGCATATTTTGGAAGAGTCTCTTGGTGATATTTTGACGTCTTATCGCATGGCAAAAAGAAAGGTAGAGATTGCCGAGAAAACTACCAGCATACTTGGAGGTACGAAAGAGCAGTATATAAAAATCAGTTACGAAATTACCGGTATTGGTCTTCTCTATCTTGCTACTTTACATCAGGTATATAAGGACAAGATTGAACCTCGCTTTTTGTATATCGGATAACGCGTTGTTTAATAATGCTCAAGTGGTTAAATGATCTAGTAGATGGTCTTTGATAAGCTCAAGATCTGTCTCGGTAAAGCCCAAAAGCTCGCGCTGTTCATAACGCACGTCGGGCGCTCCACGCTCGGCACGATCTTTCAAACCATACTGGTGAACCCTCGCAATCCGGGCGATACGCCCGGTGAAGCCCACCGTCACGGCATTGCTATCGCCCCGTACTTTTAGGTACGACGCCGTCCGCAGCTTCTTGAACATCGCTAGCTTCCGCTTAACTCTCCCTTGCTTCCCCTGAAGGTTCCTCTGCTTACGCGGTACAAACTTGCTCCCGTCGGGGTTTTCCTGCGCCATCACCCGCTTCTGCTGACTGCGGCGTAGCTCTTGCCCAATGCTGCGGGTAAGTTTGCTGCGCTCCCCTGGCTCCAGCCGTTCCAGCAACACTGCCGCCCAGGTCTCCAGCGCCTCCAGGTTATTCGTCATCCGGCACTCTCCATTCGCTGGTGTTACCCTGGCTCCCAGGCTTCCAGTTCGGATTGAGGTATCCCGCCACGTACTGCGGTTCGTTCGGATGTTTCACGGTGGTGTTGCCCTGGTCATCGTTGCCAACGACTACGCGCTCTGTCAGCGCCAGGGTAATGCTGAGGTCCACTTTGTTCTTGTCGAGGATGTCCGCTTCGAACTGAATGCCGTTTTTGACCTTGTCGAGGTTCTCCAGCAACTCGGACTGGTTAACGCTCAGCCAGCCCAGGATTGGCAGAAACACGCTGTCGGGGTGTCCGGCGAACTCGGTGAGGATGATCTGCAGGTCAAAGCTGTATTCAAACGACAGGGTGTGTGCGGCGGTGCAACGGACCTTGCCGTTGTCGATGAATATCAACAGGCGGTCGGGGTCGTGCTTGAAATCGGCGACGTTGGCCAAGAGGTGAGCGCGCAGGCTCTCGGGCTTGTTCATGGGTTGGCCCGCTGATGTTTGTAGACCATGTCGACCTGTGCCGCACAGTCGGCCCAGGCGGCTTCGGCGCGGTCTTGGTCGGTCAGAAGATTACCGTTGTTGAGCGGGCTGGTCGCCGGCAGGTGGCACGGCACCACGGCCGGACAGCCAGTCACGATAAGCGGCGGCGCCGGTGATGGCGGGGCGCTCGCGCAGCCGGCGAGCAGCGTCAGGCAAAAGCTGAGCAGCCCAGTCGCGCAGTTCGGAGTTTTCACGTTTGAGTTCCTCTATGGTTTGCTCGCGTTTTGCCAGGCCCTGGCGCAACAGGTCTTGCTGCGTGCGCATGGCGCCTTGATTTTCGCGTTCCTGTTTCAGGATGTCGGCGAGGGTGTTGGCGGTTTTCAGGTTGCTGGCGGCGTCGTCGCGGGCGGTCTTTGCCGCATCTTGCGCCCGCTCGGTTTTGCCTTCAGCGACGTCGATGCGCGTTTCCTGGACCCATATCAGTAGCACCAGAGCGCCGAGCAAGGCGATGCCGAGCAGGGCTTGCCGAACGGTGCTCACGCGCGATACCAGCCGAGTTTGTTCATGGCGGCGGTGTCGAGTTGCGTGATTGGGCCGCGCACGATCACGGCCATGGCGCCGTTCATGATCTGGATTGATTCAGCCAACAGCTGCATGTCGTCTTGCTCGGTGGACTCAGGCACCACCAGCAAATCACCGTCCTGCACCTTTAGTTTCTTCACCGCGTCGAAGTCGATCATGCCGCCACTCCTTGCCCGCACTCGCAGCTTGCGTGCCGTTCGTACGCGCGCTGGAGCTTAGTGTCATAGAGATTTCGAAGGTAATCCGGGCCGTTGTATAGCTTGGCGAACTCGGCCCATTTGCGAGCCTTCAGCGCCTTGTGTAGCACAGGGTCGGTTTCAATGAAGCGGGTGAACGCGTCGAGCTGTTGCGATTCGCTGGCACTCATTGCCGCCGCAAATTCCTGCACGCTGGCATAGCCGAGGCGCTTCCAATGGAACCCCATGATCTGGAAGGCGCCCCAGGACGCCGACTCCAGTGCGGCGGTGTCATCGATTAGGCGGGCCATCGCCAGGCGCTGGTGCTCTGAGGTACCGCCGATGTAGCCGCCGGCCTTCGGGTTGACCAGGGCTGGGTTGGCGGTGGCGAGTTGGTCGGCGTGCCGCTTGAGTTCGGCCGGGTCATCGCCAGGGTGCCGAACCATGGCGAGCTGGCGGTACATGATATGCCTTTCGAACAGGATCACCGGCTTGCCGTTGTCGAGAAAGCCCTTGCCCTTGGACTCCACCTCATTGACCGCGTAGATGCTCGCCAACGGTACGTCGAGACGTTCGGCTGCGGTCACCAGGTCGTTGTTGCGCAGCAGCTGGGCACAGTCGCCGCCGGCAAGACTAGTTTGCGTCTTGGTACCGGCGACGCCATCGGCGACCAGGCCGGCTTTCACCTGGTACGCACGCACGGCGGATTCAGTGGCATCGCCATAGTGTCCATCCGGTACCAGCTTGGCGCCGTGCTTGATGAGGTTCTTTTGCAGCATCAGCACTGCTTGCGAGCGGTCGCCGTGGCGAAGGGTGGTGGTCATGCGCTGGGCCTCAACAGGGCGGCGACGTTGCCGCGTGAACGGAAAATCAGAATGCAGAGCAGCACGATGGCAGCGGCCTGTCCGAGGCTGGTGGGTTGGCGTTCTAGCAGGATCTCCAGACCGCAGATGCACAACGTGGCGCCAAACAGGCTTGCAAGCAGCGAGATGCTGCGCCGGTAACGCGCATCACCTCGGGTGTAGCAGGCCAGGCGCAGGGCACTCAGCAGGTAGGCGATTGCCGTGATCAACTGCACGGCCAGTTCGATGTTCGGCATATCAGGTGCCCCCTCGGATGCGACGCCAGATGTCCCAGATGTCCGCTTTTTCCACCCACACCATCAGCTTGATGCTGATTGGGATGACCACCAGGGCACAGAGAAACGCACTGCCACCACTGGTGATAAACGGGATTGCCTGCAAGGCCATGGGCGCGAACAGATAGCCCACGCCGGCCGACAGGAACAGTGAGCCCAGCCGCTGCCAGACTTTGAGGTCACGCTTGGTACTGGTAACAAGCCAGGCGCCGAGGATGGCGCCGAATAGCGCTCCGTCGTCGATGACGGGCGTTACGGTGGACAGGCCCAAACCAATGAGCAGACCAGTCACAACGCTGGAAGTCGGATCAGCCATGGTGTGGGGTTCCTTGGATGCAGGGTTTCAGTTCCATAGCTGAACCATCTGCCGCTGGGGCGCGCTGGTTTGGGCTTCGGGCATGTTGACGACAAGGCCTTGCGGCAGGATTGGGCCGTGCTCGGCCAGGCCGGGGTTTGCTTCAAGAACAGCCTCGGTGACGCCGGCGGTGCGGCCGTAGAACCGCCAGCAGAGGGCGTCAACGGTTTCGTTTTGGTTGGCGCGGATGGCGACGGGCATCAGATCAGCTCCACGGTGGTACGGCTGATTCCGAGGAAGTCACGGACGGCCCAACGCAGATCGCGGCGGTAGTCGTCGATGGTCGGGGCGGTTTCTTCGGCCTTATCGCTGCCTGTATTGGTCGCGCTGTAGTCGCGGTACCGCTCGCAAACTTCGGCGCCCGTACCGGCCTCGATCGCACGGCGATACAAGTGAGCCTGGACAGATACATCTTTGATTTTATCGTCGGGGACCTCGGCCAACGTGGCGTAGCCGGCAGCCAGTTGCTTCGCTTTCCACGACTTCAATTCACGGTTGAGGTTGATGGCTGCGGCGATTACGGCGGTTTCCAGGCGGGCTAGCGTGACGCTGTTGTCGATGCGCAGGGTGGCGCGCAACTGCTCAAGATCGATTGAGGGCCAGAATGGGTCGGTGTTGATATGACCGCCGGTGACCGGTCCGCTGGCTACGAATGCGCTCAATGGGAAGGGCCTCGGATGTCTGCGCGGGAAACTTCGCGCAGGATCTGCTGCCGGGTGAATTCGGGGTGTTGCGTACAGAGATGGTCCATCGCTCGAATGGCGTTGCGGTTCACTAGCACACGTTCGTGCGAGTCGGCCGGCATGATGGAGCCTTTCACAATTGGGCCGGTGCAGACGGTGCGGTCGTAAGCCTCTGTTTCGGTCACGTACTGTTCAGCCGCAGCAGCCAAGCGCCGTTCAGATTCCGTTGGAGTGAAATCACTCTGGTAGAGGTTGGCAAAGGCGGTGTTCATGACGGCTCCGATAGATCGCCGGTGGTCGGGGCTTCACGTTCAGGAGGAGCGGCCTGGCCGATCCGCCCCGAGCCGGCGGGGTGCGTGGGGACGCTCGGTTAGCTGCTGGGAGCAGCGTACTTTTTGAGGAGGCGCTCGACGCGCTCCAGATCCTTTTTGCCGCCGCAGTTGCTGTGCAGATCGATGGCTTTGCTCAGGTGAGCCTTTGCCACCACCAGAAAACCAACGTCAGTTGTCGTGAGGTTTTCATTCGGCACTTTTGCGGCGTTTTCCTTACCAATTGCCAGGTGCAGCTTGGCGCGGGCTTGGTCAGGCATATCCTGTTCGGCGGTGATGCGGGCGGCCTGCTCTAGAATCCACAACGGGAAACCTTCACCAGCCTTCTGCGCTTTAAGGGCGGCTTCGGCGATTTCTTCGGCGATCAAGGTGCCGGTAGTGCGTGCGAAGCGATCCGGCATTTTCAAGCCGTGCTTGATCACGTAATCAGCGATTTGCAGCGCACCGGGGTAGGCGCCGGCATCAATACACCAGAGCATGATGGTGGTGAGTACTTCGTCTTGAGCGCCGTTGCCGGCGTCCAAAACACCCTGCACGTAGGGCTCGTACTCGGGGATCAGCAGCGCTTTGAGTTCAGCTTTGCCCTGGTCGGACTGCACCTGCTTGAGACGCGCGCGGTGCTGTGCCAGCTGGGCGAGTTGGTGCTCGTAGGCGGTTGCACCTTCCATTGAAGTGGCCGGCGCAGTTGCGGCGGACTCAATGGCTGCGCGTTTGCGCAGCTGGTTGCGTTGGGCTGGTGTCTGGTGCATGGCGCGCCTCTTATGCCCCGGTTGGAGCTGGGTAGTTGACGGCCGTGATGTCTTCCACCAGGGCTACCAGGCCGAAGTCTTCGATCACGTAGGCTTCGTTCGAAGACTGGTAGTCGGCGATACGATCCAGCTCAGGTTCGTCTTTCAGGTGACGGCGACGGGCACCGTTCTGGTAGTAGATCGAAAGGTTGCTGAGGGTGGTGACCAGCACGGTGTTATCCGGGAAGAACGGAGCGTCGACGACCGGCAGGCCACCCAAACGGGCGCGGCTGACAATCTCTTGAGCGGCGTTTTCTTCCTGGTTGGAGTCGGCCCCCTTTTCCACGGCTGCCAGCAGTTTGCTGTGCATCAGGTTGCGGGAAACCAATACGCGCAGATCCGGGCGGGTGCGGTGCCATGGGTCGAGCATTTGGATTGCGTCGAACACCAGGCCGTCGAGGTTGGCGTAATCACCCTCAAATACGGTATCGACTCCCGCAACCTTGATGACTTTGCGGGGGCCAATGGTGGCCGCGTCGAGCACGCGGTCATCGGCGCTGAGGCGGATTTTTTGCAGCCAACCGATGTTGACGTCTTGCAGCAGAGGGTTGGCGGCACGGTTGGTGGTTGCAGCGGCGCTGGTGCCGTTGAAACCGATCATGATGCGGTCCAGGGCCTGGCGCAGGATGATCGCGTTGCTCAGCTTGACTTGGAAGTCGGGGAACTTGGCCCAGGCATCCAGCAGGGCATAGGGAAACGCGCTGTCGAAGTTCGTTTGCTTGCAGACGTAGCTGTCTTTGCTCAGCGTGCTACGGCTCAACGGGCTGCGACGGGTGCCACCGGAGGTATCTGTGCGGCTTGCAACCGGGCCATTGACACCCAGCAGCAGAGCTTCCCCTGACTGTTCGTCGACGCCAATGATGTTGATCTGTTTCAGGAAACCATCGGATTCCTGCACCGCAACTTCCAGTTTTTGTTGGATGCTGGGGTCGACGCTGAATTTTTCGTGGGCACTGGCTACGCCATTGAGCAGGGCGATCTGCACGGCCAGGGCGGCGAAGGCGAAGCGTGTTTCTTTACGCATGGGGGTGTTCTCCGGTGAATAGGCTTGTCGGTATTGGGCCGTGGGTTCAGTAAGCAGTCAGTACGGTCCCAGGACCGCCAGTGCTGGACGGGCGCTGTTGCTGGCTGAGATCAGCGGTTTGGCCGAGCTTGGTTTTGAGCTCTTTCAGCTCGGTATCCAGGCTGGTGAACTGCTTTTTCAGATCTGCCAGGGCCGTGCTTGAAGCTTCGGCTTGCTCAGCCTGCTGGGTGGCAAGGGTCACCAGGCTTTCCAGCGCTTCACCGATGTCGGAGAAAGTGGTGGCGTCCTTGCCTTCCTTGTCCTTGCTCAGTTTGATGAACTCACCGAGTTTGGCCTTGATTGCTGCAAAAGCACTCGGCTGGTCGGTGACTTCTTCGAATTCGAAGCTGGCTTCTTCGGCGACGCTGAACAGGTTGTCTTTGTCCTGTTTACGGCCGGCCAAGGTGCCGTGTTGGGCGCTGAAACTCAGTGCTTCAGTGCCCAGGCTGGCTGGGGTGTCGGTAATAGCAAGACCAACCAGATAGGCCTTGCCGCTGTCGGCAAACTTCGGTTGGATCTCCACCGAGGTGTAGACCTTCTGACCTTTCTTGTTCAGGGCCAGCAGCGCTTCGTTGGGTTCCAGTTGGGCGAACAACGCCAATTTCTTGATGCCGGCAATCTCGACTTCTTCAGCCTTAAGTGCCAATACGTCGCCGTAAGCGCCGAACTCGCCACCCGGCCAGTAACCCTTGATGTGCTCGCAGTTGATGCGAGCGCCATAGGTGTTCGGGGTGTACTGCGAGGCCATGTCGGCAATCCAGTTCCGCTCGATGATGCGGCCATCGGTGGTCGCGCCTTCTACGGCAATGCGGGTCCACTTGGAGCGGAATTTCTGTTTGGTGCTGCTGGCCATGGGGAGTCCTCAGTGCGGTGGCGGCTAACTGCCGTTGCGATGTGGGCATGGTCGGCAGCTGCGGCCTCGCGGGCAACGAGCCGCACTTGTAGAGCAAGGCTCTACAGGGAGCGGGGCGGGTGTACCACGCGCGCGGGAGGCAGCATCTGCGCCATGAATGCTCTCGCTGAAATTCCCATCCGTGATAACCGTCGCCAGGCCAAATTTTTGTACTGGACGGGTTGGCGCATCACCGAAATTGCCGAGTACCTGGACGAAAAAGAGAAGACCGTCCACAGCTGGAAAACCCGTGACGAATGGGACCGGGCGGGTAATGTCGAGCGAATTGGCGGCGCGTTGGAAGCGCGGTTGGTGCAGTTGATCCTGAAGGAAGGCAAGACCGGCGGCGATTTCAAGGAAATTGACCTGCTCCACCGGCAGCTTGAGCGCCAGGCCCGTATTGAGCGGTTCCAGGGCGGCGGTACCGAGTCTGAGCTAAACCCGAAACTGAATGATCGCAACAGCGGACCCAAGAAAAAACCGAGCCGCAATGAGTTCAGCGAAGAGCATATTGAGCTGCTCACCCAGGCGTTTATCGATGGGTGCTTCGGTTATCAGCTGGATTGGTACAAGGCGGGTAATCAGCGCACCAGGGCCATCCTGAAAAGCCGGCAGATCGGGGCGACTTTCTACTTCGCTCGGGAGGCATTGATTGATGCCCTGACCACGGGGCGTAACCAGATTTTCCTATCAGCGTCGAAGAATCAGGCTCACATTTTCAAGTCGTATATTCAGTCCTTTGCCAGGGAAGTCGTCGGCGTTGAACTGACCGGCGATCCCATCACATTGGCGAACGGCGCCGAGCTGCACTTCCTGGGCACCAATGCCCGCACCGCCCAGGGCTACCACGGCAATTTCTACTTCGACGAATTCTTCTGGACGTTCAAGTTCAAGGAACTGAACAAGGTCGCCTCGGGCATGGCGATGCAGAAGCAATACCGCCGCACCTACTTCAGCACGCCGTCGAGCATGGCTCACGAGGCCTACACGTTCTGGACGGGAGAGCGATTCAACAAGGGCAAACCTGCCGCTAACCGTATTTCTGTCGATGTTTCCCACGATGCCCTGCAACAGGGGCGGTTGTGCGAGGACAAGGTGTGGCGGCAGATCGTCACGATTCTGGACGCCGAGCAGCGCGGCTGTGACCTGTTTGACCTTGAAGAGCTGCGCCAGGAGTACGACGCCGAGGCCTTCCAGAACTTGCTGATGTGCCAGTTTGTGGATGACGGGGCGAGCATCTTCCCTCTGTCGATGTTGCAGTCTTGCATGGTGGACAGCTGGGTCGAATGGGCCGAGGACTACAAACCGTTGGCGCCGCGTCCGCTGGCCGACCGTCAGGTTTGGTTGGGCTATGACCCGGCCGAAACGGGCGATAGCTCTGGCCTGGTGGTCGTTGCGCCGCCCATGGTGCCAGGCGGTAAGTTCCGGGTGCTTGAGCGGCACCAGTTCCGTGGCATGGACTTCGCGGCGCAGGCCGAGTCAATTCGTATGGTTACCCAGCGTTACTGGGTGACCTATATCGGCATCGACACAACCGGCATGGGCTCGGGCGTGGCGCAGCTTGTGCGGCAGTTTTTCCCTGGGCTGACAACGTTCAGCTATTCGCCAGAGGTGAAGTCGCGCTTGGTGATGAAGGCATATGACGTGATCCATAAAGGCCGGCTGGAGTTCGACGCCGGCTGGACGGACTTCGCTCAATCACTGATGGCGATCCGCAAAACCATCACCGCCAGCGGCCGGCAGTTCACCTATACCGCAGGACGTAGCGAATCAACCGGCCACGCCGACCTGGCCTGGGCGCTTTTCCATGCACTACACCACGAACCGCTCGAAGGGCAGACGGCTGCCAATACCGGGCGGATGGAGCTTTTTTGATGAGTACAAACAATGAGGTGGCGGTTGCCACGGAGCAGGCGGTGAGTGAGCACAAGTCAGTGGCTTTCACGTTCGGCGAGCCTGAGTCGGTGTTATCGGCCAGGGAGATATTCGACTCGTTGGAGTGCTGGTTTAACGGGCGCTGGTATGAGCCGCCATTGTCACTGGACGGACTGGCTCGATCGGTGAAGGCCAGCGTTCACCTCGACTCGGGGCTGCGCTTCAAGCGTAACCAACTGACCCGCACGTTCATTCCGCACAAGCTGTTGAGCCGCGAGGCGTTCGACCAGTACGCCCAGGACTACCTGGCATTGGGCAATGGGTATGTGGAGGCGCGGCGGTCACTGCTGGGCTCGACCGTGGCGCTCAAACCTGCACTGGCGAAGTACATGCGGGTAGGGAAGGACCAGCGCTTTTTCCAGGTACAGGGCTGGAAGAATGAACATGAGTTTGACCAGGGCAGCGTCTTCCATTTGCGTGAGCTGGATCTGCATCAGGAAATTTACGGGTTGCCGGAGTGGCTGTGTGCACTGCAATCGGCGCTGTTGAATCAATCGGCGACGTTGTTTCGCCGCAAGTACTACGAGAATGGCAGTCATGCGGGTTTCATCCTGTACATGACGGACGCGGCGCAGAACGAATCCGACATTGATGACCTGCGCACGGCATTGAAAAACTCCAAGGGGCCGGGCAACTTCCGCAACCTGTTTGTGTACGCGCCGAACGGGAAAAAGGAGGGCATTCAGTTGATACCGGTGAGCGAGGTGTCAGCAAAGGACGAGTTCAACTCGATCAAGGACCAGACCCAGGGCGATGTGCTCGCGGCGTTGCGGGTCTATCCCCAGTTGATGGGCATCGTGCCGAAGAACGCGGGGGGCTTTGGCTCCCCGAAGGAGGCAGGGGAGGTATGGGCCACCCTGGAGCTTGAGCCGATTCAGGCACGCCTTGCCCTTCTCAATGATTGGGTCGGCGAGGAAGTCGTGCGCTTCAAGCCCTTTGAACTTGGAGCGGGGGAGAAATAGTACCCCCGCGCAGTAAACGAGGCGACGAGCAGGTGCGCTAACACCCACTCGACGCTGAATCACTCGAACACGCCGAGTGCTCCAACCAAGGCCTCGCCCCACTGCGCAGGGGGTGCGAAGCCTAAGCGAATCCAATTGTCGAAACAAGGATCACTTATGAGCACACCGATAATCCCGTGGATGGGCGGCAAGCGTCGCCTGGCAGATCGCCTTATTCCGCTGTTCCCACCCCATGAATGCTACGTCGAGGTATTTGCCGGCGGCGCCGCGCTTTACTTCATGCGGCCCCAGGCTGCGCCGGTTGAAGTCCTCAATGACATCAACGGCGACCTGGTGACTTTGTATCGCGTGGTGCAGAACCACTTGGAAGAGTTCGTGCGCCAGTTCAAGTGGGCGCTCAGCTCTCGCCAGGTGTTCGAATGGCAGAAGATGACCAGGCCTGAAACACTCACCGACATCCAGCGGGCTGCCCGGTTTTTCTACCTGCAGCACCACGCCTTCGCCGGCAAGGTCAGCGGGCAGACCTTCGGAACAGCCACCACTGGACCTGCCATCAACCTGCTGCGGATCGAGGAGAACCTTTCCGCCGCGTGGCAGCGCCTCTCAGGCACCTATGTCGAGAACCTGGGCTGGCTGGAGTGCGCGGAGCGGTACGACCGGCCGCATACCTTCCACTACATGGACCCGCCTTACTGGCAGACCGCAGGCTATGGCGTGGACTTTCCTTTTGAAAACTACGAACGTATGGCCGACTTTATGCGCCGCTGCAAGGGCAAGGTGATGGTCAGCATTAACGACCACCCCGATATTCGGCGTGTGTTTGATGGGTTCCACTTCGAAACGGTGGACATTCGGTACAGCTCTACCAATCAGCGGCAGGGGAAGGCTGAGGTCAGCGGGGAGCTGGTGATCATGAATTGGGAGCCGGCGGCACTGGGAGGGTTGTTCTGACGTGAAAGAGGGGCGGGTATAAATTCATACCCGCATGACATAGCCGCCGCATAGGCGGCTTTTTCGTTACAGGGGAACCCCTGTATGCTTTTCGAGTTGCTGCTTGAGAAATCCCTTGGCTAATTGGCCAAGTAGTTCGAACGTTGAACCGCCCGCCTTCAACGCTCCTTCTTTGGTCATTTTCCAGATTTTGTCGTCTCTTACCGAGTCCGCAAAATCGTGACCAGCTGGTGTCAGCCCCGTAAAAATGTAAAGCCACCCGGGGTTACTCGGCATCGCAAAAAGTCTGCTTTGGATAGCCAGTTGGAGGTGATACTCGACTTGGGCTGGGGTGAAACCATCAATCACCATATCGCGCTCAAAGTCGTCGTAGGTAAGCAAATGATTTGGTCCCTGATGGTCCTTCTCAACCTCAAGCACTACAAGCCTCATCAAATCCATATCTCTGAGCATGTATGTCTCCTTCAGATGTCTCAGGCTCGCTCAATACCAAGCGTCCTTGATACTACAACGTCACTAAATTGAGCGCTCAGATCTCCGGTGAGATTTGGTTTCTAAAGTGCTGGCTGAATCAAACTGGCTTCCTTGTTTCTCACGTTGCCCACGGCGGCGCTGACCTTGAACCATTCAAAGGCCTCGGCCGGCTCGCCCTGGTGCAACACCAACTGCTCAGCACGCTCTTTTGGCGTTGCTGGGTTCAGCCATTCACGGGCAAGGTCCGGCGTAAGTACCACGGGCCTTCTGTCGTGGATGTCCACCATACCGCCGGCGCTGTCTGCGGTGATGATCACAAAGCCGTCATGCTCGCCCGGGCCTTCATCAGCGTCTGGTAGCTGGCCAATGGCTGCGCAGAAGATCGGCGCGCCGTCCCGCCTGCGGATTAGATAAGGCTGTTTCTTCGGTCCGCCTTCGTCCACCCACTCGAACCAGTTGTCGATAGGCGTGATCGCACGGTGTGGCCAGATCGCCCTAAAGAACGGGCCGTGTGCAACCTTTTCGACGCGTGCATTGATTGGCGCGGCTCGGTCTTTGGCCCAATGTGGGCGCCACCCCCATCGCACAGGATCGGCGTGTAGCAACTCGCCCTGCAGGTGTAGTAACGCCACGTGGGTCGTTGGGGCGACGTTGTATCGCTCGATCGGCTGATCACCCACCGAGTTTGCAAGGGCATTGGGCATGCTCAGTGCAGCAACAAAGTCGTGGATTCCCCGGTACTGCGACAGTCTTCCGCACATGGCAAACCCTCTTTCCGTTTGACCTTAGACAATCGTGGTCGGCCGAGGTCTCATTTCATTGACGATGCGCCGCAGCTCGTCCGCCTCCCGCCTGCTCGCATTGAACAATGTGGTCAGGTCGGCGATTTGCTTACGCATTGCTGCTGCTTCGGCCCCACGTTCCCGCAGATACCCCGCAAACTCAGTGTTCTTCGCCTGGGTTTCGAGAAGCATTTGACTGATACCGAAAACGTCTGCCCGCGCTTTGCGTAATTGCAGATTGAGTTCCTGGATCTCGTTCTCCAGCAGACGGCAATGCTGTCGGTACATCTGCAGTGGGGTGGGGAGACCAAGCCATCCGAGGGTGTCTTCATCACTGTTCATGGGTACGAATCCAATACTGTATACGCATACAGTAAATGACGTTTGGTCATGACGCGATTTGAGGCGACGAGCTGTAGGGGGGAGGCGGAGATTGGGCCGGAAAAGTCAGCTGGGATAGATGAAAGTTTGCCCTTCCGCAGCGTGAAAAAACCCATCTCAACATAGCAATTTATAGGTGTCACGGCAAGCGTAAGGGGATGCGTGGACCAATAAACACGGGGCTTTCAGCATGTTTGCGCCTACCGATCAGTCGCGGCCAGGACAGGCCCAGGCTCACCGCTGCCAGGTCGGGGAGTTGGCGTGCCACAAGTGGGGCAGTGGCGTGCTTCAGCACTCGGCGCGCGCCGTCGTCCCCCCACCTCGCCTGCGGGCTAAATGGGTCGTTATTTCTGCGCCCCTGCGGACCACTCCCGGCGGTTCAGGCTGGGCGCTTGCTTGGCGTTGTGGAGAGGTTGAAAGTCTGCGGAACCCTGCACCGAGGGGGTATTTCTTCGAAAGGTCTGGAGGCGTTGCTGTGCAGGTAGAGGGGGGGTATTTCAAAAAGAGTAATTTCAGTAACCATGTTTGGGTAATGGGCTGGAGGCCGCGTATTCCGTGGGGTTCGGTATTACAAAAAGGAGTAACAGAGAAGTAATTGAAAAGGTAATTCTTTGCCAACCTTTTGTTTTTAAAAGGTTTTTATACACATGAGAATTACATTTATAAAGAGTAATCAGATTACTTCAATATTACTTAAAGATTACCTTTTGGCCTGAATAAAAAACCCTTTAATTTCAATGGCTTGAGCATGAAAAACGGTCAAGATTACTTATGTTACTCTTTTTTTTGCCCCCCTCTAGATTTCGAATCTCAGCCCCATACACGTGTGATGCGCACGCGCAACGCGGTGTAATCTGAGGTCCGTGGGAATGGCGTGGGAACGCTTTCGCGCAACCGGCACCGCTGGAGCCCTTGTATTCCGGGGCCTCGGCTAAGGGATTGAGGGTGCGGGTACTTTCGAATCTCTCCTTCACCGCCAAATTCGATGTAAACAAAACCCCTGGTTTCGAGAGAAACCAGGGGTTTTGTTGTTTCAGGGGTTAGGCAGCAAGCTCAACGCTTCAGGCCTGCACGTACACCCAAGCCCTCATCCCCGAAGCCAATCCCACCTCCACCCGCTTGTAGTCCGCCACCTCATACGCATCCGCTGCTGCCAGTTCCTGATCCGAAATCTGAAAGACCATCCCCTCAACCCTGGCGCCTGCCTCAGCGCTCGGCGCCACAATCGGATGATGCGTCTTGCCGCTGCTCGCCAGCACGTCCGGGTCGGTAATCTTCACCCAGCTCTGCGAGTAACCCAGCATCGCGTCCTGCTGGCCGGTCAGTTCGCGGCCGAAGTTGGCCAGTTGTACGGATTTGTCTTGCAGCGTGCCGTAGGAAAACAGCAGCACGGGGTGTTCGGTGGAGCGGTTCATTGCAGTTCCTTAAGCGAGGAGGTCTTCGTAGAAAGCACCGTAGGGTTTGCTCGGGTGGGCGATCTGGATTTCGAGAGTCCATAGCCCGACATTCAGGTAGTGCTCGAAATCACCCAGGTCGCCGCCGCGCTGGCACAGGAGAGCATGTCCGGGTCGTTGCCAGTGGTGAAGGTGGTGCCGATATCTCCTTGAGTAACGTTATGCTATTTACTATATAGCGATAGGGCAGGGCACCCAAGGGAATTTGCTAGAAATGCAGCCAGGCCAGGCTACCCAATACCACTGCCATACCGCCTGCTGCATACGACATCCGCTTCAACCATTCCCGTCGCGTCAGCAGGGTAATGGCGGCCAACGAAATCGCGATCTGGATCGCGGTCATTGCCTGGGCCCAGCGATGATGCTGGTGCAGCGCCTGTTCCGATTTTTCATCCCATTCCTTTGACGTGGCTTCAAGCTTCTCGGCCTGTTTGCGCACGTCTTCCTTCTGGTTCTTGTAGCGCTCGATTTCTTCCTTGTAATGCACCGCGTCCACACCGGGAATGTGGGTAGCCAGTTCCGCGAGGTTTTGCCGACTGGACTTGGCCTGGTAGTAGTTCCATTGGTTGGCCGCTTCGGTCTTGAAGATGGCGGCGTTGTTCTTGTCCATCGCCGCTTCGCTTTCGGTCGAGCCGGCCTGGTAGCTGAGCATGGCGCCGAGGGTGGCCATGAGGGCGGTCATCACGGCGATGCGGCTGGCAAAATTGTCGCCACGGCCGTGGGCATGTTCGGTGGTGTGTTCGATGTGTTTTTCGTGGGGGCTGGGGACTTCGAAGGCTTCGGACATGGGGGCGTCTGTGAAGGGAGTGAGGGAGTCTGATTCTTTACCAATGAAGCTGTCTCAATCCTGTACGTAACGCTAGTGGGCATTTGGACGCACGGAATGAGGGGGGGGCGGACTTCGCAGAGTGACCCTATAGCTCCAACTGACGAACGTTGATGCCGAACGCCTTGGCTATTTTCTCGCGCGTTGCCCGGCGAAGCTTTTTTACCGTCTCTTGTTGGGCAAACGCAGATTGGGAAATCCCCAGACGTTCAGCGGCTTCTTTTTGCGTCAGGTTGAGGTACTCGCGCCAGGCACGGACGGGAGGTAAACCGTCGACAATCAGGCTGACAACTTGATGAGGAATAAGGTGCCCACGACCTTGCATTGCGAAATATTGTGCATAGGGAATCACTACAAAAACGGGTTTCCCTTCTGGGTCATTGATGAACTGAACGTGGGATGATGTGCTATTCAAGATTTCCCCTTGAAGGCTTATTCAAAGCTTATTTTTTTATAAGTCTTTTATTAGTTTTTTCGGGCTTTTTCGGAATACCTCACGCCCGGCGCCTCCTGACGTTAGCGTAGGCTCCGAGGGCGATTGATCAAAAGCTGTTGCTGCATGTAATTCTCTCTTTGCAAACAACGCTCACTCTGCCCTCACTTCGTCCTCACGTTGGCTTCACTTTGCTTTCACTTTGCAAAGACCACGGGCACCGTAAACCGCGTCTTGCTTCCCTCCGGCGGGCGCGGAACAGGGGACGCACGGTTGATCATATCCAGCGTTGCAGTGTCCAGTTCGGTAAAACCGGCCGAGCGCACGATGCTGGCGCTGAGCACCTTGCCGTTGCTATCGATCTCGAAGCGCAGATACGCCACGCCCCGGTCGCCTCGATCGCGGGCGTTTTGCGGATAACGCTTGTACCGTTCCAGGTGGGCAAGCAGTTCGGCTTCCCATTGCACCTTTTGCGCCGGGTCGGCCGCACCGCGTGAAGATTGATTGGCGGCGGTGGTATCGGCCGTGTGCGTGTCCAGTTTGGGCGGTGCTGTGGTGGTGGAAGGTGCCGGTTGTTCGTCCTGTTTTTTCGGCGCGGTCTCGAACTCGGCAGCGTGATTCGGTGCGGACGAGTAAGTGCCTCGGGCAGTGTCCTGAAGCGGGGACGTCACGGTTTTCGCCATACTCGGCCGAGTTGCGGCGACTATTTTCCTGGGCACTTCCCTTGGCGGTTTTTCCGACGGCGTATTCAGCTGTTTCTGCACCACTTTATCTGGCGCCACTTGCAGGTCTTCTTGCACCGCCTGGGCTACGGGGGCGGCGGCCAATTCGATCATCATCGCTGCGGGGGCGGCTTCGGCGACTAACACGCTGGGCGTATGCAGCCACCAGGCGATAAGGCCGGCATAGACGCTCAGGGTGATCAGTGTGGCAACACTCCACAGGGCCTTGCGCGGTGGATTGAGGTAGTCCGGGGCTGTCTTGGGAATCATGGGTTCATCAATAGGGATCAACGTAAAACGGGATGCCAAAAGGGCATCCCGCGATTCAACTCAACGGTAATATCAGAACTTGACGGTCAGCCCCGTGCGCAATGTTCGCCCAGGCGCGGGCATGAAGCTTTGAGCCAGCGGGTCCAGGTAGTAGACGTTGGTGAGGTTCTGTACCGAGAAGTCCAGCTGGGTGCCTTTGACGATTTCGAAACTGGCGAACAGGTCGTAGATCGCCGACTTTCGGTAGTACATCTGGTTAGTGGTGATGCCGTTATTCCACGACTTGTCCAGTTTGGCGGTGGGTGCGCTGTTGTAGACCATGCGTCCGCCGAGGACGAGACGGTTGTCAAACCAGCGGCTGCCCAGAGTGGTGTTCACAGAGTATTTGGGTGGGTTCTGGGTGTTGGTGTAGGAGCCCGGGAAGCCGCCGTCCACACAATTGGGTGTGGAAGGGTTGTCTTCTTCGCGTAGTTTCTTCGCGATGTCCGGCGCGCAGGTCTTGGCATTCAGGTAATAGGTGGCGGAGATGTCGGTGAACACCCGGCCCATGTCATAGCTGGTTTGCAGCTCGATACCCTTGACCGTGAAGCTGTCGACGTTCTGCAGGTTGCCTGCAAAGATGTCGGTGTAGTCACGGGTGATGTAGTTTTCGATCTCGTTGTTGAAATAGGCGAGTTTGGCCGCGGCGGTATCGCCGTCAATCAGTATGCTGTTTTGCAACGTACTGGCGCCGAATTCCCAATTCTTGCTGCGCTCGGGCTTGATGCCATCGGTCGGCACGGCGGCCGTGAACAGGCCCAGGGTCGACTCGAACAGGCTCGGCATGCGCACGCCTTCGTTGTAGTTGAGGTAGACGAAGCTGTTGTCGGTCAGGTTCAGCTTTACGCCGAAGGACGGTGCGAAGGCCTGGTCCTGCCGTTCAATGGGCGGCGCGAAGGTGTAGCTGGTCGGTTTGCGGTCCGGGCCGAACGTGGCGGGGCTGGCCTTGCGGTTGTGGTCCTTGCTGCTGAATTCGCTGTAGCGTCCGCCCGCCGTCAGTGTCAGGCGCTTGATCGGTGACCATTCAAGCGACGTCACCAGGCTGCTTTCTTCACGTTCGCCACTACGGATGAAGCGGTTCTTTTGCAGGTCCGACAGCAGCACCGGCGAGTTGTCATCGGGGCCCAGGTCTTCGGTCTGGTAAGAGCCCCCGTAGGTCCAGGCGAACTTGCCGGCGCGAGTGTCGAAACGCGAGGTGTTGCTCAGGTCCACGCCCCAGCGTTTGTCCTTGGTGCGGTTGCGCAGGGCGTCCTTGTAGGTATCGCCGAGCGGGTCGGCATCGTCTTCATGGCCGTAGAGTGGCGTCACCGTTACCAGGCCGTTGAAGGCTTCGCTCTGGGCTTTGGTGGCCCAGACGTTGGCGCTCAAATCGATTAGCGGGTTGTCTTCGGGCTTGTAGGTATAGCGCGCGGTGTAGGCGTTGATGCGCATGCTTCCCGGGTCCCATTGCGGCACGCTGCCGCTGGTATTGCGGATGATCTGCGAGGGCATCACTTCGCCGTAGTGGCCATCGGTGTAGCGGTAGGTCAGCTCCAGTTTCTGGTCCGTCGCCGGCTTGAGGATCGCCTTGAGCAGTACCGACTCCGCGTCGCTCGAGGTGTTGAACACTTCGCTGTCGGGCTTGAAGAATTTGGCGGCGGTGTTGGCCTCTTGGGTGACGTAGACGTACTTCCTGGTTTTCGGGTCGTATTTACGCACTTGCTGGAACACCTGGTACTTCTTGAAGCCCTTTTTACCCGCGTAATAGTTGCCGCTTTGGCGCTGGGAATAGGCCGCGACGAAATCCACCGTCTCGCCGGTGCTGGCGAATGCCACGCTGCCGGAATGCGCAGGGGAACCGCCCAGGCCATTGCTGCCATGGTGCGGCGTGGCCTTGTAGGTGCCGGGTGCTTCCACGCTGTTGCTCGACAAATCGCCCTTGAGGCGCACGCCGTAGGTTTCGCCGTCCTTGAGGATGTCTTTGGGTTGCAAGGTCTTCATCTTGACCATGCCGCCAATGGCGCCCGCCGCGTCGGCGCCGAGACTGGGGCCTTTGTCCACGCTGATTTCGCTGATCAGGTCGGGGTCGATGTAGCTGCGCTGTTGCATGCCGCTGTAGCCACGGTAGGCATCGATGGCCTGCTGGCTGCCGTCGATGGTCACCGGCACTCGGCTTTGGCCCTGGATACCTCGGATGTTCACGTCCAGTGCGCCGCCATTGCGGGCATCGCCGGTTTGTACGCCGGGCACACCCTTGAGGATATCGGCGGGGGAGGAGCCACGGAAACGGTTGATGGTCTCGCCCGAGATGAACACGCTGGAGCCGGCCTTGGTGTAGACCTGCGCGGCGGCACCGGTCAAGCGGCTGGTCTCGCCGCCCTTGATGGTCACGGGACCGAGCATTTCGGAATCGTCGAGGTCGTTGATACCTGCATTGGCGCCATCGCGACGGCTGAGAATCAAGCTGCGTTGGTTGTCGATTTTCCAGTTCACCGGTGCATTGCCGAGCAGGCGTTGCAGGGCTTGCTCCTGGGTGAAGTTGCCGCGCAAGGCTGAGGCTTGCAGTCCATCCACTAGCCCGGCTTCCAGGCCCAGTTGCAGGTTGGCCTGGCGGGCGAATGCGCTGAGTGCAGTGGTCAGCGGTTGCGCAGGAATGTCGAAGAAACGCGTCGCCTGATCACTCGGCGCGCCGCTGGCCTCTGCGGCCAATGCCTGGGACGGCTGGAAAATCGCGCTGTGGATAGCAGCACAGAGGATGGCCAATGCCAACGGTGCAGGTGATCGGTGACCCATGTTTCGTCGCCTTAGTGTTTGGTATTACGATTCATTCGCAATACAAGGAGCTACAAAGACGAACACCAGCGCGGTTTTTTTCAGGGCACTGTATTTATTTTTCTACAATCGTTTTTTTGTGGCCGATGACCATGAGGAACGGCGAGTACTCGTGCACCTCGCCTCCAATCGGCGCAACCAACGCCTGTAGTGCACGCCGGGTATCGCGCATGTCGTAGAGGCCGGTGATGCGCTTGTTGGCCAGGGCCGGGTCGTTGATCACAATCCAGCCCCGCTGGTAGCGCTCCAGTTGCTCGACGACCTGGGCAACGCTGACGTTCTCAAAGAATTGCGCGCCATTGATCCAGCCCGCGACCTCCGAGGGCGCCACTGACGATGGCGTGGCCTTGCCGCTTTGGCGGTCGAGCCACAGTCGTTGCCCGGCCGTGAGTCGATACGCTTTGTTCACGCCCACGGTGCCGTCACGCACTTCCACGGCCAGGCCGCCTTCGCGGCGGGCCACATCGAAGGCGGTGCCCAGCACGCGTACCACGGTTTCGTCGCTGCGCACTTCGAAAGGTTTTTGCGCATCATGGACGACGTCGAAAAACACCTCACCCTGCATCAGCGTGACTTGGCGCAGAGGGCCGTTAAAGCTCACGTTGATCGCGCTTTGCGGTGCCAGCGTCAGGCGGCTGCCGTCGCTTAGGGTGATCTCGCGGGTTTCGGCGGTGGCGGTGCTGTAATCCGCGCGCCAGACAGGGTTGGCTACCAGCGCTGCGCCTACCGCGAAGGCGCTGATACACGCAGCCGCCAACCAGGGCAGGCGTGAACGCGTCGCGCGTGGCCAGTGTTCCTGGGTCGTGGGCGCTTGTTCGTCCAGTGCATCCATGGCTCGATTGACCTGTGCCCAAGCCTCGAAATGTTCGTTGTCACTGTGCAGCCAGCGATCGAATTCCTCGAAGCGTTCGGGTTGGGCTTGCAGGTCCAGCAACCACTGGCCGGCGTCTTCGAGGCTGCGTGCCGAGACATTCCTGGGCGGGAGGGCATCATGCATACGGGCGTTCCTTACTGTGCGCGCCCTGGGTGGCGACGCTCGAAGCCAGGTGAACGATGGCGTCCTTGACCAGGCGATGGGCGGTGGAAAGCGAAATATTGAGATGATCGGCGGTTTGCTGCAACGTGAAACCACCAAGGCGATGCATCTCTACGGCGATGCGCATTTGTTCCGGCAGGTTGGCCAGGGTCGCGGCGATGCGGCTGGCGTCGTCGCCATGTACCACCCGCTGTTCCGGCGACAACTCCTTGCCGGGACGCATCCATTGCGCGGGCATTTTCTGCTGGCGTTTCTCGGTGGCCTGGCGGCGCACGGCGTCCAGCGCCAGGTTACGCACGATTCTGTAAAGGTAGGCCAGCGGTTGCTCGACCGGGTCATCCGTGTTGCCGCAAAAGCGCAGGAACGCGTCTTGCACCACATCTTCGGCGCGTGCGTGGTCGCCCACCACAACCTTGGCGTAGTTGATCAGTGCGGGGCGATGGTCGAGGTAGAGTTGCAGCCTGGCGGCGTTGTCGGTCACAGCGAAACTCGAAAAGAGATCAGAGCCTGGAGCGCCGCGACGTTAATTTAATTGAGAGTAATTATCAATACCGAGTCGCAACGGTTGCTTGCAGGCAAGGTGGACCGCTATTGTGCTGAATCCTTTTAGTCCTTCCCCCCAAGGATCTGTTGTGATGAATGCACCACGTACTGCTGTCCCGATCAAGGCTGTGATTTTCGATATGGACGGGTTGTTGCTGGATACTGAAGGCATCTACACCGAAGTGACACAGATCATCGCCGAGCGCTACGGCCGCACCTACGATTGGGATATCAAGCAGCACATCATCGGGCGCGGAGCCCAGGACCTGGCTGACTACGTGGTGAAGGCGTTGGACCTGCCGATCACCCCCGCAGAATTCCTGACGATCCGTGAACCACTGATGAGCGAGCGCTTCCCAAAAGCCCTGGGCATGCCCGGCGCTGAAGCCTTGGTGCGGCACTTGAAGGCGCACAATATCCCGATTGCCGTGGGCACCAGTTCGTCGCGCAATTCGTTTGGCCACAAGACCACCTTGCACCGCGAATGGTTTGGCCTGTTCGACACCATCGTTACCGCTGACGACCCGGAAGTCGGCGCCGCCAAGCCCGCGCCGGACATCTTCCTCACGGCCGCCCGCCGCCTGGGCGTTGCGCCCGAGGATTGCCTGGTGTTCGAGGATTCGCCGTTTGGCGTCACCGCCGCCAAAGCCGCGCACATGACCGCCATCGCCGTGCCGGATGAAGCCATGGCCGACAGCAAATACCACCATGCCGACCAGATCATCCGCAAACTCGCGGACTTCGATCTGGCAGCCTACGGCCTGCCACCTCTTCGCTGAATCAAGCGCGGTAAAAAACGGTAGGAGCCCGGCTTGCCGGCGATGGCGGTCTTGAAGACGCCATCGCTGGCAAGCCGGGCTCCTACCGTTCGGTCAGGCGCTGAAGCCACCATCAATGGTCAAGCTTGCACCGGTGATATATCCGGCCTCGGGCCCCGCAAGGTAAGCCACAAAGCTGGCGATCTCTTCCACATGCCCATACCGACCCACGGCCATCAACCCAATCAAACTCTCGGCAAAATCACTGTTCGCCGGATTCATATCGGTATCCACCGGCCCTGGCTGCACATTGTTGATCGTGATGCCCCGTGGCCCCAGGTCCCGCGCCAGGCCCTTGGTCAACCCGACCAGCGCCGCCTTGCTCATGGCATACGGGCCACCACCGCCAAACGGCATGCGCTCGGCATTGGTGCTGCCAATGTTGATTACCCGACCCCCTTCACCCATATGCTTGGCTGCTTCCTGGGTGGCGATAAACACGCTGCGTACGTTGATCGCCAGGGTCTGGTCAAAATCTTCCAGCTTGAAATCTTCCAGCGGCGCGATGGCCAGCACACCGGCGTTGTTCACCAGGATATCCAGGCGGCCAAAAGCTTCGACCGTGGCGTTGACGGCGTTGCGGATCGCACCGGCATCGGCGCTGTCGGCGTGGATCGCCAGGGCTTTGCCGCCTTCGCTGATCACGCTGTTCTGCAACTCTTCAGCCTTGGCGGCCGAGCTGACGTAGGTAAAGGCAACCGCTGCGCCCTGTGCTGCGAGGCGTTTGACGATAGCGGCGCCGATGCCGCGAGAACCGCCTTGAATCAAGGCGACTTTGCCGCTGAGGTTCTGTGTGGTCATGTCGATCTCCTAGCTGTTCAAGGCGGGATGCCTTGTTGTTGGAACCGAGTATCGACCTCGCCAGCCCCTCCCGGTAGACCGTGATTGCTATAGTCTGTGTAAACCAAAAGTTTAGAGTGGGTCGATATGGAAAGCTTTGGCAGTATCGAATGCTTCGTACGCAGCGCCGAGGGTGGCAGCTTTGCTGAAGCGGCGCGGCACCTGAGCCTGACCCCTGCAGCCGTCGGCAAAAGTGTCGCCAAGCTGGAGGCGCGCCTGGGTGTCAGGTTGTTCCAGCGTAGCACTCGGCGTCTCACTCTGACCGAAGCCGGAAAACTGTTTCTGGAAGAGGTCAGCGGCAGCCTCACCACCATCCAGAACGCCATGGCCAACCTGGCCAGTGCCGAAGGACGGCCAGTCGGCACGCTCAAGGTCAGCATGGGTACGGTGTTTGGTAATCGGTATGTGGTGCCGCTGCTGGGGACGTTCATGCAGCGGTTTCCGGATATCAGCCCGGACTGGCATTTCGATAACCGCCAGGTCGACTTGATCGGGCAGGGCTTCGATGCCGCCATTGGTGGTGGTTTCGAGCTGCCCCAAGGCGTGGTAGCGCGCAAGTTGACGCCGGCTCATCGCGTGCTGGTGGCGTCACCGGGCTACCTGGCGCAACGCGCTTCGGTATCAACCCCAGAGGACTTGGCGCGTTGCACCGGGATTCTCATCCGCTCACCGCAAACCGGCCGAATCCGCTCCTGGCAATTGACCAGCACCGAGCGTGAACACCGCCCGCTGGTGCTCAAACCAGGCATGACCATGAGCGACTCCGAGGCGGCCTGCTGCGCCAGCGCCCAGGGCCTGGGCATCGCTTTGGTGAGCATGCCCATGGCCGTGCCGTTCCTGGATAGCGGCGCGGTGGTGCGGGTGCTGCCCGACTGGTACGTCGACGACGGTAACATCTCCATTTACTACGCCGAACACAAACTGCTGCCCGGCAAGACCCGCGCATTTGTGGATTTCATCATCGAGCAGTTTGCCGAACAACACTTGACCAACAGATTCAATGCCACCCTGTAGGAGCCCGGCTTGCCGGCGATGGCGATCATGAGGGCGCTATCGCCGGCAAGCCGGACTCCTACAAGGTGTATCACCGTCCGAACTGGCCCGGCCAACCAATGACCTTCTTCGCCCTCGGCGTCGCATACGTCCTGATCTTCGACGTCGACAACCCCAACCGCACCAGCGACTCCGCGATGGTTACAGCAGCGGTTACACCGTCTACCACCGGCACACCGGTGCGCTGGCGAATCTGCTCATCCAGCCCGGCCATGCCACCACAGCCCAGGCAGATCACCTCGGCCTTGTCGTCGCTGATGGCCAGTTCGGCCTGGCGCACGATGGCTTCCATCGCCGCCAGCGGGTTCTCTTCCAACTCCAGCACCGCCATGCCACTGGCCCGTACCGAGGCGCAACGCTGGTACAGGCCGGCCAGTTTCAGGCGGTCTTCGATCAACGGCACGGTGCGGTCCAGGGTGGTCACCACCGAGTAGGCGTGGCCCAGGAACATTGCGGTGCTGGCGGCGGCTTCGGTGATATCCACCACCGGCACGTTGAGCAGTTCCTGCAAGCCTTCACGGCCGTGCTCGCCGTAGCCGGCCTGGATCACCGCGTCGAACGGCTGGTCGTAGGCCATCACCCGGTCCATCACCGCGATGGCCGCCAGGTAGCTTTCAAAGTTGCCCTCCACCGACTCCGCGCCGAAGTAGGGCGTGAGCCCGACAATCTCAGTGCCGGGCGCAGCCACGGCGCGTGCCTGCTGGGCGATGGTTTCAGTGATGGATTCGGTGGTGTTGACGTTGACCACGAGGATACGCATGGAATGTCCTTTGATTAATGACTGACATTATCGACTGCAATGCTTTCGCCGCTGACATCGGCGTAGAACGGCTGGCGCTTGGCGATCAGCAGGTACAGCACCCCTGCAATACCGGCGCCAAACATCCAGGAAAACGGTGACACGCTGGCAAAACCGGGCAGCAGCGCCAGGAGAATGGCAATCACCGCTGCGGGAATGAACGCCGCCACTGCGCGTAAATTGACCCCACGGCTGTAGTAATAAACGCCATTCGGGTCTTCGCTATACAGCTGCAACACGTCCACCCGGCTTTTACGGATCAACCAGTAATCGACCATGATCACCCCATACAGTGGCCCCAGCAGGGCGCCCAGGCCGGAAAGGAAATACACGATCACCAACGGGCTGTTGTAGAGGTTCCACGGCAGGATCAGCACCGCCACGGTGGCGCTGATCAATCCGGCACGACGGAAGTTCAAGTACTTGGGCGCCAGGTTGCTCAGCACAAAGGCCGGTGCGACGAAGTTGGCCATGATGTTCACGGCCACGGTGACGATCAGGAACGCCAGGCAACCGAGCACCAGGAAAAAGGTGCTGGGAATCGCCGCGATGATTTCAGTAGGGCTTTCGATCACCCGGCCATTGAGCTGGAACTGACCGCCGCACAGCAGCACGGTGATCGCGGCAAACACCAGGATATTCACCGGCAGGCCCCAGAAGTTGCCGACCTGGATGGTCTTGCGGCACGGCGAAGAGCGGGCGAAGTCGCAGAAATTGAGGATCAGCGTGCCGTAGATCGCCAGCCACAGCGCGCCACCGGCAAAGATATTGCGCCACATCTCGCCACCGCTCAGCGGTTCGCGGATCGACCAGGCGATGTTGCCGCCGGTCTGGAAATACATCCAACCGGCCAACGACGCCACCGTCAGCAGAATCACCGGCCCGGCGAAGCCTTCGTAGCGGCGCACCATCTCCATGCCGTAGGCCAGGATCACCAACTGCACCAGCCAGATCGCCACAAAACAGGCCCAGCCGAGCGACGACAGGCCTAGGATCGAGTTGTGGTCGTAGTCGGCAAAACCCGGATGAATGGCCGTTAAAAGCACGCGGAAAACCACCGAAGCCAGGTAGGTCTGGATACCGAACCAGGCAATCGCAATCACCGCGCGAATCAACGCCGGAATCTGCGCGCCATGAATGCCGAAGCTGATACGGCTGATCACCGGAAAGGGCACACCGGTCTTCTGGCCCATGTAGCCCGACAGGTTCATGAAGAAGTACACCAGCGCCGCGCCAATCCCTAAGGACAGCAGGATCTGCCAACCGCCCAGGCCCAAGGCATACAAGCCAATGGCGAAGGAGTAGTTGGCGATGTTGTGCACATCATTGGTCCACAGCGCAAAGATGCTGTAGCGCCCCCAGCGCCGGCCTTCGACTTTGGTGGGCGCCAGGTCCTTGTTGTGCAGCCGGGGGCTGAGCACCAGCGGACCGGGCTCGATGGCTTCGGGCTTCAGGGAGGAGGGCAGATCCAGTGCGATGTTATTCGAGAGGCTTGTACGCATTCCGGCAGGCTCCAGCGCATCGGCAGCCAAGCCGCAGATGGCAAAGTGTATGTAGGTTTTGTATTTATTGTATACAAAGCGCATTTCACCTTAAGCCACTTGCGTGCCAGTTTTTGATCTATGAAAACTGTGTGTAATTTCGTTTTTATAGGCGAAGGAAATAACTAGCTGAATTTAAAGCGATATAAATTGACCGTTTGAACAGCTATTTATTTTGTTGGGTCAAGTGTGTGCAAAACAGCGAGGGTATTGAGGCGGGGAAGAATGTAACTTTTCGGTGCGTAATTTTATAAGTGCACACAAGAATGGCACTAATGGTGACATTCTTGTGTACAGATCGAGGGTCATGCCTTGCTGATGATATTCCCCGCGTGCAGCCCGCATTCCTTCTGCGTGGCTTCTTCCCACCACCAGCGGCCTTCGCGTTCGTGCTGGTTCGGCAGCACCGGGCGGGTGCAGGGCTCGCAGCCGATGCTGATAAAGCCGCGCTCATGCAGGCTGTTGTACGGCAACTCCAGCATACGGATGTAACCCCAGACTTCCTCACTGGTCATCTGCGCCAGCGGGTTGAACTTGTACAGGGTGCGTTCCGGGGTGGAGAAGGCTGTGTCGATTTCCAGCGCCGCCACTTGGCTGCGGGTGCCAGGGCTCTGGTCGCGGCGCTGGCCGGTAGCCCAGGCGTTGACGCCGGAGAGTTTGCGGCGCAGCGGCTCGATCTTGCGTACGCCGCAGCATTCGCCATGGCCATCTTTATAGAAGCTGAACAGGCCCTTCTCTTTGACGAAGGGTTCCAGCTTGCTCTGGTCCGGCGAGATCAGCTCAATGTCGATCTTGTAGAACTCGCGCACCTGCTCGATGAACCGATAGGTCTCCGGGTGCAGGCGGCCGGTGTCGAGGCTGAACACCTTGACGTTCTTGTTCAGCTTCCAGGCCATGTCCACCAGCACCACGTCCTCGGCGCCGCTGAAGGAAATCCACAGGTCATCACCGAACTGGCTGAACGCCAGTTTGAGAATGTCCTGGGCAGATTTGTTGGCATAAGTCGCGGCGAGTTCAGCGACGTCGAAGGCTTGGTTCATCAGGACGGTTCCTACAGGTCAGTGGCGCTGAGCGCTCTATAGGGAAGCGATGGTATCAAAATCCGCTCTGCGTTGCGGCGGCGAGCTTGAATCGCTAGAGTTCGGCAGTCCTTTTGCTCGCTCAACCGACAACATCAACAATGGGAGTGTCTTGTGGAAATTGCCTGTCTCGACCTGGAAGGGGTGCTGGTTCCGGAAATCTGGATCGCCTTCGCCGAAAAAACCGGTATTGAATCCCTGCGGGCCACCACTCGGGACATTCCCGACTACGACGTGCTGATGAAGCAGCGCCTGCGCATCCTCGACGAACACGGGCTCAAGCTCGCGGATATCCAGGCAGTCATCGCGACCCTCAAGCCGCTGGACGGCGCCGTCGAATTCGTCAACTGGCTGCGCGAGCGCTTCCAGGTGGTGATCCTGTCCGACACCTTCTATGAGTTCTCCCAGCCGCTTATGCGCCAACTGGGTTTCCCCACCTTGCTGTGCCACCGCCTGATCACCGACGAAACCGATCGCGTGGTCAGTTACCAACTGCGCCAGAAAGACCCGAAGCGCCAGTCGGTATTGGCCTTCAAGACCCTCTACTACCGGGTGATCGCCGCCGGTGATTCCTACAACGACACCACCATGCTGGGCGAGGCCGACCGTGGGATTCTGTTCCATGCGCCGGAGAATGTGATTCGCGAATTCCCGCAGTTCCCGGCGGTGCATACGTTCGAGGATTTGAAGAATGAGTTCATCAAGGCGTCGAATCGGCCGTTGAGCCTCTAAAATACACTGGTGTGGGGCCACGCCTTCTGTGGCGAGCGGGCTTGCCCCGCGTTGGGCTGCGAAGCAGCCCCAAACCAGGCCCGGAGAACAGACTGATACACCGCGTTCATCTTAAATGGGGCTGCTACGCAGCCCAACGCGGGGCAAGCCCGCTCGCCACAATAGATCTCTCTATTACAGTCCTTCGAGTGTCTCCAACAACACCCGCACCTTGGTCAGCGACTCCTGATACTCCGCCTCCCATTGCGAATCCGCCACAATCCCGCCACCGCCCCAGCAGCACACCTGCCCATCCTTGACCAGCAAACTGCGAATGGCGATGGAGCTGTCCATCTCGCCGCGCACATCCAGATACACCAGCGACCCGCAGTACAACCCGCGTCGCGTCGGCTCCAGTTCGTCGATGATCTGCATCGCGCGGATCTTCGGCGCGCCGGTGATGGAGCCGCCGGGGAAGCTGCCGGCGATCAGGTCGAGGGCGTCTTTGCCATCGGCCAATTCGCCGATGACGCTGCTCACCAGGTGGTGCACGTTGGGGTAGCTTTCCAGGCTGAACAGCTCCGGCACGCTCACCGAGCCGGTGCGGCAGGTGCGGCCGAGATCGTTGCGCAGCAGGTCGACGATCATCAGGTTTTCGGCGCGATCCTTGGGGCTGGCCAGCAGTTCGGAGGCGTTGGCGGTGTCTTCTTCGGCCGTCAGGCCGCGCGGGCGGGTGCCTTTGATCGGCCGGGTTTCGACGCGGCGCTCGCTGATATGCACAAAACGCTCGGGCGACAGGCTCAGCACCGCGGCGTCGTCCGGCAGGCTCTGGAAGCCCGAGAATGGCGTCGGGCAGGCTTCGCGCAGGGCGCAGTAGGCGACCCAGGGATCGCCCGCGCACGATGCACGGAAGCGCTGGGCAAAGTTGACTTGGTAACAATCGCCGGCCTGGATGTAGTCCTGGATGCGCACGATAGCCTGGCGGTAGGCCTCGGCGGTGAGATCAGGAGCCATGGGGCCTTTAAGCTTGAAGGTCGCCGCGTTGCTGGCTACCGGCTGGCCGAACAGAGCGATCAAGCGTTGTTGCTCGCTCTCGGCCAGTGCCGGATGAAACACAAGCTGGCTGGTCTGCGCCTGATGATCACTGATCAACGCCCAGGCATATAGCCCGAAGCGCGCGTCCGGCAGGTGCAAATCGTCCGCGGCAAGGTGCGGCATGTGCTCAAGATGGCGGCCAAAATCATAGCTGAGGTAGCCGATCAGCCCACCCGCAAACGGTAACTCAAAGCCCGCAGGCAGATCCGCCTCGCCCAACTGCGTAAGGTTTTCCCGCAAGCGTTGCAGGAAATCACCACCGTTTTCGTCAGGTGAAACCGTCAATGTCGCTTGTGGCCAGGCGCTCAGCAGGTCATAACGCCCGCGCTCAGCTGCCGGTCGGCCGCTGTCCAGCAGCACCGCGCCAGGCGCATGGCGAATCGCCGCAAAATACGCAGCGGGGTTGGCCTGGTAAGGCAGTGGGTATACAGAGCAGGTCGACATGCGAGGCGAATCAGCTATGGGCATTGAAGGGGCGGCAATTGTACCGCATTCCACTGTAGGAGCCGGCTTGCCGGCGATGCGATCTTCAGCCTTCCACAGGTGGAATATGCCCAAACATTTCCTGCACGAACCTCACCCGTTCCTCCGGCGTTTCCGTTACGCCAGCGGCTTTCAATTCTTCCAGCCGCGCTTCCACCGCATGCGTACGCAGGGTCAAACCGCAGTCGTTGGCAATCTGGATATTCAGCCCCGGCCGCGCATTCAACTCAAGAATCAGCGGGCCTTTCTCCTGGTCCAGCACCATGTCCACGCCGATGTACCCCAATCCACACAGCTCATAGCAACCCGCCGCGAGCTTCATGAAACCGTCCCAGTTGGGCAGTTGCACGCCATCCACCGCGTTGGTGGTATCGGGGTGTTTGGTGATGATGTTGTTCAGCCAGGTGCCGCGCAAAGTCAGGCCAGTAGCAAGGTCCACGCCCACGCCGATGGCGCCCTGGTGCAGGTTGGCCTTGCCGCCCGACTGACGCGTTGGCAAGCGCAGCATGGCCATCACCGGGTAGCCCATCAGCACAATGATGCGGATGTCCGGCACGCCCTCATAGCTGATGCTCTTGAAAATCTGGTCAGGCACTACGCGGTATTCGATCAACGCCCGATCACGGTGGCCGCCGAGCGAGTACAGGCCGGTGAGGATGCTGGAGATCTGATGCTCGATCTCTTCATGGCTGATGATTTTGCCGGACACCGTGCGATAGCGCCCCTCAAAGCGGTCCGCCACCACCAGGATGCCGTCACCGCCGGCGCCCTGGGCCGGTTTGATCACGAAATCGCTGCGCCCGCCGATGATATCGTCGAGCTTGTCGATTTCCTTCTCGGTGGAAATCACCCCGTACATCTCCGGCACATGAATGCCCGCCGCCAGCGCGCGCTCCTTGGTGATGATCTTGTCATCCACGATCGGATACAGGCTGCGCTTGTTGTACTTGAGCACGTAGTCGGCATTACGCCGGTTGATGCCCATGATCCCCCGCGCTTCCAGGGCTTTCCAGGTCTTCCAGAAGCCGAACATTACTGGTCAGCCTTCTTGAGAAAAGCCTTGAAGCGCACCAGCTCGGTCAGGCGATAGCCGCGATAACGACCCATGGCCAGCATGAAACCCACCAGGATCAGCAGGATCGCCGGGAAGGTGAACACGAAGTAGATCAGCTCCGGCACGCTCATGATGATGTGCGCCAGCGATGCAGCGAACAGCGTACCAATCGCGACTTGCAGCGCGTGGTTGGCGCCGCGTTCTTCCCAGGTGATCGACAGGCGTTCGATGGTCATGGTCAGGATCACCATCGGGAACAGCGCCACCGACAGCCCGCGCTCCAGCCCCAGTTTATGGCTGAACAGGCTGATGGCCGCGATCAGCACCACCACGAACGTCAGCACCACCGATAGTCTCGGCAACATCTGCAGTTTCAAGTGTTCCAGGTATGACCGTAGCGACAGCCCCAGCGCCGTGATAATCGTAAACAGCACAATCCCGAAGCCCAGTTGCGTCTCGCGGAACGCCAGGGCGATCAGCACCGGCGTGAACGTGCCCAGGGTCTGCAGACCGATCAGGTTGCGCAGGATCAAAATCACCAGCACGCCAATCGGGATCATCACCATGATCATGAAGGTCTGCTGGGTTTGCAGCGGCAGGCCGTACAGCGAGTATTCGAGGAAGTTGGCGTCGGTGTTCTCGTCGGTCAGCTTGGCCAGGCGGATCGCGTTCATCTCGCTGTTGTTCAGGCTGAAGGTCACCATGGCCTTCTTGCCGCCATCCACCGTGATCAGGTTTTCATCGCCGGTCCACCAGAGCAGGCGATCAGCAGGCAAACCTTGTTCGCCGGTTTCCGGGTTGAAGTACAGCCAGTCATTGCCATTGAAGCTGCGCAGCCAGAGTTCCGGGGTTTGCGGCTGGTCGGCGACCAGGCGGATGGTGTGGACCTTTTCAACTGGTACGTGGGCGATGGACAGCAGCAACTCGACGATCTTGGCCTTGTGCGGCGTGGACGGGTCGCCGGCCAGCAGCAGCTTCACATTGTCGTCATTGAGGTTGTTGGTGCGCTTGATCGCTTCGCTGATAAAGGTCTCGACGTCGGCCGAGTGCTGGCGGATCGGCGCCAGCAAGGCTTCGGCGGCGATTTTTTCGGGGCCTTCCACGGCAATGCTGTCGCGGAAGGTCGGGCCCTTGACCTTGACCTTTTCACCGCTGTAACGCTTGGTGAGGACCAGGCGGTAATACAGGGTCTGGTTGCCCTTGGCGCGGCGTGCTGACCAGGTCACCTTGCGGTTGCCGTCGGTGCGGTTGACGCTCACGCCGTAGTTGTTCGAGATAAAGCTCTCGTTGAGGCTGACGAAGTCGCGGCTCAAAGGCGGCACGAACATCTGGATCTTCACCGGGTCTTTCGGGTTGGCGACGAACTCGACCTTGGCGTCGATGTTCCACAAGTCGTCGGTGGCGTCCTCGGTGACGGGGATGCCCAGCACGAAGATCTGGTAGGCGGTGACCGAAATACCCAGCACCACCAGGATGGCGATCAGGATTTTCAGGTGCAGGGTCAGAGAGCGCATTCGGTTTACTCGGCGGTATGAGCGTCGGCGGCGCAGGCGGGTTTGCCTGCTGCGTATTTAAGACTGGGGTCGACCAGCGCATCAAAGCGTTTCAACGCTTCGGAGCCGATCAGCAGCGGGTATTGGAATGCGCTGCGGTCAGTCAAGTTCACTTCGATGCTGCGTAAAGCGGTGCCCATGCAGATATCCAGGGCAATCACCGGACGGGCGGTGTAGTTCTTGTCCTCATCGGGGTCGTAGTCACCGGCGCGGCGCTTGATCTTGCTGACGCGGGCCAGAGGGCGTTCGATGGGGTGGGAATGAGCGGTGTCGATGGCCAGGTAAAAGCGCACCCAGGATTCGCCGTTGCGCTTGAAGCGCTTGATATCACGGGCACTGAGGGAGGCGGTCTTGGCGCCGGTGTCCAGTTTGGCGGCGACTTCCAGGTCGATCCCGGCCAACTGGGCGTATTCGTTGAGGCCGTACACGGTCTTCTCGGCGGCGACGCCAAGGCCCGGTGCAGCCAGGAGGCAAATCAATAGAAGGAAGGGCTTGAGTCTCATAAATCCCGAGGCGGTGCAGTGCGATGTTCAATTCAAGGCGACTGGCATTACTGCGCAAGCTCCCTCGTGCGCCGTTTCATCTCGCGATGTCAGGCAAAAGTGGCGGGCATTCTAACATGATGCTTTTTTGGCGCCAGCGCTGGCAGGCGGCCATGCCCTGCAAGGGTGCATCGGCGGTTATTAGACGATTGTCGACAATGTGGATTTATTCTTTGACTATCCGGGGCTGATTGGCTAGTTTTTGCGACATTGCTTTTAAAGGTGTCGACAATATGCTGGATCAGCTGGAATCCCCAGTGGTGGCGCAAGACGATTCCCAGACCATGTCCGAGAACGTCTTCCGGCGTATCCAGGCCGCCATCGTCAAGGGCGAGATTGCCCCCGGCAGCAAGATCTCCGAGCCGGAACTGGCGCGCACCTACGGCATCAGCCGCGGCCCGCTGCGCGAGGCGATCCATCGGCTGGAAGGCCAGCGCCTGCTGGTGCGCGTGCCGCATGTCGGTGCGCGGGTGGTTTCGTTAAGCCATGCCGAGCTGATCGAGCTCTATGAAATCCGCGAATCCCTCGAAGGCATGGCCTGTCGCCTGGCCGCCGAGCGCATGACCGACGCGGAAATCGAAGAGCTGCGCCAGGTGCTGCATACCCATGAGCGCGATGAAGCCTTCCAGGCCGGCCTGGGTTACTACCAGCAGGAGGGCGACTTCGATTTTCATTACCGGATCATTCAAGGCGCCGGTAACCGTACTCTGACCCAAATGCTCTGCGGCGAGCTGTACCAATTGGTGCGCATGTACCGCATCCAGTTCTCCGCCACCCCCAATCGTCCACGCCAGGCCTTTGCCGAGCACCACCGCATTCTTGACGCGATTGCCGATCGCGACGGTGAACTGGCCGAACTGTTGATGCGTCGGCATATCGGCGCATCCAAACGCAACATTGCCCGTCACTTCCCGGACGGCACTGCCCAATCACGAGGTGAATGATGAGTTCCAATAACAAGACGACTCCAGGCCAGCGTTTCCGTGACGCGGTCGCCAGCGAGCATCCTTTGCAGGTAGTCGGCGCGATCAATGCCAACCACGCGCTGCTGGCCAAACGCGCCGGTTTCAAGGCGATCTATCTGTCGGGTGGCGGTGTGGCTGCCGGTTCCCTCGGCGTGCCTGACCTTGGCATCACCGGCCTGGATGACGTGCTGACTGACGTGCGCCGCATCACCGACGTCTGCGACCTGCCGCTGTTGGTGGACGTGGACACCGGTTTCGGCTCCTCGGCGTTCAACGTGGCGCGCACGGTCAAGTCAATGATCAAGTTTGGCGCGGCCGCGATCCATATCGAAGACCAGGTCGGCGCCAAGCGCTGCGGTCACCGCCCGAACAAGGAAATCGTGTCCCAGCAGGAAATGGTCGACCGCATCAAAGCTGCCGTGGATGCGCGCACCGATGACAGTTTCGTGATCATGGCGCGCACCGATGCCCTGGCCGTGGAAGGTCTGGAGTCCGCCCTGGAACGTGCCGCCGCCTGTATCGAAGCCGGCGCCGACATGGTGTTCCCGGAAGCCATCACCGAACTTGAGATGTACAAGCTGTTCGCCTCCCGTGTGAAGGCCCCGATCCTGGCCAACATCACCGAGTTCGGCGCCACGCCGCTGTACACCACCGAACAGTTGAAATCTGCCGATGTTTCCATCGTGCTGTACCCGCTTTCGGCCTTCCGCGCCATGAACAAGGCCGCCGAAAACGTCTACACCGCGATCCGCCGCGACGGCACCCAGCAAAACGTGATCGACACCATGCAGACCCGCATGGAGCTCTACGATCGCATCGACTACCACACCTTCGAGCAGAAGCTTGACGCGCTGTTCGCAGCCAAGAAGTAAAGAACAGCCTCCCTAATAAATTCAAGATTGGAGAACCGACATGGCTGAAGCAAAAGTACTGAGTGGTGCCGGCCTGCGTGGCCAGGTGGCCGGGCAGACCGCATTGTCCACCGTGGGCCAAGCGGGCGCCGGCCTGACCTATCGCGGCTATGACGTGCGCGAACTGGCCGCCGATGCGCAGTTTGAAGAAGTCGCCTACCTGCTGCTGTACGGCGAATTGCCGACCAAGGCCGAACTGGCCGCCTACAGCGCCAAGCTGAGCAAGCTGCGCGATCTGCCGCAAGCGCTGAAAGAAGTGCTGGAACGCATCCCAGCCGACGCTCACCCGATGGACGTGATGCGCACCGGTTGTTCGTTCCTGGGCAATATCGAGCCCGAGCAAGACTTCAGCGTGCAGCGCGACGTCACCGATCGGCTGCTCGCCGCCTTCCCGGCGATCATGTGCTACTGGTATCGCTTCAGCCATGACGGCAAGCGCATCGATTGCGTGACCGACGAGCCTTCCATCGGCGGCCACTTCCTGCACCTGCTGCACGGTAAGAAGCCGAGCGAGTTGCACGTCAAGGTGATGAACGTCTCGCTGATCCTCTACGCAGAGCACGAATTCAACGCCTCGACCTTCACCGCCCGGGTGTGTGCCTCGACCCTGTCCGACCTGTATTCCTGCGTCACCGCCGCCATCGGCTCCCTGCGTGGCCCGCTGCACGGCGGCGCCAACGAAGCGGCGATGGAAATGATCGAGCGTTTCTCGTCCGCTGAAGAGGCGGTCGAGGGCACCCTAGGCATGCTGGCGCGCAAGGACAAGATCATGGGCTTCGGCCACGCGATCTACAAAGACAGCGACCCGCGTAATGAAGTGATCAAGGGCTGGTCGAAAAAACTCGCTGACGAAGTAGGCGACAAGGTGCTGTTCCCGGTCTCCGAAGCCATCGACAAGACCATGTGGGAGCAGAAGAAACTGTTCCCCAACGCCGACTTCTACCATGCCTCGGCGTACCACTTCATGGGCATCCCGACCAAGCTGTTCACGCCGATCTTCGTGTGCTCGCGCCTGACTGGCTGGGCCGCGCATGTGTTCGAGCAGCGCGCCAACAACCGCATCATCCGTCCAAGCGCCGAATACACCGGCGTAGAGCAGCGCAAGTTCGTGCCAATCGAACGTCGCTGAATGGGAACACCTCGATCCCTGTAGGAGCCGGCTTGCCGGCGATGGCGGTCTCAAGGGCCTCATCGCCGGCAAGCCGGTTCCTACAGGGGAAGGGGGAAACCCTGAATACCTACCGTGACTGAGTCCTGACGATGAACACTGAATTTCGCAAACCGCTCCCCGGCAGCCGCCTGGACTACTTCGACGCCCGCGCGGCCGTCGAGGCAATCACCCCCGGCGCCTACGCCACCTTGCCCTACACCTCCCGCGTGCTCGCCGAAAACCTGGTGCGTCGCTGCGACCCGGCCACCCTCAACGCGTCCCTGAGCCAACTGATCGAACGCAAACGCGACCTCGACTTTCCATGGTTCCCGGCGCGTGTTGTGTGCCATGACATTCTCGGCCAGACCGCGCTGGTCGACCTCGCCGGCCTGCGCGATGCCATCGCCCAGCAAGGTGGCGACCCGGCCCAGGTCAACCCGGTGGTGCCGACTCAACTGATCGTCGACCACTCCCTGGCCGTCGAAGCCGGTGGTTTCGACCCGGACGCGTTCGAGAAAAACCGTGTCATCGAAGACCGTCGCAATGAAGACCGTTTCCACTTTATCGAGTGGACCAAAAAGGCTTTCAAGAACGTCGACGTGATACCGCCCGGCAACGGCATCATGCACCAGATCAATCTGGAGAAAATGTCTCCGGTGATCCAGGTGCGTGACGGTGTGGCGTTCCCGGACACCTGCGTCGGCACCGACAGTCACACCCCTCACGTAGACGCGCTGGGCGTGATCGCCATCGGCGTCGGCGGCCTGGAAGCGGAAAGTGTGATGCTCGGCCGCGCTTCATGGATGCGCCTGCCGGAAAGCGTCGGCGTGGAACTCACCGGCAAGCTGCTGCCGGGCATCACAGCCACCGACATGGTGCTGGCGCTGACCGAGTTCCTGCGTAAACAGAAGGTGGTCGGCGCCTGGCTGGAGTTCTTCGGCGAAGGCGCTTCGGCACTGACCCTGGGCGACCGCGCGACCATCTCCAACATGGCCCCGGAATACGGAGCCACCGCGGCGATGTTCTATATCGACCAGCAAACTATCGCTTACCTGAAACTCACCGGCCGCGAAGACGAACAAGTCACCCTGGTGGAGCAATACGCTCGCCACACGGGTCTGTGGGCCGATGATCTGAAGGGCGCGCAATACGAGCGCGGTCTCACCTTCGACCTGTCCAGCGTCGTGCGCAACATGGCCGGCCCGAGCAACCCGCATGCCCGCGTTGCCACCAGCGACCTGGCGTCCAAAGGCATCTCCGGCCAGTGGGACGAAGTGCCGGGGCAAATGCCCGACGGCGCAGTGATCATTGCGGCCATCACCAGTTGCACCAACACCAGCAACCCGCGCAACGTGATTGCTGCAGGCCTCTTGGCACGCAACGCCAACAAACTGGGGCTGACGCGTAAACCGTGGGTCAAATCCTCCCTGGCACCCGGCTCGAAAACCGTGGCCATGTACCTGGAAGAAGCGGGTCTGGGCCATGAGCTGGAAAAACTCGGCTTTGGTGTGGTGGCGTTTGCCTGCACCACTTGCAACGGCATGTCCGGGGCGCTCGACCCGGTGATCCAGCAGGAAATCATAGACCGCGACCTGTACGCCACCGCCGTGCTGTCGGGCAACCGCAACTTCGACGGGCGTATCCACCCGTACGCCAAACAAGCGTTTCTGGCATCGCCGCCGCTGGTAGTGGCCTACGCGATTGCCGGCACCATCCGTTTCGACATCGAAAAAGACGTGCTCGGCCTCGACGCCAACGGCAAGGAGATCCGCCTGCAGGACATCTGGCCGAGCGACGAAGAGATCGACGCGGTGGTCAAGGCCTCGGTCAAGCCGGAGCAGTTCCGCGCAGTGTATATCCCGATGTTCGCCATCCACGAAGACACCGGCCCGAAAGTCGCACCGCTGTATGACTGGCGCCCACAAAGCACTTACATCCGCCGCCCGCCTTACTGGGAAGGCGCGCTGGCCGGGGCGCGACCGCTCAAGGGCATGCGCCCGCTGGCGGTGCTGCCGGACAACATCACCACCGACCACCTGTCGCCGTCCAACGCAATCATGCTCGACAGCGCCGCCGGGGAATACCTGGCGAAAATGGGCTTGCCTGAAGTCGATTTCAACTCCTACGCGACGCATCGCGGCGACCACTTGACTGCGCAGCGCGCCACCTTCGCCAACCCGAAACTGTTCAACGAAATGGTGGTAGAAAACGGCAAGGTCAAGCAGGGTTCCCTGGCGCGTATCGAGCCTGAAGGCCAGGTCACGCGCATGTGGGAAGCCATCGAGACCTACATGGAGCGCAAGCAGCCGCTGATCATTATTGCCGGCGCCGACTACGGCCAAGGCTCGTCCCGCGACTGGGCGGCCAAGGGCGTGCGCCTGGCCGGTGTTGAAGCGATTGCCGCTGAAGGTTTCGAGCGCATTCACCGCACCAACTTGGTGGGCATGGGCGTGTTGCCGCTGGAGTTCCTGCCGGGCACCGACCGCCACACCCTGAAGATCGATGGCAGCGAGACCTATGATGTGGTCGGCGCGCGTACTCCGCGGGCGCAGTTGACCCTGGTGATCAACCGCAAGAATGGCGAACGTGTCGAGGTGCCGGTGACCTGCCGCCTCGACACCGCCGAAGAAGTGTCGATCTACGAGGCGGGCGGCGTGTTGCAACGTTTTGCCCAGGACTTCCTGGAATCGGCGGCAACGGCCTGAGGGGGCACCATGGCACACGTAGCGCAAATCAAGATCCCCGCCACCTACATGCGTGGCGGCACCAGCAAAGGCGTGTTTTTCAGCCTCAAGGACCTGCCCCAGTCGGCGCAGGTGCCGGGCGCCGCGCGCGATGCCTTGCTGTTACGGGTGATCGGTAGCCCCGACCCCTACGATAAACAGATCGACGGCATGGGCGGCGCCACTTCCAGCACCAGCAAGACGGTGATCCTGGCCAAAAGTACCCGTGCCGAGCATGACGTGGACTACCTGTTTGGCCAGGTCTCCATCGACAAGCCGTTCGTGGACTGGAGTGGCAACTGCGGCAACCTGTCGGCGGCGGTCGGTTCCTTTGCCATCAGCGCCGGCCTGGTCGACCCGGCCCGCGTCCCGCACAACGGCGTGGCCGTGGTGCGGGTGTGGCAGGCCAATATCGGCAAGACCATCATCGCTCATGTGCCGATCACCGACGGTGCGGTGCAGGAAACCGGTGATTTTGAACTGGACGGTGTGACCTTCCCGGCCGCCGAAGTGCAGTTGGAGTTCATGGACCCGGCGGCGGAAGAAGAGGGCGGCGGTGGTTCGATGTTCCCCACCGGCAACTTGGTCGACGACCTGGAAGTGCCCGGCGTCGGTACCTTCAAGGCCACGCTGATCAACGCCGGCATCCCGACCATCTTCATCAACGCCGAAGACCTCGGCTACACCGGCACCGAGCTGCAAGGCGCGATCAATAGCGACCCGAAAGCCCTGGCGATGTTCGAGACGGTGCGAGCTTATGGCGCGTTGCGCATGGGCCTGATCAAGCACCTGGACGAAGCCGCCCAGCGCCAGCACACGCCGAAGGTGGCGTTTGTGGCCAAGCCTTTGGACTACGTAGCGTCGAGTGGCAAGGCGATCAAGGCCGGCGATGTCGACCTGCTGGTGCGCGCGCTGTCCATGGGTAAGTTGCACCACGCGATGATGGGCACGGCGGCGGTGGCGATTGGCACGGCGGCGGCGATTTCCGGGACTTTGGTCAACCTGGCGGCCGGTGGCGTGGAGCGCAATGCGGTGCGCTTCGGGCACCCGTCCGGCACCTTGCGTGTGGGTGCAGAAGCCACCCAGGTAAACGGCGAATGGGTGGTGAAGAAAGCCATCATGAGCCGCAGCGCGCGAGTGCTGATGGAAGGTTTCGTCCGCGTCCCTGGCGACGCGTTTTAACCCTGTAGGAGCCGGCTTGCCGGCGATGGCGGCATTGAATGGAAGGGCCCCATCGCCGGCAAGCCGGCTCCTACACAAAAGGCGGGCAATCAGACCCTCCGCAACACATCAACCCTGACCCTGAGGATGAAACAACCTAACCCACTTTGGAGTACTGCCATGAGCGCCAACGTCGACCTGAACAACCGCCCGGACTACGATCAGGTCCTGCAGGATATTGCTGACTATGTCCTCAACTACCGGATCGACTCCCGGGATGCACTGGACACCGCCCGCAACTGCCTGATGGACACCTTGGGCTGCGGCCTGCTGGCCCTGCGTTTCCCCGAATGCACCAAGCACCTGGGGCCGATCGTCGAGGGCACGGTGGTGCCGTTTGGCGCGCGGGTGCCGGGCACGTCGTTTCGGTTGGACCCGGTCAAGGCCGCGTGGGACATCGGCTGCATCGTGCGTTGGCTTGACTACAACGACACCTGGCTCGCTGCCGAATGGGGTCACCCCTCGGACAATCTCGGCGGCATCCTCGCCGTGGCCGATCACCTGTCGCAGAAACGCGTGGCCAATGGCGACGCGCCGTTGACCATGCGCGCCGTGCTGGAAGCGATGATCATGGCCCACGAAATCCAGGGCGTGATTGCGCTGGAAAACTCCTTCAACCGGGTAGGCCTCGACCATGTGCTGCTGGTGAAAGTCGCGTCCACGGCGGTCACGGCCAAGCTGATGGGTGCCAACCGTGAGCAGTTGCTGGCGGCGCTGTCCCATGCGTTTGTCGATGGGCAGGCATTGCGCACCTACCGGCATGCGCCGAATGCCGGTTCGCGCAAGTCCTGGGCGGCGGGCGATGCGTCGAGCCGAGGCGTGCGCCTGGCGGATATCGCCATGCGTGGCGAGATGGGTATTCCGGGTGTCTTGAGCGCGCCGCAGTGGGGTTTCTACGACGTGCTGTTCAGCCACACCAACAAGGACCTGGCGCTCAAGCCGGAGGACAAACGCGCGTTCAGCCTGGTCCAACCCTACGGCACCTATGTGATGGAAAACGTGCTGTTCAAGATCAGCTTCCCCGCCGAATTCCACGCGCAAACCGCCTGTGAAGCAGCGGTGACGCTGCATCCGCTGGTGAAAGATCGCCTGCAGGAAATCGAGCGCATCGTGATCACCACCCATGAGTCGGCGATCCGCATCATTTCCAAAGTCGGGCAACTGGCCAACGCCGCTGACCGCGATCACTGCCTGCAATACATGACCGCCGTGCCGTTGGCATTCGGCAACCTGGTGGCTGAGCATTACGAGGATGAATTCCACGCCGCCCACCCGATCATCGACCAGTTGCGCGACAAAATGGTCATCGTCGAAGACCCACGCTACAGCCTCGAATACCTGGAGGCCGACAAGCGCTCCATCGCCAATGCGGTGCAGGTGTTCTTCAAGGATGGCAGCAGCACCGAGCAGGTGGCGGTGGAGTACCCGATTGGCCATCGTCGGCGTCGGGTGGAGGGCATTCCGTTGCTGGAAGACAAGTTCAAGGCCAATCTGGCGACGCGATTTACCGGGCAGCGCAGTGCCGAGATTTTTGCGCTGTGCAAGGATCAGGCACGGCTTGAAGCCACACCGGTCAATCGGTTTGTGGAGGCGTGGGTGATCTGAAATACCGGTTTCGACGGATGACGCCGACACACTTTGCTATCCATGTGTCCTACATTTACGGAACCGTTTTCGGATAACTGCCAATCAGGTAGCCAGATGGCCTGTTTTATCAGGTTGTCTGGCAAGCAATTAACACCTGAATCTGAGAGGCACTCTATGACCAGCGTAAGCACCCGACAGTACACGCCCCCTAACGCCAGCTATGAAATGTCCCCAAAGCCGACGCCCATTCGGTACGAAGACAGTGCCGAAGCACGTGAACCTTCCAACAGCCAATCAAATTCAGCTGCATCGCGCCAGCCGATGACTGCCGAGCAGCGCGGGCAACTTTCGTCACATCACAGGCTGGTCAACTCGCCGGCATCCACGACACAAGCCGACCCCGGTCGGCTTGCACAGCTTTCTCAGGAAAACAATCAACTCCGTGACAAGCTTAACCAGATGGTTGCTCAGTTCACGCCGATAATCATGCAACTTCGACAGCAAGTGACTGACCTTACCCAACAACTCAACAAGACCAGGGAGCCTGCACAAGACGACTCCCCGTCGACTTCAGGTGTTAGTGGTGATTCCAAGAGCAGCGCGTCGCCTGAATCGAGTGCTCCAGCAGAAAATACGCCGATGTCAGGGCAGAGCGCGCCTCATAGCCTTCAGCAGTTGACTACCGAAAACAACCAACTGCGCGAGACAGTTGATCGACTGCAAACCCAGTTCACCGCAGTCGTCACCCAGCTTCAAGAGCAAATACAGGCGTTGAGTGAAAAGGTGGGCGGGACAGGTACCCCATCAAATCAGGCTGCGTCCGAGACCTCAGACTCGGACGCTAGCGCCAATATGCCTTCGGACTCTGCGGTTGCAATGGCGCCCGATACCCGTGAAGCCACGCCGCCTACCCAGGCAAATGAGACGACTTCGTCCGAGACCCGCACAATTGACGATCTCATACGCGACAACGAGCAACTACGCACTCGTCTGGATCAAATGATGGTTCAGTTCACACAGGTCATCTCACAACTCAAGCAGCAAATAGAACAGATGAGTGCCCGAGTTCAAAGCCAAGCGGCGTAACGTCACGGGTGACAGTCGGGTCAATATGGAAAAGGCCGCGCCAGCCCCATATTGATCTCGACCTGTTTACAGCTTCATTCGAACCGCAAAATCACCCTGCGGTTATGCTTGCTCTTCTTCTCGATCTTCTCGCAAAACACCCGGCCGATTTCCTCGGTGTTGATCACATGGGTACCCCCACATGGCTGGATATCGATGCCGGCGATTTCAATCACCCTTACCGAGCCTTGAATGACCTGCGGAGCCACTGCCTGTGTACGGGTGATCTGTAGCAAAGTCGAATATTCGGAAGCTGGCATCGACAGGGTTTTCACCGCGTGAGCCTGTTCGATCAGCGCATTGAGGTCGCGGGTGATGCTGTCTTTATCGAGGGTCATTTCCGGCAGGTCGAAATCCAGGCGACCCTTGTCCGCACTGATGCTGCATCCGGTGACCGGTGCGTCGATGATCGAGCACAGCAGGTGCAGGCAGGTGTGCATTTTCATGTGCTGGTAGCGCCGGTCCCAATCGAGGCCGGCATCCACCTGTACCCCGGCGGTCAGTTGCGCGGGGCAGTGTTCCACCTGGTGCCAGATGATTGAGCGCAGCACCGGGTCGCGCACGGTGCCGGTCACTTCGACCCGCGTTCCGTCGGCCAGTGTGAGGTGGCCCGTGTCGCCTGGCTGGCCGCCGCCCGTGGGATAGAACAGTGTGTGTTCCAGGGCAATACCGTGTTCGCTGACGGCAATCACCCGGGCGCTGAACGCGTTCTGGTAGGGCGCGCTGTCGAACAGCGCCAGGGTTTCCATGGTGTGCACGGACATGTTCAACCTCCGACGATCAGTGGGCTGGCTTGCAGCAGGGAGCGCACCATTGCACTCAGGCCAGGGGGGGAGAGCAGGGTGATTTCGAATTCCGGGCCGCAGACTTTCAGGTTCAGCGGCAAGCGCGGCAATGGGCTGCCCGACTCGATACGGTGCAGGCGAAATTGCAGGTGGTGGCGCTCCTTGACCGTGGGCTCCAGCATCAAACTCGGCAAGGGGTGGAAGTCGGCGTCCAGTACGGTCACCTTATGGCTGGCGTTGATTTCGCCCACCACGTGCAATCGCTCATCAAGGGCGAAGGCTCCGAGGTAGTTGCTGTGGTCCGATTCATCGTTTTTTTGCAGCTGGATCTGGTTCACCACCTTCACTTTGGTGCCGGCGGGGACGTCCTGGGTGATCACGCAGGACGGGCTGATAAACACGTTGTCGCCAATCAGCACATAACCCAGCACGCGGGCACCGGAGCCGACCTCGACGTTGTTGCCCAGGCGCGGGTGGCGCTTGCCGTCGGGGTTGTTGGCGATGCCACGGGCGCCCAAGGTCACGCCGCAGAGGATGTAACAGTCGTTGCCGATCTCGCAGGTTTCGCCGATCACCGTGCCGTAGCCATGGTCCAGCACGAAGCGTCGGCCGATGCGCGCCGCCGGGTGAATCTCGGCACCGGAAAGCACCTTGCCTTGATTGCTCAGCTTGAGGGCAATACGTGAAAACACGCCGTTGGTTTGGTCGGGGAAATTCCACACCAGGTGCGCCAGGCGGTAATACAGCACTGCCTTGAACGAGGCGTAGGACTCCAGGATCAACTCGCCGCGCCCGCGTGAGGCCGGATCACGGTAGGCGTAGGCGATCAGGTCTTCGGCTACTGCCTGGGCAGCATTCTGGATCAGGGGCGCCAGATGCGGTTCCAGCTGCTTCATCTGTAGGGGCGTAAGGGTTTTGATGAGGTGAGTGATCAACTCATCGTGCAACTGTTGCATGTCGATAAAACCGCCCATGGAGGCACCCCTGCATTCTGGTTGGCTGGAAACCCGTTTATTCGAAACTGGGCAGGTAGCTGTCGGCATTGTCGTAGACCATGGTCAGCACCACCGTTTCGGGCGGCAGTTCGGGGGCGAGCTTGGCGATGGCCACCATGTTGGCGGCGGACGACAGGCCCAGGCTGATCGCGTCGGTGCGCATGATGCGTTTCATCATGTCGATGCAGTCCTGGCGCGAGACCTTGAGCATGCCGTCGATCACGTCCAGGTTGAGAATGCTCGGGATCAAACCGATCGACAGGCCTTGGATGTGATGCGGTGCGTGCTGGTTTTTCAGCAGGTCGCACTCTTCCGGTTCCACGCCCATGACGCGCAACTGCGGCCAGGCGGCTTTCAGGGTTTCACCGATGCCAGTGATATGCCCCCCGGTGCCGATGCCGCTGACAAAGTAGTCGGCGCGCAGCTCACCGAAGGCACGCAGGATTTCCGGTGCGGTGGTGTCGCGATGGGTCTGTGGGTTGGCGCCGTTGCGCTGTTGGTTGAGCATCACGTAGCTGGGGTTTTCCAGCTGCAATTCCATGCATTTCTCGCCATGGGAGTTGTTGCCCAGACGACTGTCCGACAGCACCACCTTGGCCCCGTATAAACGCAGCAGCTTCTGTTTTTCCGGGCTGTAGTTGTCGGGGATCACCAGCACCACTTTGTAGCCCAATACATTGCCCGCCATCACCAAGCCGATGCCGGTGTTGCCGCCACTGGGTTCGATGATGGTCTGCCCAGAATCACGGATCAGCACGCCTCGGCGCTCGGCGTCGAGGATCATGCCCAGGGCGATGCGAGCCTTGTGGCTGCCGCCTGGGTTGAGCGATTCCAGCTTGGCGTAGACCTCGATGCCGAGATCTTCGGAGAATTGCGCCAGACGCACGATCGGCGTTTGGCCGATCACGTCGAGGATGGAGTTATGCAACATCATTCAGCCCCCGACTCAATACAACGGCATGTCGGGTTCGACGTCACGAACCCAATGTTTCATGCCGCCCTGCAGGACTTTGGTGTTGGCGAAACCTGCCGCCAGCAAGGTACTGGCGGCTTGCTCCGCGCGGGTGCCGGCGTAGCAGATCAGGTAATGGGTATTGTCCCGGCTGAGGCTGTGGAGGTGGCCGTCCAGTTCGGCCAGGGGGATATGCACCACGCCCGGCAATTTGCACACTTCCAGTTCGCTGGCGTCGCGCACATCCAGCAGCACATCGGCGCTGCTGGGGTGTTCGAGTACTTGCTTGAGTACGCGCGGCTTGATGTAGCGTTCTTCGGCCAGCGACGGTTGGCTCGGCACGGCATCCGCGCAGGCGGTCGGTGCCAGGGTTTCGCTGTGGCGCGCCTCGGAGCAGCATGGGCAATCGGCGCGGCGCTTGAAACGGATCTCGCTGAACTTCATCGCCAGCGCATCGAAGCGCATCAGACGGCCGGATAACGGTTCACCAATGCCGATCAATAGTTTGATCGCCTCGGTGGCCTGGATCATCCCGACCACACCCGGCAGCACACCGATCACGCCACCGGCGCTGCAATTAGGCGCAAGTTCTGCGGGCGGCGCGCTGGGGAACAGGCAGCGGTAGCACGGCCCGCCTTTGTAGTTGAGCACGCTGATCTGCCCGTCGAAGCGGTAGATCGCGCCGTACACCAGGGGCTTGCCCAGTTGCACGCAAGCGTCGTTGACCAGGTAGCGAGTATCGAAGTTGTCGGTGCCGTCGATCACCAGGTCGTAGGCGCCCACCAACTCCAGGGCGTTGTCGGCGTTCAGGGCGGTGTCGTGTGCGTTGATCTGGATATGGCGGTTGAGGTCTTGCAGGCGCTGCTTGGCGGATTCTACCTTGGGCATGCCGAGGGTGCTGTTGCCGTGGACGACCTGGCGTTGCAGGTTGCTGCTTTCGACCACATCGAAGTCCACCAGCCCCAGGGTGCCGATACCGGCAGCCGCCAGATACAGGCTGATCGGCGAGCCCAGACCGCCAGTGCCGATGATCAGTACCTTGGCTTTCTTGAGGTTCAACTGGCCTTCGCGACCCACGCCGGGCAGGGTGATGTGGCGCACGTAGCGTTGTACTTCTTCGTTGCTCAGCGCGTCGACGTCCATGCCGCCGGACGTGGCCAGCAGCACCTCGATTCTGGCTTTCTCGGGCAGAGGGTCATCCGCGCCAACCAGCTCTTCCTCGGCGGTAAACAGGAAGTGCTCCTTGAGCTGGTTGTTCTTCTCGTGAAACAGGTGCGGGCGCAACTGAGGGTGACTGCTGCAGAGGTTTTCAATGACTTCGCGCAATGTCGATCCGGTGCCCTCGAGGGTCGATTCCGGCAGCTTGGCCACGCGAACCAGAATGTCGGGGAAAGAGACAGCGTTCATGGACAACTCCGTGTGCAGGTCGTTGAAAGGTTGAAGGGCGAAATGCTTGCCATCCCAGGCAAACAGCTTGGAACCAAGGGGCTGGCCCTGGCGAACGTCGACCACCAGGTAGCTGACGGGGTGGATCGGCTCGCCCATGAACAGCGCCTTGTCCTGGTCTTCGTCGCTGAAATAAGCACCGACATCCGGGTGGGAGTGGTAGATCACCACCACTGGGTTGTCGCTGCGCAACGCCTTGTTCATCAGCAGGGTGTCGGCCACCGAGAAGGTGTAGCCGTTGGCCGCGCTGCGCGGGTACATCTCGGGGTTCTTGTGGTGCAGTTCATTCTGGATATTGCTGCCCAGGTACACGCTGCCGTCGGCGAAGACAAAACCACAGCATTCCTCGGGGTAGCTGCGGCTGGCGTGGGCGTAGATCTGTTCCAGGGCTTTGGGGCGGAGGACGTCCATGTTTCTCTCGCGTGGCTGAAGTTGATGGGGCAGGGCAAGGGTCAATTTTTCTTGGCCAGGAGTTTTTCAACCGGCAACTTGGTGATCGCAAAACCGGCCAGCAGGATGGCCGAATACAGCATCAGGTCGCGGGAAATCGACACACCTTCGTACCAGGCGCCGATGATCACCGCGAACACCGGGAAGATGATGAACACGAACGACAGGATGATCGGGCTCAAGCGCTTGAGCAGCATGAAGTACACGATGAACCCGCCTACCGAAGCCACCAGGCCCAGGTAGAACAGCGCACCCCAGGAGCGCAGGGTGATAGTTTCGAAGGTCGGTGTTTCAAACCACAGCCCGGCGACGAACAGCATCAGCCCGGCAATGCCGATGGGCAGGGTGTTGTAGGTGATCACGCTGATGGCGCTGCCTTTCTGCTTGGTAATCACGTAGCACAAGGCATGCATGATCGCTGCGGTCAGAATCGCCAATACGCCGAAGAACTCCGCGTGGTCCAGGTGCAGGCCCTGGCTCTTGATGATCATGTAGAGGCTGCCGAAACCGATGCCGATGCCGACCACCTGGGAAAAGTAGATGCGCTCGCGCAGGAACAGCGCAGAGAAAATCAGGATGAACACCGGCATGCAACTGAACAGCAGCGCGGTCAGGCCGGACGAGACATGCATCTCGCCGTAGTTGAGCAGGTAGTAGGGCACGCTGAAGTAGGACAGGGTCACGAACACGAAGAACCAGCGGCTCTCACGGGGAAACAGGATCGGCTCGCGGCGCACCATGGCAAAACACAGGAACAGCGGGAAGGCGATCAGGAAGCGCAGGCCGGCGGACGTCAATGGTGGCACGCTCTCCACGGCAATCTTGATCCCCAGCCACGTGGTGCCCCAACTCAGGCACACGATCAGGAACATCACGCTGGTAATCAGCCCGGCCAGCCACTGTTTTTGGTTTTTTGTCTTGGCGGTGTTTTCGAGAACGGCGGACATTGGCATCGTTTATTGCTTCCCTGAGCCGAAATTGAACTCTATATTGAGCTTGTAATGAGTTGTAAAATCCGGCGATTGAACCCGTAAAAGCACACTATTAGGGCGAAAGATGGCTGTCAAAACAAATATTGACATGGTGTCAATTATGCGTGAGGGGTTGTCCAACGGTCAGGGCGTGAAGTACAAGCGCCTGTCCGATGTCATGGAACGGGGCATCCTCGAAGGCTTGATTGAGCCAGGACGAAAACTGCCGCCCCATCGGGTGCTTTCCGACAATCTGGGCGTGACCATCGGCACCATCAGCCGGGCCTACGGTGAACTGGAACGCCTTGGGCTGGTGGTGGCGCGAGTCGGTGACGGCACGTTCGTACGCAAACGTGGGATGGAGCGCCAGCGCGATGAAGGTTTTCGCAACTTCAGCGAAGAACCGCGCCAGTACTTCGACATGAGCCGCAATATGCACATCCCCGGACAGGAAACCGTGTTCCTGGCCCAGAGCTTCCAGACCCTGTCGACCAACGCCAAATTCCTCCAGGACATCAGCGCCTACACCCCGGACGCCGGCCTGCCGCGCTACCGTGAAGCGGGCGCGCAATGGCTGGTGCAGCGTGATTTTCATCCGATCCCCGAGCAGGTCATCTGCGTCAATGGCGGCCAGCACGGCTTACTGTGCTCGATGATGGCGCTGTTGCGGGCCGGCGACACGGTGGTCACCGAGCAACTGACCTACCCGGGCTTGATTACCGCCGCGCGGATGCTGGGGATCCGGTTGATCGGCCTGGAGATGGATGAAGAGGGCGTGCTGCCGGGCGCGCTGGATGAAGTCTGTCGAAATCACCGGGTTTCAGCGCTGTACTGCACACCGACGATCCAGAATCCGACCACGGCGGTGCTTTCGGTGGCGCGCCGCGAAGCCTTGGTCAAAGTGTGTCGCGAGCACAACCTGCTGATTCTTGAGGACGAGGCCCACGGTGTACTGGTCGAGGACCGGCCGCCGCCCCTCAGCCATTTCGCCCCCGAGCGTACGATTTTGATCAGTAGCCTGAGCAAAGCCGTATCGGCCGGGCTGCGTGTGGGTTATGTGCATGCGCCACCGGCGTTGGTCAGCCGTATTTCGGCGGCGCTGCGTTCGACTTGCTGGATGGCTACGCCCGTGACCTTGGAGCTTGCTACCCAGTGGATCGAAAACGGCACGGCGGAGTACCTGCTGCGTCAGCAGATCAATGAAATCAGCCGGCGCAAGGCCCTGGTCCGTGACCTACTGATTGGCCTGGAGTACCGCACCCACCTCAACAGCCCGCACTTCTGGATTGAAGTACCGGAGCCGTGGCGGGCGTCGGAAATCGAGGCGGAACTCAAGCAGAATAATTACCTGATCGCCACCGCCGAGGCGTTTGCGGTGGGGCAGACGGCGGTGCCGCAATTTATTCGGGCGAGTATCTGCAACACGTCGGGGGATGATCAGTTGCTTCGGGCGGGGTTTGACGCGTTGGCGACGGCGTTGGGGCAGGGTGGGGGGCGGTTTCAGCTGTAGCAGGGTTTGTTGTGGCGAGCGGGCTTGCCCCGCGTTGGGCTGCGAAGCAGCCCCAAACCCGTCATCGAGAACTGACTGACACACCGCATTCATCTTGATTGGGGCTGCTTCGCAGCCCAACGCGGGGCAAGCCCGCTCGCCACAGTGACACAGAGCATCAAGTGTTATTTGAAGCGCCGCTCCACGCCCTTCTCCACCAAAATCTTCGCCGAAATCTCTTCCACCGAAAAATGCGTGGAATTGATGTGCGCAATATTCTCGCGACGGAACAGATTTTCTACTTCGCGCACTTCGAACTCGCACTGCGCATAGCTGGAATATCGGCTGTTGGGCTTGCGTTCATTGCGGATCGCCGTCAGCCGATCCGGATCAATGGTCAGCCCGAACAGCTTGTGCGAATGCGCGCGCAGGGCGGCCGGCAGCGTCAGGTGCTCCATGTCGTCTTCGGTCAGCGGGTAGTTGGCCGCGCGGATGCCGAATTGCATGGCCATGTACAGACAGGTGGGCGTTTTGCCGCAGCGGGATACGCCCACCAGGATCAGGTCGGCCTTGTCGTAGTAGTGGGTGCGGGCGCCGTCGTCGTTGTCGAGGGCGAAGTTCACCGCCTCGATACGCTCCATATAGTTGGAGTTATGGCCAATGGAATGGGACTTTCCTACCGAGTACGACGAATGTTCACTCAGCTCTTGTTCCAGCGGCGCCAGGAACGTCGAGAAAATGTCGATCATGAAACCATTCGACGTTGCGAGAATCTCACGAATGTCTTGATTGACGATGGTGTCGAAAATGATCGGACGAAAACCGTCTTTTTCGGCCGCCAGATTGATTTGTTGTACCATGGCCCGCGCTTTATCCACGCTGTCGATGTACGGTCGCGTGAATTTGGCGAAGGTAATGTTTTCGAACTGCGCGAGCAGGCTTTGACCCAATGTTTCGGCTGTGATGCCGGTGCCGTCGGAGATAAAGAAAGCAGATCGTTTCATTTGAGCCCTGGGCCTTAAGCTGATGGCGAATCTTGGATATGATAGGCGCGATTTTGCCGTCCCGCAGTGGGCCGCATTCTCACTTATTTTCCAGGTCCAGGCCACAAGCGCTGGCACTCGCTCCTACTGAGCAGCCGGCGTCCTGAGCTTTTCCAACACAGTTAGTGGAGAGATCACCTTGGTAGAGTACGTAGTTTCCCTCGATAAGCTCGGCGTCCATGATGTAGAGCACGTGGGGGGCAAGAACGCATCCCTCGGCGAGATGATCAGTAATCTTGCAGGCGCTGGTGTCTCGGTGCCCGGTGGTTTCGCCACCACGGCCCAGGCTTACCGCGATTTCCTCGAACTGAGCGGCCTCAACGCTCAGATCCACGCCGCGCTGGACGCCCTGGACGTCGATGACGTCAATGCCCTGGCCAAGACAGGCGCCCAGATCCGCCAATGGATCATGGAAGCCGAGTTCCCCGAGAAGCTCAACGAAGAAATCCGCACCGCCTTCGCCGCGCTGTCGGCCGGTAACCCGGACGTCGCCGTTGCCGTGCGCTCCTCGGCCACCGCCGAAGACTTGCCGGACGCTTCCTTCGCCGGCCAGCAAGAGACCTTCCTGAACATCCGCGGCGTGGAAAACGTGATCCGTGCGGCCAAGGAAGTGTTCGCCTCGCTGTTCAACGACCGCGCCATTTCCTACCGTGTGCACCAAGGTTTCGACCACAAGCTGGTGGCCCTGTCTGCCGGTGTGCAGCGCATGGTGCGTTCGGAAACCGGCACTGCTGGTGTGATGTTCACCCTCGATACCGAATCGGGCTTCCGTGACGTGGTGTTTATCACCGGCGCCTACGGTCTGGGCGAAACCGTCGTACAAGGCGCGGTCAACCCCGACGAATTCTACGTACACAAGCACACCCTTGAAGCCGGCCGCCCGGCCATCCTGCGCCGCAACCTGGGCAGCAAGGCCATCAAGATGATCTACGGCGACGAGGCCAAGGCCGGTCGCTCGGTAAAAACCGTTGAAGTCGACAAGGCCGAACGCGCGCGTTTCTGCCTGACCGACGCTGAAGTCAGCGAATTGGCCAAACAAGCGATGATCATCGAAAAGCACTACAAGTGCCCGATGGACATCGAGTGGGCCAAAGACGGTGACGACGGCAAGCTGTACATCGTGCAGGCCCGTCCGGAAACCGTGAAGAGCCGTACCTCGGCCAATGTCATGGAACGCTACCTGCTCAAAGAAACCGGCACCGTGCTGGTGGAAGGCCGCGCCATCGGTCAGCGCATCGGCGCCGGCAAGGTGCGGATCATCAAGGACGTGTCCGAAATGGACAAAGTCCAGCCAGGCGACGTGCTGGTCTCCGACATGACCGACCCGGACTGGGAACCAGTGATGAAGCGCGCCAGCGCTATCGTCACCAACCGTGGCGGGCGTACCTGCCACGCGGCGATCATCGCCCGCGAACTGGGCATCCCTGCAGTCGTGGGCTGCGGCAACGCGACCCAGCTGTTGAAAGACGGCCAAGGCGTCACTGTTTCCTGCGCCGAAGGCGATACCGGCTTCATTTTCGAAGGCGAACTGGGCTTCGATATCAAGCAAAACTCCATCGACGCCATGCCGGACCTGCCGTTCAAGATCATGATGAACGTCGGTAACCCGGACCGCGCCTTTGATTTCGCGCAATTGCCGAACGCCGGTGTGGGCCTGGCCCGCCTGGAGTTCATCATCAACCGCATGATCGGCGTGCATCCCAAGGCCCTGTTGAACTACGACGGCCTGCCGCTGGACATCAAGGAAAGCGTCGACAAACGCATCGCCGGCTACAACGATCCGGTGGGGTTCTACGTCGAGAAGCTGGTGGAAGGCATCAGCACCCTGGCGGCGGCGTTCTACCCGAAAAAGGTCATCGTGCGTCTGTCGGACTTCAAGTCCAACGAATACGCCAACCTGATCGGCGGAAAGCTTTACGAGCCGGAAGAAGAAAACCCGATGCTGGGCTTCCGTGGCGCCTCGCGTTACATCAGCGAAGCGTTCCGTGACTGCTTCGAACTCGAATGCCGCGCCCTCAAGCGCGTGCGCAACGAGATGGGCCTGACCAACGTCGAGATCATGGTGCCGTTCGTGCGCACCCTGGGCGAAGCGAGCCAGGTGGTGGACTTGCTGGCTGAGAACGGCCTGTCCCGTGGTGAGAACGGCCTGCGCGTGATCATGATGTGCGAATTGCCGTCCAACGCCATCCTGGCTGAAGAATTCCTGGAGTTCTTCGACGGTTTCTCCATCGGCTCCAACGACCTGACCCAGCTGACCCTGGGCCTGGACCGTGATTCCGGGATCATCGCGCACTTGTTCGACGAGCGGAATCCTGCGGTCAAGAAGCTGCTGGCCAACGCCATCCAGGCCTGCAACAAGGCTGGCAAGTACATCGGTATCTGCGGCCAAGGCCCTTCCGACCACCCTGACCTGGCCAAGTGGCTGATGGAACAGGGCATCGAAAGCGTCTCGCTGAACCCCGATTCCGTGCTGGAAACCTGGTTCTTCCTGGCGGAAGGCCAAGCGTCCGTCTAAGGTCGTTACGTCAAAAGTGCCGGTCACCCGTGGTGGGTGACCGGCATTCTTATCTGTACAGGGCGGAATCCTTGCGGACGTCGCCCTTTTTTGTGCAAGAGCATTATGCAAAGCAGCAGCAACCTGTTTCCTGTCGCCCTGATCAGCGCTGAACGTCGTGGCGACCTGAGTGAAGACGTGTATCGCCTCAAACCCGGTAACAGCCCCGACGGCACCGTCGAGCTGGCGGTTACCCGTTTGGGCCTGGCCGATGTCCCGGAAAACCGGGGCATTCCAGTTGTTTTATTGCACGGCAGCTTTTCCAACCGGCGCTTCTGGTATTCGCCCAAGGGGATCGGCCTGGGCGCTTACCTGGCGCGCGAGGGGTTTGATGTCTGGATCCCGGAAATGCGCGGTCATGGTCTGTCCAAGCGCAATCAGGACTACGCCCGCAACCGTGTCGCTGACTATGCGCGTTACGATTTGCCTGCCATCGGCGCGTTCGTGCGTGAGCAAAGCGGGCAGATTCCCCACTGGATCGGCCATTCCCTGGGCGGCACCAGCTTGGCGGCGGCCCTGGGTGGGCAGCACTTGGGTGCGCCGGCCGTGGCGTCGGTGGCGCTGTTTGGCTGCCAGGTCAGTCGCACCCATTGGCCGTTGAAACTGCCACCGGTGGAATGGACCGGTCGCTTGCTGTTGAAGCGCTTTGGCGAAGTGTCCGGCTCGCGCCTGAAGCGTGGCCCCGAGGACGAACCGGCGGGCGTCATGATCGAAGCGATGCGCTGGAATGGCCTGTTTGGCCGCTTCGGCGAGGGCAAGAACGATTGGTGGAAAGGCCTGGCTGAAGTCGATATGCCGCTGTTGGCGGTCAGTGCAGCCGGGGATCATCAAGACCCCGACTGGGCCTGTCGCAAGCTGTTCGAGCAAGTCGGTTCCGAGCACCGTCAGTACCTGTGTCTGGGCCGACAGCAAGGCTTTACAGGGGATTTCGGGCATGTGGAGATGCTGGTGAGCAAAGCCGCCCAGGCCGAAGTGTGGCCATTGGTGGCGCAGTGGTTGAAAGATCCGCTCACACCGTTGCCCGGTGCGCAGGCGCAGGTGTTGGCCACGGTTTGACGCAGCGCTCTGCCAAGGGCGTTTCGCTCGAGTGTGGTTGCGGCTAAGATATGACGCGTTAAACGCTTCTGGTCATATTCAGTCGCGCAGTGGCTATTGCGTTGCGGCGAGGCGGATGGGATGTTTCGCACCTGCTCTGGCTGGCGCTTCTTTCGAAAGACACCTCTTTGACGGAAAGGAATTTTTCAATGAACCATTACGTGACCCCCGATCTGTGCGACGCCTACCCGGACCTGGTGCAGGTACTCGAACCGATGTTCAGCAACTTCGGCGGCCGGGATTCGTTCGGCGGCGAGATCGTCACCGTCAAATGCTTCGAAGATAACTCTCTGGTCAAGGATCAAGCCGATCAGCCGGGTGTCGGCAAGGTGCTGGTGGTCGACGGTGGTGGTTCCCTGCGTCGCGCGCTGCTGGGCGACATGATCGCCGAGAAAGCGGCGAAAAACGGTTGGGAAGGGCTGGTGATCTACGGTTGCATCCGCGATGTGGACGTCATTGCCCAGACCGATCTGGGTGTACAGGCCTTGGCCAGCCATCCGATGAAGACCGACAAACGCGGTATTGGTGACCTGAATGTGGTCGTCACCTTCGCGGGTGTGACCTTTCGTCCGGGTGAATACATCTACGCCGATAACAACGGCGTGATCGTTTCCCCCAGCCCGCTGAAAATGCCCGAATAAGACAGGAGTAAGGATGTTCGAGGAAGAAAACGCGCAATGGGGTCTGGTGCATGCCCTGGTGCTGGACGGTAAAGGCGGTGCGCGTTCGATTGCCCGGACAGAGCTCGACGACTTGCAACTGCAGCCCCAGGAGAGCCTGTGGCTGCATTGGGATCGCAGCCACCCGCAAACCCAGACCTGGCTGCGCAAATCCAGCGGTTTGAGCGAGTTTGCCTGTGACCTGTTGCTGGAGGAAAACACCCGCCCGCGCTTGTTGCCGCTGCCGGATTCGGAATTGCTGCTGTTTCTGCGCGGGGTCAATCTCAACCCCGGTGCGGAGCCGGAAGACATGGTCTCGGTACGCATCTTTGCTGCCGCCAGCCGCGTGATTTCCCTACGCCTGCGCCCGTTGCGCGCCACTGACGAACTGTTGGTGCAACTGGCGGACGGCAAGGGGCCTAAGACCGCGTCGGAACTCATTCTTTATATGGCGCAGTACCTGACCAATAAAGTGCAGGATCTGGTCTCCGATCTGTCTGAAATCGTCGACGCCGAGGAAGAAAAACTCGATACCGACGAACGGTATACGCCGGAGCATGGCAGCGTGCTGCAGATCCGCCGACGAGCGGCTGGCCTGAAGCGATTTTTGGCGCCGCAGCGAGATATTTTTGCCCAGCTCACGCGGATCAAATTGCCGTGGTTCTGTGACGACGATGCCGACTACTGGAACGAATTGAACAACAGCCTGACCCGCTACCTGGAAGAACTCGAATTGACCCGGGAGCGCGTGGGGCTTGTGCTGGAGGCCGAAGACCGGCGTTTGAGCGTGCGCATGAACCGCACCATGTACCGCTTCGGGATCATCACCGGGATCTTCCTGCCGATGAGTTTTTTGACCGGTCTGCTGGGGATCAATGTGGGCGGTATTCCGTTCTCCGCCAGCCCCTATGGATTCATGGTGGCGTGCCTGTTGATGGTCTCGGTTGCACTGGGACAATGGTGGCTTTTTCGACGATTGCGCTGGGTTTGAGCTGAATATGACCTGAACGTACGTACGGTCCTATGTGACCTCAAGAATTTTACCCTCGTCTTTTAAATCACTTGCGAGAGGTCTTTATGCACGATCCGTTCGAACAGTCTTTGCGTGACATGCTCAATGCTTCGCCGTCCAACCGCGACGACGATGCCTGCCTGGGCCGCGTGTTGAAAACCGCCAACCGCCAGGTCGGTGCGGGTGACCTGTTCGGTCTGCTCGGCCGCTGGCTGCCTGCGTTGATGATGGCCCTGAACAACGGTTCGGCCCACGTATCGCCGGTTTCCCGTCGTAAACCTCTTGCTCGCACTGCTGATAAGGCTGATTGAATATGGAACTTGATCTCTGGACCCAGAGCCTGGTCACCGCGATGACCGCATTGTGGACCAAGGTGGCGAACTTCATTCCCAACCTGTTTGGTGCCCTGGTCCTGGTATTGCTGGGCTTTGTCGTAGCCAAGCTGCTCGACACCCTGCTGTCCAAACTGCTCGCAAAACTGGGCCTCGATCGCCTGATGGCGGGCACCGGCCTGACCAAGCTGCTGGGTCGTGCCGGCCTGCAAGTGCCGATCTCCACCTTGATCGGCAAGATCGTTTATTGGTTTGTTTTGCTGATTTTTCTGGTTTCTGCGGCTCAATCCCTTGGACTTGAGCGAGTTTCAGCTACGCTCGACATGCTGGCGCTGTATTTGCCGAAGGTTTTCGGCGGCGCGCTGGTGCTGCTGGTAGGCGTTCTGCTGGCGCAACTGGCCAATGGGCTGGTGCGCGGCGCCGCTGAAGGCGTGGGGCTGGACTATGCTGCGGGCCTGGGGCGAATTGCCCAGGGCTTGGTGATCATCATCAGTATTTCGGTCGCGATCAGCCAGTTGGAGGTCAAGACTGACCTGCTCAACCATGTGATTGTGATCGTTTTGATTACCGTTGGTCTGGCCGTTGCGCTGGCCATGGGCTTGGGAAGCCGGGAAATTGCCGGTCAGATTCTCGCGGGAATCTATGTGCGTGAGTTGTATCAAGTGGGGCAACAGGTGCGTGTGGGCGAGGTCGAAGGGCAAATCGAGGAGATCGGCACAGTCAAGACGACGGTGCTGACCGATGACGGCGACCTGGTGTCGTTGTCCAATCGGATTCTCCTGGAGCAGCAGGTCAGTAGCCGCTAATCCGGCAAACCCTGCTAATGTACGCCGCCGCAAACCCGGCTGACCGGGCTGTGGCGGACATTGACCTGACTGTCGGCACGACTTGTTTTGAATAAAGCCCAAACGCTGTCCACGCGCTATGACCCCCGTGAGCTCTCTGATGAGGAGTTGGTCGCGCGCTCGCACACGGAGCTGTTTCACGTAACTCGCGCGTATGAAGAATTGATGCGCAGATATCAACGCACTCTGTTCAACGTTTGTTCAAGGTATTTAGGGAACGATAGAGATGCGGATGATGTCTGTCAGGAAGTGATGCTCAAGGTGCTGTATGGCCTGAAGAACTTCGAGGGCAAATCGAAGTTCAAGACATGGCTATATAGCATCACGTACAACGAGTGCATCACGCAGTATCGTAAGGAACGGCGAAAGCGTCGCTTGATGGACGCGTTGAGTCTGGACCCCCTTGAGGAAGCGTCTGAAGAGAAGGCGCCGGCACCCGAGGAGAAGGGCGGACTTGATCGCTGGTTGGTGTATGTGAACCCGATTGACCGGGAAATTCTGGTGCTACGATTTGTCGCAGAGCTGGAATTTCAGGAAATCGCTGACATCATGCACATGGGTTTGAGTGCTACAAAAATGCGTTACAAACGTGCTCTTGATAAATTACGTGAGAAATTTGCGGGCGAGACTGAAACTTAGTGCGTGGCAAATATCTCTTACGTGTAGGCAAGTTCTGTTAGACTTGTCGCCGAGTTGTCCCCCGGTTTGTGGGACTGCTTTACAATCACCAGATGGGGATTTAACGGATGAAACTGAAAAACACCTTGGGCTTGGCCATTGGTTCTCTTATTGCCGCTACTTCTTTCGGCGTTCTGGCACAAGGCCAAGGCGCAGTTGAAGGCGAGCTGTTCTACAAGAAGCAGTACAACGATAGCGTCAAGCACATCGAAGACGGCTTCAATCCTGGCGCTCGCATCGGTTACTTCCTGACCGACGACCTGTCCTTGAACCTGTCCTACGACAAAACCAACCACACCCGTTCGAACGACGGTACTGGTAACCAGAAGATCAAAGGCGATACCGGCAGCCTGGTTGCCCAGTATCACTTCGGTCAAGCTGGCGTAGACAGCCTGCGTCCATACGTAGAAGGCGGTTTCGGCCACCAGAGCCGTGGCAACGTCAAAGCTGACGGCCACAGCGGTCGCGATCAGACTACCTTCGCTACCGTTGGTACTGGCGTGAAGTACTACTTCACCAACAACCTGTACGCTCGTGCCGGTGTTGAAGCTGACTACGGTCTGGACAACGGCAAGTGGGACTACTCCGCACTGGTCGGCCTGGGCGTAAACTTCGGCGGTAACGCTGGCGCAGTTGCTCCAGCTCCTACCCCAGCACCAGCTCCAGAGCCAACTCCAGAGCCAGAAGCTCCAGTTGCCCAGGTTGTACGTGTTGAGCTGGACGTTAAGTTCGACTTCGACAAGTCGGTTGTTAAGCCTAACAGCTACGGCGACGTGAAAAACCTGGCCGACTTCATGGCTCAGTACCCAGCTACCAACGTAGAAGTTGCTGGTCACACTGACTCCGTCGGTCCAGACGCTTACAACCAGAAGCTGTCCCAGCGTCGTGCTGACGCTGTTAAGCAAGTCCTGGTTAAAGACGGCGTTGCTCCAAGCCGTATCACCGCAGTAGGTTACGGCGAATCCCGCCCAGTTGCTGACAACGCAACTGAAGCTGGTCGTGCTGTTAACCGTCGCGTAGAAGCGTCGGTTGAAGCTCAAGCTCAGTAATTACTGAGTGGTAGAAAAAAGCCCGGCTTAGGCCGGGCTTTTTTTTGCCTGGAATTTGCCTCAGGCGCTGGCCGCTGCAAGGTATGCGGCCTGTTCGCTGCCGGCGACACGGCCGATCACCAGGATTGCCGGGCTCTTCAAGGCAAATGCCTGTGCATCCTCATGCATATGTGCCAGCTCGCTGCGGCATTCCCTTTGCTGGGGCAACGATGCATTCTCGATCATCGCCACCGGCATATCCGCCGCCATCCCGCCGTCCAGCAATTGCTGGCGGATCTCCTCCAGCTTCGCCACGCCCATGTACACCACCAACGTAGTCCCGCCCTCGGCCAGGGCCCGCCAATTCAGGCGGCTGTCGTCCTGGGTATGCGCCGTAACCAGCGTTACGCCGCGACTGACCCCGCGCAAAGTCAATGGCACCGCGCAATTCGTCGCACCCGCCAGCCCCGCAGTAATGCCGTTGACCAACTCCACCTCGACGCCCCGTTCCCGCAACCACATTGCCTCTTCACCGCCGCGTCCGAAAATGCACGGGTCGCCGCCTTTGAGCCGCACCACGCACTTGCCCTGGCGCGTGTAGCGCAGCATCAGGCGGTGGATAAAATCCTGCGGGGTCGACCGGCAGCCGCCGCGTTTACCCACGGTGACCACCCGCGCTTCAACGCAGTGTTCCAAAACAGCCGGGTTGACCAAGTCATCGATCAGCACCACATCGGCCTCACGCAGGGCGCGTACCGCCTTGAGGGTCAACAGCTCTGGGTCACCCGGACCCGCGCCTACCAGCCAGACTTTTGCATTCATAGAGTGTTCCTCGTCCAGGGATGACGTCAGCGGTGAAAAAGTGAATACAGCAGCACCAAATTGATCAGCATCGACAGCAGCGCCAGGGTGCGCCAGACCTTAATCGGCTCGCGTTCCAGCAACGGCTTGGGGCGGATGCTCAGTTCCTGGCGGTCAGCCTGTTCCTGCACCCGCAACCATTCTTCGGCGGTCTCGTAACGATGTGCAGGTTGGGCCGCGACTGCCTTCTCCAGGCTGAGGGGCAGCCAATCCGGCAGGTCGGGACGGTAGCGACTGGCGCTGACAGGCTGAGTGAACCGGGGCCGTTGGAAGGCCTCGATTTCGCCGTAGGGGTAATGTCCGGTCAGCAGGTAATACAGGGTGACGCCGACGCTGTATAAATCCTGTTGGGCCGTAGGACGCTCGCCGTTAAAAGCTTCAGGTGCAATAAAGCTGGGCGTGCCCGGCAGCGCATGCGCGCTGTCTTCCGACAGGCCTGGACAATACGCCAGGCCGAAATCCAACACCCGCAATTCGCCGTCGTCTCCCAGCAGCAGGTTTTCCGGCTTGATATCGCGGTGCAGGATCTGCCGCCGATGCAGCATGCCCACGGCCCGCAGCAAACGCTCGGCAATCGACTGCCACTGCGCCAAGGGCAAGGGGCCTTGATGTTGGAACAGTCCGGCCAGGGTCTGGCCGGAATATTCACGCATCACGTAGTACAAATGCTGGCGCCCGCTGCCGGCATGCACTTCAGGGAATGCCCGCCCCGCAACCCGGCGCAGAAACCATTCCTCCGACAGCAAGGCCTGGCCGGCATCGTGATCATCGTCGCGGCTCAGCGGCAGGGTTTTCAGCAGCCATGGTTGCTGCTGGGCATCGCGCACCCGGTAAAGCAGTGACTGACGGCTTTGCGCCAACACGCTTTCCACCTGCCAGCCTTCAAAATGCTGCCCGGCTTTCAACGGCGGTGGTAGTGGCCATTGCTGCAACTGCACCAGCGCATCACCGAGGGTGGCTGCGCCCAGGGTGTCGACACGCACGAGCAGCGCGCTGGCATTGTCCTGGCTGCCGGCCAGGTGCGCGGCATTCACCAGGGTGGTGACGGCCAATTCCATATCCGTCTGCTCGCGCAGAATCGCCTGGATACTGTGATCGCCCAGGGTTGCCCACACACCATCACTGAGCAGCAGGAAACATTCGCCTTCACGCAACTGGCCATCGAGAAAATCCACCACCAGGTGTTGATCCAGGCCAAGGGCGCGCTTGAGCACATGCTGCATGCCCAGTTGCTCCCAAACGTGATCCTCGGTGATGCGCTGCAATTGGCCGTCGAGCCAACGATACACCCGGCAATCGCCGACATGCGCCAGGGTAAAGCGCTGGCCGCGAAACACCAATGCACTCAGAGTGGTGAGTAGCGGCTGACCACCGCCATTGGCTTGCAACCAGCGATTCTGCGCGAGCAACAAACGCTCCAGGGCCTGCGCCACGCCCCAGGTTTGCGGCGTGGCGTAGTAATCCAGAGCCAGTGCCTGCAAGGTCGAGCGCGCAGCCAGGCCGCCGTCGGCGCACTGGCTCACGCCGTCGGCGATGGCACACAGGTAGCCCTTGCTCGCCGCCAGTTCGGCCACGGGTGTGACCACCCGCAACGCGTCCTGGTTTTCCGCCCGTGGGCCAATGGCACTGGCCTGGGCGACGCTCAGTTGCAGGCTCATCAGACCCGTGCAGCCGTCACGGCAGCCGAGCCCCAAGTGGTTCTCCAGCGACGCTTCACGCCGTGCAGGCCGAACCAGGCCAATACGCCCAGGCTGGCGAACAGCCACAACGCCATCTGATAGCTGCCGGTACTTTGTTTGATCGCGCCCATGCCGGCTGCCAGGGCAAAGCCGCCGATACCGCCAGCCATGCCGATCAGGCCGGTCATCACGCCGATCTCACGACGGAAACGCTGCGGCACCAGTTGGAACACTGCGCCATTTCCTGCGCCGAGACCCAGCATGGTGCAGACGAAAAGCGCCAGCGCTGCGTAGGAACTCGGCAGGTTGAAACCCACCGCCGCGATGCAGATCGCCGCCACGCTGTACATGCCCAGCAAGGTGCGAATCCCGCCGAAACGGTCCGCCAACGCGCCGCCCAGCGGGCGCATCAGGCTGCCGCCGAACACGCAGGCGGCGGTGTAGTAGCCGGCTGTCACCGGACTCAGGCCGTATTGGTCATTGAAATAGCCGGGCAGGGCGCTTGCCAGGCCGATAAAGCCGCCGAAGGTCACGCTGTAGAAAAACATGAACCACCAGCTGTCCCGGTCACCCAGGGCCTTGAAGTAGTCGGCCATGGATTTGGCCTTCGGGCGTTCCGGTGCATTGCGTGCCAGCCAGGCAAAGACGATCAGAGTCAGCACCAGGGGGATCAGCGCGAAGCCGAACACGTTGCTCCAGCCAAAGGCGGCCGCCAAAACCGGTGCCAGCAACGCTGCGAACACGGTGCCGGAGTTCCCCGCACCGGCGATGCCCATGGCCTTGCCCTGATGTTCAGCCGGGTACCACTGGGAGGCCAGGGGCAGTGCAACGGCAAACGAGGCGCCGGCCATACCAAGGAACACGCCCAGCAACAGCGCTTGTTCGTAGCTATGAATCCCGAGTTTCCAGGCGCCGAACAGGGCGCAAATCACAATCACCTGACCAATCAGGCCGGCAGTCTTGGGCGACAGTTTGTCCGCCAGCATGCCCATCAAAAAGCGCAAAATCGCACCCGCGAGGATCGGCGTTGCGACCATCAGGCCACGCTGCTGAGTAGTCAGGTGCAGGTCGGCGGCAATCTGTATCGCCAAGGGGCCCAGCAGGTACCAGACCATGAAGCTCAGGTCGAAATACAGGAACGCGGCAAACAGGGTCGGGGTGTGCCCGGATTTCCAGAAGCTTGATTTCATCACGCACCTCAACGGTTGGGAGTCTTGCAAGAAGGCCAAAACGAAAAAACGCCGCCACCGGGTTCGCGAGGGCAAACCGGGTGTGCGACGTCTTTGTCGGGGAGGGGCAACCGCCGTTGGCTACCTGTGGTGAATGCTTAGCAAGAGCTGCGCCAAATCAGCCGAGCAATTCGCTCATGGCGATAATCTGCTCCGCCACCTGGATCAGCTTCTGCTGGCGGCTCATGGCCTGGCGGCGCATCAGGGTGTAGGCCTCTTCCTCGTTGCAGTCCTTCATTTTCATCAACATGCCCTTGGCCAACTCGATGCGCTTGCGCTCGGCCAACTGCTGGTCGCGGGCTTGAAGCTGCGCGCGCAAGGCCTGGTCGCTTTCGAAACGGGCCATGGCCACATCAAGTATTGGTTGCAGGCGCTGGGCCTGGATGCCTTCGACGATGTAGGCGCTGACGCCGGACTTGATCGCCTGGCGCATCACGTTCGGGTCGTGTTCGTCAGTGAACATCACGATGGGCCGGGGTTGGTCACGGCTGACCAGCACCACTTGCTCCATCACATCGCGCCCCGGTGACTCGGTATCGATCAGGATCACATCCGGGCGCACCGTTTCGACGCGTGCGGGCAGGTCAATGGTCAGGCCGGACTCGTCGATCACGTCAAAACCGGCTTCGATCAGCGCAGTCCTGAGTCGGCCTACCTTGCGTGGGGTGTCGTTGATCAGCAGGATTCGCAGCATGGAGGTCCTCCTGTCAGCGCAAGGCTTGGCGGTGAGTCGGATCGGCCAGCGCATGCAGCCGGAAGCTGCGGGCATAGCCGGTGGGGTCGGAACCGTCCCAGATTTTGCCGTCGATCAGTTGGCTGCTGCGCATGTCCTGGTCGTTCGTGGCAATACCTAGTCCATCGGCGGCCTGGCGATACAGCGCCAGTTGCTGCACCTGGCGTGCAACGCCGAGGTAGTCGGGGTCTTCGCGCAGCAGGCCCCAGCGCCGGAACTGGGTCATGAACCACATCCCATCGGAGAGGTACGGCAGGTTTACTTCGCCACCGGCGAAGAAGCGCAGAGCGTGGGGATCCTGCCACTGATTGCCCAGGCCGTCGTCATAGGTCCCCAGCAGGCGCGGCTCGATGCAGTCGAGCGGGGCATCGAGGTAGTCGCCGCCACTGAGCAATTGTGCGGTGGAGCGGCGGTTTTCGCGGCTTTCTTCGATAAACCGACTGGCCTCCAGGATCGCCCTCACCAGCACGCGTGCCGTGTTCGGGTTTTGATCCACGAACGCCTGGGTGCAGCCGAGCACCTTTTCCGGATGATCCGGCCAGATCGCCTGAGTCGTCGCCAGGGTAAACCCTTGGTTCTGTTTGACCGCGCTGGCGCACCAGGGCTCGCCCACGCAAAACCCGTCGATACGCCCGGCTTGCAGGTGCGCCACCATTTGCGGTGGCGGGACCACCACGCTGTCCACATCCTGTAATGGATGAATGCCCTGGCTTGCCAGCCAGTAATACAGCCACATCGCATGGGTGCCTGTGGGAAATGTCTGGGCGAAGGTCAGTTTTGTTCGGCTTTGGTGCACGTGGCGATCGAGTGCCTCAGGAGTGATCACCCCCAGTTGTTGCAAACCGTGGGACAGGTTGATGCTCTGGCCGTTCTGGTTGAGCCCCATCAGCACCGCCATATCGGTGGGTGCAACACCGCCGATGCCTAGGTGCACGGCGTAGATCAGGCCGTACAGGCTATGGGCGGCGTCCAGTTCACCACTGACCAGTTTGTCGCGCAGGTTGGCCCAGGACGATTGACGCTTGAGGTTCAAGGTCAGGCCATAAGGTTGAGCGAAGCCCTGGGTGGCCGCCACCACCATCGAGGCGCAATCGCTCAGGGCCATGAAGCCCAGGTCGAGGCTGCTTTTTTCCGGTGCATCACTGCCGTTGACCCAGGCCAGCGGGTCGTTCGTCGGGCTGTTGCCAACCGAATCGTTCATCAATTCCTACCTTTTCTTTCAAAAAAAAACGTCGTTCCCTCAGATGGCGATGTAAGCCAACGCGGGTAACGACGCCTTTGTCCGTAAGCTCGCGCCGCCGCTGGCGCGTGCTCTGATACAGAGTTCATAGCAATGCACATGCCACGGCTGGGTGGGTCTGGAGGGTCATCAACTTTCCATCATGATTGAAAGCGGACGGGCTCTCAGTATGGCCGCACCTTCAATGCCCAATCGTCCAGGAACTCCCCACGGTGCACGCCGACTTTCTCGCAACGACTTCCTGCCGCCGGTACTGCCGTGGGTTGTTGTTTTCTGCGCTGTTGCTGGTAAGTGCAATGGCCTGGGGGACGCTTTATCAGGCCAAGGACGAAAGCCTGTATACCGTGCTAACCGCCCTGTCGGAGCCACTTGGGCTACCCATTGTCGTCAGTCGTGAGGTCGCCCGTAAACGCCTCAGTACCAGCCTGGATTTCGAAACGCCACAGCAGGCCCTGGAGGCGCTTGCATGTGAACAAGGGTTGATCTGGTACAGCGATGGGCAAGTGTTGTATGTCTATGACGCTGGCGAGGCAAAAAGCTCTGCGGTCACCTTGCGGCATATTTCCGTCGACAGGCTGCGTAGCCTGATGCGCCGATCGGGCCTTGATGAGTCACGCCATCCCCTGCGTGAAAGCGGAACGCGCACGTTCTATGTATCCGGCCCACCGAACTACGTCGACCAGGTGCTGCGCCTGGCCCAGTTGATGGACCGGAAAAGGGCTGATCTGCGAGTCGGCGCGCAGTCCTTTGCAGTCGTCCAGGTGCTTAACGCCGATGTGGTGGACCGACAGTACGGCACGGGTGGCGAGCCGGTCACCGTGCCGGGGATGGCGTCGATGATCGAAACCCTGCTGGCCAGTGAGTACAAGGGGGCGCTCTCGGACAAGAGCCTGGGCGTGATCGCTTACCCGGACAGCAACAGCCTGTTGATCAAGGGCAAGCCGGCCCAGGTGAACTTCATCCAGAAACTGGTGGCGGAACTCGACATCCCCAAGCGAGCGATCGAGGTCTCGCTGTGGCTGGTGGATGTTGAACGCGACGAACTGAAAAAGCTGGGTCTGGACTGGGATGGGGAAACCCAGGCGTCGGCTTCGCGTGTCTTGGCCCCTTTGGACGACAGCCGCCTCATGGCAAAAATTGGCGCATTGGAACGCCGTCGACGAGCGAAGGTAACCACCTTGCCGGTGATACTCACCCAGGAGAACGTGCCTGCGGTGTTCCAGGACAGCCATACGTTCTATCTTCCAGCTCGCACAGATGACCGAGCTGACTGGAAGCCGGTGCGTTATGGCACCCAGGTGAGTGTGCTGCCGCGTTTTGCCGAGGCTAACCAGATCGAGATGCGCCTTGATGTCGAAGAAGACCGCCAGATGAGTGTGGCGGAGCCGCGCGGGAAAAGCACAGCGGTTGGGCGAGTCGGCGTCAACAGTGTGGTGCGTTTGCCGCCGGGTAGACGCCTATGGTTGGGCACGTTTCAACGGGAGTCGGAAGGGCGGGGCGCTGGTCGCTCGGCCCAAGTGCGCTTGTTTGTCATCCAGGCCAGGCCGGTGGGCAGCGAATCGAAGGGGCTTGAAGAGACGGGCCAGCCGCCACCCTTGACGCCTACGCAGTACCAACATGTTCAGCGTGCGTTTGTAAGACAGCAGCGCGATGTTTCACCGTAAACAAGGTGTTAACCCATGCATCTGGAAATTCTTCTACAGGAACAACTGATCAGCCGCAGGCGCCTGGCAGCCTTTGCGCCCGGGAAGGTGTTGCCATTGATGCCTGAGATCATCCATTGCGTGGAGGTCCGGGTAAATGGGCAATTGTTGGCGTTGGGCGAGTTGGTGCAATTGGAAGACCGGTTAGGGGTTGAGCTGCATGAGGTGTATCAGACGTGGTTGCCTGAAGGAGGGTAGCGAAATGTCCTACGGCGCGAAGTAAAAAAACGCCTGATGTATGGGTTTTTTCCTCGGGCGAGCAGTGAGGCAGGTTTTTATAGTCATGACGTGGGCACATGAGCCAGTGATTGAAATGAGGACGTCAATGTCAGTAGTCGCAGGTCGGGGTAGCGTCATGGATGGTGGAGGGACGACGACTTCCCTGCTTTTTGCGCATTGGACTTTGCATGACCATGGTCGCCTGACGGGGGAGGGTTCGGATGTCCAGTTGCCGCCTAAGGAATGGCGGGTGTTACGGCTGTTGCTGGTCTCCGGTGGTGCGTTGATGACCAAGGATCGCTTGTTGGAACTGGCCTGGCCCCAGGAAGAAGTCGCCGAGGAGTCCTTGACCCGCTGCATTTACTCGCTGCGCAAGTACCTTGGTGCCGATAAGGGGTTTATCAAGACGATCTACGGTCGGGGGTATCGTTTCACCTGTCCGGTGAGTGCCGTGTCGGGGCGTGCGGAGCAGGTGTGTTCCGCTTGTGGCCGAGTCAGCCAGGGGGTGTTGAAACGTGGCTAGGTTCTGGATCAAGGGCTGGCTGCTGGTTGCCTTGATGACCAGCAATCAAGCGTTGGCCTACTGCTGGGAGGAGGCTGCCAGTCAATACAGCATCGAGCCGGAGTTGCTGCAGGCGATCGCGGTCGTGGAGTCGGGTAATCGTGCGCAAGCGATGAATCACGTCAACCGTAATGGCACGCGGGACATCGGCCTGATGCAGATCAACAGCATTCACCTGCCACGCTTGCTCAAGCAGGGTATTACCGAGGACCGCTTGATCAATGAGCCCTGTCTGTCAATTGAGGTGGGAGCGTCGATCCTGGCTGAGTTCATCCAGCGCTTTGGCTACAACTGGACGGCAGTGGGTTCCTACAACGTAGGGACAGGTACCGGGCCCGAGCGTGAGGCGTTGCGCCTGCAATATGCACAGAAAATCTGGGCGCATTACGAGCAGTTGGTCGCGCACCGGTACTGACGATTGAGGTTCACGCCTCGCGCGTGCCCTGTCACCCCGGCTATAATCGCCGCTACCTTTCGCCGCCTCCGAGTCTAGCCCGCCCATGTATACCCTGGCCCGCCAGCTGTTGTTCAAACTTTCCCCGGAAACTTCCCACGATCTGTCCCTGGACCTGATCGGTGCGGGTGGACGCTTGGGGCTCAATGGCCTGGTATGCAAGGCTCCGGCAAAAATGCCGGTGTCGGTGATGGGGCTCGACTTCCCTAATCCGGTCGGGTTGGCGGCTGGCCTGGATAAAAACGGTGCGGCCATCGATGGCTTTTCACAGCTGGGTTTCGGTTTCGTCGAAATCGGCACTGTGACCCCACGACCACAGCCGGGCAACCCCAAGCCGCGCATCTTCCGCCTTCCGGAAGCCGAGGCGATCATCAACCGTATGGGCTTCAACAACCTGGGCGTTGATCATCTGCTGTCGCGGGTTCAGGCGGCGAAGTACAAGGGCATCCTTGGTATCAATATCGGCAAGAACTTCGATACGCCGGTCGAGCGTGCCGTCGACGATTACCTGATCTGCCTGGACAAGGTCTACGCCCACGCCAGCTACGTGACGGTCAACGTCAGCTCGCCCAACACTCCGGGCCTGCGCAGCCTGCAGTTCGGTGACTCCCTCAAGCAACTGCTTGAAGCGCTGCGCCAGCGCCAGGAAGACCTGGCTGTGCGCCATGGCAAACGCGTGCCGCTGGCGATCAAGATTGCTCCGGACATGAGTGACGAAGAAACCGTACTGGTCGCCCAGGCCCTGGTGGACTCGGGCATGGACGCGGTGATCGCGACCAACACCACCCTCAGCCGCGTGGGTGTCGAAGGCCTGGCCCATGGTGATGAGGCGGGCGGTCTTTCGGGTGCGCCGGTACGTGAGCAGAGCACCCATATCGTCAAGGTGCTGGCCGCCGAACTGGCTGGGCGTTTGCCGATCATCGCCGCAGGAGGCATCACCGAAGGCAAGCACGCAGCCGAGAAGATCGCCGCGGGTGCCAGCCTGGTCCAGTTGTACTCCGGCTTTATCTATAAGGGCCCGGCGCTGATCCGCCAGTCGGTGGACGCTATCGCAGCATTACCGAAACAGTAGGAGTCTGGCTTGCCGACGATGGCGTATCCAAGATCAACGTCGATTCCGAAGGCCTCATCGCCGGCAAGCCGGCACCTACAGGCCCATTAAAAAGGGCTCCATCAAGGAGCCCCCTGGGCCGAAGCCCGCCGCCCGGATGGGGCGTGCATGGTAAGTCGTTACATATTCAAAGGTGGTGTCGGAATAAGTTGCCCTTGATTAGCCGACGGCGTGAAGTTCGTTGAGTCTGTGGATGCCCGCAGTGCCAGTCATACCGTCCCAGTTGTCGCCGCGTCCTTCTCGCCAGCCGTTGATCCAGGCTTGGCGTACCGACGGTAGAGTAAATGGGCAAAGCTCACGGGATTTGCCATGAACGCCATATTGATATCCGCGTAAAAATGCTCTTTCCAACGGATCACGCTTAAGTCTTCTCATAGGGTGTTTCCCTCACTTGTTGACTGTCTTGATATCCTTCGGCCTCGTGCGAGGCCGGGCAGAGTTTTTCTGCCGTTGGTGGGCTCGCTGCCGGCGTGGCGAGCCTATGTGTCGGCGTCGTTACGGCGCCAACCTGTGTTGAGTTCTAACCAATAGGTCACATGGATTCAATGATCGTTTTGTCATAAGCACGTAACGATAACGATGCTATAGCCATAAGCTGGGATGGCTTTTCACCCCATTTGTATGGCAAACCCAGCTATGATGCACCCTGCAAAGAGGATGGGTTTAATCCTTTAGTGAGAATGCCCGCCCGTTGCAGTCGGTTATTATTCGACGAAGGGTCGGAATATTTCTTTTTGTTACGGCTAATTGTTTATCTGTCCCGTCAATAAAGGCCCAAGCGCCTGTCGGACGGGGTGGGACGGCACATTCGTGCCACGCGAGCACTCTTCAAGAAAAGTGCTTGATTGAAAACCGAGCCGGCGATGCGTCGCCCGTTCATTTATTGCTGAAAAGCCTGGAATGCCCCATGTCGGACCGTTTTGAACTCTTCCTCACCTGCCCCAAGGGCCTCGAAGGCCTGCTGATCGAGGAAGCCGTCGGGCTTGGCCTTGAGGAGGCCCGCGAGCACACCTCGGCCGTGCGCGGCATGGCCGACATGGAAACCGCCTACCGCCTGTGCCTCTGGTCGCGCCTGGCCAACCGCGTGCTGCTGGTGCTCAAGCGCTTCCCGATGAAGGACGCCGAAGACCTCTACCACGGCGTGCTGGACATCGAGTGGGCCGACCACATGGTGCCGGACGGCACCCTGGCCGTTGAGTTCAGTGGTCACGGTTCGGGCATCGACAACACCCACTTCGGCGCGCTGAAGGTCAAGGATGCGATCGTCGACAAGCTGCGCACCCCGACCGGCGAACGCCCGTCCATCGACAAGATCAACCCGGACCTGCGCATCCACCTGCGCCTGGACCGTGGCGAAGCCATCCTGTCCCTCGACCTGTCCGGCCACAGCCTGCACCAGCGCGGTTACCGTCTGCAGCAGGGCGCGGCACCGTTGAAGGAAAATCTGGCCGCCGCGATCCTGATCCGTGCCGGCTGGCCGCGCATTGCCGCTGAAGGCGGCGCGCTGAGCGACCCGATGTGCGGCGTGGGCACCTTCCTGGTGGAAGGCGCGATGATTGCCGCCGACATGGCGCCCAACCTGAATCGCGAACTGTGGGGCTTCACCACTTGGCTGGGTCACGTCCCGGCGCTGTGGAAGAAGCTGCATGCAGAAGCTGCTGAACGTGCCGCTATCGGCATGAACAAGCCGCCACTGTGGATCCGAGGCTACGAAGCCGACCCGCGGTTGATCCAACCCGCGCGCAACAACATCGAACGCGCAGGCCTGAGCCATTGGATCAAGGTGTACCAGGGCGAAGTCGGCACCTTCGAGCCGCGTCCGGACCAGAACCAGAAAGGCCTGGTCATCTGCAACCCGCCGTACGGCGAGCGTCTGGGTGACGAAGCCAGCCTGTTGTACCTCTACCAGAACCTCGGCGAGCGTCTGCGCCAGGCCTGCATGGGCTGGGAAGCGGCAGTGTTCACCGGTGCGCCGGACCTGGGCAAGCGCATGGGCATCCGCAGCCACAAACAGTATTCGTTCTGGAACGGCGCGTTGCCGTGCAAGTTGCTGCTGATCAAGGTCAATCCGGATCAGTTCGTCACCGGCGAGCGTCGTACCCCGGAACAGCGCCAGGCTGAGCGTGAGCAAGCCGCTTACGATCAAGCCCCGGCCGAGCCGCAAGAGCGCCAGTACAACAAGAACGGCAACCCGATCAAACCTGCTCCGGCCCCGTTAGTCGAGCAGGCGCGCCTGAGCGAAGGCGGGCAGATGTTCGCCAACCGCCTGCAGAAGAACCTCAAGTTGCTGGGCAAGTGGGCCAAGCGCGAAGGCGTGGATTGCTACCGCGTGTACGATGCCGACATGCCGGAATACTCCATGGCCATCGACCTGTACCACGACTGGGTCCACGTGCAGGAGTACGCTGCGCCGAAGTCCATCGACCCGGAAAAAGCCTCCGCGCGCATGTTCGATGCCCTGGCAGCCATTCCACAGGCGCTGAACATCGACAAGAGCCGCGTGGTGGTCAAGCGTCGCGAGCGTCAGAGTGGCACCAAGCAGTACGAGCGTCAGAGCGCCCAGGGCAAGTTCACCGAAGTCAGCGAAGGTGGCGTGAAGTTGCTGGTCAACCTCACCGATTACCTGGACACCGGCCTGTTCCTCGACCACCGCCCAATGCGCATGCGCATCCAGAAAGAAGCGGCCGGCAAGCGCTTCCTCAACCTGTATTGCTACACCGCCACCGCCAGTGTGCACGCGGCCAAGGGCGGCGCGCGCAGCACCACCAGCGTCGATCTGTCCAAGACCTATCTGGACTGGGCGCGTCGCAACTTCTCCCTCAACGGTTTCTCCGACAAGAACCGCCTGGAGCAGGGTGACGTAATGGCGTGGCTGGAGGCCAGCCGCGATGAGTTCGACCTGATCTTCATCGACCCGCCGACCTTCTCCAACTCCAAGCGCATGGAAGGCATCTTCGACGTGCAGCGCGACCATGTGCAGTTGCTCGATCTGGCCATGGCGCGCCTGGCGCCGGGCGGCGTGCTGTACTTCTCGAACAACTTCCGCAAATTCGCGCTGGAGGACAACCTCAGCGAACGTTATGCGGTCGAGGAAATCAGCGACAAGACTATCGATCCGGATTTTGCGCGCAATGCGAAGATCCACCGGGCGTGGAAAATCACCGCGCGCTGATCGCCCCTTGTAGGAGCGAGCTTGCTTGCGAAAAACTTAAGAACGACGCGTTTTTTCTGAATAAACGCGGCGCCTTCAAGTTCTTCGCGAGCAAGCTCGCTCCTACAGTTCTTTTGGCTGGTCAAATACCGGGCCGATGGCTATAACTTAAGGCCTAGCCAAAGTGACACCCCCCGCACGCTGGCGTTGTGAGTGTTGCCTATGCCGTTGCAAGCCGTTCGCCCGAAAATCCTAGGCTTTATCAGTGAGCAGGCGTCGGCTTGGCTGGTGGCATTGGTGGTGTTGTTGGCTGGGTTTGCCTTGACGGCGATTGTCGCTTGGGCGGCTGCCGACCTCTATCAGCAACAGGTGCGCCAGCGCTTTCAGTTGCTGGTCAATGAGCGCTACACCCGCCTGCAGGAGCGTTTCGAAGACCAGGAGCAACGGCTGAACAGCCTGCGGCGCTTCTTCGTCAACTCCGATGATGTCTCTCGCGAAGAATTCGACGGTTTTGCCCAGCCCTTGTTATTGCGCGCTCGCGCTTACTCCTGGGCGCCACGGGTGTATCGCGAACAGCGCAGCCAGTTTGAGCAAGACGTCTCCAGCCAGCGCGGCCTGCCTTTCGTGATCCGTGAACTGAATACAGCCGGTGAGCTGGCCCCTTCGCCCGAGCGCGATGAATATGTGCCGGTGCTGTACAGCCAGACCCAAAGCCTGTTGGGCGCGCCCCTTGGCTTTGATCTTTTGGCCCAGCCTCTGCGCCGTTCAACCCTTGAGCGTGCACAAAAGACCGGCAAGCTGGCAGTGTCCCAGCCCATGCAATTGGTGGGAGTGGAGCCGGCGTATGCCACCGGAGTTTTACTGGTCGCGCCGGTGAGCCACCTGCCCACCTCCGATCAGTCGCAGAACGAGCCCTATGGTTATGTGATGGCGGTGATCAGCATGCGCCAACTGGTGGCCGACGGTCTGCCCAAGCCGGAGCGGGACAACCTGGTGATGCAGATCATCGACACGTCCGACCTGCAGAAGCGCGTGCTCTTCGAATCCAGCAATGAGGTAGGTAGCAGCGACCTGGTCGGCGCGCGTCGTCTCACACTCGGCGACCATGTGTACGCCTTGAAACTGCGCCCCAGCCAGGTGTTCGACCAGGCCAACCATTCCTCGCTGACCACCATCCTGACCATGGGCGGCCTGCTCAGCCTGCTGCTCAGTGCCTTGCTCTATGTGCTGGTAAGCCAGCGTCAGCGCGCCGTGAAGCTGGTGGAGCAGCGCACGGCCCAGTTGCGCCTGCGTGAACAGGAATTGCGCGGTGCCCATGGCCAATTGCGCAGCGTGCTGAACGCCGCGACCCAGGTGGCGATCATTGCCACCGACCTGCGCGGCGTCATCAATACCTTCAACGCCGGCGCCGAGCAGATGTTGGGCTTCAAGGCCGAGCATGTGGTGGGCACGCACACACTGGAGAGCCTGCACCTGGCGTCGGAGCTGGAAGCGCGCGCGGCCAGCCTGAGTGTGGCGTTGGGCAAGCGTATTCCCGCCAGCCAGGCGATGCTGGTGGAAAGCCCGGACACCCTGCACGAAGCCCGCGAATGGAGCTTGATCCGCGAAAATGGCACTCAGTTGACCGTGAACATGCTGGCCACGGTGTTGCTGGACGACCATGGATTGTGGATCGGCCACTTGGCGATTTACCTGGACATCACCGAACAGAAACGTGCCTACGAGGCCTTGGCAGCCCGCGACCGCCTACTCAAGAAGCTCAGCGCCCATGTGCCCGGCGGGATCTTCCAGTTCACCCTGGAGCCCCAGGACAACTGGAAATTCATCTACGCCAGCGACGGCATGCGCGACATCTATGAAATCGAACCCAAGGTGTTGCAGCAGGATGCGAATCGAGTGTTCGAGCGCATCCACCCGTTGGATGCGGAACGGGTGCGCGCTTCGATTCGCTTGTCAGCATTGCAGTTGAGCCATTGGCGCGAGGAATACCGCGTGCTGTTGCCGCAACGCGGCCTGCGTTGGATTCGTGGCGAGGCGACCCCGGAAGAGTTACCCGCAGGTGGTACGCTGTGGCATGGGTACGTGTCGGATATTTCCGATCTGAAACGGGTGGAAGAAGAACTGCGTGCCCTGTCCATCACCGACTCTTTGACCGGGATTCATAACCGCCGCTATTTCCAGGATCGCCTCAAGGCCGAAATGGTGAGGCTCAATCGCACCTCGGGTAACTTGTCGGTGATCATGCTGGATATCGATCACTTCAAACGCATCAACGACCAGCACGGGCACGCCGTGGGCGATGGGGTGCTGCAGGAACTGTGCAAACGCATCAGCCAGCGCCTGCGCCGCACCGATGTATTCTGCCGCCTGGGCGGCGAGGAGTTCATGGTGCTGTGCCCGCACACCGATGGCGAACAGGCCTACAGCCTGGCGATGGAATTGTGGGCGTCGCTGCGCAGTGCGCCGATGGAACCCGTCGGCATCGTCACCGCCAGCTTTGGCGTGGCCAGCTGGCGGGTGGATGAAGGCATTGACGGGTTGCTGCTGCGCGCCGACTCGGCCGTGTATGTGGCCAAGCAGGCGGGCAGGGATCGGGTGGAAGTCGTGGCGAGGGAGCTTGCTCCCGCTGGAGCGCGCAGCGGTCCCGTTCAATAAATCAGAGTACCGGAGCGGCCGCCACCACCTTCGGCTGACGATACAAATCCAGCAACACCTGATCCAGCACCGACGAAGCGCCCCATGGCTTCGGATCGTTGAGGATCGCCACCACGGCCCAGGTATTGCCGTTGTTGTCGCGGCTGAATCCGGCGATGGCACGTACGGTGTTCAAAGTACCGGTCTTGACGTGGGCTTCGCCGCGCATGGCAGTGGTCTTCAGGCGTTTGCGCATGGTGCCGTCGGTGCCGGCGATCGGCATCGAGCTGATGTACTCGGCGGCGTAAGGGCTTTTCCACGCGGCTTGCAGCATGGCCGCCATTTCGCGGGCGCTGACCCGTTCGGCACGCGACAGGCCAGAGCCGTTCTCCATCACCAGGTGCGGCGCGGTGATGCCTTTCTTCGCCAGCCACTGGCGCACCACACGTTGGGCTGCCTTGGCATCGTCGCCGTCGGCGTCGTTGCGGAACTGCGCGCCCAGGCTCAGAAACAGCTGCTGGGCCATGGTGTTGTTACTGTATTTGTTGATGTCGCGAATGATTTCCGCCAGGTCCGGCGAGAAGGCCCGGGCCAGTACCTTGGCATCCTTGGGCACTGGCGCCTGGATATCACGACCCTGGATGGTGCCACCCAGTTCCTGCCAGATCGCGCGCACGGCGCCGGCGGTGTAGGTGGCGTGGTCGAGCAACGACAGATAAGTCTGCGAGCTGCAGCCATCGGCCAATTGGCCGCTGACCGTGACGGTTACGCTGCCATCTGCGGCGGTGACCGGGTTGTAGCGCACATCACCGGTGCACTGCTTGGCGTTGGAGACCTTGACCTGGTTATCGATGCGAATGCTCGCAATTGGCGGTTCGACCGACACCAGCACGCGGCCGGAGTCATTGCGCGTCACAAAACGCAGGGCTTTGAGGTTGACCAGCAGCGCGTCCGGCTTGACCAGGAACGGTTTGTTCTCGTCGTTGCCGTCGTCATTGAACTCCGGCAACAGCGGCTGGTTGAAGAAACCACGGTCCAGCACCAGGTCGCCGGTGACTTGCTGCACGCCGTTGGCGCGCAGGTCGCGCATCAGCAGCCAGAGTTTTTCCATGTTCAGCTTGGGATCGCCGCCGCCCTTGAGGTAGAGGTTGCCGTGCAACACGCCACCGCTGAGGGTGCCGTCGGTGTAGAACTCGGTTTTCCACTGGTGATTGGGGCCGAGCATTTCCAGGGCTGCATATGTGGTGACCAGCTTCATGGTCGAGGCCGGGTTCACGGAGACGTCAGCGTTGAAGACAGTCGGCGTGCCCGGACCGTTCAGGGGGATCATTACCAAGGACAACGCAGTGTTTTGCAGCTTGGCTTTGGCCAGCGCCTGTTGAACATTGGGCGGCAGGGTGTTGTTGACGGGGGCGGCGGAGACGGAAAAAGCCAGTGGCAGAATAAGACCGGCGAAAAACACTGAACGCAAAGATTTGATCATAAGAAGTAAAACCCTACTGCTGAGGAGGGTGAAAAAGGCGAGGGGTAAATAAGAAAAATCCCTCAATGGTCATGAAAGTGTCGGCATTATGCCCCAAGGTGGATCCACTTGTAGCTGAACGATAGCTGGAATTCGGCGTTTTTTTACACGCAAAGTGCCGCCTGTCCCAGAGAGTCGGGCAATCGCCGCCTTAAACTGCTAAAGTGCCGCCCGTTATTACTTATGAGGATTGTTCCAATGGCGACTAACCGTTCCCAGCGTCTGCGCAAAAAACTGTGCGTTGATGAATTTCAAGAGCTGGGTTTCGAACTGAACCTGGACTTCAAAGAAGACCTGAGTGAAGAAGCTACCGACGCTTTCCTCGAAGCATTCATCAAAGAAGCCATGGAAGCCAATGGTCTGGGCTATGTTGGCGGCGATGACTTCGGTCTGGTTTGCCTGCAGAAGCGTGGCTCGGTCAACGAAGAACAGCGCGTAGCGGTTGAAAGCTGGCTCAAAGGCCGCAGCGAACTGAAAAGCGCTGAAGTCAGCCCACTGCTGGACGTGTGGTATCCGGAAAAGCCGATCAACGCGGCTAAGTGATACTGAAAAAAACGGCGACCTCAGGGTCGCCGTTTTTTTATGCCTTGCGCCAATTCAGAATCAGCAACGTCAACACTCCCGCCACAATCCCCCAAAATGCCGACCCGATGGAAAACAGCGTCAAGCCAGACGCGGTGACCATGAAGGTGATCAGTGCCGCTTCCCGTTCCTTCGGTTCATTCATGGCGATGCTCAAGCCATTGATGATCGAGCCAAACAGCGCCAACGCCGCAATCGACAGCACCAGTTCCTTGGGCAAGGCTGCGAACAACGCCGCCAAGGTCGCGCCGAACACCCCGGCAATCCCGTAGAACACTCCGCACCACACGGCGGCGGTGTAGCGTTTGTTACGGTCTTCATGAGCATGGGGCCCGGTGCAGATGGCCGCGCTGATCGCTGCCAGGTTGATGCCGTGGGAGCCGAAGGGCGACAGCACCAATGAGGCCAGGCCGGTGGCGGTGATCAGCGGCGAGGCGGGTACGTTGTAACCGTCGGCCCTGAGCACGGCGACGCCGGGCATGTTCTGGGATGTCATCGCCACGACGAACAGCGGGATGCCGATGCTGATGGTGGCAGCCAGCGAGAAGTGCGGCGTGGTCCACACTGGCGTCGCCACTTCCAGGTGAAAACCACTGAAGTCCAACAACCCCATCAATCCGGACAATACGGTGCCAATCACCAATGCCGCCAGCACCGCATAACGCGGCGACAGGCGCTTGATCACCAGGTAAGTGAAGAACATCCCCAGTACCAGCCCGGTGCGATGCTGCGCGGCGACGAAGATTTCGCTGCCGATCTTGAACAGAATCCCCGCCAACAAGGCCGCCGCCAGTGACGCCGGGATGCGCTTGACCAGTTTTTCAAAGCTGCCGGTCAGCCCGCAAATTGTCACAAGGACGGCGCAGGTGATGTAGGCACCGATGGCCTCGCCATAACTCACGCCGCCCAGGCTGGTGATCAACAGCGCCGCGCCCGGCGTCGACCAGGCAATGGTGATCGGTGTGCGATAGCGCAGGGACAAGCCGATGCTGCACACCGCCATGCCGATGGAAATCGCCCAGATCCATGAAGAAATCTGCGCCGTGGTCAAACCGGCGGCTTGCCCGGCCTGAAACATCAGGACCAGGGAGCTGGTGTAGCCGGTCATCATGGCGATGAAGCCGGCGACGATGGCCGAGGGAGAGGTGTCGGCCAGCGGGCGCAAAGGCGCTTGGGCGGCGTCAGTCATCAAGAGGTGTTCCTTGGCTAGACTACTGTAGGAGCGAGCTTGCTCGCGAAAAACGTCAATGCTGGCGCGGGCATACGGGATGGTCGTGGCGCTCTCAGGTTCTTCGCGAGCAAGCTCGCTCCTACAGTAGGATGTCGTTCATGGGAAATCTTGGATTCAAGCCTAAACTCAAACGTAACGACTCATTGCAATACAGCCGACGGCGCAAACAGCCGTACAGTGTGTTGGCGCATCCGGTTGTGTACAATGTGCCCTGTTTTTAGGTGATACTTGCCAGCGACCCGCTGTTGACGTATTACCGTTAATTCGCCGCCGTTCTCCAAACCCGAGTGCCCATGAACGAACAGTTGCAACCTCTCAAGAAACAACCGCGAGCCGGCAAGGCCGGTCGCAGCGGAACCCAGGACGATATCGTCTACGCGCATATCTTCGAGGCGATCCTCGAACAACGCCTGGCACCCGGCACCAAATTGAGTGAAGAGGCACTGGGCGAAATCTTCGGCGTGAGCCGCACCATCATTCGTCGCGCCCTGTCGCGCCTGGCCCATGAAGGCGTGGTACTGCTGCGGCCCAATCGCGGTGCGGTAGTGGCCAGCCCGAGCGTCGAAGAAGCCCGCCAGGTGTTCCTTGCGCGGCGTCTGGTGGAGCGGGCGATCACTGAACTGGCCGTCCAGCACGCCACGGCCGAACAACTGGCCGAGCTGCGCCAGATGGTCAACGACGAGCGCGACAGCTTCTCCCGTGGCGATCGTGGCGCCGGCATCCGCCTCTCCGGCGAATTCCACCTCAAGCTGGCCGAAGCGGCGAAGAACGCGCCGCTGATCAGCTTCCAGCGCAGCCTGGTGTCCCAGACCTCATTGATCATCGCCCAGTACGAAAGCGGCAACCGCTCGCACTGTTCCTACGACGAGCACACCCAATTGATCGATGCGATCGAAGCGCGGGACGCGGCGTTGGCAGTGAACTTGATGATGCATCACATGGATCACATCGACAGCAAGCTCAACCTCGATGAAGAGAGCGCGTCGGATGATCTGCATGCGGTGTTTTCGCATTTGTTGCAGACCAAGAAGCCGGGTCGTTCTTCGATCAAGTTGTAACAGTAAAAAAAATCCCCGGTTCATGTGTAATGAACCGGGGATTTTTTGTTTCCGGGACTAGCGCTGGTGCACCAGCTGCCCGGCCGCATAGGTCTGCAACACCGTCCGGTCATCCCCCAGCGTCATCAGCACAAACAACGTCTCGGCAATGTTCTTCGCCTGCTTCAGGCGATAGCTCAGCAGCGGCGTCGCGTTGTAGTCCAGTACCAGGAAGTCCGCATCGGTGCCCGGTTGCAACGTGCCGATCTTGTCTTCCAAGCGCAATGCACGCGCGCCGCCCAGCGTTGCCAGGTACAGCGATTTGAACGGGCTCAACCGTGCACCCTGCAATTGCATGACCTTGTAGGCTTCGTTCAGGGTTTGCAGCAGCGAGAAACTGGTGCCGCCGCCCACGTCCGTGCCCAAGCCCACATTCAGTTTGTGCTTCTCAGCCATCGGCAGGTTGAACAAACCGCTGCCGAGGAAGAGGTTCGAGGTCGGGCAAAACGCGACCGCCGAACCGGTCTGCGCCAAACGTGCACACTCGTCATCACACAGGTGCACGCCATGGGCAAACACCGAGCGCTCGCCCAGTAGTTTGTAGTGGTCGTACACATCCAGATAGCCTTTGCGCTCCGGGAACAGTTCCTTCACCCACTCGACTTCCTGCTTGTTCTCACTGATGTGAGTCTGCATGTACAGGTCCGGGTATTCCCCCAACAGTTGCCCAGCCAGCGCCAGTTGCTCGGGCGTGCTGGTCGGTGCAAAACGGGGGGTGACCGCGTAGTGCAGACGGCCCTTGCCGTGCCAGCGTTCGATCAGCGCTTTGCTTTCCTGGTAGCCGGATTCGGCGGTGTCGGTCAGGTAGTCCGGCGCATTGCGGTCCATCATCACCTTGCCGGCGATCATGCGCAGGTCGAGTTTCTCGGCGGCTTCAAAGAACGAATTCACTGACTGCGGGTGCACGCTGCCAAACACCAGCGCGGTGGTGGTGCCGTTGCGCAGTAGTTCCTTGATGAAAATATCCGCAACTTCTTCGGCGTGGGCCTTGTCGGCGAACTGGCTTTCGCACGGGAAGGTGTAGGTGTTGAGCCAGTCGAGCAACTGCTCGCCATAGGCGCCGACCATGCCGGTTTGCGGCAGGTGGATGTGGGTGTCGATCAGGCCGGGCGTGATCAGTGCGTCCTGATAGTGGGTGATTTCGATGTCGGCAGGCAGGGTTGGCAGCAAATCGCTGGCATGGCCAAGGGCACTAATCTGACCGTTTTCGATCACCAGCAGGCCGTCTTCGAAATATTCGTAGGAGGCTTCTATCCCCACTTCAGCAGGGTCGGCGATGCTGTGCAGAAGGGCGGCACGGTAGGCTTTGCGAGTCAAAGGCATGGTGATCTCAATTCAAAGGGCTTGGCTGCGACGTGAAGCCGGCAGCAGTTTGGCAATAGGTTCGGCGCTGGCGGTGTGCTGGCCGAAATTGGCGTTATAGGTGGCGATGATTTCGCCGGCGATGGAGATGGCGATTTCCACCGGCAACTTGCCCTTCACCTCGGTGAGGCCCATGGGGCAGCGCATGCGTTGCAACTGCGCGGCATCGAAACCGCGATCACGCAGGCGGTGTTCGAACTTGACCCGTTTGGTCTTCGATCCGATCAGGCCGAAGTAGGCAAAGTCATTGCGTTTGAGCAGCGCGGCGGTCAGTTCCAGGTCCAGCGCGTGATTGTGGGTCATGACGATGCAGTAACTGCCCACCGGCAGGTCGGCAATTTCGTCGACCGGCTCTTCGCTGACGATTTTACGCACGCCCTGGGGGATATGCTCCGGAAACTCCTGATCCCGCGAATCGATCCAGCGCACCCGGCACGGCAGGCTGGCCAGCAATGGCACCAGCGCGCGACCGACGTGGCCGGCGCCAAACACTGCAATCTGCGCCTGCACCTGGCCCATGGGTTCGAACAGCAGCACCGTCACGCCGCCGCAGCACTGGCCCAGGCTGGCGCCCAGGCTGAAGCGCTCCAGGTGGGTGTTCTGCTGACCGCGTACGAGCATCTCGCGGGCGATCTGCATCGCCTTGTATTCCAAGTGCCCGCCGCCGATGGTGTCGAAGGTCTGCGCGGCGCTGATCACCATCTTCGAACCGGCGTTGCGCGGCGTGGAGCCGAGTTCTTCGATGATGGTCACCAGCACGCAGGGTTCACCCCGGTTTTGCAGGTCGGCGAGGGCGCTGATCCAGTTGTTCATAGTCACCTCTTGTGGTGTCTGTCAGGCCGTCATCGCTGGCAAGCCAGCTCCTACAGGGGGTGGGGTTGTTTGCAACTGCCGCATTTGTTCGCAGCCCCACAACACCCGTTCCGGCGTGGCTGGCGCATCGATCTTGGGTTGATGGCGATAGTCACCCAGGCTCGCTACCGCGTCCTTGATCGCGCACCACGACGCAATGCCGAGCATGAACGGAGGCTCGCCCACCGCCTTGGAATGGAACACCGTGTCTTCCGGGTTCTTGCGGTTTTCCACCAGCTTCACCCGCAGGTCCAGCGGCATGTCGGCCACGGCCGGGATCTTGTAGCTGGCCGGGCCATTGGTCATCAGCTTGCCTTTGTTGTTCCACACCAGTTCTTCCATGGTCAGCCAACCCATGCCCTGGATGAACCCGCCTTCGACCTGGCCAATGTCGATGGCCGGGTTCAGCGAGGCGCCGACGTCGTGGAGGATGTCGGTGCGCAGCATCTTGTATTCGCCGGTCAGGGTGTCGACGATCACTTCGCAACAGGCCGCACCGAACGCGAAGTAGTAGAACGGCCGACCGCGCGACTGGCTGCGGTCATAGAAGATTTTCGGGGTCTTGTAGAAGCCGGTACTGGAGAGCGAAACCTGGGCGAAATACGCCTGTTGGATCAGCGCCTCGAAGGTGAGGATCTGGTCACGCACGCGCACATGGCCGTTGTGGAATTCCACATCCGCTTCGCTCACGTCGTATTTGCGTGCGGCGAATTCCACCAGGCGTTGCTTGATGGTTTCGGCGGCGTTTTGCGCGGCCTTGCCGTTCAGGTCGGCACCGCTGGAGGCCGCCGTTGGCGAGGTGTTGGGCACCTTGTCAGTGTTGGTAGCGGTGATCTGTACACGGTCGATGTCCACTTGGAACACTTCGGCCACTACCTGCGCGACCTTGGTGTTCAAACCCTGGCCCATCTCGGTGCCGCCATGGTTCAGGTGGATGCTGCCATCGGTGTAGATATGGATCAGCGCACCGGCCTGGTTGAGGAAGCTGGCGGTAAACGAAATGCCGAATTTCACCGGGGTCAGCGCCAGGCCTTTTTTCAGGATCGGGCTGTGGGCGTTGTACAGGCGGATCGCTTCGCGGCGCTCGGCGTATTGGCTGCTGGCTTCAAGCTCGGCGGTCATCTCTTCGAGCATGTTGTGCTCGACGGTCTGGTAGTAGTGGGTGACGTTGCGCTCGGTCTTGCCGTAGTAATTGACCTTGCGCACCGCCAGCGGATCGAGGGCCAGGTGGCGGGCGATGGCGTCCATCACTTCCTCGATGGCGACCATGCCTTGTGGCCCGCCGAAACCGCGATAAGCGGTATTGGAGGCGGTGTTGGTCTTGCAGCGATGGCCGTTGACCGTGGCGTCGCCCAGGTAATACGAGTTGTCGGAGTGGAACATCGCACGGTCGACAATCGAGTTGGACAGGTCCGGCGAACAGCCGCAGTTACCCGCCAATTCCAGGTTGATGCCGTGCAGGCGCCCCGTGTCGTCGAAGCCCACGTCGTATTCGATATAGAAGGGGTGACGCTTGCCGGTCATCAACATGTCTTCGACGCGCGGCAGGCGCATCTTGGTCGGCTGACCGGTGAGGCGTGCAACCACCGCGCACAGGCATGCGGGGCTTGCGGCCTGGGTTTCCTTGCCGCCGAAACCGCCGCCCATGCGGCGCATGTCCACGACGATCTTGTTCATCGACACGTCCAGCACTTCGGCCACCAGCTTCTGCACTTCGGTGGGGTTTTGCGTGGAGCAGTAGACGATCATGCCGCCGTCTTCGGTGGGCATTACCGAGGAAATCTGGGTTTCCAGGTAGAAGTGTTCCTGGCCGCCGATGTGCAGGGTGCCTTGGATACGGTTTTTCGCCGTAGCCAAGGCGCCGACTGAATCACCACGCTGATGGGTGTGGCTGTCGAGCACGAAGTGTTTGTTTCGGAAGGCCTCGACCACGTCCAGCACAGGCTCCAGGTCTTCATATTCGATCACCGCCGCCATCGCCGCCTTACGCGCGGTCTCCAGATCGCGCGCAGCCACGGCGAGCACGACCTGGCCCACGAACTGCACGGTGTCGATCGCCAGCAATGGATCGCCCGGCATCAATGGGCCGATGTCCTTCAGGCCCGGCACGTCTTCGTAGGTGATGACAATGCGCACACCTTCAAAGGCATAGCAGGGCGCGGTGTCGATGCTGATGATGCGGGCGTGGGCGCGGTCGGACATGCGCGCATACAGATGCAGCTGGTTAGGGAATTCCAGGCGATCATCGATGTACTGCGCTTCACCGGACACGTGCTTGGCGGCGCTGTCATGCTTGACGCTGCGACCGACCCCGGAGGTCAGGTCCTGGGCGAACAGCTCGGCGAGTTCGGCCTGGGTTTTAACGACGGCGTGATGGTTAGACATAAGCGGTCACCCGAGTCTCGATGTGCGGCGTTTGCAGCTCGATGAAGTATTTGCGCAGCAAATTCTGCGCGCTGAGCAGGCGGTATTCCTTGCTGGCGCGGAAGTCCGACAGCGGGGTGAAGTCTTGGGCCAGGGCGGCGCAGGCTTTCTCGACAGTGGCGGAGTTCCAGGTGGCGCCAACCAACGCGGCTTCGCAGCTCTTGGCGCGTTTTGGCGTGGCAGCCATGCCGCCGAACGCGACGCGGGCCTCGTTGATCACACCGTTTTCGATCTTCAGGTTGAACGCGGCGCAGACGGCGGAAATATCATCGTCCAGGCGCTTGGAGACTTTGTAGGCGCGGAACAGCGTGTGGCCTTTCGGCACGATGATCTTCTCGATGAACTCGCTGTCCTGGCGCGCGGTGACGCGGTAGTCGATGAAGTAATCTTCCAGCGCCAAGGTGCGGCGGGTTTCGCCTTTGCACAAGACGATCTGCGCGCCCAAGGCGATCAGCAGTGGCGGCGAATCACCGATTGGCGAGGCGTTGCCGATGTTGCCGCCCAGTGTGCCTTGGTTGCGGATCTGCAAGGAGGCGAAGCGGTGCAGCAGCTCGCCGAAGTCCGGGTACTCATGGTGCAGTACGGTGTAGCAGTCCGAGAGGGCGGTGGCGGCGCCGATTTCCAGGCGGTCGTCGAAGTCGTCGATGCGCTTCATTTCTTCGATGTTGCCGACGTAGATCATCACCGGCAGCGTGCGGTGGAACTGGGTGACTTCCAGCGCCAGGTCGGTGCCGCCCGCCAACAAGCGGGCTTGCGGGTAGGCGTCATAAAGGTCGGCCAGGTCGGCGACGGTCAGCGGCACCAGGCAGCGCTTGTCGCCGCTGTTGAGTTCACCGGTTTGCGTCGGCGCGATGGCTTTGAGGCGGGCAATGGTCTCGGCCTGCCGGCTGTCGAACTGATCCTGGGGTTTGTTGCAGCAGGCCTGTTCGGCGGCCGCAAGGATCGGGCGATACCCGGTGCAGCGGCACAGGTTGCCGGCCAGGGCTTCGTGGGCTTTTTGGCTGTCGGGCGCGTCGCTGTTCTTTTGCAGGGCGAACAACGACATCACGAAACCGGGGGTGCAAAAGCCGCATTGCGAGCCGTGGCACTCGACCATGGCTTGCTGGACGCTGTGCAGTTGGCCTTGGTGCTTGAGGTCTTCAACGCTGATCAGTTGCTTGCCGTGCAACGACGACACAAAGGTCAGGCACGAATTGAGGCTGCGATAACGGATCTGCTCGGCGCCTTGAGCATCCGTATGCAACTCACCGACCACCACGGTGCAGGCACCGCAATCGCCGCTGGCGCAGCCTTCCTTGGTGCCGGATTTGCCCAAATGCTCACGCAGATAGTTGAGCACCGTCAGGTTGGGGTCCAGGGCGTGCTCGCTACGGAGTTCCTGGTTAAGTAAAAACTGGATCACGGAAGGCCTCGCAGACTCATTATTGTTGTTAACCGCTTTGCGCCGAATCTAGTCATGTCTGACTTTTCGGTCAACGATTTTCTGACCAGAAGGTCAAGAAAATGCAGTCGCAACACTTTCAATTATGGTCCAGTCTTCTGGAACCGGCGTTTTTGGGGGCTTGTGGGTGTTCATCATTGCTTATTCCGTGCCAAATTCTGAAAGGTGGGCGTAGCGCCATCAGCCAGCCAATGCGCTACACTGCCGCGCTTGTACCGATAGAAGATTTTGAAGGGAAAACATGACGTTCAAGGCGCCGGACAGTCTCGCCGAGCAAATTGCTCACCACCTCGCCGAACGCATCATTCGCGGCGATCTCAAGCCTGGGGAGCGGATCCAGGAGCAAAAGGTCACGCTGGCACTCAATGTCAGCCGTGGTTCCGTGCGCGAAGCCTTGCTGATCCTCGAACGCCGTCACTTGATCGCGATCCTGCCGCGCCGTGGCGCCCACGTCACCGAACTCACGGCGCACAAGGTGCAGAGCCTGTGCACCTTGATGGGCGAGCTGTACATCCTGCTCGGCAACGCGGTTGCCCAAGGCTGGCAGACCCAGGCCGACATGGCGCCGTTCGTGCAGATCCAGCAGCGCCTGATCGCCAGCTTCGAGCGCCAGGACATCCGCGCCTTCGTCGAAGAAAGCTTCAATGTGATGCGCGCCGCGTACCCCTTCGCCAACAACCCGTATCTGCAGGAAACCGTCGAGAACCTGCAGCCGGCGATGAACCGCGCCTATTACCTGGCGCTGGATCAACGCAAGGCGTCCATGAGCGAGTACCTGGCGCTGTTCGAGCAACTGCTCGCCGCCGTACTGGCCCGTGACCTGCCGCAGATCCGCCAAGTGCTGTCGGCCTACGGCGAGCGCAGTTGCTCGCTGGTCATCGCTGCGTTGGCGGACGCCTAAACGTGCGGCTCAAGTGCATCAAGCTGGCGGGGTTCAAATCCTTCGTCGACCCGACCACGGTGAACTTCCCCAGTAACATGGCGGCAGTGGTCGGGCCCAATGGTTGCGGCAAGTCGAACATCATCGACGCCGTCCGTTGGGTGATGGGCGAGAGCTCGGCCAAGAACCTGCGTGGCGAGTCGATGACCGACGTCATCTTCAACGGCTCCACCAGCCGCAAGCCGGTGAGCCAGGCCAGCATCGAACTGGTGTTCGATAACTCCGACGGCACCTTGATCGGCGAGTACGCGGCCTACGCCGAAATCTCCATTCGCCGCAAAGTGACCCGCGACAGCCAGAACAGCTATTTCCTCAACGGCACCAAGTGTCGCCGTCGGGACATCACCGATATCTTCCTCGGCACCGGCCTGGGCCCGCGCAGCTACTCGATCATTGAGCAGGGCATGATCTCCAAGCTGATCGAAGCCAAGCCCGAAGACCTGCGTAACTTCATCGAGGAAGCGGCCGGCATCTCCAAGTACAAGGAGCGCCGCCGCGAGACCGAAAACCGCATTCGCCGCACCCACGAGAACCTCGCCCGCCTGACTGACCTGCGCGAAGAGCTGGAGCGTCAGCTGGAGCGCCTGCACCGCCAGGCCCAGGCCGCCGAGAAGTATCAGGAATACAAGGGCGAAGAACGCCAGCTCAAGGCGCAACTCTCGGCCCTGCGCTGGCAGGCGCTGAATGATCAGGTCGGCCAGCGCGAAGCGATCATCGGCACCCAGGAAATTAGCTTTGAGGCCCTGGTAGCCGAGCAGCGCAACGCCGACGCCAGCATCGAGCGCCTGCGTGACGGTCACCATGACCTGTCCGAACGCTTCAATCTGGTGCAGGGCCGCTTCTATTCGGTGGGCGGCGACATTGCCCGCGTCGAGCAGAGCATCCAGCACGGCCAGCAGCGCCTGCGCCAATTACAGGATGACTTGAAGGAAGCCGAACGCGCACGCCTGGAGACCGAATCGCACCTGGGCCACGACCGCACCTTGCTGCTGACCCTCGGCGAAGAGCTGGACATGCTCACCCCGGAGCAGGAAATCACCAGCGCCGCCGCCGAAGAAGCCGCCGCCGCCCTGGAAGAGTCCGAAACCACCATGCACGGCTGGCAGGAGCAGTGGGACACCTTCAACCTGCAATCCGCCGAGCCACGCCGCCAGGCCGAGGTGCAGCAGTCGCGCATCCAGCAGTTGGAAACCAGTATGGAGCGCTTGGCCGAGCGCCAGCGTCGTCTGCAGGAAGAGCGCGTGTTGCTCGCCGCCGACCCGGAAGACGCGGCGATCATGGAGCTGAGCGAGCAACTGGCCGAAAGCGAAATGACGCTGGAAGAGCTGGAAGCCAGTGAAGAGCAACAAGTGGAGCGCCTGGAGCAATTGCGTCAGCAGCTGCAACAGGCGACCCAGGCGCAGCAGCAGGCCCAGGGTGATTTGCAGCGGCTCAATGGTCGGCTTGCTTCCCTGGAAGCTTTGCAACAAGCCGCGTTGGATCCGGGCACCGGTACGGCGGAATGGCTGCGTGATCAGCATCTGGCCGAGCGCCCGCGATTGGCCGAAGGCTTGAAAGTGGAGGCAGGTTGGGAGTTGGCGGTTGAAACGGTCCTCGGTGCCGACCTTCAAGCCGTGCTGGTGGATGATTTTGGCGGTTTCGATCTGGCCGGTTTTGCCCAAGGCGATTTGCGTCTGCTCAGCCCGGCCGCCGACGGCACGCGGGTGCCGGGCAGTTTGCTGGACAAGGTTGAAGCGGCGATTGATCTGTCGCCGTGGCTGGGCCAGGTCAAGCCGGTTGAATCCCTTGAGCAGGCTCTGGCCCAACGCGGCCAACTTGCGGCCGGTGAAAGCCTGATCAGCCGCGACGGCTACTGGGTCGGCCGCCACTTCCTGCGCGTACGTCGCGCCAGTGAAGCCGAAAGTGGCGTATTGGCCCGTGGCCAGGAAATCGTCAACCTGATCGCCGAACGCGAAGAGCGCGAAGCCACCCTGGAAAGCCTGGAAACCGAACTGCAAACCCTGCGCGCCACTCAGCGCCAGCAAGAGACCGGCCGCGAACACCTGCGCCGCCTGTTGCAGGACGAAGCGCGCCAGCAAGGTGAATTGAAAGCCCAACTCTCCGCGAGCAAAGCCAAGGTCGAGCAACTGACCCTGCGCCGCACCCGCCTCGACGAAGAAGTCGCCGAGATGGGCGAACAGCGCGCTCTGGAACACGAACAGATCGGCGAAGCCCGCCTGCAGTTGCAAGAAGCCCTCGACAGCATGGCGTTGGACACCGAGCAGCGCGAACTGCTGCTGGCCCAGCGCGACAGCCTGCGCGAACGCCTCGACCGCGTGCGCCAGGAGGCTCGTCAGCACAAGGACCATGCCCACCAATTGGCGGTGCGCCTGGGTTCGCTCAAGGCCCAGCACGCGTCCACGGCCCAGGCCCTTGAACGCCTGGAGATGCAGTCCGAGCGCCTCACCGAAAAGCGCGAACAACTGAGCCTCAACCTGGAAGAGGGCGAAGCGCCGCTGGAAGAGTTGCGCCTCAAGCTCGAAGAGTTACTCGACAAGCGCATGACCGTCGACGAGGAACTCAAGACCGCGCAGATCGCCCTGGAAGACGCCGACCGCGAACTGCGCGACGCCGAAAAACGTCGGACCCAGGCCGAGCAGCAATCCCAGTTGATCCGTGGCCAGCTCGAACAACAGCGCATGGAATGGCAAGCCCTGACCGTACGCCGCAAGACCCTGCAAGACCAGTTGCTGGAAGACGGCTACGACTTGCACGGCGTGCTCAATACCCTGACCGCCCAGGCCAACGAGAAAGAAGCCGAAGAAGAACTTGAGCGGATTGCTGCGCGTATTCAACGCCTCGGCGCGATCAACTTGGCGGCCATCGACGAGTATCAGCAACAGTCCGAGCGTAAACGTTATCTGGATGCCCAGGACGCCGACCTGGTCGAGGCCCTGGACACCCTGGAAAACGTGATCCGCAAGATCGACAAGGAAACCCGTAACCGCTTCAAAGATACCTTTGATCAGATTAATGGCGGTTTACAGGCCTTATTCCCAAAAGTTTTCGGCGGTGGCAGCGCTTACTTGGAACTGACGGGCGAAGATCTACTCGATACAGGGGTGACGATCATGGCGCGGCCTCCGGGCAAGAAGAACAGCACCATCCATTTGTTGTCCGGCGGCGAAAAAGCCCTGACCGCATTGGCCCTGGTATTTGCCATCTTCAAGTTGAACCCGGCGCCGTTCTGCATGCTCGACGAAGTTGACGCCCCGCTGGATGACGCTAACGTTGGACGGTACGCACGGTTGGTTAAAGAGATGTCCCAGACTGTGCAGTTCATCTATATCACCCACAACAAGATCGCCATGGAGATGGCGGATCAATTGATGGGTGTGACGATGCACGAACCGGGCTGTTCGCGTTTGGTCGCGGTGGATGTGGAAGAAGCGATGGCGATGGTGGAGTCTTGATCCATGCCGGGACAGAATTTTTATAGCGCGCGGTAAGACGCTTTACCGGTCTGGCGAAAGTGGCAAATGGACATATTTGTTCAAGGCATTTTGACAGACGGTGTAAAGTTATCTTTGGTCGTGCTAGTTTAATGTCAAATTTTCGTATGCGTGGGCAAAACGTCAGTCAGAACATAGAGTTGGCGCCACGTTTTAAAGCGGTTTGCACGTTGCTAAACCCCTTATTTTTCAGCATTTTTTATTAGAGGCACGGGATTACATGGAAATCGGTCTGCGCGAGTGGCTGATCGTCATCGGCATTATTGTCATTGCCGGTATTCTTTTTGATGGCTGGCGCCGCATGCGCGGTGGCAAGGGCAAGCTTAAATTCCGTCTGGACCGCAACCTGTCCAACTTGCCTGACGACGACGGCGCCGCCGAGCTGCTGGGGCCGCCCCGTGTGCTGGATACCCATAAAGAACCGCAACTGGACGAGCACGACTTGCCGTCGATGAGCGCGCCGGTGCGTGAAGCCCGCGAGCCGTCTTCCAAACGTGGCAAGCGCGCCGCGCCGGTGGTGGCAGAGTCGCGCCAGGCCGACCTGGACCTGGACGTCGATGACGGCCCGAGCTTCAGCAGCCGCGACGATGATTTCCCGGATGAAAACGCTGGCAAGAATGCCCCGCGCCAATCCGTGAACGACCAGCCTGCCGCCGAAGAAGTGCTGGTGATCAGCGTGATCTGCCGCGATGCAGCCGGCTTCAAGGGCCCGGCTTTGTTGCAAAATATTCTGGAAAGCGGCCTGCGTTTCGGCGAGATGGATATCTTCCACCGCCATGAAAGCATGGCCGGTAACGGCGAAGTGCTGTTCTCCATGGCCAACGCGGTCAAGCCGGGCACCTTCGATCTGGACGATATCGACCTGTTCAGCACCCCGGCGGTGAGCTTCTTCCTTGGCCTGCCAGGCCCGCGTCACCCGAAACAGGCGTTCGACGTGATGGTCGCCGCAGCCCGCAAGCTGTCCCAGGAACTGAACGGTGAACTCAAGGACGACCAACGCAGCGTCCTGACTGCCCAGACCATCGAGCATTACCGTCAGCGCATCGTCGAGTTCGAGCGTCGCGCCCTGACACAAAAACGCTGAGGATTGCTCCTCGGCGTTGTCGGATAGAATAAGCGCACTAACATATTGAGCAGCTTCGGCTGCTCTTTTGCTTTCTGAGAGAACACCCATGACCGCCGCCCACACCCGCATCCTCGAACTGCGCGCTGAACTGGATCAGCACAACTACCGTTACCACGTCCTCGACGAGCCGAGCATTCCGGACGCCGAGTACGACCGGCTGTTCCATGAGCTCAAGGCCCTGGAGGCCGAGCACCCGGACCTGGTCACGCGCGACTCCCCGACGCAGCGGGTCGGCAGTGCGGCGTTGTCGGCGTTCACTCAGGTCAAGCATGAGATCCCCATGCTCAGCCTCGGCAACGCGTTTGATGAAACCACCATGCTGGAATTCGATCGCCGGGTCACCGAAGGCCTCGACCTGCCGGCCGGCGATCTGTTTGGCGGTGGCGCGGTGGTGGAATACAGTTGCGAACCGAAGCTGGATGGCCTGGCGGTCAGTCTGCTGTATCAGGACGGCGAACTGGTACGCGGCGCCACCCGTGGCGACGGCACCACCGGTGAAGACATCAGCGTCAACGTGCGCACCGTGCGCAATATCCCGTTGAAACTGCACGGCAGCGGCTGGCCGGCGACCCTGGAAGTGCGTGGCGAAGTGTTCATGTCCAAGGCCGGTTTCGAGCGGCTCAACGCCTCGCAACTGGAAGTCGGCGGCAAGACTTTCGCCAACCCGCGCAATGCCGCTGCCGGCAGCCTGCGTCAGTTGGATTCGAAGATCACCGCCAGCCGACCCTTGGAATTCTGCTGCTACGGCGTGACCACTGATATCAGCGACACCCACATCGGCAACCTGCAACAGTTGCAGAAATGGGGCATGCCCATCAGTCACGAACTGAAGCTGGCCAAAGGCATCCAGGATTGCCTGGACTACTACCGCGATATCGGCGAGCGGCGCAACAGCCTGCCGTATGAGATCGACGGCGTGGTGTTCAAGGTCAACAGCATCGCCTCGCAGCGTGAACTGGGTTTCCGTGCCCGCGAACCGCGCTGGGCCATCGCCCACAAATTCCCTGCCTTGGAAGAGCTGACTGAATTGCTCGACGTGGAATTCCAGGTCGGGCGTACCGGCGCCGTCACGCCGGTGGCGCGCCTTAAACCGGTCAAGGTCGCGGGTGTTACCGTGTCCAACGCCACCTTGCACAACATGGATGAAGTGGCGCGCCTGGGCGTGATGATCGGCGATACCGTGATTATCCGCCGCGCTGGGGATGTGATCCCACAAGTAGTTTCGGTGGTGCTTGAGCGCCGCCCGGAAAATGCCCGTGCGGTGCCGATCCCCGAGAGCTGCCCGGTGTGTGGTTCCCACGTGGAGCGCACGCAACTGGTCAAGCGCAGCAAGGGCAAGGAAACCGTCAGCGAAGGCGCGGTGTACCGGTGCGTCGGGCGTCTGGCTTGTGGCGCGCAGCTCAAGCAGGCGATCATCCATTTCGTCTCGCGCCGCGCCATGGACATTGATGGCCTGGGCGACAAGACAATCGAGCAACTGGTGGATGAAAAGCTCATCGGCTCACCGGCCGACCTCTACAAACTCAAGTACGAACAGATCATCGACCTGGAAGGCTTTGCCGACATTTCCAGCAAGAAACTGATCACCGCGATCGAAAACAGCAAATCCCCGACCCTGGCGCGCTTTATCTACGCCCTGGGCATTCCCGATGTGGGCGAGGAGACCGCCAAGGTGCTGGCACGCTCCCTGGCCTCCCTGGAGCGCGTGCAGAAGGCCTTGCCGGAAGTGTTGACGTACTTGCCGGACGTGGGCCTGGAAGTGGCGCATGAGATTCATAGTTTCTTTGAAGACAGCCATAACCAGGACGTGATCGGCGCGCTGCTGTCGCCGCAGGAGTGCGGCCTGCAACTGCAGGAGCAGGGCGACCTGAGTGCTGAATTCGCCGCCAGCACCACCCTGGGCGGGTTGCTCGACAAGCTGCACGTACCGAGCGTCGGCCCGGGCGCTGCGCAGAAGCTGGCAGACAAGTTCGTCACCCTCGAAGGCGTGATCAAGGCCGACTGGCTGGACATGCGCCAGGCCCTGCCCGAGAAACAAGCCAAGGCCGTGCGCGAGTTCTTCGACAATGCCGACAACGCCAACCGCGCCCTGGCCATCGAGCAGCAGCTCAAGGACTTCGGCATGCATTGGGACAGCGAGAAGAAGGTCGTCGAAGGCTTGCCCGAAGCCGGCCACACCTGGGTGCTCACCGGTTCCCTGGAACTGATGAGCCGCGACGTGGCCAAGGAGAAGCTGGAAAGCCTCGGCGCCAAGGTGGCGGGTTCCGTGTCGGCGAAAACCCACTGTGTGGTGGCGGGGCCGGGCGCCGGTTCCAAGCTGGCCAAGGCCAGCGAGCTGGGCCTGAAAGTGCTGGACGAAGAGGCTTTCGTCGCCTTCCTCGCCAAGCACAACATCACCGTCTGATTTGGACGCTGTGGCGAGCGGACTTGTTGTGGCGAGCAGACTTTCTGTGGCGAGCGGGCTTGTCCCGCGTTGGGCTGCGAAGCAGCACTAAATCCAGGCACTTCGGTCTATCTGAACCACCTCGTCGTCATTATTGGGGCCGCTTCGCAGCCCAACGCGGGACAAGCCCGCTCGCCACAACAAACCCGCTCATACAACAATGTGGAACGATCCAGAAGAACAAATGATCTAGTCTCAGTCACCCAGGGAGAGATCGCCATGTTCCGCTACTTCGAGCAACTCAGTTCGCGCATTGCAGCACCCTTCGTAGCCGGCAGCTCCCGCGACAGCAAAGTGTGGCAGTGCCGTTGTGGCCAATCGTTGTTCTTTCGCAACAGCCAGTGCCTGGCCTGCCAGGCCCTGCTGGGCTATCAACCCCAACAAAGTCGGCTCGCCTCCCTGCAACCCGGCCCGGTCGAAGGCACCTGGCTTCAGGACGGCAACCTCGACGCCGGCGCTTTCCGCCGTTGTGCCAACCTCGACACGCCGGCCGCCTGCAACTGGCTGATTCCGGCGCACAGCACCGCGCCGCTGTGCGTGGCGTGCAGCCTGAACCGCACCATTCCTGACTTGTCGATCCCGGAAAACCACGAGCGCTGGCGCAAAGTCGAAACCGCTAAGCGTCGCCTCGTCGCGCAACTCATCAGCCTGGGCTTGCAGGTGGTGCCCAAAAGCGTCGACGAAGACACCGGCCTGGCCTTCGACTTTGTCGGCATCGATCTGGAAGGCAACGCGCCAATGACCGGCCATGCCAACGGCCTGATCACCCTGGACATCAAGGAAGCCGACGACGCCCACCGCGAAAAAGTCCGCGTACAAATGCGCGAACCTTATCGCACCCTGCTTGGGCACTTTCGCCATGAAGTCGGCCATTACTATTGGGACCGGCTGATCGCCAATACCCATTGGCTTGAACCGTTTCGCCACCTGTTCGGCGACGAACGCGCCAGTTATGCCGACGCTCTCGACCAGCACTACCAGAACGGCCCACGCCCGGACTGGCAGCAAACCTGCGTCAGTGCCTACGCCACCATGCACCCTTGGGAAGACTGGGCCGAAACCTGGGCGCACTACCTGCACATGATGGACGCCGTCGACACCGCCCTCGGCTTTGGCATGAGCGCCCGCGAGATGGACCTGGATTACCAGCCATTCCCGCTCACCACCCTCTACGACCCCGAACACCCCGGCGGCGTGGCGTTCTTGTCGTTCGTCAACGCCTGGATCGAGCTGGCCGGCATGCTCAATGAACTGTCGCGCAGCATGGGCCAGCCGGATTTCTATCCCTTCGTGCTGCCACCGGCGGTGATTGCCAAATTGCACTTCATCCACCTGGTGATTCAGGAAGAAGGTGGCCGAGCAGACGAAGCCGTTCTTTTGTAGGAGCGAGCTTGCTCGCGAAGAACGTCAACGATGACGCAGTGTTCCTGGTTTATCGAGACGCTCTCAAGTTTTTCGCGAGCAAGCTCGCTCCTACAGAGAATTATGTGAATCCACCAGTCAAGTGCTTGAACCATCGAATATTTTTAATCCGCCCCCAACGGTTGTAACTTCCGATGAGATCGGTACAATGGCCCCGCTTGCCGAGAGGCAGGCGTCGTTATGGTGACCCCATCGGTCCCCCCGCAACGATTACCCGTGAACCTGGTCAGAGCCGGAAGGCAGCAGCCACAGCGGGAACATTGTGTGCCGGGGTGTGGCTGGTGGGGTTGCCTCCATAACGCTCTTCCTTGCAACACCTCCTCAAAATCAATTCAAAAAATGCTTTCAAGCCATCTGCCATCGGGCAGTCCATGGCGGCATACTCCAGTGCCTGGCATCCGGAGACAATACACGTGGAAAAAGTCGACGACCTCACGCGCGAAAAGCTGCGGGAGTGGCAGATGCGGCGCCTGGAGATCAAGGACCGCATTCAATCCCATCCTGAACAGACCCTGGAATTGTCGCGGGTGCTGGACCTTATGGACGACGAGCACGCGGAAATCCTCAGCCAGGCGGAAATGATCCGGACGGGGGAGGTGGCCAATGAGCCCGCACCGCCCGCCGATCCAGCGCCGCCGCCTCTTACGGGCGCCTATACGCTGCAATTGAATGTAGCCGCACAGAGTGCCGAAGACCTGCGCCGGCTGCTGGATATGGCGGTCTTCGAACTCCAGCAGCAGGTCAGCGCGATGGCCGCTACGGCTGACGCAGGCCCTCATTGCGGCGGTATGTCGGGGTCCCTGGGGGAGTATCGGTTTGAACTGGGCGGTCAGGGCAATGCCTGATTCCCTGGCGGCGAGGCACTATGCAACCGGAACACTTTGACTTATCCAGCCCGGTCTTCCTGCCTGTCACGGAGGAAACCTGCACGGCCCTGCTCGGCGTGGACGGCGCCAAGGCCCTGGTCGGTCTGACAGATCCGGAGCTGGCCGCGGTGCTGGTTATCCAGAACCTGGCCCAGGCGGCGGAAAAGGACCTGACCTGCGCGGGTGCCGAGCGCATCTTGGCCAAGTTGCTCGATTGGGCGGTGGAAACCCAGGCAGAGGGCGCCGCCACGTTGTTGCCCGAAGCCCAGCGGCTGTTCGATCCACGCAAGTTGTACTTCGGCTTCAACGCCCTTAAAACCGTCAATCTGCGCCTGCTCTCGGCTGAAGAAGTCGCGGCGCGGGATTACCTGCTGCCTACGGGTAAATGGGATATCGGCTACAAGGTCCGCCATTTGCGCAGCAACGATCCATTCAGCCAGCAGATGGTCACGCCCCGGCACCGCGAGCGCTGGCTCAGCCCGGCGCAGGACAAGCTGGTGCGGACCTTCCGCGCCAACCTGAACGAAGACCTGCATGTCCAGGGCTACGCCGGCATCGGCAAGAGCCACCTGCTTGGCGCCTTGATGGAGTGCCTGCGGCCGGCCCAGACCTTGATACTGGCACGCACTGGAGCAAAGCTCGCGACCCTGCGTGAACGCATGGGGCTGGCCAAGGACAGTAAGACCGGTTCGACCTTTGCCGCCTTCGCCAAGGCGCTGTTGCAGGGGCAGCGCCCCTCCGCGCAGGCCACGCCAACTCGGTTGCCCGGCAAACACGAAGTCTCCCAGACCCTGAATATCCATGGCTGGCGCGGACACGATGGCGCGGCCACGCTCGATATCTGCCTGAAGGTGCTCGACAGCTACTGCCACTCCAACCATCACAGTCTGTCGGCCAGGCATTTGCCGCATTTCAAACAGCCTCTGTCCAGCGTGGATGCCCAGGCGTTGCTGGAGTACTCCAGCCGGTTGTGGACGTACGTTCAAGCCAACCCGCAGTGGGCCGGTCAGACGGCCTTCGCAGCCCTGTTGCTGATCAAGCGCGCGAGCCTCGATGGATGCGTGGTGCCGCCGCGCTACACCCATGTGCTGATCGATGAAAGCCAGGACATTCCGCCTTCGTTGTTGCAGATTATCGAGCGTGGCCGTCAGGTGCTGATCACCCTTGGCGATGAATACCAATTGGCCAGCGGTGTAATGGTCAGGCGCAAGCGCGAAGTCCGGCACACCGACATCAATTACTCCGTGCGCTCGGGCCGCAACGTCGAGCGCCTGGTCAACCCGCTGATCAGCGTGCACTCGCAGAAGGGCAAGACACCCTTCGAAGGCGCGCGGGATGCCGACGTCGGCATTGAGCATTACCCTCAGGGTTTCGTGCCGCCCGAAGGCTGCGTGGTGTTGACCGCGTCCCCTTGGGACACCATGAAATGGGCCATCCAGTTGCAACAGGCTAACTGCCCATTTGGCTTCTTCGACAGTGCCGCGCAGCAGGATCTGCAGCGCTTCATGATCAGCGTCATCGCGCTGTTCAAGCCGGAGTTCTACAGCAACGAGCACAACGACAACGGCCCCCATGCTTACTTCAGCGACATGGACGACTGGCAACAGGTGCGCGATGCCAGCCAGTACGACGAGTCGTTCCTGTGGGTCGAGAGCGAGTTGGAAAAAGGCTTCAACGTCGCTGATATCACGCGTTTGAACCGCCTCAGCGGTGTCCCCGGCAAACGCTGCCTGCTGATGTTGGCGGAGGAGGCCGGCGGCATGGAGTTCGACCGGGTGCTGCTGACGCCCGAACTGCTGACCAACGTGAAGTTCAAGGATGCCTACGCGTTCGACCAGCGACTGTGCGCGGTGTACATCGCCATTTCCCGGGCGCGGATGCAGCTTTACCTGCCTTACGACGTGGTTGAGTGGATTGATTTCCACACGTATCAGAAAACCCGTGAATTCCACGGTTACTGATTTATTTAATTCGCCTGTTTCACAACTTTCAGCGGTCGCCCTGGACAACCTAAAACCACCTTGTTAGTTTCCGCCAGCCACTTGTTTCAGAGTATGACAAGGGCGTGGAGTTGATATTGAAGTGCTATCACTTCTTTAACTAACAAGGATGTCTGTGATGAAAAGCCTGCAAGGGTTGCCGCGTCTTATCAGTGCTTCGGTAGGCGCGCCCGGTAAAGCCCGCAACGTGCCTTCCGATGTGCAGTGCATCCAATATTTATTCAATCTGATCATTCCTAAACTGGGCTTCCCACTGGCCGAAAACGGCAAGTGCGACGGTCAGTTGGTGCAGTGCATCAGCCAGTATCAGTTCCGTCATCTCAAATACGCGCACCCCGATGGTGTGATCGACCCGACCGGTAAAACCTTCAACAGCCTGATCGAAGAGGCGGTGAAGGTACCGGTGAAGGCCTTTCCGAGCATGCGTATTCCAAGCTTTCTGAATGCATTCGGTAACAACCAGGGTGACGCGGTGCAAGCCACCGTCAACGTGTACCTGGACCGTATGCGGGCAATGATCGAGGCTGAGCGGCGCAATCGCCAATTGATGCTGCAGGCCACGTGCGATGGCGGCATGACGCTCACCGATACGGATTTTCAGAATGCCGCCAAGCAGTTGGGCAACGGCATTTCGGTGAATGTCATCAGGGCCTTCGCCACGGTGGAGTCCGGTGGTCGCTCGGGTTTCGGGCCGGCCAAGTTGCCGATCATTGCGTTTGAAGGGCACCAATTTCGCAAGTACACCAAGCATATCTACGACCAGGCGCATCCGCTGCTTTCGTACATCTATGTGAGAAAGGCCGGGCCGCAGTGGCAGGTCAATAACAAGGATCAGGTCAAGGCCTGGGAAACCATGGCCACTGCATTCGCCCTGGACCAGGAAGCGGCGTTGATGTCGGCGTCGTGGGGCATGTTTCAGACCATGGGCTTCAACTACGCCTCATGCGGTTACAAAACGGTGTTTGAGTTTGCCGCGGCATTAAAAGTGAATGTCGGTAATCAACTGAAGGCGTTTCTCGCGTTTTGCGCTAACAGCCCGACGTTGATGACGGCCATGAAAGCCAAGGATTTCACTTCGATGGCCCGTAACTATAACGGCAAGGACTACGGCAACTATGACGTCCTGATGAAAGAAGCCTACGAGAAACTTGAAGGAAAAAAATAAGATGATCCGTTTTCTAGCAGTGGGTGTGTTGTCGTTGTGCGCCGTTTTCCCCGCATTTGCCGGTTCGCCTGCGTTGCATTCCGGAAAATACGAAGGGCTGATGCTGGCGGTGACGCCTGAGCATCAGGTGGAAGGCTATTACGCGGAAGAGATGGGCGAGGGCGTTACTCGCAGTTGCACGTTCTACCTGCAAGGCAAGCCCTCAGCGCTGACCACCTGGAACGACACTGCCTACCCCGGCAGCGTGGCGCCCTCTTCGGACGGCGTGACCCTGACCGTGGAACAGGGTCGCCAGCATCCCGGTTGCTTGAGTGTTCTGATGCCAGAGATCGCCACCGGCCTGGACCTGACCCAGACCGCCAACAAAAAGTGGATCGGCCTGGTGCAGGTATCCGCTGCCAAGGCTTACCTGTTGAAAACCCCAAGTGCCAAGGCCGCCAAGCGCCCCTACATCGTCAAGAATGACGTGGTCGGTGTGCTGGCCTTCAAGGATGGCTGGGCCCAGGTCGAGTTCATCAATGCCGATGACCGCTCGTTTATCGGGTGGATCAGCCAGGATCAGTACAGCCGTTTGTCAGCCCCAAAAAGCTGATCAGCCAAAGGTTTCACGCAACAACCCGGCAAACGCATCCCGCGCCAGATGCCGCTGGGCGTCCTTGTGCCAGAACAGCAGGTTGTCCACCGCCTGCAGTTCTTCGAACCGGTACGACGCCAACTGATTGGCCTGCTCATAGCGGGCCAGGATGCCTTCCGGCGCCAGCGCCACGCCAATCCCGGCACTCACGCAACCAATGATCGTGCCCCAACTGGCATAGCTGGCGATGGTCGGCTTGAAGGCATGGGGCTTGACCCAGTTCTCCAGCGCTGCCCGATAGGGGCAGCCGGGGGGCCACACCAGCAGAGTACGGCCGGCCAGGTCTTCAGCGCTGCGGATCGGTTCGCTGGAGGCGCTGGCGATCAGCACCAGGCGCTCGCTGTAGACCACGCTGTGTTCGAGCTTTGCGCGTTTGTTGCCGGCGGCCACCAGCGCGACATCCAGGCGATGGTGTTGCAGGTCATCGAGCAACTCGCCCCAGGCGCCGGTCACCAGTTCCAGGCTGACATCCGGGTAGCGTCGGTGATATTCCGCCAGCAGCGGCGGCAGACGGCCACTGGCGCTGGACTCCACCGCGCCGATGCGCAAGGTGCCGCGGGGAATGGCGTTGGCGTCCACGGCGCGTTTGGATTCGTCCACCAGGGCCAGGATACGTTCGCAGTATTCGAGGAAAATCTCCCCCGCCGCGCTGATCGTCAGCCCACGCCCGGCGCGGATGAACAGCGGCGTGCCCAACTCGCTTTCCAGTTGCTTGATGCGCGTGGTGATGTTGGACGGCACGCAATGCAGTTGCACGGCGGCCTGGGCCACGCTGCCGGTTTGCGCCACGGCTCGCACCATTTTCAGTTGGGCCAGTTCCATTGCTCAGTTCCAGTGATTTCAGAAGTCAGAAACGGTTAATTGTCCTACGCCTTGTGCGGGCCAAGACTGACGGCATTCCTTCTCAGTTTTCGGATGCCGTCGATGAACACCCCGTCACCCCTGAAGCTTACGCTAGTCATCGCCAGCGTCATCCTCTGTTGGGCCTATTCGCCGATTGGCGTGCACATGGGGCTGCACAGCTACAGCCCTGGCCAACTGGCGTTGCTGCGGTTCTTGATCGCCTCGGTGTTCATGGCCGGTGTGGCGCTGGTGATGGGCATTGGTCGGCCACGTATGCGGGATCTGCCGTGGCTGCTGGTGTTGAGTTTTTTCGGGGTGTTCCTGCATCACACCAGCCTGAATCACGGACAGCAATTCGTGACGGCGGCGGCGTCCAGCGTGCTTGCGCAATCGGCGCCATTGTTCAGCGTATTGATCGCGTTTTTCTGCTTGAAGGAACGGGTCAGCCTCTGGCGCTGGAGCTGTGTGTTGCTCGGCCTGCTGGGTGTGCTGGTGGTGATCTGGGGTGATCATAGCGTGGGCGATATCGACCCGCGCGGCCTGTTGATTCTGCTCGCGGCCGTGTCGTGGAGCCTGTACTTCGCCATCCAGAAACACTACGCCCATCGCTATAGCCCGCTGACGATGGCGTGCTACATGGTGTGGGCGGGCACCTTGATGCTCTGCGTGAATCTACCGGGCCTGCCCGCTGCCGTGATGCAGGCGCCATTGCCGGAAAACCTCGCGGTGCTGGTGCTCGGGATCTTCCCCAGTGCCCTGGCGTACCTGGCCTGGGGTTATGTGTTGAAACATGTCGAGGTCAGCCGTGCCTCAGTGGCGATGTACCTGATCCCGCCCGTGGCCATGACGATGGCGGCGACGCTGCTGGGTGAGCACATCGCCCTGCAAGTGGTGCTGGGCGGTGTGATCGTGTTGGCCAGCGTGGCTGCCATCAGCCTGGAAGGGCGCTGGCGGTCAGTCGCTCAGGCAAAACGCGCGCAGGCGGTGGCCGTCGAGGTCCTCGGCGACGAAGGTGTAGCCGAAATCCAGGGTGGTCGGTGACTGAATGATCGTCGCGCCGCGCTCTACCCACAGGTCGTGCAGGGCATCCACGGCGGCCTTGTCGGCCAGGGACAACCCCACTTCACCGCCACCGCCCGTGAGCTGCGCTGCCGGTTGCACGGTATGGCGTGACCACAGTCCCAGCTTCACGCCATTGTCGAGAATGAACAGGGCGAACGTCGGGTTGAGTTCCACCGGCGGCTTGTCCAGCAGGCGGCTATAGAAGTTGGCGCTGGTGGCCGGGCTGTCGACGTAGAGCAAAAAGTAATGGGCGATGGTGTGCATGCGGGCTCCTTGGAAGCGCGTGTGGTGAGGGAGCCGAGTCTATAAGGCGGTGCTGTCAGTTCCTGTCAGGAGTCTCACCGGTGTAGAGCTGGATGATCTGGTCGATCTCGCCCGACATCTTCATCCGCAACAAGGTGCGCAGGATCAACTGCACCGGCAGTTTCGGGTCATTGCGTACGGTGCAGCCCAGGTTCTGTTCATCGATCACCGCCACCTTGTGCAGGCGTTTGCCCACCGGCATGCGCTGATTGAAGCGATCGAGTATCCATTCATTGATCACCGCGAACTTGAAACGCCCGGCCACCAGTTTGTGCAGCACCTGCTCTTCGCTGCGCGCGTCGTCGCGGCTGAGCTGGCCGCTGGCAAACAGCGGGTCCAAGGTGGTGTAGCGGTAATTGAGCACGGTGCCGATGGCTTGTGGCGCGAGCGTGTCGATGTGTATGGGCTGCGGGGGGATGTGGGTGCTGACCAACAGGTTGCGCTGCACCATCAGTGGCACGCTCCAGGTGTAGTCGCCGGACTGGTCGTCGACCCAGGCCTGGGTGACATAACAGCGCACATCGATATCACCGTGTTCCATGGCGCTGGAGATGCGCGCCCGGGCCAGTACATGGAATTGCGCAGGGTGGCCGACCTGGGTGGCCAGGCTTAACATCACGTCATACAAAATGCCCTGGGTAGGCCGGCCGTCCTCCAGTTGGACCATGGGCATCGCCCAACTGTCGGAAACCGAGAAGCGCAGCGGTGCGGGCGCTGCAAGGCTGGTCGTGGCAATCATCCATAAAACGCCCAGGACTGCGCGCATAAGCTCTCCGGGTTCAGGCCTTTTCGGGGCCAGTCACATGAGCTTAGTCAGATTAGGCAAGCGTGCCGGATGCAATTTCCCCCTTGCTCCGCTAGCATTACCGGCTTCTGTTTCCCAGTTGCGACGGTTTTCGATGAGTTATCAGGTTCTTGCACGTAAATGGCGTCCGCGCTCGTTCCGCGAAATGGTCGGCCAGACCCATGTGCTCAAGGCTCTGATCAATGCCTTGGATAGCCAGCGGCTGCACCACGCCTACCTGTTCACCGGTACGCGGGGGGTGGGCAAGACCACCATTGCGCGCATCATCGCCAAATGCCTGAACTGTGAAACTGGTATCACTTCCACGCCCTGTGGCACCTGCTCGGTGTGCAAAGAGATCGACGAAGGGCGCTTTGTCGACCTGATCGAGATCGACGCCGCGAGCCGTACCAAGGTCGAAGACACCCGCGAGCTGCTCGACAACGTGCAGTACGCGCCGAGCCGTGGCCGCTTCAAGGTCTACCTGATCGACGAAGTGCACATGCTCTCCAGCCATTCCTTCAACGCCCTGTTGAAAACCCTGGAAGAGCCGCCTCCCTACGTCAAATTCATCCTGGCCACCACCGACCCGCAGAAACTTCCTGCAACGATTCTGTCGCGGTGCTTGCAGTTCTCCCTGAAAAACATGACCCCTGAGCGGGTGGTTGAGCATTTGACCCACGTGCTGGGTGTCGAGAACGTACCGTTCGAAGACGACGCGCTGTGGCTGCTCGGCCGCGCTGCCGATGGCTCGATGCGTGATGCCATGAGCCTCACCGACCAGGCCATCGCCTTTGGCGAAGGCAAGGTCATGGCCGCCGACGTGCGCGCCATGCTTGGCACCCTCGACCACGGCCAGGTATTCGACGTGCTGCATGCGCTGATCGAAGGCGACGCCAAGGCGTTGCTCGAAGCCGTGCGTCACCTGTCGGAGCAAGGCCCGGACTGGAATGGCGTGCTCTCGGAAATCCTCAATGTGTTGCACCGCGTTGCCATCGCCCAGGCCCTGCCTGAGGGTGTCGACAACGGCCATGGCGACCGCGACCGTGTGTTGGCCCTGGCCCAGGCGTTGCCGGCCGAAGATGTGCAGTTCTACTACCAGATGGGCCTGATCGGCCGCCGCGACCTGCCCCTGGCCCCCGACCCGCGTGGTGGCTTTGAAATGGTGCTGCTGCGGATGCTGGCGTTCCGGCCCGCCGATTCGGCCGATGCGCCGAGACAGCCGCTAAAGCCAGTGGGGATCAGCCAGGCCACAGTTGATTCCGCCAAACCAGTGGCTGGCGCAGCGGTTGTCGCGCCAGTGGTTGCTGCGCCTGCGCCGGCCGCTCCGGTGCCCGAGCCTGAGCCTGTGGTCGCTGCGCCGGTGCCCGAGCCGGAACCCATTGTCGAACCTGAACCGGTCGTAGACCTGCCTTGGAATGACCCGGTAGACGCTGAAGTCGAAGTCGAGCAAGCGCCCGCCGTGGAGCCCGTGCTGGAAACCACCGCCGAGCAGCCCGAGCTGACCCCGATGCCCACGCCGACCCCGGACAGTGTGGTGCCGGACGCGCCTGAATGGGTGTCCGCGCCGGTTCCCGAGCCGACTGTGGCCCAGGTGGAAGCCGCCACGCCGGGCATCGACCTCGACGACGAGCCGCCGTTGGACGAGGACTACATTGAACCAGACACGGATTCGGCTTACAGCTACCTGGACGACCTGGCCAGCGAACACACCGCCGAGCCGGCCCCTGAACCCGAGGCGGAACCCGCTGCCGCGCCGGCCACTGGCCTGGCCTTGCAATGGCTGGAATTGTTTCCGAAGCTGCCGATTTCCGGCATGACCGGTAGCATCGCCGCCAACTGCACCCTGATTTCCATTGACGGCGATCACTGGTTGTTGCACCTGGACCCGGCCCACAGCGCCCTGTTCAACGCAACCCAGCAACGTCGTCTGAATGACGCACTCAACCAGTACCATGAGCGTACGCTGACCATTACCATCGAGCTGATCAAGCCGGAGCAGGAAACCCCGGCCCAGGCCGCGACCCGCCGGCGTATCAACCGCCAGCGTGAGGCCGAGGACTCGATCCACGGTGATCCGCTCATCCAGCAAATGATGCAACAGTTCGGTGCGGTCGTCCGTCACGATACTATTGAACCTGTCGAAGCCCCGGTGCCCCAGGCGTCCTGACACCGGGCTACTAACTTGATCCACGTACTTTTGAGGTGATTCCCATGATGAAAGGTGGCATGGCCGGCCTGATGAAGCAGGCGCAGCAGATGCAGGAAAAGATGGCCAAGATGCAGGAAGAACTGGCCAACGCCGAAGTCACCGGTAAAGCCGGTGGCGATATGGTCAGCGTGGTGATGACCGGTCGTCACGACATCAAGCGCGTGAGCATCGACCCAAGCGTGCTGCCAGGCGTTGGTGAAGATGACCTGGAAATGCTCGAAGCCTTGTTCGCCGCGGCCGTCAACGACGCCGTGCGCAAGATCGAAGCCAACAGCCAGGAAAAAATGGGTGGCGTGACCGCTGGTATGCAATTGCCACCGGGCATGAAGCTGCCGTTCTGATCCGGTAGTTTTGGCTAGACTCCAATGCCAGGCCTTGTGCCTGGCATTTTTGTTTGTGCCAAATCTGATCGAACCCTGGCACGGCACGCATGGTCTGCACCCTATACCGATGGATTCGATAAAGGAGCCCCTTCATGCCTCAAGAACCGACCCTGAACCAGCGCATTGTCCTGGTCTCACGCCCCCAAGGCGCACCGACTCCGGAAAACTTTCGCCTGGAGCGCGTGAATCTGCCGGAGTTGGCAGACGGCCAGGTCCTGCTGAAGACGTTGTACCTGTCCTTGGACCCTTATATGCGCGGACGCATGAGCGACGCACCGTCCTACGCAGCGCCGGTGGAAATCGACGAAGTGATGACCGGTGGGGCTGTCAGCCGTATCGAGCAATCGCGTAATCCAAAATTTGAAGTGGGTGACCTGGTTGTCGGCTCGACCGGTTGGCAGAGCCACAGCATTTCCGATGGCCGCAACTTGATGCCGGTGCCCAAGGGGTTGACCAGCCCGTCAATGGCCCTGGGTGTGCTGGGCATGCCGGGCATGACCGCCTACATGGGCCTGATGGACATCGGCCAACCCAAGGCCGGGGAAACCCTGGTCGTCGCCGCAGCGTCGGGTGCGGTCGGCTCGGTGGTGGGGCAGGTGGCCAAGCTCAAGGGCTTGCGCGTGGTCGGCATCGCAGGGGGCGCAGACAAGTGCCGCTATGTGGTGGACGAGTTGGGCTTTGATGCCTGCATCGACCACAAGAGCGCCACCTTCGCCAATGATTTGGCCCTCGCGTGCTTCAAGGGCGTCGACATCTATTTTGAAAACGTCGGCGGCAAGGTGTTCGATGCTGTGGTGCCGCTGCTCAATCCCAAGGCGCGCATTCCGCTGTGCGGGCTGATCGCCGGTTACAACGCCCATGAAGCGCCCAGTGGCCCCGACCGGCTGCCGGCCCTGCAACGCACGTTGCTGACCAAGCGCGTGCGCATCCAGGGTTTTATCGTGTTCGATGATTACGGCGATCGCCAGCCCGAGTTCCAGAGCGCCATGGCGCCGTGGGTGCGTGACGGCAAGATCAAGTTCCGTGAGGACGTGGTGGAGGGCCTGGAGCAGGCGCCCGAAGCCTTTATCGGTCTGTTGGAAGGGCGCAACTTCGGCAAGTTGGTCGTGCGCATTTGACGCTTATCCGGGGCGCGGGTATAAACCGCGTCTCGTTGTTTTGTCGGACCCTTCGCCCATGAGCTTCAGCCCCCTGATTCGCCAACTGATCGACGCCCTGCGCATTTTGCCGGGTGTAGGCCAGAAAACCGCCCAGCGTATGGCACTGCAACTGCTGGAGCGTGATCGCAGCGGCGGCACCCGGTTGGCCCAGGCCTTGAGCCAGGCCATGACGGGTGTCGGCCACTGCCGCCAGTGCCGCACCCTCACTGAAGAAGAACTCTGCCCGCAATGTGCCGACCCACGTCGCGACGACACACTGCTATGTGTTGTCGAAGGGCCGATGGATGTGTACGCGGTGGAGCAGACCGGTTATCGCGGCCGTTACTTCGTGCTCAAGGGTCACCTGTCGCCGCTGGACGGCTTGGGGCCAGAAGCCATCGGCATTCCGCAACTGGTGGCGCGCATCGAAGAACAGGGCACTTTCACTGAAGTGATCCTGGCCACCAACCCGACGGTGGAAGGTGAGGCGACCGCGCACTACATCGCGCAATTGCTGACCAACAAAGGCCTGATCACCTCGCGTATTGCCCATGGTGTGCCGTTGGGTGGCGAGTTGGAGCTGGTCGATGGCGGCACGCTGGCGCATTCCTTCGCAGGCCGAAAACCCATCGCCCTCTAACGATGACCCTGTAGGAGCCGGCGATGCAGGCGACGCAGTTTTCCGCATAGACCGTGGTGATGCTATCGCCGGCAAGCCGGCTCCTACACAATGCCAGGCTTGATAACCAAGCAAGCGCTTGGTAAGTTCGCTTCACCTCACCGTGGAGCTTGCCGATGTCTGCCTACCAGGACTACTTCGACCCCAGCCACCAATTGGTCCGCGACAGCGTCCGTCGCTTCGTCGAGCGCGAGCTGCTGCCGGGCATCGAACAGTGGGAGGAGGCGGAGAGCTTTCCCCGTGAGCTGTACCTAAAGGCCGGCGCGGCGGGGATTCTTGGCATCGGCTACCCGGAAACGTTGGGCGGTAGCCATGAAGGCGATCTGTTCGCCAAGGTCGCGGCCAGCGAAGAATTGATGCGTTGCGGCTCTGGCGGCGTCGTCGCGGGACTGGGTTCATTGGATATTGGCTTGCCGCCTATCGTCAAATGGGCCCGGCCCGAGGTGCGCGAGCGCGTGGCGCCGCAGGTCCTGGCCGGTGAAAAGATCATCGCCCTGGCGGTCACCGAGCCGGGCGGCGGTTCGGATGTGGCCAGCCTGCAAACCCGCGCCATTCGCGACGGCGAGCATTACCGCGTCAGCGGCAGCAAGACCTTCATCACCAGCGGCAGCCGCGCAGATTTCTATACCGTGGCCGTCCGCACCGGCGGGCCAGGCTTTGCCGGCATCAGCCTGTTGCTGATCGAAAAAGACACCCCCGGTTTCACCGTCGGCCAGCCCCTGAAGAAAATGGGCTGGTGGGCGTCGGACACCGCTGAATTGTTCTTCGACGATTGCCGCGTGCCCGTCGGCAACCTGATCGGCGCTGAAAACATGGGCTTTGCCTGCATCATGGGCAACTTCCAAAGCGAGCGGCTGGCCCTGGCATTGATGGCCAACATGACGGCGCAGATGGCGCTGGAGGAAAGCCTCGAATGGGCTGCGCAACGCGAAGCCTTCGGCAAACCCATCGGCAAATTCCAGGTGATCAAGCATCGTCTGGCGGAGATGGCCACTGCGGTGGAAGTCTCACGGGAATTCACCTACCGGCAGGCGGCAAAGATGGCCGCCGGTATCAGCGTGATCAAGGAGATTTCTATGGCCAAGAACCTTGCCACTGACACCGCCGACCGCGTCACTTATGACGCCGTGCAGATTCTTGGGGGCCAGGGGTATATGCGCGGCAGCCTGGTGGAGCGGCTGTACCGCGACAACCGCATCCTGTCCATCGGTGGCGGCACCCGCGAAGTGATGAATGAAATCATCAGCAAGCAGATGGGGCTTTGATCACTGCTCGCTCAACGCAAACTGCGTCAGGCAAAAGGTAGGGATGCCCATGTCTTCCAGGCGCTGCGAACCGCCCAGCTCGGGCAGATCAATAATCGCCGCCGCTTCGAAGATCGTCGCACCCATGCGCCGCACCAGATTCGCTGCTGCGATCAGGGTGCCGCCGGTGGCGATCAAATCATCGAACATCAATACCGAATCGCCCTCGCACAGGCTGTCGGCATGCACTTCAAGGAACGCCTCGCCGTACTCGGTCTGGTAACCCTCGGCTAGCACGTCAGCCGGCAGCTTGCCTTGCTTGCGAAACAGGATCAGCGGCTTGTTCAGTTGGTAGGCGATGATCGAACCGATCAGGAAACCCCGCGCATCCATCGCGCCGATATGCGTGAACTCGGCCTCGACATACCGATGGGCAAAGCTGTCCGCCACCAGGCGCAGGGCGCGGGGTGATTGGAACAATGGCGTGATGTCACGGAAGATCACCCCAGGCTTGGGGAAGTCGATGACGGGGCGGATCAGGGATTTGATGTCGAACGAATCGAAGGTCATCGTCGAAGAGTCCTGGGGCTGGAAACGGACTCGAAGTATACCTGCGGCCTCGCCGGTTGGCGCGGCCGCAAGTGTCTGCATCAACCCTCCAGCGAGCCACCGGCCAGCGCGCACAGCTGGATCGGGTCGAGGATATGCACTTCTTTACCTTCGGCGGCGATCAGCTCGTTCTGCTGGAAGCGGGTAAACACGCGGGACACGGTTTCCACCGCGAGGCCCAGGTAGTTGCCGATTTCATTGCGCGACATGCTCAGGCGGAACTGGTTGGCCGAGAAACCACGGGCACGGAACCGCGCCGACAGGTTGACCAGAAAGGTCGCGATGCGCTCGTCGGCGGTTTTCTTCGACAACAGCAGCATCATTTGCTGGTCGTCACGGATCTCACGGCTCATCACGCGCATCAACTGGCGGCGCAGTTGTGGCAGTTGCAGAGCCAGTTCGTCCAGGCGTTCGAAGGGAATTTCGCAAACGGATGTAGTCTCCAGCGCTTGCGCCGACACCGGGTGAATCTCGGTGTCCATGCCCGACAACCCCACCAGTTCGCTGGGCAGGTGGAAACCGGTGATCTGCTCTTCGCCGCTGTCGCTCAGGCTGAACGTCTTCAACGCACCCGAACGTACTGCATAAACGGAATCGAACTTGTCGCCCTGGCGGAACAGAAACTCGCCTTTTTTCAGTGGGCGGCCACGTTTAACGATGTCGTCCAGCGCATCCATGTCTTCCAAATTCAACGAAAGTGGCAAGCAGAGGGGGGCCAGGCTGCAATCCTTGCAATGAGCCTGGCTGTGAGCGCGCAGTTTAACTGGCTCGGACATTTCTTAAATCCTTGTGGGAAAACACACATAAGACGTAAGGGTAACGCACTGGGGGGCGGTGAGGCCAGCCTGTACAAAAAACCGGCAGCGGTATAAAGGTTTTTGTGTCGGAGTCGATACAAGGGCATCTCTACACGTCGGAGCCCCCGATCATGTCTGTTATCGCTGCCTACAACCCTGCTGTTCGTTTGCCGACCGTGCCTGATACGAAGCCCGCTGCAGAGGCCAAGGAAAAAGCCCCAACCCCTGCTAATGCCTCTGATACCAAGGCGGTCGAGGGTGTGACGGTGACCATTTCCGGTGCCGCGTTCCAGGCCTCCAAGGCCAACAGTAATCCCAATCAGGATATCGACGACAGTAATCTGAAAGACAACATCAAACAGCTACTAAAAATGATCCGCGAGCTGAAAAAGCAAATCGCCGACAAGATGGCCGAGATTTCCGCCGCCATGGCCGACACCTCAATGACACCCGAACAGCGTCAGGCCAAGGTGGGTAACTTGCAAGCATCGCTTTCGGCTTTGCAGGGCGGCCTCGCAACGGCGCAAGCCCAACTGGGCAAGGCGATGAAAGGCGAATCCCCTGAGGCGCAGATGGAAGCCATGTCCCTGGCGGCGAAATAGTACGGTCTCAGATCACTCGCGAAAATCGTTGCCTGTTCTGGTGCTCCAGGTAGGCATCGAACACCATGCACACCGAACGCACCAGCAATCGCCCGGCTGGCAATACGCGAATGCCCTGGGCGTCGAGTTCGATCAGGCCATCCTCGGCCATGGCGTCAAGTTGTGGCCAGATGTCGTCGAAGTACCCGCGAAAATCAATGTTGAAGGCCTGCTCGATCGTCTCGAAGGCCAGGCTGAAATTGCAGATCAACTGCTGGATCACTTCCCGCCGCAACCGATCATCCGTGGTGCACACCAGGCCGCGACTGGTGGCCAGTTGCGCACCGGCGAGGGTGTTCTGGTAGCCGTTGAGGTCGCTGTTGTTCTGGCAGTACAGGTCGCCGATCTGGCTGATCGCCGACACCCCGAGCCCGATCAAGTCGCAATGGCCGTGGGTGGTGTAGCCCTGGAAATTGCGTTGCAGAGTGCCTTCTTCCTGGGCGATGGCCAACTCGTCGTCGGGCAGGGCGAAGTGGTCCATGCCGATGTAACGGTAGCCGGCCTGGGTCAGTTGCTCAATGGTGGTTTGCAGCATCAACAGCTTTGACGCCGGGGAGGGCAGGTCGTCGGTGCTGATACGCCGCTGGGGCATGAAGCGTTCAGGCAGGTGCGCGTAGTTGAACACTGACAGACGGTCGGGCTGCAGCCTGATGACTTCTTCCACGGTGCGCGCAAAATTGATCGGCGTTTGCTTGGGCAAGCCGTAGATCAGGTCGATATTGATCGAGCGAAATTGCAGGGTGCGCGCCGCGTCGATCACCGCGCGGGTTTCCTCCAGGCTCTGCAGGCGATTCACCGCCCGTTGCACCTCGGGGTCGAGGTCTTGCAGGCCGATGCTTACGCGGTTGAAGCCGAGTTCACGTAGCAAGCCCATGGTGGCCCAGTCCGCTTCACGGGGGTCGATCTCGATGCCGTAGTCGCCGGAATCGTCATCCAGCAAATTGAAGTGCTGGCGCAGGCAGCCCATGACCTGGCGCAGTTCATCGTGGCTGAGAAAGGTCGGGGTGCCGCCGCCAAAATGCAGTTGCTCAACCCGCTGTTTCGGGTCGAGGTGGCAGGCCACCAGTTGGATCTCTTGCTCCAGGCGTTGCAGGTAGGCCTGGGCGCGGCCACGGTCCTTGGTGATGACCTTGTTGCAGGCGCAGTAGTAGCAGATGTTCGCGCAGAACGGCACATGCAGGTACAGCGACAACGGTCGTACGGCTTTGCGGCTGTCGCGCAGGGCGTGAAGCAGGTCGAAAGTGCCGACCTGGCTGTCGAATTGTACGGCGGTGGGGTAGGACGTGTAGCGCGGTCCCGCCAGGTCGTAGCGGTGAATCAGATCGGTGTCCCAACGAATGGCGTCGAGCATGCGGGCGTTCCCCCGGATAGGCTAGTGGGCCGAGTCTAGGGGCGCGTCGCAGGTGGCATCTTGATTTGCATCAACGGGGAGCGGCGCTATGCCACATGGCGCTTTAATGGCCCATTAGCCAGTGCTGGTGCGGACCTGGCAACGTCCAGATACCGAAGAGTATGACTAATAAGCCACCGGCCATCCGCACGCTGCGTTTACGCAAAAGCGCTGTGACTCGCTCAGCGGCCAATCCTGTCGCCAGCAATACCGGCCAGGTGCCCAGGCCGAACGCCAGCATCAGCAACCCGCTGTCCAGCGCATTGCCCTGGCTCGCCGCCCAAAGCAAGGTGCTGTAGACCAACCCGCACGGCAACCAGCCCCACAGCGCGCCCAGCAGCAAGGCGCGAGGTACGCTTGACACGGGCAGCAAACGGTTGGCGACTGGCTGTATATAGCGCCACAGGCCGCGCCCGAGGCTTTCGATACGGGTGAGGCCGCTCCACCAGCCGGCCAGGTACAGGCCCATGCTGATCAACAGCAACCCGGCCAGTACGCGCATGAACATCGCCGCTGGGCTGTTGGCCACTGCCCAACCGGCCAGGCCAATCAACACGCCCGCAGCGGCATAGCTGAAGATGCGCCCCAGGTTGTAGGCCAACAGCAGTTGAAACCGGCGACCACGCTGTTCCTTGGGGATCGCCAGGGTCAGCGCGCCCATCAGCCCGCCGCACATGCCCAGGCAATGGCCGCCGCCAAGCAGGCCGAGGATCAACGCGGAGACCAGCAGTGGCGCCAGTTCAAGCATGGGGCGGGTCTTTCGGCGGTTGTTCGGCGTGGTTGGCCTCTTCGACACCGGCCAGGTGGTTCGGGTCCTGGTCGTCGAACAGCACGCTATGGGCCGGGCCGTCGAGGTCGTCGTACTGGCCGCTGTCCACCGCCCAGAAGAAGATGTAGATGGCCACGCCCACTAACAGCAGCGCCGCCGGAATCATCACGTATAAAGCTGGCATCTGCACTCCATGGCCGTGCGGCTCACACCGGCAGCGGGCGGGTTACTGAGGGGGCTCGAGCTGCTGGCGCGCTCGGCAGGCGAGTCAGGCGCAGGGCATTGAGCACCACGGTCAACGAACTGAGGGACATGCCTATTGCGGCCCAGATCGGGGTGATCCAACCCAGGGCGGCAAACGGCAGCATAAGGCCATTGTACAGCCCGGCCCACAGCAGGTTTTCAATGATCACCCGGCGGGTGCGCCGCGCCAGGGTAAAGGCTTGTACCAGGGCGTCCAGGCGGTTGGACAGCAACACCGCGTCGGCGCTGGTCTTGGCCAGGTCGGTGGCCGTGCCCATGGCCACGCTGATATCGGCGGCGGCGAGCACCGGCACATCGTTGACCCCGTCGCCGAGCATCAGCACCTTGCGGCCTTCCTTGTGCAGTTGTTGCAGTACTTGCAACTTGTCATCGGGGCGCAGGCCGCCGTGGGCTTCGTCGATACCCAGTTCGGCGGCGACGCTGGCGACCATCGGCGAACTGTCGCCGGACAGCAACAACGTGCGCCAGCCACGCGCCTTGCACGCAGCGAGCAAGGCCGGCGCGTCGCTGCGCAGGCGGTCGTCGAGGACGAACCAGGCCAGCGCGCCTTCGCGGTCACCGAGCAGCAGCCATTGGCCAGAAACCTCCGGCGCAGCAGGAATCGGGCAACCACTGAGTTCACAGACAAACCCCGGCTGGCCAATGCGCAATACGCGCTCGCTGACACGCCCTTCAAGGCCTAGCCCTGGCGAACTGATGACTTCATCAGCGGCCAGTGGCGCACGGCCGAAGGCGCGGGCAATCGGGTGTTCGGAGCGGTTTTCCAGGGCGGCGGCGAGGCTCAGGCACAGGTCGGTGCTCATGTTGCCCAGGGGGCGGATGGCTCTTAATGCCAGGCGCCCTTCGGTGAGGGTGCCGGTTTTGTCGAAAATCACCGTGTCGATCTGGTTCAGTCCTTCCAGCACATGGCCGCGCGTCAACAGCAGGCCGAGTTTGTGCAAGGTGCCGGTGGCGGCGGTGAGGGCGGTGGGTGTGGCGAGGGACAGCGCGCAGGGGCAGGTCGCGACCAGCATCGCCAGCACAATCCAGAACGCCCGCGACGAATCCAACTCCCACCACAACAGGCCGATCAACGCGGCGGCGATCAGCGAGCACAACAGGAACCACTGCGCGGCACGGTCGGCGATCTGCGCCAGGCGCGGTTTCTCGGCCTGGGCCCGCTCCAGCAGGCGCACGATGGCGGACAAACGCGTGTCGTGGCCCAAGGCGCGCACTTCGACGGTCAGCGCGCCCTCGACGTTGAGGGTGCCTGCGGTGACCGCGTCGCCGGTCTGGCGCGGTTGCGGCAGGTATTCGCCGGTGAGCAGGGATTCATCGATGCTCGATTGCCCATCGAGGATCACGCCATCCGCTGGCAGCACGGCGCCAGGGTGGACCAATACGCGGTCGCCCAGTGCCAGTTCAGGGAGCAGGATGCGTTCACTTTGGCCATCGGCTTTAAGGCGCAGGCAGGAGGCGGGCAGCAAATTGACCAATTGCGCCGTGGCGGCCGCCGTGCGTTCGCGGGCGCGGCGTTCCAGGTAACGACCGGCGAGCAGGAATAACGCAAACATGCCCACGGCATCGAAATACAGCTCGCCCACGCCAGTGATCGCGGTCCAGATCCCCGCCAGATAGGCGCCACCGATGGCCAATGACACCGAGACATCCATGGTCAGGTGACGCGTGCGCACGTCGCGCATGGCCCCTTTGAAAAACGGTGCGCAGCTGTAGAACACGATGGGCGTTGTCAGAAACATCGCCACCCAGCGTAGGATCACATGCAGCTCCGGGCTCAGGTCGATATTGAATTCCGGCCAGGTGGCCATGGTTGCCATCATCGCCTGAAACCACAAGAGCCCGGCCACGCCCAGCTGGCGCAGGGCCAGGCGGTTTTCGCTGGCCAGTTGCTCGGCGGCGCGGTCCGGCTGATAGGGGTGCGCGGCATAGCCGATGTGACGCAACTCAATGAGCAGTTGGCTCAGCGGCAGTTGTCCGTCGGCCCAACGCACCTGCAGGCGATGGTTGGACAGGTTCAGTCGCGCTTCGGCCACGGCGGGCAGGCCGCGCAGGTGTTTTTCGATCAACCAGCCGCAGGCGGCGCAGCTGATGCCTTCCATCAACAGGGTGGCTTCGGCCAGTTCGCCTTCGTGGCGCACAAAAGGTTTTTGCACGTCGGCGCGGTCGTACAGCGCCAACTCGTCCACCAGTTGCACCGGCAATGCCTCGGGGTTGGCCGAGGCTTCGCTACGGTGCTGGTAATAGCTTTCCAGGCCGCCGGCCACAATGGCTTCGGCCACTGCCTGGCAGCCTGGGCAACAGAGCTCGCGGCGTTCGCCGAGGATCACTGCGGTGAAGCGGCTGCCCGACGGAACGGGCAGGGCGCAGTGGTAGCAGGGAATTGGGCTGGTCATGGCGCTGCTATTTTTTCAGGTCTTCAGCACCCTGCAACGGTTCATCGCCCAGCAGCAAGTCCTTGTCGTGGCTGACCTGTTCTTCTTCGAACATGCGCCAGGTGCGGTCGCCTTCGACGCCCAGCAACTCGACGAAGCGACGGCCTTCGACCTTGTCGGTGACCTGGCCGATGTAGCGGCCGGGTTCGCTGTCGCTGCGGGCCAGGTTGATCTTGCGATCCTTCTCCGGCTGCGTTGGGGAAATCAGGTTCAATTCCAGGGTGGTCGGGTTGCTGTTGCCGGTGAGGTTCACCTCGACTTCACCGGTCAATTCATCCAGGTGCACCTTGGCGCGCAGTTGCAGGGTCTGGGCCAGCAGTTCGCGGTCCAGGGAGCGGTTGATGCCTTTGCCGGCCTCGTAGTAGTTGTCGTTGACCAGGTTGTCCGGGTTGTTCACCGCGATGGTCACCATGGACAGGGTCAAGGTCACCGAGCAGGCCAGGATCCCAATGATGATCCAGGGCCAGAGGTGCTTGTACCAGGGGCTTGCGGCAGTGGCTACGGACATGGTTCTGCTCTCTTTTAACGAACTTGTGGGCCGATGAATCGGCTCTTGGCTTCAATATGAACGCTGGCGTCATCGGCATCGGTGAGAATGAATTTCACCTCGTTGGTGCTCGACGGCAACTGTTCCGGCGCACTCGACAGCTCGACCGGCATGCTGACGATATCACCGGCGGCCACCCTGATCTCGCGACGGCCTTGCAGCTTGAGGTCTGGCAATCCGGAGGCGTCGAGCACGTAGGTGTGGTCGCGCTGGTCCTTGTTCATGATCTTCAGGCTGTAGACGTTTTCGATGCGGCCTTCGGCGTTTTCGCGGTACAGCACACGGTCCTTGCTCACGTCGAAACCCACCAGCGAGCGCATGAAGAACGCGGCCACCAACAGGCTGATCATCGCCAGCAGCACCAGCGCGTAGCCAATCAGACGCGGGCGCAATTTGTGGGTTTTCTGCCCGGACAGGTTGTGCTCGGTGGTGTAGCTGATCAGGCCGCGCGGATACTCCATCTTGTCCATGATGTTGTCGCAAGCGTCGATACACGCAGCGCAGCCGATGCACTCAATCTGCAGGCCGTCGCGGATGTCGATACCGGTCGGGCACACCTGCACGCACATCGTGCAGTCGATGCAATCACCCAGGCCTTGGGCCTTGTAGTCGACACCTTTTTTGCGCGGGCCACGCAGCTCGCCACGGCGTGGGTCGTAGGAAACGATCAGGGTGTCCTTGTCGAACATCACGCTCTGAAAGCGTGCGTACGGGCACATGTAGATGCACACCTGTTCGCGCAGCCAGCCGGCGTTGCCGTAGGTGGCGAGGGTGAAGAAACCCACCCAGAAATACGACCAGCCATCGGCCTGGCCGGTGAAGAAGTCAAACACCAGTTCGCGGATCGGCGAGAAGTAGCCGACAAAGGTCATGCCGGTGACAAAACCGATCAGCAGCCACAGGGTGTGCTTGCTGAATTTGCGCAGGAACTTGTTGGCGCCCATCGGCGCTTTGTCGAGTTTGATGCGCTGGTTGCGGTCGCCTTCAGTGACTTTTTCGCACCACATGAAGATCCACGTCCACACGCTTTGCGGGCAGGTATAACCGCACCACACACGCCCGGCATACACGGTGATAAAGAACAGGCCAAATGCCGCGACGATCAGAATGCCCGACAGCAGGATGAAATCCTGGGGCCAGAAAGTCGCGCCGAAAATAAAGAATTTACGCTCCGGCAGGTTCCACCACACGGCCTGGTGGCCACCCCAATTCAGCCACACGGTGCCGAAGTAGAGCAGGAACAGACCAGCACCGCCGAGCATGCGCAGGTTGCGGAACAGGCCAGTGAAGGCACGGGTGTAGATCTTCTCTCGCGAGGCGTAGAGGTCGACAGTTTTGGCAGGCGGGGTAACGTCATGTACCGGTATTTGGTCGCTCATCATTGCATCCCACGGCGGTGGAGATTTGCCTCGGCCAGTACGTGCCAACCGGGGTCAAATTAGGGGTGTTGCAGTGGCCTAATGATACGCCCCCGATGCTATGCAAAGGGTGCGACCTTTGGTCGCGTTGGGGGAAATCAATTGATGGTGTAGGTGATCTGGGTCAATTGACTTGTGAAGTATGGACGGTTTTGGTGGGTAAGCAGGTCATTCGTCCCATGGATTGATCAGTGGAACGCCGCTGGATTTGAAATCGCTGATGTTGCGCGTTACCACGGTCAGCCCGTGAACCAGAGCGGTAGCGGCAATCAGTGCATCACTTTCATTGGCCCGGTCAGGCACATGCAGATGTGCGCAACGCAAGGCGACTGCGGTATCCACCGGCAGAATTCTGGAGTCAAAAGCAGGCATTACATGGCGCTTGAGCCACGTTCTTAGCACCTTGCCTTGTGCCGGGTCTCGGCGCTCGATACGCAAGACCCCGGTCTCCAATTCTTTAAGCGTTATCGCAGAGATATACATGCGTGGAGCGATGACACTTTTTGCCCATGCGACCACCTTTGCGTCGGCGTGGGGTTTGCGAAGCTCAGAAATAACGTTGGTGTCGAGTAGATACATCAAGAGAGGTCCACAGGTCGATGAGTGATCACGGCGCGTTCGGTTTCGAAGTCGATATCGGCCGCTTCTGGCATCACTAGCAGATCAACGATGTCGGCATTGAGCCCTGTCAGTTTCTGGTAGTCCTCAATGCTTAGCAGTACATGAGCGGGCTTGCCGCGATCGGTGATAAAAACAGGCCCCTGGAGGGCGGCTTTTTTGGCACCACTTGTGTCTTGGTTGAATTCGCGGCTGGAAATAGTCGTGATGGTCATAAGGGGCTCCCCCTTCGTCAGGCTGGATGTAGTTACGTTACTACTTGGTTGTCGCGAACCGCAAGTATGAAGCTACGAGTGGTAGTGAGTTCCTGTTCACATAACCCCAAGAGCCAGAAAGAACAAAGCCCCGCCAGCTTTCGCTGCGCGGGGCCTTGATGTTCCGAGGACTTACTGCTCTTCAGCCTTCTTATCCCCATGGGACAAGCTGTACACATACGCCGCCAGCAAATGCACCTTGTCATTGCCTTGCAGTTGCTCCTGCGCAGGCATTTGGCCCTGACGACCCCAACGGATGGTCTGCTGCAGTTGGGCGAAGCTCGAACCGTAGATGAAGGCACCGGGGTGGGTCAGGTCAGGCGCACCCATGGCTGGGGTGCCTTTACCGGCCGGGCCGTGGCAGGCCACGCAGTTGGCGGCGAAGAGTTTCTCGCCGTTGGCCACATCGGCTTTCACGCCTTCGGGCAGCTTGCGGCCGTCGAGGTTGGTCACCACGAACGCGGCGACGTCGCTGACGCCTTGTTCCTTGAGGATATCCAGCCAGCCCGGCATGACAGCATGGCGGCCCTTCATGATGGTTTCCTTGATGGTGGCGGGTTCGCCACCCCAACGCCAGTCGGCGTCGGTCAGGTTGGGGAAGCCATACGCACCCTTGGCGTCGGAACCGTGGCACACCGAGCAGTTGGAGGCGAACAGGCGGCCGCCCATTTTCAAGGCTTGCGGGTCCTTGGCCACTTCTTCAATCGGCATCGACGCGAATTTGGCGAAGATCGGGCCGAACTTGGCGTCCGACTTGGCCATTTCCTTTTCCCATTCGTGTACGCCGGTCCAGCCGGTCTGGCCGTTGGCGAACGGGGTTTGCTTGTCGGTGTCGAGGTAGTTGTAGCCCGGCAGCAAGCCTTTCCAGTTGCCCAGGCCGGGGTACAGCGCCAGGTAGCCAAGGGCGAAGATGATGGTGCCGACGAACAGCATGAACCACCACTTGGGCAGCGGGTTGTCGTACTCCTCGATGCCGTCGAACGAGTGGCCGACGGTCTCGTCGGTTTGCTCGGCGCGCTGGCCCTTGCGGGTCGACAGCAGCAGCCAGGTCAGGGCGAAGATGGTACCCAGACTGAGGACTGTGACGTACAGACTCCAGAACGTAGTCATTCTTTGTTACTCCTAGAAGCTTGCTCGACGTGCTTGATGGCTTCGGGATCATCCGCAAAGGGCAGCAAGGTCGCGTCTTCAAACTCCGACTTGCGCTTGGGGCTGAACACCCACAACGCCAGGCCGATAAAGGCCACCATCACCACGACGGTGCCCAGGCCACGAATCATCCCGATATCCATGTAGGTCACCGTTTGCTTTTGATGATGGTGCCCAGGCCTTGCAGGTAGGCCACCAATGCGTCCATTTCGGTCTTGCCCTTCACGGCTGCGGCTGCACCGGCGATGTCTTCGTCGGTGTAGGGCACGCCCAGGGTGCGCAAGACTTCCATCTTCTTCGCGGTGTCCTTGCCGTCGAGCTTGTTTTCCACGAGGAACGGGTACGCCGGCATTTTCGATTCAGGCACCACGTTGCGCGGGTTGTACAAGTGCGCACGCTGCCAGTCATCGGAGTAACGCCCGCCGACACGGGCCAGGTCCGGGCCGGTACGCTTGGAACCCCACAGGAACGGGTGGTCCCACACGCTTTCACCGGCGACCGAGTAGTGGCCGTAGCGTTCGGTTTCGGCGCGGAACGGACGGATCATCTGCGAGTGGCAGCCGACACAACCGTTGGCGATGTAGACGTCGCGGCCCTCCAGTTCAAGCGCGGTGCGCGGCTTCATGCCTTCGACCGGCTTGTTGGTCACGTCCTGGAAAAACAGCGGAACGATCTGGGTCAGGCCGCCGATACTCACGGCGATGACCATGAAGAAGGCCAGCAGGCCGATATTCTTCTCGACTACTTCATGCTTCATCAGTGGGCTCCCACAACGGCGATCTTGGCGGCGGCTTCGGCTTCTGCAGGGTCGGAGGCACGCACGGTGCGCCAGACGTTGTAGGCCATGAACAGCATGCCGGCAGCAAAGAACGCACCGCCCAGGGCGCGGACGATGTAGCCCGGGTGGCTGGCTTGCAGCGCTTCGACGAAGGAGTAGGTGAGGGTGCCGTCATCGTTGATCGCACGCCACATCAGGCCTTGGGTGATGCCGTTGACCCACATCGAGGCGATGTAGAGCACGGTGCCGATGGTGGCCAGCCAGAAGTGGGTGTTGATCAGCGCGACGCTGTGCATCTGCACGCGGCCGAACAGTTTGGGGATCATGTGGTAGATCGCACCGATGGAAATCATCGCCACCCAGCCGAGAGCGCCGGCGTGTACGTGGCCGATGGTCCAGTCGGTGTAGTGGGACAGCGAATTGACGGTCTTGATCGCCATCATCGGCCCTTCGAACGTCGACATGCCGTAGAACGCCAGCGATACCACAAGGAAGCGCAGGATCGGGTCGGTGCGCAATTTATGCCACGCGCCCGACAGGGTCATCATGCCGTTGATCATGCCGCCCCAGCTCGGGGCCAGCAGGATGATCGACATCGCCATGCCCAGCGACTGCGCCCAATCCGGCAGCGCGGTGTAGTGCAAGTGGTGCGGGCCGGCCCAGATGTACAGGGTGATCAGCGCCCAGAAGTGCACGATGGACAAACGGTACGAGTAAATAGGACGTTCGGCCTGTTTGGGCACGAAGTAGTACATCATCCCCAGGAAACCGGTGGTCAGGAAGAAACCCACGGCGTTATGGCCGTACCACCACTGGATCATCGCATCCGTGGCCCCGGCGTAGGCCGAGTAGGACTTGAACAGGCTCACCGGCAACGAGGCGTGGTTGACGATGTGCAGCATCGCCGTCACCAGGATGAAGGCGCCGTAGAACCAGTTGCCCACGTAGATGTGCTTGGTCTTGCGCTTGACGATGGTGCCGAAGAACACCACGGCATAGGTCACCCACACGATGGCGAGCAAAATGGCGATCGGCCATTCCAGCTCGGCGTATTCCTTGGTGGTGGTGTACCCCAGCGGCAGGGTGACGATGGCGCTCACGATGACCGCTTGCCAACCCCAGAAGGTGAAGGCGGCGAGGCTGTCGGAGATCAGTCGCGTCTGGCAGGTTCGCTGCACGACATAGTAGGAGGTGGCAAACAATGCACAGCCACCGAAGGCGAAGATCACCAGGTTGGTGTGCAGCGGGCGCAGGCGGCCAAAGGTCGTCCATGGCAAACCGAAATTCAATTCCGGCCAAACCAGTTGCGAGGCGATGAACACCCCGAGCCCCATGCCAAGGATCCCCCAGACCACCGTCATGATGGCGAACTGGCGGACTACCTTATAGTTATAAGCAGTCGGACTGATTGCTGTGCTCATTCTAAGGTTCCACGGTTTAGGTTTTTTTATAGGTAAAATCGGCCGCAAGTATGTAGAAAGCGAGGGGCCATTGCAACGCAATGGCTGACCTGTATCAATGCGTTCCACGCCAGATTCTGCGCCCTTTCCATGTTTCGCGTAGGGACAAAATCAGAAATCGAAAGCTGATCGAGTGGACAGGAAATTTTTGGGGTCGCAACGAATGCCGTTGCGTACACCAGGATTGGTCCGCTGTGGGAACAAGCGTAGACCCGAAAGTGAGGAGGGGAAAGTTGTGCTTTGGAAGGGTGCGACACTTGGTCGCGTAAGTGAAAACGCCATAGGATCACTGTAGGAGCGAGCTTGCTCGCGAAGAACTCAAGGGCGCCGCGTTGATTCTGGATAAACGCTTCGCCCTCAGGTTCTTCGCGAGCAAGCTCGCTCCTACAGAAAAAGCGGCTGCCGCTCCTGATCGGTAGCGGCAGTAAAGGGTTACTGAGCGGGGCTTTCTGGCGTTGCGCCATCAGCGTTGTGGGACAGGCTGTAAACATAGGCGGCCAACAAGTGCACCTTGTCGTTACCTTGCAGCACTTCCTGCGCCGGCATCTGGCCTTGGCGGCCGTGACGGATGGTCTGCTGCAACTGCGCGAGGCTGGTGCCGTAGATGTAGCCGGCCGGCTTGGTCAGGTCAGGTGCACCCATGGCTTCCATGCCGTGGCCTTCCGGACCGTGGCAGGCGACACAAGTGGTGTTGAACGCCGCTTTGCCGGCGGCCAGGTCCGCGCTGTTGTCGGCCGGCAGAGGCAGCTTGGCCATGTCGTGACGCACATAAGCGGCGACGTTTTTAACCCCTTCATCGCCAAGCATGTCACCCCACGCCGGCATCGCCGCGTGGCGGCCGTTGAGGATGGTGGTCTTGATCGCCTCAGCCGAACCGCCCCAGCGCCAGATGTTGTCCGCCAGGTTCGGGAAACCAAATGCGCCCTTGGCATCCGAGCCGTGGCACACCGCGCAGTTGGAGGCGAACAGGCGGCCGCCCATTTTCAGCGCTTGCGGATCCTTGGCCACTTCTTCCACGGGCATGGCCGAGAATTTGGCGAAGATCGGCCCGAACTTGGCGTCGGCCTTGGCCACTTCCTTGTCCCATTCCTTGGTCTGGGTCCAGCCGTCTTCATAGCCCGGCAACACGCCTTTCCAGTTGCCCAGGCCCGGGTAGAGGATCAAATAGCCGACCGCAAACACCAGGGTGCCGGCGAACAGCATGAACCACCACTGGGGTAACGGGTTGTCGTATTCCTCGATACCGTCGAAGGCGTGGCCCATGGTCTGGTCGACGCTGCCCTTGGTCTCGCCCTTGCGGGTGCCGATCAACAGCCAGGTCAGGCCGATCAGGCTGCCGAGGGTCAGTACGCAGATCCATGTACTCCAGAATAGGGTCATGGCCGAGTGCTCCTTATTGCAGGCTCTTCTTGAGCGTCGGATGGAGAAGGTTCGTCGGCGAACGGCAACAGGCGCGCCTGCTCGAATTCCGCATTGCGCCGGTTGTTGAACACCCACAGCGACAGGCCGATAAAGGCGATGGCGACCACCAGCGTGCCAAGGCCGCGGATGGTGCCCGCATCGAATTCAAATCCCATGGCTCACCTCTTGCTCTTGATGGCAGTGCCGAGTACTTGCAGGTATGAAACCAGCGCGTCCATCTCGGTCTTGCCCTTGAGGCTGGCGACGGCGCCACTGATGTCATCGTCGGTGTAGGGCACGCCGAGGGTGCGCATCACGTTCAACTTGGTCTCGGTGTGGCTGCTGTCGACGGCGGCGGTGACCAGCCACGGGTAGGCCGGCATTTTCGACTCGGGCACCACGTTGCGCGGGTTGTACAAGTGCGCGCGGTGCCAGTCGTCCGAGTAGCGCGCGCCAACGCGGGCCAGGTCCGGGCCGGTACGCTTGGAACCCCACAGGAACGGGTGGTCCCACACGCTTTCGCCGGCGACCGAATAGTGGCCGTAGCGTTCGGTCTCGGCGCGGAACGGGCGGATCATCTGCGAGTGGCACTGTACGCAGCCTTCGCGGATGTAGATGTCACGGCCTTCCAGTTGCAGCGCGGTGTAGGGCTTCATGCCTTCCACCGGCTTGTTGGTCACGTCCTGGAAGAACAGCGGGACGATCTGGGTCAGGCCGCCGATGCTCACGGCGAGCACCATGAGCAGCATCAGCAGGCCGACGTTCTTTTCAATCGTTTCGTGTTTCATCACAGACTCCTCAGGCCAGCTGCGCAGTGGTAGTGGCTTCGACGGGCTGCGCCGAACGCACGGTGCGCCAGGTGTTGTAAGCCATCAGGAACATGCCGCTGAGGAACACCGCACCACCCACCAGCCGCACGATGAAGCCAGGGTGGCTGGCCACCAGGGTTTCGACGAAGGAGTAGGTCAAGGTGCCGTCTTCGTTGACCGCACGCCACATCAGGCCCTGGGCGATGCCGTTGACCCACATTGAGGCGATGTAGAGCACGGTGCCGATGGTGGCCAGCCAGAAGTGCGCGTTGATCAGGCCGAGGCTGTACATCTGCTCGCGGCCGAAGACTTTCGGGATCATGTGGTACAGCGCGCCGATGGAGATCATCGCCACCCAGCCGAGGGCGCCGGCGTGCACGTGGCCGATGGTCCAGTCGGTGTAGTGGGAGAGGGCGTTGACGGTCTTGATCGCCATCATCGGGCCTTCGAACGTCGACATGCCGTAGAACGCCAGGGAGACCACCAGGAAGCGCAGGATCGGGTCGCTGCGCAGCTTATGCCAGGCGCCCGACAAGGTCATCATGCCGTTGATCATGCCGCCCCAGCTCGGAGCCAGCAGTACCAGCGACATCACCATGCCCAGCGACTGTGCCCAGTCCGGCAGCGCGGTGTAGTGCAAGTGGTGCGGGCCGGCCCAGATGTACAGAGTGATCAGCGCCCAGAAGTGCACGATGGACAAGCGATACGAATACACCGGACGTTCGGCTTGCTTGGGCACGAAGTAGTACATCATCCCCAGGAAGCCCGCGGTGAGGAAAAAGCCTACCGCGTTGTGGCCATACCACCACTGCACCATGGCATCCGTCGCACCGCCGTAGAGGGAGTAGGACTTGGTCAGGCTGACCGGGATTTCCAGGTTGTTGACGATATGCAGGATGGCCACGGTGATGATGAACGCACCGAAGAACCAGTTGCCGACGTAGATGTGCTTGGTGTTGCGCTTCATCACTGTGCCGAAGAACACGATGGCGTAGGCCACCCAGACGATGGTGATGAGGATGTCGATCGGCCATTCCAGCTCGGCGTATTCCTTGGAACTGGTGTAGCCCAGTGGCAAGGAGATCGCGGCCAACAGGATGACCAACTGCCAGCCCCAGAAGCAGAACGCGGCGATTTTCGGCGCGAACAGCTGGGTCTGGCAGGTGCGTTGCACCGAGTAGAAGGAGCTGGCGAACAAGGCGCAGCCACCGAAGGCGAAGATCACCGCGTTGGTGTGCAACGGGCGCAGGCGGCCGAAGCTGGTCCACGGCAAGTCGAAGTTGAGTGCAGGCCAGACCAATTGGGCGGCGAGAAAAACCCCGAGCCCCATGCCGACGATGCCCCACACCACCGTCATAATGGCGAATTGGCGGACCACCTTGTAGTTATAGGCGGTACTTAATGTAGTGTTCATGGTTCCCCATCCACGGTTCAACCCAAGCAAATGCGGCACTTGGGCTGGAGTTATAGGCAGACTAAAAAGCGAGGCAAGCATGGGCAAAGAGCACAAGGCCAGTATTGACGGGGATCAATGGGCGCAGTGTGTGCGGGAACGCGGGTGGTTGTGGGATGTCGCGTCGGGCGAGGCTGCGGGCAAACCGGTCACCCTGATCCTGGCCCACGGCGCCGGTGCGCCAATGGACTCCGGGTTTATGAATGACATGGCTGCACGCCTTGCCGGGCATGGCGTCAACGTGTTGCGCTTCGAGTTTCCCTACATGGCCCAGCGCCGTGTCGACGGCGGCAAACGCCCGCCGAACCCAGCGCCGAAACTGCTGGAAGCCTGGCGTGAAGTGGTGGCCGAGGTGCGACGTCATGTCGCTGGGAAACTGGCGATTGGCGGCAAGTCGATGGGCGGGCGCATGGCCAGTTTATTGGCCGATGAAGTGGGAGCGGATGGGCTGGTGTGCCTGGGGTATCCGTTCTATGCGGTGGGTAAACCGGAGAAGCCGAGGACTGAGCATTTGGCTGAGCTGAAGACGCCGACGTTGATTGTGCAAGGCGAGCGCGATGCGCTGGGCAATCGGGCGGCGGTGGAGGGGTATGCGTTGTCACCAAGCATCGAAGTGATGTGGCTCGTGGCGGGGGATCACGACTTGAAGCCGTTGAAGGCTTCGGGGTTTAGTCATGAGCAGCATTTGGAGGCTGCGGCGGTGAAGGTGGCAGCATTTTTGAATTAACCTTGTAGGAGCGAGCTAGCTCGCGAAAAAACCGAGAACACTGCGGGCGTCCAGAATGCCCGCGTTATCGTTGGCGATTTTCGCGAGCAAGCTCGCTCCTACAGGTAAGGGCTACCGGTTAAAACGTTCGACCAGGGAGTACTGGGTATTGGCTGTGTGAGTCAATTCTTCACTCAACTGTGCCGAGTTCAATGCCTGCTCCGACGTCTGATCCGCCAGCAACGCAATGGTGCTGATGTTGCGGCTGATCTCTTCGGCCACCGAGCTTTGCTCTTCAGTTGCCGCCGCGATCTGCGTGGTCATGTCGGTGATATGCGCCACCGCCTCACTGATCCCCACCAACGCCTGATCCGCCTCCATCACCCGCGCCACGCCTTCTTCGGCCTGGCGATGCCCGGCGTCCATCGTTTGCACGGCGGCACTGGCGGTTTGCTGCAGCTTGGCGATCAAGGCATGAATCTGCCCGGTGGATTCGGCGGTACGCTGCGCCAGTTGGCGAACTTCGTCCGCAACCACCGCAAAACCACGACCCATTTCACCGGCACGTGCCGCTTCAATGGCTGCGTTCAGTGCCAGCAGGTTGGTCTGGTCGGCAATGCCTTTGATCACGTCGACGACGCCGCCAATCTCATCACTGTCCTTGGCCAACTGGGTCACGGTCACGCCGGTCTCACCCACGGCTACGGACAAGCGCTGAATCGCCTCGCGAGTTTCCCCGGCGATATCGCGGCCGCGACCGGTCAGGCGGTTAGCCTCCTGGGTCGCATCGGCGGTGCGCTGCACGTGGCTGGCGACTTCCTGGGTGGTGGCAGCCATCTGGTTGACGGCGGTCGCCACCTGCTCAGTCTCGACGCGCTGGCGTTCCAGGCCACTGGAGCTGTTATGCGCCAGGGTGTTGGATTGTGCGGCCTGGTCGTTGAGGTGTTCGGCAGTGTCCTGCAAGCGAGTAAGACAGGTCTTCAAACGTGCTTCCTGGCTGAGGATCGACATCTCCAACCGCGCTTGAGCGCCACGGCTGTCGGTGTACATCTGCGCGATCAACGGGTCGGAAGTGGTCTGCTCGGCCAGGCGCAGCAAGCGCTTGAGGCCGCGCTGTTGCCAACTCAGGCCCAGCAGGCCGAGCGGCACCGACAGCCCCGCCGCCAGGGCAAAGCCCCAGTGGGAATTGAGGGACGCGCCGATCATGAAGCTCAACTGGCTCACCAGGATAAACGGCAGCCAGTCCTGCAACACCGGCAGCCACTTGTCCCGCTGAGGAATCGCCGACTTGCCCTGGTTGATGCGGTGGTAGAGCGCTTCGGCCCGGCGGATCTGCTCGGCGGTGGGCTTGATGCGCACCGATTCGTAGCCGACCACCTGGTTGCCTTCGAAAACCGGCGTTACATAGGCGTTAACCCAGTAGTGGTCACCGGTCTTGCAGCGGTTCTTGACGATGCCCATCCATGGCAAGCCTTGTTTGAGCGTGGACCACATGTGCGCGAACACCGCCGCCGGCACGTCCGGGTGACGGACCAGATTGTGCGGGGCACGCACCAGTTCGTCACGGGAGAACCCACTGATCTCGACGAAGGCGTCGTTGCAGTAAGTGATCACGCCTTTGGCATCTGTGGTGGAGATCAACCGTTGCTGAGCGGGGAAGGTACGTTCGCGCTGGGTAACGGGTTGGTTATTACGCATGGTTGTTCAATCCGCAAGGCTTTCAGGGGGTATCGGCAGCTGTGGGTGATTATTGAGGAGGATTTTCTGAAGGGTACTTTGCTGGAGGCTTGCCCGGAAAAGCGACAGCACCTGCCAAGGCTCTAAATCAATGGAATCGGAGATTTTAGGTGCAGATTGGTGAGGTGTAGGAAAAATCACCAAGAAAAGTGACAAGTTCTAATGAAAGTGGCATTTGGCCAGAGAGTAAGGATGATCACATCAGTGGGAATGTTCCGCCTTTTCCTAGACATAAATGACCATTTGATAAAGAATACACGCGTTATTCTGTAAGAAAAAAACAGTATTTCTCCCCCAAAACGCCTTCGGCGATTTGACTTTTTTAGCTGAAAGACTCTAGTCACTTTTTTCGAGCAGGCGGCTTCGAGGGGGCGAGGGCTGCGGCGGAAATCTAGTGGCAATGCGTAAAGGAGTACAAAGTGACACTTGTTCCAGTCATTATCTGTGGCGGTTCGGGCAGCCGTCTCTGGCCGGTTTCACGTTCAGCGCATCCCAAGCCGTTTATCGAGCTACCTGACGGCGGTAATTTGATCCGCAAAACATACGCTCGCGCGTTGGCATTGGACGATGTGAGTGAAGTATTGACGATCACTAATCGCGATCTCTACTTCAAGACACTTGATGAATACGGTGCCCAGGCGCCCCAGTTCACCAATTTGAGTTTTGTGCTGGAACCCTTCGGTCGTAATACTGCAGCGGCTGTTGCGCTGGCTGCCCAGGAAGTTGCGCGTACTCATGGGCAAGATGCCATTATGTTGGTATTGCCGGCCGATCACTTGATCGATAATCAAGTGTCATTCTCCGCTGCGGTTTCAAGCGCATGCGAGTTGGCCAAAGAGGGCTGGCTGGTGACTTTCGGCGTGAAGCCCGAATACCCTGAGACGGGTTACGGCTATATCCAGAAAGATAACGACAGCTCCCTGGGGGACGGTTTCAAGGTCAAACGCTTCGTCGAGAAGCCGGACCTCGAAACGGCCCAGGGTTATTTGGCGTCGGGCGAGTACTTCTGGAACTCAGGCATGTTCTGCTTCCGCGCTGGCTCCTTGATCGAACAGATGTCACTGTGCGCGCCGGACGTATCCAGCGCCGTAGACCTGTGCCTGGCTGGCTCGGGCACGATGACGGGCAATAGCCACCGCAGCCTGCACCTCGACCCCGAAAGCTTTGCCAAAGTGCCTGATATATCCATCGACTTTGCGCTTATGGAGCGTTCGAACAAAGTGGCAACGGTGCCTTGTGACATTGGTTGGAGTGATATCGGCTCGTGGAATGCCATGAGCGAGTTGTCACAGGCCGATGAACAAGGTAACCGTGTCGAGGGGGAGGCGATTTTTCACGATGCCACTAACAACTACGTACGCAGCCAGCGTCGTCTGGCCGCGTTGGTAGGCGTTCAGGATCTGATCATCGTCGATACCCCGGATGCCCTGTTGGTCGCGCACAAGGACCATGCTCAGGATATCAAGGTGATCACCGCGCGACTCAAGACCAGTGGCCATCAGTCACACCTTGATCACACCACGGTGCGTCGCCCTTGGGGTGCTTACACCACACTGGAAGAGGGACTGCGTTTCAAGATCAAGCGTATCGTGGTGAAACCGCAGGGATCGTTGTCGCTGCAGATGCATCACCATCGCAGTGAGCACTGGATTGTGGTGAGTGGGATGGCACGCGTGGTCAACAATGATCGTGAATTCTTGCTCAACACCAACGAGTCGACTTTCATTCCCGCGGGCCATTCACATCGTCTGGAGAATCCGGGGGTTATCGATCTGGTGATGATTGAGGTTCAGAGTGGTGATTACCTGGGTGAGGACGATATTGTCCGGTTCCAGGATATTTACGGCCGGGCTGGTGTTTGAAGGTGGCGCCTGGCTTGGCTTTGCAGGCGTCCGTTGTGTTGTCGGAACGTACCCGTATTGACAATTGACAGAACTGCTATTGCACAGCTGTCGATGTAAAGCATGTAAAAGGTTCTCGCTTCCACAAGGAAAGTGAGGGGGAAAGCGAGGGGTTGGCTCTCTTTAGAGACTGGCTGTTCGATTGTTAATTTAAATTGGTGAATAAATGAGCGACAAGAAAGTAGCATTGATTACGGGTATTACTGGTCAGGATGGTGCTTACCTTGCCGAATTCTTGCTGAAAAAAGGCTATTCGGTACACGGTATCAAGCGCCGTAGTTCAATGTTCAACACTGCCCGTATTGATCACCTTTACCACGACCCGCATTCGACAGGCTACGATCTGACGTTGCACCATGGTGACCTGACCGACTCCAGTAGCCTGATCCGTATCGTTCAAGAGGTTCAGCCAGACGAGATCTACAACCTCGCCGCGCAAAGTCATGTTGCCGTCTCGTTCGAAGAGCCTGAGTACACGGCAAACTCTGACGCTCTGGGTGCCTTGCGCCTTCTTGAAGCCATCCGAATTGCCGGGCTGGAAAAGAAAACTCGCTTCTACCAAGCGTCCACTTCAGAGCTGTATGGCTTGGTTCAAGAAATCCCGCAAAAAGAAACCACGCCTTTCTACCCTCGTTCTCCGTATGCCGTCGCCAAGCTGTACGCCTACTGGATGACGGTGAACTACCGTGAGTCCTACGGCATTTATGCCTGCAACGGTATTTTGTTCAACCACGAATCGCCTATCCGTGGCGAAACATTCGTGACCCGCAAAATCACCCGTGCCCTGGCCCGCATCAAGTTGGGTCTGCAGGATTGCCTGTACCTCGGCAATATGAACGCTCTGCGCGACTGGGGTCATGCCCGTGACTACGTAGAAATGCAGTGGCTCATGTTGCAACAAGATGTAGCGGAAGACTTCGTTATTGCGACTGGCGAGCAGCACTCCGTGCGCGAATTTGTTGAACTAGCCGCCAACGAAATCGGTATCAAGATTCGCTGGGAAGGCGATGGTGTTGATGAGAAAGGCTACGACCTCGCTACCAACAAGTGCATCGTGTCGGTTGACCCGCGTTATTTCCGACCTGCCGAAGTTGAAACCTTGCTGGGTGATCCGAGCAAAGCGAAGGCTAAGTTGGGCTGGGTGCCGACAACGACTTTCGCTGAGCTGGTAGAAGAAATGATGCGCGAAGACATGCGTGAAGCCGAGCGCGACCAACTGGTCCAGGCCCACGGCTATAAGTATTTCAAAGGTCAAGAATAAGGGGCAGCTCGGATGATTCCGGTATATCAGCCCTTTCTGGGTGGACGTGAAAAGGAATATGTAAACCAGTGTCTTGATTCGACCTGGATTTCTTCTCGCGGAGAATTCATTTCCCGCTTCGAGAGCGAGTTCGCCCGATACATCGGTGCGGAGCACGCGACGACGGTCAGCAATGGCACAGTCGCTTTGCACCTGGCTATGGCTGCTCTGGGGCTAGGGCCGGGCGATGAGGTTATCGTTCCCACGCTGACTTACGTGGCATCGGTCAACACCATCCTGCAAACCGGCGCCAGCGTAGTCTATGCCGAGTCCTTGGCTGATACCTGGAACGTCAGCGTTGAAGACATCCGCAGCCGCATTACAACCAAGACCAAGGCCATTATGGTCGTGCACTTGTACGGCTTGGCGTGCGACATGGATGAGGTTGTCGCGCTGTGTCAGGCGCATGACTTGCTGCTGATCGAAGACTGCGCAGAAGCCTTCGGTTCTCTGTACAAAGGTCAGCATGTAGGCACCTTTGGTGATGTCGCCACGTTCAGCTTCTTTGGAAACAAGACCATTACTACCGGTGAGGGTGGAATGGTCGTGTCGAAAGATAAGGCAATTCACGACAGAGCCTGTCACCTGAAGAGTCAGGGGGTGTCCAAGACCCGTGAATACTGGCATGACGAGTTGGCGTTCAACTATCGCATGACCAATATATGCGCGGCCATTGGCCTGGCTCAACTGGAGCGTGCAGACGAAATCATTACGCTCAAGCGTCAGGTAGCCGATTGGTATCGGGAAGCACTTGAAGGGCTTCCGTTGCAGATGCATGCAGAGCAGCCTGGCACGCGTCACTCCTATTGGATGTGTTCCGTGCTATTGGATGATCCGGCTCAGCGTCAGGCGCTGCGTGATCATTTGAAAAATAGTGGCATAGAAACGCGCCCGCTGTTCGCACCTGCTCACCATTTGCCGCACTGCAAGACGGATGAAGACTTTCCGGTCGCTCAGGATTTAAGCGCCCGAGGGATGAATCTTCCAAGTTACCCGACATTGAGTCGCGCACAGGTACAGCAGGTAGTGGACGGGATTCGAAGCTACTTCGCCGAATAAAAAGGTGGGAGTTAGGGTTGGAAAACCGACCCTAATTGCCGAGTAGAATTCATGGGGTCGAAATGAAATCGATTCTTTGAATTAAAATATTTTTTCAGGTGAAGTGATGCTTTCCTATTTTTCTCGTGTATGGGCTGCCCGATATTTTTGGATACATCTATCCTTAGCTGACCTTCGATCAAGATGGCGGCGTTCCTTTTTCGGTATGGCGTGGTCAGTTATACAGCCACTGGGTTTGACACTGCTCCTGACGCTGGTATTCAGCAAGTTGTTCAATGCGGATATTGTGACCTATGCCCCCTATATTTTATCTGGGATTATAGTTTGGGAATGTATTTCGGCTAACACTGTGGCGGGATCATTGTCATTCGTGCAGGCAGACGCTTATATAAAACAATGCAACCACCCGCTGGCGATTTACACACTTCGCACTGTTGTGGGGAGTTCGATTGTCCTAATGCTGGCCAGTATTTCGCTTTATGGCTGGGTAGCCGTAGTGCTTCCGCAGAATTTTGGTTGGAGTTGGTTGGCTTCATTAACGCTCTTCCCTATTCTGGCGCTGATTGCGTGGCCGGTGTCCACCTTGTTGTCTTACGTGAGCACTCGTTTTCGAGACGTCCCGCATGCACTGGGATTGATAATGCAGTCTCTGTGGTTCGTCTCTCCCGTCTATTTTGAAGCCAAAATGTTCAAAAATAGCGGGCTCCATGCGTTAGTTGACTACAATCCGGTATATCACATCTTGCAGTTAATTCGCGCGCCGCTGCTTCAAGGTGAGTGGCCAACGTGGGAAAATTACGCGTTCAGCATTGGTACGGCAGCGTTCTTCGGCATATTGGCAGTCATTATTGGCAGCAAGGTTGAGCGAAAAGTGATCTTTTACCTATGAAAAATAATCGAATCATACTTGATAACGTCAACCTTCATTATGCGTCGGTCGCCTATAAGGAACGCTCGCTCAAATCCCTCATGGCGGGCATATTCCACAAACGGGAAAAGAACTCAAGAGTTGCAGATATTCATGCTCTTAAAGATATCTCACTCGAGATAAATAGTGGTGAACGCGTCGGGCTGCTCGGGCATAACGGTGCGGGTAAAAGCACATTCTTGAAAACGGTGGCTGGACTTTATCCTATCTCAAGTGGTTCGCTTAAAGTTGAAGGCCAGGTCCGGTCTCTTTTCGATCTTAGCCTTGGCTTTGAACCTGATGCAACGGGTAGGGAAAATATCCTCTACAGGGGGTTGCTGCTCGGTCTCTCTCCACAGTTTATGCGCGAAAAGTCTGATGAAATCGTCGATTTTGCGGGGCTGGGTGAGTTCATTGATTATCCAATAAAAACCTATTCCGCCGGTATGCAGGTGAGGTTGGCATTCGCTATTTCTACGACAGTGGGAGGCGATATCTTGCTGCTGGATGAGGTGATTGGTGCGGGGGACGCTAACTTCATGGCTAAAGCCAGGGAGCGTATTACCGGACTTATTGAAAAAGCAGAAATTCTTGTGTTGGCGACGCATGATTTCAGCGCGTTGCGATCGATCTGCAACCGTGGGCTGGTTTTTCATCATGGTGAATTGGTGTTTGACGGTACCTGTGACAAGGCAGTTGCTGAATATAAAGTTATAAATGGACTGAAATAATTTGAAGACCTTAAGAGTCCTTTGGTTGCTCAACCACACTACATTGCGGAAATTTGAAGTCGATCAGCTGAAAGCATTGGGCGTAAATGAAATTTTTATGCCCAAGAGCTTTCCTTACGATGAAGGGAATCTTTCAGCCAACGTAGATGCTAGTTTTGATGCTGCGCTGACAATTCCCAAGGCGGAGCTGGATATTCTGAATGCGCAGGACTGGTATGTAAGCCCCAGTGAAGAAGCGTGGCGGATCGCTAATCAATATTTCGATGTGGCAATCATTGGGTTCTTTCCGCTGCAAATAAAAAGCGCGGTACGACACTTTGCTGGCGCAATAATATTACGTGTTTTTGGTCTGTCGAAAGGTTATTCCTATTCGCAATTGTTTTACGACGAGGCGGGCGAGGCGCTTGTCCGCAGCATCAAATCAATCGGCTCGCGGTTTTGGTTTGGCGCCGGTTATGAACACCTGAAGGACTCCGAGCAAAATTTCTTGGCGAGTAGAGACTGTTACCTGCCTGTTGGTTTGAAAGGTGAGGCGCAACCGGAACTGTGGGAAGGCAAACTCAACAAAATACTATTTGTATGCCCAAGGATTGGCTCTTCACCCTACTTTGAGACAATCTACAAAAACTTCATTCGTGATTTTTCGGATCTGGAGTACACCATAGGTGGCGCGCAACCTATTGATGTATCAGATAAGCATGTTCTTGGCTTCGTCTCGAGTGAAGAGCATGAATACAACATGAAGCAGCACAGAGTGATGTTCTATCATTCCACCGAGCCTAATCATATCCATTATCACCCCTTTGAAGCCATTCGTGCGGGCATGCCCTTGCTGTTCATGGCTGGCGGGATGTTGGACAAAATGGGCGGTATTGGATTACCTGGTCGTTGTAAAACAGTTGCCGAAGCTAAGGCTAAAGCAAAACAGTTAATGAATTACGATCAGAAATTGATCAACAGTATCCGCGAATCTCAATTGATTTTGCTTGAGCCCATGAAAGCAAAAAATTGTGAGCAGGCGTGGCAGGCAGGATTCAAAAAAGTACTTGCGGAACTTGAATCGGTAAAGGTCGAAAGTATAGATCGTCCGATTCGTCGTAAAAAAATTGCCGTGATCGTACCGGTAGAATATAGAGGCGGAAGTCTGCGGGGGGCAAAACTTGTAGCCAATGCCCTGTACCACGGCAGCCGACAGGCTGGCGAGCCTGTAGATGTCGTGTTTCTTCATCTGGATAAGCCAGACAGTTATCCTGATGAAGAGTTTATGGATCTTGAAGAAGGCATATTAATTCGACCTTATAAATGGAATATTCTAGATGCTGCGCCTGCTCGCAGGGCAATGCGTTATTCCGGTCATGAGGGCTGGGAACCGAAAAGCCCCCGTTATTTAGTTGTCAATGATGGAATAAATAATCTCCAGGATTGTGATGTCTGGCTTGTTATATCAGATCGACTCAGCGGGCCGTTATTGCCGATGCGTCCATCAGTACTCATGGTCTATGATTATCTCCAACGGTATGTGCCTATACTACCTTTTGGTGCAGACCAGCCATTTTTGAATGCGGCAAGGACGGCTTCTAAAGTACTGGTGACGACGGAGTTTACGAAACAGGATGCGCTGAATTACGCTGGCATGCCGCCTGAGAAAGTATTTAAACTGCCCATGTTGGCACCTGATTTTTCTCAGGTGAAAGGCAGCGTTGCAGAAAGCTCAAACTATTTTTTGTGGACTACCAATACGGCAATACACAAAAATCATGTGAATGCTGTTAAAGCGCTAAAGTTTTACTATGAAGAGTTGGGCGGCGTATTGGAGTGTCGGATTACCGGTGTGGATACTAAAGGATTGTTTAAAAGCTCTTTGCCGCACTTAAAACCCTTGGCCGAGTTATTAGGTAAAAGTCGACCATTGAAGAAAAATATCAAACTACTCGGTGAGTTGCCGGACCGAAATTACCAAAGTGTATTGGCCAGTGCATCTTTTTTATGGCATGCCGGAGCGATAGATAATGGTACGTTCAGTGTCATTGAAGCTGCTGGTCTTGGAGTGCCGTCTTTAAGCAGTGACTACCCCGCGATGCGAGAAATTGATGAGCAGTTTTCACTAGGGCTCAGTTGGATGAAGTCGGATAAACCCAAGCAAATGGCCAGCCAGCTTAAAGAGATGGAACTTGCGTATTTGGAGCGTCGTAACAATTTGCCTACGAGTGAAATGTTAGGTGAGCAAGGTGTAGAGAAGTTGGCGAGTGCGTATTGGCAAGTGGTGAGGGAATGCCTATGAAAAGGTTTGGGATTTACTTGGCATACGCTCCTGGCATAGACCTTCGACATGAAGGGTTGGGCCGTTACCTTGCTGCGTTTCTGAAGGGGGCGGCTGGACGAGACGATGTTAAGTTCACCCTAATATGCCCAAGCTGGACCAAAAAAGCGCTTCACGAGTTGTTTTTGAGTGAGGGTGTCGAAGAGGACGTGTTTGAAATTGTATCGCCTCCCGGTATTCCTATGATTCTTCGCGGTTACGAAGGGTACATTGCAAGAAAAAAGAAATTGAAGAAAATGAGCCTGAAGGAGCGGATTGCGAAGAAGCTCTTTCATTGGAAGGCGGTGTTTGCGAGTAAAGTTGAAGATCGATTGATCAGTGTCGATTCCTACAGTGGTGTATTTCGGCTAGCGATCGAGGCACTGGTCCTTTTTATATTGGCATTACTCTTTAGCCCAGTGCTGATACTGTTACCACTTTACGCACTTCAGTTAAAAATCACTGTGGTCGTTCGTCGACTCTTACGCCCAGTGAGAAAAGTGGTCAATCGGCTGCGTAAAGCGGTTGGAGCTCCCAAGGAGGATGCATTTGTACTTCGCCTGTATCAGCGTTTGGAACAGGTTGAGTCAGACCGTATGCTGCAAATTGTAAATAAAATGACAGACGTGAAGGCTTGGTACAGTCCTACTGCTTTCTGGCCCGCGTTCAATAACATTAAAGCACCGCGCTTGATGTGTGTGCCTGATGTTGTTCTCTCAGATTTTCCTATCGGATTTTCTGAGGTGGGCGGTGAGCGGTTTTTGAAGGTATATGAACGGGTCGAAGCGGCTATTCATGGTGGGCAACATTTCGTCACCTATAGCAAGAACGTTAAGTGGGAAACACTGGTTGAACGGTATGCCCTCAAGCCTTCGGCAATTTCAGTTGTTTACCATGCGCCCAACGACCTCAGCGGCAACGTCGCCGTAAGGGGGCTGTCAGATGCTGAAGCCGCATCGAGAAACTACTGTACGACGCTTTTTAAGCGCGCGTTGAAAAAAGCATCAAATTATTCTTACGCTTCAACGTTTTTTAATGGTGATGCTAAGTTTATTTTCTACGCGAGTCAGTTTAGACCTAATAAAAATATTATTTCTTTGCTCAAAGCTTATCAGTATCTTTTGCGCAATGACTTGATACGGCACAAGTTAGTGTTGACAGGCCATGCAGAGGGTTTTTTGACAGTAAAGGACTATATTCGAGATAATTATTTAGAGAACGATGTTCTTTGCATGCACGGATTGACCGTCCAAGAATTGGCGGCTTGTTACAAGTTGGCGGATCTGGCTGTTAATCCAAGTTTGAGTGAAGGTGGCTGCCCGTTTACATTTACGGAGGCGCTGTCTGTGTCTACTCCCGTAGTGATGGCGCGCATTCCGGTAACGGAGGAAGTTTTGGTAGATCCGGAGCTGCAAACACTGACGCTTTTCAATCCGTATGATTGGAAAGATATAGCTGACCGCATTCAATGGGGTATTTTGAACCGCGACCAACTACTTGCTGTCCAAATGAACGCTTATGAACTGCTTTCCAAGCGGAACTGGACTGATGTGGTCAATGAACACATCGAGATTTTGGACAGAATTTCAAGAACCGAGACTTTTTGAGAAGAGACAGGCTCATGAACCTTCCATCTGGTTTACTCATTCTCGGCTTCGGTGGTCATGCACGCTCAGTGGCGGACGTGGCAATGGCGTCGGGGATTAAACACCTTTGCTTTATAGACAGTAACGCTCGTGAAAATGAAACATTTGCGGGGTTTCCTGTTCTGCAGAGCTGGGAAGAAGAGCTGCCAGATGGTTGGTCCGTGATGCCAGCTTCAGGAGATGGTCTGAGCCGAAGTTCGCAATGTGAATCCGTGCTGCAGCGTGGTTGGCCATTATTTACGCTTGTCTCGCCGACAGCGACGGTCGGCTATGGCGCGAGTATCGGGCCTGGAACTTTGATTGCGCATCACGCACATATTGGGCCAATGGCATCTATCGGTGTGGGTTGTGTCATTAATACGGGTGCGATTGTCGAACACGACTGTGGCATTGGGGATTACACCCATGTCTCTATCAACGCGGCTGTCGCAGGCAGGTCTCGAATTGGGCGATTTTGTTTTATCGGAGCAGGATCTACCGTCATAGATAGTATCACCGTGATAGATGGGGTCACGTTGGGAGCTGGCGCGTGTGCACACCGTAACCTGAACGAACCGGGGGTTTATGTGGGTGTCCCAGCAAAGAAAATGACAAGGGAAGCATCAGATTGAAAGTTCTCCATTTTTTTAAGACCTACTATCCGCAAACTATGGGGGGGATTGAACAGGTCATCTTTCAGCTTTCGGAGGGCGGGAGGGAACATGGAATAGATGCTCAGGTGCTCTCGCTGAGCCCGCAAGGCGCTGAGCGTAATATTCAAGTGGGTGAACACCTGGCCCGCACGTCACAGCTAGACCTTCATTTGGCGTCAACAGGGTTTTCATTATCAGTGTTCCGGGACTTCGCTGAGATGGCGAGGGAAGCAGATATCATCAACTACCATTTTCCTTGGCCGTTCATGGATATCGTTCATTTTCTCTCGAAGGTATCCAAACCCACGGTTGTCAGTTACCACTCGGATATCGTGAAACAAAAGACGCTACTGAAACTCTATCAGCCTTTGATGCATAGTTTTCTCAATAGTGTAGACCATATAATTGCGTCCTCGCCCAAGTATGCTGACAGTAGCCCGACGCTACAGCGTTACAAGGATAAGTTGACGATTATCCCTATCGGTCTGGACAAGAATACTTATCCTGAAGTGCGATCGGAAAAATTAAATTTTTGGAAGCGGCAGTTTGAAGGGCGTTTTTTCCTCTTTATTGGTGCTTTGCGTTATTACAAAGGGTTGGAGTATCTACTTGAGGCGGCTCGTACAGCCCCTTTTCCGATCGTCATCTTGGGGCAGGGTCCAATGGACGCCAGCTTGAAAGAGAAAGCCAAGGAGCTTGGCCTGTCCAACATTCATTTTCTCGGCAGCCTGCCGGATGATGACAAAACTGCTTTATTAATGCTGTGCTATGCCATGGTCTTTCCGTCACATTTGCGCTCTGAAGCGTTTGGTATTTCGCTGTTGGAAGCTGCCATGTTTGGTAAGCCGCTTATTTCCTGTGAGATCGGTACCGGGACAACCTATATAAATATTGCGGGTAAAACCGGAATTGTCATTCCTCCTTGTGATGCCAAAGCGTTGGCACAGGCAATGATTACGTTGTGGGAAAATCCGGGGGTAAGTGTTGAAATGGGACGCCAGGCTGCATTGCGGTTTGAGCAGGTTTTTACAGCAGATCGAATGGTTGAAGGCTACGCAAAGGTATACCGTGGTTTGTTGAGATAATAGGAGCATCTAAAAGCTACGACGGGCTTTCTCCACACCAGAAGAAAATACGAACTGTGCTTTTGTCTGCTGCTATATGATGTTAACGGTTTGACTGTTTTGCAAAGTATGGATGCTGAGCCAACTACTTTAAATTGATACGGATGAGAGTATGAGTGGAAACAAGGTACAGTTTGCAAACACACTAAGGGGCTTTGCGGCGCTTTCTGTGATTGTGGCCCATTATTTTGGTGTGTTTTGGATGGTGCGGCCAGCCGTGTCGACGTTGATCAATGCGCCCGTGCTTCCACTGAATGAATACGCTGTGCCCAATTATATTGCTCTTGTAAATAGCTATCCGCTTTTCAATTTTGGTGCTTTTGGCGTCGCTCTGTTTTTTATAATAAGTGGGTTCGTTATTCCGTTCTCTCTTGAGAAAATCAGCGGATTTTCCTTTCTGGTTAACCGAGTGTTTCGAATTTTCCCAACGTATTTTTTTGGTTTTTCTGTGACGCTGCTTGCTGTTTACCTATCCACTTACTATTTTGGTGGCGTTTGGCCCTACACTAATGGGGAGGTCGCTATTCACTATTTTCCAGGCTTAAGGGATATTCTTTGGTCTAAGGATATTGATGGGATAGTCTGGGCGCTTGAGGTGGAGCTGAAGTTTTATTTGGTATGCGCCGTATTTTCAGTTTTGATCAGGCGTGGTTCCCGGGCTGTTTTTATCGCTCCCTTATTGATTGCGCTGGCCTGTGTTTTGGTCAGCGGACAACTGGAGGCTCTCGGGGCTACTAATGCGGATCTCTATTTAAAAGCTCTTGCTTACATTGTTTATCCTGCAAAGTACCTTGTTTTTATGTTTATAGGTGTGGCGTTTCATTATGTCAATTCGGGTCGTATGACATACCCTGTTGGGTATTTTACGGTGGGTGTGCTGTTTACTGTGTTTGCTGCACTTTGGTATAGCGGGCCTACATCCAGTTCGTTTTACTTGGTTTGGAGTTATGCGGCAGCGTTGTTGGTTTTTTCTTTTGCGTACGCTTTTCCATCGTTGTTCAAATCAAATCGAGTTTTTGATTTTTTCGCTAATATCAGCTATCCCCTGTACGTCGTTCACGGTGTAACGGGGTATGTGGCCCTGCGTATTCTTTTGGACTTAGGTGTCAAAGCATGGGTCTCGCTGATTATTGTCACACTTTCGGTGTTTCTCTTGTCATGGCTTATTCATAAAGCTATCGAGACACCTGCTCAGAGGGTCGGGAAGTGGACTGTAAAGTATTTGACTGAGGGTCCCACCAAGAAACCACGGGAAGTGTCGACTGCTAGAGTGCGTGTGTGATGCGTTTCAATAACCATGTGAGTCGGCACAAAATCATTCTGACGCGTCTAAGGCGAGGTATATAGCCAGAAGAGAGGCAGAGCCATCTATTTAACGCTGAGTATATTGCTGGAGGGTGTGCACGATCTTTTGGGTATTTTGATTGAATTCATAGAAGGCCTCAGCTCTGGAGGCAGGCCTTCTATGATCTCAATACAAAAGGCGCGGAGGACATTCTGACCACTGCTACGGACGGTTCGAAAGGCACCCCAATGGTGCTAGTGCGATATTTAAGAGAAAATACTCCAAGCTTTCATTCGTTGAGGCTCGGCTTTGGGGCTAGGAGTATCCAGCGGCAGCGAAAGCGCGACGAACTCATTTGCGATTGTGTATGGAAATCGACTTATCAGGCCGGCCTAGTGAAACTAAGAGTTCCATCATTTCAGATGTATTTTGGATCTGTGCTTAGTTACCTATCCGTTAACGTGATGTCGTCAAAAAAAGATAGGCTTTTTCTACGCAGCCATCGGATATACAAAGAGCCCAAAATGCACCAAATTAACCCCAAAATGCGTCATAACCGCAGCCCCCAACCCACCAAACCGATACGCCAACCCATACCCCACCCCTGCGATGGTTGCCAGTAACGTCCACTGCCACCCCGCGCCAAGGTGCACCAGCCCAAATAGCAACGAAGCCAGCAACAACGCCAGGTTGTCGCCATACGACAAATGCTTAAATCGTCGGCTTAGCCCTCCCTGTACGTACCCGCGAAACAACGCCTCTTCCACCAGCGTGACCAAGAGTAAGTTGTTCAGTACCCATAACCACGATTGCTCCGGCCATTTTGGGGCCCAGTGAGTGATCCCCAAAAGCACTGCTCCACCGAGCGCAACAACGGCAGTCAAGGTCAGTGCCAGGGCGGCCACACAGATCGACAGCCGCAACGAGCGCCGTGCCACGATCCATGGGCAGGCGAGCAACAGCCAGAAGCCAATCAGTGGTTTGTCCTGGTTCAGGTACATCGAGAAGGGCACGGCATCGTCGGTGAAACGTTGCGGGGCAATACCACGCCCGTTGTAGAAACCCGGCAACCAGTGCATCGCCAGGCTCAGGGCCAAGACGATAAACAACCCGTGGCCGAGGTAGCGCGCCCAGGGTGTGCGTTGCTGGCGTACGGCGTAACCGGCGATCAGCAGCAGGGCGACGGACACGCCCGCCAGCACCCCCAGTTGCCCGTAGATCAAGGCCAGCAGATAGCCGATGGAAAGGAGCGCCAGGTACAGCCAGGGCAATGCGATCATGGGGAGTCCTTGGAAAAATCTGGGCGGTATTATAGCGACCCGTCCGGCAGGGCCCACATGAAAACTCCTCCACTCAGGGTGATTGCAAAACCTGTCACCGGCTGGTTATAGTCCGATCCTCTTCATCTCTTCACACAAGATCAGCCCATGCCAGCTTCTCTGCGCACAGCGGTAGTCGATTCAGCGGTCAACGCTGCGGTCGTGCCGTGCGGGGACAAGCAGCCTGCGCAGATCAGTCACTACCCCCCACCTGTCAGTAGCACGCCGGTGTACGCAGTCGTATCACCGCCGGGTGTTGGCATTTCGGGCTGATCAGCGAGTCGCTGGTTTCCCTCTGCCTGCCCCAAAAAACCTACTGAATTTCAGCAAACGCTGAGTCGGCTTTTTTTGCCTGATGACAGGTGGTATCCATGTCTGTTCTTTCGAAACAATCCGTGGCCGCGGCGGCCTCGACGAGCCTGTTTGTCCTGCTGTGGAGCAGCGGGGCGATCTTCTCCAAATGGGGCCTGGCTCACGCCTCACCCTTCGCGTTTCTGTTGATTCGCTTTGCCATCGCTTTCGCGGGCCTGGCAGTGCTCATTCCCATCCTCAAATTAAAACTGCCGCGTCCCGGCAAGCCCATGCTGTATGCAGCGGCGACCGGGCTGGTGCTGTTGGGGGCCTATCAGATTTTCTACCTGTTGGCCCTGGACCTGAAAGTCACTCCCGGCGTGATGGCCACCATCATGGGTGTGCAGCCGATCCTCACCGTTGTGCTGATGGAACGTAAGCGTTCGTTGAGCCGGCTGTTTGGCCTGGCGCTGGGGTTGGCGGGGCTGATCATGGTGGTTTACCAGGGTATCGGCTTGTCCGGCATGTCGTTGGCAGGGATGCTCTTCGGGTTATTGGCCTTGGCCAGCATGACGTTCGGCTCGATCATGCAGAAGCGCATCACCGACAACCCCTTGGGCACCTTGCCGGTGCAGTACATGGCGGGGTTACTGCTGTGTTCGGTATTCGTGCCGTTCCAACCGTTCCACTTCGAGCACGGCAGCGGTTTCTATCTGCCGGTGCTGTGGATGGGGCTGGTGGTGTCGTTGCTGGCCACCCTGTTGCTGTACCGCCTGATCGCCCGAGGTAACCTGGTGAATGTCACCAGTCTGTTTTACTTGGTGCCGGCGGTGACGGCGGTGATGGATTACCTGATCTTCGGCAACAGGCTCGCGATGTTGAGCGTGATGGGGATGGGGTTGATCATCATCGGCCTGGTATTCGTCTTCCGTAAGACCTGACACAACCGCACCCTGTAGGAGCCCGGCTTGCCGGCGATGGCGTTTAGACGATCGCCATCGCCCGCAAGCGGGCTCCTACAGGATTCTTTTCGGCCGCAACACCAACCACAACGCCCCCGCAATCAACACCCCGCCATACAGGTGCGCCATCGACAACGGCTCATCCAGCAGCAGCGCACCCCACAGCACGCCGAACGGCGGGATCATGAAGGTCACGGTCATCGACTTCACCGGCCCGATGGACGTCAGCAACCGGAAGTAAAGAATGTAGGCAAACGCCGTACACACCAGCCCCAACCCCAGCAACGACAACCACACCTGCCAGCCACCCCAACTGGCGGGCGGCTGGCTGATCGCGCTGTACGCAAAGAACGGCAACAGAAACAACGTCGCACCGAGCATGCTGCCCAACGCAGAGAGGCGACTGTCCAAGCCCCCACGCTGATCCAACCAGCGCCGCGCCAGGAACCCGGCAAAGCCATAACAGGTGGTCGCCAGCAAACACGCCAGCGCGCCCATCAGCAATTCCAGGTCAAACGCCACCGGCCCTGCGCGGGTCAACACACCCACACCGAACAGGCCCAGGCACACGCCGGCAATTTTCGACGGCGTGAGGCGTTCGCTGAAGAACAGTCCGCCAATCAACACGCCCATCAACGGCGTGGTGGCGTTGAAGATTGCCGAGTAACCCGCCGGCAGCACCTGGGCGGCTACCGAATACATGGTCGCCGGGATCCCGGAGTTGATGACCCCCAATAGCAACACCGTCTTGAACTTGCCCTGGAAATCCCAGCTCACGCGCATCATCGCCAAAATCACCAGCAACCCGGCGGCGGCGATCGACACGCGGAAAAACGCCGTCGGCACCGTGCCGATCTCGGGCGCGATGATGCGCATGAACAGGAAACTCGCCCCCCAAATGGCGGCGAGTCCCAATAAATACAGGCTGTCGACAGGTCTCACACAACACTCCTACCTCAATAAGCCCGCGAGTGTTGCATGACATTTCCAATGATTACAGGACAAACCGCGTCACCAGCCCATTCAGGTCCACCGCCAGGCGCGACAGTTCCTGGCTGGCCGCCGACGTCTGGGTGGCGCCAGCGGCGGTTTGGGTGGACAGGTCGCGAATGTTCACCAGGCTGCGGTCCACGTCGCGTGCTACCAGTGCTTGCTGCTCGGCGGCGCTGGCGATCACCAGGTTGCGCTGGCTGATCTGCGAGATGGCCGCGGTGATTTTCTCCAGGGCACTGCCGGCGCTGTTGGCGCGCTGCAGGGTCTGGCCGGCATGGTCGGCGCTGCTGTTCAGGGCTTCGACGGTGTCTTGGGTGCCCTGCTGGATACCGGTGATCATCTGCTCGATTTCTTCGGTGGAGTCCTGGGTGCGCTGCGCCAGGGAGCGCACTTCGTCGGCCACCACCGCAAAGCCACGCCCGGCCTCGCCCGCGCGGGCCGCTTCAATGGCGGCGTTGAGCGCCAGCAGGTTGGTCTGCCCGGCGATGCCACGGATCACCTCCAGCACCTTGCTGATGTCCTGAGCTTGTACGGCCAGGCCTTCGGCCTTGTTCGACGCGCCGAGCACTTCGTCCACCAGGTTCTGGATCGAGCTGATGGTTTCGCTGATCTGGTAGTGGCCGTGCTTGCTGTCCTCGTCGGAGGCCTGGGACGCTTCGGCGCTGGACACCGCATTGCCCGCTACTTCATCCACCGCCGCGCTCATTTCGGTCACGGCGGTGGCGGCTTGTTCGATCTCGTCGTTCTGCGCTTGCAGGCCGCGGGTGCTTTGTTCCATCACCGAACTCATCTCTTCGGCCGCAGAAGCCAGTTGCTGCGCCGACTCGCTGATGCCACGGATGGTGCCTTGCAACTGCGCCTGCATGGTGGCCAAAGCCGTGAGCAATTGAGCCGGTTCGTCCTTGCCGCTAACAGCGATCGGCTGGCTCAAGTCGCCACCGGCGATGGTGCGGGCCACGATCAGGGCCTGGCCGAGGGGGGCGGTGATGCTGCGGGTCAGTAGCCAGGCCAGCAGCAAGGTGGCAATCAGCGCGAACACAATGATCGAACCGACGATCCACTGCGCGCTGGAATAGGTCTGTGCGGCGGAGTCCACAGCGGTTTCCACACCGCTCTGGTTGAAGGTGATCATGTCCTCCAGGCTTTTGTTGAGGATCACGCCTTGTGGTGCGAGGCGGCTGTTGAGCAGGTCGATGGCGTCCTGTTGCTGGTCCTTGTCCACCAGGGCAACGATCTGTCCGACGAGGGTCAGGTAGGCATTCACGTTGCCTTCGAGTTGCTTGAGCATCTCGCGTTCTTCATCGCCGCTGAGCAGGGTTTTGTGATGGTCCAGCAAGGTTTGCAGCTCGGTGCGTTGGCGGGTGATCAGGGCCTTGCTGTTGTCACGGATCCGCGATTCGTCGGTGGTCGCCAGGCGCAACGCCTCTAGGCGGATGCTGGCCACGAAGGCCGCGCTGTCGTGGATGTTCTCGATACTCGGCATCCACGATGCTTCGATAACCAGTGCGCTCTGCCGCAACTTGGCCATCTGGCCCAGCCCAAACATCCCGACGATCACCAGCAAGCTGGCCAAAACCCCAAAACTCAGACTGGCACGCAGACCGATCCTCATGTTCCTCAATGACATCTCAATGCTCCTTGGGCGATTAGAACCTGTTCCCGGATCGGTCTTTGGACCTTGTTAGGGTGGGAGAGGGCGCGCTATATATCAAAGTGCCATCAGTGTGGTAATCAGGGTTTCCCTTAGTTGGATCCAAAGCGCTGCGCGATGATCGCCGCCGGAGCTGCGCGCGGTTTTCCGGCTTCAACCTGCCAAGCCCCGCCATTGAAGGCGTGCGGGTAAAACGCAACGAGACTTCAGGGTGCGTTTATTGACCGAATGGTCGAATTAAAAAAATTGAAAATAAATGTACGAAATGAACGAAGTTGTACAAGGCAGTGCAAGAAATGACCCTTCTCCTGCTCTCGTACACTGGCTAAGCTCAGGGCTTCCAGATGCCCGTAGAGGTTTCCCGCATGTCGCAATCCGCCTCCGCTGTCGCCCAGATGATCCTCGATGGTTTCGATGATTACCGTGAGCACTTCCGCCAGATCACTGACGGCGCCCGTGAGCGTTTCGAAAAGGCCCAGTGGCAGCAGGGGCAGGCGGCATCGGCGGCGCGGATCAACCTCTATGAAGAAAAAGTCGGCGAAGTAATTGCGCGTTTGCGCAGTAGCTTTGATGACGGAGCATTGCTCGATGTTGACCAGTGGCCCGTGGTGAAAAGCGCCTACATCGGTCTGATCGACCTGCGTTTCGATGATGAACTCTCCGAGACCTGGTACAACTCGATCTTCTGCGGGCTGTTCAGCCACGACCTGATCAGCGACGGCTGCATGTTCATCCACACCACCCGGCCCAGCCTGCGCCGGGCGCGGGCCGCGCAGACGCGTACCTACACCCCCGCCGGGAAAATCCCGGAGATGCTCGCGCAGGTCTTTGCCGACTACCGTTTCAGCGAACCCTACGCCGACCTGGCCGGCGACCTGCATCGCCTTGAAGCCCAACTGCGGGAGAACCTGCCGGACTGGGTGTGCAAAGACCCAGACCTCAACGTCGAGTTGTTCTCCTCGGTGCTCTACCGCAATAAAGGCGCCTACCTGGTAGGGCGCATCTACACCCGCGACGAACAATGGCCGCTGGTGATCCCGTTACTGCACCGCGAAGGGCAGGGCATCCAGATCGACGCACTGATCACCGATGAAGCCGATGTGTCGATCATCTTTTCGTTCACCCGTTCCTACTTCATGGTGGATGTGCCGGTGCCGGCGGAGTTCATCGGCTTTCTCAAGCGCATCCTGCCGGGCAAGCACGTCGCGGAGCTGTACACCTCGATTGGTTTCTACAAGCACGGCAAGTCGGAGTTCTACCGCGCGCTGATCAACCACCTGGCGACCACCGACGATCAATTCATCATGGCCCCCGGCGTGCGTGGCATGGTCATGAGCGTATTCACCCTGCCGGGCTTCAACACCGTGTTCAAGATCATCAAGGACCGTTTTTCACCGTCGAAAAACGTCAACCGCGCCACGGTGATCGAGAAGTACCGCTTGGTCAAAAGCGTCGACCGGGTCGGACGCATGGCCGACACCCAGGAGTTCGCCGACTTCCGTTTTCCCTTGAGCAAGTTCGAGCCCGAATGCCTCGCCGAACTGCTGGAAGTCGCCGCTGGCACCGTCGAAGTCGAAGGCGACACGGTGTTGATCCGCCACTGCTGGACCGAACGGCGCATGACCCCGCTTAACCTCTACCTCGACAACGCCAACCCCGCCCAGGTGCGCGAAGCCCTGGAAGACTACGGCCTGGCGATCAAACAACTGGCGGCCGCCAATATCTTTCCTGGCGATATGCTGCTGAAAAACTTCGGCGTCACCCGCCACGGTCGCGTGGTGTTCTACGACTACGACGAAATCTGCTTTCTCACCGAAGCCAATTTTCGTCACATTCCGGCGCCGCGTACCCCCGAGGATGAGATGGCCTCCGAGCCCTGGTACTCCATCGGCCCGTTGGATGTATTCCCCGAGGAATTCCCGCCGTTCCTGTTCGCCGACGCCGGCCAGCGCAAGCTGTTCGATGAACTGCATGGCGAGTTGTACAACGCCGATTACTGGAAAGGCCTTCAGGAGGCGATCCGCGCGGGCAAGGTCATTGATGTGTTCCCGTACCGACGCAAGGACCGCGATAACGAATGAGGGGGCACGCTTGTGGGTGGTTTTCTGCGACAATCCGCCCCCTGCATATATAGACGACCCTTGCGTACCTGATGACTGACCAAGCGCCCACTATCGACCAACTGCTCAAAACCCTCGATCACGCCATGCTCGCCGACCGGCATCGCTTGCGCCGGCAACTGCTTGAGCTGCGCAAGAAGCCCGACGAGGAAAAACTGGCGCAGTGGGTTGCGCGCATGCAGGCGTCCTGCGCCCAGGTCACGGCGCGGCGCGCCAGCCTGCCGGTGATCCGTTACGACGACAGCCTGCCGATTGCGGCCAAGCGCGATGAGATCAAAGCCGCGCTGAACAAGCACCAGGTGCTGATCATTGCCGGTGAGACCGGGTCGGGTAAAACCACCCAATTACCGAAGATCTGCCTGGAAATCGGTCGTGGCCAATTCGGTCTGATCGGCCACACCCAGCCACGCCGGATCGCCGCGCGCAGCGTCGCCAGCCGGGTGGCGGAAGAGTTGGCCACGCCGTTGGGCGCGCTGGTCGGCTATCAGGTGCGTTTTGAAGACCAGAGCGATTCCAACACCCTGATCAAACTGATGACCGACGGTATCCTGCTGGCGGAAACCCAGAACGATCGCTACCTGGAACGCTACGACACGATCATCGTCGACGAAGCCCACGAACGTAGCCTGAACATCGACTTCCTGTTGGGCTACCTGAAAACCCTGCTGCCGCGTCGTCCGGACCTGAAAGTCATCATCACTTCGGCGACCATCGACCTGGAGCGTTTTTCCAAACATTTCGATGACGCGCCGATTGTCGAAGTCTCGGGCCGTACTTTCCCGGTGGACACCTGGTATCGCCCCTTGACCCTGGAGCAGGACGAGGAGGGCAATCGCGTCGAGGACGACTTGACCGTTGACCAGGCGATCCTCGCCACCCTCGATGAAATCGCCGCCTACGAGCGCAGCGAGCGCCGCAGCCCTGGTGATGTGCTGGTGTTCCTGCCGGGCGAGCGCGAAATTCGCGATGCCGCCGACATGCTGCGCAAGGCCCAGCTCAAGCACACCGAAATCCTGCCGCTGTACGCGCGCCTGTCGCCGGCTGAACAGCAGCGCATTTTCCAGTCCCACCCGGGCCGGCGCGTGGTGTTGGCTACCAACGTGGCGGAAACCTCGCTGACCGTGCCGGGCATTCGTTATGTGATCGACAGCGGCACCGCGCGCATCAGCCGCTACAGCTACCGCGCCAAGGTGCAGCGCCTGCCGATCGAAGCGATTTCCCAGGCCAGCGCCAACCAGCGTAAAGGCCGCTGCGGCCGGGTCGAGCCGGGTATCTGCGTTCGGTTATACAGCGAAGAGGATTTTATCGGCCGTCCGGAATTTACCGACCCGGAGATCCTGCGCACCAACCTCGCCGCCGTGATCCTGCAGATGCTGCACCTGCGCCTTGGCGAGATCACCGATTTCCCGTTTATCGAGCCGCCGGACGGCAAGGCCATCAGCGACGGTTTCAACCTGCTGCAAGAGCTGTCGGCGGTAGACCGCAACAGCCAGCTCACGCCATTGGGCCGTCAGTTGGCGCGCCTGCCGGTGGATCCGCGCATGGGCCGTATGTTGCTGGAGGCCGCCAAGCTCGGCAGCCTGCAGGAAGTGCTGATCGTTGCCAGCGCCATGTCGATTCAGGACCCGCGCGAGCGTCCGCCGGAACGTCAGCAGGCTGCCGACCAAGCGCACGCACAGTGGAAAGACCCGGATTCGGATTTCGCCGGCCTGGTCAATCTGTGGCGCGGTTTCGAAGAGCAGCGCCAGGAACTTACAGCCAGCCCGCTGCGCAACTGGTGCCGCAAGAACTTCCTCAACTACCTGCGTTTGCGCGAGTGGCGCGACTCCCATCGCCAGTTGAGCCTGATCTGCCGCGACATGCAGTTGACCATCAATAAAGAGCCGGCGGATTTCCCGAAACTGCACAAGGCGGTGTTGTCCGGTTTGCTCAGCCAGATCGGCCAGAAAACCGAAGACGGCGATTACCTCGGCGCACGCCAGCGCCGCTTCTGGATCCACCCGTCCTCGGGCATCGGCAAGAAGCGCCCGCAATGGCTGATGACCGCCGAACTGGTGGAAACCACCAAGCTGTATGCGCGCATGGTCGCCAAGATCGACGCCGACTGGATCGAGCCGCTGGCTGGGCACCTGATCAAGAAAAACCACTTCGAACCCCATTGGGAGAAGAAGCGTGGCCAGGTGGTAGCCTTTGAGCAGATCACCCTGTTCGGACTGATTGTGGTCGGGCGCAGGCCGGTGCATTACGGGCCGATTGACCCGGTGGTGTCCCGCGAGCTGTTTATCCGCGAAGGCCTGGTGCGTGGCGAGATCCAGTCGCGGGCCAAGTGCCTTACCGCCAACCAGCAACTGCTGGAACAACTCGACGAACTGGAAGCCAAGGCACGCCGTCGCGACATCCTGGCGGACGAAGAAACCCTGTTTGCCTTCTACGACGCGCGGTTGCCGGCGGAGATCCATCAGACCGCGACCTTCGACAGTTGGTACAAGGTCAACAGCCAGAAAGACCCGCAACTGCTGATCATGCGCGAAGAAGACGTGCTGGCCCGCGAGGCCAGTGAAGTCACCGCCGCGCATTATCCGGACACCCTGCACCTGGGCGACCTGGAACTGGCACTGAGTTACCACTTCGAACCCAACCACCCGCGTGACGGTGTGACCCTGCGCGTACCGGCGCCGCTGCTGCCGGCGTTGCCGCCGGAGCGTCTGGAATGGCTGGTGCCGGGGGTGATCGAAGCCAAGTGCATCGCCCTGGTGCGTAACCTGCCCAAGGCGCTGCGCAAGAACTTCGTGCCGGTGCCGGACTTCGTCAAGGCCGCGCTGCAACGCATCGAGTTTGGCCAGGGCTCGTTGCCTCAGGCGCTGGGCCGCGAATTGCTGCGCATGACTGGAGCGCGGGTCAGCGATGAAGCCTGGGCCGAAGCCGCGCAGCAGGTGGAAAGCCACCTGAAGATGAACCTGGAAGTGGTCGACGGCCAGGGCAAGTTCCTCGGTGAAGGCCGCGACCTGGCCGAACTGACCGCACGCTTTGCCGAGGCCAGCCAGGCCGCGCTGGCCGTGCCGCAAACCGCAAAAAGCCAGCAGCCGGTGGAAGCCAAGGTGTTTGCCGCGGTGGCGGAAAAGACTCAACAGAAGATCGCCGGGCTGTCGATGACGGTGTATCCGGCGTTGGTGGAAGAAAACGGCACGGTCAAGGAAGGGCGCTTCTCCACCGCCGCCGAGGCGGAGTTCCAGCATCGCCGCGCCTTGCAGCGTTTGCTGATGCAACAACTGGCAGAACCGGCGAAATTCCTGCGCGGCAAATTGCCAGGCCTGACCGAACTGGGCCTGATGTACCGCGAACTGGGCCGTATCGATGCGCTGGTGGAAGACATCCTGTTGGCCAGCCTCGACACCTGTGTACTCGAAGGCGAAGCCAACCTGCCGCGTGATGGCGCAGGCCTGGCCGCCTTGGCCGAACGCAAGCGCGGCAGTTGGACCGAACACGCCGAGCGCCTGGCGCGCCTGACCCTGGACGTGCTGAAACTGTGGCACGGCCTGCAAAAGCGCTTCAAAGGCAAGATCGACCTGGCTCAGGCCGTGGCCTTGAACGACATCAAGCAGCAGTTGAGCAATTTGGTGTATCCCGGTTTTGTGCGGGAAACCCCGGCGCAGTGGTTCAAGGAACTGCCGCGTTACCTCAAGGCCATCGAGTTGCGCCTGGAAAAACTGCCGAGCCAGGTGCAAAAGGATCGGGTGTGGAGCGGCGAACTGGCCGGCTTGTGGACGCAGTACGAAAACCGTCTGAAAAAGCATGCCCAGGAAGGCAAGCGCGACCCTCAGCTGGAGCTCTATCGCTGGTGGCTGGAGGAATATCGCGTGTCGTTGTTCGGCCAGCAACTGGGTACCAAAGTGCCGATTTCCGACAAGCGCTTGAGCAAGCAATGGAGCCTGGTAGAAGCCTGAAGACCTGCCTCCCCTGTAGGAGCGAGCTTGCTCGCGAAAAACGTCAACGATAACGCGGGCAGTCTGGACGAACGCGGCGTCCTTGAGTTCTTCGCGAGCAAGCTCGCTCCTACAAGGGAAGCCGGAGGGTGTTTATCTGGCATATGGCGCCAAACCCCAGGGTTTGTGGCAAACTTCGCGCCTATAAATGCCGGGATCGTCGTGAAGGGCTGCGACGCGAAGGAATAAAGCGATGCCAGTTTGGTGTCCGCGGTGCGGAATCGGACTACTTACAGTTTGGTACGACGGTACCAATATCTTCTGCCTGACAGATTTAGAGGAACGACCGTGCATAACGTCGTCATCAGCGGCACTGGCCTGTACACCCCGGCCAACAGCATCTCCAACGAAGAGCTGGTGCAGTCTTTCAATGCCTACGTGCATCAGTTCAACAGCGATAACGCCGCCGCCATCGAGCGCGGTGACGTGCAGCCGCTGACCGAATCCAGCGCAGCCTTCATCGAAAAAGCCTCGGGCATCAAGAGCCGCTTCGTGATGGACAAGGACGGCATTCTCGACCCGCAGCGCATGGCCCCGCGCCTGCCCGAGCGCAGCAACGACGAATGGTCGGTGCTCTGCCAGATGGCGGTCGGCGCCGCCGAACAAGCCCTGCAACGTGCGGGCAAGACTGCTGCCGACATCGACGGCGTGATCGTCGCGTGCTCCAACCTGCAGCGTGCCTACCCGGCCATCGCCATTGAAGTCCAGGAAGCCCTGGGTATCGAAGGGTTTGGTTTTGACATGAACGTGGCGTGTTCCTCGGCCACCTTCGGCATCCAGAACGCCGCCAACAGCATCCAACTGGGCCAGGCGCGGGCGATTTTGATGGTCAACCCGGAAGTCTGCACCGGCCACCTGAATTTCCGCGACCGTGACAGCCACTTCATCTTTGGTGACGCCGCCACTGCCGTGATCCTGGAGCGCGCCGACCTGGCGACCTCCGAGCACCAGTTCGATGTGGTGAGCACCAAGCTGCTGACCAAGTTTTCCAATAACATCCGCAACAACTTCGGTTTCCTCAATCGCACGGCGGAAGAGGGCGTCGGCGCTCCGGACAAGCTGTTCGTACAGGAAGGCCGCAAGGTATTTCGCGATGTGTGCCCGATGGTGGCCGAGCTGATCGGCGTGCATCTGCAAGAAAACCAGCTGAACGTAGCCGATGTGAAGCGCTTCTGGCTGCACCAGGCCAACCTGAGCATGAACCACCTGATTGTGAAGAAACTGCTGGGCCGCGAAGCCTCGGTGGAAGAAGCGCCGGTGATCCTCGATACTTACGCCAATACCAGTTCGGCGGGCTCTGTCATTGCATTCCACAAATACCAGGATGATTTGACCAAGGGCTCGGTGGCGGTACTCAGCTCGTTTGGCGCGGGCTATTCGATCGGCAGCGTGATCCTGCGCAAACGCTAAGACAATCGAGGTCATGAATGGCAGCAGCGGACGACGCGCACCTGCTTGAACGCCTGCTCAAGGGTGAGCAGCGGGCCTACAAGGAACTGGTCACCACTTACCAGAACGCCATGCGGGCGGTGGCCTATGCCATCGTCGGCCAGCGTCACGCCGACGAAGTCGTGCAGGACGCCTGGCTGTCGGTGGTGCGTAACCTGGCCAAGTTCGAAGGGCGTTCCAGCCTCAAGACCTGGCTGCTGACCATTACCGCCAACGCCGCCAAGGGACGCTATAAGCAGAATCGTCGCGAAGTGTTGCTCGACGACCTGCCTTCGCCCCATGGCACTATTGGTGATGATCGCTTCACCCTCGACGATGGTCATTGGGCCGTCGCCCCCTACGCCTGGCACCAGGACACCCCGGAAGCCCTGCTGACCGAGGATGAACTGCGCAAATGCCTGGAGCATACGTTGCTGAGTTTGTCTGAGTTGCAAAGCAGCGTGCTGGTGCTGCGTGAGCGCCAGGGGTTGGAGTTGGAAGAGATCTGTAATCTTCTGACGCTGTCGCTCTCCAATGTCCGTGTGCTGTTGCATCGAGCACGGCTTAAAGTCTTCGCCACGGTGGAGCATTTTGAGGAAACGGGCGAATGTTGACCTGCAAAGAACAAGTGGCACGTTCCAGTGACTATCTCGATGGGCAATTGACCTTTCGCGAGCGTCTGCTGGTGCGTCATCACTTGATGTTCTGCCCGAACTGCCGCCGGTTTATCCGCCAGATGCGCCTGATGCAGGCGACGCTGAAGATAATGCCGGATGAGCCGGTAGAGGGTGTGGAGGCCTTGGCGCAGCGGTTGGCGCAAGAGCGACTCAAGGATCTGTAGGCGCGGGCTTGCTCGCGAAGAGTCCACAGGCAACGCGGCTATCCAGGATAACCGCGTTACCGTTGCTGTTCTTCGCGAGCAAGCTCGCTCCTACAGTGGGGTGGCGTTAGAACTTGGCTTCTGCGTCCAGCTGCAGGGTGTTGGCGTTCGCGTCGCGGTAGCCCGGGGCGCTGGCGTAGTCCGCTTTGGTCAGGAAGTAAGTGGCGCCGACCGCGAAGTTCTTGTCGATGTCGTAACCGACCTTGAACTTGTGACCGCGTGCACCGGTGAAGCCGCCAGCGAAGTCCGAGTCGGTGAGGGCGCCGACCACGGCGTAACGTTGTACGTCGCGGTAGTTGTAGTCCAGATTGAAACCGAAGACCTTGGACTTGGCACCGAGCAACCAGGCAGTGTCCTGATCTTTGTCCGTGGCTTTGGTGTTTTGCACGTACTGGCCATAGAACGACAGCGGTACAGCCAGGCCGCCGATGTCGATTTGGCTGAAGCCTTCATACAAACGGTACTCGCTGGCATTGCCGGCGGTGGTGTTCGCGATGGTTTCGGCTGGGGTCAGGCATTGGAAGGAGCCAGCGGTCGGGCAACGGCTGTCTTCATCGTTCTGGAACGCGTAAACGCTGCCGCCCACGGTCAGTTTCAGGTTATCGGTCAGCGAGAAGCGCGAACCCAACTGGCCTGCCGTCATGCGCAGGTCGTTGCGAAATTGCACGCCGTCGCCGTTGACGTTGTCCTTGAGGTTGTAGTTACCCAGGCTGCCGAACAGCTCGGCGCTGCTGCCCAGTGGGTATTTGTAGGTTACGGCCAGGCCTTCCGGGTTGATATCGCTGTCCCAGATCACATCGCCCATGCTGACCCACGGCTGCAGCATTTTGCCGCCGATCACGTGCAGGTTCTTGATTTGAGTCGGGTGGTAGTCGATGTAGCCAAGGTCCAGCCAGATCGACTTCTTGTTGAAGTAGCCGTCCAGGTCCTGGTTGGTGGAGCGGGCGTCGTCGCTGCTGCCGGTGGCGATACGGATGCCGGTGTCGACTTGTGAGTTGATCTCGGTGTAGGCGCCCAGACGAGCACGGATGCGCTCACGATCCTTGTCTTTGCCGCCGTTGTTCGGGGTGCCGTCGATCTTGATGGTTTCATGACGGAAGCGCACGTCACCTTTGAGTTGAGTCTTGGCCGCCCAGGCCAGCTTCTGGTCGAAGCTGCTCAGCTCGTTGGTTTTCTTCGCGGTGGCCGCGATCTGTTCGTTGGTCTCTTGTTGAGCTTGCCGTGCGATCTGCTGCTCTTTCTGGTCCCGTGCCAGTTCAGCTTGCAGTTCGCTGTACTGGGCATTGGTGATCTGGCCGTTGGCCTTGAGCATGTCGAGCAATTTAGCGTCGACTGCAGCGCTGGCCGGAACGCTCAGGGCCAGTAACAGGCCGCCGCACAGGACCGCCGCAGTTTTAGTGGAAGCAAGACGCATATCAATCTCCGAAAGTGAGGAGGGATGGCAAACCATCCAGGACACAACCGACCGATGACGGACGGAAAAATAGCCGCCGGGTAGAACCAGGCGCTCTAAAAACAGGCGTCAGTATCACGATCGTTTATGACGGCGCAGTGGCGAAGTGATGTCATCTAGATGACAAATTTTTCACGTTCGGAACTATTGGTTTAGAGCCTTGTCGTGCGAAACGGGGGTGTACCAAGGCCGGCAATCAGCGATACTCGCCAGGCTTTCAAGCCCTGAAGTAGTGAGGATGCCGATGCCGTTGCAACGCCTGGACAGCCTGTCCGAGATCGCCCCGCAAGCCTGGGATGCGCTGGTGCCACAGGCCCAGCCGTTCGTACGGCACGCCTTCCTGAGCGCATTGGAAGACAGCGCCAGCCTGGGCCCGCAATCGGGATGGCAGCCGGAGCATTTGCTGCATTGGGAAGGAGATCGGCTGGTGGCGGCACTGCCCAGTTACCGCAAGTGGCATTCCTATGGCGAATACGTGTTTGATCACGGTTGGGCCGATGCTTGCGAGCGGGCTGGTATTGAGTATTACCCCAAGCTGTTGACTGCCGTGCCGTTCAGCCCGGTCAGCGGGCCACGCCTATTGGCGGCGAGTGCAGAGGAGGGTTTCGAACTGCTGAAAAGCCTGCCGGGTTACCTGGAAATCGAAGGGCTCTCCAGTGCCCACATCAACTTCACTGACGAACTGGCCGATGCGGCGCTGGCCCAACAACCGGGCTGGCTGCAGCGTTTGGGTTGTCAGTTTCACTGGCAGAATCGGGGTTATCGAGACTTCCAGGATTTCCTTGATGCCTTGAGTTCACGCAAGCGCAAACAGATGCGCAAAGAGCGCGAACAAGTAGCAGGGCAGGGCATCGACTTCGAGTGGCTGCAAGGCCATGAACTGAGCGAGGCCCAGTGGGATTTCGTCTACGCCTGCTACGCCAACACCTATGCGGTGCGCCGCCAATCTCCCTACCTGACCCGCGCGTTCTTCAGCCTGCTGGCCGAGCGCATGCCCGAAGCGATCCGCGTGGTCCTGGCCAAACAAGGCACGCGCCCGGTGGCCATGGCCTTCAGCCTGATCGGTGGCGACAGCTTCTACGGCCGCTACTGGGGCTGTCTGGCGGAGTTCGACCGCCTGCACTTCGAAACCTGTTTCTACCAGGGCATGGACTACGCGATCGCCCATGGTCTGCAACGCTTTGATGCGGGGGCTCAGGGCGAGCACAAGTTGATCCGCGGGTTTGAGCCGGTGATTACACGGTCATGGCACTACTTGCGCCATCCGGGATTAAAGAACGCCGTGGAAGATTTCCTCGAGCGCGAGCGGGTGGGGATCGTGGCGTATGCCGAGGAGGCGAGGGCAGTCCTGCCTTATCGGCAGGGCTGAGACCGCTGGTCTGGTAGCGTTTTCGAGAATGAGTGATATCGCTATCCTGTATGTACAAAAGTACATACAAAATGTGCCATGGTATTTGAGTGGGATGAATCCAAAAATAACGCCAACATTGTTAAGCACGGCATCGATTTTAATGACGTCCCGGATATCTTTAGGCACCCAATGCTGGCCTTACGCGATGATCGAGCGGATTATGGCGAGGAGCGTTGGATTAGTATTGGCTGGATCAAATTGTTAGTGGGTGTGGTCGTATACACCGAGCGACGTGGTGATGTGATCCGTATCATCTCCGCCCGAAAAGCAACCAAGAAGGAGGCCAAATATTATGACGCAAACATCGAAAACTGATTGGGAGCGCTTGGCCAAAATGAATGATAAAGAGATCGATACCAGCGATATTCCTGAGCTGGATGCCGATTTTTTCCGGCGTGCTGAGTTACGTGTTCCAGTAAAGCAGGCGGTCACTATTCGCCTGGATGCTGATGTGCTGGAGTGGTTCAAAGGTCAGGGATCTGGTTACCAGACGCGTATCAACCAGCTATTGCGCCAGTACATGCAGGCCCATCAAGGGTGAAAGGCCGCCCGAAATGGGCAGCCCTGCCTTATCGGCAGGGCTGAACCCCTGTTGCGTCAGCCCAGCTCTTCCTTGCCCAGCCAGCGGTAGGTCACACCACCGATCACCGCGCCAAGGATCGGCGCGAGCCAGAACATCCACAACTGCTGGATCGCCCACCCGCCGACGATCAAGGCCGGGCCGGTACTGCGCGCCGGGTTGACCGAGGTGTTGGTCACGGGAATGGAGATCAGGTGGATGAGTGTCAACGCCAGACCGATGGCGATGGGTGCAAGGCCCGGCGGGGCACGGCGGTCGGTGGCGCCGAGGACGATCACCACGAACATGGCGGTCATCACCAGCTCACTGACAAAGCCCGCGGCCATCGAATAACCGCCCGGCGAATGCTCGCCATAACCGTTGGACGCCAGGCCCGACGCCAGTTCGAACCCCGGTTTGCCGCTGGCAATGAAATACAGCAACGCAGCGGCGATCGTACCGCCGACCACCTGCGCCACGATGTACGCGGGCAGTTCCCTGGCAGGAAATCGTCCGCCTACCACCAACCCCACTGACACGGCCGGGTTAAGGTGGCAGCCGCTGATGTGCCCGATGGCGAAGGCCATGGTCAGCACCGTGAGCCCGAATGCCAGGGACACACCCAACAACCCGATCCCGACTGCAGGGAACGCTGCGGCCAGCACCGCACTCCCGCAACCGCCCAACACCAACCAAAATGTACCTAGCCCCTCTGTGATTGAACGCTTGAACAAAGACATGCAACCCGTCCTTGATAGATCGCTCTACCGGATCCGTAAATCAGTGATGCTCCCTGCAGATTTACTTCAGCGCCCCTCTGGGCACTGCACTGATTACAGCAGGATTGCGGCAAAAGTGTAGGAGCGAGCTTGCTCGCGAAGAACGCCAGGACACCACTTAAAACCAGACTGCCCGCGTTATCGTTGACGTTTTTCGCGAGCAAGCTCGCTCCTACAGGGAGAGGGGTTAGTCGATGCCGACAAAACCTCCGGTCTGGTGCTGCCACAACCGCGCATACAACCCGCCCTGGGCCAGCAACTCGGCGTGGCTGCCGCTCTCGGCAATCTGGCCTTTCTCAAGCACCACCAGGCGGTCCATCCGTGCAATGGTCGACAACCGGTGCGCGATCGCAATCACCGTCTTGCCTTGCATCAGGGTTTCCAGGCTCTCCTGGATGGCCGCTTCTACTTCCGAATCCAGCGCGGAGGTGGCTTCGTCCATTATCAGGATCGGTGCGTCCTTAAGCAGCACGCGGGCGATAGCGATGCGTTGACGCTGGCCGCCGGAGAGCTTCACCCCGCGCTCACCGACGTGCGCATCCAGCCCGGTACGGCCTTCGGAATCCGACAGCAACGGGATGAACTCATCGGCACGCGCCTTGTGCACGGCGGCCCAGAGTTCTTCATCGGTGGCGTCGGGTTTGCCGTACAGCAGGTTGTCGCGGATCGAGCGGTGCAGCAGCGAAGTGTCCTGGGTGATCATGCCGATCTGTTCGCGCAAGCTTTCCTGGGCGACGTCGGCGATGTTCTGGCCATCGATCAGGATGCGTCCGCCTTGCAGGTCGTACAGGCGTAGCAGCAGGTTGACCAAGGTCGACTTGCCGGCACCCGACGGCCCGATCAGGCCGATCTTTTCACCGGCCTTGATCTCAAGGTTCAGGCCGCCAATGATTCCGCTCTTCTTGCCGTAGTGGAAATCCACCTGGTCGAAACGCACTTCGCCATGGGGCACGCTCAGGCGCGGGGCGTTGTCGCGGTCGATCACGGCGAGTGGCTGGGCGATGGTTTTCAGGCCGTCCTGCACCTGGCCGATGTTCTCGAAAATGCCGTTGACCACCCACATGATCCAGCCGGACATGTTGACGATACGGATCACCAAACCCGTGGCCAGGGCAATCGCGCCCACCGAGATCAACGACTGTGTCCACAACCAAAGGGCCAGGCCGGTGGTGGTGACGATCAGCAGGCCGTTCATGGTGGTGATCACGATGTCCATGCTAGTGACCACGCGGCTGGCTAACTGGGTTTTTTCGGTTTGCTCGATGATCGCTTCCTTGGCGTATTCCTGCTCATAGCGGGTATGGGCGAACAGCTTCAGGGTGGTGATGTTGGTGTAGCCGTCGACGATGCGGCCCATCAACTTGGAACGCGCTTCGGAGGAAATCACCGAGCGCTCCTTCACCCGTGGCACGAAATAGCGCAGCGCCAGGCTGTAGCAAATGATCCAGGTCACCAGCGGGATCATCAGGCGCCAATCAGCTTCGGCAAACAGCACCAGGGAACTGATGGCGTAGATCGCCACGTGCCAGATCGCATCCACTGCCGCCACGGCAGAGTCACGCAGGGAGTTGCCGGTCTGCATGATGCGCTGGGCAATTCGCCCGGCGAAATCGTTCTGGAAGAAATTCAGGCTCTGCTTGAGAACGTAACTGTGGTTCTGCCAGCGGATCAGGCTGGTCATGCCGGGGCTGATGGTCTGGTGCACCAGCAGGTCATGCAGGGCGCCGAAGATCGGGCGCAGCAGCAGCGCAACCACGGCCATCCACATCAGCTCGGTGCTGTGGATCTGGAAAAAGTCAGCGGGCGGCGTGCCCTGGGCGAGGTCGATGATGCGGCTCAGGTAGCTGAACAGCGCGACTTCGATCAGCGCCCCGATCAGGCCCACCACCAGCAAGGCGGCGAAATGCGGCCACACCTGGCGCAGGTAGTAGAGGTAGAAGGGCAAGACTTTGTCGGGCGGGGCTTCGCTGGGGGCGTCGCGGAAAATATCGATCAGTTGTTCAAAACGACGATAGAGCATTAGGTATGACGCCCGCGGGGCGGGCTCTCCTTTCAAATGCGCGCGCGGCCTTGTGGGCAGCGCGCGGGACTACCTGAAGAACGCCCTGCTGACCTCAGTCGATGCGCTTGGCCGACTTGATGTACACAGGATCGATTGGCACGTTCTGCATGCCCTGCTTGGTGGTGGTCTGCGAGTTGACGATCACATCAACCACGTCCATGCCCTTGACCACTTTGGCGAAGACGGCGTAACCGGCATCGCGGCCCGGGTCGAGGAAGGCATTGTCGGCCACGTTGATGAAGAATTGGCTGGTGGCCGAATTCGGGTCATTGGTGCGCGCCATCGACAGGGTGCCACGCACGTTATGCAGGCCGTTGCTGGCTTCGTTCTTGATCGGTGCTTCAGTTGGTTTTTGCGACATCGACTGAGTAAACCCGCCGCCCTGGACCATGAAGCCTGGGATCACGCGGTGGAAAATCGTGTTGGTGTAGAAGCCCTTGTCGACATAGGCCAGGAAGTTTTTGGTGCTGATCGGCGCCTTGACCGGGTCCAGTTCGATCTCGATGTCGCCGTTGGTGGTGGTGATCAATACGTGGGGCGCCTTGGCGGGCTCGGCGGCCATCAGGTTGGCGGCGAACAGAACGGAACCGGCAAAGAAGGCGATTTTTTTCAACATGGGTCAGTGATCCTGGGTAGTGGTTTCGACTGTCTTTAGAAAATCGAGCAGGGTTGCGTTAAAGACTTCGGGTTGGTCCAAGGGCGTGGCATGGCGGGAATCCTCGATCACCACCAGTCGCGCATCGGGCAGCAGTTTTACATAGTTTTCTTTCTGCGCCACGGGGGTGTAGTCGTGGTCGGCGCTGATGACCAGGGTTGGACAGGTGATTCTGGAAAGTCGTTCCTGCACGCCCCAGCCCACAATGGCATCGAAGCTGGCGAGATAAGCACGTTTGTCGTTTTTTGCCCAGCGTTCGGCCATCTTGCGGCGCAGGTCGGCTTGCTCCGGCTTGGGAAACAAACGGTCGCCCAGCGCCTTGCCGATAGTGGCCAGGCTGAGCACGCGCGCCAGGCTCCAGCGCTTGGCCCATTGCCAGTAATCATCGGCACTGCGCACCTTCACCTCTGGCGCGCTGTTGACGATGCAGAGGCTCTTGACCAGCGCGGGTTCGTCCACTGCCAGTTGGAAGGCGATCATGCCGCCCATGGACAGGCCGACCACATGGGCGGGTGGCAGGTCCAAGTGTTCGACCAGCGCCAGCAGATCAAAGGTGAAGCCCTGGATGCTGTAGTGTTCGCGCGGTTTGTCCGAACGGCCATGGCCGCGCACATCCACCACGATCAGGCGGTAATGCCTGGCCAGCACCGGAATCTGCAGTTCCCAATCCTGGCTGCTGGAACCCAGGCCGTGGATCAGGATCAGTGGCGTACCGTGGCCGTATTCCTCGTAGTGCAGGCTGCATCCTTCGTGGTCGAACCAGGCCATGCGTGAACTCCGTTTCAGGCTTGCTGTGGGGCGGCGAAAGGCGCGTCCAACGGGGCGGTGTCAAAGGTGCGCAGCAGTTCCACGAGGATCTGCGTTGCCGGGCCCAAGGGTTTGTCCTTGTTTGAATACAGGAAAAACGTGGGGTGACGGCTGCCGCCTTGTTCCAAGGGTAGTTGCTTGAGCACGCCTTCGGCGAGTTCGCGTTCGATCATGTGCCGAGGCAACCAGGCAAAACCCAGGCCACTGCCCACAAACGCGGCCGCGGTAGCCAGGCTGCCGACGGTCCAGCGCTGTTCGGCGCCTAGCCAGCCCACGTCCCGTGGTTGCTGGCGGCCGGAATCGCGGATCACCACTTGCATCTGGCTTTCCAGGTCCTGGAAGCTCAACTCGCGATTCATGCGGTGCAAGGTATGCTCGGGGTGCGCCACAGCGACGAACTCCACATCGCTCATTTCTGTGCCCAGGTAACCTGGGATGCTGAAACCGCAAATCGCCAGGTCGGCCACGCCTTCCATCAGCAACTCTTCAACACCCGACAGCACTTCTTCACGCAGGCGCACACGACAACCTCGGCTCTGCGGCATGAACGCGGTAAGCGCGCGCACCAGGCGTGCGTTTGGATAGGCCGCGTCCACCACCAGCCGCACCTCGGCTTCCCAGCCTTGTTCCATATGGTGGGCGAGGTCTTCCAACTGACTGGCGTTTTTCACCAGCTGCCGGGAGCGGCGCAACAGCACTTCACCGGCGTCGGTGAGCACGGCCTTGCGCCCGTCAATGCGCAGCAGCGGCACGCCGAGTTGGTCTTGCATGCGGGCCACGGTGTAGCTCACCGAGGACTGCGAACGGTGCAGCGCTTCGGCCGCCTGGGCGAAGCCGCCATGGTCGACCACGGCTTGCAGCGTGCGCCATTGATCGAGGGTAACGCGGGGCGCTTTCAAGATGGGTTCCTCTTGTCCTAAGCTGACAGTCCTTATTGGAGACTGCCGAATGAGAAAATTCTGTTGTGTGTTGCTGGCGCTGCTGCCGCTGAGCGCGTTTGCGTACCCCATCGACGTGACCAAAAAGATCGACGGCGTCAGCATTGATTACACCGCCTCCGATGTGGACGGTGATATCAGCTCGATCCAGTTCAATAACTACGGCACCAATGATGCCGTTTGCTCGGTAATCTTCACCAACGGCCCGGAATCGCCGCGTCGCAGAACGGTCACAGTGCCGGCGGGCAAAAGCACCAACACCACGGTCAAGTTCAACCGCGCCATTATCAAGATGCGTATTGCCCTGGCTTGCGCACCGAAGTAGCCCAGCAGCGGAGCATGCTCCGCTTATAAACAAATTTATAGATGGGTTATAGCAGTTTTTTGCGCTTTTTAATCGAATTGGCTCTGTTTAATCTCTACTCCATCGCCTTACAGCAATTTCCGATGGAGCCTACAAAGCCATGTCCAATGTTCTGATCATCGAAAGCAGCGCCCGCCAGCAGGATTCGATTTCCCGCCAACTGACCCAGCAGTTCATCAGTCAGTGGCAGGCCGTTCACCCGGCCGATCAGATCACCGTGCGCGATGTGGCCCTCAACCCGGTTCCGCACCTGGACGCCAACCTGCTCGGCGGCTGGATGAAAGCCGCGGATCAGCGCAACGACAGCGAGCAGGCGTCCCTGGACCGCTCCGACGAATTGACCCACGAACTGCTGGCTGCCGACGTTCTGGTGATGGCGGCGCCGATGTACAACTTCGCCATCCCCAGCACCCTCAAAGCCTGGCTGGATCACGTGTTGCGGGCCGGTGTGACCTTCAAGTACACCGCCACCGGACCACAGGGTCTGCTGACCGGCAAGCGCGCCATCGTGCTCACCGCGCGCGGTGGTATTCACACCGGGGCCAGTTCCGATCACCAGGAACCCTACCTGCGTCAGGTCATGGCGTTTATCGGGATTCACGACGTGACCTTCATCCACGCCGAAGGGGTGAACTTGAGCGGGGACTTCCAGGAAAAGGGCATCAACCACGCCAAGGCGTTGTTGGCACAGGTAGAGTGATCCTTTAATCGCCAGATAATCCCGCGATGTTTATCTAGCTCCACGCAAGCCCTTCAAGTACGCGTAACGAACCTCCCTTTGCACTTTTGCTCCTGAGTGCTCCTGCCCGACTGCCGCTTTAGCGAGGTCGGGTTTTTTTTGCCCCGAGTTTCTTCAAACGCCGAAAACCTTTAATGTCCCGCCCATTCGAAACGAGGCGCGCATGGGCTACTTACTGGTTGTCACCCTGATTCAGGCATTTTCCTTCAGCTTGATCGGCGAATACCTCGCCGGTCACGTCGACAGCTACTTCGCCGTGCTGGTGCGCGTGCTGCTGGCCGGTTTGGTATTCATCCCGTTGACGCGCTGGCGCTCGGTGGAGCCGGGCTTCATGCGCGGCCTGCTGGTGATCGGCGCGTTGCAGTTTGGCGTGACCTACGTTTGCCTGTACCTGAGCTTTCGCGTGCTCACCGTGCCGGAAGTGTTGTTGTTCACCATTCTCACGCCGTTGCACGTGACCCTCATCGAGGATGCACTCAATCGGCGCTTCAACCCCTGGGCGTTGATTGCCGCGCTGGTGGCGGTGGCGGGCGCGGCGGTGATCCGTTTCGACCAGATCACTCCGCACTTCCTGGGAGGCTTCCTGCTGCTGCAATTGGCCAACTTCACCTACGCCGCCGGGCAGGTGATGTACAAGCACCTGGTCAAACGCTACCCAAGCGACCTGCCGCATTACCGCCGCTTTGGTTTCTTCTACGTGGGCGCATTGCTGGTGGTACTGCCGGCGTTCCTGCTGTTCGGCAAGGCCAATTTCTTGCCCGATGCGCCACTGCAATGGGGCGTATTGGTGTTCCTCGGGCTGGTGAGCACCGCGCTGGGCATGTACTGGTGGAACAAGGGCGCTTGCCTGGTGCAGGGCGGCACGCTGGCAGTGATGAATAACCTGCATGTGCCAGTGGGGTTGCTGCTGAACTTGCTGATCTGGAACCAGCATGAACCGTTAGGGCGGCTGGCCTTGGGTGGGTTGGTGATTTTGGGGGCGGTGTGGATCAGTCGGTTGGGCAATCAACCTGGCAGTGGTGCAGTGAAAAAAGCGTCTTAGCAAAAAGTTGGATCGCCAGAAATGCGGAGGCCCCGCAAAGCGGGGCCATCACATAACCTAGTCTCGTCACCGTTTCGTGTCGCACAGGAGTGGAGGTTCCTAGGGCTGCGGGGTCAGGTTACCAGCCGCGATTTTTACGTCAACCCCCTATGGCGCCGGTTTAGGTCAACTGCACCATTTGGCAACAGTATGTTTATTTCAAGCAAAAGAACCTGTCTGCACTATCGCTCGCGCTTGTACATTTCTTTGCGCTAAAGGGAGCCTGCGGGTAGATGGTCTGGCAAACGTTGGAGGCGAAGCTCTCCACACCACGAATGAACCGCTACCTCAAGGGGCATCAGGGCAATCAAGAGCATGCCGCTGCTGCCTATGTGCACAATATGAGGATCGCAGAGTCCCTGGTCTCGATTTTTCACGTGCTTGAAGTTGGGCTGCGCAACAGTATTCAGCGCGAGATGGTGCGCGAGTACCGACGTGACGGCTGGTACGAGGCCTTCAAGGCAAGCACCAATCCAGAGCTTCGCTCCAGCTATCAAAAAGTAGACGACGCGCGTACGGCGCTCATGAAAAGAGGTGTCGACCCAGGTCCGGACGACATCACGGCTGAGTTGAGCTTTGGCTTCTGGACTTCACTGTTCAATCGAAAGGCCTTTCCGGATGTTTCCAAGCCTTTGATGAAGGTATTTTTCTACTGCCCAAGAAACGCCAAAAAAGCCGACGTTATTCGTAGCCGCCTGAACAATGCGAGGGACCTGCGAAATCGCTGTTTCCACCACGAGCCACTCCTATGGCAACCGCTATTTGCCTTGCATCGGGATATCACAGAGGTTGTGCAGTGGATTGATCCTGGGTTGTGCGCCTGGTTAAAAAGCCATGATCGACTCCCTACTGCATTGGTCGATTGGAGTCACTGGAGGGAGGCGGCGAAGCGTCCGGCCACCCAACCAGCTTCAAAAACTCAATAGCGCTATATCACGGCTTTTTCCGGTGCCGGCAAATGACTGGCCCCCAACACCGCCGGCAACACCCCCGCACGCAAGTCATTCCCGCTCGGCTGCTGATACAGGCTCAAGCCAAACTCCGGCAGCACCGCCAGCAGGTAATCAAAAATATCCCCCTGGATCCGCTCGTAATCCGCCCACGCCGTGGTGCGGGTAAAGCAGTAGATCTCCAGCGGCACGCCCTGGGCGGTGGTTTGCATCTGGCGCACCATGCAGGTCATGTTCGGCTGGATGTCCGGGTGGCTTTTCAGGTAGGCCAGGGCGTAGGCGCGGAAGGTGCCGAGGTTGGTCATGCGGCGGCGGTTGGCCGAGAGCTGCGCACTGTGGCCCTGGGCTTCGTTCCAGGCCTTGAGTTCGGCCTGTTTGCGTCCGATGTAGTCGGTAAGCAGGTGCACCTGGGTCATGCGTACTTCCTCATCGTCACGCAGGAAGCGCACGCCACTGGCGTCGATGAACAGGCTGCGCTTGATACGGCGCCCGCCGGAGGCCTGCATGCCGCGCCAGTTCTTGAACGACTCGGACATCAGGCGCCAGGTGGGGATGGAGACGATGGTCTTGTCGAAATTCTGCACCTTGACCGTGTGCAGGGTGATGTCCACCACGTCACCATCCGCGCCGACCTGGGGCATCTCGATCCAGTCGCCGACGCGCAGCATGTCATTGCTGGTCAGTTGCACGCTGGCGACGAACGACAACAGCGTGTCCTTGTACACCAACAGGATCACCGCCGACATGGCGCCAAGCCCTGACAGCAGCAACAGTGGCGAGCGGTCGATCAGGGTGGCGACGATGATGATCGCGCCAAACACGAACAGCACCATCTTCGCCAACTGCACGTAGCCCTTGATCGAGCGGGTGCGCGCGTGTTCGGTGCGGGCGTAGATGTCCAGCAGGGCGTTGAGCAGGGCGCTGACGGCCAGCACGAGGAACAGGATGGTGATCGCCAGGGCCACATTGCCGATGAACAGGATGGCGGTCTTGCTCAGATCTGGCACCAGGTACAGGCCAAACTGGATTACCAGCGACGGCGTCATCTGCGCCAGGCGGTGGAACACCTTGTTGTGCCGCAGGTCGTTGAGCCAGTGCAGCGCTGGTTGCCGGCCGAGCAGTTTGACGGCGTGGAGGATGAGGTAACGTGCCACTCGTCCGAGCAACAGGGCCACCACCAGCAACACCAGCAAGCCGAGGCTGGCATGCAGCAGCGGGTGTTCGTCGAGGGCGCCCCAGAGGTCTTGGACGTTGAGCCAGAGCTGTTTGATATCCATGGGTGAAACCGATTCTTCTATAAGACAACACGGGGCGATTAGAGCATTTAAGTGCAACAAAGTTGATGTCATGGACAAATGCCCTGACAAAAAAGCGGTCGATTAGCACTGTTCGCGTAAAGAAACTCGGTTTGGGCGCCCGAAACCGGTAACCTATGCAGCTGATTTTTTGTATTTCTTCGAGGTAGCACCCGTGTTTTCCCAATTCGCCCTGCACGAACGCCTGCTCAAAGCCGTGGCCGAGCTTAAATTTGTCGAGCCTACGCCTGTGCAAGCAGCGGCCATCCCGCTCGCGCTCGAAGGGCGTGACCTGCGGGTGACAGCTCAAACCGGTAGCGGCAAGACCGCCGCTTTCGTCCTGCCTGTGCTGAACCGCCTGATCGGCCCGGCCAAGGTTCGCGTCAGTATCAAGACCCTGATCCTGCTGCCGACTCGCGAGCTGGCCCAGCAGACCCTGAAGGAAGTCGAGCGTTTCTCGCAGTTCACCTTCATCAAGTCCGGCATCATCACCGGCGGTGAAGACTTCAAGGTCCAGGCCGCCATGCTGCGCAAGGTGCCGGACATCCTGATCGGCACCCCAGGCCGCATGATCGAGCAGCTCAACGCCGGCAACCTCGACCTCAAGGAAGTCGAAGTGCTGGTGCTGGACGAAGCCGACCGCATGCTCGACATGGGCTTTGCCGACGACGTGCAGCGTCTGGTGGGCGAATGCGTCAACCGCCAGCAGACCATGCTGTTCTCCGCCACCACCGGTGGTTCGACCCTGCGCGACATGGTCGCCAAGGTGCTGAACAACCCTGAGCACCTGCAGGTCAACAACGTCAGCGACCTGAACGCGACCACGCGCCAGCAGATCGTCACCGCCGACCACAATGTGCACAAAGAGCAGATTCTCAACTGGCTGCTGGCCAACGAGACCTATCAGAAAGCCATCGTGTTCACCAACACCCGCGCCGCCGCCGACCGCATCTATGGCCGCCTGGTGGCCCAGGAATACAAGGCGTTCGTGCTGCACGGCGAGAAAGACCAGAAGGATCGCAAGCTGGCCATCGACCGCCTCAAGGCGGGTGGCGTGAAGATCCTGGTGGCCACCGACGTCGCCGCCCGTGGCTTGGACGTGGACGGCCTGGACCTGGTGATCAACTTCGACATGCCGCGCAGTGGCGACGAATACGTGCACCGTATCGGGCGTACCGGGCGTGCCGGCAATGACGGCCTGGCCATCTCGCTGATCTGCCACGGCGACTGGAACCTGATGTCGAGCATCGAGCGCTACCTCAAGCAATCGTTCGAGCGCCGCACCATCAAGGAAGTCAAAGGCACCTACACCGGGCCGAAGAAGGTCAAGGCGTCGGGCAAGGCCGTTGGCGTGAAGAAGAAAAAGACCGACGCCAAGGGCGACAAGAAGAAAACCGGCGCGAAGTCGCCGACCAAGCGCAAGATCGCCAACCGACCGAAGACCGACAACCTGTCGCTCGTCAGCAAGGACGGCATGGCGCCGCTCAAGCGCCGCAAGCCGGAAGCCCCGGCTGCCGAATAAGGCGCAGGTGATGTGAAAAAACCGGACGATTGTCCGGTTTTTTATGCCGTCAGTTTTTGGCCTTGGCGGCTGCTTCCTTGAGCTCCTTCAGGCGAGCATCGATCAACTGGCACTTGTCGGGGAATTCCGCGCTTTCGGTGTCCAAGTCCATCTTTTGCAGCTCGTCGTTCATCTCCTTGGCCTTGGTCGGGTTCTGCTCGGTCAGCTTGGCCACTTCCTGAGCCAATTGCTCGCGCTTGGCGGTGGCCTCGTCTGGTGTACAGGCCCAGGCGGGCAGGGCGGTCAACAACGCGGCGGCGATGGCCAGGTTCATCAGGGTTTTCATGGGTGGACCTCCTTGGCAGTGATACTCAGTGGAGGTCGTGGGTCCCTGGAAAGTTCACGCCAATGACGCTCGTCTCCTGGGCTGAACGGCCAGTGACGCGGCGGGTCACACCTCTTAACGGGCTACTTTCCACCCGCCCGCAGGAGGAATCAGGATGACGACTTACAACTGGGATCTGATCGAACGTCTGCTGCATGAAGTGCAGAACGGCGAGGGCAGCTTCGCCCCGCGCAAATACGCCGAGCAGGAAGCGGCCGAGAAGGCCACGGCGGGCGAGTCCACCGGTAATCTGGACGCGCTAAAGAAGACCGCTGCGGACTACGAAGCGCTGCTGTTCAAGCGCGGTTTTATCGAGTCGCGCCCCGAAGATGAGGGCGGCAATGGCGAGAATTTCATCCTGACCCCGTTGGGAGCACAGTTGTTGGCGTTGATCGACAGTTCGATCCCTGGCAATGATCACCCGCGTCAGGTGCTGGATGAACAGCCTGACGCGCTGGACCCGGCGACCTTCGCCGAGGTGGCTTCCAAGGCCCAGATCGCCTGATCCCTCTCACGCCCCGGCACGCTCGCAACGCCGGGGCGAAACTGTCAGATCGGTAATCTGCCGCTAAGCTGGCTGACAGCCGGCCCTGCCTACTCTGCTGCCATTCAACTCATGGAATTGAATCGGCATGCACTCCAATACCTCACGACGAACCTTCGTCAAAGGCCTGGCTGCCGGCGGCTTGCTCGCTGGATCTGGGCTCTGGCGCAGCCCGGTCTGGGCCTTGACCAGCCCCGGCCAGCCCACGGTGCTGGCAGGCACCGAGTTTGATCTGTTCATCGACCAGACTCCCGTCAACCTCACCGGCCGCCACCGCACGGCGCTGACCATCAATGGCGGCTTGCCCGGCCCTCTGCTGCGCTGGCGCGAAGGCGACACCGTGACCTTGCGCGTGAAGAACCGCTTGGCCGAACCAACGTCGATCCACTGGCACGGCATTCTCCTGCCGTCGACCATGGACGGTGTGCCGGGCTTGAGCTTCAAGGGCATCGAGCCGGGTGGCGTGTTTGTCTACCAATTCACGCTCAAGCAGCACGGCACTTACTGGTACCACAGCCATTCCGGGTTCCAGGAGCAGCAGGGCGTGTATGGCCCGCTGGTGATCGAACCGAGGGATCCTGAGCCGTACACCTACCAGCGCGACTACGTGGTGATGTTGTCGGACTGGACCGACGAAGACCCTGTCGCCTTGATGAAAACCCTCAAGAAACAGTCCGAATACTACAACCTGCACAAGCCGACCGTGGGCGACTTCGTGCGGGATGTGGGCAAGCAAGGCTGGTCGGCCACGGTGGCTGACCGCCTGATGTGGGCGCAAATGAAGATGAACCCCACGGACTTGGCCGACGTCAGCGGCGAAACCTACACCTACCTGCTCAACGGCCAACCGCCGGAGCGCAACTGGACCGGCGTATTCAAGGCGGGCGAGACGATCCGGTTGCGCTTTATCAACGGCTCGGCAATGAGCTACTTCGATGTGCGCATTCCGGGGCTTAAGATGACCGTGATTGCCGCCGATGGCCAACCGGTGCAGCCGGTGAGCGTCGACGAGTTCCGTATCGCCGTGGCGGAGACCTTCGATGTACTGGTCGAGCCGACAGCCGAGGCCTACACGCTGTTCGCCCAGTCAATGGACCGCAGTGGTTATGCCCGCGGCACGCTTGCCCGACAAACCGGGGCGACGGCCCCTGTGCCGGCACTGGACCCGCGCCCCTGGATCACCATGGACGACATGGGCATGGGCGGCATGGACCACGGTGCCATGGCGGACATGCCGGATATGGCGGGCATGGATCACGGTGCCATGTCGATGCAGGCCCATCCGGCCAGCGAGCAAGACAACCCGCTCGTGGATATGCAGGCCATGAGCCCGGTGCCCAAGCTCGACGACCCTGGCATCGGCTTGCGCAACAACGGCCGACGTGTCCTGACGTATGCCGACCTGCGCAGCACCTTTGAAGACCCCGACGGGCGTGATCCCAGCCGCACCATTGAACTGCACCTCACCGGGCATATGGAGAAGTTCGCCTGGTCCTTCAATGGCGTGAAGTTTTCCGACGCCGAGCCTTTGCAACTGACTTACGGCGAGCGAGTCCGGCTGGTGCTGGTCAACGACACCATGATGAGTCACCCCATTCACCTGCACGGTCTATGGAGTGATCTGGAAGACGAAAACGGCCAGTTCCAGGTACGCAAACACACTATCGACATGCCGCCGGGTTCCCGGCGCAGCTACCGGGTGACCGCCGATGCGCTGGGGCGTTGGGCCTATCACTGCCACCTGCTGTATCACATGGAAATGGGCATGTTCCGTGAGGTACGCGTGCATGAATGAGGACGCGAGCATGAGCCGTCGAGTTTTACCTGTTTTGCTTGCGCTGGCGTTTGCTCCGCTGGCGCAGGCCGACGAGTTCCAGGGCATGAGCCCGGCGACACCGGCGCTTACCGAGAGTCGCACACCGATTCCCGTGTTGACTGACGCCGATCGCGCTGCGGTCTACAACGCGCCCGGTGGGCACAGGGTTCACGACAGTGGTATCAATTCCCTGCTGCTGATCAACCAGTTGGAATGGCAGGGCGGCGAGGGCGACGGCGCGCTGAACTGGGATATCAAGGGGTGGGTCGGTGGTGATATCGATCGCCTGTGGCTACGCAGTGAAGGGGAGCGCAGTGCCGGTCGCACCGAAAGCGCCGAAGCCCAGGCGTTGTGGGGGCATGCCATCAGTCCTTGGTGGGACCTTGTTGGCGGTGTGCGCCAGGACTTCAAACCCGGTGACGGCCAGACCTGGGCCGCGTTCGGCGCGCAGGGCATGGCTCTTTACAACTTTGAAGCCGAAGCCACGGTGTTTGTCGGTGAGGCAGGGCGCACTGCTGCGCGGCTGGAGGGCGACTACGACATCCTGCTGACCAATCGACTGATCCTGCAGCCCACCGCCGAACTCAACTTCTATGGGCGCAGCGATCCACAGCGTGGCGTCGGTTCGGGCCTGTCGGACAGTGAGCTGGGCCTGAGGCTGCGTTACGAAGTGCGCCGCGAATTTGCGCCCTACGTGGGCGTGACCTGGAGCCGCAGCTACGGCCAGACCGCGCAATACGCCAGGGATGAAGGCGAAGACACGAACCAAGTGCGCTGGGTCGTGGGTGTGCGCCTGTGGTTCTGACGTTTCTATTTTTCCTATAACTCGCCGCCACGAGCGGCCTGGAGCCTTGCATGTCGATGTTGAAAACCGCCCTGGCGGGCGTTGTGTTGTGCACCAGCGTGGCGGCTTCAGCCCATCCCACGCTGCTGTCTTCCAGCCCGGCATCCGGTGCCCAGGGTGCTGCACCCGCAGTCATTGAACTGCGCTTCTCGGAAAACCTGTTGACGCAGTTTTCCGGCGCCAAGCTGATCATGACCGATATGCCCGGCATGCCCAATTCGCCAATGCCGGTAAAGGCCAGTGTCGCCGCCAGTACCGACCCCAAAGTGATGCTGATCAAACCGGCCTCCACGCTGACGACCGGAACCTATCGGGTCGATTGGCGGGCCGTGTCGTCCGACACGCACCCGATCCTTGGCAACGTGGTGTTCAGCGTCCAGCCATGAGTGAACTGGTCCCGGTTTTACTGCGCTTCGCCCTTTATCTGGACTTGATGCTGGTGTTTGGCCTGGGGCTGTTTGGCCTGTATGCAGACAGCAGGTTGCTGAATCTGAAGCCGTTGCTACGCAGGTTGGCAGGGCTGGGTTTGCTGCTGTCGGTTGCGTCGTTATTGTCCATGACCCAGGCCATGAGTGGCGCCGAGGATTGGCCAACACTGTGGATGCACCTGCAGATGATGCTCTGGCAGACCGAACTGGGCTGGACGTGGTGGTTGCGCATTTCGGCGCTGGTTCTGGTTGCGCTAAATACCCGATTGGCCACCTTGTTCGGCGGTGTCGCGCTGGTGACGCTGGCGTGGGCCGGGCATGGCGTGATGCATGAGGGCTCCTTGGGGCTATGGCATCTCCTCAGCGACAGTGCGCATCTGCTGGCGGCGGCGGGTTGGGTCGGGGCATTGGCGGCGTTCGGGCTGATGTTGAGAAGTACCTCTGAGCAGGCGGTGCAGGTGTTGGCACATGCCTTGGCGGGCTTCGAGCGTGTCGGCGCGGTCTTCGTCGCGGTGCTGATCGGCACGGGCGTGGCGAATTATCTGTTTGTGGTCGGGCCGAACCTGGATGGCATTACGGGCGGCGCCTACGCGATCCTGCTTTGCTTGAAGTTGGGCTTGTTTGGATTGATGTTGGGACTGGCCGCGCTTAATCGCTCGCACTTGACGCCGTTGCTTCAACGCTCGCTGGCGGCGGGCGATCACCGAGCGGCGCGTCATGCCTTGCGTCGCAGCATCACCCTGGAGTTTGGGGCGGTGGTGCTGATCCTGGGGCTGGTGGCCTGGTTGGGAACCTTGGCACCCCGCTAGGGCTGCACGCTCTTCAGGCATTTAAGCGCCTGGAAATCGCTGCGCACCTTGTCGATTTTCTGGGTGAGTTTCTGCCGTTGCTGCACAGTGCTTTCGGCCATCACGTCGACAATCAGGCTGCGGGCCGCAGCTTCCGTCTGTGCATAGGCGGTGCGATATTGCGGCGTCCACAGGCTTTCGCGGTCAACCAGCAACTGCTGCATTTTTTGTGGGAAGTCAGCGTTTTTGCGCCGTTGCACGGCGTCGATAAACTGCGCCTGCCAGCGGGCGCGGTTGCCGATCCATTCCTCGTTCTGCTCGCCCAGAGCGATGGACCAGGCGGTCACGCGGTTCTGCTGGCTGGCGCTGAGTGGGCCGATCCAGGCGTCCAGGCGTTTGCTCATGCGCTCGGCGCGGTCCTTGATCTGCTGGGCCAGGGGCGGCTTGAGGTATTCGTCCTGGCGTTTGCGCAGGTCCTTGGCCAGAGCATCGCTCATTTCCTTGACCTGCTGGTCGTCCAGGCCTTGGAGCAGTTCGATGGCGGAGGGCGTGATTTCACGGGCGACTTCGTCGATGGCCTGTTTGGCCTCGGTGGTCCGCGCCTGAAGCGCGGCGTCGGTGACCTGATTGTCGTTGGCCATCTGTTGCAGGCGGTCCAGCCAATCCAGGTAACCCGGCAATTGCGTGGTGCAGTGCCAGGCCAGGTGTTCCTTGAGCTTGTCGTTGAACCAACTCTTCTGCCCGGCATTCATGTCCAGGTAGTCATTGAGGGTCCAGGGGATGATCACGTCGAGGTTGCGATAGGCCAGGCCCACGCGATTGCAACCGGTGAGCACCAGGCTCAGGGTCAGCAGTACCACCAATAGTTTGAGCCGACGCAGCATGGGCGGGTCCTTCGCAGAGTGGGTTATCACATGTGAACCCGCGCCGGGTGCGACAGTTCAGCCCCTCAATAAAACGACCGCGCAGCCTTCAACGTCAACAGCCCATCGCATTGCGAGTTGTGTCCGGAATAGGCCGAGCAATCCCCGCCGCTGAGGCTGGAATCGCTGTAGATCAGGTTCAAGTCCACGCCCATCCACTGCCGGGAGAATTGCACCGACCAGTCGCTGAAGGCCCGAATGGAGCCGCCGTCCACCGAGACCGGGGTGCCCAACTGATGAGTGGTGTATTTCATGCTGACGCCAATGCCGAACGGCTGGGTGCCTCCGAGGTCGGCAAACAGGGTGCTGTCCTGGCGATCCGGGTCGTTGCTGAAGGAGGCACCGAAGCGATTGCCCAGCAGGTTCAGGCCGCCGTAGAACTCCTGGCTGTCGAGGGGGCTGAGCTTGGGGTAGCTGTAGTGGATCAGGCCCACTTCGTAGCCCAGGGTCTGGTCGAAGGGGTGCTTGAAGCCCATATAGGAGTCGACTTCAAGGTTGCTGGACGAGGACAGGCCCATGTTCGGTGAAAACTGGCCGAAGTACAGGCCGCTGTCGTGGCTCAAGTCCAACCCGCCATGGAACGAATCGCTGCCAGGAGACGTTGGCTTGACCAGGCCCTGGGCCATGCTGCGGCTGGGCGTCGTGCCCAATTTCAAGTCGAAGTCACCCAGTTCACGCTGGAAGATTTGCGCTTCGGCGAGAGGGCTGGCAATCAGGGCACCGACCAGGAATATGCAGGGTTTGAACATGCTTCACTCCATGAAAAGCGAGGAGCAGTGACAGAGAAAGTCGGGCAGATGCCCGTGCTAGACGTGTGCAAGCATACCGGCGAATGCCAGACGGTGAGGCCCGTTCGTCGATTAGCGTGGTTGTGAAGGTATTGCAGAGGTATTTCGGGGTCTAGTCCTAGCGCCTTGATGGCAAGACGCTTAGGGACCAGGTGTGTTGCGCGGTATTACTTCTTACCCAGGCTGATCTGCTTGGATGGGCCGAAAGTCTGGCCGCTCACGCCCTTGGCAATCTGCTGGATTTCGCCGCCGGACTTGAGGAATGCAGCAATCTGGCTGTTGATCGATTCGCTGGTTTCAACGGCGGGAGCTGGCTTTGCTTTGCTGTTGGATGCTTTTACGCGCATGGCGGCCACTAACCTGTAGAAAATTAACTTGGCCAGGCATCGTACAGGAAATACTTGACAATTGCTTGGCAAATATCCTCCGGGAATAAGTGCGGTAGTAGGAAATAGCCGAAGTTCATCCTTGAAATAATCCCCTAACTTACTGTTTTAACTCGAAACCCTGCAGCTGTCCGCCGCTGACTGCGCGGGAAAAATGGGCCGATTGATCAGACGAGTGGGGCGGAGCCATGGCAACCCGCGATTTTTCAGGCACGCGCGCGTGGCGAGCGCAACTCGGGTAGAATGCCGCCCACGTAATGAGGGTATTGAAAATGGCTTTGGTCGGGCGCTACAACAGCTTGCAAGTGGTTAAACACACTAACTTTGGTTTGTACCTGGACGGTGCGCAAGATGGCGAAATCCTCTTGCCTAATCGGTATATCCCCAAAGATATTCCCAGTGAAGATGAGGACTGGCTTAACGTTTTCATTTATCTGGACAGCGATGACAAACTTATCGCCACGACTGAAAAGCCCAAAGTCCAAGTGGGTGAATTCGCCAGTTTGAAAGTGGTGGAAGTCAACAGCATTGGTGTGTTCCTCGACTGGGGTTTGCCCAAGGACCTGTTGCTGCCGTATTCGGAAGAAAAACGCCAGATGACCGCAGGCGAATACTGCGTGGTGCACGTCTACCTCGACAAACACACCAAGCGCATCACCGCCACTGCACGCCTGGATCGCTACCTGGACAAGACCCCTGCCAACTACCAAGTGGGCCAGGAGGTCGACCTGCTGGTGGCCGAAGCCACTGACATGGGTTTCAAGGCGATCATCAACAACAAGCACTGGGGCCTGATCCACAAGAACGAAGTGTTCAAGTTCCTGCGCCCAGGGAAAGAAGAGAAGGGCTTTATCAAAGAGATCCGCGCCGATGGCAACATCAGCCTGAGCCTGCAACCGGTCGGCCAGGAAGCGGCCTCCAGCCTCAACTCGAAGATCCTCGCCAAGTTGCGTGAAAACAACGGCAGCTTGCCGGTCAGCGACAAGAGTGATCCGGCGGTGATCAGCAACTTGTTCGGCGTGAGCAAGGGCAACTTCAAGAAGGCCATTGGTGCGTTGTACAAGCAGGGCCAGATTGTGATTCACGCGGATCGCATTGAACTAAGCTGAGTTCGCTTTGCTCTTCTGTAGACGCCCGTCGGCGTCTACAGAGGTTGCATCAATGAGCAAGAAATCGCTGTTCGCCTACTTCGGCACGTTGTTCGCCTTCCTGATCCTGGACGGCCTCTGGCTCGGTGTCCTCATGGGGCCCACCTATAAGTCCCTGCTGGGTCCACTGATGCTGGACCAACCCCGCTTGTTGCCCGCCACACTCTTTTATCTGCTTTATGTGCTCGGTTGCGTGGTGTTCGTTGTCTTGCCCAGCGCAAGCTGGCAACGCGCTGCACGCCTGGGCGCCTTGTTGGGCCTGGTCGCCTATGGCACCTATGACTTGAGCAACTGGGCCACGCTGCAAGGTTGGTCTGCGCAGCTGGCGGTCATGGACATGGCGTGGGGCACCTTCCTGACCGCAGCCTGCTGCACGGTGGGTTATCTGTGTGCACATCGAGTGCAGCGCTGATTGTGTACAGGATTTTTGTGCACCGTTGCCGAGCGTAGGCCCTGTGTCCAATCCTGCCTCCCTCACTTTGGAACACCGTTCCAGAGGGATTGCGTTCAATTGGCACGCATTCTGCTGAACTCCTCGTATACAAACCATGCCGCCTCCCGTATGCACCCCGTGACGGAAGCGCAGGCCGGTATTTCGAGGAGCCCCGCGATGACCGAACAATTGCCCAAAGGCTACAGCCCGCGCCTGTACAACCAGGACTTGGGCCCGCTGCCGCAAAAGTGGAACTGGTACAACATCTTCGCCTTCTGGATGAGCGACGTGCACAGCGTCGGCGGTTATGTGTTCGCTGCCAGCCTCTTCGCCCTGGGCCTCGCCAGTTGGCAGGTGCTGATCGCCTTGCTCGCCGGTATCTGCATCGTGCAAGTGATCGCCAACCTGGTAGCCAAACCGAGCCAGCAAGCCGCTGTGCCTTATCCTGTGATCTGTCGCCTGTCATTTGGTGTGTTTGGTGCGAACATTCCTGCGGTGATTCGCGGCTTGATCGCGGTGGCCTGGTACGGGATTCAGACGTACCTGGCGTCGAGCGCCTTGATCATCGTGGTGCTGCGCTTCTTCCCACAGATGGCTGTGTACGCGGAGCCGCATTTCGCGGGCTTGTCCTACCTTGGTTGGTTTGGTTTTCTCAGTCTGTGGCTGTTGCAAGCGGCGGTGTTCTGGGCCGGCATGGAGTCCATCCGGCGTTTTATCGATTGGGCAGGGCCGGTGGTGTATGCGGTGATGTTTGCCCTGGCGGGGTGGATCGTGTGGAAGGCGGGCTGGTCGAACATCAGCTTTACCCTGGCGGAAAAGTCCCTGTCGGGCTGGCAGGCCTTCGGCCAGGTGATCGTGGCGACGGCGTTGGTGGTGTCGTACTTCTCCGGGCCGACCCTGAACTTCGGCGACTTCAGCCGCTACTGCCGCAGCATGCGGGACGTACGGCGCGGCAACTTCTGGGGGCTGCCGGTGAATTTCCTGGCATTTTCCCTGGTCACCGTAGTGATCGTCTCGGGCACCTTGCCGGTGTTTGGCGAAATGCTGCATGACCCAATCGCCACGGTTTCGCGCATCGATAACAGCATGGCGGTGTTGCTCGGGGCATTTGCCTTTGTCACCGCGACCATCGGCATCAATATCGTCGCCAACTTCGTGTCCCCAGCCTTTGACTTCGCCAACGTCGCGCCGAGCAAGATCAGCTGGCGCGCGGGTGGGATGATCGCCGCAGTAGCGTCGATCTTCATCACACCGTGGAACCTGTTCAATAACCCGCTGATGATCCACTACACCCTGGATATTCTCGCGGCCTTCATTGGGCCACTGTTCGGCATTCTGCTGGTGGATTTCTACCTGATCAAAAAACAGCAGATCGATGTGGACGCGTTGTTCGATGACAGCCCCACCGGGCGCTACTACTTCGACGGTGGCGTGAACTGGACGGCGGTCAAGGCGCTGGTGCCCGCGACGCTGGTGGGCGTCGCGATCACCTTTACGCCTGCGTTGCAGGGCATGGCCAACTTTGCCTGGTTTACCGGCTGCTTCCTGGGTGGGCTGTTTTTCCTGGTGTTGGCGCGGCGTGAACAGGTGCGCGTGCCTGCGCCGCTGGTTGCCGGCTGACCAGAATCGAGCCCGCCACCAGTAGTCCGGCGCCGGCGACTACCAGTGCCGGTTGCAGCCCGCCACTCAGGTGGCTGCTGACCGAGGCCAGTAACGGGCCGCTCAATTGGCCGATGGCGAAGCTGGCGGTCAGCAGTCCGGTGCTGCGCTGATAGCCGTGGGGGGCAACGTCCCGCAGGCGGGCCATCACCAACTGCATGCAAGCCAGGAACGGTCCGCCGCACAGCAATACCCCCAGTGCCAGGCCCCAGCCATTGCCCAGCAAACAGGCAAACACCCCGGCCGCTTGCAGCCACAATGTAGTCATCAGCCAGCGGCGAGTGGTGTCTGGGTCCTTGCGGCGCAGGGTCGCCACCACCACGCCAATCGCGGCGGCCAGGCCAAAGCATGGCCAGAACAGGTCGGCTTGCCAGGCACCCTTGAATTGCGCGCTGGCCATCTGCGACAGGAACGTCGCCGGAATGATGTAGCCAAGACCATACAACACATAAATCCAGCACAAGTGCGCGATGCTGCCATTGCTTCCAGCATCGGTCTGGCCGACAACGGGCGTGCCGCTGGCGGAGGGCTTCGGCAGGAAAGGCAGGATGGCCAGCAACATCACCAGCGCCACCCCGCCATACACCAGCCACAATGTGCCCGAATTTTGCCCCATCAGGTTCGAGCCCAACGCCAGTAAGCCAGTCAACAAAATCCCCAGCCCCGGCCCGGCAAAGACCAAGGCACCCAGGCGCGGACGTCCGGCGGCAATCGCCAGTGGCTGGCTCAGGCTAGTGATCATCACCAGCGCCCAGGCGCTCGCGACCCCGGTGCCAAAGCGCAGCAACAGATGCGGCCAGAACCCGTGGGCCCAGTACGAGGCGAGCGTCAGCAGCACGCACAACCACAACCCGCCATATAAGCGCCCACGGACATGGTGGTGGCTGCGTGCGAAGATCGAATCCACCGCGCCGACGAAGTAGCCCAGGTAGTTGGCGGCGGCAATCAGGCCGGCGCCGGTCAGGTCGATCTGCCCTTCACTGAGCAGATGGGGCATTTGGGGAGTGAGGGCAAAGCGGCCAATGCCCATCGCCATCATCAGGGCGACAAAGCTGGCGAGTAAGCGGACTAAAGGAGACATGTTCAGTATTCCTGCGGGTAAACGAATACCCTCAGGCTAAAGTGGATTGACTTTCTGCAAAAATGAATAATAGTGAGTAACTTATTCAGTTTTGGAGAAAGGTATGGAGTTCAGTCAATTGCGCATTTTCCAGGCGGTGGCGGAAGAGGGCTCCATTACGCGCGCGGCTGAGCGCTTGCATCGAGTGCCATCGAACCTGTCGACGCGCCTCAAGCAAATGGAGGAGCAGCTCGGCGTCGAGCTATTCGTACGTGAACGCCAGCGCTTGCAGCTTTCTCCTGCTGGCAAGGTGTTGCTGGACTACAGCACCCGTCTGCTGGCCCTGCATGACGAAGCCCACGGCGCGGTGCAAGGCGGGCAACCGGCCGGCGATTTTGTGGTAGGCAGCATGTACAGCACGGCGGCGGTGCATTTGCCGAAGCTGCTGGCGGGCTATCACAAGGCTTATCCGATGGTGAATCTGCAGGTGCAATCGGCGCCCAGCGGTGAGTTGCTCGAAGGCCTGATTACTGGCCGTCTGGATGCGGCATTTGTGGACGGCCCCATCACGATCGCCTCCCTGGACGGTGTGCCCCTGTGCGAAGAACGCCTGGTGCTTATCTGCGAGGCCGACCACCCACCCGTGCGAGGGCCCCAGGATGTCGCGGGACGCTCGGTGTTCACCTTCCGTCGCAGTTGCGCCTATCGCACGCGCCTGGAAACCTGGTTTTCCCACGAGCGCGTGGCCATGGGGCGGGCGATTGAGATCGAATCCTATCAGGGCATGCTGGCGTGCGTGATCGCGGGCTCCGGGGTGGCGTTGATGTCTGAATCCATGCTTGAGAGCCTGCCAGGCAAGGACAGCGTGTCCGTTCATCCGCTGATAGGGCCTTTTGCCACTGCGACCACCTGGCTGATGTGGCGAAAGGGTATGCTCGGCGCTAACCTCAACGCATGGATCGACCTGCAGCAAGCCAGCAAGACTGCGGTCCTGCAAGACACCCGCGCCATTGCTTGAACGATCCGTCAGGATTTTGATGAATTCAGTAATAGTTCGTTGTGGTTTCGTTCAAGCATTACGTAGGACTTAGGGCTACTATCAGTGTAGGAAAGGGCGACAGAACTTGCGCCTACCAGCATTACCCTCAAAGGGGGCAACCATGAAAGAGAAAATTCAAAACTGGCTCCATGATCTGGGTGTTGCACTGGGCTTGATCGAGCCCCCACTGCAACCCGTGCCGATTCGCACCGATGACGAGCAACGTCGCCCACGTCGCAGGTAAGTCCTGGAAGCGCTCACGTGACTAAATCGCGCGGGCGCTGATACCTCGGGTCGTTCTTCAGGGCGTGTTCGGTTCCCTGTAATCACGCTGTATTCGCCGTACATTCCGTAGTGTCCGCAACTGTCTGACGAGGCATACCTCATTGTCAGAGCCTTCTTCTTATTCCGTCATCCGTGCCCTTTTTCCTGTTCGTCCTTCTATATTTCTGCCTTCACATGGATGAATGGGCATTGGAATGTCGAGCATTGATAGCGAAGGCATGTTGATTTCCGACAGAGTCGAGCTCCGCCGGTTTTCAACGATCGAGCATGGGGATTTGCGTAGCGTGAGCGCTTTGGTGGTCCACCAGACGGACGCTCCGACGGCGCAGCACACCTTTAACGCTTACCTTGCCAAGGGCAACGGCGCGCACTTTCTCATCGAGAAAAATGGCGTGATCTATCAGACGGCGAGCCTCAAAAAATGCTGTTACCACGTTGGGCGCTACCTGCGCTCCAAGTGCCTGGCAACGGATAAGGCGACGTGCGATACCGCTCAAATCCAACCTATCCAGGCACTCACTTGGACCTTGCAGATTCGAGCGCTGGACCGCTATGAGCGCACCAAGGATTACCCTGAGCGATACCCGATGAACGCGGACTCTTTGGGAATTGAATTGGTCGGCAAGCATCTGGATGCTGCCCGTTACGAGGACGTGACCGCTATGCAGAATCAATCCCTGCGGTGGTTGGTGGCTGAGTTGTATGGCCATTTCCGCCTGACGCCGGAGGACGTCTACACGCATCCGCAAATCTCCTACAAGCACCCTGGTGAAGCCAGCAGCGCGGTGTGGCAATGAACCTACGGGGAGGGTTGTTGGGCGTGTGGGTGATACTCGCCGGGTGCGCGGCTTCCCCTCCAGATATCGACAACATCGCTATCTCGGGTTTTCACTCCGAAGAACCGGACCGCTGTCGACCCAGCGACGTTACGTTGGATGAGCGACAAGTCGCGTCCTTCTTCAAACGCGCTGAACCTATTGACGCACGCACGCTGCATGACGAGTACGACTGGGCACCTTGTTACCTTGAAGGCACACTGAAGTATCGCGGTAAGGCATGTACTTGGCGGGTGAGGGCGGGGGCGACAGGGGAGATCGAATGCCCTGCAACCGAGCAGTATTTTGGCTGTAAGTCTTGCGGTAATTTGTTCGAACAGGTCCGCCTGGATGCTGAGTAAAAAAAACGGGCACGACATCCGACGTCGCACCCGCTGAAGAAACCGCTCTAAATTCAGTTGTATCTCAAACCGCGTTGGCCGCCACACCCGCTGGCCGGCGTGACAACAAACTCACCAGCACAAAACTCACCAGCCCAATCGCCAGGCTGTAGTAGATCGGCGTGTTCGCATCCAAGCCATCCTTGATCATGAACACCAGCGCCGTCACAAAGCCCAGGGTCATGGAGGTGATGGCCCCCGATGTGGTTGCGCGTTTCCAGAAGATCGCGCCGATCAGCGGGATCAACATGCCGCCCACCAACAGGTTGTAGGCCAGGGTCAAGGCGCTGATCACATCGCTTACCACTAGCGCGATACCCAGCACGGCAATGCCGGTCAGCATCGTGAACAGGCGGTTGATGGCCAGGCTTGACTGCTTGCCGCCACGCAGGCGCGGCAGCAGGTCTTCGGTCAGTACGGTAGAGGCGGCGAGCAAGCCGGCGCTGGCGGTGGACATCATCGCGGCCAGTGCCGCGGCAATCACCAGGCCGCGGATGCCGTCCGGCAGCGACACTTTCACAATAGCGGCAAACGCATTGTTGACGTTATCCAGGTCCGGGATCAGCACATGTGCGGCCATGCCGATCAATGCGCAGGCCAGGCCGTAGAGGATGCAGTAGAAACCGGCGAAAGTGCCTGCGTACTTGGCGACCTTTTCGTCACGGGCGGTGAACACCCGTTGCCAGATGTCCTGGCCGATCAGGATGCCGAAGAAGTAGATCATGAAGTAGGTGATGATCGTGTCCCAACCGATCGCGGTGAAGCTGAAGCTCGATGCGGGCAGCTTGGCTACCAGTTCGTCCCAGCCGCCGACGCGGTACAGGCAGATCGGCAGCAGGATGAACATCAGGCCGACGGTCTTGATCACGAACTGCACGATGTCAGTGAGGGTCAGCGACCACATGCCGCCGATGGTGGAGTACACCACCACCACGCCACCGCCGAGCAGCACCGAGATCCAGAACGGCAGGCCGAACAGCACTTGCAGCACGGTGCCGATGGCGAGGATCGAGGTCACGCCGATCATCAGCGCGTAGGCCAGCATGATCACGGCGCTGGCCTGGCGAGCCATCGGGTTGTAGCGTTTTTCCAGCACCTGGGTCACGGTGAAGATCTTCAGCTTCAGCAGCGGCTTGGCCAGGAACAGGTTCAGCGCAATGATGCCCATGCCCAGCGCGGCACACAGCCAGAAGCCGGAGATGCCATGCACGTAGCCCAGACGCACGGTGCCGACGGTGGACGCACCGCCCAATACCGTGGCGGCCATGGTGCCCATGTACAACGACGGGCCCAGGTTGCGCCCGGCCACCAGGTAGTCTTCGTGGGTCTTGGCGCGGCGCATGCCGTAGTAGCCGAGCACGAGCATGCCGGCGGCGTAGATGAGTACGACGAATAAATCCAAAGCCATGACGGCGGTTCTCCGATTATCTTTTTTATGAGGATCAGGCGGCTTGTTGCAGCGCCGGTTTAACGCGCGCATCCGTGCGCTTGCTGCGAGAGTCGGCCGGCCCATAAACAGCCGCCGGTTCCGGGAACACCCGAAGCAAGGTCAGGTACACCACCGAGGCCAACCCCAGCGTCACCGGCAGGCTGATATCAATGCCGTCCGCCAGATTGCCCAGCGGCCCGACAAACTGCCCCGGCAGGTTGACGAAGCACAGGCCCACCAGCGCACTCGGGATCCACGCGCCCAGCCCGCGCCAGTTCCAGCCATGGCTGAACCAGTAGCGCCCGCCGGTTTCACCACGCGTGAACACCTGCAGGTCATCCGGGCAATAGAAGCCGCGACGCACGATCAGGCCGATGATCATCATCACCATCCACGGCGTGGTGCAGGTGATGATCAGCACGGCGAAGGTCGACACGCTTTGCACCAGGTTGGCGGCGAAACGTCCGATAAAGATGAAGGCAATCGACATCACCCCGATCAGCAACGTGGCCTTGACCCGCGACAGCAGGCGTGGAAACACGCTGGACATGTCCAACCCGGTGCCATACAGCGAAGTAGTGCCGGTAGACATACCACCGATCACCGCGATCAGGCACACCGGCAGAAAGAACCAGCTCGGTGCCACCGCCAGCAAACCGCCGACATAGTTGTTGGCCGCAATATAGTCCGGTGCCTTGATCGCCACGATGGTCGCGGTGGCCAAGCCGAACAGGAAGGGGATCAAGGTCGCGATTTGCGCCAGGACCACCGCCAGCATGATGCGTATTTTCGGCGTCTCACGCGGGATGTAGCGCGACCAGTCACCCAGGAACGCGCCGAAGGAGATCGGGTTGCTCATGGCCACCAGCGCGGCGCCGATAAAGGCGGCCCAGAAGCCTGTCTGACCCGGTGCTACGGTGCCGGCGAAGTGGCTGTCGAAGGCCGGCGCGAACGCGAAGATCCCCAGCAGGAACAGCAGGCTCGCCGCCCACACCGCAATGCGATTGACCCACAGCATGAAGCGAAAGCCGTAGATGCACACGGTCAGCACCAGGATCGCGAACACGCCGTAGGCCAGGCCCAGGCTCAGGTCGGTTTCCGGTAAGCCAATCAGACGTTTCGCACCGCCCACCAGCGCGTCGCCTGAACTCCATACCGACAGTGAGAAGAAGGCAATCGCCGTCAGCAGCGAGAGAAACGAGCCGACAATCCGCCCGTGCACGCCAAAGTGCGCACCGGAAGACACGGCATTGTTGGTGCCATTGATCGGCCCGAACAGGCCCATGGGCGCCAGGATCAGCGCACCCACCAGCACGCCCAGCACAATCGCCCAGACTCCGGCCTGGAACGACAGGCCGAACAGCACGGGGAAAGAACCCAGCACGGCGGTGGCAAAGGTATTGGCACCGCCGAAGATCAGTCGGAACAGATCCTTGGGGCCGGCGGTACGTTCGTGGTCCGGGATCTGCTCGACCCCGTTGGTTTCTATCTTGCGAATACTTTTATCGTTGTTTTTATTATTCATGATCTGCTCCGATCACATTGGCTAAGGGGGCGGCAGCCCTTCCGGCATAGCGGACAAATGTTCGTGACAGGCCAGCCACAGGCCTTCTTGTTGTTCTGCGCCAAGCCCTTGCCGTTTGAAGACAATGGTCTCGCGTTCCTGGCTATTGAATTGCTCCCCGTTCATGCGCAGCTCGGTGGCCACGTCATGCATGAATATCGCCACGTCACCTTGCAGGCTGACAAAGGCGTTGCTCGAGGTGCACGACAGCACTTCGAACCCCTCGTCCCGGCGCCAGCTGTCCCACAGCGCCTGGTAGGCGTCGCGACTGAGCAGCGGCTGGGGCAGGGTGTAGAACACAAAACTGGCGTCCGCCGTGAATGCGCCGAAGTAGGCGGCGCGGTCATTGCGGGCGAAGGCCGCCACCAGGTCGGCGGCGGCTTGCAGTACTTCGTGGGCGCTCATCAGCGATGTGCCACGCCAGGCAGCACGCAGAGCATCTCGTACAGCAAGTTGGCGCCCAATAGCGAGGTGTTGCCGGTGGTGTCATAGGGCGGCGAAACTTCTACCAGATCGCAACCAATCAGGTCGAGGCCTTGGCAGCCACGGATGATTTCGATGGCCTGGATGGTGGTCAGCCCGCCGATTTCCGGGGTGCCGGTGCCGGGCGCCCAGGCCGGGTCGATACCGTCGATGTCAAAGCTCAGGTACACCGGGCCGCCGCCGACTTTTTCACGCACTTCGGCCATCAAGGGCGCGAGTGAGTGGTGCCAGCATTCTTCTGCCTGAACCACACGGAAGCCTTGTTTGCGGCTCCAGTTGAAGTCTTCGGCGGTGTAGCCCTGGGCGCGCAGGCCGATTTGCACCACACGGTCGCAATCGAGCAAACCTTCTTCTACCGCGCGGCGGAAGGTGGTGCCGTGGGCGATTTTCTCGCCGAACATATGGTCGTTGACGTCGGCGTGGGCATCGATGTGCACCAGCCCGACCTTGCCGTGTTTTTTGTGGATCGCCCGCAGGATCGGCAGGGTGATGGTGTGGTCGCCGCCCAGGGTCATCGGGATCACGTCGTGTTCGAGGATCTCGTCGTAGGCTTCTTCGATGATGCGCACGGCGTCGAGCAGGTTGAAGGTGTTGATCGCCACGTCGCCGATGTCGGCCACCGACAGCGAGTCGAACGGTGCGGCGCCGGTGGCCATGTTGTAAGGGCGGATCATCACGGATTCGGCGCGGATTTCACGCGGCCCGAAGCGGGTGCCGGCGCGCAGCGAGGTGCCGATGTCCAGGGGCACGCCGACAAAGGCGGCATCCAGGCCTTTGGCCGTTTGCAGGTGGGGAAGACGCATCATGGTGGCGATGCCGGCGAAGCGCGGCATTTCGTTGCCGCCCAGTGGTTGGTGGAAAATCTTGTCCACGGGAGTGCCTCATCGTTGTTTTGTTTATTAGGGGCCGATTCTGCGAAATACATGGAAACGAAAGAATCGGCAGGGGCAAATACTTAGTTCAGATTTTTCTAAACTAATGGCTGAGGTAAACTGGTCCCGACCTTTGTAGGAGCGAGCTTGCTCGCGAAAACCGTCAACGATGACGCATCGCATCTGGTTCTACACGGCGCTCTCAGGTTTTTCGCGAGCAAGCTCGCTCCTACAATTACCGCGTTTTTGGAGGCCTCATGGCCAACGCCTTGCCCGACCTGAAACTCCTGCGCATCTTCGTCAGCGTCGTGCGGCACCAGGGGTTCGCCAACGCCCAGCACGAACTCAACCTGTCCACATCGGCCATCAGCACTTACATGAGCCAGCTGGAAGCGGCGTTGGGCCTGGTGCTGTGTCATCGCGGGCGTGGCGGGTTCAGCCTCACCAGCAAAGGCGAATTGTTTCATCAAGAGACCTTGCGTCTGCTGGGCGAGCTGGAAGGTTTCGAGCAATACGCCGCCGCGTTGAAGGGCGAGTTGCGCGGCACCCTGAAACTGGGCGTGCTGGACTCCACGGTCAGCGACAAAGCGTTACCCTTCGCCGAAGTGATCGGCGCCTACAGCCTGGAACACCCGGCGGTGCACCTGCACCTGTCGGTGATGAGCCCTTATGAACTGCAACTGGGCGTACAGGACAACCGCCTGGACTTGGCCATCGGCGCGTTTTCCAACCGTATGAGCGGGCTGATCTACATGCCGCTGTACCGCGAGCAGCACTGGCTGTATTGCAGCACGCGGCATCCTTTATTCAATGAACGGCGCATTCCCGAGCAGGTGATCACGCAGCAACGCATGGTCGGTCGCGGCTATTGGAGCCAGGCCGAGTTGGCACGCCACGGCTTCAAACACAGCGCAGCCACCGTGGAGAGTATGGAGGCGCAGTTGATCCTGGTACTGTCCGGCGCCTACATCGGCTACCTGCCCGAGCACTACGCCCAGGCCTGGGCCGACAAGGGCGACCTGCGTGTGTTGCTGCCGGCGACCTTCGGCTATCAGGCGCCGTTCTCGATGATCATGCGTCGAGGCCGCAGCCGCGAACCGCTGATCCAGACCTTCCGCGACTTGCTCAAAGCCCAGCTCAACCAGGCCTGATAAATCATGTCCAGACCCCAATGTTCCCGTTGCCTCAGGCCTGTCGCCCACTGTCTGTGCGCGTTGATTCCCAATCTCGACAGTCGCACGCGGGTGTTGCTGTTGCAGCACCCGAGCGAGGTCAACCATGCGCTGAATACCGCGCGGCTGGCGGCGTTGGGGTTGAACAACGCGCATTTGGTTGTGGGAGAGGTCTTTGAGGACCTGCCGGCGTTGTTGAACGTGCCTGGTTACCAGGCACGGCTACTGTTTCCGGCTGACGATGCCCAGCCACTTAAAGTCTATGCGCTAGAAGATCAGCCGCTGCTGCTGGTGGTCCCCGACGGCACTTGGCGCAAGGCGCGCAAGCTTTTGCACCTCAACCCGCTATTGGCGGCGTTGCCAAGGGTGGCGTTGGCCGACAACGCAGTGTCCCGCTATCGGCTGCGCAAGGCGCCCGGGCCCGGCGCGCTGTCGACAGTGGAAGCGATTGTGCAGGCGCTGGAGGTCCTGGAGTCGCCCGCTTCGTTCGAAGCCTTGCTCAAACCCTTCGATGCGTTGATCGACGGCCAGATTGCGGCGATGGGGCCTGATGTCTTCAACCGTAACCATGGCGAGCGGTGAACATTCGGTGCCTTATTCCTTTAAGCCATAAGCACCACACTTTGCGTGATATGGCCCGCCGGCCTTTCCCGGTATGATGTTCGCCCCCGCAGTCTGGATTGCGAATACGCCATGACCTTGCAGTACCCTACAATCGCCGATTGCGTCGGCAACACGCCCCTGGTCCGCTTGCAACGCATGGCGGGTGAAACCAGCAATACCCTGTTGCTCAAGCTTGAAGGGAACAACCCGGCCGGCTCCGTAAAGGACCGGCCGGCGCTGTCGATGATCACCCGCGCCGAGCTGCGCGGGCAGATCAAGCCCGGCGACACCCTGATCGAAGCCACTTCGGGTAACACCGGGATCGCCCTGGCCATGGCCGCCGCGATCAAGGGTTACAAGATGATCCTGATCATGCCCGACAACGGCAGCGCCGAACGCAAGGCGGCAATGACCGCCTACGGCGCCCAGCTGATCCTGGTGACCCAGGAGGAGGGCATGGAAGGCGCACGGGACCTGGCCGAGCGCATGGCGTCCGAAGGCCGTGGCCTGGTGCTGGACCAGTTCGCCAATGGTGACAACCCCGAGGCGCACTACACCACCACCGGCCCGGAAATCTGGCGTCAGACCCAGGGCTCCATCACCCATTTCGTCAGCTCCATGGGCACCACCGGCACCATCATGGGCAACTCGCGCTACCTCAAGGAGCAGAACCCGGCGATCCAGATCGTTGGCCTGCAACCGATGGAAGGCGCGGCCATCCCGGGTATCCGCCGCTGGCCCGAGGAGTATCTGCCGAAGATCTACAACTCGACCCGCGTGGACCGCATCATCGACATGGCCCAGCGTGAAGCCGAAGACACCACCCGCCGCCTGGCCCGTGAAGAAGGCATTTTCTGCGGCGTGTCGTCCGGTGGCGCGGTGGCCGGGATGTTGCGCTTGTCCCAGGAAGTGGAAAACGCGGTGATCGTCGCGATCATCTGTGACCGAGGCGACCGCTACCTGTCGACCGGCATCTTCGACGAGCCCAACTGATGGCCAAGCACGAGAGAGGCCTGCGCTTCCAACCGACGGGCGGCAGCCGGGCCCCGCAGATTCCTGTGGGCAAGAAGCAGCGCCTGACCATCGAGCGTCTGGCCAACGACGGCCGTGGCATTGTCTTCTTTGAAGGCCGCACCTGGTTTGTGAACGGCGCGCTGGCCGGCGAAGAAGTTGAAGCGCGAGTGTTGGGGGCCCACGGCAAGATCGTCGAGGCGCGCACCGAGCGCGTGTTCAAGGCCAGCGAACTGCGCCGCGCGGCGCCGTGCGCCCATGTTGGCCGCTGCGGCGGTTGCAGCGTGCAGCACTTGCCCCACACTGAACAACTTGCCCTGAAACAGCGCATGCTCGCCGAGCAACTGTCCCGTGTGGCCGGTGTCGAACCGCAAGAGTGGGCTGCGCCTTTGAGCGGTCCGGAATTCGGTTACCGTCGCCGCGCCCGCGTGGCCGTGCGCTGGGATGCCAAGGCGAAACAGCTGGAAGTGGGTTTTCGCGCCGTGGCCAGCCAGGACATCGTCGCCATCGACGATTGCCCAGTGCTGGTACAGGCCTTGCAATCGATCATGCAGCGCCTGCCGAACATGCTGCGTCGCCTGAGCAAACCGCAGGCCCTGGGGCACGTGGAGTTGTTCAGTGGTACGTCCATCGCCGTGTTGCTGCGGCATATGGCGCCGCTGTCGGAAGCGGACCTGCAGGTATTGAAAGAATTCTGTGCCTTCCATGAAGCCCAATTATGGCTGCATGGCGAGGGTCAACCTGAGCCGGTCGAGGTCGATTCGGTCTTGGGTTTTCGATTGGAACAGTGGGATCTGGAGTTGGCCTACCGACCTGGCGACTTTGTGCAGGTCAACGCCGGGGTCAATGAGGCGATGGTTGCCCAGGCCCTGGAATGGCTGGCGCCACAACCCGACGAGCGGGTGCTGGACCTGTTTTGCGGCCTGGGCAACTTCGCCCTGCCACTGGCGCGCCAAGTGCGTGAAGTGGTGGCGGTGGAAGGCGTGCAGACCATGGTGGACCGTGCGGCCGTCAACGCCGTCAGCAACGATTTGCATAATGCGCAGTTTTTTCAGGCCGATTTGTCCCAGCCTTTGACTGACGCGGAATGGGCCAAACAGGGCTTTTCTGCGGTACTCTTGGACCCACCCCGTGATGGTGCCCTGGAGGTTGTGCGCAAGCTCGCGACCCTGGGAGCCAAGCGTCTGGTGTATGTGTCCTGCAATCCGGCCACGCTGGCGCGGGACACGGTTGAGTTGGTCAAGCAGGGCTACCGGCTAAAACGTGCCGGGATCCTCGACATGTTTCCGCAAACCGCGCATGTCGAGGCCATGGCGTTATTTGAAGCGGGCTAGGATGCCCGTTTAATCCGACCGGCCTGTCGTCTCCAGGGCCTGTGATCTGCCAGGGAGCAGTAGAAGGTCGGCGATGAATTCTGGCGCATCAAAGGTGCGTCGTAGGGAAGGTAAGCAAGATGGTACAGGTGAGAGCACACCAGCCGATCAACACCGACGGCAGTATCAATCTCGAGGCATGGCTGGATCATGCCATCAGTGTCGACCCGGCACTGGACCGTGAAGCCTTGAAAGCAGCCTGCGAGTTCGCTCGCGAGTCTGAGCAGCAAGACAATGCGGCCAAGAACCTGTGGGCCGAAGGCACTTCGAGCTTTCGCACCGGGTTGGAAATCGCCGAGATCCTCGCTGATCTCAAGCTGGACCAGGATTCACTGATTGCCGCCGTGTTGTATCGCGGCGTGCGTGAAGGGCATATTCAGTTGCCCACCGTCAGCCAACGTTTCGGCGCCGTGGTGGCCAAGCTGATCGATGGCGTGCTGCGCATGGCTGCCATCAGCGCCAGCCTCAGCCCGCGCCAGTCCATGGTGCTGGGCACCCAGGGCCAGGTCGAGAACCTGCGCAAGATGCTGGTGGCGATGGTCGACGACGTGCGTGTCGCCTTGATCAAGCTGGCCGAGCGTACCTGCGCGATCCGTGCGGTGAAGACTGCCGACGACGAGAAGCGCAACCGCGTTGCCCGCGAAGTTTTCGATATCTATGCACCGCTGGCGCACCGCCTGGGTATCGGCCATATCAAGTGGGAGTTGGAGGACTTGTCCTTCCGCTACCTCGAACCCGATCAATACAAACAGATCGCCACGCTGCTGCATGAGCGGCGGCTGGACCGTGAGCGCTTTATCACTGACGTGATGGGCCAGTTGCGTTCCGAGTTGCAGGCCACCGGCGTCGATGCCGACATCAGCGGTCGTGCCAAGCACATCTATTCCATCTGGCGCAAAATGCAGCGCAAAGGCCTGGCCTTCAGCCAGATCTACGACGTACGGGCCGTGCGCGTGCTGGTGCCGGAAATGCGCGACTGCTACACCGCGCTCGGCATCGTCCACACCCTGTGGCGGCACATTCCCAAGGAGTTTGACGACTACATCGCCAACCCCAAGGAAAACGGCTATCGCTCGCTGCACACCGCGGTGATCGGCCCTGAGGGCAAGGTGCTGGAAGTGCAGATCCGCACCCACGCCATGCACGAAGAGGCCGAACTGGGCGTGTGTGCGCACTGGCGCTACAAGGGCACCGACGTCAAGGCCGGGTCCAACCAGTACGAAGAAAAAATCTCCTGGCTGCGCCAAGTGCTGGAATGGCACGAAGAACTCGGTGACATCGGCGGCCTGGCCGAACAGCTGCGCGTGGATATCGAGCCGGACCGGGTCTACATCTTCACCCCGGACGGTCACGCCATCGACTTGCCCAAGGGCGCGACGCCGCTGGACTTCGCCTACCGTGTGCATACCGAGATCGGCCACAACTGCCGGGGCGCCAAGATCAACGGGCGCATCGTGCCGCTCAACTACAGCCTGCAGACCGGTGAACAGGTCGAGATCATCACCAGCAAGCACGGCACGCCGAGCCGTGACTGGCTGAACCCGAACCTGGGCTACATCACCACGTCGCGGGCACGGGCGAAGATCGTCCACTGGTTCAAATTGCAGGCGCGCGACCAAAACGTCGCCGCCGGTAAAACCTTGCTTGAACGCGAACTGGGGCGCCTCGGTTTGCCTCAGGTGGACTTCGACAAGTTGGCCGAAAAAGCCAACATGAAGATCGCCGAAGACATGTTCGCCGCCCTCGGTGCCGGCGATCTGCGCCTGGCCCAACTGGTCAACCTGGCCCAGCAACTGGTCGAGCCGGAGCGCGGCAGCGAACAGCTGGAGCTGATCCCGCGCAAGGCCACCGGCTACAAGCCCGGCAAACGCGGCGATATCCAGATCCAGGGCGTGGGCAACCTGATGACCCAAATCGCCGGCTGCTGCCAGCCGTTGCCGGGTGACGCCATCGTCGGCTATATCACCCAGGGCCGTGGCGTAAGCATTCACCGCCAGGACTGCGCCTCGGTGCTGCAACTGGGCGGGCGTGAGCCGGAGCGGATCATCCAGGTCAGCTGGGGCCCGGTGCCGGTGCTCACCTACCCGGTGGACATCATTATTCGTGCTTACGACCGTTCCGGCTTGCTGCGGGATGTGTCGCAAGTGTTGCTCAATGAGCGTATCAACGTGCTGGCGGTCAACACCCGCTCGAACAAAGAGGACAACACTGCGTTGATGTCCCTGACCATCGAGATTCCGGGGCTGGACGCACTGGGGCGGTTGCTGGGGCGGATTTCCCAGCTACCGAACATCATCGAGACGCGGCGTAACCGAACCCCATGATGTATTCGCTTGAAGACCTGCTGCACCTGATGAACCGCCTGAGGGACCCGCAATACGGGTGCCCGTGGGACATCAAGCAAACCTACGCGACCATCGTCCCGCACACCCTGGAAGAAGCCTATGAAGTGGCCGACGCCATCGAGCGCGGCGACTTCGATCACCTGCAAGGCGAGCTGGGCGACCTGCTGTTCCAAGTGGTGTATTACAGCCAGTTGGCGCGGGAAGAAGGGCGCTTCGAATTCGCTGGGGTGATCGACAGCATCACGCGCAAGCTGATCCGTCGTCATCCCCACGTGTTCCCCACGGGCGATCTGTATGCACCGCTGGATATCCCGCAGCTGAGTGAAGAACAGGTCAAGGAACGCTGGGAGCAGATCAAGGCCGAGGAGCGTGCGGAAAAATCCGACGCGCCGGAGCAACTTTCCCTGCTGGACGATGTGCCCACGGCGCTACCGTCCCTGTCCCGTGCCGCCAAATTGCAGAAGCGCGCCAGCCAAGTCGGCTTCGACTGGCCGTCGGCCCTGCCGGTGGTGGATAACGTACGCGAGGAGCTGGATGAAGTGCTCGAAGCCATGGCCGACAACGATTCGGTGGCCATTGCCGATGAGGTCGGTGACCTGCTGTTCGCGGCGGTCAACCTGGCTCGTCACCTCAAGGTCGACCCGGAAACCGCGCTGCGGGGCGCCAATGCCAAGTTCGAACGACGCTTCCGATTTATCGAACAGGCATTGCGCGATACGCACAAACCCATAGAAGATTGCACCCTCGAAGAGTTGGACGCCCTGTGGGGCGAAGCCAAACGTCAGGAAAAGAATGTGTCCAGCTGCGGTTGAGCAGTTGCCTAAGTGAGTAAGCACCATGAGCCTTTCCCTTCGCGACCAGTTGCTCAAAGCAGGTCTGGTCAACCAAAAGCAGGCCAAGCAGGTCGGCAAAGAGAAACAGAAGCAGCAGCGCCTGGTCCACAAAGGCCAGATCGAGGCGGATGACACCCAGGCCCGCCTGGCGGCCGAGGCGCACGCCGAGAAGGTCAAACGCGACCAGGAACTGAACCGCCAGCAGCAGGAAAAAGCCGAGGCCAAGGCGCGCACCGCCCAGGTCAAGCAACTGATCGAGACGTCGCGCCTGCCCAAGCTGACCACCGAGGACTACTACAACTTCGTGGATGACAAGAAGGTCAAGCGCCTGTCGGTCAATACCTTGATGCGCAACAAGCTGAGCAACGGCTCCCTGGCTATCGTGCACCACGGCGGCAGCTACGAGGTGATCCCGCGCGAAGCGGCGCTGAAGATCCAGGAGCGCGCACCGGAGCGTATCGTGCAGCTCAATATCCTGACGGAAAGCCAGGTGCCGGACGAGGATGATCCGTACGCGGCCTACCAGATCCCGGATGATCTGATGTGGTAAGGCTATAGGAACGAAAAACCCCGCTCAAAAGGCGGGGTTTTTATTTGTAGGAGCGAGCTTGCTCGCGAAAAACGTCAACGAAAACGCGTGTAGCCTGAATGAGCGCGGTGCCTATGAGTTTTTCGCGAGCAAGCTCGCTCCTACAGTATGGGGTTAACGGCTTTCTGACTGGCGTCTCATCTCAAGGGCTTCGAGCTCGTTTTTATAATTATGAGCGTCGCTCTCGTTGTGAAACATGCCGACCAACAGGTCTTGTTGGTGTACATCCCAGATGTGAATCCCATGGCCCAGTGCTTCGTGGGACATATGTTCGTCGTCGCGTTCAGTTACTTTTACAGTCATCTGCTTGCTCCAATCTCTGGTGGATCTGCGGCAAGTCGTCGCAGGCCTTTGTTATATGATTTGTTAGCTTGCTAAGTAAACAGGTTTTGGGCGCAACAATTTATTGCATAAACCGCAACTATCCTGCAGGCCGCGTAAACCGTGGCAATGCGTCGCAGGTCGTTGAGTTTTATGACAGAAGTTTCATGTTCGGGTAGGGCTTGTAGGGTTGGATTGGCCATGCTGCCGCCATCGCCGGCAAGCCGGCTCCTACAGGGGAATGCGTTCAAAATGTAGGAGCCGGCTTGCCGGCGATGGCGATGTAAGCTTCAACGCAATACCTCCAGGCGAAAAAAAGCCCCGCATTCGCGAGGCTCTTTGTTCCAACTACCGGTCAGCTACCTTTGACAGCCTTACCGTCAACAGTGCCGTCCTGCAGCATGATGTTGTATTCCTTGCCATCGGTTTCCACCTGACGCAAGGCAACCAGAATGCCGCCCTGGTCCTTGGCAAACCACATCTGGGTGATGCGCTTGCTCTGAGTCGGGTCACGCACGCGCTCAACCTTGATCGCGTCGATGGAGCCGACCTTGGTCTGGACCTTTTCCGGGCCGATCACGCGGAAGTCGTAGGTGTCGACGTCGGTGCCTTCCACCACGTTGTAGCTCATGCTCTTCTTGCCGGCCGCCACATCGCGCTGCAGGGCCAACTGGTAGGTCGACTTGTCGAGCATGCCACTTTGCAGGGGCACGTTGACCGCGTCCTTGTTTTCAAAGCCGGTGACTTTCTTGGCGGTCTGGTCGAAGTCCAGGTTGATCTTCTTCGCCTTGCCCAGGCCACCGCGTTCGAAGGTGTAGCTCTTCGGTTGCAGGGTGTCCTTGTCGAATTGGATCACGCTGGTTTCGGTGAGGCTGGCGATCATCATGGAGGCCTTGAAATTCAAGGTCCAGGTGCCGTCGCCATTCTTGGCCAGGCTGCGTTCAGCCGAACCACTCATGGGCAACTGTTTCCAGTCGGCGGTGTAGCTTACGGAGAAAGGGTGAAGGTCTGCTGCTTGCACGGCTGGCAAGGCGAACAGCGCAAAAGCGAAGAGCAAGGCGCGACGCATAAAATCTCCTAGGTTCGAATCAAGTGGCCGCTGGCCGCGAGTAACTGACCGTCCAATAATGCACCCTGGTCACCAAGAATCAACCGCCCCTCGGCAAACCAGCGCACGGCCAGCGGGTAAATCCTGTGTTCCTGGGTGTGAACCCGTTGCGCAAGCGTCTGCGCCGAGTCGTCAGACTCTACCGGAACCACTGCCTGTACGACCAGAGGCCCGCCATCGAGTTCCTCGGTGACAAAGTGCACGCTGCAGCCATGCTCGCTGTCGCCGGCATCGAGCGCACGCTGGTGCGTGTGCATGCCTTTGTATTTGGGCAGCAGGGAAGGGTGGATATTGAGCAGGCGCCCTGCGTAATGTCGCACGAAATCAGCGCTGAGGATGCGCATGAAGCCGGCGAGTACCACGAGTTTGGGGTTGAAGGCGTCGATCAGTTCGATCAAGGCGCTGTCGAAGGCCTCGCGACCTTCGAAAGCCTTGTGATCCAGCGAGCGGGTGTCGATACCCGCGTCCCTGGCGCGTTGCAGGCCGTAGGCGTCGCTGCGGTTGGAGATCACCGCAGCAATGCGCACCGGGCTGTCGCCGGTGCGCGTGCTGTCGATCAAGGCCTGCAAGTTACTGCCGGTGCCGGAAAGCAGCACCACGACATCACAGGTCTGAGACATTAATGAGCCTTGAGGTTCTTCAGTTCAACCTGAGCTGCGCCTTCGGCGGCAGTGGCGATCTGACCGATGACCCAAGGCTGCTCGCCGGCTTCACGCAGTACGTTCAGCGCGGTTTCAACGTGCTCTTGCGCCACGCAGATGACCATGCCCACGCCGCAGTTCAGCACGCGGTGCATCTCGGTTTCATCGACGTTGCCTTTCTCTTGCAGCCAGTCGAATACTGCCGGACGCTGCCAGCTGGCCACGTCAACGATGGCCTGGGCGCCTTTTGGCAGCACGCGCGGGATGTTGTCCAGCAGGCCGCCGCCGGTGATGTGGGCCATGGCTTTGACGGCGCCAGTGTCCTTGATCAGCTTGAGCAGAGGTTTGACGTAGATACGGGTCGGGGCCATCAACAGGTCGGTCAGCGGCTTGCCGTCGAGTTGGGTGTTCTCGATCTCGGCGCCGGACACTTCGATGATCTTGCGGATCAGCGAGTAACCGTTGGAGTGCGGGCCGGAGGATGGCAGGGCCAAGAGGGCGTCACCGGCGGCAACCTTGGAGCCGTCGATGATCTCGGATTTTTCCACGACGCCGACGCAAAAGCCGGCCAAGTCGTAGTCTTCGCCTTCGTACATGCCTGGCATTTCAGCGGTTTCGCCGCCGACCAGGGAGCAACCCGACAGTTCGCAGCCAGCGCCGATACCGGTCACCACTTGTGCAGCGGTGTCCACGTTCAGCTTGCCGGTGGCGTAGTAGTCCAGGAAGAACAACGGCTCGGCGCCGCACACCACCAGGTCATTGACGCACATGGCAACCAGGTCGATACCGATGGTGTCGTGCTTGTTCAGGTTCAGTGCCAGGCGCAGCTTGGTGCCCACGCCGTCGGTGCCGGAAACCAGTACAGGCTGCTTGTAGCCGGCCGGGATTTCGCAGAGGGCGCCAAAACCGCCCAGGCCGCCCATGACTTCGGGGCGCGCAGTGCGCTTGGCGACGCTCTTGATGCGTTCGACCAATGCTTCACCGGCGTCGATGTCTACACCGGCGTCCTTGTAGCTCAGGGAGGGTTGCTTGCTCATGATCCAGGCCTTTAGGGGGGATTCAGGGGTAACGACCGAGCGGGCGGGGGCTTTTATAAAGGCCACGCCGTTGACGGTCTGCGAAGGCGCGCGATTTTATCAGGCTTGAGGGGCAGCGGCCATCCTCGGGCCGACGGGCAGAGGTAATAGAGGTTAAAAAAATGCTAATCGGCTCTGCTTCTGCGCGTATTAAGGTATAGCCTTTAATGCGCTAGCGTTATGACAGTACGAAAACTTACCGATACCCTGTGAATGTTTTACCGGTAGCTGTGGTCACAGCCTTGCCACACCGGATTCACGCGGTCTGTTCCAGCCGCTAAATTTGTCGTTCGGGAATCTTCCATGCGTTTGTATCAATTTTTCTTTGCAGGCTGTTTGTCGTTGGTCAGCCTGGCGAGTCATGCCGAAACCCTCAATGGCCTTTATCAAGTACTCGAACCCGTCAGCAGCCAGTCGCCCCAAGAGCGCGACCAGGCCACCCAGCGCGCCGTGCAGACCCTGGTGATCCGCCTGACCGGCGACGCCAAGGCCGCCGACGGCCCGGGCCTGGCGGCCGTTCGTAAAGATCCGCAACAAATCATCAGCCAATACGGCTACGACGCTGGCCCACCGGAAAGCCTGCAAGTGGATTTCGACCCGGTAAGCACTGATCGCGTCTTGCGTGAAGCCGGCTTGTCGATCTGGGGCAGCAATCGGCCGTCGATCCTCGGCTGGTGGCTGAACGACTCCACCGAAGGCAGCAGCCTGGTGGGTGATGGCCAGACCGTCGCCCAGGCACTGCGCCGTGCCGCGCAACACCGGGGCTTGCCGCTGCGCTTGCCTCTAGGCGACCTGGATGAGCAGGTGGTCGCCACCGCGCCGAACCTGGAAAGTGCTGACGCCACACCGTTGCGCGCCGCCTCCGAGCGTTACGGCGCCGACGCTTTGCTGGCCGTGCATGCGCGCCAGGAAGGCAGCCAATGGCAAGCCAAATGGCGCCTGTGGCTGGGCGACAAGAGCGAGCAGGGTACTGCGCAAGGCGCCGACACCGGCGCCGTGGCGGATGCGGTGATGCTGGCAGTCAGTCAGAAGCTCGCGCCGCGGTTTGCGGTCAAGCCCGGCGTGAGCACCGAGCAATTGCTGGAGGTGCAAGGCATGACCCTTGAGCGGTATGCCACCCTGGGTCATTTGCTCGAACCTTTCGGTGGTCAACCACAGCTCGTGGACGGCAATCGCATTGTGTACCGCGTCAACGGCAGTGCCGATCAGTTGCGCACGCAGTTGAGCCTGGCCAAGTTGCAGGAAATCCCTGCCGGTGAGGCGCCGGTCCAACAACCGGTGGCGGATAACACTCAACCTGCAGTTGCCCCAGAGCCTCAGGCGCAGCTGCGTTTTCGTTGGTAACGGTGTTCTTCTATATATAGATGGAGTGGTTTATGGCGGATACGCGTCGTTGGGTGTGGCTTGGCGGGATTGTCCTGCTGTGCGTTTTTGTGTTCCTGCTGCATTCGATCCTGACGCCGTTCCTGGTCGCGTTGCTGCTGGCCTATCTGTTCGATCCGGTGGTGGATCGCCTGGAAAAAGCCGGGTTGTCGCGAACCTGGGGCGTGGTGGCAGTGTTCGCCCTGTTTACCTTGATCATCACGGCGTTGGTGCTGGTGCTGGTGCCGATGCTGGCCAAGCAACTGTTTCGCCTGTATGAGCTGGCGCCGCAGATGCTCGATTGGTTGCAGCACACAGCGATGCCGTGGGCCCAGGCCAAGTTGGGGTTGTCGGATGGTTTCTGGAAGTTCGACAAGGTCAAGGCGGCCATCAGCGAGCATATGGGGCAGACCACCGATATCGTCGGTGTGGTCCTCAGTCAGGCGACGGCGTCCAGCCTGGCGTTGATCGGCTGGCTGACCAACCTGGTGCTGATCCCGGTGGTAGCGTTCTACCTGCTGCGCGACTGGGACATCATGATGGCCAAGATTCGCAGCCTGCTGCCGCGCAATCGTGAGGAGCGCATCGTGTCTCTGGCCGAGGAATGTCATGAAGTGCTTGGCGCCTTTGTACGCGGCCAATTACTGGTGATGCTGGCCCTGGGGATCATCTACGCCGCTGGCTTGATGGCCATCGGCCTGGAGCTGGGCCTGTTGATCGGCCTGATCGCCGGTCTCGCCGCCATCGTGCCGTATATGGGCTTTGTGATTGGTATCGGTGCGGCGTTGGTGGCGGGGTTGTTCCAGTTTGGCGGCGACCTGTACCCGATGCTGGGCATCGTGGCGGTATTCATGGTCGGCCAGGCCCTCGAAGGCATGGTGCTGACGCCGTTGCTGGTGGGTGATCGGATCGGCCTGCACCCGGTGGCGGTGATCTTTGCGATCCTGGCGGGCGGTGAGTTGTTTGGCTTTACGGGCATCCTGCTGGCGCTGCCGGTGGCGGCGGTGATCATGGTCCTGGTGCGCCATGTACACGATTTGTATAAGGATTCGGAGGTGTACACGGGGGTTGAAGACCCCGATCTGTAATCGCTCTGCCACAAACCCGGCCCAAGCCGGGTTTGTTGTTTCTGGGGCCGGGGCGTCAAACAATCTGCGTAAATCCAACAAGTTAACGCAAACCTTTGATTTTGCTTGGGGTCTGTTGCATTGTGCGCCCGGCGTCACGGGTATAAACTTTGCAAACTTTACACAGAGGCCACTAACGGTTCGTTTGGAGCCGTTCAGTCAGCATGAAACCGATTCAGCTGCCCTTGGGTGTGCGTCTGCGTGACGACGCCACCTTTATCAACTACTACCCAGGCGCCAATGCCGCTGCACTCGGCTATGTCGAGCGGCTCTGCGAAGCCGACGCCGGGTGGACCGAAAGCCTGATCTATCTGTGGGGCAAGCACGGCGTAGGGCGTACCCACCTGTTGCAGGCCGCGTGCCTGCGTTTCGAGCAGATGGGCGAACCGGCGGTTTACCTGCCCCTGGCTGAGTTGATGGATCGCGGTATCGGCATCTTCGACCATCTTGAACAGTACGAACTGGTGTGCCTCGATGATTTGCAGGCGATCGCTGGCAAGGCAGAGTGGGAAGAGGCGCTGTTTCACCTGTTCAATCGCTTGCGTGACAGCGGTCGGCGCCTACTGATTGCCGCGTCCACCTCGCCGCGCGAGTTGCCGATCAAGCTGGCCGACCTCAAGTCGCGCATGACCCTGGCGCTGATTTTCCAGATGCGCCCGCTGTCCGATGAAGACAAATTGCGTGCCTTGCAATTGCGCGCATCGCGTCGCGGCCTGCACCTTACAGACGAGGTGGGGCATTTTATTCTCACCCGCGGCACGCGCAGCATGAGCGCGTTGTTCGACCTGCTCGAACAGCTCGATCAAGCTTCCTTGCAGGCCCAGCGCAAGCTGACGATTCCCTTCTTGAAAGAAACCTTGGGTTGGTAGTCTGCCCGCTGTTTTCGCGGCTTTCGGCAGATTCCAGGCGCCAGAAAACCTGCGTTTGAGCCGGTTTGGCTACGCAAAAGGCAGATATAGGGTGTTAAGGGCTTAGATGTCATAGTCCAAACAAGAAGTCACATAGATCACGATTGAATTTGCAAATCGATGTGATAGAGGGCATAGTCTCGTCTTCTTTACATATCAGCCACGGTCGTGCCCATGCTAAATCGCTTCGCACCCCTCGTGCCTCTCGCACTCGTTACCCTGTTGTTTGGTTGCGCCTCCCACCCTCAACAGGTGGCAGAACAGCAAAAACCACAGGTTCAAAATCAGGCAAAATTCGTTGCTGCACAGTCTGCTTCTGTTTATGAAGAAGAGCTGGCAACGGAAAAAGAGCTGGCCAATTTCTCCGGTAGCAAGCCTTACCAGCTTCCTGTTCTGGCCGACAGCATCCTCGAGCGCGGCATGTCCCTGATCGGTACCCGTTACCGTTTCGGCGGCACCTCTGAAGCCGGTTTCGACTGCAGCGGCTTCATCGGCTACCTGTTTCGCGAAGAAGCGGGCATGAACCTGCCTCGCTCCACCCGCGAAATGATCAACGTGGATGCACCGTTGGTCGCGCGCAACAACCTCAAGCCCGGTGATCTGCTTTTCTTCAGTACAGCGGGCCGTGGCCGTGTAAGCCATGCCGGTATCTACCTGGGCGATAACCAGTTTATCCACTCCAGCAGCCGTCGCAGTGGCGGTGTTCGGGTCGATAACCTGGGCGACAGCTACTGGAGCAAAACCTTCATCGAAGCCAAGCGCGCACTCGCCATGGCCCCGACGACGGTTACCGCTAGCAAGTAAACTTAAAGTGATACTTGAAGTTTGACGTGTAAGCGCTAGAATCCCTGGACATTGTTGTAATCCGTTCGCGCGAGCTTTGCTTGCGCGTTCTGGTTTTCAGCGTTCGGCAGCGAAAGCCGCATCCAGACCAGGATTGTTCTGCCCATGTCGACCTCGGCCCGCCTGATTCTTATTGTTTGCGCCGCGCTGCTCAGCGCCTGCGCAAGCCGCCCACCGCCGCCCGCGCCTATCGCGGTGAAGCCTAAGCCGGTGTTCAACTATTCCACCCAGAATTTCTCGCCTGCGGCCGAAGACGTACTCTTCCGCGCGCTGGGCCTGGTCGGCACGCCTTACCGTTGGGGTGGCAACACACCGGACTCCGGGTTTGATTGCAGTGGCCTGATCGGTTTTGTCTTCCGCGACGCTGCTGGCATTTCCCTGCCGCGTACCACCCGTGAACTGATCGTGATGCGCGCGCAGGATGTCAGCGAGCAGAACCTGCAGACCGGCGACTTGCTGTTCTTCGCCACGGGCGGCGGTTCACAGGTCAGCCACGCCGGGATCTACGTCGGCGAAGGCCGCTTTGTGCACGCGCCGCAAACCGGCGGTACAGTGAAGTTGGACACCTTGTCCAAGGCGTATTGGCAGAATGCCTACCTGAGCGCCAAGCGCGTATTGCCGGGGAATCTGGCGCGGAATCCGTAAGAAGCAGCAGCAAGTTTCAAGCTTCAAGCTGCAAGGGGGGTGATGCCTGCTTGCAGCTATCTGCTTGAAGCTTGCAGCTCGCCCCTCAACCTAATACCCTTCGCCGCTTGTTCCAGGTGCTCTGTGACCCATGGGTCGACCGAGTGAAACAGGGAAGCCGGTGAGTGAGCGCACTTGTACACAGTGCCGCCGCGATTCCGGCGCTGCCCCCGCAACGGTAAATGAGTCAAGACGCTGCCTTTTGCCACTGTATCGCTCGCGATATGGGAAGGCGCAGCGTCGGTCTGCGCGTCTATAAGGCGCGCGCCACTCATGAGCCCGGAGACCGGCCTGCAACATCCAACAGCATCACGGTGGGCGATGCTTGGCTGTCTGTTTTTTCTTTTTCCTGCCCGCCGTTTTTGTCCAGCCCCAACGGAGAGCTGCCATGACCGATTCCCCCGACCGCGACGAACGCCACCTGGCGCGCATGCTGCGCAAAAAAGCCGTGATCGATGAACGCATCGCCAATTCCCCGAACGAGTGCGGCCTGCTGCTGGTGTTGACCGGCAACGGCAAAGGCAAGAGCAGCTCCGCGTTCGGCATGCTGGCCCGGGCCATGGGCCACGGCATGCAGTGCGGCGTGGTGCAGTTCATCAAGGGGCGCAACAGTACGGGTGAAGAGTTGTTCTTCCGCCGTTTCCCCGAGCAAGTGCGCTTTCATGTGATGGGCGAAGGCTTTACCTGGGAAACCCAGGACCGCCAGCGTGACATCGCCGCCGCCGAAGCCGCCTGGGCGGTCTCCCGCGAACTGCTGCAAGACCCGGCCATCGGCCTGGTGGTGCTGGACGAATTGAACATCGCCCTCAAGCACGGCTATCTCGACCTGGACCAGGTCCTCAGCGACCTGCAAGCACGCCCGCCGATGCAACACGTGGTGGTCACCGGTCGTGGCGCCAAACCCGAGTTGATTGAAATGGGCGACACCGTCACCGAAATGGGCATGCTCAAGCACGCGTTCCAGGCCGGTATAAAGGCACAGAAGGGCGTCGAACTTTGAATCAGCCCCGTCATTGCCCGGCCGTCTTGATCGCCGCACCGGCGTCCGGCCAAGGCAAAACCACCGTCACCGCCGCGCTCGCCCGCTTGCACCGCAACTTGGGGCGCAAGGTGCGCGTGTTCAAATGCGGCCCGGACTTTCTTGACCCCATGATCCACGAGCGCGCCAGCGGTGCGCCGGTGTATCAATTGGACATGTGGATGGTGGGCGAGCAGGAAAGTCGCCGCTTGCTGTGGGAAGCGGCGGGGGAGGCGGACCTGATCCTGATCGAAGGCGTGATGGGCCTGTTCGACGGCACGCCATCCAGCGCCGACCTGGCGCGACACTTCGGCGTGCCCGTCTTGGGCGTGATTGACGGCACCGCCATGGCCCAGACCTTTGGCGCGTTGGCCCTGGGGCTGGCGCGTTATCAGCCAGATTTGCCGTTCGCCGGCGTACTGGCCAACCGCGTCGGCACCCTGCGCCATGCGCAATTGCTCGAAGGCAGCCTCACCGAAGGCCTGCGCTGGTACGGCGCGCTGTCTCGCGAGACCGGTATCGAACTGCCTAGCCGTCACTTGGGTCTGGTGCAGGCGAGCGAACTGAATGATCTCGATGTGCGCCTGGACGCCGCCGCTCAAGCGCTGGGCAGCAGTTGTGAAGTCGCCTTGCCGCCGCCAGTGACCTTTGCTGCACCGGAAGTGATCGAAGCCAAGCCACTGCTCAACGGCGTGCGCATCGCCGTGGCCCGTGACGAAGCCTTCGCGTTCACCTATGGCGCCAGCCTTGACCTGTTGCGGGCAATGGGCGCTGAGCTGACGTTTTTCTCGCCGATCCACGATCGTCAGTTGCCGGACGCCGACAGCCTCTACCTGCCCGGTGGTTACCCGGAACTGCACCACCAGGCGCTGTCGGAAAATACCCCGATGCTTGACGCCATCCGCGCTCATCATGCCGCCGGCAAACCGCTGCTCGCCGAATGCGGCGGCATGCTCTACCTGTTGGACTCGCTGACTGATGTCGACGGCACTCGCGCCGAACTGGTCGGCTTGCTGCAAGGCGATGCGGTAATGCAGAAGAAGCTCGCGGCCTTGGCGCTGCAAAATGTCGACTTGCCTGAAGGCACGCTGCGCGGCCATACCTATCACCACTCCCTGACCACCACCGAGTGGCAACCGATTGCCCGTGGCCTGAGCCCGAATGGCGGGCGCGGTGCCGAGGCGGTTTATCGCCAGGGGCGGATGACGGCGTCCTACGTACATTTCTATTTCCCCTCGAATCCCCAGGCGGTGGCCGCATTGTTCGCGCCCGATCTTGTAGGAGCCGGCTTGCCGGCGATGAGGCCATGACCGACAACGCCTTTCCCGAGGCCGACCGCCAGGCCGTTTACCGCGCCATCGCCGAACGCCGCGACATGCGCCACTTCAGCGGCGGCACTGTCGCCCCCGAATTGCTCCACCGCTTGCTCCAGGCCGCGCACCAGGCACCCAGCGTCGGCCTGATGCAGCCCTGGCGTTTTATCCGCATCAGCGACCGCCCGCTGCGTGGGCAGATTCAACAGTTGGTGGAAGAAGAACGCGTACGCACCGCCGAAGCCCTGGGCGAGCGCTCCGATGAGTTCATGAAGCTCAAGGTCGAAGGCATTCACGACTGCGCCGAAGTGCTAGTGGCGGCGTTGATGGATGATCGTGAGCGGCACATCTTTGGCCGGCGTACCTTGCCGGAAATGGACATGGCGTCATTGTCCTGTGCTATCCAGAATCTGTGGCTGGCGGCCCGTGTCGAAGGGCTGGGCATGGGCTGGGTCTCGCTGTTCGAGCCCCAGGCCCTGGCTGATCTGCTGGGTTTGCCGCCCGGTGCGAAACCGTTGGCCGTGCTTTGCCTGGGGCCGGTGGCCGAGTTCTACCCGGCACCGATGTTGCAGCTCGAAGGCTGGACCGAGCCTCGGCCGCTGAGTGACATGGTGTATGAGAATGGGTGGGGAGTGAGTCAATGAGTGTGGCCTTGCTGTGTGTCGCTGCAGTCGCGCTGGATGCGCTGCTGGGCGAACCCAGGCGCTGGCATCCGCTGGTGGCGTTCGGCAATTTCGCAGGGCGCATCGAGCAACGTTTCAATACTGGTGGTCGCGGCTGGCGCAGCCATGGCGTGACTGCATGGTTTATCGCCGTGGTGCCGCTGACTCTGCTGGCCACGGCGTTATCCTGGGCACCTTACATCGGCTGGGTATTGGAGATCCTGGCGCTGTATTGCGCCCTTGGCATGCGCAGCCTCGGTGAGCATGTGATCCCGGTGGCCCAGGCCTTGCGCAGTGATGACCTGGAAGAAGCACGCAAGCGCGTGAGCTACCTGGTGAGCCGTCAGACCAGTGAACTGGACAGCACTGAAGTCGCCCGCGCCGCCACCGAGTCGGTGCTGGAGAACGGCAGCGATGCGGTCTTTGCTGCGATTTTCTGGTTTGTCGTCGCAGGCGTCCCGGGCGTGGTGCTTTACCGCCTGAGCAACACCCTCGACGCGATGTGGGGCTATCGCAACGAACGCTTCGAACGTTTCGGCTGGGCCGCGGCAAAGATCGACGACGTGCTCAACTACATTCCTGCGCGCCTGGTGGCCTTGACCTACGCCGTACTGGGCAAGACGCGCCTGGCGCTCAAATGCTGGCGCACCCAAGGCCCGACCTGGGACAGCCCTAACGCCGGTCCGGTCATGGCGGCCGGTGCCGGCGCCCTGGGCGTGGAGTTGGGCGGTGCCGCGATCTATCACGGCGAAGTGCATCAGCGTCCGCAATTGGGCGAGGGCCCGGCGGCGGATGCCGATTCCATCGAGCGGGGCTGGCAACTGGTGCAGCGCGGCGTATGGTTGTGGCTGCTGATCCTATGCGCGGGGGCGCAATTCTATGCTTGAGCACGGTGGCCGGCTGCGCAAGGCGGCGATTCAATACGGGATAGCCGAGGCCGATTGGCTTGACCTGTCCAGCGGCCTCGCGCCCTGGCCCTGGCCGATCCCCGAGATCCCCCTGCGGGCCTGGGCGCGCCTGCCGGAAACCGACGATGGCCTGGAGCGGGCCGCCAGCGAATACTACGGCGCTGCACACCTGTTGCCAGTGCCCGGTTCCCAGGCCGCCATCCAGTTGCTGCCTCGTCTGCGCCGCGCCGGCAAAGTCGGCGTGTTGTCACCGTGCTACGCGGAACACGCCGAAGCCTGGCGCCGCGCCGGCTATGTGGTGCGCGAAGTGCAGGAGCAGGAAGTCGACTTCTTTCTCGATGGGCTCGACGTGCTGGTGGTGGTCAACCCCAACAATCCCACCGGCCTGAGCCTGACCCCGCAACGCTTGTTGGACTGGCATTCGCGGCTGGCCCAGCGCGGCGGTTGGCTGGTGGTGGACGAAGCGTTCATGGACGTCACCCCGCAACTGAGCCTGGCGGGCCAGGCCCACCAGGTGGGCCTGATCGTGTTGCGCTCGTTCGGCAAATTCTTCGGCCTGGCCGGGGTGCGGCTGGGTTTTGTGTTGGCCGAGCGCAAGCTGCTCAAGTTGCTGGCCGAGCAGGTCGGCCCCTGGGCGGTCAGCGGACCGACGCGAGTGTTGGGGCAGGTGTGCTTGCGCGACACGGCCGGGCATGTGCGCCAGCGCACGCGTTGCATCGAGGCGGGCCAGCGTCTGTTTGCCTTGCTGGAGCGCCACGGCTTCCAGCCCCAGGGCGGCTGCGCGTTGTTTCAATGGTTGATCACGCCCCACGCCGAACGCCTGCACGAATTCATGGCCCAACGCGGCATTTTGCTACGGCTGTTTGTCCACGACAGCAGTCTGCGCTTTGGGCTGCCCGACAGCGAGGCTGACTGGCTACGCCTGGACCAAGCCCTGGTCGCTTATAAGGACGCCACATGAGTACGCTGATGGTGCAAGGCACCACCTCCGACGCCGGTAAAAGCACCTTGGTGACGGCGCTGTGCCGCTGGCTGGTGCGCCAGGGCGTGGCGGTGGCGCCGTTCAAGCCGCAGAACATGGCGCTCAACAGCGCCGTGACCGCCGAAGGCGGCGAGATCGGCCGCGCCCAGGCCGTGCAGGCCCAGGCCGCTCACCTGGCGCCGCACACCGACATGAATCCGGTGTTGCTCAAGCCCAACAGCGACACCGGCTCCCAAGTGATCATCCATGGTCGCGCTGTCACCAGCATGAACGCGGTGGCCTATCACGATTACAAAGCCATCGCGATGCAGGCGGTGCTGGCCTCCCACGCTCGCTTGAGCCAGGCCTACCCGGTGGTGATGGTGGAAGGTGCGGGCTCCCCGGCGGAGATCAACCTGCGCGCCAATGACATCGCCAACATGGGCTTTGCCGAAGCGGTGGATTGCCCGGTGTTGCTGATCGCCGATATCAATCGCGGCGGGGTGTTTGCCCATCTGGTCGGCACCCTGGAACTGCTGTCGCCCACGGAACAGGCGCGGGTCAAAGGTTTCATCATCAACCGTTTTCGCGGTGACATCGCGCTGCTGCAGCCCGGCCTGGACTGGCTGGAAGCGCGCACCGGCAAGCCGGTGGTGGGCGTGTTGCCCTACGTGATGGACCTGCACCTGGAAGCCGAAGACGGTATCGATCAGCGCCAGATCGACAAGGCGGCCCAGGTACTCAAGGTGGTGGTGCCCGTGCTGCCGCGCATCAGCAACCACACGGATTTCGACCCGTTACGCCTGCATCCCCAAGTGGATCTGCAATTTATTGGGCCTGGCCAGCCGATCCCGGCTGCCGACCTGATCATCCTCCCCGGCTCGAAAAGCGTGCGCAGCGACTTGGCCTATCTGCGCGCCAACGGCTGGGACACGGCTGTAGCGCGGCACTTGCGCTATGGCGGCAAGGTGCTGGGTATTTGCGGTGGCCTACAGATGCTTGGCGAGCAGGTGCATGACCCGTTGGGCCTGGAAGGGGCTGCCGGTTCCAGCGATGGCCTGGGGTTGCTGGCGTTCAGCACCACGCTGGAAGAAGAGAAGCAGTTGCGTAATGTGCGTGGGCGGTTGGTGCTGGAGGATGCTGAGATCAGTGGTTATGAGATTCATGCGGGTGTGACGTCTGGCGAAGCATTGCTTAACGCTGCTGTGTTGTTGGATGACGGTCGCACGGACGGTGCTCAAAGCGCTGATGGACAGATCCTTGGTACTTACCTGCACGGGTTGTTCGAAAAGCCGGCGGCGTGTAGTGCCTTGCTGCGCTGGGCTGGATTGCAGGACGTGCAGGCAGTGGATTATCACGGGTTGCGTGAGCGTGATATCGAGCGTCTGGCGGACCTGGTGGAAAACCATTTGGATACCGAGTTGTTACGCAAGCTGTGTGGGGTTTGACGGTGAGTATGCGGTCTCAGTGTGGGAGCAGGCTTGCCCGCGAATGCGGTGTGTCGGTGTACATATCCATTCCTGCGGTAACCGCCACCTATGGCTCCGCTCTTACAGCGGCTCACTTTTGGAAAGGCCCAAAAGTAAGCAAAAGGCCTTCGCCCCACCACTCGGCACCTCGCCTAGGCTCGGTGTGCCCTCACTCCGGCTTGAATCCGTGGGCCGCCGCGATGGGCCATCCTTGGCCCAGCGCGGCTAACCCGGCGTCCTGCCGGGTTACCCACGGATTCAAGCCTGCGTTCGGCCAGCGTGTTTGACGGGGCGCCTCAGATCAAGATCAAAAGCCAGATCAAAAGCAGATTGGCTTTTCTGTAGGAGCGGGCTTGCCCGCGATGGCGGCCTGACTGCCAACCAAATCCTAGCAGCCCAAGGTGCGATCCCATGCTCCAACTAATACTCGGTGGCGCCCGTTCCGGTAAAAGCCGCCTTGCCGAAAAGCTAGCCAGCGACAGTGGTTTGCCCGTCACTTACATCGCCACCAGCCAACCGCTGGATGGTGAGATGAATCAGCGCGTCGCGCTGCATCGCCAGCGTCGCCCTGACCATTGGGGCCTCATCGAAGAACCCGTCGAACTGGCTCGTGTACTACGCGAAAATGCGGCTGTCGGGCAATGCCTGCTAGTGGATTGCCTGACCCTTTGGCTGACCAATCTGCTGATGCTGGAGGACCCGGATCGCCTGGCGTCCGAACGCGATCAATTGCTGGACACCCTCGCCACGCTGCCGGGTGAAATCATTTTTGTCAGCAACGAGACCGGTCTGGGTGTCGTGCCGCTGGGCGAATTGACTCGCCGCTATGTGGATGAAGCCGGTTGGCTGCATCAAGCCTTGGCCGAGCGCTGTCAGCGTGTTGTCCTGACGGTTGCCGGCCTGCCCCTGACTTTGAAAGGTACTGCGTTATGACTGACACCTGGTGGCTCAACCCTTGTAAGGCGATTGACGCCCAAGCGTACGAACACGCGCTGGCGCGCCAGCAGCAATTGACTAAGCCGGCCGGCTCTCTCGGGCAGCTGGAGGCGCTGGCGGTGCAATTGGCGGGCTTGCAGGGCCAGGTCAAACCGTTGGTGGATCACGTGTGGATTGCCATCTTCGCCGGTGACCACGGCGTGGTCGCGGAAGGCGTGTCGGCGTTTCCTCAGGAAGTCACCGGGCAGATGCTGCTCAACTTTGTCAGCGGTGGCGCGGCCATCAGTGTGTTGGCGCGGCAGCTGGACGCACAGTTGGAGGTGGTCGACCTCGGCACGGTCACGCCGTCCCTGGACCTGCCCGGTGTGCGTCACCTGAATATCGGCGCGGGCACCGCCAATTTCGTCAACGGCCCGGCGATGACCGTGGCTCAGGGGCAGCTCGCCCTGCAGGCCGGCCGCGACAGTGCGCGGCGTGCGTTGGAGAGCGGGGCGCAACTGTTTATCGGTGGCGAGATGGGCATCGGCAACACCACCGCCGCCAGTGCGCTGGCATGTGCCTTGCTCGATTGTCAGGTCAGTGATCTCACGGGGCCCGGTACGGGTTTGAATGCCCAAGGCGTCAGCCACAAGGTGGCCGTGATCGAGCGTGCCCTGGCGCTGCACGCCGGTCAGCGTGGTGATGCGTTGCAGACGCTGTTCAATCTGGGCGGCTTTGAAATTGCCGCGCTGGTGGGCGCCTACCTGGCCTGCGCCCAGGACGGCATCGTGGTGCTGGTGGATGGCTTTATCTGCACCGTGGCGGCGCTGGTCGCGACTCGCTTGAACCCGGCCTGCCGTGAATGGCTGGTGTTCGGCCATCGCGGTGCCGAGACCGGCCATCGTCATGTGTTGCAAAGCCTCGACGCGCAGCCGCTGCTGGAACTGGGCCTGCGCTTGGGCGAAGGCAGCGGCGCGGCGCTGGCAGTTCCGTTGTTGCGTCTGGCGTGTGCATTACACGGGCAGATGGCGACCTTCGCCGAAGCCGCCGTGGCAGACCGCCCGGCATGACTTTGCGCCTGGACCTGTTGCGTCATGGTGAAACCGAGTTGGGCGGCGGCCTGCGCGGTAGCCTGGACGATGCCCTCACCGCCAACGGCTGGGCGCAGATGCGCGCGGCCGTGGTGGCGCAGGGGCCCTGGGACCGTCTGGTCAGCTCGCCGCTGCAACGCTGCGCGCGGTTTGCCGAGGAGTTGGGGGCTCAGTTGAAGCTGCCGGTGACCCTGGAAAAGGATCTGCAAGAGCTGCACTTCGGTGCCTGGGAAGGGCAGAGCGCGGCGGCCTTGATGGAGACCGACGCCGAAGGGCTGGGGTTGTTCTGGGCTGACCCCTACAGCTTTACGCCACCGGAAGGGGAGCCTGTCAGCGCCTTTTCCGACCGGGTCCTGGGCGCTGTCGCACGCTTGCATCAGGCCTATGCCGGTGAGCGTGTGTTGTTGATCAGTCATGGCGGTGTCATGCGTCTGCTACTGGCGCAAGCACGTGGTTTGCCGAGGCAGCAATTGCTGAACGTCGAAGTGGGCCATGGCGGGCTGTTCAGTCTGCACGTCGCTGCTGACGGCTCCCTGAAGGAAGGGGGGTAGACATGTTGCCCTTCTGGATCGCCCTGCAATTTCTCAGCAGCCTGCCGATTCGTCTGCCGGGTATGCCGCAGCCTCAGGAGATGGGGCGCTCGTTGCTGTTTTATCCTGCGGTTGGCCTGTTGTTCGGCGTGCTGTTGTGGGGGCTGAACGCGGTCTTGATGGGCGCGCCGTTGTTGCTGCATGCCGCACTGCTGCTGGCGGCCTGGGTGTTGCTCAGTGGTGGCCTGCACCTGGACGGTTTGGCGGACAGCGCCGATGCCTGGCTCGGCGGTTTTGGCGACCGCGAGCGCACGCTGACGATCATGAAGGACCCACGTAGCGGGCCGATTGCCGTAGTCACCCTCGGGTTGGTGCTGCTGCTCAAGTTCACCGCGTTGGTGGCCTTGATCGAGCAGCGCAACGGCGCCGCACTGATCCTGGCGCCGCTGATCGGCCGCGCGTCGATGCTGGCGCTGTTTCTCACCACGCGCTATGTACGTGCTGGAGGGTTGGGCCAAGCATTGTCGGATCATTTACCGAGAATAGTCGGCCAACAGGTACTGATCCTCAGTGGTTTGGCCTGCATCCTCATTGGCGGCTTCAGTGGCGGGATGGCTGTACTGCTCGCTGTGATCTGCTTCCTAGGGCTGCGCCAGCTGATGGTCAATCGGCTGGGTGGCACCACGGGCGATACCGCAGGCGCCTTGCTGGAGCTGCTGGAAGTCGCGGTTCTGGTCGGCCTGGCGCTGTAACACTTTCTTGCATTTCATTAATCGCGGGTATATACACCTTCCATGCTTGCTTCCCAATGTTTGTGTACCAACCTGCGACGTGCCGCCCGTGGCGTCAGTAGGCATTACGACGGCGCCTTGGATGGCTTCGGGATCAACGTCGCCCAGTATTCTTTGCTGTGTAACTTGCAGCGCCTCGATCAGCCGAGCATTTCCAGCCTGGCGGAAGCCATGGGCCTGGATCGCAGCACCTTGGGGCGCAACCTGCGGGTGTTGGAAGGCGAGGGCCTGGTGCGGTTGGTGGAAGGCGATGACCTGCGCAACCGCCTGGTGATGTTGACCGAGGACGGTGAAGCACGACTGGCCGCGGCATTGCCCGCCTGGGAAGCGGCGCAGCAGAAATTGATCGATCAACTTGGCGCGGAAAAACGCGAAACCTTGTTGGCCTTGCTGGACGAACTCGCCTGAGCGCGGATTTGTTCGAATACAAGCGGGTATATACCCGCGAGCGGAGAATAAGAAATGACCTCGATGTGGCGCACCAGTGGCTGGATTCTTGTAGGGAGTGCGCTGATCCTGGCGTTGTCGTTGGGCGTGCGGCACGGTTTCGGCCTGTTCCTGGCACCGATGAGCAGCGAATTCGGCTGGGGCCGTGAGACCTTCGCCTTTGCCATCGCCTTGCAGAACCTGATCTGGGGCCTGGCGCAACCGTTCACCGGCGCCCTGGCTGACCGCTTTGGCGCGACTAAAGCGGTGTTCGTCGGCGGCGTCCTGTACGCGGCGGGCCTGGTGTTGATGGGCATGTCCGATTCGGCGTGGTCGTTGTCCTTAAGTGCCGGCTTACTGATTGGTATCGGCCTGTCCGGCACCTCGTTCTCGGTGATTCTTGGTGTGGTCGGCCGGGCCGTGGCGCCGGAAAAACGCAGCATGGCCATGGGGATTGCGAGTGCTGCGGGTTCGTTTGGTCAGTTCGCCATGGTGCCGGGCACCTTGGGCTTGATCAGTTGGTTGGGCTGGTCTGCGGCATTGCTGGCACTGGGCCTGATGGTGGCGCTGATTCTGCCGCTGGTGGCGATGCTCAAGGACCGGCCATTGCCGGTGCTGGCGGGTCAGCAAACCTTGCGCGAAGCCTTGAAGGAAGCCTGTTCCCATTCCGGGTTCTGGCTGTTGGCCTTCGGTTTTTTTGTCTGCGGTTTCCAGGTGGTGTTTATCGGCGTGCATTTGCCGGCCTACCTGGTGGATCAGCACTTGCCGGCCACCGTTGGCACCACCGTGCTGGCGCTGATTGGCCTGTTCAATATCTTCGGCACCTACACCGCCGGCTGGCTCGGTGGGCGCATGTCCAAACCGCGCTTGCTGACTGGGCTGTACCTGTTGCGGGCGGTGGTGATCGTATTGTTCCTGTGGGCGCCGGTCACTGAGGTCACCGCCTATCTGTTTGGCATGGCGATGGGCTTCCTGTGGCTGTCTACCGTTCCGCTGACCAACGGCACCGTCGCCACATTGTTCGGTGTACGAAACCTCTCCATGCTCGGTGGGATCGTGTTCCTGTTCCACCAACTCGGTTCGTTCCTGGGTGGCTGGCTGGGCGGGGTGGTCTATGATCGAACCGGCAACTACGATTTGATCTGGCAGGTCGCGATCCTGCTGAGCCTGCTGGCTGCGGCCCTGAATTGGCCGGTACGCGAGCGGCCAGTGGCGCGATTGCAGGCGCAGATGGAGGCGGCATGAGCATAGCGATACGCGGGTTGATACTCGCCGCGGTGTTGGTCTTGATGTTGCTGGCCTGGTGGGGCTGGCAAAACGGCGGGCTGGCGTTGATGCAACTGAGTATGTCGATCTGTTAAGTTCGTGGTTTGACTACTTTCAAGGACACACGACATGCAGATGCGGTGGCTTGCTGTACCCGTCCTGATGGCTATTGGCAGTGCTGCGCTGGCTGCCAGTTGCCCGCCGCTGCTGGAAGGCCAATTGCCCAAGCTGCGCGCTAAGGAATCCATCGACCTGTGCCAGCGCTTTGCCGGCAAGCCCCTGGTCATCGTCAACACCGCCAGCTTTTGCGGGTTCGCCCCACAATTCAAAAGCCTCGAAGCCTTGTACCAGCGTTACAAGGGCGAAGGGCTGGAAGTGATCGGCGTGCCGTCGGATGACTTCAAGCAGGAAGCCAAGACCGGCGAAGAAACCGCCAAGGTCTGCTACGTGAATTACGGCGTGACGTTCACCATGACCGAGCCACAGAAGGTCAAGGGGCCGGATGCGGTGCATTTATTCAAGGTGTTGGCGCAGCAGACCGACGCGCCGCCGAAGTGGAATTTCTACAAGTACGTGGTGGATCGGCAGGGCAAGGTGATCGCCAACTTTTCCAGCCTCACCAAGCCGGACAGTCCGGACATGATCAAGGCGGTAGAGGAGGCGATAGCGTCCAAGCCTTGATCGCCAGCCATTAAAAAGCCCCGACTCCTTTGCAGGAGAGCGGGGCTTTTTTACACCCGTCTGAATCAGAAGGTGTAGGTCATGCCCAGGCCGAAACCGTTGGCACTGTTTTCATACTTGGCGCGGTAGCTGGCGGTCGAAGGGGCTTTGGCGGTGTTGTTCACCTTGACGTCTTCTTCCTGCAGGTACGAGTACGCCAGGTCGATAGTCATGTTATCCATGACCTTGTAGCCCAAGCCGACGCTGAAGATCGTACGGTCGCCGGTCGGAATACGTGGCGAGCGATCGGTATTGTTGGTCGGCGACTGGTCGAAGGTCAGGCCAGTGCGCAGCACCACTTGCTTGGTCAACTGGTACGAGGTACCCACGGCATAGGCCCAGGTGTCGTGCCAGTTCTGCTCTTCGGTGATGGCAGTGAGTTGGCTCGGCGCCAGAGCGCCGCCGCCCAGGCCCGTCACGCCTTCGTTGTTGACGGTGATTTCCTTCAGGCGGCTCCAGCGTGTCCAGGTTGCGCCGCCATAAAGTTTCCAGGCATCAGTCAGGTCTTGAGTGACCGACAGATCGTAGGATTCCGGGGTGTCGATCTTCAACGAGGCGTCGTAGCGGTTGTTACGCAGGAAGCCTTGGGTTTGCGCCGGACCACTCACAGTGGTGTGGCCGTCAAGCTTGTACTTGACCTTGGAGTGGTAGGTCAGGCCGACACGGGTGGTGTCAGTGGCCTGGACCAGTACGCCGATGTTGAAGCCGAGCGCGGTGTCGTCACCCTTGATCTTGACGTTGGTGTCTGAAAAACGAGGGTCGAGCGTCTTGTCCGATTCCAGCACACCGGAAATCCGGTTGATGGTCGGGCCAAAACCGATGGACACGCGGTCGTTGAAGGCATAGCTGACAGTTGGCTGGAAGGTCATGACCTTCACTTCGCTCTTGCTGCCGAAACCTTTGCCTTGGAAGCCGCTTTCGTAGTCGGTTACCAGGCCAAACGGTGCGTACACACCGAAGCCGATAGCCCACTGGTCGTTAAGTTTGTTGGTGTAGAAACCAAATGGCACCGCAGTGAACGGAACCATGTCACCTTTGTTGGAGCCGCGTGAGTTGCCGCCGGTATCGCTGATATCGGTCGAGGCATCAATCGCCGCAACACCGCCCGTGATCTGCTGGCCATTCAGGCGAGCCATACCGGCCGGGTTACCGTAAACAGTGCTTGCATCATCGGCAGAAGAAGAGCGACCTGCGAAACCCGTACCCATCCCGCTGACGCTCTGTTCGTTCAGTGCGAAACCGCTTGCGAACAGTTGGGAGGATGCCATGGCAACGGCGAGGCTAAGTGTGGTCTTGAGCATTACTTTTTTCATTATTAGAACTCCGTGGTGATCACCGCTGCGGAAAGTAACAATAAATTTAAGATCGCGCTATAGGCTGTAATGCAGGAGATAGAGCGGTTTTGTAGGACAATCCGACCAAAATTCAGGTTTTTTGGCGAGTCTTGCAAATTGCCCGGTCAGCAAACCACGTGATTCATGGGTGAAACACAGGTTTGCCAGGCTTGAGTGAAATCGCGCAGCCGTCCTTGTGGGTGAAAAATTTCTTTCCAGATACGTGCCATTGCCAGCACATCACCGGGCGGAGGCAGTGCGGGGGTGTGTTGTTCCACCAACAACCATGCGATGGCCGTGGCGTAACGCAGGTTGACGGTGAGCTCCAGTTGCGGGGCGCTGAGGAACGCGTGCTGGCTTGCGAGCCCGCGTACCAGGCTGGCGCGCTCGGGGTCCAGCGCCAGGTAGTCATCCCACAAGGCGCGGTGGCGCGGTTCGGTGATGCTGTACAGGCCATGCCCACGGCGGTCGTGCAGTGCGGAACCGAGTTCCGACTGGCTGGCGGCAATGCCCAGCAGCAGGGACTCGGCCGTCAGGTTATGGCGGCCGAGGTATATCAAGGTCGGCCGGATCACATAACGACACAATTCGCTGGCAGCGATACCCATACAAGCCTCAATCCGTGAAAGTGGTCGACGAAGCCTGAGAAGGTGGGGGCTTGGCAGCAGTGGATCGGATCTCAGGCTCGCCGGAAGCGGATCATGCCGCTTGAGTTGAAGTGTAGTGTCATATTTGTGATGTAAAGGACTGTTTTTAAAACATCTTCTTCATTTAGTTATAACGTTTATACCTATTTGAACTTAGTGCAAAAGCTCAATTGGCAAATTCCGGGCAATAAAAAACCCTGTTTTTTAAACAGGGTTTTTGTGTTTCAGCGACTCGGGTCGATCAGGCAGTCAGTGCCTGACGGGTACGCTCGATCACGGCCTGCAGCGGTTCTGCGCTGGAGTATTGATCGGGGTACAGGCGTTCGCTGTGACGAGCGATGCCATGTTCGTTGACCAGGGTGAAGCTGAAGCAGCCTTTGCGAGCGGCCATGATCAGGCAGTTCATTGGAGCAAAAGCGTTGGTGAGGGTGCGAATGGCATCCTGAGTATGGATTTGAGCGTTCATATTATTGGTGTTCCTACAAATGACACAGATAAGAACCGTGCCGTATTAAAACGTTCCAGCGACGTTGACCACGATTGATCGAACGAAGAAACCGACTGGAACAAAGCAGCCAGTTTGAAGCGCTGATAAGTTAGGCGCGCTTGGGCTGGCAGGTAGGTACTTAGGAGGGCAGGCAACACAACAGGGGCAAAGGTTCTGGGCCCGGGGTGAAGATCCTGATCAATTTGCAGGTTGGTTCGGTCAGAGTATGGAAACTTCGCAACACCCTTTGCTTGTTCAAAGGCAGTGTCGTCGCAAGTGATACCTGGAAACCATCGAGGTGGTCGATCCCGTGTTGGACAGGGGAGTTGTTCGACCAGAATTGACTTTCAGCTTGGTACTAACGCCGCGGATAGTAACGGATTGAAACAGGTAAGGGAAGTGTGTTAGCTAAAAAACTTTCATCAGCCGCCCAGAAGGCCCCGATAAACCAGCACTGTAGTCGCCGCCGCCAGTGAACAGCCCAGCCCGTAGGCGGCAAGGGTCAGGCGTAGGGATCGGCCGGTCTCGACCACCTTCATCACGTCGCCCATGTCATTTATCCGGCCTTCGCCCAGTTCGATGCACAGGCTCACGGCAGTGAACGCCGCCGACAGCAGGATCGCGATGGCGAACAGCGCCCCATCCGGTGACGGCAGTGCTGCATTGATCCCCAAGGAAACGACGCAGATGGCCAGCAGCAACACGGCGAATAACAGAATCCCTTTCATCAACCCACCCATTGTTGCGTTGTAGGTTGGGGAGTGTGGCGAGCCGGGAAAGATTTGAAAAGTCCCTGGTTTGCCCCTGCGGTAACATTTCTGTAGCGGGTGGCTTCAAAAAAAGCCGACGATATAACCATCGGATGGGTACTTGTGCACATTGGTTGCAGGGTGTGTAACCGTACTGTCAACTGTGCGATGTGACCACCATTTGCCTGCAATGGAAATTTAAGTCAATGAAAAATCTGGCTTTTTTTTATTGGTGAAAAAATCGTCAGTTTGACTGCGGCCCCCATTCCATGGGGCTTTGCGCGAGTTCAAGGGGGGTTGTCCACTGAGTTATCCACAGCTTCTGTGGATTGTCCCGAGCGCTTGCTCTAGAACGGGCGTGCAGAGTTTTTTCAGCTTTACCTGTACGAAAAAAAGAGTAGAGTGGCGCGCCTTCCGTTCTGTCCCACAGTGCTTTATGAAGTTTCGCTCAGTATCACCTTCTGTTACCGACGCCCCTCAAACTGTTACCGCTCCCAAGCGCTTCTCCTTGAAAGTTGCCCTGTGGTTGCTCGACAGCCCGCGCCTGGGTCACAACCCCAACGTCAAGCACTTCGCCGGGCGTTTGCTCAAGCAGCCGGCCCGTGAAGGGGTGGTCGCTGCACAGAGCCGCCTGGGCCAACTGATGTGCCGCGAATGCGGGAATGCCCGCGACCGCCGCATCGGCCACGACCTGCTACGGCTGGCCGCCCGCGCCGGTGACCGGCGCGCCCAGCGCGAATTGGGCCAGGTCGAAGACTGAGCTGTCCTCAGGCCCTGCGCTCCGCTAACCTTGGTTTTTTTCGGTGATGGCAGACATGTCTATGGTTTTTGACTGGACCAGTATTGCCCTGGGCCTCGCTGGCGCGGCCGTGCCTTTATTGGCCGTGTGTTGGCAGCTTCAGCGACGCCTGAGCTCACGCATGTCCGGCTGGGAACTGCTCGAAGAACGCCTGGCCACCGCGCAATTGGCCCAGGAAGGTCTCGCTGCGCAGTTGGATGCCAGCCGCGATGAGATCAGCGATTTAAGCCAGGCCAATGCCGCCAAGCAGGCTGACCTGGCCGCTGTGCGCCGCGAAGTCGAGCTATTGCAGATCGACCGCGATAATGCGCGCGACGCCGCCCATGCGTGGAACCTCGACCGCAGCGCAAAAGAGACCGAGCTGCGCCGCCTCGATGCCTTATCGGCCGCCTTGCGCGCCGAACTGCGTGAACAACAGGACAGTCATCAACAACGCCTGACCGACCTGCAAGGCTCGCGCGATGAGCTGCGTGCGCAATTCGCCGAGCTGGCCGGCAAGATCTTCGACGAGCGCGAACAGCGCTTCGCCGAAACCAGCCAGGAACGTTTGGGCCAATTGCTTGATCCCTTGAAGGAGCGCATCCAGTCCTTCGAGAAGCGTGTGGAAGAAAGCTATCAGAACGAGGCGCGCGAGCGTTTTTCCCTGGCTAAAGAGTTGGAGCGCCTACAGCAGCTGAACCTGCGCCTGTCGGACGAGGCCACCAACCTGACCCGCGCGCTCAAGGGCCAGAAAACCCAAGGTAACTGGGGTGAGCTGATCCTTGAACGGGTGTTGGAGCATGCAGGCCTGGAAAAGGGCCGCGAGTACCAGACCCAGGTCAGCCTCAAAGGCCCGGATGGCGAGCGATTCCAGCCCGACGTGCTGATCATGTTGCCCGGCGACAAGCAGGTGGTGGTGGACTCCAAGGTCAGTCTCACTGCGTATCAGCAGTACGTGGCGGCGGATGACGAAGTGATCGGCCAGGCAGCTCTGAAGCAGCATGTGCTGTCGCTGCGAAACCACGTCAAAGGTTTGGCCGGAAAGGATTACAAACGCCTGGAAGGCCTGCACAGCCTGGATTTCGTGTTGCTGTTCGTGCCGATCGAGGCGGCGTTTTCTGCTGCATTGCAGGCCGAGCCCAACCTCTTCCAGGAAGCGTTTGACCGCCACATCGTGATCGTCAGCCCGACCACCTTGCTCGCGACCCTGCGCGTGATCGACAGCTTGTGGAAGCAGGAACGCCAGAGCCAGAACGCCCGGGAAATCGCCGAACGCGCCGGGTGGCTGTACGACAAGTTCGTACTGTTTATCCAGGACCTGGACGAAGTGGGCAACCGCTTGCAGCAGTTGGATAAGGCTTACAGCGCGGCGCGAAACAAGCTGACAGATGGACGCGGAAATCTGGTCAGCCGCACTGAGCAACTGAGGTTGCTGGGAGCTCGTGCGAGTAAAAGCCTGCCGGCTGACTTGCTGGAGCGGGCGATGACGGATTCAGATGGCGTGGCCCATCTTCCTGAATAAACGATCGCCTTTTGTAGGAGCGAGCTTGCTCGCGAAAAACATTAACGATAACGCGGGCATTTTGAATGACCGTGTTGCCTGTGCGTTCTTCGCGAGCAAGCTCGCTCCTACAGAGGTAGGTGTCTGCTTAAAAGTGCCCGCAACGCCGCCGGCTTCACCGGCTTGGCCAGGTAATCCAACCCCGCCGCATGCACCTCGGCCACCATTTCCGGTCGGCCGTCGGCACTGATCACCACGCCGGGAATCGGCTCGGCCAATTGTGCGCGCAGCCAACCCATCAGCTCAGTACCGGTTTCGCCATGGTCCAGGTGGTAGTCCACCAGAGCCAGTTGCGGGCGCACACCGTCGGCGAGCAACGCCGCACACTGCGCCTGGTCGGTGGCGGTCCACACCTCGCAGCCCCAACGGGTCAACAGGCTGCGCATGCCTATCAGGATGCTCTCTTCATTATCCACACACAGCACCTGTGCACCGCTCAACGGCAGTCCGGTTTCCTGGGGTGTCTTGACCTGCGGGCTGGCCTGGTTGCGCGCCAACGGCACGCGCACGCTGAACACGCTGCCTTTGTCTGGCCATGAACGCACGCTCAACCGATGGCCGAGCACGCGACATAAGCCGTCGGCGATTGCCAGGCCCAGGCCCAGGCCTTTCTCTGCGCGGGTCTGGTGGCTGTCCAAGCGCTTGAATTCTTCGAAGATCACCTTCTGTTTATCCAGCGGGATACCGGGGCCACGGTCCCACACTTCCAGGCACAGCTCGCCCTTGCGTCGGCGTACGCCAAGCAGCACCGGGCCGTCGGCATAACGGAAAGCGTTGGTGAGAAAATTCTGCAGGATGCGCCGCAGCAACTTGATGTCGCTGTCGACGCGCAAGCGACTGCCGCGCAGGCGGAAACGCAGGCCTTGTTCCTGGGCCAGCGCCTTGAACTCCGCGCCCAAGGTGTCGAACAGTTCGTTGAGTACGAACGGCTGGCGCTGCGGATTGATCTTGCCGTTTTCCAGGCGTGAGATATCCAGCAGGTCGCTGATCAGGTCTTCGGCGGAACGCAATGAGCTGTCCAGGTGATGCACCAATTGCCGGGCTTCGCTGGAGAGGCCGTCGTTCTGGTGGGAGAGGGCGGCGGAAAACAGGCGTGCGGCATTCAAAGGTTGCATCAAGTCATGGCTGACCGCCGCCAGGAAGCGGGTCTTCGACTGGCTGGCGGACTCGGCCACGCCCTTGGCGTCGGTGAGCGCCACATTGAGTTGCGACAGTTCATGGGTGCGCTCGGTCACCCGTTGTTCCAAACCTTCGTTGGCCTCGGTGAGCGCCTGCTCGGCTTCTCGGAACGCGGTAATGTCGGTGAAACTCATCACAAAACCGCCGCCGGGCATCGGGTTGCCGATCAACTCGATCACCCGGCCATTGGGGAACAAGCGCTCGGAGGTGTGCGCGCGGCCCTGGCGCATCCAATGCAGCCGTCGCGCCACATGCACTTCGGCCTCGCCCGGTCCGCACAGGCCGCGTTCGGCGTTGTAGCGGATGATGTCGGCGATAGGTCGACCCACGCTGATCAGGCCGTCCGGGTAGTTGAACAGCTCCAGATAACGCCGGTTCCAGGCCACCAACTTGAGGGACTGGTCGACCACGCTGATGCCCTGGGTAATGTTCTCGATGGCGCCTTGTAGTAATGCGCGGTTGAATTGCAACACTTCCGACGCTTCGTCGGCGATGCGGACTACGTCTTCCAGCTGCATTTCCCGCCCTTCGATGGCGGCTTTTACGACCGCACGTGTCGAAGATGCCCCCAGCACGCCAGCCAATAGCCGCTCGGTATGGGCGATCCAATCATTGTCGGCATTCTGGTTAGGGTTGAAGCCTTTGCCCTGGCGATAGGCGAAGCGGATAAAGCTTTGCTGGGCGCGTTCTTCACCGACAAAGCGCGCCGCCAGGCTGAGCAAGTCGCTGATTTGCACCGACAGCATCGAGCGAGCGCTGGCACGTTGGCTGATTTCCTGGCCGATGAAACGTCCGGCTTGCCAGTGCTCGGATACCCGCGTGCGGGACAGCATCGACACCCACACAAACAGCGTGAAGTTACCCGCCAGGGAGAACACGGTGCCCAAGGTCAATGAGGTGACGGACAGACCCAGCGGGTGGGAATGCATCCACGTCAATCCTGGGAAAAGGCTGAGGGACCAGCCCAGGCTTTTCGCCGTCACCGGTAGGACCAAGGTGTAGAACCACAGGAAAGTACCAGCTGCCAGCCCGGCAAACACCCCGCGTCGGTTGGCTTGTTTCCAATACAACGCACCGAGCATGGCCGGAGCCAGTTGCGTCACGGCGGCAAAGGCGATCTGGCCGATGGTCGCCAGGCTCGCGGTGGAGCCCAGCAGGCGATAGCTGACATAAGCCAGTAACAGAATGATCACGATGCTCACGCGGCGTACCGACAGCATCCAGTGGCGGAACACTTCGAACGGCCGCTCGGCGCTGGAACGACGCAGCAGCCAGGGCAGCAGCATGTCGTTGGATACCATGGTCGACAAGGCGATGCTTGCCACGATGACCATGCCGGTGGCGGCTGATGCGCCACCGATAAATGCCAACACGGCCAGCGCGGGATGAGCTTCGGCCATCGGCAGGCTGATCACGTAGGAGTCCGGCAGTACCGAGCTGGGCAGCATCATCTTGCCGCCCAAGGCGATCGGTACTACAAACAGTGCGGCAAGAATCAGATAGGCGGGAAACACCCACTTGGCCAGGCGCAGGTCCTGCGGGTCGATGTTCTCCACCACCGTGACATGAAACTGTCGAGGCAGGCAGATGATCGCCATCATGGCCACACCGGTCTGCACCACCATCGACGGCCAGTTGACGGTCTCTTTCCAGTATTCCTCCAGCCGTGGCGCGAGCATGGCCTGGCTGAACAGGTCGCCGAAGCCGTCGTACAGGCCGTAGGTCACAAACGCGCCGACCGCCAGAAACGCGAACAGCTTGACCAGCGATTCAAACGCAATCGCCAGCACCATGCCACGGTGGTGCTCGGTGGCATCAAGGTTGCGCGTACCAAATACGATGGTGAACAGCGCCAGCACCAGCGACACGATCAGTGCGGTGTCCTGGGCGCGGGTGCCGGTGGTGTCGGCGCCGGCGCCGATCAGCAGGTTGACCCCCAGCACGATGCCTTTGAGTTGCAGGGCGATATAGGGCAGTACGCCGACCAGGCAGATCAGGGCGACCACCACGGCGAGGGATTGGGATTTGCCGTAGCGTGCCGCAATAAAGTCGGCGATGGAGGTGATGTTTTCCTGCTTGCTGATCAGGATCATCTTCTGCAACACCCAAGGTGCCAATACCAGCAGCAACACGGGCCCGAGATAGATTGGTAAAAAAGCCCACAACTGTTCGGCAGCCTGGCCTACAGCTCCGAAGAACGTCCAACTGGTGCAGTAAACCGCCAGCGACAGGCTATACACCCAGGCACGCATGCGCGGCGGCAATGGCGCACGACGGCGGTCACCGTAGAAGGCGATGGCAAACATAATGGCCATATAGGCCAAGGCAACGGCGGCGATCAGCCCGCTGGACAGCGTCATGGTAACTCCGAGCATGAGAACACCCGGGCATTCCGGGCCCGGTTGGACAGTCTCGCATGATGCTTGGGGTTAGTCAGTGTCGACCAAGGTCGTGTGGGATCGAATGTCGCAGGGGCGTTCAGCGCGGCGGCAGGGTTTTCTGACGCAGGATGTAGATCGTCACCAGCACGGCGCTGGTCAGCATGAAGCCACGCGCCCACGGTAGTGGCACCCAGTAGCAGGACACGCCGATACTCAGCCACATTAGGCCGATGGCGTAGACCTTGCCTTTAAGGGGAATGCCGTTGCCGTCCAGGTAATCACGGATCCAGGGGCCCAGGCGTGGGTGTTGCACCAGCCACTGGTAGAAACGCGGGGAGCTTCGGGCGAAGCAGGCGGCAGCAAGGAGCAGGAAGGGCGTAGTCGGCAATACCGGTAGGAAAATGCCGATCACCCCCAACGCTACACTGAGCCAGCCGATGGCCAGGAGCAGGTAGCGCAGGAGCAGAGAGCGATTGCCCATGGGTGTCACGGGCAAGCGACTCAGTGGTGACGTGGCTTGAGGATCGCCGGTTTTTCGTCAGGTGCGTTGCACAGCAGGTACAGCGCGGTCAGGGCTTCCGGGATCTGAACGATCATGTCGTCCATCAGGTTGGCGTCGGCGGCAATGTCGGCGAACTCAGGCTGGTCGTCGAACAGGCCCGAACCGACCATGATCGGCAACAGCATTTCGCTGACTTCTTCCTCGGCGGTTTCAAACCAGGCGGCTTCGCGCAGGAACACGCCTTCCATGAAGCCGATGCACCAGCCGCGCAGGTCGGAGTCATCCGGTTCTTCGCCCAGGTCCAGTTCGCATGGCAGCTCGAATTCCTCGTCGGAGGCCAGTTGGCGACCGATGTGGGCCTTGAGGGCCAGCAGGGTGGATTCGATTTCTTCGCGTTGGGCAGCGTCGGTGTAGTGCGGCTCTTCGGCGAACAGCGCGTCGATCCATTCACGGTCGGGGACGACGTCGGAGCAGATCGACAGGGCGGTCAGGTAGCCGTGGGCGGCCACGTAGTCCAGCGCCTCGTCATGCAGCTCATCGGCGTCGAGGAAGGCTTGCAGGCGGGTTAGTTGCTCAGCGAAGGACATTGAAGGACTACCTTGGGAATAAACGATGCTGAATTCTAGGCTTTCTTGAGCGCACAGGCCAGCCGCACTGCATATTTGCCAGGTTTTAGATAGCGCTCGCTATTCGTCAGTGGCGCCCTTTGCCGGGGAGCGCTCGGGTATACTGCCGCGTTTTGTGATGCCCTTGCAGGCCAAGCCCAGTGCGCGAAAACTTCGCTTACGGATTATTTCCCGTGAAAGCGGTTTTTTTCGGCCAGCCTGTACAGAGGGATTTCGGCACTATTTTGGAGTTTTACATGCTCGAACAGGCACAACGCGTCCTCAAGGACATCTTCGGCTACGACAGTTTTCGTGGCCGCCAGGGTGCGATCATTGAGCGCGTGGCCAGTGGCGGTGACGCCCTGGTGCTGATGCCTACCGGCGGCGGTAAATCGTTGTGCTTTCAGGTGCCGGCGCTGTTGCGCAATGGCCTGGCTGTGGTGGTGTCGCCTTTGATTGCATTGATGGACGACCAGGTGGCAACCCTGGAAGAGCTGGGTGTCGCCGCCGCATCGTTGAACTCCACCCTCAGTGCCGAACAGCAGCGTGACCTCGCCGCTCGCATCAAGCGCGGTGAAGTGAAGATGCTGTACCTGGCCCCCGAGCGTCTGGTGCAGCCGCGCATGCTGGCTTTTTTGCAGAGCCTGGAAATCGCCCTGTTCGCGATTGATGAAGCTCACTGCGTGTCGCAATGGGGTCATGACTTCCGTCGCGAATATTTGCAGCTTGGCCAATTGGCGGAGCTGTTTCCCGATGTGCCGCGCATTGCCCTGACCGCCACTGCCGACAAGCGTACCCGCGAAGAAATCGTCGAGCGCCTGCATCTGCAGAACGCCGAGCGCTTCCTGTCGAGCTTTGACCGACCGAATATTTTCTACCGTATCGTGCCCAAGGAGCAGCCGCGCAAACAGTTGCTGGCGTTCCTTTCCGAGCGGCGCAGCGATGCGGGCATCGTCTATTGCCTGTCGCGCAAGAAGGTCGATGAAGTGGCTGCGTTTCTCTGCGAGCAAGGCTATCCGGCGTTGCCGTATCACGCCGGCCTGCCCAACGACACGCGTTCGGCTCACCAGAAACGCTTCCTCAACGAGGAAGGCCTGATCATGGTGGCCACCATTGCGTTCGGCATGGGTATCGATAAATCCAACGTGCGATTTGTTGCGCACATGGACCTGCCAAAATCCCTTGAGGCGTACTACCAGGAAACCGGTCGTGCCGGCCGTGATGGCCTGCCGGCGGATGCGTGGATGGTCTACGGCCTGCAAGATGTGGTGATGCTCAAGCAGATGCTGCAGAACTCCGAAGGCGACGAGCGTCACAAGCGTCTGGAGCAGCACAAGCTCGACGCGATGCTCTCGCTGTGTGAGGAAACCCGGTGCCGTCGCCAGACCTTGCTGGCGTATTTCGACGAAGACATGCCCGAGCCTTGCGGCCATTGCGACAACTGCGTGGACGGCGTGCAGACCTGGGACGCCACCGAGCCGGCGCGCCAGGGTTTGTCCGCCATCTATCGCACCGGCCAGCGTTACGGCGTCGGCCACTTGGTGGATGTGTTGCTGGGCAAGGACAACGAGAAGGTACGCAGCTTCGGCCATGAAAAACTCTCGGTCTACGGCGTCGGCAAGGCTCGCGCCGAAGGCGAGTGGCGCTCGCTGTTCCGGCAGATGGTGGCGCGCGGCCTGGTGGATATCGACATCGAAGGGTACGGCGGCCTCCGCTTGAACGACAGTTGTCGTCCGCTGCTCAAGGGTGAAGTGACGCTGGAACTGCGCCGTGATCTCAAGCCGCAGACCACCGCCAAGACCAGCACCAGCCAGGCCAGTCAGCTTGTACGTGGCGAAGAACGCGAACAATGGGAAGCCCTGCGCACCCTGCGCCGCAAACTGGCTCAGGAACACAGCGTGCCGCCGTACGTTATTTTCCCCGACTCGACGCTGTTGGAGATGTTGCGCGAGCAACCTACGACTATGTCGGAAATGGCCAGGGTCAGCGGCGTCGGTGCACGCAAGTTGGAGCGCTACGGCCAGGCGTTCCTAGAAGTGCTCGGCGGCCAGGCTGAAGCACCGAAGGAAGTCGCCGATATTCGCCACGAACTGATCAGCCTGGCACGTGCTGGCATGACCCCGATGCAGATCGCTGGCCAATTGCAATGCTCGGAGAAGAACGTCTACACCTTGCTTGCGGAATCCATCGGCAAGCAGCAGTTGTCCTTGGAACAAGCCCTTGATTTGCCGGAGGATCTGCTCGGCGAGATCCAGGATGCTTTCTTGGACGGGGAGGGCGAATTGCCACCTGTGGCGGAGATTGCTCCGCTGTTTACCGGGCGTGTTCCTGAAGGTGTTTTGTACTGCGTGCGGGCGGCTTTGCAGTCAGAATTCGAAATTTAGTGCGCCAATTACGACAATGTAACGAATCAGTACATAGCAACTCTTGCCTACTTGCGAAGCTCATGCTTAGCTGACTAATAATTAGCCACACTTTATTTTCAGTCTAAAACATGAGTTTTTTATGCCGTTAACCGATCAACACCGATTTGGCATGCAGTTGGCGCAGATGTCCCGTGGTTGGCGTGCAGAACTGGACCGTCGCCTGGCCGGGCTAGGCCTGTCCCAGGCGCGCTGGCTGGTGCTGCTGCACCTCGCTCGTTTTGAAGAAGCACCCACCCAGCGTGAGCTGGCGCAAAGCGTCGGCGTCGAAGGGCCAACCCTGGCCCGCCTGCTGGACAGCCTTGAAGGCCAGGGCCTGGTGCAACGTCAGGCGGTGGTGGAAGACCGTCGTGCCAAGCGCATCCTGCTGTGTGACACCGCCCGACCTTTAATCGAACAAATCGAAACCATCGCCACCGCCCTGCGCCATGAGTTGTTTGTAGGCGTGGACGAAGCCGACTTGAGCGTGTGTATGCGCGTGCATGGGCACATACTGGCTAACTTGGAAAAATCCTGACCTTGCATACGCCGCAGGTCGAAAATGTGGGAGCTGGCTTGCCTGCGATAGCGTCACCTCGGAGCAACTGAAAAAATCGAGGTGCCTGCATCGCAGGCAAGCCAGCTCCCACATTGGTTTTGCGAACGACGTTTTTAGAACGTCTGCCCCAGGTTCAGGTACACCGCCTTCTGATTATCATCATTGAACCCATAGCTGAAATTCAGCGGCCCCAGCGGTGTATCGAACCCCAGGAAAATACTCGCGGCGTTGATATACCCGCTGTCGAATTCATTGTCGTTGTTCCACGCCCGTCCACGCTCAAGTGACGCTCCCAGGTACAGCGGGAAATCCAGCGGCAGGTACGAACGCGGTGTGAGCCGGCGGTAGTACACCGCGCGCATCAGGCTGATGTTCTGGCCCGAGATTGCGTCCTGGCGAAAGCCCGACAGCTGCCGCGCGCCGCCCAGCAGGAAGCTGGAAATCACCACATCCGAATCATCCAGTGTGCGCCCGTAGCGACCACCCAGTACCAGGGTGTCCGGGCCGTGGCTCATGGCTTTGTCGAGCTTGAACTCCCATTGACGATAGCGCTGGTCCGAGCCCAGCCCCGGCTCGAATTCGCGGTACGCCAGGCCAATGTCTTCGCCGGTGTGGGGGAAGTACACGTTGTCCAGGGAGTCGAAGGAGTACTTCAGCTCGTAGAAGCCTTCGCTGAAACTCACACTGGGTAAATCCCGGTCGCCGATGCGCACGTCCGCCTTGCCCCAGGCTTCGCCGACGCCAAAGCGGATTTCGCCGCTGTTGCCGATCTGCCGCCCTACGTTCAAGCCGAAGCCGTAGCGTTCCAAGCGATATTCTGAGATGGGATCGTTGTCCAGGATCAGCTCGACGTTCTGTGCTTGAGCGCTGATGTAAGGCGCGACGAAGTAACGCGAGCCCGTGTCCATTGGCTGGTAGAACTCGCTGTACAGCTCTTGGCGATCACCGATCTGCACCCGCGTCAGCCATTCGGCGCCGAGGCGGTTGATGCCGTTCATGCGGTAGCTGGCGCCGAGGTTGAACGCGCTGTCGCCGCGCATGTCATCCGACAGGTTCAAACCCAGGCGCAGGTAGTCGGTGCCGCTGCGTTTGCCGCGCGCGCTGATCACCAGAGTATTGTCCTGGCCCTTTTTTACCACGCGGTATTGCACCTGCTCGAAGTAATCCAGGCCGTACAGGGTGCCCATGTCGGTTTGCAGGCGACCTAGGTTGAGCGGCTCGCCCAAGGGTTGGCGGATGTAGTAGCGGATCACGTCGTCGCTGACTTTCGAGTCGTTCTCCACGTTGATGGCGGTGATCACCGGCGTGCGTTCGCCGGGGGTGCGGGCGGCTACCAGTTGGGGGTCGATCGGCTCGGCGGGGCGCAGGTGGGCCAGGCGGGCATCGAGGGCGCGGGTGGCGCGGTAACCGGCATCGATCATGTCCTTGGCGCGGCCGAAGTCGGTTACCCCATAGGCAGCAAGGGGCGGCTGGATCAGCACGTCCTTGGGGTGCAGGGCTTTGAGTTGTTCTTCAGAGTTGCGCCGGGTCATCAGGGTGATCGACTGGTTGAGCACGTCCACCACCGTCGCCAGTTGCTTGCGCGAACGCAGAGGCGTGCCGATGTCGACGACGATGGCGATATCCACGCCCATTTCCCGCGCCACATCCAGCGGGATGTTATCGGTCATGCCACCGTCCACCAGCAGCCGGCCGTCCAGCTCCACTGGTGCGAAGACCGCCGGGATCGACATGCTGGCGCGGATCACCTGGGGCAGGTGGCCCTTGCGGAACACCACTTTCTCGCCGGTGGTGATATCGGTCGCCACCGCGCGAAAGGGGATCGGCAGCTTGTCGAAGTTACGCGTGTTGCTGCTGTGGGCGAACATGCTTTCCAGCAGCAACGCCAGGTTCTGGCCTTGGATTACGCCCAGTGGCAGGCCCAGGCTGCCATCGTCGCGAAAGCTGAGTTTCTGTTTGACTAGGAAATCCCGGTCATCCTGCTTACGCCGGAACGGCACGTCTTCCCGAGGCGGTGCGTCGGACAGTGCCTGTTGCCAGTCGATGCTCAGCGCCAGTTTTTCCAACTCATCGATCTTGTAGCCCGAGGCGTACAGCCCGCCAATCACCGCGCCCATGCTGGTGCCGGCAATGGCATCGATCTGAATGCCTTGTTCTTCCAGCGCCTTGAGCACGCCGATATGCGCCAGCCCACGGGCGGCGCCGCCAGACAGCACCAGGCCGATTTTCGGGCGTGGCGGTTCAACGGCGTCGGCGATAAGGGGGAGTAGGCACAGAAACAGGCAGGACAGCAGGCGGCGCATCATGAATCTCGAGGCTGGGCGATAAAGGCCGCTATTATAGCCACTCGATCCGCTGAGCCCGTTACGCCTGGAGCCTCTCAAATTATGTCTTCGATCAAACCCGAGATCGTCATCACCTATTGCACCCAGTGCCAGTGGCTACTGCGCGCCGCGTGGTTGGCGCAGGAACTGCTGAGTACGTTTGCCGATGACTTGGGCAAGGTGTCGCTGGAACCGGCCACGGGCGGCGCGTTTCGCATCACTTGCGACGGTGTGCAGATTTGGGAGCGCAAGGCGGACGGCGGTTTTCCCGAGGCCAAGGTGCTCAAGCAGCGCGTACGTGACCAGATCGACCCGCAGCGTGACCTGGGGCATAACGACCGCACTCAGTGAAAGTCACCGCCCCGTAGGGCGGTGACACGGTGGTTATTTGGCCGCCATCTTTTGCTTGATGAAGCCAATCACCCACGTCAGCACCAGTCCGCCGACGCCACCGCCGACAATGTTGCTGCCCACTGCCGCCACGTCCAGGGCTTCGCCGCCCGAGGTGCCCGTGAGTGCCGCGACGACTTGGCCGAGCACCAGCCCGCCGACACCGCCGATCAGGGTATTGAGCCCGGTCCCGAGGCTCTGTTTGGTCATGCCGGCGATGTTGCCGCCGACGGCCCCGCTGATGATCTGCACTAACAAATTGATGAGCATTTCCATGGTAAAGCTCCCGCATCGCGTTGAGGTTGTGACCACTCGCGTGCAGCAACTTCAGAAAATACCCAGGCTGTCATCGAGCTGTCGGTTATCCGTTGAACGACTGCAGACTGTTGCGGATATTCAAAGTATAGATCAGGCCGTTGCCGCAGGCTGCTTGGCCTGGCTGGCACCGCCCATCAACCCCGACAGCACGATTGCGACGATGATCAACACACCACCCAACAGCATGCGCAACGTTGGGGTTTCGGCAAACAGCAGCCAGGCCGCGGTGATGCCGTAGACCGGTTCCATGGCGAACACCACCGAGGCGGTACGTGCCTTGATCACCGCGAGGCTGGCGACAAACAGGCTATGGGCCAGGCCAGTGCAGAACACGCCGAGCAAACCGATCCACAACCAGTCGATTGCGCGCACCTCTGTCAGGCCAGGCGCCGCCACGGGCAGCAGGCACACAGCGACCACTACGTTCTGGCACAGCGCTGCCTGCACCGCCGGGATACGTCCGGAACTGGCGCGGTTGTTCAGTGACAGCAGGGAAAACAGCAACCCCGAGGCTATTCCCCAGAGCAATCCGCCAGTGGCTTCGCTGGCAAGGTTGAAGTCGGGGGTAACCAACACCAGGCCGACGCTGACCAGTACGACCAGCACCACTTCGTTGGCGCGAATGCGTTCGCGGAAAATCAGCCCTTCGAGGATCACGGTAAAGGCCGGAAATGCGGTGAAGCCCAGGGTCGCAACTGCCACGCCGGCCACCTTCACTGCAATAAAGAAGGTCACCCAGTGCGCCGCCAGCAACACGCCGCTGATCAGCAGTCGGCGCCAGTCGCGCAGCTCCAGGGTTTTCCAGGCGGTGCTGCTGGCGAACCGTGCGAAGACTGCCAGTGCTACCACGGCAAATACGGCGCGCCCAAAGACGATGATGGCCGGGGAGGCGGCCGCCAGTTTGCCGAATACGCCGGTGAGGCCAAACATCAATGCGCCGATATGCAGGGCGCCGAGGGCTGAACGGGGAGTCATTGCGATCCTTGAGTCATGGGGGTGACAGAAACGCAGTCTAGTGGGTCGCCCGCGTGGGTGTCTGTCGTCCGGCTCGCGAGGTTTATCGCGAAACTCTTCCTACGGGTTGCGACGCAAAGCGCCCGGCGAGGCGCCAAACTCTCGCAGCATCGCGGCGGCGAAGGCGCTTTGCGAGGCGTAACCGACGCGATCGGCAATTTCACCTATGGGCAGAGGTGTTTGGCGCAGCAGGTCCAAAGCCATGTGCAGGCGACGGCTGCGGATATAGTCCATCGGTGTTTGCCCGCATTCCGCCATGAACCGTGCGTGCAGTCGCGCCACCGACAAGTCAGCGATACGCGCCAGGTCAGCCACTTGCAGCGGATGCGCAAGGTGACGTTCGATATGTTGATTGAATGCTGCGTACGGCAGGCGCCGTCCCTGCAGAGGTGGGTCCAGCGGATGGTTGAGGCTGGCCAGCAACAGCACCGCGCCTTGCTGCACGATCAACGGGTCATGCACCGGGCTGTGCGCCAGCCATTGCACTAGCTGGCTTTGCCGCGAGTCCAAAGTCAGCCGCGCGGGCTGGTCGAGCAGGCGGCGACTGGCATCGGCATGCTCGCCCAGCGATTGCAGCACCCAATGCTCGGTCGGCACATCCAGCACCAGGCAACGGCTGCCATCGCGACTGCCGCACGCATGGTGGGCAGAGAAGGGCAGCACCATCACGCTGCTTTCGCGTACCTGGCTGCCACGGCCGTCCACTTCTAGGTCCAGGTGCCCGGACAGGCCGAACACCAGCTGCGCATGGTCATGGCTGTGGGCGAGGGGCGCTTCGACGTAGTGGCGTAGGGTGAGGGTGGGTCCCATTGCGGTCTCCTGGGCGGCAAGCTGGCAGTCTACAACGCTTTGCGCGCCCTGAGCGCTGTCATCAGACTGACGCACGGTTGTCATGGGCTATTAATAGCCAGGGCGCAAGCTCGCGAAAACACCGTCGAGGGATGCCCATGACCAGTGCCGAGTTCGCCAAGCCCAGCCGCAAGCAACGGGTTCGTACCCTGTGGATTTCCGATGTGCACCTGGGCACCCGGGATTGCCAGGCCGAACATTTGTCGCAGTTCCTCAAGGGCTATCACGCCGACAAGGTCTACTTGGTCGGTGACATCATCGACGGCTGGAAACTGCGCGGTGGCATGTATTGGCCCCAGGCCCATACCAACGTGATCCGCCGCCTGCTGACCATGGCCAAGCGTGGCACCGAGGTGATCTACGTCACCGGCAATCACGACGAATTCCTGCGCCGCTATTCCAAGCTGATCCTGGGCAATATCCAACTGGTCGACGAAGCAATTCACGTGACTGCCGATGGCCGGCATCTGCTGGTGATCCACGGCGATCAGTTCGACGTGATCACCCGCTACCACCGCTGGCTGGCGTTCCTCGGTGACTCGGCCTACGAGTTCACCCTCACGCTGAACCGCTGGCTGAACCACTGGCGTGCGCGCTACGGCTATGGCTATTGGTCGCTGTCGGCGTACCTCAAGCACAAGGTCAAGACGGCGGTGAACTTCATCAGCGATTTCGAAGAAGCCATCGCCCACGAGGTGACCAAGCGCGAGTTGCATGGCGTGGTCTGTGGGCATATCCACCATGCGGAGATTCGCAAGGTGGGCGAGGTGGATTACCTCAACTGCGGGGATTGGGTGGAGTCGTGCACGGCGTTGATCGAGCACTGGGATGGGAGTATCGAGTTGTATCGGTTGGCGGATGCGCAGGCCAAGGAGGCGCAGCTCAAAGCCGAAATGGTTGCTGGCTGAAACACAACCTCCCTCGTAGGAGGCGGCTTGCCGGCGATGGCAATTTTGAGGGCGCCATCGCCGGCAAGCCGCCTCCTACAGGGTGAGGTGTCAGGTGCGGGAAACGTCGGCGATGGCTTCGGCCAGCAACGCCAACCGTGTGGCATCAGCTCCCGCCACGTTGGCGCGTCCCGAACTCACCATATACACGCTGTGTTTCTCGCGCAGTTGCTTCACCTGCTCGGCACTCAAGCCGGTATAGGAAAACATCCCACGCTGCGCCCCGATGTGCGCAAACCGCTCCGACAGACCGTGCGGCGCCAACGCCTCCACCAACCCCGAACGCAGGTGTGCGATCCGCGAGCGCATGGCTTCGACTTCCTCGCTCCAGCGCTTTTTCAGCTCGGCATCCCCCAGGATGGTCGCCACTACCGCAGCACCATGGTCCGGCGGCGTCGACCACAGGTTGCGCGCCGTGTTGGCCAGTTGGCTGCGCACATCCGTCAGTTTTTCGGCATCCGCCGTACACACGATCAACGCGCCTACGCGGTCGCTGTACAGGCCAAAGTTCTTCGAGCATGAACTGGTGATCAGCACTTCCGGCAGTTCGGCCGCAAACAACCGCACGGCCCAGGCGTCCTGCTCCAAACCATCGCCGAAGCCTTGGTAGGCGAAGTCGATCAATGGCAGCAATTGGCGATCACGTACGATCTGCAGCACCTGGCGCCAGTCGTCCTGGGACAGGTCGAAACCGGTCGGGTTATGGCAGCAGGCGTGCAGCAGCACCACGTCGCCCTTGGGCACGCTGGACAGGGTGGCGAGCATCGCCGCCACATCCAGGCGGTTGTCAGCGCCCACGTAAGGGTAATGACTCACCGGGATCCCGGCCTTGGCAAAGATCGTTTCGTGGATCGGCCAGGTCGGGTTGCTCAGCCAGACGCCACGACCGGGCAGGTTGTGCGCGATGAAGTCGGCGCTCAGGCGCAGGGCGCCGGTGCCGCCCGGCGTCTGGGTGGCGCCGGCCCGGTGGTCGCGAAGCAGCGCAGAATCGGCGCCGAGCACCAGCTCGCTGATCAGCTTGCCGAACGCCGCATTGCCGTGGCCGCCGATGTAGGTCTTGGTGGTTTGCGTGTCCACCAGGCGTTGCTCGGCCAGCTTCACCGAGTGTGGAATCGGGGTCAGGCCCTGGTCATCCTTATAGACGCCCACGCCCAGGTCGAATTTGTTCGGGTTGCTGTCCTGGGCATACAGGTCCATCAGCCCGAGGATCGGGTCGCCGGGCACGCGGCCAATGGCATCGAAATGCATTACTTGCGGCCCTCGGCGTCCTTGGCCACTTCGTCGGTGCGCGCGGCCATGATGAAGTCGTTGCGGTGCAGGCCTTTGATGGAATGGCTCCACCAGGTCACGGTAACCTTGCCCCACTCGGTGAGCAGGCCTGGGTGATGGCCTTCGGCTTCGGAGATGTCACCCATGGCGTTGGTGAAGGCCAGGGCGAATTTGAAGTTCTTGAACAGGAAAACCTTTTCCAGTTGCATCACGCCGTCGCGGACTTCGATGTTCCAGTCGGGGATCTGCTTGAGCAGTACCGGCAGTTCTTCGTCGCTGACTTGCGGGGCATCGGCACGGCAGGCTTCGCAGTGGGCTTGGTTCAAGGTGGTCATGGTGGTGTCCTGAATTCGAATGATTGAAGATCAGTAGCGTCACCCTAAAGCAACGCGCGGCCAGGGAACAGACTCACCTGGCCTCAAGATGTAAGGTTCAAGCCGCCTTGGGCTTTGGAGGAAACTTCGGTGCGTGCAGACCCAACTGCATGCCACGTTCCACCATGCCCATGATGTCCTCCTGCGCCACTTCGAACAGGCGCTTGAGGTCTGGCAGTACGAAGTACAGCGGTTGCAGGATGTCGATGCGATACGGCGTGCGCATCGCCTCCAGCGGATCGAACACCTGGTGTTCGGGCTCGGACGACAGGCTGTACACCGTCTCCTTGGGCGACGACAGAATGCCGCCACCGTAGATGCGTCGACCTGCGGGCGTGTCCACCAGGCCGAACTCGATGGTCATCCAGTACAGGCGCGCCAGGTACACGCGTTGCTCCTTGGTGGCCGCCAGGCCGAGCTTGCCGTAGGTGTGGGTGAATTCGGCGAACCAGGGGTTGGTCAGCAGCGGGCAGTGGCCGAAGATCTCGTGAAAAATATCCGGTTCTTGCAGGTAGTCGAGTTCTTCGCGGGTGCGGATAAACGTCGCCACTGGAAACTGCTTGCTGGCGAGTAATTCGAAGAACGTCTGAAAGGGGATCAGCGCCGGCACGCGGGCGACCTGCCAGCCGGTGGTCTCGGCCAGCACTTGGTTGATTTCACCCAGTTGCGGGATGCGGTCATGGGGCAGGCCGAGCTTTTCGATGCCATCCAGGTATTCCTGACAGGCGCGACCTTCGATCACTTTCAACTGGCGAGTGATCAGGGTGTTCCACACCGCATGTTCTTCCGGCGAGTAGTGGATAAAACCTTGCGCATCGGGCTCGCGGGCCACGTACTGCGTCTGCTTCATACGGCTCTCCTGCTAGGCATTCGTTCTTGTTATGTCCTGCGATGAGCTTATTGATAACCCGTGCGCGGCCAGATTCCATCTGTTTAAAACGGCTTGAAGTAGGAAAAGTTACCATTTTCCGTAAAGTATTCGTTACGTCTGTGAGGTTGGCCGTTGTGTCGGGCTGGGAAAAGCTCGCAAGCTGTCACATAATCTTGACGACTATCTGCGCCCGGCGACAAAAAGACGCGGCGCCTCCCCACTTTTCGGGCCTCTACATGCGTATCAAAGTGCACTGCCAGAACCGCATCGGCATCCTGCGGGACATTCTCAACCTGCTGGTGGAATACGGCGTCAACGTCGCCAAGGGCGAGGTGGGCGGTGAGCATGGCAATGCCATCTACCTGTTTTGCCCGAACCTGGTGAACATGCAGTTCCAGGCGCTGCGCCCGCAGTTCGAGGCGATTGCCGGGGTGTTTGGCGTCAAAAGGGTAGGGTTGATGCCCAGCGAGCGGCGGCATATGGAGCTCAATGCACTGCTCGGCGCGCTGGAGTTCCCGGTACTGTCGATCGACATGGGCGGCTCCATCGTCGCCGCCAACCGTGCAGCGGCGCAGTTGCTCGGCGTGCGGGTGGATGAGGTGCCGGGCATTCCGTTGTCGCGGTATGCCGAGGACTTCGACTTGCCGGAACTGGTGCGCGCCAGCAAATCGCGGATCAACGGCCTGCGGGTCAAGGTCAAGGGTGACGTGTTCCTGGCGGACATCGCTCCGCTGCAATCCTCCGAACATGACGACAGCGAGGCCATGGCCGGTGCCGTGCTGACCCTGCACCGCGCCGACCGCGTCGGTGAGCGCATCTACAACGTGCGCAAGCAGGAGCTGCGTGGCTTCGACAGCATTTTCCAAAGCTCCAAAGTCATGGCCGCCGTGGTGCGCGAAGCCCGACGCATGGCGCCGCTGGATGCACCTCTATTAATAGAAGGCGAAACCGGCACCGGCAAGGAACTGCTGGCGCGCGCCTGTCACTTGGCCAGCCCGCGTGGGCAATCGCCGTTGATGGCGCTTAATTGCGCGGGCTTGCCAGAGTCGATGGCCGAGACCGAACTGTTCGGCTATGGCCCCGGCGCCTTTGAAGGTGCGCGGGCCGAAGGCAAGCTGGGACTGTTGGAACTGACGGCGGGCGGTACATTGTTTCTCGATGGTGTCGGGGAAATGAGCGCGCGCCTGCAGGTGAAATTGCTGCGCTTCCTGCAGGACGGTTGCTTCCGTCGCGTAGGCAGCGATGAAGAGGTGTACCTCGACGTACGGGTGATCTGCGCCACCCAAGTGGACTTGTCCGAGTTGTGCGCGCGTGGCGAATTCCGCCAGGACCTCTATCACCGTCTCAACGTGCTGTCGCTGCATATTCCACCGCTGCGCGAATGCCTCGATGGGTTGGCGCCGCTGGTTGATCACTTTCTCGACCAGGCCAGTCGCCAGATCGGCTGCCCGTTGCCCAAGCTGGCGCCAGCAGCCATGGATCGCCTGAGCCACTACCACTGGCCGGGGAACGTACGGCAGTTGGAAAACGTGTTGTTCCAGGCGGTGTCGTTGTGCGAGGGCGGTACGGTCAAGGTTGAGCATATTCGTTTGCCAGACTACGGTGTGCGTCAGCCGCTTGGCGATTTTTCCCTGGAGGGAGGCTTGGAGGCGATTGTTGGTCGCTTCGAGAAGGCGGTGCTGGAAAGCCTGTATGCCGAGTATCCGAGCAGTCGACAGTTGGGCAAGCGCCTGGGAGTCTCCCATACAACGATTGCGAACAAGCTGCGGGACCATGGCGTCAGTAAGGAGAGCGCGGGCTAAAGCACCTGAACACGGTGCTTGATGGGCGCAGTGTTCAGGTGCTTGCGGCGATGAAGGTGTTCATACATTGGAGCGCTTTATCCGTACATCAGATGCTCTCTATACGGGCCAATGACTACGGAATGTCCTGTGCCTTTTTCTACCCACGCCATATAAGGATCGCCTCCTGAGGGTTGGCTGCGAAATGTAGTCAGTGCGTAGTCCTTGTCTTCTTGCAGCTTTTCGAGACTTAGCATGATATCCGGGGGCAGGCGCCCATACTTTCCGGATCTCAGCTCATTGGCAGAAAGCCCTTGGTCGGTATATCGCTCTTCAAGCATGCTCAAGTCTATGGAGTGTAGTACTTCGGCGCCATCGGGAGGGAAGCGAAAGTTATCACTCCATGTCTGGATGACAAGGGGTGTTCCTCCACTGACTGGGGCCCATGCATGTGAACCAATCATTGAGTCATTATCCTCTCTAGTGATTGTGATCAATCGGTAGTCCTGGTTCTTATCCAGTTTTTCAAGTTCCCTTAGAGCGCCGCGTGTCAGTGCGCCATATTGGCCGGCGCGCACATCGTTCGCCGAGACACCCAAGTCGGTTTCAATGATTCTGCCCGCAATGGTGCTGAGCAGCTCATGAAACGCCGATACCGAAGGGTCCAAATCAAAATGGTCCGGGTCTGTTTCAAAGTCGTCTGCCGAGAATAGACTCTCCCAGTATTGCTCGTTATTAGGGCTAAGTTCCGGGTGGGATTCCAGTTGGCGACGTTGGGCGGGTGACAGCGTCGCTAACGGTTCGAAACGGTCTAGCCTGTCATTGTAAGAAAAATGTGATTCCCAGTGTGCGGGAGGCTGCATAAATGCATTTCCAATTCCAGACATTTTGGTGGTCCTGGCAAGTTAATAGAGGAGGTCGTGGCGAACGATCGAAAAGAAGTCGTGACTGCTTTGCGATGAGTGGAAAGTAAGACGGTCGATTTTATTCGCCAAGCGGGATTTGATCAGTAAATGTAAAGTAGGGAGAGGACTCATCTGGCCAGAAGTCGGATTTGTCTGGCGCTGATTAAAATCAATAGAACAACATATATGCTGACGTGTTTTTACCGCCGTGAGGCTGGCGGCGCTCAAGGCGTTGAGCAAACTTGAAAGAGTTGAATACAAAAGAACATGAAAAAGGCCATCCCGTACCCGCCAGAAAAAGGCCGGCGATTCCCACCTCTGTCATGTGTTTCATCAGATTAGCCCCGTAGGCGGAAGCTAGGTGCCATCACCGCGAGTGGTTTTTTGCCGTCAGCGGCATAAGTCCGCCGTTTTTTCGACTCTCCTTCTGAACCCGTTTTTTGAAACCCGCCCGCAAAACCCCGCCCCGCCTGGACTTCACCCTCTTTTAAAAAGTTGGTTCGCAAATTGCTTAAGCCTCATCAGTACAGCGGTGGGCGGCAAGCGTCCGTCAGAAAGAGGAAAGAGCGTGGACAAGTACCTTTATGTGGCAATGACCGGCGCCAGCCAGAATGCTCTGGCGCAGAAGGCCCATGCCAACAACCTGGCGAACATTTCCACCAATGGTTTCCAACGTGACCTGGAGCAGGCGCGTTCGATGCCGGTGTTCGGTGACAGCTTTCCGGCGCGGGCGTTTGCCTTGACTGAGCGCCCGGGCACTGACTTTTCTCCTGGCGCGATGATCGAGACCGGCCGTGACCTGGACGTTGCCGTCAGCGGCAATGGCTGGATGGCCGTGCAGACCCCGGACGGCAGCGAAGCCTACGTGCGCAGCGCGAGCATGAACGTCGATGCATTGGGCGTGCTGCGGGCCGGCAACGGCATGCCAATCATGGGCAACGGTGGTCCGATTGCCGTGCCGCCCCAGCAGAAAATCGAAGTGGGGGCTGATGGCACCATCAGCATCCGCGCCATGGGCGAAGGCCCGCGGGTGATGGCTGAAGTGGACCGCATCAAGCTGGTCCAGCCGGACCTGAAGAACATGAATAAAGGCCTCGACGGCACCATCCACACCAAGGATGGCCAGCCGGCCCAGGCTGACGCGACGGTCACGCTGACCTCGGGTTTCCTGCAGGCGAGCAACGTCAACGCGGTGGAAGAAATGACCGCAGTGCTGGCGCTTTCCAAGCAGTTCGAGCTGCACATCAAGATGATGAACAGCGCCAAGGAAGACGACCAGGCCATGACTCGCGTCATGCAGATGAGCTGATTGCAGCCCACTAATTAATTTGTGATGTAGCGCCAACAAACAGGCGCGCAGAGGAGAACAGCATGCTTCCGGCTCTATGGGTTGCCAAAACAGGCCTGTCCGCCCAGGACACCAACCTGACCACCATTTCCAACAACTTGGCCAACGTGTCGACCACGGGTTTCAAACGTGACCGTGCCGAGTTCCAGGACTTGCTCTATCAGATCAAGAAGCAGCCAGGCGCCCAGTCGACCCAGGACAGCGAACTGCCGTCGGGCCTGCAATTGGGTACCGGTGTGCAGATCGTCGGCACTCAGAAGAACTTCAGCGCCGGTAACCTGCAGCAGACCGGCCAGCCGCTGGACATGGCCATCAACGGCCGTGGTTTCTTCCAGATCCTGCAACCGGATGGCACCACGTCCTACACACGTGACGGTACTTTCCACCTGGACTCCAACGGCCAGATCGTCACCGCCAACGGTTTCGCCCTCGAACCGGCCGTGGTCGTTCCCGCCGACGCCAAGACCTTCACCGTCGGCAACGACGGCACCGTGTCCATCACCGTGGCCGGTAACCCCGCGTCGCAAGTGATCGGCAACCTGCAGACCGCCGACTTCATCAACCCGGCTGGCCTGCAAGCCATGGGTAACAACCTGTTCCTGGAAACCGCCTCCAGCGGCGCGCCGCAAATCGGCACCCCTGGCTTGAACGGTTTCGGCACCACGCTGCAAAGCACCCTGGAAACCTCCAACGTGAGCACGGTTGAGGAGATGGTCAACATGATCACCACCCAGCGCGCCTACGAGATGAACTCCAAGGTGATCTCCACCGCCGACCAGATGCTTTCGTTCGTAACGCAGAATCTGTAATCAAGTCTATGGGGCGCTCTTGAGGGCGCCTGCAACACCGTGAGGTAAGGGTCATGAATCGCTATGTTTCTGTTCTGGCATTGAGTGGGATTGCCGTGCTCGCGGGCTGTGTCGCCCCGACGCCAAAACCCAATGACCCGTACTACGCGCCGGTGTTGCCACGCACGCCGTTGCCAGCGGCCGCCAACAACGGCTCGATCTACCAGGCCGGTTTCGAACAGAACCTGTACAGCGACCGCAAGGCGTTCCGGGTCGGTGACATCATCACCATCACCCTGAACGAGCGCACCCAGGCGAGCAAGAACGCCAACTCGCAGATCGGCAAGACCAGCAAGGCCAACATCGGCCTGACCTCGTTGTTCGGTGCGGTGCCCAACACCAACAACCCGCTCGGTGATGGCGACCTCAGCCTCAGCGCCGGCTACAGCGGCGACCGCGCCACCAACGGCAAGAGCGCGGCAGGGCAGGGCAACAGCCTGACCGGTTCGATCACCGTGACTGTGGCCGACGTATTGCCCAACGGCATCATCGCCGTGCGCGGTGAAAAGTGGATGACTCTCAACACCGGCGACGAGCTGGTGCGCATTGCCGGCATGGTCCGCGCCGATGACATCTCCACCGACAACACTGTGCCGTCGACGCGGATTGCCGATGCGCGCATCACCTACTCGGGTACAGGTTCGTTCGCTGATGCAAGCCAACCGGGCTGGTTCGACCGTTTCTTCCTTAGCCCGCTGTTCCCTTTCTAGGTGGCCACTTTGAACTTCAAACAGCTGATGGCGGCCGCACTCCTGCTTTCCTTGAGCGCTGTCGCCCAGGCCGAACGCCTGAAGGACATCGCCAGCATCTCCGGCGTGCGTTCCAACCAGTTGATCGGCTACGGCCTGGTAGTGGGGCTCAACGGTACGGGTGACCAGACCACCCAGACTCCGTTCACCCTGCAGACCTTCAACAACATGCTCTCGCAGTTCGGCATCAAGGTGCCGGCGGGTTCGGGCAACGTGCAGTTGAAAAACGTCGCGGCGGTGTCGATCAGTGCTGACTTGCCGGCGTTCTCCAAGCCGGGCCAGGTGGTGGACATTACCGTGTCGTCCATTGGTAACTCGAAAAGCCTGCGCGGCGGCACCTTGCTGATGACGCCCCTCAAGGGTATCGACGGCAACGTCTACGCCATTGCCCAGGGCAATCTGGTGGTGGGCGGGTTTGACGCCGAAGGTCGTGACGGTTCGAAGATCACCGTCAACGTGCCGTCAGCCGGTCGGATCCCAGGTGGCGCCACGGTTGAACGCACCGTGCCAAGCGGCTTCAACCAGGGCAACAGCTTGACCCTGAACCTCAACCGTTCCGACTTCACCACCGCCAAGCGCGTAGTCGACAAGATCAACGACATGCTCGGCCCTGGCGTGGCCCAGGCCATCGACGGCGGCTCGATCCGTGTGACCGCGCCACTGGACCCCAGCCAGCGCGTCGACTATTTGTCGATCCTGGAAAACCTTGAGGTCGACCCAGGCCAGGCCGTGGCCAAGGTCATCATCAACTCGCGTACCGGCACCATCGTGATCGGTCAGAACGTCAAGGTGTCGCCGGCAGCGGTGACCCACGGCAGCCTGACCGTGACCATCACCGAAGACCCGATCGTCAGCCAGCCTGGACCGTTGTCCAACGGCCAGACGGCGGTGGTGCCGCGTTCGCGCGTCAACGCCCAGCAAGAAGCCAAGCCGATGTTCAAGTTCGGCCCTGGCACCACCCTGGATGAGATTGTCCGCGCGGTGAACCAGGTGGGCGCTGCGCCCGGCGACTTGATGGCGATCCTCGAAGCATTGAAACAGGCCGGCGCCTTGCAAGCCGACCTGATTGTGATCTGAGGCCATGGCCATGGATATGCGCAAGAGCGGGATCAGCAGCACGGCGGACTCGGGGTCCTACTCCGACTTGAACCGGCTTAACCAGCTCAAGGTCGGTGCCGACAAGAACAGCGAAGGCAACATGCGCAAGGTGGCGCAGGAGTTCGAATCGTTGTTCCTGAGCGAGATGCTCAAGTCCATGCGTTCGGCCACCGAGGCGTTGGGCAAGGACAACCCGATGAACACGCCGGCCGCCAAGCAGTACCAGGAAATGTACGACCAGCAGCTCGCAGTCTCGATGTCCCGCGAAGGCGGTGGTATCGGCTTGGCCGACGTGCTGATGCGCCAGATGCAGAAGAACAAACCAGTGGAGGCCCAGGCCGCCACCTTGCAAGGCCCGGCGGCGGCTGAGCCTGTGAAGAAAGTTGATGTGCCGACAGAAATTGCCGCAGGCACCCAGGCTGATGGGCCTTTGGGCCGCTCCAATGGCCAGCGTCCGCTGTGGGCTTACCGCGTGGCTGAGCCACAGGCGGGTGCCCCGTCGGCCCATAGCAATGACATGGAATTGATGAACCAGCGGCGCATCGCCTTGCCGAGCAAGCTGACTGATCGCCTGCTTGCCGGCATTGTGCCGAGCACCCAGGTGACCGGCGAAGCCAAGGCCGCGCCACTGCGTAACAGCGCCGCTGACGACAATGTCGTCAACAGTGCGGCGCGTACTTTCGCCGTGCCTAGCGGGCGCATGCAGGTCTACGGCCGCGCCGTGGCCCAGCCACCGTTGGCGCCGGCGAAGAAAGCCTTCAGTTCGCAGGATGAGTTTGTCGCCACCATGTTGCCGATGGCCAAGGCCGCCGCCGCCCGTATTGGTGTCGATCCGAAGTACCTGGTGGCCCAGGCCGCCCTGGAAACCGGCTGGGGTAAATCGGTGATGCGCGCCGAAGACGGCAGCAGCAGCCACAACCTGTTCGGCATCAAGGCCGGCCAGAGTTGGCAGGGCGGCCAAGCTCGCGCGATCACCAGTGAGTTCCGTGATGGGGCGATGGTCAAGGAAACGGCGCAGTTTCGTTCCTACGATTCTTACCAGGACAGCTTCCATGACCTGGTGACGTTGCTGCAAAGCAATGATCGCTATAAAGAAGTTGTGAAGTCGGCCGACAACCCGGAACAGTTTGTTCGCGAGTTGCAAAAAGCCGGTTACGCCACCGATCCGGCCTATGCCAGCAAGATTTCGCAGATCGCCAAAACGATGGACAGTTACCAGAATTACGCTGCCGCTGGCGCAACCACACATTTATAAGGTCTGAACCATGAGTTTGCTCAGTATCGGGATGTCGGGGCTCAACGCCTCTCAAGGATCGTTGTCGGTCTTGAGTAACAACATTGCCAACGTGAATACCCCAGGGTATTCGCGCCAGCAGACCACTCAGAACGCGAGTGCGGTGAACCAGTTTGGCGGCGTGTTCATCGGCAGCGGCACTACCCTGTCCGATGTGCGTCGGGTGTATAACGAGTTCCTCGATACGGCTTACCAGAACAGCACTGCGCTCAACAGCGATGCCAAGGCGTACCTGGATCAGGTCAGTGCCGTCGACAAGACCTTGTCGGACAAGACCACCGGCATGTCGGCGGTACTCAGCGCGTTCTTCGCTGCCGCGCAGACTGCTTCTGCCAACCCGAGTGACAGCTCGGCCCGTCAGCTCTTTCTCACCAGTGCGCAAACACTGAGTAATCGTTTCAACTCGATCTCCAACCAGTTAGGTCAGCAGAAAGAGACGATCAACAGCCAATTGACATCGATGAGCGATCAGGTCAACAAGCTGACGTCGTCGATTGCCTCCCTTAACAAACAGATCTCCCAGGCACAGGGTTCGTCGAATTCGGCCCCGGCCAATCTGCTGGATGCGCGTGCCGAGGCGGTGCGTTCGCTGAATGAACTGGTCGGCGTGACCGCCACGGAAAAGAACGGTGTATTCAGTGTCAGCACCGGTTCCGGCCAGTCGTTGGTGCTGGGTGATCAGTCCAACACCATCTCCGCAGTGCCGAGCAAGAACGACACCAGCCAGTTCACCATCCAGCTCAACGTGGGCGGCGGTGAATCGCTCGACCTGGGCGACGTGATCAGCGGCGGCAGCATCGGCGGTCTGTTGCGCTATCGCAGTGACGTCCTGATGCCAGCCATCAATGACCTGGGGCGTCTTGCCATCGTCACCGCAGACACCATCAACAAGCAGTTGGGCCAGGGCCTGGACCTCAACGGCCAGTTTGGCGCCTCGCTGTTCAAGGACATCAACAGCGCCGTCGCCATTGCCCAGCGCAGCCAGGCGTCGGCTGGCAATAGTGCTGGCTCCGGCAACCTGAACGTGACGATCAAGGACAGCAGCAAGCTGACCAACTTCGATTACAAAGTCACCTTCAGCGACAGCGCCAACCCGAACAACGTCACCGTGGTGCGTTCCGATGGCAAGGCCATGGGCACGTTCAATATCAACGCCACCCCACCTGCAGTGATCGATGGCTTTACCCTGGCACTCGACGGCAAGGGCCCGATGGCCACGGGTGACAGCTTCAAAGTCAGCCCGACCGCCAACGGTGCCAAAGACATCGGCACGGTGCTCACTGACCCGAGCAAGATTGCGTTTGCTGCGCCATTGCTGGGCGAAGCCAGCAAGACCAATTCGGGCACCGGTACCTTCACGCCGCCTACCCTGACCCTGCCCGTGGACATCTACGGTGGTGCCAATTCCGCTCAATTGCGTACGGGTATCGAGCATTCGATGCCGGTGAAGATGGTGTTCGGCAAACCGGCCGCCGATGGTACTCAGTCGTATACGGTCAATGATGCGCAGGGTAACCCGATCGGCACCGGCAGCATCGTCCCGGGGCAGGCCAATAAAATTACGATCAACGTCCCTATGCGCGATGCCAACGGTGCGCTGGTGACGCCGGCCAAAAGTTTCAGCTTCGACACTACAGTGGGCGGCTCGCCGGCTGGCGGTGATAGCACCACCTTTTCCTTCAACGCCTCCGGCAAGTCCGACAACCGCAACGCCCAGGAACTGCTCAACCTGCAGACCAAGGCGACTGTTGGTACGGCTGCGGATGGCAGTGGCGGTACCAGTCTGGTGGGGGCCAACAGCAAGTTGGTATCGACCGTGGGCGGCAAAGCCGCTTCGGCAGCTTCCGACAGCACGGCGACCAACGCGCTGCTGACCGCCAACAAAAATGCGCGTAATTCAGTCTCTCAGGTCAACCTGGATGAAGAGGCGGGCGACATGATCAGATTCCAGCAGTACTACACCGCGTCGTCGCAGATCATCAAAGCTGCGCAAGAAACCTTCAGCACACTGATCAATGCCCTTTAAAGGAGTCTGGGACGATGCGTATTTCTACACAGCAGTTTTACGAAGTCAGTGCAAATCAGTATCAAAATAACTATTCCAGTGTGGTGAAGGCCCAGGATCAAGCGAGTTCCGGTGTGCGGGTGCAAACTGCGGGCGATGATCCTGTTGCCGCTGCCCGACTGCTTTTGTTGCAACAACAGAAAGATATGCTGGGGCAGTTCAACGGCAACATTAATAGTTTGAAGAACTCCCTTACGAACGAAGAAAGCGTGCTGGATAGTGTCAACACCGCGCTGCAGAAAGCCAGCGAGCTGGCGCTGCGTGCCGGTAACGTTGGCATCAGTGACGACGATCGCAAGTCAATTGCCAGCGAAGTGGGGGCGCTTGAAGACCAGATACTCGGCCTGCTCAACTCCAAGGATGCCAATGGCAAGTACATGTTCTCGGGAAGTAAGACAGAGACCCCTCCCTATTCCCGTAACAACGATGGCACCTACACTTATCAAGGCGATGAGACCCCGCTGAGCCTGCAGATTTCGAATAGCCTTACGATGTCAGCTGGAGACACCGGCAAATCTCTGCTTGAAGGTTCTCCCAACACGGGGCGAACCCAGGCAACGCGGATCCTGGTACCACCTGCTGTGGATGACGGCAAGGTAGCAATTTCCTCTGGCCTGATTACGTCCGGCACTACCTACAGTAAGAGCTTTGCCGACGGCCAGCCCTATAAGCTGACATTCAGCAGCAGCACCCAATACAGCGTAACCGACAAAGACGGTAACGACATCACGTCGGAAATTCCTGGCAATGGTACCTTTGATGCAACGAAGGAGGGCGCGTCCAGTGTCAATCTGCGAGGTGTGAAGTTCGATATCAGCTTGAACCTGGGCAAGGATGTGGCACCGGGTGCTCCGACTGATGCGGCGGTTGCCGGCAAGTCTTTCAGTCTCAGTACGAAGCCGGATGTATTCAGTGTGTCGCGTACCGCCAGCAACCCGACATCTGCGCAAATGAGTGGAGGCAAGGTGACGGACCCTGCGGCTTACGCCAGCACCTTCCCCAACTCGGGCGCCATGATCAAGTTCGGCGCAGGCGGCACTTATGATGTGTTTGCGCAACCTTACACGCCGGACAGCAAGTCAATTGCTAGCGGCACCCTGGCAGCTGGCGCGACCTCGATCACTGTGGCTGGCGTTACTTTTGATGTGACCGCCACGCCGCCGCCAGGGCCGGGTGATCAATTTGCGGTTGGGGCCACGAGTACCAAGAACGAGAATGTGCTGGATACCCTGAGTCAATTGCGCAAAACCTTGCAGGCGCCAACGGACGGAAATCTTGTTGCGCAAAACAAGCTTAAGGATGTGGTGGCCAAGACCATTGGCAACCTGAACAACGCCAAGACTCAGATTGATCAGGTGCGCGGCTCTATCGGTGCTCGTCAGAACGCTTTGGATATACAGGCAGAGGAGAACGCGAGCTTGGGTTTGGCTAATTCGCAGACGATGAGCTCGCTGGCCAATATCGATATCGGTGAGGCTGCCATCAACCTGACGTTGCAGCAAACCATGCTGCAGGCTTCGCAGCTGGCCTTTGTTAAAATTGCCCAGTTGAGCCTGTTCAACAAGATGTAATCGGCGCCACCCCAAGCGGCCCGCCCTGGAAACAGAGCGGGCCGTTGTCGTTTCCGGGATTTAATTGTTTGAAGGTTTTGCACAAAGCACACACAATTGAGTGACCTGTGAGTCATAAAGCGCATCTTCACTGTATCGTGTGAAAAGGATAAGTCGTCACAGGGTCCTTGCGAGGCGGCTTTCAGCGAGATTTTTATGGGGTTATCCCCTTTATTGTCAGCACTCCGGGCGTGGCCCAGGGGTGTTCTCCAGCTATTTAGTATTGGGAAGCCACAATGATTGGCATAAAAAGCATCGCCAGTTACGTGCCGGCAGACGGGATCGATAACTACGCCCAGGGTGCCAAATTCGCCAAGGATGAAGAGTTCATCATTGGCAAGATCGGGTCGGCGTTCCTGCCGCGCAAGGAAGCGGCGCAGGAAACCTCCGATCTGTGTGTCGAGGCGGTCAACGCTTTGTTTGCCAACAACCCGGATTTGAAGCGCGAGTCGATTGACGCGCTGATCGTCGTCACCCAGAACGGCGATGAAGAGGGCTTGCCGCACACGGCTGCCATCGTCCAGGACAAACTCGGCTTGCCGACCCACGTCGCTGCGTTCGATATTTCCCTGGGCTGCTCCGGCTACGTCTACGGCATCTACGCGATGAAGGGCTTCATGGAAGCCGCCGGCCTGAAAAACGGCCTGCTGATCACTGCCGATCCGTACTCCAAGATTGTCGACCCGGAAGACCGCAACACCACCATGCTGTTCGGCGATGCCGCTACGGCTACCTGGATGGGCGAAGACGCGCCGTGGTTGCTGGGCAAGTCCAAGTTCGGCACCGACGGTTCCGGCGCGCCGCACCTGAAGGTCAGCGATGGCGTGTTCTTCATGAATGGCCGTCAGGTATTCAACTTCGCCTTGCTCAAGGTGCCGGCGCATTTGCACGAGCTGCTCAATGAGTCGGATCTCAAGGCCGACGAGATCGACGCGTTCTGCATCCACCAGGGCAGTGCGGCGATTGTCGACGCCGTGGCGCGACGCTTTGAAGATGCACCGGTGGACAAGTTCATCAAGGACATGGTCGAGACCGGCAACACCGTGTCGTCGAGCATTCCGCTGTTGCTGGAAAAGCACGTGATGGACGCCACCTGGAAACGCGTGGCCATCAGCGGGTTTGGTGTGGGCTTGTCTTGGGGGTCGGCGATTCTCTATCGTCCTTGATGCCTTGATAGTCTCAATAAAAAACGCCGAGGCTCGAGAGAGCTTCGGCGTTTTTTATTTGGCGCCTGAAAACCCAATGAAAACGGGGTTTCGGACCCGCGTAAACCCTTGAATTGCAAGGAGTGGCACGGCGCCAGTAAAAAAATCAAAAAAAATCCTCAAGCAACCGGCTACCACGACGATAACTATTACGTAGGTTCTCTAGGCCACACCCGGCGGATGCCAGGGCCGGAAGCCGCAGTATCCATCCAACGAGGATTTCGTCATGGCTTTAACAGTAAATACCAACCTTGCATCGTTGACCGTTCAGAACAACCTGAACAAGGCTTCCGGCTCCCTGCAAACCTCCATGCAGCGCCTGTCCTCCGGCCTGCGTATCAACAGCGCCAAGGACGATGCGGCCGGCCTGCAAATCTCCAACCGTCTGACCAGCCAAATCAACGGCCTGGGCACTGCCATCAAGAACGCCGGTGACGGTATCTCCATCGCGCAAACTGCTGAAGGCGCGATGCAGGAATCCACCAACATTCTGCAAAAAATGCGTACCCTGGCACTGCAATCCGCCAACGGCTCGCCAAGCGAAGACGACCGTAAGTCGAACAACGCCGAATACGCTGCACTGACTGCAGAACTGACCCGTATTTCCACTACTACCACTTTCGGTGGTCGTAACCTGCTGGACGGTTCTTTCGGTACTACCGCTTTCCAAGTAGGCGCCAACGCCAACCAGACTATCAACATGACTCTGGGTGACGTGTCGGCCAAGGCCATTGGTTCGCAACAACTCAAAACTGCTGCCATCAAAGCAGGTACTGGCTTTACTCCAGACACCCTGACCCTGACCGGTAGCGGCGCTGCTCCTACTGTTGCTGTGACTGCGGCTGACACTGCCGGCTCCCTGGCTTCCAAGATCAACGCTGCGGGCGTAAGTGGCCTGGCTGCAACTGCCAGCACTGAAGCTCAGTTCACTTTCAACTCCGCGACTGTCAACGCTACTGCACCGGCCAACTTCAGCCTGACTATCGGTGGCGCCACTGTTAAGTTCGTGGGTGTAACCGACGCTTCCAGCATGGCAGAACAGTTGAAGTCCAACGCTGCCAAACTGGGTATCAGCGTTAACTACGACGCCAAGCTGGGTAACCTTTCGATCAAGTCCGACACCGGTGAAAACATCACTGTAGGCGGTTCTAACGCTGCTGCGGCAGGCATTAGCATCAACACCAAGGGTGGCGACGGTGCCTATGTTGGTGCCAACGCTACCGCTCTGGCTGACAACCTGGTTGCTGTAGGTGCTATTTCCCTGAACTCCAGCAGCAGCTACTCCGTTGCAGGTGCTGCCGGCGCTACTGCCCTGTTCGGTGCTACCTCTATCAGCTCGCAGAAAACCGCTGTTTCCGACACTAACGTGCTGACTTCCACCAGCGCTCAGAACGCTGTCGACGTGATCTCCCAGGCGATCTCGAACATCGACTCCCAGCGTGCTGACCTCGGTGCGGTCCAAAACCGTTTTGACAGCACTGTTGCGAACCTGCGCAGCATCTCGGACAACTCCACTGCAGCTCGTGGCGTGATCCAGGACGTTGACTTCGCATCTGAAACAGCTCAGCTGACCAAGCAGCAAACCCTGCAGCAGGCGTCCACTGCGATCCTGTCGCAAGCTAACCAGCTGCCGTCTGCCGTACTGAAGCTGCTTCAGTAACAGCGATGCTTGATGACTGACGGAAGGGCGCGTTTACGTGCCCTTTTGTCTTTTTCGTGATGAGGAGATTGGACATGGACATGAGCGTCAAGTTGAACCTGTCTTATCCAGCGCCGGCACCACAGAGTGTGCCTGCACCCGTAAACACAGTCGCTGACCAAGTTGACACTAAGCCGGACGCCAAGATCCAGCCTGCGATTGAGCCCAAGCGTGCTGATCTGGAAAAAGCGGTCTCGGATATCCGAGAATTTATTCAGGCTACCCAGCGCACACTCGATTTTTCCATTGATGATTCGACCCACCAGGTAGTGGTCAAGGTCATTGCTACCGAGAGTGGTGAAGTGATTCGCCAGATCCCTTCGGAAACAGCTTTGAAACTCGCTCAAAGCCTTCACGATGCCAGCAGTCTGCTGTTTGACGCGAAGGCCTGAAGTGGCATGAATTTTGTTGCTGGTGCTGTTCGAGACGTAGTCCGTCAATAAAGCATCAGCCTTTGAATTAGGAGAAAGACGATGGCAGGTCCAACGATTAGCGGCCCGGGTTCGCATATCGATACCCAGGCAATTGTGAAATCTCTGGTGGACGCTGAAAAAGCGCCCAAGCAAACAGCGATCAACAACCAGACGCTGAAAGCTACCACCCAGCTATCGTCGATCGGGAAAATTCAGGCGGCCCTGGATGCTTTCCGTGGCGCCATTGACAATATGTCGAAGAACACCAGTTTCAGTGGTTTGTCGGCAACATCCTCAGATGAGAAAGTCTCCACGGTCACCATGGGGACTGGCGCGTCTTCGGGGAGCTACTCGCTGATCGTTACCCAGTTGGCCACGGCCTCGAAGGTATCTACGGCAAACTTCAAGGGCGGCGCCAACACGGTTGTCAACAGCGGTACAGCCCCTACCACGCTGACGATCACTCAGTCCGGAAAAGACTACGATCTTAATATTCCGGCGGGTTCGACATTGCAGCAGGTACGTGACTCCCTGAATACTCAGTTTGCTTCTGCAGGCTTGAGTGCAAACATTTTGACTGACTCCAATGGCTCTCGCTTGGTTGTTACTTCAACGACCACTGGTAAGGGGACGGACCTGACCCTTTCGGGCAACTCCGGCCTGGATGTGGGGGCGACCGTGGTGGGTAATCCTCCGCAAAACGCCAAGTACACCCTCGACGGGAGTGAGCAAGAGTCCACAAATAATACGCTGGCTGACGCAATTAGTGGCGTTACGATCAAGTTGTTGGCTGAGTCGCCAAAGACGACGGGTACGCCGCCTGTGCCGATTGCAAGCACTATCTCTGTGGCGGCCAGTAACGCCACCTTGAAGTCATCGGTGAAAGGTTTTGTCGACACCTACAACGCACTGATGAAGGCGATCAACACCGAAACCGTTGCCACAAAGAACCCTGATAATTCCATTACCGCCGCAGCGCTTACCGGGGATGCTCAGGTTCGCTCATTGGTGACGTCGGTTCGTAACGAGTTGAACGCGTTATCGGGAACTGGGGCGCTTAAATCTCTTGCGTCTTTCGGTATTTCCACCGATCAGAAAACCGGTTTGCTGTCGATCGATGATAAGAAGTGGGACGCTGCACTGAAGACCAACTCGACGGACATTAACAGTGTTTTCAGTGGTGATAATGGTTTGTTGGCGCGCATGACGAAGGCGACGGCCAGCTTCGCTCAAAGCAACACGGGCGTATTTGCGAAACGATCCTCGAGTCTGAGTGACAGTCTCACTGATTTGAAAAAACAGCAGGATGCCTTGGATCAGCGTATTGCCGGCCTGCAAACCAGCCTGACTGCGAAGTACACGGCAATGGACGGCCTGGTCGCACAGCTGAATGCCCAGAAAGACAGTGTTCTGGGGACTCTCAACGCATTGAACAATGCCAAGAACAACTGATTCCACTGCGTTGCCTGGCGCGCCGAGCCGGGGTGCCGGGTATCTCCCTTGGCGGTTCGGGTTAAAGTTTTTTGCGACACAGTCGACATATTAATCAGAGCCTTCTTATTTAGCTGTGCCGGTTACGAGGTAGAAACATGAATCCCATGAGAGCCCTTCGCCAATATCAGAAGGTCAATTCCCATGCTCAAGTCTCCGAGGCGAGTCCCCATCGCTTGGTACAGATGCTGATGGAGGGGGCGTTGGATCGTATGGCCCAGGCCAAAGGCGCTATGGCCCGTGGCGATATCGCACAGAAGGGGCTGCTGCTGGGTAAGGCGGTGGATATTCTTGTCGGTTTGCGCGACGGTCTGAATCCAGAAAAAACCGATGATCCTGCAGCGTTGCAGCAATTGGATAATTTATACGCTTACATGAGCACGCGTTTAATGGAAGCGAACCGTCAAAACGACGTTGCGATGATCGATGAAGTCGCCGGGCTGATGATTACGTTGAAGGAAGGCTGGGACGGGATTGCAACACTGTAGGCCAATTGGCCTGAGGATGATGTCATGAGTCATGCACTGCAAAAGATCGACGAAACCCGTGATGCCTTGGTTGGCGCGCTGGCTGAGCGTAACTGGGATGCCATTGGTGAGCTGGATTTGGGGTGTCGTGCGGTGATTGATCAAGTGCTCTGCGAAGCGCCGGTGGACGAAGACGTACTGCGCCAAAAGCTGGAGAGCCTGCTTGCTGTCTATGAGCGTTTGCTGGAAGTGACGAAGGGCGAACGCCAGGCGATTTTCGAAGAGATGTCGCAGATCAACCAAGCGAAAAATGCGTCAAAGGTTTACCATCTGTTCGGCTGAACTGGCTCAGTTAATCCGAACGCGCGTCATAAATTTGACTGCGCGCGATTTTTTGACTTAACTAGTGCTGTTTTCAGAATTCAGACGGCTGTTGGCAGAAAAAGCCTACAGCCATCTAGATTGCCCCGACTCGAGGGCATTTGAGTTAACTAGGGAAGTTGCTATTGCATGTGGCGTGAAACCAAAATTCTGCTGATTGATGACGATAGCGTCCGCCGCCGCGATTTAGCGGTGATTTTGAATTTTCTTGGCGAAGAAAATCTGCCCTGCGGCAGCCATGATTGGCAGCAGGCGGTCAGCTCATTGTCATCGAGCCGTGAAGTCATTTGTGTGCTGATCGGGACGGTAAACGCTCCTGGCGCTGTTTTGGGCCTGTTAAAGACACTGTCAACCTGGGATGAGTTCCTTCCCGTGTTGCTGATGGGCGATATTTCTTCCGTCGACCTGCCCGAAGACCAGCGCCGCCGGGTGCTTTCCACCCTGGAAATGCCCCCCAGCTACAGCAAATTGCTCGATTCCCTGCACCGCGCCCAGGTTTATCGCGAGATGTACGACCAGGCCCGCGAGCGCGGCCGTCACCGCGAACCCAACCTGTTCCGCAGCCTGGTCGGCACCAGCCGCGCCATCCAGCACGTACGCCAGATGATGCAGCAAGTGGCCGACACCGACGCCAGCGTGCTGATCCTCGGCGAGTCCGGCACCGGCAAGGAAGTGGTCGCGCGCAACCTGCACTATCACTCCAAGCGCCGCGACGGGCCATTTGTGCCGGTCAACTGCGGGGCGATCCCGGCAGAACTGCTTGAAAGCGAACTGTTCGGCCACGAGAAGGGCGCCTTTACCGGGGCGATCACCAGCCGTGCCGGGCGTTTCGAGTTGGCCAACGGCGGCACGCTGTTCCTCGATGAAATCGGCGACATGCCGCTGCCGATGCAGGTCAAGCTGCTGCGCGTGTTGCAGGAACGTACCTTCGAGCGCGTGGGCAGCAACAAGACCCAGAGCGTCGACGTGCGCATCATCGCAGCCACCCACAAGAACCTCGAAAGCATGATCGAGGTCGGCAGCTTCCGCGAAGACCTGTACTACCGCCTCAACGTATTCCCGATCGAGATGGCCCCGCTGCGCGAGCGCGTGGAAGACATCCCGCTGCTGATGAACGAACTGATCTCGCGCATGGAACACGAAAAGCGTGGTTCGATCCGTTTCAACTCTGCCGCGATCATGTCCCTGTGCCGCCACGGCTGGCCGGGCAACGTCCGCGAGTTGGCCAACCTGGTGGAGCGCATGGCGATCATGCATCCCTACGGCGTGATCGGCGTGGTCGAGCTGCCGAAGAAATTCCGCTACGTCGACGACGAAGACGAGCAACTGGTCGACAGCCTGCGCAGCGACATGGAAGAACGCGTTGCCATCAACGGTCATGCCCCTGACTTCAGCAACACCGCGATGCTGCCGCCCGAAGGCCTGGACCTGAAGGACTACCTCGGCAACCTGGAACAAGGCCTGATCCAACAGGCCCTGGACGACGCCAACGGCATCGTCGCCCGTGCCGCCGAGCGCTTGCGCATCCGTCGGACCACCCTGGTGGAGAAGATGCGCAAGTACGGCATGAGCCGCAAAGAAGGTGATGAACAGGCGGATGATTGACGCCTGTTTTTCAACTGACTGAAAACTAAGCCTATTTTTTTAGGCACGGGTATTGCTACAACCCTCGCAACGTTCCGTTTAACTGACGGTCAGCCAAGCGAGAGAGCATGATGCCCCACGCCGCCCAACATTCTTCCAGTCCTGCCATTGCGGGGCTGGCTCCCTCTGTAGAACAGCAAAGCCGCCAGGGCCTGGAACAGGCCTTTTCGCTGTTCAACCAGATGTCCAGCCAATTGACCGATTCCTACAGCCTGCTCGAAGCCCGGGTTTCCGAGCTTAAAGGTGAACTGGCGGTGGTCAGTGCCCAGCGCATGGAAGAGTTGGCCGAGAAAGAACGCTTGGCCAACCGTCTGCAAAACCTGCTGTCGCTGCTGCCCGGCGGGGTGATCGTCATCGACGAAGAAGGCCGTGTGCGCGAAGCCAACCCGGCTGCCTGCGACATGCTTGGCCTGCCGCTGGAAGGCGAGCTGTGGCGGCATGTCATCACCCGCTGCTTTGCGCCGCGTGAAGATGACGGTCACGAAATTTCCTTGAAAGACGGCCGCCGCTTGTCCATTGCTACCCGTTCCCTGGACGCGGAGCCCGGCCAGTTGGTGCTGCTCAATGACCTGACTGAAACCCGTCACTTGCAAGACCAGTTGGCGCGCCATGAGCGTTTGTCGTCCCTGGGGCGCATGGTCGCTTCTTTGGCGCATCAGATCCGCACGCCGCTGTCGGCTGCCTTGATCTACGCCAGTCATTTGACTGATGAGCAATTGCCCGCCGCCACCCACCAGCGATTTGCCGGTCGTCTCAAGGAGCGCCTGCATGAGTTGGAGCACCAGGTGCGCGACATGCTGGTGTTTGCCCGTGGCGAGTTACCGCTCACCGACCGCATCAAACCAGCCGAGCTGATGCAGGCCCTGCAAGCGGCGGCCGCTACCCATATTCAGGATGTCCAGGTGCGTTGGCAGTGCGACAGCCACCTCGGTGAGCTGCTGTGCAACCGCGACACGCTGGTGGGCTCGCTGCTCAACCTGATCGAAAACGCCACCCAGGCCAGCGGCCCCGGTGCGCGACTCAAGGTGCACCTGTACAGCCGCGAGCAAAACCTGCGGCTGTGTATCAGCGACAGTGGCAGTGGCATCGAGCCCGCCGTGTTGCAGCGCCTGGGCGAACCGTTTTTCACCACCAAGACCAACGGTACCGGCCTGGGCCTGACCGTGGTCAAGGCAGTGGCACGTGCCCATCAGGGAGAATTGCAACTGCATTCCCGTGTCGGGCGTGGCACCTGTGCATTGATGACCTTGCCGCTGTTTTCCAGCGCGGCAAGCGCGGAGTAGAAAGGATATGGCTATCAAGGTTCTGTTGGTGGAAGACGATCGCGCCCTGCGTGAAGCATTGGCTGACACGCTGCTGTTGGCGGGCCATGACTATCGGGCGGTCGGGTCTGCCGAGGACGCCTTGGAGGCGGTGGAGCAGGAGGCCTTCAGCCTGGTGGTCAGCGACGTCAACATGCCCGGCATGGACGGCCACCAGTTGCTCGGCCTGCTGCGTGCGCGTCAGCCGCAGTTGCCGGTGTTGCTGATGACCGCCCACGGTGCGGTCGAGCGTGCGGTCGACGCCATGCGCCAGGGAGCGGCGGATTACCTGGTCAAACCCTTCGAACCTAAAGCCTTGATCGAACTCGTCGCGCGGCATGCCTTCGGCGTGATCCCGGCCAGTGACGGCGAAGGCCCGATTGCCTTCGAGCCAGCCAGCGCACAATTGCTGGAACTGGCGGCCCGCGTGGCGCGTAGCGATTCCACTGTGTTGATTTCCGGCGAGTCCGGCACGGGCAAAGAGGTGCTGGCGCGCTATATCCACCAGCAATCGACCCGCGCCAAGCAGCCGTTTATCGCCATCAACTGCGCGGCGATCCCCGACAACATGCTCGAAGCCACGCTGTTTGGTCATGAAAAGGGCTCCTTCACCGGCGCCATCGCGGCCCAGGCGGGCAAGTTTGAACAAGCCGACGGCGGCACCATCCTGCTCGATGAAATCTCGGAAATGCCCCTGGGCCTGCAAGCCAAGTTGCTGCGGGTGTTGCAGGAGCGTGAGGTGGAGCGTGTCGGCGCGCGCAAGCCGATCCAGTTGGATATCCGCGTGGTTGCCACCACCAACCGCGACCTGGCGGGCGAAGTGGCGGCGGGGCGTTTCCGTGAAGACTTGTTTTACCGGCTTTCGGTATTCCCGCTGGCCTGGCGCCCGTTGCGCGAGCGCCCGGCGGACATCATTCCGCTGGCCGAGCGTCTGCTGAACAACCACGTCAAAAAAATGAAGCACGCCCAGGCGCGCCTGTCGGCCGAGGCTCAGGCCTGCCTGATCGACTACCCGTGGCCGGGTAACGTGCGGGAATTGGACAACGCTATCCAGCGTGCGCTGATCCTGCAGCAGGGCGGGTTGATCCAGCCTCAGGATTTCTGCCTGGCGATGGGCAGCGGTGCTGCGCCGTTGCCGACCCTGGCACCCGCACCCGTGGTGGTCGAAACCGAGACCGCCGGAGCCTTGGGCGACGACCTGCGTCGCCGCGAATTCCAGATGATCATCGACACCCTGCGCGCCGAGCGCGGCCGTCGCAAAGAGGCTGCTGAACGCTTAGGGATAAGCCCGCGCACCCTGCGCTACAAGCTGGCGCAGATGCGCGACGCCGGGATGGATGTGGAAGCGTATCTGTTCGCCACATAACCGGTAACAAGGTCGACAAGGTTTGTCGCCTTTTCTTACGAGTTGATACAGAGCTGGCACCCTTGTTGCTACCTCCCCTAGTAATTGCGGCGTAGCGTCAAAAAACATGCGGGTTGTCGGAGAGAGAAGTTCATGAGCCAGGGTATTGAGTTCAATCGGTTGATGTTGGATATGCGCTCCATGCAAATGGATGCCATGGCTCAACCGAAATCCGTCGCGCCAGCGCCGGAACTGGGCCAAAGCAGCTTCGCCGATATGCTCGGCCAGGCCATCAACAAAGTCAGTGACACCCAGCAAGCCTCCAGCCAGTTGGCCAACGCCTTTGAAATCGGCAAAAGCGGCGTGGACCTCACCGATGTGATGGTCGCCTCGCAAAAGGCCAGCGTTTCCTTTCAGGCCCTGACCCAAGTGCGTAACAAGCTGGTTCAGGCCTACCAAGACATCATGCAGATGCCGGTTTAAGGACGAGATTTAAGTCATGGCAGAAGCAGTCGTGGACAACGCACCCGCCAAGGCAGACGGCAAGCCGCCGCTGTTTGGCCTGTCGTTCCTGGAAAACCTCTCCGAAATGACCATGCTGCGTCAGGTGGGCCTGATGGTCGGCCTGGCAGCGAGCGTGGCGATTGGTTTTGCCGTGGTGTTGTGGTCGCAGCAACCTGATTACCGGCCGCTGTACGGCAGCCTGGCGGGCATGGATTCCAAACAGATCATGGAAACCCTGGCGGCCGCCGACATTGCCTACACCGTGGAGCCCAACTCCGGGGCCCTGCTGGTCAAGGCCGACGACGTGGCCCGTGCGCGTATGAAACTCGCCGCCGCCGGCGTGACCCCGTCCGACAGCAACATCGGTTTTGAGATCCTCGACAAGGACCAGGGCCTGGGCACCAGCCAGTTCATGGAAGCCACCCGCTACCGTCGCGGCCTGGAAGGCGAACTGGCGCGCACTATCTCCAGCTTGAACAACGTCAAGGGTGCCCGCGTGCACCTGGCCATTCCGAAAAGCTCGGTGTTTGTGCGCGATGAGCGCAAGCCAAGTGCCTCGGTATTGGTGGAACTGTTTGCCGGTCGCTCCCTGGAGCCTGGCCAGGTGTTGGCGATCGTCAACCTGGTCGCCACCAGCGTGCCTGAACTGAGCAAATCGCAAATTACCGTGGTGGATCAGAAGGGCAACCTGCTGTCCGACCAGGCGGAAAACTCCGCGCTGACCCAGGCCGGCAAGCAGTTCGACTACAGCCGTCGCGTGGAAAGCATGCTCACCCAGCGTGTGCACAACATCCTGCAACCGGTGCTGGGCAACGACCGCTACAAGGCTGAAGTGTCCGCCGATGTGGACTTCAGCGCCGTCGAGTCGACCTCCGAGCAATTCAACCCGGACCAGCCTGCCTTGCGCAGCGAGCAGTCCACCAGCGAACAACGCACCGCCGCCAATGGCCCGCCGCAAGGTGTGCCGGGCGCCCTGAGCAACCAGCCGCCAGCCCCGGCTTCGGCGCCGCAAACCACCGGTGGCACTGCTGCCAGCGCGGGTGCGATTCAGCCAGGCCAGCCACTGCTGGATGCCAACGGCCAACAGATCATGGACCCGGCCACTGGCCAGCCGATGCTCGCCCCGTACCCGGCGGACAAACGTAACCAGTCCACCAAGAATTTCGAGCTCGACCGTTCCATCAGCCACACCAAGCAGCAACAGGGTCGCGTCAATCGCCTGTCGGTGTCGGTGGTGGTGGATGACCAAGTCAAGGTCAATGCCGCCGATGGCGCCGTTACCCGTGCCCCATGGACCGCCGATGAATTGGCGCGCTTCACTCGCCTGGTGCAGGACGCAGTTGGTTTTGACGCCAGCCGCGGTGACAGCGTCAGCGTGATCAACATGCCGTTCTCCGCCGAGCGTGGCGAAGTGATCGCTGAACCTTCGTTCTACTCGCAGCCGTGGTTCTGGGACATCGTCAAGCAAGTGCTGGGTGTGTTGTTCATCCTGGTGCTGGTGTTCGGCGTGCTGCGTCCGGTGCTCAACAACATCACCGGCAACGGCAAGAAACAGCTGGCCCTGGCCGGTGGCGACGTGGAATTGGGTGGCATGGGCGGCCTCGACGGCGAACTGGCCAACGACCGCGTCAGTCTCGGCGGCCCGCAAAGCATCCTGTTGCCAAGCCCGAGCGAAGGCTATGACGCTCAGCTGAACGCAATCAAGAGTCTGGTGGCAGAAGACCCGGGCCGTGTGGCCCAGGTCGTGAAAGAGTGGATCAACGCAGATGAGTGATAATCGAGCCGCTGTTGCCAAGCTCACCAAGGTCGACAAAGCCGCAGTCCTGCTGCTGTCCCTCGGTGAAACCGACGCCGCCCAAGTGCTGCGCCACATGGGCCCCAAAGAGGTTCAGCGTGTCGGCGTGGCCATGGCGCAGATGCGCAATGTGCACCGCGAGCAAGTCGAGCAGGTGATGAGCGAGTTCGTCGAGATCGTCGGCGACCAGACCAGCCTGGGTGTCGGTTCCGACAGCTACATCCGCAAGATGCTCACCTCGGCCCTGGGCGAAGACAAGGCCAACGGCCTGATCGACCGCATCCTGCTCGGTGGCAACACCAGCGGCCTCGACAGCCTCAAATGGATGGAACCGCGCGCGGTTGCCGACGTGATCCGCTACGAGCACCCGCAGATCCAGGCGATCGTGGTGGCCTACCTCGACCCGGACCAGGCCGGTGAAGTGCTCGGCCACTTCGACCATAAAGTGCGCCTGGACATCATCCTGCGCGTGTCGTCGCTGAACACCGTGCAGCCGGCGGCCCTGAAAGAACTCAACACGATTCTGGAGAAGCAGTTCTCCGGCAACTCGAATGCTTCGCGCACCACCTTGGGCGGTATCAAGCGCGCGGCCGATATCATGAACTTCCTCGACAGTTCGGTCGAAGGCCAGTTGATGGACTCGATCCGCGAGATCGACGACACCCTGTCCGGCCAGATCGAAGACCTCATGTTCGTGTTCAACAACCTCTCCGATGTCGACGACCGTGGCATCCAGGCGTTGCTGCGTGAAGTGTCCTCCGACGTGCTGGTACTGGCCCTCAAGGGCTCGGACGAAAACGTCAAGGAGAAGATCTTCAAGAACATGTCCAAGCGTGCTTCGGAACTGTTGCGCGACGACCTGGAAGCCAAAGGCCCGGTGCGCGTCAGCGACGTGGAAACCGCGCAGAAAGAAATCCTCACCATTGCCCGCCGTATGGCCGAAGCCGGAGAAATCGTTCTCGGCGGGAAGGGCGGCGAAGAAATGATCTAAGGCGCCTCTCATGTCGAACAAAGATGAGGCGCCCAGCGATCTGATTCGCGCGCGGGACGTCGGTGGGTTCGACATCTGGTCGTTGCCCAGCTTCGATCCGCATGTGCCCGAGCCCGAGCCGGAACCGGTTGAAGAGCCACCGGCGGAAATGGAAGAAGTGCCGCTGGAGGAAGTCCAGCCATTGACCCTCGAAGAGTTGGAAGCCATCCGCCAGGAGGCCTACAACGAGGGCTTCGCGGCCGGTGAAAAAGATGGTTTTCGCAGCACCACCCTCAAGGTCCGCCAGGAAGCCGAGGAGGCGCTGAGCGTCAAGTTGGCCAGCCTGGAGCGCTTGATGGGCGGGCTGTTCGACCCCATCGCCGAGCAGGACTCGCAGATCGAAAAAGCCATGGTCGAGCTGGTGCAGCACATTGCCCGCCAGGTGATCCAGCGCGAGCTGGTGCTGGACTCCAGCCATATCGAAAGCGTGATGCGCGAAGCTCTCAAGCTGCTGCCCCTGGGCGTCGGCAATGTACGGTTGTACATCAACCCGCAGGATTTCGAACAGGTCAAAGCCCTGCGCGAGCGCCATGAAGAAACCTGGCGCATCGTCGAGGACGCGTCGCTGCAGCCCGGTGGTTGCCGCGTCGAGACCGAACACAGCCGTATCGATGCTACGGTGGAAACCCGCATCAGCCAGATCATGGCCAAGCTGCTGGACCAGGCCCACGAGCAGGTGTTGAACCCTGCCGAGCCCGACCTGAGCGTGGACCTGGACACTCCCGATGCGCCTTGATCGCACCAGCTTCGCCAAGCGCTTGAGCGGTTACGCCGAAGCTACCGAGTTGCCTGGCCAGCCGATCCTCGAAGGGCGCCTGCTGCGCATGGTCGGCCTGACCCTCGAAGCCGAAGGTCTGCGCGCCGCCATGGGCAGCCGCTGCATGGTGATCAACGACGACAGCTACCACCCGGTGCAGGTCGAAGCCGAAGTGATGGGGTTTTCGGGCAGCAAGATTTTCCTGATGCCCGTGGGCAGCTTGGCGGGCATTGCCCCCGGCGCCCGCGTGGTGCCGTTGGCCGACACCGGCCGCCTGCCGATGGGCATGAGCATGCTCGGTCGTGTACTCGACGGCGCCGGCCGCGCGCTGGATGGCAAGGGCGGCATGAAGGCCGAAGACTGGGTGCCGATGGACGGCCCCACCATCAACCCGCTCAACCGTAACCCCATCAGCGTGCCGCTGGACGTGGGCATTCGCAGCATCAACGGATTATTGACGGTCGGCCGTGGCCAGCGTCTGGGCCTGTTTGCCGGTACCGGCGTGGGTAAGTCGGTACTGCTCGGCATGATGACGCGCTTTACCGAGGCTGACATCATCGTGGTCGGGCTGATCGGCGAACGGGGCCGCGAGGTGAAGGAATTCATCGAGCACAGCCTCGGTGAAGAAGGCCTCAAGCGCTCGGTCGTCGTCGCGTCCCCGGCGGACGATGCACCGCTGATGCGCCTGCGCGCCGCCATGTACTGCACGCGCATCGCCGAATATTTCCGCGACAAGGGCAAGAACGTGCTGTTGCTGATGGACTCGCTCACGCGTTTCGCCCAGGCCCAGCGGGAAATCGCCCTGGCCATCGGTGAACCGCCGGCCACCAAAGGCTATCCGCCGTCGGTGTTCGCTAAGTTGCCCAAGCTGGTGGAGCGCGCCGGTAACGCCGAAGCCGGTGGTGGCTCGATCACTGCGTTCTATACCGTGCTGTCCGAAGGCGATGACCAGCAGGACCCGATTGCCGACTCGGCGCGGGGTGTGCTGGATGGTCACATCGTGCTGTCACGGCGCTTGGCTGAAGAAGGGCATTACCCGGCCATCGACATTGAGGCCTCTATCAGCCGGGTAATGCCGGCGGTAGTGACGCCGGAACACATGATCCGCGCGCAACAATTCAAGCAATTGTGGTCGCGCTATCAACAGAGCCGCGACCTGATCAGCGTCGGCGCCTACGTGGCTGGCGGCGATCGCGACACCGACCTGGCCATCGCCCTGCAACCGCAGTTGGTGACCTACCTGCGCCAAGGCCTCAACGACAAGATCAGCATGGGCGAAAGCGAAGCGCACCTGCAATCGATCTTCGCCCCGGCGCCGGGCGGCTAAACCATGGCCAACAGCCGCGCCGCACGCCTGGCTCCGGTAGTGGACATGGCCGAAAAGGCCGAGAAAACCGCCGTGCAGCGCCTGGGTTACTTCCAGGGGCAAGTCCGTTTGGCCGAAAGCAAGCTGGGCGACCTGGAGCGCTTTCGCGGTGAGTACCAGCAGCAGTGGATCGAGCGCGGCAGCAAAGGCGTGTCGGGCCAATGGCTGATGGGCTACCAGGGCTTTCTCAACCAACTGGAAACCGCCGTCGGCCAGCAGCGCCAAAGCCTGGCCTGGCACCAGAACAACCTCGATAAAGCCCGCGAAAGCTGGCAAGCGGCGTTTGCCCGGGTTGAAGGTTTGCGCAAGCTGGTGCAGCGCTACATCGACGAGGCGCGGGCGCTTGAAGACAAGCGTGAGCAGAAGTTGCTCGACGAACTGTCCCAACGCATGCCGCGCAAAGACGTCTATTGAAAGTTGCCCGCGGCGCCTTCTCCTGCTAAACCTTGTGTCATTGCCAATGACAAGGAAGCAGTCGCATGTCAGTCGAGTCAGAAGTATCCCTGGATGGGAAGAAGTTGACGATCGCCGTCAAGGGGCGGTTTGATTTCGGCAGCCACCAGACGTTTCGCGATGCCTACGAGCGTTTCTACAAAGTGCCCGAGTTGTACGTGGTCGACTTGAAGGACACTACCTACATGGACAGTTCGGCCTTGGGCATGCTCCTGCTCCTGCGTGACCACGCCGGTGGCGACGAGTCGGAGGTCAGGGTGGTCAACAGCAACTCCGACGTGCGCAAGATCCTCGCCATCTCCAACTTCGACAAACTGTTCGACATCAGTTGAGCGCCCTGGCCCCGGTCCTTGAGCCGCTGACGATCCTGATCGCCGAAGACAGCGCCACCGATTTGCTGTTGCTGTCGACCATCGTGCGGCGCCAGGGTCACCAGGTACTCACGGCCACCAATGGCGCTGAGGCGGTCGAGGTGTTTACCCGCGAGCGCCCGCAACTGGTGTTGATGGATGCGCTGATGCCGGTGATGGACGGCTTTGAAGCGGCGCGCCGGATCAAGCAGTTGGCGGGTGAAGAGCTGGTGCCGCTGATTTTTCTCACCTCCCTGCGCGAGAGCGAAGCCCTGGCCCAGTGCCTGGATGCCGGCGGCGATGACTTCCTGCCAAAACCCTACAACCAGCTGATTCTCGCGGCGAAAATCAACGCCATGGACCGCCTGCGCCGGTTGCAGGCCACGGTCCTGCAGCAGCGCGACCTGATCGCCAAGCATCACGACTACCTCCTGCATGAGCAGCGGGTGGCCAAGGCGGTGTTCGATAAGGTCGCGCATTCGGGCTGCATCAATGCCGCGCCGAATATCCGCTACCTGCAATCGCCCTACGCACTGTTCAACGGCGACCTGCTGCTGGCGGCCTATACACCGTCCGGTGACATGCACGTGCTGCTCGGCGACTTCACCGGCCATGGCTTGCCGGCGGCGGTGGGGGCCATGCCCCTGGCGGAAGTCTTCTACGGCATGACCGCCAAGGGCTACGGCCTGGCGCAGACCCTGCGGGAGATGAACGCCAAGCTCAAACGCATCCTGCCGGTGGACATGTTCTGCTGCGCCACCCTGTTGTGCCTGAGCACGCAGCGGCGGGTGGTGGAGGTGTGGAACGGCGGCATGCCGGAAGGCTACGTGCATGAAATCGCCACCGGCAAACGCACGCCGCTGCAATCGCGGCATTTGCCGTTGGGGGTGCTGTCGGCCGAGGCTTTTGATGATCGCACTGAAGTCTGGCCTATGGCCCTGGGTGATCGGGTGTTCCTGTTGTCGGATGGGGTGCTGGATACCGCCGATGCCAACGATCAATTGTTCGGTGCCGAACGCCTACAGCAGGTATTTGCCGCCAATCGCGAGCCTGATCGTTTATTTGAAGAGATCGAACAGGCACTGGCGGCGTTTCGCGGTGAAGTGCGTGATGACGTGAGTATGGTGGAAATCACCTTGCAGTCTGGCCAGCAACTGCGTGCTTCGGGGCCGTTGTATGCGGACAGTGGGCAGTCGTGCCCGTTGGATTGGTCGGTGAGTTTCGAGTTTCGCGCTGAAACCCTGAAACGTTACAACCCGTTGCCCTATCTGCTGCAACTGTTGTTGGAGATCCATGGCCTGCGTGAGCAGAGCGGGGCGCTCTACAGTGTGATGGCCGAGCTGTATTCGAATGCGCTGGAGCATGGCGTGCTGGGGCTGGATTCGCGGCTCAAGCGCGATGCTCAAGGGTTTGCCGACTATTACCGTCAGCGTAATGACCGCCTGGCGCAACTGAACAGTGGGTATATACGGGTGCATGTGCAGGTGGTGCCGGTTGGGGCGGGTGGGAAGATGACCCTGCGCATTGAGGATAGCGGTCCGGGGTTTGATGTGGAGCAGGTGCTGGCGCGGCCGCTGGATATGGACCGTCTGTCTGGCCGGGGTTTGAGCCTGGTACGGCAATTGAGCAGCCATGTAGGCTGGTCGGATGGCGGGCGTAGTGTGCGCGTGGAGTTTTGCTGGGAGGCTCTGGCATAATCCGCCGATTCTTGATCAAGGAGCGAGCAAGTGGTTGATCTACATCTGGACCCGGCGGTGTTGTCGGGGTTGCAGGAAGTCATGGAGGGCGAGTATCCGAAGTTGCTGGATACCTTTCTTGATGATTCCCAGAAGCGTGTCGAGGCGCTGCGCAAGGCTAGGGATGATGCGAAGGCGTTGGGGCGGATTGCGCATAGTTTCAAGGGGAGCAGTGGGAACCTTGGGGCGGTGAGGTTGGCGCAGTTGTGTCAGCGGTTGGAGGTTGAGTCTGTTGAGTCCAATGCGGATTTGGGGGCGTTGGTGGATCAGATTGATCATGAGTTTGCGTTGGTGAAGCCGTTGTATGAGACGGAGCGGCAGCGGTTTCAGATTTGACGATTTGTTGAGTACATATCCGTTGCTGCGGTAACGGCTGCTTATGGTTCCGCTCTTACAGCGGGTCACTTTTGGAAAGGCCCAAAAGTAACCAAAAGGCCTTCGCCCCAACAC
>NZ_JACAPG010000020.1:21840-23598 GCF_013385825.1 Pseudomonas reactans | reverse complement strand
CGCATCGTGGATACGCGGTCCTTGTAGGAGCCGGCTTGCCGGCGAAAAACGTGAGAGCGCCGCGTTCATTCTGGTTTCCCGCGTCATCGTTAACGACCATCGCCGGCAAGCCGGCTCCTACAAGACCGCGTTGGCTTTTGCCTTTGCTCTACACCACNNCCGCTGTGCTCTTGCTTTTGATGTTGATCTTAGGCGGCCCCCCAAATCACTGTCGGATTACGGGCACACCGAGCCTAGGCGAGGTGCCGAGTGTTGGGGCAAGAGCGTTTTGCTTACTTTTGCGCTTTTCAAAAGTGAGCCGCTGTAAGAGCGGAACCAATACCCGCCGTTACCCAAATAACGGATATACACACCAAACCCCAAACCTGGCCCAACTCTTGCTCTACCTCCCAATACTGCATCCCCGACCCCCATGCAGTGGAGACCTTTACCTATGCCAGTCGCCCCGAATTCGCTCCTTCAGGCTGCCCCCGCGGCCAAGCCTCAAGCGCCCGCTGCCAACCCACCGGCAGCGGCTGCGGACCCACGGGACAAGGGCCCTGGCTTCGCTCAGGTGTTCGCCAACCAGGCTTCCAAACCTACGGCCAAAGCCGACGACAACTCGCCCAAGCCCGCCGCCGGCAAGTCTTCCGACGCCAGCGACAAACCTGCCACCAGCACGCCAGCCGTTGCCGATAGCGGCAATACCTTGCCTGCCACCCCGCCAGCCAAGACCGACGACAGCGCCAGTAAGGACGACGACGCGCCAACCGATCCAACCCTGGTACAGCAGCCTCCGGCTGACCCGGTGGTCGACCCGGCCCTGATTGCCACCGTCACTCCGGTAGCCGTGCCAGTGCCAGTAGAAACCCCGGCGCCTGTCACCACAGCCAAGGATGACAAGGCCCAGCCGGTAGTCGCGGCACCCGTCGCGGCCACCGAGGAAGCCAAGCCAGTCTTCGACCCGGAAGCCGATCCTTTGGACGCCATGCCCGCCGTGCGCCTGGCGATGGAGCAGGGCGGTCACGTCTCGGCCAGCAGTCAGGCCCAGGCCAAAACCGCCCCGGCGCCAACCCAGGATCAACCCACCGCCGCACAGAACTTTGCCGCCGGCCTGGCCAATATGGTCGACCAGCAAGCCACCAAAGACAGCACTGACACGGGCGGTGACAAGGCCTTCGGCGGGTTGATCGAGGACGGCCTCAAGGACCTGAAAAACGCCAGCAGCGACACCCGTGTCGACGACTTCGCCAACCGCCTGGCTGCATTGACCCAGGCCGCTACGCCGAAAACCGCCAACGCCTTGCCGCCGGTAACCAATGCGCCGTTGGCCATGCACCAGAGCGGCTGGACCGACGAAATAGTCAACCGCGTGATGTACCTGTCCAGCGCCAACCTCAAGTCGGCGGAGATCCAGTTGCAGCCGGCCGAACTCGGTCGCCTGGATATCAAGGTCAACATGACCGCCGACCAGCAAGCCCAGGTCAACTTCATGAGCGCTCACCCGGTGGTGCGTGAAGCGTTGGAAAGCCAGTCCGGCCGCTTGCGGGAGATGTTCGCCCAGCAAGGCATGGGGCAGGTGGATGTGAATGTGTCCGACCAGTCCCGTGGCCAGGAGCAACAGCAGCAACAGGCCCAGACCGGTGGCGTGAGCCGCAGCGGTGGACGTGGCGGGGATAACGGCGACAGTGGCAGCCACATTGATGTGGCTGACGCCGTGGCACCCGTAACCTCAACCGTGATCGGTTCCAGCGCCGTCGACTACTACGCCTAGCTCGC
>NZ_JACAPG010000020.1:0-21797 GCF_013385825.1 Pseudomonas reactans | reverse complement strand
AGCTCGCTCCTACAGGGATGTGCCAGACAACTCTGGCATAACACTTGCTCTTGCCTTTCCGTAGATCTATGAATCCCCGAATAGTGACGGATTATTGGCATGGCGAAGAGCGACGACGCAGCAAAAGCACCCGCAGGCAAAGGTAAGCTCAAGCTTATCCTATTGATAGTCCTGGGCCTGCTCCTGGCCATCGGCGCCTCGGTCGGCGGCACTTGGTACATCATGCACAGCAGTGCCAGCAAGCCGGCACCCGCCGCCGAAACCGCCAGTAACGTCAAGCAACCGGCAATCTTCGAGCCGATGCTTCCAGCCTTTGTCGCCAACTTCAATCAGAATGGCCGCCAACGCTACCTGCAGGTGAGCATCACCTTGCTGGCGCGTAATGCCTCGGACCTGGACGCCCTCAAGGTGCACATGCCGGTGATCCGTAACAACCTGGTGATGCTGTTCTCCAGCCAGAGCTTCGACACACTTGCCACCCCGGTGGGCCAGGAAATGCTGCGCCAGAAGGTCACGGCCAGCGTGCAGGAAGTGGCCCAGAAGGAACTCGGCAAAGTCGTGGTCGAGCAGGCGCTCTTCACTAACTTCGTATTGCAGTAGGATCACGACATGGCCGTGCAAGACCTGCTGTCCCAGGATGAGATCGATGCGCTGCTGCATGGCGTCGACGATGGTCTGGTACAGACCGAAATGGCTGCCGAGCCCGGCAGCGTCAAAAGTTATGACCTCACCAGCCAGGATCGTATCGTCCGCGGGCGCATGCCGACCCTGGAGATGATCAACGAGCGTTTCGCCCGTTACACCCGTATCAGCATGTTCAACATGCTGCGTCGCTCGGCGGACGTGGCGGTGGGCGGCGTGCAGGTGATGAAGTTTGGTGAATACGTGCACTCGCTGTACGTGCCCACCAGCCTCAACCTGGTCAAGATCAAGCCGCTGCGCGGTACTGCGCTGTTCATCCTGGATGCCAAGCTGGTGTTCAAACTGGTGGACAACTTCTTTGGCGGCGACGGCCGTCACGCCAAGATCGAAGGCCGTGAGTTCACCCCGACTGAATTGCGGGTGGTGCGCATGGTGCTGGAGCAGGCCTTCATCGACTTGAAGGAAGCCTGGCAGGCGATCATGGAAGTCAATTTCGAGTACATCAACTCGGAAGTGAACCCGGCCATGGCCAACATCGTCGGCCCCAGCGAAGCCATTGTGGTGTCTACCTTCCACATCGAACTCGATGGCGGTGGCGGCGACCTGCACGTGACCATGCCGTACTCGATGATCGAGCCGGTGCGCGAGATGCTCGACGCCGGTTTCCAGTCCGACCTGGACGACCAGGACGAACGCTGGGTCAAGGCCTTGCGCGAAGACTTGCTGGATGTCGATGTTCCCCTGAGCGCCACCGTGGCCCGTCGCCAGTTGCGCCTGCGCGATATTTTGCACATGCAGCCGGGGGACATCATCCCCGTCGAATTGCCGGACGAGATGATCATGCGCGCCAACGGCGTGCCGTCATTCAAGGTCAAGCTCGGTTCCCACAAGGGCAACCTGGCTCTTCAAGTGGTCGAACCGATCAATCGTCGCTGATCAACACTAATTTCTGCTCCGCCGAGGACATGTAATGGCTACCGAACACGAAAACACTTCCGCCGAAGACCAGGCCCTGGCTGACGAATGGGCGGCTGCCCTGGAAGAAACCGGCGATGTCGGCCAGGACGACATCGATGCGCTGCTGGCCGCTGATGCCGCCACCGCACCGGCCGGCAATCGCCTGCCGATGGAAGAATTCGGCAGCGTGCCGAAGAACAACGACCCGGTGACCCTCGATGGCCCGAACCTGGATGTGATCCTCGATATCCCGGTGTCGATCTCCATGGAAGTCGGCAGCACCGAAATCAACATCCGCAACCTGCTACAACTCAACCAGGGTTCGGTGATCGAGCTGGATCGTCTGGCCGGCGAGCCGCTGGACGTGCTGGTCAATGGAACCCTGATTGCCCACGGCGAAGTGGTGGTGGTCAACGAGAAGTTCGGCATCCGCCTGACCGACGTGATCAGCCCGAGCGAACGCATCAAGAAGTTGCGCTGAGATGAAGTATTCGATGGCGGGACTGTTTCTGGCGCTGCCATTGAGCGCCCTGGCGGCTGAGCCGGTTGCGCAAGCCACTGCAGCCGCAACGCCGGTGGTGAGCAGCGGCATTGGCGGGCAATTGACCCAGTTGGTGCTGGGCCTGTTGCTGGTGGTGGGTTTGATCTTCGCATTGGCCTGGCTGCTGCGCCGCGTGCAGCGCGTGGGGCCGGGCAATGGCCAGGTGATCGAGATGATCGGTTCCCGCGCCCTCGGCCCGCGTGATCGGCTGGTGCTGGTGCAAGTGGGTGAGGAGCAGATCCTGCTGGGCATCACGCCCGGTCGCATCACCCCGCTGCACGTGCTCAAGACCCCGGTGAGCGTGGATCAGAGCCAGTCTGCCACGCCAGAATTCGCCCAACGCCTGATGGAGTTGCTGGGCAAGGATCAGAAGGATAAGAAGTAATGCGCGTTTTATTGACGCTCATGCTGTTGCTGGCCGCGCCACTGGCGTTTGGCGCCGACCCGTTGTCGATCCCGGCGATCACGTTGGGCACCAACGCGGCCGGCGCGCAGGAGTATTCGGTCAGCCTGCAGATCCTGCTGATCATGACTGCGCTGAGCTTTATCCCGGCGTTTGTCATGCTGATGACCAGCTTCACGCGGATCATCATTGTGTTCTCGATCCTGCGCCAGGCCCTGGGCCTGCAGCAGACGCCGTCGAACCAGATCCTCACCGGCATGGCCTTGTTCCTGACGCTGTTCATCATGGCGCCGGTGTTCGACAAGGTGAACCAGCAAGCGCTGCAACCCTACCTGGCGGAGAAAATGACCGCCCAGGACGCCATCGATAAAGCCCAGGGCCCGATCAAGGACTTCATGCTGTCGCAAACCCGCTCCAGCGACCTTGAGCTGTTTATGCGCCTGTCCAAGCGCACCGACATTGCCACCCCGGATCAGGCGCCGCTGACCATCCTGGTGCCGGCATTTGTCACCTCCGAATTGAAAACCGCGTTCCAGATCGGCTTCATGATCTTCATCCCGTTCCTGATCATCGACCTGGTGGTGGCGAGCGTGCTGATGGCCATGGGTATGATGATGCTGTCGCCGCTGATCATCTCGTTGCCGTTCAAGATCATGTTGTTTGTGCTGGTGGACGGCTGGGCGCTGATTATCGGCACCCTGGCCGGCAGTTTCGGCGGGGTATAGCGCGATGACGCCAGAAGTCGCTGTCGACCTGTTCCGTGAAGCGCTGTGGCTGACCACCGTGATGGTCGCCGTGCTGGTCGTGCCGAGCCTGTTGGTGGGCCTGCTGGTGGCGATGTTCCAGGCCGCGACCCAGATCAACGAACAAACCTTGAGCTTTTTGCCGCGTTTGCTGGTGATGCTGGTCACCCTGATCGTGGCCGGCCCCTGGCTGGTGCAGACCTTCATGGAATACATCCTGCAGTTGTACGGCAGTATTCCGCAGTTGATCGGCTGACCGGATGCAGTCGTTGCTGGCATTGACCGATACCCAGATCAGCACGTGGGTGGCGTCGTTCATCCTGCCGATGTTCCGGGTCACGGCGATGCTGATGGCCATGCCGGTGTTCGGCACCACCCTCGTACCACGCCGCGTGCGCCTGTACTTCGCAGTGGCGATTACCGTGGTGATCGTGCCGGGTTTGCCGCCAATGCCCCCCGTCAATGCCATTGACCTCAGCGCGTTGCTGCTGATTGCCGAACAGATCCTGATCGGCGCGCTGATGGGCTTTTCCCTCACGCTGTTTTTCCAGGCCTTTGTGGTGGCCGGGCAGATCATCTCGATCCAGATGGGCATGGGCTTCGCCTCCATGGTCGACCCTACCAACGGTGTGTCGGCGGCGGTGATCGGGCAATTCCTGACCATGCTGGTGACCTTGCTGTTCCTGGCGATGAACGGCCATCTGGTAGCCTTTGAAGTGCTGACCGAAAGCTTCACCACCTTGCCGGTGGGCTCGGGGCTGGTCGTCAATCATTTCTGGGAGATCGTCGGGCGCCTGGGTTGGGTGTTCGGCGCGTCGCTGTTGCTGGTGTTGCCGGCGATTACCGCGTTGCTGGTGGTCAACATCGCGTTCGGCGTGATGACCCGTGCGGCGCCGCAGTTGAACATCTTTTCGATTGGTTTCCCGTTGACCCTGGTATTGGGCATGGGGATTTTCTGGATCGGCCTGGCCGACATTCTCAATCAGTATCAACCGCTGGCGACCGACGCCTTGCAGTTCTTACGTGATCTGGCGCGGGCGCGCTGAGCCATGGCCGAGAGCGAGAGTGGTCAGGACAAAACAGAAGACCCCACGGAGAAACGTAAAAAGGACTCCCGGGAAAAGGGCGAGATTGCGCGCTCCAAAGAGCTGAACACCGTCGCCACCATGATGGCCGGCGCTGGCGCCTTGCTGATCTACGGCGGCGGCCTGGCGCTGGACTTGATGGAGTTGATGAAACACAACTTCACCTTGCCCCGCGACGTGCTGCTCAACCCTGACGCCATGGGCCAATACCTGCTGCACTCGGGCAAGATCGCGATCCTGGCGGTGCAGCCGATCCTGATCACTTTGCTGCTGGCCGCACTGATCGGCCCGGTCGCCCTCGGTGGCTGGTTGTTCGCCGCCGGCAGCCTGGCACCCAAGTTCAGCCGCATGAACCCCGCCGCCGGGCTCAAGCGCATGTTTTCCACCAAGGCCTTGGTGGAACTGCTCAAGGCCCTGGCCAAATTCATCCTGATCCTGTTTGTAGCGCTGATGGTGTTGTCGTCCGACATCGACGACCTGCTGCGTATCGCCCATGAACCGCTGGAGTCGGCAATCATCCACAGCGTGCAGGTGGTGGGCTGGAGCGCGCTGTGGATGGCGGCCGGGCTGATCATCATTGCCGCGGTGGATGCACCGATCCAGTTGTGGGAAAGCCACAAGAAACTGCTGATGACCAAGCAGGAAGTGCGCGATGAACACAAAGACCAGGAAGGCCGTCCCGAGGTCAAGCAGCGTATTCGCCAGCTCCAACGGGAAATGTCCCAGCGCAAGATGATGGCTGCGGTGCCCGACGCCGACGTGGTCATCACCAACCCGACCCACTACGCCGTGGCCCTCAAGTACGACCCAGAGAAGGGCGGCGCGCCGATGTTGCTGGCCAAGGGCAGCGACTTTACGGCGCTGAAGATCCGCGAAATTGCGGTGGCCAACGACATCCTGTTGTTGGAATCGCCGGAACTGGCGCGGTCGATCTTTTACTCCACCGACCTGGACCAGGAAATCCCCGCCGGGCTCTACCTGGCGGTGGCTCAGGTGTTGGCGTATGTCTATCAGATTCGCCAGTACCGCGCGGGCAAGGGCAAGCGGCCGGATCCGCTCAAAGACCTGCCGATTCCGCCGGATTTGCGCCGCGATTCCTGACGGTCGCGCTCCTGCAATTGAGCGTCTGCCTGTCAACGTTGACAGTAGCCAATACGCCGCCTGCACGGTTTGATAGAGCGATGAGTAGCGCAGCCCTGCGCGCCTCGGGAGGCGGTGATGGATAGGCCTACGGTCAAGTGGTTTGATGCGGTCAAAGGCATCGGCTTTATCGCCCGGGATCGCGATGGCAACGAGGTTGCCGTCCAGTCGACCGGCACTCATTGCAGTAACGTCCCGCCAGCCCCACCCAAACCGCGAAAACCCCGTAAGCGCAAAAAGTCATCGGATACGTGAAGTGAACCGTGGATTGCCACGGTGCCATTCGTCTTGAACCCCCTCTACCTGTCAACTTTGACAGTAGTCAGCGTTAGACGCTTGCGGTTCCATAACCCCAGATACTCCGCGCGAGTAGTCAAGAGGTGCAGGAGGGTGATCATGGAAACGGTGATGGGCACGATCAAATCTTACAGCCGTACTACCGGAGAAGGTTTGATCGAGCCGGACGGTGGGCGAGAGCCGGTACTGGTGGACCCGAGGAGCTCGGCAGGTCTGCGGTTTAGAAAGGGCCAGCGGGTGCTGTTTTCCAGAATCCATGGCCCCAAGGGTATTTATGCGTATCGCATGAAACTCATCTAGCACGCCCCCGCGCAAACTTGAAGTGACGGCAGGAGAACGGTCATGGCGACAGGTACGGTGAAGTGGTTTAACGCGGAGAAACGGTTTGGGTTTATTCAGCCCGAAGATGGCAGTGCGGATATCTTTGTCCACTATTCAGCCATTCAACGTTCTGGTTTCAAAAGTTTGGAAGAGGGGCAAAGAGTCGAGTACGACACGGCTCAAGGCCCAAAAGGCCAGCAGGCCGAGGACGTGCGTAATGCCTGACCCGTTCTCAAGTCGAACAAGGGGCAACGTGTGGGAGCTGGCTTGCCTGCGATAGCGGTGGGTCAGCTAATGCATTTGTTACTGATGCACCGCTATCGCAGCATAGGTATCTACACATTTTGTAGTGAGCGGGCTCGTCCCGCGCTGGGCGGCGAAGCGGCCCCAAACCAGGCGAATTGGGTTTGTCTGAAACTGCGCGGTGTCTTTATTGGGGTGGCTTCGCCGCCCAGCGCGGGACGAGCCCGCTCACTACAGGGAATTGTCAGTCTCTGAAAGTTGTGTAGATACCTATGGCTATCTCAGGCAAGCCAGCTCCCACAGTTGAATCGAGTTACTCCCGATGGGAACGATCAGGCCCGAGCGGGTTAGCCCATTGCAGTCGATTGCTCAACGCCCTCCAGCACCCGCTCGGCCAGTAACTGTGCCACTTCAATCAACTGCGCTACACCCAATGCGCCTTCGCGCCGCGAGCTGTCCAGTTCGAAGGCAAAGTTGCAGGTCAGGGCGTGGGCTGATGCCAGTGTTTCGGTGAGGTTGACCAGCAGGTCTTCGGTGGGGATGCCGTCTTTTACCCGCAACAGCACGACGGGTGCGTCGTTGGAGTCGAGTGGGGGATTTGGGGTGGGTTTGATCATTGTGAGGCTCCTTAAAAGTGGAGCTGCCACTGATCGCCGCGACGCGATGGGGTGACAGCTGTGCGCAGGTTCGCGGACCGGTCAAGGAGCAACCCGGCATACCCGAAGGTATCCCGCGCACAGCCGCCATAGCGCCGCACAGTAGACGCTAAAAAAGCGTCAACTGAAAGCGGGCGATAGTGCTTTTGCTCTTTGAAAATCCAGGCCGCGACGCCCGACCACTGCGTTTGCAGCGGTGTACGGAGACTAGAGAGCGGCTTTCCTAGGGGCAACCGCAAAACCTTGTCAGAAATTTCCTCATCTCTACCCACGAACCCCTGTGGCGAGGGAGCAAGCCGCTCGCCACAGGGGCGACATGATCTGCGGCATGGGGCAAAAGTTGGAAGGCTTCTTGCAATACCGCCTGCAGGACGCCCAATTGCGTCAAAACTTTGCTTCAAAGGACACGAGGAATACCGGTGGTGGATCGCTCTCAAATGCTCGGCAACGCCCGCAGCACCCTGACTGACCTCTCGCGAGGCAATCTGGGTGTGCCGTTGTTGTTGCTGGTGATGCTGGCAATGATGATGTTGCCGATGCCGCCGTTCCTGCTGGACGTGTTCTTTACCTTCAACATTGCCCTGTCCGTTGTGGTGCTGCTGGTCTGCGTCTACGCCTTGCGGCCGTTGGATTTCGCGGTTTTCCCGACCATTCTGCTGGTGGCGACCCTGCTGCGCCTGGCGCTCAACGTGGCGTCGACCCGTGTGGTCATGCTGCACGGCCAGGACGGCCACGCCGCCGCCGGTAAGGTGATCCAGGCCTTCGGTGAGGTAGTGATCGGCGGTAACTACGTGGTCGGTATCGTGGTGTTCGCGATCCTGATGATCATCAACTTCGTGGTGGTGACCAAGGGCGCCGGGCGGATTTCCGAGGTGAGCGCGCGGTTTACCCTCGACGCGATGCCCGGTAAACAGATGGCCATCGACGCCGACCTCAACGCCGGCCTGATCGACCAGAACCAGGCCAAATCCCGTCGCCTGGAAGTGGCCCAGGAAGCCGAGTTCTACGGTTCCATGGACGGTGCCAGCAAGTTCGTGCGCGGTGACGCCATCGCCGGCTTGCTTATCCTGTTCATCAACCTGATCGGCGGCATGGCCGTCGGTATCTTCCAGCATGGCATGACCTTCGGCGATGCGGGCAAGGTGTACGCCTTGCTGACCATCGGTGACGGTTTAGTGGCGCAATTGCCATCACTGTTGTTATCGACAGCAGCGGCCATCATGGTTACCCGTGCTTCGGGCTCCGAAGACATGGGCAAGCAGATCAGCCGGCAGATGTTCGCCTCGCCCAAGGCCCTGGCCGTGGCGGCGGGCATCATGGCGATCATGGGTATCGTGCCGGGCATGCCGCACGTGTCATTCCTGAGCATGGCGGCCCTGGCTGGCGGCGCTGCGTACCTGTTCTGGAAAAAGCAGAACCAGGTCAAAGTCATCGCCCAGCAAGAGATCGCCCGCCAGCAGGAACTGCTGCCATCCCCGGCCCGCGCCCAGGAAACCAAGGAGCTTGGCTGGGATGACGTAACCCCGATCGACATGATCGGCCTGGAAGTCGGCTACCGCCTGATCCCGCTGGTGGACCGCAACCAGGGCGGCCAATTGCTTGCGCGGATCAAGGGCGTGCGTAAAAAACTGTCGCAGGACCTGGGCTTCTTGATGCCCACCGTGCACATCCGCGACAACCTCGACCTGGCGCCGAGTGCTTATCGCCTGACCCTGATGGGCGTGATCCTGGCCGAAGCCGAGATCTACCCGGACCGCGAACTGGCGATCAACCCAGGGCAGGTGTTCGGCAGCCTCAACGGTATCACCGCCAAAGATCCGGCTTTTGGCCTGGACGCGGTGTGGATCGAAATCAGCCAGCGCAGCCAGGCGCAATCCCTCGGTTACACCGTGGTGGACGCCAGCACTGTGGTCGCGACTCACCTCAACCAGATCCTGTACAAACACTCCCACGAGCTGATTGGCCACGAGGAAGTCCAGCAATTGATGGGTTTGCTCGGCAAAGCGTCGCCAAAGCTCGCCGAAGAGCTGGTGCCAGGCATTCTGTCGCTCTCGCAGTTGCTCAAGGTGTTGCAGGCGCTGTTGGCCGAACAGGTGCCGGTACGCGATATCCGCAGCATTGCCGAGGCCATCGCCAACAATGCCGCCAAGAGTCAAGATACTGCCGCCCTGGTGGCTGCGGTGCGCGTCGGATTGTCGCGTGCAATCGTCCAAAGCATTGTAGGGCTTGACTCCGAGCTGCCTGTGATCACCTTGGAACCCAGGTTGGAACAAATATTGCTCAATAGTATTCAGAAGGCAGGACAAGGCCAGGAAGAGGGCGTTCTGCTGGAGCCAAGCATGGCTGAGAAGCTGCAGCGTTCGTTGATTGACGCCGCACAGCGCCAGGAAATGCAGGGCCAACCGGTGATTCTGCTGGTGGCAGGCCCCGTCCGGGCGATGTTGTCGCGGTTTGGGCGTTTGGCAGTACCGAATTTGCACGTTTTGGCTTATCAGGAAATTCCTGACAATAAGCAAGTGACTATCGTCGCGACAGTAGGGCCCAACGGCTGAGGGTAGTGGGTTATGCAAGTTAAGCGTTTTTTCGCCGCCGATATGCGTCAGGCCATGAAACTGGTGCGTGACGAGCTGGGCGCCGACGCCGCGATTATCGGAAACCGTCGTATTGCCGGCGGTGTCGAGCTGACGGCGGCCCTGGATTACACCCCCCAGGCCCTGGCGCCACGCGTGCCGAACATGGAGCTCGAAGACGAGTTGCGCAAAACCGCTTCGCGCATCGTTTCGGCCCAGGCTGAACTGAGCATGCGCGGCGACAGCGATGCCACCACCAATCGCCAGTTGTTCGCCGGCTTGCCGTTGACCGCTGCCGAGCCACTGGTCGAGCCGACGTTCAAAGAACCGCCACGTCCTGCTGCGCCGGCCCCGGCGCCTGCGGTTGACCAGCGTGTGTTCGACTCGATGCGCTTTGAACTCAACGGCCTGCGTGAACTGCTGGAAGTGCAGTTGGGCTCGCTGGCCTGGAACCAGCTGCAAGGCAGCAAGCCGCAACAAGCCAACCTGTGGCGTCGCCTGCAGCGCATCGGCCTGTCTGGCCCGTTGTCCCGCGACCTGCTGGCCCTGACCACTGAAATCGACGAGCCTCGCCAGGCCTGGCGCATGTTGCTGGCCCACCTGGCGCGGATGATCGTTACCCCGGAAATCGAACCCCTGGAAGAGGGCGGTGTGATTGCCATGGTCGGCCCTGCCGGCATGGGCAAGACCACGACTCTGGCCAAGCTGGCCGCCCGCTACGTCCTCAAATACGGCGCGCAGAATATCGCGCTGGTGAGCATGGACAGCTACCGTATTGGTGCCCAGGAGCAGCTCAAGACCCTGGGCCGCATTCTCAATGTGCCGGTGACTCACGTTGACCCAGGCCAGTCCCTGGCCAATGCCCTCGACCCATTGCTGCGCAAACGCGTGGTATTGATCGATACCGCCGGCCTGCAAGCCAGCGACCCGGCATTGCGCATGCAACTGGAAAGCCTGGCCGGGCGTGGCATCAAGTCGAAGAATTACCTGGTGCTTGCAACCACCAGCCAGAAACAGGTTCTTACCGCTGCGTATCACAGCTACAAACGCTGCGGCCTGGCCGGTTGCATCCTCACCAAGCTCGATGAAACCGCGAGCCTGGGCGAGGTGCTGAGCCTGGCCATCAGTCATGAATTGCCGGTCGCCTACCTGACCGACGGGCCGCGGATCCCGGATGATCTGCATCTGCCGCGCCGTCATCAGTTGGTCAGCCGTGCAGTCAGCGTGCAAATGCAAGAAGAGCCTAGCGAGGAAGCGATGGCCGATATGTTCGCCGACCTTTACCACAACCCGGCAAAACGGGTCGGTTGAGGCAGGATGAACACCGTGAAATGTATCTACATCGATGGTCTGCAAGCGATTCACGCGGCCAAGCCATGTAGCCTGCGTCTAAGCAAGACAAGGTAAAGAAATAAAATGGGCAGCATGCATCCCGTACAGGTGATCGCGGTGACCGGCGGCAAAGGTGGCGTCGGGAAAACTAACGTGTCAGTGAATTTGTCCCTGGCCCTGGCAGAGCTTGGCCGTCGTGTCATGCTGCTGGATGCTGACCTGGGGCTGGCGAACGTCGACGTTCTGCTGGGGCTGACGCCCAAACATACCCTGGCCGATGTGATCGAAGGCCGCTGTGAGCTGCGCGATGTGCTGCTGCAGGGCCCCGGTGGCATCCGTATCGTGCCGGCCGCCTCCGGCACCCAGAGCATGGTGCACCTGAGCCCGGCGCAGCATGCCGGCCTGATCCAGGCTTTCAGTGATATCGGCGACAACCTCGACGTGCTGGTGATCGACACCGCCGCCGGGATCGGCGAGTCCGTGGTCAGCTTCGTGCGCGCCGCGCAGGAAGTGTTGCTGGTGGTCTGCGATGAACCCACCTCGATCACCGACGCCTACGCCCTGATCAAACTGCTTAACCGTGACTACGGCATGAACCGCTTCCGCGTCCTGGCCAACATGGCCCAGAGCCCGCAGGAAGGGCGCAACCTGTTCGCCAAGTTGACCAAGGTCACGGATCGCTTCCTCGATGTCGCTTTACAATACGTCGGCGCAGTTCCCTACGACGAGTGTGTGCGCAAGGCTGTGCAAAAGCAGCGTGCAGTCTACGAAGCGTTCCCTCGTTCCAAATGCGCATTGGCGTTCAAGGCTATTGCCCAGAAGGTCGATACCTGGCCGTTGCCTGCCAACCCGCGGGGGCATCTGGAGTTTTTCGTCGAGCGATTGGTGCATCAGACGAGTGCAGGACCCGTGCTATGACAGCAACCGGCTACAACGCGTACAAGAAGTCTGCCCGTGACAGTCAGGGCGAGTTGATCGAGCGCTACGCGCCCTTGGTCAAGCGCATTGCCTATCACTTGCTGGCACGCCTGCCCGCCAGCGTCCAGGTCGAAGACCTGATCCAGGCGGGCATGATCGGCCTGCTTGAAGTGTCGACCAAATACGACGCGAGCAAGGGTGCGAGTTTCGAGACGTACGCGGGTATCCGTATCCGTGGCGCGATGCTTGATGAGGTACGTAAAGGTGACTGGGCGCCGCGTTCGGTGCATCGCAATACGCGCATGGTCAGTGACGCAATTCGCGCAATTGAAGCAAAAACCGGTCGCGACGCTAAAGATCACGAAGTTGCGGCCGAACTCCAATTGAGTCTCGACGATTACTACGGGATTTTGAACGATACCTTGGGCAGCCGCCTGTTCAGTTTCGACGACCTGTTGCAGGACGGCGAACACGAAGGGCTGCACGAGGACGGCGCGAGCGCTCATATGGAGCCATCGCGTGACCTGGAAGATGAGCGTTTCCAGGGGGCGTTGGCGGATGCGATTGCCAATTTGCCGGAGCGTGAGCGACTGGTGTTGGCGCTGTACTACGACGAAGAGCTGAACCTCAAGGAAATCGGTGAGGTCCTGGGGGTCAGCGAGTCGCGGGTCAGCCAGTTGCACAGCCAGTGCGCAGCCCGCTTGCGGGGGCGTTTGGGAGAGTGGCGAGCGCGCTGACAGGCAGTGTGGGGACACTGCAGACGATACCGCGAGGGCCTGGCCTTTGCGGGTTCGACCCGTGGTGCCCCGGCAGTCCTTTTTGTGTAATGCCTGTTGATTGAAATGGCGCGTCCAGGTGCTGGGCGCGTTTAAGACTGCTTGGAGGTCGAATTGGACAAGAACATGAAAATCCTCATCGTTGATGACTTCTCAACGATGCGGCGGATCATAAAAAACCTGTTGCGTGACCTTGGGTTCACTAACACGGTCGAGGCGGATGACGGCATTACGGCGATTCCGATCCTCAACAGCGGCAGCATCGACTTTCTGGTAACGGACTGGAACATGCCGGGCATGACCGGTATCGACTTGCTGCGCCACGTGCGCGCTGACGAAAAGCTGCGCAGCCTGCCTGTGCTGATGGTAACCGCCGAAGCCAAGCGTGAGCAGATCATCGAAGCCGCCCAAGCCGGGGTAAACGGTTACGTGGTCAAGCCATTCACTGCACTGGCCTTGAAAGAGAAGATCGAGAAAATCTTCGAACGCATCCACGGCTAATGCCATCGCGGGGGAGCTATGGAGCATAAAGAAACGTCACAGGGAGACTTCGAGTCGACCCTGAAAAAGCATGCTCACCAGTTGGTCGACAGCCTTGAAAAAGGCCAGTTCGGCGACGCGGTGCAGTTAATCCATGAGCTCAACCAGACCCGTGACCGCGGCCTGTACCAGGAAGTGGGCAAGCTCACACGCGAGCTGCACAGTGCGATCGTCAATTTCCAGATTGACCCGCATATGCCCCAGGCCGAGGAAATCTCGCAGATCACCGATGCCACCGAACGCCTGTCCTATGTGGTCAGGCTGACTGAGGCGGCGGCCAACCGCACCATGGACCTGGTGGAAAACGCCACGCCCCTGGTCAACGGCATGGCCAACGAGGCCCAGGCCCTGAGCAACGACTGGGGCCGTTTCATGCGCCGCGAAGTGGGCGCAGAAGAGTTTCGTGAATTGGCGCGTCGGGTCGAAGGGTTCTTGTCACGCAGCGAGCAGGAAAACCGCACGGTTTCCAGCAACCTCAACGACATTCTGCTCGCCCAGGATTACCAGGACCTCACCGGTCAGGTGATCAAGCGTGTGACCCAGTTGGTCACCGAAGTGGAAAGCAACTTGCTCAAATTGGTGCTTATGGCAGGCCAGGTTGACCGTTTTGCCGGTATTGAACATGACCGCGAAGCGATCCTCTCGGAAAAAGATCCAAAAAAACATCTCGCCAAGGGTGAAGGTCCGCAGATTCATGCCGATAAACGTGAAGACGTTGTATCGGGTCAAGATGATGTTGATGACCTGTTATCCAGTTTAGGCTTCTAAGGAGCACCCACATGAGCTTCGGCGCCGATGAAGAAATCCTTCAGGATTTCCTTGTAGAGGCCGGCGAAATTTTAGAGCAGTTGTCCGAGCAACTGGTCGAGCTGGAAAGCCGACCGGATGATGCGAACCTGCTCAATGCAATTTTTCGCGGTTTTCACACTGTAAAAGGGGGCGCCGGCTTCCTCCAGCTCCATGAGCTGGTGGAGTGCTGCCACATCGCCGAGAACGTGTTCGACATCCTGCGCAAGGGTGAGCGTCACGTTGATTCGGAATTGATGGACGTGATTCTCGAAGCACTGGATGCGGTCAACGGCATGTTCAGCGAGGTGCGCGACCGTGCACCGATCACTGCTGCCACCCCGGAACTGCTGGCCGCCCTGGCGCGCCTGGCGGAACCCGCCGACACCTCGGCAGCGCCTGTGGTCGAGGCGGCGCCCGAGCCTGTGGCCGAAGCCGAACCGGATGTGACCGACAGCGAGTTCGAACAGTTGCTCAACTCCCTCAGTGCCGTGAAGGCTGAGGCTGAGGCACCCAAGGCGCCCGTCGCTGCGCCAACCAGCGAAGACATCACCGACGCTGAGTTCGAGTCCCTGCTCGACCAATTGCATGGCAAAGGCCAGTTTGCAGCGGACGCCGTGGCACCTGCCGCTGCGCCCGAAGCGCCTGCGGCTAATGCCAGCACCGACATTACCGACGACGAATTCGAAGCGTTGCTCGACCAACTGCATGGCAAGGGCACCTTCGTGGCCGACGCCTTGCCGGAAGTCGCCGCCACGGCTGCGGCGCCTGCCGCAGCCAGTGCAGCACCGGCCGGCGACGGCCTGATCTCCGATCACGAGTTTGAATCGCTGCTGGACGAGTTGCACGGCAAGGGCAAATTCAGCGAAGTGGCCCCGGCCGCTGCTGCTGTTGCCACGGCTGCACCGGTTGCTGCCAAGGCCGCGGCGCCGGCTCCGGCCGCCAAGCCTGCACCTGCACCTGCAGCGGCTCCTGCTCCAGCGCGTGCCGCCGCAGCACCGGTTGCCGAGAAGCCTGCCAGTGAAGCCGAAACCACCGTACGGGTGGATACCGCGCGCCTGGACGACATCATGAACATGGTCGGCGAACTGGTACTGGTACGTAACCGCCTGGTGCGCCTGGGCCTGAGCAGTGGCGATGAAGCCATGCAAAAGGCCGTGTCGAACCTCGACGTGGTCACCGCCGACCTGCAAACCGCCGTGATGAAAACGCGGATGCAGCCGATCAAGAAAGTCTTCGGCCGCTTCCCGCGCCTGGTTCGCGACCTCGCGCGCCAGTTGAAGAAAGAGATCAACCTGGAACTGGTGGGTGAAGAAACCGACCTCGACAAGAACCTGGTCGAGGCCCTGGCCGACCCGCTGGTCCACTTGGTGCGCAACGCCGTCGACCACGGCGTGGAAACCCCGGAAGAACGCGAAGCCTCGGGCAAGTCCCGCAACGGCAAAGTGATCCTGGCGGCGGAGCAAGAAGGCGACCATATCCTGCTGTCGATCACTGACGACGGCAAAGGCATGGACCCGACCATCCTGCGTAACATCGCGGTCAAGCGTGGCGTGATGGACAAGGACGCCGCCGACCGCCTGACCGACACCGAGTGCTACAACCTGATCTTTGCTCCGGGCTTCTCGACCAAGACCGAGATTTCCGACGTGTCCGGCCGTGGCGTCGGCATGGACGTGGTGAAGACCAAGATCAGCCAGCTCAATGGCTCGATCAACATCTACTCGACCAAAGGCCAGGGCTCGAAGATCGTGATCAAGGTGCCGTTGACCTTGGCGATCATGCCGACCCTGATGGTGATGCTGGGCAACCAGGCGTTCGCCTTCCCGCTGGTCAACGTCAACGAGATCTTCCACCTCGACCTGTCGCGCACCAACGTGGTGGACGGCCAGGAAGTGGTGATCGTGCGCGACAAGGCGTTGCCCCTGTTCTACCTCAAGCGCTGGCTGGTGGCATCGGCCAAGCATGAAGAGCAGCGCGAAGGCCATGTGGTGATTCTCTCCGTGGGCACCCAGCGCATCGGCTTTGTCGTCGATCAACTGGTGGGCCAGGAAGAAGTGGTCATCAAGCCTTTGGGCAAAATGCTGCAGGGAACCCCGGGCATGTCGGGTGCGACCATCACCGGTGACGGTCGGATCGCGCTGATTCTCGATGTTCCGAGCATGCTCAAGCGTTACGCCGCTCGGCGTATTTGATTCTGGTGGGGCAGGGCGGTAGTGCCCGCCCCGCCTAACGGAGTGTTTATGGCAGTCAAGGTCCTGGTGGTGGACGATTCGGGTTTCTTCCGCCGCCGCGTCTCGGAAATTCTTTCCGCCGATCCAACGATCCAGGTGGTCGGCACGGCCACCAACGGCAAAGAGGCGATTGATCAAGCCATTGCGTTGAAACCGGACGTGATCACCATGGACTACGAGATGCCGATGATGGACGGCATCACCGCAGTCCGGCACATCATGCAACGCTGCCCGACCCCGGTATTGATGTTCTCCTCGCTGACCCACGAAGGCGCCCGGGTCACCCTGGATGCGCTGGACGCAGGCGCGGTGGATTTCCTGCCGAAGAATTTCGAAGACATCTCGCGCAACCCCGAGAAGGTCAAGCAGATGCTGTGCGAGAAGGTGCACAGTATTTCGCGCAGTAACCGTCGTAGTTTGTTCAGCGCGCCCGCGCCGACGCCTGCACCGGTTGCGGCACCGGCTGCGCCGACGTCATCGTTTGCTCGCCCAGCGCCAGCACCGATTGCACGGCCTGCCGTGGCGCCGGTTCGCGCCGCTGCGCCTGCCACTGCCCATTCGCCTGCGCCGAAACGCAAAGCCTACAAGCTGGTGGCTATCGGCACGTCCACGGGCGGCCCAGTGGCCCTGCAACGCGTGTTGACCCAACTGCCGGCCAACTTCCCGGCACCGATCGTGTTGATCCAGCACATGCCTGCCGCCTTCACCAAGGCGTTCGCCGAGCGCCTGGACAAGCTGTGCCGCATCAGCGTCAAGGAAGCCGAGGATGGCGACATCCTGCGTCCTGGCCTGGCGCTGCTGGCGCCGGGTGGCAAGCAAATGATGGTGGACGGGCGTGGCGCGATCAAAATCCTGCCGGGCGACGAGCGCCTGAACTACAAGCCGTGCGTGGATATCACCTTCGGTTCGGCAGCCAAGTCCTACGGCGACAAAGTTCTGGCGGTGGTCCTCACCGGCATGGGCGCCGACGGCCGTGAGGGCGCGCGCCTGCTCAAGCAGGGCGGCAGCGCCATCTGGGCCCAGGACGAGGCCAGCTGCGTGATCTATGGCATGCCCATGGCCATCGTCAAGGCCGACCTGGCTGACGCCGTCTACAGCCTGGACGACATTGGCAAGCATCTGGTGGAGGCCTGCCTCTGATGGATGTCTTGAGCCTGATCGGTATCATCATGGCGTTTGTCGCGATCATTGGCGGCAACTACCTGGAAGGTGGTCACCTCGGCGCCCTGGCCAACGGCCCGGCGGCGCTGATCGTGATCGGCGGCACCGTGGGCGCGGCGTTGCTACAGTCGCCCATGAGCTCCTTCAAGCGCGCCATGCAGATCCTTATCTGGATCATTTTCCCGCCGCGTGTCGACTTGCCGGGTGGCATCGACCGCGTGGTCAACTGGAGCCTCACCGCCCGCAAGGAAGGCCTGCTGGGCCTGGAAGGCGTGGCCGATGCCGAGCCCGACAGCTACGCGCGAAAAGGCCTGCAATTGCTGGTCGATGGCGCCGAACCGGAAGCGATCCGCAGCATCCTGGAAGTGGATTTTTACACCCAGGAAAGCCGTGACATCAACGCCGCCAAAGTCTACGAAAGCATGGGCGGCTACGCGCCGACCATCGGCATCATCGGTGCGGTGATGGGCTTGATCCACGTGATGGGCAACCTGGCCGACCCTTCGCAGTTGGGCAGCGGCATTGCCGTGGCGTTTGTCGCCACCATCTATGGCGTGGCCAGTGCCAACCTGGTGTTGTTACCGGTGGCGAGCAAGCTCAAGTCGATTGCCATGCGCCAGTCGCGTTACCGCGAAATGTTGTTGGAAGGTATTTTGTCGATTGCCGAGGGCGAGAACCCGCGCTCCATCGAATTGAAGCTCCAGGGCTTCATGGATTGATGAACATGCACCTTGTAGGAGCCGGCTTGCCGGCGAAAATCGCCAACGATAACGCGGGTTGCCTGATGCCCCGCGGCGCTCTCGGGTTTTTCGCCGGCAAGCCGGCTCCTACAGGTGATTTGTGTTGCTGGGGGTACTGCGTGTGAGCCGTCGCCGTCGTGAGCCTGAAGAACACGTCAACCACGAGCGGTGGCTGGTGTCCTACGCGGACTTCATCACTTTGCTGTTCGCATTTTTCGTGGTGATGTACTCGATCTCGTCGATCAACGAAGGCAAGTACAAGGTCATTTCCCAGGCACTGATCGGCGTGTTCAACGACGCCGACCGCTCGCTCAAGCCGATCCCGATCGGTGAAGAGCGGCCCAAGACCGTGACCCCGGCCAAGCCGCTGGTCAACGACAGCGATGAAACCGCTGCCGGCGTGGGTGGCACCAGCGATCCACTGAAAAGCATCGCCGATGACATCAGCGCAGCGTTTGGCGACCTGATCAGCTCCAACCAGATGACCGTGCGCGGCAACGAGTTGTGGGTGGAGATCGAACTTAATTCCAGCCTGTTGTTTGCCAGCGCCGACGCGTTGCCGAGCGACCAGGCGTTTACCATCATCGACAAGGTGGCGGCGATCCTCAAACCGTTTGAAAACCCGATCCATGTCGAAGGCTTCACCGACAATTTCCCGATCAGCACCGCGCAGTACCCGACCAACTGGGAGCTGTCCTCGGCCCGTGCCTCAAGCATCGTGCGCATGCTGGCGATGCAGGGCGTGAACCCTGGGCGCCTGGCGTCGGTGGGGTATGGTGAGTTCCAGCCGGTGGCCAATAACGCTACGGTAGAGGGCCGCGCGAAGAACCGCCGAGTGGTGTTGGTGGTGTCGCGCAACCTGGATGTGCGGCGTAGCCTGACCGGCACCGGTACCGCCAATGCAACACCGGATGCCGCCTTGAAGCGGGCTGGCACACAAACTGCACCGCCCCCTGTAAAACCGCCGGTTCGTCAGAGCGCCGTCAATTCTCCGTCGCCGGCTCAATAACCTTATGCAATGTCTCGGTCGCGCCTGTGCCTGCCGGGAGGAACCAACCGAATGAGAGTCTGGGCAGTTGCCAATCAAAAAGGTGGGGTCGGCAAGACCACCACGTCCATCGCCTTAGCCGGCTTGCTGGCCGAGGCGGGCAAGCGCGTGGTCGTGGTGGACCTGGACCCTCACGGCTCCATGACCAGCTATTTCGGCTACGACCCGGACGCGCTGGAACACAGCAACTACGACCTGTTCCTGCACAAGGGCAGCGTACCGGCTGATCTGCCGGGGCAACTGCTGCTGCCCACCAGCAACGAAAGCATTTCCCTGCTGCCGTCCAGCACCGCACTGGCCACCCTTGAGCGCCAGTCACCGGGGCAGAGCGGGTTGGGCCTGGTGATCGCCAAGACCCTGGCGCAACTGTGGCAGGACTTCGACTACGCCATCATCGACAGCCCGCCGTTGCTGGGCGTGCTGATGGTCAACGCGTTGGCGGCCAGCCAACAGCTTGTGATTCCGGTGCAGACAGAACACTTGGCCGTCAAAGGCCTGGAGCGCATGGTCAGCACCCTGGCGATGATCAACCGTTCGCGCAAACAAGCGCTGCCGTTCAGCATCGTGCCGACCTTGTTCGACCGCCGCACCCAGGCGTCCCTCGGTACCCTGCGCGTGTTGCGTGATGCCTACCCGGACACCATCTGGAACGGCTACATCCCGGTGGACACGCGCCTGCGTGACGCCAGCCGCGCAGGCCTCGCGCCGTCGCAGTTCGACCCGAAAAGCCGTGGTGTGCTCGCCTACCGCGCGTTGCTCAAGCACCTGTTGTCGCAACAGCTTGTGGCGCAGGTGGCGTGATGAACCGTCCTGTCGAACTCAAGACCCGGCCGCAACTGGCACTTGAATCCTATCTGGATGCCCTGCTGCAGGATGCGACCGCCGAAGAATTGCCGGAACCGATCCTGGTGTTGGAGCCGGCTGTCGAACGCGAAGCCGCGCTGGATGAATTCCAGTTGGCCGTGCTGGAAGAACAAGCCCGTGATGCGCAGGTCGTAGTGCCGATCACACCGATAGTGGTGGCGCCTGTGGTGGTTGCGCCCGTCGTTGTCGAGCCAGTGGTGGAAGTGCACCTGCCGCCGAGTATTACGCCGCCGCCAGTCACCGGTGACGGTCGCCCGAGCTGGGCCGCCGAACCGTTTGAATGCCTGCTGTTCGACGTCGCCGGGTTGACCCTGGCGGTGCCGCTGGTGTGTCTGGGCTCGATTTATTCCCTGGAAGGCCAGGAGTTGACGCCGCTGTTCGGGCAACCGGAGTGGTTCCTCGGCATCCTGCCCAGCCAGGCCGGCAACCTCAAAGTCCTGGATACCGCGCGCTGGGTCATGCCCGACCGCTACCGCGACGATTTCCGTCAGGGCCTGCAATACGTGATCTCGGTGCAGGGCTACGAGTGGGGGCTGGCGGTGCATCAAGTCAGCCGCTCGTTGCGCCTGGACCCGAACGAAATCAAATGGCGCAGCCACCGCGGCCAACGGCCTTGGCTGGCGGGCACCGTGATCGAACACATGTGCGCGTTGCTCGACGTCGCCGAACTGGCCGAGTTGATCGCCAGTGGCGCGGTCAAGGCGATGCCGGTCACCAAACGCAGTTGATTGAACAATAAGGGCCGTATGTGAATGCGGTCAGCGAAGCACACACGCCGTGTAAACGGCATTTGAAGGGGTCAGGGGTATGAATAAGTCAGCGTCCGCACAAGGTTTGGATGATCCGATCCTGCAATGGGTGACCTTCAAACTGGACAACGAGTCCTATGGCATTAACGTGATGCGCGTGCAGGAAGTGCTGCGCTACACCGAAATCGCACCGGTGCCGGGTGCGCCAAGCTACGTGCTGGGCATCATCAACCTGCGCGGCAACGTGGTGACGGTGATCGACACCCGCCAGCGTTTCGGCCTGGTGCCGACTGAAGTCAATGACAACACGCGTATCGTCATCATCGAGGCCGACAAGCAAGTGGTCGGGATCATGGTCGACAGCGTGGCCGAAGTGGTCTACCTGCGCCAATCGGAAGTGGAAACCGCGCCGAACGTGGGTAACGAAGAGTCCGCCAAGTTCATCCAGGGCGTGTGCAACAAGAACGGCGAGCTGCTGATTCTGGTTGAGCTGGACAAGATGATGAGCGAAGAAGAATGGTCGGAACTGGAGAGCATCTGATTGTTCCTTGAGGCCGCGGTGATTGTCCTGGCTCTGTTGTGGGCTGGGACTTTGGCATTTCTGTTGCGCTTTGTGCGTCAGCAGCGTGAACTGTTGTTGCAGCAGGCTGAGCGTGATGCTCTGCGTGATCGGCGGGTGCTGGAGTTGGTGAAGCGGGTTGATCACTTTCAGCAGAGTGCGGTGAAGGTCGGGGATGAGGTGCATGAATTGCGCGCAATTGTCGGGCCGTTGCCTGACAAACTGGCGCAGATTGAGCAGCGGGATCCTTCGAGTCTTTCGTTTGCCCAAGCCGCCAAGTTGGTGGGGATGGGGGCTACGGTGGATGAGTTGACGCAGTCTTGTGGGTTGACTCAGGCTGAGGCGCAACTGATGAGTAAGTTGCATAAGAGTTGATTGAGTACATATCCGTTGCTGCGGTAACGGCCACTTAGGGTTCCGCCCTTACGGCGGCTCACTTTTGGAAAGGCCCAAAAGTAAGCAAAAGGCCTTCGCCCCAACACTCGGCACCTC
>NZ_JACAPG010000002.1:672681-672819 GCF_013385825.1 Pseudomonas reactans | reverse complement strand
GTCATCGTCAAGATTAAATTCCGAAACCCCTGTTTGCTAACGCAGACAGGGGTTTTGTTTATGTAGAAGCTCATGAATTTCACCTGCACGTTGCTCAGTCAACGGACTGGTACACAGAATTTCTTGACGACCATAGAG
>NZ_JACAPG010000002.1:218806-672606 GCF_013385825.1 Pseudomonas reactans | reverse complement strand
AGAGTAGGTCATCGTCAAGATTGAATTCCGAAACCCCTGTCTGCTAACGCAGACAGGGGTTTTGTCGTTTTAAGGGGTAAAAGGCGCAACGCAGGGCGTACCGCTGGTCGGTTTCCTACGTAAAAAGAGGAAACACCTCACAAAACCCTAAGATTTGCCAAGCCTTGGCCGAAAGCCTGACGAGCCATGCGTGCACCGAAATAGAGCGGCCCGAGAGTCCGCCTATACCGCTACATGGAATGTTCCACTCGGCACGCTCACCCCCCTTTGGCAAAAAGAAGTCGATGAAATGAATCTCAAGTTCAGTCATAAAATTCTGCTGGCCGCGTCAGGCGTCGTGGTTCTGGCCTTCGCGTTATTCACCCTCTATAACGACTATCTGCAACGCAGCACTATCAAGCAGAACCTGGAGTCGTCCATCCAGCAATCCGGTGAGCTCACCGCCAGCAGTGTGCAGAACTGGCTCAGTGGGCGAATACTGGTACTCGAAAGCCTCACACAAAACGTTGCCCACCAAGGCAGTGGCGCCGACCTCCCAGGTCTGGTCGATCAACCGGCATTCACCTCTAACTTCCAGTTCACCTATGTTGGCCAAACCAACGGTGTGTTCACCCAGCGTCCAGACGCAAAAATGCCCGATGGTTATGACCCTCGTCAGCGCCCCTGGTACAAACAGGCAGTAGCGGCAGATAAGCCCATGCTTACCCCGCCCTACATGGCCGCCGTAGGCGGTCAGATCGTGACCATCGCCATGCCGGTGAAGAAGAATGGTGAATTGCTCGGTGTAGTCGGTGGCGACCTGAGCCTGCAGACTCTGGTGAAGATCATCAACTCGGTAGACTTCGGTGGGATCGGCCATGCGTTCCTGGTCAGCGGCGATGGCCAAGTCATCGTCAGTCCTGATCAGGACCAGGTGATGAAGAACCTCAAGGACATTTACCCTGGTACTCAGTTACGCATCGAGAAGGTCAACCAGGATGTCGTCCTCAATGGTCAGGATCGCATTCTGTCGTTTACCCCCATAAGTGGATTGCCCGGCGCAGATTGGTACATCGGTCTGTCGATTGATAAAGACAAAGCCTACGCACCGTTGGGCAAGTTCCGTACTTCCGCGCTGATTGCCATGTTGATCGCTGTGGTCGCGATTGCCGTGCTCCTGAGTTTGCTGATTCAAGTCTTGTTGCGCCCCCTCACCACCATGGGCGTAGCGATGCAAGACATTGCCCAAGGGGAGGGTGACCTCACCCGCCGTCTCGCTGTGACCAGCAAGGACGAGTTCGGCGAAGTGGGTAGTGCCTTTAATCAGTTCGTAGAACGCATTCACGCTTCGATTTCGGAGGTGTCTTCCGCAACCCGGCAAGTGCACGATTTGTCCCAGCGTGTGATGGCCTCGTCCAATGCCTCGATCATCGGTTCCGACGAGCAGAGCGCGCGTACCAACAGCGTGGCAGCAGCGATCAACGAACTGGGCGCTGCCACCCAGGAAATCGCACGTAACGCCGCCGACGCTTCACAGCACGCCAGCGGCGCCAGTGAGCAAGCCGACGATGGGCGCAAAGTGGTGGAGCAAACCATCCTTGCAATGTCGGAGCTGTCGCAGAAGATCAGCCTGTCCTGCACTCAGATCGAGACCCTCAACGCCAGCACCGACAACATCGGCCACATTCTTGATGTGATCAAAGGCATCTCACAGCAAACCAATCTACTGGCACTCAACGCCGCCATCGAAGCGGCCCGTGCGGGAGAGGCTGGCCGAGGCTTTGCAGTGGTCGCCGATGAGGTGCGCAACCTGGCTCACCGCACTCAGGAGTCGGCCGAAGAGATCCACAAAATGATCACTTCGCTGCAAGTGGGCTCGCGTGAAGCGGTCACCACCATGAACGCCAGCCAAACCTCCAGCGAAGAAAGCGTTGAGGTCGCGAACCAAGCCGGTGAGCGCCTGGTCAGCGTAACGCAGCGGATTGTCGAGATCGACGGCATGAACCAGTCTGTCGCGGCGGCGACTGAAGAACAGACGGCCGTGGTGGAAACGCTCAACGTCGACATTAATCAGATCAACCTGCTGAACCAGCAGGGCGTGGCCAATCTCAACGAAACCCTGAAAGATTGCGATGCGTTGTCGCAGCAGGCTAATCGACTGAAGCAATTGGTCGACAGTTTCAAGATCTGACCCGCTGACTGATCAGGCAGGAGCTGGCCATCTCGCTCCTGCCGCTTATCCCAGTATCCCCCGGACATTCTCCAGGGCGCTATCGGCGAAACCCTGCACAAACTGTTCAAACCCTGTGTCTGCCCTGTCGATGGGCTCGGCAATTATTGTCCATGTCACCTTGGAGCGCCGCGTACCTAGGGCCTCCACACAGATCGCCGCCCATAGCCTGGCCACACCGAGGGTGTTGTAGATTGTGGTCCAGGTCATCTGCATGGCCTGCTCGTCCCGGCTATTGAGTTGCTCCACCACACAGTTGCCATCGCGGAAAAACTTTGTCCGCAAGGCACCCACGCCTGTACCCATCATTTCGATATGCGTCAGCGCAGGAATGAACACATTGAAGCCGGCAAATTGTCCCACCACGTCCCATAGCTGGGGGGCAGGGCAGTCGACCTCGGTAGCGGCCACTATCGGCAGGCCGATCGGGTTGCGAATTAACGTATCGGGTTGCAGTGTTTTCATAAGGTCGTCCTGAGGCGTTCATAGAAAGCCGATGGCCTCCAGGTAGTTGCAGCCCTTACTCAAGAGGGCCGGGTCTTTTTCGGGATAGCGGGCTCCCATCTGCTGGACACCCTGGCGCGCGTTGTCGTGGCGAATCATTGAGGTGTCGCTGATGTCTTCGTCGAGGCGGTCGAGATAAAAACCAAGTACGCCAAACAGTGCGTTGTCCTGGCTGACCGTTCGTAGCGATTGTTGCCATTGCGCCACACTTACCCGCTTGAAACAGTGTCCCGCGTGGCTAAAGGCATCCAGGTAGTGCGCCCAACTCAATGGCTGGGGGTTGTGCAGGTTGAACACATTCCTGTCGGCTTGAAAACGGTTGCAATGGAATGCGATGAAGCGTGCCAGGAAGTCCACCGGCATCAGGTCGAAGTTCAGCGACAGCTTCGGTAGCAGGCCCAATTGCAGTGATCCCTTGAGCATCAACATCAGGCGATTTTTCTGAGGCTGGCAGACGCCCGTGAGACTGTTGAAACTGATGTTGCCGGGACGATGGATGTTCACCCAGGCTCCGCGCTCCACGGCACGTCCCAATTGCCGCTCGGCGACCCATTTGGACAGGTTGTAGCCATTCCTGATGTACAGAGGCAGTGCGGTCGCGGCGGGCGCTTCGAGGACATAGCCTTGGGTGTCGATACTGCTCGAAGCCGACAGCGTCGAGATGAAGTTGAAGGTTTTCTTGCAGTGCGTCTCGCACAGGCGCAGGCATTCGAGGATGGGGACAACGTTATCCCGGCTCAGCGACGCGTAGTCCATCACGTGGTTGACCTGTGCCGCGTTGTGTACCAACACCCCAAAATCTTTGGCGAGTGCCTCATAGGTATCGTTGGCCAAACCCAATCGAGGCAGGCTGACATCAGCGGCAAGTACCTGCACTCTACTCAGGTCCAGGTGTTCCAGGTGATATTCGCGCAACGCTTGGATGAATCGCGCCATTGCCGACTCTCCAGATTTTTCGCGTACCACGCACGCTACTTTGGTTGCTCCAGTTGCAAGCAATGCTTCGACGATGTGGACACCCACAAAACTGTTGGCCCCCGTAACGATCATTTTGTAAGGATCGCCCGCGCAAGTTTCGGGCAGCGTGTTGAGCGACCCCTCTTGTTGAGCGTCGCGAATCGCCTGGCCGGCGTGTGTTTCGGGTCGTTCGCCATTCTCCACCCATGCTGCAAGCGTACGAATTGTCGGTGCCTCGATGAAGTGGCTTAATGAAAAGCTACGGCCGAATTCTTCGCGAAAACGCAGCAAGAGCGTCGACAGCAAAATCGAATGGCCGCCGAGGTCGAAGAAGCTTTCATCGATAGACAATTCATCCATGGGCAACGCCAGCAGCTCGACCCACAAGCGGGTCAGTTGAATCTGAAGTGGGGTTCGTGCAGTGCTGCGGGCTGTCGGCAAAGTGGGTTGGAGCGGGAGTGCCAGCAACGCCTCACGGTCGATTTTGCCGTTACTGGAACACGGTATGCGTGGCAGCTCATCCCAGGCGCCGGGCTGCATGTAGTCCGGCAGCCACTGCCGTGCATGCTGTTGCAGCGCCTTCATGCTGGCTCCTGGTTCAGGTTGCGCGGCAAAGCCACGGATCCTGCGGTCACGGTCGATCACCACTGCTACTTGTCGATACAGTCGACTGCTGCGCAGACACTGCTCAATCTCCAGCGGTTCTACCCGAAAACCACGGATCTTCACCTGATCATCTCGCCGTCCTCCCAGCACGATCCCGTCGGCGGTCCACTGCGCCAGATCGCCACTGCGATAGGCCCGCAGCGGCAGGCCGCCTGGCACGGCCAGCTCCACAAAAGGATTGGCAGCCTGTGACGAGGCGTTCACATACCCCAGGCTAACTCCGGGGCCGACGATATACACCTCACCCATCACCTCCTCATCCACCGGTTGCAGGTGTTCATCGAGGATCAGCACCTGGCTGTTGGCGATGGGGTGGCCGACGTTGCGATTGCTGTCACTGGGGCGCAACGTCCGATGGGTGATCAGCACTGTGGCCTCCGTAGGCCCATAGAGGTTATGGAACTGGCACTGCGCTGAAAGGCGTTCGATCACATGGGGTTCGCACACATCTCCACCCGTCAGCAGGTGCTTCAGGTGCAGCGGTCGATCGGGCGGCAGGATGCTCAGCAGCGCAGGCGGAAGAAAGGCGTGGGTGACGCGCTGCCGGTGCAGCAGGTCCAGAAGCTGTTGAGGGTCTTGTCGTTGCTCTGCACTGGGGACAATCAACGTGGCGCCCGCTATCCAGGCGGGGAAAACATCGATCAGCGATGAGTCGAAGCCCAACGACGAGAACTGCAAGACGCGGCTCTGTTCATCCAGACTCACACAGGACCTGAACCAGGCCGTGAAATGTGCCAGGTTCGCTTGGCTGAGTAACACGCCTTTGGGTTGCCCGGTGGTGCCCGATGTAAAGAGAACCAAGCAGGGCGCATCGGCATGACCGTGTAGGCTCGCCAACGACCGTGTGAGGTCGACGTCGTGTAGATCATGGCTGCTGACATCCAATGAGATGAAACGCGCTCTTAATGGATGCTGACCGGCGTCCAGCAATACCTGGGCGCCTGCGCTTTCAAGCATGGCCTGATGGCGTTGAGTAGGGTGGTCGGGATCCAACGGCAGGTACGCCGCTCCACAGCCCAGCACGGCAAGAATGCTGGCGTACGCTCCGATGGTTTTTTCCAGGCAGACACCAACGACTGCGGGTGTTTGTCCCGTCACCAACAAGGGCTGCAAGCGCTGCTGAATTGCCAGTGCGTGAGCATGTAACTGACGATAGGTCACTTCACTGGCACCGATCTTCAATGCGGGCCGGTCGGCAAAAGTATGAAGGCTCGCCTGCAACCGATTGATCAGTGGCACTCGGGCAACCTCTATCACAGTAGGATCTGCGGTGTGATTGAACCGATGGGTGAATGCCAGCGCCTCCAGCGTTTCCAGGCTTTGTTCGGGCCAGCCATTGGCGAGCGCATTCAATTCGAAATAACCAGGGTCTCGCGAGAAGCCACTGATGTGCAGCGTGGCCCATTCCACTAATTCGCGGGTGACGCGCCGGCGTAGCCTTTGACCGTTGCCACTGGGTTCATCGGCTATATCCAGTACTGCCAATAACGTTCGGTCTGGCCCATAGGCGCGCAGTTGCAGCGCGGGCAGCCCGCAGTCGGTTACCGGGCCGACGGCCACACGCAGGCTTAATCTTGGGGTCGGGCTTGTGTTGTCCTGTACCGACTGACCTCCGTCATCGATGCACAGGTCGACGCCCTTGTTGCCCGTGATATGCCCATACTGTTCCAGCGCTTGTCTGACGGCCTCCAAGGCGTCGCTGGCGCCGGTAAATCCAATGCTCAGCCGCCTCATGCCACCCTCCCCGACTCTGGCAGGTAATCGCTCAACGCCTGCGCCACGCTCGGCGTTTGCAGCAAACCGCTGTGTTGCAGGAAGCCAAGGATATTGCCCATCAATGGGTGCTGGCGGGTGATAGGAAAGGCCTGTGCCGCAACTTCAGCGCGTAACGCGTCGCGTAGGCTGACGCTGATGTCGAGGTGTCCGATCAAGTACAGGTCGAAGTTTTTTTGCAGGTCGTTCGTCAGGTACTGGGCCAGGAAAATCGGCAGTACCTTGGCGATGTTATTGCGGTCCTCATCGCTCGCGGTTTGCCAATACAGGCGTACGAGCCGTACCCAGAATTGAGCGTGGCGGCCCTCATCAAACAGGTGGTCGGCCATCAAACCGCGGATGGAGGCTTTCACGCTGGTGTCCTTGGCGAATGCCGCCACATCGTGGGTCACGGTGTTTTCAGCGATTGCCACGCCAATCAGCGCGACAGCATCGCGCAGATGAGCAGGTGCCAACGCCTGTGCCGTGGGCAGCGCGCGGCTCAACTCTATTTCTGTGGGCAGTTCCAACGGTTGTACGCCGGTCATGGCCACGGTTTGCTGCAGGAAATCCAGCGCAACCAGTGCGTGATAATCCTCGTCCACGACGACGGTCATCGCATCCACGCGGCAGGCCAGCGGGAAGGGCACCGCGAAGCGATTCTTGGCGATGCTGCGTGCAGTCTTGTCGACGATCTCGGTCTCGAATATCACCACGTCGTTGATGAATTTGTAAAAGCTCTGCACCAGTACAAAATCGCGCCACTGGGGGCAGTGCTCAAGGAAGGTCGAACAGAGCACCAGGGGCTGACGGCACAGCGGGTAGATCAGTTTGTCATCGCTCTCCAGCAAGCGTCGAGGCCGTGTGCGGATGGTTGCGCGGCGCTCCCAGTCATCGGCGATGGCTTGGTAATCGCCGGCGTTCATGGGTGCACCTCTTGCAGCGAGGCCTGAAGTTCATCCCAGAGCGCGAGACGGCTTTGCACGGCAGCGAGTGCGGCATCGTTGGCCTGTTGCGGATACGTCGGGTCTGCACTGGTCAGGCGATCGAGCAACTGCTGCGCCGCTGGCCCGTGTTCCTTGGCGTCCAACTCGATGTGGCGCTTGAGGTAAGCGCACAAGGTCGGCGCCTGACGATGAATGAAATCATCAGATTGCAGGATGCGTTCGAACATCCCTGGGATGACATGCTCGCGGCCGTGCAGGAAGGTGGCCGCCACACAATGGGTCGGCGCATTCAACGCAAGGTGCAATGTGTCGTTGACGAAGCGGCTGACGCCGGTAGGAACCTCGACCTGACGCAAGGCTGCCGTGGCCCCCAGGCCTTGACGTTGCAGCGCAACAAAGTGGTTGATGGACGAGGTGTTGGCGCCCACTTCCGCCATGGCTTCCAAGTACAGTTCGAAATGGCTGCAATAGCCTTTCACGGGATGTTCGTCTGACTCCTCACCCAGCACGATCTCATTGATCAGCCGCGCTGCTTGCGGGTCCGCAGGTGGTAGCCAGGGCAGGCGAGTGCAGGTCAGGTCCTGTTGCAGGCGTTTTGCGAGGGTCATGAAATCCCAGACGGCAAATACATGACTTTCCATAAAAAGTTGTAACTTGCGCAGGGAAGTTATTTCTGAAAATAACGAATGGTTATATAACTGCATTTTTGCTGTTTCAAGTGAAGGATGATGCATGGTTGATGCCTATAAGTTGTTGCGTCTGCTGTGGATAAACAGCGATGAGTTTGCAGCAGTCGGGCGTGCGCAGGTATAAGCCAACTACCGGCGCGCAGGGCGCAAAACGATAGACGCCGTGACGCCAAACGGAGTGGTTAAGTAATGAGAAATAATAAGCGTGTTAAAGAGAGGGGCGAACTACAAATATATTAGAAGTTTTTCTAAATAATATAGGTTGTAAGTTGGCTGCTTAGATCGCAGTGGGAAGTTTCTTCGCAGGGGGCACTAACCTCAGTGAGTGCCCCTGCAATATTGGAAGGTCCGGACAGGCGCGCTCATTACCTTATTGCGTGATTTTCTCGCTGTGGGCATCCAAGCCATTGAGATACGCCGTGATCACCTCCATGCCTCGCATCAAGTGATTGCGCAGCGTCAGGATGCTTTCCTGGGTTTTCTTTTGCGCCACGAGGCTCAGCAGTTCGCGGTGGTCTTCCTGGGACGTCTCGCCCAAACCCATGGCCTCAAGGTTGTACCTCAGGAATCGTTCCTCCTCGTTCAAGCCGTGCTCCACCAATTTGAGCAGCCGCTGGTTTGGGGCCTTGCCATAAAGCGCCATGTGGAAAAGACGATTGAGGCGTCCAATTTCGGCGTAGTCTTTTTCCTGTTCGAGCGCACAAATAAAGGCCTCCGCTTCCACGATATCGGCTTCGGTGAGCAAGGGAATCGACAGGCGCAGAGCTTCAGACTCCAGCAACATCCGCAGTTCATAGGTCTCGGCCGAATTGTCTTCGATCAACGGTGCAACGACGGCGCCCTTGTGGGTCACTACATGCAACAGTGACTGGGATTCCAGCTGGCGTAAGGCTTCGCGTACCGGCATGCGACTGACCCCGAACAGGCTCGCCAACTCTTGTTGGCGCATGGCAGTACCACAAGGTAAACGGCCATCCAGGATGGCGTTGCGCAAGGTTTCTTCAATTACTGAGCGAGCGAGATGGGCGGGAATAGGGCCGCTGATCTTTATGCTGTTCAAAGGGGTCGGCTTCTGCGTCACGGTTACGCTATCCTCCTTATTAAAATGGGTGTGCTTAATTGGATCCAATGCACACTAGAGACTGCCCGTAAGCTTGTCAAACGGGCACAGTTTCGGCTTGTAAGCGTTTCAACATCGCGCTCCCCGCGCCCACAGCCTGCATTTATGCCGCCTTACACAGTCAGGTTCATCAAGCCTGCTTAAGAGCCGTCAATGGCAACAGCAGTTCCTATCTATTGAACACTCTACCTCTGCGGTTTATTCCCCCCGGTTGCCAGCCGATCCGGGATTGGGCGGCACATTCCTGTATATCGATATTCGCTAACGGTATTTAAATTGCCGTTCTTATATCTATAAAGTCACTCTCCTGTCTGACCGGGAGTGACCTCATGTCCGCCACCTCTACTGTTCCAACAGCGACCGCTACCGCCCAAACCTTCGAGATTCGTCCATTGTCTGGCAGTGTCGGCGCCGAGATCATTGGTCTGGACTTGTCGCGACCGGTCAACGACCAGGATTTTGCGCGCATTCATCGCGCGCATCTGGACCATCATGTCGTAGTGTTCCGCGACCAGCGTATCACCCCCGAGCAGCAGATCGCCTTCAGTCGCCGCTTTGGCGTGCTGCAGATCCATGTACTCAAACAGTTCCTGCTGGCCAACCACCCGGAAATCCTGATCGTCTCCAACATCATCGAAAACGGCCAGTCCATCGGCCTGGGAGACGCGGGTAAGTTCTGGCACTCGGACCTGTCCTATAAAGAACTGCCGAGCCTGGGTTCGATGCTGCATGCCCAGGAGTTGCCCTCTGAAGGTGGCGACACCTTATTCGCCGATATGCACAAGGCCTGGGACCAACTGCCCGAGCACCTGCGCAGGGCAATTGAGGGCCGCAGCGCCGCGCACTCCTACACCGCGCGCTACAGCGAAACCAAGTTCGAAGGCAACTGGCGCCCCACATTGACCCCCGAACAGCTCGCCCAAGTCGCCGAAGTGGTGCACCCCATCGTGCGCACCCATCCAGAAAACGGCCGCAAGGCACTGTTCGTCAGCGAAGGTTTCACCACGCGCATCGTCGGCCTGCCGGAAGACGAAAGCCGCGACCTGCTGGCCCAACTCTACGCCCACAGCGTGTTGCCGCAAAACATCTACCGCCACCAATGGCAGCCCCATGACCTGGTGTTCTGGGACAACCGCTCGCTGATCCACCTGGCCGCCGGTTGCCCGAGCCATCTGCGCCGCAAGCTGTTTCGCACCACCATCCAGGGCGACGCGCCTTTCTGATTCGGAGCATGACCATGTCCAGGAACATTCCATTCGCACGACTGGCCGCGACTGTCGGCCTGGGTATCAGCCTGTTGGCCGGTAGCCTGGTTGCACCTTCGGCCGCGCAGGCCGAAGGTGAGATCCGTATCGCCGAACAGTTCGGCATTGTTTACCTGTTGCTCAACGTAGTGCGCGACCAGAACCTGATCGAAAAATACGGCAAGCAGGAAGGCATCGACATCAAGGTCGATTGGACCCAGCTCTCCGGCGGCGCCGCCGTCAATGACGCGCTGCTCTCCGGTTCCATTGACATTGCCGGTGCCGGTGTCGGCCCGCTGCTGACTATCTGGGATCGCACTCACGGCAAGCAGAACGTCAAGGCCGTCGCGTCCCTCGGTAACTTCCCTTACTACCTGGTGAGCAACAATCCCAAGGTCAAGACCATCGCCGACTTCACCGAGAAGGACCGCATTGCCGTGCCGGCGGTGGGCGTGTCGGTGCAGTCGCGCTTCCTGCAATATGCCGCTGCCAAACAGTGGGGCGATAAGGAATTCAACCGCCTCGACAAGTACACCGTCGCCGTTCCTCACCCTGACGCCACCGCAGCATTGATCGCCGGCGGCACCGAGCTGACCGGGCATTTTTCCAACCCACCGTTCCAGGACCAGGCCCTGGCCAATCCGAACGTGCATGTGGTGCTGAACACCTACGACCTGCTCGGCCCGAACTCGCCGACTGTGCTGTTCGCCACTGAGAAATTCCGCAACGACAACCCGAAAACCTACAAGGCGTTCGTGGAAGCGTTGAGCGAAGCCGCGCAGTTCGCCCAGAACGACAAAGGCGCGGCGGCCGATACCTACATCCGTGTGACCAAGGCCAAGATCGACCGCGCCGAGCTGCTGAAAATCATCGACAACCCGCAATTCGAATTCAGCGTCACGCCGAAAAACACCTACCCGCTGGCGGAATTCCTCTACCGCGTCGGCGCCATCAAGCACAAGCCTGAATCGTGGAAGGACTACTTCTTCCAGGACGCCAAGCCCCTGCAAGGAAGTTGAGATGAACGCGCCCTTGCAAGGCCACACGGCTAGCAACCTGCATACCACTGCCCCGTTGCTGGCGGTGGATCACGTCAGCCTGGAATACCGCACCCCGGAGCGCGTGGTGCGGGCCACCCACCAGGTCAGTTTCGAGATCGACCCGGCTGACCGCTACGTGCTGCTCGGCCCGTCGGGCTGCGGCAAATCCACGTTGCTCAAGTCCATCGCCGGGTTTATCAAGCCCTGCGAAGGCGAGATCCGCCTGTTGGGGCAAAAGGTCGAACAACCGGGCCCGGACCGCATCGTGGTGTTCCAGGAATTCGACCAGCTGCCACCGTGGAAAACCGTCAAACAGAACGTGATGTTTCCGCTGCTGGCCTCGAAAACCTTGAAGCGCGCCGAAGCTGAAGAGCGCGCGCTGCACTACCTCGACAAAGTCGGGCTCACCGCCTTTGCCGACGCTTACCCACACACCCTGTCCGGGGGGATGAAAGCCCGTGTCGCCATCGCCCGTGCTTTGGCCATGCAGCCGAAAATCCTGCTGATGGACGAACCCTTCGCCGCCCTCGACGCGCTGACCCGGCGCAAGATGCAGGAAGAATTGCTGCTGCTCTGGGAAGAGGTGCGCTTCACCCTGTTGTTCGTGACCCACTCCATCGAGGAGGCGCTGGTGGTGGGCAATCGCATCCTGTTGCTGTCGCCCCATCCGGGTCGCGTGCGCGCCGAAATCCACAGCCATCAATACGACCTGCACAGCCTCGGCGGCGTGGAATTCCAGGCCTCGGCGCGGCGCATTCATCGCTTGCTGTTCGATGAGGCGCCCGAGGCCGAGCGTGAGTTGGGTTTCGCTGACATCCGCATCGCGTATTAAGGGGAACATCCATGCGCCAGGAATATGAAATTACCCTAGAACCGCTGCTCAGCGTCCCTGTGGAGCGCGAACTGCCCCTACGTCAGCGCCTGTGGCAACAAGGCTGGCTGCGCAAGGGCCTGATCCTGATCGTGCTCGCGATTCTCTGGGAAGCCGTTGCACGCTACCAGAACAACGACCTGTTGTTGCCGAGCTTCCTGCAAACCTTTCACGCGCTGTACGACGGCCTGCTCAGCGGCGAATTGTTGAGCAAGGTCAGCATTTCGCTGGTGGTGCTGATCAAGGGTTACCTGATCGGCATCGTGCTGGCGTTCGCCCTGACCACCTTGGCGGTGTCGACCCAACTGGGCCGCGATCTGCTGAGCACCCTGACGTCGATGTTCAACCCGCTGCCGGCCATTGCGCTACTGCCACTGGCGCTGCTGTGGTTTGGCCTGGGGCAGAACAGCCTGATCTTTGTGCTGGTGCACTCGGTGTTGTGGGCGCTGGCGCTCAACACCTATTCCGGGTTTCTCGGCGTGTCTGAAACCCTGCGCATGGCCGGGCGCAACTATGGCCTCAAGGGCATGCGTTTTGTGCTGTTCATCCTGATCCCGGCGGCACTGCCGTCGATCCTCGCAGGCCTCAAGATCGGCTGGGCATTTGCCTGGCGCACGTTGATCGCCGCCGAGTTGGTGTTTGGGGCCACCAGCGGCAAGGGCGGCCTGGGGTGGTACATCTTCCAGAACCGCAACGAGCTGTACACCGACAAGGTGTTTGCCGGATTGGCGGTGGTGATCCTGATCGGACTGCTCGTGGAAAACCTGGTATTTGACACCTTTGAGCGCCTGACCGTGAAGCGTTGGGGGATGCAGCGCTAAACAGGAATGATTGCTCTTTGCCCGACGTGAGCCCGATAATGCCGACCGAATCTGACGCCACCCTGGCGTCAGGCGTACCCGGTAAAAGGATTTACGACGATGCGGTTTTTTGTCTTGGCAGCAGCCTTGTTATTGTCGACCTCGGTCTTCGCGGAGTTTGTGCCCGAGGTGGTCAGCATGCCCAAGCCGCTTTATCCCAGTCACCTGACCTTCAGCCAAGGGCATGCACGCATCAGCTTGAATATTCACAACGACGGTACGGTCAGCGATGTCAAAGCGCTCAGCGCCACCAAGCCGGCGTTTGGTGAGGCTGCCGTGGCTGCGGCTACACTCTGGCGCTTCAAACCTTGGACGGTCAGTGCCGATCGGCCGGCGGTGCTCGACGCGCAGAACGATATGATTTTCACGCCCGAACCACCGAAGAAAGAAACGACTCAACTGACCTTCACCCAAACCACCTACCAATCCTGCAGTGCACTGACGGAAGAAGTCAGCCAGTTCCGTCGTGAGCATCCCACCCGGCCGTTGATTGCGATGAAGAGCTTTGCCATTACCCGGGTGGCGGTGATGTTCCCGGCGTTGAGCGGCAAAAGCGATTACAACGAAGGCCTGACGCGCGCCGACGAACTGGAAAACTCCCTGCCGGACATCGTGCGCAAATGCCAGGCTCATCCCAAGGCCGCCTACGCGGATTACCTGCCGCGCAATTTGAAGCGTTACCTGTAAAGCCTGCTACGATTGCGCCCAGTTCACTCTCCATGGGTCACGAGTGCTTGGCATGCAACTACCGGACATGAACCTGCTGGTCGCCCTCGACGCGTTGCTCGACGAGGGCAGTGTGGTTGGCGCCGCGCGCCGCATGAACCTCAGCCCGGCGGCCATGAGCCGCACTCTTACGCGTATCCGCGAAGCCGTCGGCGACCCGATCCTGGTGCGCGCCGGTCGCGGACTGGTGCCGACGCCCAAAGCCTTGCAGTTGCAAGGCCAGGTGCGCAACGTGGTGGAACAGGCGGCGCTGCTGTTCCGTTCGGCGGACCAAGTGGATTTGAGTACATTGCGCCGTCGCTTCAGCGTGCGCGCCAATGACTTTTTCATCGGCGTGTACGGCGGTCGCCTGTTCGACACCATGGAGCGCATGGCGCCATTGTGCGAGCTGTGCTTCGTGCCCGAGGGCGACACCGACGACGAAGCCCTGCGTGAAGGCCGGTTGGATTTGCGCGTGAGCAACACAATGCCGGTCACCCCCGAAGTGAAGGTGCAGAACCTGTTCTCCACCACCTTCGTCGGCTTGGCGCGGGAAGATCATCCGTTGTTCGACGAAGAAATCACCGCCGCACGTTTTGCCAGCTATTCCCACATCAGCATCTCGCGGCGCGGCATTGCCCGTGGGCCGATCGACACCGCGTTGAATGCCCAGGGCCTTGAACGCCGCGTGGCGATGATCGCCCCCGGTTTTCACGGCGCGATGTTCATGCTGCCCGATTCCGACCTGCTGCTGCCGGTGCCCAAGGAAGCGCTGTTGAGCGCCAATCGCCTGAAGCTGCCCCTGCGGTCGTTCGCGTTACCGATCTCCCTGCCGACGCTGGTCTTGGCCCAGTCCTGGCACCCGCGATTCGACAAAGACCCTGCCCATAAATGGCTGCGCGAGACCATGCGCGAGAGTTGCCACGCTACGTGGCTCGAAGCGCAGCCCGTCTGATCGTTGCGTCTGATGCACTTATATCCTGCCAACAAGTAACTTTTTGTCATGTGTGTGCCTGATTAAACTGCTCGGGTATTTAACATTCCGAGTTACCTGTTCATGACCTCCCTCGCTGCCCCCACCCTTGCGGCCGCAGCCAAACCCACTGCCATGACCCCACCCGTATTCGGCCCGCGCATCATCATCGGGTTGGTCGGCGTGTTGCTGGCGGTGCTGGTCTCCGGCCTCAATGAGATGGTCACCAAGGTGGCCCTCGCGGATATCCGTGGTGCGCTGTACATTGGCTTTGACGAAGGCACTTGGCTGGTCGCGGCTTACACCGCGACTTCCGTGGCGGCCATGGCGTTTGCGCCCTGGTGTTCGGTGACCTTTTCGCTACGTCGCTTCACGCTGTGCGCCATCGGACTGTTCACTGTGCTCGGCATCCTGTGTCCGTTTGCGCCGAACTACGAAAGCCTGTTGGTGCTGCGCACCGTGCAAGGCCTGGCCGGTGGTGCGCTGCCGCCGATGCTGATGACCGTGGCCCTGCGTTTCCTGCCGGCCAACGTCAAGCTGTACGGCCTGGCCGGCTACGCGCTCACGGCCACCTTCGGCCCGAGCCTAGGCACGCCCCTGGCGGCGCTGTGGACCGAGTATGTCGGCTGGCAGTGGGCGTTCTGGCAGATCGTCGCGCCGTGCCTGCTGGCCATGGTCGCCGTGGCCTACGGGCTGCCGCAGGACCCGCTGCGCCTGGAGCGCTTCAAGCAGTTCAACTGGCGTGGCTTGCTGCTGGGCTTCCCGGCGATCTGCATGCTGGTCATCGGCATCCTGCAAGGCAACCGGCTGGACTGGTTCGAGTCGGGCCTGATCACCTTCCTGCTGTGTGGCGGCAGCCTATTGCTGGTGCTGTTCATGGTGAATGAATGGTCGCAGCCGATCCCGTTCTTCAACCTGCAGATGCTCGGCCTGCGCAACCTGTCGTTCGCGTTGATTGTGCTGGCGGGTGTGCTGATGGTGCTGACCTCGGTGATCATCATCCCGTCGAGCTTCCTCGCCCAGGTCCAGGGTTACCGGCCGCTGCAAACCGCGCCGGTGATGCTGCTGATGGCGATCCCACAGTTGATCGCGCTGCCGCTGGTGGCGGCGCTGTGCAACCTGCGGTGGGTCGATTGCCGCTGGGTGCTGGGGATCGGCCTGGGTATGCTGGTGTTGTGCTGCGTAGGCAGCGCGCACCTGACCTCAGAGTGGATTCGCGACGATTTCTATGGCTTGTACCTGCTGCAGATTTTCGGACAACCGATGGCCGTGTTGCCGCTGCTGATGCTCTCCACCGGCAGCATCCAGCCCATGGACGGCCCATTCGCCTCCGCCTGGTTCAACACCATCAAGGGCCTGGCCGCCGTGATTGCTACCGGCGTGCTCGATACCTTGACCACCCAACGCCTGCACTTCCACTCGACCATGTTGGTGGATCGCCTGGGCAACTCCCCTTTGGTCGACGGCGACGCGCCAGGCCTGGCGCACCGCCTGCACGAGCAGGCCGTGGTGCTGACTTCTTCGGATCTGTATTACGTCATGGCTGCGGTCGCGGTGGCGTTGATCCTGCTGATTTTCTGGATGCCCACGCGGATTTTTCCGCCTCGCGCACCGACCTGATAGAAAGGACTGTTCATGAAACGTAAAGACAAAATAGCCGTCTCCGTCATCGCCGTATTTGCCGTCGGCATGCTGGTGTACCTGATCGCGCCGGGCGTGCTGGGCAGCAAACGCCAGACCACCAACGACGCCTTCGTCGCCGCTGACTTCACCCTGGTAGCGCCGCGTGTGGCGGGCTTTATCAAGGAAGTGCTGGTGGAAGACAACCAGCGCGTCAAGGCCGGGCAACTGCTGGCGCTGATCGACGACCGCGATTTTCGCGCCGCCGCCCAGGCTGCCGACGCCGATACCTTGGTGGCCCAGGCCCAACTGAAAAACGCCACGGCGACCCTGGAGCGGCAAAGTTCGGTCATCGCCCAGGCCCAGGCCACCGTCGCGGCAGATCGCGCCGAAATGGCCTTCGCCGAGCACGAGTTGAACCGCTACAACCACCTCGCCGGAGTCGGCGCCGGCACCGTGCAGAACGCTCAGCAAGCCAAGACCCGTATCGACCAGGCCACCGCGCGCCTGGCGAATGCCACAGCCGTGCTGGCGGCGGAACGCAAGCAAGTGGAAATCCTCACCGCCCAGCGCGATGCCGCCGAGGGTGGGCTCAAACGTGCCCAAGCTGCGTTGGAACTGGCCAGTTTTCAACTGTCGTACACGCGCATCGTCGCGCCGGTGGACGGCATGGTCGGCGAGCGTGCGGTGCGGGTCGGCGCCTATGTGACGCCGGGCAGCAAGATCCTCGCGGTCGTGCCGTTGGAAGAGGCCTACGTGGTGGCCAACTTCCAGGAAACCCAGCTCTCCCATATGCATGCTGGCCAAGCCGTGCAGGTGCGTGTCGACAGCCTCGACGGTGAATTGCTCAACGGTCATCTGGAGAGCCTCGCGCCCGCGACGGGCGTGACGTTTGCCTCGGTCAAGCCGGACAACGCCACCGGCAACTTCACCAAGGTGGTGCAGCGCATTCCGGTGAAGATCGTCCTTGAACCCAATCAGGCGCACATCGAGCGCCTGCGGGTTGGCATGTCGGTGGAAGCCAGCGTCGACACCTCGCCGGCCGCGCAGCAGCATGAGGTGGCCCAGCAATGAAGCGAGTTGCCTGGCTCACCTTGAGTCTCATCAGCCTGAGCGCCTGCACGGTCGGCCCGGACTTTCACACGCCCCAGAGCCCGCAAGTGACCCAATGGAGCGAACCCCAGGGCCGCTTGGCCGCCAGCCGTGCGGTCAGCGACCCATTGCAGGAACGCTGGTGGGATGTGTTCCAGGACGCACAACTCTCGGCGCTTACACGCCGCGCGCTCACCGATAACCTCGACCTGAAACTGGCCAGCAGCCGCCTGCAACAAAGCCGCGCCGTGCGTCAGGTGACCACCGCCGAGCGTTATCCGAACGTCAATGCCAACGGTGATTACCTGCGCCAACGCAACAGCGGCAAAGGTTTGAGCGACCCGTCCGGCAACAATGGCCGTTCGGCGTTCAACCAGTGGGACATGGGCTTCTCGGCCTCCTGGGAGCTGGATTTCTGGGGCCGCGTTAAACGCGAAACCGAAGCCGCCGACGCCACCCTACAAGTGGCCGAAAACGATCGGCGCGCCGTGCTGTTGTCGGTACTCGCCGAGACCGCCCAGGACTATATCCAACTGCGCGGCGTGCAGAACACCCGCGCCGTTACCGAGCAGAACCTCGATGTCGCTCGCCACAGCCTCAAACTGTCGCAGTTGCGCCTGGCTGACGGTGTGGCCACGGACCTGGACGTGGCGGAAGCTGCCGCTCAAGTCGCCGCCATCGAAGCGCGCCTGCCCGATCTGCAACAGCGCCAAGACCAACTCATCAACGCCCTCAGTCTGTTGATGGGCGAGCCGCCGCAAGCCTTGCACGCGCAGTTGTCCAAAGACGCCGCCGTGCCGCAAACCCAGCGTCAAGTCGCGATTGGCCTGCCTTCGGAGCTGGCTAAGCGTCGTCCGGATATCCGCCAGGCCGAGGCGCGTTTGCACGCCGCCACTGCGAGCATCGGTGTGGCCAAGGGCGATTTCTACCCACGCATCACTTTGTCCGGCAGCCTTGGCTCCCAGGCCATGCAGCTCTCGGATTTCGGTTCCTGGGGTTCCCGCGCGTTTGCGTTCGGCCCGCAATTCAGCTTGCCGTTGTTCAACGGCGGACGGTTACAAGGCATGTTGAATCTGCGCGAAGCCCAGCAACAGGAAGCAGCGCTGGCGTACCAGCAAACCGTGCTGCGGGCCTGGCATGAAATCGATGACCAACTGACCCGCTACAACGCCAGCCAGCTGCGTCGTGACAGCCTCGCCGAAGCCGTGCGTCAGAACCAGATTGCCCTGCGCACCGCGCAGCAGCAGTACGTTGAAGGCGTGGTGGATTTCGTCAACGTGCTCACCGTGCAAAGCGCATTGCTGGCTACGCAAGAGCAGTGGGTGGAAAGCTCGACCGGCGTGTCGTTGGCGATGGTTGGCCTGTACAAAGCGTTGGGCGGAGGCTGGGAATCGGTGTACCCGCTGCAAACCGCCGGGCGCTAAGTACAAAGAGTTTTTGTCAGTCGCCAAATAAACTGTAATGATAATTGCTCTCAATAGTGTATCTGAGCTTTTTCATGGACAGCGCGACTGACGGCCAGCAACAGCTTCACCTCCTGTACCGCGACCATCACGGCTGGCTGCAAGGCTGGCTGCGCAAGCGCCTGGGCGACCGTGAGCATGCGGCTGACGTGGCGCAGGACACCTTCCTGCGCCTGCTGGTGTCCGGGCGTTTTCCCGGCGATAAGGAAAGCCGCAGCTACCTGGCGCAGATTGCCCGCAACCTGGTGATCGACCAATGGCGGCGCCTGCGTATCGAGCGCGCCTACCTGGAAAGCATCGCGCATTTGCCCGAGCCGGAATCGCCTTCCCTGGAAACCCGCGCGCTGATCCTAGAAACCCTGATGCAGATCGACGCCATGCTCGACCGCATGCCCGATAACGTACGCCAGGCGTTTTTGCTGTCGCAGTTCGAAGGCCTGAGTTATGGACAGGTCGCGGAGCGCTTGGGCGTTTCCGTCAGCTCGGTGCAGAAGTACATGACCCGCGCCATCGTCGCCTGCTACCAAGTGGCCTACGCCGAATGAGACACGACGCACCCATCGCCCCGGCGATTGTCGAACAGGCCAGCGAATGGCTGATGCTGCAATGGGGCGGCGACCTGCAAGGCGAACAACGCCAGGCGTTTACCCGCTGGCAGGCTGCCGACCCGGAGCATCGCCGTGCCTGGCAGCGTTTGCAGCAGTTGCAGCAAACCCTCGGCAGCGTGCCCGCCGACAGCGCTCGTGCGGTGTTGCGCGACACGCCGGACACACAGCGCCGCGCTGCGCTCAAGCTGCTCGGCGTGCTGTTGGTGGCCGGTGGCAGCGGCTACCTGGTGCAACGCAGCGAACCTTGGCACGCCGCCTTCGCCGAATACCGCACCCGCACCGGCGAGATTCACCACGTTACCCTCAGCGATGGCACGCGCCTGGACCTCAACAGCGACAGCGCGGTCGACCTGCATTTCAGCGCCAGCGAGCGGCGTATCCGCCTGATCCGCGGCGAGATCCTGCTGACCAGCGGCCACGACCCCGTTCGCCCTTTGATCGTCGAAACCCCAGCCGGTGACGTGCAGGCGCTGGGCACCCGTTTTGCGGTGCGTGAACTGGTCGATGGCAGCCGTGTCGACCTGTACGAAGGCCGCGTTCGCGTGACGCCGTTACACGGCGCAGCCGTGCAGATGAACGCCGGTGACAGCCTGTGGTTCAACCAACGCCAAAGCTCGGCGTTGGCAGCGGTGAGCGCCAATACCAGCAGTTGGACCGAACACCGCCTGATCGCCGAGCGCCAGCCGTTGGGCGAGTTCGTGGCGCAACTGAGTCGTTACCGTCCGGGGCTGCTGCGGTGTGATCAGGCGGTGGCGGGGCTGCTGTTGACGGGCGTGTTTCCGCTGAACGATACCGACGCCATCCTCGCCGCGCTGGAGCGCTCGTTGCCGGTACAGGTGCAAGAGGTCACGCGCTACTGGGTGACGGTTAAGGCACGGGCCTGAAAATTTTTTCACCTGCGCTTGTCGGTTTTTGCATCCCGTTCGGGATACCTCTTGAAAGCCAATCAAGAAGCGATCTCACGGGGAGTCCTGCAATGCCGCACCACCCAATCCAACCCTTGGCCCGCGCCCTGCGCCGTGGCGTGTTTGTCAGCCTGCTGGCGACGGTGCCGATGGTGCCGACGCAGGTCCATGCCGAAGAAAGTACCGAGGCGCTGCGCAGCTACAACATCCCGGCCGGCAGCCTCGACCAGGCACTGAACCGCTTTGCCAGCGCGTCGGGCATTTTGCTGTCGGTTGATGCCGCGCTGACCGAAGGCAAGCGCAGTGCGGGCCTGCAAGGGCGCTATGGCGTCGGGTCGGGTCTGGAGCGGCTGCTGGCGGGCAGCGGCCTAATGGCGATGCAATCCCAGGGCGGTTGGTCGTTGCAGGCGGTTTCCAATGGCGGGCCGCTACAACTTGGCGCTACGCAGATCAGCGGCGAGCAAGCCCAGGAAAATGCCTGGGGCCCGGTGGACGGTATTGTCGCCACGCGCAGTGCATCGGGCAGCAAGACCGATTCGGCACTGGTGGAAATTCCCCAGACCATCAACGTGATCACCGCCGCCGAGATCAAGGCACGTGGGGCCCAAAGTGTGACCCAGGCGTTGCTCTACACCCCGGGCATGAGCGCGGGTGGTTTCGCCGATCGGGTGAAGTTGTTCGATGAGCCGACCTCTCGCGGCTTCTCGCCTACGCCCCTGTACCTCGACGGTCTGCACTTGCCTTATGGCGGCGGCAGCACCGGCGGCGCGTTGCAGATCGAGCCGTATTCCCTGGAACGCATCGAAGTGCTCAAGGGCCCGGCCTCCGTGCTGTACGGGCAGAACCAGCCCGGCGGCATCGTCAACATGGTCAGCAAGCGTCCCAGCGAAACACCGATCCACCAAGTGGTGCTGGAAGCGGGCACCTACGAGCACAAAAGCGCGGCCATCGACCTGAGCGGTCCGCTGGACGAGCAAGGGCAATTTCTGTATCGCCTGACCGGCCTGGCCAATGACGGCCAGGACGAAATCAACTACGTCGAAAACAAGCGCCAGTTCATCGCGCCGAGCCTCACCTGGCGGCCGAACGATGACACCAGCGTGACGGTGTTCGCGCAGTACCAGAAAGACAAAGGCGTACCCGAAGCCCAGGGTTTGCCGGCGTCCGGCACGCTGTGGGCCAACCCCAATGGCAAGATCAAGCGCGACCTGTTCATCGGCGAGCCTGGCGTCAACCAGTACAACCGCGAGCAATACGCACTGGGCTACGAGATTTCCCACCGCCTGAATGACACCTGGACCCTCAAGCAGAACGCACGTTATGCCGAGGTCGATGACCGCTACACCGCGCCGTTGCACGGCTACCGTTTCGTCGCCAACCCGGCCACTGGCGTACAGGATCAACGCTACCTGCAACGCTTCGGTGTGGACTGGGCGCAAAACAATAAAGTGTTTGGCGTGGACAGCATCGCCCAGGCGGAATTTGATACCGGTGCGTTCGCTCACACGATGATCTTCGGCTTGGATTACTACCACTCCAACTCACAGTTCCACGGCTTGTACGACCGCAACCCGCCGATCATCGACCTGTTCAAGCCGGTCTACGGCCAGCGCCTGAATTTTGGCCAGCCATACCGCTGGGACCGCACCATCACCCAGACCGGCCTGTACGTGCAGGACCAGATCAAGTGGGATAAATGGGCGTTGGTGCTGGGCGGGCGCTACGACTGGGCCAATGTAGTGAACAAGGAACCCCTGACCGACACCCGCTTTGCCAGCAAAGATCAGGCATTCACGGGGCGTGCGGGCCTGGTGTACCTGTTCGATAACGGCGTGGCGCCGTTTGTCAGCTATACGGAGTCCTTCCTGCCGCTGGCCGGCACCGACGCCAACCAGAAGCCATTCGAGCCGTCCACTGGTAACCAATATGAAGTCGGCGTGAAGTACCAGCCGCCTGGCCAGAAGAGTTTCGTACAGGTCTCGGTCTATCAGCTGGACCAGGAAAATGTACTCACCACCAACCCTGTCGACACCACCTTCAGCACCCAAAGCGGCGCCATGCGCTCACGCGGTGTGGAATTGGAAGCCAAGGCCGTCCTCAGCGATGCTTGGGACATCGTCGCGTCGGCTTCACGCAACGACATCAAATACACCAAGGACAACGACGGTCGCGAAGGTCGGCACCCGGCCGGCATCTCGCCGCTCACCGCGTCGCTGTGGGTCAACTACAGCGTGCTCGGCGACACGCCGCTGGCCGGTCTCGGCGCCGGCCTGGGTGTGCGTTATGCGCGGCAAAGCCTGGGCGACTACTACGAAGGCGCCTTTACCGTGCCTTCCTACAGCGTTTACGACGCCAGCCTGAGCTACGACCTGAGCCGATCACCGTTGAAACTCAAGGGCGTGAAACTGGCGATGAACGTGCAGAACCTCACCAACAAGACCTACGTATCGCAGTGCACCAGTAACCTGGATTGCTATTACGGCGAAGGGCGCACGGTGGTGTCGAGCCTGACCTACGATTGGTAGTTCCCCACCCACTGTAGGAGCGAGCTTGCTCGCGAAAAACGTATTGACGACGCGCGGCTACCTGATAGCGCTGCGTTATCGTTGACGTCTTTCGCGAGCTAGCTCGCTCCTACAGGTCATGGTGAACCCTCATGGGTTTTGCAAGAACACCACGTACCCCCGAAACCACTCGTTCCCCTGCAAATACCTTGGTGCCTCCCACGTTCCACCCTGAATCAAGCCAATCTTGAACGGCAACCCCAACCGGTTCATCCGTGGCAAATACGCCGCGTAATCCGGGATGCTGTGCCGCCCCTGATACGTTTGCACCACCACTTCATCCACCACCCCTTTGAGTTGAGCGATGGCAGCCGGGTCAGCGTTGCTGCTCCAGTCCATCAAGCCGGTGATGCTCAGGCGCAGGTCGGCGGGCAGGCGCTGGCGCAGGTCGCGCAGGAAGTCGGCGTATTCATGCAGGTACTGAGTGCGGGCGTCGAAGTCGATCTGAATGCCGATGACCGGGTTGCCTGCATCGCGCCAGCGTTGCACCTGGCCGAACAGTTGGCGGTAGACCTGCTCGGGCCAGTGCAGGGTGTGGGCGCGGTAGACGATCCAGATGTCGCCTTCGGTAAGGCGCGGCACGCTGATGCCTTGGGCAATCATCTGCACGCCGCGCTGGGGCGTGCGGCGCTTGGCGTTGATCTGGCCCTGGAGGATGTACAGGGTTTTCGCCTGCTTGAGCACCGGCTGTGGTGATACGCCGCTCCACAGCCAGAAGGCGTCATAGTCGCGGGCGTCGACGGCGCCGAAGGCTGGGCTTGCCAGCAATAGCAAGCCGAGCCACAGGTGTTTCACCAGTAGTACTGCAGCGATTTGCCCCACTGGGTATCGGCGTAGCTGGTTTTCAGCTGGCGGAACCAGGCCTTGCGCACCGCAGGCTCCACATCGACGCCGCCGCAACTGTTGTAGCCCGACGGCCCGTAGCAATTGATGGCGCGGAACAGGGCGTAGGCCTTGTCATTCTTGGGGGCCTTGGCGTTGCCGATCACCTGTTTGTAGCCGTCCAGGCGCGAGAAGGTTTCACCCTTGAAGTCCGATGCGCTGCTGCCCAGGCTACCGGCGGCGCGTGCCTGTTCCAACGGCATGCCGTCCAGGCCGTTACGCAGGATGAACTCACCCAGGCAGTTCAGGCCCTGTGGGTGTTTGGCATCGCTCTGCAAGGTCGCGGCGATTTGCGTGATGCTCGGGCAGGCGTAGCCGGACTCGGCTTTGTCGCCGTTCCACTGGAACAATTTCAAGGTCTGGCTGGCGCTGTAGACGTAGCCCAGGCTGGTGCCCAGTTTGTCATCCGGAGCGGAGGCTGGCAGTTGCTTGAGGTCGTCGGCGAAGGTGGCGTACTGACCGCGCAGCAGGTCTTTGTAGAGCAGCACGAATTGTGCGGTCTGGCGTTCCAGCGGATCGCTGGCCTGGGCGATCTGCTGGCGCAGCAACTCGGGACCGGCGACGTTGCGCAGCAGGATGTAACGCACCTGCTTGGCGCTGATCGGCGAATCGGCGGCAAACACCTTGGCCAACTGGCCGCTGCGTTCGTAGTTCATCGCCAGCGCCAATTCCAGCTGGTCGCGTTGCAGCGGCAATTTTGCCAGCGGCAGCAATTGCAGCCAGAGGGATTCGGCGCCTTTCCAGTCTTGCTTGGCTTCCAGCGCCAGCGCGCGCAGGGTCTGCTGGCTGAAGGCAAAGTAATTCAGGCTCGACGGCACGTTCTGGGGCAATAGTTTCAGCGCAGCGTCCGGCTGATGCTCGGTATAGAGCGCAGACACCGCGAGCAAGTAGTCATACAGCTCCGGCGCGCTGGAAAACGCAGCTTTCTGCTTTTCCAGGTCGGTGCGGGAGAGGGCGGGCTGGTTGCCACCGCGCATCACCATCAGGTCGCTGACAAACTGGATCATCGGCGTGCTGACGGTTTCGCTATTGACCATCAACAGCTTGAGGTCGACTTCCTCCACCAGCTCATCCACCGACACATTGCGCTGTGCGTCCGTTGCCTCGGTCATTGCCCAGCCGAAGGCCTCGGCGAGCTTGGTGTTGTCACCGGCCAGCCAATAGACACGGCGCAACAGGCCACGGGCGGAGGCCAGGTAGTCGCCCTGTGGATAAGTTTTCAGGTAACCGAGAAAGCCTTCCTCGGCATGGCTCAGGGCGGACTTATCCACATGCTCAAGCTGCGGTATGCCGTACTCGTCAAAGGCTTCGGCCTGGGCCTGGTTCAAAGACGTGCGCGCAGTCATATACAGCGCGGTTTCCTTCAGCCAAGGCACTTGGCTGGCGTTGGCGGCGGCGAAACCGCGCTCAGCGTCACCAAAGCGACCGCTGTAGAAGTCGGCGGCGGCTTGCAGGTAGGTGCGGAACAGTTGGCCGTCGTTGGACTGGATCTGCTGGGCGTCCACCACCTGGCCTTCCCACGAACAGGCCTTGAGCAGTTGCAAGCGCGCCTTTACCAACAACTCACGCTCGGCTGCCGGCATGTCGGCCTTGATCACCTGGCTGATGAAGGCCGTGGCGCTGTCATCATCGTTGCTGCGGCAACGGCTGCCTTCGCCAGTCAGGAACGCTTCGCCTGCGCTCTCGTACTCGTCGCGCTGGATGCCCAGGGGCTTGAGTAGGGTCTCGAGTTCGGCAGTGCGTGAATTGTCCGGCTTGTTGTCGGGCTCATCGTTTGTCGCGGGGATAGGCGCCAGGCGATAGACCGGGAAGGGCACCAGGCCAAAGCCCTGGGACAGATCATCTTCGCTCAGGGCGTTAGGGGTAAGCGGTTCGGCCTGTTTGTCCGCCAGCAGCAGGCGCAGGTTGACGCGACTGTCATTGCCGGGGCTGAGGAAGGGCAGGTTACTGCAGGAATCGAGGCTGTCACGCGAGACGCGCCAATCGGGGTAACACGAGTCGTCAGAGCTGGCCTGGGCCTGTTGGGTGATGCCGGCAAGCAGTGCCAGTGCCAGGGGTGACAGAAAACCGATGCGCATGACGTGTCCTTGATCCTGAGTCCTTGGAGGAGGGCAATAATAGCGTGTTCCTAAGGTTGCTTCGGAGAAGCCCTGCACAAATTGCTGATTTGTCCGATTCCAGCAGCCAGCCTGGGTCTTTTGTCCTAGAGTGGCGGTGTTTGCGCTTGGGCAATCAGGGGAATCGAGGTGCGTCGGTCTGTGGTAGAGCAAAACGAAAAGGTCGGGACGTTACCCGCACTCAACCGCTTCAGTTGGGAAGGTGCCGGCTGGATCAGCCGTCTCTGGTGGGTGCCGATCCTGGCGCTGGCCATGGCCCTGCGTTTTTATAACCTGACGTCGGCGGCGATTTGGGGCGACGAGGGCTCTAGCCTGCTGCTCAGCGAATACGCCTTGGGCGACCTGTGGTTCCACGCGGCACACGATGTACACCCGCCGTTGTATTTTTTCCTGCTGCGCGGCTGGATCGAACTCTTCGGCGACAGCATCTGGTCGATTCGCGGCATGAGTGCCATTCCCGGCGTGGTCGTCGTGGGCTTGGGCATCTGGCTGACGCGGCAACTGTCCACCCGCCGTGCGGCGGTGCTGGCAGGGATACTGCTGGCGCTGTTGCCGACGGCGGTGCGCTACAGCCAGGAAGTGCGCATGTATTCGCTGCTGGGTGTGTGGCTGCTGGGCGCCACGCTGGCGCTGGTTTACTGGGTACGCCAACCTGAGCGCACGCGGTATCTGGTGGCGTATGTCGTGTTGATGACGGCCGGTTTCTACACCCATTACTTCACCGCGCTGTGTGTGCTGGTGCATTGGGCTTACCTGGGCGTGCTGAGTGGCACGGTGCCGCGCGACCAACGCCTGATCACGCGCCCGGCGTGGTGGGTGGCCAACGCCACGATTGTGCTGCTGTACCTGCCTTGGCTGCCGAACCTGCTGGACTTGGTGCAGCATGTCGAGCAGCTCAAGGTGGGCGGTGATATTGGCTGGGAAGAGCCGGTCAGCCTGTTCTCCCTGCCGTCGATGATGTGGCAGTTTGTGCTTCAAGACGAAGGTGTCGGTTTCTGGTCGCCGCTGTTCTGGCTGTTCCCGTTGCTACTGGTGGCTGTCGTGTTTGCCACCGCTTGGCGTGACCGTGAGCGCTATCGGCCGGCCAGCCTGTTGGCGCTGTTTTTCCTGTTGCCACTGCTGTTGGTCTACGGGGTGTCATTTATTTCCCCGGTGTTTATCGAACGTTACCTGACGGTGTATGCCCTGGGTTTGCCGATCCTGCTGGCGATGGCCATCGATCGTCTGCCATCACGGTTTTCATTACTGGGGGCAGCACTGTTCGTGCTGTTTGTCGGCGTGGAGCTGGTGGGCTTGAAGAACAACTTCACGGTAGATGAACACGACCAATTCAACGTGCCGGTGGAGTTCGTCAACCGCAACTATCAGGAAGACGACCGCATCGTCCTCAGCGACATGATGTGGTACCTCAGTTATGTGTATTACGACCAGACCGACGCCCAGTTGCAGCTCTTCACCCCGCCCAAACCCGACGGCACACCCACCCGGCCGAATGCCTACGGCTTCGGCACCCTGGTGGACCAGGATGGCGGGCGCATCTACCTCGACCACCTGTCGGCACTGCCCGCCGAGACCCGCCGCGTGTGGTTGATCAGCAGCAACGAAGCCCCCGACGATTTCGCCCCGCTGCCCGAAGGCTGGCGCGAACTCAGTCGTCAGGATGGCGGCGGCGCGCGGGCGCGGTTGTTCGTGCTGTGCAACGTTCTGTCGGCACAACCCGAGGGCTGCCGCTAGACTGGGTTGACACTTTTTTATCAGGAGCCCGCCATGGAATCGCCCGTGCATAGCTTGCCGTCATTGTTCAAACAGCTGGGTTTGCCGGATGACCCGGTGAGTATCGAGAAATTTGTGGCGGTGCATTCGCCGCTCAAACCGGAGTTGAAACTGGCGGATGCGTTTTTCTGGACGGACAGCCAGAAGGCGTTTTTACGCGAGGAGATTCTGGAGGATGCGGATTGGGCTGAGGTGGTGGATGAGTTGAATTTGATGTTGCGGGGTGGGCGAGAGGTGTAAAAAAAACTTTGCTGAAACACGATAATGTAAAAAAAAATGGTGAGAGGTAAAAAAAACTGGGTTTTAATCGCTCAAGTGAATTTTTTCTGGGGAAGCTCACCTTGGCGACAGTCGGATATGCTCATCTCTGCGAATCGCTGGATTTAAAGGTCATCCCGCCTCACCGCGTCGCGATGATCAAACCCGTGACCAGAATCACCTTGATCGGCAACTGCCTGGCGGTTCCGCATACCGTCGCACCTGCGCAACATGCCCTGTTTGAGCACGTGCTGTTTGCACTCAAGCATGAGGGTGTGAATCTCGCCATACTTGCCCAGGTTTTTGAACGTCTTGGTCCGGAGCCATTTTTGGCCGGTTTGGCGGAATCCCCCCATGGCGCCTTTATCCGTAAAGCCTGTTATTTGTGGGAAGGATTTACCGGGCGCGCGCTTGATTACGCACTACCTGTTCGGGGGCGTGTTGTTGCCTTGTTTGATCCCGAGCGCTATGTGACTGGCCCAAGCATCCGCAACAGTCGTTGGCGAATTGATTTTAATGGCCTGGGTTCTCTGCATTACTGCGCAACTGTGGAGAGAACGCCTGAGTTAGAGACGTTGTTGGCGCTTGATGTGTTGGGTCGCGCCAGATCTTTCATGGCAACCCTGCCTTCAGAAATGATTGACCGCGCGATCCAGTGGGCCTATCTCCACGAAACCCGCGATTCGTTCGCCATCGAAAAAGAACAACCCAGCGAAGAAAAGTCCCGTCGGTTCGTCCAACTCTTACGCCAGGCTCATGAAGGCCGACTGCTGACAGAGGACTACTTGGTCGAGCTGCAAAACAGCACCGTTTCCAATCCGTTCGACAAAGCCGTCGCATTCCGCCATGAACAAAACCACCTGCACAACGGCTTGCGTGGCGCAGCGGGTGTCAGCTATGTACCGCCTGCTCCGGCACTCTGTCGGGACCTGATGGAAGAGTTGATGGCATTCGCCAACCAGCCTGTGAGAGAGGTTGACCCATTGGTGGCGGCTGCCGTCACGGCTTTCGGCTTTGTGTTCCTGCATCCATTCATGGACGGTAACGGGCGCCTGTCCCGCTTCCTGATCCACCAGACACTCTGCCACTACGGCGCGCTGGAGAACGGGCTGTTGTTGCCTGTTTCCGTTGCGATGAAACACGAAGAGGCGGCCTATCTGGAAGCGCTCAAGGCGTTCTCCCAACCCACTTGGGAGTTCTGGAGCGTCACGTGGCTGGATGGCGATGAAATGGCCTTCGAGTTCATCGGCCACCCCTCGATTTACCGCTACTGGGACGCCACGCGTTGTGTCGAATTCACCCTGCAAATGGCTCGACGCGCCTTGGAAGTGGAACTGCGTGAAGAAACCGAATTCCTCGACCGCTACGACCGCGTGATCAAGGCCGTGAACCAGCGTTATGACGTGCGCGGCAGTGATCTGTCGAAGCTGGTGATGATGTGCCTGGATAACGAGGGCAAGGTTTCGAAGCATCGGCGCAAGCAGTTTCAGTACAGCGTGGCGGAGGAGGTGTTTGAGTTTATCGAGGAAGAGGCCCTGAGGTTAATCGGGGAGTAATAGGGCGCTTGGAAATGTTGGGCGAAATCCAACACCGCCTGGACGCCCAGGCGAACAGCAGTCCTGAAACCTAAATTGATCGAACTGTGGGAGCTGGCTGCTTGCGATTGCGAAGTGCCAGTCGGCCTCTATCTCGACTGGACGACAACCTCGCAGGCATTTTGCAGCGTCAGAAAATCCTGCACCCGCGCCCAAACCCGCTTTACTTACCCAACTGCCCACCACCCATCCGCTAAATTGTTTCAAAACTTGACGCATTTGGATCCATCCACCATATTGATAGTTAGCAAACTAACTGTATGCGAACTATCCAGTGCCTCAATCCCTCGAACAACTCCAGATGAACCTGAGCAGCAGCATGGTGGTGGGCGCCCGTAACTGGCGCAAAATCTGCCAGACCACGCTGGTGAGCTATGGCATCTCCGAAGCCTGCGCCGTGCCGTTGTTGATGATCGGCCGCTTGGGCGATGGTGTGCATCAGGTCAAAGTCGCCCAGGCGTCGGGGATGGAAAGCCCGTCGCTGGTGCGCCTGCTCGATCGCCTGTGCACCGACGGTTATGTGTGCCGCACCGAAGACATCCATGACCGTCGCGCCAAGGCCTTGAGCCTGACCGAGCGTGGCCGCGAGCTGGTGCAAGCGGTGGAAGTGCAGTTGGTGCGTCTGCGCAAGGAAGTGCTGGCCGATATTCCCCACAGCGATATGGAAGCCGCGCTGCGTGTGCTGCGCGCCTTCGAGGCGGCGTCGCTTTGAACGGATTTTTTACCGGTTTCCCGCCTGCCCGTGATTGGTTCTACGGGGTACGTACCTTCGCGGCGTCGATGATCGCGTTGTACATCGCCATGCTCATGCAAATGCCGCGTCCGTACTGGGCGATGGCCACGGTGTATATCGTCTCCAGCCCGTTTGTCGGCCCTACCAGTTCCAAAGCGCTGTACCGCGCCATCGGCACCTTCATGGGCGCTGCGGCGGCGGTGCTGTTTGTGCCGATGTTCGTGCAGTCGCCCTACATGCTGGTGGTGGTGATTGCCTTGTGGACGGGCACGTTGTTGTTTCTGTCCATGCACCTGCGCACCGCCAACAACTACGCGCTGATGCTGGCCGGCTACACCTTGCCGTTGATCGCCTTGCCGGTGGTGGATAACCCGCTGGCGGTGTGGGACGTGGCCGAGGCGCGCACCGAAGAAATCTTCCTGGGTATCGCAGTGGCAGCGGTGGTCGGCGCGATGTTCTGGCCGCGCCGCCTGATGCCGGTGTTCGATGGCTCGGTGGCCAAGTGGTTTGCCGATGCTCAGGTCTACAGCCAACGCTTTCTGACGCGCCAGGTTGAGCCTGAAGAAATCAGCACCCTGCGCGGTGGTATGGTCGCCACCTTCAACACCCTTGAATTGATGATTGGCCAGTTGCCCCACGAAGGCGCGCGGCCGCAGACGGTGCGCAACACCAAGGAACTGCGCGGGCGCATGATTCACCTGTTGCCGGTCATCGATGCACTGGATGATGCCGTGTACGCCATCGAGCATCGCGCACCGGAGTTTCTTGATCAGCTCAAGCCTTTGTTGGACGAAGCCAACGCCTGGCTGGAAGGCACAACCGAGCAAGCGCCCCTGGAACGCTGGCGCGTGCTGCGCGACAAGGTCGACGCCGCTCAACCCCAGGGCGAAGCGCTGGACGACCGGCACACGCTGCTGTTCTCCAACGCGCTCTACCGTCTCGCAGAGTGGATCGACCTGTGGCAAGACTGCCGCAGCCTGCAAGCCGCCATCCAGTGCGAAAGCCAGGACACCTGGCGCGCCGTCTACCGCCATTGGCGCCTGGGTCGGCTCACGCCGTTCCTCGACCGTGGGCTGATGTTCTACTCGGCGTTTTCAACGGTCACCGCGATCATCGTTGCCTCGGTGCTGTGGATCCTGCTCGGTTGGACCGACGGCGGCAGCGCGGTGATCCTGGCCGCCGTTGCCTGCAGCTTTTTTGCCTCGATGGACGACCCGGCGCCGCAGATCTATCGGTTCTTTTTCTGGACTGCGATGTCGGTGCTGTTCGCCAGTCTTTACCTGTTTTTGGTGCTGCCCAACCTGCATGATTTTCCGATGCTGGTGCTGGCGTTCGCCGTGCCGTTTATCTGCATCGGCACCCTCACCGTGCAGCCGCGTTTTTACCTGGGCATGCTGCTGACGTTGGTGAACACCTCGTCGTTCATCAGCATCCAGGGCGCCTATGACGCCGACTTCCTCAACTTCGCCAACGTCAACCTGGCGGGGCCGGTGGGGTTGCTGTTCGCCTTTGTGTGGACGCTGATCGCGCGGCCCTTTGGCGCCGAACTGGCGGCCAAGCGCCTGACGCGTTTCAGCTGGCGCGACATCGTCAGCCTCACCGAGCCCGCGACCCTGGCCGAACACCGGCACATGGCCGCGCAGATGCTCGACCGCCTGATGCAGCACCTGCCGCGCCTGGCCCTGATCAACCAGGACACCGGCACCGCCCTGCGCGATCTGCGCGTGGCGCTGAACCTGCTCGACCTGCTGGCCTACTCGCCGCGCATCCTCGGCGTGCCACGGGTGCTGCTCAACCAAGTGGTGGAAGGTGTGGGCGGTTACTTCAAGGCGTGCCTCAAGGCCGGTGAACGCTTGCCTGCGCCGAGCGGTCTGCTGATGACCCTGGACCGCACGCGCCGCGCCCTCAACGGCCAAGGCCTGCAAGACGAAGACGACACCCGCCTGCATCTTTTGCATGCGCTGGCAGGCTTGCGCCTGTCACTGCTGCCTGGCGTGGAATTTATTGGCGGCACCGAGATGGAAGCGCCGCTGCCTGATGGAGCGCCTTTATGATCGGTGATCTGGATATCAGCGGGGTGTTCCTGCCCACGCTGCTGGTGCTGATGGGCATTACGTACGTGTTGTTCCTGGTGGTGCACGGGTTGTTGACCCGGCTCCACTTCTATCGCCTGGTCTGGCACCGGGCATTGTTCAATGTGGGGCTCTACGCGCTGTTGCTGGGCGCGGTGGACTCACTCAGTCGATACCTGATGACATGAAAAAACCTTTTTTGACCATCGGCCGTGTAGTCCTCACGCTGTTGATCGTGACGTTTGCGGTCGTCGTGGTGTGGCGCATGGTCATGTACTACATGTTTGCCCCCTGGACCCGTGACGGCCACATTCGTGCCGACATCGTGCAGATCGCGCCGGACGTGTCCGGGCTGATCCAGCGTGTGGACGTGCGCGACAACCAGCTGGTGACCAAGGGCCAAGTGCTCTTCGCCGTCGACCAGGACCGCTTTAAGCTGGCCCTGCGCCAAGCCCAGGCCGCCGTGGCCGACCGCCAGGAAACCCTGGCCCAGGCCCAGCGCGAGTACAAGCGTAACCGTGGCCTCGGCAACCTGGTGCCCAGCGAGCAACTGGAAGAAAGCCAGTCCCGCGTGGCTCGTGCCCAGTCGGCCCTGGCCGAAGCCCAGGTAACGGTGGATTCCGCCCAGCTCAACCTCGACCGCTCGGTGATCCGCAGCCCCGTGGACGGTTACGTCAACGACCGTGCGCCGCGCACCCAGGAGTTCGTCACCGCCGGGCGCCCGGTGTTGTCGGTGGTGGACAGCAATTCGTTCCATATCGATGGTTATTTCGAAGAGACCAAGCTCGACGGCATCCACGTCGGCATGGCGGTGGACATCCGTGTGATCGGAGACAACGCCCGCCTGCGCGGCCATGTGCAGAGCATCGTCGCCGGTATCGAAGACCGCGACCGCAGCAGCGGCTCCAACCTGTTGCCCAACGTCAACCCGGCGTTCAGTTGGGTGCGCCTGGCCCAGCGGATTCCGGTGCGTATCGCCTTTGATGATGTGCCGGCGGACTTCCGCATGATCGCCGGGCGTACGGCTACCGTCTCGATCATCGGCGATAAGGTTAAAGACGGAGACCAGCCATGAAGCAGCTGTTGGCCACTGCCGCGCTGGGTTTGCTGCTGTCGGCCTGCCAGGCGGTGGGCCCGGATTACTCGCTGCCGGATAAAGCTGCGGTCAATCGCGGCGACCTGCAAGGGACGATCGCAGGTGAGGGCAGCAACGTGGTGTCGGCGCCGGTGCCGGCGGATTGGTGGCGGTTGTACAAGGACCCGCGCCTGGATGAGCTGGTGCGCCAGGCGATGGCCTCCAACACGGATCTGCGCGTGGCCGCCGCCAACCTGCAACGCTCGCGGTACCAGGTGCAGCAGGCCGAATCTGCGGGCGGCTGGAGTGCCGGTGCCAAGGCTGAGGCCCAGCGTCTGCAGGAGTCCGGTGAAGCCTTTTTGCTCGCGGACAAGGTGCCGGTCGCCAACATCGGCAGTGTGGGTATCAGCACCTCGTATCAGTTCGACCTGTTCGGCACCCTGCAACGCGGCATCGAAAGCGCCCAGGCCAGTGCTGACGCCACGCAAGCTGCGGCGGATATCGCGCGTATTACCCTGGTGGCCGACGTGGTGCGTTCCTACACCCAGGTGTGCGCTGCCAACGAAGAAAAGGCCATCGCCCAGCATTCGCTCGACCTGCAAGCCGAAGGCACGCGCCTGACACAGCGCCTGCGCGACGCCGGCCGTGGCGACGAAACCCAGGTCACCCGTTCGCAAACCCAATTCAAGTCCTTGCGCGCCGATATGCCGCGTTATGACGCCGCGCGCCAGGCTGGGCTTTTTCGCTTGTCGATGTTGCTGGCCAAACCGGTGGATCAATTGCCCGCCGGCACCAGCAGCTGCGCCGAGTTACCGCACATCGCCCAACTGCTGCCGGTGGGCGATGGCGCCGCCTTGCTCAAGCGCCGTCCCGATGTGCGCCAGGCCGAGCGCCAACTGGCTGCCGCCACGGCGCGGATCGGTGTGGCCACCGGCGCGCTGTACCCGGACATCAGCATCGGTGCCACAGTCGGCACGGTGGGTATCCTGGACAACCTTGGCGAGCCCGCCACCAACCGCTGGGGCTTTGGCCCGCTGATCAGTTGGACGGTGCCGACCAACGGCGCCCGGGCCCGTATCCATGAAGCCGAAGCCGCGACCCAAGGCGCCCTGGCGCACTTCGATGGGGTGGTGCTCAACGCCATTCGCGAGACCCAGACCGGGCTGGCGCAGTACACCGCGTTGCTGCAGCGGCGCGATGCGCTGGCCGAAGCCGAAGCCTCGTCGGAAGAAGCCGCCGACCAGACGCACCGCTTCTACCAGGCCGGTCGCGCTTCGTTCCTGGCCGATCTGCAAGCCACCGGCACCCACACCAGCATGCGCGCGCAACTGGCCGCCGCCAACACCCAGGTCGCCATGAGCCAGATCGATCTGTTCCTGGCCCTAGGCGGCGGTTGGGAAAGCGGACGAACGCAACCCGCGTCGGCCAGCAAACCCTGAGCAAATAGCTATGCTTTGACTGGCGGGCTCCCGTGATGGCCCGCCGGTCAACGTTCGCGTTTGCTCATGGGGATTCCAATAATGAAAAACCCTTATGCTCCCGCTTTCTGGTGCGTGTGTTTTGCACTGGTGTTGTTATCGGCCACCTACTTCTACGGCGTCATGCTGGCTCACCAACTCGACAAGGCGATGGTGTTCCTCGACAGCGCCTGCCTGGTGATCGGCACCCTGTCCATCGGCGTCGTGGCCTGGGCGTCCTACCAGAACCAGCGGGTGAAGAAAAAACTCCTCGAACAAGGCAAGACCCGCGTGGCGATCTGGGACACCAAGGTTGCGTTGCGCCGGGTCGAGACCGTGTTCGATCGCTACTTCTGGGGCAGCTACTGGCAACCGGGGCGTACGTTCCAGGAAGTCATGGGCGACCTGACCGGCACGCCCCTGGAAAAAAGCCTCGAAGTCCTGAAGAAGCAGTGCGTGGCGCTCGATCAACAGGTCGCGGACGGTAGGCACTGGCTGAATAACGCGCGGGAACTGTCCGATGTGGCCACGCAAATGGCCCGCGAGCGCTACCAACTGGACTTCTGCGACCCCAAGACCGACACCCCCGGCAATGCCGTGATACACCGCGAGTTTGAGGTGCTGGTGTACACCTGGACGGCCCGCCTGAAGAGTTTCGACCATCAGTTGGATGAAATCGAGCTGGAGTATTCCTGAACTAGTACGGAACTGATCCCTCTGAAAAGCTGGGCCGTTCGCGGCCGCCAGTGCTAATCTTCCCCCGTTTTCGGCGGGCTTGAGCCAATCCCCCCACGGGGTTCAAGGAAGACAGCCCACTTCTCACAGGATTTGATCAGGTCACTTCATGAATAAGCCAGCCGTTGTTCTTTTGGGTTTCGTTGTCGCCGTCGGCGTCGTCAGTGCAGGCGGTGCCTGGTACACCGGTAAGCAACTGGAGCCCGTGCTGCAAACGGCGGTGCAGGACGCCAACAAGGAACTGCAACGTTCCATGGCCGGTGTCGACGGTACCGTTAACCTGGAGCTGGTGTCCTTGGACCGTGGCCTGTTCAGCAGCACCGCGCACTACCGCCTCAAGGGCCAGGGCTCGTTCTTCGGCGAGCAAAATCCGAACCCTGAGCTGCTATTTGTCGACCATATCGAACACGGCCCGTTGCCGTTTTCGCGCCTGGTGTCGCTGAAGTGGCTGCCGGTCATGGCCACCAGTCATTTCGAACTGGAAAAGAACGCCACCACCGAAAAATGGTTCGCCGCTGCCAAAGACGTGTCGCCGCTCAAAGGCGTGGCCAATATCGGCTACAGCCGTTCGGTCACCGGCAACCTCGAATTGCTGCCGCTGGAGTTCAAGGACGTGACGTCCTCGGTGAACTTCTCTGGCTTGAACCTGGACTTTGACAGCACTGCCGAAGGCAAGAAGGTCAAGGTGGATGGCTACATGAACAGCCTCAAACTGGATGTCATTGACGCCAACGGCGCGCCGTTCAGCGCCGAATTCGCCGGCCTGACCGTGGCCAGCAACCTGGAAAAATCCACCTTCGGCTTCTACACCGGGCAGAACACCGTTGAGCTGACCGATACCAAGCTCACCTTCGGCCCGCAGAAAGCGGTGATGACTCTCAAGGGCTTCGAGCAAAAAGACACCAGCGAAATCAAAGACAACAACATGTCCGGTCGCGTCGACTACAAGATCGACGAGATTGGCTATCAGGGTAAACCGGTCGGCTCTGCCGCCATGGCCCTGAGCTTGAAGAACATCGACGTACCGTCGGGCCTGGTGCTGACCAAGCTGTATCAGGACAAGATGCAGCCGGTGCAAGCCGCCGCCGCTGCCGGTCAGCCGGTGCCCGAGCTGCAACTGACCGAAGCCGAGCAGACCCTGGCAGAAGCCAACGTCAACCAATTGCTGGCCGCCAAGCCGCACCTGGCGCTGGAAAACCTGTCGCTGAAAACCACCCACGGTGAAAGCAAGTTCAACCTGGTACTGGACCTGGCCAAGCCGACCTCTATGGAGCTGCCTCCGGTAGAGTTGGGCAAGCAAATGGTCTCGCTGCTGGATGCCAACCTGACCCTGTCCAAGCCAATGATCGCCGACGTTGCCGCCCTGCAAGCGCAGGTCGGTGGTGTGACCGACCCTAAAGCCATCGAGCAGCAATCCCAGATGGCCAGCGAGATGGTCAGCGGCATGGCCGTCGGCACGCAACTGGCAACCCTGGTCGGCAGCGACGTGGTGTCCAAGCTGCATTACGCCAACAATGAAGTGACGTTCAACGGCCAGAAGATGACCGTCGAGCAATTCATCGGCTTTGTGATGTCCAAAGTCGGTGCGGTCGGCGGCGCGCAGTAAAGATTTCGCCATCGCCCAGAAATAATTAATGGGGGAGCGGGGTTGCCCGCGATAAAGGTCAAAAGGTCGACACTTATGTCGGTTAGCCACCCTTTATCGCAGGCAAACCTGCTCCCCCATTGGTTTTTCAGATTTGGCGTTCAATTCTGAACAATTGTTATGAGTTGTCCTTTTTCCTACAGGCTTCGGAGATAGTTCATACAGGAAAGCTAGGTCGGGTCACGAGACGCCGACACCCTGATGCAAATTGCTCAGGACCACCTATCGTTACAGCTTTCCGTGTGTAAGGAAGCTCACGATATGCTGCGAAACCTCCCACTCAGTGCCTCAGGCCGGTTACGGCTGCTCATCGGGGTAACCTTGTGCAGCCAGTTGCTGATGCCCACCTTCGCCATGGCCGACCCGGCTTATGACGCCCTGATCATCCAGGCGCGCAACGGCAACTTCACACCCGCCCTGACTCAACTGCGCCAACTGCCGGCCGAGCGCCAGACGCCAGGCCAGATCAGCGATCACCTGGTGATCGCCGGTTGGGCCGGCCAGGACGCCGAAGTGCTCAAGGTGTACGAGGCACAGGGACAGAATCGCAACTTGACCGCCCAGGCGCTGGCTACAGTCGCGCGGACTTATCGCAATCAGAAGCAGTGGGCGCAGGCCGAGGCGGTCTATCGCAAGGCGCTGCTGCGTGAGCCGAACAATGTCGACCTGCAACTGGGCCTGGCCCTTACCCAGGCCGACGGCGGCAAAGCCAGCGAAGCGGTGCAACGCGCTCGCGCGCTGGTGACCGCCAAACCGGATGATCCCAACCGACGCATGGCACTGGGTTATGCGCTGACCCGCGCGGGCTTGCAGTACGACGCACTGTTTGAATTCGACCAGGCGTTTATCCGTGCAGGTGACAAGCCGGAAGTGGCTCGCGAATACGTTGTTGCCTTGCAAAAAGCACGTCTGCCCGAGCCTGCGTTGCGCCTGTCGGCTCAGCGCCCTGGTCTTGTCGACCCGGTGACCCAGCGTCGCCTCGAAGGTGACCTGGCCGCCGAACGCGTGCGCATGGCCGAGTTCGCCACGCGTACCGAGAAAGAGCGTTATGTCATCGCTGATCGCGCCTTGCAGGGCTACGACCAGCTCCTTGCCCGTTGGACCCCGGACCCTACGGCCAAAGACGACGTGGTGCGTTGGCGCATCGACCGCCTGGGTGCGCTCAAGGCGCGGGCGCGTACTGCCGAGGTGATCCGCGAGTACGAAACCCTCCAGGCCGAAGGTGTGCAGTTGCCCACCTATGCGGTGCGTTGGGTGGCCGCGTCCTACCTCGACCAGCGCCTGCCGGAAAAGGCGGCGCCGTTGTATCGCCAAGCGCTGAGCGCACCCGATGCGGACGTGGGCGACCGCGTTGAAGACAGCACCGCCTTGTTCTACGCCTTGCTCGAAAACGACCAGGTGGACGAAGCGCGGGCGGTCGCCAAGAACTTGGCCGACAGCCAGAAACCGCGGGTTGAACTCAAGGGATTGCCCATCGGCAACCCCAACGACGAGTGGATGGACGCCCAGCAATTGGCCGCTCAGGCCGGCACCTATGGTTCCGACCTGCCGTCCAGCGAAAAGGCCCTGGAAGAACTGGTCGGCAATGCGCCGGGTAGCATCGGCCTGCGCCTGGCGCAAGCCGAGATGTACCGCGCCCGCGACTGGCCACGCCGCGCCGAGCAATCGCTCAAGGAAACCGAAGCGCAAAGCCCGCGTGACATCGGCCTGGAGATGTCCCAAGGCTTCACGGCCCTGGACCTGCAGGAATGGCGTCAACTCGACATTCTCACCGACGACGTGGTCGCCCGTAACCCGGACAACCGCCAGGTACAGCGCCTCAAACGCCTGCGTGATGTGCACGACATGGCCGAGCTGCGGGTCGAAGCCTATACCGGCAAAAGCTTCGGCGGCGGCAACAACGGTGATGCCGGTGCCGTCTCGGGTAGCCGCGACTGGGGCATTGAAAGCCGGATCTACACGCCGCCCATCGACGAAGACTGGCGCGTGTTCGCCGGTGCCGGTTATGCCACTGCCGACTTTGAAGAGGGCACTGGCCATCACCGTTGGCAAGTGGTCGGCGTAGAGCGTCGGACCCGCGACATGACCATTGAAGCCGAGGTCTCCAACCACTCCTACGGCGATGGCTCCAAACAAGGCGCCGCCGTGTCGATTGCCCGTGACATCAACGATAACTGGCAGTACGGCGGTAGCGTCGGCTACCTGCTGTCCACCACCCCATTGCGGGCATTGAATGACGGGATCACGGCCAACGGCGGCAGCGGTTTCATCCGCTGGCGCGCCAACGAAAGCCGCGAGTGGAAACTGACCCTCAGCCCGTCCCATTTCAGCGACGGCAACGACCGCTTCGAAGCCTTGCTCAGCGGCCGCGAAGGCCTCTACAGCTCGCCGAAAGTGCAAGTGGACCTGGGCCTGGAAGTCGGCGCCAGCCGCAACAGCAAGGAAGACACGGTCTACTTCAACCCGAAGTCGGATTTCACCGTGTTGCCCGTCCTCAACATCAATCATGTGCTCTATCACCGCTACGAGACCCAGTGGAGTCAGCAGTTCCAGGTCGGTGCGGGTACGTATAGCCAGCAGGATTATTCCACGGGTGGCATCGGTCTGGTGGGCTACGGCCAACGCTATCGCTGGAACGATGTCCTGGAAGCCGGCGCCAACCTGAGCCTGATCAGCCGACCTTACGACGGCGATCGCGAACGCGATCTGCGTCTGCTCGTCGACCTCACTTACCGTTTCTAGAAGAGCCTGACCATGACCGTCCTCAGCCGTTGCTTGTTGATTCTGGGCGTAATGCTGGCCAGTGCCTGTGCCCAGCAACCCGCGCCTTTCACTCCACCCGCCGAGCGGCCGACACCGGCCAACGAAGCGCCGTGGCCGAAAAACCATTTCCTGGGCATTGCCTACCACGACGTCGAGGATCGCGACCCCGATCAGGCGGTGGTGGCGGTGCGCACCGAGCGTTTGATCGAACAGTTGGCCTGGCTGCGCGAGAACGGCTACAAGGCGGTCAGCGTCGACCAGATCCTGGCGGCGCGCAACGGTGGGCCTGAGTTGCCGCCCAAAGCGATCATGCTCAGTTTCGACGATGGCTATTCGAGCTTCTACACCCGCGTGATGCCGATCCTGCGTGCCTATCGCTGGCCGGCCTTGCTGGCGCCGGTGGGCTATTGGATCGACACGCCGATGAACCAGCCGGTGGACTTCGCCGGCCAGCCACGGCCGCGTGGCGAGTTCCTGACCTGGCAGCAGATCCGCGAAGTATCTCAATCGGGCCTGGTGGAAATCGCTGCGCACACCGACAACAACCACAAAGGCATCCTGGCCAACCCCCAGGGCAACCTGGAGCCGGCGGCGACCTCGCTGCGTTTTGATCCGGCCACCGGGCGCTATGAAAGCCAGGCGCAATTCGATGCGCGGATGCGTGCCGATGTGGTGGCGATCTCCAACAAGATCCAAAGCGTCACCGGCAAGAAACCACGGGTGTGGGTATGGCCTTACGGTGCCGCCAAAGGCACCTCGCTGGCGATCATTGGCGAGCAGGGCTACCAGATGGCCCTGACCCTGGAAGATGGCCTCGACAGCTCCAGCGACTTGATGAACAGCCCGCGCTTCCTGGTCGCCTCCGACCCGGATGGCGAGCATTTCGCCAACAGCATGGTCGCGGTACAAACCAAGGCGCCGATGCGCGTGTTGCATGTGGACCTGGATAACGTCTACGACCCGGACCCGGCTCAACAGGCACGCAATCTCGACCAGTTGGTACAGCGCGTGGTGGATATGGGCGCCGGGACGGTGTTCCTGCAAGCCTTCGCCGATCCCAAGGGTGATGGCCTGGTGCATTCGGTGTACTTCCCCAACCGCCACTTGCCGGTACGCGCCGACCTGTTCAACCGCGTCTCCTGGCAGTTGCACACCCGTGCCCATGCTGCGGTGTACGCCTGGATGCCGGTGCTCAGTTTTGCCCTCGACCCCAAGCTGCCACGCGTAACGCGCTGGGACCCGGAAACCGGCAAGGTCGGCCTCGACCCGGACCAATATAAACGCCTGTCGCCGTTCGACCCGCAGGTGCGCAAGATCATCGGTGAGATCTACGAGGACCTGGCGCGCAACAACGCCATCGACGGTGTGCTGTACCACGACGATGCGGTGTTCAACGATTTCGAAGATGCCAGCCCCGCCGCGCTCAAGGCCTATGCCGCCGCCGGCCTGCCGAACACCATTGAGGCACTGCGTGCCGACCCGGCCGTGATGCAGCGCTGGACCCGCTTCAAGAGCCGCTACCTGATCGACTTCACCAAGGAGCTGACTGCCAAGGTCCGCGCCATCGGTGGGCCGCAAATACTGACCGCGCGCAATATCTTCGCCGAGCCGATGCTCAACCCCGGCAGCGAAGCCTGGTTTGCGCAGAACCTGGATGATTTCCTGCAGACCTACGACTGGACCGCGCCCATGGCCATGCCGCTGATGGAAGGCCAGGAGTACAGCAACTCCAACGCCTGGCTGGAGAAGCTGGTCGCCACGGTCAAGGCGCGTCCCGGCGCCATGGAACGCACGGTGTTCGAACTGCAAGCCAAAGACTGGCGCACCCAGGCCGCGCCGGATATCGACAGCGCGCAGATGGCTGAATGGATGGGTGTACTCAAGCGCCAGGGTGTCACGAGTTTTGGCTACTACCCGGACAACTTCCTGGAAAACTCCCCGGACCTGAAGACAGTGCGTCCGGCCCTTTCCAACCAATGGAACCCTTGACCATGTTCGATAGAATCCTGGCTTTATTCGTGCTGGCATTGGTATTGGGTGTGCCCCTGGGCCTGATCTTCCTGGTCACCGGGCAGTTCCTGATGGACTTTGTGTTTTTCTATCCGCTGTTCATGTCGGCGCTGTGGATCGCGGGCGGGCTGTATTTCTGGCTGCACTGGGAGCGCCATTGGCCCTGGAAAGAGGATACGCCGGCCCCCGAGCTGGCCGGTAACCCGCTGATCTCGATCATCATCCCTTGCTACAACGAAGGGGATAATGCCGCCGACACCATCCATGCGGCACTGGGTCAGCTCTACCCGAACATCGAAGTGATCGCGGTAAACGACGGCTCCAAGGACAACACCGCCGAGGTACTCGACGCCCTGGCGCTGGAGAACCCGCGTCTGCGCGTGCTGCACTTGGCGCAGAACCAAGGCAAGGCAGTGGCCTTGCGGATGGGCGCCGTGGCGGCGCGCAGTGAATTCCTGGTGTGCATCGACGGCGACGCGTTGCTGGATAAAAACGCGGCGGCCTACATGGTGGCGCCGATGCTGGATAACCCGCGCCTGGGAGCGGTGACCGGCAACCCGCGCATCCGTACGCGCTCGACCTTGATCGGCCGCGTGCAGGTCGGTGAGTTCTCTTCGATCATCGGCTTGATCAAGCGCACGCAGCGAGTGTTTGGCCGGATCTTCACGGTATCGGGTGTGGTGGTCGCGTTCCGTAAAAAGGCGCTGGACCGCATCGACTACTGGAGCACCGACATGATCACCGAGGACATCGATGTCAGTTGGAAGCTGCAGCTCGATCACTGGAGCATCTTCTACGAGCCCCGTGCCCTGTGCTGGATCCTGATGCCTGAAACCGTCGGCGGCCTGTGGAAACAGCGCCTGCGCTGGGCCCAGGGTGGGGCGGAAGTGCTGTTCAAGAATATCCGTGGTATCTGGCAATGGCGTCATCGCTACCTGTGGCCGCTGTTGTTCGAATACTGCCTGTCCACCGGCTGGGCGTTTACTTTCCTGCTGTCGGTGATCTTCTACGTGCTCGGCAAGTTCATGGTGTTGCCTCCGGCGATCACGGTGGACTCCCTGGTTCCGCCAGCGTTTACCGGCCTGGTGCTGGCCATGGTGTGCCTGGTGCAGTTCGCCGTGAGCATCATGATCGACCGCCGCTACGAGAAAGATCTGTGGAAGACCCTGTTCTGGACGGTGTGGTATCCGATGGTGTTCTGGCTAGTCAGCCTGTTCACCACCCTGGTCAGTTTTCCCAAGGTGCTGTTCAACCAGCACCAGAAGCGCGCGCGCTGGGTCAGCCCGGATCGCGGCATCAAACCTACTGAAGAGGAGGCGTGACCATGAAACTGGTCAGAACCCGCCAACGGATGGTGATGTGGATCATCGATGTGCTGCTGACCCTGATGGCCTGGGCCGGGTTGATCTGGCTGCTGGCACGGGGGATCAATTCGATGCTGGAGACCCACGGTGGACCGCGTATCGAAGCGCCGATCTTTGCCGCGCTCAATACCTTGCAGGTGTACCTGTGGATTGCATTGTTCAACGCTGTGATCCTGGTCACCTGGGCGCGCTACCAGCAACGCAAAGGGCGCAAGTTTGCCCAGCGTCGCGCCGAGGCCAAGGCGCTCACCGACAAGAATCTGAGCGAGAGCTTCAGCCTGGGCGAAGGTGACCTGGAGCAACTGCGTCGGCCTGGGGTACTGGTGATCCACAACGATGAGGAAGGCGGTGTGGCGCAGGTCAAATCCCATGTTTCCCGCGATGTGGAAAAACCCGGGCTGACCTTGGTGCCTGGCAAAGACCAGAACAAAGACGCCAGCTGAAACAGTGTTGGAAGATCGTTCCCATGCAATGTGGGAGCGATCCGGTTTAATCCCGACAAATGGGATCCAATTCACAAAACTTCCGCGAACTTTTCTGCTTTTCCCTGTACTAACCTATCTCGGCAATAACTTGATGGCCAACTAATGGCTATTTAAACGTTGTCCGACGAATCGCGATCAAGAGTGCTGCCGCTGGTCGGAATAATATTTCCGGTGACAGGCGTGATATCTCTTTGATTATTTTTAGTTGTTATTAATCAATTGCTTGCATGAGTAACTAGTACGAATGTCCAACTAACTCTTATTTTTGAGTTGTCGGAAGTTCGGTGTTAGTTTGCCGGCCCTTGATTTTCGATGGATCGAACATGTCTTTGTTATTGCCACGGACTCGGTATCTGCTGTGCACTTTCCTGCTCGCTTATTTGAGTCTGAACAGCGCCACGGCCGCCCCTACGCCTGGAGACCAGGACCTGATCCGCGACCGCCAGAACCGCCTCCTCGAAGAGCAGCGCCGGCGCCTGGAAGAACTCCAGGACCTGCCCGGCAAAGACACCCAGCCCCAAGCGCCGGCGCTGCCGGCCGATACCCGTTGCTTTCCCATCCAGGACATCGAACTCAAGGGCGCCGACAGCCTGTCCGCAGCCGATCGCGCACGCCTGCTCAAACCCTACATCGGCCAGTGCCTGGGCGTGGCGCAGCTCAATGAATTGCTCAAGGTCATCACCGACTATTACATCGCCAAGGGCCGTGTCACCAGCCGCGCGTACCTGCCGCAACAGGATCTTTCCAGCGGTCATCTGCAAGTACTCGTGGTCGAAGGCAAGCTCGAAGCCTTGAAGGGCGCCGAGGGCAGCAGCGTGACCGACCGCGAACTGGCCATGGCGTTTCCCGGCAAAGTGGGGGAAGCACTCAACCTGCGCGAAGTCGAACAATTGGTGGACCAACTCAGCCGCTTGCCCTCCAAACAGGCACAGATGGAATTGACCCCTGGCAGCCAGATCGGCGGCAGTGAGGTCGTGGTCAAGAACGTGCCGCAAAAGCCCTGGCGCGCCAGCCTGTCGCGTAACAACGATGGTCAGAAAAGTACCGGCGAACAGCAATGGGGCGCGGGCCTGGAATGGGACAGCCCACTGGGACTGGCCGATCAACTGATTCTGCGCGGTGGACACGACGCCATCAGCGACCACCAGAAAACCTCAAAAAGCAGCATGTTCTATTACAACCTGCCGTGGGGCTGGTGGAACTTCAGCTACAGCTACAGCGAGAGTGAATACCGCACCTTCGGCAGGGTCGATGACTTCAAATTCAAGCAAAACGGCGACAGCCAGAACCACCAACTGCGCGCCGAACGCGTGATCCATCGCGACGATGTGAGCAAGACCTCGGTCAACGTCGGCCTGACGCACCTGCGCACCAACAACTACGTGCTCGACGCACGCCTGCCGACCAGCAGCAACCGCCTCAGCGAGTTCCAGGTCGGCCTCACCCACGGGCGGCGAATCGGCAGCGCCTTCGTCAACCTGGATGTGGGCATGCAAAACGGTATCGGCGCGTTTGACGCGCAAAGCAATCGGCAAGAGCGAGACGCCCAGGGCAACCTCACGGCGACGCCGCGCTATCGCAAATACACCGCCACGATGAGCTACCTGCAACCCTTTACGTTGTGGGGTGAGTCGTTGAGTTTTTCCAGCCTTGCCACTGGGCAACGCAGTGAAGACGTCCTGTATTCACCGCAACGCATGAGCCTGGGTGGTTCCTACTCGGTACGCGGTTTCAAGGACCAGCAACTGAACGGCGACAGCGGTGGCTACTGGCGCAACGAAGTGCGCTGGGCGCGACCGGTCACCCTGGACTGGATGCGCCCGGCCTTCGCCGAATACGGCGCCAGTGTCGGTTATGACCAGGGCGTGATTCGCAACGATCGCTACAACGATGACGAGCACGGGCGGGTATCGAGCAATTCCGTCGAGCTGTTCGCCCGCGGCAAATACGTCAGCACCAGCGTGACCTTTGCCCATTCCCTGGAGCGACCAGGCGTGGTGACCGAGCGCGAAGCGCCGATCTATTTCCGCCTGGATTTCTTCCTGTAATTCAACGCCGCTGCCTTGAGATTTAAGAATATGGATGTTCGCCCTGCTGCCGCCCTGAAAAGCCTGACTCAACGTGGACTTGCGCTGGTCCTGGCCAACGCGCTGTTCTGGCAGCCGTTGCTGGCCAATGCCGACGGCATCGTGGCCAGCGGCCCAGCCACCACGCTCGGCCAGGCCGGCAACGGCGTTCCGGTGGTGAACATCGCCACGCCCAATGGCAGCGGCTTGTCGCATAACCAGTTCAAGGACTACAACGTCGGACCCAATGGCGTGATCCTCAACAACGCCAGCGGGCCGCTGCAAAACACACAACTGGGCGGCATCATCGTCGGCAACCCGAACCTCAAGGGCGGCGCGGCGAACGTCATCCTCAACGAAGTCAACGGCGGCAGCCCCAGCCAGTTGCGTGGCTATACCGAAGTGGCGGGGCAGTCGGCCAAGGTCATCGTGGCCAATCCTTATGGCATCAGTTGCAACGGCTGCGGGTTTATCAACACCCCCAACGTCACGCTGACCACCGGCAAACCTGTGATCGATAACGTCGGTCGCCTTGATCATTACCAGGTGGATGGCGGCGCGGTGACCATCGACGGCAAGGGCCTGAACGCCAGCAACGTCGACCGTTTCGAGATCATCACCCGTTCGGCCAAGATCAACGCGCAGATCAATGCGCGCGAACTCACCGTGATCGCCGGGCGCAATGATGTCGATGCGCAAAGCCTGAAAACCACCGTACGCGCCGATGACGGCAGCGCCAAACCGGAACTGGCAATCGACTCGTCGGCGCTCGGCGGCATGTACGCGGGCGCCATCAAGCTGGTGGGCACCGAAGCCGGCGTGGGCGTGAAGCTCGACGGTACGCTGGCAGCCAGTGGCGGCGACATCCAACTGGACGCCAACGGCCACTTGAGCATGGCTCAGGCCGCATCCAGCGGCGCAGTGGATATCAAGGCGGCGAGCCTGGAGACCAAGGGCCCGGTCTACGCCGGCACCACGCTCAAGGCGCAGACCAAGGGTGAGCTGAAAAACCGCAAGACCCTGGCCGCCCGTGACAGCATCACCCTGGCCAGCAACGGCCAGTTGACCAACAGCGGCATCATCGAAGCCGGCGTCAACGCCGATAACACGCGCAATGCCGGTGGCGACGTCACGCTCGACAGCCAGAACATCACCAACACCGGTCGGGTGATCGCCAATCGCACCCTCACCGCCACCGCCGCACAAGCACTGGATAACCAGGGCGCCACGATGAGTGCCAAGCAGGCGCTGAACGTTACCGCCGCCAGCGTTGATAACCGCAACAAAGGCCAACTGCTCAGCGACGGCGCACAAACCCTCAACGTCAGCGGCCTGCTGGACAACAGCCAGGGCGGCATCATCGACAGCACCGGCGCCTTTGCGCTTTACGGCAATCGCCTGGACAACAGCGCCGGCAACCTCACGGGCGCAAGCTCCATCACCGTGGATTTGCTTGGCGACCTGATCAACCGCAACGGCAAGCTGGCGAGCGTCGGCCCGTTGCTGGTTCAACGCGCCGTCCATGTGGATAACCAGGGCGGCAAGCTCGCCAGCCAGGGCCTGTTGACCCTGTTCGCCAACAGTGTCGATAACCAGAGCAGCGGGACGCTGGCCGCCAACGATGGCCTGGCGCTTACCACCACCGGCTTGCTGCAAAACGGCGGCAACGGGCTGATCCACAGTGAAAAGGCCGGTGTGACGATCACCGCCGGCACCCTCATAAACAACGGCGGGCGCATCGCTGCCAAAGCCGGCGATGCGCTGATCGACGCCACCGACTTCAACAACGGCAGCGGCACGCTGTTGGCCCGTGATCGCATTCGCCTCAGCGGCCTGAATGTGGATAACGGCGGTGAGATCGCGGCCAATCAGATTGATCTGAAGCTGCAAGGCGCCCTGACCAACCGTGGCTTGATCGAAAGCGCCACGACCCTGGAGGTCGACACCGCCAGCCTGACCAACAGTGGCCAGATGCGTGCATTGGGCCAGGCGGGTAAAACCCGCTACGCCATCGGCGGTTTGCTGAACAACAGCGGCAGCCTGGAAACCGCCAACGACCAGTTGAGCCTCGCCGCCGGCACCTTCCAGAACACGGGCGGCAAGGTACTGCACGTGGGCACTGGGGTGCTCGATCTCAGCGGCATCAGCCTTGACGACGTTGGCGGCAGCCTGGTGACCCACGGCGACCTGACCCTCGACAAAACCCGCTGGACCAACAGCACCGCGATCCAGGCCGGACGCCTGACCGTCAATGTCGACAACCTGAACCAGACCGCCACCGGCAAGCTGCTCGGCACCCGTGCACTGGTCGGCAATGGCCTGGACTGGACGATTGGCGGCACCGTCGCCAGCCAAGGCAGCCTCGACCTGTCCGTGGGCAACCTGCTCAATGATCATGGCCTGATCTTCAGCGGCGGCGACATGAACCTGCGGGTCGACCGCCTGAAAAACCTCGCTGCCAACATCTACGCCATGGGCAACCTACGCGTTGATCGCGACGGTCAGGGCGGGCTGGCTTCCAGCATCATCAACAGCTCGGGCACTATCGAAAGTGAACGCAACCTGGCCCTGGCGGCCAGCACGATCGATAACATCCGCACCGTGCTCACCACCGAGTCGGGCATCTACAGCGCTTCCATTACACCCGTCGCCTGTATCGATGGCGTGACCGGCGGCGACTGTGAAGGTGGCAAGCAGAACCGGCCGTTCCAGATCACCCAGCGTGACCACTTCATCGTCACCAACGCCACGGCCGGCGCCAGCATCACCTCCGGCGCCAACATGCAGCTTACCGGCGGCACGTTGCTCAACAGCAGCAGTAGCATCGCCACCGGCGACGACATGACCGTGCGTGTCGACCAACTGACCAACGTCGGTCTGGTGACCCACGACACTCAATACGATCGTGTCTTTAGCTCTGAGCGCGAGCGCAAGCCGGCGGGCTGGTACCGCGAGGCGGCGGCGTTCACTGCGCGTTATTCAGCGGGCAAGAACATGGACGGGGTTGAAGCCGCCATGGCCGCGTTCATCGGCAAAATGGAGAGCGAAAAAACCGCCCTGCGCAAAACGACCCAACTGATGGTGCCGGACCAAAGCTACGCCGCAGTCATCCAGGCCGGTGGCGCAGTGGCCGTAAGCGCCCAGGAAGGCATCGATAACCGCGTCGTGAAGCGCGGCTACACCTACGTCGGCAGCGGCGCCAACACCAACGCGCCGGGCTTCTCGACCGAGGTCAGCCTCAACCCCCAACTGCCGCCGGACGTTGCCCAGCAACAGGTCAACCCACTGGGCCTGCCCGGCTTCAACTTGCCGACCGGTGAGAACGGGTTGTTTCACCTCAACGACGGCAAGGGCGTGAACGGCCTGCCGACCAGCCAGTTCGCAGCCAACCCGCACAAGTACCTGATTGAAACCAACCCGCTGCTCACCGACATGCGTCAGTTCCTGAGCTCGGACTACATGCTCACCAAACTCGGCTACGACCCTGACACGGCGCAGCGTCGTCTGGGCGACGGTTTCTACGAGCAGCGCCTGATCCAGCAAGCTGTACTCGCCCGCACCGGTCAGCGTTTCATCGACGGCCAGACCAGCGATGCCGACCTGTTCAAGCACCTGATGGACAACGCCATCGGCAGCAAAAGCGGGCTGAACCTGTCGGTGGGTGTGAGTCTCACCGCCGAGCAGGTCGCGGCCCTGACCCACGATATTGTGTGGCTGGAAAATGCCACCGTGGCCGGGCAACAGGTGCTGGTGCCAGTGCTGTACCTCGCTCAGGCCGGCAACCGCCTGGCGCCCAATGGCGCGTTGATTTCCGGCAGCGACGTCAACCTGATCACCGGCAAAAACCTCAATAACGCGGGTACCCTGCGCGCGACCGGCAGCCTCCTGGCAAACGTCGGCGGCAACCTCACCAACAGTGGGTTGATGGAAGCCGGTGGGCGCCTCGACCTGCTCAGCGGCAACAACTTGAGCAACCGCGCGGGCGGTGTGATCAGCGCGGGCAACGTCAACCTCGCCGCTGGCGCCGACCTGCTCAACGAACGCAGCGTCACCACCCACGAAAGCGCCAGCAGCTACCGCACCGAACGCAGTGACTTCGTCGACAGCGCCGCGCGTATCGAATCGGCCAAGGATTTGACTTTACAAGCCGGGGGCAATTTCAACAGCGTCGGCGGCGTGCTCAAGAGCGGTGTCGACACCACGGTCAAGGCCGTGGGCGACGTCAACATCACCGCCTCGAAAACCCTCGACAGCGGCGCCATCGGCAACCGCTCGAGCTTCACCACCATTGCCCAGCAAGGCTCCGTGGTCGACGCCGGCCGCGACCTGCATGTGATTGGCGGACGTGATATCAGCGCCGTGGCCAGCCAGGTCGAGGCCAAGCGCGACGTCAACTTGATTGCCATCCGCGACCTCAGCGCCTTTGCGGCGGCTAACGAGCAGCACTCCACGGGCAACACAAAAAAGGTCAAGAGCATCGAAGACCACGTGCAGCAAGTGTCCAGCGTGATCAAGGCCGGCGGTGACGCCACCCTGAGCGCCGGGCAGAACCTGCAACTGGTCGCCAGCCAGGTGAATGCCGGCAACGAGGCGTACCTGGTGTCCGGCAAAAACCTCGACCTCAAGGCCGCTGCCAACCAGGACTACAGCTTCTACAGCAAGACCAAGAAAACGGCCCAGGGCAAAAAATTCCGCCTCGACGAAACCGACGCCGTGAACAACGTCGGCAGCCTCGTCAGCGCCGGCAAAAACAGCACCGTCGTGGCCGGTGAAAACCTGCTGCTGGCCGGCAGTGCCGTCACTGCCGAAAAAGGTGCCACCCAACTGGTGGCCGGCCAGGACGTGAACATCCTCGCCGTCAGTAACGCCGACAGCGCCCGCCACGAACGCAAGGAAAGCAAAAGCAGCTGGGGTGGGCTCAAGTCGAGCAAGGTCCAGGACAAAGTCGACGAAAAACGCACCACCGCCCTGGGCAGCATGGTCTCCGGCGAAACCGTCACCGTCGCCGCCAAGCGCGACGCCACCGTCACCGGTTCCAACCTGGTCAGCACCGGCGACCTCGCCGTCCAGGCCGGCCGCGACCTGACCATCGACGCGGCGCAGAACACCTTCGCCCGCACCGACATGCACAAGGAAAAAAATCGCGACCTCACCGGTGTGTTGACCGGCAACAAGCTCGGTCTGGACGACATGACCGGCAACCAGAAGCTGTACATCAACAGCTCCAAGCACAACGGCACCGCCAATGAAATGACCTTGACCAGCAGCACCATTGGTTCGAGTGCGGGCAATGTATCGTTGACCGCTGGGCGTGAGTTGAAGGTGGTGGCCAGTGATCTGGTGAGCACCAAGAACATGGAGTTGAGTGGTGCCAATGTCACCGTCACCTCGGGTGTGGAGACGGCCAGTCAGACCAGTAAGGACAGTTCCAAGAGCCTCGCGGTAGGCCGAGTGATCGCGGGCACCGTGGTCGACACCGCCAACAGCATCCGCGACGCAGCCGAGGCGGCGCGCAGCTCCGACGACCCGCGGCTCAAGGCCGTGAAGATCGCCCAGGCGGCGTTGTCGATGTACAACCTCAATAACCAGGCGGGCGATCTCGCTAAACAAAGTACCGGTTTCAAAGACAAAACCGGTGGCTCCGCCGGCAACGGTTCGTTCATCAAGATCGGCACCGAACTGGCTAACACCCGCACCAAAAACAGCAGCGAATACACCGCGCAGACCGCTCACCAGAGCAACCTCAACGCCGGGGGCAAACTGTCGATCATCGCTGCGGGCGATGCGCCGGGCACTGTGGGTGACTTGACGATTACCGGCAGCACGTTGAAAGCCGACAGCACGTTGCTGTCCGCGAAAAACAACATCCTGATGCAAAGCGCACAGAACACCACCGACCGCAAAAACGACGGTTCGCGCAACCGGACCGCTATCGGTGCCAGCTTCAACATCGGTGAGCAAAACGGTTTCACCATCGACCTCGGTGCACAAACCGCCAAAAACCTTGGCTCTGGAGGCTCGGTTACCCAGGTCAACACCACGTTGGACACCGGCTCGCTGGTACTGCGCAGCGGCCAGGACACCAGCCTGATCGGCGCGCAGGTACGTGCTGACCGTATCGATGCCAACATCGGCGGCAACCTCAACATCCTGTCGCGCCAAGACACCGAAACGTCCAAGAGCAAGCAGAACAGTGCGGGCTTCGGTGCGAGCATCTGCATTCCGCCGATCTGTTATGGCTCCCCGGTAACCGCGTCCGCGAACCTGGCGGCGTCGAAGATGAACAGCGACTACCAGGCGGTTACCGACCAGAGCGGCTTCTTTGCTGGCAAGGGTGGCTACACCATCGATGTGGCCAAAAACACCACCCTGAAAGGTGCGGTGATTGCCAGCGAGGCTGCGGCCGACAGTAACCTGCTGCTCACCGATCGGTTGCTGGTCAGTGACATCAAGAACAAGAGCGAGATCAAGAGCCAATCGGCCGGCGTCAGCGTCTCCGGTTCCTACAGTAGCGGCGCGAGTACCCTCACGCCGGGTGCCTTGTATGGCATGTCGCTGAACGATTCGGACCACAGCTATACGCGCAGTGCTGTCAGCGAAGGCACGATCGTGGTGCGTAACCCTGAGGGCGCGGGTGACCTGGTCGGCCTTAACCGTGACACGGCCAACGCCAACCAGCGCCTCGACAAGCCTGATGAAAAGGCCATGCAGGAACGCATGGACCTGATCAAGAGTTCGATGGAGCTGACCAAGGGCATTGGCGATGCGATTGCTGCGGCGCGGATCAAGGCCGCCAACGACCCAAACAGCGACGTCAGTAAAGCTACGCGGCAGAAGCTGATTGAAGACGGTATCTCCAACCCGACACCGGAACAAGTCAGCCAGCGTGCCCAACAGGATTACGGCGTTGGCAGCAGCTTCCAGAAGGCCAGTCAGGCGGTGACTGCCGTGGTGCAAGCGGCGATGGGGGGCAGCGTAGGTGGTGCTCTGGCGGGGGCGGCAGCGCCGTATCTGGCACAGGAGATCAAACTGAAAACTGAAGGCGACCCTTATGCCAACCTGATGGCTCATGCGGTGCTGGGTGCGGTGCTGGCGCGGGCCGGTGGTAACTCCGCGCTGGCAGGGGCAGCCGGGGCTGTGGCTGCGGAGAAGACCGCACAGCTGATTAAAGAAAGTTTGTATGGCGGAGTCAGTAACGAAAACCTGTCCGAAGCGCAAAAGCAGACAATTTCCAGTCTCTCGACCTTGGCGGCTGGGCTCTCCGGATCGTTGGTTGGCAAGGACGCGCTAAATGCGGTGGCAGCCGCGCAGGTTGGGAAGAATGCGGTTGAAAATAACTTGTTGGCGAACAAGTACGGGGTAAAAAAGCTGGATAAAGCCAGCCTTGAACTCTATGAGAAGCTCAAGGAAGCGGACATAGGCAGCATTGATGATCTGCAAAAACGCTACAAGGGTTGTGCGGGTGATGGTGCTTGCGAGCGCGACATTCGTAATGAATACCGCAATCAAGAAAATGAAGCAGGGAAAAAACTCCTGGGCCTTTACCAGATAGGGAAGCTGACACGGGATGAGTACAACGTTTTTGTAGCCGACTATTCCATCGCCATGCTGGAAGGCGTGAAAGAAGGGCAGCGCAATGGAGAGGGCGCAGGCTTTCTTGATATATATTCGCTTTCAGGCGCGGATTGGGCGCCGGCGGGAGTGATCGGCAATCCTTACGTCGATGCGATTAGGGCTAGTGAGAAGATCGCCGAGTGGAAGCGTCAAGGACTCAGCGACGAGAAGATTGTTACGCGTGCTCAGCTGGATGGATTAATTGGTTCAAACTTGGCTCCCGTAGATGTACCGGGGGTGATCAATCTTGTCGATAATGGCGCCAGCAGGGAGGAAGTTCTAAAATTCGCCGCAGCCATTGCTTTGGGCAAAGCGCTAGGTGGGACAAAAGGGACGGGCACAGGAAAGACGCCATATACCTCGACTGTCTCGCCGGATGCTGAGGCCGGCATGCCGTATGCCCACCCGGTAAAGGAGTCTGGGGCGAAAGATGCAGTGCCTCAAATCAAAGCTGGTGCTGCCGGTGGTGAAACAGCAGGTAAGGCCTTCCCACAAGCTGTAAAGGATGCTGCCAAAGCAGAGAATCCACGTTCAACATGCGTGTATTGTCGTATTGATGGAACTGGAACCCAAGTTGATCATGCGATTCCAAAGGCTAGAGGGGGAGATGCTACACTCGAAAATGCTCAAATGGCGTGCCCGCACTGTAACGCTTCAAAGGGCGCACGAGATTTTCCTGTCAATCCTCCGCCAGGGTATCGTGGTGAATGGCCTCCTTCACACTGGTAAAAATGAGTAGAGAATATATATGAAGTATCAGCCCGGAGAATATGAAGCTGTTCATCAAGCGCCTGTTTGGCGTGATCGTGCCAATTTCATATTTGTCGCTCACCTTGGGACCAAGGATGGAAATAACGAGTGGGAGCAATTATGGGGTCAAAAAACAGCCGCCCACAGATTCATCCTTTGCTGTATTCCATTTTTTGCTCAAGACATCGGTTTAGGCGACGAAGTGGAAACAGATGTTGACTTTGTAGTCCAGCGAGTTATTCAGCATGCTGGGCAAACCACTTTCAGGGTGTGGTTTGGTGCCCACGATAAGACTACACGCGAAGCATTGATGCTAGAGATTGAGACAATGGACCCATTAATGGAATGGTCTTCAGAAAACCTACTTGCACTTAGCCTTTCTGATGGAGTCGAAGCGCAGCGTATGGCTAATTATTTACAAGCGCGTGAGGAGCAAGGCTTGCTTAAATACGAAACTGGGCGGCGTTGAAATTAAAAAATAGTAAAAAATAGGGGTCAGACCACGGTTTTGCGCTTTTTAGAGTTCAGCAGGATTGCTCTTTTATAATATGATTTATTTTTTGTAATTATTCGATTTTGTTGGCCTGGTGATGGGCGGCTAAGCTGTATGCTCTTATTCATTTGGGGTTTTATATGGCTCGCCGTCCTAGAGTTATACTGCCGGATATCCCGTTGCACATTATTCAGCGGAAACAACCGGTCTGCGTGTTTTTATTCAGACGAAGACTATATTTTTTACATTGATAAATTAGACCTGCTTGATGAGTTTGAAAAACGCCTTGAATGATGTGCTTCATCATATTTTTGAAGGGCAAAAAGAGTTGGCCGTATTTGTTGTAAGTGGAAAATATTATTATGTTGTTGATGATAAAGAAAATTATTGCATCGATGTGGGGATGGAGTACAAGGCCTATATAGATTCGGGTGACATGGATGCGGATCTTTATGATGAGGCAGTCGCTAATTTCAGAAGTGGCATCCCTGTGCTGGATGTCAATACCTTTTCTCAGTATCTAGATGCTGGAAGTGTGATTGACTTTTCTGTTGAGGACATGCGGGGCTTTTTTCGTTTTGGCTATTCCCCGGAATATCTTTTTGAGATTTATCGGCATGTCGAAGCTATTGTGTCTAATGACGCGGAGGGGCGGCTGGATGAACTTGACAAGTTGAGAATGATGCTTCCGAAATTCTTTATTGATCTTGATAATAAGGTGCTGCGCCATACTGATTGGGATAGAGTTCATGAGGATTATGCTCCTTTAGGTTGGGATGCAAAGGCATCCAGTGATTTTGATAAGTTAATCCCAGCTGAGAATAAATACTGGGTGGTCAATGATATGAATTTCTGGATTCTCTACTCATAAAGTTTTGATGAAGTAAGGGGCGGCGAAACAAGGGGCGGATTTATTTAGAGTGTAAAGGGGCGGGTTTATTAATTTTAAATAAATCTATCCCTTATTCTGCGTATTCAGGAAGGAAAGAGACGGTAATGAGAAGAAATGAACCTTGGTGGCCCGCTGTATATCTTCCTTGCGCCGGTGCGTTCGGCCTATCGTTCATGTGTGTGTGTTTTCAGGTTGCCGGGTATTGGTTGAGTGGTGGCGAGGACGTTGCGTTGCTTATAAAAGAGAATGTGCCGCTTTATCTAAAAATGGCTGGGGCTGGCTTTATTCTGGGGTTTGTTCTGTGGTTTTTTAATATGCGTTGATTTTCTTTAATCAGCGGGGCTGAGTTTTTAATAGTCAGCGGTGCTAAATCACCGCGCCTCGTCCTGGGGCGACATTGGTAAAGACACCTAAGGGGCGTCTCAGGCAAACTCCGCGACAAAATTCCTTCAGGCCAGTGCTCTGCCACTGGCTGTTACCCATTCAAGGATGATCAATGAAATCCGCAAAATTCTCGCTCCTGGCGTTCCTCATGTCCTGCCTGGTGGCCGGCTGGGGCCTGGTGTATGTCGGCCGTATCAAGTGGGGTATCGGGGTCGCCGTATTGCTGTACGGCGGTTTCGCGTTGCTGGGGGCGCTGGGTCTGGTCGCTACCCCCATTGGGCTGTATGGGCTATTCGCCTTCTTGATCACCGTCAAGCTGGGCTCAGCCATCCTGTCCGCCGTGCTGGCGCGTCGCTACAACGGACCGCCCAATGTGCCACGCAAGCGTTTCCACGTTCTTTACGTCGGGGTGATGGTGATTGCGGTACTGATGCTCGATGTATTGCGGGTGCCCGTGCTGGGGTTCAAGAATTACTACATCCCATCCGGATCGATGGTGCCGACGCTGTCCATTGGCGACTACATCCTGACGGACCTGCGGGCCGGTCCGCCCAGGGTGGGGGATATCGTGGTGTACCGCTGGAATGGCACTGAAGCGGTCAAGCGCGTGGCCGGTGTTGCCGGGGATACGTTAGCCCTGGTGAACGGTGAACTGATCCACAACGGCGAAAACCTCGGGTTGTTTCACGCACCGGCCGACCGCGTAAAAGGGCCTGAATCCCTTGAAATGGCACCGGTCACGGTCGAGCCAGGGCACCTCTTTTTGCTGGGCGACAACCGCTGGAGCAGCAACGACAGCCGCTTCATGGGCCAGGTCGCTGTTAAGGACGTGGTGGGCAAGGTGACGGGCATCTGGTTCTCAAATGAGCGGGCGCGTATCGGGACGACGTTCCCATGAGCCTTTCGAGTGGGGCGTGTCGGGTTGTGCAGTGGCTGTGCCTGCTGGTGATGTGCTGCAGCGCCAGCGCATTCATGGTGGCCTGGCTCTATCTCGATCGCAGTTCGTCGATGCTGGGCGTGGCGGCCGGCGCCTTTGTGTGGTGCGGCATTGGCCTGTTGTTCGCGTTTGTGTTTGAGCGGTCTCGCACTGCCGCAGCCACGCTCCGGTTTATGTTGACTCGGACAGTGGCGCTGCTGATGCTTGCGGCGGGTGCGGCCTATCTGGTTGGCCTGCTGTGGGTCGAGCCGGAACGCGATTTTATGGAGTCTCAGTTAAAAGGGGCATCGTGCGGCAAGTACACGGGTGTGATTGAAAAAGGGTGGGAGCAAATTTGCGCTGATTCAAAGCAGCCGCAAACGCCTTGAAGCTGGCTGGGCTTGGATAGGCAGTCGGTTTGGCCCTTTTGATTTTTCAATGTTCATTGAGCGTTTTTGATGATAAATCGATATGCAGGAAAGCCCTTTCTCCGTCTTCTTGAATGCTACGTCCTGTCGGCCATTGGTGCGCTGTCCGACCAGCAACGCGCCGATTTGACGGCACTCGAACCCAAGTTGCACGAGCTGTATGGGACGCAGGGCAGTTGGTCTGATGTCGTCGCCTCTCAGATGGATTTTCCGCCCTCGTTGGAGGAAAAAATCAGAGATGTGTGGCGCACAAATTCGGAAAAATTCGCCCAGGCCGGTGTGCCAATAATCGCCGAAGACTTTGCCAGAAACTTTGTAGATACCAATTTTCCCTCTTGAAGCTGGAGCAACACCGCATGGACGTAAGCAACACCGCTAAACGCCCGACCATTCTGGCCAGCATCGGCCACCGCCTGGCCGACATGTTCGCCAAGACCATCGTGATCCAGACCGGCAACCTGACGAGCGTGCGCGGCCTGGCGGATATTTATGACAACGGCAGGGGGTAAGCACGTCATGAACGATTCAGTATCGGCTGCACAAACCTGGGACCTCGCCAGCCCGTTCAGACGGTTGCTCGGTTATTTCATTGATATGGCCGTTGTGTTTTTCCTGCTGTTTTTGCTGCGCAATCTGGACTACGCGTATCTCTATTTGCACTCGGTGGCAGGTCCGAAGTTGTTTGAAGGCTTGCGCTATGTGCTGTTGTTTTCAGCCTTCGGGTACTTTTTGTTTTGCGATGCGTTACCCAACGGCCAGAGCCTGGGTAAACGGGTGTGCCGCACTGCAGTGGTGGGTTACCCGTATCCTACGAACTGCACGCTGTTCCAGTCGTTTCTGCGCAATGTGCCGAAGCTGTTGTTCAGTGTTCTGGACGGGCTTTTTGCACTGTTCGGTTTGCGCCGTCGCTTGGGCGATATGTTGGCCAAGACGATTGTGATCAACACGTGAGCAGGGCGGGGAGGGTGCAGCCGTGGCCGGTTAGTAGAATGAGGCTGATTGGCGAACCTTTTTATTTATTATGTAAAGGCCAATAGCCACTATTGTTTTTGTTTCCCTGACAAAGCCTTAGGAGATTTCGCCAGAGGCTTGCACGCAAGCGCCAGTAAAACGGCGCTGCCAGGGCGTCAAAACAACTTGAGAACGGCTTTCAACTCCGTAAAATGCCGCGATTGTTTAAAGCACGATACTTTTCAGGGACGAATTCATACATGCGTGTGTTTGCCATATTTCTCGCGGCCTGCCTCATGGCGGGCTGTGCCTCCAAGCCGGATTACTACATCTCCCCGGCGCCGGTGACCATTCCCAAGACTGCGACCTACTGGCTCGACACCTTCGACGTAGAGGTGGTGGGCAAGAACGAACGCTTCCTGCCGGATGACAAAGTGCGCCAGCAACTCGGTGTCGATCTGGTCGACCGCCTGCTCAAGTCCAAGCGCTACGCCAGCAGCAAGGACAAGGCCGATTACCTGCTGGATGTGAACGTTATCTATACCCGGCGCATACAAGACACCCAAGGCGGTTTCATGACGGCCATCGTCGATGACAAGACCATCCTCGCCAGTGTCGACTTCAACTATCAAGTCAAGATCAAGAAAGCCGGCGCCGAGGTGCTGCATTTCTCTCAGGCTCGCCAAGGGCTGATGCCTGGCGGGTACAAGGGCGACTGGCAGAACATGAAAACGATGGCCGGGGTGCTGACCAACTCTGGCAACTCCAGCGTCGAGACCTTTTACACCGGTTTGTTGAGCCGATTCATCGTTGACGACCTGCGCGGCATTCCGTCCCGCTAGCGTTAGCTGCAGCACCCGATTTCCCACTTAGGAGCACCCTGTGAAAACACTGTCCAAAATCCTGCTGTCCGGCCTCACCGCCGCAGCGCTGTTGACCGTGGCCGGTTGCGCTACGGAGAGCAACCGCGCCATGCCGGTGGAACAAGTCGCCAGCGCCAACGTCGCCTATTCCGGCGTACGGGTACCGATTGCCGTGGGCAAGTTCGACAACCGTTCCAGCTACATGCGCGGAATCTTCTCCGACGGCGTTGACCGTCTTGGCGGCCAGGCCAAGACCATCCTGATCACCCACCTGCAGCAGACCAACCGCTTCAGCGTGCTGGACCGCGACAACATGGGCGAGATCTCCCAGGAAGCCGCGATCAAAGGCACCGTGCAGAAGCTCAAGGGCGCTGACTATGTGGTGACGGGCGACGTGACCGAGTTCGGCCGCAAAGAAACCGGCGACCGCCAGCTGTTCGGCATCCTCGGCCGTGGCAAGACCCAAGTGGCCTACGCCAAAGTCGCGTTGAATATCGTCAACATCAGCACCTCCGAAGTGGTGTATTCCACCCAGGGCGCCGGTGAGTACGCGCTGTCCAACCGTGAAGTGATCGGCTTCGGCGGCACCGCCAGCTACGACTCCACCCTCAACGGCAAGGTCCTCGACCTGGCCATGCGTGAAGCCATCAACCGCCTTGTCGACGGCATCAACGCCGGCGCCTGGAACCCACGCAACTGATCAGCAGCACCTCAAGGAGCAGTACAAGGATGAGCAAGGCAGTCAAGTTGGCGCTGGTGCTGACAGCAGTGGCGACGGTCGCGGGGTGCCAGACGGCGCCCCAACCCCTGTATCAGTGGGAAAGCTACCAGCCGCAGGTTTACGAGTACTTCAAGGGCGAGCCCAAGGAGGCGCAGGTCGAGGCGCTGGAGCGGGATCTGCAAAAGATCAACGCCAGTGGCCGCAAGGCCCCGCCGGGTTACCACGCCCACCTGGGCATGCTGTACCTGAGCATGGGCAAGGATGACCAGATGGTGCAGGAATTCCGCACCGAGAAGGCGCTGTTCCCTGAGTCCGCCTCGTACATGGACTTTTTGCTGAAAAACGCCAAGACCGGAGTCGCAACCAAATGAGCCTGTTGAAACTCACTGGCGCCTTGCTGGCCCTGGCCTTGCTCGGCGGTTGCGCAGCCCCCAAGACCATCGATTACACGGCCTATAAACAGGCACGACCGAAGTCGATCCTGGTCCTGCCGCCGATCAATGAATCGCCCGAAGTGCAAGCGTCCTACAGCATGGTCTCGCAAGTGACCTACCCGTTGGCCGAAGCCGGTTACTACGTGTTGCCGATTGCCCTGGTGGACGAAACCTTCCGCCAGAACGGGCTGACCACCGCCAATGATATCCAGGCGGTGCCACCGGCCAAGCTGCATGACATCTTTGGTGCGGATTCGGCGCTGTACATCACCGTGACCAATTACGGCACCAAGTACATGCTGATCTCCAGCGACACCTCCGTGACGGCCTCGGCCAAACTGGTCGACCTGCGCACCGGCACCACCCTGTGGACCGGCTCGGCGCATGCGTCCAGCGAGGAAGGCAACAACAACGGCGGCGGTATCGTCGGCATGCTGATTACGGCGGCGGTCAAGCAAGTGATCAACAGCTCCACCGACGCGGCGCACCCGATTGCCGGTATCACCAGTGCGCGCCTGCTGTCGCCGGGTCAGCGTGCGGGGATCCTGTACGGTCCGCGTAACCCGAAATACGGCACTGACTGATTGAGCGGTTCGGCGGGGCAGGTGTTTGTGTCCCGCCGAACGGTTTAACCCGAACAGCCGGCACCTTGCGTCTGACCTTGTGAACGGATCATTCATTCACGAGGTTCAGCCCATGTCCCGTCCTCTGCTCTTCCTGCGTCCTGCTGCCCAGGGCTTTGCCGTTACCTTGCTGGTGACGCTGGCCGGTTGTGGGCTGTCCTCTTCCCACGATGTGGCCAAGCCTGACGAAGCGGCGCCGGTCTCCGAGCTGCACAGCGCTCCAGTGCAAGGCGCGTTAGCTAAACGCATGCCCATGCCCGCACCCATGAGCGCCAGAATGGTGATGCAGGAGTCCGCGGCGATGGACTACCGCAGCGAACCCCGCGAACAGTACGAAAACCTGCCGGACAACCCGGTGCATCGCGTGGCTGAAACACCGGTTTCAACCTTCAGTGTGGACGTCGACACCGGCAGCTACGCCAACGTAAGACGCTTCCTCAATCAAGGTAGCCTGCCGCCCGAAGGCGCTGTGCGTCTGGAGGAAATGGTCAACTATTTCCCCTACCACTACGCACTGCCCACCGACGGTTCGCCCTTTGGCGTAACCACCGAAGTGGCCGCCACACCGTGGAACGCGCGCACCCAGTTGCTGCGCATCGGCATCAAGGCCTCCGACCGCGCTGTGGCGCAACTGGCGCCGGCCAACCTGGTGTTCCTGGTGGACGTGTCCGGCTCCATGGACCGTCGCGAAGGCTTGCCCCTGGTGAAAAGTACGCTGAAATTGCTGGTGGACCAGTTACGCGATCAAGACCGTGTTTCTTTGGTGGTCTACGCCGGGGAATCCCGTGTAGTGCTCAAGCCTACTTCGGGTCGTGACAAAGAGAAGATCCGCAACGCCATTGATCAACTCACTGCCGGCGGTTCAACGGCGGGTGCGTCCGGCATCGAACTGGCCTACCAGATGGCCCGCGAAGGCTTTATCGACAAAGGCATCAACCGCATCCTGCTAGCGACCGACGGTGACTTCAACGTGGGCATCAGCGACTTCGACAGCCTCAAGCAAATGGCGGTAGAGCAGCGCAAAAGTGGCGTTTCCCTGACCACCCTCGGCTTTGGTGTGGATAACTACAACGAACACCTGATGGAACAACTGGCCGACGCCGGTGACGGCAACTACGCCTACATCGACAACTTGCGCGAAGCGCGCAAAGTACTGGTCGACCAACTCAGTTCGACCCTGGCGATCGTAGCCCGGGATGTGAAATTGCAGGTGGAATTCAACCCGGCACGCGTCAGCGAATATCGCCTGCTGGGCTATGAAAACCGCGCCTTGAAGCGTGAGGATTTCAACAACGATAAGGTCGACGCGGGTGAGATCGGTGCAGGGCATACGGTAACCGCGCTGTACGAAATTGTGCCGAAGGGCGAGAAGGGTTGGTTGGAACCTTTGCGTTACGCGGGTGTGCGGGCCGCCGAGGATAAATCCGCAGAGCTGGCGATGCTGCGTGTGCGCTACAAGCCGGCGGCGGGTGGCGACAGCCAGTTGATCGAGCGGCCCATCAGCACAGTGTCGAGCAAGGCCAGCGATGACCTGCGCTTCGCGGCAGCCGTGGCGGCCTTCGCCCAACAGCTCAAGGGCGATGGCCGCTACACTGGCAGCATGCGCCTGCAGGACACTGCCGCATTGGCCCGCTCGGCCCGCGGCGACGACCCGTTCGGGTTGCGCAATGAGTTTGTGCAACTGGTGGAATTGGCGCAGAGCCTCAAACCTGCGACCGAATCCCCCCTGTAGGAGCGAGCTTGCTCGCGAAAAACTTAACAGCAACGCGGTAAACCAGGCCTGACCCAATAAGGAGTTCGCCACCTACATGCCCGTTCCAGATGACCTACCCAGCGACGAATCACTGCTGGCCCGCTACCGAACCGGCGACAGCGCCGCGTTCGAAGCCCTGTACGCCCGGCACCGCCAGGGCCTGTACCGATTCCTCGTGTCCTTGAGCAACAAGGCCGAACTGGCCGAGGAAATCTACCAGGAGACCTGGCTCAGCCTGATCCGCAGCGCCACCCAGCCACAAGGGCGGGCGAGTTTTCGCACATGGCTGTTCCAGATCGCCCGCAATCGCCTGATCGATTACTGGCGCAAGCACGGCATTCACAACCCGCTGCACGACAGCTACGACGAGCAGCTGCACGCCCAGGTCGATGACAGCGCCGGCCCCGAGCAGCAGCTGAGCCTGAGTCGTGACCAGGCGCGGCTCGACGCTGCGCTGCAAGACCTGCCCGAGGACCAGCGCGAAGTCTTCCTGCTGCGCTTGCACGGTGACCTCGAAGTCCCGCAAATCGCCGCCCTCACCGGCACCCCGCTGGAAACCGTCAAAAGCCGCCTGCGTTACGCCCAGCAGAAACTGCGCCGCCTGCTGGCCGAGGAGATACCCGCATGACCGACTCCCGACACACCCCGGACCCCGACGACATGCTGCTCCAGCACATGCGTCAACACAGCACCGGCGAGCCGCCCGCGTCCCTCGACGCCTTCATCCTCAACGCCGCCCGCCGCGAAGCCCCGGCACCACAGCCGAACCTGTGGCAACGCTGGCTGCACGCCTGCCAACGGCCACGATGGCAGATGGCATTCGCCACGGTTGCAGGCTTGGCGCTGATGATCGGCGTGGTGATGCGCTCGCCTGTGCCGCAGCCCGAAATCTCCACGGCGACCTTCTCTGCGCTGCATGAGCAAGCCGCCCCTGCCGCTGCGCCACCGATGTCCGCGCCGGCGCCCGTGGCCCGACTGGCCATCGCGCCTAAGGCCGAAAGTGCGCAAGTCATGGGCTCGATGGCGGATGAGTCGAGCGCCAAGCTGAGCAAGCGCGCGCCGGTGGCGTTGCTTTCCTTGGAGGAGGGGTTGCAGGAGATTGTGAGGCTGCGTGAGGCTGGGGAAACCAAGGCGGCGGATGAAAAGCTGTTGGCGTTGCACAAGCGCTTCCCCGGTGAAGATTTGCCGGCGCGACTGGAGTCCATGCAAAAGTAGCCTGGAGGTGTACTGCTGCAGGTTGACGAGAGATCGGCAGCCTTTATAATCCCTCGCAACACGGCCCCTGTCGGTTAATGCGCTTCGGCGTTGAGACTGCTCAGGGGTTTTTTATTGCCGGCTTTTGCAATTACCAGTCGCGTAACTGCCAATTGCGGTCGACGCCCATGCCTTCCAGATTCAACTCAAGATGGTGCAGGTCTGGAAAGTCATGTTCCAACAATGTTCTCAGTCGACTTCCCCAGCTCGAAGATGGATTGATAACTCGCATCAGGTGTTGGGTGATGCACAGCAACATAAATGGTCGAGCGCGTCGGTGCACATCATCGTGAAACGCTGATAACGAAGGCGCTTGCTCAGCGGGCGGCAGTTTTGGCTGGTCAACGATGTTGCGGTTCCACAAGCGACTGTGATGAGCGCATACATTCCGCAAATAGTTCAGGCTGCGTAACCAACTGGCGAAGACTCGTCCATTGCTGATGCCGTATGCCATGGAAATAGTGTCCTGATCCCGTTCGGCCATGCCTGAGTAGAGGGTCGACAATGTGCCAAAGTCCCATACCTCACATGCCACCCAGACCGCCAACGGTAAACCGTATTTTTCTTTGTTGTGACGGATGAAGTCTTCGTTCGAGCGGTTGATCAATGCTGCGTGTTTGCTGACCCACCCATGATGTTTGGTTAAGCCAGTCTTTCCATCCAGCTGGATAGAGAAGCTGTCATGGAATAGTTGGGGTTTCAGGTAGGCAAATTTATCGTGCCCGCCCAAGGTGTGAGAAATATCTACTCGGAGTGCTATTTCTATACGTTCCAGCGCATCCAGAGTTAACAGACGGAGCTTCTTATCGAAGACATACAGATCAATCGCATTCTGAAAGGTGGTACCGGGCTTGAATGTATCGAGGGGGAGTCGTGTAGGCTTCGTCTTAGAGGGTTTTTGATTCTTGTGTTGTAGAAACGGACAACAGAGCTCTGTGCGTTCTCGAAAGGCAAACCAGTAGCCGCTGAGACGGTAGTAACCAATACGCTCCAGATATTCCAGGGCTTTAGGTGGGTCAGTAACGACCATGCCACGCGCGATGACCCTATCAAGCTGTTCCTGATAGCTCTGCCAAGGCTTTGGATAACCCTGCATCATTGATAGATCATCCTGGCTGCTGCGTGGCAGTCTTTTGTTGTATTCCAGTTGAAGCTCAGCGTGCGAACCGCGTCATTCTGCGGTTCTTTGTGCTTCTGGCGGCGAGCAATGTACCGTGATGGAGTCGCCCACGCTTATGCCGGAAGCATTCAGAGACAAAGACATCCAGATCCCAAGATGCAAAAAAGCCCCAGGCCTTTCGACCTGGGGCTTTCTCATCATATCTGGTGCACCCGGCGGGATTCGAACCCACGACCCCTGCCTTCGGAGGGCAGTACTCTATCCAGCTGAGCTACGGATGCTTGTGCGGGCGACATCATACCCATGTCGACCTTGGGCGTCCATGCTGGTCTTTGGGCGTTTATACGTAGGAATTGGCCCCGCAGAGGCCCTGCGCCGGGTGCCGGTGATCGATGCGCTGGAACCGGGCTGAAACACGCTGATCAGAAAGTTTCGGCAAATGCGCCGTTTTCGTTCTTTTTTTCGAACAGACTATTGCCCTATACCCCCATTGATCCTAGGATTCGTTTGAGATTTCAAACGCTCTGTCTCCCGCGCGCGCTTCCACTTCTCTGCGTGCTGGGGCTGATTTCCCTGACGGCAGCCCACAAGGCGCCTTTCAACAACTCTAATTCGCTCCGCGTGCGCGCGGTGCTGTTAAGGAAAGCCGACATGCAGCTTAAAGATGCCCAGTTGTTCCGCCAGCAAGCCTTTATCGATGGCGCTTGGGTCGATGCGGACAACGGTCAAACGATCAAGGTCAATAACCCTGCCACGGGCGAAATTCTCGGCACCGTGCCAAAGATGGGCGCCGCCGAAACCCGCCGCGCCATCGAAGCCGCCGACAAGGCGCTGCCAGCCTGGCGTGCACTGACCGCCAAAGAGCGCGCCAACAAGCTTCGCCGCTGGTTCGAACTGTTGATCGAAAACCAGGACGACCTCGGCCGCCTGATGACCCTCGAGCAAGGCAAACCACTGGCCGAAGCCAAGGGCGAAATTGTCTATGCCGCCTCCTTTATCGAGTGGTTTGCCGAAGAAGCCAAGCGCATCTACGGCGACGTGATTCCTGGGCACCAGCCTGACAAGCGCCTGATCGTGATCAAGCAGCCGATCGGCGTGACCGCTGCGATCACCCCGTGGAACTTCCCGGCCGCGATGATCACCCGTAAAGCCGGCCCGGCCCTGGCCGCCGGTTGCACCATGGTGATCAAGCCGGCTTCGCAAACCCCGTTTTCGGCCCTGGCCCTGGTTGAGCTGGCGCACCGCGCCGGTATTCCAAAAGGCGTGCTGAGTGTGGTCACCGGCAGCGCCGGCGACATCGGCGGCGAGCTGACCAGCAACCCGATCGTGCGTAAATTGTCCTTCACCGGCTCGACCGAAATCGGTCGCCAACTGATGGCCGAGTGCGCCAAGGACATCAAGAAAGTTTCCCTGGAGCTGGGCGGCAACGCGCCGTTCATCGTGTTCGACGACGCGGACCTGGATAAGGCCGTCGAAGGCGCGATCATCTCCAAGTACCGCAACAACGGCCAGACCTGCGTCTGCGCCAACCGCCTGTACATCCAGGACTCGGTCTACGACGCGTTCGCGGAAAAACTCAAAGTGGCCGTGACCAAATTGAAGATCGGCAACGGTCTGGAAGACGGCACCACCACTGGCCCGCTGATCGACGAAAAAGCCGTGGCCAAGGTCCAGGAACACATTGCTGATGCTCTGAGCAAAGGCGCCAAGCTGTTGGCCGGTGGCAAGGTGATGGAAGGCAACTTCTTCGAGCCGACTATCCTGGTCGACGTGCCGAAGGACGCTGCCGTGGCGAAGGAAGAAACCTTCGGCCCGCTGGCACCGCTGTTCCGTTTCAAGGACGAAGCCGAAGTGATCGCGATGTCCAACGACACCGAGTTCGGCCTGGCTTCCTACTTCTACGCTCGCGACCTGGGCCGTGTGTTCCGTGTGGCCGAAGCCCTGGAGTACGGCATGGTAGGCGTCAACACCGGGTTGATCTCCAACGAAGTGGCGCCGTTTGGCGGCATCAAGGCCTCGGGCCTGGGCCGTGAAGGCTCCAAGTACGGGATCGAGGATTACCTGGAAATCAAATACCTCTGCCTGGGCATCTAAGCCGGGAAGGGATCGCAGCAAACGCAGAGGGCACGAGAGCGCTGACCCTTTGCGTGTTTCACCCCGTAATTCGTAGTGGCCGGGAAAGCTGCGGCAGTCGATCATCGCATGCTGCCGTAGTTGCCTCCCCGCCACGTATTCCTTGGACCACGCCACCCGATGAGTGGCGAATGAGGACTTTATGAGCAAGACCAACGCATCCCTGATGAAACGCCGCGAAGCCGCTGTCCCCCGCGGTGTTGGCCAGATTCACCCGATCTTCGCCGAATCCGCGAAGAACGCCACCGTGACCGACGTTGAAGGTCGCGAGTTCATCGACTTCGCCGGCGGTATCGCCGTGCTGAACACCGGCCACGTGCACCCGAAAATCATCGCGGCCGTGACCGAGCAACTGAACAAGCTGACGCACACCTGCTTCCAGGTACTGGCCTACGAGCCTTACGTGGAACTGTGCGAAAAAATCAACGCCAAGGTCCCAGGTGATTTCGCCAAGAAAACCCTGCTGGTCACTACCGGTTCCGAAGCCGTCGAAAACGCCGTGAAAATCGCCCGCGCCGCCACGGGCCGTGCCGGTGTGATCGCCTTCACCGGCGCCTACCACGGTCGCACCATGATGACCCTGGGTCTCACGGGTAAAGTCGTGCCTTACTCGGCCGGCATGGGCCTGATGCCAGGCGGCGTGTTCCGCGCGCTGTTCCCGAACGAACTGCACGGTGTGAGCGACGACGACGCCATCGCCAGCATCGAACGCATCTTCAAGAACGATGCCGAGCCGCGTGATATCGCTGCCATCATCATCGAGCCGGTGCAGGGCGAAGGCGGTTTCTACGTCGCGCCAAAGTCCTTCATGAAGCGCCTGCGTGAACTGTGCGACAAGCACGGCATCCTGTTGATTGCCGACGAAGTACAGACTGGTGCCGGCCGTACGGGCACCTTCTTCGCGATGGAACAGATGGGCGTTGCTGCCGACCTGACTACCTTCGCCAAGTCCATCGCCGGCGGCTTCCCGCTGGCCGGCGTGTGCGGCAAGGCCGAGTACATGGACGCCATCGCGCCCGGCGGCCTGGGCGGCACCTACGCCGGTAGCCCGATCGCCTGCGCCGCGGCCCTGGCCGTGATGGAAGTGTTCGAAGAAGAGCACCTGCTGGACCGCTGCAAGGCTGTCGGCGAGCGTCTGGTGACCGGTCTGAAAGCCATTCAGGCCAAGTACCCGGTGATCGGCGAAGTGCGTGCTCTGGGCGCAATGATCGCGGTCGAGCTGTTCGAAGGTGGCGACAGCCACAAGCCAAACGCCGCAGCGGTTGCCGCCGTGGTGGCCAAGGCGCGTGACAAGGGCCTGATCCTGCTGAGCTGCGGCACCTACGGCAACGTGTTGCGCGTACTGGTCCCGCTGACTTCGCCGGACGAGCAGTTGGACAAAGGCCTGGCGATCATCGAAGAGTGCTTCTCCGAGCTGTAAGCGGATGCTGACCTGATCGACAGAAAAAACCCGCTTCGGCGGGTTTTTTTATGCCCATTGCCGCACATTCAGGCCGTGTTCATTGTACGTAGGCGTCTGCATTGTCTAAGGTGCAAGCATTGCCGATGGAGCGTGCTGGATGACTGCTGTTGATTTACCCGCTGTACCCCGTGTGCTGATTGCCGAGGCGGATCCCTGGTCGCGGGACCTGCTCAAGCAAGTGTTGTTGAATGTGCGCTGCGACGCACGGCTGGATGTGTGTGCGGACGGGCAGCAAGCAGCGACGTTGCTGCGAGAAAAAGCCTACGACCTGATCCTGGCCGATTGGGAGCTTCCGGGCGTCGATGGTCTGAGCCTGCTGCGCAGCGTGCGCCAGAAGCGCCGCTCGCCCGCGTTGCCGTTCATTCTGCTGAGCAGTCGCAACGACAGCGCCAGCGTGCGTGAAGCCTTGCCCCTGGCGCCGACGGCGTACCTGACCAAACCCTTGAATATGGAAGGCCTGACCCAGCGCCTGCAAGACCTGCTGCTCAACGAAGGTGAAACGGTGTACTGCGAGATTCCACCGCTGTCACCGGGCATGACCTTGCCGGTGTTCCTTGAGCGCCGCCGCGAAGCGTCCGATGGCGCGCCGTTGCGAGTCGATGTGAAAGCCGCCGTGCAACACAGTCTCGGCCCCGATGGCTTGGACCTCAAGCGCCTGGAAGACCAGGTACGCACGGACCCGCAAATCACCGCTGTGCTTATTGCGGCCGCGAACAGCGCCGGCCATCACGGCACTCCCGTTCAATCCTTGCCAGCGGCGTTGCAAAAGCTGGTGCCGGGGCAAAGCATGAACCTGATCCTCGGCCTGGCGCTCAAGCACAACGTGGTGCTGGACGACCCGGCCCTGTTGGCCTATGCCGAGCGCCACTGGCAATTGTCCCAGGACACCGCCGACTACGCTCGGCGGTTGGCACGCATGTTGGAGCTGGACCACGAACGCTGTTACAGCGCCGGTATCCTCCACCGGCTTGGTGACCTGGCGCTGTTGCGCTGCCTGGAAGACTGGCGCCAGGGCGGCGGTGCGCTGGATGACGAAGCGATTGGTGAGTCTCTCTACACCTTCGGCGCCGCCTATGGTTCGGCACTGCGCGCGCGTTGGCGTTTGCCGCTGGAACTGCGCCAACTGATTGCGGCGACCTACTCCCTGGAAGGCGGGGTGTATGGCCGGGATGCGTTGGTGGTAAACCTGGCCGCGCAGATGGCGCGCTTGACTGAGCATGAAGGGTTGGAAGAGCTGGCCCGGGGCAAGACTGCGCGATTGCTTAAGGTCGGCTTGTCGGAACTGATGCGGGTACGCAAGGCCTGAAGTCCACACCGATCACCCCGTAGGAGCTGGCTTGCCAGCGATGGCGGTGTATCAGCCTCCACCGCTATCGCTGGCAAGCCAGCTCCTACAGGGGTTCGGTGTTATCCCGCGATGACGCGGTTTTTCCCCTGGCGCTTGGCCTCGTACATAGCGGCATCGGCGCGGGCGAACAGGCTGTCCAGTGTCGAGTCTTGCTCCGTGAGGCTGGCCAGTCCCTGACTGATAGTCACGCTGAAAACCTGGCCTTCATAGCTGAAACTCAGTTCCTGAATTTCCCTGCCCAGCCGCTCCGCCACTTGCAAGGCCATCTCCGGCGCGCAGCCAGGCAGGACGGCGGCGAACTCTTCGCCGCCAATGCGTCCGAACAGATCGCCACGGCGTAATACCCCGCGGCCGCTCTCGGCGATACGTCGCAACACCTGATCACCTTCCAGGTGGCCATAGCTGTCGTTGACGTCCTTGAAGTCATCGATGTCCAGCAGCAGGAAGGCCAGCGACGCACCTTGGGCACAGGCCGTATCGAAGGCCTGGTTGGCGCATTCGAAGAAGTGCCGGCGATTGCTGCTCTGGGTCAGCACGTCGGTGGTAGCCAGGCGGTGCAGCTCCAGCTCCATTTGTTTCTTTTCAGTGATGTCTTCGGCCATGCCCACCACGATCAACGGTTCGCCGGGTTCGACCTGCTGGTTGATGTAGCACTTGTCACTCAGCCAGCGGATCTGCCCGTCGGCGGTGATGATGCGGTATTCGCGGTCTTCCACGGCGCCTTGTTCCAGCACGCGGGCCAGGCTGTGTTCGGCGTAGTCGAGGTCTTCGGGGTGAATACTGTTGCGCCATTCCCGATGGTCGGCCAGCAGCAGTCCGGCGGAACGGCCGAAAACGCGTTCATAGGCCGGGCTCACGTACAGCACACGGCGAGTTTCCCAATCGATGGCCCACAGCACCGCGTTCACGCTCACCAGCATCGAACTCAGCAGTTGCTCGCGCTCGCTCAACCGCTCGACTTCACCCTGGGCATGCACCAGCGCCAACAGGGTCGCGGCGGCAGCCGGACGCGGATGTTCAGCGGTGGGAGGATCGGGCAAGTATGGATTTTCGTGAACCATCGGCACAACTCTCTCTGGGCGCGCCGCAGGTTGGAGCAGCGGTCGCTACAAGGGGCCACCATGATGGCGAAGTGTTCATTGAGAGAGGGTAATTACGGTGAAGTTCCGTCAACAGGACCGATTGCCGGTGCCCGGTAAATGACGCCAAAAAGCTGATAGGTGGGAGAGCAAGCCCTCCCACCGCACCATCAGGCTGCCGCAGGACGCAGTGAATAAGTCTTCAATTGGTGAGCGAAATCCCGCAGGGACTGGATACCGCTGGCCTCGGCTTCATGCACCCATTCCTTGATGGCCGCCAGCATATCGTGGCCATTGGAGCTGGTCTTGAGCCAGATCTGCTGCAGCGCCAAACGCTTCTCGTAAATCACTTTCAGCGCCTGGCTGTGTTCCAGCATGCTCTGGATACGCAGATGGTGGCGGTCATCCAGCAAGCTGGTTTCCCGCGACAGCAGACGCTTGGCGCGGTGGAACTGGTGCCGCACCGAGTGATCGACTTTTTCCAGCTCCTGCTTGACCAGCGGACCGATTACCAACTTGCGGTACTGGGCCATGATCTGGAACCGGTTATTGAGGATCGCCATGGCGGTGTCCATGTCCAGATGGCCCTTGCCTTCCACGCGGTGGGCGATGGGCGCGACGCGTTGCACCTTGGCCAGGCGCAGGAAGCTGAAGACTTTGATCCATGCCCAGCCCATGTCGAATTCCCACTTCTTCACCGACAGCTTGGCGGAGTTGGGGTAGGTGTGATGGTTGTTATGCAGCTCTTCGCCACCGACGATGATGCCCCACGGCACCAGGTTGGTCGCCGCGTCACGGCATTCGAAGTTGCGATAACCCACGGCATGCCCCAGGCCGTTGATCACGCCGGCAGCCCAGAACGGGATCCACATCATCTGGATCGCCCAGATGGTGATGCCGATGGTGCCGAACAGCAGCAGGTCGATCACGCCCATGATCGCTACGCCCAGCAGCGGGTAGGGGGTGTAGATGTTGCGTTCGACCCAGTCTTCCGGGCAGTTCTTGCCGTAGATGCGCAGGGTCTCGGGGTTTTCGGCCTCGGCACGGTACAACTCGGCGCCTTTGCGCATCACGGTGGACAGGCCCTTGATGACCGGGCTGTGCGGGTCGTCGACGGTTTCGCACTTGGCGTGGTGCTTGCGGTGGATGGCGGTCCACTCGCGGGTGTTCTGCGCCGTGGTCAACCACAGCCAGAAGCGGAAAAAGTGTTTCAGACCGGCATTGAGCTCCAGGGAGCGATGGGCCGAATAGCGATGCAGATAGACTGTGACCGCAACGATGGTCACGTGGGTCATCAACAGAGTGACCGCCACCAGTTGCCAGGCTGACAGGTCAAGAAAACCGTTGTACCACATAGGCTGTATGGCCCTCAGATAAAGAAAAGAACAGCTCACGCATTATCACTAAGCCTACAGAGAAAACCAGCCGCCCTTTCAGATAGGAGTGACTGGATGTTTCTTATTCTATAATCCGCAGCCTTTGTAGGGCGATTCTGTTTTTTTGGTAAGGATTACTGACCATATGCTGTTTTCATACCGAGGTGCCCTGCGTGCGGGGCTGGTATACCTGCTGGTTTCCGTTCTGTGGATCGGCGTCACTCAGCGCGTATTGATCGAGTTTCTCGATAACCCGAGTGAGCTGAACCACTGGCTGCAGGTGTGCGGCTATGTGTGGGTGGCGCTTAGCGCCCTGTTGATTTATCTGATCTGCGCCCGATTTGCCCGTACCCATCAACGGCAACAGCCGCTGAAAGAAAACCGTGAACGCCTGCGCCAAGCCGCTGCCGTGTTCGATTGCACCCGCGAAGGGGTGTTGGTGACTGACGCACAGGGGCTGATCGTGCACGTCAACCGGGCTTTCATGGAGATCACCGGCTACAGCCGCGAAGACGTCATGGGCCGCCCGCCCAGCCTGTTCAAGTCCGGGCGCCATTCGTCGAATTTCTATCAACAGATGTTCCAGAGCCTGGAGCGCACCGGCGAGTGGAGTGGTGAAATCTGGAACCGCCGCAAAAGCGGTGAAATTTATCCACAGTGGCAAACCATTCGCGTGATTCACGATGACCAAGGCCAGGTCAGCCATTACGTCGCGGTGTTTTCCGACATCAGCGCCATCAAGGACTCCGAGCACGAACTGGCCCACCTCGCGCACCACGACCCGTTGACCGACCTGCCCAACCGCCTCCTGTTCACCGACCGCGCCGAGCAGGCGCTGGCCTCGGCACAAATCCACAAGCGTGGTTGTGCCTTGCTGCTGCTGGACCTGGACCACTTCAAGATCATCAACGACAGCCTGGGCCATAACGTCGGTGACCAGTTGCTCAAGTTGGTGGGCGAACGGCTCAAGGCGCTGTTTGGCCCTGGCGTGACCCTGGCCCGACTGGGGGGAGATGAGTTCGCGGTGCTGGCGGAAAGTTGTCCACAGGTGGCCCAGGCGGCGGGCCTGGCGCAGCGCATGCTGGACGCGATGAAACAGCCCTTTATCTTCGACGGCCACCAGCTGTTTATCAGCGCCAGTATCGGGATCAGCCTATTCCCCAACGATGCCCTGAGCGCCGAGCAGTTGCTGCGTAACGCCGACTCCGCACTGTTCAAGGCCAAGAGCGCCGGCCGTGAAGGCTACGCCTTGTATACCGAGGAGCTGACCGCACATGCGCAGAATCGCGTGGAAGTTGCCAGCGAACTGCGCCGCGCCCTCGAACAGCAGGAACTCTGCGTCTATTACCAACCCGTGCACGACCTGCACAACAGCCGTCTGATCGGCGTCGAAGCGCTGGTGCGCTGGCAGCACCCGGAACGCGGCCTGGTGCCGCCAGGGGAATTTATTCCGATCGCCGAGCGCACCGGGTTGATTGCTGAAATCGATGCCTGGGTGATGGACCAGGCGTGTCGGCAGATGTGCCAATGGCTGGCTGATGGCGCCCCGCTGAGTTTTATCGCCATCAATGTGTCCAGCCGCCTGTTTGCAAGGCGTGAGCTGTATGAACAGGTCGCCCAGGTGCTGCATGACACGGGCCTGGATCCGGCCTTCCTGGAGCTGGAGGTCACCGAGAGCGCGGTGATGGAAGACCCGGAGGTCGCGTTGGAGCAGATGCACCGTCTCCGTGAGTTGGGGCTGCGCCTGGCCATCGATGATTTTGGTACGGGTTATTCGTCGCTGTTGCGCCTCAAGCGGCTGCCGGTGCAGAAGCTCAAGATCGACCAGGGCTTCGTCGCTGGTTTGCCCTGTGATGAAGATGACGCGGCCATCGTGCGCGTGGTGATCGCCCTTGCTAAAAGCATGGGCATGCAAGTGCATGCCGAGGGCATCGAGCAGATTGAACAGGCGCGGTTTTTGTTGGATCACGATTGCGATATGGGGCAGGGGTATTGGTTTGGCAGGCCGGTGCCGGCGCAGGAAATTGATTGGTCACGAGCCCCCGTTATCCGCTAACCGCAGTGCAAAACCTGTAGGAGCCGGCTTGCCGGCGATGAGGCCCGAACGACCTGCGCACGCTTCAAGTTCTATCGCCGGCAAGCCGGCTCCTACGGGACTGTGTGGTTATTTTGAAAGGGGTTTGACGCGAAACCCGCACGCAACCCCACGTTCCACCAGAAAATTCTTTCTGGTTATATAAACATTCTTAAATAGTATTTTTAAGAATATCTGCGCTTATCTACTATCGCTCTCACGCCGCAAGCAGTGCCGCCACTGCGAGGCACTATTCATTTCAGGAGCGAGACCATGAGCGCATCTCTACGTAGCGTCGACGGCCAGGACGAAGCAACCATTTTGCGTGAGATCCAGAGCGCCTTGCGCGATCTGCGGTTTGGCGCGGTGGAAATCACTGTGCACAACGCGCAAGTGGTACAGATCGAACGCAAAGAAAAATTCCGTTTGCAAAACCCGGGTAACAAACCGAGCTAAGCAGTAACGGCGATAGACCCGCACTTAATAAGAAAAAGCCAACACCCCAGAATTTTCAGGAGCTTCTATGTCGTCGATTCGCCGTTATGCCCTGGCCGCCCTGGCCAGCGCCGTGTTTGCAGGTTCCGCCGTTGCCAAGGACTACGAGTTGCTCAACGTCTCGTACGACCCGACCCGTGAGCTGTACCAGGACTACAACGCTGAGTTCACCAACTTCTGGAAACAGTCCCACCCCGGCGACAACGTCAAGATCCAGCAATCCCACGGGGGTTCGGGTAAACAAGGCCGTGCGGTGATCGACGGCCTGCGCGCCGACGTGGTCACCCTGGCCCTGGCCGGTGACATCGACGAAATCGCCAAGCTGGGCAAGACCCTGCCGGAAAACTGGCAGACCCGCCTGCCGGACGCCAGCACTCCGTACACCTCGACCATCGTGTTCCTGGTGCGCAAGGGCAACCCTAAAGGCATCAAGGATTGGGGCGACCTGATCAAGAAAGACGTGTCCGTGATCACCCCGAACCCGAAAACCTCCGGCGGCGCCCGCTGGAACTTCCTCGCCGCCTGGGCCTACGGCCTGAAAACCGGTGGCAGCGAAGCCAAGGCCCAGGAATACGTGAAAGAACTGTTCAAGCACGTGCCTGTGCTGGACACCGGCGCTCGCGGTTCGACCATCACCTTCGTCAACAACGGTCAGGGTGACGTGTTGTTGGCCTGGGAAAACGAAGCGTTCCTGGCGTTGAAGGAAGACGGCGGCGCTGACAAGTTCGATATCGTCGTGCCTTCCCTGTCGATCCTCGCGGAGCCGCCAGTGGCCGTGGTCGACAAGAACGCCGAGAAAAAGGGCAACACCGAAATCGCCACTGAATACCTGAAACACCTGTACAGCCCGGCTGGCCAGGAGATTGCGGCGAAGAACTTCTACCGCCCACGCGATGCAAAAGTCGCCGCCAAATACGCCCAGCAGTTCCCGAAACTGGACCTGGTGACTATCGACAAAGACTTCGGCGGCTGGAAAACTGCCCAACCGAAATTCTTTAACGACGGTGGCGTGTTCGACCAGATTTACACCGCGCAGTAACGCCAACCCCACTGTAGGAGCGAGCTTGCTCGCGAAAAACTTCAAGACACCGCGTGCATCCAGACAGCTCGCGTTATCGTTGACGATCTTCGCGGGCAAGCCCGCTCCTACAGAGGGTCAGGAAAGCCCGCATTCGTTTGCGGGTTTTGCATGTCTGTTCCGCTAACCAAGGACTCTTATGTCGCGTCGTATCTCCCCCGTCATACCCGGCTTCGGGCTGACGCTGGGCTACACCGTGGTGTACCTCAGCCTGATCGTACTCATCCCCCTCGCGGCGATGTTTGTACACGCCGCTCAACTCACCTGGGATCAGTTCTGGAACATCATCTCCGCACCACGCGTGCTGGCGGCGTTGCAACTGAGCTTCAGCACCGCGCTGTACGCCGCGTTGATCAACGGCGTGATCGGTACGCTGCTGGCCTGGGTGCTGGTGCGCTACACCTTCCCCGGCCGCAAGGTCATCGATGCGATGATCGACCTGCCATTCGCCTTGCCCACCGCTGTCGCCGGTATCGCGCTGACCGCGCTGTACACGCCTAACGGCCTGGTTGGCCAGTTCGCCGCCGACCTGGGCTTCAAGATCGCCTACACCCCGTTGGGTATCACCCTGGCGCTGACCTTTGTCACGCTGCCGTTCGTGGTGCGCACGGTGCAGCCGGTATTGGCCGATATCCCCCGGGAAGTCGAAGAAGCTGCCGCCTGCCTGGGCGCCAAGCCGTTGCAGGTGTTCCGTCACATCCTGGTGCCCGCGTTGCTGCCCGCCTGGTTGACCGGTTTCGCCCTGGCGTTTGCCCGTGGTGTCGGTGAGTACGGCTCGGTGATCTTCATCGCCGGCAACATGCCGATGAAAACCGAGATCCTGCCGCTGCTGATCATGGTCAAGCTCGACCAATACGACTACCGCGGCGCCACGTCCATCGGCGTATTGATGCTGGTGGTTTCCTTTGTCCTGCTGCTGCTGATCAACTTGCTGCAGCGGCGCATCGAACGTCCATAAGGAGGCGCGGAACATGTCCCAATCGTCTATTTCCGCCGCGTCCTCGGCCAACGCTGCCCGTCGTGGCAGCGCGGCATCGCGACGTATCCTGATCGGCCTTGGCTGGCTGGTGTTTGCGCTGTTTCTGTTGTTGCCGCTGTTTATCGTGGTGACCCAGGGCTTGAAGAACGGCCTCGGCGCGTTCTTCACCGCGATTCTCGAGCCCGACGCCCTGTCGGCGTTGAAACTCACGGTAATCGCCGTGGTGATTTCGGTGCCGCTCAACCTGGTGTTCGGCGTCAGCGCCGCGTGGTGCGTGAGCAAGTACTCGTTCCGTGGCAAAAGCATCCTGGTCACGCTGATCGACTTGCCGTTCTCGGTGTCGCCGGTCATCGCCGGCCTGGTCTATGTGCTGATGTTCGGCGCCCAGGGCTTCTTCGGCCCGTGGCTGCAGGACCATGACATCCAGATCGTGTTCGCCTTGCCCGGCATCGTGCTGGCGACCATCTTCGTCACCGTGCCCTTCGTGGCCCGTGAGCTGATCCCGCTGATGCAGGAGCAGGGCACTCAGGAAGAAGAGGCTGCGCGTCTGCTCGGTGCCAACGGCTGGCAGATGTTCTGGCACGTGACCGTGCCGAACATCAAATGGGGTCTGATCTACGGCGTGGTGCTGTGTACCGCACGGGCCATGGGTGAGTTCGGCGCGGTGTCGGTGGTGTCCGGCCACATTCGCGGCGTAACCAACACCTTGCCGCTGCACGTCGAGATCCTCTACAACGAATACAACCATGTCGCCGCGTTTGCCGTCGCGAGCCTGCTGCTGATCCTGGCGCTCTTCATCCTGCTGCTCAAGCAGTGGAGCGAGAACCGTATTAACCGCCTGCGCGCCGGTGCGGCTGAGGAATAAGTCATGTCGATCGAAGTCCGTAATGTCAGCAAGAACTTCAACGCCTTCAAGGCCCTGAACAGCATCAACCTGGACATCCAGAGTGGCGAGCTGGTGGCGTTGCTTGGCCCGTCCGGCTGCGGCAAGACCACCTTGCTGCGCATCATCGCCGGCCTGGAAACCCCGGATGACGGCAGCATCGTGTTTCACGGTGAAGACGTCTCCGGCCACGACGTGCGTGATCGCAATGTCGGCTTTGTATTCCAGCACTACGCGCTGTTCCGCCACATGACCGTGTTCGACAACGTGGCGTTCGGCCTGCGCATGAAACCGAAGAACCAGCGCCCGAACGAAAGCCAGATCGCGGTCAAGGTGCATGAGCTGTTGAACATGGTGCAGCTGGATTGGTTGTCGGATCGCTACCCGGAGCAGTTGTCCGGTGGTCAGCGCCAGCGTATCGCCCTGGCCCGCGCCCTGGCGGTCGAACCCAAAGTGCTGCTGCTGGACGAACCCTTCGGCGCCCTCGACGCCAAGGTGCGTAAAGAGCTGCGTCGCTGGCTGGCGCGCCTGCACGAAGACATCAACCTGACGTCGGTGTTCGTGACCCACGACCAGGAAGAGGCGATGGAAGTCGCCGACCGCATCGTGGTGATGAACAAGGGCGTGATCGAGCAGATCGGTTCACCGGGTGAGGTCTACGAAAACCCGGCGAGCGACTTCGTCTATCACTTCCTCGGTGATTCGAACCGCCTGCACCTGGGCGAAGACAAACACGTGCTGTTCCGCCCGCACGAAGTGTCGCTGTCGCGACATGAGCTGGAAGACCATCACGCGGCTGAAGTGCGTGATATTCGCCCGCTGGGCGCGACCACGCGTGTGACCTTGAAGGTCGAAGGCCAGAGCGAATTGATCGAAGCCGAAGTGGTGAAAGACCATGACAGCCTGACCAACTTGGCACGCGGCGAGACGCTGTTCTTCAAACCCAAGGTCTGGCAAAAAGCCTAAGAACGCTGATCCCTCTGTAGGAGCCGGCTTGCCGGCGATGGCGGTCTTGAGGGCCCCATCGCCGGCAAGCCGGCTCCTACAAGGTTTCAGGCTGGGGAATTGTGGCGGTGGGTACGTACCGGCCCCGAACGCTCCTCGATCTGTTGCTTGAGGTCATGGCGCAGCCCCAGCAGAAACGCCAACTCCGCCACCACAAACAACGGCCCCACGATCAGCCCCGACACGTCATCCACAAACGCCGGCTTCTTGCCTTCGTAGTAATGCCCGACAAACTGAATCACCCAACCCACCACAAACATCCCGATGCCGCTGCTGAGCCACACCAACGTGCTCTGCGCCGCCAGCACATGCCCGGCCCATACCGACAGGCCCATCAATACCGTCATCAGCACGCCCAGTGCCAACTCCAGGCGCAGGTAAAACCACGCCGAAAACAGCGCTAGAAGAACGGCCGGTGAGATCCACAGCCCACCGACAGCCCACTCAGGGCGGGACAGAAGCACGGCTACCGCGACGACAATCAGCGGGATGCCGACAAAGTGGCTGGCGATGTTGCGCGGGTCGCGGTGGTAGGCAGCGTATTGACTGAGGTGGTCGACGAGGCTTTTCATTGTTGTTCCTCCTGTAGGATGCTTGATCATGCCTTGTCAGCCGGTGGCGAACTGTCAGTTGGGCGACAATCTTAGGAGTTCACATGGACGCGGAACAATGGCGCTCGCGGTTGGCCACCGGTCATTGGTTCAGCCACCTGCCCGCGCCTTTTCAGCATAGCTTGCTGGCTAATTCCCGCGTGAGACAGCTCGCGGCGGGAGAGTATCTGTTCAAGCGCGGCGATCCGCCGTGCGGCTTGTATGCCGTGCTGGAAGGCGCCGTGCGGATCAGCGCGGTCAATGCCCAAGGCAAGGAAGCGGTACTGAGCCTGGTCGAGTCGCCTTACTGGTTCGGTGAGATATGCCTGTTTGACAGCTTGCCGCGCACGCACGATGCGCTGGCGATGGGCCCGTGCACACTGTTGCAGATCCCGCAGGGACCTATGCTCGAAATCCTCGACGATTACCCGGCGTACTGGCGGGATGTGGCGCTGCTGATGAGCCACAAGTTGCGCCTGTCGTTGATCAATATCGAACAGATAAGCCTGATGCCCACGTCGGTGCGTCTGGCCCATCGGTTGCTGATGATCGCCGAAGGCTACGGTGAAATAGCCCAGACGCGCCGCGTCCTGCAGTTGCCGCAGGAAGATTTGGCGGCGATGTTGGGCCTGTCGCGTCAGACCATCAACAGTCTGCTCAAGGCGCTGGAGCAGCAGGGCATCCTCGGCTTGAGTTACGGTGCGATTGAGGTGCTCGACCTGCAACGCCTGCGGCATGCCGCAGGCGTTGACGGTTGAACTAGGAGCCGCGATACGTGGAGAAACCGTAAGGGCTAAGCAGCAACGGGATGTGGTAGTGCTGGTCGGCCTGCTTGACCTGGAAAATGACCGGCACTTCGGGGAAAAATGTCTCGCGACCGGCTTTTTTGTAGTAATCGCCGGTCTTGAACACCACGCGGTACTCGCCGGGCTTCATGGCTTGGTTGGCCGGGAACAGTTCGGCGATGCGCCCCTGCTGGTTGGTGACACCTTCGGACAGCGACTGCCAGTGATCGCCTACGTGTTGCTCCAGGGTGACGCTGACACCGGCAGACGGCAGGCCGTTTTCCAGGTTGAGCACGTGCACGCTCAGGGGGTTGCCGTCCGCGAATGCCAGATTGCACAGGCTGCTCAGGCTGAGGGCGGCGAGGGTCATGCTTAGGGTTTTCATCGAGAGGTCCTTTCGAGGTGGAGTCAGGGGGTGACGCGCAAACCCAGTTGCTCGGCAGCCTTGATGGCACAGGCTTCGTCCTGCGCAGCGCCGCCGGCACCGGCGATGCCGAGTGCACCGACCAGTTCAGCGTCGGCGAACAACGGCACGCCGCCGCCGAGCAACAGCAATTCGGGCAAGCTGTTAAGGTTGGCCGCTTCGGGGTTGTTGCGGGCGCGCTCGGCAAACAAGCGAGTCGGGGTTTTTGTCGATAGCGCGGTGTATGCCTTGCGTTGGCTGGCGAGACTGTTGTGCGGGCCAACGCCATCGGCTCGCAGGCTCAGCAATGGATTACCGCCCCGGTCGAGTACGGTAAGTGCCGCCGTGCACTGCGCCAGGCTGGCGTCTGCCAGTTGGCGTGCGGTGTGCAAATCCAGGTCAGCGTGGCGCGGCAGCGGTGGTGCTGCCAGGACGCTGGCGCTGATGGCGAAGCTCAAGAACAAGGCATTGCGGTACATGGGAACGGCTCCAGAAAGCAGGCCGCTACCTTAGCCAGCGGTCTCGGTCAAAAGCCGAACAATTCGATTACAGGTTTGTAATGAACCAAGAGGTAGGCATGCAGGTGTTGTTAGTGGAAGACCAGCCGAAATTGGCGCAACTCATGGCCCAGGGCTTGAGTGAGGCCGGCTTCGCAGTGGAAGTCGCAGCCAATGGCATGGCAGCTCAGCGGTTTGTGGAAAGCACTGACTATGACTTGGTGATCCTGGATGTCATGTTGCCGGGTTTGAATGCCTGGAAGTTGCAGCAGGCGATTCGCAAGAAGGGCGAGACGCCGGTGTTGTTCTTGACGACCCCGGAAGGGATCGAGGACCGCCTGCGCGGGTTGGAACTGCATGAGGATGATTACTTGCTCAAGCCGTTTGAAGCCAAGGCCTTGGTGGCGCGGGTGAAGAAGGTGTTGCGGCGTGATCGTGGGCGCTAGCCTGTAAGTAGGCTCGTACCTGTCAAGGTTGACAGTAGATTGGGTGTTTAAGGGAGTGCAGACTTTGATCGTCAATTGTGACATTCAAGGAGTGAGCACTCATGTCATCTAAACCCGCAACAAAGGACGTTCCAGAAAATACTGCAATAGATCCTCCAGTGGTAAGTACCCCGCAGGGCGGTGGAACTTACTCGAACCCTGTCAAGTTTTCAGGCACTGGCCTTCCTGGTTGGTGGGTTTATTTTTTCACTGTCCCGACTAATGGCGATGATATTGGCAGTGCCATAGTGGATGAGCAGGGGAACTGGACGTTCGACGCTTATCTGGGGCCTGGTACTTTTAAAGTGTTCGGCTGGCAAACAGATAACCGGCAGCGCTCGCCTTGGACACCTTTTATTGAATTTACAGTGACATCTTGAAGCCGTACTCCCTTTTTTCGCTGACAAGTTTCGGGAGGTCGGTACTGCTAGCGCAAACCCTCCCGAAACTGCCCCGGCGTCATCCCCGTCCAGCGCTTGAACGCGCGGTTGAAACTGCTGGTGTCGGCGAACCCAAGTAAATGGCTGATCTCGGCCAATGAGCACTGCGGATCCCGCAAATGCAGCAACGCCAAATTCTCCCGGCACTCATTGAGCAACGCATCAAACCGGCAGCCTTCATCCGCCAGATGCCGTTGCAGGCTGCGCAGGCTCAGGTGCAGCGCCTGGGCGACGCGCTCAGCGCTGGGCTCGCCGTCGGGCAATTGCGCTTCGATCACCCGGCGTACCTTGCGCTCCCAGGTCAGCGGTTGCAGTTGGGCGAGGGTGCGCTTGAGCACGGTTTCGTTGTGTTCGGCCAGTTCGGGGTTGGCATCGTCCAGGAGGCTGTCGAAATCCTGGGCGGCGAACTCCAGGCGGTCTTCCTCAGCGCCGAAAAACACCGGCGCGCGAAATACTGTGTGCCATGGCTTGGGATCGGCCGGTTCCGGCCTTCGCAGGTACACCGCCAGCGGAGCGTATTCGCGCCCCAGGCGATTGCGACAGGTACGCACATAGATCGCCGCAAACGCATCGATGGCCTCGAAGGCTGGCGCTGGGTTTCCCGGTAGTTGCAGCAAGCGGAACCGATAGCGTTCGCCGTCGCCGCTCAGCTCCAGGCTCAAGGCATCGCTGACCACCTGGTGATACCGCACGATGCGCTCGAACACCTCGCGCAAGCTCCCACTGGCCACCAGCGCATATCCCAGCGCATGAAACGTGGTGGGGCTGACGAACCGCGACACCCGCAGCCCAATCGCTGGATCGCCGCTGGCCTGCACCGCCAGTTCCCACAAGCGCGTGGTGGCCGACAGCGGGTAGCGTGCGTTGGGATCGTCCATCTGCTGCGGGTCGAGCCCGGCTTGTTGGCACAACGCGGCGCTGTCGAGGCCCAGGGCGTCGAGCTGCTTGCGCAGTGCGCGGGTCCAACTGGCGAGGGAGGTGGGTTCGGTCATGGCGATTGGCGCGTGCGGTCAACAGGTTGGCGTCCGGGGCTAGCATCCTGATTGATCGCTTGGGGCAGGATGTGAGCATCAATAAACAAGAGGATGGAAGCATGGACGGTACTTCTGCAAGTCCCCAGCAGATGAACGCTCAACAGCGCTCCGCGCATATCCGTGAAGTGGTGCTGGCCGAAGGCGTGCGACTGCGCCAGCAACACCCTTGGCTGCTGCATCAGGACGCGCTGGGCGCGGGCATCCTGGCGTTTGCACTGCTCGGCATGCTGGGCTCGGCGGCGCTCTACATCACGGGTCATATGGCCTGGTGGGTGTGCCTGCTGCTCAATGCGTTCCTGGCTTCACTGACCCACGAGCTGGAACACGACCTGATCCACAGCATGTACTTTCGCAAGCAGCGCCTGCCCCACAACCTGATGATGGGCCTGGTGTGGCTGGCGCGGCCGAGCACGATCAACCCGTGGGTGCGCCGGCACCTGCATCTCAACCATCACAAGGTCTCCGGCACCGAGACCGATATGGAAGAGCGCGCCATCACCAACGGCGAGCCCTGGGGCTTTGCGCGGTTGCTGATGGTCGGCGATAACGTCATGTCGGCGTTTATCCGCATCCTGCGGGCCAAGACCTGGAAGCACAAACTGATGATCCTCAAACGCTCACTGCTGGTGTATGCACCCCTGGCGCTGCTGCATTGGGGCGCGTGGTACGTGTTCCTCGGTTTTCATGCCGCCAACGGCGTCGCCGGTCTGTTCGGCGCGCCCATCGAGTGGTCCGCCGGTACCCTGCAGATGATGCAGGTGGTTGATATCGCCGCCGTGGTGATCATCGGCCCCAACGTGCTACGCACCTTTTGCCTGCACTTTGTCAGCTCCAACATGCACTACTACGGCGATGTGGAACTGGGCAATGTGATCCAGCAGACCCAAGTGCTGAACCCCTGGTGGATGTGGCCGTTGCAGGCGTTCTGCTTCAACTTTGGCAGCACCCATGGCATCCACCATTTTGTGGTGAAGGAACCGTTTTACATCCGCCAGATGACGGCTAAGGTGGCCCATAAGGTGATGGCTGAGATGGGCGTGCGTTTCAATGACTTTGGGACATTCGCGCGGGCCAATCGGCTTGGTTTTCCACCGCCAGCAGGGTTTCGATCAACGCCTTCGCCGCAGGCGACAAACGCACCCCAGCGCGGCTGATCACCCCGCAACGATTGCCGAGGCTGTCCAACGCGTGTGGCAGATTGCGCCAGTGCAGCACCTGTAATTGACCACTGGCGAATGCGTCGACGAAAGCCTCTTCGGCGCCCAGGCCGATGGCGTCGGATTGCCGCACGATGGTGGCCAGCGCCGCGAACTGTTCAAGCTCGATGGTGGGTGCAAAGTCGATGCGCCCACTGAGGTTGGCCAGCAGCTTGCGAATGCCGGGCGCAATCAGTGGCGTGGCCAGCGGGTGGCTGAACAGGTCGTTGGTGGACAGGCTTTCCTTGGCCAGTAGCGGGTGCCCGGCGCGGCAGAAAAACACGCTGCGCCGAGGCGTCAGGGCCTGGGTCTGAAAGTTCGGGTCAGCCTCGAAGTGACGCACGTCGGCGATAAAGAATTCGATCTCTTCACGGTTCAGGCTGCGTCCGAGTTTTTCCCAGTTATCCACCTGCAACGCAGTGCGCACCTTGGGGTAGGTGGAGACAAAGCGCGCGATCGTCTGGGGCACCAAGTTCACGGCGGCCACAGCGTCGCTGCCGAAGCGCACTTCACCGGCGTCGAGTTTGGTCATGCGCGTGACTTCATGGCTCAGCAACGCCGCGCCTTGCACCAGGCTCAATGCGTGTTGCAGCACCACCTGGCCTTCGGGGGTGGGGCGCAGGTCTTTGTTCGCGCGGTCCACCAGCACACAGCCGAATTCCTGTTCCAGGCCCTGGATGCTGCGGCTGAACGCTGGTTGCGTGATGCCCATGGCCTCCGCCGCGCGCACGAAACTGCGGTGCTCGTTGAGCGCGATGAAGTAGCGCAGTTGACGAAGGTCCATGGTGTGCCCGGCATCCTATAGGGGAACTGGGATTTTAAGGGGGCCGCTTATTCCGTCAATGAAGCATTTTTGTTTTATCTAGATCTTAAATGCATATCTATAGAGCGGGTGCCGTGCGGTAAGTGGCGGGGCTGAACACGCGGGTCACCACCAGCATCGCCACCGCTGTCACCGTCAGCACCACCCAGGCACTGACAAAGCTGCCGGTGAGTTCACGCAGCCAGCCGGTCAGCCACGGCGAAATCGCGTTGATCAAAAAGCCCACGCCCTGCACGAACGCCGCCAGTTGCCCGGCCTGGCGCGGGTCGCGGTGGTGGTCGAGGGTCAGCAACAGGCTCAGGGCAAAGCAGGCACCCAGGCCGAATCCGCACAGCCCCACCCACAGATGAGGAAACTGCAACGGCGCCATCAGCAGGCCGAGGTAACCGATGGTCTGGGCCAATAGGCTGACCCACAGCAGCGGCCGACGGTCGACCCCGCGTTGTGCCAATACTGGCATCACCAGCGCGGCGATCACCTGAAAGATCGTCATGAAGGCCAGCAACGAACCACTGGGCAGTACGCTCCAACCCAGTTGCTGATAGTAGGCCGGCAGCCACGCCACCATGCTCATGTAGCCGCAATTCACCAAGCCAAAATACAGTGCCAGCAGCCACGCACGGCGATTACGCAGGCCTTTGAAGGCCGGGATGACTGTCGCGCTTTTTGCCGCGCCCAGGGGCAACCAGGCCCATAACAACAGTGCGGCCAACGCGGGCAGCAACCACACACCGAGCCCGGCTTCCCATTGCTGGAAATGCGTGGCTACCACTGGACTGAGCAGCGCCGCCAGCCCGCCACCAGCCATCAACGAGGCCGAATACACCCCCATTGCCACCGGTACGCGGTGATGAAACTCGCGCTTGATCATCGCCGGCACCAACGCCTGGATCAGTGCGACGCCAGCACCGCCGAGCAGCGCGGTCACTAGCAGCGTCGAGCCCTGGCCCATCAGCCAGCGGGCCAGGCACGCCAGCAGGATCATCATCAGGCCAAGGGCGATGCCACGGCGTTCACCGAGCTGCGCTTCAACCCGCACGCCCACCAGCGCCACCAGGCCCATGCACACCACGGGCAGGCTGGTGAGCAGGGCGCTGCTCTGGAAACTCAAGCCGGTGGCCAGGCGAATTTCGCCGAGCAACGGGCTGATGGAGCTGAGGATCGGCCTTAAGTTGAGGCCCAGGACGACCAGCAGGCCCCAGCCGGCGAGGGATTTATTCAGGGGCATGCAGGGTTTTCCATTGGTGGTACAGCGCGGTTATGGTTGCATCGGGCAGGTGCTGGATCGGCAGGCGTTGCTCGTTGAAGGGCAGGCCTATCTGCTGGCCGATCAGCGCCGTCGACAGGCCGAAAGGCTCGGCCATTTCATTGCTGGCCGCAAACACCACGCGTTCCACGCCGCACAGGTACATGGCACTCAGGCACATCGGGCAGGGTTGGCCGCTGGCGTAGATGACGCAACCGTCCAGGCGCGCGCCGAGTTGCCGGCTGGCCGCGCGGATCGCTAACAATTCAGCGTGGGCGGTAGGGTCCTGGGTCAGGTGGATTTCATTCACCGCTTCAACCAGCACATCGCCGTCGCGCGTCAACACCGCGCCAAACGGTCGGCCACCCTGGGCGACGTTGGTCTGGGCAAGTTGGATCGCGCGTTGCAGGTGCTGGTGATCGTCGGTCATGGAAATCCCTCCGGGCATGATTGGAGGGTGAAGTATGGGCAGCCGTCGGGGTATTCTGAAATTAAATATAACCATGCCAACCAGTGGCAAATGGAATGGTAAGCGGCCATGTTCGATCCCGTGTTGTTGCGCAGTTTTGTCGCCGTAGTGGATTGCGGCAATTTCACCCGCGCCGCCGAGCGCCTGCACTTGACTCAGTCCACGGTCAGCCAGCAGATCCGCCGCCTGGAAGAGGCGGTGGCGTGTCAGTTGCTGGACCGGGATCAGCGCCAGGTGGTCGCTACTGCGGAAGGCGAGCGCTTGCTGGCCTATGCACGGCGCATCCTGGCGCTGCATGAAGAAGCCGCCGATGTGTTGATCAGCCAGCAAAGCGACGGAGTGCTGCGCCTGGGTGTGCCGGAGGACTTTGCATCCGAACGGCTGATGCCGCTGCTGTCGGCGTTTGTGCTGGCTTTCCCTAGGGTGCGCCTGGAGGTCACCAGCGGCCTCGGTCCCGAGTTGCAGCGCCAGTACCGCAGCGGAGAGTTCGACGTGTTGCTGGTCAAGCAGATGGGCGACAGCGACGATTGCCTGGCCTCATGGCCGGAGCCCTTGTGCTGGGTGGATAGCCGCAGCACGCCATCCCTGGGGCGCGACCCGTTGCCGTTGGTGGCGTTTCCAGTGGGCGGCCTGTACCGCAATGAAATGCTGCAGCACTTGGAAGTCGGCGGCTGGCGCTGGCGCATCGGGTATTCCAGTGCGAGCCTGGCGAGCGTGTGTGCGGCGGTGGCGGCGGGGTTGGGCATCAGTTTGCTGCCCCGTCGAGTCGTACAGCCAGGGCACAGCGTATTGGGTCCGGACAGCGGCTTGCCCAGGGTGGAAGGTGTGCGGTTGGCGCTGTATGGCCGCAGTGGCTTGGGAGCGGCAGGGCAGAGTCTGCAACGCCAATTGCTCGATTTGTGTGCGAACAGCCCTGTCTGAGCGATGCTTTTTCTGAATATTTTTTATGCCTGAAAGGCATTCAAAAGCAACGCCTTTGCGCCAGCCCGCGCAGGACGGGGCTTTGCCGTTTTTGCATGTTTCATTTATTCAATTTAGATCTATCTATAACTTTAAAGATTACTTTAAGAGATAAGCGTCTGGCCCCGATGATTCAGCCCTCGACGGCCTCCCATGCAGGCCTGTCGGTTTTTTGTGTCAAAAACCGTAGGGAGTGAATCAATGGGCAATGTCCAGACCGCCGCCAGTGCACACGAGGCGCAATGGCGCCAGGCACCGGGTGGTGAGTTGGTCGACCTTGGCCGGCCGCACCGCGCGCCGTTGGGGCAGCTGCGCACGCAGAAAACGCCGAAGCGTTTCTCCAGCCGTCGCGAAGGGATCCTGCTGGGTTTGCTGGTGCTGGCCCTGCACGGTGCGGTGATCTACTGGGTGAGCCAGAAGCCGACCCCGGTGCTGCCGATCGTACCGCCGGAAATTCCGCCGATGACCATCGAGTTTTCCCAGCCGGCTCCCCCAGTGGTGGAGCCGCCACCGCCCGTGCCGCCACCGCCGCCGCCACCCGTGGTCGAGCCACCGCCGCCGGTGGTGGATGAGCTGGCTGCCAAACCGGCACCGCCAAAACCGATTCCAAAACCCAAGCCCAAGCCGGTTCCAAAGCCTGAGCCCAAGCCCGCACCGAAGCCGGTCGAGCAGCCGCCCGCGCCACCGACACCGGCACCACCTGCGCCTCCAGCACCACCGGCGCCGGCCCCAGTAACACCCGCTTCGGCCAACGCTGCGTACCTGAAGAACCCGGCGCCGGAGTACCCGTCACTGGCCCAGCGCCGCGGCTGGGAAGGCACGGTGTTGCTCAGGGTGCATGTATTGGCTAGCGGCAAGCCGGGTGAGATCCAGATCCAGAAAAGCAGCGGTCGCCAGCAACTCGACGACGCTGCGCTGGCCGCGGTGAAACGCTGGAGTTTCGTGCCGGCCAAGCAGGGCGATGTGGCCCAGGACGGCTGGGTCAGCGTACCGATCGATTTCAAGATTCACTAACTATTCGGCTGCGGTGTGTTGCACACGCCGCGACCTGCACAGAGGGAACACATCATGGCATTAGCATCTCCACTTGAATCCATCGAAAGCGCGGTGATCTGGCTGCTGGTGGTCTTTTCGGTCGCCACCTGGGGCCTGGCCCTGCTCAAGGGCGTGCAGTTCGGTCGCCTGAAGGCGCAGGATCGCAAGTTTCACAAACAGTTCTGGGCGGCGTCGAGTCTCGACTCGGCCGCCGAGTTGGCTGACACCCAGCCCGGCGCCGCTGCCCGTGTGGCCCAGGCCGGTTATGCCGCGATCCAGGTGGGCGACACCCCGCACGCTGCCGACTTGAGCCAGGCGATCAATCACCAGGACCGTCTCGAACGTGCATTGCGCCAACAGATCGTGCGTGAACGCCGCTCCCTGGAAACGGGCCTGGCCGTGGTCGCCAGTATCGGCAGCACCTCGCCGTTTATCGGCCTGTTTGGCACTGTGTGGGGCATCATGGAAGCGCTCAAGGGCATTAGCGCCGCCGGTTCCGCCAGCCTCGAAACCGTGGCCGGCCCGATTGGCGCGGCATTGGTCGCCACCGGTGTGGGTATCGCCGTCGCGGTGCCTGCGGTGCTGGTCTACAACTATTTCCTGCGTCGCCTCAAGCTGACGGCTGCCGACCTCGATGACTTCGCCCACGACTTCTACAGCTTGGCGCAGAAAAACTCCTTCCGCGTATTGCTGCACCCAGCGCTGAGCAAAGCCAGCGCCGGTAACCTGCAAAAAGTGAAGGAGGCGTCTTGAGATGGCCTTCTCCACGCAAGACAGCGATGAGGTACTGAGCGAGATCAACGTCACGCCGCTGGTGGACGTGATGCTGGTGCTGCTGGTGGTGTTTATCGTCACCGCGCCGCTGCTGACCAACGCAATCCCGATCAACCTGCCCAAGACCGAGGCTGTGGCCCCGGTGGAGCAGAAAGACCCGCTCGTGGTGAGTATCGATAGCGCCGGCAAATTGTTTATCAACAAGGACGAAATCCAGCCGGACCTACTGGAATTCAATCTGCAGGCGGCCAAGGCCAAGGACCCCGATGTGCGGGTGCAACTGCAGGCTGACGATGGCGTGAACTACGGCGAAGTGGCGCGAGCCATGGCGTCTATCGAGCGCGCGGGCATTACCAAGTTGTCGGTGATTACCGCACGTTAATTGCAAAAGCCTCGACAATTTTTTGGCCGTCTCCTTGGCAGGGTGCGGCCTTTTTTTTGCGTAAAATTCGTTTGTGTTTTTGGTTATTAATAAATAGCTTCTTATTCCTTAACGAATATAACACCCGTCCCTATACTGTTCAGCAACGTTAAACGCTGCAGGAGGGCACACCCATGCACAGCGAGTCGATTCGTTACCTGATCGTGCCGGGCTGGCAAGGATCGCCAGAAGATCATTGGCAAAGTCACTGGCAGAACAGCCTGCCCAACAGCGCCCGTGTGGAGCAGGCTGACTGGCTGACCCCACGCCGCGAAGACTGGGTCGCCGCGCTGGCCGAGGCCATTGCGGCCGACAGCACGCCAGTGATCCTCATCGCCCACAGCCTGGGCTGCATCACCGTGGCGCATTGGGCAGCCACTGCGCCGGTGCAGTTCCTGCGGCAGGTGCGCGGCGCTTTGCTGGTGGCCCCGGCGGATGTCGAACGATCTGCTTGCTCGCCTGCATTGCGTAATTTCGCGCCCATTCCCACCGACCTGCTGCCATTCCCGAGCCAGGTGGTCAGTTCCGACAACGACAGTGCCGTCAGCGCGCCTCGGGCGTTGGAGCTGGCACGCAATTGGGGCGCCGAAGCCGGGATTCTGTCCGGTGCCGGGCATATCAATGTGAAGTCCGGCCACCAACGCTGGGAGCAGGGATTTGCTTACCTGTACCGCCTGCAAAGTCGCCTTGAGCATCACGCCCGGCGCACTGCCTAAAGCCAATCATGTAGGAGCGAGCTTGCTCGCGAAGAATGCAAAGGCGACGTGGATTCACAGGTAGCGCTGCATCATCGTTGACGTTTTTCGCGAGCAAGCTCGCTCCTACACATTTTCAACGCCCCGTCCCTTAAGTGGATTGGGGCGGGAGCCTGCCATGAGTCTGCATGAAACCTACGGTCAGCCGTTGCTGACCTTCCCCGACGCCGAAAAAAGCCCGCTGAGCATCCGCGCCAAAGCGCTGGTGTTTGTCGACCCCCGTTCGCGCCAACTGCGCGAAGACCTCGAAAGCCTCGCGCCGCGCGCCTTGCCCGTATTGATTCGCGGCGAGACCGGCAGTGGTAAAGAGCTGTTGGCGCGGCATATCCACCGTGGCAGCGACCGCACTGGTTTGTTTGTCTCGGTCAATTGCGGGGCGATCAGCCCGACTTATGCCGATGCTGAATTGTTCGGTTATGCCGCCGGTAGCCACAGTGGCGCCGCCAGCAGCCGGGCCGGTTGGTTCGGTTCGGCGAATGGCGGCACGTTGTACCTGGATGAGATCGGCGATTTGCCGTTGCCGATTCAGGTAAAACTGTTGGCCGCGCTGGAAAACCACGAAGTCACTCGCGTCGGCGCCCATCAGCCCAGCCCGGTGGATGTGCGCCTGGTCGCCGCCACCAGCATCGACCTGGCCCAGGCCGTGGCAGCCGGCAAGTTCCATGAGCGCTTGTTTCACTACTTGAGCGAAGGGCGTCTGGACTTGCCAGCACTGCGCGAACGCGTGGGTGACATCCTGTCCCTGGCCGAGTACTTCCTAGGTATTTACAGCCAGCGTCTGGACCTGCCGGTGCCGCTGATCAGCGATGCCGCCCAGCGCGTGCTGGAACTCCACAGCTGGCCGGGCAATACCCGTGAGCTGGAAAACGTCATTCACTTCGCGTTGCTGGTGAGCAGCGGCGACGAGATCCTGCCCGAGCATCTGAACCTGCCGGTCGCAGGTTCGCCGTTGGAACAGGTGCAGCGCATTTTCCAGAGTGCCAGCCCCGCCGAGCAGGAAACGCTGCGTAAATTCCTACATGAACAAAATGGAATATCAACGTGAATAAAAGATATTGTTCGGGAATAAAAAATCTAGGTATTGTCCCTACCACGCCGCGATGGCACTTCGCTGGCACATCACATAAAAAACGGTCGTCAGAGACGCCCCGCAATTCCGATAAGGACACTGCATGAAAAAGGTTCTGTTGTTTACCGCACTGGCGGCTGCCCTGACTGCCGGCCTGGCCCAGGCCAACGAGAAACTGGTCGTTGCCGCGACCCCGATCCCCCACGCCGAGATCCTTGAGCTGATCAAGCCGACCCTGGCCAAAGAAGGCGTGGACCTGCAGATCAAAGTCTTCACCGACTACGTTCAACCCAACACGCAGGTGGCCGAAAAGCGCCTCGATGCGAACTACTTCCAGACCCTGCCGTACCTGGAAAACTTCAACAAGGGCAAGGGTACCAACCTGGTGACCGTGGTCGGCGTGCACGTTGAACCCATCGGCGGCTACTCGAAAAAGATCAAGAACATCTCTGAGCTCAAGGATGGCGCCACTGTGGCCATCCCGAACGAAGGCTCCAACAGCGGCCGTGCCCTGTTGCTGCTGCAAAAGAACGGTCTGATTACGCTGAAAGACCCGACCAATGCTCTGTCCACGCCGAAAGACATTGCCAGCAACCCGAAAAACCTGAAGTTCAAGGAACTGGAGTCGGCGCTGCTGCCACGCGTGCTGGACCAGGTTGACCTTGATGTCATCAACACCAACTACGCCCTGGAAGCCGGCCTGAACCCGGCCAAAGATGCGCTGATCATCGAAGACGCCAAGTCGCCGTACGTGAACTTCCTGGTGGCTCGCCCGGACAACAAGGACAGCGACGCTATCCAGAAACTGTCCAAGGCCCTGACCAGCCCGGAAGTCAAAGCGTTCATCGAGAAGAAGTACAACGGCGCGGTCGTGCCTGCGTTCTGATGTAACTCAAAACCCCCTTCAAGGTTTGAACGCCGACGGCTGTTACAGCGTCGGCGTTTTTTTATGACGTGCTATTAATCGCCCTGCGCAGCGCCATCAACCACTTCACCAACTCCTGCGGATCCATCGGTTTCACTTCCTGCATGGTTCAATCCCTCGAATCTCAGACCCCCCAACCATAGCTGCCACTCGCCAAACCCGCGAACCCGGGGGTTATCTTTTTGGGTGATATCAATATGCTATTTGGGTATTTAAATTTTCTTTTTTATACCTTTAAAGTTCGCGCTACCCGGCGTTACCCACGCCAGATTGGATTGCGCTCGCTGCATTACCCTTGCGGCGTCATGGACTGGAAATGACCTTCGATTTCGATTTTATCCTCAGCACCCTGCCGGCGTTTCTGAAAGCCGTGGGCGTGACGCTGCAAGTGGGCCTGATCGCCATCGCCACCTCGTTGCTGGTAGCGCTGATCAATGCGGCGCTGCTGGTGTTTCGCACGCCGTACCTCTCGCGTCTGGTGGCGCTCTATGTGGAGCTGGCGCGTAACACGCCGTTGCTGATCCAACTGTTCTTCGTGTACTTCGCGCTGCCGGCCCTGGGCTTCAATATTTCCGGGTTCTGGGCGGCGATCATCACCATGACCTTCCTCGGCGGTGCCTACCTCACCGAAGTGCTGCGTGCGGGCGTGGAAGCGGTGCCGCTGGCCCAGATCGAGTCGGGCAAGTCCATCGGCCTGTCCGACTGGCAACTGCTGCGCCATGTGATCCTGCCTCAGGCCGGCATCCTCAGCCTGCCGGCGTTGTTCGCCAATTTCATCTTCCTGCTCAAAGAGACCACCGTAGTTTCCGCCGTGGCGGTGCCGGAGATTCTCTACACCACCAAGAGCTACATCGCCCTTTACTACAAGACCTACGAAATGCTCGCCGTGCTGACGTTGATCTGCGTGTTGCTGTTCTTGCCGCTGTCGCTGTTGCTCAGCCGCCTGGAAAGGAGGCTCCAGCATGGCCAGTTCGGGTCTTGAGTTGTTGTGGGTGTCGTTGCCGCAATTGGGCAAGGGCGCTGCGCAAACCCTGTCGATCTCGTTCTTGAGCATCGCGTTCAGCACCATCGGCGGCGTGTTGTATGGCGTGCTGCGCACCTTGAACAACCGACTGATCAACGTGGTGCTGCGGGTGTATTTGGAGCTGTTCCGCGCGATCCCGGTGCTGGTGTGGTTGTACCTGCTGTTTTTCGGGCTGCCGATTTTCTTCGGTTTGAGCATCCCGAGCTTCTGGTGCGCCGTGCTGGTGCTGTCGCTGTGGGGCGCCAGCGAGGTGGGCGAAGTGGTGCGCGGTGCCTTGCATTCGCTGCCACGCGGGCAACGTGAAGCGGGGTTGTCGATTGGTCTCTCGGACCCGCAGCTCTACGGCTACGTGCTGCTGCCCCAAGCCCTGAAACGCATGACGCCGCCGACCATCAATGTCTACACGCGCATCATCAAGACCAGCTCCCTGGCGGTGCTGATCGGCGTGGTGGACGTGATCAAGGTCGGCCAGCAAATCATCGAACGCACCTATGAGTCGGTATTGATCTACGGCGTGCTGTTCCTGTTTTTCTTCTTTATCTGCTACCCGTTGTCGGCCGCCTCCAAGGTGCTGGAACGGCGCTGGGCCCAAGCATGAGTGCATTGATCGAGTTCCAGGGTTTCAACAAATTCTTCGGCGAGGCGCAGGTGCTCAAGGGCATCGACTTGCGCGTGCAAAGCGGCGAAGTGGTGGTGATCCTCGGCCCCAGCGGTTGCGGCAAAAGCACCTTGCTGCGTTGCCTCAACGGCCTGGAAGTGGCCCACAGCGGCAGCCTACGTTTTGCAGGCAAAGAGCTTTTGGACAAAAGCACCGACTGGCGCCAAGTACGCCAGGACGTGGGCATGGTGTTTCAGAGCTACCACTTGTTCCCGCACATGAGCGTGCTCGACAACATCCTGCTCGGCCCCTTGAAAGTACAAAAACGCGACCCGCGCGAGGCCCGCGCCCAAGCAGAAAAACTGCTGGAGCGTGTGGGCCTGGCCGACAAGCGCGACGCCTTCCCGCGCCAGCTCTCCGGCGGTCAGCAGCAACGCATCGCCATCGTTCGTTCGCTGTGCATGAACCCTCAGGTCATGCTCTTTGACGAAGTCACCGCCGCCCTCGACCCGGAAATGGTCAAGGAAGTGCTGGAAGTGATCCAGGGGCTGGCCCGCGATGGCATGACCCTGCTGATCGTTACCCACGAAATGGCCTTCGCCCGCGCCGTCGCTGATCGCGTGGTCTTCATGGAGGCCGGTCGCATCCTCGAACACAACACCCCCGAGGCATTCTTTACGAACCCGCAAACCGCACGCGCGCAGCAGTTCCTGGAGAAGTTCTCCTTTGTTTCAACACTGCCCAAGAAAACCAAGGAACTGGAGCTGATATGAAAAAGTTACTGCTGCCACTGTTTGCCGTCGCACTGCTGGCCGGCTGCGATAAAAAGGCCGAAGAGCCTGTAAAACCTGCCGCTGTCAGTTACATCGATAAGATCAAGGCTCGCGACAAGCTGATCGTCGGTGTCTTCACCGACAAACCGCCGTTTGGTTTTGTGAACGAAGCCGGCCGCTACGTTGGTTTCGATACCGACATCGGCCGCCAATTCGCCAAGGACCTGCTGGGCGATGAAAACAAAGTCGAGTTCGTCGCCGTCGAGCCGGCGAGCCGTATTCCGTTCCTGCAAAGCGACAAGGTCGACCTGATCCTCGCCAACATGACCGTGACCCCGGAGCGCAAGGAAGCCGTGGACTTCACCAACCCCAACCTGAAAGTCGCAGTACAGGCCCTGGTGCCGAACGACAGCGCCGTCAAAAGCCTGGATGACCTGGCCACCCGCACCACCATCGTTACCACCGGCACCACCGCCGATATCTGGCTGACCAAAAACCACCCGGACTGGAAACTGCTCAAGTTCGAGAAAAACTCCGAGTCGTTGCAGGCGTTGTCCGCTGGCCGTGGTGATGCGTATGCCCAGGACAACCTGGTGCTGTTCAGCTGGGCCAAGCAGAACCCGGGCTACCGTGTGCTGGAAGAAAAGCTGGGTGATGAAGCGCCGATTGCACCCGCGGTGAAGAAGGGCAACGTCGAACTGCGCGACTGGGTGAATGCCGAGCTGGCCAAGTTGGGCGAGGAGAAATTCCTGCTCAAGCTGTACGACCAATATGTGCGTAAAGAGCTGAGCGATGACACCAAGCCGGAAAGTGTGATTGTTGAAGGCGGGAAGTGGCAGGGCTGATTCAGCTATCGCCGGCAAGCCGGCTCCTACAGGTCACCGTAGTCCTTGTAGGAGCCGGCTTGCCGGCGATGAGGCCCTCCCAGTCACCGGCTATTGCGGCCAATGCCACGCCGGCGCGTCCAGAATCCCCTGGCCCACAATCTGGGTTTCCCCCAACACCTTCTCCAACACAATCGAATTGCACCCCTCATCCTGCTGCAACGCCGCAATCAAGCGGCTGGCATGGGACACCACCCACACCTGGCATTGACGCGACGCCTGGATAATCAAGCGCGCCAACGCCGGCAACAGGTCCGGATGCAAACTGGTTTCCGGCTCGTTCAGCACCATCATGGTCGGCGGTCGAGGTGTGAGCAGCGCCGCGATCAGCAGCAGGTAACGCAAGGTGCCGTCGGACAGCTCCGCCGCCGATAACGGTCGCAGCAACCCTTCCTGATAAAACTCAATCGCAAAGCGCCCGCCCGGCAATGGCTGGATATTCAGACGCGCGCCGGGAAACGCATCGCTGACTGCGCGCTGCAATGCCTCGGGATCGCCAATTTCTCGAATCGTCTGCAATGCCGCTGCCAGATCGCGCCCGTCGTGATGGAGCACTGGCGTGCGTGTGCCTAGTTGTGGCTGACGCACTGGCGCGTCCACATCGCTGCGAAAGTGATCGTAAAAGCGCCAGCCACGGATGCTTTCGCGCAGCAGCAACACCTCCGGTGAGCCGCGCAGGCTGCCAACCTGATCGAACAGGCTGTGGTAGTTCGGCGTGTGCTGGGCCAGCACATCCCAGGCGCGGCCCTCACGTGCCCGCACCATCGGCCCGGAACGCTGCACCAGCAGGCTGGCCGGGCGGTAGATGGGGCCGGCCCAGATGCATTCCTTCTTGACCTCGGGGTCGAGGGAGAAAAACGACTCGCTCGGTTCAGGCAACCCCAAGGAAATGGCGTAGCTGAAATCCTCCCCGGCAAACCCCAGGCGCAGGCGTTTCACACCTTGGCGCACGGTGGACTCAATCGGCACTTCGCCGTTGTGCATGCGTCGGCTGATGGTCTCGGGCCCGGCCCAGAAGGTCGAGTCCAGCCCACCCTCACGGGCCAGCGCATTGATCACCCCACCCTGGGCGGTTTCCGCCAGCAGGCGCAGGGCGCGGTACAAGTTGGATTTGCCGCTGCCATTGGGCCCTGTCACCAGGTTCAGCCGGTCCAGGGGCACTAACAATTTGTTGATCGAGCGGTAATTGGCTACCGCGAGTGTCTTGAGCATGGGCATTCAGTCGGCGTGGGAACCATTGGAGTATGGGAGCCTCCATGCAGATAAGGAACCCTGAACTAAGCTCACAGTCGCATACACACTGGCACGTCGGCATCACGCACAAGGAGCCTGCATGGGCGGTCGCATTTTCACCTGTATTTTCGGACTTGGCCTACTGGCGCTGTTAAGCGGCTGTGGCGAGGAAAAGGCCGAACCCAAGCAGCACTCACGTGTGTTCGTGCAGACCGTGCAGCCAGCGGATTTTGCTGCTGCGGTCACGCTGACCGGCGATATCCAGGCCCGTGTGCAAACCGATCTGTCCTTTCGCGTGGGCGGCAAGATCATCCAGCGCATGGTGGACGTCGGTGACCGTGTGAGCGCCAAGCAAGTGCTGGCCAAGCTCGATCCCAAGGACTTGCAGACCAACGTCGACTCCGCCCAGGCCCAAGTCGTGGCCGAACAGGCGCGGGTCAAGCAGACCGCCGCTGCCTTCGTGCGCCAGGAAAAACTCCTGCCCAAGGGCTACACCAGCCGCAGCGAATACGACTCCGCCCAGGCCGCGCTGCGCAGCAGCCAGAGTGCTCTCGCCGCCGCCCAGGCCCAACTGGCCAACGCCCGCGAACAGCTCGGCTATACCGCGCTGATCGCTGAAGCGCCGGGAGTGATTACCGCGCGCCAGGCCGAAGTCGGCCAGGTGGTGCAGGCCACCGTGCCGATTTTCAGCCTGGCGCGGGATGGCGAGCGCGATGCGGTGTTCAACGTCTATGAGTCGCTGCTGGTGGAGCCGCCACCGGAGGCGCCGATTACCGTCAGCCTCTTGGATAACCCGAGCATCAAGGCCGTGGGCAAGGTGCGTGAAGTCACGCCCGCCGTGGCCGCCAATACCGGCACCGTGCAGGTGAAGATCGCCCTGCAAGCGTTGCCCAAAGGCATGGAACTCGGCTCGGTGGTCAGCGCCACCGCCAATGGCCCGGCCAAGGCCAGTATTGAATTGCCTTGGGCCGCACTCACCAAGGACCTCAGCGAACCCGCCGTATGGCTGATCGACAGCGACGGCAAGGCGCAATTGCACAAGGTCACGGTGGCGCGTTACCTCACCGGCAAAGTCATCATTGGCGACGGCCTCAAGGGAGGCGAGAAAGTTGTGGTGGCCGGCGGGCAATTGCTGCACCCCGGCATGATCGTCGAGATCGCCCAGCAAGGAGCCCAGCCATGAAGCGCCTGACGGTGTTGCTCGCCGCCAGCCTGTTGCTGGTGGCTTGTTCGAAGGAAGAGCCGCCACCCGAACCGGTGCGCCCCGTGCTGTCCATGGAAGTGAAAGCCGAGGACCAGGAAAACCTCGGCCGTTTCGCCGGCACCATCCAGGCCCGCTATGAAAGCAACCTGGGTTTCCGTGTGCCCGGCCGCATTGCCCGCCGCGCCGTGGACGTGGGCGCCGAGGTTGAGAAGGGCGCCTTGCTTGCCGTCCTCGACCCCACCGACCAACAGAACCAATTGCGCGCAGCCCAGGGCGACCTGGCGCGCGTGCAGGCGCAATTTATCAACGCCCAGGCCAACGCCCGGCGCCAGCAGGAGCTGTTCAACCGCGGCGTCGGCGCCCAGGCCCAGCTGGACATTGCCCAGACCGACCTGAAAACTACCCAGGCTTCACTCGACCAGGCGCAAGCCTCGGTCAACCAAGCCAAGGACCAACTCAACTACGCCGAATTGCGCACCGATCACGCCGGCATCGTCACCGCGTGGAATGCCGAGGCCGGCCAGGTGGTCAGCGCCGGCCAGCAAGTAGTGACCCTGGCCCGCCCGGACATCAAGGAAGCGGTGATCGACCTGCCCGCCGGCCTGGCCGAGCGCCTGCCCCATGACGTGGTGTTCCTCGTCGCCGGGCAACTCGACCCCAGCGTCAACACCACCGCCATCGTGCGCGAGATCGAACCCCAGGCCCAGAGCGCCACACGCACCCGTCGTGCGCGCCTGACCCTGGCCGAAACACCGCCCGCGTTCCGCCTTGGCACGGCGATCAGCGTGACCTTGAGCACCGCCATCGCGCCGCGCATCGAAGTGCCCCTGAGTGCCTTGCAGGAGGTCGACGGCAAGACCCGCATCTGGCTGCTCGACACCCAAAGCCAGACCGTGCAACCGCGCGACATCACGGTGATCAGCCGTGACGCCAACAGCGCCTTGCTCAATGGCGGCGTCAAACCCGGCGAGCGTATCGTCACCGCCGGCGTGAACAGCCTGAAACCCGGGCAAAAAGTCAAAATCGACGAGGACAGCCCGCGATGAAAGGGAGCTTCAACTTATCCGACTGGGCCCTCAAGCATCAGTCCTTCGTCTGGTACCTGATGTTCGTCGCGCTGCTGATGGGCGTGTTCTCGTACATGAACCTGGGTCGCGAGGAAGACCCTTCGTTCACCATCAAGACCATGGTGATCCAGACCCGCTGGCCGGGTGCGACCCAGGAAGAAACCCTCAAGCAGGTCACCGACCGCATCGAGAAAAAACTCGAAGAGCTCGACTCCCTCGACTACGTGAAAAGCTACACCCGGCCAGGCGAGTCCACGGTGTTCGTGTTCCTCAAGGACACCACCAGCGCCAAGGCCATTCCGGAGATCTGGTACCAGGTCCGCAAGAAGATTGACGACATTCGCGGCACCTTCCCCCAGGGTTTGCAGGGGCCGTCGTTCAACGATGAGTTCGGTGACGTGTTCGGCTCGGTGTACGCCTTTACCGGCGACGGCCTGTCGATGCGTCAACTGCGCGACTATGTGGAGCAGGTGCGCGCCGAGATCCGTTCGGTGCCGGGGCTGGGCAAGGTCGAGATGATCGGCCAGCAGGACGAAGTGATTTACCTCAATTTTTCCACGCGCAAACTGGCCGCCCTGGGGATTGACCAGCGCCAAGTGGTGCAAAGCCTGCAATCGCAGAACGCGGTGACACCGGCCGGGGTGATCGAGGCCGGGCCGGAGCGGATCTCGGTGCGCACGTCGGGGCAGTTCGCTTCGGAAAAGGACCTGGCCAACGTCAACCTGCGGCTTAACGACCGCTTCTATCGGCTGGCGGACATCGCTGATATCAGCCGAGGCTATGTGGACCCGGCGCGGCCGATGTTCCGTTTCAATGGCAAGCCGGCGATTGGCCTGGCGATTGCCATGCAGAAGGGCGGCAATATCCAGTCGTTCGGCAAGGCCCTGCATGGGCGCATGGACGAGCTCACCGCCGACCTGCCAGTGGGCGTCGGTGTGCACAAGGTGTCAGACCAGGCTGAGGTGGTGGAAGAGGCCGTTGGCGGATTTACCAGCGCACTGTTCGAAGCGGTGATCATCGTGTTGGTGGTGAGCTTCATCAGCCTTGGCATGCGCGCCGGATTGGTGGTTGCGTGCTCGATTCCGTTGGTGCTGGCGCTGGTATTCGTGTTCATGGAATACAGCGGCATTACCATGCAGCGGGTGTCGTTGGGCGCGTTGATCATTGCCCTCGGCCTGTTGGTGGATGACGCGATGATCACCGTCGAGATGATGATCACGCGCCTGGAGAAAGGCGAAACCAAGGAGCAGGCGGCGACCTACGCCTATACCTCCACGGCATTCCCGATGCTGACCGGTACCCTGGTCACAGTCGCCGGCTTTGTGCCGATTGGCCTCAACGCCAGTTCGGCGGGCGAGTACACCTTTACTCTGTTCGCGGTGATTGCTGTAGCGATGCTGGTGTCGTGGGTGGTGGCGGTGCTATTTGCGCCGGTAATTGGCGTGCATATCCTCAGCGCCAAGGTGAAACCCCACGACGCCGAGCCGGGGCGGATTGGCCGGGCGTTCAATGGCGGCATGCTGTGGGCCATGCGTAACCGCTGGTGGGCGATTGGCATCACCGTGGCACTGTTTGTGGCGTCGGTGTTCTCCATGCAGTTCGTGCAGAACCAATTCTTCCCGTCATCGGACCGCCCGGAAATCCTGGTTGACCTGAACCTGCCGCAAAACGCCTCGATCAACGAGACACGCAAGGCCGTTGACCGCCTGGAAGCGATCATCAAGGACGACCCGGACATCGCGCGTTGGAGCACTTATATCGGTCAGGGCGCGATCCGGTTCTACCTGCCTCTCGACCAGCAACTGGAAAACCCCTACTACGCGCAGTTGGTCATCGTGAGCAAGGGCCTGGAAGAGCGCGGTGAGTTGATCGCGCGGCTGCAAAAGCGCCTGCGTGATGATTTCGTCGGCATCGGCAGCTTTGTGCAGCCGCTGGAAATGGGCCCGCCGGTGGGTAGGCCGATTCAGTATCGCGTGTCGGGCAAAGACACTGATCAAGTGCGCAAACACGCCATCGAATTGGCGACCTTGCTGGATAAGAACACCCACCTGGGCGAGATCATCTACGACTGGAACGAGCCGGGCAAAGTGCTGCGTATCGACATCGCCCAGGACAAGGCGCGGCAATTGGGGCTGTCGTCGGAAGACGTGGCGCAGTTGATGAACAGCGTGGTCAGCGGCGCCTCGGTGACCCAGGTGCATGACGATATCTACCTGATCAACGTGGTCGGCCGCGCCGAAGATGCCGAACGCGGTACGCCGGAAACCTTGCAGAACCTGCAGATCGTCACACCCAACGGCACCTCGATTCCGCTGCTGGCGTTCGCCACGGTGCGCTATGAGCTGGAGCAGCCGCTGGTGTGGCGCCGCGACCGTAAACCGACGATCACCATCAAGGCGTCGGTGCGTGATGAGATGCAGCCGACGGACCTGGTGAAACAGCTCAAGCCGGAGATCGACAAATTCAGCGCCGGCCTGCCGGTGGGCTACAAGGTTGCCACTGGCGGCACCGTGGAAGAAAGCGGCAAGGCCCAGGGCCCGATTGCCAGCGTGGTGCCACTGATGCTGTTCCTGATGGCGACCTTCCTGATGATCCAGCTGCACAGCGTGCAGAAAATGTTCCTGGTGGCGAGTGTCGCGCCGCTCGGTTTGATTGGCGTGGTGCTTGCGCTGATCCCCACGGGCACGCCCATGGGTTTCGTGGCGATTTTGGGGATCCTGGCGCTGATCGGCATCATCATCCGAAACTCGGTGATTTTGGTGACGCAGATTCATGAGTATGAGGTGGCAGGCTATACGCCGTGGGATGCGGTGGTAGAAGCCACCGAGCATCGACGCCGACCGATCCTGCTGACGGCGGCGGCGGCGAGCCTGGGCATGATCCCCATCGGCCGTGAGGTGTTCTGGGGGCCGATGGCCTACGCGATGATTGGCGGGATCATCATCGCGACTTTGCTGACGCTGTTGTTCCTGCCGGCGCTGTATGTGGCCTGGTACAAGATCCGCGAGCCGAAAAAAGAACAGGCTTGATGGGGCTGTGGTGATTGTGAAATCGCTATCGCCGCGGTGCGACGCATCGACAAGCCGGCTCCTACAGTTGCAATGCGGTCACCTGTAGGAGCCGGCTTGCCGGCGATGAGTCCGGTCCATACGCTGAATATCTAGCGTTTACGCCAGACGCTGGCCAACCAAGGCTGTTGATCCCTCGGCAATCCTGCCGGCCGGTAGTAATGTTCCAACTCCACAAAACCCGCTTCGGCCAACAACGCCTGCCACGCCTCCAGATCGTGATAAGACCCATACCGCGGCCCATTCCAACCTTCCTGATTCTCACCTCGAGGATTGGAGCTGAACAACACGCCCCCAGGCTTCAACGTCCCCTGCAACTGCTTGAGCACGCGCGGCAATTCCTGCTTGGGAACATGAAACAGCACCGCATTGGCAAACACCCCGTCGAAGCGCTCGACAGGCAGGTCCAGCTTCAGGAAGTCCTGCTGCAACACCTCGCAGCCACTGTCTTCCCGCGCCATCTGCGCAAACCGCTCCGAGCCATCCAGCCCCACGGCGATATGCCCCATACGCGTAAAGGTTTGCAGATCCCGCCCTGGGCCGCAGCCGAAATCCAGCACGGTAAACGGTGGCGCCCCCTGGATATGCCGCAACAAAGCGTCGATGTTCTGGCTCACATCGTGATCGCGGGTGCCTTCACGGAAGTTCTCGGCCACTTTGTTGTAGTGGCCGAGGGTGGTGGAGGTGATCTGGTCGAGGTCGTCGGGGGCGAGTTTCATAGGGAGACGTTTGGGCGGTTAAACGGTGACTATATCCCATGTTTTGCTGACGGGCCCGTGAGGGCGAGTCCATTTTGGTAAAGGACACCCCTCTCAGCGGACAACTGAAGGTACTGGAGAATGGGTAGGCGAAAAGAGTTAACGCTAGACAGTGAGATCCTGCCTTGGATGGGAAGCGGAGTCGCCGCTGAATCACCGATGTTGACGACAGCCAATACAAACGCTGCACACCAGCTGGATGTCTTGATGTTGAACATTTCATTCGCTTCCTATAGTTGGTTTTTTGTGGCCTGTGGGCCTTGTAGCCATGCGCGCAGACAACGTAGGCGTCGCTTTTCAGGGCAGTGGCGTTGCTACCGCATCCAGGTCTTGTACGCCGTTAACATTCACTCCTCCCGCGTACCCCCCGTTTTGGGAGAGCGCGGTCAGCTGATTTTCTTTGCCGCCCCCGATTGAGGCGAGGCAATTATTGATCGCGGGGTTACCGCTTGTAGCGGGTGTCCAGATACACCCAGTGCTGTATTGATTACTGTCAGTGCTATTGATCGCCACGGTGCCGTTGTCAGCGATGCTGAACGCTTGCGCCCAAACCGCCCCGGTGGGGGGGACAATCAGTTGAATGCCGAACACCCCGACACTGGGGAACCAAGTCAAATAGCTGGTTCTGCCCGTGGCGTCCTGACGGGCTGCGAGCACAACTCCCATGTTGTTGATTGCCATTCCTGCATTCTTGGAGTTCACGGCGAGGGTCAGTGTCAGCGGTGCGGAAGCGGGTGTATTCCAGACCGTCGTCCGTGTCAGGTTGATGTCGGCCTGGGGGTACTCGCAGTCACCCACGGATTGCGTCGCGTTGTTGATGCCGCGGACAGTACAGCGGTTGGCCCCGCTCGCAATAGGTAAAGACGTGACGGCAAAACCGGAGGCGTTGGCCTGGGCAATTTGAGGAGTGGTAATGCCATTGGCGCCTGGGCAGTTCAGCGCAATGCTGGGGTAGCCGTTGGCAAGGGTGTTGTTCACATCGGCAGGGAAGCACTTGTCGTTGTAGCCAAGCAGCCCAAGCAGCGATGAAAAAACCCGCACAGGCGTTCCGGTGCCCGCGGGCCACACGACAGTGGAGCGTTCTTCGTTGCTGCTGATACTCCACCCAATCATGTCTCCACGTTGATTGAACGCAGTGATGAGGGTTCGCACATCGGCGGCACGCAGTAATGTGCCTTGAAGCGCTGCGAGAGCAGTTGGTGCACTGCCGGGCGTCGCTGCCTTCCAGATCACCGCTGTGTCGACATTGTTGGCGTCGCTGCAGGTTCCGCCAATCCAACCACCATTGGAGACGGCGCTGACGAAACAGGGTTGGTGAGCAACCAGCGGCGCGAGTGGCACCTGCGAGTTCGGTGCGTTCACGTTAGCAACAAAAGGTACGTTGTTGGCGCTGGTACTGGCAGGAGAGCAATTGCCGACGGCGATACCGTTGTCGTTGACGCTAACGGTTTCGCACTGCTCGCCTGCCGTATGGCCTAGGTTGACGTACGTGGCGGCGTTGGCGTTCAACCCAAACACGCCCGTCAGCAGGAAGCCTATGAAGCTCTTCAGGAGCTTGTTCATCTTCAGCCCATCCTTGGAGAGAGTTGGGCTGATTAGAGGCGAAAATAAAACAGGCAACAACTGTCAAAGTTGACAGGTGCAGACAGGTGGTGAGCGTTCATCGTTTCTTTTGAGCCCGAATCAGCCTACTGGGCTAATCAGCGATACGCTGAGGTGTCGAAATGCTAAAGCTCTCTTGAAAACACTGTTTGTTTTAGAGTCGTATTCCAATTATCGAGGTCATTATAGCTCTGATGGTTACTACGCACATAAAGCATGGCATTTAAGAGTGAGCTACCGCCCATTGATACACCTCGCTTTTCGAAGTGAAGTGGAGTCGCTATGACGGCGGCAGTATTGGATGCGGCTATTACGAAAATCAGCGTTGTACACCTGCCGAGGTTCATGAGGTTGAACATTTCATTTGCTCCATGATCAGTTGTTTGGCTAATTAGACGTGCCTAAAAAACCACAAACAACTGTCAGAGTTAACAGGTACAAACCAGTACTCACCGTTTGTTCAGCACCCGAGCCAACCGATCACCCCCCAACTGAATCACCGCCACCAGAATCACCAGCAACACGATCACCGTGAGCATGATCTGCGTATCAAAGCGCTGATACCCATAGCGGTACGCAATGTCGCCCAACCCACCCGCGCCAATCGCCCCGGCCATGGCCGACGAGTTGATCATGGTGACTAGCGTGATGGTGAATCCGCCGACAATTCCCGGCAGCGCTTCCGGCAGCAACACATGCCAGATGATGTGCCAGCGGCGGCAGCCCATGGCCTGCGCAGCTTCGATGAGACCGTGGTCGACCTCACGCAAACTCACCTCGGCAATCCGCGCAAAGAACGGCGTGGCGGCAATGGTCAGCGGCACGACGGCGGCCCATACGCCATAGGTAGTGCCAACGATCAGTCGAGTGAACGGGATCAGCGCCACCATCAGGATCAGGAATGGAATCGAGCGGAACAGATTGACGAATGCCCCCAGCACGCGGTTAAGCGCCGGGGCTTGGTAGATGCCGCCTTTGTCGCTGGTGACCAGGAACACCGCCAGCGGGATCCCCACCAGCAGCGCGATCAGCGACGACACGCCGACCATCAACAAGGTGTCGATGGCGCCCTGTACTAAACGATCAAACCACATAACCCAGCACCTCCGCCTGTTGTGCCCAATTGCCGGCACGGTTGCGCAACTCGTCGGCATTGTGCGGCGAGCCACTCACCGCCAACAGCAGTTGCCCGAGGGCATGTCCCTGGATGCGTTCCACGCCGCCTTGCAGCAAGCGCACGCGCCCGCCGAGTGCACTGAATAGCGCGGCCAGGTCCGGTTCGTCGGTGTCGCTGCCGGTGAACTGCAAGCGCAGCACCACGGCGGCGTCGGCGGATGCCGGTGTGTCTTGCAAACGGCTCTGTAACTCGTCCGGCAACCCGTGTTGCAGTGGCGCCAACAGGGTTTTGCTCACGTCATGCTGTGGGTTGCCGAACACTTGCCACACCGGGCCTTGCTCAACGATGCGCCCGTGTTCCAGCACCACCACGCGGTCGCAGATTTCGCGGATTACTGCCATCTCATGGGTGATCAATACGATGGTCAAGCCCAGGCGCTTGTTGATCTCGCGCAGCAGGCCGAGGATCGACTGGGTGGTTTCCGGATCCAGGGCCGACGTGGCCTCGTCACACAGCAGAATCTGCGGGTCGTGCACCAGCGAACGGGCGATACCCACGCGTTGTTTTTGCCCGCCGGACAGTTGCGCCGGGTAAGACTTGTGTTTGTCCTGCAAGCCCACCAGCTCCAACAACTCGCGTACCTTTTGCTCGCGTTGCAGCTTCGGCACGCCCGCCACTTTCAACGGCAACTCGACGTTCTGCCACACCGTCTTGGCCGACATCAGGTTGAAATGCTGGAAGATCATGCCGATGCGCCGACGCAGTTCCACCAGACGGTCTTCATCGAAGTCGCCGATGTCGACCTGATCGATCAGCACGCGCCCGCTGCTGGGTTGCTCCAGGCGGTTGATGGTGCGGATCAGCGACGACTTGCCGGCACCGCTACGGCCGATGATGCCGAACACTTCACCGCGCTGGATCGCCAGGTCGATGCCTTGCAAGGCATGCACAGTGCCGTCGTAGGTCTTGCCCAGGTTGATAAAGCGCACATGGGCGCGGTTCAGGTCAGGGTGCAGTTCGGTCTGCTCGGCGTCCCTGGGCGGCAAGCCCAGGTCGCGCAGTTGGGCGTTGGCGGCGGTCATTTTTTATCTTCCCAGCCGACCTGGTAGAGCTTGCCCAGGGATTTGTCCAACGCGGCGCGCACGACCGGCGAATGTTGGTAGATGTCGACGAACTTGATCACTCGAGGGTCGGTTTTGCTTTTCGGCTGGATCACGAACTGAATCACGTATTCCGGGTGGTCGAGGCCATCGAACAGCAGCGCCGACTCGGCATCGAAGGTCTTGGACAGGCGGATGTATGCCGGGTAGCCCTGCACCAGGTCGGCGTCGTCGTAGGCGCGTACGAGTTGTACCGCTTCGACCTGCAGGATCTTGATCTTCTTCGGATTGGAAACGATGTCCTCCTCGGTGGCCTTGTAGCCCACGCCCGGCTTGAGGGTGATCAGCCCAGCCTTGGCCAGCAGTTGCAGGCCGCGACCGCTGTTGATCGGGTCGTTGGCAATCGCCACGCTGGCGCCTTGGGGCAGGTCGTTGATGCTCTTGTACTTCTTCGAATACAGGCCGACGTTGTTGATGATTCCCGGCGCGTACGGCACCAGGTCAAAACCGGCGGCGGCCTTGGCGTTTTCCAGGAACGGGATGTGCTGGAAGTAGTTCACGTCGATATCGCCGGCCGCGAGGCTGACGTTCGGCGCGATCCAGTCGGTGAATTCCACCAGCTCGACCTTCAAGCCTTGCTTGCCGGCTTCGGCCACGGCGGCTTCAAGAGGAATCGCAAAGGCCGCAGTGGTGCCGATTTTCAACGGCGCATCGGCGGCGAACACCGCCGAACTGAACAATCCGAAAGCCAGGGCCAGTGCTTTGACTGGGTGAGCGAGTAATGTCTTTTTCATAATGGGCTTCCAATTGTAGGAGCGAGCTTGCTCGCGAAAAACCTGAGGGCGCCTCGGGAAATCAGGCGCCCCGCGTTATCGTTAACGATCTTCGCGAGCAAGCTCGCTCCTACAGGGGTTAGTGGCGGTAGGTGGATCCGGTGTGTTGTTCGGGAAGGCGGGCGCTGCCTTGAAAGACTTTTTCCCGCAACGTTCCCTGTTCATATTCAGTCTTGTACGACCCGCGCTTTTGCAGCTCCGGCACCACCAGGTCGATGAAGTCCACATAGCTTTCCGGCGTGACGATGCGCGTCAGGTTGAAGCCGTCCAGGCCGGTTTCGCTGATCCAGGATTCCAGCTCGTCGGCGACCTGCTCAGGCGAGCCGACCAGGGTGATGTAGCGCCCGCCCAGGGCGTGCTGTTCCAGCAATTTGCGGCGGGTCCAATCGTTGTTCTGCAGGTTCTTGGTGGCCGACTGGATCGCGTTGCTCTTCACGTACTGGATCGGTTCGTCCAGCTCGTATTGGGCGAAATCAATCGCAGTAGACGCCGAGAAATGCGCCACGCCCGCCTCCGGACTGGCGTAGCTCAGGTACTCGGCGTGCTTCTCCCAGGCCAGCGCTTCGGTGGCGCCCACGATCACGTTGAGGCCCATGAACACCTTGATGTCATCCGGATTGCGCCCGGCTGCCACGGCGCTGGCGCGTACCTTGCTCACCTGCACCTTGGTCGCCGCCTTGTTCTGCCCGCTGATGAATACGCATTCGGCGTGCCGGCCGGCGAACAGCAATCCCCGATCCGAACTGCCGGCCTGGAACAGCACTGGTGTACGTTGCGGCGAGGGCTCGCACAGGTGATAACCCTCCACCTGGTAGAACTCGCCGTGGTGCTCGACCTTGTGCACCTTGCCCGGCTGCGCATATACCCGCGCCTGCGGATCGTTGAGCACCGCGCCGTCTTCCCAGCTGCCTTCCCAGAGCTTGTACAGCACCTCCAGGTACTCGTCGGCCTGGTCGTAGCGACGGTCGTGCTCGACCTGCTCGGTCAGGCCCATGGCCTTGGCGGCGCTGTCGAGGTAGCCGGTGACGATGTTCCAGCCGACCCGGCCACGGCTCAGGTGATCCAGCGTGGACATGCGCCGGGCGAACAGATACGGCGGCTCGTAGGTGAGGTTGGCGGTGAGGCCGAAGCCGAGGTTTTGGGTGACGGCCGCCATGGCCGAGACCAACAGCAACGGGTCATTCACCGGCAACTGGATCGACTCTTTGAGCGGTACGTCTATCGAGTTCTGATAAACGTCATACACACCGACGATATCGGCGATGAATAAACCATCGAACAGCCCGCGTTCCAGCGTCTTGGCCAGCTCGGTCCAGTACTCGATGGTCTTGTATTGGGTGGACGTATCCCGAGGGTGCGTCCACAGACCGTGGTTGATATGCCCGATGCAGTTCATGTTGAAGGCATTGAGCAGAATCTTTTTCTTGGCCATCAGATGGTCCCCCGCAGTGGCGGGTTTGCATCGTTGAGGTAGTAATTGCCGACCGCGTGGTACTTCCAGCGCACCGGGTCGTGCAGGGTGTGCACGCGGGCGTTGCGCCAGTGACGGTCCAGGCCATGCTCGGCCAGGGTCGCCTGGCTGCCGGCAAGTTCGAACAAGGTGCTGCCGGCGGCCAGGGATATTTCGGTACTCAAGGCGCGTACTTCAGCGACGGCGATCGAGGCGGCCGCAACCGTCTCGGCATTGCTGTCGGCCTGGGCGCGGTCGAGGAATTCAGCCGAGCGTTCCAGCAGCGCCTCGGCGGCGTGCAGGCGGATGCTCAGGTGCCCGAAGCTTTTCAGGGTCAGAGGGTCTTCGGTGGCTTTGTCGTTGCCGGAGTCGATCCATGGGCGGGTCTTGGTGCGCACAAAGTGCAACGCATCTTCAAAGGCCGCGCGGGCGATGCCGGTGTCGATGGCCGCGTGAAGGATCTGCGCCAGTGGGCCGACGGTTGTGGGGCGTTCAAAGGCGCTCTGGAACGGGATCACGTCTTGCGCCGCCACCCACACGTTGTCGAACACCACCGAACCGCTGCCGGTGGTGCGCTGGCCGAAGCCGCTCCAGTCGTCGATCACTGTCAGACCCTCGCTGTCACGCGGGACAAACGCCAGTTGCTGTACGCCGTGCTCATCCACCACGGAGGTGGGGATGCGTTGTGCGTAGATCGCGCCGGTGGAGTAGAACTTGCGGCCGCTGATACGGAAACCGTCACCGTCGCGGGTGATGGAGGTCACGCGGTCGTGGGCGGTTTTGGTGCCCAGTTCCGCCAGCGCGTTGCCGAAGCGTTGGCCGGCCAATACCTCGGCGTACAGGCGTTTTTGCTGCGCCGGGCTGCCGTTTACGCGCAGCACTTCCAGTGCGTAGAAATGGTTCTGCGGGATCTGGCCCAGGGAAGCATCGGCCTGGGCGATCAGCGCGATCACCTTGGCCAGGGTGACGTTGGACACGCCCGCGCCACCGTGCTCCTTGGGCACGCTGATACCCCACAGGCCGGAGCGCGAGAACACATCCAGCTCAGGCAGCGGCAGGCGGCGCTCGCGGTCGCGCTGGGCGCTGTCGCGGCGGAAGTCTTCGGCCAGGTCGCTGGCGACAATAAGGGCTTGTTCGTCGCTGGTGATAACCGCGACGTGAGTAGAGACAGTCATTGTGTTCTCCAGAGGTCTGGTCGGTTAAATCCAGGAGTGACGAGCCGGCAACGTGCCGTTCAGTCGATAGGCGCCGATGGCGTGATATTTCCAGCGCACCGGATCGTGCAGGGTGTGCACGCGGGCATTGCGCCAGTGGCGGTCGAGGTTGAATTCGGCGAGGGTCGCGCGGCTACCGGCCAGCTCGAAGAGTTTTTCGCTGACCAGCAGCGATACCTCGGTCGTCAGCACCTTGGCCTCGGCCACGGCAATCGACGCACGGGCCGCAGACTGCGCGGTGATCGGCGCGGCGCTGACCTGGTCCAGCACCTGGCCGGCCTTGCGCAGCAGGGCTTCGGCGGCGTGCAGTTCAATCTTCAGCTTGCCGATATCGGCGATCACATACAGGTCATCGCTGGCGCGTTCGACCTTGGCATCGATCCATGGGCGTGAGCGTTCACGTACGAAGGCGATGGTGTCATCCAGCGCGCCGCGTGCGATGCCGGCGTCGATGGCCGCCTGGATCAATTGGGAGACGGCGCCCTGGATATTCGGCGTCTCGCCGATGCGCCAGTTTTCCACGACCAACTCGGCATCGACCGGCACCTGGTCCAGCAACACGGTGCCGCTGGCGGTGGTGCGTTGGCCAAAGCCCGACCAGTCATCGACGATGCGCAGGCCGTCGGCACCCCGACGCACGAAGGCCATGACCTGCTTGCCGTCATCGTTGAGTGCCTTGACGGCAACCCAGTGGGCGAAGAGCGCGCCGGTGGAATAAAACTTTTGGCCGCTGATCACATAGCCGTCACCCTCAGCGGTGATACGCGCTTTGAGTTCCAGGGTGTTTTTGGTGCCGCGTTCCGGGCCGCCATTGCCGATGCGCCAGCCGTCGAGGACGCTCTGGAACAGCTGTTTTTTCTGGCGCTCGGTGGCGGCGCCCTGCAACAGGTGCAGGATGCCGAAATGGTTCTGCGGGATCTGCCCGAGGGCCGGGTCTGCCGCACTGATGATCGCGAACACGTCGGCCAGGGTCACGAAAGACACCTGTGGGCCGCCGTATTCACGGGGAATGGAAATACTGCCCAACCCACTGCGCGTGAACTGTTCGATCTGCGCCCATGGCAGCTTGCGCTGCTGGTCGCGCTTGGCGGCTTGCAGGCGCGCAGCCTGGGCGAGTTCATGGGCAGCCTTCAGCGCCTCTGCATCGTTGCGCAGCACGGCGGCTGGCAACAGCAGGGGGGCAATGTCCAGATCGCTCTGGGGGGGTGTTTGAGCCAAGTTAGACATCAGCGCCGCTCCTTGGCTGCACGTAATGCCCTGGCGTTGTGCACCGGGGTAATCCTGACCATACCGACCTCGCATTCAATGAAATAAAAACAGAAAAATCAGCGATGTCCGGTGGTCCGGTGCATATACCCTAAGCGTGTTAAATATTTAAATAAACTAACTTTTGGGAATATGCATAGAAGGTCTATTACCCAGGCTCGCAGGGCGATCCCAGTGGGCGCGGTTGATAAATCAGCGCCGGCCCGGCCTGGCGGGGCGGCGCCTCGGCGGCAATGCGTAATGTACGGGCGGGCGCCCAGCGTGAGTTGTTGCCGACGCGATCCAGAATGCAGTACGTCACCTCCAACCGACAGTCGTCGCCAGCTTCGGTGATGATCGAGGAGGGCACCCATACCTGCACCGCCAGGCCGACCTCAAGGGCCTGGATCTTCGGCAGGTCCAGGCGCACATCGCCCCAGCGCAGGGTGATCGCATCGCCAGTGTCCATATTCAGGTATGGCGTGATGGTCAGCGGGATACCGCGCCGCACCTGGCTGGCGTTGACACCGAAGCGGCGGATGGTGTCGGGCAAACCCACGGGGGCGAGGTTCTGGTTTTCGTCGCGGTACAGGGGTGAGGGCTGGCCGCCCGGGCAACAGGTCTTCACACGTACCCGGCTGACGGCAGAGCGGGCCGCGCAGTGGCCGACTTGCATCACCTGGTAATGCACCCGGGCCGGGCCATCCAGCACGAAACTTTCCGGCACCCGTAGGTGAGTGAACGCGCCGACCTTGCAGGCGGTTATCCGGCGCGAAGCGGCAAAACAGTTATTCCAGAACAGCTCGATCAAGTCGCCTTCATCCATGCCGGGATACGGTGCAATGTCGACCTGCAGATGGGTGGCGGCCAGGGCATTGATGCCATTGCCGATGGCCTGGGGCAGTGTCGGGGCGGTGAGCAGGGGGTGCGTCATAAATAGTCTCCTTGATGCAGCCAGCAGCAATCGCTCCGGACCCTTGGCGCAGGCAAGCGCGGTGGGCCGAACAGAACGATTCAGTGAATAGCCGGGATAGGATCCAATCCTCTGGACGCTAGATAAGAGGGTTGGGCACGGAGCGTCAATGGCGGCAAAGGGCTAAACGGCGGGTTTGGAGATATTCAGAAGGGTCTGACTGGCGCGGGGATATTCGGGCGGATGCGGCGGGTGTGTTTTACCTGTTGGAACAGCGATTCCCGTGTAGGAGCTGGCTTGCCAGCGAAGAACGTCAATGATAACGCGGTCATCAGATTTACCGTGTTGTCTGGTCGTTTTTCGCTGGCAAGCCAGCTCCTACAGCGGGGGGTGTCAGTGGGCGAGAAACTTGCTCAGGAACTGTTTGGTACGCTCTTCCTTGGGGTTGGCGAACAGTGCCTTGGCTTCGCCTTGCTCCACGATCACGCCCTTGTCGAAGAAGATCACCCGATTGGCTACGTCGCGGGCAAAGCTCATCTCGTGGGTGACGATCACCATGGTGCGGTTTTCTTCGGCGAGGCTGCGGATGGTTGCCAGCACTTCACCCACCAGTTCCGGGTCGAGGGCCGAGGTGGGTTCGTCGAACAGAATCACCTCCGGCTCCATGGCCAACGCACGGGCAATCGCCACGCGCTGTTGCTGGCCGCCCGACAGACGCCGTGGGTACGCGTCTTCCTTACCCGCCAGGCCTACCCTGGCCAGCAGCTTGCGACCCAGGGCGTCAGCGGCTTCCCGTGGCATCTTCTTGACCACGGTGGGCCCTTCGATGACATTTTCCAGCGCAGTGCGGTGGGGGAACAGGTTGAAGCTCTGGAACACAAAGCCCACGTGCTGGCGCAGGCGCCGCACCAGGCTGGCCTGCTGGTTGATCGGCTTGCTGCTGTCGATCTCGATGTCGCCCACCTTGATGCGACCGCTGGTGGGTTGTTCGAGGAAATTCAGGCAGCGCAGGAAGGTGGTCTTGCCGGAACCGCTGGGGCCGATGATGGCGATGACTTCGCCTTCCTTAACCTCCAGGTCGATGCCGTTGAGCACCACCTGACCCTTGAATTGTTTGGTCAGTTTTTCAACCACGATCATGCTTCAGGACTCCAGGTCATGCCGGTTGACCCGGTCTTCCAGGCGATTCTGCAAATGCGCCAGGATGCTCGCCAAAATCCAGTAGATCAGGGCAGCGGAGAGATACATGGTGAAGATTTCGAAGGTCCGCGCCGACACCAGTTGCGCCTGGCGAAACAGCTCGGGCACCTGAATAGTGGCGGCCAGCGCCGTGTCCTTGACCAGTGAAATGAAGCTGTTGCCCAGCGGCGGCAAGGCCGTGCGCATAGCCTGCGGCAGGATGGCCCGGCGCAGGGTCTGCGCACGGGTCATGCCGATACTGGCCGCAGCTTCCCATTGGCCACGCTCGATGGAACCGATGGCGGCTCGCAGGATTTCACAGGCATAGGCGGCCATGTTCAGCGAAAAGCCGATCATGGCCGCTGGGATCGGATCCAGCTCGATGCCCACTTGCGGCAAGCCGTAGTAGATCAAAAACAGCTGTACCAGCAAGGGCGTGCCGCGAAAGAACGACACGTAGACTCGGGCAAGCCAGCTCACCAGCTTGAAGCGCGACAGGCGCATCAAGGCCAGGCCGAAGCCCAGCAGCAAGCCGAAAAACATCCCGCCGAGGCTGAGGATCACCGTGTAATACGCGCCCTTGAGCAGAAAGGGCGCGGAGTCCAGCGCGAGTTGGAAACCTGCTTCCATTATTGAGTGACGTCAGCGTTGAAGTACTTCTCGGACAGCTTCTTCAAGGTGCCGTCGGCGCGCAGTTTGTCGAGGGCCTTGTTCACCGCGTCGAGCAGTTCTGGCTCGCCTTTACGCAGGGCAATACCGGCTTCCTGACGGGAGAAGGCGTCGCCGGCTGCGGCGGTGTCAGGGGCTTTCTTGGCGTATTCCAGGGCGGCCAGACGGTCAATCAGGATGGCGTCGATACGGCCGATACGCAGGTCCTGGAACTTGGTCGGGTCGTCGTTGTAAGTCTTGATGATGGCTTTAGGTTGGTTGTCCTTGAGCCATTGTTCGTAGTTGGTGCCCAGGCCCACACCGACTTTCTTGCCGGCCAGGTCATCGGCGGTCTTGATCGCGTCAACGTTCTTCTTCAGGACCAGTGCCTGGATACCGGACACGGTGTAAGGCTTGGAGAAGTCGTACTTTTTCTTGCGCTCTTCAGAGATGGTCACTTGGTTGACCACCGCGTCCAGGCGTTTGGATTCCAGCGCAGCGAGGATGCCATCCCATGGAGTGGCCTGCAGCTTGACCTTCACGCCCAGCTCTTTGGCCAGGGCTTCGGACAGCTCCACTTCGAAACCGCTGAGCTTGCCGCTTTCGTCGACAAAGCTGAACGGTGGGTAGGTGCCTTCCAGGCCGATCTTGATCTCGCCTGCTTTCTTGATGTTGTCCAGCTGTTCACCCGCGACTGCTTGGCCGATCAGGCCAGCCCCGAGTGCCAGGCCCAAAGTGCCCACCAGCAATGTGCGACGGAATACAGAAATAGTCATGAAGAGCCCCTGTGTTTTTTATGTTGAGCGAAGCAGGTGACGCAGTAGTCGTATCCTGCCTTAAAGCGCGTAGCGCGTCTTCGCCTACGGCGCGATGATAGATCGGGTTTTTAAGACTTGAAAATAATATAAAATTAATATGTTATTCTTTTTTAGAATATCAGGCGATCAACTGTAGGAGCCGGCTTGCCGGCGATGAGGCCATTAGCCCTGCGGTGATTTAGAGACCGCCATCGCCGGCAAGCCGGCTCCTACAGGGGGTGTATTGGATCTGTCAGAACGCCGAGTTGTAAGCGAACAACGCTGGCGCCCCACCGGTATGCAGGAAAATGATCGGCCCGCCCTCAATCCGCTGACGCCCGATGCCATCCAGCAAGCCGGCCATGGCCTTGCCAGTGTAGACCGGGTCCAGCAGCAGGCCTTCCTGGCTCGCCAACAGCTTGACCGCCGCCAGGGTGCCGGCGTTCGGTTCGCCATAGCGCGGGCCGAAGTATTCGTCCCACAGGATCACCTTGAAGGCTTCGGGAATATCCACACCCAGCAACTCGGCGGTGCGTTCGGCCAGGCCCTCTACTTTCGGGCGCTGGGCTTCTTCAGTACGTGAGACGGTGACGCCAATCACGGGCAGGTTTGGCAATACTTCGCTCAAGGCCAAGGCCAAGCCACTGTGCGTTCCCGCACTGCCGGAGGCCAAGACCACGGCGGCGAACTCGATGCCACTGTCTTCGATCTGCCCGGCCAGCTCCAGCCCGGCGCGTACATAACCCAATGCACCGAGGGCATTGGAGCCGCCAATAGGCACCAGATACGGTTTTTTGCCGTTGCTGCGCAGGCGGTCGGCGAGGGCGTTGAGCTGGTCGTCGACGTTGTCGAGGTTCTCCACCAACTCCACCTTGGCGTCGAACAACTCCAGCAGCAGGCGGTTGCCGTTGCCCAGGTAATTGGGGTCTTCGGTGCCGGTGGGGTTTTCCAGCAGGGCGACGCAGCCCAGGCCGAGCTTGGCGGCCAGCGCGGCGGTCTGGCGCACGTGGTTGGACTGGATCGCGCCGGCTGTCACCAGGGTGTCGGCGCCTTGGGCGATGGCATCTGCGGCGAGGTATTCAAGTTTGCGCAGCTTGTTGCCGCCCATGGCCAGCGGCGTGGTGTCGTCGCGCTTGACGTAGATGTCCCTGCCCAACCAGGCCGACAGCCGCTCGAGTTTTTCCAGGGCAGTGGCGCCGCCCAGCAGTTCCAGGCGGTTAAAACGGTCGAGCTGTTGTTTGATCATGGCTACGCACGGTTGATGAGTATGGGGCGACTATAGGCAGGCACTTTTCATCGGGCAACCGTCAATCGCTTATTCCGGACGGTTCTTAGTATCACACCATTGGTTCTTAAGGGCGGCGAGTGTGCATACCGTAAAGTGATGGCCATTTCGTCAGGAGTGAATACCGTGAGTGAGCGTTCCAGTCATTGGCAATTACAGACCATCGTCAGCCAACTGCGCAGCGCCCGGGATCAGTGGCGAACGCGCAATGGGCGCTTGAGTGGCGAGCATGGCGGCCGCGAATTGCCGTCCCGCGAGGCGGTGGCGCAGATTCTGGAGTCGTTGTGCGGTGCACTGTTTCCCATGCGCCTTGGGCCAGTGGATCTGCGTGAAGAGAGTGAAGATTTTTACGTCGGGCATACCCTCGATGTTGCCTTGAATGCCTTGCTCGGCCAGGCCCGTCTGGAGCTGCGCTACGCTGCACGCCAAGGCGCTAAAGATGACAGCGAAGTCGACGCGCTCGCCATCCGCCTGATCCAGGATTTCGCCCTGGCCCTGCCGTCCCTGCGCAGCCTGTTGGACACCGACGTGCTGGCCGCCTATCACGGCGACCCGGCCGCGCGCAGCGTGGATGAAGTGCTGTTGTGCTACCCCGGCATCCTGGCGGTGATCCATCATCGGCTGGCCCACCACCTGTATCGCGCCGGCCTGCCGCTGTTGGCGCGGATCAGCGCAGAGATCGCCCACTCGGCCACCGGTATCGATATCCACCCCGGCGCACAGATCGGCCCAAGCTTCTTTATCGATCACGGGACCGGTGTGGTGATCGGCGAAACCGCGATCATCGGTGAGCGCGTGCGCATCTACCAAGCCGTAACGTTGGGCGCCAAACGCTTCCCGGCGGACGAAGACGGGCAGTTGCAGAAAGGCCACCCTCGTCACCCGATCGTCGAGGATGACGTGGTGATCTACGCCGGGGCGACGATCCTGGGGCGCATCACCATCGGCCAGGGCTCGACCATTGGCGGTAACGTGTGGCTGACCCGCAGCGTGCCGGCGGGGGCGAATATCACCCAGGCCAATCTGCAGCATGATGATGGCACGCAAAAGTGATGGCACTTCCTGTGAGCGCTGAGGACTAAGCTTGCCTTGGGCTGGTGTAGGAAATGTTTACCACTCAGCCCTGCGATTAGTCCCAGACCGCCTATCCATGTTTAACTTGAATGCTCGTTCAAGTTAAACCCGGTGGTTCGCTGCCCGCTCACAACAGGAGGCTTACCTTTGCTGAGTCCGTTATTTACAGCCACATCCCATACCCTCGGGGTGCATCGTTCATGAGTGCATCGTCCACCCCTACCAGCGGCCAGGTGCGCATGAATGCGCCGGTCTTCTACTTCGCCGCGACGTTTATCCTGCTGTTCGGCATCACTGTCATCGCTATCCCGCAACAGGCGGGTGCCTGGCTGCTGGCCGCGCAAAACTGGGCGGCCAACACGGTCGGCTGGTACTACATGCTGGCGATGACCCTGTATCTGGTCTTCGTGGTGGTCACCGCGTTATCGGGCTACGGCAAGATAAAACTCGGTGCCGACCACGACGAGCCCGAATTCAGTTACCTGTCCTGGGCCGGCATGCTGTTCGCGGCCGGGATCAGCATCACGCTGTTTTTCTTCTGCGTTTCCGAACCGCTCACGCACCTGGTGCAACCGCCCCAGGGCGCGCCAATGAACGCCGATGCCGCACGCCAGGCCATGCAGATCCTGTTTCTGCACTGGGGCCTGCACGGTTGGGGCGTGTTCGCCTTTGTCGGCATGGCCCTGGCGTATTTCGCCTACCGGCATAACTTGCCGCTGGCGCTGCGTTCGGCGCTGTACCCGTTGATCGGCAAGCGCATCAACGGCCCCATCGGTTACGCGGTGGATGGCTTTGGCATCATTGCCACGGTGTTCGGCCTCGGTGCCGACATGGGCTTTGGCGTGCTGCACCTCAACTCCGGTCTCGACTACCTGTTCGGCATCGCCCATACCCAGTGGATCCAGGTGGGTCTGATCACGCTGATGATGGGCGCCGCGATTATCGTCGCCGTGGCCGGTGTCGATAAAGGCGTGCGCGTAATGTCCGATATCAACATGCTGCTGGCCTGTGCGCTGCTGCTGTTCGTGTTGTTCGCCGGGCCCACCCAGCACTTGCTCAATACCCTGATCCAGAACATTGGTGACTACCTGGGCGCCTTGCCGACCAAGAGTTTCGACGTGTACGCCTACGACAAACCCAGCGACTGGCTGGGTGGTTGGACGGTGTTCTACTGGGCCTGGTGGATTGCATGGTCGCCGTTCGTGGGCCTGTTTATCGCACGTATTTCCCGTGGCCGTACCATCCGTGAGTTCGTGTTTGGCGTGCTGCTGATCCCGTTGGGTTTCACCCTGGCGTGGATGTCGATCTTCGGCAACAGCGCCATCGACCAGGTGCTCAACCACGGTATGGCGGCACTCGGTCAGTCGGCCATTGATAACCCGTCGATGAGCCTCTACCTGCTGCTGGAAACCTACCCGTGGAGCAAGACGGTTATCGCGGTCACGGTGTTTATCAGCTTCGTGTTCTTCGTGACCTCGGCCGACTCCGGCACCGTGGTGCTGTCCACCCTGTCGTCCAAAGGCGGCAACGCCGATGAAGATGGGCCGAAATGGCTGCGGGTGTTCTGGGGGGCGATGACGGCGCTGGTCACCAGTGCCTTGCTGTTTGCCGGCAGCATCGACTCGCTCAAGTCGGCGGTGGTGCTGACCTCGTTGCCGTTCTCCATGATCCTGCTGCTGATGATGTGGGGGCTGCACAAGGCGTTCTATCTGGAGTCGCAAAAGCAGATCGCCCAGCTGCATTCATTGGCACCGATTTCGACGGCTCGCAAAGGGCGCGGCGGCTGGCGCCAGCGTTTGAGCCAGGCCGTGCACTTCCCGTCGCGAGACGAGGTGTACCGTTTCCTTGACTCGACGGTGCGCCCGGCGATTGAAGAGGTGACGGCGGTGTTTGTCGAGAAGGGTTTGAACGTCGTGACGCAACCTGACCCCGCCAACGACAGCGTCAGCCTGGAAATCGGCCATGGCGAGGAGCGTCCGTTCATCTACCAGGTGCAGATGCGCGGCTACTTCACGCCGTCATTTGCCCGCGGCGGAATGGGCTCCAAGGAGCTCAACAACCGTCGCTACTACCGGGCGGAAGTGCACCTGGCCGAGGGTAGCCAGGACTATGACTTGGTGGGCTACACCAAGGAACAGATCATCAACGACATCCTCGACCAGTACGAGCGCCACCTGCAGTTCCTGCACCTGGTGCGCTGAGGCTCAGGCCCTGAGGTACAGGGCCAGTGCCACCAGGGGCACGCCGAATACGCCACTGCCGATCACCAGCTCCGACACCAGGGGCTGGCCGGCAGTGACGACCCCTACAGCGCCATTGACCGCCGCCACCCCCAACCAGGTCGCCGCAAAGCTGTAGGCCAGAATGTGCCGGCTCACGCCGAGCTTCTGCCCGATCAACAGCATCAGTACCAGCAGGATCAAGCCCGCGGTGATCACCAGGGTGGTGTGCATGTTCAGACCAGCCCGCCATTGGCGCGCAGGATTTGCCCATTGATCCAAGCACCGGCCGGGCTCACCAGAAACGCCACCACGCGGGCGATATCTTCCGGTTGGCCAAGGCGTTCCAGCGGCGGCATCTTGGCCATGCCCTGGATCTGCTCTTCGCTCTTGCCGTGCAGGAACAACTCGGTGGCGACCGGGCCTGGCGCCACGGCGTTGACGGTAATCCGGCGCCCGCGCATCTCTTTGGCGAACACTTGGGTCAGGGACTCCACCGCCGCCTTGCTGGCGATGTACACCGCATAGCCGGGGAAGTTGAGGCCGACGGTGCTGCTGGAGAAGTTGACGATGCGTCCGCCGTCGTTCAGGCGGGTGGCGGCCTCACGCAGGGCGTTGAAGGTGCCACGGGTGTGGATATCGAAGTTCTGGTCGTAGAGTTCATCGCTGTGCTGGGCCAGGGGGAGCGTCTTGAGGATGCCGGCGTTGTTGATCAGCACATCCACCTTGCCCAATTGCGCCTCGGTTTCGTCGAACAGGCGCTTGATGTCGGCGGGTTTGGCGACGTCGCCTTGGATCGCTATGGCTTGATGGCCAGCCTGGCGCAGTTCCACCACCAGCTTCGACGCCTCGGTGGCGCTGCTGGCGTAGTTGATGGCCACGGCGTAACCGTCGGCAGCGAGTTGCTTGGCGATGACGGCGCCAATGCCACGGGAAGCGCCGGTGATGATTGCTACTTGAGTCGTCATGATCTGGGTTCCTTGAACGGGGTGTGGAAGCAGATTCACATGTTTACCCAGGCCGATAAATGCGCCAGAGTTGCCTTGACTGTTCAATAATCGCCAACAATTGATGTGTAGGAGCGCAGCGTGGATCAAGTCAAAGCCATGAAGGTTTTCGTGCGGATTTACGAGCGTTCCAGCTTCACCCTGGCGGCTGATGACCTGAATCTGCCCCGTGCGACCCTGACCCACACCCTCAATCAATTCGAAGCTTGGCTCGGCACGCGCTTATTGGAGCGCAGCACCCGGCGTGTACGCCCGACCCTCGATGGCGAGGCGTACTACCAACGCTGCGTGCAGCTACTCGCGGAGCTTGAGGAAGCCGAGTTGGCGTTCCGCAGTGTTGCGCCCAAGGGGCGTTTGCGCGTGGACCTGCACGGCACGCTGGCCAAGTATTTCGTGGTGCCGGCGCTCCCGCAATTCATGGCGCGATACCCGGATATCGAGCTGTCCATCAGTGAGGCGGATCGCTTTGTCGACCTGATCGCCGAGGGCGTCGATTGCGTGCTGCGTGCGGGCACCCTGGGGGATTCCGCGTTGATTGGTCGGCGCGTCGCCAACCTGCGCCAAGTGACCTGCGCGAGCCCCGCTTATCTGCGCAAATATGGAGAACCCAAAAGCGTAGCCGAGCTGAGTGAGCACCGCGCGGTGAACTACGTGTCGCGCACCACGGCCAAGCTGTTTCCGTTCGAGTTCATGGTCGATGGCGAGTTGCAGGAAGTGAGTATCGAAGGTGCGCTGTCGGTGTTCGGCGCGGAGATTTACTCCGCCAGTGCGGTGGCCGGGTTGGGGATTATCCAGTGCCCGCATTACCGCATGGCCGAGCTGATCGAGCAGGGCGTGATGCGCGAAATTCTCCAGGAAACACCGCCACCTTTGATGCCGGTGTCGGTGCTTTATCCACAGAACCGACACATGTCACCGAGGGTGCGTGTGTTCGTCGACTGGCTCGCGGAAATCTTCGAAAACGCCCGCTAAGCCGCGTAGTTAAAGGGTTTCATGAATTTAATTTCATCCGTCTGCATCGGGTTTTGACGCGGAACTGTCATCTGGCCACTGCGTAATTGTGTGAAGCGTTTGACGCTTTCATTTCAGAACAGTGACGGAGACCGGTAACAATGAAGACGTTGATAAGCCCTATGGTGGGTGCCGCCATGGCGAGCTTTATGCTGTCCGCCCACGCCGATTTTATCGATGACAGCCACGCCGATGTGACCCTGCTCAACCGCTACCTCAACCAGCAGGGGCGTGATGTGGTGAACAGCAATGCCAAGGCCCACAGCATTCGCGATTGGGGCCAGGGATTCGAGTTCAACTTCAAGTCCGGCTACACCGAAGGTCCAGTGGGTTTTGGCCTGGACTTGCAGGCGTTCTACGGGTTGAAGCTGGACTCCGGCGGCGACCTCAATGACAAGGATCACCAGAGCCGCTACCCCGGCAGCATGTTCCCATTGGATAACGGCAAATCCGCCGACCAGTTCGGCGTGTTGAGCCCGACGTTCAAGATGCGTTTCGCCAAGGATGAACTGCGTGTCGGCACGCTCTACGGCAACAACCCGATACTCGCCAACACCGATGGGCGCCTGTACCAGCAGACCAACACCGGTGTGCAACTGGTGTCCAAGGACCTCAGCGACTTCACCTTCACCGGCGGCGATATCTTCAAGACCAAGATCCGCAACGAAACCGGCGACCAGGGCATGATCACCGCCGGCGGCACCAAAGAGAGCGATCGCTTCCTGTTCGGCGGTGCGGATTACACCGGCATCCAGAACACCACGGTCAGCCTGTGGTATTCCAACCTTGAGGATTACTACCAGCAGTTCTTCCTCGGTGCCAAGCGCCATGACGCGTTATCCGTGGGTGCCATCGACACCGACCTGCGTGTGTTCCGCAGCCTGGGCGTGGGCGGTAACGCCGACGGTGACAAGGATTACGCCGCGAGTGGTCTGTACGGCGACGGCGTGAACAAAGGCCGCATCAACCAGACCACCGCCAGCTTGCTTGAGAGCTACAGCCTCGACGGCCATACCGTCGGCCTGGGTATCCAGAAAAACAGCGGCGACAGCGACTTCCCGTACCTGGATTCCGGCCTGAACAGCGGCGACAACCTCCAGGGCCCAGGCTCAGGCGCCGACACCCCGGCGCTGACGAACATGCAGTTGAATAAATTTCAACACGCCGGTGAGCGCACTTGGCTTGCGCAGTACAAGTATGACTTCGGTAAGCTTGGCCTCACGGGCCTGACGTTCTCCGCCGCCTATGCCCACGGCGATGACATCCGCACGGCGCAAGGCACCACCAGCGAATGGGAACGTAACGTCGCCGTGGCGTATCAAGTGCCCACCGGCACTCTCAAGGGCCTGGGTGTGACTTGGAAAAACGCCCACGCCAGCCCCGACATCAGCGGTGCCACCGTGCAAGATGAAAACCGCTTCTATGTGAGTTATGTCGTTCCACTCTGGTAGGCAATTGCTGTAGAACGGAACGGCAGACTTAAGCGATTCAGCTGGTTAAAAGGCCTGGGAATAAGCTTATTCCCAGGCCTTATTTGCCGACGTCCAAGAGAGGATTCGATGACTTACATTGCTGCCGAAAACCGCTATGAATCTATTCCGTACCGCCGCGTAGGCCGCAGTGGATTGGTGCTGCCTGCACTGTCCCTGGGCCTGTGGCACAACTTTGGCGACAGCACCCCGATCGACACCCAGCGCGCCCTGCTGCGCACCGCGTTCGACCTGGGCATCAACCACTTCGACCTGGCCAACAATTACGGCCCGCCCTACGGCAGCGCCGAGATCAACTTCGGCCGTTTACTGCGCGAAGACTTCAAGCACTACCGCGATGAATTGATCATCTCCAGCAAAGCCGGCTGGGACATGTGGCCCGGCCCTTACGGCCAGGGCGGCGGCTCACGCAAATACGTGCTGGCCAGCCTCGACCAGAGCCTGCAACGCCTGGGCGTCGACTACGTGGACATCTTCTACTCCCACCGTTTTGACGCCGACACTCCCCTGGAAGAAACCGCCAGCGCCCTCGCCACTGCCGTGCAACAAGGCAAGGCGTTGTACATCGGGATCTCGTCCTACTCGGGCGTGAAAACCCGCGAAATCGCCGCGCTGCTCAAAGAGTGGAAAGTACCGCTGCTGATTCACCAACCGGCCTACAACCTGCTCAACCGGTGGGTGGAAAAAGACCTGCTGGACACCACCGAAGAACTCGGCGCCGGGGTGATCGCGTTCACGCCACTGGCTCAGGGCCTGCTGACTGACAAGTACCTCAACGGCGTACCGGCGGATGCGCGAGTGAATCGTCCGGGCGGTGGTTCGTTGCAGGCCAAGCACTTGTCCGAAGCCAACATCGCCCACGTGCGTGCACTGAATGAAATCGCCCAGCGCCGTGGCCAGAGCCTGGCGCAACTGGCATTGGCCTGGACATTGCGAGATCCACGGGTGACCAGCGCGCTGATCGGTGCGAGCCGGCCGGAGCAGATTATCGAGAACGTTGGTGCGTTGAAGAACTTGAGCTTCAGTGCGGAAGAACTGGCGGAGATTGATCGATTTGCCCAGGAGGGTGGGATTAACTTGTGGGAAAAGCCATCCACTGCTGAATAATCTGACCGATCCAACCTGTAGGAGCCGGCTTGCCGGCGATGGCGGCCTCAACATCAGCGCAAGGCTAATGGCCTCATCGCCGGCAAGCCGGCTCCTACAGTAGTTGGTGAGGTTAGAAGGGGACGTCACCCAAAATCGTCGCCCGGTGCATCACCCGCCGCTGCGGCCGGTAATCATCCACCGCGTAATGTTGTGTCACGCGGTTATCCCAGAACGCCACGTCATTCTCTTGCCAGCGCCAGCGGATGGTGAACTCCGGGCGTGTCGCATGGGCGAACAACAGCTTCAGAATCGCCTCACTCTCCGCCGGCTCCAGTTCGTTGATCCTGGTGGTAAACCCATCACTGACAAACAGCGACTTACGCCCACTCACCGGGTGCGTGCGCACCACCGGATGCGACAACGGCGGGTTCTTCTTGCGGGTCTCTTCCCAGCGCGCCAGGTCTTCAGCGGTGTTGCCAAAGCGCTCCAGCGGGAAGGACTTGGTGAAGTCATGGGTTGCCGTCAACCCATCGAGCAAGCGCTTCAACGGCTCGGACAACGCCTCATACGCCGCAATCCCGCTGGCCCACAGCGTGTCGCCGCCAAAGGCCGGCAACAGCTTGGCGCTGAGTACCGCGCCCAACGCCGGGGTGGGGAGGAAAGTCACGTCGGTGTGCCACACGGCGTTGTCGCGCACGTCGGTGACGGCGGTGTCGAGGATCAGCACTTCGGGCTGTTTCGGCACGTTGGGGTAGATCGGGTGGATATGCAGGTCACCAAAATTCGCCGCGAACCGTGCTTGCTGTTGCGGGTTGATCGGTTGATCACGGAAGAACAGCACCGAGTGGGTGAGCAACGCCTGTTCAATGGCATCACGCTCTTCAATGTTCAACGGCTGGGTAATATCGACGCCACTGATCAGGGCGCCCAAAGCGGTGCTGATGGGGGTAACGGTCAGGCTGCTCATGCGGTTCTCACTCAATGTGCCTGGCCATGCCACGGCACTAATTTACGCTGCAGGGCGCGCAGGCCCATTTCCATGGCGAAGGCGATGAGGGCGATGACCAGGATGCCCAGCACCACCACGTCAGTGACCAGGAACTGCGCCGCCGACTGCACCATGAATCCCAGGCCGCTGGTGGCCGCGATCAGCTCGGCGGCGACCAATGTCGACCAGCCCACGCCCAGGCCGATGCGCACGCCGGTGAGGATGTCGGGCAGGGCGCTCGGCAGGATCACGTGGCGAATCAGCTGTGCGCGGGTAGCGCCCAACGACTGCGCCGCGCGCAGCTTGGCCGGGTCGACCGTGCGCACGCCGGTCGCGGTGGCGATGGCAATCGGCGCAAAGATCGCCAGGTAAATCAGCAGCACCTTGGACAGCTCGCCAATGCCGCACCAGATCACGATCAGCGGCAGATAAGCCAGGGGAGGAATCGGGCGGTAGAACTCGATCAGCGGGTCGAGAATGCCACGGGCGATACGGTTGGCGCCGATGGCGATCCCCACCGGCACGGCGGTCAGCACCGCAAAACCCAAGCCCAGGCCGATACGGCTGAGGCTCGCGCCCAGGTGTTGCCACAGGGTGGAATCCATATAGCCCGTGGTTGCCAGCAGCCAGCCTTTTTGCACCACGGCGGACGGCGGTGGCAGAAACAAGGGTTCAATCAGGCCAGTGGCGGTCACGGCCCACCAAATGACCAGCAAGGCGACCAGCGTCAGCAGGCTGATCCAACGGGTGCTCAAGCTGCGTCGCACCGGGGCAACTGCATGCGCCACCGGCTTGGTGGCCGTGACGGGAAGTTCGTAGCTGCTCATGCGGACACCTGCCGTTGGGAGAACACTTTGCCCAGCACGTGTTCGCGGGTTTCGATAAAGCGCGGGTCGGACTTGATCGCTCGCGCCGACTCACCGGCGGCGTAGCGTTGGCCGAAGTCCAGGCTCAGGCGTTCGACGATCTGGCCAGGATTGGGCGCCAGCAGGATCAGGTCAGTGGCCAGAAAGACCGCTTCTTCGATGTCGTGGGTAATCAGGAACACCGGCTTGGCCGTGCGCCGCCAGACTTGCAGCAGCAGCTCCTGCATCTGCTCGCGGGTGAAGGCATCGAGGGCGCCGAAGGGTTCGTCCATTAGCAACACGCGAGGGTCGGCCGCCAGCGCACGGGCCAGGCCTACGCGTTGCTTCTGCCCACCGGAAAGTTGCCAGATACGGCGGCTGTCGAAACCGGCCAGGTCCACCAGTGCAAGCATTTCCCGGGCACGCACTTCACGTTGCGCCTTGGGAACGCCGGCCAGTTCGAGACCGAAACCGACGTTGGCCAGCACGTCCTGCCAGGGCAGCAGGGCGTCGTCCTGGAACACCACGCCGCGCTCGGCGCTCGGGCCTTTGACCGGCACGCCATCAAGCGTAATGCGCCCGGCGGACGGTTCGACAAAGCCGGCAATCAGGTTCAACAGCGAAGTCTTGCCACTGCCGGACGGGCCGAGGGCCACCAGCAATTGCTGGGGCCCCAGGTCGATTGAAATGTCTGACAGTACCGGTTCTGTGGCGCCTGGGTACTGTGCGCTGATGCGCTCCAGTTGTAGCAAGGCCATCGCAATGAACTCCTGATCAGTTAGTAATGAACTTGGCGCTGACGTAAGGGGCGTAGTCCGGCAGCACGGCATCGACCTTGCCTTGCTCCTTGAGGAACACGGCGGTATCGGTCACGGCCTTGGTGGTTGGCGCGCCCAGCAGGGTCACCTGGTCAGCGGCCAGCGGGTAGACATTGCCTTGCAGCAGCAGTGGGATGTCGCTGGCCTTGGCGCCGGAGAGTTTCACCAGCTTGTCGACGTTGCCTTTGTCGGCGAGCCAGGCTTGTGGGTCTTTGCGGTAGGCGGCGTAGGCATCCAGGGTGACTTTGGCAAACGCCGTGACGATTTCCGGGTGCTTCTCGGCAAAATCCTTACGCACGATCCAGGCATCGAAGGTTGGCGCGCCGAACTTGGCCAGTTCGCCGGAGGTGATCAGCACCTTGCCGTTTTCCTTGGCGACGCCCAGGGCGGGATCCCACACGTAGGTGGCGTCGATATCACCACGCTTCCAGGCGGCGATGATCGCCGGTGGTGCGAGGTTGAGGATGGTTACTTTGGACGGGTCGATGTTCCAGTGCTTCAGCGCGGCCAACAGGCTGTAGTGACCGGTGGATACGAAGGGCACGGCAATTTTTTTGCCGATCAGGTCCTGCGGGCCGTTAATCCCCGCGCCGTTGCGCGCCACCAGCGCTTCGGCGCCGCCGATCTGGGTGGCAACGAGGAAGGTTTCCACCGGCACTTTGCGGGTGATCGCCGCGGTCAGCGGGCTGGAACCGAGGTAGCCGATCTGCACGTCGCCGGACGCGATGGCGGCGATGATGTCGGCGCCATTGTCAAATTTGCGCCAGTTGATCTTGGCGTTGGTGGCTTTTTCGTAGGCGCCGTCGGCCTGGGCGACTTTGGCCGGGTCCACGGTGGTCTGGTAAGCGATGGTCACATCCGCCGCCTGGGCAAACAGGCTGGCACCGGCCAGGGACAATGCGGCCAAGAGGCGCAGAGGGGTAAGCAGTTTCAAGGGGAAGCTCCTCAATCAGGCGGCCGAGGGTCGGCGTGTGAGGAGACTAAATGATCTAAGAATCAGAAAATAAATAACATTTTCGAATTAGCTTATGAGAGGAAATGTGGTCGCCGATAAAACGACAAAACCCTTGTAGGAGCCCGGCTTGCCGGCGATGGCGTTCTCAAGATCGCCATCGCCGGCAAGCCGGGCTCCTACAAGGGTCGGTGTGTCAGTGCGTTGATCGTTCCCGTTAAGGGCGCGGGATCAGTTGCTGATGGCGAGGATGCTGGCCTGGTACGAGCCAACAAACACGTCAAAATCACCTACTTCGTTCTGCTCCAGCTCTGCCTGCTGTGCCAGCGACTTACGCGCCAGGTCTTCAAAGTGTGCCTGCTCTTGCGCCGGCAACGGCTCCTTACGGAAATGCTCGGCGTGCAACTGGCTCTGGTGCAGGGAGAACTGCGCAAAACTTTCCTTACGCTCGGCCATCGTCGCCAACACCTGGGCTGACGGGGTCAGGGACGAATCCTTGACCTTCGCCAACTGAGCATCCAGCGCCTGGCTATGCTCGGTGATGCCGTGGCTCTCATCCAGCATGGCGGCCAGTGGCGCAATCTGCTCCAAGAGTTCGGCAGCCCATTCCTTCATGTCCGCAGGCTGGCCCTGACGCTGCAATTGCAGGCCGGGACGACGACCTTCCTTGACCACGCTGAGGAAGTTGGAGGTGGCGTTGCCGCACTCGTTGTCGGCGAACAGCGGGCTGTCGTTCAACGCGCAGTACAGCAGGAAGGCGTCGAGGAAACGCGACTCCGGCAGGTCGATACCCATCGGCAGGAACGGGTTGATGTCCAGGCAGCGCACTTCGATGTACTGGATGCCACGGGCCATCAGCGCCTGGATTGGCCGTTCGCCGGTGTAGGTCACACGCTTGGGGCGGATGTTGGAGTAGTACTCGTTTTCGATCTGCAGGATGTTGGTGTTGAGCTGCACCCACTCACCGTCCTGATGCGTGCCGATTTCCACGTACGGCGCGTAGGGCGTTGCCACCGCTTCGCGCAGGCTGTCGGTGTAGCTGCTCAAATCGTTGTAGCACGGCGTGAGGCCAGCCTGGGCGTTGCTCTGGTAACCCAGGTCGCTCATGCGCAGGCTGGTGGCGTAAGGCAAGTACAGCGTGTCGGCGTCGAGCACTTCCAACTGGTGCGAACGACCGCGCAGGAAACCGGCGTCCAGGGCAGGGGATGCACCGAACAGGTACATCAGCAGCCAGCTGTAACGGCGGAAGTTACGGATCAGCGCGATATAGGCGGTGGACTGGTAATCGCGGTCGGTACCGACAAACCCTTCCGTCTCCTTGAGCAACGGCCACAGTTCCTCCGGCAATGAGAAGTTGTAGTGAATGCCAGCGATGCATTGCATGGTCTTGCCGTAACGCAGGGCCAGGCCCTTGCGATACACGTACTTGAGCTGTCCGATATTGGACGTGCCGTAGTAGGCAATCGGAATATCTTCCTCGGCCGGCAACGGGCACGGCATCGAGGGGCTCCACAGGTATTCGCTGCCCAGCTTGGTGTAGGCAAAGCGATGGATCTTGTCCAGGCTGCTCAGGGTATCGGCCGGGTTGGGCAGGGCTGGAGTAATGAACTCCAGCAGCGATTCCGAGTAGTCGGTGGTGATCTGTTCGTGGGTCAACGCGGCGCCCAGAGCTTCAGGGTGCGGCGTTTGTGCCAGTCGACCCTCACCGGTAACACGCAGGCATTCACGCTCGATGCCGTGCAAGCACTGCTCTAGCAGGGAGAGGTGTTCGCGCTTGCCGAGCAGGGCCAGGCGGCGGTTGAGAAGTTCGCTCAAGTTGGATTCCTTCACGCGTCAGTCGCCCCAATATGGGGGTGGGCAGGACGGTCTACAAGGGTGAAGTTAAAACTGGCGTGATCGCCTGGTTTAGAGTCGATTTAACCCGCTCTGAATATGCCGACTTCACTCCATGAATTTGGCTACAGCGCAGCGAGAAAATTCCGACGCCGTGATTGCAGCGCCGAAATTAACTCAAATCGGGGGTGGGGAGCTATAGGACAGCGAAGGTGCCCTGCGCTTTTGCGACAAGTCTTTCGTCTTGATACACGTCTGCCTCGACCACCAACGTGCGGCGACCGGCATGAATCACCCGGCTGGTGCACAGCACGTCACCGTCCGACACGGCGCGGATATAGTTGATCTTGCACTCGATGGTCGCGCTCTGCTGGTCGAAACCATGGGAGCTGGAACAGGCCAGCCCCATCGTAATGTCCACCAGGCTGAAAATCGCCCCGCCATGGAGCTTGCCCGCGCGGTTGCGCAGTTGCGGCTCCAGGGTCAGGGCCACCTCGGCAACGCCCTCTTCAAGGCGTTGCAGGCGGCAGCCGATCAGTTCGCTGAACGCGCTCTGGGTCAAACCGGCCGGGATTTCCATCAGCGTTTCTTCAACTGTTTGGCGTTGGCGAACAGCGAGGCCATGGCGTTGTTGCTTGGCGCTGCGGTGGCGGTTTCCTTGCGCGGTGCGTTGTTCTGCGACTGGCGCGGCGCCGAACCCGGGCGCGCGCCACGGGCACCGTCGATTTTCTCGCCGGGAGTGTCGCTCATGCGCATTGACAGACCAACGCGTTTGCGCGGGATGTCGACTTCCATGACCTTGACCTTGACCACGTCACCGGCTTTCACCGCTTCACGCGGGTCCTTGATGAATTTCTCCGAAAGCGCGGAGATATGCACCAAACCGTCCTGATGCACGCCGATGTCCACAAAGGCGCCGAAGTTGGTCACGTTGGTGACCACGCCTTCGAGGATCATGCCCAGCTCCAGATCCTTGAGGTCTTCGACGCCCTCCTGGAACTCGGCGGTCTTGAACTCGGGACGTGGGTCGCGGCCAGGTTTTTCCAGCTCTTGCAGGATGTCGGTGATGGTCGGTACGCCGAAGGTTTCGTCGGTGTACTTCTTTGGATCCAGGCGCTTGAGGAACGCGGCGTCGCCGATCAGCGAGCGGATGTCGCGGTCGGTCTCGGCGGCGATGCGTTGCACCAGCGGGTAGGCTTCCGGGTGGACTGCGGAGGAGTCCAGCGGGTTGTCGCCGTTCATTACGCGTAGGAAACCGGCGGCTTGCTCGAAAGTTTTCTCGCCCAGGCGTGCGACTTTTTTCAGCGCTGCACGGGTTTTGAACGCGCCGTTTTCGTCGCGGTGGGTCACGATGTTCTGCGCCAGGGTCGCGTTGAGGCCGGAAATCCGCGCCAGCAAGGCGACGGAGGCGGTGTTCACATCCACGCCCACGGCGTTTACGCAGTCTTCCACCACAGCATCCAGGCCGCGCGCCAGTTTCAGCTGCGACACGTCGTGCTGGTACTGGCCGACGCCGATGGATTTAGGATCGATCTTCACCAGTTCGGCCAGTGGATCCTGCAGGCGGCGGGCGATGGACACCGCGCCACGGATCGACACGTCGAGGTCCGGGAATTCCTTGGAAGCCAGTTCCGACGCCGAGTACACCGAAGCGCCGGCCTCGGAGACCATGACCTTGGTCATTTTCATCGCTGGGTATTTTTTGATCAGCTCGGCGGCCAGTTTGTCGGTTTCACGGCTGGCGGTGCCGTTGCCGATGGCGATCAGGTCCACCGCGTGCTTGGCGCAGAGGGCGGCCAGGATGGCGAGGGTCTGGTCCCACTTGTTGTGCGGCACATGCGGGTACACCGTGGCGTGGTCCAACAGCTTGCCGGTGGAGTCGACCACGGCGACCTTGCAGCCGGTGCGCAGGCCCGGGTCGAGGCCCAGCGTGGCGCGCGGGCCGGCCGGGGCGGCCAGCAGCAGGTCGTGCAGGTTGTGGGCGAACACGTTGATCGCCTCGGTCTCGGCGCCGTCGCGCAACTCGCCGAGCAGGTCGGTTTCCAGGTGGGTGTAGAGCTTGACCTTCCAGGTCCAGCGCACGACTTCACCGAGCCACTTGTCCGCAGGACGGTTCTGATTCTGGATGCCGAATTGTTGACCGATCATGCCTTCGCACGGGTGCATGGTGCCCGGCAGCTCGTCGCCGACCTTCAGCGCGGAGCTGAGAATGCCTTCGTTGCGGCCACGGAAAATGGCGAGCGCGCGGTGGGACGGCATGCTTTTCAGCGGCTCGTCGTGTTCGAAGTAATCGCGGAACTTGGCGCCTTCCTCCTCTTTGCCGGCGATGACGCGGGCACTGAGAATGGCTTCTTGCTTCAAGTAAGTGCGCAGTTTTTCCAGCAGGCTGGCGTCTTCGGCGAAGCGCTCCATGAGGATGTACTTGGCGCCTTCGAGGGCGGCCTTGACGTCGGCGACGCCTTTTTCTGCATCGATGAAGCGCGCGGCTTCGGTGTCCGGGGTCAGCGACGGGTCGTTGAACAGACCGTCAGCCAGCTCGCCCAGACCGGCTTCCAGGGCGATCTGGCCCTTGGTGCGGCGCTTCTGTTTGTACGGCAGGTAGAGGTCTTCGAGGCGGGTCTTGGTGTCGGCGAGCTTGATGTCGCGCTCCAGCTGTGGGGTCAGCTTGCCCTGTTCCTCGATGCTGGCGAGGATGCTGATGCGCCGTTCGTCGAGTTCTCGCAGGTAGCGAAGGCGCTCTTCCAGGTGACGCAGTTGGGTGTCGTCGAGGCTGCCGGTCACTTCTTTACGGTAACGGGCGATGAAGGGCACCGTGGAGCCCTCATCCAGTAGAGCGACGGCCGCTTCGACCTGTTGTGGGCGTACACCGAGTTCCTCGGCGATGCGGCTGTTGATGCTGTCCATAAAACCACCTGAAATTCTGAAAAGCAGCTCGCAGGCCCGGAAAACAAGGCCCTGGGAGGCTGGTTGAGCGGCCCGACTGGCGCCGCTGCCTGGGTCAAGAGGCAGCCTATTGACCCTCGAAATCGAAAAAATCACACAAGCGGGTAAAAAAAGCCTCGGCATCAAACGGTAACGAGCGGACGTTGCCCTGCACGACGGCGCCGCATTATAACCAGCGTTCTGCCCTTGGGGGGGATTGCGCCAACGGTTGTAGGGCGTGGGTTCGCTGGCAGTTGAGGAAAAATCTGCTAACAATGCACACGGTGCGTATAACGGCAGCTAGGCCATAATGCGCGCCGAGATAAGAGGAGCATCCAATGAGCAGCACTGCACAAACTGCTGAAGGCGAAAAAATTCTCATCGTTGACGACGATCCGGGGCTGAGCAGCCTGCTGGAGCGTTTCTTCAACTCAAAGGGCTACCGTGCTCGCGCGGTGCCTAACACCGAGCAGATGGACCGCCTGCTTGGGCGTGAAGTCTTCAACCTGGTCGTACTCGACCTGATGCTTCCCGGCGAAGACGGTCTGACCGCCTGCAAACGCCTGCGCGGCGCAAACAACCAGATTCCCATCATCATGCTCACCGCCAAGGGTGATGAGCTGAGCCGCATCAAGGGCCTCGAACTGGGCGCTGATGACTACCTGGCCAAGCCGTTCAACCCTGACGAGCTGATGGCTCGGGTCAAAGCCGTACTGCGTCGCCAAGCGCCGCCGGTTCCAGGTGCCCCAGGCAGCGAAGACGAGAGTGTCACCTTTGGCGACTACGAACTGTCGCTGGCGACCCGTGAGCTCAAGCGTGGCGATGAAGTGCACATGCTCACCACGGGTGAATTTGCCGTTCTCAAGGCCCTGGTGATGAACGCTCGCCAGCCGCTGACCCGCGACAAGCTGATGAACCTGGCCCGTGGTCGGGAATGGGATGCACTGGAGCGCTCCATTGACGTGCAGATCTCCCGTCTGCGCCGGATGATCGAGCCGGACCCATCCAAGCCGCGGTACATCCAAACGGTATGGGGCGTGGGTTATGTGTTTGTGCCGGACGGCAATAAAACCAGTTGACCGGTGATTTGCAGACGCGGGCATCCTGGCGTTTGACTCCATGAGGGTCGACGGGATGTCCGGCGTCTGCAATTCTGCGAGCGCCGCTCGTTTCTGCAAGGTATCTAGCAGTCTTCTATGAAAACCCCGCTGTGGTTCCCCCAAAGTTTCTTCTCCCGCACCCTTTGGCTGGTGCTGATAGTCGTTCTGTTCTCCAAGGCACTCACACTGGTTTATCTGTTGATGAACGAGGACGTGCTGGTGGACCGGCAATACAGCCACGGTGTCGCCCTGACGCTGCGCGCCTATTGGGCGGCAGACCCTGAGAACCGCGAGAAGATCGCCAAGGCCGCGACCCTGGTGCGCGTCGCCGGTGCAGGTGTGCCAGAGGGCGAGCAGCATTGGCCCTACAGTGAAATCTACCAACGCCAGATGCAGGCCGAACTGGGTGAGGACACCGAGGTGCGGCTGCGTATGCATGTGTCGCCAGCCTTGTGGGTGCGTGCGCCAAGCCTGGGCGAAGATTGGTTGAAAGTGCCGCTGTACCCGCATCCGCTGCGGGGGCAGAAGATCTGGAACGTCTTGGGCTGGTTCCTGGCGATCGGTTTGCTTTCAACGGCCTCGGCGTGGATTTTCGTGCGGCAGCTCAATCAACCTCTAAAACGCCTGGTGTTTGCCGCCCGTCAATTGGGCCAGGGGCGCAGTGTGCGTTTGCCGGTCAGCGACACGCCCAGTGAGATGACCGAGGTGTACGGCGCGTTCAACCAGATGGCGGAAGATGTCGAACAGGCCGGACGCGAGCGCGAGCTGATGCTGGCGGGAGTCTCCCATGACTTGCGCACGCCGTTGACGCGACTGCGCTTGTCTCTGGAGTTGATGGGCAACCACAGCGATCTTACCGACGACATGGTCCGCGACATCGAAGACATGGACGCGATCCTTGACCAGTTCCTGGCGTTTATTCGCGATGGCCGTGATGAGGTGGTGGAGGAAGTCGACCTGACAGACCTGGTGCGTGAGGTGGTTGCACCCTACAACCAGAATGGCGAGCAGGTGCGTATGCGCCTGGAGCCGATCCAGCCGTTTGCATTGCGTCGGGTGTCGATGAAGCGCCTGTTGAACAACCTGATCGGCAATGCCTTGCATCACGCCGGTTCCGATGTGGAAGTGGCGGCTTATGTGTCCGGCGACAGTGCTGCGCCTTATGTGGTGCTGAGCGTGATGGACCGGGGCGCTGGCATCGACCCGGATGAGTTGGAAGGCATCTTCAACCCGTTCACCCGTGGTGACCGTGCCCGGGGTGGCAAGGGGACTGGCTTGGGGTTGGCGATTGTGCGGCGGATTGCCTCGATGCATGGTGGCAATGTTGAGCTGCGCAATCGCGAAGAGGGTGGCCTGGAGGCGCGGGTGCGTTTGCCGCTTGGGTTGATGTTGCCTAGAGATGCGGTCTGAAAAAACCCAAATCATCAAATGTGGGAGCTGGCTTGCCTGCGATGGCGATGGTGAATCCACTATAGCTATCGCAGGCAAGCCAGCTCCCGCACTTTTTAGCCCTTACCCTTGGTCCTGGTCATATTCGGCCCACCATTCTTCTCCAGATGCTGAATGATGATCCCCGCCACGTCCTTGCCGGTGGTGGTTTCAATGCCTTCGAGGCCCGGTGACGAATTCACCTCCATTACCAGCGGCCCGTGATTGGAGCGCAGAATATCCACACCCGCCACACTCAACCCCATCACCTTGGCTGCCCGCAGTGCGGTCATGCGTTCTTCCGGGGTGATCTTGATCAGGCTGGCGCTGCCGCCACGGTGCAGGTTGGAGCGGAACTCCCCTGGCTTGGCCTGGCGCTTCATCGCTGCAATCACCTTGTCGCCCACCACGAAGCAGCGGATATCCGCACCGCCGGCTTCCTTGATGTATTCCTGCACCATGATGTTCTGCTTGAGGCCCATGAACGCCTCGATCACGGATTCGGCCGCTGTCGCGGTTTCACACAGCACCACGCCGATACCCTGGGTGCCTTCCAGCACCTTGATCACCAGCGGCGCACCATTGACCATGTCGATCAGGTCGGGGATGTCGTCGGGGGAGTGGGCAAAGCCCGTCACCGGCAGGCCGATACCTCGGCGCGACAGCAACTGCAGCGAGCGCAACTTGTCCCGTGAACGGGCGATGGCGACCGACTCATTGAGGGGAAACACCCCCATCATTTCGAACTGGCGCAACACCGCGCAGCCATAGAACGTCACCGAGGCGCCGATGCGTGGGATCACGGCATCAAACCCCTCCAGCGGTTTGCCCCGGTAGTGGATCTGCGGCTTGTGGCTGGCAATGTTCATATAGGCACGCAACGTGTCGATCACCACCATTTCGTGGCCACGTTCGGTGCCGGCCTCAACCAGGCGGCGGGTGGAATACAGACGCGGGTTTCGCGACAGCACAGCAATCTTCATGCAGCACCTGGGACAGAAAGAGTAGAGACCGGGAACACCGGCTTGTCTTGAACGTACTTGATGCCGGGATTGACCACCAGTTGGCCGTCAATCAAGGCTTTGGAACCCAGCAACAGCCGGTAACGCATGGCTTTGCGGCAGGCCAGGGTGAACTCCACCCGCCATACCCGATCACCGAGTGCCAGGGTGGTGCTGATGACATAGCGCACCTGCGCATGCCCGTTGGAGCTCTTGATGGTTTTCATCGTCACCAGGGGCGCTTCGCAGCGGCGGTGACGCAGTTGCACAACGCTGCCCAGGTGCGCGGTAAAGCGCACCCACTTCTCACCGTCGCGCTCAAATGGCTCGATATCGGTAGCGTGCAGGCTTGAGGTGCTGGCACCGGTGTCGATCTTTGCGCGCAGGCCTGCCACTCCCAAGTCGGGAAGTGCCACCCACTCACGCAGACCCACAACGGTCAAATGGTCAAATGTCTTCAATATGGATAACCGGCATTTCAGAAATGTTTCGTAGTTGTCGAGGACAGTAACGTCCAACTGCTCACGGATTGTGACAATCCCCTGCCATCACTGATGGCTAGGTGCCGAATTCGCGGTATTCACGCAGAATAATCGGCAAATGGCGACAGATATCTCTCAAGCTTCAATAATCACTGGAGGCTTGGGCAAGGCACGCAAAACTGGATGTTCCTGGCGTATCTTAGGTGAGCCTTGAGGTTTATGCGTTGAAGGGTTTCAAGAGTAAGGTTGCGACATTTTTCAGAACGAGGAATTCAAGTGGCTCAAAAGCAGGAAGAGGAAGAAAAGGTCCGATTGGACAAGTGGCTATGGGCCGCGCGTTTCTATAAAACCCGTGCGCTGGCCAAGGCTGCCATCGAGAGCGGCAAGGTGCACCATCGTGGCGAGCGCTGCAAGCCGGGCAAAGAACCGCGTGTCGGGGATGAGTTCCAGATTCGTGTTGGGTTTGATGAAAAGACGGTCGTGGTTCAGGCGCTTTCCATCGTGCGCCGTGGTGCGCCTGAAGCACAGGCGTTGTACACCGAGACCGAAGCCAGCATCGCCAAGCGTGAAAATGCAGCAGCGATGCGCAAGGCCGGTGCCACAGGCATGACTACCGATGGTAAACCGAGCAAGAAGCAGCGCCGTGATCTGTTCAAGTTTCGCGGCAGTGGCAATGATGATTGACGGCGACAGTGAGGGAGCAAGCTCCCTCACCCTTGGCCATCACGCTGGGTGAACCACACTCAGTCGACTGATCAGCGGCACGTGTTGAAGCAGCCCAAACACCGGCGCCGTCGCCCGCAACAACCCACTCGAAACCTTCGCCGCGAACGGCGTGTAATACCCCCATCCCAACGCCAACAGCGCCAGCAACACCCCGCCAATGTAATCGTCCTGGCCCCAATGCGCACCCGCCACCAGGCGCGGCATCATGAACAGCAGCGCCAGGCCCCAGATCACCAGCACCTGGCCGATGCGCTGGGCGAATACCGTCATGAACATCCCCCAGATCAATAGCACCGACGCGTGATCCCCTGGAAAACTCTGGCTCGAACGGTCCTTCAACTCCCAGGTCTTCTCCAGCCCCGGGAAGTAGTCGCTCATCTGAATCGCTCCGCTGATCACCATTGACGGGCTACTGTGCTGCCAGCCCATGTGCGCCGCGAATTTGGAAAACAGCATGCGGATAAACAGCAACAGCAGCAGAATGCCGATAAAACCGAACAGCGCCTGGCGTACTTGCACGGCCTTGAAGACCCAGTCGCCGCGAATCAACAGCGTCAGCAGGATAACCCCGACCACCGCATCAAACGGTCGCAAACTGGCGACAGCCCATACATGCAGCCAGGTCGAGTTGCTGGCCAGCGGGTCATTGAGCAGATGAAACAGCCACTCGTCGAAAAGCACACACAGCATCTGGCCCGTGGGCCACAGCCAGAAACACAGCAGCCCGACAGCCAGTAGATTGCAAAAGGCCCATCGCCCGAGGTTCCACTTGGCTTGGAACAAACCCGGATTGTTCATAAACTGTCCCCCACGGCTCCAGAAAACCGCACCAAAACGGTGCTAAAGCGTTTTATTCTATAAACCTTGTAATCAATTTGTCATCAATTCAGATACCCAGACCTATGACTGATCTACCGGATACCGACTTCACCCAACGCTTCATCTTTGACGAGAGCGACGCCCGCGGCGAGCTGGTCTCGCTGGAGCGCAGCTATGCCGAAGTCCTCGCCAAGCACCCCTATCCGGAGCCGGTCGCGCAACTGCTCGGCGAACTGATGGCGGCGGCGGCGCTGCTGGTGGGCACCATGAAATTCGACGGGTTGCTGATCTTGCAGGCTCGCTCCGAAGGCCCGGTGCCGATGCTGATGATCGAATGCTCCAGCGAGCGCGAAATCCGTGGTTTGGCCCGTTACGAAGCCGACCAGATTGCCCCGGACGCCACCTTGTCCGACCTGATGGCCAACGGCGTGCTGGCGATTACCGTCGATCCGACCGAAGGCCAGCGCTACCAAGGCATCGTCGACTTGGACGGCGAAACCCTGTCGGACTGCTTCACCAACTACTTCGTGATGTCCCAGCAGGTCGGCACCAAATTCTGGCTCAACGCCGATGGCAAGCGCGCCCGCGGCATGCTGTTGCAGCAACTGCCGCCCGATCGCATCAAGGACGAAGACGATCGCACCGACAGCTGGCGCAAGCTGACGGCCTTGGCCGGCACCCTCACCGCTGAAGAGCAACTGGGCCTGGACAACGAAACCATCCTGCATCGCCTGTACCACGAAGAAGCCGTGCGACTGTTTGACGCACAAGGCCTGCACTTCAATTGCAGCTGCTCGCGCGAGCGCTCGGCCAATGCTTTGGTCAGCCTCGGCCTGGAAGATGCGCAAAACCTGGTGGTAGAGCACGGCGGCCATATCGAGATCGACTGCCAGTTCTGCAACGAGCGCTACCTGTTCGATGCGGCCGATGTCGCCCAATTGTTCGCCGGCGCAGGCATCGACACCCCTTCCGACACCCGCCACTAAAACGTTTAAGCACAGGTAAATCACCTGACAAACGCCGGATTAGCGCAGTTCTGACGGGAGGGCCCTACTCTTTTTGGGCTTTTCTGGCATAATCCGGCCCACTTTTTTCGCGGTAGTAGTGCGCAACTTTCTACTACAAAACGTTTGGAGCACTCGGCCATAGGCCGACGGGGAACCTCATGACGCAAGCCAACAACGCCGTATACACCGATCTGAGTGTTGACGATCTGGTTAAAGAAGCCCTGCAGCGTGGTGAAGGCGTGCTCGCCGATACTGGCGCGCTGGTCGTCGAAACCGGTCACCGTACTGGCCGTTCGCCGGTCGACCGTTTCATCGTTGAAGAGCCTTCCACCCAGGCTTCCATCGCCTGGGGCCCGATCAACCGCAAGTTCCCGGCCGACAAGTTCGATGCCCTGTGGGCTCGCGTCGAGGCCTTCAACAACGCGCAAGAGCATTTCGTTTCCCATGTTCACGTAGGGGCTGCCGAAGACCACTACCTGGCCGTGAAAATGACTACCCAGACTGCCTGGCAGAACCTGTTCGGTCGTTGCCTGTTCATCAACCCGGCCCAGTACAACCCGGCCGGTCGTGAAGAGTGGCAAGTGCTCAACGTGGCCAACTTCGAATGCGTGCCAGAGCGTGACGGCACCAACTCCGACGGTTGCGTGATCCTCAACTTCGCCCAGAAGAAAGTGCTGATCGCCGGCATGCGTTACGCCGGTGAAATGAAAAAAGCCATGTTCTCGGTGCAGAACTTCCTGCTGCCGGCTTCCGACGTGCTGCCAATGCACTGCGCCGCCAACATCGGCGAAGCAGGCGACGTGACCCTGTTCTTCGGTCTGTCGGGCACCGGTAAAACCACCCTGTCCGCCGACGAAAGCCGTTACCTGATCGGTGACGACGAACACGGCTGGGGCGAAGGCGTGGTGTTCAACATCGAAGGCGGTTGCTATGCCAAGTGCATCGACCTGTCCGAGAAGAACGAGCCGGTCATCTGGAAAGCCATCAAGCACGGCGCTGTGCTGGAAAACGTGGTGATCGACGAGGCCAAGCACGCCGACTACACCAACGTCAGCCTGACCCAGAACAGCCGCGCCGCCTACCCGCTGGAGCACGTTGCCAAGCGTTCCGAGAAGAACCTGGGCGGCGAGCCAAACGCGGTAATCTTCCTGACCTGCGACCTGACCGGCGTACTGCCGCCTGTGTCGATCCTCAGCGAAGAACAAGCGGCCTACCACTTCCTGTCCGGCTACACCGCACTGGTGGGCTCGACCGAAATGGGTTCCGGCGGCGGCATCAAATCGACCTTCTCCACCTGCTTCGGCGCACCGTTCTTCCCGCGCCCGGCTGGCGAATACGCAGAGCTGCTGATCAAGCGCATCCGTGGCTTCGGCTCCAAGGTTTACCTGGTCAACACCGGCTGGACCGGCGGCGGCTACGGCGTCGGCAACCGCTTCAACATCCCGACCACTCGCGGCGTCATCGCAGCGATCCAGAGCGGCGCGTTGATCGGTGTAGAAACCGAACACCTCGACACCATCAACCTCGACGTGCCACTGGCCGTTCCGGGCGTTGAGACAGGCCTGTTGAACCCACGTAACACCTGGGCTGACAAGGCTGCCTACGACGAAGCGGCGAAGGCGCTGGCGGGTCTGTTCATCGAGAACTTCAAGAAGTTTGAAGTGAGCGATGCGATCAAGGCTGCGGGTCCTAAGTTGTAAGATTCGAGCGTTGTGAAAAAGCCGCCTCTTGTGGGCGGCTTTTTTGTGCGCGAACGCTTAGTCGGCGATGTGCAGAACCACCGCACCGACCAGTACCAACACAACCCCCAACACCTGCACCGCCGACAACCGCTCCTTGAAAAACACAAATCCCAGAATCGCCGCAATCCCGCCCGACAACGTACTGATCACCGTCACCACTGACACCGACCCCGCCATCGCGCCCCAGGAAAACGCCGAGAACCCACCCAGGTTCATCAAGCTTGCACCGGTCAGCGTTGCGCAGTTTTTCAGCGGTGGGATTTTCAGGCCGTCCTTGATCTTTAGCACCATCACCACCAATACGCACAGCCCCACCAGGTAACCGAGCCAGAGCATGGTGATCGGCCCCAGCGCGGGCAGGGTGTAGCGGCCTTGCAGCCAGAAGCTGGTGCCGTACAGCAAAGCGGCGAGCATGGCGTAGGCGATGGACTGGCGCGGATTGTTATGGGGGACGCCGTTGTCCTTGTGGATGCTGGAGAGGATCACGCCGATCACGCACACGGCGATGCAGCCCAGTTGCGTCAGGCTGATGTGCTCGCCGCTGGCCCAGGACAGCAGTGTGGTGACCACGCCGTAGGACGTCACCAGTGGCGCGACAATGGCGGCATTGCCAAGGGCGAAGGCCTTGGACAGCGCCAGGGCGCCGGAGACGGTGAGCAGGGCGGCGGCGACGCCCAGCAGCCAGACGCTCAGCGGCGCATCGAGGGATTTGAACAGCAAGCTTGGGAGAATGACCAACAGCAGGGTCATGATCACAAAGCCCAGGGCTTGGCCAAAATACACCGCGCGTTTAACGCCCACGGCTCGGGCGTTGAGGCCCACGAGAAAATCCGTACCACCCCAGAGCAGGGCGGCCAGCAGGCCCATCATTACGTCCATGTAAGGTCCTTTTCGAAGGCTCAATTTCCTGTAGGAGCCCGGCTTGCCGGCGATGAGGTCCTCAGGACCGCCATCGCCGGCAAGCCGGCTCCTACCGTTAGCTCAGGTTTTCCAGCGTCTGCGTGTCCCAGCTGTGGGTCTTGATGGCCAGGTAGAGCATGCCGAGGGTCAGCGGCACTTTTTCGCCGCGCCCCTTGGCGCGGCGTTTGAGAAACACATCGAACAGCGGCGGGTTGAAGTAACGATAAGTGTCGAAGTCGCCCAGGTCGAGCGCAAATTCCTGCTCCAGTGCTTCCATCAGTTGCTTGGCTTCACTGCCGTCGCAGCCGAGGTCGAAGTTGATTGAGGTTTGCAGGCGGATCGTCTTGTGTTTGGGAAGGCCGATTTCTTCGTGCAGCAGTTGCAGGAGTTGCTGCATGACGGGGTCTTCGGGGAAGTTGGGAGCGAGGTTCATGGTGGGGGCACGCAGGAGTGGGTGATTGGCTTTTACTTTGCAATAGATATTCTGGGTGCTCAACAACCCGATGCCTGTCACAAAGACAACTATCGGCAGACTTTCAAGCTGTGCACCTCTGATCCATGAGGTGGCATAAAACAGAAGTACTGGGCCGGTTACCAAGAGGCAGAGTCCAACCCATCTTCTGAGTACGGGCAACTTTATTATCCTGTCGATTATGGCGGCCAGTGCGAGGAGGAGGAGCAGATAGATCCACTGGGTGTATTCGCTCATCGTCTTGGCCACTCTAGAGCTGTAGATCCATGGCCGATATGTTGAGTCCTTTCGATGTTCAAAGGTGTTTGCCGGGGGCTGTTGAAAGGGTGCTAGTTTCAGTCAGAGAAAGGTGAGTTTTGTAGAGGGGCGAGCAGGAGTTTCACGCAGTTTCGGAAGGGGATGTCGAGGCGTATGGAGGTTTCTTACAGGGCTTTCCGGAATTTGCCTTTTGTAGTGACTTAACAGCAAAACAGGTGAGTGGTGTGCGGCGAGCTGGCGTGTGATCAGTTGCCGACAGGCCGACTCACACACCGCTCAAAAATCACCTCCAACCCCCGATAATCACACGCCACCGCATCAATATTCGCCGGTATCCACGCCCATGTTTCACCAGCCACCAGTTCACCGAAAACCCGGCGTTGACGATGATCTGCTCGAACAAGATCCGTTGCGCCCGGCCGTTGCCTTCGCGGAAGGGGTGGATGACGTTGAGGTCGCCGTAGGCCTCGGCAATTTGCGTAATCAGCTCAGCCTGACTCACACCGACATACCAGTTGGCCTCATGCATGCGCCGGATGATCTTCGCCGCTTCCGGCGGGATGCGTTCCGGGGTGCAGAACAGGGTGTCACCTTTCTGGATATTGACGCTGCGCAATTCGCCGGCCCAGTCGTAGAGGTCGCTGAACAGGGTGTGGTGGATGTGTTGCAAGCGGTCGAGGTCGTAGGGCGGTGGGAAGAGGGGGAGGTTGCCTACGGCGATTTCGGATAATTCCCGCTCGGCTTGGTGCAGGCGCGCTTCGTCGTGCAAATCGAGACGATTGCGCAGGACGCTGCTACCGGGATAGCAGTACGGATCCTGGCCCACCCCGTATTTGTCGAGCATCAGCGTGGGGTGTTGCGGTACTTGGCGAGGACGGCTTCGCGGGTCGGCAGGGGTTTGTCGACGTCGGCGGGTTGGGTGTCGAACCCTTCCAGGCGCAGGCTGGCCAGGTAATTGGAACGGCGGATCTTGTGGTAGTGATCCTGTTTTTGCTCAAACGTCGGTTCGCTCATGGCAGCGTACTCCTGGGTAGCAAGGCTTTATTGTAGCGCAATGCTTCAGAGGGTAGGCCGGAGAAAAAAATCACATCAACGCGCCCCAGTCCGGCATCGTCTTTTTGCGCAATGGCTACGGGCGCGAGGCTGCGTCGAGGTCCATCAAACCTCGCCCATAGGCTTCGCTGTTGGCATAGATTCCCGTTCGATTCGCCGTATTGAGCAGGCGCTCACGCACTTGTTGGGGTGTCATTTCGGGAAAGCGACTCTGCAATGCCGCCAAGGCACCACTGACCAACGCAGCGGCCGGCGATGTGCCGGCAGTGGGGCTGTAGCTGCCATCCTTGTTGGTGGTCAACAACCCAGCACCTCCATCGCCTCCTGGCACCGCGATGCACCAGCGTGCCGCGAGGCCGCAATAATTGGATTTGAGATTGATGGCCGTGCCGTCGTTCTTGAGGGCCATGACGGCTATCCAGCCTTTCTCCAGTTCCGGCACCAGCGCGGGCAGGCCGGGTTCTGCTAGCGGCTCACGCTTGACCTCGTTACCCGTTGAGAAAACGAATACGGCCCCTTCGGCCACCCGTTTTTTTGCCACGCCCAACGAGTCACCCATCAGGCGTTCGTAGATGGATACCTCGTTGGTGTTGGCTTCAATGGGGTTCGCCCATGAGTTGCTGAAAATGCGTGCCCCTTTGGTGAAAGCGAGGTCCCAGGCCTGGGCGATTTCGCTGTCGAAGTAGAACGGCTCCTTGTCATCACCGAAGCGCATGGGGATCAACTGGGCGTTGAAGGCGATACCGTGGATGCCCTGGTCATTCTTGTTCGCGGCGAGAATACCGGCCATCTGGGTGCCGTGGCCCTTGATGTCGAGGGTGCCCGGCTGTTGTGTCACAAAGTCATAGCCCGGATCGGCCACGCGGCCGTAAAACTCGGGCAGAGCCTGGTTGAGCCCTGAGTCGATCAGCGCGACTTTAACGCCCTGGCCAGTACCACCTCGCGCGTAGAGGGAGGAGGCTTTGACAATGGGCAGGGCTTTTTGCTCGAGGTATTCGGGCGTTTCAAAACGCTGTGTATCCGGTTCAGCGGGTATTGGGGCGGGTGCGCTTGCGCAGCCCAGCAGCAACAACGGCAGCGTGAACACGACAAGGTGTTGCAATGAAAACAGTGTGCATCGAGACATCCACGACTCCTTGTCGGGGTAGGTGATCTGGCGTGTTACTGTCTTCGTTTTTGCGCGGGCTTGCTGGTTTTCTCTGTATCAGTTTGTAGCGTTTATCCCCGACCTTTTCTTGATCGCTGATCTATGTTTTTTACTCCTTCAGCGGTCAACGGAGTGACAGCCTATGCACGACACCCTCCAGCAGGTTTTTGGTTACCCACAGTTTCGTCTGGGCCAGGAAGAGGCAATCAGCGCCGTACTGGCCGGTCGTTCGGCAGCGGCAATTTTTCCAACAGGGTCAGGAAAATCCCTGTGCTACCAACTGTCGGCGATGCTGCTGCCGCACCTGACGCTGGTGGTGTCGCCGCTGTTGGCGCTGATGCAGGACCAGTTGGGTTTCTTGCAGCGCCACGGGATTTCGGCGGGCAGTATCGATTCGGCCCAGAGTCGTGAGGACGCCAATGAGGTCATGGCCCGCGCGCGTTCCGGCGAGCTGAAGATCCTGATGATTTCCGTGGAACGCCTGAAGAACGAGCGCTTTCGTAACTTCCTGCAAAGCGTGCGGATCTCGTTGTTGGTGGTGGACGAGGCGCACTGTATTTCCGAGTGGGGCCACAACTTCCGTCCGGACTATTTGAAGCTGCCGGACTACCAGCGCCAGTTCAATATCCCACAAGCCCTGCTGTTGACGGCTACAGCGACGCCCAAGGTGATTGCCGACATGCAGGCGAAGTTCGCCATTGCGCCGAGCGATGTGGTCACCACGGGTTTCTACCGGCCCAATCTCAATTTGTTGGTGGAGCCGGTCAGCGGTGCGGACAAGCGTCGACGGCTGGTGCAGTGGATGAGCGAGCGTGCCGATCAGCCGAGTATCGTCTACGTCACCCTGCAGAAAACCGCCGAGCAGATTGCCGAGCATTTGAACCGCAACGGCATCCAGGCCGAGGCCTACCACGCCGGCTTGCCTCACGATAAACGCGAGGGTATCCAGCAGCGCTTCATGGGCGGGCGCTCCAATTGCATCGTCGCGACCATCGCGTTTGGCATGGGCATCGACAAAAGTGATATCCGCAATGTGGTGCACTTCGACCTGCCCAAGTCCATCGAGAACTACAGCCAGGAAATCGGCCGCGCGGGGCGTGATGGGCAACCGTCCGATTGCCTGGTATTGGCGAACCGCGACAGCCTCAATGTGCTGGAAAATTTCGTGTACGGCGATACGCCGGAGCAGGAGGGCATTCGCCGGGTGCTCGAAGAGCTGCAGGCCGCGCGAGGCGATGGGCAGTGGGAGTTTTTGCTCAGGTCCTTGTCGGACCACAGCAACATCCGCGAGCTGCCGTTGAAGACGCTACTGGTGCAGTTGGAGCTCAAGGGCGTGATTGCGCCGCGTTATGCGTTTTATGCCGAGTACCGTTTCAAATACCTGATCGAACCTGAAGCTTTGCTCGCGCGCTTCTCCGGAGAGCGGCAGCAGTTTGTCGCGGCGATCATCCAGGTGTGCAAGCGGGCCAAGACCTGGGCGACGGTGGATTTTGACGCGCTTTATCAACAGCACAATGCCGAGCGTAGCCGGGTGGTGAAGGCGCTGGATTACTTTCAGGAGCAAGGCCTGATCGAGCTTGAGAGCAAGCAGATGACGGAGGTCTACAGCCTGCTGGATACCGATTTTGATCCACAGGTCCTGAGCGCTGAGTTATACACAGGCTTCAAGCAGCATGAGGTGGGTGAGGTCGCACGGATTCACGCCATGCTCGATCTGTTCGCCACCGAACACTGCCTGGGTCAACGCCTGGCGCAGTATTTCGGCGATAAAAACGCGCCCCAGCGTTGTGGGCATTGCTCGGTGTGCCACGGCCACGTTGCGCACCTTCCGCCGCCGCCAGGCTTGCCGCCGCTTGTGGATAAAAAATTCATGGGGCTGTGCGGTGATTTTATCCACAGGCATCATGAGCACACCGGCCATTTGCCTGGGGCGGAACGTCTGACGCGTTTCCTTGGTGGCATCAGTGTGCCGCTGTTTACCAAGTTGAAGGCGCGGGGTATTCCGGGCTTTGCTGCGCTGGAAGATTACCCGTACGCCGAGGTCCGCGAGTGGGCCCAGGCCCATTTGAATGACCTGTAAACCCATCTCACGAGACTTGCCCATGCCTGATTCAGTGCCGCAACGCGCCGATTACCCGCACTTCCAACCGATCATCACGCGCTGGCACGACAATGATGTGTATGGCCATGTGAACAACGTGACCTACTACAGCTTTTTCGACACGGCGGTGAATACCTACCTGATCGAGCAAGGTGGGCTGGATATTCATGACGGTGACGTGGTGGGGTTTGTGGTGAGTTCGGCGTGTGATTATTTTGCGTCGATCGCCTTTCCCGAGCGCATCGAAATCGGCCTGCGGGTTGGCAAGCTGGGCAATAGTTCAGTGCAGTACGAATTGGCGGTGTTCAAGCAGGGCGAAGAAGAGGCCTGTGCGGCGGGGCGGTTTGTGCATGTGTTTGTGGATCGGGGTTCGAACCAGCCGGTGACGATTCCGGGGATGTTGCGCGAGGCGTTGCAGCGCTTGGTGGTTTGATTCGCAACTTTTAAATCACATAGCCCACTGTAGGAGCTGGCTTGCCAGCGATCGCTATAGGTCAGATAAAGATGTCTTGCCTGACACTCTGCTATCGCTGGCAAGCCAGCTCCTACAAGGGATTTCCGCGCTTAACGGTGACGGTAGTGATGCTTGTTCTTGCGATGGCCATAGGCATGCCCGCGGCCACGGTGATCATCGCGGTCATAGCGACGGTTATCACGCCCGCGTGAACGACGATCATCGTCATCGCTCTTGTTGCCCATGTAGTTGCCCAGCGCGCCACCTGCACCGCCGCCGGCCGCTGAGCCGATCAGTGCACCGGTGCTGCCGCCGACACTGCGGCCAACTACGTTGCCGCCGGCCGCGCCCAAGGCGCCACCAATGGCTGCTTCGCCGCGGCTGCGTTTGTCCGCACCCACCGCACTGCCGCCTGCGCCGCCCAGGGCTGCGCCGATGGTCGAGCCGGTGTTGCCGCCGATCGACTGGCCGACAACCGAACCTAGAACCCCGCCCAATGCGCCGCCCACACCGGCTTCGGTGGTGCCACCGGCCATGGCTGCGCCACTGACCAGGCCAAGGGACAACAAGAGAATCGAGGAGAACTTCATCAGGGGAAACCTCAAGGGGATGACGGCGCGATCCTGAGGCTGTATCGGGAGTGTGACAATCGAAATCCGACCGGTGGCAGCAGTTGTATACAACTTGCTAAGTTGCTGTTTTGTATGGGGAACTTAAGTCGTTTTTGTGAGTCTTTAACTACTTCGGAATGGCCGCTTTTATGCAAAAGCGGCCTTTTTTGTGCCCGAAGATTTATGCAGAGCGCGCCATGATCAGCCCATTGTCACTCGCCGCTTCCAAACGGATCGCCACGAACTTCGACGTCGGCGTATGGCTGCCATCCCCTGTGCTTTCCAGCGGCACCAGTGGGTTCACTTCCGGGTAGTAGGCCGCAGCCTGCCCGGCCGGAATATCAAACGCCAGGAGGGTAAAGCCCTTCACCCGGCGCTCGCGGCCGTCTTCCCACAGCGACACGATGTCGGCCTTCTGTCCCGGCTTGAAGCCCAGGCGGATGATGTCGGCCTCGTTGACGAACAGCACGTCACGCTGGCCCTTGACCCCACGGTAGCGGTCGTCCAGGCCATAAATGGTGGTGTTGTACTGATCGTGGGAGCGCATCGATTGCATGATCAGGTCCGGAACCTTGCCCGTCGCGTGGGTGCGCTCGTGGATCAAGTCTTTGGGCAAGATGTTCGGGCGGAAGTTGGCGCGCCCCGACGGGGTGTTCCAGCGGCGTGCACCGGCGGAGTTGCCCAGGTAGAAGCCACCCGGATTCTTGATTTTCTCATTGAAGTCCTTGAAGCCCGGAATGGTATCGGCGATCAGGTCGCGGATGCGCCCGTAATCGGCCACCAGCCAGTTCCAATCCACAGGCTTACTGCCCAGGGTGGCGGCAGCGATACCGGCCAGAATCGCCGGCTCGGATTTCATCAGCTTCGACAGCGGCTGCAACTGGCCGTTCGAGCCGTGGACCATGCTGAACGAGTCTTCCACCGTCACCGCTTGCGGGCCGTCGGCCTGGATGTCGATGTCGGTACGGCCCAGGCACGGCAGGATCAGCGCGTCTTTGCCGTGCATCAGGTGGCTGCGGTTGAGCTTGGTGCTGATCTGCACGGTCAGGTCGCAATTGCGCAGGGCTTCAAAAGTGCGCGGGCTGTCTGGCGTGGCTTGGGCGAAGTTGCCGCCCAGGCCGATAAACACCTTGGAGCGGCCTTCGAGCATGGCGTGAATCGCCTCGACCACGTTGTGGCCGTTGACGCGGGGCACCTGGAACTGGAAGCGACGTTCCAGGGAGTCGAGGAACGCCACAGGCGGACGTTCGTTGATGCCCATGGTGCGGTCGCCCTGCACGTTACTGTGACCGCGCACCGGGCACAGACCGGCGCCCGGGCGGCCGATGTTGCCGCGCAGCAGCATCAGGTTGGCGATTTCCTGGATGGTCGGCACCGAATGGCGGTGCTGGGTGATGCCCATGGCCCAGCACATGATCACGTTCTTGCCTTTGGCGTACATGCGCGCCGCTTGCTCGATCTCCACCAAGGTCAGGCCGGACTGCTCGACGATTTCATCCCAGGAGGTGTCGTCGATCTTGCCCAGGTACTCCAGCACATTGGCGGTGTGTTCGTTGAGGAAGTCGTGGTCGAATACGGCCTCCTTGCCTTCGGCCTGAGCCTGGCGCTCCCACAGCAGCAGGAACTTGGCCATGCCGCGCAGGATGGCCATGTCGCCACCCAGCGCCGGGCGGAAGTAGGCTGTGTTGGTCGGTTTGTCGCCGTTGGTGAGCATTTCCAGCGGGTGTTGCGGATGCTGGAAGCGTTCCAGGCCGCGCTCTTTCAGCGGGTTGATGCACACAACCTGGGCGCCACGTTTGACCGCCTCGCGCAGCGGTTCGAGCATGCGCGGGTGGTTGGTGCCGGGGTTCTGGCCCCAGACGAAAATAGCATCAGCGTGTTCGAAATCGTCAAAGGTCACGGTGCCTTTGCCGACGCCCACGCTTTGCGCCAGGGCAACGCCGCTGGCTTCGTGGCACATGTTGGAACAATCTGGGAAGTTGTTGGTGCCGTAGGCGCGCACGAACAGTTGATACAGGTACGCCGCCTCGTTGCTGGCGCGACCCGAGGTGTAGAACTCGGCCATGTCCGGGCTCGGCAGGGCATTGAGATGTTTACCGACCAGGTCGAAGGCCGCTTCCCAGCTGATGGGCTGGTAGCGGTCGGTTTCGGCGTCATAGCGCATCGGCTCGGTCAGGCGGCCTTGGTATTCCAACCAATAGTCACTTTGCTCCAGCAGGGCAGTCACGCTGTGTTTGGCGAAGAACGCCGCGTCGACGCGGCGTTTGGTGGCTTCCCAGTTCACCGCCTTGGCGCCGTTTTCGCAGAACTTGACCATGCCGCTTTCCGGCGAATCACCCCAGGCGCAACCGGGGCAGTCGAAGCCGCCGTTCTGGTTGGTCTTGAGCATCATGCGCAGGTTCTTCAGCGCGTTGTCACTGGTCAACCAGGCCTGCGCCACGCTGATCAGTGCACCCCAGCCGCCGGCCGGGCCTTTGTAGGGCTTGTAGCGCGGGGTCGGGGTTTGGTCGGCTTGGTGGTGCTGGCTCATGGCTGGTTCTCCATCGCAGGGCTGTAGACCCGCGGCGCACTTTTCTGCGGCAGGTGGATGAGATTGAGGTTATGCCGGCGGGCCCATTGCAGGGCCAGGCCGGTGGGTGACGACAGGCTGACCAAGGTCTGGATGCCCGCGCGCAGGACTTTCTGGATCAGCTCCAGGCTGCAACGGCTGGTAACAATCGCCAGGCCGCCTTCGGTCGGAATCTTTTGGCGGATCAAGGCGCCGATCAACTTATCCAGGGCGTTGTGCCGGCCGATGTCTTCGCGACCGAGCAGCAACTCGCCCTGGCCGTTCATGAACACGGCCGCATGCACGGCGCCGCTGTATTGGCCCAAAGGCTGAAAGGCGCTGATGCGCTGGCGCAGGCCATCCAGCCACTCGGCGGGTGGCAAGGGCGCGCCGGGCAATACCTGGAGGTCTGGGAGGGCCTGTTCAACGGCTTCCACGCCACACAAGCCACAGCCGCTGGTGCCGGCCAACTGGCGGCGCTGCTGCTTGAGGTTCCAGAAGGCGCGGCTGGAGATCTGCACCTGAGCAAATTGGGCTGAGCCCGAACCGCTGAGTTGCAGATCATAGATGTCGCTAACGTCGGCGATAATGCCGCTACCGATGCTGAAACCGACTATAAAGTCTTCCAGGTCCGTCGGCGTCACGAGCATCACCGCTTGGCTGATGTCGTTGTAGGCAATCGCCAACGCCACTTCTTCCGCCAAGGCTGTGCTGGCAGATTCCGTGTGTTCGAGATTGCAATACTGATAGCTCTGGCTGGCGGCGGGCGCTGGCGTTTCGAGAGCGGGCGCCGCGCAGACTGGGCGCTTGGCGTTCATGGGGCAGTACCACCGGCGGATTGATCAGTGTTTAGACTAGGCGCGACAAAGCGTCGCGTCTAATTGCCAGTACTGATCTACCGATAGATGACGTCGATCAAGGCTCGTTTTGCGATTTCTGATACAGCGCGAAACACGCCTCGGCCAGTGCTGAGCGCGGGGCGCTGCGCCGCATGATCAGCCCCAGGCGCGCGAGGGTGTGGGCGTCTTCGATTGGCTGTAGGCGCAGGTGCTCGGTGAGTGCGTCCAGGCCGCCATCCAGCGGCATTACCGCGCAACACAATCCGCCGTGCACGGCTTGTAACAATTGATGGACGGCATCCGTCTGCAGGAGCGGTTGCGGGTTGAGCCCACGGCTGTGGAAGTTATGGTCGATAGACTGGCGAAAGTGCATGCCGCTCGTGAGCATGCCCAACGGCAGTTCGATCAACGCTTCCCAGCTCAACGGCGTGTCACCGAAGCTGAAGAAGCGCTGGTCGTAAAGCAGGCCCATGCGGGTTTCACCCAAGGCCAGCGAGTCGAAGCGCTCATTGTCCAGGCGTTCCAGGTAGGACACGCCCAGGTCCAGCCGGTTACTCGCCAGTTGTTCCAGTATCTGCTCAGAACTGAGGGCCGACAGCTCGAAGCGCAAGTTCGGGTGTTGTTTATGCAGTTGCTGCATCAACGCCAAAGGATCAAAGCTCGACAGCGGCACCACGCCCAGGCGCAACGTACCCACCAGGTTGCCGCGACAGGCTGCCGCTTCGGCCTGTAATCCGTCGTACGCCGCCAGCACCGTGCGTGCCCAGGCCAGCACCCGTTCACCGGGTGCAGTAAAGCCCTCGAAACGCTGGCCACGATTGACCAGAGGCAGGTCCAGCTCTTCTTCAAGGCTGCGCAAACGCATCGACAGGGTCGGTTGGGTGATGTGGCAACGTGCCGCTGCCTGGCCGAAGTGACGGGTTTCGTCGAGGGCGATGAGGAATTTCAACTGTTTGATGTCCATCTTCGCTCCAGGGCTTATTCCAATGGCGGGGGGATTCTAGCGCGTTTGGGTCTTTGGCCGGGCCGGAACCCAAATCCGCAGGACTGGTCTAGTCTTGGGCATCTGGAAATCAAATCCCAAGGAGAGCGCACTATGAGTATTTTTAGCTTTGTAAAGGAAGCGGGCGAGAAGTTGATTGACCTGCTGACTCCGGGTAACGCCAACGCGAGTGAGGACCTGAAAAAACATATTGAGAAAGTCGGCCTGGGCAACCCAGACGTTCACGCCACCGTCGAGGGCGACAAGGTCACGCTTACCGGGACAGTTGCCAGTCAGGAAGAGAAAGAAAAAGTCCTTCTTGCGGCAGGTAATATCGCCGGTGTGGCCAGTGTTGATGACCAGATCACCGTATCCGGCCCGGCTGTGGCTGCCGCCCGTTTCGTCGTGGTGAAAAAGGGCGACACCCTGAGCGCGATCTCCCTGGCGGTGTATGGCAACGCCAACCAGTACAACAAAATCTTCGAGGCCAACAAGCCGCTGTTGTCGCATCCGGACAAGATTTACCCAGGGCAGACACTGCGCATTCCTGAGTAACCCTCAACCCCTGTAGGAGCGAGCTTGCTCGCGAAGAACCTGAGAACGCCGCAGTAAACCGCAGTAGCTGCGTTATCGTTAACGATCTTCGCGGGCAAGCCCGCTCCTACAGAGGGTCACAAGCCCACAATCAAGTCCCGGTAATCCTCTACCGCCGCGAACTCCCCCGTGTCCTTTGGCCCCTTCTGGCTGTCCGGTTCCTTCACCGCCAGCAAATGCCCCACACCAAAGTCCCGGGCGCTACGAAGGATCGGCAGGGTGTCGTCGATAAACAGACTGCGGGCCGGGTCGAAGTGGATATCGGCTCGCAGGGCGTCCCAGAACTGCGGGTTTTCCTTGGCGAAACCGTAATCATGGGAACTGATCAATCGTTCGAAATACGGCGCCAGTTCAATGCGTTCCAACTTCAATGACAACGAATCACGATGAGCGTTAGTGATCAGGATCACACGCTTGCCGGCCTGTTTGATTGCCGCCAGGAAGGTGTCCGCATCTGGGCGCAGGGCGATAAGGTGCGCGGTTTCCAGCTTGAGTTCGCGTACCGGGATCTTCAGTTCGGTACTCCAGAAATCCAGGCAATACCATTGCAACTGTCCGGCGTTACGCTCGAACAGAGGCTGCAACTCCATCTCCGCCATGGCCCGGCTCACCCCGTGCAGTTCGGCGTAGCGTTGAGGCAAGTGCTCCATCCAGAAGTGGTTGTCGAAATGCAGGTCGAGCAGGGTGCCGTCCATGTCCAGCAGGACAGTGTCGATGGCGTGCCAGGGCAAAGAGGGCATGGGGCGGTCTCATGTAAGTAAAAATATCCGACACAGACAATCGGAAAAGCCACGGTATAGTAACCCGATCACGCCAAGGAGCCGCTCATGCGCCAGAAACCCACCGTCCTCGCCCGCGAAATAGTCGCCAGTAGCCGTTTGTTCCGCGTGGAGGAAGTGCAATTGCGCTTTTCCAATGGCGTTGAACGGACCTATGAGCGCCTGGTGGGCCGCGGTGCCGGTTACGGTGCGGTGATGATCGTGGCGATGATCGACGCGGACCATGCGCTGCTGGTGGAAGAATACTGCGGCGGCACCGACGAATATGAATTGTCCTTGCCCAAAGGCTTGATCGAACCCGGCGAAGACGTACTGGCCGCCGCCAACCGCGAGCTCAAGGAAGAGGCTGGCTATGGCGCGCGGCAGTTGGAACACCTCACCGAACTGTCGCTGTCGCCTGGCTACATGAGCCAGAAAATCCAGGTGGTATTGGCCACCGACCTCTATGAAGAACGCCTGGAAGGCGATGAACCTGAGCCGATGCGTGTGGACCGGGTCAACCTGCGTGAGCTGTCGATGCTCGCGCAAAACGAGCAATTCAGCGAAGGCCGCGCCCTGGCCGCGCTGTACCTGGTACGAGACCTGTTGACCCAGCGTGGAGCGTTTACCGCATGAGCGAACTGTTTTTAGGCCACCCGTTTATTGCCCCTGTGATCGAACTGGCTCGTCAGGCCGGTGAAGTGATTTTGCCTTTCTGGCGTGCCGACGTGGCCGTGACCTCCAAAGCCGACGATTCGCCCGTGACGGCAGCGGATCTGGCGGCTCACCATCTGATCCTGGCAGGCCTGACCGCGCTGGACCCCAGCATTCCGGTGTTGTCCGAGGAAGACGCCGACATCGACCAGAGCGTGCGCGCTGGCTGGCAGCGCTGGTGGCTGGTAGACCCATTGGACGGTACCAAGGAATTTATCGCCGGCAGCGAAGAGTTCACCGTGAACATCGCCCTGATCGAACAGGGCCGCGTGGTGTTCGGCGTAGTGTCGATGCCCACCAGCGGCCGTTGTTATTTTGGTGGCGCCGGCCTGGGCGCCTGGCGTTCGGATGTGAATGAGGCACCCAAGCAGATCCAGGTGCGCCAGGCACCGGCAGCGGGCGAATCGTTTACCGTAGTGGCCAGCCGTCGGCATTCCAGCCCCGAGCAGGAGCGTCTGTTGGACGGATTGAGCGAAGGCCTGGGCGCGTTGAAGCTGGCGAATATCGGCAGCTCGTTGAAGTTCTGCCTCCTGGCCGAAGGCAGTGCCGATTGCTACCCGCGTCTGGCGCCGACGTCGCAGTGGGACACCGCCGCAGCCCAGGGCGTGCTGGAAGGGGCGGGGGGCGAGGTGTTGGAGTTGAGCGGTGAACCGTTCAGCTATCCGGCGCGGGCATCGTTGTTGAATCCGTTCTTTCTGGCGTTGCCGGCGAAGGCGGCATGGCGTGAACGGTTGCTGACCCTGGCCCGTTCCTGACTTCTTCTGTAGGAGCGAGCTTGCTCGCGAAAAACCTGAGAGCGCCGCGATCACCAGGATCGCTGCGTTATCGTTGACGATTTTCGCGAGCAAGCTCGCTCCTACAGGGCGGTCCCGTGGCTTTTAGCGGTGCAGGACGTATTGGCCGGTGAAAGCGACTGCGTGCTCCTCACTCCCCTCATTCACAATCCATGTCTCCAGCGTCAACCGCGCGCGGCCATAACGCTTGTAGGTCGCCAGAAACCGCTTCCACACCTTGTCCTCCGGCGCCGCGCACATCGCGGTCGCATCCCGCGTGACCGGCAGCGGATAACTGATCTGCCCTTCCTGAATCACGATATGCCCGTCTTCAATCCCTTCTTCACGCAACTGCAAGTGCAGCCAGCCCCAGCCCGCCAGCACTGCGCCGCAGTACAGGCTGCCGCCGAACATGGTGCTTTTGTGGTTGATGTTGGCTTGCAAGGGCAAATGCAGTTCCAACCGTCCTTGTTTCCAGTCGAGCACCTTAAGGCCCATTTCCCGGGTGAGGGGGATGTCGTGGTGAAGGATGGATTCCAGGTAACGGCTGTCGCGGCTCATGGGGGCCTCTTGGCGGGTGGGGGCGGTCATTCGTCGTCGCTGCTTTGGTTGGCGAAGTTCAGGCCATGCTTGCGCAGCTTGTCGTGCAGGGTCTTGCGCGGTACGCCCAGGGCTTCGGCGAGGCTGCGCATGGAGCTGTGGGGACGGGTCAGTTCGGCGGCGATCAGGCTTTTTTCGAACTGCTCGACCTGTTCGCTCAGACCTCCGGGCGTGGAGGTCAGGACACCGGCCGATGGATTGTCCGGCGTGTTATCCAGTGCCAGCTCCAGGCCCAGCGCGAAACGTTCCGCAGCATTCTGTAGCTCACGCACATTGCCCGGCCAGCTATGGCGCAACAGCAGTGCGCGCTGGCCCGGTTGCAGTTCGTGCAGCGGCAAACCGTGACGGCTGCTGGCTTCATCGGCGAAGTGCTGGAACAGCATCAGTGCATCCTCACCACGCTCACGCAGCGGCGGAATACGCAGCGGCGCGACGTTGAGGCGGTAATACAGGTCGGCACGGAAGCGGCCCTGGTCGGCGGACTGGCGCAGGTCTTCCTTGGTGGCGGCGATGATGCGGATATCCAGCGGGATCAGCTGATTGCCGCCCAGGCGCTCCACCACCCGCTCCTGCAACAGGCGCAACAGCTTGACCTGCACATCCAGGCTCATGCTTTCGATTTCATCCAGGAACAGGGTGCCGCCGTTGGCGAACTCGAACTTGCCGATACGGCGTTTCTGCGCGCCAGTGAAGGCGCCGGGCTCGTGGCCAAACAGTTCGCTTTCGACCACGGACTCGGCCAAGGCGCCTGCGTTGATCGCCACAAATGGCCCGCTGCGGCGGCTCGACAGGTCATGCAGTGCGCGGGCGACCACTTCTTTGCCGGCGCCGGTTTCACCGAGGATCAGCACATCGGCCTTGGTCGCGGCCAGGGCGCCGATCTGCTCGCGCAGGCGCAGCATTTGCGGCGAGTGGCCGACCAGGCGCGTGCTCAGTTGCTGCCGGTCGCTGAGGGCCAGGCGCAGGCTGCGGTTGTCCAGCACCAGCCGGCGCAGGGCCAGGGCGCGGCGCACGCTGTCGAGCAGGGCGTCGCTGGCGAACGGTTTTTCCAGGAAGTCATAGGCCCCGGCGCGCATGGCTTGCACTGCCAGTGGTACGTCGCCGTGGCCGGTGATCAGCAGCACCGGCAGGTCTGGGTCCTGGCCATGCAGTTCGGCGAGCAGTTCCAGGCCGTCCATGCCGGGCATGCGGATGTCGCTGACCACCACGCCCGGCCAGTCCCGCGACAGGCGCGCGGTAAGGCCGGTGGCTTCGCCCAGGGTCAGGACTTTCAGCCCGGCCAGGTCCAGGGTCTGGCACAGGGCCTGACGCAGGTGTGGATCGTCGTCGATCAACACCACCTGAATCTGGTTATCGATACTCATACACTGCGGTCCTCGGACGGTTGCAGACTGACGCCCGGCGCACCGGCACGCAATTTCAAGGTTAACAGCGCGCCGCCTTCCTTGTGGTTGGCGAACAGCAGTTCGCCGCCAAAGGCACGCATCAGGGTGTCACAGATCGCCAGCCCCAAGCCAAGGCCCTGGGTGCGGGTCTTGGTGGTGTAGAACGGCTCGCTGGCGCGGCCCAGGGCTTCCATGCAAAAGCCCGGGCCGTTGTCGCGAATGTACAGGTTGACGCCCTGTTCGGTGGTTTCGGCACTCAGCCACAGTTTGCGCGGCGGGCCTTTTTCGGTGAGCGCGTCGAGGGCGTTGGCGAGCAGGTTGCCCAGCACCTGGCGCAGGCGGGTTTCACCGGCCTGTACCCACAGGGTCGCTTCGGGCAAATCGCGAATCAGCTCCACCTCCATCGACCGCCGCCGCTTGGCGAGCAACGCCAGTGCATCGTCCAGCGCCGGTTGCAGGGCCACGCTCTCCGGCGCATGGCGATCGCGGCGGGCGAAGGCGCGCAGGTGGGCGATGATCGAGGCCATGCGCCCGGTCAGCTCGCTGATCAGTTTGAGATTGCCCCGTGCATCGGTGGTGCGCTCATGGTCGAGCAGGATTTCGGCGTTCTCTGCATAGCTGCGAATCGCCGCCAGGGGCTGGTTGAGTTCATGACTGATGCTCGCCGACATGGTGCCCAGCGCCGACAGTTTGCCCGCCTGTACCAGGTCATCCTGGGCGCGCACCAGCTCCTGCTGGGCGTGTTCGCGCTCCAGCACTTCCTGTTTCAGGCGCCGGTTGAGACCTTCCAGATCGCTGGTCCGTTCGACTACCCGCGCTTCCAGTTCGCGACGGGCCTTGGCTTCGAACGCAATGCGTTCCAGGTAATGGCGGCGACGTTGCATCATCAGGCCGAGCAGCAACATCAACACCAACAGCGTGGCGCCGCCGACTGCAACCACCGTGCGCACGGGGCGGTTGATCAGTGAGCGCGGCGCGAGGATCTCCACGTTCCAACCGGTTTCGGCGATGGCCGTGGATTGGCGCAGCCAGGCGGTGTTGCTCAGGCTCAGCGGCTGCGGGTCGCGAGTCGGGTAGGGCTGGATGGCGATGATGGCCTGGCGCTCTTCAGCGGTCAGTGGCCGGGTGGCGCGGAATCGCCATTGCGGGCGCGAGGTCAGGATCACCACGCCATTGTGGTCGGTGACCAGCAATTGTTCCGGCGTATTGCCCCACAGGCTTTCGGTGTGGTCCAGGTCGACCTTGACCACCAGCACGCCGATGATCGTATCGCCATCGCGCACGGCGGCGGCAAAGAAGTAACCACGTTTGGCCGAGGTGGTGCCCAACCCGAAAAACCGCCCCAGGCGCCCGTCCATGGCTTCGCTGAAATAAGGTCGAAACGAGAAGTTGCGCCCGACGAAGCTGTCTTGTTTGTCCCAGTTGGACGCGGCCAGGGTCTTGCCGGTGGTGTCCATCAGGTACATCACCTCCACCCCGGCCTGGGCGGCGACGTCCTTGAGCAGCAGGTTGGCGTTGACCAGGTTGGTGCTGATTTGAGGCGCGTCCAGCGCGGTGCGCAAGGCGGGCAAGTCGCCGAGGATCTGCGGCAACACCTCATAGCGATGCAGGGTGCCCAGCAGGTTGGCCACGTACAGGTCGAGGGTCTGGCGGTTCTGGCCGGCCAGTTCGCTGCGGTAATAACGCTCGGCCAGGTGCTCCAGCGGCCACAGCAGCGGCGCCAGGCACAACGCCAATAAGGCGAGGCTGCGCCAGCGGGGTCTACGCGGGAGAGTTGGAGTCATGGGAGTCGTGCGCCTGTGGGTACAGGCGCATTATGCCTAGTGCTGCTGTGCAAGACACTCGCGCAATGCGTCTTGCCAGTGTGGCTGGCTGACGTGCCATTGCTGCAGCAGGCGGCTGCAGTCCAGGCGCGAGTTCAGCGGGCGCTGGGCGGGTGTCGGATAAGCGCTGGAAGGGATGGGCTCCAGTTCGGCGCAGGCCTTGCCCTGTTCGCGCAGGTGCTCGCCAATGGCCTCGGCAAAACCGAACCATGAGGTTTGGCCTCCGGCGGTCAGGTGATAGATGCCCCACTCCCCCGGTTCACCTGCTTGCCAGCGTTCGATCAATGCGCGTGTACTGTTGGCAATGCTGCCGGCCCAGGTCGGCGCGCCGATCTGGTCGGCGACGATGCGCATCTGCGGCTTCTCTTGCAGCAGACGCTGCATGGTCAGCAGGAAGTTCTTGCCGTGGTTGGAGTACACCCAACTGGTGCGCAGAATGAGATGTTCGCCACCGACCGCCGTAATCGCCTGCTCGCCCGCCAGTTTGCTTTGGCCGTAGACGCCCAGTGGGTTCGGCGTGTCGGTTTCGATGTAGGGCGCAGGTTTGCTGCCGTCGAACACGTAGTCGGTGGAATAGTGGATCAGCGGGATGCCCAGCGCCTTGGTTTCCTCAGCGAGAATGCCCGGGGCGATGGCGTTGATGGCAAAAGCTGCATCCGGTTCGCTTTCGGCCAGATCGACGGCAGTATGGGCTGCTGCGTTGATGATCAAGCCTGGGCGATGGGCTCGCACTTGCTGGCGGATCTGGTCTGCGTCAGCCAGGTCAAGCTGGTCGCGGCCCAGGACGATGAGCTCGCCCAGGCCTTGAAGCCGCAGTTGCAGTTCGCGGGAGACTTGGCCATGTCGGCCGGTGATCAATATCTTCATGGGAACACGTCAGCTTCCAGCAAGGGTTTACCTGCCTGGTCCTTGGCGGACAACTGTGGCGTCTCGCTCAGCTCCCAGTCGATGGCCAGTGTCGGGTCATTCCACAGGATGCTGCGTTCGGCGCTGGGCTGATAGTAGTCCGTGGTTTTGTACAGGAATTCGGCGTGCTCGCTCAGTACCACGAAGCCATGGGCGAAGCCTTCCGGCACCCAGAGTTGGCGGTGATTCTGGGCCGACAAGCGTACACCCACCCACTGGCCGAAATTCGGCGAGCTTCGGCGGATATCGACGGCTACGTCCAGCACTTCACCGGCGGTGACGCGCACCAATTTGCCCTGGGTGTGTTCGAGTTGGTAATGCAGGCCGCGCAGCACGCCTTTTTGCGAGCGCGAGTGGTTGTCCTGCACAAACTGGCGCTTGAGCCCGGTGGCCCCTTCAAAGGCGCGGGCGTTGAAGCTTTCGTAGAAAAAACCGCGCTCGTCACCGAACACTTTGGGTTCGATGATCAGTACGCCGGGCAGTGAGGTTTCAATGACGTTCACTGGTTGTCTCCAGCCAGTGAGTAGAGGTATTGGCCGTAACCGGTCTTGCCGAAGTACTTGGCGCGTTCCAGCAGGTGGTCGCGGTCGATCCAGCCGTTGCTGTAGGCGATTTCTTCAAGGCATGCCACTTTCAGCCCTTGGCGGCGTTCGATAGTTTGCACGTATTGCGAGGCGTCCAACAAGCTGTCGTGGGTGCCGGTATCCAACCAGGCGAAGCCGCGGCCGAAGCGTTCCACGTGCAGGTCGCCCCGGTGCAAGTAGGCATTGTTGACGTCGGTGATCTCCAGCTCACCACGGGCGGAGGGCTTGACCGCCTTGGCGATGCTGATCACGTCGTTGTCATAGAAATACAGGCCTGTCACGGCATAGCTTGATTTAGGCACCGCCGGCTTTTCTTCAATGGACAGCGCGCGCCCTTCGCTGTCGAAGTCGATCACACCAAAGCGTTCCGGGTCTTTGACCCAGTAGCCAAACACCGTGGCGCCTTTGCCGCGCTTCACCGCTGCATGCAACTGCGCGCTGAAGCTCTGGCCGTGGAAGATGTTATCGCCGAGGATCAGGCATACAGGGTCTTTGCCAATGAACGCCTCGCCAATCAGGAAGGCCTGCGCCAGGCCATCTGGCGTGGGCTGCTCGGCGTAGCTGAACGTTACGCCGAACTGGCTGCCGTCGCCCAGCAAGTTGCGGTATTGCGGCAGGTCCGCCGGAGTGGAAATCACCAGGATTTCCTTGATACCCGCCAACATCAGCACCGAAATCGGGTAATAGATCATCGGTTTGTCATACACCGGCAATAGTTGCTTGGACACGCCCAGGGTAATGGGGTGAAGACGGGTGCCGGAGCCGCCGGCCAATACGATTCCCTTCATCATGCGATCAGATCCCTCATGTCGGTATTGCCCAGTCGTTGGCCTTGATAACTACCGTCCTGGACCCTGCGGCACCACTCCAGGTTATCGAGGTACCACTGCACGGTCTTGCGCAGTCCGGTTTCAAAGGTTTCCTGCGGCGCCCAGCCCAGCTCTCGTTCTATCTTGCTGGCGTCGATTGCATAGCGCAGATCATGGCCGGGGCGGTCTTTGACGAACGTGATCAAGTCGGCGTATTGCTTCACACCTGCTGGATGCCGTGGCGCCAGTTCTTCCAGCAAGGCGCAGATCTGTCGCACGACGTCGATATTCTTTTGTTCGTTGTGCCCGCCGATGTTGTAGGTTTCGCCCACTACGCCGTCGGTCACCACCTTGAGCAATGCTCGGGCATGGTCTTCGACGAACAGCCAGTCGCGCACCTGCAAGCCATCACCGTAGACTGGCAATGGCTTGCCCGCGAGGGCATTGAGAATGACCAGCGGGATAAGTTTTTCGGGGAAGTGGAACGGCCCGTAGTTGTTCGAACAGTTGGTCAGCAGTACCGGCAAGCCATAGGTGCGCTGCCAGGCGCGGACCAGGTGATCGGAAGCAGCTTTACTCGCGGAGTAGGGCGAGCTGGGGGCATAGGGCGTGGTTTCGGTGAACAGGTCGTCCACACCATGCAGGTCGCCGTACACCTCATCCGTAGAAATATGGTGAAACCGGAAGGCCTTTTTTTCCGGACCGGCGAGGGTTTGCCAATAGCCCCGCGTGGCTTCCAACAGACTGTAGGTGCCGACGATATTGGTCTGGATAAAGTCCGACGGCCCATCAATCGAACGGTCGACATGGGACTCGGCGGCCAGGTGCATGACCGCCTGGGGCTCAAAGCGCGTCAGTACCGCGCTGACGGTGGTCTGGTCGTTGATATCGGCCTGGACGAATTCGTAACGGCTGTTGGACGCGATACGGGTCAATGATTCCAGGTTGCCGGCGTAGGTGAGTTTGTCCAGGTTGAGCACTTCGTGCTCGGTGTGCTGAATCAAGTGGCGTACCAAAGCAGAACCGATAAAACCGGCGCCACCGGTAATGAGAATGCGCATGTCGGGGGCCCTTTTCCTTAAACGGACGATTAGCGAGCATAGCCTGTGTTGGGGCGCCCGGCAGGTCGGCATGCCTCAGGGGTTGCCTAACCCCCCTGAACAATGGCGATATACACGCCTAAAAAAGCCGAGGCCAACCCCATGCCGCTCGCCACCCTGATCCATCGCGCCGGTCTACCCTGCCCGCAAGTGAGCCCCGACCAGGCGGCTCAACTGCTTGAGCAGCATTACGGCCTAACTGGCACCTTGCAATCGTTGGGCAGCCAGCAAGACCTCAACTACAAAGTCGACAGCCTCCGTGGCCGGTTTGTTCTGAAAATCTGCCGGGGCGACTACGACGCTGTTGAGCTGCACGCCCAGCATGCGGCGCTCAATAACCTGCAGGCTGTGCGTGTTCCCAAGGTCATCAAGTCTTCGACGGGGGAAGAGTTGTTGACCCTGACCCTCGACGGTCAAGCCCTGCACGTGCGGGTACTGGATTACATCGATGGCCAGCCGTTGACCCATCAGCCTCACTTGGGGCGTGGGGTGATCGCAAGGTTTGGTGACCTGTGTGGGCGCATGAGCCAGGCGCTGGCGCGGTTTGAGCATCCGGGTCTTGCGCGCACGCTGCAGTGGGACCCGCGCCATGCCCAGGCATTGATCAAGCATCTGCTGGCGACGCTGGAAAACCTTCCGCACCGCGCCGTACTGGAGCAAGTGGCTGAGCAGGTCGAGGAGCGTATCCGCCCCCTGGCCGATCACTTGCCGTGGCAGGCGGTGCATATGGACATCACCGACGACAACGTGGTGTGGCAGCGCGATGCGCAACGGCACTGGCAGGTTCAGGGCGTGATCGACTTTGGCGACCTGGTGCATACCTGGCGCATTGCCGACCTGTCGGTGACCTGCGCCGCGCTGCTGCACCATGCCGAGGGCGATCCCTTTGCGATCTTGCCGGCGATTCAAGCGTGTCACGCGGTGACGCCGTTGCAGCACGAAGAATTGCGGGCGCTGTGGCCGTTGATCGTCGCCCGTGCGGCGGTGCTGGTGTTGAGCAGCGAGCAGCAGCAACGCCTGGATCCGGATAACAGTTACCTGCTGAAAAACGCTGAACATGAGGGGGAAATCTTCCATGTAGCGACGTCAGTGCCGTTTGAATTAATGGAGGCGGCCATTCTGGGGTGCGTCGGGCAGGCGCCCGCACCCATCGCCAGCCAGGGCTTTGCGCCGTTGGTGCCAGGGTTGGTTGGGCGTGAGTTTGCGTTGATCGACCTGGGCGTGCTCAGCCCGCATTTCGAGGCCGGTAACTGGGAACAACCCGGCGTCGATCAACGCTTGTTGCAGGAGGCGGCGGCGGTGCATGGCCTGGCGGCGAGTCGTTATGGGCAATACCGTTTGTCGCGTACCGAGCCCGACAGCGCGAATGAGCCAGAGACGTTCCCGTTGCATGTCGAACTGCAGGTGCCGTTGGGCACATCCGTTGAAGCACCGTTTGCAGGCCTTGTGCGACGGGGCGTCAACGGTGAGCTTCAAGTGCACAGCCGTGAGGCAAGCGTGCGGCTATGGGGCGTTAAAGCACAGTTGCAGCCAGGTGCTGCGGTGATCAAGGGGCAGGTCATCGGTGAGGTCGAAGGCCCGCTCACCGTGCAACTGTGCCGTGCTGACGTACCCGCACCGTTGTTCTGCACGCCGTCACGGGCACAGGCATGGCAGTCGCTGTGTCCGTCGCCGGCCGCGCTGTTGGGCCTGGCCTGCGATGCCGAGCCCGAGTTGGACCCCGAGGCCCTGCTGGCCCGCCGCGATGCCAGTTTCGCCCGTTCGCAAAAGCACTATTACGCCGACCCGCCGCGTATCGAGCGCGGCTGGCGCAACCACCTGATCGACATGCAGGGCCGTTCCTACCTGGATATGCTCAATAACGTCGCTGTGCTGGGCCATGGCCATCCGCGCATGGCGACGGTGGCCGCGCGGCAGTGGTCGTTGCTCAATACCAACTCGCGCTTCCACTACGCGGCGATTGCCGAATTTTCCGAACGTTTGCTGTCGCTGGCGCCTGAAGGCATGGACCGGGTATTCCTGGTCAACAGCGGCACCGAGGCCAATGACTTGGCGATCCGCCTGGCCTGGGCCTTCAGCGGCGGGCGCGACATGCTCAGCGTGCTGGAGGCCTACCACGGCTGGTCGGTGGCGGCGGATGCAGTGTCCACGTCGATTGCCGATAACCCTCAGGCATTAAGCAGTCGCCCGGACTGGGTACACCCGGTGACCGCGCCCAATACCTATCGCGGCGAGTTCCGTGGGCAGGACAGTGCGCCGGACTACGTACGAAGCGTGGAACACAACCTGGCGAAAATCGCCGCGAGCCAACGCCAACTGGCGGGTTTCATCTGCGAGCCGGTGTATGGGAATGCCGGTGGCATCTCGTTGCCGCCGGGCTATTTGCAGCAGGTGTATGGACTCGTCCGTGCCCAGGGCGGCGTGTGTATCGCCGATGAAGTGCAGGTGGGTTATGGCCGCATGGGGCATTTTTTCTGGGGCTTTGAAGAGCAGGGCGTGGTGCCCGACATCATCACCATGGCCAAGGGCATGGGCAATGGCCAGCCGCTGGGCGCGGTGATTACCCGCCGGGAAATTGCCGAAGCGCTGGAGGCCGAGGGTTACTTTTTCTCGTCGTCGGGAGGCAGTCCGGTCAGTTGCCGCATTGGCATGGCCGTGCTGGACGTGATGGAGGAGGAAAAACTGTGGGAAAACGCCCAGGTGGTTGGCGGGCATTTCAAGGCAAGATTGGAGGAACTGATCGATCGTCATCCGTTAGTGGGGGCTGTTCATGGCTCCGGCTTTTATCTCGGGCTGGAGTTGGTGCGTGACCGACAGACCCTGGAACCGGCAACTGAAGAAACCACCTTGCTGTGTGATCGCCTGCGCGAACTGGGGATTTTCATGCAGCCCACTGGTGATTATTTGAACATCCTCAAGATCAAGCCGCCGATGGTCACGTCCCGGCGCAGCGTGGATTTTTTCGTCGACATGCTGTCGAAGGTGCTCGATGAGCATTTGTAATTTGTCGATTGTTATCGGCTAATTATTGTAATATTTTCCAGTTATTAACTTATGTCGCCATTAAAGCCGATTTTTATCCATTATGAAGTCGGCCCTCACCCCCATTCGGAGTCCTGATCGCCATGACCACCTTGCACAGCACCCCCCGCGCCGATGGCTTTCATATGCCTGCCGAATGGGCGCCACAGACCCAGACCTGGATGATCTGGCCGGAGCGCCCGGATAACTGGCGCCTGGGTGGCAAACCCGCGCAAGCCGCTCATGTGGCGGTGGCCAAGGCCATTGCACGGTTTGAGCCGGTGACCGTGGCGGTTTCCGCTGGCCAGTACGAAAACGCTCGCGCGCGCCTGGATGTGCCAAATATCCGCGTGGTGGAGATGTCCAGCGATGACGCCTGGGTACGTGATACCGGCCCGACCTTCGTGATCAACAACAGCGGCGAAGTGCGCGGCGTGAACTGGGACTTCAACGCCTGGGGCGGTTTTGACGGCGGTCTGTATTCGCCATGGAATCGCGACTCCCAGGTCGGCGGCAAGATTCTTGAAATCGAACGCGCCTCGCGCTATCGCACCGAAGGTTTTGTGCTGGAAGGCGGCTCGATCCATGTCGACGGCGAAGGCACCCTGATCACCACCGAAGAATGCCTGCTCAACCGCAATCGCAACCCGCACCTCGACCGTGCCGAGATCGAAGCGGTGCTGAGCGCCAACCTGGCTGTGGATAAGATCATCTGGCTGCCGGATGGCCTGTTCAACGACGAAACCGACGGCCATGTGGATAACTTCTGTTGCTACGTGCGCCCAGGCGAAGTGCTGCTGGCCTGGACCGACGACCCGCAAGATCCGAACTATGCGCGCTGCCACGCCGCCATGGAGGTGCTGCAAAGCAGCACCGACGCCCAGGGTCGCTCGTTCACCGTGCATAAAATGCCGATCCCTGGCCCGCTGTATGCGACCGAAGAAGAATGCGCCGGCGTCGACCCGGTTGATGGCACCCAGGAACGTAATCCGACCGTGCGGTTGGCGGGTTCCTACGTCAACTTCCTGATCGTCAACGGTGGCATCATCGCGCCAAGCTTCGACGACCCGCTGGACAGCCAGGCCAAATCCATCCTGCAGGAGCTGTTCCCGCAACATGAAGTGGTGATGGTGCCAGGCCGCGAACTGTTACTGGGCGGCGGCAACATCCACTGCCTGACCCAACAACAGCCGGCCCCGCACAAAAATTGAGTGCAGTTGTAACAGCGCTATGAGGACGAACCGGCGTTGATCGGTTCGGTCCTCCACAACAAGCCCGCGACCCAGACAGGTCGCGGGCTTTTTTGTGTCAAAACGCCTATGAGCACGAGACATTGGCATAGCTCTTGTATCGCCGTTGTCACAGTGGCCCAAGGCGTTGACTGCACAGTTCTGTCATAAACCTTGAGTAAGTTAGCCGCTCACGCAGTAGGAGAGAGCGCTGAAATGAACGCCGATATCAACCTGATGTACACGCGCACGTTCCACCCCTTGCGGGTCAACGGTGACGCGATCCATGCGCTGGCGCTCTGGTTGAAGGAAAACGGCTCGCGACAGATCAGGCAACAGCCCGATTTGCGCAGCGTGATGAGTGAACGTTACCCGGCGGGGTTGTTCAGTGAGGATGAAGTGCACGCGTTGTGCGAGTTGATGGCGCCCATGTAGGAGCCGGCTTGCCGGCGATGGCGTCGGTGAAATCAGCGCAAGACTTCAGGCCGCAATCGCCGGCAAGCCGGCTCCTACAAGTGGCGGTGGAGATTTAGAAACTGTAAGTGCCGGTGACGACGAGGCTACGCGGTTCCCCTGGCTGAATCTGCGCCACACTGGTCGCCGAGGCGTAGTAGGTTTTATCCGCGATATTGTTCAGCGCCGCCCTCACGTCCCATTCCTTCTGACGGAACCCCGCCAGCGCATCCCAACGACCATAACCCGGCAACACCACGGTGTTGAGGCTGTCGGCATAACGGTCGCCCACCAGCGTCAGGCCGGTTTCTGCGTACCAGCCCATCTCCGGTTTCCAAGTGATGAACAGGCTGGCATTGCGCTTGGCCACATCACTGACGCGCTTGCCTTCAAAGCCGTTGTTGTCCTTTTCGACCTTGGCATCCTGCAGGCCAACGCCGCCGCGCACGTACCAGTTGCCGACGATCTTGCCGGTGGCGGTCAGCTCCACGCCACGTGAACGCTGCAAGCCGCTGAGCAGGGTAATGGTACGGTCCAGTGGGTCGCTGGTGCGGCGGTTGTAGAGTTCCAGTTCGTACACCGCCAGGGTGGTGCTCAGGCGGTCGTCGAGCCAGTCGCTCTTGACCCCGATTTCCTTCTGCTTGGTCAGCTCTGGGCTCAGGTCGTTGACGCTGCCGGCGGCGTTCGGGGTGATACCGATCAAGCCGCCGCCCGCAGGCGAAAACGTCTTGCTCCACGACGCGTAGAACGAGTGGTGTTCCAGCGGCGTCCAGACCAGGCCGAAGCGGGGGCTGGTGCTGTGGCTTTTGACAGCCTGCTGGGTATTGAGCAGTTTGTTTTTGGTGTCCACTTCAAAGCGGTCATAACGCAGGCCGGCCAGGACTTGCCACTGATCGTTCAGGCGCAGTTGGTCCTGCACGTAAAGGGCACGGCTTTCGACTTCGGTGTGGTTGTTGCTTGATACGCTCATGCGCCCAGTGTGGCTGAGGTTGCGATTGGGCTGGTTGAGGTCCAGGCTCGGCACGGCCTGGCCGCCTCGGTTGACGGCAGTGGCGGTGTACAGCTTCGGGTCGCGGCGCTGGCTGCCCAGTTCGAGGCCGGTCAGCAGGCGGTGTTCCAGGCCGTAGGTGCTGAAGCCACCTTCCAGCTCGACGTTGTTGAAGATATTGAGGGTGTTCAGGTCTTGCTGCCAGCGTTGGCGTGTGACGCTGTGGGTCGCCGGCACGTAGGCGGTTTGGTAGGTATTGTCGAAATCACTGTCGAGCTTGAACACACCGAGCGTCTGGCGCAGTTGCCAGTTGTCGTTGAGTTCATAGGCCAGCTTGGAGCGCAGCGACTGGGATTTGTCGTCGATGTAGTCGCGGTTATCAAAATAAGTGGTGCTGCGGCTCACATCGGCTGGTCGGCCGTTAACCCCCGGAATGCCACGGTCGGGCGTGCGGTTGTAGCGGCTGTATTCGTATTGCACCAGCCAGTTCAGGTCCGGCGTGAGTTGCCAGCTCATGGACGGTGCGAACAGTTGGCGATTGCCGCTGACGCCGTCGCGGAAGCTGTTGTTGTCCTGGTTGCCCATGTTCAGGCGCAGGCTGATGTTATCGGTGGGGTCGGTGCTGAGGTCGGCATACAAGCTGCGCAGATCATTGCTGCCGCCCTGCGCCTCGATACTCGATTTATGCCCGGCCACAGGCAGTTTGCTCACGCGGTTGACGATCCCTCCCTGACCGCCTCGCCCGTAGAGTACAGCTGCCGGCCCCTTGAGCACTTCGATGCGCTCGATGTTGTGCAGGTCGCGCACGTATTGGCTGTCGTCGCGAATGCCATCCAGATAGAAGTCATTGCTCGCGTCGAAACCGCGGATGCGCAAGCTGTCGAAGCGAGTGTCGGCGCCGCTGCTGACGTTAGGGATGCCGCTCAATGCCTGGCCCAGGTCATTGGTGCCGTAGGAGCGCAGGCTTTCGGTTTTCACCGAGTCGATCGCCTGGGGCACATACCGCACAGGTGTGGCGGTGCGGGTGGCGGTGCTGGTTTCCTTGATGCGCGGGTCGTCTTCGTCAGCTTCGGCGCTGATCGACGTTTCGGGCAAGGTCGTGGCCGCACAGGCAAAACCGGCAGACAGCAGAACAGAAAGCCCTAGGGTGATGGGCGTTAGGCGAGGGGCAGGCATGGAGGAATGTATCCGAATTGTTAGGGAGGAAAATTGCGCGTTAATGGTAATGCTTTGCATTTGCGCGCGTTATCCATTACCAAACGTATCGGCTTTGAAATGTGTTACGAGATGTGTTTTTTGCCGTTTTGAATGCGGTTTTTTGTCGCTAACAGAACCGCTGTAGGCGCTTCCTTAGAATTATTTCGCCTAAATACAGACGATTCGCGAAATTGACACATAGTTCCGGGCGCGACTAGGATTGCGCCCAACGCCTGTGGCTAACCGCCATGACTCATCCAATAAAAAAGGCCCGCGGCCTGTTAAGTCGTCCGCGGGCCTTCTTTTTTCCGGAATCAGTCGACACCAGAAAAAGCGACACGGAGCCTGGTGTCATAGCGCGTACTCAACCAGGAATAAGGAATACAAAAAAATGTTGAAGCAACGGATGAGTCTGATCGCTCTGGGGATTTTGAGCGCATCGACAGCAATGGCAAACGACCAGGACCAGTCCAAGGGTTTTATCGAAGACAGCCACCTGAACATCGCCGCACGTAACGCCTACATCAGCCGTGACTACAAGAACGGCAAGCAAGACAAAGCCGAGTGGGGCCAAGGCTTCATCGGCAAGCTCGAGTCCGGCTTCACTCAAGGCACCGTCGGTGTGGGTGTGGACGTGATCGGCCAATACGCTATTCGTCTGGACGGCGGTAAAGGCCGTGCCGGCGCTGGCGGTATCGACTTCTTCAAACAGGGCAATGGCACCACCAACCCTGATGGCTCGAACAACCCTGGCTCGGCACCACACGACCTGGCCAAGGGCGGCGCTGCCGTGAAGTTCCGCGTTTCCAACACCGTGCTCAAGTACGGTGATCAGTTCCCGGCCGTGCCTGTGCTGCAGTACGACAACTCCCGTCTGTTGTCGGAAACCTACACCGGTACCTCGATCGTTTCCAAAGAGATCGCCGGTCTGCAACTGGACGCGGGTCACTTCACCAAAGAAGCCCGTAAGAGCATGGAAGGCACCGACAGCGGTCGCCTGAAAAGCATCGACTACATCGGTGGTAGCTACAAATTCACCGAGAGCCTGTCGGCCGCGCTGTACGCCTCCGATATGCAGGACGTGCTGAAGAAGCAATACGTCAACGTCAACTACGTGCTGGCCTTGCCAGAGAAGCAGTCGCTGACCTTTGACTTCAACGGCTACAAAACCAAGCTGGACAAGAGCTTCGCGCTGGAAAACCAGAAAGACGAAAACGCGCGTGACAACAAGATCTGGAGCCTGGGCGCGACGTGGGCTGTCGGCCCGCACAGCTTCACCGTCGCGCACCAGCGCAGCACCGGCGACACCGGTTACCTCTACGGCGGCTACCGCAACGCTGGCGGCATCGGTGATGGTGGTAACACCATCTTGCTGGCCAACTCCTACTGGTCCGACTTCAACGGCAAGGACGAGCGTTCGTGGCAGCTTGGCTACGGCATCGACTTCGCCACCTTCGGCGTACCAGGCCTGACCTACAACGTTGCCTACGTTCGCGGTACCAACATCGACGACGGTACCAACCGTGGCGATGGCACCGAGCGTGAAATCTGGAACCAGTTCAAGTACGTGGTCCAGAGCGGTCCAGCTAAAGACCTGAGCCTGCGTGCTCGCGCCTCCTGGTTGCGTGTCTCCAACAACGCTGACCAGTACAACGTAGGCGGTAACGAAATCCGTCTGTTCGCCGACTACCCGATCAACGTTTTCTAATTGATCCGGCGTCGCGCCTGATTCCAGGCGATAAAAAACCCCGACTGGTTCGGGGTTTTTTTATGCCTGGCATTCCAGCGCTGTCTTGTTACACCGCAGTACGAATGAAGTACCCGTCCCCACCTTTATCCCCTTCCGACGCAAGCCTAAATTGGCCCCACTGCCCGCCCATCACCCCGATGGCCGGCCACTGGAGTTATCGCCATGCCCTTTGTCAGCCTGCGTATCACCCGTGATGGCGTTACCCCTGAGCAAAAAGCCCAGGTCATCGCCGAGTTCACCGAAACCCTCGAACGCGTCCTGCACAAACGCCCGGACCTGACCCACATCGTCATCGAAGAAGTCGATACCGATAACTGGGGCTACGCCGGCATCACCACCACCGAATACCGCAAATCCCAAGCCTGAATCCCTACTGGAGAACCCTCATGAAAAAAGTTGTCATCATCACCGGCGCGTCCCAAGGTATCGGCGCCGCCGTGGTCCAGGCCTACCGCGCTTTGGATTACCGGGTCGTTGCCACTTCGCGCTCGATCCAGCCGTCCACCGACCCGGACATCCTTACCGTCGCTGGCGACATCGCCGACCCGGCCACCGCCCAGCGCGTCATTCGCGAAACCCTGGCCACCTTCGGGCGCATCGACAGCCTGATCAACAACGCCGGTATCTTCATCGCCAAGCCATTCACGGCCTACACCCAGGAGGACTACGCCAATGTGCTCGCGGTGAACCTCAACGGCTTCTTCTACATCACCCAACTCGCCATTGCCGAGATGGAAAAGAACAACGCTGGCCATATCGTCAACGTCACCACCAGCCTGGCGGATCACGCGATTGACGGCGTGCCGTCGGTACTCGCCAACCTCACCAAGGGCGGGCTGAATTCTGCGACCAAGTCCCTGGCGATCGAATACGCCAAGCGTGGGATTCGGGTGAACGCGGTGAGCCCGGGGATCATCAAGACGCCGATGCACAGCGAAGAAACCCACGCGGCGCTCGGGCAATTGCACCCGGTCGGGCATATGGGGGAAGTGAGTGATATCGCCCAGGCGATCGTCTATCTGGAACGTGCTGGCTTTGTCACCGGCGAGATTCTGCATGTCGACGGTGGGCAAAGCGCGGGTCATTGATGAACACGTCCCGGCCTACCCCGGCCGGGCGTTGTCCTCCCGTGGCGAGCGACCAAAAAAGGCTTTGTAGGCGCGACTGAACGCCGCCTCGGACTCATAGCCAATCGCAAAGCCAATTTCGCCGATACGAGCGTCCTGTCTGGACAGCATGGTTTTCGCCAGGGTCAGGCGCCATTCATTTTGATAACGCAGCGGCGAGCGCCCGACCAGCGTAGTGAAGCGTTCACAGAAGTTCGAGCGTGACATCCCCGCAATTTCCGCCAGCGCGTCGATACGCCACTGCGTGCCCGGCGTTTCGTGAAGGGCCTTCAGCGCGCGGGCGATACGCGCGTCCGACAGCCCACCCAACCATCCGGAGGCCACACCCTGCTGCACCCAGGTGCGCAGAATGCGGATCACCACCAGATCGATAAGCCGCGAAATCATCAATGCACCGCCCGGTTGTGTGTCATGGGCTTCGAGCAACATGAAATGCAGGATGCCTTCCGACCAGGCGGCGGCTTCGGCGTGTTGGATATGAATCAGCCGCGGCAGGGCAAACAGCATGGCCTGGAAACTGCTCGCGTCGAACCAGAAGCGGCAGATGACCACGCTTGCGGCCCCATCCACCGCCGTCATCACGAGGCCCGCAGGACCGTGGGGCAGCAGGATGACATCGCCTGGGTTCAAGATCTGTGCCGGTTGATCGGTCACTTCCAGATGCAGTTTGCCGTGTTGAAGCACGCAGATATGCGCGCTCTTTTCATCAAGATCGAGGCCCTGCGCGTCGGCGAGCGCGCAGGAATAAACGCGATCGCCCGTGAGACGAATCTGAGCCAGCACCTGGGACAGCAAATCGCCTTTGGCCAGCCCTTCCAGCTGCATTTCCGGATGAATGATCAAGTTTTCCAAGGGATTCATCATGTCGCTCCAATCCCGCCGTCATTAAGCTGACCCCCGAGATCATAGCGTGCCGGCGTCATAGAGATGAACGTTTGCAGCGTTGGCCGTTTATGCACGTCATCCAACTACATGGGAACACAGAAATGTTCGGAATCTCCGCCCTTGGCTGGCTTCACACCCTTGGCAGCCTGCCGGCTATCCCACTGGCCGCCTACATGTTTATCAAGCACGGGCGCATCGTGCCTCGGTCAGTGCCGGGGTTGTTCTATTTTGTGTCGATGTTGATCGGCGGCTTCACCGTGTTCCTGGTGGCGCATCAACCCGTCAGCAACATCATCGGCGTCCTTACCCTTGCGCTGCTGTTGGCGGGTTATGGGGTAGGGCACCTGGCCTGGTTGGGGCGGGCGCGTGTGTACCTGGAAACGATCTTTTTGAGCCTGACCGCGTTCTTTCTGATGGTGCCCACCGTTTCTGAAACGTTGCGTCGCGTTCCCGATGGCCACCCCTTCGTGACGGACCTGCAATCGCCCGTGTTGCTTGGTGCGCAGGCGAGTATTGCGGTGGCGCTGGTGATCGGCCTGACGGCACAAATGATTCATCTGCGCAGAAAAAACCGTCTCAGAACCGCCCAGTGATCCCCAGCAACGGCCCTTTCTGAACGATGTCGTAGACGAAACCATCGTGACGATAATTCACGCCCATCGCCCGGTAGCCGGCCACGGCCGAGAAACCAGGCGAGAACTCCCAGCCTGCCAGCGCCGCCAGGTCCCAGTCTTCCTTGGATTGCCCGGCGCCCGCCATGCCCCAGGATGACAACCAGAACCGGTCATTCAACGCATAATGCCCGCGCAGCCCGGCCATGGCGTCGGCCCAGGTTGCGCTGTCGGAGCCGGACCGCCCTCCAGCGGGTCCGCCATGAAAGGTGAGGGTGGTGCTGCTGTACCAGACGCGCATCCCGCCGGCCACATCCAACCGCCGGTCTGCATCACCCCACACGGTATAGCCGCCTCCCAGGAACCCGGAGGCGGTTTTGCTTTCCACCTCGAGCTTGTTGGCAAGCTTGCCTCCAGGCAGGCGGTTGCGGGTGTCAGTGTCGATGTACATCAGGTCGGCGAGCACGCTGTAGGGACCACGACGCGCCTCGCCCATCAGCATCACCGACATATCCACCGTGCGTGCGATGTCGGAGAAATCGGACTTGATAAATTGGGTGCCGGTGCTGCGATGGCCCACGTGCCCGCGGATGCCGGCACCCCACAGGTAAGGTCCACCGTTGAAGGTCCAGCCCTCGCCGTCGGCGGCCGTGGCCAAGGTTGGCATTGCCGCAAAGGCGCCCAACACCAGCGTCAGGCGTCGTAAGTGCATCATGGCGTTTCTCCGATCAATGCTGGGTCAGCGAGAGCGCCACACTTTCCGCCCCACAGTCTTGCGTAGGTTTCAGGCCGGCTTTTTGAGCCGCCTTGACCTCCTCTTTCGCCGCCGCCAAATCCGCCAGGAATGCTGGATTGGCATGCAAGCTCGCCACGGTCGCGGCGCCCATAATGCGACCGGCATCCACGTCGCTTTGCCAATGTGCGTCGCAGATGACGCGGCTCTGGCCGAAGGACAATCCACGGGTCATCAACTCGGTGGCGCGTGCCGGCTGAATCTCGGCCAGCAGCAGCCCCCAGGCCCAACCGGCAGCGGAGTGACCCGACGGCCAGGAGCCATCCGTGCGCAGCAAGGGCTCCATATCCTTGCGGCAGGTGCCTTCGTTATGCGCCACGAAAGGTCGGGTGCGGTTGTAGGCATTCTTCCCGGCATAGGTGGAGCCGCCGGCGTCCGTCAGGGTGCGCTGCATCAAGGTATAAAGATGTGGCGTGTTTTTCTCGGTGATCGGTGTACCCATCGCGCAGGAGAAGGCTTGCGCCGGGCCTGGGAAGGCCAGCTCCGCGTCCGCCGCCGCGAGTGTTTCCCGGGCCGTGCCACGTAGCGACAATGCAGCACGCCGTGCTTCTTCATCCCGCGCAAGGGCCGCGGAGTCAGGTTTGGGTGGGGCGCCAAGCAAGGCCAGGCGCAATGGCAGATCCTTCGAGTCAAGATAGCCAGGGGCAAGCTTGAAATGCGGGTCTGTGATCTTGGTGACGGGCTCGTCGGCAAACGCCAGCCCCGCGCCGATCAGGCCGGCCAGCCCCAGCAGCATGTGATGTATGTTCATCGATTGTTCCCTGATCAGAATCGGTACAAGGCATTCAGATAGGCGCCTGCGCCCACCTTTTCACCCGTCAATGGACTGTTGCGCGCGTCTGAGACCAGGGCGTAGGTCTTGATGCCGCCTTCCAGCGCCAACTGTGGCTGCCATTGCCAGGTGAGGCCGAGCTTCAAGGTCACGTCGCGCATGCCGCCGCCGGGGTGGTATTCATCGAACTTAGTGCGCGCGGCTTGCTGGGCTGTGACGCCATAGCGGGCCATCATGTCGTTCTCATTGCTCCAGGTGCCGTACAGCGTCGAGTCCAGGATTAACGTCGAAGACAGCGCGTAGGCGGTGGCGAAGCCGGCTTCCAGATACTTCGTACGGCCCAGGTTTTCGCCGCCGTAGTTGCGGCTTTCACTGGCTTGCAGGCCGCGAACGAACAGGCGTCCGGCGGGTAGGATCCAGTAGGCTTCTGCGCCGATCAGGGCCGTGCTGTCCAGGTTGCCCATGCCCTTGAGGTAGTCGTCACGGCCACCCAGGGTGTGGATTCTTTCTTTGCGCCCCTGGTCGTATCCCAACAGCAAGGCCACGCCGAAGGGCGATAGCCCCGGCAAGTCCCAGCGCAGCCCGTCCGGGAAGGCCGCAGTGAACTTGCCCCAGTTTTCAGTCGGCAACACGGCCTTGAGTTTCAGTGACGGAAACGCAGCGTAGTGCGACGAACCTTCGTACAACGGGCCGACCGCGAGTCCGCCGCCAACCGTCACGGACGGCTCGCTGTTCGAGTCGCCTGCGTGTGCTGGCAACGCCATCGCAACAGCGAGAGTGATACCTGTAATGAGTGTCGTCGAATGCTTGAACACGTTTGAACCACCGAGCGTTGTCATCGATTTTTTCCTGAATTAGAGAGCGACAGGCTGCGGCTTCGGAAAACGCCATTGGCCACTCAAGATCTCGTCACTCGGCTGATACAGCCGAACCGTGTAGTTCCAGCCGGGCGTAGTCGGCAGGCAGTTGGCGATCTTCCCGTCACAGCTGCCGAACTGGATGGCAATCGAGCCGTCAGCACTTTTCTGGGCGGTTAAATTGTTCAGTGAATAGGCGTCATACGGGTTTTGCTGGAAGTAGCCGTCCGCGTTGTAAACGCTGACAGACCAGAAGCTTTTGACCGGGACAGCGCCGACCTTGAGTCGGTAAACGGTCTTGCCGTCGTTCGCAGGCATCACGCCGCCGAGGTAGATCGCATCCTTCGCCGGGTTGCCGCCCCATCCAGTGGCCGTGCCGATCAGGTGATGAATCGGATTGACCTTGCCCTTGGGACCAAACGACTGGTTGTAATCGGGAATCGTCGAGCCCAGTACCTCCAGGGCCTCACGCACTTTTGCCTGGCTGGCCGGGTCCCACTTCGGTACCACGAACTCCCCGACCTTGGCCTGGTCGACGGTGATGGCGTCCTGCAAGGCATGTACCTTTTCCAGGTCCTGGCGATCCGTGGGGTCAAAGAAGGTGCGCACGGCGACAAACACATAGCGTGTGCCGACTGCCTCCTTCGTCAGTGTCCGGCGGCCGGCGCCGTAGGTGACGATGGGCACGTAGTGGTCTTCATTGATCACCGCCATCGACATGAACCGCCCCTCGGCCTCAGGCAAGGCGATCGTGACGGGGCCGGCATCGAGGTCGAATACCGCTGATGAATACAGCGTGTCCCGATTCATCCGCACCACATTCTGGGCGTTGATGGGCACGGCTTCACGGCTATGAACAAAGCGGCCCAAGCTGCCTGTAGCGACCATTTTGCCCAGGTAGAGATCGGACTCGGCACGCGCAAAGTTATCCACACCCACCGGTATCACAGCCTCCGGGGATGACTGAGCGTGCGCACTTCCATAAGCAGCCAGCGCCATGGCGAAGAGGCAGGCCGTGGATGATGGGGTCATTGAAACCTCTGGGTTTTATAAGTTAGCGTTGATTTTTTGACTGTATAAGAACGCCCTGGCGCGAACTTGCCATTTGGTGCCAAAAGCACAGCGAGCGGGCACGCGAAGGCCTCCGCTGAGCGTGGCCCGAGGGATTAAGCGAGGGGGTTAACGATCGTGTTTCAAGAGGGCGCGATAGCGCGACGGTGGGCTGCCGGTCCAGCGCTTGAAGGCACGGGTAAAATGCGCGGGATCGCTGTAGCCGACCATGTAGGCAATCTCAGTCGCGCTGTACCGACCGCTGGCAATCAACTGGAGGGCTTCGCTGCGACGTGTCTCGTCACGCAGTGCATCGAAGTCGATGCCGCAATGTTCAAGGCGTCGCTGCAGCGTCCGCACAGACAGCCCGATCTTTCTGGAAATAGTGACCAGTTTGGAGAACTCCTGATCCGCGATCTGCTGGGCGAGCACGTCGGCGGCCGCAGCGGTCGAGTTCAAGGCTTGAGTGGTTTTCCAGGCGACATCCCGGACAGGCCGCAAGGGGATTTCCAGCAACTCCCGATCGAACTCGATCATGTTGTAGTCGGCATTCATGACCAGGTTGGGGCCCAGATACTCCTCAAGCGCCTCGTCGCCTGGTTCTCTCGGGTTCTTCAGGTGCACGCGTATGGCTCCCGGTGCGCCTGACATGAGCGGCACTTTTCTGAGCACCGCCAAGGTGCCGAAGATGACCTGCTTCGGATCCGCCCCGTGATGCCCGGTAAAATGCTGGATCAGTTTGGTCGTACGGCCTTCGGTGACAATCTTGACTTCGCTGCCCTGGTGCAGCAGGTCGGTATGAACGGCCGCCGCCGCGCACGCCTGGGCAAGGTTGGTCGAGCCCAGGATCAACTCGCCCCACATGCCGGTTGAGCGCACATCGGTCAAATGCCCGATCATCGCTCCACCGAAGGGATCCTGGGCGATGGCGGCCATTTCATTCGCGATATGAAAGCAGGCCGCCCGCGGCACCCAGGCTTCCGGGTTCTGGAAAACATGTGGGGATATGCCAAAACGCCGAAAGAACTCCAGCGGCGATACACCCCGCATGCTCAGGTAGGGAGCGATTTGGCGAAGCGTGCTGAGCTTGATGGCGGGCGGAGCATTCGTCATGGGGATCGTCTCGGCCATGATGCTTCGGAGACTGCGATTGGCGCAGTAAACACGATGCCTGGAAGGGTGACAAGAACGCTGTGTTCTATTAATGCCGTCAAATTAATGACTGTTTTTTGACGTCTGAGTGCCGTTTGGCGGCAAGTAAGACAATGCATTGACAGTCCCTTTAGGATCCAACATCATTCGCGACGATTTTGATGGCTCTAAGCCATTAAAATGACATTAGCGACGCGCATTCGTCCCATGCTGTGGTTCTTCAAGATTCAGGGATAAGGCGGCTTGGACTCGGATGGCCAGGCGACGTTGGTCAGGGTAGCCCTTAAACACTATCACCTTTAATTAGCGGGTTCGCTACTGCGTGCCTGCACTCGAGTCTTAGGAAGTAAACTTCATGGCTGTAGGACGAATTCTGGTTACCGGTGGTGCAGGTTTTATTGGGTCACATCTGGTAGAGGCTTTGCTGGGTAAAGGCTACAAGATTCGCGTACTGGATAACTTGTCGACCGGTAAGGTGGCTAACCTGCCCGCCGGGAATCCTGATCTGGAGTTGATGATTGGCGATGTCGCGGACAGCGCCGTGGTCGAACAGGCCATGGCTGATTGCAGCGCCGTCGTGCATCTGGCTGCAGTAGCGTCGGTGCAGGCTTCGGTGGACGACCCTGTCGCCACCCACCAGGCCAATTTCGTCGGCACGCTTAATGTGTGCCAAAGCATGCTCAAGGCCAGCGTGACGCGCGTAGTGTTTGCCTCCAGCGCAGCGACCTACGGCAACAACGGCGAAGGCACGGCCATCGCCGAAGACACCCCCAAGTCCCCACTGACGCCTTATGCCAGCGACAAACTGGCCAGTGAGTACTACCTGGACTTCTACCGTCGCGAACATGGCCTGGAACCGGTAATATTCCGTTTCTTCAATATCTTTGGCCCACGCCAGGATCCGTCTTCGCCGTACTCCGGTGTGATCAGCATCTTCACCGAACGCGCGTTGGCGGGTAAGCCAATTACCGTGTTCGGTGACGGCGAGCAAACCCGCGATTTTGTCTACGTGCAGGATCTGGTGAGCATTCTCGTCCAGGCAGTCGAGACCCGCGAACCGGCACCTGAAGCCATCAACGTAGGGCTTGGCCGCTCGACCAGTCTCAACGACCTGATCGCTGAACTGGGCAATGCCACCGGCACTGCGTTGAACGTGACATACCAGGCTCCACGCCAAGGCGACATCCGCCACTCGCGCGCCAATAACACCCGTCTGCTGGAGCGCTTTGCACTCCCGCAACCGACGTCCATCGGCCAGGGTTTGGCGCAGTTGTTGCGCAGTTTGTAGTTCGCCGGTCACTTCGCCCGACGTTTACGCAGTATTGGCTCAGTCATCTTCAAGAGTGAATTATGGAAATCGTTTTCCGCAGGACGCGTGTCCGCGCGATCGCTGAGCGGCTGTTTGCCGCTCTTGCCTTATTCGTCGGTGGGCCGGCTGTGCACGCTGCTGCTGTCTCTCAACCGAGCAGCGTGGCTTTCTGGTACGCCGAGCAACCGCCGTTGCCGGAACTGTCGCAGTTCGACTGGGCCGTGGTCGAGCCGGGCCACATGACACCCGCCGATGTGAAGACCTTGCGGGCGCTGGGCAGCCAGCCGTTTGCCTACCTGTCCATCGGCGAATTCGATGGCAACAAGGCCGAGGTCGAGAAAGCCGGGTTGAGCAAAGCGGTGTCCCCGGTGCGTAACGACGCCTGGAACAGCCAGGTGATGGACCTCACCTCGACGGCCTGGCGTGAACACCTGTTCGGGCGCGCCAAGGCACTGGAAGCGCAAGGCTATGCCGGCCTGTTCCTCGATACCCTCGACAGCTTCCAACTGATGCCCCAGGCCTCGCGCGAAAGCCAACGCGTCGGCCTGGCCAGCTTGTTGCGCGAGTTGCACAAGCGTCAGCCAAACCTGAAGCTGTTCTTCAACCGTGGTTTCGAAGTGTTGCCTGAGCTGGACGGCGTTGCCGCCGCCGTGGCGGTCGAATCGATTCATGCCGGTTGGGATGCTTCCGCTAAACGCTATCGCCCGGTGTCCGAGTCCGATCGCCAGTGGCTCGAAACCCACCTGCAACCGCTGCGCGCCAAGGGCGTGCCGCTGGTGGCCATCGACTACCTGCCACCGGAGCGTCGTGAAGAAGCGCGCAAGCTCGCCAAGCGTCTGCGCGATGAAGGCTTCATCCCCTACATCAGCACCCCGGACCTCAACACCCTGGGTATCAGCAGCATCGAGGTCCAGCCGCGCCGTATCGCGATGATCTACGACCCGCGTGAAGGCGCGCTGGAAGATGCCGCCGGCCATAGCAACCTGGGTGGTTTGTTGGAGTACCTCGGTTACCGTGTCGATTATCTGCCCGCCAACAGTGACCTGCCGCTCTACGGTTTCAGTGGCTTGTACGCGGGCGTCGTCACCTGGATGACCAGCGGCCCGCCGCAGGATGCACCCGCGTTCAATCGCTTTCTCAATGCACGCCTGGACGAACAGGTTCCGGTGGTGTTTTTCAGTGGCTTGCCGGTTGAGGACAAGCTGCTGCTCAAGCGCCTGGGCCTCAAGCGGGATGCCCCACCGGCCACTCAAGTGTTGACCATCACCCATCAGGACAAGGCGTTGCTGGGCGCCTTCGAGGCACCGGTGGTGCCTCGCTCGCGTGACCTGGCAGCGGTTTCTGTATTGCCCAACGGCCCAACCCCGGCGCTGTCCTTGAGCGGTGCCAATGGCGCCGTTTTCAACCCGGTAGTGGTCGGTAAATGGGGCGGCCTTGCGCTTGCGCCTTACCTGCTTGAAATCAACAACGAGCGCAGCCGCTGGATTCTCGATCCGTTCGCGTTCCTGCAGGCCAGCCTGCATCTGCCGGCGCAACCACGGCCCGACACCACCACCGAAAATGGCCGGCGCATTGCGACCGTGCACATCGATGGCGACGGTTTCCCCTCCCGTGCCGAAGTGCGGGGTACGCCCTACGCCGGTCGTCACACCTTGGACGATTACATCAAGCCCAATCCGTTCCTGACGTCGGTGTCGATCATCGAAGGCGAGATTTCGCCGCGCGGCGCCTTCCCGTTCCTGGCGCGTGAGCTTGAGCCGATTGCCCGTGAGATCTTCGCCAACCCTAAAGTCGAAGTGGCCACGCACACCTACAGCCACCCGTTTTTCATGCAGCCGGACAAAGCCAAGAAACGCGAGAACTTCAACCCGGAATACGGCTTGAACATGAAAATCGCCGGCTACAACAAAATCGATTTTCGCCGCGAGATCTTTGGCTCGCGCGACTACATCAACCAGAACCTGACCACCCCGCAGAAGCCGGTGAAGATGGTGTTCTGGCCAGGCGATGCATTGCCGTCCTCGGACACCATCAAGCTGGCGTATGACGCCGGCCTGAAGAACGTCAACGGCGCCGAAACCATCATGACCAAGGCCGACCCGTCGCTGACCGGCCTCAACCCCTTGCTGCGCCCGACGCCTGGCGGGTTGCAGTACTACGCGCCGATCATCAACGAGAACCTGTACACCAACCTGTGGAAAGGCCCGTACTACGGGTTCCGTGAGTTGATCGAGACCTTCGAGCTGACCGACAGCCCGCGCCGCTTGCGTGGCCTGCACCTTTACTATCACTTCTATTCCAGCACCAAGCAGGCCTCGATCAAGGCCATGCACGAGATCTACGGCTACATGCGTGAGCAGCAACCGATGTCGTTGTGGATGAGCGACTACGTCGATCGTCTGCATGGTCTGTACCAGTCGAGCCTGGCGCGTACAGCTGACGGCGCCTGGCAGATTCGCGGGATGGACGCACTGCGCACCGTGCGCCTCGACGCCAATATGGGCTGGCCGGATTTGCTCAAATCCCAAGGTATCGCTGGCGTTCGCGACTTGCCGCAAGGGCGCTACGTGGCCTTGAGCAGTGACCGGGCGTTGTTGGCATTGCGTGCTGACAGAGACCCTCGCCCAGCACTGGAGGAAGCCAACGTGCCGTTACTCGATTGGCGTTACCTGGACGATCGTCGCGTGAGCTTTTCCTTCGCCGGTCAGTTCGACCTGACCTTCTCCGTGCGCTCGGCAACCGCCTGCCGCGTAGAAGTCGATGGGCAGCGATTCGCGGGCAAGGCTTCGGCCGGCCTTTGGACTTTTCAACTTCCTATGAAGCAGGTGAGTAATGGTCAACTCCTCTGCAACTAAAAGCAGCCGCCTGCTCAATCCATGGGCACTGGCAGTGGTCGCGGTGGCCGTGGGCGGCCTGCTGTGGGCGACCTTCCAGCGTGAAGAAGTATTTCAACCGGACGGGCGTGAACCCGACGCCGTGTCGGCTAACTATGCCGAGCTGTTGCTGACGGCGCACCCGGACGACGATCGCTTGCGTTTGCAACTGGTCGATTTGCTGATTCGCCTCGGTGACTACACCAAAGCGCGTCAACACGTGGATGCTTGGCCCAAGCCACAGCCGGAAATCCAGGCCTACTATCGCCTGGAACTGGATGCGCTGATCGCGGCCAGTGGCAACGACCTGATCGCGCAACAGGCGTTGGTCGAGCGTCTGCAAAGCTTCGACCATCGCAAGCTGCCGGTGGCCCAACTGCAAAACCTGGCGAAGCTGGCGCTGAACCTGCAGGCGCCGGCATTTGCCGCCACGGTGTTTGAAGAGATCGCAGGGCGTGATCCGGCGCAACATACCGATGCGCTCAAATCAGCCGCACAGTGGTACCTGGCGGGTGAGCAACCTGCGCGCGCCGCAGACATCTATCTGCAACTCAAGCGCGACGCCCGACAGCCGAGTGAGCAGCGTGAGTATGCGCAACTCGCGTTCAACAGCCTGCTCTCGGCCGGACGTGACGAGCAGGCCGCGCAAGTGCTGGCTGACGAGTTGCCCCAACTGAAGAACCCGCAAACCGACGTAGCGTGGCTGGAGCAAGGCGTGGATATCGCCGTTGCAACCAAGCAGTTCGACTTGGCCCAGCGGGTGCTCCAGCAGTGGCATGACCTGGAGCCTGACAACCGCAAAATCCTGGTCAAGGAATTCCAGGTGCGCCTGTCTATCAATGACCTGGCGGGTGCGTGGGAAACCGGTCAGGAGCTGGTGGTCGATTACCCGGATGACACCGCGTTGCTGGAGCAAATGGCCAAGCTCGGTGAATGGCGCGGCGACAACGAGGCCGCGCTGGACTACTGGATTCGCTTGCTCAAACTCAAGGAAGACCCGAAAGTCCGCGAGCACGCCTGGCGCCTCGCCAGCCTGCAATTCGACTTTGCCCGCTCGATTCCGCTGCTTGCTGAAATCATGCAGCAGCGCCCGCTCACGGATATCGAACTGGATGCGTTGATCTACGGTCATGAGTCACGCGGCACTCCCGCTGAAGCCGAATCCTGGTTGCGCGCTTACCTGCGCAAGTACCCGGCCCATCGCCTGGCCTGGACGCGCTTGTTGCAGAACCTGGAAAACACCGGGCAGTTCGCGGCCAAAGGCAAGCTCTACAAGGACTATGCCAAACGCTACAAGCTGACCACCGCCGAATTGGTCGATTGGGCCAGTACGGAAATGAAGCTGTTTGATGAGCAAGCGGCCTGGGAAGTGGTGAAGTCGGACGACGCCTCCATCGATGACCCTGAGTACTGGCGCACCCGTGCGGCGCTCGCTTGGGACCTGGAACGCGACGAAGACTTGCGCGTCTCCCTGGAAAAGCTGCTGTCCCTCAACGGCAAGCTGACCAGTGGCGACGAAAGCCAGTTGATCACCCTGTATCGCACCAGCGATCCCCAGCGCGCCTTGAAGTTGATGGTCGACAGTTGGCACCGCGCCCAGGACCCGCAACGGTTGGTCGAGGCGTTGCAACTGGCCCAGGAGCTGCAGGAGTGGGATCAGGTCGTGGCCCTGTTGGAAGACGCCAAGAAATACCCGGCGGCCTACGAGCAGGCCCAGGTCCTGGCAGTACGCGGAGCCTTGGCGGTGGAGCAGGGCGACACTGCCGAGGCCGAGCGTCTCTATCTGTTGGGCCTGTCGCGCTACCCGGATGACAACCTGTTCCGCGAGCGCTTGACCTGGCTGTACGTCGACCAGGCCGACACGGCAAAGCTCAAACCTCTGCTGACCAAGTGGCGTGCCTATGCACGGGAAGACCGTCTGCTCTGGCTGCCGTTCGCCAGTGCCAGCCAGCTATTGGGGCGCGATGCCGAGGCGTTGGCCTGGTATCGCCTGTACCTCAAGCTCAGCCCGAACGACTGGCTGGTGCAGGCGGCGTATGCCGACGCACTGGAAACGTCCGGCTACCAGGACGCTGCCCAGCGCCTGCGCTTGAAGTTGCTGCGCAGCCCCGAAGCCGAGAACCTGCAACCCTCGTCCCAGCGCTATGCGATCTGGCTGCGCTTGATGTCGAGCAGCTACTCGCCGCAAAAGGCCCAGCAAGCACTGCTGAAGTGGAAAGACGGTTCGCCAGCGATGAAACAGCTGTGGTTCGAACGTCTGCTGGCCCGCCTGGATGCGACCAACCAGCAAGCGCAGAAAGACGACTGGCTGGCCTGGGCGCGTACCCAGGGCCTCAAGGTCGACCGTTACGAGCAGATCCAGGAAGCCTTGCGCAGCCGTAATAAAGCCCAGGTCGAAACCCTGTTGGCCAGCAGCGACCTGAACCCGGCGCAGCGTGCACAAGCGCTCAGCCGTTTGGGCCGTACCAACGAGGCCCTGGAAACCAGCCTGTCTGCACTGGGCGACGACCAGCAGGATTCGGTAAACGAGCAACTGCGTCGCCAAGCGGTGGAGATCCACGAAGCCACCCCGCAAGGTGCCTTGCTGTCGTATCAGAAACAGGACTTCGGTGGCTTGTCGTTTGACTCGCCGCGCCTGGAAATCGCCCACAACCTGGGTGACAACTGGTACGCCGATGTCGAGATGGAGCACGGCAACTATAAAGGCGACGACGTCATCTCCTCGCGCATCGGCGACGAGAGCAACGCGGCCCTGACCTTGGTGCGCTCGGTGGAAAACGGCAGCTGGAAGCTGTTCGCCGACACCAGCCAGCGTAAGGACGACGACCGTAACGGCCTGGGCCTGTCGCGCATGTGGCAGTTGGGCAACAGCCACCAGATCGAAACCGGCCTGGACTGGCATCGCAAGAGCGACGACAGCGGCCTGATGCGTGCTTTCGGCCAACAGGACCGCGCCTGGGTCGGCGGTCGCCATGGCCTGACGGCACGGGACCAATTGAGCTGGGAAGTGGCACAGCGCTCGTTCTCGACCCGTGCCGGCGACTCGTTGGGCAATGGTCATGCGCTGAAGCTGGAGCTTAACCACACGCTGGAATTCGCCGGGCCTAACTGGACGGTGCGCAGTGGCGTGGATTACCAGAAGAACAACGTGAAGGATCGCAACCTGGATTACCTCTCCAGCGATTTCAAAGGACCGATTCGGGTGCCTGATGTCGCGCCGCCTGAGCCTGGTGATCCGATCGAGTTGCAGACCATCCCGTCGGGCGATCTGCTGCAAAGCCGCTACGGCCAACTCTACGTCGGCACGTCCTGGCGTCGCGGCATCCCTGGCGCGCTGGTGCGCAGCAAGCCGCAATACACCTGGCTGGTGGACATGACGGCGGGCTGGCAGTGGACCGACCAAACCTTCAACTATGGCATCAACACCGGCGTCGGCTTCGAAGTCCTGGGTGACGACGAACTGGCCCTCACCTTCGGCTACCAATCTGCGCCACAGGGCGGGGATGGCAAGTCCGGCGGCACAGTGGGTATGAGCTACGGCGTGCGTTTCGGGCGCTGATTACAGAATCTACGGGAGAAAAACCTATGCAAGCAATTCGTAACCTGAGCCTGGCTCTGACAGTCCTGTTCGTCGCCGGCTGCTCCAGCTTCACCAGTGAAAACAGCCCGAACCTGCCGCGTAATGCGCAGTGGGGCATCGTGCCGATGATCAACTATTCGCAGACCCCGCAGGCGGGTGAGCGCAGCGAGCAGATCCTGCTCAGCGTACTCAGCAGCCACGGCCTGCAACCTCGGGTCTACCCAACCAGCACCCAGGGCGAACAGGCGCTGATGGACGACAATGAGCGCCTCACCGGTGCCCTGGAATGGGCCCGTGAGCAGAAGCTCGATTACGTCGTCGCCGGCAGCGTCGAAGAGTGGCAGTACAAGAACGGCCTGGACGGCGAGCCAGCGGTGGGCATCAGCCTGCGCGTGCTGGAAGCCAACAGCGGTCGTGTGCTCTGGAGCAAAAGCGGCGCGCGCGCCGGCTGGTCCCGTGAAAGCCTGGCGGGCAATGCTCAGACGGTAATCGACAAATTGGTTGGCGCCCTTCGATTCGAGTGAACGCAATGAATTCTCCACACATGGATTACAGCCTGGCGCCTCGCGCCAGCGGGCCGGTGTCTTGGCTGGAAACGCTATTGGTGACGGGCTTGGCCATTGGTCTTGGCTTCTGGCTGACTCCCGAAGACCCGTTGCAGATGCACGGTGGTTTCCCCTGGCCAATCCTGGCGCCGCTGCTGTTGGGTGTGCGTTACGGTTTTGTGCGCGGCCTGTTCAGCGCCGTGTTGCTGGTGGCGGCGCTGTTTGCCCTGCGCTACACCGGGCATGAAGGTTACACCCAGCTTGAGCCGTCGTTCATCGTCGGTGTGCTGGTGTGCGGGATGCTGGTGGGCGAGGTGCGCGACCTGTGGGTGCGCCGCCTGGAGCGCCTGCAGATGGCTAACGAATACCGTCAGTACCGTCTCGACGAGTTCACCCGCGCCCACCAGATCCTGCGGGTGTCCCATGACCTGCTGGAGCAACGCGTGGCCGGCAGTGACCAGAGCCTGCGCAGCTCGTTGCTGGGCCTGCGTGAAAAACTGCGTGGCATGCCGGTCGAAGGCGACGCACTGAGCGAGTTGGCCGAGCCGATCGTGGCGATGCTCGGCCAATACGGTGCACTACGTGTGGCGGGCCTGTACCGCGTCGACGACAGCGAGAAAAACGTACTGCCCCAGGCCTTGGCGATGATCGGCGTGATGGGGCCGCTGGAAACCGATGACGGTTTGATCAAACTGTGCCTGGAGCGCGGCGAACTGGTGAGCGTGCGTCAGGAACTGATCGACGCTGGCAACGCCGCGCAGTTTTCCTCGCTGCAGGCGTGCATCCCGTTGATCGATGCCGAAGGCCGTCTGCTGGCGGTCCTGGCGGTTCGGCACATGCCGTTCTTTGCGTTCCAGGATCGCACCCTGAGCCTCTTGTCACTGCTGGCTGGCCACATTGCCGACCTGTTGCGCCGCGATTCGCAAGTGCTGCGCCTGCCCGATGCGGACGCCCAGCAATTTTCGTTGCAACTCAAGCGGTCACTGGTGGATGTGGAACAACACACGTTGCCTGCCGGGTTGTTCGCGTTCGAGATGACACGCGCCAACGACGAACTGACACGCTTGATGGCGCGCAGCCAACGTGGCCTGGACCTGCACCTGCCGGTGCGCAATAACCGCGATCACGCGTTGTTGCTGGTGCTGTTGCCGTTGACCAGCCCGGAAGGCACCCAAGGCTACCTCGCACGTATCGGCCTGTTGCTGCACGAACATTTTGGCATCGACACGGATCTGGACAGCCTGGGTGTACGGGTCATGCCTTTCAATCTGGAGCCTGGCTGTGATCGCAACGGGCTGCGTAACTTCCTTTACAACGAGTGTGGCCTGAATGATCAGCAAGTGGCTGTTTAGCGGCGCCGTGTTGTTGGAGGCGGGCAGTTGGGCCAGTTTGTGGCTCGATGCGCCGCAGGTCCACCAATTGCTGGTATTCACCTTTAGCCACGGATTGGCCTGCCTGATGCTCTGCGGCGCCGTCTGGTTGCTGTTGCCGGCACGCTACCGGGCGCCCTTGCCGTGGAGCCCGTTGTTCATTTTCAGCCTGGCGTTCTTTGTGCCGGTGATCGGCACCCTGGGTGTGGTGGCGTCGATTTTCCCGGCGCTGTATTTGCCGCGTAAACGCGACCAGCAAGCGTGGCAATCGGTCGGCATTCCGGGCCTGCCGTTCCGTGCGCAAGCTCAGACGCGCACGCCGATCTTCGCCGATGGGGGGTTGCAGGACGTGTTGCGTCACGCGCCCAACCCCGATCAGCGGCTGGCCGCCCTGCTGGCGACACGCCGCATGCCGGGCAAGGACGCAGTGCCCATCCTCAAGCTGGCCTTGGGTGACCCCAGTGATGACGTTCGTCTGCTGGCGTACTCGATGCTCGACAAGCAGGAAAGCGACATCAACCTGCACATCCAGATGGCCTTGGAGCAGTTGGCGGGCGTCAGCCCTCGCACGGCCGGCCCGGTGCACAGCATGCTGGCGCGCTGGTATTGGGAGCTGGCCTACCTCGGCCTGGCCCAAGGCAGTGTGCTTGAGCACGTGCTGAGCCAAGCCAGTGAACATGCCGAGCAAGGCCTGGCGGCCGGTGAGGGCGGTGAGCTGTTGTTGCTGGCCGGCCGTATTGCTCTGGAACGCGGTGAAAATGAGCGCGCTGAAGCCCTTTTGCACGAGGCTGAGCGAAACGGCCTGGGTGCGGCTCAGTTACTGCCTTTTCATGCCGAACTGGCGTTCGAGGCGGGGCGCTATCACGAGATCCCCGGACTGCTCGCCAGCCTGCCGGAAAAAACCCGTCAGCGGCCACCTTTTGCTGAGTTGGTGAGGAGCTGGAATGAATCATAAGGAAGCCACCCCGACGGCCGACATCTGCCTGCTGCTGGAAGGCACCTGGCCTTACGTGCGCGGCGGTGTATCGAGCTGGATTCACCAGATGATCCTCGGCCTGCCGGAACTGACGTTTTCGGTGATGTTCATCGGTGGTCAGCGTTCGGCGTATACCTCGCGGCGTTATGAAGTGCCGGCGAACGTGTTGCACATCGAAGAGATGTTCCTCGAAGACGCGACGCACCCCGCCGACACCCGTGGTACGCCACGCGATGCCGACCCGCAGCAGCTGGCCGACCTGTATCGCTTTTTGCATCACCCGGATCCGCCCGAGCGGGCGCTGGGGGAGCGCATGCTCAATTGCATCGCCGAGGGCCACATGACCCTGGATGATGTACTGCGCAGCCGGGCCAGTTGGGAAACCCTCAGTGAAGGCTATCGCCAGCATTGCGCCGACCCTTCTTTCGTCAACTATTTCTGGACCCTGCGCTCGTTGCAGTCGCCCTTGCTGATGCTCGCCGAAGCCTCGCGCAAGATGCCGCCGGCGCGCGTGCTGCATTCGATCTCCACCGGTTACGCCGGGCTGCTGGGTTGCATCCTCAAGCATCGCTGGAAGTGCACTTACCTGCTGAGCGAACACGGCATCTATACCAAGGAGCGCAAGATCGACCTGGCCCAGGCCACGTGGATTGCCGAAACCTCCGGGCAGGCGCTCAACCGCAGCCTCGACGGAGGCTCGGGGTACATCCGCACGCTGTGGGTGCGCTACTTCGAACGGATCGGCCAACTGGCCTACAACAGCGCCGACAAGATCATTGCCTTGTATGACGGCAACCGTCAGCGCCAAATCAAGGATGGTGCCGACCCGAGCCGTACGGAGTTGATCGCCAATGGCATCGACCTGTCGCAGTGGTCCCGCGCCATGGAAACCCGTGAGCCGGGCATTGCGCCTGTCGTGGGTTTGATCGGGCGCGTGGTGCCAATCAAGGATGTGAAAACCTTCCTGCGCGCCATGCGTGGTGTGATCAGTGCCATGCCGAACGCCGAAGGCTGGATTGTCGGCCCCGAAGAGGAAGACCCGGAATACGTCAGCGAATGCCGCAGCTTGATGGCGAGCTTGGGGCTTGAAGGCAAAGTGCACTTCCTGGGCTTCCAGCGCATCCAGGACATCTTGCCCAAGCTGGGCCTGATGGTGCTGACCTCGATCAGCGAGGCGCAACCCTTGGTGATCCTCGAAGCCTGGGCTGCCGGTACGCCGGTGATCAGCAGCGACGTGGGTTCATGCCGCGAACTGATCGAAGGCGGCAGCGCCGAAGACCGCGACCTGGGCGTGGCGGGCAAGGTGGTGGCGATTGCCGACCCACAGGCCACGTCCGCCGCCATCCTCGAACTGCTGCGTAGCCCCGAGCGCTGGAAGGCTGCACAGGCCGCCGGCTTGCTGCGGGTCAACCGTTACTACACCGAAGCCTTGATGCTGCAGCGCTACCGCGACCTGTACCAGGCAGCCATGGAGAACAGTTAAATGGCCGGCATTGGCTTCGAACTGCGCAAGATCCTCTCGCGCGACTCATACACCGCCACCTTGCACGCTTATGTGTACGCGGGCCTGATCAGCTCCGGCCCGTGGGTGCTGTCGATCATCAGCGTGATGCTGGTGGGGATCATCAGCCTTGGGCTGCTGTTGCCCAACGCGCTGGTGGGGCAGTTCCTGGTCACGGTGACCTACCTGATGGCCAGCTCGTTGATCCTCACGGGCGGCCTGCAGTTGTTCTTTACCCGCTTCGTGTCCGACCAGTTGTTCGAGCACAACTACGAGCAGATCCTGCCCAACCTGCTGGGTATCCTGTTGATGGTCACGGTCGGCGCCGGGGTGCTGGGGATCATCGTGCTGGCGGTACTGTTCGATCAGCCGCTGATCTACCGCGTGCTGGTGCTGTCGAACTTCGTGGTGCTGTGCAACCTGTGGCTGGTGATCATCTTTCTCTCGGGGATGAAAAAGTACAACCGCATCCTGCTGGTGATGGTGGTGGGTTACTCGCTGATGGTGGCGAGCGCCTACCTGCTTAGCTTCCTGAAAATGCCTGGCCTGTTGCTGGCGTTGTTGATCGGGCACGGCAGCCTGCTGTTCCTGTACCTGTACGACATCCTGCGCGAATACCGCGCCGAGAAGATGATTGCCTTCGATTTCCTCAATCGTCGTAACGTCTTCCTCAGCCTGTTGGTGACCGGGTTCTTCTACAACTTCGGCATCTGGGTCGACAAAATCCTGTTCTGGTTCAACCCCGGCACCTCCAATGCGGTCATCGGCCCGCTGCGCGCCTCCATCCTCTACGACATGCCGATCTTCATCGCCTACCTGGCGATCATCCCCGGCATGGCCGTATTCCTGGTGCGCATCGAAACCGACTTCGCCGAATGGTACGACCGCCTGTTCCGCGCCATTCGCGACGGCGAGACCTTGCAGCACATCGGCTCGCTGAAAACCGAAATGACCCTCTCCATCCGCCAGGGCCTGCTGGAAATCTGCAAGGTCCAAGGCCTCACCGTGGTGCTGCTGTTCCTCTTCGCCCCGCGCCTGCTGGAGTGGATCGGCATCTCCAGCTACTACTTGCCGCTGTTCTACATCGACCTGATCGGCGTGAGCATCCAAGTAGTATTCATGGCGTTGCTCAACGTGTTCTTCTACCTCGACAAACGCCGTGTGGTGCTGGAGTTGTGCGTACTGTTCGCCGTGCTCAACGCCGCCCTGACCCTGCTCAGCATGCACCTGGGGCCTAGCTTCTTTGGGTATGGGTTTACGCTGTCGTTGCTGGTGTGCGTGTTGCTGGGGCTGGCGCGGTTGTCGTCGGCGCTGGAAGATTTGGAGTATGAGACGTTTATGTTGGCGCGGTGATTGGCGGGTCGTGGATGTGAAAAAGGCACTTGCCCGGTTTGGGTATGTGCCTTTTTTGTTGCTGAGCGTTTTGGCGATGAATCTTGACCTACTGACTTATGAATTGATCGGCATCCGTTTGGAACCTGTAGTAACCTTAAAGGCTGTCGATGCCTGTGAAAGGCGGTTTGTATAAAAATTGCATGCGAGTTATCAGTGTGCAGTGTAAAAAGGAGTGGTTTTTTGGAAAGGATTTATTATTTTAAGAATTTGTTTATTGGTTTGGTTTTGTTTGCTATATGTGTTTACGCTTCCAAGTCGAGCGGGTATCAAGCTCTATATTTTATAGTGGCTTGTATAAGCGCATTTTTATTTCCGCTTTCGAAACGCCTGATAGAAAATATCGCTTTCCGGTATGCAGGGAAAGACGTTTGGAGTTCCGCTCCACTCATGACGGGTGCTAGGAGTGGAGGCTACGCACTTTTATGGTTGTTGTGTTTCGGTTTTGCTATTCCGCTTGGAGGCGGGTATCTGATATGGCTGTGTGTAAAAAAATAACGCTGCCATAATGGCAGCGTTATTTTTACAGGCTGGAAACGAATTTGTTTAGTTTTTCAGCAAAGTTATCATCGATAGCCGCTCCAGTAGCTGCAACAATAAAAGCAAATGCCAATATGCCCATTGGCGTTGTTGCGATAAAACCAAACGCAATTCCAACAAACGCTGTTGCAGCAAGGCCAAGCGCAATGGATTCGAGCTTCAAGAAAAATGGCTTCCAGTCACCTGACTCCATCGAGTTCATAAATTCAATTATACTGTCTTTAGCGTCAATGACGGGGCCGACGTATCCCAAACCTTTGCTGAACTTGGTTGCCGCTTTGCCTATTGCTTCATAGTCTATTGAATCAATGTATTTAGCTGCTGCTGCTCTATCTTTAACGCTAAACTTTTTATCCAGCGCGTTTTTGTATTTGTCGAATGCTTTGAACGCCTCGTCTGCGCTACGTATTTTCTTTCCTTGAGCGCTATCGGCCAAATCACTCGCTAGCTTTGACGCGCTATCACCGAACCTAACCCCGGCTTCTGCGTAAAAATCTGATGTGAATTTAATGGCGGCTTCAATATCAACGACCTCGGTTCTTACCTTATCTTTATATCTCGCTGCAACATCAGTGACATCGTTGAGCCGCTTAACCCCATAAGCTGCATGAAGGGATTTCTGCCACTCGTCAAAACTGGTTTCTGGAGCGGCTATCCGATATGCCAAGCGCGCAGCCGCTTCTGTAATAAATTGAGTGACAGGCTGGTCGAAAAAGTCGCGTCTGTAAAAACTGTTTGCTACCGATTGAAGTGAAATAACATCCAGAGAGGTCTGCGAGATAACGTTCTCCATTGACCTGATCTCACTCCACAGGTTGGCAACTCGATCATCCGTTTTAATACCGTTGATGCGCTTGTCTTCTTCGATTTTTTTCTGAAGCTCTCCAGGAATCAACTGACGTTTGGCAGCATAATCAGCTTCTCGCGCCGCGACCGCACTAATGATGGTAGCCCGGTATTTTTCACTGACTTCCTTTTTAGCATTCGCCGCGACTTTTCGTCCTATCGCGCTATTCCCGAAATCGTCGCTGTAGCCGCCGCCGCCCACTGGCCCACTTCCATACGTTTGTTCCTTATAAGCGGTGATTCTGACGGGGCCGATTTCCATCGCTTCGCTCATGACCGTACCCCTTTACGAGTTCGTTTTGTCATGACTTGGCCACTCACGCAGCAACGGATGGAAATGGATAGTTCATTCAGTTGAGTGCCCGAAAGGCCCAGGGCACTTGCTGCCCTAACGTAGGTAGAGCATTTTAAGTTAGTCATCAGGAATATCCTTATCTCAGATGGGAAGCGTATTTCTGTCAATGTCGTGGGTGTTATCTCTTAGACATGTCCCAGCTAGGTGGAAAGCAAGGAGCACACCTGAACTGTACATATATACAGTTAGCGGGACAATGAAATTATGCGTTTATGCATACTCTCTGAGTTTATGATAATGATTGCTATTTGTGGGGCTGGAGATTGAGCTGATGTTGAGTGCGTGAGGTTCAGAAATGAGGGCGGGATCTCTTTGCACGCATGAGTCGGCGCCCGATACGTGGTATTGGGCGTCGTTGGAATCAATTACAGCGGGTGCGGCCCACCCGGTTGTATCGCCAGGTGCAGGATATCCAGAACCGCTTTGCCCATTTCCCACAGATATTGCGCGGTAAAGGCGAACTTCGCCTTATTTGCGACGCATTTCATGATGAACGGCGGTGACATCGTGACTCTTCAGCTTGTGCTTGGGCATGCTTCCTGGACCATGACTCAGAAGTAAGAGCATTTCAGCCCTGGTCACATGGAGGAGGTTGTTTTGTTGAATCCGCTAGTGGGAGCTTTTGAGAGGAAGAGGGGGGAAGACGTCCAGAAATGAAATTGGACCGATTTTGGATGGAATGGGGTTAAGGAGAAGTCATTTTCCAAACCCCAGAAACCACAAAGCCCCGCATTGCGGGGCTTCGAGATATGGTGCCGGCACCAGGAGTCGAACCCGGGACCTACTGATTACAAGAAAACCCTTTTCGGCCTGCTGGTCAGTCACTTAGGTCGTGGCTTGTTACGTAATGACAGCGCTGACAGCCGGATTCCATGCGGAGTCCGGCGCTCTTGTTACGCAGGTTTCGGGGGGGGTCAGAGAGCTGAGGGGGCGACCTTCGGGACGCTCAGGTCGTAGATGTCGAGCATGGACTCATCGCGGTGGCCGCTGGCTTCCTGCTTGTCTGCCCTGGTGCCTGGGGTGTCAGTGATACCGCGACGCTTGAGGTCGTGCAGGCCGAAGCGTTGCTCGGCGGTGATGACGCCCGCCACGATGGCGTTACGCATGAAGCGGTTCCAGGCGGTGTCCAGGCCGGACTTGCCCAGCGGGCCGCCGTGGTCGGCGGTGATGATGAAGCGTTTCTCGGGATTGACCGGCACGGCCGTGCCCCGGGCTTTCCATACTTGGGAGCGGCGGGTCTTTGCAGCGTCCCAGGCGGCTCGCAAGCGCGGCGTCCAGGTGACCACATTGTCACGGCTGCCCTTGCGCCGGTTGGTGAGCACGCCGTCGGCCAACTCGTTGGCGTCGGTCAGGGTGACAACTTCAATGCCGCGCAGCCGGCAGAGGTAGGCCAGTTCCATGACGTAGCTCAGATGCGGAGGTACCGCGTCCTTCTGCCCGCGTTTCAGTTGGCCCAGCTCACGGGCGCGCTCGATCAGGCGTTGCATCACGTCATGCGACGGCAGCCGACGCTGCTTGCGCTCTACAGGCGCCTCGATGCCCATGGCCGGATTGCTGTCCAGGTAGCCGCGGTTGCGGCCCCATTGCATCACCAGGCGTAGGTACCGCAGCGCATGGGCTGCCTTCGACGGCGTGCCCTCGTCGGCGATCCGGTCAATGATCCGCTGGATCAGCGCAGGGGTGAACTTGCGCGCGGCCAGTTCGCCGAGGGGTTTGCCCAGTTTGGTGGGAATTTTGGCCAGAACGTCGCGCGACCAGGTGTAGCTGTCCTGGGTTTTCGGCGCGAGCCTCTTGAACCTGGCGCTGTCATGGTACTGCTCGCACAGGTGGTTCAGGCTCTCGCGGTCGATGCCGTTGCGGACTTCCATGATCTTGTGCAGCTCGGCCAACGTGGCCGAACAGCTGGCGATGTTCTGCCGGCGCTGCCGGCCGGCTTCATCGCGGTGCAGGGTGTACCAGGTTCCCTTGCCTCGGTGGTCAAAGAAAACGGCCGCTGGGATAGCGGCCTGGTCGATGTGCTGGGGGATATTGGGGTTGTTCTTCCTGGATCGTCTCATAGAATCTCGACGCCGTACTGCTCCTGGGTGCCGGCTTTCAGCCCGCCGGCCTGGTTGATTAGCTCCACGGTGGTCCATGGGCCGGTGCGGCCCCGGAAAATGCGGATGCCCTGCTCGTGCAGGGTCCGCTCCACGTCTGCCCGTCGGGCATATCCGGTAATTCGCTTGAGGTCGTCGAATGTCAGCACGCGGGAGAGTTCGCTCATGGCTGGGCCTCCAGTGTACTGCCGACGGCCTGTGGCCACCGCCGAGAATCGCAGCTGCTGCCTTCTCGCCGCACGTCGTTACCCATGCTCCCTCCCTAGCCATTCGTGGCGGCGACGCCACTGCTTGCGCATTTCCTCGATCAGCCGGGTGACGGCCTGCTCGCCTCGCTTCTTGAGGTGGGTTTCTTTCAGCTCGGCAATTTTCTCTGGCGTGGTGTTCCCACGCCGGAGCCAGTACCTGGCCTCGCATTCCAGCATGTGCTGGCGTTCGTCTTGGTCAGCCATGGTAGATGGCCACCCCATGCGAAAGCTCCACCACAGTCATCCGGTCGGCTCTGGCCAGGAGGGCCAAGGCGTTGTGGACAGCACGCCAATCGCTCGGCGTACTGCTGGTGTGGATGATTGGCCGCTCAGGCTTGGTAAAGCGCAGGTGTCCGCCGTTGGTGTAAACGACTGACCAGCCGTTGCCCTGGGCGTACTGGAGCAGCGGCAGCAGGCGTTTAAAGCGACCACAGCGGCGGCCGCCCTGGACCATCAGACGGCGGCTCATGGCGCATTCCTCGCGCCGCAGTTGGTGCAGTCCTCGAAGCGTTGGCGGTCACTGAGGAAGCGGCCGCAGCCGTCGCAGTTGAGTCGGTAGCTGTAGCGCTGGGAGCGCGGGCGCTTAAGCTTGGGCAGCTTGAGGCCGACCGAGCGCAGTGCTTGCTTGTGGTCGAGCAGCGCGGCCAGGACTACCGGCCGGGAACGCTCGACGATGTATCCGCATGGCCACAGCTCGAAGCCTTGGGCCAAATACCCAGCGGCATCTGCCGACCCCGGGTGGATGGCGTCTTCCAGGTTGGCGGTTGGGCCTTTGCCGCCGCGCCATACCAGATCGTTGCCGTCCCACTCACGGGCGTAGGCCACATATACGCGGCCGTCTTCGTTGCGGTATGCCTCGGCTTCCGACCTGTTGAGGTATTGGCAGTCAACGCCGACCTCTGCCCGGGTGCGGACATAGTCCACGGGCCAGGGCAGGTCGGTTTCGCGGCACTCGTAATGCTTGACTGCGGACTCGCGTTTGAACTGCTCTGCCTCGTCCAGGTTCGAGGTGTAGCCGCCGCCCTCGCGCCAGAACATCGCCCGGCTGCCGACGTTGCTGCGGCTGTCCTGCAGGTAGAAGAGGTCAGTCATTGGTCACCTCCAGGAACAGCAGCGGCTGGACCGAGCCGTCCGGGTAGACCTTGTCGAGTGGAGTGGTGGCGATCGGCTCGTCGCCGTCCCAGCCGTCCGGCCAGGTTTCGGCGGCAATCAGTTCACGGATTCGGGCCTCTTCCTCGGCGTTGATCATGTCCACGAGGGGGCGACCAAGGCGTTGCGCGGCCTCGTTAATTTCCGCCTGGATGCCGAGCAGGCGTTCCAGGGCCATGAGGCGCGACTCCAGCAGGATCGGCCCCATGCGCTGTGGGTTGGCGGCAATGCTCCCATCTTTCAACCGCTCGATACCGGCCTTGCGCAAGCGGTGCTGAGGCTCGCGCAGCTCGCGCCACACGGCCCTGATGCGTTTAAGCGGGGCGAGGTAGGCCCAGGCCGGATTGAGCAGGATGGTATCGAGCGCTTTGTCCTCGCTTGCCAGTGGGCAGGCGGTACAACCGGTGCGCGCGTTGATTTCCTCAGCCTCGTCGCCGCCGTAGGCGTCGGCAATGGTTGCTGTTGACCAGTCGCCAAACTCAACCAGAGGTGCCCAGTGCTTGAGCCATTCCCAGACATGGCAGACGCGCCAGTGCAGCAGCGGAGCGAGTGTAGCGAGGCGCCCTTTCAGACCTTTGGCCTCGGGCAGTATCTTCTGGTACCAGCCCTGGCCACACTCGGCGCCGTCCTTGCCACAGCTCATCTCGATGCGCTTATCTCGGATCGCGCTTTCGCCCTGGCGCACGCCGGTGATCATCAGAACGTTTCCGTCCAGGTCGGCGAGGCGCTTCTCCAGCGCCTGGGTCATAGGGTCAATCTTGATCTGGCGAGTGCACCAGCGGAGCGTGTTGTTGTTCGGAGGTGGGACTCCGCGGCCGAGGATGTAGACCATGAACCTCTTATCCATGGGGGCCATGACCACCTCGACGCGGATTCCGCGCTCTTCCAGCTCGTCCATGATCTTGCTGGCCGCGCTGGCCAAGGGCAGCAGCTCCTGGCGTGTGTCGGCGTAGAACACGGTGAGAGTTTTCGGTGGTTTGATTCGGCCGGTGTCGATCAGCCAAATGACCAGGGTGAGGGTGGCGCTGCTGTCCTTGCCGCCGGACCAGGCAATGCCCCAGTGATCGTGATCGGCACCGTAGGCCTGCAGGGACTGGACCGTCAGCTCGATGCTTTCGGTCATCTGCAGGCGTTGCGCGCCGGCTGAGAAGATGTCGCCTTGGCGAGTGCTCAGCTCTTTCATGCTACACCTCCGATGCGCGCCTTGGCCTCGATGCAGGTTTCCTCGCGGGTGTGGCAAATGCCGCAGTTTGGGCAGTGCGCCTTGTCGCTGGTGTTGGTGGCCAGTTCGCCGGAGTGTATGAAGCGTGAGCAGCCGTAGCCGAGTCCGTCACGTTGCCGCTCCTGGAGCATGCTGGGGGCCAGCCCGATCTTGCGTGCCAGCGATTCAGCCGCCTGTGTCGGTCCGGTGGTGCAGCTTGCGGTTGGCTTGTGGCCATTCGCCTTGGCGATATAGGTGCCGGTGCTCTGGCGGACGTTGATGGTAATGGGCGAAGTGTTATCAGCTTGCATGGTGGCGGCCTCCCTTGGCTTTCTTGGCGGCAATGTTGTCCATGTAGCTGGCCCACTCTTCTCGCTTGAGTTGCTGGCGCGTGCGGCTGCAGGCAGCGTGTTTGCGGGTGGATCGGGCCTTGCCACAGATGTCGCAAATGCTGGGCAGGTCCAGGCGGTGGCTGGCCATGGTCGGGCGGATGCGGTTGGTCATTGGGCACCTCCTGCATCCTGATGGCCGGGATTACCGTATTTCGCGGCGCCGCATTCGCAGCGGTAGAGCCCGCGCTTGGTGATGCGGCCGACACGGCCGCTCAGATGGCTGGTGACGACGTTGCGGACGAATGTCCAGCTGTGGCGCTTGCCGAGGGTGCAGGGCTTCATACGTCACCGCCTTGCACGACAGGGTCAGCCAACTGCAGCAGAGCCTGCATGTACTCAATCGCCTGGATGGCGTCGTCATGGGATTCGCTGAACACTTCGCGGGCCGTTTGTGCTGCACGGTTAACCGAGGCCTGCCAGTCTTCTGGCTGTTCGTCCGCCTCCCAGCCCAGCCTGTTGCGCCGCTCCATCAGGTCTAGTGCCTTGCGGGCCTTGGCGCTCAGCTCAGGGTTGATGCCGCAATCAGCATCGGCCACGTAGTTGACGAACTCCAACAGGGCATCGCCGGCTGCCAGTTCATGCCCGCGTGCCCAACTGACCACTTCGCCGCCGTCGACGGTTTTGGGGAGTTCCTTGCCGGCGGCGCCGCGGATGACGATGGTGTCATAGCGCAGTGTGGTAGCCTTCTCGGCGCTGACTTCGGGGTTTTGTACTTGCATGGTGCTTCTCCTTGGGGTTGGTCGGTCTCGGAGGGTTGCCGCCCTCCGGGGCCATCTTTTATGCCGCCACGTAACCGGCGGCGGTCTTGCTCAGCAGGCCAGCTTCGGCGGCCTTCTGCATCAGCTTGGTGGCTCGGTCACTGCCTATCCGCAGGCCCTTGGCGACCTGACGCACTGCCACTTTCGTTCCTCTTTCCGTGCTAGCTATGAGCTGCAGCAAATCGGTCGGCAGCCCTTCGCTGGCTGCTGGTACCTGCTCCGTTTTCTGGCGTTCCTGTTGCTGTTCCTCGGTCCGTTCCTGTTCCGCTGCTACTGGTACCGGGGCGCCCTGCGCGGGTGCTGGACGTAGGGCGGAAAGGATCAGGGCCGGCACAATCTCCAGCGCAGCGGCGAAGCCGAGGCAGAGCAGGGTGGCCAGTTCAAGCGGCAGGCCAGCAGCCTTGGCTGGCAGGGCCAGCAGGGCGGTGAGCTCTTGCGACGACTGGTCCCGACGCACCTGGGCGCGCTCCCGTTCGGCGTCGATGCGTGCCATGGCGGCTGTCTCCAGCTCCAGGGCGCGGGTGACCATGCCTCGCTCGCGCAGTGCGTTGGCCTGCTGGTGGACGGCTGCCGCATCGCTGTCGAGCTGCACGATGCGGGTGGCGTCTGCGTCGCGCTGCTCCACCAGGTCGATCTGGCGTTGTCCCTGGCGAGCCTGGTGCTCGGCGCGGCTGGTGATGATCGAGGACATGAGCCGGTCGTAAGTGGCCCAGCCGGAGACGGCGCCCAGGACCAGCGCGCAGGCCATCATCAGCAGCGCGCACAGGGTTCGGCGCACGACCAGCAGGCCGAGGGCCAGCGGCCAGGCGACGTACTTGAACAGGTCCAAGACCACCGCGGCCGAGGCGAACAAAACGGCGAGCAGGGTGTTGTCGATCAGCGCGGCGATGGCCAGAGCCACCGACGTGGCGGTCACGCCCGCCAGTGCGGCGACCATGACCAGTAACGGCCAGCGATGGTGTTGTTGTAAGTGGTGCATGGTGCTTCTCCTTGGGGGGTAGGCCCTGCCGAGTTGCCGCTCGGCGGGGCCTTTGTGTGGTCAACGGACGCGGACTTTCTTGCCGCCTTCGATCACGTACAGATTCACGTCCGTTAGGCGGTACTGGCCGCCTGGTCCACCAGCGACGCAGTACAGGCCGCCGCGGTCGTCTACGACTCGAACCGGGAACGGGTACTCCCCCCGGCTCCTTGCCAAGTTCGCCTGGTGCGCGTATTTGCTCGATTTCTTGATTTCCGCATACAGCTGCTGACCCGTGGGGCGGACGCCGTGCGGGCCATGGGCCAGCTCGAAGCCTTCCCAGCGTGCCTGGGTGATCGGGTCGATGTAGCCGGTATCGGCCTCGTTGCGCGCCGTCGACCACTTGTTGGCGGTGGCCACATCCTCGAAAGCGAACAGCATGTCCAGGTCTGCGAGTGCTTGAGTGGTCATGCGCGCTCTCCCAACTTGGCGACGCGGGCGGCCTCGTATTCGCTTGGCAGAATCTTCACAGCGCCGGTGATCCAGCCGGCCGTTGGTTTGCCGGCTGCGACGTTGGCTTCGTGCTGGGCCTGGTTGATATCGAAACCGAGGCAGAAATAGGCCACGCCCAGGTGCTCAAACTTGATACCTCCACCGAGCATCAGGTTGCCGGTGTTCACATTCAGCCGGCCCCAGTAGCCATGGGTGTTCAGACGAGGCGGGCAGTGTTCCTTCCATAACTCGCGCAGGCGCTCGTGCTCGGCTCGAATAGCTGCACGCTGCTCCTTGGTGATGCCCTTGGGTGGTACTGCCTGTTGGCGGAGGCTGCGGTAGCCGTAGTCGTCAGGACGGCACCAGTGGACGTCCAGATCGCGGCTGGCGGACAGCTTCACGCCGCCGGCGAAGTGCGAAGTGATGTCGCGCATCGGGGCGATAGCACCGCCGAACAGCTTGCCCAACTCGACCAGTTGCTCATTCAGCAGATCTTTCGCCTGGTAGAACTCCTGGACGATGGCCACCACTTCGGGGGCTTCGGACTTGTAAAAGTAGTGCGACATGGTCGTCCCCTCAGTTAGCCACGACGGCGTGGATGGTCAGGTTGCCCGGCAGGCGGCGCTGCAGGTCCTGCAAAAGTGCAATCTGTTCTTCGCTGCATTCGTCGATGCAGATGACATTTGCGCCTAGACCCGCGAGCCACAGTACCGAGCGCTCCAATGCGTCCGGTGTGCAGTGGCGGCCTATCAGAATCTCTTGCTCGCTTTGCCCGTCGGCCTTGGCGATCTGGCGCAGGCGGATGGTCTTGCCGGTGGCGGGTGCGCCGCGTTCTACTTTCAGTTGCATGGTGCTTCTCCTTGGGTTGGTTGCCCGGACGTTGCCGCGTCCGGGCATTGGGGTTAGTGCAGGGCCACGGCCAGCAGGGACGGGGCGTAGTAGCCGGCCAGCGCGAGGGCCAGCAAGGTCAGGCCGCTAATGACCAGGGTGAGCAGCGTGTCGCCGCGGTTGCTGTAGAAGTGGTCGTTGTCGTCTTGCATGGTGCTTCTCCTTGGGGTTGATGCCGGCGTTGCCGCGCCGGCGGGGTTATACGAGCTGGAACAGCCAGCAGCGAACCGTCCTTGCCGCGCCGTGGGTGTCGACGGCGATGACTGAGTTGATCGGCTTGTTGGTTTCCAGGAATTTCGGCGACTTGCTGGTCTTGAGCACGCGCTTAAGCTCGCTGAGGTTCGGCAACTGCTGGCGCTTGTTGGCCGCTGTCTCGACGAACTCGTTGAGGTTGATGGCGAAGAAGGCCGACTTGCGGGAATGGTTCAGCTTGCCGCCGGCATCGCCCAGAGGGCCGTTGAGGAACTCGACCATGTCCCAGAACTCGCGCACGAGGGGGTGGTCGGCGTTGATAGCTTCCTGCCGCTCCTGGGCCATGCGCGCTACCTCGGCGTGGACCAGATCGGCGCGCTCATCGCTCAACGGAACCACGAGCTGGAGGGCGTCCACCAGGCTGCGCAACTGAGCGTGGTTCTTGGCGATACGCACGGTACGGATACCGGGTAGGGCCAGCAGCTGCTGCTCGTAGCCAGAGGTACGCTCATCCAGCAGCTTGAGGACTTGAGCCTCGGGCTGCAGGGCCTTGATCAGAAAGCCGCTGAGCTGCTCAACCGGCATGCGCTCCAACTGCTCGGCGAACAGTTTGGTTTCCGGTGTCTGGTGCTCGCGGGTCAGGTGCACATGACCCAGGCGCTGGAGGATCGGCTCCGAGGCGTTGACAGCGTTGTTCTGGGCGATCAAAAGGGCTGCCCGGAACGGAGGTTCGCGGGTGTCGTTGCCGTTGTTCTTCACGCCGGTGGAGCGCACGCTGCGCCCGTTGTAGGCGGTCTTGAGCTCGTCCCAGTCGAAGTGCTTCACCGGGGCGCCTTCCTTCTGCTCGCGCTCGGACTCGATCAGCACGACCGGCAGGTTGCCGACCTGGGCGAAGTTCCGCGCCCGGCTGGCCGGGGTGGCCTTGGACGGGTCGAAGCCTTCGTACTCGGTGCGTCCGGTGGTTTTCCAGAGCAGCTCCACCAGCGTGGTCTTGCCGGAGCCGGCTTCGCCGATCAGTTCCAAGAACAGGTAGGACTTATGTATATGGCGGATTTGCTCCGCGTACAGGGCTCCCAGCCACCAGGACAGGACCACAGCGCCGCGCACGCCGAAGCATTTCCAGAACAGTTCGAACCAGCCTTCGTTGTAGGCGCTAAGGTCTGGATTGATGTGCAGTACAGGTGACTGGCTCTGCGACTTCACGCTCAGCTTACCGACGTCGAAGAAGTCCTCCTCGTTGAGCTTGTGCACCTTTCCGCCGGCGATGGCCAGGTCGTTGAAAACGTAGGCGCCGTGCTCGCGGGTGTAGCCGATCCAATCGATGGTATTGACGGTCTTGAGGTTGTCGAGCTGTAAGCCGAGCATGCGCTCTAACTGCTGCGGGGTGCCGGTGAACATGGCTCCGTTGCACTCGTTGAGTAGACGCTTTTTAAACTCCGGTGCGGCAGTTATCTGCGAGGCGGTGAAGGTTGTCTTGATGGCCTGGGTGTCTGGTCGATCCACGCGGAAGTAGTACCAGGCCTCTTGGGTCACGTCGTTGCGCATGTAGTACAGCGCCTGGAAATTGCAGTTGGCGATGCGCACCACGGAAGTACTTTGGCGCAGAGCCTTGTCCCGCCGTTGCTTGTCGCTGAGCAACTGATCTTCCTGGCGATCAGAGCCTTCCAGCTCGCGTGCGGCGCGCTCGTACTTCTCCAGGTCCAGGTGGAACCAGTACAGGCGGGAGCGGTAGGTAAAGTGGAATTCTTTGCGCTCGTCCCACTCGTACATGAGCAGGCCCTTTTCCTCGGCCGAGTCGGCCAGCAGCAGGGCGCCCTGGTGGCGGGCCTCGTCGAGGTCTTGCTCGATGCGCTTGGCGCGCTCGTCGTCGCCCTCGATGAAGGTCCAGCGCTGATGCAGGTCATTCCAGTCGACCTTTTTGGAGCCGCGCTGCGGGATGACAGCAGCGTCGCACTTGAAGCCCAGTGCGCGGGCCTCCTTGGCCCAGCGGCGCATGTTGGCCTTGGCCACTGGCTCGTTATCCAGCGCCCAGACCAGGCGTGGTAGGCGCTTGTCCGCTTCCTGGCATGCCTTCTTGAGGGCGCGGAGCGACTCCTCGGGGAAGGGGGCGCTGCTCATCATGGAGACGGCTGGGGTGTCATGGTGCAGTAGGGCGATGGCGTCGAAGATGCCCTCGACAATGTACAGCTCGTCGACGTCCACCAGCGTGAGGGAAGGCGGGCACCACCAGACCCCTTTATAGCTCTCGCCCGGCTTGAAGCGGGCCTTCTGTTTGCCGAAGCGCTCGGGGCGGTCGATCAGCCTTTCCCAGTAGCCGCCCTTGTCCAGGGGAAAGCGCACGGTGGCGCTACCGGCGCCGATATCGCGGCTCCAGTAGTTTTCCTGGGTGAACCAGCCGTCAATGAGCTCGAGGCGGAATCCCCGGGCAAACTGAAGGTAGGCGCGCGCGGTGGCGGTTGGTTCCTCGGCGGTGGACGGCGCCTGCTCGCTCCAGTCGTTGAACAGGTCGCTGTAGAGGTCCTTGACGTGGACGCGGTGGTTGCACGCCTCCGGCCGGCCGCAGATCAGCATCCAGGGCGAGTCGTGGAAGGTGTACAGGGTGTTCTTGCCGCACTTATGCGCCGGGCATCTGCCCTTGCGCATGTAGTTGGTACCGGTCATGTGCTTGAGACCGAAGTCGGACTCAATCCGGCGGAGCACCTCGCCCCTGAGTTTCTCTTGCATCGTCATGGAGTTGCCTTACTGATTGGCGGCAAGGGCGGCTTGCAGCGCGCCGATGGTGCGTTTGTGGCCGGCAAGGGCCGGGTAGTCGTCGAGGATGCGGTTGCTGCGCAGGCCAGTCGGCACGGTGCGGTAGCGGTCGTCATACCAGTGCTCGGTCATGCTCCGGCGCAGCTCGGCGCGCAGGCTGCTGAGCAGCGCTTCAGCCCAGGGCTTGGGCAGGTCCAGCTGGATCGCAACGGCGTTTTGCATGGCGCGTCCTCGGATTACGGATGCAACTTCCCCAAACCCACGGGAGTGGGGCTGGGAGTTTGTGGGTTAGCGTGGGGCCGGGTTGGCCAGGTCTTGCAGGAAGCTATGCAGCCTGTTCGAGCTCGGCACCTGAACGATCTTGTTGGCGCGGCGGTCGTGGAAAACGCAAAAGTCTGGGCCGCTGGCCATGTCTATGCCGATCCAACGGCGGCCCTTGGGCAAACGCTCGGTCATGGCCAGGTGTACGAGGCGGTCGGCCATGAACACGGGTACATCCCACACGTCGACCAGGTGGTTGACGGCGCGGTCGAACAGGCTGTCGTCGTGCAGGTGTTCCTGCTGGTGGCGCTCGATGAAGGCAGCGGCGTTGCACTGCATGCCGGTGCGGTAGTCGTTGAGCTGCGGGGCGGTGAGCTGGACGAGTTCCATGGCTTAGGCCTCCAGGATCGCGAGCATGTCGAGTTGGTTGGTCTTCTCGGCGCTGTCGCGGATGGCCTGCCTGCGCTTGACCGAAGGGGCGACGGGGAGGCGGACGCGTGGGCGGTCCAGGCCTGACGAAGTCAATTCGTACTCCCAGGACAGCGAGCCGCCATAGGTCGCGCCGCAGCCCAAGTTGGTGCATTCGCCGTACATGGTTTTGAAAATTGGCGTCTGCTCTTCCGAATTGCGGATGCGCATACGGCTGCCGCAGGCCGGGCACAGACACTTGTAACCGCCGCCGTGATTGGTACTCATGAACTCTCCCCGCCGCGAGTGCGGCATTGGCCGAAGCCGAAAAATGCGACGCTTCGTGCGCCTACTTCTGTTCCTGGTTGCCCGGGTTTTTCCGGTGCAACGTGATTACTGCTCCCACCTCGGCGTGCCGTGCGGCAATGTGCGCGCGGTGGGCGGCGATAATGTCGCCGAGCTCGGCCTCGTCGAGGCGGCCATCGGCTAAAGCCTTGGCAATGATCTGGTCGACCTTGCCCTCGGCCACGTCGGTGACCAGGGAGCGCTGGTAGAGGTCCAGGTTGTCGAGGGGGGTATCGTCTGGCATGGGGACGAAAACGCCGCCGTAGATGCCCGACACGTAGTCGGGGAGGAAGCTGGTACCGCCTACCCGCTCCAGCTGGCGAACCTGCTCGTCGGTCAGTGGGCGGTGGCCGGTGTTCTCGTACAGCTTATTATCAAACTGCTTGAGGTCCAGCCCCAGGTGGGCGGCGGCGCACTCGCGGCCTCCCGGGAAGGCGCCGACCGCGGCCATCACAGCCTTGCGGCGGCTATCAAGAATTGGGCGGTTCATGTTCTCGTTTTCTCCCTGGGACAGCCGCACTACTGTGCGACCGTGCCCTCCTTGATGCCGAGCAGTACGGCAGCGCGGTGGGCTTCACCGCGTTTGCCTTTCTTTCGACCGTTCAACAGATCGCTGACCAAATTCTTGTTCAGACGGTGTTTGCGGCTGAAGTCGGCAATGGACACGCCTTGGCGGTCCATCTGCTCGCGGACTTGATCAGGTGTGAGGGGGGCGGGCATAGTGTTCCTATGTGTTCAATCGTGTTCATGTGAGCTTCATTATGCCCAACTGTTTGGGCTTGTAAAGGCAATTTGCTTGAAAAATTGTGCATCCTCGGATTTACCCCCATTGAGTGCAGGTGAGCGCCTGCGCGAAGAGCGCTCGCGGCTGGGCTTTAAGCAGGAAGAATTTGCGCAGATTGGTGGCGTAAATCGAAACACTCAGGGGAGCTACGAGAAGAATGAACGTACCCCAGACCTCAACTACCTTTCCGCGATTGCGGTTCAAGGTGTTGATGTGCTTTTCGTCGTGACAGGTGTCAGGTTGCTGGCTGCTGCCGGCTCGCTGAGTCCCATGGAAACGAGTCTCCTGGAGGCCTTCCGCACGCTCACCGAATCCGACCAGGACACGCTTACACGCATGGCCGCGGGCCTAGCCGCAGTCAGCAAAACCACCTAGCAAAGAAGGATCTAGAAATGGATTTCAAGGGTTACCAGACACCTGCCTGGCTTTCGCGTTTGCGCCGCTCCCTCGTAACCGCTGCGTTGGTGATTACTCTGGCGCCGGTCGGCCAGGCTCCTGCCGCCGACTTGAAGCCGCTTCACTTCGCCACGGTCGGCGAGATGATCGAGGATCTAGGCGACTATGCGGCAGAGAACGGGACTTTCAAGCTGCTATCTACAGAGCCGCTAAAGATCCAGCTGGCACCATCTATCGTTCCGGGCGACCTGCCTGAAAACAATGCGCGCGAGATTCGGCGCGCAGCCCTGTACGGTGTTTATCGCACATTGGTCCATACCGATGCTGACAAAGTGACGTCGGTAGCTGTGCCGCGAGAGGTCAATATCCGCGAGCAGACGTCCAAGGTGCTGAGCAAACCTTCGCTTTCAATCACTGTCACGCGCGCCCAGGCGCTGAAGGCTGCCGGCCAATTCCTAAAGGTGCAGTCGGCGGCGGACCTGGTGCGCCCCGAGCAGGCCGGCACCATCCAGCTGGATAACTGGGCTCCTAAGTTCGAAGATGCTTACATGACGGACAAGGGGCAGATCAGGCTGCTTGAAGCCATCAAAGCGGCTGGTGGAGACCTGGTGAACAACGGCTAAAGTAGCCCTGCTTGCATATTTGGAATTGGCATTACCGTCGGAGTAATGCCAATGAAGGAGAAAGCAGATGTTGTTGGAATCGATCGCGGTTGACCGTCCGGATGAACTGAATTCAGCGTTGCCGAGGGAGCAATGCATAACCCCTCAAGAGTGGCTGCTGATAAGACTCTATCGTCAGTTAGAAGAGCAGGAGCAGTGGTTCATCCGCCGGGCGGTAGAGGGGCTTATCGCGAAGGACTCAATTTCCGGTTGATACAAGAAGGCCCCTTTACGGGGTCTTTTGTTTTTCCTGCATCCGCTTCCACTCTCGATCCAGGGCACGCTTGGCTGATGCCTTGCTCTGGTAGAGATGGGTGAGGCGGCGGGGCTTGGTTTGATCGCCCTCGGTGACCTTATGCTGCTGGCCGGTCTTCTCGTCGCGGTACCAGGTTACAAGGCCGGTGTAGTCGCCTTCGTCATCGGCTAAGTCGCCCAGTTCGTCGCCGTCTGGTAGTTGGGACTCAAGCTCCATAGAGGTGGTGAGGCTGTCGGGCGTGAAGCTGTGGCGCAGATTGCCGCCGAGCCAGATGATGGCGGCGATTTCCGCCTTGATGCCGGTCAGGCTATAGGTCTGATCCGGGATCAGCTCCGGGCGGCCCCTGGCCAGGGTGTAGCTGAGTGTGGCGGTGCCGCGCTGCAGGCGGTTCCACTCTGCACGGGCGGCCTGCAATGCGCTGGCCTGGTCTGTGAAGCTGTGGCGCAATTCTTTGATGTTCTCGCCGCCGCCGGCGATGGCCTCTTTCTTCTCCGCGCTGTTCACCTCGTAGTAATAGGCCTTCACGCCGGTATAGGAGTCGCGGTCGGCCTGCAGGAAGCGGTGCTGATCGCCGTCTGCCCGGGTGAGTGTGACGTGGGGCAGCGATAGGCCGCTTGCGGTAGTGGCCTTGCCGGTGGGCAGGAATAGCAGGCGGTCGGCCTTCACGGTGGCGATGGCATCGTGCTCTCGGCCGAGACGGCTGAGCAGGTTGGCGTCTGACTCGTTGGCTTGGTCCAAGTGCAGCAGCTCGATGCCGGCGAGCACGGCGCTGACCACGGGGGTGAGGCCCTGGGCGGTGGCGATGGCACCGATGACCGTGCCCAGGGTGGTGGCGTCGAAGCTGCGTTCTTTCTTTGCCTTGAGGCCGCCGCGTAGGTCCGCGCTGCGGGCGCGGATGCTGAGCGTGTCCGGTGCGCCGCTGTGCTCGGTTTCGTCCACGGTGAAGCTGCCCTTGTCGATCAGGCCGGTGTCATCCCAGCCCAGCCAGAGGCGCACGGTGGCGCCCCGAGGCGGGATGGCAAGCAGACCGTCGTGGTCGCTGAGGGTGATGTCGAGCTGATCGGCCTCCAGTCCCCGGTTGTCGGTGAGCTCGATGCTGATCAGGCGCGGTTGCTGGCCGCCGAGCAGCATGGCGGTGATGTCGTTTCCGTTGACCACTACCTTACAGATCGGCCGCGGATAGGCTGTGAGCTCGCGGTACTTCTGGGCGGCTTGGCCGAGGAGCTCGCCGGCTTGATTCAGCAGGCTCACAGCAGCCCCCCGAGAGCACCGCGCAGGATGCCGCCGACCGAGCCGATGAGACTGCCGAGCATGTCGATGCGGCCGTCGTCGATGCGCTTGAGGCTGATGGTGAACTCGTAGCGGCGCGGTGTGCCGTCCTCGAAGAATACCTGCTGCGTCTCGCTGATCGAGGTGATAACCCAGGTGCCGTAGATGCGGCCGGTGCCGCCGATCAGGGGCCACGCCTTGCCGGTGTCGGCCATCTTGCGCAGCACATCAAGGCTGAGGGGCGAGCCGACCAGGCCGGGCAGCAGGGTGCCGGGCAGTGTGATGGTGTCCTCGCCGCGGCCCAGGAACTGGCTGGCCGGGTTGGTACCGATGCGGCTGGTGGAAGCGTGGCGCCACTCGGTGGTGCGCTGAAGCTCCTGGTAGGCGAGCGTTGGCAGTCCGAAAACGAACATGCCGAGGGTCATCATCATGGTGGTTTACTCCTGGTCACCCAGGCGCGAGCGGATGCGGGCGGCTTTGGCACGCTCGCGTTCGTCCAGCAACTGGTTGAGCATGTTGCGCAGCCCGTCAGTGTCGGTGCCCGGGGTAGCGCTGATGTTGATTTCGATGGTGTCGCCCTGAACAACGATGCCACTGCCTGAATTGGCCGACAGCGGTGGGCGGTTGTCCATGGCCATGGTGCCGCCGGCAGCTCCGAAGCCGATGGCCCCGGCCGCAACCATTTGCTTGCCCATGTTGGTGACTGCAGCCAGCGGCCCCTGCTGGCCCTTGACGAGGCCTTGCTCCAGGCCTGCCATGGTGAAGCCGCCTAGGCTGGCGAAGACGCGCGACGGCGAGTGGATGCCGAGCTTCTCTTTGAACCAAGTGACGGTGTTGTCTGCGGCGCCGGTGATAGCGCCCTTCACTGCGGCTAGGCCATTGGTGATGCCCTGGACCATGCCCTGCATGAGCATGGTGCCGAACTCGCTGAACTTGCCGGGCATCTCGACGCCGAAGTAGTTCATTACGCCCGCGAAGGCGCGGTAAAACAGGCCCAGCGGGGAGAAGTTGAGGATCAGCGCGGCGATGCCGGCGAATCCACCGTTGAAGCCTTCCTTCACCTCTGCCCATAGGCCCAGGAAATAGGCCTTGATGGGGTCCCAATATTTGTAGATTAGGTAGGCGGCAGTGGCGATGGCCATCACGGCTAGACCGATGGGGTTCATCAGCAACGCACGGCCGAGCCAGAGTACGGCCTTGCCGGCCCACAGCAGAGCGCTGCCCATACCCTTGACGGCAGTGACAGCCGTAAGGCTCTTGATGCCGAGGAGTGTGAGGCCGTAGCGCAGCATGGCGAATGGGCCTAGGAAGCTGGCCATGGCCAGAGTGACGGCGCCGAAGCCTGCAGCCAGCGCTGCGATGCCGGCCACTGTCTTGAGGATTTGCCCGGCGAGCGCGGGGTTGGCCTTGACCCATGCGGTAACACGGCTGGCCACGCTATTGAAGCTCTCGATCAGCTCGATGAGGGTCGGACGCAACGTCTCGCCCAGGGTAGCGCTGAGGTTGAACGCTCTGTTCTTGGCCATATCTAGACGGGCCGAGAGCAGCTCGGCGCGTATGTCCGCCTCGCGCTGCATGGAGCCTTTACCCGCTTCGTCGTTTGCCAGAGCAAGCTGGCGGCGATACTCGCCCATGTTCTGTGCGAGCTTGGATGCGTCGTCGCCGAACTCCTTGCCGAACAGTTGAGTGGCGACGCTGAGCTGCTGGTTTTTCGGCAGCTTGTTGATAGCGTCCAGCACGTTTTTCAGAGTATCGGTGGCATTGGTTGCCATGCCGTTCTGCAGCGCCTCAGCCTCAAGCCCCACCGCTTTTAGGCCTTCCTGGAAGCGTTTGGGCTGCTGGGTGGCGATAGCGAGCTCGCGGATCATCGCGTTGGTTGCGGTGCCAGCGACTTCGGCGGTGGCACCCAAGCTCAGAAAGGTGGAGCCCAGCGCGGCGGCGTCCTTGTAACTCATACCTACCGAACTGGCGACGCCCGCCGTGCGCTGCAGGACGTCGATGATGTCGGCGCCTTTGGACTTGGCGTTGTCGTCCAGGTAGTTGATGGCGTCACCGAGCTGGTCCACGTTCTTGATTGGCACCTTGTACAAGTCCGCAATGCGCGCCAGGTTCTCGCCGATCTGGTCGGCGGGCAGCTCGAAGGCAGTGGCGGCGTTGGCGGCGACCTTGGCGAAGCTGAGCAGGTTGTCTTTGCCCTGGACGCCCATGCGTGCGGCACCTTCCACCAGGGCGGCGATTTCTGTGGTGGCCATGGGGATGCGTTCGCCCATGGACTTGATGGCATCGGCCATTTCGAAGTAGGTGGCTGTGAGCTGGCCATTATCATCGCGCGCACCTGATACCTGCTTGGCGACGCCTGCCATGGCGTCCTCGAAGCTCATGTAGTCCTTGACCATGCTTAGCACGGGCACGCCCATTGCCGCCCCGGCAGCCGCCGCACCAGCGCCGGCGCCGGCCATGGTGCCGGCAAGTTGTTGAGTTTTATCGTACCTGGCACGGGCATTTGCCAGCCGCTTTGACTGGGCAGCCAGGCGTTGCATGCGCTGGGTCTGCTCGCTGATCTGTTGATTGGTACTTGCGATGCGGTCGCGCAATTCGCGCTCGCCCTGCACAAGATTGCGAGTGCTGATACCGGCGGCGCTGAGCTTGCTTCGTAGCCCCTGCAGCTCGGACTGCTGCTCCTGGTGTTGTTTCTTGAGGGTGGTGGCGGCGCGGATGGCGTCCTGCATGTCCGCCGTCATCTGTTTGGTCGGCACGCCGGTGGCAGCCATCTGGCGGCCGAGTTCCTTCACTCGATCACGCGCGCCCTGGAGCGCGGTTCCGGTGTTGGCGCTGATCGCGCGCAGGCGTTGCCAGCTGCTGACATCGTTCTGCGTTGCTTGCAGCTGCTTGAGCTGGTCGCGGGACTCCTTGAGTGCACGACCGAGGCCGACGCTTCCTTGCATCACTGCGCGGATGGGGCGGGTGGCGCGGTCGATAGCCTGGAGGATCACCTCCATTCTCAGATCATTGGCCATCGCTTTTCTCCCAGCGGCTTCTGGCCCGCTCGCGCCATTCCATCAGTTCCGACAGGGGCAACGGGTCCAAGTCCGCCGGCCCCCAGTGAAAGACCATGGCCAGGTCGGCCATGGCTTCTTCTACGCGACGAGGACAGCTTCCTTCGCCGACTTCTGCAGCAAAAAACTCGCGACAGCCAGCCCGCACTGGAACAGGTCCGCCGGATCCATTCGGCCGACCTCGATGTCGGTGAGGCTGGGCGTGCTGATGCGCGGCAGTACCTTGCGCAGGGCGAGTACGTCCATCTGTGCCAGGTCAGACAGAGTCACGCCGCGAAGTTCGCCGCTCATTGGCTTGCGCAGGATGACCTGCTTGATCTGTTGTTCGCCGCGGATGATCGGGGTGTCGAGGTCGATGACTTCCTCGTTGGGGTTCTTGGTCAGGGCCGGTGCAGCCGCTGCAGCGGTGGCGCTGTCGTCGTGCTTGTCTTCTGGAGTCTGCATGGGGTGGTGCTCCTTGGTTCAGGGGGAAAGCCGGCATGGGCGCCGGCGGCTTGCGGATTAGAGGCCGATGTTCTTGCGGTGCGCGGCCAGCAGGTCTTCGCCGTCAACCATGAACACGAAGTTCAGAAGGTCGATTTCGGTGATGACCTCGCTGTCGACGGTGAGCTTGTAGTAGGTGCAGGTGGTGCTGATCTGGTGCTCTGTGTCTTCGCCTGGGGTGGACTCGCCGAAGTCGATCTCTTCGTGCCGGCCGCGCACGGAGATTTCCACGGAGCTAGTGCGGCCGTCGTCTTCGCGCTGGACCGAACCGGAGAAGCGCAGAGCAATTCCGTCGGCACGAACCGCGCCGAACTGGCGCAGGGCGAGCAGGTCCCAGCCGCCCAGGGTCCAAGCGAGGACGATGCCGTCATCGCCGAAGCCGAGGTCGACCTTGACCGGGCCGTCCATACCACCGCCGCGATAGGCCTCCATCTTGCGGGCCAGCTTGGGCAGGGTGACGGTCTTGGCGATGCCGCCGTAGACGTTACCGTCGTTGAACAGGTTGAAGTGCTTGAGCTTCTTGGCTAGGGCCATGGTGTGGCGCTCCTACAACGCAGCCGGGGCCGCGCGGGTGAATGGGATCAGGCCTTGACGCTCTCGGCGAAGGTCATGAGGTAGCGGTCGGTGATGCGCTGGCGGAACAGCAGATTTTCCAGCGGCGGGACGGGGGTGTAGTCGTAGTCCAGGAACAGCTTGCCGGCCTTGAGAGTGGTGGCGTCGTTGGCGGCCGGATCGAACCAGCACTGCCCATCGATGATGTAGCCACCGGTTTTCAGCTCGCGGAACTTGGCGTTCATGCCGTCGACGATGTCTTTAACCAGGCTCCCGTGCATGGGCTTGTCCACAGCCCAGAAGTGGGCCTCGGCCATGGTGTCGGCCAGCACCTGGGCGGTGCGGGTGTAGTTCTCAAAGGCGAACAACGGGTCGGCGCTGGTGGTTCGGTTGCCCCAGAAGCGGAAACCTTCGCGGCGGATCAGGGTTGTGACCTCGGCGGCGTTAAGCAGACCGGCGTCGGTGGCGGGGTTCTGCAGGTCCCAGAAGATATCCTTGGAAAGGCCCGACACGCCATTAACTGGCACGTTGGACAGCGTTTTGTGCCAGCCGACTTGCTCGTCGATCTTGGCGCGAAGCCCCAGGGCGCGCGCGACGGCCGAGGCTGGGGCGTTGGAGCTGGTGGCGGTGTCCCAGTTGACGAAGTCGGGCCAGATGAGCATGAGCTCGCGGGAGCCGAATCCGTCACGGTAGGCGATGGCCTCGGAGACGTTCTCGCAGTCCCAGGCGCTGGCATATGAGAAAGCACGCATCTTCTCGGCGATGGCCGCCAGCTCGGTGGTCACGGCGAGGTTGTCCAGGCCAGGCACGCCCAGGATGCGCGGGCGCACGCCGAGTTGCACTTCGGCCGCCAGTAGGGCCTTGAGGCCGGTGTACTGACCCTGGGCCGTCACGCCGCCGATGATCTTGGTGGTTTGGTTCGCTTCCTTGGCGGCGGCATCGGCGCCTTCACCGTCAGCCACACGCACGACAACGGTAACGGGGCTGGCCTGGTCGGCAATGGCGTCCAGGCTGCGAGCCAGGGTGCCCAGCTCGCCGGCTTTGCCGGAAGCGGTGAGCACGTCGGTGAGCAGGACCGGGGTATTGAGCGGGAATGTAGTCGCGTCGGCGTCACTGCCGGTGCAGACCATGCCCACCACGGCGGTGGCGATAGTGCGAATGGGGCGTATGCCCCCGTTGATTTCGAGGACGCGAACGCCGTGATGGTAGTCGGTAGCCATTAGGCAGCTCCTGGTGGGCATGATGCCGTTTCAGTGAGCCTTGAGGGTGACGCGCGCGCGCAAGCGGGGCGAGCGGCTGGCGGTGTAGCGGGGCGCGGTACAGGACGCGCAAGAAACAGCCCCGACTCGCGGGGCTTGTCCCTGGTTGAGGTTGATCAACTGGCGTTGTGGTCACCCTCATCGCTGTTAGTCAACCCGTTGTGCGATCCATGAGGGCGGCACGGGCCGATAGATGCTATCCGGAAACTCAGACTTTTGCGGCCAGTCGCGCAGAGCCTGGAGGAAAACCAACAACTCGGAGAACTGTTCATCTGACAACGTTGTATTGACGCCACTTTCTTTCTGATCACGGTGACGCTCGCGCAGCCACATAACAGACGAAAGTTCGGCGTCGCGCCACTCACGCTCCTGTGTGATTGGATCAGGGACGACCGCAGGTGGATCAATCAAATACGGAAGCCCTTTATCGTCATGAGCACGAATCTTGCCAGGCGTGGGGTTCCCAATCACCGCCAGATACACATCCTCGGTGATTCTCAAGACATCCTTGGGCATGTTATCGCCATGAATTGAGGTCAAGTAAGAGCACCCAGTTGATGGGCTATAAAAACGCTGCATGATTCTCTCCATTACCCATGATCAGTAACCGACAGCTAGCCAGACGCCTGCGAAATTTTGCGCATTTGCGTTGTAAACCCACTGGTTCTCTATCTGAAACGAAGTTTTTGTGAAGTTCGCAACGCCATAGGACTGACTATGATTGGATACCGTCGCGGCGCCTTTATAGTTTGCGAGCGCTACCAGGCAGGCATTGGGGAATTCAATCGGAAAGCTCACTGTAAGACGATCATCAAGGGGGACTACTGCCGAAGAACCCCACTGAATAACGACTCCCCCCATCCATCTAGGGAAAACAATGCCCCCATTTTGGGCAAGGCTTAGGTAAAAACCAAACCGCATCTTGTACGGCGTGACAATGACATCATCACCCGATCCAGAATCAACCTGTGCCATTGTTGCAAGTTTGGCGATCCCCCTGATTGCTTCGGTGGCCTGAATGATCAAAGCCGCGACACCAGCCGCGAATTTCTTCGGGGTAATATATTTGGTGTCATTGACCCCTGAGTTAGTTTCAGACTGCGTGGCCGTCATCACCGCGCCAATGCTTGCCACCGTCAGGTCCTCATCCCAGGCCGACCAAACCCCTACATTCCATCGTCTGGTGTATTTGTGAGCTGACGAATAACAGGTCCAATGCTGCGCGGCGGAGTTGGCGTTATAGACCTCCTGGAAAACCATATCGCCGAGGGTCGCACCGGGCGGTCCGTTCGCTGCGGAAGCCGCAGTCGCGCCAAAATGACCGGTCCGCCACGGGATAGCATTCGGGTCACCGAAGGGCTCAACGGCTCCCATCAAGCCACCTGCGCCGACAAGCATCAGCTTTCCTACGGTGGCATCAGCTAGTCCCGTCTGTGCCATGAGACCTAATTTTTTCGCAACCGCCTGGAATACACGAAGTACCGTCATCGGTTTTGTATTGTCTTGGTCGGCTTGCGCCTCGGCCTCGGCTTGTGTGGGGATATCGATTGCATAGGCTGCAAGAGTGGCGGGATTTGTGCCCGCAATCACGCGGCCATATTTATCCACGGTCAAGCTGCGGTAAGTGCCGGCCAGCACGCCGGTACGACCTGCAATTATCTCAAAGGCCAATGGGGTGGTGCCCAGGACAATCGGAGCATCCGTGACCAACTGCCAAACGCTGTCGCCGTTGGCCGTGCCCTTCTCAACGCTGACGAACAGCCCTGGTGTCACCTCGACGCTGGCATCTGCATCCTGGGCACGCTTCCAGGTACCGCCAGCGGGTACAACGTAAATACCGTTGTCCTTTGCCTGCGCTTGGTCCTTCACCAGCACCCGGGCGCCTTCCACCAACAACACACCGTCGACTGTCTGGATTCCACTCAGGGCGATGTTTGCAGTGGTGGCCACCAACACCGAATGCTTGAAGTCCAGCCTTGCCAGCGCCTCAATGACGGAGGTGTCCACGTATTCACGCGTCGCCAGTACCACACTCGGGTCGATCTTCAGCTCGATGTTGCTGGTGCTGCTGACGATCAGGTTGATCCGAATCACCTGCGTCCGGCCGGAGCCCTGGGCCAGCAGTGACTTATAGGTGGGTGCACAGTTGGCAACTGCAACCATATCGCCGTCCGCGTCGTACAGCGCCAGTTCACGCACCCACCAACCGCCAACGTTCTCCGGGATGATCTGCTCGGCGATGATGACGCTGGCGTTGGTCGGGTCCACCTTCACCTGGTTGAGCGGGGCGCGGCGACGTTCGTTGATCAGCTTGGTCTGCGTGCGGCTGGGGATTGGGTCCGTGCCGTTGGCATCCCCCACGCCCATCTGGGCGAAGGTCCAGGACGTACCAAGGGCGGCGGCGTTGGCCTGCTTGGCTTCGCCGACGGCGGTGAGGATCGCGAAGAATTGGCTGTTTTGGTCGATCATGAGTAGATGTCCATCGTGTCGATATGATGTTCGCGGCCACCGAGGTGAAACGCGCCGCTGACGTCAATGTCGCGCTGTGTCGGTGGGTAAACGCTGAGCTCGTCGCCTTCGTACACGCAGGCGCCGATGAATACGGAACCGGTGCTTTCCAGGCTGATAGCCAGGCCGGTCAGGTGTCGGGTGAGAGGCTTGGCGTCATCGATCAGCCACGTTAGCTCCAGGTACATTTCTTCGGTGATGCCGGTGTCCAGCACGCCTACCTTCAAGGCAAACGTGCCGGGCACGCCTGCCGGTACGGTCTGCCACCACTCCAACACCTCGATCAGATAGCCCAGCGGCTCGACCACGCGGCGCAGCGCGCCGATGGTGCCCTTGCGGGAGTGGATGAAGTAGGAGGCCTTGATGGCGTTGCGCTTGGCGCTCTCGGGCCAGGACTGGGACCAACGGTCGACCGAGAAGGCCCAAGCCAGGTAGGGCAGCAGCGCCACTGGGCAGGCGTCTGGGTTCCAGAGGTCGCGCAGCGGCACGGGCACACGTTCGATCTGCGCCAGGGCCTGGGCGGCGAGACGCTCCAGTTCGGTGGCGTTGCCCGGCAGCAGGAGCGCGACCATTACTCGGCCACCGTGACGTTGTAGGCAGTGCAATAAGGAGCTTGGGTGAGGCTGGCGACGACGTCAGCCCAGCCGGGCAACTCAACGCGCTTGACGCCCTCGATGTGCAGGGCAGCGTCCAAGGCGGAGCGGTTGACCTCCTGGCCAAGGCGGCGGCGAGCGTTGACCAGGGCGGCTAGGCGGGTCTCGGCTGTGGCGCGGACCGGCTCGGATTCGGGTCCTGAGCTGTTCAGGTAAAGCACGGCCTCAACGGTGTAGGGCAGCACCTGAGCACTCTGCACGGTGAGGCGATCAGCCACTGGGCGGCGGTCCTCGTCGCTGAGGTAGGCGGCGACCGCTGCGAGCAGATCGGCCGCCGCGGTGCCGTTGCCTAGGGCGCTCTGCACAGTGACGACGACCTCAGCCGGTGCCGGGCTGATTGCCGAGGCATCGGCGACGCGGCCGTCCGCGCTGCGAGCGTGGAATACATAGGCGTTGCGTGGGCCGGCGGTGCTGAGGCCTTCCATGGCCATCTGGATGCGCTCGCGCAGGCTCTCGTAGTCCTCCAGCACAGCCGCCACCGGAGGTACTGCGGTCGGATTGGCCGGGGTGATTACCAGGCGTGCGACGTTGAAGCGGGCGCCGATCTGCTCCAGGTCCGCGCCCTGGGCGAAGGGCAGCAGAACGGCAAGGGCGGCCTCGTTGACGCGCTGGCGGAGCAGAGTTTCGCGATAGGCGCTCTCCTGGAGCAGCTTGGTGAGCGGCTCGGATTCCAGGGCGAGGGTGGCGGCCACCTCGGCCTGCTGGTCGGCCGGCCAAAGGCTGACGGCGTAGGCCTTACGCTCGGCGAGGATCGCTTCGTAGTCGATTTGCTCGACCACAACGGGTGCGGGCAGTCGGCTGAGGTCGATAGGGGTAAAGGTGGTGGTCATGTGGAGGCCCCCAGGCTCAGCGGTACGCGCAGGCTGAGCGCTTCGTTGGTGTCGGTGACGGTGCCCTCAATGTCCAGCACGGCGCCGCCCGGGATGTCGGTGGGAGTGAGTTGCACGCTGCTCAGGCGGACGCGCGGTTCCCATCGCATGACGGCCATGGCGATGGCGGCATAGGCCTGCAGTCGGGTGGCGCTGTTGAGCGGCCAATCCATGAGGTCAGCCATCGGACTGCCGTACTCCCTGCGCATGACGCGGCTGCCGAGGGGCGTGGTGACGATGTCGGCGATGGATTGAGCGAGGTGCTGGCGATCGCTGAGGGTGCGCCCGGTCTTGGCGCTCATGCCAATCATGGGGTTGGCCCATCCGAAACGGCGGTGCCTCTGGTAACGCCCTTGGTACGGTGGTTGCGCAGGCTGATGTCGGCGGCGATCACGTCCTCGCTGACGTTGACGGTGCCGGTGACGTGTTGGTTGCCGGTCTGCGTGTAGTCACCGTTGTGGGTGATAGGGCCTTCGATATTGATGCCGCCGGTGCTTACCAGGTGAGTGACGCCGCCTTCGGGCAGGGTGGCATTGAGCACATGCGCAACGAAGTCGTACTCGACAACAGCCCCGTCTGGGTAGGTACGGCGGTGCAGGCCCTCGCGGTCGCCGTTGGCCGGGTTGGCGTCACTGAACAGGCCGACCAAGGCGACTCCCTGTGCGAGCACACCGGATGGGCTCAGCAGGACGACTTGCTCGCCGACGGTGGGCGGGTCCCATTCCTTAGAGGTGCCTGCGCGCGGTGCCAGCCAGGGCAGCCAGTTGGTGGTGATGCTGCCGGATTTCACACGGACGCGGACCTTGGCGACGTCGACCTCGGCAATGGTACCGAGGCGGACGAGGTTTTCGATAAGGCGGGCAAGTTCGGCGAGTTGGTTCATGCAGCTGATGCTGCGGCTCGCGCGCGTGTGATGCACTTGGCGCGGGTTGTAGCGGGGCGCGCTACAGCGCCAGGTCAGGCGGTGAGGTGGGTCAGAAGGCGGTCGCGGATCATTTCGAGGTCGGCATCTGTGAAGCCGAGCAGCTCGCGGCGGTCGTACTGCACGTCGTCCTGGCCACGTCCGGGTCGGTCGCGAAGGCCGTATTGGTGGACGCGGGCGATGCGGGCGACGCGGCCGGCGAAGGCGATGGCGATGGAGTTGGGGGTGCTCTGCAGGCGCAGGTACTTCGCCTGGCGCAAACGGGCGAACATCTGACGCTTAATGCGGCCTGCCTTTTTGCGCAGTTGGCGAGGCTTGCGGGCCGCGTAGGCTGTACCGTCCGTATTGCGTTGGGATGCGATGCGCGTTTGCTGGTTGCGACGCAACTCTCGGCCGATAGTGTTACCGAGTTTGCGGCGCTCACCTGGAGAGAGTTTGGCGAGCAGTAGGCCAGCCCACTCTTCCAGGGCGTGGAGGTTGTCGGTCACAGCTCGAAGTCCGGCTCGTCAGGGTGGCTGATAACGAGACTGCCATCATCCAGACGCTTGACGATGACGCGCTCTGTGAGTGGCAGTTTGATCGACATATCAACCTTGCCCCCGTCCAGGATGTCGGCCTCGAAGTTGATGGCATCCTTGCCGCGCTCCAGGTTGGTGAGCAGATCCGGCTGCTGGAGCCGCAGCCACTCCAGTACTGGAATGAATACGCTGTCCGGGTGACCGGCGAAGTCGGTGAGCAGCACCTGCAGGGTGTAGGTGTACTCGAAAGAAAGGCCCTTGGCTGCCGTACAGCGGACGCTGCCGGCGTCGATGAAGATGAGCAGCCGGTCGGGGTTCTTCTTGAGCCCTGCGACGGCGGTGAGCAGATGCTCGCGGAGGCTGTTGGGTTTGTTCATGGGGTGGCTGCCTTCTGTTGGCACTCGTAGACTATGTCGACCTTGGAGGCGCAGGCTGCCCAGTCGGCCTCGGTGATGTCCTGGTCGTCGAGGAGCTCGCCGTTGGTAGCTGGATCAGTCGCGCTCAGGGTGCAGCGCGTTACGGCCGGACAGCCAGTCACGATATGCGTCTGCTCCGGTGATGGCGGGGCGCTGCCGCAGCCTGCGAGCAGCAGCAGGCAGCTGAGCGATAGCCCACTCGCGTAGTTCGGCGTTTTCACGTTTCAACTCCTTGATCTGTTGCTTGCGGACGTCCAGCTCGCGGCGCAGGTCCTGGCCGATCTGTTGCAGCTCGGTCTGGGCCTGACGTTCGTCTGCCAGGGTGGTGCGAAGGGTGGCGATGGTGGTGGCGTCGCGTTCGACGCGAGCGTTGACGGTGGCCAGCTTCTCCTGGGCCACAGCGGTGCGCCCCTGTTCGGCCTGGCTGCGCTGGTAGGTGCCCCAAAGCAGCACGCCCAGTGCGCCGAGTAGTGCGGCGCTGTAGAGGGCTTGGCGCAGAGTAGTCATTTGCGGTACCAGCCGGCGGCATTCATGTCTGCCTCATCGAGGACCTGAAGGTCGCCACAGATAACGAGTGGCGCTACTGGCATTACGTGCTTGAGGGCATCGGCCATCTTTTGGCACTGGTCAATGGGCGTTCCGGCCGGCAGAAGAACAGCTCTGCACCCACCGGTGGGCGACAGGCTTGTCATTCGCTGAATAAGTTCGCTGTATGGGAATCGCTCCGCTTGGCTCGCTACCTTGCTCATGCCGACTCCTTGCTGCAGCCACAGTTGGCGTGCTGCTCGTAGGCGCGTTCGAGCTTTACGTCGTAGAGGTTTCGGGCGTAAGCCGGACCGTTATACGCCTTGGCGAATGCTGCCCACTTCTTACCCTTGAGAGCCTTCAACAGGGCTGGATCGGCTTCGATGAAGCGGACAAACGCCTCGAACTGCTGGTTTTCATCCTGGCTCATCAGACGGACGAAATCGTCGACGCTAGCGTAGCCCAGGCGCTCGGCCTGGTAGCCCATGATCTGAAAGGCGCCCCAGCTGGCCGACTCGTTGGCGCATCGCGCGTCGATCATGCGGGCCTGTGCCAGGCGCTGGTGTTCTGCAGCGCTGCCGATGTAGCCGCCGGCCTTGGTGTTGACCAGGGTGGGGAATTGGACGGCGAGCTCGTCGGCGTGGCGCTTCAGGGCTGCCGGATCATCACCTTCGGCGCGCGGCAGAGCCAAGCGTTTGTGCATGACGTGGCGCTCGAACAGGATCTTCGGCTTGCCGGTGGCCAGGAAGCCGGAGCCGGCGCTCTCCACCTCGTTGACCGCGTAGATGACGGCCAGCTCAACACCCAGCCGAGCAGCGGCGGCCACGAGGGTTGTATTGCGCAGTAGCTGGCTGCAGTCGGTGCCGTCCAGGGCGGCGAGTGTCTTCTCGCCGGCCTTGCCATCGACCACCAGGCCGATCTTGGCTTGATAAGCGCGGACGGCCTTTTCGGTTTCGTCACCGTAGTCGCCATCGGTGGCCAACTTGGCGCCGAACGCATTGAGCTGTTTCTGCAGGCGGCGGACGGCGATGCCTTTGTCGCCGTGCTTGAGGGCTTCAGTCATAGCTGGTCTGCCTTGCGGGTAGCGATGCGTTTGAGGCTGGAGCGGACGTAGTCGGCGCCAAGCAGGCCGACCACTCCGCCGAAGAAGGGCGCGAACTGCTCAGGTATGCCGAACAGAGCCAGGCCGTTGGTCACTGCCAGCGTGATGAGGCCGCAAATGAAGCCTTCGCCCACGGCACGGCGTAGGCTGCCGCCGGAATAAATGAAGCGAGCCGAGGCGATCAGCGCCGAGAGCACGGCGGCATAAATGAGCGGGTGGTGCTGCTCCATCCAGGCGAGCAGCATGGCCCAAGTTTCGGGGCGGTCAGGCATCTGTGACATTCCTTGAGTCCTGTGGAAGAGAGTGGGCGAGCTGCACGAACGGAAGGCAGTTGATGCGCTTGACCACTTCGTTCAGCAGCACGGGGCTGAATCGAGGGGCCGCTCGCTGCAGGCCAAGGGCGGCCGCGCAAAACTCGCTGCAGAACATGCGGCTTTTGCTGTCGATACCCAGCGGCAGGAACTGAGCGAGCAGGATGCCGAGCCAGTCGTAGCCCTTGCCTTCGTGCCGGGCGAAAACGGACTCGATGAGCTTGGCGTCGGCCCAGCGCAAAGGGATTAGTTCCCAGTGCTCGAAGTCGAGCTCGATGTGCTTGGCGCGCACGCCGCCATCCATGGCGCTGGCGGACAGCCAGCGGCCATCGGGCATGACCAGTTCGCAGTGGCTGTACCGCGAGCGCGTCCAGAGGCGGATGAGCCGGTTGAATAGCTTGCCTTCGCCTTTGTAGACGGCGAGGTAGATCAGTCCCATAGGTTCACCACTTGGCGCTGTTCGAGTTGGGGGGCGGCGGCCGGTAGGATGACGGCGGTACCGTGAGGGATGATCGGGCCTAGGTCGGCGAGGCCTGGGTTGGCGTCGAGGACGGCTTCGGTGACGCCTGCGGTGCGGCCGTAGTATTGCCAGCAGAGGCTGTCAACGGTGTCGCCCTGGGCGGCGATGACGGTGGCCACTACAGCAGCTCCACGGTGGCGTGGCTGATGCCGAGGATGGTGCGCAAAGCCTTGCGGGCATCGCGGCGCAACTGGTCGGGGCTGCTCTCTTCCTCGGTGACCTTTTGCTCGCCGCTGTTGGTGGCGTCGAAGCTGTTGTAGCGCTCAATCAGCTCTGCCAGAGCGCCGCAGTAGATGACGCGGCGGTAGAGGTGCAGCCACTGACTTTCGCCCTTTATCTTCTCGGCCGGCACGTCGGCCAGCGTGGCGTGCCCTTCGGCCTGGCGCGCCGCGCGGTAGGTGGCGAGCTCTCGGTTGGCCTCGATCATGACGTTGACGGTGGCCACTTCGAGACGGTCGTCGGTAACGCTGGAGTCGATACGCATCGCGGCGCGCAGTTGCTGGCCGTCGATCTCTGGCCAGAAGTCCGCGTTGCTGATCGGGTAGGCGGCGCTGGTGTCGCCGCCGGCGATAAATCCGCTCATGCAGCCGCTCCCTGTCGATCAACTCGGCCAATTTCGCGCAGCAACTCACTACGGCTGAACAGGTGGGCATGCTCTCCGGCAATCCTGGTCAGCAAGGAATGAGCGTTTCTATTTACTAGAGCAAACTCGCGCGGAGTGGCGGGTAGGATGCCGTCCTTTCCGATAGGACCGGTGCAGACCGTACGGTCGTAGGTTTCTGACTCGCTCACATAGCGTTCAGCGGCCTTACGTAGTTCCGCCTCTACAGGTGACTGTCGGAAGGTGCCCAGGTACTGGTCTGCAAATCCGCTCATGTTCGGGCCTTGAATTAGTGGGCGGTGGTCGGGGCTTCACAGCTCGGGAAGGAGTAACCCTGCTGATCCACCCCGAGCCGCCCGGGTGCGGGGGACCGCTCGGTTAGCTGGCGGGGCCAGCGTGTTTCTTGAGGAGGCGCTCGGCGCGCTCCAGGTCTTTCTTGCCGCCGCAGCTGTTGTGCTGCTGGATGGCAGTTTTTAGCAGGTCAATGCCGGCCTGAATCTGGCCAGGTTGGCCTGGGTTTTTCTCGTCCAGGCCGACCAAGGTGGAACGGCCCAGTGCGAGGGTGAGCTTGGCGCGAGCTTCGTCCGGCATGTCCTGTTCCGCGGTGAGCACAGCGGTGCGGGTGAGGATGTCGTGCGGGAATACGCTGCCCGCCTTCTGGTCCGTCAATGCGGCTTCAGCCACTTCCTCGGCCACCAGACAGCCGGTGGTGCGGTTGAAGCGGTTCGGCGTCTGCAGGTTGTGGCGGATGACGTACTCGGCGATGTCCAGGCCGCCGGCGTAGTCGCCCGCGTCGAAGCGCCAAACCATAACGGTGACCAGCACGTCGTCTTGAGCGCCCTGGCCGGCGGCGAGGATGCCGTCAATGTAGGGCACGTATTCTGGGAGCAGCTCGGCCTTGACCTTCGCCTTGTTCTGTTGCGACTGGACCTGCTTGAGACGCAGTTGATCCTGCTGGAGCTTGGCGAGCATGAGCTCGTAGCTGGTGAGGCCCTCCATGAGAGCGGCGGGCGCGGTGCGCGCCGCCTCCTGGGCGGCACGCTTGCGCAGCTGAGTGCTTTGGGCAAGGGTCAGAGCCATGACTTATGCCTCAGTCGGGGCTGGGTAGGTCATCGCTTCGATGTTCTCCACCAGGGCGACAGCATCGAAGTCCTCGATCACGTAGGCGTCATTGCTGGACTGGTAGTCAGCAATACGATCGAATTCCGGCTCGTCTTTCAGGTGGCGCCGGCGTGCGTCCTCCTGCCAGTAGATGGAGAGGTTCTTGAGGAAGGTGACCAGTACGGTGCCCTCCGGGAAGAACGGGGCATCGACCACCGGCAGGCCGCCGAGACGGGCGCGGCTGACGATCTCCTGAGCGGCGTTCTCTTCCTGGTTGGAGGCAGCACCTTTTTCCACGGCCTTGAGCAATTTCTCGTGCATCAGGTCGCGGCTGACCAGTACCACCAGATCGGGACGGCTGCGGTGCCACGGGGCGAGCATTTGGATGGCATCGAACACCAGGCCGTCGAGGGTTTTGTAGTCGCCGCTGATTTCGGTATCAACGCCCGCCACCTTGATCAACTTGGTGGCGCCTACGGTGACTTTTCCGGCGACGGCGCCATCGTCAATGACGTGGTCTGCAGCGCCTTCACGGATCTTCTGCAGCCAGCCTTTGTTGACGTCCTGCAGCAAGGGGTTGTTGACGCGGTCGGTAGCCACCGCGACGCTGGTTCCGTTGAAGCCGATCATGATGCGGTCGAGGGACTGACGCTCGATGATGGCATTGGTCAGGAGTACCTGGAAATTGGGGAACTTGGCCCAGGCGTCGAGCAGCGCGTAGGGGAACGCAGTGTCGAAGTTGGTTTGCTTGCAGGCGTACTCGTCCTTGGTCAGCTTGGAGACGTCGGCCGGGTTGCGACGGTTGCCCGCTGCGGTGTTGGTGCGGCCGGCGATGGGGCCATTAACCCCGCCGAGCAGAGCCTCGCCCGTCTGATCGTTGACACCGATCAGGTTGATGGCCTTGAGGAAGGCGCTGGATTCCTGCATGGCAGCTTCCAGCGTCTGCTGAACGCTCGGGGCGACGTTGAATTTCTCGGTTGCACTGGCAACGCCGTTGAGCAGAGCGATCTGCGCGGCCAGGGCGGTGAAGGCGAGGCGGGTTACGTTACGCATTGGGTGTTCTCCGGTTGCGGGCTGGGTGGTGTCAGAACTTGGTCAGCACTTTGCCGTCGCCGCCCGTAGCTGGTGGGCGGTGCTGCTGGCTGTGGTCTTCGGTGTCACCCAGGCGCTTGAGCAGGTCAGCGAATTCGCCGGCCATTTTTTCGTGGGCGGTTTGCAGCGTGTTGAGTTTGGTTTGCTCGGTAGTGAAGGCTGTGCCCTGGTCCTTGGCGTGGTTGGCGAGCGCCTCAACGGCTTCCGTCAGTTCGGAGAATTGGGCGTCATCCTTGACCGTTTTGTCCTTGCTCTTGCCGAGGGCTTCCATGACCCGATTGAACAGGCCCAAGGCCTTGTTTTCGGGTTCTGCAACTTCCTCGAATTTGATTTCAGCCTCCAGGGCCTCGGTGAACATTGAGGTCGCGGAGTAGTGGCGATCCTTGAATGGGCTGGCGTCCGGCTTCTGCGCGGAGAAAGCCAGCACGTCGGTACCCAGGCTTGCCGGCGAATCGGTTACGGCCAGGCCGACGATGTACGCCTCGCCGCTGTCGGCAAAGCTCTCGTCGATTTCGATGGAGGTGTAAATCTTCTGCTTGGCCTTGTTCATGGCCACCAGGTCGGGGGTCGGTTCGATCTGGGCGAACAGGGCGAGTTTCTTCTGTCCGGCAATCTCAACCTCTTCGGTCTTGACAGCGGTGATGTCGCCGTAGGCCTTGAAAGGGCTGTCCGGCAGCAGGCTGCGGAAGTGTTCCAGCCACACGCGGGCGCCATAGGTGTTCGGGCTGAAGTTTTTGGCGGCCTGCTCCAGCCAAGTGCGCTCGATCTTGCGCTTATCGGTGGTGGAGCCTTCAACGGCGACACGGAACCAGTTGGAGCGGAATTTCTGGGCTGGGGCATTGCTTGCGGCCATGTGGGCTGTCCTCGATGCGTTGGCGGCGGTTGCCGTTGCGTTGAGGGCATGGTCGACAGTGGGCGAACGCGCGGCAACGCTCTGACCTTGTAACGAGTCCCGGTACAGGGCGCGGAGTTAGGGGCTCGCGCGCGTGAGCGGCAGCATCGGCGTCATGAACTCTATCGCCCAGCCGACCACCGATCCGCGCCGCCACGCCAAGTTCCTGTATTGGACGGGCTGGCGCATCACCGATATCGCCGACTACCTCGGCGAGAAAGAGAAGACCCTGCACAGCTGGAAAACCCGGGACGAGTGGGACCGGGCGGACAACGTGGAGCGGATCGGCGGTGCGCTGGAGGCGCGTCTGGTGCAGTTGATCCTCAAGGACGGCAAGTCCGGCGGGGACTTCAAGGAAATCGATCTGTTGCACCGCCAGTTGGAGCGGCAAGCCAGAATCCAGCGCTACCAGGACGGCGGGACCGATACCGATCTCAACCCGAACATCGCCAAGCGCAACGAGGGGCCGAAAAAGGCGCCCAAGCGCAACGAACTGGACGAGGGGCAGATCGAGACGCTGGTCGAGGCGTTCCGCGACAGCTGTTTCGACTATCAGCTCGACTGGCACCGCTCGGGGAACATGCGCACCCGCATGATCCTGAAGAGCCGGCAGATTGGCGCGACGTTCTACTTCGCCCGCGAGGCGCTAATCGACGCCATCACCACAGGGCGCAACCAGATATTCCTGTCGGCCAGCAAGGCGCAGGCGCACCAGTTCAAGACCTACATGCAGTCCTTTCTCAACGAAGTGCTGGGGGTAAAGCTGACTGGCGACCCCATCGTTCTGTGGAACAACGCCGAGCTGCACTTCCTGGGCACCAACTACCGTACGGCGCAGGGGCGTAGCGGAAACTTCTATTTCGACGAATTTTTCTGGGTCCACAACTTCGCCGAAATAAACAAGGTGGCGTCGGGCATGGCGCTCCACAAGAAGTGGCGCAAGACCTACTTCTCGACGCCGAGCAGCATGGCGCATCCAGCGTACAGCTACTGGACGGGCGAGCGCTTCAACAAGGGCAAGCCGACGGCCAGCCATATCCAGCTCGACGTGAGTCACGAGGCGCTGCAGCAGGGGCGATACTGCGAGGACCGCATCTGGCGCCAGATTGTCACCATCCTCGACGCGGAGTCACGCGGCTGCGATCTGTTTGACCTGGACGAGCTGCGTGAGGAATACGACGCTGCGGCCTTCCAAAACTTGCTGATGTGCCAGTTTGTCGATGACGGGCAGAGCATTTTCCCGCTATCGATGCTGCAGCCGTGCATGGTGGAAAGCTGGGATTGGCCGGACTACAGCCCTTTTGCGATGCGGCCGTTCGGAGAGCGCCCCGTCTGGGTTGGATACGATCCCGCCGAGAGCGGTGACTCCGCTGGCCTGGTGGTCGTGGCGCCGCCGCTGGTGGCGGGTGGCAAGTTCCGCGTACTAGAGCGCCACCAGTTCCGAGGTATGGATTTCGCCGCGCAGGCCGAGACGATCCGGCACGTCACTCGCCGCTATAACGTGGCCTATATCGGGATCGACACCACGGGCATCGGTAGTGCCGTGGCTCAGTTGGTGCGTCAGTTCTTCCCGGCGCTGAAGACGTTTTCCTACAACCCCGAGGTCAAGACCCGCCTGGTGATGAAGGCGTGGGACGTAATCAGCAAAGGTCGCCTTGAGTTCGATGCCGGCTGGATCGATATCGCGCAATCGCTCATGGCCATCCGCAAGACCATCACCCCAGGTGGACGCCAGTTCACCTATGTCGCTGGCCGCAACGACAGCACCGGCCACGCCGATCTGGCGTGGGCGCTCTTTCACGCATTGCAAAACGAGCCGCTGGAGGGCCGCACAGCGGCCAACACCGGCATCATGGAGATTTACTGATGAGCACGAGTCGCAACCTCAGCCAGCATGACCTTGCGGCAACCACCCAGGATCGAGAGGCGGAGGTGCAGGTCAAGGATCAGGGTGGCCAGTCGATGGCCTTCACCTTCGGCGATCCGGTACCGGTGCTTGATGGCCGGGAGATTCTCGACTATCTGGAGTGCTGGGCGAACGGCCGGTGGTATGAGCCACCTGTATCCCTGGACGGCTTGGCCCGCTCGACCAAGGCAAGTGTTTACCTGCAGTCTGGGCTCAACTTCAAGCGCAACGCACTGGCGCGCACGTTTAAACCTCATCGGCTGCTGACCCGGGCGGCATTCGAGCAGATCGTCATGGACTGGGGATGGTCCGGTAACCTGTACCTGGAGAAGCGCGACAACATGTTGCGTCAGGCGCTCGGCCTGCAGCCGTGCCTGGCGAAGTACATGCGGCGCGGTACCGACCTGGTGACCTATTACCAGGTGCGCGGATGGAAGGACGAGCACGAGTTCAAGACTGGGAGCGTCTGTCACCTGCGTGAGGCAGATATCAACCAGGAGGTCTACGGCCTGCCGGAGTGGCTGGCGTCCCTACAGAGCGCGCTGCTTAACGAGTCGGCCACGCTATTCCGCCGCAAGTATTACCAGAACGGCTCGCACGCGGGGTTCATCCTGTACATGACAGACGCGGCACAGAACGAGGATTTCGTCACCAACCTGCGCGACGCGATGAAGAGCAGCAAGGGGCCTGGCAACTTCCGCAACCTGTTCATGTACGCCCCGGGCGGCAAGAAGGATGGCATGCAGCTGATCCCGATCAGTGAGGTGGCGGCCAAGGATGACTTCGCCTCGATCAAGAACATCAGCCGCGATGATCTGCTGGCGGCACTGCGCATCCCGCCTCAGCTCATGGGTATCGTGCCGCAGAACGCGGGCGGGTTCGGGTCGATCCGTGACGCCGCCCAGGTGTGGGCGCTCAACGAGCTGGAGCCGGTGCAGGCTCGACTGGCGCAGATCAACGATTGGCTGGGTGAAGAGGTGGTGCGGTTCAACCCGTATGAGCTGCCTGCCGCTGTCAACTGACTGTAGAACACATACTAAAAAGCCGCCCTTGAGGCGGCTTTTTTTTGGGCTCCACGCGCGGAAGTTTGCGGCTTCTTCAACGTGAAAAACCCCAGCTAACACTACCACTTCCAGGAATTTCAAGCCAGCGCTACGAGGGCTGCGCGCGAGTATTTCCGGGGCTTTCAGCGAGGCGGGCGACGAGCGGCGAGCAGGAGGCGCGACGCTGCGGGCGCGTGGCTGGTCGAGGGTGCGGGCCTGTGGCTTGGGTGCCCGGCCTGGGGCTGCTGCCGACCCCTGTTTTCACCCGGCGCGCGCGCTCGTCCCCCCGCCACGCCTCCGGGCTAAATGTGGCGCATTTTCTGCGCCCCTGCAGGCCGCTCAGCGCGGCCAAGGCAGCGGGCTGGAGGCAGGTATGGGGCGAGGCAAAAACCTGCGATTCCCTGCACTGGAGGGGGTTTATGGGCTATGGGGTGCATCCAGGTTAGAGGGGGTTGTCGGGGGCGATTTGCGGAAAGAGTAATTTCAGCAATCTGCGGGGAAACCGACCCTGGAGGCCGCGCCGTTCGTGGGTTCTGACATTACAAAGAGAGGTAACTTAGGAGTAATCAAAAAGGTAATTTTTTATAAGCTGCTGATTTATAAGGCTTTTTTATGGGGCCAATATCACCTTGAGAAAGAGTAACCAGATTACCTTTTAGTTACTCGAAAGTTACCTTTGCCCATCGCCGGAAAACCTTTGTAGATCAAGGCATTGCGCCTTTTTCTGGGCGTGGGTTACAGAAATTACTCTTTTTGCGCACCCCCCACTACATGAAAAAAACAATTCAGTCTGGGGCGTGTGCGTATGCGCGCGTTCTACAGTCTTGTTACGCGGCTTGTTACGTGCGTTGTTACGTATGGCGGATAAAACAAAGGCCTGCATCGCTGCAAGCCTTTGTTTTTAAATGGTGCCGGCACCAGGAGTCGAACCCGGGACCTACTGATTACAAGTCAGTTGCTCTACCAACTGAGCTATACCGGCGTGTTAGGGCGACGATTATAGCGATTGGCGAGGTTCTGTAAACCCCTGAATTCTGACTATTTTTGCAAATCCGCAGGTTTTTTCATCTGGCGCGGTTTCCGGGCTGTGGCGGGGCTTCTTCTGTCAGCTTCCGTCTGCGCAGTTGTCGGCGAATTTGCTGTAGTTCAGCACGCGTTTTTGGCCGTGGGAGTCGAGGTAGGTCATGTGGGCATTGACCACGCCGCAGGAGCCGGAGTTGTCCTGCACGGTGGCGACGATGCGTTGGATGTCCGGCTTCGGCTTGGTGTCGGCGTGGGCGTTGAGGGTGAAGGCAAGCAGGCTGGCGGCGATGAAGATGTTCCAGTTGTTGGGGTTCATGGTTGCGTCCTCGGTGCAGATCAACAGTGGGTGTGGGTCCTATTGAATGCTCGGGAGGTATATGGGGTGTGTCGCGGAGCGCGGGTTTTGTCTCGTTTTGTATAAGGCGTCTGCGTAGTTACATGGGAATACGCATCAGGCTGAATTCTTGATAAATTGATCAAAAATGGCGCTAAATAATCTTAAATTACTGATTTATATAGTAAAAATAATACGTCATATAAATGGCGTCAAGCCGCTCATCTGAAAAAAGTTAGTTGAAATCATCAAAATACTGACACTATCAAGGTGATATCACACAATGCGCGCCTTATTTATTCAACCACTCAGAGGGGGGAGCAGGACAGTGAGTCGCGCAGATGATATTTCCAAACTATACGACGCACTGACTGGCACTCTCCGTGTTGATCAGCCTCAGGTCGATGAGCCGATTTCGCCTGGTCTGCAATGTTTGCTCGACCAGTTGAATCAGGGCGCAACCCAGCATCTTCAGCCGCCCGAATTGGTGGAAGGCCCGCTTGGTGAGGTGTACTCGGACCCATCGGCGCCCAAGGTTGTGGTGGTGGTCTCTGCCAAGGGTGGGGTTGGCCGCACGACGCTCGCGGCGGCACTCACCAGCGGTTTGCAGCGCCAGGGCCATCCTGCGCTCGCGCTGGACCTGGATCCGCAAGACGCCCTGCGCCATCACCTGGCGCCCGGTGTGAATATGGCGGGTGTCGGCGCGACCAGTCTGCTCAACAAAACCTGGGAGGCGTTACCGGTTCGGGGTTTTGCCGGGTGTCGCATGGTGGCGTTCGGTGAAACCGATCCTGTGCAACAGCAAAGCTTGAATCGTTGGCTGGGACAGGATCTGGAGTTTCTGACCAAGCGCCTGGGTGGGATGAAATTGAGTGGCCGGGACACGGTGATCATCGATGTGCCGGCGGGCAATAGCGTGTACCTGAGCCAGGCCATGTCGGTTGCCGACGTGGTGTTGGTGGTGGTGCAAGCGGATGCCGCGTCATTTCGCAGCCTGGCTCAAATGGACAGTGTGCTTGCCCCTTACCTGGCTCACGCGAAATCGCCGTACCGCTTCTATGTGATCAACCAGGTTGACCCTGCTCATCGGTTCAGCGAGGACATGGTCGACGTGTTCAAGCTACGCCTGGGGGATGCCGTGCTTGGAACGGTTCAGCGCGACCCCTCGTTTATCGAGGCTCAGGCTTACGGGCGCGATCCCCTTGATCCGGTCAGCAACAGCGCCGGATGCCAGGATCTGAGCAGCCTCTGCCGTAGCTTGCTTGAGCGAATCAATTAAGCGCGTCGAGGGTCGGAGCATTGCTGGCCATTAAATTGACGATTTGCCGTTTGTCTAAAAAATATACAACTATCTCATCAAAATAATGACACTTTTGCTGTCCTGAAGCAGACTGCTTGCACTAGGGCGACCACAAAAAGACCTGCGGTAAGCAGTCGTATCAGCTGACCTTTTCACGTCTTTGAGCTTCGCCGTGATGAGGGGTTTGTTATGGGCATTACTGATGGTCTTTTAGCCTTGCTCGGCAAGGATGTCTGCCAGGATGAGCGTGGCATGGCGTCGCGTTTGCACTTCTTCGGCAGCATTCCCAGCCGAGACGATGGCGCTGCCAACGAAAGCGCCCAGCCCACGCCCACCTTGGCCTTGAGCCCGAAAGTGGTAGCGCTGGTGTCGATCAATGGCGGTGTTGGCCGCAGCACCCTGGTCACCGCCCTGAGCAGTGGTCTGCAGCGCCAGGGCGAGTCCGTCGTGGCGCTGGACCTGGACCCGCAGAACGCCTTGCAACATCACTTCGGGGTCAGCTCGGCATTGCCGGGCATCGGGCGCACCAGTCTGGAGCATGGGCAATGGAGCCAACTCCAGCAGCTCAGCTTTGCCGGTTGCCAGGTGATCACCTTTGGCGAGATCGATATCCCGCAGCAGGAAAGCCTGGAGCGCTGGCTCAAGCACGAGCCGCGTTGGCTGGCTCAACGCCTCGCATCCCTGGGCTTGAGCGCTCGGCATACGGTGATCATCGATACCCCTTCCGGTAACAACGTTTACTTTCATCAAGCGCTGAGTGTTGCCGACGTGGTGCTGGTCATCGTGCAGGCGGATGCCGCGTGCCTAGGCACCCTCGACCATCTGGATGTACTGCTTGCCCCGCACTTGGAGGGTGAGCGCCCGCCCAGTGTGCAGGTGGTGATCAACCAAGTGGATGAAAGGAATGCCTTCAGCCTGGACATAGTCGAGGCGTTCAAGCAGCGGCTGGGCAAAGAAACGCTGCACGTGCACCGCGATCTAGCGATTAATGAAGCCTTGGCCTTTGGTGTCGACCCGTTGGATAGCGTGGCGAAGAGGCTGGCGGGCGACGATATCAACGACCTCTGCCAGGTGCTGAAGGCTCCAGGAAAACGCACCTGAAGCGCGGTTTATACGCTTAACGCCAGATGCTTATGCACAATCGGTTGGATGGCCATGTCACGAAAAAGCCATTTTGTGGAGCCGTTCTCATCACGCCGCAACTGCCTGTTTTGTGTGCGTTTTATTTTATGAACAAAAAATGACCAGCGCGGTTTACGACCTGCAGCGCAGGTGGCTACAGGCCCCGTAAAGAATTCATCAACAGAGTTATCCACAGGCTGCGCTGCGACAATTTTGCCCCTTAATCGCGCTCGGCAAGCACCATCAAGTTGCGCGGTGTCAGCGCGGACTCGCAGAAGGTGCCTATCTCGACCTTGTAACCGTTCTGGGCAAGGAATAATGCCCGATCCAACACCAGCCACAGTTCCAGTGGGCGCCGAAACAAACCTCGCACCAACTCCAGGTTTCTGACTTCGGCCAGACGGCGCCAACCGTACGCTTCCAGCGCCGTCCAATCCTGTTTGCCTGTGGATAACCCTTTGAGACTTGCCAGCTCCTTGCAGTAGTCGGCAAAGGGTTTGTCCAGCCAGCTGGTGGGCAGGGAGGGTGTAGGCAGGTATTCGTCGACGCCGCGCAGTTCGCGTTGCAGTTGATCGAAGCCCAGGCGTCGCGCCATGGACGTGTCCCGTTGCAGGCGTATCCGCTGGCCTGCGGTAACGGTTTCGCTCAGCGGCAGGCCAAGGTCATCGATCGACAGTTGTAGGCATGATGCGCGACCGGCATTGGACAGTGGCTGGTAGGTGCCAGCGTTGATGCGGTTGTAGCAGCAGGGCGCCAGCGCCAGCTGTTTGCAACCGACGGCGCTGGCCAGTTGCAGCAGGCGCACATGCAAGTCGCCACAGGCATGCAGGGCGACGGGCGTATGTTCTGGGCCGATTGCCACGTCGGCCATCACATCTTGCAGGCGATGGGTGACGGGCAGGCCATGATGGTCGCTCAAGGCCTGACCTGCGGCGATCAGCGCCGGGTCGTATTCCAGGCAGGTCAGTGCTTGATCGTTTTGTAACAGGCGACGGCCCAGATGGCCCTTGCCAGCGCACCAGTCCAACCAGTGCGTGGGCGTCTGCTTGAAATGCAGTGCGGCGCCGAAGGCTTCGATCTGTTCCCACTTACGGCCCGGAACATCGACGTTCAGGCGATGGCGAGCGGGTGCGAGGGGCTGTGTCGATAACTTATCTACAGCACTGAGCTGGCGAGCTTGCGCAGCGAGTTGTGGAAAAGGTGCCGGCGCCGGCAGGTCATGGGGTTGGTTATGACTGGCCTCAGCGTCGTCCAACGAGCGTTGGCGCAGCCACTGGGCGAGGTCGGGATGCTCTGTTTCCCAAGGGAGCTGACGATGGGTAAAGGGCCGTGGTTTCCACAGCCCTTGGTGCTCGATCAGGAACGCATCCAGTGCCTGGAAGCGTGCCTCAACGTCCTTGGCATGCATCGACGCGCAGCCAACGTTCCAACAGTTTGAAGCCGCGTACCAGGATGTAAGCCATCAACAGGTAGAACAGACCGGCGGCGAAGAAAATCTCAACCGGCAGGTAGGTTCGGGCGATGATGGTCCGCGCCATGCCGGTCAATTCCAGCAGGGTGACGGTACTGGCCAGGGCACTGGCCTTGAGCATCAGAATCACTTCATTGCTGTACGCCGGCAGGCCGATGCGCGAGGCGCGCGGCAGGATGATGTAGAACAGGGTCTTGGGCTTGGACATGCCCAGGGCTCGCGCCGCTTCAATCTCGCCCGGCGGAATGGCCTGGATCGCGCCGCGCAGGATCTCAGCGATATAGGCAGCAGTGTGCAGCGTCATGGTGGCGGTGGCGCACCAGAACGGATCGCGCAGGTAGGGCCACATGAAGCTCTCGCGCACCGCGTCGAACTGCGCCAGGCCGTAGTAGACCAGGAACAACTGCACCAGCAACGGCGTGCCTCGGAAGAAGAAAATGTAGGCATAAGGCAGCGCGCTGACATACCAGCGTCGTGAGGAGCGCGCGATACCCAGCGGGATTGCCAGCAACAGGCCGGCGATGACGGCAATGGCCACAAGCTCAAGGGTCAGGATGGCGCCTTGGGCCAATTTGGGCAGCCACTTGATGATCACGGCCCAGTTCAGGCCCAGGTCGAAATGCGCCAACCAGCTGTAGTCGCCGCTCATTGGGTGCTCCTTGCAAAGCCGCGGGCGGCGCGTTTTTCCAGGAAGTGCATGCCGGTCATTGCCAGCACGGTCAGGCCCAGGTACATGAAGGCGGCGACCATGAAGAAGGTGAACGGTTGCTTGGTCACGGTCACGCCGATTTGCGCATGGCGCATGATTTCTTCCAGGCCGATCACCGATACCAGCGCGGTGTCTTTCATCAGGATCATGAACAGGTTGCCCAGGCCCGGCAGGGCGATGCGCCACATCTGCGGCATGATCAACCGGGTGAAGATCCTGAATTTCGACAGGCCCAATGCCACACCGGCTTCGCGGTGGCCCTTGGGAATGGCGAGGATCGCGCCACGGAACACTTCCGTGGCGTAGGCGCCGAAGCACAGGCCCAAGGCAATGACCCCGGCGGCAAAGGCGCTGAGGGAAAGGTCGGGGTTACCAAAAAACTCCCCGAGGGCACGCATCAGGTTGACCGTGCCGAAGTAAATCAGCAGCACCCACAGCAATTCGGGAATGCCACGAACGATGGTCGAGTACGCACCGCCCACCCATTGCAGTGGCTTGTACGGCGAAGTCTTGGCCAAGGCCCCGGCAAGGCCGAGCACCAGCCCCAGGCACAAGGCCGTGAGCGCCAGTTTGACGGTCATCAGCGCGCCAGCGGCGAGCGCCGGGCCGAATCCGTAGAGATCGAAATTCATGGTGTTTTCATATCGCGGCAGGCAGTGCAAAAAGCCGACGCACTCAAGTGAGCGCGCCGGGCATACCGTTCAGATCATTCGATGCTGAAAGGGAAGTACTTGTCGTTGATCTTCTTGTAGGTGCCGTCTGCCTTGATCTCTGCCAGGGCTTTGTTCAGGCGCTCGCGCAGTGGGTCGCCCTTGCGTACGGCGATACCGATCTTGTCGCTTTCTACGACCGGGTCGCCTTTGAACTCGTAGGCCGAACCGTCTTTGCTCTTGAGCCATTCGTACTGCACGTATTTGTCGGCCAGGATGCCGTCGAGGCGACCGGAGGTCAGGTCGAGGTAGGCGTTTTCCTGGGTGTCGTACAGCTTGGCGGTGGTGTCCGGCAGCTTGTCTTCCAGGTAGGTGCCGGCCAGCGTCGCGCGTTGCGCGCCGATGGTCTTGCCCTTCAGGTAAGTCGCGTCGGTCTTGAAGTCCGCAGTGGCTTTAGGCGCGATGAACTGCAGCTTGTTGGAATAGTACGGGTCGGTGAAGTCGACGGCCTGCTTGCGCTCATCGGTGATCGACAGCGAAGACACCAGGAAGTCGAACTTCTTGGCGTTCAGGGCCGGGATGATGCCGTCCCAGTCGGACACATACACTTCGCACTTCTCGACTTTCATCTTGGCGCACAGGGCGTCGCCGATGTCTTTGTCGAAGCCGACGACGTTGCCGCTGGCGTCTTTATTGTTGAACGGCGGGTAGGCCGCTTCGATCCCCATTTTCAAGGTTTCTGCCATGGCCGTGGCGCTGAACGCCATCGAGACGGCCGCGGCCAGAAGGAATTTTTTATAGTTCTGCATGCATGTTGCTCCGTTAGCGGTTGCTGGACATGAATTGTTTGCAGCGCGCCGAAAGCGGGTTTTCGAATACCTGCTGTGGCGATCCTTGCTCTTCGACCAGGCCCTGGTGCAGGAACACCACCTCACTGGAGACCTGACGGGCGAAGCCCATTTCATGGGTGACCAGCAGCATGGTGCGGCCTTCTTCGGCCAGCGCGCGGATCACATTAAGTACTTCCTGAACCATTTCCGGGTCAAGCGCCGAAGTGGGCTCATCGAACAGGATGACTTTAGGCTGCATTGCCAGGGTGCGCGCGATGGCCGCCCGTTGCTGCTGGCCGCCGGACAATTGCGCGGGGTAGGCGTGGCGTTTGTCGGCGATGCCGACCTTGGCCAGCAAGGCTTCGGCCACTTCGATGGCTTCGGCTTTGCTTTGGCCAAGCACACGGCGAGGGGCCTCGATGATGTTGTCGAGGATGCTCATGTGCGGCCACAGGTTAAAGTTTTGAAACACAAAACCGATTTCGCTGCGCAGGCGGTTGATCTGCTTGCCGTCGGCGGCCATCAGCTCGCCGTTTTTCGCGGCCTTGAGCTTGAGTTCTTCGCCGGCCACCAGGATCTGGCCCTGGTGCGGGTTTTCCAGCAGGTTGATGCAGCGCAGGAAGGTGGACTTGCCGGAACCGGAGGAACCCAAAATCGAGATCACATCGCCGTCGCGAGCGGTCAGCGAGATACCTTTGAGTACCTCCAGCTCACCATAGCGTTTATGCAAGTTGCGGATTTCAAGCGCGGGCGTGGCCTCGGCCATGTGGGGTCCTCATTGTGTTCGTTGCAATCCTGCTGTTGGGCCGCCTTCCTGGCGAGGCGTCAAGCTAGCATAGCGTCTTGACGGCAGCCAACAGCATGGCCGGCGGTAAACAGGTGGTGTGCGGCAGGGTGTCGCATCGGCACAGCAGTGTGTCGCGCCATCAACAACCGAACATCCGTTTGAACCCGAAAAACCGCAGGCTTCGCGTAAAAAAGGGCGCGATGGTGCCAGCTTTGGCCGGGTGTTGGAAGGGTTAACCGGGCAAACGGTGCATATCAGCCCTTTTGTGGGGCGTCACGTACTTTTTGTGTGTGTTTATGGTGCGTTTTTTCGTCCTGAATGTGAGTCGCACGGTAACGCTATAGCGGAATGCCATTGTTCTCAATGACTTGCGAGTCTTGTTGAAACGTCCTACAGCCCGCGTCAATCGCGGCTCTGTAACATTTTGGCGCAAATCTTGCGTAAAAAATAAAGAACGCCCCGTTGGTTTCTTTTCACGAGAGAGATCCCGGGCCGGGCGGACCGTTTTCGCAATTCCTCGTAAAGGTGTGTCAATGAGTAGTACGCAAAGCTCCAATGACCTCGAACAGGGGCTCAAACCGCGTCACGTCACCATGCTGTCGATTGCCGGCGTCATCGGTGCCGGTTTGTTTGTCGGCTCCGGCCACGCGATTGCTGCTGCCGGCCCGGCCGTCCTGCTGGCGTATGCCGCTGCGGGCACGCTGGTGGTGTTGGTGATGCGCATGCTGGCCGAAATGGCCGTGGCGTCACCGGACACCGGTTCGTTCTCCACTTACGCCGACCGGGCGATCGGTCACTGGGCTGGTTTCACCATCGGCTGGTTGTACTGGTGGTTCTGGGTGTTGGTGATTCCACTGGAAGCCAACGCCGCCGCGACTATCCTGCATGCCTGGTTCCCGGACGTGGCCATCTGGGCATTTACCCTGGTCATCACCCTGTTGCTGACCGCGACCAACCTGTTCAGCGTGAAGAACTACGGCGAGTTCGAGTTCTGGTTCGCGTTGATCAAAGTCGTGGCGATTGTGGGCTTCGTGATCCTCGGTCTGGCCGCGATTTTCGGCTTCCTGCCGACCAGCCAGGTCAGCGGCGTTTCGCACCTGTTCGACACCCAAGGTTTCATGCCCAACGGCATGGGTGCGGTATTGGCTGCGATCCTGACCACCATGTTTTCCTTCATGGGCACTGAGATCGTCACCATCGCCGCCGCTGAATCGAAGAACCCAGGCCAGCAGATCACCAAGGCCACCAACTCGGTGATCTGGCGCATTGGCTTGTTCTACCTGTTGTCGATCTTCATCGTGGTCTCCCTGGTGCCATGGAACGATCCGACCCTGGCGGCCGTAGGTTCTTACCAGACTGTGCTGGAGCGCATGGGTATCCCGAATGCCAAACTGATTGTCGACCTGGTGGTATTGGTTGCCGTGACCAGTTGCTTGAACTCGGCGCTGTACACCGCCTCGCGCATGCTGTTCTCCCTGGGCCGCCGTGGTGATGCACCGGCGGTGGCCAAGCGCACCAACAAGAGCGGTACGCCTTACTGGGCGGTGTTGTTGTCTACCGGCGCGGCGTTCCTGGCGGTATTCGCCAACTACGTGGCTCCGGCTGCGGTGTTTGAGTTCCTGCTGGCCAGCTCCGGCGCCATCGCGTTGCTGGTGTACCTGGTGATCGCCGTATCGCAACTGCGCATGCGCCAGAAACGCACGGCGGCGGGCGAGAAGATTGTCTTCAAGATGTGGCTGTTCCCAGGCCTGACCTACGCGGTGATGGTGTTCATCGTGGGCACGCTGACCATCATGCTGTTCCAGGAAGCGCACCGCATCGAGATCATTGCGACCGGCGTGTTGAGCTTGCTGGTGGTGGCGGCGGGGCTGATTGTGGCGAGCCGTCGCAAGGCGCAGAGAGTAGGCGCTGCGGTACTGAACTAAACTGAGTCGATGACTGTAGGAGCCGGCTTGCCGGCGATGGCGTCCTCAAGGCCCCCATCGCCGGCAAGCCGGCTCCTACAGGTTCAAGGTTGTGACAATTCTTTTGAGGCCGCTACGTAATCCGCCTGGAATTGCGGCGACTCGATCCACGCCAGTGCCGCGGCTTCATCATCGGTATCCGTAACCCACTGCCGATACTCGATCAGCGCCGCGAGGATAAAGTCGGTGGCTTCCTCTTCGCCTTCCTGTTCCAGCACCAGTGCCAGCAGCGGGTGGGCCAGGAACACAGCGCACAGGGCTTGTTGGCTGGTTTCGCCAGCCGTGCGCATCTCTACGAACAGCTCGGTCAAATCCACTGACTCAAGGTCAATGCGGCTGTCGTCGCCGGCAAAGGCGTCCGGCTTGCTCGCGACGGCGCGCTGGGTGCGGTTTTGCTTGGCCTTGGTCTTTGCCCGTTGGGCGCGTTTTTGCTGCTTGTTTGGCGAGGCCATGGGCTCAACGTCCTGGAGTGCTGGGTGGGATATTGAAGCGCAGGTTGGGGGAAATCCCAAGGGTATCTTCAGCGAATCGACCGTTTTGAAGCCACGCCAGTGCAACAGGCCACAACCGATCCTGATACTCGCTGCGAAAAAATGCGAAATGCCCGACTTCTTTTTCGCCTACATCTTCCGGTGTAATTCGCAGGTGTGTCCGCTCACTGTTGTCGAAATAACCCAGTAGCCGTTCGATGGCGGCCACGGTCCCGAATGGGTCGTCGGTGATGCTGATGGCCAGTATCTGCGCGTTTACACGACTGAATGGCAGTTCGCCCAAGGCCCGCCCGCTGGGCCGTGTTTCGTAGCTGGGCGTCGGTGTGCTCCAGTCCCGCACCACGCCCGCAGGCGTGTCTTCCAGCCAGCCCAGGCGCTTGCCGGGGAAGTATCCGCAGAGGGCTGTCAGCAACGGCATTGCCACATGCCACTTGGCAAACATTCGCCAGCGTCCGCTCGCCGCGTAATCGCGCCAGTACGCAAACTGTGCGCCCACCGTCACCATTCGCCGAATGACCCCGCCCGACACCCCGAGCCCCGCCGCGCAGCCACCGAAGCTGTGGCCGACGACATCAATCGGCTGTCCTGGAAACTCCCGTTGCGCGCGCTGCAGCATCGCCTCGAAATCCAGCACGCCCCAGTCCGACCATGAGGCCTTGAAGCCGCGCAATGAGCCGCTGCGGGACTCGCCGATGCCACGGTAGTCGTAGGTGATGACGTCAAAACCGTTGGCGAACAGGTAGGCGGCAAAGCGGGCGTAGTGGCGGCAGCGGACGGAGGTGGCGGCGTTGATGATCACCACGGGTCGCGTGGGATCGGTTCTGATGTGGCGCCAAGTGAACCCACCGAGGCGGTGGCCGTCGGCGGCGGTCTCCTTGAAAGCTTCGCCGTGGTCGCGCGCAGATGAGGCCGAGGGTAATTGCAAAGAGGCGTCGTTCAAATTCATTGGGTTCTCGGCCTTTATAGGTTTCTTATTTTTTTAGTAACAGTTCACCAGTTTGCCAGTAGTTGCATCGCGTCTGGCAGGGTCATTAACCTTCAATACCCGCTGATAAAGCCATACATCCGAGAGGAACGACAGCAAACCATGGACCGATTGGACTGGCAGGCATCCATTAAGGAGGTCTCTATGAGCATCCCACTATCTCCCATCGTTTCAGAGTTTGAAACTGAAGAGCAGGCTGCCAGCTATGACCGTTGGTTCCGTGCCAAGGTGCAGGCTTCGATTGATGATCCTCGTCCAAATATTCCGCACGATCAGGTCATGGCAGAGATGCGCGCTCTGATTGAATCGAAGCGAAAAGCGCAAGATGCGGGTTGAGTGGCGGCCGGAAGCTCGCGCCCAGCTAGTACCCCTGATACCCTTTTCTTTGTGTCGCTCGACGTTGGATCAGTAGACGCATAACCTTGCGCTCTGCGACCCGATAGAGCTGTCTTATGACCCGCGATACCCTCGAACGCAACCAGATCCCTTTGTACTTCGTAGTCGTGCTGCTGGCTGCCGGTTTCGGTCTGTTCGTCCCCTCATTCGCCCACCACCTCAGCGCACTGATCACACCCACCATCGCGGTGCTGATGTACGCAATGTTCCTGCAAATCCCCTTTCTGGACGTGCGCCAAAGCCTGAACAACAAGCGCTTCCTGTCAGCGTTGCTGTTCGCCAACTTCATCCTCATTCCGTTACTGGTATGGGCATTGAGCCAAGGCCTCGCAGGGCGCCCGGCACTGCTGGTGGGGGCGTTGCTGGTACTGCTCACGCCGTGCATCGACTACGTGGTGGTGTTTACCCATATCGGCAAGGGTGATTCGCGGTTGATGCTGGCGGCGACGCCGGTGCTGTTGTTGCTGCAGTTGGCCCTGTTGCCGATCTATTTGAGCGTGATGCTTGGAGCGCAGTCCGACGTGGTTGTGGAAGTGGGTCCGTTTATCGAGGCGTTCTTCCTGCTGATCGTGGTGCCGATGGTTCTGGCAGTGCTAACGACTTTCCTGGCACGGCGATCATCACTCGTCAGTGCATGGAACGGCGGCTGGGCGTGGATGCCGGTGCCAGCGATGGCGTTGGTGCTGTTTGTGGTGATCGGCTCGCAAATCACCTCGGTGGTGCGGGATATCAACCTGTTGCTGCCGGTGATCCCGGTGTACGTCGGTTTCCTGTTGTTGGCGCCGTTGATGGGCGCGCTGGCATCGCGGCTGTTTGCGCTGCCTGCGGTAACGGCCAGGGCGGTGACGTTCAGCGCATCGACGCGCAATTCGCTGGTGGTGTTGCCCTTGGCGCTGGCGCTGCCTGAGGACGTGCGCGGGTTGGCGGCGACGGCAGTGATACTGCAAACCTTGGTCGAGCTGGTGGCCGAGTTGATTTACGTTCGATTGATCCCGAAATGGGTGTGGCCCGTGGGTCGGTAAACACCGGAATATTCAGGTCTGTTCAGGCGCTATTCAGCAGGGCAGTCGGCACCATAAGTCGGCGCCCCTTACCTGACAGGTCTACCGATGGATCACCGCAATCGCTTTCGCCTGGAGTCCCTGGGCATTTTCCTGTTTGCCTTGCTGTTGTTCACCCTGGGTATCTGGGATCAGCAACCCCAAGGGTTTGACGGACGCTGGGCGCTGTTCCTGCAAGAAATGTTTCGCCATGGTGCGAGTCTTTTCCCGACCACCTACGGCCAGCCCTACGCGGATTACCCCGGCACCGCGACGTTCTTCAGCTATGTGTTTGCCCGACTGTTTGGCGCGCCGAACCACCTGGCGAATGTGCTACCCACCGCCCTGGCGTCGGCTGGGGTGGTCGCGGTGATCTATCGCCTGTTGGTCCCGGCGAATCGCCAGTGGGCGCTGCTTACTGTGCTGTTGACCTTGCTCACGACTCAACTGCTCGAAAAATCCCGCTCGGTATGCCTGGACCAGATGGTCGCGTTGCTCTGCGTTGGCGGTTTCTACCTGTTGCACAGCGGCGGGCGCTGGAGGCGTCTTGCGGTTTTCCCGCTGTTCATCCTGGGTTTTGCGATACGCGGGCCGCTGGGGTTGATCGAAGTCTGTGGCGTGGTCTGCGTGTACTGGGCGTTGGGAAAGCCTGGGGAGCGGGTGAAGCAGGTGCTGATTCACGGCGCCGCTGGCTTGGTGTTGCTGGCTGCCTGTTGGTGGCTGCTGGTGAAGTTGGCGCGCATCAGCGGAGGTGATGCGTTTGCCGATGAGGTGTTCAAGATGCAGGTGGGCGGACGTCTCGATGAAACCGGCGAGCCGTTCTATTTCTACTTCCAGCTGAGCCTGTACCGCTACTTCCCAGTGGTGCCATTGGCGCTCGCCACAATGATTGCCCTACGGCATCGCTGGTCCGAGCGGTTTGAGGGCGAGATGCAGTTGGTGGTGCGCCTCAGTGCCTGCGGCTTGATGATCTTGCTCGGGCTGTCGGTGCCGCACTTCAAGCGCGCCTATTACATCCTGCCAATGGTGCCGATGTTTGCGGCTGTCGCGGCCTATGGGCTGCTACAGGCGCAAGGCTGGCTTGCAGGCATGCGCCGATGCTACGAAGGGCTGGTCGTGGCGCTGCCGACGTTAGGCGTGGTTGCAATCTTGGTCTGTCGGCATGGGTGGCAGAAGCATGGTTACTGGCCTGACGTTTCGCTGCCGCTGCTGATCGGCGTGCTGGTAGTGCTGCAGGTGGCGGCGTTGATCGCCTGGCGGCGTGCGGGGCGATTGGTGTGGCTCAGCCTGATCGCGTTGGTGGCGCAGTGGTTAGTGTTGGTGATGGTGGTGGAGCCATCCAAGGATATGCAGTTCGACACCCGCAAGTTTGTCGGCCAAGTGGAAGCGCTGCGTGTGAAGCAACCGGGGCCGCTGGTGTTTATCAATCTGGGCCGGGACACCTGGGCGGTGCGCTACATGATGAACCTGGACCATGACGAGCAACCGATCTTTATCGGAGGCAGCGAGATCGGGCGACTGGGAACTTTGCCTCGGCCAGCCTGGGTGATTGTGTCGCGCAAGGAAACCGCGTTGCTGCAAGGAACGGCTCTGGAATCGCTGGTACCAAGGTTTGAAGGGCGTCTGAACGACAATCCGCTGATGGTGTTCTTGTTGAAGTGATAGAGGCTGTTCGTTTCGGGGTGGCGTAGGTCGCCCCAAGACAACGCAATAAATCCCAGGCAACAAAAAACCCGCACTAGGCGGGTTTCTTGATTGCTTTCACGTGATGTTGACACCACCTGAAAGCTGAAGGTGGTGCCCAGAGACGGAATCGAACCGCCGACACGGGGATTTTCAATCCCCTGCTCTACCGACTGAGCTATCTGGGCAACGGGGCGCATTAAACGGGTTTTTCAGGGGGTCGTCAAGCAAGTTTTCAAAAAATATTTAATTATTACCGTCGCTTACGTGCAGACCCCGGTTTTTGATCAATTATTGAGCAGGCGGCACGTAGCCGTCGGCCTTGGCGTAATCTTCGCCGGAAAAGAACTTGTCCATCTCGCCTGCCAAGTATTTACGGTCTTCGGCGTTCATCATGTTCAGGCGTTTTTCGTTGATCAGCAGGGTCTGGTGTTTCAGCCAGTCGGCCCAGGCTTTGGCAGAGACGTGCTCGAAAATGTCCTGGCCCTTGGCGCCCGGGTACGGAGGGCGTTCGAGGCCTGGCAATTCTTCTTTGAACTTGCGGCACATGATGGTGCGGGTCATGACGGAACTCCTGCATTCAATACATCGGCCGCGCGCTTCAGCAGTTTTTTTACCGGGGCAGCAAGGCCCAGGCGCGGCGGGGTGGCGAGGTTATACCAGAGCCAGTTGGCCTCGGCCACGTGATGGGCGGTTTCCTCGACCTGGACCAGCCAGGGTTCGATGGCAAGTTGGAAGTGGCTGAAGGTGTGGATCAGCCCTGGCAGCGCCTGTTGCTTGCCCAGCTCCAGCGCGTGCTGGTGGGCCAGGTGTTCCAGGTCTCGCAGGTCATCCAGCTCCGGCAAACTCCACAGGCCGCCCCACAGGCCGGTGGAAGGGCGACGGTAAAGCAGGATTGCGCCCTCGGCATTCGCCAGCAACGGCATCAGCGTGCGCTTCTGCGGGATGGTCTTGCGCGGCTTGGGAATCGGGTAGCGCGTTTCCAGGCCGAGCATGTGGGCTTCGCAGCCTTTTTCCAGCGGGCACAACAGGCAGCTGGGTTTGCTGCGGGTACAGAGCGTGGCGCCCATGTCCATCATCGCCTGGGTGTAGGCATTGACGCGATCATGAGGCGTAAAGCGTTCTGCGGTGGCCCACAGCTGTTTGGCCACCTTAGGCTCGCCTGGGTAGCCCTCTTGCGCGGTGAAGCGTGCCAGCACGCGTTTGACGTTGCCGTCGAGGATCGGTGCACGCAGGCCCATGCTCAGGCTGGCGATCGCACCAGCGGTGGACAAACCGATGCCGGGCAGCTCGGTGAGCTTTTCGACATCCTTGGGAAACTCGCCACCGTACTCGGCCACGACAATCTTCGCGGTCTTTTGCAGGTTGCGCGCCCGGGTGTAGTAACCCAGGCCGGTCCACAAGTGCAGCACTTCATCTTCCGGTGCGGCAGCCAGGGCCTCGACCGTTGGCAACGAGGCCATGAAACGGTCGAAATAGTTGAGCACGGTGCTCACCTGGGTCTGCTGCAGCATGATCTCCGAGACCCACACCCGATAAGGCGTGATGCCCTGTTGCCAGGGCAGGTCGTGGCGACCGTGGCGGTCGTACCAGTCCAGCACCGCCGTTGAAAACTGCTCGTTTCTCATCGTTTGAACAGGCCTTTCAAAGCGTCTTTGAGCTGTGGATTAACCTTGTCGAGCTTCTCTTCCAGCTTCTCGTTCAGACGGTTGCCGGCCGCCTTGATCGCGACTTGGCCTAGGCCGTCCTTGTCCAGGCGGCAGGCTTTGGCGCCGAGTTCCAGCGGGCCACGGCAGCGCAGCGGCACTTCGATGCCCTGGAAGTTCGAGCCCACCTGGCAGGCCGGGTCCGGGGTTTCGCGCTGGTCGCCTTCGACGATGATGCCGACGCGGTAGTCCATGCCCAGCACGCGCAGGTCGACATCGCCATTGCCGTTGACGGTCAGGCCCGGGATGCGCACTTTCAGGTCGGGGTTGCTGGCCACGCCGTTACGGAAGGTCAGGTTGCCCTTCAACTCCTGGAACGGCGTGTCCTTGCCTTGCGGTGTGCTGCTCAAGGTCTTGCGGTTGAGCAGGGCAATACCGGTGCACAGTTGCTGTTCAAGGTTGGCGTTGAGCAACACACCGTTGTTGATCACAAAGCTGGCGGTGCCGTTGAGGCTGTCGATCAGGGCTTTCTGGCTATTGCCACGGCCCGTGAGGTTGCTGTCGAGGGTGATCTGGCCCTTCACCGGCGGGTTTTGCCCCTGGGCTTGCAGGATGCGTTCGACCGGCACTTGCTTGATATGGCTTTGCAGCGCCAGCACCGGAATATCCTGGCGCACATCAAGGCTGCCGTTGGCCTGGAAAGTGCCGTTGTAGAGGCCACCGCTAAGGGTCTCGAGCTTGAGCTGGCCATCGACGCCCGACGCCTTGAGCGCCGCATTCTGGATCGGCAGCTTGCTCAAGGTCAGTTGGCCGAAAGCCAGGTCGGCATTCACATCCAGCGTGCGCAGGCGCGCCAGTGGCAGCAGTTTGTCGGTGCTCCAGGCGCCTTTGGTCGGCGCGTCGGGCAGCGGCGTGGTGCCACCGGCCGCCATGGCACCGGCTTCGCTGTTCTGTACTTCGGCCTGACGGGCTGCGGCTGCGCCCTTGGCGGATTCAGACTTGGCCGGCAGGTAGTTGTCGGCGTTGAAGGTATCGCCCTTGAGCTGGACCCGCAGGGATTGCTTAGCGAAATCGTCCACGGCCAAGCGACCGGTGAAGGTGCTGCCGTCGAGTTTCAGGTTCAGGTCTTCCAGGGCCAGGCTGCTCGGCGTGCCCTTGAGGCGGCTGACCAGTTCGACCTTGCTCAGGCTGCCCTCGGCCATGGGTGGCAGCGGATGGCCAACGCCGTCGAGGAACTTGGCCAGGTCAAACTGAGCGATGGACAGCGCGCCGCTCAACTGCGCAGTCTTGTCCAGGTCGTTGACCTTCAACTCGCCCAAGGCGCGCAGTTGATTGGCCGACAACTTCATGTTGGTCCATTCGGCGATATTGGCCGCCTGGTCCACCAGCAATTGGCCCTGGGTGGAGAACGTCACGGTCTTGCCTTGCAGCGGCTCGCCCGTGGCTTCGCCGCTGATCTTCATGTCTTCAAGCTGATAGCGCTTGAGCGCACGCTGGATGCGCAGGTTGCCGTTGAGTTCGGTCTTGACGCGCATCACCGGCTGGTTGCTGCCGAAGAAGGCGGTGAGTTTCACCGGGATGCTGGCGCCTTCATGCACGGCGCCGGCGCTCAGTTGGATGCTTTCGGCGCTGAACTGCTTGCCGGTCTGCTCGTCGTTGTATTCGACGCGAGCGTTGTTGACCGTCAGGCTGTCGATGTCCAGGCGGATGGGCTTCGAGGGTTTTTCCGGTTCGGTTTCGGCAGGTTGCTCGGTCGAGCCAGGGCTGCCGACGGTCGCTTCGCTCACGTTCTTGCCGATGTCTTCCCAGTTGCCGTGGCCTTGCTTGTCGCGGGTGAGGCGCAGGTTGAGGCCTTCGACACGCACATCGCTCATCTGCACTTCGCGGCGCAGCAGCGGCAGCACGCGCACAGAGAGGCCGAGCATCTGCAGGTCGGCGAACGGCTGGGTCGGCGCGGTCAGGGTCGCTACGCTGGCTTCGTGCAGTTCCAGGCCAAGCCAGGGGAACAGGCTCCAGCCGATGTCGCCATTGAGCGTCAGCTCGATGTGGGCCTTGTCGCGGGCAATCTGGCGAATCTCGTCTTTATAGTCGTTGGGATCGAAGAGATGGGTCAGGGCAAAGCCTAGAGCCACAATGATCAGCAACAGCCCGAGAAGTACCAGACCCAGGATTTTGCCGAACGCTTTCATGGGCGAGTCCTTGTATGTCGATTTCAAAATTTAGCCGCAGAGTATAACGCCCGACGGCCTGCGTCAGTGCCCCGATCGTTACATTGTATCCAGGGGCGGGGAAACGGGTTTTTGGCGTCAAACAAAACAGATTTCCTGAAAAAGGTGATATCAGTTTGGTTTTTCTGTCATCCACAGGTGCTAATCTGCGCAGGTTCGTCTGCCTTCTGCGACATAGCGTCGCGCTTAAATGGAGCTTTACTCAACAACAACGGCCAACGCTTTGCGTGCAAGGCCGAGGGAGAGAGCGCCTGACGGACACATACTAACAACTGGGGGAAACACCAATGAGCACTAGCACTGCGGCGGGTTCAACTGCCGCACAGCCTGCGTTCCTGTCCAAGGAACGCATTATCGCCAAGCCCGGCTTCAACCGCTGGCTGGTTCCACCGGCCGCCCTGGCCATCCACCTGTGCATCGGCATGGCCTACGGGTTCTCGGTGTTCTGGCTGCCATTGTCCAAGGCGCTGGGTATCACCAAGCCGGTCGCCTGCGCGCCGGACATGAGCTTCATCAGCCAAGTTTTCTCGTCCCAGTGCGACTGGCCCATCTCCATGTTGGGCTGGATCTACACCCTGTTCTTCATCTTCCTGGGCTGCTCGGCAGCGATCTGGGGCGGCTGGCTGGAACACGCCGGGCCACGTAAGGCTGGCGTTGTATCGGCATTGTGCTGGTGTGGCGGCCTGCTGATCTCGGCGTTGGGTATCTATACCCACCAGATCTGGCTGATGTGGATCGGCTCCGGGGTCATCGGCGGTATCGGCCTGGGCCTGGGCTATATCTCGCCCGTGTCGACCCTGATCAAGTGGTTCCCGGACAAGCGTGGCATGGCCACCGGCATGGCGATCATGGGCTTCGGCGGCGGCGCGATGGTGGGTGCCCCGTTGGCAGCAGCACTGATGGGCCATTTCGCCACCCCAGACAGCGTGGGCGTGTGGCAGAGCTTCCTGGTAATGGCTGCGATCTACTTCGTGTTCATGATCGGCGGCGCCTTGTCCTACCGCGTTCCGCCTACCGGCTGGAAGCCTGAGGGTTGGACCGCGCCGGCGAAAAAGGCCAGCAACGCGATGATCACTCACCGTCACGTGCACGTGAACGTGGCGTGGAAAACCCCGCAATTCCGCCTGGTCTGGCTGGTGCTGTGCCTGAACGTATCTGCCGGCATCGGCATCCTCGGCATGGCTTCGCCACTGCTGCAGGAAGTGTTCGGCGGCAAGCTGCTGGGTGTGGATGTGCCGTTCGGCCAACTGGATGCGGGCCAATTGGCTTCCATCGCGGCCATCGCGGCGGGTTTCACCGGTCTGTTGAGCCTATTCAACATCGGTGGCCGGTTCTTCTGGGCGTCGTTCTCCGACTACCTGGGCCGTAAAAACACCTACTTCGTGTTCTTCGCGCTGGGCTTTGCCCTGTACGCGCTGATCCCGAACCTGGGTCACCTGGGCAACGTGGCGCTGTTCGTGGCGGCGTTCTGCATCATCCTGTCGATGTACGGCGGTGGTTTTGCGACCGTTCCGGCCTACCTGGCCGACCTGTTCGGTACGCAGATGGTCGGTGCGATCCACGGTCGCCTGCTGACTGCCTGGGCTGCGGCCGGCGTGCTGGGCCCTGTGTTGGTGAACTACCTGCGTGAGTATCAGCTGAGCATCGGCGTTGAACGCGCCGCCGCCTACGACATCACCCTGTACATCCTGGCCGGCCTGCTGGTGTTGGGTTTCATCTGCAACCTGCTGGTCCGCCCAGTGGCCGACAAGTACTTCATGACCGACGCCGAACTGGCCGCCGAACAGGCGCTGGGCCACGATAAAGGCGCGGACGCGACTACTTCCCTGGAGTGGAAAGCCGCTCCTGGCACCGTGCCGTTGGCGATTGCCGCCTGGTTGGTGGTGGGTATTCCGTTGGCGTGGGGTGTGTGGGTGACCCTGCAGAAGACCGCAGTCCTGTTCCACTGATGCAAGTCCCGTAGGAGCCGGCTTGCCGGCGATGGTGTCCGCGAGGTCGATGGTGATCTTGCGAATTTATCGCCGGCAAGCCGGCTCCTACAAGATTGCGTTATGCCTGTCGGGGGTTGTATGCACATGTCTATCCCCGACACTCCATCAGTCTTATCCCCTCCGATGTTTCTGTTTAGCGCCCGCGCCCCTATAATGGCTGCCTTTTTCGCCCAATGATTTTGCGGAGCTGGTGATGGCCGAACGTAAGGCGTCCGTCGAGCGCGACACTCTGGAAACCCAGATCAAAGCCTCGATCAACCTGGATGGCACCGGAAAGGCCCGATTTGATATCGGTGTACCTTTTCTTGAGCACATGCTGGACCAGATCGCCCGTCACGGGCTGATCGACCTGGATATCGAAGGCAAGGGCGACCTGCACATCGACGACCACCACATGGTGGAAGACGTGGGCATCACCCTCGGCCAGGCATTTGCCAAGGCCATCGGCGACAAAAAAGGCATCCGTCGCTACGGCCACGCCTATGTCCCGCTGGACGAAGCGCTGTCGCGGGTGGTCATCGACTTCTCCGGCCGCCCAGGCTTGCAGATGCATGTGCCGTACACCCGTGCCAATGTGGGCCGCGGCTTTGACGTCGACCTGTTCCAGGAATTCTTCCAGGGTTTCGTCAACCACGCACTCGTCAGCCTGCACATCGACAACCTGCGCGGCACCAACACCCACCACCAGATCGAAACCGTGTTCAAGGCTTTTGGCCGCGCGCTGCGCATGGCTGTCGAGTTGGACGACCGCATGGCCGGGCAAATGCCTTCGACCAAGGGCGTCCTGTAATGCAGACGGTCGCGGTTATCGATTACGGCATGGGTAACCTGCACTCGGTGGCCAAGGCCCTCGAACACGTAGGGGCCGGCAAGGTGCTGATCACCAGCGATGCCAGCGTGATTCGCGAAGCTGACCGGGTGGTGTTTCCCGGTGTCGGTGCGATTCGCGATTGCATGGCCGAGATCCGCCGCCTGGGCTTTGACAGCCTGGTGCGCGAAGTCAGCCAGGATCGCCCGTTTCTCGGCATCTGCGTGGGCATGCAAGCCTTGCTCGACAGCAGTGAAGAGAACGACGGCGTCGACTGCATCGGTCTGTTCCCGGGCCAGGTGAAGTTCTTCGGCAAAGACCTGCATGAAGACGGCGAACACCTGAAAGTTCCGCACATGGGCTGGAACGAAGTCCGCCAGACCGTGGATCACCCGCTGTGGCACGAAGTGCCGGACATGGCGCGCTTCTACTTCGTGCACAGCTACTACATCGCCGCCGGTAAGCCGGGCCAGGTGGTGGGTGGCGGGCACTACGGCGTCGACTTCGCCGCCGCGCTGGCCGAAGGTTCGCGCTTTGCCGTGCAGTTCCACCCGGAAAAGAGCCATACCCATGGCCTGCAATTGCTGCAGAACTTCGCCGCCTGGGACGGGCGCTGGTAAATGGCCAGGAAGCCGAAGTTGCCGATCTTGAACCTCACGCCTGAACAGGAGAGTGAGGCTACCCTCAAGATCAAGCGCTTCATGGAGGACCGCTTCGAGCTCAAATTGGGTTCGTTCGAGGTCGCCGAGATTCTTGAGCTGTTTACCACCGAAGTGGCTCCGCACTATTACAACCGGGCGATTTTCGATACGCAGACGCTCCTTAAAGAAAGGTTCGAAAGCATCGAAAGCGACCTGTGGTCGCTTGAGAAACCCTGATTTCCCAAGCATTGCTGAATATCGAATAAGGTTTGCCAGATGCTGATTATCCCCGCTATCGATCTCAAGGACGGCGCTTGCGTGCGTCTGCGCCAAGGCCGCATGGAAGACTCCACCGTGTTCTCCGATGACCCGGTGAGCATGGCTGCCAAATGGGTGGACGGGGGCTGCCGTCGTCTGCATCTGGTGGACTTGAACGGCGCCTTCGAAGGCCAACCGGTCAACGGCGAAGTAGTGACCGCGATTGCCAAGCGCTACCCGAACCTGCCGATCCAGATCGGCGGCGGTATCCGCTCCCTGGAAACCATCGAGCACTACGTCAAGGCGGGCGTGAGCTACGTGATCATCGGCACCAAGGCCGTGAAAGACCCGGCGTTCGTCGCCGAAGCTTGCCGCGCGTTCCCAGGCAAAGTGATCGTGGGCCTGGACGCCAAAGACGGCTTTGTCGCCACCGACGGCTGGGCTGAAATCAGCACCGTGCAGGTCATTGACCTGGCCAAACAGTTCGAAGCCGACGGAGTGTCCGCCATCGTTTATACCGACATCGCCAAAGACGGCATGATGCAGGGCTGCAACGTTCCGTTCACCGCCGCGCTGGCTGCTGCGACCAAGATCCCGGTGATCGCTTCCGGCGGTATCCACAACCTGGGCGACATCAAGTCGCTGCTGGACGCCAAGGCGCCCGGCATCATCGGCGCCATCACCGGCCGTGCGATTTACGAAGGCACCTTGGATGTCGCCGAAGCCCAGGCTTACTGCGACGCCTACAACGGCTGAGGACTGACCATGGCGCTGGCCAAACGCATCATCCCTTGCCTGGACGTCGACAACGGTCGCGTGGTCAAGGGCGTCAAGTTCGAGAACATCCGCGATGCCGGCGACCCGGTGGAAATCGCCCGTCGCTACGATGAGCAAGGTGCCGACGAGATTACCTTTCTCGATATCACCGCCAGCGTCGACGGCCGCGACACCACGCTGCATACCGTGGAGCGCATGGCCAGCCAGGTGTTCATCCCGCTGACCGTGGGCGGTGGTGTGCGTACCGTGCAAGACATTCGCAACCTGCTCAATGCCGGTGCGGACAAGGTCTCGATCAACACCGCGGCGGTCTTCAATCCGGAGTTCGTCGGTGAAGCCGCGCAACACTTCGGTTCGCAATGCATTGTGGTCGCCATCGACGCCAAGAAAGTCTCTGGCCCGGGCGAAACCCCGCGCTGGGAGATCTTCACCCACGGCGGTCGCAAGCCTACCGGCCTGGATGCGGTGGAGTGGGCGATGAAGATGGAAGGCCTGGGTGCGGGTGAAATCCTGCTGACCAGCATGGACCAGGACGGCATGAAAAACGGCTTCGACCTGGGCGTGACCCGCGCCATCAGTGACGCGCTGGGGATCCCGGTGATCGCCTCCGGCGGCGTCGGCAACCTGCAGCATTTGGCCGATGGCGTCATCGAAGGCCACGCCAGCGCAGTGCTGGCGGCGAGTATTTTCCACTTTGGCGAATACACCGTTCCCGAGGCAAAAGCCTACATGGCGGCGCGCGGTATCGTCGTTCGCTGAATGCTGCTGGACACCATGGCAAGTGCGCGGCACTCTTTGCGCTTGCCATGGATTCCGGTAGCCCTTCATGTTCAAACATCTTCTGCTTGCCCTCGCCAGTACATCCTTCCTGTTGGCAAGCTCGGCCCACGCCGAAGAACCGTCTGACACCGCCCTGGTGTTGCTGACGGAAAACTTCCCTCCGTACAACATGGCAAAAAACGGCAAGAACTTCGCCAAGGAAGACAACATCGAAGGCATCGCCGTGGACATCGTGCGCGAAACCTTCAAGCGCGCCGGCATTTCCTACAACCTCACCCTGCGATTCCCTTGGGAGCGCATCTACAAACTCGCTCTGGAAAAACCGGGTTATGGCGTGTTCGTGATGGCGCGCCTGCCGGACCGTGAAGCCCTGTTCAAATGGGTCGGCCCCATCGGCCCGGACGATTGGGTGCTGCTGGCCAAGGCTGACAGTAAGATCCAACTGGATGACCTCGAGCATGCCCGCCGCTACAAGATCGGCGCCTACAAGGGCGATGCCATCGCCGAGACCCTGGAGAAGCAGGGTCTCAACCCGGTGGTGGTGCTACGTGATCAGGATAACGCGCAAAAGCTGCTGGATGGCCAGATCGACCTGTGGGCCACTGGCGACCCCGCCGGGCGTTACCTGGCGCGCCAGGTTGGCGTGACGGGGCTCAGGACGGTGTTGCGTTTCAACAGTGCTCAGCTGTACCTCGCGCTGAACAAGGAGGTGCCGGACGAACTGGTGGCCAAGCTGCAGGCTGCGCTGGACCAACTGCGTAAAGACGGCGTCGTCGACGAAATCATGGCGAAATATCTGTAACCGGCCAACCCTCACTGTAGGCGCTGGCAAGCCAGCGCCTACAGTGGACCGTCAGCGGTAAATGCCATTCTTGCCATGCCCGGCCATCGCTTGGTTACTGCGCACGCTGATCATCAACTTGATATCAATCCAGTCAACGCCCTGAGCCTTGAGCTTGGGCAATTCGCGCTCCAGCACCGCCAGGGTTTGCGGATACGGGTGGCCGATCATCACCACTGAACCCTGCTTGTGCGCCAGCTTAATCGCGGTCTGCAATTGCGTGGTGATCGCTGTTTCGGTGCGCTCGTCATCGAGGAATACATCCCGCGAAACATGGGCCAGGCCGATCTTCTGCGCCTCGGCAGCGGCGACCGTCTGGGCGCTGGTGCGGCTGTCGACAAAGAACTTGTTGCGCCGTTGCAGTTCGGCCATCAACCAGGCCATTGCAGCCGGTTGTGCAGTCATGCGGCTGCCCATGTGGTTGTTGATGCCGGCAGTGTAGGGCACCGCCTTGAACGCGGCATCCAGGCGCTTGCCGAGTTCTTCGATGGAAAGCTCTGGGTGCCAGGCGAACGGGCCGGTGGCCGGGTCCATGGGCATATGCAGGATCACGATCTTGCCGGCTTTGTGCGCCTCGCGGGCGAATTCGGCAGCGTGAGGCGTGTCAGGCATGATTGCGGTGGTGACAGGCCCTGGCAGGGCCAGCACACGCCGATCCCTGGGCAGGTTCTGCCCAAGGTCGTCGATGATGAGGGTCAGGTAGGCTTTATGCGGCTCGCTGGCCGGGGTCGCGTGGGCGACTCCAGCCAGGCTGCACAGCACAGCGATGATCAGGGCAAAACGCATATCAACGGCTGCGCGTGATGCTCAGGCCCTTGAGCAGGCTCAGCGCCTGGGCCAACTGGTAGTCGTCGTCCTGCGGCATCGGCTTGGCTTTCTTGCTGCTGCCGGTTGGCTGGTCGGCACCGCCGTTGCCGTTGCCCAGGTGACCTTGCAGGTCAGCCTCTTTGTAGTACTCGCTGTCGATCTCGTTGGTGATTTTGGCCTTGCGCACCTCGATGTCCGGCACGATGCCCTGGGCCTGGATCGAACGACCATTCGGCGTGTAATACAGCGCGGTGGTGATTTTCAGCGCGCGCTCGTTGTTCAGCGGCAGCACGGTTTGTACCGAGCCCTTGCCGAAGCTGGTGGTGCCCATCAATACACCGCGTTTCTGGTCTTGCAGGGCGCCAGCGACGATTTCCGACGCCGAGGCGCTGCCGCCGTTGATCAGCACGGCCAGTGGCACGTTTTCGCTGAGGTCGTTGCCGGTGGCCGAGAAGCGCAGCTCGGAGTTGGCGATACGGCCTTTGGTGTAGACAATCAGGCCTTTGGTGATGAAGTGGTCGACCACTTCCACCGCCGACTGCAGCACGCCGCCTGGGTTGTTACGCAGGTCGAGCACGATGCCGTTGAGTTTCTTGCCATTGTCCTTGCGCAGCTTGGCCAGGGCCTTGGCCACTTCGTCACCGGTCTTGACCTGGAACTGGGTGATGCGGATGTAACCGTAGCCCGACTCCAGCAGCTGGCTCTTCACGCTCTTGACCACAATGGTCGCGCGGGTCAGCGTCACGTCAAACGGGTTGCCGCCGTCGCGCACCAGGGTCAGGGTGATTTTCTGGCCGATCTTGCCGCGCATCTTGTCGACGGCTTCGGTCATGGTCTGGCCACGGGTCGGCTGGCCGTTGATCTTGACGATGAAGTCGCCGGCCTGGATACCGGCCTTGGACGCCGGGGTGTCATCAATGGGCGAGACAACCTTGACGTTGCCGTCTTCGGAACCGACTTCAATGCCCAGCCCGCCGAATTCACCGCTGGTGCTTTCCTGCAGCTCGGCGAAATCTTCCGGGCCCAGGTAGGCGGAGTGCGGGTCGAGGTTGCTGAGCATGCCTTTGATGGCATTTTCCAGCAGGGTCTTGTCATCTACGGGTTCGACATAGGCGGCTTTGATCCGGTCCATGACCTCGGCAAAGGTGCGCAGCTCGTCCAGCGGCAAAGGCGCCTTGGTAGTCGCGGCCGAGGCAGCAGGTGCAGCCGGAGCGGCCTGGTCGGCAAATGCCAGAGGCGCGCCGATCACCAGGGCGATCGTCAGGGCCAGCGAGGTGAGGCGGGACAAATGCAGCATGTCGAACGAACTCCTAATGTAGATGCAGCCCTATCCTTGGGAACGGCACCATTGTGCAGGATCGCTCGGGCGGCCCTGCTGACGAATAGCGAAGTACAGCGCCGGGGTGTCCTGGCCACCACTGTTACCGACAGTGGAGATGGATTCACCGGCTTTTACAACATCACCTGCCGACTTGAGTAAAGTCTGATTGTGGCCGTAAAGGCTCAAATAGCCATTACCGTGGTCAAGAATCACCAACAAACCGGCGCCCCGCAGCCAATCGGCGAACACCACGCGCCCACCGTGGACGGCGTGCACCTGGCTGCCGGCGGAGGCGCTGATCATCACGCCATCCCACTTCGCGCGGGTGTCATCGCCACGGGTTTCCCCAAAGCGTGCCAGTAATCGACCATCAACGGGCCATGGAAGTTTGCCGCGGGCTGAAGCAAAAGGGCCGCCGAAGTTCTCACCGGAGCTGGAAACCAGCGGGCCAGGCGCTGCATGTGCCGGTTTACGCGGGGCCGGAGCGTCCGAGGTGGCAGCCAGTTCGGCCTCACGCTGGCGCTTTTTTTCGGCTTCCTGCTGGGCGATCAGCGCTTTCTGCCGCGCTTCTTCGGCCTCACGTGCCTGGCGGGCCAGGGTTTCTTCGATGGTCTTGAGCACTTTGGCCAGGTCGGCCTGGTCCTGCTCGCGGGCCTGCAGCTTGGCGTCACGGGCCTTTACGTCGTCATTGAGTTTGGCCAGGGCCAGTTGGCGTTCCTTGCGGACCTTGTCCAATTCGTTGCGCTGAGTGTCGAGGGCGACTTTCTGGTCTTGCAACTGTGATTGTTGGTTGCCGATCTCCTGCTCGACATTGACCAACTGGCGCAGGGTCTCATTGAAGCTTTTCAGTTGCTCCAGGCGGGCCTTGCTCAGGTAGTCGTAGTAGGTCAGGGTGCGCGCGAATTTCTCGGGGTTCTGCTGGTTGAGCAGCAGCTTGAGGTATTCCTGGCGGCCGTTCTGGTAAGCGGCACGGGCCTGGATCGCGATTAGGCGTTGCTGTTCAACGCGTGCGCTCTGGAGTTTTTTTTTCTCAGCGTCGAGTCGCTCCAGTTCCGACTCGCTCTTCTTTAGTTCTTTTTGCAGCTCCTGGACCTGCTTCTCCAGTTTGCCCATCTCGGTTTCCGTGCCGCGCAGGTCTTTCTGCACCCCGGATTTCTCTTCCTGGAGCTTGCCGAGCAGCTTTTTCAGCTCGGTAATGTCCTGACGCGTAGCGTCCAACTGTTGTTGGGTTTGTGCGCGCTCATCGGCAAACGCCGGTTGGAGCAGGCAGACAAGAGCAAGGGTAATCAAGGCGCGAAGCATAGAGGCGGGCGACACCAGGGAAATGGACGGCCTAGTATGCCCGCCAAGCGCAGCAAAAAAAACGCCTCAAAGCCAACTGCTTTGAGGCGTTCGTCATAAAAAGCCGTTTAGAGCGATTTAATCGGTTGGTTTAGGGGTTTAAACAAAATCGAAGAAACGCCTTGAAACGCTCCGGTTGAACGGGTTTTTGGTTCTGGGAATAGACTCTCGAACCCGCTCACAAGGTAGTCGGCCCGATCGGTAATGCCCCGTATTCATGAACTCAAAGACCAGAAAACCTGGCTTGATCACGGCTTGCCTGACTTGCGTAGCCTCGACCGGGCGCTTCGGTCCTGTTCGCTTGAGGAAGTGACGACAGGCAAGGACATTGCTGATGCTGTTGAAGTCGTGGCTTCCAACTTGGGATTTACCGATTCAGCGTCCTCAGAAATTCGTATCGTTTCTCCGTTGGGAGAAGTGTTGATCCGGCGTGTAACCCTGCGGCACATAGTTGAAAAGCGACAAGATGCCAGAGAGCGATATGTAAAGTTCGCGCTGGATACACTGACCGGGCCTCTGGAAATTTGGCGTGTCGCTTACAGTGATGGCTCAACTCGTTTGGCCTTCATTGGCGCTTATGAAACCAAACGGCAAATGCTGGTGGTTGTGAATATCCAGGCAGGCAATCTGCTGTGGAATTTCATGCAGACCGATGCCAAGGCTTTGAACAAACACCGTCATGGCGAACTGATCTACAGGCGCTACCAACTTTTATAGCAGGCAAAGAAAAGGGCAGTTCGAGAGAACTGCCCTAAATGACATGCTTGATATTCATATACACACCCTCAAGCGGGGGTGTGGAGGTCTCACCCTACGCTGATGTCCAGCCATCGACGGGGTTCCTACGCCAGTTATCGCCGCTGGAGGCAACTGGTTTCGCGCTCAGGTCTATTATTGACGGGCTGCTCGCATTGAGCAACCCCTGAAATATTTCAGACCAGGATTGAGGTGCCAGTCATCTCCACCGGCTTCTCCAACCCCATCAGCATCAGCATGGTCGGCGCCACATCCGCCAGCACGCCGCCAGCACGCACCTTGAAATCACGCTTGCCGACATAGATGAACGGCACTGGCTCGGTGGTGTGGGCGGTGTGGGCCTGGCCGGTGGATTCGTCGGACATCTGCTCGCAGTTGCCGTGGTCGGCGGTGATCAGTGCTTCGCCGCCGACCTTTTCCAGGGCGTCGACGATGCGGCCGACGCATAGGTCCAGGCATTCCACGGCCTTGGTCGCGGCTTCCAGGTTGCCACTGTGGCCGACCATGTCGCCGTTGGCGTAGTTGACCACGATCACGTCGTAACGCTGGTGTTCGATGGCGTCGACGATCTTGTCGGTGACTTCCGGTGCGCTCATTTCCGGCTGCAGGTCGTAGGTGGCGACCTTTGGCGATGGGATCAGGATGCGCTCTTCGCCTGGGAATGGCTCTTCGCGGCCGCCGGAGAAGAAGAAGGTCACGTGGGCGTACTTTTCGGTTTCGGCAATGCGCAGCTGGGTCTTGCCGTTTTTCGCCAAGTAATCGCCCAACACGTTGTCCAGGCTGCCCGGTGCAAAGGCGGCGGGAGCCGGGATGCTGGCGGCGTACTGGGTCAGGCCCACGTACTGCACTTTCGGCTGGCGGGCGCGTTCGAATTCCTTGAAACCGTCTTCGACAAACACGCGGCTCAGCTCGCGGGCGCGGTCGGCGCGGAAGTTCATGAACACTACGGCGTCGCCGTCTTCTACTTTCACCGGCTCACCAATGGTGGTGGCTTTGACGAATTCATCGCTCTCGCCACGGTTGTAGGCGGCTTCCAGGCCTTCCTGGGCGGTGGCGGCGTGGAACTCGGCCTGGCCGTCAACGATCAGGTTGTAGGCCTGGGAGACGCGGTCCCAGCGGTTGTCGCGGTCCATGGCGAAGTAACGGCCCACCAGGCTGGCGATGCGGCCTTTGCCCAGCGCTGCGAAGGTGGCGTCGAGCAGTTCAATGGACGACTGCGCGCTTTTCGGCGGCGTGTCGCGGCCGTCGAGGAAGGCGTGCAGGTAGATCTTGTCGGCGCCACGCTTGAAGGCCAGTTCGGCCATGGCGACCAAGTGATCCTGGTGGCTGTGGACGCCGCCATCGGACAGCAAGCCCATGAAGTGCACGGCCTTGCCAGCGGCTACTGCTTTATCTACCGCGGCGCAGATGGTGGGGTTCTCGAAGAACTCGCCATCGCGGATCGCTTTGGTCACACGGGTGAAGTCTTGATATACCACTCGTCCGGCGCCGAGGTTCATGTGGCCGACTTCCGAGTTGCCCATCTGGCCGTCCGGCAGGCCTACGTCCATGCCGGAACCTGAGATCAGGCCGTTGGGTACGGTGGCGGTCAGGCGGTCGAGTACCGGCTTCTTGGCCGCGTATACCGCGTTGTCGTGGTGGCTTTCACTGTGTCCGAAGCCATCGAGAATTATCAGGACCAAAGGTTTAGGCGTAGTAGTCATAGATCCTCTCGCGGCGGTAATAAAGGAAGACAATTGAAAAGGGAGTGGCAGTTTAAAGCGAAGTTCCGACCACGTCACCGCTTTACGGGGGTTGGCCCCCCCTGACGGCTGTGTATACTTACCGCCATTTTAACGCCCTGGAACCTCCTTGATGGTTGATCACCTGATTGCATTTGCCACTGCCCACTACCTGCTTGTGGGTGCCTTCGTCATCCTGCTGGCGCTGCTGATCGCTCACGAATTGAGCCGCGGTGGCCGCAGCCTGAGCACGGCGGAGCTGACCGCGCTGGTCAACAAGGACGAGGCCGTTGTCGTGGACATCCGCCCGGCCAAGGATTTCGCCACCGGCCACATCGTCGGTGCCCTGAACATTCCGCAAGACAAGCTGATCGCGCGCCTGGCCGAGCTGGAAAAGCACAAGGCCAAGACCATCATCCTGGTCGACGCCCAAGGCCAGCACGCCGGCACCCACGCCCGCGAAATGCTCAAGACCGGTTTCACCGCTGCCAAGCTGTCCGGTGGCATCAGCAGCTGGCGCGCCGATAACCTGCCGCTGGTGAAGTGATATGACTCAGGTTGTCGTGTATTCCAGCGATTGGTGCCCTTACTGCATGCGGGCCAAGGCCCTGCTGGAGAAAAAGGGCGTTGCCTTCGAAGAGATCAAGGTCGACGGCAAACCCCAGGTGCGCGCCGAAATGGCCCAGAAGGCGGGGCGCACGTCCGTGCCACAGATCTGGATCGGCGCCAAGCACATCGGTGGTTGCGACGACCTGTTCGCCCTTGAGCGCGCCGGTAAACTCGATGCGCTGCTGCTCGTCTGACTCCTAAACCCTAAAAGACCCCAAGATCACAAGGATCTGCGATGACTGACCAACAGAACACCGAAGCTGCAGAAGCCCAAGCGCCACAGTTCTCGCTGCAGCGCATCTACGTGCGTGACCTGTCGTTCGAAGCGCCGAAAAGCCCGGCCATCTTCCGCCAGGAATGGACCCCAAGCGTTGCGTTGGACCTGAACACCCGCCAAAAAGCCCTGGAAGGCGACTTCCACGAGGTGGTGCTGACCCTGTCCGTGACCGTCAAGAATGGCGAAGAAGTCGCCTTCATCGCTGAAGTGCAACAGGCCGGTATCTTCCTGATCCAGGGCCTGGACGAAGCGTCCATGAGCCACACCCTGGGCGCGTTCTGCCCGAACATCCTGTTCCCGTATGCCCGCGAGACCCTGGACAGCCTGGTCACCCGTGGCTCGTTCCCAGCGCTGATGCTGGCTCCGGTGAATTTTGATGCCCTGTACGCTCAAGAGCTGCAGCGCATGCAACAGGAAGGTTCGTCGACGGTTCAGTAAACCGTCGATGTAAAAAAGCGCCCTAACCGGCGCTTTTTTATTGGACACGATCTTTGTAGGAGCGAGCTTGCTCGCGAAAAACGTCAACGGTGACGCGGGCATTCTGGATGCGCGCGGTGTTCTGGAGTTTTTCGCGAGCAAGCTCGCTCCTACAGTGAAAAGGCGGTGTTACTTGAAGCCGAGCTGTCGCCAGCCTTCGTAGACGGCAACGGCCACGGTATTGGACAGGTTCAGGCTGCGGCAGCCCTCGCGCATCGGCAAACGCAGGCGATGACCGTCGGGCAGCGCGTCAAGCACCTCCGCCGGCAGGCCCCGGCTTTCCGGGCCGAACAGGAAGGCGTCACCTTCGGCAAAGCTGACATCATGGAACGGCTGCGAGCCCTTGGTGGTGAACGCGAACAACCGTGGGTGGCCCAGGCTTTCCAGGCAACTGGCCAGGTCGGCGTGGCGCTTGAGCGTGGCGTACTCGTGGTAGTCCAGCCCGGCACGGCGCAGGCGCTTGTCGTCCATGTCGAAGCCCAAAGGCTCGATCAAATGCAGGTGGCAGCCACTGTTGGCGCACAGCCTGATAACGTTGCCGGTATTCGGCGGAATTTCTGGTTGAAAAAGGATGACGTGAAACATGCACGGCTCCGAAGGCAAAGATGCGCTGCATTCTACCCCCGAAGAGGACCCAAGGCCGAAGCTTATGCCGCGGGTCATGGGCTCTTTGGCAATTGTTGGCTTGATGGTGGGCCTGATGATCGGCCGACTGACCACCCCGGACCCGGTCGAGTTGCAACAGGTCGAGACTGCGGCGGACGGCGTGGTGGTGTGGTTCAACAGCGAACCCAAGCTGCACGGCGAGCATATCGACGGCACCGTGGCGCTGCTGTTCGACGCGCAAGGCAAGGCTGCCAGTGGGCAACTCAAGGTCAATGACAAGGATGTGAACTGGCGCGTGCGTAAGACCGACGGCGGCCTGTTGTTAAACCTGGTGGCGGCTCGGCCGTTGCGCGGGGAATGGAAAGGAGAGGAGGCTGACGGCCGCTGGCGGCTGGAGATCCATCTCCAAGAGCAATAAAAGAGGGAGTTCCCGGCCTGCCTGTACCAGGGCTCCCAAAACGGGGTGAAGCTTTCAAGGCTTCGGTGTTAAAGAGGGAATCCCCGGCCTGCCTGTACCGAGGTTCCCCAAAGCGGTGTGGAGCGCGACGCGGTTCGCATCAAGCACCCCGGGTGTAAAGAGGGGATTCTCGGCCTGCCTGTACCAAGGTCCCCGAAACTGGGTAGTACAGGGGTTACTGCAGGGCGCGTGCCAGAGTCGGCAAAGTGTGCCAAAAAATTTCTCCAGAAAGCGCAAAGCCCCGGAATACGGGGCTTTGGTGTTTTTGGCGTTCAGCTTTTGTCGATCCGGACTGCTAATTTTGAGATCGGATCCATGCCCAATGCCGGTTCATGGTGCATTGAAGCGGTGCACCTTTAGCCCTCGTCGCCCTCGTCATCATCCCCACCGTCGACCTTCATCCCCAGCTCCTTGATCTTGCGAGTCAGGGTATTGCGGCCCCAGCCCAGCAACACGGCGGCATCGCGACGGCGACCGGCGGTGTGCTTGAGGGCGGTTTCGATCATGATCCGCTCGAACGCCGGCACGGCGCTGTCCAGCAGGTTCGACTGACCGCGTGCCAGTGCCTGGTCGGCCCATTGGCGCAAAGCCTGCTCCCAGTTGGTCACAGGGGCGGAGTCGTGGGGCAGGCTCAACAGCTCCGGCGGCAGGTCGCTGATGTGCACTTCGCGCCCGGACGCCATCACCGTGATCCAGCGGCAGGTGTTCTCCAGTTGACGCACGTTGCCCGGCCACGGCAGGTTCTTCAGGTATTCCTCGGTCTCGCTTTTCAGCAGTTTCGGCTCGACCGCCAGCTCCTGGGCAGCGCGGCTGAGGAAATGGCGGGCCAGGGTCGGAATGTCTTCGCGACGGTCCGACATTCGTGGAATGTGAATGCGGATCACGTTGAGGCGATGGAACAAGTCCTCACGGAATTTGCCCGCGTGGACCAGAGTTTCCAGATTCTGGTGGGTCGCCGCGATGATGCGCACGTCGACCTTGACCGGCGTGTGCCCGCCGACCCGATAGAACTCACCGTCGGCCAGAACGCGCAGCAGGCGTGTCTGAGTGTCGGCTGGCATGTCGCCGATTTCATCGAGGAACAGCGTGCCGCCGTCCGCCTGCTCAAAGCGGCCGCGGCGCAGGTTGGCTGCGCCAGTGAACGCGCCTTTTTCATGGCCGAACAGCTCGGACTCCATCAAATCCTTGGGAATCGCCGCCATGTTCAGCGCAATGAACGGCGAGGCCGCCCGTGGGCTGTGGCGGTGCAGTGCATGGGCGACCAGCTCTTTACCGGTGCCCGATTCGCCGTTGATCAGCACGGTGATGTTGGAATGGCTCAAGCGCCCGATGGCGCGAAACACTTCCTGCATCGCCGGCGCTTCGCCGATGATTTCCGGGGTACGGGTCAGGGCCGGCGGGGCTTCCTGGTTCTGCTGTTCCTGGGCGTGCTGGTTGGCGCGCTTGACCAGCGCCACCGCCTCGTCCACGTCGAACGGCTTGGGCAGGTATTCAAAGGCGCCGCCCTGATAGGACGCGACAGCGCTGTCCAGATCCGAGTGCGCGGTCATGATGATCACCGGCAGGCGCGGGTGCTGCTCGCGGATGCGCGCCAGCAGGTCCAGGCCACTGGCGCCGGGCATGCGGATGTCGGAGATGATCACGTCGGGCTGCTGGCGCGCCAGGCGGCTCATCACGCCGTCGGCGCTGTCGAAGCTCTGGGTAGTCATGCCTTCCTGTTGCAAGGCTTTCTCGAGGACCCAGCGGATAGAACGGTCGTCATCGACGATCCAGACAGTTTCACTACGGCTCATGTCGATGGGGCTCCTTGTTCCAGTGGCAGAAAGATCGAGAAGGTGGTGTGGCCAGGATGGCTCTCACATTCGATCAGGCCCTGATGCTGGCTGATGATGTTCTGGGTAATGGCCAGGCCCAGCCCGGTACCGTCCGGGCGGCCACTGACCATGGGAAAGAAAATGGTTTCCTGGAGTTCCGCAGGAATGCCCGGACCGTTGTCGATGATCTCGACCTTGGTCACCAGGCGATGGCGCACGTGGCCGATGGTGAACTGGCGCAGGGCGCGGGTGCGCAGGCTGATGCGGCCCAGGCGCAGCTCGTTCTGGCTGCTGATGGCCTGCATGGCGTTGCGTACGATATTGAGCACCGCCTGGATCATCTGTTCGCGGTCGATCAATACGTCGGGAATGCTTGGGTCGTAGTCGCGCACCAAGGTGATGCAGCCTTGGCTTTCCGCCTCGACCAGTTGGCAGACACGCTCCAGCACTTCGTGCACGTTGGTCATCGCCAGCGACGGCAGCTTGTTGGAGCCGAGCATGCGGTCCACCAGGTTACGCAGGCGGTCGGCCTCCTCGATGATGACGTTGGTGTAGTCCTTGAGATTCTCGTCCGGCAGCTCGCGGGCCAGCAGTTGCGCAGCGCCACGGATGCCGCCGAGTGGGTTCTTGATCTCATGGGCCAGGCCGCGCACCAGCATCTTGCTGGTCTCCTGCTTGGACAACTGCGCTTCTTCCTTGGTGATACGCAGCAAGCGGTCACGGGGGTGCACTTCCAGCAGCAGCAGGGTGGCGCCGTTGCTCAGGATCGGGGTCACGGCGTAGTCGACGGTCAGCGTCTGGCCGGTAAGGGCCGTGAGCATCGCCTCGCGCTTGGTAAACGGGTGTGCTTGCTCCACGGCCTGGCGCAATGAGCTCAAGGCTTCGGCCGACTCGGTGAACAATTCGCTGATGAACTGCCCATGGCTGCGCTGGCCGCTGATAGCCAGGAGCATCTCCGCCGCCGGGTTCATGTACTCAAGACGCAGGTCGTCATTGAGCAGGATGGTCGCGGTGGTCAGGTTGTCGAGTAGCAATCGGTGCAGTGCATCGCTGATGGTCATCAGGACCTCTTTTGGAGCAAGGCGCGGGCTTGAGGCACACGCTGATACAAGGAAAATGCAAAAACCAAACCAAGGCTCCGAAAAGAAGCGTGCAAGCCCTGAAATGGGGGTTTTAGGCGCGAAACTGTGGCGTTCTGCCAGCTTGCTCGGGAAGTTTCGAACCAAAATGGGCTGGGCAGGTGGGAAGGGTGCAGCCTATCGCACCAATATAGTGCGGATTTGTGAAGGTTGTTCAGGAAGTGGTAAGCGGACCGTTTTCAAAGCGGATGAAAACGGCCCGTGGGGTCAGTGTTGCTCTGACAGCGGCATGCCCTGTGTGCCGGCGTAAAACACCAGAAGCTCAACCGGGGTGTCTCCGGTGACACCGCGATGTTCGGTGTCCACCATCTCGGCCAGGGTTTGGCCTTGCCTCAAGGTGCGCGTAGCCCCACTGCTGCGGGCCTCGACGGTCAGCTCACCCGAAACGATATAGGCGGCGTTGGGCATGGGGTGGGTGTGCCAAGGCAATTGCGTTCGCGCTGGGATCTTCAGGCGAATCAGTGTGAGCTGCGGCGGGCCGGAGGGGTAGGCTTTGTAGGGTGTGCCATCCCACGACTCGCTGCGTTCAAGTAAAACCTCTTTCTCGATCTGTGCCGCATCCTTTGCCTGCGTGCCGCAGCCCAGCAACGACAAACCGAGCGCTGCTGCAATCAAGCACTTGAGGGTGTCCATGGTTCCATCCTGTTCAGTGAGTGAACGCTCAGGCTATGGCGGTCGGCCCAGGTGAATATGCAGGACGGATCCTCAAATCAGGTAGGTCGAACGCAGAGTTCGGCTGTGGCACGGATCATCGCCAGTTGACGCAATGGGTCGTTCAGCGGCTCATGCACGGCTTCGGCCAGCCATTGTGGGCATTGTGGATCGGTGCGCTGCGGGGTGAAGTCAGCCAATTGCTGCAGCAGGCGCTTTTGCAGTTCGTCCAACTGCGGGCGGATCTGTTTCACCAGGTCCGGGCGCGGATCGTCGGGCGCCTTGCCTTGGAACTGCCAGTCGGACAGATGGGTGTACTGCACCAGTTTGTTCGCCTCGATCTGCGCCGCGAAAAACTGCTCGACGGCGGCCGGCGCCAATGCGTAGCTCGGTGCCTGGGCGACGACGCTGGCGATCACTTCCTGTTCGCGCTTTTTGTCCTCTACCGGCTTGTGGCTGTCCCATTTGCTTAGCGCTACCTGGTCGGCGATCTCCAGGCGTTCGGCGATGCTGTTGAGCAGCGGGGCGAGCGTGGCGGGCGCCGCAGAGGCGTTGGCGCTGATCAATAGCAGGGCAAAGGCGATTCGAAGTTTCAAGGTCGGTGTCCTGGTCGAGTGGTTGGGCGAGGCCTCAATAGTGAGGCTGTCAGGCTTTTATGTCAGGCAAAAAAAAGACCTCCCGAAGGAGGTCTTTTTCATCACGCTACGTTAAATAGCGCTACCGGATCAGCAGCTGTAGTACAGCTCGTATTCCAGTGGGTGTACGAAAGTACGAACCTTGATTTCTTCTTCGCTTTTCAGGCCGATGTAAGCGTCGATGAAGTCGTCGCTGAACACGCCGCCCTTGGTCAGGAACGCACGGCCCTTGTCCAGCTCTTCCAGGGCTTCTTTCAGGCTGCCGCACACTTGTGGGATCTCTTTGGCCTCTTCAGGCGGCAGGTCGTACAAGTTTTTGTCGGCGGCGTCGCCTGGGTGGATCTTGTTCTGGATACCGTCCAGGCCGGCCATTACCAGGGCAGCGAAGGCCAGGTACGGGTTGGCTGCTGGATCCGGGAAGCGGGCTTCGATACGGCGAGCGCGAGGGCTGGACACGTAAGGAATACGGATCGAAGCGGAACGGTTGCGCGCCGAGTAGGCCAGCATTACCGGTGCTTCGAAACCTGGGACCAGACGCTTGTAGGAGTTGGTCGACGGGTTGGTGAAGCCGTTCAGGGCCTTACCGTGCTTGATGATACCGCCGATGAAGTACAGGGCAGTGTCGGACAGGCCGGCATAACCTTCGCCAGCGAAGGTGTTCTTGCCATCTTTGGCGATGGACAGGTGAACGTGCATACCCGAACCGTTATCGCCGTACAGTGGCTTAGGCATGAAGGTAGCGGTACGGCCGTAAGCGACGGCAGTGTTGTGTACGCAGTACTTCAGGGTCTGTACTTCGTCAGCCTTGGCAACCAGGGTGTTGAACTTCACACCGATTTCGTTCTGACCGGCAGTGGCCACTTCGTGGTGGTGCACTTCGATGACCAGGCCCATGTCTTCCATGGCGTTGCACATGGAGGTACGGATTTCGTGGTCGTGGTCGAACGGCGGAACTGGGAAGTAGCCACCTTTGATACCTGGACGGTGGCCATGGTTGCCGCCTTCCACGTCCTGGTCGGACATCCAAGAGCCTTGTTCGGAGTAGATCTTGAACATGGAACCGGAGATGTCGGACTTGAACTTCACTTGGTCGAAGATGAAGAATTCTGGCTCTGGGCCTACGAATACGGTGTCACCGATACCGGTGGACTTCAGGTATTCCTCGGCACGCTTGGCGATCGCACGTGGGTCGCGGTCGTAGCCTTGCATGGTCGAAGGCTCGATCACGTCGCAGACCAGGATCAGGGTCGGCTCTTCGGTGAACGGGTCGAGTACGGCAGTGCTGTCGTCCGGCATCAGGATCATGTCGGAGGCTTCGATGCCTTTCCAGCCAGCGATGGAGGAACCGTCGAACATTTTGCCTTCTTCGAAGAAAGCTTCATCCAGCGCGTCGCGAGCCGGCATGGTCACGTGGTGCTGAGTGCCTTTGGTGTCCGTGAAGCGCAGATCAATCCATTTAACGTCATGATCTTTGATGAGTTGAACCGACTTCGACATAGTGTCCTCCGGGTGGCTTCGGGCTGGGGTAGTGGAGTTAGCCCTTAGAATGTGGGTGATGCCGGCGCGGATAGTCCGCCATGGCAACCTGCCTCACAAGAGAGCAAATTGCATGCCAGTGCGCCAACATGGGTTTTCTGCTCCAAAAACGCCCCTATAAAGGTGCATTGCGACAAAAGCCCAAAAATAGCGCACCGCAATGTAGCGCAAAGGCACATAAATGCACCTCTTTAGTGCGTTGCGCTTACGATGCATATTAACTGGTTAAACGTTGAGCGATTTCCGCTATAATCCGCGCCCCCCTTTTTCAGCAGGCCCGGCGCGCGCTGTTTCCATGAAATTAATCGTTAAAGTCTTCCCCGAGATCACCATCAAGAGCCGACCGGTACGGACGCGTTTCATCCGTCAGTTGGCCAAGAACATCCGTGCCGTGCTCCGCGATCTGGACCCGGCTGTGGTGGTGAACGGCGTGTGGGACAACCTCGAGCTGGAAACCCGTGTCACCGAGCCCAAAGCCTTGAAGGACATGACCGAGCGCCTGAGCTGCATGCCGGGCATCGCGCATTTCCTGCAGGTGGATGAGTACCCGCTGGGCGACTTCGACGACATCACCGAGAAGTGCAAACAGCACTACGGCAGTGAGCTGGAAGGCAAGATCTTTTCGGTGCGTTGCAAGCGTGCCGGCAAGCACACTTTCAGCTCCATGGATGTCGAGAAATACGTCGGCAGCAAGCTGCGTCGCGAGTGCGGCGCCGCCGGAATTTCCCTGAAAGCGCCGCAAATTGAAGTGCGCATGGAAATTCGCGACCAACGGTTGTTTGTGATCCACAGCCAGCACAACAGCATCGGCGGCTACCCGCTGGGCGCCCTGGAACAGACCCTGGTCCTGATGTCCGGCGGTTTCGATTCGACGGTTGCCGCTTACCAGATCATGCGCCGTGGCCTGATGAGCCACTTCTGCTTCTTTAACCTGGGCGGGCGTGCACACGAATTGGGCGTGATGGAAGTCGCGCACTTTATCTGGAAGAAGTACGGCAGCTCCCAGCGCGTGCTATTTGTGAGCGTACCGTTTGAGGAAGTGCTGGGCGAAATTCTCGGCAAAGTCGATAACGGTCATATGGGCGTGGTATTGAAGCGTATGATGTTGCGCGCCGCGTCGCAGATTGCCGACCGCTTGCAGATCGACGCGTTGGTGACCGGTGAAGCGATTTCCCAGGTGTCGAGCCAGACGCTGCCGAACCTGTCGATCATCGATTGCGTCACCGAGAAGCTGGTATTGCGCCCGCTGATCGCCAGCCACAAGCAGGACATCATCGACCTGGCAGAAGAAATCGGCACCGCCGACTTTGCCAAGCACATGCCCGAGTACTGCGGGGTCATTTCGGTGAACCCCAAGACCCACGCCAAGCGCCACCGCGTGGAGCATGAAGAGAAAGAATTCGACATGGCGATTCTGGAGCGTGCGCTCGAGAACGCCAAACTGGTCCCGATCGATCGCGTAATCGACGAACTGGGCCAGGATGTGAAGATCGAAGAAGTCAGCGAAGCCCTGGCCGGCCAGATCGTCGTCGACATCCGTCACCCGGATGCCGCTGAAGATGAGCCGCTGGAAATTCCTGGCATCGACGTACAAACGCTGCCGTTTTATGCATTGAACGCGCGTTTCAAGGAACTGGATAACAGCCGTCAGTACCTGCTGTATTGCGACAAAGGCGTGATGAGTCGCCTGCATGCCCACCATTTGCTCAGTGAGGGGCATGCCAATGTGCGCGTTTATCGACCGAGCTAAGAGCCCGGGGCTGTTTGCCTGTGGCCTGCGTCACCGGCCCCCCGACTCTGCCGTCAAGCTGTAACGGCAAGGCCTGACTCTACTGTTAATCGCTGCCACGACCTGTCAGCACACCGAATCCTCTGATCGAGATACACAAGTGATCGAAAATCTACGTAACATCGCCATCATTGCTCACGTTGACCATGGTAAAACCACCCTGGTAGACAAACTCCTGCGTCAATCCGGCACCCTGGAGCGCAACGAGCTCAACGACGAGCGCGTGATGGACTCCAACGACCAGGAAAAAGAGCGCGGTATTACCATCCTGGCTAAAAACACCGCTATCAACTGGAACGGCTACCACATCAACATCGTGGATACCCCGGGCCACGCCGACTTCGGCGGCGAAGTAGAACGCGTAATGTCGATGGTTGACTCCGTTCTGCTGCTGGTTGATGCCCAAGACGGCCCTATGCCGCAAACCCGTTTCGTGACCAAAAAGGCTTTCGAAGCCGGCCTGCGTCCGATCGTGTGCATCAACAAGGTTGACCGTCCAGGCGCGCGTCCGGACTGGGTTCTGGACCAGATCTTCGACCTGTTCGACAACCTGGGTGCCACCGAAGAACAGCTGGACTTCAAAGTCGTCTACGCTTCGGCCCTGAACGGTATTGCCGGTCTGGATCACACCGACATGGCTGAAGACATGACCCCGCTGTACCAGTCGATCGTCGACAACGTTCCAGCCCCGGCTGTTGACCGTGACGGCGCGTTCCAGATGCAGATCTCCGCACTGGACTACAACAGCTTCCTGGGTGTTATCGGCGTTGGCCGTATCGCTCGTGGTCGCGTCAAGCCGAACACCCCGGTTGTCGCTATCGGCGCCGACGGCAAGAAGCGCAACGGTCGTATCCTGAAGCTGATGGGTCACCACGGTCTGCACCGCATCGACGTTGAAGAAGCCGCTGCTGGCGACATCGTGTGCATCAGCGGTATGGACTCGCTGTTCATCTCCGACACCCTGTGCCACCCGGACACCGTCGAGGCGATGAAGCCTCTGACCGTTGACGAGCCAACCGTTTCCATGACCTTCCAGGTAAACGACTCGCCTTTCTGCGGTAAAGAAGGCAAGTTCGTGACTTCCCGTAACATCAAGGAACGTCTGGACAAAGAGCTGCTGTACAACGTTGCTCTGCGCGTTGAAGAAGGCGACTCGGCTGACAAGTTCAAGGTATCCGGCCGTGGTGAGTTGCACCTCTCGGTACTGATCGAAACCATGCGTCGCGAAGGCTTCGAAATGGGCGTTGGTCGTCCAGAAGTGATCATCCGTCAGGTTGACGGCGTGAAGCAGGAACCGTTCGAAAACGTCACCATCGACACCCCGGAAGAATCCCAGGGCAAGGTGATGGAAGAGATGGGTCTGCGTAAAGGCGACCTGACCAACATGGTGCCGGATGGCAAAGGCCGTGTGCGTCTGGAATACAACATCCCTGCGCGTGGTCTCATCGGTTTCCGTAACCAGTTCCTGACCCTGACCAACGGTGCTGGCATCCTGACCTCGATCTTCGATCGCTACGACACCATGAAGTCCGGCGACATGTCCGGCCGTCAGAACGGTGTTCTGGTATCGGTAGAAACCGGCAAGGCGCTGACCTACTCCCTGGAAACCCTCCAGGCGCGTGGCAAGCTGTTCGTTGAACACGGTCAAGAGATCTACAACGGTCAGATCGTTGGTCTGAACAGCCGTGACAACGACATGGGCGTCAACCCAACCAAAGGCAAGAAGCTCGACAACATGCGTGCTTCGGGCAAAGACGAAACCATCGCTCTGGTTCCACCTGTTCGCTTCACCCTGGAACAGGCCCTGGAATTCATCCAGGACGACGAGCTGTGCGAAGTCACGCCTAAGTCGATCCGCCTGCGTAAGAAGATCCTGGACGAAGGCGAGCGTACCCGCGCTGCCAAGAAAGCCAAGAACTGAGTTAACTCAGGCTGAATGAAAAACGCCCCCGGTCGAAAGGCCGGGGGCGTTTTTTTGTGCCTGAAATGTATGCCATAGGGGCTTATTTGTAGGAGCGAGCTTGCTCGCGAAGAACGTCCAGACACCGCTAGCTACCTGAAGCGCTGCGCTATCGATGGCGGTTTTCGCGAGCAAGCTCGCTCCTACAATGTTCTGCGATCAGAATTTATCGAGGGTCTTGAACTTGGTCTCGCGCACCACTTCCTTCGGTTTGTACGCGCAATACCCTGGGCGCGGCCCGATTTTCGGGTGGTTGCGGCACGTATCTGGGCGTTTGTCATAAATAGTGCAGAAGCGCGTCTTACGATCCAGGAACAGGCAATCGTTGTTGCTCATGCGCTGCAGGGTAAAAATCTCGGATTTGGAATTGAAGCGCTCGACGATGCCTTCCTTCTGCAACCGCTTGGCGATGTTCTTCGCCGGGTCGCCGAGTTCGAACTCATCGACCAAGCCGATGCGGATCAGGTCCTTGACCTTCACTTCGACCGGCAGCGTGCAGCAGCTGGACACGCAACCACCGCACATGTGCGCGGAATATTTCTGCCACGTTTCGAGACGGTCGAGTTCCGCGGCGGCGATCAATTGAGGCTTCATCAGGGTTCCAAAAGGTGGGGCTGTATCCGGGCGCGCGATCATACCGGGATTGGTGATTTTTTGAACAATATTTTGTGGGTTTCGGCCAGAAGGTGCGCGTTTGCCAAAAGCAGGCACGGCCAATGCATCAAAACCCTGCAAAGGTAAATGCGTTAAAAAAGTGCCGAACCAGAGCGTCTACCGTCTGTCAGACCGTCTAGGCTCTAGCAACTCCTTCTATCTCGCCCGAGGTCGCAATTGATGTCTCAGGAACCACTTGCACGAGAAGCAGAGGTAGCCGCATTTCGCGATGCCGTCTTGACCAAACTCACCTACGCGGTGGGCAAGGACCCGGATCACGCCTTCGACCACGACTGGTTCGAAGCCATTGCCCTGGCCGCACGCGACCAGATGGTCGACCACTGGATGGACCACACGCGGCGCATCTACCGCAAAGGCCAGAAGCGGGTTTACTACCTTTCCCTCGAATTCCTCATCGGCCGCTTGCTCTACGACAGCCTGAGCAACCTCGGCGTGCTGGAAATCGCCCGCGAAGCCCTCTCGGAGCTGGGCGTCGACCTTGAGCGCATTCGCTTGTTGGAGCCCGATGCCGCACTGGGTAACGGTGGCCTGGGCCGCCTGGCGGCGTGCTTCATGGAAAGCATGTCGACCCTGGGCGTGGCCGGCCACGGTTATGGCATTCGTTATGAACACGGCCTGTTCCGCCAGGCGATTGTCGATGGTTGGCAGCAGGAGCAGACCGAACACTGGCTGGATTTCGGCAACCCCTGGGAATTCGAGCGCCCTGAAGTGGTGTACCCGATCGGCTTTGGGGGCAGCGTCGAAACCCTGGATGACGGCACCGGCAAGATGATTCAGCGGTGGACGCCGAACGAAACCGTGCGCGCCATTGCCTATGACACGCCGGTCGTCGGCTGGCGCGGTGCCAGCGTCAACACCCTGCGCCTGTGGCGTGCCCGGGCGGTAGAAGACCTGCATTTGGAGCGTTTCAACGCCGGTGACCACCTGGGCGCCGTCGCCGAAGTGGCCCGTGCCGAAAGCATCTCCCGAGTGCTTTACCCGGCCGACAGCACCGAAGCGGGGCAGGAATTGCGCCTGCGCCAGGAATACTTCTTCGTCGCCGCCTCCCTGCAAGACCTGCTGCGCCGCCACAAGAACATGCACGGCTCGGTGCTGAGCCTGGGCGAACACGCGGCGATCCAGCTCAACGACACCCACCCGTCCATAGCCGTGGCCGAGTTGATGCGTCAGTTGGTGGACCTGCACGACATTCCATGGGAAGCCGCGTGGGATGTCACTGTCGAAACCCTTTCCTACACCAACCACACCTTGTTGCCTGAGGCATTGGAAACCTGGCCTGTAGGCTTGATGGAACGCATGCTGCCTCGGCACATGCAGATCATCTACCTGATCAATGCCCAGCACATCGATTCGTTGCGCGCCAAGGGTATCCATGACTTTGACGTGCTACGCGCCGTGTCGCTGATCGAAGAAGACAACGGCCGCCGCGTGCGCATGGGCAACCTGGCGTTCCTGGGTTCCCACAGCGTCAATGGCGTGTCCGGTCTGCACACCCAGTTGATGCGCAGCACAGTGTTCTCGGAGCTGCACAAGCTGTACCCGGAGCGCATCAATAACAAAACCAACGGCATTACCTTCCGTCGCTGGTTGTACCAGGCCAACCCCAAGCTCACGTCCATGCTGGTGGAAGCGCTCGGCCCGGACATTCTCGACAAGCCCGAAGAGCGGCTGGTAGAGCTGGAACCATTTGCCGAAAAACAGACGTTCCGCAAGGCCTTTGCCGAGCAGCGACTGCACAGCAAGCGGGCGCTGGCAGACATCATTCATGAGCGCCTGGGCATTGCGGTCAATCCGGCGGCGATGTTCGACGTGCAGGTCAAGCGGATCCACGAATACAAGCGTCAACTGCTCAACTTGCTGCACACCGTGGCGTTGTACCAGGCGATCCGCGCCGAGCCGGGCACCGACTGGGTGCCGCGCGTGAAGATCTTCTCCGGCAAGGCGGCGGCCAGTTATCACCAAGCCAAGCTGATTATCAAGCTGACCAACGACATCGCCCGCACGGTCAACAACGACCCGACCGTACGCGGCTTGCTCAAGGTGGTGTTCCTGCCCAACTACAATGTCAGCCTGGCGGAAAGCATCATCCCGGCGGCGGACTTGTCGGAGCAGATCTCCACTGCCGGCTTCGAAGCGTCGGGCACCAGCAACATGAAATTCGGCCTCAACGGCGCGCTGACCATCGGCACCATGGACGGTGCCAACGTGGAAATGCATGAGCGTGTGGGCGCCGAGCACATGTTTATCTTCGGCCTTAGTGCGCAGCAGGTCGAAGCCCGTAAACACGCGGGTGAGTTCAACGCAGGTCCTGATATCGCGGCATCTCACCGGTTGAACGACGTGCTGCAAGCGATCCGTGGCGGGGTGTTCTCGCCGGATGATCCGGGCCGTTATGTGGGGCTGATCGACGGGTTGATCGACTACGACCGCTTCCTGGTGTGTGCCGACTTCGATTCGTACTGGGACGCCCAGGCGCGAGTCGAGGCGCATTGGCATGACTCCAAGGCCTGGTGGCGTTCGGCGGTGCTGAATACGGCGCGTATGGGCTGGTTCAGTTCGGATCGGACGATCAGGGAGTACGCGACCGAGATCTGGAAAGCCCTCGACTAGATCCCCTGTAGGAGCGAGCTTGCTCGCGAAAAGCGTCATCGATAACGCGTGCATTCAGATTTAACGCGGTATCTTTGCGTTCTTCGCGAGCAAGCTCGCTCCTACAGTGCCGGTTGGCTTAGGGATATCGACCATGCAATGGATTTTCATGCTGATTGGCCTGGTGCTCGGCTGGACGCTCGACGAGTCGTTCAGTGATGCGGGCATTGGTGCGCTGCTCGGGTTGGGCATTGGCCAGGCGATTCGCCTGGCGCAGCTGTCGGCCAAGTCGGACCAGCAGGCGCGTCAGTTGGAAACCACGCAGAAGTCGCTGATTGCACTGGGCGAACGCCTGCGGCAGTTGGAAGTCCCTGCGCCTGCAAGCAGCGTGGTTGTTGAACCCTCTGTTCCCGAACCGGCACCTGTCGCCCCACCCCCCGAATTGGTGTGGGAGCTACCTGCCGAATTGGCGCCTGTTGCCTTGGTCCCGGAGTCGAGCCGGCCGCTGCCGGATGACGTGTGGACCCAAGCGCCGACGCCTAAAGAACCTGCAATCCCTCGCGGCCCCAACCTGATCGAACGCGCCATCGACGGCGCGCGCAATTGGCTGTTTGGCGGCAACACTGTGCTGCGCGTCGGCGTAGTGCTGTTATTCCTCGGCCTGGCCTTCCTGCTGCGTTATGCCACTGAAGGCATGGTGGTACCGATCGAACTGCGTTACGCCGGTGTTGCCGCCGCTGCGTTGGGCTTGCTGGGTTTGGGCTGGTGGCTGCGGCTGCGTAACAGCAACTACGGCTTGATGCTGCAAGGCGCGGGGATTGCGGTGTTGTACCTCACGGTATTTGCGGCGATGCGTTTGCACCCGCTGATCGATCCCGGCGCGGCAATGGGCTTGCTGGTCGCCGTCACGGTATTTTCGGCGATCCTGGCGATCACCCAAGATGCTCTCGGCCTCGCCTGCGCGGCGGCGTTGGGCGGTTTTGCGGCACCGATCCTGGTGTCGACCGGCGCCGGAAGCCATGTGGCGCTGTTCAGCTACTTTGCGTTGCTCAACGCTGGCATCCTCACGATTGCCTGGTTCAAAGCCTGGCGCCTGCTGAACGTGATCGGTTTTGTGGGCACCTTCGGCATCGGTTTCGCCTGGGGCATGCGCTCCTACACACCGGAGCTGTTGTGGAGCACCGAGCCGTTCCTGATCCTGTTTTTTGCGATGTACCTGGCCATCGGCCTGTTGTACGCCCGGCGCAAATTGCTGGAGGCGGGCGAGGGCGACAGCTTGGGTACGCAATTGCGCAAGGGCGATTATGTCGACGGGACCCTGCTGTTCGGCCCGCCGCTGGTGGGCTTTGGCTTGCAGTTCGCGCTGGTGCAACACCTTGAGTTCGCCGCTGCGTTCAGTGCGCTGGGCCTGGGCATCCTTTACATGGTCTTGGCGCGTGTACTCAGCGGCGGGCGCGCCGTGCTCCTGACAGAAACCTGTCTGGCTCTTGGCGTGATCTTCGCCAGCCTGGCCATTCCCTTGGGGCTCGATGCGCGCTGGACGGCTGCGGCGTGGGCTGTCGAAGGCGCCGGGATCTTCTGGCTCGGTCTGCGCCAGCATCGCCCCGTGGCGCGGGCGTTTGCCTTGTTGCTGCAACTGGGTTCGCTGCTCGCTTTCCTCAGCGAACTGCGCGATGGCCAGGATACCTTGCTGCAGGGGCCTCCATTAGGGGCATTGTTGCTGGGCGCGGCATTGTTGTTCAGCTTTTATCAACTACACAAAGCCGCGCCGGAGCAGACCCGGCGTTGGGAGCGCCTGGGCGCTCCAGGGCTCGCCGTACTCGGCCTGGGTTGCGCCTACCTGCTGGCGCCGCTGTTGTTTTCGACCCAAGGCAGCATCGTCGGTTGGGCGGTTGCGGGCCTTGCGACCCTGTGGGCGGGTCAGCGAATCGGCTCGCCCGTGGTGGTGCGCTGTGGCATTGCTGTGCAAGTCCTTGCGGGCGCGCTATTTGCCCTCGACCCCGTGAACAATGCCTGGACGCCGATGATCATTGCCTTGGCCGCGATGCTCGGCGCCTGGCGCTTGCCCCGTGGCCGCTTGTCCGCAGGTCTGCTGGCTTGGGGCGTGGCGTGGTGGGCGCTGGCGGTGATCATTGAAGTCTGGCGCGTGGCACCCGCGGCCTTACACGCTGCGCTGTTGCTGCTGGCGGCTGCGCTGAGCGGGGTGATTTGGACGGCACTGGCGCTGCGTTTGCGCTGGGTGGCACTGGGTATCGCCAGCACGTTACTGATGCCTGCAGCGGGTCTGGTGTTGTGGGGCGCGTGGACCGAGTATTACCACCCAGCCGCGCAGTTCGGCTGGCTGGCCTGGCTGGCGGTGTTTGTGGTGCATTTCATCTCGCTGCGGCGTTTGGCGGCTCTGTTGCCTGGAAACGTCTTGAGCGCGGCTCATGTGCTGGGCTGCTGGATGTTGATCGGCGTGCTGGCGCTGGAACTGCGTTACGGCTTGCTGGTGCTGTCGAGTGAATACAACGCCTGGCGCTGGCTGGGCTGGGCGATTCTGCCAAGCCTGTACCTGGTGCTCGCCGCGGCGCCGCGCAGTTGGCCGTGGCCTGTTACCGCGTACCCAAGGGAATACCGCGTGCTCGCCGCTTTGCCCCTTGCGGTGCTGATGCTCGGTTGGTTCTGGCTGGCGAATATCTTCAGTGACGGCACGGCCAAGCCGCTGCCCTATGTGCCGCTGCTCAACCCGCTGGACCTGGGCCTGTTGTTCGCGCTGCTGGGCATTTACCTGTGGTCGCGCAGTGCCGCGCCGGAGCATGGGCCGCGCGTTGAATGGATCGCCCAGGGTGTGGCGGGCATTTCGCTGTTCGCCTTTTTTACTGTGCTGGTGATGCGCACGGCCCACCATTGGGGCGGCGTGCCATTTCATCTGGATGCGCTGCTCGAGTCCATGCTGGTGCAGGCGGGCCTGTCGATCGTCTGGACCTTGATCGCCCTCGGCCTGATGATTGGCGGCCACCTGCGTCATCGTCGCGAAGTGTGGCTGATCGGCGCGGCACTGATTGCAGTGGTGGTGGCCAAGCTGTTCTTTGTCGAACTGAGCAACCGCGGCGGCTTGGCGCGGATCGTGTCGTTTATCGGCGTGGGTGGTTTGTTGCTGGTGGTGGGCTACTTTGCGCCGCTGCCGCCTAAACGCGTTGAAAAAGAGGGAGCATCTTCTTGATGGGCAAGCTGAGTCTGAGTGGGTTGACGGTATGGATGCTGTGCTCGGCGGCGTTTGCTCAGGACAGGCCGGCTGATTTCACCACCCGGGTGCCGCTGGCCTTGAGCGGCAACGGCCCTTGGTATCGTCTGGAGCTGCCGCTGGCGCTCCAACTGAACGCACGCCAGGCCGATCTCAGTGATGTGCGGGTGTTCAACGCAAACGGCGAGCCTCAGGCCTATGCAGTGTCGCGTCAGTCCGCGCAGCGCACCGAGAACCGCAACGTCACCGACGTGAAATGGTTCCCGCTTTACGCCGCCGACACCGAGCAAGCCTTGCCCGATGTGGTGATGAAGGCCACCACCACAGGCACCTTGGTGGAAATCACTCCATCCACTGCACCGAAACCCGGCAGGCAAGTGCTGCGCGGCTGGGTGTTGGACGCCAGTGCGATCAAAGCGCCTTTGCAGCAATTGAGCCTGGACTGGAGCCATGAGCAGGAGGGCTTCCAGCGTTTCAGCATTGAAGCCGGTGATGACTTGCAGCACTGGCAAGCCTGGGGCGATGGGCAAGTGGCGCGTTTGTCATTTGCCGACGAGCGGGTCGAGCAGCATGACGTGAGCCTGCCGGGGCAATCGGCGCGTTACCTGCGCCTGGTCTGGCAAGGCCAGGCGGCGCCATTGCTGACCTCTGCCCAGTTGGTGAGTGCCACCCGCAGCAGCTTGCCCATGCCTTTGGTGTGGTCGCAGCCGTTGGCGGGTACGCGGCTCAAGGCTGGGGAGTACAGCTGGCAGTTGCCCACGGGGCTGAGTCTTGAGCGGCTGCGCATCGAGTTGAAACAATCCAACACCCTGGCGCCGGTGACATTAGCCGGGCGCAGGGACAGCAAGCAGGCCTGGCAACCCCTGAGCAATGGCGTGCTGTATCGCCTGACCCAGAATGGCCGGGACGTGGTGCAGGATGAGTTGCAGTTGCCGGGCCAGACGGTGGCCGAGCTCAAACTGACCGTAGATGAGCGCGGTGGCGGACTGGGTGTCGAGGCGCCGGCGCTGCGTTTTGCGGTACGCGCTACGCAGTTGGTGTTCCTGGCGCGGGGTGAGCCGCCGTTTACCCTGGCGCTGGGCAATGCGTCGATCAAGGCGGCGAACCTTCCGCTCTCGACCCTGATTCCCGACTACAGCGCCGAGCGTCTCAAGACGTTGGGACAGGCCAAGGTCAGCGGAGAAGTTGCCACTGCGGCCCCCTCGCTCCAGCCCGCTGCCGATGCCGGAACAGACTGGAAAAAACTCGGCCTCTGGGCCGTGTTGCTGCTCGGCGTGGCGGCACTGGGCGCCATGGCCTACAGTTTGCTGCGCAAGCCGCCGGTGGCACGTTAACTAAAGTCCATGAACTCTATTGGGTTTAAATCCTCTGATAGGAGGAAATACGCCCCGACTCGCGTTAAACTGCGCGGGTTTTCAAGCCCCCCATTTTCCGGAGCCTTACATGTCCCGCGTTACCTTGAGTCGCTATTTGATTGAGCAGACCCGCAGCAACAACACGCCTGCCGATCTGCGCTTCCTTATCGAAGTGGTGGCGCGTGCTTGCAAGGAAATCAGCCACGCCGTGTCCAAAGGCGCACTGGGTGGTGTCCTGGGCAGCATGGGCACCGAAAACGTGCAGGGCGAAGTGCAGAAGAAACTCGACGTGATTTCCAACGAGATCCTGCTCGAAGCCAACGAATGGGGCGGTCACCTGGCCGGCATGGCGTCCGAAGAAATGGACAATGCCTACCAGATCCCCGGCAAATACCCGAAAGGCGCCTACCTGCTGGTGTTCGACCCACTGGACGGCTCGTCCAACATCGACATCAACGCCCCCGTCGGCACCATCTTCTCGGTACTGCGTTGCCCGAACGAATACCTGAGCCAGAACGAAGCCCTGAACGAAAAGGCCTTCCTGCAGCCAGGCACCGAGCAGGTCGCTGCCGGTTACGCCATCTACGGCCCACAGACCATGCTGGTTCTGACCCTGGGCGACGGCGTCAAAGGCTTCACCCTGGACCGCGAGATGGGCAGCTTCGTACTGACCCACGAAGACATCACCATTCCTGCGTCCACCCAGGAATTTGCGATCAACATGTCCAATCAGCGTCACTGGGAAGAACCTGTGACCCGCTACGTGGGCGAGTTGATGGCCGGCGAAGAAGGCCCGTTGAAGAAAAACTTCAACATGCGCTGGGTCGCTGCGATGGTTGCCGACGTGCACCGCATCCTGACCCGTGGTGGCTTGTTCATGTACCCACGCGACAGCCGCGAGCCGTCCAAGCCAGGCAAACTGCGCCTGATGTACGAAGCCAACCCGATGTCCTTCCTGGTTGAGCAGGCGGGCGGCGCGTCCACCGACGGCCACCAGCGCATCCTCGACATCCAGCCTGAAGGCCTGCACCAGCGCGTGGCGGTGTTCCTGGGTTCGAAGGAAGAAGTTGAGCGTGTGACGGCGTATCACAAGCAGTAAATTGCAGCGATAGGTTATCCGCGTTGTTGTGAGCTGGATCACCTTAAAAGAAGCCCCGAAACGTTTCAGCGTTTTCGGGGCTTTTTTGTTTTTTCTCATCGGGAACCAGACACCTCTTTTCCCTTCTAAGCTTCTGGCAGATACCCACGCTGCTTCGTCCCTCCAGGAGTTTTTCCATGTCGTTACGCCGTCTCGCTTTGCTGGCTTTTTGCGTGCTTTTGGCCGCTTGCAGCAAGGTCAACCAAGAAAATTATCAAAAATTGTCGGCTGGCATGGCCAAGGCTGAGGTGGAGTCGTTGCTGGGCAAGCCGACCGATTGTTCCGGCGCACTGGGCATGTCCAGCTGCACCTGGGGCGATAAAAACAGCTTTATCAGCGTTCAATATGCCGGTGACAAAGTTCTGATGTTTTCCGGGCAAGGCCTGAAGTAAACCGGGGCGAGAGCCTGCGGGAGAAGAAGAATGATGCGTTTTGTTTTGTTCCTTTGTGCCAGCCTGTTTTTGGCGGGCTGCGCCAGCCATTCTGGCGATGATCTGCAACCCAAGACAGCGAGCAACGTCAACCTCAAGCGTTACCAGGGCACCTGGTATGAGTTGGCCCGATTGCCGATGTACTTCCAGCGCAACTGCGCGCAGTCCGAAGCCCGCTACACCTTGCTGCCCGATGGCGATATGTCGGTGTTCAACCGCTGCCTGACGACCGAATGGAAGTGGGAAGAAGCCAAGGGCACCGCCACCCCGCAAGTGCCGGGCAAGACCGACAAGCTCTGGGTGGAATTCAATAACTGGTTCACCGCGCTGTTGCCGGGCGTCGCCAAGGGCGATTACTGGGTGCTGTACGTCAGCGATGACTACAAAACCGCGATCGTGGGCAGCCCGAGCCGGCGTTATATGTGGATCCTGTCGCGCACGCCGACGGTCAGTGCGGACACCCGCGAAGACTTGTTGAGCAGGGCGCGGCAGCAGGGGTATGACACCACGCGATTGATCTGGCGTACGTCGGACAAGCAGATGGCAAAAACTTCGCAGTAACGCTGCAACCGCCCCTGTAGGAGCCGGCTTGCCGGCGATGACATCCTTGAGATCGCCATCGCCGGCAAGCCGGCGCCTACAGGTTTTTTTGTTTCAGCCCAACAGGTCGCGCAGGACTTTGGTGAACGCCCGGCTGCTTTCTTCTTCGCCGGCATGATGCCCATCGCGCACCACCCACTTTCCATTCACCAGCACATCCCGCACCTGCCGATCCCCACCCGCAAACAGCCAGCGATTCAGAATCCCATCCTCTGTTGCCGTCGCCAGGTATGGATCATTGCCATCCAGCACAATCCAATCCGCACGCTTGCCCACTTCCAGCCGACCAATCGGTTGCCCCAACGCTTGAGCTCCGCCGTCCAGCGCGGCGTCAAACAGCGTACGGCCGACCATCGGCTGATGACTGCGATACAACCGATTACGCCGCTGATCGCGCAGGCGCTGGCCATATTCCAACCAGCGCAGCTCCTCCACCACACTCAGTGACACATGGCTGTCGGAGCCGATACCCATGCGTCCGCCCTGGGCGAGAAAATCTACCGCGGGGAAAATCCCATCACCCAGGTTGGCCTCGGTGGTCAGGCACAAGCCGGCAATCGCGCGGCTCTTGGCCATGCGTGCGACTTCATCCGCGTCCGCATGAGTGGCATGCACTAGGCACCAGCGCTCATCCACTGCAACGTTGTCATACAGCCATTGCAGCGGGCGTTTGCCGCTCCAGGCCAGGCAGTCATCGACTTCCTTTTGCTGCTCGGCGATGTGGATATGCACCGGGCAGGCCTTGTCGCTGGCGGCCAGCACATCATTGATTTGCTGCGGCGTGACTGCGCGCAGCGAGTGGAAGCACAGCCCCAACTGCTGCGCCGGTTGTGCGGCGAGGAGGGGTTTCAACCGCGCCTGCAGGTCCAGGTAGTTTTCAGTGCTGTTGATAAACCGCCGCTGGCCTTCATTCGGCGGCTGGCCGCCAAACCCGGAGTGGGTGTAAAGCACGGGCAGCAATGTCAGGCCAATCCCGCTGCTGGCCGCCGCCTGGCTGATCTGCCGTGACAGCTCCGTGCGGTCGGCATACGGCTGGCCGCTGACGTCGTGATGCACATAGTGAAATTCGGCCACCGACGTGTAGCCGGCCTTGAGCATCTCGATATACAGCTGGCGCGCGATCACCTGCAATTGGTCCGGGCTGATCTTGCCCACCATGCGGTACATCAGGTCGCGCCAGGTCCAGAAGCTGTCATTCGGATTGCCCGCCACTTCGGCCAAACCGGCCATGGCGCGCTGGAATGCATGGGAGTGCAGGTTGGGCATACCCGCTAAAACCGGGCCTCTCAGCCGTTCGGCGCCCTCTGCACTGGCATTGGCCTCAACTTTTGTCAGCAGGCCCTCGGCGCTGACTTCAAGACGTACATCATTGGCCCATCCATTAGGCAGCAGCGCGCGTTCGGCAAAGAAAGCGGACATGATCAAGGCACCCCGGTCGTGTGTTTATTTGTATATACATATACAGACGTTTGCCTGCTCGGTAAACTCCGGCAATCTATGCATCTTTTCCCCCTGCAAGGATTCCCTGTGCCGACTCCGCCTGCCAAGTCTTCGCTGGCTGCCCACATGGACGAAAGTCCGGCGCCCTTGTATGCCCGCGTCAAACAGATGATCAGCCAGCAGATCCTCAACGGCAACTGGCCGCCCCATTACCGTGTGCCGTCAGAGAGCGAATTGGTCAGTCAGTTGGGTTTCAGCCGCATGACCATCAACCGCGCCCTGCGTGAGCTCACCGCTGAAGGGTTGCTGGTACGCATGCAAGGTGTCGGCACCTTTGTCGCCGAGCCCAAGAGCCAGTCTGCCCTGTTCGAAGTGCACAACATTGCCGATGAGATCGCCTCACGCGGTCATCGGCATACCTGCCAGGTCATCCACCTGGGCGAAGAGGCCGCCGGTTCCGAGCGCGCCGTTGCCTTGGAGATGCGTGAAGGCGGGCGTGTTTTCCATTCATTGATCGTGCACTTCGAAAACGATATTCCCGTGCAAATCGAAGACCGCTTCGTCAACGCTCTGGTCGCGCCGGAATACCTGCAGCAGGATTTCACCCAGCAAACGCCTTACGCCTACCTGAACCAAGTGGCGCCACTGACCGAAGGTGAGCACGTGGTCGAAGCCATCCTTGCCGACGCCGCCGAGTGCAAGCTGCTGCAGATCGAGCCTACCGAGCCGTGCCTGTTGATACGCAGACGCACCTGGTCGGGCCGCCAGCCGGTGACCGCCGCGCGTTTGATCCACCCCGGTTCCCGTCATAGCCTCGAAGGACGTTTCAGTAAATGAGTAGCGTAAAAGTCTGGCGCGCCGCTGAGTACGTCCGCATGCCGTGGAAAAACGGCGGCGGCAGCACTGAAGAAATCACCCGAGATGCCGGCGCAGGGCTGGATGGCTTTGGCTGGCGCTTGTCGATTGCGGATATCGCTGAATCCGGCGGATTTTCCACCTTCGCCGGCTACCAGCGCGTGATCACCGTGATCCAGGGCGCCGGTATGGTGTTGACCGTAGACGGCGAGGAACAGCGCGGGTTGCTGCCGCTGCAAGCTTTTGCGTTCAAGGGTGACAGCCAGGTGTCATGCCGTTTGATCACCGGGCCGATCCGCGACTTCAACCTGATCTATTCGCCCCAGCGTTACCACGCACGGCTGCAATGGATCGATGGCGAACAGCGTTTCTTCAGCACGGCGCAGACAGTGCTGGTGTTCAGCGTTGCTGATGAAGTGAAGGTGTTGGACCAGAAACTGGGCCATCACGACTGCCTGCAAGTGGACGGTAACACTGGCCTGCTGGACCTCTGCGTAACGGGTCGCAGCTGCATCATCGAACTGACACCACGCGACTAACCCTGTAGGAGCCGGCTTGCCGGCGATGGCGGTGCATCAGTCTCCGATGTGCTGACTGACACACTGCCATCGCCGGCAAGCCAACTCCTACAGTTGTTTTGTAGTGTCCACAAAATCTGTTTCCAACCCTCGCACCACTTTGTTACCGAATGCCCCAGCGTGGCGCAAAACCGCGCCATCGCGCTAAACCACCCCCGCTGTAAAAATTCCTCGTAAGAAATTTCATCAAGTCTCGAAGCCTTAATTTTCAAGGCTTGCACACGCCTTCCAAAAAAATCTCAACAGCACCCTCAGCAAGTTGGCCGCTTGATTGCATATGCTTGTATGTACAAGTAAAGATGTGTGCGTAAGACTCTCCTTCGCACCATCCATGTTCGCGCATCATGCCGAGGAGTCCAGTCGTGACCGATTTTTCTAAAGCCAGGCCTACAAAATACCGTGACGTCGAAATCCGTGCCGCCCACGGTAACAAGCTCACCGCCAAAAGCTGGCTGACTGAAGCGCCGCTGCGCATGCTGATGAACAACCTCGACCCGCAAGTGGCCGAGAACCCAAAAGAATTGGTGGTGTACGGCGGTATCGGCCGTGCGGCGCGCAACTGGGAGTGCTACGACCAGATCGTCGAGAGCCTCACCAACCTGAATGACGACGAAACCCTGCTGGTGCAATCCGGCAAGCCGGTCGGCGTGTTCAAGACCCACAGCAACGCCCCACGTGTGCTGATCGCCAACTCCAACCTGGTGCCGCACTGGGCCAGTTGGGAACACTTCAACGAACTGGATGCCAAGGGCCTGGCCATGTACGGCCAGATGACCGCCGGCAGCTGGATCTACATCGGCAGCCAGGGCATCGTCCAAGGCACCTACGAAACCTTCGTCGAAGCGGGTCGCCAGCATTACAACAGCGACCTGACGGGCCGTTGGGTACTCACCGCCGGTCTCGGCGGCATGGGCGGCGCGCAACCTTTGGCCGCGACCCTGGCCGGCGCGTGCTCGCTGAACATTGAATGCCAGCAGGTCAGCATCGACTTCCGCCTGAACAGCCGTTATGTCGACGAACAAGCCACCGACCTCGACGACGCCCTGGCGCGCATCGCCAAGTACACCAAGGAAGGCAAGGCCATCTCCATCGCCCTGCTGGGTAACGCGGCGGAAATCCTGCCGGAACTGGTCAAGCGCGGCGTGCGCCCGGACATGGTCACCGACCAGACCAGCGCCCACGACCCACTCAACGGCTACCTGCCCGCCGGCTGGACCTGGGACGAATACCGCGCCCGCGCCAAGACCGAGCCGGCGGCCGTGATCAAGGCCGCCAAGCAGTCGATGGCCGTGCACGTCAAAGCCATGCTGGAATTCCAGAAACAAGGCATCCCGACCTTCGACTACGGCAACAACATCCGCCAGATGGCCCAGGAAGAAGGCGTGGAAAACGCCTTCGACTTCCCGGGTTTCGTACCGGCCTACATCCGCCCACTGTTCTGCCGTGGCATCGGCCCGTTCCGTTGGGCGGCGTTGTCCGGCGACCCGCAAGACATCTACAAGACCGACGCCAAGGTCAAAGAGCTGATCCCCGACGACGCCCACCTGCACAACTGGCTGGACATGGCGCGCGAGCGCATCAGCTTCCAGGGCCTGCCGGCGCGTATCTGCTGGGTGGGCCTGGGCCAGCGCGCCAAGCTCGGCCTGGCATTCAACGAAATGGTACGCCGCGGCGAGCTGTCGGCGCCGGTGGTGATCGGCCGTGACCACCTCGACTCTGGCTCGGTTTCCAGCCCGAACCGCGAAACCGAAGCCATGCAGGACGGTTCCGACGCCGTGTCCGACTGGCCACTGCTCAACGCCTTGCTCAACACCGCCAGCGGCGCGACCTGGGTTTCGCTGCACCACGGCGGCGGCGTGGGCATGGGCTTCTCCCAGCACTCCGGCATGGTGATTGTCTGCGACGGCACCGACGAAGCGGCTGAGCGCATTGCCCGCGTACTGCACAACGACCCGGCCACCGGTGTGATGCGTCACGCCGACGCCGGCTACCAGATCGCGATTGATTGCGCCAAGGAGCAGGGCTTGAACCTGCCGATGATCAAAGGCTGACACACCCACTGTAGGAGCGAGCTTGCTCGCGAAGAACGTACATTCAGCGCAGCGATGCGCCTGGAATATCTTCGCGAGCAAGCTCGCTCCTACAGAAAGAAGTGAACAATCCATCAGAGGTTGAAAGTAAATGGCTGACGCACGTGCAAGCACCACCCCGTTGATCGAGAGACGTTCGATCGACTACATCCCGGAAGCGGAAAGACACGGTCGTCTATTGAGCCAGTTCACCCTGTGGATGGGTGCCAACCTGCAGATCACCGCGATTGTCACCGGGGCCTTGGCCGTAGTGCTGGGCGGTGATGTGTTCTGGTCGTTGATCGGCCTGTTGGTCGGTCAACTGATCGGCGGCGGCGTGATGGCGTTGCATGCGGCGCAAGGGCCCAAGCTGGGCCTGCCGCAGATGATCTCCAGCCGGGTTCAGTTTGGCGTGTACGGCGCGGCGATTCCGATCGTGCTGGTGTGCCTGATGTACCTCGGCTTCACCGCCACCGGCACGGTGTTGTCCGGCCAGGCGCTGGGCCAGTTGTTCGGGGTCAGCGACAGCACCGGCATCCTGATCTTCGCCAGTGTCATTGTGCTGGTCACGGTGCTCGGTTACCGGGTGATCCATTTCATCGGCCGTGTGGCCAGCGTCATTGGCGTAATTGCCTTTGTCTACCTGTTCAGCCGTCTGATGAGCCAGACCGACGTGGGCGCACTCCTGCAGATCCGTCACTTCAGCTGGAGCAGCTTCCTGCTGGCGGTGTCGCTCGCGGCCTCCTGGCAGATCGCTTTCGGCCCTTACGTGGCGGACTACTCGCGCTATTTGCCGAGCAAGACCTCTTCGGTGAAAACATTTCTCGCCGCCGGTGCCGGTTCGGTGATTGGCGCGCAGGTGGCGATGGTCCTCGGCGTGTTTGCCGCGGCCATGTCCAACGGGCAATTCGCCGGTCACGAAGTGGCCTACATTGTGGGCTTGAGCGGTACGGGGGCCACCGCTGCGCTGCTGTACTTCAGCATCGCGTTCGGCAAGGTCACCATCTCTACGCTGAACTCCTACGGCAGCTTCATGTGCATCGCGACCATCATTAGCGGTTTCCGTGGCCGCCTGGAGGTCACGCGCTTGCAACGCCTGGTGTTCGTGCTGGCGATTGTCGGCACCGCGACCTTGATCGCATTGCTCGGCCAGCACTCGTTCCTCGGCGCGTTCAAGTCTTTCATCCTGTTCCTGCTGGCGTTCTTCACGCCCTGGAGCGCGATCAACCTGGTGGACTACTACTGCATCACCCGCGAGCGTTATGACGTACCGGCGCTGGCCGACCCGAACGGTCGTTATGGTCGCTGGAACCTGCTCGGTATCAGCGTGTACGTGTTCGGCGTGCTGGTGCAGTTGCCGTTCATCTCCACCAAGTTCTACACCGGCCCTTTGGTGGCCGCGCTGGGTGATGTGGACATTTCCTGGATCATCGGTCTGGTCCTGCCGGCAGCGCTGTACTACCTGTGTGCGAAAAAATGGCACGGCACGGTGCCCGATCACCTGATCCTGCCAACAGAGCAGGGCGCTATACCAACAACAACCGGGCTGGCTGCACAAGCCTGATGGGACGTGGACAGGGCAGGATGCCTACTGACTGCCGTAATCCATTTCAAGATTGGGAGCGTCACAACAATGAAAATGCATAAGACCCTGATGGCCACACTGTTCTCTACGGGCTTGCTGGCGAGCGTCGGCGCCCAGGCGGCCGGCTGGTGCGAATCCGGCAAGCCGGTGAAATTCGCAGGCCTGAACTGGGAAAGCGGCATGTTGCTCACCGACATCCTGCAAACCGTGCTGGAAAAAGGCTACGACTGCAAAACCGACAGCCTGCCGGGCAACTCCATCACCATGGAAAACGCCCTGAGCAGCAACGACATCCAGGTCTTTGCCGAAGAGTGGGTGGGCCGCAGTGAAGTCTGGAACAAGGCCGAGAAGGCCGGCAAAGTCGTCGGCGTCGGCGCCCCGGTAGTCGGTGCCATCGAAGGCTGGTACGTGCCGCGTTATGTGATCGAAGGCGATGCCAAGCGCAAGCTGGAAGCCAAGGCCCCCGACCTGAAAAACATTGCTGACCTGGCCAAGTACGCCGCGGTGTTCAAGGACCAGGAAGAGCCCTCCAAAGGCCGTTTCTACAACTGCCCGGCCGGTTGGACCTGCGAGCTGGACAACAGCGAAATGCTGAAAAGCTACGGCCTGGAAAATTCCTACACCAACTTCCGCCCAGGCACCGGCCCGGCGCTAGATGCGGCGGTGCTGTCGAGCTACAAGCGTGGCGAGCCGATCCTGTTCTACTACTGGTCGCCAACCCCGCTGATGGGCCAGGTCGACCTGGTCAAGCTGGAAGAAAAACCCGGTGTGGATAAGAGCGTGACCATCAAGGTCGGCCTGTCCAAGACCTTCCACGAGCAAGCCCCGGAACTGGTGGCCGTGCTGGAAAAGGTCAACCTGCCGATCGACCTGCTGAACCAGAACCTGGGTCGCATGGCCAAGGAGCGAATTGAGTCGCCAAAACTGGCGAAAATTTTCCTCAAGGAACATCCTGAAGTCTGGCACGCATGGGTGAGCGACGACGCAGCCAAGAAAATCGACGCGGCCTTGTAGGTTGAGCGTTTCCGGTTGCCTTCACCGGCAACCGGACGCCCAGCCACAACCCACTGGATCGAGAGCACGATATGTTTCCTGAGAGTTTTACGTTTTCCATTGCCGACTGGGTCAACGGTTGGGTGGATTCACTGGTCACCAACTACGGCGATGTGTTCCGGCACATTTCCGACACCCTGCTTTGGGCCATCGTCAACCTGGAAGGGTTGCTGCGCGCAGCGCCCTGGTGGCTGATGCTGGCCATCGTCGGCGGCGTCGCCTGGCACGCCACCCGCAAGGTGGTGACCACGGCGGTGATCGTCGGTTTGCTGTTCCTGGTGGGCGCGGTTGGCCTGTGGGACAAGCTGATGCAGACCCTGGCCTTGATGATGGTCGCCACGGTGATCTCGGTGCTGATCGGCGTGCCGTTGGGCATCCTGTCCGCACGCAGTAATCGCCTGCGCTCGGTGCTGATGCCGCTGCTCGACATCATGCAGACCATGCCGAGTTTCGTGTACCTGATTCCGGTGCTGATGTTGTTCGGCCTGGGCAAGGTCCCGGCGATCTTCGCCACGGTGATCTACGCCGCGCCGCCGCTGATCCGCCTCACTGACCTGGGCATTCGCCAAGTCGATGGCGAAGTCATGGAAGCCATCAACGCCTTTGGTGCCAACCGTTGGCAGCAACTGTTCGGTGTGCAACTTCCGTTGGCGTTGCCGAGCATCATGGCCGGTATCAACCAGACCACCATGATGGCGCTGTCGATGGTGGTGATCGCCTCGATGATCGGTGCCCGTGGCTTGGGTGAAGACGTGCTCGTCGGCATCCAGACCCTCAACGTCGGCCGTGGCCTCGAAGCCGGGCTGGCGATCGTGATTCTCGCAGTGGTCATCGACCGCATTACCCAGGCCTATGGTCGTCCACGGCATGAGGCGAGCAAATGACTACTGTCAGCAAAATCGAAGTTAAAAACGTCTTCAAGATCTTCGGCGCCCGCTCCAAGGACGCGCTGTCGCTGATCGGCCAGGGCAAGACCAAGGACCAGGTGCTGGCCGAGACCGGCTGCGTGGTCGGCGTGAACGACTTGTCCCTGAGCATCGGCACTGGCGAGATCTTCGTGATCATGGGCCTGTCGGGTTCTGGCAAGTCCACGCTGGTGCGTCACTTCAACCGCCTGATCGACCCCACCAGCGGCGCGATCCTGGTGGACGGCGAAGACATCCTGCAACTGGACATGGAAGCCCTGCGCCAATTCCGTCGGCACAAGATCAGCATGGTGTTCCAGAGCTTCGGCCTGTTGCCCCACAAGAGCGTGCTCGACAACGTCGCCTACGGCCTGAAGGTACGTGGCGAAACCAAGCAAGTCTGCACCGAGCGTGCCTTGCATTGGATCGAAACCGTGGGCCTCAAGGGCTACGAAAACAAATACCCGCACCAGCTTTCCGGTGGCATGCGCCAGCGCGTTGGCCTGGCCCGCGCCTTGGCGGCCGACACCGACATCATCCTGATGGACGAAGCCTTCAGCGCCCTCGACCCGCTGATTCGCGCCGAGATGCAGGACCAGTTGCTGGAGCTGCAAAAGACCCTGCACAAAACCATCGTGTTCATCACCCACGACCTCGACGAGGCCGTGCGCATCGGTAACCGCATTGCGATCCTCAAGGACGGCAAGCTGATCCAGGTCGGCACCCCTCGGGAGATCCTGCATTCGCCGGCGGATGAATATGTGGATCGGTTTGTTCAGCGGCGGGCGGCGGTGGTTTGAATTGAAGAGGTCAACCATGTTCCAGGCTGAAAAAATCATCATTGCCGACGCCCCGCTGCGCTGGCAGGACGTCGTCGCCGTGGCCCGCCACGGCGCGGTGCTTGAACTCTCGGGCCAGGCCTGGGCGCGCATCGACAATGCCCAGGCCATCGTGCAGCGCATCGTCACCAGCGGTGAGCGCGCCTATGGCGTGAACACCGGCCTGGGCGCGCTGTGCAATGTGTCGCTCAAGGGCGAACAACTCAGCCAGCTGTCGCGCAATACCTTGCTGAGCCATGCCTGCGGCGTCGGCCCGGCGCTGAGCGACGAGCAGACCCGCGCGATCATCTGCGCGGCGATCATCAACTACAGCCACGGCAAATCCGGCCTGCATCCCCAGGTGGTGCATTCGTTGCTGGCGCTGCTCAACCACGGCATCACACCGCAAGTGCCGTCCCAGGGTTCGGTGGGTTACCTGACCCATATGGCCCATGTAGGCGTGGCCTTGTTGGGCGTGGGCAATGTGAGTTACCGAGGCCGCATCGTTCCGGCTCAAGAGGCCTTAAGCGCGGAAGGATTGCATCCGGTCGTGCTCGGCGCCAAAGACGGCCTGTGCCTGGTCAACGGCACGCCGTGCATGACCGGTCTGAGCTGCCTCGCCCTGGCCGACGCCCATCACTTGCTGCAATGGGCCGACGTGATCGGCGCCATGAGCTTCGAGGCACAGCGCGGGCAGATCGACGCGTTTGACGAGGAAATCATCGCCCTCAAACCTCATCCAGGCATGCAGCAAGTCGGCATCAACCTGCGTGCCTTGCTCGATGGCAGCGAAGTGATCGCCAGCAGCAAAGGCCTTCGTACCCAGGACGCGCTGAGTATCCGTTCGATCCCGCAGATCCACGGCGCGGCCCGCGACCAGGTGGAACACGCCACGCGCCAGATCGAGACCGAGCTCAACGGCGCCACCGACAACCCGCTGGTACTCGGTACGCCAGACAATTACCGCGTAGTGTCCCAGGCCAACCCCCACGGACAATCCGTGGCATTGGCGGCGGACATGCTGGCGATCGCCATGGCCGAAATCGGCTCGGTGGCCGAACGTCGCCTGGACCGCCTGATCAACCCGCACGTCAGCGGCTTGCCGGCGTTCCTGGTGAGCAACCCTGGGGTCAACTCCGGGATGATGATCGTGCAGTACGTCGCCGCCTCGCTGTGTGGGCAAAACCGCCAGTTGGCGCAACCGGCGGTGCTCGACAACTTCGTCACCTCGGGACTGCAGGAAGACCACCTGAGCATGGGCACCAATGCGGCGCTCAAGCTGCACCAGGTGTTGGCCAACGTGACGCAGATCCTCGCCATCGAGTACTTGCTGGCGGCCCAGGCGTTCGAATTCTTGAAGGACCAGCGCTTCGGCGCTGGCACCGACCGCGCCTGGCGCCTGTTGCGTGAAGTGGTGCCGGCCTACGAGCAAGACCGCTGGCTGGCGCCGGACATTGCGGCCGCTGCCCAACTGCTCAAAAACACCGACTTACCGAATTTGCACTGAACACTTATTCAAAAGAACAATTCAAAAGGAGTATGAATGTGACTGCGCTAAACCTGATTCCAGGCCAACTGAGCCTTGCCCAACTGCGAGCCATCTACCAGCAGCCGGTAACCCTCAGTCTGGATGACAGCGCCACGGCGCAGATCGAAGCCAGTGTTGCCTGCGTGGAGCAGATTCTCGCCGAGAACCGCACTGCCTATGGCATCAATACCGGTTTCGGCCTGCTGGCCTCGACCCGCATCGCCAGCGAAGACCTGGAAAACCTCCAGCGTTCCCTGGTGCTGTCCCATGCTGCCGGTGTCGGTGAGCCGATCAGCGATGCGCTGGTGCGGCTGGTCATGGTGCTCAAGGTCAACAGCCTTAGCCGTGGGTTCTCCGGGATCCGCCGCCAGGTGATCGACGCGCTGATCGCGCTGATCAACGCCGAGGTGTACCCGCATATTCCGTTGAAGGGTTCGGTCGGTGCCTCCGGTGACTTGGCTCCATTGGCGCACATGTCCCTGGTGCTGCTGGGCGAAGGCAAGGCGCGCTACAAAGGTGAGTGGCTGGAAGCCACCGAGGCGCTGAAAGTCGCCGGCCTGACGCCGCTGACCCTCGCCGCCAAAGAAGGCCTGGCGCTGCTCAACGGCACCCAGGTATCCACCGCGTACGCCCTGCGTGGCCTGTTCGAAGGTGAAGACCTGTTCGCCGGCGCCCTGGCGTGTGGCGCACTCACCGTGGAAGCGGTGCTGGGTTCGCGCTCACCCTTCGACGCACGCATTCATGCCGCACGCGGCCAGCGTGGGCAGATCGATTCGGCAGCGGCCTATCGTCACCTGCTGGGCGAAAGCAGCCAGGTGTCGCAGTCGCACCAGAACTGCGACAAGGTGCAGGACCCGTACTCGCTGCGCTGCCAGCCACAAGTCATGGGCGCGTGCCTGACCCAGTTCCGCCAGGCCGCCGAGGTGCTGGTGGTAGAGGCCAACGCCGTGTCGGATAACCCGCTGGTCTTTGCCGCCGAAGGTGACGTGATTTCCGGTGGCAACTTCCACGCCGAACCAGTGGCCATGGCAGCCGACAATATGGCGCTGGCCATCGCCGAAATCGGTTCGCTCAGCGAGCGCCGTATCTCGCTGATGATGGACAAGCACATGTCGCAACTGCCGCCGTTCCTGGTGGGCAATGGCGGTGTGAACTCCGGCTTCATGATCGCCCAGGTGACCGCCGCCGCGCTCGCCAGCGAAAACAAGGCGTTGGCCCATCCCCATAGCGTCGACAGCTTGCCGACTTCGGCCAACCAGGAGGACCACGTGTCCATGGCCCCGGCTGCGGGCAAGCGTTTGTGGGAAATGGCCGAGAACACCCGTGGCGTTCTCGCTGTGGAATGGCTGGCCGCGTGCCAGGGCCTGGACCTGCGCGAAGGCCTGAAAACCTCGCCTGCACTGGAAAAAGCGCGTGGGATTCTGCGCGACAAAGTGGCGTTCTATGAGAAGGACCGTTTCTTTGCGCCGGACATCAACGCCGCCAGCGAGTTGTTGGCCAGCCGCTGCTTGAATGAGCTGGTGCCGGCCGAGCTGCTGCCAAGCCTGTAACCGCAACACCGCTTCCACTGTAGGAGCGAGCTTGCTCGCGAAAATCGCCAACGATGACGCGGGTAGCCTGGCACCCCTTGGCGTTCTCAGGTTCTTCGCGAGCAAGCTCGCTCCTACAGAGGCATCCCGTTTTTCTCAGGATAAGAATAATTAGGGAAGAGAAATGCACCAGCAAGAAAAGGGTTTGAAACGCGGGCTCAGCGCCCGACATATTCGCTTCATGGCACTCGGTTCCGCGATCGGCACCGGGCTGTTCTATGGCTCTGCCTCCGCCATCCAGATGGCCGGCCCCGCCGTGCTGCTGGCCTACCTGATCGGCGGCGCCGCCGTGTTCATGGTCATGCGCGCCCTCGGCGAAATGGCCGTGCACAATCCGGTTTCCGGCTCTTTCGGCCAGTACGCCAGCACTTACCTTGGCCCTATGGCTGGGTTTGTCCTCGGGTGGACCTACGCGTTTGAGATGATCATCGTCTGCCTGGCCGACGTGACCGCCTTCGGCATCTACATGGGCTTCTGGTTTCCCGAAGTCGCACGTTGGGTCTGGGTGCTCGGCATTGTGTTTTTGATCGGCGGCCTGAACCTGTGCAACGTCAAAGTGTTTGGCGAAATGGAGTTCTGGCTGTCGCTGCTCAAGGTCGGCGCCATCGTGGCGATGATCCTCGGCGGGTTTGGCATCATGCTGTTTGGCATCCATTCGGCAGGTGAAACCCAGGCCAGTGGGCTCAGCAACCTGTGGGCCCACGGCGGCTTCATGCCTAATGGCATCGGCGGCCTGATCGCCTCGTTCGCCGTGGTGATGTTTGCCTTTGGCGGCATCGAAATCATCGGCATCACCGCCGGTGAAGCCAAGGACCCCCAACGCGTGATCCCCAAGGCGATCAACGCGGTGCCGCTGCGTATACTGCTGTTCTACGTACTGACTTTGTTTGTGCTGATGGCCATCTATCCGTGGCCACAAATCGGCAGCCAGGGCAGCCCGTTTGTGCAGATCTTCAGCAACTTGGGCATCGGCTCGGCGGCGACCATTCTCAATATCGTGGTGATCTCGGCGGCCGTTTCGGCGATCAACAGCGACATCTTCGGCGCCGGCCGCATGATGTACGGCCTGGCCCAGCAGGGGCAGGCGCCTAAAGGCTTTGCGCAATTGTCGAAACACGGCGTGCCGTGGATGACCGTGGTGGTGATGGGCGCGGCGCTGCTCGGCGGTGTGGTGCTCAACTACCTGATCCCGGAAAACGTGTTCCTGCTGATCGCCTCGATTGCCACCTTCGCCACCGTGTGGGTGTGGCTGATGATCCTGTTAACCCAGGTTGCCATGCGCCGTTCGATGACTAAAGAGCAGGTGGCCGAACTGAAATTCCCCGTGCCGTTCTGGCCCTATGCGCCGGCGGCCGCCATTGTGTTCATGCTGTTCGTGTTTGGCGTGCTGGGCTACTTCCCGGACACCCAGGCCGCTTTGCTGGTCGGTGCCGTGTGGATCGTGCTGCTGGTGCTGGCTTACCTGCTGTGGGTCAAACCCGCGGCCGGGCAAGCGGCCAAGGTTCATTACGACCCGGCTTTGTCTCATCGTTAATCTAGGGAGGCGTTGATGAAAACGCTTTGGCAACACTGCCACGTCGCAACCATGGCACAGGGCAAATACTCGATCATCGAGGATGCCGCCATGGTGACCGTCGGTTCGCTCATCGAGTGGATCGGCCCCCGCAGCCAGGCACCCACGGCGGATTACGCCCAGGTGCATGACCTGCAAGGCGCGTGGGTCACCCCCGGGCTGATCGACTGCCACACCCACACGGTGTTCGGCGGTAACCGCAGCGGCGAATTCGAGCAGCGCCTCGAAGGCGTGAGCTACGCCGAGATCGCGGCCAAGGGCGGCGGTATTGCCAGCACCGTGCGTGCCACCCGCGCCGCGACGGAAGATGAACTGTTCGCCAGCGCTGAAAAGCGCCTGCGCAGTTTGCTACGCGACGGCGTGACCACCGTGGAGATCAAGTCCGGCTACGGCCTGGACTTGGCCAACGAACGCAAGATGCTGCGCGTCGCCCGTCGCCTCGGCGAAGCGCTGCCGGTCAGCGTGCGCGCCACGTGCCTGGCGGCCCACGCGTTGCCGCCGGAATACAAGGACCGCGCCGACGACTACATCGAGCACATCTGCGCCGAAATGCTGCCGGCCTTGGCGGCGGAAGGGCTGGTGGACGCGGTGGATGCCTTCTGCGAATACCTGGCGTTTTCCACCGAACAGGTGGAGCGCGTGTTCAAAGTTGCCCAGCAACTCGGCCTGCCGGTGAAACTGCACGCCGAGCAACTGTCGTCGCTGCACGGCTCCAGCCTCGCCGCGCGTTACCAGGCGCTGTCGGCCGATCACCTGGAATTCATGACCGAAGAAGATGCCATTGCCATGGCCGCCTCCGGCACCGTCGCGGTGCTGCTGCCGGGCGCGTTCTACTTCCTGCGCGAGACCCAGTTGCCGCCGATGGACGCCCTGCGCAAGCACGGCGTGAAGATCGCCATCGCCAGCGATCTCAACCCCGGCACCTCGCCGGCGCTGTCGGTGCGCCTGATGCTGAACATGGCCTGCACACTGTTCCGCATGACCCCGGAAGAAGCCCTGGCCGGCGCCACCCAACATGCCGCCACTGCGTTGGGCATGGGCGATACCCACGGCTCCCTGGAAGTGGGCAAGGTCGCGGACTTCGTCGCCTGGCAGATTGATCGTCCCGCCGACCTGGCCTATTGGCTGGGCGGCGAGCTGGATAAACGCGTCGTACGCCATGGCGTCGATGTCACTGTTTGAGGAGTACTGCTGGTGGATAAGGTTCTGAACTTCAAACAAGGCCGTGTGCCGCTGCTGATCAGCATGCCCCACGCCGGCCTGCGCCTGACGCCTGCGGTCGAGGCAGGGTTGATTTCTGAGGCGCAAAGCCTGCCGGACACTGATTGGCACATCCCCACGTTGTATGACTTTGCCGAAGAGCTGGGGGCCAGCACCTTGGCGGCCGAATACTCGCGCTTCGTCATCGACCTTAACCGTCCTTCCGACGACAAGCCGCTGTACGCGGGCGCCACCACCGGTCTGTACCCGGCCACGTTGTTCGACGGCGTGCCGTTGTTCCAGGAAGGCCTGGAACCCAGCGAGACCGAGCGCGCCAGCTACCTGCAAAAGGTCTGGGGCCCGTATCACCGTACGCTGCAAGAAGAGCTGGCGCGGCTCAAGGCCGAATTCGGCTACGCCTTGCTGTTCGATGCGCACTCGATCCGCTCGGTGATCCCGCACCTGTTTGAAGGCAAGCTGCCGGACTTCAACCTCGGCACTTTCAATGGCGCCGCCTGTGATCCGGAGCTGGCCAGCCAACTGGAAGCCATTTGCGCGATGCATCCGCAGTACACCCATGTGCTGAACGGGCGTTTCAAGGGCGGCCATATCACCCGGCATTACGGTGACCCGGCCCAGGATATCCATGCGGTGCAGCTGGAGCTGTGCCAGAGCGCCTATATGGAAGAGTTCGAGCCGTTCCGGTACCGAGCGGATCTGGCCGAGCCGACGCAGGTGGTGTTGAAGCAATTGTTGCAAGGTTTGTTGGCGTGGGGGCAGAGGCGCTACGGCTGACCGTCTGTCGCCTGGGTGCAAAACCCGGTCGCCACAGGTCGCTTTTATCGAGGTCTCGCTGGGTAAGGTTGTGGATACGGCGCGTCAGACGCCACTCCTACAATAAAGCTGCCGAGTGAGACCTCTTCCATGAAAAAACTGTTGTTGACCCTCACCGGCGCCGCGTTGCTCAGCGCCAACGTCATGGCCGCCGAGCCGGCCTCCTGCAAGAACATCCGCATGGGCGTGGTCAGCTGGACTGACGTGGTCGCCACCTCCGGTATGGCCGACGTGTTGCTCAATGGCCTCGGCTACGACAGCAAACAGACCAGCGCCGTGCAGCAGATCATCTTTGCCGGCATCCGCGACAAGCGCCTGGATATCTTCCTCGGTTACTGGAAACCGGCGATGGACAACAACATCGCGCCGTTCCTGGCGGCCAAGCAGGTCAAGGTGTTCGATACGCCCAGTCTCGCCGACGCCCAGGCCACCCTGGCCGTGCCGCAGTACGTGGCGGATGCGGGCTTGAAAACCTTCGCCGACATTGCCCGTTTCAAGGACAAGCTGGGCGGCAAGATCTATGGGATCGAGCCAGGCAGCGGCGCTAACACCGATATCCAGAAAATGATCGACACCAACCACTTCGGCCTCGGCGGCTTCAAGTTGGTCGCCTCCGGTGAAGCGGGGATGCTGGCGGCGGTGCAGCGTGCGGTTAACCGCAAGGAGTTCGTGGTGTTCGTCGGTTGGACCCCGCACCCGATGAACATCAATATGAAGATGGCCTATCTCACCGGCAGTGAAGACGTGTTCGGCCCCGACGAGGGCCGCGCCACCGTCTCTACCGTCACCGCCCCGGATTTTGCCGAGCGCTGCCCCAACGCCAATCGCCTGTTGGAAAACCTCACTTTCACCGCCGCCCAGGAAAGTCAGCTGATGGTGCCGATCATGGAGCGAAAGTCGCCGCAGGATGTGGCCAAGCAATGGTTGCGTGACCATCCCGAGGATTTGCAGCGCTGGCTGGCTGGGGTCAAGGCGTTTGATGGCAGCGATGGGGCGGCGGCGATGCAGGCGAGCCTGAAATGAGTCGATACCCTATTTCGCCTGAGCTGGCAGCGTTCGTGGAGAAGACGGAGTCCTTCACCACCGACGACTCATCGCTGGCGGGATTGCGCCAAAACTATGACCGCATGTGCCGGGCATTCACCCCGCCGAAACCAGAAAGCTTGCAGGTCGAGGACTTCGCCTTGGCCGGCGTAGGCGTGCGCAGTTATCTGCCGGCCGCGCCGATGCCTCCTGACGGCTGGCCATGCCTCCTTTATATGCACGGCGGCGGCTGGGTGGTCGGCGACCTGGATTCCCACGATTTCATCTGCTTCGAACTGGCCACGGTCTTGCAAGTCTTGGTGATCGCCATCGATTATCGGCTGGCGCCTGAACACCCGTTCCCGGCCGCCTACGAGGATTGTCGTGCCGTGTGGCAGGCAATCCAGGCGGGGCAGGCGCCCTATGCCATCGACGTGCAGCGTTTGGTGGTCATGGGCGACAGTGCGGGCGGCAACCTGGCGGCAGCATTGTGCACGGGATTGCGTGACGACGGGCAACCGTTGCCGCGAGCCCAGGTCTTGATCTATCCGGGGTTGGGCGGCCCCTGCGACTTGCCGTCACGGGGTGACTGCATGGACGCGCCCCTGCTCAGCAGCGCCGACACTGACTGCTACCTGGCGCTGTACCTGCAGGGCAGCGGCAAACCGTCGCCCTACGCCATGCCGCTGCTGGCCGCAGACTTCAGCGGTTTGCCCAAGGCTTTCATCGCCGTGGCCCAGTTCGACCCGCTGCGCGACGACGGCATGCTTTACGCTGAACGCCTGCAAGCGGCGGGCGTAGCCACCGTGCTGTATCCCGGCAAAGGCCTGGTGCATGGCTGCCTGCGTGCGCGGCGGCAGGTGCCGGAAGTGGACCGGCTCTACGAGTACTTGCTGGACTACCTGGGGAGCGAAGCGCTGACACAGGTCTAAGCGCTCTAGGACATGCTCATTGCACAATTCGGGTTTATAGTGCCAGACGGCAAAATAAAAGACGTCCCCCCAGGGATGAACCCGACCCCTTACGGAGCGCGCAATGCAGACTTGGTTCCCGCAGATCAAACCCCACGCCCGGCACGATCTGGCCGTCGATGACACCCACACGCTGTACGTCGATGAAAGTGGCTCCCCCGAAGGCTTGCCCGTCGTCTTCATCCATGGTGGCCCTGGTGCCGGTTGTGATGCCCAGAGCCGCTGCTATTTCGACCCGAACCTGTACCGCATCGTCACCTTCGACCAGCGTGGTTGCGGGCGCTCCACCCCGCGCGCCAGCCTGGAAAACAACACCACTTGGGACCTGGTCGCCGACCTAGAGCGCATCCGCGAGCACCTGGGCATCGACAAATGGGTGCTGTTCGGCGGTTCCTGGGGCTCGACCCTGGCCCTGGCCTACGCGCAAACCCACCCAGAGCGTGTACTTGGCCTGATCGTGCGCGGCATTTTCCTGGCCCGCCCGCAGGACATTCACTGGTTCTACCAGGAAGGCGCGAGCCGCCTGTTCCCGGATTACTGGCAGGACTACCTCGCGCCGATCCCGCCGGAAGAGCGCCACGACATGATCGCGGCCTACCACAAGCGCCTCACCGGCAACGATCAGATCGCCCAGATGCATGCGGCCAAGGCCTGGTCCGGCTGGGAAGGGCGCATGCTCGGCCTGTGCCCGAGCCCACAGCATGTGGAGCGGTTTTCCGAGCCGCAGCGTGCGCTGTCCATCGCGCGGATCGAGTGCCACTACTTCACCAACAACTCTTTCCTGGAGCCCAACCAGCTAATTCGCGATATGCACAAGATCGCCCATCTGCCTGGCGTAATCATCCACGGGCGCTACGATATGATTTGCCCTTTGGATAACGCTTGGGAGTTGCACCAGGCGTGGCCCAACAGTGAGTTGCAGGTGATTCGCGAGGCCGGCCATGCCGCGTCCGAGCCCGGCATCACCGATGCCTTGGTGCGTGCGACCAGCGAAATGGCACGTCGCTTGCTCGACCTGCCGCCTGAAGAAGCATGAAGGGCCTGCTGCAACGGGTGCGCGGCGCCCGGGTCGAGGTAGCGGGCGAAATCGTCGGCGCCATCGACCAGGGTTTGCTGGTGCTGGTGGCCGTCGAGCCTGCAGATACGCCGGAGAGTGCCGATAAGCTGTTACACAAGCTGTTGAACTATCGGGTGTTCAGTGACGATGAAGGCAAGATGAACCTGTCGTTGAAGGATATCGACGGCGGTTTGCTGCTGGTGTCGCAGTTCACCCTGGCGGCCGATACCAAGAGCGGGCTGCGGCCGAGCTTCTCCACAGCGGCTCCGCCGGCCTTGGGAGCGGCGCTTTTTGATCACTTGCTGTTACAAGCGCAACAATTGCATGGCAAGGTGGCGTCAGGGCGTTTTGGCGCCGATATGCAGGTGCATTTGGTCAATGATGGCCCTGTGACCTTCCTCTTGCAGACGTGAATGTATTAAAAACGACTTTTAATGCCTAAAAACGCAGGGTTTCGCTACAAATACTTCGTTATCCCTGATGCGTTGTTTCGCGGGCTACTAGATAATCGCGCGCTACGGGGATCAGCGTTGTTTGGTCCATTTTTGACTTAGGTAGAGACTTGTCCGACAACCAATGGGGAATCATTTTGCCCCAGGGGAGTCGGAACAATGCTCGCCAACCTGGCATATAGATAGCTGGCCGTTGGTTTTTTGATCTGTTTTCGGCGAGGGTTGCTCGTGATTGTTAGTCCCTGTAATGCACCAAAATTGTCTGCCAAACGGTTACGAAACGCACTGGTGACGGGCTCCGCCCTGTTTTGCCTGTTCGGCGCGGGTCAACTGTGGGCATTCAGTCTGGATGATGTGTCGGCCAAGGCAAAAGAGCTGGCCGGGCAGAAATACGAAGCTCCGCGCAGCAATCTGCCGAACGAATTCCGTGAAATGAAGTTCGCGGACTACCAGAAGATTCGTTTCCGCAACGAAAAAGCCGAGTGGGCCGATCAGAACACCCCGTTCAAGCTGTCCTTCTATCACCAGGGTATGCACTTCGATACACCGGTGAAAATCAACGAAGTCACTGCCGACAGCGTCCAGGAAATCAAATACGACCCGACGCGCTTCGATTTTGGCGACGTGAAGTTTGATCCAAAAGCCACCGAACAGCTGGGTTATGCCGGCTTCCGTGTGCTTTACCCGATCAACAAAGCCGACAAGCAAGACGAAATCATGACCATGTTGGGCGCGAGCTACTTCCGCGTGGTCGGCAAGGGCCAAGCGTATGGCCTGTCTGCCCGTGGCATGGCGATCGACACCGCATTGCCGTCCGGGGAAGAGTTCCCGCGGTTCACCGAATTCTGGATCGAGCGTCCAAAGCCGGGTGAGAAACAATTGGTGATCTTTGCCTTGCTGGACTCCCCGCGGGCTACCGGCGCGTATCGCCTGATTCTGCGTCCAGGCACCGACACCATTGTCGACGTGAAATCCCAGATGTTCCTGCGCGACAAGGTCAGCAAACTGGGCGTTGCCCCGTTGACCAGCATGTACCTGTTCGGCGCGAACCAGCCTTCCAAAGTGCTGAACTACCGTCGTGAACTGCACGACTCCAGCGGTCTGTCGATCCATGCCGGCAACGGCGAGTGGATCTGGCGCCCCCTGAACAACCCGAAACACCTGTCGGTCAGCAACTTCACCGTAGAGAACCCGAAAGGTTTCGGCCTGCTGCAACGCGGTCGCGACTTCAGCCACTACGAAGACCTCGACGACAACTACGACAAGCGCCCAAGCGCCTGGATCGAGCCTGAAGGCGACTGGGGCAAAGGCACCGTCAACCTGGTGGAAATCCCAACCGCCGACGAAACCAACGACAACATCGTTGCGTTCTGGAGCCCGGCCGAGCTGCCTGAAGTCGGCAAGCCACTGGACGTTTCCTACCGCCTGCACTGGACCATGGACGAGAAGTCCCTGCACCCGAGCGACAGCGCGTGGGTCAAGCAAACCCTGCGTTCTACCGGTGACGTGAAGCAATCCAACTTGATCCGCCAGCCTGACGGCAGCGTGGCCTACCTGGTGGACTTCGAGGGCCCATCCCTCAAAGCCCTGGCATCGGATGCCCCGGTGCGCAGCCAAGTGAGTGTCAGCGACAACGCCGAACTGGTTGAAAACAGTGTGCGTTACAACGAACACACCAAAGGCTGGCGCCTGACCCTGCGCATGAAGATCAAGGACGCAGGCAAGCCGACCGAAATGCGCGCTGCACTGGTGCAGGACGTTCCGCCGCCCGCTCCTGAGCAGGATTCCAGCCACGTACTCAAGGCTGACAAGGTCCTGGCCAAGCAGCACGAGAAACAGGTCAAGAAAGAAGCGAAAGACAAGGAAGCCAAGCAGCCAGAAGCTGCCCCAGCCACACCGGAGCCGATCAAGACCGAACAAGTCCTGACCGAAACCTGGAGCTACCAGTTGCCTGCCGATGAGTAATTCTCAAGTCCAGCCAGAAACTCTGCAGGAGTATCTGGCGCATCTACCGATGACCGCTGAGCAGCGCGCCGAACTGGCGGGCTGCACATCCTTCACCGAGTTGCACGAACGCTTGTCGTCGTCGACCTTCGACGCACCGGTCGACGCCGCCCAGGCGTCGGTTGGCACGCGGTTGACCCTCAACACGGCCGAAGAGCTGCAAGACGCCGAAATGCTGGCGCTCGACGCTGCTGGCCGTGTGTGCCTGAAGGCCACGCCGCCGATCCGTCGTACCCGCGTGGTGCCGGAGCCGTGGCGCACGAATATCCTGGTGCGCGGCTGGCGCCGTATCACCGGGCGCAGCAATCCTCCGGCGCCGCCGAAGGATGAGCGTGTATTGCCGGCCGCGCGCTGGCGTACGGTCGGTTCGATCCGTCGTTACATCCTGCTGGTGCTGATGCTCGGCCAGACCATCGTTGCCGGCTGGTACATGAAAGGCATCATGCCGTACCAGGGTTGGTCGCTGGTCGACTTCGACGAAATCCGCAACCAGACCCTGCTGCAAACCGCTACCCAGGTACTGCCTTACGCCCTGCAAACCAGCATCTTGATCATGTTCGGGATCTTGTTCTGCTGGGTGTCAGCCGGTTTCTGGACCGCGTTGATGGGCTTCCTGGAACTGCTAACCGGTCACGATAAATACCGGATCTCCGGTAAAAGTGCTGGTGACGAGCCGATTCCGAAAGACGCCCGTACCGCACTGGTGATGCCAATCTGCAACGAAGACGTGCCCCGGGTATTCGCCGGTTTGCGTGCCACCTTCGAGTCGGTCGCCGCCACGGGTGATCTGGACCGCTTCGATTTCTTCGTGCTCAGCGACAGTAATGATGCCGACATCTGCATTGCCGAACAGCAAGCCTGGCTTGACGTGTGCCGCGAGGCCGGTGGTTTCGGCAAGATCTTCTATCGCCGTCGCCGCCGTCGCGTAAAGCGCAAGAGCGGCAACCTCGACGACTTCTGCCGTCGCTGGGGCGGTGACTACAAGTACATGGTCGTGCTCGACGCCGACAGCGTGATGAGCGGCGAATGCCTGACCAGCCTGGTACGTTTGATGGAAGCCACGCCGGATGCGGGGATTATCCAGACCGCGCCGCGTGCGTCGGGCATGGACACCCTGTATGCGCGCATGCAGCAGTTCGCTACCCGCGTGTACGGCCCGCTGTTCACCGCCGGCCTGCACTTCTGGCAGTTGGGTGAATCCCACTACTGGGGTCACAACGCAATCATCCGCATGAAGCCGTTCATCGAGCACTGCGCCCTGGCGCCGTTGCCAGGCAAAGGCGCGTTCGCCGGTTCCATCCTGTCCCACGACTTCGTTGAAGCGGCGTTGATGCGCCGGGCCGGCTGGGGCGTGTGGATTGCCTACGATTTGCCGGGCAGCTACGAAGAACTGCCGCCGAACCTGCTGGATGAACTCAAGCGTGACCGCCGCTGGTGCCACGGTAACCTGATGAACTTCCGCCTGTTCCTGGTCAAGGGCATGCACCCGGTGCACCGTGCTGTGTTCCTGACCGGTGTAATGTCCTACCTGTCGGCGCCGTTGTGGTTCCTGTTCCTGGTGCTGTCCACAGCTTTGTTGGCGGTGAATACCCTGATGGAGCCGCAGTACTTCATGGCACCACGCCAGTTGTACCCGCTGTGGCCGCAATGGCATCCGGACAAGGCGGTGGCGTTGTTCTCCACCACCATCGTCCTGCTGTTCCTGCCGAAACTGCTGAGCATCATCCTGATCTGGGCCAAGGGCGCGAAAGAGTTTGGCGGCAAGTTCAAGGTGACCTTGTCGATGCTGCTGGAGATGCTGTTCTCCATGTTGCTGGCGCCGGTGCGGATGATTTTCCACACCCGCTTCGTGCTCGCCGCGTTCCTCGGCTGGGCCGCGACCTGGAACTCACCGCAGCGTGACGACGACTCCACCCCATGGAGCGAAGCGGTCAAGCGCCACGGTCCGCAAACCGTGTTGGGCTTCCTGTGGGCCCTGCTGGTGGTGTGGTTGAACCCGAGCTTCCTGTGGTGGTTGGTGCCGATCGTGGGGTCGCTGATGCTGTCGATCCCGGTGTCGGTGATCTCCAGCCGTGTCGGGCTGGGCCTCAAGTCCCGCGACGAGAGCCTGTTCCTGATTCCCGAGGAATACAATCCGCCGCAGGCCTTGCTGTCGACCGAGTTGTACACCCACGAAAACCGTTGGCACGCGCTGAACGACGGCTTCGTGCGTTCGGTGGTCGATCCGCAGCAGAACGCCCTGGCCTGCGCCTTGGCGACTTCGCGTCACCGTGAAGCGGAGCCGATCGAGTACCTGCGTACCGAACGTGTGCGGCATGCGTTGAAAGTCGGCCCAGCCGGCCTGAACAACGGCGAACGCCTGGCCTTGCTCAGTGACCCGGTCGCGCTGGCTCGCCTGCATGAGCACGTCTGGAACGAGGGCCATGCCGAGTGGCTCGCCGCCTGGCGTGACTCGATCAAGGCTGATCCGCATGCACCGTTGCTGCCGCTGCAACCTCTGTCGTCCCAGGCCCAACCGGCCTGATTCAGACGCCCCCGAGGGTTCACCTCGGGGGTGTTCGAAGCGCTGGTCCTACAGCGTTTTTCTCTTCTTCCTCCCCCGCGCCAACCCCTTGTTTTTTCGAAACAAAAGACCCTTGTCCGAGGCGTATTGCTGTGCCCGTGGCTGAGTTAGCATCGCCCCGGATTTGGACTTGCCACTGGGGTATTCATGAGCAAAGGCTATTGTTCGGCGCTGCTGCTAAGCGCTGTCGCATTGATTCACATGGGGCTGGCGCAGGCCGGCGCGATTGACGACGCCGTTCGACGCGGCGTATTGAAAGTCGGCACCACGCCCACCTATGTGCCCTTCGAAATGACCGACAAACAGGGGCGTATCGTCGGTTTTGAAATCGACCTGCTCAACGTCATGAGTCAAGCGCTGGGCGTGGAACTTGAGTTGGTCGCGGTGCCCTACACCGAGTTGGTAGCGGGGTTACAGGCGAAGAAATTCGACCTGATCGGCAGCGGCATGACCGTCACCCAGGAGCGCAACCTCAAGCTGAACTTCAGCGACTCGTTCATCGTGGTCGGCCAGTCCGTGCTGTTACACCCAAGCCTGGCGGGCAAGGTCAGCAGTGTGGAAGACCTGGACGACGCTAGCTACCGGATCGCTGCCACGGCAGGCACTACTGGCGAAGCGGCGGTGCGACGGTTTCTAGGAGCGGCCCGACTCAGCAGTTTCTCAACACCGGAGGAAGGGGTACGCCAAGTGGTACAAGGCAAGGCCGATGCCTTTATTCATGACGCGCCCTACAACCTGATCGCCTTGAGCCGCCCGGAAAACGGCACTTTACTAGCGCTTGAGCAGCCCTTCACATTTGAACCTCTGGCGTTTGGTTTGAAAAAAGGCGATTTCGACAGCCTTAACTGGATCAATCACTTCCTCAACCAGATTGCCCAGGATGGGACTTACGATCGTCTTCACGATAAGTGGTTCAGGGACACCGAGTGGTTGTCGGAAATCGACTGAAAGTCATAACTGCTTACACATCAATCTGTTGTCACTGGCCTCCACGCGCGCGTCTACGTCTGCCCTCTGCTGCACGGTTGTGGGGCTTTTCCGACATATGCCGACAACAAATAGCCGTGAAACCTTTGTGACAGCAGGCGAGTGGGTTAGGATCGCACCCCGAAATGGTGCAGCCCGTTTGCGCGCCGACCTTATAAGAATCGTTCAGGGGACTTGATGATGAAAAAGTATCTTTCGATGCTGCTGCTAGGCGTCACCGCGCTGGTCGCGGTCAATGCGGCCCAGGCCGGCGCCATCGATGATGCGGTCAAGCGCGGCACGCTGAAAGTCGGCATGGACCCGACCTACATGCCGTTCCAGATGACCAACAAGCGCGGCGAAATCATCGGTTTCGAAGTGGACATTCTCAAGGCCATGGCCAAGTCCATGGGCGTCAAGTTCGAACCGATCTCCACCGGCTACGACGGCATCATCCCGGCGCTGCTGACCAATAAGTTCGACATGATCGGCAGCGGCATGACCCTGACCCAGGAACGCAACCTGCGCCTGAACTTCAGCGAACCTTTCATCGTCGTCGGCCAGACCCTGCTGATCCGCAAGGAACTGGAAGGCACCATCAAGTCCTACAAAGACCTGAACGACGAGAAATACCGCCTGACCTCCAAGCTCGGCACCACCGGTGAGATGGTCGCCAAGAAGCTGATCTCCAAGGCCAAGTACCACGGCTACGACAACGAGCAGGAAGGCGTGCTGGACGTGGTCAACGGCAAGGCCGATGCCTTTGTGTATGACGCGCCGTACAACGTGGTGGCCGAGAAGAAAGTCGGTAACGGCAAGCTGGTATACCTCGAAGAACCCTTCACCTTCGAACCCCTGGCGTTCGGCCTGAAGAAAGGCGACTACGACAGCATCAACTTCATCAACAACTTCCTGCACCAGATCCGTAACGACGGCACCTACGATCGCATCCATGACAAGTGGTTCAAGAGCTCCGAGTGGCTCAAGGACATGGAATAAGCGCTGATCCAGAACCTGTAGGAGCGAGCTTGCTCGCGAAAATCGCCAACGATGACGCGGGAAACCTGACACCCCGTGGCGCTCTCAGGTTTTTCGCGAGCAAGCTCGCTCCTACAAGTGCGACACACTCCGAGAGTTGAAATGAAACAGAAAAAAGCCCAATGGCCCTGGCACCTGCTGACCGTGGTCGTGCTGGTCGGCCTGGCTGGCGCCTTGTACTACGCCACCTCGTTGATGTCCTACGAGTGGCGCTGGAACCGCGTGCCGCAGTACTTCGCCTACCCGGCTGAAACGTCCCAGCGCGCGGCGGATATTTCCACCGTGGTTGAGCTGGTGCGCAAAGGCGATGTCGCCGAAGTGACCCTGCGCAACGACGCGGGCGCCGAGCAGAAGCTGACCGTTGCCGACAACAGCCTGCAAGTGGCGCGTGGCGACGATGTGGCCGAAGGCGACGTGGTCGGCGTGACCCGTCATTGGGCGTTGGGCCCGTTGATGTGGGGGTTGTGGACAACGCTGTGGCTGTCGGTGGTGTCGGGCATCCTGGGCCTGGCGATCGGTTTGGCGACCGGCTTGTGCCGGTTGTCCAGCAACCCGACCTTGCGGGATCTGTCGACGATCTACGTCGAACTGGTGCGCGGCACGCCGCTATTGGTGCAGATCTTCATTTTCTATTTCTTTATCGGCACGGTGCTCAACCTGTCCCGGGAATTTGCCGGGATCGCCGCGCTGTCGCTGTTCACCGGCGCTTACGTGGCGGAAATCGTGCGTGCTGGCGTGCAGTCCATCACCCGTGGCCAGAACGAAGCCGCGCGGTCCCTGGGCCTGAGCGCGAGCCAGTCGATGCGCCATGTGGTACTGCCGCAAGCGTTCAAGCGCGTGCTCCCGCCGTTGGCCGGGCAATTTATCAGCTTGGTGAAAGACACTTCGCTGGTCTCGGTGATTGCGATTACCGAACTGCTCAAAAGCGGCCGCGAAGTGATCACCACCTCGTTCTCGCCGTTTGAAATCCTGTTTTGCGTCGCAGGCCTGTACCTGCTGATCAACCTGCCGCTGTCAAAAATGGCTAGCCGGCTTGAGCGGAGGCTCGCGCAAAGTGATTGAAGTCCGCGATCTGGTAAAAGTCTTCGACACCCGCGGCCATGTGGTCCGTGCGGTCGACAACGTGACCACCCAGGTGGCCAAAGGCGAAGTGCTGGTGGTAATCGGCCCGTCCGGCTCCGGCAAGTCCACCTTCTTGCGCTGCCTCAATGGCCTGGAAGAGTTCGATTCGGGTTCGGTGAGCATCGATGGCCTGCAACTGGCTGACCCGAAGACCGACGTGAACGCCTATCGCCGCGAAGTCGGCATGGTGTTCCAGCACTTCAACCTGTTCCCCCACATGACGGTGCTGGAAAACCTGTGCCTGGCGCAAAAAGTCGTGCGCAAGCGCAGCAAGAAGGAGCGCGAGGCCAAGGCTCTGGCGTTGCTGGAAAAGGTCGGAATTGCACAGAAGGCCAACGAGTTTCCATCACGCTTGTCCGGTGGCCAGCAACAGCGCGTCGCGATTGCCCGGGCCCTGGCGATGGATCCCAAGGTCATGCTGTTCGACGAGCCCACCTCGGCGCTGGACCCGGAAATGGTCGGCGAAGTGCTGGACGTGATGAAGACCCTGGCTCTGGAAGGCATGACCATGGTCTGCGTCACCCACGAAATGGGCTTTGCCCGTGAAGTGGCCGACCGGGTGCTGTTCTTCGACCATGGCAAACTGTTGGAAGACGCTGCCCCGGCCACGTTCTTCGATGCGCCGAAGGACCCTCGGGCGCAGGCGTTCCTGCGTCAAGTTCTGTAGACCCCAGCCAGGGCGGTCAGACCTTGAACCGCCCCACGCACTGCTGCAAATCCGTGCCCAGTCGTGCCAGTTCGATGCTCGCCGCCGCCGTCTGTTCGCTGGCGGCGGCGGTTTGCTCCGAGGCATCGCGAACTTTCAATACACTGCGATTGATCTCTTCAGCAACCGCGCTTTGCTCTTCGGCGGCTGCGGCAATCTGCGGGTTCATTTCCTGGATGACCATCACTGTGCGGGCGATTTCGCTCAGGGCGTCCCCGGCGTTGCGTGCCAGGCCGACGCTGTTGTCGGTCAACGTGCAGCTGTAGTCCAAGATGTCGGCTACTTGCTGCGTACCGCTGTGCAAGCCACCAATCAACCCTTCGATTTCCTCGGCGGACTGCTGGGTCCTTTGAGCGAGACTGCGTACCTCATCGGCGACCACCGCAAACCCTTGTCCAGCCTCGCCGGCCCGTGCGGCTTCAATCGCGGCGTTGAGCGCCAGCAGATTGGTCTGCTGCGACACGGACTTAATCACATCCAGCACGCTGCCGATCTTTTGGCTTTCCCGTTGTAGCTCCAGCATGGCTTGGCTTGAGCGTGCCATCTCACGGGCGAGGTGCTCAATCTGCGCGACGACATCCGTCACGACCTGATCGCCCAGGTCAGTCTGCTGATTGGCCTGGCCGGCCGCAATCGAAGCTTGCTCGGCATGGCGCGCAACTTCCTGGGCGGTGGCCAGCATCTGATTCATGGCGGTTGCCACTTGCTCGGTTTCCTCTCGCTGATTATTCACGCCCGCACGGGTTTGTTCGGTGACGGCGGAAAGTTCCTCGGCGGCGCTGGCGATTTGCCGTGCGTTATCGCTGATATTGCCAATCAGCCCGCGCAGGTTCTGCGTCATCTGAGTCATGCTGCGTTGCAACTGGCCCAGCTCGTCCTTGCGACGGGTCTGCACTTCGTGGCTCAGGTCACCTTCGGCAATGCGATGGGCTACCGCCAGCGCTTTGCGCAGCGGTGTCACGATTTGTCCGGCAATCACCCAGGCTGCCAGTGTGCCCAAGAGCAACGCGGCAGCGGTCACTCCGAGGGTCTGGGTGCGGGCTTGCTCGGCTTCATGGTCGCGTCGCTGGGTTTGATCCTGGCTCAACAGATCACTCTGCCCAATTAACTGATCCAACAGCTGCTCCAACTGGTTTTGCGATTTCTCGGTCGTAAGTTGAGCTTCTTTAAGGCGTGTCAGGCGGGTGCGAATGTCGAGCACGGCATTTTTCAGCGCGCTGCTATCGACCGGCAGCTTCGCGACGGCCGCCTGGGCGAGTTCGAGGTTGCGCTCTGCGTCGCTCACGACCTGGGCATAAGCATCCAGCGAGCTGGCAGCCCAGGCGGGGCTTTGGGCACGATCTTCCGCCTGCTCTATGGCCTGGCGCAGATTTTCGACGGCGTCGAGGGCTTTTTCATCATCTTGATCAGGCAGGTCACTGGCCAGTTGCGCCAGCACGTCGCCGGTCCGCGTGGAGCTTTGTTTCAATTCTTCGCGAGTGTTCTCGCGTGTTTTCACCAGCGAGGGCACGTCCTTGAGTGTAGTTTCGAACGTTGCGCCAATACGGGCCATCTCTTGCAGATACTCAATGGCTTTCGGTGCTTTGAGTCGGTTGGAAAGCTCCTTCAGGTACCCATCGATTTTTTCCATGCTCACGCTCAACTTATTGAGGCTAGCGGCATCGTCAAGGGTGCGGTAGACGATTCTGTCAGCGCGCAATTCCTCGCCAGCGACTGCCAGTTGCGCGAGCACGGTCAGCGTTTGCGAACGATAAAGGGAGGCCGCCAGGGCTTGCCAGCCGGTCACGGCAATGACGAGGCTCAGGGCCAGTACCAGGGCAAAGCCCAGGGCCAGTTTGAGGGTGACACTGGCGTCACCCAATAAGTGAGTCATTCGACGAAGCATGATCAACCTCCGGCAAGGTGAGTAGCGGACGTTATCGTCGTGTGGGGCACCGCAGGTGCTCGAACACTTTGACGTGACTTGAACGCTAGCTCTCTTGGCGGTCGGGTGAGCCTGATAAATGCGTAGGAAATTTCACAGGCTGAAGGCGGCGACCCAGGGCAGGTCGCCGCGCGGTGAGGTGGGTCAGACCCTGAAGCGGCCGACCAGTGTTTGCAAATGGGTACCCAGGCGCGCCAGTTCGGTACTCGACGCTGCGGTCTCCTCACTGGCCGCAGCCGTCTGTTCCGACACATCGCGCACGTTCAACACGCTGCGGTTGATCTCTTCAGCCACGGCGCTTTGCTGTTCGGCGGCGGTGGCGATCTGCGAGTTCATCGCCTGGATGGTCGAGACTGTCCGAGTGATGCTCGCCAGGGCGCTACCGGCGCGACGGGTCAGTTCGACGCTGCTGTCAGTCAGCCCGCGACTGTTGTCCATGATGGTCGCCACTTGCTGAGTGCCGCTTTGCAGGCCGACGATCAGCTCTTCGATCTCTTCGGTAGATTTTTGCGTGCGCTGGGCCAGGCTGCGCACTTCGTCCGCCACCACGGCGAAGCCACGCCCGGCCTCACCGGCGCGCGCGGCTTCAATCGCGGCGTTGAGGGCCAGCAGATTGGTTTGCTGGGCTACGGACTTGATCACATCGAGCACGCTGCCGATCTTGTCGCTTTCGCGCTTCAGGTCGCCCATGGCGACCGTGGAGTTGCCCACCTCGGTGGCCAGGCGCTCGATCTGGGCGATGGCTTCGCCGACCACCTTGTCGCCTTCTCGGGCCTGTTGGTCAGCCGCCACAGCGGCTTCAGAGGCTTCCTCGGCGTTGCGCGCGACTTCCTGCACAGTGGCGGCCATTTCGTTCATGGCGGTGGCGACCTGGTCGGTTTCGACCTTCTGGCTGTTGACCCCGGCGCTGGTCTGTTCGGTCACGGCTGACAGTTGCTCGGCGGCGCTGGCGATCTGGGTCACGCCGTCGCTGATACCACCGATCAACTCGCGCAGGCCGACGGTCATGCTTTGCATGGCCCGTTGCAGTTGGCCCAGTTCGTCCTGGCGCGTGGAGGTTAAGTTGTGGCTCAGGTCGCCGGAGGCGACGCGCTCGGCCACCTTGAGGGTCTGGTTCAGTGGGATGACGATCTGGCGCGTGATCGCCCAGGCGGCCACCAGGCCGAAGATCAGCGCCAGCACGGTCGCCAGCAGCAAGAGTTGTTTGGCCTGCGCGGCGTCGGTGTCGCGCACCACGGTTTGCGAGGTGGTGAGTTTTTCGCTGTGGGCCTGCAGGATGTCACCCTGGGCGCTCATGATTTTCAGCGCCTCGGCGGCGGCGGTCTGGGAGTCGCGGTACTGGCTGACGGCCGCGCGGTAGGCCTGCAGCGAGGTGCTGGCCTGCTGCAGGTTGGCCTGGTACTGCGCGGGCAGTTGGCCTTCCAGTTCGGTGATCTTCTTGATGGCGTTATCAATGGCATCAAGGGCCGGTTGTTCAGCCTCGACCTTGGCGCTGTAGGTATAGCCACGCACCTGGAAACGCGCTTGCTGAATCAGTTTGCTCAGGTCAACCACGCTGTTGAACTGGGTGACGCTGTCGCCTTGCAGCAGGCTTTTTTCGACCTCGCTGACTTTTGCCACGGCGTTGTCGGCGGTGTCGCCCAGTTTGCTGCGGGCACCTTCACGCTTGAGCCCGGCCTGGACCATGGCGGCAAAGGCCTTTTTGTATTGGTTCAAGGCGTCTTGTTGCTGTTCGACCAAGGCCTTGTCGTCGGGTTGCTCGATCAGGTCGGCGGCGGTTTTCAGGCCGCTGTCCAGTTTGGTGATCAGGTTGTTGACCGCGTCGGTGCCTTGTTCGCCGCGCCGCATTTCGAAGTCCAGGCGCGCCAGGCGCAAGTCCTTGGTCAGGCCGTTGAGGCTGGAGATATAGCCCAGCTTGTCACCGCGACTGATCACATCGCCCAGGCCGGTCCAGCCGGTGAAGGTGATCAACAACGTCAGGATCAACACTAAGCCAAAGCCTACGCCCAGCTTGCGATTGACACCCACATTCCCCAGCTTTTCGGCTAACCAACGATACATGCTGCGAACTCCCCTGGAACAAGGCTTGGACTTATTCAAAGGTTATCGGCGGTTACAGACTTTTCTGTAGGAGCGAGCTTGCTCGCGAAAAACGTAAGGACGACGTGTTCATCTAGGATGGACGTGTAATCGTTAACGACCTTCGCGAGCAAGCTCGCTCTTACAGGAGGGCGGGCGCCGTTAGAAGAGCCGGGCGAGCAGGGCGGTGACGGCGGTTTCGACGCGCAGGATGCGTGCGCCCAGTTGCACGGGTTGTAATCCGGCCTTGGTCAGCAGGTCCACTTCATACGGAATCCAGCCACCTTCCGGGCCGATTGCCAGGGTCACCGGCTCGTCCAGCCCGCGTGGGCAGGCCGGGTAATCACCGGGATGGCCGATCAGGCCCAGGGTGCCCGCCGTCATGGCTGGCAGGCGGTCTTCGACGAAGGGTTTGAAGCGTTTTTCGATGATGATCTCGGGCAATACCGTGTCCCGCGCCTGTTCCAGGCCGAGGATCAGTTGCTCGCGAATCGCTTCGGGTTCCAGAAACGGGGTTTGCCAGAAGCTTTTTTCGACGCGGTAACTGTTCACCAGCACTACCTTGGGCACGCCCATGGCGGCTACGGTCTGCAACACCCGGCGCAGCATCTTCGGGCGTGGCAGGGCCAGCAGCAGGGTCAGTGGCAGCTTGGTCGGTGGCGGCTGGTCGAAGCTGACTTGCAGCTCGGCTTCGGTGGCTTCCAGGCGCAGCAGTTGCGCATTGCCCATCAGCCCGCCGATGCGGCCGACGCGCAGGCTGTCGCCGACGGCGGCGCGGTGGACGTCCTGCATGTGCACCAGGCGTCGATCACGCAGCACCACACGGTCGGCCGCGATGAAGTCGGCCTCTTCAAGGAGCAGCAGGTTCACGGCTGGGTCGCTGGCGGCTGGTCGTCGTCGGGCTGGTCATCCGGGTGTTCGCCGCGCTTGCTGATCAAGCCGCTGAACAGGATGCCGATCTCGAACAGCATCCACATCGGCACGGCCAGCAGGGTCTGGGAGAAGATGTCCGGTGGTGTAAGGATCATGCCAACCACGAAGCAGCCGATGATCACGTACGGGCGGATCTTCTTCAGGTACGCCACGTTGACCACGCCGATCCATACCAGCAGCACCACGGCCACCGGAATTTCGAAGGCCACGCCGAAGGCGAAGAACAGCGTCATCACAAAGTCGAGGTAGCTGGTGATGTCGGTCATCATTTCCACGCCGGCCGGGGTGGCGGCGGCGAAGAATTTGAAGATCAGCGGGAACACCAGGAAGTAGGCGAATGCCATGCCGGTGTAGAACAGCAGGATGCTCGACACCAGCAACGGCACGGCGATGCGTTTCTCATGCTTGTACAGGCCCGGCGCGATAAAGCCCCAGATCTGGTGCAGGATCACTGGGATCGCCAAGAACAGCGAGACCATCATGGTCAGCTTCAACGGCGTGAGGAACGGCGACGACACGTCGGTGGCGATCATCGTCGCACCGGCCGGCAGGTATTGGCGCAGCGGCGTGGAGACGAAGGTGTAGATCTGCTGGGTAAAGGCGAACAACCCGGCAAAGATGATGAAGATGGCCGCTACGCAACGCAGCAGGCGGGTACGCAGCTCGGTGAGGTGCGAGACCAGCGGCATATGCTGGTCGTTTTCCGGTTTATCAGCGCTCATGGGGCTCGCGGCGGCAATGTAGGGTCATGGGGCGCGGGCGACGCGGTGGGCGTCGGCGCAGGCTCGGTGGGCGCGATCGGTGCCACGGGGGCGGCTTCGGCAACAGGCGCGATGCTGTTTTGGGCCACAGGCTCCGCCGGTTTGGCGGGCTCCTGCACCGGTGACAGAATCTTGCGGGCTTCCTGTTCCAACGAAAGGATGTGCTCGTTGTGCAGTTGCCGGCGGATCTCGTCGGCGCCGATTTCCCGTTCAACTTCCTGTTTGATGGCGTTGAAACTGCGTTTCAGGCGCCCGATCCACAGGCCGGCCGTGCGTGCTGCACCGGGCAGGCGTTCCGGCCCCAGTACCAGCAAGGCTACGAGGCCGACGAGCAGCAGTTCAGAGAAGCTGATACCAAACATTAGTCAGTGCTCACGAGTCTTTGCGGGTCGGCTCTTCGACTTTCTCAGCCTGCACGTCGAAGGTGCGACGCTCGGTGATCGGCTGGGTGGCCTGCGGGTGCACAGGCTGCGCCGGAGGCACCGGATTTACGGCTGGGTCGGCGGGTTTTTCGTCGTCGTTCATGGCTTTACGGAAGCCCTTGATCGACTCGCCCACGTCGGTGCCCAGGTTCTTGAGTTTCTTGGTGCCGAACACCAATACCACCACCACCAGAATGACGATCCAGTGTTTCCAGTCAAAAATGCCCATGCTGCAAATCCTCAAGTCTTAGTTATTCAGGCCGACGGGCGCGAGGCTTTCTCGGCATGCCCGGACAAGCCGAAGCGTCGGTCCAGTTCATCCAGCACAGCCTGCGGATGCTGCCCCAGTTGGGCGAGCATGACCAGGGTATGGAACCACAAGTCAGCGGTCTCGTAGATTACATCGCTGTAATCACCGCTGATTTGCGCGTCCTTGGCTGCAATGATGGTCTCGACGGATTCTTCGCCGAGCTTTTCCAGGATCTTGTTCAAACCCTTGTGGTACAGGCTGGCGACGTAGGAACTGTCGGCATCCGCGCCTTTGCGGTCTTCCAGCACCTGGGCCACGCGGTTCAGGGTATCGCTCATGTCTAGTGTCCTGCCGAGTAGATGGCGTGCGGGTCTTTGAGCACCGGCTCCACCACTTTCCATTCGCCGTTCTCGAACACGCGATAGAAGCAGCTGTGACGGCCGGTGTGGCAGGCGATGTCGCCGATCTGCTCGACCTTGAGGATCACCACGTCGGCGTCGCAGTCGATGCGCATCTCGTGCAGGGTCTGCACGTGCCCGGACTCTTCGCCCTTGCGCCACAGTTTGCCACGCGAGCGTGACCAATAGATGGCGCGCTGCTCAGTGGCGGTGAGGCTCAGGGCCTCGCGGTTCATCCAGGCCATCATCAGCACGCGCCCGGTTTTGTAGTCCTGGGCAATGGCCGGCACCAGGCCGTCACTGTCCCATTTGATCTCGTCCAGCCAGTCTTTCATGTTCGGCTCCGGCAATTTGCGACAGTGTATAACCGGATTGGCTATCGACGCACGATCAGATAAACACCGACGGCGACCATGATGCCAGCCGGCCAGTGGCCCAGTTGGTTCAGCGGGCCACCGATGGCCAGCATCACCCCGCCGACCAGATGCGCAGCGCCCAGCAGGCGCAGGAACCAGTCGTCCTTGCGCTGCTTCCAGGGCGGCGCCGGGTCCTTGGCGTGGGGCTGGGACATACGCTCCAGCAGGTCGCGGGTCATGTTGGCCAGGTGCGGCAGTTGTTCCATCTGGCTATGCAGGTTGCCTAGCACGGTTTTCGGGCTCATGCGTTCGCGCATCCAGCGTTCCAGGAACGGCTGGGCGGTGTTCCACAGGTCGAGGTCCGGGTACAGCTGGCGGCCCAGGCCTTCGATGTTCAACAGGGTCTTTTGCAGCAAGACCAGCTGTGGCTGCACTTCCATATTGAAGCGTCGCGCAGTCTGGAACAGGCGCATCAGCACTTGGCCGAATGAAATATCTTTTAACGGTTTTTCAAAGATCGGCTCGCACACGGTACGGATCGCCGCTTCGAATTCGTTGAGCTTGGTTTCCGCCGGCACCCAGCCCGAATCAATGTGCAACTGCGCCACACGGCGATAGTCGCGCTTGAAGAAGGCGAACAGGTTGCGGGCCAGGTAGTCCTGGTCTTCCGGGGTCAGGCTGCCGACGATGCCGCAGTCGATCGCAATGTACTGCGGGCTCCACGGGTTCACGGTGCTGACGAAGATGTTGCCGGGGTGCATGTCGGCGTGGAAGAAACTGTCTCGGAACACCTGGGTGAAGAAGATCTCCACGCCGCGCTCGGCGAGCATCTTCATGTCGGTGCGCTGGTCGGCCAGGGTCGCGAGGTCGGTGACCTGCACGCCGTAGATGCGCTCCATCACCAGCACTTTGGGACGGCACCAGTCCCAATACACTTGGGGCACGTACAGCAGGGGCGAGCCTTCGAAGTTGCGCTTGAGCTGGCTGGCGTTTGCGGCTTCGCGCAGCAGGTCGAGTTCGTCGTAGATGGTTTTTTCGTAGTCGGCGACCACATCCACCGGGTGCAGCAGTCGCGCGTCGGCGCTGAAGCGCTCGGCGGCGCGGGCGAGGATGAACAGCCATGCCAGGTCCTGGCCGATGATCGGCTTGAGGCCCGGGCGGATCACCTTCACCACCACTTCTTCGCCGGTCTTGAGCTGCGCGGCATGAACCTGTGCTACGGAGGCCGAGGCCAGAGGCTCGACGTCGAAGCGGCTGAACACCTCGCTGATCTTCTTGCCCAGCTGTTCTTCGATGAGCTTCATTGACAACTGAGGGTCGAACGGCGGCACGCGGTCCTGCAGCAGCATCAACTCGTCGGCGATGTCTTCGGGCAGCAAGTCGCGGCGGGTCGAGAGGATCTGCCCGAACTTGATGAAGATCGGCCCCAGGTCCTGCAATGCCAGGCGCAGGCGCGCGCCGCGGCTCAGTTCCAGCTTTTTGCGCGGCAACCAGCGCCACGGCAGTACATAGCGCACCGCCAGCAGGAACCAGGGCAGTGGGAGGGCGAACAGCAAGTCATCGAGTTGATAGCGAATTACGACGCGCTGGATACGAAACAAACGGCGGACGGCGAGCAGCTTCATGCGTTATCGCTTGGATCAAGGGAACGGCTCAGGCGCTCGAAGCGTGCCTCAAGGCGTTCCAGGTCGATTTTGGCCTTGTCGAGTTCACGAAAACGCGCTTGCGCCTCACGTTCTCCGACCAGGGTGCGCGATTCTTCGCTCAGGTATTCGGCGAGGTTCTGGTTGAGGCTGGCGAACCCCTGCTGGTACCAGCGCGAACGGCTGCGCAGGTGCCCGCTGATCAACTGGGTGGCCACCGGGCCGATCCAGCGTGACAGCTCGTATTCCCAGTCCAGCTCCAGGTCCTGCAGCACGGCAGCCAGGTCCATCAGCACCGAGCTGTCGCCTTCCAGCTCCACTTCAGCGCTGTGCAGGATGGCGGTCTTGTTGCGGCTCAGGGCCAGGTGCAACAGGCTCGACGCCGGCGCACGCAGGGTGCAGTCGGCGTCGGCGGCCCATTGGGCCGCGAGCATCAGGCCTTCATCGCTGGGCAGGATAAACAGCTGCAAGGCGGGGCTGCGGCAGTCGACGGCAATGACTTTGCCATTGAGGTGCGCAAGCCGCGCCAGGGCGGTGCTGTCCAGGCGCAGCACACGGTTGAGACCGTGTTCAACGCTGGCGAGAAGGCCGTTGAGCAGCATCAGGGCTTGATGCCGCGGTGCAGGGCAACGATACCCGAGGTCATGTTGTGGTAGGTCACGCGGTCGAAACCGGCTTCTACCATCATCGACTTCAGGGTTTCCTGGTCGGGGTGCATGCGGATCGATTCGGCCAGGTAGCGATAGCTGTCCGGGTCGTTGAGCACCAGTTTGCCCACCAGCGGCATGAAGGCGAAGGAGTAAGTGTCGTAGACCTTGGACATCACCGCGTTGGTCGGCTTGGAGAACTCCAGCACCAACAGCCGGCCACCCGGCTTGAGCACGCGCAGCATCGAGCGGATCGCGTCTTCCTTGTGGGTGACGTTGCGCAGGCCGAAGGCGATGGTCACACAGTCGAAGTGGTTGTCCGGGAACGGCAGCTTCTCGGCGTCGGCCTGGACGAACTCGATATTGCCAGCCACGCCTTTATCCAGCAGGCGATCGCGACCGACCTTGAGCATCGAGCTGTTGATGTCGGCCAGTACTACTTGGCCAGTCGGGCCAACCAGCTTGGAGAACTTGGCCGCCAGGTCACCCGTGCCGCCGGCGATGTCCAGCACACGGTTGCCAGGGCGAACACCCGACAACTCGATGGTGAAACGCTTCCACAGGCGGTGCATGCCGCCCGACAGCACGTCGTTCATCAGGTCGTACTTGGCCGCGACGGAGTGGAACACCTCAGCGACTTTTTCCGCTTTCTGGCTTTCCGGGACGTTCTTGAAGCCGAAGTGAGTGGTGGGTTCGGCATCGCTGCCTTTGCGCTGATCAGTCATATCGCTGTCACCAAAAGAGAATGCGGGACATGATAATCCCCAAGGCCTGCTTTGTCTTGGCAAGGCTGCAGGTAAGATGGGTGGTCACCGAGACCTTTTGCCGCATCGAAGGTATTCACGTCCCTATAAAGAGGAGTCATTGCAATGGCCCGTATAACCGTTGAGCGCGCACATTCCCTGGGTAAAGAAGGCGCGCGGGCAAAGGCCGACAAGTTGGCGCACAAACTCAAAGAACAATATGGCCTGGAGCCGTCGTGGTCCGGCGATACCTTGAACCTCAAGCGTTCGGGGGTTAAGGGCACGGTAGTCGTCGCCGATGATTCGTTGCGCATTGATGTGGAACTGGGCCTGTTGATGTCGGCCATGAGTGGCACCATCAAGTCCGAAATCGAAAAAGCCTTGGATAAGGCGTTGGCGTGATCCGCCTGTTCTTAGGGTGCCGATTCTAATTTTCCAGCCTACTTTGTGCCCAAGCCCTCAACTCCTGTGGGCCGTTCCTCCACCCTATTCTGCGTGAGGTGCACCATGGCCAAAGTTATCCTGAAGAAAAAAATCGACGCCCAGATCACTACCCTTAGCGAGGTTAAATCCTACGCCCGCAAGATCTGGCTGGCAGGACTTGGCGCTTATGCCAAGGTCGGAAGCGAGGGCAGCGAGTACTTCAAAGAGCTGGTTAAGACCGGTCAACATGTTGAAAGTAAAGGTAAAAAAGTTGCAGTTGAACAACTTGAAGCCGCCAACAGTCAGATTGACCAAGTAAAGAGTAATGTCTCCGCCGTCAAAGGTCTGGTAGAAGTTCAGCTTGATAAAGTTGAAAAAGCTTTTGACACTCGTGTTGCCAGTGCCTTGAATCGAATCGGCATTGCGTCTAAACATGACGTTGAGACACTCTCTGCTAAGCTCGAAGAGCTGACGACATTGCTAGAACGTGTCGCGCGTAAACACTAAGGAGACATCGGGATGGCTGTTAAAAAGACTACTCAGAAAGAAGGCAGCTCGTGGGTCGGGGAAGTTGAAAAATATTCCCGTAAGATCTGGCTTGCTGGTTTAGGCGTGTACTCGAAGGTTAGCAGTGACGGCGGCAAGTACTTCGAGACTTTGGTCAAGGACGGCGAGAAGGCCGAGAAGTTGACCAAAACCACGGTAGGCAAAAAAGTTGAAGCGGCCAAGGCAACTGCCGGATCCGCCAAGTCGAGCATTTCTGACACTTGGGGCAAGTTGGAAGAAACTTTCGACAAGCGCCTCAACAGTGCCATTTCGCGGCTGGGTGTACCGAGTAAAGCAGAGCTTAAAACGCTGCACAGCAAGGTCGATACCTTGACCAAGCAAATTGAAAAACTCACTGGCGCCAAAGTTGCTCCGGCGAAAGCCGCAGCTGCCAAGCCTGCGGCTAAGACTGCTGCTGCCAAACCGGCTGCGAAACCAGCTGCCAAGCCTCTGGTAAAAGCGGCCGCCAAACCGGCTGCAAAACCTGCCGCCAAGGCGCCAGCCAAAGCCGCTGCTAAACCAGCCGCCAAGCCTGCGGCTAAAACTGCAGCTGCCAAGCCGGCTGCAAAACCTGCGGCTAAACCAGTGGCCGCTAAAGCTGCTGCCAAGCCTGCCGCAAAACCAGCGGCTAAACCTGCTGCCAAGGCCGCCGCTAAACCTGCTGCCAAGGCCGCCGCTAAACCTGCTGCCAAGCCAGTGGCGAAAACCGCGGCTGCGAAACCCGCTGCCAAACCAGCCGCTGCAAAACCTGCAGCCAAGCCGGCCGCCGCGAAACCAGCAGCTAAGCCTGCTGCAGCCAAGCCAGCGGCAAAACCAGCCGCCGCGAAAAAGCCAGCAGTAGCGAAAAAACCAGCAGCACCCAAGCCTGCTGTTGCGGCCAAGCCTGCTACTGCGCCAACCGCTTCCACAGCCAACTCGGTGTCCGCACCGACTCCTGCTGCTGTGACCCCGACTGCAACGCCGGCAACCCCGACGCCATCCAGTCAGTCCTGATTTTTCTCAGGACACAAAAAATGCCCGGCCTGCAAAGGTCGGGCATTTTTTATGGGGTGTGATCTACATACTTGAGGGCAAAGCGCTCAGTCGCCTGCCGCGCCGGCGGCAGCAAATGCGGCGCCACCAGCATCATGATCTGGTAGACCACCACCTGCACTTCACCTTCGCGATCAAGAATCCGCTGGTAATCCAACGAAAACAGAAGAGTCATGGTGATCTGCTCCACCAGTTGCCCCAGGGCCTGGGTGCTACTGACCAACTGCCCCGCCGCCTTCAGTCGCGCCAGCAAAGACGCCAGGGTCCGCTTGAGTGCTGTCAGCAGGTTGCGAATCCCCTTGGCCAGCTTCGGCAAACGCCCCGCCAGGTTCGACAAGTCCTGGAACAAGAACCGGTAATGCGCCATGCGCTCGACGATCAGGTGCAGGAACAGCCAGTAATCCTCGGCTTCCAGTTGCGCGTCCGCCGGTGGGTCGAGCAGGGGCGCCAGCTCATTCTGGAAGCGCTCGAACAACCCGAGTACCAGCGGCTCCTTGCCATGAAAGTGGTAGTAGAGGTTGCCGGGGCTGATCCCCATTTCGTTAGCCACCTCCATGGTCGACACGTTCGGTTCGCCCTTCTGGTTGAACAACTGCAGGGCACATTCAAGGATACGGTCGCGGGTCTTCATCCAGTCTTCTTAATGTGATCGTTGAGCTCAGCGCACGCGCACATAGGTGCCGGGTGCCGCTTCCATCGGTGGGTAATTCTGGTTGCCCAGGGCGGTGAGGGTTTCCCGTTGCACGCCGGAGCGCTGGTGGATCCACGCCAGCCACTGCGGCCACCAACTGCCTTCGACGTGGTTGGCGTCGTAGTACCAGGCACGCGGGTCGCTGCTCAGCTTGGGGTTTTCGACGTAGTTGGCCTTGGGGTTGCCCGGCGGGTTGAGGATGCTCTGGATATGCCCGCTGTTGGACAGCACGAAGCGCCGCTCGCCGCCCAGCAATTGGGTGGAGCGATACACTGCGTCCCACGGCGTGATGTGGTCGTTGATGCCCGCCACACTGAAGCTGTCCACCGTGACCTTCTGCAAATCGATCGGCGTGCCACACACTTCCAGGCCGCCGGGATGGCTCAGCGGGTTGTGCTTGAAGAAGTCCAGCAGGTCGCCGTGCAGCGCGGCGGGCAGGCGCGTGTTGTCGTTGTTCCAGTACAGGATGTCGAAGGCCGGTGGCTCCTTGCCCAGCAGGTAGTTGTTGATCCAGTAGTTCCAGATCAGGTCATTGGGGCGCATCCAGGCGAACACCTTGGCCATGTCACGGCCGTCCAGCACGCCTTGCTGATAGGAGCGGCGCTTGGCGGCTTCCAGGGTCTGCTCGTCGGCGAACAGAGTGGCGGGGCTGTCGATCTGGCTGTCCAGCAGGCTCACCAGGTAACTGGCGCTGGAGATGCGGCGCAACTGGCGCTTGGCCTGCAGGTGACCTTGCAGCGCGGCGATGGTCAGGCCGCCGGCGCAGGCGCCCATCAGGTTGACCTCACGGGCACCGGTGATCGCGCGGCACACGTTGAGCGCTTCTTCCAGCGCAGCGACGTAGGTGGACAGGCCCCATTCGCGATGGCGCACATCCGGGTTGCGCCAACTGACCATGAAGGTCTGCAGGCCATTCTTCAGGGCGTATTGCACAAAGCTGTTGGCCGGGCTCAGGTCGAAAATGTAGTACTTGTTGATTTGTGGCGGCACGATCAGCAGCGGCTTGGCGTACTGCTTTTCGCTCATCGGTTTGTACTGAATCAGCTCCAGCAGCTCATTGCGAAACACCACGGAGCCGGGGGTGGTGGCGACCGTCTTGCCGACTTCGAAGGCGTGCTTGCTCACCTGGCGCGGCAGGCCGTTGTTGTGCAGCAGGTCTTCGAACAGGTTGGTCACGCCGCGCACCACGCTGTTGCCGCCGGAGTTGAGCAGCTCCTTGATCGCCAGCGGGTTGAGCAGGGTGTTGGAAGGGGAGACCGCATCGTTGATCAGCGAGAAAGCAAAATGCGCTCGGGCGCGGTCATCGGCGCTCAGGTTGCTGTCATCGATCCAGTGGCGGGTCTGCTTCTGCCAGCTCAGATAGGCTTGCAGGCTGCGCCGGTACAATGGGTTGAGTTTCCAGGTGGGGTCGGTGAAGCGGCCGTCGTTGGGATTGGGTTCGTGCACGGTTTCACCGAGCAGCACGCGCCCCAGTTGGCCGCTCAACGCCCAAGCGTGCCGAACGGTATGCACCGGGTTGCGCAAGCCATGGGCGGCCACGCTGCGCAGGGTCGACAGCAGGTCCCGACCGCGCAGGCCGGTGATCGCATTTTGCGCATTGATGAACGCGGCAGGGGTGGGCGCCGGGTTCGTCACGGGTCTTTCTCGCATGAGCCAACACTCCTTCGTCAAGCCATCAAACAGGCACGCCAATTCAGAACCATAGCCGGTTCCTGGCAAGTTGCGCGGCGGTGTGGTCCTTACACGGCCGGTCGCGGATGGATCACCGCGCGCATGCGCTCCTCTTCGAGAAATTTCATGATGATCGGCGCCACGGCTTCCGCCCGGGTGATCAGGAACAGGTGGCCGTCATCGATGATGTGCAACTGTGCATTGGGAATGCGCCAGGCCAGCATGCGCATGTTGATCAGCGGGATTAGCGGGTCGTCGTCCCCCGCCAGCACCAGGGTGGGTTGGCGGATCTTGTGCAGCCAGTGGATGCTGGTCCAGCCCAGCCCGGCGAATAGCTGCCAGTAATAACCGAGCTTGCCAGCCGAACGCACTTTGCTCGCGTGTTCGGCGGCCAGTTTCGAGTCGCGGCGGAACGAACCGCCGTAGATCATCGGCGCGATGCGCACCACATGGGACGGTTGGATGTAACGGCGCGGGCTGGCCATCAACCACAACACCTTTGGCTTGCCCGGCACCATCACCGCACCTGCCGCCGTGGCCGCCAGGATCAGCTTCTTGCAGCGTTCCGGGTAGTCGTAGGCAAACTGCTGCGCCAACGCGCCGCCCCAGGACACGCCCACTGCGTTCACCTGGCCATAGTCCAGGTAATCGAGCATGCGTGCAGTGAGCTTGGCCAGACCGGGAAAGCGGTATGGCCGATTGGGCGTCGACGAGCCACCCACGCCGGGCACATCGAAGGCGATCACTTCCAGATCCGGGTCCAGCGCCTGGACGAACGGAAACACCAACTCAAGGTTGGCGCCGATGCCATTGAAGATCAGCAACGGCGTCAAGTGAGGCTTGCCCGGGCGCACCGCCGTGCGGATGGTCTGGCCATCCAGGTCGATGGTGCGGAAGATGAACGGTTGCGGCATGGGCTTACCCTGCGGGTGAGGTTTCAATCCCTGTAGGAGCGAGCTTGCTCGCGAAGGTCGTCAACGATAACGCGGGGCATCTGGTACCCCGAGGCGGTCTTGGCCCCTTCGCGAGCAAGCTCGCTCCTACAGGATCAGCGTTCGTGCACGTATGTCCCTGGCGCCGCTTCTGCTGCGGCGTAGGTTTTATTCCCCAAACTCGTCGGCGCTTTCTTCAACTTGCCCGCCCGCTCCGCCTGCCACGCCTGCCAATGCAGCCACCACGAATCAGTGTGCTTGGTGGCATTCTCCTGCCATTCCAGCGGTTTCTCCGTCAGGCTGTCGCTGGTCTGGTAACGCGCCTTGGGGTTGCCCGGCGGGTTGAGGATGCTTTGGATATGCCCGCTGCTGGACAGCACGAACTCCACCTTGCCGCCAAACAACTGCGCCGATTTGTAGCACGACTGCCACGGCGTAATGTGGTCGTTGGTGCCAGCCAGGGAATAGATATCAGCGGTGACCTGCTTGAGGTCGATGGGCGTACCGCACACTTCCAGTGCGTTGGCGCGCACCAGTGGGTTGTTCTTGAACAACTCGATCAAGTCACCGTGGAAGGCCGCCGGCAAACGCGTGGTGTCGTTGTTCCAGAACAGGATGTCGAACACCGGTGGTTCGTTACCCAGCAGGTAGTTGTTGACCCAGTAGTTCCAGATCAGGTCGTTGGGGCGCATCCAGGCGAACACTTTGGCCATGTCGCGGCCTTCCAGCACGCCGGCCTGGTAGGAGTGGCGCTTGGCCGCTTCCAGGGTCTGTTCGTCGACGAACAGTGCCACTTGGGTATCCAGCGTGGTGTCTAGCACGCTCACCAACAGCGTCAGGGCATTGACCTTTTTCTCACCCAGTGCCGCGTAATGGCCGAGCAGGGCGGTGCAGGTGATGCCGCCGGAACAGGCGCCGAGCATGTTCACATCTTTGCTGCCGGTAATCGCCGTGACTACATCCACCGCTTCCTTGAGCGCCTCGATATAGGTCGACAGGCCCCACTCGCGCTGGGCCTTGGTCGGGTTGCGCCAACTGACGATAAAAGTTTGCTGGTTGTTGCGCAGGCAGAAGCGCGCCAGGCTCTTCTCCGGGCTCAGGTCGAATACATAGAACTTGTTGATCTGCGGCGGTACCACCAGCAGCGGGCGTTCGTGCACCTGTTCGGTGATCGGCTTGTATTGGATCAGCTCCAGCACGTCGTTGCGAAACACCACCGCGCCTTCGGTGGTGCCCAGGGTCTTGCCCACTTCAAAGGCGCCCATGTTGACCTGGCTCGGCATGCCGCCGTTGTGCACCATGTCCTTGGCCAGGTGGGACAGGCCATCGAGCAGGCTCTTGCCGCCGGTTTCAAAGAAACGTTTGACCGCCGCCGGGTTGGCCGCGCTGTTGGTGGGGGCCATGGCTTCGGTCATCAGGTTGATCACGAAGTGGCCGCGGCTGACGTCCTGTTCCGACAGGTTGCTGTCGCCGATCCAGTCGTGCAGTTCCTTGCGCCACGCCAGGTAGGTTTGCAGATAGCGTTTGTAGAGCGGGTTCTGGCTCCAGGCCGGGTCCTGGAAACGACGGTCGTCGCTCTCGGGCACCAACGCGGATTTGCCGAACATCACGTTCTTCAACTCGACGCCAAAATGCGCGACGTGCTTGACGCTGTGCAACGGTTGTTTGATGGCTTGGGTCAGCACCATCTTCGCCGAGGCGAGTAAATCCTTTTTACGTAACGCGATGATCGGGTTGAGCCCCAGGGTGTTTTCCGAGGCCTGGCGTTTCAAGTCATCGTTGTTCTTGTTACTCATCTACGACGCTCCATTGTCCGAAAGACGAGTACCGGGGACCGCTGCGCACCCAGTTTCGATACACAACACAAGCCTGGTACTGCGACTCGGGTGACCGTTGATACCGCATCGTCAAATGCAGGGAACTTGCCAGTTCCATTGGTTACCCGAGTTTAATTTTTTTCGCAAGCGGACCAATCGTTGGTCACGCGACAGGGCATTCAAGCAGATGAAATTAGAAAATGCCCTCTAAAGAGCAAGAGGCCTGGGTTAGAGCATCAGCCGCACGACCGATTGATCCGGATCGCGGGTTTTGCCGGCGGCTTTGAGTTCGGCCAGATAATCGGCCCACAACACGTCCTGACGCACGGCCAGTTGGTAGAGGTAGTCCCAGGTGAACAATCCGCTGTCATGGCCGTCGTCGAAGGTCAATTTCAGTGCGTACTGGCCGGCCGGTTCTACCTTGATCAACTTCACGTTGAGCTTGCCGAATTGCAGGATGGGTTTGCCATGCCCCTGGACCTCGGCGGAAGGCGAGTGGGTGCGCAGCAGTTCGGCGGGTAGTTGGTACACCTCGTCGGGCCCGTAGGTGAGGCCGAGGGTGTTGGAGGTTTTGTGCAGATTTACAGCGGTGGGGAATTTAGTCATGGCAGGGATCCGTGCAGATCATGTAGGAGCCCGGCTTGTCGGCGATGGCGATCTCAAGAACGCATCGCCGGCAAGCCGGGCTCCTACAAGGGGTTCACATGACTTACAGGATATAACGAGACAAGTCTTCGTTCTGCGCCAATTCGCCCAAGTGGCTGTTGACGTATTCAGCGTCGATCTTGATCACCTCGCCATTCTGCGCACCGGCCAGGTCGCCCGCACTGAAGGACACTTCCTCCAGCAGACGCTCCAGCAAGGTGTGCAAACGACGGGCTCCGATGTTCTCGGTCTTCTCATTGACCTGCCAGGCGATCTCCGCCAGACGCTTTATGCCGTCCGCTTGGAACTCGATGCCCAAGCCTTCGGTTTTCAACAGCTCACGGTACTGCTCGGTGAGCGACGCGTGTGGCTCGCTGAGGATGCGTTCGAAGTCGCCCGGGGTCAGCGCCTTGAGTTCCACGCGGATCGGCAGGCGGCCTTGCAGCTCCGGCACCAGGTCGCTTGGCTTGCTCAAGTGGAACGCACCGGAGGCGATAAACAGGATGTGGTCGGTCTTGACCATGCCCAGCTTGGTGTTCACGGTGCAGCCTTCGATCAGCGGCAGCAGGTCGCGCTGTACGCCTTCGCGGGACACATCGACGCCGCCGGAGTTACCGCGCTTGGCGACCTTGTCGATCTCGTCGATAAACACGATGCCGTGCTGCTCGACCGCTTCCAAGGCCTTGGCCTTGAGTTCTTCCTCATTCACCAGGCGCCCGGCTTCTTCATCGCGCACCAGCTTCAGTGCGTCCTTGACCTTGAGCTTGCGGCTTTTCTTCTTGCCCTTGCCCATGTTGGCGAACAGGTTCTGCAACTGGCTGGTCATTTCTTCCATGCCAGGCGGGGCGGAGATGTCGACGCCGGAGACTTCAGCGACTTCGATCTCGATTTCCTTGTCGTCCAGTTGGCCTTCACGCAGGCGCTTGCGGAACAGCTGGCGGGTGTTGGAATCCGAGGCCGGCGCGGCGTCTTCGTTGAAACCCATGCGTGCCGGTGGCAGCAGGGCGTCAAGGATGCGTTCTTCGGCGGCGTCTTCGGCGCGGTGGCTGACCTTGGTCACTTCCTGTTCGCGCAGCATTTTCAGGGCGGCGTCGGCCAGGTCACGGATGATCGACTCGACGTCGCGGCCCACGTAGCCCACTTCGGTGAACTTGGTGGCTTCGACCTTGATGAACGGCGCATTGGCCAGCTTGGCCAGGCGACGGGCGATTTCGGTTTTACCGACGCCTGTAGGACCGATCATCAGGATGTTCTTGGGTGTTACTTCAACGCGCAGTTCTTCGGGCAGTTGCATCCGGCGCCAGCGGTTACGCAGCGCAATGGCTACGGCGCGCTTGGCATCGTCCTGGCCGATGATATGGCGGTTGAGTTCATGGACGATTTCGCGGGGAGTCATGGACATAGTGTTTGGCGGCCTCAAGCGGAATAAGCCTACGGCTTACTCGGCGAGGTCCTGCTCCTCAATGGTCTGGTTGTGGTTGGTGAACACGCAGATATCACCGGCGATACCCAGCGCGGTCTCGACGATTTCGCGAGCCGACAGATCGGTTTTCTTCAACAGTGCGCTGGCGGCCGCTTGGGCATAACCACCACCGGAACCCATGGCGATCAGGCCATGTTCAGGCTCAACCACATCGCCGTTGCCGGTGATGATCAGGGAAGCGTCTTTGTTGGCGACGGCCAGCATGGCTTCCAGGCGGCTGAGGGAGCGGTCGGTGCGCCATTCTTTGGCGAGTTCAACCGCAGCGCGCACCAGGTGGCCCTGATGTTTCTCAAGTTGGCCTTCGAAACGTTCGAAGAGGGTGAAGGCGTCGGCGGTGGCGCCGGCAAAGCCTGCGAGAACCTGGCCGTGGTACAGGCGACGCACTTTCTTGGCGTTGCCTTTCATCACGGTATTACCCAGGGAAACCTGGCCGTCGCCGCCCATGACGACTTTGCCGTGGCGACGTACTGAAACGATGGTGGTCAAGGGGAGAGTCTCCACGCAGCGGGGCGAAAATGCCCTGATGAAAACTCATATGGGGGTGGCGGGGGGGATTTCAACCGTAGGAAGGGTGTGCAGACGAGTGGCAGAAAGTCACTGTAGGAGCGAGCTCGCTCGCGAAGGTCGTCAACGATGACGCGGGGAACCTGGTGCCCCGCGGTGATTTTGAGTGCTTCGCGAGCAAGCTCGCTCCTACAGGGCTGCGTATTCAGCGGCTCTGGCGTTGTTGTAACAACAGGTTGCTAAAGCCCGCGCCAGCCAGTTGCTTCTGCGCCACGGTCAGCTGTTCACGGTTGCTGAACGGCCCCACCAGCACGCGATACCAGGTCGCATCCTTCACTGTGCCGGACTCCACCGTCACCGACTGGCCCAGCAGAATGATCTGCGCTCGCACGCGGTCCGCATCCGCCTGTTTCGGGAACGAGCCCGCTTGCAGGAAGAACTTGGTCACCGGCGCGGCTTTGGTCGCGGCAACCGGTGGTGCGGGTGGTGGCGTGATCCCGGCCAGCGCGGCTTGGGCGCGCGCCGTGTCGATTTTCGCCGCTTCCGCCGGGGTGACTGGCGTGGTCGGCACCTGTGGCGTCGGCAGGGTTTTCTCCGGCACGGCGTCAGGCGGCACGATCACTTCCGACTCCGGCAGCAGCGTATAGAAGTCGTACTTCGGCTTCACCGGTGCCGTCGGGCTTGGCGCCGTCTTGTTGGCTTCGGCCATTTTCGTAGCCTTCTGCTGCTCCTGCTTGACCCGTTTGACGTCATCGCCCTTGCCCGGATCGAGCTTCATCAGGAACACGATAAACGCGCCGACGGTGAGGCCGATCGCCATCCACAACCAGCCCGGGATCGGTTTCTTCGCCGGGGCCTGGTAGCGGCTGGCGCCGCGCTTGGGTGCAGGTTTTTTCTTGGCAGCCAACTTACATACGCTCCAGAGTTTCCAGGCCCAACAGTTCCAGGCCTTGCTTGAGGGTGCGTCCAGCCAGTGCGGCGAGGCGCAGGCGGCTTTGCTTCTGGGCTTCGTCGTCGGCGCTCAGGATCGGGCAGTTCTCGTAGAAGCTGGAGAACAGGCCGGCAACTTCGTACAGATAGGTGCACAGGATGTGCGGCGTGCCTTTTTCGCCGACGCTGTTCAGCACTTCGCCGAACTGCGCCAATTTGGCGGCCAGTTCCTGTTCGTGCGGGGCGTCCAGCACGATCTGGCCTTCAACTTCGCTGAAGTCCTTGCCCAATTTGCGGAACACGCCAGCCACACGGGTATAGGCGTACAGCAGGTACGGCGCGGTGTTGCCTTCGAAGTTGAGCATCAGCTCGAAGTTGAAGCTGTAGTCGCTGGTGCGGTGCTTGGACAGGTCGGCGTATTTCACCGCGCCAATGCCCACCACACGGGCGATGTTGCGCAGGTCGGCCTCGGCCAGCTCCGGGTTCTTTTCCTTCACCAGGTTGTAGGCGCGTTCCTGGGCCTCGGTCAGCAGGTCGATCAGCTTCACGGTGCCGCCGTCGCGGGTCTTGAACGGGCGGCCATCGGCGCCGTTCATGGTGCCGAAGCCCATGTGTTCCATGTGCATCGGGTGAGTGACGAAGCCTGCGCGACGCGCCACTTCAAACACCTGCTGGAAGTGCAGGGCCTGGCGCTGGTCGACGAAATACAGCGCACGATCAGCCTTGAGCACGCCGCTGCGGTAGCGCACGGCCGCCAGGTCGGTGGTGGCGTAGAGATAGCCGCCATCGGCCTTGACGATGATCACCGGCAGCGGCTCGCCTTCGGCGGTCTTGAATTCTTCGAGGAACACGCACTGTGCGCCGTTGCTCTCCACCAGCAGGCCTTTGGCCTTGAGGTCGTTGACCACGTTGATCAGGTCGTCGTTGTAGGCGCTTTCGCCCATCACGTCGGCCATGGTCAATTTGACGTTGAGCAGCTCGTAGATTTCCTGGCAGTGGGACAGGGAAATCTCACGGAAGCGGTTCCACAGTTCCAGGCATTCCTTGTCACCAGCTTGCAACTTGACCACCAGGCCACGGGCGCGGTCGGCGAATTCTTCGGATTCGTCGAAGCGCTTCTTGGCGGCGCGATAGAAGTTTTCCAGGTCCGACAGCTCGTTGCTGGTGATCGGGTTTTCCTGCAGGTAGGCCATCAGCATGCCGAACTGGGTGCCCCAGTCGCCCACGTGATTCTGACGGATCACGGTGTCGCCGAGGAACTCCAGCACCCGCGCCACGCCGTCGCCGATGATGGTGGAGCGCAGGTGGCCCACGTGCATCTCTTTTGCCAGGTTCGGCGCCGATAGGTCAATCGCCACGCGTTGCAGCGGGCCGGCTTTGCGCACACCGATCTTGGCGTCGGCCAGGGCAGCGTCCAGGCGCGAAGCCAGGGCCTGGGTGTTCTGGAAGAAGTTGATGAAGCCAGGGCCGGCGATTTCGGCCTTGGTCACGCTTTCGTCCACCGGCAGCGCGGCGATGATTTTCTCTGCCAGGTCGCGCGGCTTCATACCGGCAGGCTTGGACAGCATCATTGCGATGTTGCTGGCGAAGTCGCCGTGGGTCTTGTCGCGGGTGTTTTCCACCTGGATCGCCGGCGTCAGGCCTTCAGGCAACACACCTTCGTTGACGAGTTGGGTGAGGGCTTGTTGGATCAGCTGGCGAATGGTGTCTTTCATGGTGTTCTCTTTCGACCGCAAGCGGCGGCGCGCGATGCGCAGGTGGAAAAACTGGGCATTATCCGTGGCGAGGGCGGGCTTGCCAACCTTCGCGGGACCTATGGCCAGGCTTAATACAAATCTACCGGGTCTACATCCAATGACCATCGCACTTGCCGGCCGCTAGGCATTTGCTCCAGGGCAAGCAACCAGCTACTTAATAGCCGATGCAGCGGTGCGCGCGAGGTTGCCTGCAAGAGTAGCTGAGCACGATAACGCCCGGCGCGGCGCTCCATGGGGGCGGGTACCGGGCCGAGCAGCTCGATGCCGCTCAGACCCAGTTCGCCGAGTAAACGTTCGGCGGCGCTGCAGGCTTCATCCAGGAAACCTTCGGCCTGCCCCGGTTTGTGGGCTTCGGCGCGCAACAGGGCCAAATGAGAAAAAGGCGGCAGGCCGGCGGCACGACGCTCGCTCAGCGCCTGTTCGGCGAAGGCAAAGTAGCCTTGTTCGGTCAGTTGGATCAGCAACGGATGGTCGGCCAGATGAGTCTGGATGATCACTCGGCCGGGCTCTTCGGCACGCCCTGCACGGCCAGCAACCTGAACGATCAACTGCGCCATGCGCTCGCTGGCGCGAAAATCCCCAGAAAATAGCCCGCCGTCGGCATCCAGGATCGACACCAATGTCACCCGTGGAAAGTGGTGCCCCTTGGCAAGCATCTGCGTGCCGATCAGGATGCATGGGTGGCCTTTCTGGATGGTCGCGAACAGTTGGTTCATCGCGTCCTTGCGCGAGGTGCTGTCGCGGTCGACCCGCAAAACCGGGTAATCGGGGAACAGAATGCCCAGGCGCTCTTCAGCCCGTTCGGTGCCGGCGCCCACCGGTCGCAGGTCGACTTTGCCGCACTGCGGGCAGTGCCGCGGTACGCGTTCCACATGGCCGCAGTGATGGCAGCGCAGTTCGCCGTAGCGCTGGTGCACAGTCATGCGGGCATCGCAGCGCTCGCACTCGGACATCCAGCCGCAGTCGTGGCACAACAACGTCGGTGCAAAGCCACGGCGGTTGAGAAACACCAAGACCTGTTGACCGGCGGCGAGGGTCTGGCCGATGGCTTGTTGCATCGGCCCGGAAATACCGCTGTCCAATGGACGGCTTTTGACGTCCAGGCGCAGGAATTTTGGCTGCTTGGCGCCGCCGGCACGCTCGTTGAGGCGCAGGAGGCCGTAACGCCCGGTGTAGGCGTTGTGCAAGCTCTCCAGGGATGGCGTGGCCGAACCCAGCACAATCGGGATGTCTTCCTGGCGTGCACGCACCAGTGCCAGGTCGCGGGCGTGGTAACGCAATCCTTCCTGCTGTTTATAGGAACCGTCGTGCTCCTCGTCGATGATGATCAGCCCAGGGTTTTTCATCGGGGTGAACAGCGCCGAGCGGGTGCCGATAATAATGTCGGCCTCGCCATCCCGTGCGGCCAGCCAGGATTCCAGGCGCTCACGGTCGTTGACTGCGGAGTGCACCAGGGCGATGCGCGCATTGAAGCGCTGTTCGAAGCGCGCCAGGGTCTGCGGGCCCAGGTTGATCTCGGGGATCAGCACCAGCGCCTGTTTGCCGGCCTGCAGGGTCTCGCGGATCAACTGCAGGTAGACTTCGGTCTTGCCGCTGCCGGTGACGCCGGCCAGCAGGAAGGCATGAAAACTGTCGAAACCTGCGCGAATCGCTTCATAGGCCGCGCGCTGCTCGGGGTTCAGCGGCAATTCCGGTTGGGCCAGCCAGTGTTCGTGGCGGGCATCGGGGGCGTGCTTGCGGATTTCCACCTGCACCAGGCCCTTGGCGAGCAACAGGTCGAGGCTGTCTTTGCTCAGCATCAGCTTGCTTAATAGCTGATGCGCCACGCCATGGGGATGCTGGGCCAGTGTCGCCAGGGCTTCACGCTGGCGCGGCGCGCGGGCGATGCGCGGGTCGTCGAGACGCGCGCCGGGTGTCATCGACCAGAAACGCTCCTGACGCGCTTCGGCCAGTTCGCCCTGGCGCAACAGTACCGGCAGCGCCCAGCTCAACGTGTCGCCAAGGCTGTGCTGATAGTACTGGGCGGTCCAAAGGCACAGCTTGAACAAAGCCGGCGGCAGTGGCGGGGTGGCGTCGAGCATGGCCAGCGCGGGCTTGAGTTTTTCCGCAGGGACTTCGCTGTGATCGGCGACCTCTACCAATATGCCGATCATTTCCCGTCGACCAAAGGGCACCCTCACGCGCATGCCGGGTTGCAACTGCGCCCGCAGCACGCCGGCCGGGGCCCGGTAATCGAACAGGCGGCGCAGGGGCGAGGGCAGGGCTAGGCGCAAAATGGCGTCGGGCACGCGGGGAGTCTCATATAAAGGCAGGCGGTGGCGCAGGGGCGGGAGCCTAGCAGACAGGGGAGGGCTTGGGTATGCCACGGTTTTCTGATGAAAGGAGGTTTTCCGCCGGATACGCGGCTTGCGCGATTAAAAAGGTCTGGTAGAATCCGCGGCCTAATTACGTGCGGTATTCGACAATAGTGTCGAGTGGCGGCACGCTAGCCCGAGGAAGTGCCATGAAAGCCGATATCCATCCAGCGTACGAAACCATCGAAGTCACCTGCAGCTGCGGCAACAAGTTCGAAACCCGTTCGAACCTGTGCAAGCCACTGGGTACTGACGTATGCAACGAGTGCCACCCGTTCTACACCGGTAAGCAGAAAACTCTGGACACCGGCGGCCGTGTACAGCGCTTTGCTGACCGTTTCGGTGCTTTCGGTGCCAAAAAGGCCTAAGGCCGATCAACTTGGGAGGCCGTTACGGTTTTTCCATGCTGATGAAAAAGGCGTCCCTCGTGGGCGCCTTTTTTGTGCCTGGAATTTGGCTCTCGGTTGCCCAGGCCCAGGGGTTCTGCCCCGCGCCGACCACGTTGGCCCGCGTGGAGGTGCAGCGCGTGGTGGATGGCGACACGGTGCGCCTCAAGGACGGCCGCAGTGTGCGGATGATCGGCCTCAATGCCCCGGAAACCGGTAAGAAAGGCCGCCCCGACGAGCCTTACGCGGTTGCCGCCCGCCAGCGTTTACAGGCATTGGTCGACGCGAGCGACGGCCGCGTCGGCTTGGTGCCTGGGCGCGAGAGCAAGGACCGCTACGGCCGCACGTTGGCCCACCTCTACGGCGCGGACGGCGAGAACCTTGAGGCGCAATTGCTGGCTGACGGCCTGGGGTTTCACGTTGGAGTTGCGCCCAATACCGATCTTGTCGCCTGTCAGCAGGCCGCTGAAAACAGCGCACGTGATGGGCGGTTGGGCCTTTGGCGGCAATCGCCGGTACAAAACGTGGCGCAGCTCAAGCAGTCTGGCTTTGCTCTGGTCAGTGGCCAGGTGAGCAAGATCGAACGCAATCGCGGCGGAATCTGGATCGAAGTTCAGGGGGCAGTGGTATTGCGCATTGCGCCCGACCTCGTCAAACAATTCGATTCTGCAATGCTCAGTGGTCTGCAAGGCAAGACAATCGAGGCCCGTGGGTGGGTGCTGGATCGCGCCAAGCGCGGCGGGCTGAAAAACGGCCAGGCACGCTGGATGCTGCCAGTGACCGACCCCAGCATGCTCAAATCGATGGATTAAGAAAAAAATTGTAGACATTTTTTTAATTGATTGTGAACAGTTGAGCCCTTGTATCCCGTGGCTCTTGGCCGAAAGTCGTAGCGCAGGGCCCTTGACACCTGTGACTGCCCAGTCTTGTAGGGACTTTGCGACACGCGTATCCTCGGCGGTCCGTCGACCAACAGTAAAAGCGGAATGCCGATATGTCTGATTTGAAAACTGCCGCTCTCGAATATCATGCCCATCCTCGTCCAGGAAAGCTGAGTGTAGAGCTCACCAAAGCCACTGCCACCGCTCGCGACCTGTCGCTGGCCTACAGCCCTGGTGTTGCCGAGCCCGTACGTGAAATCGCCCGCGACCCTGAACTGGCGTACAAGTACACCGGCAAAGGCAACCTGGTTGCAGTGATTTCCGATGGCACCGCGATTCTGGGCCTGGGCAACCTCGGCCCATTGGCTTCCAAGCCAGTCATGGAAGGTAAAGGCGTGCTGTTCAAGCGCTTTGCCGGCATCGACGTTTTCGACATCGAAGTCGACTCCGAAAGCCCGCAGGCTTTCATCGACACGGTCAAGCGCATTTCCATCACCTTCGGTGGCATCAACCTGGAAGACATCAAGGCACCTGAGTGCTTCGAGATCGAAAAGGCCCTGATCGAACAGTGCGACATTCCGGTATTCCACGATGACCAGCACGGCACCGCGATCGTTACCGCGGCCGGCATGATCAACGCCCTGGAAATCGCGGGCAAAACTCTGGCTGACGCACAGATCGTCTGCCTGGGCGCCGGCGCTGCGGCCATCTCCTGCATGAAGTTGCTGGTGAGCATGGGCGCCAAGCTGGAAAACATCTTCATGGTCGACAGCAAGGGCGTGGTCCAGTCCGAGCGTACCGACCTGAACCAGTACAAAGCGATGTTCGCTCACGCGACCGACAAGCGCACCCTGGCTGACGCCCTCGACGGTGCAGACGTGTTCGTCGGCCTGTCCGGCCCGAACCTGCTGAGCGCCGAAGGCCTCAAATCCATGGCGGCCAACCCGATCGTGTTCGCCTGCTCCAACCCTGATCCAGAAATCTCTCCGGAACTGGCGCACGCCACCCGTAGCGACGTGATCATGGCGACCGGCCGTTCGGACTACCCGAACCAGGTCAACAACGTACTGGGCTTCCCGTTCATCTTCCGTGGTGCCCTGGACGTTCGCGCCAAGCGCATCAACGAAGAGATGAAAGTGGCTGCCGCCAACGCCCTGCGTGAACTGGCCAAGCTGCCGGTACCTCAGGAAGTGTGCGACGCCTACGGTGGTATCAAGCTGGAGTTCGGTCGTGAGTACATCATTCCGAAACCAATGGACAAGCGCCTGATCACCCTGATCTCCGATGCCGTGGCCAAAGCCGCTATCGAGACCGGCGTTGCTACCCTGCCGTATCCGAAGCACTACCCGCTGCAAAGCGTGGATGATGTGTTCAACGGCTAAGCCGTTGTAGCGCACCAACAAAAAGCCCCGGCTCTTGCGAGTCGGGGCTTTTTTGTGCCTGATTTTTGTTGCTTGCCGCGATCCACTGTAGGAGCCGGCTTGCCGGCGATAAGGCCCTTAAGCTCTGCGGTGATTTAGACATAGCCATCGCCGGCAAGCCGGCTCCTACAGTTTCGATCGTGCCCGCGAGGGGCGAGGTTAGAACAGGTCGATCGGTGCTGCCTCATCCGCCGGCAGCGGACTGCCTGGCACAACGCCATTGCCCAGCTCGTTGACCGACGGCGGCGTGTCTTCGCTCTTGAACAGTTCGAAATACGCATTCGGCGTGCTTGGCGACGCTGCACGGCCACTCACCGGGTCGATGCGCAAGCTGAGAATGCCTTCCGGCTCCGGCTGGGTGTGCGGCGGCTTGTCCTTCAGGGCGGCGCCCATGTAGCTCATCCAGATCGGCAGCGCGACAGTGCCACCAAACTCGCGGCGACCCAGGCTTTCCGGCTGGTCATAGCCGGTCCACACGGTGGTCACGTAATCAGCGTTATAGCCGGAGAACCAGGCATCCTTGGATTCGTTGGTGGTACCGGTCTTGCCCGCAATATCCGGGCGACCCAGGGCCAGGGCGCGGCGGCCGGTGCCTTTCTTGATCACGTCTTCCAGGATGCTGTTGAGGATGTAGGTGGTACGGCCATCCACGATGCGCTCGGCCACGGCGGGCGCCTGCGGCTCGGTTGCAGCAGTATTGGTGGCAGGTGTGGTACCTGGAGTCGGCTCAATGGTGATGCCGCCATTGCTCGGTGCTGCCAGGCCATCAGTCGCCGCCACGCCGTTGACCACATCCCCCGGAACGCGTGGCGGGTTGGCAGTAAACAGGTTGTCGCCGTTGCGGCTTTCAATCTTGTCGATCAGGTACGGCGAGATCTTGTAGCCACCGTTGGCGAAGGTGCTCCAGCCGGTGGCAATCTCCATCGGCGTCAGCGTTGCGGTGCCCAGCGCCAAGGACAGGTTCGGCGGCAGGTCCGACTTGGCGAAGCCAAAGCGCGTCATGTAGTCGATGGTCTTGCCGACGCCCATGGCCTGCAGCAAGCGGATCGATACCAGGTTACGCGACTTGTACAGCGCTTCGCGGATACGGATCGGGCCGAGGAAGGTGTTGGTGTCGTTCTTCGGGCGCCACACCTTGTCCAGGTACTCGTCGACAAACACGATCGGCGCATCGTTGACCAGGCTGGCGGCGGTGTAGCCGTTATCCAAGGCAGCGCTGTAGATGAACGGCTTGAAGCTCGAACCCGGCTGGCGCTTGGCCTGGGTGGCGCGGTTGTAGTTGCTCTGCTCGAAGGCGAAGCCGCCGACCAGGGCGCGGATTGCACCATTCTGCGGGTCCAGGGACACCAGGGCACCTTGGGCCAGCGGCACTTGGCTGAACTTGAGGCTGTCGTCCTTCTGGCGTTGCACGCGGATCAAGTCACCCACCTGGGCTACGTCAGACGGCTGCTTGGGCAGCGCGCCCATGCTATTGGTGTTCAGGAACGGGCGTGCCCATTTCATGCTGTCCCATGCCACATGGGCTTCGCCGGTGCGGGTCAGCACCTGTACGCCATCTTTCTTCACCTGGGTGACGATGGCCGGTTCCAGCCCGCTGATTGCGCGTTGCTTGCCCAGCTCGGTGGTCCACGCGCTCAGGGTCTTGCCCGGTAGCCGCGACTCAGGGCCGCGATAGCCGTGGCGCTGGTCGTAGGTGATCAAGCCGGAATGCACCGAGTCATTGGCGATTTCCTGCAGGTTGCTTGGCACCGTGGTGGTCACCCGGAAACCTTCGGTGTAGGCCTCGCTGCCATAGCGGCCGACCATCTCGGCGCGCGCCATTTCAGCAATATAAGGCGCGTTCACTTCGGGCGTCGGCACGTGGTAGCTGGCGTTCAGCGGTTCGGCGATGGCGCTTTCGTAAGCGGCCTGGTCGATCTTGCCCAGCTTGTACATGCGGCCCAGGATCCAGTCGCGGCGTTCTTTGCTGCGCGCCGGGTTGGCCAGTGGGTTGAAGCGTGAAGGGGCTTTGGGCAGGCCGGCAATCATGGCCATCTGCGCCAGGCTGGCGTCACGGATGGACTTGCCGTAGTAGACCTGTGAAGCCGCCTCGATCCCGTAGGCACGGTTGCCCAGGTAGATCTTGTTGACGTACAGCTCAAGGATCTCGTCCTTGGTCAGCTGGCGTTCGATCTGCAGCGCCAGGAGGATCTCGGTGGCTTTACGCGAGAAGCTGCGCTCGCTGGTAAGGAAGAAGTTCTTCGCCACCTGCATGGTGATGGTGCTGCCGCCGGACTGAATGTGTCCGCTTTTTACCAGCTGTGTCGCCGCACGCACCAGGCTGCTGGGGTCGACGCCATAGTGGTTGGCAAAATTATCGTCTTCGGCCGACAGCAGGGCGCTGATGAAATTGGGTGGAATATCGGCAAAACGGATCGGTGTGCGGCGCATTTCGCCGAACTCCGCGATCAGTTTTTCATCGCTGCTGTAGACCCGCAAAGGAATCTGCAACTGGATACTTCTGAGGGCCTCTACCGAGGGCAAACCCGGACTAAGGTAGAGGTAGGCCCCGCTGAGCACGAGCAGCAGCCCGCAAACGATGGCGACAATGGAGTACCCGAAAAACTTCAGCAGACGAATCAAGGCTTTTGGATTTCCAGAGAAAAGAATGAGTTAGGCGTCGGGGCATGCATGGCAAACGATGGATCGACCCGAGCGGCAGATAAAAAGCGGAAAAAAACGCTGGGCATTAAAGCATTTTTCGACTTGGGACGTCATTCGCACCTGTTCAACAAGTCGACCGAATGCATGGCGCCCAGCGGCAATCAGGCGGTATGACAGGTAAAGCTTTAGGGAGTTTTATGGGAAAGGGATTTTTCACGGGAAAAGCCGGCACCTTGCTGGGTGTCGACATCAATGACACGGCCGTTCGCTTGATCGAACTCGGCCGTTCAGCTTCAGGCTACACCGTTCAGGGCTACGTGACGCAGACACTGCCGGCGCAAGCGGTAGTCGACGGCACACTCCTTGATCTTGAGGGCGTAGGGCGCGCCCTGCGCAGCGCGTGGTTGCGGTTGTCGACATCGGTTCGTGGTGCTGTAGCTGCCGTGGCCGGGCCCTCGGTGATCACCCGGATGATCGAAATGGACGCTGGGCTCTCAGACGATGAGATGACCTGGATGATCCAAATGGAGGCGGACCAGTACATTCCCTATCCGCTGGATGACGTGGCTATCGACTTTCAAGTGCGCGGGCCGACGGCCCTGGATCCGAATCGGGTCGAGGTATTGCTGGCCGCATGCTTGAAGGAACACGTTGACGCCCGTGAGGCGGTTTTGTCCTTGGCGGGGCTGGTGCCGAAGGTGATCGATATCGAAGCGTTTGCATTGGCGCGCGCTTGCCGTCAGGATTTCGCCAGCTTCACGCCGAGCCATCGCGTCGATGGTGCACAATGGGCCGTGGATGCCCAGGGGATGGGAATTGCTTGCGGGTTGGCCCTGAGGAGTTTCGCTTGAAGACACGAATCAACTTACTGCCTTGGCGCCAGGCGCTGGCAGAACGGCGCCGCAAGTACTTGCTGGCGTGCTTGCTAGCGTTCGCCTGCGCGGCGCTCGCGGCCGTGTGGCTGGCGGACCAGGTCATCGACCAGGCCATCGATCGTCAAGTGACCCGCAATGACCATTTGGGCAAGGAAGTCGCCCGCCTGGATTCAAGCATCAGGACCATCGATGATCTGCAGGAGCAAAGCCAGCAACTGGCGCAACGCATGAAGGTCGTGCAAGACCTGCATGATGCCCGCTCGTCCGGTGCTCAGTTGTTGGACCAACTGGCACGGGCGGTACCCGACGGCGTGCACCTGCATGAAGTGGTGGCCAAGGGCGATACGGTGAGTATCAGCGGCAGCGCTGAGTCCAGCCAGGACATCGCCCAATTGATGCGCCGCCTGGAAGCGGCGGAAGGTGCCCATTCCACGCGGTTGCAACATGTGCGAACGGATGGCGCGCGCGGCAACAATGAATTCCAGCTGATGGTGCGTCAGGGAGAGTCCTCCGAGGCTCAACCTTGAGCCTGCCAAGGCTCAATCTTTCCGCACTCACTCACAACGCTGCAAAATGGCCCCTGACTGGCAAGGCCCTGTTGGGCTGTGCGCTGGCGGGCGTGGTGTTTGTGGTGGGCGACCTTGTGTACCTGAGCCCTTCGCGGGAGCGGTTGCGTCAGGTCGAGGCGCGGGAAGTGGCCCTGCAACAGCAAATCGCGCACAAGGCTGGCCAGGCTGTCAGCCTTGAAGCGCGCACGCAACAGCTTCAACGGATGCAAGCGAAGGTCGATGAACTGTTGCGGGCGTTGCCTGGCGAGTCCGGAATGCCTGGCTTGTTGGAAGACATCGCGTCTCTGGCACTGGCCAATGGCTTGCTGGTCGAGAGTGTCACGCCATTGGATGAGCAGTCTCGACCGTTCTTTCGCGAACAACCCGTGCAAGTCGGCGTCATGGGCGCTTATCACGACCTGGCCATGTTCCTGACGGGCCTGGGCAGCCTGTCGCGCATCGCCACGGTGCACGATTTGGCCCTGCGGCGTGATGGCGGGCTGTTACGCCTTGACCTGTTGGCCAAGACTTACTGGCATGCGCAGGGCGGTGGGCGAGCTGTACAGAGGCAGCCTTTTGTCTACGACTCGTCCGGGGTGCGTGATCCATTTCAGCTGTACGCGGTACAGGTTGACCCTCTGAAGGGGCGACCGGCACCTGCGCCGGACCTCTCACGGCCACGTGGCGTTCTGGAGAGCCTCGCGGTGGGCCAGTTCGAAATGGTCGGCACGCTGTCCCGCGGCGGGCAGGTTTTTGCCCTGCTACGTGCTGCCTCCAAGGTGCATCGCCTGGCGGTCGGGGACTACCTAGGGCCGGACCATGGGCGGGTCACGGTCATCCATGAGCGCGCCATAGAACTGGTCGAACTGTTTCCCGATGGTCAGGGGGCATGGCTGGAACGCCCGCGAACCCTGTTGTTAAACATCAACTCATAACGGAATCAAACAATGAAAAGGACTTTCTCGTCCTTCGGTGTGGCGCTATGGATAGCGTTCACGGCACCGATGGCTGCTGCTGTGCCCAATCGTATGGATCTGATCCATTTGCCGCCTCCCGGCGTCGGCACACTGAGCGCCTACACAGGCGACAAGCTCACCCTCAACTTCCAGAGCATCGAGTTGCGTACGGCATTGCAACAAATTGCCGATGTGGCGGGACTCAACCTGGTTGCCAGTGACGATGTGCAGGGCTCGATCACTCTGCGCCTCAAGGAGGTGCCCTGGGATCAGGCCCTGGACCTGGTGCTGCAATCCAAGGGCTTGGATAAGCGGCTAAGGGCCGGCGTGTTGCTGGTAGCGCCGGCCGAGGAGCTGGCCGCGCGTGAGCTGCTCACGCTGGAATCGCGCAAACAGATGGCCGAGTTGGCGCCGTTGCGCCGGGAGCTGCTGCAAGTCAATTACGCCAAGGCGGCGGACTTGGCCAAGTTGTTCCAGTCTGTCACCGGCCTTGAAGGCGTGACGGATGAACGGGGTTCGGTGGCGGTGGATGATCGCACCAACAACATCATCGCCTACCAGACCGGGGAGCGGTTGGAGGAACTGCGGCGGATCGTGGCGCAACTGGATATTCCGGTGCGTCAGGTGATGATCGAGGCGCGGATCGTCGAGGCCAATGTCGATTACGACAAAAGCCTGGGCGCGCGCTGGGGTGGGCGGCTCAATCGCGGCAACTGGGGCGCGGGAGGCATTCCGAAACCTCAGCCTGAAGGCGCGGAACCGCCGGAAAACCCATCCAGTTCACCCTTTGTGGACTTGGGATCACTCACAGGCACCTCGGGCCTGGGCATCGCCTACATCACCGACAACCTGCTGCTGGACCTGGAGCTCACTGCCATGGAGAAAACCGGCAACGGCGAAATCGTCTCGCAACCCAAGGTGGTCACGTCCGACAAGGAAACCGCACGCATCCTCAAGGGCACCGAGATCCCCTACCAGGAATCCAGCTCCAGCGGTGCCACCTCGGTGTCGTTCAAGGAGGCCTCGCTGTCCCTGGAGGTCACCCCGCAAATCACCCCCGACGGCCACGTGATCATGGAGGTCAAGGTCACCAAGGACGAGCCCGACTACCTGAACAAACTCAACGACGTGCCGCCGATCAAGAAGAACGAGGTCAACGCCAAGGTGTTGGTCAAGGATGGCGAGACCATCGTTATCGGCGGGGTTTTCTCCAATACCCAAAGCAAAGTGGTAGATAAAGTGCCATTTTTGGGCGATGTGCCGTATCTTGGCCGCCTTTTCCGGCGCGATGTGCTGGCGGAGAAAAAATCCGAGCTGCTGGTATTCCTGACTCCGCGTATTATGAATAACCAGGCGATTGCTGTGAGTCGTTGATTCTGTGCGAAATTTGATTCTTGTAGGACCGATGGGCGCTGGAAAAAGCACCATCGGCCGTTTGCTGGCCAAAGAGCTGCGCCTGCCGTTCAAAGATTCCGACAAGGAAATTGAATTGCGCACGGGTGCCAATATCCCATGGATCTTCGATAAGGAAGGCGAACTGGGCTTTCGTGACCGCGAGCAGGCGATGATCGCCGAGTTGTGCGGCCTCGACGGCGTGGTATTGGCCACCGGCGGCGGCGCAGTGATGCGCGAAGAAAACCGCCGCGCGCTGCATGCCGGTGGTCGGGTGGTCTATCTGCATGCCTCGGTCGAGCAGCAGGTGGGCCGCACCGCCCGCGATCGCAATCGTCCGTTGCTGCGCACAGCCAACCCGGAGAAAACCCTGCGGGACCTGCTCACGCTGCGCGATCCGCTGTATCGGGAAATCGCCGATCTGGTGGTAGAAACCGATGAGCGGCCACCTCGGATGGTGGTCCTCGACATTCTTGAGCGCCTGCAACGGCTGCCACCCCGTTAAAGCCCGGCTCGAAATGCGCTATTCTCGGCGGCGCGCTATCACCCTGTGGGGTGTGGCGTAGAGCCATCAGGTGACGTCAGAACGTGACGTCATCGGTCGTCACACCATCTCTAACGCGGGGACACATGCAGACACTTAAGGTCGATCTAGGCGAGCGCAGCTACCCGATCCATATTGGCGAAGGTCTGCTGGACCAGCCCGAGTTGCTCGCACCGCATATTGCCGGGCGGCAAGTGGCGATCATCTCCAACGAAACGGTCGCGCCGCTGTATCTTGAGCGTCTGAGCCGCAGTCTGTCGGCCTATTCGGTGATCTCCGTGATCCTGCCCGACGGCGAAGCCCACAAGAACTGGGAAACCCTGCAACTGATCTTCGATGGCCTGCTCACCGCACGTCATGACCGCCGCACCACCGTGATCGCCCTGGGCGGCGGTGTGATCGGCGACATGGCCGGCTTTGCGGCGGCCTGTTACCAGCGTGGCGTGGACTTTATCCAAGTGCCGACCACCCTGTTGTCTCAGGTCGATTCGTCGGTGGGCGGCAAGACCGGCATCAACCACCCGCTGGGCAAGAACATGGTCGGCGCGTTCTACCAGCCCCAAGCCGTGCTGATCGACACCGCGACCCTCAATACCTTGCCGCCGCGCGAGCTGTCGGCGGGCCTGGCGGAAGTCATCAAGTACGGGTTGATCTGCGACGAGCCGTTCCTGACCTGGCTGGAAGAGCACGTGGATGCCCTGCGCAACCTCGACCAATTGGCACTCACCGAGGCGATTTCCCGCTCCTGCGCCGCCAAGGCGCTGGTGGTGAATGCCGACGAACGGGAGTCCGGTGTACGGGCCACCCTGAACCTGGGCCACACGTTCGGCCATGCGATCGAAACCCACATGGGCTATGGTGTGTGGTTGCATGGGGAAGCCGTAGCGGCTGGCACGGTGATGGCATTGGAGATGTCGCAGCGCCTGGGCTGGATCAGCGCCCAGGAGCGTGATCGTGGCATCCTCCTGTTCCAGCGCGCTGGCTTGCCGGTCATTCCGCCGGAGGAGATGACCGAGGCGGATTTCCTCGAACATATGGCGATAGACAAGAAAGTGATCGACGGTCGACTGCGACTGGTGCTGCTGCGCCATATGGGCGAAGCGGTGGTGACCGACGATTATCCGAAAGAGATTTTACAGGCCACGCTGGGAGCGGATTACCGCGCCCTGGCCCAGCTTAAAGGTTAATAAGATCCCGATGACTAGTTTGCATGCCGACGAGGCGTTCCTCGGCCATTACCAGTTAAGCCACGACCCTTTTGCTCCACGGGTGCCTGGCTTCAAATTTTTCCCGGCCCAGCGCAAGCCAGTGCTCGGCCAACTGCACCACCTCGCGCGCTACAGCCAACTGCTGCTAGTCGTGACCGGCCCGCTGGGCAGTGGCAAGACCTTGCTGCGCCAGGCCCTGGTGGCCAGTACCAACAAGCAGTCGGTACAGAGTGTGGTGGTATCGGCCCGCGGTGCCGGTGATGCCGCAGGCGTGCTGCGCCAGGTCGCCCAGGCGCTGGACGTGGCCACTGCCGAGCCGAATGCGATCCTCAAGCAAGTGGTGCAACTGGGCCTGACCGGCCAGGAAGTCTACCTGCTGGTGGATGACGCCGAGCAGCTCGACGAATCCGCCCTGGAAGCGCTGCTGGCGCTGGCAGCCGGTACGCCGGAAGGTCGCCCGCATGTGTTCCTGTTTGGTGAGTCGTCGCTGATCGCCGAGCTGGAGCAGATCAGCGGTGATCAAGAGCTGTTTCACGTCATCGAATTGCAGCCGTACGAAGAGGAAGAAACCCGCGAATACTTGGCTCAACGCCTGGAAGGCGCAGGGGCCGGTATCGAACTTTTCTCCGCTCAGCAGATCTCTGATATTCACGAAAGCTCCGACGGCTGGCCTGGCACCATCAACCAGGTTGCCCGCGATGCCATGATCGAAGCCATGATTGCCAGCCGCACTGCGGTCAAGCGTCCAAAGATGGGGTTCACTATGCCTAAGAAACACGTATTGGCTATTTCCGCCGTTGTCGTGGTCGCTGTCGCCGCCGCCTGGTTGATCCCAGGCCGCAGCAAGGCACCGACCACGGCCGGCGCGCCAACCGAACAGGCGCAGTTGCCACTGGGCAAACCCACGCCAAACGTCGAGTTCGCCAACTCCGGCCAGCCGACCAACCTGCCGATGGTCGGCCAACCGGTGATGCGTGGTCCGCTTGCCGAAGAGGCCGGTGGGATCTCCGAAGGCGACGACGGCGTGCCGGTGGAAGGCTCCAGCGCCACTCCACCAACCGTGACCACCACTGCCCCGCCTGTGGGCGTGCCAGCCGGTCAGCCGGCTGCAGTTGCCAAGCCGACCCCGGCACCGACTGTCGCCACCGCCAAGCCAGCGCCAGTGACCAAACCGGTTGTCGCAGCGCCTGCTGCCAAGCCAGCTCCGGCTCCGGCCGCCAAGCCTGCTGAAAAGCCGGCCGCCACCGTTGCCAAAGCCGGCGCCGCTGGCAGCAGCTGGTACGCCAGCCAGCCGACCGGCAACTTCGTCGTGCAGATTCTCGGCACCAGCTCCGAAGCCAACGCCCAGGCGTTCGTGAAAGAGCAGGGCGGCGAGTACCGTTATTTCAAGAAAGTGCTCAACGGCAAGCCTCTCTACGTGATCACCTACGGCAACTTCTCCAGCCGTGCAGCCGCCGATTCTGCGATCAAAACCTTGCCAGCGAAGGTCCAGGCTGGTAAACCTTGGCCTCGCACTGTTGCCAGCGTTCAACAAGAACTCGCAACAACTCGCTGAAGATCCGGCGGCCTTACCCAGGCCGCCCTCCCGGCACCTCAAAAAATAACCGCAAGTGCGTGCAGTCTCTAGAGACCGCGCGCTTTGTGGTGTCTGCGTCACAGTAGCTTTTGAGTCGTAGCGGTCAGAATTAAAAAAGTTTTGACTAGCACAGCATATCGCTTTAAACCTTTCATAAATGCGACATAGATTTGCGACATTTCGTCGCTAAATTTGTGAGCGTCTGTGTCGGTGTGTACAATGACCTCCCTTTTGCCCCCGCTAAGCCGGCGTACGTTCGGCGTGGAAGGTAACCGGTTGAATTGAAAAGAAATTTGCCTCGATATAAGAGGCAGCCTGGTGAGAAAGTGTCTATGAAAGCAGGTCTGTACCAACCCGATGAATTCAAGGATAACTGCGGTTTCGGCCTGATAGCCCATATGCAGGGCGAGCCCAGTCATACCCTTTTGCAAACGGCCATCGAGGCCCTGACCTGCATGACCCACCGCGGTGGGATCAACGCCGACGGCAAGACCGGTGACGGTTGCGGCTTGCTGATTCAAAAGCCCGACCGGTTCCTGCGCGCTGTCGCAAAAGAGCAATTTGCGGTCGACCTGCCCAAGCAGTACGCCGTGGGCATGGTGTTTTTCAACCAGGACCCGGTCAAAGCCGAAGCCGCTCGCGAGAACATGAACCGCGAGATCCTGGCCGCCGGCCTGCAACTTGTCGGCTGGCGCAAAGTGCCGATCGACACCAGCGTACTTGGCCGCCTGGCCAACGAGCGCCTGCCGCAGATCGAACAAGTGTTCATCGCCGGCGAAGGCCTGAGCGACCAGGACATGGCGATCAAGCTGTTCACCTCGCGTCGTCGTTCGTCGGTGTCCAATGCCGCCGACACCGACCACTACATCTGCAGCTTTTCCCACAAGACCATCATTTATAAAGGCCTGATGATGCCGGCGGACCTCACCGCCTTCTATCCAGACCTGAGCGATGAGCGCCTGCAAACCGCAATCTGCGTGTTCCACCAGCGCTTCTCCACCAACACCCTGCCGAAATGGCCGCTGGCCCAGCCATTCCGCTTCCTCGCCCACAACGGCGAGATCAACACCATCACTGGCAACCGCAACTGGGCCGTGGCCCGTCGCACCAAGTTCGCCAACGACTTGATGGACCTGGAAGAGCTCGGCCCGCTGGTCAACCGCGTGGGCTCCGACTCCTCCAGCATGGACAACATGCTCGAACTGATGGTCACCGGCGGCATCGACCTGTTCCGTGGCGTGCGCATGATCATTCCGCCAGCGTGGCAGAACGTCGAAACCATGGACCCGGACCTGCGTGCATTCTACGAGTACAACTCGATGCACATGGAGCCGTGGGACGGTCCGGCCGGCGTGGTCATGACCGACGGTCGCTACGCGGTGTGCCTGCTCGACCGTAACGGTCTGCGCCCGGCGCGTTGGGTCACCACCACCAACGGCTTCATCACCCTCGCGTCGGAAATCGGCGTGTGGAACTACCAGCCTGAAGACGTGATTGCCAAAGGCCGCGTTGGCCCTGGCCAGATCCTCGCCGTCGACACCGAAACCGGGCAGATCCTCGATACCGACGCCATCGACAACCGCCTGAAGTCACGTCACCCGTACAAGCAATGGCTGCGCAAGAACGCCCTGCGCATCCAGGCGACCATGGAAGACAACGACCACGGTTCGGCGTTCTACGACGTCGACCAGCTCAAGCAATACATGAAGATGTATCAGGTCACGTTCGAAGAGCGCGACCAGGTGCTGCGTCCGCTCGGCGAGCAAGGCTACGAGGCGGTCGGCTCCATGGGCGATGACACGCCGATGGCCGTACTGTCCCAGCGCGTGCGCACGCCGTACGACTACTTCCGCCAGCAGTTCGCCCAGGTGACCAACCCACCGATCGACCCGCTGCGCGAAGCCATCGTGATGTCCCTGGAAGTGTGCCTCGGTGCCGAGCGCAACATCTTCCAGGAGTCGCCTGAGCACGCTTCCCGTGTGATCCTCAGCTCGCCGGTTATTTCCCCGGCCAAGTGGCGTTCGTTGATGACCCTGGATCGTCCAGGCTTCGACCGCCAGATCATCGATCTGAACTACGACGAGAGCCTCGGCCTTGAAGCCGCTGTGCGTAACGTCGCCGACCAGGCCGAAGAAGCCGTGCGCGCCGGTCGTACCCAGATCGTGCTGACCGACCGCCACATTGCGCCGGGCAAGCTGCCGATCCATGCCTCGCTGGCGACCGGCGCGGTGCACCACCGACTGACCGAAAAAGGCCTGCGTTGCGACTCCAACATCCTCGTGGAAACCGCCACCGCTCGCGACCCGCATCACTTTGCGGTGCTGATCGGTTTCGGCGCCTCGGCGGTTTACCCGTTCCTCGCGTACGAAGTGCTGGGTGACCTGATCCGTACCGGTGAAGTGCTGGGCGACCTCTATGAGGTGTTCAAGAACTACCGTAAGGGCATCACCAAGGGCTTGCTGAAGATCCTGTCGAAGATGGGTATCTCCACCGTCACGTCCTATCGCGGCGCTCAATTGTTCGAAGCCATCGGCCTGTCCGAAGAAGTCTGCGATTTGAGCTTCCGTGGCGTGCCAAGCCGTATCAAGGGCGCGCGTTTCGTCGACATCGAAGCCGAGCAAAAAGCCCTGGCAGCCGAAGCCTGGAGTGCGCGCAAGCCGATCCAGCAAGGCGGCCTGCTCAAGTTCGTGCACGGTGGCGAATACCACGCGTACAACCCGGACGTGGTCAACACCCTGCAAGCCGCCGTGCAGCAGGGCGACTACGCCAAGTTCAAGGAATACACCTCGCTGGTGGATAACCGCCCGGTGTCGATGATCCGCGACCTGTTCAAGGTGAAGACCCTGGACACCGCGTTGGACATCAGCGAAATCGAACCGCTGGAATCGATCCTCAAGCGCTTCGACTCCGCCGGTATTTCACTGGGCGCCTTGTCGCCTGAGGCTCACGAAGCTCTGGCCGAAGCCATGAACCGCCTGGGTGCGCGTTCCAACTCCGGCGAAGGCGGTGAAGACCCGGCGCGCTACGGCACCATCAAGAGCTCGAAAATCAAGCAGGTCGCGACCGGCCGTTTCGGCGTAACCCCGGAATACCTGGTTAACGCCGAAGTGCTGCAGATCAAGGTGGCCCAGGGCGCCAAGCCCGGCGAAGGCGGCCAGCTGCCAGGTGGCAAGGTCAACGGTCTGATCGCCAAGCTGCGTTATGCAGTGCCGGGTGTGACGCTGATTTCGCCGCCGCCGCACCACGACATCTATTCGATCGAAGACCTGTCGCAGCTGATTTTCGACCTGAAACAAGTCAACCCGCAGGCCCTGGTCTCGGTGAAACTGGTAGCAGAAGCTGGCGTGGGCACCATCGCCGCCGGCGTGGCCAAGGCCTATGCCGACCTGATCACCATCTCCGGCTACGACGGCGGCACCGGCGCTTCACCGCTGACCTCCATCAAGTACGCGGGCGCACCGTGGGAACTCGGCTTGGCTGAAACCCACCAGACCCTGCGCGGCAACGACCTGCGCGGCAAGGTTCGGGTGCAGACCGACGGCGGCCTGAAAACCGGCCTCGATGTGATCAAGGCCGCGATCCTCGGCGCCGAAAGTTTCGGCTTCGGCACCGCGCCAATGATCGCCCTGGGCTGCAAATACCTGCGCATCTGCCACTTGAACAACTGTGCCACCGGCGTCGCCACTCAGAACGAGAAGCTGCGCAAGGATCACTACATTGGCACCGTCGACATGGTGGTGAACTTCTTCACCTACGTCGCCGAAGAAACCCGTGAGTGGCTGGCCAAGCTGGGCGTGCGTTCTCTTGAAGAGCTGATCGGTCGCACCGACCTGTTGGAAATCCTCGAAGGCCAGACCGCCAAGCAACATCACCTGGACCTGACGCCGCTGTTGGGCAGCGATCACATTCCGGCCGACAAACCGCAGTTCTGCGGCGTCGAGCGCAACCCGCCCTTCGACAAAGGCCTGCTGGCCGAGAAGATGGTGGAAATCGCCGGTTCGTCGATCAACGATGCCAGCGGTGGTGAGTTCGAACTGGATATCTGCAACTGCGACCGTTCCATCGGCGCACGGGTTTCCGGTGAGATCGCACGCAAGCACGGCAACCAGGGCATGGCGAAAGCGCCGATCACTTTCCGCTTCAAAGGCACTGCGGGCCAGAGCTTTGGCGTGTGGAACGCCGGCGGCCTGCACATGTACCTGGAAGGCGACGCCAACGACTACGTGGGCAAGGGCATGACCGGCGGCAAGCTGGTGATCGTTCCGCCTAAAGGCAGCGTCTACAAGACCCAGGACAGTGCCATCATCGGCAACACCTGCTTGTACGGCGCCACCGGTGGCAAGCTGTTCGCCGCCGGCACCGCCGGTGAGCGTTTCGCCGTGCGTAACTCCGGTGCCCACACCGTGGTGGAAGGCACTGGCGATCACTGCTGCGAGTACATGACCGGGGGCTTTGTCGCGGTACTGGGCAAGACCGGTTACAACTTCGGTTCGGGCATGACCGGCGGTTTCGCCTACGTGCTCGACCAGGACAACACCTTCGTCGACAAGGTCAACCACGAGTTGGTCGAGATCCAGCGGATCAGCGGCGAAGCCATGGAGTCCTACCGGAACCACTTGCAGCACGTGCTGGACGAGTACGTCGAGGAGACCGGCAGCGAATGGGGCCGCAACCTCGCCGAAAACCTCGATGATTACCTGCGTCGTTTCTGGCTGGTCAAGCCCAAGGCTGCCAACCTGAAATCGTTGCTTTCCAGCATCCGTGCCAACCCGCAGTGATATGCGCCTGAAGAGTTTGATGAGGTTTTAACATGGCTGAACGTCTGAATAACGACTTCCAGTTCATCGATGTCGGGCGCAAAGATCCGAAGAAGAAACTGTTGCGTCAACGCAAGAAAGAGTTCGTGGAAATCTACGAACCCTTCAAACCCCAGCACTCGGCCGACCAGGCCCACCGTTGCCTGGGGTGCGGTAACCCGTATTGCGAATGGAAGTGCCCGGTGCACAACTTCATTCCCAACTGGCTGAAGCTGGTGGCCGAGGGCAACATCCTCGCCGCTGCCGAACTGTCGCACCAGACCAACACCCTGCCGGAAGTGTGCGGCCGGGTGTGCCCGCAAGACCGTCTGTGCGAGGGTGCCTGCACCCTTAACGACGGCTTTGGCGCGGTGACCATCGGTTCGGTGGAGAAGTACATCACTGACACCGCGTTCGCCATGGGCTGGCGTCCCGACATGTCCAAGGTCAAGCCGACTGGCAAGCGCGTCGCCATCATCGGCGCCGGTCCTGCCGGCCTGGGCTGCGCCGACGTATTGGTGCGCGGCGGCGTGACCCCGGTGGTGTTCGACAAGAACCCGGAGATCGGCGGCCTGCTGACCTTCGGTATCCCCGAGTTCAAGCTGGAAAAAACCGTCCTGAGCAACCGTCGTGAAGTGTTCACCGGCATGGGCATCGAGTTCCGCTTGAACACTGAAATCGGCAAAGACGTGACCATGGAGCAATTGCTCGAAGAATACGATGCTGTGTTCATGGGCATGGGCACCTACACCTACATGAAGGGCGGTTTTGCCGGTGAGGATCTGCCGGGCGTTTATGACGCGTTGGACTTCCTGATCGCCAACGTGAATCGCAACCTGGGCTTTGAAAAGTCGCCGGAAGATTTCGTCGACATGAAAGGCAAGAGGGTTGTGGTGCTGGGTGGTGGCGACACCGCGATGGACTGCAACCGCACCTCGATCCGCCAGGGCGCCAAATCGGTGACTTGTGCCTATCGTCGTGACGAAGCCAACATGCCCGGCTCGCGCAAAGAGGTGAAGAACGCCAAGGAAGAAGGCGTACGGTTCCTCTACAACCGCCAGCCGATTGCCATCGTTGGTGAAGACCGCGTCGAAGGCGTGAAGGTGGTCGAGACCCGTCTCGGCGAACCGGACGCCCGTGGCCGTCGCAGCCCCGAGCCGATCCCGGGTTCCGAAGAGATCATCCCGGCTGACGCCGTGGTCATCGCCTTCGGTTTCCGCCCAAGCCCGGCGCCGTGGTTCGAACAGTTCCAGATCCAGACCGACAGCCAGGGCCGCGTCGTGGCCCCGGAACAAGGTCAGTACAAGCACCAGACCAGCAACCCGAAGATCTTTGCCGGTGGCGACATGGTGCGCGGTTCTGACTTGGTGGTGACGGCGATCTTCGAAGGCCGCAATGCCGCCGAAGGCATCCTGGATTACCTGCAAGTCTGATCACCGCAGCCCCTGTAGGAGCCGGCTTGCCGGCGATGGCGATCTTGAGGACGCCATCGCCGGCAAGCCGGCTCCTACAGGTCGGGGTTACTCCGTTCTCCGCGACAAATTGACCCGATAGACAAAAGGCACGGCGCATTCCGTGCCTTTTGCGTCTGGCTCTGAGAAAATGCCCGCACTTTTTTTGCGGATGCCGACATGACTGCCCTCAAGAACGACCGTTTCCTTCGTGCCCTGCTCAAGCAACCCGTGGACGTCACCCCTGTGTGGATGATGCGCCAGGCCGGTCGCTACCTGCCGGAATACCGCGCCAGTCGCGCCAACGCCGGCGACTTCATGAGCCTGTGCATGAACCCGGAGTTCGCCTGCGAAGTCACGATGCAGCCGCTGGACCGCTACCCACAACTGGACGCGGCTATCCTCTTCTCCGACATCCTCACCATCCCTGACGCCATGGGCCAAGGCCTGTACTTCGAAACCGGCGAAGGCCCGCGTTTCAAGAAAGTCGTCAGCACCCTGGCCGATATCGAAGCCTTGCCGATCCCCGATCCGCACAAAGATCTCGGTTACGTAATGGACGCCGTCAGCACCATCCGCCGCGAGCTTAACGGCCGCGTGCCGCTGATCGGCTTCTCCGGCAGCCCGTGGACCCTGGCCACCTACATGGTCGAAGGCGGTTCGTCGAAAGATTTCCGCAAGACCAAGGCCATGCTCTACGACAATCCACAGGCCATGCACCTGCTGCTGGACAAGCTGGCGCAGTCGGTCACCTCCTACCTCAACGGCCAGATCATGGCCGGCGCGCAAGCCGTGCAGATTTTCGACACCTGGGGCGGCAACCTGTCCGCGGCGGCGTACCAGGAATTCTCCCTGGCCTACATGCGCAAAATCGTCAGCGGCCTGATCCGCGAACACGAAGGCCGCAAAGTGCCGGTCATCATGTTCACCAAGGGTGGCGGCCTGTGGCTGGAAAGCATTGCTGACGCGGGCGCCGATGCACTCGGCCTGGACTGGACGTGTGACTTGGGCGAAGCCCGCCAGCGCGTGGGCAACCGCGTCGCGCTGCAAGGCAACATGGACCCGACCGTGCTGTACGCCAAGCCGGAAGCCATCCGCACCGAAGTTGGCCGCATCCTCGCCAGCTACGGCAAAGGCAGCGGGCACGTGTTCAACTTGGGCCATGGCATCACGCCAGAAGTGAATCCGGAGCATGCGGGTGCGTTCCTGCGTGCAGTGCATGAGTTGTCGGCTCAATATCACCAGTAATAAACCCCTTCCTTCCCCCGGCGTGAACTTCATCACCCTCTTTGAATAATAAAGAGGGTGATGTTTTTGGTTGTCTTCGTAATTATTGTATTGCCTGTCCTATGCTGTGTGAGATTAAGAATCTTGCAGGGTTTATGTCGAGTGTTTAGTTGTATTTTTATAAGTGGGAAAGTTCTTTCAGTCTCGTCTGTTGGTTGAGTGCTGGGAAACTTCAATTAAGATAATTCAACTTTTCCTACATTAATTAATGGCCGCTGCTGTAATACTCCCCTCCCGAGCTATTGTAGAAAAAATCGGCCATGTCATCGGACATGGGCTTCTTTGTGGCTGTCTGGGTGAGTGTGAATTTTATGGTTGATAGAGTTGTTTCACGTTGGGCCGGCGTATCGTCGCTGACATTGTTGAGTGCAATGTTAGTGCCTGTCCAAGGCGTACAGGCACATGGTTATTTGAATGAACCGCCGTCACGCGCCTATCAGTGTCAAAAAGGGTTGAACACCAATTGCGGTGGCGCACAGTACGAGCCCCAAAGTGTGGGCGAGACGTTCAAGGGGTTTCCCGCCGGCGCCGGTGGCGCAGAGGGGCAGGGGCCGGTAGACGGCAAGATCGCCAGCGGCGGCATCGCGCTTTTCTCGGCCATGGATGCTCAGTCGGCCACACGCTGGTACAAGACCGAAATCAAGGATCGCAATATCACGTTCGACTGGAAGTACACGGCGGCACATCCGGCCACCAAGCATGAGTACTTCATCACCCGTAATGGTTGGAACCCCAACGAGCCGCTCAAGCGTAGGTCTTTTGACACAACGCCATTTTGCACAAAGGAGGGTGGTAACGTGCTGCCGGTCAGCGGCGACAAGCATGCTTGTGTGATCCCCCAAGACAAGACGGGCTCGCACGTAATCCTCGGCATCTGGACCGTCGGTGACACCGCCGCCGCGTTCCATAACGTGGTCGATGTCGACATTGTCGCCAGTGCGGAGTTGCCCGGCGGTTGGAGCAACGTCGGCAGCATCGCGCCGTCCACCGTGTTGCTGCCGGGCGACAAGGTCAAGGCCCGTGCCTTTACCGCCGCTGGCGAAAACGCGCCGCACAGCGTGGAAATCAGCATCGAAAATGCTGAAGAGGGCGCATCGCAGAACTGGGCGTTCAAGCTGGCGGAACAGATCAACAAGAGCCAGGCCTTGATTCAAGCGGGTATCCGCGATGAGGACGGCAGCATCGCCCCCGTCAAAGGCCAGAACAACCTGTTCGCCCAGAAAGAAAGCGGCGTGATCCGTTACGAACTGGCCCTCGACATGCGCGAGGATGAGCAAGCGCGAATGAGCTTGTCGACGCTGGCCTCGGAGTACGTGCTGGCTAAGGGACGCAACACAATGCGCTTTGCCATGATCGCCAACCGCGACATGAACGTCGAAGCCACCTTGTTCAATGCCAGCAACAAACCCGTCGGTAGCGTGAAAACGCTGGCTCAGGGCACCAGCAACTGGCTCGAAATGGACGTGCGTTCCGAGCCAGGTACTCATCACATGACGCTGGTCGGCACGACCGTTGATGGCCGAACCACCCGCCAGGATACGCAGGCGGTCAATATGACGGGCGAAGGTGGCGCCAAGGACTATCACTTCGTGTTCCCGGCGGGTCTGGCGACCTACGAAGCCGGTACCCGGGTATTGCACCCCAAAACCGGCGAGGTCTACGAGTGCAAGCCGTTCCCGGAGTCGGGTTACTGCAAGCAGTACCTGCCGACGGCCAATGGCTTTGAGCCGGGCGTGGGCCACCATTGGCAAACGGCTTGGAACCAGCTCTAACGATAGGTAAAAGAGGGGCTGACAAGTTTGAAAGAACTTGTCAGTGCTGTGTGCTTCGAAGTTTTTTTATAAATGGGATTTAAGTGTGACAACACCCAGGGTTTATTCGGGCAGCCAGGTGTGGCTTCATTGGATGTCGACAGTGGTTATTTTGTGGGCGCTGTTGTCGGGGTTTTATATGGCTGTATTCGACGTGGCAAAAAACATTAAAAATGGGTTGGCGTTTTTTAACATTTCACTGACGACGCTTTATATCCCGTTCTATATTTTCAGGTTGTACAGCTCTTTTTTTCATGGCTTTTCTTCGGGAGGTAAAAGACGCTCTTTGAGCGATTACATGGCGTTGTTAGTGCATAAATCAATTTATATGGTGCTGGGCGTTGTATTGGTGACCGGTGTGCTGATGATGGACCGCCCGATCAATGTGTTTAATTTCCTGCGGATTGCACAACCGCTGGCTGACCCCGTTGCCATTCACGGGTTTACTCAGGTGCATATTCAGGCCTGCATGGTGCTGTTGGCGCTGGTCGTCCTGCATGTGGGGGCAGTTATCGTCCATGAGTCATGTGGGCGCCCGGTCCTGAAAAACATGGGGCTTTCCCGGTCAGGGGACGGCAAGTGAGTACCTCATGAGGCCGATGGTGCGGCGCGCGCTCGTCTTGATGTGGCCGGTAGGCTACGGGCTGATGCTGGGATGGCAGGAATGGCAGTTTCGCCAGGTCGGCGGGGCGGTGGTGCACGGGGTGTCTGTTCCGACGGCGACGGCCGAGCCCTTGGCCACGCTCAATACACTGGCGATAGCAACGGTGCTGGGTTTTACCGAACCTGACGGCGTGTTGAATAGCGCCGAACCTTTGACACTGCGCGCTACCGTAGTCGCCAGCGACAGCGAATCACGGGCGTTGCTGGCCGGGCCAGACATTGAGCGGTTTTACCGTCCCGGTGAGCGTCTGCCGGGCGGTAGCGTGTTGCGCCGCATCGAGCCCACCCACGTGGTGGTGTGGCGCCAGGGCCGCGAGGAAGTGCTCAGGCTGCGTCCGCTGGTCGGGCGGTTTCTGCAGGCCGCCGATACACCACTCCAAGCGCCTGCAGCCCTTCATTTTCGACCTCATGTCGAACAACCCAGGAGTGACTAGGTTCATGCACAGCCATCTCGGGCTGCGGGCCATGACGGGCGTTTTCACGCTGCTCGTCATGGGTGCAGTGTTATATGTGGGGCCGTCCTCGGGTGAGGCGCAGCGCTGGCGATTGACGCTGAACAATGCCGAGTTGCGTGATGTGGTTGAGGAAATTTCGACCATCCTCGACACCACGGTCATCCTCGATCCCAAGGTACAAGGCCGCATCACCGTCATGTCCAACGAAGCGTTGGACCGTGAAGGCGTGCGACGGCTGTTTTACAGTGTCCTCGATGCGCATGATTTCAGCGTGATCGATCAAGGTGACCAGATCCTCATCGTGCCGGTGGCCCAAGCCAAGTCGTTGGCTGGCCCGCCAGGCGCGCACGCGGCGACGCCGCAGCAGTTCACCACCCAAGTCATCGCGTTGGGCGCCAGTCAGGCATCGGATCTGGCTGGGCTGGTACGGCCGTTGATTTCGCCCAATGGCTACGTCGGCCCATCGGCCTCGGCCAATGCACTGGTCGTTACGGATACGGCCAGCAACGTTCGTCGCATCAGCGAGGTCATTCGGCAACTGGACTCCGGCGCGAAAAATGCCTACGAACTGGTGGAGCTGCGCCACGGCGTCGCGCAGGATATTGCCCGGCTGATGGAAGCATCCATCGGCAAACAGAATGCCGACAGTGCGATCCAGGTCCTGGCCGATCCCCGCAGCAACCGGCTCGTCATCGTCGGTACGGCAGCGGTGCGTCAGCGCCTCGGCCAACTGGCGCGCCGCCTGGACACACCCACCCCCGCCCGCCTGGACAACGCGCGAGTCATTCGCCTGCGTTACAGCGATGCCAAGCAATTGGCGCAAGTGCTGGATACCCTGGACCAGGGCGCGAAGGCATCTCCTGCCGGCCTGGGCCTGAAAGACACGTCGGCCAGCACACCGTTCATGGTACGGGCCGACGAGAGCCAGAATGCTCTGGTGATCGTGGCCGAGGCGACGCAGCTTTCCACCCTCGAAGGGATTGTGCGCGAGTTGGACCATCCGCGGGCGCAAGTGTTGATTCACGCCGCCATTGTTGAAGTCACCGGCGATATCAGTGAGGCCCTTGGCGTGCAATGGGCACTCAACAGTGGCGACGCGCAGGGTTTCATCAACTTCCCGGGCACTGGCATCCCGGTACTCGGTGCGCTGAACTTTGATGAAAACACGGTCGCACCTGAAGGGGCTGTACTCAGGCTGGGCAGCGATCGTTTTGGCGCTTTGATATCGGCTCTTGCCAGCAATACCCACAGCAACCTGTTGTCGACGCCGAGCCTGCTGACCCTGGACAACCAGGAGGCAGAAATCATTGTGGGGCAGAACGTGCCGTTCAAGACCGGCTCCTATGCCACCAACAGCAGCGGCGCGGACAATCCGTTCACAACGGTGGAGCGCAAGGACGTCGGCATCAGCCTCAAGATCAAGCCCTATATCAACGAAGGCTCGACCTTGCGCCTGGAGGTCGAGCAGGAGGTGTCCGATATCGCGCCAGCGGTATCCGGTGTGGACTCCTCGGACCTGATCACAAACAAACGTGCGCTGAAAAGCACGATTCTCGCCAATGATGGCGAGATCATCGTCATCGGCGGCTTGATCAAGGACAGCGTACGTACCCAGAGCAGCGGTGTACCGTTGCTGCGTGATATTCCCTACCTCGGGGCGCTGTTCCGCTGGAGTCGCGACACCCAGACCAAGAGCAACCTGATGGTCTTCCTGCGCCCGACCATTGTACGCGGCGGGCAGGAGCTTTCCGAGATCAGCCGACAGCGCTACCGGGAGCTGCGGCAACACGAGGATGCATCGCAATTGTTCGAGCCGCGCGCGGTAGCGCCGCAAGCCCAATGAAAGCCTTGCCCTTTGGTTTCGCCCGCCGTCTTGGCGTATTGATCGATGATGGGCGATTGATGCTGCGCGGTGATACGCCATTGAGCGCCATCGGCGAAGTGCGCCGCTTGATGGAACACGAGTTGCCGCTGCGCGTACTGACCGCCGAGGCGTTTGCCGCACGCCTGGCCGAGGTCTACAGCGAGGGGCAGAGTGCCGCCGAGCAAGTCGCCCAGGGACTGGACGATGAACTGGACCTGCTCAGCCTGGTGGACCATGTGCCGCAGACGGCCGATCTGCTGGAGCAACAAGGTGATGCGCCGATCATTCGTCTGATCAATGCCTTGCTGAGTGAAGCGGTGCGCGAAAAGGCCTCGGATGTGCACCTGGAGACGTTCGAACACACCCTGACGGTGCGCATGCGAGTGGATGGACAACTGCGCGAAATGCTGCGACCCCAGCGCGAGCTGGCAACGTTGCTGGTGTCACGCATCAAGGTCATGGCGCGCCTGGACATCGCCGAAAAACGCATCCCCCAGGACGGCCGCATGGCCCTGCGCCTGGCGGGGCACGAAGTGGATGTACGGGTCTCCACACTGCCTTCGGCCCATGGGGAACGGGTGGTGCTGCGCTTGCTCGACAAACAGGCCGGCCGATTACAACTGGCGCGCCTGGGCATGTCGGCGCAGACCCAGGACGAGTTGCAGCAACTGCTGGGCAAGCCCCATGGGATCTTGCTTGTGACCGGCCCTACCGGCTCGGGCAAGACCACTAGCCTGTATGCCGCACTGAGCCATCTCAATGACCAGACCCGCAATATCCTGACGGTCGAAGACCCGATTGAGTACCACCTGCCAGGGGTCGGCCAGACCCCGGTCAACCCCAAGGTACAGATGACGTTTGCCCGCGGGCTGCGAGCGATCCTGCGCCAAGACCCCGATGTGGTGATGGTCGGTGAGATTCGTGACCGTGAAACCGCCGAAATTGCAGTGCAGGCATCGCTTACCGGGCACTTGGTGCTGTCAACGCTGCACACCAACAGCGCCATCGGCGCCGTCACCCGGCTGGTGGACATGGGCGTGGATGCCTATCTGCTGGCGTCGTCGCTGGTGGGGGTGCTGGCGCAGCGTTTGCTGCGCACCCTATGCCCGCACTGCAAGACCGCCATGGAAATGGACGCCGACGTTTGCCGGCGATTGGGGCTAGCCCCCGACCCTATGGCTCGCGTGTTCAAGGCGCGCGGGTGTGAACACTGCCGTCAGGGTTATCGCGGTCGCATGGGTATCTACGAATTGGTCAGTGTCACGCCGACGCTGTCCGAGCTGATTCATCAAGGTGCGAGCGAGCAGGCATTGCTGGCGCAGGCACGGCGCTCTAGCGCAAGCCTCTTCGAGGACGGCCGCCGCCGGGTGCTCGAAGGGCTGACCAGCGTGGACGAGCTGTTACGTGTGACTCAGGAGGGCTAGTCGTGCCGACCTATGACTATCGTGCCCAAGACCGCGAAGGCCGTTCGTGCAAGGGGCGACAAGAAGCCGACAGCCCGCGCCATGCCCGACAACTGCTGCGTGAGCGGGGGCTGCTGCCCAACCGAATACAGGCGGCGAACGCGCCGCGTGTCCGAGGGCGGGCGCGAGCGGCAGGGCTGAGTGCAGGCGATCTGGCCCTGCTGACCTTGCAGCTGTCCACTCTGGTTCAGGCTGGCTTGCCGTTGGAGCAGGCCCTGCTGGCTGTTGCCCAGCAAAGCCAGAAGCGGCACGTCAGCAGTCTGCTTGCTCAGGTTCGCGACCGTGTCATGCAAGGGCATCCTCTGGCGGCGGCACTTGGCGTGTTCCCACGGGCGTTTCCCGAGGTGTTTCGCGCGACCGTTGCCGCGGGCGAGCGCTCGGGTCACTTGGGCCACGTGCTTGAGCAACTGGCGGCCTACACCGAGGCCCGCCAGGCGTCGAGACAAAAGATACAACTGGCGCTGGTGTACCCGGCACTGCTGATGTTCGCCTGTGTGGCGATTGTTGGCTTTCTGCTGGGGTATGTGGTGCCCGATGTGGTGAAAATCTTTGTCGGCAGTGGCCAGCCGTTGCCCTGGCTGACCCAGGCCATGATCGTCGTGAGCCAAGGCATGCGGGCCTATGGACTGGTGTTGCTGGCGCTATTGAGCGCTGCCGTCGCTGCGCTGCGCTGGGGCCTGCGCCAACCCCACTGGCGTGAGCAATGGCATCGCCTGGCGCTGCATATCCCGCTGTTAGGCAGTGTGTTTCGGGCAATGGAAGCGGCGCGGTTTGCCAGCACCCTGGCGATTCTTGGCCGAAGTGCTGTGCCCCTGGTCGACGCCCTGGAAATTGCCGCAGCGGTGATTGGCAATGTGACTATCCGCGCACGTATGAGGGACGTCGCGCGCTCGGTACGTGAGGGCGGCACCCTGACCCGTGGCCTTGAGGCCGGCGGGGATATCCCACCGTTGATGTTGCACATGATTGCCAGCGGTGAACGCGCCGGTGAACTCGACACAATGCTGGCGCGCGCCGCCGAGCAACAGGAAAAAAACCTCGCCGCGCGCATCGCGCTGGTGGTGAGCTTGTTTGAACCGGCAATGCTGGTGGTGATGGGCGGCGTGGTGCTGCTGATCGTCATGGCCATTTTGTTGCCGATCCTCAGCCTTAACCAATTGGTGAATTGAATGCTGGAAATACCCAAGGGGCAACGCGGTTTTACTCTGATCGAAATCATGGTGGTGGTGGTCATCATCGGCGTGCTGGGGGCCATTGTGGTGCCGCAGTTCATGAGTCGGCCGGATCAGGCCAAGGTCACGGCCGCCAGGACCGATATCCAGGCGATAGCAACCAGCCTGGAAATGTATCGCCTCGACAACGCCGTGTACCCCTCGACCTTGCAAGGTCTGGAGGCGCTGAGCAAGCGGCCGGTGGGCACGCCTACCGTGCGTAACTGGAACGCCCAGGGCTATTTGAAAAGTCTACCGGTGGACCCTTGGGGGACGCCCTATCAATACCTGAACCCAGGTGTGCGCTCCGCCAACGGTGGCTATGACCTCTACTCCCTGGGCGCCGATGGTGCTGCCGGTGGTGACGGCCATGCAGCGGATATCGGCAACTGGGAAGGCTGATCGAGTGCGCAGGCATAGCCGAGGTTTTACCCTGCTGGAACTGATGGTGGTGATCGCCGTGATCGCTATTGTGTTGGGCTTGGTGGGCTTGGTGTCCGGCAGCAACCCGGCGCGTCAGGCCCGGGAGGAAGCCGGCCAGGTGTTGCAACTGATCCAGCAAGTGCGCGAGCAAGCGGTGATTGAAGGGCGAGAATACGGCGTGCGCGTGCAGCGCAATGAGTATCAGCTGTGGCGCCTCGAACCGCAGGGTTGGCGACAGGCTGGTGCGGTGCATCGGCTGGCGCAGGGCGTACACCTGCAACTTGAGCTGGAAGGGCAGCGTCTGGCTTTTGACAGCCTGGCGCCCCAACTGCTGCTGCTTAGCAGCGATGAAGTCAGCGCATTCACTTTGTCGTTCCTCTTCGAGGAGCTCGTGCGGGCGCGGCTTGTCAGCGATGGCGTCGGAGAGCTTGTCGTTGAAGCGTAGGCTGCGTCGCGGGCGCAGGTTCCAGGCGCACGCCCATGGCTTCACGCTGTTGGAGGTCATGATCGCGCTGGCCATTTTTGCCACGCTGGCGAGCGCGGTGCTGGCAGCCAGCCAATACTCGGTGCGCCAGAGTGCGCGGCTGCACGAACGGCTGCTGTGTGCCTGGGTCGCAGACAACCAACTGAGCGAGTTGCGCGTGCAGCCGGTTTCCCCGGGCCGACAGCAACTGTTGCGACGTTTTGACGGGCGTGAATGGCGTGTAGAGCAAACCGTCACTGCAGCCGCAGATCCGCGTCTGCAGCAGGTTGATATCAGTGTCAGCCGCAGCGACAGCGATCAACCGATCTACTCCATCAGCGCCTGGATACCTGCCCGCCATGAGTAAGCAATCAGGCTTCACCTTGCTGGAACTGGTCGTCGCGTTGGCCATCTTCGCCCTGCTGGGGCTTGCGAGTGCGCGCTTGTTCGACACCGTGGTGCGCGCGCACCACATTACCTCAAGCCATGAGCAGGCGTTACGCCGCCTGCAACGGGCGTTCGCTGTTATCGAGCGTGATGCCGTGCAACTGGCATCGCCGGTGCTGGTCCTCGGGCCTGGCACGTTGCAACTGCTGCGCAGTAACTGGCGCAACCCGCAGGATTTGCCGCGCAGTGAACGTCAGCAGGTGTTCTATCGCCTGAACAACCAAGTGTTGTGGCGTGAAAGCCGCAGCCTGGAGTCGGCGACGGTTGAACGGCAAAAATTGCTCGAGGATGTGCGCTTGCTGAATTGGCGTTTGTTCGCGCGTGACACCGGGTGGAGCAGCGTTTGGCCAGTGGGTAAGGGGGCTGCCGCGACCCCACCGCAGGCGCTTGAAATAGTGCTGTCGGTTGGCCGATTCGAGCAGGTACGCCGTGTGTTGCCACTGCCCCAGGCACAGCCATGAACGGGCGGCAAAGGGGCGTCGCGTTGCTTAGCGTCATGCTGGTGATGAGCCTGGCGCTGTTAATGACGGCGGGCATGCTGCGCAGCCATCAGTTGATGGTACAGAGCAGTGTCCATCAGGTGCATCAGGTTCAACTGCGCCAACTGGGGTGGTCGGCAGAAGCATGGGCCATGGCGATCCTGGCGGAGGATGCCGAGCTGGCCGTGGTGCATTCAAGCCAGGCGTGGGCTCGGCTCACCTGGCCGTTTGACACGCAGCCCGCACACATTGCGCTCAGGGTTGAAGACCTGGCAGCACGCTTCAACATCAATACCTTGCTGGGCGACGGGCAGGTGGATCAGGTCTCGCGGGAACGTTGGTCGCGCTTGCTCGCGTCTCGCGGGTTGCCGCCGCTGGACCTGTCGGCCGCTGGCCAGGTCCCGGAGCTTCAGGAACTGAGTCAATTGCGCGTGCTGCGAGGCGTTGACGGCGCTACGTTGCGACAACTTGAGCCCTGGGTGGCGCTGCTGCCCAAGGAGGCTGGCTTGAATATCAACACCGCCAAGCCAGAGGTGCTGGCGATACTAGACGGGGTGCCGCTGTCGGTCGCCAAAGCCTTGGTCAGCCAGCGACCGGCGGCCGGTTATGCGAGTGTCCAGGACTTTACCCATGATCCGTTGATCGCCGGATTTGGGGTGAACGGTCACGGGCTGAGTGTCAGCAGCCGCTGGTTTCGGATCACCGCGGACGTCCGCTTAGGCACTAGCCGCCTTCGCATGGTTTGCGATGTAGAGCGCGAGCGCAAGACCGGGCGCTGGCGTGTGGTGCAACGACGTTTCCTTCCTCCGATATCGAGCGATACCGCCTTATGAGAGTCTGGCTCCATTTAAGTCCCGAAGGCGTGGCGGATGCATCTGAGCAGTGGCCATGCTGCGTTTGGCGAGGGGTGGGTGACGTTCGCCAGACCACCCTGCTCGAAGCAGCGAAGGATCTGGCTGGGCAGCCGGTCCACCTGCTGTTGCCGATGGAAATGTGCAGTGGTTTGTACACAGACGTATGGCCCTCAACACGCCGGCCCGGCATCCAGGCCATTGCTTTTGCCATCGAAGAACAACTGGGCGAAGACCTTGAAGCCTTGCATGTGTGCGCGGGTCGGCGTGACGGCGCGGGTCGTTTTCCGGTGTTGGTGACGCACAAAGCGCGCCTGCGGGCGCTGCTGGACTTGCTGGGAACGTTAGGTATTGAGGTGCGCAGTGCCTACGTGGACGCCGATCTACTGCCCGAGGACTGCCAGGCAGCGGTTGACTGGTATGGTCGCCGGGTATTGGCTGGGCGCACGCGGCTGGCCATGTCCGCTGCGGCACTCGCCGTGCTTGAACCGTTGCTGGCGCAACCCGTGCAATGGCTGGATGCGGCACAAAGCCGCGCGCAGGTAGTGGACGCACTGTGGGCGCGCGACAGCCGTGGCATCAATTTGCTGCAAGGGACGTTCGCCCGCACCCGACAACCCTGGCCCTGGTCCACCATGGCGCTGTCGGCGGCCCTGTGGTTGGTGATGGATTGGGGTGGCATGCAGGTGCGTATCCACTCTGTCGAAGACCAAACCCAAAGGCTCTATGCGCAGAGCGTGGAGCGCTTCCAGGCGTTGCATCCAGAGCCGACCCGCATTGTTGACCTGGCCGCACAACTCAAGGCGTTGCAGGGCGATAGCACACACCCGCCGGCGTCAGTGCTGGCGCAACTGGTCAACCTGACTGAGCAGGTAATTGGCGCAGGTGATGTAGACGTACAACGCCTGGAATATCGCCGTGGCGACGGCTGGAAAATCCAATTGACCGCCAACGGCTTCAACGCGCTGGAGCGCTTGCGTGAACAGGGGCAACGCAGCGGCATGCCGGTGCGTATCGGTCATGCCAGCAAAGAGGGTAATCGCGTGCAGGCCATGTTGATGCTGGAGGATCCGTCATGAAGCACCTTCAAGCCTGGAAAGCGCTGTCAGCACGTGATCGTGTCTTGTTGAAAGGACTGGCTGTGTTTTTGCTTACGGTATTGGCCTTGCAGGCGTTGTGGCTGCCCAGTCGACAGCGTATGGACGACGCGCAGCAGGGCTATCAGCAACAACGGCTATTGGCACAGCAGGTGCAGCAAGCCCGGCCGTTGCGCGCTGTGTCGGTGGCGAGCCGACCGTCGGCATCGGCCATCAATGAAAGTGCCGAAGCGGCGGGTCTGGATGTGCAACAGATCGAGGTGCAAGGCGAGCAGTTGCGCCTGACCATCAGTGGGGAAGCGCAGGCTTTGTTGGCCTGGCTGGTGCAGATGGAGCGCGACGCGGGTGCCTTCCAGATGCTGATCCTGGAAAAGCGCGAGCGTCGTCTTGAGGCTCGCTTGGCCTTTTAACGGCTGCCCAACGGCGGCAATTTCGCCAACTTCAACGCCACCAGCAACGCGCCGATCAGCAGCGCCACGATAAACGCCCCAATCCCATTCCACCCGGCAAAATGCCAGAAGAACCCGCCGGCCGTCCCGGCAATACTCGACCCCACGTAATAGCAGAACAGGTACAGCGATGACGCTTGCCCCTTGGCCTTCACCGCACGACGGCCGATCCAGCTGCTGGCCACCGAGTGGGCGCCGAAGAAGCCGAAAGTGAAGATCAGCATGCCCGGTACCACCAGCCACAGTGGAGTGAACAAGGTCAGGGCCATGCCGGCCAGCATCAGCACGATGGTGCCCCACAGCACGCGACGGCGGCCGAGGCGGTCGGCCAGTGAGCCGATTTTCGCCGAGCTGTAGATGCCCGAGAGGTACACCAGCGACAGCAGGCCGACCACGGCTTGGCTGAGGTCGTAGGGATCGGCCAGCAGGCGATAGCCGATGTAGTTGAACATCGTCACGAATGCGCCCATCAGCAGGAAGGCTTCGAGGAACAGCCACGGCAGGCCGGCGTCCTTGAAATGCATGACGAAGCCATCCACCAGACTGCGCGGCTTGAGGCTGGTGGCGCGGAAGTTGCGCGATTCGGGGAGGATTTTCCAGAATACCGTGGCGGCGATCAGCGCCAGGGCGCCGATGATCAGCATGGAGGTGTGCCAACTGACGAAGTCGATCAACACGCCGATGATCAGGCGTCCGCTCATGCCGCCAATCGCGTTACCGCCGATGTAGAGGCCCATGGCCAGGCCGATGTGCTGCGGGTGGATCTCTTCGCTCAGGTAGGTCATGGCCACGGCGGCCAGGCCGCTCAGCGACAGGCCCACCAGTGCGCGCATCAATAGGATGCCTTCCCAGGTCGGCATCAAACCACTGGCGATGGTCGCCAGCGCGGCGCAGAACAGCGCGGAGACCATCACCGGCTTGCGCCCCAGACGGTCGGAAATCGGTCCGGTGATCAACAAACCGCACGCCAGCATCGCCGTGGCCACCGACAGGATCAGGCTGCTTTGTGCCGCATTGATGGAAAACTCCTGGGACAGCGCCGGCATCATCGGCTGCACGCAATACAGCAGCGCAAAGGTGGCGAAACCACCGGAGAACAGCGCCAGCACAGTGCGCATGAACATCGGCGTGCCTTTTTCGATGAACGCGTCATTGAGCTGGGCCACCACCTCATCCAGGGCGGTGGGCGGTACGTCTTGAGCGAGTGGAGCAACAGCAGCTTTCACGGGGACCTCGGGGAGGAAGAGCGTGCCAGGACCGGCAATGCAAAAAAGAATATAGCTCCCTAATGATTCTTTCCAATATATTGTTCGACCTGTTTGATAGCTTTAACGACCTAATGAGGCCCCCATGGAATTGCGTCACTTGCGGTACTTCATCGCCGTCGCCGAAGAGCTGCATTTCGGCCGGGCCGCGCAGGTGCTGGGCATCTCGCAACCGCCGCTGAGCCAGCAGATCCAGGCGCTGGAGCAGGAAGTGGGGGCGCGGTTGTTTGAGCGTACCAACCGTCGGGTCGAACTGAGTGAAGCAGGGCGGTTGTTCCTGCAAGAGGCGCGATTGGCGCTGGCACAGGTCGACAAGGCAGCGGACGTGGCGCGCCGGGCGCAGTTGGGTGAGCTAGGCGAACTGAAGATTGGCTTCACCTCGTCGGCACCGTTCAATTCCAGCATTCCCCAGGCGATCTTTGCGTTTCGCCAGGCGTTCCCGGCGGTGCATCTGAACCTGCAGGAGATGAGCAGCACCGAAGTGGCTGAGTCTTTGGTGGATGAGTCTATCCAGGTGGGCCTGATGCGCCCGCTGCCATTGCCGGATTCGCTGAGTGTGGTCGAGTTGATGCGTGAGCCGCTGGTGGCGGTGCTGAATGCTGGTCACCCGTTGGTGGCGGGCAGCGAGCGTGGTTTGCACCTGGCGCAATTGGCGCAGGAACCGTTCGTATTTTTCCCGCGCACCTACGGCAGTGGTCTCTATGCCCAGTTGCTCAACTTGGCGCGTGATGCCGGTTTCAGCCCGCACTTTGCCCAGGAGGCCGGGGAGGCGATGACCATCATCGGCCTGGTGGCGGCGGGGTTGGGCGTGTCGGTGCTGCCGGCGTCCTACCAGCGCATTCGGATCGATGGCGTGGTGTATCGCACGTTGCTGGATCAGGAGGCGATGACGGCGGTGTGGCTGGTGCAACGCAAGGGCGCGCAGACGCCGATGGCAGAGGCGTTTGTGGAGTTGTTGACGCGCAAGGCTGCCCAATAGCCTCCGGCAAGCAGGCAGGTTGTTGTGGCGAGCGGGCTTGCCCCGCGTTGGGCTGCGTAGCAGCCCCAATAAGACCACGTGTTTTTTCAGGCAGATCACGGAGCTAGGTTTTGGGGCCGCTTCGCAGCCCAACGCGGGGCAAGCCCGCTCGCCACAGGTACTGCGTTAGTCGTCAAATCGGCACTTTGCCACGGGTTGCCCCAGGGATGTTTTCAGGCATACTGCCCACGTTCCCGAAAGGGGCTTGTGAGACTCTGAGGATCCTGGGCAACCAGCAATCGCAGAGCCAGGCAGGAAGCGGCGATGACAAGCCAACCTGTTTGTGAAGAGGGCGCCGAAAGGCGCCCTTTGTCGTTTCTGTAGAGCCTGAATTCGTTTTACTTGGTGGTGCCGGTTTGTTCAAACAACTGCGCCGCCGTCCCCGCCTCATTCACGCCATTGCTGCGCAAGCCCGCCATGATGTCGCTGTCCAGATTGTTCACCCAACGGTTGTAATTGCGATGGATCTTGCCGTCCTTGTAGCCCAGGTCGCGACTGTCGCGGTAGGTGATGGCGTAACTGTTGCGGGTGTAGCGAATGTCGATGGCTGCGTAAAACTGGTTACGCACGTTGATCTCGGCCTGTACCAACTGCGGGCTCAGGCGTTGTACCGTCCACTCGCGCTTTTGCAGGGCGTTGACGATCACCGTTTTCATCTTTTCTTCGCTGACCTGGGCGTCGGCTGGCAGGTCGTGCTGGGTGTTGAGGATCGGCTTGCTGGTGCAACCGGCGGTGACCAACAGGGCCAGGGTGATCAGGGTGACGCGTAGCAAGGAAGACATTCCGTATTCTCCAATCGATTTAAAGGTCAGGACCAGCGGCGGAAGATCAGCGAGGTGTTGACGCCGCCAAAGGCAAAGTTGTTGTTCATCACGTAGTCGTGGTGCATCTCGCGGAACTCACCTTGCAGGTAATCCAACTCGCCGCATTGCGGGTCGACCGAATCCAGGTTGAAGGTGTGCACGTATTGGTCGCGGTTCATCATCTCGATGCTGAACCACGACTCCAGCGCGCCGCACGCACCCAGGGTGTGGCCGAGGAAACTCTTCTGCGAGCTGATAGGCATGCGGCTGCCGAACAGGCTGCTGGTGGCCAGTGTTTCGGCGATGTCGCCTTGGTCGGTGGCGGTGCCGTGACCGTTCACGTAGCCGATCGCAGAAGGCTCCAGCCCGGCATCTTCCAGGGCCAGTTCCATCGCACGGCGCATGGTTTTCTGCTCTGGGCGGGTGGTGTGCTGGCCGTCGGCGTTGCTGCCGAAGCCCACCAGTTCGGCGTGGATATGCGCACCGCGTGCCAACGCGTGTTCCAGTTCTTCCAACACCAGCATGCCGCCGCCTTCACCGATCACCAGACCGTCACGACCACTGTCATAGGGACGTGGGCTGGTTTGCGGCGCATCGTTCTTGAGGCTGGTGGCGTAGAGCGCATCAAATACCATGGCCTCAGTGGGGCACAGCTCCTCGGCGCCGCCGGCGAGCATCAACGGCAGGCGGCCGAACTTGATTGCTTCATAGGCATAGCCGATGCCTTGGCTGCCGCTGGTGCAAGCGCTGGACGTGGGGATCAGCCGCCCGGTCAGGCCAAAGAAGATGCTGATATTCGCCGCCGTGGTGTGCGGCATCATGCGCACATAGGAGTTGGCATTCAGGCCCTCGGCCACCGAATTCAGCAGCATGTTGCCGAACGCCTTGATCTCGTCGGTACTGCCGGTGGACGAGCCGCAGGCCACGCCCATGCGCCCGTCCTTGATCGACTCGTCGCCGAGCAGGCCAGCGTCCTGCAACGCCTGTTCTGCCGCCCATACCGCCAGACGCGAAACCCGGCCCATGCTGCGCAGTTGCTTGCGCGTCCAGTGCGGGGGCACGACAAAATCGTCAATCGGCCCGGCCAGGCGCGTGTTCAGTTCGGTAAAACGGTCCCACTCGTCCATGCGCCGGATGCCGCTGCGGTTGGCGCGGAAGTTGGCGGAAATGGTCGCCCAATCGCCGCCCAGGGAGGTCATACCGGCCATGCCGGTCACTACGACGCGTTTCATCAGCACAGGCCTCCATTCACGGCCAGGACCTGGCGCGTGATATAGCCGGCTTCGGCCGACATCAGGAAATTCACCGCGCCGGCCACTTCTTCCGGGGTGCCCATGCGCTGCGCCGGGATCATCTTCATCAGTTCTTCCACCGGCACGTTCTCATCCAGCATCGCAGTATCGATCAAGCCAGGGGCGACGCAATTGACGGTGATCTTGCGCTTGCCCAATTCGATGGCCAGGGCCTTGGCCGCGCCGATCAGACCGGCTTTGGAAGCGCTGTAATTGACCTGCCCACGGTTGCCGATCAACCCGGAAACCGAGGTGATGCACACGATGCGGCCGGCCGCGCGACGACGAATCATCGGCATCATCACCGGGTGCAGCACGTTGTAGAAACCGTCGAGGTTGGTGCGCATCACCACGTCCCAGTCGTCTTCCGACAAGGCCGGGAAAGCGCCGTCACGGGTCAGGCCCGCGTTGAGCACCACGCCGTAATAGGCGCCGTGTTGCTCAACGTCAGCGTCGAGGATTTCCTTGCACGCAGCACGATCCGCCACATCGAATTGCAGCACCCGCGCCTTGCGGCCCAGGGCTTCAACCTCGGCCTGCACAGCATCGGCGTCGCTACGGCCGCTGCGGCAATGCAGCACGATGTCATGCCCGGCCTGAGCCAGGCGCAGTGCGATGGCGCGGCCGATGCCACGGCTGGAGCCGGTGACCAGTACGGATTCAGTCATGGCGTTACGTCCTTCGATTCATCTAAATAGTTGGCCGCCTGGGGCGGTCGAAATACGTTCAAGCGGGCGCTGGCCTGGATCCCGTCGCCGGTCAGGTGGCATTCGAACACACCCATGCCGTTCTCGTCTTCCAGGGAACGCAGGCCGTGGATCTTCAGCTCGGCGCCCGCCGGGAAGTGCTCCACGTTGCATTCGAACTTACGTGTGCCGAGCAGGAAGCCCAGTTCCACCGCTTCGCCTTTCTGGCGCGCGCGGCAACCGGCATAGGCAGCGACGCTTTGCGCCATCAACTCGATGCCGACCCAGGCCGGCAGGCTGCCGTCCGCGCGGTTGAACAGGCCGCCGGGTTTGACCGTGACGCGGGTGTGAATCTGCTCTTCATCGAACGACAACACCTGGTCGATTAGGATCATGTCGCCCGCATGGGGCAGCAGTTCAGCGAGTGGCCAATCGATCATGGGGCCTCTCCGATAATCAGGCTGACGTTGTTGCCGCCGAAGGCAAACGAATTGCTCATCAGGCAGCGCTTTCCTAGGGTTTCTGCGGCCTGCGCCCACTGCAAGGCGGGCAGGGCCGGATCGGCCTGGCCGTCCCACACGTGGGGCGGGACACGGTTGTGAGCCAGGCTCAACCAGCAGAACGCCGCTTCCAGCGCACCGGCTGCGCCCAGGGTGTGGCCGCTCATGGGTTTGGTCGATGAGCAGGCCAAGCCGTGCGGGAACAGGCTGGCGACGGCCAGGCTTTCCATGGCGTCGTTATGTTGGGTGGCCGTGCCGTGCAGGTTCAGGTAGCCGATCTGCTCAGGCTGCAATCGGGCGCTGGCCAAGGCCTTGCGCATCGACTGCAACGCGCCTTTGCCGGTGGGCTCGGGCGCGGAGATATGGTGCGCATCGCAACTGGCGCCGCTGCCCAGCAGGGCGATGGGCGCGGGTTGCTTGCTCATCAGGAACAGCACGGCCGCTTCGCCGATGTTGATGCCGTTGCGGTTCACCGAAAACGGATTGCAGCGCTGGTTTGACACTGCTTCCAATGAGCTGAAACCGTTAAGGGTCAGCTTGCACAGGCTGTCCACGCCGCCGCAGATCACCGCATCGCACACACCCAGGTCCAGCAGGCGCTGGGCACTCATCAACGCACGGGCGCTGGAGGTGCAGGCGGTGGAGATCACATAGGCCGGGCCGCTCAGTTGCAGCCAGTCGGCGAGGAAATTCGCCGGGGCGCTGAGTTCCTGCTGCTGGTAGTCGTAGTCGCCGGGGAACTGGTGTTCCCGCAAAAAGTGCGCGATGCCGCGACTGGCTTCGTCGATGCCCGAGGTGCTGGTACCGAGCACAACGCCGACGCGTGATGCGCCGTAGGTGTGGATCGCCTGGCGGATATCGCCTTCGATCTGCAACGCCGCTTCCAGCAGCAACTGGTTATTGCGGCTGCTTTGCTGGCCCAGTTCGGCGGGGATGGTCGCCAGCTCGCCGTGCACACCGGCTACCGGCAACACGCGTTCCGGCACCCAGCCGCTTTCGGCGCGCATGCCGGAGCAGTCGCCGGCAAACAGGCTGCGGCTGACTTCATCCTGGCCACGGCCGAGGGCGCAGATCACGCCCAGGGCGTTGAGGTAGGCGCTCATCGGGCGGCCCCGAGCGGCGTGATGCGGTAGCTCAGCGGCTGGCCGGTCATGTTCACGCTGAAGACCTCGGACGATTGGTACACGATCTGCCAATGGCCCGGCAGGGTGCGCGTCAGGTCCATGGCCTGGGCGTTGGGGTAGAGTGCGCGCACGTCATCGGCCGACGTCAGGGCAAACAGCAGCGCGGCGAACAGCTCGCGCGCCTGGGGATTGGGCGGCAGCAAGCCGTCGGCTTGCCACTCGCCATCGATCAGTTTTTGTCGGGCCTGCGGGATGCCCAGCGGGTCCATCATCGACCAGCGAATACCGCCGCTTTCGCGCTGGATCACCAACAGCCAGTCCTGGCTCTGGCCGTCTGCCAGGCGCTGCACATGCAATTGCAGCGGCAAGGCCAGGGCTGGGGTTTTCTCCGGTAGCGGCGGCTGGCTGGCGCAGGCGCTCAGCAGCAACAGGCAGCCGATCAACAGCATGCGCATCATGGGGCAGCACTCTTCAGCGGTTTGCGTGCCACGCAGTTGACCAACGTTTCTTCGCGCTGACCCACCGGTGGCGCCTTGCGCAGGCCCCAGCGTTCCAGCAGGCCGAAGTCGCTGGAGCGGCTCCACCACAAGTACGGGTACGAGACGTTCTGCGGGCCAAATTCAAAGCCCTGCTCACGAAGCATCTCCAAGTATTGCTCGGCGCTTTTCTGCACATGCATCGGGTGGCGGAACAGCCAGCGGATCACCCAGGTGTCGATATAGGCTTCGGTGGATTCGGCAAACAGCAGATAACCGCCCGGCTTGAGCACGCGGTAGAACTCTTTGAGCGCGCGATGTTGCTCGACCAGATGGTGGAAGGTCTGGTGGCAGAACAGGATATCGACGCTTGCGTCCGGCACTTGCAAGGTGGCGCAGTCGCTGCCGATCAGCTCGATGGCCAGGCCTTGGCGCTGGGCTTCTGCACGGCTCAGCTCCAGGCTGTGCGGGTCGGCATCCAGGCCGATCAGGCGTGCGGGAGCGAACACCTGCTGCAAGTACTGGAACGACTTGCCCTGGCCACAACCGGCGTCGAGCAATACCGGCGCCTCTGGCAATGGGTCGGTAAACAGGCTGCGCAGGTCGTTGATCGCCACGCGCAGCACATGGTGCTGCCAGGTGTGGCTGCGCAGGAACCAGAAGCCGAACTTGGTTTCTTCGACGTAGTTTTTACTCAGGTACTGGCTCGTCATACCGGCTCACTCGCACAAATCTCCGACAACATCCGCAACCGCCGTTTTGGCTCACTCACAAACGGGTTGCGTTCGTCCCATGCGTAACCGGCGAGGATCGAGCAGATCATCCGGCGAATCTCCGGCGAGCTGTCCGGGTGGTAGATCACATCCTGGAACGTCCCGGCGTACCAGCCTTCGACGTAGCAGCGGAAGGTGTCCACGCCGCGTTTCAAGGGCACGGCAAACTCGTTCTCCCAGTCCACGGTTTCGCCCTTGAGCTGACGGTGCAACACAGCGGCCGCCATGCTCGCCGAACGCATGGCGATGGTTACCCCGGAAGAAAACACCGGGTCGAGGAATTCCGCCGCATTGCCCAACAAGGCAAAGCCCGGTCCGTGCAGGGTTTTGACGTTGGCTGCGTAGCCGCCGAGGGTGCGCGCCGGCGTATCCCACACGGCGTTTTGCAGCACGCCGGCAAGGCTCGGGGTTTCGCTGATAAAGCCGCGCAGGCAGGCGTCGAGGTCGCCATCGCGACCGTCGAAATGCTCCTTGGCCGCAACCACACCCACCGAACAACGCCCGTTGCTGAACGGAATGGTCCAGAACCAGATGTCACGCTGGGTCGGATGGGTGGTCACCAGAATCTTGGTGCGATCGAAGCCCGGATGTTCGATGCGGTCTTCGACGTGGGTGAACACCGCTTGGCGCACGGGGAAGTCGGACGGCAGATCCAGGTCCAGCAGGCGCGGCAACACCCGGCCATAGCCGCTGGCATCAAGCACGAATTTGGCCTTGAGGTGATACTCGCTGCCGTTCTCGCGCCGCACGTGCAGGTAGCGGCTCTCGCCGCTGAAATCCACACCGACGATCGTTTCGCCATACCGAATCTCTACGCCTTGCAGCGCGGCCTGATCCGCCAGCAACTTGTCGAACTCACCGCGCTGCACCTGGAAGGTGGTCGGCTTGCCGTTGCTGAAGGTGTCACTGAAATCAAACGCGCTGTAGCGCTCGCCCCAGGCGAACGCGGCACCGGTTTTCACCTGGAACCCTGCAGCCTGGACTGCATCGAGCATGCCGGCTTCTTCGATAAAGTCGATGCAGTGGGACAGTAGGCTTTCGCCAATCGAGAACCGTGGGAAATGCTGGCGCTCGATGATCAATACATCATGCCCTTTGCGCTTTAACAGCGCGGCGGCGATGGCCCCGGACGGACCGGCACCGATCACCACCACCTGGCGACGTTCCATTTCAACTGTGGGCACGAGGGCTCCTTGCCACATTGGCGATAATCACATTCATAAGGCGTGTTTCTGTTGCCCGGCCCAGGGTGCCAGCATAAAGCTGAATGCCAGGCCCAGGCTGACCGATAAGCCGAAATTGCTCACAGCCGGTGTACTGGATACCGCCAGTAGCCCAAACGACAACCAAGTCGTCAACGCTGCCAACAAGGTGCCCAAGAGACTGACCGCAGGGCCGCCGATCTGCTCGCGCATCAGGATTGCGTAGTCGACGCTGATGGCCGTGACCAACAGCAGGCCGAACAGGCTGAACAGCGTCAGCGGCTGGCCGAGCCAACCGAGGCTGGCCAGGCTGCACAGGGCCGCCAGCAGCGGCAGCGCGACGATGCGCAAGGCCCCGCCGAAGCCGAACGGCAGGATCAGCAACAGTACGATCAACACGCAGGACATCAGCTTCAGTTCAGCCGCGCTGATCTGTGTGTCCGCGAACACTCGGTTCAAGTCGCCCAGGCGGTCCACCAGTTGCACGCCCGGCAAGTCCAGCGCCTGCACACGCAGCAAGGCGGGGTTGTTCAAGCCCTGCAGGCTGACCATGGCCGCCACGCCGCCATCGACCTTGCCCAGCCACAGCGTGCGCCAAGGCTCGGCCATCGGGCCGGCCAGCGCGGCGTCGATATCTTGGGTAGACAGCGCTTGCAGGTGCGCGACTTCGGCTTGCAGGGCGCTGGCGGGTACGCCGAGGTCGAGCAGCGGCTGCCAGTGTTGTGGCAGGTTGTTCAGCGCATCACGCAGTTGCTGTTGCTCGGCGGGCTGGCTGACCAGTTGATTGAGCGCCAGGTAGCCCTGGAGCTTGTCCATATTCACCAATTGATCCAGGCGCTGCGCCAACGCGCTCTGACGCTCCAGCAGCTGTTGCTGGTTGTCCGCCCGCACCAGGAAGAACTGGCTGGTGGGCTGGAACCCGGTAATCCGCGCCACGGCCTGCGCTTCTTGCAGCAACTGCGGCGGCGCGCCGATCCATTGGCGGATATCGTTTTTGCTGTTCAGGTGCCACAGGCCACCGGTGCAAAACAGCAGCACCAGCGCCAGCAGTACCGGGCTCGGTACGCGCTTGAGCAGCGATTCGCGCACCAGCCACAAGCATTCGGCAATGCGCAGCGGCCATTGCGCCGGGCGCAGTTCGACACCCTTGAGCAGCGCCGGCAGCAGGCACACGGCGGACAGATAGGCGCCGACCAGGCCAGCGGCGGAGAATATGGCGATTTGCGTCAAGGCCGGGAACGGCGTCCAGGCCAATGCCAGGTAACCGATGCAACTGGTCGCCAGACTCAAACTCAACCCCGGCAAGGTGATGCGCAACGCCGGCCAACTGCGCCACGGGTTCATGCTCCAGCTTTTCGACAGGTAGTGCAGCGGGTAATCCACCGCCACGCCGATCAGGCTGGAGCCCAGCACCAGCGTCATCACATGCATATGGCCGAACAGCGCCACACAGGCCACAGCGCCAAATAGCATGCCCACCAACACCGGCACAAAGGCCAGCAACACGCGCCAGCGACGAAAGGCGAGCAACAGCAACAACAAGATGCCGACGGTTGCGCCGCCGCCGACCCAGGTGATTTCCCGCGTGGCTTGCTGCTGACCGTTGGCGGCATAGAGCAAGCCGCTGGCGGCGAGTAATTGCGCGCCGTGTTCGCTGGCTTGCGCGCGACTGGCCAGGAGCAGATCCGCCACTTGCAGCGGCAGTTTCATGTCGAAGGCATTGCCGGTGGTGCGCGCACGCAGCAGTACCCAGCTTTTGCCATCGGCATCGGCAATCAACGCGCCGCTGCCGATATCCAACTGCACCGAGCCGTGTTGCGGCTGGCTGTTCTGGATGCGCCCGGTGAGGCCCAGCCAGTCGTCCTGGCTCGGCACCAGGCTGAAGCCGGTAAAGGGGTCGAACAGCGCTTGCACGCGCTGTTGGATAAACGCGTCGGGCTGTTCGATCAGTTGCTCGCGGTCCTTGGCCGAGAGCATCGCCAGGCGCCCGCGCAGCAATTGTTCGCGCAGTGCCGGCAAGTCGGCTTGCAGGTTCCACTGCACTTTTTCAAACAGCCCACTGGCCTGCCAGCGCTCGCCCAATTGTTGTGCAACCGCCACCGCTTGCTGACGGTCGGCATGGCCCACCAGCACCAGCATCTCGCGGTTCAAGGGTTCTTGCATGCGTTGTTCGGCTTGCTGTTCCAAGGCGTCCGGCGTGTTGCCCGGCACCAGTTCCATCAGGTTGGCCGACAACGGCGCGCCATGGCGCCACTGCCAGCCGGCCAGGGCCAGCACGGCCACCAGCAGGATCAGGAACAGGCGCGGCAGCAGGCGCTCACTGGGCAAAGTCGTGTTGCTCCGCTTCGCTCAGGGGTTGGCCGGCGGTGCTGTCCTGCATGCGCAAAACAGTGCTGTCGCCTTGGGTTTCCAGCAGTTCGATGGTCTGCACCAAGTCGCCGCCGTCGATGTTGATCTGGGTGAAAACCTGCTTGAGCAACAGTGAACGCGGGATCAGCGTGAGATTCCATTGCTTCGCCTCGCCTTGCAGCTGCAATTCGAAGTCACGCTGCAAGCCGCTGCTGTCGCCCTGGAGCACGGCGAGGAACAGGCGATTCTGCTCGGCGCCGGCGCTCTTGTTCGGCAGCAGTTGCCAGCCATTAGCGTCACGGCGGGCAATGCCCTGGGCGCTGATGCGGTAGTCCTGTTGCAATGGGGTTTTCAGCAGCCACAGCAGGCCGTGGTCCTTGGCGAGGACGAAGGTGCCTTTGCTGACCAAGGGCTGGGGCAGGGCGCGCAGGTGTTTTTCCTGGGTGAAGCTGCCGTGGATCACTGAGGGTTTTGCAAGTTGGCCGCTCAGCTGCTGCAAGTCAAAAGCATGGGCACAGAAGCTCAGCAACAACCCGATCCCTGTAGGAGCGAGCTTGCTCGCGAAAAACCTGAGGGCGCTGCGCAGTGTCAGGCAGGCCGCGTTATCGTTGACGATTTTCGCCGGCAAGCCGGCTCCTACAGGGGGTCTCATTTCAGGGCCCTTTCGACGGCGTCGGTGAATATTTTGGGGGAGGCCAACTGCATCTCGCGACTGGCGATTTCCACTGCCACCTGCACGGTGCTGGCACGGGTCAAACGCTCGCCGCTGGCCAGGTCAGTGATCAGGTAATTGACCTTCAAACGGTTCTCCCACTCCACCAGGCTGGCGCGCACGTTGATCGTCTGGCCGAACACCGCGCCGCGCACGTAGCGCAGTTGCATGTCGATCACCGGCCAGGCATAGCCGGACTCCAGCATCGCCGTGTAGTTATGCCCGATCTTGTCCAGCAACGCACAGCGCGCCACTTCCAGGTACTTCACGTAATGCCCGTGCCACACCACGTTCATGGTGTCGACGTCAAAAAACGGCACGAGGATTTCGGTGTCGCAATGCAGCACGCCCTGGCTACGCATGCAGCCTCCAGTGTTGCTCGGCAATGCGTTGCAGGCAAAGGCGCAGTTCGCCTTCGAGGGCGCGGTCTTCGATCACGGGTGGGAAGTCCTTGGCCAGCTCTTCGTGCATCGCCGCTAATGCGGGTGGCAACGGTCGCGCATCTTCGGCCTGGGCGCGCAGCCACACGCCTTGGTTGGCGGCGAGCAGCGTGGCAGCGGCGACCTGTTCGGTCAGCTCCAGCACGCGGATCGCATCGCGGGCGGCGATGGTGCCCATGCTCACCTTGTCCTGGTTGTGGCACTCGGTGGAGCGCGAGAACACGCTGGCCGGCATCGTATTTTTCAACGCTTCGGCGGTCCAGGCGCTGGTGCCGATCTGCACGGCCTTGAAGCCGTGGTTGATCATGGCGCGATCAGCCGGTGCGCCGGACAGGTTGCTCGGCAGGCCGTGGTTGTAACGCACGTCCACCAGCAACGCGAGCTGGCGGTCGAGCAGGTCAGCGACGTTGGCGACCAGCGTCTTGAGGCTGTCCATGGCGAAGGCGATGTGCCCGCCGTAGAAATGTCCACCGTGCAGCACGCGCTCTTCTTCGGCGTCGATGATGGGGTTGTCGTTGGCGCTGTTCAGCTCGATTTCGATGAACGAACGCAGCCAGTTCAAGCTGTCGGCCAGCACGCCGAGGACGTGGGGCGCGCAACGCAGCGAATAACGGTCCTGCAGGCGATGCAGCGGCGCGGTCGGCGCGTCGATCGCCAGGTCCTTGCGCAGCCAGGCGGCAACTTGCATCTGCCCAGGGTGCGGCTTGGCAGCGAACAGGCGCTCGTCGAAGTGTTCCGGGTTGCCTTGCAGCGCCACCACGTTCAACGCGGTGATGCGCGTGGCCAGTTGCAGCAGGTAGTCGGCGCGGGCGAAGGCCAGGCAGGCCAAGCCGGTCATCACGGCGGTGCCGTTCATCAGCGCCAGGGCTTCTTTGGGGCGCAGCACCAGCGGTTCCCAGCCCAGCTCGCGGTGCACGTCGGCGGCTTGGCGACGTTCGCCACGGAACATCACCTCGCGTTCGCCGGACAGGGTCGCGGCCACGTAGGACAGTGGCGTCAGATCACCGCTGGCGCCCACCGAGCCCTCTTCCGGAATCAGCGGCAGTACATCGTGTTCAAGGAACGCATGCAGGCGTTCCAGCAATTCCACGCGCACACCGGAAACGCCGTGGCAAAGCGACTGCAAACGCGCCGCCAGCACCGCGCGGGTGGCTTGCGCATCCAGCAACTTGCCCAAGCCGCAACCGTGGAAGGTGTACAGATGACGCGGCAACGCTTCGACGTGCTGCAACGGCACCGCCACCACGCACGAGTCGCCATAGCCGGTGGTCACGCCGTAGATCACGCCTTCCTTGTCCAGCAGCGAGTCGAGGAACTGTGCACCCTTGGCGATGCGCTGGCGATACGCCGCGTCGCCCTGCAGTTGGGTCGGCGCCTGACGGTTGGCCAGGGCCAGCACGTCTTCGATGCGCAAAGCGCGTTCGCCAAAGGTTACCGGCTCAAGATGCGTCGTCATCGGTCTTCCAGAAAGGGTAAAAGTTGAACCATTGTTGGGGCGCTTCCAGGCAGAACTGGCCCAGGCGTGCAGCGTAGCGCGCGGTCCACAGGGCTATGACCTGCTCGCGGGTGTTGCGTTTCCATTCGATTAACTCAGCGAACGGCTCGATGCTCAGGCGATAGCGGCCTGTGTGCTTGAGGCACATCAGCAGGTTCACCGGGCATTTGAGCAGGCCGGCCAACAGCCACGGGCCCTGGGGGAAGGCGGCGTCATGGCCGAGGAAATCCACGCGCACCGTGCGCCCGCCGTGCAGCGGCACGCGGTCGCCGGCGATTGCCAGCCATTCGCCGTCGTCCAGGCGCTGGCTGAGCAGCAGCATGGTGGCCGGGTCCAGCTCGCTGACCTGGATCAGACGCAAATGGGTCGCCCCGGCTTCGCCAAGCAGGCGGTTGAATTGTTCGGCGTGCTTGGTGTGTACCAGCACGTTCATGGTGACCTGTTCGCCAATCTCGGCGAGCGCGCGGCACACTTCCAGGTTGCCCAAGTGCGCGCCCACCAGCATCTGCCCGCGCTTGCCGCGCAGCTGCCCGCGCAATTGCGCCGGGTCGTTGATCTCGATCTGTTCCAGGCGCAGCTTGCCGTTCCACACGTCGAGTTTGTCGAGCAGCGAGTCGGCAAATGCCATGAACTGGCCGAAGACTTTCCAGTGGCTGGGGCGCAGCTCGTCGCGCCCGCTCCAGTCGGCCAGGCGCTGCTGGTACTGCCAGGCGCTGCGGCGCGCGGTGCGGCCAAACAGGAAGAAGTACAACACGATGCCGTACAGCACCGGGCTCAACAGGCGGCGGCCAAGGACCTTGGCGGCGAAGGCGGTGAGTTTCATCAGCCAATAGCTGCCGCGTTCCTCGCGGTCGGCCCAGTGTTTGCCGCTGTCGCTCATGCCTGCCACCGTCGCCATAGGATCATCGGCGCCCGCACCAACATGCCGAAGAACAACCGGGTGTGCATAGCCGAGATGCGTACGTTGTCGCGGAACAGCCGGAAGTGCGACAGGCCGTCGGCCGGGTAATGCACCTGGGTCGGCAACCAGCGCAGCGGCTGGTTGCGCCAGGCCAGACGCACCAGGATGTCGGAGTCGAAATCCATGCGTGTGCCGATGTAGGCCGAGTCCATCAGTGCCAGCACCGGAGGCAGCGGGTATACGCGAAAGCCGCACATCGAGTCGCGGATCTGCAGCGACAGGGTGTTGATCCACACCCACACGTGGGTCAGGTAGCGCGCGTACAGGCGGCCTTTGGGCACGCTGTCGTCGTATTCGGGGTAGCCGCAGATAATGGCGTCGGGGTGTCGGCGTGAGGTGTCGAGGAAGGTCTCGACCTCGCGCAGGTCATGCTGGCCGTCGGCGTCGACTTGCAGGGCGTGGCTGAAGCCCAGGCGTGCGGCCTCGCGGAAACCGGCCATCACGGCACCGCCCTTGCCCTGGTTGGTGGGCAGGGTCAGCAGGGTGACGTTTTCCAGGACTGCCAACTCTGCCAAAACCGCCGCGCACGCCGGGCTGCTGCCGTCGTCGACCAGCAGGCACGGCAGGCCAGTGTTCAACAGGCTGCGGACCACGGCGGGCACGGCGGCTTCGTGGTTGTAGACCGGGATCAGGGCGCAGGGGTTATGCATGCGCGGCCTCCAGCAAAATCCGGCCGCTGGAGCAGGCCGCGACGCCGTTGCGGTAGGCGAAGTACAACTTGCCGCGCTCCCGGTCGAAGCGCAGATGCAGCTCGATTGCGTCGCCGGGGCGGACCAATTGCTGGAATTTGAGCACTTCCATCCCGGCAAAGGTTGTCGGTAAATCGAGCAGTTGCTGGCCCAGGTTGAACGCCCATTCCACCTGCACCACGCCCGGCAGCACCGGCGTGACCGGGAAGTGCCCGCTGAAATAGGCCAGGTCTGGCGGGACGCTCAGTTGCAAGGTCCATTCGCCATCGGCTTCGACCTGCTCCAGTACTTCCGGGGCTTTCGGTCGTGATGCCAACAACAGCCCCTCGACCTGCGCCTGGGGCAGTTTGCCTTGGCTGTTCAGCGGCAACTGTCTCAGCAAACGCCAGCGCCGTGGCAGCGCCAGGGCTTCGCAATGCTGGCTCAAATGTTGGCGCAGTGTTTGGGTGAGCGTGCGTCGGCCCTGATTGCGCAAGGCATGCAGGCCCTCGGCGCTCAGTACCACCAAGGCACCCAGGGACGCGCGGTTTTCCTGCACCACGCCCAGGCGCGTTTCCGCGACCCACGGGTGGGCCATCAGCGCGTTTTCCAGCATGGGCAGGGAGATGCGTTTTTCTTCCAGCTTGACGATGCGGTCCAGGCGGCCCAGCAGCTCGAAGCGACCATCGGCATGGATACGGGCAGCGTCGGCGGTTTGTTCGACATGCCCTTCAGGCAAATACGGTGAAGCGATACGCAAGGCGCCGTCGGCGTCCTGGCTCAGGTGTACGTCGGCAAACGGCTGCCACGGCTGCGCCCCCTGGCGCCACGCAATGCCGCCGGTTTCGGAGCTGCCGAGGATTTCCGTGGGCCACTGTTGCAAGCGGTCGTACAGGCTGCCGGCGGCGTCCACCGGCAGCGCGCCGCCAGATGAAAACACTCGCGACACCTGGCTCAGCGCCGGCCAGTCAAGGTTGTCGCCCATGCGTTTGAGCAATGCCGGGCTGGCGACCCAGGCGAACCGGGCATGCTCACGGCTGGCGCGCTGCAAGTCTTCAGGGAAGGCCAGTTGCTTGCGCACGAAGGTGCGGCCGGCGCACAGCGGCCACAGCACGCGGAACAACAAGCCGTAGATATGCTGGGTGGCGACGCTGCCGATGATGCAGGCGTCCTTGAGGCTAGGGCCCCATAGGGCTTCCAGGGCCTCGACTTCGTTGGCCAATTGGCGCAGGTTTTTGTCGATGCGCTTGGGTTCGCCGCTGGAGCCGGAGGTGCACAGGCTCAGTTGGCAAGCGTCCAGATCGAGTGCCGCAGCGCTCAGTGGCGCCTGGTACAGCGCGTCCAGGTCTGTCGTTTCGGTGAGCCAGGCATCGACGGCCTCGTCCCAGCGTTGGCGGGTCTGAGGTTGCAGGTCGGCGGGCAACAACACGCTGACCCCGGCGCGCCAGGCGCCCAGCAGGGCAATCGCCAGCAGGCCGGCGTCTTCCAGGTACACGGCCAGGCGCTGGATTCCGCGCGCTTGCAGGCCTGCGGCCAGGCTCAGGGACTGCGCCCACAACTGGGCATGATTCATTGCAGGTTCGGTGGTGACCGGACGCTGTTCCAGCGGCTCAAGCAACAAGTGCTCAAGTTTCAACCCATTCATACGCGGCCTCGAACCCTTTGTCGTACCAGCCATTCCACGGCAAACAACAGCCCCATCAGCCCATAGGCGATCAGGCCGTTGTACAACGTCCACCAGCTCAGCGGCGCCCACAGGGTGAGGGCGGCGGCGAGCAGGCCATTACACAGAAAAAACACGCTCCACACCACGGTGACCTGGCGGGTATACACAATGGCATGCGGGGGCAGCACCGGGTCGGTCATGCGCGCCAGGCGCTCGACCATCGGCGAGCCGTATTTGAGGCTCAAACCAAACAACGCCAACATGAATCCGCTGACCAGGCTCGGGTACCAGCGCAGCAAGTGCGGGTTGTCGAACCAGGCCAGTAGCAGGCAGAAAACGATTACCGCCACTGCCATCCAGCGGCTGCCGGGGCGTCGCGCACCGGTCAGCGCGCGCAGCAGCCACAAACTGCCGAGCAGCAGGCCGAATTGCCACGGGGCGAAATGTTCGGTGCCGTAATACACCGCAAAGGGGTACAGCAGCCCCGCCAGCAACAGGCCAAGGCCGATCAGCCGGCTCATGCGGCAGGCGTGACCAGACGGTACACCGCCTCAACCACGTCGTTGACGGTGCGCACGGCCTTGAATTCTTCGGCGGCGATCTTCTTGCCAGTCTGGCGCTTGATGTGGTCGATCAAGTCGACGGCATCGATGCTGTCGATTTCCAGGTCCTGGTACAGGTTGGCGTCAAGGGTGACGCGTTCGGGCGGCAGTTCAAACAGTTCCACCAAGGCGTCGCGCAAGGTGTTGAAAATATCGTCACGAGTTTGCATGGTCCGGTCTCAAGCTGCCTGTCTGGCCGTGACGAACGCCGCAAGGCTGGCCACGTTGGTGAAGTGATTGCGGGTGTCCTTGGCGTCGGCATCGATCTTGATGCCGTACTTTTTCTGGATCGCCAGGCCCAATTCCAGGGCGTCTACCGAATCCAGGCCGAGGCCTTCGCCGAACAGGGTCTGCTCGCTGCCGATGTCGTCGACACTGATGTCTTCCAGGCCCAGGGCCTCGATGATCAGGGTCTTTATGTCGTGCTCAAGGCGGTGTTGGTCGCTCATCTTCGGCGAGCTCCTTAATAAAAAAGTGATGCAGGTAATCGTTGAGCTTACGTGAGGCCTGGGGCGCGGGCCCCATTGATGCGAACGCCTGTGGTTCTATATCGGCACCCACCCGCAAACTGAAGTGCACGCGGCATTTTGGGATGCGATACCAGGGTTCGGCCTTGGTCAGCGTGGTGGGGCTGACCTTGATCACCACGGGGGTGATGATTGTCGCACCGCGCAGCGCAATGGCGGCGCCGCCGCGATGAAAGGCAGGCGCCGCGCCGGGTGTGGTGCGGGTGCCTTCGGGAAAGATGATCAGGGTCTGGCCGCTGCGCAGGGCATCCGCCGCCGCATCGAGCATTTCGGCACTGCCGTCGTTGCTGATATAGCCCGCGTCGCGCACCGGCCCACGGGTGAAGGGGTTCTGCCACAGGCTCTGCTTGACCACGCAGTTGGCCTGGCGCACCAGGCCGATCAGGAACACCACGTCGATCAACGACGGGTGGTTGGCGATGATCATCTGGCCCGGCCGGCCGAGTTTTTCCGCGCCTTCGACGCTGAAGGTGAGCACGCCGGCGCGCTGCATCAGGCGAATAAAGAACCAGAACAGCCAACTGATCGTGTGGCGGGCGCGGCTGCGATGTTTTGCAGTGTCCCCTGGCAGGCAACTGAGCAATGGAAACACCAGCAAACGCAGGCACAGGCCGCCGAAGCCGAACAGCGCGAAGCTGGCGGCGGTGGCGAACAGGCGCCAGTAGTAGGCGTCCCGGGGTTTGTCGTTCAGGGCTTGCGTTGCCAGTTCCATACACGGTTCTTCCAGGCATGTTGGCAGGCGACCTGTTCGGTGAGCAGGGTGCGCAGCAGGTTCAGGGCGTGGGGCCACTGGGTTTGAGTGGGTTGGACAGTGCCGCTGCTGAGTTCCAGCTGCCACTCGTCGCCCGGCGTCAGCAGCAGGCCCAGTGCGTAGGGGAACGGCACATCCACAATCCAGCTGGCGTAGGCCTCGGGCGGTTGTTCTTCGGTAATCACTAACAAAACCGCGGGCGCGCCTTCGTTGAGCAAGGCGGCGGCTTCGAGCATGCCGTGCTCCAGGCCGTCACCCGCGGCGGCGAGGGCAGTCATTTCGCTGGTTTCATTGCGCAGGATCGACCACAGGCCAATGACCGCGTTATGCACCGACAGGCTGAACTGGGTCGGCGACAGCGGTTGGTCGTTGGCCAGGTCACTGAGGATGTCGAGGGTGCGCGGGGTTTCGCCGTGACGGGAAATAAACACCAGCGGCAGATCCTGCAAACCCTCGGCCAGTGGCCAGCCCACGCTGAAGGCCATGCGCGCCAGGCGGTTCAGGCGACGACGTTGCATGGCCGGCAGGAACGACACGTCGGGGCAGGCATCGCTGGCAGGTAGCAACACTGGCGCCTGGCACCAGGCGTGCCAGTCATCCACGCTATCGAGCCCTGGGGCCCACGCGCGCCATTGGGCGATGTTGAAAGTGATCACTGAGAAGGTATCCCGCCCCTGCGGGCTTCCATGTGCGGCTTTTGGCCCCGAATACCGGGACAGGGAACAATAGCCGAATGGCGCGCATTATCCCGGTGACGTGGGGTTCTAGCAAACTTTGGTAAAGAAATGTGCACGGATGATTACAAAATAGTGGAAAGGAATTACAGATTGTCCTTTACCTGGGGACTGGTTGGATTGTCGGACCGTTCTTTTAAATCTGTCGGTTGCGTATGACAGACTGGTCGCCGATCGCCCGTGATGCAGCAGTGCATAGATGAACGAGGTAGCTAACAGGCGCTTTTGCCCTCTACACTCGGGCATTCATTGATACACGGAGGTTTTTCCATGCGGCGCGTGGTGTTCAATCAGAAAGGCGGCGTTGGCAAGTCCAGCATTGCCTGCAACCTGGCGGCAGTCAGCGCCAGCGAAGGCTATCGAACCCTGTTGGTGGACCTCGATGCGCAAGCCAACTCAACCCAGTACCTCACGGGGCTGACCGGCGACGATATTCCCATGGGGATCGCGGATTTTTTCAAGCAAACCTTGTCTTCCGGGCCGTTTTCCAAGAAGAACAAGGTGGATATCTACGAAACCCCGTTCGACAACCTGCACGTCATCACCGCGACCCCGGAGTTGGCCGACTTGCAGCCCAAGCTTGAGGCCAAGCACAAGATCAACAAGCTGCGAAAGCTGCTGGATGAGTTGAGCGAGGATTACGACCGGATCTACCTGGATACACCGCCAGCCCTGAATTTTTACGCGGTTTCGGCGTTGATTGCCGCTGATCGCGTGTTGATCCCCTTCGATTGCGACAGCTTCTCGCGTCAAGCCCTGTATGGCCTGCTGGCGGAGATCGAAGAATTGAAGGAAGACCATAACGAAGGCCTCGAAGTGGAAGGCATCGTGGTCAACCAGTTCCAGGCCCGGGCGACGTTGCCGCAGCAGATGCTTGATGAATTGATTGCTGAAGGGTTGCCGGTATTGCCGGTGTACCTCGCCAGTTCCGTGCGCATGCGCGAGTCACACCAGGAGAGCAAGCCGCTGATCCACCTGGACCCACGGCATAAGCTGACGCAGCAGTTTGTGGAGTTGCATAACCTGCTGGAAAACGCATGATCGATGTCGATCCTTCCTACATGGGGTGTAGGAAGGGTCTGGCTATAGGGGTTAAGCCTTGTAACGTTGCCTACAGGTACTCCAGAATCCGCTGGCTTGTGCGTCTGGATGGGCTTCTCTTAAGGTTCTCGGGCCGCTGAATTCTCAGTGGTCGGGTTTAGTAGCCCGTGTTGAGACGTACAGCAAAATCGTCGATCAGGACCTTCCTGAATTTGATGGTGGCTGTACGGAGGGCGCTCTTGAGCGCGCCGGTTGCGTCTCCCGGTCTACTAACCTGCGTACAGCTGCCACCCCCGTTTAGTAGCGGTCGGTTGCGGCTCCTGCTCGGAGACGATCCATGGTTAACCTTTATACCGTCACCCCCAACCTCCCCACCGAAACCCTAGTCCTCAACAGCTACGAAACCTTCTCCTCCGTCCGCACCCTGTTGCTCAACCTGTCCAACGACCTCACCGGCGAACACCGCGACGTGGCGCTGGCGATCCATCAATTGAGCGAACTGGGCGTACTGCTGGTCGGCCAGATGATGGACCGTGAAGCCCCACTGCCCTAAGTTGAAACACCGTCACTGTAGGAGCGAGCTTGCTCGCGAAAAACGTCAACGATAACGCGGGCAACCTGATTTGCTGCGGCGCCTGCGCGTTCTTCGCGAGCAAGCTCGCTCCTACAGGGAATCAGGCTGACACCCCCTGGCTACGCAACCAACTCATCAACTGCGGCAACGGAAACGCCCCGCTCTGGCGCGCCACTTCGCGGCCGTTCTTGAACAGAATCAAACTGGGAATCGAACGAATCCCCAACTGCGCCGACAACTGCTGATTGGCCTCGCTGTCCAGCTTGGCCAACCGGCACTTGCCCGCCAACTGCCCAGCCGCCTGTTCGAACACCGGTGCAAACGATTTACACGGCCCACACCAGTCGGCCCACACATCCACCAGCAACGGCAAATCGCCTTTGACCTGGCTGGCGTAGTCGCCTTGCTTCAGCTCAAACGGTTTGTTCAGTAAAACCGGCTGCTTGCAGCGCCCGCATTTGGGCGCATCACGCAGGCGTTCACCGGGGATGCGGTTGAGGCCGTTGCAGTGGGGGCAAGGGATTACAAGAGGTTCGGACATCGGGGGCTCCTAGGGTGTGGCCATTGGGTTCAATCTGGAGCCGGGAATGCGGTTTATCAAGACCAGATAAAAAGGACAACACATGAACGACGATCTAAAGCTGGCTATTGAGCACTGGCGCTTTGTTTCATCGCTGCTGACCAAGCCCCAATCTGAGGCCGACTATGACGCCTTGGCCGGGTCGCTTAATGAGCTACTGGATATCGTTGGAGAAGACGAAGGTCACCCACTTATGGGGCTGGTGGACATCATAAGTGACTGGATCGAAGCCTACGATCATGAGCATTGGCCGATGCCTGTTGCCAGTGGCGTTGATGTGTTGCGTTTTATGATGCAAGAGCATGGCTTGACCCAAGGCGATCTGCCGGGTGTAGGCCCGCAGTCCGCCGTTTTGGAAATCCTGAGCGGCAAGTGCCAGCTCAACATACGTCAAATTCGTTGGCTGGCCGAGCGATTCGGTGTTTCAGTAGAAACCTTCATCTAAAGGTTTTTACGACGAACAACTAATCTCCAAATGCTTCCCCCAATCCGGCGGCCGCTGCGCGTATTGCTCCATGCCCACCTGCTCCTCAAACGGCTTGGAAAGCACTTCGTGCAGCCGCCTCACCTCGCTGTAGTCCCCAGATTCGGCGGCCGCGATGGCGTTTTGCGCAAGGTAGTTGCGCAAGATATACAGCGGGTTCACCGCGTGCATCCGCGCACGGCGCTGTTCCTCGCTGTAGTCACCATCCCGTGCAACACGCGCCTTGTACTGCTCGGCCCAGGCATCAAACCCGGCCAAGTCGACAAAGTCATCGCGCAGCCGCGCCACGGCCAACGCCGCCGACTCGTCGCCCAGACGGCGGAAGAACAGGGTGTAATCCACGCCGCTGTTCTGCATCAGCTTCAATAACGGCTCGACCAGTTGCTGGTCATCGTCCTCGGCGGTGGTCAGCCCCAAGCGGCGGCGCATCAGGTCCAGGTAGTTCGCCTGATATAACGGCAGATACAGCCCGAGCGCCTCTTTCAAGGCGTCGACGCTGATAAACGGCGTCAGTGCTTGCGCCAATGCACTCAAGTTCCACTGCCCGATGGGCACCTGATTGCTGAAGGAATAACGCCCTTCGTGATCCGAGTGGTTGCAAATGAAGTGCGCGTCAAAATCATCCAGAAACGCAAACGGCCCGAAGTCGAAGGTAATGCCGAGGATCGACATGTTGTCGGTGTTCATCACGCCATGACAGAAGCCATAAGCCTGCCATTTGGCGATCAGCTCAGCGTTGCGTTCGACGATTTTGCGGAACATCGCCAAGTACGGCTCGGGCTGTTCGCGGCACTCGGGGTAGTGCAGGTTCAATACGTGTTCGGCCAGCAGCGCCTGCTGTTCGGGCTTTTTGGTGTAGTAGAAGTATTCGAAATGCCCGAAGCGGATATGGCTGTGTGCCATGCGCAATACCATCGCGCCGCGTTCCTGCTTCTCACGCCACACCGGGGTGTCGGAGCCGATCACGCACAGCGCGCGGCTGCTGGGGATGCCCAGCGCGTGCAGCGCTTCGGAGGCCAGGAACTCGCGGATCGACGAGCGCAACACGGCGCGACCATCGCCCATCCTTGAGTAAGGCGTCATCCCTGCGCCCTTGAGGTGCAGGTCCCAGTGTTCGCCGGCTGCGTTGTACACCTCGCCCAGCAACAAGCCACGGCCATCACCCAGTTGCGGGGTGTAGCCGCCGAACTGATGTCCGGAATAGACCATCGCCCGGGGTTCCGCCTCGGCCCACAGCTTGTGCCCGCCAAACAGCTCGGCAAATAACGGCGTTTCGGCCACGGCCGGGTCAAGGTCCAGCAGGGCCATGGCGGCCTCGCTTGCCACGACCAGGCGCGGCGCGTCGAGGGGCTCTGGCAATACGTGGGTCGAGAACGCGTCGCCCAGGCGTGCGAAGCGGTTGTCGAAGGTCAGTTCGTCGAGGGCTTTCACCGGCCATCTCCAGCAGAATGTCCGAGCATTCTGCTGGGGATAGCGCGGTTAGTCGAGTTTGCTCGGTGGCGGTTCCGGCGCGTCGTCGACTTTGCCGGGTGGCGGCTCGGGGGCATCTTGCTCTGTCGCAGGCCCGACGAGGGTCTTGCGGTCATCTTCGACCGGCACCAGTTTGTATTCCTGGCCATGCATGTTCTTCAGGTACACCTCCATCTGCCGGAACGAGATGTTGATGTGCTGCTTCTTGAACTCACGGTTGATGTAGCGGTTGACCTCGTCGAGCACCGGGTTACGGTCACCCAGGTCGCGCACGTGCATGCGCAGTTCGTGGTCGAGCGTGCTTTCGCCGAAATTGAGGAAGTACACGTGGGGTTCTGGTTCTTTCAGGACCCGTGGGTTTTCCCTGGCAGCCTTGAGTAGTAGTTCCTTCACCAGGTCCAGATCCGAGCCGTAGTCCACGCCCAGTTTCAGGGTGACGCGGGTGATGGTGTCGGTCAGCGACCAGTTGATCAGTTGCCCGGTGATGAACGTCTTGTTCGGAACAATGATGTCCTTGCGGTCAAAGTCAGTGATCGTGGTGGCGCGGATGCGGATCTTGCTCACCGTGCCCGACAGGTTGCCGATGGTGATGGTGTCGCCGATGCGCACCGGGCGTTCGAACAGGATCATGATGCCGGAGATGAAGTTCGCGAAGATCTCCTGCATACCAAAGCCCAAGCCCACCGACAGCGCCGCCACCAGCCATTGCAACTTGTCCCAGCTCACGCCGAGGGTGGACAGGGTGGAGACGAAGCCGACGCCGGCAATCACATACGACAGCAGCGTGGTGGTCGCGTAGGCACTGCCCTGGGCCAGGTCCAGCTTGGACAGCACCAGCACTTCGAGCAGGCCGGGCAGGTTGCGCGCCAGGGCGAAAGTGATGCCGATGATGATCAAGGCGCCGAGCAAGTCGCCGATGCTGATCGGCACCATGCTGATATTGGCGCCGGTGCCACTGGTGTATTCGTACAACGTGACGTTATCCAAATACGAAAACACCGAGATCAGGTCAGACCATACCCAGTACAGCGCGGCAATAAAGCCGCCGAGCAAGGCCAGGCGGATCAGGCGCATGGACTGTTCGTTGACCTGTTCGATGTCCAGGGTCGGTTCTTCGATCACTGCTTCGCCGTCGCCAGCTTCCTTGGCGGCCTGGCGTTTGGCCAGGGCGCGCGCATAGGCCAGGCGCCGGGCGGCAACGCCCAGGCCGCGAACGAAAGTGGCCTCGATCACCAGCCAGAACATCAGCAGGTACAGGGTGTTGATCAGGCGGTCACTGAGCTTGAGCGCGGTGTAGTAGTAGCCAAAGCACACGGCGATAAACAGCGCGACCGGCAGCGCGGTAAACAACAGGCCCACGGCTTTGCGGAACAGCGAGGCTTTTTCATGGGTCGGGCTGTTGAGCAACAGGCGACCGAGCAGCCAGGCCATCAGCGCGTAGCAGGTGAGCACCACGCCGATGCCCAGCACGTCATCGGCCAGCGCCGCCGGTTGGTGTTCGGCGATGGCCACCACGGCCACCAGCGCCAGTACCACCAACCCGAGCTTGCGCACCCAGCCTTGCAGGAATTCGACCTGAGGCTTTTCCCAACGGAAGTGCAGTTCCGCCACGCCACCCGGCGCCAGGATGCGATAAGCGGTGTAGAACACCAGCCAGGCCTGGGCGATCTGCAGCAGCGCCGAGCCGAGGTTGGCATTCTGCCCACGGGCGTCGATCTGCAGCGCGTAGCCGCACAGTGCCAGTCCCAGGGACACCGGCATCGCCAGCAGAATATTGATCAGGATGGCCTGCGGCGTGTGCCACTGGCTGTCACGCTTGAAGTGGCCGATGTCCAGGTGGACCTTGTTCAGGCGCTGGTACAGGTTTTTGCGGCGCCACAGCAGCGCGCCGATCAACAGCAGCAGTGGCAGGAACAGCAGTGGGCGCTGGGTCAGGCCGTCATACAGTTCGCTGACGCTGGAGGCCCAGGGCAAGGTGGCGACTTGCTTGCTCAGGTGCGTCGGCACCGTTTCCAGCCATTCGGTGTCCAGCGGCTTGTTGCTGGGGATCCAGAACATCTGCTCATCCAGCGTCGCGCGCAGGGTGGTGGCGGTGCTGAGCAGTTGTTTCTGGTTCAGTTGCAGGGTGATGGATTCATTGAGCAGCGCGCTCAGCTCACGGCTCAGGCGCTCCAGCAGGTCGCTGCGAGTGATCGCCAGTTCCAGCAGGGTACGGCGCAGTTGCGGGGTGACGTCTTCCGGCGCTTGGTTCGCCAGCAAGTTATCCACATAGGCGCTCGGCGAACTGATCAGTTCGCGTTGCTGGTTGACCTCGAACTGGTACAGGCGAATGTTGGCGATGTCGTCCGCCAGGTCGCGGTCCACGGTCAGGCGTGGCAAGGCTTGTTTCTGTTTGTAGAGGATCTTGGACAGCAACAGGCTGCCCTTGAGCACGTTGATCTGCTCGTCCAGGGCCGAGTCGCTCTGGGTTACGGTGTCCAGTTGCTGCTTGGTTTTCAGGTTCTTCTGGGTCAGATCGTTGAGGCGGTCGGTGCTTTTGAGCAGGTAGTCGGACAGCTTCAGGTTGGCCGCGCTTTCCGTGGCCAGCAGGCTGCTGCCGCCGGCTTTTTGCGCTTCGATGGACTGCTGGGTCACCGTTTGTTGGGACTGGGCCAGGCGTTTCTGGTTGATCAGGGTTTGCAGGTCCTGGATCTCTTGTTCCAGGCGCGCGGTTTTTTCCATCACCAGGTCGTGTTGGCTGTTGCCCAGGTCTTGCAGTTGGCTGTTGCCGGCCAGTTCCTGGCGGCGCAGCGGGATCAGTGCGTTGAGGGCGGCCAGTTCGGCATTGAGTTGGTTGCGCTGGTCGCCGCTGAGGGTCTTGCCGTTGTCCTTGCCGGCCTTGAGGATCGAGTTGATCTGCAGGATGCGCGTCTGGCTGCTGCTGATTTCGGTCTGGGCGCGCTCGGGGCGGGTCTGGGCGGCGATGGACAGGCTGTTGGCGTCGGCCAGTTCTTTTTGCAGGTCACCTTGCTGGGTGGTGCGTTGCACCAGCAACTGCTCAAGCTGCGGCACCGGCAGGGTGGCGTAGCGCTGGGCGACCGGGATGATTTTGGTGGCCTTGAGCCGGGTCAGTTCGCGCTGGTTGTCGGCGGTCTCGCGCGGTGCGTCTTCCAGCTGGCGCTTGAGGTCGACCAGGCGCTGCTCGTAATCCTGCTTGTTGCCCAGGTACGTCAGCGTCTGCTGCAGGATCGTCTGCAGGGCCTTCATGTCGGCGTCGGGCAGCTTGCGGTCGGGCAGCTTGTCCAGGGTTTGCTGGATGGAATCGGCGCTGGGTGGGTCGGCCGCGTGAACGGTGCCGACACAAAGGGTCAGGCCCAGCAGGGCAGTGGCGAGGAACGTGCGCAGGGTAGGCATAGAGACCGGTCTTGCAAGGTGAAGAATCGGGGGCGTCGTCGCCCCGCAGTTTAGAGGAAGAGTCCGGGGCCCGGGCGACTTCCTTCGGGGAATCTGACGCCCACTTTGCCGATCTTGTTCCCGTCCATGACCGCGACGGTCCAGATGGTGTTGTTCCATTCCACCTGGTCGCCGACGATAGGCGCGCCGCCGACTTTCTGGGTGATGAAGCTGCTCAGCGGCATGTCCGGGTCGATGCCGTCCAGCTTCAGCCCGTACAGCGCGGAAACCGCGCCCAGCTGGGCGTCGCCTTCCAACACAAAGTCGCCGAAGAAGCGCAGGTCCAGACCCCGTTGCGGTGCCTGGCTGAAGAGCTTGCCCAGTGCCGGAAGGTTGTGTTCATGGCCGATCACACAGAGCAAATCGCCGACTTCCAACACCGTACTACCCGACGGATGGAGCAGTTGCTGGCCACGGAACAGCGCGGCGATCCGCGTGCCTTCGGGCATTTTCAGCTCACGCAGGGCGGCGCCGATGCACCATTTTTCCGCGCCCAGGCGGTAGACGAAAAGCTCCCACTCGCTGGTGACATGCACTTCCAGCGCGGCACGGGAAATCGGCGCCGGGTCCGGCGGTACCGTGACTTTAAGCAGCTTGGCCACCCACGGCAGGCTCGTGCCCTGCACCAGCAGCGACACCAGCACGATAAAGAACGCCAGGTTGAAGTACAGCTGCGCATGGGGCAGACCGGCCATCAGCGGGAACACCGCCAGAATGATCGGCACCGCGCCGCGCAGGCCCACCCAGGCGATAAAGGCCTTTTCACGACCGTGGAACGCTTTGAAAGGCAGCAGGCCGACCATCACCGACAATGGCCGTGCAAACAGGATCATCCACAGCGCCAGACCCAGCGCCGGCAGTGCAATCGGCAGCAAGTCATGGGGCGTGACCAGCAGGCCCAGTACCAGGAACATGCCGATCTGTGCCAGCCAGGCCATGCCGTCGAGCATATGCAAAATGCCATGACGGCTGCGCACCGGGCGGTTGCCGATCACCAGGCCGCACAGGTACACGGCGAGGAAGCCGCTGCCGTGCAAAGCGTTGGTCACCGCGAACACGAACAGGCCGCCGGCGATCACCAGGATGGGGTACAGGCCGGTGGCCAGGTTGATGCGGTTGACCATTTGCAGCATCAGCCAGCCGCCGCCCAGGCCGACCACGCCGCCGATGCCGAACTCGCGCACCAAGTGAGTCAGCAGGCTCCAGTGCAGGCCGGTCTGGCCGCTGGCCAGCATGTCGATCAAGGTGACGGTGAGGAACACCGCCATGGGGTCGTTACTGCCGGATTCGATTTCCAGGCTCGCGGTGACCCGTTCGTTGAGGCCCTTGCCACCGAGCAGCGAGAACACTGCCGCGGCGTCCGTGGAGCCGACAATCGCGCCAATCAACAAGCCTTGGATGATATTGAGGTCAAACAGCCAGGCCGCGGCCATGCCGGTGAGGCCGGTGGTAATCAACACCCCCACCGTGGCCAGCGACAACGCTGGCCAGAGTGCCACGCGGAAACTTGCCACCCGTGTGCGCAAACCGCCATCGAGCAGGATTACGGCCAGGGCGAGGTTGCCCACCAGGTAGGCGGTTGGGTAGTTATCAAAGATGATGCCGCCGCCATCGACGCCGGCAACCATGCCCACGGCCAGGATGATCACCAATATCGGGATCCCCAGGCGGGACGAAAGAGAACTCACCAGAATGCTCGCACTCACCAGCAACGCGCCGATCAAGAACAGGCTGTTGATGGTCGTCGCATTCAAAGGCAGTACTCCATGAGCAAACAAGACGGGGCGCAAACTGACCATGCAGTCTGCGTGCCAGCGATTCTAACCTGTTGAATTGCTGCGCTGTCAAAAAGCTTTTGTGGGGTCAATCCTGTAGGAACCGGGGGGGACGCCTACAGGGTGGGATTAGTCAGTTAGAGGCGAAAACGCCCGACCATCCCATTCAAATCCACCGCCAGGCGCGACAGCTCACTGCTCGCCGCACTGGTCTGGCTGGCGCCGGTCGCCGATTGCACCGACAGATCGCGGATGTTCACCAGGTTGCGATCCACTTCCCGCGCCACCTGGGCCTGTTCTTCCGCTGCGCTGGCGATGACCAGGTTGCGTTCGTTGATCTCGACGATCGCGGTATTGATGGTATCCAGCGACATCCCGGCGCCTTTGGCGATGTTCAGCGTCGATTCGGCGCGTTCGGTGCTGTTGCGCATCGAATCCACCGCGTGTTCGGTACCGGCCTGGATACTGCCGATCATCCGCTCGATCTCGCTGGTCGATTGCTGGGTGCGATGGGCCAGGGCGCGCACTTCGTCCGCCACCACCGCAAAACCGCGACCGGCTTCACCGGCACGTGCCGCTTCAATCGCCGCGTTCAGGGCCAGCAGGTTGGTCTGGTCGGCCAGGCCGCGAATCACGTCGAGCACTTTGCCGATGTCGCGCGACTCATTGGCCAGGTCGCCAATCAAGGTGGCGGTGGCTTGCACATCGCCGCTCATGCGCTCGATAGCGCTGACGGTTTCCTGCACCAGGTCACGGCCATCACCGGCGGAGGTGGTGGCGTTGCGCGACGCTTCAGAGGTGCTCACCGCATTGCGGGCGACTTCTTCGACGGCACTGGTCATCTCGTTCACCGCGGTGGCGGCTTGTTCGATTTCGTTGTTCTGCTGGGTCAGGCCGCGCGCGCTTTCGTCGGTGACGGCGTTCAGCTCTTCCGCAGCAGATGCCAGTTGGGTCGCTGAGCCGGCAATGCGTTGCAGAGTGTCGCGTAGTTTGTCCTGCATCTTGGCCATGGCGGCCAGCAGGCGCCCGGCTTCGTCGTTGCCGTCGACCTTGATCGGCCGCGTCAGGTTGCCTTCGGCCACTTCTTCGGCTGCTTCCAAGGCCTGGGAGATGGGCAGGGTGATGCTGCGGGTCAGCAGCCACGCAAACAGCAGTGTCAGCAGGGTGGCGATCACCAGCAGGCTCACCACCATGTTGAAGGCCATGTTGTATTGGTCTTCGGCGTCTTTATTGGTAGCCAGGGCCATCTTGTTGTTGATGTCCAGCAGGCGGGTGAGCACGGCGTTGACCTGCTCGGAGTTGCTCAGCAGTTCGGTGTTGAGCAGGGCGCGCAGCTCTTCCACTTGATTGGCGCGCGACAGGCTCTTCATGCGCTCTTCAATCTGATGGTACTGGCCCAGCAGGCGTACGTATTCGTCGTAGGTCGAGCGCTCTTCGCTGCTCTCGATGAGTTTTTCGTAGATGCCCTGGGCCGTGCGAATCTGCTGATTACGCAGCTCAAAGGCTTCCAGGGTTTTTTGCTGAACCTCCGGCTCGCGGTTGGTCAGCAGGCGGTACGACAGCACGCGCAGGCGCAGGGTCAGCTGGGTGAATTCATCGAGCGCACGAATGCTTGGCACGCTGGACAGGGTGATGTCTTCGGTGGCGCCACGGATCTTGCTCATCTGGTTCAGGGCAAACACACCGAGAAACAACATCAATGCGCCAATAAACGCGAAGCCGAGGAAGGCCCTCGGAGCGATATTCATATTACGAAGCGACATGCGGGAATCCTGGGGGAGAAGCGCGATCCGTGCGGCCATGAGACGGGGTGTCCCTCTCTATCGGTCGTACGACTAAAGTCTAAAGGGGCGTGTGCGGTTTTGTCGCATCTGACGAGGGGTTTCGCGGATTCAGGAACCAGATCCGGTAAATGCAGTCACTAAGGCTCGAAAGTGCGGCCCGGCCCTTAAAAATCGGGCTGCGCGCCGGGGATAACCCTGGCATCCGAGGTGAATTTTCTTTATCGTCACCGCCCTTTGAAAAAGCCCGAGAAATCAAAATGTTAGAAGCATCCCTCAGCCAATTGGAACAACTGGTCAGTGACCTCGTACAGCAGAACCAGGATCTGTTGGGCACCAACGAATCCCTCAAGGCGGAACTGGCCCGCGCCAAGGATGAGAACGACAGCCTGCAACTGAACCTGATGGAACAGGAAGAAAAGCACGGCGCCACCGCCGCACGTATCCAGGCGCTGGTTGAGCGTGTGAGCGCAGGGCCTGTCGGCGCATGAGTGAAGGGATAAAGGTCGTTTCGATTCTCGGAGAGGATTACTCGATCAAGGCTCCGGCCGGGGAAGAGAAAACCCTGATGCACGCCGTGACCCTGCTCAAGGCGTCCCTGGCCACCACCAAGAAGAAGTACCCGACCCTGATCGGTGACAAGCTACTGGTGCTGGCGGCGCTGAACCTGTGCGCTGAGCAGATCGAAATGCAGCAGGCGCACCAGCAGGAACTCGACCGTTACCAAGAGCAAGTCAGCGCCACGGTCGATGTGATTTCCAAGGCGATCGGAACGCCTTAGAACCACTCATCTTGCATGCCGAGGCACGTGTCATCGCGGGCCTCCAAGATTGCCAGTTCATGATGGCAGCTCGGCACTTCCCAGGTCAGGAAGTACCGGGCAGCCTGGAGCTTGCCTTTATAGAAGGCCGCATCCGCCGCATTGCCCTTGGCCAAGCCTGCTTCGGCGTGAATCGCCTGTTCCAGCCAGCGCCAGCCAATTACCGTATGCCCGAACACCTTCAAGTACAGCGCTGAGTTCGCCAGGCTGCTGTTGACCTTGCCGTGGGCGAGATCCGTCAGCAAACCGATGGTGACGCTTTGCAGGCGGTTGACCAGCTGTTCCAGCGCTTCCCTCAGCGCGGTGAGGCTTGGGTATTCCTGGGCACGGGCGCCGGTTTCGGCGATCAGTCGGATGAGTTGCTTCAAGCCTGCGCCGCCATTCTGCGCCAGCTTGCGCCCGAGTAGATCCAGGGACTGGATACCGTGGGTGCCTTCGTGGATCGGGTTCAGGCGGTTGTCGCGGTAATACTGCTCCACCGGGTATTCGCGGGTGTAGCCGTGGCCGCCGAGAATCTGGATCGCCAGTTCGTTGGCCTTGAGGCAGAACTCCGACGGCCAGGATTTGACGATGGGCGTGAGCAGGTCCAGCAGTTCGTGGGCTTGTTTGCGTTCGGTTTCGGTGGCCAGGGTGGTGGTGTCGTCGAACAGCCGCGCGGCGTAGAGGCCGAGGTCGAAGGCACCTTCCACGTAGGATTTTTGGGTGAGCAGCATGCGTTTGATGTCCGCGTGCTGAATGATCGAGACCGGCGCGGTCGTGGGATCTTTACTGTCGGGCAGGCGACCTTGCGGGCGTTCGCGGGCGTACTCCAAGGAGTAGAGGTAGCCGGCGTAACCGAGCATGACCGCGCCCATGCCGACACCAATCCGCGCCTCGTTCATCATTTGGAACATGCAGCTCAACCCCTGGTGCGGTTTACCCACCAGATAGCCGACGCAATTCCCGTTATCGCCGAAGTTCAGCGCGGTGGACGTGGTGCCCCGCCAGCCCATCTTGTGGAACAGCCCCGCCAGCAATACATCGTTGCGCTCGCCCAGGCTGCCGTCGTCGTTGACCAGGAATTTGGGCACGATAAACAACGAAATGCCCTTCACCCCGGCCGGCGCGTCCGGCAGTTTGGCCAGCACCATGTGCACGATGTTCTCCGACAGCGGGTGGTCGCCGCCGGAGATGAAGATCTTGTTGCCCTTGAGTCGATAGGTGCCGTCGGCCGCAGGCTCTGCGCGTGTACGAATATCCGACAGCGAAGAACCGGCGTGGGGTTCGGTGAGGGCCATAGTGCCGAAGAAACGGCCGTCAATCATCGGTTGCAGGAAGCGTTGTTTTTGGTCCTCAGTGCCGAAGCTTTCGATCAGGTTGGCGGCGCCCATGGTCAGGAACGGATAGGAAGTGGATGCCGCGTTGGCCGACTGGAAGTGTGCAAAACAGGCTTGGGACAGCAGGGTCGGCAGTTGCATGCCGCCGGCTTCGAAGCTGCGCGCGGCGTTGAGGAAGCCGGCTTCCAGGAAGGCGTCCACGGCGGGTTTCACCTCCGGAATCAGGATGGCCTTGCCGTCTTCGTAGCGCGGTTCGTTTTCGTCGTTCTTGCGGTTGTGAGGGGCGAAGTACTTTTCCGCGATGTTACGCGCGGTGCTGATGGCCGCATCGAAGGTTTCACGATTGTGTTCGGCAAACCGCTCGCGCTGGGTCAGGCCCTCGGCATCGAGGACTTCGTACAGCTCGAAAGCCAGATTGCGGGAACTGAGCAGCGTCTCGGACATGGCGGATTACCTATGTGGGAATAGGGCCGAGTCTAGGTGGGTAAATAGAGGCTGGATAGCAAGATTGATTTGGGTGATGGAGGTGTAAAACAACAGCGCAAGGCTTGCGCAGTCCATGTGGGAGCTGGCTTGCCTGCGATGGCATCGCTGCGGTCTGTCAGTAGCACCGCGTCGCTTGCATCGCAGGCAAGCCAGCTCCTACAAGGGGAGGGTGTTAGCCGATGGTCATCAGGCTGGCGTTACCGCCCGCGGCTGCGGTGTTGACGCTCAACGCCCGCTCGATCACCAAACGCTCCAGCGCAATCGCCGTCTCGCCTTGCGACAAGCCATGCACGCCGACAATCGCCCCACCACGCTGCGCCACTTGCTGGCACACCGCACGCAATTGATCGGAATCACCGTGATGCAGGACTGCGTCGAACACTACGTCGTCTTTGGACCAGTCGGCCACGCGCTTGATCTTCGCCTGAATCTCTTTAGGCAGGCGTGGGAACAAGGCCTTGGTCAGGTCAGATTCCGGCCATACCGCCGAACCGCCCACGGCCAGTACCGCCGCCAGTTGCGTCAGCAGATCGCCTTCCACTTCCGCCAGGCACAGTACGTGCTCGCGGGGCAGGATGGCGTAGCTGTTGCGTTCGCCGGTCGGGCCGGCCAGTTGGCGGGTGATACCGCTTTGCGATTGCGCGGCGAACTGGCTGCACAGGGCGCTCAGGTCGCTGAACTTATTGCTGTCGGCCCAGGTTTTCAGGGCGGTCAGCGGCTGGCTCATGGCATCGCGCAGGCGCACGTCCGGCGCGGCCAATGCGTCGCCGCGTACGAAGGATTGCTCGATGGCATCCGTAGGACGCGTCGACAGCAGGCGGTACAGGTACAGCGGGCCACCGGCTTTCGGGCCAGTGCCCGACAGGCCTTCGCCGCCGAACGGTTGCACGCCGACCACAGCGCCCACGATGTTGCGGTTCACATAGACGTTACCGGCATGGACGTTGTCGATCACCTTGGCGATGGTCTCGTCGATACGGGTATGCACGCCCAGGGTCAGGCCGTAGCCGGAAGCGTTGATCTGGCCGATGAGCTGGTCAATCTCTTTACGCTTGTAGCGCACCACGTGCAGCACCGGGCCGAAGATCTCCCGTTGCAGTTCGTCGAAGCTTTCCAGCTCGATCAGGGTCGGCATCACGAAGGTGCCACGCTTGATCTCTTCACCATCGGCAATCGCCACTTGATACACAGTGCGGCCTTTGTCGCGCATGGCCTGGATGTGTTTCTCGATGCCGGCCTTGGCTTCGGCGTCGATCACCGGGCCGATGTCGACGGACAGGCGCTCTGGGTTACCCAAGCGGCATTCCGCCATGGCGCCCTTGAGCATTTCGATGACACGGTCTGCCGAATCTTCCTGCAGGCACAGCACACGCAGGGCCGAGCAGCGTTGGCCGGCACTGTCGAAGGCCGAGGACACCACGTCGATAACCACTTGTTCGGTCAGCGCCGAGGAGTCGACGATCATCGCGTTCTGGCCGCCGGTTTCGGCGATCAGCGGGATCGGACGACCCTGGGCATCCAGACGGCCGGCGACGTTGCGTTGCAGCAGACGCGCCACTTCGGTAGAGCCGGTGAACATCACGCCTTTGACGCGATCATCCCCCACCAGGCGGGCACCCACGGTTTCGCCCTGGCCCGGCAGCAGTTGCAGCACGCCTTCCGGAATGCCGGCTTCCAACAAGATGCGCACGGCTTGCGCGGCCACCAACGGTGTTTGCTCGGCCGGCTTGGCCAGTACCGGGTTACCGGCGGCCAGTGCGGCGGCGACTTGGCCGCTGAAGATGGCCAGCGGGAAGTTCCACGGGCTGATGCACACCACCGGGCCCAGTGGGCGGTGGGCGTCGTTGGTGAAATCGTTGCGTGCCTGCACCGCGTAATAGCGCAGGAAGTCTACGGCTTCACGCACTTCGGCGATGGCGTTGGCGAAGGTCTTGCCAGCTTCGCGGGCCAGCAGGCCCATCAGCGGCTGGATCTCGCCTTCCATCAGGTCGGCGGCACGTTCCAGGATGGCGGCGCGCTCGGCGGGTGGGGTGGCCTGCCAGATCGGACCGGCGCTGATGGCGCATTGAATGGCATTGTCGACGTCTTCAACGGTAGCTTCTTGCACATGGCCGACCACATCACGCAGGTCGGACGGGTTCAGCACCGGCGCCGCCGCTTGCTCGCTGGAGGCGCAACCGAGCATCGGCGCGGCTTTCCAGTTGTTATGAGCGGTGGCCAGCAAAGCGCAGGACAGTGACGCCAAGCGGTGTTCGTTGGCCAGGTCGATACCGGCCGAGTTGGCGCGGTCGCTGCCGTACAGGTCGCGCGGCAATGGAATGCGCGGGTGCGGCAGGCCGAAACCGCCTTCCTGTGTAGCCATTTGCTCGATGCTGGCCACTGGATCGGCCACCAGCTCCTGGATCGAGATGGATTGGTCGGCAATGCGGTTGACGAAGGAGGTGTTCGCGCCGTTTTCCAACAGGCGACGGACCAGATAAGCCAGCAATGTTTCGTGAGTGCCAACTGGTGCGTACACCCGGCATGGACGGTTCAGCTTGCCATCGGCAACCTTGCCTACAACTTGTTCGTAGAGCGGTTCGCCCATGCCGTGCAGGCATTGGAATTCGTACTGGCCGGGGTAATAGTTCTGACCGGCGATATGGTAGATGGCCGACAGGGTGTGGGCGTTGTGCGTGGCGAACTGCGGGTAGATGACTTCCGGCACCGACAGCAGTTTGCGTGCGCAGGCAATGTAGGAAACGTCGGTGTACACCTTGCGGGTGTAGACCGGGTAGCCTTCCAGGCCTTCGACCTGGGCGCGCTTGATTTCGCTGTCCCAGTACGCGCCTTTCACCAGGCGGATCATCAGGCGATGACGGCTGCGACGCGCCAGGTCGATGACGTAGTCGATCACATACGGGCAACGCTTCTGGTAGGCCTGGATCACGAAACCGATGCCGTTCCAGCCGGTCAGTTGCGGCTCGAAGCACAGGCGCTCCAGCAGGTCCAGGGACAGCTCCAGGCGGTCGGCTTCTTCGGCGTCGATGTTCAGGCCGATGTCGTATTGCTTGGCCAGCAGGGTCAGGGACAGCAGGCGCGGGTACAGCTCGTCCATCACACGCTCGTACTGCGCACGGCTGTAGCGCGGGTGCAGGGCCGACAGCTTGATGGAAATGCCCGGGCCTTCATAAATCCCACGGCCGTGGGAGGCTTTGCCGATCGAATGGATGGCTTGTTCGTACGAGGCCAGGTACTTCTGCGCGTCGTGCTCAGTCAGCGCGGCCTCACCGAGCATGTCGTAGGAATAGCGGAAGCCCTTGGCTTCGAACTTGCTCGCGTTGGCCAAGGCTTCGGCGATGGTTTCGCCGGTGACGAACTGCTCGCCCATCAGGCGCATGGCCATGTCGACGCCCTTGCGGATCATCGGCTCGCCGCTCTTGCCGATGATGCGGCTCAGGGACGAAGTCAGGCCCGCTTCGTTGTGGGTGGCGACCAGTTTGCCGGTCAGCAGCAGGCCCCACGTAGCAGCGTTGACGAACAGCGACGGGCTATTGCCCAGGTGTGGCTGCCAGTTACCCGTGCTGATCTTGTCGCGGATCAGCGCGTCGCGGGTGCCCTTGTCCGGGATGCGCAGCAGCGCTTCGGCCAGGCACATCAGTGCCACGCCTTCCTGGGACGACAGGGAAAATTCCTGCAGCAGGCCCTGGACAATACCGGCACGGCCGCCAGCACTTTTCTGGTTACGTAGTTTTTCAGCGATCGAGGCGGCCAGCTTGTTGGTGGCTTCGGCCATCGGGGCCGGCAGGCGAGCCTGTTCGATCAGCATCGGCACCACTTCCGGCTCAGGACGGCGGTAAGCGGCGGTGATCGAAGCGCGCAATACGGATTGCGGCAGGATGCTCTCGGCGAACTCAAGGAAGCACTGGTGGGCGTGGTCGGTCTGGACCTCGCCTGCATCGTCGGCGTCCTTGCTGCTCAAACCATTGAGTTCGGTCAGGGTTGCACCACCCTCCAGTTTCTCCAGGTAATTGAAAATCGCCTGCTTGATCAGCCAGTGCGGCGTGCGATCAATGGAGGTCGCGGCAGCCTTCAGGCGCTCGCGGGTCGGGTCGTCGAGTTTGACCCCAAGGGTGGTCGTAGCCATTTTCTTATCCTCATGGGTGCCACTACCGAGTGGCATCAGCTGGCGGCAAGATTAGCTTTGCGCATGCAGAGGTGCAACCGGGTGCAACCCTTTTTATTCAGGAAATTTTCGATCGTGATCGGGAAAAAACACACCGTCGACGGATTGCGCTCTGCCTTGGTGCGTTTGCTTCTGAGATCGGCTGTTCTTGCTCCGAAAAGGAGCAAAAACAGGCTGTTTTCCACAAAACACATCAAGGTGCAACTTATTCTCGCGAAACTGGTTGCACCTTATTTGCTTTGTTGAATAGCATTCGCGCCCAAGGTGCAACCACCTCAACGAGTCGGTTCATCGGCTGACGGCTTTCCTGGGGAAACGTCAGTCATAAATGCGCGGCACGCAGCTACGTCTACCTACTTCCAGTGGGTGGCCGTCTGACAGACCGCTGCTACATAAAAACAAAGCCAGGGCGTCACTCTTATGAGCGTTAGTAATCCAACCCTGATCACGTTTGTGATCTACATCGCAGCAATGGTGCTGATCGGCTTCATGGCCTATCGCTCCACCAACAACCTTTCCGATTACATCCTGGGCGGTCGCAGCCTCGGTAGCGTGGTGACTGCCTTGTCGGCCGGCGCTTCCGACATGAGCGGCTGGTTGTTGATGGGCCTGCCGGGCGCGATCTACATGTCTGGCCTGTCGGAAAGCTGGATCGCCATCGGCCTGATCGTCGGCGCTTACCTCAACTGGCTGTTCGTGGCCGGTCGCCTGCGGGTCCAGACCGAGCACAACGGTGACGCCCTGACCCTGCCGGATTACTTCTCCAGCCGTTTCGAAGACAAGAGCGGCCTGCTGCGGATCATCTCCGCTGTGGTGATCCTGGTGTTCTTCACCATTTACTGCGCCTCCGGCATCGTCGCCGGCGCCCGCCTGTTTGAAAGCACCTTCGGCATGTCCTACGAGACTGCCTTGTGGGCCGGTGCTGCAGCGACTATTGCTTACACCTTCGTCGGTGGTTTCCTGGCCGTGAGTTGGACAGATACCGTACAAGCTACGCTGATGATTTTTGCGCTGATCCTCACGCCGATCATCGTGCTGCTGGCCACCGGTGGCGTCGACACCACGTTCCTGGCCATCGAAGCCCAGAACCCTGACAACTTCAACATGCTGAAAAACACTTCGTTTATCGGCATCATCTCGCTGATGGGCTGGGGCCTGGGTTACTTCGGCCAGCCGCACATCCTCGCGCGTTTCATGGCGGCGGATTCGGTGAAGTCGATTGCCAAGGCGCGTCGCATCTCCATGGCCTGGATGATCCTGTGCCTGGGCGGCACCGTGGCGGTGGGTTTCTTCGGTATCGCTTACTTCTCGGCGCACCCGGAAGTGGCAGGTCCCGTGACCGAAAACCACGAACGCGTATTCATCGAGTTGGCCAAGTTGCTGTTCAACCCATGGATTGCCGGTGTACTGCTGTCGGCCATTCTGGCGGCCGTGATGAGCACTTTGAGCTGCCAACTGTTGGTGTGCTCCAGCGCCCTGACCGAGGATTTCTACAAAACCTTCCTGCGCAAAAACGCCTCCCAGGTTGAGCTGGTATGGGTCGGCCGCCTGATGGTGCTGCTGGTTGCACTGATCGCCATCGCCATGGCCGCCAACCCGGAAAACCGCGTACTGGGCTTGGTGAGCTACGCCTGGGCCGGCTTCGGCGCCGCGTTCGGTCCTGTGGTGCTGATCTCGGTGATCTGGAAAGGCATGACCCGCAACGGCGCACTGGCCGGTATCCTGGTCGGCGCTATCACCGTGATCGTGTGGAAACACTTTGAGCTGCTGGGCCTGTACGAAATCATCCCAGGCTTCATCTTCGCCAGCCTGGCGATCTACTTCGTGAGCAAGATGGGCGCACCGACTGCCGGTATGGTCGAGCGTTTTGATGCTGCGGAAAAAGACTACAATCTCAATAAGTAATTCGCTGGGTGTTTAGCGCCAAGTGAGTTGGAAGAAAGGCCCGCGTCCTACGGATTGCGGGCCTTTTTTTACCTGTGATTTACGTCGGTCTGAAGAAGATTCAGACGCGTCTGTGTAGGGCTTTACTGATTTATCTGGGGCATGCTCAGCCAGGGGGAGTCGTGATGCAGAATCGGTCCTCCACACCTAGCAGAGAAACACCGGATGTTCGCTCCTGCCAATCAAAGCGCCTTTACCCTGACCCTCGATGGGAAGCCCAGTGAGTTCCAGGTCCACGGGTTCATGGGGGATGAGTTTGTTAGCCTGCCTTTTCGCTTTGACCTTGAGCTGGTCAGTGAGCAATCCGATCAAGACCTTGAGAGCCTGCTACACCGCCAAGCGTTCCTGGGCTTTGACGCCCATGGTCATGGGGTTCATGGTCTGGTGTATCGGGTGGCGCAGGGCGATTCGGGCAGACGCCTTACCCGTTACCAGATCACGCTGGTGCCGCAGTTGGCTTATCTGGAACACAGCACCCATCAGCGAATTTTCCAGAAAAAAACAGTACCCGAGATCATTGCGCAGGTATTGGAAGCGCAGGCTATCCAAAGTGATGCCTTTGCGTTTCAACTGAGCGGCAAGTATCCCGAGTGTGAATACTGTGTGCAGTTCGGTGAAACCGATCTGGAGTTCATTCAGCGTCTATGCGCCGAATCGGGCATTCACTATCACTTCCAGCACAACCCTGAGCGACACCTGTTGGTGTTTGGCGACGATCAAAGTGTTTTTGCGCGGCCTGATCAATCCACGCCGTATTCGCCTGGTACCGGGATGGTTGCCGACGAGCCAGCGATCAAGCGCTTTATCCTGCGGCTGAAGACGCGTACCACCGGTGTGAACCTGCGTGACTACGATTTCAAGAAGCCTGGCCTGACGTTGGAAAGCGAAGCATCCAGTCGGCTGCGGCCCACCCTGGACGACCAGCGCTACCCGGGGTACTTCACGGATCGTGAGCAGGGTAAGTATCTGGCGCAACGCTTATTGGAGCGTCATCGCAGCGATTACCGTCAGGCCAGCGGCGCCAGCGACCAGCCAGCGTTGGTGACTGGGCAGTTCTTGAAGATGACTGGGCACCCTCGTCAGGAATGGAATGATTTGTGGCTGGTTACCCAGTTGCACCATGTAGGGCACCAACCTCAAGTGCTTGAGGAGTCTGTTGGCGATGAGTCGCCTCAAGGCTACAGCAATGAATTTGTTGTAACGCCTTGGGACGTAGCGTTTCGAACACCTCTGATTATGTCCCGGCCTCAAATAGCGGGTTACCAGAACGCAGTGGTGACCGGCCCTGCCGACAGCGAAATCCATTGCGACGAATACGGTCGGGTCAAGGTGCAGTTGGCGTGGGATCGCGATGGGGAACATAACGACCATTCCAGCTGTTGGCTGCGGGTTGCCAGCGGTTGGGCGCATGATCGTTATGGGGCGGTATTGATCCCTCGGGTCGGTATGGAAGTGCTGGTGGGCTTCGTGAATGGCGACATGGATATGCCGCTGGTCATGGGCTGCCTGCCCAACGCGGCCACCCAGGTGCCCCTCGATCTGCCTGCGGACAAGACCCGCAGCATCTTCCGCAGCCAGAGCAGCCCCGGCGGTGGTGGCTACAACGAGCTGCGCATCGAGGACCGCAAGGGGGCCGAGGAAATCTACCTGCGTGCCCAGCGGAATTGGACGCAGCATGTGCTGCATGACCAGCAGGTGCAGGTTGATAACGCGCGTCGGGTGAGGGTCGGGGGTGAGTCGCACCATGAGCTGCAGGGCGATGAGCAGCGCATCACCCATGGCAATCGGCTGACCGAACTTAAGCAGGATGATCACTTGATGGTCGGTGGTTCGCAGCAGATGCGCGCCGGGCGGACAGTTCAGATTGGCGCGGGGCAAAGCGTTGTTATTGACGCCGGTGCCACCGTCACGATTCAGGCGGGCGGGCAGTCGATCACTCTTTCAGCCAGCGGTATTTTCAGCAGTGTGCCGATTCAGCTCGGCGGTGCACCTGCTCCGCCCGCAGCACCGTTGATACCCGGAGTAAAGGAAAAGCTGCTGGCGGTCGTCCCCGCACCGCTAAGTACCGCGCAAGTGGCCAGCCTGAAGCGAAGTGCGCCGTTTTGTGAAGAATGTGAACGTTGCAAAAACGGTCAATGTGATCTCGCGCAACATGGCGGTAAAGGAGCGGGAGCTAAGGCTGCCAAAGCCTCAGACGTCGAGCCGGGGTTCCATATCGTGCAGCGTGCGATGTCTCGGGATGCGTTGGAAAAAACGTTGTTCGAATCGCCCAGTGCGATCGTCCTGGAACGTTTTCGCAACCTCAATCCGCAGCTCACGCATTACGCCAGGCCGGGGCAGATGCTCGTCCTTAGCGATCCGCTCAATAGCCAATGCACGCGCGAAGAAGCGCTGCTGATGGAGGCGGCACGGGAAGTGAACGACGCCATGACGCTGATGAGCGATGACGAGGCGGCGTTCATGGTGGAGCACCAGCAAGAGATTGGTGCGTTGTTGGCGCAGAGTTCTACGGCGGTGGGGATTGGATCAAGCATGGTGGCAAGTCATTTAACGCGGGCCCAGTCCATCCTCGTCCATCTTGAAAATTTGCACGTCAAAACGTTCCAGGCCCGGGGCAATCTGCAAGGCGCAGAATTTTTCGCTGAGCGTCAGAAACTATTAACTCGACTAGATAACAGTCTCGGGCCTCTGGTACGCAAAGGCGCAGGCGTTTCCGATCATCCAAAGCTCAAAAGCGCATTGGGGATTTCCAGTCGCAGCCTGGTTCATCATTGGAGTAAAGCCGGTGTATCAGGAGGGATTCCTGGGTATGCGACGCATATTCAGGGTGTGGCGCGGGCGAGTCAGTACATGAAGGTGGGTGGTTTTGTGGGTATTGGGCTCGGCGGGACAGCGTCGGCGTTGAAGGTGAAAGAAACGTGTCGGGTTGGAAGCAGGGATGAGTGCCAGCAGGTCAAGCTCACCGAAAGTGGCGCATTCATTGGGATGGTAACAGGCGGAATAGTTGGGGCGTTGGGGAGCGGAACTATATGTGTCGGTATTGGCGTTGCTACCGTTGGGGTGGGCGGAGCGGTCTGCGCTGTTGTAGTCGCGGGGTTGGGGTCTGCTGTTGTGGGTAACGCGTTTTCAACAGTGGGTGAAACTGTTGGGGAAGTTGTCTATAAGGTGGTCCGATGATAAATGACTCAGAAATAATTTTTTTGATGTCATCATTAAGCCTGTTGGCGTTGGGTGCTTTCAGTGTTGGTGTTTGGTTTTATATAATTTTTTTTAGAATGTCTGAAGTTGTTAGTTGTTTGGAGCGGTCGTTAGTTGTTCAAGGCAGGTGCGAGTTTTTAAATGCTGGGCTGGTGGGTAATTTTTATATTCTAAGTGGGGTCTCTGGTGTGTTGGTTTTCCCTCAAAGATCAATTGAAAGGGGTGAACTTGATCTAGAGGACTATCGGCAGTTTCCAACGTCTTTAAAATTTTGGATTGTGTCCTCTACTTCAGCAGCAATTGTGCTTGCATTAGTCGGTGTTGGGATGGTCTTGGCAATTAAGTTCTTAGGGTGGCCTGCCTCGAGCCTTTAAGCTTTTTTCGCTACGCATAAATTTTATACTGAGCCAATTGGTTTGGGCACTGTGTCGTGCCTATCTTAAGAAATTGAACAGATATATATGAATTTAAAACGTAGAAGGTAGTTGTCGTTATTTTGGTGGTATGAATATTTCTTTGCGTGCTTGTTCTTTTGACAGGACTTTATCCAATGCCAAATCAATTATTACCCAGCGCTTGGTTGACTCAGAGCCCCCTCCAGCCCACCGAATACCTCTTTGTCATCCTCAGCAACGCCAGCGACGCCAAACCCTTCGCCGCTTGGCGATGTACTGCAGCTGGAATGCCGCTCCAACCCATCTGGGCAGGCACTGCCTACGCCGAGTGGAATGAAGTAATGCCTTATGTCGGCATCATCGAACCCAACAGCCCCTTCCTTGATTGGATAGCAACCACCGAGGCCACAGATTGGGGGTGGTTGGCGGTGTCCTCGAGCCCACTGGAAACGGTGGTAGCGCACCTGCAAAGCCTGACAAAGGTGTATTTACCGGATGACCAGGAGGTGTTTTTACGCTTCTGGGACGGCTCGCAGTTTTTGCCGATGTTGCAAACGTTGGGAGATGAGGTGGGGAAGGTGTTGCCGGTGTTCCAGCGCTATCTAATCAATGGCCAACCGCTGACAGGGGCGACCGGCCCGGTCACCGACGCCAAGGCCAGCCCCTGGTGGCGAGTGTCTGCACCGTTAATGGAGCACCTGGCTGAACAGTCACCGCACATCTTGATCGATAACCTGCTGCAATGGCTCGAAGAACAGCGCCCCGACCTCTACACCGCCTTCACGCCGACGACCCTGCAGCACAAGGTCGCCTATTTTGCGCGCAGTCCGAATGTCAGCCATGAGGCGCTGGCCGACTACCTTGCCTCAGAGCTGAGTTGAGCCCAATGCCTGCTGCAGATCTTCGATCAGGTCTTCAATCGCCTCGATACCTACCGACAGGCGAATCATCTCCGGCTTCACGCCGGCCTTGGCTTGTTCCTGCTCGTTCATTTGCCGGTGAGTGGTGGACGCCGGATGACACGCCAGGGACTTGGCGTCGCCGATGTTCACCAGGCGCTTGAAGATTTGCAGCGCATCGTAGAAGCGCACACCGGCGGCATAACCGCCTTTGAGGCCGAACGAGAGAATCGCCGAGGGTTTGCCCTGTAGGTATTTCTGCGCCAGTTCGTGGTGCGGGTGATCCGGCAGGCCGGCGTAGCTGACCCACTCCACATCCGTATGGCCTTGGAGGAACTGCGCAACTTTCAAGGCGTTTTCAGTGTGGCGCTCCATACGCAAGGCCAGGGTTTCCAAGCCTTGTAGCAGCAAGAAGGCATTCATCGGCGCCAGCGCCGCGCCCGTGTTGCGCAGCGGTACGGTACGCGCGCGGGCGATGAATGCGGCGGGACCGAACTTTTCGGTGTAGACCACACCGTGATAGGCCGGCTCTGGGTTGTTGAGGCCGGGAAATTTCTCCGGGTAGTCGGTCCAGGGGAAAGTGCCGCTGTCGACGATCACGCCACCCAGGGAATTACCGTGGCCGCCGATGTATTTGGTCACCGAGTGCACCACGATATCGGCGCCGAACTGGATCGGCTTGCACAGGATCGGCGTGGCCACGGTGTTGTCCACCATCAGCGGTACGCCACGCGCGTGGGCGACCTTGGCCAGGGCTTCCAGGTCGACGATATTGCCCGCCGGGTTGCCGATACTTTCGCAGTAGACCAATTTGGTGTTGCCGTCGATCAGTTCGGCGATGGCTTCGGCGGAGTCGTCGCGGGCGAAACGCACATCGACGCCAAAGCTGGGCAGCAAATGCGCGAACAAAGTGTAGGTGCCGCCGTAGAGCTGCGGGGTGGTGACGATGTTGTCGCCCGCTCGTGTAAGGGTCTGGATGGCATAGTGAATCGCCGCGCTGCCGGCCGATACGGCCAGGGCCGCGATACCGCCTTCCAGCGCGGCGATGCGCTGCTCCAGCACGTCATTGGTGGGGTTCATGATCCGTGTGTAGATATTGCCGGGCACGTCCAGGTTGAACAGATCGGCGCCGTGCTGGGCGTTATCGAATTCGAACGCGACGTTCTGGTAGATCGGCACTGCGACGGCCTTGGTGGTCGGGTCCGACTTGAAACCGTGGTGCAAGGCGATGGTGGCGTCTTTCATGATGGTGGTGGACCTCCCTGGCGTGTGGATCGCCACAATAAATCCGCACCCTCACCAACATTTAGACTTTTTTCAGGTGCACACCTGTCTTTTTGACATAAGCACCGCCCGGCACGCCGCACTGCACCAACGCCCGCGTAAAAGGTAAACTTCGCCCCCTGCGCAGGAGCAACCATGAATTATCGTCACGCCTTTCACGCCGGCAACCACGCCGATGTCTTCAAACACCTGACCTTGACCCGCCTCATCGCCCTGATGTCGCGCAAGGAGCAGCCGTTCGCATACCTCGACACTCACGCCGGTATCGGCCTGTACGACCTGCAGGGCGACCAGGCCAACCGCACCGGTGAATACCTGGAAGGCATTGCGCGCCTGTGGGGCGAAAGCGACTTGCCGCCGTTGACCGATGATTACATGCGCGTGCTGCATGAGATGAACCCGGACGGCCAATTGCGTTACTACCCTGGCTCGCCGGAGTTGGCGCGACGCCTCACGCGGCCCCAGGACCGCGTGCTGCTCAATGAAAAACACCCGGAAGACGGCGTGCTGCTCAAGGACAACATGAAGGGTGATCGTCGCGTGAAGGTGCACTTGGGCGAAGGCTGGCATGTACCGCGTGCCCTGCTGCCTGTGCCGGAAAAGCGCGCCTTGATGCTGATCGATCCGCCGTTCGAAAAACTCGACGAGATGCAACGCTGCGCCGCTTCCCTCAAGGAAGCCGTGAGCCGCATGCGCCAGACCGTCGCGGCCATCTGGTACCCGGTGAAAGACCAACGCATGTTGCGCCGTTTCTACCAGGACCTGGCTGGCACCGGTGCGCCGAAGTTGCTGCGTGTGGAGTTGCTGGTGCATCCGTTGGACACACCCAACACCCTGACCGGCTCGGGCCTGGCGATTGCCAACCCGCCGTGGGGCTTGGAGGAGGAGTTGCGTGAGCTGCTGCCGTGGCTGTCCAAGAAGCTGGGTCAGACCCAGGGCGGGTGGCAGATGGATTGGTTGATCGCTGAGTAACTTGTAGGAGCGAGCTTGCTCGCGAAAAACGTCAACGATAACGCGTGTTTTCAGACGAAACGTGTCGCGCTCAGGTTTTTCGCGAGCAAGCTCGCTCCTACAAGGATTTTCAGATCGGGCAGGTTACGCCGGTGCCACCAATCCCGCAGTAGCCCTGCGGGTTCTTCGCCAGGTACTGCTGGTGATACGCCTCGGCGAAGTACACCGTCGGTGCTTCTTCGATTTCCGTGGTGATCACGCCCAGACCAGCCTTGCTCAGTTCGCCTTGATAAGCCTCGGCACTCGCCTGTGCCGCCGCCAATTGCTCCGGCGTGGTCGCGTAGATCACCGAGCGGTACTGGCTGCCGATGTCGTTGCCCTGGCGCATGCCCTGAGTCGGGTTGTGCAGTTCCCAGAACATCTTCAGCAAATCTTCGTATTTCACCTTGGCCTGGTCGTACACCACCAGCACCACTTCGCTGTGGCCGGTCAGGCCCGAGCAGACTTCTTCATAGGTCGGGTTCGGCGTGTAGCCGCCGGCGTAACCGACCACGGTGCTGACCACGCCATCGCGCTGCCAGAACCGGCGCTCGGCCCCCCAGAAGCAGCCCAGGCCGAAGATCGCAAAGCCGACGTCATCCAGGAAAGGGCCGAGCAGCGGGTTGCCGTTGACGAAATGCGTCTCTGGCAGGTTCATCGGGGTTTCACGGCCAGGCAGAGCTTGTTCTTGGGTAGGCAGCACGTTTTTGTTCACCAGAATTTCCGAGCGCAAGACCATGATCAGTCCTCTCGTCAGGTTGAGTTAGCGGTAAAGATTCAGACAGCCAGTGTGCCCGAGTGTTACGGCGCTGTCAGGCGATTGGCCCGCGCGGGTAGCGTTTGAGCATCGCCAGCAGCTCTGCACCGGGGATCGGCCGGTCAAACAGGTAGCCCTGGCCGACATCGCAACGGTGGCGGCGCAGGAACGCCAGTTGCTCGGCGGTCTCGATGCCTTCTGCCACGACCTTGAGCTTGAGGTTGTGGGCCATGGCAATTACGGCCGAGGTGATTTCCATGTCGTCCTGGTTATCCGGGATTTCGTGGATGAAGCTGCGATCGATCTTGATGATGTCGATGGGGAATTTTTTCAAGTAACTCAACGACGAGTAGCCGGTGCCGAAGTCGTCCATGGCCAGGGTCAGGCCAAAGCTTTTCAGTTGATCAAGCTGCAGACGCGTGTCTTCGGTGGCTTCCAGCAGCAGGCCTTCGGTCAGTTCCAGCTCCAGCAGGTTGGCCGGCAGCTGTTCTTCCTTGAGGATCGCGGCAATCGAGGCCACCAGGTCCGGGTCGGAGAACTGCTTGGGCGACAGGTTGATTGCCACCTGCAGGTTGCCCATGCCGCCGGCGCTCAGTTGCTTGCTCATGCGGCAGGCCTGGCGGGCGATCCATTTGCCGATCGGGATGATCAGGCCGGTCTCTTCCGCCACGCTGATGAATTGGTCGGGGCGGATCATGCCCTTTTCCGGGTGGTTCCAGCGCAGCAGTGCTTCCATGCCCAGCAGGCGGCCGCTGCGCAGGCACAGCTTGGGCTGGTAGAACACGTCCAGCTCGTTTTGGGTGAGGGCGCGGCGCAGGTTGTTCTCGACGAACAGCTTGTAGCTGGCCTCGGCGTTCAGCGCTTCGGTAAACACTTGGACCTGGTGTTTGCCGTTGGCCTTGGCCTTGTGCAAGGCCAGGCCGGCGTTGCGCATCAGGGTCTGCGGATCGCGACCGTGCAGCGGCGCGCACGCCAGGCCCACGGAGCCGGTGACGCTGATCAACTGGTTGTCGACGAACATCGGTTTGTCGAGCGTCGCCAGCAACTGGCTGGCAACCTGCTGGCCGCTCTCCAGGTCGGTGTCGTCGAGCAGCACCGCGAACTCGTTACTGGCAAACCGTGCCAGGCTGCCGCCGGCACTCAGGCTGTTGCGCAAACGCCGTGCGAGGCTGATCAGCAGCTTGTCGCCGGTCTGGTGGCCGAGGCTATCGTTGATGCGCTTGAAGTTGTCGATGTCCACCAGCAACAGGCTGATCGGGCTGTCGCTGTCGCGGGCAAAGCGTTCGTCGAGGTTGCGGATGAACGCCGGGCGGTTACCCAGGTTGGTCAGGTTGTCGGTGTAGGCCAGGCGCTCGATGCGCTGTTGGGCCAGCTTGGTCTGGGTGATGTCTTCGTAGATGCCGATGTAGTGGGTCAACTCGCGGTTGTCGCCATACACCTTGGAAATCGACAACTGGCCCCAGTAGGGTTCGAGGTTTTTGCGGCGGCTCTTGAATTCACCCTGCCAGCTGTTGCTCTTGGCCAGGGCAGACGGTGCGTCGAACAGCAATTCACTGAGGTTTTCCAGCGCCGGCAACTGGGCCAGGCGGTGGCCGTGGACCTCTTCGGCGCTGTACTGAGTGATCGCGGTAAAGCTCGGATTGACGTACTCGACCACGCCGTCGCAGTTGACCAGCAGAAAGGCGTTGGCGCTTTGCTCCACGGCGCGCTGGAACAGGTGCAGAGCGCTGGTCGCCGTACGGCGGTTGTGGTTGTTGATGACTTGCGCGAACTGATCGGCCAGCTCGCCGGCAAAGGCAATTTCATCGGCCTGCCAGGCGCGGGTGCTGCCGCTTTGCTCCAGGCACAGCACGCCCACCACATGGCCGTCGACGCGAATGCTCGCGTCGAGCATGGCGTGGATGTCTTTATCGCGCAGGCTGTCGGCCATTTCCCGGGTGCGAGGGTCGCGCAGCGCGTTGGTGGCGTCGATCGCCCGGCTGCTGTGCAAGGCTTCCAGGTAGTCCGGGAAGCAGCTTGCATCAATGGATTCGGGCAGGTGGTGTTGCTCGTCGGCGCGGTGGTAGGCCGAGATCGGCACCAGGCGCTGACCTTCGAGGTTCCAGATGCTGGCGCAGTCAATCTGGTAGATATCGCAGGCACTGCGGGTGATCAGCTCGGCGGCTTCTTGCAGCGAATTGTGGGTCGTGTAGCGCTGGCGGGCCAATAGCAGGATCAGCTCCTGCTGGGCGCGCACCCGCTCCAGGTGCTGCAGTTGTTCCTGCTGGGCGCGCTGGTTGAGCTCCAGGGCGATCTGCAGGCGGCTGTTCTGGTTCTCCAGGTCTGCCGTCGGGGCAGCAGTGGGAATCTCGCTGAACAGGCCGTCGACCACCATCAGGTAGCCGCGCAGCAGGTGGCGATTGTGTTGCTTGTAGGATTCGCCCATCTCCAGCAGGCTCAGCGGCCCGTCGTTGGTGTGCAGGGTGTAGCGCACCAGGTAATGCGGGCTCTGGGTCAGTTGCTGCTGGATGGTGTCGTGCAGTTGATAGCGTGCCTGGGGCTCCATCAGGCTGGCGTAGGGCGTGCCGATCAAGGCGCACAACTCGACCGCTGGCAGGCCGAATTGGCGTTCGCAATTGGGGTCGAGGTAAAGGAGGGCCCAGCTTGCCTCATTCAGCCGCTCGAAACGCAGCATACCGAGGCGCGAAGGCACCGGTAACTGCGTCACTACCTCGGCCGCCATACGGGCGACATCGGGTTGGCTTTTCATGGGGGAAACTCACTTGAAATTACGCGCACGGCGCCGGGCTCACGCCCTCTTTTCTGTTGCCTGCGGCAAGGTTGCATCATGCGGCGCGGGCTGACAAGAGAGGATGAAGGCTAAGTGCTATAAGGGGGTTATCGGCTGCGAAAGGGATTTCTACAATCGGGGTGATGGAAGGTGTACAAGCCTGTTTTTGTTGTCCAACAAACCGGCAAAAAAAGCCCCGCCAAGTGGCGGGGTTGAGGTACGAGCGTGGCGCTCGAAAATCGGTGCAACCAGGCCTCCCGGGTGAACGGGAGGCCTGTTCGTGCTTACAGCAGGATGGTGCGGATGTCGTTCAGCAACTGGCTCAGGCGCTGGGTGAAGCGAGCAGCAGCAGCGCCGTTGATCACACGGTGATCGTAGGACAGCGACAGCGGCAGCATCAGCTTCGGCTGGAACGCTTTACCGTCCCACACAGGCTGGATGGTTGCCTTGGACACGCCCAGGATCGCCACTTCCGGCGCGTTGACGATTGGCGTGAAGCCAGTGCCGCCAATGTGACCGAGGCTGGAGATGGTGAAGCACGCGCCCTGCATGTCGTCCGGGGTGAGCTTCTTGTCGCGGGCCTTGGCAGCCAGTGCAGCGGCTTCGGCAGCGAGTTGCAGCAGGCTCTTCTGGTCGACGTTCTTGATGACCGGTACCAGCAGGCCATCCGGGGTGTCGACGGCAAAGCCGATGTGCACGTACTTCTTGCGGATGATCGCCTTGCCACTTGGGGCCAGCGAGGCGTTGAAGTCCGGCAGCTCCTTGAGCAGGTGCGCGCAGGCCTTGAGCAGCAGCGGCAGCACGGTCAGTTTCACGCCGGCTTTTTCGGCCACGGCTTTCTGCGCAACGCGGAAAGCTTCCAGGTCGGTGATGTCGGCCTGGTCGAACTGAGTCACGTGCGGGATGTTCAGCCAGCTGGCGTGCAAGCCGGCTGCGCCGATTTGCATCAGGCGGGTCATCGGCACTTCTTCGATTTCACCGAAGCGGCTGAAGTCCACGGTACGGATCGGCGGAATGCCCGAACCACCGGTAGCGCCGCCGGCAGCCGGAGCTTCCTTGGCTTTCTGCATCATGGCCTTGACGTAGACCTGCACGTCTTCCTTCAGCACGCGACCATGAGGGCCGGTGGCCGACACAGCGTTCAGCTCAACGCCGAACTCACGGGCCAGTTGACGCACGGCAGGGCCGGCGTGAACCTTGGCGCCGCTTGGCGCAGGTGCGGCAGCAGCAGGGGCCGCAGCGGCCTCGGCTTTTGCAGCAGGCGCAGGCGCAGCGGCAGCCGGTGCAGCTTCAGCCTTGGCGGCGGGAGCGGCGGCCGGAGCGGGCGCAGCAGCAGGTGCAGCGCCTTGTACTTTCAGCTTGAGGATGAAGTCGCCAGTGCCGACTTCGTCTTCCAGCTTGACTGCAATGCTTTCCACCACGCCGGCAGCCGGCGAAGGGATTTCCATGGAGGCCTTGTCGGACTCCAGGGTGATCAGCGACTGGTCGGCTTCGACGGTGTCGCCGACCTTGACCAGCAGCTCGATGATCTTGGCCTTGCCCGACGAACCGATGTCCGGGACATGAATGTCCTGGACGCTGGCGGCGGCAGGTGCAGCCGCCGGGGCCGGAGCGGCCTCGGCAGCAGCAGGCTTTTCAGCCGCAGGAGCAGCAGCGGCAGCAGGAGCCGCCGCAGGGGCTGCATCAGCGGCACCTTCGATTTCCAGTTCCAGCAGTTCGTCGCCTTCTTTCAGGCGGTCGCCCAGCTTCACTTTCAGGCTCTTGACCACGCCGGCCTTGGGAGCAGGGATTTCCATGCTCGCCTTGTCCGACTCCAGGGTCAGGATGCTCTGGTCGGCTTCGACGGTGTCGCCGACCTTCACAAACAGCTCGATTACTTCACCTTCACCGCTGCCGATGTCAGGTACGCGAATGAGTTCGCTCACAAAAAATCTCCTCAGCAGTCCAGTGGGTTGCGTTTTTCCGGGTTGATCCCGAACTTGACGATAGCGTCTGCCACCACCTTAGGTTCGATCTCACCACGGTCAGCCAAGGCTTCCAGGGCTGCCAACACCACGAAGTGACGGTCAACTTCGAAGAAGTGACGCAGCTTCTTGCGGCTGTCACTGCGGCCGAAACCGTCGGTGCCCAGGACTTTGAATTCCTTGGACGGGACCCACTGGCGAATTTGTTCAGCAAACAGTTTCATGTAGTCGGTCGAAGCGATCACCGGACCTTTACGGCCATTCAGGCACTCTTCAACGAAGGTGAGCTGTGGCTTCTGGCCAGGGTGCAGGCGGTTGTGACGTTCTACGGCCAGGCCGTCGCGACGCAGTTCGTTGAAGCTGGTAACGCTCCACACGTCAGCGCCGACGTTGAACTCTTCACGCAGGATCTTCGCCGCTTCACGCACTTCGCGCAGGATGGTGCCGGAGCCCATCAGCTGTACGTGGTGCGCTGCTTCCTTGGTGTCTTCTTCGAGCAGGTACATGCCCTTGATGATGCCTTCTTCCACGCCAGCCGGCATGGCTGGCTGCTGGTAGGACTCGTTCATCACGGTGATGTAGTAGAAAACGTCCTGCTGCTCTTCGGTCATCTTCTTCATGCCGTCCTGGATGATCACCGCCAGCTCATAGCCGTAGGTTGGATCAAAGGTGCGGCAGTTCGGGATGGTGGCAGCCAGGATGTGGCTGTGACCGTCTTCGTGTTGCAGGCCTTCGCCGTTCAGCGTGGTCCGGCCAGCGGTACCGCCGATCAGGAAGCCACGGGTACGGCTGTCGCCTGCTGCCCACGCCAGGTCGCCAATGCGCTGGAAGCCGAACATCGAGTAGAAGATGTAGAACGGCAGCATCGGCTGGTTGTGGCTGGAGTACGAAGTACCGGCAGCGATGAAGGAGCTCATGGCGCCCGCTTCGTTGATGCCTTCTTCGAGGATCTGGCCCTTCTTGTCTTCCTTGTAGAACATCACTTGGTCTTTATCGACTGGCTCGTAGAGCTGGCCGACGGAGGAGTAGATGCCCAACTGACGGAACATGCCCTCCATACCGAAGGTACGGGCTTCGTCCGGGATGATCGGCACGATGCGCGGGCCGATTTCCTTGTCCTTGACCAACTGCGCCAGGATGCGCACGAAAGCCATGGTGGTAGAGATTTCACGGTCGCCCGAGCCGTCAAGGATAGCCTTGAGGGTACTCAGGTCTGGCGTCGGTACGCTGAAGCTGTTGGCGCGACGCTGAGGCACGAAACCACCCAGTGCGGCGCGGCGCTCGGCCAGGTAACGGGCTTCGGCGCTGTTCGGCTCCGGCTTGAAGAACGGCAGGTTCTCCAGCTCTTCGTCCTTGACCGGGATGTCGAAGCGGTCGCGGAACAACTTCAGGCTGTCGACATCGACTTTCTTGGTGTTGTGCGCAGTGTTCTTCGCTTCGCCGGCACCGGTGCCATAACCCTTGATGGTCTTGGCCAGGATGACGGTTGGTTGTTCTTTGTGGTTGACCGCTTCGTGGTACGCCGCGTAGACCTTGTACGGGTCGTGGCCGCCACGGTTGAGTTTCCAGATCTCGTCGTCGGACAGGTCGGCAACCATCGCCTTGAGTTCAGGCGTGTTGAAGAAGTGTTCACGAACGAACGCGCCGTCTTTGGCTTTGTAGTTCTGGTACTCGCCGTCGATGACTTCGTCCATGCGACGTTGCAGGATACCGTCGACGTCCTTGGCCAGCAGTGGGTCCCAGAAACGGCCCCAGATGACTTTGGTCACGTTCCACTGAGCACCACGGAACACGCCTTCGAGTTCCTGGATGATCTTGCCGTTGCCGCGAACCGGGCCGTCGAGGCGCTGCAGGTTGCAGTTGATGACGAAGATCAGGTTGTCCAGCTTCTCGCGGCCGGCCAGGGAGATGGCGCCCAGGGATTCCGGCTCGTCACACTCGCCGTCGCCCAGGAAGCACCAGACTTTCTGCTTGCCTTCAGGAATGAAACCACGGGCTTCCAGGTACTTCATGAAGCGCGCCTGGTAGATCGCCTGGATTGGGCCCAGACCCATGGAAACGGTCGGGAACTGCCAGAAATCAGGCATCAGCCAAGGGTGCGGGTACGACGACAGGCCGTTACCGTCCACTTCCTGGCGGAAGTTGTTCATGTGTTCTTCGGTGATACGGCCTTCCATGAACGCACGGGCGTAAACGCCTGGAGAAGTGTGGCCCTGGAAGTAGATCAGGTCGCCGCCGTGTTCGTCGGTCGGGGCCTGGAAGAAGTAGTTGAAGCCGATGTCATACAGGGTTGCGCTGGAAGCGAAGCTGGAGATGTGACCGCCCAGGTCCGAATCTTTCAAGTTCGTGCGCATTACCATCGCCATGGCGTTCCAACGTACCAGCGAGCGAATGCGGCGTTCCATGAACAGGTCGCCAGGCATGCGTGCTTCGTGGGTAACGGGGATGGTGTTGCGGTATGGCGTAGTGATGGCGTAAGGCAGTTGCGAGCCGCTGCGGGTCGCGAGTTCGCCCATACGGGTCATCAGGTAGTGAGCACGGTCTTCGCCTTCTTTGTCGAGAACCGATTCCAGGGCGTCCAGCCATTCCTGGGTTTCGACGGGATCGAGGTCTTGCATGGCTTGCTCCAGGGCGGAAAGGCTACCAGAATCGGTTGCCTGAAGTTTGCGACTGGCCTTGTGGGCAGACGACATAAATTCTTGGATGGCCGAAGGTTGCTTCGGCGTCCTGTAGTTTTACTACAAATCGTCGGCCATTTCAGCCTTTCGAATGTATATACGAGTAGTAAAACTACACAAGACTGAGCGTATGGCTCGGTCTGGCTGGTGAGCATAATCGTTATTGTTGATCTTTTGCGAACAAGAAAAGGTGAATGTTTGATGTTGGCTGCCAAAATGAAATTAATTTCAGCTATTTCTAACCTTTGTTCGACAGTCCTTCATAGAGCGTGGTTCTTGCGTTCACAGCCACACGCCATTTACGCGCCGAACAAGGATAGACCATGAGCCTTCCAACACTCGCCGAACTACCGGCCATTCTCTTGCCAAAAGCCCAGCGAGCCGAGCAGTCATTTCGTGACGCAGTGGCCGCGCTGGACGACGATCATGGACTTTCTGCGTGGACGCCGCAACGGTGGGCCGACTTCGCCCGCGTGTGCGCGGCCAGTGATTTTGTCATTGAACAGAGTGTTCGTGACCCTTTGATGTTGTTGGAGTTGGTGGCCTGGGGCGAGTTGGACCGTGGTTTCGCGCCCGACGAGCTGTGCGGGCAGATTGCTGGCGCCGTGCAACAAGCCGAAACAGAAGACGAGCTGGGCCGTGTGCTGCGTCGCCAGCGTACGCGCCAGCAGGTGCGCATCATCTGGCGCGACCTGACCCGCCAGGCGGACCTGGTGCAAACCTGCCGCGACCTCTCCGACATGGCTGACGCCAGCATCGACCAAGCCTACCAATGGCTGTACCAGCGCCACTGCGTGCAGTTCGGCACGCCCACTGGCCGGCGCAGCGGCGAGCCGCAGCACATGGTCATCCTCGGCATGGGCAAGCTCGGCGCGGTGGAGCTGAACCTATCGTCGGATATCGACCTGATCTTCGCCTACCCCGAGGGCGGCGAAACGGTGGGCGTCAAACGCTCCCTGGATAACCAGGAATTTTTCATTCGTCTTGGTCAAAAACTGATCAAGGCCCTCGACCCGATGACCGTCGACGGCTTCGTATTTCGTGTCGACATGCGCCTGCGCCCCTACGGTTCGGCCGGTGCACTGGTGCTCAGCTTCAATGCGCTGGAGCAGTACTACCAGGACCAGGGCCGCGACTGGGAGCGCTACGCCATGATCAAGGCGCGGGTCGTTGCTGGCGACCAGGTGGCCGGTGCGCAACTGCTCGACATGCTGCGACCGTTTGTCTATCGCCGCTACTTGGACTTTTCCGCCATCGAAGCGCTGCGCACCATGAAGCAGTTGATCCAGCAGGAAGTGCGGCGCAAGGGCATGGCCGACAACATCAAGCTGGGTTCGGGCGGCATCCGCGAAGTGGAATTCATCGCCCAGGCCTTCCAGCTGATCCACGGTGGTCGTGACCTGAGCCTGCAGCAGCGTCCGTTGCTCAAGGTGCTCGGTACGCTGGAAGGCCAGGGCTACCTGCCGCCGGCGGTGATCGCCGAATTGCGCAATGGCTACGAATTCCTGCGCTACACCGAACACGCGATCCAGGCGATTGCCGACCGGCAGACGCAAATGCTCCCGGACAGCCCGGAAGACCAGGCGCGCATTGCCTTTATGTTGGGCTTTGCTGACTGGGCCGCCTTCCACGAACGCCTCATGTACTGGCGCGGTCGGGTGGACTGGCATTTCCGCCAAGTGATCGCCGATCCTGACGAAGAAGAGGGCGAAGAAAGCGAGTTGGTGGTGGGCGGTGAGTGGTTGCCGCTGTGGGAAGAATCCCAAGATGAAGAAGCCGCCTGCCGGCAATTGGCCGAAGGTGGTTTTACCGACGCGACCAAGGCCCTCAAGGCGTTGGCCGGCCTGCGCAACAGCCCGCAACTGCGCGCCATGCAGCGTTTGGGGCGTGAGCGGCTGGATGCATTTATTCCGCGCCTGCTTGCCCAAGCGGTGGAGCACGCCAACCCGGACCTGGTGTTGGAGCGCGTGCTGCCATTGGTCGAAGCCGTCGCGCGGCGTTCCGCTTATCTGGTGCTGCTCACGGAAAACCCCGACGCCCTGCGTCGCCTGTTGACCCTGTGCGCCGCCAGTCCGTGGATCGCCGAGCAGATTACCCGCTTTCCGCTGTTGCTCGACGAATTGCTCAACGAAGGCCGTCTGTTCAAGCCTCCGTTGGCGCCTGAATTGGCCGCCGAGTTGCGCGAGCGCCTGACGCGCATCCCCGAAGACGACCTTGAGCAACAGATGGAAGCCCTGCGCCACTTCAAGCTGGCCCACCGTCTGCGTGTGGCCGCCTCGGAAATCGCTGGCAGCTTGCCGTTGATGAAGGTCAGCGACTACCTCACCTGGCTTGCCGAGGCCATTCTCGAACAAGTGCTGGCCCTGGCCTGGCGCCAGACCGTGGCGCGCCACGGTTCACCGCAACGATTGGACGGCACCCTGTGCGATCCTGGGTTCATCATTGTCGGTTATGGGAAAGTCGGCGGGATCGAACTGGGGCATGGTTCGGACCTGGACCTGGTGTTTATTCACGATGGTGATCCGCAGGCTGAAACCGATGGTGCCAAACCGATCGACGGGGCGCAGTTCTTCACGCGCCTGGGCCAAAGGATCATCCACTTGCTGACCACCCAGACCAACTCCGGCCAGTTGTACGAAGTCGACATGCGCTTGCGGCCTTCCGGCGCGTCCGGTTTGCTGGTGAGTTCGCTGGGTGCGTTTGACCGTTATCAACGAAATGAAGCGTGGACCTGGGAACATCAGGCGCTGATCCGTGCGCGGGTGCTGGTCGGCAGCCAGGATGTAGGCCATGCGTTTGAGCAAGTACGGGCTAAAGTGCTGGGGCAGGAGCGGGACCTGGCGAAGCTGCGCCAGGAGGTCAGCGAGATGCGCGCCAAGATGCGCGACAACCTGGGCACCAAGACCACGGCGGCCGGCACCGGCGCCAATGCCTTCGAGGCCACGGCAGTGTTCGACCTCAAGCAGGACGCCGGAGGTATCGTCGATATTGAATTTATGGTGCAATACGCGGCTTTGGCGTGGTCTGCGCAACATCCATCGTTGCTGCGCTACACCGACAATATCCGCATTCTGGAAGGCCTGGAGCAGGTGGGCTTGATGCCCGCCGCCGATGCCCACCTGCTGCGCGAGGTGTATAAGGCCTACCGTTCCGCCGCGCATCGCCAGGCCTTGCAAAACGAGGCCGGCACGGTAGCCGGGGATCAGTTCGCCGACGAACGGCGCCAGGTGATGCGAATCTGGAAAGAACTGGGGTTAAGTTGAGTCAACTGTAGGAGCCGGCTTGCCGGCGATGAGGCCCTTGGAATCCATGGAGATCTTTCGGACGTTATCGCTGGCAAGCCAGCTCCTACAATTGTTCGTCTCCTACAGAAAATTTCGATGCGGGGAGGCATAAGCCTCCCCGCATCGTTTGTGGAAACTACATGAATATTCTGATCGTTGGGCCCAGTTGGGTCGGTGACATGGTGATGGCGCAGACACTGTTCAAGTGCCTGCGCATGCGCTACCCGGACTGCCAGATCGACGTACTTGCCCCTGAGTGGAGCCGGCCGATCCTCGAACGCATGCCGCAAGTGCGCAAGGCCTTGAGCTTCCCGCTCGGCCATGGCGCGCTGGAGCTTGCGACGCGCCGTCGCATCGGTAAATCCCTGGCGGGTGAATACGACCAGGCGATCCTGCTGCCCAATTCGCTCAAGTCGGCGTTGGTGCCGTATTTCGCCGGTATCCCCAAGCGCACCGGCTGGCGTGGTGAGTTCCGCTACGTGCTGCTCAATGACGTGCGCACTCTGGACAAAGCCCGCTACCCGCTGATGATCGAGCGCTTCATGGCCCTGGCCTACGAGCCGGGGGCCGAGTTGCCCACGCCGTATCCGCGTCCGAGCTTGCAGATTGATCCGGTGAGCCGTGACGCCGCCCTGGCCAAGTTCGGCCTGGAACTCGATCGTCCAGTCCTGGCGCTGTGCCCCGGCGCCGAGTTTGGCGAGTCCAAGCGCTGGCCGTCGGAGCACTACGCCAAGGTCGCCGAGGCGAAGATCCGCGAAGGCTGGCAGGTATGGCTGTTTGGTTCGAAGAAAGACCATCCGGTGGGCGAAGACATTCGCCAACGCCTGATTCCGGGCCTGCGTGAAGAGGCGGTCAACCTCAGTGGTGACACGTCGCTCGCCGAAGCCATCGACCTGCTGTCCTGCGCTGACTCGGTGGTGTCCAACGACTCCGGCCTGATGCACGTCGCCGCCGCGCTGAACCGCCCGCTGGTGGCGGTGTACGGCTCCACGTCGCCGGGTTTCACGCCGCCGTTGGCCGACAAGGTCGAAGTGGTGCGCCTGGGCCTGGAGTGCAGCCCGTGTTTTGATCGCACCTGCCGTTTCGGTCACTACAACTGCATGCGCCAGTTGCTGCCGCAGCCGGTGAACGAAGCCTTGCAGCGGTTGCAGGGCTCTGCGGTCGAGGTCCGATAGTTTGCGCGTACTGGTAATCAAGACCTCATCCTTGGGCGACGTGATTCATGCCTTGCCGGCCCTGACTGATGCAGCGCGGGCGATTCCCGGCATCCGATTCGACTGGGTGGTGGAAGAAGGCTTCGCCGAGATTCCCACCTGGCACCCGGCGGTCGATAAGGTGATCCCGGTGGCGATCCGCCGCTGGCGCAAGAACCTCTGGCAGACCATCAAGAGTGGCGAGTGGCGGCGCTTCAAACAGCAAGTCCAGTCGACTAAATATGACCTTGTGATCGATGCCCAGGGCCTGCTGAAAAGCGCCTGGCTGACCCGCTACGTGCGTGCGCCCATCGCGGGTTTCGACAAGCATTCCGCCCGCGAGCCGATGGCTGCACGTTTCTATTCCCGTCGCCTCGCCGTGGCGCGTGGGCAGCACGCGGTGGAGCGTCTGCGTCAGCTGTTCGCCGTGGCCCTCGGTTATGACTTGCCCAAAGGCTTGGGCGACTACGGCCTGAGCACTGAAAAACTCCTGGGCCTGCCGCCGAAAAAGCCGTTTGTACTGCTGCTGCACGGTACCACTTGGGACACCAAGCACTGGCCCGAAGCTTACTGGCGCGAGCTGGCCGAGCGCATGGGGCGCCTGGGTGTGGATGTGAAGTTGCCTTGGGGCAACGCCGCCGAAAAAGCCCGCGCCGAACGCCTGGCCCAAGGCCTGCAAAACGCCGAAGTGCTGCCCAAATTGAACCTGGCCGGCGTCGCCCGCGTACTGGCCGGCGCCCGTGCCTGTGTGGCGGTGGACACCGGTCTCGGTCACTTGGCCGCCGCGCTGGATGTGCCGACCATTTCCCTGTTCGGCCCGACCAACCCCGGCCTCACCGGCGCGTATGGCAAGGGCCAGATTCACCTGGCCAGCGACTTCCCCTGCGCACCGTGCCTGCAAAAACAATGTACCTATCAACCGACGGCCGACGACCTGCGTCGGTTCGACCTCAAGCGCGAGTCGCCCCTGTGCTTCACGCGCCTGAACCCTGAGCGTGTGGCAAGCCGACTGAGCACGTTGTTATTGGCTGAGGAGCTGCACTGATGCAACTGGCTTTTGTTTTGTACAAATATTTCCCCTTCGGTGGCCTGCAGCGCGACTTCATGCGCATCGCCCTGGAGTGCCAGCAGCGCGGCCATCAGATTCGTGTCTACACGCTGATCTGGGAAGGCGACATCCCGCCCGGCTTCGAAGTGCTGGTGGCGCCGGTCAAGGCGTTCTTCAACCATCGGCGCAATGAGAAGCTCAGCGCCTGGATGGCCGCCGACCTGGCCAAGCGCCCGGTAGATCGCCTGATCGGCTTCAACAAAATGCCGGGCCTGGATGTGTACTACGCCGCCGACGGCTGCTTTGAAGACAAGGCGCAAAATCTGCGCCACTCGCTGTACCGCTATTTTGGTCGCTACAAGCACTTTGCCGACTACGAGCGCGCGGTGTTCGCCAAGGACGCCAAGACCGAAGTCCTGATGATTTCCGAAGTGCAGCAGCCGCTGTTCATCAAACACTACGATACGCCGCTGGAGCGCTTCCATCTGCTGCCGCCGGGCATTGCCCAGGACCGCCGCGCGCCGCCGAATGCCGCCGAAATCCGTGAAGGGTTCCGCAAGGAATTCAACCTGGGCGCTGACGACCTGCTGCTGGTGCAAATCGGCTCGGGCTTCAAGACCAAGGGCGTCGACCGCAGCCTCAAGGCCGTGGCCGCGTTGCCGGCGGAACTGAAAAAACGCACGCGCCTGTTTGTAATCGGCCAGGACGACCCCAAAGTATTCCAACTGCAAAGCGCAACGCTGGGGCTGGGCGACAACGTGCAGTTCCTCAAGGGCCGCAGCGATATCCCGCGTTTCCTGCTGGGTGCCGACCTGTTGATCCACCCGGCGTACAACGAAAACACCGGCACCGTATTGCTTGAAGCCTTGGTGGCCGGGCTGCCGGTACTGGTCTCGGCCGTATGTGGTTATGCCCACTACATCGCCGAAGCCGACAGCGGTCTGGTGCTGGATGAGCCGTTCGAACAAGCGCAGCTCAACCAGTACCTGGCGAATATGCTCACTGACACTGCACAGCGCGCGGCCTGGAGCCGCAATGGTTTGGCCTTCGCTGAGACGGCCGACCTTTACAGCATGCCGCAGCACGCTGCGGATGTGATCCTGGCGGAGCCAAAACGATGAAGTTGATTCTTGCCGAACCGTTCAAGACGTTATGGGCCGGGCTTGATGCCTTTGCCGAAGTCGAGAAACTGCAAGGCGAAGTATTCCGCGAGCTGGCGGCGCGTCGCACCCTGCGTACCGTGGTGGATGGCCGTCCGTATTTTGTGAAAATCCACCGTGGCATTGGCTGGGCGGAAATCTTCAAGAACCTGATCACCGCCAAGTTGCCGGTGCTAGGCGCTGGCTTGGAGTGGGATGCCATCCACCGCTTGCAGGAACTGGGCGTTCCGACCATGACTGGCGTGGCCTTCGGCGAAAAAGGCAGCAACCCGGCGGACCAGCACTCGTTCATCATCACCGAAGAGCTGGCACCGACCCTTAGCCTGGAAGATGTGACGATCAATTGGGTGGCGGAGCCTCCGGCGCCTGCGTTGCGTCATGCGCTCACCCATGAGCTGGCGCGCATGGTCGGCGATATGCACCGTGGCGGTGTGAACCACCGCGACTGCTACCTGTGCCATTTCCTGCTGGACACGGCCAAGCCCATTGATGCGAAGAACATCAAGCTGTCGGTGATCGACCTGCATCGCGCCCAACTGCGCGCGCACTTGCCGTTGCGTTGGCGCGACAAGGACCTCTCCGCGCTGTACTACTCGGCGCTGGAAATCGGCCTGACCCGTCGCGACAAACTGCGTTTCCTCAAGGGTTACTTTCGCCAGCCGCTGCGCCAGATCCTGGCCGAGCAATCGGCGTCGTTGAACCTGATGCAGCGTAAGGCCGACAAGCTTTACGCACGCAAGCAGCGCCTCGGGGATGCAATCTGATGGCGGGTTGGAACCTGGAACCTGCCTACGCCCACCTGGCGGATGATTTTGGAAGCCTCGAAGCGGTTTTCGCCCTGCAGGGCGAGCGGCTAACCCGTGATCCACTGTCGGAAGTGATCCGTGTGGAGCGCGGCGGGGTCAATTACTACGTCAAGCGCTACACCGGCGCCGGCAAGGGCCTGCGGCGTTACCTGGGCAAGCCTCGGGTCAAGTCCGAGTGGCAGAACCTCAAGCGCTTCGCCAAGTGGGGCATTCCCACCGCCGATGTGGTTGCCTGGGGCCTGGAGCGCAAAGGCCTGGCCTACGACCGTGGCGCGATGATCACCCGCGAGCTGCCGAGGACCGAAGACCTTTCGGTGCTCGCCGAGCGCAACGATGCGCGCCTGCGCGACCCCAAGTGGGTCAACGCGGTGAGCCGCCAGCTCGCCGAATACACGCGCACCATGCACGACCATCGTTTTACCCATAACGATTTGAAGTGGCGCAACCTGCTGGTTGATGACCAAGCGACCCTGTACCTGATCGATTGCCCCAACGGCGATTTCTGGCGCGGGTTCTGGCTCAAGTACCGCATCACCAAAGACTTGGCCTGCCTGGACAAAGTGGCCAAGTATCACCTGTCCGCCACCCAGCGCCTGCGGTTCTACATACAGTACCGTCAACGCCGGCACCTGAGTGCATCGGATAAAGAGCGGATTCGCCACGTGGTGAAGTTTTTCGAGGGGCGCGAATGAGTGACTTCCTGGCGGTTGAGGACCGTGCGCTTCTGGAGCGCAACGGCCTGGCAACTTTTGATGCCCTATGGGCCAAGCAACTGGACGCGGTGGACGAGCCGAACACCAGCAAGGGTGGCTGGAGCAGCGTGTTCCGCCTGGAGCTCGACGGCCACGGTTACTACCTCAAGCGCCAGAGCAACTACCTGACGCGCAGTTTGCACCGCCCGTTTGGCGAGCCGAGTTTTTCTCGCGAATTTCGTAATATCAGTCGGTACCAAAAGCTCGGTATCCCGGCGTTGCAGGCGGCGTTCTATGGCGAGCGCAAAGTGGCCGGCGAACACCGTGCCATGCTGTTGACCCGCGCCCTGGATGGCTGGAATGACCTGGACTCGTTGCTGGAGCATTGGCCTTCGCTCGGTGATGCCCAGCACCGCGCGATCCTGCTGGCCTGCGGTCAGCTTGCGCGTCAATTGCACAGTGTCGGCCAGGTGCATGGCTGTTTTTACCCCAAGCATATTTTTATGCAGGCCAGCGGCGACGGCTATGTCGCGCAGTTGATCGACCTGGAGAAAACCCGCCCGCTGCTGTTCGGCTGGCGTGATCGGGTCAAGGACCTGGAGCCTTTGCTGCGTCGTGCACCGCAGTGGTCTGACGAGCAAGTTCGCCAACTGCTGGCTGCCTACCTCGACCAGCCTGAAGACAGCGCGCTGGTCTCCACCTGGCTCCAGAAGTTGACCGCTCGCCGCAGCCACAAGGAAAACCGTTGATGCGTTTGTCCGAGCTGAAAACCGCCGGCCGCACGCCGGGCTTGCCCCTGACCCTGGAGCTGGCCGATGCGGCGGGCCCTGGCCAGTTGCAACTGCTGAGTCTGTTGCGCGTGTTGCCCGGCGAACGGTATGTGGGCGCCGCCGTCTGGCGTGGCCGTCCGGTGTTGGCCAAGTTACTGGTGGGCAGCAAGGCGGCGCGGCATTTTCAGCGAGAACTCACAGGCGTGCGCCTGCTCGCTGAACAGGGGCTGACGACGCCGTTGTTGCTTGCGGACGGGTTGCAAGAAGGCGAGGGTGGTTGGCTGCTGTTCGAATTTATCGAGGGCGCCGAAAGCCTGGCCGATGCCTGGCAGGCCGTCGAAGGGTTGCCGCCGTTGGCTGACGAGCAAACCGCGGTGCTGGCCGAAGCGCTGGGCGCCATTGCGCAGATGCACACCAAGGGGCTGTGGCAGGAAGACCTGCACCTGGACAACCTGCTGCGCCAGGACGGCAAACTGTACCTGATCGATGGCGCTGGGATCCGCGTCGAAGAGGCGGGCAAGCCGCTGTCGCGCAACCGCGTACTGGAAAACCTCGGCGTGTTTTTCGCCCAGTTGCCGAAGAATCTCGAACCGTTCACCGAAGAACTGCTGGTGTACTACCTGTTGAGCAATGGCGAGCACGCCCTTCCGTTGGAAGTCCTGGAAAAGCAGGTGCGCAAGGTCAGCGCCTGGCGCCTCAGGGACTTTTTGAACAAGGTCGGCCGCGAGTGCACGTTGTTCAGCGTGGTGCGTGGCGCTTTCGCCTTGCGCGCCATTCGCCGCGAAGAAGAGCCGGCGATGCTGCCGGTGCTGGAGCAGGCCGATTCGCTGCTGGACCAGGGTCATTTGTACAAGACCGGTGGTGCTGCCAGCGTGGCCAAGGTCGAGGTGGCCGGTCGGCAACTAGTGATCAAACGCTACAACATCAAGGGCTTTGTCCATTGGCTCAAGCGTTTCTGGCGTCCAAGTCGCGCCTGGCATTCCTGGCGCGAAGGCAACCGTCTGGCCTTCCTCGGTATCGCCACGCCCAAGCCGCTGGCGGTACTGGAAAAACGCTTCTTCTGGTTGCGTAGCCGCGCGTACCTGATCACCGAATATTTGCCTGGCCCGGACATCATCGAACGCTTCGCGCCGTACGTTGAAAACGGTGATGCGCCGGAAAACGAGCTGCAGGCGCTGGATCACCTGTTTGCCGAGCTGATCCGCGAACGCATCAGCCATGGTGATTTCAAGGGGCACAACCTGTTTTGGGACAAGGATCGCTGGTCGTTGATCGACCTGGATGCGATGTGTCAGCACGGCTCTGATGCCAGCTTCGCCCCAGCGTATGCTAAGGACCGGGCGCGGTTTATGCGTAACTGGCCGCAAAGCAGCGCGCTGTACACGTTGATTGATCAGCGGCTGCCTCGAGACATCAACTGATCAAAACTGATACTCCGCCCCTGCGCCCGCATACCACGACCGCCCAGGCGCCGCTTCGTAATAGCGGTTGTTGCCATCGCCGACGATCACCGAGCCGACGTACTGGCGGTCCAGCAGGTTATCCAGGCGCAGGGTCTGGTGAAAGGTCCAGTGTTCGACTTTCTGCTCGAAGCGTGCGCGCCAGTTGAAGACGCTATAGGCCGGCGCGGCACGTTGGCTGTTGGTGTCTTCGACATAGACCTTGCTGCGGTACAGGCCTTCGATGGCGGTGCTGACCCAGTCGCGGGGTTTCCAGTTCAGCTCAGCGAACAGCGTGGTTTGCGGCACGCCGGGCAGATAGTTGCCTTTGTCGACGGCGGTGCTGCCGCCGCTGACGAAGTCGCTGTCGTAGGTGGCTTGCAGGCGGGTGTAGGCGAGGCTGGTGCTCCAGTGTTCGCTGAGCTGGCTTTCGATGCCCAGTTCGAAGCCGCGACGCAGGGTGCGGCCGGCGTTTTGGTAGCTGGTGCGGCCGTCTTTGGATTGAGCGACCACCAACTCATCTTTCGTGGTTATCTGGAACACGGCTGCGTTGATCCTGGTGTTCTTCACCTGGGCCTTTAGTCCCACTTCATACTGGGTGCTCTCTGACGGTTTCAGGCCGAAATTGAAGCCCTCCACGCTGCCGGGTGCGTAGGCCAATTCGGCCTGGGTCGGTGTTTCGAATCCTTTGCCCGCGCTGACATAACCATGCAGCTCGGGCGTGAAGGCGTACATCACGCTCATCGAGGGTGTGTTTTTCTGATAGGTCTTGTGACCACTCGCGTCGCCGTTACTCAGGAATTGATCATCGACGTCCAGCTCCATGGTGCTGTGCCGCACGCCCGCTTGCAGGGTCCAGCGGTCCAGGGCCCAGTTGGCCTGGATGTAAGGGTCGAGGCTGCGGGCGGTGTCGATTTCATCGCGACGTAGCTGGCCTTTCACGCCGAGGGTGTTGCCACTGTAGTTCTGGTAGCCGTGGCGACTGTCTTCGCTCTGGTCGAAGTCCAGACCGGTGATGATCATCAACTCACCCGGTGCGCTCTCGATAGGCTGCATCCAGCGCACGCTGCCGCCGTAGAACTTGCGGTCGAATTGCACCACGCCGCCGCCACGTTCGTTGGCAGGTGTCCCTTTTGGAATCGACAAGTACTGAATCACACTCCGCCGCCCCGTATACGCATTCACCTGCAACGTCGCATCGCCGATGTAGCGCTCGTAATTCATGCCCAATTGCTGATGATCGATGCTTTTTCGTGTGTTGTAGGTCAGCGCATTGGCACTCACCGAGCGTGGATCAGCTTTGTACGCGGCCCACGTCTGCCCAAGTGGATCCTGCGTGCCGTTCTGTTCCAGGCTGCTGTAGATCAGCGCGAGCTTGCTGTCGTCATCCGGCTGGACGTTGAGCTTGGCAAACGTCTGGTCACGGCGCGCACTGCTGTGGTCGCGGTAACCGTCGGTGTCCATGCGCGAAGCGTCGAGCACGAAGCCTGCGCCATTCGCTGCGCCCTCGGCGGTCAGGTGGTTCTTGTTCAAACCGTCGCTGCCCACCAGGGTTTCGGCGCCAATGCGCGGCGGGCCTTCGCCGTCGCGGGAGAACATCTGGATCACGCCGCCAGCATTGCTGCCATACAAGGTGGCCGCAGGGCCGCGCAACACTTCGATGCGTTCGGCGGTGTCGAGGTTGAACGTGGCTGCCTGGCCCTGGCCATCCGGGGTGCTGGCGGGGATGCCGTCGGCGATCAGCTTGATGCCGCGCACGCCAAACGCCGAGCGCGCGCCGAAGCCGCGGGAGGAAATCTGCAGGTCCTGGGCATAGTTCTGGCGGTTCTGCACCACCAGGCCAGGCACGCGGGACAGCGCTTCGGAGGCGTTGATGCCCAATTGACCGTCGCTGATCTGCTCGCGGCTGATGCCGTCGACCGAATAGGGCAGGTCGAAGGCCGGGCTGGCGCTGCGTGAGCCGGTGACCACGCTGGGGTCCAGGATCAGCGGTGCATCGTCAGCCGGTGCGGCCTCGCTCAAGGCGAGCAGGCCGGGCAGCAACAAGGTGAAGCGGGTGAAGGTTTTCATCGGTCAGCCAGAATCCATGGCGCGTCGTATAGGAGGTAAACGCGCAAAGGGGCGCGAGTTTAGTGACTTGGGCGATTTTTATCATTTAGGAATCGTCTTACGCTGCCAATCGGTACTGTCACACTGGGTCATCAGCCTTTGTGATGTTAGCGTGGCAGGCCTTGGCAATGACAATGGCTGATGGATCAAACGGAGGGGGTCATGAGGATTGGGTCGAAAGTCGTGTGGCTTGCGCTGTGTTTCTTGCTCGCCGGTTGCGGAACCATCAATACGGTCTTCCGTCCCGACGCCGTCGCCAGTCAGAACCTCAAAGACTCGCGAAGCCACTGCGAGAACGTTCCGCGCATCTACAGCGGGGTGATCTATGGTTTTTGCACGCTCAATGGCGAACCTGCGCCCGACAAGAGTTTGAAAGGCGTGAACCTGATGGACCATGGTGGGAGCATGCTACCCATTGTCGCGGTCGAGTTTGTCGCCTCCGGCGTGCTCGACACCCTGGTGCTGCCCTACACCATTTATCGTCAAAGCCGGGACGGCAGCATCGAGATCTTCCGCTGATCCCTCTTGCCACTTGCTGCTAACAGCTCCCCTCTGCTTTTAAGCTATAATCCCGCCCTTTAGCTGTTTCCCGCCCGAGCGGGAAGCACACTTTTTTCAGGCGCACCCCGCCTGCATGCAGACTAAAAGAGGCTAGACCCCTGTGGCATTGACGATTCTTGGCCTGTCCGGCGCCCTTAGCCATGATCCTTCCGCAGCCTTGTACATCGACGGCAAGCTGATCGCGGCCGCCGAAGAAGAGCGCTTCGTACGCGACAAACATGCAAAGAACCGCATGCCCTACGAATCGGCGAAGTTCTGCCTGGAGCAGGCCGGCATCAAGCCTTCCGACGTTGACGTGGTGGCGATTCCGTTCGCCCCGATCAGCCTGTTCGGCGAGGCGCGCTGGCACTACGCCAAGCGTTACTGGTACGCCCCGGACCGCGCCCTTGACGCAATCCTGATGGGCAACCGTCGCTACAAGCGCTATCGCAACAAGATCGTCTGGTGCCTGGAGCAACTGGGCTTCGACCCGAAGAAAATCAAGATCGAACCGGTTGAGCACCACCTGGCCCACGCGTCCAGCGCTTACCACTGCTCCGGCTTCCAGGAGAAAACCGCGATCCTCGGCATCGACGGTAAGGGTGAGTACGCCACCACGTTCTTCGGCTACGGTGAAAACGGCAAGATCCACAAGATCAAGGAATTCTTTGACCCGGACTCCCTCGGCGGCCTGTACGGCGCAATCACCGAGTTCCTCGGTTTCGAGATGCTCGACGGTGAGTTCAAGGTCATGGGCATGGCGCCGTATGGCGATGCCAGCAAATACGACTTTTCGCGCCTGGCCTCCTTTGAAAATGGCGAGTTGGTGATCAACACTGAATACGCCAACGTCATCGGCCTGCGTCGCTATAAAGAGAAAGGCAAGGGCTTCTACTTCTCGCCAAAACTGATCGAGTGGCTGGGTCCGAAGCGCGAAGGCGATATCGCCGACGAACCGTACATCCACTACGCCGCCAGCATGCAAGCGCTGTTCGAGAAGCTGGCGCTGCAGATGATCGACCACTACCTGGGCGACATCCTGAAAGACACCGGCAAGCTGGCCTTCGCCGGCGGCTGCGCGCTGAACGTCAAGCTGAACCAGAAGATCATTGCCCGCGACGACGTGAAGGAGCTGTTCGTTCAGCCAGCGTCCGGTGATGCCGGCACGGCTGTCGGCGCGGCAGCTTATGTGTCCCACGCCCGTGGTGTACCGGTCGAGAAGATGGAACACGTCTACCTCGGCCCGTCCTACAGCAACGAAGACGTGATTGCGGCGTGCGCCAAGCACGAAAGCAAGCCCGTGTGGCGCAAGATCGACAACATGCCGCAACGCATTGCCAAGATCATGGTCGACGGCAACCCGGTGGCCTGGTTCCAGGGCCGCATGGAGTTTGGCCCGCGAGCCCTCGGCGGTCGTTCGATCATCGGTTGCCCAAGCGCCACCGGCGTAGCTGACCGCATCAACCACCAGATCAAGTTCCGCGAGCGCTGGAGGCCTTTCTGCCCGTCGATGCTCGACACCGTGGCTCCGCAGATGATCAAGGTCGACCACCCGGCGCCGTTCATGACCTTCACCTTTGAAGTGGCTGAAGAGTGGAAGACCCGCGTGCCGGAAGTGGTCCATGAAGATGGCACCTCCCGCGCCCAGGTGCTCAAGCGCGAATACAACCCGCGCTACTACGACATGATGAAAGAGCTGGAAGTGCTGACCGGCAACGGCGTGTCGCTGAACACCTCGCTCAACCGTCGTGGCGAAGCGATGATCTGCTCGCCGAAAGACGCGCTGGACATGTTCTTCGGCTCCGACCTGCAATACCTGATCATGGAAGACATCCTGGTCGTCAAAGACGGCGTGGACCCCTATGACACGGTCGGCTGAACGCCACGTCCTGCAGTTCTGCCACGGCTATGACGGGCCGTTCCTTGATTGTGCCCGTCAGTACGCCAGCCTGTTCGCGGGCAAAGGCTACAAGGTGACCACGGTGTTTCTCACCGGGGTCGCCGACCCTGAGGTCGCGGCCGGTTGCGCCTCCGATGAAGTGTTGTTCATGGAGTTCAGTTCCAAGGCCATTCGTGGCCTCAAGCTGGGCGCCATCGCCGAGATGCGCAAGATTGCCGCCTCGCGCAATTTCAGTTTCTGCATCGCGCACCGCGCCAAGCCGATCTACGTCGCCTTGCTCGCCACGCGCTTGCAGGTCATTGGCGTGCACCATGCCTTTGGTGATTACCAGCGCCGTGGCCGCCGCCTGTTTGCGTCGATTTTCCGCAAGCGCTTGAGCTTGCTGGGTGTGTCCGACGCCGTGCGCGATGACATCCGCCGCTGCCTGCCGAACTGGCCGGCGGCGCGTATACAGACCTTGTACAACCGCATCGACGTGGAAGCCCTGCAAGCCCAACAGGTTTCCAAGGATGACGCGCGGGATGCCCTAGGGTTGTCGCCGGATGAATGGGTGGTCGGCAACGTCGGCCGCCTGCACCCGGACAAGGATCAGGCCACGCTGCTCAAGGGCTTTGCCCTGGCACTGGGACGGTTGCCGACTGAAAGCCGGTTGGCGATTCTCGGTACCGGTCGCCTGGAGCAGGACCTCAAGGAACTGGCCCGCGAACTGGGGATTGCCGACAAGGTGCTGTTCCTCGGCCAGGTGCCGGATGCGCGCCGCTATTTCCGCGCGTTTGATGTGTTTGCGCTGAGTTCCGACCACGAACCCTTCGGCATGGTACTGCTGGAAGCCATGGCTGCTGGTGTACCGCTGCTGGCTACCGCGTGTGGTGGTGCGCGGGAAGTGGTCGAAGGTGTTGGCATCCTGTTTCCTTTCGGTGACGCCGAGCACCTGGCCCAAGGGCTGGGGCACCTGGCCGCGATGGATCAACAGCAACAACGCCAGTGCGCCGAGATGATGCTGGAGCGCCTGCACGCACGGTTCTCGGACCAGGCGGTGCGCGACACTTTCTGGCAACTGCCACACGTTATTGAACTGACCGCGAGGGCTTGATGCTCAATCGATTCCAAGGCTGGCGCGAGCGTGGCTGGTCCGTCGTCGATGCACCGGCCTACAGCGAGGCCTGGCAGCGTTTTGGCGGTAGCGTCGCGACGCACCCGCAGGTCATCGAGCGCCTGGCCGGCTTGGCACAGATTCCAGTGCGTTACCTGGCCTGGGAGCAGGCCGGTGAACTCAAGGCGTGCATTGCCACGTGGGGGCGCGACCTGGCGCTGTCCAAGGACGTGCTCAAGCGCAGCGGCAAGAAAGGCTTGTTCGACCTGGGCAACGCCGAAGTGATCCTGCCGGCCGCCGCCGATGCGCAGGCGCCTTTGAGGCAGCGTGCACGCTACCTGTCGACGTTGAACGAAGGCCGCTTTATCGGCCTCAAGCCCCAGGCCGAGCAGTTGGCCATGGCACGCACGCCGGAAGAACTGTCGAAGAAGTTTCGCTACAACCAGCGCCGCGAACTGCGTTTGCTGGAGGAGGCGGGCGGCGTAGTGCGGCCTGTCGGTGAGTTTTCCAGCGGTGAGCTGGCGGCCATCTACTGTGACCTGTTCCTGCGCCGCTGGGGTTTCACCGCCACGGGCGCCGAGCGCCTGGCCGAAGTGATCGAGCTGATGCGTGAGTGGTTGATCGGCTCAGTGATCTTTCTGAATGACGCGCCCATCGCGATTCAGTTGGTGTACCGCGTCGAGTCGCCGGAATGGATCAGCGTGGAGTACGTCAACGGCGGGGTCGATCCTGAAACTCGTGCCTTCAGCCCTGGCAGCGTTTTGAGCTTTCTCAATACCCAAAGTGCCTGGGAGCAGGCGCGCGAAGTTGGCAAGCCGTTGCGCTTCTCCTTTGGCCGGGCCGACCGCGAGTACAAGGACCGTTGGTGCAACCCTGTGCAGGTATTCAGCGTATGAGTCGTAAGCAGCAATTGCTCAAGCGCCACCGGCGTAACAAGCGCACGGCGCTGATGATGGGTGTGTTGTTGCTGATGTTGGTCGGCATCCTGGTGGCCTGGTGGCTACCCTTGCTGTTGGCGGTGGTGGCCTGGGTTGCTCATGAAGCGTGGTTTGCCGACCATCTGTTCTATGCCCCCAACGAAGATTACCAATACCGTTTTGCGGCGGATGCCGAGCTGCCGGGCGTGCGCCTGGAAAATGGGCGCTTGCTACTGGAGCAGTCGGTAGACGCGCAGGCCACACTGGTGCTGGGGATCAAGGTCAAAAGCACGTGGCTGGGGCGCTTTTTTGACCCAAGCGTCGAGCTGGCGGGCGACCGGCAAACCTTTGAGCGTGGCGTCAACGGCATGCGTTACCTGAATCTCAGTGGTTTGGCGCTGAGCGAGTTGCAGTTGCGCGGTCGGCATTGCCGATTGATCGGCACGCCCCGCCTGTGGGCTTGGACCCACCCGGATTACCGCGCGCAGCGTGTAATGGTGATCGCGCCCCATGCCGACGATGCCGAATTGGCGGCCTTTGGTCTGTACAGCCAGGCTGAAAAGCCCTGGATTGTCACCCTGACCGCAGGCGAAATCGAAGCCGAGCATTATCAGCAGATGGGCCTGGACGCGGTTGAAGCCGCGCGTATCAAAGGCCGCCTGCGCGCCTGGGACAGCATCGCTGTGCCGCTGTGGGCCGGTGTGCCACAGGCGCACTGTGTACAACTGGGGTACTTCTGCCTGCAATTGCAGGCGATGCAAGCCGCGCCGGACCTGCCGTTTGCCTCCCGTGAAGCGCAGATGACAGACATTCGCCCCTTCCGCCAATTCAATCCGTTCCCATTGGCGGCGGACAGCGACGGCTTGCCCACCTGGAACAACCTGTTGGCCGACTTGCGCCAGGTGTTGTTGATGGCGCGCCCGGAAGTGATTGTGTTGCCGCATCCGGTATTGGACCCGCATCCAGACCACATCTGCGCGCAGCACGCTGTTCTGGAAGCCTTGCAAGGCCTTGAGTGGCAGCCGACGGTAATACTGGGCTACGCCAACCATTTGCACGACAACGACCGCTGGCCCATGGGCGACGCGGGCGCCGGCATTGCGTTGCCGCCGCTGTTCGACGCGACTGAGGAGCTGCTGCCCTGCAGCCTGCCACTGACGTTGGCGCAGCAGCGTGACAAGGCCATGGCGCTGGGCATGATGCATGACTTGCAACCGGCACCGCCCTTCAAGCGCCGTGTCCGGCGTTGGTTACAGCGACTATTGGCGGGGCGAGCGCAGTCGCCGTATGGTGAGAACGAATTTTTCCGCAAGGCCGTACGACGGCATGAGTTGTTCTGGCGTTTGGGAAAGGATAAGTAATGAAAGTCTTGTTTCTGGTGCAGAAAGAGCAGCGCGCCATCCTGGATCGTTTGTACGAAGGCGTGGCCGAGCACTGCGAATGTGATATTCGCTGGTTGAGCAGCGATGAGCAGCGCAACCTGCGTGGTTACTTCCGGCGTGAGGTCGACGTGACCCGTTACGACCGTATCGTGTTCTTCCTGCGCTTCAAGCAGGAAATCCGCCAAGTCGGGTTTATCCGTACCCTCCCGAACCTGGTGATCCTCGAACACGACGCCTACCAGAACTACATTCCCTGCAAATACACCGGAAAATTCAGCGCCCATTACCGTCGTTTGCCGTGGGCGCGGGTGATCAGCTCCGGCTTTATGGTGACCGAGCGGCTGCGCGCCGAGGGCTTTGACGCGGAGTTCGTGCCAAAGGGCTATGATCAGGCGCTGTTGCAGCCGCAGGAGCGTGTGCGGGATATCGAGCTGGCGTTCGTCGGCAGTACCAACAGCGTGGCCTACAGTGGTCGCAAGGCCCTGCTCGATGAGCTGGCACAGGTTGAGCCTTTGGTGGTCACGCGCACCAAGTCCGGTGAGGAATACTGCGCGACCCTCAACCGGATCCGTTTTTTCGTCAGTGCCGATGTGGGCATGGGCGAGTACATGATCAAGAATTTTGAAGCCATGGCCTGCGGTTGCGTGTTGTTGGCGTTTGATCAGGGCGCTGAGGAAAATGCTGCCCTGGGGTTCGAGGAGATGGTCAATGTGGTGTTCTACAAGGACATCCCGCAGTTGCAGGAAAAGCTGACCATTTTACGGTCCAATCCGCAATTGGCGGCCGACATTGCGCGTAATGGGCAGGACCTGGTGGTCAACCAGTTCAGTTTTGCCCGTATCGGTCAGCGGATTGTTGAAGTGCTCAAGCCCCCCCTTCGGCCCCGTGCTCCATTGAGTGTGCTGGAAAGATTGCGTCTGAAACTGGGCGTTTGATATCGGCCAGGTGGCCGCAAATGATGGCTATGTGATATTATCGAGGCTTGAATGCACTTCTCCGATCAAAGCGACATAACGCTCGTAGTGACCAGTTGCGGTCGCTTCGATTTGTTGAAGCGCACGCTCGAGAGCTTCGATCAGTTCAATACGGCAGCGATACGCGAAGTCGTTATTACCGAAGATTCCGGTGATGACGCCGTACGCCTTGCGGTCCCAGGGCACTGGCACAGTCATTGCACTTTCTTGATCAACCGGCCGAAGCTTGGGCAGTTGGCTTCCATCGACTTGGCCTACGAGTCGGTCAAGACCCCCTACATATTCCATTGCGAGGATGATTGGGCGTTTTATCGACCCGGCTTTGTCGAGGATTCCAAGGTGATACTGGAACATCGGCCGGATATTTTGCAGGTGTGGTTGCGTAACTACGTTTACGACTTGCAAGTGCACAGCCCCTATATTCACCTGGGGCCACGTGAAGTGATTGGCGCAGTACCTTGTTATCCCCTGCTGTCCGACAAACCTGAATGGCAGGGGTTTTCGTTGAACCCAGGGTTGCGGCGCATCAAGGAGTATCACTTGTGCGCACCCTATGCGGGGTTCGAGGGTGAGAAGGGATTATCGAAGCGTTACGCGCAACTGAACCTGGAGGCAGTGACTCTGGAGGGCGATGCGGTTTTGCATACCGGTTTCGGTTTGCATGTGGCGACGGCAGAAGAGCGCTTGACCAAGGCACGGCGCAAGCGACGCGAGCGGATCAAACTGGCAGCTATGCTGGTACTGGGTGTCAGTATCGGCTGGTTGATCCATTAAGTGCAGCCAAGTACAGGCGACAAGCCATCACCACGCCGCAAAAGGTCATTTTTTCGATGAGTATCCTCAACATCATGTGGGCCGGTGGTTCTGCATTCGCTTCGGTGCAAAAGGTTCATCAACAGATACTTTCCCACGCTGTATGCCGTGGACCGGTCAATACCTGGTTGCTTCAAGGTCGTTCGCAAGAAGCTGAGCCGGCATTGGAGTGGAACCTTTCCTCTGCCCGTCTCAAAGGCCGGTATCTATGGAAGTTGCTGATGCCCTTGATGCGTGCGCGCTTCCGCAAGGCATTGCCTGACGATGTAGAGATTGTGCTGCTTGATGGGGTGGGCGTGGCCCGGGTGATCTTACCGGTGCTCAAGCGTTTACCGCGCGTACGCGCCGTCGTGATATTTCATGGCGTCACCCGCATGCGCCGGACGGACCAGAAACTGTTTGAACAATTTCCGGCAGCGCAGCTGACCGTGGCGGCCGTCTCGCAAACGCTCGCTCACTCGATCGAGCGTGTTCTGCAACGACCCGTGACGGTGTTGCGCAGCGCGTTCGATCCCGTGGCTTTTCGCGCTGCCACGCTTTCTCGGGAGCAGGCGCGCACTCGTCTTGGCCTTCCGTTGGATGGCTCGCCCGTGCTGGGTGCGGTAGGTCGATTGGTCGACGGCAAAGGATTCAGCTGTTTGCTGGAGGCGTTTGCCGGCGTGTCAGTGCATCAACCTGATGCGCGGCTGGTGATTATCGGCGAGGGCGCGGCGAGGGATACCCTGGAGGCACGTATCGAGCAGCTCGGCTTGCAGGGCAAGGTTTTTCTGCCGGGTCATTTGCCGGACGCGGCGACGCTGTACCGGGCCTTTGACTGGGTGGCGATTCCGTCGACGCAAGAGGGCTTGGGGTTGATCCTGCAAGAGGCAGTAATGGCCGGCGTGCCCGTACTGACCAGCGAATTGGCTGTGTTTCGCGAGCAACTGGCGGAAGCCGGCTGGTACGCCCCTTCAGATAATGCACAGGCCTGGAGCCGCTTGATGGAACGCGCCTTCGCGACTTCGTCCCAGGACGTGCTCGACGCTCAGTCGCGGGTATTGGCACCGGAGCAAGCCTGGAAGGATTTCAGTGAAACCTCCCAGCGCCTGTTTTCATGCCGCTAGCAGGGCTTGTTCCAGTGCGCGCATTGGAAAGCGTTCGTTCAGCTTCTCGCGCGCAATATAGCGTGCGAAATGCTGCAAGTTGCGCCGCGCGAGTTCCGGGTTAAGCGGTGCGCGTAAAAAGCGCATGTCCGCGACGTCGATCAGACCCATTTCGTTATCAGGTGTGACAACGATATTGCCCAGATGCAGGGAGCGGAAGTAGATTCCTGCACCATGCAAGCGACGGATAAGTGCCACCAACGGGTCGAGGTTCGATTGCCAATCAAAGCCCTCCTTGTTGGAAATCTGGCGCAGCGTTTCACCCGGCAACGGGCGATACAACACTGCAGTCATGCCAGGTGCGGCCAGTTGAAAGAATGCAAGTACGGTCAAGGTGGGGATGCCACGTTGTTGCAACTGCGCCACATTGTCGATGAAACGCTTGGAGTAAGGACGAAACAGCGCCGACGAGAACAGGCGCTTGCGGCGAAACAGTTTGAGGATATTCCCGTCAGCCAGCAGGTAGACTTTGGGGCCGTAACTGTCCTTTTCCAGGATGCGGGCGCCTTCAATCATTGCGTTTAAGTCGGCTTGGGGAAGCCTTGAACATTGCATCGTCGGAAAGCCTTGTAGGAGTCGCGGGCACAGTGATCGGTAATAATGCCGAAAGTTTTGGGTTTTAACCATGCCGCGTTGGCGGGATGGACGTATTCAGGAGCGGTTGATGCAAGCAAGTCGTTGGGCACAGGTATGGATGATTTTCGGGTTACTGTGGTTTCTGGTGGCGATTGCCTTCGCGCCAACCAACAAGATCTATCAACAAGGGTTGACGCTGTTTCTCTGGCTGCCGGCCATGGTGTTTGCCTGGTCGGCGCGTGAGCGGCTCAAAGAGGTGTGGCGCTCACAACGCTGGATCTGCCTGATGATTCTGTTGATGGCGATCTGGGGTGGGATCAGCTTGCTGTGGACCAATGTTGAGGACCCTTCCCGAGAAGCCAAGCGTCTGCTCTACGTCGGCGTCTTCCTGCTGTTTTTTCCGGTACTTGCCGACGGCAGGACCGACCGGATCATTCGCGTGCTGCAGTGGGGTGGCTACGGTCTGGCCCTGTCATCGCTGATTGCAATCATCAAGTTCTATGGTATCGAGCACCGTGAATGGTCCGATCGCCTCGCGGGGTTGGGGCAACTGTCCCATCCGATTCTTGGCGCGTATGTGATCGGTGTGGCTGCGGTCTGGATGCTGCACTGGCCGCCTCGCGGGCGATGGATGCAAGTGGCTTGGGCCGTTGCGATCGGCTTGCTTGGGCTCTTCGTCGTGTTGAGCCAAAGCCGTGGTGCCGCGGTTGCGTTGTTGCTGAGCGTGGTGGCGATGCCACTCTGGTGCCGCGATCGACGCACGGTGGTAACGGCCGCCGGTGCGATTGCGGCAGCAGTGGCTGTGTTCATCGCCATGGAGTCCTTGATGCTGGCCCGTGGTGTCTCCTACCGGCCACAGATCTTCATGGAAGCCTTGCGCATGATCGCCGAACGCCCGTGGACAGGCCTGGGGCTCGGTGGTGACTACAAGGTCTTTACCGACGGCCAGTACTTTGACCACTCCCACAACCTCTTCACCCACGTGACCATTGAGCTGGGTCTACCCGGCCTGCTGCTGTGGTGCGCCGTGTGGCTCGGCGTGTTGTGGCAAGCCTGGAAGGCGCGTAGTACCGACCTGGGCAAGGGTATTCTTGGTATATGGATGTTTTCGTTCCTGGCAATGCAGTTCGACGCTGCCAGCCTCACAGGCACCCCTCGGGCCGAATGGTTCATCACTTGGCTGCCGATCGCCCTGGCCAGTGTCTTGGTCTGGGCTCGGGCCAATCCCGATGCATGTGATAAAGTTCGCGTCCTACCCAATCAGTGAGCTCGACACATGAGTGACGCACCGCCCAAAGCGGACCAGGAATCCAGCCTGAAAATCTATTTCAGGCTGCTGGGCTATGTGAAACCGTACATCGGCATGTTCATGCTGAGTATCGTGGGCTTCGTGATCTTTGCTTCCACCCAGCCGATGCTGGCCGGGATCCTCAAGTACTTCGTGGATGGCTTGAGCAATCCCGACGTGGTGTTCCTGCCCAAGATCCCGTTGTTCAAGGACCTGAAGCTGTTGATGGCCGTGCCGCTGCTGATCATCCTGATCGCCGCGTGGCAAGGCCTCGGCTCGTTCCTGGGCAACTACTACCTGGCCAAGGTCTCCCTGGGCCTGGTGCATGACCTGCGGGTCCAGCTCTTCAACAAGCTGCTGGTATTGCCCAACCGTTATTTCGACACGCACAACTCCGGGCACCTGATTTCCCGCATCACCTTCAACGTGACCATGGTGACCGGTGCCGCCACGGATGCGATCAAGGTCGTGATCCGTGAAGGCCTGACGGTGGTGTTCCTGTTCGGCTACCTGCTGTGGATGAACTGGAAACTGACCCTGGTCATGCTGGCGATCCTGCCGCTGATCGCAATCATGGTGGGCAGCACCAGCAAGAAATTCCGCAAGCAGAGCAAGAAGATCCAAGTGGCGATGGGCGACGTCACTCACGTGGCCTCGGAGACCATCCAGGGCTACCGCGTAGTGCGCAGCTTCGGCGGCGAAAGCTACGAAGAGCGCCGTTTTGCTGCCGCCAGCCAGGGCAACACCGACAAACAGCTACGCATGAACAAGACCGGCGCGGTCTACACGCCGATGCTGCAACTGGTGATCTATACCGCCATGGCGGCACTGATGTTCCTGGTTTTGCTGCTGCGCGGCGACGCCACGGCGGGTGACCTGGTGGCCTATATCACCGCAGCAGGCTTGCTGCCCAAGCCGATCCGGCAACTGTCGGAAGTCAGCTCGACCATCCAGAAAGGCGTCGCCGGTGCCGAAAGCATCTTCGAACAGCTGGATGAAGAGCCGGAAGTCGACAGCGGCACCGTGGAGCGTGATCGCGTCAGCGGTCGCCTCGACGTGCGCAACCTGAGCTTCACCTACCCAGGTGCCGATCGCGAAGTACTCAAGAACATCAGCTTCACCGCTGAGCCTGGGCAGATGATTGCCCTGGTCGGGCGCTCAGGCAGTGGCAAGTCCACGCTGGCCAGCCTGATCCCGCGTTTCTACCACCACGAAACCGGGGAAATCCTGCTGGACGAGGTGGAGATCGAAGATTACCGCCTGCGCAACCTGCGCCGGCACGTGGCCCAGGTGACCCAGCACGTCACGTTGTTCAACGACACGGTGGCCAACAACATCGCCTACGGTGACCTGGCGGATGCACCGCGTGAAGACATCGAGAAAGCCGCCACCGACGCCTATGCCATGGACTTCATCGCCGAGCTGCCAAAAGGTCTGGACACCGAAGTCGGCGAAAACGGTGTGCTGCTCTCCGGTGGTCAGCGCCAGCGTTTGGCTATCGCCCGGGCACTGCTGAAAAATGCACCGCTGCTGATCCTGGATGAGGCGACATCTGCGCTGGATACCGAGTCCGAGCGCCACATTCAGGCCGCTTTGGACAAGGTCATGAAGGGCCGTACCACCCTGGTGATCGCGCACCGACTGTCCACCATCGAGAAAGCCGACATGATTCTGGTGATGGACCACGGTGAAATTGTCGAGCGCGGTACACATGTGGAACTGCTGGCCATGGGCGGCTATTACTCGCGCCTGCATGCCATGGGGCTGGATGAGCCGGTAACGGCCAACATCACCTGATATACCGGGGCGCGCAATGCGCCCCGGTGTTTGTATCAAGCCCCTTACAGGCTTGACCAAAGCCAAATAATTCGCTGCCTATCGTTTGATATGTTGGCCTTCTCGATTCGATTGACGAACGAGAGGGCTAACCTTCTTGTGTGGGTAACGGAATGTTGCAGCGTCTGTTCTGGAAATTGCTTCCCAAGCCCCAACGGGTGTTTCTGCTAGGACGTTTGTCGGTGGTGGATCGCCAGGCGGTGAACAAATCCCTGTCAGGGGTGACCAGGCTTCCGCCTGCTTTCGAACGTCACAACTGCGTGTTTATCCATGTGCCCAAGTGTGCCGGCAGCAGTGTCTGCTCGGCGCTGCTTGACGGGCGCTGGCCGGGGCATCTGCCGTATTACTGGTACCAGCAGCAATTCCCCGAGCACTGCGAGCGCAGTTTCAAGTTTGCCTTCGTGCGCGATCCGTTGGAGCGCGCCTATTCGGCCTACACCTACTTGCGCAGCAATCATATGGGCACCCGTGATTTGCACGCCCAGGCACTGGTGTGCAGCTACCGCGACTTTGATCATTTCGTCGGTAACTGGCTGCACCCGGACAACCTGCACCGCCAACTGCACTTCGCGCCCCAGACCGATTTCCTGGTCGATCACATGGGCCGGATGGCCATGGACTTTCTTGGGCGCCAGGAGTCCCTGGAGCAAGACTTCCAGCAGTTGTGTGAGCGCCTCGGTATGAGCGCTGCCCTGCCACGCCTGAATGTTTCACTGGGTCGACGCAGTGAGCCGGTCAAGGAGTTCTGCACCTTGCGTACGCGCCGCCTGGTCCGGCGTGCCTATCAACGTGATTACGAGGTCTTGGGGTATGAATAGTCAGTCGCTGTCTCAGGGTTTTGCTTCTATCCGCCCCTTCGCCTTGTCGCTGTCGGTGGCCGCACGGGCCGCGCTCAAGCACCAACAGCCTTGTTGCCTGTGGCTGACGGGGTTGTCCGGGTCCGGTAAGTCGACCCTGGCCAATGCACTGGAAGTGCAGCTCAACGAACAGGGCCGGCATACCTTCGTGCTCGACGGCGATAACGTGCGCACCGGGTTGTGCAGTGACCTGGGCATGAGCGATGCGGCACGCAAGGAAAACATCCGGCGTATTGGCGAAGTCGCGCGGCTGATGCTGGACGCGGGATTGATCGTGATCGTTTCGGCGATTTCTCCGTTCAGCGCAGATCGTGCGACCGCCAAGGCACTGTTCGGGCCGGGACAGTTCTTCGAGGTCTACATCAGCACGCCCATTGATGTGTGCGCACGGCGTGATCCCAAGGGTTTGTACCGCGCGGCGCAGGAAGGGCGCATCAAGGCTTTCACCGGCCTGGACAGCCCTTATGAGGCGCCGGTCCATGCCGACTGCGAAATCAACACCGATGAGGTCGAACTGGCCGACGCGGTGGATCACATTTTGGCCGTGCTGTTCAAAAAATGATCAGATTTATCCTGTGATGCATCCCGGTTAACGCTCTCGAACTAGGCGGCGCTCACCCTGTGCTAATATCGCGCCCCTGTTCATTTTGTATGTGGGATGCTCCATGAAGTTGTCCATGCCGCGATTCGATCAAGCCCCTGTCTTGGTGGTCGGCGATGTCATGCTCGACCGTTACTGGCATGGCGGTACCTCACGGATTTCCCCTGAGGCGCCGGTACCGGTAGTCAAGGTCGAGCAAATCGAAGACCGTCCAGGCGGCGCTGCCAACGTTGCCCTCAATATTGCCGCCCTCGGCGCCCCGGCCTCCCTGGTCGGCGTGACCGGCGACGACGAAGCCGCCGACAGCCTGGCCAACAGCCTGCGCGGTGCTGGCGTGCGCGCGCTGTTCCAGCGTATTGCCCACCAGCCGACCATCGTCAAGCTGCGGGTCATGAGCCGGCACCAGCAACTGCTGCGTATCGATTTCGAAGAACCCTTCAGCACCGACGCCCTCGCCCTCAGTAGCCAGGTCGACCAGTTGCTCGAAGGCATCAAGGTGCTGGTGTTGTCCGACTACGGCAAAGGCGCCTTGAAGAATCACCAGGAACTGATCCAGGCCGCCAAGGCCAAGGGCATTCCGGTATTGGCCGATCCCAAGGGCAAGGACTTCTCGATTTATCGCGGAGCCAGCCTGATCACGCCGAATCTCAGCGAATTCGAAGCCATCGTCGGCGGTTGCACCGATGAGCACGACTTGGTGACCAAGGGCGCGGCGCTGATGGCCGACCTCGACCTGGGCGCCTTGCTGGTGACCCGTGGCGAGCACGGCATGACCTTGCTGCGTCCTGGCCACCCGGCGATGCACCTGCCGGCACGTGCCCGTGAAGTGTTCGACGTTACCGGCGCCGGTGACACCGTGATCTCTACCCTGGCCGCCTCGATTGCGGCGGGCGAAGAGCTTCCCCACGCGGTGGCCCTGGCCAACCTGGCGGCGGGCATTGTGGTGGGCAAATTGGGTACGGCTGCCATCAGCGCGCCTGAATTGCGTCGTGCGATCCAGCGCTCCGAAGGTTCGGAACGCGGTGTGCTGACCATCGAGCAACTGCTGCTGGCGATTGACGATGCCCGTGCCCATGGCGAAAGCATTGTGTTCACCAATGGCTGCTTCGACATCCTGCACGCGGGTCATGTGACTTACCTGGAGCAAGCGAGCGCCCAAGGCGATCGCCTGATCGTGGCGGTCAACGATGACGCCTCGGTGAGTCGCCTGAAAGGCCCTGGCCGTCCGATCAACAGCGTCGACCGCCGCATGGCGGTGCTGGCTGGCCTGGGAGCGGTGGACTGGGTGATCAGCTTTCCTGAAGCGACCCCGGAAAACCTGCTGGCCCAGGTCAAGCCGGACGTGTTGGTCAAGGGTGGCGACTACTCCGTCGACCAGGTCGTAGGGGCGGATATCGTCAGTGCCTACGGCGGCAAGGTCAAAGTATTGGGTCTGGTCGAGAACAGCTCGACCACGGCTATTGTCGAGAAAATCCGCAACAATGAGTAAGTGGGTGCTTATCACCGGTGGTGCGGGTTTTATCGGCTCGCACCTGGTCGATGCGTTGCTTGCCAAAGGCTACGGCGTGCGGGTGCTGGATAACCTGTCCACCGGCAAGGGCAGCAATTTGCCGCAGGGCAACCCGCGGGTCGAACTGCTGGAAGGTGATGTGGCCGACGCCGATTTAGTGGCTCGTGCCACTGTCGGAGCAACGGCGGTGGTGCACCTGGCCGCAGTGGCCTCGGTGCAGGCCTCGGTGGATGATCCGGTCAGCACGCACCAGAGCAACTTCGTCGGCACCTTGAATGTCTGCGAAGCCATGCGCAAGGCCGGCGTGAAGCGCGTGGTGTATGCCTCCAGCGCGGCGGTCTACGGCAACAATGGCGAAGGCGCATCGATTGACGAAGACACCACCAAGGCGCCGTTGACGCCCTATGCGTCTGACAAGCTGGCGGGTGAGTATTACTTCGACTTCTACCGTCGCCAGCATGGCCTGGAGCCGGTGATCTTTCGCTTCTTCAATATCTTCGGGCCACGCCAGGACCCATCCTCGCCGTACTCCGGCGTGATCAGTATCTTCAGCGAACGCGCGCAGCAGGGCGTGCCGATTGCCGTGTTTGGCGATGGCGAGCAAACCCGGGACTTCATGTACGTGGAAGATCTGGTGGACGTGTTGGTGCAGGCGATTGAAGCGCCGAACGCGCCGTTGGGCGCGATTAACGTGGGCTGGAACCGCACGACCACCCTCAAGCAGGTGTTGCAGGCGCTGGAAGAGATTGTCGGCAAGTTGCCGGCGGTGACTTACGGGCCGGCGCGTTCTGGGGATATTCGCCACTCGCGGGCGAACAATCAGCGGTTGTTGGCGAGCTTCACACTGCCTGAGCCCACCCCGTTGAAGGTTGGCCTCGCACGCCTGCTCAACATCTGACCCTTGTAGGAGCCGGCTTGCCGGCGATGAGGCCCTGAGGATCACCTCAACCTTCAGGCCGCTATCGCCGGCAAGCCGGCTCCTACAGGTTGGTTTTTGCAATCATTGGCTGGCTTTTTTCTTCGGCACAATCTTGCGCAGTACCCGCTGTGCCAGGCGCTTCAATTTCGACTCTTTCTCCGGCTCCGCCAAGCCCTGCTGGCGTAGCCAATCCTTCCAGCGAATCCGTTCCTCGCGCACCAGCCAGCCTTCCTGCTGGGCGAAGCTTTCCGCCAGGTACAAGCCGCGAGTACTCGCCGGGTACAGCTGGTCTTTCTTAACGGTGTACAACTCGGCCAGGGGCTGGCCGTCTTTGAGCGGCATCAGGTACAGGTCAGGACGCTGGCGGTCCAGGCGTGCCACCAGTTGATCACCTTCCAGGCGCTCGTCCACATGGAACAGGCTCAGGGACTTGGCTTCCTTGGGCACTTCCAGGCGCAGGTCATAGATCAGTTGCAGGGAGGCGGTGGGCAGGTGCACATAAGCGCGCGGGCGCTCGATCAATTGGGTGGTGGCGCAACGTACCGGGCGCGCGGCACCGGACAGCGGGCTGAGGCGAAAGGGCAGGGCTTCACGGTAATGCAGCGCGGCGGAATAAGGCGCCGGTAGCCAGGTGTCATTGAAGCGTCCGCCCAGCCAGCCTTCCGGCGTCTCCAGCAGGCACTCTTCGGCGATTTCCTGGATGGCGGTGTGCAGCGGCAGGTTCAGTTCATGGGCTGGGACGTAGCCTGAGATCAGCTTGAGCACCACATCGCCACGGTCCTGGCGGCGTTGACGTACCAGCACCCAGTAATCGCGGTTCTGCCAATGCAGGGTCAGGCGCACCGATACGCCGAGGTTGGCCAGTTCCAGGGCGAAACGCTCGGGGTCAGCGACCTCCACCGGTTTGCGCCGTTGCAGGGTCTGGGCAAAATTGAGCGGCATGCCGACGCTCTGGTAACTCAGGCCTTCGGGGGTGGCTTCGACGTGCAGCGGCAGTGTCTTGAAGTTGCTGGGGTTTTTTCTTATGAGCGTTCGCGGCATGTCGGCTCCTTCTTGCGACGGGGTCGGCCGCGTGGGCGGCATCAGAGTTGACGAATGACCTGGGCAGCGGTCGCCACGTTATGGGCCAGGTGCAGCGGATTAATGGTCCCGACAATAGCACTGGCGACGCCCGTTTGCGCAAACAACAGCATGAAACTCGCACGAATTGGATCCACTCCAGGTTCCAGGCAAACGTGGCCGCTGGCCAGGGCCTTTTTCACCAGGATGCCCTTGCCGTGGGCCGCCGCATAATCAATGACGGCTTTCTCGGCCTGTTCGTTCAAATTGTAGGTGACCATGGCGCAATCGCCCTGTTCCAGAGCCTTCACGCCGCCTTCGACGGTTTTACCGGAGAAGCCGAAACCGTGGATTTTGCCCTCTTTTTTTAGCTCCGCCAGGGCCTGGTAGACTTCGCAGTCGTTGAGGATTTCCAGGTCATTGCCGTTGGAGTGCACCAGCACCAGGTCGATAAAATCGGTTTCAAGTCGTTTCAAGCTGCGCTCGATCGACATCCGAGTGTGAGCCGCGCTGAAGTCGTGGCTGGACTGGCCATTCTCGAATTCTTCACCGACTTTGCTGACGATCACCCAGTCCTTGCGCTGACCGCGCAACAGCGGCCCCAGGCGTTCCTCACTCATGCCATAGGCCGGCGCGGTGTCGATCAGGTTGATGCCCAGTTCGCGGGCCTGACGCAACAGCATGCGGGCCTCTTCGTCACCGGGAATCTGGAAACCGCTGGGGTATTTTACCCCTTGGTCGCGGCCCAGCTTGACGGTGCCCAAACCTAGTGGCGAGACCATCAGGCCAGTGCTGCCCAAGGGGCGATGCAGGTCATGCAGAGTGGGCAGGCTCATGGCAACAGTTGCTCCCAGGCAGGTACGCCGATGGCGGGTTTTGGCAGGTCGGGCAGGGGCTGGCTGGCGCTTGGGCGGATGCCGTCACGTTCCAGGCTGTTGATCACTCGATCGGCGAAGTCCGGCGCCAGGGCCAGTTTGGTCGGCCAGCCCACCAACAGGCGGCCTTCTTCGGCGATGAAGGCGTTGTCGGGACGGGTGAGGCCCGATTGCAGTGGCTCGGCACGGTCGACGCGCAGGGTGGCCCACTGGGTTTGGCTCATGTCGATCCACGGCAACAGCTGAGCAAGCTCTTTCTGTGCGGTGGCGATCTGTTCTTCCGGCGTGCGCGCCACGCCATCCGCTTCGGCAATGTCGCCGCCCATGTACCACACCCAGTTGCCATCGGCGGCCGGGTGGGTGGTGACGGTGATGCGCGGCTTGGTGCCGCCGCCCAGGCAGTGGGCATACAACGGCTTCAGGCCAGGGCCTTTGGCGATGATCATGTGCAAGGGGCGCTTTTGCATCGCTGGCTGGCTCAGCCCCAGCGCGGTCAGCAGGTCCGCCGTGCCCGCGCCGGCACTCAACACGATGCGCTGGGCGCGGATCTCGCGACCGTCTACGTTCAAACCGACGAGTGTGTTGCCTTCCAGCAAGGGCTCGATGTGCTGCCCGGCGAGCAAACCATCACCGGCCAGTTGGGCCAGGCGTTCGATCAGGCTCGGTACGTCGATAACCAGCTCGGCCAGGCGATAGACCTTGCCCTTGAAGCGACGGTCTTGCAGGGCGGGCGGCAGGTCGTCGCCCTTGACCTGATCGACACGGCCGCGCACGGCCTTGCTGGCGAAGAAGCTGGTGAGGTTGCCGGCAATCGTGCCGGGCGACCACAGGTAATGGGCTTCGGACAGCAGGCGCACGCCGGTCAGGTCCAGCTCACCGTTGCCCGCCAGCGCTTCACGCCAGCGGCGCGGCATGTCGGCAATGGCTTCGGAGGCGCCGGTGAGGGCGCCGTGCAGGGCGTATTTGGCACCGCCGTGAATGATCCCTTGGGACTTCACACTTTGCCCGCCGCCCAAGGTGGCGTTTTCCACCAACACCGTGGAAAACCCCTGGCGGCGCAGGCGCGCATTCAGCCAGAGGCCGGCAACCCCGGCGCCGACAATCAGAACGTCGGTGGAAATAACGGATGGCATGGGCGACCTCAGTGTTCAAGACAAGAGGCGCAGTATACAGGGATCACTATTTGTAGGAGCCCGGC
>NZ_JACAPG010000002.1:0-218770 GCF_013385825.1 Pseudomonas reactans | reverse complement strand
GCCCGGCGGTTTTCGAGAACAACTGGATCACCACCACACCCAGCACAATCAGGCCCATCCCCAGCATCGCCGGGATATCCAACTTCTGCCCGTAGATAAACAGCGCCGCGATGCTCACCATCACGATGCCCATCCCTGCCCACACGGCGTAGGCCACACCCACCGGCACCGTGCGTACCACCAGCGTCAGCATCCAGAACGCCACGCCGTACCCGACGATCACCAGCAACAGTGGGATCGGCGTACTCCAGCCCTTGATGGCCTTCATGGAAACGGTGGCGATCACTTCCGAGCAGATGGCAATGGCCAGGTAGTAGTAAGCGACGTTCATGGGCAATCCTCGGGGTAAAGCAATCAGATAAGGCTGGCATTCTAGAGTTTAATCAGATGGGGTAAAGTCATTACCTATCTGAATTGGAGATGGGTTGAGCCATGAGCGTGCAATGGGATCTGGAGCAGATGCGCCTGTTTGTCAGCGTCGCCGAGCAGCGTTCGTTTTCGGCTGTGGCGCGTCAGCAGCGTAAGGCGCAGTCAGCGGTAAGCAATGGGATTGCGATGCTGGAGGCGGACCTCGGCGTCAGCCTGTTCGAGCGTAGCAGCGGGCGCCAACCACGACTGACCGAAGCCGGCAGCGTGTTGCTGGAGGAAGCGCGCGAAGTGCTGCGCCAATGTGAGCGGCTCAATGGCCGGGCGCTCTCACTGACCCGCGGCGAAGAGGCGTGCCTGCGCCTGGCCCAGGACGAAGCCATGCTGTTCCAGCCGGTCCTCGACAGCCTGGAGGCGTTGGCGGGCAAATACCCGTTGCTGGAAGTGCAGCTATCCAGCGCTGCCCAGGGCGACGTGGCGCGCAAGTTGGTAGAGCGCAAGGCCGACCTGGGTCTGCTGTTCTACCATGACCAGATTCCCGAAGCCCTGGAGCGGCGGGTGGTCGGCAGTGTGGAGATGGTCACGGTGTGTGGCGTGAATCACCCGCTGGCCATGGAAAAATACGTGACGTGCCAGCGCCTGGCGCAGTTCCGCCAGCTACTGATGTCGACCCAGACCAGTGTCTACCCCGGCAGCGAAGCGGCCAGCCCGTTGGTGTGGCGCGCCGACAGTTTCTACGTGTTGGCCGAGTGGCTGATGAGCGGCCTGGGCTGGGCCTGGCTGCCCCGGCATATCGTGCAGTACCCGACCTATCAGCAACAGATGGTGGAACTGGACAGCGAATGGACGCCGCCAGCCCTGGTGGTGGAGCTGGTCTGGCGTCGCGACGAGCACCTGGGACCGGCCGCGCGCTTCCTGGCCAAACGATTTGCCGAGTGCTTGCAGGCGATCGACTGAAAAAGCCGATAAACTCCGCCGCCATGAATAGAACTCTCTACAGCTGTCTGTTTTACCTGGCGCTGCCCTTGGTGGCTTTACGTCTGTGGCTGCGTGCGCGCAAGGCGCCGGCGTATGCCAAGCGCGTCGGCGAGCGCTTCTCCTATGGCCTGCCGGTGATGCAACCCGGCGGGATCTGGGTGCATGCCGTGTCGGTAGGCGAGAGCATTGCCGCCGCACCCATGGTGCGCGGGTTGCTGGCGCGTTATCCGACGCTGCCGATCACGGTTACGTGCATGACGCCCACCGGATCCGAGCGCATCCAGGCGTTGTTCGCCAACGAGCCGCGCATCCAGCATTGCTATTTGCCGTATGACTTGCCGTGCGCGGCCAAGCGTTTCCTCGACCGTGTGCAGCCGAAACTGGCGGTGATCATGGAAACCGAGCTGTGGCCCAACCATATCCACGCCTGCGCCCAGCGTGGGATTCCGGTGGCGTTGGCGAATGCGCGGTTGTCGGCGCGTTCGGCCAAGGGCTACGGGCGCTTTGCCAAGCTGACGGCGCCGATGCTGTCGCAAATGAGCCTGTTCGCCGTACAGACGCACGCCGAAGCCCAGCGCTTCCTTAGCCTTGGCGCTCGCCCGGAAACCGTCGACGTCACCGGCTCAATCAAGTTCGACCTGACCATCGACCCCGAACTGCCGGTGCGGGCCGCTGAGTTGCGCGAGCAATGGGGCGCCAGCGAACGTCCGGTATGGATCGCCGCGAGTACCCATGAAGGTGAAGATGAAGTCGTTTTGGCAGCCCATCGGCAATTGCTCGAAAGCTATCCCAACGCACTGCTGATTCTGGTGCCGCGCCACCAGGAACGCTTCGGGCCGATGTTCGAACTGTGCCAGCAACAAGGTTTTGCCACCGTGCGCCGTTCCAGTGGCGAAGCAGTCACCGCGCAAACCTCGGTATTGCTCGGCGACACCATGGGTGAATTGCTGTTTCTCTACGCCTTGGCCGACAGCGCGTTTGTCGGCGGCAGCCTGGTGGCGACCGGCGGGCACAATCCCCTGGAGCCGGCGGCATTGGCAAAGCCTGTGATCATGGGCCCGCACGTATTCAACTTCCTCGAAATCACCGCGATGATGCGTGAAGCCGGGGCGTTGCGAGAGGTGGATGACGCCGAAGGCTTGGCCGAAGCCGTGCGCCAATTGTTCGAATTGCCGCAGGATGCGCGCAAGATGGCGCAGGCGGGGCTGAAGGTGATGCAGGCCAACCAGGGTGCGTTGAAGCGCTTGCTGGATGGCCTTGATCGACTCATCACCCTGTAGGAGCCGGCTTGCTGGCGATGGCGATTTTAAGGACGCCATCGCTGGCAAGCCAGCGCCTACAGAAGGTATGTCAGTAGCCGGGGCGGGCCTTGAGCTGCTCGGCCGCAGCCTTGGCCAGGTCCGGCGGCAGGAAGTCGCGGTCCGGGTTGTAATCAGCCTTTAGATAGCGCGCCAGGTCCTGCAGGTCGCCTGGATTCAAAGTGCCCGCTGCCTGCTTCAAGCGCAGGTTGTCGAGGATGTAGTCATAACGGCTGTTGTTGTAGTTGCGCACCGACGCGTAGAGCTGGCGTTGTGAATCCAGCACATCGACGATGTTGCGCGTACCCACCTGGTAACCGATTTCCGTGGCTTCCACCGCGCTCTGGTTGGAGATGATCGACTGGCGGCGCGCTTGCACCTGCTCCACATCGGTGTTGACTGCGCGGTGCAGGTTGCGGGTGTTTTCCACCACCTGGCGGCGCAGGCCTTCGCGCTGTTGCTCGGTCTGGCCAAGGCGTGAGTAGGACTCGCGCACTTGCGAACTGGTCAGCCCGCCGCTGTAGATCGGGATGCTCAGGCGCAAGCCGATGGTGCGTTGTTCCACATCGCCACGGTACGGCGTGCCGAAGGCATTCGGGTTGCTGAAACCCAGGGCATCGTTGTCGCCTTTTTCGTATTGCGCCACGGCGTCCAAGGTCGGCGCATGCCCGGCCTTGCGCTGCTTGAGGGTTTCCTCGGCGGCGGTGACGGCGTAGTTGCTGGCGAGCAGGTTGAGGTTTTGGCGGCCGGCGGTTTCGACCCAGGCCTTGGCGTCGTTCGGCAGCGGCGGCAACACCGGCAGCGTGTGGACAATGCCCTGGATCGAGTTGTACTGGCGGTTGGTCAGGGTGATCAAGGCTTCGAACGCGTCTTCCACCTGGCGCTGGGCCAGGATGCGGTTGGCGCGGGCGGTGTCGTAGCTGGCCTGGGATTGCAGCACGTCGGTCTTGTCCGACAGGCCGACGTCGAAGCGCTCGTTGGACTGGTCCAGTTGGCGCTTGAACGCGTTCTCTTCGGCCTTTGTCGACGCCAGGTTGTCCTGGGCACGCAACACGGCAAAGTAATTTTCGGCACTTTGCAGGATCAGGTTCTGCTCGGTGGCCGACAGTTGCAGCGCCGCCTGCTCGTTGGTGGCCTCGGCCGCCTGTAATTGAAACCAGCGGTCGGCGCGGAACAGCGGCTGGCTCAAGGTGGCCCGCCAGGAATGCGCATCGCGGTTGGCGGTGGCGGCAGGCGTGTCGATCTGCGTGCGTACGTTATTGATATCGGCGCCACCGGTCAGGTTCGGCAGCAGCCCGGCGCGGGCCTGGGGCACCACTTCTTTTTGCGCGCCGTATTGGGCGCGGGCGGCGGCCAGGTCGGCGTTGTTGTCCACCGCTTCCTGGTAGACGCTGACCAAGTCAGTTTTAGCGGACAAGGGCGCTTCTGCTGCCCAGACCATTCCGTTGGTCGCACAAGACACGGCGAGCGCCAGTGAGAGTTTGCGCAGCATGAGGCGATCCCTAGTTTTAATATTACGGTGATAATTTAGCGCCCAAGGCTAAGGCGGCCCATTCCTGGCGTCAAGCATTGTGGCGGCAACCGAGTGTAGTGGTGCTGACTCGGCGCAACAATCCCGCAATCACGCCATTCATCACGCTGAATGCACTGCCATTGGCAATTTGCCCACGCCATGGTCTAGACTGGCCGCGTTCTTGTCGGGGTGCCTTGTTGGAAGGCTGAGATCGGTAAATACCGGATCCCGTTGAACCTGATCAGGTTAGCGCCTGCGTAGGGAACAAGATTTCTCGTCACCCGGCGAGTCCTCTTGTGCTTCGTCCGGGATGCTGTTCATTTAGTGAACAGCCCTCGTGCACCGAGCACAGCACTGGTTTCAGTGCGTCCATCCGTCACAGGTTCGCTCCGACAAAAATCCACCGCCTGGATAAGTTGGAGAGCCCGTGATGAGTACAAGACCAAAAAATACCGTGCACCTGAGTGAGTCGGCCAAAGTCGACTCCGGCTCCGTGCAACCCTTTACCCGCTCGCAAAAAATCTACGTACAAGGCACCCGCCCGGACATTCGTGTGCCGATGCGCGAAATCAGCCTGGACGTGACCCCCACCGACTTCGGCGGTGAAATCAACGCGCCGGTCGTGGTCTATGACACCTCTGGCCCGTATACCGACCCCAACGTGATCATCGACGTGCGCAAAGGCCTGGGCGATGTACGCTCGCCGTGGATCGAAGTGCGTAACGACACCGAACGCTTGCCAGGCCTCAGCTCCCACTTCGGCCAGCAACGCTTGAGCGATGCTGAACTCACCGCGCTACGTTTCGCCCACGTGAAGAACCCGCGTCGCGCCAAGGCCGGCGCCAACGTCACGCAGATGCACTACGCGCGCAAAGGCATCATCACCGCCGAGATGGAATACGTCGCCATCCGCGAAAACATGAAGCTGGAAGAAGCCCGCGCCACCGGCCTGCTCGACCAGCAACACGCCGGCCACAGCTTCGGCGCCAGCGTGCCGAAGATCATCACGCCTGAATTCGTGCGCGAAGAAATCGCCCGTGGCCGCGCGATCATCCCGGCCAACATCAACCACACCGAACTGGAACCGATGATCATCGGCCGTAACTTCCTGGTGAAGATCAACGGCAACATCGGCAATAGCGCCCTGGGTTCCTCCATCGAAGAAGAAGTGGCCAAACTGACCTGGGGCATTCGCTGGGGTTCGGACACCGTGATGGACTTGTCCACCGGCAAGCACATCCACGAAACCCGTGAGTGGATCATCCGCAACTCGCCGGTGCCGATCGGCACCGTGCCGATCTACCAGGCGCTGGAAAAAGTCGGCGGCGCCGCCGAAGACCTGACCTGGGAGCTATTCCGCGACACCCTGATCGAACAGGCCGAGCAGGGCGTGGATTACTTCACCATTCACGCCGGTGTGCTGCTGCGCTACGTGCCGCTGACCGCCAAGCGCGTGACCGGCATCGTGTCCCGTGGCGGTTCGATCATGGCCAAGTGGTGCCTGGCGCACCACAAAGAGAACTTCACCTACACGCATTTCGACGAAATCTGCGAAATCATGAAGGCCTATGACGTCAGCTTCTCCCTCGGCGACGGCTTGCGCCCTGGCTCGATTGCCGACGCCAACGACGCCGCGCAATTCGGCGAGCTGGAAACCCTCGGCGAGCTGACCAAGACCGCCTGGAAGCACGACGTGCAAACCATGATCGAAGGCCCTGGCCACGTGCCGATGCAGTTGATCAAGGAGAACATGGACAAGCAGCTCGAATGCTGTGACGAAGCACCGTTCTACACCCTCGGCCCACTGACCACCGACATTGCGCCGGGCTACGACCACATCACCTCCGGCATCGGCGCGGCGATGATCGGCTGGTTCGGTTGCGCCATGCTCTGCTACGTCACGCCCAAGGAACACCTGGGCCTGCCGAACAAGGATGACGTGAAGACCGGGATCATCACCTACAAGATTGCCGCACACGCGGCAGATCTTGCCAAAGGCCATCCGGGCGCGCAGATCCGCGATAACGCCTTGAGCAAGGCGCGCTTCGAGTTCCGTTGGGAGGACCAATTCAACCTGGGGCTGGACCCGGACACGGCGCGTTCGTACCACGATGAAACCCTGCCGAAGGACTCGGCCAAGGTCGCGCATTTCTGCTCCATGTGCGGGCCGAAGTTCTGCTCGATGAAGATCACCCAGGAAGTGCGTGAATACGCGGCCAACCAGCGCATTGAAGCGGTGGATGTGGACGTGGCCAAGGGCTTGGCGGAACAGGCGGAGCGGTTCAAGCAGGAAGGCAGTCAGCTGTACAAAAAGGTCTGACGGCCTCGCCGAAATCCCTGTAGGAGCCCGGCTTGCCGGCGATGGCGATCTTGTTGGCGCCATCGCCGGCAAGCCGGGCTCCTACAAAGGATGTACCAGATAATAATGTTCCTCAGAGATACCACCCTTGAGCATTCAACCGAGTACTTACTCCCCGGATATCGCAGTGCCGAGCGACAAAAGAGTCTTCGGCGCCCGCGACCTGTTCTCCCTCTGGTTCTCCCTCGGCATCGGCCTGATGGTCCTGCAAACCGGTGCATTGCTCGCGCCGGGCCTGGGCCTGTCCGGTTCGTTGCTGGCGATTTTCCTCGGCACCCTGGTGGGCGTCCTGCTGCTGGCCGCCGTCGGCGTGATCGGCAGCGACACCGGCCTGTCCGCCATGGCAGCCCTCAAGCTCAGCCTCGGCGCCAAAGGTGCAAGCCTGCCGGCGCTGCTCAACTTGCTGCAGCTGATCGGCTGGGGTTCGTTCGAAATCATCGTGATGCGCGACGCGGCCAGCTTGCTAGGCACGCGGGCGTTCAGCGAGGGCAGCCTGTTCGCCAGCCCATTGCTGTGGACCCTGTTTTTCGGCGGCCTGGCGACGCTGTTGGCGGTCAGTGGCCCGCTGACCTTTGTGCGTCAGATCCTGCGCAAATGGGGCATCTGGCTGCTGCTCGCCGCTTGCCTGTGGCTCACCTGGAACCTGTTCGCCAAGGCCGACCTCGCCGCACTTTGGGCCAAGGCGGGTGACGGTTCGATGCCGTTTGCGGTGGGTTTTGATATCGCCATCGCCATGCCGCTGTCGTGGCTGCCGCTGATCGCGGATTACTCACGTTTCGGCAAGCGCGCCAACAGTGTGTTCGGCGGCACGGCGCTTGGGTTCTTTATCGGAAATTTCTGGCTGATGGGCCTAGGCGTGGCCTACACGCTGGCGTTTGCGCCGAGCGGTGAAGTCAACGCGCTGTTGCTGGCGTTGGCCGGGGCTGGCCTGGGGATTCCGCTGCTATTGATCCTGTTGGATGAATCGGAAAACGCCTTCGCCGATATTCACTCGGCGGCGGTTTCCAGCGGAATATTGTTGCGTTTGAAGGTCGAGCACCTGGCACTGGCTATCGGTGTGATCTGCACGCTCATCGCCTGCTTTGCGCCATTGGCCCAGTACCAGAACTTCCTGCTGCTGATCGGCTCGGTATTCGCGCCGCTGTTTGGCGTGGTGCTGGTGGATCACTTCATCCTGCGCCGTCGTAGCGCGGGTGCAGTAGCCAGTCTACGCTGGCCGGCATTAATCGCCTGGCTGGGTGGTATTGCGACTTACCACCTGCTGGCCAATCTGTATCCGGATGTCGGCGCAACCCTGCCGGCGCTGGTGCTGGCTGGGTTGCTGCAATTCATCCTGGGCAGGGCCTTCAGCGGCGCGCGGGCACCAGCTCAGGCTTGAGGATGCCGTCCAGGCGCGAGTAAGGAATCTGCAACTCGACGTGGCCCAAGGCATACGGCGCAATCGTGGTGGTGGGGTACTTGAGGATCACGCCACCGTAGGTCAGCGCCACGTTCGGGGTTTTCTGGAAGGGGTACTGTTTCACGTACTCCGGCTCCAGGCTCAGGCGGGTGCTGATCAGCCAGCTGTTATGGGCCACCTGGGCGGCTTTCCAGAACGCATCTTCTTTGCCGGGCAACAACATGTCGGTGAGGGTGAGGGCCTTTTGCTGCTGGCGCGAATAGTTGATGAACGCACGGCCCGGTTCGCCGTGGGTGGCGCCCTGGTCCAGGTAACTGGATAACTCGATGATCACCAAGCCGTCATGCTGCTCACGTACCTTTGCCTGCAAGTACATGCTGTTGCGTGGAGCGGCGGTGCGCAGGAACTGCTCGCTGTACGTCGCGAGGCTGCTAGGCAGCGGGTCGGCCTGGGTCATTTCCAGCAGGCGCTGTTCGATCAAGGCGTCCAGCTTGGGTTCCTTGGCAAAGTGCACCGTGTCGATGTTCACCAGCGGGCAGTCGGCGCTGGCGCAGCCTGGTTTGCTTTGCTCGGTGGCGTCGCGGGTGGCGTCCAGCGGGGTTTTGTAGCTTGGCTGGAACAGGCTTTGGCAAGCGCCGAGGGTCAATGCGATGCAGGCCACGGAGGCGATTTTTAAAAGCGACATGGATGTCCTTCGTCTAGCGATAAGAGCGAAATTTGTGGAGCTTCGACTGTCAGCAAGGCCGTCAGTTCGCCACTAAGCTGATTAGAGTGAGTTTGACGCCCGCCGTCTATCCCGGCAACTGGAAAGGGGCTGCATCCAGAGGCATGAGCGCGTTAGGATGGCGCCAAATGCGCAGGCTCAATGAGGAAGGGATATGACGGACATCGCAAAATCGACGCCGAGCACCATCGAGATTGTTCAGCGCGACAATGCCTACCAGGGCTTCTACAAGCTTGATCGCGTGCAACTGCGCCACGAGAAATTCGATGGCGGCATGAGCCGGGTGATCAATCGCGAAGTCTTCGTTCGTCACGACGCCGTATGCGTGTTGCCCTACGACCCGCAGCGCGATGAAGTAGTACTGATCGAGCAGTTCCGCGTGGGCGCCATGGGCCGAACCGAAAACCCCTGGCTGATCGAGATGGTCGCTGGCCTGATCGACAAGGATGAGCAACCGGAGGAGGTTGCACACCGCGAGGCCGAGGAGGAAGCTGGGCTGACGTTCTCCGCGTTGTGGCCGATTACCAAGTATTTCCCGTCGCCCGGCGGCAGTACCGAATTTGTCCACTTGTACCTGGGCCGTTGCGACAGTTCCGGAGCCGGGGGTGTCCATGGATTGGAAGAAGAAGCTGAAGATATCCGCGTCACCGTATGGGCCTTCGAAGATGCCCTGCAAGCGGTACGCGACGGCAAAATTTCCAACGCAGCCAGCATTATCGCCCTGCAATGGCTTGCGCTTAATCGCGCGGAAGTGAGGGGGTTATGGCAGTAAAGGCACGGGAACGTTATCGAGTCGACCTGATCGGGTTGCAAGCGGCCTGCGAGGCCAACTATGCGCGGCTGATGCGCCTGCTCCCCGATATGCGCCATGCCCCTGAGGCGCGGCGCATCGGCGTAACCCACGGCGACCAGATGCTTGGCGTGCTGGCGCTGGAAGTCATCGTCAATTGCCCGTACACCACCACCCTGCGGGTGCGCCAGGAACACAGCCTGCCGTGGCTGCCGGTGCCGCAACTGGAAGTGCAGGTGTACCACGACGCGCGCATGGCCGAAGTGATCAGCGCCGAACATGCGCGACGCTTTCGCAGCATCTATCCTTACCCCAACGTGTTCATGCACCAGCCCGATGAGAAGGCACAGCTCAATGTGTTCCTCGGTGAGTGGTTGAGCCACTGCCTGGCCCTGGGCCATGAGTTCGAAGTTGTGCGGTAGATGTGAACTGTATCTGCTTCCCAAGGTTTCCTCTTGTGTCCTGCCCCAGCATAATCACGCCACACGTCCATTCCTGTGATTGCCTTGGGAGAGCGCCTTGCCGAGCGTATCCACTGTGAGTCCCGATGCGCCGGCATTGCTGGTGCAACTGTCCGACAGCCACCTGTTTGCCGAGGCCGACGGTACGCTGCTGGGCATGAACACCCGTGACAGCCTGCAAGGCGTCATCGAATTGGTGCGCGCGCAGCAGCCGCACATCGATTTGGTGTTGGCGACGGGGGATCTGTCCCAGGACGGCACGTTGGAGTCGTACCAGCAATTTCGCGACATGACCCGGCAGATCGACGCCCCGGCGCGCTGGATTCCCGGCAATCACGACGAGCCGCATATCATGGCCCACGCCGCTGTGCACAGCGATCTCTTGGAGCCGGTGGTCGATATCGGCAACTGGCGCGTTACCCTGCTGGACTCCGCCGTACCCGGTTCGGTGCCGGGCTACCTGCAAGACCAGCAACTGCAACTGCTCGCCCAGGCCCTCAGTGAAGCGCCGAACCGTCATCATCTGGTGTGTTTTCATCATCATCCGGTATCCATCGGTTGCGCCTGGATGGAGCCCATCGGCCTGCGCAATCCTGAGGCGTTGTTTGCCGTGCTCGACCGTTTCCCGCAGGTGCGAGCGGTACTCTGGGGTCACGTGCACCAGGAAATCGACCGCGAACGCAACGGCGTGCGCCTGCTGGCGTCGCCGTCGACCTGCATTCAGTTCGAACCGGGCAGCGAAGACTTTAAGGTCAGCGAGCAAGCGCCGGGCTACCGCTGGTTGCGCCTGCATGCCGACGGACGGTTGGAGACTGGGGTAGAGCGCTTGGTCGGCTTCGCGTTTACGGTGGATTACGGTAGCAACGGCTACTGAGATTTACCTGTAAACTGCGCCTTTTTGGCGCAAGCACGGAGAGCCCGGCATGTCCGCTTCGATCCTGTATATCCACGGTTTCAACAGTGCGCCTGCGTCCAACAAGGCCACTCAGCTGATGACTGTGATGGGCGCCATCGGTCTGGCCGACCAATTGCGCGTGCCGGCCTTGCATCACCATCCCCGTCAGGCGATTCCTCAGTTGGAAGCGGCCATTGCCGAACTGGGGCGGCCACTGCTGGTCGGCAGCTCCCTCGGCGGCTACTATGCAACCCATCTTGCCGAACGCCATGGCCTTAAGGCGCTGCTGGTGAACCCGGCGGTCAGCCCTCACCGGATGTTCGACGGTTACCTGGGCACCCAGAAGAACCTCTACACCGATGAAACCTGGGAACTGACCCACGACCACGTTACGGCGCTGGCCGAGCTGGAAGTACCGGCTCCCCAGGATGCGGCGCGGTATCAGGTGTGGTTGCAGACCGGGGATGAAACCCTGGATTTTCGCCTCGCCCAGCAGTACTACCGGGCTTGTGCCTTGCGCATCCAGGCCGACGGCGACCATGGTTACCAGGGGTTCGCCCAGCAATTACCGGCCATGTTGAGCTTTGCCGGCATTGGCGCAGATCAGTATCAATCCTTCGATTTTTCTTCATTGTAAGAATCGCAGGTCACTTTTTAATCGAACGACTCACGACGAGACCCCATGGCCACTCCCAGCGCTAGCTCTTATAACGCCGACGCCATCGAAGTCCTCTCGGGCCTCGACCCGGTGCGCAAACGCCCCGGCATGTACACCGACACCAGTCGGCCGAACCACCTTGCCCAGGAAGTCATCGACAACAGCGTCGACGAAGCCCTGGCCGGTCACGCCAAGTCGGTGCATGTCATTCTCCACGCTGACCACTCCCTGGAAGTGTCCGACGATGGTCGCGGCATGCCGGTGGATATCCACCCGGAAGAGGGTGTGCCTGGCGTCGAGCTGATCCTCACCAAGCTGCATGCCGGTGGCAAGTTCTCCAACAAGAACTACCAGTTCTCCGGCGGCCTGCACGGTGTGGGTATTTCCGTGGTCAACGCCTTGTCCACGCTGGTGCGGGTCAAGGTCAAGCGCGACGGTAACGAATACCAGATGACCTTCGCCGATGGCTACAAGGCCACCGACCTGGAAGTGATCGGCACCGTTGGCAAGCGCAACACCGGCACCAGCGTGTACTTCGCGCCGGACCCGAAATACTTCGATTCGCCGAAATTCTCCATCAGCCGCCTCAAGCACGTGCTCAAGGCCAAGGCGGTGCTGTGCCCAGGCCTGCTGGTGACCTTTGAAGACAAAGGCACCGGTGAGAAGGTCGAGTGGCACTACGAAGACGGCCTGCGCTCGTACCTGGAAGACTCCGTCAGCGACTTCGAGCGCCTGCCCAGCGAGCCGTTCTGCGGCAGCCTGGCTGGTAATAAAGAAGCCGTGGACTGGGCGCTACTGTGGTTGCCGGAAGGCGGCGACAGCGTGCAGGAAAGCTACGTCAACCTTATTCCGACGGCCCAGGGTGGCACCCACGTCAACGGTTTGCGTCAGGGCCTGCTGGATGCCATGCGCGAATTCTGCGAATACCGCAGCCTGCTGCCGCGCGGCGTGAAGCTGGCGCCGGAAGACGTGTGGGAGCGCATCGCGTTCGTGCTGTCGATGAAGATGCAGGAGCCGCAGTTCTCCGGCCAGACCAAAGAGCGTCTGTCGTCCCGCGAAGCGGCGGCGTTTGTCTCCGGCGTGGTCAAGGATGCCTTCAGCCTGTGGCTCAACGAGCACCCAGAGCTGGGCCTGGCCCTGGCGGAGTTGGCGATCAACAACGCCGGTCGTCGTCTGAAGGCCAGCAAGAAGGTCGAGCGCAAGCGCATCACCCAGGGTCCGGCATTGCCCGGCAAGCTGGCCGATTGCGCCGGGCAAGACCCGATGCGCTCCGAGCTGTTCCTGGTGGAAGGTGACTCCGCCGGCGGTTCCGCCAAGCAAGCGCGGGACAAGGAGTTCCAGGCGATCCTGCCGTTGCGCGGCAAGATCCTCAACACCTGGGAAGTCGATGGCAGCGAAGTCCTGGCCAGCCAGGAGGTGCACAACATCGCCGTGGCCATTGGCGTAGATCCCGGCGCAGCGGACATGAGCCAGTTGCGCTACGGCAAGATCTGCATCCTCGCCGACGCCGACTCCGACGGCCTGCACATCGCCACGCTGCTGTGCGCGCTGTTCGTCCAACACTTCCGCCCGTTGGTGGATGCCGGTCACGTCTACGTCGCCATGCCGCCGTTGTACCGGATCGACCTGGGCAAGGAGATTTACTACGCCCTGGACGAAGCCGAGCGTGATGGCATCCTCGATCGCCTGGTCGCCGAGAAGAAACGCGGCAAGCCACAGGTCACGCGATTCAAAGGCCTGGGTGAAATGAACCCGCCGCAGTTGCGCGAAACCACCATGGACCCGAATACCCGGCGCCTGGTGCAGTTGACCTTGGAAGACTACGCCGCCACGTCGGAAATGATGGACATGCTGCTGGCGAAGAAGCGCGCGCCGGACCGCAAGTCCTGGCTGGAGTCCAAAGGCAACCTGGCCGAGGTTCTGGGCTGATGCGCACAGGTTTCGCCCTGGCGATCCTGATGTTGAGCGGGCTGGCGGCTAGCCAAGTGGTTGCCGCGCCCGTGGCTGAGCTGAAACTGGTGTCCGAGCACCCGGTGGACGGCATGCGCGGCGGCAACCTGTCGGGCCTGGCCTTGTGTGGCAAGGAGTTGTGGACGGTTTCCGACCGCGATGACGACCAGATCTACCGCCTGGATATCAGCGCGCCAACCTGGCAGGCCGAGGCGGTCAAGATCGACGTGCCACCGGTGCCGGAATCCGGGCTGCCATGGGGTTTGCGTTCGCGCACCAAGGCCGCATCGTTCATTCGCGGTGGCGATTTGGACTTTGAAGGCATCACCTGCGATGCCGCCGGCAACCGCTACGTAGTCAGCGAGGCCCATGCGGCGGTGCTGCAAGTGTCAGTGACGGGCGCGCCTGAGTGGTTGAAGATCGCGCCGGGCATGGTGCGTGAAGCGCGGGCCAGTGGCATGTTGCTGCACTTCAACGCGTTGTTTGAAGGTCTTGCGATCAACCCTGAGGGCAACCAGATCTGGCTGGCGGCCGAGCGCGAGCGACGCGGGCTAATTTCGATCAAGCGTCCGCAAAGCCTGTGGGATTGTGATGGCCCTTGTGTATTGTTGAGCGAAGCCGGCCAGGAAGTGCAACCGGCCCAGTTCCCGAACCCCAAGGCGGTATCCAAGGACTTCGCCGACCTGGCGCTGTTCAACGGCAAGCTGTTTACCCTAGAGCGCAATGCGTTCCAGATTTGCCGGCGTGACGCGGTCACGGCCAAGGTCGAACTGTGCTGGTCGTTTGCCGACGAGACCCTGACGCCCGAGCGGCGTTATCCCCAGCCCTATGGCCTGGCTGAAGCCCTGGTGGTGGATGCCGACGGTGCTTGGCTGGGCATCGACAACAACTTCGGCCCGCGTGCCGACGGTGAAAAACGCCCGGTGGTCTATCGTTTCGCCGCCCCGGCCGGTGGTTGGAGCGCCCAGCCATGAATTTGAATTTTCTTGAATTGACCCGACGTCGCGACATTTTCGCTGCGTCTTACCAAATGATGAGGCCCGCATGAGTGACATCCTCGCAGACAGCTTAGATGGCGTAGAACGCCGGTCGCTGGCTGACTTCACCGAAAATGCCTACCTCAACTACTCCATGTACGTGATCATGGACCGTGCCTTGCCGCATATCGGCGACGGCCTCAAGCCCGTACAACGGCGCATTATCTACGCCATGAGTGAGTTGGGCCTGGACGCCGATTCCAAGCACAAGAAGTCGGCGCGTACCGTCGGTGACGTGCTCGGTAAGTTCCACCCCCACGGCGATTCCGCCTGCTACGAAGCCATGGTGCTGATGGCGCAGCCGTTCAGCTACCGCTACACACTGGTAGACGGCCAGGGCAACTGGGGTGCGCCGGATGATCCCAAGTCCTTCGCCGCCATGCGATACACCGAAGCGCGTTTGTCGCGTTACTCGGAAGTATTGCTGAGCGAACTGGGGCAGGGCACCGCCGACTGGGGGCCTAACTTCGACGGCACCCTCGACGAACCCCTGGTGTTACCGGCACGTTTGCCGAACATCCTGCTCAATGGCACCACCGGTATTGCTGTGGGTATGGCCACTGACGTGCCGCCGCATAACCTGCGTGAAGTCGCCACCGCCTGCGTGCGCTTGCTCGATGAGCCCAAAGCCACGGTGGAACAGCTCTGCGAGCACATCCAGGGGCCGGATTACCCGACCGAAGCGGAAATCATCACGCCGCGCGCCGACCTGCTGAAGATGTACGAAACCGGCAAGGGCTCGGTGCGCATGCGCGCCGTGTACCACATCGAAGATGGCGACATTATCGTCACCGCGTTGCCGCACCAGGTGTCCGGTGCCAAGGTGCTGGAGCAGATCGCCGCGCTGATGCAGGCCAAGCCGTCGAAATTGCCGCAGGTTGCCGACCTGCGTGACGAATCCGACCACGAAAACCCTTGCCGCATCGTGATCATCCCGACCAACAGCCGGGTCGACCACGAGGTGCTGATGCAGCATCTGTTTGCCAGCACGGACCTGGAGTCCAGCTACCGGGTCAACGTCAACATCATCGGCCTGGACGGCAAGCCGCAGTTGAAAAACCTGCGCAACCTGCTGGTGGAGTGGCTGGAGTTCCGGGTCAACACCGTGCGTCGCCGCCTGCAATTCCGCCTGGATAAGGTCGAGCGTCGCCTGCACCTGTTGGACGGCTTGCTGATCGCCTATCTCAACCTGGATGAAGTGATCCACATCATCCGTACTGCCGAGCACCCGAAAGCCGAGTTGATTGCGCGTTTCGAGCTGAGCGAGATTCAGGCCGACTACATCCTCGACACCCGCTTGCGTCAGTTGGCGCGACTGGAAGAAATGAAGCTGCGCGACGAACAGGACGCGCTGCTTAAGGAGCAAGCCAAGCTGCAAGCCCTGCTGGGCAGCGAAGCCAAGCTGAAAAAGTTGGTGCGCAGTGAGCTGATCAAAGACGCCGAAACCTATGGTGATGACCGTCGTTCGCCGATCGTGCAGCGTGCTGAAGCGAAAGCGCTGACAGAAACCGAGTTGTTGCCAAACGAGAAAATTACCGTCGTTCTGTCGGAAAAGGGTTGGGTTCGCTCCGCCAAGGGGCATGATATTGACGCCACAGGCTTGTCGTACAAGGCCGGCGACGGGTTCAAGACCGCTGCCGCCGGGCGTTCCAACCAGTTTGCGGTGTTTATCGACTCCACCGGGCGCAGTTATTCGGTGCCGGCCCACACCTTGCCGTCTGCACGGGGGCAGGGCGAGCCGTTGACCGGCCGCCTGACACCGCCGCCAGGGGCGAACTTCGAGTGCGTGCTGCTGCCGGACGATGATGCGCTGTACGTGATCGCCTCCGACGCGGGTTATGGGTTTGTGGTGAAAGGTGAAGACCTGCAGGCCAAGAACAAGGCCGGCAAGGCTTTGCTGAGCTTGCCGAACAACGCCAAGGTGATCCTGCCACGGCCGGTGGATGACCGTGAAAGCAACTGGCTGGCCTCGGTGACCACCGAAGGGCGTTTGCTGGTGTTCAAGATCAGCGACCTGCCGCAGTTGGGCAAAGGCAAGGGCAACAAGATCATTGGCATTCCCGGCGAGCGGGTGGCCAGTCGCGAAGAGTATGTGACCGACATCGCAGTGATCCCGGAAGGCGCGACGTTGGTGCTTCAGGCCGGTAAACGTACCCTGTCGTTGCGTCCTGACGACCTCGAGCATTACAAGGGTGAGCGCGGTCGGCGTGGTAACAAATTGCCTCGCGGCTTCCAGCGCGTGGATGCTTTGCTGGTGGAAACGCCGGTTTAACGCGTATTAGAGCCCTCGATCTACGATTTAACGCGTAGATCGACGCTTTGGCGCTGGAGTCATGGCGCATATTCACGGATGATATGGCCTTTCCAGCGCCGGCGTGGCCGAGCGTGTTTAGGTTATTTTTAGTATTACATTGTGGTTCGCCTTGTGGCAGCCACCTGGATGGGATGATGACTGCTCCACGCCTTCCTTTATTTTTTGTACTCGCTGGCCTTTTGGGGCTGGCGGGTTGCAGCACACATCAACCGGTGTCGCTGTACCAGCTGGACAGCGGAAGTCCGGCTCAACCTGCACAGACCGCCGGCATGGCCGTCTTGCTGGGCCCGGTGGTGGTCGCCGACTACCTGCAACGCGAAACCCTGCTGCAACGTCAGAACGATGGCAGCCTGCAAGGTTCCACCGACGGTCGTTGGGCGGGCAGTTTGTCGTCCGACATCAACCAGCTGATGTTGCGCCAGGTCGCGGGTCAACTGGATAGCCAGCGTGTGGTGCTGGCACCCGCGCCGACTGGTTTTACCCCGGATGTGCAGGTGTTGCTGACCATCACCCGTCTTGACTCCGGTACGTCGCAGCCGGCGATCCTCGATGCGCAATGGCGCTTGATCGACCGTCGCGGCCAGGTACGCGATAACCGCATCGTGCACCTGCAGGAACAACACACCGGCACCACCGCGTCCCAGGTCCAGGCCCAGGGCGTGTTGTTGCAGCATCTGGCACAGCAATTGTCGGTGGCCCTCAAGCCATTGGCCAACCAGCCGCCGATTGCCGAAGCGCCACGCAAGCAGAGCGCCCCGGCGCAGGCCAAGCCGGCAGAGCCGCAGAAGCCGAAGATGCCAATGGCGACGCCGATTCGCACGGATATGGAAGTGTTCAGGTTCTGATCTGAATCGCAGATACAAAAAAGGCCCGCTGACTCAGCGGGCCTTTTTGTTGGCTGTAGACCTGTAGGAGCCGGCTTGCCGGCGATGGCAATCTCACCATAACCACCGGCCTCAAGGGCCTCATCGCCGGCAAGCCGGCTCCTACATAAGATCAGGGCTTGCGGGTCTCGTGCATCCGCGCCAACTGCCGCTCCAGCATCGACGGGTACGGTTCCATCAACCGCTCCACACAGCTTGCACCCTCTGGGCTGGCAATCGGGCGGATCCGTGCGCGCTGGCGAATCAGCGTGTCTTCACTAATCTTGCGCTCCACCAGCAACAGGTTGCGGCTGTGTTGCGACAGGGCCAGGGCATCCTGGGCGCTCTCGGTGAGCAGCAGGTCGATCTGGGTCATGCCAAACAGGTCATCGCTCACCGTCAGGCCCAACTGCAGTTGCAGCGTGATGCCACTGTCGGCCACTTCGATCTGCAGGGCATGGCCCAAGGCGCGCAGCAGCTCACCGCAGCAGATGGCGTTGGTCAGGTAGTCTTCGCCACTGTCTTCGCTGTGGAACAGCATCAGCGTGCTGCCGTCGTTCAGGGTGTGCAGCTCGCTCTGGTAGAGCGATGCGGCCTGGTCGAGGCAGTCGCGGTAGCGTTCCAGTAGCTCGGTCAGGCGTGCACGGGGCAGGCGACGCAGTTGATCCTGAGCGCCCAGTTGCACAGCCAATACGGCGCTGAACTGGGGTTCGGTGTTCTTCACCGGGACTGGCTTCGGTGCGACGGCCGGTTCGCTGGCCGAGGTGTCGCGCAGGTCGGCGAAGGGGTCTTCTTCGTCCAGCTCGTCTTCTTCGGCTTTGAACGCCTGGCGGGTGGCAGGCTTCAGGCCCGCTACCGGCGCGTCTTGCACTTCAAACTCAGGCTCGTCGTCGTAGTCTGTTTCGTCGAACTCAGGCTCTGGCTCTACTTCGCGCACTACGGGTTCCGGGGCGAAACTGGCGTGCAACTGGCGGGCGAGGTCGCCGATCTCATCCTGGCGGTCAGTGGCCGGGGTGTGTTCGTCGATATCGCGCAGCCAGATGCGCAACTGCATCAGCGGCGTAGAGATGTGTCGACCCAGGCGCAGGCTCAAGGCCAAGGCCAATGCCAGCAGGATCGCGCTCAAGATGCCCATGCTTTGCAGGCTGATGGTCATCGGCTGCTGGAATTGCTGCATGTCCAGGCTGATGCGCAGTTGGCCGGCCTTCACGTCCTGGAACGTGATATTGCTCGAATACAGGCCTTCGGCCTCACCCAACAGGCCGTTTTTCGGGCGCTGCCCGGCTTCGGCCATGATCCGGTTGTCCACGCTGTAGATGGCGGCGTGGGCCACCAGCGGGTTCTTGGTCAGGTTGTTGAGCAGCACGTTGAGGCTGAGGATGTCATTGGACACCAACAGCTCAGTCGCCGAGGTGGCGGTCTGGGTGGTCAAGCTCTCGCCCAGGGCGTCGGCTTGCTCGTGCATGGCCTGTTTGAACTGCAAACCCATCACGCAGGCGTAGATCACCAAGGCCAGGGCGACCAGGATCACGTTATGGCTGGCGATGCGTAATGCGATCGGTACACGGCGGTGGCGCAGTGCCCGGAAGATCAGCAGGAAGAAATTATCGGTTTTTACTGGCGTGGGCCGGTTCACTTGCGCTCGGCTCTTGGTCCGTGAAGTTGACGCGCAGTATAGCGACAGCCCTAGGACCGGCAAAGCGCTGGCTGTGCCCGATGGTCACTGAAAGTGGGTAGAATGCGGTTTTTTTCCAGCCTGGGGGTGCGCCTTGCGCGAAATTGTCCTGATTAACATCACGGGGGAGGACCGCCCAGGTCTGACCGCAGCCATTACCGGCGTTCTGGCCCAGGGTGGTGTGAACATTCTCGACATCGGCCAGGCGGTGATCCACGACACCCTGTCGTTCGGCATCCTGGTCGAGATCCCGAGCACAGAACAGGCGTCTTCGGTGCTCAAGGACATCCTGTTTACGGCGTACAAGCTGGATCAACAGGTGCGTTTCACCCCGGTTTCCGAAGAGGACTACCAGCAATGGGTCGCCGGCCAGGGCAAGAAACGCCACATCGTGACGCTGCTGACCCGCAAGGTCACCGCCGAGCAGCTGCAACGCGTCAGCTCCATTACCGCGCAGTACGGTCTGAACATCGACCATATCGACCGTCTGTCGGGTCGCATGCCACTGGACACTCCGGCCGACAAGGGCAAGGGTTGCATCGAGTTCTCCGTGCGCGGCGAACCGGCCGACCCGCAAGCCTTGCGCGCCGAATTCCTCAGCGTGGCCCAGGAGCTGAACGTCGACATCGCCTTCCAGGAAGACTCGTTGTTCCGCCGCAACCGCCGTCTGGCGGTGTTCGACATGGACTCCACGCTGATCGAGGCTGAAGTCATCGACGAGTTGGCCAAAGCCGCCGGTGTGGGCGAGCAGGTTTCCGAAATCACTGAACGCGCCATGGCCGGTGAGCTGGACTTCCGCGCCAGCTTCAAAGAGCGCCTCGCGCTGCTCAAAGGCCTGGACGTGAGCGTGCTGGACTCCATCGGCGCCTCCCTGCGCCTGACCGAAGGCGCCGAGACCCTGTTCGCCGAACTCAAGCGCCTGGGCTACAAGACCGCCATCCTGTCTGGCGGCTTCACCTACTTCGCCAAGCAACTGCAGGCCAAGCTGGGCATTGACTACGTGTTCGCCAACGAGCTGGAAGTGGTGGATGGCAAGGTGACCGGCGTGGCGGTCGAGCCGATTGTCGACGCACAACGCAAGGCGGATTTGCTGAAGGAGCTGGCGCACAAGGAAGGCTTGCGTCTGGAACAGACCATTGCGGTCGGCGACGGTGCGAATGACCTGCCGATGCTGGCGATTGCCGGGTTGGGTGTAGCGTTCCGTGCCAAGCCGTTGGTGAAGCAGTCGGCCAAGCAGGCGATTTCGACACTAGGACTGGATGGCGTGCTGTATCTGCTGGGCTTCCGTGACCGCGACGGCCAGCTTTAGGCCGTCACGCCACCCCCTGTAGGAGCGAGCTTGCTCGCGAAAATCGTCAACGATTACACGGGCATTCTGGATGCCCGCGGTGTTCTTGAGTTCTTCGCGAGCAAGCTCGCTCCTACAGGGTCTGTGTCGATCAGGCTTTAGGTGCGGCGATGCCCTGGCCCATCTGTACCGGAGTACCAGCGGCCAGTTCTTCAGCCCACTTCACCTGATCCGGCCCGAACAGCACGATCGCCGTCGAACCCAGCTTGAAGCGACCCAGTTCCGCACCTTTCTCCAAATGAATCGGCGCGCGCGCGGCTTCGTCGTAGCGGAAGGTTTTCAGCTCGCGTTTCGGCGGCGTCACCAAACCGGCCCACACGGTTTCAATCGACGCAACAATCATCGCACCCACCAATACCACGGCCATCGGGCCGCGTTCGGTGTCGAAAATGCAGGCAACGCGCTCGTTGCGCGCGAACAGTTCAGGTACGTTTTCAGCGGTAGTCTGGTTCACCGAGAAGATGCGACCCGGGATGTAGACCATCTCGCGCAGCGTACCGGCCAGCGGCATGTGCACGCGGTGGTAGTCCTTTGGCGACAGGTAGATGGTGGCGAAATCACCGCCCATGAACGGCGCTGCTACGGCCGAATCGCCCCCCAGCAATTCCAGCACGCTGAAGCTGTGGCCCTTGGCCTGGAACACCCGGCCATGCTCGATCGGGCCCAATTGGCTGACTGCGCCATCGGCTGGGCTCAACACCGCGCCTGGGGTTTGATCCAGTGGGCGCGCGCCGTCTTTCAGTGCGCGGGTGAAGAAGGCGTTGAAGTGCTCGTAGGCGGTCACGTCCTCAACCAGGGCCTGGGACATGTCCACTTGATAACGCTTGGCGAACCACGTGGTGAAGGCATTCTTGAACCAGCGCACGCGGCATTCGGCGATGCAACCGGCCAGGCGCGACAGCAAGTGGTGCGGCAGCAAGTACTGGCTGAGGATAAACAACTGCTTTTTCATAACTGTCCTTAAACCTTAAATCTCGACGGGGGTGTCGGGGTGGTTGCCCCATTCGCCCCAGGAACCGGCATAACCTTTGACTCGCGGATAACCGAGCGCCTTGGCCACCAGGTAGGTGAAGCCAGAGCGGTGGTGAGTCTGGCAGTGGGTGATAATTTCTTTGTCGCGGGTCAGCCCGAGGTCTTCGAGGATCTGCGGCATGTCGCGGCGGATACGCAGGTTGCGCGCCTTGTCCATGCCGGCGGTCCATTCGAAGTTCACGGCGCCGGGGATGTGTCCGCCTTTGGCCGCCAGGACCTTCTCGCCGGAGTACTCCAGCGGACCGCGTGCGTCCCAGATGCCCAGGTCGGCAGCGCCCAAACGGCTTTGCAGGTATTCGCGGGTGGCGGTGGGGCCGTCGTGCAGCGTGAGGCTGACCGGGCCGCCGACGGGGGCGGGCACCTCGGTCGAGACCGGATGCTTTTCTTCCAGCCAGGCCAGCAGGCCGCCGTCCAGGTAGTGGTACTTCTGATGGCCGATCACGTCGAGCATCCAGATGAATCGTCCGGCCCAGCCGCCGCCTTCGTCGTCGTAGACCACGTAGGTGGCGTCCGGGGTATGACCCAGTTCGCCGAACAGTTTCTCAAGATCAGCCTTGTTGGGCAGCAGGCCGGGCGCCGGCGGCTGGCCCAGTTGGGTGCGCTTGGGGTCAACGAAATGCGCGCCGGGGATATGCCCTTCGGCGTAGCGGGCGGCACTGGTGAGGTCCACCAGTATCAGGTGTTCGGCATCGAGGCGACCAAGCAGGTCGCTGGATTCGATCACCAGCGGCAAGCCAGAGAAGTCAGGCATGTGAGGTCTCCTGGGCACAAATGTTGGCGATAAAAGACGGCGATTGTAGCGCAAGCATCAGGCGCTGCGGTTGGTAAAGCAGTGCAGGGCTTTTTCGATGCATTGGGCGGTTTTGCCGAAGGCCTGCACGGTGGTTTCCGAGAACGGCCCGCCGCCCTGGTCGGCTACCATCAGCATCACCACCTTGCCATTGCAACTCAGCGAGCGCAGCAACAGGTGTTCGCCGGTAAACAGGCGGCGCAGTATCGGCGGCAGCAAGGCCGAGAACTGCGCATGGTTTTCAGGGTTGAGGCGTACCTGGGCGGATTTTTCCAGCAAGCGCTGCAGCAACGTACTGTTGACCACATCCAGGCTCAAATTGGCCGCATCCTTCGGCAGGCCATCGGCCTGGTGCACACGCAAGGTGCTCATGGCGCGGTCAGCCATTAATAGCATGACCCGCTGCATGCCACTGGCCACCAGGGCTTCCTTGGCGCAGGTGGTCAAGTGCATGGCGTTGGCAAAGCGACTCGGCTCCACCAGCAGTTCGGTGCAGCGTTTGCGCCACACGGCCAGGGCCTCGGCGGTGGGCGGCGGCGCTGGGAGCAGGCCGCGATGAATCTTTTGTACATGCCACGGCCAAATCAACGACAGCGCCGGGTGCCAGAGGTCTGGCATCAAGGCGGTACGGGCGCTGGTGACGGCCTGCTGGTGAACCTGTTGTTGTACCTCGCCCAGAGGCTGTTGCAGGTACAGCGCCGTGAGGAGTTGCCAGCGTTCGGTGTGCGGGCAGGTCCAGGATTCCTGGGCCGACATCGCCAGGCCGTTGGCCAGCAGCACGGTGTTGGCCGGCTGGTTCAACCAGCGGCGCAGATTGGGTTCGGCGTCGAGTAATTGCTGGTGGCGCAATGGGTCGTCTTCGCGGGCGATGTGCAGCGCCTTGACCAGCAAGCGTTGCTCGCTCATCAGTAGCTTGTAGCCCTGGGACACCCAGATCGGCAGGTGCCAGGCTTCGGTCAGGCCGACGCACAGGTCCAGCAAGCGCACGCCGAACAACGCCTGCTCGACCTCGCGCGCCGATTGGCCTTTGTGGATCACCCGCAGTTCCCATTCTTCAAGGAGCTTGGGGTAGGCGACCGCCATCGGCCACAGCGGCGACAGAAACAGCAGGCTGCCCCAGTGAATGTCCTGCCACAGTCGCGCCAGGCGGCTGCCGAACAAACCGTTGGCTTGCTGCGAAGCGTGCTGGCTCACCAGCAACAATTGGCGCAACGCCACGGGGATCTCGTTGGCCGGCACCGAGGGCAGGCGCGCCAGCAGTTCTTCGGCGCGCTTGAGGCCCAGGCGGTTGAGCGCCACTTCGAGGTTTTCCGCCGGTTCCGCCAGGCTGCCATGGGTATGGCTGTTGGCCTCGCGCATCACGCTGAGCACGAGCGCCGGGCTGCTTTGCATCAGCTCCGCAATATCTCGCAATGAACTGCGGCTGTCGCGGATGCCTTTGCACACCCGGTCGTGGCTGGCCTGGGGCACAGGCAGCAGCACATCGTCCAGGCGCTTGATCCAAGCAGCGAGAGAGTTGGGTTTTGCACTTGGGACTGTCGTTTCATTAGCCATGATAGGGGCGCGATCATCACTTGCGGTCTACACGCCCGGAGCGGGCCGAACTGGCTTTTCGCCTTAACGGGCTATAGTCTGGCGCAGTTTTGCCGATAAGTAGAACAAGAGTTTTCTGCTACACCCAATATGTCCATGAACCCGACGGCGCAAGTACTCATCCCCTATGGCTAAAATTATCGGCATCATCGTCGTCATCGCAAGTGTGCTCGGTGGCTACGTCCTGTCCCACGGTAAAATTGCGGCGTTGATCCAGCCCTTCGAAGTGCTGATCATCGGTGGTGCGGCGTTCGGCGCATTCTTGCAGGCCAACCCCGGCTACATGACTATGCACGTGGTCAAGAAGTCGCTGGGGATGTTCGGTTCGCGCTTCACTCACACGTTCTATCTGGAAGTGCTGGGGCTGGTCTACGAGATCCTCAACAAGAGCCGCCGCGAAGGCATGATGGCCATCGAGGCTGACATCGAAGACGCCGCCGCCAGCCCGATTTTCGCCAAGTACCCGGCTGTGCTCAAAGATGAGCGCATGACCGCCTACATCTGCGACTACCTGCGCATCATGTCCTCCGGCAACATGGCCCCCCATGAGCTGGAAGGCCTGTTCGACATGGAGTTGTTCAGCCTTAAAGAAGAGTTGGAGCATCCTTCCCACGCCGTGACCGGCATCGCTGACGGTATGCCGGGTTTTGGTATCGTCGCGGCGGTACTCGGTATCGTGGTGACCATGGCGTCCCTGGGCGAGGGCGACCAGGCCGCTATAGGCATGCACGTTGGTGCGGCACTGGTGGGTACGTTCTTCGGTATTCTCGCGGCCTACGGCTTCTTCGGCCCGTTGGCCACCTCCCTGGCCCATGACGCCAAGGAAGAAATCAACCTGTACGAATCGATCAAGGCCAGCCTGGTCGCTTCGGCTTCCGGCATGCCGCCGTCCCTGGCGGTGGAGTTTGGCCGCAAGGTGCTGTACCCGAAACATCGCCCAAGCTTCGCCGAGCTGGAACAAGCGGTTCGCGGTCGCTAAGCCATGGAAAACAACCAGCCGATAATCATCAAGCGCGTCAAGCGCTTCGCTGCGGGGCACCATGGCGGCGCCTGGAAAATCGCCTTCGCCGACTTTGCGACGGCGATGATGGCGTTCTTCCTGGTGCTGTGGCTGATGTCCACCGCCACGCCGGAACAGAAGATCGCCATCGCCGGCTACTTCAAAGACCCGATTGGTTTCTCGGAAAGCGGCACGCCCTTCGTGATCGACCTGGGCGGCTCGCCGCAATTGGCACCTGAGCGCACCATCAATCCGGAAATCAAGACCGAGTCGCCCCAGGAAAAAATCCCGATCGAGCGCGACACGGTCGAGTCCATGGCCGAGCAGGTCGAGCAGGAGCGCCTTGAGCTGCTGCTGCAAGAGCTGCAAACCAAGGTCGAAGAAAACCCGCAACTGCTGAAATTCAAGGACCAGATTTCCTTCGAGATCACGCCTGAAGGCTTGCGCATCCAGATCACCGACGCGGCCAACCGGCCGATGTTCGACTCTGGCAGTGCGCGCTTGAAGCCGTACTTTGAAGACATCCTGCTGGCCATGGCCGACACCATCAAGGCGGTGCCGAACAAGATCAGCATCAGTGGCCACACCGACGCCAAGCCATACGCGGGCCAGGGCGATTTCGGCAACTGGGAGCTTTCGGCCAACCGCGCCAACGCCGCTCGCCGCGCGCTGGTCGCCGGCAGCTATCCGGACCCGCAAGTGGCACGGGTGGTCGGGTTTGCTTCGTCGCAGCTGTTTGACCATCAAGACCCGTTCAACCCGGTCAACCGCCGGATCGATATCGTGGTGCTGACCAAGAAGGCCCAGCGTGCGATTGAAGGTGATCAGCCGCCAGCGCCGCAACCCACCCAAGGTGCAGGCGCACCGGGTGAAGTACCGGTCGACCCGAATGCCATTCCGCCAGGGCAAGAGCCGCTGCCGGCGCATGAGCTGCGCCAGAAGCTGAATTTGTTTGATGATGGTGGGGTGAAGGATCCTACGGTGCCTGGTACCGGGTCGTAGGCCCTTTTCGACAAACTTCGTCAGTGAAAACGCCCCAACTCATTGGGGCGTTTTCGTATCCGTCAGAGCGGAAGATAGGCTTTCACACCGCTGATCACGCCTTGCATGTCGTCGGTACATAACCTCGGTACGAAGTACTCTCGTCCTTTGGAACGGGTCTTTCTGTGGAGTTTGTCGAGCCGCTCGAAGCTGACGGTGTAAATCATGTCGCACTTCACCCACAGCTCTTTGTAGCCATCAGTTAGAAGTGGATTGGTGTGAAGTAAATGGTGCCAGTCATGCTGTATCTCGGGAGCGGTAGAAGAGATCGGCACTACTGTGCAGAGCTTGCGGTTGTGGGTAGCCGTCGGGGATATCACTACGACTTTGCGGATCTTCAGCATTTCTGGTGCAACAAAGCCTCGCGTGAAGTCGCAGAGCAGCACATCGCCTTGTTTGGGGTGATAGTAAAGAGGCAATTATTAATTCCCCACAAAAAGCAAAGCCGCCCGAAGGCGGCTTCATTCGACACGCAGTGGAGCTTGCTTCGCCCCTTCTGCGCCGCTGGATCAACCCCGAAAAGGATCCAGACTCCTGCCAGCTATCGCTGGTGACGGAGCAATTATGCGCATCAGGAATTCCGAATTCAAGCTGGCTCGTGTCGACTGGCCGCCCAGTTGTCCTGAATTCTTGATGCCAAACCCCGTTAAATCAATGGACTAGGCCGATCTGTGCCTTACTTTATGTGTATCAAGGCATGGCGGCTCAGTAACTGCTCTCCGGCAAACTCGCAATAATCGACCGATAGCTATTCATCCGCTGCTGCTGCACACGCCCATCCTCCAACGCCTTGAGCAATGCACAGCCCGGTTCGCGGTCGTGTTTGCAGTCGCGGAAGCGGCATGTGCCGATCAGGTCGTTGAATTCGATGAAGCCTGCTTCCACATCGCTGCGGCTGACGTGGCCGAGGCCGAATTCGCGGATACCGGGGGAGTCGATCAGCTCACCACCGCCGGGGAAGTGGAACAACCGCGCGGTGGTGGTGGTGTGGGTGCCCTGACCGGACAGTTCCGACAGCGGGCCCACACGGGTTTCGACTTCCGGCAGCAGGCTGTTGACCAGCGAGGATTTACCCACGCCCGACTGGCCGACAAACACGCTGATGCGCCCGTCCAACTGCTGTTGCAGCTGTTCCATGCCATTGCCGTGATGCGCCGAGACTTCCAGCACCGGGTAACCCAGCGTGCGGTACACCGCCAGCAGCGCATTCAGCGCCGGGGCGTTCTGCTCGTCGATCAGGTCGAATTTGTTCAACAGCAACAACGGGCGGATGCCGGCATGCTCGGCGGCGACCAAATAGCGGTCGATCAGGTTGGCATGGGGCTCGGGCAGCGGGGCGAACACGATCACGATCATGTCGACGTTGGCTGCCACCGGCTTGAGCTGGCCACGGCTGTCCGGGCGGCGCAGTTCGGTGGTACGCGGCAACTGGGCGACGATCACGCCGATGCCCTGGTTGCCGGCACGCCAGACCACTTGGTCGCCGGTCACCAGCGCAGGCAGGTTGGCGCGCAAGTGGCAACGGAACACAGAGCCTGCGAGTTCGCCTTCGAGCGCCTCGACTTCGACCTGCACACCAAAGTGCGCGATCACCAGGCCTGTTTGTTCAGGGCCCAGGTCGCCGCCTTCAAGCGCTTCCACGGCGGAGGATTCACGTTTGGCGGCGCGAGCGGCGCGTTCACCTTGAATCTTTTCGATGCGCCAGTTTTGGCGACGGTTGAGCTGGCGTTTGGCCATGGGTGTTCCGTGTCGATAATGCAAAGGTTGGGTAAAACGGTCGCGAGTCTAGCACGCCCCCGCCTGCTAAACTGCGCAGCTACGCCAAGGTGCCAAGAGAATCAAGCCATGCAAAACCCACAGAACCTGATTTGGATCGATCTGGAAATGACCGGTCTGAACCCCGACACCGACGTCATCATCGAGATGGCTACGATTGTCACCGACAGCAACCTCAACACCTTGGCCGAAGGTCCGGTGATCGCCATCCACCACAGTGACGCAGTCCTCGCCACCATGGACGAGTGGAACACCCGCACCCACGGCAACTCCGGCCTGACCCAGCGTGTGCGCGACAGCCGCATCAGCATGGCCGAAGCCGAAGCCGAGACCATTGCCTTCCTGGAGAAGTGGGTGCCCAAGGGCAAGTCGCCGATCTGCGGCAACAGCATTTGCCAGGACCGTCGCTTCCTCTATACCCACATGAAAGGGCTGGAAAGCTACTTCCACTACCGCAACCTGGATGTGTCGACACTCAAAGAGTTGGCCGCGCGTTGGGCGCCGGAAGTCAAAGACAGCTTCCATAAAGGCAGCACCCACCTGGCCCTGGATGATATCCGCGAGTCGATCGCCGAGTTGCAGCATTACCGCAAGCATTTCATCAAAGCGTGACGCCCCCTTTTGGTGCCGTCAGCAAATGATTAGACTGCCGGCCTCAATGCAAGGATCGCCCTCATGCTGTTGATGCTCTACCTCCTCGCCATCACCGCCGAAGCCATGACCGGCGCGCTGTCTGCTGGTCGGCGTGGCATGGATTGGTTTGGCGTGGTGCTGATCGCCTGCGTCACAGCGTTGGGCGGTGGTTCGGTGCGCGACGTGCTGCTTGGGCATTACCCGCTGACCTGGGTCAAACACCCGGAATACCTGGTGCTGACCTCCATTGCCGCACTGGTGACGATCTTTATCGCACCGCTGATGCGTCGCCTGCGCTCGTTGTTCCTGGCGCTGGACGCCGTGGGCCTGGTGGCCTTCACTCTGATCGGTTGCATGACCGCGTTGGAAATGGGCCACGGCATGCTGGTGGCGTCGGTCAGTGGTGTGATCACTGGGGTCTTCGGCGGCATCCTGCGCGACATCTTCTGCAACGACATCCCGCTGATCTTCCGCCGCGAGCTGTACGCCAGCGTGTCGTTCCTCGCCGCCTGGTTCTACATGCTCTGCCTTTATCTGGAGCTGCCCAGCGAGCAGTCGATTCTGTTGACCCTGTTCAGCGGCTTTCTATTGCGCCTGCTGGCGATCCGTTTTCACTGGGAAATGCCCAAGTTCGTCTACAACGACGACGTGCACTAGCGCGTAGCGTGCTGGTTCAGCGCCCACTCCACATGTTCGCGCACCAGTTCCGACGGGTAATCCCGACGCGCCTTCAAGGCTTCCAGCACTGGAATACTCGACGGCGCATTGCCCAGGCCAACCGCCAGATTACGCAGCCAGCGCTCGTAGCCGGCGCGACGCAGCGGTGAGCCTTCGGTGCTGCTGAGGAATTTATCCTCGTCCCACATAAACAGCTCGGCCAGCTCCGCGTTATCCAGATTGTGGCGTGGCTTGAAATCGCTCTCGGCGGTAGAGCGGGCGAAACGATTCCACGGGCATACGATCTGACAATCGTCGCAGCCAAACACACGGTTGCCGATCAGGGGGCGCAGGTCCTCGGGGATCGCGTTCTTGAGCTCGATGGTCAGATAGGAAATGCAGCGCCGTGCGTCCAATACATAGGGTCCGACGAAGGCATTGGTGGGGCAGATATCCAGGCAAGCGGTGCAGCGGCCGCAGTGTTCGGTACTGTGAGGGGCGTCGATCGGCAATGGCAGGTCGACGAATAGTTCGCTCAGAAAGAAGTAACTACCGGCCTTGCGATTAAGGACCAGGGTGTTTTTGCCGATCCAGCCCAGCCCGGCTTTTTCGGCGATCGCTTTTTCCAGCACCGGCGCACTGTCGACAAAGGCACGGAAACCGAAGGGTCCGATTTGCGCCTGGATGCGGTCGGCCAGTTGCTGCACGCGCTTGCGGATCAGCTTGTGGTAGTCGCGGCCCAAGGCGTAACGGGAGATATAGGCTTTTTCCGGCTTGGCCAGCAATTGGGCCATTTGCGTGTCGCCCGGCAGGTAATCCATGCGCAGCGACACCACGCGCAAGGTGCCCGGTACCAGTTCATCGGGGTGGGAGCGTTTGCTGCCATGGGCGCCCATGTACTCCATCTCGCCGTGGTAGCCCGCGTCGAGCCAGCGTTGCAGGTGCTGCTCATGCTCGGCCAGGTCCAGGCCGCTGATGCCGACTTGTTGAAAGCCCAGCTCGCGGCCCCAGTCTTTGATCGATTGGGCGAGGGCGGGCAGATCGGACGTAATAGCAGGCATGAGACACGGGAAACCACAGGTTAGATGCGTATAATTCTGCCAGACATCGGAGCTTGAAGACGCATGCCGCAGACAAAACACGCAATAACCGACGTACAGCCCCTGTTGCACGGCCATTTGCCGCAACTGGCGGCCCGTTCCCCGGACGCCCATAAAGGCCAGTTTGGCCACCTGTTGGTCATTGGCGGCGACCGCGGCTTGGGTGGCGCCGCCCTGCTGAGCGCCGAAAGTGCCTTGCGCAGTGGTGCGGGGATGGTGTCCCTGGCGACGCGCCTGGACCACGTGTCGGCCGCGTTGGCCCGCTTGCCGGAAGTCATGACCGTCGGCGTGAGCTCGGCCAATCAACTGATGGGCCTGTTGGAAAAGATCTCGGTCATTGTGATCGGGCCTGGGCTGGGTGACGCGTCCTGGGGCAAAAGCCTGCTGTCCGTCGCCGCCAACGCCAGCTTGCCGCAGGTCTGGGACGCCGATGCCTTGAATCAGCTCGCCAGTGGTGGCGTCAGCTTGCCAGCCAACAGCGTGATCACCCCGCATCCGGGGGAGGCTGCGCGGTTGTTGGGCCTTTCGACAGCCGAGGTTCAGGCCGATCGTCTTAAGGTGGCGCGCGCGTTGACTCAGAAATTCAATGCAGTGGCTATCCTCAAGGGGGCTGGCAGTTTGATTGCCAGCCCGGACGGACGTGTTTCACGCTGTGACCAAGGCCATCCGGCGATGGCGACGGCGGGGCTCGGTGATGTCCTGGCCGGTCTGGTGGGCGCGTTGCTGGCCCAGGGCATGCAGGCCTATGAGGCAAGCTGCCTGGCGGTTTGGTTGCACGCCACGGCGGGCGATCGCCAGGGCACCTTTGGTCGTGGGCTGGCTGCCAGCGACTTGATACCCGCCATTCGTCAATTGCTGGAGGAGCAGTCGCCGTGTCTGAAGTAATCCTTTTTTTGGCCGATGAAGAGGCCATGGTTGCGTTCGGGCAACGCATCGCGCAGGTGACGGCCGGAGCCGGGCTTATCTTTCTGGAGGGCGATTTGGGGGCGGGCAAGACCACGCTGTCCCGAGGGATTATCCGAGGGTTGGGCCATACAGGGGCAGTAAAAAGCCCTACGTTCACCCTGGTAGAACCCTACGAGATCGGTGCAGTGCGCGCCTTTCACTTTGACCTCTATCGTCTGGTGGACCCCGAAGAGCTGGAATACATGGGTATCCGGGATTACTTCGATGCAGATGCGTTGTGCCTGATCGAGTGGCCAGATAAAGGCACAGGCTTTTTGCCAAAGCCTGACATGACCATTACCATTACGCCGCATGAGCACGGACGTCAGTTGAAGTTGTTGCCCCAGAGCGCGCGCGGCCAGTCTTGGTGCGCCGCTTTGGCATTGGAATTCAAATAATTGGTGGGGTTAGGTATGCGCTTTCGCGCGTTGGTTGCTGTCGTGGGGGTGTTGCTTGCGGCAATGACTGTCAATGCTCTGGCTGCTTCACAGGTGAAAAGTGTTCGCCTGTGGCGAGCGCCGGATAACACGCGACTGGTGTTCGACCTGTCTGGCCCGGTCCAGCACAGCGTCTTTACGTTGACGTCGCCTGATCGCCTGGTGATTGATATCAACGGTGCGACCCTGGCTGCGCCGTTGAAAGTGTCCACCGCCAATACTCCGATTACCGCCATGCGCTCGGCCCAGCGTACGCCGACCGATCTGCGCGTGGTGATCGACCTGAAAAAGGTCGTGACCCCGAAAAGCTTCTCCCTGGCGCCCAACGCCCAGTACGGCAACCGTTTGGTGGTCGACCTGTTCGACAACGCCGCCGATGCCAACCCGCCGCCTGCACCGCCTCCAAGCGTCGCGACGGTCCCGGCGGTGCCGGTCAACCCGTCGCAACCGCAGGTCAAGCTGCCTCCGCCGCCACCGGCTCCCGCCGGCAAGCGTGACATTATCGTGGTGATCGACGCCGGCCACGGCGGTGAAGACCCGGGCGCCTCTGGCTCACGCGGCCAGCATGAAAAAGACGTGGTGCTGGCGATTGCCCGTGAACTGCAGCGCCAGATCAACGCGATGAAAGGTTATCGCGCTGAGCTGACCCGTACCGGCGACTACTTCATTCCGTTGCGTGGCCGTACCGAAATCGCCCGTAAGAAGGGCGCCGACCTGTTCGTGTCGATCCACGCCGACGCCGCGCCTTCGGCTGCAGCCTTTGGCGCCTCGGTGTTTGCCCTGTCGGATCGCGGCGCTACCTCCGAGACTGCCCGTTGGCTGGCCGACAGCGAAAACCGTTCCGACCTGATCGGCGGGGCCGGCAACGTGTCCCTCGATGACAAGGACAAAATGCTCGCCGGTGTACTGCTCGACCTGTCGATGACCGCTTCGCTGACCTCCAGCCTGAACGTCGGCCAGAAGGTCTTGAGCAATATCGGTCGCGTCACGCCGCTGCACAAACAGCGCGTGGAACAAGCGGGCTTCATGGTGCTGAAATCGCCGGACATCCCGTCGATCCTGGTGGAAACCGGCTTTATCTCCAACTCCAACGAAGCTTCGAAACTGGCGACCGGTAGCCACCAGCAGGCGCTGGCACGTTCCATCAGCGCCGGTGTGCGCCAGTTCTTCCAGCAGAATCCGCCGCCGGGCACCTACATCGCCTGGCTGCGTGACTCCGGGAAGATCGCCCAGGGCCCGCGCGACCATCGCGTACAGCCCGGCGACACCCTGGCCATGCTGGCTGTGCGTTTCCAGGTGTCGGCTGCTACCTTGCGCAGCGCCAACAACCTGAAGACCGATGAATTGAAAGTCGGCCAGGTGTTGACCATCCCCGGCACCGAATTGGCGGCGCAGTAATGAGCGAATCGATCCTGGATAACGGCTCACGCATCGAACTGCTGAGCCCGCGCCTTGCCAACCAGATTGCGGCAGGTGAGGTGGTGGAGCGCCCAGCCTCGGTGATCAAGGAGCTGCTCGAAAACAGCATCGACTCCGGCGCCAAGCGCATTGATGTCGACGTGGAACAGGGCGGCGTCAAGCTGCTGCGCGTGCGTGACGATGGCAGCGGCATCTCGTCCGACGACCTGCCGCTGGCCCTGGCGCGTCACGCCACCAGCAAGATTCGCGACCTGGAAGACCTTGAGCGGGTGATGAGCCTGGGCTTTCGCGGTGAGGCGCTGGCGTCCATCAGCTCTGTGGCGCGCCTGACCCTGACGTCCCGCACCCGCAGCGCCGAGCAGGCCTGGCAAGTGGAAACCGAAGGTCGCGACATGGCGCCTCGGGTCCAGCCGGCAGCCCATCCCGTCGGTACGTCGGTAGAAGTGCGCGACCTGTTCTTCAACACCCCGGCGCGGCGTAAATTCCTCAAGGCCGAGAAAACCGAATTCGATCACCTGCAGGAAGTCATCAAGCGCCTGGCCCTGGCCCGCTTCGATGTGGCGTTCCACCTGCGGCATAACGGCAAGACCATCCTCAGCTTGCACGAAGCCCACGATGACGCCGCGCGTGCTCGCCGGGTGTCGGCGATTTGCGGGCCGGGTTTCCTGGAGCAGGCGCTGCCGATTGAAATCGAGCGCAATGGCCTGCGCCTGTGGGGTTGGGTCGGGTTGCCGACCTTCTCCCGCAGCCAGGCGGACTTGCAGTACTTCTTTGTGAACGGCCGTGCGGTGCGCGACAAGCTGGTGGCCCACGCGGTGCGCCAGGCCTATCGCGATGTGTTGTTCAACGGGCGCCACCCGACGTTCGTGTTGTTTTTCGAGGTCGACCCGTCGGTGGTGGACGTGAACGTGCACCCGACCAAGCACGAAGTGCGCTTCCGTGATGGGCGCATGGTGCATGATTTCCTCTACGGCACCTTGCACCGCACCCTGGGTGATGTGCGTCCGGATGATCAGTTGTCTGCGCCGATTGTGACGGCCGTGGTCCGCCCGAGTGGCCCGCAAGCCGGTGAGTTCGGCCCTCAGGGCGAAATGAGCCTGGCGGCCAACCTGCTGCAATCGCCGCAGTCACAACCTGCTTATACCGCGCCGAATGCTGGCGCCGGCTCGGGTTATCAGTACCAGTACACCCCGCGCCCACAGTCGGCAGTACCGGTGGCTGAAGCCCAGGCGGCTTACCGCGAGTTTTTCGCGCCGCTGCCAGGTGCCGAACCGGGCGCGCCTGTGGCCTTGCCGGAAGGCGGTGGAGATATCCCGCCGCTGGGCTACGCGTTGGCGCAGCTCAAGGGCATCTACATCCTGGCGGAAAACGCCCATGGCCTGGTGCTGGTGGACATGCACGCCGCCCATGAGCGGATCATGTACGAGCGCCTCAAAATCGCCATGGCCAGCGAAGGCCTCAGCGGCCAGCCGCTGCTGGTGCCGGAGTCCCTGGCGGTCAGTCAGCGTGAGGCCGATTGTGCCGAGGAACACCACGGTGTGTTCCAGAAGCTGGGCTTTGAATTGCAGCGCCTGGGCCCGGAAACCCTGGCCATCCGCCAGATTCCCGCGCTGCTCAAACAGGCCGAGGCCAACCGCCTGGTCGCTGATGTGCTGGCGGACCTGATGGAATACGGCACCAGTGACCGCATTCAGGCGCATATCAACGAATTGCTCGGCACCATGGCCTGCCACGGCGCCATCCGCGCCAATCGCCGTCTGGCCCTGCCGGAAATGAACGGCCTGCTGCGCGACATGGAAAACACCGAGCGCAGCGGGCAATGCAACCATGGCCGACCGACCTGGACCCAAATGGGCCTGGACGATCTGGACAAACTGTTCTTGCGCGGTCGTTGATGAGTGCCTTGCCCCCCGCGATCTTCCTGATGGGCCCCACAGCCGCCGGCAAGACCGACCTGGCCATCGAGCTGACCAAAGTGCTCCCGTGCGAGCTGATCAGTGTCGACTCTGCCCTGGTTTACCGGGACATGGACATCGGCACGGCCAAGCCTTCCAAGGAGCTGTTGGCCCAATATCCGCATAAGCTGATCGACATCATCGACCCGTCGCAGAGCTATTCGGCCGCGGATTTCCGCACCGACGCCCTGGCGGCCATGGCCGATATCACCGCACGGGGCAATATTCCGCTGCTGGTGGGCGGTACGATGCTCTATTACAAGGCTTTGCAGGAAGGCCTGGCGGATATGCCGCCGGCCGACGCCCAGGTGCGCGCCGAGCTTGAAGAAGAGGCTGCACGCCTTGGCTGGCAAGCCTTGCATGACCAGTTGGCCGCCGTGGACCCTGTGTCCGCCGCGCGCATTCACCCCAATGACCCCCAGCGCCTCACTCGCGCCCTGGAAGTCTGGCGTGTCAGCGGGCAGACCATGACTGAACATCGGCTGAAACAAAGTGCGCAAAGTGCTGACGCAGGCGCATCTGGCGCGTCACAATTGCCCTATACTGTGGCGAATCTGGCCATCGCTCCGGCAAATCGCCAGGTGCTGCATGATCGAATTGCACAAAGATTCACAATTATGTTGGAACAGGGGTTTGTGGACGAGGTCGTAGCTCTGCGTTCCAGAGGTGACCTGCATCCAGGGTTACCTTCGATACGTGCTGTAGGCTACCGCCAAGTCTGGGATCATCTGGATGGCAAGCTGACGTCAGCCGAAATGCAGGAACGCGGCATCATTGCCACGCGCCAATTGGCGAAACGCCAGTTCACCTGGTTGCGCAGCTGGAGCGATTTGCACTGGCTGGACAGCCTGGACAGCGACAATCTGTCACGCGCCTTGAAATACTTGGGATCGGTCTCCATATTGAGCTGAGTCCTTGCAATTGCCGTCTATCCTTGGGGGTGTGACGGCCATAAGCTATCTATTTTCCGATTTTTTATTATTGATCCTTAAAGGAGTGCGGCACATGTCAAAAGGGCATTCGCTACAAGACCCTTACTTGAATACTTTACGTAAAGAGAAAGTGGGGGTTTCCATCTACCTGGTCAACGGTATCAAGCTGCAAGGCACGATCGAGTCGTTCGACCAGTTCGTGATCCTGCTGAAAAACACCGTCAGCCAGATGGTCTACAAGCACGCTATCTCGACAGTCGTCCCTGTTCGTCCAATCCGTCTGCCTAGCGCTGCCGGTGACGACGTAGCTGACGCTGAGCCAGGTAACGCCTGATAGGAGTCTCCTTTGTTCTTTGAGCGCCACGGTGGTGGTGAGCGGGTCATTCTCGTTCACTTGGATGGACAGGACCCTGAGGCGCGCGAAGATCCGCAGGAGTTTCAGGAGTTGGCAAATTCGGCCGGCGCCGAGACCGTTGCGTTTTTTAACGTGCCGCGTCATCGGCCAACCGCCAAATTCCTGATTGGCAGCGGCAAGGTCGAGGAACTGCGCGACCTGGTCCACGCCGAAGAAGCCGATCTGGTGATCTTCAATCACGTCCTCACGCCCAGTCAGGAACGTAACCTCGAACGTGTCTTCGAGTGTCGCGTGATCGACCGTACCGGTCTGATTCTCGATATCTTCGCCCAACGCGCCCGTACCCATGAGGGCAAGCTCCAGGTTGAACTGGCCCAGCTTGACCACATGAGCACCCGCTTGGTCCGCGGCTGGACTCACCTTGAGCGTCAAGGTGGTGGCATCGGCATGCGCGGGCCGGGTGAAACCCAGCTCGAGACCGACCGACGCCTGCTGCGGGTTCGTCTGCGCCAGATCAAGGGCCGCCTGGAGAAAGTGCGTAGCCAGCGTGAGCAATCGCGCCGTGGCCGTTCTCGCGCGGACATCCCGACCGTGTCCCTGGTGGGCTATACCAACGCCGGCAAATCCACACTCTTCAACAACGTGACGAAATCGGACGTGTACGCGGCCGACCAACTGTTCGCCACCCTCGACCCGACCCTGCGTCGTCTGGATCTGGACGATCTGGGGCCGATTGTCCTGGCCGACACCGTGGGTTTCATTCGTCATTTGCCGCACAAGCTGGTCGAGGCATTTCGGTCTACGCTCGAAGAGTCGAGCAATTCCGACCTGCTGTTGCACGTGATCGATGCGGCTGAACCGGATCGCATGTTGCAGATTGAACAGGTGATGCTGGTGCTGGGCGAGATTGGTGCCCAGGACTTGCCGATCCTCGAGGTCTATAACAAACTCGATTTGCTTGAAGGCGTTGAGCCACAAATCCAGCGCGATGAGAACGGCAAGCCCCAGCGGGTCTGGCTGTCGGCGCGTGATGGCAGTGGTCTTGAGTTGCTTGAACAGGCCATTGCCGAGTTGCTCGGCAGCGATTTGTTCGTTGGCACCTTGCGCTTGCCCCAGCGTTTTGCTCGACTGCGTGCACAGTTTTTCGAGTTGGGCGCGGTACAGAAAGAAGAATACGACGAAGAAGGTGTCAGCTTGCTGGCCGTTCGATTGCCGCGCTCGGAGCTGAATCGGCTGGTCAGCCGTGAAGGCGTGGTACCGACAGAGTTCATCGAACAACACACTTTGCAATAAAAGCCTCCTAAAGCGGTTGTGCCGCAGTGGCAGGCATTCTGTAGCATTGGTCGGCGCGCCGTGGGTGCGTCTTTGCTTTATCAGATGGAGAGCGCTATGGCTTGGAATGAGCCGGGTGGCAACTCGAATAATCAGGATCCTTGGGGTGGTAAACGCCGCAATAATGGCGACCGCAAGGGGCCACCAGATCTCGACGAGGCCTTCCGAAAGCTGCAGGAAAGCCTGAATGGGTTGTTCGGTGGTGGAAAAAAACGTGGTGGTGACGACGGCGGTCGCACAAGCAAGGGCGGCGGCTATGGCCTGCTGGGCCTGGGTCTTGTCGTGCTGGCGGCCGTATGGCTGTACAGCGCCGTGTACGTGGTGGACGAGCAGGAACAGGCCGTGGTGCTGCGCTTCGGCAAGTACTACGAGACTGTCGGCCCGGGCCTGAACATCTACTTCCCGCCGATCGACAAGAAGTACATGGAAAACGTCACGCGTGAGCGTGCCTACACCAAGCAGGGCCAGATGCTGACCGAAGACGAGAACATCGTCGAAGTGCCGCTGACCGTGCAGTACAAGATCAGCAACCTGCAGGACTTCGTGCTGAACGTTGATCAGCCGGAAATCAGCCTGCAACACGCTACCGAAAGTGCCCTGCGCCATGTCGTCGGTTCGACCGCGATGGACCAGGTGCTGACCGAAGGTCGTGAATTGATGGCCAGCGAGATCAAGGAGCGCCTGCAGAGGTTCCTCGATACCTATCGCACCGGTATCACCGTGACCCAGGTGAACGTACAGAGCGCAGCCGCACCGCGCGAAGTACAGGAAGCGTTCGATGACGTGATCCGGGCCCGTGAAGACGAGCAGCGTTCGCGTAACCAGGCTGAAACCTACGCCAACGGCGTCGTGCCGGAAGCCCGTGGTCAGGCCCAGCGTATCCTCGAGGATGCCAACGGTTACCGCGACGAAGTGGTCTCTCGCGCCAAGGGTGAGGCGGATCGCTTTACCAAGCTGGTCGCCGAGTACCGCAAGGCGCCGGAAGTCACGCGTGAACGTCTGTACCTGGACACCATGCAGGAAGTCTTCAGCAACACCAGCAAGGTTCTCGTGACCGGCAGCAAAGGTGGGCAGAACAACCTGCTGTACCTGCCGCTGGACAAGATGATCGAAGGTGGTCGTAGCAGCACCAGCGCACCGTCCACCGGTTCCAATGCCGCTGCCAATGAAGCGAGCGCCCGTGCGGCCGCTGACTTGCTGCAACAGCAAACACGTACCAGGGAGAGTCGTTGATGAGCAATAAATCGCTGACCGCCCTGATTGTGGGCGTCGTCGTGGTCATCGCTGCCTGGAACTGCTTCTACATCGTGGCTCAGACCGAGCGTGCGGTGCTGCTGCAATTCGGTCGCGTGGTCCAGGCGGATGTCCAGCCGGGCCTGCATGTGAAAGTCCCCTACGTCAACCAGGTGCGCAAGTTCGACGCCCGCCTGATGACCCTGGATGCACCGACACAGCGCTTCCTGACCCTGGAAAAGAAAGCCGTGATGGTTGACGCCTACGCCAAGTGGCGCGTCAAGGATGCCGAGCGCTTCTACACCGCGACCTCCGGCCTCAAGCAGATTGCTGACGAGCGTTTGTCGCGCCGTCTGGAATCGGGCCTGCGTGACCAGTTTGGTAAGCGCACCCTGCATGAGGTGGTATCCGGTGAGCGTGATGCGCTGATGGCTGATATCACGCGTTCGCTGAACACGATGGCGGAAAAAGAACTGGGCATCGAAGTGGTTGATGTCCGGGTCAAGGCCATCGACCTGCCGAAGGAAGTGAACCGCAGCGTGTTCGAGCGTATGAGCACCGAGCGTGAGCGTGAAGCCCGTGAGCACCGCGCCAAGGGTAACGAGCTGGCAGAAGGTATTCGTGCGGATGCCGACCGTCAGCGCCGTGTACTGTTGGCCGAAGCTTATCGCGAGTCTGAAGAGGCCCGTGGTGATGGCGATGCTCAAGCCGCGGCGATCTATGCCAAGGCCTACGGCCAGGACCAGGAGTTCTACGCGTTCTACCGTAGCCTGCGTGCCTACCGTGAAAGCTTCGCGAACAAAACCGACGTCATGGTGCTGGACCCAAGCAGCGACTTCTTCCGCTACCTGGAAAAGTCCAAGTAACCGGCCTGTGATTCTGTAGGTTTCACTCCCGTCGGGCGGCTAAAACGCCTGGCGGGGTGATCCTTTCAGAAAACGGGTGTATGATGCGGCAGCCGGGAAATTCCCGGCTTTTTTGCGTCTGCATGTTTGATTCGGCAGGCGTGACAGGTTTTTCGAGGAAAGTGCCCGACGAGGCCGATTACAGGCCGTTCGTCACGTCGCTCTTGCGCGTGGTTTATGCAGGGGGCGGGTGTTTTCTGCTTCACTCAAGGCTCGGCCGAGGGCTGGCCGCCCGGATCAAAGGGGAATGGCGTAATGGCAACGGTAGACCGCTGGCTGCTGCCAGATGGCATCGAAGAAGTACTGCCACCAGAAGCTGCGCGCATTGAAGTAGCGCGTCGCCAGGTGTTGGATCTGTTCCAGAGCTGGGGTTACGAGTTTGTCGTGACCCCCCATATCGAGTACCTGGAATCCCTGCTGACCGGTGCGGGCCAGGACCTGGATCTGCGCACCTTCAAGGTCATCGACCCGCAATCGGGCCGGCAAATGGGTTTCCGTGCCGACATCACGCCGCAAGTGGCGCGCATCGATGCGCACACCCTGCGTCGCGAAGGTCCGAGCCGTCTGTGCTACGCCGGTAGCGTGCTGCATGCACAGCCGCGCGCGTTGTCGTCGTCCCGTAGCCCGATCCAACTGGGCGCCGAGTTGTACGGCGATGCCAGCCCGAGCAGCGACGTTGAAGTGATCAGCTTGATGCTGGCCATGCTGCAACTGGCCGACGTGCCGGATGTCCACATGGACCTGGGTCACGTCGGTATCTACCGTGGCCTGGCCCGTGCGGCCGGTTTGTCCGGTGAAGTGGAACAACAGCTGTTCGATGCCCTGCAACGCAAGGCCATCGATGAAGTGATTGCCCTGACGGCGGGTGTGCCTGCCGATCTGGCTGACATGCTGCGTGCACTGGTCAACCTGTGCGGCGGTCGTGAAGTGCTGGTGGCTGCGCGTGAGCGCCTGGCCAAGGCGCCGGCGCCGGTACTGGCTGCGCTGGACGACGTGCTAGCGATTGCCGAGCAGTTGTCGGCGCGCTTCCCGGAGCTGCCGCTGTACTTTGACTTGGGTGAGTTGCGTGGCTACCACTACCACACCGGTGTGGTGTTCGCCGTCTTTGTACCGGGCGTTGGCCAAGCCATCGCCCAAGGTGGTCGTTATGACGATATCGGCGCCGACTTTGGTCGTGCGCGTCCGGCCACTGGTTTCTCCACCGATTTGAAAACCCTGGTGACCCTGGGGCGTGCTGAGGTCGAGCTGCCGTCTGGTGGCATCTGGATGCCCGACAGTACGGACGCAGCACTCTGGCAGCAGGTTTGCCAGTTGCGCAGTGAGGGTCAGCGTGTCGTCCAGGCGTTGCCTGGGCAGCCATTGGCCGCCGCCCGTGATGCGGACTGCGACCGGCAATTGATTCTGCAGAACGGGCTTTGGCAAGTATCGCCACTGGCTTCTTGAGTTTTCCTGCCGGCCATCGCCGGCACCAAGTTTGCGCGAATGAGGACAAGTGTTATGGGTAAGAATGTCGTAGTCCTGGGCACCCAATGGGGTGATGAGGGCAAAGGCAAGATCGTTGATCTGCTGACCGAACATGCTGCCGCCGTAGTGCGCTACCAAGGTGGCCACAACGCTGGCCACACCCTGGTCATCGATGGCGAAAAAACCGTCTTGCACCTGATCCCGTCGGGCGTACTGCGCGAAGGCGTGCAGTGCCTGATCGGCAACGGCGTGGTGGTTGCACCTGACGCCCTGCTGCGTGAGATCACCAAGCTGGAAGAGAAAGGCGTACCGGTGCGCGAGCGCCTGCGTATCAGCCCGTCCTGCCCGCTGATCCTGTCGTTCCACGTTGCGCTGGACCAGGCTCGTGAAAAGGCCCGTGGCGAGCTGAAGATCGGTACCACCGGTCGCGGCATCGGCCCAGCCTACGAAGACAAGGTTGCACGTCGTGGCCTGCGTGTGGGCGACCTGCTGAACATGCCGCGCTTTGAAGACAAGCTGCGTGAACTGGTGGATTACCACAACTTCATGCTGGTCGGTTACTACAAAGAGCCAGCCATCGAGTTCGAAAAAACCTTGGCCGAGTGCAAGGAATACGCTGAGCTGCTCAAGCCGCTGATGCTGGACGTGACTGCCGAGCTGCACGACCTGCGTCGCGCCGGCAAAGACATCATGTTCGAAGGCGCCCAAGGCTCCCTGCTGGACATCGACCACGGCACTTACCCGTACGTGACCAGCTCCAACACCACCGCGGGTGGCGTTGCGACCGGCTCGGGCGTTGGCCCGATGTTCCTGGATTACATCCTGGGCATCACCAAGGCTTACACCACTCGCGTAGGTTCGGGTCCGTTCCCGACTGAGCTGTTCGACGACGTCGGCGCGCACCTGGCCAAGCAAGGTCACGAATTCGGCGCGACCACCGGCCGTGCTCGTCGTTGCGGCTGGTTCGACGCCGTCATCCTGCGTCGCGCTATCGATGTGAACAGCATCTCGGGCATCTGCCTGACCAAGCTGGACGTACTCGACGGCCTGGAAACCATCAATATCTGCATCGGCTACAAAGATGCCGAAGGCAAGGACGTTGCTCCGACCGACGCCGACAGCTACGTGGGCCTGCAGCCTGTGTACGAAGAAGTGCCGGGCTGGACCGAATCGACCGTGGGCGCCAAGACCCTGGAAGAGTTGCCAGCTAACGCCCGTGCTTATATCAAGCGAGTTGAAGAGCTGATCGGTGCGCCGATCGACATTATTTCGACAGGTCCGGACCGCAACGAAACCATCGTTCTGCGTCACCCGTTCGCTTAATAAGCTGTTGATGTAAAAAGCAAAGGGCTCCTTCGGGAGCCCTTTGTCGTTTCTGTCGCCTGGGCGGCACGACCCTTGCTTTGGTTCTTTCTTTCGCGGTGCTATCAAATTAATGGCACCCGTGGTGGAGGGATTCCCGATGTCTGCCGTTCTCTCATTGTTACAAAGCCGTCTGTTGCGGCCGGTGTTCGTTACCCTAGGTATCGCCCTTTTGGTGCAAGTGCTGGTGGCCGTCGCCCTGACGCGAAGCACCGTCACAGCGTTGGAAGCTGATTTGGGTAATCGCCTGGGTATCGACAGCCAGAAACTGTCGGGTGAATTGGCCCAGGCCGGTAAAGAAGTCACGTCCAGCCTGGACGCCTTGTCGACCAGTACCCGTCAGCGTCTGACAGCGGGGCTTTCAACCCGCCTGCAGGAAGAGCAGAAGCAACTGCGTGCGACCCTGGAAAAAGACCTGAAAGACTCCGCCAATGACATGGCGCAACTGCTGGCCTCGGTGGCGCCCCGCGCCATGTGGGACAGCGACGTGCCGACGCTGTCGGAGTTCGCCCGGCGTGCCCAGCGCAACCCCAACGTGCTGTTTGTGGTCTATGACGACGCGGCGGGTGAGCATCTGACCCGCTACCTCAACCGTGAAAACCCGATTAACCAGGCGCTGTTGGAAAAAGGCAAAGGTGACCGCGCCCTGGATAAAGTGTTGGATGCGGCGAAAGATGATCCTTCAGTGTTCTATGTTGAAGCGTCCATCAGCCCCAACGGCGTGGAGATCGGTAAGGTGCGCATGGGGGTTTCCACGGCCGCAGTGGAGGCTGATCTGGCCGCGCTGGATAAGCGCTTCTCCGCACTGATCGCCAGCGGTGACCAGTTGGTGGGCGACAGCCTCAAGGGCGCAGCGGCCGATAGCGCTGCCGCCATGGGCGCGCGCCTGCAATCCGCGCAAGCCACCGCCACCCAAATGACTGCGAACACCACCAGCGCCGTCCAGGACGCTGCCGGCACCTTGCGCTGGCGCATTGGGATGGGCCTGGCGCTGGTCGGTTTCGGCGTGTTGCTGCTGATCGCCATCGTGTTGGGCCGCCGTGTGGTCAATCGCCTGAAGCTCCTGATCGCGGCCATGGACGACTTGGCGGCGGGCGAGGGTGACCTGACCAAGCGTGTGCAAATCAGCAGCAAGGATGAAATCGGCGACATGGCTTCGGCGGTCAATCGCTTTGTGGATAAGTTGCAGCCCATCGTGCGCGAGGCGGGGGATGTGGCCCAGCGCACTGGCGTGGAAATCGGCGCGATGACCTTGCGCAATGCCGGTGCCGACGCAGCGGCCGGTTTACAGCGCGATGAAGTGGCCGAGAGCTTGCGCGCACTGTCGCAGATGGCCGACGAAGCGCAGGCCGAGAGCCATGCGATGCAGGCGGCGTTGCAGCAAGTGGTGGATATTCGCCAGGCCACGGATGAGAACTCGCGGACCTCGGCTGAGGTCGGCAGTTTGATCGAGGCGCTGGCGGGCCAAGTACAAGCGGGCTCCACGGTCATCGAGCGCCTGGCCCAGCAAAGCCAGCAGATCGAGGTGGTGCTGACCGTGATTCACGGCATTGCCGAGCAAACCAATCTGTTGGCGCTCAACGCAGCCATCGAGGCGGCGCGTGCCGGTGAGACCGGGCGCGGCTTTGCCGTGGTGGCGGACGAAGTGCGGGCGCTGGCAAGCAAGACTCAAAGCTCCACCGGCGATATCCAGGCGCATATCGTGGCGTTGCAACAGGGCGCGCGGGAGGCGGTGGAAACCATCGGCAAGGCTGGGCGCCAGGCCAGTGAAGGTTTGCTGGTCCTGCGCGACAGCGTGCGTTTGCAGCAGACGGTGCAGGCTTCGGTGGAGCAGGTGCATGCGGCGATTGGCTTGGCAACCCGTGCCGCTGAGCATCAGGCCCAGGGTGCCCATGCGGTGCGGGGGCGGGTCGAGGTAATCCATGCTCAGGCCGAACGTGCCGCCCAGGCGGTGGTTGAGACCACCGCCAGTGGCAAGGTGCTGGATGGGTTGGCGGCGCAGTTGAAGGCAAGCCTGGGGCAGTTCAGGGCTTAGTGGCCTCATCGCTGGCAAGCCAGCTCCTACAGGTTATGCGCAACCCTTGTAGGAGCCGGCTTGCCGGCGATGATGTCCTAGCGGCTCAGATACATCCGAGTCGTGAGCAAATACACCGGCAACCCCGACACTAGAATTAACAGCGCCGCATAAGGCGCCGCCGCCGCAAACTCTACATTCGAGGTGTGCGCCCACACCGCCGTCGCCAATGTATTCAACCCTGTCGGGCTAAGCAGCAACGTCGCGGTCAATTCCTTCATCGCATCCAGGAATACCAATGCAAATGCAGCGCCGAGCGCCGGGAAAATAATCGGTAAGGTCACCCGGCAAAACGCACTGAACGACGAGGCGCCCAACGTGCGTGCAGCCTCTTCAAGCTGCGGCGCAGCCTTGTTCAGCGCGGTACGGATCGGCGCCTGGGCCAGCGGCAAAAACAGCAGCGCATAAGCAATCAACAACAATGCCGAGGTCTGGTACAGCGCCGGCACATAGTGCAGGGCGAAGTACACCAGCGTCAGCGCAATCACCAAGCCGGGCAGGGCGTGCAGCAGGTACGGCAGGCGCTCGGCCCAGATCGCCAGTTGGCCTTTGTAGCGCACCACCAGCAATCCGACCGGCACCGCCAGCACCAGGCAAAGCGCGGCGCCTCCGAGGGACAGCGCCAATGACGACAGCAACGCTTCACCGATCTCTGCTACCGGGAAGGCGGCAGAAGATCCCACTGCCAACCAATAACCGAGCATCCCCAGCGGAATCCCGCTGCCGATGATCGCCAGCGCCAGGCAATAAACCTGACCCAATGGCGCCCACTTCCCCAGTCGCACCTGCTCCGCATGTCGCGCCGCGCCCTGGCCGATACGCACATGCCGGCCCTTGCCGCGCACGCGCAACTCCAGCCACAGCAATGTCAGGCACATCACCAGCAACACTGCCGAGAGCATTGCGGCATTCGCATTGCTGAATTCAAGCTCGAACTGTTGGTAGATCGCGGTGGTGAAGGTCTGCAAGCCGATGATCGACAGCGCGCCAAACTCTACCAGCATATGCAGTGCGATCAGCAATGCCCCGGCCAGCAGCGACGGCCACAGTAGCGGCAAAGTGATGCGAAAGAACACGCCCCAGCGATTCAGTCCCAGAGTGCGGGCCGACTCTTCCAGGGACGGGTCAAGATTGCGCAAGGTCGCTGCCACCGGCAGAAACACCAGCGGGTATTTCGACAGGCTCATCACCAGGATGGCCCCGCCAAGCCCTTCGAAACTGGCGCTCAGCGATACCCAGGTAAAGCTGCTGACAAACGCCGGTACCGCAAACGGCAGGCACAGGATCACGCCCCAGATACGTCGTCCCGGCAGATTGCTGCGCTCCAGCAGCCAGGCCAGGGACAGGCCGATCACGCCACACGTCACCGTCACCCCGACCATCAACGCCAAGGTATTGCGCAGCAACCCGAACACATACGGCCGCCACAGCAGGTGCACCGCCTCCGCCCAACCGGCTTGCCAAGCCTTGAGCCCCACATACGCCAGCGGCAGCAGACTCAAGCCGACCAGAAACAGTACGGGCAGCAACAACCAGATCGACGGGCGCTTGCGCCTTGGGCTGAAACCCCCGCGCAGGGTGGGGGTGGGTAGCGATGGGTTCATCAGTTCAAGCCAACGTCACGTTCCAGGTCCAGGGCTTCTTCGGCGTTGCCCAGGTCTGCGGGGGTGACTTTCGGCGGTTGCAGCTCGCTGAACGGCTTGAGGCCACGGCTGGATTCCATGCCTTTACGCAGCGGGTACTCGGCCGAGGTGTTGGTGATGACGCGCTGGCCTTCTTCACTGGCCATGAACGCCAGCAGTTGCTGGGCTTCTTTCGGATGCTTGCTGGATTTCAGCGCCGCCGCCGAAGATACGGTGATCAAGCCGCCGGCATCGCCATCGGTGAAGTAATGCAGCTGCGAATCCAGGTTGGTTTTTTCTTTCTTCAGGGCGAACCAGTAGTAGTTGTTCACCAGTACGGTGGCCACTTCGCCATTTTCAACGGCTTTGAGGGCGACCATGTTGTTGCTGTACACCTTGCCGAAGGCGCGCAGGCCGGTCAGCCATTCTTCAGCGGCTTCACGACCGTGCAGCTTGATGATCGCCACGGCCTGTTCCTGGAACGCGCCGCTGGTCGGCACGAAGCCGACCTTGCCTTGCCACTCGGGGCCGGCAAAATCCAGCACCGATTTCGGCAGGTCTTTTTCCGCGATCAATTTCGGATTGAACGCCACGACACGGGTGCGGGCGGTCACGCCCATCCAGTCGCCATTGGTGCCGACATAATCCTTGGGCAATACGTCGAGGGTGCTGGCGTCGATCTTGGCCAGCAGGCCTTGTTCGCCGAGTTTGTTCAACGGTGGCGATTCTTCGGTGTAGATCACGTCGGCAGGCGAGCGATCGCCTTCTTCCACGACTTGGCTGGCGAGCTGGTTGCTGCTGCCTTTGCGCACGTTGACGTGAATGCCGGTCTTGGCTTCGAAGGCCTTGGCGAGTTCATCGCCGACTTCTTTGTGCTGGCCGTTGTACAGGGTCAGGGAAACCTTGTCGGCGGAATAGGCGGTGGGCGAGAGCAGGGTCAGGCCGAGCAGAGTGATGGTCAGGCCACGCAGAAGGGATGTCTTGAGATGGGTATCGCGGATCATCATCCGGGTTGTTCCTCACTTGTATGCAACAAATACTTACAAGGATAAACGATAAAGTTTCTCAGGTGCGAACGAGGGGGGAAATCGATGGGAAAGATTCAGGTCAGGTTTTTTCAAACCCCGGAAACGAAAAAACCCGCTTTCGCGGGTTTGATCTGAATTTGGTGCCCAGGAGAAGACTCGAACTTCCACGACCTTGCGATCACCAGCACCTGAAGCTGGCGTGTCTACCAATTTCACCACCTGGGCATTATCAGCAGCGCTTGCGCTGTTGATGGGACGAACTATACGGAGGGCTTTTTGATCTGTAAACCCCTGATTCGAAAAAATAAATCAAGTTTTCCGTTAAAAATCAAAGGCCTGAAACGAAAAAACCCGCTTTCGCGGGTTTGATCTGAATTTGGTGCCCAGGAGAAGACTCGAACTTCCACGACCTTGCGATCACCAGCACCTGAAGCTGGCGTGTCTACCAATTTCACCACCTGGGCATTATCAGACAACGTTGCCGTCGTCGATGGCGCGCACTATACGGAGGGGATTTTAAGCTGTAAAGCCCTGCTATGAAAAAAGCCTGGAAAATTTCGCCAATGGTCGTGCAAGGTGTCCGCCGGGGGCTGCAAAGGGCTTTAAAAGGCTTGTTGGCGTCTGAAATTTCCCGTTTCAATACGCGTATGCCAAACTAACCCGCATATAGACAAGGTGAAAACTCTCTAATGGCCGATTGGCAGTCCCTCGATCCCGAGGCCGCTCGTGAAGCGGAAAAATATGAAAACCCTATTCCTAGCCGCGAACTGATCCTGGCGCACCTCGCCGATCGGGGTTCGCCTGCTAGCCGCGAGCAGTTGGTTGAAGAATTCGGTCTGACCACCGAAGACCAGCTCGAAGCCCTGCGCCGCCGTTTGCGTGCCATGGAGCGTGATGCTCAACTGATCTACACCCGCCGTGGCACTTACGCGCCTGTGGATAAGCTCGACCTGATCCTGGGCCGCATTGCCGGCCATCGTGACGGCTTCGGCTTCCTGATCCCGGACGACGGCAGCGATGACCTGTTCATGAGCCCGGCGCAAATGCGCCTGGTGTTCGATGGCGACCGTGCCCTGGCGCGCGTTTCCGGCCTGGACCGTCGCGGTCGCCGTGAAGGCGTGATCGTCGAAGTGGTGTCCCGTGCCCACGAGTCCATCGTCGGCCGTTACTTCGAAGAAGGTGGCATTGGCTTTGTCGTGCCGGATAACCCGAAGGTCCAGCAGGAAGTGCTGATCACACCGGGCCGTAATGGCGCCGCCAAAGTCGGTCAGTTCGTCGAGGTGAAGATCACCCACTGGCCAACCGCGCGCTTCCAGCCTCAGGGCGACATCGTTGAGGTGGTCGGCAACTACATGGCGCCGGGCATGGAAATCGACGTGGCGCTGCGCACCTACGATATTCCTCACGTCTGGCCTGAGGCTGTGCTCAAAGAAGCCGGCAAGCTCAAGCCTGAAGTGGAAGAGAAAGACAAAGAAAAACGCATCGACCTGCGCCATCTGCCGTTCGTCACCATCGACGGCGAAGACGCCCGCGACTTTGACGATGCGGTCTACTGCGAAGCCAAGCCCGGCAAGCTGCGCTTGTTCTCCGGTGGCTGGAAGTTGTTCGTCGCGATTGCCGACGTGTCCAGCTACGTGAAGATCGGTTCGGCCCTGGATAACGAAGCCCAGGTGCGCGGCAACTCCGTGTACTTCCCTGAGCGCGTGATCCCGATGCTGCCTGAGCAGCTGTCCAACGGACTCTGCTCCCTGAACCCGAAAGTCGACCGTTTGGCCATGGTGTGCGAGATGACTATCTCGAAAACCGGCGAAATGACCGACTACCAGTTCTACGAAGCGGTGATCCACTCCCAGGCGCGCCTGACCTACAACAAGGTCAGCACCATCCTGGAAACGCCGAAGACCAGCGAAGCCAAGGCCCTGCGCAGCGAGTACGCTGGCGTGGTGCCGCACCTCAAGCAGCTTTACTCGCTGTACAAAGTGCTGCTGGGCGCCCGTCATACCCGTGGCGCGATCGATTTTGAAACCCAGGAAACCCGGATTGTCTTCGGTTCCGAGCGCAAGATCGCTGCGATCACGCCGACCACGCGTAACGATGCGCACAAGCTGATCGAGGAATGCATGCTGGCGGCCAACGTGGCCACCGCTGAATTCCTGAAGAAGCATGAGATTCCTGCGTTGTACCGCGTGCACGACGGCCCGCCACCGGAGCGCCTGGAAAAACTGCGCGCCTTCCTCGGCGAGCTCGGCCTGTCCCTGCACAAAGGCAAGGACGGCCCGACGCCGAAGGACTATCAGGCGCTGCTCGCGAGCATCAAGGACCGTCCGGATTACCATGTGATCCAGACCGTCATGCTGCGCTCCCTGAGCCAGGCGGTGTACAGTGCCGATAACCAGGGCCACTTCGGCCTGAATTACGAGGCGTACACCCACTTCACCTCGCCGATTCGCCGCTACCCGGACCTGCTCACGCACCGCGCGATCCGCAGTGTGATCCACTCCAAGCAGAACACCCCGCACGTCAAGCGTGCCGGTGCCATGACCATTCCGAAGGCACGGATCTATCCGTACGACGAAGCGGCCCTGGAACAACTGGGCGAGCAGTGCTCCATGAGCGAGCGCCGTGCCGACGAAGCCACCCGCGACGTGGTGAACTGGCTCAAGTGCGAGTTCATGAAGGATCGCGTAGGCGAGACGTTCCCAGGCGTGATCACGGCCGTGACCGGCTTTGGTCTGTTTGTTGAACTGACCGACATCTACGTCGAAGGCCTGGTGCACGTCACCGCCTTGCCGGGTGACTACTACCACTTCGATCCTGTGCACCACCGCCTGGCGGGCGAGCGCACCGGTCGCAGCTTCCGTCTGGGCGATACCGTGGAAGTGCAGGTCATGCGCGTCGATCTCGACGAGCGCAAGATCGACTTCGGCATGTCCGACAAGCCAGCCGAATCGCCGGGCAGCCGTAAAAAGCGTGGCAGCGAACCGGCCAGCAAAGGCAAGGCCGCGCCTGCTAAAGCAGCGGCCGCCGAGCCTGCACCCGCGAAGGCTGGTCGTCGTCCGTCGGCCAAGGAAAAGGCACCCGAAGCCTACCGCCCAAGCGATGCGGCGGCGAAAAACGCCGAGCTGCGCAAGAGTCGCGAGTTGAAGCAGCAGTTGCTCAACGAAGCCAAAAGCGGTGGTAAAGCGGCGTCTGGGGGAAAGTCCCACGGGGCAGAAAAGCCGTCGAGCAAGCCAAGTAAACACCGTAAAGGCCCGCCAAAAGCGGGTTCGGGCCCTGCCAAGAGCGGCGGGTCGCGCAAACCTAAGGCCAAGTCATGAGTCTGGAAAAAATCTACGGCGTCCACGCCGTAGAAGCACTGCTGCGTCACCACCCGAAACGCGTCAAGCAAGTGTGGCTGGCCGAGGGCCGCAGCGAGCCGCGCGTACAGGCGCTGGTTGAACTGGCGACCCAAAACAAGGTTGCCATCGGTCAGGCCGAGCGCCGTGAAATGGACGTCTGGGTTGAAGGCGTTCACCAAGGCGTGGTGGCGGACGTAAGCCCGAGCCAGGTCTGGGGCGAAGCGATGCTCGACGAGCTGCTCGACCGTACCGAAGGTGCGCCGTTGCTGCTGGTGCTGGACGGCGTGACCGATCCGCACAACCTCGGCGCTTGCCTGCGTTCGGCGGACGCTGCCGGCGCGCTGGCGGTGATCGTGCCCAAGGACAAGTCGGCCACCCTGACGCCGGTTGTGCGCAAGGTTGCCTGCGGCGCGGCGGAAGTGATTCCGTTGGTGGCCGTGACCAACCTGGCGCGCACCCTGGAGAAACTCCAGCAGCGTGGCCTGTGGGTCGTGGGCACGGCAGGCGAGGCCGAGGTCAGCATTTATGACCAGGACCTCACCGGGCCGACCATCCTGATCATGGGCGCCGAAGGCAAAGGTATGCGTCGCCTGACTCGTGAGCACTGCGATTACCTGGTGCATTTGCCGATGGCCGGTAGCGTCAGCAGTCTCAACGTGTCGGTCGCCACCGGCGTATGCCTGTTTGAAGCCCAGCGCCAACGCGGTGCGAAGGCCAAGGCCAAGCCGAAGAAGTAAACCTCTCGACTGTAGGAGCCGGCTTGCCGGCGATAGCGATCTTCCGGACGCCATCGCTGGCAAGCCGGCTCCTACAATTGGTTTGTGGTGTTTGGAAGATTGTTCAAATAATCACCAATCACCTTGCACGCTTCCTCCCCCTTCTCTACAATTGCGCCCCTTGCCTTCCTGGCAGGCACCGATGTGCCTCCCTGCGGCAAGATCCATAAGTGTCATTCACTCCTTGTCTGACCGTTTTTGAGCGGCAGGCTACAACCCGTAAGGAGCATTCATGCGTCATTACGAAATCATCTTTTTGGTCCACCCGGATCAAAGCGAGCAAGTCGGCGGCATGGTTGAGCGTTACACCAAGCTGATCGAAGAAGACGGCGGCAAAATCCACCGTCTGGAAGATTGGGGCCGTCGTCAACTGGCCTACGCAATCAACAATGTTCACAAGGCTCACTACGTGATGCTGAACGTTGAGTGCACTGGCAAGGCCCTGGCCGAGCTTGAAGACAACTTCCGCTACAACGATGCTGTGATCCGTAACCTGGTCATCCGTCGCGAAGAAGCCGTTACCGGCCAATCCGAGATGCTCAAGGCTGAAGAAAACCGCAGTGAGCGCCGTGAGCGTCGCGACCGTCCTGAGCACGAAGGCGCTGATAGCGCTGATAGTGATGACAGCGACAACAGCGATAACGCTGACGAGTAATCCACGGACCTTTTAAGGAGCCTATCAAATGGCACGTTTCTTCCGTCGTCGTAAATTCTGCCGCTTCACCGCTGAAGACGTGAAAGAGATCGATTACAAAGATCTCAACACTCTGAAAGCCTACGTATCCGAGACCGGCAAAATCGTTCCAAGCCGTATCACCGGTACCAAAGCACGTTATCAGCGTCAGCTGGCCACCGCTATCAAGCGCGCCCGCTTCCTGGCCCTGCTGGCCTACACCGACAGCCACGGCCGCTGAGACCGGGCAGTCGACAAGTAGTAAGGGATTGAATGCATGCGCGCCTTAGCTGAGTTCATCATGCGCGGTCGTGTGCAGGCCACTCTGGTAGTGGCTGGATGTGCAGCATTGCCGTTGTTGTATTGGTTGGCTGCTGCCGCTGGATGCCTTGTGCTCCTGCGGCGCGGTTTGCAGGATGCCGTTGGCATCCTGGCCCTGGGAGTCGTAGCCGCCTTGATCTGGTGGTTGCAACTGGGCGAACCCAAAGTGCTTCTGGTGCTGCTGGGGGCGTCGAGCCTTGCGTTGGTTTTGCGCGCAAGTGAGTCCTGGGTCCGCACGCTGCTGGTCAGCGTGGCATTGGGGTTGGTGTTTTCGGTGTTGATTGACGCGGCTTTCCGCCCGCAGATCGAGGCGCTGTCGCAAGAGATCGTCAAGATCCTGCCGATGGCCCTCGGGGAACTCTACCAACAGCTGTCGGTAGAAGAGCGAGCGCGACTGGCAACGCTGATTGCACCGGCCCTGATCGGCCTGATGGCGGTAATGATGCAGATCGTCAGTTTGCTGAGCCTGATGCTTGGGCGTTATTGGCAGGCGTTGTTGTACAACCCGGGTGGTTTTGGTCGCGAGTTTCGCAGTATCAGAATCCCCGTGGGCCCGGCGATGTTGCTGCTGGCACTCATGGTGGTCGGACCGTACTTCGGTTCACAAGCCACCTTGCTGGTGCTGTTTTGCAGCGTACCGCTGGTGTTTTCCGGACTGGCCCTGATTCACGGGCTGGTCGCGCAGAAGCGCCTGGCCAAGTTCTGGCTGGTGGGGATGTACGTAACGATGCTGATGTTCATGCAACTGATCTATCCGTTACTCGTGGTTTTGGCCATTGTCGACGGCCTGATTGATTTTCGCGGTCGTCTGGCGCCGAAAGACGCCGATAACGCGAACGGTGAAGGTTAAAAGTTAGAGGATTTTCACATGCAACTGATCCTTCTGGAAAAAGTCGCCAACCTGGGCAACCTGGGCGACAAAGTGAACGTTAAGGCCGGTTACGGTCGTAACTACCTGCTGCCATACGGCAAAGCCACCGCTGCAACCGCTGCCAACCTGGCTGCGTTTGAAGAGCGTCGTGCTGAGCTGGAACAAGCAGCAGCAGACAAAAAAGCTTCGGCCGAAACTCGCGCTGCCCAACTGGCTGAGCTGGAAGTGACTATCACTGCCACCGCCGGTGACGAAGGCAAGCTGTTCGGTTCGATCGGCACCCACGACATCGCTGATGCACTGACCGCCTCCGGCGTTGAAGTGCAGAAGAGCGAAGTTCGTCTGCCGAACGGCACCATCCGTAACGTAGGCGAATTCGACGTAGCCGTGCACCTGCACGCCGAAGTTGAAGCCACCGTACGCGTTATCGTGGTAGCAGCTTAAGCAGCACCTAACTGACTGGCACCTCGCGTGTCAGCCAGTTAACATCGGGCACGATCCTGTTTACAGGTCGTGCCTTTTGTTTTTCTACACTCCCCAAATTCCAAGTGGCCATGAACGATATTTCAGCTCCTGAGCAATACGATCTGCAAACCGCTGCCCTGAAGGTGCCGCCGCATTCCATCGAGGCCGAACAGGCCGTGCTCGGTGGTTTGATGCTGGACAACAACGCCTGGGAACGCGTGCTGGATCAAGTCTCGGACGGTGACTTCTATCGCCATGACCACCGCCTGATCTTCCGCGCCATCGCCAAGCTGGCCGACCAGAACTCACCGATCGATGTGGTGACCTTGGCCGAGCAGCTAGACAAGGAAGGCCAGACCTCCCAGGTTGGCGGCCTCGGCTACCTCGGTGAGCTGGCGAAGAACACGCCGTCCGTCGCCAACATCAAAGCCTATGCCCAGATTGTTCGCCAGCGGGCCACGCTGCGCCAACTGATCGGTATCAGCACCGAGATCGCCGACAGCGCCTTCAATCCGGAAGGGCGTACCGCCGAAGAGATCCTCGACGAAGCCGAACGCCAGATCTTCCAGATCGCCGAGGCCCGCCCGAAAACCGGCGGCCCGGTGGGCGTCAACGAGCTGTTGACCAAGGCCATCGACCGTATCGACACGCTGTTCAACACCGACGCGGCCATCACCGGTATTTCTACCGGTTATGCCGACCTGGACGAGAAGACCAGCGGCCTGCAGCCGTCCGACTTGATCATCGTTGCCGGTCGTCCGTCCATGGGTAAGACCACCTTCGCGATGAACCTGGTGGAAAACGCCGTGTTGCGCAGCGACAAGACTGTCTTGGTGTACTCCCTCGAGATGCCCGGTGAATCGCTGATCATGCGGATGCTCTCGTCCCTGGGGCGTATCGACCAGACCAAGGTGCGTTCCGGCCAGCTGGAAGACGACGACTGGCCGCGGCTGACCTCGGCGGTCAACCTGCTCAATGACCGCAAGCTGTTCATCGACGACACCGCGGGCATCAGCCCCTCGGAGATGCGTGCACGCACCCGCCGCCTGGTGCGTGAGCACGGTGACATCGCCCTGATCATGATCGACTACCTCCAGTTGATGCAGATCCCGGGTTCCAGCGGTGACAGCCGGACCAACGAGATTTCCGAGATTTCCCGGTCCTTGAAAGCCCTGGCCAAGGAATTCAACTGCCCAGTGGTGGCGCTGTCCCAGCTCAACCGTTCCCTGGAACAACGTCCCAACAAGCGCCCGGTGAACTCCGACTTGCGGGAATCGGGTGCGATCGAGCAGGACGCCGACGTCATCATGTTCGTGTACCGCGACGAGGTGTACCACCCCGAGACCGAGCACAAGGGCATCGCCGAGATCATCATCGGCAAGCAGCGGAACGGCCCCATCGGTTTTATCCGCCTGGCCTTCATCGGTAAGTACACCCGCTTCGAGAACCTCGCGCCGGGCAGCTACAACTTCGACGACGACGAATAACCCGTCTGCTCAATTCCGACCATTACCGTCGGAATTGGTCAAAATTTGTGCTATATTCCGCGCCCGCGATTTTCCATCTCAACACCGGTCACCGTCATGCAAACAGCCAAGCCGTTATTTGACTATCCCAAGTACTGGGCCGAATGTTTCGGTCCAGCGCCATTCCTGCCGATGAGCAGGGAGGAGATGGATCAGCTTGGCTGGGATTCCTGCGACATCATCATCGTCACCGGTGATGCGTATGTTGACCATCCGTCGTTCGGCATGGCGATCATCGGCCGGCTGCTGGAGTCCCAGGGCTTCCGCGTCGGGATCATTGCCCAGCCGAACTGGCAGTCCAAAGACGACTTCATGAAGCTCGGCGAGCCGAACCTGTTCTTCGGCGTCGCGGCCGGCAACATGGACTCGATGATCAACCGCTACACCGCCGACAAGAAAATCCGTTCCGACGACGCCTACACTCCTGGCGGCATGGCCGGCAAACGCCCGGACCGCGCGAGCCTGGTGTACAGCCAGCGTTGCAAGGAAGCCTACAAGAACGTGCCGATCGTGCTCGGCGGCATCGAAGCCTCCCTGCGCCGCATCGCCCACTACGACTACTGGCAGGACCGCGTGCGCAACTCGATCCTGATCGACGCCACCGCCGATATCCTGCTGTACGGCAACGCCGAGCGTGCGATTGTCGAAGTCGCCCAGCGCCTGTCGTGGGGCCACAAGATCGAAGACATCACGGACGTGCGCGGCACCGCGTTCATTCGCCGTGACACGCCGGTGGGCTGGTACGAAGTGGACTCCACCCGCATCGATCGCCCGGGCAAGATCGACAAGATCATCAACCCGTACGTCAACACCCAGGACACCCAGGCTTGCGCTATCGAGCAAGATAAGGGGCCGGTGGATGACCCGGAAGAAGCCAAGGTCGTCCAGATCCTGGCCAGCCCGCGCATGACCCGCGACAAGACCGTGATCCGCCTGCCTTCGGTGGAAAAGGTCCGTGGTGACGCGGTGCTCTACGCCCACGCCAACCGCGTGTTGCACCTGGAAACCAACCCAGGCAACGCCCGCGCCCTGGTGCAGAAGCACGGTGAAGTGGACGTGTGGTTCAACCCGCCGCCCATCCCGATGACCACCGAAGAAATGGACTACGTGTTCGGCATGCCTTACGCACGTGTCCCGCACCCGGCGTACGGCAAGGAAAAGATCCCGGCCTACGACATGATCCGTTTCTCGGTGAACATCATGCGTGGCTGCTTTGGTGGCTGCACCTTCTGCTCGATCACCGAGCACGAAGGCCGCATCATCCAGAACCGTTCCGAAGAGTCGATCATCCGCGAGATCGAAGAGATCCGCGACAAAGTGCCGGGCTTTACCGGCGTGATCTCCGACCTCGGCGGCCCGACCGCGAACATGTACCGCATCGCCTGCAAGAGCCCGGAAATCGAATCCGCGTGCCGCAAGCCGTCGTGCGTGTTCCCTGGCATCTGCCCGAACCTGAACACCGATCACTCGTCGTTGATCCAGCTCTACCGCAGCGCCCGTGCGTTGCCGGGTGTGAAGAAGATCCTGATCGCCTCCGGTCTGCGTTACGACTTGGCCGTTGAGTCGCCGGAATATGTCAAAGAGCTGGTCACCCACCACGTTGGTGGCTACCTCAAGATCGCCCCGGAACACACCGAGGAAGGTCCGCTCAACCAGATGATGAAACCGGGCATTGGCAGCTATGACAAGTTCAAGCGCATGTTCGAGAAGTACACCAAGGAAGCGGGCAAGGAGCAGTACCTGATTCCTTACTTCATCGCCGCCCACCCCGGCACCACCGATGAAGACATGATGAACCTGGCCCTGTGGCTCAAGGGCAATGGCTTCCGTGCCGACCAGGTGCAGGCGTTCTACCCGTCGCCGATGGCCACCGCCACCGCGATGTACCACTCGGGCAAGAACCCGCTGCGCAAGGTCACCTACAAGAGCGACGCGGTGACCATCGTCAAGAGCGAAGACCAGCGCCGTCTGCACAAGGCGTTCCTGCGCTACCACGACCCGAAAGGCTGGCCAATGCTGCGTGAAGCACTGACCCGCATGGGCCGTGCCGACTTGATCGGGCCGGGCAAGGACCAACTGATCCCGCTGCACCAGCCGAGCACCGACAGCTACCAGAGCGCCCGTCGCAAGAACTCAACGCCGGCCGGCAGCCACAAGGTCGCCAAGGAAACCACCACCAAGATCCTCACCCAGCACACCGGCCTGCCACCGCGCGGCAGCGACGGCAGCAACCCGTGGGACAAGCGTGAGCAAGCCAAGGCCGCCGCCCAGGCGCGCAACAAGCAGGCCGCCAAGGAGCGCGCGGATGCGGCCAAGGGCAAGGGTGGCAAGCCTGCGCGCAAGCCGGTGGTGCCGCGTTGATCGCAGCCTGAATAGTTAGAACGCCAGCCTAGTGCTGGCGTTTTGCTTTCTATTCGGTGGCGAGCCTGTTTGTTAAGGTGGCGCCCATTAGATTGCCATCGCTGGCAAGCCAGCTCCTACCGTTGACCGCGTTTTAACGTTGGAATGCGGTCAACGGTAGGAGCCGGCTTGCCGGCGATGACGTCAGACCCGTCACCGCAATTTTTCAAGGAAGAGCACCCCCATGGGCACCCCCCTGGCCGGCATCGGCATGGACTTCAATCGCTCCCAATTCATGGCGCGCCAGCGCATCGAGAGCCAGATCAACCTGCCGCGCCTGTTCGCTGCCATCGACGCAGACCCCGGTATCGTCGGCGCGGGTGTCGTGTACATTGACGCCGATTTCAACGTGGTGACCCTGCGCGAATTCAAGCCGATCTGCAGCATCAGGCCCAAGCGCGTCATTTTGCGCGAGGCGCAGAAGTACATTTCGCCCGCCCAGTTTGTGGAACAGGTGAAAACCGACCCCCGCGAAGGTCGCCTGCAGAAGGAGGCATTCGACATGGGGCTGTCGTGCGGCGCAGCGATCATTGGCTGGATCGTGGTGTTCAGTGGCAGCGTGGCCGTCCCCTTCACCGCCGGCGCCAGTGCGTTTGTGGTGGGCATTGGTATCACGGCGGCGTTGGCCAGCAGTGCGCAATGCGGGTTTGGCGTGGCACGTACCTTTAACGAAGTACTCGACCCGGATGCCAACGATCGCATGGACGACGCCGAATGGTATGGCGCCGTTTCGCCCATCCTTGATGCGGCCTCGTTGGTGGGTATCGGCACGGGTGCGTTGACCACGGTCCGGCTGCTCAAGGCCAACAAGGCCGCAGCATTGGGCAAGAGTTGGTACGAGTTGCTCAAGGGCCTGAGCCGCCAGGAACGCAAGAAGTTGACCAAGGAGTTGCTCAGCCTGCGTGATCCCAGCCTGACGCCCAAGCTGCTCAAGTTACAGCAGCGCGCCGGTAAACTGACCAAAAGCTACAGTTCCACGCAAATTCGCCATGCCACCATGACCCAGCTCAGGGATGCCCTGGGAGGCGTCCTCGGCATCTGGGGCAGCCACCGCAGCGGCCACGTGGGCAGTGCCGAAACAATTGCCATCGGCCTCTACGAGGACCTGACGGAATGAGCGGCTTTCCCGATATGCGCAGTTTCCTGGCGCGCTATTTCCCGGTTTTCATGGGCACCATCTTCATGGCGATCTTCTCCGGTTCGGCGGCCGTGTCCATGGCGGGTGTGACCTACCTGCGCGCCGTCGATCCCGAGCTCAAGTCCAGCTACTCGGGCGCCATGATCCTGGGGCTGGTGGCGGTGATTGTGTTCGCCAATGTGATGATTGCGCGAGGCTACGCCTGGGCAACCAGGCTGGTGGCCGGGTATCTGGCGGCTTGTTTGTTGTTCGTCTTGCCGATGATCCAGTACGACCTGCCCACGCTGGTCTATGGCTTGGCGGTGCTCTTTCCACTGCTGGGGTTACTGCTGCTCAACAGCCAGCGCCATCGCGAAATGCGCCAGCGACTCCTAGACATACGCCACCTGCGCCAAACCGCGATCGCCGCGCGCAAAACGCGCTGATTGAGTAGATTCATCACGCCTGCCACAAATATGTGCGAGCCTCGCACCATTGGCGCAGCCACAGCGCCGTTTTGGTGCTGTACTGCAACGGGTCTTACGATAAAGCGCAATGACCGCCGCTCTGGCATAAGTCTTGCGCGCTTTGTTTCCATGCCCTGGCTCGCAGGAGGCCGCCGTGTCGATTCATGTCGCGTTGCACCACGTTACGCATTACCGCTACGACCGCGCGGTCGAACTCGGCCCGCAGATTGTGCGTCTACGCCCGGCGGCCCATAGCCGCACGCGGATTCTGTCCTACGCGCTGAAAGTGCTGCCCGAACAGCACTTCATCAATTGGCAGCAAGACCCTCAAGGCAATTACCTGGCGCGCTTGGTGTTTCCGGAAAAGACCAATGAGCTGCGCATCGAGGTCGACCTGGTCGCTGAAATGGCGGTGTTCAACCCCTTTGACTTTTTCCTCGAGCCCTATGCCGAGAAAATCCCCTTCAGCTACGCCGCCGACGAGCAGCGCGAGCTGGCGCCGTACCTGGAAACGCTGCCACTGACGCCGAAGTTCGCCGCGTACCTGGCGGGTATCGACCGCACGCCCTTGCCGGCCGTGGACTTTCTGGTGGGCCTCAATCAGCGCCTGGCGGCTGATATCGGCTACTTGATTCGCATGGAACCGGGTGTGCAAACGCCTGAATTCACTCTGGAAAATGCCTCCGGCTCGTGTCGCGACTCGGCCTGGTTGCTGGTGCAGCTCCTGCGAAATCTGGGGCTGGCAGCACGTTTCGTGTCCGGTTACCTGATTCAACTCACCGCCGACGTCAAAGCCCTCGATGGGCCTTCCGGCACCGAAGTGGACTTCACCGACCTGCACGCCTGGTGCGAAGTGTATTTGCCCGGCGCCGGCTGGATCGGCCTGGACGCCACCTCCGGGTTGTTCGCCGGTGAAGGCCATATTCCGTTGGCGTGTAGTCCCGATCCATCGTCCGCCGCACCGATCAGTGGGCTGGTGGAGCCTTGCGAGTGCGAATTCACCCACGAAATGTCGGTTGAGCGGATTTGGGAAGCCCCACGCGTCACCAAGCCTTACACCGAAGAACAATGGCTGGCGATCCAGGCCTTGGGTCGTCAGATCGATGGCGACCTGCTCAAGGACGATGTGCGCCTGACCATGGGCGGCGAGCCGACCTTCGTTTCCATCGACGATCCCGACGGCGCCGAGTGGAACACCGCCGCGCTCGGGCCGGACAAACGTCGGCTCTCCGCCGAGTTGTTCCAGCGTATGCGCAAGCACTACGCACCCAAGGGGTTGGTGCACTTCGGCCAGGGCAAGTGGTACCCCGGCGAGCAGTTGCCGCGTTGGTCGCTTAATTGCTACTGGCGCCGCGACGGCGTGCCGATCTGGCACAACAGCGCGTTGATTGCCGATGAGCAAGAAGACTACGGCGCGGACGGCGCGCTGACCGGACGTTTCCTGGCCAGCGTCGCAGAGCGCCTCAAATTACCGGCGCGCTTTGTGTTCCCGGCCTTCGAAGACAACTTCTACTACCTGTGGCGCGAAGGCGCGCTGCCGCAAAACGTCACCGCCCAAGATCCGCGGCTGAGCGACGATCTGGAGCGCGAACGCCTGCGCAAGGTGTTCAGCCAGGGCCTGGATAAAGTCATCGGCCAAGTGCTGCCGCTGGCGCGCACGGCGGCCAATGATCGTTGGCAGAGCGGGCGCTGGTACCTGCGTGACAACCACTGCCGCCTGGTGCCGGGGGATTCGCCGTTGGGCTATCGCCTGCCACTGGCCTCGCAGCCATGGGTGACGGCGGCGGAGTACCCGTTTGTACATCCGACGGATCCGAACCAGGATCAGCCGGAGCTGCCGGCCACGGCGCAACTGCAACACCATGCAGAGCCTGCGCCGAGTGATGAGCGCGTGCCCAAGGTGGACGAATCCGCCGACTGGCTGACCCGCACCGCCCTGTGCGCCGAAGCGCGGGACGGGCGCCTCTATCTGTTCATGCCGCCCTTGGAGCGCGTTGAAGACTATCTGGAGTTGGTGGCAGCCATTGAAGCCACCGCCGAAGAGCTGCACTGCCCGGTATTGCTGGAAGGCTACGAGCCGCCGGCCGACACGCGGCTGAGTAACTTCCGCGTCACGCCGGACCCGGGTGTGATTGAGGTCAACGTGCAGCCGTCCGCCACGTGGGACGAGTTGGTGGAACGCACCGAATTTCTCTACGAAGAGGCGCGGCAAACGCGATTGACCACCGAAAAATTCATGATCGACGGGCGTCACACCGGTACCGGCGGCGGTAATCACTTTGTACTCGGTGGTGCAACGCCCAAGGACTCACCGTTCCTGCGCCGACCCGATCTGCTGCGCAGTCTGATCAGCTACTGGCACAACCACCCGTCATTGTCCTACCTGTTTTCCGGTCTGTTCATCGGCCCGACTTCCCAGGCTCCACGGGTGGACGAGGCGCGTAATGACGCGCTGTACGAATTGGAAATCGCCTTCGCACAAATGCCAGAGCCCGGCGAAGAATGCCCGCCGTGGTTAGTGGACCGATTGCTGCGCAACCTGCTGATCGACGTGACGGGTAATACCCACCGCGCCGAATTTTGCATCGACAAACTCTATTCGCCGGACGGCGCCACCGGCCGCTTGGGCCTGCTTGAACTGCGGGCCTTTGAAATGCCTCCCCATGCGCGCATGAGCCTGACCCAGCAGTTGTTGCTACGGGCGCTGGTCGCGCGTTTCTGGCGCGAACCCTACGCGCCGCCGAAGCTGGCGCGCTGGGGCACGGAGCTGCACGACCGTTTCCTGCTGCCGCATTTTATCGAGCAAGACTTTGCCGACGTGATCGTCGAACTCAACAGCGCCGGCTACCCGCTGCGCGCCGAGTGGTTTGCCGCGCACCTGGAATTCCGTTTCCCCAAAGTGGGTGACTACGCCGTCAGCGGGATCGAGCTGGAGCTGCGTCAGGCTCTGGAGCCCTGGCACGTCCTGGGAGAGGAGGGAGCGGTCGGCGGCACGGTGCGTTACGTGGATTCGTCCCTTGAGCGTCTGCAAGTCAAATTGACCGGGCTGCCCCCGCAGCGCTACCTGCTGACCTGCAATGGCGTCCCGGTTCCGCTGCAACCGACTGGGCGAGTCGGTGAGTTCGTCGCTGGCGTGCGTTATCGCGCCTGGCAACCGGCCAACTGCCTGCAACCGACCATCCCGGTGCATGCGCCGCTGGTGTTCGACCTGCTGGACACCTGGATGCAGCGTTCGCTGGGCGGCTGCCAGTACCACGTCGCCCATCCGGGCGGGCGCAATTACGACAGCCTGCCGGTGAATGCCAACGAGGCAGAGAGCCGGCGCATGGCGCGGTTTTTCCGGTTGGGGCATAGCCCTGGGAAGCAATCTGTGCCGACGGTAGTGGTGAACGATGAATTACCCATGACCCTCGATCTACGGCGTTTCCCCAATAAAAATGACTGAACGCCATCCAACTGTAGGAGCCGGCTTGCCGGCGATTGCGCTATATCAGTCACCAGAAATGTTGCCTGAACCACCGCTATCGTCGGCAAGCCGGCTCCTACAGTAGATTGCGATGAATTTGCATTAAACTGAGCCCCCTTGCCTCTGCCGAGCGTTCCATGTCCGACTTGCTCGACCGTTACCCGCTGACCGCGGGCACTTATCACGAACTGCTGGATGACAGCGGCGCGGTGCGTGCCCATTGGCGGCGCTTGCTGGATCACCTGCAACGCAGCACGCCCGCGCAACTGGCCCAGCGCCAGGCGCTGTTGACCCGGCAGATCCAGGAAAACGGCGTGACCTACAACGTCTACGCCGACCCCAAGGGTGCCGACCGCCCGTGGGAGCTGGATTTGCTGCCCCATGTGCTGGCGGCTGATGAATGGCAGCACCTCTCGGCGGGTATCGCGCAACGTGCACGCCTGCTCAATGCCGTACTGGCCGATCTCTATGGCCCGCAACGCCTGATCAAGGAAGGCTTGTTGCCGGCTGAGCTGGTATTCGGACATAACAATTTCCTGTGGCCGTGCCAGGGCATCCAGCCGCCGGACGGTGCGTTCCTGCACCTCTATGCCGTGGACCTGGCGCGCACGCCGGATGGTCGCTGGTGGGTCACTGCCGACCGTACCCAGGCGCCATCCGGTGCCGGTTATGCGTTGGAAAACCGCACCATCGTGTCCCGCGCCTTCCCGGATCTTTACCGTGACTTGCAGGTGCAGCACCTCACCGGTTTTTTCCGCACCTTGCAGGAAACCCTGGCCCGCCAGGCGCCCGGTGATGACCAGCCGCCGCTGATCGTGCTGCTCACGCCTGGCCGGTTCAACGAAAGTTACTTCGAACACCTCTACCTTGCCCGCCAGTTGGGCTACCCGTTGGTGGAAGGCGGTGACCTCACCGTGCGCGACAGCACTGTGTTCCTGAAAACCCTCAGCGGCCTACGCCGGGTGCACGCGATCATGCGTCGCCTCGACGATGACTTCTGCGACCCGCTGGAGCTGCGCACGGACTCGGCCCTCGGCGTACCGGGTTTGCTGGATGCCGTGCGCCAAGGCAATGTGCTGGTGGCCAATGCCTTGGGCAGCGGCGTGCTGGAATCACCCGGTTTGCTGGGCTTTTTGCCGAAGATCAACGAGTTCTTATTTGGTGAAGAGCTGATTCTGCCGTCCATCGCCACCTGGTGGTGCGGTGAGGCGCCGGTGCTGGCCGAAGCGCTGGAGAAGCTGCCGGAACTGCTGATCAAACCCGCGTTTCCGTCGCAGAGTTTTGCGCCGGTATTTGGCCGCGACCTCAACGACGAACAACGCCAGGCCCTGGCTGAGCGCATGCGCGCGCGGCCCTACGCCTACGTCGCCCAGGAGCTGGCTCAATTATCCCAAGCGCCGGTATGGCACACCGTGGATGACCACCTGCAACACCGCGCCATCGGCATGCGCGTATACGCCGTGGCCAGTGACGACGGTTACCGCGTACTGCCCGGCGGCCTGACGCGCGTAGCGGCCGAGGCCGACGCCGAAGTGGTGTCGATGCAACGCGGTGGTGCGAGTAAGGACACCTGGGTGCTCGGCGAACGCGCCGTCGGTGGCGAACACTGGCGTGCCCAACGCGCGATTGGCGCCCACGACCTGGTGCGCCGCGATCCTTATCTACCGTCCCGCGTAGTGGAAAACCTGTTCTGGTTTGGCCGTTACTGCGAGCGCTGCGACGACAGCGCGCGTTGGCTGCGTATCGTGCTGGCGCGTTATGTGGATGGCGACGATCCGCTGGCCCTGCAGGCGGCTGTCGAGCTGGGTGAAAACCTGCGTCTGCTGCCCGAGGAGGGCGAGTTGCCTGAGCGCCTGTTGGCGGCGCTGCTGGGTGATGATTGGCCGTCCAGCCTGCGCGCCAACCTGCAACGCTTGCAGTGGGCGGCGTCGCAAGTGCGCGGCAAGCTGTCCCGAGAGAACTGGCAGGCCCTGGTGGAGCTGCAACGCGAAGCCATGGAGCTGGAAAGCGAGTCACCGGATTTTGGCGAGTTGCTGGACTTCCTCAACCGTCTGGTGATGTCGTTGGCGGCGCTGTCCGGGTTTGCCCTGGACGACATGACCCGTGACGAAGGCTGGCGCTTTTTGATGATGGGCCGGCGTATCGAGCGTCTGCAATTCCTGAGCAGCAGCCTGGCGGCGTTCCTGCGCGGAGTGGCGGTGTTCGATCAGGCCGGGTTGGAGTGGTTGCTGGAACTGGGCAACAGCAGCATCACCTACCGTTCGCGTTATCTCGCGGTGCCGCAACTGATCCCGGTACTCGACTTGCTGTTGCTGGACGAACAGAACCCCCACGCGGTGCTGTTCCAGCTCAAATTGGTGAACCGCACGCTGCGGCGTCTCAACGATGATTTTGGTGTGCCGCGGGAAACCGGCCTGGGCCCATTGGTGGAGCGCCTGGCGCGATTCGACCTGGGTTGCCTGGAGAACCCGTTGTTCGGCGAATCCAGCGTGCGTGCCGCGCTGGACGGCCTGGCCGACCTGCTGCAAGCAGTGGCCGATGAGAGTGGGCAAGTGTCGGACCGCCTGGCCTTGCGTCACTTTGCCCATGTGGATGATGTCAGCCAGCAAACGGTGTCGGTGTGATGAGTGCGCGCTACCAGATCTTCCACGATACCCACTACCACTACGACAGCCCGGTGTCCCTGGCCCAGCAGCTGGCGCATTTGTGGCCACGGCCGTGCGCCTGGCAGCGTTGCAGCTTGCAGCAGTTGGATATCAGCCCGGAACCGACCTCGCGCCGTGATGAGCTGGACGTGTTTGGCAACCCGATCACGCGCCTGGCATTCGAGCGGCCTCATGATGAATTGCTGGTGAACGCTGGACTGACCGTGGAAGTGCTGGCGCGGCCGGTGCTGGATTTTCAGCAGTCGCCCGCCTGGGACCAGACCCGCGATAGCCTGACCTACAGCAGCCAGCCGATGTCTGGTGAGTTGATCGAGGCCTGTCGCTATCGCTTCGAATCGCCCTACGTGCACCTGAAGAAAACCTTCGTCGAATTTTCCGAAAGCTGCTTTCCCCCCGGAAAACCGCTGCTGCTGGGCGTACAGGCGTTGATGGAAAAGATCTTCAGCGAATTCACCTTCGATGCCGAAGCCACCCAGGTCGCCACGCCGCTGGTGGAGGTGCTGGAGCGCCGTCGCGGCGTGTGCCAGGACTTTGCCCACCTGATGCTCGCCTGCCTACGCTCGCGGGGCCTGGCGGCGCGCTATATCAGCGGCTACCTGCTCACCCAGCCACCGCCTGGCCAGCCACGGCTGATCGGCGCCGATGCGTCCCACGCGTGGGTCTCGGTGTATTGCCCGGTTTCGGGTTGGGTGGATTTCGATCCGACGAACAATGTGCAGCCGGCACTGGAGCACATCACCCTGGCCTGGGGCCGTGATTTTTCCGATGTGTCGCCGTTGCGAGGGGTGATTCTGGGGGGAGGGAGCCATGACCCGGAGGTGAGGGTAACGGTGATGCCGCTGGAGTAACGGTGGATTGTGCCGAGCCGGGCGGGCCGGCTCAGCACAAAGGAATTTATTCAGCCGGATCTTTTGGTGTTTCGGTCTCGTCGCTCGTTTCTTCACCATCAACATCGGCGTTCAGCCCATTGGCCTCTTCTTCTGCAGCGGCTTTCTTGCGTTGCAGTTTTTCCTCTTTCTTCTGCTCCTTGGCCAAGTCTCTCTGACGTTTGGCGAAGGAGTAATTAGGTTTGGCCATGGGCGATCCTCTAGGGTCGAAGGTGAGGGTGGCGGCGCGCAGCTGCCTTGGGACGACATGGTAGCAGCTTCAGGGTGCGCTTGGCCTTCACTTACCGCAGGCGTAGGCGGCCAGCAGGCCGTTGAACAGTTGGTTGAGGTGCATGGCTCGGACTCCGATGGGTGATGAGCCGATCATAGCCAGGGGGTTGTACTTTGGCTGGTAGATTGTGTTGATCAGTCTGATAGCCTAAAGTTGTATACAATCTGTTGATTCAGATCATAAGAATTTCTGCCTGATTCAGGCACCCTTGTCGCAATACGCGTTTTCTAAACCCTGCCTTGGAGATTCACATGTTTGCCAAACTCGTTGCTGTTTCCCTGCTGACTCTGGCGAGCGGCCAGTTGCTTGCTGCAGAGTGCAAGGTCACTGTCGACTCCACCGACCAAATGTCCTTCAACACCAAAGCCATTGAAATCGACAAAAGCTGCAAGACGTTCACCGTCGAGCTGACTCACTCCGGCAACCTGCCGAAAAACGTCATGGGCCATAACTGGGTGCTGAGCTCCGCTGCTGACATGCCAGGCGTCGCCAGCGACGGCATGGCCGCCGGTATCGACAAGGACTACCTGAAAGAAGGTGACGCACGCATCATCGCCCACACCAAGATCATCGGTGCTGGCGAGAAAGATTCGGTGACCTTCGATGTGTCGAAGCTGAAGGCGGGCACTGACTACGCATTCTTCTGCTCGTTCCCAGGCCACATCTCGATGATGAAAGGCACTGTGACCCTCAAGTAATCACGCGTTCGCTCTTCCTGTAGGAGCGAGCTTGCTCGCGAAAAACTCAATGACGCCGCGTCCACTCAGAATGCCCGCGTTATCGTTGACAGTCTTCGCGAGCAAGCTCGCTCCCACAGGTTTTAAGGTGAAAACGGCATGACCCGCTTGTGTTCAGTCTTGCGGTAGGTCTCGCAGATAATCCTGAACGCTTCCTCACGCACCGGCTCACCGTGCAGGAACGCATCGATCTCGGCATAGGTCACGCCATGTGACGCTTCGTCCGGCTTGCCCGGCGACAAGTCTTCCAGGTCCGCCGTCGGCACTTTCTCCACCAACGACTCGGGCGCGCCAAAGTGCCGCGCAATCGCACGCACCTGGTTTTTCACCAGGCCGCTCAACGGCGCCAAATCGCACGCGCCATCACCGAACTTGGTGAAAAAGCCCATCACCGCTTCCGCTGCATGGTCGGTACCGATCACCAGGCCACCGGCCGCGCCTGCGATGGTGTACTGCGCCACCATGCGCATGCGCGCCTTGGTGTTGCCCAGCACGAAATCCCGGGATACCGCAGCCTTGCCTTCAAACGCTGCCACTTCATTGGCCAGGGCCTTGACCGCCGGGCCGATGTTTACGGTGTGGCGCTCGTCCGGCTCGATAAAGTCCACCGAGGCGGTGGCATCGATTTCGTCGAACTGGGTTTCGTAAGGTAGTCGCACCGCTATAAAGCGATATGCCTCATCACCGCTGTTCTCGCGCAGCTCTTTCACCGCGCGTTGGGCCAGCAGGCCGGCGGTCAGGGAGTCGACGCCACCGCTGATGCCCAGCACCAGCGTCTTGAGCCCGGAATTGCGCAGGCAGTCCTGGATAAAGGTCACGCGGCGGGCAACCTCGGCCTCAAGGGCGGCCTGGTCGTTGAACGGCGCTTGGACCTTGAGCTGTTCAGCAATCTCACGCTGTACGGCTTGCATGATTCACTCCTTGCTAGAGATGGCAGGTACTTTGAAAACATGACGCAAATAGGCGACGAAATTCGGGTCGGTGCAGTGGGTCTTGCCCGCTTCATCGGAGATCTTCGCGACGGGCTGGCCATTGCAGGCGGTCATTTTAAGCACGATGCTCATTGGCTCAACACCTGGAATGTCGCAGGTCAGGTTGGTGCCGATGCCGAAGCTCACATTAATGCGACCACGCAGGGCGCGGAATATCTCCAGGGCCTTGGGCAGTGACAGGCTGTCGGAGAACACCAACGTCTTGCTCATCGGCTCGATGCCGAGCTTGTGGTAGTGGGCGATGGCTTTTTCTGCCCATTGCACGGGATCGCCGGAGTCATGGCGCAGGCCGTCAAACAGCTTGGCGAAGTACAGGTCGAAGTCGCCCAGGAACGCGTCGGTGGTGATGCAGTCGGTCAGGGCGATGCCCAGCAGGCCACGGTATTCGCGGACCCAGCAATCCAGCGCGGCGATCTGGCTGTCGATCAGGCGCGGGCCCAGTTGCTGGTGGGCCATGATCCATTCGTGGGCCATGGTGCCCAGCGGCTTCATGTCTAACTCGCGGGCCAGGTGCACGTTGCTGGTGCCGACGAAGCGCCCGGGGAAGTCATGCTTGAGCACGCTGACCACTTCTTCCTGCACGCGATACGAGAAGCGCCGACGCGTGCCGAAGTCGGCCACTTGCAGCTCCGACAACTCGTCGCTGCTGGCGTTGGCCGTCAGCCAGTCGAACTTGCGGTACAGCTGCTCCCGCGCCTGTTCGAGGATCACGGTCTGGTAGCGGTAGCGGTTACGCACTTCGCTGACGATGGCCAGCATCGGCACTTCAAACAGGATCACATGCAGCCACGGCCCGCGCAGGCGGATGAACAACTCACCGTTCTCGATGCCGGTCTGCACGTAGCGCAGGTTGAAGCGGAACAGTCCCAGGAAGCGCAGGAAGTCCGGCTTCATGAAGCTGATGCGTTCCAGGAAACCCAACTGATCGGGGCTCAGGCTCAGCTCGGCGAGGCGTTCGATCTGGTAGCGGATCTCCGCCAGGTAAGGGCGCAGGTCTTCGCTGTTACGGCAGCGGAACTCCCATTCAACTTCCACGTTGGGGTAGTTGTGCAGCACCGCCTGCATCATGGTCAGCTTGTAGAAGTCGGTGTCGAGCAAGTTCTGCACGATGCGATCGGCAAACACACTCTCGCTCATAACGGGAATCTCCAGACGGGTCGGCGATGGGCGCCGACCTTTACGCACAATTAAGGAAGGGGCTAGTGGCGCATAGACGCGGGTCGGTTTGCCAGTGATTTTTTCGGTAAGGCTACTGGCGCCATCGCAGGCAAGCCAGCTCCCACAGTAGAAATGCATTCCAACCTGTGGGAGCTGGCTTGCCTGCGATAGCGATCGTCCAGGCGCTAAATCACCTGCTCCATCATCCACTTCACAAAATCCCGCACCTTGGGCACCTCCGCCGAATGCTCTGGGTACGCCAGGTAATACGCATCCTGACTGGGCATCGCATGCTGCCAGGGGATCACCAGCTTGCCGTCGGCCAGTTCCTCTTCCACCAAAAAACGCGGCAGCAGCGCCACGCCACAACCCACCTGCGCGGCACGAATGCACATATAAAAGGTATCGAAACGCGGCCCGTGATAGCTGTGCTCGGTCTGGTAGCCCTGGCTGGCGAACCAATCATGCCAGCCCTGGGGGCGCGAGGCGTTTTGCAGCAGCACCAGGTTGCTCAATTGCGTGGGGTCGGAGAATGGCTGCGCCGGCAGGCTCTCTGGCGCGCACACCGGTACAAGCTCTTCGCTGAACAGTTTCAGGCTCTCGGTGCCGGGGCGTGAACCCTGGCCGAAGTAGAACGCCATGTCGGCCTTGCCTTGCAGCAACTCATCCGGCTCCTGTTCATTACACAGATCCAAGTGGATCTGCGGGTGACGCAGTCGCCAGCCCTTCAGGCGTGGCACCAGCCAGCGCGCGCCGAAGGTGTAGGGCGTGGACACCCGCAGTACTTCGGTTTCGCCACCGTAGGAGCGCAGGTAGTGGGTGGACATCTCCACTTGAGTGAGGATCTTGCGCACTTCCACCAGGTACAGATCGCCCGCCGGGGTCATCTGCAAGCGCCGGCGCACGCGGCGGAACAGCAAGTGCTGCAGCAACTCTTCCAACTGTGCCACCTGCTTGCTCACCGCGCTCTGCGTGAGGTTCAGTTCCTCGGCGGCGCGGGTGAAGCTCAGGTGACGGGTGGCGGCTTCGAAGCACTGCAAGGCGGTGATCGAGGGCAAATGTCTTTTGTTCAGCACGGCGTGCCTCTTTTTATGCTTTGCATGAATAAACGGAATGATATCTCGCCTAATCGTCGTTTGTTGGCAAGTCTTGGGCCAGCTACAAATAAGCTCTGGATCGCCGTGTCGGTGGCGGCGTGAATTTTCTGTTTGAGATTGAAGGAGTGACCCATGGTTGCCGCATTGCTTGATCGTCTCGGGGTAAACCCGGCGCTGTACCAGTCGGGCAAGCAGCCCGTGCATTCGCCGATTGATGGCAGCCGTATCGGCAGTGTGCACTGGGAAGGTGCCGCCGAGGTGGAGCAACAGGTCAGTCGCGCCGAGCATGCATTCGAAGCCTGGCGCAAAGTGCCGGCACCGCGCCGTGGTGAGTTGGTGCGTCAGTTCGGCGACGTGTTGCGCGAATACAAGGCCGACCTGGGCGAGTTGGTGTCCTGGGAAGCCGGCAAGATCACTCAGGAAGGCCTGGGTGAAGTGCAGGAAATGATCGACATCTGCGACTTCGCCGTGGGCCTGTCGCGCCAGTTGTACGGCTTGACCATCGCCTCCGAGCGCCCAGGCCACCATATGCGTGAAACCTGGCATCCGCTGGGCGTGGTCGGGGTGATCAGCGCGTTTAACTTCCCGGTCGCCGTGTGGGCGTGGAACACCACCCTGGCGCTGGTGTGCGGCAATGCCGTGATCTGGAAACCCTCGGAAAAGACTCCGCTCACTGCGCTGGCCTGCCAGGCATTGTTCGAGCGCGTGCTGAAGAAATTCGACGGCGCCCCTGAGTACCTGAGCCAAGTGATCATCGGCGGCCGCGATGCGGGTGCTGCACTGGTGGACGACCCGCGTGTCGCCCTGATCAGCGCCACCGGCAGCACCCGCATGGGCCGCGAAGTGGCGCCGAAAGTCGCCGCCCGCTTTGCTCGCAGCATCCTGGAGCTGGGCGGCAACAACGCGATGATCCTCGGCCCGAGCGCCGACCTGGACATGGCCGTGCGCGCCATCCTGTTCAGCGCCGTCGGCACCGCTGGCCAGCGCTGCACCACCCTGCGCCGGCTGATCGCCCATGAGTCGGTGAAAGAAGAAATCGTCACCCGCCTCAAGGCCGCCTATTCCAAAGTGCGCATCGGCCACCCGCTGGAAGGCAACCTGATCGGCCCGCTGATCGACAAGCACGGCTTCGACAACATGCAGGACGCCCTTGAGCAAGCCTTGAGCGAAGGCGGCAAGGTGTTCGGCGGCAAGCGCCAACTGGAAGACACGTTTCCGAATGCCTACTACGTCTCGCCGGCGATTGTGGAAATGCCCGAGCAAAGCGACGTGGTGTGCACCGAGACCTTCGCGCCGATCCTCTATGTGATCGGCTACACCGACTTCAACGAAGCCCTGCGCCTGAACAACGCTGTGCCTCAAGGCCTGTCGTCGTGCATCTTTACCACCGACGTGCGTGAAGCCGAGCAATTCATGTCGGCGGTGGGCAGCGACTGTGGCATCGCCAACGTCAACATCGGCCCGAGCGGCGCGGAAATCGGCGGCGCGTTTGGTGGCGAGAAAGAGACCGGCGGCGGGCGTGAGTCGGGTTCGGATGCGTGGCGCGGGTATATGCGTCGCCAGACCAATACGGTGAACTACTCGCTGGAGTTACCGCTGGCACAGGGCATTACTTTCGACTAATCACACGATCCCGTAGGAGCCGGCTTGCCGGCGATAGCATCCCCCCCGGTGTACCTGAAGTACCGCGGTGTCTGCATCGCCGGCAAGCCGGCTCCTACAGTCTGCGAATACATGGGTTTGTTAGGTTTCATCCCGGAGTCTGGCAATGGCACTACGCGAAACATGTTTATGGGAACACCTCACCCCCAGCCGGCCGTACCGTGCCGCGCTCAAGGGTGAGGTCAAGGTGGATGTGTGCGTGATCGGCGCCGGGATCACTGGCCTGTCGGCGGCCATTCATTTGCTGGAACAAGGTAAAAGCGTCGCCGTGCTGGAGGCTCATCGCACCGGTCATGGTGGTTCGGGGCGTAACGTGGGGCTGGTCAACGCCGGCATGTGGATCCCGCCGGACGAGATCGAAGCCGGTTTCGGCGAAGCGGTGGGCAGTCAGCTCAACCGCATGTTGGGTGCGGCGCCGTCCCTGGTGTTCAGCTTGATCGACAAATACAACATCGATTGCCAATTGCGCCGTGAAGGCACCTTGCACATGGCGCACAACGCCCGTGGCGAGGCGGATTTGCGCAGTCGTGAAGCCCAATGGAAGCGCCGTGGCGCGCCAGTAGAGCTGCTCACCGGCCAGGCTTGCGAACAGGCCACGGGCACCAAAAAAATCGCCGCCGCCTTGCTGGACCGCCGCGCCGGCACCTTGAACCCGATGGCCTACACCAGTGGCTTGGCCAATGCTGCAGCCGGGCTGGGCGGGCAATTGTTCGATCATTCGCCTGTCACGCAGCTTGAGCGCCAAGGTTCGCACTGGTCGGTGCAGACCGCTCAGGGTTCAGTGCAGGCTGCACAAGTAGTGATCGCCTCCAACGCCTACACCGAGGGCGAGTGGACCGAGTTGCGGCGCAATTTCTTCCCCGGCTATTACTACCAGGTCGCGTCGGCCCCGCTCACGGACGCCGCGGCCCAACAGATCCTGCCCGGTGGCCAGGGCTCATGGGATACGCGCCAGGTGCTGAGCAGCATCCGTCGCGACGCCGATGGCCGTTTGTTGCTCGGCAGCCTGGGCAACGGCAACCAGAAACCCGCGTGGTTCCTCAAGGCGTGGGCCGATCGGGTGCAGCAGCACTACTTCCCGTACCTCAAATCGGTGCAGTGGGAGTTCACCTGGACCGGCTGTATTGCCTTCACCCCTGACCACTTGATGCGCCTGTTCGAACCGGCGCCCGGCCTTGTGGCAGTCACGGGCTATAACGGCCGTGGCGTGACCACCGGCAGTGTGGTCGGCAAGGCGTTTGCCGACTACTTGTGTCACCAGAATCCCCAGGCGCTGCCGATTCCCTTCGCGCCGATGCAGCCATTGGCCGGGGTGGGCTTGCGCAGCTGCCTGTATGAAGCCGGATTCTCGCTGTATCACGCCGGTCAATGCCTGAGGATCGTGATCTGATCAGCGAAATACCGCTCAGAAGCCTGCATTTTCTTAGCAGGCTACTAATCTGTATTGGTGCAAGTCGTAGCAATCACGCACTGTAAATGTGCAGTTCCGTTACGCCGTTTGTTACAGCGCCAGGAACTGTCGTTTATAGGCTTGGTTGCAGGTGCGACCTGTCGCGGTTGTACTTTTTGGATCCATTGGTTGCACCTTTAGACGCTAGAGGGTTGCACGTGCTGGCCAATGGAGCCGAAACACCTGCAATAACAATGACACCGTGTCTTTTTGAAGAATAAAAACGTAATGGCACGCGCCTTGCTCTGGGCTTTCAGTGAAAGGTTTGAATGCAAGTTGTCGTGCCAAAAATCAAAAATATCGGAGCACCACTCATGTCCCAGACGTTTTACAAGAAAGGTTTTCTGGCCCTCGCCGTTGCAGCGGCGCTGGGTGTTTCTACGTTTGTTCAAGCTGATGTGAAGATTGGCGTAGCGGGGCCCATGACCGGCGCCAACGCCGCTTTCGGTGAGCAGTACATGAAGGGTGCCCAGGCGGCAGCCGATGTGATCAACAAGGCTGGCGGCATCAACGGCGAAAAAATCGTGCTGGTGGCCGGCGACGATGCTTGCGAACCCAAACAAGCCGTGGCAGTGGCCAACCGCCTGGCTGACCAGGACAAAGTGATCGGCGTGGTCGGCCACTTCTGCTCCTCCAACACCATTCCGGCTTCCGAGGTGTATGACGAAGCCGGCATCATCGCCATCACCCCAGGCTCCACCAACCCACAAGTGACCGAGCGCGGCCTGGGCGCCATGTTCCGCATGTGCGGGCGTGACGACCAGCAAGGCATCGTTGCCGGCGACTACATCGTCGACGTGCTCAAGGGCAAGAAAGTCGCTGTCATCAACGACAAGGACACCTACGGCAAAGGCCTGGCTGATGCCACTGCTGCCCAGTTGACCAAACGCGGCGTGAAGCCGGTGCTGGAAGAAGGCCTGACCCGTGGCGAGAAAGACTTCAGCGCCCTGGTCACCAAGATCCGTTCAACTGGCGCTGACGTCGTGTACTTCGGCGGCCTGCACCCGGAAGCCGGTCCACTGGTTCGCCAGATCCGTGAAGCCGGTTTGAAAGACGTCAAGTTCATGTCCGATGACGGCGTAGTAACCGACGAACTGGTTGCCACCGCTGGCGGCGCGCAGTACGTCGATGGCGTGTACATGACCTTCGGCGCCGACCCGCGCCTGCTGCCGGACAGCAAGGCTGTGGTGGAAGAGTTCCGCAAAAACGGCACCGAGCCGGAAGGCTATACCCTGTACGCCTACGCGTCGGTCCAGGCCCTGGCCGCCGGCTTCAACGGTGCCAAGTCCAACAAAGGCGAAGACGCCGCCAAGTGGCTCAAGGCTCACCCGGTAAAAACCGTCATGGGCGAAAAAGCCTGGGATTCGAAGGGCGACCTGAAGATCTCCGACTACGTGGTTTACCAGTGGGATAAAGACGGCAAATATCACCAGCTGGAAAAACAGAAGTAATCCGAACTGACTGCGTCACCCTGTAGGAGCGAGCTTGCTCGCGAAGAACGTCAACGATGGCCCGGACATTCAGAATGCCCGCGTCGCTCTCCGGTTTTTCGCGAGCAAGCTCGCTCCTACAAGGGGTATCGCCGAGCCTCTGTTTTCCTCCAGAAGCGCCGCACACCCACCGGTGTGCAGGTGCTCACCGCGTGAGATTGCGTTATGGATGGTATTTTCCTGCAGCAACTGGTCAACGGCCTGACCCTCGGGTCGGTCTATGGCCTGATCGCCATCGGCTACACAATGGTCTATGGCATCATTGGCATGATCAACTTCGCCCACGGCGAGGTTTACATGATTTCCGCTTACCTCGCGGCAATCAGTCTGGCACTGCTGGCTTACTTCGGCATCGAATCCTTCCCGCTGCTCATTCTCGGCACCTTGATCTTCACCGTGGTCGTCACCGGCGTGTACGGTTGGGTCATCGAGCGTGTCGCCTACAAACCGCTGCGCAACTCCACCCGACTGGCACCGCTGATCAGCGCCATCGGTATCTCGCTGATCCTGCAGAACTACGCGCAGATCGCCCAGGGCGCCAAGCAACAAGGCATTCCCACCCTGCTGGCCGGGGCCTGGCGTGTCGATATCGGCACAGGCTTCGTTCAGTTGACGTACACCAAGGTGTTCATCCTCGTGGCGGCGTTTGCCGGCATGGCGTTGCTCACTTACATCATCAAATACACCAAGCTCGGCCGCATGTGCCGCGCCACCCAGCAAGACCGCAAGATGGCGTCGATCCTCGGCATCAATACCGACCGGGTGATCTCCTACGTGTTCGTCATCGGCGCCGCCATGGCGGCATTGGCTGGCGTGTTGATCACCCTCAACTACGGCACCTTCGACTTCTATGCCGGCTTCATCATCGGCATCAAGGCGTTTACCGCAGCGGTACTCGGCGGCATCGGCTCCCTGCCTGGGGCGATGTTGGGCGGGATCATCCTCGGTATCTCCGAGTCGTTGTTCTCGGGGTTGATCAACTCTGACTACAAAGACGTGTTCAGTTTCTCCCTGCTGGTGGTGATTCTGATTTTCCGTCCCCAGGGCCTGCTTGGTCGCCCACTTGTGGCGAAGGTGTAAACATGTCTGCTGCCAAACCCATCGATATCAAGAAAAGTGTGGTCGATACAGTCCTCGCCGGGCTGATTTCACTGGTCGTGTTCGGTCCGATCGTCGGCGTGGTCCTCGACGGCTACAGCTTCAACCTGGAACCGGCCCGCGTGGCCCTGTTGGTGGCCATCGTGATGGTCGGCCGCTTTGCCATGAGCCTGTTCCTGCAAACCCCCAAGGGCCTGAAGATCCTGCAGGGCTTCGAGAGCACCGGCTCTGGCGTGCACGTGCTGGCGCCGGACTACAAGTCGCGGCTGCGCTGGATCATCCCGGCACTGATCGTGATCGCCATCGTGTTCCCGATCTTCGCCAACAAGTACCTACTCACCGTGGTGATCCTCGGCCTGATCTATGTGTTGCTCGGCCTGGGCCTCAACATCGTGGTCGGCCTGGCGGGCCTGCTCGACCTGGGTTACGTGGCGTTCTACGCCATCGGCGCCTACGGCCTGGCATTGGGTTATCAATACCTCGGCCTGGGTTTCTGGACGGTGCTGCCACTGGCGGCCATCGCGGCGGCGCTGGCGGGGTGCATACTCGGGTTCCCGGTGCTACGAATGCACGGTGACTATTTGGCCATCGTGACCCTGGGCTTTGGTGAAATCATCCGTCTGGTGCTCAACAACTGGCTGTCGTTTACCGGCGGACCCAACGGCATGCCGGTGCCATCGCCGACCTTCCTCGGCCTGGAGTTCGGCAAGCGCGCGAAGGATGGCGGGGTGCCCTTCCATGAGTTCTTCGGCATCGACTACAACCCCAACATCAAATTCCTGTTCATCTACATCGTGCTGTTCCTGGTGGTGCTGGCCGTGCTGTACATCAAGCATCGCCTGACCCGCATGCCGGTCGGCCGCGCCTGGGAAGCCTTGCGCGAAGATGAGATCGCCTGCCGTTCCATGGGGCTGAACCATGTGTTGGTCAAACTTTCGGCGTTCACCATCGGTGCATCGACGGCGGGTTTGGCTGGCGTGTTCTTTGCCAGCTACCAGGGCTTCGTCAACCCGTCGTCGTTTACCTTCTTTGAGTCAGCGCTGATCCTGGCCATCGTGGTGTTGGGCGGCATGGGCTCGACGGTGGGCGTGGTGATCGCGGCGTTTGTTCTGACGGTCGCGCCTGAACTGCTGCGTAGCTTCTCTGAATACCGCGTGTTGCTGTTCGGCGTGTTGATGGTGGTGATGATGATCTGGCGACCACGCGGCTTGATCCGCATCAGCCGTACCGGTGTGACACCACGTAAAGGAGTGGCGCCATGAGCAAGGAAGTCGTCCTCTCCGTGGAACACCTGATGATGCACTTCGGCGGCATCAAGGCCCTGAGCGATGTGAGCCTCAAGGTCGAACGTAACTCGATCTTCGCCTTGATCGGCCCCAACGGCGCCGGCAAGACCACGGTGTTCAACTGCCTCACCGGCTTCTACAAAGCCAGCGGCGGCAAGATCCAACTCAACCTTCGCGGCAAGCAGACCGACGTGATCCAGTTGCTCGGCGAGCGCTTCCAGCCCACCGACTTTGTGTCGCCCAAAAGCTTCCTCAGCCGGGTGTACTACAAGATGTTCGGCGGCACCCACCTGGTGAACCGCGCCGGCCTGGCGCGGACGTTCCAGAACATTCGCCTGTTCAAGGAAATGTCGGTGGTGGAAAACCTGCTGGTGGCCCAGCACATGTGGGTCAACCGCAACATGCTCGCGGGTATCCTCAATACCAAGGGCTACCGCAAGGCTGAAAGCGACGCCCTCGACCACGCTTTCTACTGGTTGGAAGTGGTGGACCTGGTCGACTGCGCCAACCGCCTGGCCGGCGAACTCTCTTACGGCCAGCAGCGCCGCCTGGAGATCGCCCGTGCCATGTGCACCCGGCCGCAGATCATCTGCCTGGATGAACCGGCTGCGGGCCTCAACCCCCAGGAAACCGAAGCCCTCAGCGCGATGATTCGCCTGCTGCGCGACGAACACGACCTGACGGTGGTGCTGATCGAACACGACATGGGCATGGTGATGAGTATTTCCGACCACATCGTGGTGCTGGACCACGGCAACGTGATCGCCGAGGGCGGGCCGGACGCGATCCGCAACGACCCGAAAGTGATTGCCGCCTACCTGGGCGCCGACGAAGAGGAGTTGGTATGAGTGCACCTATCCTCGAAATGAAGGACCTGGATGTGTATTACGGCCCCATCCAGGCCCTGAAAAAAGTCTCGCTGCACATCAATGAGGGTGAAACCGTCAGCCTGATTGGCTCCAACGGCGCGGGCAAATCCACGTTGCTGATGTCGATCTTCGGCCAGCCACGTGCCGAGTCGGGGCAGATTCTCTACAACGGTGTCGACATTACCCACAAGTCGTCGCACTACATCGCGTCCAACGGCATCGCGCAGTCGCCGGAAGGCCGGCGGGTGTTCCCCGACATGACCGTCGAGGAAAACCTGTTGATGGGCACCATCCCCATTGGCGACAAGTTTGCTCAGGAAGACATGCAGCGCATGTTCGAGCTGTTCCCACGGCTCAAGGAGCGACGTAACCAGCGCGCCATGACCATGTCCGGCGGCGAGCAGCAAATGCTCGCCATCGCCCGCGCGCTGATGAGTCGGCCCAAGCTGTTGCTGCTGGACGAGCCGAGCCTGGGCCTGGCGCCGATTGTGGTGAAGCAGATCTTCTCGACGTTGCGCGAGTTGGCCTCCACCGGGATGACCATCTTCCTGGTGGAGCAGAATGCCAACCACGCCCTGCGCTTGTCGGACCGCGCGTATGTGATGGTCAACGGTGAGATTCGCCTGACGGGCACCGGCAAGGAATTGCTGGTGAACGAGGAAGTGCGCAACGCCTACCTCGGTGGGCATTGATCTAAATAACCTGTAGGAGCGAGCTTGCTCGCGAAGAGCGTCAACGATAATGCGGGCATCCTGGATGGCCGCAGTATTCTTGAGTTCTTCGCGAGCAAGCTCGCTCCTACAGTTGTTTTTGGGGGGGCTCACACCGCTTTCTCCAAATTGTGGAAAACAAATCCAGCCTCCCTCCAAAGCGCGACATATAGCCGCCGCAAATCCCTGTTTTGTCACAGTTTTGACTTGTCCCCATCCGCTGTGGAACCGGCTGTGGGTAACGTGGGAGTAGCTGGCTGGAAGCCAATGAATCCGGGGCTTGCAGCGCGGCGGTTGTTTTTTGATCAGGCGGTTTTTGGTCGCCGGTCCAAGCCGTTGTCAACCTGTTTAAAGACACAGGTATATGACCGAAATATGTCCCGCCAGCCTGTGGATAAGTCTGTGATTAAACTCTGGAAAGACCGCCGCAGAGGCCGGAATGACTGGCCTGGAGCCATCGTTCTGATTTTCCGCTTACCGAAGGGCCTACATACGGCCTGGCCAAGGTCAAGCAAAAAACTTTCTAAAACTGCCTGCAGCCCTTGTGTATAGGGGCCTGAAGCATTTTGTACTTGCCCCCAAAGTCTGTGGGCGCAGTTGTGGATAACCTGCGCGCATATAGCTGCAGGCCACGTTCCGTATGGCTTTGAGAGATCTGATTAAAAAGTGACCAGTCATGTATCAAGTTGTGTGCTTAGCGGTTGCCGCCATCGCGGCGTACGGGCATTCTGCTGGCTGATTTTTTCCCCGATGCCCGCAAGGAGAACACCATGTCCGACACGCTGTTTATTACTGGCGCAACCTCAGGTTTCGGCGAAGCCTGCGCCCGTCGCTTTGCCGAAGCCGGCTGGAAACTGGTGCTCACCGGCCGTCGTGCCGACCGCCTGAATGCGCTGGTCGAAGAGCTTTCCAAGCAGACTGAAGTGCATGGCCTGGTCGTGGATGTGCGGGACCGCAAAGGCATGGAAGATGCCATCGCCAACCTGCCGCCGTCGTTTGCCAAATTGCGTGGGCTGATCAACAACGCCGGCCTGGCCGTGGGCACCGACCCTGCGCCCAAGTGCAGCCTCGACGATTGGGAAACCATGGTCGACACCAACATCAAGGGCCTGCTGACCACCACCAACCTGCTGCTGCCACGCCTGATCGCTCACGGTCGTGGTGCGGGCATCATCAACCTGGGGTCCATCGCGGGTAATTATCCGTATCCGGGCAGCCACGTGTATGGCGGTTCCAAGGCGTTCGTTAAGCAGTTCTCGCTGAACCTGCGCTGCGACCTGCAAGGCACGGGCGTGCGCGTGACCAACATCGAACCGGGCCTGTGTGAGAGCGAGTTCTCGCTGGTGCGCTTCGGCGGTGACCAGGCGCGGTATGACGCGACTTATGCGGGTGCCGAGCCGATCCAGCCGCAGGATATTGCCGATACGATCTTCTGGGTCATGAACACGCCGGCGCATGTGAACATCAATCGGTTGGAGCTGATGCCGGTGAGCCAGACCTGGGCTGGGTTTGCTATCGAGCGTGGGGCGAAGTAAGGCTATAGACCGAGTTGCTACTATCGCCGGCAAGCCGGCTCCTACAGAAGAACGCTGTGAACCTGTAGGAGCCGGCTTGCCGGCGAGGCGGCAAATCGGCCAAAACACGACATAAGGTACACTCCACCCGGTAAAACCCCTCCGCACCGTGCGGATTTAAGGTTTTGACGGGAGGAAATGTGAGTAACCGAGGTGAGCAGGCACTGCTCAAACAATCGACCATCCTGATGTTCGCCGTCGCGATCGCCGGGATTGTCACGGGTGTGATTTCTGGCGCCCAATCCATTCTGTTCGACGGCTTTTTCTCGCTGATCGCCACCGCCATCAAGGTGTTGATGCTGATCACGGCCAAGCTGATCGCAAAGAAAAGCAACGAGCGTTTCCAGTTCGGCTATTGGCACCTGGAGCCGATGGTGTTGCTGATCGAAGGCAGTTTCCTGTTGCTGATCGCCATCTATGCGTTCCTCAACGGCGTGTTCGGCATTATCAATGGCGGCCGTGAGATCGAGTTGGGGCTGGTGATCATCTACGCGGCGGTGTTTACCGTCGTCGAGTTCGCCTACTTCTTTTACGTGCGTTATCGCAATCGCCGCCTGAAATCATCGCTGATCCAGTTCGACAACATCAGTTGGCTGGTGGACGCGATGCTGTCGGTGGGCTTGCTGATCAGCTTCCTGGCGGCGCTGTTGCTCAAGTCCCAGGGCTACGGCGAGTGGGCGGTGTATGTCGACCCATTGATCCTGATCCTGCTGGCCCTGAGCATGCTGGCACCGGCGTTCAAGATCCTGCGCCCGGCCTTGCGCGAGGTGCTGGGAATTGCGCCGGACCAGTTGGACGACAAAGTGCGCGAAGTGATGGAAGCGGCGCAGGCCAAGCATGGTTTCGACGACTACGTGTCGTACGTGCAAAAGCACGGGCGGGCGCGGTTTATCGAGATTCATGTGGTGTTGCCGGCGGATTACCCGGTGGATAACGTCGCGACGCTGGACGGGCTGCGCGAAGAGATATCCACAGGGCTCGGCACGCCGGATGCGGCGCGCTGGCTGACGATCAGCTTTACCGGAGATCGCAAGTGGATTGCATAAGGCCCAGGTAACAGGTGGCCAAGTGATACGGCGTGGTCGACGGCATGTCCCGTCGGCTTACGGCGCCCTTGGCATCCAGGCATTCATTCCAGCCTTTTGCATGCAGAAAGTGCTGTTGCAGCGCCAGCAATTGGCGTTGCAGCACCGCTTCGCTGTCCGGTCGCAAGGTCAGTGCCCGCAGGTATTCGGCCTGGGCCCAGATACGTTGGGTGCCGTCACGCACGGTGCCGTCCAGCGCGAGCGTGCCGCTGACCGCACCACTGAGGTTATCCACACCTTTGAGTTCTGCGTAGGCAAAAGCCCGGGTCAGGGACGCATGCAGCGGCGTACCGCGCAGCACATCCGAAGACTCCAGCAAAAAGAACCATTCGAACTGGTGCCCCGGTTCAAACCAGTTATCCACAGCACCCAGCGGTTTTTCCATCATCACGCCGTGCTGGCGGTCGATGAAGCGCTGCTGCATGGCCGTCGCCAACCCCAGCAGGGCGGCTTGCACGTTGGCATCCTCACGCACCGCGAGGGTGGCGAGGAAACCTTCGGCCAGGTGCATCAGCGGGTTTTGCAGTGGGCCCGACTTCAGTGACGACCAGTTGCGCTCCAACACGGCTTCGTACAGACCGTCGTCTGTGGAGAACCGCTCTGCGACCACTTCCAGGGCGGCATTGAGCACCGACTCCACCAACGGCTCACTTACTTTGGCCCAGTAATGGGCGCAGGCAAAGATGATGAAGGCGTGGGTGTAGAGGTCTTTGCGCTTGTCCAGCGGCTGGCCGGACGGGTCGATGCTGTAGAACCAGCCGCCATGCTCGGCGTCGTGGAAGTGCCGTTGCAGGGAGCGGAACAGTGCCGCTGCGCGTTCTTCGGCAAAGGCCGCGCCGGGTTCGCCGATCAGGCTGGCAAACAGGTACAACTGCCGGGCGCAGGCCATCGCGCGGTAGCGTTGCGGGGGCAGTGGGTGATGGTCGGCGTCCAACGCCTCATAGGGCAATGCCAGGTCGGCATTCCAGCCCGGGCCTTGCCAGAGCGGCACGATCAGGCTGTGGAAGTGCGTAAGCACGGTGTTCAAGGAGGGTTGGGAAGCGCTGGGCATTGGCTGGCGTCGTCACGGCAGGGGTGTAGGCGCGCATGGTATCAGGCTTGGGTTCTGTGGTGTCTGGTCGACTGCTATCGCCGGCAAGCCGGCTCCTACACAGGATGACCTCTCGATCATAGGTAGGAGCCGGCTTGCCGGCGATGAGGCCCTTACAAACGCCGCGAATATCAGCCCGCGAGCAACCAGACCCCAGTCGCCGCCGAAGCCGCCCCCGCAACCCGCACCAACGGCGCGGCCGCAGCTGGCAGGAAGCGCACCACGGCATAACCCGCAGCGTGCAGCACCGCCGTTGCACCGACAAAACCTGCGGCATACGCCCACGGGCTGGACATGTCCGGCAGCTCCAGGCCATGCGCCACACCATGGAACAGCGCGAATAAGGCCGTGGCCCCCACCGCCATGAACAACGGCGGACGCACCGCCAGCGCCACCGCCAGGCCCAGGGCCAGCACCGACGCGGCAATCCCGCTTTCCAGCGCCGGCAACGCCAGGCCTTCAAAACCCAGCACGCCGCCAATCAGCATGGTGCCGACAAAGGTGCACGGCAACGCCCAACGCGCGGCGCCTTTTTGTTGGGCGGCCCACAAGCCGACCGCGACCATCGCCAGCAAGTGGTCGATGCCCCCCAGAGGATGGCTGATACCGGCCACCAGGCCGTTGTCGCCATGGCCCGGGTGAGCGAAGGCCAGGGCAGGGGCCAGCAGCAGGGCGGCGGCGGTGAAGAGTTTCTTGAGGCTCATGGACAGGTTCCTTATGGGTTGATCAGGCGGCGGTCAGCAGGCCTTGGCGTTCGATGAAGGCGACGATGTCCTCCAGGCCGACACCGGTTTTCTGGTTGCTGAACACAAAGGGTTTGCCGTTGCGCATGCGGGTGGTGTCGCTGTTCATCAGCTCCAGCGACGCGCCGACCAAGGGCGCCAGGTCGATCTTGTTGATCACCAGCAGGTCGGACTTGCAGATGCCAGGCCCGCCCTTGCGCGGCAGCTTGTCGCCAGCCGACACATCGATCACGTAGATGGTCAGGTCCGACAACTCCGGGCTGAAGGTGGCCGAGAGGTTATCGCCGCCGGATTCCACCAGGATCAGGTCCAGGCCGGGGAAGCGGCGGTTGAGCTGGTCGACAGCTTCCAGGTTGATCGAGGCGTCTTCGCGGATCGCGGTGTGCGGGCAGCCGCCGGTTTCTACGCCGATGATGCGTTCCGGCGCGAGGGCCTGGTTGCGCACCAGGAAGTCGGCGTCTTCGCGGGTGTAGATGTCGTTGGTGACCACCGCGAGGTTGTAGCGATCACGCAGCGCGAGGCACAGGGCCAGGGTCAGGGCCGTCTTGCCGGAGCCCACTGGGCCGCCGATGCCGACACGCAAAGGTTGTGTGTTCATGAGTGTGTTCTCCTAGGAACGAAACAGGCGGCTGTACTGGCGCTCGTGGGCCATGCAGGCCAAGGACAGGCCAAACGCGGCGCTGCCGAAATGGTGGGGTTCGATGCGGCTGGCGTCCTGCTGGGCTTGTTGCAGCAACGGCAGCAGTTCACTGGTCAGGCGTTGGGCTGCTTGTTGGCCCAGGGGCAGGGTTTTCATCAGCACGGCCAATTGGTTTTCCAGCCAGCTCCACAGCCAGGCGGCGAGGGCGTCGGCGGGGCTGATGCCCCAGGCGCGTGCTGCCAGGGCCCAGCCCACAGCCAGATGCGGTTCTGCGCACTCTTGAAGGAAGGTGCGGGCAGCTTCATCCAGTTCCGGCAGGCCGTTGAGCAGTTGTTGCAGGGAGTAGCCCATCTGCCGGCTCTCTTGGTACAGCTCGCGGGTCTCACGGCTGGCGCGGTGTTCTTCGCACAGCTGGGCCAGGCGCGGCCAATCGGCCTCACAGGCTGCTTGGCAATGGGCGAGCAGCACCGGCGCTTCGAAGCGCGCCAGGTTGAGCAGCAACTGATCGCTGATCCAGCGTCGCGCACTGACAGCGTCGTTGACGCGACCGTTCTCCACCGCCATTTCCAGACCCTGGGAATAGCTGTAGCCACCAATCGGCAATTGCGGACTGGCCAGACGCAGCAGCGCCCAGGCTGGGTTCACAGGCGCACGCCGAACTGGTGCAGCTTGGGCGGGTAGTTGAAATCTTCATCGCCATGGCGCGAATGATGATGCCCGCCGCCGTAGGCGCCATGTTCCGGCTGGAACGGCGCTTCGATGGTCTGCGTCTGCGCGCCCAGCTGTTCGAGCATGGCCTTGAGTACATAGTCATCGAGCAGGCGTAGCCAGCCATCGCCCACCTGCAACGCCACGTGGCGGTTACCCAGGTGATACGCCGCGCGCGTCAGTTCAAATGCGCTGCTGCAGGTGACATGCAGCAGTTGTTCAGGCCGGGCGCACACGCGTACGACTCGACCGTCTTCAGCCTGTAGGAATTCGCCATCGTGCAGCGGCGGCTGGCCGCGCTCCAGGAAAAGGCCGACGTCTTCACCGTCGGCACTGAAACAGCGCAGGCGGCTTTTGCTGCGGGCTTCGAAGTTCAGCAGCAACTCGGCGGCCCAGAGGGCTTGGGGGGCGATTCGACGGTGGATCACCAGCATCAGGAAGCTTCCAGCTATGAGCGATGAAACAGCTAGAGCAAGGGGCTTGCCAATCTCGATAGGGAGTAGGAATTGCCTGTAGGCAATGGTGGTAATGCCACTAAACAGGGCGAAGAAGAATTCCGGATATGCGCCAAAGTGGTGCGCAATGTTGCGTGTTGCACGCGTGCTGGGCGTTTTCGGATTTTCCCTACAGGGTATGAGGAATCGGCGTTCATCACCTTACCCGCGAGATGATTAGTCTGTGCGCCGTGTTTAATTCACTGCGACGTTCATCATGTTCAAATCATTTTGTTGCCTGGTCATTGTCAGTCTGTCTTTCGTCCTTTCATCGGCTTCTGCCAATCTGAAGCCCCCGCCGTCTTTCAGCGCTTCGCTGGCGCCAGCGTCTATCGAGGATGTGGTAGACCGCGCCCACGAATTGCTGGGTACGCCTTACAAATGGGGCGGCACCTCGGCGGATCAGGGGTTCGATTGCAGCAGTCTGCTGGTCTATCTGTTCAAGACCGAGGCCAATATCAAGATACCGCGCACCACCGCCGCCATGCACCGTTCCACGGCTCCGACCATCAAGCGCAACGCACTCAAGCCCGGCGATGCGGTGTTTTTCAAGGCAAACGGGCGCGGCCAAGTCAGCCATGTGGGGCTTTATATAGGCCAAGGCAAATTCATTCATTCGCCACGTACGGGCAAGAACATCCGTATTGATTCGTTGAGCAACAGCTACTGGAACAAGAACTACACCACGGCCAAGCGTTTTCACTCGGCGGGGTGATTGCATTATTCGGTACTGCCCAGCCCTTGCCAGTGCTTCAAACCGATAAAGATAAAGCGCAATTGCTGGGTGATCTTCGCCTGGGGCGTGAGGTGGTCAGGCAGGGCCTGGGCCGGTGGGTCGATGATGTCGGGGAGGGTGGCGAACACACTTTTGACGATCAGGTCGGCCATCACATGCAGGCCCTCTGCATCCAGGTGCTGCAGTTTTGGCATGAACGTCAGGTCGGCCGCCAGGTCGCGGGTGATGTCTTCACGTAGCGCACCGATGGCCTGGCGCACGGCCAGGCAGCCGCCGTATTGCTCGCGGGCCAGGAACAGGAATTGCGAACGGTTGGCCGAGACCACATCGAGAAAGATCCGCACCGAGGCATCGATAATGCCGCCCATCACGAATTCGTTATGGCGCACCAGGCGGATGGTGGCGCGGAAGGTCTGGCCGACTTCACTCACCAACACGAGCCCCAACTGGTCCATGTCGGCAAAATGCCGATAGAAACCGGTGGGCACGATACCGGCGGTCTTCGCCACTTCACGCAGGCTCAGGCTGCCAAACCCACGGCCACACTCCATCAAATGGCGGGCTGCGTCCATCAGGGCGAGGCGGGTCTGTTGCTTCTGTTCGGCGCGGGGCAGCATTGGCGGGCGGGCTTTGTTGGCAAGTACAGCGACGCACTCTAGCAAAACAGGTCTGTTGACGTCGAACTTGGCAGGGGACGGGCGTGACGCGATCTACAGGAAAGCAAAAGCCCGATCGACAGATCGGGCTTTTTTCTCGGCCACCACGGGGTTAGCTCTGTGCTTGATGCAGTTCTTGCAGACGGTCAGCACCGCCTTCAGCAACGCCTTCGGTGTAGGCGCGTTTGTTGGCTTGTTCAGCACCGCCTTCGACCAGACCTTTCTGTTCCAGACGATCACGGCCACCTTCGGCAACAGCGTTGCGTTCCATCAGGCGATCAGCACCACCTTCAACCAGGCCTTTCTGTTCCAGGCGGTTGCGGCCGTTTTCGGTCAGGCCTTCGGTGTAAGCGCGTTTGTTGGCTTGTTCCGAACCATTTTCGGCCACAGCGCCTTTAGCGTAGTCACGGTTCTCTTCTTCTTGCGAACCGCTGCGAGCGACGGTCTGGCTGAAAGGAACGGCGTCAGCTTTGACTTGTGGAGTAGCTTGTTCGGCGGCTGGCAGGGCAAAGGCACTGGAAGCCAGGATGGATAACAGGGCGGTAGCGAGTAATTGGCGTTTCATGATGGGTTGCTCCTTGGGAGGGCGATAAAGTGGGTACAGGGCTAATGCTACTCTCGATAAGTCGATATAAAAGTTCATAAACACAATGGTAATAATCAACAGAATTGATTGTTCTAGGCGGAGGCTCTAGATCGGGCCTCTCAAGCACGCGGTTTTGCACTGGTGTGGGTATTTTCGACACGCGCGCGGGTAACAATGGTGCGCCGTGGTAGGAGGAATCTGTCGAAGTGGTCAGAAATTGAGGTTTTTCCAGGCAAATCGGGGATCGGGTTAAACCCCAAGGCGGTTTGCCAGTCGTAGTTCTATAAGCTGTCCTTAAAGGCTGTCACCCAGCCAGTCGTATTCAGGAGTCCTGTGCAATGACGCGCACTCGTAAAATCGTCGCTTGGAGCTGCGCCAGCTTCGTTGTGTTAATCGCCGTGGTGGTGTTGGTCCTGGTGTTCTTTGACTGGAACCGCATCAAGCCGCCCCTCAATGCCAAGGTCTCCGAAGAATTGCATCGACCGTTTGCCATCAACGGCAACCTGGCGGTGGTGTGGGCGCGTGAGCCCGATGAAGGCGGCTGGCGCGCTTGGGTGCCGTGGCCGCATGTGATTGCCGAAGACCTGACCCTGGGCAACCCGGACTGGTCGAAAAACCCGCAAATGGTCACCCTCAAGAAGGTGGAGCTGCGCATTTCGCCCCTGGCGTTGCTGGTGCAGCGCGTGGTGATCCCGCGTATCGACCTCACCGAGCCGAGCGCGCAGTTGCAGCGCCTGGCCGATGGCCGCGCCAACTGGACCTTTAAGTTCGACCCCAAAGACCCGAACGCCGAACCTTCCAACTGGGTGGTGGATATCGGCGCCATTGGTTTCGACAAAGGCCACGTGACCCTCGACGACCAAACCCTCAAGACCCAACTGGATGTGATCATCGACCCGTTGGGCAAACCCATCCCGTTCGGCGAAATCGTCGGCGACGTCGATGCCAAGAAGGCCCTGGAGAAAGGTTCCGCACCCCAGGATTATGCGTTCGGCCTCAAGGTCAAAGGCCAGTATCACGGCCAGAAACTCGACGGCAGCGGCAAGATCGGTGGCCTGCTGGCCCTGCAGGACGCGGCCAAACCGTTCCCGCTGCAAGCCCAGGTCAAGATTGCCGACACCAGCATCGCCCTGGCCGGCACCCTGACCGACCCGCTGAACCTGGGCGCGCTCGACCTGCGTCTGAAACTCGCCGGTTCCAGCCTGGGCAATCTCTATCCCCTGACTGGCGTGACCCTGCCGGATTCGCCGGCCTACTCCACCGATGGTCATCTGGTCGCCAAGCTGCACGAAGCCAATGGCGCGTCCTTTCGCTATGACAACTTCAACGGCAAGATCGGCAACAGCGATATTCACGGCAACCTGGCCTACGTCGCCAGCCAGCCACGGCCCAAGCTCAGCGGCGCGCTGGTCTCCAACCAACTGCTGATGACCGACCTCGCACCGCTGATTGGCGCCGACTCCAACGCCAAACAAAAAGCCCGTGGCGGCGACAGCAAACAGCCGGCGACCAAAGTGTTGCCGGTGGAAGAATTTCGCACCGAGCGTTGGCGCGTCATGGATGCCGACGTGGAATTCACCGGCAAGCGCATCGTGCACAGTGCCGATCTGCCGTTTACCGACCTCTACACCCACCTGGTTCTGAATGACGGCGTACTGAGCCTCGAACCCCTGCGTTTCGGTGTGGCCGGCGGCAAGCTGGATGCGCAGATTCGTTTGAATGGCCGCATCACGCCAATGGAAGGTCGCGCCAAACTCACCGCGCGCAACTTCAAGCTCAAGCAGTTGTTTCCGACCTTCGAACCGATGAAAACCAGCTTTGGTGAGCTCAATGGCGATGCCGACATTTCCGGACGCGGTAACTCTGTGGCGGCGCTGTTGGGCACCTCCAACGGTGACCTGAAGATGCTGATCAACGACGGCGCCATCAGCCGTGGCCTGATGGAAATCGCCGGGCTCAACGTGGGCAACTATGTGGTCGGTCGCCTGTTTGGTGACAAGGAAGTGAAGATCAACTGCGCGGCGGCGGACTTTGGCATCAAGACAGGCCTGGCGACCACGCGGTTGTTTGTGTTCGATACCGAGAACGCCATCATCTACATCGATGGCACGGCGAACATGGCCACTGAGCAGTTGGATCTCACCATCACCCCGGAATCGAAAGGCTTCCGCCTGTTCTCCTTGCGCTCACCGCTGTACGTCAACGGGCCGTTCATCAAACCCAATGCGGGTGTGAAAGCCATTCCGCTGGCGCTACGGGGGGCGGGCATGGTGGCGCTGGGTGTAATTGCCGGGCCGGCGGCCGGGTTGCTGGCATTGGTTGCGCCGAGTGGTGGTGAGCCGAATGAATGTGCGCCGTTATTGCAGCAGATGAAGGAAGGCAAGGCGCCGAAAACCGTAAAAGGTTGATCGGCCACAAAAATGTAGGAGCCGGCTTGCCGGCGATGAGGGCCTTGAACTCTGTCGAGATCGTGAGGCCAGCATCGCCGGCAAGCCGGCTCCTACAGGGTATTGCGGTGTTACAGGCTTTCTAGGATATCCGCCATATCGTCGGCGTGCTCTTCTTCCTGGGCCAGGATTTCTTCAAACAGGCGGCGCGTGGTCGGGTCTTTATCGCCAATGTACTGGATGATTTCACGGTAGCTGTCCACGGCAATCCGCTCGGCAACCAAGTCTTCGTAGACCATTTCCTTGAGGTCTTTGCCGGCCACGTATTGGGCGTGGGAGTTCTTGGTCAGCAGGTCCGGGTTGAACTCCGGCTCACCGCCCAGTTGCACAATGCGTTCGGCGAGTTTGTCCGCGTGTTCGGCTTCCTGGGTGGCGTGTTCGAGGAATTCCTCGGCGGCGACGGATGCCTTGATACCGCTGGCCATGAAGTAGTGGCGCTTGTAGCGCAGCACGCAGACCAACTCGGTGGCCAGAGACGCGTTGAGCAGGCGGATGATTTCTTCGCGGTCGGCGTCATAACCTTCGGTCACTGCACCGTTTTCGACGTTCTGGCGGGCGCGGCTGCGCAGGGTCGCAACGTCAGTCAAGTTTGCTTCGGTCATCTCAATCTCCTGGTACTAATCCGGTTTTGCGCCACGCTCTGCCGGCGTGATCGCTCCAAGTTGTGAGTCCTGCGCAACACAAAAAGTTTTATCGGATTTTACAAGGCGTGACCGCAGAGCCTGACTTCCTCTTGCATCCACTGGAAAAATGCCCGTACTGGCGGATGGCGCTCGCGGCCCGGTACGCACAAAGCGCTGTAACCGGCGCCGTCCACGCTGATCAGCGGCCGGTAAGGCACCAGTAAACCTGACGCGAGACTTTCCGATACCAAAATATTGCTGGCCAGCACCAGGCCCTGACCGGCGATGGCGGCTTGTAGGGCGTAGTGCTCTTCATCGTATTCGCGCAATGCCGGCGCATCCTGCAACCAGCGTTCCCCGGCCTTTTCGCACCAGGCTTGCCAACCGAGCGCGTAGAGCTTGGAGTTGTGCCAGCGCACGCTGATCAATGTGGGGGCTTGCGTTTGCGCCAGCGCCACCTGCTCGGGGGAGCCGTATACCGCAAAACATTCGTCGAACAGGCACAGCCCATAGAGGTTGGGGTAGTCATCAAGGCTGTAGCGGATCACCAGATCGACGCTGGCATCCTGCTGCAGGTCGACTACGTCGCATTGGGTATCCAGGCGCAGGTTGATACCGGGGTGTGCGGCGTAAAAACGCCCCAGCCGTGGTACCAGCCATAAGGCGGCGAAGGCTGGCGTGGTGGATACGGTGAGGTGCCCGGCGCTGCGTTGTGGGCGCAGGGTGTCGAGGCTTTGCGCCACGTCCAGCAGGGCGCCGTGCAAACTGTGGAACAGTCGTTCACCACACTCCGTCAGGCGCACCTGGCGTGGCAGCCGTTCGAACAATGGCACCCCCAGCCAGGTTTCCAGGCTGCGGATCTGGTGGGAGACCGCTGTCGGCGTGACCGACAGTTCCTGGGCTGCTGCCTTGAAGCTGAGCAGGCGCGACGCCGATTCAAAGGTGCGCAGGGCGGTGAGTGGCAACGAGGCAAACATTCCAGCTCCATGGATGAAATAGATTCATCCAGATCAATTATTGCTCATTTGTCGGAAGTACTACGCGGCCCTAGATTTGCCGCAAGAAAGGCGGTCATCCAGGTCGTCTGAGTCTAACCCGCGAAGGTCCTACAGATGAAAAAAATGCTTGTTATTCACGCCAGCCCCCGTGGCGAACGTTCCCACTCGCGGCGTCTGGCCGAATCATTCCTCGATGTGTGGCAAGCCGCCAACCCGGACGCGCAGATCACACGGCGCGAAGTAGGCCGAGCGTCCATTCCCCACGTCAGCGAAGCCTTCGTGGCAGCGAATTTCTACCCCGAGCCGCAATCCATGCCCAAGGTGATGAAGGCTGACCTGCAACTGAGCGATGAGCTGGTCGGCGAGTTGATCGACCACGAAATCCTGGTGATTTCCATGCCCCTGTACAACTTCGGTGTGCCCAGCGGCCTCAAGGCCTGGATTGATCAGATCGTGCGTATGGGCCTTACCTTTGACATCACCCAGGACAGTCAGGGCATCGCGCAGTACCAGCCTTTGCTCCAGGGTAAGCGTGCGCTGATCATCACCAGCCGGGGCGGTAATGGCTTTGGTCCGGGTGGCGAGTTTGAATGGATGAACCATGCCGACCCGCACTTGCGTACGGTACTGGGTTATATCGGTATCGACGACGTCCGGGTGATTGCTGCCGAGGGTGAAGAGTCGGACAAGAGTGTGTTCCAGCGTGCCTATGCAGAAGCCGAACGCCAGTTGCACGACCTGGCTGGGCATTTCTGAAAACACCCGGATGTCACGGGGCGGTCACGTTGATTGGTCTAGGATGGACCTATCACCTTATCGCCTTGGACGCCCGCTCCATGCCTCAATCCCTTGCCACGCGTTACCCTCTGGTGCTGGTCCCCGGCATGCTCGGGTTCGTACGCCTCGCAGGGTTCCCCTATTGGTACGGCATCGTCCCGGCGCTCCAGGCAGGCGGGGCGCAGGTCTTTCCCGTGCAGGTGGCGCCGCTGGATTCCAGCGAAGTGCGTGGCGAGCAATTGCTGGTGCAGATCGAGCGCATTCGCCGTGAAACGGGGGCCGACAAGGTCAACCTGATCGGCCACAGCCAGGGCTCGCTCACCGCTCGGTATGCGGCGGCCAAGCGCCCGGAGTGGGTGGCGTCGGTGACGTCAGTGGCCGGGCCCAACCATGGCTCGGAGCTGGCGGACCACATTCACCTCAATTACTCGGTGGATGGTGTGAAGGGGCGGATCATGAGCGCGCTGTTTCACGGGGTCGCCTGGTTGATGGGCGTGCTGGAAACCGGCTATCGCGGGCCACGCTTCAAGGCGGATCTGCAGGCCTCCCACCACTCGCTGACCAGTGCGGGCGTGGCGCTGTTCAATCAGCATTATCCACAGGGGCTGCCGCAGACATGGGGTGGGCAGGGGGCCGAAGAGGTCAACGGCGTGCGTTATTACTCATGGTCCGGCACCTTGCAGCCGGGCATCACCGACCGCGGTCGCAACCTGTTCGACGGCACGCACCGCAGTTGCCGCCTGTTCGCCCGCAGCTTCGTGCGCGAAAAGGGCCAGTGTGACGGCATGGTCGGCCGCTACAGCTCACACCTGGGGCAGGTGATCGGTGATGACTTTGCCCTGGACCACTTCGATATCGTCAACCAATCCCTGGGTCTGGTGGGCAAGGGCGCCGAGCCGATCCGACTGTTTGTCGAGCATGCCCGGCGCTTGAAGGAGGCTGGGGTTTAACGCACCGTCGTGGTCCAACGCTCCGACAGAATCACCCCGCCCAAGGTCAGCAGGCCGCCCACCAGGTGGTATAGCGCCAACTGTTCTTTCAATACCACGGCGGCAATCAGCGCGGTGATCAATGGCAGCAGGTTGAAAAATAGCGTGGTGCGGCTCGGGCCCAAGGTCTTCACCGAATGCATCCACGCCAGCGGCGCGACCATCGAGGCCAACAGGCACGCATACAGCACCAGCGGAATGTTCGCCCAACCCAAGCCCGCCTTCGCCGAAAACAGAAACAGCGGGAACAGCACCACCACCGCCACCAGCACCTGGAGATACAGCAACACCAACGGCGGCAGGCGCAACTGCCATTTTTTCAGCAGGGTGCTGTAGACCGCGTAGGCTAGGGTCGCGACCAGCATCATGCCGTCCCCCAGGTTGACCCCGTGTTGCAGCAGTGCGTCGAGGCTGCCGGCGGAAACCACCACCACAACGCCGGCGAATGACAGCACGGCACCGGTCATCGCGCCGTAGGTGAGGCGTTGGCCGAGGCTGATGATCGCCGCCGTCAGTGCCATCAACGGCATCAACGACAGGATGATGCCCATGTTGGTCGCCGTGGTCAGCGACGCTGCGTAGTACGCCAGGCTTTGGTACACCGCCATGCCCAGCACGCCGAGGATGAACACCTTGCCCAGGTTCGGACGGATCAGCGCCCAGTTGGCGATCACTGGCTTGATCATGAACGGCGTGAACAGCAGCGCCGCCAGTAACCAGCGGTAAAAGCCGATTTCCGCCGGGAACAGTGCGCCCACGGCCAGCTTGTTCACGACGGTGTTGCCGGCCCAGATAAAAATGGCCAGCAAGGGATAAGCGTATTGCATCGAAAGTAACCAAGTGTGTTGATGAGGCAGGATTATCCATTGTCTGGATCGAAGCCTATACTGCGATCCAGACAAACCACCTCTGTATCCAGACAATATGGCCAAGCACAACGTACGACTTGCGGATTTCCCTCGCCTGCCGAGCCCGGTGTATTTCCGCTATTCGGATTTCGCACCCGACACTGAGTGCACGCCGCACCAGCATTTCTGGGGTTCGCTGGATTACTCGGCCAGCGGCGTGATGCGCATGGAAGTGGCCGGCAACCGCTTCATGTCGCCGCCGCAATACGCGGTGTGGGTGCCGCCGCACACCGAACACAGTTCCTACAATGCCGAGGCGATCGTCTATCACTCGGTAGGGTTGGCGCCGGAACTCTGTGAGCAGTTGCCCCAGCAGCCGTGCACCCTGGCGATCAGCGATATCCTCAAGGCCATCCTCAGTGATTTCGCCCAGCGTGACGTGAACATGCCGCAGACCGAGTCCGACATCCGCCTGGCCCAGGTGCTGGTGGACCAGCTCAAGCAGGCGCCGATCCACGAATGTTTTTTGCCCTACGCCCAACACCCCGGTTTGCTCGGCGTGCTGGAAGGCATGCAGGCCGATCCCGCCGACAACCGGCCCCTGGCGCACTGGGCCGAACACGTCCACGTGAGCGAACGCACCCTGGCGCGCCTGTTTGTGCGGGAGCTGGGCATGAGCTTCGGCGAATGGCGCCAGCGCCTGCGCTACCTGGCGGCCATCGAAGCCCTCGACAGCCCGCGCAGCGTGCAACATGTGGCGTTTGACCTGGGTTACAGCACCGCCTCTGCTTTTATCGCCATGTTTCAACGGCAGGCGGGCTGTACACCGGAGCAGTATCGACGGACGCATATCCGTACCCGGTGAAGTTGTAACAGGCTTTGACTACACTCCTGGGTAGTCCGTGCCCTTCGGTGCGGTAACAGGGAGAAAACTCCATGAAGATGCTGCGAATTCCGCTGTTGATGATGGGCCTGCTGCTGTGTTCCCAAGGCTTTGCTGCCACCGCTCAGCAAAATAAAATGACCACCTGTAACGCCGAAGCCACCACCAAGACGCTAAAAGGTGATGACCGCAAGGCCTTCATGAAGACCTGTCTGTCTGCTCCAGCGGCCAATGACGCCAAGACGCTTACGCCACAGCAGCAGAAGATGAAGGATTGCAATGCGGACGCCAAGACCAAAGCCTTGACTGGCGACGCGCGTAAAACCTTTATGAGCACCTGCCTGAAGAAATAATAGCCCCAGGCCATAGAAGGCTGCGACACTCGCACACAGCCCCCTGTAGGAGCTGGCTTGCCAGCGAAAAAACGTGAACGTTGGCGCGTTCGTTCAGACTAAACGCGGCGCACTTGCGTTTTTCGCCGGCAAGCCGGCTCCTACACATCCTTTAACGCCGTTCGTTTTGAGGCTGTATGCCAACGTTTTCTCAGCGTCACGTGATATTGCTGGCCAGCTACATCATCATTTTCGGCGGCCTGCTGCTGGTACTGCCGCTCAAATTGCTGCCCAGCCTGCTGGCCGGTCTGTTGGTGTTCGAGCTGGTGAACATGCTCACTCCCCAACTGCAACGGCTGATCGAAGGCCGGCGTGCGCGCTGGCTGGCGGTGGCCTTGCTCGGCACTTTGATCGTCAGCGTGCTGACTTTGATCTTCGCCGGCGCCATCAGCTTCCTGCTCCACGAAGCGGAAAATCCCGGGGCTTCCCTCGACAAATTCATGGGCGTGGTCGACCGCGCGCGCGGCCAACTGCCGCCGTTCCTCGACGCTTACTTGCCTGCCAGTGCCGCCGAGTTCCGCGTGGCCATCGGCGACTGGCTGAGCAAGCACCTGAGCGAACTGCAGCTTGTGGGCAAGGACGCCGCCCACATGTTCGTCACCCTGTTGATCGGCATGGTGCTCGGCGCCATCATCGCTCTGCAGCGCGTGCCCGACCTGACCAAACGCAAACCCCTGGCCGCGGCGTTGTTCGATCGCCTGCACCTGCTGGTCCAGGCCTTTCGCAACATCGTCTTCGCGCAAATCAAGATCGCAGCGCTCAACACCGCTTTCACCGCTGTGTTCCTCGCCGTGGTGTTGCCGCTGTGCGGGATTCACCTGCCGTTGACCAAAACCCTGATCGTCCTCACGTTCCTGCTCGGCCTGCTGCCGGTCATCGGCAATCTGATGTCCAACACGCTGATCACCATCGTCGCGCTGTCGTTGTCGATCTGGGTGGCGGTGGCGGCGTTGGGTTATTTGATCGTGATCCACAAGATCGAGTACTTCCTCAATGCGCGGATCGTCGGCGGGCAGATCAGTGCCAAGTCTTGGGAGTTGTTGCTGGCGATGCTGGTGTTTGAGGCGGCGTTTGGCTTGCCGGGAGTGGTGGCGGGGCCGATTTATTACGCGTATCTCAAGAGTGAGCTGAAGCTCGGCGGGATGGTTTGACGCAGTAACCTGTAGGAGCGAGCTTGCTCGCGAAGAACGCCAACGATAACGCAGCGCTCTCAGGTGTTTCGCGAGCAAGCTCGCTCCTACAGTTGATCTTTTAGTAGCCGTAGCGCTTGCTGGCCTCGATCGCCAGACCACTGCCGATACTGCCAAAGATATTGCCTTCCACATGCCGCGCATTCGGCAACATCGCCGAAATGCTGTGGCGCAGTGCCGGAATGCCGCTGGAACCGCCGGTAAAGAACACCGTGTCCACTTGCGCCACGCTCACCGAAGCGTCGTTGAGCAACTGCGTCACGCTACCGCGTACACGCTCCAGCAAGGCGTCGATGGATGACTCGAACAACGCCCGACTCAGGTCTACGCTCAGGCCTGCTTCGATGCGGTCCAGCGCCACGTGGCGGCTGTCTTCATGGGTCAGTTGGATCTTGGTTTCTTCCACTTCCATGGCCAACCAGTGTCCGGCACGCTGTTCGATCAACTTGAACAGGCGGTCGATGCCACCCGTGTCTTCAATGTCATAGCGCATGCTGCCTAATGCCAGCTGGGATTTTTGCGAGTACACCGAGTTGATGGTGTGCCAGGTGGCCAGGTTCATGTGGTGGCTGGTCGGCATGTAGGCGCCGCTCTTCATGCGGCTGCCGTAGCCGAACAGCGGCATCATGCCGTTCAGCGAGAGCTGTTTGTCGAAGTCGGTCCCGCCGATGTGCACACCGCCGGTGGCGAGAATGTCGCTCTGGCGGTTGTCGTTGTGGCGACGATTTGGTGACAGGCGCACCAGTGAGAAGTCGGAGGTACCACCGCCAATGTCGACGATCAGCACCAACTCTTCTTTCTCGATGGTCGACTCGTAGTCGAACGCCGCCGCGATTGGCTCGTACTGGAACGAAATGTCCTTGAAGCCGATCTTGCGCGCCACGTCGACCAGGGTGTTTTCCGCTTCCTGGTCGGCCATTGGGTCGTCATCGACGAAAAACACCGGACGGCCCAGCACCACTTCTTCGAATTCACGGCCGGCGTTGGCTTCGGCGCGGCTCTTGAGCTGGCCGATAAACAGCGCCAGCAGGTCGGTGAAGGGCATCGCCGTGCCGAGCACGCTGGTGTCGTGCTTGATCAGCTTGGAGCCCAGCAGGCTCTTGAGCGAGCGCATCAGCCGGCCTTCGTAGTTTTCCAGGTACTCGTGCAGCGCCAGGCGACCGTACACCGGGCGGCGTTCCTCGAAGTTGAAGAACACCACCGACGGCAGGGTGATTTTGTCGTCCTCCAGCGCAATAAGCGTCTCCTCGCCGGGACGGATCCAGCCGACGGTGGAGTTGGACGTGCCAAAGTCGATGCCGCAGGCACGGGCTGGGGATGAGTTTTCCATGACAATCAGGTTCCGGTTGAAAAACGGCCGCGCAGTGTATGCCAGTCGAGGGCGGATGCGTAGGCCGACCATCTGTTAAATCTTCCTTGAAACCTGGGGATTTGCCCCCACATCTGCTGCATACGGCAAGCGCCGATAACACTTTGACGCACCCCCAGGCCACAAGACTCAACAGGTGCAAACCAGCGCACGTTGTGCCCCGGGCTGTGCGATCTCGATTAAGGATGGTGAACCGCCGATGGATTTCAAAGACTACTACAAGATATTGGGCGTAGAGCCGACGGCTGACGACAAGGAAATCAAGGCGGCCTACCGCAAGCTCGCGCGCAAATATCACCCCGATGTGAGCAAGGAAAAAGACGCCGAAGCCAAGTTCAAGGATGCGTCCGAAGCCTATGAGGCGCTCAAAAGCGCCGACAAACGCGCCGAATACGACGAACTGCGCAAATACGGCCAGCATGGCCAGCCATTCCAAGGGCCTCCGGGTTGGCAGAGCCGTGGCGGCTTTGGCGGTGGCGGCGGTGGTGAGGACTTCTCGGACTTCTTCAGTTCGATCTTCGGCTCCCGTGGCGACGGTTTCGGCGGCGGCCAGCGCCGTCCGACCGGGCGCAAGGGCCAGGACGTGGAGATGCAACTGACCGTGTCCCTTGAAGAGACGCTGTCCACCGAGTCCAAGCAGATCAGCTTCCAGGTGCCGCAATACGACGCCTCGGGCCGGCACGTCAGCAACACTACCAAGAGCCTCAACGTGAAGATCCCCGCTGGCGTAGCCGACGGTGAGCGCATCCGCCTCAAGGCGCAGGGCGCGCCGGGGATTGGCGGCGGGGCCAATGGTGACCTGTACCTGATCATCAAATTTGCACCACACTCCAAGTTCGAGGTGGAAGGTCAGGACCTGGTAATCACCGTGCCGCTGGCACCGTGGGAGTTGGCGTTGGGTACGGAAGTAGCTGTGCCGACGCTGACCGGCAAGATCAACCTCAAGGTGCCTGCCGGCAGCCAGAACGGCCAGCGCATGCGCGCCAAGGGCCATGGTTTGCTGAACAAGAGCGGGGAACGGGGTTATCTGTTCATCCAGCTCAAGGCCGTGATGCCCAAAACGTCCGACGACGACACCAGGGCGTTGTGGACAAAGTTGGCAGAACGCTGCGATTTCAACGCGCGTGAAGGCTGGAGCAACTGACTGGATAGTTAGGCCCAGACCTTGGTGGGCCATGAATAAGCTCCTCATTTCTCGATGAGGTAACGATTCATGGCCCTTTCTCAAGCCCCACCCCTCCGGGAGACCAGGGGCAGCACTTCACGACGCTCGTCAACCATATACCGCAGGTTTTGGTCAGTGCATCCGAGCAAAATCGGGTTGCCTTGCGCCAGCTCAAGCCTGAACTGCCCGCCTGGTACATCTGCGCTACCCAAGCACAAAAAGACACGCTCAACAAAGGGCAATGCCCTGGAAGACTTGCTGAAGGCACAAGAGGCATGGGCCGCCGATGGGCGCTTATCGGGCACAGAAAAAGCCGCCTTGCGCATGACCATCGACATGGCAGGTCGTAGGTTGGGCAAGCCCACTCAGGACATCCGTTCCGGCCAGGTGATGACGGATGAACAATACACAGCCGACTACTCCACGCTGGCCGAGGAAACTCAAAACATCCGGCGCAGGTTTTGCGACAAAACGATGGGCCGGAAAAGCGCGGAAACCAAGCCATAACTATGCAGGCCGTCAACACCGTATCGCTCGATAGGCTGAGGTCTTTACCTCACCTCAAGGACGATCCGTCATGTCACAACCCAACTCAACTGCCACGCTCGTCGGCGTGTTCAACGCCGACGCTCGCGGTGTTCATTACGACTTCCTGAAAGACCGTGTGCCCGCCTGGTTCAACCAGGCGAGCACGCAACGCCAGGAAGAGTTCGCCAGCCACGAAATGCACCAACTGCCCAGTTGGTATCGGGCCGCTTCAACTGAAGCCAAAGGGGTACTGGGAGACGCCCACACCCGCTATCGCGAGACGTTGAACACCATCGAAAATCGCCTGGGCAGCCTCACCGATATTGCGGACTTTGCCGAAACGCTGCTGAAAGAGGCGATCAAAAAAGAATTCAAGCTGGACATCGATGTTCATAACACCTACTTCGCCCGCAAATACCGTGCATCACACGGCCGTACGGACATGTTCGGCGCTTTTGTGCTGGAGCAGCAGGACAACTCGACGCTCAACGACCGGTATCAGGGCATTTCCCTGCTGGAAGCCGCACTGGCCAATTTCGAGCCTGACGATGAGCAGCCGCTGACGTGTGCCGATTGCCGCGTTATCACCACGTTCAGCGCGTACGACGGCGAAATCATTCCAACGGTCTACGCGGTCACTTCCCAGGCCGTGGCCATCCCTGCGCATGCCTTTGCCAAGCTCTGCCGCACCCTGGACCTGGGCGCGCGTTATCAAGCACACCTCAAAGAGGTGCTGTATCCGGCAACGAAGGCTGAGCGCGATGCACTGGACCAGCAACTGCGAGAACATCACCGTCAACAACTGGCGCTCAGCGTTGAGGTCGCCCATCTACAGCTCGGCAAAGACCACCGCAGTGGCCGTGTTTTGGCCGGTATCAGCGACACTGCCTACGAGATGCTCAAGCAAGTGCTGGCCGATACGCCGAACGTGAGTCTGGATGGTCGGCGCGTCACGTTCGCGGTCTTGAGAGCCTTCGGCATTGAGCTGGTCGGCCCCCTGCTGATAGGTCCGGACCGCGCTGACAGTACCCGCGTCGAACGGCTGCTGGTGTACATCCCGAATGACCCACAGCAACCGCTCAGGGAATATACCTCCAGCGCCGATTTCATGGCCGACCTCAGGATGCGCCTGCACAGCGTCTCTTACCGGCGCTTTTTCAGCCGGTTTATTCCCAAGCGTGACCAGGGCAAGTTCTTTAAACAATTCAACCGGTTGTATCAGCCTGCGGGCAACGACGATGCAACGCTGGATTACCCGCTGCAGCCCAATCCTGGGCGCTTGCGTCTGGATGACAGGTACCTGTGGGGCAATGTGTGGGAGCACGTGGCCAATGCGCACATCACTAAGATTTATGCCGATGCACGAGCGGTCGCCGTGCCGACGGGAGACGAGGATGCGAAGGCTCGAACCGAACGGTTGGAAAGCTACCTCGATGCGGTACTCAGTGTTCTGAACGTGGCCGCTTTTGTGGTGCCGGGCCTGGGGCCGATCATGCTGGCCGTCGGCGCGGCGCAGATGTGTTACGAGGTATACGAAGGGATCGCAGCGGCTGAGCAGGGAGATACGAAAGAGGCGTGGGCACACTTCGCCTCGGTGGCACTCAATGCGGCGTTCTTTGCCGCGGGTGCCAAAGTGTTGCCCAGGATCAAGTATGTGAACACGCTTGATCATCTCAAATCCGTCACGATGCCGTCAGGCAAGCAGATGCTATGGAGGGCGGACCTTGGTCCCTATGCGTCCACGGTCGAACTGGTACCAGAGTCCAACGCCGGCAAGCTGGGGCTGCATCAGGTCGACGACCAGGCGGTGTTGCCACTGGAGGGCAAGCATTATCAGGTCAAACAGGACACGGACACCGGCCAATACCGAATCCAGCACCCGACCCGGCCCGACGCCTATGCACCAAAACTGGAGCATAACCATCAGGGAGCCTGGAGCCATGAACTTGAAGAGCCGTTGACCTGGGACGACCCCACACTGCTCAAACGACTGGGGTTGGCCGAGCACGCGGATCAAGTCCGTGTCAGTGGGGTAGAGCCTGATACCTTGCGTGAAACCTTCGTTAATCATGAACCGCTCCCGCTGGTGCTTGAGGAAACCCTTCATCGTTTCGAGATCCATCAAGAGCTCACGACGTTCGTCGAGCAGATGAACAGTACCGATCCGCGGGTTTACGCAAAAGCTGACCCGGCGTTGCAACTCGACCTCATGCGGCGCCGCGGCCTGCTGCCTGACACGCCGTTGCTTCGGGTCATCGACAATAACGCCAAGATCCTTTGGGAAAGCGTCGGCCCGGCATCGACCCCAAGGAAAGTGGTGGCGCTGAGCCAAGGTCATATGGACCGGGGCGAGTTGCTCAACGAGGTGCTGTACACATTGCAAGGGGATGACCCGGCGCTCACGGAAATGCCCGGCAACCCTCAAGACTCCTTACATTCGCGGGCCCACCAACTGCGCCAGTTCATCGCCAGCACGGCGGCGTCCCTCAAAGGCACGTTGGTGGAAGAGCGTTTCAAGGCCTCTACCCGCACCGATGATCCAGATGTTCAACGGGTGCTGGATGCTTATCCAAAACTGTCGCCAACGGTGGCTGCGCACGTGCTTGAAACGCTGGGTGCTGACGATTTGCAGGTGTTTCGCCGCACTGGTCGCCTGCCTGAAACCCAGGCTGCGCAAGCGCGATGGTTTGAGCAGGAAACCCGCGTATCCCGCGCCTATGAAGGGCTGCACCTGGACACCCTGACGGACGTCGACAGCCAGCGCCTTGCCTTGCGTACCCTTGAAACCCTGCCGGGGTGGCGGCGCGGAACGCGACTTGAGCTACGGCAGTATTCGGCGCAAGGGCCGACATTGGATGCCATCGGCTCCCCGGACATCACGCCGGCCAGGACGCTGGTTATCCAGGAAAACGGTGAGTTTTTGACCCAGGGCCCAGGGGACTTTTACACAGCGGTCTGGGAGGCAATGTCGCCCCAGGAGCAGCAGACCATGAACCTGAGTGACAGTTCGCAGCTCAAGCAAGCCATTAGGCAATCACCGTTGCCACGCCCCCAATTACGCACGGTTTTGTTGGAGCACCCGGTCCTCAAGCCACCCTATGATCCTACGATGCGCTTGTTGGGCGGCGGGCCCGGCTGCAGCCGATTGCGCCGTGTCAGTGACCGTACACTGCATTCTCCCGAGACACGGGTGCGCAAGCTGTACCCGGCGCTCAGTGAGGAGCAAACGGTTGAGTTCATTCGGTCATCGGGCGTGAACATCTCCCGTGTGCTCACGCGGTTGGAAGCTGAGTTCGAGACCTTGGACGCCACGTTGAAAGCGTGGGTGACAGAGCATGCACCGCAACGCATGGTTACCGAGTTTGATCGTCGCGGCGGTTATGCGGCCGTTCGGGCCGATGAAATCAGGCGCTGCTGGCGGCGGGAAACGGGGAACAAGTTGCAGCTGTCGTTCGGTGGCGGGGACGCCACGTTGCCAGCGTTGACTGCAGATTTCAGTCATGTTGAGACACTTGAGATCCGCTACTTCAAGTGGTCGGAGAGTAGTGAAACGTTTCTCAAGAACTTTACTCATGTCAAGCGCTTGGATATCTCCAACGCCGGGCTTACCGCACTGCCTGCGGCCTTCACTGATATGAACAGCCTGACCTCTTTGAGCCTGCGCGGGAATCAAATCCGGTTGAACGCACGCAGTGTAGCAACGCTTAGTGCAATGACTGGCCTTGAGGTGCTTGAGTTGTCAGGCAACCCGCTGGGGATGCCTCTGGACTTCAGCAACATGCCCCGGCTGAAAAGACTGGATTTGGCGCTGACGCAAATGGACCAATGGCCTTCCGGTATGCAGCATCTGACCTCGGTGGAGTACGTCAACCTGAGGTTCAACAAGTTGCGCCAAGTGCCAGAAGCTCATTTGAACCCGCCACCTGAAGAGGTTGAGGCAATGGCCCGGGTCAATCGCGTCACAATGGTGCAGGGCAACCCGTTTCCTGAGGATTATTGGCAAACATTTGATGGCTACTGGAGGCGCCTGAGCGAGAGCCGGCCCGATTTGGTTTCGGGTGGGGAGCATGACGCGTTTGACAGCGGTAATCCCAGGGTAAGGACAGTTCAGAAAATGTACCCGACCTACAACACGCAAAAGGCCAGGGAGTTTGTCTGGAATCTAGGCGCTGGTGCAGAGGTGGAGCTGGCCCATCTGGAACAGGGGTTTGATCGACTCGAGACCCAGCTCGATGCCTGGACATTCTCAGGCGGCGGCGCGCATCAGCGGTATATCCGTCCAGGCCAGTTGAATATCGAGAGAGCTGTTCATGCTGACCGATTTGAGGCTCAGCAACGCATCATGAGCTGCTGGAGAAAGGAAACGCCGCAAATGCAGGCCACTGACGGCAGCTCAATCGGCCTCGAATTGGACCTCAGTGGCCTGAACCTGCCGAGCCTGCCGGACCTGGATACTGACTTCAGCCATGTCGGCTCGCTCAAATTGAGCCGCATGAACCTGGCCACGTCCCCTGAGGGGTTTCTCGCAAGGTTCCAGGGCGTGCGTTGGTTGGATTTGTCTGGCAACCAGCTGCGTGAATTACCGCCCGCCTTGGGTGAAATGCCGGGGTTGACGCGTCTGTTTCTACAGAACAACCGGATTCGCTTGAGCCCGGAAACGGCCAGGATATTGTCAGAGCGTGTAACGCTCAGGGCGTTACTCGTCAATGACAACGACCTGCGTATCTCCCCCGACTTCAGCCAGATAACCGATATGCGCACGCTTAACATGGCGCACGCAGGTCTGACTGACTGGCCGACCGGTTTGGCCGAGCAACCGCTGCTGGACCGCATAGACCTCATCGGCAACCAGATGACCACAATCCCGGCGTCAGTCATCTCGCCACCACAGGAACTACTGGCCCAGAGTGCACGGGTCAATAACGTAACCGACGCAAGCGGCAATCCCTGGTCAGAGGCCACATTGCAGCAGGTCCGAGAATATGGCGAGCGCCTTGAACAGGCTGGGCTGGCCTCGCCCAATCAACCGAATCGGCTGGTCGCTTCCGTGCCTTTGAACGCAAGCCGCGTCGCCGCGCGTGCGGTGACTTATGACGCACCGTTCCAGCGTTGGTCGGCAGGCTTGTCCACCGAGCAGGCGTCCACCAGAAAAGCCCAGTGGGATGACCTGCGTGGGCAGGCGGGCGCAGACGGCTTCTTTAATGTGCTGCGAGACCTGCAAGCGGCGGGCGCAGGTCATGAAGACCTTCAGCGCCGCGTCTGGGAGGTCATCGACAGCATCACCGAGAACTCCACCGAATCCGAAAACCTGCGCGAGCAAATGTTCGAATGGGCGGGCCGGCCAGCCTGTTGTGATCGTGCTGCATTGTCTTTCAGTAACCTGGAAATCATGACGATGGTTTACAAGGCCAGGCTCCAGGCCATGGATTCAACCCAGGGCTTGGCGCTGTCGAGTTTGTCCAGAGGCATGTTCCGCCTGGACGAAGTCGAGAAGGTCGCCTTGAACGATATTGATCAGCGCAGAACGGCGATTAACAACAATCGGGACCTGACGACGGAGCAAAAAAACCACCAGTTGGCACAATTGGAGGAAGTCGAAATCAGGTTGGCTTATCGGTATGGCCTCAAGGACCGACTGCACTTGCCAGGGCAGCCGTCGCAAGTCAGGTTCACGGCGTTGGGCAACGTTACCCAAGCGATGCTGGACGCGGCCTATGACAGAATCATCGCGCTGGATAACTCGCCTGAAGAGTTTCAGGCGCTCCTTTCCCGCGAGTTCTGGCAGGACTATGTGACCCAGAAATACCGACCGCAATTCGAGGCACAGGGCAGGCCGTATCAAGAGGCGCTGGCCGCGTTGCACGACCGTTTTTCCGACGGCAGCCTCACGGCCAGCGCGTACGACGCACAGGCCAAGGACTTGCAGGCTCGCCTTGTGATTGAAGATGCCGCGTTGATCGATACGCTGACTCGCCAGGAGATCGCTGAGCGCCTGCTGCCTCGGGAGCCCCTTCAAACCCTGACGGATCCCGCTGAGCGACCGGCATTTGCGTTGGCACTGTCAGAGGCGCAAGCCATTGAGTTCAACGGCAAGCAGTATTTTATAACCAGCATGCCGGACGCCGGTGACGGGCAGCATTACCTGCTACGGGTGCAGAGCCCGAATAATCCGTTCGAACTCGTCAGCAGTGGGATTGTGGCCAAGCCGGATGTAAAAGGGGTTTGGAGGCGCAGAGGCCAGGTTGGGGGAATGCGTGCGGGCTCGTCTGACGATGAATTTGAGCCCGCCTCGGAGTCCATGCCTGTGTCGCCCTACACCACGGCAGAGCTCAGGTTCATGCGCCAGGAAGCTCACTTTCTGACGCTCAAAAACGAACTGGGCACTTACAACCGTGCCAGTAATGGCAAGTACCCACTCAGGGATTTTCAAGGCAAGCCGATTCGAATCAAACGCCTGGAGACACAGGTAAAAATAGAGTCGGGTGAGACCTATTCCTCGGCGCAAATAAAGCCCTATATAAAGTTTGAAGGGTATGAAAACGTTGGGGCGCTCTATGAAGAGAAACTACAGTGGCGAACCTTTACGGCGGACGATGTGAAAGTGCCAGGAGAGAAGGCTTTGATAGGGCAATCCATGGTCGTGGCCAATCGACGCATCGTTAAAGGCGAGGTGGTGGGGGTGTACGGAGGGGTCGTTATACCTCATGGTTTTTCCGTGGGCACCGAGAGTACGTTTGGCATGGTCGTCGGTCACAAGATCGTGCCGGACGCAGGTTCTTTCCGCACCGAACCGATTTATCTCGTGGGCGACAACATAACGTCCAGAATCAATACCCACTTCGAATATGACGCCAGCGACAAGCCCGTACGACAGGCGCCGGCGGGGTACAACGTTGAAAGTATTGCCTTCAAGGTTGAAGCCGAACACGCGACCAGTCGCCCGGGGGTGAGGAGCGAGTATCTGTTGAGTGCTGTGTTCGCGACTGAAGATATCCCTGCAGGCGTCGAACTGCGGGTGAACTACCGATACTCCGAGGCGGCGATCAAAACCAAGTTTCCTTGAACCTGGTAGTTGAGCGTTCCCCCTTGAGGACGAACACCGTCTTCAAGGGGGCGGGACGTTGTTAAAACAGAAAGTAGCGCTGCGCCATCGGCAGTACATCCGCCGGCTCACACCATAGCAACACGCCGTCGGCCTTGACCTGATAGGTCTGCGGGTCCACCTCGATATCCGGCAGGTAATCGTTGTGAATCAGGTCGGTTTTCTGCACATCCCGGCAGCCTTTGACCACGGCGATCTGCTTCTTCAATCCCAGGGCTTCGGGCAGGCCGGCGTCCTGGGCGGCTTGGCTGATAAAGGTCAGGCTGGTGGCGTGCAGCGAGCTGCCGAAGCTGGCGAACATGGGGCGGTAATGCACCGGTTGCGGCGTGGGGATCGACGCGTTGGCGTCGCCCATCAGGCTTGAGGCGATGGCGCCACCCTTGAGGATCAGGGTCGGCTTGATGCCGAAGAACGCTGGGCGCCACAGCACCAGGTCTGCCCATTTTCCCACCTCGATGGACCCCACGATATGGCTCACGCCATGGGTGATCGCCGGGTTGATGGTGTACTTGGCGATGTAGCGCTTGGCGCGGAAGTTGTCGTTGCCGGGGCCGTCACCCGGCAGTGGGCCGCGCTGTTTTTTCATTTTGTCGGCGGTCTGCCAGGTGCGTGTGATCACCTCGCCGACGCGGCCCATGGCCTGGCTGTCGGAGCTGATCATGGAGAACGCGCCGAGGTCGTGCAGGATGTCTTCGGCGGCGATGGTCTCGCGGCGGATACGGCTTTCGGCGAACGCCACGTCTTCGGCAATGCTGGGGTCGAGGTGATGGCAGACCATCAGCATGTCGAGGTGTTCGTCGATGGTGTTGCGGGTGAAGGGCCGCGTCGGGTTGGTCGAGCTGGGCAACACGTTGGGGAAGCCGCAGGCTTTGATGATGTCCGGTGCATGGCCGCCACCTGCACCTTCGGTGTGATAAGTGTGGATGGTGCGGCCCTTGAGCGCGGCGAGGGTGGTTTCGACAAAGCCGGATTCGTTGAGGGTGTCGCTGTGGATCGCCACCTGCACGTCGTATTCATCGGCGACGCTCAGGCAGTTGTCGATGCTCGCCGGGGTAGTACCCCAGTCTTCATGCAGCTTCAAACCGATGGCGCCGGCCTTGACCTGTTCGATCAACGGCTCCGGCAGACTGGCGTTGCCCTTGCCGGTGAAACCGATATTCATCGGGAACGAATCGCTGGCTTGGAGCATGCGCGCCAAGTGCCATGGGCCCGAGGTGCAGGTGGTCGCATTGGTACCGGTGGCCGGGCCGGTGCCGCCGCCGATCATGGTGGTGACGCCACTGGTCAGCGCCTCTTCGATCTGCTGCGGGCAGATGAAATGCACGTGGCTGTCGATGCCGCCGGCGGTGAGGATCATGCCTTCGCCGGCAATCACCTCGGTGCTGGCGCCGATGGCCATGGTCACGCCGGGTTGGATGTCCGGGTTGCCGGCCTTGCCGATGGCGTGGATGCGACCGTTCTTCAGGCCGACGTCGGCCTTGACGATGCCCCAGTGGTCGATGATCAGCGCGTTGGTGATCAACGTGTCGACCACTTCATGGGCGAGCAATTGGCTTTGGCCCTGGCCGTCGCGGATGACTTTGCCGCCGCCGAATTTCACTTCTTCGCCATAGACGGTGAAGTCCTGTTCGACTTCGACGAACAGCTCGGTGTCGGCCAGGCGGACCTTGTCACCAACGGTGGGGCCGTACATGTCGGCGTAGGCGCTTCTAGAAATTTTCATGGGCATGCCTTGGAATTCAAGTGAATGTGAGAACGCTCGCGAGCTCGCTTTCGCCGGCAAGCCGGCTCCTACAGGTCGCCCATGATTTGTCCGGCAAACCCGAACACCCGGCGACCGCCGCTCAAATCGACCAACTCAATCTCCCGACTCTGCCCCGGCTCAAACCGCACCGCCGTCCCCGCCGGAATATTCAGGCGCATGCCACGGCTCGCCGCACGGTCAAACGTCAGCGCGTCATTGGTCTCGAAAAAATGGTAGTGCGAACCCACCTGGATCGGTCGGTCGCCGCTGTTGGCCACACTCAGGCTGATCGTGCGGCGGCCGACGTTGAGTTCGATGTCGCCAGGCTGGATCTGATATTCACCAGGAATCATGCAGGTTGCCCCAGGGTCTTGAAGTAGATGGCGGTCGGGCTGTAGCGCCCGTCCGGGCTTTGGCAGTAGTCGGGCAGTTCACCGATCTTGGTGTAGCGCAGCGACTGGTAGAAGGCTTCGGCGGGTGAGCCGGCTTCGGTGTCCAGGTACAGCAAACCGCGCTTGTGCTGGCGCGCGGCGAGTTCCAGGGTGCTCATCAATTGCTGGCCGAGGCCATGGCGGCGCGCGCTGCTGTGCACCAGCAGCTTTTGCACCTCGGCGCGGTTGAGGCCGTTGGCTTTCTGGCAGAGCGCCAATTGCACGCTGGCGATCACCTGTTCATCGCGCACCACCACCCAGAGCAACAGGCTGGCGTCTTCGATGCTGGCCTGCACGCCGCGCAGATACTCGCGGGCTTGGGCCTCGTCGAAGTCAGCCATGAAACCAACAGAGGCGCCATGCTTGACCGCGTCCAGCAACAGTTCGATCAAGCCCAGACGGTAATGGGCAAAACTTTCCGCATTGACTCGACGCAGTTGCGCGGCGTTCATCGACGTCACTCCTTGGGCGGTTCGGCGCCCGGGTTCAAGGTCAGTTGCATAAAGGTCAGGTCCAGCCAGCGGCCGAACTTGATGCCCACTTGGGGCATCTGCCCGGTGGTGATGAAGCCCTGGCGCTCATGCAGGCGGATCGAGGCCTGGTTGCCGCTTTCGATGGCGGCGACCATCACGTGTTTGCCGCACGCGCGTGCGCGCTCGATCAACGACGCCATCAGCAACGGACCGAGGCCCTTGCCGCGCTGGTCGTTGCGCACATACACCGAGTGCTCGACGCTGTAGCGGAAGCCTTCGAACGGCCGCCAATCGCCAAAGGAGGCGTAGCCGGTGACTTCTTCGTTTTCCACCGACACCAGGATCGGGTAACCCTGGGCATGCCGCGCACTGAACCAGGCCTGGCGGTTGCCCAGGTCCACCGGTTGTTCATTCCAGATCGCCGTGGTGTTCAGCACCGCGTCGTTGTAGATATCGCGGATCGCCGGCAAATCGTTTTGGGTTGCGTCACGAATCATCGTCAGGCCTCACGCAATCGGCTGGTGCACAGTGACCAGCTTGGTGCCGTCGGGGAAAGTCGCTTCCACCTGGATATCCGGGATCATTTCCGGGATGCCTTCCATCACTTGTTCGCGGCTGAGCAGGGTGGTACCGAAGTGCATCAGGTCGGCCACGGTGCGGCCATCGCGGGCGCCTTCCATCAGGGCGGCGGAGATGTAGGCGATGGTTTCCGGGTAGTTGAGCTTCACGCCGCGTGCGAGGCGGCGCTCGGCCACAAGGCCAGCGGTGAAGATCAGCAGTTTGTCTTTTTCCCGTGGGGTCAGGTCCATGGTTCAAGGTCCTTTATCAAGCTATTCAAATAGAAGACGCCCACCCCTGTAGGAGCGAGCTTGCTCGCGAAAAACCTGAGAGCGCCACATTCATCCGGGATGTCCGCGTTATCGTTGACGCTTTTGGCGAGCAGTTCAGAGGGGCGGATGTTCATGTGCTCCAAATTCGTGGTGATACGGCTTCTCGGCCTAGCACTGCCGGGCGTAGCAATTTCCATAAATCAATCAGCCAGGCGCGTGCATGCAGCGCCTCGCTGGCCAGACAGCGTGCGACCAGCAGGCCAGGCAATTGGGTCAAATCGCCGCGTACCACGTGGGGCAGGGCGCGGCAGGTTTCCAGCAGTTCAGGATCGATATCGGCCGTCAGCAACAGTGTGGCAAACACCGGCTGCCCGTCCAGGCCGATGGGCGAATCGAGCAACCCATCGGCGCCCACAATGCGCTGGCGCTCATGCCAGAGCAACTGACCGTCGCGGCGGATATCCAGGTGGGATTGGAAGTGGCCGAGGTCGAAACGTTCGCCGCTGGCTGGACGGCCCAGGGCAACCACGTCCCAATAGAACAGGCGTGCATCGCCTTGCAGCGCGATGTGCGTTGTGAGTTCGGCCTGGGCCGCGCTGAACACGATGGTTTCCTGGGGCAGCCATTCCAGCGTGGCACCGGCTTCCACGGTGAGGTCCAACTGCTGGAATGCCGGGCCCTTGGCGCGATACCACTTGGCGGCGCCGGGGCTGGTCAATTGCACCCAGGCACCGGCGCCGACGTGGGCGCTGATGTCCAGGCGATCACCGCCGGCAATGCCTCCGGGCGGGTGCACGATGATGTGCTGGCACACCTCGGGGCCTTCGGCATACAGGTGTTTTTGCACGCGCAATGGGCCCACGTGGCGGCGCATCACCGGCCGCGTGGTGTCGCCGAAACGCGCGTAGCCGAGTTCCAGCTCGGCATGCCAGCTGGGGGTGAACAGGGCGGGAGTAACGGGCAGGTTCATGGCGTAGTGGTTGTCGTCAGGACGCTACAGATTAGTGCGCAGCACCATGGGGCGCGCACGCTCGCTATGCAAATTCATGGAGTTCCGTTTGTGCTAGCAAGGGCTATGCCCGCTTTGACTGTATGGCGTGGCCGCGCGCACAACGACAGGTCACAGGTATCAGCTTTGCGCGTATTTGGGGCGCGGCTCGGCAATTGCACTGTTTTGGTGCTTGGCCTTGCATGCCGCGGAGATAACCAAGACTGGGACAGCGCCTAGCTACGAGGCCGTGAACTATGTAGCGCCTGACGTCGACGTGATTGGTTGAGGATGTTTGAACTTAATCCTCAACTCTGAAGGAGCCGAAAGTGGCTTTGGATCAATTGCATCAAAATGATAGTCCCTCTCCCTCAGTAGACACATCAGTGTTGGAAGGGCCTTTTTTATACGCGGACGATGCGGCGTATTGGGCGCATCGGCATATTGGTGGTGAGCGTAGCGTTGAGTACGGCGGCGTGATTCTAAAGAAAGGCGCGCGGTTTTTCGCCTCGATACCTCAGCCGAGTACAGGGCAGTTTGTTCGTAGCGATCTAGTCACGGTAAGCCCTGAAGGCAAGCTGATCTTCCCCGATGGCTACACACCGTACGCGTTTTACCACTCGCATCCGACGCAGGCGCAACCGGCGGGACAGCCTGCTGTGCCCGATGAAATGTGGTCTGTTTATTCCGGGATGTTTACTTACACCGATATTGAACGGATCATCGAGAATGGCTCCGTTGTACCCGCTCATTACCTATCTGGACCGGGAGATGCGCTGATCAAGTACGTGGTCAGCGGTTCGATCAGGGAGCGTGAGCTCGTCAGTCGCCTGCGGCCCGAAGACCGTCGACCGTTTGATTTCTTTACCGATTACATCCCGATGATGGCTGGGGCCGGCGAATTGAGTGTGGTGCTTGCCAGCAAGGCATGGGGGGGTATTCGTGGGCGTGTCGGCGAAGATTGGCGGATGGGCGTACCGTTGGCGGCAGATGTGTTGTCGCCGCTTTTCGCAAAGATCACCTCCAGCCCGAACTTCGGCGACCTCTTGTGGGAGAGGGCAAGGTCCTTGGTCGGCTATCAACTCAAGGCCATCGACAAAGAGGAATACCTCGTCATGGTGAAAGAGTGGGAGCCCACTAAGCTGACATCCCCAGAGCAGCTATTTCCACTGAACCCGGATGGCGGGGTAAGGCTGCCTGACAATTTCCGAATCAGTTCCCTTTACTATTGGGAGGGCTCGCGCGGAACCCCGGGTAGTGCCCACTTCTTTTCCCCGACGCTACTTGCCGGAGTAGCGGAACAACTGCGTACATCGCCTGAGCTGTACGTGCAGGAGCCACGTCTGCGACTAGTCATGTTAAGCGGCGATGGCGCATTGCTGTCTTACCGGTTTTCTGCAAGTGATAGCGAAGTGCAGTATCTGGGGAGGGGAGGCGCGACCGCTAACGCTCAATTGAAAGAAGGTCGTCTGACAGGGCGCCAGTTCGCCTCGCATATGGCTGGTATTGGCGAGTTGGAGACGCTGAGAGCTGGCAGTTCATGGCTCACCGTCGGTCGAGTTTTGCCGGAAGTGACTCTGGTCGATCAGTTGGGAGCGGCCATGAGCCCGGCATTTATCACGGCAGACGATGCCGCCCGTTATTTGCATGATCGCGTGCGCGATCGCAGCGGGGACATGCTTGGGTTGGTCTTTCAGCGCAATGATGGCCGGTTTGTGTCAACACCGCCTATTTCCGAGCCTGATATGGTCAAGTATTTGGGCCCCGCTGATGCAAGCACCTTCAATACCATGGCATTGCCGCCAGGCTATCGGGTCCACGGTTTTTTTGTCGCCCACAGCCTCTTTGACGAGACCCAGTTGCCTCCCCTGTCTGATGAGACGGTACGGTCCACACTCTCGCCAGGAGAACTCGCAGCGCTGTCCGACGCTATACCTGTTCATTTCTCAGTGGCAGGTATTCTGCACGTCGACCAAAAAATGTCTGCGTTTTATCATTCGAGCTCTCTGGGCTCATTGGTCAAATATGTCCGCAGTGGATCGCAAGCTGAGAGCACGTTCGGCGCCTTTCTGCGGGAGGCTATACGCACCGGAGAGTTTAAGGTCCAACTGGATGGATTTGACGGCACACCGATTGAAATGGTCAAAAAACTTGCACGTCTCGGCGAGTTTTCCGTTCTGGTTACGAGTCGGGTCTGGGGGGGGAGTCGAGGTCGGGTGCCCGAAAATTGGGCGCCGTTCAAGCCCTTCGTCGCCGCATCGCCTGTCCCGCCCTTATACAGCTGGATATTTCAGGGTGCACCCACGGCTGCAACATACGGCCACGATCAGTTGGCTTTAACCGCTGGCAATCAATCTGTCGTATTTATCCTTAAAGGCCTTGGGGCCGACGAGTATGTGGCGGCGCTTGCGGGCACCGTTTCAGGCTCGAGAGTTTTTTCGGGTGATTCACTTGGGCATCCAGTGCTGGTGAGTGGGTTTGAGCTGCACGGGATGTGTTTTTCATCGCGTCCAGCGTTGGGCCAAAATGTCCAACAACGCTGGTTGTATGAGTGTTTTGTGGCGCCGGGCGAGCTGGCGGTGGCGATCGCAGCGTCCCGTGAAGCAGGCGCTACCGTTAAAACCCTTTACTGGAATACGCGTGATGGCGCGCAACTGGAATATCAATTCAGTGGGACGGCGCTGGAAAGTCAGCTTTATGGCGTAACGCCTACCGGCGCTGTGACCGACAATGGCACCTTGGCAGAGCTGTTGGCAGGTACGCTGACCCCGAGTGAGTTCGTCATGCGTGTCGCTGCCGCAGGTCGGTTGTCGGTGATGAAGACCGGTACGCTGTGGGACGTCCTCGGCCCAGTCGATGAGCGATGGAAACCTTTTGCAGCCTACCCTGAGCCCACCCTCAGTGCGCCGTTTCTAACGGCCGATGATGCCGCACGCTTTGCCCATGAGCAAATTGGCTCGCAGCGTTACGGTGAGCTGTGCGGGCTCATACTGAAAACCGCTGATCAACGATTTGTCGCCACCCTGCCACGACCCTGTCGCGCGGATGACCGGTTTGCAATCCGGGGCATCTTTGCCGCAGACCACGCTGGGGCGCTCATTTTGCCGCCGCTGCACACCCTTTATGGGCAGTACGCTTCATGTCGGGCGCTGGCAATGATGGACAGCGAGCGGATGGTTCGGTACGGCCGGTCGCGCACGCAAGCGTTGATCGACTGGCAACTGTTCGCTGATATCGACCTGCGTCACATCATGGACAATCGTCACGGGTTGTCGGTGGCTTATCTGTCCAGCGCTGAAGATGCCTTGATCGCCTACGACGTCACCGCTTCGGCTGCACAAAGAGAATTGCGCGAACTGCTGGAGCCAGGACCGCAGGGCAGTGCGCTGGACGCTAAGCGCGCTCGCGAGGGGCTTGGCCCGCAGGACTGGGTCAGAAAGCTGGCAGCTACCGGGCTACGCATTGTGCAGGGCAACCCGCTGTGGGGCCGCAGCGTTGAGCTGGCGGATGACTGGCAGCCCTTTGCCGCCGAGACAGCCTATGCAAGACCTGACCAAGTGGCCTTTGGCGCGATATTTCCCAGCGTCAAGGAGGCTGTCCTTGATGCCCACTCGCGACAAACGCGTAGCTACCTAACCTCGCAGACAGATTTTCGTTTTGTGTTGAAGCATGGCCATGAAGATGCCTATGTTGTGTCCGAGGCCGTTCCGTGTGATGGCAATAACCCGTTGTTGAATGTGGCCAGCCTGTTCAAAATCGATGATGGCGGCAGGTTTATCTTTCCTTCCGGTTTCACCCTGTTTGGACTCTTCTACGCACGTCAGTGGATGCCGGAATCACTGCAGGGTGCGCAGCGCTGGTTGGCGAGGCATTTCATCTCCCCAGCAGACCTGAGTGAGGCCTTTTCCGTTGCTACACGTTGGCGCGACAAGGCGTTGAAGATCACGTTACCGGTGTATATCTCCACACTGGAAGATGCGCTGCTCGAATTTCAGACGCCGGTGTCGACCCGTCTGTTTGATGCACAACCACACGCTTCCGGAAGTTTCGAAGACGTTCACACCCTGCTGGCGAGTGGGCAATTGACGGCGAAGGGGTTTGTGTCCAAGGTTATTTCAGAATCTTGGTTGAGCGTCATCCAGCCCAGCGAATGTTGGGATGAAACAGGCAGGCAGGGGGCGGACTGGGCGCCTTTTGCCGATTTCAGTCGACGAGCCCTGAGCCCGGCGTTTCTCAGTGAGGACGACGCCGCGCGTTACGCCAAAGCACTGATTAAGGATCACCAAGATCACGTATATGGAGGGTTGATACTCCGACGAGGGGATGGCCGGTATGTTGCTACTGAACCCCTGCTCGTCACGACTGAAAACTTCGACCCAAAGTGGATTCTGCCGGACGAAGACGTGCGCATGGACTTTCTTGCGCCAGGCATGAACATGGTGGCGCGTTATCGGTCTCGGCCGGACACTTTGCCCGGTTTCCCGCTCGCTGAAAAAGAACTGTCGGTGTATCGCAACATGTTCTCCACCGAGGTGCTGGGTAAAGCACTCGAGTGTAATCATCTGTGGAGCCGTGAATACTTGTTCGGGCCAGATGGTTCGGTGATCAGTTTTACCTGCGACGACCCCGACCAGGATCTGCTCAGCGTTGAGCAGCGAACGCAGCAGACCTTGAGCTTTCAACAGTTCAAGCAAGCCCTGTCGCCCTCCAGCCGAACGCCGCACAATCCGCAGAGCAACGAGATTGAGCAACAACTGCGTGACGGGCTCAAAACGCCGACCGAGTATGTCAATCTCGTGCTGAAAGCGGCCTCCATGACGGTTGTGGAGGGCAACACGATGTGGGGGAGCGCACGCAAATTGCCTGCAGGCTGGTTCTATTCCTACGGTTTTACCGCCCCCGAAGATGGCCTTCATGCGATCGCGAACCGCGCCTTGAGCCCTGTGTTCAGCCATATTGATGATGTGGCGCGCTTTGCCCATCACCAGGCCGGCGCGCGCACTGAACTGAGGTACGGCTATATTCTCAAGTCGGCGAATAATCACTGGATCGCCAGCCTGCCGGTCAAGGTGCACGACTTACGACTATCGCCAGACCAAGTGTTTTTTCGAGGCCAATTGCCCACCGGCTGGACAATCCAAGGGCTCTACCTGTGCGCTCCGACACGCCAGCCTGACGAATTGACCGCATCGCCGGTCTACCGCAGTTTCATCCCGCCACGCCTGCTGAGTGCAGCAATCGGCGCGTTGACGCGCACCACTGCGCGCGTTGTTGAATACCTGCCGCTTTATCTGTCTTGCGCTGACGGTGCGTTGCTCAGCTATCGAGCCACTTCCATCGACGCCGACTGGGGCAGTGAGCTGCGGTTGCAGAGCTACGTGCAAAAACTCAATGCAGCCTTCAACCCGGCCGACTATATCCGCCAAGTGGCTCGGGCGGGTGAATTGAAGGTATTAAGGACCGGGGAGATATGGGCGACCTCGGGTACAGTCGGCCCCGACTGGCTCCCACGACAAGCCCTAACGTTCACGCCTGGTGACAGCGAACGAGTGGCCCTGGGGCCGTTGTTTGCCCACGCCGACGACGCGGTCCGCTACCAGTGGCGCCGCTATCGTCATGAGCGCAACACCCCCCGATTGGCCGCTCTACTTGCCAATACGGCGAACGACACTTTCCTGGTAACTGAAGCGCTGGTCGACAGCGGCCTGAGTGCTGGATGGGGACGGGGTGAAGCGCCTGCGAGCCGACGCTTGTTCATCGGAGCTGTCAATCCCCAGCGTCCGGCGCGTGATGTTCGCTATCCCCAGGGATACCGGGTAATGGGCGTGCAGCAATTGTATAAGCTCGCTGACAATCAACAGCTCCAGGTGAATCGCTTTCAACAAGCACTCGCCGACAACTTCATTGGCCAACCGGAACTTAGTACATTTATCGGTATGTTCCGAGACAACAAAGTGACCGGCGTGCGTTACTACTTCACGCCACGGAACGGCGCGCTGTTGCTCTACGTGCCCAGTTTTCAAAGCGTTGAAACGAACATGCTGTTTTCGGGCTGGGTTGATCCTACCAGTGAAAAGCAGGTGGCGACCCCAAGCCAGGTGATCACGGTCTTGATCAATTCCGGCCGGATGTACATTCTGGAAACAGACACGTTCTGGCAGCCTCGCGGTCATGTTGCTACTCGGCTGTTGCGCGAGTTACGCAAGGGTTTGCCGGGCTAATGGCGTTTGCGCGGTCTACCGATCAAATCGTGACGAGACCGCGCACACCTTCGCTTTCCATATTTTCACCACGGCCCTGTTGCACGATTTCACCACGGGACATCACCAGGTATTGGTCGGCCAGCTCGGCGGCAAAGTCGTAGAACTGCTCCACCAGCAGGATCGCCATATCGCCGCGCTCCGCCAGTTTCTTGATCACCGCACCGATCTCCTTGATCACCGACGGCTGGATGCCTTCGGTGGGTTCATCGAGGATCAGCAGTCGCGGTCGACTGGCCAGCGCGCGGCCGATCGCGAGCTGTTGCTGCTGTCCGCCGGACAGGTCGCCGCCACGCCGATGTTTCATCTGCAGCAACACCGGGAACAGTTCGTAGATGAAAACGGGCACTTCCTTGGCCTCGGAACCGGGGAAGCGCGACAGCCCCATCAGCAGGTTTTCTTCCACCGTGAGCCGCCCGAAAATCTCCCGCCCCTGCGGCACGTAGGCGATCCCGGCATGCACGCGTTGGTGCGGCTTGAATCCGGTGATGGTTTTGCCTTCCCAACTCACTGCACCCTCTTTGGCTGGCAGCAAACCCATCAGGCATTTGAGCAAGGTGGTCTTGCCCACGCCGTTACGTCCGAGCAGGCAGGTGACTTCGCCGATCTTCACGTCAAACGACAGCCCGCGCAGGATGTGGCTACCGCCGTAGTACTGGTGCAACTTGTCGACTTGCAGCATGTTCAGCTCTCCTCAGCGACCGAGATAGACTTCGATCACCCGCTCATTTTCCTGCACCTGTTCCAGCGACCCTTCGGCCAGCACGCTGCCCTGGTGCAACACGGTGACGTGGTCGGCAATCGCGCCGACAAACCCCATGTCGTGTTCCACCACCATCAGCGAATGCTTGCCCGCCAGGCGCTTGAACAGCTCGGCGGTGAATTCGGTTTCGGCGTCGGTCATGCCCGCCACCGGTTCATCCAGCAGCAACAGTTGCGGGTCCTGCATCAGCAGCATGCCGATTTCCAGAAACTGCTTCTGGCCGTGGGACAGCAACCCGGCCTGACGCTCTGCTGAGGCGGTCAGGCGGATGGTGTCGAGCACTTCGTCGATACGGTCTTTCTGCTCGCCACTCAAGCGTGCGCGCAGGCTGGCCCACACGGATTTGTTGGTCTTCTGCGCCAGCTCCAGGTTCTCGAACACGCTCAGGGCTTCGAACACCGTGGGCTTCTGGAACTTGCGGCCGATGCCGGCCTGGGCGATCTGCACTTCACTCATGCTGGTGAGGTCGAGGTTTTCGCCAAACCAGGCGGTGCCGTGGCTGGGCCGGGTCTTGCCGGTGATCACGTCCATCAGCGTGGTCTTGCCCGCGCCGTTGGGGCCGATGATGCAGCGCAGTTCGCCGACGCCGATGTAGAGGTTCAGGTTGTTCAGCGCCTTGAAGCCGTCGAAGCTGACGCTGATGTCTTCCAGGCTCAGGATCGTTCCGTGGCGTGTGTTCAGGCCCGGGCCTGCGGCCTGGCCGAGGCCGATCGCGTCGCGGCCGGCGCCTGCATCGAAAATAGGTTCAAGCATGACGTTCCTCATTTCTTCAGCAGGCCGATAACGCCCTTGGGCAGGTACAGGGTGACGATGATGAACAGCGCGCCGAGAAAGAACAGCCAGTATTCCGGAAAGGCCACGGTGAACCAGCTCTTCATGCCATTGACCACGCCAGCGCCGAGCAGCGGGCCGATCAGCGTGCCGCGCCCGCCGAGGGCCACCCATACGGCGGCTTCGATCGAGTTGGTCGGTGACATTTCGCTGGGGTTGATGATGCCCACCTGCGGCACGTACAGCGCGCCGGCCAAACCGCACAGCACTGCGCTCAACACCCACACGAACAGTTTGAAGCCGCGCGGATCGTAGCCGCAGAACATCAGGCGGTTTTCCGCATCGCGCAGGGCGGTCAGCACTCGGCCAAACTTGCTGCGCGCCAGGCGCCAGCCGATGAACAGGCTCGCCACCAACAACAGCACCGTGGCCACAAACAACACCGCCCGTGTGCCAGGCTCGGTAATGCCGAAGCCGAGGATGCTGCGGAAATTGGTGAAGCCGTTGTTGCCGCCAAAGCCGGTCTCGTTGCGAAAGAACAACAGCATGCCGGCAAAGGTCAGGGCCTGGGTCATGATCGAGAAATACACGCCCTTGATACGCGAGCGGAAGGCGAAGAAGCCGAACACCAAGGCCAATAGGCCAGGCGCTAAAACCACCAAGCACATGGCCCAGAGAAAGTGCTGAGTGCCGACCCAATACCAGGGCAATTCGGTCCACGACAAAAAGGTCATGAACGCCGGCAACTCATCGCCGGAGGCCTGGCGCATCAGGTACATGCCCATCGCGTAGCCACCGAGGGCGAAGAACAGGCCGTGGCCGAGGGACAACATCCCCGCATAGCCCCACACCAGATCCAGCGCCAGGGCGACGATGGCGTAGCAAAGGATCTTGCCCACCAGGGTCAGGGTGTAGGCCGACACATGCAACGGGTTTTCCGGTGACAGCAGTGAACATAATGGCAACGCCAGCAGCAGTGCGAGAATCACCACGCCCACCGCAATCGTCACCTTGGGGCCAGCCTTTTGCGTGGCCGTCAGCATCAATGGTTGGTTCATCAGTCGATCACCCGTCCTTTCAGTGCGAAGAGTCCCTGCGGGCGTTTCTGGATAAACAGAATGATCAGCGCGAGGATCAGGATCTTGCCGAGTACGGCGCCGATCTGCGGTTCCAGGATCTTGTTGGCGATGCCTAGGCCAAAGGCGGCCATGACGCTACCGGCCAACTGGCCTACACCGCCAAGTACTACCACTAGGAAGGAATCGATGATGTAGCTCTGGCCGAGGTCCGGGCCGACGTTGCCGATCTGGCTCAGCGCCACGCCGCCTAGCCCGGCGATGCCGGAACCCAGGCCAAACGCGAGCATGTCCACACGTCCGGTGGGCACGCCGCAGCAGGCCGCCATGTTGCGGTTCTGGGTGACGGCACGCACGTTGAGGCCCAAGCGGGTCTTGTTCAGCAGCAGCCAGGTCAGCACCACCACGCACAGCGCGAAGGCGATGATCACAATGCGGTTGTACGGCAGCACCAGGTTGGGCAGCACTTGAATGCCACCGGACAACCACTCGGGGTTGGACACCTCGACGTTCTGCGCACCGAACAGCAATCGGACAAGCTGGATCAGCATCAGGCTGATGCCCCAGGTGGCGAGCAAGGTTTCCAGCGGTCGGCCGTAGAGGTGGCGAATCACCGTGCGCTCAAGGGCCATACCGATGGCGGCGGTGACAAAAAACGCCACGGGCAAGGCGATCAGCGGGTAGAACTCGATGGCTTGCGGCACGTAACGCTGCATCAGCAGTTGCACCACATACGTGGAGTAGGCGCCGAGCATCAGCATCTCGCCGTGGGCCATGTTGATCACGCCGAGCAGGCCGAAGGTGATCGCCAAGCCCAGGGCTGCCAGCAGCAAAATCGAACCGAGGGACATGCCGCTGAAGGCTTGCCCGAGGATTTCACCGAGCATCAACTTGCGTTTGACTTGGGCCAGGCTGGTTTCGGCAGCGGTGTGCACGGCGGCATCGGTTTCGACGCCGGGGGCGAGCAGCGCCTCAAGACGCGTGCGCGCCAGTGGATCACCGGTGCTGCCCAACAGGCGTACGGCGGCGAGGCGAACGACGGGGGCGGGGTCGACCAGTTGCAGGTTGGCCAGGGCCAGGCTGAGTGCGGTGTGCACGGCCTCGTTGGTCTCGGCGGCGACCTGCTGATCGAGGAATTTCAGTTGCGCCGGTTGTGCGCTTTTTTGCAGGGTCACCGCTGCGGCCAGGCGCACCTTGGGGTCGGCGGCGAGCAGTTGCTGGCTGGCTTGGACGTTGTCGATCAGGCTGCGCAGGCGGTTGTTCAGGCGTACGGTTTTGGTTTCACCGTTGACGGGGAGCTGACCTTGTTGCAGGGCGTCCACCAGCTCGATGCGTGCGGGATCAGGCTGGGCGGCCCAGTCCTGGAGCAGCTTGGCTTGTTGGCTGGGGTTGGCAGCCAGGAAGTCTTCGGCATCGCTGGCGTGTGCCGCCAAAGGCAGCAACAGCAGGGCCATAAGGATGAAGCGGTAAAAGGCAGTGGGCATAACAAAATGTCCTGATCATTCACGGACGGTGTAGGAGCTGGCTTGCCGGCGATGGCGATTTCAAGGACGCCATCGCCGGCAAGCCGGCTCCTACAGAGATTTAGTTGCTCTTGACGGCGTAATCCGGCTTTTTGTCATTGCCCGGAATGTACGGGCTCCACGGCTGTGCCCGAATCGGCTCCTGGGTCTGCCACACCACCGAGAACTGCCCGTCCGCCTGGATCTCACCAATCATCACCGGCTTGTGCAGGTGGTGGTTGGTCTTGTCCATGGTCAAGGTGAAGCCCGAGGGCGCAGCAAAGGTCTGCCCGCCCAGCGCTTCACGCACTTTGTCGACGTCGGTGGACTTGGCTTTCTCCGCCGCCTGCGCCCACATGTGGATGCCCACGTAGGTGGCTTCCATCGGGTCGTTGGTCACAGCTTTGTCGGCGCCCGGCAGGTTGTGTTTCTTGGCGTAGGCTTTCCAGTCAGCGACGAATTTCTTGTTCACCGGGTTCTCCACCGACTGGAAGTAGTTCCAGGCGGCGAGGTTGCCCACCAGCGGCTTGGTGTCGATGCCGCGCAGTTCTTCTTCACCCACGGAGAACGCCACCACCGGTACGTCGGTGGCTTTCAGGCCCTGATTGGCCAGTTCTTTGTAGAACGGCACGTTGGAGTCGCCGTTCACGGTGGAGATCACCGCGGTCTTGCCGCCCGCCGAGAACTTCTTGATGTTGGCGACGATGGTCTGGTAATCGGCGTGGCCGAACGGGGTGTAGACCTCTTCGATATCTTTATCCGCAACGCCTTTGGAATGCAGGAACGAACGCAGGATCTTGTTGGTGGTGCGCGGGTAAACGTAGTCGGTGCCCAACAGGAAGAAACGCTTGGCCGCGCCGCCTTCTTCGCTCATCAGGTATTCCACGGCCGGGATCGCCTGCTGGTTCGGCGCCGCACCGGTATAGAACACGTTTGGCGACATCTCTTCGCCTTCGTATTGCACCGGGTAGAACAGCAGCCCATTGAGCTCTTCGAACACCGGCAATACCGATTTGCGCGACACTGAGGTCCAGCAACCGAACACCACGGCGACCTTGTCCTGGGTCAGCAATTGCCGGCCTTTTTCGGCGAACAGCGGCCAATTGGAGGCGGGGTCCACGACTACTGGTTCAAGCATCTTGCCGTTCACACCGCCTTTGGCGTTGATCTCGTCGATGGTCATCAGCGCCATGTCTTTGAGCGAGGTTTCGGAGATCGCCATGGTGCCGGACAACGAGTGCAGGATGCCGACCTTGATGGTCTCGGCGGCCTGGATCGTCCAGGTCATGCCCATGGCGGCAATGGACGCCGAAAGAGTGAAAGCTTTGATCAAGCTGCGACGCTTCATGGTGCGATCTCCGTGAACTCAAGATTGTTATGAGGGGGACAAAGTCGAGTAGGTGATTGCAAGCGTTGTGCCTAGTCGGGAAAAGGCATGAAATAGTCGCTTCGCCGCGTGTTGCGCGCGGGTTGCGCACCATCAAATGGCAGGGTGGGGTGCCAGGTGCATCGCGATGCGCTACAACGGGGCGCGGTCAGCGCTTGCGCATCAGCCCGATGAAAAACACCCCGCCAATCGCCGCCGTGGCCACGCCGATGGGCAGGTCTTCAGGGGCGATCAGCGTGCGCGCGGCCACGTCCACCCATACCAGGAACAGGCTGCCGAGCAGCGCGCACACCGGTAGCAGCCGGCGATGTTCGGCACCCACCAGGCGCCGGGCAATGTGCGGGATCATCAGGCCGACAAAGCCGATGGAACCGCTGATGGACACCAGCACCCCGGTCATCAACGAGGCCACTAGGAACACCTTCAGCCGCACATTGCGTGCATTCAGGCCAAGGGTCACGGCGGTTTGTTCGCCGGCCATCAGCGCGTTCAACGGGCGGGCCATGCTCGCCAGTACCAGCAGGCCCAGTACGACCGTGGCGGCGGGAATCGCGAGCAGTTCCCAGCGTGCCAGGCCCAAGCCGCCGAGCATCCAGAACATCACCGCTGATGCTGCGCGATGGTCGCCCATGAACAACAACAGATTGGCCGCGGCCATCATCACAAACGATACCGCCACGCCGCACAGCAGCAGGCGATCACTCTCCAGCCGGCCGTTGCGACTGGCCACCGCCAGCACCACCAGCATGCTCAGCAGTGCGCCGATAAACGCCGCGATGGGCAAGGTCAGCAGGCCGATGATTTCACCCACATGCAACACCACGATCACCGCGCCCAGGGTGGCGCCTGAGGTGACGCCCAGCAGGTGCGGGTCGGCCAACGGGTTGCGCGTGACGGCCTGCAGCACCGCGCCGATCAATGCCAACCCAGCCCCCACCAACGCGCCGAGCAACATACGCGGCACGCGGATCAGCCAAACGATATGTTCCTGCCCCGCCGGCCAATTCACCTCACCGATACCGAAGGTCTTGTACGCCACAATCCGCCACACCACCTCCACCGGCACCCGCGCCGGGCCGAAGCCCAGCGAAATGACGCAAGAGACCAGCAACGCCGCAGCCAGGGCAATGAGTAGGAAGGCGTAGCGACGGCTGATCATTCGCCGTGGAACCCCTTGGCCAGTGTCTCGACGGCCAGCACGTTATCAATGCCCGGCGTGGCTTGTACGTAAGGGATCACGATGAACCGCTGGTTCTTGATCGCGTCCACCGCTTGCAGCGCCGGGTTGTTCATCAGGAATGCCTGCTTCTGCTCGGCAGTGATTTCGCTGTAGTCAACGATCACGATCACCTGCGGGTTGCGCTCCACCACCGTCTCCCAGTTGACGCGGGTCCAGCTGGCATCCACGTCATCGAGAATATTGTGCCCGCCCGCCGCCTCGATCAGCGCCTGGGGCATGCCGAGGCGTCCGGAGGTCATGGCGCGGTCTTCACCGCTGTCGTAGAGGAACACGCGCGGTTTATCGGCGGGCAGGTCTTTCTGCACTTCGTCGACCTGCGCCTGCATCTGCGCGATCAAGGTATTGGCGCGGTCCTGCACGTCGAAGATCTTGCCCAGGTTGCGCAGGTCGTTATAAGTGTCTTCGAGGGTCGCGGCCGGGCGCTTCATCACGAAGGCGCAAGATTCGGTCAACTCATACACGTTGATGCCCAGGGGTTGCAGGGTGCTTGGCGTGAGGTCGCCGCCCACGCGCATGCCGTAATCCCACCCGGCGAAGAAGAAGTCGACGTTGGCGTTGAGCAGGGTTTCCACCGATGGGTATTTACTCGCCAGTTCCGGCAGGCCGTCGAGGATCTCGGCCATTTCCGGGGTGACCGACTTCCAGCCAGTGACGCCGCTGTACCCGGCCATGCTTGGCTTGAGGCCCAGGGCGAGCATCATCTGGGTCATGTTGATATCGTGGCTGACCGCGTGTTTCGGCGCTTCCTGGAAGGTCACGTCGCGGTTGCAGCTTTTGATGGTGACCGGGTAATGGGTCGCTTCGGCGAACGCGTATGCAGTGCCGAACAGTAACGCGAGAGACAGCAGGGAGCGCAGGATCATGGTTGGGTTATCCAGGTGATTCGGGGGTAGCCGGACAAGGGATGGGTGTCGATCAGTGCTTCGACGCCAAACACCTCGCGCAGCAATTCGGCGGTCAGTACTTCATGGGGCGTGCCGCTGGCGACGATGCGTCCGTGGTTGATCACATACAGGCGATCACAGAAGGCGGCGGCCAGGTTGAGGTCGTGGATGCTCGCCAGGGTGCCGATGTTCAGGCGCTTGACCAGCCGTAGCAGCTCCAGCTGATAGCGTGGGTCGAGGTGGTTGGTGGGCTCGTCAAGGATCAGCAGTTGCGGTTGCTGGGCCAGGGCGCGGGCCAGGATCACACGCTGTTTTTCGCCGCCGGAGAGGGTGGCGAAGGCGTGGTCTTCGAAGCCCTGCATGCCGACCGATTCCAGCGCTTGCTGGATCAGTTTTCGGTCGAGCTGCGTGTCGCCATCGAACAAACCCTTGTGGGGTGTGCGGCCCATCGCGACCACCTCATCGACCCGCAAGCCAAAGGCATCAGGGAACTCCTGGAGCACCACGGCGATGCGTTGTGCACACCATTTCGCGCTTTGCTTCCACACGTTCTGGTGGGCGAGCAGTACATCACCACGCGCCGGCTGGGTGAACCGGTAGGCGCAGCGCAACAGGCTGGTCTTGCCGCTGCCATTGGGCCCGATCAGGCCGACGAACTCCCCCGCACCGACCTGCAGGCTGGCATCACGCAGGTGGAACTGGTGATGGCAGTGGCCATGGTCCGACGGCGTCCAGGTCAGGTCGGAGAGGGTAAGTGACGTCATCAGAAGCTGTAGTCCGCCGTGACGAAGAATGAGCGAGGTTCGCCGAGAATCCACTGTTGGCCATCGTTGTATTGGCTGACGGCATAAGTGCGGTCGAACAGGTTGTTCAGTTGCAGGCCCAGGGTGGTGTTGCGCATGGCTTTCCACGACACGGTGGCGTCGACCACGGTGTAGCTCGGCAGCTCGTTCTGGTTAGCCATGTCGGCATAACGTGCATCCACATAACGCACGCCGCCACCAGCACGGATGTCGTCAGTCACGGCCTTGCTCAGCCACAGGTTGGCGGTGCGGCGCGGCACGTCCACCGGGCGGTTGCCGTCGCGGGAGACTTGCACGCCGTTGACGTCCTGGCTGAAGTCGTCGTACTGCGCATGCACAATCGCGGCGTTGGCTTGCAGCGTCCAGGCGTGGGGCAGTTGCAGGTCGAGGCTGGCCTCCAGGCCACGGGAGGATTGCTGGCCGACTTGTTGTTGATGGTCCGGCTCACCCGGAATGTCGGTGAGCAGTTTCTTTTTGACGATGTGATAAGCCGCCAAGGTCCATTCGCCGCGCTGGTCCCAGAAGGTTTGCTTGATGCCGATCTCGGTCTGCTTGGCGGTGGACAGGTCGAATTGCTGCTGGCTCGGGCTCAGGGAAATCAGGCCGCCGACGCCGTCGGTGCTGGTGGCGTATTGGCCGTAGATCGAGGTGTCGGGTGTGATCGCGTAGACCAGGCCGGCCTTCCAGTTATTGCCGGTGAGGGTTTTGTCGGACTGGGCGCCTGTGCGCAAGTCGTCGCGGTCGACGTGGGTATAGTCGCGACGAATGCCAGTGATCAACGACAGTTGGTCGGTGAGTTGCAGGCGGTTTTCGGCGAAGCCGGCGACGGTTTTGGTGGTGGTAGAGAACAGCGGCGCAAACGCGTTCTGGCTACTGAACGGCGCCGGCGCAGGGTGATTGATATCGATCGGCTCGCCGCTGGGCAGTACATCGTTGAACGGCGAATTGCTGGCGAGGCGGAAGCGAATCCGGTTGTACTCCACGCCGGTCACAGTCTGGCTGTCGAGGCCGAACAGCGTGTGCTTGAAGGTGAAGGTCTGGCGGTCGCCCACCTGCTCCTGATTGTGCTTGATACCAAAGTTGCCACTGCGTGTGAGCTGGCCGTTGGTGAAGTTGTAGTTCTCGGCGTTCTGCCAGCGGCGCTGGTTTTTCAGGTAATACAGCTCGTTAGTGGCACTGACGCTGTCGTTGAGTTGCCACTCGCTGGTCAGGCGTGTCCATTGGTCGTTGTAGTGCTGGGTGTCGTTGCTGACGTTGTAGTTCTTGTCGCGCAGGCCCTTGTGCAACTGGCCGTTGATCAACGGGGTGCCGAAGTAGTTTTGCGGGCGCTGGTCGCCATAGTCGCTGGCCAGGGTGAAGCTCAGGTTGTCCGCCGCCTGCCAGCGCAGGGCGCCGCTGGCGAAGTCGCTGCTGGAGTCGCCACGGTCGATGAAACCGTTGCTGCGCAGGCGATTGAGGTTCAGGCGATAGCTCAGGGTGTCGGTCAGCGAGCCACCGCTGTCCAGGGCTTGCTGCTGGCGATCATAGGAGCCGTAGCCCAGGCGGATATGGTTTTCGATCTCGCCTGCAAACGGCTTTTTCGGCACGGTGTTGATCACTGCACCGGTGGCGCCTTCGCCATACAGCACTGAGGCTGGGCCGCGCAGCACGTCCACACGCTCCACCGACCAGGTGTCCACCGGGAAGGTCGAGGTGCCCATGCCCATGTACATGCGGTTGCCGTCGTACAACTGCATCACCGAGCCCTGGCCGGTAAAACCACGGGCCGACAACGAGGTGCCGCCATCGCCCGGCGTGCCGGTGCGGCTGATGCCGGTGGCGCGGGAGATTGCGTCCTGCACACTGGCATCGCCGCGTTCGCGGATTTGCGCGCCGGTCTGGCTTTCGACGCTGCCAGGGGTTTGCAGCGACGTGAGGTTCAAGCGCGAGCCGGCGGTGGTCGGGGTCTTGAGGTCGACGCGTTCGTCATCCACGGCGGGCGCGGTGACGGGGCTGACGGGCAGGGTCAGGGCTTGGGCGTTGTTTTGCAGGGCGAGCAGGCACAGCCCGGACGCAAGGTACTTGTTCATCGGTCGATCAGTCTTCTTGGAGGGATGCTCGCCGCAGGGCGCGGCGAGCAACGATAACGCAGAAAGTGTTATAAGTTAACACTTATTCGCTGCGCGGCAAAAGTCCGCGCAAGGCTACAGAAGGCCTCTGTGTCGGGCATCTCGCCGGTTTCATGCTGAACCTGAGGCAGATTCACGTTGCGCAAAAAAGCGCGACAGCACCAGGCGATCCAGTGCCCACACCGCAATCAAAGACGCGCCAACAAGGGGGAAAATGATCGCCAGGGCGAGCATGATCACCATCGCGGTTTTCCACTTTGGCAGGTCATGACGCAGCGGCGGAACGCCCAGCCCGCCTTGAGGGCGACGCTTCCACCAGATCACCACGCCGCTGACCGCGCTGAGCAAAATCATCAGGCAGATCAGCAGCACGATCAGTTGATTGACCCAACCGAACATCTTGCCTTCGTGCAGCATCACGCCTGTCTCGGTGGCTCGCGCGACCAGGTTGTAATGTTCCCAGCGCACATCGGCCAGCACCTTGCCGGTGTATTGGTCCACATGCAGGGTGGCGTCATTGCGTGGGTCGTTGGCGAACACCGCGACGGTGAATACACCTTCGGCGGTGGTGGGGAAGGTGATGCTGTAGCCGGGCTCGACGTGGCGTGCGTTGGCCAGGTCGACCACCTGCTGCAAGCGCAAGGTGGACGTCGCCGGACCCGAGTGCATGGCGCCGTGGTTCATGTGTTCGGCGTGGTCGCCGGACATCGGCATCGGCGTGTTTTCCATGGCCCAGGGCACGGTCTGTTGGCTGGCGGTATTGAGCACGCGCGCCTGCTGATCCGATTGCGGCACGTTGTTCCACATTGCCGCCGGAAAGGTGTTCCACAGGTCGGCGTATTGCTTGCCCCAGAAGCCGGTCCAGGTCATGCCGCTGAGCAGCATCACCAGCAACAAGGACGCGCCCCAGAAACCGGTGACCGCATGCAGATCGCGCCACAACACCCGGCCACGACTGTTTAAACGCGGCCAGAGCACACCCGCCGAGGACTTACCACGCGGCCACCACAAGTACAGGCCCGACACCACCAGCATCACGCCCCAACCGGCGGCGAGTTCCACCAGGCGGTCGCCGACGGTGCCGATCATCAGCTCGCCATGCAGGGCGCGGGCGATGGCTTGCAGGTTGTATTTCGAGTCCTGCTCACCGAGGACCGTGCCGCGATAGGGGTCGACGAACACGGTTACTTCGCGGCCTCCGTTGTGCATCACGAATTGTGCGCTGCTGGTGGCGTCGGCCGGGGGCAGGTATTTGCTGATCGCAGCGTTGGGGAAGGCGGTTTTGGCGCGTTGCAGTTGCTCATCGGCGCTCAGGGCGTGCTCGGCGGTCTGGACCTTGAGCAGGTCGCCGTACATCAGCGGGTCGAGTTGGGGTTTGAACAGGTAGATGATGCCGGTCAGTGCCAGCAACACCATGAAAGGGGCGACGAAGAGGCCGGCGTAGAAGTGCCAGCGCCAGGCCAGGTTGTAGAAGGAAACTTTTTGTGTGTTCATCAGGTGCTCCGCAAAGCTTGTTATTTATTGATTGTTAACGCAGGACCTGTAGGAGCCGGCTTGCCGGCGATGGCGATCTCACGGGCGCTATCGCCGGCAAGCCGGCTCCTACAAGGTGCGTTAGAAGCTCATGTCCACCTTGGTCCACAGGGTGCGCCCCGGCTCCTTGATGGCCTGCGGGTCACTGGCCGGGTAGCCGAACCCGGCGTTACCGGCCAGGTTCAAGTGCTCGGCGTAGGCCTTGCCGAACAGGTTGTCGACGCCGGTGCTGACCTTGAAGTGTTTGTTGATGCGATACGCCGCGTTCAGCGAGAACACGCCAAAACCGCCGCTCTTGTCGAAGTCCTTACCGACCACGTTGCCCTTGTTCTGGTCGATGCGGTTTTGTGCAGCGACCACACGCCACAGCGCGCCTGCGCTCCAGTCATCCTCGCTGTAGGTGAGGCCCAGGCGTGCGTCCAGCGGCGGCATTTGCGGCAGGGCCTTGCCATCGCTGCTGTTCTTGCCCCAGGCGTAGGCGAGGGTCGCGTCGGCCTTCCAGTTGCGCGTCAGTTTGTACGCCGCACCCAGTTCGCCGCCCATGATGCGCGCGTCGACGTTGCGGGCCTGGGAGGTGGTGCCCATCATTCCGGGCCGGTAGTCGAACAGGATGAAGTCCTGCACCCGACCGATGTAACCCGAAGCCCAAGCTTCCAGGTCGTCGGCTTTGTATTGCGCGCCGAAATCGAGTTGGGTGGTTTTCTCAGGCTTCACGCCGTCGAAGGCATTCACTGAACCGCTCGCGCCGGTGTTGGGCGAAAACAGCTCCCAGTAATCGGGGAAACGTTCCGAGTGGCCCAGGCCTGCGTAGAGGGTGGTGGGGCTGTCGGCCAGGTCGTGCTCATAGCGTACGAAGCCCGAGGGCAAGGTGTCCGCGCGGGTGTTGTCAGCCGTCGGATTGGGGCGCGTCATCATGCCGGAACCGGTGCTCTGCCGGAAATCCTTGGCCGAGGCGCGGTCCAGGCGCGCGCCAGTGATCAGCCGTTCGCGGTCGGCGGCGTACCAGGTCAGTTCGCCAAACACACCATAGTTGTGGAAGTTGGCGTCCTTGACCCGTGGCAGGTCCTTGTAGGTATCGATGCCCATGCTGCTGCGCTGGCGGTGTTCGTTGGTCTGCGCATCCAGGCCGCTGATCAACTGCACATCGGCCCAGCGCCAGGTGGCCTTGATGCGCGCGCCGAGGGTGCGGCGATCAACGTTGGACGCCATCGGCCCGGCCATCATGCCGGTGCCCGAGGGCGTGCGCAGGCTGTAGTTGTCCATCACATGGTCGGCGTAGTTGTAGTAGACCTGGGCTTCGACCTTGTCCAGCACGTCACCGATGTTGGATTTTTCGAAACGCAGCCCCAGGCTTTCGCGCAGGAACTGCGAACCATCCATGCCGCGCCCGGCGTATCGCGCTTCGCCATCGCCACGGCCGGCAGTGAGTTCCAGCAGGGTGTCGGCGTCGGGGGTGAAACCGACGGCCACGTCGCCGTTCCATTTGTCGTAGCGCGAGGCGACGGTGTCGTTGTTGCCGTCCTTGTAGTCATCGGCATGGGCCTGGTTGCCGATCACCCGTACATAGCCCAGTGGCCCCCCGGCAGCGGCATCGATGACCTTGTCAAAGCGCCCGTTGGAACCCGCCAGCACACTGGCGTTGAGTCGCGTACCCAGCTCGCCGAATTGCTCAGGCTCACGCTCGAACAGCACCGTGCCGGCCGACGCGCCAGGCCCCCAGAGCACGGTCTGCGGGCCTTTGATTACAGTGAGTTTGTCGTAGGTTTCCGGCGAGATGTACGAGGTGGGCGCATCCATGCGACCGGGGCAGGCGCCGAGCATCATGCTGCCGTTGGTGAGGATGTTCAGGCGCGAGCCGAACATGCCGCGCAGCACCGGGTCGCCATTGGTGCCGCCGTTGCGCACCAGGGCGAAGCCGGGGATGGTCTTGAGGTAGTCGCCGCCATCGCTGGCGGGCACCGGTTGGCGCGGGTCTTTCGGGTTGGTGATCACGGTCAGCGGTGAGCTGGGAGCGATCGCCGTAATGACGGTGGGGCTCAATTCATTTTCGTCGGCGTGAGCCATCGGAGCCAGCAGTGCGCCGCACAGAACGGCGAACACGGGAGTACGTCCCAAACGGGTGTCAGCAGAAAACCTGGACATGAAAAATTCCATCAATCAATCGTAAACAACACGGCCAGCAGCCTGCGGCTGTCTGTCTAAAGTCGGCCGGGGTGAAGTAACGCTGTGAAGTGCTTACGAAGCGATGGGCGGCGCGCGGCTGCGGGCGCCGGGGAAGATGCTTTGCCGGGCATGGCCCAGGCGCGTGGCGGGGGTGAGGGCGTTGGCGGGTGGCGGACTGCTCTGGGTGAAGGTTGAAACGCCGCCGGGCAGGGCGGGGCAGCTGTAGAGCAGGTCGCAATAGCCGCACTTGGACCAGAGGGCGTGGTGTTCGTCAGGGGTTTTCTTGTGATGGGAGTCGCCGTGGTCCATTGGCATGTCCATCGACATACCGGCGTGATGGTCCATCGGCATCGCTTGGGAAATCAGCGGACCGATAAAGATCATCAGCATGGCGAACAGGCTGATCCAACCGCCGCGCCTTACGCGGGCGTGCGGGGAGAGCCTGGCGCGAGGGGCGCCCATCGAATGTCAGCCTATTGCGGGTGCTTGTGCTCGTGGCCGGCCATCGGCGGTATTTTCTGAACCGACACTTCCACCTTGACCTCGCCGGCTTTTTCGAAGGTCAGGGTCAGCGGGAATTGCTTGCCGTCGGCCAACAGGCTGCGGTCTTTGATGTCGAGCAGCATCACGTGGTACGCCATCGGGGCGAAGGTCAGGTCACCCTTGGCTGGCACGGCGACGCTAGGCACTTGCTGCATCTTCATCAGATCGCCCTGCATGACGTGTTCATGCAGCTCGGCCTTTTTCGCCACCGGCGTTTCGACGCTGAGCAGGCGGTCCGGGGATTCGCCGGTGTTATGAATCACAAAATACGCGGCGACAGTCGGCGCATTCGGCGGCAACTCCTGGGACCAGGGTTCGCTGACCACCAGGTCACCGGACTTGTAGTCCTCGGCATTGGCAGCACTGAACACCGGCAGCAGCAACGCAGCCAGAAGCAGGGAAGATTTGAGCATGGCAGTTCTCCAGAACGGTTCTAAACGCAGTTCACTTGCGAAGAAAATCAGACCGTTGGAGAGGCGCGGGGGTTGAGGCTTGGCCATTGCTGGCGCGGGGTCGGGCTCTGCAGACGGGGCGACGGCAAGCTCTGTGAGGTACTGAATTGGGTGAGATACAACTGCGGCACATGCCCCGGCAACGCCACCATTGGCGCCGAGCCCGAGCAACACCAGCAATGCTGCATGGTGGAGTGATCATCCTGCTGCGGCGCCGGAATCTCCAGCTTGCCCAGGGCGATGGTCTTGAGCGTGGCGCCATTGGACGAGCAGAAACTGCCCCACAGCAACTGCTGCACCGGGTCCTGGGACTGTTGCATCGCGCTGGCCATTGGCATGGCAAAGGCGTTGAACAGCACTGCGAGGCAGGCGATCCAGGCGATTGCGAAGCGTTGACGGGCCATGGCGGACAATCCGTAGGGTTAAACGATCAGGAGGGTATTTAGCCTGATCGTAGGGGATAAGTAAAAACAGGGCATGTGGTTTGGTGTCGCACTGCTATCAGATAGCGGTGGCGTGAAGCTTCAGGCCCAACGCTTTCATGACTTTCATGATAGTCGCGAATTCGGGATTGCCAGTGGCGGAGAGGGCTTTGTACAGGCTTTCGCGGCCGAGGCCAGCGTCGCGGGCGATTTGGGTCATGCCTTGGGCGCGGGCGATATCGTTGAGAGCGGTGCGAATCAAGAGACCATCGCCTGCATCGTCTTCAAAGCAGGTCTCCAGGTAGGCGGCCATTTCTAAAGGGGTTTTCAAATATTTTGCCGCGTCGAAGCGAGTATAGGATTCGCTCATGAGTCATTCCTCATTGCCAAGGTTTAATGCAATTAGCTTTGCACGCTTGATGTCCCGGCTTTGTGTTGATTTGTCACCACCGACTAGCAGCAGATAAACCGCCTTGTTTCGACGAGTGAAGTAAACGCGATACCCAGGACCGTAGTGGATTCGCATTTCGGACACCCCATCACCTACAGGCTCACAGTCACCGAAGTTTCCGGCTTCTGCCATTCGTATTCTCTTCACAACACGCACTTTTGCGAATGGATCCCGAACGGCCTCCAGCCATTGGACAAACTCAATGGTTTCATTGAAATCAATCATCTCGGATCGTATTCCTTGGGATACATCATGGCAAGTGCGACGCACTGTGAAAACAGTGCATCTCCATCGCGGATGCTGGTGCGAATTCGCGAGGAGAGAGGTTAGGGCGGGGGCTTTTTGCTGAACCAGCCAGCTCGTTCGGAAGTGTTTGTAGGGGGATTCGGCTTTTATGAGAAGGTCAAATGCTTGGTCATTTTGCGGGTTATTTGAAACGAGAGGAATTGCTCGGCGTTGCGCAATTGATTGAGCTGGCGCAGCTGCTGGCGGATCGCGTACACGCCACGTCCCCACTGTAGGAGCCGGCTTGCCGGCGATGAGGTCCCTGAGACTTGCGGTGAGCGTACGGGCCTCATCGCTGGCAAGCCAGCTCCTACAAGGATTGCAGTGTTTGCAGGAGGTCTTGGACGTTGGTGAACTCTCGGTCGACGGTTGCCAGAGCGGGGCGTTTCAATACAAGCATCGGCACGCCTCGCTCTCTTGCCACTTCCAGCTTTGGTTCTGTGGCGGTGCTACCGCTGTTCTTGCTGATCAACACATCAATCCCGCGGCGCCTGAACAGCGCGCGCTCATCCTCAATCAAAAACGGTCCCCGCGCGCCGATCACTTCACAGCGCTCATTCCCCGGATACACATCCAGCGCCCTCAGCGTCCAGAACTGCTCCGGTGGGATTTCATCCAGGTGCTGCAATGGCTCACGCCCCAACGTGAACAGCGGACGCTTGAAGGGTTTGAGCGCTTCAATCAACGCGGGCCAATCACTGACCTCGCGCCAATCATCCCCCGCCTGCGGCTGCCACGCCGGACGGCGCAACGCCCAACACGGCACGCTGCTCAACCGAGCAGCCTCGGCCGCATTGCGGCTGATCTGCGCCGCATACGGATGGGTCGCGTCGAGAATCAGGCCAATCCCCTCATCCCGAACAAACTGCGCCAAGCCCTCAGCGCCACCATAACCACCGACCCGCACTTGGCAGGTCAGGTCGGTGGGCACGCGCCCGACGCCGGCCAGGCTGTAGATATGTTCCGGGCCCAAGGTGCGGGCAATCGCAAATGCCTCAGTCACGCCGCCCAGCAGAAGGATGCGCTTCATAGCGGCTTGACCACTTCCAGCAAGGTAATCGGCAACGCCTGCCGCCATGTATCAAACTCCCCCAGCGGCTGCGCCTGGGCTACGTGGATGCGCGTCAGTTCGCCGCCATGCCGCGCACGCCAGTCCATCAGGGTCATTTCACTTTGCAGGGTCACGGCGTTTGCCACCAGGCGCCCGCCCGGCCGCAGGTGTTGCCAGCAGGTGTCGAGTACGCCGTCGCGGGTGACGCCGCCGCCGATGAAGATGGCGTCCGGGGCTTCCAGTCCGTTCAACGCCTCGGGCGCCTTGCCGCGAACCAATTGCAGCCCGGGCACGCCAAGGGCGTCGCGATTGTGTTCGATCAGTCCTTGGCGGCCCTCATTGGCTTCAATCGCCAGTGCGCGGCAACTCGGGTGCGCACGCATCCACTCGATACCGATGGAACCGCTGCCCGCGCCCACGTCCCATAGCAGTTCGCCAGGCATTGGCGCGAGGCGGGCGAGGGTCATGGCGCGTACATCGCGTTTGGTCAGTTGGCCGTCGTGTTTGAAGGCTGAATCCGGCAGGCCCGCCAGGCGCGACAGACGGGGTGTTTCGCCGGAGGCTACGCAATCAATGGCAACCAGATTCAAATCGGCGACTGACGCGTGTTGCCAATCCGTAGCCAGCCCGTCGATGCGCCGCTCATGCGCGCCGCCCAAATGTTCAAACACGCTCAAGCGGCTCGGCCCAAACCCGCACGAAGCCAACAAAGCGGCAATCAACGCCGGACTGCGCCCGTCATTACTCAACACCAACATCCGCACGCCACTGGCCAGATGCGCATTCAGCGCCGACAGCGGCCGGGCGACCACGGATAACGTCACCACGTCCTGCAACGGCCAGCCCAAGCGAGCCGCTGCCAGCGACACCGACGAAGGCGCCGGCAAAATCAGCAACTCTTCAGCCGCCACCTGTCGCGCGAGGCTCGCGCCCACGCCATAGAACATCGGGTCCCCACTGGCCAACACGCACACCGGCTCCCCGCGCCGCGCCAGCACCGGCTCCAGGGAAAACGGGCTCGGCCACAACGCACGCTCGCCGCGAATACACACCGGCAACAGGTCCAACTGGCGCTGAGCACCTATAATCCGCGTGGCGCGCAACAAGGCATGCCGGGCATTCCTGCCCAGCCCCTTGAAGCCGTCTTCACCGATGCCTACAACCGTCAGCCAGGGCGACATAAAGATTCCTTGAACGACATCCGACGGGCAGGCTTTTCATGCCGCCGGACAAAGCAGGCATAATACCGCGCCTTTACCCATCAACCGGTAGCCCCGTGAACCCAACGCCCGCTGTAAATACCTTGCGCCCCTCGGCTTGTCCGGGGTTGCTGCGTATTGTCCAGGCGCTGGACGGCGGCATTTGTCGGATCAAACTGGCCGGTGGTTCGATCACTGCCGCCCAAGCCCACGCGGTGGCGGATGCCGCCCAGGCCTATGCGGGCGGCGTGATCGAGGCGACCAACCGCGCCAATCTGCAGATTCGTGGGATTGGCACTGAAGAAAGCGCGCTGATTGCGATGCTGCTGGCAGCCGACCTCGGCCCCAGCAATGCCGCCGGCGACGACGTGCGCAACCTGATGCTCAGCCCGAGCGCCGGGATCGATCCGCAGATGCTCTTCGATACGCGCCCGCTGGCCGAACAGATCCTGAACACCCTGCAAAGCCACCCGCGTTTCCATGAGCTGTCGGCCAAGTTCGCCGTGCAATTGGATGGCGGTGAGGCCCTGGCGATGCTCGAACATCACCATGACCTGTGGCTGTCGGCGTTCGTACGGGAGGGCGAGACGCTTCTCGCCTTTGGTCTGGCAGGTTGTCCGGGGCTGGATGCGCCGCTGGCCGCCGTGCCATTGGACCAGGGCCATGCGCTGGTGGTGGCCGTGCTGGAGGCGTTTCTCGATATTGCCACTCCCGAACAGACCCGCATGCGGCATCTGTCTGTGGATAACTTGCTGAGTCGTCTAACCCTGCCGCTGCTGCCTGTTGATGGCTTAAAACGCCCGCCCAGTGGCGCTTTGCTGCACCTTGGCACTTATCCACAAGCGCAAAAGAACCAATGTTACGTCGCCGCCATCGCACCCTTGGGCCGCCTGGATGCGACGATGCTCAAGGGCGCCGCGCAACTGGCCAGTGAGTACGGCGATGGCACGCTGCGTTTCACCCCCTGGCAGGGTGTGCTGCTGCCCAACGTCGAAAAACCGCACGCCGTGACCGAACACCTGGCGCAACTCGGTTTTCTTTGTTCAATCGACCAGCCCCTGTCGCGCATGACCGCCTGTACCGGCTCCAGCGGCTGCGGCAAGGCCCTGGCCGACACCAAGGCCGACGCCATGCAACTCGCTGCCCTGGACACCGGGCACAACGTGCACCTGTCCGGCTGCCCACGCTCCTGCGCCGCCGCACACACCGCGCCGGTGACCTTGCTGGCGGTGAGCGCCGGCCACTACGACCTCTATTTCCGCGAGGCAGCCCACCCCGGTTTCGGCCGGCTGCACGCACGCAACCTTTCTATTGAAGCGACGGGCGCCCTGCTGCGCGCTCGCCCACGGAGCAACACCGATGATTGATTACATCCGCGACGGTCAGGAGATCTATCGCAACTCCTTCGCCATTATTCGCGCGGAAGCCAAGTTGGACCGCATCCCGGCTGATTTGGAAAAACTCGCGGTGCGGGTGATTCATGCCTGCGGCATGGTCGACGCCATCGACTGCCTGCAGTTCTCCGAAGGGGCGGGCAAGGCCGGGCGCGATGCGCTCGCCGCCGGTGCGCCGATCCTGTGCGATGCGCGGATGGTCTCCGAAGGCGTGACTCGCGCACGCCTGCCGGCCAATAACGAAGTGATTTGCACCCTGCGCGACGACAGCGTGCCGGAGCTGGCGCGTGAGCTGGGTAACACCCGCTCCGCCGCGGCCCTCGAATTGTGGCGCCCGCACCTGGAAGGCAGTGTGGTAGTGATCGGCAACGCGCCGACCGCACTGTTTTACTTGCTGGAAATGCTCGATGCCGGCGCGCCGAAACCGGCGTTGATCCTCGGCTTCCCGGTCGGGTTTGTCGGCGCTGCCGAGTCCAAGGCGATGCTGGCTGCCGACAGCCGTGGCGTGCCGTTCGTGATCATGCAGGGCCGCCTGGGCGGCAGCGCCATGGCCGCCGCTGCGGTGAATGCCTTGGCCACGGAGGTCGAATAATGCAGGCACGCGGACGTTTGATCGGCCTGGGCGTAGGCCCCGGTGACCCGGAACTGATCACCCTCAAGGCCTTGCGCCTGCTGCGCGAATCGCCCGTGGTGGCTTACTTCGTGGCCAAGGGCAAAAAGGGCAACGCCTTCGGCATCATCGAAGACCACCTGGTGCCGCAGCAAACCCTGATGCCGCTGGTGTACCCGGTGACCACCGAGGTGTTGCCGGCGCCGATGTCCTACGAGCAAGTGATCAGCGATTTCTACGACGCCGCCAGCGTTGACGTAGCGGCGCATCTGGACGCGGGCCGCGATGTGGCGGTGATCTGCGAAGGTGACCCCTTCTTCTACGGCTCCTACATGTACCTGCACGACCGCCTTGCCGAGCGCTATGAAGCGCACGTCGTCCCCGGCGTTTGCTCGATGCTCGGCGGCGCCTCGGTGCTGGGCGCGCCGCTGGTGTATCGCAACCAGAGCCTGTCAGTGCTTTCGGGGGTGTTGCCGCATGACGACCTCAAGCGCCGCCTGGCGGATGCTGACGCGGCGGTGATCATGAAGCTGGGGCGCAATTTCCCGAAAGTGCGCCAGGTGCTGGGAGAACTCGGCCTGGCCGAGCGTGCGCTGTATGTGGAACGCGCCACCATGGCCAATCAAAAGATCGTGCCGCTGGATCAGGTAGATCCGGCGTCGTCGCCGTACTTCTCGCTGATCATCGTGCCCGGTGAACGGTGGCAAGGTTGATGAGCCCGGCGATTGTCATTCTGGGGCAGGGCAGCCTGGCCACTGCCCGCAAGATCCAGCGGCTGTACCCCGCAGCGGTGATTCACGGCTTGGCCGGACGGGTCGAAGGCGCGGATCAGACCTACACTGAGTTTGGCGCGACCCTGCGTCAGTTTTACCAGCAAGGCATGCCGTTGATTGCGCTGTGCGCGGCCGGCATTGTCATCCGCACGCTGGCGCCGCTGCTGCTGGAAAAAGGCGAAGAGCCCGCCGTGCTGGCTGTTGCCGAAGACGGCAGCGCCGTGGTGCCGCTGCTCGGTGGCCTTGGCGGTGTGAATGTGATGGCGCGGGAGATTGCCGCCGCGCTGGACGTGGCCGCTGCGATCACCACCAGTGGCGAGTTGCGTTTCGGCACGTGCCTGCTCAACCCGCCGGCGGGTTATGAGCTGGCCGACCTGGAGCTGGGCAAGCGGTTTGTCTCGGATCTGCTGGCCGGCGAAAGCGTGCGCATCGAAGGCGTTGCGCCGTGGCTGGAACAGGCCAACTTGCCTCAGGACCAGCACGCGCGCTTGGCAATTCATGTGGGCAGTGCCGAGCGCATACCGGCTGCGAATGAATTGCTGATCTATCCGAAAACCGTGAGCGTGACCTGCAAGCCCGGTCCGCAGTTGGCTGAGCGTGTGCGCACGGCGTTGCATGCGGCGGGCATTGCCGTGCAATCCCTGGCGTGCCTGCTGGCCAGTGATACGCAGATGGCCGAAGCGTCGTTGCATGAAGCGGCGCTGGAATTGGGCGTACCGCTGCGTTTTGTCAGCGTCACCCAGGACGCGGATATCGTCATCAACGTTGCCGAGCAGCCCCTGGACGTATCGCAAGTCGGCCACGTGCGGGGTCGCCTCGCTGTGATCGGCCTGGGCCCCGGCGCTGCCGAGTTGATGGTGCCTGCGGTGAAAGCCGAACTGGCGCGTTGCACTGACGTGCTCGGCTATGAAACCTATGTGCGCATGGCCGGCCCATTCCGTGACGATCAAGTGCAGCATTGCACCGATAACCGCGAAGAAATGCAGCGTGCCCGCCATGCCTTCGAGCTGGCGGCCCAGGGTCGCTCGGTTGTTGTTGTATCGTCCGGCGACCCGGGCGTGTTCGCCATGGCCGCTGCGGTGATCGAAGCCCTGCACGAATCCAGTAACCCGGCCTGGCATCAGGTCGACCTGGAAATACTGCCGGGCGTCTCGGCATCGCTCGCCACCGCCGCCCAGGCGGGCGCACCATTGGGGCATGACTTCTGCGTGATGTCGCTGTCGGACAATCTCAAGCCCTGGTCGATCATCGAGAAGCGCCTGGACCTCGCGTCCCAGGCTGATCTGGCGTTGGCGTTCTACAACCCGATCTCGCGCGCGCGGCCGTGGCAGTTGGGTCGAGCCCTGGAAATCGTCGCGCTGCACCGTTCGCCCGAAACGCCAGTGGTGCTGGGCCGCGATATCGGTCGACCGGGCCAGACCTTGCGTGTCACCACGCTTGGGCAACTGACGCCGGAACAGGTAGACATGCGCACCATGGTGCTGATCGGCTCGTCTACCACCTGCACATTCGCCCGTGCCGGTGGCGGTACATGGGTATACACACCGCGTTGGTATGGCGAAAAGCCCAGCGCCTGAAAACGGTTTGCCGGCCGCCTGAAAGCTCCGAATGACCCAGGGATTTTCCTGGCGTTGTCCGGGGCTTTTTCTTTTTTTTGCGACGAAATCCGGACGTTCGCCCGTCACGCCACGTAATTGCTGGGCGCTACGGTTTGACGCGTCGATCCAAGGGATTGTTATCGTCTGGAAAGCCCGTCACCCCGTGAACTAGGGTGGACACAAGCCCCACGTTGGGGTGCTTGTGGAGAATCAAAATGGAGCGACATCACGGAAGGATCAACAATACAAAAAGGCGCAAGTTGATTGCGGCCTACACGTTGCCAGGGGCGTCAGGCAAGCCTGCGGGTTTGCCGCTGGACACCGAGGATGACTTCAACGCGGCCGTGGTCAACAACAGCGTGATCTCGTTTGCTCAAGGCCTGTCGAGTCTGAATCGGGAATACGTGCGTAAAAGTTATCTGCTGGCCAGCAGCTACGTCAGCGATGTATTGAAAGTGCACCGCGGTACCGAGGATTGGTACGACGAATTCATCAGGGTGATGGTCAGCCTGGGGTGGTTGCCGGTGCGCAGCCGCTTCGAGCGGATTTCTCATGCGGGCAAGGGCCTGACCGTGCAGTTGGCGGCGTTGAACCTTATCGCCGCCTTACTGGCGACGAGCACGTTGTCCGGGCCGCTGCTGACGGCATTGCCAAAACTGGCAGCCGATGCATTAGAGGCATTGAAACAGACGCCTGCGTCTTTCGAGCTGTTCAAACGCAACAGCTCCGTGCACCAGGGCGGCGATTTCGGTCTGGCATCCTGTGCCGAAACCGATGGCGAATTGATGATGGTGCTGGTGACCTACAGCACCCACGGGGTCACTAAACAGGTAGGTCTGCCTTTCCTGGAATGGGACAGCTCCTCGTTCGAGGCCTTCAGCGGGCAGACGTGCCTGGTGCTGAATACCTCGGTGGTCAACGAAAAGACGATCCAACTGATGCGCGAGAGTGCGGGTGACAAGGTGCAGTCGGCTATCGCCAAATACCGGATCTAAGGCACCAGGTAACCGCGCACACCGGTGAAGATGATTTGCGCGGCCAGGGCACACACGAACAACCCCATCAACCGACTGACAATCTGTAAGCCCTGGTCACCGAGGATCCGTTCGATGCGGTTGGACAGGTACAGCACCACACCCACCGTGAGGCTGGCCAGGGCGATGCTGAGGATGGCGGTGAGCTTGTCATCCCAGTGGGGCTGGCTCACGCCCATCACCAGCAGCGCACCGATGGTGCCGGGGCCGACGGTGAGGGGGATGGTCAGCGGCACGATGGTCACGTCCTGCTGCACGTTATCGGTCTGCACCGCCGACTTGCCTTGGGCCATGCCCAGGGCGGAGATAAACAGCACACTGCCGGCACCGATGCGGAAGGCGTCGACGGTGATGCCGAATACACTGAAGATCACGCGGCCGAACAAGTAGAGCAACACGCTCGATACCAGGGTCGCCAACGCCACCTTCCACGCCAGGCGCCGCCGCTCTTTGCTGGAGTAGCCACGGGTGAGGCTGATAAAGCAGGACAGCACGAAGAATGGGCTGTAGAGCACCAGCATTTTCAGGTAGACGCTGAATAACACGTGGAGCATGGGGGGCGGCTCGAGGCAGTGAGGACCGAGGGAGTCTATCAGGCACACCCACTTTGTAGGAGCTGGCTTGCCGGCGATAATGGGGTGTCAGGCAATGGGTGTGTGACTGATACACCACCATCGCCGGCAAGCCAGCTCCTACAGGCGATCGTATTTCAGGTCAGGAGGAGGCGTGCTCGGGCCGTTGTTGGCGCTGCGCCACCCAGAACTCCACCAGTTCACGCAACTGCGACAACTCCACCGGCTTGGCCATGTGCCCGTCCATTCCGGCCTGGCGTGCACGCTCTTTATGTTCCGACAGAATGTGCGCCGTCAGCGCCACCACCGGTGTGCGAATACGCTGGTGGCTGACTTCCCACGCGCGCAGCTGCTGGGTCGCCGAAAAGCCGTCGAGGATCGGCATTTCACAGTCCATCAACACCAGGTCATAGCGCTGGGCTTTCATCGCTTCCAGCGCTTCCTCGCCATTGCTGGCAGTGTCCGGGTTGAGATTGAGCTTGCCGAGCATGCCACGGATCACCTTGGTGGAGATGCTGTTGTCTTCTGCTACGAGGATACGGAAATCCGTCGGCACGGTGATGGCCGCCGGGGCATTGAGGACCGGGCGGGGTGGGACGTTGCCCTTGCTGCGCTGGGTCAGTTCGTCGGCCAGGGTGGTCTTGAGCGTGTAGCCGGCCACGGGTTTGGCGAGGATGCGCTTGATCCCGCAATTGCGCGCGATGATCTTGCTCGGCGCGTTGCTGATGCCGGTAAGCATGATCAGCAGGATGTCGTGGTTCAGGCTCGGGTCTTCCTTGATTTTCGCCGCCAGTTGCATGCCGGTCATGCCGGGCATGTTCTGGTCCAGCAGCACCACGTCGAAGTAATCGCGCAGGTGCGCCTTGGTGCGCAGCAACGCCAGGGCTTCCTTGCCCGAAGGCACGGCGCTGACGTTGAGGCCCCAGGCCGAGCATTGTTGCACCAGCACTTTGCGGCAGGTGTCGTTGTCGTCCACCACCAGCACCCGTGCGCCCTTGAGTGGGCCGTCGAGGTCGGAAGTCGGGTGTTCCAGGCGTTCCGGGTCCAGCGGCAGGGTCAGCCACAAGGTGCTGCCCTGGTGGCTGCCGCTCTTGATGCCGAACTCGCCGTTCATCAGCAGGATCAGTTGGCGAGCGATGACCAGGCCCAGGTGACCGTTCAGGCGGGTGGCGGAGAAGAAATTCTTGCTGTGCAGTTCGCTGTGCAGCAGGGCGTCACGCTCGGCGGCTTCCATCGGCAAGCCGCTGTCTTGCACGGCGATGCGCAGGCGCGGCTTGGTGCTGCGGTCGTCCAGTGCGACGACGATCAGCACTTCGCCTTCGTCGGTCTTTTGCAGGGCGTTTTCCAGCAGGCTCAACATGGCCTGGCGCAGGCGCGTCGGGTCGCCGCTGATCACGCGGGGCACTTGGGGCTGGATAAAGCTGATCAGTTCGACGTTCTGTTGCTCGGCCTTGGCGCGGAAAATACTCAGGCAATCTTCGATCAGCGCGTTGAGGTCGAACTGCACGTCATCCAGTTCGATCTGGCCGGATTCCAGCTTGGAGATGTCGAGGATTTCGTTGATCAGCGTGAGCAGTTCATTGCCAGCACTGTGGATGGTCTGCACGTAGTCGCGCTGTTTCACCGACAGCGGTGTGCCCAGCAGCAATTCGGTCATGCCCAGCACGCCGTTCATGGGCGTGCGGATTTCGTGGCTGATCTTGGCCAGAAACTCGGCCTTGGCGGCAATCTCTGCGTTGCTTGCCGCCAGGTCGCGACTGAGGCTGAAGCGCGCTTCGACAATCGCGCGCTGGCGTTCGCCCAGTGCCAGGCTCATCAACAGGCCGCTAAGGCAGATAAACGCCAGCAACGTAACGATCAGGCCCTGGGGCGAAACCATCGTCAGGCCCAGTAGCGCCGGCAAAATGATCAGCGTGCCGATGTTGAACACCACCATCGCCGCCACGAACAGGCGTGCAGGGCGGTAGCCTTTCTGCCAGTGATAGGCCGAGACAAACAACATGCTCAAGCCAGCCAGGGCCACCAGGGCATAGGTGATGATGTTCAGCGGCAGGGTGTTGACGAACAACAGCAGCAAGCCGCACAGCACGATGAACAGGATGTCGGCCATCAACAGCTTGTTCAGCGGGTGTGGGCCCAGGGGCATGAAGAAACGGTAGGCAAACATCAATCCGCACGGCGCCGTCAGCAGCAGGGCCAGGTAGGCGCCTGGGGTCTGGATTGCGTGCCAGTTCGGCAGCCAGGGGCCGATCAGATTGAGCAGCAGTGCGAGGCTGAGCATCAGCAGGATTTCGCAGGCCGCCAGCCACAGGCTGCTGCGCGAGCGGTGGTAGGCGAAACGGGTGATGTTGTGCAGGATCAGCATCAGCAGACAGCCGAACAGCAGGCCGTAGATCAGCGTCTGGGTCTGGTCGGCGGCGGCAAGCACGGCCGGTTCCAGGGTGATATAGGGGCGCAGCTCATGTTCCGAGACCAGGCGCAGGTAGACCTCTAAAGGTTTCTGGCTCTGGGGCATCGGCAGCATGAAGTCGCTGCTGGGTAATGGGCGCTCGGCCTGGGGCTGGCGTGTGCCGGTGCTCTGCTGCTCCACCAGGGTGTCGCCGTCCAGTACATAGAGGCTCAGGTGGGACAAATCCGGAGCAAAGACCCGCAGCACTTGTTCGTGCTTGCCGGGTTGCAGTTTGAAACGCACCCACAACGCACCGTCCGGTTCCGCGGCGGTAATGCGGTCCAGTTCGATGGGGCTGAATTGATTGGTGTAGCGCGAGGAACGGATGTCGCTCAGTTGCAGGTCGGCCTGTTCATCAAGCAATACTGCCCAGCCACTGCCTTGCGCGGCGGCCTGGGCCGGGAACAAGCAGAGCAGTGTCAGCAGACTGACAGTAAAACCTATGGCGATCCTGAGCCAGCGCACGGCGAAATCCCTTCGTAGGTTGATGCACGGTTAACTATGCGCGGGTAGGGCTGCATACGGCAAGGGCCAGAGGCCCCTGCCTAGCCGAACGGATAGCGACTTACTGTTTCTCGCCACGCTCCCGCGCAATGGCGCGATAGCCGATGTCCTTGCGATAGAAGCAGCCTTTCCAGTCGATCTTTGCAGCGAGCTTGTAAGCCTGTTGCTGCGCGGCGTCGACACTGGCGCCCATGGCGGTGGCGCACAGCACACGGCCACCGGCTGTCACAACCTGGCCGTCCTTGAGCGCGGTACCCGCATGGAACACTTTGCCTTCCAGCGTAGCAGCGGCGTCGAGACCTTCAATCACGTCGCCCTTGGCGTAATCGGCAGGGTAGCCTCCGGCCGCCAGCACAATGCCAACGCTCGGACGTGGATCCCACTGGGCTTCAACCTTGTCCAGCGCTTGGGCCAGGGCGGCTTCCACCAGCAGCACCAGGCTCGATTGCAGGCGCAGCATCACTGGTTGGGTTTCCGGGTCACCGAAGCGGCAGTTGAACTCGATGACTTTCGGGTTACCGGCTTTGTCGATCATCAGGCCGGCATACAGGAAACCGGTGTACACATTGCCTTCGTCGGCCATGCCACGCACGGTCGGCCAGATCACCAGGTCCATGACGCGCTGGTGCACGTCGGCGGTGACCACCGGGGCAGGGGAGTAGGCACCCATGCCGCCGGTGTTCGGGCCGGTGTCGCCGTCGCCGACGCGTTTGTGGTCCTGGCTGGTGGCCATCGGCAGGACGTTCTTGCCGTCGACCATCACGATGAAGCTGGCTTCTTCGCCGTCGAGGAATTCCTCGATCACCACGCGTGAACCGGCGTCACCAAAAGCGTTGCCGGCGAGCATGTCGCGCACGGCGTCTTCGGCTTCCTGCAGGGTCATGGCAACGATCACGCCTTTGCCGGCGGCCAGGCCATCAGCCTTGATCACGATCGGCGCACCTTTTTCACGCAGGTAAGCCAGGGCCGGCTCGATCTCGGTGAAGTTCTGGTAGTCGGCGGTCGGGATTTTGTGGCGCGCCAGGAAGTCCTTGGTGAACGCCTTGGAACCTTCCAGCTGGGCAGCGCCAGCGGTCGGGCCGAAGCAGTCCAGACCACGGCTGCGGAACAGGTCCACGACGCCGGCAACCAATGGCACTTCCGGACCGACAATGGTCAGGGACACATTTTTTTCAGCAAAGTCGGCCAGCTGCTCAAGGGCCAGCACGTCGATTGCGACGTTCTCGCACTTGGCTTCAATGGCGGTACCGGCATTGCCGGGTGCTACGAATACTTTCTGGACGCGCGGGTCCTGGGCAACTTTCCAGGCCAGGGCGTGTTCACGGCCACCGCTGCCAATGATCAAAACATTCATTTCAAAAACCTCGGATGACGCAAATTCTGGGGTACACCGTGGGCCGCATTTCTGTGGGAGCTGGCTTGCCTGCGATGCTGGCGCCTCGGTGTATCAAGTACACCAAGGTGATGCCATCGCAGGCAAGCCAGCTCCTACAGGAGCCAGGGCCACCGGCTGTGTTGGATCAGTGGCGGAAGTGGCGCATGCCGGTGAAGACCATGGCGATGCCGGCTTCATCAGCGGCAGCGATGACTTCTGCATCGCGCATCGAGCCACCCGGTTGGATCACGGCGGTCACGCCAGCTTTCGCGGCGTTGTCCAGGCCGTCACGGAACGGGAAGAACGCATCGGAAGCCATCACCGAACCCACGACTTGCAAGCCAGCGTGTTCAGCCTTGATCGCGGCGATACGCGCCGAGTTCACGCGGCTCATCTGGCCGGCGCCGACACCAATGGTCTGGCGGTTCTTGGCGTAGACGATAGCGTTGGATTTAACGTACTTGGCCACTTTCCAGGCGAAGATCAGGTCGTTGATCTCTTGCTCGGTCGGCGCGCGTTTAGTCACGACTTTCAGGTCCTGGCTGCCGATCATGCCGATGTCGCGGCTCTGTACCAGCAAGCCGCCGTTGACGCGCTTGTAGTCCCAGGCAGCGGCGCGGTCAGCCGACCACTCGCCGCAGGCCAGCAGGCGCACGTTGGCTTTGGCCGCTACGATAGCGCGGGCTTCTTCGCTGACGCTTGGGGCGATGATCACTTCAACGAACTGACGCTCGACGATCGCCTTGGCGGTCTCGGCGTCCAGCTCACGGTTGAAGGCGATGATGCCGCCAAACGCGGATTCGGTGTCGGTGGCGTAGGCCAGTTCGTAGGCCTGGCGGATACCGCCTTCAGCGTCCGGGCAGACCGCCACGCCGCACGGGTTGGCGTGCTTGACGATCACGCAGGCCGGCTTGACGAAGCTCTTCACACATTCCAGCGCGGCGTCGGTGTCGGCCACGTTGTTGTAGGACAGCTCTTTGCCTTGCAGTTGGGTCGCGGTGGCGATGCCCACTTCAGCTGGCTTGGCTTCCACGTAGAACGCCGCGCTCTGGTGCGGGTTCTCGCCGTAGCGCATTTCCTGGGCCTTGATGAACTGGCTGTTGAAGGTGCGCGGGAATTGGCTGCGGCCTTCGGTGGACAGTGTTTCAGCCGCCTGGTTAACAGTGCCCATGTAGTTGGCGATCATGCCGTCGTAGGCGGCGGTGTGTTCGAACGCCTTGAGCATCAGGTCGAAGCGCTGGGCGTAGGTCAGGCCGCCGGCTTTCAGGCTTTCCAGCACGTTGGCGTAGTCGCTGGCGTTGACCACGATGGCCACGTCTTTGTGGTTCTTGGCCGCCGAGCGCACCATGGTCGGGCCGCCGATATCGATGTTTTCGATGGCGGTCGGCAAGTCGCAGCCTGGCTTGTTGATGGTGGCTTCGAACGGGTAGAGGTTAACGGCTACCAGGTCGATCGGTTTGATGCCGTGTTCGGCCATGATCGCGTCGTCGGTGCCGCGACGGCCGAGGATGCCACCGTGGATTTTCGGGTGCAGGGTCTTGACCCGACCGTCCATCATTTCTGCGAAACCGGTGTAGTCCGCCACTTCCACTGCGGCCACGCCGTTGTCCTGCAGCAGTTTGAAGGTCCCGCCCGTGGAGAGGATTTCCACGCCCAGGGCTTCCAGCTCCCGGGCAAATTCGAGGATCCCGGTCTTGTCGGAGACACTGATCAAGGCGCGGCGGATCGGCAGGCGGGTAGTCTGGTCGGTCATTTCAATTTCCATCAAAAGCAAAGGAAGTCAGCAAAAAAGGCGACCGTTTTTACGCGGGCGCCTTTCTGGTTTGATTGAATGCTTACAGCAAATCGTATTGCTTGAGCTTTTTGCGCAAGGTGCCACGGTTGAGGCCCAGCAGCTCACTGGCTTTGGTCTGGTTGCCCTTGACGTAGTTCATCACGCTTTCGAGCAAGGGCGCCTCGACTTCGGAGAGCACCAGGTTGTACACGTCCGTGACGGAAGCGCCCTCAAGGTGGGCGAAATAATTGTGCAGCGCCTTCTCGACACTCCCGCGAAGGGTCTGGCCTTCTTCGCTCGGCGTGTTGAGGTGCTGTTTCAAATTGACGTTGTCGCTCACGGGTGTTGTTCCACTCACTAAAGTCTCGGTCATCATCGTCATGCGGCCACCCCCTCTCCGTCCCCTGTCCCCAGGCTCTTGTAACGCTCGCTGAAGAACTCACGAACGTTGGCGCACTGTGCTTCCGTATCATCCAAACGATTGAAGTGGGCGCGAAACTCCCTGGCGCCCGGCAGGGTTGCGAGATACCAGCCGACATGCTTGCGAGCAATGCGTACTCCCATCACGTCCCCATAGAAGGCGTGCAGGGCGGCTAGATGCTCTAGCAGAATACGTTCCACCTCGATCAACTCCGGTGCCGGCAACACTTCGCCAGTACGCAGAAAATGCTCGATCTCACGAAAAATCCACGGCCGCCCCTGGGCAGCCCGGCCAATCAACAAGCCATCGGCACCGGTCGCGTGCAGCACGCGCCGGGCTTTCTCGGCGGAGTCAATGTCGCCATTGGCAAACACCGGCATCGACACCGCCTGCTTGATTGCAGCGATGGTGTCGTACTCGGCTTCACCGGTGTAAAGGTCGGCGCGGGTGCGGCCATGCACCGCCAGCGCTGTAATGCCTGCCTGTTCTGCGATCTTCGCCACAGTCAGGCCGTTCTTGTTGTCCCGGTCCCAGCCGGTACGAATCTTCAAGGTGACCGGCACATCCACTGCGGCGACAACGGCCTGCAGGATCTCGGCAACCAATTGCTCATCTTTCAACAGCGCGGAACCGGCGGCCTTGTTGCAGACCTTCTTGGCCGGGCAGCCCATGTTGATGTCGATGATCTGCGCCCCCAACTCCACGTTGGCCCGGGCCGCATCCGCCAGCATCTGTACATCGCCACCGGCGATCTGTACCGAGCGGGGCTCGGGATCACCTTCGTGGATCATGCGCATCCGCGATTTGCGGGTGTTCCACAAGCTCATGTCGCTGGTGACCATTTCCGAGACTACTAGACCCGCGCCCAAACGCTTGCACAGCTGACGAAAGGGCTGGTCGGTAACCCCCGCCATCGGGGCGAGGATCAAGCCGTTCTGCAATGTATATGGGCCGATGCGTACCGCCGACATAGGACTTCCCTGTTGTGGGGCCGGATCATTAGAGTTCGAAAAAGGGTTGGCATGATACCCGCTCTCGATGACTGGATAAAGGCTGAATTGGATAAAATCTGAACAGTTATTTCTTTATCGCCACCGGTTTGGTTGCGCAGGCGAAAGTCAATAACCTGCCGTCAAATTCCAATGTACGAGGCGATTCACTCGGGAGAGTGAAAGCTCAGGCTGTAATTCACGGCTTTGTTGCCCGGATCGAGGATATCCAGGGAAATATGGATCGGGGTTTGCGAGGGCATTTCGCTGACACCGGCCAGCTCACCGCTGAGGTATTCGGCGGGTTTGAAGCGACGACTGGCAATCAGGCTGCCGTTCATGTCGGCAAAACGCAGTTCAAGCAGCGGGAAGGGCTGGGAGAAGGTTGCGCGGTTATAGATGATCGCGTCCACCACCAGTGCCCCGGCGAAATCCGGGTGGCTGCGCACCACCAGGTTGCTGCTCTTGATGTGGGCGATATCGACCCGTGATGGCACGGTGCAGCCCAGTGTGGGGCACAGTTGCTGGAACCAGGGTCGATAAGCGTCCTGGCGCGCCAGGTCGTCAAATTGATAGGCGATGTACTGGCCTGCAAGTCCGGCGGCGGCGATCAGTACCAGCAACAGCCAGATCAGGCGACGGCCCCAACCCGACGGGCGTTTCTGCGCGTAGAGGTGCAGCGGGTCGTCTTCCAGGTCCAGCAGTTGGTCGTCTTGCACGCTCGTTTCGGCGCGCGAGCGCTTGCGACGCGGTTTGGGGCGTTCTTCGGGTTCTACGTCATCGGCCGATTGGGTCAGTGGCGTGAACGGCGGGTCGTCATCGTCCGGCGTTGAGCGCAGTGGCGGCTCATCGCCGAGGTCGTCGGTGTGCAACGACATGGACGGTTCGGTGCGCTGCTGGGTCGCAGGTACAGGCTCGTCTTCAGTGACGCGGATGCGTTCTTCAGGCGGCTCGCTGAACAGGCTTGCCGCCCACATTTCCTCTTCGGCCTTGACCGTGTCGCGGCTGGCGCTGAAGGGCTCTTCCTTTTGGCGGCGGTCGGTGCCGGGCTGGCGACGGTCTGCACCGATAGGCAGCGTGTGCTGAATCTCGCGGCGTTCCAGCTTGGCCAGCTCTTCGTCCAGGTCCAGGTTGTCCAGGTCCAGCTCTTCGGCGGTCCACTGTTTCTGGCTGATGGCCCGTGGTGGCTCTGGCTCAACCGCAGCTGGCAGGTCAGGCGCTGTTGTGCCGGCCGCGCGCTGCTCCAGCAACTGACGAGCGGCATTGAACACTTGCAGGCACGAGCCGCAGCGCACCACGCCACGGGCCACGCTCAACTGAGCGTGGCTGACGCGAAAGCGCGATTGGCAATGCGGGCACTGGGTGACGAAACTGTCGGTCATGCGGCCATCCGATTCAGGCAAGCGCTCATTCTAGCGCCGACGACCGCTGATGCGTACCCAGCCATCGCGGTTGGCGATCGGATCCAGCTCGAAATCCTTCGCGTAGGCGGCAGCGACGTCTTCGCCCTGCTCGGCCAGGATGCCCGACAGCGCCAGGCGTCCGCCTGGCTTGACCAGGCTCGACAGTTGCGGCGCCAGGGACACCAGCGGGCCGGCGAGAATATTCGCCACTAGCACATCGGCTTTTACTTGGGGCAGTTGCTCTGGCAAGTAAAGTGGGAATTTGCCTTCAGGAATGTTGTTGCGACCAGCGTTATCACGGGAGGCTTCCAGGGCCTGCACGTCGATATCGGTGCCCACGGCTTCCTTGGCGCCCAGCAACAGGGCGGCAATTGCCAGGATCCCCGAGCCGCAGCCGAAGTCCAGCACGTGGCTGTCGGTCAGGTCCTGGCCGTCCAGCCACTCCAGGCACAGCGCGGTCGTGGGGTGGGTGCCGGTGCCGAACGCCAGGCCTGGGTCGAGCAGCAGGTTGACCGCGTCCGGCTCGGGCGCGGCGTGCCAGCTTGGCACGATCCACAGGCGCTGGCCGAAACGCATCGGCTGGAAGTTGTCCATCCAGCTGCGTTCCCAGTCCTGGTCTTCAATGACTTCGCTGTGATGCTCTGGCAGCGGGCCGCCGGTGAGCAATTCCATATGGGCCAGCACGGCGGCAGCATCGGTGCCGTCTTCGAACAGGGCCAGCAAGTGGGTGTGGGACCACAGCGGCGTAGTGTTGAGTTCCGGTTCGAAGATCGGCTGGTCTTCGGCGTCCATGAAGGTCACCGAGACAGCGCCGACTTCGAGGAAAGCGTCTTCATAGGTTTCGGCTTGTTCTGGGCTGATGGCGAGACGGACTTGCAGCCAAGGCATGGCGGGCACCTTTGAAAAAATTGAATGTGCGACGGGGTGGGTCGCGAAAGGGCGCAAGTTTACGCGAGCCGGCGTAATAACACGACTGTACTGGATGCGTGGAACAATCGGCATTGTACGTAGCGGACCTGTAGGAGCCGGCTTGCCGGCGAAAAACTCACAGGCACCGCGTTTCTTTCTGATGCCCCGCGCTATCGTTAACGATTTTCGCTGGCAAGCCGGCTCCTACACAGTAAGTGCTCTGAAACAACAAAGCCGCCCGGAGGCGGCTTTGTTATTTCAGAGCACTTACTGGTTGGCCAGCTTGTGTTCCAGGTAGTGAATGTTCACACCACCTTCGCAGAAGCCTTCATCACGGACCAGGTCCCGGTGCAGCGGGATGTTGGTCTTGATGCCGTCGACCACGATTTCGTCCAGGGCGTTACGCATACGGGCCATGGCCTCGTCGCGGGTGGCGCCCCAGGTGATCAGCTTGCCGATCAGCGAGTCGTAGTTGGACGGAACCTTGTAGCCGCTGTACAGGTGCGAATCCACGCGTACGCCGTTGCCGCCGGGCGCGTGGAAATGCTTGACCAGGCCAGGGCTTGGGATAAAGGTTTTCGGGTCTTCGGCGTTGATGCGGCACTCCAGGGAGTGGCCGTGCATCTTCACGTCGTCCTGGGTGAAGGACAGCGGGTTGCCGGCGGCGATGCTGAGCATCTCCTTGACGATGTCGATACCGGTGACCATCTCCGACACCGGGTGCTCTACTTGCACACGAGTGTTCATCTCGATGAAGTAGAAACGACCGTTTTCGTACAGGAACTCGAAAGTGCCCGCGCCACGGTAGTTGATGTCGATGCACGCCTTGACGCAACGAGCCAGTACTTCCTGGCGCGCTTTTTCGTCCAGGCCCGGTGCCGGAGCTTCTTCCAGAACCTTCTGGTGACGACGTTGCAGCGAGCAATCGCGGTCGCCCAGGTGGATGGCGTGGCCTTGGCCGTCGGACAGTACTTGCACTTCCACGTGACGTGGGTTGGTCAGGTACTTCTCCAGGTAGACCATCGGGTTGCCAAACCAGGCGCCCGCTTCGGAGCGAGTCTGCTTGGCCGCTTCGATCAGGTCTTCTTCCTTGTGCACCACGCGCATGCCGCGACCACCACCGCCACCGGCGGCCTTGATGATCACCGGGTAGCCGACTTCGCGACCAATGCGCAGCGCGGTTTCCTCGTCTTCCGGCAGCGGGCCGTCGGAGCCAGGAACGGTCGGCACGCCGGCCGCGATCATGGCGTCCTTGGCAGAAACCTTGTCACCCATAAGGCGAATGGTTTCGGCTTTCGGGCCGATGAAGGCAAACCCGGATTTTTCCACCTGTTCGGCGAAATCGGCGTTTTCCGCGAGGAAGCCGTAGCCAGGGTGGATGCCATCAGCGCCGGTCACTTCCGCGGCCGCGATGATGTTCGAGACTTTCAGGTACGAGTTCGTGGCCAGGGGCGGGCCGATGCAGATGCTTTCGTCCGCCAGTTTCACGTGCATCAATTCGGTATCGGCCGTCGAGTAAACAGCGACGGTCTTGATGCCCTCTTCCTTACAGGCGCGCAGGATCCGCAGCGCGATCTCGCCGCGGTTGGCGATCAGGACTTTTTGCAGTTTCTTCGCAGGTTTCAACATCGAAGGCGCTCCGCGGTTCAAACGATGGTGAACAGCGGCTGGTCGTACTCAACCGGCTGACCGTTTTCTACCAGAATGGATTCGATGACGCCGGCTTTTTCAGCGGTGATGTGGTTCATCATTTTCATCGCTTCAACGATGCAGATGGTGTCGCCCACTTTCACGGTTGCGCCGACTTCAACGAAGGCTGGCGAGGTCGGTGCCGGGGTGCGGTAGAACGTACCGACCATTGGCGACTTGACCACGAAGCCGTTCAGCGCAGGAGCAGCTGGCGCAGCAGGAGCAGCTGCGGCAGGTGCAGCAGCCGGAGCGGCAGCGGCTGGGGCCGGTGCTTGCATTTGCGGTGCGTAGAACTGCTGGGCCGGGGTCTTGCTGTGGCGGCTGATCCGTACGGACTCTTCGCCTTCCTTGATTTCCAGCTCGTCGATACCGGATTCTTCCAGCAGTTCGATCAGTTTCTTAACTTTACGGATATCCATGAATCATCAACTCCCAAGGGTCGGTCAGGGGCGCTTGGCCGGTTGTTCAAGTTGTTCCAGGGCGGCCTCCAGGGCCAGTCGGTAACCGCTGGCGCCAAGGCCGCAGATCACACCTACCGCTACGTCGGAGAAGTAGGAGTGATGGCGGAAAGCTTCGCGTTTGTGCACGTTCGACAAATGCACTTCGATGAATGGGATGCTCACCGCCAGCAATGCGTCACGTAATGCAACGCTTGTGTGTGTAAAAGCGGCGGGATTGATCAGGATAAAGTCCACGCCTTCGCCACGCGCGGCATGGATGCGATCAATCAATTCGTACTCGGCATTGCTTTGCAGGTAGAGCAGATGGTGGCCGGCTTCACGGGCCCTGCGCTCCAGGTCGAGGTTGATCTGGTCCAGGGTGACTGCCCCGTAGACGCCCGGTTCGCGGGTGCCAAGCAGGTTCAGGTTGGGTCCGTGAAGAACCAGTAAGGTCGCCATCGGCTGTTCCTTGTTATTGATGTGGGTACGGCAGAACCCGGCGACTATGCCGCAAAGCCTTTGTGACTGTCCAGTTCTATGCAGTAGGCAGCACGATTAGCGAGGATAGCGCGAAATTTGTGACTGTGAGGCCGGATTCGGTCAGTGTAGGAGCGAGCTTGCTCGCGAAAAACGTCAACGATAACGCGGGGCGTCTGGATTAAAGCGGTGCCTGCGCGTTCTTCGCGAGCAAGCTCGCTCGTACAGTGGATGTTCAGACGCGAAACGCCTGCACGGCAGTGTTGAGCTGCCCACCCAGCACCAGCAAGTGCTCACCCTGAATGCGGCCCTGGCCGATTCGCAGCAAGTTATCCTCACCCAACTGGTGAATCCGCTCGCTGTTGTCGCGAATCTCACTGACGGCGCCACTCTGCTGTGCCGTCACATCGGCGATGCGCACGGCGGTGTCGGAAATGGTCTGGATAGCCCCGACGATTTCATCCAGCGCGCCGTCCGCCGCCTGGGCTTGCTGGGCAGTGGCCTCAGCGTGTTCGACCTGGGCGCGCATGCCTTGCACCGATTGATGGGCGGCGCTTTGCAGGCCGGCAATCAGGGTCTGGATCTCTGCGGTGGCGCCGGCGGTGCGCTGGGCCAGGGAGCGGACTTCGTCGGCGACCACGGCAAAGCCACGGCCGGCCTCACCAGCGCGGGCGGCCTCGATGGCGGCGTTGAGGGCGAGCAGGTTGGTTTGATCTGCAATCGAGCGGATTACTGTCAGTACACCGCCGATGGTGGCGGATTCTTCGGCGAGTTTTTCGATCATCTGCGCATTCTGCTGCACTTCGCCCACCAGGGCATGCAGCCCGGTCAGGCTCAGGCCGATCACGCGTTGGCCCTGCTTCACCGCCTGACCGGCACTGCGACTGGCACCCGCCGCCTGGCTGGCATCACCCGCGACTTGCTGGATGGTCGCTTCCAGTTCACCCAGCGAATCACGGATCTGCGCGGTATCTCCCGCCTGGCGTTCGGCGCCGTCGTGCAGGCCGCTGCTTAATTCGGCCAGTGCGCGGCTACTGCCGGCGACTTCCTCGGCATTACCGCGAATCGTACCCACCAAATCCACCAGATAGGCGCGCAGCCGGTTCAAGGAGGCTTCAATGTCGTGCAACTCGCGATTGGTCTTGCCCAAGGCAATCGGCTGGCTGAAATCGCCCTCGGCCCAGGTCGACAGGGCTGGTGCCAGGTTGGTCAGCACCCGCGCCAGGCGGCGTTGCAGGGTGTCGATCAGCAGCGCGATCAGCAGGATCAGGCCGATCATCACCCCTTGCATCAGGCGCACTTCGCCCTGGATCTTGCCGTGCTGCGCGCGCACCACCGGTTCCAGGCCGGCAATGGCTTGTTGCACAGTGTCGATTTTCTGGTGGGTCTTGGCGGCCAGGTCGGTGCGTTGCTGGATCTGTTCGCGGGTGCGCTTGAGTTCGGCAGGGTAGCGGGTGAGCAGGCTGTTGAGTTCACGCTTGAGGTCGACGCCGGTGTCCTGGGCTTCGGTTTTCTCGGTGTTCTCCAGGCCCATCAGTGCGGAAAAGTCGTCGGCGCTGGATTCGGCGCTGGCCTTCACGCCCAGCAATGGCAGTTGTTCCAGCACATCGGCTTGGCTGCGGATGTTGCCGACTTCGCGTTCGACGTCGTCGGCCAGTTCCGCGCGCCCGCTGCTCACCAGTTTGTCGCGGGCCAGGGATAGTTTGCCCAGGTGCTGCGACGCAGCCAGCAAAGGCGGCAGATAGCGAGCGGCGTCAGGGGTAGTCACGCCGATGGCGTACTGACTCAATTGCTCCAGGTTCGCGCCTAATTCGCGTTCGGCCTGTAGCAACAAGGCTTGCGGGTCGCCCGCCAGTTTCCCGGCCGCCAGTAGGTCAGTCTTGCTGAACGCATCCAAGTCAACCAGGCTCGGGCGCAAATTCTGCGCGAGCTCCGTCGGCAATTCGTCCAGATGCTGCAGCAGGCTTTCCAGGCTCTGGCTGGCACTGCTCAAGCGCAGGGCGTCGCCACTGGCCAGATAGTCGTCGATATTGCGCGCCGCCTGGTTCTGGAACGTCTGGGACAACCCAAGGTAGCGTTCCATCAGCAAATACGGCCGTTCCAGCGCGCGCTGCGACCACCACAGGGTCGCGCCCAGCGCCAGGCACACGGCCACAAGAAGAAGGGTATTGAGATTGGTCAGCAGCTTCAGGCGCATGCGTGGTTTCAACCGACAGCAAAAGATAAGTGCCTGAAGTTATTGCGTTTTCATTACAGGGTTATGACCGAATCAGTGGATTCTGGTGAAAAGGTGGCACTTTGCTTTGACGTGCGCGCAGCTTGCACGCGGTTGCGTCCCGCATCCTTGGCGCGGTACAGCGCCTCGTCGGCCTGGGCCGCCATCATCAGGCTGTCGGAACCGTCGCACAGCTCCACCAACCCGGCGCTGAAGGTGCACCACAAATCCTGGGGTTGGGCGGGGTAGTGGATTTCGGCAAAGCGCCCACGAATCTCATCCAGCACCCGGCACGCGGATTCCAGGTCGGTGTCGGGCATGACGATGGCGAACTCTTCGCCGCCGTAGCGGCCGATATAGTCGGTCTTGCGCAAGCGCTGCTTGAGAAACAGCGCCAGGCTCTTGATGACACGGTCACCCATGGGGTGGCCGTGGCTGTCATTGACCCGCTTGAAGTGGTCGATATCGAGCATGGCAAAGCTCAGCGGCTTGTTCTCGCGGCGTGCGCGGAAGCTGCAGTCTTCGAGCAATTGCAGGATGTGGGTGTGGTTGTACAGGCCGGTCAGGCTGTCGCGCACCATCCGCGCCTTGAGGTTGCGCGCGCGCGCGGCGCGGTTGCGCACGGTGGTGATCAGGTGGCGCGGCTTGATCGGCTTGGTGAGGAAGTCGTCACCGCCTTCGCTCATGGCGTCCAGTTGCTTGTCCAGGTCGTCCTCGGCCGACAGGTAAATGATCGGCACGCTCACATAACGGTCGTTATGACGGATGACCTTGGCCAGTTCAGTGCCGGTACAGGCGGGCATGTACATGTCGAGGATGATCAGGTCGGGCTGGAAGTCCGCCAATTCGGCCATGGCCTGGATCGGTTCGATCAGGGTGCGGGTGACGATGCCGGCGCTGTTGAGCAGGCGCTCGGTGTGCAGCGCCTGGGCCCGCGAGTCGTCGATGATCAGCACTTTATACGGTTCGTACTGGGCGACGCAGGTCAGCACCTCAATCTTCTCCAGCAGGCTGGAAGCTTCCAGGGTGCCGGTGAGGAATTCCTGGCCGCCAGCGCGCACGGCGGCCAGGCGGGTCGGGGTGTCGGTTTCGTGCAGGCTGAAAAACAGCAGCGGCAGCTTTTGCTCCAGGCCTTCCTGGGCTTCGGCGGCAAGCTTGAGGCCCAGGCCGGCGCCGCAGAAGTCTACGTCCATCACAATCGCGGAAGGCAGGCGCTCGGCCATCGATGCACGAAAGGCCGCCACGCTGTCCAAGGACTGGGCGCTCATGCCAAAGAATTCCAGCTGCTTGGCCAGGCGCTCGGCGCGGTCATGATCGGCCAGCATCACGTAGATCGGCTTGCGCATGGGCGGCAGGAAAGTTTGTTCGAGCTGGTCGCCCTGGCGCAGGCCGGTACGGGACAGGCGCTGCATCAAGCGGTTGAGTTCGGTGATCAGGTGGCTGCTCAGGCGCCCACGGTTCTCGTCCACCGCCCTGAGGGAGTCGCCGATATGTCGCGCCAACTGGCTGTGTTCCGGCTGTTCGAAGCGCTCGGCAAAACGCAGCAGGCGCAAGTTGGCCTCGCTGAGTTCGGAGAGGTCGGCGCCGGACCATTCGGTGCGTTGCAGGCGCTGCCAGATCTCAAGAATTTGACGTGCCTGATGAATTACCCGCTGGGCAAAATGCTGCTTGAGACGCTCACGGCTGGGGTCTTCTGGCTCGGTCATATCCTGACTACTAGTTAGGGTGCATGCTGAGGTCGACTGATGGCTCTATGCTAGCACCTCTTTCCGATAGGATGAGTGTCATACGTCAATAAACTGTGTCTCAGTAGTATTCAGTTGCTGACTGGGTGGTCGCGCACGGTAAAAAGCCCCGCACGGGCGGGCACGATGCGGTAGGGTTATGGTCGGAGTGTTTGAACGTACGCCCTGAACTCAAGTGATTGAAAGGATATCGCCATGCTGGACTGGAAAAACCGTGCAGGCAGCGCCAAAGGCCCCGCGCCTGAGCCCAAGTCGGCCAACCGCGGCTATTTTCGTACCGTGCTGATGAGCCGCGCCGTGCTCAGCGTGCTCGGCCTGTACCTGTTGGTCACCGGCGCCCTGGGCTGGTACTGGAGCGAAGAGCCGGCGCTGTTTCCGGTTCAGCAGAATGCCCAGCTGGCCGCTGAGAAGGAAGGCAAGCAGATGGTGGTGGGCTACACCACGGTCGAAACTCTCAAGACTGTGGTCGGCACCTTGCTGAACAAGCCCGGTGGCTACATTTCCAACGATCGCTTCCCGCCAGGCTTGTGGATGGACAACATGCCGAGCTGGGAATACGGCGTGCTGGTGCAGGTGCGCGACCTGACCCGCGCCCTGCGCAAAGACTTCGCCCGCTCGCAGTCGCAGTCAGCCGAAGACGCGGATCTGGCCAAGGCCGAGCCACGCTTCAACTTCGACAACAAGAGCTGGGTGTTGCCGTCCAGTGAGTCGGAGTACCAGGAAGGCATCAATTCCTTGAGCCGCTACGAAGCGCGCCTGTCCGATCCGAACCAGCGCGGCGCGCTGTTCTATGCGCGTGCCGACAACCTGAACAACTGGCTGGGCGACGTCGCCACTCGCCTGGGCTCGCTGTCGCAACGCCTGTCGGCCAGCGTCGGCCGGGTGAAACTGAACACCGCACTGAAAACCGAAGCCTTGGCGCCGGGTGAAGTGCCGCAGGTCGATGAAGAAGTGGTGGAAACCCCATGGATGCAGATCGACAACGTATTCTACGAAGCCCGTGGCCAGGCCTGGGCCTTGTCACACTTGCTTCGCGCCATCGAAGTCGACTTTGCCGACGTGCTGGCCAAGAAGAACGCCACGGTCAGCGTGCGCCAGATCATTCGTGAGCTGGAAGCGTCGCAAGAGCCTGTGTGGAGCCCGATGATCCTCAATGGCAGTGGTTTTGGCGTTCTGGCCAACCACTCGCTGGTCATGGCTAACTACATTTCCCGGGCCAACGCTGCAGTGATCGACTTGCGTCAGCTCCTCAACCAGGGTTGATGATGGACGCTACCAAAATGGAGGCCGCCCACCGCGCGGCTTCCGATGCTGAACTGATCTGCTGGGTCGACGAGCAGGACAACCTGCTCGGTCACCTCGTCAGGTCCGACCTTCGCCAGCGCGGCCTGATCGGCCGTTGCACCTTCATATTCCTGTTCAATTCCAAGGGTGAGCTGTGTGTGCATCGGCGCACCCTGAGCAAAGCCTTGTACCCCGGTTTCTGGGACACGGCGGCGGGTGGGATGGTGGCGGCGGGAGAGTCGTATGCCGTGTCGGCGGCGCGCGAGTTGGAGGAGGAGCTGGGTGTCGGTGGAGTGGAATTGGTCGAACATGACCACTTCTACTTCGAGGATGGCGACAGTCGGCTCTGGTGCACCTCCTACTCCGCCGTTTGGGACGGGCCGTTGCGTTTGCAGCCGGAAGAAGTCATGGAAGCGCGCTTTTTACCCCTTGAAACGGTCCTGCAGGAGGCTGGGCAAAAGCCTTACTGCCCGGATGCCCAGGAAGGGTTGCGTCGTTATCTGGCCTTGCGTCGCTAAAGTTGCATAAATTGGCGCCATTTGGCTCTTAGCAAGTCGGCTTTTTGTGGTTACACTGCGCGACTTTTCACCCGAACCACCAAGCTTCACCCCCGTAGGAGCTGGCTTGCCGGCGATGGCGTCTTCAAGAACGCTATCGCCGGCAAGCCGGCTCCTACAGGTAGGGGTGAGCCTTGGTGGTACGGTAGCGCTGCCCCTGCCTGAGTGGGGCTTCGCGGTCGGTTCACCGCTTTGCGGGTGCCGATCAGTCTTCATCCTCCCAAGAGGATTGCCGGTGGCCAAAAAAGCCGCATCCTTCGCCGCCCTTGGTGGCCTGGTATTTTCCACTGATGCAGGTCGACACTGCCCGGACTGTCGTCAGCCCGTGGATTCGTGCACCTGCAAACAGACCCTGATCCCTGAAGGCGACGGTATTGCCCGCGTACGCCGCGAGAGCAAAGGCCGTGGCGGCAAGACGGTGACCACCATCACCGGCGTGCCGTTGGCCGAAGAGGCCCTGAAGGAACTGGCCACCACGCTGAAAAAGCGCTGTGGCACCGGAGGCGCGTTGAAAGACGGCGTCATCGAGATTCAGGGCGATCACGTCGAGTTGCTGTTGGCCGAGCTGATCAAGCTCGGGTACAAGGCCAAGAAGTCCGGCGGCTGAAAGCCTCTTCCCGACCTGTGTCTAAACTCTGTCCTGCGCGTGGGGTCCTACCTTGCACGCAGGCAAATCGTCATTTTCATTCTTTAGACTGCGCCAGCCTCTGATAGGGGCGGTGCCTTCGACTTCATTTATAGGGGACTTCGATGTCCGTACGACGCACACGCAAAGACGATGGCAGCCAATGGACAGTTGCGGACAGCCGCAGTGTTTACGGGATTCGCCATTGGGGGGCCGGGTATTTCGCGATCAATGAAGCCGGTCGCGTAGAAGTCCGTCCGAACGGCCCGAACAGCACGCCTGTCGACCTGTACGAACAAGTCGACGAGTTGCGCAAGAGCGGCCTGTCGTTGCCGCTGCTGGTGCGCTTCCCCGACATCCTGCAAGACCGCGTACGCCAACTGACCGGCGCCTTCGATGCGAACATCGAACGCCTGGAATACCAGAGCAAGTACACCGCGCTGTACCCGATCAAGGTGAACCAGCAGGAAGCGGTGATCGAGAACATCATCGCCACCCAGAACGTGTCGATCGGGCTGGAAGCCGGCTCCAAGCCTGAGCTGCTGGCCGTGTTGGCCCTGGCGCCGAAGGGCGGCACCATCGTCTGCAACGGTTACAAGGACCGTGAGTTCATCCGCCTCGCGCTGATGGGCCAGAAGCTCGGCCACAACGTGTTCATCGTGATCGAGAAAGAATCCGAAGTTGAACTGGTGATCGAAGAGGCCGCCAGCCTCAAGGTCAAGCCACAGGTCGGCCTGCGCGTGCGTTTGTCGTCGCTGGCATCGAGCAAGTGGGCAGACACCGGCGGCGAGAAGTCCAAGTTCGGTCTGTCAGCGGCGCAACTGCTGTCGGTGGTCGAGCGCTTCCGCGCGGCCGGTCTGGACCAGGGCATCCGTCTGCTGCACTTCCACATGGGCTCGCAGATCGCCAACCTGGCGGACTACCAGCACGGGTTCAAGGAAGCCATCCGTTATTACGGCGAACTGCGCAACCTTGGCCTGCCGGTGGATCACATCGATGTCGGCGGTGGCCTGGGCGTGGACTACGACGGCACGCACTCGCGTAACGCCAGCTCCATCAACTACGACATGGACGACTACGCCGGCGTGGTCGTGGGCATGCTCAAGGAATTCTGCGACGCGCAGAGCCTGCCGCACCCGAACATCTTCTCCGAAAGCGGCCGTTCCCTGACCGCCCACCACGCCATGCTGGTGGTGCAGGTGACCGACGTCGAGAAACACAACGACGAAATCCCGACCATCGAGAACAAGGAAGCCCTGCCCGAAACCGTGCAATGGCTGGTGGACCTGCTCGGCCCGACCGACATCGAGATGGTCACCGAAACCTACTGGCGCGCCACCCACTACATGAGCGACGTGGCCACCCAGTACGCCGACGGTAAACTGACCCTGGCCGAGAAAGCCCTCGCCGAACAGTGCTATTTCGCCGTGTGCCGCCGCCTGCACAACTCGTTGAAAGCCCGTCAGCGCTCGCACCGCCAGGTGCTGGACGAACTCAACGACAAGCTGGCCGACAAGTACATCTGCAACTTCTCGGTATTCCAGAGCCTGCCGGACACCTGGGCCATCGGCCAGGTATTGCCAATCCTGCCGCTGCACCGCCTCGACGAAGAGCCGCTGCGCCGCGCGGTATTGCAGGATCTGACCTGTGACTCCGACGGCAAGATCAAGCAATACGTCGACGAGCAGTCCATCGAGACCAGCCTGCCGGTGCACGCCTTGAACGAAGGCGAGGACTACTTGCTGGGTATCTTCCTGGTCGGTGCTTACCAAGAGATTCTGGGCGACATGCACAACCTGTTCGGTGACACCGACTCGGTGAACATCTACCAGCGTGAAGACGGTTCGGTGTACAGCGCCGGTATCGAGACCCACGACACCATCGAGGACATGCTGCGTTATGTGCACTTGTCGCCGGAGGAGTTGATGACGCATTACCGGGATAAATGTGCGAGTGCGAAGATCAGTGCGTCGGAGCGTACCCAGTTCCTGGATGCGCTGCGCTTGGGCCTGACGCGCTCTTCGTACCTGTCCTCCTGATTCCCCTGTAGGAGCGAGCTTGCTCGCGAAGAACGTTAACGATAACGCGGGCAACCAGAATGCCCGCGTCGCCTGCGGGTTTTTCGCGAGCAAGCTCGCTCCTACAGTGAGGTGCGTCAATGCTTAGGAAATGGTTTGTCATGGCATTCGCCGCACTGCTTGCGGCGTGCTCGCCCATCAAAGTGCTCAATGCACTCACTCCTTCCAACACCTTCACCAAAACTTCAGCCATCGCCTACGGCGATGACCCCCGGCAGAAACTCGATATCTACCGACCTGTCCCTGCTGTCTCCAACGCTCCAGTCGTGGTGTTTTTCTATGGCGGCAGCTGGAACAGCGGCTCCAGGGAGGACTACGGATTTGTCGGTGAAGCCCTCGCTTCACGCGGCATCGTCGTGGTGATCGCCGATTACCGCCTCTATCCTCAAGTGCGTTACCCCGCGTTTCTCCAGGACGGCGCCAACGCGGTGGCCTGGACCCATCAACACATCGCCGAATACGGCGCCGATCCACAACAGCTGTATCTGATGGGCCACAGCTCCGGCGCCTACAACGCCTCGATGCTGGCGCTGGATGCTCGGTGGCTTAACAACGTGGATTTGTCGCCGTCGATGCTCAAGGGTTGGATCGGTCTGGCAGGGCCCTATGATTTTCTGCCGATTGAAAACCCTGACGTGAAACCGGTGTTTTTCTTCCCTGATTCACCGCCGGATTCCCAGCCGATCAATCATGTCAGCCGTGGTGCACCGCCCAGTCTGCTGATTGCTTCGACGGACGACAAACTCGTCAACCCCAAGCGCAATACCGGCGGACTGGCTGAGCAACTACGGGCGGCGGGTGTGCCCGTGGAGGAAGTCTATTTCGGTAAGACCAACCACCAAACACTGGTGGGGGCGATCGCCAAACCCTTGCGTTGGCTGGCACCGGTACTGGAGCGCGTCACAGCCTTTATCCAAGCCACTGGTCCTGCCGGTTCAAGCGCCAGGCAATCGCCCACAAAGTAAGACTGCGCAGGGCCATGAACAGCAGGAAGGTTATCCACAGCCCGTGGTTACCCAAACCCTGCAACGCCCACGCGAAGGGCAGTGTCAGCAAGACGGTCAGCAGCATGCCATTGCGCATCTCCCGCGCGCGGGTGGCGCCGATGAACAAGCCGTCGAGCAAGTAACTCCACACCGCAATCAACGGCAGAACCGCCAGATAAGGCAGGTAGAGGTCGGCGGTTTCGCGCACGCTGGGGATGTCGGTCTGCATGGCGATAAACAGGTGGCCGCCGACGGTGAACAGCAGCGCAAAGCCAACGCTGGCGATCAACGACCAGCCGCCGGCCACCACCAATGAACGACGCAAGGCCTGGCGGTCATGCGCGCCGATGGCGTGGCCGCACAGGGCTTCGACGGCGTGAGCCAACCCATCCAGCGCGTGGGCCGTCAGCAGCAGGCCGTTGAGCAGCAGTGCATTGGCCGCCACGGTGGCATCGCCCAGTCGTGCGCCTTGCACCGTGATCATGAAAAACACCGATTGCAGCGCGAGGCTGCGGATAAAAATGTCGCGGTTGACCGCCAGCAGCGGGCGCCAGCTTTCCCACAGCTTCAGCGCCGCCCAGGCGATATGACCCGGGTAGGCGCGCAGGGCTTTTTGCGTCATCGCCAGGCCGAGCAAAGCGCCGGTCCATTCCGCCACGACGGACGCACGCGCCGAACCGACCACACCCCACTCCAGGCCGAGTACGAACCACAGGTTCAGGGCGATGTTGACCAGGTTGGTGGTCAGCAGGATCGCCAGCGGCGCCCGCGCATTTTGTGTGCCGAGAAACCAGCCGACCAATGCGTAGCTGGCCAATGCGGCGGGCAGGCCGAACAGGCGAGTGTGGAAAAAATCCTGCGTCAGTTGATTGAGTTCGGGTGAAGGCTGCATCCACTCCAACGCCAGATGGCTCAGCGGAATGCCCACCGTGCCCAACAGCATCGCCAGGCCCAGTGCGAGCAGCAGGCCTTGCAGCAGGATCTGCCGCAGCGCCGCCCCGTCATTGCGCCCGGCAGCCTGGGCGGCGAAACCGGTGGAGCCCATGCGCAGGAAACCCATGGCCCAGGCGAGGAAGGTGTACAGGCTGGCGCCGACCGCAACGGCACCCAGCTGGTGCGCGTGGGGCAGGTGGCCGATGACCATGCTGTCCACCAGCGCCACCAACGGCACCGAGATATTCGACAGGATCATCGGCGCGGCGAGGGCCCAGACGCGGCGGTGGGTGGGGCGGTGGCGCCAGTCGGTGAGTAAGGTGGGCATGCAGGCTCCTTGGGGGAGCGGCATTGTAACTGGCTGCCCTTGGCTGTGGGATTTGGCTTGATCAAGGATGACCTCAGAACCAAACCACCCTCCGTCGGTCAATGTGACCAGCATCCCATCGGCCTCCTGTGGGCTGATATATAGTTCACCTCTCGGACCCCCTCACAGCGAGTGTTCACATGCTTAATAAAAGCGTGCTTAACAAAGGACTGTTCCTTGCTTGCGCGCTGGCCCTGCTGAGCGCCTGCGATTCCTCCGATAAACCGGCGGCCCCGACCGCTCCCGCAGCGGCAACAGTGGCACCCAAACCGGCCAAGGCCGCGGTGGATGTGGCGGCGCTGAAGCAGCGTTATGCCGGACGTGAGTTAAGTGTGGTGGACGTGTCCGAAGTGCAGCTCGACGGCGCCAGCACGCTCTCTGTGAGCTTTTCCATTCCGCTGGATCCCGATCAAAAATTCGCCGACAAACTTCACCTGGTGGACAGCAAGTCCGGCAAGGTCGATGGCGCCTGGGAAATCTCCGATAACCTGATGGAATTGCGCCTGCGCCATCTGGAGCCACAGCGCAAGCTGGTGCTGACAGTCGACGCCGGTGTGAAGGCGGTCAACGACAATACCCTCGCCACCGAATACACAGCCCGCCTGGAAACTCGCGACCTGCAAGCCACCGTCGGCTTTGCCAGCCGTGGCACCTTGCTGCCGACGCGCCTGGCCGAAGGCCTGCCGGTGATCGCGCTGAACGTCGACAAGATCGATGTCGAATTCTTCCGCATCAAACCCGAATCCCTGCCTACCTTCCTCGCGCAGTGGGGCCGCAACACCAGCCTGCAAAGTTATGAATCCCGCGAACTGCTGCCTTTGGCCGACTTGGTCTACGGCGGCCGCTTCGACCTGAACCCGGCGCGCAACACCCGTGAAACCCTGTTGCTGCCGATCGCCGGCCTCAAGCAACTGCAGCAGCCTGGCGTGTACCTGGCAGTCATGCGTGCCTCGGGAACCTACAACTATTCCCAACCAGCCACGCTGTTTACGCTGAGTGATATCGGCCTGTCGGTGCACCGTTACGCCAATCGCCTGGACGTGTTTACCCAGGCGCTGGAGGGCGGTAAGGCACTGGATGGTGTCGACCTTGAGGTGCTCGACGCCGAAGGCCGCGTGCTGGGCCAGGGCAAGACCGAGAAGGGCGGCCACGCCGAATTGCCATTACCGAAAAAGGCCCAGGTGCTGCTCGCCAAGCAAGGCGAACAGACCAGTATGTTGCGCCTCGACAGTGCGGCGCTGGACCTGGCCGAGTTCGACATTGGCGGCCAACCCTCCCACCCTTTGCAGTTCTTTGTGTTTGGCCCGCGCGACCTGTATCGCCCTGGCGAAACCGTGCTACTCAACGCCCTGCTGCGGGACAAGGACGGCAATGCCGTCAAGCCGCAGCCGGTGAGCGTCGAAGTCCGTCGACCGGATGAGCAGGTCAGCCGCAAATTCGTCTGGGACGCCGATGCCTCTGGCCTCTATCAATATCAACTGCAACTTGCCGGCGAAGCACCGACCGGGCGTTGGCAGTTGGTGTTCGACCTCGGCGATGGCAAGCCGCAGCTGTATGAATTCCTTGTCGAAGACTTCCTGCCCGAGCGCCTGGCGCTGGAACTCAAGGGCAGTGACACCCCGCTGAAGCCGGCGGATGACGCGGTGATTCAGGTCACCGGCCGTTACCTGTACGGCGCCCCCGCGTCGGGCAATCGTGTCAGCGGCCAAGTCTATGTGCGACCGTTGCGCGAAGCGGTCAAGTCGCTGCCGGGCTATCAGTTCGGCTCCGTCACCGAAGAAGAACTGAGCCAGGATTTCGAGCTGGAAGAAAGCGTGCTCGACGCCAAGGGCCAGGAAGCGCTGACCCTGGAAAGCAAATGGGCCGAGGCCAAGTCGCCGCTGCAACTGATCGTGCAGGCCAGCCTGCAAGAGTCGGGTGGACGGCCGATCACCCGGCGCCTGGTGCAGCCGATCTGGCCGGCCGAGCAATTGCCGGGCCTGCGCGGGCTGTTTGACGGCAAGGAAACCAACGGCGACGGCCCGGCAGAATTCGAAGTGCTGCTGGCCAACCAGGACGGGCAGAAACTCGCCGCGCCCAACCTCAAGGTGCGCCTGGTGCGTGAGCGCCGCGACTACTACTGGAACTACTCTGAGAATGATGGCTGGAGCTATCACTTCAACGAGAAATTCCTCAACCTCGACGAACAGACCCTGAACATCAAGGCCGGCGATACCGCCAAGGTCAGCTTCCAGGTGGAGTGGGGCCCATACCGCGTGGAAGTGGAGGACCCGCAGACCGGCCTGGTCAGCAGCCTGCGATTCTGGGCCGGCTATCAGGCTCAAGACAACACCGAAGGCGGCGCCGTACGGCCTGATCAAGTCAAGCTGGCGCTGGATAAACCGGCCTATGGCGATGGCGATACGGCCAACGTGACCGTCACGCCGCCGGCTGCCGGTAAGGGCTACCTGCTGGTGGAGTCCGCGGAAGGCCCGCTGTGGTGGCAGGAAATCGAGGTGCCGGCCGAAGGCAAAAGTTTTGCCGTGAAGCTCGACCCGAAATGGTCGCGCCATGACTTGTATGTCAGTGCCTTGGTGATCCGTCCCGGCGAGCGCAAAGCCAACATCACGCCTAAGCGTGCGGTGGGCCTGCTGCACCTGCCGCTGGATCGTACCCAGCGCAAACTCGGCGTGACCCTCAGCGCGCCGGAAAAAATGCGTCCCAAACAGCCGCTCACCGTAAAAATCGCCGCCAAAAATGCCGATGGCAGCGTGCCGAAACAGGTACATGTGCTGGTTGCAGCGGTAGACGTGGGCATCCTGAATATCACCGAATACCCGACGCCGGATCCGTATTCCAGCCTGTTCGGTCGCAAAGCCTACGGCGTGGACCAATTCGACATCTACGGCCAGTTGATCGAAGCCGGCCAGGGCCGATTGGCCAGCCTGGCATTTGGTGGTGATGCGGCGCTGGCCAAAGGCGGCAAGCGCCCGGACACCAGTGTGACCATCGTCGCCCTGCAAAGCGCACCCGTGACGTTGAACGAGCAAGGCGAGGGCGAAGTCAGCGTCAATATTCCTGACTTCAACGGCGAGCTGCGCCTGATGGCCCAGGCCTGGAGCGATGATCGTTATGGCATGGCCGAAGCCAAGACAGTGATTGCCGCGCCGTTGATTGCCGAGCTGTCGGCGCCGCGCTTCATGGCGGGTGGTGACCAGACCACGTTGGCGCTGGACCTGTCCAACCTGTCGGGCAAACCGCAGAAACTCGATGTGCAACTGAGTGCCGACGGGCAGTTGGAGCTGGTCAACAGCGGCGCGCAAACCGTCGAACTCAAGCAAGGCCAGCGCACCACCTTGCACATCCCGGTGAAAGCCTGGGGCGGGTTGGGGCAGGGCAAGGTCAAGGTGACGGTGAATGGCCTGGATCTGCCGGGTGAGAACCTGCCGCCGTTTACGCGGGAATGGACCCTGGGCGTGCGCCCGGCTTATCCGGCGCTGCTCAAGCACTATCGCGCGGTGCTGAAGGATCAACCGTGGAGCTTGCCGGCGGGGACTCTGGATCAGTTCGACGCCTCGGGGCGCCAGGCGCTGCTGAGCCTGTCGAGTCGACCGCCGCTGAACCTCGGCGCGCAGATCAGTGCACTCAAGGCCTACCCCTACGGTTGCCTGGAGCAGACTGCCAGCGGCCTGTATCCGTCGCTGTATGCCGACGATGCATTGCTCAAGCGCCTGTCAATCAAAGGCGAGTCGGACAGCGAACGCAAACGCAAGATCGAGCTGGGCATCGAACGCCTGCTGGGCATGCAGCGCTACAACGGCAGCTTCGGGTTGTGGGGCGCGGATGGCGAAGAGGAATATTGGCTGACGGCTTACGTCACCGACTTCCTGCTGCGCGCTCGCGATCAGGGTTTCGCGGTGCCACCTGAAGCCTTGAAAAAGGCCAGCGAGCGTCTGCTGCGCTACGTGCAGGAACGCAACCTGATCGACGTCGATTACAGCGACAATGCCGACCACACCCGCTTTGCCGTGCAGGCCTACGCGGGTATGGTCCTGGCGCGCAGTCAGCAGGCGCCGTTGGGCGCGTTGCGCAGTATCTTCGAGCGCCGCAGTGATGCGCGCTCCGGTCTGCCGCTGGTGCAGTTGGCCATAGCTTTGCAGAAGATGGGCGACCAGCCGCGCGCGGACCAGGCGTTGCTCGCCGGCTTGGCGGCACAGCGCAATGCCAATGAATGGCTGGCCGACTACGGTAGCCCGTTGCGCGACCAGGCGATGATCCTGGCGTTGCTGGAAGAGAACGACTTGGCCAAGGGCAAGCGTGAGGAGCGCTTGTTCACGCTGTCGGATCAACTGGCGGCCAGCCCTTACCTGTCGACCCAGGAGCGTAACTCGCTGTTCCTGGCCGGGCGCCTCGGGTTTGCCAAGCCTGATGCGAACTGGCAAGTGTCATTGACGGGCAGTGGCGGTGTGCAGGAACTGAACAATCAACAGTCGACCCTGACGTTGGACGGCAAGCTGCTGTCCAGTGACCTGACCTTGAGCAATCAGGGCGAGACGCCGGTGTACCAGCAACTGACGATTTCGGGTTATCCACAGGTGCCACCGGCACCGGGTGGCGACAACCTGAGCATCCGCCGCGAATACCTGGGCATGAACGGCCAGCCGTTGAACCTGCGCAGTCTCAACAGTGGTGATCTGGTGTTGGTGCATTTGGCGGTGAGTGCCAAGCAGCGCGTGCCGGATGCGTTGGTGGTGGACCTGCTGCCGGCTGGCCTGGAACTGGAGAACCAGAACCTGGCACAAAGCGCCGCCAGCCTGGAAAACGCCAGCAGCCAAGTGAAGGAGTGGCGTGAGTCGATGCAGAACGCATCGCTCAAGCACCAGGAGTTCCGCGATGACCGCTATGTGGCGGCGATCAACCTGGAAGGTTCCGGCACCACGCACCTGCTGTACCTGGCGCGTGCCGTGACGCCGGGTACTTACCGTGTGCCACCGCCGCAAGTGGAGTCGATGTACCGGCCGAACTGGCAGGCGGTGGGCGAGACGCCGGCGGATCTGGTGATCAAGGGGCGTTAATGTAAAACGGGGCCCTGTTCATCATGGCCCCGTTTGTTAATGCACAACCCAGCTCAGTAGCCACAGGCCCAACAGCAACCAGATAATCCCCATGATGATCGACGCCCGCATAAAGGCGCGCACCGCCGAGTACAGCAGCATCAGGCCGATGATCAGGGTGATGATGCTGATGATAGAGGTGTCCATGCCCAAGGTGCGGGACAAGCCATCGATGAAGTTGCCGCCGGCATTGGTCAGTGCACCGAACAGGCCGCTGAGCCCGTCGACGATAAAACGGATGATGGAACCGATCGCCTGGCCCAACCAACCGAAAAAGCTTTCTACCTGCATATGTGTGTCCTGATGAGAAGGTGGGCGTATCTGTGCCTTTGGTTGTTATTGCAACAGGCTAGTTCCCTACCAGCATAGAGGTTTGCCCGTTTGAGTTTGCGTTTAGTTGCCCGTTGGACCTTGGCCAGCCTGTTGTTGGTGGTGGCCTTGCTGTGGCTGGCCGACCGCATCTGGCCTCTCCCGTTGCCCAAGGATGACCTGGCGCGTGTGGTACTGGCCGAGGATGGCACGCCGTTGTGGCGGTTTGCCGATGCCAATGGCGTGTGGCGCTACCCGATGCAGACCAGCGACGTGTCGCCGTATTACCTGGACGCGCTGCTGACTTATGAGGACCGCTGGTTCTACCAGCATCCCGGTGTGAACCCGCTGGCGCTCGCGCGGGCGACCTGGCAGAACCTCACGGGCGCGCGGGTGGTGTCGGGCGGCAGCACCTTGTCGATGCAGGTGGCGCGGTTGCTCGATCCGCATTCACGCACCTTCCATGGCAAGTTGCGCCAGTTGTGGCGCACGGCGCAGTTGGAATGGCACCTGTCCAAGGCCGAAATCCTCAACCTCTACCTGAACCGCGCGCCGTTCGGCGGTACGTTGCAGGGCGTGGCGGCGGCCAGTTGGGCCTACCTGGGCAAATCCCCTGCGCAACTGACCCACGCCGAGGCCGCCTTGCTCGCCGTTCTGCCTCAGGCCCCCAGCCGTTTGCGCCCAGATCGCCATCCCCAGCGTGCCCAGCAAGCCCGCGACAAAGTCTTGCGCCGTCTCGCTGAATTCCAGGTGTGGCCGCAGTCTGCCGTCGATGAAGCCCTGGAAGAACCGTTGCTGCTCGCCCCACGCTTGGAGCCGAGCCTGGCGCCCTTACTCGCGCGTCGCCTGAACCGCCCCGACAGCCCGCCGCTGATCCGTACCACTCTGGATGCCACGTTGCAGCGCCGTCTTGAAGACCTGCTGCTAGGTTGGCGTGCGCGGCTGCCGGAGCACACGTCCGCCGCGATCCTGGTGGTGGAAGAGGAGAGCATGGCCGTGCGCGCCTACCTCGGCTCGGTGGACATCAACGATGCCAAGCGCTTCGGCCATGTGGACATGATCAGCGCCTTGCGTTCGCCGGGCTCCACGTTGAAACCGTTTCTCTATGGCATGGCCCTGGATGACGGCCTGATCCACTCCGAATCCCTGTTGCAGGACGTGCCCCGGCGTTATGGCGATTACCGGCCGGGCAACTTCTCCATGGGCTTTACTGGCGCGGTACCGGCGAGTACGGCGTTGTCGAGTTCGCTCAACCTACCGGCGGTGCAATTGCTGGAAGCCTATGGGCCTAAACGCTTTGCCGCCGAAATGCGCATCGGCGGCGTGCCGTTGGCGCTGCCGGCGCTGGCCGAACCGAACCTGGCGTTGATCCTGGGTGGGGCAGGCAGTCGTCTTGAAGACCTGGTGAGCGGCTACAGCGCCTTCGCCCGGGACGGCAGGAGCGCCACTATTCGATTGCAGCCGGACGATACGCTCAGGGAACGGCCGTTACTGTCGCCAGGGTCCGCCTGGATTGTGCGGCGTATCCTCAGCGGCCAGGCGCGGCCCGACCGTGACCCGCGTGCCGAGTTGGTGCAACGCCCGGTGCTGGCCTGGAAGACGGGCACCAGCTACGGCTTTCGCGATGCCTGGGCCATCGGCGTGGGCCCGCGTTATCTGATCGGCGTGTGGATCGGCCGCCCGGACGGCACGCCGGTGCCGGGCCAGTTCGGCCTGGCCTCGGCAGCGCCGTTGATGTTGCAGGTGCACGACGTGCTGACCAACCGCGACAGCCAGCGCGGCATCAGCGCCCCCGTTAAACCGGTACCGGCCAATGTCGGCGTGGCGGCGATCTGTTGGCCGCTGGGCCAGCCCATGAGCCGCAGTGATCCCAATTGCCGCCGCCAGCGTTTTGCCTGGACCCTGGATAACACCACGCCGCCGACGTTGCAGGCACTGGATCAGCCGTTGAGCGTGGGCTTGATGGAAAGCGTGTGGGTCAATGCCAAGGGCCTGCGGGTCGACGCCCATTGCCCCGGCGCCGAGCCGACAAAAATCGCCCTGTGGCCCGCGCCGCTGGAACCCTGGCTGCCACGGGTCGAGCGCCGCGAAGCGCGCATCCCGGCCGCCGACCCCGATTGCACGCCTCCGGCATTGGCCGCGTCGTCGCCGTTGTCGATTGTTGGGGTACGCGAAGGCGACCAATTGCGCCTGCCCGCCGCCAGCCAACAGGCCCTGCGCCTGAAAATCTCCGCCTTGGGCGGCAGCGGCCGGCGCTGGTGGTTCCTCAATGGTGCGCCGCTGGGGGACAGCGCCAACCAGGACTTTATCAACGCCAGTTTCGAACGGCTGGGCCGCTACCAGCTGAGTGTGCTGGATGAGGCGGGGCAGACGGCCAGGATCGAATTCAGTGTGGTGGATTAACTTGCCTTCCGGCGCTTTCGGCCCGAAGCTATCCACCTTCAGGAGTACCGCATGAACCTCGAACACCTCACCGAACGCCTGCACCGCATCCGCGATAACAACGACTGGAAGCAGTTCCACAGCCCGAAAAACCTGGCCATGGCCGCCAGCGTGGAAATGGCCGAGCTGGTGGAAATCTTCCAATGGCTGACCGAAGACCAGTCGCGCCAGCTGCCGGCCGACGCACTCGCCCATGCCGGGCAGGAAGTCGGCGATATCGTGCTGTATCTGCTGTTGCTGTGCAGCGAGTTGGGCCTGGACATGAACGAGGTGGTGCGCGCCAAGTTGGCCGACAGTGAACGGCGGTTTGCCCATGAGTGATCGTCATTTCGACCAGCTGGCCACGCGTTTCGCCGAGAAAATCTACGGCGGTGCCAAAGGCGCGATTCGCCTGGCGGTGCTCCAGGCCGACTTGACCGAAGCGCTGCCGAAACGCCCGTTGCGCGTGCTGGATATCGGCGCGGGCCTGGGCCATATGTCGCTGTGGCTGGCCGAGCAAGGCCATGACGTCACCCTGGCCGAGCCCGCCGAGCCGATGCTGGAAGGCGCCCGTCAACGCTTTGCCGATGCCGGGCAGACCGCCACGTTTATCCATGCGCCCTGGCAAGACCTGCTCGGCCAACTTACCGAACCCTATGACCTGGTGTTGTGTCATGCCGTACTGGAATGGCTGGCCGAGCCCCATGCAATCTTGCCGGTTTTGCACCAACTCACGGTGCCCGGCGGCTGGTTGTCGCTGGCGTTCTATAACCGCGATGCGCTGATTTACCGCAACCTGCTCAAAGGCCACTTCCGCAAAATGCGCAAGAATGACATGGCCGGCGAAAAGCAGAGCCTGACGCCGCAACAACCCCTCGATCCCCGTGAGTTGGCGGCGCAACTCGATGGCCTTTGGCAGGTCGAAAGCCAAAGCGGCGTGCGGGTGTTCCACGACTATATGCCGGTGGAATTCCAGGCCCGCGCCAATTTGCAGGACCTTTTGGAGATGGAACTCGCTCACCGTCGTCACCCAAGCTTTGCCGGACTTGGGCGTTATTTGCACTGGATTTGCCGTCCGGTTTAAGCGGCCCAGTCTGCGGAGGTCGAAATGCGTCGTCTCTGTTTGATCCTGTTGTCCCTGGGTTTGGGCGCGTGTTCCAGCCCGAACCCCTATGTTGCCGCTTCGGCGCCGATTCCTCCGGCGCCGCCCCAGGCGGCCAATACCTTTGATGCCAGCGCCTACCCGGCGCCCGTGCGCGACTACGGCGCCTACCGCAATTGGGCCTGGCGCAACGGCCAGTTGCCGGCGGGCACGGCCTGGGCGGATTCGGCGCAGATTGCCGAAGCGGTCAGCGGCGCCCTTGACCAACGCGGGCTGCGCCCCTTGCATGACAATCGCCCGGCGGACCTGTTTGTCAGCGCCGATGTGCGCCTGGAGAAGCGCCTCAAGCAGGTCCAGGATGACTACGGCTATGGTTATGGCGGCTACAACCGCTATGGCAATGGTTACGGCATGTACAACTCGGTGCCGATCGTGCGCACCTATGAAGTGCAGGTCGTGGTGGTTCGCGTCAATCTGTTCGATGCCCGCACCGGCCAGCCGGTGTGGAGTGCCAGTGCGGAAACCGGCAGCCAGGGAAGCCTCAGTGAGCGGGGAGATGCCTTGCGCCAGGCGGTGCAAAAGGCAATGACGGCGTATCCTCCCAGTTAACAGCTATTCTCATCTTTAGCGCGGGTCGCTCTTTGGAGAAAAACCATGTTTCGTCGTATCGCTACGCTTGCTGTTGTAGTGCTGCTGGGCGGTTGCCAGACCAGCCAGGTCAACCACGATTTTGACGCCAGCCGGGACTTCGGTGCCTACCGCAGTTGGGCCTGGAAAGACCCGGCGCTGCAATACCGTCCGGATGATCCGCGCATCAAGAGCGACCTGACCGAGCAGCGCATCCGGCAGGCCGTGGGTGAACAACTCGACCAGCGCGGTCTGCGCCCAGCGGCGCCGGGCAGCAAGGCTGACCTGAACGTACAGGCCTACCTCATCGTCGAGGACCGCCAGCAGCAAGTCACCACCAACTACGGCGGCGCCTGGGGCGGCCCATGGAACGGCTATTGGGGCGCGCCGATGTACAACGAAACGCGCAACATCACCTACAAAGTCGCCACCATCCAGATCGACCTGCTCGACGGCAAGGACGGCAAGTTGGTGTGGCGCGGCAGCGACGAACAGATGATGGCCACCTCGCCGAATCCCCAGGATCGTGACAAAGCCATCCGCACCACCGTCACCCGCGTCCTTTCCAGCTATCCACCGCACTAGAAATACCTTCCGCCAGTCGCCAATGTGGCGACTGGCCAGCGCGCACCTGAAGCCTTGTCTACACTCCAACCCAACAATGGAGAGTAAGCGCTAAGGAGTGCCTGATGTCTCCCCGACTTGGTTCACGGCAGCGTGGTGCGATTGGCTTGATGGCGGCAGGCACCTTGGCGGTGGCCATGGTGTTTATGCTGCTGGCGTTGGACAGCGGCCGTCTGTACCTGGAAAAACGCCGGTTGCAGTCCATCGCCGACACAGCGGCATTGGAAGCCGCTGGTCGTGGCGGCCTGTGCACGCCCACTAACACGGCCAATGATTACGCCAAGGAAAACGCCGCGCGCAACGGCTTCACCGTGGTCGCTGGCGACAACAGTCGGGGCCTGGCCGTGACCTGTGGCACCTTGCCCACCAATGCCAGCAATATCCGTGTGTTCGTCGCTGATGCGACCAAGAACGACGCCATACGCGTGGTCGCAACGCGCAGTGTCATGACCAGTCTCGCCAACGGCATCTGGAATATGTTCAGCGGCGCGCCGGTTGCCGCCCAGACGATATTGAGTGCCACCGCCGTGGCTGCGGCTGCGCCACCGGTGGCGCAACTGACCATTCGCAGCAGTCTGGCCTCCGTGAATTCGGCCAACTCCCCGTTGCTGAACCTGGTGATCGGCAATCTATTGGGCGGCAGCCTGTCCCTGACGGCCGCAGGCTGGAATGGCTTGCTGACGACGAACTTGAACCTGCTCAGCTATCTGGATCAGTTGGCGATTGATTTGAAAATCAAGGCGGGCGACTACGACGCGCTGCTAAGCACCGCGGTCTCCGCCCGCCAGTTGCTCGACGCCGCCGTGACGATCCTGCAGAAAAACGGTGCGGTCGCCTCGGCGGTCATCAATGATTTGATTACAGTGAAAGCCATTGCTCCGAATACACAGCTTCTTAAGGTTGGCGATTTGCTGAAAGTCGCCACCGGGACGCCGGCGGCAGCTTTGAATACCAGTGTGCAGTTGTTTCAGTTACTGGAGACCGTGGCGCAGCTCTCCAGTAGCAAAAGTGCGGTCAGTGCGGCAGCCCAAGTGAATATTCCGCTGGTAGGCACCGTCTCGATCCAGACCAAAGTCATCGAGCCACCGCAAATGTCGGCGATTGGCAATCCACTAAAGGCCAAGGCGGGGCTTTTGAATAACCCGCGAACGGATCAGATTTTTGTGCGGACGGCCCAGGTACGCACCTTGGTCACGATTGATGCGCCGATCATCAAGGTGGTGTCGGGGGTTTCATCGATTCTGAGCGGGCTTGCGACGCCGGTATCCAAGGTGGTCGGTGGTTTGTTGAACTTGAATCTTCTGGATGTGGTGGCCGGTGTCGTGTGCTTAGTGGGGTGTAATGTCGCTGACGTGGATATCACCCAGACCTTGTCCATCTATATCGAGGCGGCCAGTGCAGAGAGCCACGTGACGGACTTCAGTTGCGCCACGCCGGCCACCAAGTCGTTGACGGTGCAGGCCACCACTTCACTCGCCACCCTGGGTGTGGGTTATGTTGATCCGGTGTCGGCATTTTCATCGTCTGCGGCAGTGAATGTGCAGCCGGTGAGGCTGATCGACTTTGGCCAACGCTTTTGCCTGCTGACGTTGGTGTGTGGTCCGCGCACCCCCGGTGTCGGCGGCGGCCTGAATCTGAGAGCGTTGTCCACCATAGCCGAGCAAACCAATACGTTGGTGTTTAATCCGGTGAATGACATCAACGCGGCAACGATCTACAAAAAACCACCCGGCACCGCCGATATCCTGTTTAGCCTGGGCAATACCCTGAACGGTCTGCAGGTCACCTACGTACCGCCCAGCGGCAGTACACCCAACCCGGCGAATGGCACCGTTACCAACGCGCTCGCGACCATCATCAGTTCGGTGGTGGGCCTTGTCCAAAACGTGCTGTCGCCGATACTCGACCCCATCGTCAACACGTTGCTCTCGGCGCTGGGCATCAGCTTGGGCAACGCCGAGGTCGGCGCCAACCTCAGTTGCCACATGGGCCGTGCCTACCTGGTGATCTAACTCACCGGCAATTCCACACAAAACCTCGCGCCGTGCTCGCCATTGGCGACGCTCAGGCGTCCGCCCATGTTTTCCACGATCCCGTAGCTCACCGACAAGCCCAACCCCGTGCCCACGCCGATGGGCTTGGTGGTGAAGAACGGCTCGAAAATCCGCTCCAGCAACCGTGGGTCAATGCCGCCACCGTTATCTTCAACCCAGATGCGCACATGCCGGCTGTCATGCTCGCAGTGCAGGGCGATCCACGGGCGGAACCCGGGATCCTTTTCCCGCTTGCTCAGCAACGCATCACGGGCGTTGACCATCAGGTTGATCAGCACTTGCTCAAGCTGGTCGACATGCCCTTTGACCTGCACTGTGAAGTCCGCAGGTGTGATGCGCAGCTCCACGCCCTTGCCGCGCAGGCCTTCACCGAGCAGCGACAGGGTGCCTTCCACCGCCTGTGACGGGTCGAAGGGCTGTTGTTCGATTTCCGAGCGGCGGCCGAACACGCGCATGTGGTCCACCACCCGCGCCGCGCGCTGTACCTGGGTGTCGATGCGCTGGAGCTTTTCGGTGAGGTAGTCGATCTGCGCATCGCCGTTGCTCAGGCGCTTGAGCACATTGACGATGGCCATGCGCATCACGTTCAGCGGCTGGTTGATCTCATGGGCCAGGCCGGTGGCCATTTCGCCAAGGGTGGCCATCTTGGCACTTTGGGTCAGTTGCTGCTGGGAGCGGCGCACTTCGGTGTTGTCGCGGCCCACCGCTTGCACCTCCACCAGTGTGCCCTGTTCGTCGAACACGCCACGGTCCGACCACACCCACCAGGCATGTTCGCGGCCGGGCAATTCCAGGCTGATCTCGGCGGTGCTGACCGGGAATTCCGGGGTCAATTGTTCGATGCGTTGCACAAAGGCCTGGCGTTGTTCGTCCGACAGCCAGTGCCCCAGGTTCAGCCCGGGCAATTGCACCGGCAGGCATTCCAGATAGTTGGCCAGCGGTGTATTGCCAAAGGTCAGGGTCAGGTCAGGGCGATAGCGACAGATCATCGCCGGAGAGTCTTCGACCAGGATGCGGTAGCGTTCTTCGCTCTGTTTGATCTGCTCGGCCGCCAGGGTCGCCTCGGTGACATCCAGCCATAAACCGACGGCTTCGACCGGCAGGCCGAGGTCGTCGCGCAACAGCTTGGCTTCGTCCAGCAGCCAATGGTAATGGCCCTGTTTGTCACGCAGGCGGTAGCGGCTGCGTACGTTGCCTTCGCGCAGCAGTTGGCGGCTGCGCTCGAAGTACAGCTCGCGGTCTTCGGGGTGGATCAGTGACGCCAGGTTGTCAGGGGTGCAGTCTGCCAGGGTCCAACCCAGCAGCGGCAGCAGGCTGTCGCTGAAGAACGCCGGGAGCAGGGCGCCGCTGACATAACGTTGCACGTAGATCACCGCCGGTGAGCTGGCGATCAGGTTGTCCAGGCGCGCATGGGCGGCGGCGGCTTGCAGTTGCTGGTTCTTGATGTCGCTGATGTCGAGCATGAAGCCGATCCAGCGCCGGTTGTCACCCACGCCCAACACCTGGCCCTGGACGCGATACCACAGCGGGTTGTGCTCGGCGTCGGTACGCTGCAGGCGCACGCTAGTCAGCAGCGGCTTGCCCAGGGCCTGCAGATCGTGCAGACGGCTGTTGAGCGCCTGGCGGTCGGCGGGATGGATCAGTTCAAGCCACTGGTCCAGCGGCTGGCGGGTCGGGCCGTCTTCCAGGCTGAGATTGTGCAGCAACTGCGGGGCCAACTGGATCTCCTGAGTGGCTGGCAGCAGTTCCCACCAGCCGGTGCCTAGCAGGCCTTGCAGGGCTTCCATGCGGTCAAGCTGTTGGTGGTTGCGTTGCTCGCGCAGGCGGCTCAGCAGCGGGGCGGCGAGGGCGGCGGTGAGGTTCAACCAGTCCCGTTCGCTAGTGTGTTGCTGGCCGCTGTAGAACCCGCAGAGCAACCAAGCGGCGACGCCCTGGCTGTCACGATAAGGCACCAGAAATCCATCGGCACTCCCGAAAATGCTCTGCAGGCGCGGGTTGTCACTGCGCTCCTGGGCCAGGCTCAACGGCGTATTACCATTGGCACTGTCCAGGCTGATGCCCAAGGACTGGCCGGTCTGCCACAAGGCGGGCGCATCGTGGGCGGCGTAGTGGCTGTAGATCCGCCAACCCTGGTCTTCTTCATCGAGCAAGGCCATGGCCACGCAGGGGATTCGCCAGCGCTGGGCCAGGCTGCGCAGGTGCTCGTTGAACACCTCGGGCAGGCGGGTCAGGCTGCATACCCGCAGTTGTTCGCTCATCTGACAGGCGAGTTGATGGTTCTGTTCGCGGTGCTGGGCCAGTTGCCTGCTGGCCAGCAAGTCGCTGACGTCCTGCAGGCGCAAGCTCCAGCCGTCGCCCTCGGGTTCGACCCAGCCACGGGTGTGCAGGATCTGGCCGCCGGCGCCTTGAAAGTCCAGATCCAGGCTCTGGCGTTGCCAGTCGGCGGGTTTGCCTTCGATGCTCAAGGCGCTGCTGGCGCATAACAGCTCGCGCAGCAACGGGCGCGGTTCATGTGGGGCGAGCAGTGAGCGCAGGGTGCCGTTGATGCCCAGCACGTGGCCATGAGCGTCCAGTTGCAGGTGCAGCCCTGGCGTGGGGGCGCCGGGCATGTCGAGTGTGAGCGCGCTGCTGCGGCCGAGCAGGCGCCCGAAGAGCTTGTCTCCCGAGGTCAAAGCTGCAGACTCGAACTGGCGAACAGGTTGGCCGGCAGATTCGGCACGGTGCCGATGACCGGCAACACCAATGCCGGGAATACCGAATAGAGGCGGCTGGTGGGGTATTTGATCGTGACGGTCAGCGTGTTACCGGTGTAGTTGGCGGTGATCAAGTCGTCCGAAAACTGGAAGCTGGCCGGGATCCACTTCAACTGGTTTTTCGCCGTTGTTTTGGCGAGTGTGGTCACCTGGGTAGTATAAGTGGAGCCCGCGGCTATCGGGTCCACCGACATAGCCTGGCGCACGCCCTCCGCCGCCGCCTGGTTGAACGACTGCAACATCAGCAGCGGCAGGCTATAGCTGATCAACCCATAAAACACCGCAAAAAAGATCCCGAAGACCAGGGCGAACTCAATCGCGGCTGCACCTTTTTGCTTTCCAGGCAGGCCTGTTTTCATGACTGCGTCTACCCTGACGGCTACTACTTGATATCAGCATAGAATCATTCAGCGAAAAGGGATGTTTTTTACGTGATCCATAGCATGGTGATACTGCTCTGGTTGGGGCTGTGTGCGTTGCAGGACATGCGTCAACGGCAAATCGCCAACAGCTTGACCCTGGGGGCGGCGCTGTTGGCGTTGATCTATCTGGTGTGGAACGGCACGACGTGGTTGGGGGCGCCCGCCAGTGACGGGGGGTGGGCCTTTGCCGTGGCATTGCTGCTGACCTTGCCGGGTTATGCTCTGGGCCGCTTTGGCGCAGGCGATGTGAAGCTGTTGGCCGCCCTGGCCCTGGCGAGCAATCTGGATGCCTTGTTGTGGTCGTTGATCGGTGCCGCCGTATTCCAGGGCGCCTGGGTGCTTATCCATCAAAGGTTTAGCGCGTATCGAGAGGTACCTTCACCGGGCGTGTCAACAAAGCAGCCTTTTGCCCCCTTTGTATTGACAGGATTTGTGTTGTACTGGTTTTGGATCCATTAGTCGCACAAGGCCTCTATCGCTATGTACATAGTCGGAAAGTAGGTCTACGTTTATTGAGTGGATGTATAGGATTCTTCGTCAAAAGGGATAGGTCAATCTTTTGGCTGGCCAGGCATGGAGTAACGCGTGAACAAGCTTACCTCGGCGGTAAAGGTGCTCGTGGTCGACGATCAATCGTTGATCGTGGAAGAGCTCTGCGAATTTCTTGAAAGCAGTGGTTATCGCTGCGTCCCTTGTGAGTCCAGCCGACACGCCTTGCAGCGCTTCAGCGAAGACGCCGAGATCGGCCTGGTGTTGTGCGACCTGCACATGCCGGACATGGACGGCATCGAGCTTGTAAAGGCCATGCAAAAGGTGGCGGGCAAGGCGCGGGCATTCGAGGCGATCATGCTCACTGGGCGCGCCGATAAACAGGACGTGATCAAGGCCCTGCGTGCAGGGATTTCGGACTACTACCAGAAGCCGATCAACCTCGACGAGTTGCTCGAAGGCCTGCAACGCCAGGAAGCGGCACTGGAAGAGCGGCGCAAGGAGCTGCAACTGGGGCACCTGAACCAGAAGCTGCAATACCTTTCCGAATCCATCAATGACTTGTACCAGGACCTCGACAAAGTGCGCCGCAGCCCAGGCGCCGGCGTGGCGGATGAGGCCGACCTGGCCGCCGATGAAGCCGGGCCGGTGGAAATTCCGACCATCTTCAACCAGCTGTCACCGCGCCAGTTGGACGTTGCGCGCTTGGTGGGCAAGGGCCAGACCAACTACCAGATCGCCTGCGAATTGGGGATCACCGAGAACACGGTCAAGCTGTACGTGTCCCAAGTACTGCGCCTGACCCATATGCATAACCGTACCCAACTGGCACTGGCCTTGTCGCCGAGCAACTCGGCGATGCGCCAGCGGGTGACTGCCCATTGATACATGAGGGCATCACTGACTCTTGCCGCCTTTAGAGTCCCCGCTGGTGCCCGTTTCGAAGAACTCCGGAATCGTATGTTTGTAAGTCTCCAGCCAACGCTGCGAGGCGTGCTCCCGTTCCGCGGGCGTGGCCCTTTGTGGCGTCGGCGAAGCGGCTCGCCCGTTGATCTGCAAGGCCATCCAGTTTTCCGTTTCCGCCTGCTGCGGGGAGGATGGGCCCGGTTCGATGGCCATGGCGCCCAGCGGTAGCAGCGCCAGGCCGATCAGGTAATGTGCTTTCATCGATCACTCCTTACTTGAGGCTCACCGGCAGGGCATCGCGTGTTGCGACTTTGCGCGCGGCCGTCCGGGCACCCTTGAGTTTTTCCGCGCGGGCCTGGGCATCAGTGAACTGCTCGCGGCTCAGGCCCAACTGGCTGACCACTTTGGCCGCTTGCCCCCAGTCGTCCTGATAGATCAGCAGCGTTACCAGGTTGACGGCGGCCAACGGGTCGCCCTGCTTGAGTTCGATGGCGGTCATGAATTCAAAGCGGGCGTCTTCCACGCGCAATTGGTTGAGGTAGACCACGCCCAAGTCGTTGCGGATCTTTTCATCGGTGGGCGCCAGCTGCGCCGCCCGTTGCAGGTGGGCCATGGCCAGGGCGTTGTCGCCCTTGGCGACTGCCAATTGCCCCAGGCCGTGCTCGCCTTCGGCGGTCATGCAGGTGCCGAGCAGGCTGCGGTACAACGGTTCGGCTTCGCTGCGCCCGAGCAGGCGGTAAGTGCGGGCCTTGCGCTGACGCACCTGGGGCAGGGCGTCGGGCAGGCTCTGCAGGTTGGCCAGGCTGGCGTGCAGCTTGCCTTCATTGGCCAAATCATCGGACAGGTTGAGCGCCAGTTCCTGTTCCGAGCTTGGCTTGGTGCAACTGCCCGGTGAGGTCAACGCTGCCCAGGGTGATTGGCCATTGGTGGCGCACCCGCCGAGCATCAGCAGGGCCAAGCCGGCAATCAGTACTTTCATCCATGTCTCCTCAAAAGTTGGCCATCGCACGGGCGATGCCGATAAAGGCCGGGCCGCCGAGCACGATCAGCAACGCGGGGAACAGAAACACCATCATCACGACCGACATTTTTGCCGACATCTTCGAAATATATTCCTGCAGGCGGGTCAAGCGTCGGTCGTCGAGCAGTTGCTTGAGGGCCAGCAAGGACTTCATCGCGCCGCCGCCCTGCTGGATCAATTGTTGAAGGATGATGCAGGTGTCGGTGAACTCATCCACCTCCAGCAAGCGTGCGGTCTTGCCCAGTTCTTCGCCCAGCTCCAGCCCGGAGTCGACCCGCGCCAGGATCAGGCGCAGCTCTTGCGTAAGGTGGGGGAGCAAGCGCTGCGCTTCGGTGCCCAGTACGCGCAATGACTGTTCAACTGCCATGCCCGACTCGAACAGGATGCGTAGCAGCGGAATGAAGGTCGAGATTTCCTTGGCGATGGTTTGCTGACGATGTTTGGCGACGGCGGCCAGCACGCGTTTGGGCAGCAGGTAGCCGATACCCAGGCCAAACAGGGGCGCAATCCAGGCGGGGTCCATTTCAGGGAAAAAAATCTGCTGGCCGATGACGGTCAGGCCCAGGAACACGATGGGCAAGCCGATCTGAAAGGCTGCAAACAGCGAGCGTTGGCTGGCCTTGCGCCAACCGATACGGTTGAGCAGTATCTGAGTCTCGTTGTCCAGGCTGACCGAACGCTGGGCCAGGGTGCTGGCGCCGAGTTGACGCATGAGCGTGCCGAGCTTGGCATCGCCGCCCATACGTCCTTGCAGGCGCTCAGCCACCCGGCGGCCACGTCGGCGATTTTCGAGCAGTTGGCCCCCGAACAATACCAAGGCGGCGAGCAACAACAAGACACAGGCCAGTAGCGCCATCTCAGACACTCCTCAGCATGCGCCACATGAGCAAGGTGCCGCTGATGTCCATGGCCAGCGCGCTGAACAGCATGATGCGCCCCGTATCGTCGTTCCACATGGTCATCAGGTAATCGGGGTTGACCAGGATGAAATAACCCACGATCAGTATCGGCAGCCCGCCCAGCACATAGGCGGTCATGCGTGTTTCGCCCGTCATGGCCTTGAGTTGACGGGCGCCCTGTTCCCGTTCGCGGATCATTTTGATCAGGTTTTCCAGCAGCTCACTGGCGTTGCCGCCGTAGCGGTGGTTGACCTTCAGGCCCAGGGCGAACAGGCGAAATTCGTCCTGTTCATAGAACTCGGCAAAGTCGCTGACGGAGTCTGGCAGGCTGACGCCCATGCGCACGTTACGTTGAACGCGGCCCATGGCTTCCTTGAGCGGATCCTCAGTGCTCTCGACACCGCCCAGTACTGCGTCGGCCAAGGTTCTGCCGGATTTGAGACTGCGCACGCTGTGGTCGAGCAATTGCGGCAGTTGCTCGACCATGCGTTGCACGCGACGTTGATAACACCAACTGATGTACACCCGCAGAAACAGCGGCGGTCCGATGATCATCGCGATCAAGCCCAACCCGTCGGCGAACAGCCAGCCCAGCAGTGCGCCGATCACCCAGCCGCTCAACCATAGGCCAAGGCGGTCCGTGGGTTTGCCCAGCCCGGCACGTTGAAACATCCGCTCAAGGCCCGTCCAACTGGTGTTGGTTTCCTGTACTTCGGGCTGACCGTCGCCGAGACGTTCCAGTACGCGGTCCGTCTGGGCCTTGCGCAGGCCGTGCTGAAATTGCCAGAACGACAGGCCGATCAGCAGCAGGCAGATTAGGAGCAACACAGGTCCGATCATCTGGCGCTCCCTAGGATTGCAAGGCCGATTCGCGGCGCAACTTGTCGCCGGCCGGGTTGATGGCTTCGCGCAGGAAACCAAAGCCGGTGCGCCGGTCCAGGCGGAACAGGGTGTTGGTGACATACACGTCTTCGCGCACGCCGACCACTTCCACCACTTCGCTCACACAGCGGCGTCCATCGGGCATGCGTGTCAGTTGGATAATCACGTCCAGCGCGGCGCAGATCATCTGGCGCAGGGTTTTTTCCGCGACCACACGGCCGGTCAGACCCACCAGGGTTTCCAGGCGCAGCAACGCATCCTGGGCATTGTTGGCGTGCACGGTGCTCATGGAACCGTCGTGGCCGGTGTTCATGGCGGTCATCACGTCGAGCACTTCCACGCCTCGGATCTCCCCGAGGATGATGCGGTCCGGGCGCATCCGCAGGGCGTTACGGATCAGGTCGCTGGAGCGCACTTCGCCATGGCCTTCGGCGTTGGGCGGGCGGGTTTCCAGGCGTACCACATGGGGGTGGCCCAGTTGCAGTTCGGCGACGTCTTCGATGGTCACCAGCCGTTCATGGGGGTTGATCAACTGGCTGAGAATGTTCAGCAGCGTGGTCTTGCCAGTGCCGGTGCCGCCACTGATCAGGATATTGCAGCGCTTGCCCACGGCTTCCTGGAAGAACTCGAAGATGCTTTGATCAATGGTTTGCATGGCGACCAGGTCGCTGCTCTTGAGCATGTCCTTGCGGAATTTCCGAATCGACAGGCACGGCCCGTCCAGGGCAATCGGCGGGATGATCGCGTTGACCCGGCTGCCGTCGGGCAGGCGCGCATCCACCATCGGCGAGGACTCATCCAGGCGTCGACCCAGCGGCGCAAGGATGCGTTGCATCACGCGCTCCACATGGTGGTCGTCGATGAAACGCAGGTCGCTCTGGTGCAACAAACCATCGCGTTCGATAAACACCCGGTGTGGCCCGTTGACCAGGATTTCCGTCACGGAGGGGTCACGCAGCAGCACTTCCAGCGGGCCGAAACCGGTGAGTTCGTCGACGATCTCTTCGGCCAGGCGCTCCATCTCATAACGCGAGATCGCCAGGCGCATGCGCGTGATGTATTCGGACACCTTGTCGATGACAAATTGCGCCAGGGACTGACGCGTGCCTTCGAGCAGGTTTTTACCCGACTCCTCGATGGCGTCGATGATGTAGCGGTGCAGCACCAGCTTCAGGCCATCGTGATCGCTGTTGCCACCGGCAGTGCGGGCTGGGCCGCCAAACAGTTTTTCGCCGTTCATCGTCCCGACCCCAGGAAGCGTTCAAACCAGCGCATCGACGGCTTCGCCAGGCCCTCGGAGCGTTTTGCCAGGCGCTCGCCCAAGGTGCGCACGGCTTGGGTCAAAGATTCACGGGGGGCCAGGGCAAACAGGGTCTTGCCTTGGTTTTTCACATTCAGGCGCAGTTCGGCGCTCAGGGGCAGTACGGCGATGCACTCAAGGCCGAAGCTTTTTTCCAGGGCTTCGGTGTCAGGTGCGCAGGCTTTGATGTAGCGGTCGACCACCAGCTTGGCGTGATCCAGTTTCATGCCTTTTTCGCGCCAACGATTGAGTATCGCCAGGTTGCGGCGACAGTCCAGAACGCTCTGGTCGGTGCACCACAGTAGCTTGTCACAGTGGCTGACGAAGGTGCGCAGGGCTTCGCTGTCGGGTTGCCCGGTAATGTTCACGACGATGTGCTGGAAATGTTGGCGCAGCGCGCTCAGCAACATGAACAGCTCGGCGGCACTGGTGAGTTTGAGCGGTTCGTCACCGGTGGCGTAGGCCAGGATGCGCAGCCCATCCAGGGCGGTGGTGAAGGCGCTGTTGATCAGGGTGGTATCGAGGCGGCGCAAATGTCGCAACGCATCACCGAAATTGAAGGTGCTTTCCAGGCCCAGCAAGGCCAGGCTGTCGCTGCGCGGCAGGCCCAGGTCGAGCAACAGGGTTTGTTGCCCGCTTTTCTGCACGACCAGCGCCAGGTGGGTGGCCAGCATTGCCCCATCGGCATTGCTCTGGGTGCCAAACAGCACGGTCAGTCCACCCAGTTGTGCATGGTTGGCGACGGTGGGCAGGCGCTTGCTCAGGCGTCGCACCAAGCCTGCCACTTCACTGGAGCGCGAGCCGTAGGCCACGAAATCGCGGGCCCCAGCGCGCATTGCATTGAGCACAAGCTGGTTGTCCATGCCATCGCCCAGGGCGACCACGGCCAGCATCGGCTTGGCTTCCAGGGCCCCTTCGATCAATGCGCTCTGGGCCACGACGTTTTCGCGGTCCAGGCCGACGAACACCAGGTTGGCGAAGGTCACATCCACCAGTGCCAACAGTTCATCCAGGCTGCCGGTGCCGGCGCTGACGACTTGGCCAAGCGGCGCCAGGGCGCCTTGCAGCCACTCCAGGTCAGTGGTGTTGCGGGTGATGGCGAGAAAGGTCTGGCTCAGGCTATCGCTCATTGTGAAAGTCCGCTGCGACGGTCGAAGTTGCCGTTTTCCAGGAAGAACAGCCGGTACCAGTTCGGGTCGTAGCTGCGTAGTTTTTCGCCGGGCAAGGAGGGCAGTTGCGCGTTGGCCGCCAATGGCTGCACCAAGTGCGGTGTGACGATCATCAGCAGTTCTTTTTCTTCGCGGCTGATATTGGAGTCGCGGAAAAACGCCCCGAGGATCGGAATATCGCCCAGCCCTGGAAACTTGTTGATGGTGGAGCGGTTGTTGCTGCTGATCAGGCCGCTGATCACAAAGCTTTCACCATCGGCCAGGGACACGCTGGTGTCGGTACGGCGCACCGTCAGGGCCGGCACCTGGATGCCTTGTATCTGCACGGCGTTGCTGTAGTCCAGTTCGCTGACTTCCGGTGCAACCTTGAGGGAGATGCGGTTGCGGTCAATCACCGTCGGTGTCAGTGTCAGGCGAATGCCAAACTCCTTGTATTCGATGGAAATCGTGTCGCTGCCCGCGCTGGGCACCGGGATCGGCACCTCGCCGCCAGCCAGGAACGATGCACTCTGGCCACTCATGGCCACCAGGCTGGGGCGTGCCAGGGTGTAGGCGAAACCACTGCGTTCCAGCGCGTTGATCATCGCTTTGACCCGCCCCCCACCGAAGCCGACGTTGAAGCTTTCAGCGTTTACCGGCAGCTTGAAAACACCTTCCGAAGGGGATAACAGGTTGGGGCTGCCGAAGAAAAAGTTAGCGCCTGTGCCCAACAGCCGGGTGCTGGCTTCCTTGAGCTTGGTACGGCTGACCTCGACAAAGCGAATATCGGTCTGCACCTGGCTGGGCAGCATGGGGTCTTCCGACGGCGACAGCGACTGGCTGGTCAGTGCCGACGTGGCCTTGCCCTTGACGAACACCATGCTCTGGCGCGGCGAACTCGCGCAGGCGGTCCACACCAACAGGCTGGTGGCGCCGGACGAGACGCCGGTCAGCAAAAAATTACGGTCGCCATTGACCCGTACATCGGCGATTTTCGGGTCGCCGATGGCCAGGCGCGTAATTGCCACTGGCGATTGCAGCTCTTGTTGCAGGCCTTCTCCCACCTCGACCACGGCGGGTAACTGACCCAGGGCACTGCAGTTACCCGGCGCTGCCAAGGCCAAGCCGACCGGCAGGCTCGACAGCATCAGGGCCCAGGTCAGTTGCGTGAACAGGGGTGCGTAGCGATGGCTCATTCAAGGCATCCTTGCTCGATCACGGAGTTTGTGGTGCCGCTTGGGCACCGCGAATCACTTCTATGCCACGGCGCACGCCAGGCCCAGCGGTGCTGGCTTGTACAACGCGTTTGGGCGGGCCGGTCAGGGCCAGTTGGGTGAATTGGTAAAGGTTGCGGTTGGCGCTTTCCAGTCTTTCTGATGCGTCGCTTTCGCCGGCCCAGTAGCGGCTGAGCAGTTGTTCCTCGGCGCTGCGTACGGCCAGGCGCAACACGCCGGCTTGCGTCGCGAGCATCAGGCGGCTTAACAGGGGTTCCGGCACGGCGAGTACCACTGTGCGCGCGCTCGCTCGGCGTTGGGCGGCTAGGGCGCGCTCTTCAGGCGTGGCTGGGGGCGGAACAGCGGGTTTGCCATCGTTGGCCAGGCCCAACTGATCTCCGACACTGAGCAGGCGCATGGCCGGAAGGACGATCTGCGCCGACTGCTCGACGTTGCCGGCATCCTGGCGCAGGAATAGCAGCACATCCACATAATCGCCGGGCGTCAATTGGCCTCCAGCGGCATTCACCTCATCCACGGCCACGGCCATAGCGCGCTCGTCCGGGCGAATCATGCGCGCGAGCGGGCCGCCGCCACTGAAGCTTTCTTCGGTGAGCCAGGTGCCTGCACCCAACGTGCGCTGGGGCATGCGACCGATGGCTTGATCGAGCTGGGTCAGGCTCCCGGCGGGCGCGGTGCGCAGTTTTTCCAGGGTCAGGTCGGCGGCGGTCAGTGGTACGAACGCGGACACGTCATGTGTCAGCACCACCACCGGTTGGCGGGTCTGATCTTCCACGGCAGCTACGGTGTTATCAACGGAAACGACAGGTGCAGCGGGGGGGGCGACAGGCTCCGGTGCGCGGCTCAACACAAGCCCCCAGTACCCGGCGATCAAGGCCCCGATCAGCAACAAGCCGGCCAGGACCATGCTGATACGACTGTTCATGACGGCTCTCCCTTTCCCGTTGCACTGCACACCCGATTAATTCGAATGGGTTAATCCGCAACCTGGCTGTGATGAACATCTAACGATTTGGCTATTTGAAGGTAGCTCAGCTAGGACGAAATGCCATTACCCGTGGAAAAATTTATCTGAACTATAGATGCAGCCTTTTAGCGTACGGGTTTGTGGCGTCAACGTTACGACTAATACTTTATGATTAATCCGTTATTACAGTTGTGAGGCTGAGGTTTGTTGACAATGCTCTAGTGGCACGCCGCGATTATCTGGTACTAGAGCCGTTCCGGCTTCCAGTGGCGTTTTAGGGAGAAGTCTTATGTTCCTTGACCTGGTGTTGAAGCTTTATGTCCAAACCCAACTATTCTTCAGTCGCAAAGAAGGAGCCTCAGGCATTGAATACGCTATTGTCGTAGCGTTGGTAGCGCTCGTTATTGTGGGTGCCGGGACGGGGCTTGGAACTAAGGTAAAAACCATTTTCACCAACATGACCAGTAATATGCCGACCGGAACCTGATTTAATTGTGGTAGCCGTTATGATCATCCCTTCTTGAAGGTAATGCCATGAGCGCGTCTTCACGCCAGCAAATTCTATTGGTGGACGACGAAGAGGACGCCTTGATCGAACTCGCCGAATCCCTCGAAAACGAGGGATTTGTCTGTTTTACCGCCACCTCCGTCACCTTCGCCCTGCAAGAATTGACACTTCACCCCGACATCGCCTTGGTCATCACCGACCTGCGCATGCCCGAGGAAAGCGGTATCTCCTTGATCAAGCGCCTGCGCGAACACACCTCACGCTCACACCTGCCGGTGATTGTGATGTCCGGCCATGCCGAAATGGATGATGTGAGCGATATGCTGCGCCTGCAGGTACTGGACCTGTTTCGCAAGCCGATCTATCTGGTGCGGTTGATCGATACGTTGAACAATCTGTTTCCCCTTCCGAAAACCAGGCTTTAGGCGCCCCGGCAGCGCCTGCAGGCTAGGATCAGAGCTGATAACTGAAGCTCAACGTATACCGTGGCCGTCTATTGAAGCTGTCCAGCGCGATATCCGACATGGGCTTGGCCGCTTCCAGGGCGATGTTGTAGTACTTGTTGTCCCCGAAGCGCAGCCCGACTGCAGCCGATGACAGGTCGTTGCTTCTGACCGGCAGATCGTTGAACCAGGTCTTGGCGCGGTCGAACACGATGTAGGGCTGCAGAATCCTCACCCAGTCGCCGGCGCGGTTGTAGCTGTAGTTGACCTCATACGCCAGCCCCCAGCCCTTGTCACCGGAGCCCTGATCGTCAGGGTAGCCACGACCGAAGTTCTGCCCACCGAACGTGGCACGTTCGCTGTCCGGCAGGGTGTCATTGCTCCAGTAAAACGCTCCCGAGAGGACGCCTTGCCAGTTATCGAAGAACTTGTCGCTTTGTACACCGGACAGGCGCAGGCGGAAGAAATCCAGGTCGGGCTTGAGCCCTTCGAAGTCACTGTGGGTCCTGGCGCCCATGCCGTTGATGCCCTGATACAGGCCGGCGCTGAGGATACGCAGTTGGCGGGTGTCGGACTTGCGCCAGTCGCCCTCGAAGGCCAGGGCGCGCAGGTCGGTTTCAACGTCGAAACGCTGGGGGAAGCCCAACAGTTTGTAGCCTGTGGTCTGGTCCACTGCGTAGAGGCGCGTGCCGAGGGTCAGCGACTCATTCGGTGAGGCAATCAGCGGGTGGCTAAGGCCGATGGAATAGCGATCGATGGATTGGTGCGGCTTGAGCTCGAAGCCACCGTCCAGTTGCAGGTTGGTTTTGGGATCGGCGCGGTAGCGTTCGGCGGCGAGCGCCAACTGGGTGCCTTCTGCATTGATGAACTGGCTGTAGCCCACGCGGTAGTAGTGCTCTTTATCCTCGCCAGGTGGGAACAGCCCGCTGATGTTGAGCTGCTCGCCCATTGAGGTCTGGGAGTTGCTGGTGCCGGTGAGCAAGGCCTGCAGACCCCCGCGGCTGTCATCGGTCATGCTCATGCTGCTGGTGAAGGGCTTGCGGCTGGCGGTGATCTGCATGTGCGTGCCACCGTCGGTGGTGCTCGGCGGCGGTACTTGCGCTTGCAGTGTGACACCGGGGATACGGCCCATGAGCGTGGTGTAGCGCTCGAAGGTCTTGCGGGTCAGTGGGCGTTCGGCCTGGAGTTTATTGGCGAGCTTGTCGATGTAAGCCGAGACCGGGCCTATATCGCCACTTTGCTGGTAGTCCTTGATATAGCCTTCCACCAGAACCACGCGCACCAGGCCATTTTCGAAGCTCTGTGGGGGCAGGAATGCGTAGGACAACAGGTAGCCGTCCTGCTGGTAGCGACGGGTAACGCTACGGGTGGCTTCGATCAGTTGCGCCAGGTTGGTCTCATGACCAAACAACGGTTCGTAGGTCTTGGCGGTCTCGTCGAGCGGGTAGATCGTGCCGCCCTCGATCTGCAGCTTGCGAATCGTGACCTTGGTGTCCATCAGCAGCGGCTCGCCTTGAGTGGGCGGCGCCTCGGGCACTTGGGTTTGCGGCGTGACCGGTCGATAGGCGTCTGCGGGAAGGTTGGGCACTGGCAAGTTGCGGATGGTGTCGTTGCTGTTGAGGAAGCTGGGAAGGGTCTCGGCCTGGGCGTAGGCACTGAGGGTAAGCAATAACAACGGCGTCAACACGCGCATAGGACACTCCATGGTCAACTGCAGCAGCGTTTCGGGCCCGCCGGGTTCTGGGACTCGGTTCGGGTGGGGCATGTTCCAGGCCCCATAAAAAAGACGAGAGACTTATTGGGGTCTCTCGTCTCAACCAAGCGTAGGCGCTGTAGGGGAGGCCGTCTAATCGGCCAGGTGCATTTCTATTTGCCGGTCAGGCCGTTCAATAAACCGCCCAGGCCGCCGGCGGTATTTGCATTCGCGCTGCCACCCGCCGAGGCGTTGGCGCCTACGTTCAGTCCGCCAAGCAGACCGCCGCTGGTGCCGGTATCGCCTGTGACCAACCCACCGACCGAGCCTACGGTGTTGCCGACCGCACTGACGGTGCCGCCGAGGGCATTGGTGATCGGGTTGGCGTTGGCCGCCGTCAGGTTGGCACCGATACCGCTGACGGCGCCACCGACTTGAGTCACCAGGCCGTTGACCGGCGCGCCGATGCCCGTGGTGGTTCCGATGTTTTGCGTCAGGCTGGCGACACCGGAGGTCACTGGGTTAAGGGCCGCACCGACGTTGGTGGCCAAGCCGGCAACGGGCGATGTGGCGCCGGTATTGGCGATGCCATTGCCGCCAATGATCGTGCCGAGGGAGGCGACAGTGCCGCCCAGTGCGCCACCGGTCACACCGGCTGCGCTGACGGCGCCATTGGTGTTGCCGGCATTCAGGCCGTTACCGACGTTGGCGATCAGGCCTCCCACCAACTCCGGCAGGCCGGATTTCGAGCCGCCGCCCGCTGGGGCGACATAGCCACCGGATTTATCGAGCACGCCACCGACGCCGGTCAATGCACCGCCCACGATGTTGGTGACCGGGTTGCCGCCCGCGCTGGCGACTTGGCCACCCAGGCCGGTCACTGTCGAGCCGACTTTATCCAGCAGGCCATTGACCGGGTTGCCAAGGCCGGTGGCCTTGCCGAGGTTGCCCGTGGTGTTTTCCACCAGCGAGACCACAGGCACCAACACTTTACCGCCGACCGTGTTAGTGAGAGAACCCAGCGGGCCGGTGGTGCTGGCAGTGCTCAAGGTATCGCCGAGCATGGTGACGGCCTGGCCGACCTTATCGACCACGCCGCCCGCAGCACCGCCGACACCGCCGGTCAAGCCGCCCACCACCGGAATGCCGCCCAGTGTGGTCGACAGGGATTTGCCGGTTGTCGAAAGGCCGTCGCCCAGGTCGGCAACGCCGTTACCGACCCCCGCCACGGTAATGCCGAGGGAGTTGCTGTTGGTGCCCAGAGAGCCCAGTCCGGCAGTGACGCCAGTACCAATGCTGGTGACGGCGTTGCCGGCAGCGGTGACGAGACCGCCAGCGGTAGTGCCAACGATGGGGATGGTGTTCAAGGTGTCGCCAAGGTCGCCGACCGCAGCGCCCACGTTACCGACAGTACCGCCCAGGGTGCCGGCAATCTGGCCAGTCACCAGGGGCGTGGTTGTCGAACCTGTGCCGCCACCGGTACCACCGCCTGTGCCACCGCCAGTTCCGCCACCTGTGCCACCGCCAGTTCCGCCACCTGTGCCACCACCTGTGCCACCACCGGTACCGCCGCCAGTACCACCACCGGTTCCACCATCACCACCACCAGTGCCACCGCCAGTTCCGGCACCCGCATCCGGTGAGGACGATGCCACGCTGGATTTATGCCCACCACCACCGCTGCTGCAGCCGCCGAGTGCCAGTGCGACGGCCAGGGCCAGCGCGGTACTTGCTTTCCAAAACACGACTTGAGTTTTCATGATTGAGTTCCTTGCACCTGTACAACCTTGGTTGTCTTCAAACACTCACTATTTCTAGGGATAGCGATATGTTTGTCCGTGTGGCTATAACAGCCCCGGCGGTGCGTTCGCTCAATGCTCTACTTGGTATTAACGATTTATATACGGCGCGGGTGTACCGTTTAAGTAACTAATACCAAGGGTATAAGGCGAGGATGTATCAAGATGTATATGTGTTGTGAATCAATGGCTTGAATAAAGAAGCGGACGTGAAAAAGTCCGCTATTACTTAGGGTGTATATATACAATTAATCGGTTTATTTCAGGCGATCGGCTGCCACTTGCCTACCATATGTTCAATATCGCCCGCGCCTTTCAACCACAACTCACCGCTGGAACCGGCGGCGCTGGCCAGTAGCGTCACTTCACCGGGCAGGCGCACGGGTTTTTTGAACTCGACGCTGATCTCGATATTGGCGGCGGGCAAGTGTTCGCCGAGGGCCGCAAGGGTGTGCGCCTTGTTCCACAGCCCGTGGGCGATGGCCTGGGGAAAACCGAACAGCTTGGCGGTGAGGGCGCTGAGGTGGATCGGGTTGTAGTCGCCGGAAACCCGCGCATAACGGCGGCCGATATCGGCGGGGGCTTTCCAGCGGGTCAGTTCGCTGACCTGGGTGGGGGAGGGCTGGGCGTCATCATCGGGTTCACCTTCCAGTTTTACGCCCCTGCACAGCATGCGGCTTTCGGCTTCCCAGAGCAGGCCGAGTGAGTCCTCGACGGTGGTGACCAGATCGAAGGTCGCGCCCTTGGGATGGGGTTTGAGGTTTTGCGTGTGTACACCGACAGACAATTCACTCACACCCCCGAGCGGGCGATGAATGCGGATGCGGTTACTCAGGTGAATCAACCCCAGCAGCGGGAAGGGAAAACGATTGTCCGTGAGCAACTGCATCTGCAACCCGAACGCCAGGATATGCGGATAAGTCGCCGGCAGGATCGGGCTGTCGGCAAAACCGCAGACCTTGCGATACGCCGCTACCTGCTTGAGATCGATGCTTACCCGGCAGCGCAACCCCTGCTCGGGCAGCGTGTTACCGGTGATCTTGCGTTTGAGCGCCGCGCGCCAATACAACGGCGGCAGGAATGGCGTAGTGCCTAGCGTCTTCCATTGCATGCTTATGCTCCCAAGAGACTTTGCCCGCACACCCGCAGTGCTTGCCCGCTGACCGCACCGGAACCTGATTGGCCAAGCCACGCCACCGCCTCGGCGACATCCTGCGGCAGGCCGCCCTGGCCCAGTGAACTCATGCGCCGTCCGGCTTCACGCAAGGCAAAAGGAATGTGTGCGGTCATCTGGGTTTCGATAAAACCGGGCGCCACGGCGTTGATACTGATGCCGCGCTCCTTGAGCAGCGGTGCCCACGCTTGTGCGAGGCCGATCAAGCCGGCCTTGCTGGCGGCGTAGTTGGTCTGCCCACGGTTGCCGGCGATGCCGCTGATCGACGCCAGCAACACCACGCGGGCGTTGTCGTGCAGGGTGCCGCTGTCGAGCAGCGCCTTGGTCAACACTTGCGGCGCATTGAGGTTGACCGCCAGCACCGCGTCCCAGTATTCCGGGGTCATGTTGGCCAGGGTTTTGTCACGGGTGATCCCGGCGTTGTGCACCAGAATGTCGAGGCCATCAGGCAGGTGTTCGATCAATTGGCTGGCGGCATCTGCAGCGCAGATATCCAGCGCGACAGTGCGTGCCCCCAGGCGCGCGGCCAGGGCTTCGAGGTCGGCCTTGGCCTGGGGCACGTCCAGCAAAATCACCTCGGCGCCGTCGCGGGCCAGGGTCTCGGCGATGGAGGCACCGATGCCTCGGGCTGCGCCAGTGACCAGCGCTTTGCGCCCGGCCAGGGGCCGCGTCCAGTCCTCGACGGGTGTGGCGCAAGCTTCCAGGCGAATGACTTGCCCCGAGATATACGCGCTTTTGGGTGAGAGGAAGAAGCGCAGCGCGCCTTCCAGTTGGTCTTCGGCACCGTCGCCCACATAAAGCAATTGCAGCACGCCGCCATTGCGCAGTTCCTTGGCCAGCGAGCGGCTGAAGCCTTCCAAGGCGCGCTGGGCGCTGGCGGCGAAGGGGTCGCTGAGGCTTTCCGGCGCGCGGCCGAGGATCACCAGGTGGGCGCTGTTATCCAGGTTTTTCAGCAGCGGCTGGAAGAATTCGCGCAGTTGCTTGAGTTGATCGGTGTGCTGCAAGTCGCTGGCGTCGAACACCACGGCCTTGAGCTTGGGACCGTGGCCGGGGATCCAGGTCGATGTTTCGGTGCCGTAGGTATAAATCGCGTCGGTGAGCTTGTGGGCAAACGCCTGTACGTTGCTCGCCAGCGCGCCGCCGCCCAGCAACAACGCACCTTCCACCGGACGCAGGCGCCCAGCTTGCCAGCGTTCCAGGCGTACCGGTGACGGCAGGCCAAGGGCGGCGACCAGGCGATGGCCGAGGCTTGAGTTGGCGAAGTCGATATAACGGTCAGACATGGAACGCTCTCCGAAGGCTGGGGTTCAAAGGGTTGACCACCCCGGGGCGGCAGTCGTTCGATTGAGCCTAGGCTAGGCTGAATGATTCCACCCACAACCTTCAGGGAGCTTTCCATGACTCAATTGCGCCGTGTGGCGATCATCGGCGGCAACCGCATTCCTTTCGCTCGCTCCAATGGCCCTTACGCCACGGCGAGTAACCAGGCGATGCTGACCGCTGCCCTGGAAGGCCTGATCGAACGCTACAACCTGCATGGCCAACGCATGGGCGAGGTGGCCGCTGGCGCGGTGCTCAAGCATTCGCGCGACTTCAACCTCACCCGGGAATGCGTGCTGGGCTCGCGCCTGTCGCCGCAAACCCCGGCCTATGACATCCAGCAGGCGTGCGGCACCGGTCTGGAAGCGGCGTTGCTGGTGGCCAACAAGATCGCCCTGGGTCAGATTGAATGCGGGATTGCTGGCGGGGTGGACACGACGTCTGATGCGCCCATTGGCGTCAATGAAGGCCTGCGTAAGATCCTGTTGCAAGCCAACCGCAGCAAATCCGTGGCGGATAAATTAAAAGTCCTGTTACAACTTCGTCCCCATCACCTCAAGCCAGAGCTACCGCGCAACGGTGAACCCCGCACTGGTTTGTCCATGGGCCAGCACTGCGAATTGATGGCGCAAACCTGGCAGATCCCCCGCGCCGAGCAGGACCAACTCGCCCTGGAAAGCCATCAGAAAATGGCCGCCGCCTACGCCGAAGGCTGGCACAACGATTTGCTCACCCCGTTTCTGGGCCTGACCCGCGACAACAACCTGCGGCCCGACCTGACCCTGGAAAAACTCGCGACCCTCAAGCCCGCCTTCGAACGCAGCGAAAAGGGCACGCTCACCGCCGGCAACTCCACGCCGCTCACCGATGGCGCCTCGCTGGTGCTATTGGGGAGTGAAGCCTGGGCTAAAGAGCGCGGCTTGCCGATCCTGGCGTATTTGCGCGATGGCGAAGCGGCAGCGGTGGATTTCGTCAACGGCGCCGAAGGCCTGCTGATGGCGCCGGTGTACGCGGTGCCGCGCTTGCTGGCGAGGAATGGTCTGACGCTGCAGGACTTCGATTACTACGAGATCCACGAAGCCTTCGCTGCCCAAGTGTTGTGCACGCTCAAGGCCTGGGAGGACGCGGACTACTGCAAGACACACCTGGGACTCGACGCACCCTTGGGCGCTATCGACCGCAGCCGGCTCAATGTGAAAGGCAGCTCCCTGGCCGCCGGGCACCCGTTTGCCGCCACGGGTGGGCGTATCGTCGCCAATCTGGCCAAGTTGCTGGATGCGGCGGGCAAAGGCCGCGGGCTGATATCCATCTGTGCGGCAGGTGGGCAGGGGGTTACGGCAATCATTGAGCGCTGAAACTGGCCTATTGGTTGCATTCTTAAGTGATCAACGGTCGGTAGCCCCTCCCACCGGCGAGCTGATTGCCGTATAACGAGTGCCATACGCGTATTTGGTAATAAAGGACCCACAATAAAAGCTGATGAAGACTCCTAAACGCATTGAACCCCTGATCGAAGACGGTCTGGTCGACGAAGTGCTGCGCCCACTCATGAGTGGTAAAGAAGCAGCTGTTTATGTGGTGCGCTGCGGCAATGAATTGCGTTGCGCCAAGGTTTACAAGGAGGCGAACAAACGAAGTTTTCGTCAAGCGTCCGAATACCAGGAGGGCCGTAAGGTCCGTAACAGCCGGCAGGCCCGGGCCATGGCCAAGGGCTCCAAGTTCGGCAAGAAAGAAACCGAAGACGCTTGGCAGAACGCCGAAGTGGCGGCGTTGTTCCGCCTGGCCGGTGCGGGCGTTCGCGTGCCCCAGCCGTTCGACTTCCTCGAAGGCGTGCTGCTGATGGAACTGGTGGCCGACGAGTACGGCGATGCGGCACCGCGTCTGAACGACGTCACGCTGGAACCGGACCAGGCGCGCGAATACCACGCTTTCCTGATTTCCCAGATCGTGCTGATGCTGTGTACCGGCCTGGTGCACGGTGACCTGTCCGAGTTCAACGTGCTGCTTACGCCAACTGGCCCGGTCATCATCGACCTGCCCCAGGCGGTGGATGCGGCGGGCAACAACCACGCCTTCAGCATGCTGGAGCGGGACGTGGGCAACATGGCTTCCTACTTCGGGCGCTTTGCCCCGGAGTTGAAGAAGACCAAGTATGCCAAGGAAATGTGGGCACTTTATGAAGCCGGCACCCTGCACCCGGCCAGTGTATTGACCGGCGAGTTCGACGAGCCGGAAGAGCTGGCGGATGTCGGCGGTGTGATCCGCGAGATCGAAGCGGCGCGGTTGGACGAGGAGCGTCGCCAGGCGATTCGCGCGGCGGATGATGCGCCACCAAGCAAGGTGCCGGACGAGCCACCGCCACCGCCGTGGATGCAATGACCCGCTGACAACACCACCCCTGTAGGAGCCGGCTTGCCGGCGATGAGGCCTTGAATCCAGTGCAAGGGTTCAGGCCGCCATCGCCGGCAAGCCGGCTCCTACAAGGGGTTGTCAGCAACAGCTACCGGACGCCAATTCCTTGAGAATCGGACAATCCGGCCGATGATCGCCTTGGCAGTGCTCTACCAGGTCCTGCAAGGTGTCGCGCAGCTGTCCCAGCTCAAGAATTTTCTGGTTCAGCTCCTCGATATGCTGGCGCGCCAAGGCTTTTACGTCGGCGCTGGCCCGCTGCCGGTCCTGCCACAGGGTCAGCAGCTTGCCGACCTCTTCCAATGAAAACCCCAGATCCCTCGAGCGTTTGATAAACGCCAGGGTGTGCAAGTCATCCTGGCCGTACACGCGATAGCCACTGTCGGTGCGATGCGCGGCTTTGAGCAGGCCGATGGATTCGTAGTAGCGAATCATCTTGGCACTCAACCCGCTCTGGCGTGCGGCTTGGCCGATGTTCATGGGCGCTGATCCTCCAAGTCCTTGGGCTTCCAAGTCTTCAACAGTAACGCATTACTCACCACGCTGACGCTGGACAAGGCCATCGCCGCACCGGCCAGCACCGGGTTGAGCAGGCCGAACGCCGCCAGGGGAATGCCGATCAGGTTATACACAAAGGCCCAGAACAGGTTCTGGCGGATTTTTGCGTAGGTCTTGCGGCTGATCTCCAGAGCGGCGGGAACCAGGCGCGGATCGCCGCGCATCAAGGTGATGCCGGCGGCGTGCATGGCCACGTCGGTGCCGCCGCCCATGGCGATGCCGATATCGGCGGCGGCCAGGGCCGGGGCGTCGTTGATGCCGTCGCCGACCATTGCGACAACCCCGGTTTTTTTCAGCTCGGCGACGGTGGCGGCTTTGTCGGCGGGCAGCACCTCGGCGTGCACGTCGTCGATGCCCAACGCCTCGGCGACCACGCGGGCACTGCCGCGATTATCGCCGGTGAGCAGGTGGCTGCTGATGTGCTGGGCCTTGAGTTGCTCCACGGCCTCCAGCGCACCGGGCTTGAGGGTGTCGCCAAACGCGAACAGCCCAAGCACGCGGGGTTGGGCGCCTTGCTCAATCAGCCAGGACAGGGTGCGGCCTTCTGCCTCCCAAGCCTTTGCGAAGTCGGCCAGATGGCCCGCGTTCAAGCCGCATTCTTCCAGCAAGCGACGATTGCCCAGAGCCAGTGGCAGGCCGTCCAGCGTGCCGGCGATGCCCCGCCCGGTCAGGGACTGGCTGGCCGTTACATCGGCCACCTTCAGCCCTTGTTCGTCACAGGCGTCCAACACGGCCTTTGCCAACGGGTGTTCACTGCCACGTTGCAACGCTCCGGCTTGTTGCAGCAGCATGGCTTCGTTGCCATCCACGGCTGCCAGGTGCGCAATCTTCGGCGTGCCGGAGGTGAGGGTGCCGGTCTTGTCGAAGACCACCGCGCTTACTTCATGAGCGCGTTCCAGGGCTTCGGCATCCTTGATCAAAATGCCGTGGCGCGCGGCGACGCCGGTGCCGGCCATGATCGCGGTCGGTGTGGCCAGGCCCAGGGAGCAAGGGCAGGCGATCACCAGTACGGCGACAGCATTGATGATCGCGGTCTCCAGGGACGCGCCATACAGCCACCAGCCCACCAACGTCACCAACGCCAGCACCAGCACGGCCGGGACAAACACTTGGCTGACTTTATCCACCAGTTTCTGGATCGGTGCCTTGGCGGCCTGGGCGTCTTCCACCAGGCGGATGATCCGCGCCAACACGCTTTCAGCACCGAGGGCCAGGGTGCGCACCAGCAGCCGGCCTTCGCCGTTGATGGCGCCGCCGGTAACCTTATCGCCGGGTTGTTTTGGCACGGGCAGGCTTTCGCCACTGATCAGGGCTTCGTCGGCATGGCTCTGGCCTTCGACCACCTCACCGTCCACCGGGAAGCGTTCGCCGGGTTTTACCAGCACCCGATCATTGAGTTTCAGGGCATTGATGGCGACGTCTTCTTCACGGCCCTCAATCACCCGGATCGCCCGCTCCGGACGCAAGGCTTCCAGGGCGCGGATGGCGCTGGCCGTCTGGCGCTTGGCACGGCTCTCCAGGTATTTACCGAGCAGCACCAAGGCGATCACCACCGCGGAGGCTTCGAAGTACAGGTGCGGCGCCATGCCAGGGTGCGCGGTAAGCCATTCATAAATACTCAAGCCATAACCGGCGCTGGTGCCGATGGCGACCAGCAGGTCCATATTGCCAGCACCGGCACGCACGGCTTTCCAGGCGGCGATATAGAAGCGTGCGCCAAAGATGAATTGCACGGGGGTGGCCAGGGCGAACTGCGCCCAGGCGGGCAGCATCCAGTGCAGGCCGAACGGTTCCACCAGCATCGGCAGCACCAATGGCAAAGCCAGCAGGATCGCCAGCAGCAGCGACCAACGCTCGCGGTGCAGGCGCTGGGCTTGATTGGCGTCGGTGGCGGTTTCGCTCTGGGGCAGGGTGGCGGTGTAGCCGGCTTTGTCGACGGCGGCGATCAACACGCCGGGGTTCATCTGGCCGAGTACTTCGATATGGGCGCGCTCATTGGCCAGGTTGACGCTGACGCGTTGCACCCCCGGCACCTTGCCCAGCGCACGCTCGACCCGGCCGGCACAGCTGGCGCAGGTCATGCCGCTGATGGGCAGGTCAAAGGTGGTGGATCCATTCATGGGGCAGTCCTCCAAGAGAAGTTGCCCCTAGGATCAACCTTGACCTGTGGGGAAGGTCAAGCGCCTTCAGTATTCCAGTTTGGCGGCTTTGAGGTACATCCCATCCGGGCCCTGGGCAATGCGCAGTTTGCGCACATCACCGGCCTTGAGCGTGATGTTCTGCGCTGGCGGCGCCAACATCCCTGGCAGGCAACCTGGGGATTGGCCGGGCAGCAGCTTCAGGCGTAACGACAGATTGCCCGCCGGCAAGTTGAACGACGTAGCCTGTTCCTGGAACAGCCTACCCGCGAGCTGGTCATTCAGGTACAGGCCGATTTCGCAGTTGGTCGGCACTTCCAGGCGTTCCCGGGAAATGATCAGCACCGCATAGTCTTCTGCGGCGAAGGCCTGAGGCACGGCGGCCGACAAGCTCATCAGGCCCGCAAGGGCAAAAAACGACCAGCGCATGGCGAATGCTCCGTGGTGTGAATCAAAGTTGGGTGAAGCTTGGCCTTTGAAGCGGCCAAATACCAGCCCGGCAGAAATTTCCGGAACTTGACCTTGCCATCGTGGCAAGGTCGAGACTGGGTCCAACCTCATCAAAGGAGTCATGTCATGCAAGTATTCAGCGTTGAAGGAATGACCTGTGGCCACTGCGTTCGAGCGGTGACCCAGGCAGTGCAGAGCCAGGATCCGGCGGCCAGTGTGAAAGTCGACTTGGCCGCGAAGGAAGTGGGCGTCGAAAGCCGTTTGTCTGCCGAGCAAGTGATCGAGGCGATCACCGAAGAGGGCTACAGCGCCAAGCTTGCCTGATACGGGTAAATAGTTAGCGAGCTATCGTGTTCAACGCACCCAAGCGCGGCTAGACTATCGGGCTGCCGTCTCACTTGGGTGCCCGATGAACCTCCGCATAATCCTGATTCTGGGTGCCTTGAGCGCCTTTGCGCCGCTGGCGATCGATTTTTACCTGCCCGGCTTCCCGGCCATGGCCAAGGCCTTCGCCACGGATGAAAAACACATCCAGCTGACCCTGGCGGTGTATTTCGGCGGCCTGGCCATCGGCCAACTGATCTATGGCCCACTGGCCGACCGCTTTGGTCGACGCGGCCCGCTGCTCAGTGGTGTCACCCTGTTTACCCTGGCTTCATTTGCCTGCGCCTTTGCGCCGTCGCTGGAATGGCTGATCGGCGCGCGTTTTGTGCAGGCGTTGGGTGGCTGCGCCGGCATGGTGATTTCCCGCGCGGTGGTCAGTGACAAATGCGACGCGGTCGGCTCGGCCAAAGTGTTTTCCCAGTTGATGCTGGTCACCGGTCTGGCGCCGATCCTTGCACCGCTGGCGGGCGGGCTGATGGTGGGAATATGGGGCTGGCAGTCGATTTTCCTCGCCCTGTCGATCTTCAGCGTCATGGCGGCCATCGCCGTGGCGGTCGGGCTGCCGGAAACCTTCCCGGCCCATCAGCCGCGCCAGCCGTTGTCCGGGTCGCTGCGTCGCTATGCGGCGCTGTTGTCGGACCGGGTTTACCTGGGCTATGCGCTCACCGGCGGCATCTCGATCGCCGGAATGTTTGCCTACATCGCCGGTTCACCTTTTGTCTTCATTCAACTCTATGGTGTGCCCGCCGAGCATTACGGCTGGCTGTTCGGCTCCAATGCCGCGGGCTTTATCCTGGTGGCGCAGTTGAATGCGCGATTGCTGTCCAAGCGTGGCCCGGCGTTCCTGTTGTCGCGCAGTGTGTGGGTTTATCTGCTGGCAGCGTTGAGCTTGCTCGGTATCGCGGCGTTGCGCACCGATGCGCTGTGGCCATTACTGGTGCCGCTGTTTATCTGCATCGCCAGCTTGGGCTGCATTTTGCCGAATACCTCGGCCTGTGCCATGAGCGGGCAGGGTGCACGGGCCGGTAGCGCTTCGGCGTTGCTGGGGTGCATTCAGTTTGGCGTGGCGGCGGGGGCGGCGTCGTTGGTCGGGATTTTGCACGATGGCACGGCGATGCCGATGGCGATGGTCATCAGCTTGTGCGGTGTGTTGGCGGTGACGATTGCGATGTCGACCCAGCGCCTGCAACGCAAACGGGCCTTGCAGGCGCAGGTCTGAACAGCGGATCAGCCAGCAGCAGAACGTTGCTGGCTGCTTGGAAAACGGTGGGGCGCCTGGATACGGGCTTGCAGGGTATCGGCAAAGGCGCGGGCCTCGGCTTCGGTGCGGAAGGTGAAGGCGTCCTGGTCGAGACGGACCTGCCATTTATTGCCTGCGGATTTTGCTAACGCTTTTATCAGGATTTTCATTGCTGACTTCCTCACGTAAAAGAATCGTGGCAAAGGCGGCCAATATAAACCCGAATACGCTCACAAATATGACAAAGGTCAACTCTCTGACTAGCGGTGTCGTCCATTACTCACATGAATAATGGACGACCCTGACAGCTATTTTTTCAGAAACCTTCCAGCACGATCTTGCCCTTGGCCTTGCCGCTTTCCAGCAGCGCATGGGCACGCCGCAGGTTTGCCGCATTGATCACGCCGAAATGCTCACCCACGGTGGTTTTCAGGGTGCCGGCGTCAATCAGTTCGGCCACGCGATTGAGTAGGTGGTGCTGTTCGATCATGTCCGGGGTCTCGAACATTGAGCGCGTGTACATGAACTCCCAATGCAGCGACAGGCTCTTGCGCTTGAGCTTGCTGACGTCCAGCGCCTTGGGATCGTCGATCAGCGCGAGCTTGCCCTGGGGTTGCAGGGCTTCGACCAACTGGTCCAGATGGTGATCGGTCTGGGTCAGGCTGGCGACGTGGGTCACCTGCGGGTGGCCGGCAGCTTTCAGTGCTTCGCTGAGCGGTTGGCTGTGGTCGATCACCAGGTCGGCGCCGAGGGCTTTGGTCCACGCTTGGGTTTCCGGGCGTGAGGCGGTGCCGATTACTTTCAAGGCGGTAAGTTGGCTGGCCAGTTGAGTCAGGATCGACCCCACGCCACCGGCGGCACCGACGATCAACAGGCTCTGGCCTTCGTCCTGATGACCTTCGCGCACTTGCAGGCGTTCGAACAGCAATTCCCAGGCGGTGATGGCGGTCAGCGGCAACGCGGCGGCTTCGGCAAAACCCAGGCTCTTCGGCATATGCCCGACGATGCGCTCATCCACCGTGTGCAATTCGCTGTTGCCGCCCGGACGCACCAGGGAACCCGCGTAAAACACCTTGTCTCCGACCTTGAACAGTGTCACGTCGTTGCCGACGGCCTTGACCACACCGGCCACGTCCCAGCCCAGTACCTTGGCGGCGCCATTTTCCGGGGCGACGTTCTGGCGCACCTTGGTGTCCACCGGGTTGACCGAGATGGCTTTGACTTCCACCAACACGTCACGCGGGCCTGCGACAGGTGCGGGTAGTTCGATGTCTTGCAGGGCGTTTGGATCGTTGATCGGCAGCGAGGCGTAGTAAGCAATGGCTTTCATGATGGCTCCATAAGACAAGGGTAATCGACTGTAGGAGCGAGCTTGCTCGCGAAAGACTCAAGGGCGCCGCGTTAAACCAGGCATGCAGCGTTTTCGTTGACGATTTTCGCGAGCAAGCTCGCTCCTACAGAAAAATGGTGAGGATCAGGCGAGAAATTTCAGGCGCTTGAGCTCGAAGTGTTCGAGCACATCCGCGGCCTTGGCGCGAAAGCCCTGGATATGTGCGCTCTGGTCGTGGTCGGCCAGCGCCGCGTCGTCGCTCCAGCGTTCGAGCATGTAGAAGGTTTCGGGGTGTTGCAGATCCTGGTGCAAGTCGTACTGCTCGCAACCGGCTTCCAGGCGCGTGGGTTCCAACAGACCGCGCAGCAAAGTTTCCAGGGTGGCCTGTTGGCCAGGTTTGGCGATCAGCGTGGCGATGACGTTAAAGGCGGTGGACATAATCAACTCCAGACACGTGAGGAACGGGATGCACAGATGATTGGCTATTTCCCGCGCAGATAAAACCCGCTAAAACTGCAGTCTGTTTCAACAAAACTTTGATAATGAGCGGAAGAGCATGCTGCGTTTTGATGATTTGCAGTTGTTTGTGCGGGCGGCAGACTTGGGTAGCCTGTCGGCTGCGGCACGGGTGATGGACCTGTCGCCCGCAGTGGCGAGTGCGGCGCTCAAACGCATCGAACAGCAACTGGGTACGCGTTTGCTGGCGCGCTCGACTCGCAGCCTGCGCCTGACCGCCGAAGGTGAGGGCTTCCTGGAATATGCCCGTGCTGCCTTGAGTTCGCTGGATGAGGGGCGACGCTTATTGGCCAGTGGGCAGGATCATGTCAGTGGTGTGCTGCAGTTGTCGGCCCCGTCGGATTTCGGGCGCAATCAGTTATTGCCGTGGTTGGATGAGTTCCAGCGTGACTACCCACAACTCACCGTGCGGCTATTGCTCGGCGACCGGATTGCCGATCTGTTCCGCCAGCCAGTGGATATCGCCTTGCGTTATGGTGAGCCTGAAGACTCCAGCCTGATTGCGCTGCCCATTGCCCCAGACAATGTGCGTGTGCTGTGTGCCTCTCCCAGCTATCTCGCACGTTATGGCGAGCCTCGGCACCTGGAGCAGTTGGCCCAGCACAATTGCTTGCTGTACATGCTCGGCAGCCGGGTCCACGACCACTGGAGCTTTAACGACGGTAAACGCGAAATCAGCCTGACCGTCACCGGCGACCGCTTCAGTGACGATGCCGACGTGGTCCGGCGCTGGGCGGTGGCGGGGGTGGGCATTGCCTACAAGTCCTGGCTGGATGTGAGTACCGACGTACTGGCCGGGCGCTTGCGCCTTATCCTGCCGGAGCTGCGCGGTGAGCGTACACCGCTCAATCTGCTGTGCGCGCACCGCGCGCAATTGAGCAAACCCATCAACCTGCTGCGGGAAATGCTTGTGTCTCGCTGTGCGACATTGACCGCCCAATTGCCAGAGCGATCCGGCACAACATAACGGACTCCATCAAAGTCGGAAATTTCACTCAGATCCTGTCCCTCTCTACGCTGTCAGACGCCATGGAGCCGGTGGTTTGCGCCCCTATACTTTGGTGCCTACCTCAGCAGAAAAATAAATCGACAGGGAGTGAAAAGATGGAAGCTGCACCTTGCATCAGTCAGATCGCCAGTTTGCTCGCCGAGCCCAAACGTACTGCCATGCTGTGGGCCTTGATGGATGGCTCGGCCAAGTCACCCGTCGAGTTGGCGGCGCTTGCCGGGTTGTCACCGACATCCGCCAACGCGCATCTGGCGCGACTGACGGCAAGTGGTGTGCTGCAAGTGGAAGCCAGGCGCGGCAAGCGTTTGTTCCGTGTCGCGGCGCCTGATGTCAGTGCCGCCATTGACGCCTTGGCCAGGACCACCATGGCGTGCGCCGCACGCCGGGCGCCGGAGTCTCTGCCGCCGGCGTTGGTCGCTCCAGCGCTGTTACGCCATGCGCGGTTGTGCCATGGCCACCTCGGTGGGGAATTGGGCGCTCAGTTGTACCAGCATCTGCTGGAGGCGGGTTGGATAGAACGCTATGAGCAGCGTGCCGATATCACGGTCAAGGGCGCACAGCGCCTGGCAAGCCTTGGGATTTTTACCCAAGCCCTGGCGTCGCCGCTGGTGTGTAATTGTTTCGACTGGAGCCAGCACCAACCTCATTTGGGGGGGGCGTTGGGTGCGGGGTTGTTGCAACTCTTTCTGCAGTCGAACTGGATCAGCGTGATCAATGAGTCCCAGGCGTTACGGGTCAACGCCGTAGGGCATAGGGAAATCACTCGATTGGCCAGGTCTGCCTGACCTGGCCAATTGTTCTTTACACCGTTATGGCTTTACAAGCCGCGCATCCAAGCTGTTCTGCGCCAGGCGTTTGGCCTGGTCCTGGGTCATGCCCAGCGAGGTGTACAGCGCGTGGAAATTTTCGGTGACATAACCGCCGAAGTAGGCCGGGTCATCCGAGTTCACCGTCACCTTCACGCCACGCTCAAGCATGTCGAGGATGTTGTGCTGGGCCATGTCATCGAACACGCACAGCTTGGTGTTGGACAACGGGCACACGGTCAGCGGGATCTGCTCGTCGATGATGCGCTGCATCAGGCGCTCGTCTTCGATGGCGCGCACGCCATGGTCGATGCGCTGGATCTTCAGCAGGTCAATGGCTTCCCAGATGTACTCGGGCGGGCCTTCTTCGCCGGCGTGGGCCACGGTGAGGAAACCTTCGTGGCGGGCACGGTCGAACACGCGCTGGAACTTGCTCGGTGGGTGACCCATTTCCGAGCTGTCCAGGCCCACGGCCACGAACGCGTCGCGGAATGGCAGAGCTTGGTCCAGGGTTTTCTCGGCTTCAGCTTCGCTCAGGTGGCGCAGGAAGCTGAGGATCAAGCCGCTGGTGATACCCAGTTGTTGCTCGCCATCTTTCAATGCGGCGGCGATGCCGTTGAGCACCACTTCGAACGGGATGCCACGGTCGGTGTGGGTCTGCGGATCGAAGAAGGGTTCGGTGTGAATCACGTTCTGCTCTTTGCAACGCAGCAGGTAGGCCCAGGTCAGGTCGTAGAAGTCCTGGGAGGTGCGCAGCACATCGGCGCCCTTGTAATACAGGTCGAGAAACTCTTGCAGGTTGTTGAAGGCGTAGGCCTTGCGCAGGGTTTCGACGTCGTTCCACGGCAGCGCGATCTTGTTGCGCTCGGCCAGGGCGAACAGCAACTCTGGCTCCAGCGAGCCTTCCAGGTGCAGGTGCAGTTCAGCCTTGGGCAGGGCGTTGAGCCAATCGTACATTTTCTAAATTCTCATCAGGTGCAATGGCGGCATTCTACAGGCCATGGCCGAAATAATCGGCAAAACCTGACCAGCAGGATCGTTTTCGTTGCATTCGCGCAAGGGCCGCGTGAACTAAGGTGTAACGAAACGTTAGCGGCGTGACGCAGTCTGTACCCCATCAATGACTGATTTGCCGCACTAAAAGGCCCGGAATGCTCACATCCCTCAAGCAAGAAAAATTCATGCTGCTGGCGCTGATTGCCGCCATCGCCGCCTACCCGTTGGAGCACTGGATGCTGCACAGCGGGCAGATCACGGCGTTGCTGGCCGGCGTGGTGCTGATCGGCTTTATCGTGGTGGCGTCGATGCGCGTGGCCCACCATGCCGAGCAACTGGCGGAAAAGGTCGGCGACCCCTACGGCACCATGATCCTCACCCTCGCCGCCGTGCTGGTGGAAGTGGTGATCCTGGCGATCATGATGAGCAACGAGCCTTCGCCCACCCTGGTACGGGACACCATTTATTCGGCGGTGATGCTCGATATCAACGGCATCCTCGGCCTGGCCGCGTTGATGGGCGGCATCAAGCATGGCGAGCAGTCCTACAACGATGATTCGGCCCGCACCTACAGCGTGATGATCCTCACCGCCATGGGCGTGTCGATGGTGGTGCCGGAATTCATCCCCGAAGCCGACTGGAAAATCTACTCGGCCTTCACCATTGGCGCGATGGTGGTGTTGTACACCCTGTTTCTGCGCATGCAGGTGGGGCCGCACAGTTACTTCTTCAGCTACAGCTACCCGGAAAAACGCCGCAAGAAACAGCCGGAAGAACAGGAGGCCCCTCCGGTCAACCTGGCGTTTTCCATTGGCACCCTGATATTTGGGGTGATTGTGATCGGCGCATTGGCGGAGGTGATGTCCAAGACGCTGGATCTAGGCTTGGAGGGTACGGGAGCGCCGCCGGTGATTACGGCGATTGTGGTCGCGGCGATTTCAGCGGCGCCGGAAATCCTGACGGCATTGCGCGCCGCGTTGGCCAACCGCATGCAATCGGTGGTCAACATTGCGTTGGGTGCTTCGCTGTCGACGGTGATCTTGACGGTACCGGTGATGGAGGCGATGGCGCTCTACACCGGCCAACCGTTCCAGATGGCGATGACGCCGGTACAAACGGTGATGGTGTTTATCACGCTGATCGTCAGCGCGATCAACCTCAACGATGGCGAAACCAACGCCATCGAAGGGATGACCCATTTCGTGCTGTTTGCGACCTTTATCATGCTGTCGCTGTTGGGGTTGTAATCAGCCAGCGATCAACTGCCGCGCGGCCTGGGTGTGATCGGCGATCAGGCCTTTCAGGTCCAGGCCTTCGACCTGGCCGTCGATCACGCGCCATTTGCCTGCAATCATCACCCGGTCCGCACGATCGGCGCCGCACAACAGCAGCGCCGAGATCGGATCGTGGCTGCCGGAGAAGCGCAGCTCGTCGAGCTTGAACAGCGCCAGGTCGGCCTGTTTTCCGACGGCCAATTCACCAATATCCGTACGGCCCAGCAACTGCGCCGAGCCTTTGGTTGCCCAGCCCAGCACGCCTTCCGGGGTGATCTTTTCCGCGCCGTAACGCAGGCGCTGGATGTACAAAGCCTGGCGCGCTTCAAGGATCATATTCGACGCGTCGTTGGACGCGGAACCGTCCACACCCAGGCCGATAGGCGCGCCGGCCGCGAGCAGGTCCAGGGTCGGGCAGATGCCGGACGCCAGGCGCATGTTCGAGCTTGGGCAATGGCAGATGCCGGTGCCGGCGGCGCCCAGGCGCGCGATTTCATCCGGATTGAAGTGAATGCCATGCGCGAGCCAGGTACGTGGGCCGAGCCAGCCGACGCTGTCGAGGTAATCCACGGTGCGCAGGCCGAAGCGCTGCAGGCAGAAATCTTCTTCGTCGAGGGTTTCGGCCAGGTGGGTGTGCAGGCGTACATCCAGGCGGTTGGCCAGTTCGGCGCTGGCTTCCATGATTTCCGGGGTGACGGAAAACGGTGAGCAGGGCGCCAGGGCGATCTGGATTTGCGCGCCGTCACCACGCTGGTGGTATTCGCGGATCAGACGCTGACTGTCTTCAAGGATGACTTGGCCCTGCTGCACCGTCTGTTGCGGTGGCAGGCCGCCGTCGGCTTCACCCAAACTCATGGAACCACGGGTGAGCATGGCGCGCATGCCCAACTCGCGGACGCTTTCCACTTGTACGTCGATGGCGTTTTCCAGGCCGTCGGGGAACAAGTAGTGGTGGTCCGCCGCTGTGGTGCAGCCCGAGAGCAGCAATTCGGCCAATGCGACTTTGCTGGCCAGAGCGAGCTTTTCCGGGGTGAGTCTTGCCCAGACCGGGTATAGGGTTTTCAACCAGGGAAACAATGGCTGATTGACCACCGGCGCCCAGGCGCGAGTCAGGGTTTGATAAAAGTGGTGGTGAGTGTTGATCAGCCCCGGCAAGACCACATGCTCACGCGCCTCGAACACTTGGGCGCAGGGCAGCGCGGGTTCTTGGCCTTGGGCCAGCACTTCGGTGATCACACCGTCTTGCAGCACCAGGCCGCCACGGGCGTCGAGGCCGTTGGCCGTGAAAATCGCGAGGGGGTTTTTTAACCAGATACGGGTCGCAGGCATTGGCCGGCTCCTCTGAATGATGGGTTCAGGTTTGCCAGCTCAGTGTTGCCCTGTCTGCTGATCCAGGGTCGCCGGTGAAGGCGAGGTGATGAGTCTACCTCTGTAGGAGCGAGCTTGCTCGCGAAAAACGTCAACAATAACGCGAGCTTTCTGGATTAACGCGGTGCCTTGGCATTTTTCGCGGGCAAGCCCGCTCCCACAGGGGCTAATTTACCAAGCGATGGTGTCGCCTTTGTAATCGATGAAATGATGGCCGCCTTTGCCGGTGTAGGCGTTCACCTGGTCCACCAGGCCGCGCACGCTGGTGTCGACGTCGATGTGTGCGTTTTCACCGCCCATGTCGGTCTTCACCCAGCCTGGGTGCAGTGACAGCACGGTCAACTTATGGTCGCCCAATTGGGTGATGAAGCTGTTGGTTATGGAGTTGAGTGCCGCCTTGCTGGCTTTGTACAACGCCAGGTCGGAGCCGTCGGGGATGGTCACGCTGCCCAGTACCGAACTCATGAACGCCAATACGCCGCTGTCCTTGCGGATCTGCCCGACAAAGCGCTGGGCCAGGTTGATCGGCGCCACGGCGTTGGTGAAGAACAGTTGGCCGACCTCTGCCAAGGTGGCGTGGCCCGGCTCTTGATTGGCGGGGCCTTTGACGCCGGCGTTGACGAACAACAGATCGAAGGTCCGATCCTTCAGGCGTTGGCTCAGGGCGATCACGGCTTGCTGGTCGTCCATATCAAGTTTTTCGATCTGTACCGGGCCTACGGCTTTCAGGGCATCGGCTTTGCTCGGATCACGCACGGTGGCGGTCACGTCCCAACCGTCCTGCAACAGTTGCTTGACCAGCCCAAGGCCCAGCCCGCGCGAGGCGCCGATGATCAATGCGGTTTTTGGCGTAGACATGAAAAGCTTCCTTTAAGAGTCGCGGTTCAGGGTGTTCAGCGTTGTAGCAGGATACGCCCACGGCTAAGGTCGGCGAGTTGAATTTGCAGGGTATCGATATGGGCTTCGCCCAAGGCGAGTTGTAGCTCGACGCCGTTGGCGGTGAAAGATTCTTCTACTACCAGTCCGCCCAGTTCGGCGACGCGCAGTTTCACCAGGTTCAATTCCGAGAAACCGCATGCGCAGTTCAACGGCACGCGGCTGATGAGCTCAATGCGTTCGGCGGTTTGTAGGCATTTGTTCGCGCCGCCGCCATACGCGCGGGCGAGGCCACCGGTGCCCAACTGGATGCCGCCGTACCAGCGGATGACCAGCACCGCGACCTGATCGAAACCTTGTGCTTCGATGGCCGCCAGGATCGGTCGGCCAGCGGTACCTCCGGGTTCGCCATCATCATTGCTGCGGTATTGATCCGCGAGCTTCCAGGCCCAGCAGTTGTGCGTGGCGTTCAGGTCGCTGTGCTGCGCGAAAAACGTCTGGGCGTCTTGCGGGCTGGTGATGGGGGCGGCGAGGGTGATAAAGCGGCTTTTGCGGATTTCTTCGTGAAACTCGCAAAGACCGGTAAGCGTGAAAGGCATAAGTCGCTTCGTTTATAGGGCGGGCTTGACGCCACAGCCTTTGAGAATGATGTGGATCAGGTTGGTGCCGGCGTCTTCCATGTCTTGCTTGGTCAGCTTGGTTCGACCGGTGACGCGACAGATCTGGGTGGCGAAGTCGGCATAGTGCTGGGTGCTGCCCCACAGCAGGAAAATCAGGTGCACCGGGTCGATCGGGTCCATCTTGCCAGCGTCAATCCAGGCCTGGAACACCGCCGCACGGCCACTGAACCAGGCGCGGTAGTCCTGGCTGAAATATTCGGTCAGGCATTCACCGCCGCTGATGATTTCCATCGCGAAAATCCGCGAGGCCTGGGGTTGGCGGCGCGAAAACTCCATCTTGGTGCGAATGTAGCGAGTGAGCGCCACGGCCGGGTCATCTTCGGCGGTCAGCGTGTTGAAGGTGCTGTCCCACAGTTCGAGGATGTTGCTGAGCACCGCAATGTACAGGCCCAGCTTATTGGTGAAGTAGTAATGCAAGTTGGCCTTGGGCAACCCGGCACTGGCAGCAATGGTGTTCATGCTGGTGCCTTTGTAGCCATGGCGTGCGAACTCATCTTCAGCAGCCTGCAGAATGGCTTGTTCGTTCTTTTGCCGAATGCGGCTGGCGGGCTTACCGGCGTGGTTGCTGTGGGCAGGAACTTCGAGGCTCATGGAGGTTTCCGTGCTGATCGATAGAGACGACGTGTGCACAGATAACCCACCCTCAAGCCTCAGACAAGTCCTGATGCAATAAAACCGTCAAAGCGATTCCAGTGTGTCGCTTTCCGGAGCGTGGTTTGCGGCAGTGGAGGTTGCTTTGGCTTCGGGCAATAACAGGCACAGAATAATGGCGGTCAACCCGCCGCTGGTGATGGCGGAGTCGAAGAGGTTCTGTACCAGCGTCGGCATCAGGTGCAGCAGGTTCGGTTGCGCGGCGACGCCCAGGCCGACGCCAAACGAGGTGGCGATGATCAGCATGCTGCGTCGGTCCAACGGTGCTTGGGCGAGGATGCGCACGCCGGCGGCGGCCACACTGCCGAACATCACCAGGGTGGCGCCGCCCAATACTGGCTTGGGGATTTGTTGCAATACCGCGCCAATCAAAGGAAACAAGCCGAGGCAAAACAGCACCACGCCGATGTATAGGCCGACGTAACGGCTGGCCACGCCGGTAAGTTGGATCACGCCGTTGTTCTGCGCAAAGGTAGTGTTGGGGAAAGCGCTGAACGTGGCGGCGATCATGCAGCTCACGCCATCGCCGAGTACGCCACCTTTAAGCCGGCTTATATAGGAAGGGCCGCTAATGGGCTGGCGGGCGATCATGCAGTTGGCGGTGAGGTCGCCGACGGTTTCGATGCTGCTGATCAGATAAATCAGCGCAATGGGCAGGAAAGCACTCCAGTCGAAGTTGAAACCGAAGCGAAACGGAATGGGCAAGCTGACCAGAGGGAGTTCGGGCAGGGCTTGAGGCACGAGTTTGCCGCTGAACCAGGCGGCAAGACTGCCGAGGGCCAAGCCGATGATGATCGCCGAGAGGCGTACCCAAGGTGTGTTAGAGCGGTTGAGCAGAATGATCGTCAAAACGACGAACACGCCCAGTGCCAGGTTGGTGGGAGCGCCGAAGTCGGGGGCGTTGAAACCGCCGCCGAGGTCAGTGATACCGACCTTGATCAAGCTGATGCCGATCAGGGTGATGACAATCCCGGTCACCAGAGGCGTGATGACTCGGCGCAGTTGTCCGATAAACCGACTCAGCACAATCTGCACCACAGCGCCGAAAAAGCACACGCCGAAGATCATCGCCATGATGTCTTCCGGGCTGCCGCCGCGTTGTTTCACCAAGAATCCGGCTGATAGCACTGCACCGAGGAAGGCAAAGCTGGTGCCTTGCAGGCAGATCATCCCGGCGCCGATTCCAAATGGCCTACGCGCCTGAATGAAGGTGCCTACGCCGGAGACCATCAACGCCATGCTGATCAGGTAGGGCAAATGGGCAGTGAGGCCCAGGGTGGAACCGATGATCAGCGGCGGGGTGATGATGCCGACAAATGCCGCGAGCACATGTTGCAGTGCGGCGAGAAAAGCCGGGGCGGGTTTTGGGCGGTCGTTGAGGCCGTAGATCAGGTCGCTGCTGTTGAACGCTTCTGGTGGCATGGCGGGCAAACTCAAGGTCTATGTCCTTGGGTTATTGCAAAAAGCTGTCCAATTGCTCAGCTTTTAGCTGCGAGGCCGAGTTAGCGGGTTGCCGCGAGACTTTCCAGGAAACTTTCCAGCACCAAATGGGGGCGTCGGCCTTTGCGCGTGACCGATGCGAGGCTTAAATCGTAAAAACGTGTAGTCGGTTTCAGCGCACGCAGTCGGCCTTGTTGTACCCACAGGCTGGCGTAATGGTCGGGCAGGTAGCCGATGTAGCGGCCGGTGAGAATCAGGAAGGCCATGCCTTCGCGGTCCGAAGCGCTCGCGGTGCAGTTGAGCGCCTGGTAATGGGCCTGGATCTCGGCTGGCAGGCGGAAGGTTGGGGCGATCGCGTCTTGGGCATCGATGCGTGCGTCGTCCAACTGCTTGTTGTCGGCGTAAAACAGCGGGTGACCCACCGCGCAGTAGAGCAGTGAACGCTCACTGTACAACGGCTGGTATTCCAACCCCGACAGCGCGCTGGCCTGAGGCACCACGCCCACGTGCAGGCGACCATCGAGTACGCCTTGCTCGACTTCGTTGGGGGCGATCATGCGGATCTGGATCTGTACATCCGGGCCGCGCTCCTTCAACTGGGCAAGCGCGTGGGTGATGCGCATGTGGGGCAAGGTGACGAGGTTGTCGGTGAGGCCGATGATCAACTCGCCGCGCAAGTGCTGGTGCAAGCCGTTGACCTCGGTGCGAAAGCTTTCCAGGGCACTTAATAATTGCAGGGCGGATTGGTAGACCTCACGCCCCTCTTCAGTCAGCGAGAAACCGGCGCGGCCGCGTTGGCACAGTCTTAATCCGAGGCGTTGTTCGAGATCGCTCATTTGCTGGCTGATCGCCGAGCGCCCGATGCCCAGCACGGTTTCCGCTGCCGAGAAGCCACCGCATTCGACCACGCTGCGAAAGATGCGCAACAGGCGGATATCGAAGTCGCTTACTTGGGCCAGGGGATCGGGTCTACGGCTGCTCATAGTTTAGTGAAGGCCTGACTGAAGGTTAGAAGAGTTGAATTTCACCGACTTTATCGCCGTGGCAATTTAGCTGCAACAACGCTTTTCAATCCCGACGCTGCCTTTTGCCCTGCGAGGTTTTGCTGATGAACATGCCCGAAAACGCCCCATCGTCCCTGGCCAGCCAATTGAAGCTGGACGCGCACTGGATGCCTTACACCGCCAACCGTAACTTCCAGCGTGACCCGCGCCTGATCGTGGCGGCCGAGGGTAGCTGGTTGACTGACGACAAGGGACGCAAGGTGTACGACTCGTTGTCAGGCCTGTGGACCTGTGGCGCCGGGCATACCCGTAAGGAAATCCAGGACGCGGTGGCCAAGCAATTGGGCACTCTGGACTACTCGCCGGGCTTCCAATACGGTCATCCGCTGTCCTTCCAACTGGCGGAAAAGATCACTGACCTGACCCCTGGCAACCTGAACCATGTGTTTTTCACCGACTCCGGCTCCGAGTGTGCCGATACCGCGGTGAAGATGGTGCGGGCCTACTGGCGCCTGAAGGGCCAGGCGACCAAGACCAAAATGATCGGTCGCGCTCGCGGTTACCACGGTGTGAACATTGCTGGCACCAGCCTGGGCGGCGTTAACGGCAACCGTAAGATGTTTGGTCAGGCGATGATGGACGTTGACCATCTGCCGCACACCTTGCTGGCAAGCAATGCTTTTTCCCGTGGCATGCCGGAGCAGGGCGGTATCGCGCTGGCGGATGAGCTGCTCAAGCTGATCGAGCTGCATGACGCATCGAACATCGCCGCAGTATTTGTCGAACCAATGGCCGGCTCTGCGGGCGTGCTGGTGCCGCCTCAGGGCTACCTCAAGCGTCTGCGTGAGATTTGCGATCAACACAACATCCTGCTGGTGTTTGACGAAGTGATCACCGGCTTTGGCCGTACCGGTTCGATGTTCGGCGCCGACAGCTTCGGCGTGACCCCGGACCTGATGTGCATCGCCAAGCAAGTCACCAACGGCGCGATCCCGATGGGCGCGGTGATTGCCAGTAGCGAGATCTATCAGACCTTCATGAACCAGGCGACGCCTGAGTACGCGGTGGAATTCCCCCACGGCTACACCTACTCGGCGCACCCGGTCGCTTGTGCGGCTGGCTTGGCGGCATTGGACCTGTTGCAGAAGGAAAACCTGGTGCAGAGCGTCGCCGAAGTCGCACCGCACTTTGAGAATGCGCTGCATGGCCTGAAGGGCAGCAAGAACGTGATCGACATCCGCAACTACGGCCTGGCCGGCGCGATCCAGATCGCCCCGCGTGACGGCGATGCGATCGTGCGTCCATTCGAGGCCGGTATGGCTTTGTGGAAAGCCGGCTTCTACGTGCGCTTTGGCGGTGACACCTTGCAGTTCGGGCCAACCTTCAACAGCAAGCCGCAGGACCTGGATCGCCTGTTCGATGCGGTCGGCGAAGTGCTGAACAAGATCGACTGATTTCTCCTTCTATATAGAACAACTTTTCAGGAGCTCTGCATGAGCCTTATCCAGCATTTGATCAACGGTGAGTTGGTCAACGACAGCGGTCGCAGTGCCGACGTGTACAACCCGTCCACCGGCCAGGTGATCCACCAAGTGCCGTTGGCCAGCCGTGAAACCATTCAACAGGCAATCGACTCGGCCAAGGCGGCGTTCCCGGCCTGGCGTAATACTCCAGCGGCCAAGCGTGCCCAGGTGATGTTTCGTTTCAAGCAATTGCTGGAGCAGAACGAAGCGCGTATCTCGCAGTTGATCAGCGAAGAGCATGGCAAGACCCTGGAAGATGCCGCGGGTGAGCTGAAGCGGGGGATCGAAAACGTCGAGTACGCGTGCTCTGCGCCGGAAATTCTGAAAGGCGAGTACAGCCGTAACGTAGGGCCGAATATTGATGCCTGGTCGGATTTCCAACCACTGGGCGTAGTCGCTGGCATTACACCGTTCAACTTCCCGGCGATGGTGCCTTTGTGGATGTATCCGCTGGCGATTGTCTGCGGCAACTGTTTCATCCTGAAACCATCGGAGCGTGATCCGAGCTCGACGCTGTTGATCGCACAGCTGCTGCAGGAAGCCGGTCTGCCCAAAGGCGTGTTGAGCGTGGTACATGGCGACAAGGGCGCAGTGGATGCGCTGATTGAAGCGCCGGAAGTGAAAGCGTTGAGTTTCGTGGGGTCGACGCCGATTGCCGAGTACATCTATTCCGAAGCGACCAAGCGTGGCAAGCGCGTGCAGGCACTGGGCGGTGCGAAGAACCATGCGGTGTTGATGCCGGATGCGGATTTGGATAACGCAGTCAGCGCGCTGATGGGCGCTGCTTATGGTTCTTGTGGCGAGCGCTGCATGGCCATCTCGGTCGCCGTGTGCGTGGGGGACCAAGTGGCGGATGCGTTGATTGCCAAGCTGGTGCCTCAGGTCAAGGCGCTGAAGATCGGCGCGGGCACCTCCTGCGGCCTGGATATGGGACCGCTGGTGACAGGACAGGCCCGTGACAAAGTCAGTGGCTATATAGAGGACGGTGTGGCAGCGGGTGCCAAGTTGGTGGTTGATGGTCGTGGCTTGAGTGTTGCCGGGCATGAAGAGGGTTTCTTCCTTGGTGGCAGCCTGTTCGACCGTGTGACGCCAGAGATGCGCATCTATAAGGAAGAGATCTTTGGGCCAGTGCTGTGCGTGGTTCGGGTGAATAGCCTGGAAGCGGCGATGCAGCTGATCAATGATCACGAATATGGCAACGGCACCTGTATCTTTACCCGTGATGGTGAAGCGGCGCGTCTGTTCTGTGACGAGATTGAAGTGGGCATGGTCGGCGTGAACGTTCCTCTGCCGGTACCGGTGGCCTATCACAGCTTTGGTGGTTGGAAGCGTTCTCTGTTTGGTGACCTGCATGCGTATGGACCGGATGGGGTGCGTTTCTATACCCGTCGCAAGGCGATCACCCAGCGCTGGCCGCAGCGGGCCAGCCATGAAGCGTCGCAGTTTGCGTTCCCCAGCTTGTCTTAAGGCAAGCTGAAAGCCGGCCCCTTGGGGCCGGCTTTCGCGTTTTTGGGGCTTTTCTGACTTATATGACAGAAATATGAAGAAAGGCATTGACGGCAGATTCTGGATGTCTATAATTCGCCCCACTTCCGGCGCAGTCGAAACGGAAAACTCATTGATAAACAATGAGTTATGTA
>NZ_JACAPG010000019.1:96887-97149 GCF_013385825.1 Pseudomonas reactans | reverse complement strand
CAGCGTGTTTAACGGGGCGCCTAAGATCCAAAGCAAGATCAAGAGCGACTCGCTTCGCATCGTAGATACGCGGACTTGTAGGAGCCGGCTTGCCGGCGAAAAACGTGAGAACGCCGCGTTTTGTCTGGTTCCCCGCGTCATCGTTGAAGACCATCGCCGGCAAGCCAGCTCCTACAGAGACCGCGTTTGCCTTTGCCTTTGCTCTACACCACTCAAGCCGGCTGTCAGGCCGCTGTGCTCTTGCTTTTGATTTTGATCTTAG
>NZ_JACAPG010000019.1:0-96824 GCF_013385825.1 Pseudomonas reactans | reverse complement strand
GATTACGGGCATACCGAGCCTAGGCGAGGTACCGAGTGTTGGGGCGAAGCGTTTTTGGTTACTTTTGGCGCTCTTCCAAAAGTGACCCGCTGTAAGAGCGGAACCATAAGCGGCCGTGACCGCAGCAACGGATATGTACACCCCCCACATGACAAGATGAACTCCCCTCAGGTTTACTACTCTCTGAGTATGCTTTCACCGACTCCCCCGGGTCGGCTCATCTAGGTCACGGAATGAACAAATACACCCCCCACACCTGGGAACCCCACGAGCGCCCAAGCCTCCCTGGTTCACCGTCCACCCCGCTGCACCCCACGCACAAGCGTTGGCTGTTCGCGCTGGTCGGCGTGCTGGTGGCAATCACCGGGGGCCTGGGTAACGCGCTGGTTATCGCCAACCTGCAATACCTGCAAGGCGCCCTCGGCGCGACCACCGCCGAAATGGCCTGGCTCCCCGCCGCCTACGTCATGACCAACGTCTGCATGAACCTGCTGCTGGTGAAGTTCCGCCAACAGTTCGGCCTGCGCGCCTTCACCGAAGTGTTCCTGGTACTGTACGCGCTGGTCACCTTCGGCCACTTGTTCGTCAACGACCTCAGCTCAGCCATCGCCGTGCGCGCAGCCCATGGCATGGTCGGCGCGGCGCTGAGTTCGCTGGGCTTGTACTACATGATCCAGGCATTCCCGGCCAAATGGCGCTTAAAGGCGCTGGTGCTGGGCTTGGGCACCGCGCAACTCGCTCTACCCTTGGCGCGCCTGTTCTCCGAAGACCTGCTGCAAATCGCCGAATGGCGCGGCCTGTACCTGTTCGAACTGGGCATGGCGCTGATCTGCCTGGGCTGCGTGTTCCTGCTTAAACTCCCGCCCGGTGACCGCTTCAAGACCTTTGAAAAACTCGACTTCCTTACCTTCGCCATCCTCGCCACCGGCGTTGCCTTGCTCTGTGCGGTGTTGTCCCTGGGCCGCATCGACTGGTGGCTGGAGGCGCCCTGGATCGGCATTGCCTCGGCCTGTTCCCTGGTGCTGATCATGGCCGGCCTGGCCATCGAGCATAACCGTGCCAACCCGATGTTGATGACCCGCTGGCTGGGCAGCGGTGTGATGATCCGCCTGGCGCTGGCGGTGATCCTGATTCGCATGGTGCTGTCGGAGCAGTCCACCGGCGCGGTGGGCTTTATGCAGATGTTGAACATGAGCTACCAGCAGATGCACACCCTGTACGTGGTGATGCTCGCCGGGGCGATTGCTGGGCTGGTGGTCAGTGCGTTGACCATCAACCCGGCGCACCTGTTGATGCCGCTGGTGATTTCCCTGGCGCTGATGGCCACCGGCTCGGTGATGGACAGTTTTTCCAGTAATCTCACCCGCCCACAGAACCTGTACATCAGCCAGTTCCTGCTAGGCTTCGGCGGCACGTTCTTCCTCGGCCCGACCATGGTCCTGGGCACCAAGAACGTGCTGACCAACCCGCGCAATCTGGTGAGTTTTTCGGTGATGTTCGGCATCTGCCAGAACCTCGGCGGCCTGATTGGCGCAGCGTTGCTGGGCACGTTCCAGATCGTGCGCGAGAAGTATCACTCCAGCATGATCGTCGAACACTTGACCCTGCTCGACCCGCGTGTGGCCGCACGGGTGCAGAGCGGCGGCTCGGCCTACGGCGGCATTGTCGCCGACCCCGAGCTGCGCAACCTGATGGGCATTCGCAGCCTGGCTACCGCGGCGACCCGTGAGGCGAACGTGATGGCCTACAACGATGTCTTCATGCTGATCGCGATCATCGCGATACTCACCATGATCTGGATCTTTATCCGCAGTCTGTGGCTGATGAGCACCACCCGAGCAGCAGCCACTCCCGTTCAACCCAGCGGCGCACCTTCATGACTGAACCTTCGACCACCACCACTACCGCCATCGCGTCCACCCCGGAAGGCAGCACGCCACCCGGCGCGGTGCCCACCGAGCTGCGCCCGTTGCGGGTGCGGATAATCTCGTCCCTGGGCTTTGCCGCAATCGCCATCGTCGGCGTGCTGATTGTGCTGTACGCCTGGCAATTGCCACCGTTCAGCAGCGCAGTGGAAACCACCGAGAACGCGCTGGTGCGCGGGCAGGTCACGATCATCGGGCCGCAGCTCAGCGGCTATGTGTTCGAGGTGCCGGTGCAGGATTTCCAGCACGTCAAAGCCGGCGACTTGCTGGTGCGCCTCGACGACCGCATCTACAAGCAGCGCCTGGACCAGGCATTGGCCCAACTGGCGGTGCAGAAGGCGTCATTGGCGAATGTGGTGCAACAGCGCAACAGTGCCGAAGCCACCATCAAGCTGCGTCAGGCAGCCTTGGTGGACAGCCAGGCGCAGGCACGCAAGAGCACCGCCGATTTGCGCCGCAATGAAGAGTTGATCAGCGACGGCTCGGTGTCCAAGCGCGAGCTGGACGTAACCCGCGCCGCCAACGCACAGACCATCGCCGCTGTGGCGCAAGCCCAGGCCAGCCTGGAAATCGCACGCCAAGACCTGCAGACGGTGATCGTCAACCGTGGCTCCCTGGAAGCGGCCGTGGCCAGTGCCGAGGCGGCGGTGGAGCTGGCGCGCATTGACTTGTCCAACACCCGCATCACCGCGCCCCGCGATGGTCAGCTCGGGCAGATCGGCGTGCGGCTCGGGGCCTACGTCAACTCCGGCGCGCAGTTGATGGCGCTGGTCCCGCCGCAGTTGTGGGTGATCGCCAACATGAAGGAAACCCAGATGGACAACGTGCAGGTCGGCCAGCCGGTGACCTTCACGGTGGACGCGCTGAACCACCGCAAATTCCATGGCACGGTGCAGCATATTTCCCCGGCCACCGGCTCGGAGTTCAGCCTGTTGCAGGCGGACAATGCCACCGGCAACTTCGTCAAGATCGCCCAGCGCGTGCCGGTGCGGATCATGGTGGACCCGGACCAGGCCGAGAGTGAACGGTTGCGGCCGGGGTTGTCGGTGGTCGTCAGTATCGACACTGCCGGCCGCCTGAAAAACAGCCCGCCCTGACACACCCTCTCTGTAGGAGCCGGCTTGCCGGCGATAGCGTCCGAAAGTCTGGTGATGATTGTGAGGGACCCAATCGCCGGCAAGCCGGGCTCCTACAGGGGGCGGAATTTCAGGTTGAAAGTGAGGTGAGTTGACTGGCCTTGCTCCAACAGCTTCAGCCCTGGCCGCCCTGGCAGATGATGGGCATTCACCGGGTGACTCACCGGCTCAATGCAAAAAAATCCCAACCCCGGCGGGCAGTACAGCAGGAAGTAATCACTCCCGGTGGCCTGGCATTCCAGGGTGTAGCCCAGCTCTGGCTGCTCAATCAGGCAATGGCCGTCCCAGTCGCAAAAGCCGTTGTCCACCAGGCCTTCCTGCAGGGTTTTCAACTGCTGGAAATCCCAGGCGGCGGGCACTGACGCCAGCTCCGTCGGTAACTTGGCGGCGTCGCTCATCCACACCTGTGACGCCTTGGCCTGCAGCCGCGTACCCGCTGTGCGCGGCAGGTACGGATGCAATCCCAGCCCATGCCACGCGGGTTTTTCCGCCAGATGCGTCACGCGCAGAGTGATGCTCAGTTCACCGTTCTCCAGCCGAAACCGTTGCTCGGCGCGATAGGCGAACGGTGTGTCGCACGCCATTTCCAGGACCACTTCATCCGTCGCTTGGCTGACCACCTGCCACGCCTGTTGCCAGGCAGAGCCGTGAATCGGCAGCGGGTCGGTCAAGCTATTGGGCGTCAGCGCCAGCCAACCGTCGGGGTTGTCGAAACCCCCTTCGGCAATCCGGTTGGACCAGGGCGCCAAGGGATAGCACCCCAGTTTGCCTGGCAACCCGGTGTTGATCGCGTGCGCATCGCTGTGTCGCAAAAGCGGCTGGCCGGTGGCGAGTACCGTCCAGTTGACGATGCTGCCTCCCGTGGCCGGCGCAAGGGTAAGGTGGGTCAGGTTGTCTTGCCGTTCAATCAGCATCAGAGCACCACGCTTGGCAGCCACAACGACAGCGCAGGAATGTAAGTCACGGCCATCAGTACCAGAAACAGCACGCCATAGAACGGCAGCAGCGCCTTTACGGTTTTCTCGATGCTGACCTTGCCCACCGCCGCGCCGACGAACAGCACCGCACCCACGGGCGGTGTGATCAGGCCGATACCGAGGTTGACCAGCATGATCATGCCGAAGTGCACCGGGTCGACGCCGATACCCAGCACTACCGGTAGCAGGATCGGCGTGAGGATCAAGATCAGCGGTGCCATGTCCATCACCGTGCCGAGCAACAGCAGCATGGCGTTGATGCACATCAGGATCACGTAGCGGTTGTCCGACAGGGTCAGGAACATCGTGGTGATTTTTGCCGGGATCTGCATCAGGGTCATGATGTAGCCGAAGCTGGCGGCGAAGGCGATCAGGATCATCACGATGGAAATGGTGCGCACCGTGCGATGCATCAGCTTGGGCAGCTCGCTCCATTTGTAGTCGCGGTAGATGAACATGGTCACGAAAAACGCCCACAGCACCGCAATCGCGGCGGACTCGGTAGCGGTGAAAATCCCTGAGAGGATGCCGCCCAGGATGATCACCATGGCCATCAGGCCCCAGAGCGCATCGGCGCAGATTTTCAGCGCCTGCTTGAGCGGAATCACTTCACCCTTGGGGTAGTTGCGCTTTTTCGCGAAGATCAGGCACAGCACCATCAGGCACGCGCTCATCAGCAAGCCCGGTACCACGCCGGCCATGAACAGCGAGGCAATCGACACTGTGCCGCCGGCCGCCAGTGAGTAGAGCACCGAGTTATGGCTGGGCGGGGTCAGCAGCGCTTGTACCGAACCACTGACGGTCACCGCGGTGGCGAATTCACGCGGGTAGCCACGGCGTTCCATTTCCGGGATGAGCACCGAGCCGACCGAGGCGGTGTCCGCCACCGACGAGCCGGAAATCGCGCCGAAAAACGTCGAGGCCATGATATTCACCAACGACAGGCCACCGCGCACAAAACCCACCAGCACCCCGGCAAACGCCACCAGCCGCCGTGACATGCCGCCTTCGGCCATGATCGCGCCGGCCAGCACAAAGAACGGAATCGCCATCAGCGAAAACTTGTTCACCCCGCCGGCCACCTGGATCATCAGGGCCTGGAACGGGATGTCGATCCACCACGCACCGATCAGTGCCGACAACCCTAGGGCGTACGCCACAGGCATGCCGATCAGGATCAAGGCGATAAAGCTGCCCAACAGAATCAATGCGTCCATATCAGGCAGCCCCTTCGCTTTCTTCAACCAGGTCGAAGCGCACGACCCGACGGTTGCTCTGGTCACCGAGCAAGAGTTTTTCCAGCACAAAAACCAGGGTCAGCAGCCCACCAATCGGGATCGGTATGTAAGTGATGCCCACACGCAGGGTGGGGATGGCACTCATGAACTGGTTCCAGGTGGACAGGCACAGCTTGGTGCCCCAGATCGTCATGAACAGGCAGATGGTGCCCATCAGCACTTGCGAGACGATGCCGATGATCTGGCGCTGACGGGGTGGCAGGCGGTCAGTGACCATGGCCACCGACATATGCGCGCCGGCGCGGTAACTGGCGGCGGCGCCGATAAAGGTGAACACCAGCATCAGCAGAATGGCGGTGGGCTCCGGCCAGCTGGAGCCGGTGCCGAGGACATAGCGGGCGAAGATGCCCCAGGGGATGATCAGCGCGACCCCCAGTACCGAGAGGCCGGCGACCCAGATGCAGGTCATGTAGAGGCGGTCGTTGATGCGCAGCAGTAAATTCTTCATGGCGTTCACCGTAACCGGGCGCGTCGATGCCGACCGCGCCGGGCCTTGCTAGAGAAGGAGGGCGTTACTGAACGGCGTCGATACGCTTGATGATGTCGGCGTAGGCCGCACCGTACTTGGCGCGAACCGGCGCGGTGGCGTCATAGAAGGGTTTTTTGTCGACGGTGATGAACTCGACACCGGCGGCCTTGAGCTTGGTTTCACTGCTGGCGGACTTGGCGTCCCATAACACGCGCTCGTCAGCCTGGGCGGCCTTGGCGGCTTTTTTCACCATGTCCTGTTGCACGGGGGTGAGCTTGTTCCAGGTGATTTTCGACATCACGATGGGCTCGGGCAATATCAGGTGTTCGGTGAGGGTGTAGTACTTGGCGTTCTGGAAATGGTTGTGTTCCAGCAGGGTCGGCGGGTTGTTTTCCGCGCCGTCGATGACACCAGTCTGCAGGGCGCTGAAGATTTCGCCGGTGTCCATGGCGATGCCGTTGGCGCCCATTTCATTGAAGGCTTCGATGAACAAGGGGTTGCCTTGTACACGGATTTTCATGCCCTTGAGGTCTTCAATTTTGCGCACCGGTTTCTTGGTGTAGAGGTTGCGCGTGCCGCCGTCCATCCAGGCCAGGGCGACCAGGCCGAATTCGGAGTCGGTGATCTTGGCGAGGATCTCATCGCCGATGTCGCCGTCGATGACCTTGCGCATGTGCGCCTGGTCGCGGAACACGAACGGCAGGTTGAACACATTCACGTCCGGCACCACCGGGCCAACAATGCCGAGGCTGACGCGGGTCATCTGGATGGCGCCGACCTGAGCCTGTTCGACCACTTCTTTCTCGGACCCGAGGACACCGCCGGGGAAGTACTTGAAGGTCAGTTCACCGTTGCTTTCTTTGGTCAGGGCCTTGCCCATGTTTTCTTCGGCAACAACGGTGGGGTAGCCGGCGGGGTGGATGTCGGCGAATTTGATTTCCAGCGCGTGGGCGGCGCTGCTGAGGGTGAAGAATGCAGCGGCGAGCAAGGTGCGTTTGAAGTCCATGGGGTTTCATTCCTGTCTTGTTATTGTTGTATTCAAGGCACAGCGATGCAGCTAGAGGGTGAAGGTGGGCTCCGGCAATCCGACTACGCCGGGGTTGAGGGCGAACACGCCGCCGGACAGTGACTGTTCACTCTGGTCATCGCGGATCGAGGTGACGAACAGGGTGTCCAGGCGACTGCCGCCAAAGGCGCACATGGTGGGTTTTTTCACCGGTACGGTGAGGGAGCGGTCGAGGCGACCGTCCGGGGTGAAGCGATGGATCAGCCCGGCGTCGTTGGCGCAGATCCAGTAGCAGCCATCGGCATCCACAGCCGCGCCGTCGGGGCGGCCGAGGTGCTTGTGCATGTCCACGAACACGCGGCGGTTGGACGGCGTGCCGGTGTCGATGTCGTAGTCGAAGGCCCAGATCTGCTGCACCAGCGGATGGGAATCGGAGGCATACATCGTGCGGCCATCGGGGCTGAAGGCCAGGCCGTTCAAGGTGATGAAACCGTCCAACTGCGCATGGGGCGCCCCACCGGATGCGTAGCGATACAGGGTGCCTTCGGCCGCATTCAAGCCCATGTTCAGCACCATGCTGCCGGCCCAGAAACGGCCCTGGCGATCACAGCGGCCGTCGTTCAGGCGCATGTCCTGGCGAGGGTGTTCGACCGCCGCCAGAGGCGTGGTGTCCAGGCTACCGTCGTTGTACGGGGTGAGCTGGAAAAATCCGGTTTCCATCCCGGCGACCCAGTTGCCCGCCTCGCTGCGGGCGATGCAGGCAAGCATCTGCGGGGCTGTCCAGGCGGCAACATGACCCGTGGCGGCGCTCCAGCGTTGCAGGCCGCCCTTGGGGATATCCACCCAGTAAAGGGCGTTTTCCTCGGGCACCCACACCGGGCATTCGCCTACGGCATTGCGGGCATCGACGATCAGTTCAGCGCTCATGGTCAGTCCCCGAAAGGGCCGGCCGCGCAGAACGCGCCGCCCTGGTAGACCTTGGCCGGGTCATCGGCGGCCACGGGGGGCTGGGTTTCGACCTGGGCGCGGAACACTTCGGAGTTGTCCTTGGGCGCAAAGCCCAGGTGGGCGGCGTAGCGGTTGTCCCACCAGGTGTCGAGGTTATCCGACATGCCGTAGACCACGGTGTGGCCGACGTTGGGGGTGTACAGCGCGCGTTCGAGCAACTGGGTCAGGTCGTCGAAGCTCAGCCAGGTGTGCATCATGCGGCGGTTCTGCGGTTCCGGGAACGACGAGCCGATGCGGATGCTGACGGTCTCGATGCCGTAGCGGTCAAAGTAGAAACTGGCCATGTCTTCGCCGTAGGACTTGGACAGGCCGTAGTAGCTGTCCGGGCGGCGCGGGGAGTGGGCGTCGAGTTTTTCACCTTGCTTGTAGAAGCCGATCACGTGGTTGGAACTGGCGAAAATCACGCGCTTTACACCGTGGCGGCGCGCGGCTTCATAGATATGGAAAATGCCGCTGATGTTCGCGCCGAGCACTTCTTCGAACGAGCGCTCCACCGAGACGCCGCCGAAGTGCAGGATCGCGTCGACACCTTCCACCAAGTGGTGCACGGCTTGTTTGTCGGCGAGGTCGCAGGGTTGCACCTCTTCGGACGCGTCGGCAGCCGGGGCCATGTTGGCGATGTCCGACAGCCGCAGTACCTGGGCGTAAGGGCGCAGGCGCTCGCGCAAGACTTTACCCAGGCCGCCAGCCGCGCCGGTGAGCAGCAGGCGATTGAATGGAACGGGCGTGGTTGTGGTGGTGGTCATGAGGGTTCCATTGTTGTTGTAGGTTGTCGTATGACTATGTCGAAGTATCGTTATTGATTCCCCACGTTGTCAACGTCCTTCCGGTCAGGTGATGGCCAGAATGTGGGAGCAAGCCCGCTCCCACAGAGGTTGTGTGTCGACTACAAGTTTGCGCCGGGTCCAAAGCCCTACAACAGTGAGATCGGGTAGCTGATGAACAGGCGATTTTCATCAAACTCGTTGTTGCTGAAATCCCGACGCATGGTCGAATTGCGCCAGCGCACATTCAGATCCTTCAGCGCACCGCTCTGCACCGTGTAAGCCAGTTCCGACTCGCGGCCCCATTCCTTGCCATCGGTGATCGCCCCGGTGTGCACGTTACTGCCGCTGATATAGCGGTTCATCATGGTCAGCCCTGGAATGCCCAGCACCACGAAGTTGAAGTCATGGCGCACCTGCCAGGATTTTTCCTTGGCGTTATCGTAGCTGGCGTTGTAGCTGTCGTTGGCCAAGGTGCCGCCGCTGGTGCCGTTGACGCGCATCCACACGCTGTCGCCGGTGAGTTTCTGCAAACCCACATAGAAGGTGTTGCCGTTGTATTTGGCCGAGAGCAGGGCGAAGGCGGTCTTGTTGTCGAGGTCACCGGCCAGGGCGCTGCCGTCCTCCTTGCCGTTGAAGAAACCGAGGTTGGCGCCCAGGGTCCAGTCGCCCACGGGCTGGCTGTGGGTCAAGTTGAAATATTGCTGCTGGTAGATGTCGGTGAGTTCGGCGTACCACACACCGACTTGGGTACGTTTGTCGTTGAAGCTGTATTCGCCGCCGCCGAAGTTGAAGCGGTCGGAGGTGAACGCGGCTTTGCCGTTCATGAACATGTCTTCCATGCTCGCGTCATTACGCGGGCTGTTACCGCGAAACTGCCCGCCGTAGAGCGTCAGGCCGGCGATCTCATTGGACGTGACCTGGCCACCACGGAACGTCTGGGGCAGGGAGCGGCCGTCGTCGGAGCGCAGGATCGGCAGCACCGGCATCCACTCGCCGACCTTCAATTCAGTCTTGGATAATTTGGTTTTCAGCGCCACGCCCAGTCGCCCGAAGTTGTCCGCCGGGCGACCATCGCTATGGATCGGCAGCAACTGCGTACCGCCGGTGCCTTTACCGCCATCGAGCTTTTGCGAATACAGGCCCAGCACATCAATGCCGAAACCCACGGTGCCCTGGGTGAAGCCGGACTTGGCGTCGAGAATGAAGTTCTGCGTCCACTCTTCGGCCTTGCCCTGAGGATTGGTCGGGTTGGTGAAGTTGCGATTGAAGTAGGCGTTGCGCAGGTTGAGCGTGGCCTTTGCATCGTCGACGAAGCCTTCGGCCGAAGCGGCGAGGGGTAGGGTGAAAGCCAGACTGCCTAGACCGATAAAACCCAGGCGAACGGAGGAATTGCGGGCGAGTGAACTCACTGTGAAGCTCCCTTTCTTTTGTTGTTTTTATTATTTGTTATACGTTGTCGTACAACATTGAGGCGAATATTTGCGAGGTTTTCAAGGACTGTCAAGCAGAAGTTATACGATGACTTGGTGCGCCAGCCGCTTCCCTGTAGGAGCCCGGCTTGCCGGCGATGGCTGTGTCGGTGTTGGTGCAAGGCTTGCGGCCGCCATCGCCGGCAAGCCGGGCTCCTACAGTTGAGTGAGTTGCAACGCAGGATTCAGGCAGCCATGACCATCGGCGGAAGGGTACCCAACAACGAAACGGCGGCCACCGCTGCAACACCCAGCAGCCACTCCAGCATCACGCTGGACTTCAAACTGCCCAGGCGTTGTTCGCAGCGCTCGATACGCAGCCGGTTCAGCAGCGCCAACGCGAGCATGCCCAGCACCAGAAATACTTTGATCAACAGAATCAGCGCGAATCCGTTGAACAACGGCGTGGGCCAGAATTGCCCGGTCAGCACGCGCACGTTGATCAAGCCGGTCACCAGCAAACCGGCGACCAGCCCATAACCTACGCCGCTGAACCGCCGCAGGATCGGCTCCAGCGCCAAGGCTTGCGCTTGCCTGAGGATCAACACCAGCAACAGCAAGCCGCCGAGCCAGGCACCGACGCACACCAGGTGCACCACTTGATTGAGGATCAGCAACTGGCCGCTGAGCCCATCGAGCATGGCGCCATGGCCCACCGGCGCCAAGGTCGCCAGCAGCAGCGCGATGACCGGCAAGCGCAATGCCCGCCAGGGTTTGGCCAGCACGATTACCAGCAACAGGTTCAGCAACAGGTGCCACACCCACACCTGGCCAAAGAAGGTCTTGCCCAGCACCAACTGCACGGTGGCCGGTTGCAGCGCCGCGTCCCAACTGCCTGCCATGCTGGCGGTGATCAACAGCAGCCAGGCCACGCCGGAGAATAATGCCAGCCAGGCCAGCCCGCGGGTGATGCGCTCAAGTTGCCGGTCCAGCGCCGGTTGCGCTTGCGCGCCGAGCAGCCAGGGCCTGAATGCACAAGCCCCGAACATCAGCAGCACGACGATGAAGTGCAGGAAACGGCACAGCACCAGCAGCGTCGCCATGGATTATTGGCCGACCTTGAAGCTGTATTCACCGTTGCTCTTGTGGGTATCGACGGAGACCGCGTTCCACACCACTTTATAGTTGCCGGCGGTCAGCGGTGCGGCGGGAGTAACGACAAGGACCTTCTTGTCGGCGTCCGGGGTTTCCAGGCCCTTGATGGCGACTTCGGTGCCGTCCTTGCTCAGAGACACCTTGGTGAAGGTGGCCTCGACGCCTTCGCTAAAGGTCAGGCGCAGGTCTTTAGGCGCGGTGACGCTGCTGTCGGCCGCCGGTTCAGCGCTCTTGAGGTGCGCGTGGGCAAATGCAGCGGAGGCGCCCAGCAGGGAGGCGAGCAGGGCGACGGTGGTGAGGCTTTTCTTGATCAACATTGTTCAATACCTTCAGGGTCAGGGAGTCGGTAGAGCCATGTGCAGCAAGGGAAAGGGCTTGCCTTCGCCATCCAGCGGCGAGCGCGCAACCTGGATAAAACCATAATGCAGGTAGAAACCCACGGCCTGGGGGTTTTGTTCGTTCACGTCCACCGTGAGGGTATCGTGACGGGCGCGGGCGTGGTCCAGCAACTGGCGGCCGATGCCCTGACCACGGCGGTCGGGCTCGATGAACAGCATTTCTACGTTGTGCCCGCCGGTGCCGATAAAACCGGCGATGCCGTTCTGGTCTTCATACACCCACACATCCAACGCGGGCATTGGCAGGTAGGCATCGCGCACCAGGGGCAGCAGGCGTTGAATGTCATCCTCGGGGAGGAAGTCATGGGTGGCCCGCACCGAGCGCTCCCAGAGTGCGCCCAGCACGGGGTCGTCGGTGGCCACGCGGGGTCGAATAGTCATTGCGATGATCCTTCATAGGGACCGCGATCCTAACCAATCCCATTTCCAGGGGAAAGGTTCGCGTCAGAAGTTTCATTATGGCCTGTCGCCGCGATCTAGAGCCGATGGTAGTCTTTAAGCCAAGTTGTTGTCAGGGAGCCCTTATGGGCAATCACAAGATCGGAATTCGTCGGGTCAACGTCGAAAAAATCCTGCTGGCGGCGGAGAAAATCTTCGCCGAGAAAGGCTATGGCAGTACCGCCATGGCGGATATCGCCGAAGAAGTGCAACTGCCGCGCTCCAACCTGCATTACTACTTCACCACCAAGAGCGAGCTGTACAGCGCCGTGCTGTTCGACCTGCTGGAAGTGTGGAAGCAGGACGCCCTGAGTTTCGAGACCTTTGACGATCCACGGGTGGTGCTCAGCAGCTACATCCGCGCCAAGATGCAGCGCTCGCGCACGCGGCCGTATGGCTCCAAGGTGTGGGCCAATGAAATCATCCACGGCGCGCCGACGCTCGGTGAGGCGCTGGATGAGAGCCTGTACGACTGGGCCAAGATGAAGGAAGCGAAAATTCGCCAGTGGGTGGAAGACAAACGCATCCTGCCGGTGGAGCCGTCGAGCCTGCTGTACATGATCTGGGCCTCGACCCAGCACTATGCCGACTTTGATCATCAGGTGAAGATCCTGAATGAGCACCAGCCGTTGTCGGATATGCAGTTCGAGAAGGCGATTCAGACGGTGACGAGTGTGATCTTGCGGGGGATTGGGTTGGAGCCTTGAGCCTTAGGGTGACGCTGATGGCCCCATCGCCGGCAAGCCGGCTCCTACAGTTGGAATGCATTCCCCTGTAGGAGCCGCCTTGCCGGCGATAGCGGTCCAAAGCCTTACACTGCCTCCCGATACGGGTTACGCGGATCCTGCGTCCAATTCAAAAATGGCTTGCCCGTGTCCATCGGCACCATCTCGATGCAGTCCGCCACCGGGCAGGTGATCTGGCACAGGTTGCAGCCCACGCACTCGTCATCGATCACCTCGTATTTATGCGTCCCATCCGCCTGTTTCAAACTTGAAATGGCCTGGTGCGAGGTGTCCTCACAGGCAATATGGCAACGCCCACAGCCAATGCACGCCTCCTGATCGATCTTGGCAATCACCTGATAGTTGATGTCCAGGTATTTCCAGTCCGTGGTGTTGCCCACCGCTCGCCCGGAAAAATCCTGCAGGCTGTTGTAGCCCTGACTGTCCATCCACCGTGACAACCCGTCCTTCATCTCCTCCACAATCCGAAACCCATGCAGCATCGCCGCCGTGCACACCTGCACTGCGCCGCAGCCCAGGGCGACAAACTCCGCCGCGTCACGCCAGTTGCCGATGCCGCCAATGCCGCAGATCGGCAGGCCCTGGGTCTGCGGGTCGCGGGCGATTTCGGCGACCATGTTCAGCGCGATCGGCTTGACCGCCGAGCCGCAATAACCGCCGTGGGTGCTTTGCGTACCGACGACGGGCAGCGCGACCATGCGTTCCAGGTCGACGCTGGTGATGGAGTTGATGGTGTTGATCAGCGACACCGCATCCGCGCCGCCGCGATACGCCGCCCGCGCCGCCACGCGGATGTCGGTGATATTCGGCGTGAGCTTGACGATCACCGGCAGCGAACAATAGGTCTTGCACCAGCGTGTCACCTGTTCCACATATTCCGGCACCTGGCCAACCGCCGCGCCCATGCCGCGCTCCGGCATGCCGTGGGGGCAACCGAAGTTCAGTTCGATGCCGTCGCAACCTGTGGCTTCCACCAGCGGCAGGATGTTTTTCCAGGACTCCTCGACGCACGGCACCATCAGCGACACGATCAGCGCGCGGTCGGGCCAATCCTTTTTCACCTGGGTGATTTCCCGCAGGTTGATCTCCAGCGAGCGGTCGGTGATCAGCTCGATATTGTTGATGCCCAGCACTTCACGGTTGGCGCCGTAGTGCGCCGAGTAGCGCGACGACACGTTGACCGCCGCCGGGTCCTCGCCCAGGGTTTTCCACACGACGCCGCCCCAACCGGCTTCGAAGGCGCGCACCACGTTGTAGGCCTTGTCGGTGGGCGGCGCGGAGGCCAGCCAGAATGGGTTGGGGGCTTTGATACCGGCAAACACAATCGAGAGATCGGCCATTACGCAGCCTCCACATTCAGCATGAGTTGGGCATGCATGGCCTCGGCAGCCAGCTTGCCGTGTTGCACGGCTTGCACGGTGAGGTCCTGGCCGAGGCTGACGCAATCGCCGCCCGCGTACACCCCGGGAATGCTGGTGCGCAGCTGTTCATCGACGAAGATCCTCCCGCCGACACGCTGCAGTTGCTGGGCCAGCGGATCGTGCAGTGCCTCGCTGTCGAAGCCCTGGCCGATAGCCTTGAAGATCGCATCGGCCGCCAGTTCGAAGGTTTCGCCAGTGGGGTGCAAGCGGCCGTTTTCCATGTGTGTGCGCAAGAAGCGCATGCCGCGCACATGGCCCTGATCGTCCAGCAGCACTGCCTCCGGCTGGGCCCAGGTCAGCAGGCGCACCTGGTTGGCCTTGGCGATGTCCTGTTCGTGATGAGTGGCGCCCATGTCCGCCAAGCCACGGCGGTAGACGAGGTTCACATCGCGGGCACCGAGACGGGCCATCTGCACGGCCATGTCGATGGCGGTATTGCCGGCGCCGAGCACGATGCAGCGGTCGGCCAGGGGCAGTTGGGTGAGGTCATCGGCCTGGCGCAGCTCGCGGATGTAATCGGTGGCGGCGAGCAGGCCTGGAGCGTCCTCAAAGGGCAGGCCGAGTTGTTTGCTGGCGGCCAGGCCGAGGCCGAGGAACACCGAATCGAATTGCTGGTGCAGCTCGCTCAACGTCAGGTTGTCGCCCAGGCGTTGGCCGTGGCGAATCTCGATGCCACCGATCTGCAGGAGGAAATCCAACTCCTTCTGCGCGAAGTCATCCACCAGCTTGTACTTGGCGATCCCGTATTCATTCAGGCCGCCGGCCTTTTCCCGCGCTTCGAAGATCACCACGTCATGGCCGCGCAAGGCGCTGCGGTGGGCACAGGACAGCCCCGCAGGCCCGGCGCCGACCACGGCGATGCGCTTGCCGGTAGAGGCGGCGCGATGGAAGGGATGTTCGGTAAAGTGGGCATTGTCGACGGCATAGCGTTGCAACAAACCAATCAGTACCGGGGCGTACTCTTCGGCGTTGTTACGCACGCAGGCCTGCTGGCATAGGATCTCGGTGGGGCAGACCCGGGCGCAACTGCCGCCGAGGATGTTGGCCGAGAGGATTTTCTGCGCGGCGCCTTGTACGTTTTCGGTGTGGATATTGCGGATGAACGATGGGATGTCGATCTCGCTGGGGCATGCGTTTACGCACGGCGCGTCGTAGCAATACAGGCAGCGCGAGGCTTCAAGCTGGGCTTGCCGGGCGTTGAGCGGCGGCGCCAGGTCGGTGAAATGGCTGGCGAGCGTCGGTCCATCCTCAGCGGGATGGGGGAGGTGGGTCAGGGTCTGGATCACGGTGTTGGCCTCACGGTTTTTTTGCCTCTGGCGGGCATTGGTTTGTAGGAGCGAGCTTGCTCGCGAAGAACCTGTGAGCACCGTTGGGTATCAGGTTTTCCGCGTTTTCGTTAACGATTTTCGCGAGCAAGCTCGCTCCTACAAGGAGGGGTTCATCGTTTCACAGCAGTAGGCCTGGAACGCTCCGCCCGCTTGCTCAACTGCTCAAACACCGGCGGATACGTCGGCCGCTCCACATACCGTCCGGCACCGCGCTCGGCGCGCAGGTCGCCATCGGCCCACACAAGCTTGCCCTGGCTGATGGTGTGGCTCGGCACGCCGCGTACGGTCTTGCCTTCGAAGATGTTGAAGTCGACTTTCTGGTGATGGGTCTTGGCGGAAATGGTCCGCGTCCCGTCGGGGTCCCACAACACCAGGTCGGCATCGGCGCCGACGCGGATCGCGCCTTTGCGCGGGTAGAGGTTGAAAATCTTCGCGGTGTTGGTGGAAGTCAGTGCGACAAATTCCTGCATCGACAGGCGCCCAGTGTTGACCCCTTCATCCCACAACAGCGCCATGCGGTCTTCGATCCCGGCGGTACCGTTGGGGATCTTGCTGAAGTCGTCCCGGCCAGCGGCTTTTTGCTCGGCGCAGAAGCAGCAGTGGTCGGTGGCGGTGGTGTGCAGGTTGCCGGATTGCAGGCCATGCCACAGCGCTTCCTGATGCCCGCGCGGACGGAACGGCGGGCTCATCACGTAGCCAGCGGCGGTTTGCCAGTCCGGGTGCTGGTAGACGCTGTCGTCCAGCAACAAGTGGCCGGCCAGCACTTCGCCGTAGACCGGCTGGCCTTTGCTGCGGGCGTAGGTGATTTCATCCAACGCTTCCTTGGTGGACACGTGTACCAGGTAAAGCGGCGTGCCGATGGTCTCGGCGATGCGGATGGCGCGGCTGGCTGCTTCGCCCTCGACTTGCGACGGGCGCGACAGCGGATGTGCCTCGGGCCCGGTAATGCCCTGGGCCATCAGCTTGCGTTGCAGGTGGTAGACCAGTTCGCCGTTTTCCGCGTGCACGGTGGGCACCGCGCCCAGTTCCAGGCAGCGCTCGAAGCTGGCGACCAGGGTGTCGTCCGCCGCCATGATCGCGTTCTTGTAGGCCATGAAGTGCTTGAAGCTGTTGATGCCGTGGTGGCTGACCAACTCGGCCATTTCCTCACGCACCTGTTCGCTCCACCAGGTGATCGCCACGTGGAAGCCGTAGTCCGAGGCGGATTTTTCCGCCCAGCCGCGCCACTGGTGAAACGCTTCCAGCAGGGATTGCTGCGGGTTGGGAATCACAAAGTCGATGATCGACGTGGTGCCTCCCGCCAGGCCTGCCGCCGTGCCACTGAAGAAGTCTTCACTGGCCACGGTGCCCATGAAGGGCAATTGCATATGGGTATGGGGGTCGATGCCGCCGGGCATCAGGTATTGGCCGCTGCCATCGAGTATCTCAGTGCCGGCGGGAATATCCAGATTCGTACCAATAGCCCGGATTAGACCGCCTGCGCATAACACATCGGCGCGGTAACTTTCATCATGGGTAATAACGGTGGCGCCACGGATCAACAGCGACATGTCGAGTTCCTCACAGGCTTGACCGGCTTGTGCCAGTTCTAAGTGTTGTAATGCTGCTTACCGATGGCGTGATTAATTCCTGTCATCGGTGACAGGAATAGAAACTAGCCCGAGTTTTTGGATTGGGCAAGAAGATTTTTTATAAGCTTATATCTTGATTAACTATATGTTTTATAAGAATAAAAATAGAAAATCACCAAAATGTAGCGTGCTCTCACCATTTTGACGCACTTGACAGGTTCTTAAATTGAGCAACATTTCTTATTGCAAATCAGACGCTTGAGACATGCCTCTTGACGGGCGTAGGAAATAAAAATAATTGTGTTGCACCAGATTGAGTCCTGACAGTTCGGGCAACTTCCACGTTATTTAGCCTGAATAACGTGGCAAGTACCGAAGGCTCACTCGGAAAACTGATAAACATCAGCGAGTTATATAAGCGGTGCGGGTTCAGTAACGGTTGTCGGCACGGATATTGAGTGCAGTGGCGGCTGGCCGGGCCCGTGATGTCATGTTGTTTACGAGGTACTCCGGCCGCCTGCACACACCGTGCAGGTGAGCAAAAATAATTCGAAAAAACCGTGGAGCGGCCATGCAACAGAACAGATCGCAAGTCATTGAACGCAACGGCCTGTACGAACTCGACGCCGGCCCCGACGTCCTCGACAGCCCGCGCTACAACCACGACATGGCACCGACCAAAGTGCACGAACGCACCTGGAACAAGTGGCACATCACCGCGCTGTGGGTCGGCATGTCGATCTGCGTGCCCACCTACACCTTGGGCGGGGTGCTCACCGCGTATTTCGGCTTGTCGGTGGGCGAGGCGCTGATGGCGATCCTGCTGGCCAACATCGTGGTGCTGATCCCGCTCACGCTTAACGCCTTCCCCGGCACCAAGTACGGCATACCGTTCCCGGTGCTGCTGCGCTCGTCGTTCGGCATCCTCGGCTCCAACGTGCCGTGCCTGATTCGGGCGCTGGTGGCCTGTGGATGGTTTGGTATCCAGACGATGTTTGGCGGGCTGGCGATCCACCTGTTCCTCGGCTCTATTTTCGAGGGCTGGAAGTCCCTCGGCGGCACCGGTGAAGTGATCGGCTTCATGATTTTCTGGTGCCTGAACCTGTGGGTGGTGCTGCGTGGCGCCGAGTCGATCAAGCGCCTGGAAACCTTGTCGGCGCCGTTGCTGGTGGCGGTGGGTATTGGCTTGCTGGTGTGGGCGATGCCCAATGTGTCGATCAGTGAGTTGATGGCGATCCCGCCGAAACGCCCGGAAGGCGCGAGCCTCACCGGTTACTTCATGGCCGGCCTCACTGCGATGGTGGGCTTCTGGGCCACCCTATCGCTGAATATCCCGGACTTCAGCCGCTACGCCAAAAGCCAGAAGGACCAGATCCTCGGGCAGATCTTCGGCCTGCCGCTGACCATGTTCCTGTTCGCTGCCCTCGGCGTGATCATGACCGCCGCCTCGGTGAAACTGGTGGGCGTCAGCGTGTCCGACCCGGTGACCCTGATCGGGCATATCCAGAGCCCGGTGTGGGTGGCTGTGGCGATGGCATTGATCATCGTCGCAACCTTGTCTACCAATACGGCGGCGAACATTGTGTCGCCCACCAATGACTTCCAGAACATCGCGCCCAAGCTGATCAACCGCACCACGGCAGTAATCCTGACTGGCCTGGTGGGGCTGGCGTTGATGGGCCATGAACTGCTGAAAAAGCTTGGCCTGATCGTGTCCGACGTAAGCCTGGAAACCGTGTATTCCAACTGGTTGCTGGGCTATTCAAGCCTGCTGGGGCCCATTGCCGGGATCATGGTGGTGGACTACTTCATCACCCGCAAGCAGCAACTAGACCTCGCAGGGCTGTACCGCGACGACGTGTACCCGGCGTGGAACTGGAGTGGTTTCATCGCGTTTGGCGTGCCAGTGGTGCTGACCTTGCTGTCCCTGGGCAGTGATGCGTTCAGCTGGTTCTACAGCTACGGCTGGTTTACCGGTTCGGCGTTGGGCGGCCTGTTGTATTACGGCCTGAATGCCAAGCGCAGCGCTCAATCATTGGCCATGAAAACCCCCACATAACCCTGTAGGAGCTGGCTTGCCAGCGATAGCGGTATGTCAGTTGCCGATCAGGTTGAATGTGCCGCCGTCATCGCCGGCAAGCCGGCTCCTACAGTTGACCGCGTCAATTTATAAGAAATGTAGCCTGAGGAGATCACCCATGAATGCTGCCCTCGACGTCCTGCAAATCAACCGCGACCGCCTGTGGCAGTCGCTGATGGACCTGGCCAAGCTCGGCGCCACGCCCAAGGGCGGTGTGTGTCGCCTGGCCCTTACCGACCTGGATCGCAAGGCCCGCGACCTGTTCGTGCAGTGGTGCGAAGAGGCCGGCTGCACCGTGACCGTGGATGGCATCGGCAACATTTTCGCCCGTCGTCCGGGGCGCAATCCCAACCTGCCACCGGTGATGACCGGCAGCCATATCGACACCCAGCCCACCGGCGGCAAGTTCGATGGTTGCTTCGGTGTGCTGGCCGGTGTGGAAGTACTGCGTACGCTCAACGACCTGAACGTGGAAACCGAGGCGCCGCTGGAAGTGGTGGTGTGGACCAACGAGGAAGGTTCGCGCTTTCCGCCGTGCATGATGGGCTCCGGGGTGTTTGCCGAGAAATTCACCCTGGCCGATACCTTGGCCAAGGTCGATGCGGACGGTGTCAGCGTGGGCGATGCGCTGAATGCGATTGGCTACGCGGGCGCGCGGCCGGTCAGCGGGCACAAGGTGGGCGCCTATTTCGAGGCGCATATCGAACAGGGACCGATTCTTGAGGATGAGAAAAAAACCATCGGCGTGGTGCTGGGCGCACTGGGGCAAAAGTGGTTTGACCTGAAACTGCGTGGTGTGGAAGCGCATGCGGGACCAACGCCCATGCACCTGCGCAAGGACGCCCTGGTGGGCGCGGCGGCCGTCGTGGCGGCGGTGAATGCGGCAGCGCTGGGGCATCAGCCCCATGCGTGTGGGACGGTGGGTTGCCTGCAGGCATATCCGGGATCGCGCAACGTCATTCCGGGCGAAGTGCGCATGACCTTGGACTTCCGTCACTTGGAGCCGGCGCGACTGGATTCGATGATTGCCGAAGTGCGCAAGGTTATCGACGAGACCTGTGCCAAGCACGGGCTGAGTTTCGAAATGGAACCCACGGCTGACTTCCCGCCGTTGTACTTCGACAAAGGCTGCGTGGATGCGGTACGCGATGCCGCTAATAGCCTGGGCTTGTCGAACATGGACATCGTCAGCGGGGCAGGGCATGACGCGATTTTCGTCGCAGAGCTTGGGCCGGCGGGGATGATATTTGTGCCCTGTGAAGGTGGCATCAGCCACAACGAAATCGAGAATGCCGCGCCGGATGATCTGGCAGCGGGGTGCGCGGTGTTGTTAAGGGCAATGGTGGCGGCGTCGGCGGCAATCGCCAGCGGCAAGCTCGCCGCCTAAGCCATCACCGCCCTCCGTAGGAGCCGGCGTGCCGGCGATAGCGGCGTGTCAGGCACCACGCTATCGCCGGCAAGCCGGCGCCTACGGAGAATTGACAGTGTCAGGAAGAGGGTTGCCAGCCGCCACCCAGCGCGGTCACCAGCCCGACGCTCGCCTGCAACTGCCGCGTCTGCACCGCCTGCAATGTCCGCTGCGCTTGTAACGCCGCCGTCTGCGCCGTCACCACATCCAGGTAACTCACGGCCCCCGCCTGATAGCTGTTCATCGCCAGCGCTTGCGTGTGCTGCGCTGCATCCGCTGCCGCTTGTTCGTCCAGTGTTTCTTGCTGCAGATCCCTCAATTGCCCCAGATTATCTTCCACTTCGCGCACGGCTTTCAGCACCTGGCTGCGGTACTGCGCCGACGCCTCTTCAAACTCGGCCTTGGCCTGGCGTTCGTTCGCGCTTAGGCGACCGCCGTCGAAGATCGGCAAATTGACCAACGGCCCCAATGCCCAATAGCGATTGCCCGCGGACAGCAGGTTGCCGACCCCCTGAGTTTGCCCGCCAATCAACCCCGTCAGACTGAAATCCGGATACCACGCCGCCTTGGCCACGCCGATGTTGGCGTTGGCGGCAAATACTCGCCGTTCGGCCGCTGCAATGTCCGGGCGGCGTTGCAGCAGGTGGCTTGGCAATTGCGAGGGTATCCCTGGCAAGGCGATCAATTGAGAGCTGGGCGGCAATGAAAATTCGCTGGCTGCCACACCGACCAGTTCTCCGATCGCGTGCTCGGTCAGATTGCGTTGCCCGCGCACTTCATCCCATTGCGCCTTGGCCTCGGCCAGTTGATTCTGCGCGCGCGTGAGGTCCAGCTCCGAAGCAATCTGCCCCTCATACCGGCTACGGGTCAGTTGCAACGCCTGGCCGAAATCCGCCAGCGAACTGTTGAGAATCCGCGCCTGCGCATCCAGCCCGTTGAGCTGCACGTACAACGTCGCCAACTGATGCTGCAGGCTCAAGCGCGCCACCGCCAAATCATCACCGGACGCCTGTGCCTGGGCATCACCGGCCGCCACCTGGTTGCGGATTTTGCCCCACAGGTCCAGGTCGTAGCTCAGTGAAAACCCTGCGGTATTGCTGTCGTAGACCGACGGCTGCGTATCGCCTCGCAGTGGCCGCGAGTCCGATTGGCGCTGGCGTAACGGCTGCGCACTGGCGGTGATCTGCGGGAACAACCCCGCATGCAACTGGCTGGCATAGGCCTGGGACGCATCGAAGTGCGCGAGTGCCGCCGCCAGGTCGGGGTTGGCCTTGAGCAGTTGCTGTTGCAGGTCATTCAGGTGCGAATCCTGGTAGAGCGTCCACCATTCGGGGGCCAGTTGATCGGACGGTTGCGCGCTGTGCCAGGGGCCATCGCTGGTCTGTTCGCGGTAGCCGGCCGGCAAATCAACGCTCGGCACTTTGTAGGTCGGCGCCATCGAGCAGCCCTGCAACGCCAGCAGTATCAGCGCTGCCAGGGGGTTAAGCCTTAGGCGCATGCGCACCTCCGGCGGCATCGGCCAGTTGTACCGGGTCGCCTTCACGCAGGGCGTCCGGCGGGTTGTCGACCACGCGGTCGGCGGGTTTCAGGCCTTGGTCGATGACCAGGCGCTCGCCCAGGTCCAGGCCGATGTGAATGTCCTGCAGGTGCACGTGATTCTGCGCGTCCAACACCGCCACTTGCGTGCCTTGGGCTCGGAAGATCAACGCGCTGGCCGGGATGCTTACGCCATGGGTATCCGCCGGAATTGGCAAGGTGGCCTCGGCGTAGTCACCGGGGAGCAATTCGCCGTTGGGGTTGTCGGCCACGAACTGCGCAAGCAGGGTGCCGGAACGGCGGTCGATGGCGGTGGAATCACCGATCAGGTGCGCCTTGAAGTGTTCGCCGGGGTGCTCGGGCACGGTCAGCTCGGCTTCAAGGCCTGGGTGGATGACCGCCGCGTAGTTCTGCGGCACCGGCACATACAGGCGCAGTTGGTGGGTGTCGGCGATGTTGAACAGTTCCGGATCACTGTCGGTGTCGGCCTTGATCAACTGGCCGATATCGGTGTTGCGCGCGGTGATGGTGCCGGCGAACGGTGCGCGGATCGTCTTGTAGCTTTCCAGCGCGGACAGCCGCGCATAGTCGGCAGCGGCGGCTTCGGCGTTGGCTTTTGCGGCGGCGGCATTGGAGGTTTTTTCATCGGCCTCCTGGCGCGATACCGAATGGCTGGCGAGCAGGTTTTGCCAGCGCGTCGCGGTGGTTTCGGCCAGGCGTGCGTTGGCCTGTTCCTGTACCAGTCGGGCGTGAGTTTGCGCCAGTTGCTGATCCAGGTCGGGGCTGTCGATCTCGGCGAGGATTTGCCCGGCTTTGACCTGGGTGCCGATGTCGGCTTTCCAGTCCTTCAAGTAGCCGCTGACACGGGCGTGAATCGGCGCCTTGCTCCAGGCCTCCAGGTGCGCCGGCAAGCGCAGGGTATCGCCGGCGACATTCTGCTGCGGTTGGAACACCATCACCTGCGGGATGGCGGCGGTTTCGGTCCAGGCGGTGACCGATTGTTCGTGCAGCGTGCGGGCATGCAGGCCGTTGGCGACCAACAGGGCGGCCAGGGTCAGGCCGCCGACACCCATGAGCATCAGACGCTTGCGCGAGGGTTTGTGATCAGACGACATGAGGCGTTTCTCCAGCGGTGGCGCGAGTAGGGTGACGGCCGTGGACCAGGCTGAAGACCACGGGGACAAACAACAGGGTGGCGGTGGTGGCGAGGATCAAGCCACCGATCACCGCACGGCCGAGCGGGGCGTTCTGCTCCTCGGAAATCGCCAGGGGCAGCATGCCGATGATCATCGCCAGGGCGGTCATGCACACCGGGCGGAAGCGCGTGTAACCGGCTTCCAGCGCGGCCTTGAGCGCATCGCCATGTACGGCCAGGCGTTCACGGCAGAAGCTCACCACCAGAATCGAGTTGGCGGTGGCCACGCCCATGCACAGGATCGCGCCGGTCAAGGCGGGCACCGACAACGAGGTGCCGCTGAGGAACAGCATCCACACAATCCCCGCCAGGGCCGCCGGCAAGGCGGTGATGATCACGAACGGATCGACCCACGACTGGAAGTTGACCACGATCAGCAGGTAGATCAGCACCACCGCACCAAGCAAGCCAAAGCTCAAACCGCTGAAGGCTTCGTGCAACGCATCGATCTGCCCGTGCAGGCTGATCACTGCGCCTTTGGGGCGCATGGAGGCGGTGTCATCCAGCACTTTCTGCACATCACGGGCCACGCCGCCGAGGTCGCGGCCTTGCACGTTGGCGTACAGGTCCAGGGTCGGTTCGATGTTGTAATGGGTCACCACCGCCGGGCTTTGCACACGGGAGATGGTGGCCACGCCGCCGAGAATCTGCGACTGGCCGTCGGCGCCGGTCACCGGCAGCGCTTCCAGCGAAGGTAGGCTGTCGAGGCGGTATTGCGGGGTGGCGGCGACGATCGAGTAGGACACGCCGTTGGCCGGGTTGAGCCAGAAGGTCGGTGCCACCTGCGAGCTGCCGGCGAGGGAGGCGACCATGCTGTTGGTCACGTCACGCTCGGTGATGCCCAGGCCATTGGCGCGCAGGCGGTCGACGTTGACCTGCAAGGACGGGTAGCCAGTGGACTGCTGGATGCGCAGGTCGGCGATGCCCGGTACGTGTTGCAGGCGGCGCTCCAGTTCCACCGCATAGGCGCGGTTTTCTTCATCGCTGCGCCCGGAGATTTTCACGTCCAGCGGGGCCGGGGCGCCGAAGTTGAGGATCTGGCTGCTGATGTCTGCCGGCAGGAATGCGAAATGGCTGCCGGGGAAACTTTCTGGCAGGGCTTCACGCAATTTCTTTACGTAGTCGGCGGTGGGCGCGTGGTCTTTTTTCAGCGTGACCTGGATATCGCCGTCCTGCGGGCCGATGGTGCCGCTGCTGCTGTAGGCCATGTCGATACCGCTGAGCGGGATGCCGATGTTGTCGACGATGGTGTCGAGTTCTTCGGCGGGAATCACTTCACGAATCCGCGCTTCGATACGGTCGAAGGCGGCGGCGCTTTCTTCAATGCGCGTGCCCAGTGGCAGGCGCACGTGCAGGGCCAATGCACCCGCGTCGGTGGCCGGGAAGAAGTCCTGGCCGAGGCTCGGCAGCAACAGGAACGACGCCAGCACGCAGGCCAGGAAACCGACGATAAAACCCTTGCGATTGCCCAGGGCCAAGGTCAGCAGGCCGTGATAGGTATCGCGGATGTTCGAGAAGTGACGCTCGAAACCCTGTTGGAAATTCAGCACCGATTGCAGCATGGCATTGCGCTGTTTCTGATGCTGCTCACCCTCGTGATGATTGATGAATTCATCTTCTGGGTGGTGTCCTGCCCCTTGCTCCGGGGTGTGCGGCTTGAGCAGGAACATTGCCAGCGTCGGCACCAGCGTACGTGACAGAATGAAAGAGCTGGCCATGGCAAAGATCACCGCCAGGGCCATCGGCCGGAACAGGTAACCGGCGATGCCTTGCAGCAAGAACATCGGCACGAAAACGATGCAAATACATAGCAGCGAGACGAACGCCGGGCCGACGATCTGTGCGGCGCCGTCGAGAATCGCGGTCTTCACCGCCTTGCCTTGCTCCAGGTGCCAGTTGATGTTTTCGATGGTCACCGTGGCGTCGTCCACCAGGATCCCCACCGCCAACGCCAGCCCGCCGAGGGTCATCACGTTGAGGGTTTGCCCGCTGACCGCCAGCAGCGCGATGGCTGATAGCACGGCCAGGGGAATCGAGGCGGCAATAATGATCGTGGAACGCCAGCTGCCGAGGAACAGCAGGATCATCGCACTGGTCAGCAGTGCAGCGATGATGCCTTCTTGGGCCACGCTGCCCACTGACTGTTTGACGAACACCGAGGCGTCCCCCAGTAGCGAGGTCTTCAGCGACGGCGGCAGGGTTTCGTTGATGCGCGGCAGCATCTGACGAATGCCGTCGATGATCGACAGGGTGGAGATGCTGCCGTTCTTCAGCGCCGGCATGAGGACCGCGCGGTGGCCGTCGACGCGCACGATGTTGGTCTGTGGCGGCGAGCCGTCGCGGACGTGGGCCACTTGGCCGATGGTGATCAGCGCACCGTCGACGGTCTTGATCGGCAGGTCGTTGAGTTCATCGATGGCCTTGGGGCTGTTGTTGAGCAGGATCGTGTATTCGTTGGGGCCGAGTTTGGCGGTGCCCACCGGGATAATCTGGTTCTGCAAGGCGAGGGCATTGCCCACATCCTGGGCCGACAAACCTTTGGCGGCCAGCGCTTGCGGGTCGAGGTCCAGGGTGATTTGGCGTTGCTTGCCGCCCATCGGTGTGGGCATGGCCAGGCCGGGCAGGGCGCTCAGGGGCAGGCGAATGTTGTTCTGCACCAGGTCGCGGATCTTGGCTTCCGAGAGGCTGGGGCTGGAGAACGCCATCTGCAGAATCGGCACCGTGGAGGCGCTGTAGTTGAGGATCAGTGGCGGCGTGATGCCCGGTGGCATCTGCTTGAGTACGGTTTGTGATACCGCCGTCACCTGGGCGTTGGCGGTACGGATATCCACGCCGGGTTGGAAGAAGATCTTGACGATGCCCATGCCGGGCAAGGATTGCGACTCGATATGCTCGATGTCGTTAACCGTGGTGCTCAGGGAGCGTTCATAGGTGTAGATCACCCGACCGGCCATGGCGTCCGGCGACAGACCGTTGTACTGCCAGACCACGGCGACCACAGGTATGCCAATGTCCGGAAAAACGTCAGTGGGGGTACGCAGGGCCGCCATCGGCCCGATGATGCAGATGAATATGGCCAACACGATAAACGTGTACGGCTTTTGCAGTGCGGTCTTTACCAGCCCGAGCATGCGTGAAACCTCCGGAGGGAGCAGGATTGCAAACCCCGGCAGTCTTGCCCGACCTACCTAACACGCACCTTTCAGCCAGGTGAAGGAACATTTAGGAAGGGGCTGAAGATCGTTTCATCTGTATTCATTTGTTCTACAAAGGGTGGCTCCTCAAGCTTGTAGCCCATTGGACACATCGTCCCTATTTGGAGCCCTGCCATGTCACTCAAACCCTTGTTATTGATCCCGGCCCTCGGTGCTGTGCTGTTGTTGTCGGCGTGCGCCGGCCCGATTCCCAAGGCGGACCCGAGCGAAGCGTGGATCGGCTTAAAAGAAGAAGCGCCGAACGACCTGATGGCCGAACGCGTGGACGGCAAGCGCGTGGATGACGGACGCTTCTTCGAAGTGACGCCGGGGGATCATCGCCTGGATGTGACGCTGTTCGAGGAAGAGCCAGGCGACGACAACCAGCAGGACTGCCAGGGCCGGGTCGAATACAAGGATTTCAAGGCGGGTGAGCACTACACCCTGGTGGAGTCGAGCCTGGGCACCACCGTGCGCGCATCCTTGATGGATGGTCACGGCAAGGAGGTCGCGGCGACTCAGGACTTCAATTGCATGCCTGGCTAGGCGTGATGTACCGCCACCTTATGGGGCTTGGCGGGTGCAGCGGGTTTGACGTGGGGGTGATGGTGCCGACGGGTGATGCGCAACACCCCCCACAACATGGCGCCGGCTACCGCCAGCCAACCGCAGATCAACAGGACAATCGTTGTTGCAAGGCTCATTAGGGCCTCCTTTCGCCCCCAGGGGGCACACACAGTCTTCTCAATGGACAGTCTAGCTACCTGACGGTTGCCTGCTATTGACCAATGGTCGTGTCTGTCCAACTTCTTTGCTATATCCACGACCTTTGTAGGAGCGAGCTTGCTCGCGAAAAACGTCAACGATCGCGCGGGCTATCTGGATTAACACGGCGCCTTCAGGTTTTTCGCGAGCAAGCTCGCTCCTACATAAACGTGATTGGGCTATGATCAGGGCCCTCACCGGCAGTTGATCAAGAGAGTAGAAAATTGCGGTTACGGTCGAACCTGAAAACATCCTTGTTCCTCGCGTGTGCCTTGGGCCTTGCGGCGTGTTCCTCCACCCCGTCGAGACTGGCCGGCCTGCCGGAGCGCGTCGAGCTCAATGGCGTGCCGACCTTTCGCAGCGAGGCTTATCAGGGCGGTCCTACGTCTTTAGCCAGCATGCTGTCGCAACAAGGCATTGTCATGACACCGGGGCTATTGGATAAACCGCTGCATTTGCCGGGCGGCGAAGCAGACCTTGAGCGCAACATGCAGGTGCTGGCGCGTGAGTACGGGCTGATGGTGTATCCGCTGGAGGCCAAGCTGACGGCGGTGCTGGCGCAGGTAGCGGCGGGTTATCCGGTGATGGCGCGGATCGGTGGCGGGCTGTGGTCGGACGCGCACTACGTGGTCGTGGTGGGGTTCAATCAGCAGAAAAGTACGGTGTTGTTGCGCTCGGGCATGAATCGACGTTTGCTGATGAGCTTCAGCGACTTTGAGTCCAAATGGAAAAGCGCCGGCAGTTGGGCAATCCTCACCCAGCGCCCGAGCCAGTTGCCGGCGAATGTAGATGCACAACGTTGGCGCGACTCGGCGAATGCGACGGCCCAGGCCGGGCAGGAGCGGGCGGCGGCGCAGGCACTGAAGGTGTTGGCGGAACGCAAATAAAAAAAGGCGCTATCAAAGCGCCTTTTTTATACCGCTTAGCGACGGGCTTCAGCAGCGTTGGGGCGATTCTTCAGGTTCTTGTCGGCCTTGTAGCGCAACGCCACATCCGGTACCGAACCGCTCTTGCCGGTCTCGACCCAATTGCGGATACGGCTGGCATCGGCAAAGTGGGTGAATTTGCCGAAGGCATCCAGGATCACCAGCGACACCGGGCGGTTGCCCATGCTCGTCACCAGTACCAGGCAGTGGCCGGCCTGGTTGGTAAAACCGGTCTTGGTCAGCTTGATGTCCCAGTTGGCGCGGTTGATCAGGTGGTCAGTGTTGGAAAAGCCCAGGGTGTAGTTGGGCTTGCGGAACGACACGGTCTTTTCTTTGGTGGTGCTCAACTGGCTCAGCAACGGGTAGTGACGCGCGGCGGCCAGCAGCTTGCTCAGGTCGCGGGCGGTGGACACGTTGTGGATCGACAGGCCAGTGGGTTCTACATAATGAGTGCTGGTCATGCCCAGTGCCTTGGCCTTGGCGTTCATCGCCGCGATAAACGCCGGGTAGCCGCCTGGGTAGTGGTGGGCCAGGCTGGCCGCGGCGCGGTTCTCCGAGGACATCAAAGCAATCAACAGCATTTCTTTACGCGGCATTTCGCTGCCGATTTTCACGCGGGAGAACACGCCTTTCATTTCCGGCGTGTCCTTGATGTTGATGTCGATGTATTCGTCCATGTTCTGCTTGGCTTCCAGCACCACCAGGCCGGTCATTAACTTGCTCACCGAGGCGATGGGCACCACCACATCGGGGTTGCTGGAATAGATGACTTTGTTGGTCTGCAGGTCCACCAGCATGGCGCTGCCGGAAGCGATTTGCAGTTTGGACGTGTCACGCGGCGCCTGGGTGGTTTCGGCAGCGTGCGCGAAGGTGCCTGTGAAAGCAAAAAATAGGCTGACGAGAGAAAGACGAATTTTCACGCGGATGAACTCGCTAAAAAGTAAGGAAATACCGTTCAGAAACGGGTTATATGACAAATGCCGTTACATTTTAGGAGTATGGATCAGAAACTGTCGAATGTTCTTCTAGAACCCGATGAAAGTTCTTAAAAACTAAGAAAAAACAGGATTTATTGCGGGCAATAAAAAGCCCTGCGATAAAGCAGGGCTTTTTCAGTGCGCCTGGTTATTAGGCGTGCAGGGTCTCTGCGGCGTACAGGGTATTTTCCAGCAGGCAAGCACGCGTCATCGGGCCGACGCCGCCTGGCACTGGTGTGATCCAGCCCGCGCGGGGCAGGGCGGTTTCGTACACCACGTCGCCCACCAGCTTGCCGTCGTCCTGACGGTTGATGCCCACGTCGATGACGATTGCCCCCTCCTTGATCCATTCACCTTTGACCAGCCCCGGCTTGCCGGCGGCAACCACAACCAGGTCGGCGCGGCCGACGTGGCCGGCGAGGTCCTTGGTGAATCGGTGGGTGACGGTCACGGTACAACCGGCCAGCAGCAGTTCCATGGCCATCGGGCGGCCGACGATGTTGGACGCGCCGACCACAACTGCATCGAGGCCGTACAGGTCGACACCGGTGCTTTCCAGCAGGGTCATGATGCCTTTTGGCGTGCACGGGCGCAGCAGCGGGATACGCTGGGCCAGGCGGCCGACGTTATAAGGGTGGAAACCGTCGACGTCTTTGTCCGGGCGAATGCGCTCCAGCAATTTCGAGGCGTCCAGATGCTCGGGCAATGGCAGTTGCAGCAGGATGCCATCGATCTTCGGGTCGTCGTTGAGGCTGTCGATCAGGTCGGTCAGGGCCTGCTGGGTGGTTTCGGAAGGCAAGTCGTAGGCCTTGGAAATAAAGCCGACCTCTTCACAGTCTTTACGCTTGTGCGAGACATAAACCTGAGAGGCAGGATCGCTGCCGACCAGGATCACCGCGAGGCCAGGCGTGCGCAGGCCTTGCTGGCTGCGCTCGGTGACTCGTTTGGCGATCTGCTGGCGCAGGCTGGCGGCGATTGATTTGCCGTCGATAAGTTGTGCAGTCATTACGCGTGATTAACCATCGAGAGGGGGAAGAAAAGTGCGCGCATTCTCGCATGCCAAGACGTGAGGGCAAAGGCGCTTGGTCTGCAAATTGCCCTAACCCCTTAAATAAAATCAGTTTTTTTCAAAAAAGATTTGACGGGTTTCGAGGGCGTCTATACTATTCGTCGCACTTGTCGGGCACAGCCTAGCACTGGTTAAGAAGGTCGAGCAGAATAGCGTGTTGTTCTGCAAGGCTGGAAGCACTTAGTTTGTAATCCTCCAAGAGTACAGATTAATCAGGCGCCCGTAGCTCAGCTGGATAGAGCATCCGCCTTCTAAGCGGATGGTCGCAGGTTCGAGTCCTGCCGGGTGCGCCATTAGGCAGCTTTGGCACAAGTAGCGCTATATGGTGGGCGTAGCTCAGTTGGTAGAGCACGGGATTGTGACTCCCGTTGTCGAGGGTTCGATCCCCTTCGTCCACCCCATATTTTAAAAGGCGCCAGATTAATCGTCTGGCGCCTTTGCTTTAAGGGCTTCAAGCGCGGATGTGGTGGAATTGGTAGACACACTGGATTTAGGTTCCAGCGCCGCGAGGCGTAAGAGTTCGAGTCTCTTCATCCGCACCAAATAAAGCTTGGTCCCGTCGAAAGGCAGGGCAGGGCTCAACAAAGAAGTGGTTTGGTTTCTTTGTTAACGCAATATGGTGGGCGTAGCTCAGTTGGTAGAGCACGGGATTGTGACTCCCGTTGTCGAGGGTTCGATCCCCTTCGTCCACCCCATATTCGAAAGGCGCCAGATTTAACAGTCTGGCGCCTTTTTTGGTTTCAGCGGTTCGAACTATCCCGCGACTGCCGGTAGCGGGTCGCAACGGCAGGGCGTTTCGTCGTATTTGTGTATCTCGATGATGCCGCGCTGCCTGCCAGTCCCGTTTGAGGGGGTGGCCGTCAGGGAGATGGCTGACGACTTCTTCTATATATAGGAGGGGCGGCGCAGAGCCCTGGCGTGATGGGTTGTATTTGTCACCGGGGCGAGGTGCATCAGTGCCTTCGTACCGATAAATTGCCGGCTGTTTTCGGGCGTATTTGCAGTAGGGTGACTTCTTGAGTTTGACCCACTAGAATGCATGCCCTTGATTGGGGTCGGAAATGGCCGGCTAACGTCTGTGCAACGAGGAATATCCATGCAAGTTTCTGTTGAAAATACTACTGCTATCGAGCGTCGCCTGAGCATCACCGTGCCGGCTGAGCGCATCGAAACTGCGGTCAACAAGCGTCTGCAGCAGACTGCCCAGAAGGCCAAGATCGCTGGTTTCCGTCCAGGCAAAGTGCCAATGAGCGAAATCAAGCGCCGTTTTGGTGCCGATGCGCGCCAGGAAGCTGTCGGTGACGTGATCCAGGCTTCTTTCTATGAAGCTGTTGTTGAGCACAAGCTGAACCCGGCTGGTTCGCCGTCGATCGAGCCTAAGTCCCTGGAAGCTGGCAAGGACCTGGAATACGTTGCAACGTTCGAAGTGTTCCCTGAATTTGAAGTGGCCGGTTTCGACGGTATCGAAATCGAGCGTCTGAGCGCCGAAGTGGCTGATTCGGACCTGGACAACATGCTGGAAATCCTGCGCAAGCAGAACACCCGTTTCGAAGTGGCCGACCGCGCTGCCCAGAACGAAGACCAGCTGAACATCGATTTCGTTGGCAAGGTTGACGGCGAAGTGTTCGCTGGCGGCTCCGCCAAGGGTACTCAGCTGGTACTGGGTTCCAACCGCATGATCCCGGGTTTCGAAGACGGCCTGGTTGGCGCCAAAGCCGGCGAAGAGCGCGTTCTGAACCTGACTTTCCCTGCTGACTACCAGAACCTGGACCTGGCTGGCAAAGCCGCCGAGTTCACCGTGACCGTCAACAGCGTTTCCGAGCCTAAGCTGCCAGAGCTGAACGAAGAATTCTTCGCTCAATTCGGCATTAAAGAGACTGGCATCGAAGGCTTCCGCACCGAAGTTCGCAAGAACATGGAGCGCGAGCTGCGTCAGGCCATCAAGTCCAAGGTCAAGAACCAGGTCATGGACGGTCTGCTGGCCGCCAACCCGATCGAAGTGCCTAAGGCCCTGCTGTCCAACGAAGTGGATCGCCTGCGCGTTCAAGCTGTTCAGCAGTTTGGTGGCAACATCAAGCCTGACCAACTGCCGGCCGAGCTGTTCGAAGAGCAAGCCAAGCGCCGCGTCGTGCTGGGCCTGATCGTGGCTGAAGTGGTCAAGCAGTTCGACCTCAAGCCTGACGAAGACCGCGTTCGCGAAATGATCCAGGAAATGGCTTCGGCCTACCAGGAGCCAGAGCAGGTCGTGGCTTGGTACTACAAGAACGATCAGCAACTGAACGAAGTGCGTTCGGTTGTGCTGGAAGAACAAGTTGTGGATACTGTTCTGCAGAAGGCTAAGGTGACCGATAAAGCGGTCTCTTACGAAGAAGCAGTCAAACCGGCGGAAGCAGCACAAGCCGACTGATTGTCCAACTCGTTGGAAATACAACCATAAGCCAGCCTCGCGCTGGCTTATGCGTTTTCAAGACATGACTATTTGGGAGTAACTGCAGAGCATGTTCCGTAATTCCTATATTCAGCAGAACTCTGATATCCAGGCCGCTGGCGGCCTGGTCCCGATGGTTGTCGAGCAGTCCGCTCGTGGCGAACGCGCCTACGACATCTACTCGCGCCTGCTCAAGGAGCGAGTGATCTTTCTGGTGGGCCCCGTAGAGGACTACATGGCCAACCTGATCTGTGCGCAGCTGCTGTTCCTTGAAGCGGAAAACCCGGACAAGGACATCCATCTCTACATCAACTCCCCGGGCGGTTCGGTGACGGCCGGCATGTCGATCTACGACACCATGCAGTTCATCAAGCCGAACGTGTCGACCACGTGCATTGGCCAAGCCTGCAGCATGGGCGCATTCCTGCTGACCGCAGGTGCTGAAGGCAAGCGTTTCTGCCTGCCGAACTCGCGCGTGATGATTCACCAGCCACTGGGCGGTTTCCAGGGCCAGGCGTCGGACATCGAAATCCACGCCAAGGAAATCCTGTTTATCCGTGAGCGTCTGAACACGCTGATGGCCAAGCACAGCGGGCGCACCCTGGAAGAAATCGAACGCGACACCAATCGCGACAATTTCATGAGTGCCGAAGCCGCGCAAGCCTATGGCCTGATCGACGCAGTGATCAGTCAGCGCCCCGCTTAATATAAGCCGCTCAAAATAGGGCTGGTCGGCATGTCCGACCACTGGCGGGCTTGAAAAAGCCCGCATAAGCCTTCATCTTGTGTTGCAAGCCTATCGGATTTGGATCGAACGAATGACTGACACCCGCAACGGCGAGGACAACGGCAAGCTGCTCTATTGCTCCTTCTGTGGCAAAAGCCAGCATGAAGTGCGCAAATTGATTGCCGGCCCCTCGGTCTTTATCTGCGACGAGTGCGTCGACCTGTGCAATGACATCATCCGCGAGGAGGTGCAGGAAGCCCAGGCCGAAAGCAGCGCGCATAAATTGCCTTCGCCTAAAGAAATCAGCGGCATCCTTGACCAGTACGTGATTGGTCAAGAGCGTGCAAAGAAGGTTCTGGCCGTAGCGGTGTACAACCACTACAAGCGCTTGAACCAGCGTGACAAGAAAGGTGACGAAGTTGAACTCGGCAAGAGCAATATCTTGCTGATCGGTCCTACAGGCTCGGGTAAAACCCTGCTGGCAGAGACCCTCGCTCGCCTGCTGAACGTTCCGTTCACCATCGCCGACGCCACCACCCTCACCGAGGCTGGCTACGTGGGTGAGGACGTCGAGAACATCATTCAGAAACTGCTGCAGAAGTGCGACTACGACGTAGAGAAAGCCCAGATGGGTATTGTCTACATCGACGAAATCGACAAGATCTCGCGCAAGTCGGACAATCCGTCGATCACCCGGGACGTTTCCGGTGAAGGCGTGCAGCAGGCCCTGTTGAAACTGATCGAAGGCACGGTCGCTTCCGTACCGCCACAAGGTGGTCGCAAGCACCCGCAGCAGGAATTCCTTCAGGTTGATACACGCAACATCCTGTTTATCTGTGGTGGTGCGTTCTCCGGCCTGGAAAAAGTCATCCAGCAGCGTTCGACCCGCGGCGGCATCGGCTTCAGCGCCGAAGTACGCAGCAAGGAAGAAGGCAAGAAGGTTGGCGAGTCCCTGCGTGAAGTCGAGCCTGACGACCTGGTCAAGTTCGGTCTGATCCCGGAATTCGTGGGTCGTCTGCCGGTCCTGGCCACGTTGGACGAGCTGGATGAGGCTGCTCTGATTCAGATCCTCACCGAGCCTAAAAACGCCCTGACCAAGCAATACGCCAAGCTGTTCGAGATGGAAGGTGTGGACCTCGAGTTCCGTACCGACGCCCTCAAATCGGTGGCCAAGCGGGCACTGGAGCGCAAGACCGGTGCACGTGGCCTGCGTTCGATTCTGGAAGGCGTGTTGCTCGACACCATGTATGAGATCCCCTCGCAGTCCGAGGTGAGTAAAGTGGTGATCGACGAAAGCGTTATAGAAGGCAAGTCCAAGCCACTGTATATCTACGAAAACAGTGAGCCGGCTGCCAAGGCTGCGCCCGACGCGTAAGCGTTTCGCAGTGTCGGTATAAACAAGGGGCCTCCAGGGGCCCCTTTGTTTTTGCGGCGTTTTTTGCCCCAAAGCGTTTACTGCGTTTAACTGCTGGCAATAAGCTTGTTTTTTTTGCATGCAGCCCCCATCTTGGTTTCAAGCTTATTTTTCATCTGTCATAGAGGCGAAATCATGAAGACCACCATCGAATTGCCTCTCCTGCCGTTGCGCGATGTCGTCGTCTATCCGCACATGGTTATCCCGCTGTTCGTGGGGCGCGAGAAGTCTATCGAAGCCCTCGAGGCCGCGATGACGGGCGACAAGCAGATCCTGCTGTTGGCCCAGAAGAATCCTGCTGATGATGATCCAGGCGAAGACGCCCTGTATCGTGTCGGCACCATTGCTACCGTACTGCAACTGCTCAAGCTGCCTGATGGCACCGTCAAGGTGCTGGTCGAAGGTGAGCAGCGGGGCGCGGTCGAGCGTTTCATGGAGGTGGATGGCCACCTGCGTGCCGAAGTGGCGCTGATCGACGAAGTCGAGGCCCCTGAGCGCGAGTCCGAAGTGTTTGTGCGCAGCCTGCTCTCGCAGTTCGAGCAGTATGTGCAGTTGGGCAAGAAAGTCCCGGCTGAAGTCCTGTCTTCCCTCAACAGCATCGATGAGCCAAGCCGCCTGGTCGACACCATGGCCGCGCACATGGCGCTGAAGATCGAGCAGAAGCAAGACATCCTCGAAATCATCGACCTGTCGGCGCGTGTCGAGCACGTGCTGGCACTGCTGGACGCCGAAATCGACCTGTTGCAGGTTGAGAAGCGCATCCGTGGTCGCGTGAAGAAGCAAATGGAGCGCAGCCAGCGCGAGTACTACCTGAATGAGCAGATGAAGGCCATTCAGAAAGAGCTCGGCGACAGCGAGGAAGGCCACAACGAAATCGAAGAGCTGAAAAAGCGTATCGATGCCGCTGGTCTGCCAAAAGACGCCCTGACCAAGGCCACCGCCGAGCTGAACAAGCTCAAGCAAATGTCGCCGATGTCGGCTGAAGCCACCGTGGTGCGCTCCTACATCGATTGGCTGGTTCAGGTGCCGTGGAAGGCCCAGACCAAAGTGCGCCTGGACCTGGCGCGCGCTGAGGACATCCTCGACGCCGACCACTATGGTCTCGAAGAAGTCAAAGAACGCATCCTCGAATACCTCGCCGTGCAAAAGCGCGTGAAGAAAATCCGTGGCCCGGTGTTGTGCCTTGTCGGTCCGCCTGGCGTGGGTAAAACCTCCCTGGCAGAGTCGATCGCCAATGCTACCAACCGCAAATTCGTGCGCATGGCCCTCGGCGGTGTGCGTGATGAAGCGGAAATTCGTGGTCATCGCCGGACTTACATCGGTTCGATGCCAGGAAGATTGATTCAAAAGATGACAAAAGTGGGCGTGCGCAACCCGCTGTTCCTGCTCGATGAAATCGACAAAATGGGCAGTGACATGCGTGGCGATCCGGCATCGGCGTTGCTCGAAGTGCTCGACCCGGAGCAGAACCACAATTTCAACGACCATTACCTGGAAGTCGACTACGACCTGTCCGACGTAATGTTCCTGTGCACCTCCAACTCCATGAACATCCCGCCGGCACTGCTGGACCGGATGGAAGTGATTCGTCTGCCGGGCTACACCGAAGACGAGAAGATCAACATTGCCGTCAAATACCTCGCGCCCAAGCAGATTTCGGCCAATGGCCTGAAGAAGGGCGAGATCGAATTTGAGGTCGAGACGATCCGCGACATCGTGCGCTACTACACCCGCGAGGCCGGTGTAAGGGGCTTGGAGCGCCAGATCGCGAAGATCTGCCGCAAGGCGGTCAAGGAACATGCATTGGAAAAACGCTTCTCGGTGAAGGTCACCGCCGACTCCTTGGAGCACTTCTTGGGCGTGAAGAAATTCCGCTACGGCCTGGCCGAGCAGCAGGATCAGGTAGGGCAGGTGACGGGCCTGGCGTGGACTCAGGTGGGCGGCGAATTGCTGACCATCGAAGCCGCGGTGATCCCTGGCAAGGGCCAACTGATCAAGACCGGTTCCCTGGGTGACGTGATGGTTGAATCCATCACCGCCGCGCAGACCGTGGTGCGCAGCCGCGCCAAGAGCCTGGGGATCCCCCTGGACTTCCACGAGAAGCACGACACCCACATCCACATGCCGGAAGGGGCGACCCCGAAAGACGGCCCTAGCGCTGGCGTAGGCATGTGCACGGCCCTGGTGTCGGCATTGACTGGTATTCCGGTGCGCGCCGATGTCGCCATGACCGGGGAAATCACCCTGCGTGGTCAGGTATTGGCCATCGGTGGTCTGAAAGAGAAATTGCTTGCTGCACACCGGGGTGGTATCAAGACGGTGATCATTCCTGAAGAGAATGTTCGTGACTTGAAGGAAATTCCTGACAACATCAAGCAGGATCTGCAGATTAAACCGGTTAAATGGATTGACGAGGTCCTGCAAATTGCGCTGCAATACGCGCCGGAGCCCTTGCCGGATGTGGCTCCGGAGATAGTTGCCAAGGACGAAAAACGTGAGTCTGATTCCAAGGAAAGAATTAGCACGCATTAATGTGTTAAAGCCTGGGGGCTTCCTTGACAGCTTTTTAGAGCCCTTGTTATAAAGCGGCTCTTAAGTGTCTGTAGGCCATTCAGCACTGGTTTTTGCTTTCACCAAAAAACTTAGAATCATACTCAATAGATATATAAGGGGACTTAGAGTGAACAAGTCGGAACTGATTGATGCTATCGCTGCATCCGCTGATATCCCGAAAGCTGCTGCTGGCCGTGCGCTGGATGCAGTAATCGAATCCGTCACTGGCGCTCTGAAGGCCGGCGACTCCGTGGTACTGGTAGGCTTCGGTACGTTCTCTGTGACTGATCGCCCAGCTCGCACTGGCCGTAACCCACAGACTGGCAAAGCACTGCAGATCGCTGCTGCCAAGAAACCAGGTTTCAAAGCCGGTAAAGCCCTGAAAGAAGCCGTTAACTAAGCTTCGATCCAGCCTTTATCTACCCAGGTCGAACCCAGGTTCAACCTGGGAGCGGAGCGGCAGCAGACCCGTGTATGCATCGGGTCGCCAAGCCGGGGGGAGAACCAAAGCCCCCGTCCGCTCCGCCAGTTGCGAGAAGGCGCATCCTTGGATGCGCCTTTCTTATATCCGTACTCTACCCACGCTCCACGGTTGCCAATTTCTGAAGTTCAACCGTTTCTGGGGGACGCATGCTGCAAAATATCAGGGACAATTCACAAGGCTGGATTGCCAAGACCATTATCGGGATCATCGTCGCATTGATGGCGTTCACCGGTATCGAGGCCATTTTCCAGGCTTCGGGTAACAGTAAGCAGGACGTGGCCAAGGTCAACGGTGAAGAAATCACCCAGACCGAACTGAGCCAGGCCGTCGACATGCAACGTCGCCAGCTGATGCAACAGCTGGGCAAGGATTTCGATGCCTCCCTGCTGGACGAAAAACTGCTGCGCGAAGCGGCCCTCAAGGGTTTGATCGATCGCAAGCTGTTGCTGCAAGGCGCTGCTGACTCCAAGTTTGGCTTCTCTGAAGCTGCGCTGGATCAAGTGATCCTGCAGACACCGGAATTCCAGGTAGACGGCAAGTTCAACGCCGAACGCTTTGACCAGGTGATCCGTCAACTGGGCTACAGCCGTATGCAATTCCGTCAGATGCTGACCCAGGAAATGCTGATCGGCCAGGTTCGCGCAGGTATTGCCGGCAGCGGTTTCGTCACCGATGCCGAAGTGCTGGCATTCGCTCGTCTGGAAAAACAGACCCGCGACTTCGCTACCGTCAACATCAAGGCCAACCCTGCCGCGGTGAAACTCACCGACGACGAGGTCAAGGCTTACTACGACCAGCACGCCAAAGAGTTCATGACCCCGGACCAAGTGGTCATCGACTACCTGGAATTGAAGAAGTCTTCCTTCTTTGACCAGGTCAGCGTGAAGGACGAAGAACTGCAGGCGGCCTATCAGAAAGAAACCGCCAACCTCGCTGAACAGCGTCGTGCGGCGCACATTCTGATTGAAGTCAACGACAAGGTCACCGACGCGCAAGCCAAGGCCAAGATCGAAGAGATCCAGGCACGCCTGGCCAAGGGTGAGAAGTTCGAAGCCCTGGCCAAGGAGTTCTCCCAGGATCCAGGTTCGGCCAACAGTGGCGGCGACCTCGGTTTTGCTGGCCCTGGCGTCTACGACCCGGATTTCGAAACCGCCTTGTACGCGTTGAACAAGGACCAGGTCTCGGCACCGGTGCGCAGTTCCTTCGGTTGGCACCTGATCAAGCTGTTGGGCGTTGAAGCACCGCAAGTGCCGACGTTTGCCAGCCTGAAAGACAAGCTGACCAAAGAGCTGAAGACCCAGCAGGTTGAGCAACGTTTCGTCGAAGCAACCAAGCAGTTGGAAGATGCGGCGTTCGAAGCTTCCGACCTGGCCCAGCCGGCGTCCGACCTCAAGCTGACCGTACACACCTCCGCGCCGTTTGGCCGTGAAGGTGGTGAAGGTGTTGCGGCCAACCGTGCCGTGGTCACTGCTGCTTTCAGCCCGGAAGTGTTGGATGAAGGTGCCAACAGCACCGCTATCGAACTGGATCCGGAAACCATCATCGTGCTGCGTGCCAAAGAGCACCTGAAGCCTTCGCAATTGCCGCTGGAAAGCGTCAATGCGGCAATTCGCACGCAGATGGCCAAAGAGCGCGCCAGCGCAGCTGCCAAGGCTCATGCTGACGAGCTGATCGCCAGTCTGCGTGATGGCAAGACCCCGCTGAACCAGCCGGTCGACGGCCAGGCGTGGAAGGTCACTGAAGCGGCTACCCGTAGCCAGGACGCGATCGACCCTGCCGTGTTGCAAGCCTTGTTCCGCATGCCCAAGCCTGCGGCCAAGGACAAGCCGACCTTCACCACGGTGACCCTGGCGGACGGTAGCCTGGTGATCGTGCGCTTGAACGGCGTCAACGAAGCCGCTGCCCCAACGGACGAAGAAAAGGCGCAATACCGCCGCTTCCTCGCCTCCCGTGTTGGTCAGCAGGACTTCGCGGCGTACCGCAAGCAGTTGGAAACCAAGGCTGACATCAAGAAGTTCTGATGTTGGTTTGAACAAGAAGCCCCCGGCCTGAAAAGACCGAGGGCTTTTTTATGTGCGCTGGAGTGGGCTGCTCGGTTGTGAGGCACCCGTCGTCCTGCTCCTTTTCAGTTTGCCTGCGGCGACTTTTAGCAGACGTTGGAAGTTCGGGCATTGGCCATGGTCAGTCGCGGGGCACTCTGCGGCATGGCGCAATCCAAGGCTCATCGCCTTCAGGCGTTTGATGGTCGCGTCTATGCTGTCGGCCTTGTCCAGCAGCACCTGCCTGTCCACCTGCAAGGCACCCTCGACCGGGAGCATGGTGCGGATCTCGTCCAGAGACAGGCCGCCAGCTTGCCCAAGGGCAATCAGCGCCAACTGATCGAGCACATCGGGTTTGAAGTGCCGTCGTTCGCCGGGTGCGCTGGTCGCGGCGATCAATCCGGTCTTTTCATAGAACCGCACGGTGGAAGAGGGTAGTCCGGTACGCCGGGCCACTTCTGAGATATCCATGATGCATCCCTTGACTTGAAGTTGACTTCAACTTCTATCCTGCCTGTGAACGAGAGTCTCATCAATCAGAGGGCAGGCAATGTTGTCGATGGCAGAAGGGGTCAGGTTGGTATTGGTCGGGGTGGGTGCGACCGTGGTGATGGACGTGTGGTCGCTGCTCCTGAAAATGTTGGGTGTTGCGACGCTTGACTACGCCATGGTGGGGCGATGGGCGGGTCACCTCTGTCGTGGCACGTTCGCCCATGCCAGTATCGGCAAGGCTACGCCGGTACGTGGGGAAGCCTCCTTGGGGTGGGTGATTCACTATGCCGTCGGCATTGCCTTTGCGGCGCTGCTGGTGGGCCTCTACGGCGTGCAATGGTTGCATGTCCCTACGGGATGGCCTGCGCTGATAGTGGGCACGGTCACGGTGGTGATTCCTTACTTCGTACTGCAGCCCGCCATGGGCGCGGGTGTGGCGGCGTCTCGTACGACCACGCCTTGGAGAAATCGTCTGCGAAGCTTGGTGTCTCATGGCGTGTTTGGTGGCGGTTTGTACCTTTCGGCTGTGATGCTTGCGCAAACAGTCGGGTAGGTAAGGCAGCAGTGCTGTGCGATGAGACCTTGTGTCCAGTTGTGTTTAACGGGGATGCTGGAGGGCCACTGACGAAGGAGTGTTCAAACATGTGGACTCAAGGACGCGACAGTTTGGCGATCCGCCGTGCCAGCGCGAACGACGCTGCGGCCGTATTGCAGGTGTTCGACGAGGTGATTGCCTGGTTTGTCGCCATCGACAACCCTGGCCAATGGGGCGCTGAGCCCTGGTCGACGTCGCCCCGGCGGGTCGTGCAGGTGACTGAAGCTTGCGCATTGCCCGGCGCATGGGTCGTGGAAGGCCCTGACGGGCGGATTCACGCAGCGTTGGTCCTGGGTGAGCCAATGCCTTATGTGCCTGCGGCAACTGAGCCGGAGGTGTACGTGCGTCTGCTGATCGCCGCACGCGATAGCGGTGTACGTGGCCTGGGCCGGCGTCTCATGGCTTTCGCCGACGAGCGCGCCCTTGCCTTGGGAGTGCAGCGCTTGCGGGTAGATTGCTACGGTGGTGGGAGTGGCGATCTGGTGCGGTTTTATGAGTCTTGTGGGTATGAGCGCCTCTCAACGTTCGACGTGGGGGGGTGGCCGGGCCAGTTATTGGGGCGCAGTCTTTAGCGCACCGGTAAAGGCCAGCAACATCAGCAGCATAACGGCCCAGGCAAATGCGCCGACGCCCCAACCCTGCAGCAACACCCCGCCTGCCAGGCCGCCGCCCGCTATGCCCAGGTTCCAGAAGGTCACCAGCATCGATTGCGCGGCATCGGCCGATTCGCCCGCCGATTGGGCCAGTGCCGTTTGCAGCAATGCAGGCAACCCGCCGAACGCCAAGCCCCATAACGCCACGGCGACGTAGATGACCGCTGGCAGGTTGATCCAGAACGCCAGCGCCAAGGCAATCAGGCCAAACATCGCGCAACTGATCAGCAGCAGCACGCGCAGCCATCGATCAATCAGCACGCCAGCCAGCCATATGCTCAATAACGCCGCAAGGCCGAACACCAGCAGCACCTGGTCGATATCGGCAGCCATTCCTGCCGGCGCCAGCAGCGGCGCGATGTAGGTATAGAGAATGTTGTGGGCCAGTACGTAGGTAAACGTCACCCATAGCACCGGACGAATGCCCGGCAGCGCCAACACTTGGTGCAATCCCAAGCGTTTGCCTGCCGGTTCGCATGCGAAGTCCGGCAGTTGCCAGCGCGCCCATGCCAACAGCACCAGCGTCAGTCCGGTCATGATCGCAAAGCTCAGGCGCCAGCCAACGGCGGCCCCGAGGAAGGTGCCTGCGGGTACACCCAGCGACAGCGCCAGCGGTGCGCCAAGCATGGCCACTGCAATTGCCCGGCCTTGCAGGTGTGGCGCAACCATCCGGCTGGCATAACCGGCCAGCAGCGCCCACAGCAGTCCGGCAAATACACCGGCAAAGAAGCGCGCCACCAGGGTCAGCCCGTAGTGGCTGGAAACGGCGGTCACGCTGTTGACTAAAGCGAAGCCGCCGATTGCCAGCAGTAACACAGGGCGACGTCGCCAGCCTCGGGTCAGCAGCGTCAGTGGAATGGCCGCCAGCAGTGAGCCCAGTGCGTACAGCGTGACCATTTGACCGACCAGCGCGGGCGATACGGCCAGTCCTGCGCCTATTTGCGGTAGGAGCCCGGCGGGCATGGCTTCGGTGAGGATGGTGATGAAGCCGGCGCTGGCCAGGGCAAGCAGTCCGCCCAGCGGCAGTGTTTCGGGTCGGGCGTTTACGGGGGAATCGGTGAGGGCAGTCATCGTGCTCTGTCCATGCAAGAGGGCAAGGCGCCAGAGTAGGGGGCTGTGCCTGGCGGAAAAACAGGCTAAGGTTCCGAACTTATCGGACTTGAATGTCCGCAATCATCAAGGACCCTTTCATGGACAGCCTGGGCAGTCTTTGCGTATTCGTGCAGGTCGCGGAGACCCGCAGCTTCACCGCCGCCGGGCGGGTGCTGGGCGTATCGTCTTCGGCCATCGGTAAAAGCATCGCGCGGATGGAAGAGCGCCTGGGTGTGCGGTTGTTTCACCGCAGCACCCGCAGCATCACCTTGACCAGCGAAGGCGCGCTGTTCCTTGAGCGCTCGCGACGCATCCTGGCCGAGGTCGAAGCCGCCGAGCGAGAGTTGAGCGAAGCCAGCGCCACCCCTCGGGGCAAGTTGCGTATCAGCCTGCCGCAAGTGCGTGGTTTGCTGATGCCGGTGCTCAGCGATTTCATGCGCGCCTACCCGGACATCGAGCTGGATGTGGATTTTTCCGACCGCATGGTGGACGTGATCGAGGAAGGGTTCGACGCGGTGATTCGCACCGGCAAGCCAGAAGATTCGCGGCTGATGGCCCGTCATCTGGGGCATTACCAGTTGGTGCTGGTGGGCACGCCGGGCTATTTTCGCGAATATGGCACCCCGCTACAGCCACAGCACTTGAGCGACCATGCCTGCCTGCGCCACAAGTTCTGCGCGACCGGCAAGCTGGAGCCTTGGCCGTTGCGACTTGCACCGGGCGCCGCCGAGCCCGTCTTGCGTGCGCCGTTGATCAGTACCACCATTGAGTCCCTCAACCACGTGGTGCACGAAGGCTTGGGCATTGCCTGCCTGCCGGACTACATGGTCAACCAGGCCGTGCGCGAAGGGCGCCTGCAAAGGGTGCTGGATGATCACCTGGAGCACCGCGGCAGTTTCTGGATGCTCTGGCCCTCCAGCCGCCACGCCTCGGCCAAACTGCGCGTGTTTATTGATCATATGTGTGCCGGGCTGTTTCCTACGGGCGGCGTCGTGTAAGGCTGTGACGTTTTACCGACAGGAATGCGCGCGCCAAGGCCGCGTTCTGTTGCACAATACCGCCCGGACCGTTTTCCTCAGGATTTTCAATGTCGACATCATTTCACTTGCGTAGCCTCGGGCTGGCGCTGGTGCTGGCGGGCGCCGCGGGCTGCTCGTCACCCAAGACCGCCATTTATGAACATGAAAATTTCGACGACTCCGGTACGTTTTCCAGGGATTACCCAGTCACGGACGTCGCAGCGTGTGAAGCCGCGCGGCGTGCCTTGCTGAGCCAGGGCTACATCATCACCAGCAGCGATCCGAAACTGGTCGTGGGTAACAAGAGCTTCCAGCAGACCGGCGAAACCCACCTGCAGATCAGCTTCAACGTGGTGTGTGCCGATGATGGCAAAGGCACCAACCATTCGACGATGTTCGCCAACGCCTTGCAGGATCGCTACGCGCTGAAGAAGGTCAACAACTCCGCGAGCCTGGGTGTGGGCGTGCTGGGCTCGGTGTCGATGCCGATCGGCTCCACCGATGACTCGATGGTGAAGGTGGCCAGCGAGACGGTGTCCGCGCCGAAGTTCTACGAGCGTTACTTTGCGCTGGTGGATGTGTTCCTGCCGCAAGAGGTGAAGAAGGCCGAGAACATTCCTGAGAAGCCCAAGGCTGAGCTTGGCGTGCCGGAACCTAAAGCCGCACCCGTCGCCGAGAAAGTCGAGCCGCCGAAGGAAGAGCCCACTGTGTCACAGCCGGTGGCACCTCCTGTCGAGGCTGCGCCGATTGCGCCGATTGCGCCGCAGGCCGAGCCTGCACCTGCGCCAACCAATCCCGAGCTGCCACCGCCGACAGAAGCCATTCCGCCGCTGCCGACGCCTGCGCAGTAAATCGGTGAGGCTAAATCCGCACAACGCTGCTACGTTTAATTCTTGAGTGCAGGAACGTCATGACTCCGACATTTTTTCGTCATCACGGCACTTTAGGCTGGTGATGCAGGTCATTTATCTGCAGCCACACTTAACTCAAGAAGGAGTCCACCATGGACGATTACCAGGAAGAACTGCTGGAGTACCACGCGATCGAGTTGGACCCGCTGGAACCGGCTGACGATGCAACAGAGCTGTAATACCGACTTCAGGCGGAATGCCGCTGACTGCGGCGAAATTCCCCTGGGGTCTGGTTGTTCCACCGCCTGAAGGCCCGTTGAAACGCCTGGGCCGAGGCAAAACCGAGCAAGTAGGCGATCTCGCCGAATGCCAGTTCCGTATCGCGAATGTAGGTCATGGCCAGGTCGCGGCGGGTGTCGTTGAGAATTGCGCGGAACTGAGTGCCTTCGTCGGCCAGTTTGCGACGCAGCGTCCAGGTAGGCAGCTTCAAGCGTGCCGCCACTTCTTCCAGGTCGGGTTCCCGGCCGCCATTGAGCATCGGCCCGAGCAACCGGGTAATGCGCTCGCGCAGGCTGCGGGTGCGGGTCAATTGCTCCAACTCTTGCTCACACAGTTGTAACAACAGGTTCCAGGTGCTGGGGCAATGCTGTGGGTTGCGCAGGGCCAGGGTTTGCTGGTTGAGGCGTAATTGGTTGGCCTCGGCGCCGAAGTGGATGTCTCCCAGCACGCTGTACTGATCGCTGTATTCCGGCGCTTCAAATTCGATGTCGATGCGTTGTGCCTGCACCGGCTGCTGGGCCAGGCTCGACAGTTGATGCAGCCAGCCGGCGATGATCGAGTCCACCACAAAGCGGTTGTAGGCGTTGTAGGGGCTGATGGAATAGAAGCGCAGCCAGGCGCCTTCAGCATCTTCGACAAAGCTCGACTGCCCGCGATAATTGGAGCCGTACAGCGCTTCGAAGCGGGTGAGTGCCCGCGCCGCTTCGCGCACGTTGGGGGCCTGGGCGGCGGTGACGCCCGCCAGTCCGCCTTGGCTCAGGCGGCTGAGTTGGCCCATGCGCAGCCCCAGGCCCGGATCGCCGGTGAGTTGGATGGCCGCATGGCCAAGACGCATGTAGCGCGGGATCGACAACCGTGCACCGGCCTCAGCCAGGCGCGCCGGGTCGAGGCCGTATTGCAGCAGCAGTGGCTGCGGGTCCAGGCCGTGACTGTGGACGGCGTCGGCCAGGGCGTGCACGAAGCCCACCGACAAATCCCCCAGCCGTACGGGCTTCACAGCCAGATATTCAACAAGCGCGCGCCACGGGCTTCGCCATCGGCGTTGACTTGCCCGTTGCTGCTGAGAAAGCTGTGCCCGGCAGTGCCCAGGTCCCAGAACTGGCCGCGCAGGAACACGCTCATGCCGGCGCTGGCCTGGCTGATGGGTTGCTGGCTGATCAGCGTAAGCCGACGCCAGGCTTCGCCCTCACTGAGTTCTTCGGGCTTGAGGCTGATTTCGGTCGGCGTGGACACGCTTTTGAAGCCGCGCCACGGGCGGTCCCAGGTATCACGACCCAGCACAAAAGCCGGCACCGCGATCAATTGCGCGCCTTGTTCGTTGAGTTTGCGGTAGTTGTCCGGGTACCAGCTATCGCTGCCCACCAGTACGCCCAAGCGGCCAGCCGGAGTGTCGACCACGCTGACGACATTTTCGTCACCGGGCTCGATAAAGCCGCGCTCATCGTAGATCGGGTAGAGCTGGCGTTGCGGATCGCCGATCGGCAAACCATCGGCGGCAAACACCACGCTGGCGTTGTACAAGGCGCCATGGCCGACGCGCAGTTGGCCCTGGCTCACACTCGGGTTGGGCAGGGTGATGGAGCCGGCGACCAATGTGACCCCGAACTCCTTGGCCAGGCCGCCGAACAGCACTTGGTAGTCCCGTGCCATGCCGTCGGCTTTCATGCGCAGGTAGGCGTCATCGGTGCGGTTATCACCGGTGGCGCTGATCCAGGCGCGGGCGAACAGTAGCGGGTTGCTCACCGACATCCAATTCATCGCATCTTTGGCGTGGAGGGCCTGGTACACCTCGTTTTTCTCGCCGGTGAGCATCAGCCAGGTGCCGATATGCTCGGGCAGTACCACGATGGTCTTGTCGTTGATCAGCCCCTGGTCCCGCGCTTTTTGCAGGTAGGCCGCGAGCTTCAAGTGCAGGCGTTCCAGGCTCTGGTAGTCGGCCGGGAACAGCTCCGGTTGGATGCCCAGCAAGTTGCCACGGTCGGCTGGCAGGCCTTCGTTGACGGCGAGGGTGATGCGCAGGTCCGACAGGTAATGCGCCACGGGGCGCTCCTGGGTCCAGACCAGATACGCGGCGACGGCGGCAACCAGGGCCATGGTGACAGTAAAAGCTAGAAGTTTACGCATGGGGGAACAGACAACAGACCGTGTGCAGGGTTCGCGACTAGGGTAGGGCCCATAAGCCGGCTTGCCAAGGGGCACTGTGCATTTGGATCAATAACTTGTCAGTTTCGGTCATTGAGCCGTCGTCCACCGCCTCTTAGTCTGTGGGACATAAACCGATGGCAGGCCATTCGAGCCTTCCACGTCCCGTGATGATCCGTTGTGGAGCTTGACCATGACCGCTGCTGCCTACCCGCACCTGCTGGCCCCGTTGGACCTGGGTTTTACCACCTTGCGCAACCGTACCCTGATGGGCTCGATGCACACCGGCCTGGAAGAAAAGCCCGGAGGTTTTGAGCGCATGGCGGCTTACTTTGCCGAGCGCGCTCGCGGCGGCGTGGGCTTGATGGTCACTGGCGGCATCGGCCCGAATGATGAGGGCGGTGTGTATGCCGGTGCGGCCAAGCTGACTACCGACGAAGAAGCGCAGAAACACAAGATTGTGACCCAGGCCGTACACGCAGCAGGCGGCAAGATCTGCATGCAGATCCTCCACGCCGGCCGGTATGCCTACAGCCCCAAGCAGGTAGCACCGAGTGCGATCCAGGCGCCGATCAACCCGTTCAAACCCAAGGAGCTGGACGAAGGGGGCATCGAAAAGCAGATCCAGGATTTCGTCACCTGCTCGTTGCTGGCCCAGGTCGCCGAGTACGACGGCGTGGAAATCATGGGCTCCGAAGGTTATTTCATTAACCAATTCCTCGCTGCTCACACCAACCACCGTACCGACCGCTGGGGCGGCAGCTACGAAAACCGTATGCGCCTGGCCGTGGAAATCGTGCGCCGTGTGCGCGAGGCCGTGGGCCCGAACTTCATTATCATCTTCCGCCTGTCGATGCTGGACCTGGTGGAAGGCGGTAGCACCTGGGAAGAAATCGTGCAGTTGGCCAAGGCCATCGAAGGTGCTGGCGCGACGATCATCAACACCGGGATCGGCTGGCACGAAGCGCGCATCCCGACCATCGCCACTAAGGTACCCCGTGGGGCGTTCAGCAAAGTCACCGCCAAGCTGCGCGGTGCGGTGCAGATTCCGCTGATCACCACCAACCGTATCAACACCCCGGAAATCGCCGAGCAGATCCTCGCCGAAGGCGATGCCGACATGGTCTCCATGGCGCGGCCATTCCTGGCCGACCCGGACTTCGTCAACAAGGCTGCCGCCGGGCGTGCCGATGAGATCAACACCTGCATCGGCTGTAACCAGGCGTGCCTGGACCACACCTTCGGCGGCAAGTTGACCACCTGCCTGGTCAACCCGCGGGCGTGCTACGAGACTGAACTCAATTACCTGCCGGTCAAACAGATCAAGAAGATCGCTGTGGTGGGCGCCGGTCCTGCGGGCCTGGCGGCTGCCACGGTGGCGGCAGAGCGCGGGCATCAAGTGACCCTGTTCGATTCCGCCAGCGAAATCGGCGGCCAGTTCAACATCGCCAAGCGTGTGCCGGGCAAGGAAGAGTTTTTCGAAACCCTGCGCTACTTCAAACGCAAATTGCAGACCACCCACGTCGAGCTGTGCCTCGACACCCGCGTCGATGTGGCGCAACTGACGGCAGGCGGTTATGACGAGATCATCCTCGCCACCGGCATTGCGCCGCGTACCCCGGCGATTCCAGGCGTCGACAACGCCAAGGTGCTGAGCTACCTGGACGTGATCCTGGAGCGCAAGCCCGTGGGCAAGCGCGTTGCGGTGATCGGTGCGGGCGGTATCGGTTTTGACGTGTCGGAATTTCTCGTGCACCAGGGCGTATCCACCAGCCTCGATCGCGAAGCGTTCTGGAAGGAGTGGGGCATCGACACCCAGCTGCAGGCCCGAGGCGGCGTGGCCGGGATCAAGGCCCAGGTGCATGCCCCGGCGCGTGAAGTGTTCCTGCTGCAGCGCAAGGCCTCCAAGGTCGGCGACGGCCTGGGCAAGACCACCGGCTGGATCCACCGCACCGGCTTGAAGAACAAACAGGTGCAGATGCTTAACAGTGTCGAATACCTGAAGATCGACGATGAAGGCCTGCACATCCGTATCGGCGCCGAGGGCGAACCGCAGGTGCTGGCGGTGGACAACATCGTCATCTGCGCCGGCCAGGACCCGTTGCGCGAATTGCAGGACGGCCTGGTCGCGGCCGGCCAGAACGTGCACCTTATCGGCGGCGCCGACGTGGCGGCCGAGCTGGACGCCAAGCGCGCCATCAACCAGGGCTCGCGCCTCGCGGCCGAGCTGTAAGACCCGAAGCGGGGCGGTGTTAGACTACCGTCCCGTTTTTCATGCAGATTTCCTCCGATGGGTCCTTTCGATTGGCTGCCCCACGCACCGCTTGAACCTTTGCGCCTGGATTGGCTGAAAGGTGTCGAGCTGGCCGTGTTGCGCCTGGACCGCATCGACCCGCTGATCAGCGGCAACAAGTGGTTCAAGCTCACCGGGCACTTGGCGCAGGCGCTGAACGCTCGCGGCATCATCAGCCTGGGCGGTGCGTATTCCAACCATTTGCACGCGTTGGCGGCGGCGGGGAAACGCTTCGGTTTTCCTACGGTTGGCCTGCTGCGTGGGCATCCTCAAGACACTCCCACAATCCAAGACCTGAAAGCCTTCGGCATGCAGCTGCATTGGCTGGGGTATGGCGGCTATCGTGCGCGGCATGAGCCGGGCTTTTGGCGACCTTGGCGCGAGCAATATCCCGATCTCCATCCCGTGCCCGAAGGCGGTGGCGGGCTTGTCGGTGCCATAGGCTGTGGTGTGCTGGTCGAGCAGGCTCGCGCGCAGTTGCCCGCACTGGGCTGGGCGGATTACGACGCGTGGTGGTTGGCGGCGGGTACCGGAACCACTTTGGCAGGGTTGGTGCTGGCAGAGGCGGGCGCGCACCGGGTGTACGGCGCCATGGCGGTGCCGGATGACCACGGCGTGGCAAAGAACGTCGACGCCCTTGTGCAGGGCGGCTATGAACTGCTGGACGGTAGCCGAGGTGGCTTCGCAAAAGTCGACCCGGTGCTGCTCGACTTCATCGACGCCACGCAACAGGCCTGTGGCTTGCCGTTGGAACCGCTCTACACCGGCAAGGCGTTACTGGCCTTGAAGACGCAGATCGAGGCCGGGCGATTTACCGCCGGCACTCGCTTGATCTTCGTCCACACCGGCGGCCTCCAAGGCAACCGGGGCTTCACGGGTTGACGCGCTTGCCCGGCATCATGCGCAACGCCGTGTTGTCTCGCAGGATGTAATGGTGGGCAATCCCCGCCAGCGCATGCAGCCCGATCAGCCAATAACCGACCTTGCCGAACCACACATGCCAGCCTTCGATTTCCTTGGCCAATGCTTTGTTCTCGCCGATCAACGGCGGCAATTCCATCCCGTAGAACATCACCGAATGCCCCTCGGCACTGACGATCAGCCAACCGGCAATCGGCATGCCGATCATCAGTGCATAGAGTGCGAAGTGCATCAGGGTCGCCAACAGGCTTTGCCATTGCGGTGGCGCCGGTACGATCTTCGGCGCCACACCCAGGCTGCGTGCGAACAACCGCAGCCACACCAGCACAAACACGGTGAGGCCGAACATAAAGTGCATCTCGACGATCAACGTCCGTGCACCGCTGCCTTTGGGAAACTGGCCGCGTAATTCAATGCAGGCGTAGACCACCGCCAGCAGCACCACCATCAACCAGTGCAACGCGATCGACATGGTGCTGTAGCGTGTATCGGAGTTTTTCCACGGCATCGCTGGTTTCCTCACTCATCAGGGCAAACCTCCATTCTTTGGTGATGGAGTCCTTTAACTGTATGCCGGTTTTGAGCGGTTTGCCTGGCGTAAATGCCCTGGTATTGACCTCGGTCAGTGGCTCTGCGGCATTTCCCCGCGGGCCAGCCGTGCGTTGATGTCGGTGATGACCGCGGGCAGGTCATTGATCGTGTCGATCAGGTAGTGCGGGCGCGAGCCTTCGAACATCGCCTCGATCCGTTTGCGCTCGCTGGCCAGGGTCGCGGCATCCAAGCTGCGGAACTGTTCGTAGGTCAGGCCCAGCGCATTGCCGGAACAGGTCAGGGCCACGGTCCACATGCCGGCGCGACGGCCTTCGAGGATACCCGGCACGGTGTCGTCGACCTTCACGCACGCCGCCACATCGTCAATGCCCAGGGCGATCACGTTGGCCAGGGCCTGGGCCGGCCAGGGGCGACCGTTGGGCACTTCATCGGTGGCAACCACGTGGTCGGCGATGTAGCCATTGGTGGCGGCCAGGGCGACGACTTTATCCATGACTTGCTTGGGGTAGCCGGAGCAGGAACCGATCTTGATGCCTTGCACACGCAACCGGGCGATGGTGTCGAGGGCGCCAGGGATCAGCGCCGAGTGTTCGGCGATCTTCTCGATCTGCAAGGGCATGAAGCGCTGGTAGATGGCAGTTACGTCGTCATCGGTGGGCGTGCGGCCAAAGGCCTTGCGGTAGCGCTCGGCGACCTGCGGTTGGTCGCAAAGGGTGCGGATGTGGTCCCACTTGCCCATGCCCATCGGGCCACGGGCTTCTTCGATGGAGACTTGCACGTCGAACTCGGCAAAGGCCTCGACAAAGATCTGCGTCGGTGCGAAGGAGCCGAAATCGACCACGGTGCCGGCCCAGTCGAGGATCACCGCTTGCAGGGTGTTGGGGTTCTGATAGTTCATACACAAATCCTGTAGGAGCTGGCTTGCCAGCGATGAACGAAAATGAGGTTTTACAGAAGGAACGCGTCGCCGGTGATCGCCGGCAAGCCGGCTCCCACAGGTTGGAGCACATTCATTTCCTGCAGTACTTGCGCGATCGCGGCGACGGCTGCATGCATGCCCGTCGCATCCACATGCCCGATGCAGCCCACACGGAAGGTTTCCACCTGAGTCAACTTGCCTGGGTACAGTATGAAACCCTTGGCCCTGACCCGTTCGTAGAAGTCCTTGAACTGGTAGCGCGGGTCGTGTGGGGCGTGGAACGTAACGATGATCGGCGCCTGGATTTCAGCCGGCAGGAAGCTGCGCAGGCCCAGTTCGGCCATGCCGTCGAGCAGTGCGTGGCAATTGCGCGCATAGCGTTGATGACGGGCGGGCAAGCCGCCTTCCTCGGCGTATTGCAGCAGCGCTTCGTGCAGGGCCGCCACCACATGGGTCGGCGGGGTGAAGCGCCATTGGCCGGTCTTGGCCATGTAGGCGTGCTGGTCGAACAGGTCCATCGCCAGGGAGTGGCAATTGCCTTGGGCCGCAGCCAGTGCCTGTTTATCGGTGAAGACAAACCCCATCCCCGGCACGCCTTCCAGGCACTTGCCTGACGCGGCGATCAACGCGTCGAAAGGCACTGCGCGGGCATCGATCGGCAACGCACCAAAGGAACTCATGGCATCGATGATCAGGCGCTTGCCGTGGGTTTTCACGACCTGGGCTATCTCGGCCAGCGGGTTGAGGATGCCGGTGCTGGTTTCGCAATGGATCAGCGCGACGTGCGTGATGGCCGGGTCGGCTTGCAGCAGACGGTCCACATCGGCAGGGGTAGTGGGTTGGTCTTCGGCGGTTTCAAAGGTGCTGAACTCGCGGCCCAACACTTCACAGATTTTCGCCAGTCGCTTGCCGTAGGCACCGTTGATCAGTACCAACACCTTGCCGTTGCGCGGCACCAGGGTGCCGATGGCAGCTTCGACGGCGAAGGTGCCGCTGCCTTGCAACGGTACGCAATGGTGGCTGGCCGCGCCGTCGATGATTGCCAGCAACTGCTCACAGACGCTGGCGGTGAGCTGGTTGAAGCGGTCGTCCCATGAACCCCAATCCACCATCATGGCCTGGCGGGTGCGGGCGGAGGTGGTCAGCGGGCCGGGCGTGAGCAGGATGGGCGTCGTCATTACAAGTCCTCGCGAAGCATCGGATGAATCTACGGCGCCTAAATTGCAGTTTGGCTTGTCATCAATCAAATTGTTTGTTGTTATGCGAGCTATCAGTGAGGCCGATAGCTATGAACCTGTTTCAACTGCGTGCATTCGATGCCGTGGCCCGCGAGGGCAGTTTTACCCGTGCGGCGGCGCGGTTGTTCATCAGCCAGCCGGCGGTGACCGGGCATATCAAGGCACTGGAAGAGCACTACCAGATTCCGCTGCTGCGCCGCACCGCCAGGCGCGTGGAATTGACGGAGGAGGGCGCGCGGTTGGCGGCGATCACCCGGGCCATCTTCGGCCTGGTGGACGAAGCGCAGACGATGCTGGAGGCCAATCGCCAATTGCTCATCGGGCGCCTGGAAGTCGCAGCCGACGGCCCGCACCTGGTGATGCCGATGATCGCCAGCTTGCGTGCGCGCTACCCCGGCATCACCGTGAACCTGCGCCTGGGCAACGCCCAGGAAACCTTGGCGGCGTTGTTGTCCGAGCATGCGGATGTCGCAGTGCTGACGGAGGTGGAGCCACGCAATGGCCTACACCTGCAGCCTCTGAGCGAATCACGGATTTGCGCGCTGGTGCCGGCCAGTCACCCGTGGGCGGCGCTGCCCAAGGGTATCCGCCTGGAACAACTCAATGAGGTGATCATGGTGCTGCGCGAGCCGAGTTCCATCACCCGGCGTACGTTCGATGACGCCTGCCAGGCTGCCGGTGTACAGCCTAAGGTGCTGCTGGAACTGGACAGCCGTGAGGCGGTGACCGAAGCCGTGGCCGCTGAGTTGGGCGTGGGCGTGGTCTCGTCGATGGAGGTCAGCCCGGACCCGCGGGTGCGCGCCGTACCGATCCAGGGCGATGGGCTGGTGAACCGGCACATGCTCGGCTGCATGGAGCGGCGTCGCTCGTTGCGCTTGATTCAGGCGTTTTTCGAGTTGGCGCCCTGACGGTTTTTTGGTGGAACGTTGCGTTTTTGCGCTATAAACTCTGCCCCCAAAGCGCCGGCCAGTAGACGTTTGGGCGCGATGGACAGAAGAGAGTGAGTCATGGGCGCACAGTGGAAAGTCAAACATAAAGAAGCGGCAGCCAATGCCAAGGGCAAGATTTTCGGCAAGCTGGTGAAAGAAATCACCATCGCCGCCCGCAACGGCGCCGACACCTCCACCAACGCCCACCTGCGTCTGGTGGTGGAACAGGCCAAAAAGGCCTCGATGCCCAAGGAAACCCTGGACCGCGCCATCAAGAAAGGCGCCGGTCTGCTCGGCGAAACCGTGCAATACCACCGCGTGACCTACGAAGGCTTCGCGCCGCACCAGGTGCCGCTGATCGTCGAGTGCGTGACCGACAACATCAACCGTACCGTGGCGGAAATCCGCGTGGCCTTCCGCAAGGGCCAACTGGGCGCTTCCGGTTCCGTGGCCTGGGACTTCAACCACGTCGGCCTGATCGAAGCCTCGCCGGACAGCCCGGACGCCGATCCGGAAATGGCCGCTATCGAAGCCGGCGCCCAGGATTTCGAAGAGGGTGAAGAAGAAGGCACCACCCTGTTCATCACCGAGACCACCGACCTCGACGCAGTACAAAAAGCCTTGCCGGAGCAGGGTTTCACCGTGCTGTCGGCCAAGCTGGGTTACCTCTCGAAAAACCCGGTGAGCGGTTTGAGCGACGAGCAGATGGCTGAGGTTGAAGCCTTCCTCGAAGGCTTGGACAACCACGATGACGTGCAGGATATGTTTGTCGGGTTGGCTGGCTGACGCTTACGTGCTGACTGACAATGCCTTGTAGGCGTCCGGCTTGCCGGCGATGGTGGTTTCAAGGACGCCATCGCCGGCAAGCCGGGCTCCTACAGGATTTGCGTTATTTCGTTGAAGCTCGGCCGTGCCAGCACATCGTGCTGACAGCATCTTTTCTGCAGCTCGACTATTTCGCTGCTCACCTGTCCTTCAACCCGCTCCAACAATTCCCCCAGTAAAATCCCGAACGCCCGCACTTCAATCCGCTGCAACGCCCTGGTTTCCACGCTATCCGCTGTGGCATGGAACGATGCCGCGCCAAAATCCCCCAGCAAGCAGTCGCCGGCTGCATTCCACAGGATATTGTGGCCATACAGGTCACCGTGAGTGATGCCGTGCCGGTGCAGGTGCGCGGCGACCGAAGCGATGCCCCGCGCCATGCGCAGCGCCACTTCAACGCTGAAGCGGGTACCCGGTTCATAGATGTCGCGAGTGCAAGACGCCAGGCTCGGTAGCGCCGCGAGGTTGCGGTAGCTCAGGTCGATCAGGTCCATGACCAGTGCGGCCTGGTCATCCGGGTGGCCGACCACGCGGCCCTCTACCTTGATCAGGTTGGGGTGCAGCCCGGCAGCGATACAGGCCTGCATTTCGTGCAGCGGCGAGCCATCGCTGGTGATGGTGCCTTTGTAGAGTTTGACCGCAACGGGCTGGCCTGACGGTTTCCACAGGGCCTTGCGGATAATGCCGGAAGCGCCTTCGCCAAGGACTTCGGCCAGTTCCAGCTCTGGCCAGGGAATGTTCGGCGTAGCGTCATCACCCGTTACGTCCACGGCCATTTCCACCGGGTTACCGGCATAGGCCAGCCAAGTCAGGCTTGGCAGTGTCAGTAGCCATTCCGGCAGTTGGGTGAAGCGGTTGGAAGCGATGCGCAGCAATTCGAGGTTATGGCAGTTCGCCAGGCTTTCTGGCAGGTGCGCCAGTTGGTTGCCGGCCAGCATCAGTTTTTGCAGGAGTGGTCGCTTGCCCAGTTCGTCGGGCAACTGGCTGATGCGGTTATCGGTCAGGATCAGCCAGCGCAACAACGGCGGCAGCGCGGCGGCGGGCACGTGGCTGATCTGGTTGGCCTTGAAGCCGATCATGCTCAGTTTGGCGCATTGGCCCAAGCAAGCCGGCAGCTCGGTGAACCGGTTGTCCGAGCAGAACAGCACGCGCAGGTGCGGCAGCCGGTGCAGGTCGTCGGGCAGGCTGTTCAGGGCGTTGCCGCTGAGATTGAGGATCTCCAGGGAGTCGGCCAGTTCGAAGATTTCCCGGGGAAATTCGGTCAGCCCGCAGGACAAGTCCAGGCGCGTGATACCGGCCAGTTGGCCGGCCTTGAGTTGGGCGAGGGTATGCATGAACGGGGTGGTCACTCGGCAAAGGGGCATCAATGGCGCTCATGATACCGGGTCGGGTGCCGGTTGCGGGTCAGCCTGTTGCAATTGTCCCAGACGGCTGGCGGTGCGGGCCAGGTCGATGGCCTGGCCGCCCAGGGCAATGGCGAGGGGCTGCGCGCCGATCAGGATCAGGTGCTTGTCCCGATCGTAGAGCACGTCCACCAGGTTGATAAAGCGTTGCTGCACGGCGATCGGGCAGTCCGCCAGTTGAGGCAGGCCGTCGATGACCCAGTGGTCGTAGTCCTGGCACAGCAGCAGGTAGTCCATGACTGCGGTCAACTGCTCGCAAAGATCGCTGAAGGTGAAGGCGATGGAGCGGCCTGCGCGGTGACGGCAGATCAATGTCCGATTACCGACGGCCAGGGGCTGTGGCGGGCAGTCGGCAGCGGGAAGATCCAAGGCTTCGCGCTGGCGCGCAGTCCCCGGCCAAACGTACTGACCGCTGGTAAAGCGTTGTGTGCTTTGGGCCTGGGGCAGGCTGCGGAAATCCTGGGGCGAACTGACTTCCAATACCTCCATGCGCGCATCGATCAGGTCGATCACCGGCTTGAAACGCTCGTGGTACAGCGGGTTGGGCAGCAGCCCCTGTGGCGCATAATTGGACGTCACCAGCACCAGCACACCGCGTTGGAACAGGGCTTTGAACAGCCGCGTGATCAGCATCGCGTCGCCGATGTCGTGGACGTGAAACTCGTCGAAACACAACACCCGGCAGTCCGTCAGCAGTTCATCGAGGGTCACGGCCAGGGCATCGTCCTGTTCACGATGCGTGAACATGCCGCGATGCAGGCGCGCGAAAAAGTCATGGAAATGCACGCGCTGCTTCTCGGTAATCGGCAACGCTTGGAAAAAACCGTCCAGCAACCAGCTTTTGCCGCGCCCAACCGGCCCGTACAGGTACAGGCTGCGGGTGGGCTGGCCGGTGAGCAGGTGCTGGGTTTCTCGGGCCAAGGCGGCGATGGCGCGGGTTTGGCCGGCGCTGAGGGTATAACCCTGTTGCTCGGCTTTTTGCTGGAAGAACGCGGGTATAGGCGAGGCGTCAGGGGCGTCGGTTTTCTTGCCGAGCAGGCGACGGATCAGGGAAAGCGCGGCCAATGCGAGTCACTCTGTATTTCAATGGTCGCTCACTTTAGGGCGACTGCTGCGTTTTGACCAATAGAGAAGGGCGCTGCCCGCTATCTCGAAACGGCATGTCACGCTTGCAAAGCTGCCCAGACTGGCAGTTTCTCGTTGAGTGACTAACCTCCTACACAGCAGTTACCCCTGTACAAGGATTTGGGGCAGTGAAGGGACGAGCAGTATTGGCAGTCATGGGCGCGATGCTCTGCAGCACGGCTTTCGGGGCACAACTCCAGGTGGAGGTGCGTATCGACGTGCAGCGGGGCTGCCAGTTGGTGGGCACCACCCGCAGTGCTGGCATCGAGCAACTTGGCGTACTGGATTTTGGCAGCGGCGCGCGTCTGGATGACCCGGCCGGGCCCCTGAGTGCGGCACTGATCAGCCAACGCCAGCCGCGCCTGGAGTGCAACCCCGACACGCCGTATCAGGTGCGCGTGGATGGCGGGCTGCATGGCGGTACCGGTGAAGTGCGCTACCTCAGCGCCACCCCTTCGATCAAACCCATTCCCTATCGCATTTATGCCGACGCCGCGCGGCGCGTGCCGTTGCCGGTGGATGTGCCGATCAGTGGTCGCGTGCCGGACGCAGGCTTCGTTGATCTGCCGCTGTATGGCCGCATCGAGCCGCTCAAGGACATCCCCGCCGTCGGCCGCTACACCGACCTGCTCAAGGTCACGGTCACATGGTAAGCCGCTATCTGGCCGTGATGGCCATGGGAGGCCTGCTGATGCTGGCGGATGACGTGCAGGCGGCTGTCGCCACCGGGTTTATCCAGGCGCGACTGGTGATCACCGCCAGTTGTGAAGTGAGCAAAGGCGTCGAGAGCGCGCCGGTCAACCCCACGGGCGGCACGGCGCTGCTCGACTTCGGCAGCCAGGGCCCGACCTGGAACAACACGCTGGGCGCAGCGGTCTCCGACGGCGACAAGGCGCCGCTGGCGGTGTCGTGCAACCCCTCGGTCTCAAGCTTCACCGTGACTATCGACGGCGGCACCAACGGTGATGGCACTACGCGGCGCCTGAGCAATGGGCGTCAGATGATTCCGTATCGGCTGTCCGCCGATCCACAGGGCCGCAGCACCTACAGCATCGGCCAGCAACGCAATTTTGTCGTAGCCAAGGGCACCCAGATACCGATCCCGGTGTTTGGCTCCGTGGTGGCAAATACCAGTGCCTTACCGGCAGGGATCTACACCGACACGTTGACGGTGACACTGGACTGGTAACTCAAGAGGATGAACACCATGCATGTACTTGTTTCGCGATTGGGCGCTTGCGCGCTGGGGCTGGCAATGGCCTCCAACCTCAATGCGGCAACCACGGTCACCGGGCAGATCACCTCCAGCCTGATATTGATCGCCAGTTGCCAGGTCAACGGTTCCGGCGCGGCGACCGGGTTGAACTTCGGTAGCTTGAACTTCGGCACCACCAACAGCCTGTTCACCAACGCCGATGCCCAGTTGCTCGGCGGTACTGGCACCGGTGGCGCGTTATCGATCCTGTGCTCCAGCGGCACCACGCCAGCGGTCAAGGTGCGCGCCGGTGCCCATGACGGCGCGTCCCCCGGTGGCAGCCGTGCATTGGCCGACGGTGCGGGCAACTTCGTGCCCTACGACTTCTACACCGACAGCGGCCACTCTGCGCTGTTGGCGATTGACGGCGTGATCACGCTCGCCACCAGTACCGGCGTGGCGCAGACCGTCAACCTCTACGGTCGGGCGGTGGGCAAGGCGGGGCTGCCAGCCGGCACCTACACCGACACCGTGGCCGTGGAGCTGACGTTCTAGCGATGTGGCTCAGAGCGTTGCTGGCCTGTGGGCTGGCGGTGCCGCTGCCGTTGTCGGCGGTGACCAGCCAGAGCTTCCAGGTGAGCGCGACTATCACGCCGGGTTGCCTGATTGTGGGCGGGGGCTCCAATTACGGCACGCTGACCTACGGCAGTTATTCGGCCCTGGCCTCCAGCACGGTCACGGCGGCGCTGACCGGGGGCGTCACCTTGCAATGCACGCCGGGGGTGACGCTGAGCATGAGCGTCGACGGCGGCCTGCACAGCAGCACCGGGCGCAATCTGCAGCTCAACAGCGGCAGCGCGCGGGTGGCTTACCAGCTGTTTCGGGATGCGGCATTCAGCCAAAGCCTGGGGATTGGCCAAAGCGTCAATGTGGCCTACAGCGATGCCAACAACATCAACCTGCCCATTTACGGGCGGGTGCAATTGCCGGGCAATCAGCCTGGGGGGACATACAGCGACACGCTGCAGGTGCAGCTGACGTGGTAAGGCTATCGGTAAAAGGAGTGGGGTTATGCGTTCACCTTCCCGGCGGCTGTGGGCCGCGGGTATTGCCCTGAGTGCCGTGTGCACGGCGGGGTTTGTGCAGGCGGCCAGCTCGGTGCTGATCTGGCCCATCGACCCGGTGCTGGAGGCCGATCAACAGGCCAGTGCGTTGTGGCTGGAAAACCGTGGGAGCGAAACCGCGAGCCTGCAGATTCGTGTGTTCGCGTGGAGCCAGAGCGGCTTCGACGAGCAATACCAGAACCAGCGCGATGTGATCGGCAGCCCGCCGGTGGCGCGAATCGAGCCGGGGCAAAAACAACTCGTACGCCTGACCCGCACCCGCGAAGTGCCACCAGGGCAAGAGTTGGCCTACCGCATCATCATCGATGAAATCCCTTCGCCCTTGCAGGTGCCGACGCCGCCGGAAGGCAAGAACACCGCAGCGGCGATTCGCTTCCAGATGCGCTACTCGGTGCCGCTGTTTGCCTATGGCGCGGGCCTGTGGAGCAAGGAAGACAGCACGCGCCAGCGCGACCCCAAGGGTGCCGGCAAGCCGGACTTGAGCTGGCACAAGGTCACGGTGGCGGGGCGCAACTATATCGAGGTGCGTAACCAGGGCGCCGTGCATGCGCGCCTCACCGATGCTTCATTCAAACAGGGCGGGCAGACCAAACCGTTGGTGGACGGCCTGTTGGGCTACGTGTTGCCGGGCGCGACCATGCGCTGGCCGGTGCCGGATGGGCTGTCGGCTGACCAGCCCTTGCAAGTCAGGGTCAACGGTGCGCAACAGTTGGAGAACCTGGCACCGAAGCGGTAACCGAGTGTAGCGGGGCGGGACGCTCCGGGATTTAAACGGATGGAGATGTCCATTGAAGGACACAACGCCATGTGTGAGTCGTGGTCGGGCTCGTCGTCTATGGCCGTCGGTGGCAGTGGTAAGCGGGCTATGGGCCGCAATGATTGCGCCCCAAGGCGTGGCTGGCGACCTGCCGCCGCCGCCAAGCAGTATGGAGGCTGTCGCCGATGCACAGTTGTTTCTGGAACTGGTGGTCAACCAGATGGACACCGGGCGCGTCATCGCGGTCGATCAACGGGCCGGGCAACTCTATGTCCCCGCCAGTGCGTTGCAGGATGTGGGCATGAAGCTGCCCGGTGAACTGAGTGGCAGCGTGGCGTTGGACACCATCCCAGGCCTGCACAGTGACTACGACAGCAATGGCCAACGCCTGTTGCTGGATGTGCCGCCCGCATGGCTGAAGGAACAGTTCATCGGCAATCGCAACACCTACCCGCGCACCCAGGCGATGAGCAGTTTCGGCGCCTTGCTCAACTATGACCTGTACTTCAACGACACCGACGAGGGCGGCAGCTACCTCGCCGCCTGGAACGAAGTGCGGCTGTTTGACAACTGGGGCACCTTGTCCAATACCGGGCAATACCGGCAGACCCTGGCCGATGGCGTCAGCAGCAGTACCTTCAACAACGGCTACCGGCGCTATGACACCACCTGGCGTTTCTCCGATGACGAACGACTGCTGACCTACGAGGCCGGTGACGTGATCAGCGGCGCCTTGCCCTGGAGCAGCTCGGTGCGTCTGGGCGGGGTGCAGTTTTCACGGGACTTCGCCGTGCGCCCGGACCTGGTGACCTACCCCTTGCCGCAATTTGCCGGTGAAGCTGCCGTGCCGTCCTCGGTGGACCTGTTTATCAACGGCTACAAATCTGACAGCGCGCTGCTGCAACCGGGGCCTTACACCCTGACCAACGTGCCATTTATCAATGGTGCCGGTGAGGCGGTGGTGGTGACCACCGACGCGCTGGGTCGCCAGGTGTCAACCACGGTGCCGTTTTATGTGACGAGTTCGCTGCTGCAAAAAGGCCTGACGGATTTCTCGGTGGCCGCCGGTTCCTTGCGCCGGGAATACACTTTGAAGGATTTCGCCTACGGGCCTGGCGTCGCCAGCGGCACCTTTCGTTATGGTGTTTCCGACAATCTGACCCTGGAAAGCCACGCCGAAGCCTCCAGTGACCTGACCCTCGGCGGCCTGGGTGGCAATTTGAGGCTGGGCAACTTCGGCGTGCTCAACACCGCCGTCAGCCAAAGCCAGTTCGAAGGGCGCGGCGGCCAGCAACTGAGCCTGGGGTATTCATACAACAGCACGCGCTACAGCCTGTCGTACCAGCGGGTCGAACGGCGCGACGAGTACGCGGACCTGACCCTGGTCGACACCCCCTATGCCAGCCTCAGCAAACGCAGTGAGCAAGTGACCTTGAGCCTCAACCTTGAGCGCTTCGGCAGCCTGGGCGTGGGTTACTTTGATGTGCAGGCAGCGGACGATTCGCGCACGCGCTTGCTCAACCTGAGCTGGAGCAAACCCCTGTGGCACAACACCAGTTTCTACCTGTCGGCCAACCGTGAGATCGGCGACAGTAACTGGGCGATGCAGGCGCAGTTGGTTATCCCGTTCGACCTCAACGGCAGCCTGGCCGTGAGTACCGAGCGCAGCAAGGATGGCGCCAGTCGCCAGCGCCTCAACTACAGCCGCGCAGTGCCCAGCGAAGGCGGGGTGGGTTACAACCTTGGTTATGCCCAGGGTGATGGCCCGGCGTACCGGCAGGCCGACCTGACCTGGCGTTTGCAGTCGGTGCAGTTGCAGGCGGGTGTGTACGGCAGCAGCGACGCCGAGACGCGTTGGGCGGATGCCAGTGGTTCGCTGGTGTGGATGGGCGGCGATATGTTTGCCGCCAACCGTATCAATGATGCGTTTGTGGTGGTGAGTACTCAGGGCTTCGCCGGGATTCCGGTGCGCTATGAAAACCAGCTGGTGGGTGAAACCGACCGTAATGGCCACTTGCTGGTGCCGTGGAGCAGCGCCTATTACCGCGGCAAGTACGAAATCGATCCGCTGAACCTCCCGCTCAACGTGCAGAGCCCGAATGTGGAGCAGCGTGTGTCGGTGCGCCGTGGCAGCGGTTACCTGCTGGAATTTCCATTGCGTCGGGTGCTCGCGGCCAGTGTCACGCTGGTGGACACCCAGCATCAGGAGTTGCCCCTCGGCAGCCTTGTGGTGCATGAGCAAAGTGGCCAGCAGGCGGTGGTGGGCTGGGATGGCCTGGTGTACCTGGAAAACCTCTCGGCCCATAACACGTTGCAGGTCACGTTGGGTGAAGGGCGTACGTGCCAGGCGCGGTTCGAGATGGACGAGCAGCAACAGGGCGTGCCGTTGATCGGGCCGTTGGTGTGCCAATGAGAGGGCGCGGCATTGCGTTGATAGGCAGTGTGCTGCTCTGCGGTAGTGCGTCGGCCGCTTGCTCGGTGGTGGCGACCGCGCCGGTCAGTTTTGGCTCCGTCAGCTCAATGACGGTGAACACGACGGTGCAAGGCAGTTCCACTGCCAATGCCGGGCTGCGCTGCACGCCGACCCTGATCGCACTGGTGCCGGGCAGCGATCACTTCATTGCCACTATTACCTCGGCCACGTCAGGTATGGTGGGACCGACCGGAGACGTGATCGGTTACACGATCTATGGCAATAACAGCGCCAGTTTCCCTATCAATCGCGGGGTGGCTTTCGATTTTGGTACCAATGGCATTGCCTCGTCCTTTGGCTTGGTCTCTGGGCCCGGTGCCAAAACCCTGCCGTTGTATGTCGGGAGCATTACCGGCAGCAACGTGGCGGCGGGGGTCTATACCGAGACCTTGAACATTGTCTGGAGTTGGGACTATTGCTCACTCCTGAGCCTGGGCAATGTGTGCCTCGCGCGCGACAAGAGTTCCAACCCGCCGGTAGCGACCCTGACAGTGAGCATGACGGTCACCAACGACTGCCAGATCACCGCGCCCAATATCAGCTTTGGCAGCGCCCCGGTCATCAGTGGATTTACCGCCGTGACCGGGCAGACCATCAATATCGCCTGCACCAAGGGCAGTGCCTACACCGTGGGCTTGAGCGACGGCCAGAACGCCGTCAGCGTGGGCGGTCGGCGGCGGATGATCTCGGGCAGCAACTACCTGGCGTATGACATCTTCAAAAGCGCCGGCACTACGCGCTGGGGCAGCGTGGGCGCTGCACGGCGCGCCAGCTCCACCGCCGAGATCAACCCCGGCAATGGCCTGGGCACCGGCAGCCAGGTGTTCAACTACAACGCCCGGATCTACACCGACCAGAGCACGCCTCCCGGCGGCACCTATGTGGACAACGTGGTACTCGATGTGGGTTTCTAGAACGTCAGCAGCGGCGGGGCAGGCTGATCCACCGGGCTGACCATCGCATAGTTGTAGCCTGCGCCGGACCAGTACTGCGCCTGCAAGCCATCGGCACTGCGGCTGCCCCTTGGCAGGAAACCGTTTTCCGGTCCTGGTGGGCGAATGTAGAAACTGATGCGCCGGCCTTGCGGGTCTTCATACAGCACCATGGCAGCAGCGCCTTGCTCGGTGGTGAGCAAACGCCCACTGACCGGTGTGAATCCGGACGCGCTCAAGTCGGGTAGGCGATGGGCCTGGTTGAAGTAGCGGTCGAGCCAGGCCTGCATCGTGCCACTGCCCTGCACTTTGTAGTCGGCGGGCATGATGCCGTCTTGGGCGAATAAGCGGAACGCCTGCATCGCATCGGCCATCGGCAGTTGGGCGGGCTGGGTGGCTTCACGGGCGTGCCAGCCACCGACACCGCCGAGGCTGATGGCGATCAGCAGCACGGCGGCCGTAGCCAAGTGGCGTCGTGATTGACGCTTGATGCGCTGGCGGATCAGCGCCGGGTCCAGGTCCGGGTTGGCCGGCTGTTGCAGGGCGCCGCCCAACGCGGCACGCAGCAACTGCGCGTCGTGTTGCCAGGCGTGGACCTGGGCGGCGACGTCCGGGTGGGCCGCCAAGTAGGTTTCAAGCACGCGGCGATCACTCTCCAGCAGTTGGTGATCGACGTAGGCATGCAAATCGCGTTCGCTGGGGGGCAGGCTGATCATTTGAGTATCCGCAGGGAAGGGCTGGCAATTTCGCCATCACTGAGTTGACGCAGGGCTTGGCGCGCCCGGGACAGGCGCGACATCACGGTGCCGATGGGCACCTCAAGGATCTCGGCGATTTCCTTGTAGCTCAGGCCTTCGACCGAAACCCACAGCAGCAACGCGCGCTGCTCGGTGTTGAGTTGATCGAAGGCTTGCAGGGTCGCTTGGGCGATCACCGTGCGTTCCACCGACGGCTGCGCATCGTCGCGTCCGGTGAAGAATTCCAGCATGCGCGCATAACGCCGGGTGCGGCGGTGGGCATCGAGGAACTGCCGGTAGAGGATCGAAAACAGCCAGGCGCGCAAGTCGCCTTCGACGCGTTTGTCGGCCCAACTGATGATCGCCCGCTCCAGGGTCGACTGCACCAGGTCGTCGGCGCTGCTGGCGTTACGGGTCAGGGACACGGCAAAACGCCGCAACCTGGGGATGAGTTCACGTAACTGTTCGTCGAGTTCATGCATGGGAATCTGGCTGGTCACTACGCTGGGACTGGAGAGACGTGCGGCGTGAACGGTTATTCCCGATCCTGGGAAATAAATCAAAGGCCAGGGAATAGAGCCGATCGGCATTCGTCTTAATGCTCCGACCTTATATTTACCCCTAAGGCCTTTGGCCCTGGAGTTCCTTCATGGTAGATCACTCATCACCGCCCCGTCCTCCGCTGAGCACTGCGAGCCTGATCGCGCGCCTGGCAGGTATCGGTGCCGTGGTTGCGGTTATGGCGGGGGCTTTTGCCTACGTCAACGGCACCCTAGACCCACAGCGCCTGCGCCCGAAAACCCTGGTCAATGCCCTGGAAACCAACAACGGCGTGCACCCAGGCTTCCGGCGTAACCATGCCAAGGGCGTGTGCGTGGCCGGTTATTTCGAGAGCAGTGCCGAAGCCCGTGCCTACTCCAGCGCCCAGGTATTCAGCGAGGCCAAGACGCCGTTGATCGGACGGTTCGCCTTGCCGAGCGGTAACCCCTATGCGCCGGACAGCAGTGTGCCGATCCGCAGTTTTGCCGTGCAGTTCAGCCAGGCCAACGGCCAGCAGTGGCGCACCGGCATGAACAGCATGCCGGTGTTCCCGGTCGGCACGCCCGAAGCGTTCTACCAAATGCTCAAGGCCGGTGCGCCGCAGCCTGCCACTGGCAAGCCGGACTCGGCGAGCATGCCGGCATTTTTTGCCGCTCATCCCGAGACTGCGCCGTTCCTGGCGTGGGTCAAGACCGCCAAGCCTTCGGCCAGTTATGCGACCGAAACTTACAACGGTATCAACGCGTTCTTCCTGGTAGGGGCCGATGGCAAGCGCCAGGCCGTGCGTTGGGGCGTCGTGCCGCAGCTTCAGGATGCAGCGGGCGATACCGCGCCTGCGGGCAGTGATTTCCTGGAAAAGGACCTCATACAGCGCCTGGCGACCGGGCCGTTGCGCTGGCAGTTGAACATGACGCTGGCCAACCCCGGCGACCCCGTGGACGATGCGAGCAAGGCCTGGACCGGCGAGCATAAAGTCATCAACGCCGGCACCCTGGTGCTGCAAAGCAGCCAGCCGCAGGCGGATGGGGATTGCCGCGATATCAACTTCGATCCACTGATTCTGCCCAGTGGCATCCAAGCCTCCAACGACCCGTTGCTGGCAGCTCGCTCGGCGGCGTACGCCAGTTCGTACCTGCGCCGCGCCGGTGAAGTCAGCCCGTTGCACAGCGCCCTTCAGGAGTCGAAACCATGAATGCCCAACCGCGGTTTTTCGCACCCCTGGCGCGCCTGCTGCACTGGCTGATGGCGCTGATGGTCATCGCCATGCTGTTTATCGGCGCGGGCCTGGCGGCTTCTGTTTCAGAGCGCCATGAATGGTTGATCCACCTGCACAAGCCGTTGGGTATCGCGATCCTGGCCTTGGTGATCGTGCGTTTGGTCGTGCGTTTTTCCACGCGCCAACCGCCGTTGCCTGCCGACTTGCCGCTGTGGCAAGTGCTGGCGGCCAAAGCCTCCCACCTGGTGTTGTATGCCCTGATGCTGGTCTTGCCGTTGCTGGGCTGGGCGATGATTTCGGCGGCGGGCGACCCGGTGATGCTCAGCGGTTCGGTGCAGTTGCCGGCGCTGGTGGGGGCGAACGCGCCGTTGTTCGCGGTGTTGCGCAGGGCCCATGGGTTCCTGGCCTATCTGCTATTCCTGACAGTGCTGTTGCACCTGGCGGCGGCGTTGTTCCATGGGTTGATCCGCCGTGACGGCGTGCTGCAAAGCATGACCGGCAGCAAGGACTGAAACAGGTTTGGCGGGCAGTGTGGCCAGCCAGTAGATCAGCGCCAGCAGGTTGATGGTGGCACCGAGGCCGCACACCCCGATCCAACCGCCCCAGGCATACATAGCGGTTGCGCTGATGGAGCCCAGCGCACTGCCCACTGAGTAAAACAGCATGTAGCCGGCTACCAGCCGGCTCTGAGCGTCGGGGCGCACGGCGTAGATCAGGCTCTGGCTGGTGACATGCACGGCTTGCAGGCCCAGATCGAACACAATCACCCCCAACACCAATGCCCACAGCGACGATTGGGTACAGCCGATGGCGACCCAGGACAGCAACATCAGCAGCAATGCCGTGCCGCTGGTCCACTGGGCAAAGCCTTTGTCGGCCAAGCGCCCGGCGCGGGCAGCACCGAGTGCTCCGGCGGCACCGGCGAGTCCGAACAGGCCGATTTCTGTGTGGGAAAGCGACAGCGGCGCGGCGCTCAACGGCAGCACCAGCGGCGTCCACAAGACGGTGCCGGCGGCGAAAATCAACATTGCCAGTACGGCGCGGTCACGCAGGACCTTTTCTTTCTTGAGCAAGCTGAAGACCGAGCGGATCAACGTGCCATAAGTGCCGGTGGCGCGCGGTTGTTCGGTGTTTGGCAACACGCGCCACAGCAAGATGGCCATCAATAGCGTCAGGCCTGCTGACAGCAGATAAACCGAGCGCCAGCCTGCCAGATCGGCCATCGCGCCGGACACCGAGCGGGCCAGCAGCAAACCGACCACGATACCGCTGGTGACCAACCCCACCACCTGCCCGCGCTGTTCCGGCGACGCCAAGTGAGCCGCCAATGCCACCAGCACCTGGGCAACCACCGCGAGCAGCCCGGTCAGCAACATGCCAGCCAACAGCCAGAAACTGCTTGAGGACAATCCCACCATCAGCACGGCCAGGGTGGAGAGCAGCAGTTGGCTGACAATCAGCCGGCGCCGGTTGAGCAAGTCCCCCAGTGGCACCAGCAACAACAGGCCCACGCCATAGCCGACTTGGGTGAGGGCGATGATGATGCCGACAGTGGCGTGGTCCATGGTAAAGGTTTGCGCCATGGCGTCGAGTAACGGCTGGGCGTAGTAGACATTGGCTACCGACAGGCCGCAGGCGATGGCGAACAGCACCACCACTTTGTTACTCAAGGGTGAGGAAGGCATGGGGATATCCTTTGTGGTTTTAAAATGAAACTAGTTGTACGGTATGGATTCTGGTTTTATATTGCAACTACATTATTGGTCGACGACAGGCAGCCCGATGGTCAAGCTCACCCGCTTTGAAAGCGCCGAATGCCCGGTGGCGCGCTCGCTGGATGCGATTGGCGATGGCTGGTCGCTGCTGATCATTCGCGACGCGTTTGATGGGGTTCGCCGGTTTGGTGAGTTCCAACGCAGCCTGGGCATGGCCAAAAACATCTTGTCCACGCGCTTGCGCAGCCTGGTGGCCCATGGCGTGCTGGAGATCGTGCCGGCGTCGGATGGCAGCGCTTATCAGGAGTACGTCCTGACGGAAAAGGGCCAGGGCCTGTTCAACGTGATCATCGGGTTGCGGCAGTGGGGCGAGGGTTTTTTCTACGGGGAAGGCGAGGCGCATTCGGTGATGGTGGACAGCGCCCATGGCGCGCCGCTGCGAGCGCTGGAGCTGCGCTCGGCGGATGGGCGGTTGCTGGGGCCTGAGGATTGTCGGCGGGTGCCCGCCGACTCGGTTTAGCGCAAGACGTCGACGATATCGGCCACGCTGCTCAACACATCCTTACCCAGTTGCATTGAACGTTTACCTGACCAACCGGTGAGCGGGTTGGGCGCGTCGTCGTTGTCCTTGAAGGGCATTTCCAGGGTCAGGGACAGGCAGTCGTACTGCTGGCCGACGGCATTGCACGCCAGTGTCATGTTGGCTTCGCCCGGCAGGTCGCGGGTGTAGCCGTAGGTGGTCTGGAAGTCGCGGGTCAGGGCGCTCAAGTGGCTGCGGAAGTGTTTTTCCAGCATCTCGATGCGCGGTGTGTAGCCGGGGTTGCCTTCGCAGCCGGCGGTGAAGACGTAGGGTATTTCCTCATCGCCGTGGATATCGAGGAACAGGTCGACGCCGTACTTTTCCATCTGCTGTTGCACGAACAGCACTTCCGGGCTGATCTCCTGGCTGGCGTTCTGCCAGGCGCGGTTGAGGTCCTGACCCATGGCGTTGGTGCGCAGGTGGCCATGGAACGCGCCGTCCGGGTTCATGTTGGGCACCAGGTACAGGTCGGCAACTTTCAGCAGTTTTTTCAACTCGGCGTCACCGTCCTGTTGCAGGCGTTCGATGATGCCTTCCATGAACCATTCGGCCATGTGTTCGCCGGGATGCTGTTGGGCGATGATCCAGACTTTGCGGCGGCCTTCGCCACCTTTTCCGCGACGCAGCAGTGGGATATCACGGCCTTCGACACTTTTACCGGTGGCCAGCAACTGGGTGTCGGCGCGGCTCAAGGCCTGTTCGATCAGCCAGTCATGCCGCTCACGGCTGTAGGGTTCGAAATAGGCAATCCAGGCTTGCTTCTCCCGGGTCTCAAGGCTGATATGCAGGATTTCCCCATCAAAGCGCGAAGGTACCCGAAACCAATTGATATGGTCGTAGGACGCTACGGCGTTGTAGCCGCTCCACGCGTGCGGGTAAGACGACTGGCTCGCATTGCTCAGGCGAAACGTGTGGGTGTGGCCCACATGCATACCTTCGGCCTTGAAGTGGAACCATTGGAAATGTTGGCTACGGGTGTCGGGTTTGATCGCCAGCAGCAATTGATAGGAATCACTGGCATCCAGTACCTGAATATTGCCACTGTCAAAGTCGGTGCTGATCCTGATGGAGGTCAAGGCCACGGTCATAGTCTGATTGCCTGAATATGAGTGTTGTGGCGGCTATATTACACAGGAGTCTGGTAAAGACTGGATGCAAAATTGTTGCACGGGGGAGGGGGCGTCATCCTTGACGCCGCAGCAGCTTAGAATCTATGAGATTGATTCTCAAGCGCTATTTCGCAAAGGTTTGGACTAGAGCGTTCGACTGACTTTCTTTTGGCGATGGTCTTTTGCTACCATGCGCGCCATTGAGCAACACATAGTCTTCATTAGCCTGAAGCCATGCCAGGGAAACTGGCAAAAAAAAGACCCGGCCAAAGAGCCGGGTCAAAAACCGTGATTAGCCTGATGAGGAGATATTCCAAGAGTCCGACCTAAGGTCCCTTGGTCTATCGACTGATCTCGCGATCAGCTGGGTCCAATAATAATCATTATCATTTGCAAGTCAAATGTTTTTATCCGTGAGATAGAAATATTTTTCTTCTGCGCCTGTTATCCGTTCGCTTGAGCCGCTGGCACCTGCAACGACCGCTCCACCATCGCCTTCGCCATATCAATCAAATACACCACCGAAAACGCCAGGTCACGATGATTACCCTGATGGCTGCTCGCTGACTCATAGGCCGTAGCGGCGGCGCTGCGCAACAGGTCCGAGGCGTGCACCAGGGCTTCTTCCGGGCTGATGCCTGGCTTGATGGCGAAGAGGGCGTCGTCGGGGGCTGCGGCCGACATCTCTTCTTTCAAATAAAAGTCCAGTGCGCGCTGGGCGGCGCCACTGCTGCGCAGGTCGTGATCTTCAGGGATTTCGTGCAGGAGGTACGGGCTGGTGGTCATAAGGGGCGGTACTCTGTTATGGGTGTCGAAAACCTTATGTCCGATGATAGTACGTATCGTATTTATGTCGTTTTATGGATTACTACAAACTGTTTATTGCCCTGGAAACTGCGTGACGTATTGTCAGCTTCCATGGATAACTGGATAGCGTTGGTCAAGGCCAACATGGAAGACCGCAAGGTCACGCAGGGTGAATTGGCTGAGCGTCTGGGCATGTCTCAAGGCGGCGTTGGCCATTGGCTCAACAAGCGCCGTGCGCCGAGTGTGGTGGACATGAACCGGGTGTTAGCCGCGTTGGGGCTGGGGTATCTGGAAGTCGCGCTGGACATTCGTGAGCGGGCGGAGGACGCGCCTGCGCAGAAGCACTACAGCCCGTATTTTCGCTACCCGGTCAGCGGTTGGAAAGGGCTGTGCGAGGTCCGCGAAGAGCGTGCGGCCTATGGCGCTGACCGCTTCGAACTCACCGATTACCCTGCCAAGGGCGATGCGTTCTGGCTGCCGGTCAGCGGCGACGCCATGACCGCGCCCAGCGGCTTGAGCATCAGCGCGGGCATGCTCATCCTGGTCGACCCGGCCATCAAGGCCGAGCCCGGCAAACTGGTGGTTGCCCAATGGGCCGGGAGCCCTCAGGCGACCTTCCGCCAGTTGCGGGAAGAAAGCGGCCAGCTCTACCTGGTGCCGCTCAATCCCACCTACCCAAAGCAGCCATTCACTGATGAGTGCCACATTCTGGGTGTCGTTGTTCAGGCCATTGCGAAGTTCTAGCCGTTCGCTTCGAGTTCCACCAACGCGCAACCTTCTGCAACCATTTCGCCTTCCTGGCAGAACAACGCCTTGACCACCCCGGCTTGAGGCGCGCGGATGCTGTGTTCCATCTTCATGGCCTCCAGCACCACCAGTTGCGTGCCGGCCTCAACGTTTTGGCCAACCTCCACCAGCACCCGCACGATACTGCCGTTCATCGGCGCGGTCAGGCCGCCTTGATGGGACTGGTTGGCCTCAACCGCCGCAATCGGGTCGAACAGTGTCACGCCCTGCATCTCGCCGCCCCAGCGCAAAAATACAGTGCCTTCGCTGCGAACTGCCAGATGGCTGCGACGCACGCCCTGTTGCTCAACCAGCAACTGTTCGCCTCGCAGCTGTGGCGCCTCAGCCGCCAACGTCACCAATCGATCCTGGCCATTGCAGCTCAAGTGCAGTGAAACCTCGGCAGGTAGCCCGGCGCGAAATCCTCGCTTGTCTGCCCAAGGTCCTTCTTCCGCTGGCAAGCTCTGTATGAATGCTGAGGCGGCCGCCTGCCAGAACTCGTCACTCAATTCTCCAGGCACCGGCAGCAACTCATTCTGATAACGCGGAATAAACCCGGTATCCAACTCAGCCGCCGCAAACGCCGGATGCCCGATGATGCGCCGCAAAAATCCCAGGTTGGTCTTCAGCCCGCCGATGGCAAACTCGTCCAGCATGGCCAGCAATCGCAACCGCGCCTGCTCACGGTCTTCACCCCAGGCAATCAGCTTGCCGAGCATGGGATCGTAGAACGGCGACACGCTGTCGCCTTGCTCCACACCGCTGTCCACGCGGCGCCCAGGGCTCGGTGCGGATTCGCGGTACAGCGCCAGGTGCCCGGTGGCGGGCAGGAAGTCATTGGCCGGGTCTTCGGCATACAGCCGCACTTCGATCGCATGGCCAATCAGCGGCACCTGCTCCTGGGTGATCGGCAACGCCTCGCCCTGGGCGACACGGATCTGCCAGGCCACCAAGTCCAGGCCGGTGATCGCCTCGGTCACCGGGTGCTCCACTTGCAGCCGCGTGTTCATCTCCATGAAGAAGAATTCGCCGCGTGCGTCCAGCAGGAACTCCACGGTGCCTGCGCCGACATAGCCGATGGCCTGGGCGGCGCGCACGGCGGCTTCGCCCATGGCCTTGCGCTGTTCAACACTCAGTCCCGGTGCTGGCGCCTCTTCGACGACCTTCTGGTGACGACGCTGGATCGAGCAGTCACGTTCATTGAGGTATAGGCAATGTCCGTGCTGATCGGCAAACACCTGGATCTCCACATGGCGAGGCTTGAGCAGGTACTTTTCCACCAACATTTGCCCATTGCCGAAGGACGACAATGCCTCGCGCTGTGCCGAGGCCAGGGCTTCGGCCAACTGGCTGACCTCCTCGACCACCTTCATGCCCTTGCCGCCGCCACCCGCCGTAGCCTTGAGCAGCACGGGATAGCCGATGCGCTCGCAGGCTGCGCGGAAGGTCTCCAGGTCCTGGGCTTCACCGTGGTAACCCGGAACCAAGGGGACCCCGGCGGTTTCCATCAAGGCCTTGGCGGCCGACTTGCTGCCCATGGCATCGATGGCCGAGGCGGGCGCGCCGAGGAATATCAACCCGGCGGCTTCAATCGCGCGGGCAAAACCGGCGTTCTCCGACAAAAAACCGTAACCCGGATGGATCGCCTGGGCACCGCTGGCCTGGGCTGCAGCGATCAGTTTGTCGATTTTCAGGTAGCTGTCAGTGGCCTTGCTGCCGCCCAGGTCGACGCGGATATCCGCCTCACGGCTGTGGCGCGCATCGCGGTCAGTGGCGCTGTGCACCGCCACGGTGGTCAGGCCCATGGCCTTGGCGGTGCGCATCACTCGGCAAGCAATCTCGCCCCGGTTCGCCACCAGTAGGGTCGTCAACGTGCTCATGAACGTGGCTCCTGCGATTGCCAGCTGGGTGGACGTTTTTGCAGGAAGGCGCGCAGGCCTTCCTGGCCTTCGGCGCTGACACGAATGCGCGCGATGGCATTTTCGCAATAGCGGCGCAGGGCCGGGGTGAGGGCGCCGTGGCCCACTTCGCGCAGCAAGTCCTTGCTGGCGCGCATGGCCGCCGGGCTGTTTTGCAGGAGGTTTGCGATCCACTGTTCGACTTGTTGATCCAGCTCGCCGACGGGATAGCTTTCCGCCAACAAACCGATCTCCCGTGCCCGCTGGCCACCAAAGCGCTCAGCGGTCAGCGCATAGCGCCGTGCTGCGCGCTCGCCGATGGCCTGTACCACGAACGGGCTGATCACCGCTGGCGCCAAGCCGATGCGTACTTCCGACAGGCAGAACTGCGCATCGTCCGCGCCAATCGCCATGTCGCAGCAACTGATCAAGCCGAGTGCGCCACCGTAGGCCGCGCCTTGCACCACCGCCAGGGTCGGGATTTTCAGCTTGGCCAGGTTGTACATCAACTCGGCCAACTCACGGGCATCGTCCAGGTTGGTGTGGTAATCCAGCTCGGCCGATTGCTGCATCCAGGCCAGATCGGCCCCGGCGCTGAAATGCTTGCCGCGCCCGCGCAGCACCAGAAAGCGCAGGGATGGATCACCCTGTACGTGGTCGAGGGCGATGATCAGTTCGCGGATCATCTCTGCGTTGAACGCGTTGTTCTTGGCTTCACGACTGAGCCACAGGGTGGCAAAGCCACGGCTGTCGGAGATCAGTTCGAGGGTGTTGAAATCGCTCATGCAAGGAGCTCCATGATGATAAGAGGTCTCCTGTAGGAGCGAGCTTGCTCGCGAAAAACGTCCAATCAACGCGCTCATCCAGAATTCCCGCGTCATCGTTGACGATCTTCGCGAGCAAGCTCGCTCCTACAGGTTACATGCGGAACACGCCGAAGCGGCTCGGCTCGATGGGGGCATTCAGCGAAGCGGACAACGCCAGGGCCAGTACGTCCCGGGTCTGCAACGGGTCAATCACACCGTCGTCCCACAGGCGCGCGCTGGAGTAGTAGGGGTGGCCCTGGGTTTCGTACTGGTCAAGGATTGGTTGCTTGATGGCGGCCTCTTCTTCGGCGCTGAACCCTGTGCCTGCGCGTTCAGCCTGCTCGCGCTTGACCTGCACCAGCACGCCGGCCGCCTGTTCGGCGCCCATCACGCCGATGCGTGCATTCGGCCACATCCACAGGAAACGCGGGTCATAGGCGCGACCGCACATGCCATAGTTCCCGGCGCCAAAGCTGCCGCCGATGATCACCGTGAACTTCGGTACCTTGGCGCAGGCCACTGCGGTGACCAGCTTGGCGCCGTGCTTGGCGATGCCACCGGCTTCGTATTTCTGGCCGACCATGAACCCGGTGATGTTCTGCAGGAACAGCAGCGGAATGCCACGCTGGCAGGCCAGTTCGATAAAGTGCGCGCCTTTTTGCGCGGCTTCGGCAAACAGGATGCCGTTGTTGGCCAGGATCGCAATCGGGTAGCCATGCAGATGCCCAAAGCCACATACCAAGGTGGTGCCGAACAGCGCCTTGAACTCATCGAACACCGAGCCGTCCACCAGCCTTGCGATCACTTCGCGCACATCAAAGGGCTGCTTGGCATCGGCCGGGATCACGCCATACAACTCTTCGCTGCTGTACAGCGGCGCGACCGGTGTGCGTTGCAGCAGTTCGCCTTGTTTGCGCCAATTGAGGTTGGCCACGCTGCGCCGAGCCAGCGCCAGCGCGTGTTCATCGCTGTCGGCATAGTGGTCGGCGACGCCGGAGATCTTGCAGTGCACATCGGCACCGCCGAGGTCTTCGGCGCTGACCACTTCACCCGTCGCGGCTTTCACCAGCGGCGGGCCGGCAAGGAAGATGGTGGCCTGGTTGCGCACCATGATCGCTTCGTCGGCCATGGCCGGCACGTAGGCGCCACCGGCGGTGCACGAGCCCATCACCACCGCGATCTGCGGGATGCCTTGGGCGCTCATGTTGGCCTGGTTGAAGAAGATCCGCCCGAAGTGTTCGCGGTCGGGGAACACTTCATCCTGACGCGGCAGGTTGGCGCCGCCGGAGTCCACCAGGTAGATGCACGGCAGGCGGTTCTGCTCGGCGATCGTCTGGGCGCGCAGGTGTTTTTTCACCGTGAGCGGGTAGTAGGAGCCGCCTTTCACCGTGGCGTCGTTGGCGACGATCATGCATTCGACGCCTTCCACCCGGCCGATCCCGGCAATCAGCCCGGCGGCAGGCACGTCTTCGCCATACACCTGATGGGCAGCCAGTTGGCTGAGTTCAAGGAACGGCGAGCCGGGGTCGAGCAAACGGTTGATGCGCTCGCGGGGTAACAGTTTGCCGCGTGAGGTGTGCCGCTCCTGGGCCTTGGCACCGCCGCCTTGCTGCACTTGGGCAAGCAGGCTGTGCAGCGCGTCGACCTGTTGGCGCATCGCCGCGCTGTTGGCGGCAAACTCTGCCGAACGTGGGTTGAGTTGGGTATGCAAGGTGGCCATGGTGCGTTCCTTCAGCGGGTTTCGTTGAAGAGTTCGCGACCGATCAGCATCCGGCGGATCTCACTGGTGCCGGCGCCGATTTCATACAGCTTGGCATCCCGCAGCAGCCGACCTGCAGGGAATTCATTGATATAGCCGTTACCGCCCAGGATCTGGATCGCGTCGAGTGCCATCTGCGTGGCGCGTTCGGCGCTGTAGAGGATCACCCCGGCCGCATCCTTGCGCGTGGTTTCGCCGCGTTCGCACGCCTGGGCCACTGCGTAGAGATAGGCGCGGCTGGCATTCAGCTGGGTGTACATGTCGGCGACCTTGCCCTGGATCAGCTGGAATTCGCCAATGCTCTGGCCGAACTGTTTGCGATCGTGGATATAGGGCACGATCAGGTCCATGCAGGCTTGCATGATCCCGGTGGGGCCGCCGGACAGCACCACGCGTTCGTAGTCCAGGCCGCTCATCAGCACTTTCACGCCACCGTTGAGCACGCCGAGGATGTTTTCTTCGGGTACTTCAACGTCATCGAAAAACAGCTCGCAGGTGTTGGAGCCGCGCATGCCCAGCTTGTCGAACTTGTTGCTGCGGCTGAAGCCTTTCCAGTCGCGTTCGACGATGAAGGCGGTGATGCCGTGGGGGCCTTTTTCCAGGTCGGTCTTGGCGTAGATCACGTAAGTGCTGGCGTCGGGGCCATTGGTGATCCAGGTCTTGCTGCCGTTGAGCACATAATGATCGCCGCGTTTGTCCGCGCGCAGCTTCATCGAGACCACATCGGAACCGGCATTCGGCTCGCTCATGGCCAGGGCGCCGACGTGTTCGCCGCTGATGAGCTTGGGCAGGTACTTGAGTTTCTGTGCGTGGTTACCGTTGCGGTTGATCTGGTTCACACACAGGTTGGAGTGCGCGCCGTAGGACAACGCCACCGAGGCCGAGCCGCGGCTGATCTCTTCCATCGCCACCACGTGGGCCAGGTAACCCAGGCCGGCGCCGCCGTACTCCTCCGGAACGGTGATGCCCAGCAGGCCCATGTCGCCGAATTTCTGCCACAGATCGGCGGGGAACAGGTTGTCACTGTCGATCTGTGCCGCACGCGGCGCGATTTCCTTGCTCACGAAGGACTGCACCTGGTCGCGCAGCATGTCGATGGTTTCACCGAGGGCGAAGTTCAGGGACGGGTAACTCATGGACAGGCACCTTAATGTGAGCGTTGTTTTTGTGTGGAGGGTGCGCCAGGGGAGGGCGCTCACCTTTACGTTAACGTAAGCTTGCGTTGCGGTGCTGTCAATCGTAGTTTACGTTTACGTCAACCTACAAAAAAGACAACAGGGGTCGTTATGGATCAACCAAACCAGAGCTACAGCCGTGGCTCCCAGGACAAGACCTTGCTGGCCATGACCATTGGCCAAGCCTTTGACCGCACCGTCGCGCAGTTCCCCCATGGCGAGGCCTTGGTGGTGCGCCATCAGCAGCGCCGCTACACCTGGCGGCAACTGGCCGAAGCGGTCGATGTGCACGCCCGTGCGTTTCTCGCCCTGGGCATGCAGACCGGCGATCGTCTGGGCATCTGGGCACCCAATTGCGCCGAGTGGTGCATCAGCCAGATCGCCAGTGCCAAGCTCGGCGTGATCCTGGTGAACATCAACCCGGCCTACCGCAGCAGTGAATTGGACTACGTGCTCAAGCAATCCGGCTGTCAGTGGCTGGTGTGCGCCGGGTCGTTCAAGAGCTCCGATTACCATGCGATGCTGCAGGCATTGAAACCCGACCTGCGCGGCATGATCAGCCTCGACCCCAGTCCTCCCCCGGGATTCATGCCTTGGTCGCAGCTATCGGCCCTCGGTGCAGGCGTCCCACCCGAACAGTTGCACAGCCGCCAGGCCAGCCTGCATTTCGACCAACCCGTGAATATCCAGTACACCTCCGGCACCACCGGCTTCCCCAAGGGCGCCACCCTCAGTCACCACAACATCCTCAATAACGGCTACATGGTCGGCGAAAGCCTGGGCCTCACGGCGCAAGACCGCCTGGTGATCCCGGTGCCGCTGTACCACTGCTTCGGCATGGTCATGGGCAACCTGGGTTGCATCACCCACGGCACCACCATGATTTATCCCAATGATGGCTTCGACCCACTCCTGACACTCACTACCGTCGCCGAAGAACGTGCCACCGGCCTGTACGGTGTGCCCACCATGTTCATCGCCATGCTCGATCACCCGCGCCTCGGCGAGTTCGACCTGTCTACCCTGCGCACCGGCATCATGGCCGGCGCCACATGCCCCATCGAAGTAATGCGCCGAGTGATCAGCGAGATGCACATGAGCGAAGTGCAGATTGCCTACGGCATGACGGAAACCAGCCCGGTGTCCTTGCAGACCGGCGCGGATGACGATCTGGAACGCCGCGTGACCACGGTTGGCCGTACTCAGCCGCAACTTGAAAACAAGATCATCGACGCCGACGGCAACACCGTCGCACGCGGCGAGATCGGCGAACTCTGCACCCGTGGCTACAGTGTGATGCTTGGTTACTGGAACAACCCCGACGCCACCCACGAGGCCATCGACGACGCTGGCTGGATGCACACCGGCGACCTGGCAAGCATGGATGAGCACGGCTATGTGTGCATCGCCGGGCGCAACAAGGACATGATCATTCGTGGCGGCGAGAACGTGTACCCGCGTGAACTGGAGGAATTCTTCTTCACTCACCCGGCGGTGGCGGATGTGCAGGTGATCGGCATTCCCGATGAGCGCTACGGCGAAGAAATCGTCGCCTGGATTAAATTCCATCCGGGCCATGTGGCCAACGAACTCGAGCTGCAAGCCTGGTGCAAGGACCGCATCGCGCACTTCAAGACGCCCAGGCACTTCAAGTTTGTGAATGACTTTCCGATGACGGTGACGGGCAAGATCCAGAAGTTTCGCATGCGCGAGATCAGCATTCAGGAATTGCGCAGCGATCGCTGAGGCCCGGTGCATGTCTACCGCCTCCCGATGAAGCGCGCTGCCTAAAGTGGCGGATTATTTCGCCACTTTAGGCCGTAACAATGACAACAAACGCGATTGATCGCCTCGGGCTCCCGGCTCAAGACGAGCAGAGCCCGCACACACAGGTGATCAAAGACAACACGCCTGACTGGTACAGCGAAGCGCTGGACACGCGCAAAACCGAGTTGGCGTCTTTGGACCTTGCTATTCCCGACTGGTACAAAAAGGCCTCGACGAGCGCAAGGGATCGCCTGAGGTCGGTGCATGCGCGCAGCAGGAGGTCTTTGAACCAACTGGATCAAGTGTTCAGTGAACTGAAACCACCGGCGGTGTATGCAGAGCCGTTGTTGGTGGCAGCGATCGAGAAAAAGTTCGGGCAACGGCTGGATGTCACAGCGGTGTTTTATGCCCGCAAAATGGAGCAGAAAGACTGCGATACAGTCCCGAGCCTGGTCCCGACCACCGACGTCAGCGCATTGGCTTCAGAGTACTACTTCTATAGAGGAATCAGCCTGTTGGAGGCTGCGCTGAACAATTTCACCTTGGAGGAGGCGACTGAGCCGGTTTGCGAGGACTGCCACCTGATTACCCGTTACAACTTTTATCGCTCTTCGGCCGCAAGGCTTCACCCTACGGGCAATGTCCGCTCGTCAAAACTGGATATCAAGGCTCATGAGTTTGCCCAACTGTGCAGGGAGCTGAATTTGGGGCAGTCGTATTACGAACATGTACGAACCGCGATCAATCAGCAGATTCAGACGAACAAGACTGAGGTGGGAATTGGCAAGCTGTACGGCAGCTTGATTACCAGCCACCGAAATCAATTGGAACTGGCCGCTGAAATTGCCTTGATGAAGGGTGATATCCAGTCTGATGACCACCGGTTGATCAACGACATCTTGATTGACCTGTTGAATGCCAAGCGAGCAGGGGAGTTGGTGAAATTCTCGCCGTTGCGGCTGTGCAGCGTTGTACTCGAAAACATCCTGATCATCGGCCCGGTCGAGTGGCGGGCCAACCTGAGAAATTCCGAGTTGCTGCCTAGGGCCTGCATGGTCTACATCCCAGGCGATCCACTTCATCCGCTTAAGGCCTATGACAACATCGCGGCCTTTACCAACCATCTGACGACTCGCCTGTGTCGCGTCGAATACCGGAAGTTCTTCAGCCAATTCGTGCCGCTGGCCAAGCAGGATGGTTTCTTTACGCAGCTCAAGGGCTTGCTCGACCCCGACGCGGCCTACACCGACGATCAGGATTTTGCCCCGGCCAAAAAAGGTCGGATCCATCATCAGGGTACTTACGCGGCGTCATGGCGAGATCTCTGGACGGACTGTGCGCTGGAGCGCATCCGGGTGATCATGAGTAATGCCAGTACCCGTGTGGTGTCTACCCAGGATGTTACGGATCGGGCTTATAAAGCCTGGCTCTGGTCGTGGGCCAGTACGGCGCTGGATATTCTCAATCTTGTCTCTTTCGTGGTACCGCCCCTGGGTGAACTGATGTTGGTCGTCGCGGCGGTGCAGGTGGCCTATGAGATCGGCGAAGGGATTGAAGCGTGGTCCGAATACGATGCCAAAGCGGCTTGGGCACACTTTTCGGCAGTGGGCCTCAACCTGGCGATGTTGGCGGTGCCCAAGGGATTGATGGCGGCGAAAGACACGGCATTTGTCAGGCGACTGGTGCATGTGGAGTTCGGTGGACGCACGCGATTGTATGATTTCAATCCGGCGCAGTACCTGCACAGGGTCACGTTGCCTGAAGGGCTCAAGGCCAATGCACACGGGCTGTATGCCCATGAAAGCAGCCTGTACCTGCCGGCAACGGACGGGGGGCATTACAAGGTTGAGGCCAGCGGAACCGAACATGAATTCAGGCTCCTGCACCCCGATGGCGACTCACGTTACACGCCACGAATTCGGCATAACGGCGAGGGGGCCTGGGTGCATGAGTTCGAACAGCCCTTGACCTGGGATCGCAAGACCCTGTTGCGCCGCATTGGCTATAGCGTCGATCACCTGAGCGATAACCAGCTGGAGCAGGCCAGGGCAATCAGTGGCGTGTCGGATGACGAATTGCGTCAGGTATTTACCGAGCAACGACCACCTGCACCCCTGTTCAAGGACATGCTCCGGCGGTTCGAATTCAATGATCAACAACAGCGCTACGTCGACCAATTGAGCCACTACGATTATAGGGTCCGTCTCCAAGTCCACTGGTCTTTGCACGTCAAGTTGTTGATCGAGAGCGGGAAGTGGCCAGCGTCGCGCGTGTTGGTCTCGGTGGATAACGCGGGTAATCGGCTGTGGAGTTCAGGCCGCGAGGTCAACCCTGCACAGTTGGTGACGCTCAAGCCCTGGCAGCGTCACAGCGACCACCTCTTTTCTGCACTTTCGGAGCAGTTGAGTGAGCCTGAAATGCGCTACTTATTGGGCGAGGAGTTGATTGAGCGCCGGATTCGTCGGGAAGTTTCGTTCAGGGCTAGTAAAATCACTCTCATATCGCCTCGCACTGTGGACGACGTACTCGACGCTTATGTAGAGGAGGAGATGGAGGAAGAGCGTACACCGGCCATGAGGGCTCTCAGATTCAAGGACTGCCTGGTGGATGCGGCCATCAGCACGAGAGCCGAGCTATTCAATCGTGAGATGGCGGCAGGTGAGGTTTCCAGCGATGTCAACGTACAACTGATCCAGCGCAGCTTTCCCGGGCTGCCAAAGCTCGCCGCCGAGGAAATCGTGACACATGCCAGCGCAAAGGAACTGGCAAGCATGACGTCTACGTCGCGTGTGCCGTTGCGTTTGGCTGAGGAAGCGCGTCGCTTTGCTCAGAAGGCACGTGTCATGCGCGCGCATGCGGATCTTCTGTTCGAGAATCAACTCACGATGGATGGTGTGCACTTGGCCCTGCACAAGATGGCGTCTGTACCCGAACTTCTGGGTGATACGTGCATTGAGCTACGTGCGGATACCTATGACGGTCCTCTGCTGGACCGAGTGGGAGAGACGAGTGCCCTCAGGCAATGTCGCCTTATCCGTACCGACATGAAGGAGTGGAAGTTATACAGCGGGCCGGAAAAGAAAGTGGAGTACTGGCGCAATGACAAGGACGCCTTTTTCAGCGCGCTCTGGATGGCGGGCGGCGGTAAGTTTACCCGTTGGCCAGAGTTCAACGCCTTCACCCACACGTTGAAAAAGCGGCTTGGGCAACAGCCACTGAACGAACAGGCAAGCCGGCGCGCACTGGGTTTGCAAGCGATCAAGCCGGGCTTTAAATCGCCGATGCGCCTGGCGGATGGACGCATTGGTTATCCGCTAAGCCCGGTGGGCAGCACAGACGTTCGCCCGCGGGTTTGCAAGATGAAAGCGATGGCGCTTTATCCGTCAAAATCTTTGGAGGAGGTCGAGCTGATGCTTGGCCTTCAAGGCGCGGGAGATGCCGCGCTGACAGCGAGATTGACCCACCTGGAAGGCGAGCTTGCAGAACTGGACAAGGTGCTGACCCACTGGCAGCAGGAGGATGGGTCAGGTTACTCGAGGGCCCGCCGCAGGGTCTCGGGCACCATCAAGCACGCTTGGCGGCGAGGTTCCGCCCAAGCCGTTGCGGGGGATCAAACGCCCATCGGTCACGTACTGGATCTGTCGGATGAAGACGTCGGCGAATTGCCTGCGATCACCGCAAATATGGATCATGTGGGCAGTCTGGTGCTGCGTCGAATGGCACTTTCAAACAGCTCCTTGCCTTTTCTGAAGGCATTTGGCGGTTTGCGCTGGCTGAACCTCAGCGAGAACCATCTCACCGAACTGCCGGAGTTTACAAATGGCGGGTCTGGGTTGACCAAGCTCAATCTGAGTAGAAATGATATCCAACTGACCGAACAAAGCCGCTTGCGCCTGCAAGGTATGCAGGATTTGAAGATTCTGAAGCTGGGCGACAATCCTCGCTTGGGATGGCACGCCGATCTAGATGGCTTACGCAATTTGAACCAGATTTACCTAGCGAATACAGGCACCACCCGGTTTCCAGACGGTGCCGAGTTATTGCCCCGCTTGGCCCGTATCGACGTGCATTCAAACCGGATCACAACCCTGCCTGAATACGCTTACCAGCACCTGGAGCGCATCAACCTGCACGACAATCCCCTGTCGGCTGTCACGCTTGAACGCCTTCAATTGGACAGGCCATTAAACCCGGCGCAATGGGGCGAACATGTTTCCGTGGGCGAGGCACGTGGTGTGTGGCTGGGTGAGTCGTCGACGTCAGAGCAGGCACGACGGGGTGGCCTTTGGGACGAACTCAAGGCCAGTCCTGAGTCGGCCGCTTTTTTTACGGTATTGGCCGACATCACCCGCAGTGCCGAATACACCAGTCCAGTAACCCGCCCGGCGCTGGCTGAGCGAGTATGGGACATGCTGGAGGCGGCGAGTGAAAACCAGGGTATTCGCGAGACGTTGTTCGCAGTCGCCGACGACAGAGTGACCTGTGGCGATGGCAGTTCGGTTGAGTTCATGAACCTTGAAAGTGAGCTGCTGGCAGCCAGGGCACTCGAGTCTGTAGGGGCACAAAGCGCTGAAGGACCGCTGATATCCACGGCGCGCAAGTTGTTCCGGTTATCCCTGGTGGATGCCATTGCTCAACGGGATGTCGACGCTAGAGGGCCTGGGTTCACGGAGCAGGTCGAAGTGATTCTGGCGTATCGCATCCGGCTGGCAGATAGGCTGGAGCTGCCGGTCAAATCCCGCGATATGTTGTTTTCCGAGCAGGCGAGGGTGAGTCCGGCGGTGATTGATGAAGCCTACGCAAAAGTGCTTAGGGATGAGCGCATTGCCGGTGACGAGGAAGCTTTTTTTGTCGGACGCAGGTTTTGGGATACCCATCTACGCACCCGATACCCGCAAGAGATCAAGGCGCAGATGGTGCCGGCCATTGACCTGATCGACGAGAAAAGCAATGCGTTGTTTGATCTCGCGGATTTGCAAGGTGAGCCCGTCAGTGACGCGGCTACCCAAAGCCAGTGGCAAACAAAGCATGATGCGGCGGCCGACCGATTGGCCGGCCTGCTGGGCAAGCGCAGGGATGACATCCTGGTGAGTGGCTCAATGCAAAGTGCATTCTACGAGCGCGAACTTAAACAGTTAGGGGCTGAGCGAGAGGCATTGGAGCAGCAGGCACTGAAAACCTTGACGCGTAAGGTGCTCAACAATTTTGCAGCCAGCGAAGGGACATCGGTCTAGTAGGCAAGTGCAGAAAGCACAAAGGGGACCCGAGGGTCCCCTTTAATTTGTCGTTGCGTGCTCTTTTTTTATTATTGAGGGGCGGTCTATTGTTGTTTTTGGCAACCGTTACCCTTTACCGCTGTTTTTGGCGACCCCCATCCGGGGTCAAGAGCAAACGTATTTTTTTGAGCGCTGATCTGCTTCTTCGTTAACGATCCAACCAGTGGGTAGCTACCTGAGGTAGTTTTATTTTTCTCTAACCGGTTGCGGGTTTCGGCACGCCGTACCCTGCGAAGCACATCTTCTCCAAAAAAATCTGTTAGCTGCGTCTCTGCCGTGTTGTTTTTGTTATGTCAGAGTCGTTTCGTCTTATTTTTATTAGGTTTGGCGCTTTTTATTCTTGTTATGCCATAGAGATAGCAGAAGCCGTGCCAACTTTTAAAAACCCTTCAAAATCAATAGTTTGATTTTTATGTAGGATCCGCCCTACAGAAAATACGACAAAATATGTTCCCGTGTTACTCGATGTGTAGGCGTGCGGTAACACATTGTCACGGCTAAGCTACTCAACCGGCATTACGCGCCTTGGCCACGCGTGACCCTGTCGGGCGGCCCAGCACCTTGCTGATTTGCTGGCCCGCGCCAATCAATGCCTCCAGGTCGATACCCGTCTCGATGCCCAGGCCGTTGAGCAGGTACAGCACATCTTCAGTGGCGACGTTACCGCTGGCGCCCTTGGCGTATGGGCAGCCGCCGAGGCCCGCGATAGAGCTGTCGAACACCGTGATCCCTTCCAGCAGGCTGGCGTAGATGTTTGCGATGGCCTGGCCATAGGTGTCATGGAAGTGCCCCGCCAACTTCTCCCGAGGCACCTGCGCGCCGACCACGTCGAACAGCCGCCGCGTGGCGCCCGCCGTGCCGGTGCCGATGGTGTCGCCGAGGGACACCTCATAGCAGCCCATGGCATACAACTCGCGCGCCACCGCCGCGACCTGTTCCGGCGCGATCTGCCCTTCGTACGGGCAACCCAACACGCACGACACATAACCTCGCACGCTGATGCCGTGCTGCTTGGCCGCCGCCATGATCGGTGCAAAGCGCTCCAGGCTTTCGCTGATGGAACAGTTGATATTGCGCTGGGAAAACGCCTCGGACGCGGCCGCAAACACCGCCACTTCCTTCACGCCGGCGGCCAGCGCATCCTCAAAACCGCGCAGGTTCGGCGCCAGCGCGCCATAAGTCACGCCGGGTCTGCGCTGGATCTGCGCGAACACCTCGGCGGAACCGGCCATCTGCGGCACCCACTTGGGCGATACGAAACTGCCGACTTCGATATAGCTCAAGCCCGCCGCGCTGAGGGCGTCTACCAGCTGGACCTTGTCCGCCACGCTGATTGGCTGGGCTTCGTTCTGCAAGCCGTCGCGTGGGCCGACTTCCACCAGGCGCACGTGTGAGGGGAGGGACATGGCAGTTACCTTCTGATCAATGGCCAACCTGGCGCAGGGTGTGGGCCAGGGCCTGGGTGCAGCGCTCTTCGGCGGTGTCCAGTTCCAGCTTCATCTGTTCGATGTCCAGCAACTGCTGCTCAAGCTGCTCACGGCGCTCGGCGATTTTTGCCAGCATGCTGTTGAGTTGCACGTGGTTGCCGCTGGTAGGGTCGTAGAGTTCGATGAGTTCGCGGCACTCGGCCAGGGAAAAGCCGATGCGCTTGCCGCGCAGGATCAGCTTGAGGCTGACCTTGTCCCGCGCCGAGTAGATGCGCTCCTGGCCCCGACGTTCCGGGGCCAGCAGGCCTTGTTCTTCGTAGAAGCGAATGGCGCGGGTGGTGATGTCTAGCTCGCGGGCGAGGTCGGAGATGCTGTAGGTGGTGCTCATGGGGGCGCTCAAGAAAGTCTTGGCATTAAGCTAATGGCAGGTTGACGTAAACGTCAAGCGAATCCCTGTAGGAGCCGGCTTGCCGGCGATGGTCGTCAACGATGACGCAGCAAGCCCGGAAAAGTGCGGTGACTGTGCGTTTTTCGCTGGCAAGCCGGCTCCTACAGGGGGTGTGACAATCTCAGGATTGTTGTTTGTCGAGCTTCTTCTCGTGCGCCGTGACTTGCTGGCACAACTCGATCATCTGCTCGCGCATCCAGCGGTTCGCCGGATCCTGGTCGGTGCTTTCATGCCAATAAAGATGTGTTTCCACCGGCGGCACATCGTTGACCGGCAGGTTGAACCAGTGCAATTCGTGGCGGCGCGCGAAGCGCTCGGGCACGGTCATGACCATGTCGGTCTGCTGCAACACCTGCGAGGCCATCAGGTAGTGCTGGGAGCGCAGGGCGATCTTGCGTTGCAGGCCCATCTTGCCCAGCGCCAGGTCCACATGGCCCAGGCCGTTGCGCCGGCTGGAGATATGGATGTGGGTCAGCCCCAGGTAATCATCCAGAGTCAGCTTTTCCTTGCCCGCCAGCGGATGGCCCTTGCGCATGGCGCACACGTAGCGGTCTTCCATCAGCTTGACGTGGCGTACCTGCGGGTCGGTATTGAGCGGAGCGTCCACGGCAAAGTCCAGGCGCCCGGCGGCCAGTTCCTTGGTGGTTTCGCGGCGTTTGGAGAGGAAACTCTCGATCACCACCGTGGGCGCCAGGCGGCGCAGGCGCTGGAACAGCAGCGGCAGGATCACCGCTTCGGTGAGGTCGGTCATGCTGATGCGGTAGGTTTTGGCCGCCTGCTGCGGGTTGAAGATGCGGCTCTCTTGCACCGACACCCGCAGCAACGACAGCGCGTTGCGCACCGGCCCGATAATGTTCTGCGCCATGGGCGTAGGCACCATGCCTTGGGCGGTGCGCACGAACAGCGGGTCGTTGAAGGTTTCCCGAAGACGCGCCAGAGCGTTGGACACCGCCGGCTGGGTAATGCCGACAATCTGCCCGGCGCGGGTCAGGTTGGCTTCGGTGTAGATCGCGTCAAAGACGATAAACAGGTTGAGGTCGACCTTGCTCAGATTCATTTCGTAGCGCTCTTATTGTTAGGTGGCCATACGTCGATCATATATCGGTGATGAATGTTAATACACGCCGAGAATAGGTTAGGTAAATTTTCGTAGCTCATCTAGCATCGACTTCATGACCTAAACAACCTCTCAGAGAAGGGAGCTGCTCATGGATTTCGCCTATTCGCCCAAGGTTCAGGAACTGCGTGAACGCGTCACTGCGTTCATGGACGCTTACGTTTACCCGGCCGAGCCGGTGTTCGAACGCCAGGTCAGCGAAGGCGACCGCTGGCAGCCCACCGCAATCATGGAAGAGCTGAAGGCCAAGGCTAAAGCCGAAGGCCTGTGGAACCTGTTCCTGCCGGAATCCGAGCTGGGCGCCGGCCTCACCAACCTTGAATACGCACCGTTGGCGGAAATCATGGGCCGCTCGCTGTTGGGCCCCGAGCCGTTCAACTGTTCCGCCCCCGATACCGGCAACATGGAAGTGTTGGTGCGCTATGCCAACGAAGAACAGAAACAACGCTGGTTGCAGCCGCTGCTGCGCGGCGAGATCCGCTCCGCATTTGCCATGACCGAGCCGGATGTGGCGTCTTCAGACGCCACCAACATGGCCGCCCGCGCCGAACGCCAGGGCGACGAGTGGGTGATCAACGGCAAGAAATGGTGGACCTCTGGCGCCTGCGACCCGCGCTGCAAGATCCTGATCTTCATGGGCCTGAGCAACCCGGACGCGCCGCGCCATCAGCAACACTCGATGATCCTGGTGCCGGTGGACACCCCCGGCGTGAAGATCGTGCGCCCGCTGCCGGTGTTCGGCTACGACGACGCGCCCCACGGCCATGCCGAAGTGCTGTTCGACAATGTGCGCGTACCGTACGAAAACGTGTTGCTGGGTGAGGGCCGTGGCTTTGAAATCGCCCAGGGTCGCCTTGGCCCAGGCCGTATCCACCACTGCATGCGTTCCATCGGCATGGCCGAGCGCGCGCTGGAGTTGATGTGCAAGCGTTCCGTCAGCCGGACTGCATTCGGCAAGCCGTTGGCGCGCCTGGGCGGCAATATCGACAAGATCGCCGACTCGCGCATGGAAATCGACATGGCGCGCCTGCTGACTTTGAAGGCGGCGTACATGATGGACACCGTGGGTAACAAAGTCGCGAAAAGCGAAATCGCCCAGATCAAGGTGGTCGCACCGAATGTGGCCTTGAAGGTGATCGACCGTGCGATCCAGATCCATGGCGGTGCTGGTGTTTCTAACGACTTCCCGCTGGCCTATATGTACGCCATGCAACGTACCTTGCGCCTGGCCGATGGCCCGGATGAAGTGCACCGAGCGGCGATCGGCAAGTTCGAGATTGGCAAGTACGTGCCTAAAGAGCTGATGCGCAGCGGACAATAAACAGCAATAGGCGGGGAGGTTGGGTATTCAATACACCCAGACCTCCACCCGCCGATTCTTGATTCGCCCTTCATCCGCCGTGTTCGCCGCCACCGGCATTTGCGCGCCAAACCCGCGGATATCGCGCAGCACCACGCCGTTCTTGACCAATTCCCGGCGCACCGCCATTGCCCGCAACTTTGACAGCAACGCCGCCCGCTGCGGATCGTTCTTGGCATCGCCAAAGCCCACCAGCGTCACCTGCTTGTCCAGTTTGTTGTGGCTTTTGAGATACGCCACCACCCGCTGCAGATCTTGGCGGGCCTTGGTGTCCAGGCTTGCGCTGCCTTCCTCGAAACGAAAATTCACGGTCAGGCGCTGGGCATCCCGCGCAATCGCTTGATAGTCCCCGGGCATCGACGTGCGCGGCTCCACTGCCATCGCCTGTACCTGCTGCGCGATAAAGCCATTGGCTGCCACGATCGCCTGGCCCTTGCTGCTCTGGCTGAAGTCCACCAGCGCCCTGGCCCATGGATTGCGACTCGAGGGCGGCCAGTAAAAGAACAGCCGGCGTGACAGCGGATAATCCTCGGTGGCAATCAGGCTGTTCAGCGGCAACATGGGTTGCGAGTCGCCATCCGCAATCGCCACCGCTTTGGCCTGGCGTACGTAGGGCAGGCCGATAAAACCGATGCCCTGGGGATCCTGGCTGACCGCGTCGGACAATTGCTCGCTGGACTCGAAACGCTTGGCGCCCGGCGCGAGCGGTTTGCCACGCAGGCGCAGTACCAGGTCCTTGAAGGTGTCGTAGGTGCCGGACTGATCATCACGCGCATACAGATGAATCGGCCCGCCGACGCCTCCGAGCGCCTCCCAGGTTGCGACCTCGCCATTGAAGACCTGCGCCAGTTGCTCGGTATTCAGGGTGTTCAGCGGGTTTTGCGGGTGGAGGATGATGGCCAGGCCATCGATGGCGATCACCTGTTCGGCTTCGGGGCTTTTCAGGTCGCCCAGCGGTTCAAGGTCGACCAACTCGCCGTCCTTGATCGGGCGAGACGAGGCCGCGAGGTCGGCGCTGGATTTCTTCAACGCAGTGAAACCGGTGCTGGAACCGTGAGCAGCAACTTCAATCGTCACTGTCTTGCCCTGGCGCGTCTTGCCGATCACGCGCTGTTCATTGGCACCTTCCGCCGGCTCGCTGTGCACCGCCTGCAAACCCTGATGCTCCATCAAGCCCTTGACCAATGCCGGGCCCAACGCTGCACCGATGGTATTGGAACCCTGGATGCGCAAAGCGGGGCCTTGATCAGGAACGGGAAGGGGAGCGGAAACAGCGAAGAGGGGAAAAAGCACCAGCAGGAACAGAACGCGCAGCCTCATGCCGGCACCTTCTCAAGCCAAAGGGAGTGCCGCGAGAATAAGTCAGGCAGGTTGCACAAATATGACGGAGCCGAGGGGGCGGCCCCGTCAGGGCGATCAGCTCAGTTCAAGCCAGATCGGCGCATGGTCCGACGGCTTTTCCAATCCACGCAGCTCGTAGTCCACCCCGGCATCCTTGACCCGCGGCAGCAGGCCATTGGAGGCCAGGATCACGTCGATGCGCAGGCCGCGCTTGGGTTCGTCCTCGAAGCCACGGCTGCGGTAGTCGAACCAGCTGAAGCGGTCTGCAACCTCTGGGTTGAGGTGACGGAAGCTGTCCACCAGGCCCCAACTTTTCAGGCGGGCCATCCATTCGCGCTCTTCCGGCAGGAAGCTGCACTTGCCAGTCTTGAGCCAGCGCTTGGCGTTGTCGGCGCCAATGCCGATGTCGATGTCTTCCGGGGAAATGTTGATGTCGCCCATCACCACCAGCGCCTGGTCATTGCTGAACTGGCTCTCCAGCAACTGTTGCAGGTCTTCATAGAAGCGCTGCTTGGCCGGGAACTTGGTAGGGTGGTCGCGGCTTTCGCCCTGGGGGAAGTAACCGTTCATGATGGTGACCGGTTGGCCGTTCTCATCGGCGAAGGTGCCCCAGATAAACCGGCGCTGGGCGTCTTCTTCGTCGCTGGCGAAGCCTTTGTGCAGGCTCAACGCCGGCTGGCGCGAGAGCAGGGCTACACCGTAGTGACCTTTTTGGCCGTGGTAATACACGTGATAGCCAAGGGCCTGTACTTCGGCCAATGGGAATTGGTCATCGTGGACCTTGGTTTCCTGCAGGCCTATCACGTCGGGCTGGTGCTTTTCAATCAGCGCCGCCAGCTGATGAGGGCGGGCGCGCAGCCCGTTGATATTGAAGGAGACGATTTTCATGGTCGGCAGTCCAGTCTGGCAAAAGGGCGATGCTAGCGGACAAGTCGGACGGGGGCCAGCGTGGCGGTAGGGCACTTGCACTGCTAATGTCTGGGAACGACTGGTGCTGTGTAGGTTCGTACCCATAAGAACGCTGCCTTTTGAGCCGCGCCCAGGGAGATTGACGGTATGCCGGACACTTCAACTGCAACTGCTGAAATTCGCCTGCTCAACAGCGGCTATTCCCGCGAAGCCCGTTCGTTGCTATACCAGGCTTATCGGCATGAGCCGACGTTCGCCTATATCTTCGAAGCCGAGCGTCCTGGCTATGAACAACGGGTACGCGCCACGGTGCGTGAGCTGGTCAAGCAGCACTTCTTTCAGAAACTGCCGGCCATTGGTCTGTTCGTCAACGACCGGCTGATCGGCATCGCCCTGATCGCGCCACCGCAGCGGCGCCTGGGGATTACCGAAAGCTGGGCCTGGCAACTGCGCATGTGGCTGAGCACGGGCGTGCGCGGCACGCGACGTTACCTCGACTACCATCACGCCGTGCTGGCGTGCCTGCCCAGTGAGTCGGTGCATGTACTGCCGCTGTTGGGCATTCACCCGCAATTCCAGGGCAAACACTACGGCGAGCAGTTGCTGGAGGCCGTGCACAACTGGTGCGCCGAAGACCCGCATTCGTCCGGTGTGGTACTGGACACGGGCAACTCACGCTATCTGGAGTTCTATAAGCGTCAGGGCTATGAGGAAATCGGCGAAGTCGCTGTAGGGCCTGTCCTGGAGCACGTGTTTTTTCACCCCAATCCCCAGTCGTTACATGCAGCAACGGCTTAGTACAGAATTATTCAGACATTTCCGAGTTCAAAGAGGCTCCCCAGGTCGTGTAGCATCCGCGCCTATGAAGTTTCCAGGAAGATTTACCAGCGGCTTGATTCTGCTGTTCACAAGCTGCGGCGCCTTGGCGCAAAGCGAATTGGACGTGCGGATCAGACCCTCAAACGACGCGTTGAAAGCCAACATCGAAGGCTATATCGGCGGGGTGGGCGATCGTGACGAAGAAGCCTTGCTGCGGTTCAGCCGTGGCGCCGAGGAGCAGGCGCGCAAAGCTGCCCAGGCCCTGGGCTTCTATCAGCCACAGATCGAGAGTGACGTGAAGGGCGGCAAGAATCCGCGCCTGACCCTCACCATCGACCCCGGCGAACCGGTGCATTTGCGTAACGTGACCATTCGGGTCGACGGCCCTGCCGCTGACCTCAAGGCCTTTCGCGTGCCCGTCAGCAACGACCTCAAATCCGGCGCCGTGCTTAACCACGGCCATTACGAAGACGCCAAGCGTCTGATCCAGAACCAGGCCTCGCGCTACGGCTTTTTCAGCGGGCGCTTCACAAGTCAGAAACTCGCGGTAGACCCGCAGGCCGGGGTCGCCGATATCGAACTCATCTACGACAGCGGCCCGCGCTACACCCTTGGCAAGGTCAGCTTTGCCGGCGATACGCCGTTTGACGAAGACCTGCTGCAACGCATGGTTCCGTTCAAAAGCGGTACACCCTACGACTCTGAACTGATCGCCGAACTTAACCAGAACCTGCAAGGCAGTGGTTTTTTCGAAGGCGTGCGTGTGGACGCCGCACCGGCCGCTTCAACCAATGACATCATCCCGGTGGTCGTGCGCCTTGAAACCCGCAAGCCGCGCACCATGGGCTTGGGCCTGGGTTTTTCCACCGACGTCGGCCCGCGTGGTAAAGCCAACTGGACCCGCCATTGGGTCAACCCCCAGGGCCACAGTTATGGCTGGGAGGCCGAGCTGTCGGCACCTCGGCAGAACGTTGGCCTGTGGTATGACATCCCGCTCGATCCGCCACTGACCGACAAGCTGCGTTTTGCGGGCGGCTACCAGAATGAAGAGCTGGCCGGTTCCGATACCTTGAGCAAGTTGCTCACCGTCGGCCCTGAATGGCACAGCAAGTTGCCGAGCGGCTGGACGCGGGTGATTTCCCTCAAGTACCAACGGGAAGAGTACCGTGAGGGCAACGACTCGGGCTTGAGCAACCTGTTGATGCCGGGGATCAGCTACTCCTACCTGCGCAGTGATAACCGCATCGACCCACACAACGGCTACCGCCTGCAATTTGACAGCAAAGTAGCCAAAGAAGGGCTGGGTTCCGACACTAACCTGCTTTACGGCACGGCCATGGTCAAAGGCCTGACCACCTTGTGGGACAACCACCGCTTCCTGGCCCGCGCCCAAGTGGGCGGCAGTGCCACCAATGGCTACAAATCGGTGCCGCCGTCGCTGCGTTTCTTTGCCGGTGGCGACCAGAGTGTGCGGGGTTACGAGTACCAGACGCTGTCACCCGAGAACGACCGGGGCGATCGCATCGGTGGCCGCTACATGGTGGCCTTGAGTGCCGAGTACCAATATTCCATCGCCGAGAAATGGCGGATCGCCACCTTTATCGACCAAGGCAACTCCTTCAACAGTCTGGAGCTGCCCAGCCTTAAAACCGGTGTAGGTGTGGGTATCCGCTGGGTTTCGCCGGTCGGCCCGATCCGTCTCGACCTGGCCCATGCCCTCGAAGATCCGGGCGGCATTCGATTGCACTTTTCCATGGGGCCTGAGCTGTGATGCGTGGTGTAAAAATAGCGGGGCTGGCCGTGGTGGCCATCCTTGCCGTGCTGTTGTTAGCACTTTGGACGGTGCTCGGCACCCAGGCGGGCAACCGCTGGGCGTTGGGCCGTGTTCCGGGTTTGACGGTAGAAAATTTCCAGGGACATCTGGGGGGCCGGTGGAGCGCTGACCATTTACTGTGGCAGCAGGACAGCAGCCGCGTCGAACTCAAGGCGCCGACATTTGATTGGTCGCCGGCGTGCTTGCTGCGCATGACGCTGTGCATCAATCAACTGGACGTGGAGCAGGTCAGCCTGCAATTTCCGCTGAGCACAGAGGAAAGCAGCGGGCCAATTCAACTGCCCGACTTGAAGCTGCCGCTGGCCATCCAGTTGGGCGACGTTCGCGTCGGTAGCCTGCTGTTCAACGGCAGCGAAGAACTCAAGGGCCTGCAATTGGCGGCGCATTGGACGGCCGCGGGCATGCAGATCGACTCGGTACACCTGCAACGGGACGACCTGGTACTGGACCTCGCCGGCCTGCTGCAACCCACTGGCGACTGGCCGTTGAGTGCCACCGGTAACCTGAGCCTGCCCTACGCGCCGGGCGGTGCACCGTGGAAGGTGGCGCTCAAGGTTGACGGCGACCTGCTCAAGACCCTCAAGCTCGACGCCGACAGCAGCGGCTATCTGCCCGCAAAACTGACCGGAGAACTGCAGCCCCTGGCGGAAAACCTTCCGGCCCAGGTGCACATCACCGCCGACGGCTTCAAACCCAGCGCCGACTTGCCTGACACTCTACAACTCAATCAACTGGACCTCACCGCCAAAGGCGATCTGAACCGCGGCTACCAACTGCTCGGCAAGGCCGTGTTGCCGGCGGAAAAAGGTCCGGTGGATTTGCTGCTGCAAGGCCGGGTCGACGCCAACGGCGCGCAGATCGCCGGCCTGGACCTGAATGCCGGTGACAAACAAAATCTCAAGCTGACCGCCCAGCTGGATTGGCAGCAAGGCTTCAGCGCCGATGCCAAGATCGACTGGCTGGACTTCCCCTGGCATCGCCTCTATCCGGTGATCGACGAGCCGCAAGTCGCGCTGCGTACCTTCAATGGTGAGATTTCCTACAAGGACGGCAACTACCTGGGCAACCTCAAGGGCGACCTCGACGGCCCGGCGGGCAAATTCAATGTGGTCACGCCTTTCAGTGGCGACCTCAAGCAGATCTTCCTGCCTGAGCTGAAACTCACCGCTGGCCAAGGCAAGGCCGAAGGCCACCTGAACCTTCAGTTTGCCGACGGCATTGCCTGGGATACCGCGCTGGATCTGTCCGCGTTGAACCCGGCGTACTGGGTCGCAGAACTTCCCGGCACCCTGGCCGGACCGCTGCGCAGCAAGGGTGAGTTCAAGAACGAGCAACTCAAGCTGAACGCCGACCTCGACCTCAAGGGTCGCCTGCGTGGGCAAACCGCCGTGTTGGCGGCCAAGGCGGAAGGCGCGGGCGAGCAGTGGACCCTGGCCAACCTGGATATCCGCCTGGGCGACAACCGCATCAACGGCAGCGGCAGCCTGCAACAGCGTTTGGCCGGGCAGATCGATATCAAGCTGGCGCGTCTGGCCCAGCTCTGGCCGCAACTGCGTGGGCAGGTCAACGGTCGACTCGACGTGGCCGGCAGCCTCAACGCCCCCCAGGGCAAGCTCGCTCTCAAGGGCCAGCAACTGGCGTTTGCCGATAATCGCCTGCAAAACCTCACCCTCGACGCCAACCTCGACAGTGCCCAGCGCGCCAAGATCGACCTGAAAGGCAGCGGCATCCAATCCGGCGACACCCAGGTCGGCACCCTGACCGCCAGCGCCCAGGGCGATATCAAGAACCAGAAAGTCCAACTGGATCTGGCTGGGCCACTGGTCAAGCTCGCCCTGGCGTTGGATGGCAATCTTGACAAAGGCAACTGGCGCGGGCGCCTGGCCAGCGGCGATGTCCAGGCCGGCGGCCAGGACTGGAAGCTGCAAGCCCCGGCGAAGATCGAACGCATGGCCGATGGCAAACTGACGTTTGCCGCGCATTGCTGGGTATCCGGCCCCGCCAGTTTGTGCGGCGAAGACCAGCGGCTGATGCCCGAGCCGAAGCTGCGCTACCACCTCAAGCAATTCCCCATCGACAGTCTGGCGGCGTTCCTGCCCAAGGATTTCGCCTGGCAGGGCAAGCTCAACGCCGACCTGCAACTGGACCTGCCCGACAGCGGCCCCAAAGGCGTGATTGCGGTGGACGCCAGCGGCGGCACCTTGCGCGTCAAGGACAAGAACCAGTGGCTGGATTTCCCCTACGACACGCTCAAGCTGGAAACCACTCTCAACCCCAAGCGTATCGACACCCAGCTGAATTTCCGTGGCGGCAAGCTTGGCGAATTGATGTTGCAGGCGCAGATCAACCCGCTGCCGAAGAACAAGCCGATTACCGGCAACTTCAGCCTGGTCGGTCTGGATCTCGCGGTGGCGCGGCCGTTTGTACCGATGGTGGAAACCCTCAGCGGCAAGCTCAATGGCAACGGGCGCATCTCCGGTGGTCTGTTGGCACCCCAGGTCAACGGCAACGTGAATCTGGTGGGCGGCGAGATTTCCGGTCCGGAACTGCCCATTAGCCTGGAAGGCCTGAACGTGCAGGCGCTGATTGCCGGTGAAAGCGTGCAGCTCAACGGTGGCTGGCGCAGTGGCAAGGCCGGGCAGGGCAGCCTTAAAGGCCAGATTGATTGGGGCCAAGCCCTGGTGGTGGACCTCAGCCTGCAAGGCTCGCAGCTGCCCGTCACGGTGGAGCCCTACGCGGTGCTGGAAGTGGCGCCCGACCTGAAAATCAGCCTGAAGAACGACAAGCTGGCCGTCGCCGGCAAAGTGCACATCCCACGGGGTGATATCACCGTACGCGAACTGCCGCCCTCCACCGTCAAGGTCTCGGACGACACCGTGATCATCGGCAGCCAGACCGAAGAGGGCAAGCCGCCGATGGCGATGGCCATGGACATTGACGTGGTGGTGGGCGAAGACAAGCTCAACTTCTCGGGCTTCGGCCTTACCGCCAAGGTGCAGGGCCAGGTGCATATCGGCGACAACATGGACACCCGTGGCGAGCTGTGGCTCAACGATGGCCGTTATCGCGCCTACGGGCAGAAGCTGGATGTGCGCCGTGCGCGGTTGCTGTTTGCCGGGCCGTTGGACCAGCCGTATCTGGATATCGAGGCGATCCGCAAGACCGATGATGTGATCGCCGGCATCCGCTTGAGTGGCAGTGCCGAACAGCCCACCACGCAAATCTTCTCTGAGCCGGCGATGGCTCAGGAGCAAGCCTTGTCTTACCTCGTGCTGGGGCGTCCGCTGAGCTCCACGGGTGAAGACAACAACATGCTGGCCCAGGCCGCGTTGGGCCTGGGGTTGATGGGCAGCGCCGGGGTGACGTCGGATCTGGCGAAGAACCTGGGGATCCAGGACTTTGAGCTTGATACGCAGGGCAGCGGGAATAACACCGCAGTGGTGGCGAGCGGCAAGATCACTGAGAAACTCAGCTTGCGGTATGGGGTGGGGGTATTTGAGCCGGCCAGTACGATTGCCTTGCGGTATTTGTTGAGCAAGAAGGTGTATCTGGAAGTGGCCAGTGGTGTGGCCAGCTCTTTGGATATTTTTTACAAGCGGGATTTTTGAGCCCTGCCTCGCTTAAAACGGTAGGCGCTGGCTTGCCAGCGATGGTCGTTAACGATGACACGGGAAACCAGGCAGAACGCGGCGCCCTCGCGTTTTTCGCCGGCAAGCCGGCTCCTACAGGACCGCGTCGCCGC
>NZ_JACAPG010000018.1 GCF_013385825.1 Pseudomonas reactans | reverse complement strand
CCGATCTCTCGTCAGCGGGAGGCGAATTCTACAGCGTTACACGCTGCTGTCAACACCTCTTTTTCAACTTCCTTTTGGCTTCGATGAACTGAAGCAACCTGCTGCCGAAACCTACATAACTCATTGTTTATCAAGGAGTTTTCCGTTTCGACTGCGCCGGAAGTGGGGCGAATTATAGACAGTTAATATTCGCCGTCAACCGTTAATTACGCTTTTGTGGCAGAAAGTGATTTTTTCGCAATAAGGCGCGGGATTCGACGCATTACAGGCGGGATCCGTAGCACCAGGAGCAGTGCACCTATAGAAGCATAGATAGCCCATTCCTTGAGGTCCGCACGCACAATCCACAACATGTGAAGCAAGCCAAGTCCCAGAATCACGTACACCAGACGGTGCAGCTTCTTCCAACGGCTGCCCAACCGACGCTGACTGTAACGATTCGACGTCACCGCCAATACTAACAGCGACAGGAAACCCAACGCGCCCACAATAATGTAAGGCCGCTTGCGCAACTCAACGCCTAGCTGCGACCAATCCAATCCAAGCACAAACACACAATAAGCAGCCAGATGCAGCACGACATAAGCAAAGCACCACAACCCAAGCTGCCGACGCACCGCTATCCACCCTGCCCAACCACTAAGCTTCTGTAGTGGGGTCATTGCCAGGGTGATCAACAACAGTATCAGCGTGCCGAGGCCCAGCAGATCAACCAACACCTTTCCCGGATCCGGCCCCAGGACAGAACTCCAAGCTTCATATAGCCAGAACAACGGCCATACCGCCGCCGCTATAAAGACGCCAATACGCCAGATTGGGTAACGCATCAGTAGTTCTTCCGCAGATCGAGATCGGTATATAGAGACGCCACCTCATCCGAGTAACCATTGAACATCTGCGTCTCGCGCACATTGGGGCTGAACAGGCCACTCGGTAGACGACGCTCCCGCGCCTGGGTCCAACGCGGGTGATCGACCGTAGGGTTCACATTTGCATAAAAGCCATATTCGTCCGCTGCAATGCTCTGCCAGGTGGTTTTCGGCTGCTCGCTGACAAGGCTGATGCGAACAATAGACTTCACACTCTTGAAGCCATATTTCCATGGCACTACCAAACGCAACGGCGCGCCATTCTGGTTAGGCAGTTCGCGTCCGTACATTCCCACAGCCAGGATCGCCAAAGGGTTCATCGCCTCATCCAGACGCAAGCCCTCTACATAAGGCCAATCGATCAAGCCAAAACTCGACCGCTGGCCCGGCATGCTCTTGGAATCTTGCAGCGTTTCAAAACGAATGTATTTGGCCTTGGAAGTCGGCTCAACCTGCTTGAGCAACGCCGAGATCGGAAAACCGATCCATGGAATAACCATTGACCATGCCTCAACACAGCGCAGACGGTAGATACGCTCTTCCAACTGATACGGCTTCATGAAGTCTTCCAGGGCATATCGACCTGGCTTCGCGACTTCGCCATCAATCACCACGCTCCAAGGCTCGGTCTTGAGTGAGCCCGCGTTCGTTGCTGGGTCGCCCTTGCCTGTACCGAACTCGTAGAAGTTGTTGTAGTGGGTCGCATCCTTGAACGGGGTGATCGCCTCGTCCTTTACCGTGACAGCCTGCCATTTCGTGCCTGGCAGTTTCTCGGCAAACCAGCCCGGCGCCCTGCCCGCTTCGACATCGGCATAACGCGAGGCTTCGTCCGCACTCGCCCAACGCGGCAAGCTGCTGGCAGCAACGCCGGCAAGCGCACCACCGAGCAAGCTGCGGCGAGAAAGATAGAAGGATTCAGGTGTGACATCCGATTCGTGGCAATCGGACGCTTTGGGCAATTTGATTAACATGGCAACTCCGCAGCATTGGAGAACTGATGCACCAATAGACTGCGGAGTATGGGGGAAATTACATTAAGGCAATGTTTTGTCGCGGCGCAGATGCAGCAAGTACTGAACCGGCCCCGAAGCGGCGTAAACCAGGAACGCCAGCAACAGAATACGCGGCGGGTCGCTGAACACCACGGCGAACACCAGCACCACGGCCAGAATCGCCACGAAAGGCACACGCCCCTTCAGGTCCAGCTCCTTGAAGCTGTTGTACTTGATGTTACTGACCATCAGCATGCCGGCCGCAGCCACCATCAAGGCCACGAGGAACGACATCTTCGAACCCTGGATGCCGTAATCACTGAACGCCCAGACGATACCCGCCACCACACCCGCAGCAGCCGGGCTGGCCAGACCGATGAAGTAACGCTTGTCGGCAGTTCCCACCTGGGTATTGAAGCGCGCCAGACGCAAAGCAGCACCCGCGACATAAATGAAGGCAACCATCCAGCCGACTTTCCCCATATCACCCAGCGCCCACGCAAATGCGAGTAACGCAGGGGCAACACCAAACGCGACCATGTCCGACAGCGAGTCATACTCGGCACCAAAGGCACTTTGCGTATTGGTCATGCGCGCCACTCGACCATCCAGACCGTCGAGCACCATGGCGACAAAGATGGCGATGGCCGCAAAACCAAAATACTTACTGGCACTCGCCGCGTCACCTGCCGCCAGTGCGCTTTGGGCGCTCATGGAGTTGATGATGGAATAGAAGCCGGCAAACAGGTTCGCCGTGGTGAACAGGTTGGGCAGAAGATAGATGCCACGATGCCGGACCTTGCGACCTTCCGCATCATGCCCTTCTTCGACATGCTCATCGATCGGCAGCAGGCTTTCGGCGTCAGAGGCCTGGTTTGGCTCTTCGGGACGTTCGGTCATGGACTTTACCTTGCAACGGTGTGAAAAGAATTCGACAAATACTTGCGGCGCGTGTTCGCCTGCAAACGATGCAGCTTTATACCAGAACCCGCCCCCAAACGAAAAAACGCGGCCTAAGCCGCGTTTTCCGTTGATGCGTACGACTTAGTTTTTGGCTTTGTCGACGATCTTGTTGGCACCGATCCACGGCATCATGGAGCGCAGTTGCTCGCCGATGACTTCGATACCGTGAGCGGCGTTGTTACGACGCTTGGCGGTCATCGAAGGGTAGCCGGTAGCGCCTTCGCTGATGAACATTTTGGCGTATTCGCCGTCCTGAATACGTTTCAGGGCGTTGCGCATGGCCTGACGGGACTCGGCGTTGATCACTTCCGGGCCAGTCACGTACTCGCCGTACTCGGCGTTGTTGGAGATCGAGTAGTTCATGTTGGCGATACCGCCTTCGTACATGAGGTCAACGATCAGTTTCAGTTCGTGCAGGCATTCGAAGTAGGCCATTTCCGGCGCGTAGCCGGCTTCAACCAGGGTTTCGAAACCGGCTTTTACCAGTTCAACGGTACCGCCGCACAGAACGGCTTGTTCGCCGAACAGGTCGGTTTCAGTCTCGTCCTTGAAGGTGGTTTCGATGATGCCGGTACGACCGCCACCGACGCCAGCAGCGTAGGACAGTGCCACGTTCTTGGCGTTGCCCGAAGCGTCTTGGTAGATCGCGATCAGGTCGGGGATGCCGCCGCCTTTGACAAACTCGGAACGCACGGTGTGGCCCGGGGCTTTCGGCGCGATCATGATCACGTCGAGGTCAGCGCGCGGCACAACCTGGTTGTAGTGGATCGCGAAGCCGTGGGAGAAGGCCAGGGTGGCGCCCTTCTTGATGTTCGGCTCGATTTCGTTCTTGTACAGCGCGGACTGGAACTCGTCCGGGGTCAGGATCATGACCAGGTCGGCAGCAGCAACGGCGGAAGCAACGTCAGTCACTTTCAGGCCGTGGGCCTCAGCCTTGGCAACAGTGGCCGAACCTTTACGCAGGCCAACAGTCACGTCAACGCCGGAATCTTTCAGGTTGCAGGCTTGCGCGTGACCCTGGGAGCCGTAGCCGATGATGGCGACTTTCTTGCCCTGGATGATCGACAGGTCACAATCTTTTTCGTAATAAACTTTCATGAGGTTCCTCTATATATCCAGGCCGTAAGGCCATTCGCTAATTTGGGTTAGATGCTGAGTACTTTGTCGCCACGGGCAATCCCGGTGACACCACTGCGTACCGTTTCCAGAATCGAGGCCGTCCCGATCGACTGGATGAAGCTGTCCAGCTTGTCGCTTGTACCGGTCAGTTGAACGGTATAAACGCTGGCGCTCACATCGACGATCTGCCCGCGATAAATGTCGGTGGTGCGCTTGATCTCGGCACGTTGGGCACCCGTGGCCTTGACTTTAACCAGCATCAGCTCGCGCTCGATGTGGGCACTTTCCGACAGGTCGACCAGCTTGACCACTTCGATCAGCTTGTTGAGGTTCTTGGTGATCTGTTCGATCACCTCATCGTGGCCCACAGTGGTCAACGTCAGGCGCGACAGGGTCGGGTCTTCGGTCGGGGCCACGGTCAGGCTTTCGATGTTGTAGTTACGTTGCGAAAACAGGCCGACAACACGAGACAGAGCGCCGGGTTCGTTCTCCAGAAGCAGGGAGATAATGTGCCGCATGATTAAGTACGCTCCGTCTTGTTCAGCCACATGTCGCGCATAGAGCCGTCTTTGATCTGCATCGGGTAGACGTGCTCGCTGGTATCCACCTTGATATCGATGAACACCAGGCGGTCCTTCATGGCGAACGCCTCTTCCATCTTCGGCTTCAGATCTTTCAAATCGGTGATGCGAATGCCGACGTGGCCATAGGCTTCAACCAATTTTACGAAATCCGGCAGCGATTCCATGTAGGAGTGGGAGTGACGGCTGTTGTAGCTCATGTCCTGCCATTGACGGACCATGCCCAGCACGCCGTTGTTCAAGCAGACGATCTTCACTGGAAGGCCATACTGCAGGCACGTCGACAGTTCCTGAATGTTCATCTGAATGCTGCCCTCACCGGTGACGCAAGCGACGTCGGTATCCGGGAAACTCAGTTTCACGCCCATGGCCGCAGGGAACCCAAAGCCCATCGTGCCCAGGCCACCGGAGTTGATCCAGCGGTTAGGCTTGTCGAACTTGTAGTACTGCGCGGCGAACATCTGGTGCTGGCCCACGTCGGAGGTCACAAAGGCGTCGCCCTTGGTCACTTCGCACAGGGTCTCGATCACGGTTTGTGGCTTGATGATGCTGCCGTCGCCCTTGTCGTAAGGGAACAGGCCGCGATCACCGCGCCATTCGTCGATCTGCTTCCACCAACTGGCAACGGATTCCTTGTTCGGCGCCTCGCCGATGTCCTTGAGCGCGGCAACCATTTCGGTCAATACGCTTTCCACCGGACCTACAATCGGCACGTCGGCCTTGATGGTCTTGGAGATGGACGCCGGGTCGATGTCGATGTGGATGATCTTGGCATTCGGGCAGAATTTGCTCGCGCCGTTGATCACTCGGTCATCGAAACGCGCGCCCACGGCCAGGATCACGTCGGCATGGTGCATGGCCAGGTTGGCGGTGTAGCTGCCGTGCATGCCGAGCATGCCGACGAACTGACGGTCCGTACCCGGGAAGGCGCCGAGGCCCATCAAGGTGTTGGTTACCGGCAGGTTGAGCAGCTTGGCCAACTCGGTCAACGGTGCGGAACCGCCGCCCAGAATGACGCCACCGCCCGAGTACAACACTGGACGCTTGGCCGCCAAGAGCATTTCTGCTGCCTTGCGGATTTGCCCCGAGTGCCCACGAACGGCCGGGCTGTAGGAGCGCAGCTTGGCTTTCTTCGGGAAGACGTATTCGAATTTTTCCGCCGGGTTGGTCATGTCTTTCGGGATATCGACCACGACAGGACCCGGGCGACCGGACTGTGCAAGGTAGAACGCCTTTTTCATGACATCCGGGATTTCCGAAGGATGCTTGATCATGAAACTGTGTTTCACGATCGGCCGGGAAATACCGATCATGTCGGTTTCCTGGAATGCATCGGTGCCTACCATGGTGCTAGGCACCTGGCCGGAAATGATCACCATCGGGATGGAGTCCATATACGCAGTCGCGATGCCGGTAATGGCATTGGTTGCGCCTGGGCCGGACGTTACCAGCACCACACCGGCTTTACCGGTGGCACGGGCATAACCGTCAGCCATATGGGTTGCCGCTTGTTCGTGGCGAACCAGGATGTGGGTAACAGCCGGTTCCTTGAACAGTGCGTCGTAGACATGCAGCAGAGCACCACCTGGGTACCCGTAGATATAGTCGACGCCTTCGTCACGCAAAAAGCGGACGAGCATCTCACCACCAGATAAAAGCTCCACGTTGTTCACCTCTAAAACGCCAGAATACCGTCCGTTGAAAACCGACGGGTCTTAATAGGTTTACTTCTCAACAGAGCATGAGCGACGGTGGTCGCCGACTACGTCAGCACTGACTGAGCAAGTATTGGGATCGTCCCAAGTGTTGCGGGCTTTTCCCACCCAGCGCGAGGTAACGCGTTGCGGGTGTAACAGGTCGGCGCGGATGTGCGCCTCATGATCTGCTGAGCGGGCCTGCTTCTGGCAGTCCCGATACAGCGGACTTTGGATTCTTCTGTTTCAGGCCCTTCAAGTCAAGCAATAATTGCGCTTTTTTCCAACTAAGCGCATGAGAACATAGAAGAAAGGGCTTTGAGGAGGGATAAAACTCGTCTGAATGTCGTCAAGCGGTAGAAATGTGCGCAAGACTGCCGGAAAACCCGGCAGTCAGGCAATTAACGAGCGTCGACGATCAGTTGGTCGAACTTTTTCAGCGCGTTACGCAAGCCAAGGCTCTCTTGCGGACGATCGGCGTAGACCATTTCGGCCATCTCCAAAATGCCCGAGGCATTGGGCAACGGCAGGTCCTGTTCGAGGATCTGCTTCATGCGCACCAGGAAGATCCATTGCAGCCACTGGTGAAAATCCAGGGTATCCACAGAAAAGGGCTCGACACTGCTGAGCGCCTCGACGCTGGGGGACACATCGTCCCACCAGCCCTGCACGCGCAACTCTCGCTCTATCAGCAGCAGCTGTTCGGCGATGGCGGGAAACCGTGCATCCATCAGAGGCTGACCTTTGCTTTTTGGCGTGCCTGGGCAGCGCCAGCGGCATCGCCTTGTGCGGCACGCGCATCGCCAATCAACGCCCACAGGCTGGCTTGCAGGTCGGGACGACCGTTGGCGAGCGACAAGCCGCGACGGGCGAACTGTTCGGCTTGCGGTGCATCACCCTGGGCCATGCGCACCTGGGCCAGGCGATACAACACTTGCGGCTCACGCGGCGCAACGCGTTGGGCACGCTCGAGACTCGAGGATGCGCCATTCAAATCGCCACCCGCCTGCTGTTGCTGGGCAGTGGTCAACAAAGCCAGCACCGGGCCATCCAGTTGCTCATCAGCCGACAAGCCGCCAGCGCTGGAGGACGATGGAATGCCACTCGGCGTTGACGGCATGTTGTAGGTGCCCTGGTTGATCGGGGTTGTCTGGATCGGCGTGGTATCGATCGGGCCAGATGTGCTTGGCCCTGGGGTCCACGGCTGCGTGCTGATGGGCGCCGATGTGGCTGCACCACCGCCCGGCACCATCACCACCACGCCCGAATCCTGCGGCATGGCCTGCGGCTTGGCTTGGGCAGGACGATTGGTGACGGTCTGGCGGAACCCGCCATTGGCCGAGATCCGGTCGTTATTGGAGACGGCCGTGCTCGAGTCCACCACGGGAATGGAGCCGCGCTGCACGCTGGAGCAACCGCCGAGCAAAGCCAGAGCTGTAATAGCTGGAAACAACCACTTGTTCACTTGAAACCCTCTTTGCTTAATTCATCCAGCCCTTGACCCAATCCATCACCGATTCCGCATCAGCGGGGGCACTGCCACCGCATGCGGCGCCGGGTGGCGGTTCGCTGCCGCGAATATACGGCATCTGTACCGCGCCCGGACAGTTGGCATCGGAGCCCTGCCCCGTGTGCGGATCAATCCAGGCCTGCACGATGTTATCCGGCTGCGGCATATTCAACGGCAGCGGGTCGGCCTTGCGCATGAAACTGGTCCAGACCTGCAGCGCACCGGTAGCACCGGTGAACGGGGTCTTGCCGTTATCGTCACGCCCCAGCCACACCACTGCCAGCACATCCTGGCCGAAACCGGCAAACCAGCTGTCACGCGAATCGTTACTGGTACCCGTCTTGCCCGCCAAGGTCAGGTTCGCCGGCAGCACGCTGTAGACCGAGCGCCCCGTACCTTCACGCATCACGCGCTGCATTGCGTTCTGGATCAGGTAGATGGAGCCCGCATCAAAACGTTGCTGAATCTGGAACGGGTAGCGCTTGAGCGGCTCGCCCTCGGCGGTCAAAACACTGCGGATTCCGCGCATCGGGGTATTGAAACCACCGTTGGCGAGGGTCTGGTACATGGTCGCGACTTCCATCGGGGTCATCGCACCCGCGCCCAGCAGAATCGAAGGGAAGGCCGGGAACTCACGGGTAACGCCCAGCCGCGCAATGGTCTTGAGGACGTTCGGGACGCCGACTTCAAGGCCGAGTCGCGAAGTGGATATGTTGTAGGAGTGCGCAATCCCCTGATACAGGAATACGGTACCGTGAGAGCGGCGGTCGAAATTCTGCGGCGTCCACACCTGACCACCCGCACCTTTGACCGACAGCGGATCATCCGACAACCAACTGGTCAGCGTGTATTTGCTCGGCTTTTCCAAAGCCGTCAGATAGACCGCTGGCTTGACCAGCGAACCGATCGGCCGCACTGCATCCAGCGCACGGTTGAAGCCGGCAAAGCTAGCCTGGCGACTGCCGATCATGGCCTGGACTTCACCGGTTTCCGGGTTGGTCACCACCATGGCCGCTTCGACTTCATCGGAACCTTTACGGCCCGTCAGGCGCTTGAAGGTGTCGTTCACCGACGCTTCGGCCTTCATCTGCAGGATCGGATCGAAACTGGTAAAGATCCGCAGGCCTTCTTCGGTCAAGTCTTCGTCGCGATAGTCTTCACGCAGTTGGCGTTTGACCAGATCGATAAAGCCTGGGAAGGAGCTGTCTGCCAGCTTGCCGCGAGTGGTTACACCCAGTGGCATTTTCTTGGCCGCGGCGACTTGTTCAGCCGTGGCGACGCCCTGCTGCTCAAGTACGTCGAGCACCAAGTTGCGGCGTTCCAGCGCACGCTCGGGATTGCGGCGAGGGTTGTAGTAGGAAGGCCCCTTGACCATGCCCACCAACAACGCGACCTGGTGCAACTTCAATTCGGACAGCGGCTGACCAAAGAAGAACTGGCTGGCCAAACCGAAACCGTGCACGGCGCGCTGCCCATCCTGACCGACGAACACCTCGTTGAGGTACGCCTCAAGGATTTCCTGCTTGCTGTAGTGCAACTCCAGCAGCATCGCCATCATTGCTTCGGTGAGTTTGCGGGTCAGGCTGCGCTCGTTGGTCAGGTAGAAATTCTTGACCAATTGTTGCGTCAGCGTACTGCCGCCCTGGGTCATCTTGCCGCCGGAGGTGTTCACCCAGACTGCGCGGGCAATCGACTTCGGCGACACACCCCAGTGACTGTAGAAATCGCGATCTTCAACGGCAACCAAGGTTTCCAGCAGATACGGTGGCACCTGATCAAGTTTGATCAGGATGCGGTCTTCAAGGTTTTTCGGGTAAATGCCACCGATCATCAACGGTTCGAGGCGAACCACTGGCAACTTTGAACCGTTGAGCGACGACAGTTCAGCTACATAATCGCCAGAGAAGCGCACGCGCACCGGCTGGGCTTTCTCCAGGCCTTCGTAGAACTGGAAGCCACGGGTATTCAGGTCGACAGTGTTACCACTGACGGCTGCGGCCCCCGGACCGTTGCTCACGGGTTCGCGGCGGTAGCCCAAGGCGTCGAGTTCGGTGAGGAAGTCATCCTTGCTCAGCTTCTGGCCGGTGAACAGTTCCAGCGGGCGCGCGTACACCTTGGCCGGAATGGTCCAGCGCTTGCCGGAGAACTTCTCCTGCACCACGGCGTCGAGATACACCGCAAAGCCGGCGAGCACGACGAGGCCTACAAGGCCGAGCTTGAGCGCCCAGCCCAGCCAAGGGCGCAAGCCGCGGGAAGGAGGTTTTTTACGGGAACGGGGAGATCGGGTTCGAGTCATGGCGGCGGATTATACGCACTTTATTGATGATCAACATGAGCCGGACAGCGGTTTGCACGACCGCTCGTAGCGGCCATAATGCCCGCCATGTTTTTCCCCAGACTCTGAAGGATCGCCCGTGAGCCAGTCCCTGATCGCTGCCCTGCAAAACCCGGCTTTATACCCTCACCCGGTTGAAGCGTTCCAAGTCATCGAGACCCATATTTCCTGGGTCGTCCTGACCGGCCCGTACGCCTATAAGCTGAAGAAGCCGATGAACTTCGGCTTTCTCGACTTCACCGACCTGGAAAAACGCGGCCACTTCTGCCGGGAAGAATTACGCCTCAACCAGCGCCTGACCGAAGATTTGTACCTTGAAGTGTTGCCGATCACCGGCACCGCCGAAGCGCCGCAATTGGGCGGCGACGGCCCGGTCGTCGAATACGCGCTGAAAATGCGCCAGTTCCCACAAAGCCAACTGCTCAGCACCTTGCAGGCCAACGGCGAACTGACCAGCGCGCACATCGATGAGATGGCCAAGCAAATCGCGCACTTCCACCTCACGGCGCCAAAAGTCCCGCAGGAACACCCGGCCGGCACCCCGGATGAGGTCATGGCACCGGTTCGCCAGAACTTCGACCAGATCCGTCCGTTCCTCAGCGACAAGGCCGACCTGACTCAGTTGGACGCTCTGCAGGCCTGGGCCGAAAGCAGCTTCGAGCGCCTCAAGCCACTGTTCTCCCAGCGCAAAAAAGACGGTTTCACCCGCGAATGCCACGGTGATATTCACCTGGGCAATGCCACCTTGATCGATGGTCATGTGGTGATCTTCGACTGCATCGAGTTCAACGAGCCGTTCCGCTTCACCGATGTGTATGCCGATACCGGCTTCCTCGCGATGGACCTTGAGGACCGTGGCCTCAAGTCTCTGGCTCGCCGCTTTATCAGTCAGTACCTGGAACTGACCGGTGACTATCAAGGCCTGGAAGTACTGAACTTCTATAAAGCCTATCGTGCTCTGGTCCGCGCCAAGATCGCGCTGTTCAGCATGCCGAGCGAAGCCAGCCCGGTGCAACGCGCCACGACCCTGCGCCAATACCGCAACTACGCCAACCTGGCGGAAAGCTACAGCACCATCCCGTCGCGGTTCCTGGCCATTACCCACGGTGTTTCAGCCGTAGGCAAAAGCCACGTGTCCATGCGCTTGGTGGAAGCATTGGGCGCCGTGCGCTTGCGTTCGGATGTGGAGCGCAAGCGCCTGTTCGGCGAGCAACAGGTGGAAAACACGCCACAGGCTGGTATCTATGCGGCCGACGCCAGTGCGGCAACTTACGCACGCTTGAATGACATTGCCGATACCGTGCTGCGCGCCGGTTACCCGGTGGTGCTGGATGCGACTTTCCTGAAACGCGAACAACGCGATGCAGCGGCCAAGGTAGCTGAAGCCACCGGTGCGCCCTTCCTGATCCTGGATTGCAATGCGCCGCAAGCCGTTATCGCCAGCTGGTTGGCGCAACGTCAGGCGGACAAAAACGATCCTTCCGACGCGACATTGGCGATTATCGAAGAACAGCAGGCCAAGCGTGACCCGCTGACTGCCGAGGAATTACTCCTCAGCAAACGCGTCGAGACCAATGAAAGTGGCACCCTCGATGCGCTGGTGGCGCATATTCGTCAGCGCCTGCCTGGCCTGTAAGAAAAATTTCTTGGTCGTGTCGTCTACTTAGGGGGCACGGCCAAGCAATAGTGGCACTATAATGGCGTCATAAATCCAACAGGAGTCGCCGTCATGAGTCACCCCAAGCTTCTTGATACGCCGCTTTACTCGCTCCTGCATAAAGACGATATCCGTGGCTTCAATCAGGAACGCCCGAAAGATGGCGTCATCGACATGCGTGGTGGCGACTTCCGCGGGCTGGATTTGCGCGAACTGAACACTGCTGGCGTGGACTTCACCGATGCCTACTTCCGTTCCGCCGACCTGCGCGGCCTGGACCTGCGCGACTGCCCACTGGAAGGCGCCAGCCTGGCCCACGCACAGATTTCCGGTACCTACTTCCCGCCAGAACTGACTGCCGATGAGATCCTCATGTCGGTTAATTTCGGGACTCGCCTGCGCTACCGCACCCGCTGAAACCCTCTGCTTAAGCCCCGGTTCGCTCAGCCGAGCCGGGGATTTCCCGCCTGTCTGCCCTCGTCGTACTTATAAGCTTTAGGCCGTTTCCGACTAAAGAACTACGCTTTTCCTACTGAGCGCTACACTCCTTTGCAGGCTTGCCTGGTCTCGATACCCACCGCACCATTCGGCCGTCGCAAGGAGGCTTGATGAACGATGAGCTGCAACACCTGAAAAACCTCGGCAAGACGTCAGCACAGTGGCTGCATGCGGTGGGCATCCACAGCGCGTCGGACTTGCGCCGCCTGGGAGCGGTCGATGCATACCGGGCCGTCAGGACACGCGGATTCCGCGCGTCGAAAGTATTGCTGTATGCAATCGAAGGGGCCCTGATGGATGTGCACTGGAATGACATTCCTGCCGAACGCAAGGAAGCATTGAACCGTCAATTGGACGCGCTATCTGCACGCCAGAAGAATTAGCTCGTGAACTAACCCCAACATCTATAGGCATTCCGAACAAGCGTTTGAGAAAACGCAGAGCACAGGCAAAAACAACTGTTGACTCTCAAATGAGAATCGTTATGATTATCACAACTGATCGCGAGATCAGCCGATAACTGAAAGACCATTGGTTCGGACTCTCAGATTATCTCCTCATCAGGCTAATCACGGTTATTTGACCCGGCTCTTGCCGGGTCTTTTTTTGCCTATAAAAAGCCGACTTCAGCGCGCAATGATCAACGGATGCCCACGCTCCGGGTGTGGTTGCACCAGCACATCCAAGCCAAATACCGCTTTCAACGGTTCAGGCCGCATCACCTGCGCCGGCGTATCCAACGCGTGTGGCCGCCCCGCTTCCAGCAGCAGAATGCGATCGCAGTAACGCGCCGCCAGGTTCAAGTCGTGAAGAATCACCAACACTGCCGCACCCCGATCAGCGAAGGTACGAATAGCCTGTAAGGTGGTGTGTTGATGCAAAGGATCCAGCATCGACGTCGGCTCATCCAACAGCAACGTCTGCCCTGCCTCGCCCGGCCATAACTGCGCCAGCACGCGTGCCAGATGCACCCGCTGGCGCTCGCCACCAGACAGCGCCAGGTAGCTGCGGCCGCTCAAGTGGCCGACATCTGCTGCCTGCAACGCCGCCTCAATGATCTCATCATCGCGGGCTCGCCCGGTCTGATGAGGCAGGCGGCCCATGCCGACCACCTCTTCGACACGGAAAGCAAAGTCCAGCGTCGAGCTTTGCGGCAATACCGCCAGGCGCTGCGCCCGCTGCGCGCCACTCCACTCACTCAACGGGCGTTGATCCAGCCACACGTTGCCTTGGTCGGGGTGCAGCTCACCGCACAACCCACCGAGCAGCGTACTTTTGCCCGCACCATTGGGACCCAACACGCCGAGCACTTCGCCCGGTAACAGGTCGAGGGTGACATCCGCCAATACAGTTTTGCGACCGCGACGGATCTGCAGGTCTTCCACACGCAGCATCAGGCACGCCCCCGCAACAACAGGTAAAGAAAAAACGGCGCGCCGATAAATGCAGTGACGATACCGATCGGCAACTCAGCCGGCGCCAGCGCGAGCCGTGCGACCAGATCGGCAAACAACAACAGGCTCGCACCTGCCAGAACCGATGCCGGCAACAACACCCGATGGTCCGGCCCCGCCAGCAAACGCACCAGATGCGGCACCACCAACCCCACAAAACCGATCATGCCCGCGGCAGCCACCGCAGCCCCGACGCCCAGCGCCGTGCAGAAAACCAGTTCGCGCTTGAGCCCTTCTACATCGATGCCGAGATGATTGGCCTCCGACTCACCGAGCAACAGGGCATTCAGCGCTTTGGCCCGGCGCGGCAGCCACAGCGCCACACCTGCACTCACCAACAACAGCGGCCATAACCGTGAATAGCTGGCACCGTTGAGGCTGCCCAGGTTCCAAAACGTCAGGGTGCGCAAAGTGGCGTCGTCCGCCAGATAGGTAAACAATCCCACGGCCGAACTGGCGAGCGCTGTCAGGGCAATGCCGGCGAGCAGCATGGTTGCGACGTTGGTCTGCCCGTTGCGCCGCCCCAGTCGATAAACCAGCGCGGTGACGCCCAGGCCGCCAAGGAATGCGCAGAGTGACAAAAGATAAGGCCCGAACGCATCGGGCAGCCCACCAAAAAACGAACCGCCGACGATCGCCACCGCAGCCCCCAGCGCAGCACCGCTGGAAACCCCGACTAACCCCGGATCAGCCAGGGGATTGCGAAACAACCCCTGCATCGCCACGCCTGACAAAGCCAACACACCGCCGACAGCCAAGCCCAGCAGCGTACGCGGCAAACGGATCTGCCCCAGGATCAGCTCAGCCTGCTCCAGCCCTTGGGCCTCGATCGGCAACCCCATCAAGCGCAAGGCAGCTTTGAGCGTATCCATCAACGGTAAGCTGACCGGCCCCAGTGCCAGCGAAAGCCAGATCGCCAAGACACACAACAGCGCCAGCCCAACAAACAGCGTCTTCGGTTTTACCAGAGTGGTCATGGGGCTGGCTTGGCCTGGGACGGGTAAAACCCGGCAGACAGGTCAGCGAGGCTTTGTGGCAAACGCGGCCCAAGCCCGCCGACCAGCAAGGTAGGATCCACCTCAAATACCCGCCCAGCCTTGGCCGCCGGCGTGGACGCCAGGATCGGATTCTCCTTGAACAGTGCCGCACGCGCCGCATCTCCGGTCAGGGCACGATCGGCAAACACCAGCACATCCGGGCTCAACCCCGCCAACGACTCCACCGAAAACGGTTTGTAGCCCGTATGCGTCGCCAGATTGCGCCCGCCCGCCTGCTGCAACATCCAGTCAGCCGCCGTGTCTTTGCCAGCGATCAGTGGCTTGCCGCCTGCATGACCCAGCAACAGCAATACGCCGGGGGCCTTTTGGGTGGCCTGAGCCTTGGTGACCCAGCGTTTCTGCTGGTCCAGCGCCTGCTCATATCCGGTAAACAATTCGTTGGCCTTGGCCTCGGCGCCCAGCAACTTGCCCAAGTGCTGAAGGTTGCCCTTCAGCGTCGGCAAGTCAGGCTCCGCCGAAAACATCTCCACCTGCACACCTGCGCTGCGAATCTGCGCCAGTATCGGCGGCGGGCCCATTTCCTCAGTACCTACCAACACCTGCGGGCGCAAACTCAAGATGCCCTCGGCGGATAACTGTCGCTGGTAACCAATGCTCGGCAACGCCTTGAGAGACTCAGGGTGCTGGCTGGTGGTATCCACCCCCACCAACTTCGACTCGCCGCCCAGCGCCGTTACCCACTCCGACAGCGCCCCACCGGCACTGACCCAGCGTTGTGGCAGTTCAGAGGCTTGAGCCCCCGGGTTGACCAGCAGTCCGACAACAAGCGCAATAGCGCTGGCACTCAGGCGCATAACAGGGTTTCCTTCCAAGGGCAGGGCCGCTCAAACGCTCATCAATGTGACAGATAACCCCTGCCCCGCATCGTATTGAGCGCCCGGTCAGCTAACGGGCGAAGCCGGCATTTGATAATTGTTTGCATTTGAACGTCAAGGCACTTAAGGATTGAAATGAAGTTTCTCTGCTCCTCCGATACCCTCGCGCCAGACAGCAGCCTCGGTTTTGAAATCGATGGTTGCAAATTGTTGGCCGTGCGCCGGGACGGCATTGCCTACTTCTATATCAATCGCTGCCCCCATCGTGGCATTCCACTTGAATGGCAGCCCGACCGGTTTCTCGACGACAGTGCCAGCATGATCCAGTGCGCCACCCACGGCGCGCTGTTCCTGATCGAGAACGGCGAGTGCATCGCAGGCCCTTGCGCCGGGCAAAGCCTGACCGCCTTGCCTGGACGCGAAGACGCCCAGGGGCTGTGGGTGCAACTCTAGTCGAGGAGCACGTCCAGGCGCCGGTCCACACAAATTTCTTCGGCTGTCACGCGCACGCCATACGCCAGCACTTCCACGCCGGCCGCCTTGGCTTCGCGCAGGGCAGCAGCGTAGGCCGCGTCGATCTCCACGGCCGGGCGCACAGCATCAATCCCCGAGAGGTTGACGCAATACAACTGCACCGCTCGCACACCGTCACGCGCCAGATGGGCCAGTTCGCGCAAATGCTTGGCGCCACGCTGGGTCACTGCATCCGGGAAAGCGGCAACCGAAGTGCCGTCAAAACCCAGGGTTACACTTTTGACTTCGACGTAGGCCGCACCGTCGGGATAGTCCAGGCGGAAGTCGATGCGGCTTTTCTCCTGACCATAAGGCACTTCGCGCTTCAAGGCGGTAAAACCGTTCAGCTCGGTGATGACACCCGCACGTAACGCCTCCTCGACCAACTGATTGGCACGCGCCGTGTTCACACACGCCAAGCGACCCTGGGGCGTCTCGGCGATTTCCCAGGTGCCCGGCAACTTGCGCTTGGGGTCATTGGAGCGACTGAACCAGACCTGCCCACCTTCGACCATGCAATTGAGCATCGAGCCGGTGTTGGGGCAATGAATGGTCAACAACTCGCCGGTAACGGTTTCGATATCGGTAAGAAAACGCTTGTAGCGACGAATCAGCCGCGCTTCTTCGAGGGGAGGATGAAAGCGCATCAGCCTTGCCAGCTCCGTAAGCCACGGGCGATCCGCTCTACCGCTTCCTGTAGCCGATCGAGGTTTTGCGTGTAAGCAAAACGCACATGGTGGCCGGCTTGATAGCGACCAAAATCCAGGCCGGGCGTAAACGCCACATGTTCGGTTTCGAGGAAGTGACGGCAGAATGCGAAGGCATCACCGCCGAACGCGCTGATATCGGCATATAAATAGAACGCGCCCTCCGGCTCGACCGCGATGCCAAACCCAAGCTCGCGCAAGGCGGGCAGCAGGAAGTCGCGACGATGGCCGAACTCAGCGCGGCGCTCTTCCAGAATGCTAAGGGTTTGCGGGGTAAAACAGGCCAATGCCGCATGCTGGGCCATGCTAGGCGCACTGATGTAGAGATTTTGCGCGAGTTTCTCCAATTCACCCACCGCCGCCGGCGGTGCCACCAGCCAACCCAGGCGCCAACCGGTCATGCCGAAATACTTCGAAAAACTATTCAGGACGAATGCATCGTCGTCGACTTCCAGCACGCTGGCCGCATCGGTGCCATAGGTGAGGCCATGGTAAATCTCGTCCACCACCAAATGACCGTTGCGCGCCTTGATCGCGCCGGAAAGCTCGGCCAATTCGTCGCGTGTGAGGATCGTGCCGGTCGGGTTGGCCGGGGATGCCACCAATGCGCCCACACTGTCCTGATCCCAGTGTTTGGCCACTAGGTCAGCGGTCAACTGATAGCGCACTTCAGGACCGACCGGCACCAGCTGCGCCGCGCCCTCCACCAATCGCAGGAAGTGACGATTGCAGGGGTAGCCAGGGTCGGCGAGCAGCCAATGCTTGCCCGGGTCCACCAGCAAACTGCTGGCGAGCAGCAATGCGCCGGAGCCGCCGGGCGTGATCAGGATACGCTCGGGGTCCACGTCCAACCCATAGCGCTGCTGGTAGAAACCGCTGATGGCCTCGCGCAACTCGGGCAAGCCACGGGCGGCGGTATAGCGCGTCTTGCCGTTGGCCAACGCTGCCTGGCCGGCCTGGATGATCGGCTCGGCGGTGGTGAAGTCCGGCTCGCCGATTTCCAAGTGAATCACGTCATGGCCGGCGGCCTGAAGCTCATTGGCGCGCGCCAGCAATGCCATGACATGAAAAGGTTCGATGGCGCGACTGCGCGCACTGTAGGGCTGAGCCATTAGCCTTCCTTAACGGTGAGGACAAATTCTGGATTCTACCGAACCCGCGCCGTAAAACATGTTCTATTGCCTGCCCGACGGCCTGTGCCGTCCGGGCAAGTGCCCGCAAAACGACTAAAATCAACATTCGAGAGGATACATACCCAGTCACGACGGGCTGTCGCAGTTTGCGACACTGACGCGATGGGCCTCGACAACCGGGAGTGGCGCACCCCGAATCTATCTGGTAAGTTCGCCCGCTTGCAGCCGCAGGGCCGGCAGGTGTCGGTGACGTTGCAATCCTGCGCAATGGATTAGAAGAGTGAGAGGCGGTCTATTCATGTCCACCCAAGCAAAGCAACAGCAGACTCAAGGCCTCAATGGCTTCGAACCTTACGTAGAAAAGAAAGGTGAGGAGTACATGGGCGAGCCCATGCGCGAGCACTTCACCAAAATCCTGAACAAGTGGAAACAGGACTTGATGCAGGAGGTCGACCGTACGGTTGACCATATGAAGGACGAAGCAGCCAACTTCCCTGACCCGGCCGACCGTGCCAGCCAGGAAGAAGAATTCGCCCTTGAACTGCGCGCCCGTGATCGCGAGCGCAAGTTGATCAAGAAGATCGACAAGACGCTGCAGCTGATCAAGGACGAAGAATATGGCTGGTGCGAGTCCTGCGGTGTCGAGATCGGCATCCGTCGCCTGGAAGCCCGCCCAACCGCGGACCTCTGCGTAGACTGCAAGACCTTGGCTGAAATCAAGGAAAAACAGGTCGGCAAGTAATCCCGCCGAGCTGAACGAATGGGGCGTGCGAACGCCCCATTTTTGTTGCTGGCGTTTACCGAATTTCCAGTAGTATCCGGCCCATGACAGCCTCTACCTATATTGGGCGCTTTGCCCCCACACCCAGCGGCCACTTGCATTTCGGCTCCCTGGTCGCCGCCCTTGCCTCCTACCTCGACGCCCGCGCCAACCATGGCCTATGGCTGATGCGTATGGAAGACCTCGACCCACCCCGTGAAGAACCTGGCGCACAGGCAGCAATCCTGCACGCGCTGGAAAGCTATGGCTTCGAGTGGGACGGTGGACTGGTCCGGCAAAGCGAGCGGCACGAGGCCTACGCCAAAGTACTGAACGACCTGTTCAACCACGGCCTGGCATACGCTTGTACCTGCTCACGCAAACAGCTTGAACCCTACAACGGCATCTATCCGGGTCTGTGCCGCAATGCTGGCCACGACCAACAAGATGGGGCCATCCGTCTGCGTGTTCCCGAGCTTGAGTACCACTTTACTGACCGCGTCCAAGGCGAATTCCGACAGCACCTGGGCCGCGATGTAGGCGATTTCGTCATCCGTCGCCGCGACGGCCTGTACGCCTATCAACTGGCCGTGGTGCTCGACGATGCGTGGCAAGGTGTGACCGATATCGTGCGTGGCGCCGACCTGCTGGACTCGACGCCACGCCAACTCTACCTGCAAGAACTGCTCGGCCTGCGCCAACCGCGCTACCTGCACGTGCCGCTGATCATCCAGCCGGACGGCAATAAACTGGGTAAATCCTACCGTTCCCCGCCGTTGACACCCGACCAGGCCACGCCTTTGCTACTGAGGGCATTGCGCGCCCTCGGCCAGCAACCCAGTGACGAACTGTTGCACGCCAGCCCGAGGGAACTGCTGGATTGGGGCATTGCGCACTGGGATGCCACGCAGATCCCGCGCACACTCACGCTGGCCGAAGCACAATTGAGCTGAAGGCGCTTGCAGCTTGCCAAGCATCCGTTACCATCGCCGCAACTTTCACACTGTAGGAGCGAGCTTGCTCGCGAAAATCGTCAAGGCGCCACGCTCATCCAGGATGGACGCGTTATCGTTAACGACCTTCGCCGGCAAGCCAGCTCCTACAGTAAAGCGTGGCATTTTCGAGTTCTCAATCAGAGGCCAACATGTACATCTATCGATTGGTCCTGCTGCTGGTCGTCGGGATCTACCTGTTCTCCCCCGCCATCATGGATTGGTGGATCGACGCCACGGGCGCTTGGTATCGCCCTTATCTGCTGTGGTTGATCCTGATCGTCGTGACTTTCATCCTGCAGAGCCAAAAAGATGCCGATGAGCTTTAGCCTCACCCAGATGCTGCTGATCAGCGCCGCCTACCTGGCCGCGTTGTTCGGAGTCGCCTGGATCAGTGAGCGCGGAATGATTCCGCGGGCGATCATTCGCCATCCGTTGACCTACACCTTGTCCCTCGGCGTATACGCCAGTGCCTGGGCGTTCTATGGCACCGTGGGCCTGGCCTATCAGTACGGTTATGGCTTTCTGTCCAGCTACCTCGGGGTCTCCGGCGCATTTCTGCTGGCGCCGGTGCTGCTGTACCCGATCCTGAAGATCACCCGCACCTACCAATTGTCTTCCCTGGCCGACCTGTTTGCCTTCCGCTTTCGCAGCACTTGGGCCGGCGCGCTGACCACTATTTTCATGCTGATCGGCGTGTTGCCGTTGCTGGCCCTGCAAATTCAGGCCGTAGCCGATTCCATCAGCATCCTGACCCGCGAGCCGGTGCAACACCGCGTCGCGCTGGCCTTCTGCGCGTTGATCACGCTGTTCACGATTTTCTTCGGCTCGCGCCATATCGCCACCCGCGAAAAACACGAAGGCCTGGTATTTGCGATTGCCTTCGAGTCGGTGATCAAGCTGATCGCCATCGGCGGCGTCGGCCTCTATGCGCTCTACGGCGTGTTCGATGGCCCACAGCAGCTTGAGCTTTGGTTGCTGCAAAACCAGACCGCCCTCGCCGCCCTGCACACGCCGCTGCAGGAAGGCCCGTGGCGCACGTTGCTGCTGGTGTTTTTCGCCTCGGCCATCGTGATGCCGCACATGTACCACATGACCTTCACCGAGAACCTCAACCCGCGCTCGCTGGTCAGCGCCAGCTGGGGCTTGCCGTTGTTCCTGCTGTTGATGAGCCTGGCGGTGCCGCTGATCCTGTGGGCCGGTTTAAAACTGGGGGCCACCACCAACCCTGAATACTTCACCCTCGGCATCGGCATTGCGGCCAATAGTCCGGCACTGGCGATGCTCGCCTATGTCGGTGGTTTGTCGGCGGCGAGCGGGTTGATCATCGTCACGACCCTGGCACTGTCCGGCATGGCGCTCAACCACCTGGTGCTGCCGCTGTACCAGCCGCCGGCCGAGGGCAATATCTACCGCTGGCTGAAATGGACACGCCGCGCGCTGATCGTCGCGATCATCATGGCCGGCTACGGGTTCTACCTGTTGCTGGGTGCCGGGCAGGACCTGGCCAACCTGGGTATCGTCGCATTTGTCGCCACCTTGCAGTTCCTGCCGGGCGTGTTGTCGGTGCTGTACTGGCCGACCGCCAATCGCCGTGGCTTCATCGCTGGTTTGCTGGCCGGGATCCTGGTGTGGATCGTGACCATGCTGTTGCCGCTGGTCGGTAACCTGCAGGGCTTCTACATCCCGCTGCTGAACATGATCTACGTGCTCGATGACACCAGTTGGCACATGGCCGCGATTGCCTCCCTGGCCGCCAACGTCCTGATGTTCACCCTGATTTCCCTGTTCACCAACGCCAGCCCGGAAGAAACCAGCGCCGCCGAAGCGTGCGCGGTGGATAACGTGCGTCGTCCGCAACGCCGCGAACTGCACGCGGCATCACCCCAGGAGTTCGCCACGCAACTGGCCAAGCCCCTCGGCGCCAAGGCGGCGCAGAAGGAAGTTGAACAGGCGCTGCGTGATCTGTATCTGCCATTCGATGAACGGCGCCCCTACGCCCTGCGCCGTCTGCGTGACCGCATTGAAGCCAACCTGTCCGGCTTGATGGGGCCGAGCGTGTCCCAGGACATGGTGGAAACCTTCCTGCCCTATAAAGCCGGCGGCGAAAACTATGTGACCGAAGACATCCATTTCATCGAAAGCAGGCTGGAGGATTACCACTCACGCCTCACCGGTCTCGCCGCCGAACTCGATGCCTTGCGCCGCTACCACCGCCAGACCTTGCAGGAATTGCCCATGGGCGTGTGCTCCCTGGCCAAGGACCAAGAGATCCTAATGTGGAACAAGGCCATGGAAGAACTCACTGGCATCGCCGCGCAGCGGGTCGTCGGTTCACGCCTCAATACGTTGGGCGATCCCTGGAAAGAATTGCTGCAAGGTTTTATCAACCTGCCCGACGAGCACTTGCACAAGCAGCACCTGGCACTCGACGGCCAGACACGCTGGCTCAACCTGCACAAAGCCGCTATCGACGAGCCCCTGGCACCCGGTAACAGCGGCCTGGTGTTGCTGGTCGAAGACCTGACCGAAACCCAGATGCTCGAAGACAAACTAGTGCATTCCGAGCGCCTGGCCAGCATTGGCCGGCTGGCGGCGGGCGTGGCCCATGAAATCGGCAACCCGATCACCGGTATCGCCTGCCTGGCGCAGAACCTGCGGGAAGAGCGCGAAGAAGACGGCGAAATCACCGAGATCAGCGGGCAGATCCTCGAACAGACCAAGCGCGTTTCTCGCATCGTGCAGTCGCTGATGAGCTTCGCCCACGCCGGCGCCCATCAGAACCAGGACGAAGCGGTATGCCTCGCCGAAGTGGCGCAGGATGCCATTGGGCTGCTGGCCTTGAACCGGCGCAACTTCGAAGTACAGTTCTTCAATTTATGCGATCCCGACCACTGGGTGGATGGCGACTCACAACGTCTGGCCCAAGTGCTGATCAACCTGCTGTCCAACGCCCGTGACGCCACTCCGGCCGGCGGTGCGGTACGCGTCAAGACCGAGGCTTTCGAACATACGGTCGATCTGATCGTCGAAGATGAAGGTAGCGGTATTCCACAGAACATCATGGACCGATTGTTCGAACCCTTCTTCACCACCAAGGACCCAGGTGAAGGTACCGGTCTGGGCCTTGCACTGGTCTATTCCATCGTTGAAGAGCATTATGGACAAATCACCATCGACAGCCCGGCTGACACCGAAAGCCAACGCGGCACCCGTATTCGGGTGACCTTGCCGCGTCATGTCGAAGCGACGTCCGCTGTGAACTGAGACCGTCGAGAGAATTGAATCAATGCCGCACATTTTGATCGTCGAAGACGAAACCATTATCCGCTCTGCCTTGCGTCGCCTGCTTGAACGTAATCAGTACCAGGTCAGCGAAGCCGGCTCGGTGCAGGAAGCCCAGGAGCGTTTCAGCATTCCCACGTTCGACCTGATTGTCAGTGACCTGCGCCTGCCTGGCGCGCCTGGCACCGAGTTGATCAAGCTCGGCCAGGGCACCCCGGTGCTGATCATGACCAGCTACGCCAGCCTGCGCTCGGCGGTCGACTCCATGAAGATGGGCGCGGTGGACTACATCGCCAAGCCTTTCGACCATGACGAGATGCTCCAGGCCGTGGCTCGCATCCTGCGTGACCGTCAGTCGGCCAGCAGCGCGCCGGCCGAACAGCGTCCTGCGGGCAAAGCCGCCGACAAGCCAGGCGTCGACAACAGCAACGGCGAGATCGGCATCATCGGCTCCTGCCCACCGATGCAGGACCTGTACGGCAAGATCCGCAAAGTCGCGCCGACGGACTCGAATGTCTTGATCCAGGGCGAGTCCGGCACCGGTAAAGAACTGGTGGCCCGTGCCCTGCACAATCTGTCCAAGCGTGCCAAGGCGCCGATGATCTCGGTGAACTGCGCAGCGATCCCCGAATCCCTGATCGAGTCCGAACTGTTCGGCCACGAGAAAGGCGCGTTTACCGGCGCCAGCGCCGGGCGGGCGGGCCTGGTGGAAGCGGCGGACGGCGGCACGCTGTTCCTCGATGAAATCGGTGAGCTGCCACTGGAAGCACAAGCGCGGTTACTGCGTGTGCTACAGGAAGGTGAAATTCGCCGCGTGGGCTCGGTGCAGTCGCAGAAGGTCGATGTGCGTCTGATCGCGGCGACTCACCGCGACCTCAAGAGCCTGGCCAAGATCGGCCAGTTCCGTGAAGACTTGTATTACCGCCTGCACGTGATCGCTCTCAAACTGCCGGCCCTGCGTGAGCGTGGCGCCGACGTCAACGAGATCGCCAACGCTTTCCTGCTGCGCCAGAGCGCGCGCATCAACCGTACCGACCTCAAGTTTGCGCCAGACGCCGAGCAAGCGATTCGCCATTACTCGTGGCCGGGTAACGTGCGGGAGCTGGAGAATGCGGTGGAGCGTGCGGTGATCCTGTCGGAGAGCCCGGAGATTTCCGCCGAACTGCTGGGCATCGATATCGAGCTGAGCGACCTGGAGGACGACGACTTCATCGGCCTGGCCCCACAGCAGGGCGGTAGCAATACCAGCCATGAACCGACGGAAGATTTGTCACTGGAAGATTACTTCCAGCATTTCGTCCTTGAGCACCAGGACCATATGACCGAGACCGAACTGGCGCGCAAACTGGGCGTTAGCCGTAAATGCCTGTGGGAACGCCGCCAGCGCCTGGGCATTCCACGGCGCAAGACCGGTGTGGCCAGCGAGAGTTGAGGGCGCGCGCCCACAGGTAACACCCACAGATGTGAAAAAACTGTTACCGCGGATATTTCGCGTAACAAAAGCCGGGGCTTACGGTAACGAAGCCCCGGCTTTTTTTGGCCCGTCAAAAACCCGAAACCGCCTCAACCCCCTGATTTTGCTGGGTGGCGCAAAAGTTGGCACGCACCCTGCTATATGCTTAGTACAAAAACAATAACAAGCTTTGTACAAGACAATAAAAATAAGACGAATCGACTCACGCATAACAAAAACAACACGGCGGAGGCGCAGCTAACTGATTCTTTTGGAGAGGCGTTGCATTTGGGGCTTGCCCCGCAACCAGGCCGAGAACAACAAAAACTGCCCTAAGGCAGAGCCTGAACTGGTTGGATCGTAGATCAGCAACACAGCGACCAAAGCAATCCGTTTGCTCTTGACTCCCAATTGGGAGTGTCATGAAAGTGAAGCTTCATGACGAGGGCGATCAACAAAAACAAGAAGCCCGAAATCAATAATAAAAATAGAGCACGCAACTACTTCTGGGGGAGCTTCGGCTCCCCTTGTAGTTTCTGCGATTTGACCTCTCAAGGCTTATGGCGCAATGCCTGTAGCTTGTTCCTACACCATCCCCTGACTAAATGCTAGAATCCCCGCCCATCATGCGGTCATTCTTCGTTATGGCCGAACATTCCTTCAAACAGTGCATCCCATGCTGAAGAAGTTGTTCCAGTCATTCCGTTCTCCCTTGCGTCGTACGCAACACAAACGCAGCACGCCTGAAGTGCTCAACAGCAGCCAGCATTCGCTGCAGCGCGCTCAATTCAGCCGTTATGCAGTGAACATCGTCGAACGTTTGCAGAACGCCGGCTACCAGGCTTACCTGGTGGGCGGGTGCGTACGCGACATGCTGCTCAATATCACGCCCAAGGACTTCGACGTCGCCACCAGCGCCACGCCTGAGCAAGTGCGTGCGGAATTCCGCAACGCGCGGATCATCGGCCGACGCTTCAAGCTGGTGCATATCCACTTCGGTCGCGAAATCATTGAAGTCGCAACGTTCCGCGCCGGTCACCCGCAAAACGATGAAGAGGAAGACACCAATCAGTCCTCCCGCAACGAAAGCGGGCGCATCCTGCGCGACAACGTCTACGGCACCCTGGAAGAAGACGCGCAACGCCGCGACTTCACCATCAACGCCCTGTATTACGACCCGGTCAGCGAGCGCATCCTCGATTACGCCAATGGCGTACACGATATTCGCAATAACCTGATCCGCCTGATCGGCGACCCGGTCCAGCGTTACCAGGAAGACCCGGTACGCATGCTGCGAGCCGTGCGGTTTGCCGCCAAGCTGAACTTCGGCATCGAGCGCCATACCGCTGCGCCGATTCGCGAACTGGCGCCAATGCTGCGGGAGATCCCCTCGGCACGCCTGTTCGAAGAAGTGCTCAAGCTGTTCCTCTCAGGTCATGCCGCCGACACCTTTGAAATGCTGGTGGACCTGCAGTTGTTCGATCCATTGTTCCCGGCCAGCGCCGAGGCTTTGGAATATAACCCGACGTACACTCACACCCTGATCAGCGAGGCGCTGATCAATACCGACTTGCGCATCAAGCAGAACAAGCCGGTCACCCCGGCGTTCCTGTTTGCCGCGCTGTTGTGGCCAGCCTTGCCTAAACGCGTACTGCGCCTGCAGGAGCGCGGCATGCCGCCGATCCCGGCCATGCAGGAAGCTGCGCATGAGCTGATCGCCGAACAGTGCCAGCGCATCGCCATTCCGAAACGCTTCACGATGCCGATCCGCGAGATCTGGGACATGCAGGAGCGTCTGCCACGCCGCAGCGGCAAACGCGCCGACCTGTTGCTGGACAACCCGCGCTTCCGCGCCGGCTACGACTTCCTGCTGCTGCGTGAAAGCGCTGGCGAGCAGACCGATGGCCTGGGCGAATGGTGGACCGATTACCAGGACGCCAATGACAGCGAGCGCCGCGACATGATTCGTGACCTCGGCAGCAAAGGCGACGGCGAAGGCCCGAAGAAGCGTCGTCGCAGTGGCAGCAAGCGCAAGCGCAGTTCGGCTGACGCCTCGGGCGAATAAACGTGGAACGCATCTACATCGGCATGGGCAGCAACCTGGCTGCCCCGGACCAGCAATTGCGCAGCGCTATCGAAGCACTGGCGCAGTTGCCGGGCACCACGGTCGCTGGTGTGTCCGCCTTTTATCAAAGTGACTCCCTGCTCCCAGGCCAGCCGCGCTACACCAATGCGGTTGCCGCCCTGGACAGCGATTTGGCGCCCCTTGAGTTGCTGGATGCACTGCAAACCATCGAAAACGACCAGGGCCGCGAACGCCTTGAGCGCTGGGGCCCGCGCACGCTCGACCTGGACATCTTGCTGTTTGGCGATCACCTGATCGACGAACCGCGCCTCAAGGTCCCGCACTATCAGATGCACCTGCGTGCTTTTGTGTTGTACCCGTTGGCCGAACTGGCGCCCGCCACTCTGCAATTACCCAATAGCCAGCAACTAAGTGACCTACTGGCTGCGTGCCCATTCGTCGGACTGGAACGCCTCCCCCTGTAGGAGCGAGCTTGCTCGCGAAAATCGTTAACGATAACGCGCGCAACCTGATTCAACGCGGGGCCAACACGTTCTTCGCGAGCAAGCTCGCTCCTACAATCGCGTCAGTAACAGCGGTAACACCGCCATCGTAACAATGCGGTAACACATCCAATTGACTTCCCGTGTCCTCCTCACGACTATAGGCGTCCCGCTGCCGCCAACCCGGCGCTAAAGGGCGCAATCCAGGCCATATAAGCACTGCTCTCAAGACCGTGCGCCTGTATAAACGAAGACTCACGCGCGTTACTCGCTGTTTCCAAGCGCCTGAATGAGGACCCTTTTCATGCCAGACATTACCCTGACCACCTTGCAGAGCCTCAAGCTCAAAGGTGAAAAAATCGCCATGCTGACCTGCTATGACGCCACCTTCGCCCACGCCAGTTGCCAGGCCGGGGTTGAAGTGTTGCTGGTGGGCGACTCCCTGGGCATGGTTCTTCAAGGGAATGACAGCACCCTACCCGTCACCACCGATGAACTTGCGTACCACACCGCCAGCGTCAAGCGCGGTAACGATGGCGCCTTCATCATCGCCGACCTGCCGTTCATGGGTTACGCGACACTCGAACAGACCTTCCAGAATGCCGGCAAGCTGATGCAAGCCGGGGCGCACATGATCAAAGTCGAAGGCGCAGTGTGGCTGGCCGAGTCGATCCGCCTGCTGGCGGAACGCGGCGTGCCGGTGTGCGCACACATGGGCCTGACGCCACAGTCGGTGAACATCCTCGGCGGCTACAAGGTACAAGGCCGCAATGAGGCCCAGGCGCGGCAGATGCGCGCGGATGCCATCGCTCTGGAACAGGCTGGCGCGGCAATGATCCTGCTCGAATGCGTGCCGAGCGAACTGGCGGCAGAAATCACCCAGGCCGTCAAAGTGCCGGTGATCGGGATTGGCGCAGGCTCGGCCACCGATGGCCAGGTGCTGGTGCTGCACGACATGCTCGGCCTGTCGATCAGCGGCCGTGTGCCGAAGTTCGTCAAGAACTTCATGGCCGGCCAGGACAGCATTCACGCCGCATTGAGCGCCTACGTCGCCGAAGTCAAAGGCGTGACCTTCCCTGGCGCTGAACACGGATTCTCTGCATGAACACCGTAAGAACCGTACGTGAACTGCGAGCCGCCGTTACCCACGCCCGCAATGCCGGCAAGCGCATTGGCTTTGTGCCGACCATGGGCAACCTGCACAGCGGCCATGCCACGTTGGTGACCAAGGCCGCCCAGCAGGCGGATTTCGTGGTCGCCAGCATCTTCGTCAACCCGCTGCAGTTTGGTGCTGGCGAAGACTTGGACAAGTATCCACGCACCCTGGCCGCCGACCAGGAAAAGCTGCTGCAAGCAGGTTGCAACCTGTTGTTTGCGCCCACCGTCGAGGAAATGTACCCCGGCGGCATGACCGGCCAGACGCGCGTCAGCGTGCCGCAATTGTCTGAAGGCCTGTGCGGCGCCAGCCGTCCCGGGCATTTCGAAGGCGTGGCGACGGTGGTCAGCAAGCTGTTCAACATGGTTCAGCCGGACATGGCGGTGTTTGGCCAGAAGGATTACCAGCAACTGGCCGTGATCCGCGCCATGGTCCACGACCTGAACATGCCGATCCAGATCATCGGCGAGCCCACCGTGCGCGCCGAGGACGGCCTCGCGCTGTCGTCGCGCAACGGCTACCTCACCGACGAGCAACGCGCCATTGCGCCGGTGCTGTACCGCAGCCTCAGCCAGATTGGCGCCGCGATCAAAGCCGGTGACCACGACTTCGGCAAGCTGCGCGCCGAACAGGTCCAGCAGATCGAAGCCGCCGGGTTGCGCCTGGACTACCTCGAAGTGCGCCAAGGCGTGCATTTGCGCCCGGCCACGGCCGAAGATCGGGATATCGTGATCCTGGTAGCCGCCTATCTCGGCGCTACCCGACTCATCGACAACCTGCACCTGACCCTCGACTGACCCCTTTCAGTCACCTTCCTCGCTGCGTCAATAAAAAGGGCCGGTATAAAAAAGTACCGGCCTTAGCGCAGACAAAGCCAAGACATATCGACACGCTAGGTTTAATGTAATCGCCCTGCGCTATGGTTAGCGCTGTCCGGAACCCAATGCTTGATCAAAGACTGGACGTTCCGGACTTAGAAGTGTCCTAAAGGCAGTCCCCGTAATAAAAGGAAACCCGCAGCGATGGCGTACTACCGCACTCCTCATGACGTTACCGCTCTGCCCGCCTGGCAAGCGCTCAATCAACATCGCCAAGCCATGCAGGATTTCAGCATGCGCGAAGCGTTCAATGCCGATCCTCAGCGTTTTTCCCAGTTCACCCTGAGCAGCTGCGGACTTTTCCTCGATTACTCGAAAAACCTGATCACCAGCGAAACCCGTGACCTGCTCGTAGGCCTGGCCAAAGAAGTCGGCCTGAAAGACGCGATCAACTCGCTGTACGCCGGCGAGCCGGTCAACTCCTCCGAAGGCCGCCCGGCCCTGCACACCGCACTGCGTCGCCCGGTGGGCGACAAGCTGTCGGTGAACGGCGTGAACATCATGCCGGACGTGCACAAGGTGCTGAACCAGATCACCGACCTGGTCGGCCGCATTCACGACGGCCTGTGGCGTGGCTACACCGAGAAGCCGATCACCGACGTGGTGAACATCGGTATTGGTGGCTCGTTCCTCGGCCCGGAGCTGGTCTCCGAAGCGCTGTTGTCCTACGCCCACAAAGGCGTGCGTTGCCACTACCTGGCGAACATCGACGGCAGCGAGTTCCACGAGCTGACCATGAAGCTGCGCGCTGAGACCACCTTGTTCATCGTCTCGTCGAAATCCTTCAACACCCTGGAAACCCTGAAAAACGCCCAGGCCGCCCGCGCCTGGTACCTGGCCCAGGGTGGCTCGGAAGCCGAGCTGTACCGCCACTTCATCGCCGTATCGAGCAACAACGCGGCGGCGGTGGCCTTTGGTATCCGCGAAGAAAACATCTTCCCGATGTGGGACTGGGTCGGCGGTCGTTACTCACTGTGGTCGGCCATCGGCTTGCCCATCGCCCTGGCGATCGGCATGTCCAACTTCAAGGAACTGCTGTCCGGTGCCTACACCATGGACCAGCATTTCCAGAACGCCCCATTCGAACAGAACATGCCGGTGCTGCTGGGTCTGCTGGGCGTGTGGTACGGCAACTTCTGGGGCGCGCAGAGCCATGCGATCCTGCCGTACGACCACTACCTGCGTAACATCACCAAACACTTGCAACAGTTGGACATGGAATCCAATGGCAAGAGCGTGCGCCAGGACGGTACACCCGTCGCCACGGATACCGGCCCAGTGATCTGGGGTGGCGTAGGTTGCAACGGCCAGCACGCTTACCACCAGTTACTGCACCAGGGGACCCAACTGATCCCGGCCGACTTTATCGTGCCGATCGTCAGCTTCAACCCGGTGTCCGACCACCATCAGTGGCTGTACGCCAACTGCCTGTCCCAGAGTCAGGCGCTGATGCTCGGCAAGACCCGCGCCGAAGCCGAAGCCGAGCTGCGCGACAAGGGCATCCCGGAAGACGAAGTGCAGAAGCTGGCACCGCACAAGGTGATCCCGGGCAACCGTCCGAGCAACACCATTGTGGTTGAGCGCATCAGCCCGCGTCGCTTGGGCGCTCTGGTTGCCATGTATGAGCACAAAGTGTTCGTGCAGAGCGTGATCTGGGGTATCAACGCCTTCGACCAATGGGGTGTGGAACTGGGTAAAGAGCTGGGCAAGGGCGTCTACAACCGCCTGACCGGCGCCGAGGAAACCCTGGCCGACGATGCGTCGACCCAGGGCCTGATCAACTACTTCCGCGGTCGTCACCGCGGCTGATCCAGGTATGGCAGGGCCAACGTCCGTTTGGACGTTGGCCTTGAACCCTCCCCTTGCAGGGTGCATCTTTATCACTTGTGGCCAAAACAAGAATAAGGATCGCTCATGTTCGATATCAGCACGTTCCCCACCGCCGATGCCGTCCGCCGGGCTGCGCAACTCAGTCAAGAGGACTATCAGCGCCTCTACCGCCAATCCATCGAACAGCCGGACACCTTCTGGGCTGAACAGGCCAAAGGCTTTCTCGACTGGATCACCCCGTGGCACACCGTTCAAAGCTCAGACATCAAGACGGGCGCAGCCCAGTGGTTTGCCGGCGGCCAACTGAACGTCAGCTACAACTGCATCGACCGTCACCTGTCGCAACGCGCCGATCAGCCGGCCTTCATCTGGGAAGGCGATGATCCGACAAAATCTTCCAACATCACCTACCGCCAACTGCACCAGAACGTCAGTCGCCTGGCCAATGTGCTGAAGAGCCGTGGTGTGAAAAAAGGCGATCGGGTGTGCATCTACATGCCGATGATCCCGGAAGCGGCCTACGCCATGCTCGCGTGTACGCGGATTGGCGCGGTGCATTCCGTGGTGTTTGGCGGCTTCTCGCCGGACGCCTTGCGTGACCGTATTCTCGACGCCGACTGCCGCACGGTGATCACCGCTGACGAAGGCGTGCGCGGTGGAAAGCCGGTGGCGCTGAAACAGAATGTCGACAAAGCCCTGACCAGTTGCCCGAATGTGAGCACGGTGCTGGTGGTGGAGCGCACCGGAGCGACCGTTAACTGGAGCGAAGGCCGCGATCTCAAGTATCAACAAGCCCTGGATGCGGCCAGTAGCGACTGCCCGCCCGAGCCAATGGACGCCGAAGACCCGCTGTTCATCCTCTACACCTCCGGCAGCACCGGCAAACCCAAGGGCGTGCTACACACCACCGGCGGCTACCTGCTGCAAGCCGCGATGACCTTCAAATACGTGCTCGACTACCGCGAGGGCGAGGTGTTCTGGTGCACCGCCGATGTGGGCTGGGTCACCGGCCACAGTTACATCGTGTACGGCCCGCTGGCCAATGGTGCGACGTCGCTGATGTTCGAAGGCGTGCCGAGCTACCCGGACAGCTCGCGCTTCTGGCAGGTGATCGACAAGCATAAGGTCAACATCTTCTACACCGCGCCCACCGCCTTGCGTGCTCTGATGCGTGAGGGTCACGGCCCGCTAGAGAACACCTCGCGCGCGAGCCTGCGCCTGCTGGGCAGTGTTGGCGAACCGATCAACCCGGAAGCCTGGGACTGGTACTTCAATGCCGTCGGCGAACAACGCTGCCCGATCGTGGACACCTGGTGGCAGACCGAGACCGGCGGCATCATGCTCAGCCCCCTGGTCAGCGCGCAGCGCATCAAGCCCGGCTGCGCGACCCAGCCGATGTTTGGCGTACAGCCCGTGTTGCTTGACGAACAGGGCAAGGAATTCAGTGGGGCCGGCAGCGGCGTACTGGCGATCAAAGCGAGCTGGCCCGGACAGATCCGCAGCGTGTACGGCGATCCGCAGCGCATGATCGACACCTATTTCAAACCCTACCCCGGCTACTACTTCACCGGAGACGGCGCACGGCGCGATGAAGACGGCGACTACTGGATCACCGGGCGCATCGACGATGTGATCAACGTGTCCGGCCACCGCATCGGCACCGCAGAGGTGGAAAGCGCGCTGGTGCTGCATGATCTGGTGGCCGAGGCCGCCGTGGTGGGCTACCCCCATGACGTTAAAGGCCAGGGCATCTATGCGTTTGTCACGCCCATGAATGGGGTGGAACCCGATGACGCGCTGAAAAAACACCTGCTGGAGCTGGTCAGCAAGGAAATCGGCAGCTTTGCCAAGCCGGAACTGATCCAATGGGCCCCAGCCTTGCCGAAAACCCGCTCCGGCAAGATCATGCGCAGGATTTTGCGCAAGATCGCCTGCAACGAACTCGACAGCCTCGGTGACACCTCGACCCTGGCCGACCCGAGCGTGGTGGATGGCCTGATCGATAAACGCCTGAACCGATAGGAACCTCTGAGTCGCCATGGAATTTATCCGCAGCCGTATCGAAAACCAGTTGATGAGCCTGACTGGCCTGTCGCTGGGCCAATTGGACCTGGAAAACCCCAAGGGCGACCCCGGTCTGTTCGGGCCCGATTCGGTGAGCTGGCAAGTCCATGGCGACTTCAGCAGCATGCTTATCGGCGGTATCAGCGCCTTGATGCTGCAAGCCTTGCACCCATTGGCCCTGGCGGGCGTGTGGGACCATTCAAATTTTCGTCAGGACATGCTCGGGCGGTTGCGGCGCACCTCGCAGTTCATCTCGGGCACGACGTTTGGTTCGCGCAAAGACGCCGAATGGCTGATCGAAAAAGTCCGCACCATTCACCTGCAGGTCGTCGGCCATGCTCCGGACGGGCGACCTTATGCGGCCAGCGACCCGGAGTTGCTGACCTGGGTGCATGTGGCCGAGGTCAGTAACTTCCTCGCCGCTCACCTGCGCTATCGCAACCCGAATCTATCCGGTCGAGACCAGGACCGTTACTACAGTGAAATTGCCTTGGTCGCCGAACAGTTGGGCGCGCGGCATGTTCCGCGTTCTCGGCAGGAAATCTCGGATTATCTGGCACGCATCCGCCCACAATTACTGTGCGACGATCGCAGCCGCGAAGTACTGCGCTTACTGCTTGACGCGCCCTCCCCCAGCCTGCTGGCCAAGCCCTTTGGCAGCCTGATGATGCAGGCCGGGATCGACCTGCTGCCGGATTGGGCCAGCGCCATGCTCGACCAGCACCAGAGCCCGCTGCAACGCCAGATGATCCGTGCCGGGGTCAAGCGCAGTGCGCCGATGCTACGTTGGGCGATGCGCAACGGTTCGGTGCAACGCGCCCATCGGCGGATGGGGTTGATGTAGGCGACAGCGCATAGCTGTTAAACTTCGCGCCCTCATTTCCCCAGCAAGGCGCGCTCCATGTCTCCTCTGAATCAGGCGCTGCGCGCCGCCCTCGATCATCGCCAAGACCTGATCCATGAGCTGCACGCCCAAGGCACCGACTGCTATCGCCTGTTCCATGGCAGCCAGGAAGGCGCCGGCGGCCTGACCATCGACCGCTACGGCCCGCAATTGCTGGTGCAGAGCTTCCACCAATCCCTGGAAACCGCAGAGTTGCTGGACCTGTATCAACAGGTCAACCAGTCCATGGGACTGGAGTTATTGCTGGTGTACAACGACCGTTCCCGGGGCAATTCGCGCATCGACCGTGAAGACACGGTTTATCGTGCCGAGCCTGCTGCGCTGGAAGACCTGATCGGCCACGAGTGGGGCCTCAATTACCGCGTGCGCGGGCGCCATGCCGGGCAGGACCCGCTGCTGTTCCTGGATTTGCGTAACACCCGTGGCTGGGTCAAGGCCCACAGCGCCGGCAAAAGCGTGCTGAATCTGTTCGCGTATACCTGCGGCGTCGGCCTGAGCGCAGCCGCCGGTGGTGCGCGTGAGGTGTGTAACCTGGACTTTGCCGAGGGCAACCTGGCGGTAGGTCGCGAAAACGGTTTGCTGAACCCGCAATTGCCGACCATGGAATTCGTCCAGTCCGACTACTTCCCGGCCATTCGCCAATTGGCTGGCCTGCCGATCACCCAACGACGCGGGCAAAAGCTGCCGAGTTACCCGCGTCTGGAACAACGTCAATACGACTTGGTGCTGCTCGACCCGCCAGCCTGGGCCAAGAGTGCTTTCGGCACCGTCGACCTGCTGCGCGATTACCAGAGCCTGCTCAAGCCCGCACTGCTGGCCACCGCCGACAATGGCGTGTTGATCTGCTGCAACAACCTGGCGAAAGTCAGCATGGAGGACTGGCGCGAACAGGTGCTGCGTTGCGCGGAAAAGGCCGGACGCCCCGTACGAGACTGGAAAATCATGACGCCAGGCGCGGACTTTCCCTCACAGGATCAACAACCCCCGCTGAAAACCCTGATACTGCAACTGTAAGACGTTTCCCAAAGGACCCGTTCTTCGGAACCGAAAACCCGTGCCATACTCCAAGGCACTCCTGTTTGACATAGATGGCGCCGCCCCATGCCCAAAGGATTGATTCGCGCCGCTGGCGCCTTGTTGATTGCCCTTGCCCTGTACAGCTTGCTGGGTTTCCTGATTCTCCCTGGTGTCGCGCTGCGCATTGCCAACCAGCAACTGGCCAATTACGCCACGGTGCCGGCGCGGATCGAGCGGATCGAGCTCAACCCGTTCAGCCTGGAAGTAACGGCATGGGGGCTGAAAATCGGTGAACCCGGCAAGGAACAGGTGGGTTTCGAGCGCCTCTACGCCAACCTGCAGATCGACAGCCTCTGGACACGCGCCCTGCATCTTGCGGATGTACAGCTGGACAAACCCAAGACCGAGCTGTTGTTCGACAAGTCCGGCCAGTTGAACCTCGCGCAGTTGTTCAAGCTGCCGCCCAGCGAGCCCACCCCGACCGATCCGAATGCCAAGCCGTTTCCGCTGCGCATCGACAGCATCAAGCTGGCCGGCGGCTATGTGCATTTTGAAGACTTGCGCCCCAGCGAACCCATCGAATTCCTTTACGACAAGCTCGACTTCGAGCTGAAAAACCTCAGTACCCTGCCTGAAGACAACGCCGACATGACGTTGGTAGCGGCCGGGCCTGCTGGCGGGCAGATCGACTGGAAAGGTAATTTCAGCCTGGTGCCGATCACCTCCGAAGGCACGTTGAAAGTCACCGATGGCAAGATGAAAGCCTGGTGGCCCTACGTACGCGACGCCCTGCCATTGGTGCTGGAAGACGGTGTGCTCAACTTCAGCACCGAGTACAAGTTCAGCCTGGCCAAAGAGACTGAACTGAACCTGACCAACACCGCCGCGAGCATTGCGCCATTTGCCATCAAGGCACCGGATGGTCGCCCACTGGTGCGCCTGGAACGCCTGGATGTCAGCGAGACCACGGTGGATCTGGCCAAGCAGCAAGTGGTGGTAGGCAAGATCCGCAGCAACAAACTGGAAACCTGGGCGGCACTTGAGTCCGACGGGCAACTGGACTGGCAAAAACTATTCGCCAGCCAGCCGAGCAAACCGGCCAAGGCACCTGAACCTGCCACCGCACCAGCCACCGCCGACTCGCCAAAGGCTGAACCCACGGCGCCAAGCAAACCCTGGCAAGTGCTGCTCAAGGACGTGCAACTGCGTAACTATCAGGTGCACTTGGCTGATCGCCAGGCCAAGCCTGCGGTCGCGCTGGAAGTCGGCCCGCTGAATGTCGATGTGCAGAATTTCGACAGCCTCAACCAGAGCCCCTTCACGCTGAAAGTCGACACCGGCCTGGGCAAGCAAGGCAAGGTCCAGGCAACGGGCGAGGTCAACCTCAACCCGGTCAGCGCCAAGCTGAAAGTGAATACCCAGGACATTGATCTGCGGGTCGCCCAGTCCTATATCAGCCCGTTCATCCGTCTGGAACTGCGTAGCGGTATGCTCGGCAGCAATCTCGATGTGAACCTGAAAAGCACTGATCCTTTGAAGCTCCAGGTCACAGGCAGAGCGCAGGTCGACCAGTTGCACACCCTGGACACCCTCAAGACCCGCGACTTCCTCAAATGGCAGCGCCTGGTGCTAGAAGGCGTGAACTATCAGCACGGTGACAGCCTGTCGATCGACAAGGTCAACCTGCTGCAGCCGTACGCACGTTTCATGATCAACGATGACCGCACCACTAACGTGGATGACCTGTTGATCCCGCAACCCGCCGACAAAACACCCAAGCCCGCCAGCAAGGAAAAACCCTTGGGCATTCGTATCGGCCAGATTGCGATCAATGACGGTTCGGCCAACTTTGCCGACTTCAGCCTCACACCCAACTTCGCCACGGCGATTCAACAGCTCAACGGGCAGATCGGCACCATCGACAGTCGCCAGGCCAAACCGGCCAGCGTCGATATCAAGGGTAAGGTGGATCGTTATGCGCCGGTGACCATCAAGGGCAGCGTGAACCCGTTCGACCCGATGGCGGCGTTGGATATTGCAACCAGCTTCAAACGCGTAGAACTCACCACACTCACGCCTTACTCTGGCAAGTTCGCCGGTTTCCGTATCCGCAAGGGACGGCTGAACCTCGATCTGCACTACGTGATCACCAAGGGCCAGCTAAAGGCCGAGAACAAAGTGGTGGTCGAGCAATTGCAACTAGGCGAGAAAGTTGACAGCGCCGATGCCGTGGACTTGCCGATTCGCCTGGCAATTGCGTTGCTCAAGGACACTGACGGCAAAATCTCGATCGAACTGCCGGTGACAGGTGATCTGAATAACCCGCAGTTCAGTGTGATGCCGATTGTCTGGCAGACCCTGCGAAACCTGGTGGTGCGTGCAGCGACGGCGCCGTTCAAGTTTATCGGTGGGCTGGTGACGGGCGGCGGCTCGGAAGACCTCGGCAATGTATCGTTCGCCGCCGGTTCCAGCGAACTGAACAAGGATGCTGAGGGCGCCCTGAACACCTTGGCCAAAGCACTGAAAGAACGCCCTACCCTGCGCCTGGAGATCGAAGGCACAGCGGCAGCCAGCAGCGATGGACCTTTCCTTGCCGCTCAGCGACTGGAACGTGAATACCAGTACAACTACTACAAGATTCTTCAACGTCGTGGCGACAAGGTTCCAGCTCAGGCGTCCCTGCTTGTCGTGCCCGAAAAGGAAAAAGCGCCGTTGCTGGAAGGCATCTACCGAACTCGCCTGAAACAGCAACCGCCGGCCGAATGGAAGGACCTGAGCAGCGATGATCGTAGCGCCAAACTTCGTGACGGCGTGATCAAGTTCTGGAGTGGCAGCGACGTGCTGCTGCGCCAACTCGGCCAGGACCGCGCCAGCACCATCAAGGACTACCTGGTGGACAAAGGTCAGTTGGAAGATGATCGGGTGTATTTCATTGATGCCAACTTGGGCCAGGCCGAGAAGGATGGTCGGGTAGTGACGCCGATGCATCTGGACGCCGAATAACAACCCTTGTAGGAGCTGGCTTGCCGGCGATGCGACCTTGAAACCAGTGATGGACCCAAGGGCCTAATCGCCGGCAAGCCGGCTCCTACAATTATTGCCGCCCAAAATAGAACAGGCCCCGACACAAGTGCCGGGGCCTGTAATGACCACATCCGTGTGGTCGGTCGCATGAACTCCAGAGGTGCATCAGGTGGATATCTAGCTCACCCTAAGCCGCCGCCATTCAGTTCAGACGAAACGGGTGCGTTACTCTGCTTTCAGGCCGTCGGCCGATACAGCTTTAACGCCTTTGATTTTCTTGGTGATGTTCACCGCGGTGGTTTTCTGGGCTTCGGTCACGGCAGTGGCCGACGACAGGGAAACAACACCTTTGTTGGTTTCGACTTTGATGTCGGTGCCAGGAATGCCTTTCTCGGTTACCAGATCAGCTTTGACTTTGGTGGTGATCCAGGTATCGGAAGTCGACTCTTTAGCGCTAGCAGCTGCGCCCTTGGTTTTATCGATACCGTCAGCTTTGGTAGCGCCGCCAGCCAGCAGGCCATCAGCAGAAACAGCAGTGACACCTTTGATTTTCTTGGTGATGGCTACAGCGGTCGCTTTTTGCGAGTCCGAAATAGCGACTTCGGAGGACAGGGAAACCACGCCTTTGTTGGTTTCTACCTTGATGTCCGAACCAGGAATACCTTTCTCGGTCAGCAGGTCAGCTTTCACTTTGGTGGTGATCCAGGTATCCGAGGTGGACTCTTTAGCCTTGGTCACTTCACCGGCCGCCAGCGTCATAGGGGCTTGGGAAGTCTGAGCAAAGGCTACGTTAGCACCCATGGCCAGGGTCAGAGCGGTAGCAGTAGCGAGAGCGAACTTCTTCATACGAGTAACTCCTGTTTTATTAAAAGTCTGCAGTACGTAAACCTTGATGCTGCAGCGTTAACAGGGTTATTGCAGGCAGTGTGCCAAGTCTGAACAGCCAATAAAATCCATATAAAACAATAACTTATAAAAACAACGAATTTCCGAAATCGTGCAAGTTGCATGAATGCCATCGTGTCTGCATGCAAGTTGCGGCTTTTGTCTTCAGCTAAACGGCTGATTTCCCGGCATTTTCCAACGCCCATAAAAAAAGGACTCCGAGGAGTCCCTTTTTTAGCTGAAAGCTCGGGGGTGATTAAACGCCCGAAGCCTTGGCTGCTGCTACGTCCTTGATGGACAGCTTGATACGGCCGCGGTTGTCCACGTCCAGTACCAGCACTTCCACTTCCTGGCCTTCCTTCAGGATGTCGGTCACTTTCTCAACGCGAGCGTCGCTCAGCATGGAGATATGAACCAGACCGTCCTTGCCCGGCAGGATGTTGACGAATGCGCCGAAGTCGACGATGCGCTCAACCTTACCGACGTAGATCTTGCCGATCTCGGCCTCAGCAGTGATGCCCAGGACGCGCTGACGTGCTGCTTCAGCCGCTTCCTTGGTTTCGCCGAAGATCTTGATCGAGCCATCGTCTTCGATGTCGATCGAAGCCTTGGTCTCTTCACAGATCGCACGGATAGTCGCGCCGCCTTTACCGATGACATCACGGATTTTGTCGGTGTCGATTTTCATCGCGATCATGGTCGGAGCATTTTCCGACAGTTCGGTGCGGGACTGACCAATGATCTGGTTCATCTGACCGAGGATGTTCAGGCGCGCTTCCAGGGCTTGGCCCAGGGCGATTTCCATGATTTCTTCGGTGATGCCCTTGATCTTGATGTCCATCTGCAGCGCGGTAACACCTTTAGCGGTACCGGCTACTTTGAAGTCCATGTCGCCCAGGTGGTCTTCGTCACCCAGGATGTCGGTCAGGATGGCGAACTTCTCGCCTTCTTTAACCAGGCCCATGGCGATACCGGCAACCGGCGCCTTCATCGGCACACCTGCGTCCATCAGCGCCAGGGAAGCACCGCAAACGGAAGCCATGGAGCTGGAACCGTTGGACTCGGTGATTTCCGACACAACACGGATGGTGTACGGGAACACGTCAGCGGCAGGCAGCATGGCAGCGATCGAGCGACGGGCCAGACGGCCGTGACCGATTTCGCGACGACCAGCGCCACCCATGCGACCACACTCGCCCACCGAGAACGGAGGGAAGTTGTAGTGCAGCATGAACGGGTCTTTTTTCTCGCCTTCCAGGGTGTCCAGCAGTTGTGCGTCACGGGCGGTGCCCAGGGTCGCGACTACCAGAGCCTGGGTTTCACCACGGGTGAACAGCGCCGAACCGTGAGTCTTCGGCAGAACGCCGACTTCGATGTTCAGCGGGCGTACGGTGCGAGTGTCGCGACCGTCGATACGTGGCTTGCCGTTAACGATGTTTTCGCGAACGGTGCGGTATTCGATTTCACCGAAAGCCGCTTTCACATCGCTGGAGGAAGGCTGGCCTTCTTCACCGGACAGCTTGGCCACAACCTGGTCCTTCAACTCGCCCAGGCGAGCGTAACGGTCGGCCTTGACGGTGATGGTGTAGGCGTCGGAGATGGCAGCGCCGAACTCGGAGCGGATAGCGCCCAGCAGCTCGGTGGCTTCGGCTTGTGGAGCCCAGGTCCAGGTTGGCTTGGCAGCTTCGGCAGCCAGCTCGGTGACGGCCTTGATGACAGCCTGGAACTCGTCGTGGGCGAACAATACGGCACCCAGCATCTGGTCTTCGGTCAGCTCTTTGGCTTCCGATTCAACCATCAACACGGCTTCCGAGGTACCAGCAACGACCATGTCCAGGCTCGACGCTTTCTGTTGCTCGTAAGTCGGGTTCAGCAGGTAGCCGGTGCTTTCGTGGAAAGCAACGCGTGCTGCGCCGATCGGGCCATCGAAAGGAATGCCGGAGATGGCCAGGGCAGCCGAAGTACCGATCATCGCAGCGATGTCCGGATCGGTCTTTTTGCTGGTGGAAACGACGGTGCAGACAACCTGCACTTCGTTCATGAAGCCTTCTGGGAACAGCGGACGGATCGGACGGTCGATCAGTCGGGAAGTCAGGGTTTCTTTCTCGGAAGGACGGCCTTCGCGCTTGAAGAAACCGCCAGGGATCTTACCGGCAGCGTAAGTCTTTTCCTGGTAGTGAACGGACAGAGGGAAGAAGCCTTTGCTCGGGTCAGCGGTCTTGGCGCCAACTACGGTCACCAGAACGGTAACGTCGTCGTCAACGGTAACCAGCACTGCGCCGGAGGCTTGACGGGCGATACGGCCTGTCTCGAGGGTAACGGTCGACTGACCGAACTGGAATTTTTTGATAACCGGGTTCACGGTGTCCTACCTTCTTTGTGGCTCTTGGGGGAACTTGTCTTCTTGCGAAATTCTTGGGCAATGTCGGGAATCGGCCCGAACCTGGTCCAGGGTAAAACGTGTGTCCAGATAAAACTTGAGGCTGGGAGCCTACCATGCGCCAGCGGGAATCCCACTGACACACGGCAGACAACCAACCTCTAGCGCAATCGCTTATTAGCGACGCAGACCCAGGCGACCGATCAGAGTCTGATAACGACCCAGATCCTTGCCTTTCAGGTAGTCCAGCAGCTTACGGCGCTGGTTTACCATGCGGATCAGACCACGACGGGAGTGGTGATCTTTACCGTTGGCCTTGAAGTGACCTTGCAGCTTGTTGATGTTGTGGGTCAGCAGTGCAACTTGCACTTCTGGCGAACCAGTGTCACCAACAGCTTGCTGATAGTCAGCAACGATTTGTGCTTTTTCTTGAACGTCGAGAGCCATGAGGCAATCCTTTTTTCAGGAAACCACCCAAAGGGCAGTTTCAACAGGCCAGGGACAAATCCCTGTATCTAAAAATGAGTGTTGACCGTGCCTGTTAACAGCCACACTCGTCCGGTCATTCTGACCGAATCAGTCGACGTGGCGCGATGCGCCCGTCTTCGCTCACTTCACCGATACCGATGAAGCGACCGTTATGATCCTGTACCCGCACCATGCCGAACTTCGGGGCATCCGGGGCACGTACCGGCTGGCCGTTGAGCCAGTAGAACGCGCTGTGCTCCGAAAAGTGCAGCAATGGCCAATCCAGCAAACCGCTGTCCGATGGCATCAGGAAGCGATCAACCGCTTCGTTGCCGCCTTCGGCGTGTACGGCTTCCAACTCTTCCAGCGTGACCGTCTGGGCCAGGCTGAAAGGGCCAGCCTGGGTGCGTCGCAGTTCTGCAACGTATGCACCGCAACCGAGCTGCTCACCGATATCTTCCACGAGGGTACGGATATAGGTGCCTTTGCTGCAGTCCACGGCCAGGCGGGCAGTGTCGCCTTCACAGGCGAGCAATTCCAAGCGCGCAATAGTAACAGAACGCGGTTCGCGCTCCACTACTTCGCCCGCACGTGCCAGCTTGTAAAGAGGCTGGCCATCACGCTTGAGCGCCGAGTACATCGGCGGTATCTGACTGATTTGCCCACGAAAACCGGGTAAAGCCGCTTCAATATCTGCACGACCAACGGTCACATCGCGAACCTGCAGAACATCACCTTCGGCGTCGGCCGTGGTGGTGGTCTTGCCCAATTGCATCAGGGTTTCGTAACCCTTGTCGGAATCGAGCAGGTATTGCGAAAACTTGGTGGCCTCGCCAAAGCACAAAGGCAGTACACCGGTGGCCAAAGGATCGAGGCTGCCGGTATGCCCGGCCTTTTCGGCGTTGAGCAGCCAGCGGACCTTCTGCAACGCGGCATTGGAGGTAAAGCCAATGGGCTTGTCGAGCAGGATTATGCCGCTGACGTTGCGACGGATACGTTTGACCTGAGCCACCGCTTACTCCTTGGCGTCTTCAGGTGTGGACGGGTGCTGGCTGTCTTCAGCCACGGCGCGCTCGATCAGTGCCGACAGGTGCGCACCCCGCACGACGCTTTCGTCGTAGTGGAAGTGCAACTGAGGAACACTGCGCAGCTTCATTTCACGGGCCAACTGCATGCGCAGGAAACCTGCGGCCGAGTTGAGCACCTTGATGCTTTGTGCGATTTCTTCGCTGCTGTCCTGCCCCATCACGGTGATGAAGATCTTGGCGTGACCCACGTCACGGCTCACTTCTACGGCGGTGATGGTGACCAGGCCAACGCGAGGGTCTTTGACTTCGCGACGGATCAGTTGGGCCAGCTCGCGCTGCATCTGATCGCCGATACGCTGGGTACGGCTGTATTCTTTTGCCATGTCTTGTTACCTGTTACTGCCACACGGTGAAACCCGTGGGGTCTGAAAGCGGCAAACGCCCGGCCTGACAAAAGCCAGACCGGGCGTTGCGTTTAGAGTCCGTACGCTGCGCGGGGCATTTGCATGCCCACACGCGGCGTGGCTCCGGAAGTGCGCGAGTTAGAGGCTGCGAGCAACCTGAACCTTCTCGAAGACTTCGATCTTGTCGCCAACCTTGACGTCGTTGTAGCTCTTGACGCCGATACCGCATTCCATGCCGGCACGTACTTCGGAAGCGTCATCCTTGAAGCGGCGCAGGGATTCCAGCTCGCCTTCGAAGATAACGATGTCTTCACGCAGTACACGGATTGGACGGTTACGGTGCACAACACCTTCGATAACCATGCAACCGGCGATCGCGCCGAATTTTGGCGAGCGGAACACGTCACGCACCTCGGCCACACCCAGGATGTTCTCCCGGACGTCGCTGCCAAGCATGCCGGTGAGGGCTTTCTTGACGTCTTCGATGATGTCGTAGATGACGTTGTAGTAACGCATGTCCAAGCCTTCTTGCTCGACAATCTTGCGAGCGCCGGCATCGGCACGCACGTTGAAGCCGAACAGTACAGCGTTGGAAGCCAGTGCCAGGTTGGCGTCGGATTCGGTGATACCACCGACACCGCCACCGACAACGCGCACTTGCACTTCGTCGTTACCCAGGCCATTCAAGGCGCCGTTCAACGCTTCGAGGGAACCACGTACGTCAGATTTGAGGACGATGTTAAGCGTCTTCTTCTCTTCCTGGCCCATGTTCTCGAAGATGTTTTCCAGCTTGCCGGCGTGAGCACGGGCCAGCTTGACTTCACGGAACTTGCCTTGACGGAACAGAGCCACTTCACGGGCTTTCTTCTCGTCGGCAACCACGCTCATCTCGTCACCAGCGTCCGGCGTACCATCCAGGCCGAGGATCTCGACCGGGATAGCAGGACCTGCTTCCTTGATTGGCTTGCCGTTCTCGTCGAGCATGGCACGTACACGGCCGTAGTTCGAACCGACCAGTACCATGTCGCCTTGGCGCAGGGTACCGTCTTGAACCAGAACGGTAGCAACCGGGCCACGGCCCTTGTCGAGACGGGACTCAACCACAACACCACGGCCAGGAGCCGATGGCGTAGCGGTCAGTTCCAGAACCTCGGCTTGCAACAGAACAGCTTCGAGCAGTTCGTCAACGCCGGTACCCATCTTCGCGGAGACCGGTACGAATGGAGTGTCGCCACCCCACTCTTCGGAGGTCACGCCGTGAACCGACAGTTCGCTACGGATGCGATCAAGATCGGCGCCCGGCTTGTCGATCTTGTTCACTGCGACCACCAACGGAACACCAGCTGCCTTGGCATGCTGAACGGCTTCGATGGTTTGTGGCATCACGCCGTCGTCCGCTGCAACCACCAGGATCACGATGTCGGTCGCCTTGGCACCACGGGCACGCATTGCGGTAAACGCGGCGTGACCAGGGGTGTCGAGGAACGTCACCATTCCACGGTCGGTTTCAACGTGGTACGCACCGATGTGCTGGGTGATACCACCGGCTTCGCCAGCAGCAACCTTGGCACGACGGATGTAGTCGAGCAGGGATGTTTTACCGTGGTCAACGTGGCCCATTACGGTCACGACTGGTGCACGGGAAACCGCCTCACCTTCAAACTTCAGGGACTCGGCCAGGGAATCTTCCAGGGCGGTGTCGCTGACCAGGGTCACTTTGTGGCCCAATTCCTCAGCCACAAGCTGGGCAGTTTCCTGATCCAGTACCTGGTTGATGGTGGCCGGAGTGCCCAGCTTGAACATGAACTTGATGATTTCAGCTGCCTTGACCGACATCTGTTGGGCCAGATCGCCCACAGTGATGGTCTCACCGATCTTCACTTCACGCACGACAGGGCCGGTTGGGCTCTGGAAACCGTGGGCGTTGCGTTTCTTCAGCTTGGCCTTGCCGCGACCACCACGACGGAAGCCATCGCTTTCTTCGTCGGTAGTACGTGGGGCAACGCGTGGAGCAGGCGCTTTCTCTTTGACCGAGGCACGATGCGGAGCGTTTTTGCGCTCGCCATCACCACCACCGCCACGACGATTGTTATCGTCGGCACGCGGCTTGTCTGGGCGACGAGGTTCGTCACGCTTACGAGCGTCAGCAGCAGGCGCTGGTGCAGCGGCAACCGGAGCGGCCTCACGCACAGCTTCTACAGGAGCGCTAGGCGCGGCGACCGCTTCAGTGGCAGCAGGTTGCGCAGCAGCAGGCTGGCGACGCGCTTCTTCTTCGGCGCGACGCTTGGCTTCTTCTTCAGCCTTCTGACGTGCAGCATTTTCTACTGCGCGACGTTCTTCCAGTTCGCGTTTGCGCTCGGCTTCGATTTCTTCCGGGCTGCGCTGTACGAAGACTTTCTTCTTGCGTACTTCAACGCTGATGCTCTTGCTACCCGCAACACGCAGGGTGCTGGTGGTTTTGCGCTGCAATGTAATCTTGCGCGGTTCTTCCACTTTCGCCTTGTGGCTGCTCTTCAAGTGAGTCAGCAAAGACTGCTTCTCACTGTCGCTCACACCTTCATCGGCGGCGGTGTGCGGCAGACCTGCCTCACGCATCTGCTGCAACAGGCGCTCTACCGGTGTTTTGACCTCATCGGCCAGTTGTTTCACCGTGACTTGCGTCATGCACTTCTCTCCTCAGGCCGCGCCTAGTTACTCGAACCAATGGGCTCGGGCGGCCATGATCAACTTGCCGGCACGATCATCGTCAATGCCGTCGATGTCGAGCAGATCGTCAATAGACTGCTCGGCCAGGTCTTCGCGGGTAATTACGCCGCGCACCGCCAGTTCCATCGCCAAATCCTTGTCCATACCCTCAAGCGAGAGCAGGTCTTCGGCCGGATGGGCGTCTGCCAGCTTTTCCTCAGTAGCGATGGCTTTAGTCAACAAACGATCCTTGGCCCGAGCGCGAAGCTCGTTGACGGTGTCTTCGTCAAAGCCGTCGATGTTGAGCATTTCTTCCAACGGTACGTAGGCAATCTCTTCCAGGCTGGTGAAGCCTTCATCTACCAGCACCTGTGCCAGGTCTTCATCGACTTCCAACTCTTCGATGAAGTTGCGCAGGATGTCACCGGTTTCAGCTTGCTGCTTAGCCTGGATGTCCGATTCGGTCATCACGTTCAGGGTCCAGCCGGTCAGTTGGCTGGCCAGACGCACGTTCTGACCACCACGACCAATGGCCTGAGCCAGATTGTCTGCGCCAACGGCGATGTCCATTGCATGGGCATCCTCGTCAACGATAATTGCCGCCACTTCAGCCGGCGACATGGCGTTGATTACGAACTGCGCCGGGTTATCGTCCCACAGGACGATGTCCACACGCTCACCACCCAATTCGCCCGACACTGCCTGGACGCGCGAACCGCGCATACCGATGCAAGCGCCTTGCGGATCGATGCGTTTGTCCTTGGAGCGGACCGCAATCTTGGCACGCGAACCCGGATCGCGGGACGCAGCCATGACTTCGATCAGGCCTTCGGCGATTTCAGGCACTTCGATACGGAACAGCTCGATCAGCATTTCCGGCGCAGTACGCGACAGGATCAACTGAGGGCCGCGGTTCTCGGTGCGGATTTCCTTGAGCAGCGCACGCAGACGCACGCCGACACGGAAGGTTTCGCGCGAAATGATGTCTTCGCGGGCCAGCAACGCTTCGGCGTTGTTGCCCAGGTCGACGATCACGTTGTCGCGGGTGACTTTTTTCACGGTGCCGGAGATGATTTCACCCAGGCGCTCGCGATAAGCGTCAACGACTTGAGCGCGCTCAGCTTCGCGAACCTTCTGCACGATGACCTGCTTGGCGGTCTGTGCAGCAATACGGCCGAATTCGATCGATTCGATCTTTTCTTCGACGACATCACCGACCTTGGCACCAGGATGCGTTTCGGCAACCTTGCTTGGCCAGGTTTCGATGGCCGGATCATCAAGATCGGCTTCTTCGACGACCGTCCAGCGACGGAAAGTCTCATAGGCACCGGTGTGGCGGTTGATTTCCACACGCAGATCAACTTCGTCTTCAAAACGCTTTTTGGTAGCAGTGGCCAGGGCCAGCTCCAGCGCTTCAAAAATCACGTTTGCCGGTACGCCCTTTTCATTGGATACCGACTCAACAACCAGCAGTACTTCTTTGCTCATCGTACGCCTCGCCTTTCGCAAGCCATTGGATCCGCGGGATCCGCGTCTCAGTCAAAACTGGGAATAATGTTGGCCTTGTCGATCATATCGATCGGCAACAGGAACTCATGGTCTTCTACCTGCACCACGACATCCTGTTCTTCTACACCGCGCAGAAGGCCCTGAAAGTTGCGTCGCCCTTCAAAGGGAGATCGCAGCTTGATCTTCACTTGTTCACCGGCAAATTTTGCAAACTGCTCAATAGTGAACAGTGGGCGTTCCATGCCTGGCGAGGAAACTTCGAGGGTGTATTCAACGGAGATCGGATCTTCAACATCCAGCACACCGCTGATCTGACGGCTGACAATGGCACAATCGTCCACCAGCACGCCGCCCTCTTTATCGATATAAACGCGCAACATTGAGTGGCGACCTTGAGCCGAAAACTCAATACCCCAGCATTCATAGCCTAGGGCCACGACCACCGGGGCCAGCAAGGCCTGCAACTCTTCTAGCTTGCTCGACACCTGAACCCCCTCGTGCATGTATGTGCATGCTGTGCAAAATAAAAAAATGGGCGAAACGCCCATCCTTGAAACGCCGTCGAACAGCGGCGTTGAAAGTGTCCAGCTAACAAAAAGCCCCTTAAAAGGGGCTCCGCTAAAACTGGTTGCGGGGGCCGGATTTGAACCGACGACCTTCGGGTTATGAGCCCGACGAGCTACCAGACTGCTCCACCCCGCGACAAAGCTGGGGCGGAAGTATACGACCGATCCCTTACAGGGTCAATGTAACCTTCCACCTACAAGAAAGCCCGCAACAGCGGGCTCTCCTGATAATTGGTACCGAGAAGGGGACTCGAACCCCTACACCCTATGGGCACAACCACCTCAAGGTTGCGTGTCTACCAATTCCACCACCTCGGCAATACAGCGATTACAACCCTTCTTACTTCTGCTCTTGAGCTGGAGGTACGTCAGTCGCTGGAGTAGCCGACTTTTGCTCTTGAAGCACCGGGACATCATCAGAAGCCGGTTTTGCTTTTGGTACTTCCAACACTGCTGGATTTGGGAGACCTACTTGAGTCAGCACATGAGCTTTCTCTTTAGCAAAGTAACCTAACCCCAAGCTGGTTATGAAGAAACCTGCGGCAAGTATAGCAGTAAACTTACTAAGAAAGGTAGAGGAACCTTGGCTTCCGAACACAGTATTTGAAGCACCTGCACCGAAAGACGCACCAGCATCCGCACCTTTACCCTGTTGCAGCAAAACCAGAGCAACTACGCTCAGAGCAGCCAACAGATGAAAAACGACTACGACTGTTTCCAGCATTTTTTCAGTTTCCCGCGGCGCGACAGATCGCACCGAACTCATCTGCATTCAGGGAAGCTCCACCAATGAGCCCCCCATCGATATCCGGCATGCCGAACAGTTCGACCGCATTGGCCGCCTTCACGCTGCCGCCGTATAGAAGACGCACACCTTGTGCGACCTCAGAATTCTCTGCCGCCAACTGCGCGCGGATGGCTGCGTGCACATCCTGCGCCTGTTGCGGTGTAGCAGTCAGCCCGGTACCAATGGCCCAGACCGGCTCGTAAGCAATCACTGCCTTTGCAAACGCACCAACACCCAGCTCCTCGATGATGCTGCCCAGCTGACGCGAGACAACTTCAAGAGTCTTGCCCGATTCTCGCTGCTCCAGGGTCTCCCCTATGCACAACACCGGAATCAAGCCACAAGCCTGTGCCGCTGCGAACTTGCGATTGAGTGTCCCATCACGCTCGCCCATCATCTGACGGCGCTCGGAGTGCCCGACAAGCACATAAGAACAACCCGCATCGACCAGCTGACTCGGCGAGATCTCACCGGTCAACGCACCTTGCATTGGCTCCACTGCAGAGTTCTGCGCGCCGACCTGGATCGACTTGCCTTTCAAGCCATCAACCACTTGGTTGATATGCAAGCAAGGCGGGAACACCGCAACATCAACACCGCTCGGCAAGGCCAAGTGACGAAGGCCATTGATCAGCTCAGCGACACTGGCGCGGGTACCGTGCATCTTCCAGTTACCAGCTACCATAGTGCGACGCATGCTGTACCTCGTCGGTCAAAGTGGGCGCAGATGTTACCCAACCACATCATCACTGGCAAGCCGAATTCAGGCGCAAACTTCAGTTACCAGTTTTGCCAGGTCTTCGGCATGGCCGCGAACCTGTGTTTCATCATCACCTTCGACCATGACGCGCACCAGAGGCTCTGTGCCGGACTTGCGCAACAACACACGACCGCGCCCCGCCATAGCAAGGGTCACGCGCTCGCACGCCTCTTTGACAGCCGGGTGCTCGATCGGGTTTTCGCCCCCAGAGAAGCGCACGTTGAGCAGAACCTGAGGGCACTTACGCAGCGCCTGACGCGCTTGAGCCAAGCTCTCTCCGCGAGCCCGCAGAGCCATCAATACCTGCAACGCTGCAATGATCGCATCGCCGGTCGTGGTGTGCTGGAAACAAACCACGTGCCCGGAGTTCTCGCCACCGATCAGCCAATTGCGCTCAAGCAACTCTGCGATAACGTAACGATCACCTACATTGGCGCGGACAAAGGGAATGCCCAAATCCGCAAGAGCCAGTTCCAGCCCCAGGTTACTCATCAAGGTTCCGACAACACCGCCTTGCAGCCTGTCACGCTCATGCATGTCACGCGCAATGATGAACAACAACTCATCACCGTCTACGATGGCGCCCGTATGATCAACCATCAGCACCCGATCACCATCGCCATCGAAAGCAATACCCAGGTCAGCATGCTCAGCCAAGACAGCGGCCTGCAATTGCTCCATATGGGTTGAGCCGCAGTTTTCGTTGATGTTCAAACCATCAGGCTGAGCCGACAAGACAGTCACCTGGGCACCCAGCTCTTTGAACACGCTCGGCGCCACCTTGTAGGTCGCCCCATGAGCACAGTCGACCACCAGCTTCAGACCGGCAAAACTGGTACTGCTCGGAACGCTGCTTTTGCAGAATTCGATATATCGGCCTGAGGCGTCATTGATACGCGACACCTTGCCCAGCTTGCTGGACTCAACCACTGTCATCGGTGCATCCAGCAGCTCTTCGATCATCAACTCGATCTCGTCCGGCAGCTTGGTGCCTTGGCCCGAGAAGAATTTGATGCCATTGTCATCATGCGGGTTATGCGAGGCGCTGATCACGATACCGGCTTCAGCGTGGAAAGTACGCGTCAGGTAAGCGATCGCTGGCGTCGGCATGGGCCCCAGTAACATGACATCAGCGCCCGCAGCGGACAGACCCGCCTCCAGCGCAGACTCAAACATATAGCCGGAGATGCGGGTGTCCTTGCCCACCAGGATGCGGCACGCGCCCATGCTGCGGAACGCCATACCCGCCGCCCAACCAAGCTTAAGCATAAAATCAGGAGTGATCGGAAATTCGCCGACCCGACCACGGATACCGTCGGTACCAAAGTATTTTTTAGTCATAAGTGCTCCATCATTCTTATTCGGCGGATTCTACCGCGGCAATCATACGCACTACATCCACCGTCTCGGCAACATCATGCACACGTAATATTCGCGCCCCCTTGGTGACGGCAAGCGCCGCCAGCGCAAGACCACCGTACAAGCGCTCACCTACGGGTCGATTCAGGGCCATGCCAATCATGCTCTTGCGCGAAACACCGACCAACAGGGGCCGACCAAGGGCATGCAGAGAGTCCATATGTTTGAACAGGCTTAGGTTGTGCTGCAGGGTCTTGGCGAAGCCGAAACCAGGATCAAGGATGATCTTGTCCGCAGCAATTCCCGCGACAGCGCACTGAGCGACTCGCTCAGCGAGAAAACCACTCACGTCACCGACAAGATCGTCATAGTGAGGATTGTCCTGCATATTGCCGGGCTCTCCCAGCATATGCATCAGGCACACCGGCAGCCCCGTTGCTGCAGCAGCATCAAGGGCGCCGTCACGCTGAAGGGAACGCACATCGTTGATCAGCCCAGCCCCCAGGCGCGCGGTTTCGCGCATCACGGCAGGCGTCGAGGTATCAACCGAAATGATCACATCCAGTTCACGCGCGATACGCTCGACGATGGGCGCCACCCTCTCCAGCTCCTCCAAGGGAGAGACAACGCGAGCGCCAGGACGAGTCGATTCGCCACCGACATCAATCAGGGTCGCGCCCGCTGCAACCATTGCTTCAGCATGACGCAATGCTGCATCAAGCTGGCTGAAGCGGCCGCCATCGGAAAAGGAGTCGGGAGTTACATTGAGGATGCCCATGACATGCGTATGGGCCAAATCAAGAACCCGGTTGCCGCAAGGCAACCGGGTGGAGGACAACACAGAAGTCATTTCAAACCTTAGACGTCAGCTGCCGGGCCGCCGATCGGAGTTTCCGGGCGTTCATTCTGAACCACTGGCGGAGTACCAGAGGTGCCTGAACCGCCTTCCCAATCGCGAGGCTCACGAGGCGCGCGGCCGGCCATGATGTCGTCGATCTGGTCGGCATCAATGGTCTCGTACTTCATCAGCGCATCCGCCATGGCATCCAGCTTGTCGCGGTTATCCGTGAGAATCTGCTTGGCCGTGCCGTAGCACTGGTCAATGATACTGCGCACTTCGGAGTCGATCAGCTTGGCTGTCTCGCCGGAGAAGCTGGCATTTTGACCGCCACCACCACGCCCCAGGAACACTTCGCCTTCTTCCTCGGCATACATCAGCGGGCCGAGTTTTTCCGACAAGCCCCACTTGGTCACCATGTTCCGTGCAATCTGGCTGGCACGCATGATGTCGTTGGACGCACCGGTGGTCACACCGTCGAAGCCCAAGGTCATTTCTTCAGCAATCCGGCCACCGTACAGCGAGCAGATCTGACTGATCAACGCACGCTTGGAGAGGCTGTAACGATCCTCTTCCGGCAGGAACATCGTGACGCCCAGCGCCCGACCACGAGGAATGATCGACACTTTGTAGACCGGGTCGTGCTCAGGCACAACGCGACCGACAATGGCGTGACCGGCTTCGTGATAAGCCGTGTTCTGTTTCTCTTTCTCGGACATGACCATGGACTTGCGCTCGGCGCCCATCATGATCTTGTCTTTCGCCAGCTCGAACTCTTTCATTTCAACGATGCGCTTGCCGGTACGAGCCGCAAACAGCGAAGCCTCGTTGACCAGGTTGGCCAGGTCAGCACCGGAGAAGCCTGGCGTGCCACGGGCAATCACAGCCGGAGCCACATCGTCACCCATTGGCACTTTGCGCATGTGTACTTTCAAGATCTGTTCGCGACCACGGATATCCGGCAAGCCGACCACCACCTGGCGGTCGAAACGACCCGGACGCAGCAACGCAGGGTCCAGTACATCCGGACGGTTGGTTGCAGCAATCACGATGATGCCGTCGTTCATTTCGAAGCCATCCATCTCAACCAGCAACTGGTTAAGGGTCTGCTCACGCTCATCATGACCGCCGCCCATGCCGGCGCCACGATGGCGACCAACGGCGTCGATTTCGTCGATGAAGATGATGCAAGGCGCATGCTTTTTAGCCTGCTCGAACATATCGCGAACACGGCTGGCACCGACACCGACAAACATTTCGACGAAGTCAGAACCGGAAATGGTGAAGAAAGGCACCTTGGCTTCGCCGGCAATCGCCTTGGCCAGCAAGGTTTTACCAGTACCCGGAGGACCAACCATCAGTACGCCGCGAGGAATGCGGCCACCCAGGCGCTGGAACTTGCCCGGATCACGCAGGAACTCGACCAACTCGCCCACTTCTTCCTTGGCTTCGTCGCAACCGGCAACGTCAGCCAGGGTGGTTTTCACCTGATCTTCGGAGAGCAGACGTGCCTTGCTCTTGCCGAAGCTCATCGGCCCGCCCTTGCCTCCCGCACCGCCTTGCATCTGGCGCATGAAGAACATGAACACGGCGATGATCACCAGGATCGGGAAGCTGGCTACCAGCAATTGTGTCCAGATGCTCTGCTGCTCAGGCTGCTTGCCTTCGACAACCACATGGTTATCCACGAGGTCGCCGATCAGACCGTTGTCCTGGATCGCCGGACGAATGGTCTTGAAGCTGTCGCCGTCGTTGCGTTTGCCGGTGATCACGTAGCCATCAACCGCTACGCGCTCGACCTTGCCATCCTTAACTTGCTGGATGAAGTCGGAATAGTTGAGGGTCTGCGGCTCGTTAGGGCTGGAGAAGTTGTTCATCACCGTCACCAGGACAGCCGCGATGATCAACCACAGGATCAGATTCTTTGCCATATCGTTCAATTAACTACCCTCTGAAGCAAGCTCCGCTACTGGCGCGCGCTTCGCATGATATTCACCAGCCTAACTTACTACATTACCTACAACTCTGGCAGGCGCCGTCTGTAACCCTTTGTGAAACTTTGACTACACAATATTCGTAAAGCTTCGTGACGAAAGCGATATAAAAAAACCTATCGCCCTCCTCGAATTCCTCAAAAACGCTCTTCACTCGCAGCGCCTTCAACCCCGCGGAAGCCGCGGCAGAGCAGGTACTGCTCCCGAGACCTGTCTCGGGAAGAGTCAGGCTTACGCGTTTGCACCTTCTCGAACAACTTGCGGATGTTCTTGTGGTACTCATCGAAACCCTCGCCCTGGAAGACTTTCACCAGAAAATCACCACCAGGACGCAAAACCCGACCCGCCAAATCCAGCGCCAGCTCACATAGGAACATTGCGCGCGGCATATCAACGGCCGGTAATCCACTCATATTGGGGGCCATGTCGGAAATCACAAGGTCTACCTGCGAATTTCCCACAGCCTCAAGGATCTGTGCGAGTACGGCATCCTGAGTAAAGTCACCATGAACAAAGGTCACATCCGGGATACTGTCCATTTCCAGGATGTCGGAAGCGATCAAGCGGCCCTGCCCACCAATCAGACGACTGGTCACCTGGGACCAACCACCTGGGGCGGCCCCCAGATCGATAACGCTCATGCCTGGACGAATCAACTTGTCCTTGTCCTGGATCTCCAACAGCTTGTAGCTGGCCCGGGAACGGTAGCCGTCCTTTTGCGCCTTTTTGACGTAAGGATCGTTGAAATGTTCTTGTAGCCACTTAAGGCTGGTTTTGGAACGGGCCACGGGCCACCTCGAAAAATAAAACGGGTCGTGATTAACTGGGCGGTCCCGGACTCGCTCGGGTAAACTGGCCGCCGCTTTTTACAAGATCAGACGCAGGGGTCAGATTATGCCGCTCACTCAAGAGCAGAAGAAACAGTACAAATCCATTGGCCACCATCTGAAACCAGTTCTGATTGTGGCAGATAACGGTTTGACTGAAGGTGTGTTAGCCGAATTCGAACGTGCGCTGAACGATCATGAACTGATCAAGATCAAGGTCAACATCCTTGACCGCGAAGCGCGCCTGGCTGCCATTGCAGAACTGTGCAAGGTAGGCAAAGCGGACCTGGTTCAGGTCATCGGCAAGATGGCGCTGCTGTATCGCAAGAACTTCAGCGTCAACAAGCAACTGTCAAACGTACACCGCTTCAAGTAATACAAAAGGGTCACGGGCGTGCTTCGCGCGCCCTGCCACTCCATCCTGGCGCCGGCTGCATCACCAGCACCAGACCGGAAAACCCTAGCACAAGATAGCTGAATAGCTGCCAGCGCAACGCTTCCGGCAGCCAGACATGCACAATGCAATACATTGCACACGCATACAGCGCCATCAACAGCAGTTGCCCGCGAATATCCCGCCACAAACTTCCCAAGCCCTCGGCCTTGACCAGCACCAATGCCTGGAGCGTCACGCACGCCGCTGCAAAACCCACCAGCAACGCACTCAGTAATCCATCGATCTCATCGATCAGCAACGGTGCCAGGCCAATCAGGCCCAGCGCCGGCAACACGCCAATGTGCAACAACCACAGGCCACCCACCCAAAGCATCTGGGAGAGCTGCCAAAGCATGGCGCCCGCACGAAGCGGGCGCCGTCTTTCAGACGTGACGAACTTCAACAATCTCGTACTCGGTCACGCCGCCAGGCGTTTTAACAGAAACCACATCGCCCTCTTCCTTGGCAATCAAGGCGCGGGCCAGCGGAGAACCGACAGAGATCTTGCCGAGCTTAAAGTCAGCTTCGTCTTCGCCAACGATGTGGTAGACCACGCTTTCATCAGTCTCGACGTTGGCGATTTCCACGGTCGTGCCGAAAATCACCTTGCCGGTCTTCGGAATGGTCGTCACGTCGATGACCACCGAGTTCTGCAGGCGGCCTTCGATATCACGGATCCGCGCCTCGACCATACCTTGCTGCTCGCGAGCAGCGTGGTATTCGGCGTTTTCCTTCAAGTCACCCAGCTCGCGGGCCGTACCGATGTCCTGGCTCAGCTTTGGACGTACGACCTTGGTCAGGTGGGCGTGTTCCTCTTCCAGGGCCTTGAAGCCCTGGACGGTCATTGGGTATTTGGTCATGCCTTCAATCCTGCGTGTAGATCCTGCAAGCGACGCACGGTCTTTTCCGGACCGAACTTGAGCGCTTCGCAGATGGCTTCGCCAGCAGCAATGGTGGTGGTGCAGTAGATCTTGTGCTGCAAGGCGTTACGACGAATGGAGTAGGAGTCCGCGATCGACTGGCGACCCTCGGTGGTGTTGATGATCAGGGTGACTTCGTCATTCTTGATCATGTCGACCACGTGCGGACGGCCTTCCGTCACCTTGTTCACGCGACGCACTTTCAGGCCGGCAGCCTCGATCAGCTTGGCGGTCCCGGCGGTGGCCACGACTTCGAAGCCCAAGTTGATCAGATCACGGGCCACGCCTGCAACAAGTGGCTTGTCATCATCACGCACACTGATGAACGCTGTACCGCCGGTCGGCAGCACTTCGCTGGCGCCCATCTGGGCTTTGGCGAAGGCTTCGCCGAAGGTATCGCCCACACCCATGACTTCACCGGTGGACTTCATCTCTGGGCCCAGGATCGGGTCCACACCAGGGAACTTGGCGAATGGGAACACCGCCTCTTTCACGCTGTAGAAGTTAGGAATGATTTCCTTGGTGAAGCCAATTTCCTTCAGGGTCTTACCAGCCATCACGCGGGCAGCGATCATGGCCAGGGACACACCGATGCACTTGGAAACAAATGGCACGGTACGCGAAGCGCGCGGGTTGACTTCGATGACGTAGATGTCCTCGCCTTGCAGCGCCAACTGTACGTTCATCAGGCCGACCACACCCAGTTCCAGGGCCATTTTCTTGACCTGTTCGCGCATCTCGTCCTGGATGTGCGCCGGCAGCGAGTACGGCGGCAGCGAGCATGCGGAGTCACCGGAGTGAACACCCGCCTGCTCAATGTGCTGCATGATCGCGCCGATCACCACATCGGTGCCGTCGCAAACCGCGTCCACGTCCATTTCGATGGCGCAGTTGAGGAAGTGATCCAGCAGCACTGGGCTGTCGTTGGACACTTTCACCGCGTCACGCAGGTAGCGCTTCAGCTCTTCTTCTTCGTAGACAATTTCCATCGCACGGCCGCCCAGTACGTAGGACGGACGCACCACCAGCGGGTAGCCGATCTTGCTGGCTGCACGGATGGCTTCGTCTTCGCTGCGCACGGTGGCGTTTGGCGGCTGACGCAGGTTCAGGCGCTCAACCATTTGCTGGAAGCGCTCACGGTCTTCGGCACGGTCGATGGCGTCCGGGCTGGTGCCGATGATCGGCACACCAGCGGCTTCCAGGGCACGCGCCAGTTTCAACGGGGTTTGGCCGCCGTACTGGACGATCACACCTTTTGGCTTCTCGACGCGCACGATTTCCAGCACGTCTTCCAGGGTTACTGGCTCGAAGTACAGGCGATCGGAGGTGTCGTAGTCTGTGGAAACGGTTTCCGGGTTGCAGTTGACCATGATGGTCTCGTACCCGTCTTCGCGCAGGGCAAGAGCGGCGTGTACGCAGCAGTAATCGAACTCGATGCCTTGGCCGATACGGTTCGGACCGCCACCCAGGATCATGATCTTGTCGCGACCCGACGGCGCAGCTTCGCACTCTTCCTCGTAGGTGGAGTACAGGTAGGCGGTATCGGTGGAGAACTCGGCCGCGCAGGTATCAACACGCTTGTAGACCGGGAAGATCTCCAGCTTGTGGCGATGCGTACGCAGGTTCTTCTCGGTTACACCCAGCAGCTTGGCCAGACGCTGGTCGGAGAAACCTTTGCGCTTGAGGCGGAACATCATGTCGCGGTCGATGCTGGCCAGACCCAGGGTCTTGACCTTTTCTTCTTCCTTGATCAGATCTTCGATCTGTACCAGGAACCACGGGTCGATCATGTTCATGCCGAAGATGTCTTCGACGGTCATGCCGGCGCGGAAAGCATCAGCCACGTACCAGATACGCTCGGCGCCCGGCACAGTCAGCTCGCGCTTGAGCACGCTCATGCTTTCCGGGTTGCTCAGGTCGAGTTTCTCGTCCAGACCGCAAACACCTACTTCCAGGCCACGCAGGGCTTTCTGCAGGGATTCCTGGAAAGTACGGCCGATGGCCATGACTTCACCCACAGACTTCATCTGGGTGGTCAGGCGCGCGTCAGCCTTGGCGAATTTTTCGAAGGCAAAGCGTGGCAGCTTGGTGACGACGTAGTCGATCGACGGTTCGAAGGACGCCGGGGTCTTGCCGCCGGTGATGTCGTTCGACAGCTCGTCCAGGGTGTAACCCACAGCCAGCTTGGCAGCGACCTTGGCGATCGGGAAACCGGTGGCTTTCGAGGCCAGGGCCGACGAACGGGAAACGCGCGGGTTCATCTCGATCACGACCATGCGGCCGGTGTCCGGGCAGATGCCGAACTGAACGTTGGAGCCGCCGGTTTCCACGCCGATCTCGCGCAGTACCGCCAGGGAGGCGTTACGCAGGATCTGGTATTCCTTGTCGGTCAGGGTCTGTGCTGGAGCAACCGTGATCGAGTCACCGGTGTGCACGCCCATCGGGTCGAAGTTTTCGATGGAGCAGACGATGATGCAGTTATCCTTCTTATCGCGGACAACCTCCATCTCGTATTCTTTCCAGCCGATCAGGGATTCGTCGATCAGCAGCTCTTTGGTCGGCGACAGGTCCAGACCGCGGGCGCAGATTTCTTCGAACTCTTCGCGGTTGTAAGCAATACCGCCACCGGTGCCGCCCATGGTGAAGGACGGACGGATGATGCACGGGAAGCCCAGCGTCTCGAGGACCGCATTGGCTTCCTCCATGCTGTGGGCGATACCGGAACGCGGGCACGCCAGGCCGATGGACTTCATGGCCTTGTCGAAACGCGAACGGTCTTCAGCCTTGTCGATGGTGTCGGCGTTGGCGCCGATCATCTCTACGCCGAATTTTTCCAGGACGCCTTCGCGCTCCAGGTCCAGGGCGCAGTTCAGTGCAGTCTGGCCACCCATGGTTGGCAGCAGCGCGTCCGGACGCTCTTTCTCGATGATCTTGGCAACGGTCTGCCACTTGATCGGCTCGATGTAAGTGGCGTCGGCCATGGCCGGGTCGGTCATGATGGTGGCCGGGTTGGAGTTCACCAGGATGACGCGGTAGCCCTCTTCGCGCAGGGCTTTACAGGCCTGGGCGCCGGAGTAGTCGAATTCGCAGGCCTGGCCGATCACGATCGGGCCAGCGCCGAGAATCAGGATGCTTTTTATGTCTGTACGTTTTGGCATGGGTTTGTCACTCAAATCCGCAGGTCAGTCGGCAAGCCGTCTTGAACAATCTTTGATAAGCCTGCGGGGGCCACCGACATTCGGGGCCGCCCGCAGGCCGCTCAGTCAGCGTCGCTTGGCCATCTCATTGATGAAACGGTCGAACAGCGGCGCTACGTCGTTCGGGCCCGGGCTCGCTTCAGGGTGACCCTGGAAGCTGAACGCGCTCTTGTCGGTGCGCTCGATGCCCTGCAGGGAACCATCGAACAGCGACTTGTGAATGGCGCGCACGTTGCTCGGCAGGGTGGCTTCATCCACCGCAAAACCGTGGTTCTGGCTGGTGATCATCACGACGCCAGTGTCCAGGTCTTGTACCGGGTGGTTGGCACCGTGGTGGCCGTGGCCCATTTTCAGGGTCTTGGCGCCGGAGGCCAGGGCCAGCAGTTGGTGACCGAGGCAGATACCGAATACCGGAATCTCGGTTTCCAGCACGTCCTTGATCGCCTGGATGGCATAGTCGCATGGCTCAGGGTCACCTGGGCCGTTGGACAGGAATACGCCATCCGGCTGCAAGGCGAGCACGTCGCTGGCAGGCGTTTGCGCCGGCACGACGGTCACGCGGCAGCCGCGCTCGACCAGCATGCGCAGGATGTTGTACTTGACGCCGTAGTCGTAGGCCACAACGTGATAAGGCAGGTCAGCAGCTTCGATGGTCGCATGGCTGTCGGTCTTCAAGTCCCAGACAGTCGAGCGCCATTCGTACTTCTCTTTGACGCTGACGACTTTCGCCAGGTCCATGCCTTTCAGGCCTGGAAAACCCTGCGCTGCGGCAATCGCCGCCTCTTCGGAGATATTGTCACCGACCATGATGCAGCCGTTCTGCGAGCCTTTTTCACGCAGGATGCGCGTGAGGCGGCGGGTATCGATACCGGCGATCGCCACAACATTGTTGGCTTTCAGGTAATCGGACAGCGACATCGTGTTACGCCAGTTGCTCGCAACCAGTGGCAGGTCACGAATCACCAGACCGGCCGACCAGACACGATCAGACTCGACGTCTTCCGGTGTAGTACCGGTGTTGCCGATGTGCGGATAGGTCAGGGTAACGATCTGTTGGGCGTAGGAAGGATCGGTAAGGATTTCCTGATAGCCGGTCATGGCAGTGTTAAACACTACCTCTCCAACGGTCTGACCGTCGGCTCCAATGGCTTCGCCGCGAAAAATGCTGCCATCAGCAAGGGCGAGTATGGCTGGCTTAGTCAAGAAGACCTCCCGTAAATAAAGCCTGAAAGGGCGATCGCAGGTTGTAAAAAAGCGGAGTGACGTATGGACACGTCACCCCGCTTCTTCACTGAATTATTCTGCGCGCTTTTAGTGGACACACTAAAGCTGTAGCTTACAGAAAAAGGCTTTTTTGGTCCACCGCTAAAGAGCCTTAAAGGCAGGGGAATGCGACAGGACGTCGCTTAGCGGGTAAAAACGGGGCCTAAGCATAAGCTTGAGGCCCCGTTTTAGCTACTGATTAGTGCAGATCCAGCACATCGCGCATGTCGTACAGACCAGGCGTACGACCTTCCAACCACAGCGCAGCACGTACCGCGCCTTTGGCAAACGTCATGCGGCTGGAGGCTTTGTGCGTGATTTCCAGGCGCTCACCTTCAGTGGCGAACAACACGGTGTGATCACCCACGACATCGCCACCGCGCACGGTCGCAAAACCAATGGTGTCACGCGCCCGCGCACCGGTATGGCCTTCGCGGCCGTACACCGCCACTTTCGACAGGTCACGACCCAGCGCATCGGCAATCGCCTCACCCATGCGTAGCGCAGTGCCCGACGGCGCGTCGATCTTGTGACGATGGTGAGTCTCGATGATCTCGATATCCGCCTCATCGCCCAGCACGCGCGCCGCCAGATCCAGCAGTTTGAGCGACAGGTTCACACCGACGCTGAAGTTGGCGGCGAAGACGATCGGGATATCCTTGCCCGCTTCTACCAGCAACTGCTTCTGCTCAGCCGTCAAGCCGGTGGTGCCGATCACCATGGCCTTGCCCGCCTTGCGGCAGAAGGCCAGGTTTTTCAGCATTACGTCCGGCAGCGTGAAGTCGATCAGCACGTCAAACTCGTCCGCCACCTGCTCCAGGTTGCCGGACAACGACACACCGATACGCCCCAGCGAGGCCAACTCACCCGCGTCCGCACCAATCAAGGTGCTGCCCGGACGAACGATCGCCGCGGTCAGCCCGGAGGCCGGCGAACGCTGCTGCACCGCTTCGACCAGCGTCTTGCCCATGCGCCCGGCAGCGCCCATTACGGCTATACGTCGCATACTCAATTCCTTACAGGTCGCCGAAGAAACGCTTCACACCATCGAAAAAGCCCGCGGTTTTCGGCGAGTGAGAGTCATCACCTTCCATCGAGCTGCGGAACTCTTCAAGCAGTTCGCGCTGACGGCGATTCAGGTTGACCGGTGTTTCCACCGCCACACGGCACATCAGGTCGCCAGCACCGCCACCACGCACCGGCGCAACGCCTTTGCCACGGATACGGAACTGCTTGCCGGTCTGGGTACCCTCAGGAATCTTGAGCTTGACCCGACCGTCGAGAGTCGGAATCTCAAGCTCGCCGCCCAAGGCAGCATCGACAAAGCTGATCGGCACTTCGCAGAACAGGTGCTTGCCGTCACGCTGGAAGATCGAGTGCTCGCGCACATTGATCACCACGTACAGGTCACCCGTCGGACCGCCCTGAGTACCGGCCTCGCCTTCACCCGACAGACGAATGCGATCACCGGTATCCACGCCCGCCGGCACTTTCACCGACAAGGTCTTGTACTCTTCGACGCGACCTTCACCGTGGCAGGAATCGCACGGGTCGGAAATGATCTTGCCCTGGCCATGGCAGCGCGGGCAGGTCTGCTGCACCGAGAAGAAGCCCTGCTGCATACGGACCTGGCCGATACCGCCACAGGTCGGACAGGTGATCGGCGAGGAACCTTTCTTGGCACCCGAGCCATCACACGGCTTGCAGTTGACCAGCGTCGGCACACGGATATTGACGCTGGTACCGCGCACGGCTTCTTCCAGATTCAATTCCAGGGTGTAGCGCAAATCGCTGCCACGCTGGGCGCCGCCACGCTGACCGCCCCGGCCACCGCCGAAGAAGTCGCTGAACACGTCACCGAAAATATCGGAGAAGTTCTGACCACCAAACCCCGCACCGCCGCCACCCATGCTCGGGTCGACACCGGCATGGCCATACTGGTCGTAGGCCGCACGCTTGTTGGGATCAGACAGACATTCGTAGGCCTCATTGGCCTCTTTGAACATTTCTTCGGATTCTTTGCTATCCGGATTACGGTCCGGGTGGTGCTTCATCGCCAAGCGACGGTAGGCCTTCTTCAGGTCCGCCTCGCTGGAACCGCGCTCCACACCCAATACTTCGTAATAGTCACGCTTTGCCATAAGTCTTTGCACTCTTAAGGACGTTCAGCCAGACCCTCCTGAGCCTTGCCAAACTCGTTGAGCCCCAATACAGGCCCGGACCCAACTCACGTCAATTCAACGATCCTGGTCATTACTACTTTTTAGCCAGGGACCCGGCCAAAAGTGCGGTATTTACTGCTCGGAAAGCAGGAGCATTCCCGATCACACCGCCAGCATCCGAACGCTGTCGCATGCTGTAAAAATTCGCATACCCCAGACACGCCAACGCGGGAGCAAGCTCCCGCGCGGCGACATCCTACCAGTCACCGCTTGATAGCGGTCAACCGGGCGACCAACTTACTTCTGGTCTTTGACTTCTTCGAACTCGGCATCGACAACGTCGTCATGCTTGGCTTCAGGCTCAGCCTGTTGCGCAGCACCGTCAGCTGGCTGACCTTGTTCGGCATACATTTTCTGCGCCACTGGAGCGGAGACTTTCGACAGCTCTTCGATCTTGGCTTCGATAGCGGCCTTGTCGTCGCCTTTGACAGCTGCTTCCAGGGCAACCACAGCAGCTTCGATTGCAGTCTTCTCTTCAGCAGTCACTTTATCGCCGGCATCAGCGACCATTTTGCGTGTCGAGTGAACCAGTGCATCACCCTGGTTACGGGCGCCAGCCAGTTCAGCAAACTTGGCATCCGCATCAGCGTTGGCTTCAGCATCACGAATCATCTGTTGAATTTCTTCATCAGACAGACCGGAGTTGGCCTTGATGGTGATCTTCTGCTCTTTGCCAGTCGCCTTGTCCTTCGCACCGACGTGCAGGATGCCGTTGGCGTCGATATCGAAGGTTACTTCGATTTGCGGCACGCCACGTGGTGCTGGTGGAATCTCGGCCAGGTCGAACTTGCCAAGGGACTTGTTCTGAGCAGCCTGCTTACGCTCACCTTGCAACACGTGAATGGTCACGGCGCCTTGGTTGTCATCGGCAGTCGAGAACACTTGCGATTTCTTGGTAGGAATCGTGGTGTTTTTCTCGATCAGCGCAGTCATTACGCCGCCCATGGTTTCGATACCCAGGGTCAGCGGGCTGACGTCCAGCAGCAGCACGTCTTTCACATCACCGGCCAATACCGCGCCCTGGATGGCAGCACCCATGGCAACCGCTTCGTCCGGGTTCACGTCTTTACGTGCTTCTTTACCGAAGAACTCGGTCACTTTCTGCTGAACCAGTGGCATACGGGTCTGACCGCCCACCAGGATCACGTCGTTGATGGCGCCAACGTCAATACCGGCGTCTTTCAGAGCGATGCGGCAAGGCTCGATGGTGCGCTGAACCAGGTCTTCAACCAGCGCTTCCAGCTTGGAGCGAGAAATCTTCACATTCAAGTGCTTAGGACCGGTAGCATCTGCTGTGATGTACGGCAGGTTCACGTCGGTCGACAGGCTCGAAGACAGCTCGATCTTGGCTTTCTCAGCAGCTTCTTTCAGGCGCTGCATCGCCAGCGGGTCACCCTTGAGGTTCATGCCGCTTTCTTTCTTGAATTCGTCAACGAGGTAGTCGATCAGACGAATGTCAAAGTCTTCACCACCCAGGAAGGTGTCGCCATTGGTGGCCAACACTTCGAACTGGTGCTCGCCGTCAACTTCAGCGATCTCGATGACCGACACGTCGAAAGTACCACCACCCAGGTCATAAACGATCACAGTGTGATCGCCCTTGGCCTTGTCCATACCGTAAGCCAGAGCAGCTGCGGTTGGTTCGTTGATGATACGTTTTACGTCCAGGCCCGCGATGCGGCCGGCGTCTTTGGTCGCCTGGCGCTGGCTGTCGTTGAAGTAGGCCGGAACGGTGATCACCGCTTCGGTCACGGTTTCACCCAGATAGTCTTCGGCGGTCTTCTTCATCTTTTTCAAGACTTCAGCCGAGATCTGCGGTGCCGACATTTTGTTGCCATTTACTTCAACCCAGGCGTCACCGTTGTCAGCCTTGGCGATTTTGTAAGGCACCATCTTGATGTCTTTCTGTACGACTTCTTCGTCGAACTTACGACCGATCAGACGCTTTACCGCGTACAGGGTGTTGTGCGGGTTGGTCACAGCCTGGCGCTTGGCCGACTGACCAACGAGGATCTCGCCATCATTTGCGTAAGCAATGATCGACGGCGTGGTACGCGCGCCTTCGGCGTTTTCAATAACTTTGGCTTTGCCGTTTTCCATGACGGAGACACAGGAGTTGGTGGTCCCCAGGTCGATACCGATAATTTTGCCCATGATTTACTCTCCCGAAACTTGAATTTGGTTGCCGCAGCAGTGGTGGCTAACTGCGGTAGCACTTAAACGCTTGACTTATAGATGGGGGCTTTGCAGCGTATTTCAAGCCTGCTCATCAATAGAAGGCGAAACCGGTGCAGGCGCCTTGCTCACGACGACCATCGCCGGGCGCAGCAGGCGACCATTGAGCAGATAACCCTTCTGGAACGTTTTGAGCACGCTGTTCGGCTCTAGGTCATGGCTTTCCTGCATGGCCATGGCTTGGTGATGCTCAGCGTTGAACGGCTCGCCGCCTTGTGGATCGATCGCTTCCAGCTGATAACGCTTCAGGGTGTCCTGGAACATTTTCAGGGTCAGTTCGATCCCTTCGCGCATCGGGCGGATGTTTTCGTCGTCCGGGTTGGACAATTCAAGGCCACGCTCCAGGCTGTCGATAATCGGCAGCAAGTCATTGGCGAATTTTTCCAGCGCGAATTTGTGAGCCTTTTCTACATCCTGCTCGGCACGGCGGCGGACGTTCTGCAGATCAGCGGCAACACGCAAAGACTGGTCCTGCGCAGCGGCCAATTGCTCTTCGAGCACTTGCACACGAGTCGCCAGCTCATCGCCGACAGCCGAATTGGCGTCTGGAGTTTGCGTATCCTGCGTCTGTTCGTCAGCCATAGTTTTCTCCTTTCAAAATCATGCGCGAACTCAACTCGCGCTTCTGTTCCGGTATATGGGGCCACAATTTCCAGGTTCAAGGGCGCAGGCGTTACCAAAAGTCTTTCGACTGACCTTCATCAATTCCTGCCTGGTCATTCCTGATTGCGCTTAAAAATATCCAGATTCAAGCAAATCGAGCTAAGCGTCAGGATTGTCAGCGCCGAACAAAACACTGTATAAATAACCAGACCTAAAGCCTGGGAGCGGCCGTCATGCTCGTGCACCTGTCCGTACATAACTACGCCATCGTTGAACACCTGGATCTCGAACTGGATCGCGGGATGAGCGTAATCACAGGCGAAACCGGCGCCGGCAAGTCGATCATGCTCGATGCCCTGGGCCTGACCCTGGGTGATCGCGCCGACAGCGGCGTGGTGCGCCCCGGCGCGGACAAAGCCGATATCCTGGCCACCTTCGACCTGGCGGATATTCCCGAGGCCGAGGCCTGGCTGGCCGAGCGCGACCTTAATAATGAAGGGCCGTGCATCCTTCGGCGGGTCATCACGGCAGAAGGTCGGTCCCGCGGCTACATCAATGGCACCCCCTGCCCGCTTGGCGACCTAAAAGCCCTGGGCGAACTGCTGATCGATATCCACAGCCAGCATGAACACCAGTCCCTGCTGAAAACCGATACCCATCGCCGCCTGCTCGACGAGTACGCGGGCGCCACAGACCTGGCCCGCCAAGTGCAACTCGCCGCCCAGCGCTGGCGCCAGACTCGCCAGGAGCTGGAGCGACTCTCCAACTCCGGCGATGAGCAACGTGCTCGCCACCAATTGCTCAGCTACCAACTCGAAGAGCTGGAAAGCCTCGGCCTGGGCGAGACTGAACTGGAGCAGCTTGAGCAGGAACACAAGAACCTCACCAACGCGGAAACCCTGCTGGGCATTTGCCGCCAGGTGGTGGAGCAATGCAGTGAGAGTGACTCCGGCAATGTGCTCAACGCACTGACTGCCAGCCTCAATCGCCTCTCTAGCGTGAACAGCGCCTCCGGCTCGTTGAGCGAGGCCACGACCTTGCTGACCAGCGCACAGATTCAAGTTGAAGAAGCCGTCGGCGAGTTGAATCGCTTTCTGGATCACTTCGATGCCGACCCGGCGCGCCTGCAGGAGATAGAAGAACGCCTCGACACCATCTATACCCTGGCGCGCAAACATCGCATCCAGCCCACCGAAGTGGCGACAATGCAGCAAAAGCTGCTGGATGAAATCGAGACCCTGAACGCCAACGATGAATCCATCGAGCGCCTGGGCGACGAGCTCGCCTCTTTTGCTCGCCACTATCAGGAGAAGGCGCGCGAACTCAGCGACTTGCGGCAGCAAGCAGCGACGGGCCTGGCCAGCGCAGTGGAGTTGGAGATCCAACGCCTGGGCATGCCTGGCGGGCGCTTCACTATTGAATTGCGCACCAACGCAAGTAACGAACTGCAGCCCCACGGGTTGGAGCAGGTGGAGCTACTGGTCAGCGCCAACCCCGGGCAACCGCTCAAGGCACTGGCGAAAGTAGCCTCCGGCGGCGAACTGTCGCGAATCAGCCTGGCCATCCAGGTGATCACTGCGCAAACCTCTCGGGTGCCGACATTGGTATTCGACGAAGTCGATGTCGGGATTGGCGGGCCGACGGCAGAAATTGTTGGCCAGTTGTTGCGACGCCTGGGGGATAGAGGCCAGGTACTGACAGTAACGCACTTGCCGCAAGTGGCGGCCCAGGGGCATCAGCACCTGTTTGTGCACAAGGTCCGCGGCAGCGATGCAACACACACAGCCGTGTCCAAGCTGAATAAGTCGGAACGCGTTGAAGAAGTGGCGCGCATGCTCGGCGGGATCGATTTGACCAAGGAGTCTTTGGCGCACGCGAAGAAAATGGTCGTGGCGGCAAAGGCCTGAGCGGATAGTTTTCGCTTCTATAGAAAGCACGAAGGCAACCCTGAGGTCGCCTTCGATCGTTTTGCAGCGTGAATCCGCAGCGCTTGTTACTTTTTCTTACGGATGTACAGGACCAGATTATGGTCAACCAGATCGAAGCCATGCTCCTCAGCAATCTTGTGCTGCAGCGCTTCGATTTCCGGGCTGGTGAACTCGATAACCTCATTGGTATCCAGGTCCACCATGTGGTCGTGATGACCACCATCAGCCAGTTCAAATACTGCATGACCGCCGTCGAAATTATGACGAACCACCAGCCCTGCGGCTTCAAACTGGGTCAGTACACGGTAAACCGTGGCCAGGCCGACGTCCTCGTTAGACTCCATCAGCGCCTTGTAGACATCCTCGGCACTCATGTGACGCTGCTCAGCAGAATCGAGCATTTGTAGAATCTTGACTCGTGGCAGAGTCACTTTGAGACCGGCTTTGCGTAGTTCGCTATTTTCAACCATGGTTAGCTTTCTCGCGGATGCTGCTTCGCAGCTTCTCTTAATACGGGTATGATCGGCGTTTACGTTGTCCCAGCCAAGATAGTGGAAGTCGCCCACCGATGCAAAACACCAAGCTCTTGCTAACCAGTTTCACCTTTGTGGGACTGCTCGCACTCGCCGGTTGTTCATTCCCCGGGGTTTACAAAATCGACATCCAGCAGGGCAATGTCGTCACGCAGGACATGATAGACCAGTTACGCCCCGGAATGACCCGACGGCAAGTACGGTTTATCATGGGTAACCCCCTGCTGACCGACACTTTCCATGCCGATCGCTGGGATTATCTCTACAGCCTGCAGCCTGGTGGCGGTGAACGCCAACAGGAGCGCGTCAGTGTCATTTTCAATGGCAATGACCAGCTTGTCAGCCTATCGGGGGACTTCATGCCCGGCGTAAGCCGTGATGAAGCCTTGCTCGGCAAGGACAACGGCACCAACGTCACTGCGCCAGCGCAGGAAGGCGAGAAGCCGAAGTCCGAAGTGCCGGCCAAGCCAGGCTCTCTGCTCGACAAGATCCAGAAAGACGTCGATGGCGTGGAAACGGTTCCCGTCCCAACGCCACAACCTCTGGACACCAGCCCGCAGTAATTTTGCGGCGCTCAACAAAAAGCCCGGCATGCCGGGCTTTTTGTTGCCTGCCATTTGGCCGCCCTAGGAGTTCTGCTGCTTGGCCAGCGCCGCCTTGGCTGCGCGCAACCTGCGAATTTCTTTTGGGTCTGCCAGCAAGGGGCGGTAAATCTCAATACGATCACCTGCCTGCACACTACGCACTTCTGCGTCCGCGACCACTTTGCCGAATATACCCAGAACGCAGTCAGCCAGATTCAACTCGGGGAATTGCTGAGCAATGCCTGACGCTTGCGCCGCCGAGCGCAGACTGGTGCCAGCCGGCACCGTCACCGTCAGCAGAACTTGACGATCCACAGCGGCGTACACCACTTCAATCTCAACCATGCAGTTGCTTGGCTCGCTGACAGAATGCATCCACCAGCGTATTGGCGGCCTGATTGAACAAAGGCCCCAAGGTCGCGCGCACGATAGGCCCGGCGTAATCAAAGGAAAGGTCCAGGCTGATCTTGCAGGCTTTGTCCGTCAGCGCCTTGAATACCCATACACCATGCAACTGGGTAAACGGCCCTTCCTGCAAATTCATTTCAATGGATTTCCCAGGCACCAGCACATTGCGCGTCACAAAGTGCTGGCTAAGCCCGCCCTTCGCCACCCCAACACTGGCAACCATGTGCTCATCACTGCTTTCCAGCACTTCGGCCGCCGAGCACCACGGCAGGAATTCCGGGTAACGCGCCACGTCGTTGACCAGGTCATAGAGCGCCTGCGCCGGATAAGGCAGCAGGGCCGAACGTTGAATATGCGTCGTCATGTGAGCGTTACTTCCACTGCTGAGGCAAACATCGCGAAAGAACAGCCCGATCCGCGAGAGAAAAAAACGTGAGAACTGCGGGTATTGTCCGGGATTCGTCCAACACGCTCAAGCACGCAGGTTGACCGTAGCCGACAGCCTCGCAACTCCCTATAATGCCGCCCCTATGGCTAAACAAAAGAAACACCCTACAGGGACCATCGCGCAAAATAAAAAGGCGCGACACGATTACTTCATCGAACATCGGTTCGAGGCTGGTCTGGTCCTGGCCGGCTGGGAAGTAAAGAGTCTGCGTGCCAGCAAGCTGCAACTGGTCGACAGTTATGTGCTGCTCAAGGATGGCGAGGCGTGGCTGCTCGGCAGTCATATCACCCCGCTGACCACTGCGAGTACGCACGTGATTGCCGACCCGGTGCGCACGCGCAAGCTGCTGCTCAATGCCCGCGAACTGGAAAAGCTCGCTGCCGCCGTACAGCAGAAGGGCTACGCCTGCGTCTGCCTGTCCTGGTACTGGAGCAAGCACCTGGTCAAGTGCGAGATCGCCTTGGGCAAGGGCAAGAAGGAATACGACAAGCGTGATACCGAACGCGAGCGCGACTCCAATCGCGAGCTGCATCGCGCTGTACGCAACAAGGGTAAGGAAGACTGATCCTTGCTGTGATGTAGCCTTGGGAGGTCCCCTCGGCTACGTCCCCTTGCGCCGCTCCGCACGCGCTACACGCTGAACTTCCTGACGCACTTCTTCCAACACTTCCTGCACATACAACAGGTGACGTGTTGAGACTTCCCGTGCCTGCTCGGCGCGCCCTTCGATAATCGCCAGGTACAGATCCCGATGCTGGCTGATCAGCATGTCGCGGGTTTCCGTTCGCTGCTGATACATGCCGCCGATGTTGGTCACCACATTACGTTTGAGCAGGTCGAACAGACCACGGATGGTGTGCAGCAACACGGCGTTGTGGCTGGCCTCGGCGATCGCCAAGTGAAACCGCGCATCCGCCGCACCCTCTTCGGCCCGACTCACTTCATCGGACCGGGTGTAGCAATCCTGTAGCGCTTCGAAGGCAGCCGTAAGACGCTCTCGATCAACCTCTGTCGCGCGCAACGCGGCGTAGTAGGCGCAGGAGGCTTCAAGGGTCTGACGAAACTCCAGCAGATCACGCTGAGCCTCGGGGTTGTTCTCCAACAGGTGCAACAGCGGATCACTGAACGTGGAGCCTAAAGATTCGGCCACATAGTTACCACCGCCCTGGCGGCTGACGAGCAAACCTTTGGCTGACAGTTTCTGGATTGCCTCCCGCAAAGAAGGGCGCGACACCCCGAATTGCTCTGCCAACGCGCGCTCGGCCGGCAAGCGCTCGCCCGACTTCAGCGTGCCCTCAAGGATCATGCCCTCAAGCTGCTCGACGATGTCATCGGACAAACGGCGCTGACGCACCTGATCAAACCCCATCACTCACTCTCCACCATCCCGACCACGCGCCGGGCCTCTATTCTCGCCTATCGCAGCGCTTGCAGCACCTATCAGAACACCCTCGTTTCAGCCGATCAGCACACCCTGCCCACCCACTTACGACCAAAGTTTCGCGGGCGGCAAATTGACACACCCCTGCCAAGGCTTTTACTCTAGCCCACAGCGATTGTAAATTGGTATTACCAATTATCCAAGCTGACCAAACAACAACAATCAGGGGCCACCCCACTATGCAAACCTGGCAACAGCTCTACAGCCCGCTCGGCAGCCTCGGCCTGTCCGCACTGGCAGCCGTCATTCCGATCGTATTCTTCTTCCTGGCCTTGGCTGTGTTCCGCCTCAAAGGCCACGTGGCGGGCAGCATCACCTTGGCGTTGTCGATACTGGTGGCGATCTTCGCCTTCCAGATGCCGGTAGACATGGCACTGGCCGCCGCCGGCTACGGCTTTGCCTACGGCCTGTGGCCCATTGCATGGATCATTGTCGCGGCGGTATTCCTCTATAAACTCACCGTCAAGAGCGGTCAGTTCGAGATCATCCGCAGCTCGGTCCTGTCGATCACCGACGACCAACGCCTGCAGGTGCTGCTGATCGGTTTTTGCTTCGGCGCCTTCCTGGAAGGTGCGGCCGGTTTCGGCGCGCCCGTGGCGATCACTGCTGCGCTGCTGGTCGGCCTGGGCTTCAACCCACTGTACGCCGCCGGCCTGTGCCTGATCGCCAATACCGCGCCCGTGGCCTTCGGCGCACTGGGCATTCCGATCATTGTTGCAGGCCAAGTGACCGGCATTGACGCGTTCAAGATCGGCGCCATGACCGGTCGCCAACTGCCACTGCTGTCGTTGTTCGTGCCGTTCTGGCTGGTGTTCATGATGGACGGCGTGCGCGGTGTGCGTGAAACCTGGCCAGCCGCTCTGGTCGCAGGCTTGAGCTTTGCCATCACCCAGTACTTCACGTCCAATTTTATCGGCCCGGAACTGCCGGACATCACCTCGGCTTTGGCCAGCCTGATTTCGCTGACGTTGTTCCTGAAAGTCTGGCAGCCAAAACGCACCGCAGGCGCACAAATCGCCGGCGCAACCTCCAGCGCAGCGGTCACCGCCAGTGCCGGCGGCTTCGGCCTGCCACGCAACACCATCGTCTCGCCCTACAGCCTCGGGCAGATTTTCAAGGCCTGGTCGCCCTTCCTGATTCTCACCGTGCTGGTCACCATCTGGACCCTCAAGCCATTCAAGGCGATGTTCGCCGCCGGCGGCTCGATGTACAGCTGGGTGTTCAACTTCGCAATCCCGCACCTGGATCAACTGGTGATCAAGGTCGCGCCAATCGTGACCAACCCCACCGCGATCCCGGCCGTGTTCAAACTGGACCCGATCTCGGCGACCGGCACTGCAATTTTCTTCTCCGCGTTGATCTCGATGCTGGTACTGAAAATCGACATCAAGACTGGTCTTACCACTTTAAAAGAGACTTTCTACGAACTGCGCTGGCCGATCCTGTCGATCGGGATGGTGCTGGCCTTCGCCTTCGTCACCAACTACTCCGGCATGTCTTCGACCATGGCATTGGTATTAGCTGGCACTGGCGCAGCCTTCCCGTTCTTCTCGCCGTTCCTGGGATGGCTGGGGGTTTTCCTGACGGGCTCCGACACTTCGTCCAACGCCCTGTTCAGCTCGTTGCAGGCCACCACCGCGCACCAGATCGGCGTCAATGACACTCTGCTGGTCGCTGCCAACACCAGCGGCGGCGTCACCGGCAAGATGATCTCGCCTCAATCCATCGCCGTGGCGTGCGCCGCTACCGGCCTGGTGGGCAAGGAGTCCGACCTGTTCCGCTTTACCCTCAAGCACAGCTTGTTCTTTGCCACTATCGTCGGGTTGATCACCCTGGCCCAGGCCTACTGGTTCACCGGTATGCTGGTGCACTAAGACCTGCACGTAATGCCGCCGGATTCGATTCCGGCGTCAGCTATTTCTGGAGGACCGATGAGCCTGCCTGCTGCTTTCCTGAGCGACGTCGCACAACTGATCCCGAAAGATCGGCGTTTCGACGACCCACTTTCCACCCTCGCTTTCGGCACTGACGCCAGTTTTTACCGACTGATCCCACAACTGGTGATCCGCGTGGAGTCAGAAGACGAAGTCGTCGCGTTGCTGCAACTGGCTCAACGCGACCACATACCGGTGACCTTCCGCGCCGCTGGCACCAGCCTGTCCGGGCAAGCCATCAGCGATTCGGTACTGATCGTGCTGGGCGACAACTGGAATGGCCGCGAGATTCGCGGGCAAGGCACGCAAATCCGCCTGCAACCCGGTGTGATCGGCGCCCAGGCCAATGCCTGGCTGGCGCCGTTCGGGCGCAAGATCGGGCCGGACCCGGCGTCAATCAACGCCTGCAAGATCGGCGGCATCGTCGCCAACAATGCCAGCGGCATGTGCTGCGGCACCGCGCAGAACACCTACCACACCCTGGCCGGCATACGCCTGGTACTGGCTGACGGCAGCCGGCTAGATACTGAAGACGCCACCAGCGTTATGGCGTTTCGTGAACAACACGGCGCGCTACTTGAGCGGCTGGCGACATTGGGTCGCGAGACGCGGGCCAATGCCGAATTAGCGGCCAGGATTCGCCACAAATACCGTCTGAAAAACACCACCGGGCTGTCGCTCAACGCCCTGGTGGATTTCGATGAGCCGTTGGATATCCTCAGCCATCTGCTGGTGGGTTCCGAGGGCACCCTTGGATTTATCAGCGCGGTCACCTACGACACGGTGATCGACCACCCGAACAAAGCCTCGGCGTTGATTGTGTTTCCCGATGTCGAGACCTGCTGTAACGCGGTCACCGTGCTCAAAACCCAGCCAGTCTCGGCCGTCGAGCTGTTGGACCGACGCAGCATGCGCTCGGTACAAAACAAGCCAGGCATGCCGGCTTTCGTACAGCAACTTTCGGAAAATGCCTGCGCCCTGTTGATCGAGTCCCGCGCGGCATCATCGACTTTGCTGCATGAGCAACTGGCGCTGATCATGGCGTCCCTGGCCCCATTTCCGGTAGAGAAACAGGTCGACTTCACCGAAGACCCTGTGGAAAACGCCCGCCTGTGGGCGATCCGTAAAGACACCTTCCCTGCCGTCGGCGCCGTGCGCAAAACCGGCACCACCGTGATCATCGAAGACGTGACCTTCCCGGTTGAACAACTGGCAATCGGCGTCAATCGCCTGATTGAGCTATTCGACAAACATCACTACGACGAAGCAATCCTTTTCGGACACGCGCTGGAAGGCAATCTGCACTTCGTGTTCACCCAAGGCTTCAACAGCGCGGAAGAAGTCACACGCTATCAAGCGTTCATGGACGACGTGGCGCAATTGGTGGCGGTGGAGTTTGGAGGCTCGCTTAAAGCTGAACACGGCACCGGGCGCAATATGGCGCCGTTCGTGGAACTGGAATGGGGCAGCGACGCCTATCAATTGATGTGGCAACTCAAACGCCTGCTCGACCCCAACGGCATTCTCAACCCGGACGTGGTGCTCAGCGAAGACCCGCAAATCCACCTCAAGCACCTCAAGCCGCTACCCGCCGCTGATGAGCTTGTGGATAAGTGCATCGAATGCGGCTTCTGCGAACCGGTGTGCCCGTCGAAAGGCCTGACCTTGAGCCCGCGCCAGCGCATCGTGATCTGGCGCGACATCCAGGCGAAGAAACGCGCAGGTGTTGACACCACGGAGTTGGAAGCCGCGTATCACTACCAGGGCATCGACACCTGCGCCGCGACCGGCCTTTGCGCCCAGCGCTGCCCTGTCGGAATCAATACCGGCGACCTGGTGAAAAAACTCCGCAGCCGTGACGCCAACAGCACGAAAACCGCCGAATGGCTCGCCACCCATTTCTCCACCGCGCTGCAAGGCGCGCGCTTTACCCTGCATGTGGCCAATGGTGCTCGGATGCTGCTCGGCGCACCGCGCCTGGCGAAGCTATCGGCCCGCGTGACCCAGCTGTCCAAGGGGCAAATCCCGCAGTGGACCAACGCCATGCCGCAGCCGGAAAAAGCCATCCGTTTCAGCCCGGTGGTGACGGACGAACGACCACGGGTGGTCTACCTGGCCGCCTGCGTTTCACGCGCCATGGGTCCGTCAGCGGGGGATAAAGAACAAATGTCGCTGTACGACAAAACCCGCGGCCTGCTGGAAAAAGCCGGTTACCAAGTCGTGCTCCCCGACAATCAGGACAGCCTGTGCTGCGGCCAGCCCTTCGCCTCCAAAGGCTACGCCGAACAGGCCGAACACAAGCGCCAGGAGCTGATCGGCGCCCTGCTCCACGCCAGCCGTGGCGGGCTCGACCCGATCTACTGCGACACCAGCCCCTGCACCCTGCGCCTGGTGCAGGACCTGGGCGAAACGCGCCTGGACCTTTACGACCCCGTACGTTTTATCCGCACCCACCTGATGGACCGCCTCGACTTCACGCCCCAGGAAGCGCCCATTGCGGTGCATGTCACCTGCAGCACCCAACACCTGGGCGAAAGCCAGGCCCTGATCGACCTGGCCCGACGTTGCTCCAACACCGTGGTGATCCCGGAAGGCATTCATTGCTGCGGGTTTGCCGGTGACAAGGGCTTCACTACGCCGGAACTCAACGCCCACTCACTGCGCACCCTCAAAGACGCGGTGCAATATTGCAGCGAAGGCATCTCCACCAGCCGCACTTGCGAGATCGGCCTGAGCCAGCACGGCGGCATTGATTATCACGGGTTGGTCTACCTGGTGGACCGCGTCACCCAAGCCCGCGCTCATTAAAGCTGCAAAAAAACAGAACCCCTGCGCGCCGGCGTAGTCATCTGCATAGGCCTCGACAAACGAGGCTCATCAGTGATGTCGCTGGCAGCCGTTGAACGCCAGCAGCGTCGAGCCCTTTTGCGCAAGGAGATACCCTATGAAGCGTTCCGCTCTTGCTGGCTTGTTCATTACCGCTGCGATGCTGGCTTCCCCTGCTTTTGCGGCGGGCGATAAAGACCTGTGCCAGATCAATCTGGACAAAATCAACAACGGTAAAGCGCTGCTCGCCACTGACACCAGCGGCAAAAGCGGCGAGATAGACACTGCCGTGTCCTCGGCCAAGGCTGCCCACGCGGCAGGCGACGAGAAGAAGTGCATCGAGATCACCTCAAAGGCACTGCAAGACCTGCAGAACAGCGAAAAAGGCGGCCAATAGGCTGCTCAATCACGGAAGGTCTACCTTCGGGTTGGCCTTCCGTGACGGTTTGGCGTACACTGCAAAGGCTTGTCACTCACTATGAAACAACGAGTTACAAGCACGGGGCCGTTTAGGATTCGACGCCGGTTGCGAAACTTTAGGTGCATGCCGAGTTGGTAACAGAACTCGTAAATCCACTGTTGCAACTTCTTATAGTTGCCAATGACGAAAACTACGGCCAGGAATTCGCTCTCGCTGCGTAAGCAGCCTTAGCCCTGAGCTTCTGGTACCTTCGGGTCCAGCAATCACCAGGGGATGTCTGTAAACCCAAAGTGATTGTCATATAGAACAGAATCGCCGTGCAGTACGTTGTGGACGAAGCGGCTAAAACTTACACAACTCGCCCAAAGCACCCTGCCCTTCGGGTCGCTGAGGGTTAACTTAATAGAAACGGCTACGCATGTAGTACCGACAGCGGAGTACTGGCGGACGGGGGTTCAAATCCCCCCGGCTCCACCATTTTGTCTTCCCAGGAAGACTCAGAAAAGCCGTAAAGCCTAGAGAAATCAAAGCTTTATGGCTTTTTTATTGCCCGCGTTTTCCCACCTAATCCCAAGGCATCCCACGGTTGACGGGGGCATATATGGGGGCATAAAACGCTCATCAGCTCGCTCGGAGAGGATGTGCCCCCAATGCCCTTGAAAGACACCAACTGCCGCAACGCCAAGCCACAGGACAAGCCGTACCGCCTGTATGACGAACAGGGCTTGTACCTGGAAGTGCAGCCCAACGGAGGCCGTTACTGGCGCTTGAAGTACCGTTTTCTGGGAAAGGAAAAACGCCTGGCGCTTGGTGTTTATCCAGAGGTCGGCTTGCAGGAGGCCCGGCGCAAACGTGACGATGCTCGTGTCCAGCTTGCAGGTGGCCAAGACCCTTCGCTGCAAAGACGCATGGCCAAGGTGGTCAGCCAGCTTGATCACCAGCACACCTTTGAATCGGTCGCTAAGCAATGGCTCACTATTCGCGAGTCATCCTGGGATCCGGAGTACACCCGCACTGTACGGCAGCGCCTAGAGCTCAATGCCTACCCCTGGCTGGGAAAGCTACCAGTCAGCAGCATCAGCACGCCCATGCTGGTCGAAAACCTCCAGCGCATCATCAAGCGCGGTGCTCGCGAGACAGCACGTCGTGTAGCCCAAATCTACAAACAGATTTTCGAGTTCGCCGAAGCTGCCGGTATCACCTCACCCAACCAGATTGGCAATCTCTCACGTACGCTCCCCGCCAAGCGGGTGAAACATTTTGCTGCCGTGACCGATCCTGAAAAACTCGGCGCACTGCTCAAAGCACTGGATAGCTACAGCGGAACAATGCCTGTCTGTTGTGCCTTAAAACTGGCCCCGTTGCTGTTCTGCCGGCCCGGAGACCTTCGACATATGGAATGGTCGGAGATCAATCTGGATGCTGGCGAGTGGTTGATTCCTGGTCACAAGATGAAAGGGCTAACTGCTACCAAACAGGATCGCCCAGATCACCTGGTTCCCCTCAGCCAACAAGCAGTCGCTGTTCTACGCGAACTGAAACCGCTCACCGGCAGGCATCGGTATACCTTCCCCTCGGCCCGAGGAGGCGACCGACCGATGTCCAACAATGCCGTTCTCAGCGCGTTACGCCGCATGGACATCAGCGGCGACGAAATGACTGGGCACGGCTTTCGTGCGACCGCGAGAACAATAGGTGCTGAGGTGCTGGGGTTTCGCCCAGATCTCCTGGAGCATCAGCTTGCCCACACGGTAAAAAATCCGCTGGGACGTGCGTACGATCGAACCACCTTTTTGCCGGAGCGCCGTGAAATGATGCAGACATGGGCCGACTATTTGGACTCGATAAAGAGCTAAATGCTCAGTCAACTGTGCCCTCGGTCGGGCCAATACCTACCCAACCAAGGAGAGGAACATGCGAGTTGCTATCGAACATGCTCGCATGTTAAAAATCGTTCGTCCCAAGCGATCCCTATCGATCCGCAACGGTCCGCCACGTCGCCCTGGTAACGACGTCAAAAACTTTCGCCTCGTTCGCATCCGCTGAACGGGCCGCATCAGCTGCCATTGGTTGATTTGCGTATCTGGCCAGAACACTCCCAGCTCGTTCTGCCACCAGGAGCCTTAGGGCCCTAGAACTTCTGTAGCCCACAACGACGACCTCCGACGCTACCGAACATTAATCTCGGAAACGCGCATATACCTATGCGCGTGGCAAATGCCCCGGCTCGCTATATAGCCAGCCGATATCCGTCTTTTACCCTTTTAGCAGTAGTGCCGGAGGACGCTGCCCCACGCTTCAGAACCTAGGACTCAAAACCTATGGCAATGCACGTTAGCAACTTTGATGACGTCGGCGACGATGACAAAATTCTTCGTTTGCGCGATGTCGAAGCAATCGTCGGCCTTAAACGTTCAACGATCTATCGGAAAATATCGGAAGGCATTTTCCCGCGACAGCGCCTTTTGTGCGGCTCCAGCGTCGGTTGGCGTAACAGCGAAGTCCAGGCTTGGATTCGGCAAAGGGAGGCGCTGTAATGCAGCGCCGAACACCTCAACAGCCGGGCTGGATGGTAGAACTCACAGCAGCGATCGATATTCCAGTGGAAAAAATCCAATGGATTTGGCCAGGCTGGCTGCCAAGGGCAAAGCTGTCAATTCTTGCCGGCGCTGGTGGATGTGGTAAAACCACGCTGGCGATCTGGCTGGCCGCAACGCTCAGCAGAGGTGGCGACTGGCCGGACGGCAGCAAATGTGAGGCTGCAGGCAACATCGTAATCTGGAGCGGCGAGGATGGTATAGCTGACACGATCATTCCTCGCCTTACGGCTGCAGATGCCGACCTAACCCGCGTGCATATCATCGAGGGGCTCAGTGATCAGCGTGGGAACAGGCGACAGTTTGACCCTGCAGCCAACTTTGCCCTTTTGAATGAGGCAGCCGCACAGATTGACGGCGTGTCGTTGCTGATTTTCGACCCACTGATCAATCTCATTCGTGGGGACATGCACCGAGCCAACGAAGTTCGGCAGGGACTACAGATGGTGGTGGATTTTGCCGAACAGCATTGCTGCTCTGTGCTCGGTATATCTCACCTCAGCAAAAGCGCCTCTCAGTCCTCTGTAGCTGATCGAGTCATCGGCAGCCAGGCATTCTCAGCACTGGCTCGCACGGTACTGGTGGCCGGGAAAGCTAATAATTCTGAAGCTCGGGTGCTTGTCCGGGCCAAGTCGAACGTTTCGATCGATATAGGCGGGATAGAGTATTTCGTTGAGCCCATGGTGATAGACGAGCAGCTGGAAACAACCTGCATCCGGTGGGGAGAGGCCGTCGAAGGAAGTGCTGAAACTATTTTGGCGGATATCGAGCGAACGGGTAGAGCGAGACCAGCATCAGCGACTCAGGAAGCTTGCAGCTTTCTTGAAACCACGCTGCAAGCAGGCCCTGTCTCGATCACTGCGCTACAGTCTTTAGCTGAGGAGTCATGCATCTCTTGGGCATCAATTCGTAGAGCGCAGAAACAGCTAGGTATACGTTCACACAAAACAGGTATGCAGGGCGGATGGGCATGGGAGCTGCCCGCCTCTACCTGAAGATGCTCACTTCACTCGAAGGTGCTCAAAGAATATTGAGCACCTTCGTATTTTTGAACGCCTTCGCTTTCCGATACCTCACAGATCATCCGAGGACGGTTCATGGCCTTATGAACCTCACGTCTGCCTAGCAGACGCTTCTGACTTTAATACTGCGATGGCCTAGCCTATATCAGTCCCTTTTCCTCGCTTCCTAGCGACCTTTTTTGACGCTGCTTTCGTATCCACGCCGCGCTTGGTCAGATCGACCCCAATCACCTTAATTTCTTCGACACCTGGGAACTGTGGCGCGAGGATAGTCCAATGGTTTTGAAGCGCTTCTATCAGGGCACCGAAACTCTCAGCACGTTTACCATTCGGCAGATCCCAACTGGCCTTGACTCCATGAAAAACGAGCGCAAATATCCCGCGGCTAGATCGCCGATCTCGAAGATAGTCGCCACAAAGTTGTACCTCAAGGCGCTCAAAGAGATGCGGCCCGGTCCATTTGTCGCCGAGCTTGAGCTCTACCGGCACCGGCCCATCGAAACCAACGCCATGAAAGCGCAGGTCAGGCCTTTTGGCGTCGGCGAGCTCCTCCTCTTGGGGAATCACATATCGGCCACCTGAGCGCTCTCGGCACCAGTTTCCGATATATTTTCGGATCTCCGTTTCCCGATCTACTGGCTGCAGGATTGATGCGATGCTCGCATCGCCTTCCTCAAGATCATGCTTGAGATCAAGCATACGATCGACGGCAAGACTCCAGAGATCACGATGATTGGTCGGTGTACGTTCCAGCCGATCGTGGAAGTCGCGTACTTGCAGTGGCGACCAAGCATGAGCATCTGCATCAAGAGTCGCTTTGGCCTTGGCATAAAACGCCATCCAAGGGCGCGACTTTTCGGCGGGATGCGCGCGTGAAATATCCATCAATGCAAGAAAAGCCTCTTTGCCTGGAGTCTCCCTAATAAACGAAAATAGCGCATCGCGTGCATCCTGAGCATCATCGCGCAGGCCCGGTGAGTACACACCATTTCCTGCGCGCTCGATGTCATCCTCCTGACGCACATAGTTGTGCGTCAGGAGGTAAAGCGCTTTCATGTGCTCGACCGTGCGGAAGGCTTGGCGGGTACTACTGTTTTGACGGCGATCACCAATTAGCGCCGTGATAAAACACATCGCAAAAAGTGTTTGGTTATCGGTACCCTTAATCTCGGCAAGCCGCGCAGCGAGCGCCGGAATAGCAACCCCTGGATCAACTCCCACCCACATCGCAAACCAAAGCGGCGCAGCTCTAAGGTTTTTGGTCGTTTTAGCCTTTTGTGCTGCGAGTTTCGCGATAGCCACATCGTCGACCGATGAACCTTGCACGACGCTGAGCATATAGCGCAGGTTGCCGATATTCTTCGGCTGCTTGCGTAACCGAGCGATTATTAGTGGTGCAAGCCGATCCCACATCCAACTGCCGCTCCAGCTAGCGTCATAGAGCACATAGTGGCTTGAGCTATCAGAACTCTCTGTTGTGAGCTCATAGTCAATCTCGGTGATCACAACATCGATGACTGCTTCGGGATAGGCCACATAGAGGCCCGGCAACCAGCTAGGAAAACCGTTGAGCTCGTGGAGCGCGAAGCGGGTTGCAATATTTGCTTCCGCGATAGAGATGTCCTTGAGCCAGCCAGGGTGCTCTCGTGTCTCGATCGACAAACCTGTAAGCCCAAAGATGACGCTGAAGGGGGTGACATTAGGCTTAGCCCCCTCGGAAAGTAATGTCGGACGATGGCAGCGCCAAAAGTTAACCGCACCGTCGCGGAACGCTCGCGCAATCGACTGACCGAACTCTGGGATGAGCGAGCGCCAGTCTCCCTCACTCCATTGGTTGGAACTATCGGTGTTCTCGCGCATTCGCTGGTGCAGATAATATTGGGCGTTAGTGATAACCCCCTGAGCGCCTGGATCGCGCAGCGCCTCGATATTAGCGTCGAGATGCTCCTTCCATTTGCGCTTATTCGTTTCTCGGTTCGCTACGTCCTTCGCCGCCTGCTTCTTCCAGCGCGCCTCGCGCTGCTTCCAGATTTGCCGGCCATGGGCCGGTGGACGTAGTAACGCGTCCAGTGTTGACCTCAGCTCGTCCTCGCACTTGGCAAGGTCTTTCAAGCGAGCTCGCCACGCAGCGGGACGACCACTCTCTCGGTAGATAGAAAAGGCTGAAGTGAGTGCGACAAGTTTGTCGTCTAACAGTGTCCGGGCAGCGATGTCATCACACACGGTATCGAAGCTGTCGGCACCTACCATCCAGAGATGACCAAATATGCCGACCTGCCAATAATCGATGAGACGTTCGTCTTTCTTAACCTCAAGGGCAGCGCGTGTTTCGGCAACATCGTGCCAGAACAGCGCATGATTGAGTTCGGGCCATTCGACGACACGTTTCGAAAGATCACTACTTAAGTCGCGAAACTCGTATTCGCCATATCCCAGGGCAATAGGTAGCGTGCGCAGGATCGACAACGCAGCGGGCTCGAGTGCACTCAGATCACGAGCGTCTATAAGGCGGCGAACAGTCTGAGCTGCGGCTTGCGCCAGCCAGCTGTATCGCGTCGATATCTCGCAAAAGCGCTGTTCGATGACCGGCGGCCTTTTCAGGAGGGCATGGAAGCCGGCAAGCAGTCTGGGGAGAAGCAGCAACGGCCACTCAGTGGCCAGTTGCGACAAAGAGCGCATCAGGCTGTCAACTGAGAACTGTTCCTTGGCTGGCGTGCGCTCCAGCGCCGCGAGCAGCCATTCGACGGAGTTATCGCTCTCGGGAAGCCCGGAAATCAGCTCGACGAGCCAATCGCGTCTAATCTCTTCGCTCTCGTGAAGTAAGGCGCACCGTACCTCATCATGATCAGCGGCTGATCCGACTGCCGCCAGCGCGCGAAAAGCCGCGATTCGCGTGTATTTGTTACGCGAAACCAGAGCGAAACTCTTGGCTTCGTAGGCGGCCCCCCTGATCTCCCCTTGCCAGACCATACGGAGCAAGAACGAGGAGATATCATCGTCCTCAGCATATTGGACGAGCAGCGCCTTGATATCGTCAGTGAGATCGATATTCGCAAAGCGCTGAACTGCTGAGTAATCAGTAAGTGATCGGCCATGCGCAGGCTGTGCCAGTTGCTCGCAGGCTTGACGCAGGATATCGCTCCGCGTTTCGCGCGGCAGTTGGCTCGGATCACCACCCTCGAAGAGAATTTCAGGTGCGAGACGACGGACTCGGGCGAGGATACGTCCGTCTAGGATGGCGAGCCAGGGCAGTACCGGCCGCATCGTAGGGACGATCACCTCGATGCCATACTGCGACCGGAAGAACAAACTCTCAATCCGCTCACGCGAGCCTTCGTCGACGATAAGCGTATGTAGCCACTCGGCAGTGAGATATTCGCGCACCGATCGGTGATGAAAACGAACCGTACCGTAGATGCCCTCGTCAAATATTGGCCGGCTGAGTAAAGTCGCGCAATCGGTGTCGTTCCAATCGGTAAGAACCTCCCGGATAGCGATACCCTTCGCGTTGTTGACCCCATCAGGGACTCGAATCGCCGACTCCTGGGTTAGCGTAGTCGCCGCTGCCACCAAGCGCGCTCCGAGACGCAACCTATCGCTCGAGATCGGACGCGCCTCAGAACGATCTTGGTCACGCTCCGCTAAGCGGCGAGCAATACTGCTCTGCATAAGCTCAAACCGTGAACCGATCCGCTGATGGTCATTCCAAAACTCAACGAGTTCGGCCAGATCCTGCGGGCGGGTGGTCAGCGACCAAGCATCCTTTCGATCCAGAGCATCGCGGAAAGCCTTGACGTTCTCCACATTCTTGCCATGCAAAAAAGTGTCGATCTGTGCACCGTGAAGATCATCGAGCGCGACGATTTTAAATGGGGCAGTAAGGTTTGTATCGACCGCCACTGTGTGGGTGGCGATATCCCGCTCCTCCTCCGCTGACGCGTTCTCATCAGCAGCATTCTCGCCTGAGCGATAGGGAAGCGAGTTACTGCACAGCAGCAAATCGGTCTTCGCTCGCCATGCTGTCGTTCGTCCCGTGATGACGATATGTGCCTGCTGTGATACTGGTGCGAGCAACCGGCCGAGCTTCCTGATTGCACGTTCAAAGTCTTTGGGATCGCGCAACCTGGCTTCGTCCACCGAGTCGAGAAGCAACCACCCTTCTTCTCCTGACGCCGCCCAAGCACTGAACTCTTCGAAACTGCCTTCTTCGAAGGCATCCTCGAAATCCTGACTAACGTGCTCAATCCGAACAAAGAAAGCAGGCTTTCCTTCTTGTCGAAGCTTGCGGGCGGTATTGCGGATTTCCTCCGTTTTACCCGAGCCAGCCTCCGACAGCAGAATTACGCGATACTCGCTTAAAAGATTGGGCCAACGAAGGCTTTCGCGCTGCCCCAGACGGCGAGTCAGATCGACATCGTCGTTCGCGCCCGACTCGAGTGCTAGCTCATGGAAAGTCCGATCGAGCGGGATGTATTCGTCTAGAGGGGCAGTCATGGAAGTCCTTTTAAAACTGTTTCCCGAGATTGAGCAGCAAGGCTATTCAAAGCTGTAGGCCGTTAAGATGCCTTCGCCTGCTGCTGGACCTGAGTCGACTACCGAAGCTAACAAACGGCCACTTCTGCGTCCATCGAACACTTTTTGCTGAAGTCGCCTCTGCATCTCAGCCTACAGTGGCCTGACCGCTTGGGGCTATGGATCAGTGTACGTTCAAAGAAATGACCGGGCGTATCCGAAAAATCAGTCACGGAAAACTATCGTGAATGCTTTTCCGCAGGTAACGATACAACGTTGTCCTCGAAACCCCGTACCGTATTGCCACATTAGCAACTTGAATTTCTGGATCCTTTAGCAAGGCCTTAATTTCACGGACCTGCAACTCAGCCAGAGCCGGCTTGCGCCCACCTTTCCTTCCACGGGCACGGGCTGCAGCCAGTCCTGCGCGGGTCCGCTCGCGAATGAGGTTGCGCTCGAACTCTGCCAGCGCAGCGAATACATGAAAAATCAGCTTGCCGGCAGCGCTGGTAGTTTCGATTCGTTCGTTGATGGACTCGAAGGCCGCGCCCTCCTGCTCCAAACGACTTACAATCCCAACCAGGTCAGGCAGAGAACGCCCGAGACGATCCAGTCGCCACACGACCAAAGTATCTCCGCTGCGCAAAGCCTTGAGGCAATGCCCCAGCTCCGGCCTGTCCGCTGACTTGCCGCTCATTGTCTCTTCGTAAACCACGGAGCACCCAGCCAGGGCAAGTGCATCTCGCTGCAGGTCGAGATTCTGATCATCAGTCGACACTCGGGCGTACCCAATCCGCTTTCCCATACGTTTTTCTCACACTGATTTCGGTACGAGAAAAGTGACAGGAAAGCGGGAAATCCCAAGCCCAGAAGTTCGTCTGGAATAGGTGTGCCATAAACGACCGTTTACGGGACGGATGCGCTCGTCAATTTCAGACGCTGAAAGCGACCGAAAACGAACCCCAGAATATTTTTCCTCGCTCAACATTTCCTTCAGCAGCTCAGCACCTGAGCTGAATGGAGGAATGACCATGAAGCAGAGTTTCCACGGACATTTTGATCGGGACTTGACCAAGGCCGGCTCGGCAATTCTCAGGGAGGCAGTCCGACGCGGGCTTCTCAGTCAGCACGAGGCCATGATCCACGACCAGCAATGGGCGCAGTTTAGTGTTTATGCCAACGAGTCTCATGAGGTAGATATCCTGGAATTCGTCAATAAAAAATTGGTGAGGGAGTACGGGGAAGAGCTATATATCCAGGCATACCAAGGAAATCTCCCGCTGGAAAGCGTGTCAGGCCTGCTTGAGACTGTATATGCAGTGATGGGCTTCGCAACTAATGGGCGCTGGAAAGGCGCAGCGGCTAACGTCGGTAGCCGTCTTGGCTTTCCAAGCCATGCACGGATTACCGTACCGCGCAGTCTTGACCGAACTAAGTTTGAAGCCGCGATGGTGGATATTCAGGCTCTCTACTCAGAGCAGCTAGCAACATTAATCAGGTCAGTTCGATACCTTGGCATGTCATTGCTTGAGGCTTTTTTCTTCGACGCAGAAGATGCTCACAAGGACGCCGAAGAAGAAAGCATCTTTTATGTGTTCAGCAAAGATAAACATGAGCATCGGATCATTAATATTTCTGCCCCTGAGCAAATTGTAATTTTGGAGAAGGCCGCGGCATTTCAAAAACTTCAGGGCAGCAGTCACGCGACACCAGCAGCTTGGCGTACATGGAAATTAAAGAACCTACCTGCCGCGCAAGAGCTTTTACTTTCTCACGGACTAAATATTGATGATTGTCGCGCGGCATATGCCTGCGAGCTCTACCGGCGATTGTCTGGTCACCACGCCCCGATTCTAGAGGGAAAAGCTCCCCACGATGAGGATCTGGAGGCCCGGAATCACGTCGCCTACGAGCTCGGGAATATGCGTGTCTGGGAAACTGATGCGTACGTCGGTGCCCGATCCAACCTGAGGAAGGAAGCCGCCGGTACCAATCGCTAAGCCATCACACAGCAGATTTGGGTTTAGATCAGACGCCCTTAACCTTGGCAGACCTCGAAACAAAGGAGTCAGGGTATGGATCGTTTTGAATTGCTTGTATATGCCGTGCTTGCCGTCATCAGTGCACTGACGATCGCAGGTGTAATTGGCTATATGGTCGCAGCGTACCTGGACAAGAAGCACAGCGACGATTGAGCCTTCAGCGGAGCGACCAGATACCTGCAACAAACTGCCCGCTGCCCCTTGGCAGCGGGCGCTTACCCAATCCATCGACAAGACCCCTACCGCGGCGATAAGCAGTATTTCCTCAAGCCTATGAAGTCATGGGATGACTTCGGAAGGGCTGTTAATCTCCGCACCAAAGCGAAAGTGACCGGAGCGCCGAGGCGTTTAGATCAGCGACATGCACGCCCTCCGTGTGGCGAGCTAGCTTGCCGAGTACGCTAAAACCCGTGCGCGGACTCATGGGCAGCATCTCATCTTGGGTTTTCCGAAAGCTACCGGAGAGTGTTTAGCGACCTCATCTAACCGGAGCAGCACCATGGAATTTCGTCACCTTGGTAACGGGCAGTACTTCCCACCTATTGCACCAAACGGTCGGATTTACGCTGTACCTCTTGGGCAGGAAACCCAGGTAGAAATTTTCTGCCTGGCCCCAGTAGGCATCATGGGCGCGGGCATCCAATTACGCTGGTCAGAAATCGTTGGTTGTTACTACGACGACGAATCATGGGAGATCATCCCGCGCAATTACTCGGGACGAGGAATGCGCTTCCGCAGAGGCCTATCCTGCATCATGGTGATCGCAGGCAATGAGGCCCTCACGACACACATCCAGGGCTACCCCATCCCCATATGCGTAATTAACCGCATTGCATTCGAGCAGCAGCGTGGCAGTGAGAGATAGCGCGTTACCGCCACCACCCACTACGCGACACAGGTACCAGCTGGAACGGCACCTACCAATGTTTATTTTATGAAAGTGAAGCCTTTCACTACTAATACAAACGAAAGCTGGCCGGCTGACTTGGTCGTAAGCGTCACTGCTAATAGCAAATACGGCCTCCGCCCCCGCCTGCATGGGCCTGCTGGCTGACAACGAGTAGATTTAGCGCCCTACACTGCTTATAGCCCGAACCCGTCGCCTTCCATGATCAAGCGCAGCAATATATCTCGCCATAGTTCACTGCTGATACGAGAAAGCCCCGCCAGACCAAGCTGCACGGGGCTTTCGGGATTTACAATCGGGTCAAATCTTTTCGGCACTGCTTATAGGTACTCAGCCGCTACCCTGCCGAATAGAGGTCGCCATGATTAAGCGCTTGGTATCTAGACAGCTTCTTCTCATAAGCGACCAACGTCCGACGTAGCTGACGATTCTCGCTCGCAACTCTGCGAATCTCAGCAAGCCGCCCCTCAACTTGCAGAACGAGGTGCCGGTATGGGTATTCAACAAACTCAAACGAGGAAGCCGGGTATTTATGTTTGCCATTCCCCTTGGCAATAGTCAGGGGCGCGAATTTGTTTTTTTGTCCCTGCAGCGGCACCAGTTTGCACCAGTAGATCGAATACGCATTCGGGCTCACCTGCTTGATTGATACGCCGGCCACAACAGATTTGACCCCGGTCTTTTTGTACAGTTTCATGGACGCATCCACATAGCTTGCTACCAAGCATCTCGCGTCCGCAAGCAGCTGCTCGTACTGCTGATCCAGCAGGGTGACTATCGTTTGTGCTTCTTTACTCATGGCCAAGGCTCTCCTCGCTGTAAGAGCCAAAATGGTGACCGATCTCTGAGCACCCGGAATTCGATTTCAGACCGTTCTACCGTCGGAAATCTACCGAAAGTGGGTAGTCTGGCTCAGGCTGTCACCCTACCTCGCGCCAGATGATCAACGGATGACGACATGTCAGTCGCAGAAAAACATAACGTGCAAAGGATGCACAATAGATGACGACGGCAGCCTTGACCCTGAGCGGAACAAGATCAACATGTTAGAAGCACATGATATCGAGCGCGCGCGTATTCCTGCCTGTCTTAACTGGCCGGTTTTTGCCAGTTAAGACAGGCAGAAATCGGCCGATTCTGTTGAAAACAGTCGGCCATCGTTTCCACGGTAGAAAAGTACGTGTCTGAGCTTGAAATCTTTGCTTTGAGCAGAGGGTTTCGAGTTCAGATTTCGCGTAGATGCGCGCAAAAAAGGCATTTTCAGCAGTCAGTACATACGCAGCCTGGAAGGACCGACTTTTTCAACACAATCGGCCAAAAGGAGCCAGTCAAAGGCGTCTAGGAAATCAGGGGCGATTCATCATAATTTTCGCCACGAACGGCATTCACCCAAAAATTTATTGAGAATGACATGCTCAGCGAGCTGACTTCGTGGAACCAGCCCTCAGGTAAATACAACATATCGCCAGGTCGTAAATGGAGGCGAAAGAACTCCACCTGTTTCGCCTTAGGAAACCTGTCGAAGTCGGAAGAGGAAGGACTGAAGTCACAACCCTCCAGCCCCCCCTGAGGTGAAGTTGACCAAAGCACAGCGTGAAGCTGGGAGGAAGGCATGAGTAAGTACGCAGATCTGGAGATGCTGGCGAATAAGGCCACGCCAGAGCCGTGGTGGATCGACAGCCACGGTATGACGATGATGTCGCTGCCAGACCTTCAGGTCGTATTCAATCACCCCCAGCAATCCGTCGCGGTGCGCAACGAAGAGACCGGCAACCTATCTCACTGGCGCAACGACTGGGATGCTTCATTCATCGCTACCGCAAACCCGCAAACCCGCAAACGATCTTGGAACTGCTGGCCGAGTACAAATCACTGCGCGTGGCTCTTGATAGTTGCGCTGAAGAGTTGGCCGCAGAAGTCATCTGCAAGCATGGCGGTCAGAAACTCGAAGACATGCACCCAGTAACTCGCCGCCTTTATGAGCGAGACATGGCGCCGGTTGTTGAGGCACGCGCCGTCCTGGCCAAAGGAGTCACCCCATGACCACGCACCGAATCAAAGACAACGCCGGCCGATGGCACCGCGTGTCGAAGTCAACCGCCAAGTCAGGGAGCTACGTCAGCTTCTACCGTGGCGAGACAATAAACCCCTACAGTGGTCATCGAGAGTTTGTATTCTCAGCAGATAGAAACCCACGAACTCACTGCAACAGCCAGACGGCAAGTATGGCCTTGAAACGGATGGGCTTTGAGGGTCGATTAGTGAGTCATGGTATGCGCTCCATGGCCAGCACCATCCTTAACGAACAGGGATGGGATCCTGAACTGATCGAGGTAGCACTTGCACATGTGGACAAAGACGAAGTACGTAGCGCCTACAATCGTGCGGACTACATTGAGAGAAGACGCCCAATGATGACTTGGTGGAGCGAGCATATTCAGCATGCGGCTACCGGGAGCTTGTCGATCTCAGCCGTCCAGGGGACAAGGGGTCTCAAACTAATATCGACCCGGTAACTTCCACTACCAAAATCAGTATCGCTTTAATCGTCGAGCGGTGGAACTCCCTCGGTCTGGATCATTTCCAGTGTCGATGACAACCACATCTAAAGAATCCATCGGACTGGCAATAGCCCCACCCACGCGAGCGACGCGTCCCGGCACCATCCCTCCGGCCGCCAAACCTGTTCTAAAACTTTTTATTTAGCCTCGACCAATAGCGGATGCTCCGGAAACCAATCAACGAATTCACAGTTGCCGAACCAAGGCGGCTGCGACGATGCCAGCAGCAATAGCTGGCAAAGGCTTTTTGATAATTAGCATGACGACTGCTGTTGTAAGAAGAGCCCACCGTGCACCGTTATCACCTGCAATTGCCAAGGGTGCAAGCAGTGCCACCAAAACAGACCCCGACATAGCGCTGATAAATAGTTGCACGCGGTAGTTGATGGGTACGAAAGACATTACGAAAACGCCGCCCCAGCGCGTTGCGAGAGTGACCACTGCCATTAACAACACAATGATCAGGGTGCCGTAATCTGTGGTTTCAATGTTCATTTTTTTTCTCTATCCACACCGCACCTAACACACCGCCCGCCAGGGCTCCGACTACCACATGACTGTTTTCAGGCAGACACCAATACGCCCAAAGCGAGGAACATGCAGCGACAATCCAGATAATCAACATACGCAGGCTTTTCTGCCCGCCGACAACCATGGCGAGCAGGAAGCACCCCATCACCATGTCCAGCCCCCAACTGACCGGATCATGAATCGCGCTACCGAAATAGATTCCCATCCAACTTCCCAGCGACCATGACGACCAAAGCGCAATACCTCCGCCGAACAGAAGACCTAGTCCTGGCTCACCGCGGCTAAATGCTTGCATCGACATTGCCCAGTTCGCATCGGACACAACCAGCATCACCCCATAGCGTTTCGCGCGAGGCAGTTCGCGTAGCCACGGATACAGAGTGGCGCCCATCAAAAGGTGCCTAGCGTTGATGGCAAATACAGTGATGATGAGAGGAATCAGGGGCACGTGCTCACCCCACAATTTAAGCACCGCAAACTGCGCGGCCCCGGCAAATACCAACGTGCTCATGGCAACAATTGAAATTTCGCCAAGCCCCGTCTGCACTGCAGCAAGACCAAAGGCCACCCCAAAAACAACGACAAAGGAAGAGATGGGCAACAACGTTTTGAAGCCCTCCCAGACGTCGGTGGACTCAAGTCTAGATAACAACCTCTCTGCCGATGACAAAACATAACCTCCGTTGTGCGTGGCGTGCGCGCAATACCCGAGCAAGCACACAGGATGTGCTGAAGCCTTTTCTATAGCCTTCCTGGTATCAGCACTCTGCGAGTACTATCGCCCGGACCTAAAAGCCCGAAAAGCGCATAATCCTCATAAATCGTATCCGCTAATCGAATACAGAGTTCTCTATGAATCCGCAGAATCTTCAGATTGATTGGCTCAAATGTCTCATCGCGGTTGTCGATACCGGCTCACTTTCCAACGCGGCACCAGAGGTTTATCGCTCCCAATCGGCAGTGAGCATGCAACTCAAAAAGCTTGAAGCTGCGGTCGGTCGGCAATTATTAGTGCGAAACGCCCACCACCTTCATCTGACATCCGATGGCCAGGTCTTTCTTGGGTATGCACGGCGGATACTGGACCTGCACGCAGATGCCCAGACAGCTTTTAGCAAGAACGAACTGGCCGGGCGAATTCGCCTGGGAGTTCCGGACGACTATGCAGCCAAGTACCTGACGCCTGTGCTCAAGCGTTTTGCGCCCCGCCATGGCGCAGTTGAGATTGAACTCGATTGCGAGCAATCCACTTCACTGATCCCCCGAGTTGAAAAAGGTGATCTCGACCTAGCGCTGATATCACGAGACCACTCTCGACGAGGAACCTTGTTGTTCCATGAACCAATGGTCTGGGTGGGATCACCGCAGTTCGATATATGGAGGCGCGATCCACTCCCTATCGCGACATACGAGGAGACCAGTCTAGCCAGGCGCAGCGCTATCAACTCCTTGGCTTTGCAAGGGCGTCAGTACAAGGTGATTTACAATAGTTCAAGCCTGGCTGGCCAATTGGCTGCAGTTGAAAGCGGCTTGGCCGTCGCCGTTTTGACTCGATGCAGTGCACCAGATCATCTTGAAATTCTAGGCGCCGAACACGGGCTCGGCCCGCTTGAGCCGATGGAGGTCTCCGTCTATCGCAGCCGTGCCTCGTTGGCGTCCAAGCCGGTCGATAGTCTGTACAGCATGCTGATCAAGACGCTGAGAATCTCGGCAACTTGAATATTTGGACACTAGCCGTTGAACAGATAGGCGATAGCAAGCAGGTTCTGCTGCGGTGCATGGTTAGTGCGCCTTTCCTCCTCTATTTCTACCGCAGGTTAGTCATTTTCCGCCTTCTCCCTCTTGTGCTTACGATAACGGGAAAGCGAAATCCCCGTTTGGCGCTTGAAATAGCGACACAAGTAAGATGCGTCGGCGAAGTTCAGTTCGTCGGCCACACGGCCAATAGCCAAGTCACTGTATGAAAGGAGAGCCTTGATTTCCAAGGTTACCTGCCGATCTATCAGGCCCTTGGGAGTGTCATTGAAAAACGCTTTGGTCAACTGCGACAGGTAGAACGGCGTGATACTCAGTGCGTCGGCGTAGAACTTCACATCTCGGTGGCGGATGCAGTGTTTGCCTATCAATTCCCAGAAGCGCCAACTGAGCATTTCCTTCCTGCTGAATCCCTTGTTCTCTATTTGGTTGGCTGGAAGTTGCTCGGCTATTTTTAAAAAGAGGTTCTGCAGTTGATTACGCAACATGATGCGTTGGTAGGTGGGGCAGGTCTGCGCAATGTTCCGCATCTGCGTCACCCACCCCTCTATCAGCGGCATGTCGTCCTTGGATGGGACGCAATGAGGATGGTCATGCAGAAATACGAACAAGGTATTTGGCAGTGGGTAGGCAACCTCCGCTGCAAAGTTTTTCGGCATAAGGCAGAAAAACACCTTGAAGCGGCGCGAGCGACGTTTGAGCAAGGCAATCGTGTCTTCAGCCAGCAGCATCACACCACCGCGCCTGACCGCATGCTCTTTGAAGTTTAGAGTGAAGTGGGCACTACCGCAGAGGCATACCAGCAGCGTCAAGTAAGCATGACCGAAGGAGAGCGGTAAACCTAGCCCTTGCGCGAGCGTGGTTTCTCCCATCCGCATCGAATCGTCAGGAACAAGAAGTTTCGGAATGTGATGCATAGTGCCCCAGCTCTACAACAACCAAAGGCCACCATCGTATCACCGCTTGGCGCGATTGTTTCTAAAAGTACCGAAGAAGCCGAGGTACTGGCGTGTACCGATGATCTGTCTCCCAATACTCTATCTCGAACGCACCAATCCACTACGAGTACAGGATATGACACTTGTAACAGAACGACTCTCGCTGCGCCCCTGGCTGGACACAGACGCCGCCGATCTATACGAATATGCCAAAGACGCCCGAGTTGGTCCCATCGCTGGCTGGCCCCCGCACACCAGTGTGGAGAACAGTGCCGACATCATCCGCACAGTCTTCAATCACCCAGAGGTGTACGCGGTCGAATTGAAGGAAAATCGCCGTGCTGTTGGTTGTGTAGGCATTCTCATAGGTAGCAACAGCAATTTTGAAATCAGTGAGCAGGAAGGGGAAATAGCCTACTGGATCGGCGTGCCTTACTGGGGCAAAGGCCTGATTCCGGAAGCAGTGCGTGAAGTGATGCGACACGCTTTTGAAAACCTGAACCTCAAAGCACTTTGGTGTGGTTACTTCGCCGACAACATCCAATCCCATGCTGCTCAATCGAAGTGTGGCTTTCGATTTCATCACACCGAAGAAAACAAATATAACCAGTTCCTCGAAGACTATCGGACAGAACACATCAGCCGCATCACCTACCAAGAATGGCTGGAACATACGAAAGAGTAAGGGCGCAAAGTAAACATACCGGCATGAGGAGGCAGCGACCGGCGGACGCAGTCTGGTTACAATGTATACCGCACGAACGCCGGAGAGGGGTGCAAACCTTACTTGGGGCTGTACGGAGAACTAGCCGGATTTCCCTTCCGCCGTAGCACTGCCGCGAACTACAACGGCTCATGGCGACCTATGTGACACCAATGTCTTCGTTGACGCCCATGACCAGTTGCATTTCATCGATCTGGGGCGGGGCGGTATCGCGGATCGCTGGCTGGACATCGCGTTTGCTCATCGAAACCTGCGCGAAGATATTTCGGACAATGCAGCAAACAACTTTCTTCGGGGGCTTGGCGAGCCCGACCAGTCTGCGAAGCGTGTGTATTTCGAGCAGCTGATCGATCTGGACACCTGGATGGTCGACTCCACCGCGGTAAACGCAACCCGAGCCTCTTCCGGCGCCGGGAAACTGTCACCGGTGGCTTGACGCTGGTTTTCTCTGCTGGCCTTTAGTGTTAAAGGCCACACTCCATTTGTTTCAGAAACGCCGCACCCCTACAGAATTCACAAACACATAAGAGCGACGTTCTTCTGGGTGGAAGTTATTTCATAGTCTGTCCCCTCGAACAAACTTTCACAAAGCATTTCTTGATAGCTCCAGCCAGTTACCATTCAATACTTCCAGCAGTCAGTCGCAACTCAGGCACTCTACACACCAATAAACACCCATAACAGTAAATTGAGCCCGATCATCACCAAAATGCAGGATACTCTATGGAAATCTCACTCACCCAAATAACGCAACAAAACTATGAGGCAATTTGCGAGCTGGAGGTCACTGAAGAGCAGGAGGACTACGTGTCCAGTAATACTTGGTCGCTCGTTGAGGCTGCATACAACCCGGGTTACTTCACACGCGCCATCATTGCAGATGAAGAGCCAGTAGGTTTTTTTATGTGGGTGCAGGAATCCGAAGAAAAAGTCTCTATCTGGCGCTTTATGGTGGATAAAGAACATCAGCAGAAATCCATCGGTAGAGTCGCGCTGGGTCTCGCCCTACGTGAAATAAAACAGATCAAAAACTTGAAAGAAATTGAAATTTGCTATAATCCCAACAACGTCGTAGCTAAAGGGTTTTATTCCAGTTTCGGGTTTGTCGAGGTTGGCATGGATGCAGACGGCGAAGATATGCTGGCGAGGATCATAATTTGAACTTCGCCAAATACAACCCGAGCTGCACAATAGCTCTAATTACCTTCAGCTCTCCCTGAATTCAGAAGTGCGAGCCTTCTGGCATCGTTTGCAGGCTATTGTCGTCCTGAACAATGCCCCGATATCTTCAAATTTTAACATCAGCTGCGGCGCAACTCGAGGCCGCAGCTGTTAGGCGATCGGGCCGCCCGGCTTGCAACTTGCGCATCGCCCTGGTCTTTACTCCATTGCAGCCTGGAGGATCATATGAGATTCTCGGAATCCGTGCTCTTTGGGGCGAATAGTTCGCGAGTAACGAGAGGTCCTTCAAAGCACAAGAAAAACTCGGGCTCCTCAATCAACTCACTGAGGAAATAAATTCTTGGAGATTACAGAACCGAGCATATCAGTCGAATGACCAAGGAAGAATGACTTGCACTGGAAGTAACCACTACTCGACCGACTATGGCATTAAATTAAAGCCGTGATAGTCGCTCCTTAGGACCTGCTTGGGGCGGAGGAATATGCAAAGTGCACACGGATACTCCGAAGCCATACTCATTCTCCCTCGACACACGGGACTCTTCAAAGCGGATTTTCTGCAGAAGATGCGCCCGACGCTGCGAGGATAAAAGCATTAGCGGCGGAGGAAACTCAATGATTCCCAACGTTCTGAGCATCGCGGGTACGGACCCAACCGGCGGCGCAGGCATTCAAGCTGACTTGAAGACGTTTTCTGCGCTTGGCGCCTACGGAATGAGCGTAATAACTGCAGTTGTGTCGCAGAACACGCAAGGAGTTCGTAGCTTCGTTGCACTGGAGCCAGAATTCGTAGCCGACCAAATCGAGGCTGTGTTCGACGACGTGCGGGTGGACGCGGTCAAAATCGGCATGATTGCCAACGCAGCCATTGCCGACGCGATCGCTACCCGACTAGAGCGACATGCTAACTGCCCCATAGTCTTGGATCCCGTCATGGTCGCCACCAGTGGACACCGCCTGCTTCCTCCAGATGCAGTTTCTATCGTTCGTGAACGGCTGATTCCACTTTGCACGTTGATCACCCCCAACTTGCTCGAAGCAGGCGACCTACTCGACTCACCCCACCCCACATCTATAGAAGAGATGCATACGACGTTGGAGGGGCTTCATCAGTTGGGTTCAAGCTGGGTATTACTCAAGGGCGGCCATTTAGACGGTCAACACAGTATTGATCTACTCCACGGTAATGGAGAAACCTGCACCTTGGCCGCACCGCGAGTGCTTACATGCAATTCACATGGTACCGGCTGCACTCTATCTGCTGCGATCACGGCGTTTCTACCATCAATGGATATGCTGTGCGCAGTGAAACTGGCAAAGAATTACCTAACGCATGCACTGGCGGCAGCCGACCGGTTGCAAATTGGGACCGGCCATGGGCCAGTTCATCACTTCCATGCAATTTGGAAGTAGATGGTTCCGTAGCCCAGATAGCTCGGTAGCACACTCCTACCCGCATAGCAGTGATACATAACGCCCGTATACACTCTACTGCCACCAGGAGTTCACTTGAGATAGCTCTTTGGCCGACTCGCTCACCTGATCGGCCGATTCGAATGGCGCTAAGAGTCATGTGTAGCCCAATTGTCGCGAGAAGTAGAAATGATCGAGCAAAATAAATTTGTTAAAACCCTTGAGAAAGACTTTACAACAGCCGTCCCTATCTCTGATGGAGTAGTGACTATCCGGCTTATGTCCAATCTCGATGCAGATGCCTATGCAACCGGAGCAGACGACGCTCTAGTCAAGCGTTTCGCTCACCTTCCGCTGGGAAAATATACACCACAGGTTGTTCGCGACATGATCCGAGGCGTAATCGCGGACGGGTTGCGCGATAGAACACTGGCAGTTTTAGCGATCGCCGACACACGATCAGACTCCTTTCTTGGGAGTTTAGTAATCTTTGATATAAAGAAGGATGAAGCAGAGATTGGCTATTGGGTTGCACCTACGCATAGAGGTCGTGGTGTATCCAGGCGAGCTCTCATTCTGAGCACAGAGATTGCGCGCATTTTGGGTTTAAAAAAACTGCGCGCTCGCACTGTTAGAGAAAACCCTGCATCAGAGAAAAGCCTTATCAAAGCTGGATTCTCTCAAGTCAGCGAGCCACAGCTTGAGGAAACACCATCTGGAAAACTTGAGATGGGCATATGTTATTGCCTTGAAGTATGAAATATCAGCCAACCCACCGAAGTCTGTGTGCGTGATCAACTGCCGCGTACGACTCCAGACTGAACCCCATGCCGTAATCCAGCATCGCGTAGCGCGCCAGCATCATGCGCTGCCCTCGGCTCTCGGCCAGCCCCTGTTTGGCGAGCAAGTGAGCGCGCTGCTGCATTGCCTACTTGGCCTCGCCACCTCATCATCGAGTGCGAATCCGCACTCAAGGTCGCCCAGGAAAAAGTAGACTGCCGTTGCGACCCCGGCGATATGATCGAAACCTTGAAACGCACCATTAGGTGTCACCGAGACGGCAGTTGCGATACCAACCCCCGCGAGCCACATTGGGGGAATAAAGCCCAGTACCGAAGTCGGCACCAGAACTTCGCCCACGCAGTGCAAGAGCGCTCCTGCCAGCAGACACCCCATTCCCATCCGCAGCGTGTTCAGGATTCCCCAGCAGGTAATCAGTCGCTTCATGATTCTTGCGGTAGCCATCATCGCGAAAGCTACTGTCGCAAATAGCAAGCTGAACTGAAGCTGTTACAACGGTCGCGGTAGGGACGGCAGTTACCTGCCGCCCCCCCCGCACAGATCCGTACATGCGGAACTACCGCATACGGCTCCTGCCTCGGGTAACCAAGCACGCATTGCACTCGATTGGCGGCTAGTAAGAAGCTGAACGCCAGACGCGAGACTTGAGCGATGAGGATCGCTGGCGAATACGTCAGGAAAAGGCGGCACCGATATCAAAACGCTGCATGACTGGATGTTGGCCCAGCGCGATCTGGTGCCCAATGGATCAGCGACGGTCAAGGCCCTGGACTACAGCCTTAAACGCTGCACGGCGCTGACGCGCTACTTGGACGACGGGGCTGCGCGCATCGACAACAATCTAGTAGAGAATCAGATCCGACCGTGGGCACTTGGGCGCTCGAACTGGTTGTTTACCGATTCGCTACACAGTGGTAGATGGGCAGCTGCGAGCATGAGCTTGATCCAGGCTGTGCGCATCAATGGGCACGATCCGTACACCTAACTAAAGGACGTTCTAACTCGTTTACCAACGCAACGAGCAAGTGAGATAGGCCATCTGCTGCCATATCAGTGGACTCTTGCCTAACTTGCGGAGGTCAGTTAAGCAGACGCTTACATTGGCTGGTCGATGCCACCGCCGGTGTTCAATCGTTTTCCTCTGCGATTGATGGGGGATCACCGCGACGCCTGTAGTTACCTGCCCATTACGCGTACAGAATGCACTATCACGAGTGCTAGGCCATATAGCTATCTGAAACTGCACCAATCGTCTGAAACGATGCTGACGAGTGTATCATCACCGTGCTTCACTGAGTGATTTAGCAGCTCAATAGCATCGACGACTGATCAAGATTGCTAGGCGCCTGTAGAAGGCCATGACCAGTTTCGTAAAAAAAGCACTTATTAAATCAATACAGTCACCTGCTTGCCGACTGCAACGCAGGAGAGATCAATATGTCATTGCGCGCGCTTCGTACCTTAATCGCTATCGTTCACCACGGTTCGTTTACGCGAGCCGCAGACACCGTTCATCTCACACAATCGGCTGTGAGCCTGCACATAAAGTCGCTTGAAGAGGAGTTCAATGCTGCGTTGTTTGACCGCTCGCGTCGCTTGCCCGTGTTAACCGACGCAGGCTATTTGGCGGTGGAGCGGGCGCGCGAGATCGTTGCACTTTACGACAGCATTGCTGTGGACATTGGTAGTGATAACGAGCTTCGCGGTCGACTGAAAATTGGTGCCATCCAGACGGCACTGGCCGGTGCTTTACCTCTTGCCCTGGCCGCCTTAGCTGCCGAGCACCCACATCTACGCATAAACGTAGCCTCGGGTATGTCTGCCGAATTGGCCACGCGCGTAGAGGCTGGCGAGTTGGATGTCGCGATCACTACAGAGCCTGTGAAACCGCACCCCTACGGCTTGGTTAGTACATCACTTTACGAAGAAGGCTTTTGGATCATTGCCCCGAGCTCATGCGCAGGTCTAGATTTTCGGCAGATCCTTCAAAAACTACCTTTCATCCGCTTCGACCGCCGGGCTTGGGCTGGGCGTACCATTGATCGGGAGCTTCGTCGATTGCGATTGCGCGTGCAAACCAGTATGGAATTGGACAGCCAGGATGCGATCATCCAGATGGTCGCCAGCGGTTTGGGGGTGTCAGTGGTTCCGCTATCCAACCAAAATCTTGAACACCTCAAGCACCTAGAAGTCCAGCCGTTTGGATCACCGCAAAAATCGCGTCGCGTTGTGATCTTGGAGCAGGAAGAACGGCCATGCGGACGACTGGCAGCAGCCCTGGCGCAGGCGGTAAAAAGGCATGCTCCTACCTAACGACAAATGAGTAAAACTTGTCGAATCGTGAATTTTAAATCGTTTTTACTTTAGGTATCGACTCCTTATCGTAGTGCCCATACAAACGTACTCCGTGAAGGCACCATGCACAGCAATGAAACTCCAACCAGCGCTTTCCAATCGCCGATTCTACTCATGGCAAAACGTGCTGCCGCCATGCGCGCTGAGGGGCGAGACATAGTTGACCTAACACTCGGCGAACCTGATTTCAATGCCCCTAAGCACGTGCTGGACGCAGCGCATCTAGCGCTAGGTAGCCGCCTAACCTATTCCCCGTCAAACGGTATTGAGCCCCTTCGCAGTGCTATCCGTATGCGGGCTCGAGAAGACCGGGGATTAGATTTCGATGACGATCAAATCACGGTTGGTTGTGGCGCAAAACAGATCATCTTTAACGCCTTTCAAGCTACCCTCAAGCCGGGTGATGAGGTTATTGTCCCGGCCCCTTACTGGGCCAGCTATCCAGGGATGATTAAGATGTGCGGTGCCCAACCGATCATCCTTCCGACCGCCGCTTCGGAAGGATTCCGATTGACAGCGGAGCACTTGGCAGCAGGTTTCCGCCTGGCAAAATCGCCCAAGTGGGTGATTCTCAATGCACCTGGTAATCCGTCCGGTTCACTGTACTCCGAAACCGATTTGCAAGCATTGGCTGAAGTTCTGCGCCAGTACCCAGAGGTGATGATACTGTCTGACGATATCTACGCAGAAATCCGATTCAATCAAGAGCCTTATCAGACATTAGCGTCGGTAGCACCAGACCTAGCAGAACGTATCCTTATCGTCGACGGTGTATCCAAAGCATACGCCATGACAGGTTGGCGCGTAGGATGGGGTTGCGGGTCGAGATCGCTGATTTCGGCAATGACTACAGTGCAATCTCAAAACTGTACGCAGACCAGTACCTTGAGCCAGCTCGCTGCGGTCGCTGCGCTTGAGGGGCCACGAGATTTTCTTGCTGAGCGCAATGCGATCTATCGTCAGCGCCGAGATGCCGCACTTCATGTTCTCCAGGCGAGCGATAAAATGGAAGTATCGCGCCCGGAGGGTGCGTTCTATCTACTTCCTCAGATCAAAACGAGTATTGACGATCAATCGCTCGCACTTGATCTGCTCGAAGTCGGTGTTGCAACGGTTCCCGGAAGTGCTTTTGGTCTGCCTAGGCATCTGCGCCTTTCCTTCGCCACCGACGAAGCTACCTTAGTTGAAGGATGTACGCGGTTGGTTCGTGCGCTAGAGGCGTACTCGTGACTGCCGAACTTTTGATTGCACTCACGCCTATTGCCCTGCTGATTGTCATGGGCGCCGGGCTCAAGCGCAGTCAGTTTTTTGAAGACACCTTCTGGGCACAGGCAGAACGCCTAGGCTACTACCTTCTCCTGCCCGCGCTGTTTTTGCATGGTCTGGCGACCGCCAAGTTGGACAACGTGCCAGTCCAAGGGATGATCATGGCGCTTGTACTCTCGACGGTCATGGTCGCAGTGCTGATGGTCGGCGCCCGTAGGATTATTAAAGGTAACGACGCGGCGTTCACTTCCGTCTTCCAAGGAGGGCTGCGGTATAACAATTATGTGGGTGTCTCGGTGGTGGCCGGCTTGTTCGGTGCCCAGGGGATCGCTCTGGCTGCCGTAGCCAATGCGGCCATAGTGCCGACAGTGAATATTTTGTGTGTCCTGGTGTTCGCGCGCTACGGCACAGGAGGCAAGATGTCTGCGGGCAAGGTTGCCAAGCTGTTGGCACTTAACCCTTTGGTACTCGCTTGCTTCGGGGGAATACTGCTTCAGACTCTAGGATTAGGCCTGCCTGCTGGCATCGAGCCGGTTATCAAGGCATTAGGGCAAGCGTCCTTACCACTGGGCCTGCTTTGCGTAGGGGCAGCCCTTGAGCTGGGCTCAGTGCAGAGTTGGATTCGCCCCGTGGCGTATTCATCGGTGGTCAAGTTCATGATTATGCCGCTGACCACGCTGTGTGCATGTCATTTATTTGGATTGGACGGCAGAGCAGCAATCGCGGCGTTGCTTTTCCAGGCACTGCCTACAGCTTCTTCATCCTACATCATGGCGCGACAGTTAGGCGGGGACGCACCTCTTATGGCGGGGATAATTGCCAGTCAAACCTTACTTGCAGCACTGGCACTACCAATCGCAGTGATCGTTTTGATTCCTTGGATTTGATGATCATGATCCATCATCAGTCGGGAAGGCTGGATTTGATGCGAAAACTCGTCTACAAATTTAACGCGCCCTATAAATTTGTACGCATGAGTCGGAGTGGTCGCGGTGAAGAGATAGCCATTTGCTAATGGCATCGGCATCCTGACATTGAACGGAAAAAAGCCTACTCAACACAGACTGATACCACCCTCTCGGATGCCAGAGCAGCAAAATTGTGTTCACTGGACGTTTACGTTCTACCTGAATTCGAGGGGCGCGGGTTGGGGGGCGGGCTAATGGATAAAGCAGAGACTAGCCAAGCGAGTGGCTTCTATAAAGCCCTCGGCTGACAGCCCGTGGAGCACTTACCAGAAGGTGATGTTTAGTTTGAAAAGTGCTAGAAATAATTGTTAAAAATTGTGCTGACTAGAGAATTACGCTTAGGTGCGCATCCGCTTGATAACGCAAGATGTGTTCGTCGAATGGTTAAGATGCTGAGACGTCCACCATTTGATATGCAGATTAAGTCGTTGTTCTGCAGCGTGGTCGCGTCGTTAAGAACAAGAACGCATACGGAATTGAAGAACCTGAACGGTGTTTATGCTGCGCTTACAAAATCGAGGCTTTGAGCCACTCCTTCAAACGCTCACTAGCGTCCTTGTTTTCGTACGACTCTCGCCTCGCAAAGAAACATCCGCGAAAATTTGTAGTACGGGCCCTTGCCGGCCCCATACCTATCTATTGACGCAACTGCAGGGTCATATCCCAACAATCCATGCCTGGTCCATGACCATCAGGCGTGACCTTTACAGGAACGAAACCGAATCTGCCATAGAAGCGTTGTGTGTGTTGACTCGTACTTATACACACCATTTTGATTGACGGCAGAGCTCGTATTGCCGAGAGTCGGGCCTCAATCAATGCGCGCCCCAAACCTTGGCCATGTAGTTTTTGGTCGACCATTCCCCAGCAAAGACTAGCCACATTATCGCCGTGCCCAAGAGCATACCCCCCACAAGCGAGGATCTTCTCGCACCGCTCAACGACGTAGAATGTTTGACTCGAAGTGCGCAGAAAATCACAGAATGCTGTGCGCTCTGTTGCGTCGAAGAAATCTGGTGTGTTGCCATCAAACAGACGCAGGCACTCATCAAAGTCACTTAACTGATAGAGACGTATTTTTGTCATAGCTTTACTCTCTCAAAGATTTACGGGAATAAAAGACAAGATCTCCGTGCTTCGCCTTCATCGCACGATAGGTATGGTGCATTGCTTCAAGATGTCCTTTGCTAATCGCTCAACAACTACCATGGCATCGGGCTCATCGGCAAGCTGGGCGAAACGCTCACTCATTTCGCGCCGATCGTGCTCCGCAATGGCCTCAATCATTGCCTGTTTATTGGGAAAATAATGAAACAGGTTGCCAGGACTCATCCTTCAGCGGCACAGATCTCATTGGTCGACGTGCCGCGAAAGCCTTTTTCGGAAAAGCACATGACGGCAGCTTCGAGGATATGGCGCAGCTTTGCCTGATGCTACTCAGAATCAACCTTTCTCATCTCCTCTCCCCAGAAGCAGGTGTAGATTTGCGCCGTGTTAATTAGATTGACTACTTAGTCTAACTGCATAATAAACTCAAGCACAGTCAAGCAACAAAAAAACGCAGAAGCCGCAAAATAACCACAGATCACTGCAAGTGCTGAGCCACAAGTCACAAACACTTCTGTTCCAATAGCTCCGACACCAAATATCTTATTGTTCACTGAGGTGGGTTGAAGACTTTCGGAGAAAAATGTAATTCCTTTCCCCCTATTCATCTCAGCGCTACACCGTCGTCTCAACAAGTAACACCCATGAAGAATTTGAAAACTCAAAACCACCCAACTTTCGTGGACTGAGCGGTCTTGGGCTGTCTTCAAATGCCTATCTGACTGATCAACTTCGTCGTCAAGTAAGCCTCAAGACCTTCTGTTCCACCTCCGCTACCATGACCACTCGCCCTGACTCCACCAAACGGAGTTTCCGGCAAGGCTAGGCCAAAGTGGTTGATCGAGACCATTCCTGCCTGTAAGCGATTACCCAACTCGGTCGCCGTTTTCAACGACTTGGTGAACCCGAACGCTGCCAGCCCATACTCCAGGCTGATAGCTTGGGCAATGACGCTATCCAGATCAGTGAAGCGCAGTAACGGTGCCACAGGACCGAAAGGCTGCTCGTTGAGGAGTCGTGCCTGTTGCGGTACATCGACCAATACTGTCGGTTCGAAAAAATGGCCCTTGTCACCAATGCGCTTCCCTCCCGTTAACGTTCCCCCCCCAGCTCTGCTGCGTCAGCCAGCAACTCCTGAACCATCATCAAACACCGAGCGTTGGCCAACGGTCTCATCTGACTGGTTGGAGCGAATCCGTCACCTATCTTGAGCTGGTCTGCTAACTTGGTAAATCTTTGAGCGAAAGCGGCGAATACTGTTTCATGCACGTAGAAACGCGAGGGCGAGGCACATACCTGCCCGGCGTTGCGAAAAAGCCAAAGTGGCAGCGCCCTCAATATCGGCATCCTCACACACGATAAACGGTGCATGCCCCCCTAACTCCATCGTTGTCAATTTCAAGTGAGACGCAGCCAGAGCACCAAGCTGTCGGCCTATGGCCGTCGAGCCGGTGAAGGACACTACGGATAATCGGGGACCTGATCTGGTAATCGGAGACGTAAGCAGGGTTAGGCACACGTTTCATGCTGTCCGAGGAAGCGTTCCTGCATCCTGCCTATAAGCAAAAAGTACTCGACGCCGACACTGGCGACACCGTCCTGGTCGGACGTGGAGCGTTACCGGTACGCAGCGTGCGCAACGCTTTTACCGAACGAGTTGAACAGGCCGAGCGCGACGGCATGCCACAGGCTGCGCCCGACGCCGACGCTTCACTGCTGGCTTCTGCCAGTTTGAAGCAAGCCTCATTCGACGGCGATGTCAGCGACGGCAAAGTGGAAGCGGGGCAATGTGCAGGGCTGATCCATCAACTACTGCTAGCCGCCGAAATCATGAACTCACTCATCGAAGAACTCGAACAGGCCCTTGGCCATGATGAAGGCGCACGTGAGACCGTGGCTCGATTTTTGATGCAGCTGGGCTTTGAGCCGATCATTTTGCACGAGCAAGCCAATCAGGGCCGTACGGTCATGGAGAAGGTCGAAGCACATGGACAAGTGGATTTTGCCGTGGTGCTGCTGACGCCGGACGACGAGGGTTGTGCCAAAGGAGGCAAGCCGGAGCCGCGAGCCCGGCAGAACGTCCTGCTGGAGTTGGGCTATTTTCTGGGCCGTTTAGGCCGCGCCAAGGTCTGTGCGTTGAAACGCGGCACTCTGGAGATTCCTAGTGATTTTGCTGGTGTGGTGTGGGAGCCCATGGAAGGTAATAGCTGGAAACAAGCCTTGGGCCGTGAGCTTGAAGCCGCCGGTCATGAGATCGATTGGAACAAGGTCATGCGGGGGTAAGCCAGCTTCTAATTTCTTCCTTGTCAGCCTTCCATTGATGAGCGGCAAGCAAACCTGTTTGGTGACCGCTTACGGCCAAAAGTAGTCTATCGAGACCATTAGCTATCGCAACCCAAGGTTGACAGAAAAGTATTCTGGCCTCGCCCTACCGTAAAACTCACAAACCGAGCGCCAACGCTGCAAGCTTCGCCACCTCAAGGGGGGCATCCGGCTCAATGTCGTCCTCGAGCATCCAGGCTGCTGACAACCCCGCCCATGCGAGCACCCACTGCAACAACCTGTGGCGATCAATTTCGGAGGCGTGTGCCACGACCCCTATACGGCGCTCGAAACACCCTGGAGCCAAAGCGCTTTTGCTATCCGGATTGCAGAAAATATTCGCGTAATCGAAGCCGCGCTCACCGTACAGTCCCTTAGGATCGATAGCGAGCCATCCCTTGGCGCCAAAGTCCAAGACATTTCCGTGATGGATGTCGCCATGCAGTACCGTGACTTCGCGAGGTGCGCCTAAAAGTTGGCGGGCGGTTTCTGCACACTGTTCAAAGACTCCTCTGTGCGTTGCCGCTGCGCTCCATAAGGCTTCGAACCGGTTAACCAGGGGGACCAAAGCAGGCAGCGGTTTTGTACTTGGTATGTGGAGGCGGCGGACCACCGAACAGATAATACGAGTAGCCTCGTCGTCCTGGCCGCAGCTCACCATGTGCGCCAGGGAGACCGAGCCGTTCGCACGCTCCATGAGTAAGGCCTCACCGTCATGTGCCAGCACTGGAGCAGCTCCTTCACCGTCCCACCAAGCCATGAGCAGATTGCCTGCCCGCTCTTCCAGCGCTTGCGAAATTTTGAGCATGGCTGGTAGGCCGTGGTGGCGAACGGGCAGTAGATGTCCATTCAGCGAGGCGAAAGCATCACCGTCGATGGTCAGTTCCCATCGTTTCAAGTATTGATCAAACATGAATTCATTAACTTTCGCACTTTCCGGAGCAGCATTATGAATGATTGAGACGTGAGACTAAACGTCTGGTTTTGGCGGGCTGCTGCCTTCTCCGACCGGCCGCTTTGGGTCGTTAGCTGCCGCAACGTCCGTTGACCGTGGATGAAAACTCGAGTAGGGGGTGGTTCAAAATTGGTAAGAGAAGGCGGTGGTTGCTCTGTAACCTTTTGCTTTAAAGGGGCTGCCATTAATTGGTCCAATCCATCACGGATTTGGGGGCTAATTTCTGCATCCATGGCAGCAGTCGAGCAAAGCAGACGCAGATCTGAGCGGGTAGACTCTTGGGTGACCCATTGGAATTGCGCGAGGCCCAAGTGTGGACGGAGTGGTAAAAATCCGCAGAGCATGTGTAGACGATGCTGAGGTGTTAGGAGTGATTGGTCCTGCTGCTTATGCAGCGTCCTATCATTACCTATGGAATGACTGCGTAGCTTTAGCCCATCAACTCGATACCTTTAGTACGTCAGCATTTTTGATGCTGCTGCGACAAGCTGAATCAAGGCTTTGGGTAGCCGAGGTTGCTGGGGTTGTGGTTGGATTCTTAACCATGATGGTTGACTCTCGAAACCCGATCACGCACGAATGCGGGGGAGCGGAGATTTCTAGGATCTATCTTCTACCGGGCAGTCAGAAGTCGGGGTTAGGGTTTCGACTTGTGTCTGCAGCAATCGAGCACGCGAAAGAGTTAGGGCTGACGCACGTATGGCTGGATGTAATGGCGTCTGCAGTAAATGCAAGAAACGCCTATCTCAAGTGGGGCTTTTCAGAGATAGGAAGTAAAAATTTTCCTCGTCAAGTCAAAGCGGAGTATTCACAAATGGTTGTACTGAGGATGGACCTCCGTACCAGCGTCTCGTAGTGGCGCCTGGTCTCAAAGTGTAGTCGTACCTTTCGCTGTCGACCTCTGAACGAAAAGTGGTAGGTTACAGCTCGGCGCTAACAGGTGAAGTGGTAAAAAATTGGTACACAGTCTGATGATGATCAACAGAGGCCTTTAAAATTAAGGCTTACAGCGTGTGTGCGTCCAATCCATCACCGAAAAGGCTGATAGTTTCGTATGATTGGCAGCAACCGACCCGAAGTGGTCGCTGGTCCACTCCAGGCATTCATGTGCCGTATTTTAATTGTGCTGGATATCGTATCCGAGCCCAGTTTCTCTGCAACGCAGTCGCTCGACTGTGGAAAGTCTAACTTAGTTAGACCTATATAGTTCGCGCTCAATCTCCCCTTTGTAGAACCGGGTATGGCCGCCTTTTGATGGGAAGAGGCGGCGGAAAAATCAGCGGGGATAGATCATCTTACGATTGCCCGATTGAGCGTGGCTTGGTGTTTTATGATCCAGGCTGCACTGCGCGCTCTCCACGATATACCCCAGAGCGGATCAATCTCTTGGCTATCCATCGTCACCCGCGCCGCAATTGCTTCGTTCGCGGCACTGAAAATGGCAAAGTCCCTCACTTTATCAATGAAACCAGCGCGTTGAGAACGGGGGACACCATATCCATCGAGTAGCAACCGCATTTGATGAGCACGGACTTCAATCGAGGGCAGCCCCTGCTTTTCAGCGATGTCGTCATCTACTAACTGAGCGTTTAGCCAGCAGGCTTGTGCGAGTTCGATCAATGGGTCAACGGGGCCAGCCTCTTCCCAATCAATGAGCGCAAACGGTAACTGATTACGACATACGATATTCCAAGGGCCCGTATCGCAATGGCCTATTACTGAAGGGGTACCCAACCCGCGGCCAAACCATGGACGCCATTGAGCGTTATCTGGAGGTACAAAAGTATTAGTCGCCAGGTGCAACTCTCTCAGTATGCGTCCCAGGAGCGGTAGGGCTTCATCTTCCCAAGGCTTAGGATGGACAAAATCACCATCCAAAAACGAAACCATTTCCCGTCCTTTGGAATCGAGGCCGGTACCTACCAGTCTTGGCGAGTATTCGAAGCCGACTCGCTCCAAATGCTCGAGCAGCGCAACGGTTGTCATTGACCAAGGAGTAGGTGCGCGGAAAACAACATCTCCCTTCTTCGTTACCAAAGATCTGCCCCCACCCTGAAGAATAGTCTCCAATTCGTCCAAAACTTTTACCTTCTAAGTTAACAGCATCTGTCCAGGTTACGAAAAACTGGACAGGTTAACCCAATGAGTAATCTCGGCTTCTGGCCAGTTGATGTGGTTAAAACCGTAATAACACGTCCATCGTTGACTAGTCACTTGTCAGGGTGGGCGACTCGCTTCAAAAACTCAAGCAAAGCAGTGGCAGGGCTTGGCATTGCCGCAATCGGCGAGATTCGGGGGGGGGGGTGGTGGTACAAAAGTGGTACGGGGGTTTTTTGGGTGCGCTACAGGGCACGTATTACAGTGACTCCAGAATTAGACGTTCCAATCCATCACCGAAAAGGCTGATGTTATCCGCTCGCGACCGGCAGTAGTCGACCCAAAGTGGTCAATGAGTTACCCGCGATAGCAGCACCGAATGGCTATCCAGTGGCAGGGTGAAGGCAGTTTCTGTCACCGCGCCTGTATTACATAAATGCGGGCCTTCTGTGTCTATCGGCACCATTGCTCGAATGATACGGTCTGAATTTATTGCATTTCGATGAGGCAACAATGGATCTCACTGCAATCCCATTTGGTACCACCGATTGGTCAACGATAGAGCCGGTGGCACATCCCGGTCAGACAGGCACAGCTTATTGGCGTACCTGCCAGTTTGGTTCAGAGCGTGTGCGGATGGTCGAATACAGCCCTGGATATCTGGCCGATCACTGGTGTTGGAGGGGGCACATCTTGTTGTGCCTGGAGGGTCAGTTGCATACAGAACTGGAAGATGGTCGTCAGTTCACACTGACGCCTGGCATGAGCTATCAGGTGGGCAATAATGCTGAGGGACATCGGTCATTCACTACGATCGGGGCGAAGTTGTTCATTGTGGATTAGGCGTGGGGGCGACCTGTCAAACGCCCCCCCCAATCCGTTGGCAGCTGATGCTCCCGCAATCTGGGGTCGGAAATACTTCTGTGCGGATGACTGCTTCTGGCCGATTGCTGCCTTCCACAGCACGATCACCGGTCAGCAATCAACAAACCAGTTGTAAAAATGGTATCCCGCGGTAACCGACACAGCACATGTGCCAAGCGTCAATAGAGACCACTGTCCTTCGACACCAAGCCACCACTGCACCTTGAACAGAAGAGCCCCCACCAATACGCAGGCCAGAACACCAAGAGCTAGGCCTACCAACGCGAACAGCCGAGCCCCTAACGCTGGATTTCCGCCGTGCCAGTTCTCACTCAGGCAAAAGGGGCAATGATTGAACGAAGGCGAATACCCCCAGAAACCACGGCTATATGACGCTCTCGGAACCATCGCTTTGCCACAGTTGTGGCAGGTAACCATCGAGTGTCTCATACCGCACCTCAGCTCAAATCGTCTTAGATGAGCCCATGGTGCGCTGCCGCTGAAAAAACCCAACTGCGTGACCTGACATCTACCCAGCAACCGGTCTGAGCTGGGCATCAAACCCTTCTGGCCAGCTAACCGAGGTTGTGCTGTACACGACCGACTCTATTAAATGCTCCCGGTGGTTGACTGGCCTCGCCCGGTCGCTAACGAGATTCAGGACGCCAGTTCAACTCCTTAAATAGCCGCTCATCGGAAATATGTGCACGGGGGCACTTATGGGGGCATTTAATAATGAACTTTTAAATAAATCCATTTAAAACAATATCTTATGTATAAATCTTTAATCCCCCCGGCTCCACCAAATAATCATCTAAAGACGTCCACGGACGTCTTTTTTTGTGCCTGAAATCCAGTAAATACAAGGATTTAGCGTCCACGAGCGTTCACCAGCATCCGTGACCATCTAGGCTTTCGTGTATTCCAAGTGGTATTCCAAGCCCTCACCTGCTATTTTTTGGAATACATAAACAGCATTGGAATACTCCATGGGAGCCCAAGCCACGCGCCTTTCAGACGTAAAAGTCAAAGCCGCGAAACCAAAGGAAAAGGACTACATACTCACCGATGGCAACGGCCTGCAGATGCGAGTGAGAATCAATGGCTCAAAACTATGGAATTTCAATTACATCCAACCTGTGACGAAAAAGCGGATAAACATGGGGTTGGGCACCTTTCCTGAGGTGAGCCTGGCGCAAGCACGTAAGAGAACCGTTGAAGCGAGAGAGCTTGTCGCCCAGGGGCTGGACCCTAAAGAGAAACGAGACGCCGAGCGGCACGCGAAAAAAGCAGCCACGGAACACACTTTCGAAAATATCTCGGCAGCGTGGTTCGAGCTCAAAAAGGATTCAGTCACCCCTGCGTACGCCGAGGATATTTGGCGCTCTCTCACACTGCATGTCTTCCCTGATCTGGCCACCACCCCAATCTCTGCTATCACTGCCCCTAAAGTCATAAATTTGCTTCGCCCCCTCGAGACGAAGGGCAGTCTCGAAACCGTTAAACGTCTAACCCAACGCCTCAATGAGATAATGACCTATGGTGTCAATTCGGGTTTGATTCACGCGAATCCGCTCAGTGGAATCCGCTCCGTTTTCAAAAAACCCAAAAAGAAAAACATGGCGGCCCTTGCGCCCGATGAGCTGAAAGAGCTCATGGTGGCAATTGCCAATGCCAGCATAAAAAGAACTACGCGCTGCCTGATTGAGTGGCAACTTCACACCATGACTCGGCCAGCCGAGGCTGCCACTTCCCGCTGGGTTGATATCGACTTCGAAAAGAAGATCTGGACTATACCGGCGGAGCGCATGAAGAAACGTCGGATGCACATCATTCCGCTTACGGAACAAGCTTTGGCGCTCTTGGAAGCAATCAAGCCCTACAGTGGACACCGGGAGTACGTCTTCCCTGCAGACCGGAACCCTCGCACCCACTGCAACAGCCAGACAGCCAACATGGCGCTGAAGCGCATGGGCTTCGAAGGGCGCCTAGTAAGTCATGGCATGCGCTCAATGGCGAGTACCATCCTTAATGAGCGCGGTTGGGATCCTGAGTTAATCGAGGTCGCGCTAGCCCACGTCGATAAAGATGAGGTACGCAGCGCCTACAACCGAGCCGACTACATTGAGCGTAGACGCCCGATGATGGCCTGGTGGAGTGAGCACATCCAAGAAGCGGCAACTGGCAGCCTGTCGATGGCAGCTATTAAAGAAAGTAGAGACAGAAAAGTCGTGTCAATACGCTGACCCACGGCTCAGCGTTGGAGAAAACCAGTGCTACTCGATCAGAGATAACACCGTTGAACATGGGCCCTCCGGCATTTCATAAAACACCGTGTCCATCCGAAAAGCATCTTCGTAGAGAAAGTATTAGTTTTGAAACTCCGGAACCGCTTGTCGACCTGTCAGATCCCTGACAGGTCGACATATAAGTCGCACACTACTTGAGTGAGAGTTTTCTCTTCAACTCATCACCGATCAAACTGATATTAAGCTCCTTGCCCGGGTTGTTATTGCAGAAATCCGTCAACACCGAAATGTAGGCCGCTCCCAAACCTTTCGTCAGCGTCGCAGCCGTTGTCGCGGCGATAGTGCCGCCTACCGCACTGCCCACACCTGGAATCATTTTGAGCAAACCGGTCACGACTGCCCGGCCCAATAAGCTTGCTGCACTCGAACCCAGCGCCGATGCCACCAGGGTCGTCAACGCACTGGTACTGACTTCCATTCCAAACGTCACACCAATCTTGGCCAGCATCCCGACTTGAATCGGTATCAATACAAAAGAGTCTGAAAATGGAATCGGCGTAGCCCCAGCCGCCGCTGCCAGGCCGCTGGCGATCAATACTTCCTTCTCAGCCTGCTCGACTTTGATTTTCATGGAAGATTGATGCCGCGAGCTCAATGCATTCGCGAATGCACGCTTTTTTGCTTCGGGGATCAGCCTCGCAGATTCATAGATCAGCTCGTCGATACCTTTGACCCCGAACTTGAAAACGTTGCCTTCGTCGTCTTCGATCTGTTGCGCCTCTGCGCGCACCCGTACTACGGCTGAAGCGCCGGGCAAAAGCTTTTTGACCTTGAGGTGAAAGTCAACGTCCTTAGCGAACATGCTTTTGGTGACAACCGCCACCACTGGAATGGATTGATCGATCAACACACGGCAGAGATCGATTTCCGCCTGCTCAATCCGATCACCGCCTTCCTGAATGCAAATCCATGCCGCATGGATGTGCTTGTTTTCATCGTGATGCCCCGCACGCAACTCAAGGAAACTCTCCAGATCCTTGAGAATGGTCGCGTAGTCCTTCAACTCCAGACCTTTGCTGTCGATGATCGTGATTGGATGACCTTCCTTGGTGATCTCTTCGATCTGCTGCGTCACCGGGGTACCGGAGCCGGTCTTCGCCAACTGCCCACGGAACACCGTGTTGATCAGGGTACTTTTACCCACGCCCGTCTTGCCTGCGACGACGATATTGACCTTACCGGAACCTCGCACGGCGTCACGAATGACGTCATCAATCGCATCCTGTTGCCGATCAGCTACTTCCACCATTACAGCCTCCTTAAATATTCAAATGATCAACACATCACATCGTTTGCAGCTGTTTGCAGGCCGCTGCATTTATTTCCACGAACGCATCCCACGTCATCGTCCGTTGATAATTCAGTTCGAATTGCCGATCCACGCGGCAGATATCCGGCCGGTCTGCGTAGATACGGCAGCCACCATCAGTCTCATCCAGATGCCTACATACCCCATCACCCCGATCCATCCCGGCTGTTTGCGGCAAAAGATTGACGCGTTTGCAGCACTGCATGCAGCGGTTGCAGGGGAATGCCCTGCGGTGATCAGACATAGGTGTCCAAGGTGACCTGGCACTGCACCAGCAGTTCGCGGTCTTCGCTGAGCTTGCACTCGGTCTGGCTGAGGCTGCCGCGCAAAGCCTTGAGCTTGTCATTGACCAGCGCAAAGTTGCTCTTGATATTGGCTTCCACCACCTCGGTCAGAGTGCGCGAAAATTCCCAGGCAATGTCGTCGCCCAGGCTCTTGATCGCCTGGTCGCGCCGCTCACGCTCCTGCTGCTCTTGGCGAGCCTGTTCTTCGAGGCGTTGCTGTTCCGGGTCGCCGGCAAAAGCTGTGTAGATCAATTTGCCGACCTGGTAGACGACACCGATGGCAGGCAGCACCTTGCCTACAACCTGCTCAGCCATTTTCCCCATGGTGATCGGCCCAATACCCTTGAACAGAGTGGGCAGCCACTCCTTGCCCAACTTCATCACCGTCACCACGTGCTCGGTCTTCAGCGCTCCGCCCGCCTGGCGCACACCTGCTTCCAGCAAGCTCATATCGACGGCCGAACCTGTAGCCCCGGCGGGTTCGCCAGCTGAGGCGCCGGGGATATTCAACGCACCCGTAGACGGCATGTCTGGGTGCTGCACGCGGACCTGATCGAGCATCTCTTCTAAAAGTTGCGCCGCATCCAGCGCCAGACGTTTGAGCTCGTCATCCAGTTCGCCACACACCTGTTCGTTGGCGCGCCGGATCAGCCCGTCGATCTTGGTTTGAGCACCCTCGGCGTCCTGGTGCATTGCCAACATCGCGCCCTTGGCCACCCCGGCCGCCTTCGCTCGTACCGACGCTTTAAGCAGCGAACGCAGGTCGATCTCACGCCGTGCGATTTGCGCGTAGAACTCGTCGATGCGAGCGCTGGAGGCCTGATCGCGCTGTTGGTCCAACAGCGCCAGCGTCTCACCCAGGAAACCGCTCAGATCGGTGGCGACACCTGCAACAATCTGACGCTGCTCTATCGAAGCAAAGAACTGGTTGAGTTCACTTTCGAACTTCGGAAAGCCCGAGTTCTGCAGCAAATTACCCTTGTGCTCAAGTTTCGCCTTGAGCGCCGATCGGGCGTTGACCTCCAGGATCGGAATTGCCTGCAACACTGGTGGCAACCCACGCGCCTGGGCCATCTGTTGGATGCGTTCGCGCAGTTGATCCTTGATTCGCTCTGCTTCCAGCGGCTCCAGCGGGTTCTTGCGGTTGAGCACCAGAAAGATCTGTTTGTTACGCGCGACCAACTCCAGCAGCGCCGAAAGCGTTGCTTCTTCTTCAACAACGCCCAACGGGTTGACCACAAATATCACCACGTCAGCTCCATACAGCTGCTCGCGCGTCACCTGCTCGTGGGCTTGCGGTGCGTCGATACCTGGCGTATCGAGGATCTCGAAGTCGCCCCAACGGTAGCCCTGAATTTTGTAGGTTTCCGGCGTATCGGCAACCTGCGCCTGCTCGGCGCCGAGCAACGCATTGATAAGCGTGCTTTTGCCGGCGTTGTACACCCCGTAGACCATAATGGTCGCAGCAGCACTGGCCTTCCGGGCCGCCACCATCTTGCGGATGGCCGGTGTTGCCGAGGGGTTGTACACGGCACACAGTTCGTCCACGTCGTCGTAGAGCGACAGGATGTGGGACATTGGGGGTTGTTGAGTCATGACTGTGGAGTCTCCACGAGAGTGTCAAGTCTGTCGTTCAAGCGGGTAATCTCAGCGACGAGCACCTCGCAATAACGCTGCATGCTGGCGCGTACCGGCTCGTACAGGCCCATGACGTGCTCGGCCAGCAAGGCCGGCACGGCGTTGGCATAGGCGTCGAGGGCGGCTTGGCGCTGCTCCTCCAGGTTGTCGCCGACCACCACTTGGTGCGTTTCGTAGCGAGCCTTGGCACTGCGACCGGCAAGACTGGAAGCACTGCCAATGGACGCACCGAGGAGCGCTCCGGGTATGCCTCCCACGGCAAACCCCAACGCGGCGCCCAACAGTGAGCCGCCCGTGCCCCAGGCCGTCTTGGTCCCCGATTCGGTGCCGGTCCGGTATTCCTTGGCAACAGTCACTTCACGGTATTCAGGCAAGGCGCTTAAGCGGCTCGCGTCGAAGGCGCGGCGCAATCCGGCTTGTTGTGTCTTGTCGATGTGCTTCAACGCGTCCTCAGCGCGGTCACCCAGTACGGACGCCAGTTGGTTACGCAGCTTGCCTTCGATCTTTTCGTCGTAGCCAGCATCGAACAGTTGGTTGACGTAGCGGCTCATCTGCGCGGCGCCCGCCAGACCCAGGTTGCGCACCTCCTGCTCGATGGCCTTGCCCTGCTCGCGGATCTGCTGCTCGAAGTCGTTGGCCAGCTCTGCCACCAGGGCCAGATCCGTCGCTGTGTCTTTGATGGCGTTGCGCAGATTTTTCATCGGCGTGGCCAGCTTGAGCTGCAGCGCACCACTGTCACAGATTGTCTTCAGCGTCCGGAACAAGTCGCCCACACCACTGGAAGGCAAATGATCCGGGTGCGTTTCAGCGAAGCGTGTCGACAGCGGCAAAACATGCGTGTATTTCAGCGCATTGTCGTCCAGCCTCAGCAACTCGTTGTTCACATAATCGACTTGTGCCTGCCGATCCTTTGCCGACTTCATGACGATTTCACACACCGCGGTGCCGTCGTCGTCCTCATCTTCCTCGGTGGTATCGCTGCCGGTCAGCACCACCATCAATGACTTCTTGTCGGCTAGCAACTCGCCGATTTCCCCCATATCGGAGGCCCGGCCGGGCGCCTGTGAACTCATGGTGTAAAGGATCAGATCGGCGTGTTCGACATACTCGCGGGCCAGGTCACCATTGGCCCGGTTGACGGAATGCAAGCCCGGCGAATCGACCCAGGTTAGGCCAGGCAAGCGAAAGCCCTGGATCGAGCTGGTCGCTTCGGTGGCGCCTACGCGAAACTGCAAATTATGTTCGGCTTCCTTGTGCTTGTCGCCGCCATCCACCGCCGTCTGCTCGGCGGAGAAGTACACCGGTTGAACCTTCGCCTGCGCCTTCAACTGCGCCGTCGGCTCGCTGTGACCCCAGGCGACATAGTTGCCCAGTGAGCTCTTGCCGGACTTGACCTTGCCGTAGACGAAAACCAACAGAGAGTCGTTGAGGTTTTCGCGAAACTCCGCGCCCTTGGCGCGCACCTTGACTTGTTTTTGCCACACGGCGAACTGGTCCGCCAAACGTTCCGACAGACCTTTCGCCAGCTTGTGCAACGGGTTGTCGCTGCTGACAGCGCCGAGCAGCGCCTGGGTGTGCCCGAGGTTGCTGGAGATAAACTCCTGGCGCAGCAAATTGAACGCACGATCCTTAACGTGGATGTCGCTTTTCTGCTGCTCAAACTGGGCCTGGAGTTGCTCGAAAGCCCCCATCAATTCGTCGCGGGTTGCGGCGTTCATACAAGCTGCTCCACCGAGTTTTTCAATTGCTGCAGACGCTTGATTCGCGCCGCCGATTCCCGGAGTTGAGTCTGGGCCTGCTGCTCCGTCTGTTGGGCAGCCAGCGGCGCGGTCAGTGTCTCAAGCACATTGAGTTGAGATAGGAAGCGCTTGGTTTTCACCGCGGAGAACGCCGAGTCAGCGCGCAGAATGATCTTCATCGCATCGCCATAAGCTGAGTCCGAAGATTGCTGGCTGGCGACGACTTGCTCCAGCTGAGTCGCCGTCTTTGCCGGGGCCATAGCCTTCACGGGCTGACCCAGGGTTTGCGCGGCGCCGTTGAGCTGGGATTTCAATTGCTCGCGGCGGTCTTTTTCCAGATTTGAAATCCGATCCTTCAAGCCTTGCTGCTCGCGCTCGCGTTTGGCGGCAAGTTCCTGCTTGCGGCGCTCGGCCTCACCGGAGCTTGAAGAGCTGGATGAGCTTGAAGACGGGCTGTCATCAGACACCGCCTTGACGATCGCTGTCACGGCGGCCACTGCAGCGGCACCAATCAACCAGGGTAGAGGCATTACAAGTCTCCTTGACTTAAAGGCGGTTCAACTTTTCGCGGGCTCTGCGGATCTCGGCGGTCTTGGCCGAAAAGCTGCTTTGAACGCTGCTCATCAGCTCGATAAAGGCGCCGGCAGTGTGGGCGTAGGGTGCGCAGAGTGTCTGGGCCAGAACTTGCTCACGCTCAATGGCCTGGTCAAGCGCTGTGCTCAAATCCTCACGGCGCTGCACCAGGCGCTGCTGGCGAGTCGCCGCGAGTGACGCGGCCATTTCGTTCGACATTTGGTCAAGGTGCAAGGCCAGGCGGGGAATGCCGCTTTTGGCCTGCATTCCTTCGCGGCCCAACTCAACACCGCGCTGATACCGGCGGCTGGAGACTTCAAAGCACGTCGGCTGGAACCCCAAACAACGCAGCACCTGGCCTTCAATTCGCTCACGTACCTGCGCCATCGCGTCGTTCTGATCCAGGTCCAGAAGACTGAACACCAGCACCAGCCGCTTTTCGAGCGCATCGCCATGGACATCACGCAGTTTGAGCAGAAGGTTGACTTGTTCCTCGTCCAGCTCCCCCGGAGGCGCGTGAACGAACAGCACGACATCGGCGATATCGAGCCCTTCCATGGCCTGCGCGCTGTCGCTCTGGTCGATGCCCAGGCCCGGTGTGTCGACCAGCACATAGTGCTCAAGCTCAAGATGCTGGTTCTCGCGAGTGGTACGCACCGCGCCGGTGGCGAAATATTCCTGGTGTACATGGCCGCTCAGCATATTGAGCAACGAGCTTTTGCCGGCCTTGACCAACCCCCAGGCAGCGATGCGCGGCTTGAGTGACGCAGTCTCCGTGTGTTGCAGCTGGAGGCGTTTGCACTCGGCCTCGAGTGCATCGATGTACAGCACTGCTTGATCCATAAACCTGAAACTCCTGGGGCGCCATCGTCCAACGACAGCGCGTTGTGCGGCTGCGGTATATCAAGATATCTACAAATAATGCCACATTGCCATGATCTACCGCAGCCGCGTTGTTCATGCCAACCGCCGGCGGCTTAAAGCCCCTGTCGTGCCATAAGCTCCGCTATGGCTGCCTCAAGCCAGCCCGCCGCACGCATTTTCAGGGCGGTGCTACCGCACTTCGGGCAGGTGACGAACCAGTCGCCGGGCATCAATGCATCGCTGCGCGGTGCAATGGTTTTCTTCCAGTGGCAGTCTTCACACACAAACGTGAAGGGCCTGGGTTTTATCGGCATGAATCGGTTCTCCTATAGAGCAATGCTGCGGATTATTCTTCGACCGGGATCAGCGCCTGCAGGATTTCCAGCTTTCGCTGCAACTGCGCGACGTGCTCTCGCTCGGCCCGCAACGCCGAACGCAGTTCGCGGTTTTCCGCCTCCCAGATCTGCGCCCAGTGCAAATCTTTCTGATAATGCGCGACCACTTTCCAAAGCTCGCTCAACTTCAAACACTGCTGTACCAGCACCAGCAGGATGACGCCCATCACCACCAATGCACCTGTCGAAACCACGTCCGGCATAGTCATGCTCACATCCTTTCATGTCTTCGATGTATTCCGAAGACAGACACACGATATGTAGTGATTCACGACAGGTCTAGAATGTAGACTTATACAGGTAAAGTATTCAAACACATGGAGCGGGTATGAAACGCAAGCAATCCATCGAACAAGTGCGCTGGGACCTGGCACTTCGCTATCGTTTGATCGAGACCGTCGCCTGGTGGGAAGGGCGACTGACCACGGGACACTTGATCCAGAGCTTCGGCATCAGCCGGCAGCAAGCCTCTAAGGACATCAATACCTACATCAATGAACATGCGCCCCGAAACTTGACATATGACAAGCAACGCAAGGGCTATGTACCGAGCAAGCAGTTCAAACCGCTGTTCATCGATGACAGCGCCAGTGCCTATCTGCACCTGCTTTACCAAAACAATGAACGGGCCCCGCACATAGACGGGCTAGCCCTGGCATACGCCCACACCAAAGTGCTCGAAGTACCCGACCGGCCGATTCGGCCAGAAATCCTGCGGCCCCTGCTCGCGGCTTGTCGCGACGGCTTGCGCCTGGAGACCGAGTACGTTTCGCTCAACACCCCGAACGTGGAAATCCGCCTGATTGCCCCTCACACCCTGGTGTACACCGGGATGCGCTGGCATGTGCGCGCATATTGCGAGAAAAACCGCGAGTACCGCGATTTTGTGTTGAGCCGCCTGCGGGGCGAGCCGGATTTGCTCGACGAGTCGCAGAACACACGTGAGCTGGACGTAGACTGGAATACCGAAGTGCCCATCATCTTTGCACCCGATGGCCGCTTGAACGCAGCGCAGCAGGCAATCATAGAAACCGATTTCGGTATGACGGATGGACAACTGGTAGTCGCCAGCCGCAAGGCGCTGGTTAAGTATGTATTGCGCCGCTATCAGGTCGACCCAAGAAACCAGGCCACCAACCCTGAGGCTCAGCAGATCGTGGTCAGCAACATCAAGGAACTGAGGCCATGGCTCATGCATGATTGAGGCCCATTTCCCGCCAGAGACGCAACGCACGGATGTAGTTGTCGATTTCAGCCGTGAGTAGCTGCTGCGCCAGCGAGTGATGGCCGTTGAGCAGGGCGATATTGCGCACGGTATTGCCCTGGTGGTTCTTCGCGCCCAGATCAAGGCCGAACGTCACGTAGCGGTCGATGAAGTACCGGGCGGCCTTCAAGTGGCCGTTGACCAGCAGCCAATGCAGCGGCGTGTTCCCCAGCCCGTCACGGTCATTGAGGCTGGCGCCCAGCCGGTAGCGGGCTTGCAGGGTTTTGACATTGCCGTATCGCGCAGGCAGGTGGATGTACTTGTCGTGGGGCATAAAGCTGCCCCGGCCGGCCCAGCCTCGAATCTGCGGGTTGCCCCGGGCGCCGAGTAGCTCCAGCGTGTCGATCAGGCCGCTGCGGTTCAGCCGGTAGGCCATGTCCAGTGGCGTGTCACCTGCCAGGTCGCGCTGATTCAACCCCTGCGGATCGAGAGGCTGTACATCATCGAGCAGTACACAGAGGTGCCAGTCGCTGAGGCCAAGCTCAGCCCTGTCTTCGAGGCGATCAAGCATGGCGATCGACCGTGCCATATCTGACCGCCATGCACAAGCCGTTGACCAGGCTCATCTCGTGTGGCGTCTTGCAGCGCACGGCGGTCAGGTCTGGACTGGCGACGATGCAAGCCAGGGATTTGGCGCGACTGACGGCCACGTTCAAACGGTTTTTCGAGTACAGAAAACCGATGTCGCGCGGAAGGTAATTTTCGTTGGAAGTCGCCATCGACACGATGACAATTTCTGCTTCCTGCCCCTGGAATTTATCCACCGTACCCACGCGAGCGCCTGCGGGCAGAACTTGTTTGAGCACTTGAACCTGCAAGTTATAGGGCGCCACCACAAGGATGTTGTCGACACCGATCGCGTGTTCCTCACCGTCGCTATCGATAAAACGCTGCTGCGAAAAATACGCATAAAGCGCCTGGACCTGCGCCGCCTCTTCGTCCGAACTCTGGCTGTTGCCATCGTGTTCCACAGGGCAAAACATCAGCCCGCTGCCTGGAATATGCGGGCACTGACCATCCAGCAGCAACACCCGCCTCTCGGTGCCGGGTGCCGAAGACAGCTGCCCTTCGTACACGGCTTGCGAAATGAACGAGCAAACGTTGGGGTGCATCCGCCAGGTTTGCGCCAGGAACACCCCACGATCAGATGCGATTGTGGGCGTGCCATCCAACAGATAGTCGAGGATGGAATCGCCGGAGCGGCCCGGATGCACGCCTTGCACTGGCTGCGACAATTGCATCTGGTCGCCCATCAGGACGATGTTTCGCGCAGCCAGGCCCATCGTGACCAGATTCGCCACACTCACCTGACCAGCTTCGTCGATGAAAAGGTAGTCCAGTTGCTGAGTGAAGACGGGGTCGGCAAATAGCCAGGCGGTGCCGGCGGTCAAGTTAATGTTCGGCCCCCAGGCATCGATGAACTCCTTTTTTTCCTCGATGGAACGGATGCAGCGGCCGGTGAACTCCGTGCCTTCGCCCTCCGAGGACTTTTTTAATCCCGCGAAAGTGAATCCCTCTTCTTGCGCACGAGATTCAACCGCCGCCAGCAGGTTATTGATGGCGTGGTGCGAATTGGAAGTTACGCCGATGCGCTTGCCCGCCTTGAGCAAATCAACGATGACGTGCGAGCCGGTGTAGGTCTTGCCTGCACCTGGCGGCCCCTGAATAAACAGCACGCTGTGCTCGAGGTTTCGCACCACCTGCTTGATGGCATCAATCGTCGGCAGGCTTGAATCAAGCAGTGACGCACCCGGCTTGACGCCCTTCACCCGCGGAGCGCGTCGATGTAGAAAGTCTGCAACCGCCTGGAAGCGCTGTTCGTCGGCCAAGAGGCTGTCGGCATAACGGAACAACGCCTTGCGCAGCGAAGTAGACGGGATCGGCCTCCCGGGAATCATGTCGAAGTAATCAGGCGGTGCATTTCTCTCGGTAGCCTTGAATGTCGCCAGACCGTTGTCATGGTCCAGATTAACCAGCTGTACGCTGGCCAGGGACTCGGTAATGACGCCCTGAGAACCAGTACGCATTTTGGTTTCTTGAGGGTCGAAACTGTACTCATACAAAAAAGATTTCTTGTTCGGTTCAGGCGGTGTGTTTGTGCGCCGCAAACCGGCCAGACTCTCGATATCCTCCAGCAGCTCCTCGGTTGTCATGTCCTGCCGACTGAACAGCTGCCACCACGTTGGCTTCTCGGCACGGCGGTGGAAGTCGAGTAGCTGGAAGGTGAGCAACGTGACCTGATCCTCGTCACTCATGGCCTCTTCGTCAGCTCGCAGACCACCCAGCAGACGAACGCGATAATTCTCCAGAAGAATCTCGATTTCCTTTTGCTCCACGACTGACTTCTCGCTTTCGGCTTCAGTCCCAAGAAAAGCGCCTGCACTTGACGGCTTGATCTCCAGCAGCCAGTTGCGCAAAAGGTAAGTGGACAGCACGTCGTCTTCGTTATAACGCTCGATTTGCTCAAGCAATGCCGACTCGCCGGTCTCTTTCCATCGCTCATAAAACACGATGCTCGCGCCAGCATTGGTCACGTCGCCGTCGCGCCGGCCCATGTAAAAATGCTCGATATTCTTGATTGAGTAGCTGGGCTCCGACACCCGGATAGCTTCGCGCACAACCTTGTACAGATCGATCAGTTTGCCGTTGCGCAGCAACCAGTCCACTTGCGCTTCGCGCGTCCCGTGTTGGCTCATCAGTCGCTTAATAGCTGTTTCTTCGTAGCTGGCGTAGTGGTAAATATGCGCGTCGGGGTAACGCTTGAGATGGCCGATGACCCAGTCGATAAACTGCTCGAAGGCGATCTTTTCTTCATCCCGGGTATGCGCCCAAAAGGGTTTGAAGATTTGCTGCCCACCCTCGTCTATGTAAAGACCGAAGAGGTATTCCAGGCCACCCTCTTCCAGCGGATTGCCCTCCATATCGAAGAACAGGTCGCCCTCGACCGCCTTGGGCATCCGATAAAAGCCACGTCGCTCACCCGACACGGGAAGCAGTTCGAATAGCGGGACATCGCTGGAACGCCCCTGGAACTGCAAAAGCGCCTGATGCCGCAACTTGCTCAATGACTCTGTCTGCAGTTTTGGAATGTGCAGGTCGTCAGTACTGTCCGCCAGCTGGTGCAATGTGGTCACGCCGGCACTCTGTAACTTCTGGATTTGCGAACGGCTGATACCAGCTACCGCCGAGAGGTGATCGTCATGCAGTCGTTGCTCGTCGCAGCGATCACGCCAGGCGCAGAACCCACAATGCCCGCATGGCTCCGGGTAGGTAACGGGTCGCTCGGCACTGTTCACGAACGCTTCGAAACGTTGTAGCACATGCTCCAGATAATCGGCGTAGTCGGCAACCCGAAATGCATGCTCGGTACGCGCAGCATCACCGAGTACGAGGTACATGAACTGCGGTTGTATGCCCTGGATCGAGATCAGCATTCGAGAATAAAGCGCAACCTGCACAAGGAACTTGGCCTTCGCCATTTTCGCCAGCTTGGTGTCGATCACCTCATAGCTGTGGTCGCCCAGCGCCGACGCCCGCGGCACTTTGCGCAGGAAGTCGGCATGGCCAATAAAGGCGCCTTCCTGAAGCGACGCCTGGAAGATGATATCGGCACCGGCCTTCATGGCCTGGATGGTCAGTTCCACCCGACGCGCGAAACTCGGATTGCCCTCGGCAATGTCGACAACGTTGGCGTATTGGTTTTTCAGCCGTTCGAAAAAGGCCGCTTCATGGGCCAGACCTTTGTCCTGGATCAAACGGTTCTGCTCGCTTGCCGCCGCTTTTTCCATAGGGCTTACAAGGTTCTGAAGGTCCAGCGCCGTGAGGTGCTGACACTCAAGAAAACCGCAGATATCTGAGGCAGAGTACAACTGAATTCCGTTTCGGCTTTGCATGGTCGCTTCCAGTACGGTGAAGCGTCCAGGAACGCTTCACGCTGATTCAATATCGTGTGTGAGTCAGGCGTCGAGCGAGCATCCGCCGAAAAACTGCTCGAACAACGTCGTCGGCAAATGTTCTGCATCGAGCAGCCCGAAGTGCTTGCCCACGTTGCGCCCCAACGCCATCAGCGTCTTGGCAGAGTTCTCGGTACCTGCATATCCGGCGCTCAAGAGGTAGCCGATGCGTGCCTTTTCAGTCGTCGCCCGCAGATACGCATTGCCCGTGATCAACACATCCACCAAACAGACGCTTGCCCGTTCATCACCCAGGGTGAATGGTTCCAATGTCTCGCTCACCAATGCAGCGCACAACCCATCCTTGCCACCGACGACGATACGTTCGAGTTCTTCGAGCGACCGGCCAAACAGGTCGAATTCATCGATGGAAAACGCGAAACAGTAGCCCTGCGCTGTGGCACGCGTGAGCGGGTTCTCGTTGCGCGGGTTGGCCAACAGCCAGGCAATGAAGGACGCTTTATTGTCGAGCGAGCCGCTGTGGCGGAAGGCCAGATAATCCTTTAGGACCTGACTGAAGGGATGCCCGGTTGGCACCCATCCAGTGCTTTCACGTTCACTTTTCTGCGGATCACTCGCTGGCACTGCGGCCTTCGGATCAGTCGCCAGCGTCACATCAAAGCACCGCAGGTCATAGCCGAGCATAAACAGGCTGGCCTCGAAGGCGTGGCATCGCGCGGGCAGCGCCCCTTGTTCGGCAAACCAGCCAGTACGTTCGAGCAGGGCGCGGATAATCCAGCCCAACCGCACCTGCCAACGTGCCCATTCGGCATAATCAATCGCCGAAAATTGCGGCGCCGCCAAGCCGTTCAAGAATGCTCCCGGGTTGCGGATCTGGTTGCCACGAGCGGCTCCGGACGGGAACGCCAGCAGAAGTTTGCCGCTCCCCGTCCATTGCTGGCGAAACAATGAATACAGCATGCCTATCGCTGCGCCGACGCGACTGTCATAGATGGGTGACCCCGACGGATCAAGCAAGGCGTGAATCTTGGTCAGGCCAGCATCGAAACGCTCGACACTGATCGCGTCGAGATCATTCAGATCATTGTCACCATCGAGCGACATGAGCCCGGCCATTTTCCGCAGATAGCTCGACAGCTCGCCCTTTTCGGCCAGCCGGTGCAAAAATGGAATGGCTCCCCGGACACCACCCCAACGAAGAATCTGCAAACACGCCTGAAGCGCTTGTTGTTCGTCCCCCCGGTTGACCGCACTCGTCAGCCACTCGCGAAGTTGTCCGAGAGAGCGTTGAGTTTCAGCCCAGGTTTGTGAATCCACCGAATTTTGATGGGTATCTTGCCTGCTTGCTTTCCAGCGGTATTGCTCAAGAATCTGCTCGAAACCCTGGACATCAGCGGTTAAACCGCCCGGCACAAATTTGCTCGCCTTGAAGCGCAGCTTGAACGTCAACGTCGGCAAGTTCGTTGCGAGCCATGCGATGAAGGACTCAACTTCAGGTTGCGCCAGGAACTGTTCGCGCTTCATGCAGACCACCTTGCAGGTAATATCGAATGGCCATACCCTAAGCAAAACCACAGCCCCCGTCCATGTTGTTTGTCCGTACAGGTAAACAAATGGAGCAGGTTCTCTGGCCCTCGATTGAAACTTCTCTACCCATGCCTGGGTTTAATCAAAAATATGTAAAGTTTTCAGACGCTCCCAATCTGTTGACGTACTGCCCATGACCTCAAGGATCGGCACCCCATGGACCATCAAGCACTCAAGACCCGTCATCGACAGGAACGTGAAAGTCATCATCCCAACCTCACCTTGCGTGTTCATCGGGCGCTGAGTTGGCTCAATCGTGCCGAGCAAGCTGACGATGTCGATGGGCGTTTTATCTTCCTGTGGATCGCCTTCAACTCGGCCTACGCCACCGATATTGACGAGCAGTACCGCCTTTCCGAGCAATCCACGTTCAAGGCGTTCCTGGACAAACTCTGCGCGCTCGACACGGCCAACCTGATCGAGAATCTGGTCTGGTCCGCGTTCTCCGGCAGCATTCGTGCGTTGCTGGACAACCCCTACGTGTTCCAGAGCTTCTGGGATTACCAGAACGGCAAGATCAGCGAGCAACAGTGGACTGAGCGCTTTGCCAGCGGTCGGCGAGCAGCGCAGCAAGCGTTGGCCAACCGCAATACCCCAGCAGTGCTCGGCGTTCTGTTCAATCGAATTTATACATTGCGAAACCAGGTCATGCATGGGGGCGCAACCTGGAACAGCAGTGTGAACCGGGATCAGCTGCGCGACTGCTCAAACCTTCTCGGCAAGTTGGTGCCGGTGATTATCTTGCTGATGCTGGATAACCCGGAAGCGCTATGGAGTGATGCTTGTTATCCGGTTGTTTCTTAGGTCGTGGGACTTTCCAATCACGCGATCACAAACGAAGTGATTCCGCTGGCTGTTCATCCTCATCACCTAACTTGCCACTGTCGAGCATGACATCTTCGTCCTCGATCAGAGGGACTGCGAAAAAGCGGGGACTTTGGGCGCAAACTGCGCCCGTTCCCGCCCACGAACTGTTCAAGGAAAGAATGCAATGATCAAGAAATCGGTATCGGAGCTCTCGTTCGTCAACAAAGGGTCGCCATTGCCCACTGTCGAGGTCGACTCGCACTCCGTCGAAAATGCGGGCTTTAGTATCTACCGCACTGTGATGCAGGTACTGACCCAGTTGGCCGAACAGGACGCATCACTTCGCGCAACCCTTTACATGTACGCTTCTGCCAGCGTCAATTTCCGTGAGCAGAGCTGGTCTGAATTCCTGTTGGTTGCCGGCCCTAATAAGGTTCTACTGGCCTTGGGCGCTGGCTTCGAGCGGTTGCCAGCGGTGAAGTCGCGGTTCAGCGATTACGTTTCGTCCTCCATAGCCCTGCGCACATTTCATGTCGAGGATGGGCTGGTATGGGAGCAGGAGGACGCCTGCACTTGGTATTCCAATGGTCAGAGCCTGGCTGACCTGACCGCTGAGGCCGAAGAGGCCGATGATGATCCGGAACTTACTGAGGGGGATGAAGAGGACGAGGACTGGGATGTCGAGGAACCAGATGCCGAGGATGAGCAGGGTGCAGACCAGGCCGTGGCCACTGCCGAGCGAAGGGCGGCGCGCTATCGGGCCGCACGTTCGGATGCGAAGGTCAGCAGCATTCGGGCAGCCATCGAGGAAGTCTTTGGTCTACCGGAAGGTTCGGTCGCGCTCTGTGGACCGGATCGGCGTGCGCTGCGGGGGGATGCCCGGATCAGGACGTTGCGCAAACGCTGGGAAGAGAGCTGAGCAGGGGAGCCGATAAATGACGCATGAATCTCCTGTCCGGGTCAGAACCCTGGCATTCGACGATCTGCTAAAGGTAGGTTGGCCATTGGCACTGGACAGTTATCAGCGCGGCTTCGTGTGGGGCCCGGACAAGCTGTTGCAACTGACCAGTGATCTCGCAGAGTTCGCAGGCCAGCCGGACAAAACCTTGCCTTACTACATTGGCGCGGTATTGCTGCATCGCGATGTGCACCAATCGAGAAGGTTCATCATCGATGGTCAGCAGCGCATCACGGCGTTGTCGCTGCTGTATCACCGAGCGACCGGTGCACTGCCAGCGGGCCAGGTGCTCAGCTATTCGGGGCAGTCCGCACGACATATCCGTGAAGGGATTCAGGCGTTGAAGCAGCAAGAGCCGATTGCACCGGAGATCATCGGAAAGCTTCGTCTGACGGTGATCGAGGTGGACAGCAGCGACCTTGCTTTCACCTTTTTCGATACCCAGAACAATCGCGGCGTGCCTCTGCGGGCCACCGACCTGCTCAAGGCCTATCACCTGCGTGCGATCGATCACGCAGACGCTGAGGGCGATCTGAAGACAGCCCTGCAGCAGCACTGCGCCGAGCGCTGGGAGGCGCTGCAACGTCAACCCGCGATACTGTCGCCCGGCCAGGATTTTGCCCCCAACCTGTTCAATCGTTTTCTCTGGCGTGCGCGGCGTTGGCGCGGTGCGCAAACTCCAGCGGGCAGACACGAGACGCTGCTGACCGAGTTCCAGTGCGACACATGGAACCACGCTGCGGACACCCGCAGCAGCGTCGACAGCGTGCCGCTCTACGCCACCCGACACAATCGGCTGGCAACTGCGTTGACGCTGACGGGCGACGGAGAGCACGTACTGCACGGCAGTCAACTGCGCATCAGCCACAACCCCGCGAACTTGCCGATGGCACTGCGCCAGCCCATTCATGAGGGCGTGGGCTTCTTTCTCTACGCAGACAAGTATGCCGCCCTGTTGCAGAGGCTGATGAACGATACTGCGCCGTGCGCGCAGGTGAGTTTTTTCCGCGCGATATATCGACAGCTGCTGTGCAACAACCAGGAGTATCTGCGCGAAATTTTCATGCTCTGCAGCCTGGTGTACATGGATCAGTTCGAAGTCGAGCAACTGACCGCGTTTGCCTTACGCCTGGAGTTTCTGCTGGGCGCAATTCGCCTGGAGAAAAAACAGGTCAAGCAGGAAACCGCCGCCAACTTCTTCAGGTTGGCCGAGCTAAACCTGCTGGATGTGATCGCACAAAGCTACCATCCTAAACAGGTGCTGGACTTTCTTCAAAAGCGCCAACACGCCGTGGCATCGTTGTATGCCGATGAAACGATTGAAGTGGGGAATGGTGTGCAAGGTCGATACAAACGGGCTGTTCTGGCGTTCTACAAGGTGCAGGCGGATCCTGAATGCCGCAACCTTGCGGACAAATCGCAATGGCTTGAGGTGTTTCTTAAAGCCTCCCATGGAGGTCGCCATGAGCATTGATTCCAGCCTCTGCACTCTGCAACAGCTGGCCAACAGGAAAGACGCTGCGTGGTGTTTCAATGTGCCGATCTACCAGCGCCTGTATGTGTGGGGTGATGAGCAGATCAAAACACTGCTGACAGACATCGCCAATGCTTTCGATCGAGGCGACACGCAGTTCTTCCTGGGCGGCACGCTGTTGGTGGAAAAAACCACCGATGAAGATCGCAATCAGGGCATGCGCCGCTTCGACCTGATCGACGGCCAGCAGCGTTTCACCACGTTGTGGATGCTCAGCACGGTGCCGGTATGGAGCCAGGTGATGGAGGACTTCAGTAGGGTTGTGCTGAAGGAAGGGACGATTCCGCGTCTGCACTTCTCAATCCGGGAGCAGGTGAACGACTTCCTTGCCAGCATGATGCCGGGGGGGAAAGCGACGAGCAGCGAAATCATCGACACTCAGAGCATGAGAGAGGCTCAGCAATTGATGGCCTCCTTCGCGCAGACCTACAAGCGTGCGGACGGCGGGCCTGTTGATGATGAATATCTCAAGGCGCTGGCCAGCTTTGTGTATCGCAATGTATCGCTCGTGCTCACGCAAGTGCCTGAGGGGATGGACCTGAACAAGCTGTTCGAAGTCATCAACAACCGTGGTATCCAGCTACAGCACCACGAGATCCTCAAGGCTAGGTTGCTGCAGGACATCCCCGCGGAAAGCCGTTTCCGTTTCGCGGCATTGTGGAATGCCTGTGCCGACATGAGTGGCTTTGTCGAGCGCAATCTGTGTCTGGAAACCCAGCTGGAGGCGCACCGACTGGGGGATCTCTATAACAAGGGGCAACTGCTCCATGCAGGCGCCGTACACGGGTTGCTCGATCGAAAGACCAACTCCGCGCAAACGGATGGCTACGACCGCCTGACCTTGCAAGCCATCGTTGACTGCTCTGTTACCGATATCGGTGCGGCTCCGGCAGCCATCACCGAGGATGACGGAGAAGCCCCCTGGGCGCGGAGCATCATCGGCTTTCCACTCTTCTTGCTGCATGTGTTGCGTATCTGGCTGAAGGAGCAAGGGCAGGCAGATCTGCCGCGTGTGCTAGATCGGCAGCTGCTCGCCCTGTTTGAAGCTCACTTGCTAACGCCAGCGGATTCGGCGCAGCGTGTGGCAAGGGCGCAAGGGTTCATTGATCTGCTCTGGCGCATGCGTGTGCTGTGGGACGAGTATGTGATCAAGTGGGTCGATCAGGGCGATGACGAAATCCATCAGGTCTGCCACACATCGATTTCCGCCAGTGAAGACAAGCGTTACATCAATCGCAGTCGCGACAATGCCGTGCACCAGGGCCTATCGTTGCTGCAGAGCATGCTGTATCACTCGCAGGAAATCACCACCCATTACTGGCTGACCCCCTTCCTGTATTTTATCCACAAGCATGCGCACACCGTGCGGGGTGGTGGCGGTGAAATCGAGCGGTACTATGGCTTCCTATGCCATCTGGATAACCAGCTGCTTGGAGAAGTGACGGATGCTTCGCTGGTCGTACGTAGCCGCCGGTTCATGGACGATCCCTGGCGTACCGCTTCGGCGCTGCAGTTCGACGCTGTGCTGACGGAGGACCATGGCGTCAGATTTGCGCATTACTGGTTCTATAAACTGGACTTCGTGCTTTGGTATGAACAGCAACGTGATCATGAGTTCTGGGGCAATTTCCGTTTCACCGCGAAGAACTCGGTGGAGCATATTTCGCCGCAGACCCCACAGGCGATCGATACCAACACGGTCTCGCGGGATTGGCTGGACCGCTTTGGCAATCTTGCGCTTGTCTCGCGCAGTATCAACTCGGAGTACGGTAATCTGCCCTACAACGAAAAGCGCCAGCGATTCCTCAACAAGCGGGCGTACGAGAAGCGGCCTGACTCCCTGAAAATGGACTTGATCTATTCGAAGGAAACGTGGGGAGAGGTCGCGGCCGATGCTCATCAGGCTGCTATGCTGGCGGCACTGCAATGCCATTATCAAAGGGTTTTCACCATCGACTAGGGTGACGGTGAAGCAAGCGTTATCTGCGCTATCCATTAAGCGCAACGACGGGTGATAACCCTGCAGCGATGTCGCCCGATGAATCCACAGCCAGGAGCGACGGTTCAGCATCTACGGCATGAGCAGGATTACACTGCGAACCACTGGGATGATGCCATCGCGTGCAAGCCCGCTCCCGCAAAGCTTGGTGCCCAATCCCTAACTACCGTCCATTTGGGTCGATCTCAATCTGCCACGACCGGCTAATGACGACCCAAAGCTCCCTGTCGCAGCAGCTAGAAAATCAGAGGAGATTCAGCGTGCCAGATGGAGCTGAGCATATGTTCACTGAGAAGAGCCAAAATTCATTAAAAAGTTGGTCACATAGGTCTGGCAAGAAGTGGCCCGAAAACGTGTGTATGGATTAGATCACCCGTCATTTGAGAAGCGCGAAGAGTACATCCAGTGAAATTTCCACATTGGTGTCTGGTTCGTAGAAACAATCATCTAACGGATCCGTCCAAACCAACTCCCCGGTCAAAGGCCGTCGCATGCAGTTACTCAGCCGCAGGTCCATCGACTCAATCCCCCGAAACTCAGCCGCCAGCGCCAGCGTTTCCATCAACCCAGCATACTGCCTGTGAGCGCGCGCCAGTTCACGACATTGCTGTGCAACAACGGGTAAGTCCCTCGAGCCAGGCTGCCCCTCTTCATCGAATCGCGCAAGCCAAGCCTCAATAACAGGCTCGCTGCCCACTTCAATATCAACCAGGCGCTCGACCTGCGCAAGCCAGTAGAACTCTACCTCAGGACCAGACTCGTAGGTGTCCGATAACGCCACCGCACCATAGTTGTGCAGTACCCTGACAACGTTTGGGTTACCCGCAGCCGATTGTTGCGCCAGGAAGTTATGGCCACTGCCTTGCAGGGTTAGCCTCAGCAAACTGTCACCCGTCTCGAAGATAGTTGAACTGGAACCGGTCTTGAATACCTTCGCGCCTTTGAGTCGCAAGATTTCCAGCAGTCGGTCGAAATTCGGGGTAGGGAAACGCGCGCAGATGTGTTCGCTCATTGTGTTCTTCCATAACAGATTGAGGGTCTGCCGAGCGCAAACTTCGGCTCATTTGGACAACGACAATTCAGCTTGTAGCCGGTTTAATTTCAAGCAGGCCTTCCACCACAGCACTGACGTCTGCCAGGCCGCCAATGCTCACAAGCCAGCCATAAGTGATGGGTTGCTTGCCATTATGCAATTTCGATGGAAACTTCGACATGCTTGAGTGGTGTCGATGGCCTGTGCTGACGGCGATTTCCGCCAGCAGAACTACCAAGTGCCCCCTGATGATATTGGGGTGAACCATCAGACAGATGTTGTTGATGCGGGTCCTTGCTTTCAATAAATAAACCGTCTGGCCGGCAGCGCAAAACTCTGCGAGGTATTTGCTCTCCCTGACGAGCACATATCCGCTCTGCTCAATCAGCTTGATCACCTTATTGGTGAATTCATCGCATGGGACAGCTACGGTCTTGCGGGCTGGCTTGGCCGGAAGCGGTGGAGCAAGGGCAGCTTGGATACTGTCCGGTAGAGGGACGGCGCCTGGCGGTTCCGACATTGGCGCAGCGCCGCCCAGAAGCAACGCAGTTGCGCCAGCCATTCGCGCATAGGCCCGATCGAGTTTCGCAACTCTGTGACGTACAGGGTCTGCTGGCTTCAGGTCACTGAGTGTTTTCTCTCTGATATACACACTCGGTGCGCTGCCGCCACTTGTTGAAGGATGGCAGAAAGAACCCAGAAACTGCCGGGCGTGCAGATACCCGTTATCGACGCACCATTGCAACGCGTCTTCGGGGCAATCGCCCAGGCCGATATACAGGGCGTCTGGGTTAATTTCGCGGAGTGTGGAGACGAAGCAGTCCATGAAGCACTCTCGAAATAAAGGGGAAGCCATCAGGTAGGCAAATGAGCCCGCAAACATGGATTCGCCGCCCTCAGGCGTTGTTGTAAAGGCCGCGTGAGGTATGACCGAGGTTCCGTGGAACAAGCCGGCGTTTTCTTCCCACAGGGACTCTACATCTGGAATGCGCAGGATCTTGTCGAACTTGAAGTGCCGCAGATAGCGCAGCAAGTTTGGGCGCATGGCGCTGCCACCGAATGCACCAAGTTTTTTCACTTCATGAAGCAGCGTTGCAGTCGGGATGCCAACGGCCATTAGTCGCTGGACTTCGCCGTACGCCAATCGCAGCTGGTTGGGGCCTGGGGTGATGCCCACGATGACCAACTTGGCATCAGCGTTGACGTGTTCGAAAGGGATGTACCTGAGGATGTCTCTGCCTGTGTTTTCAATCACGAGCTCGGGACTGTTGGCGCCCGCCGTGCCGAGCCTGCGGATGGCAGGTGAGTAGCGCTCGAAAAGTGTGTGGTCCATCGAGTTGTTCTCCTGATCTGTTCGAGCTCGTTCCGTTAGTAGGGCAGTTGCTCAGCGGTGCCGGTGTTGGGCCGGTATTTTCTCGGTCCGAATCAGTCGCTCGCGCTCTTCGACTCGTCCGCCACGGTTGATAGGGGCCAACCTGTATCCTACCGGCGGAATCGGCTCTGGGAGGTGCCTGGGTCACTCGGCGCGTAGCGTTAGGGTTGTTGTAGTTATGGGTTACCAGAGCTGCTCGTCGCGAACTGCTGCTTCTGGCCATTTTCTGCCCTTCCTGACAGGCAGCAATCGGCCGATTCTGTTGAAAACAGTCGGCCATAGTCTCCACGGCAGAAAAGTACGCACTTGAAATTGAAATTTTTACTTTGAGCAGAGTACTCCGGCTCAGATTTCGCGTAACTGCGCGCTAAAAAAGGCGTTTTCAGCCGTCAGCATGCGGGCAGTCTGGAAGGACTTACTTTTTCAACAGAATCGGCCAATATCGGTCACTCTCGAAGGCCCGCGATGCAGCATGGAAGCGGATCAAGCTTCTGTTTTCTCCTGTGCGCTAGCTGGAATATTCAACTCACTCAGCGAATCAATAAGGACTTGGATTTCCTCAGGATGCTTAGGCCGGGGTCTGCGCACAATTTCCTTCTTCTCCGCTACCGTTCGTTTTTTAGTAGCCGTAATGAACTCCATGAGCCCGCCAAAGATAAAGAACAGTGAAAAACCCAGCGTAAATGGGGCCAGCACTATTCCGATGAATATTCCCAAACATCCGTCCGCCGCTTGATTTGAGTCGTACTCGCATGCCTCAAGTGTCGTCACTTCCTGAGGAGCATAAAGAGCAGCATCGAGCCCGAGAATGTCGGACGCGAAGAGCTCAGACTGCCCCCTTCCGCTTAGAGGCTGGGACGGGTTATTGCTGTACTTTCCAAAAGCGCGATGCTTACTGAGGTGGTCCAGCAGTGTTTGCTCAACATCCCATGCATCCTCGAGCTGCGTGAAGAAAAACTCTTTATCGATAAGTTTTTCATCGCCGTGACCACCATACGCCATGCGATCGACCAGACTAGCCTTAGTCGTGAAGCCAATTTTGTAAAAAAGACCCTGTGGAGTGGTTAGCCGTGCGTAATAGACGTTACCTGCAGGGTTACTAGGCCTGCGGAACCAGCGCTTGAATCTCGTATATAGTGATGCATGTGGCTTGGCCATTCCCTTCACAATTCCCGATAAGTCCTCAGCTGGGACATCCTACAGTGGCGGCATTAAGCCTCCCACCTCAGCCTTGCATCTCCCAGGGCTCGTGAGACGGTAGCTCCAGTTGGTGCTGCCGACCAAGGTCTGCTGTACCTGCCTTGAATCGCGCTCAAATTTGTAGTCATTCCATGACTACTTCTGGCCGATTCCATTGAAAAAATCCGGCTTGGTTTTCACGGCAGAAAAGTACGTGCCTGAAATTGAGACCCTAGCTTTGAACAGAGGCTTCCGGACTCGGATTTCACGTTGTAGCGTGCGAAAGAGATGTTTTCACCCATCAATATTCGAGCATTTTGGGCAAACCGACTTTTCAACAGAATCGGCCGATTGCTGCACTTAATCGTCATGGAGGCCGAATACGATTCGACTCAAAAAAAATTCAGTCCTACATCACTGCCATGACATCCACCCCATGGAGCTCAGAACCATGTCATTGCATTGTCCTCTGTGTAACTCCCCCAAGATCGCATCTTTACAAAAAGCCATGAAGATTGGCGCAGCTGTTGGAACCGTCGGCGGAGCCGCTCGTGGTGCGTGCGTCGCTCTGGCAGCAGGCCAGGTGGGCGCCTCTGTCGGCGCTATTGCCGGCCCTCTTGGCATCACCCTCGGCACAGTTTCTGGTGCCATCCTCGGCGGGCTCGCTGGAGGTGCAGGCGGCTGCGCCCTCGGTGCTCAGCTTGGCGAAAAACTCGATCGCCATGTGTTCGCCAACAACCTTTGTCTCGCCTGCAATCATCGCTTCAACCTAACAGCCTAATCCTCTTACAACATTCTTCGGTAAATGCTGCGCGTGCGCAGCATTTATGCCAGCACGCACCCAAAGGAATTACTCCCATGGCTCATCTCGTCGAACAAATGGCATACGTTGGCGCTACCCCTTGGCATGGTTTGGGTAACCGCCTGACGCAAAAACAACCGCTGGAAGTTTGGCAGCGCGAAGCCGGCATGAACTGGCAGATTCAGGAAAGTCCAGTTCACTTCAAGGCCGACACCGTCGGCAACCTAGGCACGATTCACTCCTTTCCGGAACAAAAGGTTCTCTACCGCTCTGACACCAAGGCCCCCTTGTCGGTGGTTTCCAACCGCTACCAGGTCGTGCAGCCTCGTGAGGTGCTGGAGTTCTACAGAGATCTGACTGAGGTCTCCGGCTATGAGTTGGAAACAGCTGGGGTACTCAAAGGTGGCCGCAAGTTCTGGGCTCTGGCCAGGACCGGGCAGACAACCGTGCTGAAGGGGAACGATCAGGTGAATGGCTATCTTCTATTAGCCACCTCCTGTGACGGCACGCTGGCCACCACCGCGACCCCGACCACCGTGCGTGTAGTTTGCAACAACACCCTGACCATCTCCCTGAACGGCGCTACCCGCGCAATCAAGGTGCCGCACAACACGCGCTTTGATCCACAGGCCGTAAAGAAACAACTGGGCATCGCCGTCTCGCAATGGGATGAATTTATGTACCGCATGCGCGCACTGGCGGAGCGCAAGGTGCAGTGGCATGAGGCGATGGGCTTCTTCATGAATGTGCTGTGTGATGTGGCCCCTAATAGCAAGCTGCCGGAAGTACTTCCGAATGAGCGAGCACTGCGCAAAGTCCAAGGGCTGTACGAAGGCCAAGGTCGTGGAGCGACGCTTGAATCAGCTCAAGGAACTGCGTGGGGCTTGCTCAACGCCGTGACGGAGTATGTCGATCACGAGCGACGCGCCAGGAGTACCGAATACCGAATGGACTCTGCGTGGTTCGGAGCCGGTGCAAGCCTCAAAGCGCGCGCACTGAACGCAGCGCTGCAACTCGCCGCCTAGCCCCACTCACCCCTCAACTATTAAAGCGCCTGGTCAGCTCCTGCTGGCCGGGCGTTTTTTATGCCACATAGGAAAACATCATGGAAACGCAAACGCTGCACCAATCCTGCAGTAAACCCCGCCCGGCCTTGCGCCTGGTGGGGACCAAACAACTTCCCCGAGAAGACTGGCTGGCTGTGCGTAAACAAGGCATCGGCAGCTCGGATGCAGCCGCTGCCATAGGCCTTAACCCTTACAAATCTCAGTTGGAGCTATGGCTGGAGAAAACCGGCCGTGATACCTCACTGCCCAAGCTCGATCCACATGACGAGGAAAGCCCTGCTTACTGGGGCAACATCCTCGAGCCAATTGTCGCGGCGCATTACAGCCAGCGCACCGGCAATCGGGTACGGCGGGTCAATGCCGTGTTGCAGCATCCGGATCCTAAACTGCCTTGGATGCTGGCCAACATCGATCGTGAGGTCATCGGCGTCAACGATGTACAGATCCTTGAATGCAAAACTGCCGGCATAAACGGTGCCCGCCTCTGGAAAGAGGGCGTGCCCGAGTACGTGCAGTTGCAAGTGATGCACCAGTTGGCCGTGACCGGTAAGCAGGCGGCGGATGTGGCGGTACTGCTGGGTGGCCAGCACCTAGAGATCCATCGCATCGAACGGGACGAATCGATGATTGCTCGGCTGGTCGACCTTGAGCGGCTGTTCTGGGATTACGTGGTCAGTGATACCCCGCCACCGGCCGATGGTACGGACTCAGCGGAAGCCGCGTTGCGCTGCCTCTATCCCGAGGATAACGGCCAGACTCTGGATTTCAGTCAACACACAGAACTGGCCAGCACCTACAAGTCTGTTCGCCAGAGCATTGCTCAGCAAGAGACGCGCGAGGCGCAGCTCAAGCAAGTCCTGCAGCAGGCCATGGGCGCAGCCACTCGTGTCGAATTTACCGAGGGCTATATCAGCTGGAAGAAGTCCAAGGACAACATTGCTCTGGACGTCGAACAGATGCTCAAGGACAAACCCTACCTGCAAGCCCGCTATCCCAAGATCAAAACAGGCAGCCGCCGCTTCCTGATCGGCTAAACCATTTCCCTCACCCAGGCCACCCGGACCGTTTACGTCCCGGTGGCTTTTCTAATTTCAGATCAAGGATAACCGCCATGCTCAAAGGTTTAGCGATCACCCCTCCGGTACTCGGGCGCATTTCCATCGGCAAGGTTATCGAGAAAAACGGCAAGCGCCTCCCCGAGAAAGACGATCAATTCACCATCACCTCGCAAGTCCAAAACCGCGACGGTTGGTTAATGCACCCGCACAATGAGGAACTGCGCAATGGCCAGGATGGCAAGTTGCGCAGCATTCCGATCCGCTTGCTGTTCAACGACCCGGACCTGAACTTTCGGGCTGACTACAGCCTGTTCGACCGCGCTACCGGCCGGCCGCTGTGCGTGGGCAATGGTGAAACCTGCAAGCGTTTGACCAAGGACGGCATCCAGTTGTTGCCCTGCCCTTCACCGGATGGCTGTTTACTGGCGCAAGGCGGAGCCTGCAAGCCCTACGGACGGCTGAATGTTGCCATCGGGGATGACGATCCGCTGGGCAGCTTTGTCTTTCGCACCACGGGCTACAACAGCATTCGTACCCTGGCAGCACGTCTGCACTACCTACAAGCCATCTCCGGCGATCGATTGGCCTGCCTGCCGTTGGAACTGCGTCTGCGTGGTAAGTCCACGCGGCAGAGCCACGACACACCGATTTTCTACGTCGATATCACGGTGCGCAGCGGCCTGAGTCTAGAAGACGCCTTACTGGAAGCCAAGCAGCTCGACGAAACCAGGCAGGTCTCCGGCTTTAACCAGAGCGCCCTTGATCATGCGGCCCGGCAGGGCTTTAACAATGGGGCCTTTGAGGACAGCGAGGAGGACACCGGTGCTGTCGTCGATGAGTTCTTCCCTGCCATTGAAGATCAGCCCAGCCATGTTGAGCCCCAAGCCCAACTAGCAGCGCCTACCAAACCCTCACTCGCGCAAAAGCTGGAGTCGCAAGCCACGCGGCACAACGGCAAACCCACCGCCCAGTAACCGCGTTGCTCAATCCCCCCTTCTCACGCATTCGTACAGGAATACCCGCATGAAATATCACAAGCTTATAGCCGATGAACCGATCGGGACCTATGTCATGGACTCACCGGTCACCGAGGCCGATATCCTGCAGATGGCGCAACAACTAGCAATGAGTCGGTTGTCGAAAGGCCGGGCACTGACGGAGCCGAAACAAGTCTTCAGCCACCTACAATCACTGCTGCAGTACCACGAGCATGAAGTCTTTGCGTTATTGCTGCTTGATACCAAGTACCGGGTTATTGGTTTCCGAGAGCTATTCAGAGGCACCCTAGACGGGGTCAGCGTATATCCACGGGAAGTGGTCAAGATCGCCTTGGAGCACAACGCTGCCGCCGTGATCCTAGTACATAAGGTGCACAACAGCGACTCAGAGACCTGTCAAGCCGTTCACACATTGACCACCAACATCAAGAACGCACTCAACATGATTGGCACCCGAACATTGGATCATGTCGCCGTGGGATATGACGGTTGTGTGTCGCTGGCTGAGCAGGGGTACCTGTAACGCCTATGCTCACACCGTCCGATGGACTGCCCTTGGCTGACGCTAGGGCGGTCATCGGCACGATCCCCATCACTTATTTTTTTAGCCATCGATCTGCAGCCCTATGCGAGGCTATTTCAGCCTGAGCGCCTGCTTCCACGTTGGCGCCTGCCACTCCCAGGCATGCACTTCCTCGAACGTCTTCGGCAGCAGTGCGCGTCCAACTCTACGCTCGCGCACAAGGGCGTTGCGGGATACAGATGTAAGACCCTCACACCAGTCCGTATCAGTCTCATCAGGAAGCCATTGAATTCGCGTCGGAACCCTTGGACGCGGTCCTCCGCCCGGATGATTCCTAGATTGGATGTTCGTTCCGACCATGACTTGCTAACCTATTGTCACCATCGTAGAAGCCCCAATCAAAGCGCCCTGATTTTATCACTCGCTTGTAGCACTGCGATGTCAGTGACCAGCCCCCACATCCGACGAGCTTTCTGGCAGAGTCTTTGGCTGTGGCCCCTCAATATAAGGGACGTCAAACATCGTTCTGGAACGCCACCCTTCTGGCTCGCGATCGATCAAAACCCAATATTTTGAAGCTCTCTTCGGCGCGGGAAGCGGGGTCTTTAACTTCATTCTTTCGAGGTAGCGCTCTTCAAACGCGGATCTGTTCATCGCTTTAAACCCAATGTTCTCAACAGACGGACCGCGAACCAAATTGGCTGAACCACTCATGACCTCGCACACGCTCTCGGAAATACCGGCGAAGAATTTTGCATGGAAATCTTGCTTCCTGGCATCCATGGCGACAAGCCTGTTTTCCAAGCCAAACTTCTCTAGAAGCTTGACCGAAATTCCGTCCTCCTCCATGGCCTTCCTATAGGCCATCCACGTCGCTCCACGCGTCAAGAAAACGGACTTCTCAGAGTCCAGCATGCCAAGCAGCCACTCCCATATGGCTAACTGTTTTTCTGAAGACATGAATGTCGTGCCCACGAACGGTGAGACGATCAGAATTTGATCGGCAAGCAGATTCCAACGGATGATCAACTTTTCAAGCAAGTCCATGGCATCGTCCTTGGACACAATACCATCCAACGTTTCCTCAAACTTTGCTCCGGAAACATCCGCAAGGAGAAAGTCGTTTTCCGATGTAGGTCCGGTGCCGGTGCCCATCAAAAGCCGCGCATAAAAGGTGGCCGTGTGCCTTCCTCCACACGAACACGTCACGGGCACACGCGCCACTGCATAGTCGTGGTGAGGGCCACCCTTCAATAGAAAGTTCTGCGCGGTGTAGTAGGCTCTAACAACTCCCGAAATCTCGTTTCCCAAAGCTGTCTTGGCGAGGCCCTCTAAATCAGCCGAGCTCTTCGCGCATTGATAGAGCGGGGTTGCCGAGTAGTTGAACCGCCACACATTTAGGTTCAGATCAATGTTGTGTCGGAAAACGTCATGGGCAACTGTGCTCCGATCCCCAGCGAATGACTTTTCATGCCTTGCTTTGATTTGCTTGCAAAGCTTGCCGCCAGACTCTAGAGGATTGTTGAGCTCGATTACGAACGGTTGATTGCACCTAGGGCAATCAACCTCCCAATAGCCATGGTCGTTTTCACCTTGAAATTTGATCTCGACGTAATGATGCGGCTGCCCGCAATGAGGACAATTTGCCACATGCTCTGTTCTGTCTGTGCCATCGTCTGGGCTTGATCTCATCTTGTCTCCTGGGCATTCGTCCTGGGCGCTGTTGCTTTGACCCGATAGAACCTCTTTTCACACTACCCTGCGGTGAATCCAGCTTCAGGCAGAACAAACTTCTGAACTACAGGGATAGCTAACCCCAAGGAAGTGAACGAGCCATCTCCGCTGAATCACCATAACAAACGAAATGGAATGCAGCGCTATCAAGTCAACGGGTGTCGGTATCCGGTATTATTGGGGCAATTCCAAACGAAATGCAGGTGGCTCAACACTCATCGTCTTCTTAATCGACTTGAACGATCTCAACCGCCAAGCTCTGGATGATCTCGATACCTTCAGGGCACTCCACCAGCTCGATCTCGTCGACGCTTGGAGTTGTGAAGCCGTAATCAGCCGTGACGCGCCATACGACAGCCCCAGCCTGGGTAGTCCCTGTGAATAAAGACGCGTAGGTTTCACCATCCCCCTTGAATTTTTGAGCCTCCAGCAGCTCAGATGAGGACTGAACAATCGAATCTGCCGGGATAGTTACCTTCTTGCCTGACAGTTCGTAAACCACATCCTGAGTCACTTCAATCATTGATGCCATGGTGCCCTCCTAGTAAAAGGGCACCACTGTAGTGGCAATCGGATGGCCAGGAAACAGGGCATTTACTCAGAATGGGGAAATACGTGTCGACTAATCGACGAGTTTTCCTACCTTAGACCCGGCTGGCTCCAAACCCATGCTGACCATCCCCATAGGCTTTAGTAGCAGACTTGCAGAGGTAGCTGGCTCTGTAGAACAACTCTCGCTGCCCCAGCTCATCATCTCTGTGCAGGCGATAGTCAGGTTTATCTGGGATATGCACTAAGCCGTCACACTCATCGACTGATAGCCTCAGGGCACTGGCCCAGGCTCCTACAAGACGATTGAAGATGTTATCCCTGCCTGGCTCAAAATTTCCAAGCGTAGTGAACGCGTCTCGGTTGAGCAGGATGAGTACGTGGTAATGAGGTTTACCCAAGAACCCGATCTCTCTCGCCCAGCCGTATCGCACCATAGTGTCGTGGATATGCTTCCCCGATGAACCAGCCTTTAATCGATTGTGCTTGATCTTCGCCTTGAAGGATTCCAGGAAACGGTCCATCACCCTATTCGTATACAGGTAGTCAGGCAGATCTATAGCAGCGGGAAAGCGCAAATCAAATCTGAATGCGAAACCACGCGGACAATCGTCCATCGCTCGCTGGAGCACTTTATTAAGACTATATAGGTAGTTTCGCACAAAAGGACCTTTACTCACTTGGATAGGAAAACCAAGGTAATGATCCTCATAGCAGAGCATGAGATTAGCATTATCTGGATGACGCTTCATGAGTTAGCTCCAATACGTTAAATACATATCGGAGTGAGCCTCAGTAAATTTTTACATTGCAGAGACTATCTATTCTATCGAGACAGATTAGACCATACATAGGCTGCTTGGCTCTATCCAAGCAGCCAGACTTCGCCATCAAACAAGACGATACCACTTAATTTGATAGTAAGTGACACCCAACTAAAATGATCAGCACAAGACAAGAGATAATGACTTGTCTACTGACCCACCCAGAGGATATAAATATTACGCGAAGGCCAGTGCTAGAACTTTTCATAAACTTAGCAGAACATATGCATAAGCATATTACCAATACCGAGAATCCTCCCCCTCTTCCGGAGTCACTTTCTAATCAAAATCGCTCAGCACAGCGATGAATTACAAGCTTCCTCAACACTGGAAAAATAACACCATAGCCAGCGGATACCCAACCATGCCTCCCATGTTTTATTCCTGACCAAGATAAATTAATTGTGAACGCCAAATAACCAATCGGTACTGTAACCGTAATTACGACATCGTCAGATGCCCCCCCACTTTTACAAGCCTATCAGTGCGCATTCCACCGTCATCCAGCCACCCATTCCACGCACATCCTGTCTGCCTGACTAAGGCAGACAAGATTAATTCACCACCATCGACCTTTTTTATCGAAGCACAGTGGTGGTCGTTGAGCGGTCATCCATGCCTAAAATTCGAGGTAGGCCCATTTGCCCGGCAGGTCGCCGCGAGCTTGCAAGTAGGTCGAGCCAGCGTCGGAGAGGCCGGAGGGCGTGGAATGCGCAGCATGAAAGGGATCGCTCCCCCCTACCTCCGACATGAGAGTACTGACACCCGACAAACACGCGTGCGACAATACCCACCTACTTTCACTAACAATCGTGGTTCTCCAAGCGTAATGACTGCACAACTCATCGACGGCAAAGCCATTGCCTCAAGCCTTCGCAAAAAAATTGCACAGCGCGTGACAGAGCGCCGCGAGGCAAATCTGCGCATTCCCGGCTTAGCAGTCATTCTCGTGGGGAGCGATCCCGCTTCCCAGGTCTACGTCGCCCACAAGCGCAAGGACTGCGAAGAGGTTGGCTTCATTTCTCGAGCCTATGACCTTGATGCCAATATCAGCCAACAAAATCTGCTAGAGCTGATCGAAAATCTTAATCGGGATCCCGCCATAGACGGAATACTGGTGCAACTACCCCTGCCTGCACACCTAGATGCTTCACAATTGCTAGAGCACATCTCACCGGACAAGGACGTAGACGGCTTCCATCCGTTCAATATTGGTCGCTTGGCCCAGCGCATGCCGGTGCTGCGACCTTGCACGCCCAAGGGCATCATGACCCTTCTACAGAGTACCGGCGTAGACCTGTATGGCTTGCATGCAGTAGTGGTAGGGGCCTCTAATATCGTCGGCCGACCGATGGCGCTCGAACTCCTGCTGGCCGGCTGCACTATTACTGTAACTCACCGTTTCACTCGTGACCTGGCTAGCCACGTGCGTCAAGCGGACATCGTCGTGGTTGCAGTCGGGAAACCAGGCTTAGTCAAAGGCGAGTGGATTAAGGAGGGTGCCATTGTCATTGACGTCGGCATCAACCGCCAAGCTAGTGGCAGACTGGTAGGTGACGTGGACTTTGAATTGGCCGCTGAGCGTGCTTCTTGGATCACTCCAGTACCGGGCGGCGTCGGCCCGATGACGCGCGCATGCCTACTGGAAAACACGCTATACGCCGCAGAACAACTGCATGACTAACTACTAGTAAAGCAGCATGAAAAGCCCGATAGATGCATAGCCTATCGGGCTTTTTATTTTATACGAACTTGCAGTTCACAAGCTAAGTTCGGGGGGCATCTACTCTATTTTTCTCAACAATCTTCCCAGACGTATTGTCCATCCGGTACCTAACAATGGTTCCATCGATTATTCGCTGGATAACCTCTTTCGCTACCTGTAACGAAACGGCGAACCACTCGCGAGGGCGGTATTGCCTGCCATCCTTTCCGATGAGCTCCACATTCAGCCGCTGCACCGCCAGGAAGCCGTGCACCAGCGACTCGAACCGTTGAGGGTTCATGTTGAAGCACTCAAACTCTGTTATTTTTTGGACAGGGCTTTCGAGGAAAGCAATGTCCCGTTCAGCGTTGCGAATCCTTTCATCAACCGTCAGCTCGGTGTAACCAATCTTGTAGAGGTGTGGAAATTGCACCAGCGAAGGGTTATGACTCAACGTCTTAACGATATAGATGACTCCAGTGCGGCGATCACGGTGAGTCAATCGAATGTCTTGAAAGGCTTCAGTCAGCGCATCATCCCGATCACGCAAGATACGACGGCCCGTTTCATCCATGTAGAGGGCGCGACCAAGAGACCTGCGCAGCATGTTCGACTCAGTGCCATTCTCGAAGATCAGCCTTAGCCTTGCATCCTTATGCTCTCCGCGACCGTGCTCATCGCCCACCTTATCTACAAAACACATGACACCGTTGAGAATGAAGGAGTCGCCGCTAGTAATCTGCCAGTTTTCAGCGAAGCGCACGGACTCTGCCTTGCCTCCTTTGAGGTCGGCATGTAATTTTTTGAAGATCGAATCAAACTGCCAGAAATCCTCACATTTTGTGCGCTGAGCAACTTCATCCGGCGTCCCTCTATCAGTCGGGACGTGTTTGATGTCCAAAATGCTCATATCACCCACATCAAGCAGTCCCAAGTCATCACCACCCAAGATGTCGTCGATACTCATCACATCATCAACCGCGACGGGGGAAGGAAGGGACACGGGCATGGCCTTTTGCACCAGACAGAGTCCGGCTAAAACACTATATCGGTCAAGAGGCTTGAGAGCAGCATGATCACCGCTCGCCATTATCGCCCTAAGCCGCTTGGCCATCTGCCGCTCGGGCATGCTTTCACTATGCTCTAAAGGCAGCCGACCGTGCCGGTCAATAAACTGGTTGAGCTCTTCAAAACGAGAGGCCATCAGGTCGCCCTTACCGGGTGCAGCGGAGTGCGATTTCACGCTGAGTAGACCGAACTCATCCGATGCACCAAAAATACTGTCCAACGAATTCAGTTCGCGGTGTCTCTTACTATGCAGGTTCATTCCATCGCCCCGTCACATTGTCTGCTGTTGTTGCTGAAGTTTCTCGCGCTTACGTTTTTTAAGGTACTCCAGCCCTTCGGCATAGCGCACTTCAATTGAGTCATTCGAGGTCAGGGAAGGCTCGCGCCCCTTTTCTTGGCGGAATGCCACAATGCGGGGCCAAAGGATTATGGCCTCTTCCTCCGTCATGGTGATCCGGCCCGCAGCCACTACATCCTGAATAGTCTTCAGCATCGCCGGAGTCACGGATTTCGATAGAATCTCGTAAGCGCCATGGAACGGGTTAACCCGCTCAATCAAGTCAAGGGACAGATTCTCGATGTTGACGAATTTTTCGCCCATTTTGACGAACTGCCGGCTGCCTTCAGGCGCCTTAGGCGGTGATGAAATTACTGGCCACTCCCCCGACTCCCCTCCACCCGCACTACCGCCGCAAACATCAACTCGATCATCAATGATCACGGCATTTGGAGGAAGGTCCTCCTCATTGAACAGCCCGCCAGAGCTACCAATCAGCGCTTTGGTCAGCACTCCAACACGTACCTGCTCAGCCTCTTCCGGGGTGAGGTCGGGATACTTTCTCTCGATTATCTTCGGTAGTTCAATTTCGTTGATGACCTCTGGCTCAACTCCTCCACCTACCAGCGATTTACCGACTTCAGGTTTCTGGATCAGCGTGGCAATGATGTCATCGCTATCACCGTTAAGAATCTTGATGACCTTTTCGGAGACAGGGGCTGTCACGTCATTGACGATAATCGTACCTGGCACGACATAATCGCCCTCTTTTATCTGAGAGCGCGGTTTAAATGTCACCGTAGGCGCCAGCACCTGTTCCATCAACAACGACAAGGTGATCGCCTTGAGCATGTTGTTTACCGACACCTTCACATCCTCGTCCTCAGCGTCCGGCTGGGCAATCAGATTGGTGAATTGAGCGTGTATTTTGCACTCCGAATCACGGGTGGCTCGTCCAATGATCTGCACAATTTCTGTCATCGAACTACGATAGCCAATGGTCAGTACATGCTCACACCAAGGCCAGTCGAAACCTTCTTTCGCCATGCCCAAGGCAATTACTGCATCCAAGTCGGATGCTTTCCCCACGTTACGCAGGTATTCAACGACCGATACTCGTATCGGACCGTCATCAACCAGATTGGCTACTTTCATCAACGAGCCGTCCGGACGGCGCACGGTAATGATCCCGGTCTTTGGATCTTGCTCAAGCACAGTCCCCATGACATCGAGGATATGATCGACCTCACCATGCTTATCCTTGGTCGACTCACCACTGTTGACGTTCGGAATATGAATGATGGTCTTCTTACGGCTGTCCAGCACATCCCTCAACGCATCGATATAGCGTCCCTGGTAAAAGTGGTAACCAATACCAAGAGACTTCAGGTAGCGGTAACCGTTGAGCTGTTCATAGTAGGTGTACGTCACCTTGTCGAACTTCTCCTCATCCTCAGGTAGCAGGATAGGCACCGTGTCTCCGCGAAAATAGGAGCCAGTCATCGCAACGACATGTGCACTGGACACCTTCATTACCTTATCAAGCAGCACACCCAGGCGGTTTTCACCATCGACGGAGACATGATGGAACTCATCAATTGCTATAAGAGTTTCATTGAAGTCTGTAGGGGCCAGCTTCTCGAAAGCGAAGCGAAGCGTGGCATGTGTGCACACTAGTATCTGTTCGGAAGGGCTCGCCATGAATCGTTTGAACGCTACAACCTTGCCTTCTTCACCGCCTGGCAGACACAAGTTGTTATGTGGCAACACAGCCCAATCTGCAAAGAAGCCATCTTTAGTCAGCAAGGTGTCCCGGAAAGAGGCGCCGATTGACATTTCTGGAACCGCCACGATTACCTTGCGAATCCCTTGATTGATTAGCTTATCCAGCCCTAAAAACATCAGAGCGCGCGACTTACCGCTGGCAGGGGGGGCTTTCAACAACAAGTATTGACTGGCACGCGAGGCGAAAGCCCTCGCTTGCATCTCGCGCATCCCCATACCGTTTAGGGATGAGCTCTTACCCGTCTGAGCGTATTCAACTTTCAGCAAATCAACCATTTTGGGAGCTTCCTTTCAAATTATTCGGCGACAGCAGTCTTGGTCGCTCGAGGCTTACGTGTCTTCTTGGAGACGGCCTCAACAGCTTGCTGCTGTTCCTGCTCGATCAGTATCTCGTAGCGGGCAAACAAGTGTTCTAAGCGGTCAGAAGCATCTCGGAATGGACGAGAGCGGTATAAGCGCTCAACCGCAGCATCTAACACCCTATGAGCATTTTTTAAGTCTCCTGGCATGGTTTCCGGATCGTACAAGTAGGCTAACGACTTATCCGGATAGTTCTCGCGCGCCATCAAGACTTCTTCGGCTAGAGCCTCAATTTTACTGCGCTGCAAGTCAGTTGTTTCAGGCCAGGGGAATGTGTTGTAGACCATTGAGGCTGAGTACCTATAGTCACTTTTCAATCGTCCACCAACAGTTCGCATCCAGTCGTTATGCATAGTGGATGTGAGCACTCCGAACTCGTAAACGGTGCCTTCAGGGATAATACTAACGAGATTATTTGCTACTGCGGACGCATCCATAAAGCCCATGGGCACATACTCACGACGCTCGGAAGAAACCAACGGAACAATGATGTATGTCCCTGACCGCGGCTGATTATCCTGCCAGAACAGGTGGGGTTTTTTTGCTAGCTCCCTGGTTTGAGAGTTGGAGCTTTCTAGCCTGGATGAAGTGACATCATTTAGTCGTCTAACTACCTTCTTACACTTTAAAACCTTTTCCAGATCAACATCTGCCAACCACAAACACCATCGATCCTTTCCTTGAATAAACTCTTCTGCACCATAGATCCGCTTTAGCCATTGCGCTGACTCTGGGTCTGTGGCCAACAAGTCATCACGTTCAGATCTGCTCAGCAATAAGTTACCGCCATCAGATGGCTGGCTTCCCCGTACCATTTTCTGAACTTTTGAAATAGGCGAGGTTCTGCTGACTGCAACGATATCACTGCCTTCCAAAAGGTATGGCATGATGTTTTTGGCAGTTTGACCATGCCACTCACCGTCTATTTGTCGGAACATTACTTTTTTATCAGGCGCAGTTGAAAGCCCAATTACCGTCACATGAACTCCGGCTTTAAGCCTGGCATTATTGCTCCAGGAAAAAGTCTGATAAGCAATATGAATCGATACTCCAGCATTCAGTATCTTAGGCCATAGAAGTGATACTTGCTCGCCCTGACAAATCGAATTGGTTGAAACAAATGCAACCTCGGCTCTGGTTCCGCTTATGTACTGCGCACCAATCCAAAACCAACAGGAAACAAAATCGAGATCTTTAAATTTTTTGAACCCTTTAAACACCTTCTCCATATCGTTTTTTTGTTCTTCCGTGCGACTGTTGTAACCTAAATACGGAGGGTTGCCGCAAACATAAATTTCAATCTCGCTCCCGTCTGCATCATGCAGCGGGCATATTTTTCGCCAGTCAACATGCAAGCTATTTCCATGAATTATATTTCCGCTTGATTTCAGCGGAAGCATGGGTTCTGAGTGGCCAAATGCAACCTCGAACTCCGTATGCATCTGGTGCTCTGCGAGCCAAAGCGAAAGCAAGGCAATTTCATGGGCGAAGTCGTCAATCTCAATACCGTAGAACTGAGAAAGCTTCATGCCCGTCATGAACATCACGTGCTGATTACTGACGTCATTCAACGCACGGAACACTTCCATCTCAAAGCGCCGAAGCTCTTTGTAAGCGATGATTAAGAAATTTCCTGAGCCACAAGCAGGATCGAATACACGAATGCGCGTCAAGCGCTCTAGAAGAGACTGGAGCCTCTTTTCATTACCACGTGAACGATCTAACTCATCGTAGAGTTTGTCAAGAAACAGCGGCTTTATGACCTTCATGATGTTGCTAACGGAGGTATAATGCTGCCCCAGACTGCCGCGTTGTTCCTCTTCGATCACCGCCTGGAACATTGATCCAAAAATATCTGGATTTATCTGCGACCAATCCAGTGTGCTGCATTCCAGCAGCAGGCGACGTGATCTTGGCCCAAATACCGGAATTGTCGTTTTCTGCCCAAATAAGCCTCCGTTCACATATGGGAAGGCTTTCAAGTGAGCGGGCATCGACTGCCGAAGAGAACTGCTATCCGGCTCATTTAGCACTGCAAATAGCTTGCCTAAGAACTCCGATACATCATTGCCGTCATCAGCGGTTGTCGATTTTATTGCGTCACTGAACTGGTGCTTCGCGAAGATGCCTGTGTCTTCTGCGAAGAAGCAGAACAGTAAGCGAGTAAGAAAGACATTGAGCGCGTGGATATCCTCTGCTGCGGTTGTCTGGTTCCGCTCACAGATCAGATCGAACAGACGCCCCATTTTTTCAGCAGCCTTGACGTCCGCCACGCTTTCCGTATGTGTGTAGGTCTTCTCCAAGCCGGCCAGCGGTAAGAAGAAGGCATACTGCTGATGCAACTCGGTGAACGGCATTTCCATACGCTCATCCGCTTTCAAGTCATACGCTACCAATTCGTCGAAATTGGTGACAATGACGAAACGGCTCTTGAGTGCTTTGATAGCGTCACTGTCCTTCAGGCTTTCCGCCGTCTCATGGACGCTCCCACTCGACGGGATACTACGAAAGTAGAGCTGCCCTTTTAGAGCTACATCTCCCGCGATCTTCGCTACGTTGCGAACGCCACCATTCCTGATTTGGGTGATTGTGTTCTTGGCAAAGCCGTAAGCATTCAGAAAGCCATAGATAAACTCAACCTGTACATCTGCCTGCTGGGTTAGCGATTGCAGCGTGTCGTAGAGCTGGGTCTGGTTGATCGACATAAGAAACTTCCTTTCATCAGCGGCTGGCCAAGAGCTTTGGCATTCCATTTTGCTTGAGCGTGCGACCAATTATGCCGAGCCTAGCGAGGTTTTGAATTCTTTGACCAGCACGCTACTGCACGCAGCGGCTCCCTGGTCATAGGGATAAGGGTGGCATTATCATTGAGCCTGAGGCGAATATCATGGATTACTAGCCAGCAAATTGCCATGTACGCAAAATCACAGCTCAGATGAGGGACTGGGCCACATCAGCGCAGTCATTGACTACAACAACCATAAGCTGAGTGGTTACGCGCACGCGCAACCAAACTGGGGGGACAAGTGGGGGACAAAACAAAAATCATTGAGCAAGCCCAGTAAAACAAGGAAAATTAGCAAAAATAACGCCGCCCACAAGCCAGCGAGGCAAAAAAGCTGAAGTTCGAGACGCTTGCGAAAGAATACTGCGAGGTTCACGGAGGCACCTGGCCAGAGAAGTGGCGAAAAGGCTGGCTGCGGAAGTTGGAACTGTATGCGTTTGCCCAAATTGGCAAACTGTCCGCCGAGGAAATCGGCTCGCCCCAGGTGCTCAAGGTGCTGCAACCCATCTCGGCCACCATGACCAGAACCCCTACCGGCAAGCCCGCTACCCAAAGATCAAAACAGGAAGTCGCCGCTTCCTGATCGGCTGAATTCCCTCCTCATCCAAGCCACTAGGCCAATTCACGCCCCGGTGGCTTTTTTATTTTCAGATGCAGGAGACTCACTTCAATTATTGATGCCATGGTGTCCTCCTAGTAAAAGGGCACTGTAGTGGCAATCAACCAATCAACCAATCAGGAAATAGGAAACTCGCTCACGATGGAGAATATAGCCATCGACTGATTGGTAGCCCTCAAGCAGTTGCCCGCCGAACGCGACCTGTGCGAAAGGTTCGTGCGCCTGCCGACTTAATGCGTAGATGCTGGGTGCCCTTGGAGAGGTAGTGCATGGCCTTGATAACCTTGCCGCACGCCTGAGTGTCAGCTCGCCTGATCGTCCCGATACCGACTTCATCGCCGTAACGGCCCTTGTCATCGTTGCAGCTGTAGCAGTACCCACGCCCACTGCTGATCTGCTCCCACAGCTCACCAATCTCCCTAGCTTTGTTAAAGTCGCTACGCACCTCAGCACCATTGAAGAAGAAGGCAGCATGGATGTGGAACCCCTTGTCCTCTCCTTGCTCAACTGAACAGATATAGCCCGTTTCGTGCTTGAAGATCGGATTACGCTCCCTCGCACGGACCAGCAAATCCAGGTCCTCGAACACATGCTCGATACGCAAACGTGCTCGTGCTATTGCTCGATAGTGCAGGTCCACCCGCACCACAATCGTACGGGAATAGCGATCCAGCACCCGTCCCACGTACTCAGTAAGCATGGCTTGCTTCTGGCTGGCCTCATAGCGGCGGTCATTCTCCTTACGTTTGAACTCCTTGCTTCGGATTATCTGACGAATCCGAGTGACCAGTACGTTCATGGAATTGTGAAAATCCAAGTATCCCGTCCCTTGCTCATTCAAGCAGTTCAGACCTACATGACTACGCTCCAGGCCAATGTCCTGACAGGCTTGCCAGAAGGCTCGCAGGTGCTCGCTGTAGACGTAGGCGTGACGTTCATCGAAGAGGTAAACCATTTGCTGCATGAAGTCGAAGTATTTAGAGAGCCTAGTCCTCTGTACCCGCTCGTATCCCGATGGAGACTGGATGATCTCGAAGGCTGGCTTGTCAGTTCGCTCAATGGATTGAACGAATCGCTCGATCAGGATCGAGGCTTGAGACTGAGAGAAGCTGGTGTAGGTGGTAGAGCTGATTGAGCGCATGGTTGAGTACCTGACTGGTTGGATGCACACCAAGTACTCACCGAGTATCTTTTTACTGCTGAGACGCTCTCCACTTAAGACTATTGAAAGGTAGTAGTCGATTGGATATGGCTATATCAATAAAACCAGCTTAACCAAGCAAGGCATTGCCCAGACAAGCGGGGCAATGGAAAGCGATATTGCCCCGCATACCGATACTTTTGCTTGGAGCCTACCGCGGGAATTGTCTGAGGTGTCGCCACGGCAACCGGCCTACGCAGCATAAAGCGCCATGACCGGGGGAAGCCCCAGCCATGGCGTATTAAGACTGCTTGGAACGGGCATCCAAAGCTCACCCCTGATGCCTATACGGCTCCCCATCGGCCAAGTCGCGCGCCTCAATCCTAGCCAGGATCCAGTCGTGAACTTCACTTTCAACCCAGGCAACGCACCGATCACCCAGTGAGACCGGTTTTGGGAAAGCTCCTTCACTGATGTACTTATAGATGGTGGACCGGCCAAGGCCGGTGCAGTCGATAACTTCTTTCAGACGGATGATCCTCATGAACGGGCTCCTCTCGTATCGTTCAGAGGATTCGCAAGGTCTGTAAATAAATACTCACTACGCCTACTGCTTAACGCCTGTGCCGCTCAATTGAAGACTTATCAACTTAAAATTCGACCAACGCCACTCAGCCAAGCGGAGACGCAAGCCTAGGGAGCTTCGCCAATATCTTACCCAAGATGCCCGACGACGAATCAATTCGACCTTGTATAGAGCATTACTCACCTCTGCACGCACCCGACTTCGGCCACCACATTTGCCACACACCAAATACTCGAAGCGGTCTCGGTCAGTCGTTCGAAACAACCGCACTCGCTGGGCACCCGCGCTTTGCCGAAATTGACATGGGCAACCTATAAGCATCAGCAACATGTGGCTGACAATCTCGCCTCCACTCGATATCAGCACCCACAAAGCCCCATTTTTACTAATAGACGTTTAACGCCATATGCACCACCAACTCAAGGAACGCGACAAAAACGTCACTGCCATGACAGCCTTGAACGTCAGGATCGATTCACAGGGTTAAAATACTAGGCACTGCTAAAAAACCAACCACTTACGGCTACAGAGCCTATCTTTACTGGCCACCACCAGAAAAATTATTCTAGAATATCCATAGAATAAACATATAATCTCGATTGATCCTCTATAGAATCTATGTAGAACGTACATAGAAGGTTTATAGAATCCTAATAGAACTAGACCAAATTAATAATATTAATATTCTATAATTGATAGAGCGTGACTATGGATGAGACTTTTATTGTTGACGATAGCGGGCTTGACGAGCTGAGCCAGCTACTCAAGGAACCACGGCAAAACACTCGTCATGACATCTGGCTATGGCTGTACCTGAAACAACACAAGCGGGCTAGGTTTGACGCTAGTACATGTAATGGTTCGACTATGCGGGACGAGATCGCAAGATTCCTGAGACGCAAGACCGAAAACCTTAAAGACATAGGCTCCCAAAAGGACAGACTCCTGGTCCCGCATGACTATCTCAAGTGGATTGAGGGAGATGAGCGGCAGCATCGATGGTTACTTCGCAGGATTGAAGACCTCACTGAGTTGAGACCTACCCAAGGACTGCCTAGCGGACTGGTACGACTCAATGGTAGGAATCATCTCATCGCCATCCTTGATCTCTGGGATGTGGATATCGCAAAAAAAGCAGACGAAATCGAGCGCCTTCACAATCGTTGGCTTAGACACAAGGCTGGGGACAAAGCTTTCGAGTGGTTCGAAGACAAAAAGGATGGCCTCAAACGCTGCAAATGCGCTTGGGAGTGGCTAGAGAAGCACCATGTATCCATATTTAGAAGCCAGAGCCCTATCAACAATTACAAAGAGCTGCTCATGTACTTTGATGAAGCAGAGCTCGGCCGCAATGAGCTGAAAGCCATCATCCAGACGATCAAGAAACGATGGAACCGTAAGCAGTTCGACGAACGCACAGCAGACAAGAAGCAGGTTAATGTCATGCTATCGAAAACCGCTATCGAGCTACTCGATACACTGGCAAAAAAGCACGAGCTGAAACGAGCTCAAGTCTTGGAGCTTCTGATAACGACGGAGTCTGAAGATGGCGTGTACTTCACAGGCAAGCTGAAAGGTGGCTAGGAACCTTAGGTGATGGAACCAGCCGGACACCTTCCTTTCCTCTGCACCGCCAGCCCAAAGCCTTGGTATTCCAAATGGTATTCCAAAGAATCTTTTAACCGATATTTTTCATTTTAAATCAATTACTTAGATAGTTAGTTCAGATTACCCCGGCCCACCAATTCGAAGCATCGACAGAACCCGCCTAGTGCGGGTTTTGTCGTTTCTGGGGTTTGGAAAGCCCGACAGGACGAACCTTCAGAATTTTCCTTCAAGCTATCGCGCCATTGATGAACTGGCGCAACTCCCCCCACGCAGATAGCCTCCTCCCGTCGCTGCAAAATCAGCGACCGGGTTTAGCAGCTCGTTTACTATCAAGGCTTGCAAGGCCACCATTCGTTCTAGCGATGCTTTCAGCATCCGCTGGTTCGTATTATGGCGGCTGTGCGTGGGGCACTTTCGGGTGCGCCGGGTTCCTTGATTCCTGGTCTGCTAACCCGCGTACAGTCGCCACCCTTTTCGTTTAGCAGCGATGTCTGGCGACTCCATCAATCAAGGAGTTTCAGCCATGAAAAAGATCACCCCCAATCCACCCTCGACAACCCTCTTCACCCTCGCCCCAGATCTCTCCCCCGAAACCCTGCTGATCCAAGCCAGCGAAACCCTCGCCTCACTCAACGCCATGACCACCGACCTGGCCTTCGAACTCGAAGGTGCCAGCCGTCACAAGCTGCTGGCCAGCCAGCAATTGATCGTGCTGAGCGAACTGTTGGTAGAGCGAGTACTGGTTCTCACCCAAGACACACCAGCATTCCAATAACAAAAAAGGCCGAGGAAACTCGGCCTTTTGCTGTCATCTACCTCAGAAATCCCAGCGCGTCGTGACCATCACGTTGCGTGGGTCGCCGTAATACGCCGAGTCATAGAAGCCGATATTGGTGAAGTACTTCTTGTCGAACAGGTTGTTGACGTTCAGCGTGGCCGACAGGTTCTGGGTCAGTTGATAGCGCGCCATCACGTCCACCAGCCAGTATGGGTCCTGGGTGAATTTTTCTGAGCGACCGCCACCGGGGTAGGCCCAGTTGCGCACGGTTTGCCAGCCGGCGCTCTGCCAGCGTGTGCCACCACCGAGGGTGAGTTTGTCCAGGCTGCCTTGGAGCTTGTAGCTGGTGTAGAGGGTGACCTGATCCTCTGGCTCCCAGGTCGCTACCTTTTTTCCATCGGCATCGCGGGCGATCTTGTGGGTGTAACCGGCTTGCAACTGCCAGTCAGGAGCAAGTTCGCCGGAGATCTCTGCTTCGTAGCCTTTTGTTTTGCTCTCGGTGCCCATGTACGCGTAATCGACGGCGGGCTGGGAGTTCCAGGCGGTATCGGCGATTGGGCGATTGGTTTCGTGCACTTCAAAGTAGGCGAGGCTGGCGTTCAGGCGGCCATCGAAGAACTCGCCCTTGAGGCCTATCTCGTAGTTTTTGCCCTCGTCGGGTTGAAGCATGGTGTTGGTTCGATCGCGATACTGGGTCTGCGGCTTGAAGATTTCGGTGTAACTGGCGTAGGCGGTGAGGTTTTCGTTGAGGTCGTACGTCAGGCCGGCGTATGGCACCACCTTGCCGCTTTCTTCGGTGTCGCTGGTGCCAGTGACTTGATAGCTGGCAACCCGCGTGCCCAGCAACAGGTGCAGCGCGTCGGTCAGGCTGAAGCGGCCTGTGACATAGGTGCCGGTCTGGCGGGTGATTTCATCACTGAACCGGGAGGCCTTGCCCCACGCAGGCTCAATGGCCTCGCCGTGCCAGTTGTAGAAGTCATAGGAGTTACCGAAATAAACGGGATTACGGTAGTCCTTGCCCTTCCACCGTGAGTTGGAAACGGACTGGCCGATCACCAGTTCATGCTCACGCCCGAACAGCTCGAACGGCCCCGAGGCGTAGACATCCAGGCTGTCGCTGGTGGTGTCGCCGGTGTATTTGGCGGCATAAATCGAACTCGCCGTCGCAGAATCCTGGGAGATATAGCCCAGCGGCGCGTCGTAGCCGTTGACCTGATGGTTGTACTGGCCTTTGGTGACCCAGCCGTTGTCGAAGCTGTGTTCCAGGGTGGCGAATACGGTGTGGCTGTATTGTTGCCATGAGCCCCATTTGGGCCCGTTGTTGAACGAGCGCGGCAGGTCGAGTTTGTTGCCGGTGGCGTCGAAGATGGTGCGGGTGCCGGTCCAGCTGGAGCCTTTGGGGTCGCTGTCTTGATAGTCGGCACCCAGGGTCAGCAGGGTGTCCGGGGTCAGGTCGACTTCGAGGATACTGTAGAGCACGCTGGTCTTGCGCGAGTAGTGATCCAGGAACGATTTTTTGTCTTGATAGGCGGCCACCGCGCGACCGCGCACGTTACCGGTATCGGTCAGGGGGCCGCTGACGTCGACCTGGGAGCGGTAGTTATCCCAGGAGCCCGCGCCCAGTTCGATGCTGCTTTTGAACTCGGAGGTCGGCTTCTTGCGGATCAGGTTGATGGTGCCGCCAGGGCCGCCGGCACCGGTAAGTAAACCGGTGGCACCTTTCAGCACTTCAACGCGGTCGTAGATCGCCATGTCCGTCATGGTCTGGCCTGCCGAGTATTGGGCATCACGCAGGGTCGGTATGCCGTCGTACTGGAAGTTCTCGATGGAGAAACCGCGCGAGTAGTAGTTGGTGCGCTCGGTGTCATAGGTCGACACGGTGATGCCCGGCGTGTGGCGCATCACATCGTCAATGGATTTGAGGCCGAAGTCATCCATGACCTGGCGGGTGACCACCGAGATGGATTGCGGAGTTTCCCGTGGCGTCAGTACCAGGCGCGTGGCCGTGGCAATGGTGCCAGGGGTATACGAACCCGTGCCTTCAGTGACAGTGCCCAGTTGGTTGGCGCTGACTTGGGTGGTTTGCAATTCCACCTTGCCGTCCTGGGAGCCCGGTTTGGCCACCACGCGATAGCCGTCCGGCTCACGCTCTGCCTGCAAATTCACCGGGCCCAGCAGGCGCTCAAGGGCTTCGTCCACAGAGAAATTGCCTTTCAAGCCCTTGCTTTGAATACCGGTCGCCAGCGCGGAATCGATGCCGATCATCACACCTGCCTGCTGCCCGAAAGCCCCCAACACGCGGTCAAGGCTGCCGGGCGAAATGTCATACGCCTGGGGCTGGGATTGTTCCTGGGCGGGCGCCGGGGTGGCGGCCATGATGCTGTGGCTTGCGGTTGCCACCGATAAACCGAGGATGACGGTGCGCAAGGCGCTGACGCGGCTGAGCATAAAGACTGTCCTGTCGTGAAAGGGTTGGGTGGACGCTTTTTTCTGCGTCTTACCTGTCTTGATGCTCGAGACGGAAAAACCTGCCACTCGATGTAAAAATAATTTCAGGTCAGGCCGGCACGACAGTGGCCAGGTAGCCAAACACCCGTTGCACACGCACGGGCAACACTTTGGCCAGCAGGTCCAGGCTGGCCTCGGGCTGGTCCAGCGAGAACGAGCCGGATACCTGCAAGCGCGCCACTGCGGGATCGCAGCGCAGCATGCCGCGACGGTAGCGATCGAGCTGCTCAAGCACCTCGACCAGCGGCGTGCGTTCGGCGATCAACAGGCCTTTAGTCCAGGCGTCGGCAGTAGATGACACGGCTATCGACGGCCCACTCTGAAGACGGTTGAAGCTCATTTGCTCGCCCGTGCCGAGCTGGGTGCTGATGCCGCGTAAAGGTTCGACGGAGGCACTGCCTGAAAGCATCTGCACGAGCGTGCCCGGTTGACGTGGCAGGTCGTGGCTGAGGACCAATCGCGACAATGCCGACGGCCGTACCCAACCATTGGCCGTCTGGATCGCGGTGTCGTTGCGGGTACCGGTGGTCAACAACAACCGACCGAGGTTCAGGGTCAGCCGGGCGCCCCGGACATCCATAGCGGTGCGGGCATCCAACTGCAATTCGCCAGCATGGGCCAGGCTCAGGCGCTGTCGTTCCCCGGTGTCGGTGTGGTAATCGCTGAACAGCTCCGGCAGCAAAACGCGCTCACGCACACTCAGACCAAGGGCAGTCGCCACGCCAAGACCGGCGAAACCCTTGAGCAGGGTGCGCCGCGATGGAACACCCCGTGCGTGCAGCAACTGCCGGGCCGTTGGCGCCGGCAGCGCGTGGGTATTGAGGCGCATGTCGCGGCTGAGCCCGGCCAAGCGCTGCCAGGCCAATTCATGCTGCGGGTGCTCGTTGCGCCATTGTTGGCAGGCGTGCTGCTCGGCGGCGCCGCTGGTACCGGATTGCAGGGTGACCATCCAGTTCAAGGCCTGGTCCAGCACGCATTCGTCCAAGGGTTGATCGTTGGCGGACTTGAAGCGATTCATGCCGCGTACACCGCCAGGTAGCAGTGGCGATAGGCTTTGAGCATGGCCTTTTGCACCACATTCACGCTGAGGTCCATCCGTTCGGCGATCTGTGGATAAGTCAGGCCATCGAGCTGCGAGAGCAGGAAAATCTCGCGCACCTTGCTGCCCAGCCCGTCCAGCACCTGGCCTACGGCATCCAGCGCTTCGAGTACCAGCAAGCGGGTTTCCGGCGAAGGCATGTGTTCGGGTTCGAGGGTCGTCAGCGACTGCTCATAGGCGCGCTCCAACGCCTGGCGACGGAAATACTGCCCACATAAACGGCTCGCGACCGTCGTGAGGTAGGCACGCGGCTCACGGAAAATCGGCACGGTGCCGCTACTCAAGATACGCACGAAGGTATCCTGCGCCAGATCCAGGGCCTGCTCCTGCCCGCCCAACTTGCGCCGCAGCAACTGCACCACCCAGCTGTGATGTTGGGCGTAGAGTTCGCCCACGACCTGATGGGCAGAAGAAGATGAGGCCATCGGTGTGATATCCAGGGGACAGCTGCGGAAAGATATACATGATAATACTTCTCATTAGAGGCGGGTTAGGAGTTTCTTCTCTGCTTTAATGAAGGTGTTTAGCTGTCACGGATTATCGACATGGACTACTTGCGCCGACGTAAGCCGCCGGAAAAGTCCTGCACGTTGGCGCGACTGGGATGAACTGGCGCGGATTGAATGGCTCGAATACGCTTCAAACGACTGCTCGTCTGCCGATGATTGAACGCGATCACTTGAGCACGCACACTCCAGCACGCCAACCCACGACAAGGAGGCCGTTCATGCAAAGCATCATTTCGCCCAGCCCCCTGGTGGGCGTTGGTCTCTATACGCCCAGTGAAGCGTCCCTCTACACCGGCATTCCTGCGTCAGATATTCGTAGATGGTTGTTTGGCTATCGTGCCAATGGCATTCATCATCCAGGCCTCTGGCAATCGGAACTCAGGGAGGTGAACGATTGCATACTGAGTTTCCACGACCTGCTCGAAATCCGCTTCGTGCACGCATTTCGTCAGCATGGAGTGAGCCTGCAAGCCATTCGCTGCGCCTCTTGGCAAGCCTCTGAACTGTTTGGCCAATCCTATCCATTTACCTGCAAACGCTTCCAAACAGACGGCCGCAACATTTTCGCCACTGTTTTGGATGAAACAGGCGACGAGACACTGCTGGACCTGATCAAAAAACAGTACGCCTTCAAACAGGTGATCAGCCCATCGTTGTACGAAGGGATCGACTACACCGGCAAGGGCTCTGCCCAACGCTGGTATCCGATAAAACGCAGCAAGGCAATCGTCCTGGACCCCGCCAGAAATTTCGGGAAACCGGTACTGACGGGGGCCGGTATCGACACAGCCGCACTGTTCAGTGCTTATGAGGCGGAAGGACAGGATACCAAACGTGTTGCCCTGCTCTATGAGATCCCCACATCTGCTGTAAAAGCCGCTATCGACTTCGAACAAAGGCATGCGGCTTGAACTTCCTTCTGGACCACAACCTGCCACCTGCGCTAGCGCGAGCCTTGAATGAGCTTTCACACGTCCATGAGCATGGTGTAGTCCCACTCAAGGATAAATTCCCTCTGAGTGCGAGTGACATTTCCTGGATATCAGTGCTTCGCGATGAAGGGGACTGGGTTGTTATCTCTCAAGATCGATTTACCAAAGGGCATGCTGAAAAGCAGGCATTCCGAGACTGCGGGCTGCCCATTTTTTGCCTGGCGAAACATTGGAGCAGCGAGACCTACTGGAATAAGGCACACAATCTTGTTCGCTGGTGGCCGGCCATCATGAAGCAATCAGCGCTGATAAGGGGAGGCGCCGCGTTCAGCGTGCCGTGGCGTTTTTCTGCGCCGGGTAAATTTGACCAGATAAAGATGTAAAGCCTTCAGCGTAAAACAGTCCCTGTCTGGAATAGCTCCGCACTTCCCATTACCCTGCTCTCCTCTATCAGACATCCGGAAGTCCGATACCCGTGTTCAAGCCACTCGCCGCTCTCGCCCTCGCCTGCACGCCTCTGCTTGCCACCGCCGCCGACCTGGCCGGTGTCTGGACGGGCACCTTGGGCAAATCCGCGATTACCGTCTGCTTCAATGGAGCCCACGGCGCCAATGGCAGTTATTACTACCAACGGATTCTTACGCCCATTCAACTGACCCAAGCCAACGCCAGCGAGCCCTGGGTGGAAGAAGGGCAAACCGGTTTCTGGCAGTTGGACGATCCGCAAGGCGATACGTTGACCGGCAGCTGGAGCAAAGCCATCGGCGGTAAAAGCCTGGCGCTGATGCTCAAGCGCGCGGACACGGACAGTTGTGCCAGCGACACCTATAACAACCCGCTTGAGGCCACGCCGCCTGCGGTGAAGGTCGAGAAGAAGACCTTCGCCGAACACGCCTATCAGGTGAAGACCCAAGGCGGGCAGGTCATCCTGAAACTCGAAGGCGATGGGGAAGCCATCGATAAGATCAACCGGGATCTCGCACGCATGGCCATCAATCCGGACGGCCAGACCGATTTTTATAGAGAGCGGCGTAACTCACTGGACCAGGGCGGCAGCACCGCGACCAGCGAGATAACGGTGGAACCGTTCTATTGGTCATCGCACTGGATCACCGTACGGTTCTATCGTTGGTCGGCGGGTTACGGGCGCGGGGGAATCAGTTGGGGCCTGCACAGTTGGAACCTGCAAACGGGTGAAAAGGTCGACCCCTGGACGTGGCTGGGCGGCCATGAGCAATGGGACACGCCCTACTCGGGCCAGGTCAAACTGCCGGCCGCTTTCAGCACCTGGCTGGCCAAGCAGACCACCACGGACGAAGGGTGCCCGGCCGTGACCAGCTATTCCTCGTTCGACTTGAGCTTCAACACCCACGGGCTGCAACTGTCAACACCCGCTCAGGGCGATGGCTGCGATAACGAGCTGAGCTTCACTTGGGAGCAACTGCAGCCCGTGCTGAGCCCGCAAGGTCAAGCCGCACTGCCTAGCTTGATGGCTCCCTGACCGACCTTACAAAAATCCAACACTCGTTCACGAAATATTCAGAAACGTCCACGGATACTAGCCCATTGCAATGACCGTTCCCCCCGGACGGTCCTCCTGCCCTGGTAGCCACAACCCATGACGCGTCCCGTCCCCCTGCTGCTTCTGCTTGCTGGTCTGTTGTTCTTCTTTGCCTTGGGCAACCATGAGCTGCAAGGCTCCACCGAAGCCCGCGTCGCCGGGATCGCCATGGCCATGCACCTGGACAATAACTGGGTAGTGCCCCAGTTGTTTCGCGAGCCCTTCCTGGAAAAACCACCCCTGAGCCTGTGGCTCGACGCCGGGGCGATTCGCCTGTTCGGCGGCACTACCTGGGCCGTGCGCCTGGCCTCGGCATTCGCCGGTTTATTCAGCGTGATGCTGCTTTACAGCATGCTGCGCCGGTTCGGGCGTCCGCAGACGCTGGCGTTCAGCGCCGCGTTGATCCTGGCGACCATGGCCAGCTATTGGAGCAATGCGCGTGGCGTCGGTGAAGATTCGCTGCTCACCCTCGGCGTGACCACTGCGCTGCTGGCGTTCTACCAGGCCGTGCGGCCTGATCGCCAGGGCTCCAGCACCGGCGCGTGGGCACTGTTTACTGCCGGTATGGTGATCGCCACCCTCAGCAAAGGCGTGCTGGGCCTGGCTATGCCGGGCATTGTGATCTTTGTGTACCTGGCCAGCACCAGCCTGATGGACAAACGCCTGCAGATTGGCAACTGGCTCAAGCCAGCGCTGTTTACCTTGCTGGCGCTGATACCGCTGGTGATCTGGCTGGGGTTCCTGTTCCAGCGCGGCGGCATGCAGGCGGTGGCCGAAGTGTTGCTGACCAACAGCGTCGGCCGGTTCAGCGGCTCGTTTGTCGAGGCCGGGCATTACGAGCCGTTCTACTACTACATCGCCAAGCTGCCCGAGGCGTTCCTGCCGTGGAATATTCTGGTGTACCTGGGTCTGTGGCATTTCCGCAAAAGCCTGGTGCGCAATCGCTACCACCTGTTCTTCAGCATCTGGCTGGTGGCGCAATTCACCCTGCTGACCCTGGCATCGAGCAAACGCACCGTTTACCTGATGGCACTCACTCCAGCCGCCGCCGTACTGGCTGCGGAATACGCACGGGTGCTGGTGGACTGGCTGAAAACCCACAAACCCGCGCTGCACAAACATCACAGAAGCGTGGTGGGCGGCGTGTTCACCCTGGCGGTGGGTTGCTACCTGATCGCCGCCTTCTGGTTCGCGCCCAAAGCCGACGTGCGCCAGTCATTCGTGCCAGTGATCAGTCAGGCTCAGGCTTACAAGGACGAAGGCAAGGAAGTGGCGCTGTTCCAGCCCAACGAACGCATCGCCGGGGCCAGCGTGTTCTACCTGCAGGCCTATTTGCCGATCCTGAAAACCGAGGCAGAACTGCACAGCTACCTCGGCGCCAAGCCCGGCAACGTTGCGTTGCTGGACCATACCAACGACCTGGCGACCCCGGTGAAGGTGATCAAGCAAATGTCGATCAACCGCCAGCCTTACTATTTCGTCGAGCAGTAAGGCCGGCGCGGGGCATCAGTGCTTGGTGAGCTTATCCAGGTAACCCATGGCAAACGCCGAGACCACGAAGGTCATGTGGATGATCACGTACCACATCAGGTGCTGCGGATCGACGTTCTTGGCGTCCATGAAGATACGCAGCAGATGGATGGACGAAATCGCCACGATGGAGGCCGCTACTTTCATCTTCAGCGACGAAGAGTCCATGGTGCCGAGCCAGTTGAGCTTTTCTTTGTTTTCATCGATATCCAGCTGCGAGACAAAGTTCTCGTAGCCGGAAATCATCACCATCACCAGCAAGCCGCCGACCAGCGCCATGTCGATCAAGGACAACAACAGCAGGATCACTTCGGCTTCCAACATGGTGAAAATGTTAGGAATGACGTGAATGATTTCCTGGAAAAACTTCAGCGCCAGGATCAGCAGGCCCAAGGACAGCCCCAAGTAGATCGGCGCCAGCAGCCAGCGTGAGGCATACATAGTATTTTCGATAAAGCGTTCCATTGGATCTCACACAGCTAGGCTAGAAATGGCGGCGAGTATACCAGCCGCCACAAGACAGCTGTAACCGCGAGAAAACTGACCTGTGCGGCATCTGTAAGAGAATTTTTCTGCTAGTGTCGAGCCCAATAACAACTCGGCTCGATGACGTCGGACAGGAAAAACTCAGATGATGGATGTGCGATCCCCTTTGGCCAATATCGGCCTGTGCGCGGCATTGCTGCTGGCTGGCGGTTGCTCCCCCGGCGACGAACAGAAGCAGACCACCCTCGAAGAGAAAACCGCCAAGTTCGAACAATCCCTCGACAGCATCCAGGACCCCAAGCTGCGCGACGCCGTCGCCGACCTGGGTGGTTCGCTGCTGTTGCTGGAGCGGGCGAGGGTCAAGCTCGCCACCAAGCCTATCGAAGCCGAATACGGTGAAGACACCCTCGCCCTGCTCAAGCACTACCCCACGCCCCAGGCGCTGGTGGACACCTACATCAATGGCCTGTTCGTACTGCGCAAGACCTCCCACTCCGACTATCTGACCGACCTGCAGCCGGTTTTCCCCTTCAACTTCAACGTCCCCGACCAATTCCCTTTCCCCCACGGGCTGGAATGGCAGTCGGTGACCCTGAGCAACAACAAAGTCATCCCCTTCCAGCCGGAATGGTCCGAAACCGATCCGGGCATCCAACTGAGCCCCAGCAGCTCCAACTTGACCAACCCCGACGACCTGACGGTGACCTACCCGTTCATCGAGGGCATCGAGACGGAAAACAAGAGCCAGCCACAGCCTGTCAGCCTCAAGGGCACCGTTGAAGTGGTCGCACCGGGCAAAGTGTTGACGTTTGATCTGTCGAAAAAGGACGTGGGCCACAAGCGCACCGAAGGCAATATCACCCTCAACCTGGTTCTGCTGGAAAAGAACTACGCCGAGATCGAGCTGACCAACAGCCAACCACTGGCATCGGACGTCGGCGACGAATCGCCCAACCCTTTGCTGGTTCAGGCGCGGGACAGCACCGGGCAGTTTCTTACCCGCTCGGGTTCGATCAACGAAAGTAACGCCCAGGTCGCGTTCTACGAGAAACAACTGGCCGAGATGCAAAAGCAGAAGGCCTGGTCGGAGGCGTTCGAAAAACAGCTGACCGACGAGCAGAAAGCCTTCGAGCACAAGCAGAGCAGCCATTACGCCAAGGTGTACTTCAATGGCGTGATCGACTCCCTGCAAGTCAACGTGCTGGATTTTTCCACCGCCACGCGCACCCGCAAAGACCTCGACCTGCCGGTGTTGCGCTTCGACAAGAACAGCCTGCAGAAAACCGTACAGCCCCTGCCGATGCCGGTCACCGTGTATGACGACAGCGCCGCCAACTGGCTAAAAGACGCGAGCATGACCGAAGACCAGTTGAAAAACAGCGTCACCATCAGCCAGTCAGTCGAAGACGCCAGCGCGGCGCACATCGTGTTCGATCACCCGTTCACCTTCAACGACGACCTGGTGGGCAGCGAGCGCAACAGCAGCGAATCACCGGTGACCTTTTTCACCGCCGACGAAAAAGGCGAGCGCGGCGAGCCGATCGAGCTGCCGACCGAAGCCTTCGAACTCAACCCGGCACGTGGCACGCTCACCTACGACCTCAACTTGTTCCCGGAAAACCCGGCCTTTGTGGTGGGTTCGATTCCGCTGTTTCTGGCGACCATCGAGAAGAACGAGATTGATGCAAGCAAGCTGCCCAAAGGACTCGAACTCAAGGACAACGCGCTGATCGTCGACCAGAAGGCCTTCCCCGCCGACAGTTGGCGCTTCTACGCCAAGGACGCCAGCGGCAATTACCTCAAGGAAATCCTCGGCGTCAGCCACCGCGCCGAGGAGTACGGCACGGCGATGTTTGACGTGCATTACTTCTACGGCCAGCCGACCACCCTGGAAAGCTACCAGCGCACAGACCTGAGCACTGTGCAATACGGCTTCGAGGTCAAACTGGACAAGCCCGAAAGCAAATAGCGTTCAGTGCCGGGTGTCACCATTAAGCTGTCGCAGATGGGCCTGCATGTGCAGGCACCAGATCTGCGGGTCAGCCGCCGTCTCGTAGCCGTGCTGGGTCAGGCTGTCCACGATGGATTCCAGAATATTTTCCGCCGCGAAGGGCCCGGGGAACGGGCCTTGGGACTTGATGGTGGAAGGTTGCTCACCGGTCATTCCGGCGGCAAACAACAACGTCCACATCCCGTTATCCCCCGCAAGAGGGCGAATGGAACATTCAATACGGGTGACCAGGCCGAAGCACTGGCGGGTGAGGCAAAGGTTGCGCGGCATGGCGGCGACCCTCGGTAGATCGGTGTTCAACCTGCGCCTGGGGCGAGGCTGTTTCTATCCCGCGACTCCTGTGGATATCCCTTGAGCACAGAATAGAAGAAAACCACGACAAACCAAGGTTGTAGGGACCAACGGGCGTTGGCCCTACAGCTGCGCCAACTTTGTGACGGATTAGCCCGTCCTATGGTGAGCGGGCTTGTTGTGGCTATGGGGCTTGTTGTGGCGAGCGGGCTTGCCCCGCGTTGGGCTGCGCAGCAGCCCCATCAGGACCGCTGCGGTGTACCAGTGTGATTGCGTTGTTTGGTTTTGGGGCCGCTGCGCAGCCCAACGCGGGGCAAGCCCGCTCGCCACAACAGCCCGCCAGCCAGCCACTACATCACGCCGCCATCAGGTGGGCTTGGCTTCGGCCAGCGCCTGCTGTGCCAGCTCCTTCTCCGCTTCCTTCAGGTCTTCCTCACTGATCATCTCGGCAATCGCGCGCAACCGCTCTACCACGCGCGCGTTCACCGTGCCTTCCGGGAATTGCCCCTCGGCATCCGGCTCACCGGCATCCTCGCCCACCAGCAGGCTCAGCGCCTCGTCGGCCTGGCGCACGGCATAGATATGGAACTGCCCTGCACGCACGGCCTGTAGCACCTTCTCATCCAGCATCAATGTGGCGACGTTGGCCTGGGGAATGATCGCACCCTGCTCACCCGTCAAACCGCGCGCTTCACACAGGCGGAAGAAACCTTCGATCTTCTCGTTGACCCCACCCACCGCCTGCACTTCACCAAACTGGTTGATCGAGCCGGTGATGGCAAAGCACTGCTTGAGCGGCGTTTTCGACAGGGCCGAGATCAAGGTGCACGCCTCGCCCAAGGACGCACTGTCACCGTCCACATAACCGTAGGACTGCTCCAGCGCGATGCTCGCCGAGATCGCCAGCGGGAATTCCTGGGCATACCGGCTGCCCAGGTAACCGGTGAGGATCATCACGCCCTTGGAGTGAATCGGCTGGCCGAGGTTGACCTCTCGCTCGATGTCGACAATGCCGCTGCCACCCGGATACACCGTGGCGGAAATCCGCGCCGGCACGCCGAAGGCCGAGTCACCGACTTCCAGCACCGTCAGCCCATTGCACTTGCCCACCGCCGCACCGGCGGTGTCGATGAGGATGACCCCGGCGAGCATGTCGTCGAGAATCCGCGCCGAGACGCGCCCGGTGCGCGTGGCCTTGGCCTTGAGGGCGCGCTCGATATGGCCGGCATCGGTCATCTCGTCGCCCGCCAGGTGACGAATGAAGTCTGCCTCGCTGACCAACTGGAACAAGTCGCCAATACGCGCCGACAAACGGCCCTGATGCTCCGCCAGCCGCGCGCTGTAAGTCGCCAACCGCGCCACCGCGTCCGACGTCAGCGGCGCCATGCCTTCTTCCGAGGTGCGGGTTTTAAGCAACTGGGCAAACTGCTCCAGGCTTTCGTCGACCATCGGGATGTCTTCGTCGAAGTCCACCAGTACGCGGAACATCTCCTGGAAATCCGGATCGGCGTCCTGCAACGCGTAGTACAACTGGCGCGAACCGATGATGATCACCTTGACTTGCAACGGGATCATCTGCGGGTTGAGGGTCACGGTGGCCAGGCGGCCCAGTTCGCCCAGCGGTGATTCCATCTTCAGCTTGCGTGACTGCAAGGAACGCTTGAGCGCGTCCCACACAAACGGCTCGCCGAGCATTTTTTCGGCTTCCAGGATCAGGAAGCCGCCGTTGGCACGGTGCAGCGCGCCCGGACGCAGCTGGCGATAAGTGGTGTAGAGCGCGCCCTGGTCGGTGCTGTATTCGATGCGGCCGAACAGGTTGTCGTAGGTCGGGTGCGGTTCAAACACCACCGGGGCGCCGCCGTTGACCGGATGCCCTACCACCAGGCTTGGGCAATACTGTTCTTCCAGCAACTTGCGCGCCTGGGCGTCGGTCTTGGCGTCATCCACCAATTGCTCGACCACGGTCTTGAGCAGGTACACCTGCATGGCTTGCAGGTAACCGCAGACGGCGGCGTTTTCCGCGTACTTTTCCGACAGCGGTGCAAGCAACGGCTGCAGGGCCAGGGTGATGGTTTCTTCGTTGAACTGGCGCAGTTGGTTGTTTGACTCACGCTTCCACTGCGGCAGGCTGGCCAGTTCTTCGTTGAGACGTTCTTCCAGCTCGGAAATATCCGTGTGGAAACGCTCGCGATCGGCTTCCGGCAACTGCGAGAACTCGGCCTCGTCGAGCGCCTTGCCGTCGAGCATCGGGGTAAAAGCGATGTTGCTACTGTCGCGGTACAGCGCCACGTCCTTTTCCAGGGCCAGGCGTTCGATCACGTCCAATGCCTTGTCGTAGCGCTGGTTGAAGGCGCGGTCGATGGCGCTTTTACGCTGTTGATACGTCGGGTGTTCGAAGACCGCCGGAAAGGTGGCGACGAGGTTGTCGACCAAACCGTTGATGTCGTTGATGAACGCCGCCGCAGCGCCGCCCGGTAATTCCAGGGCGCGCGGTTCGCGAGGTTCATCGAAATTGTTCACATAGACCCAATCCGCCGGGGTCTGCAGGCGCTTGCCTTCGGCTTTCAGGTAGCGTTTGACGAACGAAAAGCGGCCGGTACCGGGCTCGCCCATGACAAACACGTTATAACCGGGGCGTGGCATGGCCACACCGAACTGCAACGCTTCAACCGCACGTTCCTGGCCAAGCACACCGCGAAAGGGCTCCAAATCATTGGTGGTCGAGAAGCTGAACTGTTCAGCGGAGAAAGGGCGAGTCAGCGCTTCGGGCGCTAGACGCAAGCTGGCAGCAACAGGATCAGGCATCGGGCTTCCTTACATCAGGCGGGGCAGATGACGGCATTCTGGCTCCCGGTTGCGCGCTCTGGCAAGGCGCGCTTTCGGGAAAGCATAGACGTGGGATGCGACCTGCAGAAATATCGCGACATTGCTGATTGTTTTATAAAAATACACGGAACCCTTGGAACGTGCCTAAACTCCAAACTGCGCGGGTTGGACTAATAACTGGCCCCTAGGGCGCTGCGACGCGCCTGAACCCTTGTCCATTGGTTTGCACACAAAGAGAACAAAGCTATGAAACGGATCCTTCTTGGTACTCTCTTCACCGTCGTCTCCCTCAATGCAATGGCAGAAGCACCAGGTGGCCCGAACTGCGGTTGGGGCAACATGTTGTTCGAAGGCCAGCGCGGCACGCCAGCTCACTTCCTGGCATCCACTACCAACGGTACGTCGGGTAACGCCACCTTCGGCATGACCTCGGGCACCAACGGCTGTAACACCAACAGCGCCCTGACCTACGGCGGCAAGTCCTGGATTGCCATGAATGGCATGATGAACGAGCTGTCCGAAGACATGGCCAAGGGTAACGGCGAAGCGCTGACTACCTACGCCGTGGTACTGGGTGTGGCACCGGAAGATCGCGAGCACTTCGCGGCCGTGACCCACGAGCACTTCCAGCAGATCTTCAGCAAGGCTGACGTGACCGCTGACGACGTGCACAACAACACCATTGCGGTACTGAAAAGCGATGCCCGTCTGGCGAAATACGCGACCCAGGCTTAAGCTCGACCCGCCCGCGCCTACCCTGGCGCGGGTTTTATTTTGGACCCGCCTCCCCTTTGGGTCTCTTTTATATCCGACTTAAGTTGCCCCTATGCTCAAACGCTTTGCCTGGATGGCACTCTTCGCCTGCGCCCCGCTGTACGCGGCCCCGCACCTTGATGATCAACGTTTGCAGCATTTGGCCAATGATCCGTTCTGGCTTTCGCTTGGCCATTACGAAGCCGGCAAGATCAGTGGCTGGCGCAGTTATGTCAGCGACAAAAAGTTCTTCCTCGCGCCCGATGGCGCCCACCACCCGGACGCCGAGCTCAAGGCCACCGTTGATGCGCTCTACGCACCGGCCAGCCTGGGTGAAAAACACGCCCAATGCGTTTACCCCGCACGGACCCGCTGGCTCAAGGATCAGTTGCACCTCACTGACCTGTCTGCCGTGGACTGCACAGAATTCAAGCAATGGTTCAAGGACGTCGCCCCCCCATAGCGCGGTGATGATCTTCCCGGCGGCCTACCTCAACAGCCCGTCGTCGATGTTCGGCCACACGCTGCTGCGCATCGACCAGGCCGACGTGCAGAGCAACAACACCGCCCTGCTCAGCTACGCGATCAACTTCGGCGCCTACATCGAAGGTTCCGACAACAGCATTCTTTACGCCTGGAAAGGCCTGATGGGCGGTTATCCCGGCCTGTTCGCCCTGGTGCCTTACCAAGAAAAACTTTCCGAATACCGTAGTCTTGAAAACCGTGATCTGTGGGAATACCGCCTGAACCTCACACAGGTGGAGACCGAACGCATGGTCGAGCACGTGTGGGAGCTCAAGCAGATCCAGTTTGACTACTTCTTCTTTGACGAAAACTGCTCGTATCGCCTGCTGGAACTGCTGCAAGTGGCCCGCCCAGGCCTGCGCCTGACCGAACAGTTCCCGCTCACGGCCATCCCAACCGACACGGTCAAGGCCGTGAAAGAGGCCGGACTGGTGGAGAAGATCGACTACCGTCCTTCCCGTGAGCGCGAATTGCTGGAGCGCGCCAAGCCGCTCGACAGCGACGAGCAACAATGGGTACTGAAGATCAGCGACGACCAGAAACAATTGCAGGAGCCCGCCTTCAAAGCCCTGCCCCGCGAGCGCCAGGCCCTGATCATTGACGCCGCCTACCGCCTCGGCCGCTACCGCGCCAACGGCCTGGAGCGCGACACCGCCCGCTCCCAGCGCAGCTTCGAATTGCTGCGCGCAATCAACCAGAACCCGGCGCCCGACCTCAAGATCACCCCGCCCGGCCTGCCGGAAAACGGCCATGAATCACGCACCTGGCAAGCCGGCATCGGCACCCGTGGCGACAAGGCCTTCGGTGAATACGGCCTGCGCATGGCCTACCACGACCTCAACGACAACGCCGAAGGTTTCCCCCTGGGCGCGCAGATCGAAATCCTGCAGATGAAACTGCGCCAGTACGAAGGCAACCACTGGCAACTGCAGCAACTGGACTTGGCCACCATCCGCTCCCTGACCCCACGTAACGCGCTGTTGCAGCCGTGGTCATGGCAAGTCACCGGCGGCCTGGAACGTGTACCGGGCAAACACGACGACGAAACCCTCGTCGCCCACGTCAACGGCGGCGCCGGCGGCACCTGGCAACTGCGCGACGACATGCTCGGCTTCGCCCTCGGCACGGTGCGCGTGGAGCACAACAACGACTTCAACGAAGCCATCTCACCTGCCGCAGGCTTCAACACTGGCGTGCTGTGGAAAAACCCGCTGGGTAACCTGAGCCTGGAAGCCAAGGGCGATTTCTTCACCAATGGCGAGGTGCGTCGCAGTATCAGCCTGAACCAGCAGTGGGAATTATCGCGCAACCTGGGACTGCGCCTGAGCGCACAGCGTGAGTACAGCCACTTGTCGACGCCGGTGAATGAAGTGATGCTTGAGGTGAAGTGGTATCACTATTGACCCAGGAGCCCCAACAACATGGCTGTTAACTGCAAGACGCTGGAAGAAGTCCGCATCAACATCGACCGCCTTGACCAGCAAATCGTCGCCCTGCTGGCTGAGCGCGGTCGCTACGTATCCCAGGCCGCAGGCTTTAAAAAAGACGCGGATGGCGTCAAGGCGCCGCAACGGGTCGAGCAAGTCATCGCCAAGGTACGTGGGATATCCCAGGAAACCGGCGCCAATCCTGATGTCACCGAGCAGGTGTACCGCGCGATGATTGCGGCGTTTATTCAACAGGAATTGGAGGAGCATGCCGTTCTAACAAACCTTCGGAATCCATCATCAATACACACAAACTTGTAGATCTTTTCTAACCTATTGATAAATAGACAGGAAAATTCGGACAGTTTTTTAGCTTTTTTCAGTCAAGCAAAACTGGCTCTTACTTCATTCACTTTATGGGGTTTTGTGACTAGTATCAGATGGCAATCAAATTGCCATCCCATCTATACACGGATCTGAATAGGTAAGAGGTTCACCATGGATTTCTTTGAAAAGCTAACCAGTTTGGCAGCGAAAGTTCGATTACAAGGCCCTGCCATTCAAACAGAAGAAGCGACAAAAAATGCTTTCGTAATGCCTTTCATCAACACCGTATTGGGCTACGACGTATTTGATCCACAGGAAGTAACGCCAGAATTTGTCTGCGATGTCGGGACGAAGAAAGGTGAAAAAATCGACTATGCAATCATGAAAGAGGGCGAAGTCCAAATACTCATCGAATGTAAAAAAATCGGTGAGTCATTGAGCATCAACCATGCGTCACAGCTTTTTCGATATTTTCATGTGACGAGCGCAAGAATCTCAATTCTCACCAACGGCCAGGTCTATAGGTTTTTTACCGACTTGGATGCGCCTAACAAAATGGACGAAAAGCCATTTCTGGAACTGGACCTGCTGGACATTGACGAGTACGCGGTGCCGGAGTTGATCAAACTCACCAAGTCGGCATTCGATGTTGATTCCATCATCAATGCCGCCGGAGAGCTGAAATACGTCAGCCAACTTAAAAAGCTCATTGGCAGTCAGGTCAGCAAACCAGAAGACGATTTCGTGAAGTTTTTTGCATCCCGTGTTTACGAGGGTGTCATCACGCAAAAAGTGCGTGAGCAGTTTTTCGAACTGACACGAAAAGCGCTAGCCCAGTTTCTGAACGATCAGATTAACGACCGACTCAAGTCCGCGATGAGCGGAGCTATACAACCGACGATGGCATCATTGCCAGTCGCAAACAGCGCTAATTCAGATGCACAGGACCGAGATGAGTCAGAAGACAAGATCCTGACCACACTTGAAGAGCTAGAGGGTTATCACATCGTCCGGGCAGTTGTCCGCTCAGTGGTGGATGCCAAGCGGATTGTCCAGAGAGATACCCAAAGCTATTTTGGGATATTGCTAGACGACAACAATCGCAAGCCCATTTGCCGCCTACATTTCAATCGCACTCAGAAATACCTCGGGATATTTGACGAGGAAAAAAATGAGACCCGACACGCAATCTCATCCATCGATGAGATTTACGAATATGCCGATCAACTGAAAAAGACAGTGGGTTTTTACGACTGAGAGTTGGCGATGAAACTGTGGCGAGGGAGCTTGCTCCCGTTGGGCTGCGCAGCGGCCCCAAAGCCAACCGCCGAGCATTACCAAGCATAGTGCGATCGAGTTTACGGGGGCTGCTTCGCAGCCCAATGCGGACAAGCCCGCTTGGCACGATAAGGACAGTTGCCACAGGGAATGGGTTAGCCTTTAGCGTTCGGTACGCGCAACACCTTTCTCACACGCCTTTCACATCCGCCCAACGAATCCCCTTCTAGACTCTCCCTATCAGCCGTGAAACGGCCAGGGAGTACGCCATGTGGCGGTCTGCGGTATTGCTGTGTGCAGTGATGTGGTTGGCCGGCTGCCAATCGACCCATGAGGAGTTGCTGGCCAAGGGTTACCCACCGGCCTTTGCCGATGGTTTTGATGATGGCTGCAGCAGCGGTCGCCAGGCGGCTGGCGTTATCAGCGGTGAGTTTCGCAAGAATGTGCCGCGTTATCTCAAAGACCGCGAATACGCTGAAGGCTGGGAAGACGGTTTCCGCCAGTGCAAGGCCATGCGTGAGAACGAAGAGTTGCGTGACTACAAGGACAACCACTGGGATGACCGCGAGCGCGCCTGGCAACAGGAGAAAAACCGCGACGCCGCCAGGGCCTATCGCTCGCAATAGGTCGCTTTCAGACATCCATCGAAACTAAAGCGCGGCGACCATGGCCCAAACTCCATAGAGGGAGAACGTCATGAGCCGAGCTTTTGTAAACGAAGACAACGCCGCCGCCCAGGCTGATCAGCCGGTGGAGCGTCAGGTCAGTGAGCAGCCCAATCGTCTTACTGCGCAGGGACTGGCGCAGTTGCAGACCAAGGTGGCGCAGTTGCAGCAGGCACACAGCACCGAGTCCGCCAAGGGCGAGCAAGCCGATAAACAGCGCCAGGCCGACCTTGAGCGCGATTTGCGTTATTTCAACCAACGGGTTCAGAGCGCCCAAGTGGTGACACCGGCCACGGCCACCGACAAGGTGCAGATTGGCAGTTGGGTGACCTTCGCCAATGAACGGGACGAGCAGCAGCGCATCCAGTTGGTCGGCGAAGACCAGGCCGATGCCAACGCGGGCTTGATCAACTGGGGTTCGCCTCTGGGGCGCGCGTTGCTGGGCGCCCAGGTGGGTGACGAGGTGCTGTGGCTGCGCCCCGTCGGCGATCAGTTGATCGAAGTGGTGTTAATCGAGCCCGAGGTTTAGACGATGCCTTGGGCCAGCATCGCGTCGGCCACTTTCACGAAACCGGCGATGTTCGCGCCTTTCACGTAGTTGATCCGGCCATTTTCTTCGCCGTAATGCACGCAGGCATGGTGGATCGACTGCATGATGCTATGCAGCTTGCTGTCCACTTCACCTGCGGTCCACAGCAGGCGCATGGCGTTCTGCGACATTTCCAGGCCGCTCACGGCCACGCCGCCAGCGTTAGAGGCTTTGCCCGGCGCGAACAGGATGCCCGCCTCGATGAAGATATCCACAGCCTCGAGCGTGGTCGGCATGTTGGCGCCTTCGGCCACGCAGATGCAGCCATTGCGCAGCAACGCGCGGGCGGCGTCGGCATCCAGTTCGTTTTGAGTCGCACAGGGCAATGCGATATCGCAGGCCAGTTCCCATGGGGTCTGGCCTTTGCGGAACTCCAGGCCAAAACGCTCGGCCAGTTCGCTGATGCGACCGCGCTGCACGTTTTTCAACTCTAGCAGGGCCGACCATTGCTCTTCCGTCAAACCGCTTTCGGCGTACAGAGTGCCTTCGGAGTCGGACAGGGAAATCACCTTGCCACCCAGGTCCATGACCTTGCGCGCCGCGTATTGCGCCACGTTGCCGGAGCCGGACACCGCCACGCGCTTGCCTTCAACCCGCTGGTTGTTGCGCTTGAGCATTTCTTCGGCGAAGTACACGCAGCCGAAACCGGTGGCTTCCGGGCGGATCAGGCTGCCGCCGTAGGTCATGCCCTTGCCGGTCAGCACGGAGGTGAACTGGTTGCTCAGACGCTTGTACTGGCCGAACAGGAAGCCAATCTCCCGGGCGCCCACGCCGATATCGCCGGCCGGCACGTCCACGTCCGCGCCGATGTGGCGATACAGCTCGCTCATGAAGGCCTGGCAGAAGCGCATGACTTCAGCATCGCTCTTGCCCTTGGGGTCGAAGTCCGAGCCGCCTTTGCCGCCGCCCATGGGCAGCGAGGTCAGTGAGTTCTTGAAGGTCTGCTCGAAGGCGAGGAACTTCAGCACGCCCAGGTTTACCGACGGGTGGAAGCGCAGGCCGCCTTTGTAAGGGCCGATGGCGCTGTTCATCTGGATGCGGAAACCGCGATTGACCTGGACCTTGTCATGATCATCCACCCACGACACCCGGAAGGTAATCGCGCGTTCTGGCTCGCAGATGCGCTCCAGAATGCCCGAGGTCAGGTAGTGAGGATTGGCCTCCAGAAACGGCCACAGACTGCGTAGGACTTCTTCTACGGCCTGGTGGAATTCCGGCTGGTCCGGGTCGCGTTTCTTGAGTCGGGCAAGGAAGGATTCGACGGATTCAATCATGAAAAGTCTCGGCAAATTTTTAGTTGTTAACGGAGATTGAGCCGGACTTTATCAATTCATTCCGCACTGCGACAGGGCAAAATGTCGCCTTTGTGAATTTAAATGGTGCGTTTTATATAACTGTATCCAGTTTTAGGGGCTTTTATGCACCCTTTCAGGGATTCAAATCAAACCGCACGCACCATCAAATTCCAGGCAAAAAAAAAGCGGAGCCTGAAGGCTCCGCTCTTTCAAACCACCAACCCGAATCAGGCCAGTTTTTTGTGACGCACACGGTGCGGCTGGGCAGCAGCGTCGCCCAAGCGCTTTTTACGGTCCGCTTCGTACTCGGTGTAGTTACCTTCGAAGAATACCGCTTGCGAGTCGTCTTCGTACGCCAGGATGTGGGTCGCGACGCGGTCAAGGAACCACCGATCGTGAGAGATCACAATGGCGGCGCCCGGGAAGTCCAGCAGGGCTTCTTCCAGGGAACGCAGGGTTTCAACGTCGAGGTCGTTGGACGGCTCGTCGAGCAGCAGGACGTTGCCGCCCTCTTTCAGGGTCAGGGCCAGGTGCAAGCGACCGCGCTCACCACCGGACAGGTCCTTGACGAACTTCTGTTGATCGCCGCCCTTGAAGTTGAAACGACCGACGTAGGTACGCGACGGGATTTCATAGTTGCCGATGCGGATCTGGTCGGAACCGTCGGAAATCTGCTGGAATACGGTCTTGCTGCCGTCGAGGTCTTCGCGGCTCTGGTCCACACAGGCTAGCTGCACGGTTTCGCCGACTTCGATGGTGCCCGAATCCGGGGTTTCCTTGCCCATCAGCATGCGGAACAGCGTGGATTTACCCGCACCGTTACCACCAATAACGCCGACGATCGCGCCTTTTGGCATGGAGAACGACAGGTTGTCGATCAGCACACGGTCGCCATAGCCTTTGGAAACGTTTTTGAACTCGATGACCTTGTCACCCAGGCGCGGGCCGGCCGGGATGTAGATCTCGTTGGTTTCGCTGCGCTTCTGGAATTCCTGCGACTGCATTTCTTCAAAGCGTTGCAGACGTGCCTTGGATTTGGACTGGCGGGCCTTGGCGCCTTTGCGCACCCACTCCAGTTCTTCCTTCATGGCTTTTTCATGGGCCGATTGTTGCTTGGATTCGGCGGCCAGACGGTCGGACTTGGCTTCCAGCCAACCGGAGTAGTTGCCCTCGTAAGGGATACCCGCGCCACGGTCGAGCTCGAGGATCCAGCCGGCCACGTTGTCCAGGAAGTACCGGTCGTGCGTGATCGCGACCACGGTGCCTGGGAAGTCGTGTAGGAAGTGTTCCAGCCAGGCGACGGAATCGGCGTCCAAGTGGTTGGTGGGTTCGTCGAGCAGCAGCATGTCGGGGGCCGACAGCAGCAGGCGGCACAGGGCCACGCGACGCTTTTCACCACCGGACAGGAATTCGACCTTGGCGTCCCACGCTGGCAGGCGCAGTGCATCGGCGGCGACTTCCAGCTGGCGCTCCAGGTTGTGACCGTCGCCAGCTTGCAGAATGGCTTCTAGCTTGGCCTGTTCGGCGGCCAGTTTGTCGAAGTCGGCATCTTCTTCAGCGTAAGCCGCGTAGACCTCGTCCAGGCGCGCCTGGGCGTTCTTGATCACGCTGACGGCTTCTTCAACCACTTCACGCACGGTCTTGGTCGGGTCCAGGATCGGCTCTTGCGGCAGGTAGCCGATGTTCAGCTCTGGCATCGGGCGGGCTTCGCCTTCGAACTCGGTGTCGACGCCGGCCATGATTTTCAACAGGGTGGATTTACCCGAACCGTTGAGGCCGAGTACGCCGATCTTGGCGCCTGGGAAGAAGGACAGCGAAATGTTTTTCAGGATTTCCCGCTTCGGCGGAACAACTTTGCCCAGCCGATGCATGGTGAAGACGTATTGAGCCATGGTGAACCTAGCGTCAGTGACTGATGAATTAAGCGGGCGAAGCCCGTGCCAGGCCATGCGCGGCGCGGGCCGTTGACTATTATCAATGCCTGCGAGCGGAAAAAGCCTGAATGTCTGGGGCTGGAACGCCCCCGCGTAACCGGCAAAGCTACCTGAATGCGCTTGGTCAGTCCAGCCAGGCGGGGCTGGCACTTTGCCACAAGTCAAGGCATGCTAGCCGCCCTCCGGGCGTCCGGCTTATAGTGCACGTCGCGCGCCAGTCCAGCCAAACCGCAGGATCACAGCTTGTCCAAAGTCACGCCGCCAACTCCCCTGCGCGCCGCTCATATAGCGCCGGGAGCGCCCCTGCACGGCACCCTCAAAGGCGCATTGGCGACGCTCGTCCTCATGCTGCTCGCGTTATTGTTCTGGCAGTTGCTCGACCAGTTGCAGCAAAACCAGAAGAACCAGCAGCAATACACCATCGACTACAGCGCTGACCTGGCTGAACAAATCAGCCTGAACATGGCCCTCAGCGCGAAAATCGCCCTGAACCTGCTGCCGATGGTCGAGCCGCCGCGTGATAGCGAACAGCAACAAGCCTTGATGCGCACGTTGCAGCGCTCGATGCCGGAGTTGCGCAGCGTGGCCCTGCTCGCCCCCAGCGGCGCGATGATCAGTGACAGCGCCGCCGACAGCCAGGATAGCGCCTGGCTTGCAGATCTGGTGCAACGTAGCCACGCCCAGTCTTATTACCTGAGCAACAGTAACGACGGCACCCTCATCTATCTATTGCTGCATCAACCCAGCGGCGGCTCAAGAATGTACTGGGCGCTGCGCCTGGCCCCCAACTACCTGGCCAACCTCACCCGCCAGGACGGCCAGGGCCAACGCCCGATGTGGGTCATCGAGAATCGCATCAACCACCGGGTTGTCAGCCGGGACAGCGGCATGCCGGCACAATGGGCGTCGGCGCTGACCCCGGACGAGCTGAATAAAAGCGTACTGGTCACGCCCCTGAGCAAAAGCGACTGGCAGCTGCGCGGGCTGTTCGACCGCACGGCGGTGCTGGAGCAACTGTTGCCGGCCTTCATCGGCAAATGCCTGCTGGGCCTGGCGTTCTCGTTGATCCCGGTGATCGTGTTGCTGAACATGCGCCGCCGCCAGCGCCAAGTGCATGAAGGCCGCCGGCGCTATCAGGATATTTTCGAAGGCACCGGCGTGGCCCTGTGCGTGCTCGACCTGTCGGGCCTGAACGCGTTCTTCGACAAGACCCGACTGGAGACCCGCGAGCAACTGCACGCCTGGCTGCAGGACAACCCCGACGAACGCCAGCAACTGCTCAAGGAACTGCGCATCACCGAGGTCAACCAGGTGGCGGTGCGCCTGCTGAACGTGGGGTCCTGCGAAGAAGCCTGGGAACGCCTGATCGATGACTGCCCGCGCAATGCCACCTCCATCGGCTACCAGATACTTGAGGCGGTACTGACCCAACAGAACCAGTTGGAACTGGAAATCCAGCTCAAGGACGTGGCTGGCAACGAGCAATACCTGTGGCTGGTGATGCGCTTTCCGGAGCAGCAGGACGACTTCAAGGCAGTGATCCTCAGCATCAGCGATATCACCAGCCGCAAGTTGATTGAGTTGTCGCTGGTGGAGCGCGAGAGCTTCTGGTCCGACGTGGTACGCACTGTCCCCGACCACCTGTATGTGCAGGACGTCATCAGCCAACGCATGATTTTCAGCAACCACCACTTGGGCCACACCCTCGGCTACAACAAGGCCGAACTGCAGCAAATGGGCGAGTACTTCTGGGAAATCCTGCTGCATCCGGAAGACGCCGAGCATTACCACGAATTGCGCCAGCAGCAGCGCCAAGTCGGTTACACCACCCAATTGCAATGCCAACTGCGCTTCCGCCACCGCAATAACCAATGGCGGCGCTTTGACATCCGCGAACAAGCCCTGGCCCGCGACAAGAGTGCGCAGATCACCCGTATCATCGGCGTGGCCAAGGACATCACCGACCAGATCGAGGCCAGCGAATCCCTGCGTGACAGTGAACAGCGCTACCGCATGCTGGCCGAAAGCATCAGCGACGTGATCTGCTCCACCGACAGCCAGTTGGCCCTCAACTACATCAGCCCCTCGGTCAACGCCGTGCTCGGTTATGACGTGGACTGGGTGTTCAAAAATGGCTGGCAGTCGATCATCGCCAACCCGCAGCAACTGACCGGCATTTACAGCCTGATGGAGCAGGTCAGCCGTGCGCTGGGCGATCCTGAAGCGCTGAACCGCCTGCGTGATGAGATCCAGACCCAGTTGTTCCTGTTCGACTGCCTGCGCGCAGATGGTCGCAAAGTGCCGATCGAGCTGCGCCTGGTGCTGGTGTGGGACGAACACGGCGCCTTCGAGGGCATCCTCGGCGTGGGCCGCGACATCAGCCAGCAACGTCGTGCCGAGAAAGACCTGCGCATGGCGGCCACGGTTTTCGAACACTCGACCTCGGCGATCCTGATCACTGACCCCGCCGGTTATATCGTGCAGGCCAACGAGGCGTTCAGCCGGGTCAGCGGCTATGCGGTCAGCGATGTGCTCGACCAGTTGCCGAACATGCTCACCGTCGACGAACAGCAGGAAGCCCACCTGCGCTACGTACTCAAACAGTTGCATCAGCACAGCACGTGGGAAGGCGAAGTGTGGCTCAAGCGGCGCAACGGCGAGCATTACCCGGCGTGGGTCGGCATTACCGCCGTGTTCGACGATGAAGGCGACCTGGCCAGTTATGTGTGCTTCTTCAGTGACATCAGCGAGCGCAAGGCCAGCGAGCAGCGCATCCACCGCCTGGCTTACTACGACGCCCTGACCCACCTGCCCAACCGCACGCTGTTCCAGGACCGCCTGCACACCGCGTTGCAGTCGGCAGAACGGCAGAAGTCGTGGGTGGTGCTGATGTTCCTCGACCTCGACCGTTTCAAACCGATCAACGACTCCCTGGGCCACGCCGCCGGCGACCGCATGCTCAAGGAAATGGCTACACGCCTGCTGGGCTGCGTGGCCGAAGATGACACCGTGGCGCGCATGGGTGGCGACGAGTTCACGCTGCTGCTGCAACCGCGGATCAGCCGTGAAATGGCGCTGAACCGGGCGATTCATGTGGCCGAGCAGATCCTTGCCAGCCTGGTGAAGCCGTTCGTGCTGGAAGGCCGCGAGTTTTTTGTCACCGCCAGTATCGGCATCGCCCTGAGCCCCCAGGACGGCAACGAGCTGAGCCAGTTGATGAAAAACGCCGACACCGCGATGTATCACGCCAAGGAACGCGGCAAGAACAACTTCCAGTTCTACCAGGCCGACATGAACGCCAGCGCCCTGGAACGCCTGGAGCTGGAAAGCGACCTGCGCCACGCCCTGGACCAGAACGAATTTGTGCTTTATTACCAGCCGCAGTTCAGCGGCGACGGCAAACGCCTGACCGGTGCCGAAGCCCTGCTGCGCTGGCGTCACCCGCGCCGTGGCCTGGTGCCGCCGGGGGACTTCATACCGGTGCTGGAAGAGTTGGGCCTGGTGGTAGACGTCGGCGATTGGGTGATCAGCGAAGCCTGCCGACAGCTCAAGACCTGGCACCAGAACAAGGTGCGTGTGCCGAAAGTCTCGGTGAACATCTCGGCGCGCCAGTTCTCCGACGGCCAGTTGGGCACTCGTATTGCCACCATCCTCAAGGACACCGGCCTGCCGCCAGCGTGCCTGGAACTGGAGCTGACCGAAAGTATCCTGATGCGCGAGGTCAACGAGGCCATGCAGATCCTCGACAGCCTGAAAAACCTGGGCCTGAGCATTGCAGTCGACGACTTCGGCACGGGCTATTCGTCGCTCAACTACCTCAAGCAATTCCCGATCGACGTGTTGAAGATCGACCGAACCTTCGTCGATGGCCTGCCGTCAGGCGAGCAGGACGCACAGATCGCCCGCGCCATTATCGCCATGGCCCATAGCCTGAACCTGGCGGTGATCGCCGAAGGTGTGGAAACCCATGAGCAGTTGGACTTCCTGCGTGAACATGGCTGCGACGAAGTGCAGGGCTACCTGTTCGGACGGCCGATGCCGGCGAATCGGTTCGAGGCGCAGTTCAGTAATGATGCGCTGTTCATGTTCGACTGAAATTTTGCGGTGAGGCCACTGGCCTCATCGCCGGCAAGCCGGCTCCTACAGTTGGAATGCGATCGCCTGTAGGAGCCGGCTTGCCGGCGATGGCGGCCGTATCATCACCGCCTATCCGCAGATGAGCCCCACTTGTCCGCGACATGATGTCCTTTCATATGCCATCTAAAACCCATTGGGTTAGAATGCCTTCCTTTTCTGCCCCCGATCCTTGAGGACCGCCATGTTCAGCCGTGATTTGACTATTGCCAAGTACGACGCCGATCTCTTTGCCGCCATGGAGCAAGAAGCCGTGCGCCAGGAAGAGCACATTGAGCTGATCGCTTCGGAAAACTACACCAGCCCTGCGGTGATGGAGGCTCAAGGTTCGGTCTTGACCAACAAGTACGCCGAAGGTTACCCAGGCAAGCGCTACTACGGTGGTTGCGAGTACGTCGACGTGGTTGAGCAGCTGGCTATCGACCGTGCCAAAGAATTGTTCGGCGCCGATTACGCCAACGTCCAGCCGCACGCCGGTTCCCAAGCCAACAGCGCCGTGTACCTGGCCCTGCTGCAAGGCGGCGACACCATCCTGGGCATGAGCCTGGCCCACGGCGGTCACCTGACCCACGGCGCCAGCGTTTCCTCCTCCGGCAAGCTGTACAACGCCGTTCAATACGGTATCGATGCCAACGGTCTGATCGACTACGACGAAGTCGAGCGCCTGGCCGTTGAACACAAGCCAAAAATGATCGTGGCCGGTTTCTCTGCCTACTCGCAGATCCTGGACTTCCCACGCTTTCGCGCTATCGCGGACAAAGTCGGCGCTTACCTGTTCGTCGACATGGCCCACGTGGCCGGTCTGGTCGCCGCTGGCGTCTACCCGAACCCTGTGCCTTACGCTGACGTCGTGACCACCACGACCCACAAGACCCTGCGCGGTCCACGTGGCGGCCTGATCCTGGCTCGCGCCAACGCCGACATCGAGAAGAAGCTGAACTCCGCTGTATTCCCAGGCGCCCAAGGCGGCCCGCTGGAGCACGTGATCGCCGCCAAAGCGATCTGCTTCAAGGAAGCGCTGCAGCCTGAGTTCAAGACCTACCAGCAACAAGTGGTCAAGAACGCCCAGACCATGGCAAGCGTGTTCATCGAGCGCGGCTTCGACGTGGTGTCCGGCGGTACCGAGAACCACCTGTTCCTGCTGTCGCTGATCAAGCAGGACATTTCCGGTAAAGATGCTGATGCTGCCTTGGGCAAAGCCTTCATCACCGTAAACAAGAACTCCGTGCCGAACGACCCACGTTCGCCGTTCGTCACCTCCGGCCTGCGCTTCGGTACTCCGGCTGTGACCACGCGTGGCTTCAAGGAAGCAGAATGCAAGGAACTGGCTGGCTGGATCTGCGACATCCTGGCTGACCTGAACAACGAAGCCGTGATCGACGCGGTGCGTGAGAAGGTCAAGGCCATCTGCAAGAAGCTGCCGGTGTACGGCGCGTAATAAAAAGAAGCCCACTGTAGGAGCGAGCTTGCTCGCGAAAAACGTCAACGATAACGCGTGCATCCTGAATGCACGCGGAGCCTATACGTTCTTCGCGAGCAAGCTCGCTCCTACAGGTGGGTTTTTTTATGCCTGATAGACGCGCTGGAAACCTTCGCGAATCTTGTCTTCCGGCAGTTCATCGGCAATAAACACAATCACACTCTCCCGCGCCTCACCCTCTTCCCACTCCGTGTCCCAATCAAAGCCGTAGAGCTTGAGCACGCCCTGGAACACCATGCGTCTGTCTTCCCCGGCAATGTTCAACACGCCTTTGTAGCGCAGCAGCTGCTTGCCGTGGTCCTCCAACAGTTCGTTCATGAACGCGCTGAGGCGATCGATATCCAGCGGCTGGTCGGTGCGCAGCACCAGGCTGGAGATACGGTCGATGGACGGCGCAGCGCGCACCGGGCGTAGGCTCATGCCAGCGTTGAGGTTGAAGCCGCGCACATCGAGCAGTTCAGCCAGGTCGATGTTGCCATGGTCCACCACACGGATCGGCGCACGACGGTTGATGTGGGTGAGGCGTTCGCTGAGCGCGTCGAAGGTGGCGTCGTCCACCAAGTCGCGCTTGCTCACCAGCAGGCGGTCGGCAAAGCCAATCTGGGCCTGGGCGATGGTCTGGGTCAGGTGGTGCTCGGCGTGGGCCGCGTCCACCAAGGTAATGATGCCGTCGAGGATATAGCGCTCGCGCAGTTCTTCGTCGATGAAAAAGGTCTGGGCCACCGGCGCCGGGTCAGCCAGGCCAGTGCATTCGATCACCAGGCGGTCGAAGGCGATCTCGCCGCTGTCCAGGCGTTCGAGTAGCAGGTACAGGGCTTTGGTCAGGTCGGTGTGGATGGTGCAGCACACGCAGCCGTTGGACAGGGTCATGACTTGCACCGGCTCGGCGCCCAGCAATTGGGTGTCGATACCGGCGTCGCTGAATTCGTTTTCGATCACGGCGATTTTCAGGCCGTGCTCGGTTTTGAGCAGGTGGCGCAGCAAGGTGGTCTTGCCGGCGCCGAGGAAGCCGCTGAGGACGGTGACTGGGATGGGAGAGGACAAAGAGATTCTCCTGAAAAATGGGGCGCAAAAACAACTGTAGGAGCGAGCTTGCTCGCGAAGAACGTCAACGATAACGCGTGCTGTCTGGATGCACGTGCTGTCCTTGGGTTTTTCGCGAGCAAGCTCGCTCCTACAGGGCGTTGCGTTAACTCAACAGCACTTGGGCCCACCCTTGCCACCGTAACGGGCTTCCTGGCGTTCCCGGAAGAACGCCTTGTAGTCCATCATCGGTTTGTCCGGGTGTTTGGTTTGCATATGCTCGACGTACGTATCGTAGTCGGGCATGCCGACCATCAGGCGCGCGGCCTGACCGAGGTATTTACCGAGGCGATTGATGTCATTGAACATGGTTGCAACCCTCGATCATGCGTCCGGTACAGCCTGGTAAGGGGCTTCTTTATCCGTACGCGCTTTGTTACCCCAGGCGGCAACGCCGACCTTGAGCGCATAGAACAGGATACTGAACACCACGAACAGGAACAGCGCCGTCAGCGTTGCGTTGGTGTAGGCGTTCCAGATCACGTGCTGCATCTGGTCGATGTTCTTCGCCGGGGCGAGGATCTGCCCATTGGCCAGAGCATCGCTGTACTTCTTGGCCAGCGACAGGAAGCCGATTGCCGGGTTGGCGTCGAACAGCTTGATGAAGCCCGCCGTGGTGGTGCAGATCAGCAGCCAAACCGCCGGCAGCATCGTCACCCAGATGTAGCGTTGGCGTTTCATTTTAATCAGCACAACGGTCGCCAGCATCAGCGCGATACCTGCCAGCATCTGGTTGGAGATACCGAACAGCGGCCACAAGGTGTTGATGCCGCCCAGTGGGTCGATCACGCCTTGATACAGCAAGTAACCCCACATGGCCACGCAACCGGCGGTCGCGATCAGGTTGGCCGTCCACGACTCGGTACGTTTCAGCGCCGGCACGAAGGAACCCAGCAGGTCTTGCAGCATGAAGCGACCGGCACGGGTACCGGCGTCGACTGCCGTCAGGATGAACAGCGCTTCGAACAAGATCGCAAAGTGGTACCAGAATGCCATGGTGTTTTCACCCGGCAGTACGCTGTGCAGGATCTGCGCGATACCCACCGCCAGGGTCGGTGCTCCGCCGGCACGCGCCAGGATGGTGGTTTCACCGATGTCATGGGCCACGGCTGACAACGCCTCAGGCGTAATCGCAAAGCCCCAGCTGCTGACAGTTTGCGCCACAGTCACCACATCACTGCCGACCACGGCAGCCGGGCTGTTCATGGCGAAGTAAACACCAGGCTCGATCACCGAAGCGGCAACCATCGCCATGATGGCCACGAACGACTCCATCAACATGCCACCGTAACCGATGTAGCGGGCGTTGGTTTCGTTATCCAGCAACTTGGGCGTAGTGCCCGAGGAGATCAGCGCGTGGAAACCCGAGACCGCACCACAGGCAATGGTGATGAACAGGAACGGGAACAGACCGCCCTTCCACACCGGGCCGGTGCCGTCGATGAACTGGGTCAGGGCCGGCATTTTCAGCTCTGGCATGGTGACCAGGATACCGATCGCCAGGGCGATGATGGTGCCGATTTTGAGGAAAGTGGAGAGGTAATCACGCGGCGCCAGGATCAGCCACACCGGCAGCACTGCGGCGACAAAACCGTAGCCGATCAGCATCCAGGTAATTTGAATGCCGGTGAAGGTAAAGGCCTTGGCCCAGACCGGGTCAGCGGCAATCTGCCCGCCCAGCCAGATCGAACCGAGCAGCAACAGCACGCCGATGATCGAGATTTCGCCAATGCGACCCGGGCGGATGTAGCGCATGTAAATGCCCATGAACATCGCGATCGGGATGGTCGCCATTACTGTGAAGATGCCCCATGGGCTCTCGGCCAGGGCCTTGACCACGATCAGCGCCAACACCGCGAGGATGATGATCATGATCAGGAAGCAGCCGAACAGCGCGATGGTCCCAGGGATACGGCCCATCTCTTCGCGAACCATGTCCCCCAGGGACCGGCCGTTGCGACGGGTGGACAGGAACAAGACCATGAAGTCCTGCACCGCGCCGGCCAGCACCACGCCGGCAATCAGCCAGAGCGTGCCGGGCAGGTAGCCCATTTGCGCCGCAAGCACCGGGCCGACCAGCGGACCTGCACCGGCAATCGCCGCAAAGTGGTGACCGAACAGGATGTGTTTGTTGGTCGGCACATAGTCCAGACCGTCATTGTTGAGCACTGCGGGGGTGGCCCGCCGTGGATCGAGTTGCATCACGTTGTTAGCGATGAACAGACTGTAGTAACGGTACGCAACCAGATAGATGGCCACAGCAGCGACCACAATCCACAAGGCGTTGATCGCCTCGCCGCGGCGCAAGGCCACTACGCCCAGGGCGCACGCTCCTACGATTGCCAGCACCAGCCAGGGTAGGTGGCGTAGCAGGCTATTATTATTTTTCATTTTTATATTCCAGCCAGGGTGGACAGAAAGGACAGCCATCCCGAGTTTAGCGCTGTTGGCCTCAAAGGCCACCCCCCTACGTTGGTCTAGAGCCTTGCGCAGGCAAAAAAAACAGAAATAAATGCCCGATGATGGCTCGGGGCTACAATCCTTCTATCTCCAGAGGGTTTCACCATGACCGAGCAACCGTCTGAACGCCGCCGTTTCCGTCGCATCGCCTTTGATGCCAAGACGACCATTGCCCAGGACAGCTGGAATTGGCCGGTGCAACTGCTGGATTTATCGCTGCGCGGCTTGCTGGTGGAGCGCCCTGACGACTGGCGGGGTAATGGCAAGCGGCTATTTGACGTGGACATCCGGCTGGACCCACGGGCGCATATAAAGATGCAGGTGAAGCTGGCCCATGACGATCACGGGCAGCTTGGGTTTGTGTGCCAGCACATCGACCTGGACTCGATCAGCCATTTGCGACGACTGATCGAGTTGAACCTGGGTGATCAGCAAGAGTTGGAGCGCGAGCTGGGCGCCCTACTCGAATAGTGCATCCAACGCCTGTTCCAGGCGCGTTACGCCAATGATCTTTATCCCCGGCGGCGACTCCTTCGGCGCATTGCCTTTAGGCACGATTGCCCGTTTGAAGCCGTGCTTGGCGGCTTCCTTCAAGCGTTCCTGGCCACTGGGCACCGGACGCACCTCGCCCGACAGGCCCACCTCACCAAACACCAGCAAGTCATGGGGCAATGGCCGGTTACGCAGGCTGGACATTACCGCCGCCATCAACGCGAGGTCGGACGCAGTCTCCAGCACCTTGACCCCGCCGACCACGTTGAGGAACACGTCCTGGTCGTGGGTCGGGATGCCGCCGTGACGGTGCAATACGGCGAGCAGCATCGCCAGGCGGTTCTGATCCAGGCCCAAGGTTACGCGGCGAGGGTTGGCCAGATGGCTGTCATCCACCAGCGCCTGCACTTCCACCAGCATCGGCCGGGTGCCTTCCCAAGTTGCCATCACCACGCTGCCTGGGACTTCTTCCTGGGCACGCGTGAGAAAAATCGCTGAAGGGTTGGAGACTTCTTTAAGCCCCCGGTCCGTCATGGCGAACACGCCCAGTTCGTTGACCGCGCCGAAACGGTTCTTCACCGCCCGCAGCAAACGCAGACGGCCATCGGATTCACCTTCGAAATACAACACGGTGTCGACCATGTGTTCCAACACCCGTGGCCCGGCCAGTGCGCCCTCTTTGGTCACATGACCGACCAGGAAGATCGCGGTGCCGCTCTGCTTGGCATAACGCACCAGCAGCGCCGCACTTTCACGCACCTGAGACACGCCGCCCGGCGCCGATTGCAATTGCTCGGTGAAAATCGTCTGGATCGAGTCGATCACCATGACCTTGGGCTTTTCGATCCGCGCCGTGGCAATGATGCTTTCGATGCAGGTCTCGGTCATCACCCGCAGTTGATCCTGAGGCAGCCCCAGGCGACGGGCGCGCATGGCCACTTGTTGCTGGGATTCCTCGCCGGTGACATACAGCGCTGGCATGCGGCTGGCGATGCTGCACAGGGTTTGCAACAGGATCGTCGATTTGCCGATGCCCGGATCGCCGCCGATCAGCACCACCGAGCCGTCCACCAGGCCGCCGCCCAGCACCCGGTCCAATTCACCGGAGGCCGTGGAGAAACGCGGAATTTCTTCAACACTGACTTCGGCCAGCGTCTTGATCTGCGCCTGTTGCCCGGTCCAGCCGGCCCGGCCGGTGGGGGCCGCAGCGCCGCCGCTTTCGATCATGGTTTCAGTCAGGGTGTTCCACGCACCGCACTCGGTGCACTGGCCGGCCCACTTGGGAAAGGTCGCGCCGCACTCCGTGCAGCCGTACATGCGCTTGGCCTTTGCCATTTGAGAACCTCCAACCGAAAAACCGCGATGATAGCTCAGCGCGACGCCGGGGTCCGGATTTCACCGCTGGCCAATCGTGAAGCGCTGTTGCCGATCGGGTCTTCGGCGTTGAGGTCGGCACCCTTGGCCTTCAATTCATCCAGCAACTCGACCCGCTTGAACAGCCCGGCATACATGGCCGCCGTCTGCCCGGCGCCGTTGCGTTGGTCGGGGTTGCAGTCGGTCGCCAGCAGGCGCTGGGCGATTTTCAGCTCGCCCTTGAAGATCGCGCCCATCAGCGCCGTGTTGCCGCGCTTGTCCTGCACGCAGGCGTCGGCTCCGGCATTGAGCAAGCGCTCCACGAACGGGCCCTGGCCGTGGTAAGCGGCGAGGATCAGCGCAGTGTAGCCCTTGTCATCCTGGGTGTTGAGGCTATAGCCGGAGTCGATAAAGGTGTTGAGCATGTCGAGGTCGCCTCGGCGGGCGGCGTCGAAGTAGTAGTCCTGTAGTTGTATCTTGAGCGCGACCGGATCATCAGACGGCTCGGCCAATACGTTCAGCGAGCAGCAGGCCAGAAGAGCCAATATGAAGGTACGCATCGTTCAAATCCTCTAAATAGATCCCCTGTAGGAGCCGGCTTGCCGGCGATGGCACCCTCAAGGACGCCATCGCCGGCAAGCCGGCTCCTACAGGGAGGTGCGTGGTCAGTCGGTGAGTTTGTCCGCCAGCGCCTTCACGCGCGCCAGATCACCTTTGGCAACCTTGGCCACGCCGGTGCCATATTCCGGGTCGGCCTTGTACAGGAACGACAAGATGATGTGCTTGCTCTCGTCATCGGTGGTCGCCAGCGAGCCACCAAAGTTCTCGATCAAGTCCTGGCGCTCTTTCTTCGTGAAGGAGCGGTACAGATCACCGGCCTGCTTGAAGTTCTGCTCGCGCTGGATCTTCGCCTGCTGGGTGCTGCCCGACAGGGCTGACTGGCTGTAGCGCGCGGTTTGCGGCTCGTCCCGTGGCAGCAGACGACTTGGCTGGTAGTTCACGCCAGTGGTGGTCTTGCCGAAGTTCATCGCGCCGTCCTGGTTACCGTTGTTGACGGTCACCCGTGGTGCGTTGATCGGCAGTTGCAGGGCGTTGGCGCCCAGGCGGTACATCTGGGTGTCGGCGTAGGAGAATACGCGGCCTTGCAGCAGACGGTCCTCGGACGGCTCAATACCCGGCACCAGGTTGGCCGGGGCCATGGCCACTTGCTCGGTTTCCTGGAACACGTTGGCCGGGTTGCGGTTCAGCACCATCTGCCCGACTTTGCGCTCAGGCACATTCGGCCAGATCTTGGTGGCGTCCAGCGGGTCGAAATCGAACTTGGCCAGGTCCTCAGGCTTGAGCACCTGCACGTACAGGTCCCACTTGGGGAAATCGCCCTTGTTGATGTGAGTGACCAGGTCGTTGGTCATGTGGCTGTAGTCACGACCCTGCACTTCGGTGACTTGCTTGGGGTCGAGGTTCTTGATGCCTTGCAGGCTCTTCCAGTGGAACTTGACGTAGTGCACTTCGCCCTTGGCGTTGATCAGCTTGTAGGCATGCACACCGTTGCCGTCCATTTCCCGATAGCTGGCCGGGGTGCCGGAGTCGGAGTACAGCTCGGTCAACGTGCGGGTGGACTCGGGCACGTGGGAGAAGAAGTCGAAGCGACGGGAGTCGTCATCCAGGTTGGTGCGCGGGTCCGGCTTGAAGGCGTGGACCATGTCCGGGAACTTGATCGCGTCGCGGATGAAGAACGTCGGGAAGTTATTGCCTACCAGGTCCCAGTTGCCCTCAGCGGTGTAGAACTTGGTGGCGAAACCACGTGGGTCACGCAGGGTTTCCGGAGAGTGATTGCCATGGACCACAGCAGAGAAGCGCACGAACACCGGGGTGGCTTCGCCTGCCGCGAACACCTTGGCCTTGGTCAGGTCGCTGAGGTTGTCGGTGACGGTGAAAGTACCGTGGGCGCCGGTACCACGGGCGTGGACCACGCGCTCGGGGATGCGCTCGCGATCGAAACGCTGCAGCTTCTGGATCAACTGCACGTCTTGCAGCAACACCGGGCCATTGGCGCCGGCGGTCTGCGAGCTCTGGTTGTCGCCTACTGCAGCGCCGTTGTCGCGCGTCAGGTTGGCGGCGTGTACCGAAAGGGAAAGCAAACTGGCGATCGCCAGTACCAGCGCGTGTCGCGCTGAAACGGGCCCGCGGCTCATTGGGGTCTTCATCGAGGTTTCCTCTGGTTTTTTTAGTGCACATTCAGTTGTGCTTGCCAGAGGCTAGTGACCCGAGAGTCAGAAGATAAATAGAAAACTCACAACAACCCGATTAACAAAATAATCTGTTAAGTCACTGATATCAGGCGTATTTCGCGCGCGATTGGTGGCACTTTGCAAACTATTTGCGTTTTAATGTGTCGATAAAAGCTAACAGTGTTAACGGTTGTGTCGGGCAAGCCTGCTACGACTGACTTACACTGAGTCCCACCCTTCTCATCTGTAACAAGGAATAACCTATGGGCGTGATCAGTGAGTTCAAGGCCTTCGCGGTCAAAGGTAATGTGGTCGATATGGCCGTCGGTATCATCATCGGCGCCGCCTTCGGCAAAATTGTTTCCTCGTTTGTAGGCGACGTGGTGATGCCACCTATCGGGCTGTTGATCGGTGGCGTGGACTTCGGTGACCTGGCGATAACGCTCAAGGCGGCACAGGGCGATGTGCCTGCGGTGGTGCTGGCCTACGGCAAGTTCATCCAGAGCGTCATCGACTTTGTGATTGTCGCGTTTGCGATCTTCATGGGTGTGAAGGCGATCAACCGCCTGAAGCGTGAAGAGGCCGTGGCGCCAAGCCTGCCGCCGACGCCGACCAAGGAAGAAGTGTTGCTGGGTGAGATCCGCGATCTGCTCAAGGCACAGAACGACAAGCCGCGTCTGTAAAGACCGGTTTGAGAAAAAAGGCGCCTGCTAGAGGCGCCTTTTTTATTACCAGTAGTTTTCCACCGCCACTTGACCGGGGCGGCGGCTCAAGCTCAGGTTCATGTCACGCTGCTTGAGCAATTGGCGTGTGTCATCGACCATCTGCGGGTTGCCGCAGATCAGCACGCGCGAATGCTCCGGGGTCAACTCGACGCCGGCTGCACGCTCAAGCTCGCCATTTTCGATCAGTGTGGTGATGCGCCCATTCAACGCGCCAGGATGCTGCTCACGAGTGACGGTGGGAACGTAGGTGAGTTTGTGTGCGTACTCGGCGAGGTATTCACGCTCACCCAGCTCCTTGATCAGCGTCTGATACGCGAGCTCCTTGGCTTCCCGTGCGCTGTACACCAGGATGATGCGCTCGAATTTCTCCCAGACCTCGAAGTCCTGCAGGATCGACAAAAACGGCGCCACCCCGGTGCCAGTCCCCAGCATCCACAAGTCGCGACCATCCACGAAACGGTTCAAGGTCAGGAAGCCCGTGGCCTGGCGCTCCACCATCAAGGTATCGCCTACTCTCATGCGGCTCAGTTCGCTGGTGAACTCACCGCCGGGGACGACGATCGAGAAGAAATCCAGATGCTCGTCAAACGGTGAGGACACCAGCGAATAGGCGCGCCATACGGTGCTGCCATCCGCCTTGGTCACACCCAGGCGCACAAACTGCCCCGCCGTGAAACGAAAGCCCGCATCGCGGGTAGTGCGCAGGGTAAACAGGCTGGGGGTCAGCGATTGCACGTCGAGCAAGGTCTGGCGGGTAAATTTCTCAGCACTGGCCGTCATGAGGGGCTCCGTTCTACAGGTGTCCTAGTGTCCCTCAAAGTGACGAGCGCAAACACCGCTGATTTGTACTGGCATTCGCGCTTGTCAAGGCGTTGGCCTACGGACCAAGACTAACCATTTGGCTATTAGCAAACACTAAATGACCTATCAGATGACGTAGTGTTTTTAATAGCCATCAATCTGACAGCACTGACAACTCTCTAATTCGTATTAAAAAAAACAAACATGAGCGCGAACTGCACAAATCTTTACTCTTTGTACAAGGTTCGACGCCTTCACAACAAAAGACTTTTTACTTTTTTTTCACTTGTTTATGTAGGCCATATCCTACACTCAGTCTCGTGCAGCTGCGGGGGAAGGACGTACCCGCGGCCAGTAACATCTCATGGAGAGTGACAAATGATCAGCTGGCGCAATACAAGGCTCCCGAAACTGGAAGGCGAGAACCAGATAACCATTGTTTTTGAAATGGTCCTCAATCGCACGTTAGAACTTGGCTTCCAATTTTGTTCCTTTACGATGAGCTCTCAACTACCTAATAACCAAAAGAAACCAATCCGCATAAACAACTATCCGAATGCATGGAATGATATCTACAACCAAGCACACTTTTTCGATGTAGACCCCGTTGTAGCCCACTGCAAACGTTGCGTACTGCCCATCCTCTGGGAAGAAAAGGCATTTGGTGCCGCGCCCAGTTTATGGCAACTGGCCCAATCCCATGGCGTGCACCTGGGCTGGACTCAAGCAGTACATGATTTCCAGGGTGTCTTCAGCATGCTGACCCTGGGCCGTAGTAAAGGTGAAGTCAGCCCGGAAGAGTTGTATGAAAAAGCCGGCCAGGTGCTGTGGCTGTGTCATGCCCTGCATGCGGTAGTGGCACAGAAATTTGCCGACGAACCCAGTTTCAAACCTCCCTGCAAACTGACCCCGCGGGAAACCGAAATCCTCAAATGGTCAGGCTTGGGCAAGACCGCCGCAGAAATCGCCACAATCCTGTGCCTGTCAGAGCGTACGATAGGGTTTCACATCGCCAGTGCACTCAAGAAACTGGGGGTCAATAACAAGATCGCCGCAGTGCTCAGGGCATCCCAAATGGGCTGTTTTTAATCGCCTGGAAACACCGCATGTAATCCCTCTGGAAAAAAAGTAACATTTACAGTCAATTCTGAGTGTTGATGCTGCCCCCCGGCCCGCATCGTAGTTCACTCAGAGGGTTCTGCAGCGATTGCCGAACTCCCATCGACGACCCAGAGCCTCCCCCGCCATGCCCCTGCTCGAAAGCCCCTTCGCCCAACTCGACCTGATCCGTCAGCCAGAGCAACATAACGATCCGCTACAAGCCTTCGATGCCGCCGACGAGTACCTGCTCAACTATCTGGCCGAGCAGCAACCGACTGCTGCGACGCGCGTGCTGGTGCTCAATGACAGCTTCGGCGCGCTGGCCGCCAGCCTCCAGGGGCTGGTTCAGGTCACGTCCAGCGGCGATTCGTTCCTGGCTGCCCAGGGCCTGGAGAAGAACCTGGTACGTAACGGCAAGGCGTTTGATGCAGTGGCATTCATCCCCGCCAGCCAGGTTCCGGCTGGGCCTTTTGACTGTGTGCTGATCCGCGTACCGAAAACCCTGGCGCTGCTGGAAGAGCAACTGATCCGCCTGCAGGGCCAACTCGCGCCGGGCGCTCAAGTTATCGCCGGGGCAATGATCAAGCACCTGCCACGGGCAGCGGGCGAGTTGCTGGAGCGTTACATCGGGCCGATGCAGGCATCGCTTGCGGTGAAAAAGGCGCGACTGCTGATTGCCACTGTGCAAGACCGTCCAACTGCAGTCTCGCCCTACCCCACCCGCTACACCTTGGACACGCCGTCTATAGAACTGCTGAACCACGCCAACGTGTTCTGCCGCGAAAGCCTGGACATCGGCACCCGCGCGTTCCTGCCCCACCTGCCGAAAAACCTGGGCAACGCCCGTGTGGCGGACTTGGGTTGCGGCAACGGTGTATTGGCGATTGCCAGCGCCCTGCAAAACCCCGAAGCGCAGTACACCTTGGTAGACGAGTCCTATATGGCCGTGCAATCGGCAGCCGAAAACTGGCAAGCCGCCTTCGGTGATCGCGACGTAGCCATACGCGCCGCCGACGGCCTGGCCGGCCAGGAGCCCGGTTCACTCGACGTCGTTCTATGCAACCCACCCTTCCATCAACAACAGGTGGTCGGTGACTTCCTCGCCTGGCGCATGTTCCAGCAGGCACGGGAAGCGCTGGTGGTCGGCGGCGCTCTCTATATAGTCGGCAATCGCCACCTGGGATATCACACCAAACTGGCGCGTTTGTTCCGGGGTGTCGAGCAAGTCGCGACCACGCCAAAATTCGTGATCCTCAAAGCCCGTAAATAAAGCCCGTAAATAAAAAAACCCTGTTTCTCTCGCGAAAAACAGGGTTGGAAAGCCGGGCCGTAAAGCCCGGATCGGGATGTCAGTGAGTGGTCAGGCCCGCCGCATTCATGAACATGCGCATCAGGCTGGCCACGACAAACAGGGCCAGCACGCTGCCGGTCCAGATCATCGCCAGCCACCCCAGGCGCCGCCACAACGGTTGTTTCTCGGCCTGTTCGATCTCGCGCAACGAAGGTTTGCCGGACATGGAACGACCCTCCTAGTGATAACCGTCTTCGTGGGTGACCTTGCCGCGGAACACGTAGTAGCTCCAGAAGGTGTAGCCCAGGATGAACGGGATGATGAACAAGGTGCCCACCAGCATGAAGCCCTGGCTCTGCGGCGGCGCGGCGGCGTCCCAGATCGAGACGGACGGCGGGATGATGTTCGGCCACAGGCTGATGCCCAAGCCGCTGTAGCCCAGGAAAATCAGCACCAGCGTCAGCAGGAACGGCGTGTAGTGCGCATTACGTGCCACCGCACGGATCAGCCCGTACATGGTCACCAACACCAGAATCGGCACCGGCAGGAACCAGAACAGGTTCGGCAGGGTGAACCAGCGCGAGGCGATTTCCGGGTGGGTCAACGGCGTCCAGATGCTCACGATGCCGATCACCGCCAACACCACGAAGGCCAGTGGCCGTGCCAGGTTGTGCATCTTTTCCTGCAACGGGCCTTCGGTTTTCATGATCAGCCAGGTGCAGCCGAGCAAGGCGTAGGCGACGATCAGCGCCACACCGCAGAACATCGTGAACGGCGTGGCCCAGTCCAGTGAACCACCGGCAAACTGGCGGTTCACCACCGGAATACCGTCGATAAACGCCCCCAGTGCCACGCCCTGGAAGAACGTCGCCGCCAACGAGCCGCCGATAAACGCCTTGTCCCACAGGTGGCGCTTGTGATCCTTGGCCTTGAAGCGGAACTCAAACGCCACGCCGCGGAAGATCAGCCCGATCAGCATCAGGATCAGCGGCAGGTACAGCGCCGACAACACCACCGAATAGGCCAGCGGGAACGCACCGAACAACGCCGCGCCGCCCAGTACCAGCCAGGTTTCGTTGCCGTCCCAGACCGGTGCCACGGTGTTCATCATCACATCACGGTCGGTCTTGCCGGGGATAAACGGAAACAGGATGCCGATACCCAGGTCGAAGCCGTCCATGACCACGTACATCATGATGCCGAAGATGATGATCACGGCCCAGATCAGCGGAAGATCAATACCCATCTCAATGCCCCTTGTGCTGGATGTGGGTGTGGTCGTCATCGTTGCCATCATCATCGGCAGCCGACAACGGACGGGCCGGTGTGCGTTTCTGGCCAGGGCCACCGTGGGTTGGCTCGGTGCCTTCGTGGGTCACAGGGCCTTTGCGCACCAGGCGCATCATGTAGCCCAGGCCTGCGCCGAACAGCGCGAAGTACACCACCACGAACAACACCAGGGTGATGGTCATCTGCGCCAGGCTATGCCCGGAGGACGCATCCGCCGTGCGCATCAAGCCATACACCACCCACGGCTGACGGCCGATCTCGGTGGTGAACCAGCCGGCAAGAATCGCGATCAACCCGGACGGCCCCATCCACAACGCCAGGTAGAGGAACGGTTTGGACGTGTACATCTTGTCGCCCCGGCGCAGCCAGAGGCTGAACAGGCCGGTGAAAATCATCAGGAAGCCCAGGCCGACCATGACCCGGAACGACCAGAACACGATGGTCGAGTTAGGGCGGTCTTCCGGCGGGAATTCCTTGAGCGCCGGCACCTGTTTGTCCAGGGAGTGGGTGAGGATCAGGCTGCCCAAGTACGGGATCTCGACGGCGTATTTGGTCCTTTCCTCCTTCATGTCCGGCCAGCCGAACAGGATCAACGGCGTCGGTTCGTTGCCGATGTTTTCCCAGTGCCCCTCAATCGCGGCGATTTTCGCCGGCTGGTGCTTCAAGGTATTCAGGCCGTGGAAGTCACCGATCACCGCCTGGATAGGCGCGACGATCAGGGCCATCCACATGGCCATCGAGAGCATTTTGCGGATCGCCGGGTTGTCCTTGCCACGCAGCAAGTGCCAGGCCGCCGAGGAGCCGACGAAGAACGCAGTCGCTACGAACGCCGCCGTGGCCATGTGCGCCAGGCGATAAGGGAACGAGGGGTTGAAGACCACGGCGAACCAATCGGTCGGGATCACGCGGCCATCGATGATTTCAAAGCCCTGGGGCGTTTGCATCCAGCTGTTGGACGAGAGGATCCAGAACGTGGAAATCAAGGTGCCGACAGCCACCATCACGGTGGAGAAGAAGTGCAGGTTGCGCCCCACCTTGTTCCAGCCAAACAGCATTACACCCAGGAAACCGGCCTCGAGGAAGAAGGCCGTGAGCACTTCGTACGTAAGAAGCGGCCCAGTGACGGCGCCAGCGAAGTCTGAGAAACGGCTCCAGTTGGTGCCGAACTGGTAGGCCATGACCAACCCGGAGACCACGCCCATGCCGAAGTTGACGGCAAAGATCTTCGACCAGAAATGGTAGAGGTCACGGTAGGTGTCGTTGTGCGTCTTGAGCCACAAGCCTTCCAGCACCGCGAGGTAACTGGCCAGGCCGATGGTGATCGCCGGGAACAGGATGTGGAAAGAGATGGTGAACGCGAATTGAATTCGGGCGAGATCTAGCGCCTCCAAACCGAACATAAGTCTTCCTCTGTCAGGTAATACCGGCTGCTGGCGGGAGCCTGCACCCACTGCCCCCACGGATATGGAGTCTGGCGAATTTCAATTCGTTTCTTTTTTTAACCCACCGCGTAGGGAATCTGGCCCTGAGGCCGCCAGGTCGATGCCCGGGCGGACATTGATCTGGATCAAGCATTGCTGAAAGAGTAGTCCCATTTTCGGGATTGAACTGTGTGGTCTTTTGCCGCGTGACAGACTGCCTCAGATCAGTTCTTGCAACTATCTGTTACAACTTGATGATAATCTCGGCGCTCCCTCCGGCCCTGACCTGAACTCCCGATGCCTAGTGAACCCGCATTGCTGTTGCGTCACCACCGCCCTTTCATCGCGTTCTGGTTGGCGCGCATCTTCACCGCCAGCGGCTTCCAGATGCTCACCGTGGCCATCGGCTGGAACCTCTACCAACTGACCGGCAATGTGTTGGACCTGGGCTTGGTCGGCCTGGTGGAATTCGTGCCCCGCGTATTGTTCATGCTGCACACCGGGCATGTGGCCGATCGTTATGAGCGGCGCAAGGTCGCCGCCATCTGCCAGACTGTGCAGGCGCTGATTGCCCTGAGCCTGGCCATCGGCGGGCTGACCGGCAATGTGACCCGCGAGATGATCTTCATCCTCGCCTTCCTGCTCGGTGCCGCGCGTTCGTTTGAAATGCCCACCACCCAGGCGATGCTGCCCAGCATCGTGCCCAGCATTTTATTCCCGCGAGCCGTGGCCTCGTCGCAGTCGGCCCAGCAACTGGCAACCATCGTCGCCCCGGCCCTCGGCGGTTTGCTCTATGCGTTTGGCAGCGTCTGGGTCTATGGCCCAACCGTGGTGCTGTACCTTATCGCCTGTGTGCTGACCCTGAATTTGCCCGCTCGCCAGACGCCACTCAACAAAGGCAAGGCCACCCTGGACTCCCTGCTCGCTGGCATCCGCTTCATCCGCAGCCGCCCGGATATCCTCGGTGCCATCTCCCTTGATCTGTTCGCCGTGCTGCTGGGTGGCGCCACCGCGTTGCTGCCGGTGTTTGCCAAAGACATCCTGCTGACGGGCGCCTGGGGCCTGGGCCTGCTGCGTTCGGCGCCGGCGGTGGGCGCATTGTTGATGTCGCTGTGGCTGGCGCGGTTCTCGGTGGACCGTCATGTGGGCCGCGTGATGTTCACGGCCGTCGGCGTGTTCGGCGTGGCGACCATCGCCTTTGGCCTGTCCACCTCGTTCTGGTTCTCCCTGGCGGTGCTGGTGGTGCTGGGCGCGGCGGACATGATCAGCATGGTGATCCGCGCCTCGTTCGTGCAGTTGGAGACGCCGGATGAAATGCGCGGGCGGGTCAGTGCGGTCAACGGCCTGTTTATCGGCGCGTCCAACCAGTTGGGCGAGTTCGAATCCGGGATTACCGCCCACTGGTTCGGCACCGTGCCCGCCGTGGTCATGGGCGGGATCGGTACGCTGGTGGTGACCGGGGTCTGGATCAAGTTGTTTCCGACCCTGGCCAACCGAGACCGCATGCATGTGCCCGTGGAAGAACCCGCGAAGGTCTAGAGCACCTTGTCGAGGGTGATGGGAAATTCCCGCACCCGCTTGCCGGTGGCGTGATAAATCGCATTGGCCACCGCCGCTGCGACCCCAACGATACCAATCTCACCGACGCCCTTGGACCCCAGGGCGTTGACGATCTCGTCGTGCTCTTCGACAAACACCACGTCAATGTCGCCAATATCGGCGTTAACCGGAATGTGGTACTCCGCCAGGCTGTGGTTCATGTAGCGCCCCAGCTGATGGTCGATCTGGGTTTCTTCATGCAATGCCATGCCGATGCCCCATACGACCCCGCCGAGGATCTGGCTGCGGGCCATTTTCGGGTTGACCACACGCCCAGCAGCAATCGCGCTGACCACCCGGCGGACCTTGATGGTGCCCAGGTCTTCGTCCACCTGCACCTCGACGAAGACGGCTGAGTGAGTGGCGGTGCTGTAGCCCTCGCGTTTTTTGTCGGGTTCGCTGTCGACCTGCACTTGCAGCGCATCTTCGCCGCTGTCCTTGACCAACTGCGCCAGCGACACACTCACGTCGCCGGTATGCAGTAGACCGTCTTCGAAGCGCACGGCTTCGGCGTCCTTGAATACCGGGTAAGTCTGCCGTGCGATGTTCAGCAGCTTGGCATTCAAGGCCTCGCAGGCTTGCTGCACGGCAGTGCCGACGGAGGACACCGTGAATGAACCGCCCTGCAACGGCGCGGTGGGCAATGATGAATCGCCCAGCAGAAACGCCACATCTTCAACCGCCACACCGCTGGCCTGCGCCGCGATCTGGGTCATCACCGTGTAGGTACCGGTGCCGATATCGGTGGTGGCGCTGCTGACCGTCAGTTTGCCGTTAGCGTCGAGCCTTGCCCTGGCGCTGGCTTTCATCTGCATAGCCTCCCACACGCCGCCGGCCATGCCCCAGCCGATCAACTGGCGGCCGTCGCGCATGCTGCGCGGTTCCGGGTTGCGCTGGCTCCAGCCAAAACGCTCGGCGCCTTCGCGGTAACACTCGCGCAGGGCTTTGCTGGACCAGGGCTTGTCTTCGTTCTGGTTGCGTTCGGCGTAGTTGATCAGCCGCAGTTGCACCGGGTCCATCCCCAGTGCGCAGGCCAGTTCGTCCATGGCACACTCCAGGCCAATCACGCCGAGGGCTGCGCCCGGCGCGCGCATGTCCAAAGGCGTGAACACGTCCAGGGGCACCAACTTATAAGTAAGCTGCACGTTGTCACAGTGGTAGAGCATGCCGCTCCATTCGACGACGTGTTCGCTGAAGTCTTCGAAACGCGAAGTCTGGCCAATGGCAGTGTGCCCCAACGCCAGCAGGCGCCCATCAGCGGCGGCGCCGAGTTGCAGGCGCTGCAGAGTGCGCGGGCGATAGCCGAACGTGAACATCTGCTGGCGCGTCAGCGTGACCCGCACTGAACGCTTGAGCGCCAACGAGGCCATCACGGCCAGCGGCAATTGGTACTGCGGACGCAGGCCGGAACCAAACGCGCCGCCGACGAACGCGGCAAAGATACGCACCTGGCTTTTATCCAGGCCGAAGACTTTTTGCACATAGGCCTGGCAGTTCTGCGGGCCCTGGGTCTTGTCATGGATATGCAGGGTGCCGTCCGGCTGATACAGCACCGTGCTGGCGTGGGGCTCCATCGGGTTGTGGTGTTCGATGGGCGTGGTGTAATGCACGTCCAGGCTGATGGCGGCGCCGGTCCATTCGGCCTGAAAGTTGCCGCGTGGCTTGGGCGGGGTTTGCGGCGAGGCGTGAGCCTGTTCCTGCACAGCCAACAAGTCGGTTTCGAAGGCTTCGGTCTCGTACTCGATATGCACCAGGGAGCCAGCATGCCGCGCCAGCTCAAGGTTGTCGGCGATCACCAGGGCCAGGGGCTGGCCGCTGTACAGCACGCGGTCGTTGTAGAGCGGACGAAACGGCGAGCCGTCGGCGGCGTCGGCATCCTGGAAAGCGTCGTCGTAGCCGGCAATTTTGGGGCGATTGAGGTGATGGATCACCTCCACCACGCCCGGCAGGGCCAGCGCCCTGGAAGCATCGATGCGCAATACACGGCCTTTGGCGACGGTACTGGACACCACGCTGCCATGCAGCAGGCCCTCCTCGGGAAACTCACCGGCATAACGCGCTTTACCTGTGACCTTGAGCAGACCGTCAACCCGGTCCAAGGGTTTTCCAATAGCGGTCATGGGCGTTCTCCTGCGACAGCCGCATCACTCAGGGCACGAATAATTCCCCGGCGTGCCAGCTTGATCTTGAAGCCGTTGTGTTCCAGGGGTTCTGCGTCTTGCAGCAGCGCGTCGGCGGCGTGGCTGAAGGTTTCGCGGCTGACGAGCTGGCCAATGAGCGCGGCTTCCACCGCGCGATCACGCCAGGGTTTATGGGCTACGCCACCCAGGGCCAGACGTGCGTCGACGATACGGTCGCCGTCCAGCTCCAAAGCTGCAGCAACGGACACCAGGGCGAACGCATAGGAGGCGCGGTCGCGGATTTTCAGGTAGTTGCTGTGGTTTGCCAGATTGTCTGCAGGCAGTTCGATGGCAGTGATCAGCTCATCATCAGCCAACTGGTTGTCACGCTGCGGCGCATCGCCGGGCAGGCGATGGAAGTCGGCAAACTCGATAACACGAGCACCTGCACGACCTTCCACATGCACTCGCGCGTCCAGCGCCGCCAACGCCACGCACATGTCGGAAGGATGCGTCGCGACGCACTGTTCACTGGCGCCAAGGATGGCATGAATGCGATTCAACCCCGTGCGTGCCGGGCAGCCGCTGCCGGGCTCGCGTTTGTTGCAAGGCACCGTGGCGTCATAAAAGTAGTAGCAACGGGTGCGCTGCAACAAGTTGCCGCCGGTACTGGCCATATTGCGCAGTTGCGGCGAGGCGCCAGCGAGGATGGCCTGGGATAGCAGTGGGTAACGCTGTTCGATCAGCGGGTGCCAGGCCAGGTCGGCGTTGCTCACCAGGGCACCGATCAGCACCCCGCCGTCGGCGGTTTCCTGCACCTCATTCAATGGCAGCCCCGTGATATCGATGAGATGCTCGGGGCGGCTGATGTTTTCTTTCATCAGGTCCAGCAGGTTCGTGCCACCGGCGATAAAGCGCGACGCAGCGCTGCTCAGGTGCACGGCCTCTTGGACATCGACCGGCTTGCTGTATTGGAAAGGATTCATTGCTCACCTCCCACAACGTCCTCGATGGCATCGCGGATATTGCTGTAGGCCCCACAGCGGCACAGGTTGCCACTCATCAGTTCCTGGATCTGCGCGGTGTCGTGGGCGCGACCTTCATTGACCAGGCCGATGGCCGAACAGATCTGACCGGGGGTGCAATAACCGCACTGGAAGGCATCGTGTTTGATGAAGGCTTGCTGCATCGGGTGCAGTTGTTCGCCGTCGGCCAGGCCTTCGATGGTGGTGAGTTCGGCACCGTCACACATCACCGCCAGGGTCAGGCAGGCATTGATCCGTTTGCCGTCGCGCAACACCGTGCAGGCACCGCACTGGCCGTGGTCGCAGCCTTTTTTACTGCCGACCAGGTCGAGTTGTTCACGCAACAGATCAAGCAGCGTGGTCCAGGGCAACACATCCAGTTGGCGGTCCTTGCCGTTGAGGCGCAGGCATATCGAGTGGCTGACGAACGGCTGGGCCGCCGCGCCATTGGGGGTCGCGCTCATAAACACCTCACGGGTTGGTGTACGTCCGCGGCGTTCAGGGAAGTCGCCGTCTCAAGGGGTACGACTGCCCGAGGTATTGAGCGTTCAAGCGGATTGATCAGCGGATATTGAGCTGCGTGGTCAGGGTGTTTTGCGGGGGATTGATCGAGGAGTTGCTGTACTGGAACCAGCCTTGGGCCTCGACATTCAGATCAAACACATAGATGTAGCCCATCAGTGTGCCCGCGCCGTCGCACACCTCGCTGATGTTGCCGACCTGGCAAACCGCCGTGCGCTGCCCATTCAATTCAGCGCCATCGAAGCGGCCCATGGGGTTGTTACCGAGGCCCACCTCCATGACGGAAACCTTGGTAGGCCCACGGTGCGTACACATCTGCGTACTCTGCGCGCGCTCGGGGATGCTTTCCTTACACGCCGCCGACTCGACCTGGAACACACGCACTTCGCTCAACGGCGGTGCAGTCGCGCCCCAGGCCGGTGCTGCTCCGAGCAACAGGCTGATACAGGGGATCAGGGCTAGACTCCACGGGCTGGCGTTTTTCATGCTGCAAATGACCTTGGTTTAAACGTCGGCGCAGTATGCCTCAAGGCCTCGGCTGCTGGTATGATGCGCCGCTTTTTCCGATCCTCTCTGAAACCACAGGCGCTTGGCGCAGTTTGTGCTTTGACTTAGAGGTCAACAAATCACGACGCCACAGAGCGTCACTGGGAGCAGGCATGCTGGAAAAGCTGTTTCAACTCAAGGCACACAACACCAACGTGCGCACCGAGATCCTCGCGGGCATCACGACATTCCTGGCCATGGCCTACATCCTGTTCGTGAACCCGAGCATCCTCGGCGAGACCGGCATGGACAAGGGCGCGGTGTTTGTCGCGACCTGCCTGGCGGCCGCCATCGGTTCGACCGTGATGGGCCTGATCGCCAACTACCCGATCGCCCTCGCGCCCGGCATGGGCCTCAACGCCTTCTTTACCTACACCGTGGTCCTGCACATGGGCCATACCTGGCAGGTGGCGCTGGGTGCGGTGTTTATCTCGGCGGTGTTGTTCTTCCTGCTGTCGATCTTCCGTATTCGTGAATGGATCATCAACGCCATCCCACTGCCGCTGCGCTCGGCGATTGCCGCCGGTATCGGCCTGTTCCTGGCGCTGATCGCCCTGCATAACGCCGGGATCGTGGTCGGCAACCCCAACACCCTGGTGGGCCTGGGCGACCTGAAAAAACCCGCGCCGATCCTGGCTACGTTTGGCTTTATCCTGATCGTCGCCCTGGAAGCCTTGGCGGTACGCGGTGCGGTGCTGATCGGCATCCTGGCGGTCACCATCGTTTCAATCCTGCTGGGCGTCACCGCGTTCGGCGGCGTTGTTTCGATGCCGCCATCCCTGGCCCCGACCTTCCTGCAGCTGGATATCAAAGGCGCGCTGGATATCGGCTTGGTCAGCGTGATCTTCGCCTTCCTGTTCGTTGACCTGTTCGACAACTCCGGCACCCTGATCGGCGTGGCCAAGCGCGCCGGCCTGATGGGCAAGGACGGCCATATGCCGAAAATGGGCCGTGCGTTGATTGCCGACAGTACGGCCGCCATGGCCGGCTCGCTGCTGGGTACCTCGACCACCACCAGCTACATCGAATCGGCTGCGGGCGTGAGCGCCGGTGGCCGTACCGGTTTGACCGCCATCGTGGTCGCGATTCTGTTCCTGCTGGCACTGTTCTTCTCGCCGCTGGCCGCCAGCGTACCGGCCTTCGCCACTGCGCCGGCACTGCTGTTCGTGGCGGTGCTGATGACCCAGGGCCTGGCCGAAATCGACTGGGACGACATCACTGTGGCAGCGCCGGTGGTGGTTACCGCTCTGGCAATGCCTTTTACCTACTCCATTGCCAACGGCATTGCCTTCGGTTTCATCGCCTGGACCGCCATCAAGCTGCTTTCGGGCCGCTACCGTGAGCTGAACCCGGCACTGGTGATTCTGTCGATTCTGTTTGTGATCAAGCTGGGCTGGTTCAACGCATGACTTTTGACGCCGCAAGCTACACCGCTCAACTGCAAGACAAGGTCACGCGTTTGCGTGACCTACTGGCCCCGTTCGACGCGCCAGAGCCGCAGGTCTTCGACTCGCCGCTGCAGAACTTCCGCCTGCGCGCGGAGTTCCGCCTGTGGCGCGAAGGCGGTGAGCGCCACTACGCGATGTTCTCCCAGGACGACAAGCGCACGCCGATCCTGATCGAAGAATTTCCCATCGCCAGCCTGCGCATCAACCAGTTGATGCCGCAACTCAAGGCAGCCTGGCAAGCCAGTGCGGCCCTGAGCCACAAGCTGTTCCAGGTGGAGTTCCTCACCACCCTGGCCGGCGACGCGATGATCACCCTGTGCTATCACCGCCCGCTGGACGAGCATTGGCACACCGCCGCTAATAAACTGGCGGCTGACTTGAATGTCAGCATCATCGGCCGCTCCAAGGGCAAGCGCGATGTAATCGGCCATGACTACGTGGTGGAAAAACTCGATGTGGGCGGGCGCACCTTCAGCTACCGCCAACCCGAAGGCGCCTTCACCCAGCCCAACGGCACGGTGAACCAGAAGATGCTCAACTGGGCTTATGAAGCCCTGGGTGATCGCCCGGATGATCTGCTGGAGTTGTATTGCGGCAACGGCAACTTCACCCTGCCCCTGGCGACCCGCGTGCGCAAAGTGCTGGCCACCGAAATCAGCAAGACCTCGGTGAATGCAGCCCTGAGCAACCTCGATGAAAACGCGGTGGATAACGTCACCCTGGTGCGCCTGTCAGCCGAAGAACTCACTGAAGCGCTGAACGAAGTGCGACCATTCCGTCGCCTGCACGGCATCGACCTGAAAAGCTACGAATTCGGCAGCGTGTTCGTCGACCCACCGCGCGCCGGCATGGACCCGGACACCTGCGAGTTGACCCGACGCTTCGACAACATTCTGTACATCTCCTGCAACCCGGAGACGTTGGCGGCGAACATTGCGCAACTGCATGACACGCACAAAATCACCCAGTGTGCGATGTTTGACCAATTCCCGTGGACGCACCATATGGAATCCGGGGTGTTACTGACTCGGCGGTAACTCAACGTCTTCCGGTTCCTTCTTGCGCGGCCGTCCGCCCTTCTTTCCATTGGCGCGGGCGGCGGCGGCTTTGGCGGCGCTGCTTTTGCGGCCGTTGCGCGAAGCCACCAGGCTGGTGGCCAGGTCCATCAGCGGTTTGCTGGTGGCGATCAGACCCGTGACTGAAACATCCAGATCCTGGGCCTCACAACACAGCGCCTTGCCGCCAAAGCCGACTTCCAGTTGCGCAAAGTCCTCTAGGGAAAACCCCGCGAACTCGGGCAGGCCAGCCACCGGCAGTACAACGCGACTGCCGTCGCTGAAGCCGATGGAAATGCAGTTGTCTTCATAACGCACAGAACTGGCGCGGGCATAAAGGTGCCGTGTCTTGCGCCCTCGGGCTATCGCCTTTTCGACGTCGGCCTCAGTGAGCGGTTTATAGGGTACAGCTTTGGCTTTTACGATTTGCTTCATAGCTCAATCTCCACAAAACCCGGCGCCCTGACCAGGTTCAAAATTGTTTTCTGCCCCACGACATCGTGCCGGGCACGCGCGATCACATAAACACCCGGTTGAATGATCAGCCCAGACAACACTTCGCAAGCCTCCCAATCCCAGGAATGATTCTCCAGGCAGACCGTCTGCAGGTATTCCCTCCAGATCCTGCGTGCCCGCGCCAGGTAGTGCCGCTGCATGATCGCCCCGCGTATTTCTTTCAAAACCGCCATGGGTGGTTGCCGTCGCTCAGGCTCTACATCCCACAACTCCACTTCCCCATGCAGAAAGCTGAAACGAAAACGCGCATCCCATTCGTTCCCCCACACATGCACATGGGGCGGGCAGTGCTCATCCCTGATAAACACCGAAATCACATATCCTTTGTAAGTGCCTACTCTCATCGTAACCCATCCGTTAGGTTATTTTCCGCCTGGTAACAATTTTCCCCTGTCACCCGACAACCGGCTCCATTTCCCAGAGCTGATTCACAGATTAGTAAGCACAAAAAACCCGGCGAATGCCGGGTTGTAACCACTCATGCCGAAGGCTGGAAATACCCCGCCAAGGCCCGCAAGTCCTGCTCACTCAGCAACCCCGCGTAATACTTCAGCTGAATCCTCGCCAGCAGATACGCATGTCGCGCGTTTGCCAGGTCGCGGCGGGCGGTGAAGAGTTGCTGTTCGGCGTCGAGCACGTCGAGGTTGACCCGCTCACCGCCGGCCACACTCTTTTTCGTCGCAGCGACTAAAGCCGTAGCAGAGCTGACGGCCATTTCATAAGCACGCACTTTGGCCGCGCCGCTGGTGTTGAGGTTGAACTGTTTGCGCAACTCCACCAGCGTGGCCGAGGTTTGCGCGTCCAGCTCGTATTGGGCTTGGGACAGCTGGTTCGCCGCCTGGCGGGTGGACGCCGACACACCACCACCGGCAAACAGCGGCAGGCTGACCTGGATGCCGACGGTGTTGGTGTCGTACTTCTGGTTGTAGCTGCTTTCCGAGTCGGAGTTGGTCTGACGGCTGGTGGCGTACAGGCTGACCTTTGGCAGGTGTCCCGCGCGTTTGCGCTCCACTTCATAGGAGGCCACGTCCAGGGCGTGATGCTGGGATTTGAGTTCAGGGTTGTTGGCCATGGCCATCTCGCGCCAGGTCTCGAAACGGTTGGGCTCCAGGGGCGCAATCTCGAATTGGCGCGTCAGCGGCGCCAGTTCTTCGATTTGCAGCGGTTGGCCGACAATGGCTTCTAGCTCGCGCAGGGCACTGTCCTGGACGTCTTGCGATTCGATTTCTTCGGCCTGGGCCAGGCTCAGGCGCGCCTGAGTTTCCAGCACATCGGTGCGCGTGCCTTCGCCGCCTTTGAGCAGGCGATCATTGAGTTGCAGGCGTTCGGCATACGCGCGCTTCTGTGCACGGCTCAGCTCGATACGCTCCTGGGCCAGCAACGCCTGGCTGTAAGCATTGAGCACCCGCACCGCCAGTTCCTGGCTCTTGCCGCGAAAGCGCTCGTCGGCCATCAACGCCTGCGCGGTGCCCTGGCGAAAACGCGCATAGGCTTCGTAATCCAGCAGCGGTTGCTGCAAGGTCAGGGTCGACGCATAACTGCGGTAATCACGGTCGCTTTTGACATCCCCCGCCGTCACTTCGGACTCGTTGCGCGAGTTGTTATAGCTCCATGACAAGTTCGGCAACAATGCGGCCCGACCGATCGCACGGTTTTCTTCACCGCCTTCACGCTCCTGGATGGCGGCCTGAAAGGTCGGATCATTGCGCAGGGCCAAGTCATAGGCATCCAGCAAACCCAGGGCGTGGGCCGCCGAGGAACAACCGAAACACAAGGTCAACAACAGCGCCTTCATTCTTCCACCAGGGCCATATGGGTGCGATCCATCAGAGGTTTGAACAGGTAGTTGAGCATCGAGCGCTCCCCGGTCTTGACGAAGGTTTCCACCGGCATGCCTGGGCGGATCTGCACACCGTCCAGTTGCTGCATGCCGGCCGCACTGACCTGGGCGCGCAGCGTGTAATAGGGCTCATCGGTGCGTTCATCGACTTGACGGTCCGCCGAGACCAACGTCACCTCGCCGGCCACCCGAGGTGTGGTGGACTGGTTGAAGGCCGAAAACATCAATTCCACCGGCAGGCCGGGGTGCACCTTGTCGACCATCTGCACCGGCACCCGCGCCTCCACCAGCAAAGGTTCACCCTGAGGCACGATGTCCATCAACGGCTGGCCGGGCTTGATCACGCCGCCTTCGGTGTACACGTCCAACCCCACCACCACGCCGCTTGCGGGCGCACGCACCAGGCTGTTGGCCAATTCGAACTCGGCCGACGCCAGGCGATTACGCAGGTCATCGCTGCGTGTGCGGGTCTCGGCCAACTGGCCGCGCAGGTCTTTCTGGAAGTCTTCGCCGAGCTGGCGGATGCGCAGGCGCAGTTCCATCACCTGGCGTTGCAGTTGGCCGATGCGACCGTAGTCCTCGGCGATGGCGCCATCGATCTGTGAGTACAGTCGCTCGCTGTCGAGCAGGCGATTACGTGGAATGTAACCGTCGCGCGCCAACTCACGCAGGCCCTGCAGTTGCTCATTCAACGCTGCGCGCTGCTGGACTTTGCTCGCTTGCGAATCCCGCGTACCGCGCAGTTGCGCCTCGGCCCCGGCGATGGTTTCGCGTAGGCCTTGTTGCTCGGTGGCCAAGGCCTGGGCGCGGCTATTGAACAACTGCCGTTGCAGGCTCAAGGTGCCCGCCGCCTCCGGGTCGTTGAGCAATTCGGGGCCGAAGGTGATCGCCGCCAACCCTTCACTTTCGGCACTCAAGCGCGCCTCGCTGGCCAGGGACGCCAGGTACTGGCTGCGCAGGGACTGCATCTGCCCGCGCAACGGGGTTTCCTTCAAGCGCAACAACACTTGACCGGCGGTCACCACGTCACCGTCGCGCACGTCGATACGCTCGACGATGCCACCGGCCGGGTGCTGCACGGTCTTGCGATGGCCCGACACCATGACCTTGCCCGGCACTGCCACGCCCTTGTCCAACGGCGCCAACGCGGCCCAGCCGAGGAAGCCGGCAAAACCGCCGAGTACCAACAGCCAGCCCAGGCGCGAGTACTTTTTGTCATCCAGCGCCAGCACATTATTGGGTGCATCGCTGATCAATACCGGTTTGCTCGGGTTCATGCCTGTTTTCCTTCACCAAGGCGGTAGCTCATGCTCATGGTCGATACCGGTTTGGGCGCTGCCGGTTTCTGCCGTGCCTCCAGCACACGCGCCGTCGGCCCGAAGGCCTGCATCTGACCCTCCTTGAGAATCAGCAGTTGGTCGGTCAGCGTCAGTACGTTGGGTTTGTGGGTGATCAGGATCACTGTTCGACGCTGTTGCTTGAGCTGGGCGATCGCCTGGAGCAAGGCCTGCTCGCCCACTTCATCCAGGTTGGCGTTGGGCTCATCCAGCACGATCAGCGCGGGCAGACCGTACAGCGCGCGGGCCAGCGCAACGCGCTGCTTCTGGCCGCCGGAAAGCCCGGCGCCGCCCTCCCCCAATTGCGTGTCGTAGCCTTGGGGCAGTTGCAGGATCAGCTCATGCACACCGGCCATCTGCGCAGCCGCGAGGACTTTATCCGCATCGACCTCAGCAAACCGCGCGATGTTTTCAGCGATGCTCCCGGCGAACAGCTGGATGTCTTGCGGCAGATAGCCGATGTGCGGGCCCAATTGCTGCTTGTCCCACAAGGCCAGATCGGCACCGTCCAGCCGCACCTTGCCGGCCAGCGGCGCCCAAGCACCCACCAGTATCCGCGCCAGGGTGGATTTGCCGCAGCCCGACGGCCCGATCACGCCAAGGATGTCGCCCACTGCCAGGTTGAAGCCCAGGTTGGCCAACGCGGGCCGACGGCTGCCGGGGGCACAGGCGCTGATTTGTTCGACGCTCAGTTGGCCTTTGGGCACCGGCAGCGCCATGCGCTGCGGGCGCGCGGGATTTGCTGCCAGCATCTGCGACAACCGATCGAAGGCCAGGCGCGCCGAGCCCCACTGCTTCCACACGCCGATCAACTGGTCGATAGGGCTCAGCACGCGGCCCATCAGGATCGAGCCGGCAATCATCATCCCCGGCGTGATTTCGCCCTGCACTGCCAGCAACGCGCCCAGGCCCAGCACCAGGGATTGCAACGCCAGGCGCACGCCCTTGGACCAGGCAGTGACGGTCGCGGTCTTTTCACTGGCCAGATTCTGCTGCGCCAAAAACGCCTGATGCTGGCCGAACCAACGCGCACGCAAGGTGGCGAGCATGCCCATGGCTTCGATGGTGTCGGCATTGCGCAGGTTGGCCGTGGCCTGCTGGCTGGCGCTGATGGACAGTTGGCTGGCCAGGGCCATCGGCGCCTGGCTGACGTGATGGTTGACCCACGCCAGCACGATCAACAACAGCGCGCCGACCAGCGCCAACACGCCGAGCCAGGGGTGAAACAGGAATATCACCAGCAGGTATACCGGAAACCATGGCGCATCAAAGAACGCAAACAACGCCTGGCCGGTGGCGAACTGGCGCAGTGTGGTCAGGTCATGCAACGCCTGGCCCGCCGCCTGGGTACCGCCCTTGAGTTGCGCTTCGAACGCGGCGTCGTACACCCGCTGGTTCAAGCGCATGTCCATCTGCGTACCGAGGCGGATCACCACCTGGCTGCGCACCCACTCCAACGCGCCCATCAGGCCGAACAGGCCGAGGATCATCAGCGTCAGCATCAACAGGGTCATCTCATTGCCCGAGGCCAGCACCCGGTCGTACACCTGCAACATGTACAGCGCCGGGGCGAGCATCAGCAGGTTGATCACCGCCGAGAACAGGCCGATGTTGAAGAAGCCACTTTTATAGGCCGTGAGGGCGGCCAGGGTTTCGTTGCGGGCGTGGCGCATCTGGGGATTCTCATGGGGTTGAGCGGGCAGCGCCGCCGCGTTGACAGGCAAAGCGACGCTGCGCAGAATTCGGCACCGCCGTCGCTGAAGAGTTAGAAGGCTTGGCGACAGCGGTGTGTAAAACGGCGAATGGGAGAGCGATCTGCCATTCGCTTTTTTGCTTAAGCGGCCAGGGCGAAGTCCTGAGGCACATCTTGCACGCCAACCAGGGCCACGTCGGAGGCGGCGACCGACGCCGAGTCCACATGCGCCACACCGGCTGCCGCCAACTGGTCGAACGTCGAGTTGATCGACAGGCTTGGGTCGATGTCCTTGAGCAGGGAGTCGATCGCCGAAGCCAGTGCCGAGCTGTCGCCACTCATCAGGCCGTACACGATTTTGTGCACCTGGCCGTCACGGCCTTCGGATTGCAGGCTCGACAGGCCCAGGTTGGCGAAGCTGACTTCCTGCTCGGCGAGGCTGTAGGTACCGCCGGCCGCACCGCCCGTCAGGATGGTGCCCAGGTCCAGGGAGTCGATCGAACCCCACAAGGTGTGCGACGGCGGATTGAACAAGGTGTAATGCAGGTCACCGTTAGCAACCACTGCCGCGTTGCTGACGGTGCTCGACACACCGTATTGGGTGCCGTCGAACGGGCCAGGATTGAAACCACCAGTGTTCGAACCTTCTTTGACCGAACCTTCACGGTGGTTCAGGTCGCCAAAGTAAGCCGACCAGTCGCTCAAGTACTGGGCAACGGTGTTAGTGGCGTAGGCCGTGCTGTATGAAATAGAAATGCTCATGCAAAACTCCAAGTCATGGGGTGGTATCTCCGCAGCAAGCCACTGCCTGCTGTGGTTTTGCCCGTCACTGGGCAAAATCGGTCAGAACTGATATTCAACGGTGCCCTGCAACGTGCGCCCACGCCCCAGGGTGAAGGCCAACACGTCGCCCAGCGGCACCAGATAGGCGCGGTCGGTGACGTTTTCCATGGCCAGGCGCAGGGTCAATTGGTCGGTGGCGCGGTAGCTGCTGTAGAGGTCATAGACGGTGTAGGGTTTCCAGTCGGCTGGGTACACGCCGGTTTGCGAGGTGGTCACACCCGCGCCGCCTTTGACGTAGTAACCGCCGCTGTAGCGAGCGCGAACGCCCACATCCAACTTGCGCTCAAGGAAGCGCGCGCCCAGCGTCGCGGTGCCGCGGTCCATCGGCATGTGCTCGGAGGAGCCCAGGATCGCGCTGCAACTCTGCCCCGCATTGGCCACATCGTCCGGCACCATCGCAGTGACTGGCGCTCGACTGCCGGGCCCTTTCTGGATCTTGGTCACACCGCCCAGCCACGCGGTCTTGCTGCAGAACTTATTGCTGCCGAGCATGCGCGTGTAGTTGAACTGGCCGTAGGCGAACCCGGCGTCGTAATCCAACTGGTATTCCAGGCCGCGAAAACGCGTGGTCTCCAGGTTGTTCACATACGCCGCATTGCCGATATTGGCGATGCCATAACCCGGCGGCTGTACCCCGAGGGCCATATAGGAGAAGTCATCCACGCGAGTGTTGAAGTAGGACACTTTCATGCCCACGCGGTCTTCGGAGAACAGCAGGTCTTCCTTCAACACATTGAAGCCAACCTCCCAGGACGTGGACGTCTCAGGCTTCAAGTAGGGGTTGGGGAAGATCGACTCCGAGCCCCCACCATGGGGCCTACCGCTCACCAGCGTTTCGGTGACTGCCGGCGGGCGCCAGCCCTTGCCGTAGGTGGCAAAGAGTTGCAGCCAGTCCACGCCGGGCTTGATCGACAGGCCGAAGGTCGGCGAAAAATGCCCCTCTTCCCGATCCACGTCATACGTCATGGGCAAGCCAACTTGCCGCGTGGTGCCAATGATGAACGTACGCGTGTTCAAACCGGTTTCGCCGCGCAGCCGATAGCGGTCGTAGCGCAACCCGGCGTTGAGGTTCAGCCAGTTGTCGTAGTCGTAGTCCAGGCGAGTGAACAGGCTGCCCATCGCCCGGTCGCCCCTGGGCGTGATGCTTTCCGCCGCCGAGGCCGTCACGGCCGAGTCGGCGGCCACCATCTGGTTGGAGTCCGGGCGGACCTTGTCGTAGAAAAACTCCAAACCATAGTTGGCCTTGATCACGGACAGTTCGCTCAAGGCAAAAGTCGAAATGTTCTGTGCCTGGAAACCATAGGTGTTGGTCTGGTAGGTGACGTCGTAACCCTTGCTGCTGCCACGGGTCAGCGTGGACTGATCGTTGCGGGTATCGACGTAATAAAGCTTGGCCTTGAAATCGATCAGCGGGTTGTCCGGCGTGTAGCTGTAGTCCAGCGCGAAGTTCTGTGCCGTGACATTGCTGCTGCCGAGCTTCTCCCAGAGCTGGGCTTTTTCGGCGGTCATCATGTTGACGTCGTCGTAGCCGACTTCGGTGGTCAGGTAGCTCAGTTGCAAACGCTGATCCACCGGCAAGTTGAGACCCAGCTTGAGCAGTCGCGAGCGCATCACCGAACCGGTGTATTCCACAGTGGAATTCTTGATTCGGTCTTCACTGGCCGGCAGGAAGGAACTGCCGGTACGCAACTCACCAATGCTGCCCCTGGTGCCAGGCTTATAGTCACCGAGGTGGCGCTCACTGGCCGCCACCAACATGTCCCACACGTCGGTGCCCACGGCGAACGCCGAGCTGCCGATAAAGTGCGTGCCGTTGCTGCGCCCGCCCAGCCCCGTAGTCAAGCGGATACGCCCGCCGATTTCCTTGCCGCCCTTGAGCAGGTCCGCCGCCTCCACGGTACGAAAATTGGCGACCCCGCCGATCACGCCCGCCCCACCCATCGTTGAAGTGGCGCCCTTCTCGATCACCACTTCAGACAGCAACTCCGGGTCGACATACAGCGTGCCATTGCGTTGCTGGTGGCCGCTTTGTTGATAGTTCTGACGCATGCCGTCCACCGACATGTTGACCCGGCCGTAGTCCTGGATGCCGCGAATATTCACCGACAAGCCAGGGTCTTGCTGGCTGACCGCCGAGTAGACGCCCGGCGCCTCCTCCAGCATTTCAGCGGCGTGCCGGGGCGGGTTTCGATCCAACTGCTCGCGCCCGACCACACTCACCGAGCGGGGCGATGAATACACCCAGTCGTTGGGGTGCAGACCGGTGATTGTCGTGGTCGCCAGCGCCAAGGCGGCGCCGCTCTGCTCAACACGGGTCAAGGTGACTTGGCGCTCGCCGTTGAAGCGGTACTCCACCGGTGCATTGCCCAACAGACGCGCCAAGCCTTCCTGCACGCTGTACTGCCCTTTCACCGCCGTACTCTGCAAGCCTTCCAGACGCTGGCTGTCGAACAGCACTTGCAGGCCGGCCTGGTCGGCGAACGCCAGCACCGCACTGCCCAAGGATTGCGCAGGAATATCAATCGTCAGCACGGCGGGCTGTGCAGCCTTAACCTGAGGTTGCGCGGCGTACACGGGAGCCGCGATGGCGAACAGGCCCAAGTGGATGGCCAGGGCTAACCGGCTAACGGTGATACGCCCCTTGTTGAGTGCTGACATTTCTGTTGTTCCCTGCGCTAAGCGTTTTTTGTTTATGCGAATGCTTCTCACCTAGCAAGACGTGCGACGCGCAGGAAGTCAGTAAGGGTTTTTGAAAGTTTTTCAGGAAGGGGGGATTTCAAGCGGTGGGAGCAAGCCCCACCGGGTCATCAATAGATCAGGCTGAGGCCAGCCAGGTCCAGGCGTTGCACCTGGAGTTCCTGGGTAAGTGTGGCAAGGGCGGTGTCGAGCATATCGAGGCGGAACACGCCGCTGACTTCACGCTCGCCCAACGCCGAGTCGGCCAACACCACGCGCCCGGGACGGTAGCGGTTGAGTTGTTCGATGACATTGGCCAACGGCTGGCGATCAAAGATCAACACACCGCGCCGCCAACTGGTGGCGCGCGCAATATCGAGTTGGTCCAAGGGGACGATGCCTTGCTGAGGGCTGTAGCGTACGGCCAGGCCTTCCTGGACCACCCTGTCGGACGGCCCCTTTTTCGGCGTTGCACTCAGGGACACCTCAACACTGTGTTCCAGCACGCCGACCCACGCTTGGCTGTCGTCTTCACGCGCCACCACAAACCGCGTGCCCAGCGCGCGGGTTTGCCCGCCGGCGCTTTGCACCACGAACGGCCGGGTTTCCTCGCCGACCATGGGCGCCACGTCAAAGATTGCCGAACCCTGGAGCAAGCTGATGCGACGTTGAACGCCGTCGTAGTCCAGGCGGATAGCGCTGGCGGAATCCAGCTCGACCTTGCTGCCGTCGGCCAGGTGCACGGTGCGCACCTCGCCTTTCGCAGTCACGTAGTCGGCTTGCATGCGCAACAACACGTCCGGCCCGCGCACCCAGCCAACACCGGCCACTATCACGACCAATGCGACGGCGGCCGCGCGTTGCCATGGGCTTCGCCGCCTGGAGCGGCGCACGGGCATCGTTGCCGCTGACGGACGCTGGCGGTGAACGGGATCTTCCCTGTACACATCGCCCAATGCCGCCCATGTCTGCTCGGCAAAACGCAACGCCGCTTCGTGGCGGCTGTCGCAGGCGATCCAATGCTGCAGCTCGGCCTGCTCCTGTTCGGTCAGGGCACCGGCGTGCAAGCGCACCGCCCACTCGGCGGCCGCCTCGGTAATGCTGTGCTGTTGCGGACCCTGGCTATTCACGTGTGAATCTCGAATTTTTCGTTATGTAACGCTGTGACGTCTGAGGTGGCGCATTTCGGTAACTCATTCGTCGGATGGCGCGACTTCGCCGTCCTGCAGGCGCTGCATCACGTAGGCCAACGCCTTGGCCAGATGCTTTTGTACGGAGCTGTCAGAGATGTCCAGGTGCCGGGCGACCTGGGCGTGGGTCATGCCTTCGATGCGGTTGAGACGGAAAATCTGCTGGGTGCGTTCCGGCAATTCCGCCAGTGCCTGCTTCAATGCCTGTCGCTGTTGCTGCGCCATTGCCTGAGCCTCCAACCCGGCCACTTCATCTTCAATCTCGGCCAGCGCCTCATGGGGCACGGAGTCTGTCTTGCGCCGCGCTTCCTGGCGAATATGGTCGATCAGCAGATTGCTCGCCGTTCGATAGAGATAGCCCTGGGAGTTGTCGATGCGCTCGCCGGCCGGCTTTTCGGCCAGGCGCAGGAAACTCTCCTGCACCAGGTCTGCGGCCAACTGCGGGTCCCGTACCTTGCGCGCCAGATACCCGCGCAGGGTATCGGCATGCTTGAGAAACAGGCCCTTGAGATCCACGTCCGACAAACCGACTCCCTGGAATGTAAAGGAAACAGGCGGGCATATTAAGCGTTGTCGAGAATGATTTTCAATTGATATCTAATCTGATCCGCTTGTGCGAAAGGTCGGATTAACAGTTCGGTAATCGAACACATCCGCCGCCATCAATTGACCAAATTAACTAACCAGTACATTTTATCCGCACAACTAACAAGAACTGTGGAGATACATCCCATGTCGCCTATCGTGCTGGTGCTCAACGGCCCCAACCTCAACCTGCTCGGCACCCGCGAGCCCGCCACCTACGGCCATGAAACCCTGGCCGATGTCGCCGCCCTGTGTGGCCGCAGCGCCGAACAGCTCGGGCTGAAAATCGAATTCCGCCAGACCAACCACGAAGGCGAACTGCTCGACTGGATCCACGGCGCCCGTGCGCGTTGCGCCGGTATCGTGATCAACCCGGCGGCCTGGACCCACACCTCGGTGGCGATTCGTGACGCGCTGGTGGCCAGTGAAGTGCCGGTGATCGAAGTGCACCTCTCCAACGTGCATGCCCGTGAAGCGTTCCGGCATCACTCGTTTGTGTCACCGATTGCCAAGGCCGTCCTCGCAGGTTTCGGCAGCCACGGTTACCACCTGGCCCTGGAACATTTCAGCCAGTTGTTCAAAGGATCGGCCCGATGAAACCGCGCATTCTCGCCGGCCTGATCGGCGCCGGCATCCAGGCCTCCCGCACGCCCGCCCTGCATGAGCAAGAAGGCGACGCCCAAGGCCTGCGCTACCTGTATCGCCTGATCGACCTTGAGCCACTGCACCTGGACACCAACGCCCTGCCCGACTTGCTGGACGCCGCCGAGTTGATGCACTTCACCGGCCTGAACATTACCTACCCGTGCAAGCAGGCGATCCTACCGCTGCTCGATGAACTGTCCGACGAGGCCCGCGGCATTGGTGCGGTCAACACCGTGGTGTTCAAGGACGGCAAGCGCATCGGCCACAACACCGATTGCCTGGGGTTCGCCGAAGGCTTTCGGCGCAACCTGAAGGATGTGGCACGCCAACGCGTGGTGCAGATGGGTGCCGGCGGCGCGGGCGCGGCGGTGGCGCATGCGCTGCTGGCGGAAGGTGTGGAGCAGTTGAGTATTTTTGACGTGGACATCAGCCGCGCCCGCGACCTTGTGGATAACCTTGCGCAGCGTTTCGGCACCGGTCGGGCTCAAGTTGGCAGCCACCTGGAAAATGCCATGGCCGAGGCCGATGGATTGGTCAACACCACGCCGATGGGCATGGCCAAGCTGCCGGGCACACCCGTTCCGGCCACCTGGCTACGCGCTGAATTGTGGGTGGCGGAGATCGTGTATTTCCCGCTGGAAACCGAACTGCTGCGCGACGCCCGCGCCTTGGGTTGCCGCACCTTGGATGGCGGCAACATGGCGGTGTTTCAGGCGGTGAAGGCGTTTGAACTGTTCAGTGGGGAAGTGCCGGACGCGCAGCGCATGCTGGCGCATTTCCAAAACATGAGCGGGACAAACCCTCTGTAGGAGCCCGGCTTGCCGGCGATGGGGCCTTTGAGCCATGTTTCGAATCCGAAAACGCCATCGCCGGCAAGCCGGCTCCTACAGGGGAGATGTGATCATGCCTGCAAGTAACGCATCACCGACTCACAAATCATGTCCCGATGCCGCTGTTTAACCGCCTCATCCGACAGGTCGATCTGAAAAATCTCACTAAAGGTATGGCGGTTGGACACCCGGTAAAAGCTGAACGAGTTGATCAGCAGGTGCACGTCCAACGGCTCCAGCCCTTCCCGGAACAAGCCCAGCTCGGCCCCCCGGCGCAAGGTTTCGCCCAGCCCTTCAAGGATCTTGCTGTTCATCGCCTTGATGGTGTCGGTGCGCTTCACGTACTCGGCATTGTGGATATTTTCGATGCTGACAATACGCACGAAATCCACGTTCTGGTCATGGTGATCAAAGGTGAACTCCACCAGCCGCCGGATCGCCTCGCGCGGCTCCAGCGCCGTGAGGTTCATGCGGGTTTCGGTGTTGCGGATGTCGCCGTAGAGCTTCTCCAGCACCTCGACGTACAACTGCTCCTTGCTGCCGAAGTAGTAATAGATCATGCGCTTGGACGTGTGGATACGCTCGGCGATTGCGTCCACGCGAGCGCCGGAAAGGCCCTGCTGGACAAACTCGACGATGGCTTCCTGGAGTATGTTTTCGCGGGTCTTTTCCGGATTGTTTTTACGACTCTTGCGAGGTGCCTCGGTGGTCATGGTGCGCTCACGGCCAGTGTTATGCAGGCCGTGATTATGGGCCGCGATGCGCCCCGAAAGAAAGCACCTGACCCACCGTTATAAACGCGCCTGGCGCACCGCGCCGCTGCGTGATTTAGCCATCGCGGCCAGGCGTACCGCCACATTGGCCGCACCATAGCCGGCATAGCCGTTCTTGCGCTGGATGATCTCGAAGAAAAACCGTCCTTCAAAGGGTTCGGTGTACACGTGAAACAACTCACCGCCCTGGGCGTCGCGGTCGTACAACACGTTGTAGTACGCCAGTTCGCTGAGGAACTCATCGTCAAAATCGAAACGCGCCGCCAGGTCGTCGTAGTAGTTGAGCGGGATATCCAGCAGCGGCACACCCGCCTCTTTGGCGCGGCGCACTTCGGCGAAAATATCCGCGCAGTCGAAGGCAATGTGGTGCACGCCCGAGCCGCGATAGCTCGACAGCGCGTGGGAAATCGCCGTGTTGCGGTTTTCGGAGATGTTCAGCGGCAGGCGGATCGAACTGCAACGGCTGCGCAGTGCACGGCTTTTGACCAGGCCGTACGGATCGGGCAGCACCACTTCGTCATCGGCTTCGAAATCCAGCAGGCTCTTGTAGAACAGCACCCAACTGTCGAGGCTGTCGGCCGGCAAGGCCATGGCCATGTGGTCGATGCGCAGCAAACCACCGCTGGCTGACGCCGCAGGTTGCAGGTTGAAGTCGGTGTCGTAGAGGCCGCCTTCGCTCTGGTCCACCAGGTAAATCAGGCTGCCATCCGGCGCACGCACCGCCGCCAGCTCCAGCTCATTGGGCCCAACCAGGCCACGATACGGCTGGCCTTTGTACGCCACCGCCCGCTGCAGAGCCTTGGCGCTGTCCTTGACCCGAATCGCCGTGGCGCACAACGACGGTCCATGAGCCTCGAAGAAGTTGTGGGCGAAGGAATAGGGTTCGCAATTGAGGATCAGGTTGATATCGCCCTGGCGCAGCAAACTTACGCTCTTGGAGCGATGCTGCCCTGCCTTGACGAACCCCAGACGTTCCAGCCAGACGGTCAGCTTGGCGCCGAGGCTTTCATCCACGGCAAATTCAAGGAACTCGATGCCGTCGTACTCGCTGGCGGCCGGGGTATCGAACAAAATCTCGACAGGCTGCGCCGGCGCTTCCTGCTTCAAACGCTCGCGGGTTTTCTCTTCCAGGTACAGCAAGGAGCGCAGGCCATCCGCCGCGTTCGCGCGGGTCGGCGCGGCGCGGAAGCCGTCGTTGAAAATCTCCAGGGACAGCGGCCCGGTGTAGCCACTCCTGATGATCGGCGCGAGGAACCCCGCCAGGTCGAATTCGCCTTGGCCGGGGAAGCAGCGGAAGTGCCGGCTCCACTCCAGCACGTCCATGGCCAGGATCGGCGCGTCGGCCATCTGCACGAAGAAGATCTTGTCGCCGGGGATCTCGGCAATCGCACTCGGGTCGCCTTTGAGGGACAGGGTGTGGAAGCTGTCGAGCAATACGCCGAGGCTGGGGTGATCGACCTGACGCACCAGGTTCCAGACCTGCTGCCAGGTGTTCACGTGCTTGCCCCAGGCCAACGCTTCGTAGCCAATACGCAGGCCACGGCGGCCGGCGTGTTCGGCGAGCAGGCTCAGGTCATCCAGCAAAATACGCTCGTCACCCACACAGTCGGCCGAGGCGTTGCTGCACACCAGCACCAAGTCGGTACCGAGTTCCTGCATCAAATCGAATTTGCGCTCGGCACGTTCCAGGTTGCGCGCCAAGCGGTCGCGGCGGCAGCCTTCAAAGTCGCGAAACGGCTGAAACAAGGTGATGGCAATGCCGAGGTCGGCGCACATTTGCCTAACTTCACGCGGGCTGCCGTCGTAATACAACAGGTCGTTTTCGAAGATTTCAACACCGTCAAACCCGGCGGCCGCGATGGCTTCGAGTTTTTCCGGCAGGGTTCCGCTCAGGGAAACGGTGGCAATGGAGCGTTGCATGGGCGACTCCCGGCAATTGTTGTTTGTGGCAAATTATTCGCCCCTAGCCTAACCGCAGCAATTAAAATGTACGAACCAGTTAGTTTTTGGTGCGATTATCGAACACTATGCCCCTTTGGCGAATTGACGATTTTTTAGCCACTGCGCACCATCGATGACGTAACAGACCCAGAACACACCATAAAAATTTCAAAAAACGGGTACGACCTCATGCCTCTGCAAAACTCCGCCCTGGCCGCGCGCCACGGCACCCCGCACGCCGGTATCGGCGACAAGATCCGCGGCGCCCTCGGCGTGGGCAAAACGCGCTGGGGCATGTTGGCCCTGGTGTTTTTCGCCACCACCCTCAACTACATCGACCGCGCCGCGCTGGGCGTCATGCAGCCAATCCTCGCCAAAGAAATGAGCTGGACGGCGATGGATTACGCCAACATCAACTTCTGGTTCCAGGTTGGCTACGCCATCGGCTTCGTGCTGCAGGGCCGCTTGATCGACCGGGTCGGCGTGAAACGCGTGTTCTTCTGCGCCGTGCTGTTGTGGAGCCTGGCCACCGGCGCCCACGGCCTGGCGACCTCGGCGGTCGGCTTTATGGTGTGCCGCTTTATCCTCGGATTGACCGAAGCCGCCAACTACCCGGCCTGCGTCAAGACCACACGCCTGTGGTTCCCGGCCGGCGAGCGTGCGGTGGCCACCGGTATCTTCAACGCCGGCACCAACGTCGGCGCGATGATGACGCCGATGCTGCTGCCGTTGATCCTGCATGTGTGGGGCTGGCAGGCGGCGTTCCTGTGCATGGCATCGCTCGGCGCGATCTGGCTGGTGTTCTGGGGCTTGAAGTACTACAACCCGGAAGATCATCCGACGGTTAAGCAATCCGAATTGGACTACGTGCAGCAGCAAGTCGAACCGGAACAACCGGGCGTACCGTTCAGCCGCATCCTGCGCATGCGCGGCACCTGGGCCTTCGCCATCGCCTACGCACTGACCGCGCCCGTGTTCTGGTTCTACCTGTACTGGCTGCCGCCGTTCCTGAACCAGCAATACAACTTGGGCATCAACGTGACCCAAATGGGCATTCCGCTGATCATCATCTACCTGACGGCGGATTTTGGCAGCGTGGGTGGGGGGATTCTGTCGTCATTCCTGATCGGTCGTGGCATGAACTCGATCAAGGCGCGATTGCTGTCGATGCTGCTGTTTGCCTGCTGCATCGTCGGTGTGATCATGGCGGCCGGCTCCAGCCAACTGTGGGTCGCGGTGTTTGCCATCTCCTTGGCCATCGGCGCGCACCAGGCCTGGACCGCGAACATCTGGAGCCTGGTGATGGACTACACGCCCAAGCACATGATGAGCACGGTGTTTGGTTTCGGCGGCATGTGCGCGGCCATCGGCGGCATGTTCATGACTCAGATCGTCGGCCACATCCTGACGGTGACCAACAACAACTACACTGTGTTGTTCACCCTGATCCCGGCGATGTACTTCATTGCGCTGACCTGGATGTACTTCATGGCGCCGCGCAAGATTCCTACCGTAGACGTCTAACTCTACCTACGCCGCTGCTGCCAGGCAGCGGCCAACCCGCTCATGCAGATCACCCCGATGCCGACCACCGTGGTCACATCGGGGGTATGGTTGAACACCAGCCAGCCCAACAACCCCGCAAACACGATCTGGCAATAGCCGAACGGCGCCAGCAAGGCCGGCGCCGCAAAGCGGAACGCCTGGGTCAGCATCAAGTGTGCGGTCATCCCACAGGTGCCCAGCGCCAGCATCAATGCGCCATGCCATAGCGTGGGGATCTGCCAGAAGAACGGCACCATCGCACTCATCACCAAGGTATTGCACAGGCCGGCAAAGAAATTGCTGGTGGTGGGCGTGTCGTATTGGCTGAGAATGCGCGTGAGCAGTTGGTAGAAGCAGAAGAACAACGCCGAACACAGCGGCAGCAGCACTGCCGGGGTGAACAGTTCGCCACCGGGGTGGATGATGATCAGCACGCCGACAAACCCGCAGATCACCGCCAGCCATTGGCCACGGGTCACGTGTTCACCGAGCAGCGGCACCGAGAGCGCCGTCACCAGGATCGGCGCGAGGAAGTTCACCGCCGTGGCTTCCGCCAGCGGGATGTAATGCAGCGCCGCGGTAAAAAACAGACTGGTGCCCAACAGGCACAGCGCCCGCACCACCTGCATCCCCGGTCGCTTGCTGCGCAGCACGCGCAAGCCCGACTGCGGCAGGAAAATCCCGGCCATCAACAAGGTGTGCACCAGGTAACGCGCCCACACCACCATCACGATCGGGTAGAACCCCGCCAGGTATTTGGACAAGGCGTCGTGACTGGAAAACAGAAACGTCGCCAACACAATCAGCAAAATGCCCTTGAAGGGATGGTTGACGCCGGATAAAGGGGTACTGACGGTCATCGGATTCTCGTGTGTGGCGCGCGGTCGGGCTCAACCCGCTAATCTAGCAGCCGGGTCGGAGCCTGCTCCAAGAGCATAACCAAACACCGTGCGAACAGCGCACTAAATCACCGGTTTCGAGTCCAACGCTGCACGTTGACCGTCCAGTTGTACACTTTTCAACCAAGGCCTTGCTGCTATGAAAAAAATCCTCTTTGCTCTTTCTGCCCTTGCCCTGCTCACCGCCTGCAATCAGGAAACCAAGGAAGCGCCCAAACCCGCGCCGGCTTCCGTACAAGCCACCCTGGTGCCGCAAACCCCGCCCACCGACAAATGGGTCGGCAAATGGATCGGCGTCGAAGGCCTCTACCTGACCATCGCCAAGGACGACAGCATCGGCCGAGGTCACTACCTGCTGACCATGAAATACGGCCTTGATGACGATGATGCCGGTACCTTCAAGGGTGAGGCCAACGAAGACGGCATCGCCTTTACTCGCCCGGACGGCCCCCAGCAGCTGAGCGCCGGCAACGGTGAAGCCACCGGAATGAAATGGTTGGCGGATAAAAAGGATTGCCTGATTGTCGATACCGGCGAAGGTTATTGCCGCGATTAACGGCCATACTCTTTCCCAATCAATGCAGGACCGTTCACCGAGAGGATTGCCCCATGCTATGGAAAAAAGGCCGACGCAGCGACAACGTGGTGGATGCCCGCGATGACAGTGGTGGTGGCGGTGGTGGCATGCGCTTTGGTGGCGGCAAGGGCCTGAGCCTGACGGCCATTGTGCTGATCGTCGGCATCGGCTGGCTGACCGGCCAGGACCCGTTGCAGATCCTCGGCCAGTTGACCGGCCAGATGGAACAGGCGCCGTCGGTGAGCACGCAATCGCGGCAGGCGCCGCCGGCCAACGATGAGCAAGCGGATTTTGTCCGCGCGGTGCTGGGCGATACCGAAGACACCTGGGGCCAGGTATTCCAGGAAAACGGGTTGGCCTACAAGAACCCGAAACTGATTCTGTTCCGTGGCCGGGTGAATTCCGCCTGCGGGGGGGCTACCTCGGCCAGCGGCCCGTTTTATTGCCCGGCTGACCAGCAGGTGTACCTGGACCTGGATTTCTTCCGGGAAATGTCGCAACGCTTCCAGGCCGCCGGTGACTTTGCCCAGGCTTACGTGATCGCCCACGAAGTCGGGCACCACGTGCAGACGCTGCTGGGTATCTCTTCGAAGATCCAGGCGGCGCGCCAGCAAGGCCGGCAGATGCAAGGCGACGGCGGCCTGCTGGTCCGTCAGGAACTGCAAGCCGACTGCTTCGCGGGAGTATGGGCCAACCGTGCGCAAAAGCGCCTGAACTGGCTGGAGCCCGGCGATATTGAAGAAGCACTGAACGCGGCCAACGCCATCGGCGATGACCGGTTGCAGCAACAGGGTCAAGGGCGCGTCGTGCCGGACTCGTTTACCCACGGCACCTCGGCACAGCGGGTTCGCTGGTTCAAGACCGGCTTCGCCCAGGGCCAGATCACTCAATGCGACACTTTTACCGCCAAGAGTCTTTAAATGAATAAACGATTGGGATTGCTGCTGGGTTTGTTGGTCACCTGTTCCGCCTTCGCCGCCGAGCATGGCGTAAAAGAAGTCAGTCCCGATCGTTTCCATCTGGAGGCCGGCGACCTCAGCCTGGGTTTAAGCCAGGACTGGACTAAACCGCTGCCCCAGGTCACCCGCGCCTTGATCATCGTGCATGGTCGCCTGCGCAATGCGCAGACCTACCTGCAAAGCGGTGAGGACGCCGCCGAGAAGGCAGGCCAGGCCGCTAAAACACTGGTGATTGCGCCGCAGTTCCTGAATGAATCCGACGTGAAGCGCAACCACCTGGACAACCAGGTGCTGCGTTGGAATGGCAACGACTGGATGGCCGGCGAGCCTTCCACTGGCCCAGGGCAAATCAGCTCCTACGGCGCCCTCGACCAGATCATCAAGCACCTGGGCAACCGCAAGCTGTTCCCGGCCCTCAAGGAAATCGTGGTGGCCGGCCACTCCGGCGGCGGCCAGGTGGTGCAGCGCTTTGCCCTCACCGGCCACGACCATCCGGTGCTGCAAACCAACGGTATCCGCCTGCGGTACGTGGTGGCCAACCCGTCGTCCTACGCCTACTTCACCCCTCAGCGCCCAGTGAAGTTCGACACAGCCAGTTGCCCAGGCTTCAACGATTGGAAGTACGGCCTGCAAAACCTGCCGGCCTATGCCAAGGGCCAGAGCGCCGAACAGCTGGAACAGGCGTATGTGTCACGCAACATCACCTACCTGCTGGGCCAGCAAGACACCGACCCGAACCACCCGGCGCTGGATAAAAGCTGCGCCGCCGAAACCCAAGGCGCGTATCGCCTGATTCGTGGGCACAACTATTTTGACTACCTCAAGCAGCGGCATCCGCAGTTGAGCCATCAACTGGTGGAAGTGCCGGGGGTGGGGCATAACGGGGATGGGATGTTTACGTCACCGCAAGGCCAGCGGGTGTTGTTCGTCCAATAACTGACGGAAATAAAACTGTGGGAGCGGCGGTGCGACGATTCGACTTGCTCGCTCCCACATTGAATCGTCAGAGACCGATCTAAATCATCCGGCGCAACACCGAGCAATCCTCGGCATGCCAATCGGCCAACTCCGGCCAAGGATTCTCCGGCAAGTTCACCAACACCGTCCGCGCCCCCGCCGCTCGGCCACAGTCCAGGTCGAAGCGGTAATCGCCGACCATCACCATCTCATTCGGCGCCACGCCCCAAGCGGCCGCCAGCTTCAGCAAGCCATCCGGATCGGGCTTGGGTTGCGCATCATCACGCCCCAGCACGTCCTCGATGGCAAAGCAGTCCGCCAGGCCGATCGCCTCCAGGGTGACGTGCGCCAGCTCGCGCGCATTGCGGGTCAGGATGCCCAGGCGGTAACCACGCCCGGCCAACTCGCGCACCAGCTCAACTGAGCCTTCTGCCGCGACTGACCCCAGCGCCAACTCGCGCTCATGCTCCAGCAACCAGGCATGCTTGGCCGCCGCGACATCGACAGGCAACGCCGCCAGATGCGTGAGGATGTCATCCTCGGGCGGAATCTCCAAAGCCACGCGAATGGCCGCGAAGTCATGCACGGCGACCGTGAGGGTTCCGTCCATGTCGAACACCCAGTGTTTGATGTCCGACAGGCTCATGCCCAGTCCTTGCGATGGCGAATCAGGCCTTCCTGGGTCACCGACGCCACCAATTGCCCGGCACGGTTGTACACGCTGCCACGAGAGAACCCACGGGAATTGCCGGCCCATGGGCTGTCCATGGCGTACAGCAACCAGTCGTCGGCACGCAGGTCGGCGTGAAACCACAGCGCGTGATCGAGGCTGGCGACTTGCATGTCTTTCTGCCACACGGTCTTGCCATGGGGCAGCAAGGAGGTGGTGAGCAGGCCGAAGTCCGAGGCGTAGGCCAGCAGGTATTTATGCAGCGCCGGCGAGTCGGCCAGGGCGCCATCGGCGCGAAACCACACGTACTTGACCGGGTCGGACGGCTGCGGGTTGAACGGGTCTTTTTCGGTGACCGGGCGCACTTCGATCGGCTTGGGGCACAGCAGCTTGTCGCGCATGTGCTCGGGGATCAGGTGCGCGCGTTGCTGGGTCAGTTCCAGCTCCGACGGCAGGTTTTCCGGGCCCACTACCACGGGCATGGTGGTCTGGTGGTCGAAGCCTTGTTCGTCGTACTGGAACGAGGTGGTACAGGTGAAGATCGGGTGGCCCTTCTGGATCGCGGTCACGCGGCGCGTGCTGAAACTGCCGCCATCGCGCACACGGTCCACCGAATACACTACCGGCAACTTAGCGTCACCAGGGCGCAGGAAGTAACCGTGCAGGGAATGCACATGCCGCGCTTCTTCTACGGTCTGGCTGGCAGCCGACAACGACTGGCCGAGCACCTGGCCGCCGAACAGTTGGCGAAAACCCAGGTCCTGGCTGCGGCCGCGAAAGAGGTTTTCCTCGATCGGCTCCAGGGTCAGCAAGTCCACCAGATCTTCTAATACTTGGCTCATTTAAACTCTCCTCAGAGCAAACAATTTTTACTGTAGGAGCGAGCTTGCTCGCGAAAAACCAGCGGGCGCCGTGGGGCACCAGGCACACCGCGTTATCGTTAACGTTCTTCGCGAGCAAGCTCGCTCCTACCCGTGCAGCGTGTCCAACCATTGGGCGCGGGTGATGCGGTACAAAACATGATGGCGCAGCGGATCATCGGCTGCGACCTTGGGGTGTTCAAAATCTGCCTGGGGATCGTAATGCATACCGATGGCCTGCATGACTTTTTGTGATGGCAGATTGGCTTCCGTGGTGAAGGCGACGATTTCGTCCAGATTCAAACGATCAAACCCACAGCGCAACGCGGTCCACGCGGCCTCGCTGGCATAGCCCAGGCCCCAGTGCTCGCGGGCCAGACGCCAGCCAATTTCAACCGCCGGGGTAAAGTCGGCCTCGAAGCTGACATTCAGCAATCCGGTGAGGCCGATGAATTCCCCGGTGTCCTTGCGCTGCAACGCCCACAGGCCAAAGCCATATTCGGCGAAGTGTCCACGAATGCGGCCAATCAACGCAGCGCTCTCCAGGTGGCTCAGCTTGGCCGGGAAATAACGCATCACCTGCGGGTCGGCGCACATGCGCGCGAACTCCGCCAGGTCGCTGTCGCGCCATTGGCGCAGCACCAGGCGTGCGCTTTCCAATTCCAGTATCGGCTCCATGGGTCCCCTCCCTTGCCATGTGCATGAGTGTACAACGCGGGTAAGATGCGTCGCAGGTTCCCGTCAGAAAATCCCATGCCTTTGCCATTGATCTACCACGATGACTACAGCCCCGAGTTCCCGGCGGACCACCGGTTCCCCATGGACAAGTTCCGCCTGTTGCGCGACCACCTGGTGGACAGCGGCCTGACCGAGGACAGCCAACTGCTGCGCCCACAACTGTGCCCACCGGAGATTCTGGCCCTGGCCCATGACGCTGGGTATATCGAGCGCTACATGGGCGGCGAATTGTCCCGCGAAGACCAGCGCCGCCTCGGCCTGCCCTGGAACGAAGCCCTGGCCCGACGTACCGTTCGGGCGGTGGGCGGTTCGATTCTCGCGGCGGAACAAGCCCTGGAACACGGCCTGGCCTGCCACCTGGCGGGCGGCACCCACCACGCTCACTACGATTACCCGGCGGGTTTCTGCATCTTCAATGACCTGGCGGTGATCAGCCATTACCTGCTGGCCAGTGGCCGGGTCAATCGCGTGCTGATCTTCGATTGCGACGTACATCAGGGCGATGGCACCGCGCGTATCCTCCACGACACGCCGGACGCCATCACCGTGTCGCTGCACTGCGAAAAGAACTTCCCCGCGCGCAAAGCCCAGAGCGACTGGGACATCCCGTTGCCCATGGGCATGGGCGATGCTGACTACCTCAAGGTGGTGGACGATGCGCTCAACTACCTGTTGCCGCTCTACCAACCCGACCTGGTGCTGTACGACGCCGGCGTCGATGTGCACAAGGACGACGCCCTCGGTTACCTCAAGCTGACAGACCAGGGCGTCGCCGCCCGTGATGAGAGCGTGATGCGCCACTGCCTGGGCCGCGACATCCCGGTGATGGGCGTGATCGGCGGCGGCTACAGCAAGGACCGCCCGGCCCTCGCCCGCCGCCACGGCATCCTGCACCACAGCGCGCAGAGGGTATGGACGTCATCAGGCTGTCATTGAACTGTGGGCGTTACCCACAATCCCTGTGGAACCACCTGTGGATAAGTTGAGCGTAAGGGCCTGAAAGCCAGTAGCCGTATGGCCTGCAAGAAACTGTACGTTATTTGACCAGATACTTTTCCACAGCCGTGAAACGTTGTGGAACTTGGCGTCCGCGGCCGTTTTGCAACAAAACTGCCGCACGCCGTCGTCAACCTGAAGGCCTCTCCCGCTTTCAGAGTACCCCGCGATGGCAACTTACAAGATCGGCAGCAGTGCGACGCCCGGCAATGACGACGCCCTGAAGAAAGTCGCCGCCACCTTCGACGCCGCGATGTCCCGCGCTGTCTCCGGCTTCAAGGAGTCCGCCCACCCCGGCAATTTCAAAGTCCTGGCGGTGACCGACAACACCAAGGACAAGAAAATCGCTGACGTCAAAGCCACCGGCGACCAAGAGGCGATCAAGCGCCTCAACGACCCGAACCTGGCCGACATCAGCAACACCGGCGTGCCGCTGGCCAACATCGCCAGCATCACCAAGATTTCCGACAACGTTCTGGAGCTGAAAACCCGCGACGGCAAGGACATCATCATTATCAAGCAGATGACCCCTTACCTGTTCGACGGCATGGCCGGCAAAGTCAACGCCGTGGACGCGCTGAACAAGAGCAAGGCCGACGGCTACCGCATCGCCCAGGCCGGCGACACCGCGCCGGGCCTGGACACCTACAAAGGCATCGGCCCGGCCGATGAAGTGGGCCCGGGGATGATTCGATACGAAACCCTGTCAGGCGACAAGGTCGTCGTCAGTAAGGAAACCAACAGCGACCTGTATGAAAAGGTTAAGTCCGATGGCGAGACCTGGGGTCTGATCAACGACAGCAAAAAAGACGGTTATCGCCTGGCAAGCGCCGATGAGGCCGGCAGCGTGAGCCTGGTGGGCAAGCCGGAAGAACTCGGCCACGGGTTGATCCGCTACGAAACCGCCTCCGGCGAAAAAATCATCGTGTCCCAGGCCATCAGCCCAGACCTGTATGCCTCGGTGGTCAAGGAGTCCAACGGCATCTTTGGCGTCGACGGCGCCGTGGACACCAACTGGATCGACAACTCCAAGTACGCCAGCGCCAAGGACTGGGACAAGATCGTCGGCAACACCAGCGGCACGCCGACCCAGGAAGAACGCGACCTCGACCGCCCACGCGCCGCGTCGAAAATGCTCAGCGACAACTGGGACAAATGGGGCCTGCACGACCGCCCCATCGACTTCTCCAACCCGCCCGCCGACCTGCCGCCCGAAGCCCAGGCCTGCCTCAAGTACCTGGCCGGCAGCCCGAGCCTGATGAACGCCCTCGACAGCGGCGGCCTGGGCAAAAGCGATGGGGTGATTACCCACGCCGATGTGGATAAGTTCATCAGCCAATCGAACAAAGATCTGTCAGCCGCTTCGAAATCCTACAGCACCTTCCTCAGCAAGAACCCCGACGCCACGGGTTTGGCCAAGGAAAACGCCAAGTCCGCCGCCATCGTCATGGCCAATATTTCCCTGGTGAGCAGCGCGGGCCCGGAAATGCAGGGGCCCAACCAGCGTGCCAACAACGGCAGCCTGAACACCGCCAACCTCAAGGCGATCAAGGATGACTCGGGCCTGAGCCCCGAGCTGACCGGCGCCGCAGGCTATTGGTCCACCCCCGGCATGCTGCGCACCCTCGACATGGCCGGCGACCTGCCCGCCACCGCCAAGGCCGACGGCATCACCCAACAGAAAAACCTCGGCGCGTGGCTTGAAAACCAGGCGCCCCAGGACGACCACGGCGTGTTGATGATGCTCAGCAACGCCGCGGTGCGCAGCTCGGTGGCCGACGTCGACACCTCCAAACTGACCAAGGACGTGCTCGAACACCCGGAGAACTACGACGGCAAGACCAAAGCCGCCGTGATGATGGAAATCAGCGACGCCCGTGCGCGCATGGCCGCCAGCGACAAAGTGGGCGACGGCGACCTGTATGCGGGGATTACGGCGGACACCGAATACCACCTCAACCCGACCAAGTCCAAGGTCACCGACCAGCTCGACGCCGCCATCGGCAAGCTGTCCAGTGATCCGGATGTGAAGACGTTCCTGGCGCAGAACCAGGCCTCCGGCATGCGCGATATCGTCAACAGCGACCCGGCGATCAAGCATGAATTGCAGGCCTACCAGGACGGCCAGATCAACAGCGGCAATGTGCTCAACACCGCCCTGAACACCAAAGGGGCTGATGGCAAACCGCTGTCGCTCATGGACGCCCTGAGCCTGGCCGGCACCGACGCCACCCTCACCGACCTGGCATTGGGCGGCGATGGGCATGTGGACCTCAGTGTCATCGCGCAAAAGTCCGGCAAGTCCGGGGACATCGAGCAGTTCTTCAAGGACCACATCCTCAACGGCAAAGACCTGGAAGACGCCCTCGCCCAGCCGAATGCCGACCCGATGACCGCCATCGGCCAGTACGCCGCCCACGCTGAGCTGGTCAAGGAATTCCTCGGTGACAAGGTCTCGGCCCAGGACTCGTCGACGGTGCAGCAATACGTCAACCAGGCGGTGTCCGACTCGCTGGTCAACGGCGCCAACGACGACGTGCTCAAGGGCGCATTCGGCGATGCCAATGGCAACTTCGACGAGGCCAAGACCACGGCCATCATCGAGAAAGCCATGGCCGACGACCCGGACATGTTCAAGGACGCCAGCGGTGCGCAAATCAAGCCGCAGGACGTGATCTCGTTGATCCGCTCGATGTGGGACGTGAACCGTCAGGGCCAGAAGATCAGCGACGTACTGCCCAAGGCCGTGGATGGGCTGAAGCTCAACGTCAGCGATTCGTACAAACAGGGCCTGCTGCACATCGGCAGCGCCTTGCTGGCCGGTGGCGTGCTGGCGGCGCGTTCAGCTACGGGCGGCAACAGCCCGGCGGATAACGCCGGGCGTGTGGCGGCGGGCATGCAGTTCGCCGGTCTGATTACCGAAGGCGGCACCAAATACGCCAAGGAAGCCGGCTACGGCATGACTTGGAAGCCCACGCCGATTGACCCGAGCAAACCCCAAGGCATCGGCGAATTCCCTACCGGCAAAATGGTGCAGAACACCGACGGCCTCAACCGCCTGGGCAACCTGGGCAAGATCGTCGGCGGCAGCGGCAGCTTCATCGGCGGTGTGTTCGGCCTGATCAGCGGGGTCAACAGCGCGTTTGCCGGGGATAAGCTCAACGCCGGTTTCTCCCTCACCAGCGGCGCCCTGGGCACCGGCGCGGCAGTCGCCTCGATCATCGAGGGCGGTGCGGGCCTGTTTGGCATTGCCGATGCGGCGGCCATCGCGGGGACCTTCGCCGGCGTACTGGGTTGGGCCACCGCCGGCCTGGGCATCGTGACCAGCTTTGTGTTCCCGATCATCGAGGTGGTAAAGCGGGAAAAACAACAGGACGCGTTCTTCGGCAACCTGGTACCGACCCTGGATAAATATGGCCTGACGGGCGGCCCGATCACCGACGCCGACCGCAAGGATGAATACCCACCGTACGCCAACACCGGTTTTGCCTAAAGCCCGGTTAGCTTGTCGTGGCGAGCGGGCTTGTTGTGGCGAGCGGGCTTGCCCCGCGTTGGGCTGCGCAGCAGCCCCAATAGAGCCACCGCATTTTCTCAAAAGAAATGCGGTAGCCGTTTTTGGGGCCGCTGCGCAGCCCAACGCGGGGCAAGCCCGCTCGCCACAGCGGTCCATCCAACCACCACAATTTCGCAGCATTGCTTACAATGGGCGCCCTTTGTTTTTGACCAGGCCTGCCGATGTCCGCTACTGCTCCTTCCCACGTTGCCATCATCGGCGGCGGCCCAGCCGGGCTGATGGCCGCCGAAGTCCTGAGCCAGGCGGGCGTGCGGGTGGACCTGTACGACGGCATGCCCTCGGTGGGACGCAAGTTTCTGCTGGCCGGCGTGGGCGGCATGAACATCACCCACTCCGAAGCGTACCCGGCATTCCTGTCACGCTACGCCGAACGTGCGCCGCACATGGCGCCGTTGCTGCGTAGTTTCGGGGCGGAGGCGTTGTGTGAATGGATTCATGGCTTGGGCATTCAAACGTTTGTCGGCACCTCCGGTCGTGTGTTTCCCACCGACATGAAAGCCGCGCCCCTGTTGCGCGCCTGGCTCAAGCGCCTGCGCGACCAAGGAGTGGTTATCCACACCCGTCATCGTTGGCTGGGCTGGACCGCCGGGGGCGACTTACTTATCCACAGCCCCGAAGGCGAAAAAACGGTCCACAGCGACGCCGTTCTGCTGGCCCTTGGCGGCGGGAGTTGGTCACGGCTCGGATCTGACGGCGCCTGGCTCACGTTGCTGGAAGACAAAGGCGTGCCTTACGCCCCGCTGCAACCGAGCAACTGCGGTTTCGAAGTGTCGGCCTGGAGCGAGTTGATGGTCAGCAAATTCGCTGGTGCGCCGTTGAAAAATGTCGCGATTGGCTTGGGGGACGACAAGCCACGCCTGGGTGAATGCGTGATTACCGCCACCGGTATTGAAGGCAGCTTGATCTACGCGTTATCCGCGCCGATCCGCGAAGCGATCAACCGCGAAGGCTCGGCCACTGTGCATATCGACCTGCTACCGAGCAGGCCACTGGACAAGGTTCAGGCCGCGTTGGCGAAACCGCGTGGCTCGCGTTCGATGAGCAAACACCTACACAGTCAGTTGGGCTTGGATGGCGTCAAAGCCGCTCTGCTGCGTGAGTTGGCGCCGGCTGACCACTTCAATGACCCAGCGCAGTTGGCGGTGGATATCAAGGCGCTGCCCTTGACCCTGGTGAAGACCCGGCCGATGGATGAAGCGATCAGCACAGCGGGCGGCGTGCCGTTTGAGGCGTTGGATGAACGCTTGATGCTCAAGCAGTTGCCGGGGGTGTTTTGTGCGGGGGAGATGCTGGATTGGGAAGCGCCGACGGGCGGGTATTTGCTGACAGGATGCTTTGCCAGTGGGCGGATGGCCGGACGCGGCGTTCTCGAATGGTTGAAAAAACCACTGTAGGAGCGAGCTTGCTCGCGAAAAACTCAAGAACACCGCGTTAATCCAGATTCGACGCGTGATCGTTGCCGGTTTTCGCGAGCAAGCTCGCTCCTACAAATTTTACGGTTTGCGTTTGCGCGGCCCGGTATTAAAAACAGGCACCTTGCGCACCGGCTTGATCGACGGCTCCGACGGCGCCACTTCCCCGCTGTCCACCCACTTACCGAGGTTGCGCTTACCGCCACCGCCCGAGGTTTTAGGCTTCTTCGGTTTCTTTGGCTTCTTCACCACCTGCCCGCTGGCATCGGTCTCTGGCACACGGTGCTCGGGTTCGAAATCCTGCTCCATGTGACGGGTCAAGGTCTGACGCGTCAACATCTCGATGGCCGACAGCATGTTCACTTCATCGGCACACACCAGGGAAATCGCCTCACCGGTGTTGCCCGCACGCCCGGTACGGCCGATGCGGTGGATGTAGTCCTCGGCCACGATCGGCAAGTCGAAGTTGACCACCAGCGGCAAGTCTTCGATATCCAGGCCACGGGCCGCCACGTCGGTGGCGACCAGGATCTGCACTTCGCTGGATTTGAAGCGGTCCAGCGCACGCTGGCGCGTGGCTTGCGGCTTGTCGCCATGGATGCCGTCGGCATTGATGCCCAGGCCTTGCAACTTATCCACCAGCGCATCCACGCCGTTACGGGTCTTGGCGAACACCAGCACCTGCTTCCAGCGGCCTTTGCGCATCAGGTGCACAAACAGCTCCGGCTTGCGCTTCTTGTCCACCGGCACCACCCACTGCTTCACGGTGTTGGCGGCGACGTTGCGCGGGCTGACTTCGATGCTCAGCGGGTCGTTGAGCATCTGCCCGGCCAGCGTGCGGATCTCATCGGAGAAGGTCGCGGAGAACAGCAAGGTCTGGCGCTTCTTCGGCAGCATGCGGTAGATGTTCGCCAGCTCTTCGGAGAAGCCCAGGTCGAGCATGCGGTCGGCTTCGTCCAGCACCAGGGTTTGTAGCTGGTTGAGTTTCAGCGCGTTCTGGCGGAACAGGTCGATCAGGCGGCCAGGGGTGGCGACCAGGATGTCGACGCCCTTGCGCAGCTTCATCATCTGCGGGTTGATGCTCACGCCGCCGTACACCGCGTAAGTGGTCAGCGGCAGGTTTTGCGCGTACTCGGCAACACTGGCGTGCACCTGCTCGGCCAGCTCGCGGGTCGGGCACAGGATCAGTGCGCGCGCCGAGTTGGCGGCGACTTTCGGCCCTTCCGTCGTCAGCAGTTGTAACAACGGCACGGCGAAACCGGCGGTCTTGCCGGTGCCGGTCTGGGCGGCGGCCATCAGGTCGCGACCGGCCAGCACTGCCGGAATGGCTTGCGCCTGCACCGGCGTCGGGGTCTGGTAGCCAAGCGTCTCAAGGGCGCGCAGCAAGGGTTCGATCAGGCCAAGGGAGGCGAAAGTCATGTATTTACCGTAGGAAAAATTCAGCGCAAGGTCGCAATGCGCCGCAGTTTACCTTATTTCCGCCTTCGGCTTACGCCACTGGGGCAGGCTGATCAGCAGGACGGCGCTGATAATCACCAGCATGGCCAAAGCTTCTTCCAGACCAATGGTCTCGCCGACGAACACGATGCCGAGCAATACGGCGACCGCCGGGTTCACATAGGCATAGCTGGTCGCCGCCGCCGGGCGCACATGCTTGAGCAGGTACATATAAGCGTTGAAGGCGATGATCGAGCCGAACACCGTCAGATAGGCCAGGGCCAGCCAGCCTTCCAGCGGCGGTACGGCCTGCAGGCGTTCACCGGATAGCGCGCTGACGAACAACAGCGCCACACCGGCGACCAGCATCTCCGCAGCACTGGCCATGGCGCCCTGGGGCAACGGCAATTGCCGGCTCCACACCGAACCAAACGCCCAGGAGGCCGCCGCCACCAACAGCAACACAGCACCCATCGGGCTCGATTGCAACGTGCTGCCCATATTGAGCATGGCGATGCCGATGATCCCCAGGATCACCCCCGCCCACTCCAACCGAGTGTTGCGCGCGCCCCAGAAATACCCGCACAGCAAGGTGAACAACGGCACCGTCGCCACGGCCAGCGCCGCCACGCCGGACGACACGCCCATGTGTTCCGCCACGCTGACGCCGCCATTGCCCACGGTGAGCAGCAAAAGTCCGATCATCGCGGCCGCCTTCCACTGCGGCCACGTCGGCGCCGGCACCCCGCGCCAGCGCAGGAAGCCATACATCAACGCCCCCGCCGTGCAAAACCGAATCCCCGCCAGCAGCAACGGCGGCCAGTACTCCACGCCGATGCGAATCACCAGATAGGTGGAACCCCAGATCACATACAGCGCAAAAAAGGCGGCGATCAACGGTAAGGGAAAGCGACGTGGGCCAGGCATTGGGCGGCTCTATGGCAGGAGATGGGAGGCTTATTCTAAAAAGGCAGGTCGTTAAACATAAGTTACAAAACCTGTTTAAAACGCCAATACACTTTTCAAAGCATGGTTATGAAGGCTATAAACCGTTCTTTCGAAAGTCACGCGCAACCGGAGCCTTATCATGGACAAATACGACCGCATGCTCCTCAGCGCCCTGCTCGAAGACGGCCGCGCGTCCTACGCGCAACTGGCCCGCACGGTAAACCTCTCCGCCCCCGCCGTGGCCGAGCGCGTGGCCAAGCTGGAGGCCAGTGGCGTGATCACCGGGTATCAGGCCAAGGTGGACTTGTCCAAAGTGGGCTTGCCGATTCAGTGCGTGATTGAGCTGCGGTTGACCAATCACGGCAGCCAGAAGGTGTATGACGCGTTGGCGGAAATCCCTGAATTGACGGAGTGCCATCGGGTGACGGGGGATCCGTGCGTGATCATGCAGGCGGCGGTGGGGTCGATGCCGGAGCTGGAGAGCTTGATCAACCGCGTGGCGAAGTTCGGGTTCAGCAAGACCTCGATTATTTTGTCGAGTGCGATAGAGCGGCGGGTGCCCTTGGGGCAGTTGGAGGGCAATGGGAAAAATGGCGGCTGAACCGCCGCCATCGCCGGCAAGCCGGCTCCTACAAAGGTTCGCGGCGCACCACACCCCTGTAGGAGCCGGCTTGCCGGCGATGGCGCCTTCAGAACCCGCGATGCTTCTTCAGATGCTCATTGATCTTCGCCGCCGGCACTTTCTGCAAGGTGCACAGCAGATCATGGGACAGCTCACGCAAGCCATGGGTCCCGCGCAGTTCCTGGGCCAGATGGGCCGTGAGGTTTGCCGCCATCTCCGCATCCGCCATCGCCCGGTGAGCCTTGCCGGTGTGGGGCAGTTGGGCGTAGGCGTTCAACGTGCCGAGCTTGTGGTTGGGCGCCGATGGCATGAGACGACGCGCCAGCAGCAGCGAACAGGCGAACTTCTGCAAACGGGTGCGGCGGATGAGACCCAGCTCAAAGTCCCAGAACTTCTGGTCGAACGCGGCGTTGTGCGCCAGCAACGGCGTGACGCCGACGAATTCATTGACCTCATTCATCACCCGCTCCGCCGGCGGCGCGCTGCGCAGCATGGCGTTGCTGATGCCGGTGAGTTGTTCGATGAACGCCGGCACGTGCACGCCGGTTTTCATCAGGCTCTGGTAGCGGTCCACGATCTGACCACGCTCAAGGATGACCACCGCGATTTCCGTGGCCCGGCAGTGGCTGCTCGGGGTGATGCCGGTGGTTTCAAAGTCGATGACCGCTATACGTTCCAAACCTGTTCCAACTCCGTCTTGGCATTTATTTGAGCAACAACGCGCCTTCGATCGGCACATAACGGCTGGCGGCGCGTATCAATGAATTGGCCGTCAGCCCTGGTACACCATAAGCCACGGCTTCGACGCCATGCTTGTGGATAACCCGGTCGAGCAGCATGTCGAAATCACCGTCGCCGGAGGCCAGCACGATTTCGTCGACGTGGTCGGCGGCGTCCATGATGTCGAGGGTGATGCCCACGTCCCAGTCGCCCTTGGCCGAGCCGTCGCTGCGCTGGATGTAGGGCTTGAGTTTTACCGTAAAGCCCAGGTTGCGCAGGATCTGCTGGAACTGCTGCTGCTTGCTGTCGCCACGGTCGATGGCATACGCGTACGCCTCGACGATCTGCCCGCGTGCGCTGATGTCAGCCCACAGCGCGGCGTAGTTGAAGTGGCAACCATAGGCCTGGCGGACGGTGTAATAGAGGTTTTGCACATCGGCGAACACTGCAATTTTCTTCACCGCACTTCCTCATGACAGCCAGGCGCCAGGGCCCGGAAAGGGTGCAAGTATGCCAGCCGCGAGAAGGTTTCCGGGAAAAATCAGACCGGGGCAACGAGTCGCCCCGGTCTGGGCGGGTCAGACGAAGGAATCGTCGTCGCCGAAGGAGGAAGAATCGTCGGAATAATCGCTGTCGGCAAAGCTGTCCGAATTGTTGCTGCCCCAGCTGTCATTGCCGGCGTACTTCTGGTCGTCGTTGCCCCAGTTGCCGTTGTCACTGGCAGGCGCTGGCTCTTCACGGATGATTTCTTCCACGACTTGCGGCTGTTGCGAGTTGTGGTTGAACAGGCTGCTGATGCCTTCGGCCAGCAACACACCACCGGCCACGCCGGCTGCGGTTTTCATCGCGCCGCCGAGGAAGCCGCTGCCCGCCGGAGCGGCTGGAGCAGGCTGTTGATAATTCTGCTGCGGGGCAGGCTGGCTGAACCCAGGCCGCGTCGGTTCGCGCCAGCCACCACCGGAAGACGGCGGTGCACTTTGAGCCGGCTGCTGATCACGGGAACCACCGCCGCCAAAGATGCTCGACAGGAATCCGCCGCTGCTCGCCGGAGCAGGCTGCGCGGACTTAGCCCGCTGCAGTTCGTCCTGCAATTGCTGGATCTGCTGCGCCTGCTGCTTGTTCTGCGCGTCGAGGCTCTTGAGCGCGTGTTCCTGCACCAGGATCGACTGGGTCATGTAATACCCGGCCGCCGGTTGGCGCGTCATGTGCTCCTTGATCCGCGCTTCGGCCTGGGCGTCGCGGGGGGCTGAGTCCGTTTCGGCTTGTTGCAACCGTGAAAACAGTCCATCGATCAGGGTTTGCTCTTCGCTGTTCATGGCGACCTCGTTAGATTGCCGGTAGAAATCGTGGTCTCGCCTTTAATCAGGCGCCGTCCTAGTTATGGGGGTGTTACGAGTTGTTTCAATGGTCTTTACTCAAGGTTTACGTTTGCTTACCTCCGGTGATGATCGGTTAAAGTGTTGCCCTTGCTTTCAGGCCTGCGATGAACTTGATGAATCCGTTAGACGTGCTGCGCGACTCCTTCCGTTTCACCCAACGCAACCTGGGCGCCATCGTCCAGCTGTGTCTGCCGTTGGTGATTTTCGAAGCCCTGCTGCAACAGGTGCTCAACCACGTCGTCGGCCCGGATGCGTTTCCCGGCTACAGCGTGGTGGTGGGGTTGCTGGTGTACCCGCTGTATACCGGCGCGCTGATCCTGTTTCTGGATGCTCGCACCCGTGGCGAGTCGCCGCGCACTAAAGATGTCTGGGCCATGGCCCTTACCCTGTGGCCGCGCTTCGCCCTGCTGACGGCGATGAGCACGCTGCTGATTCTGCTGGGGCTGTCGCTGTATTTCCTGCCGGGGCTGTGGCTGATGGTGGTACTGGCGTTTGCCGAGTACCTGCTGGTGCTGCGCGGCATGCCGGCGTTGGAGGCGATGAAGGAAAGCTTCCGCCTGAGCCGTGGGCATTTCTGGCTGATTCTGGTGTGCCTGCTGTGCGTGATGACGCCGCTGTGGTTGCTCAAGGGCGCCAGCGTTGCAGCGTATCCAACACCTGCGCCGCTGATTGGCTTGCTGTTGGACAGTGCCCACAGCTTTCTCCAACTGTTTACCAGCGTGGTGCTGTTTCGTTTATTCATGCTGATCGGTGGCGATGCCGACGCGCGGTGATATGCTCCGTGCCACCTCTGAAACGCTATAAGCCGAGCCGATGACCCGTTTATTGCGCATCACCTTGCTGAGCCTGCTGATCATCGCAGGCTTGCTGACCGCCCTGATCTACAGCCTGACCTGGCGCCCCGAGGCGAAGGAAACCCTGCCGGTGAGCTGCGTCGCGCCGCGTGCGCCGACACTATTGCCGGGGCAGGCACTCAAGGTCATGACCTGGAACGTGCAATACCTGGCCGGCAAGAACTATGTGTTCTGGTACGACACCGCCGACGGCAGCGGCCCCGACGACCGCCCCACCGTGGAAGACATGGCCGCCAGCCTCGACGAAGTGGCACGGGTGATCCGCGACGAACAGCCCGACATCCTGCTGCTGCAGGAACTCGACGAAAACGCCAAGCCTTCTCACTACCAGGACCAACTGGCCCTTTTGCAGGAGCGCCTGGTCGACCTCTACCCCTGCAGCGCCCAGGCCTTCGACTGGAAAGCCGACTTCGTGCCAAACCTGCACATCTTCGGCAGCGTCGGCCGCAAACTGGCGACCCTCAGCCGTTACCAGATCGAACACGCCGAACGCCTGCAACTACCGGCGCCCGAGGCCAATATCCTCAGCCGCCAGTTCCAACCCAAGCCGGCGTTGCTGCTGACTTACCTGCCCTTGAGCGATGGCGGCCAACTCGCGGTGCTCAACACGCGCCTGGATGGCGATGGCCCAGGGCGCAGCGCGGTGCAGGATCAGGTGAAAACTACGGTCAAACTGCTGGATAAATTCGAGGGCCGTGGCACGCCCTGGTTGATCGGCGGGGATTTCAACCTGCTGCCCTTGGGACAATTCCTACGCCTGGACGCCACCAAACGCGGGCAGTATTCGCCGGACAGCGAGCTGCATCTGCTGTGGGACAAATACCCAATGATCCCGAGCAACAGCCAATCCAGCGGGATTGATCGTGAGCAATGGCTGACGAACTTCCCCAACGACCCGAGCGTGGACGGCCCGGACCGTACGCTGGATTACCTGTTCTACAGCCCGCGGATCAAACGGGTGGAAGCCAAGGTGCGGCAGGAGGATACGTTGCGTATTTCCAACCATTTGCCGGTGATTGCACGGTTTCTGCTGCCTGCCGCCCAGTAGTCACTTGCGCGGTTTGATCCGCGCCGTCGCCTCCGCCACCAGCGGGTCATCCGGCCAATAGTGCTTCGGGTACCGCCCCTTCAAATCCTTCTTCACCTCGGCATAGGTACTGCGCCAGAAGTTCGCCAGGTCCTGCGTGACCTGCACCGGCCGACGCGCCGGGGACAACAAATGCAGCTTCACCACTTGGCGCCCTCCAGCAATGCGCGGGGTGTCGGCCAGCCCGAACAATTCCTGCAAGCGCACCGCCAGGATCGGCGGCTGCTCGCTGTAGTCCAAACGCACTGACGAACCCGATGGCACTTTCACATGCTGCGGTGCCAGTTCGTCCAAACGTTGGGGCAGTGGCCAGGGCAGCAGGTTGTGCAGGAAGCTTGCGATATCCAGGTTGGCAAAATGACTCAGGCGCGAGACTTTGCCCAGGTAGGGCATCAGCCAGTGTTCGAGATTGGCGAGCAACGCCTTGTCACTGAGGTCGGGCCATTCGCTGGTTTTGCCGGCGTCGAGCTGGCGCAGCAACATGACCCGGGCCTGCCATTGGCGCAGTTCCGGCGTCCACGGCAGCAGTTCCAGGCCTTTGCGCCGTACCAGGTTGACCAGCGCCTGGCTGCGGGCGGATTCGTCGAGGCCGGTCAGCGGTTCGCGACTGAGCACCAGTTCACCGACTTTGCGTTGGCGTTCGGCGCGCAGGACGCCTTCGCGTTCGTCCCAGTCGAGCTGGTCGACATTACGCACTTGCTCGGCCAGCACCGTGTCGAACAGCGCCGGATCAAAATCCGCCGCCAGGTAGATACGCTCTTCGCGCTGGCCCTGGCGACTGCCTAGGTCGGCGATGACCAGCCAGGCCTGTTTCATCAGGCTGTCGGCTTCGGCGAACAGCGCCGCGCGGCCGTTGGCCAGGCGATATTCAGCACCGCCGGGGCGACGCTGTTGGGCGACGCGATCCGGGTAGGCCAGCGCCAGCAAGGCGCCGAGCCAGCGCGGGTGATCGGGGTCGGCAACGGCTTGAGTCGCCTGGCCTCTTAAGTAGCCGCGATATTGTCGCGCCAGTTGCCTGGCCCGCTGCACGCCGCCCTGGGTGCCGCGTGCGCGTTCTTCGCCGGATAACAGCGCCAATCGACTGTGCAAATCCGCACCGCCACCGCGCAAGATATCGCGCTCCCCCAATAGGGCGGCCACATCACAAGCGGTCGTCGCCAGCCCCAGGTCCTGTCCGCGCAGCAGCAGATGGGCGATACGCGGATGGGCCGGCAACTCGGCCATCTTCTGCCCATGGGCGGTCAGTTTGTCTTCATTCAAGGCGCCGAGGCGCACCAGCAAATCCTGGGCCTGGGCATACGCGGCGGTCGGTGGCACATCCAGCCACACCAGTTGGTTGGGTGTGACACCCCAACGCGCGAGCTGCAAAGCCAGTCCGGCCAGGTCGGCGGCGAGGATTTCCGCACTGCCATAAGCGGCCAGGCCTTCGTGCTGGTCTTCGGACCACAGGCGATAACACACGCCCGGCTCCAGGCGCCCTGCCCGGCCAGCCCGCTGGGTGGCGCTGGCGCGAGAGATACGTTGGGTATCGAGGCGGGTCATGCCGCTGCCGGGGTCGAAACGCGGCACTCGCGCCAGCCCGGCGTCAATCACCACGCGCACGCCATTGATGGTCAGGCTGGTCTCGGCGATGTTGGTCGCCAGCACCACTTTGCGTTTACCGGCGGGGGCCGGATCGATGGCGGCGCGTTGAGCGTTGAGGTCCAGTTCGCCATGCAGCGGGCACAACAACACATCGGTGCGCTCGCCGAGGGCGTCGGCCAGTTGCTGGTTGACCCGACGAATCTCGGCCTGCCCCGGTAGGAAAACCAGCACGCTGCCGGTTTCGTCGTGCAGGGCTTCGAGAATGGTCTGCACCACGCGCGGTTCGATGAACTCACCGGGCTGGTAAGGTCGGCCCCAGCGCATCTGCACCGGGAACATGCGCCCTTCGCTGCGCAGGATCGGCGCGTCGTCCAGCAGAGTGGCCAGGCGCTCGCCTTCGAGGGTGGCGGACATCAGCAGGATTTTCAGCGGTTGATCATCGCGAAACAGTTCGCGGCCGTTGAGGCTCAGGGCCAGCGCCAGGTCGGCGTCGAGGCTGCGTTCGTGGAACTCGTCGAAGATCAGCAAACCCACGCCGTCCAGCGCCGGGTCATCCTGCAGGCGGCGGGTGAGGATGCCTTCGGTGACCACTTCGATGCGCGTATTGGGGCCGACCTTGCTGTCCAGACGGATTCGATAGCCGACGGTTTCACCGACCTTTTCACCCAACTCACTGGCCAAGCGTTCGGCCGCCGCACGGGCTGCAAGACGGCGGGGTTCGAGCATCAGGATGGTCTGCCCGGCCAGCCAGGGTTCGTTCAATAACGCCAAGGGCACGCGGGTGGTTTTACCGGCGCCGGGGGGCGCTTCGAGCACGGCTTCATGGCGATTCGCCAAGGCGTCACGCAGTGCAGGTAAAACTTCATCAATCGGCAACGAATTCATACTGGCTCCAAAGCAGAGCGGCGAGTATAACGGCGAACTGCCGGATGCTGGCGCGGGTCTCTTGTAGGAGCGAGCTTGCTCGCGAAAAACCAGAGAGCACCACGTATTTTCAGGCAGCACGCGTTATCGTTGACGTTTTTCGCGAGCAAGCTCGCTCCTACAGTGACCTACAGGAGATTTTCCATGCGTATCGCTTCCCGTGTCATTGGCGGTGTCCTCGCCGTCACCCTGTTGAGCCAATTGACGGCCTGCGGTTCGATCTTCTACCCGGACCGCCGTGGCCAGATCGACGGCAAGATCGACCCGACCATTGCCGTGCTCGACGCAGTGGGGCTGCTGTTTTATGTGATCCCCGGCCTAATTGCGTTCGGCGTGGACTTCGCCACCGGCGCCATCTACTTCGAACCGGGCAAGACCGCCCAGGTCGATCCGCAGAAACTCCACGAAGCGATTGGCGCCGACGGCAAGGTCGACAACGCCAAGCTGCAAAGCATTATCCAGAAGGAAGCCGGCCGCAGCCTGCCGCTGGACGACCCGCGCATGATCCAATTCAAGGGCAGCGTGCAACAGCTCGCCAGCCTGGGCCTGCAACCCGCCGCTTAAGGATCCAAGCCGCCTATGACAAGCAGTCCCGAACACGCCAGGCTCTTGCGCCTTGCCACCCGCGCCTCGGTGGGCGTGGCTTGTGCGCTGATTATCACCAAGGCCATCGCCTGGTGGCTCAGCGGCTCGGTGAGCATGCTCGCCGGGTTGACCGACTCACTGCTGGACGGCGTGACCTCGCTGCTGAACCTGGTGGCGGTGCATTACGCGTTGCGCCCGGCCGATGACGATCACCGTTATGGGCACGGCAAGGCGGAGTCGCTGTCGGGCATGGCGCAGGCGCTGTTTATCGGCGGCAGTGCGGTGTTGATCGCATTCCAGGCGTACCAGCGGCTGCAACACCCGGAACCGGTCGGCGCGCCCTGGTTGAGCATTGGTGTGATCGTGTTTTCCCTGGTGCTGACCGTGGCGTTGCTGATGCTGCAACACCGGGTGATCCGCGAAACCGGCTCCAACGCCGTGCGCGCGGACTCATTGCATTACCGCTCCGACCTGATGCTCAACGGCAGCATTTTGGTGGCGCTGGTGCTGGCAGGGTTTGGCTACCATCAGGTCGACGCCTGGTTCGGCCTGGGCATTGCCGCCTACATCTTGTGGAGCGCCATCCAGATCGCCCGTGAAAGCTTTGCGGTATTGATGGATGAAGAACTGCCGCCGGACGTCAGTCAGCACATGCTCGAACTGGCCCGTGGCGTACCGGGCGTCTTGGGCGCGCATGATTTGCGCACGCGGATTTCCGGTAGCCACTGGTTTGTGCAGTTGCACTTGGAACTGCCGGGGGAGTTGACGCTGTCAGTGGCCCACGGCATCAGCGACCAGGCCGCCGATGCGATTCACAAGGCCTACCCGCGCGCCGAAGTGCTGGTGCACGCCGACCCGCGGGAAGTGGTCACAGGCAATAAAACCTAGTACTGCACCTGATAACCGCGGCTGCTCAGGCAGTTGCCCTGGGCCTGGCGGTAGGTTTGCACCACCGCCGGATCGGGGGCGTAGGTGACTTGCTGCGGGTCGAAGCCACTTTGCTGCACGGCCCAGCGATAACAGTCATACCCGTCCTGCTGCACCTGGGCCGGTGACTGGCCGTTGGCCGGATACGCCACCACATCATAACCATTGCCTTGCGGCGCGGGCTGCGGTGCCGGTACGGCGGCTGGCGGTTGCACCACCACGTATTGCTGGGAGCTGCTTTCGTAGGTGTAGTAGGAACCCGCCGCGAGGAAGAACAGCGCGCTGCCGATCCACACTTCACGGGCGTAGTCCGGCAGGTAATGCACACGGATGCCGTAGGGCGGCGTCACCACCACATAGCGCGGGCCTTGCGGGCGATACCAATAGCCGCCGGAGTAGAAGTAGTCCTGGCCACGGTAAGGCACGCGGTAATTGCGATCAGGGAAGCGGTCGATCACATAACCTGGGCGATGCTGCGGCCCTGGGCCCCAGCCGTTGCCATGGCCGTCAGGGCGACCGGGCCAGCGGTTGTCGCCGGGGCGCGAGCCTGGGCCGCCGGCTTCCCAGTGTTGGTTGCCGTCATTGCGTCGAGGGATGTCACGGTAATAGCCCTGACGCGGTTCCTGGGTCTGGCGCACGGTGTCGGGGCGACTCTGGATCGGCAGGTTGTTCGACGGCTGTGGTTGTGGCTGGGGCCGCCCCTGCTCATTGCCCTGGGGACGCCCTTGCCATTGGCCACCACCGTTCTGGCCTGCGGGATCAAAATGCTGATTCTGCGGGCGCGGCGGGTTGTTTTCGGGCCGTGGCTGATTGTTCTGCGGACGCGGCTGTTCATTACCGCCTCCTGGCCGTCCGCCCTCCGGCCCTCTTTCATGCTGACCACCGCCCTCACCACGCGGCCCGGTATCACGTTCGTCGGCCACTGCCTGCGCGCCAACGGTGACCATCAGCAAACCTACACCTGCCAAACGCCAGATGCGCTTCATGCTATTCCTCACTGCGGATTAGGGCCTGTCCATGAGACTGGAAAAGCCAGGCCCGGTTCTCGGACAGGTTATCAGCAGGCAAAAGAAAAGGGGTGACCCGTCGGCCACCCCTTGAGAACTTCGTCCTGGCTCAACGCTTTTGACGTTGGCTCACCTCACGCCGTCTTGTGGACAGTGTGCAGCCTGGAGGCCGGCTCAACCCTGCTGGGGTGGCGGCCGCAGCGGGCCTGATTGGGCGGGCTGCTTTGGACTGTTGTCCAGGCGGTGATTCTGTTGATAAAGATACCCGCCAGCGCCCGGCAGATGATTGCGAAGATTGCGTCAATAAACAGTGCTTGCGCAATTTTTAACCCTTCATGGATAATTCACCGCAATAGTTACGACAAAGGCCAACCCAATGAGCAAGCTTGACCGATACGACCTGAGTATTTTGGCGGAATTGCAACGTGATGCGAGGATCTCCAACCAGGAGTTGGCCGAACGCATCGGCTTGTCGCCTTCGCCGTGCTCGCGCCGGGTCAAGCAGTTGGAGGACGACGGCTACATCGCCCGCCAGGTCGCCTTGCTCGACCGCAAGATGCTCGGCCTGAGCCTGACCGCCTATGTGCTGATCGGCATGGACCGCCACACCCCCGAACGTTTCGAGAATTTCGAAGCGGCGATCCGCACCCTGCCCCAGGTGCTGGAATGCAGTTTGGTCACCGGGATGGATGCGGACTATCAGTTGAAAGTGGTGGTGCCGGACATGGATCACTATCAGAAACTGCTGCTGGGTCATCTGACCCGCATTGAAGGCGTGACCAGCGTGCGCTCCAGCTTTGTGCTGAACCAGGTGCTCAACAGCACCGAATTGCCGCTGACGCACCTGCGCACCTGATTTCGCACATTAACTGTAGGAGCGAGCTTGCTCGCGAAACACCTGAGAGTGCCACATTCACTCAGGGTTACCGAGTCATCGTTAACGATCTTCGCGAGCAAGCTCGCTCCTACAGGGACCTGCGTGCGACGCACCGACGCAGGTCAATGCTGAGCCGGAGCACTGCCGTATACTTGCGGCTTGCCCTGTCGGAAACGTCACCATGAACAACATCGACCCCGCCCTCTTCGAAGAATGGATGATGACCGGCCTGGTCACGATCCTAATCATTTTCATGGGTTTTATCGTCTGGGACCTGGCGAAGAAGTCCAAGGCCGGGCGTTTTGGCTCGTTTATCCTGTTCTTCGTGTTGGGCCTGGGCGTGGCCGCGTTCATCATCAAGAGCGTGGTGATCGGCTTGATCGAGTCCGGCGCCTTATAAGCGCGCCGGCACTTCCTTCCACTGGCCTTGATCCAGGCCGTCAATCGTCCAGTCGCCAATGCGCACGCGCACCAGACGCAGGGTGGGCAACCCCACGGCAGCGGTCATGCGCCGTACCTGGCGGTTACGCCCCTCGCGAATCACCAATTCAAGCCAGTACGTCGGTATGTTTTTGCGAAAGCGCACCGGCGGGTTGCGCGGCCATAACTCGGGTTCATCCAACTGCCGCGCTTGCGCAGGCAAGGTCTTGCCATCATTCAGTTCGACACCGTCGCGCAAGCGTTGCAGTTGCTCTTCGGTTGGTTCGCCTTCCACCTGCACCCAGTAGGTTTTCGCCAACTTGTGCTTGGGGTCGGCAATCCGCGCCTGCAACTGGCCATCGTTGGTCAGCAACAACAAGCCTTCGCTGTCACGGTCCAGGCGGCCCGCCGGGTAGATACCGGGGATGTCGATGAAGTCTTTGAGCGTCGCCCGCCCGCCTTCGTCGCTGAACTGGGTCAGCACGTCAAAGGGCTTATTGAACAGGATCAGTTTCGGCTCGGCCGGTGGCGCCTTGGCGACACGCCGCGCTGCGGAATACGGAGGTTTCACGCCAGGGCGGCGCGAATCTGGACGGGTGGGACGGGACATGGCAAAGGAACATCTAACGGTCAGGACCGACAATGCTAGTGGCCTGACCGTTAAATGACCATCCCAACCGCTTAGCGGAACGGCGGTTCGTCGAAGCTGCGCAGTTTGCGCGAGTGCAGCGAATTGAGTTCTGTGCGCAACAAATCCACCGCTTCGATGCCGATCTTCAAGTGCTGGCTCACCGCGCGCTCATAGAATGCGTTGGCCGAACCGGGCAGCTTGATCTCGCTGTGCAGCGGTTTGTCCGATACACACAACAACGTACCGTACGGCACCCGCAAGCGATAACCCTGGGCGGCGATGGTGCCGCTTTCCATGTCCACGGCCACGGCGCGGGACAGGTTGATCAGCGGCCGTTCCTGGGCCCAGCGCAGTTCCCAGTTACGGTCGTCGTAGGTCAACACGGTGCCGGTGCGCAGGCGCTTTTTCAGCTCTTCGCCTTTTTCGCCGGTGACGTTGGCCGCCGCTTGCTGCAAGGCCAACTGCACTTCAGCCAGGGCCGGGATCGGGATGTTCGGCGGCACGACGCGGTCGAGAATCCCGTCGCGGCGCATGTAAGCGTGAGCCAGCACGTAATCGCCGATGGTCTGGGATTGGCGCAGGCCGCCACAGTGACCGATCATCAGCCAGCAATGCGGACGCAGCACGGCCAGGTGATCGGTGATGTTCTTCGCATTGGACGGGCCGACGCCAATGTTGACCAAGGTCACGCCGTGGCCGTCAGTGGCTTGCAAGTGATAAGCCGGCATCTGATAACGGTGCCACACCACCTCGGCAGCAATCGCGGAGGCTTCACCGTGGTCCATCGCTTTGTCGATCACTACGTTGCCCGGCAGCACCATGCGGATAAAACGCGGGTCGCTACGCAGTTGTTCCAGGCCATGCAGGATAAACTGGTCGACATAACGGTGGTAGTTGGTCAGTAGGATCCACGGCTGCACATGGCGCCAGTCGCTGCCGGTGTAGTGCACCAGGCGGCGCAGAGAAAAGTCCACGCGTGCCGCATCGAACAGTGCCAGGGGCAGCGGGTCGGTGTTTTCCCAGTCATACAGGCCATCGGCGATGCCATCAGTGGCGGCCGACAGGTCGGTACTCGGGAACACGCGGGCCAGGGTCGCCGCAGTCACACCGGAGCCGGCCAGTTCATCGCCCTGCTCTACCACGTACGGGTACGGGATGTTCTGCTGGCTGACGCCCACTTCCACCGTCACGGTGAAGTCATGCATCAGCGGCACCAGTTGCTCCAGCAGGTATTTACGAAACGCCGCAGGATGGGTAACGGTAACGCTGTAGGTCCCTGGTAACTGAACCTTGGCATACGCCCGGGTCGTCTGTGGGACTTCGCCGTGGCAGTGGTAGGTCAGGCGCAGTTCCGGATAGCGGAACAACGCACGTTGTTCGGCGTCGGGTTCGACGCGGTCCTTGAGGTATTGCTTGAGGGCTTGATTGAGCGCGCCCGTGGCGCGCTCATGCAGGGCCGCCAGCCGATCCACGGCTTCTTCGGCGGTTTGAACGACAACAAAAGCTTCGGTCACGGTAAGCATCCTGTGTTCTGACGTGCAGGCCTTTATCTTGCCTGTATCCCCGTCAGACGCAAACTTTGAATGCAATCAACAAGGTGTGGACCTGGCGACAATCGCCGCCACGTCCACGCCACGCGGCAGGGTGCCATACACTCGACCGGACGATTCACCCAGGCGACTGGCGATAAACCCATCGCTGACCGCCGCATTGCCGGCTTCCAGCAACAGCTTGGCCTGCAATGCCACGGCGATGTCTTCGGTAAGCTGGCGCGCACGGTATTGGATGTCCTGAGTGTCCATAAAGGCTGACTTCAATTGCTCGATATGCCGCGTCAGCAGCCGGTCGCCATGCCCATCCCCCAGCTCGACAAACAGCGCTTCCAGCACGCCCGGCTCTTTCGACAACGCGCGCAGCACGTCCAGGCACTGCACGTTGCCGGAACCTTCCCACGTTGAATTCACCGGCGCCTCACGGTACAGGCGCGGCAGGATGCTGTCCTCGACGTACCCGGCACCGCCCATGCACTCGGCGGCTTCATTGATCATGGCCGGGGCGCGTTTGCAGATCCAATACTTGCCCACGGCTGTGACGAGCCTGGCGAACTTGGCTTCCTGCTCATCGCCCAGGTTATCCAGGGCCCTGCCCATGCGCATGCTCAGGGCCAGCGCGGATTCGCTTTCCAGCGCGAGGTCCGCCAGCACGTTTTGCATCAAGGGTTGTTCGCTGAGTACCCGCCCCCCCACCGAACGATGGGCACAATGATGACTGGCCTGGGTCAGCGCCTGGCGCATCAATGCGCTGGAGCCGACCATGCAATCGAAGCGGGTCATGGCAACCATCTCGATGATGGTCGGCACGCCACGCCCTTCTTCACCGATCATCCAGGCCAGGGCACCACGGAACTCTACTTCGCTGGAGGCGTTGGAGCAGTTGCCCAGTTTGTTTTTCAGGCGCTGGATGTAGAACTCGTTGCGCGTGTCATCCGGGCGGTGTCGGGGCAGCAGGAAGCAGGTCAGGCCCTTGTCAGTTTGCGCCAGGGTCAGGAAGGCATCGCACATCGGTGCCGAGCAGAACCACTTGTGGCCCACCAGTTCATAGGCCTGGCCCGGACCGCCGGCACCCACCGGGTAGGCGCGAGTGGTGTTGGCGCGCACGTCGGTGCCACCCTGTTTCTCGGTCATGGCCATGCCGATAGTGGCACCGGCCTTGTGGGCGATGCCGACATTGCGCGGGTCGTAGTGGGTATTGAGGATTTTCGGCAGCCAGGTCTTGGCCAGGTCCGGTTGCAAGCGCAGGGCAGGCACGCAAGCGAAAGTCATGGTTAGCGGACAGCCGGTGCCGGCTTCGGCCTGGCTGTGCAGGTAGGTCATGGCGGCGCGGGCCACATGGGCGCCGGACTGCGGATGCGCCCAAGGCAGCGACGGCAAGCCATGCTCGACGGCCGTGCGCATCAGTTCGTGGTAAGCCGGGTGAAACTCCACCAGGTCGATGCGATGACCATAACGGTCATGGCTGCTGAACACCGGTTTGTTCTGGTTCGCCAGGAACCCCGCTTCCATCAGCGGCCCACCCGCCAGCGCACCGTAGGCATCGATACGCGCCTCTGCCCAACCCGCGCCAAAGCGGCGCGACCAGTCTTGCAGGGGTAAATCGATACGGTACAGGTTGGTGCCGTCCAGGGACGGTGGCTGGTTGGTGACGTCGTGGGTTTCGGCAAACTGATGCAGGTTCATGACGGGCCTCCTGGAAAAAGGCCCATTTCGATTGAGGCTGTTTGTAGGAGCGAGCTTGCTCGCGAAGAACGTGAGAGCACCGCGTTTTTACAGGGTGCTCGCGTTATCGTTGACGTTCTTCGCGAGCAAGCTCGCTCCTACACGGTGCCCGTCGATTGAGGCCGGTTTTTTCAGTTAAGCACTGCCATGGCGCTTAAAAAAGTGGCATACCCGCCGAATGTCCGGCGCTTTCGCCCTCTACCGGACACAGCAGCCGACGCTCCAACACCGCCTGTAAGGCCTCGAAACGCACAGGTTTGGCCAGGCGATCGGAGAGGCCGATGCCATGGCAGCGCTCACGTTCCGACGCATTCAGCGACGTACTCAAGGCGATCACCGGTAACTCACCGCAGCCAGGCAGTGCACGGATCTGACAACACAACGAGAAGCCACCTTCGGGGATATCCAACAGTACTGCGTCGAAATCTCCGGCTTGCAAGGCGGCCAACGCGTTCGGGCCGGTGTCCACGGTTTTCACCCGGTAACCGAGCTTGAGTAGCATGCCGCGCACCACCAGTTGGCCGACGCTGTTGTCGTCCACCAGCAGCACCGAGCACTCCTGAGGTGCGCGCTGCTTGTCCGGCGCAGGCTTGGATTCAGGTGCTAAGGGACTGACCTCCACTTCCAACTGGAAACGGCTGCCTTTGCGCGGTTCGGAGTGATGGGTGAGACGCCCGCCCAGCAGCTCGATCAGTTGCCGGCAGATTGCCAGGCCGATACCCAGCCCGCCGTACTCGCGCGTCATGGAGCCATCCAGTTGGAAGAAGCGCTGGTACAGGGTCGCCTCGTCGAGGAAAGCGAAGCCGATCCCGGTGTCGGTGACGATAAAGCTCAAGCGCAAGCCACCGTCACCCTGGGGCACACCGACCACGCGCAGGCGCACCGAGCCTTCGTGAGTGAACTTGAAGGCGTTGTCCAGCAAACAATCCAGGCACTGCAGCAGTTTGTCGGCGTCGCCCAGTACGCGGTCCGGCAACTCGTCCGCCACATCGATGGAGAACGCCAGGCCTTTGCTCTGGGCGCTGGCGGTGAACTGCTGGCGCAAGGTGTCGAGCGTGCCGCGCAGGCTGAATACCTGGGGTTGGGCGCTCAAGCGGCCGGCCTGCAATTCGGTGAGGGTGAGAATGCCGTTGACCATGCGCATCATGTCCCGCGCCGAACCCGCGGCGGTTTGATGGTATTGCGCCAGGTCTGCGTCCAGGGGCACGGTCTGCATCAGTTCGAGGGAGCCGATCACGCCGTTCATGGGCGTACGCAGTTCGTGGGTCAGGGTGGCGAGGAACTCGTCCTTGAGTCGGTTGCTGCGGGCCAATTGCTGGTTGAGCACTTCAAGTTTTTGGCTGGCATCGAGCAGGATCTGCGCTTGTTGCTCGCGCATGGAATTGATGCGGTCGGCCAGAGCCAGGGACAGCAGCGCCACTTCAATCGCCGAGCCGATCTGACTGGCGTACATGGTCAGGAATACGTTAGGCAGATAGCCCAGCACCATCAGCGTATTCACCACTCCACCTAGCAGGAACGCCGACCAGGCGATGATGAAATAGCGCGCCACGCGCTGCCCGCAATACCAGGCCTTGATGGCGGCGACGAAGATGGTCACGGTAAACACCAGCGCCAAGCCGGTGGCCAGGCGCAACGCCAGCGCGTAGCTGGTCATCAACGACAGCAGCATCACCACGCCACCGCAGGCCACCAACGCCAGCAACAGCCGGTTGATCCAGCGACTGTGCTGGGCCGTGTGCAAAAAGCTGCGCGCAAACAGGCTGCCGAACAACGCCGCCGAGCCGATCAGGAAAGGCGTCGCGGCATTCGCCCACCAAGGATTGTTCGGCCAGAAATACTCCACCGCCGCACCGTTGACCGACAGCTGATACATGCCAAACGAGGCGATATAAAAGATGTAATAGAGGTAGCTGGTGTCGCGCACGCTGAGGTAGATGAACAGGTTGTAGACCAGCATCCCCAGCAACACGCCATAGATCAGGCCCAGTACATACAGGCGCAGCGGCTGTTGCTCCAGGTAAGCGGTGCTGGACCAGAGCGTCAACGGCGCCTGGATCGAGCCTTCACTTTGCAGGCGCAAGTAGACGGTTTTTGCCTCACCCGGCGTAAAGTCGACCTTGAACAGGTAGTTGTTCTGGCGGATCTCACGGGCGGAGAACGGCAGCGCATCCCCAGTACGCCCTGCCAGGCGATAACTGCCAGAGCTGTCGGGCAGGTACAGGTCCAGATGGTCGAGCGGCGGGTACGCCAGCTCCAGCAACCAGGTGCGCTGCGCTTCGGGATTAGTGGGCAGGTAGTGCAGATTGACCTTGAGCCAGAACACCGAGCGCGAGTAACCGGCATTCAGGGTGTCTTTATCGTGGGGTTTGAACTGCGCGGTGGCGGACGGCGCACTGACATCCGCGATGGTGAGGGCATCGGTCGGGTCTTCGAGCACTTGCATGGCTCGGCCCAACGGCAGGCTTTGCGTGTCCTGGTTGAACTCGATGGCGTTGGCGAGCATCGGCAACCCGCACAACAATAAAATCAGCAAATAGCGCATAGAGCCCCAGCGTGGCCTGTCCGGTTATGTCAAAAAGCCCCCCATTCCTTTTGAGAAGACGTACACCGGCAATACAGTTAGTAGTTTGGATCCACTCTAGCATAGCTGCTAAAGGCCACTAGGCACCATTGAAATAATTTTTTGAAAGGCTCTAGAACGCGGCTTTCAGCGATTTTCATCGACCGTAAAACCGCCAAAAAAGCGTCACTTCGATGGCAAAATTCAACCATCGCCAGACGGCCCCGCCAAAAGCGTTTGGTGGTAAGCTCGCGCACCATGAATATCTACAGCTCTCGTCCCGTTGTCCTCTGTCTCTCCGGCCATGACCCCAGTGGTGGCGCCGGCTTGCAGGCAGATATCGAAGCCCTGCTCGCCCAGGGTTGCCATGCGGCTCCGGCCGTCACCGCCTTGACCGTGCAAAACACCGTCAATGTCAGCGATTTCCGCGTGCTTGACCGCGAGTGGGTACTGGCCCAGGCCAATGCCGTGCTCGGCGATTCCGAAGTGGCGGCGGTCAAGCTGGGCATGCTCGGCTCCACCGCGATGGTCGACACCGTAGTCGAACTGCTGCAGGCGCATCCGCACCTGCCGGTGGTGTGCGACCCGGTGCTGCGCGCCGGCGGCGGTGGCAGCCTGGGCAAGGACGAAGTTGGTTATGCAATGCGCGAGCGGTTGTTGCCGCTGTCGCTGATTGCCACGCCCAACCTGCCGGAAGCGCGCATCCTCGCGGAGCTGCCTGAAGGCACCGCAGACGAATGCGCCGAGAAGCTGCTGCCGTACATCAAGCACCTATTGATCACCGGCGGCCATGGCGACGAGCACGAAGTGCACAACCGCCTCTACAGCCGCGACGGCACGCGCCAGACCTTTACCTGCCAGCGCCTGCCCGGCAGCTATCACGGTTCGGGCTGCACGTTAGCCAGTGCGCTGTCCGGTCGGATAGCCCAGGGCGAAGGCTTGGTGAGCGCCGTACAATCGGCCCTCAACTACACTTGGCGCACCCTGCGTGACGCCGAACAACTCGGCCAGGGCCAGTTCGTACCGCGCCGGTTGCCGCTGGATTTCTGCTCTTAAGATCAAGGGGCCTGCCCGATGAAATTACGTGGCCTTTACGCCATTACCGACAGCCAACTGTTGGCCGGTAAATTCCTCGCCTACGTCGAAGCCGCGTTGGACGGTGGCGTGACCCTGCTGCAATACCGCGACAAAAGCAGCGACGAAGCCCGGCGCCTGCGTGAAGCAGAAAAACTGCGGGAGCTGTGCTCGCGCTACAAGACCCAGTTGATCATCAACGACGACGCCGAACTCGCTGCGCGCCTCGGCGTCGGCGTGCACCTGGGCCAGACCGACGGCCCGCTGACCCCGGCCCGTGCCCTGCTAGGCTCCAAAGCCATCATCGGTTCCACCTGTCACAGCCAGATCGAACTGGCCGAGCAGGCCGCCAAGGAAGGCGCCAGTTATGTCGCCTTCGGCCGCTTCTTCAATTCCAACACCAAGCCCGGCGCACCGGCCGCCACCACAGAGATGCTGGCCCAGGCCCGTACACGTTTGCAGCTGCCGATCTGCGTGATTGGCGGCATCACCCTGGAGAACGCCCAGCCCTTGGTGGCCCACGGCGCCGACCTGCTGGCTGTGGTGCATGGCCTGTTTGGCGCCGACAGCACCCAGGAAGTCACGCGCCGCGCCCGTGCGTTCAACGCCCTTTTTCAGATTTGATTCAAGAGAGCCCGATCATGTCCCGTTCCGAAACGCTGTTTGCCAATGCCCAAAAACACATCCCCGGCGGTGTGAACTCCCCCGTGCGTGCGTTCAAGAGCGTGGGCGGCACGCCGCTGTTCTTCAAGCATGCCGAAGGCGCCTACGTCACCGACGAAGATGACAAACGCTACGTGGACTACGTCGGCTCCTGGGGCCCGATGATCCTCGGCCACAGCCACCCGGACGTGTTGGACGCGGTGCGCAAGCAACTGGAACACGGCCTGTCCTACGGCGCGCCGACCGCCATGGAAACCGAGATGGCCGATCTGGTCTGCTCGATCGTACCGTCGATGGAAATGGTGCGCATGGTCAGCTCCGGCACCGAAGCCACCATGAGCGCGATCCGCCTGGCCCGTGGTTTCACCGGCCGCGACAGCATCATCAAGTTCGAAGGCTGCTACCACGGTCACTCCGACAGCCTGCTGGTGAAAGCCGGTTCCGGCCTGCTGACCCAAGGCGTGCCCAGCTCGGCCGGTGTGCCGGCGGCGTTCGCCAAACACACCCTGACCCTGCCGTTCAACGACATCGCCGCCGTCGAGCAGATGCTCAACGAAGTGGGCCAGGACGTGGCCTGCATCATCGTCGAGCCGGTGGCCGGCAACATGAACTGTGTACCCCCGGCGCCGGGCTTCCTCGAAGGCCTGCGCGAGCAGTGCGACAAGCACGGCGTGGTGCTGATTTTCGACGAAGTGATGACCGGTTTCCGCGTCGCACTCGGCGGCGCACAGGCTCACTACGGCGTCACGCCGGACCTGAGCACCTTCGGCAAGATCATCGGCGGCGGCATGCCGGTGGGCTGCTTCGGCGGCAAGCGCGACATCATGCAGCACATCGCGCCACTGGGCCCGGTGTACCAGGCGGGCACCTTGTCGGGCAACCCGCTGGCCATGGCCGCCGGACTGACCACCCTGCGCCTGATCAGCCGCCCGGGCTTCCACGCCGAGCTGACCGACTACACCACACGCCTGCTCGACGGCCTGCAACAGCGCGCCGATGCCGCTGGCATTCCGTTTGTCACCACCCAGGCGGGCGGCATGTTCGGTCTGTATTTCAGCGGCGCCGACGATATCGTCACCTTTGATGACGTGATGGGCAGCGACGCCGATCTGTTCAAGCGCTTCTTCCACCTGATGTTGGAGGGCGGTGTGTACCTGGCGCCGAGCGCTTTCGAAGCCGGCTTCACCTCGATCGCCCATGGCGAAGCCGAGCTGAAACTGACCCTCGATGCCGCCGAACGCGCCTTCGCTGCACTGAAATAATTGGCCGCAAAAATCAGGCACCGCGCAAACGGTGTCTGATTTGCTACTTTGCTTACAGAAATTTCCGAGTTTTTTCGAGAAATCACCTGCAATCCGGCAGATAACTTGCCCAAGCAGCAGAAAAACGAGTAAAGACTTTGTAAGCAGAGGCCTGCTTATTTCATAATGCGCGCTTATTGGATCCCCCGAGGGTCCGCGCGCCCCGTCAGAGGTAAGTCGATTCCCATGAAACGCACCGGCCGCACCCTGGTTCTGGGCTGCCTGTTGCTCCTTCAGCCGCTGCTGGCACATGCACAAGCAGGCGGCAACTCGTTGTTAATCCCAGCGATGGGTCGTTGCACCCTCAATACCCAGCCAGACAGCCAGGCCGAAGCCCTGAGCGCGTGCCAGAAACAGGCCGAGGGCGGGGATGCGCAGGCGCAGTACGAGTTGGGTGAGTACTTTCACGACAGCAAAAACCCGGCCCGCGACCTCAACAAAGCCTTGAGCTACTTCGAGAAAGCCTCGTTGCAGGGGCACGCCCAAGCGCAATTCGAATTGGGCAATATGTTCTTCAAAGGCGAAGGCGTCCCGGCCAACAACGTCCAGGCGTATATCGTGCTGAAAATGGCCGCGGTCAACGGCGCAGAAGACGCGCTGGATACGGCCGATGAAGTGGCCGAGCACATGCAGCGCGATGAGTTGGAAGTGGCGACCCAGGTGCTGGGGCAGATTTTCCGCAATTATCTGCAGGAATTGCAGAGTGCCGACGGGCGTTCGCCCTTCTCACCCCTGCCCTGACAGCGCCGTTACTTCTCTGGCATCGGCATCGGAAACGGCATCACGTTGCTGGTGCCACGTGCTTCACTGATCTTCGGCGTGCCCAAACGCTCGACCTCATCGATGCGCACAATCGAATGCATCGGCACAAAGCTGCGCACCACGCCTTCGAACTGCGCCTTGAGCTTCTCTTCGCCCGGGTCGACGACCAACTGGGTGCGCTCGCCAAAGACGAACTCTTCCACCTCCAGGAAACCCCACAGATCGCTCTGATAGATCTGCTTGGCGTACATTTCGAACACCTGGCCCTGGTTGAGGAAAATCACCTTGTAGATTGGAGCTTCACGTTTGGTCATGGTGGGCGAACAACACATCGGGGATATAAAAGAGGGCGCGAACTATAGCATGGCACCCGATGCACAACGCTAGGAACCAATGGGCATGCCCCCTATAATGCGCGGTTCTTTACCACCAGTTGACGATTCCCATGGCCAAGAAGCTTTACATCGAAACCCACGGTTGCCAGATGAACGAGTACGACAGCTCGCGCATGGTCGATCTGCTGGGCGAACACCAGGCCCTGGAAGTCACCGCCCGCGCCGAAGATGCCGACGTGATCCTGCTCAATACCTGCTCGATCCGCGAGCGGGCCCAGGACCGTGTGTACTCGCAGCTGGGCCGCTGGCGCGAGTTGAAACTGGCCAACCCGGACATGGTGATCGCCGTCGGCGGTTGCGTGGCCAGCCAGGAAGGCGCCGCGATCCGCGACCGCGCGCCCTATGTCGACGTGGTCTTCGGCCCGCAGACCTTGCACCGCCTGCCGGAAATGATCGACGCCGCGCGCTTTACCAAGCTGCCGCAGGTCGACGTGTCATTCCCTGAAATAGAAAAATTCGACCATTTGCCCGAGCCGCGCATCGACGGGCCGAGTGCCTACGTGTCGGTGATGGAAGGCTGCAGCAAGTACTGCACCTTCTGCGTGGTGCCCTACACCCGTGGCGAGGAAGTCAGCCGGCCATTTGACGATGTGCTGTCGGAAATTATCCACTTGGCCGAAAACGGCGTGCGCGAAGTGACCCTGCTGGGCCAGAACGTCAACGGCTATCGCGGCCAGACCCACGACGGCCGCCTGGCCGACCTGGCGGAATTGATCCGCGTGGTCGCCGCCGTGGACGGTATCGAGCGCATCCGCTACACCACCTCACACCCACTGGAGTTCTCCGACAGCCTGATCCAGGCCCACGCCGAAGTGCCGGAACTGGTCAAGCACCTGCACTTGCCGGTGCAATCGGGCTCGGACCGCATCCTCTCGGCGATGAAGCGCAACCACACGGCCCTGGAGTACAAATCCAAACTGCGCAAACTGCGCGCGGCGGTGCCGGGTATCTGCATCAGCTCGGACTTTATCGTCGGCTTCCCCGGCGAGACCGAGAAAGACTTCCAGCAGACCATGAAGCTGATCGAAGACGTCGGTTTCGACTTCTCCTACTCGTTCGTCTACAGCCAGCGCCCCGGCACCCCGGCGGCCGACTTGCTGGACGAAACCCCGGAAGCGCTGAAAAAAGAGCGCCTCAACGCGCTGCAACACCGCCTGAACCAGCAGGGCTTCGAGATCAGCCGACAAATGGTCGGTTCGACCCAGCGCATCCTGGTCACCGACTACTCGAAAAAAGACCCCGGCGAATTGCAGGGACGTACCGAGAACAACCGAATCGTAAACTTCCGTTGCGATAATCCGACCCTGATCGGCCAGTTTGCCGATGTGCACATCGACGCGGCGCAGCCCCATTCGCTGCGCGGGTCGCTGATTCAATAACCACCACACCCCCTGTAGGAGCTGGCTTGCCAGCGATGGCGATTCCGAGCATTGCATCGCCTATGAGCAGGCTATCGCCGGCAAGCCGGCTCCTACAGGAAGATTGTGCCGTTTAAGTGCTTTCGCACACAGCCGGCTGGCGTTATTCTCTATTTCACCTCAACAGCCAAAGGGCGGCTAAAAGCGACCTTGAACGCACCCATAGCAGAACCCCATCGTTTTATTCTCGAGCCCTTTGAGGCTCTCCGTTTCGCCAACCTGTGCGGACAGTTCGACGAGCACCTGCGCCTGATCGAACAACGCCTGGGCATCGAGATCCGCAATCGCGGCAATCAGTTCGAGCTCATTGGTGAAGCCCTGCACACTAAATCCGCAGAAAACCTGCTGCGCCGTCTCTACCGCGAAACCAAGGGTAGCGAGCTGTCGCCAGAAATCGTGCACCTGTATTTGCAGGAATCGGCTGTGGAAGACTTGGCCAACAACCCAGTCGCTGAAGCCAGCGTGGCCCTGCGTACCAAAAAAGGCATGATTCGCCCAAAGGGCTTGAATCAGCAGAAGTACGTCAAGGCAATCCTGGGTAACGACATCAATTTCGGTATCGGCCCCGCCGGTACCGGCAAAACCTACCTGGCCGTGGCCTGTGCGGTCGACGCGCTGGAGCGCGAGCAAGTACGCCGCATCCTGCTGGTGCGCCCAGCGGTCGAGGCCGGCGAAAAACTCGGTTTCCTGCCCGGTGACCTGGCCCAGAAGATCGACCCGTACCTGCGCCCGCTCTATGACGCGCTGTACGAGATGCTCGGCTTCGAATACGTGGCCAAGCTGATCGAGCGCCAGGTGATCGAGATCGCCCCGCTGGCCTACATGCGCGGCCGCACCTTGAGCAACAGTTTCATCATCCTCGACGAAAGCCAGAACACTACGGTCGAGCAGATGAAGATGTTCCTGACCCGCATCGGGTTCGGCTCCACGGCCATTATCACCGGCGACATCACCCAGGTTGACCTGCCCAAGGGCACCAAGTCGGGCTTGAGCCATGTGATTGAAGTGCTCAAGGACGTGCCGGGCATCAGTTTCACGCACTTCTCGCCCAAGGACGTGGTGCGCCACCCGCTGGTACAGCGCATTGTCGAGGCCTACGAGCGCTTCGAACACCGCGATGACGGGCTGTCCAAGGACGTTCGCCGCGATGCTTGAGCTTGACCTGCAGCTGGCCACCGACGCGCCCGCCCCCAGCGAAGCCCAATTCCGCCAATGGTGCGCCCTGGCCTTGCGCCAGCGCACCGCCGACTCGGAGCTGACCATTCGTCTGGTGGACGAGCCCGAGGGCCGTGAACTGAATCACACCTGGCGCCAGAAGGACTACGCGACCAACGTGCTGTCCTTTCCCGCCGACGTACCGGATGAACTGCTGGATATCCCGCTGTTGGGCGATCTGGTCATCTGTGTCGCCGTGGTGGAGCGCGAGGCAAAAGAACAAGGCAAGGAACTTGAGGCCCATTGGGCCCATCTAGTCATCCACGGCTGCTTGCATCTCTTGGGTTACGACCATATAGACGATGACGAAGCCGAGGAAATGGAAACCCTGGAACAAACGTTGCTTGCAGAATTGGGTCATCCGGACCCGTATGCCGACGACGAAGTTTAAAAACACTCAACTGTAACAATAAAGGATTCAGAGTAATCGCTATGAGCGAAGACCGATCGAGCAACGGGCAGAAGTCATGGCTGGGTAAATTGACCCAGGCTTTTGCCCACGAGCCGAAAAACCGCCAGGAGCTGCTTGAGCTGCTGCGCGAGGCCCATCAGAACAAGTTGCTGGACAGCGAAGCGCTGGCCATCGTCGAAGGCGCCATCCAGGTGGCTGACCTGCAAGTACGCGACATCATGGTCCCGCGCTCGCAGATGATCAGCATCAAGGCGACCCAGACCCCACGGGAATTCCTCCCGGCCGTGATCGACTCGGCGCACTCGCGCTACCCGGTGATCGGTGAAAGCCATGACGACGTCATGGGTGTCCTGTTGGCCAAGGACCTGCTGCCGTTGATCCTCAAGGAGAATGGCGACAACTTCAACATCAAGGACCTGCTGCGGCCGGCCACCTTCGTGCCCGAGTCCAAGCGCCTGAACGTGTTGCTGCGTGAATTCCGCGCCAACCACAATCACATGGCCATCGTGATCGACGAATACGGCGGCGTAGCTGGCCTGGTGACGATTGAAGACGTGTTGGAACAGATCGTCGGCGACATCGAAGACGAACACGACGTCGAAGAAGACAGCTACATCAAGCCGCTGCCCAGCGGTGACTTCCTGATCAAGGCGCTGACGCCGATCGAGAACTTCAACGAGTTCTTCGACAGCGAATTCTCCGATGACGAGTTCGATACCGTGGGCGGCCTGGTGATGAGTGCGTTCGGGCATCTGCCAAAACGTAACGAGACCACCGAGATCGGCGCGTATCGCTTCCGCATCCTCAATGCGGACAGCCGTCGTATCCACCTGATTCGCCTGACACCTATTGCCCGCTAAGGAATGACATGCAGCGCCTAACCCGCCCCGGCTGGCCCGGTAATTTGCTGGCCGTGGTGGCCGGCGCCATCACCACCCTGGCGCTGGCGCCGTTCGACCTGTGGCCGTTTGCGCTGGTCGCGGTCGGCCTGTTCTATGTCGGGCTGCGGGACCTGAGCCCGCGCCAGGCATTGGGCCGTGGTTGGTGTTTCGGTTTCGGCCTGTTCGGCGCCGGCACCAGTTGGATCTATTACAGCATCCACCACTTCGGCGGCGCTTCGGTGCTGCTGGCAGGTTTCCTGATGCTGCTGTTTACCGCCGCCATCGCGTGGTTCTTCGCCCTGCCTGCCTGGTTATGGGCGCGCTGGTTGCGTCGTAACGAAGCACCGCTGGCAGATGCGCTGACATTTGCAGCATTGTGGGTGGGCCAGGAAGCGTTTCGCGGCTGGTTCCTCACCGGTTTCCCGTGGCTGTACTCCGGCTACAGCCAGCTTGACGGCCCGCTGACGGGCTTGGCCCCGGTGGGCGGCATGTGGCTGATCTCCTTCGCCCTGGCACTGACGGCAGCGCTGCTGTGCAACCTGCCGCGTCTGCTGGCTGGCAAGCGCAACGCATTTATCGGCGCAGGCCTGGTGTTGCTGGTCGCGCCCTGGGCCATCGGCCTGGCGCTCAAGCATCACGCCTGGACCAGCCCCTCCGGTGCGCCACTGACCGTGGCCGCCATCCAGGGCAACGTCGAACAAAGCATGAAATGGGACCCGGAGCAGCTCAACGCACAGCTCGCGCTGTACCGCGACATGAGCTTCAGTTCCAAGCCTGTCGACCTGCTGGTGTGGCCGGAAACTGCCGTGCCGGTGCTCAAGGAGTCTGTCGAAGGCTACCTGGGCATGATGGGCAAATTCGCCGCCGACCGGCACACCGCGCTGATCACCGGCGTGCCAATCCGCCAGGAAGTGCATCACCAGAAGCGCTACTTCAACGGCATCACCGTGGTTGGCGAAGGCGACGGCACCTACCTCAAGCAGAAGCTGGTGCCCTTTGGCGAGTACGTGCCGCTGCAGGACATGCTGCGCGGCCTGATCGCGTTCTTTGATCTGCCAATGTCGGACTTCGCTCGCGGACCGTCCGACCAGGCGATGCTGCAGGCCAAGGGCTATCAAATTGCGCCGTTCATCTGCTACGAAGTGGTGTACCCGGAGTTCGCCGCAGGCCTGTCGGCGCAGAGCGATTTGCTGCTGACCATCAGCAACGACACCTGGTTCGGCCGCTCAATCGGCCCGTTGCAGCACCTGCAAATGGCGCAGATGCGTGCACTGGAAGCCGGGCGCTGGATGATCCGGGCCACCAACAATGGCGTGACCGGTTTGATCAACCCGTTTGGGCAGATCACCGCGCAGATCCCACAATTCGAACGCGGCATTCTCTACGGTGAAGTCGTACCGATGCACAACCTCACGCCGTACCTGCAATGGCGCTCATGGCCGTTGATCATTGTGTGCCTTGGCCTGTTTGGCTGGGCGCTGCTCGCGGGTCGGATGTCGAAAACGGTCTAACCTCTGTAGGAGCTGGCTTGCCAGCGATGGCGTCCTTAAAGTGAACACATGTCTCAAGGGCCTCATCGCCGGCAAGCCGGCTCCTACATGTTCAGCGGTAGAACAATCGGTAACCTATCTGCCCCACCGCTTCGTTGATCAACTGCCCGCTGCGCCACACCGCTACGAATTCCGGCATCCATCCGCCCAGAGGCCGGGCGTTGTCTACGCCCAGAAAACCCACGGGCGCCGGCACCACGGTAAAGCCGGCTCTCTCAAAGCTCCACACCGAACGCGGCATGTGCCAGGCCTGGGTCACCACCACGACGCGCTTGATGCCCGCCGGCAGCAGAATCTCTGCGCTCATCTGCGCATTTTCCCAAGTGGTACGGCTGCGTTCTTCTTTCCAGCGCACCGCTACGCCGAAGTCCTCCTGCATCGACACTGCCATCAACTCCGCTTCGCTGGGCGGTGTGCCGTAATGCAGGCCGCCGCTGGTCAGCACCGGCAAGCCGGAAGCCTTGGCCAGTCGTGCGGCATAGCGCTGGCGTTCCAGGCCGATCCCGGTGGGCTGGTCGGTGCCCCAGGCCGGGTCACCGCGCTCACGCCCGGAGCCCAGCACCACGATGGCGTCGGCGCGCTGGGCCAAGGTCGACCAGTCTTCCCGAGCCAACGCCGGTTCGGTTTCCAGGGCCCGAGCGCCCCACTCCACCATGACTGGCAAGCTGATCAACCACAGCCCCCCAAAACCCAGGGCAAAGCAGCACGCCGCCAAGCGCGGGCGGCTGCGGCGAAACCACCAGGCAAGCGCCAGCAACAGCAAGAGAATGCCGGGCGGCAGGAGCAGTTGTTTGATGAAATAACGAATAGGCATCGGGCATCTCCAAAGATGCCCGAAGCCTAAGGTGTAACGGGGTTTAGCGACAATCTTTACGGTGACATGCTTTACAGTGAAACGGCGTGGTGAAGCCGTCCAGGGGGCAGTGAATTACTTGTAGCGAGCGGACCGGAGCTTTTCCGGGCCACGACCGGCCGACAAGTCCTTGAGCCACACCACCTTGGCTGAGTGCGTAGGCTCCTTGATTGGCGGGGTTGCCACCCAAGGAGGCGCACTGCGCCCATTCCTTTCCAGATACGCCTTGATCAGTTCCAGCTCCGCGAGGCTCAGACCGCGCAGTTCCAACTCCACAGGCCGTTCATCACGCAATCGGCCTGCTGTCCTCGCTGCATCCAATGCACGACCCAAGCGGTCGATCAGTCCTTCGTAGACATCCGGTTTCGATACGATTCTTTGCGATTCAACCATCCCCTCACCTCATTGAAGAAAGACTTGCTCCCCAATAAACAGCGTAGTCCTCGTGGCTGCGCGCGCCTGGCGCCGCGACAGACGGCCCTGCCTGCGCAATCAGGGTTTCCCTCGATAGAGTGGGGTCATGTATGCTACGGCGCTTCCTGTAACTCCACTTCCCGCAGGGTTTGGGCACGGACGCGCCGCTTTTTGGTGTCGATCAACCTGAATGTTGCACCGAAGAGGATTAGGCCACCCCTATTCAGTTCAAAAGTAGCCATGCACGAACAATATCAGCCCCGTGAAATAGAAAATGCCGCCCAAACCTTCTGGGACGAGCAAAAGTCCTTTGAAGTCAGTGAACAGCCAGGCAAGGAGACTTTCTATTGCCTATCGATGTTCCCTTACCCCAGCGGCAAGCTACACATGGGGCACGTGCGCAACTACACCATCGGCGACGTGATTTCCCGTTACCAGCGCATGCAAGGCAAGAACGTCCTGCAACCCATGGGTTGGGACGCCTTCGGCATGCCGGCGGAAAACGCCGCGATGAAAAACAACGTGGCCCCCGCCAAGTGGACCTACGAAAACATCGCCTACATGAAGACCCAGCTGCGCAGCCTGGGCCTGGCGGTGGACTGGTCCCGCGAAGTGACCACCTGCAAGCCGGACTACTACCGCTGGGAACAATGGCTGTTCACGCGCCTGTTCGAAAAAGGCGTGATCTACAAAAAGAGCGGCACCGTGAACTGGGACCCGCTGGACCAGACCGTACTGGCCAACGAGCAAGTGATCGACGGTCGCGGCTGGCGTTCCGGCGCGCTGATCGAAAAGCGCGAAATCCCGATGTACTACTTCAAGATCACCGCCTACGCGGATGAACTCTTGTCGAGCCTCGACGACCTGCCGGGCTGGCCTGAACAGGTCAAGACCATGCAGCGCAACTGGATCGGCAAGTCCAAAGGCATGGAAGTGCAGTTCCCGTACAACGTCGACTCGATCGGCGAAGCGGGCGCGCTCAAAGTCTTCACTACCCGTCCGGACACTTTAATGGGAGCGACTTACGTCGCCGTGGCCGCCGAACACCCGCTGGCCACCCAAGCCGCACAGAACAACCCTGAGCTGCAGGCGTTCATCGCCGAATGCAAAGGCGGCAGCGTGGCCGAAGCCGACGTCGCCACCCAGGAGAAAAAAGGCCTGCCAACTGGCCTGTTCGTCGAGCACCCACTGACCGGCGAGAAGCTGCCGGTGTGGGTCGCCAACTACGTACTGATGCACTACGGCGATGGCGCCGTAATGGCAGTGCCGGCGCACGACGAGCGCGATTTCGAATTCGCCACCAAATACAGCCTACCGATCAAATCCGTGGTGCGCACCAGCTCGGGCGATACCAACCCGGCCCCATGGCAAGACGCCTACGGTGAGCACGGTGAGCTGATCAACTCCGGCGAGTTCGATGGCCTGGACTTCCAAGGCGCTTTCGACGCGATCGAAGTTGCACTGATCAAGAAAAACCTGGGCGCCTCGCGCACCCAGTTCCGCCTGCGCGACTGGGGCATCAGCCGCCAGCGCTACTGGGGCTGCCCGATCCCGATCATCCACTGCGAAAGCTGTGGCGACGTGCCGGTACCGGAAGACCAGCTGCCAGTGGTCCTGCCGGAAGACGTGGTGCCGGATGGCGCCGGTTCGCCACTGGCGCGCATGCCTGAGTTCTACGAGTGCAACTGCCCGAAATGCGGCCAGCCTGCCAAGCGTGAAACCGACACCATGGACACCTTCGTCGAGTCCTCGTGGTACTACGCGCGCTACGCCTCGCCTCACTACGAGGGCGGCCTGGTAGAAAAATCCGCGGCTGACCACTGGCTGCCGGTTGACCAGTACATCGGCGGTATCGAACACGCCATCCTTCACCTGCTGTACGCGCGCTTCTTCCACAAGCTGATGCGCGATGAAGGCCTGGTGAGCTCCGATGAGCCGTTCAAGAACCTGCTGACCCAGGGCATGGTGGTCGCCGAGACTTACTATCGTCGCGAAGCCAACGGTGCCTACACCTGGTTCAATCCGGCTGACGTTGAGCTTGAGCGCGACAGCAAAGCCAAGGTCATCAGCGCCAAGCTGATCGCCGACGGCCTGCCGGTGGAAATCGGTGGCACCGAGAAGATGGCCAAGTCGAAGAACAACGGCGTTGACCCACAGTCGATGATCGACCAGTTCGGCGCCGACACCTGCCGCCTGTTCATGATGTTCGCCTCGCCGCCTGACATGAGCGCCGAATGGTCCGACTCCGGCGTCGAAGGCTCGCACCGCTTCCTCAAGCGCGTCTGGCGCCTGGCGCACGCCCACATCAGCCAGGGCCTGCCGGGCAAGCTGGACGTGGCCGCCTTGAGCGACGAGCAGAAACTGATTCGCCGCAGCACCCACCTGGCCATCAAGCAAGCCAGCCAGGACGTGGGCCAGAACCACAAGTTCAACACCGCCATCGCCCAGGTGATGACGCTGATGAACGTGCTGGAAAAAGCGCCACAAGCCACCGAACAGGATCGCGCACTGGTACAGGAAGGCCTGGAAACGGTCACCCTGCTGCTGGCACCGATCACGCCGCACATCAGCCACGACCTGTGGAACCGCCTGGGTCACAGCGACGCCGTCATCGATGCGCGCTGGCCGGTGCAGGATGACAGCGCCCTGGTACAGGACACGCTGCAACTGGTGATCCAGGTCAACGGTAAACTGCGTGGCCAGATCGACATGCCGGCTACCGCCAGCCGCGAAGACGTCGAGGCGGCTGCCCGCGTCAACGAGAACGTGCTGCGCTTTACCGAAGGCCTGACGATCCGCAAAGTGATCGTGGTGCCTGGCAAACTGGTCAATATCGTCGCTAGCTAATCGGATCGGGCGCAGGGTTCAAACCCTGCGCCGAACAAAGCCTTCAGGGCCTCGATAAGGCCCACATGGTTTCAAGGGGAGCAACAAAATGATCAAACGCAATTTGCTGGTGATGGGCCTTGCCGTGCTGCTGAGCGCTTGCGGCTTCCAGCTGCGCGGCACCGGCACCAACGACCTGGCGATCAAGGAACTGGACGTCAGCGCCCGCAATGCCTACGGCGAGACCGTGACGCAGTTGCGCCAGGTTCTGGAAAACAGCGGCGTGCACGTCTATACCGGCGCGACGTATAAACTGTTCCTGGCGGACGAGAGAGAAACCCAGCGTAACCTGAGCTACGCCAGCGCCGGGCGTGCGTCCGATATCGAACTGAATACTGCGCTCAGCTTCGAAATCCAGGGCCGCGATCATCTGCCACTGATGGGTGACAAGATCCAGGTGCAGAAAGTAGTCAGCCACGACGGCAACAACCTGGTGGGCTCGGACTCCGAAATCCAGCAGGTGCGCAAGGAGATGCGTCGCGATCTGGTACAACGCATGGTCCTGCGCCTGTCGATGCTGACTCCGGAGCAATTGGCAACCTTGCAGCAACAAGCTGACAACAAGGCCAAGGCCGATGCCGATGCGCTGAAAGCCGCCAAAGAGTATGAAGACAACACGCCGAAACAATCGCCTGTTGAAGTCCCTGTCGAGTAAGCCAGACGGGGCGCCCCAAGCGCCCCGTTCGCCCTGCCTATGAAACTCGCTCCCGCCCAACTCGCCAAACACCTGCAAGGTGGCCTTGCGCCTGTCTACATCGTCAGCGGTGATGACCCACTGCTGTGCCAGGAAGCCGCCGACGCCATTCGCACCGCTGCACGCCAGCAAGGCTTCGACGAACGCCAGGTCTTCAGCGCCGACGCCAGTTTCGACTGGGGCACGCTGCTGCAAGCCGGCGCGAGCATGTCGCTGTTTGCCGAAAAACGCCTGCTGGAGCTGCGCCTGCCTTCGGGCAAGCCGGGCGACAAAGGTGCCGCCGCGCTGATGGAATACTGCTCGCGACCTGCCGAAGACACGGTGCTGCTGATCAGCCTGCCCAAGCTCGACGGCAGCGCGCAGAAAACCAAATGGGGCAAAGCGCTGGTGGAAGGGGCGCAGACCCAGTTCATCCAGATCTGGCCGGTGGACAGCAGCCAACTGCCGCAATGGATACGCCAACGCCTGTCCCAATCCGGGCTGTCGGCAACCCAGGACGCAGTGGAGCTGATCGCCGCCCGGGTCGAAGGCAACTTGCTGGCCGCCGCCCAAGAGATCGAAAAGCTCAAGCTGATGGCCGAAGACGGGCAGATTACCGTCGAGACCGTCCAGGGCGCCGTGGCCGATAGCGCGCGCTTTGATGTATTCGGGCTGGTGGATGCAATCCTCAATGGCGAACCCGCCCACGCCCTGCGCATGCTCGAAGGCCTGCGCGGTGAAGGCGTGGAGCCCCCGGTAATTCTCTGGGCCCTGGCCCGGGAACTGCGCGTACTGGCCAACATTGCCTTGCAATACAGCCAGGGCACGCCGTTGGACAAGGCCTTCAGCCAGGCTCGACCGCCGGTCTGGGACAAGCGCAAACCGCTGATGAGCAAAGCGCTGCAACGGCACTCGGCGCAACGCTGGGCGCAACTCTTGCTGGAGGCGCAACGCATCGACGCACAGATCAAGGGCCAGGCCGCCGGTTCGCCATGGATGAGCCTGAGCCGTTTGTCGCTGTTGATGGCCGGCCAGCGCCTGACCCTTCCCGCCGAGTAACCACCGCTCTCTGTAGGAGCCGGCTCCTACAGGTGATGCGTGACTTTCCTACCTATCGCCGGGCTTTACAGCAGCCCAACATCGGCAGATGATTTGCACCGCTCCATCCCACCTATCGAGAGTAACGATCATGAGCAAAAAGCCATCCAAGCATGGCCCCAACAAGGCCAAATCCATCATCGCCCAGCCACTGTTCCGCAGCCGTCAGGAACGCGCCGGCAAAGGCAAAGGCAGCTACCGCCGCGAAGCCTTCCAGTCTAATAGCTGGGAGGCTTCTTACTTTCTGGCTGCCTGAAGGCAAGCGCCCCTCTGGCATGATAAGGTCTGCACCTGATTTGTAATCCCTGGACCTGTGCATGCCCTCTAGTCTTTCCCGTCGTTGGCACTTTCGCCAATTGATCGCTGCCTCCAGCCTCATTCTGCTTGTCGCTTGCGCGGAGAAACCCACCGCCGCCGACGCTCAACCCCTGCCCAAGCTCCAGACCGCCCCTGTGGTAGCGCCTGCTGTCGTGGCCCCGCTGGCCGTGGACAATCTGGATATCCAACCGACCCAGACCTTTGCCGAATGGCAGGCTGGCTTTCGTGTGCAAGCCTTGCAGGCGGGCATCACCGCCGCCGTATTCGATAACGCCTTCGCCAATGTCACCCCCGACATGGCGGTGATCCGTGCCGACCGCAGCCAGCCGGAGTTTTCCCGCCCGGTGTGGGAATACCTCGACGGCGCCCTCTCGCCATTGCGCGTACGTAATGGCCAGGCGCTGCTGATCAAGTACGCCGATATCCTGCAAAGCATCGAGCAGCGTTATGGCGTCGACCGCCAGGCGCTGGTGTCGGTATGGGGCATGGAGAGTAACTTCGGTCAGTTCCAGGGTAATAACTCGGTGATCCGTTCCCTGGCGACCCTGGCTTACGAAGGGCGTCGCCCGGCATTCGCCCAAGCGCAATTGCTGGCCGCGCTGCAGATCATCCAGCACGGCGATATCCAGGCCGACCAGATGAAAGGCTCCTGGGCCGGCGCCATGGGCCAGACCCAGTTTATCCCGACCACCTACAACACCCACGCTGTGGACTTCGATGGCGACGGTCGTCGCGACATCTGGAACAGCCCGGCCGACGCCCTCGCCTCCACCGCGCACTACCTGCAAAGCTCCGGCTGGCAGAAGGGCCAGCCGTGGGGTTTCGAGGTTAAACAGCTACCGACGAATTTCGACTACGCCCTGGCCGATGGTGGCATCCGCAAGACGGTCGCCGAGTGGATGAAACTCGGTATCCAACTGCCTGCAGGCAGCAGCATGCCGCCGAACGTCGACCAACTGTCCGCCGCCCTTCTATTGCCGGCCGGTTACCGTGGCCCGGCATTCCTGGTGTTGGATAACTTCCGTGCGATCCTCAAGTACAACAACTCGTCGTCCTACGCACTGGCGGTTGGACTCTTGTCGGAACGCTTCGGTGGTGGTGGTGTGATTCGCGGCGACTGGCCGAAGGATGAGCGGCCATTGAGCCGCTCGCAGCGTATCGACCTGCAGACGGCCTTGAGTGCCAATGGCTATGACGCCGGCAACGCGGACGGAATTATCGGCGCCAATACACGCAAGGCGATTCGTGCGGCGCAGCAGGCGTTGGGCTGGCCGGCGGATGGGTATCCGACGGTGAAGTTGCTGGAGTCGCTGCAGAACCGCTGAGTTCTCCTGTAGGAGCCCGGCTTGCCGGCGATTGCGGCCTCAAGTCCTCCATTGGACTTAAGGGCCCCATCGCCGGCAAGCCGGGCTCCTACACGTTTTGCATTTAGCGGATGACCACAGCCTGCTCCAACACCAACCGCTGCTCCCCCGCATCCAACCGCACCAACGCGCCCATCGGCAGCGTCAGGTTCGGGTCGCAATGCCCACTGCGCCAGCCGGACAGTACCGGAATGCGCAACGGTTCGAAGGTCTGCTTGAGCAGGCGCTCCAGCGCGGCACTGTCCACGCCCGCCACATCCCCAACCAGCACACCGGCCACCTGCGCCAACTTGCCCGCCAGGCGCAGGTGCGTCAGTAGCCGGTCGATGCGGTAGATCGGCTCGTTGACGTCTTCGATCAGCAGAATGATGCCTTCGGCGTCGATCTCAAAGTGCGTGCCCATGACTGCCGCGATCATCGACAGATTGCCACCCAGCAGGCGCCCGCAGGCGATGCCAGGCTCGATAGTGGTCAGCGGGTAGGCTGCGGGGTGCGCCAGTACGCTGCCAGCACCCAACTGGCCGCGTAGCATGCTGAACAATGAAGACTCGGTAGGTGGCTGCTTGTCGCCTAACAGGTCGGCGTTGAGCATCGGCCCGTGAAAGGTCACGAACCCGGCGTAGCGACTGATGGCCAGGTGCAACGCGGTGATATCGCTGTAGCCTACGAATGGCTTGGGGTTGGCGCGCAGCAGGCCGAAGTCCAGGCTGTCGAGCAGGCGTGGTGTGCCGTAACCGCCGCGCAGGCAAAAAATGGCGTCGATGTCGGGATCGGCAAAGGCTTTGTGGAGGTCGTTGAGGCGGGTTTTATCGCTGCCGGCAAGGTAGCCGTCGCGTTCATAGACGCCGGGGAAGATTCGCAGGTCGTAGCCGCGAGTGCGCATCCATTGGCCGGCTTTTTCCACGTCCAGGGTGGCGGGGCCGGCGGGGGCGATCAGGGCTATGGTGCCCTCGCTGCGTAAAGCCGGTACGGCGGCCGCCCGTTGAGTTGTCATCCATGCTCTCCCTATAGGTAACGCAGAAACAAGTGTAGGAGCTGTCTTGCCAGCGATGCAGACACCTCGGTGCGTCAGTCGTACCGAGGTGAGGCTATCGCCGGCAAGCCGGCTCCTACAGGTGGATCGGTGTCATTCAGGAAACCAGGCTTGCCTTGACCAGCTTGGCCTGCTCGTCCGCATGGTACGAGGAGCGCACCAACGGGCCCGACGCCACGTTCTTGAAGCCCATCTTGTAACCTTCCTCGGCAAACCAGGCGAAGGTGTCCGGGTGCACGAAACGCTGCACCGGCAAGTGGCTGCGGGACGGTTGCAGGTACTGGCCCAGGGTCAGCATGTCGATGTCGTGTTCGCGCATGCGCTTCATGACTTCGATGACTTCCTCGTCAGTCTCGCCCAGGCCCAGCATCAGGCCGGATTTGGTCGGGATGTGCGGCATCATCTGCTTGAACTTCTGCAGCAGGGTCAGCGACCACTGGTAGTCCGAACCCGGACGCGCAGCCTTGTACAGGCGCGGCACGGTTTCCAGGTTGTGGTTGAACACATCCGGCGGCTCGGCAGCGGTGATTTCCAGCGCCACGTCCATGCGGCCACGGTAGTCCGGCACCAGGGTTTCGAGCATCACGTTCGGCGACAGCTTGCGGATTTCGCGGATGCAGTCGGCAAAGTGCTGGGCACCGCCGTCACGCAGGTCGTCGCGGTCTACCGAGGTGATCACCACATACTTGAGGCGCAGGTCGGCGATGGCGATGGCCAGGCTTTCCGGCTCGTTGACGTCCAGTGGCTTCGGACGGCCGTGGCCGACGTCGCAGAACGGGCAACGACGGGTGCAGATGTCACCCATGATCATGAAGGTCGCGGTGCCGCCGGAGAAGCACTCCCCCAGGTTCGGGCAGGACGCTTCTTCGCACACGCTGTGCAGCTTGTGTTTGCGCAGCAGGGCCTTGATACGGTCGACTTCCGGCGAAACCGGGATGCGCACGCGGATCCAGTCAGGTTTCTTCGGCAGCTCGGTGGTCGGAATGATCTTCACCGGGATGCGTGCAACCTTCTCGGCGCCGCGCAGCTTGACGCCGGCTTCCACCTTGGCACGCGGGGCCGGGGCCGGACGGTCGGTAACGTCCACCGTCGGGATCATGGTTTGCACTGCATCAGTAGTCATAATCAGTCGATTCCGCCCGTAAGGGTCGTCTGCTCAGCATAGTCGAGGTGTTTGACGAGCTGCGCACGCAGCCGGGCACTCACCTCGGCAAATTTAATCGGTGAAGCATGGTCACTCAGTTGCGTCATCGCCAACCCGGCATAGCCACACGGGTTGATCCGCCGGAACGGGGCCAGGTCCATGTCCACATTCAGGGCCAGGCCATGAAAGGAACAGCCGTGGCGAATCCGCAGCCCCAGGGAGGCGATTTTCGCGCCGTCGACATACACACCCGGTGCATCGGGCTTGGCCGCGGCGGTCACGCCGTAACTGGCCAACAGCTCGATCAGGCATGTCTCCATGCGGCTGACCAGGTCACGTACGCCAAACCCCAGCTTGCGCACATCCAGCAACAGGTATGCGACAAGTTGACCCGGGCCATGGTAAGTCACTTGACCACCTCGGTCGACCTGCACCACCGGAATATCACCCGGCAGCAACAGATGTTCGGCCTTACCGGCCTGGCCCTGGGTGAAGACCGGCGGGTGTTCCACCAGCCAGATTTCATCGGGGGCCGAGGTGCCGCGTTCATTGGTGAACCGCTGCATGGCATGCCAGACGGGCTCGTAGTCCATCCGGCCGAGCTCGCGAAAGCCCAAGACTTGAGACATCACAACACCATGTGCACGAAGCCGGTGGCCCGCAGTTCGCTGTTGATGTTGTAGAGCTGGTCTTGATCGGTCGCAACGATGTGCAACTGGATCGTGGTGTATTTGCCGGTTGAGCTGGAGCGCTCATCCACGCGCTGATCGTTGATCGTTGCGTGTTTGCGCACGATCTCGAGGATCAGGTCTTTACGGCCGACACCGGTATCGCTGATCACCTTGATGGGGTAGTCCACCACCGGGAATTCGATCTTTGGCGCCTTTACTTCTTTATCGGTCATGGCGTAACGGCCTCGTAAGCGTAAGCCGTGGCGACGGGCAAAGCCCCGCGTCGGATCAACACGGGGCTTTGCAGGTGCACACTATCAGTTGAACAAGCTGTAGAAGAATAGACGGATGCTATCCCAGACGCGGCGGAAGATACCACCTTCGTCAACGGCGTCCAGTGCGATCAGGTCGGCACTGTGCACCACTTTGTCGTCCAGCTTGACTTCGACCTTGCCGATCACATCACCCTTGGCGATTGGGGCAACCAATTGCGGGTTCAGGGTCATGCTGGCGGCGAGCTTTTTCAGTTGGCCTTTAGGCATGGTCAGGGTCAGGTCGTCGGCCAGGCCGGCTTTGACCTGGGAGGTCGCGCCTTTCCACACCGGCGCGGTCGCCAGCTCAGCACCCTTCTGGTAGAAGGTCTGGGTTTCGAAGAAGCGGAAACCGTAGGTCAGCAGCTTTTGCGTCTCGGCCGCACGGGCCTGCTCGCTGTTGGTGCCGAAGACCACGGCGATCAGGCGCTGGCCATCACGTACGGCGGACGACACCATGCAGTAGCCGGCTTCGTCGGTGTGGCCGGTTTTCAGACCATCGACGGTCTTGTCGCGCCACAGCAGCAGGTTGCGGTTAGGCTGCTTGATGTTGTTCCAGAAGAATTCCTTCTGGGAGTAGATCGCGTAGTGCACCGGGTCGACGCGGATGATCGCGCGCGCCAGGATCGCCATGTCGTGAGCCGACGAGTAGTGCTCTGGGTTCGGCAGACCGGTCGGGTTCATGAAGTGGCTGTTGGTCATGCCCAGGTCGGCCACGGTTTTGTTCATCATGTCGGCGAATGCGTCTTCGCTGCCGGCGATGTGCTCGGCCAGGGCGACGCTGGCGTCGTTACCGGACTGGATGATGATGCCGTGCAGCAGGTCGCTCACGGTGACCTGCGAGCCCACCTTGATGAACATCCGCGAACCGCCGGTACGCCAGGCGTTTTCGCTGACGGTGACCGGGTCGTTCTCGCCGATCTGGCCGCGACGGATTTCCAGGGTCGCGATGTAGGCAGTCATTAGTTTGGTCAAGCTGGCCGGCGGCAGGCGCTGGTCACCGTTGCTCTCGACCAGCACATTGCCACTGGCGGCATCCATGAGGACCCAGGACTTGGCGGCCAGTTGCGGGGAAGCCGGCACCATTTCAACGGCCCAGGCGGCCGGGGTGATGATCAGCGAAAGAAGCAGGCACGTGCGTTTGGCTAAGGTGGTGATGTTCATCCGTCTCTCGAAATTGCTTATGGAAACTTGCCCTCGCGGGCAAAACTTATTCAGACAGCCCGTTGCCAGACTGTCGCGTGTTCGGTTGCCCGCTCACCCCTTGCCCCTGGGTTTTTATTGTCTAACGAGCCAACAACCAGGGTTCGAGCCCGCGCACGAGCCTGAACCATCAATTCTCTATTATTCGGCAGTGACGACGCTGGGTTGCCCCAGGTTGGCCATGCGCACGCTGTTCTGGACCTGTGCCACTTCGCTCGGCGAGCCGATCGGACCCATGCGTACACGGTGCAATGTCTGTTGGTTACGCACGATGGAACTGATGAAGACGGGTGCGTTGACCATGCCGCTGAGCTTGGACCTTAACAGTTCTGCCGCATCCGGGTTGGCGAAAGCGCCGACCTGCAGGTATTGCCCGCCAGCCATGGACGCACCAGGCGCCGCATGGGGCACGACCACCGTGTCAGGCGCGTGCTGTGCCGGCGGCGGCGTCCATTGCTCGATCTTGCCGGTGGAAGCAGTCACTTGCGGCTGTTGGGTTGGCGGCTCATTGAGCATCAACGGTGCCGGCTTGCCACGCTGGGCCCAGTACTGCGCCGGGTCGATGCCTTCGACCTTCACGCGCGCAGTGCCGGTTTCGGCATAACCGAGTTTCTTCGCGGCGGCGTAGGACAAGTCGATGATGCGGTCCGAGTAGAACGGACCACGGTCGTTCACGCGCAGGATCACTGTGCGATTGTTGTCCAGGTTGGTCACGCGCACATAGCTGGGCAGCGGCAAGGTCTTGTGCGCCGCACTCATGCCGTACAGGTCATACACTTCGCCGTTGGCGGTGTTCTGGCCATGGAATTTGGTGCCATACCAGGACGCCGTGCCTGATTGCACGTAGGTCTTGGACTCCTGCAACGGGAAGTAGCTTTTGCCCAGCACGGTATAGGGGTTGGCCTTGTATGGACCGGTGTGCAGGGTCGGCGTGGCATCCGGGATCTTCGACACGTCGACGTCCCACCACGGCGCGCCGTCTTTGTGCGCGCGGTTGATGTCCAAGCCCGGCTGGGCACGGACGACCGCGCCCCCGGACTTCTGCGCCGGGCCACGGCTGGTGGAGCAACTGACGACCAGCAGGGACAACGCGGCGAACGCCACCAGCTTGAGCGGTTGATTGAACGGCGATGCCCGCATTACTTGTTGCCCCGTGCTTGGACCAGCATGTCTGACAGCTGATGCACGGCCATGGCGTACATCACACTGCGGTTATAACGCGTGATTGCGTAGAAATTCTTCAGGCCCATCCAGTATTCCGGGCCGTTTTCGCCTTCAAGGCGGAACGCTGTGACCGGCATATCATCCGGCAGCGCATTCTGACTCGACCAGCCCAGCGCCCGCAACTCCCCGACCGTCTTGGCCGGCTCGATGCCCTGGGTCAGGCCTTCATCGGCGCGGTCACCAGTGACATCGGCGCGGATCACCACCGGCTCGCCGGCTACCCAGCCGTGGCGCTTGAAGTAGCTGGCCACGCTGCCGATGGCGTCGTCGGGGTTGCTCCAGATGTTGATATGCCCGTCGCCGTCAAAATCCACCGCATAGGCGCGGAAGCTGCTCGGCATGAACTGCGGCAAGCCCATCGCACCGGCGTAGGAGCCTTTGAGTGTCAGCGGGTCGACCTGTTCTTCACGGGCCAGCAGCAGGAATTCGCGCAGTTCCTTGCGGAAGAATTCAGCGCGCGGCGGGTAATCGAAGCCCAGGGTCGACAAGGCGTCGATCACCCGGTAGCTGCCGGTATTGCGCCCGTAGAAGGTTTCGATGCCAATGATCGAGACAATCACCTGGGCCGGTACACCGTACTCCTGCTCGGCGCGGGCCAGTACCGCCTCGTGCTGGCGCCAGAAATCCACACCCCGCGCCACGCGGGCGTCGGTGAGGAACATCGGGCGGTATTCCTTCCACTGCTTCACCCGTTCGGCGGGGCGAGAGATGGCGTCAAGGATCGCCTGCTTTTTCTGGGCTTCGCGGAACACGCCCATCAGTTGTTCACCGGCGAAACCATAGTCGCGGGTCATTTCACCGACAAACTCGGCGACCTGGGGTGAACCATCGTAGTCACCGGCCTGCGCCTCTTGCGTTGCGCCCAGCAGGCCAATCAGGCCCATCCAGGACGCGTGCCGAGTCACCCAGCCGCGCATTACTTGCATTGACATCTTCACCTTATTCAAACCTGCGCGATCCATTTGCGATGCGTATGAATCGACATCAAAACCCCAAACGCTGACAGCAATGTCACCAGCGAAGTTCCGCCGTAGCTAATGAACGGCAACGGCACCCCAACCACCGGCAACAGGCCACTGACCATACCGATGTTGACGAAAACGTAAACAAAAAAAGTCATGGTCAAGGCGCCGGCCAGCAATTTGCCGAACAACGTTTGCGCTTGCGCAGTGATCACCAGGCCACGACCAATCAGCAGCAAATAGATCAGCAACAGCGCGCAAATGCCCACCAGGCCGAACTCTTCGCCCATTACCGCAATGATGAAGTCGGTATGGCTTTCCGGCAAAAAGTCCAAATGTGACTGGGTGCCCAGTAACCAACCCTTACCAAATACTCCGCCGGAGCCAATGGCGGCCTTCGACTGGATAATGTTCCAGCCAGTACCGAGCGGGTCGCTTTCCGGGTCAAGGAAGGTCAGGATCCGCTGCTTTTGGTAGTCGTGCATAAAGAAGAACCACATGGCGATGGCCACGGGCACGGCGGCGGCCAGCACGCTGAGGATCCAGCGCCAGCGCAAACCGCCCATGAACAGCACGAACGCACCGCCCGCCAGGATCAGCAGCGAGGTGCCAAGGTCGGGCTGGCGCACGATCAGGATGAAGGGTATGCCGATCAGGATCAGGCTTATCCCCACGTGCTTGAGCTGCGGCGGCAAGGTGCGTTTGGACAAGTACCAGGCGATGGTCGCCGGCATCAGGATCTTCATGAATTCCGACGGCTGGAAGCGAATCACCCCCGGAATGTTGATCCAGCGGGTCGCGCCCATGGCGTTGTGGCCCATCACGTCCACCACCACCAGCAGCAACACGCCGGCCACATAGCCAAGCGGTACCCAACGCGCCATGAAGCGCGGCTCAAGCTGAGCGATCACCACCATCGACAACAAGCCCAGGCCGAACGACGAGGCCTGCTTGATCAGCAGGTCCCAGTTCTTGCCGCTGGCCGAATACAAGACAAACAGGCTGCCCGCCGCGAGGGTCAGCAGCAGGATCAGCAACGGGCCATCAATGTGCATGCGCTGCAGCAACGTCGCACGGCGACGCATCACATCTTCGCTGGAGAGGATGCGATCAAAATTACTCTTCACGGGCCGTAACCTCGGTGCTTGAAGGGGGGCCGCCATATTCGGGCTTGAGCCTGCCGTCGTCAGCCAACAGCCAGGCGTCCATGATCTGGCGCACCACAGGCGCCGCGACGCCGGAACCGGACTCGCCGTTCTCAACCATCACCGCTACCACGATTTTCGGGTCGTCCGCCGGGGCAAAGCCGACAAACAAGGCGTGGTCGCGATGGCGCTCCTGAACCTTGGTGCGGTCGTATTTTTCGCCCTGCTTGATCGCCACCACCTGGGCGGTACCGCTCTTGCCGGCAATGCGGTATTGCGCGCCGATTGCAGCCTTGCGCGCTGTACCACGAGCGCCGTGCATCACTTGCTGCATGCCGTGGTTGACCTTGGTCCAGTCCGACGCATCGCGCAGCACAATGTCGGGGATCGGGTTCTCATCCACCGGCTTTTCGCCTTCGATGGTCTTGGCCAGGTGTGGACGGTTCCAGATGCCTTTGTTGGCGACCAGTGCCGTGGCCTGGGCCAATTGCAGCGGCGTGGCTTGCATATAGCCCTGGCCGATACCAAGAATCAGGGTTTCACCCGGGAACCACGCCTGGCGGCGGGTCGCACGCTTCCATTCGCGCGACGGCATCAGGCCAGGCGACTCTTCGAACATGTCCAGGGAAACTTTCTGACCGAGGCCGAATTTGCCCATGTAGGCAGAGAGGCGGTCGATCCCCAGCTTGTGCGCCAGGTCGTAGAAATAGGTGTCGTTGGAGCGCATGATCGCGGTGTCCAAGTCGACATAGCCGTCACCGGTGCGGTTCCAGTTACGGTATTTGTGATCGTAGTTGGGCAGCATGTAATAGCCGGGGTCATAGACTCGACTGGAGGCCGTCACCACACCCGCGTCCAACCCCGCAATCGCCACCGCCGGCTTGATGGTCGATCCCGGCGGATACAGGCCGCGCAGCACGCGGTTGAACAGCGGCCGGTCGATGGAATCGCGCAGCTCGGCGTAGGCCTTGAAGCTGATGCCGGTCACGAACAAGTTGGGGTCAAAGCTCGGCTGACTGACCATCGCCAGCACTTCGCCCGTCTTCGGGTCCAGGGCAACCACCGCGCCGCGACGACCGCCCAGGGCCATCTCGGCAGCCTCCTGCAACTTGATGTCCAGGCTCAGCACGATGTCCTTGCCCGGCACCGGGTCGGTGCGTTTGAGCACCCGCAGCACGCGGCCTCGGGCATTGGTCTCGACTTCTTCGTAACCGACCTGGCCGTGCAACTCGGGCTCGTAGAAACGCTCGATGCCGGTCTTGCCGATATGGTGGGTGCCGCTGTAATTGACCGGATCGAGGGTCTTCAGCTCTTTCTCGTTGATCCGCCCCATGTAGCCGACAGAGTGGGCAAAGTGCGGCCCTTGCGGGTAATGCCGCACCAACTGCGCCACCACTTCCACACCCGGCAGACGGAACTGGTTCACCGCGATCCGCGCGATCTGTTCTTCGGTCAGCTCGAACAGGATTGGCACCGGCTCGAACGGCCGACGCCCCTGTTTCATGCGTTTTTCGAAGATCACCCGGTCTTCCGGTGTCAGCTGCAGCACCTCGACGATCACATCGAGGATCTGCTGCCAGTCGCCGGAACGCTCGCGGGTCATGCTCAGGCTGAAACTGGGCCGGTTATCTGCGACCACCACGCCATTACGGTCGAAAATCAGCCCACGGGTTGGCGGAATCGGTTGCACATGCACCCGGTTGTTTTCCGACAAGGTGGAGTGATAGTCGTACTGGATCACCTGCAGGTAATACAGGCGCGCGATCAGTACACCCAACAACACCACCACTGCAATTGCGCCAAACACCACGCGAGCGCGTACGAGACGTGCGTCTTTCTCGTGGTCCTTGATGCGGATCGGTTGGGTCATCGGGAGAGGCGCAGATTATTTGTGGTAAGGGTGCCCGGACAGAACTGTCCAGGCGCGATACAGCTGTTCACCGATCAGAATCCGTACCAACGGGTGCGGCAACGTCAGCGCCGACAGCGACCAACGCTGATCCGCCCGCGCACAGACTTCCGGCGCCAGCCCTTCGGGGCCGCCGACCATGAAGTTGACCGTGCGCGAATCCAGGCGCCAGCGATCCAGTTCCACCGCCAACTGCTCGGTGCTCCAGGGTTTGCCGTGCACTTCAAGGGTGACGATGCGCTCGTTGGGGCCGACCTTGGCCAACATGGCTTCGCCTTCCTGACGGATAAAGCGCGCCACATCGGCATTCTTGCCCCGGGTGTTAAGCGGTATTTCCACCAGCTCAAGCGACAGCTCAGCGGGCAGACGCTTGGCATACTCGTGCCAGCCTTCTTCCACCCACTTGGGCATGCGTGAACCGACAGCGATCAGACGCAGGCGCACAGCCGTTCCTTATTCCTGGTCTTTGTTCAGCTTGTCGAAGTGCGCGTGGCCCACTTCCGGGCTGTGGTGCTTGCCATCGGCGGCACGGCTCTGCTCGGCGCCTTTCCACAGACGCTCCAGGTCGTAGAACTGGCGGGCGTTGGAGGTCATCATGTGAACGATCACGTCGTCCATGTCCAGCAGCACCCAGTCGCTGTCGCCCTTGCCTTCTTCACCCAGTGGCTTCACGCCTTGGGCTTTGACGGCTTCGCGGACTTTGTCCAGCATCGCGCCGATCTGGCGGTTCGAGGTACCGGTGGCGATGATCATGTAGTCGGTGATGCTCTGCTTGTCGCGCACGTCCAGCACCTGGATGTCCTGGGCTTTAACGTCTTCCAGGGCCGCCACGGCGACTTTTACCAGCTCTTCGCCGGCCAGCTCAGGGCCGGTGTGGGCTTCTACTGGCAGCGGAGCGCTTTTGAAGGTGCCTTTGCGCTTAACTTTGCTTACGTCTTTGTTCGTCATATAAAACTCGTTTTGCTCGTATGTTCGGGCGCTCGCTGCACATTGATTCGTGCGTTCAAGCGCGCCTTTTCAGTTCGACGCACGGTAAAGCCCGTGCGCATCGATGTAGGCCAGGACCGCGTCAGGCACCAGGAAACGTACCGACTTACCGCTGGCCAGCAGTTGACGGATCTGGGTGGCGGACACCGCAAGCGGGGTCTGCCAGACGAATGCAATATTCCCGTTCGGCCCGGTCAGGGCCAAGGGGTCACTTACCGACCGCGCGGCCAGCAGGTTGCGCAAGGCATCCGGCGGTTCGCTGTCGGCATCCGGGCGTTGCAAAACCAGGATGTGGCAATGCTGGAGGAGTTCCTCCCAGCGATGCCAAGAGGGCAGGCCGCAAAATGCGTCCCAGCCCAAAAGCAGAAACAACTGGTCATCCACGGCCAACTCGGCGCGTATCAGTTCCAGGGTGTCAACAGTGTAGGACGGTTTATCGCGCTTGAGCTCGCGGTCGTCCACCACCAGCGGCGATATGCCTTGCACCGCCAGGCGCACCATTTTCAGGCGCTGCTGCGGCGACACTTGCGGCGTATCGCGATGGGGCGGCCGAGCGTTCGGCATCACACGCAACTCGTCCAGCGCAAGGGCATCCGCGACTTCCAGGGCACTGCGCAAATGGCCGATGTGCACGGGGTCAAACGTACCGCCGAGCAGCCCGATGCGTTTACCCATCAAGTGCGCACATGACCGTCGCCGAACACCACGTACTTCTCGCTGGTCAGGCCTTCCAGACCAACCGGGCCACGTGCGTGCAGCTTGTCGGTGGAGATACCGATCTCCGCCCCCAGGCCGTACTCGAAGCCGTCGGCAAAACGCGTCGAGGCGTTGATCATCACCGAAGCAGAGTCCACTTCGTTGAGGAAACGCCGGGCATCGCTGAAATGCTCGGAGACAATGGCATCGGTGTGCTTGGAGCCGTAGGTGTTGATGTGTTCGATGGCTTCGTCCAGGTCGTCGACCAGCTTGATCGACAGGATCGGCGCTGTGTATTCGGTGTACCAGTCCAGTTCCGTCGCTTCGATCACGTCCGCGCCCAGCAGCGCACGGGTACGCTCACAACCGCGCAATTCCACACCTTTGTCGCGGTAGATGGCAGCCAGCGGCGGAAGCACGCGATCGGCAATGCCGACGTGCACCAACAGGGTTTCCATGGTGTTGCACGGGGCGTAGCGGTGGGTCTTGGCGTTGTCGGCGATGCGGATCGCCTTATCGATGTCGGCGGCGATGTCGATGTAGACATGGCACACACCGTCCAAGTGCTTGATCACCGGCACCTTGGCATCACGGCTGACGCGTTCGATCAGGCTCTTGCCACCGCGTGGCACGATCACGTCGACGAATTCCGGCATGGTGATCAGCGCGCCCACGGCGGCGCGGTCGGTGGTTTCTACCACCTGCACCACTTCGGCGGGCAACTCGGCCACGGCCAGGCCCTGCTGGATGCACGCGGCGATGGCACGGTTGGAATTGATCGCCTCGGAACCGCCACGCAGGATGGTGGCATTGCCAGACTTGAGACACAGGCTCGCGGCGTCGATGGTCACGTTCGGGCGCGACTCGTAAATGATGCCGATCACGCCCAGAGGCACGCGCATCTTGCCGACCTGGATACCGGACGGCAGGTAACGCATATCGCGGATTTCACCGATGGGGTCAGGCAGCTTGGCCACCTGACGCAGGCCTTCGATCATGTCGTCGATACGTGCCGGGGTCAGCGCCAGGCGGTCCAGCAGGGCCGGTTCCAGGCCATTGGCGCGGCCGTTGGCCAGGTCTTGCTCGTTGGCGGCGGTGAGCTCGGAGCGCGAAGCATCCAGAGCGTCGGCGGCGGCCAGCAGGGCGCGGTTCTTCTGCGCGGTGCTCGCACGGGCGATCAACCGCGAGGCCTGACGGGCAGCGCGACCCAGGCGGGTCATGTAGTCAAGAACGGACTCAGTCATGGTCAGGGAGTCTTGGCAGGGAGGAAAGCGGCAGATTATAGCTGTGACGCCGCCCGACTGACAGCGGTGAGGGGCGGATGGTCGAAATGAACTGTAAAAACCTGGGGTTCAGCGGTAATTAAGGTGGGAGTTGTTATGATTCCGTCACATTTAGCCGTATTTACCCCTGACTGCCATGCCCAGCTCATCGCCCCAACTCCCCGCAAGCGCCCTGCCCGATGGCTTTTTCGACCGTGACGCACAAATGCTCGCGCGAGATTTGCTCGGAAAAGTCATACGCCATCGCGTGGGAAAAATCTGGCTTTCGGCGCGAATTATTGAAACCGAAGCCTATTACGTGGCGGAAAAAGGCAGTCACGCCTCGTTGGGCTACACAGAAAAGCGTAAGGCTTTGTTTCTGGATGGTGGCCATATCTACATGTACTACGCCCGTGGCGGCGACTCCCTGAACTTCAGTGCCCATGGGCCGGGCAATGCCGTATTGATCAAATCGGCCTATCCGTGGGTCGATGATTTATCCGGCCCGGCCAGCCTTGCGCAGATGCTGCTGAACAACCCGAATGCCGACGGCAGCCCACGCGCTTCGCAAAAGCTGTGCGCTGGCCAGACCCTATTGTGTAAAGCCCTGGGGCTGAAGGTGCCGATGTGGGACGCCAAGCGCTTCGATCAGGAACTGCTCTACGTTGAAGACGTGGGCCAGACCCCGACCCAGATTATCCAGACCACCCGCCTGGGCATCCCCAGCGGGCGTGATGAACACCTGATGTACCGCTTCGTCGATGCTGGCTATGCGCCTTATTGCACGCGGAACCCGCTGCGTCGGGGCCAGGTCGAAGGCCGAGATTATTTTTTGATTTGAGCATGGAGTGGATTGTATGGGCCAATGGCTCGATAGCATTACCGGCTGGTTGACGCTGAACCCCGAATGGCTGGCGGTCGCGGTGTTTATTGTCGCCTGCGTGGAGTGCCTGGCCATCGCCGGGTTGATCGTGCCGGGCACGGTGTTGTTGTTTGCCATTGCCGCCCTCGCCGGCAGCGGTGCGCTGTCACTCAGCGAAACGTTGTTGCTGGGCTTCCTCGGCGGCTTGCTGGGTGATGCGGTTTCCTACTTCCTGGGCCGACATTTCCACCAGAACATCCGGCGCTTACCCGGCTTGCGCCACCACCCGGAATGGATGAACAGCGCCGAAACCTACTTCCACAAGTACGGCATCGCCAGCCTGCTGGTCGGCCGTTTCATCGGCCCGCTGCGCCCCATGCTGCCGATGGTGGCCGGGATGTGCGACATGCCCTTCCCACGCTTTGCAATTGTCAGCATCGTCGCGGCCGCGGGCTGGTCCGTGGCGTATCTGCTGCCAGGCTGGGCAACCGGCGCCGCTTTCCGCCTGCCATTGCCCGAAGGTTTCTGGCCGGAAGCCGGCATCGTTGCCGCCTGTATCGCGGTGGTGGTGGGCTTAAGCTTGAACAGCAGCCTGCGCGGCCATCGTCGCGCCACCCTGTGGATCGGCTGCGCCAGCCTGACCGTGTTGATCGCCTTGTTTATCGGCTACCCCCACCTCAATGACTTCGACCAGGGCCTGAGCGCCCTGGTGCAGGAACACCGTAGCCCTTGGCTGGACGAGGTGATGGTACGCATCACCCAACTGGGCGAATTCAAGAAGATGTTCTTCGCCAGCGCCGTGTTCACTGGCCTGCTGCTACTGGCGCGACAATGGCGCCATGCCGTGTTTGTCGGCGCGACGCTGGCCGGGGCTGCGGTGATCAACACGGGGACTAAGTTGTTTTTCGCACGCGGCCGCCCGGAAATCCTGACAGACCCACTGACCAGTTTCAGCATGCCCAGCGGCCACGCGTCTGGCGCGTTCGCGTTTTTCCTGGCCCTGGCGATCCTGGCAGGTCGCGGGCAACCCGTGCGGCTGCGCCTGACCTGGATGTTGCTGGGCTGTATTCCTGCCGCCTTCATTGCGCTGTCGCGGGTTTACCTTGGCGCCCACTGGCCCACGGACATCCTGGCCGGCACGTTGCTGGCGATGACGGTGTGTGCGTTCAGCCTGGGCATCAGCCAGTATCGAAGCCCGCTGCCGGCCATGTCGCAAAAAACCTGGTGGCTGTTGCTGCCGGCGCTGGTCGCGGTGTTGAGCTTCATCGCGCTTACCGGCACGCCCCACGCGCTGCTGCGGTATGCCTACTGACCCTAGGCCGGGCCGAGCCAATCGATAGGAGCAACGCGGCGCTCACTGCATCGCTCACGCCGTTCCAATAACATTTCATCAGCGATGTCCGCTGCGCGCTCGGCGATGTATTCCGGGCCGCGCTTTGCATCCTGCTGGATCAACTGCCCGGTCACGCTGACAAAAAATGCATCCCAAACCGCTTGTTCCGAGTGCGTTAGCCGAATCATTGTCATCCCCTGATCATGGTTATGTGATCGGAAACTATTTCAGGCAGCGTGCGCGGAACAACGAAGGAGTATCTGACAACAACGTCAGACTATTCCGAAATCAGGTAAACAGTTCGCCCTGCAACTCATCCAGCAACATCTGGATCGCATCCAGCCGCTGCTGCGGGTCATCGAGCTGAAGCAGGTCGATCTTGTCAGCCTCGGTGAACGGCAGCAGATAGGCCAACTGATTGCCCAAGGCTTGCTGGCCGTCGGCGTGGGCGTCCATATCCAGTGAAGCGACCATCGGATGCTCGGCCAACGCCTGGAGCAACGCCAGCAGGTCGGCGTCTTCCTCTTCCAAGGGTTGATCCGGCAGCTCTTCGAGCCATTGCACGTCAGCCACCAGCAATTGGTCTTTCTGCACGCCGGCATCGCGCACGCGGAACCTGCGGCCGCCTTCGACACGAATCCCCAACAAGCCATTGTCTTGTTGTTTGAAGTCGCGGATCAGCGCTTCACAGCCGATCAGCGCGTAGCCGTCCGGTGCCGTGCCCACCTCATGGCCGTCAAGAATGCACACCACGCCGAAGCTTTCGCCCTTTTTCATGCAACGGGCGACCATGTCCAGGTAGCGCGCCTCGAACAGTTGCAGGTCGAGGGTGCAGCCAGGGAACAGCACGGTATTGAGCGGGAACAGCGCCAGACTCATAAAGGTTTCCTTAAACCCGGTTTAAACGATCACCGACACAGCCAGCGGCAGGAATACCGCCGTGGCCACGCCCATCAGACTCATCGCCAACGCGGCAAAGGCGCCGCATTCTTCGCTTTCCTGCAGCGCCACCGAGGTGCCCACGGCGTGGGCCGTCATGCCCAGCGCCATGCCGCGCGCCTCGGGGCTGTGTACGCCCAGGCGGGACAAATACGCCGGGCCGATCATCGCGCCGATCACGCCGGTGATCAGCACAAATACCGCCGCCAGCGCCGCCACGCCGCCAATCTGTTCAGCCACCAGCATGGCGATCGGCGAGGTCACCGACTTGGGCGCCATGGTCATCAGCATCATGTGTTCGGCGCCAAACCACCAACCCAGCAGCACACACAGGCCGGTGGCCAACACCCCACCTATCACCAGCGTAGTAAAAATCGGCCAGAACAATTGGCGAATGCGCCGCAGGTTCAGGTAAAGCGGCACCGCCAGGGCCACCGTCGCAGGGCCGAGCAGGATGCCCATGATCTCGGTGCTCTTGCGGTACTCGGCGTAGCTCAGGCCACAGGTGATCAGCACGCCGATCACCAGCAGCATGGACACCAGCACCGGCTGCAGGAAGATCCAGCGGGTTTTCTCAAACCCTGCCAATACCAGTTGATAGGCGCCGAGGGTGATACCGATGCCGAATAACGGGTGATGAATCACCGCCGTCCACGCGCCGTGCCAGTCGAAGATCATTGATCCTTCTCCTTGCGCTTGACCATCTGCTGCATCAGCACGCCGACAAAGCCCATGGCAATCACCAGCGACAACACCAGCGCACCGACAATAGCCCAGAAATCCGCGGCAATGTCCTTGGCATACACCATCACGCCTACCGCCGGCGGCACCAGCAGCAATGGCAAGTAACGCAATAGACTGCTGGCCGCCAGGCTCAAGGGCTCGCCGACTTCGCCCTTCCAGATCAGGAAACCCAGCATCAGCAGCAGGCCGATAATCGGCCCCGGCAGCACCGGCAACAGCAAATGATTGATCGCCGTGCCGATCAGTTGAAATAGCACCAGCCAGGTCAGGCCACGTAACAGCATCCGTTCTTCTCCCTCAAGACTCGCCCGCATTATAAGCACGCCCGCCCTATGCACCGGCATTCGCCAAAAGCATGGTGGGTTGACCGAGCCGATTGGCCATGATGATCTACATTGGTTCTCTGTGACCCAAAAAAACCAATAACTCCTTCCTTGTAGGAGCGAGCTTGCTCGCGAAGGTCGTTAACGATTACGCGGGATTTCTGGCTTAACGCGGCGCGCTTGAGTTTTTCGCGAGCAAGCTCGCTCCTACAGTGGCTGGAGAACACACCGATGAACCAAGGAGAGACGCAATGCCCTATGTACCCGTAGCGCAGCTCAAAGATTATGTCGGCAAGGAACTGGGACGTTCCGAATGGCTCACCATCGACCAGGCGCGTATCAACCTGTTCGCAGAGGCCACTGGCGATCATCAGTTCATCCACGTCGACCCGGTCAAGGCCGCGCAAACTCCGTTCGGCAGCACCATCGCCCACGGTTTCCTGTCGCTGTCGCTGATGCCCAAGCTGATGGAAGACCTGCTGATCGTGCCCGAAGGCTTGAAGATGGCCGTCAACTATGGCCTGGACAGCGTGCGCTTCATCCAGCCGGTCAAGGTGAATTCCAAGGTGCGCCTGAACGTGACGCTCAATGACGTCACCGAGAAAAAGCCCGGCCAATGGCTGCTCAAGGCCACTGCCACCCTGGAAATCGAAGGCCAGGAAAAACCGGCTTACATTGCCGAGTCGTTGTCACTCTACTTCGTGTAAGCCCGCGCCTGTGGTGGGGATATAAACCTCACCACAGTGTATGTAAATTTATGTATGAAACTCGCAGCTGCGGCATACTCGGCGCTCAATTATCCGGATCCCGCTATGCGCCCACTCGCTCCCCTCGCCCTTGCCCTGTTGCTCACCGCTTGCGGAGACGGCGAATCGCTGTTGCCGCCCGATGCGCGCCTGCCCGACGGCGGCCGTTACCGGGGCGATGTGGTCGATGGCTTGCTGCAAGGCCAGGGCCGCGTGGACTACCCCAACGGCAGTTGGTATGCCGGCCAGTTCGACAAAGGCCAGTGGCATGGCCAGGGCGAATGGCATGGCAGCAATGGCGAAGTCTATAAAGGCCAATTCCAGCAAGGCCTGTTCGACGGCCAGGGCAGCCTGACCACGGCGGGCAGCCACTATGTGGGCGGCTTCAAGAACGGTCGACGCAACGGTGAAGGCACCCTCAAAGAGGGGCAGATGACCTATCGCGGCGAGTTCAAGGACGACCAGTATTCCGGGCTCGGTCGCCTGGAGCTGGCCGACGGCAGCCAATACCAGGGCCAGTTCGCCCACGGCAAGCCGAATGGCGAAGGCCAGCGTAACGACGACAGTGGCAACCAGTTCAGCGGCCACTTTGTCGATGGCCAGTTGGAAGGCAATGGCACGTTCAACAGCGCCGACGGCGACATCTATGTCGGCCAGTTCAAACAAAACCAACTGAACGGCAAGGGCCGCTATGAGAACGCCGACGGCGACGTGTGGATCGGCCAGTTCAAGGAAGGCGCGCTCAGCGGCAAGGGCGAATTGATCGGCGTCGACGGCAGCCACTATGTCGGCCAGTTCAGCGATTGGCGTTTCACCGGCGAAGGCCGCCTGAACCTCACCGACGGCAGCTTCTATATCGGCGGTTTCGACAGCGACAGCTATCAAGGCAAAGGCACCCTGGTCCTCACCGACGGCACCGTACAGGCCGGCACCTGGGTCAACGGCATGCGCGTGCGGGACGCCGACGGCAAACTGCTGCCCGACCCGCTGGAAATCGGCGTGCTCGCCCAGGGCCGCTTGCTCGACGCCGCCCTGGCCGCCGTGCCCGCCTCCACACCGGCCGTGGAGCTGTACACCCTGGCCGTGGCCGGCGACGGCAAGCAGAGCGTGTTCCTGCGCGAAGCCGATTACGTCAGCAACATGCTCGCCACCCGTTTCGGTGCACGGGGGCAGATTCGCCTGGTCAACCACCGCGACCACATTGCCGACCGCCCGCTGGCCACTCGCGAAAGCCTGCGCCGCGCCGTGCAGACCCTGGCCGACCGCACCGGGCCGGAAGACCTGGTGTTTATCTACATGACCAGCCACGGCACCCACGAACACGAACTGGTGCTCGACCAACCGCGCATGGAGTTGGCCGACCTGCCCGCCGATGAGTTGGCCGCCGTGCTGGCACCGCTGAAGAACCGCGACAAGATCGTGGTGATTTCCGCCTGCTATTCCGGTGGTTTCATCCCGGCCTTGAAGGACGAGCGTACCCTGATCATGACCGCTTCCCGCGCCGACCGCGTGTCCTTCGGTTGCTCGGAAGAAGCCGACTTCACCTACTTTGGCGACGCCCTCTTCGCCCAGGCCTTCAACCAGACCGACGACTTGCAGCAAGCCTTCAAGCTGGCACAACTGCATGTGGCCGAACGCGAACAGGCGGACAACTTCGAAGCCTCCGAACCGCAGATCTGGGCCCCCAAGGGCGTGATCGCCCATTGGCAATTATTACGCAAACAGCAGGCACGAAAGGCGCTCGAAAGCGTCTCAATGAATAGCAAGGAAGCCAAAGGCAACTAAGCTGAACTGTGTAACAAGGGGGAAACACCATGTACCTGACGCCTCAGCATATCTTGCTCGCCGGAGCCTCCGGCCTTACCGGCGAACACCTGCTCGATCGCCTGCTCAACGAACCCACCGTCACCCGCGTACTTGCACCCAGCCGCAAGCCATTGGCCGAACACCCGCACCTGGAAAACCCGGTGGGCGACCCGGCGGTGTTCCTGCCGCAACTGAGTGGCCAGGTGGATATCGCCTTCTGCTGCCTGGGCACCACCCTCAAACAAGCGGGCTCCGAAGCGGCGTTTCGCGCCGTCGACCTGGACATGGTCGTGGCCTTCGCCAAACGCGCGCGGGAAATGGGCGCACGCCACCTGATCGTGATCAGTGCAATTGGCGCCGACCCGAAATCCTCGATCTTCTACAACCGCGTCAAAGGGGAAATGGAAGAGGCCTTGAAAGCCCAGGACTGGCCACAACTGACCATCGTGCGGCCATCGTTGCTGTTGGGGGAACGACTGGAACCACGTTTGGCCGAACAACTGGCCGGGCCGTTGTCGAAGCTGATTCCTGGCAAATACCGCGGCATCGAAGTGTGCGAACTGGCCCGGGCCATGTGGCGCCTGGCGCTGGAAGAGCAGGATGGGGTGCGGGTGGTGGAGTCGGATGAGTTGCGCAAACTCGGCAAATAATAGGTTTCAAATACCTGTAGGAGCGAGCTTGCTCGCGAAGAACGCACAGGCGCCGAGTTCTTCCAGGACACCCGCGTTTTCGTTAACGATCTTCGCGAGCAAGCTCGCTCCTACAAGCCGCCTGTAGCGTTGAAGCCAACTCCCAACACCGTCAACACCGACAGCGGCAACAACAAGGTATCAAGCAACGCACTCGCCGGCAGATCCACACCGGGATAAGCCGGCGCCTCGGCACCAAACCGGTCTTTGGCACAGCAACCGCCATTCATTGCATACAAATCCAACCTCGTACCGGCATACACCACCGGCGCGCCAGGTTGCGCCGCGTCCAACGTGCGCGCCGTGGCGCAGCCCGTCAGTTGCAGCGCCAGCAGGATCAGCAGCGGCTTATTCATCGCTGCTCAAATGGTGCTCGCCCCAACGCGGCAGCATGTCTTGAGGGATGTTCAGCAGATTGAGAATGCGCGCCACCACAAAATCCACCAGGTCATCGATGGTCTGCGGCTGGTGATAAAAACCCGGCGAGGCCGGCAGAATCGTCACGCCCATGTTCGACAGCTTGAGCATGTGTTCCAGGTGAATGCTCGAATACGGCGCTTCACGGGGCACCAGGATCAACTGGCGACGCTCCTTCAAGGTCACGTCCGCTGCGCGCTCGATCAGGTTGTTGCAGGCACCCGTGGCAATCGCCGACAACGTCCCAGTGGAACACGGCACCACCACCATCGCTGCCGGCGCACCCGAACCAGACGCCACGGGCGACATCCAGTCCTCTTTGCCGTAGACCTTGATCTGCCCCGCCGCCGCACCGGTGTATTCGGTGAGGAAGGCCTGCATCGTCTGTACCTTGGGCGGCAGCGCCACGTCGGTCTCGGTGGCCATCACCAGTTGCGCGGCCTTGGAGATCAGGAAGTGCACCTCACGGTCTTCACGCACCAGACAATCCAGCAAACGCAAACCATAAGGCGCACCGGAGGCGCCGGTCATCGCCAGGGTGACGCGTTCCGGGCCACTCATTTCAGCGCCTCGGCCAGTTTGCCGTGCAGGCCACCAAAGCCGCCGTTGCTCATGACCACCACGTGGGTGCCCGGCTTGGCCTGGTGCTTGACGTGCTCAATGATGCCTTCGATGGAGTCGCAGACGATGGAGGGCACGGTGCACAGGGCAGCAATCGCCGGCAGATCCCAGCCGAGGTTGGCCGGCGCGTACCAGACCACTTGGTCGGCATCATTGACGCTTTCTGGCAGGCCATCGCGGTGGGCACCGAGCTTCATGGAGTTGGAGCGTGGCTCGACAATCGCGATGATCGGCGCATCGCCGACACGTTTGCGCAGGCCATCCAACGTAGTAGCAATGGCCGTGGGGTGGTGGGCAAAGTCGTCATAAATGGTAACCCCATTCACATCAGCGACTTTTTCCATGCGGCGCTTCACGCTTTTGAAAGCGCTCAACGCGGCAATGCCCATGGACGGCACCACGCCCACATGCCGCGCAGCCGCCAGGGTGACCAAGGCGTTGGCAACGTTGTGCTGGCCGGTCATGTCCCACTCGACGATGCCTTGGGCTTGGCCTTCGAACAGCACTTCAAATCTGGAACCGTCTTCGCTGAGCAGCCTGACCTGCCACTGCCCGCCCGCGCCGGTGGTTTGCACCGGGGTCCAGCAGCCCATCTCGATCACACGTTGCAAGGCGGGTTCGGTGGTCGGGTGGATCACCAGGCCTTCGCTCGGAATAGTACGCACCAGGTGGTGGAACTGACGCTCGATAGCCGGCAAATCGGGGAAGATGTCGGCGTGATCGAACTCCAGGTTGTTCAGGATCGCCGTGCGCGGGCGGTAGTGAACGAACTTGGAGCGCTTGTCGAAGAAGGCGCTGTCGTATTCATCTGCCTCGATCACAAAGAACGGCGTGTCGCCCAGACGCGCCGACACCGAGAAATTCTGCGGCACGCCGCCGATCAGGAAGCCCGGGCTCATGCCCGCATGTTCCAGCACCCAGGCCAGCATGCTGCTGGTGGTGGTCTTGCCGTGAGTGCCAGCGACCGCGAGTACCCAGCGGCCTTGCAGCACATGGTCGGCCAGCCACTGCGGGCCAGACACATAAGGCAAACCTTTATTGAGTACGTACTCGACCGCCGGGTTGCCACGGGACATAGCATTGCCGATCACCACCAGGTCCGGGACCGGGTCGAATTGCGATGGGTCGTAGCCTTGGGTCAGCTCGATGCCCTGGGCCTCGAGTTGCGTGCTCATGGGCGGATAGACATTGGCGTCGGAGCCTGTCACGTGATGGCCCAGCTCTTTGGCCAGAACCGCCATCGAGCCCATGAACGTGCCGCAAATACCGAGAATATGAATGTGCATAGTCAACCTCGTAAAACATCGAGGCAGGTTAGCGCAGGGAGGGGCAAATCGCACCTTTTATACGGCCAGGGGCCGAACGAAGAGCAGGTGGGCACTTCGCTCGGCCCTGGCGCTTTCAGACGGTGCCGTCAGCTTTATTATTGCCGTCTTTCATCGCAGCGAGAAATCGCAACCTTTCATAAGCCTCAGTCATGCGCTCGAGTTTCTTTTCAATCAGGTTAAGGCGTCCTTTCGGGTCGGTAGGTATCGGCTCTCCAGGCTTATAAGGTTTGAAAATCAAGCCATTTTGCCGAGTGGCCTTTTTCAGATGTTGCTCTGATAGACCGAGCAACTTTTCGAGGTTATCTAAGCGTCCGGCAGTATCGGTTGGCCAACTATCATTTTTCGTAAATACACTACTGGTATCTCCGAGCGTAAACATCACGGTGGAGGCCATCCCCAGCAACTTCATTTCAACTTCATCCACTTGTGCACTGATCGGATCTGCTGTCGACAGCACAGGTTCGCTCGACGAAGTAGAGGCTGGGGTCTTCGACTGGCTGGTGGCTCCCGGCAAAAAGGGCGGCGGTAAAACCCCTGGGGCATAGGTAGCCTTGATCGCCTCCCCCGTAGCGACAGAGCCCGCGTAGGCTGCGACATTGATAGGCGCGCTGACCAGCCCTGTGATACCCGCACTGATAAACGCATCACGGGCGACACGGCTAGCGTTGGGCCCTGTAGCAATCACTCCGGACTTGACCAGGCTCTCAGCGTCGATCAATCGCTTGGTGGCCTCAGCGACGCTGATCGGCGCTTGTTTGCGTAAGCCAGCCATCAACAAATCATCATTGGCTTTGATCTTATTGGCAACGATGACTGTCTGCCCCGCTCCCTTGAACCCGTCCACCGGTGGATGCTGACCGGGCTTCGGAGAAGGACCAGCCTTGGGCAAAGGTTTAGGCGCCGGCGGCTTGAGCACGGACGCCGGCAGCGCAGGGGGCAGCGCAGGAGGCGACGGGGACCGCCGTCCAAACCACGAAAAACCTTTCAATGCCCTTTTGGAACGATTCAGAGATTGGTCCTGGGCCTCAGAGTTAGGGTCGACAGCCGGAGCGGGGGACTTCTCCACCAAAGTGGGCTGTACAGGAATAAAGGGAACGGTTGGTGTTGTAATTATCATCGTATTCACCCAAGTGACTTTTATTATTTGAAACACCGATTGCAGGTGCCTTAACTGAGTGAACAACTTGCGCAGATCCGTTCCTATCAGAACACCCCAACACTGCGCGTAGGGCACTTCAAACTTAATAATATAAGCGTCACAAGACTGATTATCTCAGCGCATTAAAACTTACGGCTACGATCGCTGAATACCCTCTCAACTTTCCCCTGCCGCAGCGCGTGTGATCCCATGCTTACGTAACTTGCGATACAAGGTATTGCGGCTGACACCCAAGTGCTCGGCGACTTGCGTCATATGCCAGTGCTGACGTTCCAGCGTCGCCAACAGGGTTTGGCGCTCGGCGTCCCCCAGAGGCGACTTGATGGCTGTTTGCACGGATGCCTGACGGAACACCGCCGGCAGATCTGACAGCCCTATCCGCCCGTCATCACATAGCGCCACCAATGTGCGCAATACCGTACGCATCTGGCGGACATTGCCCGGCCAGGCAAACGCCAGCAACGTCTGACGCGCACCGGATTCGAGGCTGACCACTTGCCCGGCGGACTCTTCTGCCAGCAGGAAGTCCAGCAACTGAGGCCTGTCACGGCGTTCGCGCAGAGGCGGCAAGCCGACCTCCAGGCCGTTGAGGCGGTAATACAGATCTTCGCGAAAACTGCCGTTCTGCACACGCTCCAGTAAATTGCGGTGAGTGGCACTGATAACTCTGACGTTGACGGCCTGGGGCTCACCACCAATCGGCACCACCAGCCTATCCTCCAGCACCCTTAATAGACGGGTTTGCAGCGCCAAGGGCATATCGCCGATTTCATCGAGGAACAAGGTTCCTCCATCGGCCTGTTGCAACTTGCCTTGCATGCCCTCCTTACGCGCGCCGGTAAAGCTGCCGCCGCGATAGCCGAACAGCTCGCTTTCGATCAGACTTTCCGGGATGGCGGCGCAGTTGAGTGCGACGAACGCCTTGTCAGCACGCTGGCTGGCCAGGTGCACCGCCTTGGCGAAGGCCTCTTTGCCGGAACCGGTTTCGCCATTGATCAACAGCGGTACATCACGTTCGAAGACCCGGAGTGCCTTGCTAAAATCCTTTTGCAACGCCGGATCGCCCAGACAGATGCCGCGGCGCGGTTGCTCAACTACAGCAGGTTTGGCGACAGGCGTTGGGACGCTGCGCATCTGGCCCCGTAAAGCCGCAAATAGCTGCCGGCCATCCCGCGTGCGCAACGGCCAACTGGCCGTGGCATTGGCGCTGGCGCGGCCGAGCAATTGATCCAGGGAGCAGTCGAAAAAACCCTCCACAGGCTGTCCCAGCAAACCGCCCCGCAACTGCCCAAGGAGGTTCAGGGCACTTTGGTTCACTGCGCAAATTCGCCCTTCGCCATCGAACGCCAATAGCCCTTCACTGAACAACCCCACCGACTCCGCCTGCAGATGAAAACGCAGCAGCCAATGGTTTTCGAAATGACGCAGGAAGTAACAACTCTCGATCATCTTCGCCGACAGGTTCACCAGCGCCATCGTGTGGAACTGGCTTTGGCGCGACACCGCCTCCCGCGCCGAGGACACATCCAACACCGCCAGCAGATCCCCATGAGGGTCGAACACCGGGCTCGCCGAGCAGGTCAGCCCGGTATGCCGGCCGCGGAAGTGTTCGTCACGATGAATGGTCAGGGATTGGCGCTCCACCAGGCAGGTGCCGATGCCGTTGGTGCCCTCGCAGGCCTCACTCCAGTCGGCACCCAGCCACAACCCGGCACGCTCGAAGATCTTGCGCTCGGACGGCGCGGTGACACAGTTGAGGATCACACCGCGTGCATCCGTGAGCAACACAGCATGCCCAGCGCCGGAGAGCTGTTGATGCAGGCTGTTCATCTCACTGCCGGCGATGTGCAGCACTTGTTGCAGGCGCTCGCGGCTTTCCAGCAAGCGACCATGTTCAAGCACAGTGGGTGCAATGGTTTGCGCAGGGTCGAGGTGGTAGTCCTCCAGGCAACGCAGCCAGGAGCGGGCGATGGACGGATCGCTAGACGGGTCGCGGCCATGCGCCACGGTGAGGACTTGCTGGGCATGGCGGCTGAAATGATCGTTGTGCATTTCTTATTATTCTCCCTGCGTGAGAACTGCCAGCATCCCCCAGCCATCCAGGCAATGCAATCCCGGGCCGACCCACCGGTCACAGGCTGTACCGTTTATGGCACAAACTGTCACACCGGGTGTATCGAGCCTGCCACAGCAACGCCTTGCTACAAAGCCCAACCCCTTGATTTACCTAGCTTGCAAAGCGCTGGCCCAACCTTTGCTCTACGCTTTATCAAGCGCAATATCGCTGTACTCCAATAAACATAAAAGTCAGGAGATACCCACCATGCGTTACGCACACCCAGGTACTGAAGGCGCCATCGTTTCGTTCAAGGCCAAGTACGGCAACTACATCGGTGGCGAGTTCGTTGCGCCGGTCGATGGCAACTATTTCACCAACACCTCGCCGGTCAACGGCAAGGCAATCGCCGAATTCCCGCGCTCCACTGCCAAAGACATCGACAAGGCCCTGGACGCCGCCCATGCCGCCGCCGACGCCTGGGGCAAGACCTCGGCCCAGGACCGCTCGCTGGTCCTGCTGAAAATCGCCGACCGCATCGAACAGAACCTCGAACTGCTGGCCATCACCGAAACCTGGGACAACGGCAAGGCCGTGCGTGAAACCCTCAACGCCGACATCCCACTGGCCGCCGACCACTTCCGCTACTTCGCCGGCTGCATCCGCGCCCAGGAAGGCACCAGCGCCGAAATAAACGAACACACCGCGTCCTACCACTTCCATGAACCGCTCGGCGTGGTCGGTCAGATCATCCCGTGGAACTTCCCGATCCTGATGGCTGCGTGGAAACTCGCGCCGGCCCTGGCCGCTGGCAACTGCGTGGTGCTCAAGCCCGCCGAGCAAACTCCGCTGGGCATCACCGTGCTGATGGAGGTGATCGGTGACCTGTTGCCACCTGGCGTGTTGAACGTGGTTCAAGGTTTCGGTAAAGAAGCCGGCGAAGCCCTCGCCACCAGCAAGCGTATTGCCAAGATTGCCTTCACTGGCTCGACGCCCGTGGGCTCGCACATCATGCATGCGGCGGCTGAGAACATCATTCCGTCCACCGTTGAACTGGGCGGCAAGTCGCCGAACATCTTCTTCGCCGACATCATGAAAGCCGAGCCGTCCTTTATCGAGAAAGCCGCTGAAGGCTTAGTGCTGGCGTTCTTCAACCAAGGTGAAGTGTGCACCTGCCCTTCCCGTGCGCTGGTGGAAGAGTCGATCTACGACGACTTCATGAAAGTCGTCATGAAGAAAATCGAGTCGATCAAACGCGGCGATCCGCTGGACACCGACACCATGGTCGGCGCCCAGGCGTCCGAGCAGCAGTTCGACAAGATCCTGTCCTACCTGGAAATCGCCAAGGGCGAAGGCGCACAACTGCTGACCGGCGGCAAAGTCGAGAAGCTCACCGGCGACATGGCCGGCGGTTATTACATCCAGCCGACCCTGCTCAAGGGCACCAACGAAATGCGTGTGTTCCAGGAAGAGATCTTCGGCCCGGTGGTGAGCATCACCACCTTCAAGGACGAAGCCGAAGCCCTGGCAATTGCCAACGACACCGAGTTCGGCCTGGGCGCCGGCGTCTGGACCCGCGACATCAACCGCGCCTACCGCATGGGCCGCGCGATCAAGGCGGGCCGCGTGTGGACCAACTGCTACCACCTGTACCCGGCGCATGCCGCGTTTGGTGGTTACAAGAAGTCCGGTGTGGGCCGTGAGACGCACAAGATGATGTTGGACCACTACCAGCAGACCAAGAACTTGCTGGTGAGTTACGACATTAATCCGCTGGGTTTCTTCTAAACCATTAAACCGCTATTGCCGGCGAGCGGGCTTCTACGGGTGAAATGCGACCCACTGTAGGAGCCGGCTTGCCGGCGATAGCGGTGTGTCATCCAACATCAGTAGTGACTGGGCCGACGCTATCGCTGGCAAGCCAGCTCCTACAGTGATCTTTATAAGTACTTGCGAACTACATTCGGCACAAAGAGGCCGAGTTAAAACAATAACAATGAAAGGTACTTCCCCATGCCTAGCGAACCGACAGGATCCTCCGTCGACTTCGAAAAAGTCGACTCTCAATACTTCCAACAACGCGAACTGAAAAAAGGCGCCGCCGGCTGGGTGCTGCTGGTCGGCCTCGGCGTTGCCTACGTGATCTCCGGCGACTACGCCGGCTGGAACTTCGGCCTGGCCCAAGGCGGCTGGGGCGGGATGTTCCTTGCCACATTGCTGATGGCCACCATGTACCTGTGCATGTGCTTTTCCCTGGCCGAACTGTCTTCAATGATTCCTACCGCTGGCGGCGGCTACGGTTTTGCCCGCAGCGCATTCGGGCCGTGGGGTGGGTTCCTCACGGGCACCGCGATCCTGATCGAATACGCCATTGCCCCCGCCGCCATCGCGGTGTTTATCGGTGCGTATTGCGAGTCGCTGTTCGGTATCGGCGGCTGGATGATTTACCTGGCGTTCTACATCATCTTTATCGGCATCCACATCTTTGGTGTGGGCGAAGCCCTGAAGTTGATGTTTGTGATCACCGCCGTGGCCGCCATCGCACTGGGTGTGTTTCTGGTCGCGATGGTGCCGCATTTCAATGTCGCCAACCTGCTGGACATTCCGGTGACCGAGGCCAAGGGTGCCAGCACCTTCCTGCCGTTCGGCTACGTGGGTGTGTGGGCCGCAATTCCCTATGCCATCTGGTTTTTCCTGGCGGTAGAAGGCGTGCCACTGGCCGCCGAAGAAACCAAGAACCCGAAACGCGACCTGCCGCGCGGCCTGATCGGCGCCATTGTGGTGCTGACCAGTTTTGCCTTGCTTATCCTCGTGATTGCACCGGGCGGCGCGGGTACTTACGCGCTGATCAAATCCGGCAACCCGCTGGTTGAAGCACTGGCATTGTCTTACGGCGGCTCGACCTGGATGGGCAGTTTCGTCAACCTGGTCGGCCTGGCGGGCTTGATCGCGAGCTTTTTCTCGATCATCTACGCCTATTCGCGGCAGATCTTCGCACTGTCCCGCGCCGGCTACCTGCCGCGCAAACTGTCCCAGACCAATAAAAGCAAGGCGCCAGTATTGGCCTTGGTGATCCCCGGCATCATCGGCTTTGGCTTGTCGCTGACCGGCCAGGGTGACCTGCTGATTCTGGTGGCCGTGTTTGGCGCGACCATTTCCTACGTGCTGATGATGGCCGCGCACATCACCCTGCGCATCCGTCGCCCCAAAATGGACCGTCCGTACCGCACGCCAGGTGGCATTTTCACCTCCGGCGTTGCGCTGGTGCTGGCCTGCGTGGCCGTGGTGGCGGGCTTTCTGGTGGATCCGCGGGTGGTCATTGGCGCCGCGATCATCTATGGAGTATTAATTGCTTACTTTGCTTTCTACAGCCGGCATCACTTGGTAGCAGGCACGCCCGAAGAGGAATTCGCGGCGATCCAGGCCGCAGAGGCCGCCCTGCACTAACTGCCGTAAACCTCGACGCGGGCAGTTGCTCGCGTCGTCAAGGAGACACTGTATGGCAAGCTTTTCCCACGCGGTGGGTGCACAAACCTACCGCTTCGACAGCCTCAAGGACGTGATGGCCAAGGCCAGCCCCGCGCGTTCCGGGGACTTTCTGGCCGGCGTCGCCGCACAGAACGACGGTGAGCGCGTGGCCGCGCAGATGGCACTGGCAAATATCCCGCTGAAGCACTTCCTGCAAGAAGTGCTGATCCCCTACGAAAGCGACGAAGTCACCCGCCTGATCATCGACACCCACGACAAACAGGCGTTTGCGCCGATCAGCCACCTGACCGTGGGCGGCCTGCGCGACTGGCTGCTCAGTGATGCGGCCGACGAACATTCCCTACGCGCACTAGCGCCAGGTCTGACGCCAGAGATGGCGGCGGCCGTGTCCAAGATCATGCGTGTGCAGGACCTGGTGCTGGTGGCGCAGAAGATTCGCGTGGTCACGCAATTTCGCGGCACCATGGGCCTGCGCGGGCGTTTATCCACGCGGCTGCAACCCAACCATCCGACAGACGAACCGGCGGGCATCGCCGCGAGTATTCTCGATGGCCTGTTGTACGGCAACGGCGACGCCATGATCGGCATCAACCCGGCCACCGACAGCATCGCCTCGATCTGCGCCATGCTGGAGATGCTCGACGCGATCATTCAGCGCTATGAGATCCCGACCCAGGCCTGCGTACTCACCCACGTCACCACCTCCATCGAGGCCATCAACCGTGGCGTGCCGCTGGATCTGGTGTTCCAATCTATTGCCGGCACCGAGGCGGCCAACGCCAGTTTCGGCATCAGCCTGAGCGTGCTGCAGGAGGGTTACGAAGCAGGGTTGAGCCTCAACCGCGGCACCTTGGGCCAGAACCTTATGTATTTCGAAACCGGCCAGGGCAGCGCCTTATCGGCCAACGCGCACTTTGGCGTCGACCAACAAACCTGCGAGACCCGCGCCTACGCGGTAGCCCGACATTTCAAACCGTTTCTGGTGAATACCGTCGTAGGATTTATCGGTCCGGAGTACCTCTACAACGGCAAGCAGATCATCCGCGCCGGCCTCGAAGACCACTTCTGCGGCAAGCTGCTCGGCGTGCCCATGGGTTGTGACATCTGCTACACCAACCACGCAGAAGCCGACCAGGACGACATGGACACCCTGCTGACCCTGCTGGGCGTGGCCGGGATCAACTTCATCATGGGCATCCCCGGTTCCGACGACATCATGCTCAACTACCAAACCACCTCGTTCCACGACGCGCTGTACGCCCGGCAAACATTGGGTTTAAAACCGGCGCCGGAGTTTGAACAGTGGCTGGCAAAAATGGGCATCTTCACGCAAGCCGACGGCAAGGTGCACTTCGGCAACAGCCTGCCACCGGCCTTTCGCCAAGCCTTGGCGCAACTGGGATGAAGGAGCCGCCTGTGCAACTCGACCTGCCTGACAACCCCTGGCTGGAACTGCGTCGCCTGACCCCGGCGCGCATCGCCCTGGGCCGCACCGGCACCAGCATTCCCACCAATGCGCAGCTGGATTTTCAGTTTGCCCACGCCCAGGCGCGGGACGCGGTGCATTTACCTTTTGACCATACGGGCCTCAGCAGCCAGTTGGCCGAACGCGGGCGTGAAACGCTGTTGCTGCACAGTGCCGCTGCCGACCGACACAGCTACCTGCAACGCCCGGACCTGGGGCGGCGCCTGAGTGATGAATCCGCCCAAGCGCTGCGCGACCATGCGTCAGCCAATCCCGGCGGCGTGGATTTAGCCGTGGTGGTGGCCGATGGTTTATCCGCCTTGGCCGTACATAAACATACCCTGCCCTTTCTGACACGCATGGAAGAACAAACCCACGCGGAAGGTTGGTCGTTGTCGCCGGTCATCCTGGTGGAACAAGGCCGCGTGGCGGTGGCCGATGAAATCGGGCAATTGCTTGGTGCCAAGATGGTGGTGATCCTGATCGGCGAACGGCCGGGGCTCAGTTCGCCGGACAGCCTGGGCCTGTATTTCACCTACAACCCCAAGGTCGGCCTCACTGACGCCTATCGCAATTGCATCTCCAATGTGCGCCTGGAGGGCCTGAGCTATGGCATGGCGGCGCATCGTTTGCTGTACTTGATGCGAGAGGCGTGTCGTCGGCAGCTGTCGGGGGTCAATCTCAAGGACGAGGCGCAGGTTCAGACCATCGAATCGGATGATCCGGACCTGATGAAAGGCAATTTCCTACTCAGTTCACCGGATGACTGATCGCGGCACGATTGCGCTTTTTCACGCCATTAGGCAGCATCGAGTCACGGCCGCTTGTGTGGTCATACCCCATTTGGAAGTTGAGGCCTGGCATGCGGATTACTCAAGCGACCCTGGAACACCTGGACCTGTTGACCCCGCTGTTCGTCAAATACCGTGAGTTCTACGGGGCCTTGCCCTTCCCGGATTCGTCACGGGCGTTTCTGGAGAAGCGCCTGCGCCGCAAGGAATCGGTGATTTACCTGGCTCTGGCGGATGATGACGACAAAAAACTGCTGGGCTTTTGCCAGCTGTACCCGAGCTTTTCGTCTCTGTCGCTCAAACGGGTGTGGATCCTCAATGACATCTATGTGGCCGAAGACGCACGCCGGCAACTGGTGGCGGATAACCTGATGCGCACGGCGAAAAAGATGGCCAAGGAGACCCACGCGGTACGGTTGCGGGTATCGACCAGCAGCGACAACGAAGTGGCGCAAAAGACCTACGAGTCGATTGGGTTTCGCGAAGATACGGAGTTCAAGAACTACGTATTGCCGATCAGCGAAGACTAGTTCTCACCCTGTAGGAGCCGGCTTGCCGGCGATGGCATCACCGCGGTCTCACTGATACACCGAGGTGCCTGCATCGCCGGCAAGCCGGCTCCTACAGGTGAGCAGCGACCGCCACTGCATTGCGACATCCCCCGCTACAAAACCAACACGCTTTTCACCTCTCAATCCGTATAATGCGGACCTTTCAGGGTTGTAAGAATTGCGGCATACACTTGTAGCCTTATTACCCGAGCTTCCGCACAGGCCTGCTGAGCCGGGCCATTCACACAGGTGCCATCCATGGATTTCAACCCGCTCGACCTTATCCTGCATCTCGACGTTTACCTCGACCTGCTGGTAACCAATTACGGTCCGTGGATCTACGCCATTCTGTTCCTGGTCATCTTTTGCGAAACCGGCCTGGTGGTCATGCCGTTCCTGCCGGGTGATTCGTTGCTGTTCATCGCTGGCGCCGTGGCCGCAGGTGGCGGCATGGACCCGGTGCTGCTCGGTGGTCTGTTAATGCTGGCGGCGATCCTGGGCGACAGCACCAACTACGTAATCGGGCGAACGGTAGGCGAACGCTTGTTCAACAACCCGAATTCGAAAATCTTCCGTCGCGACTACCTGCAAAAAACTCACGATTTCTACGACAAGCATGGCGGCAAAACCGTGACCCTGGCGCGCTTCCTGCCGATCCTGCGCACCTTCGCGCCGTTCGTGGCCGGTATCGCCAAGATGCCTTACCCGCGCTTCTTCGGCTTCAGCGTATTCGGCACCATCCTGTGGGTCGGCGGCCTGGTAACCCTGGGTTACTTCTTCGGCAACGTCCCATTCATCAAGAAAAACCTGTCGCTGCTCGTAGTGTTCATCATCCTGCTGTCCTTGGTGCCGATGATCATTGGTGTGTTCCGCAGCCGCTTTGGCCGTGCATCCTCCGAAGCCAAGCCGCAGTAACCGGATATGTGGTCCCTCAGCGCCTGGCGTCGCCGGCGCTTGCTGGCCAAGCACCCGATTGCCGATGACACCTGGCAGCGGGTGCGCCACCACCTGACGTTCCTCGACGGCATCAGCGCCGAGCAGGACCAGTGGCTGCGCGAAGCCTGCGTGGTATTCCTTGCCGAAAAGCACCTGACCGCCCTGCCCGGCGTCGAGCTGCACCAGGAACAACGCCTGCTGCTCGCCGCCCAGGCGCAATTGCCGCTGATGAATCTGGGCGACCTCGACTGGTACCAGGGCTTCCATGAAATCGTGCTGTACCCCGACGACTTCGTCAGCCCGCAGCGCCACCGCGACAGCAGTGGCATCGAACACGAATGGGACGGCGAACACAGCGGCGAAGCCTGGCAACAGGGCCCGGTGATCCTCGCCTGGCCCGGCGTGCTGGCCAGTGGCAACTGGGAAGGCTACAACCTGGTCATCCACGAACTGGCGCACAAGCTCGACATGCTCAACGGCGACGCCAACGGCCTGCCGCCGCTGCACAACGACATGCGCGTGCAGGAATGGGCCAGCGTGATGCAGAGCGCCTACGACGACCTCAACCGTCAGTTGGACGCCAACCCGGACGCCGAGACCGAGATCGACCCCTACGCCGCCGAAAACCCGGCTGAATTCTTTGCCGTCACCAGCGAATATTTTTTCAGCGCCCCGGATTTGCTGGTCAGCCATTATCCCCAGGTGTACGCGCAACTCAGCCGCTTTTATCGCCAGGATCCGCTGGCCCGCCTCACCCAACTGCAAGCCAGCGACCCGCGCTACCAGCCACACGGCGAATGACCGTACGACGTCTGGCGCATGGCATCGGCGTCAGAATGTGCCTATAATCGCCGCCACTTTTAGGCCAATCCGGCCATGTTTAATGGCCAATTAACGGGGGCAACGCCCAATGAGCTACAGCAAGATTCCGGCTGGCAAAGACCTGCCGAACGACATCTACGTCGCCATCGAGATTCCGGCCAACCACGCGCCGATCAAATACGAAATCGACAAAGACAGCGACTGCCTGTTCGTTGACCGTTTCATGGCCACCCCGATGTTCTACCCGGCCAACTACGGTTTCATCCCCAACACCCTGGCTGACGACGGTGACCCCCTCGACGTGCTGGTCGTAACCCCTTACCCGGTTACCCCAGGCTCGGTGATCCGCGCGCGTCCAGTCGGCATCCTGAACATGACCGACGACGGCGGCGGCGATGCCAAAGTCATCGCAGTGCCACACGACAAGCTGTCCCAGTTGTACGTGGACGTGAAGGAATACACCGACCTGCCGCCCCTGTTGCTGGAGCAGATCAAACACTTCTTCGAGAACTACAAAGACCTCGAAAAAGGCAAATGGGTGAAGATCGACGGTTGGGGCAACGCAGACGCCGCCCGCGCCGAGATCCTGAAGTCGGTCGCTGCCTACAAAGGCTGATACCCGCTCCTCATTGCCCCGGCAATTGAAAAAGCCCCGATCATTCGGGGCTTTTTTTGTGGGAAAAATTAAACAGCAAGTTCAATTATTTATAGAGAATGTTTAATTTTAGTTTTAATCCGAAGTATCAGGCTACAACTAAGCAAAGACCTACATGCCCCACTCAACGCATGGTTTATTTGATCTGTTTTCCCGGTCAGTAAGCTTTGTGTTTATGAATACATCAGGTGATCGTTTAAAAGCGCTACTGCGGGAAGTCCATCTTTCCGCCTCCGACTTCGCCAAGAACCGCGGCGTCACGCCTCAACACGTGAACAACTGGTTCAAGCGCGGTGTACCCATGGGCCGACTCAACGAGATCGCAGAACTGCTGTGCATCTCCAGCCGTTGGCTACGCACCGGCGAAGGCCCCAAACACCCACCGGCCAACTTCCTGCTGGAAGGCCCGACGACCCGAAAAGGACTGCCCACCACCCGCGAAGGAAGCGGCAAATACCTCACAGGCCCCGCCTGTCCTCCAGAAAAAATCGACGTGGAGATCGACCTCCACCCCTCATTCACCTCCACCGAACGCATCCGCGTCACCCTGCACACCCTGCAAGCCCTCACCGTCAACCCCGACCGCGCTATGGGCGCCTATATGGTCGACAACAGCATGATCGACATCATCCAACAAGGCGCCACCCTCGCCATCGACCGAGGCCGCACCCAAATCATCGACGGTGAGATCTACGCCGTAGAACACGACGGCATGCTGCGCATCAAGTACCTCTACAACCGGCCTGGAGGCGGCTTGCGGATGCGCAGTCACAATGCCGCTGAACATCCCGACGAGTACCTGACGTACGAGCAACGGTTCGAGCAGAACTTCCAGATAGTGGGTTGGGTGTTCTGGTGGTCCACGTTGAATAACCGCCGCCCGCCCGTGCCGCTGGATGAGCATTTATTGGGCTGGGAAGGCTCTAAATCGGATCCAGAGGTGGGCATTTGAGGTGAATGTGGGTATCATGCGCCGCACATTTGGCAGGGGGTGGCTTTAGGCTATCCACCTTGCTCGGCGATGCGGAGGAGTTCCCGCGGATGCCCCTACTATTCAGCCCGACGCAATGTGGGCTGAGCGATTTGAAGGCTGGTGAGGTTTGTCAAAAACAAGCTGAAGCAGTCCCCGAGAAGCCGGCCACAAGCCGGCTTTTTAATGTCTGCAAGAAACCCAAGTCAATTGTCCAACAGGCTATTGGACAATTGAATGACCCAAAGCGGGCAGTTTAGCTAGGCTGCATACACTCCACCGCCCGATCCGCCACCATCTTTGCCATCTCCACCAAATGCATCACCGCCCTCTGCGGCGCACCCTGCGGTTCTCCAAGCACCTGCGACGTAGCCACCGCACACTGCAGCAACTCCGCCACACGCAACCAGGCATCCTCAAAGCTCAGTTCTTCATTGACTACAAATGGGTTGGTTGCACGCGAAGACTGTGAATCCGAACAAATGTTATCCATAGCAAAACCTCTAGCGGTAAGTGAATACCACCGTCCTTTCGCGACTAAACGAGTAGAGGTGGCGGCTGTACGCAGGTTAGTCGACCGGCCGCTAGGCACCGGCGCACCCGGAGGTGCCCTGCGCACAGCCACCATAAAGTGCAGGTGAGAAGACACCTGTCTTTGGGATGGCGCGTGCGCCTAGCGAAGTCCGGGCGACTAAACCCGATCACTGAATAAGCAGTGACAATCCGCAGCCTAGTCACGCACTCCCGCTGGCGCAATGCGGTTGGGATTCTCTCGGAAACGTCCTTCAAATGAAAGGGACGGGTACTGCTGGCTCCCCGACCATTGTCACCTCTGAGTTGACGGTATTACCGGTTTCACCCGATTTATCCCACAGGCCCCACCCATTAATCTGTGCCCATGTTGAACGCAACGCCCAACCAACCTAAACAAAAAAGGATTCAACCATGAGCACTGCAACCTACAACCGCCTCAACAAAGACGACGCCATTGTTCTGCTGGTCGACCACCAGACCGGCCTGATTTCCCTGGTGCAGGACTTCTCGCCCAACGAGTTCAAGAACAACGTGCTGGCCCTGGCCGACCTGGCCAAGTTCTTCAACCTGCCGACCATCCTCACCACCAGCTTCGAGCAAGGCCCGAATGGCCCGCTGGTGCCAGAGCTGAAAGAGATGTTCCCGGACGCGCCCTACATCGCCCGCCCAGGCCAGATCAATGCGTGGGACAACGAAGACTTCGTCAAGGCGATCAAGGCCACTGGCCGTAAGCAGATCATCATTGCCGGTGTGGTCACGGATGTGTGCGTGGCCTTCCCGACCTTGTCGGCGCTGGCGGAAGGGTTTGAGGTGTTTGTGGTGACTGATGCGTCGGGCACGTTCAATACCACGGTGCAGCAGGCGGCGTGGAGCCGGATGACGCAAGCGGGTGCGCAGTTGATGAACTGGTTCTCGGTGGCGTGCGAGTTGCACCGCGACTGGCGCAACGATATTGAAGGCCTGGGGAATCTGTTGTCCCAGCGCATCCCCAACTATCGCAACTTGATGAATGGTTACTCGGCGTTGACGGCGCGTAAGGACTAACTCAACCGCTGCACACACTAAGCCTGCCTTAAAACGCAGGCTTTTTTGGTTAACTAGCAATGCGCCATTAGCACACTCGCCCTAATTGTGACGGCGCCGCCTCACCACTAAAGTCCTTCGCTTATTTCGAGCCTCAAGGAAGGACGCTATTGAATACCTTAACCAAAGTCGGACGCTGCCTGGCACTGCTGCCCGTCTTGCTGACCGGCACAACGTCGGTATTGGCCGATGAAGAAACACCGATCGGCGACTGGTCGATCATCTACGGCAGCGGCCGCGCCCATAAAAACGTGATGTATGTAGCCGACCGCACTTCGGTGGTGCCGTCGAACCACAACAAGGGCGCGAAGTTGGTGGCCGTCACGGTGGTGTATGAAGAGCCAGGCAAGCCGATGATCGATGTGTACAACATCGAGGTGCAGTGCTCCACGCGCAAGGTGCGCTTTCTCAATGGCCAGTCGGTCGCGCCATTTTCCTACACCCTCACGCACTTGAAAGTCTCCAACACGTGGCAGACGCCGAAGGAGTTCTGGCTCGACCGCACGCTCGCGTATGTCTGCGAACCGGGCAAGAGCAAGGACACCATCGCCATGGGCAAGATGACCCACCTGCAGATGATCCAGACCACCAAGGCCATGTTCGATCAGTTGGGGCCGACTCAGGAGAAGAGCCAGATGATCGATGACCTCGACGACATGCTGGGCAATAAGCGCTGAGCAACACTTACCTACAGGAAGGATTCACGATGCCTACATGGACAAGGCCGCTGCTGGCTGGGCTTTTGTTGCCCGCCGTGCTGTTAATCAACGGGTGCCACCTGATTGCACAGTCACGTTGGGAAGGCCGTGACGTGCAAGAGGCGCTGGATTTATTCGGTAAGCCCGACTCGATGAAGAAGCAGAATGCGCCCAATGGCGACACCCAGGTGGTGATGACTTGGCACAAGTCCTCTTCATGGACGACCACTGAAGCCGCCGGGACTTCAATGAATCACACCGGGAACGGGATGGTGTACACGGAGTATTACCAGCAGGTCGGGCACAGTTCGGATTGCAAGCTGGAAGCCACGGTGGATAAGACGAAGAAGATCGTGCTGTTCAGGATTGAGGATGGTCGGATCCTGCATGGCAAGTGCCTGAATGTGCCATTTGTGCCGGGGTATATTCCGCCGGGATTTTGAGGCTATCAGTCGGTTTAACCCGCCAGCTCCCGCTCGATCTGCTCGATGCTTGGCAGGCTGGTTCGCAGCTCTGCGGGCAACGACTCAACCAGTTGATATTCCGCTACACCAATCGGTCGATTGTTATCGCGCAACGCATATTCGGCGACGACTTCATTCTTGCTCTTGCACAACAGTAGGCCGATGGTGGGCCCATCTTGTGGATGTTTAAGCTGGGCATCGACGGCAGCCAGATAAAAGCTCAGCTTCCCCAGGTGCTCGGGTTTGAACTTGCCGGCTTTCAGTTCGATGACCACGTAGCAGCGTAGCTTCACGTGATAGAACAGTAGATCGACAAAGAACTCATCGCCTCCGACATCCAGCAGTACTTGCTGGCCGACAAAGGCGAAACCGGCGCCCAGTTCCAACAAAAAATCGGTGACGTGCTTGATCAAGGCGTTTTCTATGTCGCGCTCCTGCGCGTCCAGGGCCAGGCTGAGGAAGTCAAAACGGTAAGGGTCTTTCAGCGACTCACGCGCCAGGTCGGATTGCGGTTTGGGCAGGTGGGTCTCGAAGTTGCTGACCGCCTTGCCACTGCGCTCCAACAAGCGGTTTTCGATTTGCATCACCAGCGAGTTACGCGACCAGTTGTTCTCTATCGCCTGGGCTATGTACCAGCGGCGGGTTTCGGGGCCGGGGAGTTTGTCGAGCAACACCACATTGTGGCCCCAAGGCAATTGTGCAGCAGCCTGTTGCACAAATTCAGAACTGGGCCACGCCTCGGCAAAAGCACGCATGTACTTGAGGTTACGCGGCGAAAAACCCTTCATTCGGGGAAAGGCCGCACGCAAATCCTGGGCAAGTCGATCTATGACTTTGCTGCCCCAACCCTGCTCCGCCTGGCGGGTCAAAATGTCATGGCCGATCTGCCAATAGAGCAACACCAATTCCCGATTCACTGCCAGTGTTGCGCGCTGTTGCGCCGCATGAATACGGCCTTTCAGGTCCGTCAGCCAGTCACTGTAGCCTGCGGGTGGTGTGGTCAAGCCGATACAAGGTTCACTCATGCCATTTCACTCTGGAGTTTTGAGGCAGGCTAGTCAGGCGCATTGACGGTCACAAGGGGCGAAGCGCGTTCCAGGAAGGACCTTTCAATAACTACAGAAACGTCCTGCTGGCCATTGCGGACTACTGACTTGACTCTCCCCTATACAGCAGCCTTTACCCTGGAACGCCCTGTTCAGGACCTCCCCATGACCCCGCGTACCCTGGTGATCCTCGGCCATCCTTCCGCCTCCAGCTTTTGTTCAGCCCTGGCCGATACCTACATCCAGGCCGCAGAAATCGCCGGCCATGAAGTACGCGTCCTACGTTTAGGTGACCTGGCTTTCGACCCCACCCTTCATCATGGTTACACCCAGATTCAGCCGCTGGAACCCGACCTGCTCAGCGCGCAAGCCGACATTCTCTGGGCCACTCACCTGACATTGGTGTTTCCAATCTGGTGGGGTGGCATCCCGGCCCTGATGAAGGGCTTTATCGACCGAATATTCCTACCCGGTTTTGCCTTTAAATACCATGCAGGCAAGGCCTTCCCTGACAAACTGCTACTCGGCCGTACCGCGCATTTGTTGGTGACCCTGGACACGCCGCCATGGTATTACCGGTGGTTCTACCGCATGCCGGGCATCCACCAGATGCGCAAGACCACCCTGGCGTTTTGTGGCATCAAGCCAATCAAGACGCTGCTGTTCGGCCCGGTGCTGGGCTCTACACCGGAGCAGCGTGAGAAGTGGCTGAAGCAAGCCGGCGCACTCTTGGGAAAAGGGAGTTTTCATGTACATCGGCAAAGCCGCGCAGTTGTCGGGCACAACCATCAAGGCGATTCGTCACTATGAAGCCATCGGGCTGCTGCCTGCGCCGCAGCGTTTAGGGCAGTACCGGGTGTATTCAGCCCAAAGCGTTGAACTGTTGATGTTTATCAAGTGCGCGCAGCAACTGGGTTTCAAGCTAAAGGAATTGCAGGCGATTCTGCAGGATCATCAAGGCGATGCATTGCCGTGGGACCGCGCAGACCAGGCCATTGCCAACAAGAAACATCAACTGGCCATGCAAATAGCCGAATTGCAGAAGATGCACGCCGGTTTGCAGGCATTTGAGGCGCAGTTGCAAACGGCGCATGGGCAGTGTGCCTTGAATACCTGACGTTCTTGCGACAATTTCTCATTAGCACTAACATCGCCTTCCCCTACTCCCCAGAGCGGCGTCCTCCGCCATGTCCGAAGACCCTGGCAATCGCAACCTCGGCCCGCTCTACCGCCGGCACCGTAGTGAGCTGCTGGCTTACCTCGCTCGCCGGGTCAACTGTCGCGAAACCGCCAACGATCTGCTGCAGGACGCGTTCATCCGCTTGATGAACAGCGAAGTGACCAAGATTGGTAATGTGCGCGCCTTTTTGTACCGTATTGCCAACAACCTGAGCATCGACCATGCGCGGCGAAACCGTGTGCGTGGCATCAATGACGAGCAGGATTTGCAGGATCTGGCGAGTGATGCCGATCCGCAAAGCAGTGCAATTGCCGGAAATACTCTGGAACATTTGCAGCGCTTGATCGATGGGCTACCCTCGCCCACACGGGAAGTGTTTCTGCTGGCCCGGGTCGAGCAGTTGAGTTACAAGGAGATCGCCATTCGCCTGGGCCTGGATGCCCGTGCGGTCGAGCGGCATTTGAACAAGGCCATGGCGCATTGCGCCGCTGTCCTGCACGCCAACGAGTCGCGATGAACAATCAGCCAAGCCCCTCGCCGTCCGAACGTGATCAGCAAGCGCTGGATTGGTGGACGCGCCTGCGTGGCGACCACGTCACGGCCCAGCAGCGCAACACGTTCGAGCTCTGGCGTGCGGACCCGTTGAATGCCAACGCCTATCAGAATGTGGAAACGCTCTGGAAACTACTGGAGCAGCCTGCACACGCGGTTCGGCGTCACGAGCGGCGTAAGCCGGTGCCGCGGCGGGCGATCTATGCGGCGGCAGCCTGCCTGGTACTCGCGTTCGCCACAGTGATGTTGATGACACCGCCAATGAGTACCTGGGGCAGCGATTACGCCACGGCCACCGGGCAGCAACAAGACATTACCCTGGCTGACGGCTCACAGCTGCATCTGGACAGCGACAGCGCAGTCGACATCACGCTGACCAGCGATGAACGACGCGTGAACCTGTTGCGCGGTCGGGTGTTTCTGGACGTGAGTCACGACGGTCGCCCCTTTGTGGTTCGGGCTGGAAACACGCGGGTGAAGGTGTTGGGCACCGCGTTCTCCGTCAGTCACGGATCGGCCGAGGACGAGGTCACGCTGCTGCGCGGCCGCGTTGAAGTGATGGCTGGCGGCAGGCATCAGCCGCTGCAACCAGGCGAACAACTCAAGGTCATCAGTGGCCAGATCCAAGCGCCTCTTGCTGTCGACGCCGACCGCCTGCTGGCTTGGCGCGACGGCCAACTGCGGGTGCGCAATGCGCCGCTGCGCGAGGTGCTGGACGAGTTGATGCGTTACCAGGGCGGCCGCGTGATCTGGCTCGACGAACAGGCCGCGCAACGCCCTATCAGTGCCAGCTTCAATCTCAAGCAAATCGACAGTGCTCTCGACGCGTTGATCACCACGCAAAAACTGCGCGCCACCTCCCTGACTCGCCGCGTCCTGATCGTCCGCGGCTGAGGCCTTCGAAAAATTATTTACGCTGGCCACGGTAATTTGGATTTCTGCTGCGTCTCACCCCGCACTTAGGAAGCATTATCATTTGTAGCTCGGGGGAGGATGCATGCAGTATTCACAGGTCACAGGGTTCAAATACTTACCACTGGCGGTCGCCTTGATGGCAGCCGGCTTGCCTTTGTCCTACGCCCAAGCCGCCACGCCTGCGGCGAGCGAAGCCACCAGCCAGCGCTTGAATTTCAGTATCACCGCGCAATCGCTCACCGACGCACTGGATCAGTTCGCCCAGCAAAGTGGCTATCAGGTGATCTACGACGCGGCGCAAGCCACCGGTCTGCGCTCCACGACACTGAGTGGCGAACATACGCCGCAGCAAGCCCTGGCCATTCTCACCAGCGGCACTCACGCCCGTTACAGCCAGCCCAATGCCAGCAGTTTTGTCATTGATATCCCGGCCAGCGCCGGCGATACCCTGCAATTGTCGCCTGTGAGTATTTCTGGCAAGGCGCCTGGTTCGACCACCGAAGGCACCGGCTCCTACACCACGCAATCCTCCAGTAGCTCCAACCGCCTGAACATCGCACTCAAGGAAACACCCCAGTCCGTCACGGTGATTACCCAGCAGCGTATCGCTGACCAAAAGCTGTCGAACCTGACCGACGCGATGGAGGCTACGTCCGGCATCACCGTGGTCCGCGAAGGCCAGGGTGCGGATTCCGACGCTTACTACTCGCGCGGTTTCGCCATCACCAACTTTGAGGTCGATGGCGTGCCCACCTCATCAAGGATGGACAACTACACCCAGAACACCGCCATGTACGACCGGGTTGAAGTGGTGCGCGGCGCCACCGGCCTGATCAGCGGCATGGGCCAACCGTCCGCCACCATCAACCTGATCCGCAAGCGCCCCACCGCCACACCCCAGGCCAGTATCAGCGGCGAAGCCGGCACGTGGGACCGCTATGGCACATCGGTGGACGTGTCCGGCCCGCTCAATGACGCCGGCAACATCCGTGGCCGCATGGTGCTGGACTACAAGAACCAACATTCCTGGGTCGACCGCTATAAACAGGACACCAACCTGGTTTATGGCATCAGCGAATTCGATCTCAACGAAAGCACCCTGCTGACCCTGGGTTTCAGCTACCAGACCGTGCACACCAACGCGCCGCCCCGCAGCGGTTTCCCACTGTTCGACAGCGCCGGTGGGCGTACGGATTTCAAGCGGTCCTACAACACCGCCGCCAATTGGTCTTACTACGATCACGACCAGACCAGCTATTTCGCTTCTCTGGAGCATCAGTTCGATAACGGTTGGAGCGCCAAACTCGACTTCACCCGCACCGAGAACAAATACGACTCGGCCATCGATTTTCTCTCCGGCAACCCAGACCCAGCCACTGGCCTGGGCGGCGTGGTGATCCCCAATAAATTCCAGGGCAACCCCAAGCAGAATGCGATCGATGCCTATGTCACCGGCCCGTTCGAGTTTCTGGGGCGCGAGCACGAACTGATCGCGGGCATGCAGTTGTCGCAGATCCGCAATACCAACGCCCCGGACTACGGCGGATGGATGCGCGCCTGGACCGGCTACAACGGCAATATCGGGCCGATCTACGAGTGGGACGGCAACGCACCCAAACCCAATTTCGAGAAGAAAGGCGAAGAGGACTTCAAAGAAAACCAGTACTCGGCCTACCTGACCTCGCGCTGGCACCTGAACGACGCTACCAGCCTGATTCTGGGCGGGCGCCTGATCAATTGGAAACAGACTGACGACGTGACCTACACCGCCGCCGGCTACAACGACATCCATCTTGATCGTGAAGAAAACGGCGTGTTTATCCCCTACGGTGGCATCGTCTACGACCTGAGCGACATGTGGTCGGTGTACGCCAGCTACACCAAGATCTTCAGCCCGCAAAGCGACCAGACCGTCACGGGCTCCTACCTGGCGCCGCTGGAAGGCACCGGTTATGAACTCGGGGTCAAGGGCAGCTTCAACGACGACATGCTCAACGCCAGCCTGGCGCTGTTCAAACTTGAGCAGGACAACCTGTCGCAACCCGACGGCAACAACCTCACACCCACAAGTTTCCAGGCCTACAAAGCCGTGCAAGGCACCACCACCCAGGGCGTGGAGCTGGAACTCAACGGCGAACTGGCCCAGGGCTGGAACGTCGCCGGCGGCTATACCTATAGCGTCAGCACCGACGCGGATGACAAGCGCATCGCCACGCAAATCCCCCGTCACAGCGTGAAGATGTTCACCACGTACCGCCTGTCCGGCCCGCTGGACAAACTGACAGTCGGCGGCGGCTTCAACTGGCAGAGCAAAACCGGCTTCGACCTGCGCTACTACACACAGGACAGCTACGCCGTGGCCAACCTGATGGCACGCTACGAGATCACGCCAAACCTGTCGGCCTCGGTGAACCTCAACAACGTGTTCGACAAGGAGTATTTCACTACCACCAGCGCCGGGGTTTATGGGGCGCCACGCAATGTGATGACGGGGTTCAAGTACGACTTCTAACGGCAGGCTGAGTGGACGGTGAGCCGAATAAAATGCACAATCGGCTCACTATATGAGCCGAATAACGTTTCTATTCGGCTCACGCACTCAGGTACTCCTCAATGGACCAACCGTTCTGGATCTGGCAACACACCGACTGGCCCCACTTCCACTGGCAACCTAAGCAATTGGCGGCCCTGTTGCGCGAGTGCGGCCAGGCGCAAGGCAAGCTGCTGGGCATGCTCGGCACCGTCAGCCAGGCGGTCAACGCGCACAACGAGTTGGATGCGTTGCTGCAAAATATTCTGACCTCTTCGGCCATCGAGGGGGAACAGTTGAATGTGGGCTCGGTACGTTCATCACTGGCACGGCGCCTGGGCCTGGAGCCGTTGAAGGACGCCAGCGTCAGCCGTCGCAGTGAAGGCTTGGCCGATCTGATGATGGACGCCACTGAGCAATACGCCCAGCCGTTTACCCTCGCCCGCCTCCTGAATTGGCATCATTTGCTATTCCCTGCACCCGAAGCGGGTTATGCCGCACGCGCACTAAATGTTGGGGCGTTGCGCGGTGATGAGCCGATGCAGGTGGTGTCGGAGCGGCTTGATCGGCCGACCGTGCACTTCGAGGCACCGCCGCGCACAGGCCTGGAGCAAGCGCTGGAAGACTTTCTCGAATGGTTCGAAACCAGCCGTGAGCTACCGGAACTGGACCCACTGGTCCGCGCCGGCGTGGCGCATTTCTGGTTTGTCACGTTGCACCCGTTTGATGACGGCAATGGTCGACTGACACGCGCCATCACCGACTTGGCGTTGGCTCAGGGCGAACATCAGGCCATCCGCTTTTACGCCATGTCGGCCAGCATTCTTGAGGACCGCGCAGGCTATTACAAAGCACTGGAGTCGAGCCAAAAAGCCACGCTGGATATCACCGACTGGCTGGAATGGTTCCTCAAGACCCTGTTGCGCAGCCTGCAGCAAGCCATGGTGCGGATTGACCGGGTATTGGACAAAAGCCGGTTCTGGCAGCAGCACCGCGACCTCGCGTTGTCTGCCGAACAGATCAAGGTACTCAACCGCCTGCTCGACGGCGGTGAAAAGGGCTTTGAGCACGGCATCAGCGCGGCGCAGTACCAAGCGGTCGCCAAGGTCTCCAAGGCCACAGCGACGCGTCATTTGGCTGATTTGCTGGAAAAGGACTGCCTGACGCGACTCCCCGGAGGCGGCCGCAGCACGCGGTATCAAGTCAATACAGCGGACCAGTAACACCCCTGCTCATTTGCCCGCTTATTTGCCCAGAATCCCCATGTCTGCTAGTGTCGCGCCGGTTTACCGTCTACCGGAATAGCCGCCATGGCCCGCAAAAAAGTTGCACTCGATTTCGAACAATCCCTCGCCGACCTGCAAACCCTGGTCGAGCGTCTGGAGAACGGCGAGTTGTCGCTGGAAGACTCGTTGACGGCGTTTGAGCAGGGCATCGGCTTGACCCGCGACTGCCAGAGCGCCTTGGCGCAGGCGGAGCAGAAGGTACAAGTGCTGCTGGAACGCGACGGGGAGTTGGCCGAAGAACCTTTCGATGCGGAACAGCCCGAATGATCGACGCGTATCAGGCCAGTAGCCAAGCCCGGGTCAATGCGGCGTTGGAACCCTTGTTTGTTGCGCCAAGCCCCGAACTCAAGCGTCTTTACGAAGCCATGCGCTACAGCGTGATGAATGGTGGCAAGCGCGTGCGTCCGTTGCTGGCGTATGCGGCGTGCGAAGCCTTGGGCGCAGACGCCGAGCAGGCCAATGGCGCGGCCTGTGCGGTGGAGTTGATCCACGCCTATTCCCTGGTGCATGACGATTTGCCGGCGATGGACGACGACGATTTGCGTCGCGGCCAGCCAACCACCCATAAAGCCTTTGATGAAGCCTGTGCGATCCTCGCCGGTGACGGCCTGCAAAGCCTGGCGTTCAGCGCACTGCTGGACCCGACGCTGAGCAGCGTGAATGCCGAGATCCGCTTGCGCATGGTCACGGCGCTGGCTGTGGCGGCGGGCCCGGCCGGCATGGTCGGCGGCCAGGCCATCGACTTGGGTTCGGTCGGCCAGAAGCTCAATCAACAAGCCCTGGAATACATGCACCGCCACAAGACCGGCGCCTTGATCGAAGCCGCCGTGCACCTGGGCGCGCTGGCCAGTGGGCGTGCCGAAGCCGCTCAATTGGCGGCGTTGAAGACCTACGCGCTGGCCATCGGCCTGGCGTTCCAGGTGCAGGACGACATTCTCGACGTAGAAAGTGACACGGCCACCCTGGGCAAACGCCAAGGCGCCGATATCGCACGGGACAAACCGACTTACCCTGCATTGCTCGGGCTGGAAGCCGCCAAGGCTTATGCCCTGGAACTGCGTGACCAGGCCCTGGACGCCCTGCGACCTTTCGACGCGGCAGCCGAGCCACTGCGTGACTTGGCGCGGTATATCGTCGAACGCCGGCACTGATAACGGCGGCCTTTGCGGCCGCATATCGGCCAAGTTCGGCGCTCTGCGTGGGCAGTTCGCGATGCTTGAGGTAAACTGCCGCCTCTTCTATACCTATAACGATTCGCCTGATGCCCACGACGTTTCAAGAGATTCCCCGCAAGCGCCCGTCCACGCCCCTGCTTGACCGTGCTGTCACGCCGGCCGGCCTGCGTCGACTGGGTGAAGCCGAGCTGGAGACCCTGGCCGATGAGTTGCGCCTGGAATTGCTCTACACGGTCGGCCAGACCGGTGGGCATTTCGGTGCCGGCCTGGGCGTCATCGAGCTGACCATCGCCCTGCATTACGTGTTCGATACCCCGGATGACCGGCTGGTGTGGGACGTGGGCCATCAGGCGTATCCGCACAAGATCCTCACCGGTCGCCGCGAGCAGATGGGCACCCTGCGCCAGAAGGACGGCATTGCCGCCTTCCCGCGCCGCGCCGAGAGCGAGTACGACACCTTTGGCGTCGGCCACTCCAGCACCTCCATCAGCGCCGCGCTGGGCATGGCGATTGCCGCCCGCCTGCAAGGCAGCGATCGCAAGGCGATTGCGGTAATTGGTGATGGCGCGCTGACCGCCGGCATGGCGTTCGAAGCGCTGAACCATGCGCCGGAAGTGGACGCCAATATGCTGGTGATCCTCAACGACAACGACATGTCGATCTCGCGCAATGTCGGTGGCCTGTCCAATTACCTGGCCAAGATCCTCTCCAGCCGCACCTACGCCAGCATGCGCGAAGGCAGCAAGAAGGTGCTCTCGCGCCTACCCGGCGCGTGGGAAATTGCCCGGCGCACCGAAGAATACGCCAAGGGCATGCTGGTACCTGGCACCCTGTTCGAAGAGCTGGGCTGGAACTACATCGGCCCGATCGACGGCCACGACCTGCCCACCCTGATCGCCACGCTGCGCAACATGCGTGACCTCAAGGGCCCGCAGTTCCTGCATATCGTCACCAAGAAAGGCAAAGGCTTCGCCCCGGCGGAAGTCGACCCGATCGGCTACCACGCAATCACCAAGCTGGAACCGCTGGACGCTCCCGCCGCTGCGCCGAAAAAGGCAAGCGGGCCGAAGTATTCCGGTGTGTTCGGCGAATGGCTGTGCGACATGGCCGCCGCCGACCCGCGCCTGGTAGGCATTACCCCGGCGATGAAGGAAGGCTCCGACCTGGTGGCCTTCAGCGAGCGTTTCCCGCTGCGCTACTTCGATGTGGCGATTGCCGAACAGCACGCGGTGACCTTCGCCGCCGGCATGGCCTGTGAAGGCGCCAAGCCGGTGGTGGCGATCTACTCCACCTTCCTGCAGCGCGGTTATGACCAGTTGGTACATGACGTGGCAGTGCAGAACCTCGACGTACTGTTCGCCATCGACCGCGCTGGTTTGGTGGGCGAAGACGGCCCGACTCACGCCGGCAGCTTCGACTTGTCTTACCTGCGATGCATCCCCGGCATGCTGGTGATGACGCCGAGCGACGAGAACGAACTGCGCAAGATGCTCAGCACCGGCCACCTGTACAACGGCCCGGCTGCCGTGCGCTACCCGCGCGGTAATGGCCCGAATGCAGTGATCGAGAAAGACCTTGAGCCTATCGAGATCGGCAAGGGCATCGTGCGTCGCCAAGGCAGCAAGACTGCGTTCCTGGTGTTCGGCGTGCAACTGGCGGAAGCGCTGAAAGTAGCCGAGAAAATCGACGCTACCGTGGTCGACATGCGCTTCGTGAAACCGCTGGATGAAGACCTGGTGCGTGAGATTGCCGGCAGCCATGAGCTGCTCGTGACCGTGGAAGAAAACGCGATCATGGGCGGCGCCGGTGCGGCCGTCAGCGAGTTCCTGGCGCGGGAGAATATCCTCAAGTCGGTGCTGCACCTGGGCTTGCCGGATGTGTACGTCGAACACGCCAAGCCGGCGCAGATGCTGGCGGAATGCGGGTTGGATGAGGTCGGTATTGAAGCGTCAGTGCGCGAGCGCATGGCACTGCTGGGCCTGTAACCCAAATCCCCTGTAGGAGCCGGCTTGCCGGCGATAGCGTCCGCACAGTCAACATCAATGTGTCAGACAGACCGCCATCGCAGGCCGGCTCCTACAACGCTATGGACAGCCCATGAATCGCCTGCGCTTTGCCCTGCCCTTTCTTCTTCTGCCTGCCACCGACCTGCTCGCCGACACCCGCGACGACGCCTTGAAACTCCCCGATGTGGTTATCAGCGCCAACCGCCAGGTCCAGGCCCGCAACGACAGCAGCGCCGCCAACACCGTCTTCACCCGCGACGATATCGACCGCCTGCAACCCACCACTGTCACCGACCTGCTGAGCCGCGTACCCGGCGTGCAGGTCGCGTCGACCGGCGGGCGTGGCAGCCTGCCGGGGATTTACATCCGTGGGACCAAGTCAGCGCAAAGCCTGGTGTTGGTGGACGGCCAGCGCATTGCCAACACCACTTCCGGCGACAGCGGCCTGCAGTACCTGAACGTCGATCAGATTGAACGGGTTGAAGTGCTGCGCGGCTCGCGCTCGGTGATCTATGGCAGCGATGCGATTGGCGGCGTGATCCAGGTGTTCACTCGACGTAATGCCGGGCAGGGTCTACAGCCGCGATTGAAAATGGGCTTTGGCAGTCACCAAACGTGGGAGCGCAGCCTCGGTCTGTCCGGTGGCGATGAACACACGCGCTTCAACCTCGGCGCGAGCCTGGATGAGACCGCCGGCATTAACTCGACGCACACGTCATTTCCCAGCGATGGCGACCATGATGCCTACCGCAACCAGTCCATCAGCCTGAACCTTAGCCACGCCTTCAACGATGAGCTGGAAGCGGGTTTCAATCTGCTGGATAACCGCGGTAATTCGGAGTACGACAACAGCTTCGGCCGCTACGACTCCGCCACCGGGCAAACCGTTGGGCAAAAGCCCTATACCGACTACACCGTGAGCAGCGCCAGCGGTTACGTGGATGCCAAGCTCAACGAGGGCTGGCAGTCGCGCCTGGAACTGGGCCACAGCGAAAACCGCGATACCAAGCGCGACACCCTCAGTGACGATTTCAGTGTGTTCAACACCTACCGCGACTCGGTCAATTGGCAGAACGACCTGAAGCTGAATGAGCAGAACATCCTGATACTCGGCGGCGACTGGTACGAAGACCGCCTCCATGGCTCCACCACCTTTACCGAGAACAGCCGCTGGAACCGCGCAGCCTTTGTGCAGCATCGCTTCCACGGCGAAGGGTTTTCCACCGAACTGGGCCTGCGGCGCGACCAGAACCAGCAGTTTGGCGGGCAGAACAGCTGGAGCGGCACCCTGACCTTACCGATCAACTCGGACAATGACCTGCTGCTGAGCTACAGCGAGGGCTTCCGCGCCCCGACGTTCAATGACTTGTATTACCCGGACGAATACGGCTTCAAGAACAGTAACCCTGACCTGAAGCCCGAAACCTCGAAAAGCTACGAAGTGCAATGGCGCAGCCAACTCGGCGACACCAGCCGCCTGGAAGCTTCGCTGTACCGCACCGATATCCAGGATGCGATCGTGTTCGGCAGCGACGGCCCGCAAAACGTCAGTTCGGCACGCATCAACGGCTTCGAAGCCGCGCTCAAGCAAGAGCTGTTCGGCTGGCAAAGCAGCTTGGGACTGGCGTTGATTGATCCACGAGACCGCGATTCCGGGCATACGTTGGCACGTCGCGCCAGGCGCACCGTGAGCCTGGACCTGGATCGCCAATTCGATCAATTCGGCGTCGGCGCCAGCTGGCAGGCGGTCAGCAGCAGCTACGACGACCCGAAGAACGAGCAGCCGTTGGGAGGCTATGGGTTGCTCGGGTTGCGCGCCAGTTGGGCGGTGAACCGTGAAATCACGCTGAACATGAAGGTCGATAACCTGCTGGACAAAGCCTACAGCCGGGCGCTGTATCAGTATCAAGGCCAGCAATTTGGCTACCGGGAAGAGGGCCGTGCACTGATGGTTGGCGTGACCTGGACGCCGGACCTCTAGCGAGGCGCGATCACCTCACACAACCGCGCCACCGCCTCCAACATCTGCCCGCTGGGCCGCTCCAGGCCTTTATCCGGCACCACGCGCACCCGCTCGGCCATCGCCGGCCAGACCTTCCACGCATCCTTCTGCGCCTGGTCGCCCACCAGTATCATCTCGGGATCACGCTGCAACACCGACTCGATACTCACCTGCGGCGCGGGCAGCTTGATGTCATCGAACACATTGCGCGCACCGCACACATTCAACGCATCGCTGATGATCTGCCCGCCGCCCACGGTATACAACGGCTGGCTCCACACTTGGTAAAACACGCGCAATGGCTCGGCACGCTGATAGCGCTGACGCAATTCGACCAAGCGTTGGCGTAATTGCGCGGCCAATTGCCGGCCAGCTTCAGCACGGCCCAATTGCTCGGCGATGGCCTGGACCTGGGTGGTGAGTTGTTCAAGGCTATGGGGCTCAGCGACATAAACAGGGATGTTCAGCCGCTGCAACTGCGCACGCTGGGCCGGGCCGACGCTGCCGGGCCACAGCAGGATCAGATCCGGCTTGAGGCTGAGCAGGCGTTCCATGTCCAATTGGCCGTAATGCCCCACCGACACCACGTGCGCCAAGGCGGCCGGGCGCTCACCGCCATCGAGCACGCCTACCAGCACGTCAGCGGCGCCCAGTTCAGCAACGATTTCAGACAGGGACGGCGCCAGGCTGACCACCCGCTCGGCCGCCAATGCCTGGGCACCCAACGCCAGCAGCAGGACCGCCAGCCAGGCACGCTTCATCCCAGTTGACGGGGGATGCGGTAGAGGTAGAACAGCACCAGCGTCGACAGTGCCAGCAGGAACAGCGGCACCGCTTCCAGGCCGACGAACACCGCCAGCGCGCCGATCCAGGCCGGGACGGCTGCCACCAGCAATGCCGTACGCCGACGGGCCGCCAAGGTAATCCAGGCAGCCGGTTCTTCCGGGGTATCGAGGGCTTTGGAGGTGGCGATCAACGCGTGTTTATAGCCGTGGAAGTAACGCAGGCTGAGAAACATCGAGGCCACGCCGGCAATGAAGAACGGCATGGCCAGCACCGGGAGCAAGGATTCGGCTTGGCCGAACACCAGGTTGATCACAAACAGGGGGAGCAGCGCCAGGGCCAGGTACTGCCACCAATTGAAGGACAGTCGCCGTTTCACCTGGCCTCGGGTCACGCGCGGTCGACCTCGCCCTGGTGCTCGTTGCCCATCATGTGGTCGAGCTTGCTGGCCTTGGTGGCCAGGTAGAGCTTGTTGTGAGGGTTGTGCCCGGTATGCAGCGGCACGCGCTCGGCCACGGTGATGCCCATCTCGGTCAAGGCTTTGACCTTGCGCGGGTTGTTGGTCATCAGGCGCAAGGATTTGACGCCCAGGTGCTCCAGCATCGGCAGGCAGATCGCGTAGTCACGCTGGTCGGCAGCAAAGCCCAGGCGCTCGTTGGCTTCAACAGTATCGGCGCCACCGTCTTGCAGCTCGTAGGCGCGGATCTTGTTCATCAGGCCAATGCCACGGCCTTCCTGACGCAGGTACAGCAGCACGCCACGGCCTTCACGGGCGATGGCCCGCATGGCGGCCTCCAGTTGCGAACCGCAGTCGCAGCGCTGGCTGAACAGCGCGTCGCCGGTCAGGCATTCGGAATGCACACGCCCCAGCACCGGCGCGCCATCCGCGATATCGCCCAGGCTCAGCACAACGTGCTCGCGCCCGGTGGCTTCTTCGAGAAAGCCGTTCATGGTGAACGTGGCAAAAGGGGTAGGCAGCTTGGAAGCGGCGACGAAAACGACGGGCACCGTGTGCTCCTGATTTCAGTTTTTACGATGGCGGCCATTGTAACAGCAGGTTCCTACAGACGCTTAAGCTGAATTATCGCTGATAAAGATCAATAGGTTCGATTGGCCTTCTTATTGATTCTATGTAGGAGCGAGCTTGCTCGCGAAAAATCGTCAACGATGACGCAAGCATTCTGAGTGACCGCGGTGTGCTTGCGTTTTTCGCGAGCAAGCTCGCTCCTACAGGGGATCTAGAACGGATAGGGTTGTTTCCAGTGCTCGAAAATCGCCTTTAACTCGCCGCTTTTCACCAGGGCCGCCATGCGCTGGTCGAAGACGCCCATCAAGGCGCGACCTCGCTCGTTATCGGCAAACCCGATGTATAGCGGGAGTTCGGCAATGTGAGTCAGTGTGAACTTGGACGGGTCATCCGCCTGATTCAGCACGTACTTGGCCTCAGTCAGCGCATCGATGTAGAAGTCGGCCCGCGTGTGTTGCAGCATCGGCAAAATACCGTCGCGACGCTCGATCTGGTTGAAGCGATGCACGTTGGGCAAGTACTCCTCGTACTTGTAGCCACGCACCCAGGCCAGGCGGTAATTGCCCAGCGTGGCTACCGTCGGCGCCGGCGTGCTGGCCAGGCCGAGGGCGTAGATGTGATCGGAATCGAAATTCCAATGGGGGTACAACACCCCCGTGGCTTCATCGCGATAGGACCCAACCCAGCCATCCACTTCGCCGCGCTGGGCCAGGCCGACCGAGCGGGTGTAGGGCACCGAGCGCGTCTGCAGCGTGATCCCGGCAGGTTCGAACACCTGGCGCAGCACGTCCCAGGCCAGGCCGCTACCGTCTTTGTTGGTGTAGTCGTTCCATTCCTCACTGGCCAGCATGACCTTGCCGGGCACGTCCTGCGCCTGGACCCCAGCCGTAAAGGCACACAGCACTATCAGCAGCCAGCGGCGCACATCCATGGGGGCGACCTCCTACAGAGCCTTGCATCCGTGATTACGCTATAGAGGGTAGCGCAGCTCGCCGATTCAGGGCGCCCCGCGAAAATGTTGATAACCACGAATGGCCGGCGTGATGTCTTGCCCGTTGGCGTCCAGCAGCGTCACGCCCTGCCCCGCCTCGACCCGTCCGATCACATGGACCGGCCAGCCGTCGGCCAGCAACGGCGCCAGCTCGGCGGGTGGCAGGGTGAACACCAGCACATAGTCATCGCCCCCACTCAACGCCGCTACGCGCGCCGCGTCATCGCCGACGAACGCCAACAGCGCCTGAGACAAAGGCAACCGCTGACGCTCGATCAACAGACTGACAGCCGAAGCCGTGGCGATATGCCCGCAATCGGCCAGCAGGCCGTCGGAAATATCCATGGCAGACGTAGCCTTGCCGCGCAGCGCCAGCCCCAGGGCCAACTGCGGTTGCGGCGACCAATAATGGGCTAATAGCGGATCAGCGATGGCTGCGTCGGCACTGCGCTGACCCAATACCAACGGCAGCGCGCCAGCCGCATTGCCCAATTCGCCGCCGGCACACAACAGATCGCCCGGCTGCGCCCCGCTGCGGATCAAGGCTTGCCCGGCGGGTACGCGACCAAACACAGTCAGGGTCAGGCTTAACGGCCCACGGGTGGTATCGCCGCCCACCAGGCCCACGCCACAGCTTTGCGCCATTAGGTTCAAACCCTGGGCATAGCGTCGCAGCCAATCGGCATCGACCGTCGGTGTGGTGAGAGCAAGTGTAAAGGCGAGAGGGTTGGCGCCCATGGCGGCCAAATCGCTTACCGCCACGGCCAGCGAGCGCTGGCCCAGCAGGAACGGGTCGCAGGGGTCGGCAAAATGCACCCCGGCCACCAAAGTATCGGTGGAGATTGCCAGCTGCTCCCCGGCAGGGAGCGCCAGCAAGGCGCAGTCGTCGCCGATCCCAAGTGCAATGCCATCGCCGCCTTGCGCACAGGGCGCGGCGGCGAAGTAGTTGCGGATCAGCTCAAACTCGCCCATTCAGGTGCCAAGCGCGGTTTAGCGCTTGTACGCCTTCACTTCGGCTTCACGCAGGCGCGGCGCCAGCTTGTCGAGTACGCCGTTGACAAACTTGTGGCCGTCGGTCGAACCGTAGACTTTCGCCAGTTCGATACCTTCGTTAATCACCACGCGGTACGGCACGTCGACGCGATACAGCAGTTCCCAGGCAGACAGGCGCATCACGCACAGTTCCACCGGGTCCAGCTCTTCGATGGTCAGGTCCAGGCAAGGTGCCAGGGCCGTGTCGATCTCGGTCAGGTGCGCATGCACACCGTGCAGGATGTCGTGGAAGTACGGCAGGTCGGCAAAGGTGAAATCGTTGTCGACGCGAAACTGTGCTTCGATCTCGTTCAACGACGCGCCCGCCAGGTGACGCTGGTACAGCGCCTGGGTCGCCAATTGACGAGCAGCGCGACGCTTCTCGTTCTTGGACGGCTTGCCAGCATCGGCTGGACGTGGCTCGCGCGGGTTGAAGTTGTCGCTCTCGTCGGAAATCACTTGGCCTCCAACTGCGACAGCAGGCTGACCATTTCCAGGGCGGACAGGGCAGCTTCAGCGCCTTTGTTACCGGCCTTGGTGCCGGAACGCTCGATGGCTTGCTCGATGGAATCCACGGTCAGCACGCCGAAAGCGACTGGCACGCCGAACTCCATGGACACCTGGGCCAGGCCCTTGGTGCATTCGCCAGCGACGTATTCGAAGTGCGGAGTACCGCCACGAATGACCGCGCCCAGAGCGATGATCGCCGCGTATTCACCCTGTTGAGCAACTTTTTGCGCAACCAGTGGAATTTCGAAGGCGCCAGGCGCGCGGATGATAGTGATGTCGCTCTCGCTCACACCGTGGCGAACCAGGGCGTCAACGGCACCGCTTACCAGGCTTTCAACCACGAAGCTGTTGAAGCGGCCAACCACCAGGGCGTAGCGGCCTTTGGGGGCGATGAAGGTACCTTCGATGGTCTTCAGGGTCATTCGACAAATCTCTTAAAGAGCCGGGACGCATGTATGACGCGTCCCTTAGTGATATTTGAACCGCGAACAAGGGGCGAAAATCGCCAGCCTTTATTCGGAGGGCACGTATTCTACTACTTCCAGGTCGAAACCGGATATCGCATTAAATTTCATTGGCGCACTCATCAAGCGCATTTTGCGCACGCCCAGGTCACGCAGGATCTGCGAACCGGCACCGACGATGCTGTAGGTGGTCGGTTTTTTCACCGGCGCGTGGTCAGCCGTTTCGCGGATATGCGCCAGCAACACATCGCCATCCAGCGGGTGACCGAGCAACAGCACCACACCGCTGCCAGCCTCGGAAACCGCAGCCATGGCGGCGCGCAGGCTCCAGCGGCCCGGTTGCTTGACCATCAGCAGGTCACGCAATGGGTCCATGTTGTGCACACGCACCAGGGTCGGCTCTTCGGCGCAAATGCTGCCCAGGGTCAGGGCCATGTGCACGTCGCCTTCCACTGAATCACGGTAGGTCACCAAATTGAATTGGCCCAGTTCGCTGTCCAGTGGCTGTTCGGCAATCCGCTGAACGGTACGTTCGTGGATCATGCGGTAGTGAATCAGGTCGGCAATGGTGCCGATCTTGAGGTTGTGTTCGGCGGCAAAGGCTTCGAGTTCGGTGCGACGGGCCATGGTGCCGTCGTCGTTCATCACTTCGCAGATCACTCCGCTCGGCTCGAAACCGGCCATGCGCGCCAGGTCGCAGGCGGCTTCAGTGTGGCCGGCACGGGCCAGGGTGCCGCCCGGTTGGGCCATCAACGGGAAGATGTGGCCAGGGCTGACGATATCTTCGGCCTTGGCGTCTTTGGCGGCGGCGGCCTGCACGGTGCGTGCGCGGTCGGCGGCGGAGATGCCCGTGGTGACCCCGGTGGTGGCTTCAATCGAGACGGTGAACTTGGTGCCAAAACCCGAACCATTGCGCGGCGCCATCAACGGCAGCTTGAGCAACTCGCAGCGCTCACGGCTCATGGGCATGCAGATCAGCCCGCGGGCGTGCTTGGCCATGAAGTTGATGTGCTCAGGCAGGCAGGCCTCGGCGGCCATGATGATGTCGCCTTCGTTTTCGCGGTCTTCGTCATCCATCAGGATGACCATCTTGCCTTGGCGGATGTCTTCAACCAGTTCTTCGATGCTATTGAGCGCCACGCGGCACCCCCTTGGTCAGGATTTCAGGTAGCCGTTAGCGGCCAGAAAACTTTCAGTGATGTTCCCGGATGTTGGCTCTGCGGCCTTATCGCCCAACAGCAGGCGCTCCAGGTAACGGGCAAGCAAGTCCACTTCCAGGTTCACCCGGCGACCTGGCTGGTAGGACGCCATGATGGTTTCGCTGAGGGTGTGGGGAATGATGGTCAGTTCAAATTCGGCGCCATTCACGGCGTTCACGGTCAGGCTGGTGCCGTCGACGGTGATCGAGCCTTTGTGGGCGATGTACTTGGCCAGCTCTTTCGGCGCGCGAATGCGGAATTCCACGGCACGCGCGTTTTCGCTGCGCGCGACCACTTCGCCGACGCCGTCGACATGGCCGCTGACCAGATGGCCGCCCAGGCGGGTGGTCGGGGTCAGGGCTTTTTCCAGGTTGACCGGGCTGCCGGCCTTGAGGTCGTTCATCGCAGTGCAGTCCAGGGTTTCCCGGCTGACATCGGCGGCAAAACCGTTGCCTGGCAGCTCGATGACGGTCAGGCACACGCCGTTGATGGCGATGCTGTCGCCCAGTTTGACGTCGCCCAGGTCGAGCTTGCCGGTTTCAACCGACAAGCGAACGTCGCCGCCTTTTGGGGTCATCGCACGAATGCTGCCGATGGATTCGATAATGCCGGTGAACATGGCCTTCTCCTGGAAAACGTTACTGCGCTGGGCGCAGGCAGAAAATTATACGCTCGCTGCTGGCACAGGGATGGCAGTGACTCGCCAGTCGTCGCCTACAGCGCGCATTTCAGTGATCTTGAGTTGGGGGGCGTCGGCCAGTTTCTCAAGCGGCCAATCCAACAAAGGCCGCGCGGCGGAGCCGAGGAATTTGCCGGCGATGAATATCACGTACTCATCCACCAGGCCTTGCTGGGCAAACGCACCGGCCAGGCTTGGGCCAGCTTCCACCAGTACTTCGTTGACGCCACGGGCCGCCAGCGCGACCAGCGCCGAGCGCAGGTCGACCTGGCCGTCGACGCCCGGCACCACCAGGCACTCGGGGCCACGAGGAAACTGGTTTTCCGGGGTCACGCAGGTGATGACCAACGCCGGACCGGCCTTGAAGAATGGCGCATTGAGCGGCACGCGCAGGCGGCCGTCGATCAGCACGCGCAACGGCGGACGCGACATGGCCAGGGCGGTGGTGGCTTCATCCAGGCCGAGTTCGGCGGCGCGCACGGTCAGGCGAGCACCGTCGGCCAGCACCGTGTCGGCGCCGGTCAGCACCACGCTGGCCTCGGCGCGCAGGCGTTGCACAGCGGCGCGGGCAGCCGGACCGGTGATCCATTGGCTTTCGCCACTGGCCATCGCGGTGCGGCCGTCCAGGCTCATCGCCAGTTTGACCCGCACAAAGGGCAGGCCATGTTCCATGCGCTTGAGGAAACCCGGATTCAGCGCGCGTGCTTCTGCTTCCAACACACCGCTGCGCACCTCGATACCGGCTTGAGCCAGGCGCTGCATGCCGCGCCCGGCCACTTCCGGGTTCGGGTCCTGCATCCCGGCCACCACGCGGGCGACACCGGCGGTGACTAACGCATCCGCGCAGGGCGGCGTACGCCCGTGATGACTGCACGGTTCGAGGGTCACGTACACCGTGGCGCCACGGGCCTTGGCGCCGGCGGCGCGCAGGGCGTTGGGTTCGGCATGGGGTTCGCCGGTGCGCTCATGCCAGCCTTCGCCGACAATCTGCCCATCGCGCACAATCACGCACCCCACACGCGGGTTGGGATGGGTGGTGTACAGGCCCTTGCGCGCCAGTTCCAGGGCGCGGGCCATGTAATGGGCGTCAAGCACAGCTTGTTCGGCAGACGGTGGGTTCATTCTTTGGCAGGCTCACGGGCCAGGCGGTCGATCTCTTCGCGGAACTCGTTGAGGTCCTGGAAGCGTCGATACACCGAGGCGAAACGGATGTAGGCAACTTCGTCGAGCTTTTGCAGCTCGCCCATCACCAGCTCTCCCACCACCAGGCTCTTGACCTCGCGTTCGCCGGTGGCGCGCAGCTTGTGCTTGATATGCACCAGCGCCGCCTCCAGCCGCTCGACACTCACCGGGCGTTTTTCCAGGGCGCGCTGCATACCGGCGCGCAGTTTTTCTTCGTCGAAAGGCTGGCGGCTGCCGTCGGATTTGATCAGACGTGGCAATACCAGTTCGGCGGTTTCGAAGGTGGTGAAACGTTCACCGCAGGCCAGGCATTCGCGCCGGCGACGCACTTGATCGCCCTCGGCGACCAGACGCGAGTCAATGACCTTGGTGTCGTTGGCACCGCAGAAGGGACAGTGCATGGTGGGCAGGCAACAAATAAAGGGAGGGCCATGGTAGCGCATCCCCGTGGCAAGACAAGCCATAGCCTTTACGGTATATAGGCTGACTATTATGTTTCATATTTTTCAAGCCACGGATTTTGTCCTTTCTGGAGCCGTACATGCAGTTACGACCACTTGTTTTGCTCACCCTGTTCAGTTTCCTGGTCGCCTGCAGCAGCGAAGCCCCCAAGCCGGCCGCACCTCAACCCACCCCGGCACAAGAGAAAAAAGTCCCCGGCATTGAAGACCTAGGCCCCCTGCCCGCCTACCAGCGGGAAATCAGCGGCAGCCTGACCAACATTCCGGCGGGCGCCGAAGTCGAGATGGCGTTGCTGGTGATCGATGACCGTTCACGCCCGCAGCAACTGCTCGCCAGCAGCGTGTTGAGCGGCAACGGCAAGCCTTTGGCCTTCCGCCTGCGCTTCAACCCCGAGGCGTTCCCGGCCGGTGCGCGGGTTGAACTGCGCGGTCGCGCCAGCCAGTCCGGCCAGTTGATCCTGCACCTGCCCGCCGTACGCATCACCCAGGCGATCACCCAGACCACCGGCCCCCTGCAACTCGTCAAGGCACCATGACGCCACCGCTGGACCTGCAAGCCGCGCTGAGCGAACTGATCGGCGACGCGCACCTGGTGCCCTGCCCACTGCCGGGCACCGCGTTGTCGTTGTGGCTGCTCGATGCGGACAACATGGACCGCGCCTTCAGCCCCGACGAAACCCGGCGCATCCTGCATGAACCGCCCTACTGGAGCTTTTGCTGGGCCAGCGGCCTGGCGCTGGCGCGATACCTGGCGGCGAACCCGCAGTGGGTGGCGGGCAAGCGCGTGCTGGATTTTGGCGCGGGCTCCGGCGTGGCCGGGATTGCCGCGGTCAAAGCCGGCGCGCTGGAAGTGGTGGCTTGTGACCTCGACCCACTGGCGCTGGCGTCCTGCCGGGCGAATGCCGAACTCAATGGAGTGGAGTTGGGTTATTCGGCAGACTTTTTTGCCGAAGCCGACCGCTTCGACCTGATCCTGGTGGCCGATGTGCTCTACGACCGGGCTAACCTGCCGCTGCTGGATCAGTTCCTCACGCGGGGCCGCGAGGCGTTGGTGGCGGATTCGCGAGTAAGAGATTTTCAGCACCCGGATTATCAAAGGCTGGAGATCCTGGATGCGCTGACGTTGCCGGACTTGGCGGAGCCTTGGGAGTTTCGCAAGGTGAGCCTGTACCATTCGCGGCGCCAGCCCTTATAGTTGCCCCATTCCCGCTTTATTCGAGACGCCCCATGAGTCAGCCCACGCCGTATATCTTCGATGTCACCACCGCCACCTTCGACCAGGCAGTGATCCAGAACTCCTTCGAAAAACCCGTGCTGGTGGATTTCTGGGCCGAGTGGTGCGCGCCGTGCAAGGCGTTGATGCCGATGCTCGCGAAAGTTGCCGAGAGTTATCAGGGTGAGTTGCTGCTGGCCAAGGTTGATTGCGAGGCCGAGCAGGATATTGTTGCGCGCTTTGGCATTCAAAGCCTGCCGACGGTGGTGTTGTTCAAGGACGGCCAGCCGGTGGATGGGTTTGCCGGGGCGCAGCCAGAGTCGGCGGTGCGCGCGATGCTGGAGCCGCATGTACAGATGCCGCCACCGGCTGCAGCGGATCCGTTGGAGCAGGCCCAGGCGTTGTTTGCCGAAGGTCGCATCAGCGATGCAGAAGCTGTGCTGGTGACCTTGCTGGGCGAGGACAACACCAACGCTGCGGCGCTGATTCTCTACGCACGCTGCCTGGCCGAGCGCGGTGAACTGGGCGAAGCCCAGACCGTGCTGGACGCGGTGAAAAGCGACGACCACAAAGCCGCCCTCGCCGGCGCCAAGGCACAGATTACCTTCCTGCGTCAGGCTGCCGATCTGCCGGACGCCGCCGAGCTGAAAAGCCGCCTGGCGCAAAACCCACAGGACGACGAAGCGGCCTACCAGTTGGCGATCCAGCAACTGGCGCGCCAGCAGTACGACGCGGCGCTGGAAGGCCTGCTCAAGCTGTTCATCCGCAACCGCAGCTACAGCGAAGGCCTGCCGCACAAAACCTTGCTGCAGGTGTTCGAACTGCTGGGCAATGATCACCCGCTGGTGACCGTGTACCGCCGCAAGTTGTTTGCCGCGCTGTACTAACCCTCCATTGTAGGAGCGAGCTTGCTCGCGAAGACCGTCAACGATGACGCGGGCATACTGGATAAACGCGGCGCCTATGAGTTCTTCGCGAGCAAGCTCGCTCCTACAAGGGGGTGTGGGTCCAGGTATAGAGGGGCGTATCCCCGCCGCTGCTGACCTTGACCTGGGCGCTATGGCGCAGGCGCACCAGCAGGCGCTTGCCTGACGCCGCATCGCCGGCCAAACCTTCCAACTGATCGAGCAACTCCAGGCCGCTGAGCTGCCCGGCTTTGCGCAACAGGTCCTGGGCGTTCTGCCACAGGTCGTCATTCTGCTTCACCGGTGTCGCTGTTGCTGCGGCGGGTACAGGCGTCGCCTGCAACTGCGCGCCCAGCCGTGCCCAATCGCCGTCGTCCAGCTCCAGGGTCAAGTCCACCGGCAAGTCGCCGACCGTTCCACGAATTCGCAACATCGTCCTTACTCCTGCACTTTTCTGACAAGCATGCTCCCATGCGGCTTGCGCAACGCCAAGCGGGCGGTCAAACTCAGCGGCAATTGTTATAAGATCACATAACAAAACTTTCATGTTCTGGAGCCTTCTCATGCGCCGTCTGTTGCTTGCTTTGCCGTTTGCCCTGCTGCCACTGGCGGTTGCCCACGCTCATGATGATCACGACCATGAACACGGCAGCCTTGGCGCCCACGAACATGGCGTCGGTCGCCTCAACGCGGTGCTCGACGGCCAGGCCCTGGAGCTGGAGCTGGACAGCCCGGCGATGAACCTGGTGGGTTTCGAACACCTGGCCACCACTCCGGCAGACAAAGCCAAGGTCGCCGCCGTGCGCAAACAGCTGGAAAACCCTATCGCCCTGTTCAACTTGCCCAAGGGCGCCGGTTGCGTGGTCAGCAGCCAGGAACTCAACAGCCCGTTGTTCGGCGATAAGCCGGAAGCCGATCATGACGACGACGATGATGACCACGCCACCGACGGCAAAGGCGCGGCTGCCCATGAGCATCATCACGACCACAGCGAAATCCACGCCCACTACCAGTTCACCTGCGCCACGCCGAAGGCCCTGAGCAACCTTGACCTGACCCAGGTGTTCAAGACCTTCCCCGCCACCCAGAAAATTCAGGTACAACTGATCGGTCCGAGTGGCCAGCAGGGTGTTGAAGCAACAGCACAAGCCGCTACCCTGAAGCTCTGATTGAAACCTGTAGGAGCCGGCTTGCCGGCGATGGTATCGCTGCGGCATATCGGGCACTCCGCGGTGATGCAATCGCCGGCAAGCCGGCTCCTACAGGGTTTTGCGCCTTTTTTGAGACCTGTGATTTCCCATGACTCAAGCGTTAATCGAACTATCCGACCTGGGCTTCAACTGGCCCGGTCACCCCCAGTTGCTGGACATCCCCGCGTTCCGCCTGGAAGCGGGGGAAACCCTGTTTCTCAAGGGCCCGAGCGGCAGTGGCAAAACCACGCTGCTGGGCCTGCTCGGCGGTGTACAGAAACCCAGCCAGGGCAGCATCCGCCTGCTCGGCCAGGAGCTGACCGAGCTGTCGGCCGGCGCCCGCGACCGCTTCCGCGTCGACCACACCGGCTACATCTTCCAGCAGTTCAACCTGCTGCCATTCCTGTCGGTGCGCGAGAACGTCGAGTTGCCTTGCCACTTTTCCAAGTTGCGTGCACAGCGGGCGAAGCAGCGTCACGGCAGTGTCGACCAAGCCGCCGCTGCTTTACTTGCGCACCTTGGGTTGAAAGACAAAACCCTGCTGGAGCGCCGCGCCGACTCACTGTCCATCGGCCAGCAACAACGTGTCGCCGCTGCCCGTGCATTGATCGGCCAACCGGAACTGGTGATTGCCGACGAACCCACGTCGGCCCTGGACTACGACGCCCGCGAAGCCTTCCTGCAGTTGTTGTTCGCCGAATGCCGTGAAGCCGGCGCCAGCCTGTTGTTTGTCAGTCATGACCAGAGCCTGGCTTCGTTGTTCGACCGCAACCTGTCGCTGGCCGATCTCAATCGCGCCGCCACGCCCGCAGAGGTTTGAGATGTATCTGTTCCGTCTAGCCATGGCCAGCCTGGCTAACCGCCGCTTTACCGCGATCCTCACCGCCTTCGCCATCGCGCTTTCAGTCTGCTTGTTGCTCGCGGTGGAACGTGTGCGCGTTGAAGCGCGCAACAGTTTCGCCAGTACTATCAGCGGCACCGACCTGATCGTCGGTGCCCGTTCCGGCTCGGTGAACCTACTGTTGTACTCGGTGTTTCGCATCGGCAACGCCACCAACAACATCCGCTGGGACAGCTTCGAACATTTCGCCGCCAGCCCCCAGGTGAAATGGGCGATCCCGATTTCACTCGGTGACTCCCATCGCGGCTACCGCGTGATGGGCACCAACGAATCCTACTTCGAGCACTACCAATACGGGCGCAAGCAAAACCTCGAACTGGCCAGCGGCCGTGCCTTCGCCACCGACCCGTTTGAAGTGGTGCTCGGTGCCGAGGTGGCTGACGCGCTGCACTACAAACTCGGCGACAAACTGGTGCTGGCCCATGGTGTGGCGGTGGTCAGCCTGGTGAAACACGATGACAAACCCTTCACCGTCGTCGGCATACTCAAGCGCACCGGCACCCCGGTAGACCGCACGTTGCACATCAGCCTCGGCGGCATGGAAGCGATCCATATCGATTGGCACAACGGCGTGCCAGCCCAAGGCAAAGGCCGCATCAGTGCCGACCAGGCGCGCAACATGGACCTCACGCCGCAGGCCATCACCGCGTTCATGCTCGGCCTGAACAACAAGATTTCCACCTTCGCCCTGCAACGGGAGATCAACGAGTTCCGTGGCGAGCCGATGCTGGCGATCCTGCCCGGCGTGGCGCTGCAAGAGCTGTGGAGCATGATGGGCACCGCCGAAAAAGCGCTGTTCGTGATCTCACTGTTCGTGGTGCTCACCGGATTGATCGGCATGCTCACGGCGATCCTTACCAGCCTCAACGAACGGCGCCGCGAAATGGCGATCTTGCGTTCGGTGGGCGCACGTCCCTGGCATATCGCGACACTGCTGATCTTCGAGGCCTTCGCCCTGGCGTTGTCTGGCGTGGTGGCGGGGGTTGGCTTGCTCTACGTGTGCATCGCCGCCTCGCGCGGGTATCTGCAGGCCAACTACGGCCTGGACCTGCCGATGTCGTGGCCCAGCGAATATGAATGGACGCTGCTCGCCGGTATCCTGGGCGCCGCGCTGTTGATGGGCAGCGTGCCCGCGTGGCGCGCCTATCGGCAATCCCTGGCCGATGGCCTGTCCATACGTTTATGAGGAAGGCCTTGATGCGTCGCATCCTGTTTGCATTGTTTCTGCTGATCGCCCTGCCCGCGTGGGCCGCCGAGCCCAAAGAGCTGACGTGGTCGGAGCTGATTCCACCGGATGCCGAACCGGAAGTGCCGAACATGCAGCCGCTGCACAACCTTTCCAGCATGGCGGATGCGCTGGAGTCGGCGCCGGCTGCCAAGCAGGAAATGCCCAACGCGCCAGTGGTGCCTGCGCTCAACGGCCAGCACATTCGCTTGCCCGGTTACATCGTGCCTCTGGAAGTCAGTGAAAACGGGCGCACCACCGAATTCTTGCTGGTGCCGTATTTCGGCGCATGCATCCATGTGCCGCCGCCGCCGTCGAACCAGATCGTGCATGTCAAAAGCGAAATCGGCGTGAAGCTCGATGAGCTGTACCAGCCGTACTGGATTGAAGGTGAGATGCAGGTCAAACCGTCCACCAGCGAGCTGGCCGATGCCGGTTACCAGATGGAAGCCGAGAAAATTTACATGTACGAGCTGCCTGAATAAGGCTGATCGCCCTTTCATTGAGCTGAGTCAAAAGACCGGACGGAACGATCTTTACCATTGGACGTACAACTTTTAAACGTCCTTTGGAGCTCCCATGAACAAGTCTCTGCTCGGCGCGTCCCTCTTCGCGCTCGCCCTCGTCGCCCCCGTTGCACACGCTCACGAAGCCGGCGACATTCTGGTGCGCGCCGGTGCAATCACCGTGAACCCGAAGGCGGACAGCGGCCACGTCAAAGTTGACCAGGGCCCGTTGGCAGGCACCAACCTGGGCGGCAAAGCGACCATGAGCAGCGACACCCAGCTGGGCCTGAACTTCGCCTACATGCTGACCAACCACGTCGGTATCGAACTGCTGGCTGCCACGCCGTTCGAGCATGATGTGAAGATCAAAGGCACCGCCCTGAGCCCCGCCAACGGCAAGCTCGGCACCCTGAAACACCTGCCGCCAACCTTGAGTGTCGTGTACTACCCACTCGACAACAAGTCGGCCTTCCAACCGTACGTGGGCGCCGGTATCAACTACACCTGGATCTACGACGAACACGTCGGCAGCCGTGCCCAAGGCGCAGGTTTCAGCAACTTCAAGGCTGAAAACTCCTGGGGCTGGGCCGCGCAGATCGGTGCGGACTACATGATCAACGACAAGTGGATGATCAACGCCCAGGCGCGCTACATCGACATCAGCACCAAGGCCACCGTGGAAAACAATGGCGTGGCGCCTGGCACCCGCGCCAAGGTCAATGTGGACGTGGACCCGATGGTTTACATGGTGGGTATTGGCTACAAGTTCTAAACCACACTGCCCCCCCTGTAGGAGCCGGCTTGCCGGCGATAGCATCACCACGGTTTAACTGAAAGACCGAGGTGTCTGCATCGCCGGCAAGCCGGCTCCTACGCGTTTGGGGTCAGGTATGGCGGTAGAACCGATCCAGCAACGCCGGCAACCCCGCCCGCCATGCCCGTGGCTTGATGCCGAAGGTGTGGAGGATTTTCTTGCAGGCGAGCACCGCGTGTTGCGGTTCTTCGCTCGCATCCGGCCGGGCCGCGTGCGCCTGGGCGGTAGGGGATTCAATCGCCAGCGGGTGAAAGTTGCGCGCTTCGGTGAGGATCGCCTGGCCCAGCGCCAACGGCGTGGTCGCCTCTTGGCCGGCGTAGTGATAGGTGCCCCATAGCGGCGCCGCGCAATCGAGCTGCTTGAGCACCGAGATGATCACCCGCGCTGCATCGTCCACGGGCGTCGGGTTACCGCGACGGTCGTCCGCCATCAGCAATTCATCCGGTTTCTCGGCACGAGCCAAAAAGCGCCCGAGGGTGCCATCGACACTGTCATCCAGCAGCCAGCCAAACCGCAACAACACATGTTGCGGGCAAGTGGCGCGCACACTCTGTTCGATACGCCACAACGCCTGGCCGCGCAGGCCCAGGGGCACCGGCTCGTCCTTTTCGCTGTAGGCGGTGGCGCGGGAGCCATCGAACACGCGGTAGCTGGACGGTTGCAGCAGGGTAATGTTGTGGTGCTGGCACAACTCGGCCAGGCGTTCGATAGCGAACTCCTGGGCGGCCAGACGGGTTTCGCTGACCGCTTCGGCCTGGAACCAGTCGAAATAGTAGGCGAGGTTGATCAACGCATCGGGACGGGTGTCGTCGAGCAATTGGGTGAGGCTCGCGGCATCCCAGCCGTCTTGGGGCGGTTTGGGTGCGAGGAAACCGATGTCTTCCTCTGCACCGAGGCGAATCAGCGCCTGCCCGAGGGCATTCCCGCCGCCCAGTAACATAAGGCGCATTCGCATAGATTGAGCAGGCCCGGTCTGTTTGGAACGAAGGTTTTCTGGTCTTGGCCAGAATCGTTGCATTTTGCGGGTTTGTAGCGCAACCGTCACGGATTAACTGTCTTCGCGCCCGCCTCCGTCGGTTCATGCTCAAGGGCCGCCCGCGCAGGCACCATGACCTGCTGTGGATAAGTTTGCGCGAAATGCACCTCGTCACAGTTATCCACAAGCTTTTTCAGGCGCTGGTTGAATGCACGGCTTACTGCATATTGCCCGCCCGACACCGTGCGAAATTGCGCCGTGAGCACCACGCCGTTGAGGTCCATCTTGTCGACGCCGAACACCTCCAGCGGTCCTTGCAGGTTGTACTTGAGGAACACATCATCCCGGATTGACTGCCCCGCCTCGCGGATCAGCTCCACCGCCTTGTCCACGTCCGTGTCGTAGGTGAACTGCACCGAGAAGAACGCGTAGGCAAATTGCCGCGATTGGTTGGTGACCGCCTTGATCTGTCCGAACGGCACCGAATGCACAAAACCCTTGCCATCGCGCAGTCGCAGGGTGCGGATGGTCAGGCCTTCGACGGTGCCGGCGTGGCCGGAGTCAAGCACCACCCAGTCGCCGATGGACAGCGTGTCTTCGATGATGATGAACAGCCCGGTGATCACGTCCTGCACCAGTTGTTGCGAGCCAAAACCAATGGCCAAGCCGACCACACCTGCACCGGCCAGCAGCGGCGCGACGTTGATGCCGAGGTTGGCCATGGTGGTGATCGCACAAATCACCACCAAAATGATCTTCACCGCATTGCGCAGCAGCGGCAGGATGGTTTTCACCCGCGTGCTCGGTTGGCGACTGGAGCGCTTGTTGACCGGCGGTTTCAGCGCTTCCTGGATCGCCGTGTCGAGCACCACCCAGAACAGCCAGGTCATCAGCAGGATCAGGCCGATGCTGCTGAGGGAATCGCTGATGGCCCGGCCCACCGAGTTGCGCTGGGCGAACTCGAACAGCGACACGCCCCAGATCCGCCCGAGGATTTCGATAAACGCGATGGCCATGACAATGCGCAGGATCGCGTGCAACAGGCTGAGGAAGCGTTCCTTGTACGCACTGCTGCGTTGGATCGCCACTTGGCTGCGCGACTTGAACAGGTGTTGCAGCACGGTGCTGAGGAACACCGTGCCGATCAGCAGGATCGTGGTGAACAGCGCACAACGCAGGACTTTCTGGTTGTCGTCACCGGCGCCGATCAGGTTGATCGCCGACACCAGCACCATCAACAGGATCGGCCAGTACCACAGGCCGGAAAATATTCGCAGCGACTGTTGCAGTGCCGGGTGTTTTAAGCGCTGAGCCAGTGGCCGATTGCGGATCAGATGGGCGACCGGACGACGCAGCCGGATCACCAGCATGCCGAAAATCACCGCCGCAAACAGCCCGGTAAACACGGCAATGCTGCTGGTGATATTGCCGCCCAGCTGACGGGCGATTTGTGGGCTGGTCAGCGCATCGCTAAGGGCGGCGAGGAAGCCGATCAGGAACAGCGGTTTGGGGCAGTAGCTGCGAATGATCCGTACCGCCGGGCGCTTGTGTCCGACGTTGAACATCACAATGACGCACAGCAGCATTGATGTGGAAAAGATGCCGCTACTGGTGGCGTAGGCAAAGCACAGCGCCAGCGCTCGGCCCACGGAGGTGGGTAGGAAGTGACTGACATACAGGGTCAGCGGCAGGCATATCAACGCGGGAACCGTATAGGGGATCACATACCCGAGCACCGCCAGCAGGCGTCCGCGCCGCTCGAAGAAGGAACGGCGGCCCAGGCGCTGTACGATAAATCGCCCCAACAGCGTCATCGCCACAAATGCGCCGACCCACACGCCGGACAGCAGCAGGAAATCCCCCGCCACACTCCAGGGGGAGCGTGCTGTGGTCTGGTCGACCAGCCGCCCCACCTCGTCGGCCGCTCGGTCCGCGCGCAGGCGCCACTCGTCGATCAGGTTCTGATTGAGGTCGAGCTTTTGCTGTACGTCATCAATGCTGGAACTGATCGCCCCCAGCAGCCCGCCCTCCACCAGCAATTCCGGCTTGGCCGGCGCTTCAGGTTCCGGCGCGGTGGCCGCCGCTTGCAGCGCGCCACTGCCGCAAAACAGCAGCGCGCCGAGCAGTAATGCAGTCTTGAGATTCAGCAAAACACCGAGCTCCTTCAGAAGGGTCTGTAAGGAACTGACGGGTTTGCGCTTTGATCGTTCCCCTTCAGCGGCATCTTTATGCCGTCTGTAGGACGCTGGAAACTTTCCGTCAAAAATCACAGTCAGCCATAAACGGGGGCCAGGCCCCCACTTCTTTCACAGGAGCAATCATGGCTGCGATTCCCGACTGGGTGCCCATCACCCCCAGCGTCGCCATCACTCGCTTCACGGTGCTGACGGTCAATATCCACAAGGGCTTCACCGCCCTGAATCGACGTTTCATCCTGCCCGAGCTGCGTGAAGCGGTGCGCAGCGTGGGCGCGGATATGGTGTTTTTGCAGGAAATCCACGGCACCCACGAACGCCATCCACAGCGCTTCAGCGACTGGCCGAACATGCCGCAGTACGAATTCCTCGCCGACAGCATCTGGCCGCAGTTCGCCTACGGCCGCAATGCGGTCTACCCCCACGGTGACCACGGCAACGCGCTGCTATCGAAATTCCAGATCGTGCGCTACGACAACCTCGATATTTCCCAAAGCGGCCATGAAAACCGTGGCCTGCTGCATTGCGTGCTGCGCCTGCCGGGCACGGGCCAGGAGATCCATGCGATCTGCATTCACCTGGGTTTGCGCGAGGTGCATCGCCAGCAGCAATTGCGTTTGATCGAGCAGCGTATCAGCGAGATTCCAGCCGATGCGCCGCTGGTGGTGGCCGGTGATTTCAACGATTGGCGCCAGAAGGCCGACCTCAGCAAGGCCGGCCTGAAGGAGGTGTTCGTCGAGGTTAACGGCAAGCCCGCACGCACCTTCCCGGCGCGCCTGCCGTTGTTGCCGCTGGACCGGATTTACGTGCGTAACTTGAAGGTGCATAACCCTCGTGTGCTGACAACGCGGCCCTGGTCTCATTTATCAGACCATGTGCCGCTGTCGGTGGAGATCGAGCTATGAACGTGGCCGTTGAACATATCTCCACCGACCAGCCTCCGGACGAAGCCAAGGCCCGCGACCTGGACTACGGCTGGCAGAGGGGTAACCAGGTCGAATTGCTGGAGAACGGCGAGGCGTATTTTCCCAAGGTGTTCGAAGCCCTGCGCGCGGCCCGCCGGGAAATTCTATTGGAGACCTTCATTCTTTTCGAAGACAAGGTGGGCCATGAGCTGCACGGTATCCTGATCGAGGCCGCGCAGCGTGGAGTCAAGGTGGTGGTGAGCCTCGATGGCTTTGGCTGTGGCGAACTGAGCCCATCGTTTCTGGGCGAGTTGGCGGACGCAGGAGTGACGGTGCAGATGTTTGACCCGGCGTCCAAGACCTTGGGTATTCGCACCAACTGGTTTCGTCGCCTGCACCGCAAGATTGTGGTGGTGGATGCGGAAATAGCGTTTATCGGCGGGATCAATTTTTCTGCCGATCACTTGGGGGACTTCGGCCCCGAAGCCAAGCAGGATTACGCCGTTCAAGTGATAGGACCGGCAGTGGCCGACCTCCATCATTTTGCCCTGGCGCAAAGTGGTCGCCAGTTGCGCACACGACGTGGCTGGCGACGGCGCCAGCAGCGGCCTTCGCTGTGGTCTACCGACCAGGGTGATGGCCTGGTGCGCTTGATTTACCGCGACAACGTGCAGCATCGCGATGACATTGAAGAGGCGTACATCCACGCGCTGAGCAAGGCGCAAACACGCGTGGTGATCGCCAACGCCTACTTCTTCCCCGGCTACCGCCTGCTGCGGGAAATCCGCAACGCTGCGCGCCGTGGCGTGCAGGTGCAACTGATCATGCAGGGCCAGCCCGACGTGCTGCTGGCCAAGCTGGCGGCGCGGATGCTCTACGACTATCTGCTCAAAGATGGCGTGGTGATCCACGAATACTGCCAGCGCCCGCTGCACGGCAAGGTGGCGTTGGTGGATGACGAATGGAGCACCGTGGGTTCGAGCAACCTCGACCCGCTGAGCCTGTCGCTGAACCTGGAAGCCAACGTGTTGATTCGTGACCGCGCGTTCAATCAACAACTTTACGAACGCCTGGAAACACTCGCCAAAGACCACTGCCAGACCATGCCGGAGAACCGCAAGCCGCGCCTGTGGCTGTGGCGGTTGACCGTGGGCTTCCTGGTGTTTCATGTGATGCGCCACTTCCCGGCGTTGACGGGCTGGCTGCCGGCGCACAAGCCACGCTTGAAACCCATCGAGAGCCAGGCCAATGACCGCTGAATCCCGATTCAAGCGCTGGAAGAAACCGCTGACCATCGCCTTCTTCCTGGTGCTGATCGTGCTGTTCACCCTGCTCGCGCGGCGCATCGATTGGAGCGAAGTGGTGCAGACCCTGGGCGACTTCAAGGTGCGCACACTGGTGATCGCAGGCGCGCTAACGCTGTGCAGTTTTCTGGTGTACGCCAGCTTCGACTTGATCGGCCGCACCTACATCCGCCAGAACCTGGTGTGGAAGCAAATCCTGCCGGTGGGCATCATCAGCTACGCGTTCAACCTCAACCTGAGCGCGTGGGTGGGCGGCATCGCCATGCGTTATCGGCTGTATTCGCGCTTGGGCGTGAGCACCGGCAATATCGCCAAGATCCTCGGCCTGAGCCTGGCCACCAATTGGTTTGGCTACATGGCGATTGCCGGGGTGGTGTTCAGCAGCGGTCTGGTGACCATGCCGCCGGGGTGGAAGGTCAGCACCACTGCCTTGCAAGGCATTGGTGCGTTGTTGGTGCTGGCCAGCCTGGGTTATCTGGTGGCCTGCCAGTTTTCGAAGAAACGTGCGTGGACGATTCGCGGCATGGAAATCAACCTGCCGTCAGTGCGCATGGCGTGCTTGCAGTTGCTGCTGGGCGCGTTGAATTGGTCGCTGATGGCGGCGGTGATTTTCACCCTGCTGCCGGCCAAACTGGACTATCCACTGGTACTGGGCGTGTTGCTGATCAGCGCGATTGCCGGAGTGCTCACCCATATTCCGGCAGGGCTGGGCGTGCTGGAGGCGGTATTTATTGCACTGTTGCAGCATGAGGCGTCGCGGGGCAGTTTGCTGGCTGGGTTGATCGCGTATCGGGCGATTTACTTCATCTTGCCACTGCTGATCGCGCTGGTGATGTACCTGGGCGTAGAAGCCAAGGCGAAGGCGTTGCGGGTGAAGAAGACACCCGCCTGAGCCCTTACTGGGACTGGATGATGCTCAACCGCTCGCCCACCACCATCTCGGTGATCCAGTCCACCAGGATTGAGGTGTAGGCCTGCTGGGACACCGGATCGCTGAGGGAATGGTCGGCGCCGTCGATGATTCGGTGGGTCAGGGAGTGGGTCTGCTGGCACGCCGCGCGGTAGCTCATGATGGTGGCGTGGGGCACGTGGTCATCGGTTTCCGATTCGACGATCAACACATCACCGGTAAACGCCGAACACGCGTGCAAGGCGCGATTGGTTTCGGCGTGGACCAACGTACTGCGGTAATCCATCAGGTCGGCCTTATCCAGATCACGCTTGGGTTTGAGCCATTCCTGATCGCGGTACAGCGCCGGTACGCGCAGCGCCAGCCAGCGCACCGGGCGCAATGAGGTGAGAATCGCCGCGAGGTAGCCGCCGTAACTGGTGCCCACCACTGCCACCGCCGAGGTGTCGATGGCCGGGTGGGACAGCAGTCGGTCATAGGCCGCCAGCAGGTCGCGCAGGTTGTCTTCGCGGGTGACGCGGGACAATGGAATGCCCGTGCCGGCGTGCCCGCGCAGGTCGAAGGTCAGGCATACACAACCCAAGCCGGCGATGCCTTTAGCCCGCTCGAGGTCTCGCTCCTGGCTGCCGCCCCAACCGTGCACAAACAACACGCCGGGGACTTTGGACTTGGGACTGAGGAAGGTGCCGCTCATCTGTTCGTCGTCGATATCGATCGCAATGCTTTCGCTTCTAGCCGTCATAAGAGGTAACCGTCACGTACTTGAGAAGAAACTCGCTGCTTTCCGCCGGGCCGCGATACACCTCGATGGCATTGGCCGGCAGCGGTTGGTCCACATAGGTTTCCACCGAGGACACATGGATCGCACGCAGGCCAGGGTTGTTGATAAAACTTTGCAGAGCTGCGACTTCGGCGCTGCTCGCCCCGCCCATGCGCCAGGACTGTTCGAGCACGCCGCTGCGGCGTTGGCCATTACTGTCGAGGCCTTGGGCGATGTCGTAGTTGCGTCGCGATGCGTAGAAGCCGGGGTAAGCTTCATCCGCAACAGTGTCGAAGACCTGGGCTTGCTCGATGGCTTCGCGTACGTCGTCGGCCAGTTCGAGTTGCAACAGGTCTTCGTAATAGCCGGGCACGACCAGCAGGTTGGAACCGCCGTAGACCTCTTCGCCCTGCCCGTCTTTCGTCAGGTATTGCTCGCCGCAGTAGCTGAACACGTGGTCGCCGATAAAACTTTGGCCAACACTGTGAGTGACCACATCGTGCAGGTCCTGCTCCAGAACAACCCCTTCGTTAAAGAGTTTCGCGGCGTCGGATCGCGCCAGCACGGCCTCGAATTCATCCAGGCTGTGGATAACTTCCTGGCCTCGGCCCGCGCAGGCGTGCACGGGTTTCAAGCGGATGGGGCCGCTGTGGAGCAAGCGTGTGGCTGCGAGCCGCGCGTCTTCCAGTGCGAAGACGCTCAAGCCGTCCAGCACGACATTGCGTACACGCTCGCAGAACAACGCCGACCAACCTTCCGGCGCTTTAGCGTCAGGGCCGAGCAAGCCATGACTGATGGCTTTGGTGCAGATGAAGTCGTGGTCGACGTAACCGCCCCACAGATCCTCCGGTCCCTTGATATTCAGCGCTCGGGCCTGGGCCGGGCCGACGAGAGTCTGTGTGGGCAGCAGGTACAATGCCCGCCCCGCGTGCAGATCAGCGTCGTAGCTGCCGCCGAATTTGAGCCCGAGAATCTGCGCCAACCAGCGCGCCAGGGCGCGATTGGTTTCGACCTCATGCCGAGGCGCACCCTCACGTGTGGAGTGCGCAACCACCAGCTTCTTGCGTTGAGTCGGGGTCATGCGTCCCCCTTGGCCATCCCGCCATGTGTGTAGAGAGAACGTTGCAGAGATCAGGCCAAGGCGCGTTCGGACGGGATTGCATTCAAATCAATCGGTTGCCGAAAAACCGATGGCAGTTGGCCTGCTTTATTCTGCACGACGACCCGTTAACGCGGCGGCGTTCTGCACGATTCACACACCGAAACGGCTGCGGTAGTCGCTGGGCGAAAGACCGGTGATCTTCTTGAAGGTAGCGCGAAAGGCACCGGGGTCCTGGTAACCCACGGTCCATGCGATATGGTCGATGGTGCCGTTGGTGAACTCCAGCATCTGCCGCGCCTTGCCCACCCGCAAGTGCTGACAGTACTCGGTGGGTTTCAAGCCCGTCGCGTTGCGAAAGCGCCGCAGGAAGGTGCGCTCTTCCAAACCCGCTTCCTGGGCCATTACCGTAAGGGAAACATCCACCGCGCCACTGGCTTGAAGCCAGTGCTGAACCTTGAGGATGGCCGCGTCACCGTGGCCGAGTATCGGCGCGAAGTTGCTGCGGCATTGGCTGGCGCTGTCACTGTGCTCGATCACCAGGAAACGCGCGGTATCGGCCGCGATGCTCGGCCCCATCAGGCGATCGACCAGCCGCAGGCCGAGTTCGGACCAGGCCATCAAGCCGGCGGTGGTGATCAGGTCGCCGTCATCGACGATGGGCTTATCCGCCTCCAGGCGCACCGCCGGGTAACGGACCGCGAAGGATTTGGCGGACGACCAATGCGTGGTTGCACTGCGTCCGTCGAGCAAGCCGCTGCGCGCCAGCATGATCGAGCCAATGCACACACCGCCCAGTACCGTGCCTGCCGCGTGTTGCTGGCGGATCCATTCCAGCAGCGCGGGCGGCGCCTGGTCTTCGGTGAATTCACCTATCGACGGCGGCACCAATACGGCCATCATCGGCTGGTCAGGGCCGGGATGGCTGCTGAATACGCGCGCCGGTTTGCCGGTAACATCTACCTGCCAATGGCTGACCCGCAGCAACGGCAATTGCGCGGACTGATGCTCGGCGGCGATGCGGTTGGCCACGCCGAACAGGTCGGTCAAGCCATGCACGGCCGCCAACTGCGCACCTTGGTAAATCAACACGCCCAGCTCGACGACCGCCATTGTCAGTTTTCCCCCTGTTATTGTCGGTGCAGCCAATCCCCGGTGCGGGCGCCAGCTAAGATACTGGGCCCATCAACCCATCACGAGGCAACACACATGGCCAAGCAAGCGCTCATCCTAATCGATATCCAGAACGACTACTTCCCTCAGGGCAAGTGGCCACTCGACGGCGTGGACGCCGCGGCAGACAAGGCCGCGCAAGTGCTGCAGGCGTTTCGCCAGGCGGGTGATGCGGTGATTCATGTACGCCATGAGTTCACCTCCGAGGACGCGCCATTCTTCACGCCGGGTTCCGACGGTGCGCACCTGCACAGCAAAGTGCTGAACGAAGGCAATGAGCCGGTGGTGCTTAAACACTTTGTGAATGCGTTTCGCGAAACCAACCTGCGCGAACTGCTGGAGCAACGCAGCATCACGGACCTGGTGGTGGTCGGCAGCATGAGCCATATGTGCATCGACGCGGTGGTACGTGCAGCAGCGGACCTGGGCTATAAGGTCACGCTGATCCATGACGCCTGCGCCACGCGGGATCTGGAGTTCAATGGCAAGGTGATCCCGGCTGCGCAGGTGCATGACGCTTATATGGCATCACTGGCGTTCGGCTACGCAACCGTAGTATCGACCGATGAGTTTCTCGCCCCCGTGTAGGAGCCGGCTTGCCGGCGATAGCGTGACCACGGCCTACGCAGTGGCAATGATGAACAGGCGCGGAAACGGCAGCAGCACAGTGCCGTCAGCCAGGGCTGGATAGGCCTGAGTAATTCGCGCCTGATATTCCTGCAGGAAGGCAGCTTTTTCGCTGTCAGTCAAAGGGGCGAGGAAGGGTCTCAGGGCCGACGCCTTGAACCACTCCACCACCGCTGCGTGATCCGCCAATGGGTGCTGATAGGTGGTGCGCCATACATCGACGGTACTGCAATGTTTGCTCAGCAGTTCGTAGTAGTAGCTCGCGGTGTGGCGCTCGTTGTGTTTGACCGTTCCGATCTTGGCCGACCACGGCCCCTCGGCCGCGACTTCGCGGGCGAGCCGGTGGGCGGGTTCGTCGAGGTTGTCCGGGGTTTGCACTGCCAGCGTGCCACCCGGCGCCAACTGGTGGACCAGATGCGGGTAAAGCGTGGCGTGGTCCGGCAACCATTGCAGGGATGCATTGGCCAGGATCACATCGAAAGTTTGCGCAGGTTTCCAGTCACCGATATCTGCCAGTTCAAAGTTCAGCGCCGGCAGCCTTTTGCGGGCGTCGGCCAGCATGTCGTCGGAGCTGTCCATGCCGGTGACGTGCGCTTGCGGGAAGCGTTCGGCCAGCACCTCGGTGGAGTTTCCGGGGCCGCAGCCCAAGTCCACGGCGGTGCGGACGTCAGTGTTTGGAATGGCCGCCACCAGGTCGCGAACGGGACGGGTGCGCTGCTGTTCAAACATCGTGTATTGCTTGGCAGACCAGGTCATCACGGCTTCCTTCTTTTTGAGGTTGGCCACAGCCTAAATCTTGTGAGGCATGAGAACAAATGCCAGGATTGACGCCATCCCATACTTGAAAAGTATCCCTATGCTGGAGCTTCGCCAACTCAAGGCCTTCGTTGCCATCGCAGAAGAAGGCTATATCACCCGCGCAGCCGAACGCCTAGGCATGCAGCAGCCACCGTTGACGCGGATGTTGCAAAGCCTTGAGGCCGAATTGGGTGTAGTCCTGATGGAGCGCCTGCCCCGTGGCGTGCGCCCCACCACCGCCGGGCTTGCGTTGCTGGATGAGGCGCGGGAGATCCTTGTGCACGCTGAAGGGATTGCAGAGGTGGTACGCCGTGCCGCACGCGGTGAACGTGGCCGGCTTGCCATCGGCTTCACCAGCTCGGCGGCGCTCCATCCTTTTGTGCCGAGTGTGCTGCGGCTGTTTCGCGAAACCTTTGTCGGCGTCACAGTGGTGCTGGAGGAAGCTGGCACCGGCGAGCTGCTGGACGCATTGGTACACGAAAAACTCGACGCGGCGTTTATCCGCTCGCCTCTCAGCGGGACCCAGTCGCTGCAGGACGAACCCATCCTGGTGGAGCCGATGCTGCTGGCGCTGCCCACCGATCACCCGCTGGCGCTTGGTGCAGGCTCTCCCCTACCCTTGAAGGCACTGGCGACCGAATCCTTCGTGCTTTATCGCCGCCGCGTGGGGTTGGGGTTGTATGACGCGATTCTGGTCGCGTGTCGTGAAGCGGGGTTCAGCCCGCAAGTGGTGCAGGAAGCCCCACGCATGACTGCGACATTGAGCCTGGTGGCGGCGGGACTTGGCGTGTCCATCGTGCCAGCGTCGATGCAGCGGTTGCGCGGGGACGGCATCGTGTATCGGGAGCTGACGGAGTGCCAGAGCCTGGTGGCGCCGCTGCACCTGGCGACGCGGATAGGGGATGCATCGTCGGTGCTCGAGAGATTCCGAGCGTTGGTGATCAGCACGGCTTCAAAAGACGCATCCCATCCCGACACGCCGCCCGCGAAACTGGACTAGTCTTTCGTTTTCGACCCACTCAAGCTTCGCGTTCTGTTGGTCGTCAATGCAGATGCCAGCGCAGTGTCCACGGACGAATTTACTGGCTAACCCCCCATTAAATACGTTCAAGTTGGAGCTACGCCATGGCTTATCTTAAAACTCGCGAAGGTAACGATCTCTACTACAAGGACTGGGGCAGCGGCCAACCCGTTGTGTTCTGCCACGGATGGCCGCTCAATAGTGATAGTTGGGAATCGCAGATGCTGCATTTCGCCAACAACGGTTTTCGCGCCATTGCACATGACCGCCGAGGGCATGGCCGTTCAAGCCAGCCGTGGGACGGCAATGATATGGACCATTACGCAGATGATTTAGCGGAGCTGATCGAGCATCTGGATCTGACAAATGTAATCCTTTTCGGTTTCTCCACCGGAGGCGGCGAAGTGGCACGCTATATCGCGCGCCATGGCACTGGGCGTGTGGCAAAGGCCGGTTTGATCTGCGCCGTAACGCCATTGATGCTCAAAACCGCCAGCAACCCCCAAGGGACACCCATTGAAGTTTTCGACGGCATGCGTGCCAACTCCATCGCCAACCGCTCGCAGCTCTACCTTGATCTGGCCAGCGGCCCATTTTTCGGATTCAACCGGGCGGGAGTTACTCCCTCTCAAGGCTTGATCAATTCATTCTGGATGCAGGGGGTCATGGGCGGGCACAAGAATACTTTTGACAGCATCAAGGCATTTTCAGAAACCGACTTTCGCGAAGACTTGAAGCATTTCACTATACCCACGCTCATCATCCACGGTGGAGACGATCAAATCGTGCCGATCCAGGCTGCGGCTCTGGAGAGCAAGCGCTTGATTCCACACGCTCAGTTACTGGTGTACGCAGGCGCACCCCATGGGCTAACCGACACGCACAAGCAGCGAGTCAACGGAGATATGTTGCGTTTTGCACAGCTCTGAACCGTTAGCGATGCAAAAAAAAACCGCACGGCCTTCTCGGCGGTACGGTTTTTTAGTTTGCAGCTTTTGGCTTTAATGCACCCTAGAACGGGATATCGTCATCAAAGCTATCGAAATCCGGAGCCGGCTGCGGAGCGGCCTGTTGTGGCGCTGGACGCGACTCACGCTGTGGCTGCTGGCTTGGCTGTGGGCGCGACTGCTGTGGACGCGGTGCCGAGTTGGACATGCCGCCCTGACCCTGTTGGTCGCCCTGTGGACGGCCGCCCAGCAGTTGCATGGTGCCTTGCATGTCGACCACGATTTCAGTGGTGTAACGCTTGATGCCGTCTTTTTCCCACTCGCGGGTTTGCAGCTTGCCTTCGATGTACACCTGCGAACCTTTACGCAGGTACTCACCAGCGATCTCAGCAACTTTGCCGAACATCGACACACGGTGCCATTCAGTTTTCTCGACCTTCTGGCCGGTTTGCTTGTCGGTCCACTGTTCGCTGGTCGCCAGACTCAGGTTGGTCACGGCGTTACCGTTAGGCAAGTAGCGAACTTCGGGATCCTGGCCGCACGTACCGACCAATATGACTTTGTTAACCCCACGGGCCATAACGTTCTCCTAGGCTGGGCGCGCTGTCGGCACTGGGTTGACCAGTTGCTCAAGCGTCGCGCGATCCAATAATTCGGTGTCCAATTTGATGTAAATGGCCGCCTCTTCCGCGACCACGACTGCATCTGTTACCCCTACGACTGCCTTGAGGCGCTCTACCAGACCGCTTTCGCGGATCGCCTCGGGCGATAGCGGCAAACGCAGACTTGTGACGTAGGGAGGTTCGCGCATGGTAACAGCAAAGGCCAGCCAAAGTGCAGCCAGCCCGGCGCATCCGAGGAAGACAACCGACAAACCGCCATGCTGGAACATCCAGCCCCCCATGATGCCGCCCAGTGCAGAACCGAGGAACTGGCTGGTGGAATACACCCCCATCGCCGTGCCCTTGCCACCGGCCGGTGAAACTTTGCTGATCAGCGAAGGCAATGAAGCCTCCAGCAGGTTGAACGCGGTGAAAAACACCACCGTGCCGATTACCAGCGCCCGCAGGCTGTCGCCGAACTGCCAGAAGAATAGCTCAGTGAGCATCAGCGTCGTGACGGCGCCGAGCAGGATTCGTTTCATTTTGCGTTTTTTCTCGCCATAGATGATGAATGGGATCATGGCGAAGAACGAAATCAGCAGCGCAGTGAGGTAGACCCACCAGTGCTGCTCCTTGGGCAGGCCGGCTTTTTCAACCAGCGCCAGGGGCAAGGCGACGAAGCTGCACATCAGCATCGCGTGCAATACGAAGATACCTAAATCCAGGCGCAGCAGGTCCGGGTGCTTGAGCGTCGGCAAGAGCGCCTTGCGTGCGACGCCCGACTCGCGATGCTGCAATGTGCCGGTGGAGCGCGGCACCATGAAGGCCACGATCACGATGCCGAACAGCGCCATACCGCCGGTGGCGAGGAACAGTCCATGCAAGCCGAACGCACGGGTCAGCAAGGGACCGACCACCATGGCCACGGCAAACGACAGGCCGATAGTCATGCCGATCATGGCCATGGCCTTGGTGCGGTGTTGTTCGCGGGTCAGGTCCGACAGCAAGGCCATCACCGCCGCGGAAATCGCTCCGGCGCCTTGTAGGATACGTCCGGCAATCACGCCCCAGATGGAGTCGGACTGAGCCGCGAGCACACTGCCGAGGGCGAACACGATCAGCCCGAGATAGATGACTGGGCGGCGACCAATACGGTCGGAAATGATCCCGAAGGGAATCTGGAAAATCGCCTGGGTTAGACCGTAGGCGCCAATGGCCAGGCCAATCAATGCGGGGGTCGCGCCTGCGAGATCCATTCCATAGGTCGCCAGCACCGGCAACACCATAAACATGCCCAGCATACGGAAGGCGAACACCAGGGCCAGACCGCTTGCCGCTCGGGTCTCGCCGCTACTCATGCGTTCGCTGTGGGGATCGTGCATGGAAAAACCTCGTGTGAACCGGCGGCGATTCTACCAGTCCCATCGATTGAGAGGGTATATGCGGCGGTTTGCCGCGCAGCTTTCATCTAAGGCTGCAAGCGGCCTTTTGACAGTGTATATTCATCCAGTCTTTAGCCGTATACTCCGGCATTATTTACGCCCGCCGTGCGAGGCCATCTTGGACAAGATCCTGATTCGTGGGGCTAGAACCCACAACCTGAAGAACATCGACCTGACCCTGCCCAGGGACAAACTGATCGTCATCACCGGTTTGTCCGGGTCCGGCAAATCGTCCCTGGCGTTCGACACGCTGTATGCCGAAGGCCAGCGTCGCTATGTGGAATCGCTGTCGGCCTACGCTCGCCAGTTCCTGTCGATGATGGAAAAACCCGACGTCGACACCATTGAAGGCCTGTCGCCGGCGATCTCCATCGAACAGAAGTCGACCTCCCATAACCCGCGCTCCACCGTGGGCACCATTACCGAAATCTACGATTACCTGCGCCTGCTGTATGCACGCGTGGGTATTCCGCGTTGCCCGGACCACGACATTCCCCTGGAAGCCCAGACCGTCAGCCAGATGGTCGACCTGGTGCTGGCCCAGCCGGAAGGGGCCAAGCTGATGCTGCTGGCGCCGGTGATCCGCGAGCGCAAGGGTGAACACCTTTCCGTCTTCGAAGAGCTGCGGGCCCAGGGTTTTGTGCGCGCGCGCATCAACGGCAAGCTCTATGAGCTGGACGAAGCGCCGAAGCTCGACAAACAGAAGAAGCACTCGATTGACGTGGTCGTCGACCGCTTCAAGGTGCGCGCCGACCTGCAACAACGCCTGGCGGAATCCTTCGAAACCGCGTTGAAGCTGGCCGACGGCATCGCCTTGGTTGCACCGATGGACGACGAGCCGGGCGAAGAGATCATCTTCTCCGCGCGCTTTGCCTGCCCGATCTGCGGCCATGCCATCAGCGAACTGGAACCCAAGCTGTTTTCCTTCAACAACCCGGCCGGCGCCTGCCCGACTTGCGATGGCCTGGGCGTGAAGCAGTTCTTCGACATCAAGCGCTTGGTCAACGGTGACCTGACGCTGGCGGAGGGGGCGATACGTGGCTGGGACCGGCGCAACGTCTATTATTTCCAGATGCTCGGGTCGTTGGCGTCGCACTACAAGTTCAGCCTGGAAGTGCCGTTCAACCAACTGCCGGCGGATCAGCAGAAGGTCATCCTGCACGGCAGCGGCTCGCAGAACGTCGACTTCAAATACCTGAACGACCGTGGCGACATCGTCAAACGCTCCCACCCGTTCGAAGGCATTGTGCCGAACCTGGAGCGTCGCTACCGCGAGACCGAATCGGCTAGCGTGCGTGAAGAGTTGGCGAAATTCCTCAGCACCCAGCCTTGCCCGGATTGCCGCGGCACTCGCCTGCGTCGTGAGGCGCGGCATGTGTGGGTGGGCGAGAAGACACTGCCGGCGGTGACCAACCTGCCAATCGGCGATGCCTGTGAATACTTTGGTGTGCTTAAGCTCACCGGCCGCCGCGGGGAAATCGCCGACAAGATCCTCAAGGAAATTCGCGAGCGATTGCAGTTCCTGGTCAACGTAGGCCTGGACTATCTGTCGTTGGATCGCAGTGCCGATACTTTGTCCGGCGGTGAAGCCCAGCGGATTCGCCTGGCCAGCCAGATTGGCGCTGGTCTCGTGGGTGTGTTGTACATCCTCGATGAGCCTTCGATTGGCTTGCACCAGCGCGACAACGATCGCCTGCTGGGCACGTTGAAACACCTGCGTGACATCGGCAACACGGTGATTGTGGTCGAGCACGATGAAGATGCGATCCGCCTGGCGGATTACGTGGTCGATATCGGCCCCGGCGCGGGTGTGCACGGCGGGCATATTGTCGCCGAAGGTACGCCGGCTGAAGTCATGGCTCACCCGGACTCGCTCACCGGTAAGTACTTATCTGGCCGTGTGAAGATCGAAGTGCCGGCCAAACGTACACCGCGTAACAAGAAGCTGGCGCTACACCTCAAGGGCGCACGCGGCAACAACTTGCGCAATGTCGACCTGGAAATCCCACTGGGCCTGCTGACCTGTGTGACCGGCGTTTCCGGCTCGGGTAAATCGACGCTGATCAACAATACGTTGTTCCCCTTGAGTGCCACCGCCCTGAATGGCGCGACCACCTTGGAAGCGGCGGCCCACGACAGTATCAAAGGCCTGGAACACCTGGATAAGGTGGTCGATATCGACCAGAGCCCGATTGGCCGAACGCCACGTTCCAACCCGGCGACCTACACCGGCTTGTTCACCCCCATCCGTGAACTGTTTGCCGGGGTTCCGGAATCCCGCTCAAGGGGTTACGGGCCGGGCAGGTTCTCGTTCAACGTCAAGGGCGGGCGCTGTGAAGCGTGCCAGGGCGATGGCTTGATCAAGGTGGAGATGCACTTCCTCCCGGACATCTACGTGCCGTGCGACGTGTGCAAGAGCAAGCGCTACAACCGCGAAACCTTGGAAATCAAGTACAAGGGCAAGAGCATCCACGAAACCCTGGAGATGACCATCGAAGAAGCACGCGTGTTCTTCGACGCGGTCCCGGCGTTGGCGCGCAAGCTGCAAACACTGATGGACGTGGGCTTGTCCTACATCAAACTGGGGCAGTCGGCGACCACGCTGTCGGGTGGTGAGGCGCAGCGGGTGAAGTTGTCTCGCGAGCTGTCCAAGCGCGACACCGGCAAGACTCTGTATATCCTTGATGAGCCGACCACCGGCCTGCACTTCGCGGATATCCAGCAATTGCTGGACGTGCTGCACCGCCTGCGCGACCACGGTAATACCGTGGTGGTGATCGAGCACAACCTTGATGTGATCAAGACGGCCGATTGGCTTGTAGACCTGGGGCCGGAAGGCGGCTCCAAAGGTGGCCAGATCATTGCCGTGGGCACGCCGGAGCAAGTCTCCGAAATGCCGCAGTCGCACACCGGTTACTACTTGAAACCATTGTTGGAGCGCGACCGGGCCTGACTTTTTCGGGCCCAATGAAAAGCCCCTGTCACTTTGCGGTGACAGGGGCTTTTTTGTAGCCAGGAATCAGAACTGCGATTGCAGGTAATTCTCCAGGCCAATCAGCTTGATCAGGCCCAACTGCTTTTCGAGCCAGTAGGTGTGATCTTCTTCGGTGTCATTCAACTGTACCCGCAGGATTTCCCGGGTGACATAGTCGTTGTGCTGCTCACAGAGCTCGATGCCTTTGCAGAGCGCGGCACGGACCTTGTACTCGAGGCGCAGGTCGGCAGCGAGCATGTCAGGGACCGTAGTACCGACATCCAGATCATCAGGACGCATACGCGGCGTGCCTTCGAGCATGAGGATACGGCGCATCAGTGCGTCGGCGTGCTGTGCCTCTTCTTCCATCTCGTGGTTGATACGTTCGTAGAGCTCGGTAAAGCCCCAGTCTTCGTACATGCGCGAATGGATGAAATATTGGTCACGAGCAGCCAGTTCGCCCGTCAGCAACGTGTTGAGGTAATCGATTACGTCGGGGTGACCTTGCATCGCCCTACATCTCCCTGCTTGAAAGTCTGTAGTTTGAACCATGATGACTTGAAGGTCACGGGATCAACGGCAGAAAAGTGATGTTTTTCGGAGAAAAGTAGCTGAAATAACGCAAAAACCGCCCAAATGAGGGCGGTTCTGCTTATCGTTTAGAGTCAGTTAAGCGATACACCCAACGCCTTTGCGATTGCTTCTCCATAAGCCGGATCGGCCTTGTAGAAGTGCTGCAGTTGGCGCTGAACCACGTCACTGGAAACGCCACCCATCGCGCCGGCAATGTTGTTGGTGAGCAAGGCTTTCTGCTCATCGTTCATCAGGCGGAACAGCGCACCGGCGTGGCTGTAGTAATCGGTGTCTTCGCGGTGATCGTAGCGGTCAGCCGCGCCGCTCAGGGCCAGTGCAGGCTCTGCGTACTGTGGTGCTTGCTTAGGTGCATCGGCGTAGCTGTTTGGCTCGTAGTTAGGCGCCGCGCCACCATTGCTGCCGAAGGCCATCGAACCATCACGCTGGTAGCTGTTTACTTGGTTACGCGGAGCATTCACCGGCAGTTGCTGATGATTGGTGCCAACGCGATAGCGGTGGGCATCGGCGTACGCGAAAACACGACCTTGAAGCATACGGTCTGGCGACAGGCCGACGCCTGGAACCATGTTGCTTGGGCCAAAGGCAGCTTGTTCCACTTCAGCGAAGTAGTTTTGCGGGTTACGGTTCAGTTCCAGCTCACCGACCTCGATCAGCGGGAATTCCTTCTGCGACCAGGTTTTGGTCACGTCGAAAGGGTTCTCGTAATGAGCGTTGGCTTGGGCCTCGGTCATGATCTGGATGCAGACGCGCCATTTCGGGAAGTCACCGCGTTCGATCGCACCGAACAGATCGCGCTGCGCGTAATCTGGGTCAGTACCGGCCAGGCGTGCAGCTTCAGCCGGCGCCAGGTTTTTGATGCACTGCTTGGTCTTGTAGTGCCACTTGACCCAGTGACGCTCACCCTTAGCGTTGATCAGGCTGTAGGTATGACTCCCAAAGCCGTGCATGTGGCGGTAGCCGTCAGGGATGCCACGGTCCGAGAACAGGATAGTGACCTGGTGCAGCGCCTCAGGGGAGTGCGACCAGAAATCCCACATCATTTGCGCGCTTTTCAGATTGCTTTGCGGCAAACGTTTCTGGGTGTGGATGAAATCCGGGAACTTCAAAGGATCGCGAATGAAGAACACAGGGGTGTTGTTACCCACGATGTCCCAGTTACCTTCTTCGGTGTAGAACTTTAAAGCGAAACCGCGTGGATCGCGCTCGGTATCAGCCGAACCACGCTCACCGCCAACGGTGGAGAACCGCAGGAAGGTTGGGGTTTGCTTGCCAACGGACTCGAACAGCTTGGCGCTGGTGTATTGCGTGATATCTGTAGTGACCGTGAAAGTACCGTAAGCACCCGAGCCCTTGGCGTGCACACGACGCTCGGGAATGTTTTCACGGTTGAAATGAGCGAGCTTCTCGATCAGGTGAAAATCGTCGAGCAGCAACGGGCCACGCGGGCCGGCGGAACGGGAATTCTGGTTGTCCGCAACGGGGGCGCCGCTCGCGGTGGTAAGGATTTTATTCTGGCTCATGCTCAATTTCCCTCAGGTCGGACTTGGAACTGCCGGCTAATCGGCTTGGGAGGAGTATTGATCATCAACATGACGTCTACAAATTCATTAAATTGTAGGCATCAATAGATATTTTCTACCGAACACTCCACCCCCCATAGTGCCGAGCACAACCCACGGAAGCTTGTATCAAGCGCGCTTTTGTTACAGACACAAAAAACCGGGCACTAGGCCCGGTTCTTCGATGCAGCTTGTCGTCTTACTCGGCGCTTACAGCTTCGCCGGCAGTAGCACGATCAACCAACTCGACGTACGCCATAGGCGCGTTGTCGCCAGCGCGGAAACCGCACTTGAGGATGCGCAGGTAGCCACCCTCACGGGTAGCGTAACGCTTGCCCAGGTCGTTGAAGAGCTTACCAACGATAGCTTTCGAACGAGTACGGTCGAAAGCCAGACGGCGGTTAGCCAGGCTGTCTGTCTTGGCCAAAGTGATCAGCGGCTCAGCAACGCGACGCAGTTCTTTAGCTTTCGGCAGTGTAGTTTTGATCAGCTCGTGCTCGAACAGCGACACCGCCATGTTTTGGAACATGGCCTTGCGGTGCGAGCTGGTACGGCTCAGGTGACGACCACTTTTACGATGACGCATGGTTCATTCCTTACCAAACTCACGTTCGGTGATTACGACGATCAGGCAGTCGCCTTGTCGTCCTTCTTAAGACTTGCAGGCGGCCAGTTGTCGAGGCGCATGCCGAGGGACAGACCGCGGGAGGCCAGAACGTCCTTGATTTCAGTCAAGGATTTCTTGCCCAGGTTCGGAGTCTTCAACAGTTCTACTTCGGTACGCTGAATCAGGTCGCCGATGTAGTAAATGTTTTCCGCCTTAAGGCAGTTAGCCGAACGTACAGTCAGTTCCAGATCGTCAACCGGGCGAAGCAGGATCGGATCGATCTCGTCTTCCTGCTCGATTACCACTGGTTCGCTGTCACCTTTGAGGTCGACGAACGCAGCCAACTGCTGTTGCAGAATGGTTGCAGCGCGGCGGATAGCCTCTTCAGGATCCAGAGTACCGTTGGTTTCCAGATCAATAACCAGCTTGTCCAGGTTAGTACGCTGTTCGACACGGGCGTTTTCCACCACGTATGCGATACGGCGAACCGGGCTGAACGAAGAGTCAAGCTGCAAGCGACCAATGCTGCGGCTTTCGTCTTCATCGCTCTGACGCGAGTCGGCCGGTTCATAACCACGACCACGAGCTACGGTGAGCTTCATGTTCAGGGCGCCGTTAGACGCCAGGTTAGCGATTACGTGATCGGGGTTAACGATCTCGACATCATGATCCAGCTGAATATCGGCAGCGGTAACCACCCCCGAACCCTTCTTCGACAAGGTCAGCGTAACTTCGTCACGGCCGTGCAGCTTGATAGCCAGACCTTTAAGGTTCAACAGGATTTCAATTACGTCTTCCTGTACACCTTCGATGGCGCTGTACTCGTGGAGCACACCGTCAATCTCGGCCTCGACTACTGCACAGCCGGGCATTGAGGACAACAGGATGCGGCGCAGCGCGTTGCCCAGGGTGTGGCCAAAACCACGCTCGAGAGGCTCGAGAGTAATTTTGGCGCGGGTTGGACTGACAACCTGCACATCAATATGGCGGGGTGTCAGGAACTCATTTACCGAAATCTGCATGGATGCACCTATTTTCTAGCCCTTACTTGGAGTAGAGCTCGACAATCAGGCTTTCGTTGATGTCGGCGGACAGATCACTGCGAGCAGGAACGTTCTTGAAAACGCCCGACTTCTTCTCAGTGTCTACTTCTACCCATTCTACGCGGCCACGTTGGGCACACAGATCGAGAGCTTGGACAATGCGAAGTTGGTTTTTTGCTTTCTCGCGAACTGCGACCACGTCACCAGCACGAACCTGGTAGGACGGAACGTTTACGGTCTGACCGTTAACGCTGATCGACTTGTGCGATACCAGCTGACGGGATTCGGCACGAGTCGAACCAAAGCCCATACGGTATACAACGTTGTCCAGACGGCATTCGAGCAGTTGCAGCAGGTTTTCACCGGTTGCACCTTTCTTGCCAGCAGCTTCTTTGTAGTAGCCGCTGAACTGACGCTCGAGAACGCCGTAGATACGACGGACCTTCTGCTTTTCACGCAGTTGGGTGCCGTAATCGGACTGGCGACCGCGGCGTTGGCCGTGGATACCAGGTGCTGCTTCAATGTTGCACTTCGATTCGATCGCGCGCACGCCGCTCTTCAGGAAGAGATCGGTGCCTTCGCGACGAGCGAGTTTGCATTTTGGACCAATGTAACGAGCCATTCTTTACAATCTCCTGGATTACACGCGGCGCTTCTTCGGCGGACGGCACCCGTTGTGCGGGATTGGCGTCACGTCGGTGATGCTGGCGATCTTATAGCCACAGCCGTTCAAAGCACGGACAGCAGACTCACGACCTGGACCTGGACCCTTGACGTTAACGTCGAGGTTTTTCAGGCCATATTCCAGCGCAGCTTGACCAGCACGTTCAGCAGCTACTTGAGCAGCAAACGGGGTGGACTTGCGGGAACCGCGGAAACCCGAACCACCGGAGGTAGCCCAAGAAAGCGCGTTACCTTGACGGTCGGTGATGGTCACGATTGTGTTGTTAAAAGAAGCATGGATGTGGGCGATGCCATCAACCACTGTCTTTTTAACTTTTTTACGAGGACGAGCAGCAGGTTTTGCCATGATAATTTTCCTGTCGATTCGCTGGGGCGATTACTTGCGGATCGGCTTACGCGGACCTTTACGGGTACGCGCGTTAGTCTTGGTACGCTGACCGCGTACTGGAAGACCACGACGATGACGCAGACCGCGATAGCAACCGAGGTCCATCAAACGCTTGATTTTCATGTTGATTTCGCGACGCAGGTCACCTTCAGTGGTGAACTTCGCCACTTCGCCACGCAGCTGTTCAATCTGCTCGTCGCTCAGATCCTTGATCTTAGCGGCTGGGTTTACCCCAGCAACTGCGCAAATTTTCTGCGCAGTAGTGCGACCAACACCATAGATGTAGGTCAGCGAGATAACAGTGTGCTTGTTATCTGGAATGTTAACGCCTGCAATACGGGCCATTCAGTGGGACTCCAATTGACAGCTACCTACGCCCCGGAAGCCAAGAAATAGGGCGCGAGATAATATCGCTGTAATAACAAATAATCAACCCGGCAGCGCACTAGCTGCCGGGCTTCAAGCGGATCACACTCAGCCTTGGCGCTGTTTGTGACGCGGTTCCGCGCTGCAAATTACTCGAACAACACCTTCGCGGCGAATAATCTTGCAGTTACGGCACAGCTTTTTCACCGATGCACGAACTTTCATCACCAACTCCTCGAACCTTATGGGGTACTCAGCGCAACATGCCGCTGCCGTAGCCCTTCAGGTTGGCTTTCTTCATCAGGGATTCGTACTGGTGCGAAACGAGGTGCGATTGTACTTGGGACATGAAGTCCATCACAACCACGACCACGATCAGCAACGAGGTCCCGCCAAGGTAGAACGGAACGTTTGCTGCAACCACCAGGAACTGGGGCAACAAGCACACGGCCGTCATATATAGAGCACCGAACAGGGTCAAACGAGTCAAAACGCCATCAATGTAGCGTGCAGACTGCTCACCTGGACGGATGCCCGGAATAAAGGCACCGGACTTCTTCAGGTTTTCCGCTACGTCTTTCGGATTGAACATCAACGCCGTATAGAAGAAGCAGAAGAAAATAATCCCTGCACTAAACAGCAGAATATTCAACGGCTGACCAGGAGCGATCGACTGAGAGAGGTCCTGCAGCCAGCCCATATTTTCGGACTGACCAAACCAGGTACCCAACGAAGCCGGAAACAGCAAAATGCTGCTCGCGAAAATTGCCGGAATAACACCGGCCATATTCACTTTCAGCGGCAAGTGGCTGGTCTGCGCAGCAAAGACCTTACGGCCCTGCTGACGCTTGGCGTAGTGAACAGCAATACGACGCTGGCCACGCTCAATGAACACCACAAAACCGATAATCGCTACTGCCAACAAACCGATGGCAACCAGGGCGAAAATGTTGATATCACCCTGACGTGCAGACTCGAAAGACTGCCCAATCGCTCTCGGAAGACCGGCGACGATACCTGCGAAAATCAACATCGAGATACCGTTGCCAACACCACGCTCAGTAATCTGCTCACCCAGCCACATCATGAACATCGCACCAGCCACAAATGTGGATACCGCGACGAAATGGAAGCCAAAGTCACCAGTGAACGCAACGCCCTGCCCTGCCAAGCCAACGGACATGCCGATAGCTTGAACCAAGGCGAGGACGACAGTGCCGTAGCGGGTGTACTGGCTAATCTTACGACGGCCAGCTTCACCTTCCTTCTTCAACTGCTCCAGCTGCGGGCTGACGGCGGTCATCAGTTGCATGATGATCGATGCCGAAATGTACGGCATGATCCCCAGTGCAAAGATACTCATCCGCTCCAGCGCGCCGCCGGAAAACATGTTGAACAAGCTAAGAATGGTCCCCTCATTCTGTCGAAACAGGTCTGCGAGTCGGTCCGGGTTGATACCTGGAACCGGGATGTGTGCGCCTATTCGGTAGACGATAATCGCCAGGAACAGAAAACGCAGACGAGCCCAAAGTTCAGACATACCGCCTTTGCCGAGCGCTGAGAGAGCACCTTGCTTAGCCATTTATTCCTCGAACTTGCCGCCAGCTGCTTCGATAGCCGAACGCGCACCTTTGGTGGCGCCGATTCCCTTGCCGATAGTGACAGCGCGAGTCACTTCACCGGACAGCATGATTTTCACACGCTGTACGTTGACGTTGATCACGTTGGCATCTTTCAGGGTCTGCACAGTAACGATGTCGCCTTCCACTTTAGCCAGCTCGGACAGACGCACTTCTGCGCGGTCCATGGCTTTCAGGGATACGAAACCGAACTTAGGCAGGCGACGATGCAGCGGCTGTTGACCGCCTTCAAAGCCTGGAGCGATGGTGCCACCGGAGCGGGAGGTTTGACCTTTGTGGCCACGGCCACCAGTCTTACCCAAACCGCTACCGATACCACGGCCCGGACGATGCTTTTCGCGACGGGAACCCGGCGCTGGACTCAGATCATTGAGTTTCATCGATTAACCCTCTACACGCAGCATGTAGTAAGCCTTGTTGATCATCCCGCGATTCTCGGGAGTATCCTGGACTTCTACAGTGTGACCGATGCGACGCAGACCCAGACCTTTAACACACAGTTTGTGGTTAGGGATGCGGCCGGTCATGCTTTTGATCAGCGTTACTTTAACGGTAGCCATGATCAGAAGATCTCCTTGACAGTCAGACCACGCTTGGCAGCGATGGACTCAGGAGATTGCATAGCTTTCAAACCTTTGAAAGTGGCGTGAACCACGTTTACCGGGTTAGTCGAGCCATAGCACTTGGCCAGAACGTTCTGAACGCCAGCAACTTCGAGGACAGCACGCATAGCGCCGCCAGCGATGATACCGGTACCCTCAGAAGCAGGCTGCATGTACACCTTCGAAGCGCCATGGGCGGACTTCATTGCGTACTGCAGAGTGGTGCCGTTCAGATCAACTTGGATCATGTTGCGACGAGCAGCTTCCATTGCCTTCTGGATCGCAGCAGGCACTTCACGTGACTTGCCACGGCCGAAGCCAACACGGCCTTTACCATCACCTACCACGGTCAACGCGGTGAAGGTGAAGATACGGCCGCCTTTAACGGTTTTGGCTACGCGGTTAACTTGAACCAGCTTCTCAATGTAGCCTTCGTCGCGCTTTTGGTCGTTATTTGACATAACTTAGAACTCCAGCCCAGCTTCACGAGCAGCATCAGCCAGCGCTTTCACGCGACCGTGGTACTTGAAGCCAGAGCGGTCGAAAGCCACTTGCGAGACGCCAGCGGCCTTAGCACGCGTAGCGACCAGCTGGCCAACCTTTGTGGCCGCGTCGATGTTGCCAGTGGCACCATCACGCAGTTCTTTATCCAAAGTCGAGGCGCTTGCCAGGACTTTGTTGCCGTCGGCCGAGATGACCTGGGCGTAGATGTGCTGCGACGAGCGGAACACGCAGAGACGCACGACTTCGAGTTCGTGCATTTTCAGGCGTGCTTTGCGAGCGCGACGCAGTCGAGTAACTTTTTTGTCGGTCATTTGCTATGCCCTACTTCTTCTTGGCTTCTTTACGACGGACGACTTCGTCCGCGTAGCGCACACCTTTGCCTTTGTACGGCTCTGGTGGACGGAAGTCGCGGATCTCAGCGGCCACTTGACCTACCAGCTGCTTGTCGATGCCCTTGATCAGGATATCGGTCTGGCTAGGGGTCTCAGCAGTGATGCCCGCTGGCAGTTCGTAATCCACAGGGTGCGAGAAGCCAAGGGCCAGGTTCAAAACCGTGCCTTTTGCTTGCGCTTTGTAACCAACACCGACCAGCTGGAGCTTACGCTCGAAGCCTTGGCTTACGCCTTGGACCATGTTGTTTACCAACGCACGCGTGGTACCGGCCATTGCGCGAGTTTGTTGATCGCCATTGCGAGCAGCAAAACGCAGCTCACCAGCTTCTTCAACGATCTCAACGGACGAATGGATGTTCAGTTCAAGAGTACCCTTGGCACCCTTCACCGAAAGCTGTTGGCCTGCGAATTTGACTTCGACACCGGCTGGCAGCTTAACGGGGTTCTTAGCGACGCGAGACATGCTTATCCCCCCTTAGAACACAGTGCAAAGAACTTCGCCGCCGACACCGGCAGCGCGCGCAGCACGATCCGTCATCACACCTTTGTTGGTGGAGACGATAGACACGCCCAGACCGCCACGAACTTTCGGCAGATCTTCAGCGGACTTGTACTGACGCAGGCCTGGACGGCTAACGCGCTTCACTTCCTCGATGACCGAACGGCCTTCGAAGTACTTCAGCTCGATGGACAGCAGTGCTTTTACATCGCTGCTGATCTGATAACCCGCAATGTAGCCTTCGTCTTTCAGGACTTTGGCAACAGCTACCTTCAACTTGGAAGATGGCATGCTTACGACGGACTTTTCAGCCATCTGGGCATTACGGATACGAGTTAGCATGTCCGCTAACGGGTCCTGCATACTCATGGGCTAGACGCTCCTAATACAAAAAAATTAGCCTTGCGGCTACATATGTCGCCGAGAATCTCCGGGTAAAAAACACGGGCTCAGGCGAGCCGCGTATTTTAGACACACTCCGGAAATGAAACAAGCCCCAAAAGGGGCTTGTTCCAGATTCAAGGTCACCGGCGGTCAGTATCTTGCGATATTGGCCACCCGGACGTTGAAAGTACTTACCAGCTGGCTTTAACCAGACCTGGTACGTCACCACGCATTGCCGCTTCACGCAGTTTGTTACGGCCGAGGCCGAACTTGCGGTAAACGCCGTGTGGACGACCGGTCAGGCGGCAGCGGTTACGCATGCGCGAAGCGCTTGCGTCACGTGGCTGCTTCTGCAGAGCAACTGTAGCTTCCCAACGTGCTTCTGGACTTGCGTTCAGATCAACGATGATTGCTTTCAGTGCTGCACGCTTCTTGGCGTACTTGGCAACCGTGAGCTGACGCTTCAGCTCGCGGTTTTTCATGCTCATCTTGGCCATGGTCCTACTCCAATCAGTTGCGGAACGGGAATTTGAAAGCACGCAACAGGGCGCGACCTTCATCATCGTTCTTGGCAGTGGTGGTCAGGGTGATGTCCAGACCGCGGAGAGCATCGATCTTGTCGTAGTCGATTTCCGGGAAGATGATCTGCTCTTTCACGCCCATGCTGTAGTTACCACGACCATCGAAGGACTTGGCATTCAGGCCGCGGAAGTCGCGCACCCGAGGCAGGGAGATCGACAGCAGACGATCCAGGAATTCGTACATACGCTCACGGCGCAGGGTCACTTTGACGCCGATCGGCCAACCTTCACGGACTTTAAAGCCAGCGATGGATTTCCGAGCGTAGGTCACAACGACTTTCTGGCCGGTGATCTTTTCCAGGTCAGCAACAGCGTGCTCGATGACTTTTTTGTCGCCGATCGCTTCACCCAGACCCATGTTCAGGGTGATTTTGGTAACGCGCGGAACTTCCATCACGTTCCCAAGCTTAAGTTCTTCCTTAAGCTTAGGGGCGATTTCCTTCCGGTAAATCTCTTGTAGTCGTGCCATGGTCTAATCTACCTAGCAGTGTTCAAGCATCAACCGCTTTTTGGGTCGACTTGAAGACACGAATTTTCTTACCGTCTTCTACTTTGAAACCAACGCGGTCAGCCTTGTTGGTTTCGCCGTTGAAGATGGCGACGTTAGAAGCGTCCAGCGGAGCTTCTTTCTCGACGATACCGCCCTGCACGCCCGACATCGGGTTAGGCTTGGTATGACGCTTAACCAGGTTCAGACCACCGATAACCAGACGGTTATTAGCGAGAACCTTAAGCACCTTACCGCGCTTACCTTTGTCTTTGCCGGCGATCACGATGATCTCGTCGTCACGACGAATCTTTTGCATGTCGGATCTCCTTACAGCACTTCTGGGGCGAGCGAGACGATCTTCATGAACTTCTCAGTACGAAGTTCACGGGTCACTGGCCCAAAGATACGGGTGCCGATCGGCTCTTGCTTGTTGTTCAGAAGAACAGCAGCGTTGCCATCAAAGCGGATAATGGAGCCATCAGCACGACGTACGCCGTGACGAGTGCGGACTACAACAGCAGTCATCACTTGGCCTTTTTTCACTTTACCGCGAGGAATTGCTTCCTTGACGGTAACTTTGATGATGTCACCGATACCAGCGTAACGACGATGGGAGCCACCCAGCACCTTGATGCACATAACACGGCGAGCGCCGCTGTTATCGGCCACATCGAGCATGGATTGAGTCTGAATCATATAATTTCTCCGACCCCTAGTCCTTAGACTTCCACAGCGCGTTCGAGAACATCAACCAGTGCCCAAGACTTGGTCTTGGCCAGCGGACGAGTTTCACGAATAGTGACTTTGTCGCCGATGTGGCACTGATTGGTTTCGTCGTGCGCGTGCAGCTTAGTCGAACGCTTAACATATTTACCGTAGATCGGGTGCTTAACGCGACGCTCGATCAGAACGGTGATGGTTTTGTCCATCTTGTCGCTGACAACACGGCCAGTCAGCGTACGGACAGTCTTTTCGGCTTCAGCCATGATCACTTACCTGCCTGCTGGTTGAGCACAGTCTTCACGCGAGCGATGTCACGCTTAACTTGCGAGAGCAGATGCGACTGCCCCAACTGGCCAGTTGCTTTCTGCATGCGCAGATTGAACTGGTCGCGCAGCAAGCCGAGCAGTTGCTCGTTCAGCTGCTGTGCGGATTTTTCACGAAGTTCATTCGCTTTCATCACATCACCGTCCGTTTAACAAAGGAGGTGGCGAGCGGCAGCTTTGCAGCAGCCAGGGCGAAAGCCTCACGCGCCAGCTCTTCAGAAACACCCTCGATTTCATACAGGACTTTGCCTGGCTGAATCTGGGCTACCCAGTATTCCACGTTACCTTTACCTTTACCCATCCGCACTTCGAGAGGCTTCTTGGAGATCGGCTTGTCCGGGAATACACGGATCCAGATCTTGCCGCCACGTTTTACGTGACGGGTCAGAGCACGACGCGCTGACTCGATCTGACGAGCGGTGAGACGACCACGAGCTACAGACTTCAGCGCGAACTCGCCGAAGCTGACTTTGCTACCGCGCTGAGCCAGACCACGGTTGTGGCCTGTCATCTGCTTGCGGAACTTCGTACGCTTAGGTTGCAACATTTGGCGTACCCCTTACTTAGCAGCTTTTTTACGAGGCGCTGGTGCTTGTGGTTTCAGTTCTTCTTGGCGACCACCAATTACTTCGCCTTTGAAGATCCAAACCTTTACACCGATCACACCGTAAGTGGTGTGAGCTTCGTAGTTGGCATAGTCGATGTCGGCACGCAGGGTGTGCAGTGGCACACGACCTTCGCGATACCATTCAGTACGTGCGATTTCAGCACCGCCGAGACGACCGCTCACTTGGATTTTGATGCCTTTGGCACCAATGCGCATGGCGTTCTGTACAGCGCGCTTCATAGCGCGACGGAACATTACGCGACGCTCCAGCTGCTGAGCTACGCTCTGCGCAACCAGCATACCGTCGAGTTCCGGCTTGCGGATCTCTTCGATATTGATGTGCACAGGCACACCCATTTGCTTGGTCAGGTCCTGACGCAGTTTCTCAACATCTTCACCTTTCTTCCCGATAACGATACCTGGACGAGCGGTGTGGATGGTGATACGTGCAGTTTGGGCCGGACGATGGATATCGATACGGCTTACGGACGCGCTTTTTAGTTTGTCTTGGAGATACTCACGCACCTTCAGATCAGCGAACAAATAGTCCGCATAAGTCCGACCGTCTGCGTACCAGACGGAGGTGTGCTCCTTGACGATTCCCAGGCGAATGCCAATGGGATGTACTTTCTGACCCATCTCTTCGACTCCGTTACTTGTCAGCAACCTTGACAGTGATATGGCAAGACCGCTTGACGATGCGATCAGCACGGCCTTTGGCACGTGGCATGATGCGCTTCAGCGAACGCCCTTCGTTGACGAAAACGGTGCTGACCTTCAGGTCATCAACGTCTGCGCCTTCGTTATGCTCGGCGTTGGCTACGGCCGACTCCAGCACTTTCTTCATGATCTCGGCGGCTTTCTTACTGCTGAAAGCCAACAGGTTGAGCGCTTCGCCCACCTTCTTCCCGCGGATCTGGTCGGCGACCAAGCGGGCTTTCTGGGCGGAGATTCGAGCGCCCGACAACTTAGCGGCTACTTCCATTTCCTAACCCCTTAACGCTTGGCTTTCTTGTCTGCCACGTGCCCACGATAAGTGCGGGTACCGGCAAACTCGCCTAGTTTGTGGCCGACCATGTCTTCGTTCACGAGAACTGGGACGTGCAAGCGACCGTTGTGTACAGCGATGGTCAGACCGACCATTTGTGGCAGGATCATCGAACGACGCGACCAGGTCTTAACTGGTTTGCGATCGTTCTTTTCCGCCGCCACTTCGATCTTCTTCAGTAGGTGAAGATCAATAAAAGGACCTTTTTTCAGAGAACGTGGCACTGTCGTATCCCTCTATTTACTTGCGACGACGGACGATCATTTTGTCGGTACGCTTATTACCACGAGTCTTCGCGCCCTTAGTCGGGAAGCCCCATGGCGATACCGGATGACGACCACCAGAGGTACGACCTTCACCACCACCGTGTGGGTGGTCAACCGGGTTCATGGCAACACCACGAACGGTTGGGCGAACGCCACGCCAGCGTTTGGCACCAGCTTTACCCAGCGAACGCAGGCTGTGCTCGGAGTTCGAGACTTCGCCCAGGGTCGCGCGGCATTCAGCCAGCACTTTACGCATCTCACCAGAACGCAGACGCAGGGTCACGTAGACACCTTCACGAGCGATCAGCTGAGCCGAAGCACCAGCGGAACGAGCGATTTGCGCGCCTTTACCTGGCTTCAATTCGATGCCGTGTACGGTGCTACCAACTGGAATGTTGCGCAGTTGCAGAGCGTTGCCCGGCTTGATCGGTGCCAGAGCACCTGCGATCAGCTGGTCGCCAGCGCTCACGCCTTTAGGGGCGATGATGTAGCGACGCTCGCCATCTGCGTACAGCAGCAGAGCGATGTGAGCAGTACGGTTTGGATCGTATTCGATACGCTCGACAGTGGCAGCGATGCCATCTTTGTCGTTGCGACGGAAGTCGACCAGACGATAATGCTGCTTATGGCCACCACCGATGTGACGAGTGGTAATACGACCATTGTTGTTACGACCACCAGACTTCGATTTTTTCTCGAGCAGCGGTGCGTGAGGAGCGCCTTTATGCAGCTCCTGGTTGACCACCTTGACCACAAAACGGCGGCCAGGGGAAGTCGGTTTGCATTTAACGATTGCCATGATGCACCCCTTCCTTACTCAGCACTGCTGCTGAAATCGAGATCTTGGCCTGGCTGAAGGGAGATAACTGCCTTCTTCCAGTCATTACGCTTGCCCAGACCGCGAGCAGTGCGCTTGCTCTTACCCAGAACATTCAGGGTAGTAACACGCTCTACTTTCACGCTGAACAGGCTTTCGACGGCCTTCTTGATTTCCAGCTTGGTTGCGTCAGTTGCAACCTTGAAAACGAACTGGCCTTTCTTGTCAGCCAGAACCGTAGCCTTTTCGGAAACGTGCGGGCCAAGCAGAACTTTAAATACGCGTTCCTGGTTCATCCCAGCAGCTCCTCGAATTTCTTCACGGCCGACACGGTGATCAACACCTTGTCGTATGCGATCAGACTAACTGGATCGGAACCTTGCACGTCACGTACATCAACGTGTGGCAGGTTGCGAGCAGCCAGGTACAGGTTCTGATCAACAGCTTCCGACACGATCAAAACGTCGGTCAGGCTCATGTTGTTCAGTTTGCCCAGCAGATCTTTGGTTTTCGGGCTTTCAACAGCGAAGTCCTGAACCACGACCAGACGGTCAGTACGCACGAGTTCAGCAAGGATGGAGCGCAGAGCTGCGCGGTACATCTTCTTGTTGAGCTTCTGCGAGTGATCCTGTGGACGAGCTGCGAAAGTGGTACCACCGCCACGCCAGATTGGGCTACGGATAGTACCGGCACGAGCACGGCCAGTACCTTTCTGACGCCAAGGGCGCTTACCGCCACCACGAACGTCGGAACGGGTCTTTTGCTGCTTGCTACCTTGACGGCCGCCGGCCATGTAGGCCACGACTGCTTGGTGAACCAGCGTCTCGTTGAACTCGCCGCCAAACGTCAGTTCGGAAACTTCGATCGCTTGAGCGTCATTTACATTTAATTGCATGTCAGCTTCCCCTTAACCGCGAGCCTTGGCCGCCGGACGTACAACCAGGTTGCCGCCAGTAGCGCCAGGAACAGCACCCTTGACCAACAACAGATTGCGTTCAGCGTCGACGCGCACTACTTCGAGGGACTGCACGGTCACGCGCTCAGCGCCCATATGACCGGACATTTTCTTGCCCTTGAATACACGACCAGGAGTCTGGCACTGGCCAATAGAGCCCGGGACGCGGTGGGAAACGGAGTTACCGTGAGTGTTGTCTTGGCCACGGAAATTCCAACGCTTGATCGTACCCTGGAAGCCTTTACCTTTGGACTGACCGGTTACATCAACCAGTTGACCAGCAGCGAAGATTTCAGCGTTGATCAGATCGCCAGCCTGGTAGTCGCCGTCTTCGAGACGGAACTCCATAACAGTGCGACCAGCTGCAACGTTTGCTTTAGCGAAGTGACCTGCTTGAGCAGCAGTCACACGCGAAGCACGACGCTCGCCGACAGTGACTTGCACTGCACGATAGCCATCGGTCTCTTCAGTTTTGAACTGGGTGACGCGATTCGGTTCGATCTCAATGACCGTGACCGGAATGGAGACACCTTCTTCGGTGAAAATACGGGTCATACCGCATTTACGACCGACTACACCAATAGTCATGTTGTAAACCTCATGAGTGTACGGGGCTTTCACCCGCTATGGCCGCCCATTTCAGAGCGTTACACGACTAAGACCCGAGTCTTAGCCGAGGCTGATCTGTACTTCCACACCGGCCGCCAGATCGAGCTTCATAAGTGCATCAACGGTTTTATCCGTTGGCTGGACGATGTCCAGTACGCGCTTATGAGTACGGATCTCGTACTGGTCGCGCGCGTCTTTGTTGACGTGCGGGGAGACCAGAACGGTGAACCGCTCTTTACGGGTAGGCAGTGGAATTGGACCACGCACTTGTGCACCAGTACGTTTCGCGGTTTCCACGATTTCCTGGGTGGATTGGTCGATCAGGCGATGGTCAAAAGCCTTCAACCTGATACGGATTTGCTGATTTTGCATTGGATTTCAGACTCCGGCTGCTATTCCCAGCGAGCGCAATACGCCCGTTAAAAGGAGGCGCAATTCTATAGACGGCCCTGATAGGTGTCAACCCAATAAAAAAGGCCCCCGCTGAGCGGGGGCCTTTTCAAAACATCAGAGCTATCTCAGAAGAGATAATTACTCGATGATTTTAGCTACAACGCCAGCACCAACGGTACGGCCGCCTTCACGGATTGCGAAACGCAGGCCGTCTTCCATAGCGATGGTTTTGATCAGGGTGACAACCATTTTGATGTTGTCGCCTGGCATTACCATTTCTACGCCTTCCGGCAGTTCGCAGTTACCAGTTACGTCGGTAGTACGGAAGTAGAACTGTGGACGGTAGCCTTTGAAGAACGGAGTGTGACGACCGCCTTCTTCTTTGCTCAGCACGTACACTTCAGCTTCGAACTTGGTGTGCGGCTTAACCGAACCTGGCTTAACCAGAACCTGACCACGCTCAACGTCGTCACGCTTGGTACCACGCAGCAGAACGCCGCAGTTCTCGCCAGCACGACCTTCGTCGAGCAGTTTACGGAACATTTCAACACCGGTGCAGGTGGTGACGGTAGTGTCACGCAGACCAACGATTTCCAGTGGATCTTGAACCTTAACGATACCGCGCTCGATACGACCAGTTACAACAGTACCGCGACCGGAGATCGAGAATACGTCTTCGATTGGCATCAGGAACGGCTTGTCGATAACACGGACTGGATCTGGGATGTAGCTGTCCAGAGTCTCAACCAGTTTACGAACGGACGTGGTGCCCATTTCGTTGTCGTCTTTGCCTTCCAGAGCCATACGAGCAGAACCGATGATGATCGGAGTGTCGTCGCCTGGGAAGTCGTAAGTGCTCAGCAGATCGCGCACTTCCATCTCAACCAGTTCCAGCAGCTCAGCGTCGTCTACCAAGTCAGCCTTGTTCAGGTAAACCACGATGTACGGAACGCCTACCTGACGGGACAGCAGGATGTGCTCACGGGTTTGTGGCATCGGACCATCAGCGGCCGAGCAAACCAGGATAGCGCCGTCCATTTGAGCAGCACCGGTGATCATGTTCTTCACATAGTCAGCGTGACCTGGGCAGTCAACGTGAGCGTAGTGACGGATCAGCGAGTTGTATTCAACGTGCGCGGTGTTGATGGTGATACCACGAGCTTTTTCTTCTGGTGCGCTGTCGATTTTATCGAAATCAACGATTGCGGAACCGAAAACTTCGGAGCAAACGCGAGTCAGAGCAGCAGTCAGAGTGGTTTTACCGTGGTCAACGTGACCGATGGTGCCAACGTTGACGTGCGGTAGGGAACGATCAAATTTTTCTTTAGCCACGACAATTAACTCCTTGCCTAAAGGACTGAATCAGCCTTGTTTTTTGGATACAGTTTCAGCGATGTGCGCCGGAGCTGTGTTGTATTTTTTGAATTCCATAGAGTAGCTTGCGCGACCCTGGGACATGGAGCGAACGTCGGTCGCATAACCGAACATCTCACCCAACGGAACCTCGGCGCGAATCACTTTGCCGGAAACCGTGTCTTCCATACCCAAGATCATGCCGCGACGACGGTTAAGGTCGCCCATGACATCACCCATATAGTCTTCAGGTGTAACAACTTCTACCGCCATGATTGGCTCAAGCAACTCACCACCGCCCTTCTGGGCCAGTTGCTTGGTTGCCATGGAAGCAGCCACCTTAAACGCCATCTCGTTGGAGTCGACGTCGTGGTAAGAACCGTCAAAAACGGTTGCTTTCAGGCCGATCAGCGGATAGCCGGCAACAACACCGTTCTTCATCTGCTCTTCGATGCCCTTCTGGATAGCAGGGATGTATTCCTTAGGAACAACACCACCTACTACTTCGTTCACGAATTGCAGACCTTCCTGACCTTCGTCAGCAGGAGCAAAACGGATCCAGCAGTGACCGAACTGACCACGACCGCCGGACTGACGAACGAACTTGCCTTCGATTTCGCAATTCTTCGTGATGCGCTCACGATAGGAAACCTGAGGCTTACCGATGTTGGCTTCGACGTTGAACTCACGGCGCATCCGGTCAACCAGGATGTCCAGGTGCAGCTCGCCCATGCCGGAGATGATCGTTTGACCAGTCTCTTCATCAGTCTTGACGCGGAAAGATGGATCTTCCTGAGCAAGCTTGCCCAGAGCGATACCCATTTTTTCCTGGTCATCCTTGGTCTTAGGCTCTACGGCAACCGAAATAACCGGCTCCGGGAAGTCCATGCGAACCAGGATGATTGGCTTGGCAGCGTCGCACAAAGTCTCACCCGTGGTGACGTCCTTCATGCCGATCAGGGCCGCGATGTCACCAGCGCGTACTTCCTTGATCTCTTCACGGGCGTTTGCGTGCATTTGCACCATACGACCCACGCGCTCTTTCTTGCCTTTAACCGAGTTGATCACGCCGTCGCCGGAGGCCAACACGCCCGAGTAAACGCGGACGAAGGTCAAAGTACCCACGAATGGGTCAGTTGCGATCTTGAACGCCAGAGCCGAGAACGGCTCGCTGTCATCGGCGTGACGCTCCATCTCTTCTTCCTCATTATCAGGGTTGGTACCCTTGATAGCAGGAATGTCGGTTGGAGCCGGCAGGTAGTCGATAACGGCGTCGAGAACCAGGGGAACACCCTTGTTCTTGAAGGAAGAACCGCAAACAGCCAAGACGATCTCGCCAGCGATAGTACGCTGACGCAGAGCAGCCTTGATTTCCACGTTGGTGAGCTCTTCACCTTCGAGGTACTTGTTCATCAGCTCTTCGTTGGCTTCGGCAGCAGCCTCAACCATGTTGTTGCGCCACTCGTCAGCCAGTTCCTGCAGCTCAGCAGGGATAGGCTTACGAACAGGAACCATACCTTTGTCGGAATCATTCCAGTAAACAGCTTCCATGTTGATCAGATCGATCTGACCCTGGAAGTTGTCTTCGGAACCGATAGCCAATTGGATTGGCACCGGGGTGTGACCCAGACGCTGCTTGATCTGACCGATCACGCGCAGGAAGTTGGCACCAGCACGGTCCATCTTGTTTACATAAACAAGACGTGGAACGCCGTACTTGTTGGCTTGACGCCATACGGTTTCCGACTGAGGCTCAACACCCGAGGTACCGCAGAACACAACGACAGCGCCGTCGAGTACGCGCAGGGAACGTTCAACTTCAATGGTGAAGTCTACGTGGCCCGGAGTATCGATTACGTTGAAGCGATGCTCGTCTTTGTACTGCTTCTCGGAACCTTTCCAGAAGGCGGTGATAGCAGCAGAAGTAATGGTAATACCACGCTCCTGCTCCTGAACCATCCAGTCTGTGGTCGCGGCGCCGTCATGCACCTCGCCCATTTTGTGACTTTTGCCGGTGTAAAACAGTACGCGCTCGGTGGTGGTGGTTTTACCAGCATCCACGTGAGCAACGATACCGATGTTACGGTAGCGGCTAATCGGAGTAGTACGAGCCATAAAGCCCTCGCAAAATTAGTGAAGCTAAGATTAGAAGCGGTAGTGCGAGAAAGCTTTGTTAGCTTCAGCCATACGGTGCACGTCTTCACGCTTCTTAACAGCAGCACCTTTACCTTCAGCAGCGTCCAACAGCTCGCCGGCCAAACGCAGAGCCATAGACTTCTCGCCGCGCTTACGGGCGAAGTCTACCAACCAGCGCATTGCCAGAGCGTTACGACGGGACGGGCGAACTTCGACCGGAACCTGGTAAGTAGCACCGCCTACACGGCGCGACTTCACTTCGACCAGCGGAGCGATGGCGTCGAGAGCTTTCTCGAAGATTTCCAGGGGATCGCTGTTCTTGCGTTCTTTAACCTTTTCCAGCGCGCCATAAACGATACGCTCGGCAACGGCTTTCTTGCCGCTTTCCATCACGTGGTTCATGAACTTGGCCAGGATTTGGCTTCCGTATTTTGGATCGTCAAGCACTTCGCGCTTGGCTGCTACGCGTCTTCTTGGCATGGATAAGCCCTCAAACGGTCTTCAGGTTCGTTCGGAATCGGTGCCCTTGCGGGACGCCTCCGACCTTACTCTTATCGACTCAGAAAATAAGATGATTCAGTTTTACAAAAAGCCGCTACTACTTAGGCTTCTTGGTACCGTACTTCGAACGACCCTGGTTACGACCTTTAACGCCGGAAGTATCCAAGGAGCCGCGTACGGTGTGGTAACGAACACCTGGCAAGTCTTTTACACGACCGCCGCGGATCAGTACCACGCTGTGCTCTTGCAGGTTGTGACCTTCACCACCGATGTACGAGGAAACCTCGAAACCGTTGGTCAGGCGCACACGGCATACTTTACGCAGTGCCGAGTTAGGTTTTTTCGGCGTGGTGGTATACACACGGGTGCATACGCCACGACGTTGCGGGCAGTTCTGCAGCGCAGGTACGTCGGATTTCTCGACGATACGCTTACGCGGCTGACGTACCAGCTGGTTGATAGTTGCCATCTACTAGCTCCACTGTTGTCTTGCGACGCTATTGTCTTGCAAGAAAAGCAAAATGGCAGGAACGAATTCCCGCCAAATTTAGGGGTACAAGAGTCTAAAGAGGATCTTGCCCCCAGTCAAGGCAAGGCCCCGACATCCCCACTCACCGAACCGGGGCAAAAATGCCTCGATCCGACGAATGGGGCTGCCGGGGCCCAGACTTATCTAGTGCAGAACTCAGTTACCGCTAGAGTTCAGCGCTTCGGTCAGTGCAGCTTCCACTTCACTGGCGCTTACGCGCAGCGGCTTGTCAGCATCACGGCGACGCTTACGCTCGCTGTGGTAAGCCAAACCGGTACCGGCTGGGATCAGACGACCCACAACCACGTTTTCTTTCAGGCCGCGCAGGTAATCGCGCTTGCCGGTTACCGCTGCTTCGGTCAGTACGCGAGTGGTCTCCTGGAAGGAGGCCGCCGAGATGAACGACTCAGTGGACAACGACGCCTTGGTGATACCCAGCAGCACGCGGGTGAACTTGGAGACAAACTTGTCTTCCGCGCCCAGACGCTCGTTCTCTACCAGTACGTGAGTCAGTTCCATCTGGTCGCCCTTGATGAAACTGGAATCGCCGGATTCAGCGATTTCAACTTTACGCAGCATCTGACGCAGGATGGTCTCGATGTGCTTATCGTTGATCTTCACGCCTTGCAGGCGGTAAACGTCCTGGATCTCATTAACGATGTACTTGGCCAGCGCACTCACACCCAGCAGACGCAGGATGTCGTGTGGATCGCTCGGGCCGTCGGAGATAACTTCGCCGCGGTTTACCTGTTCGCCTTCGAAGACGTTCAGGTGACGCCACTTCGGAATCAGCTCTTCGTACGGATCGGTACCGTCGTTCGGGGTGATGACCAGGCGGCGCTTGCCCTTGGTCTCTTTACCGAACGCGATGGTGCCGCTGACTTCAGCCAGAATCGACGCTTCTTTCGGACGACGAGCTTCGAACAAGTCGGCAACACGCGGCAGACCACCGGTGATGTCACGGGTCTTCGAAGTTTCTTGCGGGATACGCGCGATAACATCACCGATCGCGATCTTCGCACCATCCGCTACACCGACCAGGGCGTTGGCTGGCAGGAAGTACTGAGCGATTACGTCAGTGCCTGGCAGCAACAAGTCCTTGCCGTTGTCATCGACCATCTTCACGGCAGGACGGATGTCTTTACCGGCAGCTGGGCGATCTTTCGCGTCGAGTACTTCAATGTTGGTCATACCGGTCAATTCGTCAGTCTGACGCTTGATCGTGATGCCTTCTTCCATGCCCACGTAGGTCACGGTACCTTTCATTTCGGTAACGATTGGGTGAGTGTGCGGATCCCACTTGGCCACGATTGCGCCAGCGTCGACCTTGTCACCTTCTTTAACCGAAATCACAGCACCGTACGGCAGCTTGTAACGCTCGCGCTCACGACCGTAGTCATCAGCGATTGCCAGCTCACCGGAACGGGACACAGCAACCAGGTGGCCATCCACTCGCTCAACGTGTTTCAGGTTGTGCAGACGGACGGTACCGCCATTCTTCACCTGAACGCTGTCGGCTGCCGAGGTCCGGCTTGCCGCACCACCGATGTGGAACGTACGCATGGTCAGCTGGGTACCCGGCTCACCGATGGACTGGGCAGCGATAACGCCGACCGCTTCACCGATGTTCACCTGGTGACCACGAGCCAAGTCACGGCCGTAGCACTTGGCGCAAATGCCGTAGCGGGTTTCGCAGCTGATCGGCGAGCGAACGATCACTTCGTCGATGCTGTTGAGTTCGATGAACTCGACCCACTTCTCGTCTACCAGGGTGCCGGCAGGAACGATAACTTCCTCGGTACCTGGCTTGAATACGTCACGGGCAATAACACGACCCAATACGCGCTCACCCAGCGGCTCTACAACGTCACCGCCTTCAATGTGCGGAGTCATCAGCAGGCCGTGCTCGGTGCCGCAATCGATCTCGGTCACAACCAGATCTTGTGCAACGTCTACCAGACGACGCGTCAGGTAACCGGAGTTAGCGGTTTTCAACGCGGTATCCGCCAGACCTTTACGAGCACCGTGAGTCGAGATGAAGTACTGAAGTACGCTCAAACCTTCACGGAAGTTCGCTGTAATAGGCGTTTCGATGATGGAGCCGTCCGGCTTGGCCATCAGGCCACGCATACCGGCGAGCTGACGGATCTGCGCAGCAGAACCCCGTGCGCCCGAGTCGGCCATCATGTACATCGAGTTGAAGGACTCTTGATCGACTTCCACGCCGTGACGGTCGATAACCTTCTCTTTCGAGAGGTTGGCCATCATTGCCTTGGACACTTCGTCGTTCGCCTTCGACCAAAGGTCGATCACTTTGTTGTACTTCTCGCCCTGGGTTACCAGGCCGGAGGCGTACTGGCTTTCGATCTCTTTCACTTCATCAGTAGCAGCATTGATGATGCGCGCTTTTTCATCCGGGATAACGAAGTCGTTAACACCGATGGAAACGCCGGAGATGGTCGAATAAGCAAAGCCGGTGTACATCAACTGGTCAGCGAAGATCACGGTCTCTTTCAAACCAACCACGCGGTAGCACTGGTTGATCAGCTTGGAGATCGCCTTTTTCTTCATCGGCAGGTTGACGACGTCGTACGACAGACCTTTTGGCACAACTTGATACAGCAGCGCACGGCCGACAGTGGTGTCGACAATACGGGTGCCGCTCACGCTGCCGCCATCACGGTCGTTGACGGTTTCGTTGATCCGCACTTTGACCTTGGCGTGCAGTGCGGCTTCGCCGGCACGGAACACACGGTCAACTTCTTGCAGGTCAGCGAACACACGACCTTCGCCCTTGGCGTTGATCGCTTCACGGGTCATGTAGTACAGACCCAATACAACGTCCTGCGACGGAACGATGATTGGCTCACCGTTGGCTGGCGACAGAATGTTGTTGGTCGACATCATCAACGCGCGCGCTTCCAACTGGGCTTCCAGTGTCAGCGGTACGTGCACGGCCATTTGGTCGCCGTCGAAGTCGGCGTTGTACGCAGCACAGACCAGAGGGTGCAGCTGGATAGCCTTACCTTCGATCAGTACCGGTTCAAACGCCTGGATACCCAGACGGTGAAGGGTCGGTGCACGGTTGAGGAGAACCGGGTGTTCGCGGATCACTTCAGCGAGAACGTCCCAAACCTCTGGCAGTTCACGCTCGACCATTTTCTTGGCCGCTTTGATGGTGGTCGCGAGACCGCGCATTTCCAGCTTGCCGAAGATGAATGGTTTGAACAGCTCAAGGGCCATCTTCTTAGGCAGACCGCACTGGTGCAGACGCAGGGTCGGGCCTACGGTAATTACCGAACGACCGGAGTAGTCAACACGCTTACCGAGCAAGTTCTGACGGAAACGACCTTGCTTACCCTTGATCATGTCAGCCAAGGATTTCAGAGGACGCTTGTTCGAACCGGTGATAGCGCGGCCACGACGACCGTTGTCGAGCAAGGCATCGACCGCTTCTTGCAACATACGCTTTTCGTTGCGCACGATGATGTCCGGAGCGGACAGATCAAGCAGGCGCTTCAAACGGTTGTTACGGTTGATCACGCGGCGGTACAGGTCGTTGAGGTCGGACGTCGCGAAACGACCACCGTCCAACGGTACCAGCGGACGCAGGTCTGGCGGCAGAACCGGCAGAACGGTCAGCACCATCCACTCTGGCAAGTTGCCGGAACCCTGGAAGGCTTCCATCAACTTCAGACGCTTGGACAGCTTCTTGATCTTGGTCTCGGAGTTGGTTTGCGGAATTTCTTCGCGCAGGCGGCCAATCTCGTGTTCCAGGTCGATAGCGTGCAGCAGTTCACGGACAGCTTCGGCACCCATGCGGGCATCGAAATCGTCGCCGAACTCTTCCAGCGCTTCGAAGTACTGCTCGTCGTTCAGCAGCTGACCTTTTTCAAGGGTGGTCATGCCTGGATCGATAACGACATAGCTCTCGAAGTAGAGAACGCGCTCGATATCACGCAGGGTCATGTCCATCAGCAAGCCGATACGGGACGGCAGCGATTTCAGGAACCAGATGTGGGCAACCGGCGAAGCGAGTTCGATGTGCGCCATGCGCTCACGACGAACTTTAGCCAGTGCAACTTCAACGCCGCACTTCTCGCAGATCACACCACGGTGCTTCAAGCGCTTGTACTTACCGCACAGGCACTCGTAATCCTTAACCGGGCCAAAGATCTTGGCGCAGAACAGGCCGTCACGCTCAGGTTTGAACGTACGGTAGTTGATGGTTTCCGGCTTTTTAACTTCACCGAACGACCACGAACGGATCATCTCAGGCGATGCCAATCCAATACGGATGGCGTCGAACTCTTCGACTTGACCCTGGTTTTTCAGCAAATTCAGTAGGTCTTTCAAGGCCTTTCCTCCTGGCGGAGCAGAGAGCGGGCTAAACAGCCCCGCTCTCGATTCGCGTCACGTGTTATTCGGTTTCCAGATCGATATCGATGCCGAGGGAACGAATTTCTTTGATCAACACGTTGAAGGACTCGGGCATGCCCGGCTCCATACGGTGATCGCCGTCCACGATGTTTTTGTACATCTTGGTCCGACCGTTCACATCGTCCGACTTCACTGTGAGCATTTCTTGCAGAGTGTAAGCAGCACCGTATGCTTCCAGTGCCCAGACCTCCATCTCCCCGAAACGCTGACCACCGAACTGAGCCTTACCACCCAGCGGCTGCTGGGTAACGAGGCTGTACGAACCGGTAGAACGAGCGTGCATCTTGTCGTCTACCAAGTGGTTCAGCTTCAGCATGTACATGTAGCCAACAGTAACCGGGCGCTCGAACTTGTTGCCGGTACGGCCGTCGAACAGCTGCATCTGGCCGCTTTCTGGCAGGTCTGCCAGTTTCAGCATGGCCTTGATTTCGCTTTCCTTGGCACCGTCGAACACCGGGGTAGCCATTGGAACGCCGCCGCGCAGGTTCTTCGCCAGATCCAGGATTTCCTGGTCGGAGAAGGTGTCCAGCTCTTCGTTGCGACCGCCGATCTCGTTGTAGATCTCGTGCAGGAACTTACGCAGGTCTGCGACCTTGCGCTGCTCTTCGATCATACGGTTGATCTTCTCGCCCAGACCTTTGGCTGCGAGGCCCAGGTGGGTTTCAAGGATCTGACCAACGTTCATACGCGAAGGTACGCCCAACGGGTTGAGGACGACGTCGACCGGGGTGCCATTGGCATCGTGCGGCATGTCTTCAACCGGCATGATCACGGAGACCACACCCTTGTTACCGTGACGACCGGCCATCTTGTCGCCCGGCTGGATGCGGCGACGGATTGCCAGGTAAACCTTGACGATTTTCAGCACGCCTGGAGCCAGGTCATCGCCCTGCTGCAGTTTGCGCTTCTTGTCTTCGAACTTGTCGTCCAGCAGACGGCGGCGATCAACGATGTAGGCCTGAGCCTTCTCGAGCTGCTCGTTCAGAGCGTCTTCAGCCATGCGCAGTTTGAACCACTGGCCGTGCTCAAGACCGTCGAGGATTTCGTCGGTGATGTCCTGACCTTTCTTCAGACCTGCGCCGCCTTCAGCCTTGTGGCCTACCAGGGCGGAGCGCAGACGTTCGAAGGTCGCGCCTTCAACGATACGGAACTCTTCGTTCAGGTCCTTGCGGATCTCGTCGAGCTGAGTCTTCTCAATGGACAGTGCACGAGCATCACGCTCAACGCCGTCACGGGTGAAGACCTGTACGTCGATGACAGTGCCTTTGGTACCGGTAGGTACACGCAGGGAGGTGTCTTTAACGTCGCTGGCTTTTTCACCGAAGATGGCACGCAGCAGTTTTTCTTCCGGAGTCAGTTGGGTCTCGCCTTTCGGAGTGACCTTACCGACCAGGATGTCGCCTGCGCCTACTTCAGCACCTACGTAAACGATACCGGCTTCGTCCAGTTTGTTCAGTGCAGCTTCACCCACGTTCGGGATGTCTGCAGTGATTTCCTCTGGCCCAAGCTTGGTGTCACGTGCCACACAGGTCAGTTCCTGAATGTGGATCGTGGTGAAACGGTCTTCCTGAACAACACGCTCGGACAGGCAGATGGAGTCTTCGAAGTTGAAGCCGTTCCATGCCATGAACGCGATGCGCATGTTCTGACCCAGTGCCAGTTCACCCATGTCGGTGGACGGGCCGTCGGCCATGATGTCGCTACGCTGAACGCGATCACCCTTGCTCACCAGCGGACGCTGGTTGATGCAGGTGTTCTGGTTTGAGCGGGTGTATTTGGTCAGGTTGTAGATGTCGACACCGGCTTCGCCCGTTTCAACTTCGTCATCGGCAACACGAACCACGATACGGCTGGCATCAACAGAGTCGATCACGCCGCCACGACGAGCCACGACGCAAACGCCGGAGTCACGGGCTACGTTACGCTCCATGCCGGTACCTACCAGCGGCTTGTCAGCGCGCAGGGTCGGTACAGCTTGACGCTGCATGTTGGAACCCATCAACGCACGGTTGGCGTCATCGTGCTCCAGGAACGGGATCAGCGACGCTGCAACCGAAACTACCTGCTTCGGCGATACGTCCATCAAGGTGACGTCTTCCGGCGCCTTGACGGTGAACTCGTTCAAGTGACGAACAGCTACCAGCTCGTCGACCAGGACTTTCTTGTCGTTCATCGTGGCCGAAGCCTGAGCGATCACGTGATCAGCTTCTTCGATGGCGGACAGGAAAACGATCTCGTCGGTGACCAGAGCGTCTTTCACCACACGGTACGGGCTCTCAAGGAAGCCGTACTGGTTGGTGCGCGCATAGGCAGCCAGGGAGTTGATCAGACCGATGTTCGGACCTTCCGGCGTTTCGATCGGGCAAACACGACCGTAGTGCGTCGGGTGTACGTCACGAACTTCAAAGCCAGCACGCTCACGGGTCAGACCGCCCGGGCCCAGTGCGGAAACACGGCGCTTGTGGGTGATCTCGGAGAGCGGGTTGTTCTGGTCCATGAACTGGGAAAGCTGGCTGGAACCGAAGAACTCTTTCACCGCTGCAGCCACTGGCTTGGCATTGATCAGGTCTTGCGGCATCAGGCCTTCGCTTTCAGCCATCGACAGACGCTCTTTGACCGCACGCTCAACACGTACCAGGCCAACGCGGAACTGGTTCTCGGCCATTTCGCCTACACAGCGAACACGACGGTTACCCAGGTGGTCGATGTCATCGACGATGCCTTTACCGTTACGGATGTCGACCAGGGTCTTCAGTACCGCGACGATGTCTTCCTTACACAGCACGCCCGAACCTTCGATTTCGGTACGACCGATACGACGGTTGAACTTCATCCGGCCGACCGCAGACAGGTCATAGCGCTCAGGGCTGAAGAACAGGTTGTTGAACAGGGTCTCGGCAGCGTCTTTGGTTGGTGGCTCACCAGGACGCATCATGCGATAGATCTCGACCAGCGCTTCCAATTGGTTGCTGGTGGAGTCGATCTTCAGCGTGTCGGAGATGAACGGACCGCAGTCGATGTCGTTGGTGTACAGGGTCTCGATGCGAACAACCTGAGCCTTGGCGATTTTGGCCAGGATCTCGGTGTTCAGCTCGGTGTTGCACTCAGCCAGGATTTCGCCTGTAGCCGGGTGAACGATGACCTTGGCGGTAGTACGACCCAGGACGTAGTCCAGAGGCACTTCCAGCTCTTTGATACCGGCTTTTTCGATCTGGTTGATGTGGCGCGCAGTGATACGGCGGCCAGCTTCAACAATGACCTTGCCTTTTTCATCCTGGATGTCCAGGACGGCAATTTCACCACGCAGACGCGAAGCGATCAGCTCCAGCTTGAGGGTTTCATCCTTCAGGCTGAATACGTTGGTGGTGTAGAAGGCATCCAGCACTTGCTCAGTGGTGTAGCCGAGCGCGCGCAGCAGTACCGAGGCCGGCAGCTTGCGACGACGGTCGATACGCACGAACACGCAGTCTTTCGGGTCGAACTCGAAGTCCAACCACGAACCGCGGTACGGAATGATCCGCGCGGAGTACAGGAGCTTGCCGGAGCTGTGCGTCTTGCCGCGGTCGTGGTCGAAGAACACGCCCGGGGAACGGTGCAGCTGGGAAACGATCACACGCTCGGTACCATTGATAACGAAGGTACCGTTCTCGGTCATCAATGGGATTTCGCCCATGTAGACTTCTTGCTCTTTGATGTCCTTGATCGCTTTGTTCGACGATTCTTTGTCGAAAATGATCAGGCGCACTTTTACCCGCAAAGGTACGGCGTAAGTAACACCGCGCAACACGCATTCTTTGACATCAAATGCCGGTTCGCCCAGGCGATAACCGACGTACTCCAGCGCAGCATTGCCGGAGTAGCTGATGATCGGGAAAACGGATTTGAAGGCCGCATGCAGGCCCACGTCGCGGAACTGATCTTTGGTCGCTCCCGCCTGCAAGAATTCACGATACGAATCCAGCTGGATAGCCAGAAGGTACGGGACATCCATGACGTCCGGCAACTTGCTAAAGTCCTTGCGGATACGTTTTTTCTCAGTATATGAGTAAGCCATCAGCGTTCCCCAGCTTGGTCACCTGCTTGTTTGGCCCTCCCGACGGGAGCAGCCAGAAAATCTCGCAAACCCCATGGTTTGCACCACCGCATCGGGTGGCTACAGCGCGTTAATGGCGGCGACCGAGTCGACAGCCAAGAACGGAAAAAGGCCGGTGGCAAGAGCCACCAGCCATCAGCCTTCAGCTTAACGCTTGGGCTGGAGACGCAAGGTCGATGCTTACTTCAGCTCGACTTTAGCGCCTGCTTCTTCCAGTACTGCTTTGGCTTTTTCAGCTGCGTCTTTGGCAACAGCTTCCAGAACCTGGGCAGGAGCGCCGTCAACTACAGCCTTGGCTTCTTTCAGGCCCAGACCGGTCAGTTCACGTACTGCCTTGATCACGTTTACTTTCTTCTCGCCAGCTTCCAGCAGCATGACGTTGAATTCGGTTTGCTCTTCAGCAACAGCAGCAACAGCGGCTGGGCCAGCGGAAGCAGCGGCAGCGGAAACGCCGAATTTTTCTTCGAAAGCTTTGATCAGCTCAACAACCTGCAGAACCGACATTTCAGCTACGGCGTTGAGGATATCGTCTTGGGAGATAGACATTGCTGTATTTCCTGAATTGGGGGACGGCCTACTCGGCCATCGAAATAAACAAAAAACCGCGAGAGAAGTTGCTCAGCCTTAGGCTGCGGCAGCTTCTTTTTGCTCGCGAACTGCGGCCAGAGTACGAGCCAGCTTGCTGGTAGCGCCTTGAATCACGCTCATCAGCTGCGAAATAGCTTCGTTACGGGTCGGCAGTGTTGCCAGTACGTCGATTTGGTTAGCTGCGAGGAACTTGCCCTCGAACGCAGCTGCCTTGATCTCGAACTTGTCCTGACCCTTGGCGAACTCTTTGAACAAACGGGCAGCAGCGCCAGGATGGTCGGTGGAGAACGCAATCAGGGTCGGGCCGGTGAACACGTCGTTGAGGACACTGTATTCAGTGTCAGCAACAGCGCGCTTGAGCAGGGTGTTACGTACAACACGTACGTATACGCCAGCTTCACGAGCCTCTTTACGGAGTCCGGTCATAGCGCCTACTGTCACACCACGGGCATCAGCCACGACAGCGGACAGAGCAGCTTTGGCAGCCTCGTTGACTTCAGCGACGATGGCCTTCTTGTCTTCGAGATTAATTGCCACGGGTTTAACTCCTGCTTGTTACCGTTTCATCTGGCCGGAGCCGGATGTCGTTTTGGTGTCTGATTCGGTAAGGAACCGGGAGCACCATCTGCGTAGGCTTGTGGTTTAAGACTTGCGTCGCCTACGGTCTTGGATAGCCCCCGCCAGGCAGGGACCCCAATTTTTTCAATTGGCGCGATCTCTCGCGCCAACTTGTGTCTTATACGTCCAGCGAGCCTTGGTCGATGACCAGACCTGGGCCCATAGTGGTGCTCAGGGTAACGCGCTTGACGTAGATACCTTTCGAGGAAGCTGGCTTGATACGCTTCAGATCAGCGATCAGGGCTTCAACGTTTTCCTTCAGCTTGACGGCATCAAAGCCGACTTTGCCAACGGAGGTGTGAATGATGCCGTTTTTGTCGGTGCGATAACGAACCTGACCAGCTTTGGCGTTTTTAACCGCGGTCGCTACGTCTGGAGTTACGGTGCCGACTTTAGGGTTAGGCATCAGGCCACGCGGACCCAGGATCTGACCCAACTGACCTACAACGCGCATTGCATCCGGGGAAGCAATAACGACGTCATAGTTCAGGTCGCCGCCTTTCATTTCGGCAGCCAGGTCGTCCATGCCAACGCGATCAGCGCCGGCGGCCAGAGCAGCTTCAGCTGCTGGGCCTTGAGTGAAGACAGCTACACGTACAGTCTTGCCAGTACCGTGTGGCAGCACAGTTGCGCTACGAACGACCTGGTCGGATTTACGTGGGTCAACACCCAGGTTTACAGCAACGTCAACGGACTCGCTGAACTTGACAGTCGACAGCTCGGTCAGCAGGGCAGCAGCGTCTACAAAGTTGTAGGACTTGCCCGCTTCGATTTTGCCGGCGATAGCCTTTTGGCGCTTGGTCAGCTTAGCCATTACACACCCTCCACGTTAAGGCCCATGCTACGAGCAGAACCGGCGATGGTACGCACGGCTGCATCCATATCAGCTGCAGTCAGATCCGCGTTTTTGGTTTTCGCGATTTCTTCCAGCTGAGCACGAGTTACGGTGCCAACCTTAACGGTGTTAGGACGAGCGGAACCGCTAGTCAGACCAGCAGCTTTCTTCAACAGAACCGAAGCCGGGGTCGACTTGGTTTCGAAAGTGAAGCTACGGTCGCTGTATACAGTGATGATCACTGGAGTCGGCAGACCTGGCTCAAGACCCTGAGTACGGGCGTTGAAGGCCTTGCAGAATTCCATGATGTTCACGCCGTGCTGACCCAGAGCTGGACCGACAGGTGGACTAGGGTTGGCCTGAGCGGCCTTCACTTGCAGCTTGATGTAAGCGGTAATCTTCTTGGCCATGAGGCACTCCAATTACGGGTTCAAACGCCTCGAAAGGCTCCCCGGTTACTTGCGCGTTTATCCCAGTGACGACAAAACCCCACAGCCTACGGCTGCGGGGTTGGGATGCTTGCTCAGCTAGACCTTCTCGACCTGGCTGAACTCTAGCTCTACCGGAGTAGAGCGACCGAAAATGAGCACCGCCACTTGGATCCGGCTCTTTTCGTAGTTAACTTCTTCGACAGTACCGTTGAAATCAGCAAACGGACCATCTGTGACACGAACAACCTCACCCGGCTCGAACAACGTCTTCGGCTTGGGTTTGTCGCTACCATCAGCAACGCGACGCAGAATCGCTTCCGCCTCTTTGTCAGTGATAGGAGCAGGCTTATCAGCGGTACCGCCGATGAAACCCATGACACGAGGGGTATCCTTGACCAAGTGCCAAGTACCTTCATTCATGTCCATCTGAACCAGCACGTAGCCAGGGAAGAACTTGCGTTCACTTTTACGCTTCTGGCCATTCCGCATTTCAACCACTTCTTCAGTGGGAACCAGAATTTCGCCGAAGCCATCTTCCATGCCTGCCAGCTTTACGCGCTCTAGCAAAGAGCGCATAACATGCTTCTCGTAACCCGAGTAAGCATGCACAACGTACCAACGCTTAGCCACGGGACACCCTTAGCCAACAATCAAGGAAACAAGCCAGCCGAGCAGGGAATCAAGCCCCCACAACAGCAACGCCATAACCAGAACAACAGCCACAACGATCAACGTGGTCTGCGTGGTTTCTTGGCGAGTCGGCCAAACGACTTTACGAATTTCGGTGCGAGCTTCCTTTACCAGGACCGCGAAAGACTTGCCTTTAGCAGTCTGCAGGCCTACAAAGGCAGCTACAACAGCAAGGGCAAGCAAAGCGAGCACGCGGTACAGGATCGGCGAAGCAGAATAGTACTGATTGCCAACAACGCCTACGACCACCAAGGCGACTACAGCGAGCCACTTGACCAGATCGAAACGAGAGCTTTGAGCTTCAGCCTTAGGAGTCATCTATGAAGATCCTGTGAAAAGAAAGCCAGATACACCACGTGAATCTGGCAGGTCAGGAGGGAATCGAACCCCCAACCTACGGTTTTGGAGACCGTCGCTCTGCCAATTGAGCTACTGACCTAAAACAAAATCAGGCCGACCATTATGCAGGCCTGAAAAAGACTTTACAACAACCAACCCCACTAGACTTGAAATCACCTGGCGATAAAGCCAGACACAACACCAACAAGCCGAGGCAGCTGTTAAAACAAAGGCAGATATTTTCATATCTGCCTTGTTATATGGAGCTCTTGAGCGGATTTGAACCGCTGACCTCACCCTTACCAAGGGTGTGCTCTACCAACTGAGCTACAAGAGCAAAACACCTTGCACAACCTGCAAACTTGGAGCGGGTAGCGGGAATCGAACCCGCATCATCAGCTTGGAAGGCTGAGGTTCTACCACTAAACTATACCCGCGGAGCTTGCAGCTCACGCTAAAAATGGTGGAGGGGGAAGGATTCGAACCTTCGAAGTCGTAGACGTCAGATTTACAGTCTGATCCCTTTGGCCGCTCGGGAACCCCTCCTAAGCGAGCCGGCATTTTACATTACGCCGACCTTCTGTCAAGCATTTTCTCATTTAAAAATATGAGGTTAGCTGCATTGACCTTTGCTTCACGCTGTAGACCTTAAAGGTCTTCACTGCGAAGCGGGCGCCATTCTATGCAAACTATTCGAGAGATGCAACGCCTTCGCACAACATTATTTTATGTTTTAACTCATTGAATTCCTTAGCAAGGTTTTCAAAAGGCAGATCCTCAGCCAGCCGTCGGCTTTCAGGGGCTACGCGCAGCCAATAGCCGGAAGCTTCAGCAGTATTCAGCAATTGAAGCTTGGCCTTTATATCCAGGCTTGTCAGCCGCTGCTCTACCGACTGAGCCTGTCGCTGATCCGCAAAACCACCGATGTACAAACAGGTATTTTGCGCCTCTGCTGCCTTTGCACGATCTCTGCGCACCACAGCATCAGAGGACTCACTGAGCAGGCGAATGTCCTGCTGCCCACCCTTATAAAGGCTCAGAGGCGTAACATCTTTGGCACGCAACGGCGCTTCTTGCTGATGCCATATGTAGTAGAAGGCGTTGAGGACAAGTAAAAGCAAAAAAAACCAACGCATAATCACCTCAGGACAAAGGACAAGCCATCGCCAAACCGACAAAAACCAGATCCGGAACGAGTCGGGCTTGCGGCACTGCACCTGCCACCAAATCGGCGTCCCCTCCGGTGAGAAACACCGTGAAATCATCGCCCCAGTAGCTTCGCGCCAACTCCAACTGAGTCAGCACAAACCCTCTGAGCATAAGCGTACAACCTCGTTCCACTGCTTCTACGGTCGTACGACCTGGAGAGAGGCGCTCTAGCGCCCTTTCAGCCGCTGCATCGTCGTAACGTATCTTTCGTGTATGAGTTCGCAGCTGATTGCGCATGAGCGGCATACCTGGACAAATGAAACCACCAAGGTGCTCGCCATCCGCCGCAATAAAATCCGCCGTGGCTGCCGTGCCAAAGTCAAGCACCAGGCATGCGCCGTGCGCCAGCTTGAATCCACCCAGCATTGCGAGCCAACGATCAAGACCCAGGCGCTCAAAATCTTCGTAGCCGTTACGCACTCCGGCCATCTCGCGCGCGGGAGCAGCACAGGAGACAGCAACGCCGAAAGCCTCATGCAGGGCCGCAACCAGCTTGCTTGTTTCTTCCAGGGCACGAACGCTCACCAGCCGGCAACGCGTCAGCAACAATCCGGGAAGCGCCACGAGGCTTTCGATCAAAGCCAGATCCGAACCAACAACTCCCTCCGAAGAAGCATTCGCGCTATCGGCATCAAGCACACGCCATTTGATAAAGCTATTCCCACAGTCGAGCTCAAGAATCATCACGCAACCTCAGGCTTAACTCACCACCACTGTATATTTTCTCAACACCATCAACGCTCAAGCGCAGTGCACCCTGGCGGTCTACGCCCAGCACAACGCCGTCGACTTGGCTGACACCCGCGATAAGGGACACCCGCCGCCCCTGCCAGGCGTGATTCTGCTCCCACTCATCTTTGAGTGCGACAAAACCACCCTTGCGGTGCCGCTCAAGGTAGCTTTGCAGTTGCAACCCCAGTTGCGCCACCAGCGCATTGCGATTCACCGGAGAGCCTGTCTGCAACTGCACCGAAGTCCATTGCTGATCCACCTCGTCAGCCCTTTGCATATTCACATTGATGCCTATTCCGAGGACAACGTGGCAGATATCAGCAGGGTCTCCTACCAACTCCAGCAAAATCCCGGCAATTTTCTTCTGCCCTACCAGAACGTCGTTTGGCCACTTCAGAGTTGCGCCCTGCACACCCGACTCGCGCAAGGCCTGCATGACCGCCAAGCCCACAACCAGGCTCAGCCCCTCCAACTGCCGCAGGCCCGACTCGATGCGCAATACGAGGCTGTAATACACATTTTGTGCAAATGGACTTACCCACTTCCGCCCCCTCCTACCCCGGCCGGCCGTTTGCTGTTCCGCAAGCACCAGGAACGGCGCCGCGCATCCGGCACCAACAAGACGCAAGGCTTCAGCGTTCGTGGAGTCAATGGAGTCAGAGATATGAACGGGCCACGCCAAGGAGGGCGCATTCAACGCAATATCTTCAGCAGTCAAGAACACCAATGGCGACGCCAACTGATACCCCTTGCCCCGAACCTTATGTATGGACAGGTTGAGTTCTGCTTCCAGGTGCTGGAGTTGCTTCCAGACAGCACTGCGGCTGACACCCAAGGCGGCGCCAAGCGCTTCCCCCGAGTGGAATCGGCCATCTTTCAGAAGTTTTAACAACGTCAGCATGCAGGTATCGCCTCACAATGAGGCACGCATAATAGCCATGCGCAGGGTCATTGCATAGAAACGCAGCCCCTTAGCTCTAAAGGTCGTCGAAATGAATCCCTTCGTGCTTTTCGACCGCCCAAAACAAAACCCCATCTGCTTTCGCAAATGGGGTTCTGGAATTTAATCTTGACGATGAC
>NZ_JACAPG010000017.1 GCF_013385825.1 Pseudomonas reactans | reverse complement strand
TCATTCCAAACCAGCCGATGACAGCTGTGATCGGGATACCAAACCTGCGTCAGTTGCCCGCGTTTGTTGTAGCTGTACTCAGTCGAATGGCCGTCAGGATCGGTCCTACGCGTAACATCGCCCTGGTCATTACGCTCATACTTCCAAACCGCTTCACCCCGCCTTACAACCCGTACGAATCCATTGTCATGCTCGTAGGACGTTGGTTCATCATCCCCCGGAAACAACGCCACCAAACGCCCAGCTTCGTCGTACTGGTAGGCCGTGATCGCCCCCAACGGATCCTGCTCAACCGTCAGCCTTCCCTTGTCATCGTAGGATTTGGAGTGCTCAGCCCCATCCGGATCCACCCGCTGCACCAGCCGCGCCCGCTGGTCATGCACATAGACTTCCTGACTGCCATCGGCGTTAAACACCGTGACCTGGCCGTTGTCATCCCAGGCATAGCGCGTGTCCATTTGCGAGAAACTGGCCCAATGCCGGACACATCGCGCCGCCTTACCAGACCTTTCCCACTCCCAAAAAAAACTCGCCCCACCGGCCAGTCCACGCTCAAGAATGACGTGCTGCTCGTCGTACCGATAAACCTCGCTTTCGCCTACGGCATTGGTCGCAGAAACCAACCGACCCGCCGCGTCATAGGCGTAGGAAACAACGTTCTGCTCTGTCACCCAAACAAACGGACCGTCATCCACCGCCCGCTCAATCTGGTAGTCCACCGCCACAATGCGGCCCGACGCATAGCGCAGAAACAGCGAGCGCCCGACACCGTTATTCAGCCGCTCGATCTGCCCCAGGTAATTCCGGGAAATGCGCAGCCGGTTGTCATACGCATCGCTGATCGCCGTCAGCACACCGTCGCGAAAATGGTAGAAGCGCGACCCTTGAGACAGGACTAACTCATCGGGCAACGACCCCAAGTAGATCGCCGCTTCCGCCAGACTGTTGGTGATCGCCGGCCGAGAAACCGTGGGCAAGGGCAGGGTAGTCGAGCGATTCTCATGATCGGTCCACACCACCGAATTCCCGGCAACACTCAACCGATGCGCCAGCGAGTGACTCCAGCCAAACCCCAACCCGCAATCCACTTCCACCGCGCTGGTGCGATACAAGCGGGTCCACTCAAACGGCAAGATCCCATCCAACGTGCCATCGGTGAGGGTGAGCAGTTCCTCACCCGTGACCATCGACACCGGGCAGCCGTCGGTGGCGGTCTTGTCCGAAGACGCCGCCGCATCCCCAGCCGGATTCTTCCCAACAGCCGGCACATCATCCACATGCTCCGCCTGCTTCAGCACCGCGTTCTGCCGCGCCTTCCAGCGCATCTGCAGCCTGCCTTGCTTCAACCCACCAACCACCCCGCGAACCGCGACCGCCTTGTAGCGATCCACGGCCTGCATGAACTTCGTCAGAATCCCCAAAAGTCCCCTGACAAAACCCGTCGCCGCCTCAAGAATCTGCCCGCCATACTTCACCAACCGCAGGCTCAAATACGCCACACCCGCCGCTGGCAGGGCGATGGTCAACACTACGCCAATCACCAGGTCAATCAGCAACGACACCACAAACCCAGCCGCCATCTCAGCCATTTCACCGGGCGGCAATGCGTTCAACCAGATCATCGCCGTGCGCAGCATCAGGAACAGCGCCGCCTCATCACTGGCCAGCAGCATCGCCTGTTCCATGACTTTGGGCGCATCAGTGGCGAGCTGCGCCAATTTGGCCGCTTCTGCGCCCAACTGTTCGACGTATTTCAAAGGGTCATCAAGAATCGCCTGCACCAGCTTGATGCTGTCCCACACATCACGAATCGCCCCCCAACTGCCAGCCAGTACGCCGCTGCCAATCGCGCTGGCGGTGGACTGCTCCCAGCGCGGTTTAAAATCCGACCACTGCGCCCGAAGCCACTTCTCCAGGTCCGACGTCAGCCCTGCGTAGGAAGCAAACAGCGCATCGACCTGTTCCTCGGAAACGCCGCCTTGCACCCGCACCTGATAGCGCCCACCCGCCGCGCAGTGGTGCGAGCCCTTGCCTTGTTCATCCAGCATGATCACGGTGGAACTGCCGTCATCCAGCCCGATCACCTCCACCGGGATGTTGCCGATCGGCACGTCATACACCGACTCGAACAGGCTCTCGATCTTCAGCTCGCCGCCCACCGCGCACTGGGCCACGGTCGAAAAGTCAGTATCCGTAATGCTCACCGCCCGCTGCGAATCGCCCACCCGCAACACCCGATCCATCCCCAGCAGCGACGGCATGTCCAGCGCATGGCTCACCGAATCCAGCGCACGCGAATACCACGCGTCCATCTGCTGGCGATAAATCACCAGGCTCTGATGAAAGCCATCCAGCTCAAATTCGATAAGGGCAATATGGGAGAGGTGGGTCATCGGCGCCGACTCCCTGCAGCTAATGCCCAGAAAGCCGACGCACCCGATAGAAAATTCATCTGCAATCCTTCGCACTGTGTGATCAGGCGAAGGACTTTGCAGAGGTTTTCAGGTGATATCTGTAGAGCTTATCTCGCTGTTACGTGGGAGGTTTCAGCAGTTTTTGTGCGCGTTCGCCCCAGCACCAGACTGCACAGCGCCGGCAGGAATAACAGCGTCAACACCGTCCCCACCAACACCCCGCCAATCAGCACATAGGCCAGGGACGACCAGAACACCGACAACGTCAGCGGAATAAATGCCAGCGCCGCCGCCAGTGCCGTGAGGATCACCGGCCGTGCACGCCGCACCGTGGCTTCGACGATGGCCGCGCGAATCGCCATGCCGTGCTCCTGGTTCTGGCGGATCTGGTCAGTAAAGATCAACGTGTTGCGCATCAGGATTCCGCCAATCCCGATCAAGCCCAGGATCGCGTTGAAGCCGAACGGCTGGTTGAACAGCAGCAAGGTCGGCACCGCGCCAATCAAGCCCAGCGGTGCCGTGGCGAAGACCATGAACATCACGCCGAATGACCGCACCTGGAACATGATCACCGTAAGGGTCAGCAGGATCATGATCGGGAACAGCGCGGCCAGGGCGACGTTGGCCTTGGCGCTTTCTTCCACCGGGCCGCCGATGTCGATCTGGTAACCGGCGGGCAGCTTGGCGATCAGCGGTTGCAGGTCTTTGTACACGGCCATTTCCACGTCGGGCGGTTGCACGCCGTCGATGATGTCGGCGCGCACTTCCACGGTGGTCGCGCGGTTGCGGCGCTTGAGGATCGGCTCTTCCATCACTGCCTGGAAATGCCCGACCTGGGCCAATGGCACTGAGGTGCCGGCGCTGTTGGTCAGGGTCATGTTGTTGAGGTTGCCGAGGTCTTCACGTTGGCTGCCCTGGGCACGGGCGACGACGGAGACGGTGCGGTTGCCTTCACGCACTTCGGTGATCGGATTGCCGCTGAGCAAGGCATTGAGCTGGGACTTGACCTCGTTGGGCGTGAAACCCAGCAAACGCAGGCGGTCTTGATCCAATACCAGGCGATAGCCGCTGGTGCGCTCACCCCAATCAAGGAAGGCGTCCTTGGTCAGCTTGTTGGCGGCGACCACTTTGCGCACGTCTTCGGAGACGCCGCGCAGCACGTCCACGTCAGGGCCGGACACACGAAACACCACGGGGAACGGCACGGGCGGACCGAACAGCAACTGGGTCACGCGCACCCGCGCGGCAGGAAACTCACCGGCGGCAATGCGTTCACGCATGCGCAGTTTCAAGGCGTCGCGAGCGTGGGAGTCCGGGGTCTGCACAATCAGCTTGGCAAATGCCGGGTCCGGCAGTTCGGGGTTCAGCGACAGGAAAAAACGCGGTGCGCCGCCGCCCACATAGGTGTCGACCAGGGTGGTTTGCGGCTCTTGCAGCAGGGCTTTTTCCAACTGCGCGGCCACCGCTTCGGTGCTTTTGAAGGCGCTGCCGGGCGGCATGTACACCTCAAGAATCAGCTCGGAACGGTCGGAATTGGGGAAGAACTGTTTCTTCACTACGCCCATGCCCAGCACACACAGCACAAACGCCGCCACCACCAGGCCGGTGACCAGCCAACGCCCACGCACGCAGGCTTCGACTACGCTGCGCAGTTTCTGGTAATAACGCCCGGCGTAGATTGCATCATGGCCGCCCGGCACCGGCTTGATCTGCGGCAGCAGTTTCACGCCCAGGTACGGCGTGAACACCACGGCCACCAGCCAGGACGCGATCAGCGCAAAGCCGACGATCCAGAAGATATTGCCGGCATATTCCCCGGCACCGGAGCGGGCAAACCCCACCGGCAAAAAGCCGATGATGGTGACCAGCGTGCCGGTCAGCATCGGCGCCGCCGTGGAACTCCAGGCAAAGGTGGCGGCGTGAATCCGGTCGAAACCTTCCTCAAGCTTCACCACCATCATTTCAATGGCGATGATCGCGTCATCCACCAGCAAACCCAGGGAAATGATCAGCGCGCCGAGGGTGATGCGGTCGAATTCACGCCCGGTCAGCAGCATGATTACAAACACCACCGACAAGGTCAGCGGCACCGCTGCTGCCACCACCAGGCCTACACGGAAACCCAGGGCCAACAGGCTGATCACCATCACCACCGCGAGGGCGACGAAGAATTTCAGCATGAACTCGTTCACGGCCAGGCTGATGTTTTTCGCCTGGTCGGAGACCTTGGCGAAGTTCACGCCCAGCGGCAGGTCAGCCTGGATCCTGGCTTCCTGGGCCTTGAGGCTCTTGTCCAGTTCGAGGCCGTTCCAGTGTTTCTCCATGATCACGCCCAGCATCAATGCCGGATCGCCTTGATGGCGGATACGGTAGCTGGGCGGGTCTTCATAGCCACGGCTGACGGTGGCTACATCAGCGATGCGCAACACGCGGCCATTGACTTCCAGCGGCACGTTTTCGATCAGCGACAGGCTGTCGAACGCACCGTCGATACGGATATAGGCGCGGGCCCCGGCGGTCTCGACGAAACCCGACGGCGCCACGGCGTTTTGTGCGGCCAATGCAGCAAAAATCTGATCCGGCTTGATGCCCAGGGTTGCCAGGCGCTCGTAGGAAAACTCCACAAACACCCGCTGCGCCTGTTCGCCAAGGATATTGACCTTCTTCACCCCCGGCAGGTTGAGCAAACCCTGGCGCAGGCCTTCGGCCATCTGCACCTGTTGCCGATGGGGCAGGTGTTCGGCTTCCAGGGCGTACAGCGCGAAATACACATCGGAGTATTCATCGTTGAAGAACGGTCCGATCACGCCCTTGGGCAGCTTAGCGGCTTCATCGCTGAGCTTTTTACGGGTCTGGTAGAACAGGTCCTGGATTTCGCTGGGGCGCGTGGACTCCTTGTAGGTCATGCGCATCGACACAAAACCCGGCTGGGCGATGGTCTCGACGCGGTCGTAGTAATCCAGTTCCTGCAAGCGTTTTTCCAGGCGGTCGGCCACCTGTTCCTGCATTTCCTGGGCGGTTGCGCCGGGCCAGGCGGCGGTGATGGTCATCACCTTGACGGTGAAGGAGGGGTCTTCCGCGCGCCCCAGCTTGCCGAACGAGAAGATCCCGGCGGCGAGGATCGCGATGATCAGGAACAGGGTGACCGCGCGATGTTTGACCGCCAGTTCGGAAAGGTTGATACCGCGCATGCTCAGTTGTCCTGTTTGCGGTTGAGGGCCAGTACTTGCGCGGGCAGCAGGCGCACGGCGTCACCGCTGTGCAACAGATGTGCGCCGAGGGCAACGATGACCTGGCCCGGGGCAACGCCACTGTTGAGCAGCGCGTCTTCCTGGCCGAGGCTGGCGACGTTCACCGGAGCGAAACTGACTTTGTCGTCCGCGCCGATCCGCCACACGCCGGTGCCTTGTCCCGCGTCATGCAGTGCGCCAATGGGCACGCGGGTTTGCTCGGCCTGGCCGTTGCCTTGCAGGCGCACGGTGATGGTGGAGCCGAGGGCGAAACGGTCGACGGCACCGTGCAGCACATAGCGGGCACGGTAGGTGCGGGTGGTCGGGTCGGCGCTGGCAGAGAGTTCGCGCAAGGTGGCGGTCACCGCTTGGTCCGGCGCGCCGAAGGGGAAGGCCAGGGCTCTTTGTGAGGCCTGGTCACGCTGGTTTTCCGGAAGGTTGACGATGGCTTCGCGGGCACCGTCATGGGCCAGGCGCGCAACGATCTGCCCTTCGGCGACCACCTGGCCGCGATCCACGCGCACGTCGGTGATGATGCCGTCGCCATCGGCCTTGAGCACGGAGTAGGTACGGCGGTTTTCGATCTGGCTGGCGTCGGACTGTGCCGAGGCCAGCTCGGCTTCTGCGACGCGCAGGTTGGTCGCCGACTGGTCGAAGATCTGCCGCGATACGGCGCCGGTGCTGGCCAGCCGCTGGTAGCGGTTTTCGTCGTCACGGCGCTGGCGCAGTTGTGCCTGGGCGGCGTTGACGCGGTTTTTCGCCGAGCGCAGGGCCAGTTCGAAGTCGCCGATGTCCAGCACCAGCAGGGTATCGCCACGGGACACGTGCTGGCCAGGATCGACCTTGCGTTCGATGACCTTGCCGCTGACCCGGAACCCCAGGTCGCTTTCGGTACGTGCCGCGACCACGCCGGTATAGGCGCTCTGTTGGGTGCCGGCGGCTTCGACTTTGGCCGCGAGGACCGGGCGCGGTTGAGGTACTTCGGCGGCGGTGTCGGCTTTGCTGTTGCAACCATTGAGGACTATCAATAGGGCCAGGGGCGTGAGAAGACGCAGGGGAAGAGGGTGCATGGCGGGCTCCGGGGGTAACCATTGGGCAAAAAATTATGGACATAATTTTTTACTCATATTATGGTCGAAATATAAATTAATCCAGCCCCCCGGATGCACCTCATGACAAACGTCCCGGTCCCCTCGCGAAGCCTGCTGTTTTTACTGGTGGCCCTGACGGCACTGGGTGAGGTTTCGACCCAATTGATCATCCCTGGCCTTGGCGCCATCGAGCAGGCATTGGCAGCGCCAGCCGGCTCGGCATTGATGGCGCTGTCGGCATTTGTCGCTGCCTTTGGTCTCGGGCAATTGCTGTTCGGCCCGCTGTCGGACCGTATCGGCCGGCGTCCGGTGCTGATCGGCGGCCTGGTGCTGTACGTGCTGGCGACCTTGTCGATGCTGCTGGTCCACGACATCCACCAGTTCATCGCCGCCCGCGTGCTGCAAGGCCTGGGCGCCTGCGCAGCGTTGGTACTGGCGCGCACGGTGGTGCGGGATGTGTGGAAGGCCGAAGCAGGGCCGGCGCTGGCATTGACCATGATCGGCATGCTCTACGCCATTGTGGTGGCACCCATGGTCGGTGGCCTGTTGATCAAACTGTTCGGCTGGCACGCGCCCATTGTCCTGGCATTGGTGATTGGCAGCGTGGTGTTGTTGCTGGCGCTGCTGTTCTTTCGCGAGAGCAACCACTACCTCGATCCTGAGGCCGGCCACTGGCGCACCCTCGGTGGGCAATACCTGGATCTGCTCAAGGGCCGTCAATACCGTGCGTTCGCCGTGGCCTTGGCGTGCACCTATGGCGCGATGTTTGCGGTGATTGCCGGTTCTTCGGCGGTGTTTATCAACCTGCTGGGCTTTAGCAGCCTTGAATACGGCATCAATTTCGGCCTGATCGTGTCGATGCTGATCGTCGGTTCCACCTACACCCGACGTAATATCCTGCGCTTGGGCCCACAGCGGATTGTGGCGATGGGCGTGACGATGGTGGCCATCGGCGGCGTGTCAGCGCTGGTCATTTATGCGTTGTTTGGCCTGTCGGTACTCGGCCTGGATATTCCGATCGCGCTGGTCACCCTGGGCGGCGGCCTGGTGTTGCCGGGGGCGGTGACGGGGGGCGTCATGCCCAACGCACACCGGGCCGGTCTGGCGGCAGGCTTGATGGGGTTTGCGCAGATGTTCGGCGCCACATGCAGCGGTGTCTTGCTGAGCCAACTGCGAGATGGCAGTGCCGCGCCGATGATCATCATCCAGGCCTGTTTTGCGCTGGCGGCCTTTGTCGCGTTTCATCTGCTGCGTCAGCGCCAGGTCAAGGGATTGTCCTATACGTAGGACGATCCAGGCCGCTTTTGCCGGCTAGTGCCCAACGGTCAGCAGCCTTATGGTGTATGCACTTTGGAGGTACACCATGAAAAAGCTTATCGGCATCTACACCAGCCCTCGCGGCCATTGGGTCGGCGACGGTTTCCCGGTGCGCACGCTGTTTTCCTACGACACCATGGGCAAGCACATCAGCCCATTCCTGTTGCTGGATCACGCCGGCCCGGCGGATTTCACGCCGACCGAACAACGTCGCGGCGTCGGTCAACACCCTCATCGCGGCTTTGAGACCGTGACCATCGTCTACGATGGCGAAGTCGAACACCGCGATTCCACCGGCGCCGGTGGCACCATCGGCCCCGGCGACGTGCAATGGATGACGGCCGCCAAAGGCATTCTCCACGAAGAGTTCCACTCCGAAGCGTTTGCCCGTAGCGGCGGGGCGCTGGAGATGGTGCAACTGTGGGTCAACCTGCCGGCCAAGGACAAAATGGCCGACGCCGGTTACCAGACGATTGTCGATGGCGACATTCCGGTACTGCCGTTGGCCAACGACGCCGGGCAACTGCGCCTGATTGCTGGCGAGTTTGCTGGCACCCAAGGCCCGGCCCGCACTTTTACGCCTATCGACGTGTGGGACTTGCGCCTCAACGCCGGCAAACCCGTCGTGCTGGACCTGCACGAAGGGCGTAACACCGCCCTGGTGATCCTGCGCGGCACGGTCTTGGTCAATGGCGAGGAAGTCGCGCGCCAAGGGCAATTGGCGCTGTTTGAGCGTGATGGTCGCCAACTGACGCTGGAGGCCAATGACGACGCCAAGGTGTTGCTGCTCAGTGGCGAACCCATCGACGAACCCATCGTCGGGCATGGGCCGTTTGTGATGAATACCGAGCAGGAGATTCACCAGGCGTTTGCGGACTTCCAGTCCGGTAAATTTGGCCAGATGCAGATCTAACGGCTCACCGTAAAACCCTTGTAGGAGCCGGCTTGCCGGCGATGGCATCACCCCGGTGTGCCTCAAGTACCGAGTCGATGCCATCGCCGGCAAGCCGGCTCCTACATTTTGTTTGCTGCGCTCTCATTTCATGCGATCTTCACGGCATTCGCCCTGGAGTCGCCTGGATGCCCTCATTTATCGCTGATCACCCGATGCTGTGCGCCCTGGCGCTGATCTTTATCGACATCGCCGTGTGGCGCCTTATTTCCGTCAACCTCGCCAACTGGAAGCTCGCGGCGCGGTTGGCGATCTTTGCCGTGTACAGCGCCGTGCTGTTCAACGACGGCATGAACCCCATGCAAATGGCACCCTATGCGGACAACACCGCATTGCACCTGGCGGCCACTGCCTTGCAGATCGGCTGGTGGCTGTTCGCGGCGCGCACGCTGACGGTGTTGCTCGGTGCGGTGATGATGCAGCGGGTCGGGCACACCGGGCGCCTGTTACAGGACCTGGTTGGCGCCGTGATCTTCCTGATCGCGATCATCGCCGCCATGGCCTACGTGCTCGACTTGCCGGTCAAGGGCGTGCTCGCTACTTCCGGCGCGGTGGCGATCATTGTCGGCCTGGCGCTGCAAAGCACGTTGAGCGATGTGTTCTCCGGGATCGTGCTCAACACCACCAAGCCGTATCAGATCGATGACTGGATCTCCATCGACGGCACCGAAGGTCGGGTGACCGACATCGACTGGCGCGCTACGCGCCTGCAAACCTCCCAGGGCAGCCTGGCGGTGATCCCCAACTCCCTGGCGGCCAAGGCCAAGATCATCAATTTCTCGCGCCCGGCGGACATGTTCGGCCTCTCGGTTAGCCTACAAGTCAGCCCCCATGCGCGTCCGCAAACCGTGATCGAAGCGCTGGAGCGGGCGATGCAGGGGTGTCGGCCGCTGCTGGGCAAGCCGGCGCCGAGTGTGGCGTTCAAGACCTCGGCCAGTGGTGGCGTCGAGTATGAAATCAGCGGTTTTGTACCGGCCATGACCCTTAAGCGTGAAGTGCGCAACCAGCTTTACGATTTGGCCTTCCGTCACCTGCAAGCGGCGGGCGTCGGCCTGCTGTCGGCCACTGAAAGCAGTGCACCGCCGGCAATGTCTGCGGCGCGCGCGTTGCTGGAGCGTTCGTCGATTTTCTCCACCCTGCGTCAGGAAGAAAAAGACACCTTCAGCCAGAACATGACCCTGCACACCTACCGTGCCGGCGAGATGATCCTGCCGGCCGGGGAGGTCAGTGATCATTTGTTTATCGTCGAATCCGGGGTGGTCTCGGTGATGCTGACCAAGGGCGGTCACAAGTTCGAAGCCGGGCGTATGGGGCCGGCGGAGGTGATTGGCGAGGCGGGTATTCTGTCAGACCAGGCGGCGCTGGCGGATTTCTCGGCCAAGACTTTCTGCACCCTGTACCGCATCGAGAAGGAATACTTGAAGCCCTGCCTGGATGCGCGGCACGACATCAGCGAGGCCATGAAAACCTTGCTGGATTTTCGTCTGCACGCCGCGCAGGCCTTGACTCAGGACGCGCCGGTGGTACCCGTCAAGAAGGGTTTCCTGCAATGGTTGCGCAATCGGGGGTTGTAGCCGGTCAACGCGCCATGACGATGCGATAGCGCTGGTCAAAGTCATTCGCCAATTGTTCCAGCGTTACATCCCCCAGCCGCGCCAGCAATAACGACTGAGCCTGGTCAAAGGCATCGGTCAGCGCTGCGTTCACCGCCTGTTCCACCAGGCATTGCGGGTGGTCGGTCGACAGGCCGATGGCGAATATCGACGGCGTGCCCAGGGCGTTGTGAATCTCCAGCAAGGTGATCTCACTCAGGGGCTTACCCAGGCTCCAGCCGCCCTGGTGACCTTTCTCTGAGCGTACATAACCTTTTTCCTTGAGCAGCCCGAGTGTGCGCCGCACCACAACCGGGTTGGTGCCGAGCATTTGCGCGATAGTCTCCGAGGTTGCGCGCTCTTCATGGCGACCCATGTGGATCAGTACGTGGAGCATGCGCGACAGTCGGGTGTCATTTCTCATCAAAAAACCTCAGGGTGGTCCGGACGAAAGTATCGTTCGTAACCTAAAAAGTTGCGAGAACCTTGACGCAGTATTTTCACGTAACATATGGTGTGTCGTGAAAGCGTTCGGACAACCGGATGCACAAAGCAGGGATCACCATCATGATGTACGACGTCATTATCGTGGGCGGCAGCTATGCCGGTCTGTCAGCGGGCTTGCAACTGGCAAGGGCGCGACGCCAGGTGCTGGTGGTTGATGCGGGGCAACGGCGCAATCGTTTTGCGGCAACGTCTCACGGTTTCCTCGGCCAGGATGGCCAGGCGCCGGAGGCCATCGTTGCTCAAGGCCGCAGCCAATTGATGCGGTACCCGACGGTCACTTGGGTGCAAGACAGCGTGATTGAGGCGAGTGCAGAATCACAAGGGTTTGCCGTTCGCAGCGAATGCAAGGGTACCTTTCACGCCAAACGCTTGATCCTGGGCACTGGAGTAGTGGACACGTTGCCCGCCATCGAAGGCCTCGAACAGCGGTGGGGCAAGCATGTTTTCCATTGCCCTTACTGCCACGGCTACGAGCTGGACAAAGGCCGCATCGGTGTGTTGGCAACTTCACCCCTGGCCATGCACCACGCACTGATGCTGCCGGACTGGGGCACCACCACGTTGTTCACCCAGGGCGTGTTCACCCCGGATACCGAACAACAGGCGCAGTTGGATCGGCGTGGGGTCAGCGTGGAAAGCGGCGCGGTACGGCGCATCTTCGGCGAGCGAGCCGACCTGGAGCTGGACGATGGCCGAGTGTTCAGCCTCGACGGCATCTTTACGATGTCTCGCACCCAAATCAGCCCTTTGGCGGCGCAACTGGGCTGTGAGTTGGTCGACGGCCCCACCGGTGCTTACCTGCACACCAATGACATGCGCCAGACATCCATGCCTGGCGTGTTTGCCTGTGGCGATGCATCCCTCGCAGCCGGATCCGTAGCGCTGGCCGTGGCGGAAGGCGTGCGCGCCGGAGTCGGCGCGCATTTTTCGTTGATCAACGGTTGAGGTACACCGGGCTGTCCGTGGACAACGAGGCTTTTACCGCATGGGTCATCTCGGTGATCAACACTTCCTCACGGTCTTCGCCAAGGGCCTGCAGGGTCAGGGCGACCACCTCCTGGGGCGTGCTCTTCGGTGCCTGTACATCGGCCACCATGTCGGTGTCGATATAGGCGGGGTGCACGCCGATCACCAGGGTGTTCTGCTCACGCAATTCGCCACGCAAACCATTGGTGAGGCCCCATTGGGCGGATTTGGACGTGCTGTAGCCACCGGCACCCGGAGGGCTTAGCCAGCTTAATACCGACAGCACATTGATCAGCGCACCGCCGCCCTGTTTGGCCAGGATCGGCGCAAAGGCCCGGCTGACGCGCAGGGTGCCGAAGGTGTTCACTTCGAAGTGCTGCTGCAGGTTCTCGATGCTGTCTTCAGCCAGCAACGAGCCGTACTTGAGGAACCCCGCATTGTTGATCACCACGTCCACGTCGGCGCACTCTGCGGCAGCGCGCTGCACGCTGGCCTGGTCAGTGATATCCAGGGTAACCGGTGTGCTGCCGGGGATGTTCACACTGCTTGGGTCCCGCGCGCCGGCGTAGACCTTGGCCGCACCACCTTCCAGCAAGGCGGTGACGAAAGCTTTGCCGAGGCCACGATTGGCACCGGTCACTAATACCACTTTTCCGCGAATATCCATGATCAGCTCCAGGCAATAATAGGTTTAATAATGAAACCGTTTTTATCCTGTGCCTTTCGGTCCTATAATGCAACCTTATTTTACGAACGCCTGGAGGGCTGACGATGAAACGCAAATGCCTGGAAGGTGATGGCTGCCCGGTGGCTCGCGCGCTGGACGTGGTGGGTGACTGGTGGACGCTGTTGATCATCCGCGATGCGTTCGCCGGAATGACGCGCTTTGGCGACTTCCAGAAGCACCTGGGCGTGGCGAAAAACATTCTCGCCACGCGGTTGAAGGACATGGTCGAGCAAGGCCTGTTGCAAACCAGTGAAGTCGGCGCGCGCAGTGAATACCAACTCACCGACAAGGGCCGTGCGCTGATGCCGGTGCTGGTGACGCTGGCGCAGTGGGGTCAAACCTACACCGAGCCTGAAGATGTCGGGGCTCAAGTGCTGGATGCGCGCTCGCTCAAGCCGCTGCGCAAGGTCGAGATCGTCGCTGAGGACGGACGCGTGTTGGGCATCGGCGATATCGTCACCCAAATGCCCGTGGCTTGAAATGGCTCAGGCGTCCACCAAGCGCTGGAACTGTGGGCGCGCGTGAGGCGCGCCCACGGGGTACAGCGTCTATTTGCTGTCGAGGAAGCCCAGTACTGCCGCATTGAACAACGCCGGGTCCTGCAGGAACGCAAAGTGGCTGGTGTTCGGCAGGATCAACAGGCCAGCACCGGGAATGGTCGCTGCCATGTACTCGGTGTGTTCGCGCTTGATCGCTTCGTCATGGTCGCCGTCGGCAATCAGGATTGGCGTCTTGATGCTTTGCAGTTGCGCGTCGGTCCAGTTCGGCTGGCTGGCCCACATATGGCTGATCTGCTCGACAAACGCGTCGTACTCTTTAGGCGTCGGCGACAGTTTGGCGTACTCCTTGCCCGCGCGTTCGATAAAGGCGGCGAAGGTCGGATTTTTTTCCACGGCGTCCTTCACACCCGAAGTCTGGGTGTTGGCGGCGAAGGCGAATACTTTACCGATACGGTCCGGGTGACGCAGGGCCAGGTCGATGCCGATGATGGCGCCGTCGCTCCAACCGACGATATCGGCGCGGGGGATCTTCAGGTGGTCGAGCACGGCCACCACATCGTCGGCCATCAGGTCATAACCGTAGGGTTTGTCATCCCGCGAACTGCGCCCGTGGCCACGGCTGTCGATACTGATCACCGTGTGCTTGGCCGCCAGCGCCTTGACCTGGTTGCCCCAGTAATCGGAGTTGGACAAACCGCCATGCAGCAGCACCACGGGAGAACCATGGCCGCTGCGCGTGTAGTACACCTTGATGCCGTTGACGGCAGCGTAACCGGTTTTCGCGCCCGCCACGGCGGCAGGAGTCGGCGGCAGGGTTTCCCAGCGTTCAGCGGCTTGCGCAGCGGAAAAAGACAGCATCAGGCAGGCAGCTGCCAACAGGCGACGTGACATAGCGGTTCCTTCTTTGCGATGAGTAGGGGCTGAACTCTAGCACCGGCTCCTGTACGGGAAATACGCATTTTTGCCTATCAAAACCAGCGGTTTGAAAGAAAAAAATGCAGTTATATCAATGGAATAAAAGCGTCTAAACGACCTTGCGGGTGATCAGGCCTTTGGCACAATCGATCAGGGTCTCGCTTCCGGGCGTGGTTGCCAGCCCAATAGTCGGTGGGCTTTTTCCGGTGAGTCGCTGATCCGACGAGGGTCATTTTGTTCAATACCCCGAGCAACGCACCGTTTACCGTGGCCTCACCATCACGGTTTCGAATAAAAGGGAATTGCAATGAGCTTGATCATTTCCATGGCCGCCTTCGCTTTGGCCACCTCCATCACGCCGGGACCGGTGAATGTGGTGGCGCTGAGTTCGGGGGCTCGCTTCGGTTTTGTCGCCAGCCAGAAGCATGTGTTCGGTGCTGCCGTCGGCTTCACGCTGCTGCTGGTGTTGATTGGCCTGGGCTTGCATGAGGTGCTGGTACGCTGGCCGATTTTGACCCAGTTGATTCAGTGGGGCGGGGTGGCCTTTCTGCTGTACATGGCCTGGAAACTGGCCGCGGACGATGGCCGGCTGGATGCCGAGGGCGCCGCAACGGCGCCGTCGATGGTCTATGGGGCGATCATGCAATGGCTCAACCCCAAGGCGTGGCTGGCCTGCGTGGCGGGGATGGGCTTGTTTGTGGCAGATGGCGATGCCGCACAGGTCTGGCTGTTTGCGGCGCTCTATCTGGTGATCTGCTACCTGTCGGTGGCGTGCTGGGCCTACGCTGGCACCTTCCTGCGCCGCTACCTCGGCAACCCTCAGGGCGTTCGCGTGTTCAACCGCTCAATGGCCGCGTTGCTGGTGGCCAGTGTGGGTTATTTATTGATGGCTTGAGTCGGTCGCGGTACTGCCCCGGCGTGGCAGCGAAATGCTGCTTGAAGGTGCGCTGGAAGTGCGCCTGGTCGGCAAAGCCTGCGGCCAGCGCGACGTCGGCGATCAGTTCACCCTGGCGCAATTGCGCGCGGGCAAACTGGATACGCTGGTTGACCAGGAATACATGGGGCGTCAGGCCGTAATACTGCTTGAACGCACGGATCAGGTAGGACGGTGAAAGCTCGGCTGCTACACAGATATCTTCCAGTTTGAGGGCGTCGGTGCAGTGTTCGCGGATGTAGTCGGCGGCGCGTTCCAGCTTGTGGTTGACCTCACGCAACGGCGTGTCGGAGGGGTTGAGGCGCTGTTGAACTTCAGTGAAGTAACTCACCAGCGCGCTCTGTTTTTGCAGGTGTTCGGCCTGTTCATCCGCCAGTATTTCGTACAACTCCAACAGGCCGTCGTAGAGCACCGTGTCCCGGGTGTAGGGCGTGCTGAATGGGCGGTAACCCTGGTCCGTGCCGAACCCCAACTGGTGCTGCAAGTCCGTCAGCCAAGGTGTGTCGACGTACAGCATCTGGTAGGACCACGGCTCATTGGCGATGGGGTTGCAGGCGTGTACGTCGCCAGGGTTCATCAACACCACCGTGCCGGCGCTGATCTCAAACGTGTCGGCGCCGTAGTGGTAATAGCTGCGTCCGGTGGTGACCACGCCGATGGAGAAATGCTCATGCGCGTGACGGCTATAGGTCACCTTGCGCCCATCGGCGATGGTGCGCGCTTCGACGAAGGGCAGGCGCTCGTCGCGCCAGAAGCGCGGCGAGCGTGAGGGGTGAGCGAGGCTGTTCGGCGACATGGCGGCGGGTCCCTCCCTTGAGCGAGTGAAGGGATCATTGCACAGACCTCCACCGTCGTCATCTCAGAAGTCCCACTTGGTCGCCAGTTGCAGGCTGCGGGGTTCGCCGTAGAAACCGGTGCCGAAGTTGCCCAGGCCGGTGTAGTACTTTTTATCGAACAGGTTCTTCACATTCAGCGTGGTGCTCAAGTGCTCGTTGAAGCGGTAGCGCGCCATCAAGTCAACCAGGTAGTAGCTGTCTTGGGTGATGCGCGAGTTGTGGCCGAAGTTGACCGTATCGTTTGGATCGGGCTGGAATACATTGCCAAAGAACTCGCTTTGCCAGTTCACACCGCCGCCCACGGTGACGTTCTCCAGCGCGCCGGGCAGCCGGTAGGTGCTGAACAGGCGCACCACTTGCTGTGGCGTGGTGGTCTGTAGCACCGAGCTGTACACGTAGCCATTGTTGGCGTCGCGGGTGTGCTGGTAGGTGTAGCCCGCGGAGAGGTTCCAACCGTCCAGCACCTCACCCGACAGTTCCGCCTCGAAACCTTTGGTAGTCGCACCGGCAATCGGGCGATACACCGAGTCGGTCTCGAAGCCTGAGACGTACTCGGCCACATTGTCCTGCTCGATGCGGAACGCCGCAAAGCTGGCGTTCAGGCGGCCCTCGTAGAACGCGGCCTTGATCCCCGCCTCGTAGGTGTCGCCTTCGATGGGGTCAAGCAGCTTGCGGTCGGCGTCCTTGCTGTTTTGCGGACGGTAGATCTGGGTGTAACTGGTGTACACCGACCAGGTGTCGTTGAGGTCGTAGACGACTCCGGCATAGGGCGTGACCACGCCGCTCTGGTGATAAGTGGTGCGGTTGTCGGCTTTGCTCGGGTCGTAGAAATCGGTGTTGTCGGTGCCGCTGAAGTTGCTGACGCGGGTGCCGAGGATCACCGACAGGTCATCCGTGGGTTTCAGGCGTGTGGCCAGGTAGGCGCCGGTCTGGCGCTGCACGATGTCGTTCTGGCCGCTGCGCGGTATGTCGGGTTTGGCGTATTCGCCGTGCCAGTCGAAGATGCTGCCGCCCACGGGCGGGTACACCGAACCGTACACCGGCACATCCTGTTTGGAGCGAGTGGCCATGAAGCCCATGATCAACTCGTGTTCTCGGCCGAACAGGTTGAACGGCCCGCTAAGGTTCACGTCCAGGGTGTTCTGCACCTGGTCGCCCTTGTACTTGCCCATGAACATGTACATGTTCTCGCCGCTGACCGGGTCTGGGTTGCCGCCGCTGGCGGAGGCGAGCAGGGTGTCGTGCTGGCTGCGCTTGCGGTCGAGGCTGACTTTGAGCGACCAGTCATTCGCCAGCTTCTGTTGCACCGAAGCGAAGATAGTCTGGTTGTTGAAGTCACGACGGCTCCAGTCGGCGGCCGGGTTGAATGAGCGCGAGAAGTTCGTGCGCGAGCCGTCGCTGAAGTACATCGGGAAACCGGTCCAACTGGCGCCGCGGGAGCGGGTGTCCTGCTGATCGATACCGAAGGTCAGCAGTGTGTCGGGCGTGAGGTCGGCCTCGAGGATGCCGTAGGCGATGTCCTTGGTGTGCTGGTAGTGGTCCAGGTACGACTGGCGATCCTGGTACACACCGACGAAACGCCCGCGCACGTTACCGGACTCGGTCAGCGGGCCGGAAATGTCGCCTTCGGTGCGGTAATTGTCCCAGGAACCGAAGGTCTGGGTCACCGAGGCTTTGAACGCTGCCGTGGGCTTTTTGCGAATCAGGTTGACCGTGGCCGAAGGATCGCCGGAGCCGCTCAGCAGGCCGGCAGAGCCCTTGATGATTTCCAGGTGGTCGTACACCGCCATGTCGGTGCTGGTGGTGCCATAGTCATACACGCCGTCGTAGGTGGAGTTGACGCCGTCGTACTGGAAATTGGTGATCGGCAGGCCACGGCTAGAGAACTCCCAGCGCTCGCTGTCGTAGTTTTGCACGCTGACGCCGGGGGCGCGGCGCAGGGTATCGGCGATGCTGTTGCTGGCCTGGTCGTCCATCTGCTGACGGGTGATCACCGTTACCGACTGCGGGGTTTCACGCATCGACAGCGGCAGGCCAGTGGCCGAGGCCATGGAACCGGTGGTGTAGGAATGGGTTTCTTCGGTGGTGGCGCCCAGGTCTTGGCCGGAAATCGTGGTAGCGCCCAGCTCCAGCGCGCCGGTGTTGGCGGGGATCAACTCCAGCACGTAGCCGTTGTTGCCCTGAGGTAGGGCCTGCAAACCGCTGCCCTGCAACAGGCGCTGCAAGCCGGCCGCCGGGGTGTAGGTGCCGTTCAGGCCGGGGCTGGTCTTGCCCGCGGCGAGGCTGTTGTGGCCGGCGATGAAAATGCCTGACTGCTCGGCGAAGCTGTTCAACACACTGACCAGGGAGCCGGCGGCGATGCGGTATGGGCGGGCGGCTTCCTGGGTCGAAGGCGAGTCGGCGGCGTGTACCATCGGCGCGCCGAGGCAGAACAGCGAAGTGGCCAGCGCCAATGGGCGCAGCGCGAAGCGAGCAGGTTGCGACATGGATGTTTCCCTTTGGATCAAATCGATCGGCGAATTCAAAGCGTCTGCAGGGTTAACCGAACGAGTGTTGAAAAAGGGAACTGGCGGTTGAAGATTTTTTACTGCGGGCCGACCGATACCCACCACGGTAACGGCCGGTCGACCCGAATCGGGAGCGCCGCCTGCAACAGGTGCAGGGCATGATCGCTGTCTTTGAGCGGGAACGAACCCATCACCGGCAACTGCGCCACCGCGGGGTCGCACCCCAGATGGCCTGGGCGATAACGGTTGAGTTCGGCGATCAACTGCCCAAGCGGCATGTTGTCCGCCAACAGCACACCACGGCTCCAGGCTTCCCGCGCCGGGGAGGCCGTTGTGATGGGCTTGAAGCCGTCGCGGGTGAAGGATGCTTGCTGGCCCGCTTCGATGATGCGCACCTGCCGGTCTTGGGTGGTGACCTGCACGCCGCCTTCGAAGACATTGAGCTGGGTGTGATCGTCGCCTTGCAGCACACTGAAACGGGTACCCAGCGCCTGCATATGCCCGTATTCAGTGTCGACCAGGAACGGCCGACTGGCGTCCTTGGCCGTGTCGATCAATACCTCGCCAAAGCGCAGATGCAGCAACCGTTGCCTCGTATCAAATCGCACATCCAGCGCGCTCAATGCGTTCAGCCACACATGGCTACCATCGGCGAGCAGCGCATCGCGTGTTTCGCCGCTGGTGGTTGCATAGTCCGCGCTCCAGCCACCCACCAGCCGCGGCAGGGCGGTGTTGCGCCAGCTTCCCCAGGCCAGCGCCGAGCCGCCGCACAGCACCAACAGGGTCTTGAGCGTCTGACGCCGCGAACTCCGCAAGGCCCGGCTGGCACTCTGGGCTTGTTCCTGCAGCGGGGCAAAACGCTGACTGACCCGCTGCACATACTGCCAGGCCGCCAGGTGTTCGGGGTTCTGCGCGACCCAAGCTTGCCAGCGCAGTTGCTCCAGCGCGCTGCCCTGATCCTGCAGGCGCACATACCAGTGTGCCGCCTGCTCCAGGCTGGCGTGACTGAGCTTGCCGGGGGAGGTCATAGCACCAGCATTCCGTCGAGTTCGGCTTCCAGGATCGCGCAATGCAACAGGGCCTGGGCCATGTACTTCTTGACCATGCGCTCGCCCACGCCAAGCTGCTCGGCGATTTGCTTGTAAGGCAGGCCATGCAGTTGGGCGAGCAGGAAGGCTTCGCTGACGTTTTTTGGCAGGCGCGCGAGCATGGCGTCGACCTCCACCAGCGTCTCGACGATGATCGCCCGCTGTTCCGGCGACGGTTGCAGCGCTTGCGGTTGTTCGGCCAGGGTTTGCAGCCACGCGCGTTCGAGCTGGCGCCGGCGCCAATGGTCGATGCACAACCCGCGTGCGATGGTGGCCAGGTAGGAGCGTTGGCGTACGGGGTCGGTTTCGGCCGGTGGGCGGCTGAGAATCCTGACAAACGTGTCGTGGGCCAGGTCGGCGGCATCGCAGCGGTCGTTCAGGCGTCGGCGCAGCAGGCCGAGCAGCCAGCTGTGGTGGGTGCCGTAGAGGTGGGTGAAAGAGGTCGACACACTGCCCGTCCAGCTCAAAAGCGTGTAAATAAGAATTGGTCGCGATTAAAGCAAAGCATGGGGCTGCACGCAAATGATATTGGTTTGCTATCGGGCTAGAGAAAAGGATCAAAAACCGCTCCGCCAAACGAACGAAGCTTCACTGTAGGAGCGAGCTTGCTCGCGAAGAACGTGAATGATGACGCAGTGCTGTCAGGCTGCCCGTGTCGCCTATTGGTTTTTCGTGAGCAAGTTCACTCCTGGAAAAACCAATCCGCACCGCTATCGCTGTTGTAAGCGACTCTCACAGCGGTTTAGACAGAAACACCCGGCTGCTGCCCTCTGGTTCGCAGGGCACTTCACCGAATTTCACCCAACCGAACTTCTCGTAGAACCCTGGCGCTTGGAAGCTTAGGGTATACAGCACCGCATTGCGGCAACCCCGTCGTCGGGCTTCGTCTTCGAAGATTTGCAGCAATTGGCGGCCCACCCCCGAGCCACGCAGGTGTTCAGGCAGGTGGAAGAGGTCGAGAAAGGCCATGCCCAGCGTGGTTTTACCGGTAATGCCGCCGAGGATCTGATCCGTTTCGGGGTCTTTGATCAGCACCATCAGCGGCCTGCGATCGTTGTAGCCGGTGATGCTTTCGTTAAATGCCGCCAGCCCGCTGCCAAGGATGCGCTCGGCTTCGGGGTTGGGTTGGTCGCTGATTTCAATTGAAGGTGCAGTCATCGTTGCATCTCACCAGTTGCTTGTTGAACGGCCCGGGCAGGTGCGCACTGCCTCGGGCCGCCAATGGTCTTACGCCCGCTGCCAGCCTCCCTCGTCATCGGCCTTGATCTCGAAATCTATAGGCTCGCGGTAAGGATCACCAAGGGGCGCATAGTGTCCGTTGCCGGCTGACTGCGTCGGTTGCCAGCTTTGGGTCTTGTGATCGAAGTATTCGGCATCATCTCCCGCTGACTGATCAAGGGGGTTATGCCTGGGTTTGTCGCTATCGATCCCGCCGATTTCGAATGCCTGATACTTCGAAGCGAAAGGGTTAAATCCACCGATTGAAGACATGCGTGCACCTCTGTGATGAAGATAAAAATACCCTGATGGGCGCATCGCAGGCTATCGAGCACCGGGAAGGCATTCAATGAGGTGTTTTCACGGGGATGTAACGGGCTGAAACCAGCCTCGGGTCCGTTCACAAAGTCGGTTGTGAGACTGTAGGCCATGTCTTGTTTATCGTGTGTGGACTCAAGTCTGGCGTCAGAGATTGGAGCCGCGCCCCAGCTTTTTTGCGGATTGAAATACATTGATCTCTTGAGCTGTCGCCACGCCTTAGATGTCTCGACACACAACCGGAACCCACCTGCGGTGCTCTAGAGCGCCATCACCATCTCATGCCACGCCATTGCGCCATGGTCGGAAGGGGAGGGTTTGGTGTAGTGGTAGCCCATGCGCTCGTACAACGGCACATGCTGCTCCTTACACATCAAATGAATCGTCTGCTTGCCCATCCCACGCATGCGCTGCACAAACTCGGTCATCAACAGTTTGGAATAGCCCTTGCCCTGCTGCGCAGGGTCGACCACTACAGACATGATCACCACATTCGGCGCTTCGGCCGAATGGCCCACCAACTCCTTGAACGCCTCGTCCGACATCACCACGTCATAGGCGCAACCGCAGTTGATGAAACCCACGGTTTGGCCCTCGGCCTCCAGGATCAAAAAGCCTTGCGGGTACTGCGCAATGCGCGTGGCGATTTTTTCCAGTGTCGCGGCTTCGTCGCCTTCGTAGGCGGTAATCTCGATTTCAAAGCACCGGGCAGCATCGGCGGGGAGGGCATTGCGGAAGGTGAGGGCGGGCATGGGCGTTTCCTGAGGCACTAAGCGAAAGCTTCTATCATAGAGAAACATCACGTGCCTGGCACTGAAACGCTATCGCCGGTAGGAGCCAAAGCACACTCATTGCAACCAGAAAACCCGCCAAAGCGGGTTTCCTTCACAACTCAATCCAAAACAGCCGGGTTAAATCCCCCCCACCAATTTTCCTCCCTCCATCCGGCGCTTATACGCACTGTCCCGACTCGCCAACCAGAAATACAGCGGCGACGTCACCACCAACCCCACTACCCAGGACAAGTCTGCCCCGTTGATGTGCTCCGAAATCGGCCCCACATACAGCGGCGTGTTCATAAATGGAATCTGCACCACAATGCCGACCGCATACGCCAACAGCGCCTGCGGGTTGTACCGCCCGTAAATCCCGCCATCCACGCGGAAGATCGAGGCAATGTCGTATTTGCCCTTATGGATCGCGTAGAAGTCGATCAGGTTGATCGCCGTCCACGGCACCAGTACCACCAGTAGCACCAGCACCATATCGACGAAGTGGCCGATGAAGTCCTTGGAGGCAAACACCGCGGCAATCGCACAGGCCGCCAGCACCAGGATCGAGATCACCACGCGGCTTCTGGCCGTTGGAATCCAGCGGTAGGCAAAGGTCTGCACCAGGGTGATGATCGACAGTACGGCACCGTACAGGTTAAGGGCGTTGTGACTGATCACGCTGAGCAGGAACAGCACCAGCATCAACGGCCCGATGGCGCCGGTGGCGAGTTTGACCGCGTCCATGGTGTCCATGCCCACTGGCGTCGCCAGCACGGCGACCGCGCCGAAGATGAACGACAGGCTGGAGCCCAGCGCCGAGCCGAGGTAGGTGGTCCAGAAGGTGGACGCAACCGGCACGTCAGCCGGCAGGTAGCGTGAGTAGTCGGAGACGTAGGGAGCGAATGCGATTTGCCACAACGCTGCCAGAGACACGGTCGCCAGCACGCCTGCGATGTTGAATTCGCCGCGTGTCAGGAAGTCGGTGGTCTGTACGTGGGTAAATATGTAGCCGAAGCCCAGCACGATCCCGGCGCCGAGCACCCAGGTGCCGATGCGGTTAAGCACATGGATGAAACGGTAGCCAATGATGCCGATGATCCCGGAACCAATGGCGCCGATCACGATGCCCACCGGCACCGGTACTGAGTCGACCACGCCGTGCAGGGATTTACCCGCGAGCACAATGTTGGAAGCGAAGAAACCGATGTACATCACGCCGGCGATCACCACCACCAGCAGGGCGCCGAGTGAGCCGAACTGGGCGCGGCTCTGGATCATTTGCGGGATGCCCATTTGCGGGCCCTGGGCTGAGTGCAGCGCCATCAGCACGCCGCCGACCAGGTGGCCGACGAGGATGGCGACGATGCCCCAGAGGAGGTTAAGGTGGAACAGTTGCACACCCAGCGCACCCGTGACGATCGGCAGCGGCGCAATGTTGCCGCCGAACCACAGGGTGAACAGGTCTCTTACCTTTCCATGGCGATCTTCCGGGGGCACGTATCCAATCGTGTGTTTTTCGATAAGCGGGGCGGAGGATGTTGCAGTGGTGACCATGACGAACTCCAAGGCAAGGTGAGTACGTTGACGTACTTCGCTGTGCGCCACGTGCGCGGCGCTTTGTTGTTGGAGTGATGATCTGCAATGGGCGCTGGGAGGTAAATTAGTAAGTTTGTTGCTATAGACCTTAAAAAATATAGCTCGCAGCCTTGCTGCGCTCCGGTATGTTGCCTACACCTGTTTAGCGGGCGAAGTCTCACGTTTCTGGAGGTCCCGATGGCTGCGTACAACCTGCGCCAACTCAGATATTTCGTCACCACGGCCGAATGCGGCAGCGTCGCCGAGGCCTCGCGCAAGCTGTACATCGCGCAGCCGTCGGTGTCTACGGCGATCAAGCAGTTGGAAGACAGCTTTGGCGTGCAGCTGTTTATCCGTCATCACGCCCAGGGGGTGTCGCTGACGCCCAGCGGCGCACGCTTCTATCGCAAGGCCCTGGAGCTGCTGCGCGTAGCCCATGAGTTCGAGCAGAACGCCCTCGCGGACAATGACGTGGTGGCGGGGCAAATCGATATCGGCTGCTTTGAAACCGTGGCGCCGCTGTACCTGCCGCGCCTGATCGCCGGCTTCAAGGCGCGCTGGCCAGGGGTGGAGATCCGCATACGTGATGGCGAGCAGCAGGAGCTGGTGCAGGCGCTGACGGCGGGCAGTATCGACGTGGCGATGCTGTTCGAACATGACCTGGGCGCGACCATCGAAACCACGCCCTTGATGCCGCCGCAGCAGCCTTATGCGCTGTTGCCGGCGGATCATCGTTTCGCGCAGCAGGCCAAGGTGTCGCTGGCGGACCTGGTGCTGGAACCGATGATCTTGCTGGACGTGCTGCCGAGCCGCACCTACTTTGTGAGCATCTTTGAAGAGCGTGGGTTGACGCCAAATATCGTGTTCAGCTCGCCGTCGATCGAGATGGTGCGGGGGATGGTGGGGCGAGGGTTCGGGTTTTCGATTCTGGTGACAAAACCGTTCACCGAGTACACCTACGATGGGCAGAAAGTAGTGTGCGTGCCGTTGGCGGAAACGGTGACCGGCTCAGGCTTGTCAGCCGTCTGGCTTCGCCGCGCACCGCTGACCAAGCCGGTGCAGCTCTTCGTAGACTATTGCCGCGAAGAACTCGCCCGCCTGCTCGGCTGACACAACCCCTGTAGGAGCTGGCTTGCCAGCGATGGTCGTCAACGATAACGCGGGTAACCAGACAAAACGCCGCGCCCTCTCGTTTTTCGCCGGCAAGCCGGCTCCTACAAGGAGTGGTGGATTACATGCGAATCGAGTCCAGCATCCGCCCCAGCATAGCATCGCACCCCGCCAGTTGCTCCAGGCTGACAAACTCATCCGGCTTATGCCCCTGGTCCATGCTCCCAGGCCCGCACACCACCGTGGGAATACCCACCGCATCAAACAACCCACCCTCAGTACCAAACGCCACCGTGCCAAACTCCCGTGAACCGGAAAACGCCGCGATCAACTCCGCCGCCTGGCTGCGCTCATCGGTGACCAGCCCTGGGTAGGCCGACAACTCGGTAAACCGTATTGCACTCTGCGCACTCACTGCCTGCATGCGTGGCAACACCTGCTGCTCGGCGTACGCCTTCAGCTCATCCGCCACCTCGGACGGGTCCTGCGACGGCAACGCACGCACCTCAAAATCAAACCGACAATCCGCCGGAACGATATTCAGGGCCTTGCCACCGCTGATCACACCGGTTTGCACCGTGCTGAACGGCGGGTCAAACCGTGCATCCTGGGTGTCCCGCAGACGCTGCCCAATCCGTCCCAACTCGCCAATCAACTCGGCAGCATGCTCAATCGCATTTACCCCATACGGCGCATAGGCCGAATGACACGCCTCGCCATGCACATCGCAGCGCATCGCCAGTTTGCCCTTGTGGCCGAGCACTGGCTTGAGTTCGGTCGGCTCCCCGATAATGCATAGCATCGGTTTCACCGGCCGTTGCTCCAGTACCGCGAGCAACGAACGCACGCCCAGGCAACCGACTTCCTCGTCGTAGGACAGGGCGATATGCACCGGTATCCGCAAGGGTGCCTCGATCAACGCCGGCACCAGCGCCAACACACAGGCGATATAGCCCTTCATGTCGGCGGTGCCACGGCCAAACAGCTTGCCGTCGCGTTCGGTCAGTTCAAACGGCGGCACGGTCCATGGCTGGCCGTCCACCGGCACCACATCGGTGTGCCCCGACAGCACGATCCCCGGCAACTCAACCGGACCGACACTGGCAAACAGGTTGGCCTTGCTGCGTGCTTCGTTGTAGACCAATTCGCTGGTCACCCCGCACCCCGCCAGGTAATCGCGTACAAACTCGATCAGTTGCAGGTTGGACTCACGGCTGGTGGTATCGAACCCCACCAACGTCTGCAGCAGTTCGCGGCTGGTGTTCATCGGTCGTCTCCGGCCACGCCGTAGCCAGGGGAACGGTCCGGGGCGAGGGCGCGGTCGATGTAGTCCTGCACTTGCGGGCGATAGGCGTCCCAGAGCTTTTGCAATTCAAGGATCGGTTGTTCATCGGCCCAATCCACGCGCAGGTTGATGATCGGCCAGGTCAGTTCGCCCACCACCACCAGCGCGGCGGAATGCACCGGGCCGGCTTCGCCGCCGACGGCAATGGCGGCGTGCATCGCCGCCAGCAGGCGATCGGCCAACTGGCCTTCGCCTTGCTCAAAAGCCGTGACCATTGCCTCGATCACCGCGCGGTCGGCGAGCATATTGCCCGCTGCCACGCACTGTTCGCCCGACACGGCATTATGTGTACCGAGGGTTTCGCTGCCGCTGAAGTGCACGCTGCGGCCCAGATGATCAATCGCCGTCAGTTGCCGGTACTGGCTGTAGCCGTTGCGTGTCAGGGCCTTGTCGATCGCATCGGCGGGGGCGAGGCCTTGTTCCAACAAATCCAGCACGTCCGGGCCCAGGGCCGGGAGAGTGATGTTCTGGGTCGACACCGCGCCCACACCAGGCCGCAACCATGGGCAGCGAGCCCCCACGGCAATGCTCGATGAGCTGATGGCGATGCCCAGTTGACCGGTTTCGGCGCAACGGCCGACGATTGAAAAAGTCATGTGCGGCTCCTTACTCGGGAATAACGGCGATCACGTCGATTTCCATCAACCACTGCGGCTGGCCAAGCGCCGATACCACCAGCCCGGTGGAAATCGGGAACACGCCCTTGAGCCATTTGCCGACTTCCTGGTACACCGGCTCGCGGTAGCGCGGGTCGATCAGGTAGGTGGTGGTCTTGACGATGTGCGACAGGTCGCTGCCAGCTTCTTCCAGCAGTTGCTTGACGTTTTTCATGGCTTGCTCGGCCTGGGCGCGCGGGTCGCCAAGGCCGATCAGGTTACCTTCGAAATCCGTGCCCACCTGGCCGCGCACGTACACGGTATTGCCGGCACGCACGGCCTGGCACAGGTCGTTGTCCAGGCTCTGGTTAGGGTAGGTTTCCTTGGTGTTGAACATGCGGATGCGAGTGTGAGTAGGCATCAGAAAAACTCCGGCAATAAAGGGATCAGGCGCTGACAGGGGACGAACGAACCACCGAGGCGGTTTCGCGGTATTCAAGGTATTGACGCTGGATGGCGATGTGGTCGGCCACATATTTGGCGTCATGCCAGACGCCCCAGATAAACGACGAACCCCGGCGCGATTGCCATGGCAAGCCGAGGAAGTAGATCCCCGCCTCGCTGGACACACCGCGCTGGTGTTGGGGCTTGCCGGCTTCGTCGAAGGCGGCGACTTTCAACCAGCTGTAGTCCACGGCAAACCCGGTGGCCCAGATGATTGAGGTGACACCGGCTTTGGTCAGGTCCAGTTCCAGGATCGGGTGCTTGATGCAGTCGGCGTCAGGGAACACGCGACGGGCTTCGGGTTCCAGCGGCAGGTCGACGCCGTTTCGCTCGATATAAGCGTCAGCCGCATCCAACAGGGCCAGGTAGTTTTCATCACCGCGTGCCAGGTTTTCCACCAGGTTTGGTTGGAAGCGGGCGACGCTGCCATCGAACGCGTGCGTGAGGCCGACCAGGGTCATGCCTTGCTGGGCCAGCTCACGGAAGTCGATGGTCTTGCCGCCATGTGCGCCGCTGACTGCGATGGTCACGTGCTCGCGGCCGGGTTTCATGGCCGCCTGGTCCCACTCGCCCAGTACACCCAGCCACCAGCAGAAGTCGCGGTTGCGGTAGGCGCGGGGCGGGCGGTCGTGGGCGCCGACCGAGAGGTATACCTGACGCCCCGAGCGCTGCAATTCATCGGCGATCTGCACGCCGGAGGAACCCGCGCCGACCACCAGCACCGCGCCGGCCGGCAGTTGTGCGGGGTTGCGGTAGTCGGCGGAGTGGATCTGATGCAGCGTGGTGTCTTTCGGCGCGATGGCCGGAATCACCGGTTTCTGGAACGGGCCGGTGGCGGCGACCACACGGTTGGCCTCGATCACGCCTTCGCTGGTGTGCACGGTGAAGCCAGGGCGGCCGACATTACGCACCACAGACAGCACATCCACGCCGGTACGGATCGGCGCATTGAACTTGCGGGCATAAGCCTCAAAGTAATCCGCCACACGCTCTTTCGGTGCAAACCCATCCGGCGCGACCGTGTCGAATTCCAGCCCCGGAAAGCGGTCATGCCAGGCCGGCCCGTTGGCCACCAGCGAATCCCAACGGCCGGTGCGCCAGCGCTCGGCGATACGACTGCGCTCCAGCACCAGATGGGGCACACCTTGCTTGCTCAAATGCTCGCTCATGGCCACGCCAGCTTGGCCGGCGCCTACCACCAGCGTGTCTGTTTTTGTTATTGCTTGAGTCATGTCTCTGTCCTTGCGTAATGCAGTTGGATTCAGCGTTTGCATGACTTCAAGGCTAGGGGGAGGGGGGTTATAAATAAAATATTATTAAGCTGGGAAGTGAGCATAAATATCGGATGCAGAGCTCATCTAGAACTCCCCGGAATACTTCACCGCTGCCGCGGCCCGCGACGGCACATCCAGCGTACGCAACAGCGACGACACATGGATGCGCACGGTGAACGGCGAGATATCCAGGGCCTTGGCGATTTCCTTGTTGGTCTTGCCTTGGGCGATCAGGCGCAGCACGTCCTGCTGGCGGGCGGTGAGGGTGTGAGTGTCCAGCGGCAGCAGGCCGGAGGGGGCGAACTTGACTAGCACTTCGCCTTCGCGGATGGCCAGTAGCGCCTGGCCAATCTCGTCGGGGGCGATGTTCTTGCCGATGAAGCCGTCGGCGCCCAGGGCCATGACCTGATCGATCAATGCCGGGTCATCCACCATCGACACCACGATCAACGTGGTGCGCCGCAGTTGCTGGCGCAGGTCGACCAGTTGGCTCATGCAGGTCAAGCCAGGAAAACGCAGGTCGAGGATCAGGGTGTCGACCTCGCCGCCTTCGCCGATCAGTGTGAGCACCGTGTCCAGATCGCCGGCTTCCTGCACTACAGCGTCCGGTAGCAAGCGCTGCACCGTGCGCAGCATGGCTTCGCGAAACATCGGGTGGTCGTCGGCGATGATGATGCGACCGGTCATGTGGGTGCTCCTTCCTGGGGCAAGGCTGTGCGGTTGCATGCTACCTTACCACTGCGCCCAGGGGCTGCCTGTGGCACATGTTGGATTTGTTGATTGCCGCACAAGGACGTAACCCCATGAGTCTTGAGACCAACTCCGAACTCGACCAGGCCAACCTGCGCATCGTGGTGGCCAGCATCGCAATCGTCTACATCGGCGCCTTGGGCTTCCTGCCCGGACAGTCGGTGGACACCTACCTGCCGGTGATCCTGTATATCTTCCTGTTCCTGCTGGCTTCCATCGTATTGCGTCAGGTGATCGCCCGATGGCCCGGGCATTATCCGGCGCGGCGGATCTTCGGCATGATTCATGACTACACCGGCACCTCGTTCGGCATGGTGGTCGGCGGCGAGGCGGCCTTGCCGCTGTATGCGGTGATGGTGTGGGTCAACCTCGGCAATGGCATGCGCTACGGCTCGCGTTACCTGGCGATTGCCACTGCGTTGGCACTGCTGGCGTTGCTGATCGTGTACCGCCTCACGCCGGTCTGGCAGGCGCAGCCGTTCATGGTGCTGATGCTGATGATCACCAGCACGGTGATCCCGGTGTACGCGCATATCCTGCTGGAACGCACACGCAAGGCGTCCGAGCAAGCCATCGCCGCCAACCTGGAAAAGTCGCGTTTCCTCGCTCAGGCCAGCCACGACCTGCGCCAGCCCATTCACTCCATCGGTTTGTTCACTGCGTGCCTGCGCGAAGCCCGGTTGGGCGATGAAGAGCGGAGGCTGGTGGACAATATCGACCGTTCGCTGCTCAACGTATCGCAACTGTTCCGCTCGATTCTGGACCTCTATACCCTCGACAACGGTCGCCTGCTGCCCAAGTACCAAGCGGTGCACCTGGGAGAGTTCCTCGCCGATCTGGTGCGCCAGAACGCCGAGGCCGCGCGCTGGGCCGGCGTGGAATTGCGCTTGCGGCCGTGCGCGCACTGGGTGCTGGTCGACCCGGCGCTGTTGGCGACCATGGTGCAGAACGTGCTGTCCAATTGCTTCAAATATGGCGCGCATCGTCCGGTGCTGATCGGCGTGCGTATTCGCGACGGCGGCTTGGCGGTAGAGATTCATGACCGAGGGCGAGGGATTGCCGAGGAGCATCTGTCAAAGGTCTTCGAGGAGTTTTATCGGGTACGCCACCTGCGTGACAAAGACGTCGAAGGCGTGGGCCTCGGGCTGTCCATCGTCAAGCGCCTGGGGCAGTTGATGGGGGTTCAAGTGAGCCTGCGTTCACGGGTGGGTCAGGGTACTTCCGTGAGCCTGTATGGCCTCACCCTGGCCACCGCGCCGCGAGCAACGGCACCGCGTGATGAAACGCGCCAGGCCGGGTTGCTCACCGGTTTGAAGGTGTGCCTGGTCGAAGATGACCACAACGTGCTGCTCGCCACCCAGGCGCTGCTGGAGCGCTGGGGGTGCGACGTGCAGGCGGAGTCTTCGGGGCGTGACCTGGTCAGCGACTGCGACATTATCGTCGCCGACTACGATCTGGGTAACCACGCCACTGGCATCGAATGCATCGACGCTCTGCGCGAGCAACGTGGCTGGGCGGTCCCGGCGCTGATCCTCACTGGGCACGATGTGGAGAAAATCCAGGCCGCGTTGCACGACCGTCAGATCGCCATTCTCTCCAAGCCGGTGCGCCCCGCTGAACTGCGCGGTGTTCTGCGGGACCTGAGCCAGGAGGCGGTTACTGGGTGAAGCCCTGCAGTGGGTTGCCCCGTGCACCTTTGGGCTGGCAGTAGGCGGCAGGCTTCATCAGCCCAAAGCTCGCCACCGCGAACGCACCGCCGCTGGCACCGCTGGGCACTGAGCAGTTGTACTCGCCGGATGCCGCGCTGGCGACGTAGTAGGTGGTCATCGAGTCGCTGCGTACGTTGGAGATACGCTTGACCGGTTCGCCCAGGTTGGTTTCCGACAGCGTCTTGAGGTGGTCTTCGGTGGGCTTGATGTTGCTGCAGCCGGCGACGCCGATGAACAGGGCACCCAACAGGGTAAGGCGGGTAACAGAGGATTGCAGTTTCATGGTGCTTCTTCCTTGGGGTTGTTATGGTTTTTCCAGCGCACAACACGCCCACGCGCAAGAGATGCACGGTGCCGAAGGAGCGTTGGAAGTGCCGGGGAATATAGCGCCGCAGGGGAGTAGGGTCGATTAGCACAAGTGTGCTAATGGCACGATGATTTCATGGAAGGAGCGTGAAATGCTGGAGATAAAACGGGCCACTCCAGAGGATGCCCAGGTAGCGTTCGACATCCGCTTGCAGGCCATTCGAAGCCAATTCATCGGCGCGTACACTCAGGAGCAGATGGTACGCGGGAGATGAACAGGCGGTCTATCACTCGCCATCAGGCTTGCAGTTGGCCTGTATCCCGATGACTAAACACCTTACGACCTGACACCCAGCCCCTGTAGGAGCCGGCTTGCCGGCGAAAAAATCAAGGACGCTGCATTCATCCAGAACACCCGCGTCATCGTTGACGATTTTCGCTGGCAAGCCAGCTCCTACAGTGGAACTGTTTCAATCATCAAAACGTGCCTGTAGGCGTTCGATGACCTGCGCCACCGAGGCTCCGTGGATTATCGGTGGTGTGAGGCTCTCGCCAAACTCACGCCACACAAACAGCGTTAACTCAACGCCATCGGTCAACGCTTGCGCCGGGGGCTGCGAGCCAAAATCCTGCAGCAACCGATACCGATCATCCCGCCAGAATGCTTCCTCCACCCAGTCGTACACCGGGATGAAATGAAAATGCAGCGGGAATCCCGGCATGTGTCCATAGCGGCTGATATACAGCCATTTCGGCTTGAGTTGCGTCTCTATCACTCGCTGGGTCTTCGCCAGCAATCCACCCAGTTCCGCTAACGCCGCGTCCGGCATAGCGGCCAGGGAGTGGATCGGTGCCCTGGCGCCCAGCATCAGGTAACCCGGCAGTGCTGAATCCACGTGATGGTTAAGCCGCCAGTGTTCGGTTTCGAGAAGAATGTAGGCCGGGTCGATCTGCATAAGCGTATCCATGAGAGCTGTGTCTGCAGAATACCTGCATATCGGTGTCGACGGTCCCTCGTTCCGGGTGGATAGCCTCAAGCGACTCCGTTTATTGTGGATTGAGGCGCACGATCAACTTGCCGAAATTGCGACCTTCCAGCAGCCCGATAAACGCTTCGGGTGCCCGCGCCAGGCCGTCGACAATGTCCTCGCGCCATTTGAGTTTGCCTTCGGCGATCCACTGCGCGGCCTCGTGCAGGAATGTGTCCTGCTGCTGATCGACAAACTCGGTCTGGATAAACCCACGCACGGTCAGGCTCTTGGCGAGAATGTCATGCATCGTTGCAGGCAATCGGTCCATCGTTGCTTCCTGAAGGGCGCCATCGTTGTAATGAGCGATCAGCCCGCACACGGGTATACGCGCAAAATCATTGAGCAGCGGTCGCACGGCATCCCACACAGGCCCGGCGACGTTCTCAAAGTACACGTCGATACCCTGGGGGCACGCCCTGGCCAACTGCTCGGCAAAGTCGGGGGCGCGGTGGTCAATGACCGCATCAAAGCCCAAGTCGTCTTTCACGAATGCGCACTTGTCCGCTCCACCGGCAATACCCACGGCACGAGCACCGTGCAGGCGGGCAATCTGGCCGACCACTGAGCCGACTGCACCGCTGGCGGCTGCGACGACTACGGTTTCGCCGGGTTTGGGCTTGCCGATATTGAGCAGGCCGGCGTAGGCCGTGAAACCCGGCATGCCCAGCACGCCGAGGGCGGTGGTCAGCGGTGCGATGCCTGGATCCAGGCGGCGCAGGTCTTGCCCGTCAGACAACGCGAAGCGCTGCCAGCCGGCGTAGGCCAATACGAGATCGCCTGCGTGCCAATCGGCGTGACGTGAGTGCTTGATACGCGCCACGGTGCCGCCCACCATCACTTCACCGATGCCCACCGGCTCGGCATACGATTTGGCGGCACTCATGCGCCAGCGCATGTAAGGGTCGAGAGACAGGTAAAGGTTTTCCAGCAGCACCTGCCCATCGTTCGGCTCGGGGATCGGTGCGTATTCAAGGCGGAAATCGGTGGTTTTCGGGCGACCTTCGGGACGAGCGGCCAATACGATGCGCGGGTTTTGGGGGGTATCCATGATGTTTCTACTCACTGATTGAACAGGATGAGCAGCGTAGTCATACGGTGGGTATCAAGGTAGGCTGATAGCAGTTGATTCAGAGTTATGCCAAACATGATATCCGACGCATTTGAACCCTATTTGCTGCGCACCTTTGTCGCGGTGTGTCATCACGGCAGCCTCAGTGGCGCCGCGCAACAGGCGGGCAGGGCGCAATCGGCGCTGAGCGCGCAGATTCGCCGCTTGGAAGAGGTGCTCGGGCAACGCCTGTTGCGGCGCACCGGGCGTGGCGTGGTGCCGACCACTGAGGGGGAACTGTTGCTCAGCTATGCCACACGCATCCTGGCGTTGGGCGAAACAGTGGCGACACGCTTGAAGGAGCGTACGGTAATGGGCACGGTGCGCGTCGGCCTGTCGGAAGATGTCGCCGTCTCGGCGTTGCCCGCCGCCCTGGGCCGTTTACGCCGTGCCAGCCCCCATGTACACATGGACATCACCGTGGACCACGGCGATGCGCTCGCTGAGCGCTGGCACGATGGTTTGCTCGACGTGGCCATTGGCGTGAGCTCGGTATTTGCCGCCGACCCCGTGCATACCTGGAATATGCCGTTGTATTGGGTGTGCGGGATCGATGATCAAATCGACCCGGCGTTGGCGTTGGATGTGATCGTGTATGCCGAACCTTGCGCGTGGCGGCGCCTGATGTTCGACGCGTTGTTGACCGCCGGCCGCGATTTCCGTGTGACCGTCACCAGCCCGAATATCGGCGTAATCATGGCGGCCGTGGAAAGCGGCCTGGGTGTCGCGTTGCTGCCGGCTGAAAATATTCGCCCCGACACCATGCGCGTAATCGCATTGGGCCCCAGCGGCAGTCCAGTGTTGAGCGTCAATTACGGATTATTCGCGGTACCGCGTCAGACCGAGAGCATTCGCGCGACGGTCGAGTTGCTCAGCGAGAGTTTTCACCTGATGACGCAGCCAAGGTCAGGCGGCCTGATCCGTTGCGATACACCCAGCCGCTTGCTGTGAATCAATGCATCTTGCTGTGGTCCATCCCATCCACGCCACGGGCCGGCGCCTTCACTTCAATCGACTGCTTCTCGCCCTTGGCGTTTTGCACAGTCAGGGTCAGCGGCACTTGGTCACCTTCCTTGATCTGGCCGGTCAGGCCCATCAGCATCACGTGGTAGCCGTTGGGGTCGAGGCTCACGGCCTTGCCGGCGGGCAGGGCCACGGAGTCCACCGGGCCCATGCGCATGACGTCGTCCTTCATGCTCATTTCATGGATCTGCACGTCCTTGGCCACCGGCGAGGCCACGCTCAGCAACTTGCTGTCGCTGTCGGCGGTGACGGTCATGAACGCGCCGCTGGACGGCTGGCCCGGCACGGTGGCGCGTACCCAGGCGTCGGTCACTTGCACCTGGGCGCTGGCGTGGGCGGCAAGGCCCAGCAGGGTCAGGCCGATGAGGGTGCGTTTGAGGTGTTGAACGGCAGTCATTAGCAGACCTCCATGACGGTGAGCAGGTCTTCTGCGCACTCTTTAGCGGTAAGGGATGCCTGCAGGCCCAGGCGCAGGTTGCCACGGGTGTCGAACACGAAACTGGTGGCGGTGTGGGACAGGGTGTAGGTGTCGCCAGCCGGGATCTTTTCATAAAAGATCCCGAATTCCTTGGCGGCCACGGCAATTTCTTCCGGGGTGCCGTACAGCGCTTCGAAGCTCGGATCGAAGGCCTTGACGTACTTGTCGAGAATCTCCGGCGTGTCGCGTTCCGGGTCCAGGGTGATAAACACCACCTGCATGATTTCGCCGTCGCGGCCCATCAACTTCTTGGCCTGCGCGGCGCGCGCCAGGGTGGTCGGGCACACGGCCGGGCATTGGGTGAAGCCGAAGAACACCACCGGCATCAGTCCACGGAACGAGCTCAAGGTGACGGTTTCGCCGTCGGTGTTCTTGAGCTTGAAGGTACGGCCCATGATCTTGTCGCTCAGGTCCTTGCCGTACTTGAAGTTCAGCTTGGGGCTGTAGTCACAGCCGCCCAGCAGGCTGCCCAGGCCCAGCAGGCCCATTCCGGTCAGCACTTTGCGGCGGGTGAATAAGGTACTCATCAACTGTGCATCCTGTGAAACGCCTGCATTGCTCTGGATCAATACGTCAGGCTTTGAGGGCGCCCAGTCTACCAACCCTGGGAAGTGCACGTAATCTGCGACGTTCTGCCACAGGGGCCTGCGACATTTCATCATTTGGCGGCTCTGGTGGTAGAGTCGCCGCCATGAAATTGAGTTACCCCGACCGTTCCCTGATTGCCTGGGCCCTGTACTTCTGCGTGCTGATGAACCTGTTCGTCTGCGGTTTGGGGCATGGGCAGATGATGGGCCAGGAACTGAATGGCATCGGCGGGGCGTTTTGTTCGGTGGACGGCAAGCAGGCGCCACTTTCCGACAAAGGGTTGGGCAGCCCGTCTTCCAGCAACATCTCGAACTACTTTGCTTGCCCGGTCTGCAACGCCTTGACGGTTGCCCTGGTGTTTCTGGTCGGCCTGGCCTGGTTGCTGGGCCTGGGGCAAACCCCGCGCCCGGCTCACGAACGGCGCAACAAGGCGCCACCGCGCTATTCCTGGCCCTCGGCCAACCCCCGCGCCTCTCCCGCATTCTGACGTATGCCTTGGGCCTCCCGTGATCGGGCGGCATTCCCTCGTCATGACTGAGAGTGCGTTTCATGAACCACCTGTTGCCCGCAGGCGCCAGCCGCCTGGTCAGCAAGGCGTCCCGCCGCCTGCACGCGGAACCGATGCCGCCGGAATACCCGAGTAACTCCCGCAGCTTTGTGCACCTGGATGCGCGATTGTTGCCGTATTGGCACACCTTGTTCGATATCTGCCCGGCGCTGCTCAAGCTGGATCCGCCTGAAGGGTTGAACCTGTTTCGCAGCTTCATGACCTGGGCCTATCGCAACCGGCCGCCGCTGGATTGGACCTATCACCTGAATGTCTGCCGTTGGCTGCTGGGCTCGCCGTATCGGTCGCAGATCGACGACGAGCCGATCGAGGCGTTCATGGCGGCGGCTGCGGCGCGGTGGGTCAATACGGATGAAAGTCAGGCCCAGGGTGTGGCCCTGGCCTGGCAGTCGTCACGGGTTGTCGACTGGAAAGACGCCCGCGCTGTCGGTACCGAACCGCAGGCGTTGCCGCCGTCATCCTGGGATTTCGCCTGGTGCCCGTTAAAAGCGCCGGGCGGTTTCAGTGGGTGGTTGTCGGTGCCTTGAGGTGCTGTCGGATCCATGGTTTGACGCCTGTCACCGCGATGTGGTGTTCGGCATTGAAGGTTGCGGCGGGGTCCCAGGCCACGCCGTTGCCTTGGACGAATACCACGCGCTACTGCTTCAGGTGGTCGTCGACACTCCAAACCAATTGGTCACCCATTCTTCCCCCAAATTGGATATTCCTCCCCCAAGGCCCGATGACTAACCTAGCCATCAATCCCCACTGCCCTGGAGCAACATCATGCAAACCCGTACTGATTTCTACACCGCCTCCCCAGACGCCATGAAAGCCATGCTCGCCCTGGAAGCCGCCGTTGGCAAACTGTCCATCGAACTGCCCCTGTTGGAACTGGTCCGCCTGCGCGTCTCGCAAATCAACGGCTGCGCCTTCTGCCTCGACATGCACACCGCCGACGCCCGCAAAGGCGGCGAAACCGAGCGCCGCTTGTACACCGTCTCGGCCTGGCGCGAAACGCCATTCTTCACCCCGCGTGAACGCGCCGCCCTGGCTTGGGCCGAGAGCCTGACCCTGATCAGCCGCACCCACGCCCCGGACGAAGACTTCAACGCACTGGCCGCCGAGTTCAGTGCCCAGGAGCAGATCGACCTGAGCGTGGCCATCGCCACCATCAACAGTTGGAACCGTCTGGCCGTGGGCTTTCGCAAGATGCCGAAGTGAGGCTCAACCTGATTTGAAATAGCCACGTGGCGTGGTGCCGGTCATGCCCTTGAAGAAGGCGATCAATGCGCTGTCGCTGGCAAAGCCCAGCTCAAAGGCGCAGTAGCCGATACTGCGCCCGGTAGCGAGCAACTCGATGACGCGCATCAAGCGCCACTGCTGGCGCCATTGCTGATAGCCCAGGCCGGTTTCCCGCAGGAAGATCCGGCCAATGGTCTTGGTGCTGGCGCCGATTTGCTTTTCCAGGTCTTGCAACGTGGGTGGCAAGCGTTCGAGATTGGCCAGCAATGGTGCCAGGCGCTTGTCCTGCGGCAAGGGCAGGAGCATGCGTTGCTCGGCCGCACCCTGGATTTCCTCCAGGCACAACGCCAGCAAATGGGCATATCGGCCGGTGAGCCAATCGGTCTCGAACGGGGCCATGGCCATCGGCTCCAGCACCGCGCGTAGCAAGGCGCTCACTTCGATCACCCGCACCGCCGTCGGCAACAGGGCCGCAACGGCTGGGCTCAGGTACACCGAGCGGTAATCCACCGTCTTGCTCATCACCGCACGGTGATGCACACCGCAAGGTATCCACGCCGCGCGGGTCGGTGGCAGCAGGCACAGTTGATTGTCCAGGGTAATGCGGGTGCAGCCGTGTTGGGTAAACAGCAGTTGACCACGCCGGTGGTGATGCAGGCCGGAGTCGTGGTCGCCGAGGAGGGCGGCGATGCCGATGACGGGAGCCAGGTAGCTGTCCGGGTCGAAGGATGCGTCGGCGGCGAGCCAAGCCATGGTTTGTCCGATTTCATGGATATATTGTCGAAGTCTGGATAATACCCCAGTCCCCGCCGCTTAGAATCCTTCCGCTTGTTTTCCCGTGAAGGTCCTGTCCATGACATCTCAAAAACTGTTGGTGCTGGCCGTGGCGCTGCTGATGTTCCCGCAACTGGCCCAAACCCTCTATAGCCCGGCCCTGGGTGACATCGGCCAGGCCTTCGCCGTCGTGCCTGAACGGGCGGGGCAGACCTTGTCGGTGTACTTCCTGGCGTTTGCGTTTGGCGTGGTGGTGTGGGGACGGTTGTGTGATCGCTGGGGCCGGCGTCCGGTGATGTTGGCCGGGCTGGGACTGTATGTTGCCGCCACGCTGCTGGCCTTGAGTGTGAGCACGTTCAACGGTCTGCTATCGGCCCAGGCTATCGCGGCCTTCGGCGCGGCGGTTGGCTCAGTGGCCACGCAGACGCTGTTGCGCGACCGCTTTCACGGCGCGCAGTTGGCCCAGGTGTTTTCCATGATGGGGATTGCCCTGGCCGCCAGCCCGGCACTTGGCCTGTTCAGCGGCGCGACCTTGGTGCAGTATTTCGGCTATCGCGGCATGCTCACGGGCTTGCTGCTGACAGCGGCGGGATTGTGGTTCGCCTGCCTGTGGGCCTTGCCCGAGACGCGTCCGGCGTCCCTGCCGACATCGCCCCTGGGCCAAACCGTAGGCCTGATGCTCCGGGACCTCGGGGTATGGCGTTCCGTCGGCCTGGTGGCGGCGTTCAATATTGCGCTGTTTGGTTACTACAGCGTGGGGCCGTTTATCTTCGCACGGCTGGGTTTGTCTGCTGCCGAGTTCGGCTACAGCGGTGTGTTGCTCGCGCTTGGATCGGGGCTTGGGGCATGGCTGAACAAAGTCTTGCTCAAGCGTGGCCTGAATGGCGAGCAGTTGGTGCTGGTCGCCGCAGGGGTGGCGCTGTCAGGCGGTCTGTCGGTCCTGATGTTGCAGGAGAGCTGGCTGTTCGTGGGGCCGATGTTGCTGGTGGTGCTGGCGTTCGGCATGGCGATTCCCAACGTGCTGGGGGCGGCATTGGTGGATTATCAAGACCGCCTTGGTACCGCTGCGGCCGTTTTTGGCTTGCTCTATTACCTGGCGATTGGCGCCGGGTTGACCTTGGTTACCTGGGCTCAGGACCTTGGCTGGAGCCTGTTGACGTGCGGCTTGGCGGCGCTGTGGCTGGCAGCGCCGCGTGTGTTCAGAAATTGACCGAAGCACTCAGGCGTGCCGTCAACGGCGCGCCCTGGAACAGATAGTCATCGCCCATGTATTCGCCCGCGTCGCGCCAGTAGCGCTTGTCGAACAGGTTGTCGACGCTCAGGCGGAACACCGTCTCATAGCCGCTCACTTTGGTGGTGTAGCGGCTGCCGACGTTCACCACTGCGTAATCCCCCACCTCCACATTGCCGCTGCGGTTGGCGTACTTCTTGGCGCTGTATTGCACGCCGCCGAGTAGCGCCAGGCCGTTCACCCATGGCAATGCATAATCGGCATACACACTGGCGCGCAGCTTGGGCACGTTGATCGCTTGGTGGCCCTCATAATCCGCAGTACCGCTGCCGGTCACCCGCGCCCGAATCGCCGCCACGCTGGTTGCGATCTGCAGGCGCTCGGTGGCCCAGCCATTGGCCGACAGTTCCAGGCCCGTGTTCTTCTGTTCGCCTTGTTGCACGTAGTCGAATTTCCCCGTGCCGTCCGGCTTGGCGTATTGGTAGGCCTGGCGGGTCTGGAATACAGCGGCGGTGAAGCTCATGCGGCGCCAGTCGTATTTCACCCCGGCTTCGATTTGACGTGAGGTGGTGGGGGCGAGTGTTTCATCTGCGTTGTTCGCGAACCACGGCGCTGTACCACCTAGTGATAGGCCCTTGCTGTAGCTGGTGTAGAGCGAAACGTTCTCCACCGGTTTGTAGATCAATGAGGCTTGAGGCAGGAATACGTATTGCTGGGTGTGGCGGGTCTGGCTCCCAGTGACGCTGTCAAAGGCCTTTTCATCCAGACGCACTTCACGGCCGCCGAGGATGGTTTGCCATTGCTCGTTGAAACGGATTCGGTCGGTGACGAACACGCCGTATTGACGGCTATCGAGGTTGCGGTGGCTGTCGTTCAGGGGCTTGTCGGTTGGCGTGAATGTCGGAGCGTCTACGTCGATGTTGGTGGTGCCGATGAACTCGTTGACCGATTTGCGCTTGTCGATCACCCGGCGGAATGCACTGGTGCCGAAGGTCAGTTCATGGCCCAGGCCTGCGGTGTCGAACAATCCGGTCATAGCCGCCTGGATCTCATCATCACGGCGAGTGTCGTCGGGGCTACGGTAGTCGTAGACGTCGTAATTGCCTTCGGGGCTGAAGTAGTTCGGTACGCTGGAGGTGCAACTGGTCGATCCATAACAACCCCAGGCAAACGAGCTGTAATCATCGATCACCACCTTGCTGCGCGCCGCGCTGACACTGCCTTTCCACTGATCGCTGAAGCGGTACTCAAACTTGCCGTTGAGGTTCAGTGAATCAATGCCCACTTGCTTCGACCCACTCTGGTGGCCCAGCAGCTTTTTCGGCGAAGCATCGTGGGGTACTTCGGTGCCGCCGAGCAATTGGTAGCCCGGCACCGAACGCTGTTGCTTGTTCTGGTATTCCGCATCCAGTTGCAACAGCGCATCGGGGCTGATGTTCCAATCGAACGCCAGGGACACAAAATCGCGCTGGCCATTGGCGTGTTCAACATAAGAGTTGAGGTCTTCATGGGCCACGTTGGCGCGCAGGCCGAATTGCTGCTCGCTGCCAAACCAGCCGCCCACGTCGGTGGCGATGTAGCCGCTGCCGCGATCGTCGGTGGAGACGGTCACCGAGCGCACGTCTTCCGGGCGCTTGGTCACGTAGTTGATCACGCCGCTTGGCTCGGAAATCCCGCTTTGCAGGCCCGCCAGGCCCTTGAGCACTTCGACCTGCTGCTTGTTTTCCAGGGCGACGTTCTGCTCGCCCGTGATGGTGCGCCCGTTGATCTTGTAGCTGCTTGCCGCGTTCAGCGAGAAGCCGCGCACCACGAAGTTTTCGTAATAGCCGATGGGCGCATAGCTGTCGCCCACCGAGGCGTCGTTGCGCAGCACTTCGCTGAGCAGGCGCGCCTGCTGGTCCTTGATCAGCGCGGCGTTGATCACCGTGATCGACGCCGGAGTGTCCAGCAGCGGCGCATCATCGAAGCCGGCCACCGAGGCGGTTTCACTGCGATAGCCGGACTCTTCCTGGCCCTGGACGTTCACCGCCGGCAGCTCGATTTCAGCCGCCAGGCTGCTGCCGATGCCGCCGCTGAGCAGCAGGCCGAGGGCGAAACGTGAGGAAACGACGGGACGAAAACGCAAAACCATGGGGCAGGGCCTTAAAGCGCGGGCGGGGGGCGCATAAGCTAGGCATATCGGCCAGGTTTTACAAGGTATTGAGAAGGCTTCTCCGTTAGTGGCGATGCTTTAGCGTTTCGCTCGGCAGTTCTTTGAACAAGGCCCGGTAACTGTTGGAAAACCGCCCCAGGTGCCAGAACGACCAATTCATCGCCACCTCGGCGACGGTGGCGTTCGGTGAGCCCAACAACTCCCGCCGCGCCCCATTCAACCGGCGCAACCGCAACCACTGCGCCGGGCTCATCCCGGTGTAGGTCTTGAAGCCCTGTTGCAACTGACGCAACGGCACGCCGGCTATCCGCGCCAGCTCAAGCAGGTTGACGGTCTCATCCGGTGCATCCGCCGCCCATTCGCCGATGCGTGCCATCAGCCGGCGTTCTTCGCTGCGTCGCTGCAACGAGTGGCGGTCCAGGCACACGCAGGCGTTGTCGAGGATAAACAGGCAATCGTCCAGCAACTGCTGGGTGAGGGCGTCACGGCTGGCGGGGTCGATTTCGGTGGACAAGCGGGTGAGGGTGCCACTCAGCCAGCGGCTGAACAGCCCATTCTGCTGGCAGGTCAACGGTGCCATGAACAGGCCTTCGAGCTTCGCCACATCCAGCCCATGGCGCTGCACGAATTGCGGCCCGAACACCACCGCCACTTCACGGTAGTTTTCCGGGGTGATCCAGGTGTTGTGGCTTTCGCCGTTGAGCATATACAGCGCGTTGTCGCTGCCGTCGAAACAGAACGCCAACGAGCCCGGCGGTGCGTTGAAATGCTGCTCCACGCGGGTGTTCATGCACTCTTCGTACACCTCCACACCCTGCAAATCCAGGTAGCGGATCCGCCCGGCAAAATGCCCTGGGGACATCTGCTGGTACTGCTGCACCCAACCGGGTGTCGCATTGCATTGAGCGGCCACATCACCGGTGGTGAAGGCCTGTACGCGCAAAGCTGTTGCCTGTGTCATGGGTAACCTGGGCGCACTCTATTGGTGCGTTGTGGTTCGTGCAAAGTGGATAGATGCCGCAGGGGCGGCGGCATCAAGATAGACCTCAATGCGCCAGGAGTACAAGCCGGCGCATGCACCCAACCCATGACGAGGTCCTTATGAACGCCCCCTTCGATCAGCTGTCCGCCTGGCTGAAAGAACACAAGATTACCGAAGTCGAATGCGTGATCAGTGATTTGACTGGCATCGCACGCGGCAAGATTGCGCCTACCAACAAGTTCCTGCATGAGCGAGGCATGCGCCTGCCGGAAAGTGTGCTGCTGCAAACGGTAACCGGGGACTTTGTCGACGACGAGATCTACTACGACCTGCTCGACCCGGCCGATATCGACATGGTCTGCCGCCCGGTGTCCAACGCCACGTATGTGGTGCCGTGGGCGATTGAGCCCACCGCGATTGTGATTCACGACACTTTCGACAAGCAGGGCAACCCCATCGAACTGTCGCCGCGCAACGTGCTGAAGAAGGTCCTGCAGCTCTACACCGATCAGGGTTGGCAGCCGATCGTCGCGCCGGAAATGGAGTTCTACCTGACCCAGCGTTGCGAAGACCCGGACCTGCCGCTGAAAACCCCGATAGGCCGCTCCGGCCGCGCCGAAACCGGGCGTCAATCGTTTTCCATCGATGCCGCCAACGAATTCGACCCACTGTTCGAAGATGTCTACGACTGGTGCGAAGCCCAGGGCCTTGACCTCGACACGTTGATCCACGAAGACGGCCCGGCGCAGATGGAAATCAACTTCCGCCACGGCGACGCCCTCGACCTGGCCGACCAGATCACTGTGTTCAAGCGCACCCTGCGCGAGGCCGCGCTCAAGCACAACGTCGCCGCGACTTTTATGGCCAAGCCGGTGGCTGACGAGCCGGGCAGCGCCATGCACCTGCACCAGAGCGTGGTCGACATCGCCACCGGCAAACCGGTGTTCGTCGACGCTGATGGCAACAAGAGCCAACTGTTCCTTCACCACATCGGCGGCTTGCAGAAGTACATTCCCAAGCTGCTGCCGATGTTTGCGCCCAACGTGAACTCGTTCCGCCGCTTCCTGCCGGACACCTCGGCACCGGTCAACGTCGAGTGGGGTGAAGAAAACCGCACCGTCGGCCTGCGCGTGCCCACCTCCAGCCCCGACGCCATGCGTGTGGAAAACCGCTTGCCCGGCGCCGATGCCAATCCCTACCTGGCGATTGCCGCTAGTCTGCTGTGTGGCTACCTCGGGATGATCGAGCAGATCGAACCCAGTGCGCCGGTGGAGGGCCGCGCCTATGAACGCCGCAACCTGCGCCTGCCGTTCACCCTCGAAGATGCGCTGGCGCGCATGGAGGATTGCGACACGGTCAAGCAGTACCTGGGCGACAAGTTCGTGCGTGGCTACGTCGCGGTCAAACGTGCCGAACACGAGAATTTCAAGCGGGTGATCAGTTCCTGGGAGCGTGAGTTCCTGCTGTTGAGCGTCTAAAAAAACCAAAAAAGGGGTGTCGATATGCGTCTTGTGAAACAGCTTCTCCCGCTGGCCCTGGTGGCCGCGTTCAGCAGCGCCAGCCAGGCGGCGCCGACGGTCAGCGTCTACAACTGGACCGACTACATCGGCGAGACGACCTTGGCCGATTTCCAGGCCAAGACCGGGATCAAGCCGATCTACGACGTGTTCGACTCCAACGAAACCCTGGAGGGCAAGTTGCTCGCCGGGCGCACCGGCTACGACGTGGTGGTGCCGTCCAACCACTTCCTGGCGCGCCAGGTAAAGGCCGGTGCGTTCCTCAAACTCGACCGCGCGCAACTGCCCAACTTCAAGAACCTCGACCCCAAGTTGCTCAAGCTGTTGGAAAAGAATGACCCGGGCAATGCGCACTCGGTGCCGTACCTGTGGGGCACCAATGGCATCGGCTATAACGTCGACAAGGTCAAGCAGGTGCTGGGCATCGACCATATCGATTCGTGGGCGGTGCTGTTCGAGCCCGAGAACATCAAGAAACTCAACCAATGCGGCGTGGCCTTCCTCGACTCGGCGGACGAGCTATTCCCGGCGATCCTCAACTACATGGGCAAGGACCCGCGCAGCGAGAACCCCGAGGACTACAAACAGGCCGAGGCCAAGCTGCTGACGCTGCGGCCGTACATCACCTACTTCCATTCCTCCAAGTACATCTCGGATTTGGCCAACGGTGATATCTGCGTGGCCTTCGGTTATTCCGGCGACGTGTTCCAGGCCGCCAACCGCGCCAAGGAAGCCAAGAACGGGGTGAATATCGCCTATTCGATTCCCAAGGAAGGCTCCAACCTGTGGTTCGACCTGCTGGCGATTCCCGCCGACGCGAGCAATCCGAAAGAAGCCCATGCCTTTATCAACTACCTGCTCGACCCTGAGGTGATCGCCAAGGTCAGCGCCTCGGTGGGGTATGCCAACGCCAACCCGGCGGCCAAGGCCTTCATGGACCCGGAACTGGTGAACAACCCTGAGGTGTACCCGTCTCAGGAAGTGCTCGACAAACTCTATATTTCCACCACGCCGACCCCGGCGACCATGCGCCTGATGACCCGCGCCTGGAGCAAAGTGAAGACCAACAAATGATGCAGTCGACTGACCACGCCCGGTCCTACTACCGGGCCACGGCCAACGCCCTGACGGAGCGCCCCGCATTGGGCGCCGACCTGACCGCCGATGTGTGCGTGATCGGCGGCGGGTTCACTGGCGTGAATACCGCCATCGAACTGGCCCAGCGCGGGCTCTCGGTGATCCTGCTGGAAGCCCGGCGCATCGGCTGGGGCGCCAGCGGGCGCAACGGCGGGCAGTTGATTCGCGGTATCGGCCATGACGTGTCGGGATTTGCCAAATACGTGGGCGAGGAGGGCGTGCGTTACCTGGAGCGTGCCGGCATCGACTCGGTGGCGTTGGTGGGCGAGCGTATTCGTGCGCACAGCATCGACTGCGACCTGCGCTGGGGCTTTTGCGAGTTGGCCAATACGCCCGCGCAGTTCGCTGCATTCAAAGGCGAGCAGGCGCACCTGGCGGAGCTGGGGTATACCCACGAAACGCGCCTGGTGGGTCCGCAGGATATGCGACAGATCGTGGGTTCGGCGGTATATGCCGGTGGTCTCGTCGACATGGGCTCTGGCCACTTGCATCCCCTGAATTTGGTATTGGGTGAAGCGCAGTTGGCCGAGTCTCTCGGGGTGCGGATCTTCGAGCACACTGAGGTGCTTGAACTGAACCACGGCGACACGGTGCAAGTGCGCTGCGCAGGCGGCACGGTGCGCGCCGACCACCTGGTGCTGGCCTGCAATGCCCATCTGGAGGAACTGGAACCGCGCTTGAGCGGCAAGGTACTCCCGGCGGGCAGCTACATCATCGCCACCGAGCCGTTGTCGGAAGATGTGGCCAACCAGTTGATCCCGCAGAACCTTGCGCTGTGCGACCAGAAAGTCGGCCTGGATTACTATCGATTGTCCGCTGACCGCCGCCTGCTATTCGGCGGCGCCTGCCATTACTCCGGCCGCGATCCGGTGGACATCGCCGCCTATATGCAGCCGAAAATGCTCAAGGTGTTCCCGCAACTGGCCCATACCGCCATTGAGTTTCAGTGGGGCGGCAAGATCGGCATAACCGCCAATCGCTTCCCGCAGGTGGGGCGCCTGAAGCATTACCCGAATGTGTTTTATGCCCAGGGCTATTCCGGGCATGGGTTGAACGTGACGCACTGGTGCGCAAAGTTGCTGGCCGAAGGCATCCACGCCGGACACAGCACAGGCCTGGATATTTTCAGCCAAGTGCCACACATGACCTTCCCCGGCGGGAAAGCGCTGCGCTCGCCGCTGCTGGCGTTGGGGATGTTGTGGTACCGCCTGAAGGAGTGGGTCTAGCACGATCCCCTGTAGGAGCTGGCTTGCCAGCGATAGCGGTGGTTCAGTCGACGCATCCGGTGGATGACCTGCCGCCATCGCCGGCAAGCCAGCTCCTACAAGTGGGGGTTCAATCTGTGAGCACTTTGCGGAAGGTTTCCACCAACGGCCGCAGGTTGATCCGATGCCATGCCGCCCAAAGCGGTGTGGTGTAACTCAGCCACGGCAACTCCCGCAACACCACGCCGGGCGGGGCATTGCGGCTCAGGCCCTTTTGCACCATTGCCACGCCCAGGCCCGAAGCAACCAGCCCCAACGCGGTAAACGGCTCACCGGCTTCCATGGGGATCTGCGGCGTGAAGCCGGCGCGAATGCAGGCAGCAACAAAGTCGTCAGCTGGAGGCGCGCCAAGTTTGCGTTGTACACCGATCCATTCCTGATCGGCCAGATGCTCGGGCAGCAACTCGCTTTGGCGTGCCAGTGGGTGGTGTTCAGGCAGGGCCAGCAGCATCGGGTCATCCAGCACTTGCCGCGCGATCAGGTCCGGGTCATCGGCGGCCGGTGGTTCGTTCACCAGTGCGATATCCAGGCTGCGTTGGCGCAGACCTTCCAGCTGTTCCAGAGAGGGCAGGTTATACAACTTGATATGCACGGTGGGGCGGTCGTCGCGCAGCACGCGCAGGGCATTGGGCAACACACCGGCATGCATGGCGTTTTCGATGTAGCCGATGCACAGCCCACCTTCTTCGCCCCTGCCCAGGCGCTTGCCCAGGGATTCCAGGCGATTGGCGTGGGTCAGCAGCGCCTTGGTTTCAGCCAGGAAGGTCTGGCCGTCACGGGTCAGGCGGATGCGTTGCTGGCTGCGTTCGAACAAGGTCAGGCCCAGCCGCTCTTCCAGCTGGGCTATCTGCCGGCTCAGCGGCGACTGCGAGATGTGCAGGCGTTCGGCTGCACGGCCGACGTGTTCTTCTTCAGCGACCACTTCGAAGTAGCGCAGTTGGCGGAGATCGATCATGTTAGACCTACAAGGACTCAAGTTGGTCGCAGTATGTCTTGGACGGTCCGATCTCTGCAATCTAGGATCTGCTCAACGGTCACAGCGACCCCTGAACCCATTGAGGATCCACCATGAGCTTGAAAGACAAACTCCCAGGCCAGCTCGGCTTCGGCACCGCACCGCTGGGCAACATGTTCCGCGCCATTCCTGAAGACGAAGCCCAGGCCACCGTCGAGGCGGCCTGGAACGCCGGCGTGCGCTATTTCGACACCGCGCCGTTCTACGGCTCGGGCCTCTCGGAAATCCGCCTGGGCCAAGCCCTGTCGCAGTACAACCGCGACGACTTCGTGCTCAGCACCAAGGTTGGCCGGGTGATCCTCGACGAAGTCGAAGACAGCGCCCGTGACCTCGGCGAAAAAAGCGGCGTGTTCGAACACGGCCGCCCGAACAAGATGCTCAACGACTACAGCGCCGACGCCACCTTGCGCTCCATCGAAGACAGCCTGATCCGCCTGAACACCGATCGCCTGGATATCGTGTGGATTCACGACATCGCCCAAGACTTCTACGGCGACCAATGGCTGGACTACTTCAATCAGGCCCGCACCGGCGCCTTCAAAGTGCTGACCCGCCTGCGCGAAGAAGGCGTGATCAAGGCCTGGGGCCTGGGCGTGAACCGCGTCGAGCCGTGCGAGCTGACGCTTGATTTGACCGAAGCACAACCCGACGGCTTTTTGCTGGCCGGCCGCTACACTCTGCTGGACCACGATCGCGCCCTGCAACGCCTGATGGACGCGGCTTCGGCCCAGAACGTCGAGATCGTCGTCGGTGGCCCCTACAGCTCCGGCATCCTTGCCGGTGGCGAACACTTCGAATACCAGAAAGCCAGCCCGGCGATCATCAGCAAGGTCGAGCAGATCAAGGCGATTGCCCAGGCGTTCGGCGTCAGCGTGAAAGCCGCTGCGCTGCAATTCTCCCTGGCCCATCCGGCCGTGGCGGCGGTGATTCCCGGTGCCAGTCGTCCGGGGCGGATTGCCGAAGACGTCGCGGCGTTGTCAGAAAAGATCCCGGCAGCCTTCTGGCAGGCCCTGCGCGATGCCCGATTGATTTCGGATCGCGCACCACTGCCGCTTTAACTTCAGGAGTTTCAACCATGAAAATTGATGTAAGCGGCAAAGTAGCGATTGTCAGCGGCAGCACCGCCGGTATCGGCCTGGGCATCAGCCAGGCGCTGGCGCAGTCCGGCGCCACGGTGGTGGTGATCGGGCGTGACGCGGGCAAGGTAGATGATGCCTTGGCGAGCATCCGCCAGGCCGTTCCCGGTGCTGACCTGCGTGGTTTGGTGGCGGATCTCGGCACGGCCGAAGGCGCAGAAAAACTCTTCGCCGCCGAACCGCGTGCCGACATCCTGGTCAACAACCTGGGCATCTTCAACGACGTGGATTTCTTTGAGGCCCCGGACAGCGAGTGGACACGCTTCTATGAGGTCAATGTGATCTCCGGTGTACGCCTGGCGCGGCATTACACGCCGGGTATGGTCGAGCAGGGCTGGGGGCGGGTGATTTTCCTGTCGTCGGAGTCCGGTGTGGCGACCCCGGCGGACATGATCAACTACGGCGTCACCAAGAGCGCCAACCTGGCGGTGTCCCATGGTTTGGCCAAGCGCCTGGCGGGCACCGGAGTGACGGTAAACGCGGTGTTGCCTGGCCCGACCTTTACCGACGGCCTGGAGCAGATGCTCAAGGACGCCACGGCACAATCCGGGCGCAGTGCGCGGGACGAGGCGGATGTGTTTGTGCGTAACGCCCGGCCGACCTCGATCATCCAGCGCGCGGCAAATGTGGATGAAGTCGCCAACCTGGTGGCGTACATTGCTTCACCCCTGTCATCTGCCACCACCGGTGCCGCGCTGCGGGTCGACGGTGGTGTGGTCGACAGCATGGCCATCTGAATTGTTTTTCATTTTCTGGAGTAATTAACGTGGCAACAGCGTCTTCTGTGATTGAAATCCCGGTTTCGGCCGATCAGGTCTGGCAATTGGTCGGCGGCTTCAACAGCCTGCCAGACTGGCTGCCGTTCATTGTCAAAAGCGAGCCAAGCGATGGCGGCCGCGTGCGTCACCTGCAAACCGCCGACGGTGGTGTGGTAGTGGAGCGGTTGCAGAGCTTTGATAACGTTGGGCGTACCTACAGCTACACCATCGAGCAGTCACCGTTTCCGGTGAGTGCGTACCTGGCGACATTGCAGGTTGAGGCCTTGACCGAAACGTCGGCGAAAGTGACCTGGTCGGGTGTGTTCACGCCAGCGGCGGGGACTTCGGATGCGGCGGTGGAGGAATTGTTTGCCGGTGTCTACAGCGGTGGGCTTGAGGCGTTGCGCGCCAATTTCCCAGGCTGATCCGCGTCAACTGTAGGAGCCGGCTTGCCGGCGATCGCGGTAGATCTGTCAACATTTCCAGTGACTGATCCACCGCTATCGCCGGCAAGCCAGCTCCCACAAGGTTTTGTGGTGCTTGTGTTATTCAGGCATGAGCTGCTGGCGGCATTCCAGGACTAATCTGGCACCGCCTTGTTCACTGGTACCCACTTCCAACTTGAACCCATGCAAGTTGATGATCGCCGCCACAATCGACAAGCCCAACCCGAACCCGCCTTGCTGGTCGCTTTCATCCACGCGATAGAAGCGCTGGAACACTGCGTCACGTTCCGCCGCGGGGATGCCGGGGCCGGAGTCGTGCACTTCAATACGCGTGCTGCCGGCGTCATTGACTCCGCGCAGGATCACTTCGCCGCCCGGTGGGGAGAACTTGATCGAGTTGCTCAACAGGTTGGCCAGGGCTTCGAACAGCAGCGCGCGGTCGCCGGTGATCCACGGCAGGGATTCCGGGGTTTCGAGGCGCAGTTGCAACTCGCCTTCTTCGGCCAGCGGCAGGTAGAAGTCGTGCAACTCGCGCAACAGCGGCAACGGGTCCATGACCAGAAAACCTGAGCGACGCTGGTGGTCTTCCAGTTCGGAGATACGCAACAGCCCGCGAAAACGCGCCATCAAGGTATCGGTTTCGGCAATCGCGTCATCCAGTTTTACCGCGTAACCCGATTCCGCCTCGGCCTCCTGCTTGATCCGGTACAGCTGCGCACGCAGGCGCGTCAGCGGGGTGCGCAGGTCGTGGGCGATGTTGTCGCACACGCCCTTAACCTCATTCATCAACTTCTCGATGCGATCCAGCATGGCGTTGACGATGGCCGCGAGCATGTCCAGTTCGTCGCGTCGGTTTGACAGCGGCAGGCGGTGGGTCAGGTCGCCGGCGACGATGGCTTCGGCACTGGCCTGGATCCCGCGGATTCGCCGCAACGGGCGTCGACGCAATAAGTGCCAGCCGGCAGCGCCAGGGATAATTGTCAACGAAAGCGCCCACAGCAGGGCATGCCAGATGATCCGGGTCACGCCGAACAGCGAACCGTTGGCACGCACCAGCACCAGCCAGCGGCCGTCTTCGGTGTGGGTGGCGACAGCGTCGCAACTGTCCTTGGGCAACTTGGGGTCGTCGGATTCGACGCAATTGACCAGCGCGTGGATCTTGCCGTCCAAGGGCAGGTCCGGCGGCACCGCGCGGATCGGCCCACTGAGCGGGCGGAACTGCTCATCGAACAGACCGTAGGCGTCCACGCCCTTCATGTCGAAGGTCATGCTGGTGGTCAGGGCTTCCACCAGTTCCTCGCCGTCAAAGCGTTGGAACAGGTGCTGGCGCTGCATCAGCGAATGGCGCGACAGGTCGCCCAGGTAACCCGACACCTCGTAATACAGCACCCCCATGAGGATGCAGCTCCAGGCCACGAACAACGAACTGTACAACGCCAGCAAACGGCTGCTGGAAGAGCGCCAGCCTTTAGAGGGGTTCAGCAATGACATAACCGGAACCTCGTACCGTGCGGATCAGCGGCGTGAGGCCCGGTGGGTCGATCTTCTTGCGCAGACGGCCGATGTGCACGTCGATCAGGTTAGTGCCGGGGTCGAAGTGATAGCCCCAAACTTCTTCGAAGATCATCATCCGCGACAGGATCTGCCCGGTGTTGCGCATCAGGAATTCCAGCAGCTTGTATTCGGTGGGCAGCAGGCTCAGGGGCTGATCGGCGCGGCTGGCTTCGCGGCTGATCAGGTTTAGCTCCAGGTCGGCCACGCGCAGGGCGGTTTCGAACTCCTGGACCGTGCTTTTGCGCCGCAGCAGCACTTCGACGCGGGCGGCCATTTCGTCGGAGGCGAACGGCTTGGTGAGGTAGTCATCTCCGCCGGCACGCAGGCCGCGCACGCGTTCGTCCACGTCGGAGAGGGCGCTGATCATCAGGATCGGCGTCGACACACCAATCGTGCGCAGCGTGGTGACGATGGCCAACCCATCGAGTTCCGGCAGCATGCGGTCGAGGGTGATCAGGTCGTAATCGCCACTCACGGCGCGGACCAGGCCTTCACGGCCGTTGTCTACCCAATCTACATCCAGTCCATGGCTACTCAGCTCGGCGACGATCTCGCGGGCCGTTACGGCGTCATCCTCGATGGTCAAAATTCGGGTCATGGGATTACCTTTCACACTGGAAGACCGCAATCGCCGGCAAGCCGGCTCCTACAGAAGTACGGGCATTTTGCCAAGAAATGGCTGAACGCTTCCTAAATAAAACTTCATGTTGGCAAAACCGCCAAATTTTCCTTCAGGAATGCATAACGCCCGCCTGCCATTGGCCTTTCTTGCAACTTGCATGGTCCTGGGAAGTTCAAGTTATTTAACTTGTTGAAATATATAGATATTTATTTTTGTGACGACTGGCATGGTGCCTGCACTGTCCCTTTTGAGACTTGTAACACTATTTTTCTGCCTTGGAGCACAACAACAATGATCACATCCTCATCCACGCTGCAAGAGTCGAGCGCGCTCTCCGGGGTTTCCTGGGGGGCGATTTTTGCTGGGGCGGCCGCTGCGGCCGCATTGTCCCTGATTCTGGTGCTGTTGGGCTTCGGCCTGGGCTTTTCGGCGGTATCGCCGTGGGCTGACAGCGGCATCAGTGCCAAAGGGCTTGGCATTTCCACGATTGTCTGGCTGGCGTTTACCCAGATCGTCGCGTCCGGGCTGGGCGGTTACATCGCCGGCCGGTTGCGGGTGAAGTGGGCGAATATGCACGGCGATGAGGTGTACTTTCGCGACACCGCCCATGGTTTCCTGGCCTGGGCTGTGGCCACGCTGATTACTGCGGTACTGGTGGTCGGTTCGGTGAGCAGTGTCGTCAGCGGCGGCGTGAAAGCCGGTGCCAGCGTTGCAGCCGGTGCGGCCAGCGGTATTACCCAAGCCGCTGGCAGTGCTGCCAAAGGTGTTAACGGCGGCGACTTCGATTACTACGTCGACAGCCTGTTCCGCGACGACCGTCCGGTCGCCGTCAGCGATGATGCCGCCCATGGTGTAGTTGCCCGCATCTTCACCCGCACCCTGAGCAACGACGGCCAACTGGCTCCCGAAGACCGTGCCTACCTGGCCCAGTTGATCAGCCAGCGCACCAACCTCAGCCAGGCAGATGCCGAAGCGCGTATCGACAAAGTCTACGGCGATGCCCGCAAAGCGGTGGAAGACGCCAAGCTCAAAGCCAAACAAGCTGCTGATACCGCCGCCAAGGTCGCTGCCTACACCTCACTGTGGACCTTTGTTGCCCTGTTGATCGGCGCGTTCTTCGCCAGCTTCGCAGCCACCTTTGGCGGTCGTCGTCGCGATGCCGTGGTGTATGTCGAAACCGAACACTTCGTACGTTAATTCAAGGAGAACATCATGCGCTCATTACTGCTTTGGTTCCTCGGTGTGCCTATTCCGGTGATCATCCTGATCGCGATCTTCATGCACTGATTGTTGCGTTACCCGAGCCGCGCCTGAGCAACAGGCGCGGCTTTTTGCTGCAAGGCCAGCCAACTTGTCACCAGCAACACACTGGCCAGTGCCGTCATCATCACCAACGGTGCCGACGTGCCATCGGACAACAGCCCGGTCGCCCAACTGCTCACTGCCGTCAGGAACATCTGGGTGAAAAAGAACAACCCGGATGCCGTTCCCGCGATTGCACCATAGGGCTGCAGCACCGACAGCTGACAGGCCGGAATCACCATCCCCACCGACACCATGATCAGCACCATCGGCAGCACGATCGCCAGCCATTCCCCCGGCAGCGCGACGGTTGCGAGCGCGAGAATCCCACTGCCCAGCACGTTCACGGCTATGCCGGCGATGATCAAACGGTCTGCCTCGAAGCGCCGCACCAGCCGACGAAACAGGTTCGCGCCCAGCATGTAGCCGCTGATGGTTGCTGCGAATACCAGTGCGTAAGCAGTCGCAGACAGATGAAACCCCCGTTGCAGCAACGCCGATGACTCGCTGATAAACGGAAAATAGGTGCTGTACACGCAACCGATCGCCAGGGAATAACGCAGGAAGTAACGGTCACGCAGCAGTTGGCCGTAGATGCGCAGCAGCCCACGCGGCGGGGCAGCGGCGACTTCCGGCGGGCGGGTTTCAGGCAGGCGGCGATATACCACCAGGCACAGCACAGCTGCGATTACGCCCAGCAGCACGAACAGCCCGCGCCAGTGGATGAACGGCAGCATCAGGCTACCCAGTACCGGCGCGGCCATGGGCGAAATGGCCATGGCCATGGAGATCAGCCCAAGCAGGCGTGCTTGCTCGTTGCGGTCGAAGTAATCGCGCACGATCACACGGCCGATCACGGTGGTGCAGCAGCCACCCAAGGCCTGGAACAGTCGGGCGATGATCAACACGGCGATGTTGTCCGCCAGGGCACAAGCTGCCGTGGCGAGGACATACAGAAACAACCCTGCCAGCAACACCGGACGACGACCAAAGCGGTCAGTGAGCGGGCCACTGACCAGCAGCGAAATCGCCGAGCCGAGGGCGTACAGCGTCAGGGTCAGTTGCAACTGGCTGTCGCTGGTCTGGAAGTAATCGGCCATAGCGGGCAGGGCCGGCAGGTGCATGTCCAAGGTGATGCGTGGCAAGGCGATGAGCACGGTCAGCAGCACCAGCCAGAACCCGGTGGAGAGGGCGCGTTGAGTCATGGGACGTCTCGATGCAAAGAGTAGAGCCCAGACTCTAGTCGCATTGTGGTTTAATCATTAGGACCACTTGTGCCTTGTTCGATAGGACCACTATGAACCGAGGAAAAACCGCATCCGCCCTCGACCTGCCGCGTCCCGACACGCTGGAGGCGGGCAAGCAGCAGGGCGCCTACGAAGCCTTGCGCGGTGCGATCCTGAACCGCCAACTGCCGTCGGGCAGCCGCTTGCCCTCCACGCGGAGCCTGGCCGAACGCTGGCGGGTCTCCCGTGGCACGCTGGAAGCGGTGTTCGACCGCCTGCACAGCGAAGGCTACGTGCAGCGGGTCGCCGGGTCCGGCACGCGGGTGTGCGCGGTGATCCCCGAGCAGTTCATCGCAGCGCCGTTGGCCAAGGACATACCCCGTCGGCCTGTGGAGTCTGATCTGCCGGACAGTGGTGTGCAGAGTCATGTGCCCTTTGTCGCACGGCGCCCGGATGCCAGCCTGTTCGATCTGAAGAGCTGGGCCCGCTGTATCACCCGGGGGCTGTTGTCAGTCGGGCCGGGCGTGTTGGAGGCGTCACACCCGGCCGGCTTGCCCGAGTTGCGCGCACAGATCGCCGACTACCTGCGCAGCTATCGCGGCCTGCATTGCGAAGCCGATGAGGTGATTGTCACCACCGGCATCCGCCACGCCCTGGACCTGATCGCGCGCAGCGTGCTCAAGGCCGGCGATAGGGCCTGTGTCGAGGATCCCGGCTACCTGCCGGCACGGCGCCTATTCACGCTGGCAGGCGCCAATGTGCAGGGCATCCCCGTCACCGCCGAGGGCCTCGATACTGCGCAACTTCCCGAGACCGCCCGCTTGGCCTACGTCACCCCGGCGCACCAGGCGCCGCTGGGCATGACGCTGTCGTTATCCCGTCGCCTGGCGCTGCTGGACTGGGCAGCCCGCGCCGACGCCTGGGTGGTCGAAGACGATTACGACAGCGAGTACAACTACAACACCGCGCCGCTGGCCGCGCTCAAGTCCCTGGATTCGGCCGACCGCGTGATCTACTGCGGCAGCTTTAACAAGAACCTGTTCCCCGGTTTGCGCGTCGGCTTCATGGTGGTACCTAAGGCGCTGCGTCGCGGGCTGTTGCGCACCTTGCAGCTCACCGGGCATTCGGTGGGGGCCACTGATCAATTGGGGCTGGTCGAGTTCTTGCGCAGTGGCGCCTTCGTGCGTCACTTGCGTGCCTCGCGCCAGGCATACCAAGCCCGTCGCGATGCGTTGCTGGAATGCCTGGGCGGGCGCTGCGCGGTCAGTGGCCAGCAGGCAGGGTTGCATTTTGTGTTGTGGTTGCCGGCCGGTGTCGAAGAGGGCGATTTCTGCAACCATGCCGCCGAAGCCGGGTTGACGCTGCAGCCTCTGGGCAAGTTCTGTCAAGACGTGAGCTTGCCGCCGGCGGTGATCATCGGCTACACCGCGTTGACCCTGGCCCAGATCCGCTATCACGGCCGAGTTCTCACGCAATTGTTAATAGCGGCTTAACCCGCGCTTGGCTAGACTCGCGCCCCATGAGCCGCCTTTTGCGTTTAGTCCTGGTCCTGCTGTTGAGCCTCACGCTTCCCCTGACCGGGATGGCGGGGGTGCCATCGAGCACCGAACCCTGCCCGATGAAGATGTCGGACATGCAGGTGATGACCGACATGAACCCGGACTGCTGCCAGGACGGCGTCGATCACGGCAAGGCCTGCAAACCCGGCCAGGAATGCAAGACCGGCGGCCTGCTGCAACTCTCCCTGCCGATGCTCAAGGCGCCGTTGACCCTGGCGCATCCGCTGCTCGTCAGCGCCTCTTCGGATTTCATCCCAGACCGCACGCCGTCCGGCGTCTGGCGCCCACCCCGTTCCTGATTCCTGTTGCACCTCAAGACGCATCCCCTGATCGGGATGGCTTTGCTGTGGGCCGCGTAATGCGGCGCGCAGCGCAACGGAACAGGAATTTTCAACATGAATCCCTTCTACATGCGCGCCCTGGTGGTGGGCGTGCTGGCGTGGCCGGCGTGGGCGAATGCGCTGACCCTGGACGACGCCCTGCGCCTGGCGCAGAACAACGCACCGTCGCTCGCTGCTGAGTCGGCCAAGTTGCAAGCTGCGACCCAGGCGGCGATCCCCGCGGGTGAATTGCCCGATCCGAAGCTGGTGGTTGGCCTGCAGAACTTCCCCATCGGTGGGCCCAATCGCGGCACGCTCTATGGCGATGACATGACCGAGCAAATGATCGGTATCCAGCAACAGGTGCCCAGCCGCGACAAGCGCAAGGCGCGTATCGAGCTGGCCGATGCCGCGGTGGAGCGCACCGCGGCCGAAGGTCGGATCGAGCGCCTGAACGTGCGCCAGGCCACGGCCCAGGCCTGGATCCGTGCCTATGCGGTGGAACGCAAGGAGGCCTTGTTCAAGGACTTCTACCAGCAGAACCGCCTGCTGCAAGACAGCGTGCGTGCGCAATTGGCCGGTGGTCGCGGCCAGCCCTCGGATGCGGTCATGCCCAAACAGGAAGCCGCCGAACTGGCCGGGCGCGAAGACGAACTGACCCAGCAACGCGCCCAGGCCCGCGCGGCGCTCAAGCGCTGGATCGGCCCGGCCGCCAATGAAGCGCCCAGCGGCCAGTTGCCCAACTGGCCCATCGACGGGCGTTACAACCTGCATCAGCACCCTGAACTGCAAGCCTTTGCGCCGCGCACCCGCGAGGCGCAAGCGCGGTTGCGCGAAGCCAAGGCGCAAAAGACGTCGGACTGGAGTTGGGAAGTGGACTACCAGCACCGTGGGCGTGAATACGGCGATATGGTCAGCCTGCAATTGAGTTTCGACCTGCCGATCTTCCCCGGTCGCCGGCAAAACCCCGGGATCGCCGCCAAGCAAGCCGAACTGGATCAGCTGGATGCCGAGCGCGAAGCGGTCACCCGCGAACACACCCAGCAACTGGACGACGACCTGGCGCAATACCAGCGTCTGGACCGCGCCGTGCAGCGCAGCCAGGACAGCCTGGTGCCCCTGGCCGAAGAAAAGGTCGCGCTGAGCCTGGCCGGTTATCGCGCTGGCAAGGGGGACTTGCTCAACCTGGTCAGCGCCCGCCGTGAGCTGGTCGAAGCCCGTTTCAAACAGATCGATGCCCTTGAGCAACGTGCCCTGATCGGCGCGCAGCTGTATTTCGCCTACGGAGAAGCCTCCCATGATTAATCGACTCCTCGCGGTGGCGCTGTTGGGCGGTGGCCTGGGCGCCGGTTACTGGCTGGCGCAGGCACCGGCTCCGGTCGCGGCCATGGCCGACAACAAACCGGCGCTGTACTGGTATGACCCGATGTACCCACAGCAGAAATTCGACAAGCCCGGCAAATCGCCTTTCATGGACATGCAATTGGTGCCGCGTTATGCCGAAGGCGCTGCAGACAGCGCCGCTGTGCAGATCGACCCCCGTGTGGCGCAGAACCTCGGAGTGCGCCTGGCAATGGTCACCCGTGGCGTGTTGGCGTCCACACTGGACCTCTCCGGCATCCTCGCCTTCAACGAGCGTGACGTCGCCGTGGTACAGGCGCGGGCGGCCGGCTTTGTCGAGCGCGTGTATGACCGCGCGCCGGGCGACGAGCTCAAGGCCGGCGCGCCTCTGGCTGACCTGTTGATACCCGAATGGGCGGCGGCCCAGGAAGAGTTCCTGGCCTTGCGCCGCAGCGCGGATGCGAGTCTGTTGGCGGCTGCGCGCCAGCGTTTGCGCCTTAGCGGTATGCCCGCCGGGTTGATCGCGCAGATGGAGCGAAGCGGCCGTGTGCAATCGGTATTGACCGTCGCCAGCCCCATCGGCGGCGTGGTGCAAACCCTGGACGTGCGCGAAGGCATGACGATGGCGGCGGGGCAGACCCTGGCGCGCATCAATGGCCTGGATCGCCTGTGGTTGCAGGTTGCTGTGCCGCAAGCCCAAGGTGCTGCGCTGGCTGTGGGGCAAGCGGTGGAAAGCCGCTTTGTCGGGCTGCCGGAGCAAACCGTCAAGGGCACCGTCAGTGCCATTCTGCCGGCGATTGCCGGCGACAGCCGTACCGTGCAGGTTCGCGTTGAACTGCCCAATACAGACGGCACCTTGCGCCCCGGCATGACCGCCCAGGTGCGCCTGGCGCAATCCTCCGCGCAATCCGTGCTGCAAGTGCCCAGCGAAGCGTTGATCCGTACCGGTAAACGTACGCTGGTGATGCTGGCCGAGGAGGGCGGGCATTACCGTCCGGTGGATGTCGAGGTCGGCGCGCAAAGCCAGGAGATGACGGTGATCCGCAGCGGTTTGCAGGAAGGCCAGCAGGTGGTCGCGTCCGGTCAATTCCTGCTGGACTCTGAAGCCAGTTTGCGCGGGATTATTCAACCATGATCGCCTTATTGATTCGTTGGTCAGTTGCCAACCGTTTTCTGGTATTGCTCGCGACGTTGTTTGTCACGGCTTGGGGCGTCTGGGCGGTGCAAAACATGCCGGTCGACGCACTGCCGGATCTCTCCGATGTGCAGGTGATCATCCGCACGCCGTATCCCGGCCAGGCGCCGCAGATCGTGGAAAACCAGGTCACCTACCCGATGACCACCACCATGCTTTCGGTACCGGGCGCCAAGACCGTGCGCGGGTTTTCATTCTTCGGCGACAGCTACGTCTATGTGCTGTTCGACGAAGGCACCGACTTGTATTGGGCGCGTTCGCGGGTGCTGGAATACCTTAGCCAGTTGCAGGCGCGCTTGCCCGCATCGGCCAAACCGGCGTTGGGGCCGGACGCCACTGGCGTCGGCTGGATCTACCAGTACGCACTGGTGGACCGCAGCGGCCAGCATGACCTGGCGCAGTTGCGCGCCTTGCAGGACTGGTTCCTCAAGTTCGAGCTCAAGACCCTGCCCAATGTGGCCGAAGTCGCGACCATCGGTGGCCAGGTCAAGCAATATCAGGTGCAGCTCGATCCGCTGGCCCTGGCCAATCGCGGCATTACCCAGGCACAGGTGGTGGAGGCCATCGGCAAAGCCAACCAGGAAGCCGGCGGTTCGGTGCTGAACATGGGCGAGTCCGAGTACATGGTGCGGGCGTCCGGCTACCTCAAGTCGCTGCAGGATTTTCGCGGGATTCCCTTGCGGCTGGACGCCAACAGCGTACCTGTCATCCTGGGTGATGTGGCAACCGTTCAACTGGGGCCGGACCTGCGTCGGGGCGTCAGCGAACTGGACGGCGAAGGCGAAGCGGTGGGCGGTGTAGTGATCCTGCGCAGTGGCAAGAACGCGCGGGAGGCCATCGCAGCGGTAAAAACCAAGCTTGAGCAACTGAAAAGCAGCCTGCCGCCCGGCGTGGAGATCGTCACCACCTACGACCGCAGCAAACTCATCGACCGCGCCGTGGACAACCTCAGCCACAAGCTGCTGGAAGAGTTCCTGGTGGTGGCGCTGGTCTGCGGGATTTTCCTGTGGCACCTGCGTTCATCCCTGGTGGCGATCATCTCGTTGCCGGTGGGGGTGTTGATCGCGTTTATTGTCATGCGCTTCCAGGGCATCAACGCCAACATCATGTCCTTGGGCGGCATTGCGATTGCCATCGGCGCGATGGTCGACGCGGCGGTGGTGATGATCGAAAACGCCCACAAGAAAATCGAAGCCTGGCACCACGCCAATCCGGGTCGTGAACTCAAGGGTGAAGACCACTGGAAGGTCATGACCGACGCGGCGGTGGAGGTTGGCCCGGCGCTATTTTTCTGCCTGTTGATCATCACCTTGTCGTTCATTCCGGTGTTCACCTTGCAGGCCCAGGAAGGTCGGCTGTTCGGCCCGCTGGCCTACACCAAGACCTACGCCATGGCGGCGGCCGCCGGTTTGTCGGTGACCTTGATCCCGGTGCTGATGGGCTACTGGATTCGCGGGCGTATCCCGGATGAGCAGCGTAACCCGCTCAATCGTGGCCTGATCAAGCTCTACCAGCCTGCGCTGGAGGCGGTGCTGCGTCGGCCGCGCCTGACCCTGGTGGTAGCGTTGCTGATGGTCGCCAGTGCGCTGTGGCCGATCTCGAAGCTGGGTGGGGAATTTTTGCCGCCGCTGGACGAAGGGGACTTGCTGTACATGCCCTCGGCACTGCCGGGTCTGTCGACGCAAACGGCGGGTGAGTTGCTGCAACGCACCGACCGGCTGATCAAGACCGTACCCGAAGTCGCACACGTGTTCGGCAAGGCCGGTCGCGCCGAAACCGCCACTGACCCGGCCCCGCTGGAAATGTTCGAGACCACTATCGAGTTCAAGCCCCGTGACCAATGGCGCCCCGGCATGACCCCGGACAAACTGGTCAAGGAGCTCGACCGCGTGGTCCAGGTGCCGGGGCTGACCAATATCTGGATTCCGCCGATCCGCAACCGCATCGACATGCTTGCCACCGGCGTGAAAAGCCCGGTCGGCGTGAAGGTGGCCGGTACCAGCCTGATGCAGATCGACGCAGTGACCCAGGCGGTGGAAAAGGTCGCCAAGGGCGTGCCGGGCGTCAGTTCAGCCTTGGCCGAACGCTTGACCGGCGGCCGTTACATCGACGTGGATATCGACCGGGCGGCGGCCGCGCAATACGGACTGAACATCGCCGATGTGCAGTCGATTGTGTCGGGTGCCATCGGCGGGGAAACCATTGGCGAAACCGTGGAAGGCCTGGCGCGCTTCCCGATCAGCCTGCGTTACCCGAAGGAATGGCGCGACTCGGTGACGGCCTTGGCAAACTTGCCGATCTACACGCCGTCAGGCAGCCAGATCACCCTGGGCACGGTGGCCAAGGTCAAGGTGAGCGACGGCCCGCCGATGCTCAAGAGCGAAAACGCTCGGCCTTCCGGCTGGGTCTACATCGACGTGCGTGATCGTGATTTGGCGTCGGTGGTGAAGGACTTGCGCACAGCGATCAACCAGCAGGTGCAGCTGCAACCGGGCATGAGCCTCAGCTATTCGGGGCAGTTCGAATTCCTGGAGCGGGCCAATCAACGCCTGAAATTGGTGGTGCCGGCGACCTTGCTGATCATCTTCGTGCTGCTGTACCTGACCTTTCGCCGGGCGGACGAAGCATTGCTGATCCTGGCGACTTTGCCGTTCGCACTGACGGGCGGGGTGTGGTTGCTTTACGGGCTGGGTTTCAACCTGTCGGTGGCCACGGGCGTAGGGTTTATCGCGCTGGCCGGTGTGTCGGCGGAGTTCGGCGTGATCATGCTGCTCTACCTGAAAAACGCCTGGGCCGAACGCAAGGATGGGAACCTGCTGGCCGCCATCACCGAAGGCGCGGTGCTGCGGGTACGGCCCAAGGCGATGACGGTGGCGGTGATCATCGCGGGCTTGTTGCCGATCCTGCTGGACGGCGGCACCGGTAGCGAAGTGATGAGCCGCATCGCCGCGCCGATGATCGGCGGGATGCTCACCGCACCGTTGTTGTCGCTGTTTGTGATCCCGGCGGCCTATCGGTTGATGCTCAGTCGTCGAAGCCGACCTGCTCATGAATCTCATCCACCTTCAACTCCAACCGGTACGCCACCGCAATAAACAACGCCTGGCACAGGCACAGGGTGGCGCTCAACGAGCGGAAGGCAAACGACGAACCTTCATTCACCAACAGCACCGCGTTCGCCCGCTTGGCCAGGGGCGACAGGTTGCTGTCGGTGATGATCAGGGTCTTGGCCTGGTGGTGCTGGGCGATGCGCAGACAGTGCTGGGTCTCTTTGCCGTAAGGCGTAAAGCTGATGGCGATCACCAGGTCATTGGCACGCACGCTGCGCATCTGCTCGCGGTAGCTGCCGCCCAGGCCTGAGATCAGGTGGATGCGCTTGTTGGTGTGCTGCAAGTTGTAGACCAGGTAATCGGCCACCGCAAAAGAGCGGCGCACGCCGACCACGTAGATATTGTCGGCATTCACCACCAGGTCCACGGCTTTGTCGAACGCCACATCATCCAACTCCAGCCCCAGGCGCTCGATACCGGACAAGGTCGCGTTGACGCATTCGCGCGCCAGGTCGCCGCCGCTGGCCTTTTGCGACTTGTTGGCGATCATGCTGCGGATGCGTTGCTGGTAGTTCTGCACCGGCGTGGTCTTGTGGGTGTAGGCCTCGCGGAACAACGCCTGCATCTCACTGAAGCCACTGAACCCGAAGCGTTGCGAGAAGCGCACGATGGCCGACGGGTGCACCTCGCACTCGCGGGCGATGTCGCTGATGCGGTCGACCATGATCCGGTCGCTCTGCTGGCTCATGTAGCTGGCGATGCGCTTGAGCTGGCGCGGCAGGCTCTCGTATTCGTCGGTGATCAGCTGCAACAGGCGCTCGGCATTGATCGGAGGGCTGGCGAGAGTGTCTTCCAGGGTGGTCTCGGGATCGGTGCGGGACATGGGCAATCCTTCTGGCGTTGTTGTCTGTTGCGCTGATGGGTGGCGCAAGTCTACAGGGTAGGCGCAAAAAAATACCCCGGCATCACGGCCGGCGTGGCCTGCTGAAACGATGCACTGTAGTGGGACTGGCTCTGTACAAGCTTAATGGAAAAAATATTCCAATGAAAAAATATCTGGAATAAATATTGATTGGCGTCGCCGGACGTTCTAGTCTGCTCCCACCAAGAGCGTTTGCCGTCGCCACGTCGGCACAACGCAGGCTGATAAAAATAACAGGAGCCAGCATGGGCCAGACTCGTTTTGCCAGTGGGCGTCAATTGGATCTGATTTGCCTTGGGCGCCTGGGCGTCGACCTTTATGCGCAGCAAGTGGGTGCGCGGCTTGAGGACGTGTCCAGCTTCGCCAAGTACCTCGGCGGTTCTTCCGCCAACATCGCCTTCGGCACCGCCAGGCTGGGGCTCAAGTCGGCGATGTTGAGCCGGGTCGGCGACGACCATATGGGGCGCTTTCTGGTGGAGTCCCTGGCCCGCGAAGGCTGTGACGTCAGCGGCATCAAGGTCGACCCGGAACGCCTCACCGCCCTGGTGTTGCTCGGCCTCAAGGACCGCGAAACCTTCCCCCTGGTGTTCTACCGCGAAAACTGCGCCGACATGGCCCTGCGCGCCGAAGACATCAGCGAAGCGTTTATCGCCTCCAGCAAAGCGCTGCTGATCACCGGCACGCATTTCTCCACCGACGGCGTGTACAAGGCCAGCATCCAGGCCCTGGACTACGCGGCCAAGCACAACGTCAAGCGTGTGCTGGATATCGACTACCGCCCCGTGCTGTGGGGCCTGGCGGGCAAGGCCGATGGCGAAACCCGGTTTGTCGCTGACCAGAATGTCAGCCAGCACGTGCAGACCATCCTGCCGCGTTTTGATTTGATCGTCGGTACTGAAGAAGAATTTCTTATCGCTGGGGGCAGTGAAGACTTGCTTGCCGCCCTGCGTAAGGTGCGCGAACTGACCCCGGCGACCCTGGTGGTCAAGCTCGGCCCGCAGGGTTGCACGGTGATCCACGGCGCTATTCCAGCGCGGCTGGAAGACGGTGCTATCTACCCCGGTGTGCGCGTTGAAGTGCTCAACGTATTGGGCGCCGGCGATGCGTTCATGTCGGGTTTCCTCAGCGGCTGGATCAACGACGCGAGTGACGAGCGTTGCAGCCAGTTGGCCAACGCCTGTGGCGGCCTGGTCGTCTCCCGCCACGCCTGCGCGCCGGCCATGCCGACGCCTGCGGAACTGGAATACCTGTTCAACAGCCCGGTGCCGATTACCCGCCCGGATCAGGACGTGACCCTGCAACGCCTGCACCGCGTGACGGTGCCGCGCAAGGCCTGGAAGCAATTGTTCGTGTTTGCCTTCGATCACCGCTGGCAACTGGTGGACCTGGCGCAAAAGGGCGGCCAGGACCCGGCGCGCATCAGCGATGCCAAGCAACTGTTTATCCAGGCCATCGAACGCGTCGAGAAAAAACTCGCCGAGCAAGGGGTGGAAGCCGACGTCGGCCTGCTTGCCGACCAACGCTTCGGCCAGGACGCGCTCAACGCTGCCAGTGGTCGTGGCTGGTGGATCGCGCGCCCGGTGGAAGTGCAGAACTCGCGCCCCCTGGCGTTCGAACATGGTCGTTCAGTGGGCAGCAACCTGATCGCCTGGCCCCAGGAACAGATCATCAAGTGCCTGGTGCAATTCCACCCGGATGACGAGCCGATGCTGCGCCTGGAGCAAGAGGCACAACTCAAGGCGGTGTACGAAGCGTCGATTGTCAGTGGCCATGAACTGCTGCTGGAAGTCATCCCGCCCAAGGATCACCCTTCCACCTACCCGGATGTGCTCTACCGCAGCCTCAAGCGCCTGTACAACCTGGGTATCTACCCGGCGTGGTGGAAGATCGAGGCGCAATCGGCCGAAGACTGGAAAAAGCTCGACGAACTGATCGAGGAGCGCGATCCGTACTGCCGTGGCGTGGTGTTGTTGGGCCTGAATGCCTCGGCGGAATTTCTCGCCGACGGCTTCCAGCAGGCCAGCCAGAGCACCACCTGCCGTGGCTTTGCCGTCGGCCGCACGATCTTCCAGGAACCGAGCCGCGCGTGGATGGCGGGGGAGATCGATGACGAGACCTTGATCCAGCAGGTGCAGGCCACCTTCGAACAGCTCATTAACGCCTGGCGCAGCTCCAGAAGTTGATGCATGACCAATACCTGTAGGAGCGAGCTTGCTCGCGAAGAACCTCAACGATGACGCGGGCATTCTGGTTAAACGCGGTGTTCTTGCGTTCTTCGCGAGCAAGCTCGCTCTTACCGTTGAACGCGACTTGAATAATAAAAGGTGCAGCCATGCCCGCAATCCGAATTGGCATCAACCCGATCTCCTGGAGCAACGACGACCTGCCGGCCCTGGGCGGCGAAACGCCCCTGAGCACCGCCCTGAGCGAAGGCAAGGAAATCGGCTACGAAGGTTTTGAACTCAACGGCAAATTCCCCAAGGACGCCAAGGGCGTCGGCGATGTGTTGCGCCCTTATGATTTGGCGCTGGTTTCCGGCTGGTACTCCAGCCGCCTGGCCCGGCGCTCGGTGGCTGAGGAGATCGAGGCCATCGCCGGGCATGTCGAGTTGCTCAAGCAAAACGGCGCCAAGGTCTTGGTCTACGGCGAAGTGGCCGATTCGATCCAGGGCTCGCGCATCCGCCTGATCGAACGTCCGCGTTTCCACAGCGAACAGGCCTGGCAGGACTACGCAGACAAGCTCACTGAACTGGCGCGCTTCACCCTGTCCCAGGGCGTGCGCCTGGCGTATCACCACCACATGGGCGCCTATGTCGAATCCCCGGAAGACATCGACCAACTGATGCGCCGCACCGGCCCGGAAGTCGGGCTACTGTTCGATTCGGGCCACTGCTATATGGGCGGCGGCGAACCTATCGAGGTGCTGCGTAAACACATCGACCGCATTTGCCATGTGCACTTCAAGGACGTGCGCAAACCGGTGGTGCAACTGGCGCGTAACCAGATGTGGAGCTTCCCCGACTGTATCGTCAACGGCACTTTCACCGTGCCCGGCGATGGCGATATCGACTTCGCGCAATTGCTCGACGTGCTGCTGGCCGCCCATTACGAGGGCTGGCTGGTGGTGGAAGCCGAGCAGGATCCGGCGGTAGCCCCCAGCTATATCTACGCGAAGAAAGGCTATGACACTTTGCGCGCGCTTCTCAACGAGAGGACTTGAGTGATGAGCTTGTTGGTCAAAAGCAGCAAACGCGGCCAGACCATGGTCGCCCTGGAAGCCGGGCGCCTGGAGTACGTGGGTTTTTCTGCCTACCGCCTGAGCCTGGGGGAAACCCTGCCGGTCAGTGCCGGTGATAAAGAACTGTGCCTGGTGCTGCTCAGCGGCCGGGTGAACATCGAAGGCGAAGGCTTCAACTGGCAGAACCTGGGTGATCGCCAATCGGTGTTTGAAGACAAATCGCCGTTCGCCGCCTACTTGCCACCGGGCACCGATGCCCAGGTCACGGCGTTGAGCGACGTGCAGATTGCCGTGTGCGCCGCGCCTGGCAGCGACGGCTACGAACCGCGGCTGATTCGCCCCGAAAACTGCAAGCGCAGCGTGCGTGGCAAGGGCGCCAACACCCGCTACGTGTGCGACATCCTGCCCGACAGCGAGCCGGCCCATTCGCTGCTGGTGGTGGAAGTGCGTACGCCGTCCGGGCATTCATCGAGCTACCCGCCGCACAAGCACGATACCGACGACCTGCCGCACCAGAGCTTCCTGGAAGAAACCTACTACCACCAGATCAACCCGCCCCAGGGCTTCGTGTTCCAGCGCGTCTACACCGACGACCGCAGCATCGACCAGGCCATGGCCGTGGAAAACAGCGACCTGGTGGTGGTGCCCAAGGGTTATCACCCAGTCAGCGTGCCCTATGGCTACGAATCCTATTACCTGAACGTGATGGCCGGCCCCAAGCGTGCCTGGCATTTCCACAACGACCCGCAGCACAGTTGGCTGCTGGACCTTTAATCAGCGGTTTGGACGGAGAACAACAATAAATGAAGTCGCCTCTACGTTTCGCCCTTAACCGCATGGTAGCTCCCAACCTGTCCCTGCCGGATTTCATCCAGTTGGCCGTAACGCTCAAGTGCGATGCGATCGAGATTCGCAACGACCTGGCCGACAAGCAGATCGAATTCGGCACCCCGGCCAGCCGTGTGCGTGAACTGTGCGCGGTGCAGGGCATCAGCGTGCTGTCGATCAACGCGCTGTACCCTTTTGATGTGTGGAACGACGAGCGTCGGGCCCAGGCGATCACACTGGCGACCTACGCCCGTGAGTGCGGGGCCCAGGGCCTGGTGATGTGCCCGCTCAATGAGGCGGGCGACACGCGCAACGAAGCCCAGCGTGCCGCCGGTTTGCGCACGGCCTTGAGCGAGTTGGCGCCGATCCTGCGCGACTACGGGATTCTCGGCTTTATCGAGCCCTTGGGTTTTGAGGAATGTGCCCTGCGGCGCAAGCGCGTGGCGGTGGAGGCGATCAAATCCATCGGCGGTCTGGATGTGTTCCGCCTGGTGCACGACACCTTCCATCATCACCTGGCCAGTGAACATGAGTTCTTCCCGGAGTTGACCGGGCTGGTGCATATCTCCGGCGTGGAAGATAGCGAGGCGCCGCTCGGTTCGATTCGCGACGGCCACCGCGTGCTGGTGGGCGAGGGCGACATCCTGGGCAACGCCGCGCAGATCGACACCTTGCTCAGCACCGGCTACAGCGGCTACCTGTCGTTCGAACCGTTTGCCGAGAGCGTGCATGCATTGGCGGATATCCAGCAGGCGTTGGGGGCAAGCATCGCCCACCTGCAGAAACGATAAGGGGCGCGAGATGACCACAACAAGACTGACCATGGCCCAGGCCCTGGTGAAGTTCCTGGATAACCAATACATCGAAGTCGATGGCGTACAGAGCAAGTTCGTCGCCGGGGTGTTCACGATTTTCGGCCACGGCAATGTGCTGGGCCTGGGCCAGGCCCTGGAACAGGACGCCGGCGACCTGGTGGTGCACCAGGGCCGCAACGAGCAGGGCATGGCCCACGCCGCCATCGGTTTCGCCAAGCAGCACCTGCGCCGCAAGATCTACGCGTGTACGGCTTCCGTAGGCCCGGGCGCTGCCAATATGCTCACCGCCGCCGCGACCGCCACGGCCAACCGTATCCCGTTGTTGCTGTTGCCCGGCGATGTGTACGCCAGCCGCCAGCCTGACCCGGTGCTGCAACAGATCGAGCAGTTCCACGACTTGAGCATCAGCACCAACGATGCCTTCCGCTCGGTGAGCAAATACTGGGACCGCATCAACCGCCCCGAGCAGTTGATGACCGCCGCCATCCACGCCATGCGCGTGCTGACCGACCCGGCCGAGACCGGCGCGGTGACCTTGGCATTGCCCCAGGATGTGCAGGCCGAGGCCTGGGATTATCCGGATTATTTCCTGCAGAAACGCGTGCACCGCATCGACCGTCGCCCGGCCACGGCTGCGATGATCAGTGATGCACTGGCGGCGTTCCGCGGCAAGCGCAAGCCGCTGATCATCTGCGGTGGCGGGGTGAAGTACTCCGGCGCCAATGCCGCGCTGCAAGCTTTTGCCGAACGCTTTGAGATTCCCTTCGCGGAAACCCAGGCGGGCAAGAGCGCCGTGGTTTCCAGCCATCCGCTGAACGTCGGCGGGATCGGTGAAACCGGCTGCCTGGCGGCGAATCTGCTGGCGCCCGAGGCGGACCTGATCATCGGGGTCGGCACGCGCTACACCGACTTCACCACCTCATCCAAGTCGTTGTTCAAGCACGCCGAAGTCAAGTTTCTCAACCTCAACATCAGCCCCTGCGATGCCTTGAAACTGGATGGTGTGCAGGTGTTGGCCGACGCGCAGACCGCCTTGGAGGCACTGGCAGATGCCCTCGGCGATTACCGTTCCGGCTGGGGCGAGCAGATCAGCGAGGCCAAGGCGCAGTTGGAGGCCGAAGTGGACCGTGTGCATCAGGTCGAATATGCCGGCGACGGTTTTGTGCCTGAGGTCGACGACCACCTGGACCGCGCGGTGCTGCGTGAATTTATCGAGCTGACCGGCTCGTGCCTGACCCAAAGCCGCGTGCTGGGTGTATTGAATGAAACCCTGGCCGACGACGCCATCATCGTCGCCGCCGCCGGCAGCCTGCCCGGCGACCTGCAGCGCGCCTGGCGCAGCAAGGGCGTCAACACCTACCACGTCGAGTACGGCTATTCCTGCATGGGCTATGAGATCAACGCCGCCCTCGGCGTGAAACTCGCCGAGCCGAGCAAAGAGGTCTACGCCCTGGTCGGCGATGGCTCCTACATGATGCTGCACTCGGAGCTGGCTACCTCGATTCAGGAGCGGCGCAAGATCAATGTGGTGCTGCTCGACAACATGGCGTTCGGCTGCATCAACAACCTGCAGATCGGCAATGGCATGGACAGCTTCGGCACCGAATTCCGCTTCCGCAACCCTGAGAGCGGCAAGCTCGATGGCGGCCTGGTGCCGGTGGACTTTGCCATGAGCGCAGCTGCCTATGGCTGCAAGACCTACAAGGTCAGCAGCGTGGAACAGCTGCAAGCCGCGCTGGCCGATGCGCGTACGCAGACGGTGTCCACGCTGATCGATATCAAGGTGCTGCCCAAAACCATGATCCACGGCTACCTGTCGTGGTGGCGGGTGGGCGTGGCGCAGGTCTCCACCAGCGAACGCACAAATGCCGCCGCGAAAAAACTCAATGAACACCTGGCGAAGGCCCGGCAGTACTAATCACAAGAGGAGTGTTTGTATGTCTTTGAAGCTCGGTGTCATCGGTACAGGCGCTATCGGCCGGGACCATATCCGTCGTTGCAGCCAGACCTTGCTCAACAGCCAGGTGGTGGCGGTAACCGACATCAACCTGGAGCAGGCCGCCAAGGTGGTGGCTGACTTGAATATCAGCGCCGAGGTGTACGCCGACGGCCATGCGTTGATCAACTCCCCGGAAGTCGAAGCGGTACTTGTCACCTCCTGGGGGCCGAGCCACGAAGAGTTCGTGCTGGCCGCCATCGCCGCCGGCAAGCCGGTGTTCTGCGAAAAACCGCTGGCGGTCACCGCCGAAGGCTGCCGCAAGATCGTCGATGCCGAAGTGGCCTTCGGCAAACGCCTGGTGCAGGTCGGTTTCATGCGCCCTTACGATGAAGGCTATCGCGCCCTTAAAGCGGTGATCGATAGCGGCCAGATCGGCGAGCCACTGATGCTGCACTGCGCGCACCGCAACCCGACGGTGGGCGAGAACTACAAGACCGACATGGCGATCACCGACACCCTGATCCACGAGCTGGATGTGTTGCGCTGGCTGCTCAACGACGACTATGTGTCGGTGCAAGTGGTGTTCCCGCGCAAATCCAGCAAGGCCCTGGCCCACCTGCGCGACCCGCAGATCGTGCTGCTGGAAACCGCCAAGGGCACGCGCATCGACGTGGAAGTGTTTGTGAACTGCCAGTACGGCTATGACATCCAGTGCGAAGTGGTGGGGGAGACCGGCATCGCCAAGCTGCCGGAGCCGTCCCAGGTGCAACTGCGCAGTGAAGCGAAGCTGTCCAACGCGATCCTGATGGATTGGAAGGACCGGTTTATCGGCGCCTATGACGTGGAGTTGCAGGCGTTTATCGACAGCGTACGTGCCGGCCAGGTCGGCGGGCCGTCGGCGTGGGATGGCTTTGCGGCGGCGGTGGCGGCGGATGCGTGCATCGAGGCGCAGAACAGTGAGCAGATTGTGAAGGTGAGTTTGCCGGATCGTCCGCACTTCTACGGCTAACCCAATCCCGGGCAACCCCCGCACCCTGTAGGAGCCGGCTTGCCGGCGATAGCGGTCTATCAAATTTAAAGGTGTGTCCTGATGCACCGCCATCGCCGGCAAGCCGGCTCCTACAGTTTTGATTGGGTTTGCAGTTCAAGTAAGGAGTGTATGTATGCGAATTGGACTAGTCGGCTACGGCCACGGAGGGCGCTTCTTTCATGCGCCGCTGATTGCAACACTGCCCGGCGCTACGTTTGTCGGCGTCGTTACTCGCTCACCTGAACGCCGCCAGCAGTTGGCGACTGACCATCCCGGTCTCAAGGCTTTCGATTCCATCGGCCAGATCGTCGAGGCGGGTGTCGACGCCCTGGTCATTTCCACCACCCTCAAAGGCCGCCCGGCCCTGGTGCTGGAAGCTATCGAACACGGCGTTACCGTGGTCAGTGACAAACCCTTTGCCGCCAATGCCGAGCAGGCCCAGGCGCTGATCACCGCCGCCGAGCGCCAGGGCACGCTGCTCAGCGTGTACCAAAACCGGCGCTGGGATTCGGACTATCTGACCCTGCGCAAGCTCATCGACGCCGGCGCCCTGGGCAAGATCACCCGCTTTGAGTCCCGCGTGGAACGCTACAGCCCGCACGCCGTGGGCAACGCCAGCGGTGGTGGCTGGCTGCGCGACCTGGGCAGCCATTTGGTCGACCAGGCGTTGCAACTGTTCGGCCCGGTAGATCGAGTGTTCGCCCAACTGCACTACACCGCCGAACACCCCACGGTGGATCACGGTTTCTTTGTCTCCCTGACCCACGCCAATGGCGTGATCTCCCATCTGTGGGGCAACGCCTTGCAAAACAGCCAGGCACCGCGTTTTCGCGTCAGTGGCAGCGCAGGTTGCTACACCGTCGAAGGCCTGGACGGCCAGGAAGAGGCGCTAATGGCCGGCAAATCGCCGAAAACCGAAGGCGAACACTGGGGCGCCGAAGAGCATCGACGCTGGGGCTGGTTCGAGCAAGGTGCGGAGCGTGAGCGAGTACCCTCGGAGAAGGGCTGCTGGACGCAGTTCTATCGGCAGTTGCAATTGGCGGTGCAAGGGCAGGGACCCTTGCCGGTGGACGCCTATGACGCCCTGGAAACCACCCGTATATTGGACGCCGCACGCCTCAGCGCCGAGCGTCAGCAGGTGGTTTCAACAAAAATAGAATAAAATTCTAAAACAGGTTGATATGGAAATTATTTTCCAATAAAGTCTTTTCCAGGTTGCATAAAGTACGTTCGGGCTCGACCCGCGCGACTCAACAAAAACAAGATCAAAAACAACCAGGTACCGTCAGATGAAAATCTTCAACGCTGTACTGCGAGTTTTACGCCCTGCTAAAGCGCCACGCGGTCTGCCCCGCGCCCGGCCGTTCTACTTCTCCTTCCTTAATGTGCTGTGCGTCGAAAACAAAGGCGCGCTGGTGTGCTGCATTCCCGGCGCACCGGTCGTCCGGCTGCCTGCCGAGCTCTGATAAACGCAACGTCCAAAAAACCAACAAGAAAGTGGAGACAGACCGTTCATGAAGACCCCGATCCGTTTTACCGCGCTGGCCCTGTCCATACTGCTCGCCAGCGGTGTTGCCTCGGCTGCTGACCTCAAGATAGGCGTGAGCATGTCCGCCTTCGATGACACCTTCCTGACCTACCTGCGCGAAGACATGGACAAGCAGGCCAAGTCCTATCCCAAGGGCGATGGCGTGCAATTGCAGTTCGAAGACGCGCGTGCCGACGTGGTCAAGCAACTGAGCCAGGTCGAGAACTTTATCAGCCAGAAAGTCGACGCGATCATCGTCAACCCGGTGGATACCGCTTCGACCGCAAATATCATCAAAGCGGCCACCGCGGCGAAAATCCCGCTGGTGTTCGTCAACCGTCGTCCGGACAGCGCGACATTGGCCCCTGGTGTCGCGGCGGTGACGTCCGACGACGTCGAGGCCGGCAAGCTGCAGATGCAGTACATCGCCGAAAAGCTTGGCGGCAAAGGCAACATCGTGATCCTGCTGGGCGACTTGGCAAACAACTCCACCACCAACCGTACCAAGGGTGTGAAGGAAGTCCTGACTAAGTACCCAGGCATCAAGATCGAGCAGGAACAGACCGGTATCTGGCTGCGTGACAAGGGCATGACCCTGGTCAACGACTGGCTGACCCAAGGCCGCGACTTCCAGGCCGTGCTGTCGAACAACGATGAGATGGCGATCGGCGCCGCCATGGCCCTCAAATCGGCGGGCAAGAAGGGCGTGTTGATTGCCGGGGTCGATGGTACGCCGGATGGCCTGAATGCGATCACCAAGGGTGACATGACCGTGTCGGCCTTCCAGGACGCCAAAGGTCAGGCGGACAAGTCGGTGGAAACGGCACGCAAGATGGCCAAGAACGAGCCTATCGAGCAGAACGTGGTGATCCCGTTCCAGCTGATCACCCCGGACAACGTCAAAGACTTCAAATAGCCCTGCATAACAACAATAAGCCGGCAGGGCGGTCTTGGCCGCCCTGCAGATGGAGTACCTCCCTATGCTCGCTCAAGCGACTGTCTCGCAGCCTCCCGGTCTTCAGCCTCAGCCGCTGGAAGAACCCTACCTGCTGGAAATCGTCAACATCAGCAAAGGCTTTCCCGGCGTCGTGGCCCTGGCCGACGTGCAACTGCGGGTGCGCCCCGGCACCGTGCTGGCGCTGATGGGCGAGAACGGTGCGGGCAAGTCGACGCTGATGAAAATCATCGCCGGCATCTACCAGCCCGACGCTGGGGAAATCCGCCTGCGTGGCAAGCCGATCGTGTTTGAAACACCGCTGGCGGCCCAGAAGGCCGGGATCGCGATGATCCACCAGGAACTCAACCTGATGCCGCACATGAGCATCGCCGAGAACATCTGGATTGGCCGCGAGCAGCTCAACAGTCTGCACATGGTCAACCACCGCGAAATGCACCGCTGCACCGCCGAGTTGCTGGCGCGCCTGCGCATCAACCTGGACCCTGAGGAACACGTGGGCAACCTGAGCATCGCCGAGCGGCAGATGGTCGAGATTGCCAAGGCGGTGTCCTACGACTCCGACATCCTGATCATGGATGAACCGACGTCGGCCATTACCGAAAAGGAAGTGGCCCACCTGTTTTCGATCATTGCCGACCTCAAGTCCCAGGGCAAAGGCATCGTCTACATCACCCACAAAATGAACGAAGTGTTCGCCATCGCCGATGAAGTGGCGGTGTTCCGCGACGGCCACTACATCGGCCTGCAACGTGCCGACAGCATGAACAGCGACAGCCTGATCTCGATGATGGTCGGCCGTGAGCTGAGCCAGTTGTTCCCGGTACGCGAGACGCCCATCGGTGACCTGTTGCTGACGGTGCGCGACCTGACACTGGACGGCGTGTTCAAGGACGTGTCGTTCGACCTGCACGCCGGTGAAATCCTCGGTATCGCCGGGCTGATGGGCTCGGGCCGTACCAACGTGGCAGAAACCATTTTTGGCATCACGCCCAGCAGCAGCGGCCAGATCACCCTGGATGGCAAGGCAGTGCGCATCACCGATCCGCACATGGCCATCGAAAAGGGCTTTGCGCTGTTGACCGAGGATCGCAAGCTCAGTGGCCTGTTCCCGTGCCTGTCGGTGCTGGAAAACATGGAAATGGCGGTGCTGCCGCACTACACCGGCAACGGTTTTATCCAACAGAAAGCCCTGCGTGCGCTGTGCGAAGACATGTGCAAGAAGCTGCGGGTGAAAACCCCGTCCCTTGAACAATGCATCGACACTTTGTCCGGTGGTAACCAGCAGAAGGCCTTGCTGGCGCGCTGGCTGATGACCAACCCGCGACTGCTGATCCTCGATGAACCTACCCGTGGCATCGACGTGGGCGCCAAGGCCGAGATCTACCGATTGATTTCATTCCTCGCCAGCGAAGGCATGGCCGTGATCATGATTTCCTCCGAATTGCCCGAAGTGCTGGGCATGAGCGACCGGGTCATGGTGATGCATGAAGGCGAGTTGATGGGCACCCTGGACCGCAGCGAAGCGACCCAGGAAAAAGTCATGCAGTTGGCCTCCGGGATGACGGCAGTCCACTGACGCACAGAATAAGAAGGTGATGGGCTATGAACGCAATAACGGATAACAAACCCGCGACGGTACCCACCAAAAGTCGCCGACGCATGCCCACCGAGCTGAGCATCTTCCTGGTGCTGATCGGCATCGGCCTGGTTTTCGAGCTGTTTGGCTGGATCGTACGGGACCAGAGTTTCCTGATGAACTCCCAGCGCCTGGTGCTGATGATCCTGCAAGTGTCGATCATCGGCCTGCTGGCAATTGGCGTGACCCAGGTCATCATCACCACGGGGATTGATCTGTCCTCCGGGTCGGTGCTGGCGTTGTCGGCGATGATCGCCGCGAGTTTGGCCCAGACTTCCGATTTTTCCCGGGCGGTATTCCCGAGCCTGACCGACTTGCCGGTGTGGATCCCGGTGGCGATGGGGCTGGGTGTCGGGCTGCTGGCGGGAGCGATCAACGGCAGCATCATCGCCGTCACCGGCATCCCACCGTTCATTGCCACCCTGGGCATGATGGTCTCGGCCCGTGGCCTGGCGCGTTACTACACCGAAGGCCAGCCGGTAAGCATGCTCTCGGACTCGTACACGGCCATCGGCCATGGCGCGATGCCGGTGATCATCTTCCTGGTGGTGGCGGTGATCTTCCATATCGCCCTGCGCTACACCAAGTACGGCAAGTACACCTACGCGATTGGCGGCAACATGCAGGCAGCGCGTACCTCAGGGATCAACGTCAAGCGCCACTTGATCATCGTGTACAGCATCGCCGGTCTCTTGGCTGGCCTGGCCGGTGTAGTGGCCTCGGCACGTGCAGCCACCGGCCAGGCCGGCATGGGCATGTCCTATGAGCTGGATGCGATTGCCGCCGCTGTGATCGGCGGCACCAGCCTGGCGGGCGGGGTAGGGCGCATCACCGGCACCGTGATCGGCGCGCTGATCCTTGGGGTGATGGCCAGCGGGTTTACCTTTGTCGGTGTGGATGCGTACATCCAGGACATCATCAAGGGCCTGATCATCGTGGTGGCGGTGGTGATCGACCAGTATCGCAACAAGCGCAAGCTCAAACGCTGAAGGCGTCCCTGTAGGAGCGAGCTTGCTCGCGAAAAACGCCAACGGTAACGCGCGGTGTCTGGTTAAACGCGTTGCCCTTGCGTTCTTCGCGAGCAAGCTCGCTCCTACGGTTGGGGGTGAGGTTTCAACCGTTTGTCTTCTATATAGCTCCACAACACTGAATTTCTTGCTATAAACGCACTCCGATGACCATTCGCCGAGCCCGTCCTGGTGCTTTTGGGGGTTATCTCGGAAAAATTGCCTGTCTTTTCAGTTGCTGCGCCCTCAAGTCGGCCTTAGACTGCCGCCCCTCGTAAATTGAGTGCCGGGTGGCGCTTGAAATGGATGGCGCCCTTCCGAGACCTGCAGAGGTCGGCCGGAACGCTCCCTTATTCGCCTTAATGCACGTATTTTTTATAGAGAAATCAATGACAAAGGAAAAGTTGCTGGCCATGCCGGCGGATGACTACATGAATGCCGAACAGCACGCTTTTTTCGAGCAGTTGCTGCAAGACATGAAAGTCGAACACCACGAGCGCATTGAACAGAACCGTATCGCCATTGAAAGCCTGGACACCCCGGCCGACCCGGCTGACGCCGCTTCCGTTGAAGAAGAGCGCACCTGGCTGGTCAACGCCATCGACCGCGACCAGCGCATGCTGCCGCAGCTTGAGCGCGCACTGGAGCGCATCAAGGAAGACTCCTTTGGCTGGTGCGATGACAGCGGCGAGCCTATCGGCCTCAAGCGCCTGCTGATCAGCCCGACCACCAAGTACTGCATCGAAGCGCAAGAGCGCCACGAGCAGATCGACAAGCATCAGCGCCAAGCCTGATGCGGTGAAGCGGGGGATCGCTCTGCGGTTCCCCGGGAAAGACCCGTTACACCCCGTCTATTGATCTGCTGCAAGCCACCCCACTAAAGGCCCATGGATAATGGCCCGATAGTGGCGTTTAATGCAGCGACAATAATGACAAGCAGTGGGGTAACGAAGATGGCTGGAGACGGATCTCTGATGGGCGCAGCAGTGCCACCGCAAGCGGTGGCGCGCGGGTTGCCCGGCTGGCTGACGCCCCTGTTGCAGAGCACCGCCCTGGTGTTGGTCCTGCTGGGCTTGGCGCTCGCCAGCCTGCCGCTCTACCTTTGCCTGGCACTGACCCTGCTGGTGATCTGGCTGCCTCGATTGAAAAGTCGCACACCTGTTATCGCATCTTCCGATGCCGTCGATGCCATCGGCGAATTGACTCGCGACCTGTCCTACACCACCAGTCATAACGCGTTGTCCGCGGCCGGCGTGGCCTTTTCGGTCAAGCAACTGGCGGCACGTGTGCAGTCGCAGTTGGGTGCGGCCAAGCAGATTGTCAGCAGTGCCGAGGTGATGATCGGCACTGAAAAGATCACCTCCCAGCTGAGCCGCGAAGCGCTTGGCGCCGCCAGCCAGGCGCATCAACGCAGCACTGAAGGCCGCGAAGTGCTGGCCCAGTCGATCACCCGCATGCACCAGCTCAGCCAACGCGCCAACGCCAGCCGTGAGCTGATTGAAGCCTTGAGCCTGCGCAGTGAGGAAATCCAGCGGGTGACCTTGGTGATTCAGTCCATCGCCAGCCAGACTAATCTGCTGGCACTCAACGCGGCCATTGAGGCGGCTCGGGCCGGTGAGCATGGACGCGGGTTTGCGGTGGTGGCGGATGAGGTGCGTGGGTTGGCGGGGCGTACGGCAACGGCCACCGATGAAGTCGGGGTGATGGTGGCGGACATCCAGCAACGCACCGCCCAAGTGGTGGAGCAGATTCGCCAGTTATCGGCGGACTTGCATACCGGCGTCGAGCAGGTGGAGCACGCCGGCGAGCAGCTGCAGAGTATTGCCAGCCTGGCGGCCGATGTGGAGGGCCAGGTGAATGAGATCGCCCAGGGCACCGACACCAACCGCACCCAGCTAGACAGCTTGTTCCATGCCGTGGAACAGATGCGCAGCGACCTGGCTGTCAGCGATCAGCAGACCCGCCAGTTAGCCGACGCCGCCGTGCAGATGGAAGGGCAGGCCGAAACCATCAGCGAACGCCTGGCGGAAGTTGGGCTGGACGACTACCACCAGCGTATCTACGACCTGGCGCGCGAAGGTGCGAGCCGGATTGCCGCGCAATTCGAAGCCGATGTGCAGCAGAACCGCATCAGCCTGGATGACCTGTTCGACCGCAGCTACACGCCGATCGCCAACACCAGCCCGAGCAAGTACCACACCCGCTTTGATGGTTATACCGACCAGGTGTTGCCGGCGATCCAAGAGGCGCTGTTGCCACGGCATGAAGGCTTGGTATTTGCTATTGCCTGCACGCCGCAGGGCTATGTGCCGACGCACAATAAGGCGTTTTCCCACGCGCTAACCGGCGATGTGCAGGTGGATGCCGTGCAGAACCGCACCAAGCGCAAGTTTGAAGACCGTACAGGGATTCGCTGTGGTAGCCACCAGCAGGCGGTTTTGCTGCAGACCTATACCCGTGACACCGGCGAGCTGATGCACGACTTGTCGGTGCCGATCATAGTCAAGGGCCGGCACTGGGGTGGCTTGCGCCTGGGCTATAAACCCGAGGCAGTGAAGGCTGGGCGCTAAGGATTATTGCTGTTTATGCAAAGGAGCTATTCCGGGGATAGCTTTTTCCAACTGGAAGAAAACCGTAGCATGGCCAACATTGTTAGCCAGCTAACTAATGCTGCGGAGAAGCTCCATGCAAAACAAAGTCGATGTTGCCGTGATGATCGGCAGTGGCGTACCCCCAACCCTGCGTGCGCTGGGCCAGAAGGCCTGCTGGGTGGTGTTGCTCAACGGTGAGCAGCGCGGCACAGCCTTCGCCAGTCGTGATGAGGCCGAGGAGTGCAGGGCCGCCTGGCAGGCGTTGTTGCGCCTGGAGCAGTCGGACAGCCTGCATTGATACGGGGCTATTGCGATTGATGCAGGCGTTGATTCAGCTCATCCACGGGAATCGCCCATTCAGCGTCCTCGCGCAGCTCTTCTTTCAGAAAAGCCGCTTGCTGTTCAGACCAGAACGGCGCATCGATCAGCTTCACGTCTTCAGGCAAGGGATGCGCGACGATAAAGGCGTCGATGGCGTCCGGGGTTGAATCCAGGCCCAATTGTTCGAACAGGGTTTCAAGGGTAGGAATTGGCGCGTCCATATCGTTCTCCATGCAGGGTGGTTGTTATGCATGGGAGGGTTGTGGCGCAGCAGAGTTCTATCGGATTATCAGGAATTAAGTGCCCCGGAATCCACCGCTGCCTTCAAGGCCTTGGCGGACTCTTTTGCGGCGGTGGCCGCCGCGTCGACGGTTTTGAACCAACGGTCTTTTTCCACCTGGTGGGTGGTGACAGTGGTCAGCGGAGGCTTGGCCCGCATGATGATCACTGCTTGGAACTCACCGTCTACTTCCCTTGCGTCGCCATGGATGAAAAATTCGCCGATATCAAATTCCGTCACGTAGAGCCTTCCCTTGGAGATAACTGCACTGGAGAAACCTGGCCCGCAGGGCGCAAACTTCAGTGGACGGGCCAGTATGGCAGTTGTTGCGGGTCGGCGGCGCAGTTAAGTTATCGGGCGGACAAAACGACTGCTCCGTGAGAAGCTTGCAACTGGGCTTCAAGCTTTTTGGCCAGTTCACAGGCCTTGACATGGTCGCTACGAAAGCCTTTTATTCGACCGCTGAGTACTTCACGGATATGGAAGAAGTTTCTGCCGGCAGGTACGACTTGGTAAAGAACCGAATCCGAGTACCCCTCGAAGGCGCCCAAGCGGTAGTATTGAGCCTCGCCCTGGCATGATGAACGGGTGTGCGAAGACATTGCATTGTAGGTTGATCGTTGCATGGCCTGCTCCTTTCGATCGATCCGGTTGACTTGATTGCAACGTTTTGGGTGGTTTTGATTGGTGCTGCTGTTTTAGTATTGTCGTCCTCAGGCCCCGCCTGGTTCCATGCCAGGTATGTTTGTTTGTGTGGGTGCGTCGGAAAACTGCATTTTTAATTGGGTTATTCTCTGAAGTGGGTCGGCCCGTATTCCCGGGCTGTTGAACCTGTGATCTCCTGTGGTGCCTGATGACTTTGCACAAAGTCCATCGCGTACGTCTGTACTAGTCTTATGGCGCGCCAGTGGGTTCTTCTTCAGTTTTTTTCAAAGAATGAGTGATGTGATCGTGCCGTAATGGCCGTTTTTTGTGCTGCCCGCTGTGGCGGACAGCGCTCTTTTTGATGTGGGGGCGTTTCCTTGGCAGTCAGTAATCTGGATATGCACGCGTTGTTCGTGCTGGGTGATTTGCGCGCAAAGTTGGTCAAACAGTTTCAATCCCGTTTTGTTTACATCACTGAGCAGACGCCGGAAGGCATCTACATCGCCGAGATTGACACCGAGGCGGCGATGGTCGTGGATGACAAGCCGCGCCTGGAGCTCAAGGTCGGTGATCACTTTCGCGCAGCGGTATTGCCCAGCCGTGAAGGTGGCAAGTTTGAACTGAAGTTCCGCGACATCAAGTTGACCGTCTATGGCCTGGGCGACTACGCCTTTGTGTCCTCGGCCGAAGGCCAGGGCATCGTGTTCAAAGAGGGCCACAGCGTGATGCTGGTGTTTGCCGCCAACGAACAACTGCAGGAAGGCCTGACCAAAACCCTGAAAGCCGTGACCGGCAAGGCCGCTAAATGGCGCAAGGGTGAACTGGTGACTTTCAAGGCCAGCGAATAACCATCAAATTCCGCGAACACCCGTTATCTCCCGGAACCTCTACTACAGTTGAGTTGACTTAACTATTCAGAGGCTTCGCGCTTACGCAGCAAAGCCGTCCGCTATTGGCTGCGATATTGCGAGGTGCAAGGGCATGAAAGGATTGAGAACGCTGTTGGCTGCGTCCCTAGCGACGCTGGGGCTGTCAGTGACGACATTGCCGGTTTCGGCCGCCGAGGCTCCGGTACATTTCGCCGATTTGAACTGGGAAAGCGGCAGCTTCATCACCGAAGTGCTGCGGGTGATCGTCGAAAAGGGCTACGACCTGCCCACCGATACTTTGCCTGGTACCACCATTACCCTGGAAACCGCCCTGGCGAAGAACGACATCCAAGTGATCGGCGAAGAGTGGGCCGGCCGCAGCCCGGTGTGGGTCAAGGCCGAAGCCGAGGGTAAGGTGGTCGGCCTGGGCGATACGGTCAAAGGCGCCACCGAAGGTTGGTGGGTGCCGGAATACGTGGTCAAGGGTGACCCTGCCAAAGGCATCAAGCCTCTCGCGCCGGAACTCAAGAGCGTGAAGGACCTGGCGCGCTACAAGGACGTGTTCAAGGATCCGGAATCCCCGGGTAAGGGGCGCTTTCTCAACAGCCCCATCGGCTGGACCTCGGAAGTGGTCAACAAACAGAAGCTCAAGGCCTACGGCCTGGACGACAGCTATGTAAACTTTCGCAGCGGCTCGGGCGCGGCACTGGATGCCGAGATCGCCTCATCGATCCGCCGGGGCAAACCGGTGCTGTTCTACTACTGGTCGCCGACGCCGTTGATGGGGCGCTACAAGTTGATCCAGCTGGAAGAGCCACCGTTTGATGCCGAGGCGTGGAAGACGCTGACGGATGCGGATAATCCTGATCCGAAACCAACACGCTCGCTGGCGTCCAAGTTGAGCATCGGGGTGTCGACGCCGTTCCAGAAGGAGCATCCGCAGATTGCGCAGTTCTTCGAGAAGGTCGAGTTTCCGATTGAGCCGCTGAACAAAGCCTTGGCGACCATGAGTGAGAATCACACGGCGCCACGGGAAGTGGCCCAGGTGTTTCTGAAGGAACATCCGGAAGTGTGGAAGGCTTGGTTGACCGAGGATGTGGCGCAGAAGGTTGAAGCCAGCCTGAAATAACCTTGCGTATGTACTGTAGGAGCCCGGCTTGCCGGCGATGGTGTCCGATAGAACGCCATCGCCGGCAAGCCGGGCTCCTACGTTCAGGTGTTTAGAACCTGGTTTGTACTGCCAGCTCGAATGTTCTTGGCGAGCCCAGGTAATACGCCGGCGACACATGCGCAAATTCGGCATACACCTCATTCGTCAAGTTGCGTACCCGGCCCGTCACCGAGGTGTGCGAGTCCACTTTATAGCGCAGGAACGTGCCGAACAGCGTGTAGGCCGGCACCGTCTGGGTGTTGGCGTTATCGGCGTACACCTCGGCCACATAACGCGCATCCACCCCCCCTTGCCAATCCTCGGCAAAATCATAGGTCAGCCACAGGTTTCCCACGCGCTTGGGCACGTTGGTTGGTGTATTGCCTTTGCGCGAGACCACTGCGCCACTGGCGATTTTCTCGTTGAAGTCGTCGTACTCGGCGTCGACCCAGGCGAAGTTACCCTCCGCCATCAACCTTGGCGTGATGCGCAGCGAACTGGCCAACTCGATGCCTTTGGATGACTGCGCCCCGACCGGAATGCTGTTGGTCGGGTCCTGCGGATCGGTCACGGCAAAATCCTTACGCTCGATCTTGTACGCGGCCATGGTGGCCGAGCCACGGCCGTCCAGGTAATCGAACTTGCTGCCCACTTCCCACTGTTTGCCCGTCGAAACATCAAACACTTGCGTGGTGGTGTTCGGCTGCTCGGCGGCGGTGCTGTATTGCACATACACATTGGCCGACGGGATGAACTGGTAAGTCAGGCCGACGCGGCCGGTTACCGGTTCCCAGCTGCGCTTGAAGTGGCGGGGATTGGTGGTGGTGATCGCACGGTGGTTGGTGACGTCCAGGTCGATGGCGTCGTAACGCAGGCCGGTCAGCAGCGAGAGTTTGTCGGTGAGCCCCAGGCGGTTCTCCACGAACAGCGCCTTGGTGGTGACCTCGTTGGTCTTGTCCTTGCCGAACTTTTCACGGGTTCGCGGGATGTCGTAGAAGTGTCCAGGGTTGTAGTTGTTCGGGTCCACGCTGCTGTTGCCCGGCACATTCAGCGGGGTGTTGGTGGTGCTGTTGACCTTGTATTCGAAACCGCCAGACCACGTGGTCGACAATCCGAACATACTGTCATCGTGGCGCAGCTCGAACTGGTTGCCGTTCTGTTCGCCTTGATGGCGTACCTGATAGGCCGTCGAGCGGTTCACGGCGCTGTTGTCGGCGTTGTACTGGTAGGTTTCCAGGTTGCGGTAATCGCGTTGGCTGTCCAGGTGGTAGAGGGTGTTTTTCAGGGTGGTGCTGTCGTTGAGGCGGTAGTCGATGATCGAGCGCGCCCAGATCGTGCGCTGTTCGTAGCGACCGTCAGCAACGTTGTAGTTGTTGAAGCGGTTGTGCTTGTCGATCTTCAGCTCGCCCACCTTGGGGTTGAGCACCGGCGTACCCCAGTAAGGGCTGTCTTCATGCTCATCCTGGTATTCCAGCGCCAGGGTGTGAGACAGGTTGGGCGTGAGGTCGCTGAGCAGGGAAAACGCCAGGCTCCAGGCCTCGCGTTGGTCACGGTCGATGTAGCTGTGATTGGTGTTGCGGCTCACATCCAGGCGCGCGTAGTGCTGCACCTCGGCGCTGGGATCGGTCAGGGCGTGATTGACGCCAAACGCCATGCCGGCGGTGTCATAGCTGCCATAGGTGAGCTGGCCTTCGGCGGCCTGTTCCTCGCGGGTGGCCAGCTTGGTCACGTAGTTGAGCGAACCGCCCACGGAGCCGGCGCCGTTGATCAAGGAGGAGGGGCCGCCTACCAGCTCCACCCGGTCATAGATCCATGCATCTACTGGCCGGGCCAGGCCGGTCGCCACATTGATGCCGTTGAACATCTGGGTGATCTGGCTGCTGGTAAACCCACGGTAGGAGACAAACCCGCCAAATCCTGGCGGGGCGCTGGCATTGACGCCAGGCAAGGTGTTGGCAGCGTCGCGAAAGGTCTTGGCGCCGTGGCGCTCGATGTCATTGCGATTGGCGATAGCCACCGACGCCGGGGTTTCGCGCACGCTCAAACCCAAGCGCGAGGCCATGCCGCTGGATTGGTCCAGAGCCAGGCCAGGCTCGGCGGTTTGTTCGCCATCAATGGTGGTCGGGGCCAACTCAAGGGCCCAGGCGCAGACAGGCAGGCAGCCGAACAGGCCCGCCAACAGGGGTAGATGTTTCATGGTTGAATCCTGAAAAACTTGGCTTGAAAACAACGCACAGCCGCCCGTACATCCTTGCGGAAACGGTGGTCAGTGCAGATTGGAAAGCGAAGGGATCAGGCGAAAGCAGGCGGTGCGCGCGGATTAGCCGCAGGCCAGGTGAAGCGGGCAGGGATGTCAGCAGCCAGGACAATGGCCGGCGGTGGCGCATGGGGCTGTGGCAGTACTGCCACATTCAGGCTGGAACTCAGCGCCGGGCCCATGCCGCCGGTGGAACACAGCGGGCAACCAAACGCCTTGGACAACGTTGGCAGGTTCTCTTCAGTGGAGTTGGACGGCTTGGGCGCCTGGGTGCGCGGGTCCACTGTACAAAACTGACCGCCGATGCCATTGAGCTGCATCCCGACCATCTGCCCATGACCGATACTGCAGGCGAACACATTGAACAGGACGCAGCAATAAAGCATCCAGGCAATGAGCGAGCGGTCGGCACGGGCGATTTTCATGGGGCGGCACTTTACCATCAGCCGCCGACGAAATGCCTGCAAAAAATCTCCAGGCGACTATCCTCTTTCGCACCTTTTAAGGGAGAGCCAGCCATGAGCTTTGTTGTCGCGCGATGGATTGTCGGCATTTTCACCTTCATCAGCATGGTGCATTTGTACTGGGCTGCGGGCGGCAAACTCGGCTTCCAGGCTGCCATCCCCCAACTGCCTGGTGAGTTCGCCCTCGGGCCGAAACCGGCGTTCAAACCCTCCGCGCTGGCTACGTTTCTGGTTGCCCTGGGGTTGGTGGCGATTGCGCTGATGGTGTGTTTGCGGGCCGGGCTATATTTCTCGGCGGTGTCACACGGGGCCTTGCAGTGGGGGATCAGCGCGATTGCGCTGGTGATGTTTGCCAGGGCGATTGGGGATTCGGAGTTGGTGGGGTTTTTCAAGAAGGTCGGTGGGTCGCGGTTTGCGCGGTTGGATACGTATTTTTATTCGCCGTTGTGTCTGGTGTTGGGGGTGGGGTTGTTGGTGGTGGCGTGGGGGTGAGGGGCACTAATCCAGGGTTTGTAAAAAAGCTAGAAGAAAAAAAATAGGCCTGTTCGGTTTTTGATCGCAAGGGTGTTTAGATCGATTATTTTTCTCATGGTGGATGAGTTCTCGGGCGTCAAATGGTTGTTGAGAATCTCTACGGTTTTTGTGAGATCCGCAAGGTTGTAAATGGCCTCGTCTTCGTAATCGTCGATTATTTTTCCAAGCGTGGTGTTTATCGCTTCTAGCGCGCCTGATTGAAGAAGTTGTTTGTACTCTTCAGGGTTGAGGGTAACGCTTTCAAGTAAAGATTCTGGGCAGTCGTCTACGTCTAATAAACGCATGGCCTCTAAGGTGAGTGGGGTACAGATTATTTTCATTTTTTGTGTACCTTTTTATTAAAGTGGGTCGCTTCATTGTATTCGCGTTGCATTCTACCTATTGGTGGTGAATACGATCATTGTGGTGAGTAGGCGCTTATCTTTGTGGGTTACGTGTTAGTGGGGTATAGGAGGAGTCTGATCGCCCTCAAATCAACGCGGCCGGATTTTTGAGTAGTGGGACCGTCTAACTCAACTAAAAGTACAGAGTCGCCGAACTGCAGTGCTGCACAATTTTCGTTTGTGATTTGAATGAGCTCAGCTGTTATTCGAGTGACACCGTTTATATGAGAAATATTGGGACTTTTACCTGTGGAGGGCGTGAGGTTCTTGCCCCAGGTGAACGTTTCATCTAGGCCAAACTCTACATCCATCTCATCACCTGTTTTTGGCTCGACACCTACCCACACAGCTTTGCCGCTACCAGCAGATGAGTGAAAATTCACAAGTAAGGTCTCCGTATCAGACAGTATCTCGGTGATTCGTATCTTCATTTATTTTTCCGGTTGTGAGACCTTGCTAGTAGTGTTGGCTGTACCATGTAGGGGTGAGGTTTTACAGGCTGCTATTATAGTGTTTCGTGCGGTTTATGAAGTGGTGGATATCTTCGGTTGTTATTTTTTTACACTGGTCTCTCGTTTTTTCTAAAATGGTTTCATTTTTGTGGATGGTTTTATACATCATCTGAGCTGCGGCATGTGTTTCTGACTCGTAAAATCTGCATAGCAATACATTGGTTTGAGACTCCAGGAAAATACTGATTTTTTCGGGAGTGATGAATTTTTCAAATATTGTCATTTTGAGCCAGAGTTCGTCTATTTCAGTTTCAAGCTCTTGAGCTACTAAGATAGCATCCTGTGATCCTTCAAAGACAGGATTTTGTATTTTTCTAAAGCTTGTTGGGAGATTCTTAATTGTGGAGTAGATATTGCTTATTTCATTTTTTTTACATAGATCCCCAGCATTTAGTGTTTTGGCGATATTTTTTTTGAATAAAAATTCTTCGGATTTCGAATTAAAGTCTACATCTGTTGTTGATGTCCACTCTCTTTTAAAAGGCCATTTTTCTGATAGTTGATCCATTATGCTGAACCATGACTCCCATACGCTGCTGAAGTCGTGAGCCAGTAACGTCGTAGTGGTGAATTTCGCATCATTGGTCGGGTGTATGCTTTCCCATAGTTTTACACCAAGTTCATTTATATACATGGTGTTCATTTTATTGTCTCTTAAAATGGTGGAGAGTGTGGTGCCGCGGGTTTACTTGCTTAGCCGGATGATTATGGAGTTGTCGAAACGGTGATTATTTTGGGGAGCACTCATTTTGCTGGTGAGGCCCCTTTCATTTGGTCGAGTATTTCCTGCGGTGAAAAGGCTGTGAAGAGCAGGCTTCTGTGGCGAGCAGGCTTGCCCTGCGTTGGGCTGCGCAGCAGCCCAAGAACAGGCGATGCCGATCCACCTGAAAACCCCATTGTCTGGAGTGGGGCCGCTGCGCGGCCCAGCGCGAGCAAGCTCGCTCGCCACAGAGGGCTCATTTGCCTTGGCGAGCGGGGTTGCTGTAAAGGGGCTCGGGCGCTCGCGTTCAACTTTTAGACTTGGTCGTGTTGTGATACCGCTCTAAACAAGTCAAAAGAATTTGTATGAATTTTCTCTGATTAGTTACAGGCGCGCTGAAATAGGTTGCCATATTTTTAAAAATCTCATCAAAGTCATCACCTATAGCTAGGTAGTGTGTGATCGAGGTAATGAACCACTCTTGCTCGGCCCTGCTGTAATCTACAAACTCTGGCTTTGTCAATTCATCAAACAGCTCGATGAGTTCTTTTTCGTTATTTATGTCCTTTGATGCGATGAGTTTTTCTCGCTCAAAGTCATCTGTATTTTCAATGTCGTAGGTGAACAGTAGTCCACGGATTATTGACATGCTCGGCTTGTTTGTCATTTTTTAGTCATTTCTCCGTGTATGCGGTTTTCGGTTTGCCTTGATTATTTAATATCACTCTTGCTTTACGCTGCTGACTATATTCCATATTGGTTTTGGAATATCCCTCACCAACTATTTTGCCCATGTCCATAGGTTGTAGCGATGCTGCGAGTCCATTTCTTCTAAAAATAAGCTGGGCTCGATATATCGAGTTTAACTGATCCCTGTGACTGAGATAATGCGTTGCGGCGGGCGGATATTTAGGCTCCCCTACGTTCGGCCCAGATGTGTAACGCTCAATAGTTCCTGTCGTCGGGTTTCTTGCGGTGTTCAAACGTTCGAGTTGAGACGCGAGTGTAGTCTGTGCTCCGTGTTTCTCTAGAAAGTGTGCTCCTGGCGTTGCCTTCTCCAGTTCGTCTAGGCGCCTATATGCGTTCGCCTCAGCAAGCTCATCAATTCTTTCCTGACGCTTAGCCCGTGTCAGTTGCGGTAAAGTGGGCTCTCCGACGTTGACGCTTGGCGAAGAGCGTTGAGAGGTAGCGCCTTGTTTGCAACCATCTCCACCAGGGCATGAGCTCAACCCTAACGGATCCACCCACCCCGTAGGGTTGGGCACATATTGGTAAGCGTTAATCCCACCCGCCAACTTGACCGGATCCGGCGTCAGGTAGCGACCGATATCCGGATTGTAGTAGCGATGACGGTTATAGTGCAGCCCGCTTTCCCGGTCAAAGTATTGGCCCTGGAAACGCAGCGGGTTGTCGATTTTTCCTATGTCGAGGCGGCTGATTTCGCCGTAGGCGCGATAGTGGGCTGACCAGACGATTTCTCCATCCGGGTTGGTAAGTTCCTGCGGGGTGCCGAGGTGGTCGAGTTGGTAGTGGTAGGGCTTGGTTTCCTTTGGACCAAAGCCTTCCAGCAGCGCCAGCGGGCGGAAGGTGTCCGGTTCGTAGAGATAACTGCGGTGGCGCTCCGCGTGGTGTTCGGCGATGAGTTTGTCGCCGAGCCAGAAAAACTCTGTAGTGACGCTGTCGACGGTTTTGCTGATCCGCCGCCCAAACGGGTCGTAGCGATAGCTGGCAGTCTGGCCGTTGGGTTTTTTAAGGCCGATCAGCCGGTGCTGGCAGTCGTAGCTGTATTCAGTAACGAGTTGATGGCCTTTACCACGCCGTTCGCGGATAAGGTTGCCGAAGGCGTCATAGTCGTAGTGATGGTCGCCTTGGATCATCAGGC
>NZ_JACAPG010000016.1 GCF_013385825.1 Pseudomonas reactans | reverse complement strand
AGCCCTTTTGGTTACTTTTGGGGCTCTTTTCCAAAAGTGACCCGCTGTAAGAGCGGAACCATAAGTAGCCGTTACCTAAATAATGGATATGTACACCATAAAAAATGCCCCCCACCCAATCCAAAATGAAGCTTTCATGACAAAAGTTCGGTAGTCCCCAGCCACTCCCGTCTCCTCTGTGTAACGCGCTTGAGCCCACCAGAACGTTGGGCTTTTCAGCCGCAAGCAGGATGCGAGGAGTGGGGCGATGGGAACTATGGAACGTTACTCGAAAGTGGGCATGCAGGAGCTCGACCAGCGCCTGTCAAAGATCGTCGAAGCCGCGCGCAAGAAGCCGGTGTCGGTCTATCGCTACGGCGCACCCTGGGTCTGGATCGTCTCTCAGGAAGACTGGCAAGGCGCCCGCAAGGAAGTGTCCAGCTACATCCCGGCAGGCCATTCCCTGGTGCTGCTGCGCCCACAGATCGACGAAGTGCTCGACCAGCATCGCGACTGGCTCACCGCCGAACCCGCGATGTCGATCGCCCCGCACACCGTGCTGCAGATCCTCCTGCTGCAACTGCTGTACTCGGTGCCCAGCGAACAGCAACTGCACGAACAGCTGAACTACAACCTGCTGTTCCGCTGGTTCGTCGGCCTGGACCTCAACCAAAAGGTCTGGAGCATTCACCAAATCACTCGCGACATCGCCACGCTGCTCAACAACCCGCGTGCGGTGCAACTCATCCAGAAAATCATCGGTGACGTGTTTTGTGGCGCCCTGCTGCACATGCCGGAGTTCTCATTGAACTTCGCCCTGTTGCACACCTGGCTGGCACGCCACGGCAGCACCTCGATCACCAGCAATTGAGCCGGCCGCACGCCGGGTATCCGGCGATGGCGCACAAAATCAGACAGTCAGGGGGCGGTGTGGAGCATCTGTTCAAATTAACGTTGGCGCTGTGTTGCGTGACGCTGGGGAGCCTGGCGCAACCGCTGCTGGCCGAGGAGGAAGAGGGCGCGCGCAAGGTCGACGTCAACGAGTACTTCGTGCGCGGCAATACGGTGCTGGATGCGGCGACGATCGAGGAGGCGGTGTATCCGTTCCTGGGGCCGCAGAAGACCTTGGGCGATATCGAAGGCGCGCGCGATGCATTGCAGAAGATCTACCAGTCGCGGGGCTATCAGTCGGTGTTTGTCGAGTTGCCGGAGCAGAAGGTCGATGACGGTATCGTCTATCTGCAGGTCAGCGAGACCAAGGTCGGCCGGGTGCGCGTGGTCGGTGCCAAGCACTATTCGCCGGTGGAAATCCGCGAGCAGGTGCCGGCCCTGGAGGAGGGTGCGGTGCCGGACTTCGCCACGGTGCAAACCCAGTTGGCGGGGCTCAATCGCGGCGCAGGGCGTCAGGTCACGCCGTTGGTACGCGAGGGCCAACGCCCCGGCACCATGGATGTGGATTTGCAGGTGGAAGACCAGAACCCATGGCACGCCAGTATCGGCCTGAACAACGACTACAGCGCCGACACCGAGAAGCTGCGCTCGGTGGCGACCCTGGGGTACGACAACCTCTGGCAACTGGGCCACAGCATTTCCCTGACCTACTTCACCGCGCCCCAGGACACCGAGAATGCCAAGGTCTGGTCGGGCTCCTACAGCGCCCCGCTCAACGAGCGCTGGACCTTGCAGTTTTCCGGTTACCAGTCCGACAGCAACATCGCCACTATCGGCGGCAGCAACGTGCTGGGCAAGGGCCATTCCTACGGCGTGTCGGCCATCTACAACCTGCCGGCGGCGGGCAACTGGGCCAACTCGTTCTCGTTTGGCGTGGACTTCAAGGACTTCGACGAACAGATGAAGTTCGGTTCCAGCAGCGACCAGGTGCCCCTCAAGTACGCACCGTTCACCTTGGGCTACAACGGCTTTCGCTACACCGAACAATCGCAGTTGGGCCTGGGCTTGAACCTGGTAGTGGGCACTCGCGCCTTCTTCGGCTACGGCAGCGATGCCGAAGAGTTCGAATACAAACGCTACAAGGCCAGCGCCAGTTTTGCCGTGCTCAAGGGCGACCTGAATTACACCTACACCTTCGCCAACGACTGGCAGTCGGCAACCAAGGGCGGCTTCCAGCTGGCGTCGGGGCCGCTGGTGTCCAACGAGCAGTATTCCGCCGGCGGCGCTACGTCGGTGCGCGGTTATCTGGCGGCGGAGCGTACCGGGGATGAGGGGTACTTGCTCTCTCAGGAACTGCGCACGCCGTCCCTGGCCAAGTTCCTCGGCAGCTATGTGCAGGAGTGGCGCTTCTACGCGTTCGCCGAAGGCGCGCGCATGCGCCTGCACGACCCGCTGCCCGAGCAAGAAGACGAATACAGCCTGGCCAGTGTCGGCCTGGGCACCCGCGCCAGTTTGAGCAAATGGTTGTCCGGCAGCCTGGATTGGGGCTACCCGCTGCTTGATGGACCGAACACCCAGAAACAGGACTCGCGACTGCACTTCAGTGTGCAGGCGACTTTCTGACTTTTTCTTCCGGAGACTTCACCCATGCAACGCCTATTCCTGAGCCTGTTGATCTGCCTGGGCTTCACGCTCCCGGCCACCGCCCATGCCTGGTGGCAGGACGACTGGCACTACCGCAAACAGATTTCGGTGGACACCACCGCCCAAGGCGCCGCGATCAACCAGGCCCTGGGCCGCACCGCGCTGCTGGTGCGCCTGCACACCGGCAACTTCACCTTTGACGGGGTCAAGGATGACGGCGCCGACCTGCGTTTTGTGAGTGCCGATGACAAAACCGTGTTCAACCACCAGATCGAGAGCTTCGACCCGTTGATGGGCATGGCACTGATCTGGGTCGATGTGCCCAAGGTCGAAGGCAGCCAGCGCCAGGACCTGTGGATGTACTACGGCAACCAGAAGGCCCCGGCCACCGCCAACGGCCAACTGACGTTCGACCCGAACTACACCGCGCTCTACCATTTTGACGGGGCCAATGGCACACCGGCCCGCGACACCACGGCCTACGCCAACACCGCGCTGAACGCCACCGGTGCGAGCATCGACGGTGTGATCGGCCGTGCCTTGCAGTTCAGCGGCCAAGCCTTGATGTTGCCGGCCAGCCCTTCGCTGCAACACGCTGCGGGTGGCGCGTTTACCTTCAGCGCCTGGCTGCGCCTGGACCAGGCCAGTGGCGAACAAGTCGTGCTTGCCCGCCGCGATGGCCCCCATAGCCTGTTGCTGGGCTTGAACCAGGGCATGCCGTTCGTGGACATCGACGGCCAGCGCGCCGTGTCGAGCCAACCGCTGAACCCCGGCCAATGGCAGCACCTGGCGTTCACCTCCGAGGGTGACAAGGTCTCGCTGTATGTGAATGGCCGTGAAACCGCCATCCTGGCCGTTGCCTTGCCGGCGTTCAACTCCCAACTGGCCATTGGTGCCGATCTGCCGGAAGCGGGCAGCACGCACCTACCGTTCGCCGGGGCCATCGATGAACTGCGCCTGTCCAAGGTCGCGCGTCCGGCGGCACTGTTGCTGGCCGATGCCAGCGCCCAGGGCGCCGAGTCGAAACTGGTGGCCTATGGCGTGGATGAAGAACAGTCCGGCTTCGGTTTCGGCAGCCTGGGCTTCTTGCTCAACGCGGTGCCGGTGGATGCCTGGGTGATCATCCTGGTGCTGGTGGCGATGATGTTCCAGTCGTGGGTCATCATGCTGCGCAAGAACCGCCAGGTCAGCCGCCTCAGCAGCGCCAACGAGGTGTTCCGCGAGCACTTCTCACAAATCGGCACCCGCCTGGAGATGTACGCCGACGACGCCCAACTGGGTGAGCGCCTGGCCCATTCTTCGCTGTGGCGCCTGTACCTGGTGGCGGTCAAGGAGATCCGCACCCGGCGTGCACAGGGCGCTGACACCTCGTCGGTCTCGGCCGCGACCATCGAAGCCATCCGCTGCTCGATGGACGGCGTGCGCACCCGCGAAAACCAGGCGCTCAGCTCCAAGCTCTCGACCCTGTCCAACGCCATCGCCGGCGGCCCTTATATCGGCCTGCTCGGCACGGTGTTGGGGATCATGGTGGTGTTCCTTGGCACGGCGATGGCCGGTGACGTGAACATCAATGCGATCGCCCCCGGTATGGCGGCGGCGTTGCTGGCCACGGCCATGGGCCTGTTTGTCGCGATCCCTGCGCTGTTTGGCTACAACCGCCTGATCACGCGCAACAAGGAAGTCAGCGCGGACATGCGCGTGTTTGTCGATGAGTTCATCACCCGTCTGGCGGAGATGCACGGCGAGAGCCAGCACAGTGAAGCGGCGCACCGTCGTGACCATCACGCCGCTGTTCCGGCCTGAGGAGAGACGCCATGGCTTCCGTAAATACCTCCCACGACGATGACGATGACGCCGCCGTCGACAGCATCAACATCACGCCTCTGGTGGACGTACTGATGGTGGTGCTGGTGATGTTTATCCTCACCGCCACCGCCCAGGTCTCGGGCATCCAGATTCACCTGCCCAAGGCCAGCGCCTCGGTGTCGTTGTCGGAGGCCAAGACCAAGGCCATCTCCGTGAACGACGGTGGCCAGGTGTTCCTCGATGCCTACCCCGTGACCCTCGGCGAGTTGGAAGAACGCCTGCGTATCGAGAAAGCATTGAACCCGGATTTCCCGGTAATCGTGCGTGGCGATGCGATGGTGCAATACCAGAAGGTGATCGAAGTGCTCGACCTGCTGCGTCGGCTGGAGCTGTCCCAGGTCGGGTTGGTCACCGGCAAGCCGAGCCAGGGCTGAACCATGACCGCACAGATCCCGATCGCGCCCTTGCCCTTGAAAAAGAAGCCGCCGCTGCGCCCATTGAAATGGGGTGCCGGCCTGTTGCTGGGTGCCGTGGCGGCCTGGTTTTTGTGGCAGTGGGCCAATGACATGAGTGGCGTGCGCCGCGAAGCACCGAAGGTGCCGACGATTATCCCGTTGCCGCCGCCACCGCCACCACCGCCGGAAAAGCCCAAGGAACCTGAGCCCCAGGTCGAAGAAAAAATCCCGGAACCGGTGCCAAGCCCCGAACCCGAGGAGGTCAAGCCGGCCGAGGAAGCACCGCCTTCGCCTAACGAAGACCTGGCCAACCCGATGCAGATCGACGGCGACGCCCAGTCCGGCAACGACGGTTTCAACATCGGCGCCGGCAAGGGCGGCGGCATGGCCGGCAGTGGTGGCGGTGGGTTGGGAACGGGCACCTACAAGCAATACCTGGCCGGCACTTATCAGCGGCTGATGCGCGAAGACCCTGAACTGCGCAAGAAGGCGTTCTCGATACAGATAGACCTGTGGTTGGGCGCCGATGGCCAGGTCACCAAAGCCTTGGTGGCCAAGTCCAGCGGGGATGCCGAGACCGACGCGCAGATGCTTGCCTTGATACAGGCGCCGCGCGCTACACAGAAGCCGCCGGCGTCGCTGACGCTGCCCATGCGCTTGTCCCTGAAGGGTCGGCGCCCGGATTGATCAAACCCTTTTACAACGGTTTTTTACAGGAGTTGCGTACACATGATTTCCCCCGTGAATCGCCTGACCCTGGCGGTCGGCATGGTCATCGCGACCCTGGTCGGCCAGGCGGCTGCAGCCCCGGTCGCGCCCTCGGAAAACGTCACCATCAACCTGATCCGCCTGTTGGTGCAGCAAGGCGTGCTGACCCAGGACACCGCCAACGGGCTGATTGCCCAGGCCGAAAAAGAAGCCCAGCAGGCCCGCCAGGCGAATGCCGCGCCGGTAGTGGCTGCAGGCCCGGCCGCAGCGCCGGGTGATGTGCGTGTGCAGTACGTGCCGCAGGCGGTGAAGGATCAGATTCGTGACCAGGTCAAGGCCGAGGTGATGGCCACCGCCAAGCAGGAAAACTGGGCCCAGCCCAACACCTTCCCGGACTGGGTCTCGCGCATCACCTTTGATGGCGATATCCGCCTGCGGGACGAGTCGCGTTACTTCTCGGGCAATAACAGCAACGAGATCGTCGATTACGCCAAGCTCAATGAAAGCGGCCCGTACGACACCAACAAAGACACCAACACCAAGCTGCCGCCGTTGCTCAACACCACCAAGGACCGCGAAAACCTGTTCCGCCTGCGCGCGCGCCTGGGCATGAAAGCTGTGCTGTCACCTGACTGGACGGCCGGCATCCGTGTGGGCACCGGCTCCGACAACAACCCGGTGTCCACCACCCAGACCCTGGGCGGCGGCTTTGGCAAGAAAGACATCTGGCTCGACCAGGGTTACCTGAGCTGGAAGGCCACGCCGGACGTGACCCTCACCGCCGGGCGCTTCGCCAACCCGTTCTATTCCACGGACATGATGTATTCGGGCGACCTGAACTTCGACGGTATCGCCGCCAATTTCAACCATACGCTCAATAGCCAGTGGGGCCTGTTCGGCACCTTGGGTGCGTTCCCGGTGGAGTACACCTCCGACTCGGCCAGCAGCAACGGTTTCGACAAGGAAGACAGCGACACCAAGTGGCTGTTTGGCGGGCAGATCGGCGCCAACTGGAAGATCAACCGCGAGAACAGCCTGAAGGGCGCGCTGGCCTACTACCACTTTGACGACATCGAAGGTAAACGCTCCGGCGCCTGCCAGCCGTGGTCCGGCCAGCCGGCCTGCGACAGCGACGGCTCGCGCCTGGCCTTCATGCAGAAGGGCAACAGTGTGTTCCTGCTGCGCGATATCACGCCCAACCCGGCCACTCCTGGCCTGACCCCGCAACCGCAGTTCGTCGGCCTGGCATCCAAGTTCGATGTGCTCGACCTGAACCTGGCCTGGGATGCCGAGCTGCCCAGCGATTTCAAGCTGCGCACCCAAGGCAACTTCATCCACAACCTGGCCTACGACAAGGGTGAGATGCTCAAGCGCAGCGAAGGCCAGATCGTCAACAACATCAACAGCAAGGGCCAGTTTGAAAGTGGCGGCAATGCGCTGATGGTGTCGTTCACCCTCGGCAGCGCGCTGGAAATGCGCAAACGCGGCGATTGGAACGTGTTGGCCGGCTACAAATACATCCAGCCTGACGCCCTGCCTGACGGCTTCAACGATTCCTCGTTCCACCTGGGCGGTACCAACGCCAAGGGGTACTTCATTGGCGCCAACTACGGCATCGAAAAGAACATCTACGCCAGTGCGCGTTGGTTGAGCGCGTCGGAAGTGTATGGCGCGCCGTTCGAAGTCGATGTGATGCAACTGGAACTCAACACGCGCTTTTGATGCGCACGGAGATGCCACATGAACACGCGAATCTGCGGGCTGTTGCTGCTGCTGGTCACCACCGGCGCGTCGGCTGAAGGCATGGAGGAACGCTTGCGTACGCAACTGCGCAGCACCACCCAGCAATTGCAGGCCCTGCAAAGCGAACAGGCCCAGGCCAGCGCCGCGCGGATTGCCGCCGAAAACCAGGCCAAGCAGGCCCAGGCGCAAATCAAGCAGTTGACCGCCGAGCTGGACAAGGCGCGTGGCGTGGCCGAGCAAATGGCCGGCCAGCAACAGAGCCTGCACAGCCAGGCGCAGGCCCAGGTGGCGGCCAGCAACGAGCAGGTCGGCAAGTTCAAAAAGGCCTATGACGAACTGTTGGTGCTGGCCAAGGGCAAAGAGGCCGAGCGTGCGCGCTTGCAGGTGCAATTGAGCGAGCGTGACACACAAGTGCAGCAATGTTCAGTCAAGAATCAACAGATGTACGGCGTGGCCCAGCAGTTGCTCGCGGCCTACGAAAAAATCGATGTGGCCGAGGTGATGAGCATTCGCCAGCCCTTCGCCAGCAGCGCGCGGGTCAAGTTCGAGGAACTGGCCCAGGGCTTTGGCGACGATTTGTACAAGAGCCGTTTCGATGCGCCCCAGGCAACCGCCAATCATTGATAGACAAGGAAGAGATCACCATGAGCGAATTGATCACCAGCGTCACCACTCAGAGCCTCACCGAATTGCTGCAGGAAGCCGGCTACCGGGTCAACCAGACCGAACAGAACGGCATCGTGCAATTGCTCAGCGCCAGCCAGGGCATCGGCTTTGCGGTGCGCTTCGGCAACCCGGCGACGGAGCAGGGCAGCTATGTGGATTTCACCTACAGCTGTGCGCTGCGCATCCAGGGCGAATTGCCTGAAGGTCTGGCCCAGGTGTGGAACGCGTCGCGACGCTTTGCGCGGTTGTCGGTGCAGGGCGAGTTCCTGTTGATGGAGATGGACGTGGTGGTGGCCGGCGTCGGCGCCACGCACCTGCGCAGTCAGCTGGAGTTGTGGGATCGCCTGTTACAGGAATTTATCGTTTACCTGCGTGAATACAGCCAGCAGGCCGCGCAGTTGCAGGCTGAAGCCGAGGCGCCGGTATTGTGAAGAAACCAACCTTGATGGTCGGCGCGGGTGCGTTGGCCTTGCTGGTGGTGGCGGTGGGCTTGAGCCTGCGGCCGGGCAGTGACCCGGTGGCGGCGCAGCAACCGGCGCCGGTGATCAATCCTGTATCGGCCGGGCCGGCGGTGGCCCGCCTAGGCAATCAGCAGATCGACCTGACGGAACTGAAAACCGTGCTGGCCAGCCTGCCTGCCGAGTCCCGTGAGCAGTTGCGCGGTAACCGTGGCGCGTTGGAAACCTGGATTCGTTCACGCCTGGCGCAAAAGGCGGTGCTCGAACAGGCCGACGCCCAGGGCTGGCGCCAGCGCCCGGACGTGGAACAGCAGACCCGCGCCGCCGCCGAGCAGATCGTGTTCCGCGACTACATGCTCTCGGTCAGCCAGGTGCCGGCCGATTACCCCAGCGCCGCGGAGTTGCAGCAGGCCTACGACAATGGCAAGGCGCAATGGGTGACGCCGCCATTGTACCGGGTGAGCCAGATTTTCCTGGCGACCAATGACCCGCAAACCCTCGACAGCGTGCGCCGCCAGGCCCAGGAACTGAGCCGTCGCGCCCAGGCTGCGCCGGGTGATTTTGCCGCCCTGGCCACGCAGTTTTCCCAAGACACCGACTCCGCCGCGCGCGGCGGCGACTCGGGTCTGCAACCCTTGCAACAGCTGGTGCCGGAAGTACGCACGGCGGTGTCGCGCCTCAAGGTCGGCGCCGTGTCGGACGTGGTGCAGAGCGCGGCGGGGTTCCATGTGCTCAAGCTCACCGGCCAGCAACCGGCACGTACCGCGACCCTCGACGAACTGCGCGAGCGCCTGACCCAGGCCCTGCGTGCCCAGCGTCAGGAGCAGATCGCCAAGGCGTACCTCGAAGGCATGCTCAACACCGCAACCCTGAGTATCGACGGCGCCGAGCTGAACAAGGTGCTGGAGTAACCCGCGTCAACCCGCATTGGATGCACAGACCGACAAGACAGGGAGTCTCCCATGGCATTGCTAGAACCGTCCGCCCCCCAGGGGCCGTCCGCTTATCGCGCCCCCACCGAGGGACGCAGTAGCTGGCTGGCCCTGGCCCATGAGATCGACCCGGAGGTGGCGCGCTACTTTCTGGTGAGCGCGCGCTGCGGCTGCTTCATGCAGGCGGCGCGCAGCTTGAATATCAAGGCGACGCTGTTGCGCAAGCGCCTGGCGCAGTTGGAAGAACATTTACGGCATTCGCTGTTCACCTACCAGGGCAATGGCCTGGTGCTCAGTCGCGATGGCCTGCAGTTGCAGGCCCAATTGATTGCCCTGGCCCAAGAACGGCGTTTGCCGGTTACGGAGCAGCCGTTGATTCGGCTGGCGGTGGCCGAACCGATCCTGCACGACATCCTTGGCCGTGATCTGATCGCGTTGCTGCGCCGCAATGCCAGCGTGCGCCTGGAGATCATCTCCATCGACAGCCAGTTGTCGCTGCAAGCGGTGGATGTGGATGTGGTGCTGTGGCTGTCGGACACCGATGGCCCCGTGCCTGGCCCGAGCTTTGCCACCGAGCCGCCACAGGCCCTGGCGCGCTTGCATTACTTGCCGCATATCGCCAAGCGTTATTCGCGGTTGACCACACGCCCGGACAGTGTCGAAGACCTCGACGACTACATGCTGGTCCAATGGCAGCCAGATGCGCAGGTGGGCGCCTTGCAGGCCTGGAACCACGTAGTGCAGCAGCGCCTGGCCGCGGTGGTGCAGGTGCATGCCTATTCGTTGATGTTGGAGATGATCCGGTGTGGCGCGTGCATCGGCTTGCTGCCACATTACATGAGCAGTTTTGACCGGGGCCTGGTGGCGTTGCCGGGGTTGCTGGACGAGAGCATGCAGCGCCAGGTGTGGCTGGCGGTGAATGCGCAGGTGGGGGATGTGGAGGCGGTGCGGATGATTGTGGAGTTGATCATTGGCACCTTTGAAGGCCGTCGTGAGTGGTTTGACTGACGGTATACCTGTCCGTTACCCCAGTAACGGACAGGGACTCAACCCAAACAGCACGTACATCCAATTTTCCCCAGCCCAACCCCCGCAAACTCCCTCATCGCTGAAACATCAAGGCAGAGGGACACCCCATGGACCCAGCAACAAAACCAGGCCCCGACGAAGTCGTCACCCTGGTGGTCAAACACCTGATCAAACCCGGCCGGGAAGCCGACTACGAAGCCTGGCTACGCCGCATCGTACGTATCGCCGGCGCACGCCCAGGCCACCTCGGTGTCGACGTGGTGCGCGGCAAGCAAGGTAACCTGGCGCTGTTCACCTGTGTATTGCGCTACCGCTCCACCGACGACCTGGAAACCTGGCTCGACTCCCCCGAGCGCAAAACCCTGATCGCCGAAGCCACCCCCATGCTTGCTGACGGTGACAACACCGAAATCGGTGCGGTCAACGAATTCTGGTTCAACCCCGTAACCGAGAACGCCGCCAAGCCGCCGCGCTGGAAACAGGCAGTGGTGACCTTGTTTGTGATCCTGCCGCTGACCCTGCTGGTGCCGATCATCTGGGGCCCGGTGTTGCGTTTGCACCCATTCCTCTCCAACTACGTGGTCGCCACCTTCCTGGTCACCCTGACCATCGTCCTGCTGGTGGTCTACCTGCTGATGCCGGCGGCTACCCGGCTGTTCGCTCCCTGGCTTGAAGCCTCTGTAAAGGAAACCCTATGAACGCCGATCTGATTTTGTTCAATGGCCAGTTCCACACCGTGGACCGTGAGAACCCCCGCGCCACGGCCGTCGCCATCCACCAGGGGCGCTTTGTCGCCGTGGGCACCGACGGTGAAGCCATGGCCCTGCGTGGCAGTGCTACCCAGGTTATCGACCTCAAGGGCCGCACCGTCATCCCCGGCCTCAACGACTCGCACCTGCACCTGATCCGTGGCGGGTTGAACTACAACCTCGAATTGCGTTGGGAGGGGGTGCCGTCACTGGCTGATGCCTTGCGCATGCTCAAGGACCAGGCCGACCGCACGCCGACGCCGCAATGGGTCCGCGTGGTCGGCGGCTGGAACGAATTCCAGTTCGCCGAAAAGCGCATGCCGACCCTGGAAGAACTCAACCAGGCGGCGCCGGACACCCCGGTGTTTGTGCTGCACCTGTACGACCGTGCCTTGCTCAACCGCGCCGCCCTGCGTGTGGCCGGCTACACCAAGGACACGCCGAACCCGCCGGGCGGCGAGATCGTGCGTGACAGCAACGGCAACCCCACCGGCATGCTGGTGGCGCGACCCAACGCGATGATCTTGTATTCGACCCTGGCCAAGGGCCCGAAACTGCCGCTGGAATACCAGGTCAACTCGACCCGCCAGTTCATGCGTGAACTCAATCGCCTGGGCCTCACCAGCGCCATCGATGCGGGCGGTGGTTTCCAGAACTACCCCGATGACTACGCGGTGATCGAGCAGTTGGCCAAGGACGAACAGTTGACGGTGCGCATCGCCTACAACCTGTTCACCCAGAAGCCCAAGGAAGAACTCAGCGATTTCAAGAACTGGACTGGCAGCGTCACCCTGCACCAGGGCGATGACTACCTGCGCCACAACGGCGCCGGCGAGATGCTGGTCTTTTCGGCGGCCGACTTCGAAGACTTCCTTGAGCCGCGCCCGGACCTGCCGTTGACCATGGAGCAGGAGCTGGAACCGGTGGTGCGTCACTTGGTGGAGCAGCGCTGGCCGTTCCGTTTGCACGCGACCTATGACGAGTCCATCTCGCGCATGCTCGACGTGTTCGAGAAGGTCAATCGCGACATTCCGTTCAATGGCCTGCCGTGGTTCTTCGACCACGCTGAAACCATCACGCCGAAAAATATCGAGCGGGTGCGTGCCCTCGGAGGAGGTATCGCGATCCAGGACCGCATGGCGTTCCAGGGCGAGTACTTCGTTGAGCGTTACGGCGCCAAGGCGGCCGAAGCCACGCCACCGATCAAGCGCATGCTCGCCGAAGGCGTGCCGGTCGGCGCGGGCACAGACGCGACGCGGGTGTCGAGCTACAACCCGTGGACCTCGCTGTACTGGATGGTCAGCGGTCGCACCGTTGGCGGCCTGGAGCTGCACGCCGAAGGCCTGCCGCGCCTGACAGCGCTGGAATTGTTCACCCATGGCAGCGCCTGGTTCTCGTCTGAGCAGGGCAAGAAGGGCCAGATCAAGGTCGGTCAACTGGCGGACGTGGCCGCGTTGTCAGCGGACTTCTTCAGTGTCGATGAAGAAGCCATCAAATGGATCGAATCGGTGCTCACCGTGGTCGGCGGCAAGGTGGTCTACGGCGCCGGTGACTTCGAAGATTTCGCACCGCCCCGCGTGCCGGTGCTGCCGGACTGGTCACCGGTGGTCAAGGTGCCGGGTCACTGGCGCCCGAGTTCGCCGTTGCAGGCTCAGGTTCACCAGTGCAGCGGCCCGTGTGGCGTGCATTCCCACAGCCATGAAAAGGCGCGGCTTTCCAGCGTGCCGGTCAGCGACTTCCAGGGATTCTGGGGTGCGTTTGGCTGCTCGTGTTTTGCTTTCTGATCAACCCCCCGAAGGAGTTAACCCATGACTTACAAACGCTTGAACAAAGATGACGCCGTTGTCCTGTTGGTCGATCACCAGACCGGCCTGATCTCACTGGTCCAGGACTTCACCCCGAACGAATTCAAGAACAACGTGCTGGCCCTGGCTGACGTGGCGAAGTTCTTCAAGCTGCCGACCATCCTCACCACCAGTTTTGAAAGCGGCCCTAACGGCCCACTGGTGCCCGAGCTGAAAGAACTGTTCCCGGACGCGCCATACATCCCGCGTCCTGGCCAGATCAACGCCTGGGACAACGAGGATTTCGTCAAGGCCGTCAAGGCGACTGGCCGCAAGCAGATCATCATTGCCGGTGTGGTGACGGATGTGTGCGTTGCGTTCCCGACCCTGTGCGCCCTCGATGAAGGCTTCGAAGTGTTCGTGGTCACCGACGCCTCCGGCACCTTCAACGAAACCGTGCAACAGGCCGCCTGGGCGCGCATGACAGCAGCCGGTGCCCAATTGGTGAACTGGTTCTCCGTGGCCTGCGAGCTGCAAGTGGACTGGCGCAACGACATGGAAGGACTGGCCAACCTGCTGTCGCCGCGCATTCCCAACTACCGCAACCTGATGAACAGCTACTCGGCGTTCACGGCTAAATAACCGCATCAACACTACACCTGTAGGAGCCGGCTTGCCGGCGATGGGGTCCTTGAAGAACTAGGCGTCCCCCCGGCTCCTACAATTTTGCGGTGTGCATCTAAACCGGCTATAAACGCGGTCTCTGTCCACCGAGAAGCGACAATGAACCCCTTCGAAGACATGCGGCTGTTCTGCCAGGTCATGGAATCCGGCAGTTTCACCGCCGCCGCCGAGCAACTGGGCCTGTCCAAGCAGTTCGTCAGCCGCCGCCTGATCCAGCTGGAAGACCGCCTCGGCGTGCGCCTGCTCAACCGTTCCACGCGCCGTCTGGATGTCACGCCACTCGGCCAGAGTTATTACGAGTCCGCCTTGCGCCTGCTCGGTGAAGTCGAGCAAGTGGAGCAGGGCATCGCCGGGCAGAACAGCGAGCCCCGTGGCACCCTCCGCCTCAGCGCGCCGTTGTCGTTTGCCATGGCCCATCTGGGCTGCCTGTTGCCGTTGTTCCTACAGCGCCATCCCCAAGTCTCGGTAGAGGTCGACTTGAGCGATCGTCCCGTGGACCTGATCGGCGAGGGCTACGACCTGGTGCTGCGCATCGGCACCCTGGAGGATTCCACCTTGATTGCGCGCCGTATCGCCAGCATTCCCCGGGTGTATTGCGCGAGCCCCGACTACCTGGCCCTGCGCGGTACGCCGCAAAAACCCGAAGACCTGGCCCACCACGACTGCCTGCCCTACGGCCATGGCCGCCAAGTGCAATGGCGTTTCAAGGGTAAGGTGCAGGCGCTGAATGTGAGCGGGCGTATGCGTGTGAACAACGGCGACTTGCTGCGCGACACCGCCATCGCCGGCTTGGGTGTGACCTACCTGCCGACGTTTATCGTCGGCGATGCCTTGAAGGACGGCCGCCTGGTCACCGTCCTCGACGAGTTCGCCCCCGAAGCGCTGACCTTGTCGGCGGTGTACCCGCAGCATCGGCAAAGCTCGCGGCCGGTGCAGGCGCTGGTGGAGTTCCTGCGTGAACGCCTGGCTAGCGGCTGTTGAACAGTTGGCGGATCAGGTTGGGCGTGCTGCCGGTCCAGCGCTTGAATGAGCGGCGAAAATTCGCTGCGTCGTTGAAGTTCAGGTACGCCGCCACTTCGTCATTGCTGTAGCCCTTGACCTGATACAGGTGCAGCGCCACTTGCTTGCGCACACGGTCGACCTGTTGCTGAAAGCCGGTATCGTGCTTGTGCAGCTTGCGCTTGAGGGTCGCCGGGCTCATGGCGAAGGCCTGCGCGGCTTGTTCCAGGCTTGGCGGCTGGCGCACCTGCTCGCGCAGGTAACCATGCACGCGACGATGGAACATATGACGATCTGGGGTTTGATCAGTGACGCCAGCCTGTTGGTCAAGGCCGTGATGGTCACGCTGCTGCTGGCCTCCTTGCTCAGTTGGTACCTGATCATCCAGCGCGCCAGTGTGTTGCGCCGCCTGGAGCGCCAGTTGAAGAGTTTTGTGCTGCGCTTTCGTAGCGCTGCGGACTTGCAGCCGCTGTACCGCGAAACCCTGCAGGCGGGCGAGGGCGGCATTGCGCCGATCTTTATCGCGGGAGTCCAGGAATACCAGCACCTGCAGGGCCACGATCCGGCCGTGCTGGAAGGGGTCGAGCGCGCCTTGCAGGTGGCGATCACCGAGCAGGAAATCGAGCTGGAAAAGGGCCTGCAATTTCTGGCGACCGTGGGTTCGGTCAGCCCCTACATCGGCTTGTTCGGCACCGTGTGGGGCATCATGAATTCCTTTATCGGCTTGTCCCAGGTGCAGCAGGCCACGCTGTCCACCGTGGCGCCGGGCATCGCTGAAGCACTGATCGCCACCGCCATTGGCTTGTTTGCGGCCATCCCGGCGGTGATTGCCTACAACCGTTTCGCCGCACGTGGCCAGACTCTGCTGACCCGCTACTACGCCTTCGGCAACGAGCTGCAAGTGCGCCTGCACCGCACCTTGCGCGGTACGCCGATCAACCTGGCCGTGGCCGCCTGAGCAAGGAGCAAACCGATGTTGACCAGGCCGCAACGCAAGCACGGGCCCAAGGCCGAGATGAACGTGGTGCCTTACATCGACGTGATGCTGGTGCTGCTGGTGATCTTCATGGTCACCGCGCCGATGCTGACCCAAGGTGTAAAAATCGAGCTGCCCAAAGTCGCCGCCGAGGCACTGGCCACCGACACGCGCCAGCAGATCCTGACGCTGTCGGTGAAGGCCGACGGCGGCTACTACTGGAACCTGGGCGGCGAACTCGACACCACGCACCAGACCGACAGCGCCGTGACCCTGGATGAAATGGGCGCCAAGGTCATGCAGGTGGTGGCGGCGCGCAGCGACACCCAGGTGTATATCCGCGCCGACGACAACGCGGGCTACGGCCGGGTCGTGGCGGCCATGGCGGTGTTGCAGAAGGGCGGTGTCAGCCATCTGGGGTTGGTGACCGAGGCCCCGCAATGACGGCGATGATCATGCACAGTCCGATGCTGGCGGTGGCGCCTGGGGAGTTTTCCGGATTCTGGAGAAACAGCGTGGCGGCCAGCCTCGCGGTGGCGCTGCATGTAGGCGTGTTGGCGGTGTTGATGCTGGGTGGGTCGACAGATAAGCCGCCGGTGGAAACGCCGAGGGTGATGCATACCCAGTTGGTGATGATGCCGCCAGCGCCGACACCAGCTCCCGTGCCTGAGCCTGTGGCCGTCGCAGCGCCAGCGCCGGAGCCTGTGGTGGTTCCCGTGCCGGCGAAACCGGTGATCGATCCACAGATCCAGGCACAAAAACTGGAAAAAGCCGCCTTGGCGCGCAAGCGGGTCGAGGAAAAGCAGCTGGAGCAGCAACAGGAGCGCCTGGCCACCGAACAGCGCAGTCGCGAGCTGGAACAGCAGCGCCTGGCCCAGGAGCGCCTCGCTGCGGAACGCGCACGCCCTGCAGCACCGGCCGCCGCGCCGGCCTTCGACAGTCGTCAGTACCAACCCTTGAGCAAAGAGGCGCCAGACTATCCGGAGCGTGCCCTGGACAAAAACATCGAAGGCGATTGTTCGGTGGAGTACACCGTCAACACCCAAGGGCGTGTAGAAAACCCCAAGGTGCTGGACGGCTGCCACCCACTGTTCATGCGGCCTTCACTGGCGGCGGCGAATACCTTCCGCTACCAGCCGAGGATCGTCGATGGAAAACCCGTGCCGGTGCCGGCAGTGCGCAATACTTTCCATTACCGCATCAAGTAGACGGCGATCAATTGGCGCGGTTGTAGAGCTCAGCATTGGCGACATACCGCTCCAGATTGGCCAAAAACGTCTCGGCAATTTCTTCCTTGCTGTTGGTCGAAATGGCCGAGGTATGCGGTGACAACCGCACACGCGGATGGCTGTACAACGGATGCCCGTCCGGCAAAGGCTCCGGCTGGGTCACATCCAGCGATGCCAGGCCTATCCGCCCATTGTCCAGCGCTTCCAGCAGGGCCTCCTGATCCAGCAACCCACCGCGTGCGATATTGATCAGGTGCAGCCCCGGCTTGGCGCTGCCCAGCACGTCACGGTTGATGAGCTGCCGCGTGGACTCGGTCAGCGGTGCTGCCACCACCAGGTGATCGGCGCGGGCGAACAGGTCGTGGATGTCCTTGGCGGCGTCCACGCCCGCGGTGAACGGCGCCTGGCTTTGGCGCAGCGCTACGACCTTGATCCCCAGGGCCAGGGCTTTTTGCGCGAGGCGTTCGCCTATCGCACCAAACCCCAGGATGCCCAATGTGGTGCCCTTCAGCGGGCGCAACGCGGTGAAATTCCACTGCGAATCCTTTACCCAGATGTCCGGCAGATGCTTGGCGGCGGCAAAGATCGCGGCCAAGGCGAACTCGGCCAGGTTGTCAGCGGCACTGCCACGGGAGGTGGTCACCGGCGGGCCGTTGAACAGCCATTGCGGGTAGAAATCGATGCCCGACGACACCAGGTGCACCCATTGCGCGCCGTACGGCCAACCCGGTGGTGGGGTGTCCGGCGCGGTGTAGCCGCGCACATTGATCGGGCGCAGCAGCAGGATATTCGCCTGGGGCGGCAGGTCGCTCGGTACGCCAACGGGCACGCCGATCACCTGGGCTTGGGGATGGATCTTTGCCAGGCGCTCGCGAATCACTTCATTGAAATCTTCGTCCAACTGGCTGGCGATAATCACCTGACTCATGTGCGTTCCTTCTGGCGTTGGGCGAAGACGGCCTTGCCGACGCCTTGCAATACGGCGTCGTTCTGCGGGGTATGTACGCGGCTGCACAGCACGTCGCGGTAATGCCGTTGCAGTGGACTATGGCGCGACAGACCGGGGTTGCCCGAGGCTTCGATGGCCAGCTCCACGGCGCGAATCGCGTTGTGGGTCACCAGATACTTCAACTGCGCCGCATTGGCGGCGGGGGTGTGGCCTTCGGCGGCAGCGTCGAGCAGGCTACGGTTGGCGAACAGCAGGGTGTCGATATGGCCGACGGTTTCCTGGAAGCGCGGCAGGGTCGACAGCGCAGCGCCGAGGTTGGACGGCGCGCGTTCTTCCAGCCAGTTCACCAGCCAGTCCCGCGCAGCCTGGGCCACGGCGTCGTATACCGAGGACAACAACACCGACATCCACAGGAAACCTTCGCCGTCCAGCTCCGGCGACGGCGCGCTCCAGGGGCTGACGCTGACAGCGTGGTCCAGCGGCACCAGCACGTTGTCGAGCACCACTTCATGGCTGCAGGTAGCGCGCATGCCCAGGTGGTCCCAGGTGTCGATGATGGTCACGCCGGGACTGTTTTTGGGCACCAGCCAGGCACCTACCAGCGGGTCGGCGTCGTCACTGCGGCCCCATACGCTGAACCAGCTCAGGCCGTGGCTGCCGGTGGAGTAGATCTTGCGGCCGCTGATGCGCCATCCCTCGGCAGTGCGTACCGCAGTGGTCGCCGGCAGGCCGCCACGGGCCGGGGTGCCAAGGTCGGGTTCGACGCGCAGGGCGTTGATCAGGGCGCCGTTGCGCACGGCGTCTTCGGCCACTTGGGTGCGCAGGTGGGCGGGCCAGGTCTTGCTGTCTTGCAGGCGAGTGTGTTGCAGGTACTGCATCACCAGGATCAGCGCGGTGGACGGCTCGCCCTTGGCGATCGCACTGATCGCCTTGCGCGCCTGGGACAGGCTGGCGCCGCCGCCGCCCAGGGCTTTGGGCACGGTGAGGGCGACCAGGCCATGCTGGTGCAGCACCTGGAAGTTGGCGTGGGGGAAGGCGCCGCTCTCGTCATAGACGTGTGCGGTGCTGGCCAGCTCGGTGGTGAGGCGTTCGAGCAGGGCGTCGAAATGGGCGACTTCCACGGAGCGTAAGGAAGGTTGCGAGGATTGGCTCATGCCAGCGCCTCTTGCTGCTCTTCAACCTCGGCGGCGACGCTGTAGCGGTTGGCCGGTACCGCCAGGCCCAGGTTGTCGCGTAGCGTTTGGCCGCTGTAGTCGGTGCGGAACAGGCCGCGTTGCTGCAACACCGGCACCACCAGCTCGGTGAAATACTGCAAGCCATCCGGCAGGACCGAATTGATGATGAAACCATCGCTGGCGCCGGTTTCGAACCAGGTCTGGATCGCATCAGCGACCTGGTCCGGGGTGCCGACAAAATCGCGTTTGGGGCGCGAGAAGCGCAGGGCCACTTCACGCAATGTCAGGCCTTCGTCCTTGGCCAATTGCTTGATGCGGTCGGAACCGCCTTTCTGGCTGTTGGAACCCAGGTCACCGAGCTCCGGGAACGGCGCGTCCAGCGGGTATTGGCTGAAGTCGTGGTCGTTGAATGGGCGGCCGAGGGCGACGATCGCGTCTTCCACGGTGACCAGGTCCACGGCCTGTTGGTAGCGGCTTTCCACTTCGGCCTCATCGCGGCCAACAATCGGGCGGATACCCGGCAGGATCGACAGGCTGTTGGCGTCGCGGCCAAACCCTTTGGCGCGGCGCTTCAGGTCTTGGGCATAGGCCAGGCCTTCCTCGATGCTGTCCACATGCACAAAGATCGCGTCGGAGTTTTCTGCGGCGAAGTTGCGTCCATCTTCGGAGGTGCCCGCCTGGAAAATCACTGGCTGGCCCTGACGCGAACGCGCGATGTTCAGCGGGCCTTTTACCGAGAAAAACTCGCCCTTGTGGTTCAGCGCATGCAGCTTGCTTGGGGTGAAGAATTCGCCGGATTGCTTGTTGTAGGCAAAGGCGTCGTCCTCCCAGGAGTCCCACAGGCCCTTGACCGCGTTCACGTGTTCCTTGGCGATGCGGTAGCGCACGGCATGGGGCGGATGCTCGGTCTTGCCGAAGTTGTCGGCGGTGCCGCTCAGCCACGAGGTGACCACGTTCCAGCCGGCACGGCCGCCGCTGATATGGTCCAGGGACGAAAACTGGCGCGCCACCTGGTAGGGCTCGGTGTAGCTGACGGTCACGGTCGCCACCAGGCCGATGTGCGTGGTGATTGCTGCGAGCGCCGACAAGATGGTCAGCGGCTCGAAACGGTTGAGGTAATGCGGGCTGGATTTGGCGTGGATATGCAGGCTGTCGGCGATGAACACGAAGTCGAACTTGGCGGCTTCGGCCAGTTCAGTCTGCTGTTTGTAGAAACCAAAGCTGGTGCTGGCATTGGGTTGGGCGTTCGGGTGGCGCCATTCGCCCCAGCCGTGACCGACACCGTGGACCATTGCACCCAATTTTAAATGGCGTGGCTTGCTCATGTTCTGCTCCTAATTAGCGCGAGGCTTGGGAAAGGGGGACACGCTTGGCGTTGAAGCTCTTGTCGAAGCCTTGTGACACGTCGATGTGCTTGAGCAACAGGCCTTCTTTTTGGTAGGTGTCGGCGGTCGCTTGCAGGCCGCTGATGACCGCGTCGTCGATGGCTACCGGCGTCAGGTGGGTGTCCTTGGCGACTTCCACATGCACTTCCAGCGGCAGGCCGGTGATCTTGGCCTGGGCGGCCGCGTATTCATTGGGGTGCACGTTGGCCCAGGCATAGGCGCGGTCGAGGCGGGCGACAAAGTCATCCAGTTGCGCGCGCTTGTCGGCGATGGCTTGGCTGGTGGCCGCGAGGTACAGGTGATTGCTCAACAGCTTGTTGCCGCTGATCAGCACGCGCGCCTGGCTTTGCGAGGTGACCACGGTGGTGTACGGGTCCCAGGTGGCCCAGGCGTCGGCGGTGCCGTTATCCAGCACCAGGCGCGACTCGCTCGGCAGCAGGAAAATGAATTGCACGTCCTGGGTGGTCAGCCCGGCGGTGGCCAGGGCCTTGATCGCCAGGTAATGGCCGATGGAGCCACGCCCGGTGACGATTTTCTTGCCCTTGAGGTCGGCGACGGTCTTGATCGGTGAGTCCTTGGGCACCACCAGGGCGGTGGTGTTACGCCCTTCGGCGTGAATGATGCTGACCACCTTGAGCGACGCACCGGCCCCCAGGGCGAACACGTAGGGCGCGTCACCGAGGGCGCCGATGTCCACGGCCCCGGCGTTCAAGGCTTCACCCAGGGGCGAGGCCGACGGGAACTCCGACCAGCGGATTTCGTAAGGCACGTTTTTCGATTCGCCGGAGGCTTCCAGCAGCGCCTTGATGGTGGACTTCTGATTAGCCACGCGCAGCGGTTGCAGGTCGTCGGCGTGGGTGATGCCCGATAGTAGAGCGATCAGCAGGAGGGGCAGGGTCAGGCGCATGAGGGAGGCTCCAGGCTAAGGGGTAGGTTGCAGTCGCCTCCGCCTGGAGAAGGGGTCGGCTGTTGGGATGGCCCGGCAAGGGCATACCGTCAGATCACGTAGAAACCATGGGTACCGTCGCGCGCCAGTTGGTCGACCAAGCCGAATTCCCAGTCCAGATAGGCCTGCATGGCTTCCTTGGGGTTGTCGGTGCCTTCGTACGGGCGGCGGTAGCGGTCGATGCGCGGTGAGGCCAACTGAGTTTCACCTTCTTCCAGCGGCAGTTGCGCGTTGATCCAGCCGGCGGTGCCGTCCTGTAGCAAGAACACCTGCTTGCCGGTGAGGGCTTCGACTTCCGCCACCGCCAGGCGCGCCAACTGGCTGCTACCGCAGGTCAGCACGTAGCGTTGGGCGGCGGGCACCTTGGCCAGGGCCTGGGGCAGTTGTGCGCGCAGCACCCACCAGGCACCGGGGATGTGACGTTTCACGTAGTTGGCGCTGGCGGTGAAGTCCAGCACCACGGTGTCGCCATGGCCGAGCCAGTCGACGAGGGTGTGTGGGCTGATCAGTTCGGCTTGGGCGGGCGCCGGGACTGGCGCGATCCAGGCGCCTTTCTCGCTGAAGTGCGTGGGTTGCAGGTTATCCAGTACGTAAACTTCCCAACCCAGCTGTGCCAGCCAGGAGGCGGACATGTTGGCGCGCACGCCGTCGTCATCCGCGAGTACCAGCCGTGCGCCACGCACACTGGCGACGTGGTCGGTTTCCTGCACCAACTGGCCGCCGGGCGTGGAGCGTGCGTCTGGCAGATGCCCGGCTTCAAACTCTTCCGGCGTGCGCACGTCGAAAAGGTAGGTGGTACGCGTCGCTTCCTGCTGCCAGGCCTGCAGATCGACCAGGGTGGCGCGGCCTACGCGAGCCTTGTCGGCAACCCGGCGCGCATCGGCGGCGGCGACCTGGCGATGCTCTTCCGAGGTCGGCGCAAAACGCCGCGCCTGGCCATGGGCGAGTTTCTGCCCGGCCAGGGTCCAGCCGATGGTGCCGTTGCGCAGCGCCGACACCGGGTTGGCCACGCCGGCATTGATCAGTGACTGGGTGCCGATAATGCTGCGGGTGCGCCCGGCGCAGTTGACGATGATGCGGGTGGCCGGGTCCGGCGCCAGCTCGCGGGCGCGCAACACCAACTCGGCACCGGGCACGCTGATGCCGGTGGGAATGCTCATGGTCTGGTATTCGTCGAAACGCCGTGCGTCGAGCACCACCACGTCGGCCTGGCTGTCGAGCAGGGCCTGTACTTCTTCGGCGGCCAGTGACGGTGTGTGCCGCTCGCTTTCCACCAGTTCACCAAACGCCTTGCTCGGCACGTTCACATCGATGAACAGCTCGCCACCGGCCTTGCGCCAACCGTCCAACCCGCCTTCAAGCAGGCTGACCTGGGTGTAGCCCAAGGCGACCAGGCGCTCGACAGCACGGGCCGCCAGGCCTTCGCCGTTGTCGTAGACGGTGACCTGGGTGTCACGCCGTGGAATGCGTGAATACACCTCCAGTTCCAGTTTGGACAGCGGGATGTTTGCGGCGAACAGCGGGTGGGATTCGGCAAACGGCGCCTCTTCGCGCACGTCGATCAGGGCGACTTCTTGATGGTCCAACAGGGCCTGGCGAAGCTGGGCAAAGCTGCGGGTGGATGCGGTGGTCATAGGGCAGGGCTCTTTTCTTTGGACAAATCCCAGATATTCGGGAGGAAGGCGTTGGAATAACCGGAGATAAACAGTTTCTCGCTGCCGTCGGGCTGGTACACCGCGCGGCGCACCGCACCGATATTGGCGCCGTACACGTGGATGCTGATGGACACTTGGTCGCTGTGGGCATTGCTGACTTGGTGGATGTCACCGACCTTGGGCGACACGGCTTCAACCTGGCCCGGTACCAACTGGATCGGCTTGCCTTCAGCCACCAGGCGGCCATCCGGTGCGCGCTCGAAGCCTTGGGAGAATTCCGCACCGCGCAGCATGCCGATCAGGCCCCATACGCGGTGATCATGAATCGGCGTGCTTTGCCCCGGCCCCCACACAAAACTGACGATGCTGAAACGCTGGCGCGAGTCGGCATGCAGCAGAAATTGCTGATAACGCTCGGGGTCGGGCTGGGCGAACGCATCGGGGAGCCAGTCATCATGGCTGACCAGTTGCGCCAGCAGCTTGCCGCCCCGGTGCAACAGGTCGCCTTCGCGTGGATTGCCGTCGATCAATTCCGCCAGGGCGCCGATGAAGGCTCTGAGTCTTTCGGGGTGCTTGGCCTGGGTCATGACAATTCCATGGTGTGGTCGCTGGTGATGGGTTTATCTAAGCATAATGTTTATAGTTAATATGCTATTTTTTAATGATTAGCTTATAGCTGAAGGTAATTTAGAACCGGTATGAATAGCGTTAGACGTTATCGATCACAGCACGGGCTATCCAGATAGCTTTCCTGCAACTATGCTTCGCACACATCTTAATGACTGTTCTCTATGTGCGGCCCAAATGAAAATTGACGATATCGATGCCTTTGTCGAAGTGATTCGTTGCCAGTCCATCAGCCATGCCGCCGAGTCGTTGCAACTGACCCAGCCGGCCATCACCCGCCGTGTGCAGAACTTCGAGCAGGCGCTGGGCGTGGAGTTGTTCGACCGTAATACCAAACCGCTCAAGCCTACGCTGATCGGCACCCGCGTCTACGAGCAGTGCCGGCTGATCCTGCGCGAGATGGATGCCCTGCGTGAACTGGTGGCCACCGACGCACCGCCCACCGGCGTGCTGCGCCTGGGGGTGCCGCAGACCATCGGTGATGTGGTGCTGCTGGATGCGCTCAAGCACCTGCGCACCGAATACCCGGACCTGCGTGCCCAAGTCGCCACCGGCTGGGGCAGCCAATTGGTCGGCAAGATCGAGCGCGGCGAGTTGGATGCGGCGGCGGCGTTGTTCCCGGCGGGCAAGATCTTCCCGGACAACATCATCGGCGAGTCTATCGGCAAGATGGAACTGGTGGTGGTATGCGCCAAGGCTCAGTTGCCGAAGAAGCCCTGCAAGCTGGCGGACGTGTACCAGAACGGCTGGATTCTCAACCCGGACGGCTGCGGTTTCCGTGCGGGGTTGCAGCGGACCCTGTCCGATCAGGGCCTGGCATTGCGGGTGAACCTGGAGACTTTTGGTACTGAGCTGCAATTGGGCTTGGTGGCGGATGGCCTCGGCCTTGGCCTGGTGCCCCGCCCGCTGCTGGAGCGCAGCGCGCACCGTGAGCAACTGGCGGTGATGCCGCTCAAGGATTTCAAGCCGGTGATGGACTTGTGGCTGATCTATCCGCACTTCCTGGGTAACCTGCAGGGGCCGGTGGATGCGTTTGGCAAGCTGGTCGCAAACTCGCTGCACAAGATCCGTAACGCCGCCTGACCCCAGAACCCCTCTCTGTAGGAGCCGGCTTGCCGGCGATGAGGCCCCGAGATACTTGCATGGCTCAAGGACGCCATCGCCGGCAAGCCGGGCTCCTACAGGGGATGCGGTGCTGTGGTGGTTATGAAAAAAAATAATAATTAGCTTAGATTAAAATGTGCTTTTTATTATTTTTTTGCATCCCCTAGGCTTGCCTGGAAGTCCTTAAGGCCATCCAGGAAGTTTTGCCATGAGCAGCGTTACCTCGATTTCCAGCGTTTCCACCAATGTTCGCCAGCGCGTCACTCCGGAAGAATGGGAAGTGCGCGTCAAACTGGCCGCCGCCTATCGCCTGGCGGCCTTGTACAAGTGGACCGACCACATCTACACCCACTTCTCCGCCCGTGTACCGGGCCCGGACGAGCATTTCCTGATCAACGCCTTTGGCTTGTTGTTCGATGAAATCAGCGCGTCCAACCTGGTCAAGGTCGACCTTGACGGCACCATCGTCGATGACCCAACCGGCCTGGGTATCAACTATGCCGGCTATGTGATCCACAGCGCCATTCACGGCGCACGCCACGACCTGCAAGCGGTGCTGCACACCCACACCCGCGACGGTATCGCGGTGTCGGCGCAAAAAGACGGCCTGCTGCCGATCTCCCAGCACTCCATTGGTTTCTCCGGGCGGGTGGCGTACCACGGGTATGAAGGCGTCGCCCTGGACCTGGACGAGCGCGAGCGCCTGGTCGCGGACCTGGGGGACAAGAGTGTGATGATCCTGCGTAACCATGGGTTGTTGACCGCGGGCGTCAGCGTGGAGCATGCGTTCCAGCAACTGCAGCAGTTGGAGCGTGCGTGCAATATCCAGGTCGCGGCGCAGGCGGCGGGGAATGCGCAATTGATTTTCCCGCCGAAGGAGGTGGTGGAGAAGGTCGAGCAGCAGGCGAAGGTGTTTGCCAGTGGCGAAGGACCGGGTGTGGCGCGGCATTGGAATGCGTTGATCCGGCAGTTGGAGCGCAGTGATACCGACTACAAGAACTGACACGGACCTGTGTAGGAGCCGGCTTGCCGGCGATGGCGACCTTGAATCTTGCACTACTCTCAAGGCCCTCATCGCCGGCAAGCCGGCTCCTACAATGGGTGTGTCAGGCGACTTTTTCGGAGGCTTGGCGTTCGCGTTCAGCGATCAGTTGGCGAGTGAGAGGAATCAGGCGCTTGCCATAGTCAATGGCATCATTCAACGGATCAAACCCACGAATCAGGAACGTGGTGATCCCCAGATCGTAGTAATCCACCAGCGCTTCCGCGACTTGCTCCGCCGTGCCTACCAGCGAGGTGGAGTTACCCTGTGCACCGAGCAATCCCGCAATCCCGGTCCACAAACGCTTATCCAGCCGCGATCCCTGCGCCGCCGCCGCGAGCAGCCGGCGCGAGCCTTCATTCGGCGGTTCACGCCGCACAAAGCCATTTTTTTCGGCCAGCTCGGTGGCCTGCTGCAAGATGCGCTCGGCCCGTGCCCACGCCAGCTCTTCGGTCTCGGCAAGGATCGGCCGCAACGACAAACTGAAGCGAATCGTACGCCCATGCTTGGCCGCTTCGGCACGCACCTGGGTCACGATCTCGCGCACTTGCTCGTAAGTTTCGCCCCACAGCGCGTACACATCGGCGTGTTTGCCCGCCACTTCGATCGCGGCTTTGGACGAACCACCAAAGTACAGCGGGATGTGCGGCTGTTGCGGCGATTTCACCGTGGAGTGCGCACCTTCGACCTGATAATAGGTGCCCTTGAAGTCAAAAGGCTGTTCGCTGGTCCATTCCTGGCGCACCACGCTCAGGTATTCATCGGTGCGGGCGTAGCGTTCGTCCTTGCCGATATGGCTGCCGTCGGCGCGCAGTTCGCGGTCGTCGCCGCCGGTGATGATATGCACGGCCGTGCGCCCGCCGTTGAACACATCCAGGGTGGCGAACTGGCGCGCGGCCAAGGTGGGCTGGGCGAAACCGGGGCGATGGGCGATGAGGAATTGGAGTTTTTCGGTCACGCTGGCGGCGTGGGAGGCGATCAGTGTGCTGTCCGGGCTGTTGGAGTGGAAGGCCACCAGTGCGCGGTCGAAGCCGGCTTCCTCGTGGGCGCGGGCCACGGTCTCGACATAGTCGGGTTGCAGGGTGGGGCCGCTGCGCGGGTGGATTTCGGAAGCGTGATGGCCGCCAATATAGCCGATGAATTCGATGCTCATGGTCTGTCCTTGTGTCGTGCTTGAGTGACACCTCCACCGGGCAGGGGGTCGGTTATTCGCCTCCAAGGTAGGGGGCGGAGCCGGGACTGTAAAATGCCGATTGGTTCTAACCTAATTATTAAAATATTGAATCATGGGTTGGGCGATATATCAGGAATTTGCATTTGTGGCGTGCGCCGATAGCGGCGGTCTCTGGGGCTTAAAGCCCCAGGCGTATCTCGGCACACAACCCACCTTGTGGTCGATTGCTCAGGGTCAGCGAACCGCCTATCGCCACGGCCAGTTGTTGTGCAATCGCCAACCCCAGTCCGGTGCCGCCGGTGCCCCGATTGCGTGAACTTTCGACGCGGTAGAATGGCTGCATCACCTGAACCAGTTCGTCTTCGGCAATCCCCGGGCCACGATCCAATACCTTGATCGACAATTCCCCGTCCGCCGTCGAGCCCACTTCCAATTCGGCACTGCCTGCAAACTTCAACGCGTTGTCCACCAGATTCACCAGCACCCGGCGCAGGGCGTGGGGGCGCGTGTCGAACACCACGGCGCTTTTACCCGTGAGGCTGACCTGTTTGTGCATGTCCTGGTAGTCGAACACCAGGCTATCGAGGAAGGCGTCGAGGTTGATCCGGTGGCTGGTTTCGGTCGCGCCGTGGACGCTGCGCGCATAGGCCACGCCTTCGCGCACCAAGTGTTCCATTTCGCCCAGGTCGCTCCAGAGTTTGTCGCGTTCGACGCAATCTTCCATGAATTCGGCGCGCAGTTTCATGCGGGTGATCGGGGTTTGCAGGTCGTGGGAAATCGCCGCCAGGATCTGCATGCGTTCCTTGAGGTACTCGGCGATGCGTTTTTGCATCTCGTTGAACGCGGCCGCGGCGTGGGCGACTTCGGTGGGGCCTTTTTCGTCCAGCGGCGTGGGGTGAGCGTTGGGGTCGAGGGTTTCCACGGCACGCGCCAGGCGGGTCAGTGGGCGGATGGCCAGGCGCACGGCGATCCATGTGCAGCCCAGCAACAGTGCCAGTTGTAACACCAGCACCACCGGCAGCCAGTAGGCGACGGGCAGGGCGGCGGGGCGTACGTCGATCGTGATCGGGCTGCCGTCGGCCAGGGTCAGGTGCGCCTGGAAGTGTTTCTGCATGCCGGGGATGTCGCGAAAGGTCAGCGCGTAGTGTTCGCCCAGCGCGTCTGCGATGGAGGTGGCGGCCATGGGTACATCATCGCTGCTCATCGGTTCGCCGGTCTCGCCGGCGTTCAGCAGGTAGCGGTAGTTCTGACGGTCCAGACGCGGCAACCAGCTGGCCCGTTCGTTGGCCGGTAGCCGGTCGAGGATTGCCACCGAGGTGGACACATCGTTTTCCAGGTTGCCCAGCATGGCAGTGCGCGCGCTGATATAGCGCTCGTAGAACTGCGCACTGAAGGACAAGCCATGGGCACACAGCAGGCTGATCAGGAAGATCAGCGACAGTTGTGACGCCAGGGTGCGCGGCCAGCGAAACCTTAGACTCATTGCTCGGCCCCGAGGATTTCCACCGGCAGCGAAAACACGTAACCCTCGCTGCGCACGGTCTTGATGTAGGCCGGTTCGCGGGCGTCATCCAGCAGGCGTTGGCGCAGGCGGCTCACCAGCAGGTCGATGGAGCGGTCGAACAGGTCGGCATCGCGGCCTTGTGTCAGGTTGAGCAACTGGTCGCGGTTGAGCACGCGCTGAGGGTGGTCGAGGAACACCCGCAACAAGCGGTATTCGGCACCGCTCAAGGCCACCAGGGTGTGGTCTTCGTCAAGCAGGTGGCGGGCGGTGGTGTCCAGGCGCCAGCGGCCAAAGCGGATCAGCCGTCCGGTTTCGCTGACCACCAGGTTCGGCGGGAGCATCCGCGTGCGGCGCAACACGGCGTTGATCCGCGCGAGCAATTCACGGGCGGCGAAAGGTTTGACCAGGTAGTCGTCGGCGCCCATTTCCAGGCCGATGATGCGGTCGGTTTCATCGTTGCGCGCGGTGAGCATCAGTACCGGCGTGGCCTTGTGCTTGCCCACCCGCAGTTCGCGGCACAGCTGCAGGCCGTCGTCACCGGGCATCATGATGTCCAGCACGATCAGGTCCACGGGAGTGGTGTCGAGGAAGCTGCGCATTTGGCGGCCGTCGGCGACCACGGTGGTGCGCATGCCGTTTTTCTTCAGGTAGTTGCCTACCAGTTCGCGGATCTCCCGGTCGTCATCGACGATCAGAATGTGATCGACATGATCCATGCTGCCTTCCTCGTTAAATACTCATTGGAGCGCAGTCTAGCCATTGGCGACGCCCTTGCCTTGTACCCTTTGTATTGCAGTGTATCTGGCGACAAGCAGATACACGACGATGCAAAATGGCGGGTGCGACAGGCTATGTTCATCACTCAAAGGGCGTGCGAAGCCCTGCCCAGCAGCGTTTCGAACAACCGCTGGACCTTTGCCTCATCACTGTGGGCCACATTGAAACGCATCGAATCACGTTGCGCCGGGTCGTACCCAAACAGCGCGCCGGGCGCCAGCACCATGCCCTGTTTTAATGCCGCCTGGGCCAACAGCTCGCCGTTGACCCCAGGCGGCAGGCGCGCCCAGATAAACATCCCGCCTTCGTAACCCATCGGCAGTTCACAGCCGCAACGCTTGAGCCATTGCTCCACGCGTCCACCGGCTTCCATCAAGCGCTGCACCATGCGCTTGCGGTGCTTGGCGTAGCTGCCTTCGCTGAGCATGCGGTACACGACTTGCTCGAACAGTTCAGACGTCACGCCGCCGCTCATCAGCTTCATGTTGGTGAGGTTGGCCGCCAGTTGCGGCGCGGCCACCACGAAGCTGACGCGGGCGTTGGCGCTGAGGATCTTGGAAAAGCCCGACAGGTAGGTGACCTGGTCCAGGCCGGCGAGGGCGGCCAGGCGCGGTGGCGGGTTGGGGTGCAGGTCGCCGTAGAGGTCGTCCTCGATGATATGGCAGTGGTACTGCTGGGTCAGTTGCAGCAGGCGGAACGCCTGGCCGGGGCTGAAGGAGTGGCCGGTGGGGTTGTGCAACACGCTGGTGGTCAGGTACAGGCGGGGGCGATGCTCGGCCAGCAGGTGTTCGAGGGCCGTGAAGTCAAAACCGTCGGGGCGCCGTGGGATCGTCACCACCTTGACCCCGTGCAGGGCCAGGTTGGCGTGGAAGTTGAAATAGCACGGTGCATCGAGCAGGACCGTATCGCCGGGACGTGCCAGCAGGCGCATCAGCATGTCCAGGCCTTGCACGGTGTTGGGAGTGGTGATGATCTGTTCCACCGACACCGACAGGCCCTCGCCGTGCAGCTTCTGTTGCAGGGCCTGGCGCAACGGTAGCAACCCGGGCGGTGTGCCCAGGCTGGCGATGCGCAGTGACGGCGCACGCACCACGCTGCGCAGGGTTTGGCGCAGGGCTTCACTGTCCAGCCAGGTTTCTGGCAGGTGACCACCGCCAGGGCGCAGGTCGCCGTTGGCCGCGGCCAAGGGACGGCGCAATACGCTGAGCAGGTCTTGAGGCAGCAGGTCCACCCAGTTCGCGGCGGGCGGACGCACGGTCTCCATCGCCACGAAGTAACCACGGCCCTGGCTGGAGGTGAGCAGGTTGCGGCCGCGCAGGCGGTCGAGGGCCTCATTGAGGGTGAACTTGCTCACGCCCAGGGTCTCGGTCAGTTCGCGCACCGAGGGCAATTTGCTGCCGGGCGCCCATTCGACGTTTTCGATGGCCTGGCTGAACGCCTCGACGATCTGTTGCACCTTGGGGGTGCCTTCTACAAAGGCGATGGCCGATACGAGCACGCGACTTCCTTATCTTTGCTGGTGATTTTACCGGTAAAGTCAGGGCGGATTAGGCATCACTTTACCTGCCTTGCGCAATGCTAGCTGCCTAGACTGCGGGCTCCATCCTCCAGGTCTGCGGCCATGACAAGTGCGTTAACCCTTTCTTCGTTTCTCTACTTCCTGCTGTTTTGCGCCACCATGACCTTCAGCCCCGGCCCCATGACCCTGCTGCTGTTGAGCCTGGGCGTGCGTGACGGGCTGCGCCGTTCGATCCCGGCGCAGATCGGCGCCAGTGTGGCGTACCTGATTTCGATCCTGATCTTTGCCGTGGGCTTTTCCGAGTTGATCAAGGGCTATCCGGTGATCACCCAGGGTATCCAGGTGGTCGGCGTGGGGTACATCCTGCACCTCGCGTACAAGCAGTGGACCAGCAGCGGCGTGGTGATCGAACGGATCGGCCACGTGGAAGCGGCGCGCAACCTGTTCGGCAAGGGCTTGCTGACCGGTTTTTCCAACCCCAAGACCCTCATCATGTTCAGCGCGGTATTCCCGCAGTTTGCCGGGGCCGGGGAGCACAGTTCGACGGTGGATATTGCCATCCTCGGGCTGACATTCCTGTTGCTGCAATTCGCCAGCGGCTGCCTGTATTGCTACTTCGGCCAGCGCATCAAGCACGTGCTGGAAAACCCCAAGCGCCGTGTGATGTTGCAGCGGATCACGGCCCTGTTGCTGTTGGGCGTAGCCCTGATGCTGGCGCGGGGTTTTGCCCACTGAGGAGTGAGCTTATGAGCGGTAGTGGCGATCTGCCGTTGCCCTGTTAGACTCCAGGCATTCCTCCAGGATCTCACCCCACCATGTCAGCTGCAGAAGGCACCGGACTTCCGCTCGCTTCACGGCTGTACAAATCCCGTACCCTCGGGCTGACGCTCGGTTTTGTCTGTGTGGTGTTCGGGATGTATCCCCTGGAACCCGCGTGGTGGGTGTGGGCCTGGATGTTGATCAACGCCTTTGCCTGGCCGCATTTGGCTTTTCAGTTGACGCTGCGCAGCGTCAACGCCTTGCGCAGTGAACGACGCAACCTATTGTTCGATTCCTTTTGCGGTGGGTTCTGGGTCGGTGCGATGCACTTCAACCCGCTGCCCAGCGTCACCACCCTGTCGATGATGACGATGAACAACGTGGCCATCGGCGGTCCGCGCTTCATGCTGGCAGGGTGGGTGGCTCAGGCGCTGGGTATTGGCGCTGCGTTGCTGATCTTTGCCCCGGCATTCATCGCCGTCACCTCTCAGGCACAGCTCTACGCCTGCCTGCCGATTCTGATGCTGTATCCGCTGGCATTGGGCTGGATCTGTTATCGCCAGGCGGTGACGCTCGCGCGGCACAAACGTGAGTTGCTGGCGCTGAGCCGCACCGACAGCCTGTCCGGCCTGCTTAACCACGGTGCCTGGAAAGACCACCTGGAAATCGAATTCCAACGCTGCCGCCGAGGACCTGCCGGCGCCGCCATCGCGCTGATCGACATCGACCACTTCAAGACCATCAACGATACCTACGGCCATGTCACCGGCGATATCGTCCTGCGCCAACTCAGCAAAGTGCTGCGCCAGAACCTGCGTGCCACCGACCTGGCCGGGCGTTACGGTGGCGACGAGTTCTGCGTGATCCTGCCGGACATGCCACTCAACCGCGCCACCGAAGTGATGGACGCCCTGCGCGACCGTTTCAACGCCTTGGCCTACGCCCAGGACCCGACCTTGCGCGCCAGCTTGAGCATCGGCCTGGCGCCGTATCAACCGAGCCATGCGGACTCGACAAGCTGGCTGAACGATGCCGACCAGGCGTTGTACGAGGCCAAGAGCAGCGGGCGCAACCGCGTCAGCTCGGTACAGGGAAGTTGGTTGCGATCGATCTAGTGGAGTAGGGTGTGGCGGCACCTTTCAACAAAAACAAGGATCGGTTCATGCTCTTCACCTTCCCCCGTACTCTCCTGGCCGCCACCCTGGCCCTGTCCTTCGCCCTGCCGGCCTACAGCGCCGAACCCCATAAACAGATCCAGGCGCAATCCGAACAGTACAAGGTTGAGGCCCTGAAACTGCTGGAGCGCCTGGTGAATATCGACTCGGGCTCAGGCTATGAGCCGGGCCTGACCCAAGTGCGCGACATTGCCGTGGATGAGCTGAAACAGCTGGGTTTCTCTATCGAGCTGGTGCCGGACAAAGCGGCCAACAACAGCCACGTGGTCGCTACCCTCAAGGGCACCGGCAAAGCCAAGATCCTGCTGATGGCCCACATGGACACGGTGTTCAAGGAAGGCTCGGCTGCCGAGCGCCCGTTCCATATCAAGGACGGCCGCGCCTACGGTCCTGGCGTGATGGATGACAAGGGCGGCATCGTCGCCGGCATCTATGCGCTTAAAGTCCTCAAGGACCAGGGCTTCAAGGACTACGCGCAGATCACCTTCCTGCTCGACGCCAGCGAAGAAACCGGCTCCGACGCCGCCTCCGACCTCATCCGCAAAACCGCCAAGGGCCACGACGTGACCCTCAACCTCGAACCCGGCCGCCCCGCCGACGGCCTCGTGGTGTGGCGCAAAGGCAGCGCCACCGCCGTGGTCGAAGTCAAAGGCAAAGCCGCCCACGCCGGTGTGGCCCCGGAACTTGGCCGTAATGCCGCCATGGAGGCCGCGCACCAGATTCTGCAGTTGGGCAAGCTAGGGGATGAGGAGAAGAAAACCACCATCAACTTTACGGTGATCAAGGCGGGGGATCGTACCAACGTCATTCCTGACCAAGCCACTGCGAAGGCCGACGTGCGTGCGGCATTGCCGGAAGAGTTTGATCGCATCGAGAAAGACTTGGCGCGGGTCTCGGCAAACAAGCTCATCCCGGAGACCGAAGTGAAGACCAGTTTGCAGCGTGGGTTGCCGCCGATGCCGCAAACGCCGGAGTCGGACAAACTGGTCGCGATGGCCCAGGGGATTTATGCGGAGTTGGGTAAGACGCTGACCATCGAAGGCAGCGGCGGGGCGGCGGATGCGAGCCTGTCGGCTGGGGTTGGGACGCCGACGTTGGATGGGTTTGGGATTGTTGGCGGGAATATTCATACGCCGGAGGAATATGCGGAGGTGGAGAGTGTGGTGCCGCGGGTTTATTTGCTGAGTCGGATGATTATGGAGTTGTCGAAGCGGTGATTTGAGTGGTGTACTCGCTTGTCCTTTTTGAGCGAGATATTTTGTGGTGAGCAAATTTCCTGTGGCGAGCGAGCTTGCTCGCGTTGGGCTGCGTAGCAGCCCTAAAACTTGCGATGCGGTTCTGGCTGAATAGTCGGGTTGTGAGGATTGGGGCCGCTGCGCGCCCCAGCGCAAGCAAGTTTGCTCGCTACAGGGTTCGGGTTGTAATGAGGTAAGTGGTGTTCTCACCATGTGGATTGGTCTTCGAGCCTGGCTTTTTCAAGGTCGTCTCGCCAGCCCTCGTTGGCAAGCTTGAAAATATCTTCGAAGAGGCTTCTGGGGTTGTCCATACGGTCCCACCCACACGGTAGTGAACAATGAGAATTCAGGTCCTGATGCAAAATATTGGAAAAGTTGTATTCGTTATTATCAAGTGTTGCACTTAGAACGTCCATTAGGCTCTTTTTGTGCCTGTGGCTTAAGTCTGAGCTCCTGTCGATAATCAAATGTTTGATTAGAAGGGCTCTATCTTTGGGTAGATTTATATCATAAGTCGCGATGGCGGCCCCCAGAGAATCCTCACGGCCATAAATATCGAATCCGCCCAGAAAATATTGTAGTTTTGGAATATACGGTATGTTAAGAAATGGGTGTTTCAACATTTACGGTTACTCACAGGGAACGCGGTGTAAGGTTGTTTTGTCTCGCGATCAAATTTTACAACGGCTCTGTTCATGTTTTCGTTGAGCGTGGGGTGCTCCAGAAATTTTTCATTAGGTGTGTAGCCCCGTCCGCACTCTTGCATTTCCATCTCGACAATAGGGTTTCCATATTCATCCTCTCCTGTAAAAAGCGCCAGTTTGCGTAATTCTCTCGAAGTGGCTTCTTCAAAGACTTTAAGTTGTATCCTGTAGTTTTTGAACTGAGCGCTTGGTTTTATCGCGCCTTTTTCTCCTGTAACAGGGTTAGTGCCATCGATAGATCGCTGTTTTAGAGCTGCGTCGGGTATTTCGGCACTGTGGTTTTTAACAATACTCATAATTTTCCTTTTTTGAGGTCGGAGATGATGCTCATTCTGTGGGCAAAATCCATGTTGATTCGTTTGTGGTAGCTTCTGTATCGTAAGTTAATAAGCAGCTAAGTAAGACTTTCATGAATTCCCGTTTGTCTAGAATTTCATCTTTGAAGTACGTGTCAAAGAGATAAAATACGGAGTCAAAGCTGTCTCCTGCTGCTAGAAAATGCTGCAGTGTATCTATGTGCCATTGTCTTTCGTCATGCTTGTACTTCATGAATTCTGGTTTTGTTAATTTTTCAAACAGTTTTTTAAGGTCGCTTTCGCGATTTACGTTTATTGAGCTAATCAATTTTTCCCTTTCCGGGCTGCGCGAGTTTTCTATGCAGTAAGTGAATAGAAGGCCTTGAGTGATGGATAAACATGGTTTAAGTTTCATTAGAAGTCTCCATAGGCTGTGATAGGTTGTCCGTCCTGATTCAGGATGACTCTGGCTTTTTTCGTTTTCCCGTATTCGTAGCCATCTTTTTTGTACCCTTCGCCAATTGTTTTGCCCATGTTCATAGGTCGTTTTGATGCCGAAAGATTTATCTGCTTGAATATGAGCTGTGCACGGTAGATTGCATTCAACTGATCTCTGTGGCTTAGGAAATGAGTAGCAGCACTAGGTGTTCTAGGCTCTCCTGCGTGTGGGCCTGTTATGTACCTTTCTATCTCTCCAGTGGTAGGGTTTTTTGCTGTTTGTACCCGCTCCAATTGAGATTCCAGTGACGTTTGTGCTCCGTGCTTTTCAAGAAAGTGCGCCCCAGGGATTGATGCCTCTAGTTCTGTTAAGCGCCGATGAGCATTTGCTTCGCCAAGCTCATTGATACGTGCCTGTCTCTGCGCACGAGTCAGTTGCGGTAAAGCTGGTTCCCTTTGATTAACCCCTGCCGTTGGCTCTCGGAGTGTACTGTCTGGCTTGCATCCATTGTCGCCCGGGCATGAATTCAACCCCAGCGGATCCACCCACCCCGTCGGATTGGGCACGTACTGGTACGCATTGATTCCACCCGCCAGCTTCACCGGGTCCGGTGTCAGGTAGCGACCAATATCCGGATTGTAGTAGCGATGGCGGTTGTAGTGCAGCCCGCTTTCTGGGTCGAAATATTGGCCCTGGAAGCGCAGTGGGTTGTCGACTTTTCCTATGTCGAGACGGGTGATTTCGCCGTAGGCGCGATAGTGCGCGGACCAGACGATTTCGCCGTAGGTATCGGTGAGTTCCTGCGGCGTACCGAGGTGGTCGAGTTGGTAGTGGAAGGGCTTGGTTTCCTTTGGACCGAAGCCTTCGAGCAGGGCCAGCGGGCGGAAACTGTCGGGTTCGTAGAGGTAACTGCGATGGCGATCCGCGTGGTGTTCGGCGATGAGTTTGTCGCCGAGCCAGAAAAACTCTGTAGTGACGCTGTCGACGGTTTTGCTGATCCGCCGCCCAAACGGGTCGTAGCGATAGCTGGCAGTCTGGCCGTTGGGCTTTTTAATGCCGATCAGACGATGCTGGCAGTCGTAGCGGTATTCGGTGACGAGTTGATGGCCTTTGCCGCGTCGTTCGCGGATGAGGTTGCCGAAGGCGTCATAGTCGTAGTGGTGGTCGCCTTGGATCATCAGGCGATTGCCCGCCACGATGTCGGGGCCGGGGCGGTTTTGCATGAGCAGGTTGCCAGCCGGGTCGTGGGCGAAGCGTTCTTGCTCACCTTGCGCGTGGTTGGCCCGGGTGAGGCGGTTTAGCGTGTCGTAGTGGTAGTGGTGGTCGCCTTTGTGGGTGTCGAGCAGGCGGGTGAGGTTGCCGGCTTTGTCGTAGTCGTACTGGCGTTGGTAGAGGGTGTGTTGCTGTTGGGTAACGGCGTGGGCGTGAAGGCGTTGTTGATCGTCGTAGTGGTAGTGGTTGATCAGTTGGCCTTGTTGGCGTTGGAGTTCCTGGCCGGCTTTGAACAGGTGGGAGGTAAGGGTTTCACCGTTCAGTTCGACGGTGACTAGGTGGCCGCCTTTGTCGTGGTTGAACACCACCCGGTTGTTGTCGGGCAGGCGCAGGTTTTGTAGGTGGCCGCAGGCGTCGTAGCCATAGCGCAGCGTGCCCCAGCCTTG
>NZ_JACAPG010000015.1 GCF_013385825.1 Pseudomonas reactans | reverse complement strand
CAGCGTGTTTGACGGGGCGCCTGAGATCAAAAGCAAGATCAAGATCAAGAGCGGCTCGCTTCGCATCGTGGTTAGCGGTAAGTCAGCGTCTACAGGGCCAGTAGTCTCTCGCCCAATTGGCCGTTATCCGCCAGTTGCAGAAACTCATCGCCTAGCCGCTGGCTCTCGCTCATCGCGGTCTGCCAGTACTTGTTACGGCTGGGGTCGTCGCCCATGAAACGCTTGAAGTCGCTGCGATCCGGCAGTTTGCCGTGGGGCAGGCGGGCGAGGTAGTCCTTGGACGGCGCCAGCAGCAATACATCCTGCAAACCCTGCGGGTTGCTGCGTCGCCATGGCAGGCCCTTGTCGAACCAGCCGGGGATGACCCGATCGGTGAAGTGCGGGTACAGCACGATGTCGTCGCCGTGGTAGGGCAGGTCAAGGTGATAGTCCAGCAGGCCGCCGTCGCGGTAGGTGCCGGCGCCTGCACCGGGCAGGTCGCGCACGCCTTGCATCACCATGGGGATCGAGCCCGAGGCCAGCAGGGCCTGGCGTAGGTTGCCCAATTCCAGGGCCAGGAAGCGCGACGGGAAATCCTTCAGGGGATGCACCGGTGGCGCCTGGCGGGGGTCGTGGATGATCAGCCGTTCAAAGTGTCGAGACAGTCGCGCGCGGCCGCGCAGGTTATCGGCGATCACCGACGACAGGCCCAGCCCCAGGCGCCCACGGTGGTCATCGGCAAGCAGGCCGTGGCTCTTGACCACCATGATGTTGAGGCGATAGTCCGGGTTGTCGAGCACCCGTGCATCGCGACCGGCCAGCAAGTCGTCGAGCATGCGCTGACAGCTCTGGCTGACCTCGGCCATGGTCACGCCTTTGGCAAAGCGTTGCTCGTTGTACAGGCGCCCGAGGTCCAGCAGGCCTTGCACCGGGTCGGGCAGGCACGCGCTGGCAAACCGCCAGGAGCCGATGGACGCACCGACCAGAGCCCGCTCCCGTGGCGCGCGGGGTAACCAGTCGCCGAACAGCGCCAGGTCCAATCCCTGGATACCCAGTGCCTTGGGGCCGCCGGCTGCGCCGGGCAGGATGCCGACGTCGGCCGGCGTGAGGCCTTGCTCGCGAATGCGGGCAAAGGCGCGTTTTCCGGCCTTGAGCGTCAGCGCGGGAAACTTGATGTGGATGGCTGTCATACCGGTCTCTGTTCGAGCGAGCGGGGCATTATAGAAAATCTCGCGGAATGTGTGAAAAGGCCTTGCAGGGAATTGCCATGGTGGCAATTCAGTTTCAGTTAAGTTGCAGCGCGTACGGTGACCGGCGTAGGAAAACATCCTGTAACGGAGACTTATCATGAAGCGCCTTACCGCGCTGTTTGCTGCCGGTATCATCGCCCTCACGGCGACCCAGGCCCAAGCCGTGGACCCCGACAAACCACTGAAAGTGCCGGCCACTGTTACTATTGTCGCCTTCGATCAACTGGAAGCCACGGCCCTGGCCCTGCACCCCGGTTCGACACTGCTGGACACCGACCTGGACGAGTCCTACGGCAAGTACGTCTACGAGGTCGAATTGGAGGATGCCCAGGGCATCGAATGGGATGTTGAATTGGACGCGCTCACCGGGCGGGTTCTCAAGAATCATCAGGATACGTAATGAAGGTAAATTTACGCGCCGGCAGTCGAGTGGCGCTGGTGCTCATGGCATTCTGCTCCAGCCTGGCGGCCCGCGACCTCAATCAGGATGAGGCCTTGGCGCTGCGTCAGCAGGGGGTGATCCTGCCGCTGGAGCAACTGTTGCAGCAGGCCATGGCGCGTTACCCCGGCTCACGCCTGCTGGAGGCTGAGCTGGAAAAGAAACACGGCCAATATGCCTATGAAGTTGAACTGGTGACCACCGAAGGCGTGGTGCGCGAGATCAAGCTGGACGCCAGCACCGGTGTGCTGATCAAAGACGAGGAAGATTGATGCGCCTGCTCTTGGTGGAAGATAACGTCCCCCTGGCCGATGAGCTGCTGGCCGGGCTGCAACGCCAGGGCTATGCCGTCGACTGGCTCGCCGATGGTCGCGACGCCGCGTACCAGGGGCGCAGCGAACCCTATGACCTGATTATCCTCGACCTCGGTTTGCCGGGCCTGCCTGGGCTTGAGGTGCTCGCGCAATGGCGCGCTGCTGCGCTGGCCACCCCGGTCCTGGTGCTTACCGCCCGTGACTCCTGGGCCGAGCGCATCGAAGGGCTCAAGGCGGGCGCCGATGATTACCTGAGCAAACCCTTTCACCCCGAGGAACTGCACCTGCGCATTCAGGCGTTGTTGCGCCGCTCCCATGGCCAGGCCAACCAACCCACCTTGCAAGCGGCTGGCCTGCACCTGGACGAAGGCCGTCAGTGCGTGCTGCGCGATGGCGCGGAAATCCAACTGACCGCCGCCGAATTTCGCCTGTTGCGCTACTTCATGCTGCACCCCGAACAGATCCTGTCCAAAAGCCACTTGGCCGAACATTTGTACGACGGTGAGACCGAGCGCGACTCCAATGTGCTGGAAGTCCACGTCAACCACCTGCGCCGCAAATTGGGCCGCAGCGTGATCGAAACCCGGCGCGGCCAGGGTTACCGGTTTGGCGCCAGCCCTACATGAAGTCCATCCAGCGACGCCTGAGCCTGGGGCTGATCAGTGTGATGGTGATCGTCGGCATGGTGCTGGCACAAACCAGCCTGTGGTTGTTTGAAGCCGGTTTGCAGCGTTACCTGGAAGCCGGCTTGCGCAACGATGCCGAAAACCTGTTGGTGGCGCTGGTGCGTGGACCCAACGGCGTGCAGTTGGATGAGCAACGCCTGTCGCCAGCCTATCAGCGTCCGTTTTCCGGGCACTACTTCCGCATCGACTTTGCCGATACCCACTGGCGCTCGCGCTCGCTGTGGGATCAGGAACTGCCGCGCCTGCCCGAAGCCGGAATCAAGGGCAATCTGCAACTGGGGCCGGAAGGCCAGCAACTGCTGGTGCTGCGTTCGGACTACAAACGCTTTGGCCAACCGATTTCCATCAGCGTGGCCCAGGACTACACCCCGGTGCGGGAAAGTTTCCGTCTCATGCGTCAGATCGGTCTGGTGCTCGGGCTGGCGGCGTTGTTGCTGGTGCTGATCCTGCAGCGGATCACCGTGCGTCGTGCCTTGCGCCCGTTGGAAACCGCGCGCAACCAGATCGCCCAGTTGCAACAGGGCCAGCGTTCACAGCTCGACACCCAGGTGCCGCTGGAACTGGAGCCGCTGGTGGCGCAGATCAACCACCTGCTGGCTCACACCGAAGACAGCCTCAAGCGTTCGCGCAATGCCCTGGGCAACCTCGGCCATGCCCTCAAGACTCCGCTGGCGGTGCTGTTGAGCGCCGCGTCGAGCGAGGCGCTGAAGGATCGTCCCGAACTGAGCAAGCTGTTGCGCGATCAGTTGGAGCAGGTGCAACAACGCCTCAACCGTGAGCTCAACCGCGCGCGCCTGGCCGGGGAAACCCTGCCGGGTGCGCTGTTTGATTGCGAAAAAGAACTGCCCGGCCTGCTTGCCACCCTCAACATGATCCACGGCGAACACCTGGACCTGAGCTACCACGCTGCGCCCGGCCTGCAACTGCCCTGGGACCGAGAAGACCTGTTGGAGCTGCTCGGCAATCTCTTGGATAACGCCTGCAAATGGGCGGATGCCGAGGTGCGCTTGAGCGTCACCGAGGCCGAGCACAGCTACTTGTTGGCGGTGGAAGATGATGGCCCCGGCATTCCTGAACCCCAACGTGATCAGGTGTTCAGCCGGGGCACGCGCCTGGATGAACAGATCGATGGCCATGGCCTGGGGTTGGGGATCGTGCGGGACATCGTCGAGGTGTGGGGCGGGGGGTTGCAGTTGCAGGAAAGCGAGTTGGGCGGGCTGAAAGTGTTGATCGAATTGCCGAAGCGTCAGGGGTAAGCCTGTCGCTCCGACAAGGGTCTGATCACACCCTGAACTGATCCATCAAGCCCTGCTGCTGGTTCGCCAGGCTGTTCAACGCCTGGCTCACCCGTGCCGATTCATTCGCCTGCTCCGACAGCGACTCGGTCACATCGCGAATGGTCGCCACATTGCTGTTGATCTCCTCGGCCACGGCGCTTTGTTCTTCGGCGGCGCTGGCGATTTGCAGGTTCATGTCGCTGATCACCGTCACGGCGTCGCCAATCTGGCGCAAGGCCGTCACGGCTTGCCCAACCTGCTCGACACTGCCCTGGGCCTGGCGATAGCTGTTGCCCATGGCGCCGACCACCTCTTCGGTGCCGCTTTGCAGGTGCTCGATGACCACGCGGGTTTCTTCAACCGATTCCTGGGTGCGTTGCGCCAGGTTGCGCACTTCGTCCGCCACCACCGCAAAGCCACGGCCGGCCTCACCGGCGCGGGCGGCTTCGATGGCGGCGTTAAGGGCTAGCAAGTTGGTCTGCTCGGCAATGCCGCGAATCACTTCGAGCACCGAACCGATTTTTTCGCTATTGGCGGCCAGGCCTTCGACCTGGGTCATGGCCGTGCTCATGTCCGCCGCCAACTCCCCGATATTACGCGTGGTGTGGTCGATCACCTTCAAGCCATCACGGGTGGCCTGGTCGGCGTCGCGGGCGGCTTGTGCCGCCTGGGCAGCGCTGCGCGCCACGTCTTGGGCCGTGGCACTCATCTCATGGGACGCGGTGGCCACCTGGTCGACCTGGCGGTATTGCTGTTCCATGCCGGCGCTGGTTTCAGTGGCAATCGCAGCGGATTGATCCGCAGTGCCACGGGCGTCCTGCACCGAGCGTTTTACCTCGGCAATGATCGGTTGCAGCTTGTCGAGGAAGCGATTGAACCAGCCGGCCAACTGGCCCAGTTCGTCCTGTTTGTCGTAGGCCAGGCGGCGGGTGAGGTCGCCTTCACCGCTGGCGATGTCTTCCAGCATGCGGGCCACGCCGAGGATCGGGCGGGTCACGCTGCGTGCCATCAACCACACCAGGATCAAGCCGACCACCGCAGCCAGCAGGCCTAGGCCCAGTTCCAGCAAGGTGCCACGGGTGTTATCGGCGTCCATCTGTGCTTTCAGCGCTTCAGCAGGGCCGACCAGGACTTTCTCCGGCACATCGAGCAACACGCCCCAGGACTTGCCGTCCGGGATTGGCGCGAACGGTGCCAGTACCTTCAGTTGGTGGTCAGTCCGCAGGCTACGGATTTGCGTGCTGCTGGCCAGGGCGCCGATCAATTGCGCACCGTTGGCGGTATCGACCTGGTCCAAGCGTTGGCTGAGCTTGCTCGCGTCCGGGCTGTAGCCGGCGAGCAAACCGGTGGGGCTGAGGATGCTGACCTGGGTCTGGCCGTCGTACAGCTTGTGGCTGGCCTGTTGGCTCACGGCCTGCAGGCTGTTGAGGTTGATGTCTACCGACAGCGAGGCGATGACTTTGCCGTTGACCATCAACGGGAAGACGATGCTGGTCATCAGCACGTTTTGCCCGTTGATTCTGTAGAAATACGGTTCGATCACGCACGGCTTGAGCGTGGTGCGTGGGCAGGTGAACCAGGCGTTGGCCTTTTCACCGCTGGGACCGACGCTGGTGTCGGACATGTCGCTTTCCGGCAGTGCCATCGACTCCAGCTTGCCGGGTGTCGGTTGCGACCAGTACAGGGCGAAGCGGCCTTTGTCGTTACTGCCCAACTCGGCCTGGCCGGCGAACAGCTCATCCTTGCCGTCCAGGGCGTTGGCTTCGAACACCAGGGACAGGCCGAGCAAATCCGGGTTGGCCTGCAACGCAGCCTTGACCTGGCGGGTCAGGTCTTCGCGGGTGTCGAAGGCATCGAGAAAGCGCTTCTCGGCCTGCTCACGCAAAAACAGCACCTGGCGGGAAAAACCATGGCCGTACTGATAGGCGTCCATGAATTGGCGACGAATACCCAATGCCTGCACTTCGCCTTGGGCCTCGATGCGCGCCTGGGCGGCCTCATCCAGCATCTGCATGCTGGATGCCTTGACCTGCTGCGAACTCTGCTCCATGCGATACAACGACAGACCCACCAGCAGGGTCACGATTCCCAGCAGGCAGAGGCCAGCGAGCAGGGTGATTTTCCATTGAATGGAGAGCTGTCTAAGCGACATCGGTACATCCTTACCTGAAAACACATAGAGGCTCTATATCGGCGGTTCTGGAGTTTTCTTTATTCAAACAGTCAATTTAAACCTGCTTCTGTGGCGAGCGAGCTTGCTCGCGCTGGAGTGCGTAGCGCTCCCGCCTTTTTTGGGGCCGCTACGCAGCCCAGCGCGAGCAAGCTCGCTCGCCACAGGTTTTTTGACATGTGAACCTGCGTCCGGCAAAGTGCGCGCCCTCTAATAAGACCTCCTTCAAGCCTGCACGCTGGCTGCCACCCTATGGCCGCCTGGGCGCGGGCATGCCTGTTTTTTAAGTTTTTCTGCTTGAGGTAACCATGATTAACGCAGTCATTGCCGCGGTCGGCACCATGCTGGTGCTCAGTTTGTCCCGCGTGCATGTGGTCATCGCCATCATTGTCGGCGCCCTGGTGGGTGGCTTGACCGGTGGCCTGGGCATCGACGCCACGCTCAAGGCCTTCAACGGCGGCTTGGGCGGTGGTGCGACCGTGGCATTGTCCTACGCCTTGCTTGGCGCTTTCGCCGTGGCGATCGCCAAATCCGGCCTGGCCCACGCTCTGGCTGACAAGGCGCTGCTGCTGGTGGACCGCCAGGAAGCCAACGGCGGTAGCCATGTCAAATGGCTGCTGATCGGCCTGTTGTGGGTGGTGGCGATTGCCTCGCAGAACATCCTGCCGATTCATATCGCGTTTATTCCGTTGCTGGTGCCGCCGCTGCTGTACGTGCTGACCAAGCTGCAACTGGATCGCCGCCTGATCGCCTGCGTGATGACCTTCGGCCTGATCACGCCCTACATGTTCTTGCCGGTAGGCTTCGGCAATATCTTCCTCAACCAGATCCTGCTGGCCAACGTGGCCAAAAGCGGGGTGGACATCAGCCAGGTCAACGTCACCCACGCCATGAGCCTGCCAGCCCTGGGCATGGTGGTGGGCTTGCTGGTGGCGGTGTTTATCAGCTACCGCAAGAAGCGCGTGTACGACCTGGAGAAAATCGAGCGCGTCGAGCAAGTGGCGGTGCAATACAACCCGCTGACCCTGCTGGTGGCCGGCCTGGCGATTGCCTCGGCGTTCATCATCCAGCTGTGGCTGGACTCGATGATCATCGGCGCCCTGGCCGGGTTCCTGATTTTCTCGGTGTCGGGCATCGTGCGCTGGCGCGACACCGACGACCTGTTCACCGAAGGCATGAAGATGATGGCCATGATCGGCTTCATCATGATCGCCTCGTCAGGCTTTGCCGAAGTGCTCAAGGCCACGGGTGATGTGCGCTCGCTGGTGGAAACCTCGGCCGCGTTCATCGGGCATAACCGTGGCGTCGGCGCGTTGTTGATGTTGCTGGTGGGCCTGTTGGTGACCATGGGCATCGGCTCGTCGTTCTCCACGGTGCCGATCCTGGCCGCGATTTTTGTGCCGCTGTGCGTGCAACTGGGCTTCAGCCCGGTGGCCATCGTGTGCATCGTCGGCACGGCCGGTGCCCTGGGTGATGCCGGTTCGCCGGCCTCGGACTCTACCCTCGGCCCGACCTCCGGCCTGAATGTCGACGGTCAGCACCACCATATCTGGGACACGGTGGTACCGACGTTCTTGCACTACAACATCCCTCTGCTGGCCTTCGGCTGGCTGGCCGCCATGACCCTTTGACATCCCCCAACCTGTAGGAGCCGGCTTGCCGGCGATGGCGTCCGCGAGACCACTATCGCCAAGCCGGCTCCTACAGGTATTTCGCAACTGGTCGATAACCTCTCAAGTCGCCACGAATAAGAGAGAGAAAAGCCATGCGTCTGAGCCTCAAGGCCAAAGTCCTGTCCCTCGCCGTAGTGCCGGTGTTGCTGTTTGCCGTGGTCATCAGCCTGACCACCGTGTGGATCCTGCAGGGGCAGGCGCGCAACGAGGTGGATGAAACCCGCCAGCGCCTGCTCAACGACGCCAAGGCCACGCTGCAAAGTTATGTCGAGGTGGCCATGACCACCATCAAGCCGCTCTACGACGCGGCGGCCCCCGGCGATACCGCCGCCCGCGCCCAAGTGGTCAAGCTCCTGTCGAACACCAGCTACGGCAAGGACGGTTATTTCTTCGGCTACGACTCCGAGACCATCCGCCTGTTCAAGGGCAACAGCCCCGACGGCGTGGGCAAGAGCTTCAAGGACAACCGCGACCCCAATGGCGTGTACGTCAACCGTGACCTGGTCAAGGTCGGCAAGGACGGCACTCACTACCTGCAATACAGCTCGACCCAGCCCGGCCAGACCGAACTGGTGCCCAAGCTCGGCTACACCGAATACCTGCCGAAATGGGACATGGTCATCGGCACCTCGGTGAACCTGGATGGCATCGAAGCCCAGGTGGCGGTGGTCGAAGCCAAGGTGCAGAAGCGCATGGAGGGCGTGCTGCTGAGCATTCTCGGCGTGGCGGTGGTGGTGCTGTTGGTGATCGCGGCCGTGGGCATGTTGCTGGCCAATGCCATCCTGCGTCCGCTGCACCTGATGAAAGCCAACCTTGACGACATTGCGGCCGGCGAAGGTGACTTGACCCGCCGCCTGGCCATCACCAGCCAGGATGAACTGGGTGACCTGGCGGGCGCGTTCAACCGGTTTGTCGACAAGATCCACGGCCTGGTGCGCCAGATCACCGAGATGACCAGCCAACTCACCGGCCTGGTCAGCCAGGTCTCCGACCAGGCCCAGCGCTCCGAACAGGCCATGGAACGCCAGCGCCATGAGACCGATCAGGTCGCCACTGCGATCAACCAGATGTCCTCGGCCGCGCACGAAGTGGCGCGCAGTGCCCAGGGCGCCTCGGTCGCGGCCCAGCAGACTGACGCCGAAGGCCAGGCTGCCAAACGCGTGGTGGACGGCAGCATCGCGCAGATCCATGCGTTGGTGAACGATATCCGTAGCAGCGGCGTATCCCTCGACAGTCTGCAGCAGGATGTGGCTTCCATTGTCAGTGTACTCAGCGTGATCCGCTCCATCGCCGAGCAGACCAACCTGCTGGCGCTCAACGCCGCCATCGAAGCGGCGCGGGCAGGGGAAGCCGGACGTGGATTTGCAGTGGTCGCCGACGAAGTGCGCGCCCTGGCCAGCCGTACTCAGACCAGTACCCAGGAAATCCAGGGCATGATCGACCGCCTGCAAAAAGGCACCGAGGCTGCGGTGGAGGCCATGCGCCGTTCCAGCGATGCTGGCGACGGCACCTCGGCCCAGGCCAACGAAGCCGGGGCGTCTTTGGACACCATGGCCCAGTTGATCGGCACCATCAATTCGATGAACGCCCAGATTGCCAGCGCCGCCGAGGAGCAGACCGCCGTGGCCGAAGAGATCAACCGCAGCGTGCATCAGATTGCCGTGGCGGTGGACAGCGTGGCCGATGAGACCCAACTGGGCGCCCAGACGTCCCGCAGCCTGGCGGATCTGGGCCAGCGCCTGGGGCAGTTGGTCGGCCAGTTCCGGATCTGATAATTCATAGGTAAAGCGTATGTTTGCCTAACGTTAATACGAATATACCTATCACCGCCCCTCAGTGAGACTTGAGCCCCAACCACAACAGGGGCTCATCTCATGTCACTTGTCGACTCGCTTCAGCGCCTGGCTGAACTCGATACCAATACGGTTTCCGACGCACTGGATTTCCTGCAACTGCCGGGCGCGGTGGTCGGCATCCGTCCGCTGTGGGACTGTCCCAAAGTGGTCGGCCGGGCCAGCACGGTCAAACTGGCCCCCAAGACCGACGACGCGCCCACGGCGCATCTTATTTCTCCGGTGATCGACGCCATTACCACGCATGACCGCGTGCTGGTGATTGCGGGCGGCATCGATGGCATTTCCTGCTGGGGCGACATCATCGCCAACGCCGCCGTCGCCAAGCACATCCGAGGTTCGGTGATCGACGGTTTCAGCCGTGACATCGACGGCACCGCGTCCATTGGTTATCCGGTGTATGGCCGTGGCGTGACCATGATCAGCGCGCGTAACCGCGTGGTGCAGGTGGACGCCGGCGTCACCCTCAACGTCGGCGGTGTTGACGTCTCGCAAGATGACTTCGTGATCGCCGACCGCTGCGGCACGGTGTTCATCCCGGCTGCGGTGATCGAGCAGGTGCTCGACCTGGGCGAGCGCATCGCCGCCCGTGAAGCGGGCATGGTCGACGCGGTGCGCAGTGGCCGCTCGGTCGCCGATGTGATGCACGACAGCCAATTCGAAGCCATCCACGTGGAGTCTGCCCGATGAACGATCAACACTTGGTTGCCCTGTTCGAAGGGCTGGACACCCCTGGCGTCTCGGATGCCATGGACAAGCTGGGCATCCCCGGCCAATGCCTGGGCATCGCGCCGCTGGATAACTACCGTGGCACTGTGGTCGGTCCGGCGTTTACCGTGCAATACGTACCGGCCAACACGCCGCCGGGCTCGGTGGGCGACTTCATCGAAGACGTGCTGCCAGGGGATGTGGTGGTCATCGCCAACGCCGGGCGCACCGACTGCACAGTGTGGGGCGACATCATGACCCAGTACGCCGGCGCGCGCGGGATTGCCGCCACGGTGATCGACGGCGTGTGCCGCGACGTCAGCAAAGCCCTGGGCGATGGCTACCCGATGTTCAGCCGAGGCCGCTACATGCGTACCGGCAAGGACCGCGTCGAAGTGCTGTCGGTGAACCAGCCTGTGGCGATCAGCGAAACCCGCGTGTGTGCCCGGGACATCGTAGTGGCCGACGCCAACGGCGTGCTGGTGGTGCCCCGCGCTCGTGCCGCTGAAGTGGCGCAGGTCGCACGGCAGATCGAAGCGGTGGAGTCGCAGATCCGCGCACAGATCGAGGCAGGCAAGACGTTGAAGCAGGCCCGTGAATCCCTGGGGTATCACACCTTGCAGAGGAAGGGCTCATGAATACCCTGAACAAGCGCCTGGCCCAGGCGCAACCGTCCGCCACCTACCGCATCATCGACCGCGTCGCCGCGCGCCGGGCCGTAGGCGCAACCATCATTTCGTTGTGCGCTGGAGAGCCAGACTTCGATACGCCGGAGCACATTCGCCAGGCCGGCATCGAGGCGATCCGCAACGGCCATACGCGCTACACCCAGGTCGCTGGCGTGCGGGCCCTGCGCGCAGCGGTGGCGGAGAAATTCCGTCGCGAAAACGGCCTGGACGTGACCTGGCAAGACACCCTTGTCAGCAACGGCGGCAAGCACGTGATCTACAACGCACTCGCCGCCACCCTGAACGACGGCGACGAAGTGATCGTGCCCGCGCCGTACTGGGTCAGTTACCCGGAAATGGTCGAGCTGTGCGGCGGCACGTCGAAGATTGTGCCGTGCAGCGCCGAGGACGGCTTCAAACTGACCCCGGCCGCACTCGATCAGGCGATCACCCCCAGCACCCGCTGGCTGATCCTCAACTCACCGTCCAACCCGACGGGCGCCGTCTACAATCGCCCGCAATTGCAGGCGCTGGCCGACGTGTTGCTCAAGCATCCCCATGTGCTGGTGCTGGCGGATGATATCTACGAGCATCTGCTGTTCGACGGCCAGGCCTTCCACACCTTGGCCCAGGTAGAGCCGCGTTTGGCGCCTCGGGTGCTGACCATGAACGGCGTCTCCAAGGCCTACGCCATGACCGGCTGGCGCATCGGCTTTGCCACCGGCCCGCGCTGGCTGCTGGAGGCCATGGAGAAACTCCAGGGCCAGCAGACCTCGGGGGCCAGCGCGATTTCCCAGCATGCCGCCATTGCTGCCTTGAACGGGCCACAGGACTTTATCCACCAATCAAGGGCGGTCTTCGAGACGCGCCGCGACTTGGTCGTGTCCCTGCTCAACGCCACGCCTGGATTGGAATGCATCCGCCCAAGCGGCGCGTTCTACGCCTTTGCCTCTTGCGCCGGACTACTGGGGCGCACCACGGCCGCCGGCACCTTGCTGGAGACAGACGAGGATGTCGCCCACGCCTTGCTCGACGAAGCCAGCGTGGCCGTGGTGCACGGCAGCGCGTTCGGCCTGGCGCCGTACCTGCGGATCGCCTATGCGCTGGATGACGATTCGTTGCGCCAGGCTTGCGCGGCGATTCACCGGTTCTGCGCAGCGACGCGTTAGCGGTGTCACGTCATCTGGATCAACGTCTTCATGATCGTGCTTTCGGTCGAGATGGTTTTCGCGTTCGCCTGGTAGTTGCTCTGGGCCTTGATCAGCTCGACCAGCTCGTTGGTCAGGTTGACGTTGGAGTTCTCCAGCGCGTTGGCCTTGATTGAGCCCAGAGTGCCGGCTTGCGGAGTGTCGTAACCCGGTTGACCCGAGGCGAACGTCTCTCTCCAGGCGGTTCCGCCAGCCGGTTGCAGGCCCTGTTCGTTGTTGAAGCTGGCGAGGGAAATCTGGCCGATGGCCTTGCTCTGCTGGTTGCTGAAGGTGGCGAACAGAACACCGCTGCCGTCGATTTTCAGGCCGGTGATCTGGCCGGTAGCGTAGCCATCGGTGATCGGTGGATTGCGGTAAGTGGCCGAGTTGTATTGGGTGATGTTAGCCAAGTTGACGGCGATACCTGCCGGGTGGGTGTCTGCACCGTTTGCCTTCCACACGCCGTTGGTCACCGTGCCGGGGACCCAGCCGGCAACGGTCAGGGTCTTGTCGGACACGCCGGCGGTCACGACGCTGGTGAGCTTGCCGGCACCGTCGAAGGTCAATGTCGACGGCACGGGCGGGGTGGAAGGTGTGCCGGTGGGCGCAGAGCCGTTCGGGTTGCGCCCGTCGATGAGGGTGTAGGCGTTCCACGTGTTGCCGTCGGTTTTCACCAGGTATTGCACCATCGGGTGCGCGTTGCCCTGGGAGTCATACAACGTGGTGCTGTACTGGGTGCTGAAGGTGCTGGTGTCGTTCGGGTTGAACGGCTTGGCGGCCTGGTTGATAGCCGGCACCGATGCATTCAGGTTGCTGGTCGAGTCGACTTTGGTGGAGGCCTTGGGCGGCAGGCTGGCCAGGTTCAATTGCAGGTCGACCAGGCCGCCCTTGGCGATCTTGCCGTTGGCATCCGCTGCGAAGCCTTGCAGGCGCGAGGTGCCGGTATTGTTGGTGATGTAGCCGTCCTTGTCGGCACGGAAGGCGCCGCTGCGGGTGTACTCCAGCGAGCCGTCTCGGGTCTTCTGTACGAAGAAACCACCGCCCTGTATGCCCATGTCCAAGGTGCCGCCGGTGGTATTGACGTCACCCTGGGTGAACCGTTGGGACACCGCTGCCAGGTTCACACCGTTGCCGATGGTGTTCTGGCCGGTGCCCAGTTTCGTGGCGGCATAGATGTCCGCGAACTCTGCCCGGGATGCCTTGAAACCGGTGGTCGCGACGTTGGCGATATTGTTGCCCGTCACGTCCATCTGTTTGTTGGCGGCGTGGAGACCGCTAAGGCCAATATTGAAAGACATATCAACTCCTTCTGGTGCCGTTGCTGTTCAAGGCTGGGAAGGGTTGAGTGTGCGCAATGCGCATGGACGTTTGCGGGAGGCTGTGTGGAGAAAGGGTGGAGGCCGGGATTAATTTGCCCGGCGCTCTATCAGAGGTCGCGCATCAGCAGGCCAAAGCGCAGGTCCATCTCGGCGGGGAGTGGCAGGTAGACGGTGTGCCCGTCCCCCGGCGCGACGTCGATGGGGTCGCCTTTGGTGTTGTTCAAGGTGGCCAGGTCGAAGTGGAAGTTGCCGGCGGGGGTCATCAATTCCAGGTGATTGCCCACGGCGAAGCGGTTCTTCACCTTGACCTCGGCCAGCTCGCTCCGGCGTTCGCCGGTCAGTTCGCCGACGAACTGCTGGCGTTCCGACACGGAGCTACCGTTCTGGTAATTCTGGTATTCATCGTGCACATGGCGACGCAGGAAACCTTCGGTGTAGCCGCGCTGGGCCAGGGATTCGAGGTCGGTCATCAAGGTGCGGTCGAAGGCGCGACCGGCCACCGCATCATCGATGGCCTGACGGTACACCTGGGTGGTGCGCGCGCAGTAGAAGTGCGACTTGGTGCGGCCTTCGATCTTCAATGAGTGCACGCCCATCCGGGTCAGGCGCTCCACATGCTGCACGGCGCGCAGGTCCTTGGCGTTCATGATGTAGGTGCCGTGTTCGTCCTCGAAGGCGGGCATCTGCTCATCGGGGCGGTTGGCCTCTTGCATCAGGAACACCTGATCGGTGGGTGCGCCAATGCCCAGGGTAGCCTGATATTGCTGGACGATATCCCCCGTGGCGTTTTCCACCGCCGGGGTGGCCTGGTATTTCCAGCGACAAGCATTGGTGCATGTGCCCTGGTTGGCGTCGCGCTTGTTCATGTAACCCGAGAGCAGGCAACGTCCGGAATAGGCCATGCACAACGCACCGTGCACAAACACTTCCAGCTCCATGGCCGGCACCTGCTGGCGGATCTCATCGATCTCTTCCAGCGACAATTCCCGCGACAGGATCACCCGACAGATCCCTTGCTGTTGCCAGAACTCCACGCTGGCCCAGTTCACCGTGTTGGCTTGCACCGACAGATGGATCGGCATCTGGGGGAAATGCCGGCGCACCAGCATGATCAGCCCAGGGTCGGACATGATCAGCGCGTCCGGGCCCATGGCGATCACCGGCGCCAGGTCCTTGAGGAAGGTCTTCAGCTTGGCGTTGTGCGGCGCGATGTTCACCACCACATAAAAGCGCTTGCCCAAGGCGTGGGCTTCCTGGATGCCGAGGGCCAGGTTGGCGTGGTCGAACTCGTTGTTGCGCACCCGCAGGCTGTAGCGCGGCTGGCCGGCGTAGACCGCATCGGCGCCATAGGCAAAGGCGTAGCGCATGTTTTTCAGGGTGCCGGCGGGGGCGAGCAGTTCGGGAGCGAGGATGGGAGGCATGGGCACGGGTCGCAAAAGGTCGCGAAGGTAGCCGAGCGGCGAGGGCGGTTTATTGATCCAGGTCGTCCTTTGGGCTTTTTGTATCGCTGTGTATCGGCAGGGGCTGTGGATACGTATCGATTTATCCGCGCGGTTTTCCGACACAGGCGCGATACCTCAGGGGCTTTTAATTGATTCCAACGAGGCACACACCGCCTCCAACCCTGAAAACCTGGAGTCAACCGCCATGAACACCAAAGCCATCTACGCCGCCTGCCTGTTTGCCGCCCTGAACATCTGCACCTTGTCGGCCCGCGCCGAAGCCGCGACGACCGCGCAAACCTACAACTACGGCACCCACCTGGACATCAAGCAAGTGGTGTCGATGAGCCAGGACTCCAAACCCGCCTGCGGCGTGGTGAATGCGCGCATGACCTACCTGGACTCCCACAACAAGACCCAGGTGCTGGATTACCTCAAGTTCGGCGACGGTTGCGTTGGCGATAACTGAGTCCCGCTGTCCCCTCCCATTGTTTGCCACAGGAAGACCGCCATGAACCCGCTGACCCGCTTTTTGACCGCCACCGCCTTTGCCCTTGCCGGCACTGCCGTGCACGCCAACGCCGCCGTGGAGAAAAACAGCTGCGCCGCCAGCACCTGCTTCCAGCTGACCCCGGTGCAACACGCCGCCGGCCATGACCTGCTGGTGGAGGACGGCAGCCGCCGCACACCGCTCGGCCAGGCGCTGGACCACCAGACGGCGTGAAGCCGTCTTCCCACTCGATAAGGTGAACCTCATGCTACTCATCGCATTCCTGGGCGGCATCCTGACCGTCCTCAGCCCTTGTATCCTGCCGGTGGTGCCGTTTCTGTTCGCCGGCGTCGACCGCACCCGCCGTTCGATCCTGCTGACCCTCGGCGGCATGGTCCTGACCTTCGCACTGATCTCCAGCCTGGCCGTGGTCAGCACGGAGTGGGTGATACAGGCCAATAACACCGGCCGCCATGTGGCGCTGATCGTGATGGCGCTGTTTGCGCTGTCGCTGATCTCGGCGCGGGTCGGCGGCTGGCTGGCGCGACCCTTCGTGTTGTTGGGCAACCGTATCGATCCTGACAGCCGCACGCTGTCCGGCCCGTTGAAGTCGGTCTTGATCGGCGTCGCCACAGGCCTGCTGTGGGCGCCGTGCGCCGGACCGATCCTGGGGGTGATCCTGACCAGCGCGATGTTGCAAGGCGCGAATGCGCAGACCAGCTTGTTGCTGGTGGCCTACGGCCTGGGCAGCGCCTTATCGCTGGGCACCCTGATCTTTGCCGGACGCGGTTTGGTCAATCGACTCAAAACCTCGATTCCTGTGACCGGTTGGCTGCGCCGTGGGGCAGGGGTGGCGGTATTGGCGGCAGCGGTAGTGATCTCCACCGGCGCCGACAAGACCTTACTCGCCGGCACTTCGTCCGAAGGCGTCAGCAGCCTGGAAAAAGGCGTACTCGAAAACGTACCCAAAGTGGTGGATTACGTGGTGAGCAAGGTCAAGGCCGCCCCGGCGCAGGACAATGCCAAGGGCGCCATGCCGTCGCTGGCCGGCGCGGTCGAGTGGCTCAATTCACCCGAACTCACCCGCGAATCCTTGAAAGGCAAAGTGGTGCTGGTGGACTTCTGGACCTATGACTGCATCAACTGCCAGCACACGCTGCCGTATGTGAAGCAATGGGCGAAGCAGTACGAGAAGGACGGCCTGGTGGTGATCGGCGTGCACACCCCGGAATACGGTTATGAGCGCATCATCGGCAACGTCAAGGACCAGGTGCGCAAGCTGGGCATCACCTACCCGGTGGCCATCGACAACAACTACGCGATCTGGCGCAACTTCGACAACCAGTACTGGCCCGCCCATTACCTGATCGACGCCAAGGGGCAAGTGCGTTACACCCACTTCGGCGAAGGTCGTTATGAGGCTCAGGAGCAGATGATCCAGACACTGTTGAACGAGGCCAAGGCCCCTCAGTGACTCAATGCAGCGGCTTTGCCAGCAAAGCCGCCATCTTGACCAGGTCCGCCAACGAGCGGGCCTTCATTTTGCGCATCGCTTTACCACGATGGGCCTTGACCGTGATCTCACTGATCGCCAGGTCGGCAGCGATGACTTTGTTCATATGCCCCGCGACCACCCTTGTCATCACTTCCTGCTCCCGTGGCGTCAAGGTGGCGTAGGCCGCACGCACGACGCGCAACTGATCGTGTTGATCGAGCAGGGTGCGGCTCTTTTCGAGAGCACCGGCAATCGCGGTCAATAGCACGTCGTCATTGAACGGCTTGGTCAGAAACTCCACCGCGCCGGCCTTCATGGCGCGCACCGTCAGGGGGATGTCGCCGTAGCCCGTGATGAAAATAATCGGCGTGTCCGGGCGTTCGTTGGCGATGGCGGCTTGCAGGTCCAGGCCGTTCAGGTCGGGCAGGTTGATGTCCAGCACCAGGCAAGTGGGCACGTCTGTACGCGGCTGGCTCAGAAACGCCTGGGCCGACTCGAACAGTCGGGGTTGCCACTGGGCGAACCGTATCAGCAACTCCAGGGATTCGCGCACGGAAACATCGTCATCGACAACGAATACGATCGGCTGGGTGTCGGTCATCGGCGCGGCTCTGCGTGCATGGGCGATGGGGTGAGTCGAGTACATCATGATAGCTCCTTCAAGATAGCTCCCTGCTGGAGCGGTTCAGTCGACTGGAAAGGCCGCGCTCAGCGCTTTGAGCAATTGCGCTTCGCTGAACGGCTTCATCAGGCAGTCCACCACGCCGGTGCGCATCAGTTTCAGCCGGTCGCCGGCATCGCCATGGGCAGTGATAAAGATCACCGGAATGCCGTGGCCGCGCAGTTGGAGGGTGGCGTGCAGTTCCGGGCCGGACATGCCTGGCATCGCCACATCCAGGATCAGGCAGCGCGTACCCGTCACATGGGGCGATGACAGGAACGCTGGCGCCGAGGAAAACGCCTCGACCGCAAAACCGAATTCCCGGAGCAGGTCCGGCAGGGATTCGCGCACCGATTCGTCATCATCGACAACCGCTATGAGTACAGGCTGTTCCATCAGATTCCCTCCTTGGTCGAGTCGGCGTCCTGGTCGGTCATGCGGGGCAGGGCAAATTGGAAGGTCGCCCCAAGCCCGCTATGGGCGGTGGCCGACAAGACGCCATCATGGCGCTCGATAATGGAGCGGCTGATGGACAGACCTATCCCCATCCCGGTGGCCTTGGTGGTGTAGAACGCCTGGAACAGGCGCTCGACATCCTGCGGGTCGAAACCGTTGCCGTTGTCCTTTACGGCAAGGTAGACACCCTGGTGTTCGTCCAGGCCAGTGGTGACATGCAGGTGCCGCGAACGCCCCGTCATGGTGTTCATCGCCTCAATGGCATTGAGGATCAAGTTGAGGATCACTTGTTGCAGCTGCACGCGGTCGGCCTTGACGCCGGGCAGGGCGTCGGCAAATGCCGGGTGCAGTTTCACGTCATTGCGCTGCAGTTCACCCAACAGCATGGCGATGACCTCTCGCGCCGCTTCGTTCAAGTCGACCGGTTCGAGGGTGATGCACTTTTTCGAAAACAGCGCACGCAGGCGGTTGATCACCTCGGCGGCGCGATTGCCATCGCGGATGGTACGCCGCGCGGTCTCCAGGGCACCGGCGACATTTGGTGGGTCGGCGCCCAGCATGCGCAGGCAGGTGCTGGCATTGGTGATGATGCCTGCCAACGGCTGATTGACTTCGTGGGCGATCGAGGCGGTCACAGTGCTCAGGCTCGCCACGCGTGCCAGGTGCGCCAGCTCCGAGCGGACCTTGCTCAGGGTTTCTTCCGATAATTGACGTTCGATAGCGATGCTGGCCGCCAGCATTTCGGCGCGTTTACGGTCTTCGATATCCGTGTTTTCTCCGTACCAGCGCACGACCGCGCCCCATTCGTCCCGTTGCGGCACCGCCCGCACCAGGAACCAGCGATAGTCGCCGTCGAAGCGACGCAGCCGTGCCTCGTATTCTCCGGCTTCGCCAGCCTGCAGTAAGGCGCCCCAGTATCGCGCCAGTGGCTGGGCATCGTCGGGGTGGACCGAGCGCGCCCAGCCAATGCCGCGCGCTTCGTCCAGGCTCATGCCGGTGTAGTCGCACCAACGCTGGTTGACGAAACCGACACTGCCATCCGGCTCCGCGCTCCAGACAAATCCGGGAATGGCATTGATGATGTTGCTGAGGCGGTCTTGCGAGGCGCTGACTTCGGCCAGTGCATGGGCGATCAAGGCTTTGTCGCGCTTTTGCTCGTTGATGTCCACGCTGATCACCCACCAGCGAAGGATCCGGCCCTGGCTGTCGCGCATCGGCTTGCCGTCACTGACGAACCAGCGGTAGGCACCGTCCGCCTGCTGCAGGCGCAGTTCCTTGCGATAGGGCTCGCCACTGCGAACGGCTTCGCGCCATGCGTTGACCGTGCCCTGCAGGTCATCCGGGTGCACGGCCGCCTGCCATCCACATCCGACGGCCGCGCTGGCACTGCGTCCGGTGTAGGTGCACCAGCCTTGGTTGACGTAGTCGACGTTGCCATCCGCCAACGCGGTGAATGCCACCCCAGGCAGTGCATCGACGACGCGATCGAATTCGTTCGACATACCGGTTCTCTAGTGACAGGCGCCGTGCGCAGAGAATGCCCTGTGGGCGGCTGTTCGCCCATCATACTTAGGTGTCGCATGCCCACGCTGGCGGGCAGGCGAACGATACCATCGTGTTATCGATGGCGGGCACGTGTTCTGTTCTGATTGAGCCGCGCACCCCGAGTGCGCATTCCTCAGTTTCCCGGAGCTCTGCCATGACCGCCAAAAAAGTACTCTATACCGCTAAAGTCCATACCACCGGTGCGCGCGACGGGGGCACCTCGCGCAGTGACGACGGGCGGCTGGACATCCTTCATTCACTGCCAGGTTCCAAAGGCAGCGGCACCAACCCCGAGCAACTGTTCGCTGCCGGCTGGTCGGCTTGCTTCGACGGCGCTCTGGGGTTGGCGGCGCGCACATTGAAGGTTGACCTGCCGGCTGACGTGGCCATCGATGCTGAAGTCGACTTGTGCCTGGAGGGCGATGCGTACTTCCTGCGGGCACGCCTGAACATCAGCCTGCCGGGGCTGGAGCGCCATGTGGCGTTGGCGCTGATTGAAAGCGCCCACCAGACGTGCCCGTACTCCAAAGCGGTGCGTGGCAACATCGACGTGGTGCTGAACCTGGCTTGAATGTAAGCCACTGTATCCAGCAAGACTGACGTTACACAGCCATTCAAACCTGCCGCTCTGCCGACATGCCGCAGATACACGCGCTGCGCAGCATTGCAGCAGGTTTGGCGTCATCCGACGCTGACAGATGTCGAAGGCTGTGAACACGATGAAAGCTGTGATGATCAACGCATTTGGCGGCCCAGAGGTCTTGGCCGTGCAAGAGGTTTCACTGGCCCGACCGGGGCCTGGGCAGGCACTGGTCCAGGTCATGGCTGCCGGAGTGAATTTCATGGATACCGGCGCGCGCCGGGGCCTTGGTGTCGCCAGCGCGTTGCCGCTGACGCTGGGTGCGGAGGGCGCGGGCGTGGTTGTGGCCACTGGCCCCGATGTGACTGAGGTAACACCTGGCGATCGGGTGGCCTGGTATTACGTGCCAGGCAGTTATGCGCAACAGGTGATCGCCCCGGTCAGCCAGTTGGTGCCGTTGCCCGATGATATCGGCTTCGAAACCGCCGCCGGCCTGATGATGCAAGGCCTCACCGCGAGCAATCTGGTGTTTGACGTGCACACCCTCCAAAAGGGTGATGTCGCGTTCATCCATGCGGCAGCGGGGGGCGTGGGGCTGTTGCTGACGCAGATGGTCAAGCTGCTCGGCGGTCAGGCGATTGGTCGGGTTTCGCATGCCGACAAAGTCGACAGCGTATTGGCCGCTGGCGCCGATTATGTGGTGATCGGGCGTGCCGGGCATATCGCCGGTCAGGTCGAGCGACTGGTTGGTAAACACGCGATAAATGTGGTGTACGACGGCACCGGTAACGAAGGTTTCAGCGAGTCGCTCAACCTGCTGGATTACTTCGGCACCTTGGCCCTGTTCGGTCCTTTCATGGACCCGATCGCGCCGATCGATATCTTTTCAATCCCGCGCAGTATCAAGCTGACCTACCCGGTCGTAATGCACCATGTGCGCAACCGCGAGACCTTGTTGGCGCGTGCGCAGCAGTTGTTCACCTGGGTGCGCACCGGGCGGCTCAACGTGAACATCGGCCAGCGTTATTCGTTGGCGCAGGCGCACCAGGCTCATCGGGATATCGAATCGCGCAGGAGCACGGGCAAGCTGATTATCTTGCCTCAGGAGTAGGCCGACGGCTGCGCCAGATCAGCAGGGCAGCCAGCAATTGGCTGCCCGTGTAGACGGTGAACAAATCCTGGGGGCGCCACTGGGCGTCGAGCAATACACCGGCGAACGTGGGCGAAACAATTGCGCCCAGCCTTCCCGTGGCCAGCACCAGGCCCACACCGCGAGTACGCTCGGGGGTGTCGAATGCCTGGGGCGCCAGCACGAACAGCGCGGCGATGGAGGCGTAGAGCAACAGCCCAGCCGTGAACCCCGTAGCAATCGCAAGCAGCGGTACGCGCGTGACCGTCACCATCAGCAGCATCAGCACGGCATTGAATAGCAGGCACATACTCAACAACCGGTGGCAGCCCCAGCGATTTGCTCCCAAGCCCAACAGTAAGGCGCCAAACATGCCACCGACCGTGAGCAACATGCCGCCGCTGATGCCATGGCGTGCGGAAAAACCGCTGTGAGTCAGCAGCATGGGGGTCCAGCTCATCACAAAATAAAACCCGAACATCAGCAAAAAGCACACGCAGGCCAACGCGCACGTGGATGGCCAGCGCCCGTGAAGGAACAGGCCGCGGTAGCCAAGACTTGAGTACTCGGCAGCCAGTACCACCCGCGAGTCGCACTCGCGCAGCCACAGCACTCCTGCCGTCCCGACCAACAATGTCAGGCCGCCCCCTGCCAGAAACACATAGCGCCAACCGAGACTGTCATTGAGCAGATGGGCCAGCACCCCACCCAAGGTGGCGCCCAGCGCAAAGGCCGCCGATTGCAGGGCAATCGACAGGCTGCGATGGGTAAGGGGGGCATATTCGTGGGTCAGTACATTGGCGCCGACCAGCACTGCGCCCACGCCGATCCCCGTGAGCAAACGCAGGCATAGCAGGGTGCAATAACCCTGGCTCCAGAAGCACAGCACCATGGTCACGCCACTGAGCATCAGGCTGGCCAGCAACACACGGCGCCGCCCATACCGGTTGGTCATCGGCGCTGCACACAACGAGCCGCAGGCCATGCCCACCAGGCTGGCGCTGAGCAGCAGGCCGACGTGCGCAGAACTCAATGACCACTGCGCCGCCACGCGGCTGGCGGTGAATGCCATGGCCATGGCGTCCAGGCCATCGATCACATTGAACAGCATGCACAACCCCACGACGGTCCATGCCGCCCGACGCGTCGAAATGCGTTGTGTGGCTGCGCTGATTGACTGACCACTCATCTGTTGCGGATCCCGTTTTTGTCAGGGGTGGATGGCAGCATCGGGCGGCCACGCTGGCAAGTCATACCAAGGTATCGACCGACACTTACGTGCAATCGTCTGACGTCGCCCTCGATGGTCTGATCGGCCTTGCACTGGCCACCCGGGCGCGGTGCCACGACAGGAGATTCATCATGCTTGCAGCTTCGTCCCTTTACCTGCGACTGCGCTGCCGGGCTTCGTTGCTCGGCCTGGCGCTGCTCGCCGGTAGCCAGGCCGCGTGGGCGGCGTCCGACGCCATCCGTCCGTACCGTATTCATGTTGAAGAAGCACAATTGACCGACCTGCATAAACGTATCGCCGCCACCCGCTGGCCCGACAAGGAAACCGTCAACGACAGCGCCCAGGGTGTGCAGTTGGCGCAGGTGCAGGCACTGGTCAAGTACTGGGGCAGTGGCTACGACTGGCGCAAGGCCGAGGCCAAGCTCAATGCGCTGCCTGAGTTCATCACCACCATCGACGGGGTCGACATCCAATTCATTCATGTGCGCTCGCGCAATCCGAACGCGCTGCCGCTGATTCTTACCCACGGGTGGCCGGGTTCTCAATTTGAATTCCTCAAGACCATCGGCCCGTTGACCGACCCGGTCGCCTACGGTGGCCGCATCGAAGATTCGTTCGACGTGGTGATTCCATCGATCCCAGGCCATGGTTTTTCCGGCAAGCCCACCGAACTGGGCTGGGGCCCGGACCGGGTCGCCAAGGCCTGGGATGTGCTGATGAAACGCCTGGGCTACAGCCATTACGTGTCCCAGGGCGGCGACCATGGCTCGGTGATCTCCGACGCGCTGGGCCGCCTGGCGCCCCCCGGTTTGCTCGGCATTCACCTGAATATGCCGGCCACCGTGCCGCCTGAATTGGTCAAGCCGATCAACAGTGGCGAACCGGCGCCCGCCACCCTCACCGAACCTGAGCGCACGGCCTACAACGCGCTGAGCACCTTTTTTGGGCGCAACGCGGCGTATGGCGCGATGATGGTCACCCGTCCACAAACCATTGGCTATCTGCTGGCCGACTCGCCGGCCGGTACGGCGGCCTGGATGTACGAGAAATTCGCCGCCTGGACCGACAGTGATGGCAAGCCCGAGCGTGTGCTCAGTCGCGATGAAATGCTCGATGACATCAGCCTGTATTGGTTGACCAACAGCGGCGCGGCGTCCTCGCGTTTCTACTGGGAAAACAACAACAATAACTTCAGCGCCGCGGCACAGAAGACCGACACTATCAAGGTTCCGGTCGGCATTACCGTGTTCCCCCACGAGATCTACCAGGCCCCGAAAACCTGGGCCCAGCGCGCCTATCCCTCGTTGTCCTACTACAGTCAGGTCAGCAAAGGCGGGCATTTCGCCGCCTGGGAACAGCCGCAACTGTTCAGCGAGGAACTGCGCGAAGCCTTCCGGCCATTGCGTTCGGCGGCCAAGCGCTGAGGCTTTTTTAGCTGTATTGCGCATCGTCCAGGCGTGCCTGTAGCAGGCGCAGGTCCTGGGTGTCGAAGCCCTCCGAAAACTGTTCGCGGTGTTGGCCCAGCAAACGCTGGGCCTCACTGCCGCGACCTTGCGCCTGCCACAGCGCGGCCAGGTCGATGGCGCTGCGCAACGCCCAACTGCGTGAACCTTGCTGCTGGCTCAGGCTCAACGACTCTTCCAGCAATGCCTCTGGCCGCCGGGGGTCGCCAGGTACTTGCGCCTTATGAATGCTGGCCTGGAGGCGCAGCAGTTCCGGGAGGGGGAAGGCATCGCCGCTGTGTCGGCAATGTTTGATGGTCGCCTCCACTTGTGCCAGGGCCTTTTCAAATTGCCCCTCCAGCATCAAGCCCTCGGCCAGTGCCATCTCGAAGGTGGTGGTCAGCAATTCGTAGCGCATGCCGTGCAGGCGAGCCAAGGTTTCCTCAAGGGCGGCGACAGCATTTCCGGGCTGGCCTGCGCGGATCGCGACCGCCGCGCTGAAGCCCATGGTCGCGGCGATATAGGGGCCGAAGGCGTTGGCCTCGGCAATGGACTTGAAGGTGTGCAGGCGCTCGGCGGCGGTGTCCAGGTCACCGGTCCAGATGTAAATCTGCAGGGTCCAGACCAGCGCAATGCAATAGGTCGTTGCATGGTCCAGTGTGGCGGCTTCGGTTTCGACCTGCCGGGCGCCGTGCCTGGCCTGGTCGGGAAAGCCCATCAGCCACAGGGTGCGCGCCAGGGCCAGGCCGGTGCGGTTGCGATGGTCGAAACCATAGTGAATGGTCAGGCTGCGCTGCGACGGCACGCTGTTGCGCAGAGAGTGTTCCAGCGCCTGGCGCGCCAACGCCTGATCCCCCAGCAGGTGATAACAGATTCCCGCGAGGGAGGCGGCCACGGCGATGGCTTCAGGTTTACCGATCACTGCGCCGATCTCCACGGCACGTTCGGCCCAGGCCAGGGACGCCTTAAAGTCACCAATGCGTTCGTAGAATATCTGCAAGCGTCCCAGCAGGCGCAGTTGCGAGCGATGCTCGCCGAGGCTGACGGCAATATCCAGGGCGCGTAACAGGGCTTTTTCCGCAGCGGCACTATTGCCTTTGGTAAACATCAGCACCAGGCCCAACGCGGCTTGCAGTTCCATTTCGGTGGGCGTGCCGAAATAGCCGAGTTCCAGTAACTCGGTGGCGCGTGTGCACCAGATGCGGCATTCCACCAGCAGGGAAAAATGCAGGAACAGTTGCGCACTCGCCGCCGCCAGTGGCAGTGCCAGGCCGGGATCGCCCTGGGGGCCGAAACTCCATTCCAGTGCGCTGCGGATATTGCCCAACTGGCAGCCCAACCGCGCGGAACTGGCGAAGATGGCATGGGGCGTGTCGCCCATGTGCTTGAGCTGTTCCATGTGGTGGGCCGCATGCCGGAAGGCCAGGGCGTGTACTTCTGAGGGGCCGCGCCCCTGGAGTTTTTCCCGCGCATAGGCGCGGGTCATTTCCAGCAAACGGTAAGAAGCCGTGGCGCTGCTGCGGTTCACGGTGACCAAACCCTTGGCGGCCAGATCATCCAGGGTGGCGGCGACGCTGATGGGGTCGATCCAGTCGTCAGCGGCGATGTGCGAGGCGGCCTCCAGGGAAAACGGGCCGACAAACACGGCCAGCCGATCGAACACCAGGCGTTCATTGGCCGAGAGCAGGTCATAACTCCAATCCAGCATCGCGCGCAGCGTCTGATGCCGTGGGAGCGCGGTCCGGCGACCGGCCCACCCCAGGGAAAACCGCTCGCCGAGCAGGGCGTGGGTGGCATGTACACCGTGCACCGCGACGCGCACGGCCGCCAACTCGATGGGCAGCGCCATGCCTTCCAGGCGTTGGCACATGTCGGCAATCAGGCGTGCATCGCCGGGTGCCAGGGCCAGCGCGGCGTTGCTGGAGCAGACGCGTTCGACAAACAGTTGCACGGCGGGAAATCCCAGCAGTTGTTCAACGCTCAAGTCCTGCAACTCGGTGGGAAAGGCCAGCGGGTCGAGCCGATACACATGCTCGCCGCGCGCCCGCAGGGGTTCGCGACTGGTGGCGAGAAGTGTCACGCCCGGAGCCACGTCCTGGATCTGTTCAACGATGGCGCAGACCGCATCGATCAGATGTTCGCAGTTGTCGAGGATCAGCAGCAACCGATGCGAATGCAGATGGGCGAGCAACACCCGCATCGGTTCTTCGGCCTGCACCGCAATGCCCAGTGAACTGGCGAGGGCGATGGGCACCAAGTGCGCATCCTCGACCTGGGCCAGGTCAACGAAGTGCACGGCGTCGCCCTCAGCACGGCGGTGGCCGGTTTCAACGGCCAGACTGGTTTTGCCCACACCACCGGGGCCAACGATGGTAAACAATGGGGTCTGCAACAGGCGTTCCATCACCAGGGCCACATCTGCGTCGCGACCGATCAGACTGGGGCGTTGCGGCAGGCGACCGACGCCGGTGGCCATAGGTTGGGGCGTGTACGGGGCAGGCTTGGTGGGGGCCGCGCGCTCAATCGGCGCGACGAATGCGTAGCCCACGCCAACTTGCGTGTTGATATAGCGCGCACCGTCGTCGCCATCGCCCAGAATGCGGCGTAGCCCGGTCATGTGAAACCGTAGGCTGCCTTCTTCGACGATGATGTCGGGCCATACCAGGTTGATCAATTCACGCTTGGACACCACCCGCCCGGGACGTTCGAGCAGGGCGATCAGCAGGTCAAGCGCGCGGCCACCGATGTCGAGCGGCGCGCCATCTTTTGTGAGCAAGCGTTTGCCCGGAACTACGCGGAAAGGGCCGAAGGCAAAATCCGGGCTCGCGGCCACATGCGGGTCGTCAGGGGCGGACTCCACGGTCAGTGCGCTCTCGAAAAAGATGGGAGGTATTCAAGGGGGTTGGCGCCCTGTGTCGGTCTGAGCATGATAGGAGATCCCGGCGTTCGTTCAAGTCCGTACAGCCTCAGCCGCGTGTAGCGCGTTGGTCTGCACAGGTTTGAGCATCGGCGTCAGGCACAGCATGAAGACCAGCACGGTAAACAGCATGGCGTAGGCCAAGTTGTAGTTGCCGGTGTGATCGCGTAATGCGCCGAAGCACAGCGGACCCAATGCAGCCACCAGGTAGCCGATAAACAGCATGAACACCGTCCATGCACCGGCCTGTGCAGGGGTGGTGGCATTGTCCAGCGGCAGCGTCATGCCCACGGTAAACGACATGCCCAGACCGATTGCCACCAGCAACACGTACAGGGTTGGCCAGGCTGTCGGTGAGAATGCCATGCCGGCGGTGCCCAGCAGCGCGATCAGCGTGCAGGCGGCCAGCAGGCCACGACGGTCATGGGCTTTGCCTGGGATCAGGCCGGCGCCCACGCTGGCGACCGCGAACACCGCAGTAAACAGCCCCAGCAAAGTGCCGGCTGGCAGATGGGTGACGGCCGTTTCGGTGGACGCCGGTGCCAGCCAGGCGAACAGGGCATAGACCACAAACTGGCTGGCACCGAAGTACAGCGCCACCAGCCACGCCTGGGAGTTGCGCCACGGCAGTCGGATCGACCGGGCCGGTGCTGGGGCCAGCCGAGGCGCACCGGCCGCGAAACGCCGGGCCATCCACACCCAGCTGATCACCGCCGTGACGCTCAACAGGCTCCATGCACCGGCGCCTACACGCCAGCTGTGGGCGAGTTCGGTGATGGGCGCGGTGAACAGCGCAGAAAGGGTGGCCCCGACACTCAAGCCTGCGGCATAAATACCCATGAAAAACGCCGGACGGTGGGCAAAGTGGGTTTTGATCCAGCCCCCCATCAACGCGCCGGCGATGGCGATGCCGACACTGATCACAAAGGTGTTCAGCAGCAGCAGCGCGGCATTCGGCGAGACCGCCCGCAACAGGCACGCGACGCCGATCAGCACCAGCGCCGCAATCATGCAGCGGTCTGACCCAAAGCGTCGGCTCAAGCCTGGCGCAAGCAGGGCGAGCACACCCATGCACACGTCCGGGATCGACGTCAGCAGCGCGGCCTGGGTAAAGCTCAACCCATACTGGTCCTGAATCAACAGCAGGATCGGCCCTATGGATACGATGGCGGGGCGCAGGGCGATGGACAGCACCAATAGGCCGAGGACGGCTGCCAGGCTGTGCTTGTCGGTGGAGGTCATGTCGACGGGCTCTTCGGGTCGTGGAAGTCGAACCGATCGTAGCAATGTGCAAGAATCGACAAATGCCAGCTTATATCGACAAAGTGACAATACGATGAGCCCACCATGAAGCAAGATGCCCGCGCCGTCGGTAAACCCGTCGAACTCAATGGACGCAGCGAGGACTACCTGGATTACCAGGACGTGCCCCGTGTGCTCATGGCCCTTGTGCGCAACCAGGCGGCCGGCGCCTATAACGCGTCGCACACCCACCGCCACGGCCAGTTGCTGTATGCGGTCAGTGGGGTGATGCGCGCCGTTGCCCAGGGCAGCCTGTGGTTCTTGCCACCCAAACGGGCACTGTGGATTCCCGCCGAAGAAGAACACGATCAACTGATGCTGACGCCGGTGCAGATGCGCTCGATCTATATCCAGGCCGACGCGGCCGCCGGTTTCGGTGACCGGTGCCGGATCGTCGATGTTTCGCTGCTGTTGCGTGAGCTGATTCTGGTGCTGGCCAATGAGCCGATCGAGTACGAACTTGAAGGTCGCAATAGCCACGTGGTGGCGCTGATCCTCAGCGAACTGGCCGCCGCGCGCACCTTGCCGTTGCAGATCCCGTGGCCGGTCGACCGCCGACTGCTGATGGTGTGCCGCGCGATACTTGAAACACCTGGGCAAACCCACACGGTGGCGTATTGGGCTGACCAGGTCGGCGCCAGTTCACGCACGCTGATCCGCTTGTTTCTCAAGGAGACCGGCCTGACCTACCGCCAGTGGGTGCAGCAGGTGCGTCTGGCCTGTGCCCTGGAACGACTGGAGAATGGCGAGCCCATCGGCCGGATCGCCCAGGAGCTGGGCTATGTGAGCGCCAGTGCCTTCAGTGCGATGTTTCGCCGCGCGATCGGCGTTTCACCGCGCGACTTTCTAGTCCGCGACTGACGGCATGGGTGACTGGCAGCGAGGCAGCAGCAACTGCGCGCACAACCCACCGCCCTCGCGGTTATACAGGGTCAGGCCGCCTTGCAGGCTGTGCGCCAGTTGCTGCGCGATGGCCAGGCCCAGCCCGGTGCCGCCGGTGGTGCGGTTGCGTGAGCTTTCGACGCGATAGAACGGCTTGACCACGTCGGGCAGTTGCGCCTCGGGAATGCCGGGGCCACGGTCAAGGATCTGGATCGACAGATGCGCGTCGGCGTGCTGCTCGACGTTGACCGTGACGTCGCTGCCGAACTTCAACGCGTTGTCCACCAGATTCACCAGCACCCGGCGCAGTGCGTGGGGGCGGGTGTCGATCACGGTGCCGGTGGGCGCGGTGAGCACCACCTGTTTGCCGACGTCCTGATAGTCGAACACCAGGCTGTCTAGAAACGAGTGCAGGTCGACCCGGCGACTGGCCTCGACGGTGCCGTCCATGCTGCGTGCGTAGGCCACGCCTTCCTGGACCAGGTGCTGCATTTCACTGAGGTCATTCCAGAGTTTTTCCCGCTCCACCGACTCCTCCATGAGCTCGGCACGCAGTTTCATGCGCGTGATCGGGGTTTGCAGGTCGTGGGAAATAGCCGCGAGCAGTTGCATGCGTTCCTTGATGTGGGTGGCGATGCGTTCCTGCAGGGTATTGAAGGCCACGGCCGCGTAGGCCACCTCGGTGGGGCCGTTCTCATCCAGGCGCGCGCCGCCGCCGTTTGGGTCCAGGCGGTCGACCGCATTGGCCAGGCGCGTCAGCGGCTCAATCGCGGTGCGCACGGCCAGCAGGGTGCAGCCGAGCAGCAGCAACAGCTGCACCCCCAGTAACAGCGGCAGCCAGGGTGACAGCGGTGAGACTTGTGGGCGCACATCAATGCTCAGTGGCGTGCCATCGTGCAGGCGCAAGTGCGCCTGATAATGCGGGCGTTTGTCGGGGATGGTATTGAAAGTCAGGCTGTAGTCCTGGCCCAGGGTGGCCACCATCGAGTGCACCGAGGCCGGTGCGGTGGCCATGTCCATCGGCTGGCCAGGCTGGCCTTCATCCAGTTGGTAGCGATAGGTGGCATGTTCGAAGCGCGGCAGCCAGGCTTGACGCTCTTCGGCGGGCAGGCGTTCGAGCATGGCCACCGAGGTGCTGATGTCCTGTTCGAAATTGCCCAGCATCAGCGACATGGCGCTCTGGTAACGCTCATAAAACTGCAGCCCGAAGGAAAGCCCGTGGGCGATCACCAGGCTGGTCAGAAAGATCAGCGTCAGGCGCGAGGCCAGGGAGCGCGGCCAGCGCAGCCGTTTCACGAAGCTTCTCCCAGGATTTCCACCGGGTAGGTGAACACATAGCCTTCGCTGCGCACCGTCTTGACGTAGGCAGGGTCGCGCGCGTCATCCAGCAGGCGCTGGCGCAGGCGGCTGACCAGCAAGTCGATGGAGCGGTCGAACAGGTCGGCATCGCGGCCCTGGGTGAGATTGAGCAATTGATCGCGGCTCAGTACACGCTGGGGGTGGTCGACAAAGACCCGCAACAGGCGGTATTCGCCGCCGCTCAGGTTGACGATGGTGCCCTGGGCGTCCATCAGGTGGCGTGCGGTGGTATCCAGCCGCCATTTGCCGAAGGCCACCAGGCGGCTGGCCTCGCTGACGATCAGGTTGGGCGGCAGCGAGCGAGTGCGGCGCAATACGGCGTTGATGCGCGCCAGCAGCTCGCGGGCGGCGAAGGGTTTGACCAGGTAATCATCGGCGCCCATTTCCAGGCCGATGATGCGGTCGGTTTCGTCGTTGCGTGCGGTCAGCATCAGGATCGGCGTGGCTTTGTGTTTGCCCGCGCGCAGCTCGCGGCACAGCACCAGCCCATCGTCGCCCGGCATCATGATGTCGAGCACGATCAGGTCCACCGCCGTGGCATCGAGCAAGGTGCGCATTTGCCGACCGTCCGAGGCCACCGTGGTACGCAAGCCGTTTTTCTTCAGGTAATTGCCGACGAGTTCGCGGATCTCACGATCGTCGTCGACAATCATAATGTGATCGATATGGTCCATCTGGCTCACCCTAAGAGTTCGATGGCGCGGGCAACACCCGCGCCATAGGCAGGATCGGCTTGCGTGCAGTGCTGGATGTGGCGCGCTTTGGCCTGGGGGCTGGCGCCCTGGATCGAACGCGCGGTGTTGGCGAACAAGGCCTGTTGCTGGGTGGCGCTCATCAAGCGGAATAGGGCGACGGGTTGGGAAAAATAGTCCGTGTCTTCCCGATGGTTCCAATGCGCAGCGCTGCCTTGCAGGGCCAGCGGTGGCTCGCGAAAGTCGGGTTGCTCCACCCATTGCGCGTGGCTGTTGGGTTCGTAGCCGAGGGTGCTGCCGGCATTGCCGTCGGTGCGCATCTGCCCGTCGCGGTGGTAGCTGTTGACCGGGCAACGCGGGGCGTTCACCGGGATCTGATGGTGGTTCACGCCGACGCGGTAGCGCTGCGCATCGCCATAGGCGAACAGGCGCGCCTGCAGCATCTTATCCGGCGAAAAGCTGATGCCCGGCACCACGTTGGCGGGATTGAAAGCGGCTTGTTCGACGTCGGCGAAGTAGTTGTCGGGGTTGCGATTGAGCTCCAGGACGCCCACTTCGATCAGTGGGTAGTCCTGATGCGGCCAGACTTTGGTCAGGTCGAACGGGTTGATCGCATAAGTGCCGGCATCCGCCTCCGGCATGATTTGCACGTGGAGCGTCCATTGCGGGAAGCGGCCCTCTTCGATGCTGGTGTACAGGTCGCGCTGGGCGCTTTCACGGTCGTCGCCGGCCACTTGGCTGGCCTGCTCGTCGGTGAGGTTGTGGATGCCTTGCGCGGTTTTCCAGGTGAATTTCACCCAGAAACGCTCGTTGGCCGCGCTGATAAAGCTGAAGGTGTGGCTGCCAAAACCATGCATGTGCCGATAGGACTGCGGCAACCCTCGGTCGCTCATCACAATCGTGACTTGGTGCAGGGCTTCGGGCAGCAGGGTCCAGAAATCCCAGTTGTTGCGCGCGCTGCGCATGTGGGTGCGCGGGTCACGTTTGACGGCGTGGTTGAGGTCGGGAAATTTCAACGGGTCGCGTAGGAAAAACACCGGGGTGTTGTTGCCCACCAGGTCCCAGTTGCCTTGCTCGGTGTAGAACTTGATGGCGAAACCACGGATGTCCCGCTCGGCATCGGCGGCGCCGCGCTCGCCGGCCACGGTGGAAAAACGCACGAAGATATCCGTGGTCTTGCCCACGTGGGAAAACAGGTCGGCCTTGGTGAACCGGGTGATGTCCTGGGTGACGGTAAACCGGCCGAACGCGCCGGAGCCCTTGGCGTGCATGCGGCGCTCGGGGATGACTTCACGGTCGAAGTGCGCCAGTTTTTCCAGCAGCCAGACGTCCTGCAACAACACAGGGCCGCGGGGGCCGGCGGTTTGCGAATGGTTGTTGTCGACCACGGGTGCGCCGGCGGCTGTCGTCAGTTTTTTCATGCTCAAGTCCCCTTGTTTCTGATTGTTGTGTCAGGGAGCATCAAACCAGACCCCTCAGGGCACCGCGATTGCACGTAGGTATCGAGTCACTGAACCTCAGTTCAGGGTGAAGCTGACGTCGATGTTGCGGTGTGTGGCTTTGGAGTAGGGGCAGTTCTGGTGGGCCGCTTCAATCAATTGCCGGGCTACCTCGGGTTCTATCTCGGGCAATGAAACGCTGAGGTGTGCCTGCAAGAAAAAACCCTGTGCGCCGTGCAGCAGGTCGACCTGGGCATCAATCGCCGCCGTGGCCGGAAACAGGATTTTCCGGGCATTGCAGGCATGGCGCAGCGCGGCCAGGAGTGACGCTGACCAGCACACCGCAAACAGTTGCTCGGGGTTGGTGCCGCTCCCCGGAGCACCGGGCGGGGAGAGCTTGATATCCAGCCGGCCATCCTCGCTACGCCCTGCGCCCTCTCGACCGCCTGTGGTAGCGGTGTGGCCGGAATACAGAATTTTTTCGATGCTCAGCATGGGCATTTCCTGGGAAGAATCGACGGCAGTGGGAAAGTCAAATTGCCCACTGGATAGATGGCGAATTCAGCAGAGGGGTGACGTTGGTGGACGGCAGATATCCCAACAGCGTCGTACGGGCGATCTCCAGCAACCAGGCTCGGAACGGCGTGGCAGCGTCGTAGCCTGCGGCATTTTCCAGCACGGCCAGGAAGGCTTCACGTACCAGGTACTGGATGTTTTCATGGCGAATGCGCCCGGCCTGTGCCTGGCCCTCATAAAAAGCCACCAACAACGGTGAGACGTTGCCCGAGAGCCGCCGCACGGCGCCTCGGTCACTGTTGAGCACATGCACCATCAATGTGCACAGCCTTTCATTGCCGAGACGGCCCACCTTGCACAGGCAATTGCCGCGATACCCTTCGGTCATGGTTGCATCCCTCTTGAATGCTGACGGTGGTGAGATTCAAGAGTGATGCCTGGCCGCGTTGGCCACCAGTTAGGCGGTGTTAGCAGTTGTTAGTCGAGGCGCTGACCGGGCCGAGCGGTGTTGATTCGTGGCTGAATGCCTCCAGCTCGCGTACCAGGCTTTCGGCCGCCAGCCTGACCAGCTCACCGCCTTTTTCCGGCGTCGCTTGGCCAGGGTCAGAGCCCATGCGGCCGTCCGGGAAGCGTGCGCGGAAGTCATGGGCCTCGCGAATCGGCCCGGAATTGGCGATTTGCGGCGAATAGGTCGCCGACTTGATCGCGTCCGGGTAGGCCCATTGAGTCACCGCAATCTCCGACGGCGTGGCGTGGATCCCGTGGCCGGTGGGAAACTGTCGGTTGGCCAGTGCGCCAACGCCTTCCAGGTCCCACCAGTTGCTCAGTTTCAAGGCGAACCCGGCAGGCTGCCTGGCGAAACTGGCGCGGGCATACAGTTGCGAAAAGGCCGCTTCGATCGAGGCAATATTACCGCCATGGCCATTGAGGAAGAGGATCTTCTCGAAGCCGTGGGCAACCAGGGAAAGCACCCAGTCCTCAATGGCCGCGATAAACGTCGACGGGCGCAACGTGATGGTGCCGGCAAAGCCCAGGTGATGCTGGGCCATGCCGATATTGAAGGTGGGGCCGATCAGGATATCCGCCGTTTCCTGTGCCTGGTGGGCAATGATCTGCGGACACATCCAATCGGTGCCCAGCAGGCCAATGGGTCCGTGCTGCTCGTTGGAGCCGATGGGAATCACAATGGTGCGGCTGCGTTCAAGAAATTGCTCGATTTCAGCCCAGGTGGACATGTGTAAAAGCATGATGGCCTCTCTGTTCGACAGAGCCCCGTTGGGAGCGTGATGGAGTATCGCAAGTGCACGCCAATCTCATCACGGGGCAGGGGCAGCGGACATTGCACGATGGTGTCGATCCACACGCTGTGGGCGGGTCTATGCTTGTTCAATAACCGAGGGCACTCCCAGGTTTCGCTGCGGACTAAGCAACAGGGCCTACAAGGGACCTCTGCTTTTCTGACATGGACCGGACATGAATCAAACCAACCTGCAATTCAAGACCTTGCTGTTACTGCTGGGCCTGGTGACCATCGCGTTTATCTGGATATTGCTGCCGTTCTACGGCGCGGTGTTCTGGGCGGTGATCCTCGGCATCATCTTTGCCCCGATGCAGCGGCGCCTGCAGCAGCGTTTTGGCTGGAACCGCAACCTCACTTCCCTGGCCACCTTGAGTGCCTGCCTGATCATCGCGATCCTGCCGGTGATCATCACCAGTGCCTTGCTGGTGCAGGAGGGCGCGACGCTTTACAAGAACATCGAAAGCGGCAAGCTGGACGTGGCGGGGTATATCGAGCAGTTCAAGAATGTGTTGCCGCCGTACTTCCAGCACCTGCTGGACCGTTTCGGCATGGGCAACCTGGAAGGCTTGCGCGAGAAGATCGTCAAGAGCGCGATGCAGGGTAGCCAGTTCTTTGCCACCCAGGCGTTCAGCTTTGGCCAGGGCACGTTTGATTTCCTGGTGAGCTTTTTCATCATGCTGTACCTGCTGTATTTCCTGCTGCGCGACGGCCCGGAGCTGGTGCGCAAGGTGCGCATAGCGGTGCCGTTGGCCGAGCCGCAGAAGCGCCGGTTGCAGCTCAAGTTCAATCGGGTGGTGCGGGCCACGGTCAAGGGCAATGTGCTGGTGGCCGTGACACAGGGTGCGCTCGGCGGGCTTATCTTCTGGTTCCTGGATATTCCCAGTGCATTGCTCTGGGCGGTACTGATGGCGTTTCTGTCGCTGTTGCCGGCGGTGGGCGCGGGGATTGTGTGGGGGCCGGTGGCCGCCTACTTCCTGTTGAGCGGCGCCATCTGGCAAGGCGTGGTGCTGGCGCTGTTTGGGGTGTTTGTGATCGGCCTGGTGGACAACGTGCTGCGCCCGATTCTGGTGGGCAAGGACACCAAAATGCCCGATTACCTGATCCTGATCTCGACCTTGGGCGGTTTGTCGGTGTTTGGCTTGAACGGCTTTGTGATCGGGCCGCTGGTGGCGGCGTTGTTCATGTCCAGTTGGGCGTTGTTTGTGGAAAGCAAGCCGCGAGTCAAGCTGCCATTGCCCTAAAAAGCAGCTTCAAGCTTCGAGCTTGAGGCTTGCCGCTGCTTCTCGGCTGCTCTTGAAAGGACCGCTGATGGCTTCGCCGTCGCGTACCAGGTACCAGCAGGCGAGCAAACCCAGCTTGCGAAGCGGGGCGGGAACGGCGCTGCCGATGACGGACATGATCTGAATAGTGGGCATAAGGACCTCCAATCGCTATGGGGTCACTGTACGGGGCAGGCTGGCGTAGCAAAAATCACCCGTCTCGATAGTCGTCATCGACGCGAGACGTCAGTCCACCACTTGATCGAGCATGTTCACCACTTCCTGTTCACTGAGCAGGCCCTTGCGCACCAGGTTTTCCGCCAGCAGCGCAAGGAATTTAGCGCTACGGTGGCCTTCCAGGTGCTTGAGTTCGGTGAGGGCGCTGTAGACCTTGCTGGACGTACAAAGGCCAGCGGTGCGGTGCGGGTTTTGCGTGGGCATGGTCAGTCGTCCTTGTTGTTATTGGGTGGACAGGATCGATAGTGGAAGTAAGGTGTGACACAAACATGACAGCGCGAGGCCCGATTGGGCAAGTAGACATTGGCTTCGATGATGTGCGATTTCGCGCCGGGCATTGTCCTCAGAGCGACCTTGACGCCCTGAATCCGGACTTTTCAGACAAAAAAAGGCCCCGCAATCCTGCGAGGCCTGTTTCAGACGATTCGGTTACCAGCCGCGGCCGTAATAGCCGTGAGGAGGGCCGTAGTAGCCGCGCGGTGGACCGTAATAGCCACGCGGTGGGCCGTAGTAGACCGGTGCCGGGCGGTAATACACCTGTTGCTGCACATACACCGGTGGCGGCGGTGCGTAGTAGACCGGCGGCGGCGCGGCATATACCGGCTGCGGTTGCACATACACCGGCTGCTGCACGTAGACCTCACGCGGCTGGCTGGCAACCACGGAGCCCACGACGGCTGCACCGACTAAAGCACCCAATACGGCCGGGCCACCCCAACCACCACCGTGGGCGGAGGCTTGGCCTGCCATCGCGAGTGCGCCAACCAGCAAGGCGATCTTGGGGATTGTACGAATCATGGTCATTCCTCGGTTAGCCCCAGCGCTTGTGGTCTGCAATCAATAGACTCAAGTAATGTCGCGGGGATACTTTTAAGACAACGTATTTCTGAAAAACAGCACAGCCGCTAGGTAAAGGTTGTGTAAGGTCTGTACCCAATTGCTTACTCAAAGGAGTTACCCATGCAGATGCACCCCAACAAGGACACCCAACTGTGCATGTCTCTGTCGGCGCGCCCCGGGAATTTCGGCCTGCGGTTTCATAACCACCTGTACGAACAGCTGGGTCTGAATTTCTACTATAAAGCCTTCAGCAGCCAGGATTTGCCCGGCGCGATCGGTGGTATCCGCGCGTTGGGCGTGCGGGGTTGCGGGGTTTCCATGCCGTTCAAGGAAGCTGCCATTGCCTTAGTGGACGAACTCGACGATTCGGTTCAGGCCATCGACTCCCTGAACACCATCGTCAACACCGACGGGCATCTCAAGGCCTACAACACCGACTACATTGCCATCGAACAGTTGCTGAAAAAGCACGCAGTGCCCAAGGAATCGACCTTCGCCCTGCGCGGTAGCGGCGGCATGGCCAAGGCCGTGGCCAGTGCCTTGCGGGATGGCGGCTATACCAATGGCGTGATTGTGGCGCGCAACGAAAGCGCAGGCCGCGCACTGGCGCAGAACCTGGGGTATGAGTGGTTGGCCGAACTGGGTGACCTGCGCCCGCAGATGCTGATCAACGTGACGCCCATTGGCATGACTGGCGGGGCTGAGGCCGATGCGTTGGCATTCGACGCTGAAGCGGTGGATTGTGCCGAAACGGTATTCGATGTGGTGGCGATCCCCGCCGAAACACCGCTTATCCTGCGTGGTCGCGCCAAGGGGAAACGGGTAATTACCGGGTTGGAAGTGATCGCCATCCAGGCCCTGGAGCAATTTGTGCTCTACACCGGCGTGCGCCCGACCCCTGAGCAGTTCGAGAAAGCCGTGGCCTTTGCCCGTGCCTGACGCCTCACGGTACCCAAGTAGCGTAAGGCTCCCGGACGACGCGTTGCTGGCCTTGCAGGGCAGGGCGCCGGAACTGAGCCTGGCAAGTTGCGCGCCGTGTTGAGTCAGTTGTTGGCCTAGGTCAACACGCCGCAGGTGGTTTTGCCCCATGCTCCAAGGCTCTGATTTAGAGCCTTGGAGCACCCCATGAGCGCGGCATCCTTCAAATTACCCCTGGGCCTGGTGGTCGCCGTGCTGGTGATGACCGGGGTGCTGCTGTTGCCGCTGCCCGCCGACTTGCCGGTGGCCGGGCACCGCATGCTGGCAATCCTCGCGTTTGCCGTGGTGGTGTGGATCACCGAAGCGGTGTCGTACGAAGCCAGCGCGATCATGATCACGTCGCTGATGGCCTTTCTGCTCGGCACGGCACCGTCGCTGCAAGACCCTACCCATTTGATCGGCAGCAGCCCGGCCATCAGCATGGCGCTCACCGGTTTCTCCAACCCGGCGCTGGCGCTGGTGGCTGGCGCATTGTTTATCGCCGCCGCCATGACCCACACCGGCCTGGACCGACGCATCGCCCTGGTCACCCTGAGCCGCGTCGGCACCAGCACCCGGCGCATCCTGCTGGGGGCAATTGCGGTGACTATTTTGCTCAGCCTGGTGGTGCCCAGCGCCACGGCGCGCAGTGCCTGCGTGGTGCCGATCATGATGGGCGTGATCGCCACGTTCGGCGTGGACAAGCGCTCGAACATCGCCGCCGGCATCATGATCGTGGTGGCCCAAGGCACCAGCATCTGGAACGTCGGCATCCAGACCGCCGCCGCGCAGAACCTGCTGACCGTCGGCTTCATGGACAAGATGCTCGGCCAGCGCGTGTCGTGGATCGACTGGCTGATCGCGGGGGCGCCGTGGGCGTTGATCATGTCGGCGGTGTTGCTGTTCCTGGTGCTTAAATTGCTGCCGCCGGAGAGCGACAGCATTCCCGGTGGCAAAGAAGCGGTGGCGCAATCGCTGGTAGATATCGGGCCGATGACCGGGCCGCAGAAGCGCCTGTTGACGGTGTCGGTGATGTTGCTGCTGGCCTGGGCCACGGAAGGGCGTTTGCACAGTTTTGATACCACCTCGACCACGTACGCGGGGTTGGTGTTGCTGTTGCTGCCGGGTATCGGCGTGATGACCTGGAAGGATGTGCAGTCGCGGATTCCGTGGGGCACGGTGATTGTGTTCGGGGTGGGTATCAGCCTGGGGACGGCGCTGTTGACCACCCAGGCGGGGCAGTGGTTGGGGGCTGCGGTAGTGGCTCACACGGGGTTGGATCAGGTGGGGCCGCTGGGGGTGTTTGCGATTCTGGGGGCGTTTTTGATCGTGATTCATTTGGGGTTTGCCAGTGCCACGGCGTTGACCTCGGCGCTGCTGCCGATTTTGATTGCGGTGTTGCAGACGTTGCCGGGGGAGTTCAGTCGGCTGGGGATGACGATGCTGTTGGGGTTTGTGATGAGCTATGGGTTTATTCTGCCGATCAATGCGCCGCAGAATATGGTGTGTCTGGGGACGGGGACGTTTACGGCGCGGCAGTTTGCCAAGGTGGGGGTTTTGGTGACGCTTGTTGGTTATTTGTTGATGTTGGTGTTTGCGGTGACTTACTGGAGTTGGTTGGGTTGGGTTTGATTGGGTTGGGTTGGGTGTATATCCGTTATTTGGGTGATGGCGGGTATTGGTTCCGCCCTTACGGCGGGTCACTTTTGGAAAAGAGCCCCAAAAGTAACCAAAAGGGCTCTTGCCCCAACACTCGGCACCTCGCCTAGGCTCGGTGTGCCCGTAATCCGACAGTGATTTGGGGGGCCGCCGCCACGCGCCATCCATGGCGCGGGGCGGCTAAACCGGCATCCCTGCCGGTTTACC
>NZ_JACAPG010000014.1:597243-628372 GCF_013385825.1 Pseudomonas reactans | reverse complement strand
GTTTAGCCGCCCCGCGCCATGGATGGCGCGTGGCGGCGGCCCCCCAAATCACTGTCGGATTACGGGCACACCGAGCCTAGGCGAGGTGCCGAGTGTTGGGGCAAGAGCGCTTTGGTTACTTTCGCGCTTTTCGAAAGTGACCCGCCGTAAGGGCGGAACCAATACCCGCCATCACCCAAATAACGGATATGTACTCAAAACTAGCCTCACAACCCCTGACTCCCCCGAATCAAATCATAAGCCTTCCTGGCAATCGGATTCGCCGTATTCGGCCGAATCCAAAGGTAATACGTCACCTCCGGCAAGCGCGGTAACCCATCCGTCTCCCCCAACACCCGCATATCCGGCCCCAGCATCTCCATACTCCTCGGCGTCACCCCCAACCCCGCCCGGGTGGCCGCCTTGATCCCGATCAAATTCGAAGCCAGATACGCCTGGCGCCAAGGAATATTCGCCCGCTCCAACGCCTCCAACGCATAACGCCGATAAATGCTCGGCTCATCCACCAGAATCAGCGGCAACGGCTCACTCGGCTGGTGAATATACTGGGCCGAACAAATCCACCACACCGGCGACGTGCGCAACGCAAACCCCTCCAGGTTCGGATCAGACCGCGTAGAAATCACCATATCCACCTTGCCCCGATGCAAGTCATCCATCAAAAACGGACTGCGCCCCACATCAATCTCCAACCGCAAACGCGGCGCTGAGCGGGCGATGTGACTGAGGATCGGCGGCAATATCGTGTCAGCAATATCGTGCGGTGAGCCAATGCGCAACACACCACTCAAGCTGCTCTCACGCAGCGAATTCAACGCATCGTCATTCAGCGACAGCATCTGCCGCGCATGGCGCAGCAACTGCAAGCCAGGCTCGGTCAGTTGCTTTTGCCGGCCACGCTTCTCGAACAGACTGACCCCCACTTGCTGCTCCAGACGCTGCATATGCTGGGTCACGGACGATTGGGTGCGCGACAGGTGCGTGCCGGCGCCAGCGAAGCTGTGGTGGTCGACCACGGCAATAAAGGTACGCAGCAGTTCAAGGTCAAGGGTCGACATGGCCGGCTCCAGAGGCGGTTTTTATATCAAGGGTGTGAAGCTAAACATTACAGATATTTATGTATGGGTGAAGCGTATTTTTAGAGGGTCCAGTAAATCATGGCTTATGTCGTAATCGGAGGTCGTTCAGATACGGCAAGTTATAACGATATGAGATATTTGCATTTCCGTTGCCCCCACACTCTCCCTAGCATGCCCCTCCATCAGGTCGGGGTACGCCGATCACTTGCCAGGGGGAAGTCCAATGAAGTTGAACAAATGGTTGCCGGTGGCCCTCGGGTCGATCATCGCGTTGGGCAGCAGTGTGGCGGCGCAGGCCGATGCGACCCTGGACAAGATCGAACAGCGTCATGTGCTGGTGGTGGGCGTGCTGTTGTCGGGCGGGCCATTCGGCAGCATCGATCCGACCACGCAAAAGCCCAAGGGATTGAACGTCGACCTGGCCAACGAACTGGGGCGTCAACTCAAGGCAGAGGTGCAATTGGTGCCGGTGCTGCCGGCCAACCGTGTGCAGTTCCTGCAACAGGGCAAGGTCGACCTGCTGATCGCCAATATGGAATGGACCGCCGAGCGCGGTGAGATCCTCGGTTTTGTGCCGACCCCGTTCTACCGGATCGGCGGCGCGGCGGCGGTGCTCAAGGACAGCAAGATTGCCCGTTGGGAAGACCTCAAGGATCAGCCCGTGTGCACTTCGCAGGGCAGCAGCTACGTGAAGCCGCTGACTGAGTTCGGCGCGCAGCTCAAGGCATTCAAGAGCTCTTCCGAATCCCTGCTGGCCCTGCGCGGCAACAACTGCGTGGCGGCGGTGCATGACTCGACGCTGATCAACCCGTTGATCAATGACAGCCCCGAGTGGAAGGACTACCGCGTCATCACCCCGGAACTCAACCCGGCGCCTTCGGTGATCTGGACCCGTCGCGGCGAAAGCGATACCCAGGCCAAGCTCGATCCGATCGTCAAGGAGCTGCACCGCAGCGGCTGGCTGATCGACGCCCAGACCCGCAACCGCATCAGCCCGGCTTCGCCGGCGTTGGTGGAATTGCAGCAACAGTTCAAGGGCGCCTGATATGCACTTCAAGACCCTCACCGCACTCGGCCTGGCCCTGTGCGCCGGCTTCGCCCAGGCCGATGCCACCCTCGACAAGATCCAGCAACGCCACGCCATCAGCGTCGGGGTGATTCTCAGCGGCCCGCCGTTCGGCACCCTGGACCCCAAGACCGGTGAGCACCTGGGCTACAACGTCGAACTGGCCAAGGGCATCGGCGAGGCGCTGGGCGTCGAGACCAAGACCGTGTCGGTACTGGCGCCCAACCGCGTTCAGTTCCTGCAGCAGGGCAAGGTCGACATCCTGATCGCCAATATGCAGTTCACCGAAGAGCGTGCCGAGATCCTCGATTACGTACCCACGCCGTATGAGGAAGTGGGCGGCGCGGCGTTGATCCGCAAGGGCGCCGGCATCCAGCAGTGGGCCGACCTCAAGGACAAGCCGGTGTGCGTGTCCCAGGGCAGCAACTTCATCAAACCGCTGCAAGAGAACTACGGCGCGCAGATCAAGGCGTTCCGCAGCCAGTCCGAGTCGCTGTTGTCACTGCGCGGCAATGGATGTGTGGCGGCGGTGCACGTCAGCCCGACCATGCATGCCTTGCTCAGTGATGCCGAATGGGAGGGCTATGAAATCCCATTGCCGGGCGATTTGATTCCGTCCAACTCGGTGATCTGGATCCGCAAGGGCGAACACGACACCCAGGCCAAGCTCGATGCCATCGTGAAGGGTTGGCATAAAAGCGGTTTCCTGATTGCCCTCGGCGAGCGTACCGGCATGGCGCCGTCCCAGGCTCTGCGTGATTTGCACGAGCAATACAGCCATGAGTGATGCGTTGTTCGCCACCTTGCAACAGCTACTCGGCGCAGACCATGTGCAAACCAGCGAGGCAGCGGCGCACTACCTGACCGACAAGCAGGGCCGCTACACCGGCCAAGTGGTTGCGGCGGTGCATCCGGCCAACACCGAGGAAGTGGCGGCGGTGGTGCGTGCCTGCGTGGCTCTGGAGGCACCGATCGTGGTGCAGGGCGGCAACACGGGTCTGATGGCCGGCGCAACCCCGGATGCCAGCGGGCGTTCGGTGCTGCTGTTGCTGGACCGCATGAACCGCGTGCGCTCGGTCGACACCGACAACGACACCCTGACCGTCGAAGCCGGCTGCATCCTGCAAAATGTCCAGGACGCGGCCCGCGCAGCCGATCGCCTGTTCCCCTTGAGCCTCGGCGCCGAGGGCAGTTGCACCCTTGGCGGCAACCTCGGCACCAATGCCGGCGGCACCGGCGTGTTGCGTTATGGCAATGCCCGCGAGCTGACCCTGGGCCTGGAAGTGGTGACCGCCGAAGGCGAGATCTGGCATGGCCTGCGCGGGTTGCGCAAGGACAACACCGGCTATGACCTGCGTGATTTGTACATCGGCAGCGAAGGCACCCTCGGCATCATCACTGCCGCCACCTTGAAGCTGTTCCCGCTGCCCAAGGCCCAGGCGACGGCGTTGTTGGCGTTTGATGAGCTGGCGCAAGCCGTCGCTTTTCTGTCCCATGCCCGTGCGGGTTTTGGTGCGAACCTGACGGCGTTCGAATTACTGACTGCTGATTGCCTGGCGCTGTTGCGCGATCAGTTCCCGGAGGGCCCGCAACCGTTCAAGACCGCGAGCCAACCCTGGTTCGCCCTGATTGAACTCTCCGACAATCACGGCGAAAGCCATGCGCGCGAAGCCTTCGAAGCGGTGCTTGGCGAGGCTTTCGAAAAACAGTTGATCAGCGACGCCCTGATCGCCGAAAGCCTGGCGCAAAGCGAAGCCCTGTGGTTGCTGCGCGAAAACATGAGCGAGGCGCAAAAGCGCGCCGGGCGCAATATGAAGCACGATATCTCGGTGCCGATTTCCCAGGTGGTGGCTTTCGTGGCCCATACCGATGCGTTGTTGCAGCAGCATTTCCCCGGTGTGCGCAACTTCACTTTCGGCCATCTCGGTGACGGTAACCTGCATTACAACGTCGCCCACCCGCTGGATTCGACGGTGGACGCGCACATGGCGCACTACGCGGAACTCAGAGCCCTGGTGCACGACAGTGCCCACGCCCACGGCGGTTCGATCAGTGCCGAGCATGGCATCGGCCAACGCAAGGTCGGCCTGCTCAGCCGCTATAAAAGCCCGGTGGAGCTGGACCTGATGCGCCGTATCAAGCAGGCGCTGGATCCGCACAACCTGCTCAACCCCGGTAAAGTCCTTGAGGTACAGCCATGACCCTACGCCTGTCCCAACGCGTGCAGCGGGTGTCGCTGTCTGCCAACGCCGCCGCCAAATCCCGCGCCACTGAGTTGCGCGAGGCGGGGCGCGATATCCTCGATCTCACCACCGGCGAGCCGGATTTCGATACCCCCGAACACATCAAGCAGGCGGCCTATGCCGCGATCGCGGGCGGCGCCACCAAATACACGCCGACGCCCGGTGTAAAAGCCTTGCGCTTGGCCGTGCAACGCAAGCTGGCGGATGAAAACCGCCTGGACTATCCACTGTCGTCCATTGTGATCGCCAACGGCGCCAAGCAGATCATCTTCAATGCGTTTGCTGCCACCTTGGATGACGGTGATGAAGTGCTGGTGCCGACGCCCTACTGGCCGTCGTTCCCCGACAGCGTGCGCTTCAATGGCGGCGAGCCGGTGTTCATCGAATGTGGGCTGGAGCAGGGCTGCAAACTGCTGCCGGTCCAGCTGGAGCAGCACATCACTGCGCGTACGCGCTGGCTGATCCTCAATGGCCCTGGCAACCCGAGCGGCGCGGTGTACAGCGAAACCGAACTGCGCGAGTTGGCCGAAGTGCTGCGTCGTCATCCCCAGGTGCTGGTCCTGCTGGATGAACTCTACGAACACATCCGTTTCGACGGCCGCCCTGCGCAGAGCCTGTTAAACGTCGCTCCGGACTTGCTCGACCGCTGTCTGCTGGTGGGCGGCGTGTCCAAGACCTACGCCATGACGGGCTGGCGCATCGGCTTTGGGGCGGGGCCGAAAACCTTGACCGATGCCATCGCAGTGGTGCAATCCCAATCCACTTCTGGCGCGTCCTCGGTGGGCCAGGCGGCTGCATTAGCGGCTTACAACGGTGGGCTGGATTTTCTTGCGGAGCACGTCGCGGCTTATCAACTACGCCGGGATGTTCTGGTGGAAACGCTTGCAGCCGTTGACGGCCTTGAAGTCCTGGAGCCCCAGGGCGGTTTCTTCGTCTTCGTGCGTTGCGCCGGGCTGCTGGGCCGCGTTCGCCCGGACGGCCAGCGCATCAACAACGACGATGACCTGGTGGCCTGGCTGTTGGAGGAGGGCGTCGCCGGAGTGGCGGGCAGCGCCTATGGCCTGTCGCCGTGGTTCCGCCTGTCCATCGCCACCGCAACCGACAGCGTTGCCGAGGCTGGCCGGCGTATCGCAAGCGCCTGCGGAAAGTTGCAATGATGGAGCTTTTTGTCCACTGGGCTGCGGGTATTGGCCTGAACTACAACTTCCTGTTGGATGCCTACCAGCGCGGTACGTTGGTCCAGGGCGCGCTGACCACCGGTCTGCTGTGCCTGTTCACCATCATTGGCAGCCTGTTGGCTAGCATCACGCTCGCGGCGATGCTCACCTCGGGTAACCCCTGGCTGGCCAAACCAGCGCGGGTGTTCGTCGAAGTCACGCGCAACACTCCGACGCTGGTGCAGCTGTACTGCGCGTTCCTGGTGCTGAACATGCTGCTGACCCAGGCGGTTGGCGCGGCCAACCCGCTGACGCCGTTTGCCTGGGTGGTGATCGTGATCTCCCTGCACAAAGGTGCGTTTCATGCCGAGGCCTTGCGCGCCGGCATCGAAGCAGTGCCTGCCGTGACCCTGGAAGCTGCCAGTTCCCTGGCTTTCAGCAGCCGCCAATTGCTGTGGAATGTGCAGCTGCCCCTGGCGCTGCGTTTTGCCTTGCCGTCGCTGATCAACAACCTGATCGACCTGGTGAAGATGACCGCCGTGGCGTCCGCGATTGCGGTGGGCGACATCACTTACGCGGCCATCATGATCTGGACCCAGAGCGATAACGTGCTGGAACTGATGATCCTGATCCTGAGCTTTTTCGGCCTGCTGAGTTTTATCGTCAATTGTGTGGGGCGCTGGCTGGAAGCGCGCCTGAGGATGCCCGGCTATGGCCATTGATTCATTCCCGGTGTTGTCGGCGTTGCTGCAATGGTCGCCGGCACTGGTGGCCGGTTTCGGCCAGAACATCCTGATCAGCGTGGTGGCGATTGCCTTGGGCTCGGTGCTGGGCTTGTTGATCGGTGCGTTGGCCTTGTCGCCTCTGGGCTTTGTCGCGCGGCTGTGGGTGCAGGTGTTTCGCAATGCGCCGTGGCTGGTGTTGATCTATTTCACTACCTACGTGTTCCCGTTCGAGATCCACATCGGCAGCAGCTACGTGTCGTTCCCCGATTGGGTCAAAGTCACCATCGGCCTGGCGTTGCCGGCCAGCGCCAACGTGGCGGAGATCTTCCGTGGCGCTATCGGTTCGATCCCCAGCACCCAGTGGGAAGCCGCGCGTTCCCTGGCGTTCACCCGTGGCCAGTTGTTTCGTTCGATCATCCTGCCGCAGTGCTTCAAGCGCATGTTGCCGCCGTGGATGAACCTGTACGCCGTGGTCACCATGGGCACCGCGCTGGCCTCGCTGGTGGGCGTGCATGACGTGATCGACACCGCGCAGATCGCCAGCAACACCGTGAACCTGACCGGTTTCACCGTGATGATCTACCTGAGCCTGCTGGTGCTGTTCTTTGCCTATTGCTACCCGATTTCCCGTCTCACCCAACACCTGGAGCGCCGTTATGCCTTCTATTGAATCCTTGGTGAGCCTGCGGGATGTGCACCTGTCGTTCGGCGCCAACCCGGTGCTCAAGGGCATCGACCTGGACGTGTTGCGCGGCCAGGCGGTATCGATCATCGGCCCGTCGGGCTCGGGCAAGTCGACGATCCTGCGCTGCATTACCGGTTTGTTGCAGCCCCAGCGCGGCAGCATCCGCGTGGGCCAGACCCAGGTCGATAGCCTGGCCCAGGAAGCCCAGCGCATCGAGTTGCGCAAACGCGTCGGGTTTGTGTTCCAACAGTACAACCTGTTCCCGCACTTGTCGGTGCTGGAAAACCTGGTGATCGCCCCGCGCAAGGTGCTCGGCCGCAACCGTGCCGAAGCCGAGAAAGACGCTCGCGCCTTGCTGGCCAAGGTGCGCATGGAGCACAAGGCCGATGCCTATCCCGGCCAACTGTCCGGTGGCCAGCAGCAACGCGTGGCGATTGCCCGCGCGTTGGCGATGCGCCCGGAGCTGATCCTGTTCGACGAAGTGACCTCGGCCCTAGACCCGGAGACCGTCGGCGAAGTGCTGACGGTGATCCGCGAACTTACCGAAGAGGGCATGACCTGCGTGTTGGTCACCCACGAAATGCGCTTCGCCGAAGAGATCAGCGACGTGGTGTATTTCACCGAAAACGGCGTGATTGTCGAGCATGGCAGCGCGCAGCAGATCTTCCAGAACCCGGCCAGCGAACGCACCCAGACGTTCCTGCGCCATGCCCTGGGCGACACGGGGCGCCGTGGCCCCATCGCCCACGACCCGTACCTGTTGACCAATTTGAGCCGTTACAGCCTGTCTGTCTGATAAGAGGAAATTCGTGATGAGTATCGAAAACCGTGCCGACGTGATCGAAGCGTTTTTGCAGCAGATCCGCGTCATCAATCAGCGTGGCGTAGACCGCGCGGCCTTGGATGAAATCGTTGGGCTGCTGGAAAACCTCGCCCAGCGCCGCGACCTGTTCAACTTTGATGAATTCCCCGCGCCCGTGCCGGGGCAGGGCAGCACGGCGTTCCGCTATCGCCTGAATGACGACGGTGATACGCCGACGCTCTACCTGAATTCGCTGTTGCCGGGCAAAAGCACGATCCCGCATAACCACGAGACCTGGGCGATCATCAGTGCCATCGAAGGCCAGGAGATCAACTACGTCTATGCCCGCAGTGATGAAGGTCGCGAGCCGGGGTTCACCACCCTGACGCTGGAGAAAGAAGTGATCGTGCAACCGGGCACGTCGATCTCGTTCCTCGGTGAAGACCTGCATGGCATCAAGGTCGAGGGCGCGCAGGCGACGTTGCATTTCCACCTGTATGGCTTGCCGCTGGAATCCCTCAACGGCCGGTATGGCGTGGAAGCGGACGGTCGCATCCTCAACTACAACGCCTCGCAGATGGCGCCGTCGATCAAGGCTTACGCATGATCGATCTTTATTACTGGCCCACGGGCAATGGCTTGAAGGTCGGCATCTTGCTGGAAGAGCTTGGGCTGGATTACCGCCTGGTGCCAGTGAACATCCGCGAAGGCCAGCAGAAGCAGGCGGACTTCCAGCGCATCAGTGCCAACGGCCGCATCCCGGCGATTGTCGACTATCGCCCGGAGGTGCCGCTGAGCCTGTTCGAATCCGGCGCAATCCTCAATTACCTGGCCGACAACGCCGGTCAGTTCTTGCCACCCGCAGGCACTGCCGAGCGGCAAAAGGTCCAGGAATGGTTGTTCTGGCAGGTGGGGCATATCACCCCGTATCTGAGCCAGTTGCAGCTGTTCAAGGAGAAGGCTCCGGAGCCGATTGCGTTTGCCCTTGACCTGCTCAACGCCGAAGCCACGCGCTTGTATCGGGTGCTGGAACAACGCCTGGCCGAGGTGCCCTATGTGGCGGGCGAATACTCGGTGGCGGACATGGCGATCTTCCCGTGGATTCAACCGCAACGGCAGGGCCAGGACTTGGCGGACCACCCGAATATCCAGGCCTGGCGCGAGCGCATCAAGGCGCGGCCGGCGGTGCAGCGTGCCTATGCCAAGGGGCGCGAAGTGGCTGCGGGCGAACGTTCGTTGGCGTTGCAGTAACTCTTTTCTTCAATTGTTGGGACTTCCATGAGCCAGACCATCACCCCCAGTCAACTGCAGCAATGGCTGTTCGACGGGCAGGAAATCGCCCTGTTCGACGTGCGCGAACACGGCCAATACGGTGAAGCCCACCTGTTTCACGGGGTGAACCTGCCCTATAGCCGCCTGGAGCTGGAAGTACGCCGCCTGGCGCCCAATCCGCAGGTGCGCCTGGTGATTTACGACCAGGCCGGCGGTGACGTTGCAGCGCGCACCGCAGCGCGTTTGGAGGGGCTGGGCTATGGCCGTGTGCATGTCTTGGAAGGGGGCGCCGAGGGTTGGCAGGCCGCCGGCTTGCAGCTGTTTGCCGGGGTGCACGTGCCATCCAAGGCGTTTGGCGAGTTGGTCGAAGAGGCCAGCCACACCCCGCATGTGACTGCTCGGCAATTGGCGGACTGGCAAGCGCGCGGCGAGCCGTTGGTGGTGCTGGACGGGCGGCCGTTCGATGAATACCGCAAGATGACCATTCCCGGCTCCATCTGCTGCCCCAACGGTGAACTGGGCTACCGCGTGCATGACCTGGTGCCGGATGACAGCACGCCCATCGTGGTCAACTGCGCCGGACGCACCCGCAGCATCATCGGCGCACAGACCTTGATCAACCTGGGTCTGAAGAATCCGATCTATGCCTTGGAAAACGGCACCCAGGGCTGGTACCTGGAAGATTTCCAACTGGAACACGGCAGCGCCCGGCGATATGCGGATCACGTCAGCAGCGATCTTGCCCAGCAGCGCCAGGCGGCGCAGCGACTGGCCGAGCGGGCAGGGGTGGTGACGGTGTCGGCGGATCAGGTGCGCCAGTGGGCCGATGACGCCCAACGTAGTCTGTTTCTGTGCGACGTGCGCACGGGTGAAGAGTTCGCACTCGGCACATTGCCGGGTGCGCAACATACGCCGGGGGGGCAGTTGATCCAGTCCACCGACCTTTACATCGGCGTGCGCCAGGCGCGCATTGTGCTGGTGGACAGTGATGGTGTGCGTGCACCGATTGTTGCCAGTTGGCTGCGCCAGTTGGGGCATGAGGCGTATGTATTGAACGGTGGCATCGACAGCGGGCTGGCCTTGCCGGTGTTGCAGCCGGTGGCGTATGAGCCGCTGCCGTTGATCAATGCCCAGGCGCTGGCCCTTGAATTGAACGATGTGAACCTGATCGACTTGCGCCCGAGCATGGCGTTTCGCAAAGGTCATATTGCAGGTTCGCGCTGGTCGATTCGCCCGCTGCTCAAAACCGACCATCGCCCGTTGGTGCTGGTAGCGGATGATCCTGCGTTGGCGGCCTTTGCTGCCGAAGGCCTGTCGGCACAATTGCTCGACGGCGGTGTTGCCGCCTGGGCCGCCTGGGCCGCCGCTGGCCTGCCGGTGACTGAAGACGCGCAAAACCCGCCCGACGCGCAGTGCATCGATTTCCTGTTCTTCACCCACGACCGTCACAGCGGCAACAAGGATGCCGCGCGCCAGTACCTGGCCTGGGAAATCGGCCTGTTGGCGCAGATGAGCACGGCAGAGATCGCCAGCCTTAAACCGCTGCCGGCACCGTCGCGGGTGCGCACTCGGCTGATACATGCGGCACGTACCGAAAAAGGCCATGGCGGCCGCGCGGTCAACGTGCCGATTACGCGCATCAGCACCGTGCTGTTCGACAACCTGGCGCAGATGCGTGACGCCCGTGCCCGCCGTGACAGTGAACGGGTGTTGACCTACGGCGCACGCGGCAACCCGACTTCCCACGCCCTGGAAGACCTGGTCACCGAACTGGAGGGCGGCTATCGCACCCGTCTCTACGGCACCGGCCTGGCCGCAGCGGCCCAGGTGTTCCTGGCGTATCTGCGCCCCGGCGATCATGTGCTGATCACCGATGCGGTGTATTCGCCGGTGCGCAAATTAGCCCGTGAATTCCTGCAAGCGTTTGGTGTTGAGGTCAGCTATTTCTCGCCTGATGGTCAGGGCCTGGAAGCCCAGTTGCAAGCCAATACCAAACTGGTCTATGCCGAAGTCCCGGGTTCGTTGCTCTACGAACTGTGCGACCTGCCCGCGATTGCCGCGTTGTGCAAACCGCGCAATATCCTGCTGGCCGTGGACAACACCTGGGGCTCGGGCTACCTGTATCGCCCGCTGGCGTTGGGCGCGGATATTTCCATCATGGCCCTCACCAAATACCTCGGCGGCCATAGCGACGTGATGATGGGCAGTGTGTGCACCACCCAGGCCGCGTGGCCGGCGCTGGGCCGGATGAGCGACACCTTCGGCAATGCCGTGAGTGCCGACGATGCCTACCTGATCCTGCGCGGTGCACGCACCCTGGCCTCGCGCCTGGATGTGCATGAGCGACAGGCATTGGACATCGCCCTGTGGTTGCAGGCCCAGCCCCAGGTCAAGCGCGTGTTCCATCCGGCGTTGCCTGGGCATCCCGGGCATGCGCTGTGGCGTCGGGACTTCACCGGCAGCAATGGCTTGCTCTCATTTGAATTGAACAGCACTGACCCGGCCTACCTCGAACGCTTTATCGACGGCCTGCAACTGTTCGGATTGGGCGCTTCATGGGGCGGCTATGAAAGCCTGGTCACTGTCGCCGATACCCAGGACCGCGACAGCGCGGCGGACCGAGGGCTGAACCCGGTGGTGCGCCTGCATATCGGACTGGAAGATGTGGCGGCGCTGATCGAGGACCTGCAACGCGGGTTCGCGCTGGCGGGTTGAGGCAGAAAAGCGCTCCCACCTTGCGTGGGAGCGCTTGGCCGGTCAGTGCTTGACCGGCGTTGGCAAGGTCACCAGATTGACGTAGCCATCCCAGAATTTCTTCTGGTCTACGCCGAACACTACCTTGGCTTTTTGCGTGCCCACAGGGGCGCCTTTCTGGTAGCCGAGTGCACGGCCGTAGTCGGCGCCGAAGGTGGCATCCACATCCACCCACAGATCCCGGGACTCGGTGACGATGTCCGGGTTGACCAGATACAGCGCCGGCAAGCTGTCCCAGGTAAAGCTGTGGTAGCTCGGGTCCTTGTCGAACAACGGGCCGAACTCGTGCTTGTACAGGTCGGCAATCGCGCCTTTCTGGGCAATCACGCGCTGGTACACCGTTTTGTCGAAGGTGACTTTCTCGCACACATCATTGGGGAAAATCACGTGCTCGATCGGCGAGCGCAACACGATCTTCGCGGCCTCCGGGTCAAACCACCAGTTGAATTCCGCCGCCGGCGTGGTGTTGCCCGGAATCTCCAGGGCGCCGCCCATGTACACGATGCGCTTGATCAACGGCACGATATCCGGCGCCGAACGGATCGCCAGGGCGACGTTGGTCAGCGGGCCGACCGCCAGGATCGTTACCTGATGCGGGTTGGCGCGCACGCTGTCGACGATGAATTGCGCGGCGGTTTCCTTGCGCAATTGGGTGTGTGTCGCCAGGCCATCGGGTGGCGCGATCAACTGCTTGGGTGAAGTAGGGCGGGGGTTCTTGAATGCCCCCGGCCAGCCGGAGCCGAACAGCGCCTTTTCCGCCTCGTAGGTGGCGTAGTCATGCAGCAGCGGGTAGGCGGCGCCGGAGTAGACGCCAACCTCTTTCTCCACGCCCATGCGCTCCACGGCCTTGAGTGCATCGACCTGCTCCTGGTCGACCCAGGCGTTGCCGCTGACCAGGGTCATGCCCAGCAGTTCGATGCGTTTTTGCGCATGGAGCTGGGCGAGCATGATGAAGGCCTGGCCGTCATCGTTGAGCACGTTGAAATCGGTGTCGAAAATGACTTTCTCCGCAGCCTGGGCGGTGCCGGCACACAGGCCGACGGCAACCAGCAGCGCGCAGCTTTTCAGGAAACCTTGCATGGTGATTCATCCGAAAAATTGTTGTTGTTAACGGTTCACCAGTTTCGCCGGCAAGGCGATGACCAGGAAGCTGCTGAGGATCAGGCAGCCGGCGAAAAACCACAAGGCACCGGCGCTACTGCCTGTGACGTCGATCGCAACGCCCATCAACGAGTTGCTCACCAAACCGGCGATATTCGCCACCGAACAGGCCAGGGCAAAACCGGTGGCCGCCGCAGTGCCTTTGAGAAAGGTCGCCGGCAGGCTGAAGAACACCGGCACCGCGCCGATGATCGCCGCCGAGGCAATCGCAAACAGCGCCACGGTGGCCGCCACGTTATGGGTAAAGAACGTGCTGGTGGCCATGGCCGCCGCGCCGATGAAAAACGGCACGATGATGTGCCAGCGGCGTTCGCGGTGCTTGTCGGAGCTGGCGCCGATCAGCAGCATGCCGAGCAGGGCGGCGACGCTCGGTAGTGCAGTGAGCACGCCGATATGGAAGGTGTCGGTGACCCCGGCGTTGCGGATGAACGTCGGCATCCAGAAGCCCATGGCGTAGGCGCTGAGCAGGATCGAGAAGTCGATACCGCCAAGCATCCACACTTTGAGGTTGAAGAAGCCGTCACGGAAACTGTGCTTGCTGGCGGAGCCGTCGGCGTCGTCCTTGCGCAACTCGGTTTCCAGCAGGGCCTTTTCCTCGTCCGACAGCCATTTGGCTTGCTGGTAGGTATTGGGCAGGGCCCAGAAGGTCAGCACGCCAAGCAGTACGCTCGGCACTGCTTCGATCAGGAACAGCCACTGCCAGCCACGCAGGCCGCCCATATGATCGAAGTGGCCCATGATCCAGCCTGACAGCGGGCCACCGATCACGCTGGACAGCGGCAGGCCGATCATGAACAGCGCGATGATGCGCCCGCGTCGGTGGGTGGGAAACCAGGTGGTCAGGTAGTACAGCACACCCGGCAGAAAGCCCGCCTCGGCGGCGCCGAGCAGAAAACGCAGGATGTAGAACTGGGTGGTGGAGGTGACCAGCATGGTGCAGGCCGAGAGCAGGCCCCAAGTGATCATGATGCGCGCGATCCAGATCTTCGCGCCGACCCGCTCCAGCACCAGGTTGCTGGGGACCTCAAAGAGGATATAGCCGACAAAGAACAGCCCGGCGCCGAGGCCGAACGCGGTTTCGCTGAACTGCAACTGGTCGAGCATCTGCAACTTGGCGAAGCCGATGTTGATGCGGTCCAAGTAGGCGGCCAGGTAGCAGAAGCACAGGAAGGGGATCAGCTTCCAGGTGATCTTGTGGTAAAGCGTGTTGACGGGGTCTGCGACTGTGGTCGCGGGCGCTGCATTCGCAATGGGCATTGGGTGTCTCCTGGCGGTGACTTATGGTTTTTATACAGCCGCTTTTGTTCCAGCACTTCGGAGTGCTGTAGAAGCGACTTCCAAAGGCAGTGTCAGAAGACTGAGGGCGGCGGTTAGACCCGGTCCGGTCCCTTGTAGGAGCCGGCTTGCCGGCGATGGCGGTCTCAGGGGCGCTATCGCCGGCAAGCCGGACTCCTACAGGGTGTGCATGTTGGGACGCTGGCCCTCAGTTTTTTTCAAAGACCGCGCTCTATGGCGCAGTTCTTAATAACGTCTTATTGCTCCCTGAACTTGCGCATTGCCTCCTGCTTGCTCACCACGTCGCCATACTTGCTGTCGATATCGAACAGGTTGGCTTCATGGGGCGCCGGGTGCCGATCGCCGACGCATTCGCGCACGACGATGGTGCGAAACCCGTGTTGCACCGCATCCACCGCCGTGGCGCGGATGCAGCCACTGGTGGAACAGCCGGCCAACACGACAGTGTCGATGCCTTGGGCATGCAGCATCGGCGCCAGGCTGCTGCCGAAAAATGCACTGGCGTACTGTTTGGTAATGACGACTTCCTCGGCCAGTGGCAACACCTCGGCGCAGAACGCCGCGAGTGGGTTGCCTTCGACCATGTCCTTCATCACCGGGGCTTTTTTCACCCAGATCCCACCATCGACGAAATGGCCGGGATGGTAGCGGATATTGGTGTGGACTACCGCAATCCCGTGTTGGCGTGCGGTGGCGAGCAGCTCGACGCTTTGCGCCACGGCCGTGACCACGCCGGGCGCGAACAGCGGCGCGCCTTCGGTGGTGTAGCCCTGCATGAAGTCGATCATCAGCAGCGCGGCCTTTTTGCCAAAACCGATGCGGTTGCCCCAGACGCCCTGGTAGTTGGCGTCGGCGGATTGTTCGGTCATCTATAGAGTCCTCATTTTAGGCCGCAAACATTCCCTGTGGAGAGCTTGCTTGTTGTGGCGAGCGGGCTTGCCCCGCGTTGGGCTGCGAAGCGGCCCCAAAAAAACGGGAGCGCTACGCACTCCAACGCGGGGCAAGCCCGCTCGCCACAAAAAAGCCCGCTCACCACAGAAGAGCTTTTAGCTCCACTAATAGGCACCGGAAAGCAGGGCACCGGCACCCGGCACGATGGGCTCCAGGTCCAACGCTTTGAGCATCGCGTAGGTGGTGGCAATGGCGGCGGTCAGCACCGGTTTGCCGGTTTGTGCCTCGACCTTGGCCACTACCGGCAGCGACTGCATCTGCACGCAGGCAGACAGCACGATCACGTCGACGCCTTCCAGGTTCATGCCGGCGACGATGGCTGGCAGGTTGGCCGGGTCGTGGCGGGCCACTTCGAGGTTGTCGGGAATTTCCAGGGCGCGCCAGTCCACGACGTCAAAGCCTTCTTCACGGATGTAGTTCACCACCAGCTCAGTCAGCGGTTTCATGTACGGCGCGACGATGGCGATGCGCTTGGCGCCCATCACTTTCAGGCCTTCGATCAAGGCGCCGGCGCTGGTGATCACGGGCGCGTTGGCGTCGTTGTCAGCGGTGGCTTTGCGCAGGCGCTGTTCGGAGTTGCGGTGATAACCCAAGCCCATGGCCATGATCGCCACCAGGCACGCATAACCCAGTACGTCGACCTTGGCGTCGGACAGCTCGACGGCGCAACGGTCGGATTCGCCGTCCATGGCCGCCAGTTCTTCCTTGCGCACTTGCTTCATGCGCATGCGGCTGGAGTGAAAGGTGAAGCGTTCGGGGCGGATCGCCTGGCGCGCGGTGAGCATCGCCGGGATCTCGGTTTCCATGGTGGTGTTGGAGCTCGGCACGATCTGGCCGATGCGGTAAGGCTTCTGCATGGTGGTCTCCGTTCTTATTGTGTGAGGAAGTCGCCGAGGGCGATGAAGAAGCCGTCGAGGTCATCCCACGGGATCATGTGCCCGGCATTCGGCACGCGGGCGACTTGGATGCTCGGTGCCAGGTCCTGAATCTCGGCAATGTCTTCGTCGAGGATCACGCCGCCACGTCCGGCCACTATCAACAGGGCGGGGGCCTTGAGCTGCGGCAGGTCCTGATGGAAATCCACTTCGTGGAAGTCATTGAAGGCACGCACGATGGCGGGCTCGTAGCAGGTGTGCAGCCATTCGGCGCGCAGTTGCAGTTGTTCCTGGGTCCAGGTGGCGCAGAAGGCGCGCATCGCCTCCGCGTCCATGCCGACCAGGGATTGGCGGATCGAATCGACGTACCACGGCAGCTTGCTCGGGTATTCGCGTCGGCCAGGGCCGGAGACCGGTGGGTCGATCAACACCACGCGCTTCACGCCTTGAGGGTGTTTGACGGCACTGCGTACGGCAAAGCGTGCACCCATGGAATGGCCCATCAGGTGGTAGCTGTCCAGGTTCAATGCGTCGGCAAAGGCAGCGATGTCCTCGGCGCAGGTGTCCGCGCTGTAATCCAGCTCGGGGCCCGTCGAGGACAGCCCGCGACCACGCACATCCAGCACGTAGGTGTCGAACTGCGCGCCGAGGCGCTCGGCAACAAAGCCCCAGGTGATGGCCGGGCTGGTGATGCCGGGGATCAGGATCAGCGCCGGGCCCTTGCCGCCGTAGCGCAGGTAGTGCTGGCGAATGCCATTGGCCTGCACGTTGCCGCCGTAGAGAAAAGTGCTCACGCGGCCACCCCCGATTTCAGCTCCTGGGCGTACAGGTCATAGCCGTAGACCCAGGCTGGATCTTCCTGGGTGCGCAGCCAGGTGTTGGCGTTGGACACGGCCTGCACGCGGGATGCGCGTTCCTTGCGGTTGGCTTCGTAGAGCTGGAAGGCGGTGCGGTAGTCGCTGATGCCGGTTTCCTGCAGGCAACGGGTGAGCATAGCGGCGTCTTCGATGGCCATGCCGGCGCCCTGGGCCATGTGCGGTTTCATCGGGTGGCAGGCATCGCCGAGGAGTACCAGACGGCCACGGCTCCACAACGGCAGCGGGTTGCGGTTGCGCAGCGGCCATTTGGTCACGCTTTCAGTGGATTCGATCAGGGCCTGGACGGTGGGGTGGTAGCCCTTGAAGGCGTCGAACATCTCTTCGCGGCTGCTGTCGACGAACGCGCCCTGGAAGTCCCATTCGGCATGGGGCACACCGGTCACGTAGTAGTACTCGTCGCGCTTGCCGGTGGTGTAGTAGACCATCATGTGGCGGTCTTCGGTCCACCACTTGATGCAGTCTTCGAACTTCAGGTCGTACTTGGCGAGCTGGTCACCCCGGATCAGCGCACGGTGCGCGACCCAGCCGCTGTACAGCGGTTTTTCCACGCCGAGCAGTTCTTCGCGGATCTTGGAATTGATGCCGTCGGCGCCGATCACGATGTCGGCGTAGGTCACCTGGCCATCGGCGAAGGTCAGGCGTACCTGGGTGTCGGTTTCTTCAAGGGTTTCCAGGCGCTTGTTGAAGTGCAGTGTGCCGGGCTTGAGGGTGGACATCTGCAGCGCATGCAGGTCGCCACGGTGCACGGTGATGTAGGACGCGCCATAGCCGGTAAGCGGGATACGCGACAGGTAGTCGCCGCTCTCGCCGCAACGGCTGAACCAGTGCTCGGGGTGCGAGCCCATCAGGTCCAGCTGCTTTTCGATGCCCATGCGGCGGAAGATTTTCATGATGTTGGGCCCCATGTGGATCCCCGCGCCCAACCGGGAAAACTCCGGCGCCTGCTCGTAGACATCCACGTCGAAGCCGGCTTGCTGCAACAGGGTGGCCGCGGCGGCGCCGCCCAAGCCCGCGCCAACGATGGCGATTTTTTGAGTGCTTCCCATGGGGCGTGTTCCTCTCTCTTTTTGATTTTTGGCGGTGTCTGGCCGCAAGGTTTTTAAAGTGTATACGCTCATATTTTTAAATTGGAAGCCTCTCTGCATGAATTTATTTTTTGGCCGTCATTATCCTATGTAACGTGATGTAGCTAATAAATACGGGGATTGTTTCGATAGGTAACGTTTTGGTGCGCCGCTTGCAGTCTGCCGACAATTCGGGTCTTATCGTTATTAAATGGCGTATACGCTATAAAAAACGCACTAGAGTGAAGCGCAGTGCCTGAACTTGGTGCAGTCCCACAGGAGACAGGAAAATGCCGGTAAGCGATTGCGAACTGACCCAGATGTTTGAACACGTGTTGACGCTGTCCAAGGTCGACCCGACCCAGAGCGTTGCCGTGCTCAAGAGCCATTACTCCGACCCGCGCACCGTGCGTGCCGCGATGGATGCTGCGCAGCGCCTGGGGGCCAAGGTGTATGCGGTGGAGTTACCGTCGTTCAACCATCCCAGGGCGATGGGCAATGACATGACCGCCTACTGCGGCGACACTGCGCTTACCGGCAATATCGCCGCCCAGCGTGCCCTGGAGGCCGCCGACCTGATCGTCGACACCATGATGCTGCTGCACTCGCCGGAGCAGGAACAGATCCTCAAGACCGGCACGCGCATTCTGCTGGCGGTGGAGCCGCCCGAAGTGCTGGCGCGCATGCTGCCGACCGAAGAAGACAAAGTGCGCGTGCTGGCGGCCGAGCAGTTGCTGAAAAAGGCACGCTCAATCCACGTGAAATCCCGTGCCGGCAGTGACTTCCGCGCGGCCTTGGGGCAGTACCCGTCGGTCACCGAATACGGTTTTGCCGATGAACCGGGGCGCTGGGATCATTGGCCGAGTGGTTTCCTGTTCTCCTGGCCCAACGAAGAAACCGCCGAAGGCGTGCTGGTGCTGGACATCGGCGACATCCTGCTGCCATTCAAGACCTATACCCGCGAGAAGATCACCCTGGAGATCGAGAAGGGCTTCATCACCAAGATCCACGGGGGATTCGAGGCCGAGTACCTGCGTGACTACATGAAGTACTTCAACGACCCTGAGGTGTACGGCATCTCCCACATCGGCTGGGGCCTGCAGCCACGGGCACAGTGGACGGCCATGGGCTTGCACGACAAGAACGACGGCATGTGCATGGACGCGCGGGCGTTCTATGGCAACTTCCTGTTCTCCACCGGGCCGAATACCGAAGTGGGCGGGACACGCAAGACGCCGTGCCATATGGATATTCCGCTGCGCAATTGCGATGTGTACCTGGATGATGAAGCAGTGGTCATCGCCGGTGACGTCGTCGCCCCGCCAGCCTCCCTGGCCCGTTGACCATCCCACCCCTGTAGGAGCGAGCTTGCTCGCGAAAAACGCAATCACAACGCGGGGAGCCAGGTTCCCCGCGTTATCGTTGACCACCTTCGCGAGCAAGCTCGCTCCTACAGGGTTAATATGCATCCCCATCGTTAGCCACCCACCGAGCCCCGCCGTGCCAGATTCCTACGTCTTTTCTGAACAAGTCGGCCACCTGTTGCGCAAGGCCTACCAGCGCCACTTGGCGATCTTTCAGCAGAATGTCGGCGACTCCCAGCTCACCGCCGTGCAGTTCGTCACCCTGTGTGCCCTGCGCGATCACGGTGCAAGCTCCCTGACCGAACTGGTCAAGGCCACGGCCGTGGACCAGGCGACCATTCGCGGCATCGTCGAGCGACTCAAGGCCAAGGAACTGATCAGCCTGGAGCCGGACCCGCAGGACAAGCGCAAAGTGGTGGTGGACTTGTCCCCGGCAGGTGCCGAACTGGTCGCCCAGACCGCGCCGCGCGCCGCGCAGATCACCGAATTGACCCTGAGCAATCTCAACCCGGCCGAACGGGTTGCGGTGCTGTTCCTGTTGCGCAAGATGATCGACGACCCGCAGGATTAATCCCCGCTGGCATTGATCTTGCTCTGAGTTCATGTAGTAGCCACTTCATTCGTCAAGTGTGTCGTGAGACCCCAGGTCCACGACGCTTTTTTTTGACTATTTGATGTAGTGTCTACTTCACCAACTGTTACGGGCGAAGCGAATGATCAGCCAGCACATCACGGTAACGCTTGAGGTCAATGGGCAAAAAAGCGACGTCAGCGCCATGGCGGACACGCCGCTGTTGCTGGTGCTGCGCAATGACCTGGAACTCAATGGCCCCAAATACGGCTGCGGCCTCGGGGAGTGCGGTGCGTGCACCGTGATCATCGATGGGGTGGCGGCCCGTTCCTGTGTGTTTCCGTTGTCGGGTGCCGCAGGCCGCGAAATTGTCACCCTTGAAGGCCTGGGCTCGCGCCAGGCGCCGCACCCGGTACAACAAGCCTTCATCGACGAACAGGCCGCGCAATGTGGCTACTGCCTCAACGGCATGATCATGACCACCAAGGCCTTGCTCGACCGTAACCCCAACCCCAGCGAAGCCGAGGTGCGCAACGAGCTGTCGGGCAACCTCTGCCGTTGCGGCACCCATATCGAAATCCTGCGCGCCGTGTTGCGTGCGGCCCGCCTGATGACCGTGGATTGATGACCATGACCGACACCCCCCTTTCCCGTGACCAGTGGCTGGCCAAGGCCGGCGTTTTGTTGATTGTCGATGATGTGTTGCCGCCTTCTGGGCCGGTGGCCAAGGGCGGCACGCCCACCGTGAAACCTAAGGAGCTGGGGCTGTTCATTGCGGTAAACGATGATGGTCTGGTGTACGCGTTCAATGGCCATGTGGACCTGGGCACCGGCATTCGCACGTCGTTGGCGCAGATCGTCGCCGAAGAGCTCGACCTGGCGATGGAGCAGGTGAAGATGGTGCTCGGCGACACCGAGCGTGTGCCCAACCAAGGGGCGACCATCGCCAGTGCAACCTTGCAGATATCCGCGGTGCCCCTGCGCAATGCCGCAGCCGAAGCGCGGCGTTTCCTGTTGGCGCGGGCGGCGGGGCGCCTGGGTGTGAGCACGGCCAGCCTGAAGGTCGATGCTGGCGTCATTCACGCGGCAGATGGGCGCTCCACGACATATGCCGAACTGGTCAGCGGCCAGCATGACCAACTGCGCATCAGCGGTGACGCCCCGCTCAAACCCATCGAGGACTACCGGCTGGTGGGCAAGGGCGCTGCGCGAGTGGATATCCCCGGCAAAGCCACTGGCGAGCTGACCTACGTACACGACATGCGCGTGCCGGGCATGCTCCATGGCCGGGTGATTCGCCCGCCGTATGCCGGGCTCGATTGCGGCGACTTTGTCGGCAACAGCCTGTTGAGTGTGGATGAAGCGTCCATCGCGCATATCCCTGGCATCGTCGCGGTGGTGGTGATCCGCGATTTTGTCGGCGTGGTGGCACTGCGAGAAGAGCAGGCCGTCAAGGCCGCCAGCGAATTGCAGGTGCACTGGAAACCCTGGAACAACGCTTTACCGGACATGAGTGATGTCGAGCAGGCGATCCGCGACAATCCTCGCGTACGCCGCACCGTGCTTGACCAGGGCAATGTCGACGAGGCCCTGGCAGGCGCCAGCCAACGCATGCCGCGCAGTTATCTCTGGCCGTACCAGATGCACGGTTCGATCGGCCCCTCCTGCGGCGTTGCGGATTATTCGCCAGCCGGCAGCCGGGTGTGGTCAGGCAGCCAGAACCCGCACCTGCTGAGGGCCGACCTGGCATGGCTGCTGGAGTGCGATGAAGCGCTGATCGATGTGATCCGCATGGAAGCCGCCGGCTGCTACGGGCGCAATTGTGCGGATGATGTGTGCGCCGATGCCTTGCTGTTGTCCCGCGCGGTGGGCAAACCGGTGCGCGTGCAATTGACCCGCGAGCAGGAACACCTATGGGAGCCTAAGGGCACCGCGCAACTGATGGATGTCGATGGCGGCCTCAATGCCGATGGCAGCATCGCCGCCTACGACTTTGAAACCAGCTACCCCTCCAATGGCGCGCCGACCCTGGCGCTGTTGCTGACCGGCCGTGTCGAGCCGGTGGCGGCGATGTTCGAGATGGGCGACCGCACCTCGATCCCGCCTTACGACATCGACGATATGCGCGTGACCATCAACGACATGGCGCCCATCGTGCGCGCCTCGTGGATGCGCGGTGTGTCGGCCTTGCCCAACACCTTTGCCCACGAATCCTATATCGACGAACTGGCTTTCGCCGCCGGCGTCGACCCGGTGGAATACCGCCTGCGTTACCTCAAGGACGAGCGCGCCATCGACTTGGTGAAATCCACCGCCGAACGCGCCAACTGGGTGCCGCGCACGGCGCCGATGCAAACCGCGAACGAGGATCACCTGTTGCGTGGCCGTGGCTTCGCCTATGCGCGCTATATCCACAGCAAATTCCCTGGTTTCGGTGCGGCCTGGGCGGCGTGGGTGGCGGATGTGGCCATCGACAAACAGACCGGCGATGTGTCGGTGACCCGCGTGGTGATCGGGCATGACTCGGGCATGATGATCAACCCGGCCGGGGTGCAGCATCAGATCCACGGCAATGTGATCCAGTCCACCAGCCGTGTGTTGAAGGAGCGGGTGACCTTTGAAGAGTCGACGGTGGCGAGCAAGGAGTGGGGCGGTTATCCGATCCTGACCTTCCCCGAAGTGCCAAAGATTGACGTGATGATGATGCCGCGCCAGGACCAGCCGCCGATGGGCGCCGGCGAGTCGGCCTCGGTGCCCAGTGCAGCAGCAATCGCCAATGCGATCTATGACGCCACCGGCATCCGTTTTCGCGAACTGCCGATCACCCCGGAGCGAGTGCTGGCGGCATTGAGCGCGGGCAGCTTGGGCGAGCCTGCCAAGTCGCCGGAGAAACGCCGCAAATGGTGGTTTGGTGCGCTGTTCGCCACGTTGGGGGCGGTGCTCGCGACGGCCTGGCCGTTCCACAGTGAAATCGCACCGATTGCACCGCCCAGCGCCGGCATCTGGTCCAAGGCGACCTTGGAGCGCGGACGGTTGCTGGCGGCGGTGGGTGACTGCGCGGTGTGCCACACGGCGCCCGGTGGCGCGACCAATGCCGGTGGATTGGCCATGGAAACGCCGTTCGGCACGCTGTACAGCAGCAATATCACGCCGGACGTGAAGACCGGCATCGGCGCCTGGTCCTACCCGGCGTTCGAGCGGGCGATGCGCGACGGCATTGGTCGTGACGGGCGCAATCTGTATCCGGCGTTTCCCTACACGGCGTTTCGCAATATCAACGATGCAGACATGCAAGCGCTGTACGCCTATTTGATGTCCCAGGCCCCGGTGAGCCAGGCGCCGACGCCGAATGCGATGAGCTTTCCGTTCAATCTGCGGCCGTTGATGGCAGGTTGGAATGCCCTGAACCTGCGACGCGGTGAAATCTCAGTGCAGCCTGAGCGCAGTGAACAATGGAATCGCGGCAATTATCTGGTCAACGGCCTGGGCCACTGCGCCGCCTGCCATTCGCCGCGCAACCTGATGGGGGCGGAGAAGGGCGGTAAGTCCTTCCTTGCCGGTGGCAGGGTCGATGGTTGGGAGGCGCCGGCCCTCAATGGTTTGTCCAAGGCCCCGACACCGTGGACCGAAGACCAACTGTTTAGCTACCTGAGCACCGGCTATTCCGACGCCCATGGCGTGGCGGCAGGCCCGATGGGGCCGGTGGTCAGTGAATTGTCGAAACTGCCCAAGGCGGATATCCGCGCGATGGCGGTGTACCTGGCCTCGCTCAACGGTGATGCGGCTGCCGAGGCCCAGGTGGTTGCGGCGGCCAGTGTGCCGAACCCCAATGGCCGACGAGTGTTCGAAGGTTCATGCAAGGCCTGCCATGCGGATGGCCTGGGGCCGAAGCTGTTTGGGGTGAGCCCGTCGTTGGCGACCAATACCAACGTGCACAGTGATCAGCCGGATAATTTGATCAAGGTGATTTTGCAAGGCATCAGCAACCCGGCGACCAAGGATCTGGGGTACATGCCGGGGTTCAAGGACAGTTTGTCCAATAGTCAGGTGGCGGATCTGGCGGCCTACCTTCGCGGCAAGTTCGCGCCGAATGCGCCACAGTGGAAGGGCCTGGAACAGAAGGTGGCGCATTTTCGCGCCAATCCAGGCACCCATTAAGGTGTCACGCCGCGCACCACCAAGTCACTGATAAACCCCAGCCAATCCTGTTGCTGGCCTTTGTTTGCCAGGTCTTCACCGAGGAACGAGCTGAGGGTGTGGCGGTTGGAGTTATAGAAGTAGCACAGCGAGGCGATCATCAAGTACACGTGCTTGAGGTCCACGTCCCGGCGAAACACGCCTTGGGCCTGGCCCGCCTCGATGATCGGGCGCAGCACGCCGACCGCTTCCCCGGACAACCTGCGCATCTCGCCGGACTGTTGCGCGTGCTTACCCTGGTGCAGGTTCTCGATGCTCAGGATTGCCACGAATTCCGGGTGCTTGATGTAGTAATGCCAGATAAACGCCACCAGGTCGCGCAGCGCCTGCTCCGGTGCGTCCAGGTTCAGCTTGAGCTTGCTTTCTGCTTTGTTGAATTGCTCGTAGGTGTGTTCCAGCACGCAAACGAACAGGTGTTCCTTGCTGCCGAAATAGTAATAGAGCATGCGGTCGTTGGAATCCGCTGCCTTGGAGATGGTGTCGACACGCCCGCCGGAGTAACCGTCGCGGGTGAACACCTTGACCGCCGCCTGCAGGATGCGCGCGCGGGTCTGGTCGGCCTGCTGGGCGCGGATGCCGGTCTTCTTGATCGCCATGTGAAAGTGCCTGGTCAGACAGTCTGGGCGCGAAATATAGCATGGGGCTTTTCGCGTCCGTTCTGTGACCGACAAGTTCTGTAACAAAAGCGTCATTGCGCTGGGGATTGGATCCGGGAGGAGCTATTTTGGTGCGTCTCAATAACTAGAGTAGCCATCGATGAAATACCAACCCTTCAGCCGTACCCTGATCGCCACCGCCCTGGTCTTGACAGTCAGTGGTGTGCACGCCGCGTCGCAGGCCCCGGTGGCCGGTGAAAATGGCATGGTGGTGACGGCCCAGCATTTGGCAACTCATGTCGGCGTGGATGTGCTCAAGGCCGGCGGCAACGCGGTCGATGCGGCCGTGGCCGTGGGCTACGCGCTGGCGGTGGTGTACCCGGCGGCGGGTAACCTGGGTGGCGGCGGTTTCATGACCGTGCAACTGGCGGACGGGCGCAAGACCTTCCTCGACTTCCGCGAAAAAGCCCCGCTGGCGGCCACCGCCAACATGTACCTGGACAAAGACGGCAATGTCATCGAAGGCCTCAGCGCCAAGGGGCACTTGGCCGTAGGCGTGCCCGGCACCGTCTCGGGCATGGAACTGGCCCTGAGCAAATACGGCACCCTGAAGCGCGCCCAAGTCATCGCCCCGGCGATCAAGCTGGCGGAAAACGGCTTCGAGCTGGAGCAGGGCGATATCGACCTGTTGCACACCGCCACCGGCGAGTTCGAAAAAGACAAGGACATGCGCGGGATCTTCCTGCACAACGGCCAGCCGATGCAGGTCGGCCAGAAGCTGGTGCAGAAAGACCTGGCCAAGACCCTCAAGGAAATCTCGGCCAAGGGCAACGACGGTTTCTATAAAGGCTGGGTCGCCAAGGCCCTGGTGGACTCCAGCCAAGCCGGCAAAGGCATCATCACCCAGGCTGACCTCGACAAGTACAAGACCCGCGAACTGGCGCCCATCGAGTGCGACTACCGTGGCTACCACGTGGTCTCGGCACCGCCTCCCAGCTCCGGCGGCGTAGTGATCTGCCAGATCATGAACATCCTCGAAGGCTACCCGATGGCCGACCTCGGCTATCACTCGGCCCAGGGCCTGCACTACCAGATCGAAGCGATGCGCCACGCCTACGTGGACCGCAACAGCTACCTCGGCGACCCGGACTTCGTGAAGAACCCGATCGAGCATCTGCTGGACAAAAACTACGCGGCGAAACTGCGCGACGCCATCGAACCGCAAAAAGCCGGTGATTCCCAGGCAATCAAACCGGGCGTGTCGCCCCACGAAGGCAACAACACCACCCACTATTCCATCGTCGACAAGTGGGGCAATGCGGTCTCGGTCACCTACACCCTCAACGACTGGTTCGGTGCGGGTGTGATGGCGAGCAAGACCGGGGTGATCCTCAACGATGAAATGGACGACTTCACCGTCAAGGTCGGCGTGCCGAACATGTACGGGCTGGTCCAGGGTGAAGCCAACGCCATCGCGCCAGGCAAGGCGCCGCTGTCGTCGATGAGCCCGACCATCGTGACCAAGGACGGCAAGGCTGTGATGGTGGTCGGTACGCCGGGTGGCAGTCGCATCATTACCGCGACCTTGCTGACCATCCTGAATGTCATCGACTACAAGATGAATATCCAGGAAGCCGTGGACGCGCCGCGTTTCCACCAGCAATGGATGCCGGAAACCACCAACCTTGAAACCTTTGCGGTGAGCCCGGACACCCAGAAGATCCTTGAGAGCTGGGGCCACAAGTTTGCCGGGCCACAGGATGCCAACCACCTGGCGGCAATCCTGGTCGGCGCGCCGTCCCTGGGTGGTAAGCCAGTGGGTAACAACCGCTTCTATGGCGCGAATGACCCGCGGCGCAACACGGGCCTGTCCTTGGGTTACTAAACGCTGTTGCTCACTGTAGGAGCGAGCTTGCTCGCGAAGAACGTCAACGGTAACGCGGGCGTTCTGGTTTAACGCGGTGCCCTTGCGATTTTCGCGAGCAAGCTCGCTCCTACAGTAGTTTCTCTACCGCAGCAAACGCCGCCGCTCGGCGCGCTTGCCAATCCCCCCGAATCACCACCACCGGCTGTTGATGCTGCTGCATCCACTCCAGGCTGTCCTGGAAAAACGCCCGGCGATCCGCCAGTTGCGGCTGGCAGCGTTGGCCGTCGGCGGCCCATTCCACATCCTCCGGCGACAACAACAGGTGCAGGTCGTAATGACGCGCCAGCAGTTCGCTGTCGAGCCAGGCCGGGTAGTCACCGAACAGGGTCTGGCTCCAGAGCTTGTTGGTCAGCAGGTGTGTATCGAGGATCAACAGTTCCGGCTGCTGGGCGCGGGCGGCGTCTTCCCAGACCAGTTGGCCACGGGCGATGGCCGGGATGTCGGCCAGGGTGGTGTCGCGTTGATGGTGATCGATGAAATAACGCACGTATTCGCCCACCATCAACCCGCCGAAATGCGCCTGCAGTTCCGCCGCCAGCCAGCTTTTACCGCTGGATTCCGGGCCGGCCAGTACCACCACCTTCATGCGTGCAACGCCGGGTCGGCGCGCCATTCACGCCAGCCTTGCACGGCAATCACGGTGAACAGCGCGTAGAGCGCGGCAGTGAGGTAGAGGCCTTTGTAGAGGAACAGCCCGACGAAGATCACATCCACGGCAATCCACAGTGGCCAGCACTGCACGCGCTTCTGCGCCATCCACATCTGCGCCACCAGGCTGAAGCCGGTGAGGGCGGCGTCGAGCCAGGGCTGGGCGGCATCCGTCCAGTGAGCCATGGCGGCGCCGAGCAATAGGCTGCCAACGGCGCCCACCGCGAGGCTGGCCATGATTGCCGGCACGCCGAGGCTGCTGACCTGACGCCCTTGCTTGACCTCGCCGGCGCGGGTCCACTGCCACCAACCGTAGACTTGCAGTGCGGCGTAGACCACCTGCAGCAGCATGTCGGAATAGAGTTTCACGTCGAAAAACACCCAGGTGTAGAGCAACACCATCACCAGGCCGATGGGCCAGCACCAGGGGTTTTGCTTGACGGTCAGCCACACGGCAATCACCCCGAGGGCGGCGGCGAACAGTTCAAGCCCGGACATGGTGGTTCCTTGGGAGAGTGGAAGAGGGCGGGGATTGTAACCAAAGATGATCATTTGTAGGAGCCGGCTTGCCGGCGATGGCGGCCTTGAGTAGTGCGCGGGTCTCAAGGGCCTTATCGCCGGCAAGCCGGCTCCTACAAGTGGGGTGTCAGACTTTGAATTGGCGCAAGAGCCCATCGAGTTGGTCGCTCAGGCCACGCAAATGCGCACTCGCCACACTCGACTGTTCTGCCGCCAGTGCGGTGCTGTGGGACAGGCCGGCGGCCTGGGTGACGTTCTGGTTGATGTCTTCCACGACATGGGCCTGTTGCAGGGTGGCGCTGGCAATCGAGGCGTTGAGGCCGTTGAGGTTGCGCAGCGCCTGGCCGATCGCGGTCAGGCTGGCACCGGCCTGGCCGGCCTGCTCGATGGTCAGTTGCGAGGCGCTGTGGCTGTCGCTGATCACCTTGACCGCCGCTTCCGAGTGGCCTTGCAGGCGTTCGATCATGCCCTGGATCTCGGCGGTGGATTTTTGCGTGCGCTGGGCCAGCAACCGCACTTCATCGGCCACCACGGCAAAACCACGCCCTTGCTCGCCCGCACGGGCCGCCTCAATCGCCGCATTAAGCGCCAACAGGTTGGTCTGGTCGGCGATCGAGCGGATCACTTCAAGCACGCTGCCGATCTGGGTACTTTCCGCAGACAGGGTGCGAATCACTTCCACCGCCTGGCTGATGGTGCCGGAGAGCTGGTCGATCTGCTGCAGGCTGCCGTCGATATTCACTTGGCCTTGCTGCGCCTGGGCCTGTGCATCGCGCATTTCGCTGGCGGCGTGTTCGGCGTTCTTGGCCACGTCCTGTACGCCGTAGGTGACTTCGTTGATGGCGGTGGCCACCAGTTCCATCTGCTGGGATTGTTGCTGGCTGCGGTCATGGGCCTGGGTCGCGTTGCTGCCCAGTTCCTGGGAAGACTGGCCCAGTGCATTGGCGCACACCTGCAACTGGCCCACCACCTGTCGCAGCTTGGCGGTGAAGCTGTTGAAATGCCGGGACAGTTGAGTCACTTCGTCCTGGCCGTGGGTATCGAGGCTGCGAGTCAGGTCGCTTTCGCCGCTGGCGATGTTACCCATGGCGTTCACCGCGTCCTGCAATGGCCGCACAATACTGCGGGCGATCATTGAGACCAGCAGCGCCATCACCAATGCGATCCCCAGGCCGATGAACGAGGCTTTCCATACCTGGCCGCTGAACTCGGCCTGCACATCGTCGACGTACACACCGGAGCCGATGATCCAGCCCCACGGTTCGAACAGTTGGATATACGAGGTCTTGGCCACCGGCGCTTCGGCACCTGGTTTTGGCCAACGATAGTTGACGATGCCGGCGCCCTTGGCCTTGGCCAGGATCACGAATTCGTTGAACACGGCAAACCCGTCAGGGTCGCGGATGGCCGAGAGGTTCTGGCCGTCGAGCTTGGGGTTGGCCGGGTGCATGATCATCACGGGCGTGAGGTCATTGATCCAGAAATAGTCGTCATGGTCGTAACGCAAGCCACGCACCGCGCTCAAGGCTTGCTTCTGGGCGGCTTCGCGGGTCATCACGCCCGTGGTTTCGAGGCCGTGATAAAACGTCAGAATGCCGCTGGCGGTCTGGACCACGTGTTGGGTCTGCTGGCGCTTGGCCTGGTACAGGTCGTCATGAATCTGCTTGAGCATCAGCAAACCCAGGGCCAGCAGCATCAGCACGGCGACTATCAGGATCAGCCACAGGCGCCGGCTGATCGACATATTGCGCAAACTGTTCATCGTCCTGTCACTCCGTGCTTTTTATAATTGTGGGTGCCGCATCGACTTTTCCGCCTTGTCTGATAGGCTTTCGGCCTGTATTCGGAAAACCTGAGTACTGTCTGATTTTTCACAAGATTTTTGCAGGTCGGGGTTGAAACTCAACACCGCGTCTTGTCGTCAGTGAACCATTAAAAAGATTAACGAGGCTTGCCGTAGAGCAAGACCTTTGGGGGAAGCATGGATTTTTGGACCGCCATACAGGCATTGATTCTTGGCGTTGTGGAGGGGCTGACCGAGTTCCTGCCGATTTCCAGCACCGGCCACCAGATCATCGTCGCCGACTTGCTCGACTTTACCGGCGATCGCTTCAATGCGTTCAACATCATTATTCAGCTGGGCGCGATCCTGGCGGTGGTGTGGGAGTTTCGCGGCAAGATTTTCGAAGTGGTCAGCGGCCTGCCGACCCAGCGCAAGGCCCAGCGGTTTACCGTCAACCTGCTGATCGCCTTCCTGCCGGCAGTGGTGCTGGGGGTGATTTTCGCCGACCTGATTCACCACTACCTGTTCAACCCGATCACCGTGGCCACGGCGCTGGTGGTGGGTGGCGTGATCATGTTGTGGGCCGAGCGCCGCGAGCATGAAGTGCACGCTGAAACCGTCGATGACATCACCTGGAAAGATGCGCTCAAGGTCGGCCTGGCCCAGTGCCTGGCGATGATCCCAGGGACTTCGCGTTCCGGCTCGACCATTATTGGTGGCTTGCTATTTGGGCTGTCGCGCAAGACCGCCACCGAGTTCTCGTTCTTCCTGGCGATGCCGACCATGGTCGGTGCGGCGGTGTATTCGGGCTACAAGTACCGTGACCTGTTCCAGCCTGCGGACTTGCCGGTGTTCGCCATTGGCTTTGTGACCTCGTTCATCTTCGCGATGATCGCGGTGAAGGGCTTGCTCAAGTTCATCGCCAGTCACAGCTATGCGGTGTTTGCCTGGTATCGCATTGCGTTCGGTTTGCTGATCCTGGCGACCTGGCAGTTCGGCTGGATCGACTGGGCGGCGGCCAAGGCATGATGATCCAGCAGCCGCGCTTGAAGGCGGCGATCTTTGTGCTGCTGTGTGCGGCGCCGTTTGTGGGCTCGGTGCTGGTGTGGCAGCGCGGCGAGACTGTGATTCCGCTGGCTGCCTATGGCCTGGTCAGCGTGATCGCGTTTTTCCTCTACTGGAGCGACAAACGCAAGGCGCGTACCGACAGTTGGCGCACTCCGGAAAATATTCTGCATGCTGTGGAACTGGCGGGCGGCTGGCCGGGGGCGTTGATTGCTCAGCAGGTGTTCCGGCACAAGACGCGCAAGGTGTCTTATCAGGTGTTGTTTTGGGTGATTGTGTTGTTGCATGAGGTGTTCTGGCTGGATCAGTTGGTTCTGGGGGGCACTCTATGGTCATTGCTCTAGTAGGCGCAGGTATCCGCACTACTCCGTAGCAACCTTCGCTAACCACGATGCGAAGCGAGCCGCTCTTGATCTTGCTTTTGATCTTAGGCGCCCCGTTAAACACGCTG
>NZ_JACAPG010000014.1:0-597158 GCF_013385825.1 Pseudomonas reactans | reverse complement strand
GCGAGGTACCGAGTGTTGGGGCGAAGCGTTTTTGGTTACTTTTGGCGCTCTTCCAAAAGTGACCCGCTGTAAGAGCGGAACCATAGGCGGCCGTTACCGCAGCAATGGATATGTATGCAGTCCGATCCATCATCCAGGCCAGCTGTAAGGCCGCCTTCGCGGGCAAGCCCGCTCCCACATTTCGATCGCAGGGTAACAGTTGGAAAGCGATCGCCTGTCAGGCCCCACCCAAACGCCCAGCGCCGTATCCAAACATCTATGCGTCCAGGCGCAACCCGACCTGCGTGCGCTTGGGCAACTTGCTGACGACAAGCTGGTGAGAACGCCGCAACAACCCACGCAACTCTTCATCCCCCAACGGATACGGCGTATTCATAATGACCCACTGCGCCCGCGCCAGGTACGGTGCCGGGTGAATGCCTGGGCGGTCCACATGGCCGAGGAACAACGCCTTGTCGACCTTGAACGCCAACGACTCACCCCTTAGGTTCTGTAGTGCGAACATCTTGTTGCCGGCAATCGAAAACACGCGCACGCCGCCCCATTTGTAATCCTCCCGCGCGCCCGGCAAGCTGAGGCAGAACGCGGCGACTTGTTCTTCGGTCATCTTCATAGCAGGCGGTCTCCGCAACCTTTGAAACCTTCTTCCAGGTAATCGATCCAGGCACGAATGGCCGGCAACACGCCACGACGATGCGGGTACACCGCTTGCAGCCAGCCGCCGGGCAAGGACCACTCCGGCAGTAGTTGTACCAACCGGCCGTTGGCCAACTCCTCTTCGCAATACATCATCGGCAGTACGGTAAAGCCCAGGCCCATGATGGCGCTGGCCTTGCGCACGATGAAATCGTCGATCCCCAGCCGGGCTTCCATCGCCAGGTCGTGGGTGTTGCCCTGGGGGTCGAGGATGCGTTGATGCACCAGGCGATCTGCCTCCAAGGCCCCCAGGATCGGTAGCTGCTTGAGGTCCTCAAGGGTCGTCACCTCACGGCCGTGCATCAGCACGGGGCTGGCCACCAGCACGGTCTGGGCTTGGCGCAAGCGCTTGGTCACCAACAGCGGATCCTCATCGCCCAGCTCGCGTACCCGCAAGGCGACATCGATGCCTTCCGCGACCAAATCGACACGGCGGTTGACAAGGGTCATTTCCAATTGCACTTGGGGATGCGCTGCCAGAAATCCGGCCACCAATTCCGGCAGGATGTGCTGGGCCATGCCCACCGGGCAACTGACGCGCAGCCGTCCACGGGGCTCGCTGGACATGCTGGCCACTGCCTCATCGGCCATTTCCGCTTCCAGCAGCATCGCCTGGCAATGCCGCAGGTAGCGCTCGCCGACGGCGGTGAGGGTGAGTTGGCGGGTAGTGCGTTGCAGCAGGCGCGCGCCGAGGCGTTCTTCCAGCTCGGCGATACGCCGCGACAGCCGCGACTTGGGAATCCCCAGCAGCCGGCCGGCGGCGGCGAAGCCACCGGCTTCCACGACTTTGGCGAAATAGTAGAGGTCGTTGAGGTCTTGCATGATCAACCTATTGTCCTGTCAGTGGGACGAACTATCCGCGTCTGACGAGGGCAAATCCACTACAAATGTGCGCCGGCCATCAACACGTACTTCACGTGTACATACTCCTCGATCCCGTAATAGCTGCCTTCACGGCCATAACCGGACTGTTTGATGCCGCCAAACGGCACTGATGCGGTCCCCACTGACCCCGAGTTTAGAATCACCATCCCGGCCTCCAACTGGCGCGACAGGCGCAACGACCGTCCCAGCGCGCTGGTGTAGGCGTAGGCCACCAGGCCGAATTCGGTCTGGTTGGCGCGGGCGATGACTTCGGCTTCATCCTTGAACGAATAGAGAGCGAACACCGGGCCGAAGATTTCCTCGGTCGCGAGGGGAGAATCGTCCTGCAAGCCGGTCAACACCGTCGGCTCGTAGAACAGGCCACCTTTGGCGTGGGGCTTACCGCCCATCAACACCTTGGCCCCGGCGGCCTTGGCGTCTGTGACCAGGCGCGCCACCTTGTCGAAGCCCAGTTGATTGACCATAGGGCCGACCACAAAGCCTTCACGCAAGCCCTGGTCCACTTCGATCTCGGCCACGGCGCGCTTCAAACGCTTGATGAAGTCCTCGAGGATGCTGTGTTGCACGAAGATGCGGTTCGGCGAGATGCACACCTGGCCCGAGTTGCGCAGTTTGGCACTGACCAGTCCTTTCACCGCTTCGTCGAGGTCGGCGTCCTGGAACACGATAAACGGCGCGTTACCGCCCAGTTCCAGGGTCATTTTCTTGATGCTGGCGGCGCATTGTGCGGCGAGCAGCTTTCCGACGCCGGTGGAGCCGGTAAACGAGATTTTACGGATGCGTGGGTCTCCGGTCAGGATCGGGCCAATTGCCTTCGGGTCGCCTACCACCACTTCCAGAACGCCTGCCTCGATCCCGGCCTTGCGCGCGTATTCCAGCAACTTGAGGGCGGTGAGGGGCGTGTCTTCTGCAGGCTTGATCACCATGGTGCAGCCGGCCGCCAGCGCTGTGGCGACCTTGCGGGTGATCATCATGAACGGGAAGTTCCACGGGGTGATGGCGGCGACCGGGCCGATGGCCTCCTTGGTGACCATCACGTTGGCGTTGCGGTCGTGAGTGGGAATGGTGTCGCCATACACGCGCTTGGCCTCCTCGGCGTACCACTCGATAAAGCCCAGGCCGTAGTCGATTTCGCCGCGGGCTTCGCTCAGGCATTTGCCGTTTTCGCGGCAGAGCAGTTCGGCGAAGGCTTCCTTGTCGGCTTTTACCGCGTCGTGCCAGCGGCGCAGGATGTCGCTGCGTTCCTTGGCAAGCTTGGAGGACCAGTCAGGGAAGGCGGCGCAGGTGCGGTCGACGGCAGCCTTGACCTCGTTTGCGGTCTGCTTGGCGACACGGCCGATTTCTTCACCGGTGGCAGGGTTGTGGACGATAAGCATGGGGAAATCTCCGAGGGCTGAAAGTGCTGTTTAAGGCTACGCAAATGCGCGGTTTGAGCGAATATCCATTCCAATGTGCTGATTGCCTATTCCTATAAGTCCGTAGCCTCGTAGTGAATTGCGCGTTAACGTGGCGTTTTACGCAAAGGCCAGCAAACATGGATCGCACGGGCAGAATCATCGAGCTGATGGGCACCTTGGCGCCTGTGGAAGGCTATAACCTGAGCGCACTGGATGACGTGCGTTTCCTGCGCTCCAATCGCCCATTACATCGGGTCCCGGTGCTGTACGACCCCGGCATCGTGATCGTCTGCCAGGGGCAAAAACGTGGTTACCTGGGGGATGAGGTTTATTTGTATGACGCCCAGCATTACCTGGTGGTGTCGGTGCCGGTGCCCTTCACCATGGAGACCGACGCCAGTGAAGCCGAGCCGATGCTGGCGGTGTATCTGCGCCTGGATTTCACCCTCGCGGCGCAGCTGATGGTGGCGCTGGAAGACTTCCCCGAATTGATCGAGGCCAAGCCACGTGGCATGTATTCGTCACCCATGGATGACCGGCTCAGTGAATCATTGCTGCGCTTCCTGCAAGTGATGAGCGTGCCGATGGATGCGCAGATTCTGGGGCTGGCGCTGATGCGCGAGATCTATTATCGAATCCTGACGGGCGAGCAGGGTGGCTCGATGCGTGCAGCCCTGAATCGCCAGGGCCAGTTCGGCAAGGTGGCGCGTGCGATTCGCAAGATCCATGGGGGCTACCACCAGCACCTGGACGTAGAAACGCTGGCGCGGGAAGCGATGATGAGTGTGCCAAGCTTTCACGCGCATTTTCGCACCGTCACCGACACCTCGCCGATGCAGTATCTCAAGTCAACGCGTTTGCATCAGGCGCGCCTGTTGATGCTGCGTAGCGATATCACCGCCGCCACGGCCAGTGCACAAGTCGGTTACGAAAGCGCCTCGCAATTCAGCCGCGAGTTCAAACGTTTCTTCGGGCGCACGCCCCAGGCAGAAATCCAGTGGATGAAGCGTACCTACGCGTTGCCCGCACCGACGTCAGCGTCGATCTATGTGTCGTCGCACTGAGCATTGTCCTGCCAGCAGGACAAACAGTCGCATTTCGGCCGTCTAATCGTTTATTCGGATCATCTGTAGGATCAACCCCACTTGATCGCCCTGTCGCGATCCTCACTTGGAGATCCCGCATGAAACTGTTGCATATCGATTCCAGCATCCTCGGCGACAACTCGGCGTCCCGTCAGCTCAGCGCTGGTGTGGTCAAGGCTTGGCAAGCGGCTGAGCCGGGTGTGGAAGTGACCTACCGTGACGTGGCCGCCGAAGGCTTCAACCACTTCTCCGGCGCAACCCTGGGCGCCCTGGGCACTCCGGCTGATCAGCGCAATGCCGCGCAACAGCACGAAGCAGAACTCAGCGCCAAGACCCTGGCTGAATTCCTCGCCGCTGACGCGGTGGTGATCGCTGCACCGATGTACAACTTCACCATCCCGACTCAACTGAAAGCCTGGATCGACCGCATTGCCGTCGCCGGCCAGACGTTCCGCTACACCGAAGCCGGTCCGGAAGGTCTGTGCGGCAACAAGAAAGTCATCGTTGTGTCGACCTCGGGCGGCCTGCATGTCGGCCAGGCGACCGGTGTGGCCCATGAAGATTATCTGAAAGTGCTGCTGGGCTTCCTCGGCATCACCGACATCGAATTCGTCCGCGCCCACGGCCTGGCGTACGGTGATGAGTTCCGCAGCAAGTCCTTGAGCGACGCCAACGTACTCATCAACGAACAATTGTTCGCGGCTGCGTAAAGCTTAGGTAAAACCGTGCCTTTCCCCGTTTCATTCTGAAACGGGACGTCTAAACTCTGTATTCTGATCGCCTCAAAACGACCGGACTACGGAGTTTTTTCGTTTAGCCGCTGTCATTATTTTGGCCCAGGTTATGCACGCATGGGTTTATCACCCGGTCGAGCGCCTTGAACCATGGACTTTTCAACCCGACATGCCGGTCTTTATGCAGCAAAGGTGGACATCCTCATGATGCGTCTTTGTGCTGTTATGGTTCTTTCCCTGCTCGGTGGCCTGGTTTCAGTGCACGCCGCGCCTGCGCCGCACCCGCATTGGAGTGTGGGCTTTCATCGCATGACCTTCCTGGATCCGCTGGATTTGCAGCCGATGAAGGCCATCGCCTTCTATCCCTCCACCGGGCTTGAGCACAGCACGCCGCTGGGCGCCTATCGCGTCGCCGCCACGGAAGATTCCAAGATTGCCATCGGCCGCTTTCCAATGCTGATGCTGTCCCACGGCAACACCGGCACGCCGCTGGCCTTGCACGACCTGGCCACCTCGCTGGCGCGCAAAGGTTTTGTGGTGGTGGCCGTGCTGCACCCTGGCGACAACTACAAGGACCACAGCCGCCTGGGCACGGTGAGTAACCTGTATGGCCGGCCGATCCAGATTTCCGAAGCAATCACCGCCACCTTGGGCGACCCGATGCTGTCCCCCTTCGTCAACGTCGATCAGGTCGGCGTGATCGGTTATTCAGCGGGCGGTGAAACCGCGTTGATCCTGGCCGGTGCCAAGCCGGACTTCGACCGCCTGCGCCGCTACTGCCAGGAACGTCCGGAAGACCGCGACGCCTGCACCACCAAAGGCGAACTGGTGGTGGACCGCGACGACCTGCAGCCGCAATCCGATCCGCGTATTCATGCCTTGATGCTGATGGCGCCGTTGAGTTTGATGTTTGGCCGTCACACCCTGGCCGACGTGCATGTGCCGGTGCTGCTCTACAGCGGCGACGGGGACAAGCTGGTGGCCGTGGACAAAAACGCTGCGGCGTTGGCGCGCAAACTGCCCGAGCCGCCGGATTTCAAGCTGTTGGCCGGAGCAGGGCACTTCGTGTTCATGGCGCCGTGTGACAGCGATCAGTTGGCGGCGATGCCAGCGATCTGCACGGATGCCGACGGCGTCGACCGCGAAGGTATCCACCGTGACCTGATTTCCGAGGCAGGACGTTTTTTCAGCCACACCCTCGGCCAAGCCACCCGCGCCGGGATGCAGACGGCAGATCAGTAAGCGCGACGCTTGAGCAGAACGGTCACGCCCAAGGCCGTCACCGACAACAGCGCAGCGCAAAAGAAGATCCAGCCATAGCCGAGGTTCAGTGCCACGGCACCCATCAACGGTCCTGCAATTGCCAGGGCCAAATCAAAGAACACCGCGTAAGCACTCAGGCCTGCACCACGGCTGCTGTTGGGTACCTGCTTGATGGCTTCTACGCCGAGCGCCGGGTACACCAGCGACAAGCCAAAGCCGGTCAGCCCTGCGCCAATCAACGCCACGCCCGTCGACGGCGCCAGCCAGAGCAACGTCAGGCCCAGGGTCTCGATGGTCATGCAGGCGATTGCCGCGCGAAAGCCGCCGAACCGACTGATCGCAGAGATAAACACCAGCCGCGACAAGATAAAACACACGCCAAACACCGTCAGGCAGTACGCCGCACCGGCCCAGCCGCGATTGAGGTAGTACAGCGTAATAAAGGTGGTGAGGGTGCCGTAGCCGATGGAGGCCAGGCACAGGCTTGCGCCAAAGGGCGCGATACGCCCGAACACCGCCCAGAACGGCAAGCGCTCACCGCGCACCACCGGCACCGAGGGTTTATTGCGGATCAGCACCAGGCCCAGCGCGGACAATACGGCCAGCGCAATGCCGAGGCTGTTGTAGCCGTATTCAGCCACCATCACCACGCCCAGCGGCGCACCAATGGCGATGGCACCGTAGGACGCGATGCCGTTCCAGGAGATTGAGCGCGCCGTGTGTTCGGCACCGACCGCGCCCATGCACCAACTGATGGTGCCCACGCCGATCAGCCCTTGAGCCACACCCAGCAACAGTCGGCCGACGATCAGAATGCCCAGGCTCAAGGCGGGCATGCTCTGTAGCAATGTCGCAAAGAACGTCAACACGCCGCTGACCAGAATCCCCGCCAACCCCAACACAATCGCGCGCTTGGTGCCGACGTTGTCCGACATGCGCCCGGCCATGGGGCGGCTGAGCAGAGTCGCCAGGTATTGCGAGCCGATCGTGACCCCGGCCACCACGGCGCTGAAACCCAGTTGCTCATGCACATAGCCAGGAATCACCGCGATCGGCAGGCCGATGCAGATAAACGCGATGAAGGTATAGAAGACGATAGAGACGATCTGCAAGGTGATCGACAGGGAGCTGGGGGCGGCGGCAGACATGGGCACTCGTTCGCGGGCGGGCGGTGCGGGCATCATGGCAAGGGCCCAAGGGAAAAGAAAGCAGGCTATCTATTAATTATGGCGCGCCATACACATGCAAAAAGCCCCGTCACACAGGACGGGGCTCTATCTTGCCGCTTGCAGCTAAAAACTAATGGCTGCTCTTAAAACACCACACCTTGGCTACGCAGGTAATCATCATAGGTGCCGCTGAAGTCGATCACGCCCGTGGCGCTCAGCTCGATGATGCGGGTGGCCAGGGACGATACGAACTCACGGTCATGGCTGACGAAGATCAGCGTGCCCGGGTAGTTCTCCAGCGCCAGGTTCAGCGCCTCGATGGACTCCATATCCAAGTGGTTGGTCGGTTCGTCCATGAGCAGCACGTTCGGCTTTTGCAGGATCAGCTTGCCGAACAGCATGCGGCCTTGCTCACCACCGGAAATCACCTTCACCGACTTCTGGATCTCGTCGTTGGAGAACAGCATGCGACCCAGGGTGCCACGGATCATTTGCTCGCCTTGGGTCCACTGGCCCATCCAGTCGAACAGGGTCACGTCGTCTTCGAAGTCGTGGGCATGGTCCTGGGCGTAGTAGCCCAGTTCTGCAGCGTCGGTCCACTTGATGCTGCCGGCGTCCGGGGTCAACTCGTTGACCAGGGTACGCAGCAGGGTGGTCTTGCCGATACCGTTCGGGCCGATGATCGCCACGCGCTCGCCGGCTTCAACCTGGAAGCTGAAGTCTTTGAACAGCGGCTTGCCGTCGAAGCCTTTGGCCATTTTTTCGACCATGACGGCCTGACGGTGCAGCTTTTTGTTCTGCTCGAAACGGATGAACGGACTGACGCGGCTCGACGGCTTGACTTCGGCCAGTTGGATCTTGTCGATCGCCTTGGCACGGGAAGTGGCCTGCTTGGCTTTCGAGGCGTTGGCCGAGAAGCGGCTGACGAAGGATTGCAGCTCGGAGATCTGCGCCTTCTTCTTGGCGTTGTCCGACAGCAGTTGCTCGCGGGACTGGGTCGCCACGGTCATGTACTCGTCGTAGTTGCCCGGGAACAGGCGCAGCTCGCCGTAGTCCAGGTCAGCCATGTGGGTGCACACGCTGTTCAGGAAGTGACGGTCGTGAGAGATGATGATCATCAGGCTGGAGCGCTGGGTCAGGATGTTTTCCAGCCAGCGGATGGTGTTGATGTCCAAGTGGTTGGTCGGTTCGTCGAGCAACAGCACTTCAGGATCGGAAAACAGCGCCTGGGCCAGCAACACACGCAGTTTCCAGCCAGGGGACACTTCGCTCATCGGGCCGAAGTGCTGTTCCAGGGGAATGCCCAGGCCCAACAGCAGTTCACCGGCACGGGATTCGGCGGTGTAGCCGTCCATTTCGGCAAACTCGGTTTCCAGCTCGGCCACGGCCATGCCGTCTTCTTCGCTCATTTCCGGCAGCGAGTAGATGCGGTCGCGCTCGGCCTTGACCTTCCACAGCTCTTCGTGACCCATGATCACGGTGTCGAGCACGGTGAATTCTTCGTAGGCGAACTGGTCCTGGCGCAGTTTACCCAAGCGTACGTTCGGCTCCAGCATGACCTGGCCGCCGGACGGATCGAGGTCGCCGCCAAGGATTTTCATGAAGGTCGACTTGCCGCAACCGTTGGCACCGATCAAACCATAACGGTTGCCGGCGCCGAACTTGACCGAGACGTTCTCGAAGAGCGGCTTGGCGCCGAACTGCATGGTGATGTTAGCTGTGGAGATCAATTACTTTACCTATCAATAGCTTAGAGTGCGCTTATTTGAACTGGGACCAATTTGGGACCAATTTGGAGCTTTTCCATTTCGCCCCAATCTGAGCTTGAGTTGATCCAACGCGCATAAGTCGAGAGCAGCATCTGCACGCTATGGCCGAGCTGCTGGGAGATGAAGGCGGGGTTCATGCCAGACATAATGCATATTGTCGCATAGGTGTGACGACAGTTGTATGGCGGCCGACGACGGATATTCAGCGCTTTCAATGTCGGAACCCATTGCTTGTGCAGATCAGACGTCTGCTTCACGTACTCCGAGTTCTTCGAGGGCGGGAAGATGAAAGGCGTTTCCAGCACTTTTCCCTTGCCCATTTTCCGACGCTCTGCGTATTCCTTGGCGAACTCCAGGGCGTGCAGAGCGCGGTCATTCAGCAAAACAAAGCGATCTCCGCCCGTTTTCGTACGCTCCACCACTTCCCCCAAGGCGATCCCGCGACACACGTGGGCTGTCTTCTTCTCTTCGTCTATCGCGTCCCAGCGCATCGCCAGGGCCTCGGAAAGACGCATTCCTGTAAAAAACACAAACTCAAAAAATGCCGCGTAGATCGTGCTGGGCCAATGTTCATGCTCGTACATCTTGGCGATGATCTGGTTTGCCTCGTCCAGGGTGAACGGGTCGATCTCCTTTTTGCTGCGCTTGGGCAACTCCAGGATCGCCGCCGGGTTCTTCGGGATCAGCTCCTCAGACATCGCTGAATTCAGGATGGTCGACAGCTTCGAGATCGCGTTGCGCTTCACCCCGGGCGACTTCCATTCCCTGGAGGCCATGACCCGGCGTAGCAGGGTGGTGGTGATCAGATCGATCCGCACCAGGGCCAGTCCGGGCATCCAGTACCGGTTCAGCGCCCCCTTGTAGTTGTTTTTCGTGCCGGCCACCACCTCCCGACTATCCAGCCAGAGCTGGGCATACTCGCCAAAGTTGATCTTGCCACCGGCGACGTTGCTGGAACCGGGGAACAGCTCGGCGTACTTGTCGTCATCGAGCAGCCCCAGCCTGATCAGGCCTTTTACTTGATCAACAACCTGTGAGGCAGACTTGATTCCTTTCTGTGTCGGGGGATAGGGGAGCGTTTCACTGCGCCGGCTGCCGTTCCACATAAAGCGGATGCGGATCGATCCGTGGTGGAGGTCCATTCCTGCGGGCAAACCCATTGGCTTTCGAGCCATTCGTAATATCTCCTGATGCTATACAAGACCCGGCTGCCCTGTTTGTTCCAGACGCCGAGGGGGATTTGGTTGCGAGCGCGCTTTGAGCGCAGGGCGGCGAGGGTGGTGCCGAGTATTTGGGCCATTTGGGCTTCGGGGACTTTGTCGCCTGTGATGCCGTCGTTGAGCTGTTCTGCTGCTGACATTGAGTGCTCCGCGCCGCGCTTGGCGGCAGAGGGTTGGGAGTAAGTAGTCACGACTGGTCTACAGTTGGTCGAGGCGTTACTCGATGGGGAGAAAACGGATGTTCGACAAGTATCCCGAGCAAAAGCAGGCTAGAAAGTGGGTAGGAGCGTTTGGTGCTGCACTCCTGGGGTTGGGAGTGTTTCTTGTCGTCATTGATGGGTCGGGAGGAGGGCTTTGTATCTTTATGGGGGTCAGTTTGGTGATGCTGGTGTTCCTTGCGAACGAAAAACAGTTCGCGAAGACGTTAAGGGTTCTAGGCTGGTTTGATGGGCTTTCGTGAAAGTAAACCTTGCCCGCCGCTCACCGGCAGGCATGTAGGGGGATTGGGGTTAGGGAAGCGTGGAGCCGATTTGCGCTGCTACGATGGTGATTGCCTGGCGGAGCGCGCCACCCCGATCCGCGTCGTTGGTCCAGCCGATGTTCTCGCCGAAGCCGCGGCGCTCGACCATCACGTACTGCAGGTTGGTGAACCAGAGGATGCTGAGCTGAAGGTCTACCGCCAGGCGCATGGCCTGGAGGTCATCGCTGAGTGGCTGCCATTGCTCCCGGCCTGAATCTGGATCGTCGTAGTAGAAGGCATCGCTACCGCACCGGTACTCCAGTTCGAAGCCCAAGGCTTTGGCTGACAGATGTAACAGTTCGTGGTCGGTCATGGCGTCACCCGCTTGAACTCCACCACCCAGACCCAGGGGTTGGCGTCCCAGTCGCCGCCTACGGAACTCCAAAGACTGGCGAACGAATCCACCGGACTGGCGAAGTAGTGTTTGCCGTTCTCTACGTGGTATCCGCCGTCCTGGGTCTTGGTGATGCCTTCGGCCAGCGCCTGATCCTCGCTAATGTCCTGCAACCGCTCGACGCGCACGTCGGTGATCTCCAGTAGGATGCGGCTCACCCAGCGGGGTGTATGGATGCTGGGTTTCCAGGTTGGCTGTTCTTGCTCGTAGGGCTCCAGCCCGTCAGCCGCATACACCAGGTCGCCGTCCTCTCGCGCCTGATCAAGATCCGCCATGTCGGCAGGTTGCAGGTACGGCCCTTTCTGGACTTCGGAGTGGTTGCAGTACCAGGTCTCGCGCACCCACAGCCGGCCGCCGGGCTTTCCGTATGGGCAAAGGTCAGCATTGCCAGGCAGTGTCAGAAACGCCGGTTCAAAACCGGCGGCCAAGCAATCCAGCGCCGCCTGTTTTTTCACCTCGCGCCGCGTGACCGTCTTCCGACCTTCCAGGATGGCGCGCACCATCGGCGCCGAGAACAGGATGGGGCGTTCTTTGATCTGGCTCACGGTGCCACCGCCTGGCGCACCCACACGCAGATAGGGCCGTCGTCGGTATCGTGGATCGAAAAGATGAACCAGCCTTCACCAGGAGGCTGTGTGGGTGCCCATCCCGAACAGTCTGCGATGCCGCTGGCAAACCATGCCGCCTGCAAATCATCCGGGGCGTCATCCTCGAAATTCCGTTCACGAACATCCAGCCCCCGGTCTGTGAACCAGGCGTATGGAATCAGTTCGTCATCAGTCGATGGCCAGGCTGGGTGTGTCCAGAAGCCGGTAGCATCACGGTCAACGGGAAGAGGCTGGATCAAAACAGTTTTTTCAGGCATGACTTCGTCCTTGCCGCTATAGCGGCTGACTTTGAAGGGGGAGGGGGGAATTAAAAGCTCGCTGCTTGTGGAAATCGCTTGAATGCATGCCGTCAAAATGCAAGCCTGAACTTTCTGAAATGGAGATGGACAGGTATGGGCGGGTTAATGAAAGCCGCATTGGCAGTGTTAATAGTGTTATTGCTGTTTGTTGCGTCTTTTTTGCTCGTGAGTCTTGAATATCCCATCGCTTCAAACGCGGCACTGGTAACATTTTGGGATGAAATGAAGTGGAATTTATTAACGCTAGTGATTGATGTGTTTGTTGTGGTTATAGGCGTGTCCTACATACTTGAGGTGCGGGATGATAAAAAATGGGAGCCTGCTCGTAGATTGGTATCCGAAAACGGGGCTCTCGCCATAGCATGGATGACGCATGCAGGTTATCACTGCTTCAAAACCGAAGGCGTAAGCCCAGAGCACCAACAAACTCAGATGCGCGCAATTGCTTTAAAAAAGTTCATTTCTCACATTCAAAGGTTTGAAGAGTCAATACATCTTTGCAATGCCGGCCTTGGTAAAGACCTAATGCCTTTAGCGACAGAGGCGATTTGGAAAATGAAACAAATCGTTCCTATTTTTCATTATTTGCTTTTTGCTAAAGATAAACAATCTGCCAATGAGGCGGTTTTGTACGAGGTGCCAGAGCTTCTTATGTCGGAGGTCTGCGAGCTTGGAAGCCGATTAGAGAATTTGTTTGATGTAAAGTTAGAATCATGGATGGTTGTTGACTTTAGACAGTCGGTTGATTCAATGGTGGATTTTATTGCGAGGCATCATCATATATATCAGCAAGGTGATCTTCCGCGCGGTGTTAAATATAATTTGCTTCATGTGTATGATGCGAATATGTTGAGGACTGTAGAGGGCGGAGCCGGTATATCGCAAGTGAAGTTATTTACTGAAAATTGATTTTATCGTTTGGTTGGTTGAATATTGTCGAGTCGTATAGTTATATCGTTACCAGATCATGGGCATTCACAACCGTCATGCCGAGGCGTTGTGATTTGTTCGACAGGCCAAGGTGTGCCCATAGCCTGCCGGTGAATATGTGGTTAATGGTTGAGTGCGAAACGCCATAATCCTTGCTCAGCTGTAGTTGCGAGATACCACGCTCCCGGTGTGCTGAGACGATTTCCCTAACCTGCCGCTCGGTGAGGATGGAGTTATGATGACCTTCACCGCTCGCCTGCGCGTTTACACGCCGGCCTTTCCTGTCCATGTCGTGGACGTTGTCCTTGTTGGTGCCGAGAGACAGGTGATTTGGATTCACGCAACCAGGGGTATCGCAGCTGTGCAGCACGCACAGCCCGTGGAACGATTCGTGGTCTGGGATCGGGCCATGTACCAGCTCATAGGAGAAGCGGTGCGCCGACACCATTGAGTTGCGTCGACTGCCATCGGGTTTGAACTGGCTGCCCATCGAGAACTTGCCGTAACCCTTCCGGTCCTTTCCACCGATCCATATCCAGCAATCGCCCGACTTATCGACCTTTGACCAGAACCGTTCTCGATCGCGGATTGTGGGTACTGTGTTTTCTGTAGGCATGGGGAGTCCTTGCCGGGCCATGCCCGGGCGGTGGAGTGTATAATTTCTGTGAGAGAATTACCGCAGGCAATCAAGCCACTATCAAAAAGGGACTTTTATGGATGCTGCAATTGCGGGTCTAGTCGGCGCGGGTATCGGGCTTGTAGGCTCACTGGGTGCGGTATGGATTCAGAATCACTACCTGACAAAGAGAGAACGAGCTAAATCCGTTATGGAAATAGCCGTCCGGAGCAGGGAGCAAGAGGTGAATCTAGCCGTGGCTCGGCTACGCAAGCCTGCAGTTCCGCCGCTAGAGGTATACGTCCAGCATCATCAATCGATTTTTGACATGCTTGAAAGCGGTAACGTTACTGCGAAAAGTATCGAAAAGATTTTTACTGAGAAAGACCGAATGACCGATCATTTGACCGCCATAAGCGATAGGCGGTGGAATGAAAAAGCAACGGATGAAGCGATCAGACGGGCTGGGGGTTAGTATCGATGCGCCTGCCTCGCCGGCTGGCGTGAAATGTTGATATGGGTTATTGCGGGTGACCGGCATGGAGCCGGATCAAGGAACGATTATGTTTGCGAAAATTGTTGTTGGAATACTGATCGGATTTGTAGGTGGTTTTGTTGAGGCTCGAGGGCCATCTTGGAGAAAGAAAACTGAGATTATTTCTGAAGTTCTACTTTTCCTTGTTGGGCTCGGGTTTATCATTTCATCCTTCATGTTCGGCGCGGTCTATGGCGTCATGGCGATAGCCGAAATTACTGCTGGCTTTTACGCATACGGGAAAGTTGTTCGCTCAGAAAAAGCGAGTCGGTAAATTTATCCAGTCAAGCGCCGCCCTCATCGAGAGCGCGGCGCGTCGGTAGGCGTCAGGCGGCAGCGCGCTTGAGCTGTTCGGTCAACTGAGTGGGCAGCCCGCGCAGCGTCAGCGTGCCACCGGCTTCGTCGAACTCGATCTTGTCGCCCAGCAGGTGCGCTTCGAAGCTGATCGACATCCCTTCGGCCCGTCCGGTGAAACGCCGGAATTTGTTGAGGGTCTTCTTGTCCGGCGGCAGGGACTCGGAAATCCCGTAGTCCTTCGCCTTGATGAAGTCGTGGAAGTTCTTCGGCCGGTCTTCATCGATCAGGCCCGACAACTCATCGAGGGTGATCGGCTCTCCCAGCTTGGCCTTGGCCATTGAATAGCTGACCAGTGTGTGCGTCTTCTCGCGCGCCGACTCTTCTGGCAGATCTTCGCTTTCAACAAAGTCGCTGAACGCCTTCAGCAGCGTGCGGGTTTCGCCCGGTCCGTCGATCCCTTCCTGGCAACCGATGAAGTCGCGGAAGTAATCGTTGAGCCTCCGGCCCTGCTTGCACTTGAGGTACGAGATGTACTGCCTCGACTGCGGGTTGTTCTGCCACTCGCTGATGTTGATGCGCGCGGCCAGGCGGATGTGGTCCAGGTCCAAGCGCTTCACCGTCATCAGGGCCAGCTCTTCGGTCATGGTCACCGCTTCGGTTTCCTGCACCAGGGCAATGGCCAGATACTCGGTCATGCCTTGCTGGTAGTGGCAGAAGAGGGCGTGCCCGCCAGTGGTGAGGTTTGATTCTTCCATCAGCCGGGTAAGGTGTTCGACGGCGGTGGTGCTGAACGACAGGAAGTCGGCAGCACCGGCTAGGTACTTGCCGAGCCAGCCGTTGAATGGGAAAGCGCCTGATTCCTGATGGAAGAAGCCCCAGCCCTTGCCTGCCGTGGCGTTATAGCTTTCGTTGAGCTGATGCATCAGATCGTCGCGGGCGCCGCTATCTTCCTGCTCGGCGCCGGCCAAGTGCAGAACAGCCGGAGTGCCGTCGGGCTTCTTGTCGATCTTGTGGATGACGCTATGGCGTACAGGCATTTCGTTTACCTCAGGTAAGCGCCGCCCTCCGGTTACCGGATGCAGCGAGTAGGGTGGGTTATCAGTCGTTCTCGCCGTCGTCATCGGCGTTCATTTCAAGAGATTCGGCAAAGCCTGCTTGTCGTAATTTGCGCGCCACGTTTTGCGATATGTCGATTCCGTGGCGCTTAATTTCTAGCATTGGCGCGGACTTCTCAGCACCCAACGAGTGGGCATGCGTGATAAGTCGCCAGATGGTGGTGCGGTCTTTCTTTTCGCCCAGTTCGGCAGTGAGCGCTGCGAGCCGGTCACGCACCCCCTGGCGGAAATAGTGGCGGATGCTGTCGGACGGCCCTTTTACCTTGGGCGGCGTCGGCGGCAGATCCTCGGCCCGTCCATTCAGTACCAGCAGTTGCACCGCCTCGCTGACTTCCTCGACCTCATGCCAGCGCATCAACTCGTCTAGCATCTTCCGGGCGCCGTACGGCACTGTGTGCCGCAACTCATGCTCGCCCAGCTCCTGCCGCCTCTCGGCAAGCTTGGCCGTGCGTTCCTTCTGTTCGGCTGCCATGGCCTACCTCTTCGATTCCACTTGCCGGGATTGCCAGCCATGTCGGCCGGCGGCGCACTGCGGTGATCTTGCTGATGCGCCTTGTATGTGTTGCGGTGAGTTGATGAGTTGTGGTGGCAAAACGCGATTGGAAAAATTCTGCAGAGTCATTATGATCAGCCGCGCCGATTTCAAGGACGTTTCATAATGTACATGTTAGTTATCATCTCGCTAGTAGTGCTTCAGATTTTTACGACAGCAATTGTCATCTACCTATATAGCTTGACGAAAAAAAATAAAGGAAGTGAGGTTGAGCCATATAGTCAGTTTACTATTGGCGTATGTGCGCTAGGTTTTGCCATTGTAATATTGTTTTTGTTTTACATATTTGTTGATGAAAAATTTGACATTTCAATGAACTTAGGTCAGGTAGGAGATTTTGTTGGGGGGCTTACCAATCCAGTTCTAAGCTTTATTGCGTTGATCGTTTTGTTGAGGACGACTTTAATTCAAACTGTGGAGACTCGAAAAACCTCTGCGATAATGCTGGAACAACAAAAGCTTTTTGAGCAAGAGCGATTTGAGTCGAGCTTTTATCAGCTTCTTGAAAGGTATGAGGTTTCAGCAGAAAGGCATTGGCGAAAAACTCAAAGTGGAGAAAAATATACACAAGGCATAGCAAAGATTCTTGAATTAAAAAAGCGTAGAGAAGAAATTGACACCCTTCCTATTAGGTTAAGATTAATCGAGATTAAAAAAGATGTGAGGAAACATCTTGATAATGACAAGGATAAGAAGTCGATAATTAAAGCTCTTAAGGTTTTTTCTTTTTTGAAAGGTTCAAATCTTTCGGAAAAAAGGAAAAAATATTATTTCTCTATAATGGTTGATGCTATGGAGCCGTGTGAGCTGGTTATGTTTTTAAGCATGGCGTTCAACTCCAGAAGCGGAAGAAAGAGTGTAAGGGCTTACGCGCCTTTGTCGAATCTGAAACGAGAATTCTTTGTTTCTAAAACTGTGTCGGACTACTATTTCGGTAGCTGACAGGGAGCGAAAAATATCATCCCATGATCACGCATGATCTCGATCAAGCTTTGATTTCGGAATGCTAGCGCCACGTTTTCGTCAACAAAGATTTCGTGGCGCGGAAAACGCAGGAACTCGATCAGCTCGTCGTTGCCCATCAGGTCCATTTTCATGATGGCTATCTGCAGGACTTCGCTAATGATCGACAGCTGGCCGCGAAGCCGGATACGCTTCATGGCCTGCTCGATACCCGGCCTGACCTTGTGCCGCAATTCCTTCTCGGCGACCGCCAGGCGCTTCTGCCTTGGCCGATCGTTCCTGCACAGTCTTGGCCATTGCCTACCTCTTCTATTCCGCTGGCCGGCAGTGCGAGCCAGGTTTGACGTTTGCTTTGCTGGATGCGGGCTATGCGGCGCATGAGCGACTGCCATGGCGCGCTTTCGGATAGTCGATGCCGTGGGCGGCGATGATTCTCTCAAAGGCCTTGTTGCCGATCGCCAATTTTCCGCAGCACTGGCGCCGAGTGATGCCCAGCTCCAGAAAGGCACGGATGCGCTTGGCGTATTTCGCGTCGCGGGCTTCGTCCACTTCCTTACGCACCAGGTTCCGTGCACCTCCCCGGGTTGGCGGCTTGAACGTGATGTCGTACCTGGCGGCGTAGTTGTAGATAAGCCGCCGGCTTACACCAAGCTCAGCGGCGACCTCGGTCTGGGTGAGCGTTACGCCCAACTGCCGTATCTGCTCGGCCATCTTTAGCCGGTCCTGTGATCGGATGTCGGTCTTGTCGAGGGGGAGGGGGGGCGCTTCAACCTTGCGCCGAACGAATGGCTTCGGCATTGGCGGCATCTGGTTGCTATAGGTGATCGGCTTGGGCTTGTAGTGGTACGGATCGGCTACTTCGATCTTTCCGCCGGCCGCCAGGTACTGGTCAACCGCTGCGGCCAGTTCGTCCGATGCTGGCCGTAGAGCCTCGACCAGGCTTAAGTGGTTGCTGATCATGCTGCCGCCTTGGCCAGCGTCACCCCGGCCATGCTGAAGGTGGATCCCTGCGCCGCGACCATCGCGTCGAGCGCTTCCCAATTGACCAGGAGGACAGTGATCGGCGCCTGACCATATGCCACGGCTTTCACCAAGGCCTCGAAGTCTGTCACGTTGGCCTGCAGCGCTACCTGCTCGACCACGTGGCTCGTTACTGGCTTTGTAGCCTGGGCGACGGGTGCCGTTGTCTGAACTGGCGTGGCGCGGACAGGCTCGGGCGCCGCCGCTTTCTCCACGACTGGCTCTGGCTTGATGGCTGCCAGTCGCTGGGCTTCCTGCTCTTCGGCGATGCGCTTCGCGTCGGCCTTTGCCTGCTCCGCCTTCTGGTGTTCGGAGATTCGGAATTTGATCAGCGTCACAAGGTCATCATTGGCCTTGGTAACCAGTTGCTGCACGTCACTGAACAGGAAGGCATGATCAACGGCGAGCTCCGCCAGACTAGTCAGGTTCAAGCGAATACTGTCCGCCGCCTGACTTGCATCGATCTTCGCGCGGGCCAGCTCGGTATCTACCGCGTCCTGAAGACTGGCGATGGTCCGCTTGTTCTTCATGGCGCCGGCGAAGTCCGAAACGACATGAGGCAGCGTGACTTTGCCCAGCGTCTTGTTGATGGCGGCGATGTGATCCGCCAGCGCCAGCTCGGCTTTTTGCTTGATGTTGGTCTTCACCAGCAGCTCTTGAGCCTTCACCAGCTTGTCGACTTTCAGTCGAGTCTCGCGAGCATGGGCACTGATGCGATCCAGCGACGAAAACAGCTCGTCGATGCTTTGGGTCTGCGACAGGGCCTGTTTTTTGGCGACCGACACGGCCTCTTCGACATCACCGCACCACTTGACCGCCTTCTTCGCATCGGCGAAGTCCTGGTCGGTGGAGAGCGTGGTTTTCACCGAGTCGATGACGGCCAGCGCCGAATCTTCAAACACCTTCAGGTTGCTGGCGGTAACCATGCCGGTCAGCTCGATACGCAGCGCTGGCAGCTCATCAGGTGCCTTGCCGACGACGATTGAAGGCGCGTCGGCCATCTCGAAGTTGGCCAGGTCCACCTCGAACTGTTTCCAGCCTTCGATCAACTGGGCCGCGCGCCCGCCGACGGGCCGGTACTCCATGTGCACGAAGTTCTCCGGCGTGCCGTCCGAGCAAACAAAGATGACCCGCTCAGCGCCGCTCACCAGCAGTTGCTGCTCAAGCTGCCAGTAGTAATGCGGAGCAAGGTCGCCGGCTTTCACCTGGGCCACGACCGACTCATTCCACAGTTTGTGCTCGAACAGTGTCTCCCCGAGCATCGTGGCGCCGTCCATGGAGGCGAGCAGGTTGCCCTCGGTAGCAACGATCGGATAAAGCTCTTCGCCGATCAATGCCTCGGTCAGTGGGCGCGCCAGGGCTTCGGTTGCATGTCCCTTGTCGAAGACAAACTGCTGAGAAGGTGTGACGTCTGGCGTGATGCCCGTCTTCTTGGCGATCAGCAGGTCGGTGCGGGATTGGTACTTCGAGGCGCCCATCATTGCTGGTGCTTCTGAAGCGGTGCGGTACTGAGCGCGGAGGGCAAGCCACTCGGCGGAGCCTTGAGCTACGTTGTGAATTTTCATGCTGCGTCTCCATCGAGGGCTTTTAGGTTGGTGATTTTTTCAATCTGCGCCGGGCTCAGCGTGTACTTGCTGCTGATGGTCGCAATGAGGTGTTCAGGGCTGGTTCGGTTCGAATCGATCAGCGGTTGCCACTTCGCGATGTTCTCGGTCAGTAGGTCGTCGGAGTAGGCGGGCAGCGCTTCCGGTTCAGGCTGGGCTTGCTGTCGTGGGCTGACATCGCGCGCCGGCTCCTCGAACGCTTTGCCTTCCATCTCGTCGGCCGTTGGCGCTGATCCAACTTCAGGGAAAGCTTTGCGCAGGGCCTGGGCCTCGGCGCATTTGGCGAGCTGGGCAAATGCTCGGCGCTTCCACATGGCGTTGGGCGCCGCAGTGTCCTTGCTGGCTGTTGCGTAGTTTTCAATCCAGCGCTCGTTGGCCGTGTACTCGGCAACCAGGCCGTTGCTCATCTGCCGCTTGACTGTCACACGACACCATTCGGGATACGTGACTTCTACACCGCTCAACTTCGCAGTCACTGGGGGGCCATATTCTGGTTCGCTGATCCCGGCGTATTGGCCGGTGCGCGCCGCCTGAATGCGGTACAGGCCGATGCCTGGCATCACCGTGTCCTGAATCTTTTTCGTCTTGGAGTTCCAGATAGGAACGATGTGCACCGGCTTCAACATTGGGTCCAGGTGCGCCGCCTGGCAGTAAGCCAACACCATCACTACAGAGTTCTTTTCTGCGCCGGGATAGAGGCTGCTGCTCAACACTTCAACGAGCGCGGCCTCCGACATTGCGGGCGTGTTGTCGTCCTGCTTCATTACTGCGGACATGGGGATTCCTTGCCGCGATGTTCGCAGCGATGAAAGGGGTAGGGGAAATAAGAGTTGATAAACGTTCTTATTCGCATTTAAGATACGTAATAACATTTCAACTCAATGCAAGGAGCCTCACCTATGAAAGTGCTGTCCTCACTGAAAGAAGCGAAAAACCGTCACCGCGACTGCCAGATCGTGATGCGCCGGGGCCGGATCTACGTGATCTGCAAATCCAATCCGAAATTCAAAGCGCGGCAGGGCAGTGCGAAGAACAAGAACAAAGGGAAAGGTTGATCAACTCTGCTGCTCAACCCTATAGCGCAGGACCTGGAGGACGCGACCGCCGTAACCAGGTTCTGCGTATTGCTCAATTGGGGCACCGTAGAAGCCGCGGCGCTCTGCCAGGCTGTAGGCCTCGCGCAGGTTGTGAGCGCTGATGTCTTCGAGCTGCTCGTCGATCAATGATTTAACCGGTGCTGTTGTCACGCTGCCTCCTTGCGCGAAACCTTGTTGAGGCGTGCGCAGTAGTGGTCGAATTCCTTGAGGGTGATCGTTTCGTCAATCAAGAACTGGGCGATCATCCGCTGAACAATCACGGCCTCCTCTCGCGTGCTTGCTGCATGCATGAGGCTTTCAAGCGCTTCGTCGATGAGGATGTGAGCGCTCATAAGTCGGCATCCACATCGTCTTCGCGCTCTTCCCGTTCCGCCGCTATAGCGTCTTCGGCGTATGGCCTGAGCAGCGCGATAGCGATCTTCTCGACCGCCTCAATGGGGCGTTGCTGGCCCAGCAGGTCTGCGGCGTGGGACCGGGCATCGCTCTGGCTGCCAAGCATTGCCGACAGCAGCAGGCGGGCAAATGAATCGCGCTGATCCAGGCCGTCGATCTGGCGCTGGTTCAGGTGGCCCTGCAGCACCGTGCAGAACCGGTCGAACGTCACCACTTGCGGCTTGCCGTGGCGGCGCTTCCACTTGATATCGACGCCACACACCAGGCGCTCCGCCGAATGCTCAAGCCAGTCCGTCACCTCGTCGCTACCGCTCACCTCTGGAGGCAACTGAGCGTCGAAACGCTCCTGGCATATCTTCAATGCTGTGTTCATGGTCGCCTCCAATGTGGCGGGTTGTTCACCTGTATTCGTCAACACTCATGCCTCCCGCTGGTTGCCGATGGGCGCGGGGGAGGAGTGCTGACGTAATAGAGGTGGGGAAGGGGGCAGATGGCCGGAGCTGATCCCGGCATGACAGGACTCAAACCTGCCTACGTTTAACGATCTGTAAGTGTCAGTTCACTAGCATCAAGCGGGTCTGACCGTTCCGCCGTTACTGGCGGACTATGCGTTCGCATCCGATCCCTGAACTACATCAGGGGTGTTTTCCCGTACGTGAGGCCCGTCAGCCCGGGCATTCATCTGCTGTGTTGCGGTGATGCAGGTGGGCGGTTATAGGCCGCGATTTCGTCCGCATCGGACTGCTCTCAGGCTTTCGGTGGAGGTTCTTGAACAATCTCAAGCCTGCCGTGAAAGGTGGAGAGCAGTCCGATGCAGCCTGGTGCTGGGGAGTACCAGGGCCTCGGGCAGTTTGCGTCAGGCTGACGTAGCGCTTGCCTTCATCCTCGCCACCGCCTTGCTGACGGCTTTGGGCATCTTCTTCTCCCGGATAGCCTTGATTTGGCTATCCGTCAGCATGTCGGCCATGTACAGGTCTGTGATCGCATGATTCAGGCGGTCCAGGCGCTCAGCATCTTTAGCATCCATGCCTGGGAACTGCTCTCCGAACGAGCGAGCAGCCCAGCCCTGTTCAAATGTTTGTGTCATTGTCTTGCCCTCGGTTGTTTTCCCGATGCCCACCGCTCTGGATGGGCATCAGTGAAAAGGTCCGTCATGCTGCAAACATTTCTTGCTGGCCAGGTTTGGTTGCTACAACTTCTTGCTTGCCCTCTGGGCAAGGCCCCTGTCCGGCCATATACAAGCACTTGGCCTCAATCCCGTGTTCACGTTGCGTGTCGGGGTGAACCACCGTTATCACCCCCGCCGAATGCCTGTGCGATCAGCGCGTACTCTGCTGCCAGCCTCCCAATCTCTGCGTAAGCCTCTTCTCTGGTCATTGCTGCTATCTCCCGTTGATTTCCAATGCCGCCTCATAGAAGCGGCATCAGTAAATCTGTGGGTGTTTCCCGCGCCGCTTACCAGGTCATTCGCCAGTTCGGTCAACACCTCGACAGCCGTATGGGGTATCCCATCGTTGGCAGGCTTTCGGGCCTGTCTGTCGCCGGTCACCAGTAGTGGCAGCGCGTTTTGTTCACCTGACTTCCTCTCGCCCCACAGGTGATAGCCGGGGCTGACCTCCCAGCCTGAGCCGGGTAATCGTGTATGGCGCATGTTGTTAAAGAGCGTCGGGCTGTGAGGCCCTTCGCAGTCCCTCGTAAGTCGCTGCGATGAGTGAACATTAGGCATTCCTTCTTTTGCCGTCAATAGGCATGCCTAATTATTTTTCGTCAGACACAAAAAAGCCCGCTCAGCGGCGGGCTCTGGATTCAGGTCGGGGTGGGTGGCCTAGGCTTTATGCGTTGCAGTACAGGGTGTTTGCTTGCCGGTCACAACATAAAGCACGTCCACGCCAGCCTTGGCGATGTTTGCAAGGTAGATCGCATTCGGTACTCGAACCCCTCGCTCGTAAATGCTCTGGGCGTTCACCTTCACGCCGCCTATGATCGCAAGCTCTTCCTGAGTGAGGCCGAGGCGCTTACGCTCTCCACGTAGACGCTGGGTAATCTCTTTCATTGGATCCATCCCATAATTGAGCCCGCACTTTACCATTCGTGGCGTACAGCCACCATAAAGCGGGAGTGCGCACAATTCATCAATCGCGACTACGCTTTCGGCTCAGATCGAATGGATGCGCCCATGAACTCGTACAAGATCATCAAAACGAAAATGGGCTGGGGCTTGTTTAGGAGTGGCTCGGTTAAGCCGCTTGCTGAGGCGCCTACGAAAGAAGGCCTGGTGAAGATGGCTGCTCCACTCATCGCGGGCAAGGCTGCCTCAGTGAAGGTTCACAACGAGAACGGTACCTTCCAAGATCTGAGGTTCCAGTCATAAGTAATGGACCCACTCCTTAGCGGGCTTACTCAGGTAGTGATAGGACTCAGATGTAAAGCGATCTGTTGATGACAGAGGTCTACATGCCTAATCGATCTAACGGTGGATCCTGTTAGGTGTAGAGTCGAATTACCTCCATCTCGCCAAGCAGTATTGGGATGAACGTCTTAAGCTTGGAAATCTAAGCTCATGTCCGATACAGGTGTGAGCGCCTTGGCTGGCTCCTGCTTAAAGGAGCTGCCGTGCTATCTGCCCTGGAACTTCGACACGTAATTGAATCTGCATTACTCCCGCTGTCCTCCACTTGCCACATTGATCCGTCCGGGTCACTTCAAATAAAAATCTTTGACCCTGCGACCGGCTTAGTAGAGCTATTAGTACTGGGACCTCCGACGTCCACTTTGAGTGGGAGAGAGCCTATTGCTAAGTTGATCGCAGAGATTCGAGATGAGTTCGAAATTCTCAGGCAGATGCGCTTATCCCCAAACGGCTCCTATGTTGAAAACCTGAATGAGTAACAGACAGAGGGTCGCGGCGCTGAAAGCCTGGCGAGATATTTTGCTTCAACCAGATCAAGTGGGTGAGGCGGAGAATCGTTACAACGAGCTTCTGCGATCAGCGGATGACATGGAAAAAGCTAATCTCATTGGCTCAGATGAGTGGAGAAGAATGGTGCGGGAAGCCGGAACGGCCTTGGCGTTGAGCGCGGATTCCAAAGATGATAGATGTAGGAGCAAATCGCAGACAAAGAAAAGCCCGCGATGGGGGATAGCGGGCTTAAAGGGTGTTCACGAGGAGCTGAATTAACCATAGGCGCCCGGCTGTGAAAAGAATGTGAAAGGGCAGATACAAGAAACCCTGCTTGGCGCTCTATTGAGGATTCTGAGCCAGAAATATAGCCGTAACGGCAATCGCCAATATGCTAACCACTACAGCAGCCCTTCCTATGGTTCTGAACTTTTTCCGATGTCTGGCAAGTCCACGATCCTGAATGCCATATGTGTAGCGGCTCTCAAGGGAAAATGCAGCAATCGCTATCATCGGTGGTATTGCAAGGGCTGTGTACCAGATTGCATTTTTCATAACCCGAACCTCCGTAGCGAATTCCAATGGCATTATGCCGCTACGTTGATGATGTGAGTCAATCTAGGTCAAGAAGATGAGCGGCGAGCGAACTGAGAACCATCAGAAACAAGAAGCCCGGCGCTGGGCCGGGCTTTTCATTCTTTAGCAGATGGTGGTGCTGACGCTGGCGGTGTAACCAGTCTTTTCTGCTGAGCTTGTATTTGCTCAAGAAGCTTCCTAGTTTCGGTCGTTTGCTGTTTTGCCTCTTGCACCAGTTCTGAGGTTTCTCTTCCAGAATCAAATGCCGTGAAAGAAAGCCCCACTACAGCGACGATGGTGCCAACCATGACAGCGGTTGCTGACCAGATATTCGCCTTCATGCCCTTGATAGGCTGTATTTCCAGTCGGAAGTCACTAACAGCCTGGCGCATGTCGCTTTGGAAATCGGCGATGCGACGATCCATCCGCGCTTCAACAGCGGATAATTTGGCGTCCAGTTCTTCGCGATTGATGTCACTCATGTGTTCAGTATCGCTCGGTTTTGGAGCGATGTCATCCGGCCGGCTCTTAGTCATGCTATCAACATCGGCAAGCATTAAATCCAGAGCTCGCCTTGCCCCTCTCATATTTACCCGGCGACCCGAGGCTGATCGAGTTTCGATTGAAGCTTTTCTGCCGATCACGCCTTCGCTGAGGTCAATTACTTTTGATGCTTGAGGGGGGTGCGGCTCTCTGCCTTCATACGCCTTAATAACAGACCAATCTTCTGCTGTGACGTTTAAGTGGTCAAAATTAAAGCCGAATCCTTTACTCACCTGATCGAGCCGCCTTCCGCTTGTTTTCCTGAGAAATCATTTTCAGGAGGGTGACAGCCAATTCCTCAGCAACTTCGATGGGGATGGTCAGAGCTGCAATGTCATTACGGTAGGGAAGCGGAGTTTGTGGCTCAAGAGTGGCCCTTTCAGGATTGTTTGGGTCTGGAACAATCCGCTCCCCAGGTATCTCAAGGGAGTCGCGACCAAACGTTACGTGCAGTCTCGTTTCACCATTCCAACTCATAGCCATCGCGGTGAACTTGTCTGCAAACTCATCAACGAATGAGCCAGACCGACGATGCTTGAGTATGCTTCCTTCTTTCGTGCTGCTCACTATCGTCCCCTGTCTGAATTAATTTTCTACAGCGTCCGGCGCGCCAAACCAAGCGCATATTCTGGCTTGCTACGAATTATTTGCCCCGCTTTCACCTCATCCGCATACCCCGCCAGCCTGTCAGCTTCCTCATAAAGCGTACCCACCAACCCCATCAGAGCAATGGCGTCGGCATCGCTGAGTTTTTCTGCAAGCTTTCCCAGGTCGACACAGGACTCCTCAAGGTTTGAGGCGATCGCCTTGAGATCGCGGCGCAGTTGCTGGTTGGGTTTGGTGAGGGCCATGGCGTCATCCTGTATGCTCTATTTGGTTTACCCGGCTTTCGCCTTACATAGCTTCATCGCCACGCTTTGGGCGCCGCCGAGCCTTTCCACAATGTCTTCCCATGTCTTGCTAGTGGCTACGGCAAGGGCTGCAGCGTGTTTTCCTGTATCGCGAGACTCAACCGCCTCGCGAATAGTCAGTAGAAAACGCAAAAAATCGCCACCGGCCACCGGAATCTGTCCAATCTCTGAAGCCATAGTTGCCTCATATTCGAAAAGCCCTGACAGCCTGGTACACGGCACCCAAATGCCCTGCCAAGACCTCTCAGCAATTTTTGGCGGACTTTGCTCACGATCCCAATGGGTATTGTTGTGGTGCTACAGTACCCTGAGCGGCGTCCTTAGCTGCATCGTCGCGCAGAACTTGAAGTGCTGAATTAGACCCGCATCGTCCCAGCGTGGAGGATCGCTCTTGTACGTCATCCGTGACATTTTTCCAGTCGACTATAATTTTCGAGCATTCCAGACGAGCAAAACGCGAGCCTGAATATGCACTTTGGCGAGCATATCGCCATCAATCATGATTGCCGGGTACACCGGGTTATCTGAAATCATGCGCAGGGAGCCGCCGGTCAGGCGCTGAAGCCGCTTAATGAAAAGCTCTCCATCCAGCGTGAAGACATAGATCGCGTCAGTTCGAATCTCGGTGATGCCGCGATCTACCAGTAGGGCGTCACCATTGCGAAACGTGCCCTCCATGCTGTCGCCGTCACCATCAATGATGGCCAGGTTCTCCAGCTTGGAATATGACAAGCCCTGAGTCTTCAACCAGTCGAGATGCACGGTAATGTCTCTGATCACCTCAATATGATCGGGCGGCACTCTGCCTGAGCCCATCGAGCCGGCTACATCAAGCTGAGGAATGGTGATGAAGCTGGGGTCCTGTGATTTGCGGCGAGAATCAATCGCCACCACATTGCTCTCCTTGCTTACAGGTTGCGCCTCACCATCTGAACCTTTGCGCATCGCACCCTTTCCGGTAGCAAGCCACATTGGCAGCACCTTCAGATAGTCGGCGGCGATCAAAAGATTCTCCCCCTCAATCGTCTTGGTTTTCCCTGAAATCCAATCATTTACAGACGGCGCGCGAATCCCACAGGCGCGCGCCAGCGCGGCCTGCGTAACTTTCGGCGGGCCAGCCATTGCCAATTTTAACCGCTCTTGAAGTGTCCTCATTAGGGGAGCCTAACATCTGGCATCTAAGGTATTCCTATTGACCTAAATAAAAGGTATGCCTAATATCCGTGTCTATGCGAATAGCCGGAGAAATCAGGCATGAACCCAAATGAAATTATCGACGCTCTCGGCGGCACTTTCCGTGTTGCCGAGTTGTGTGAAGTGCGCCCCCCATCGGTAAGCGATTGGAGGAAGTACGGCATCCCTAGGGCGCGAATGATGTTTCTGCGTGTAGCCAGGCCTGAGGTTTTTAAGGAGCTGGAAGCAGAAGGCTCGAAGAAAACCGCCGCCTGACATCCCTGTCCGCCGTTCCATTGAGCAAATGATCGCCTCTGCACCTGCAGGGCGCCACGTAAAGAATTTCGAGGTGTTACATGCAGGAGTTGATGAAGGCGATCTATGACGTGGTGGACGAGCACGGGGCAGGGCGGATTGCAGATGGTGCCAGCTTCTCATCAAAGACTTTGCTTTCCCAGAAAGCGAACCCGGACTACGACAGCCACAAACTGAACGTCCAAGAACTGCACCGGATTATGAAGTTCACCCAGGACTTCCGGCCACTGAAGGCGTGGGCCGAGGCCTTTGGTTTCGACTTGGTCCCGAAGGAAAAGCCCGAGGGCATCAACCTAAACACGGCGCTTCTGCGCCTGCACGCCGATCTAGCTGACGTGACCCGCCTTGCCTTCGACGCCCAAGCCGATGGCCGCGTTTGCACTCGCGAGAAATCCGAACTGCTCAAAGAGGCTGAGGAAGTGATCGTCAGCCTGGAAGTATTCAAGCAGTCGGTGAAGGCCGCCTGAATTTCATACACAAAAAAGCCACCGGACGAGGGTGGCTTCTTCAACAGCGGTAAGCGAGAGAAATCATGCCAAACATTGTTCCGATACACAACCCTCGGGGGTTCACCCGAATGGACAACAATTTGATGGAGTCGCTGGCGACAGTTGATCTGCCAGCGAGAGAGCTTCGCGTTGTGATGGCTATTGCCCGTCAAACGATCGGCTTCCAGGTTGAGACACGCCGCCTGACTGCTGATGACTTGGGCAAGCTGACCAACATGCGCCGCGACGTTACCTCGAAGGCGATCAGCCATCTGCTCGAGCGCAAGATCATCTACCGCGTTGGTGGTAGCCGCGGTGAGATTGGCATTTCGCCTACTCGTGAATGGTCCTATTACGAAGAAAAACCAGCAAATCTCACTGAGACCAAAACGTCTCACTCAGCTCAAATCGTCTCACTGAGACCTGATGCGAGTGAGACCAAAACGGCAACTTCCCTTCTTTATACAAAGAAAGAACCCCTATTAACTCTTTCTTCGAAAGAGATTAATCCGCCCCAACCAAAACCCGAACCGGCGAAGCCTGATCGCAAGACTCCGTTCGGCATGACCCAGCTGCTGGCCGACAACCGCCACAACGTCCCTGAGCAACTGTTGGCCGACTGGCTAACCCAGCGCAAGGCTAAGCGAGCCGCCGTGACCGCCACCGTCTGGTCAACCGTGAACACCGAACTGTCCAAGTGCGTCGAGGCCGGGATCACCGCCGAAGACGCAATCACCGAGGCCTTGAATTCTGGCTGGCAGGGTTTCAAGGCGTCCTGGGTGATCAAGCGCCTGGCGGAATCTGCGCCGGCCCCGGCGTCCCAGTCTCGCCACACCGGCTTCGCTGAGCGCAATTACACCCACGGCCTGATTCAGCGTGAGGACGGTTCCTATGCGATCTGAGGCCGCTGATCAACCCGCACCTGAGCTACCGCCAGGAACACGCATCCAGCCAGGAGACTGTGAGATTCATGGTGCTTTCGAGCAAAAGGTATTCCCTGTGCTGGGCAAGGAGCTGAAGAGCTCCTGCCCTGAGTGCAGCCGACTAGCGCGCGAGAAGACCGAGGCCGCCGAGCAGGCGAACAAGGCGATGGAATTACGTATGGCTATGGAGCGCAAGCTCGGTGCCGCACTGATTCCCAAGCGTTTCGCCAGCAAAACCCTGGACGGTTACATAGCCACCACCGCTGAGCAACGCAAGGCGCTGAACACTTGCCGCCGGTATGCCGCAGAGTTCGCGCAGATCGCCGAGACGGGCCGCTGCCTATTGCTGCTGGGCAAGCCTGGCACCGGCAAGACGCATCTGTCCGTGGCGATCGCCAACGAGATCATGGCCAGGTCCAGCGCCACGGCTGTGTACCGCACTATCGGTTCCGTGCTGCAGGCGATCCGGGCGACCTACGACCGCACCAGCGACCAGAGCGAAAGCCAGATCCTGTCGAGCCTGATCAGCCCCTCGTTACTCATTTTGGACGAGATCGGCGTCAGCAAGGAAAAGCCCAGCGACTTCGAGCTGACCACCCTGTTCGCAATCATCAACGGTCGGTACGAGCAGATGCGCCCCACGGTGATCGTTTCCAATCTGGAAGCCAAGGCGCTGCCAGACGCCATCGGCGACCGCTGCATTGATCGGCTTCGGGAGGGTGGGGTGATCGTCATCCCGTTCGAGTGGGAATCGCAGCGCGGCAAGGAAGGGTTCTGATATGACCAGCCTCCAGATCCGCAACGAATCAGACCGCAACAAGGCCATGGGCTACATCGCCGGCCTAGACCTGGCCAAGCCCAAGAAGCTGGCCATCACCGAAGTGGACCGTAGCGGGGAGCAGAACAAGGCTCTGCACGCGGCGCTGGCCGACATCGCCGCCCAGGTCGAGCACGCCGGGAAGAAGTGGGACGTCCTGATCTGGAAGCGCCTGCTGACCGCCGCCTGGCTCCGTGAGTCGGGCGACAAGCCGCAGATGATCCCGGCGGTGGACGGCAACGGCTTCGACGTTATCTACGAGCGCACCAGCAAGCTGAACGTGAAGCAGTGCGGCGAGTTGATCGAGTGGGTGCATGCATTCGGCGCCGAGCACCAGGTGCGCTGGACGCAAAAGGACAATTGGGGAGGGCGCTACTGATGAGCCGCAACTTCAAACCGGGCGACCTTGCGCTGACGCTGGTTTCGCGTTACGGAATTTCCTCTATGTCGCAAGTGAGCCTCGTCATTTTTCGGCTCCAGGGGCAGAAAGCTGAAGAACCAGGCGGCCGGTTGTGGGTCGCTCCACATGACGGCTGGATCGTTGGGCGAGATGGCGAAGACGGCTACGGGTTTTTCAAGCCTGAGCAATTGATGCCCTTGCGCGGCGACTTCACCACAGAGCAGCAGAAAGCCAAGGAGGCTGAGCCATGCTTGTAACAACCAAGGAACGGAAAAAGAAAACCTGCAAGAACCCTGCATGCGGCATCAACTTTCCGCCGCAGCGACTGGGCCAGGCGGTATGTAGCCCGAAGTGTGGCCTGGCCATCAAGGACGTGAACCAGGCCAAAGCGCGTAAGTCGCTGGCCCAGGTTGAGCGCCGCGAAATCAAGGTTCGCAAGGAGAGGCTGAAGAGCCGCGGCGAACACATGCGCGAGGCTCAGCAGTCGTTCAATGAGTACGTCCGCACCCGGGATCAGGCCGCCGGCCACCTCTGCATCTCCAGCGGAAAGCCCTTGGACTGGAGCGGCAACGCAGTCGATGCCGGCCACTACCGCAGCGTCGGCTCCGCGCCGCACCTACGCTTCGATGAACGTAACTGTCACGCCCAGAGCAAGCAGGACAACCGCTTCCTTTCGGGCAATGCCGTGGATTACCGGATCGGCCTGATTGCGCGAATCGGCCAGGAGGCCGTCGACGCTCTGGAAGCAGACCAGAGCGTGCGGAAATACACCGTCGAGCAGATCAAGGGCATCAAGGCCTACTACCGGGCGAAGACCAGAGAACTGAAGAGGGCTGCAGCATGACCTATCGCAACGTTGTTTCAGCAGTAGTTCGGGCGCTCGCGGCCGAGACCATCAGTTCCGCCGGCGGCTGCGACTTTGAGCCGAAGGTGCAGTGCGCCAAGCAGAAGGGGGAGATCATCGGCAAGGAGGCTGCGTTTCTCCAAGACTGCTGGGTGTTCGGGCGGCTGCACAAGATGCTGACCCCGGCACATTGGCGGGCACTAGTGGCGAAGTACTCTACGCACCAGGAGCGCAAGCACGGCGCGATCCTGGAACTCCTGAATTCGGTGAAGTCGCCGGCGCCGAAACGGTTTCGTGAGTGCGCTGTGCTGACGTGGGCCATTCCGCAAGTTGCCGGTGCTGAGGGCAAACGCTCCGCCGCTGTGCTGCCGGCCGCCTGGTACGACATCACCAATTGGGACAATGACGGCAAGCCGGAATCGACGCGGTACCGGTGGCGCTCAGGGATCCGCAAGACGCTGGATGACCAGGTAAACGAGGCGCTGACGGCCGCTCAGGAACTGCTCGACGCTGAGGGTTTAATCGAAAGTTGTGCGGCGTAGCAAATAGCCATTGCAATGAGTGAGAAAGTGAGAGAGTATTTATCCAACCTGTCGATCTTGCGCGTTAGGGATTGATATCGAAGAGCCTCGCCACTGTGCGGGGCTTTTTGTATTCAGGGGGCGGTGACCGAGCGGTTCTAAGTTTGAATTAGTGCGCATAGATACTGCTCCGGTAGCCAGTCGTTGAGATGTCCGCCACGGAGTTTTACCAAAGCGCCCATGGGTTCGAACACCACCAATCTCTACTTATCCAGAACCCAGCCAAGCACCGGGTTTTCTATGCTAGAAATTTGTTCTAAAGAACGCTCCATCGTTGTCGATAAATATTTATCGTGCATTCAGGGAGCGGATGAGTATGTTCGGATTTTTGGCCGACAAGGCGAAGGCATTGTCAGAAGCCGTTAGCGAGACGGCGATCTCAGCGAAGGATGCAGTCCTTAACTCTGTTGGAGAGGGGGCAAGCGCCGCTACTGAGTATTTGGAAAAAAATTGGCCGCAGATAGAGCGCGTTGTGGTTGATGGCCTGCTTACTGTTACACATGATCGCATCAAGGATGACGAAGTGTTTTTGCTTGTTGCGGAAAAGGCTTTTGAGCTTCTGCCTGCACCTGTGCGTCTTTTGCTTCCAAGGTCCGCATTCCTCGCGCATACCGAAAAACATCGGGCCTCAATCGTTGAGTTGCTTGAGGAAAAGCGACAGCAGCGGATTGCTCTGGAGGCTCCTGCAGCCGAAGTAACTGAAGGGATACCCACGAGCTAAGGAACTCACTCCTTAGACTCAAGCCCGGCCACTGTGTCGGGTTTTTTATTGCCCACGGAAAGGGCGATTCAGCAAAAGGAATTTGCAGATGTTGAAAGAATTCAGATGCGGTAACTGCAAAAGACTTCTCGCCCGTACGGGTGGGTTTACAGAGCTCCAGATCAAATGTTCCCGGTGCGGGACGTTGAATCATGTGAAGGCCATGAGCCTCGAGCAATCGCCTTTGAGCGACATGAAAGCGGAATCCTCCGCGACAATTCATTCGACTCAATAGGTGACAAAATGACTGTACGAGTACTTGGCAAACACTTCAAAAACGACCTAAAGTTCAGCGGTAGCGCCTCTCAGGTAGCTACGTTGTTCACACCACAACAAAACGTGAATGGCATTATTTTTTATGACATTCGTACCTGGGTCCAAAACACCGTAAGTGTTGGACTGACCCCGCCACCAGATCGCTTTCAATTCACGCTACCGATCATTCATACAGGGGGTGAGGTTTTTCAGCCCATCATGATTCCTGCGGGTCTGGGGGTATATATGCAGTTGAGCGACAGCTACAACATTCCCGTGTACATGCGCTGGGACTATCTCAACGCCGACGGCACTGTGGCTTAAATCACCCTGAAGACGGCAGGCCTACATAATTGGGGGCCTACCAAGCAATACCGCGCGGCTTAGGTCGCGCAACTATTCAAGGCCTCGCCATCGTGCGGGGCCTTTTCGTTTTCGGCCCCATCACACCCATTGCTCCGAACTGGGAGTGCTGCTGGAGCTGACTTATTTGTACAGGTCGTACCTCGGCCACCTTTCTCTATGGAGTGGCGATGGATACTAGTGACCTGGACCCTGGCACGTTCGCGTGGCTTGGCGGTACCGGCACTGTTTTGCTCGGTGGTCTGCTGTTGCTGAGGAAGCCCACAGACTTCCTCAGTGTCTCAAGGTCTGTCGTCCTTGGATCGCAGTGTTAGTTGATCAACCCTTTGCGCGATCATTAAATATACGTTCGTCGCAAACATGCCTACCGCGATTGCGACCAATGCCAAGGTATAGAAATCGCTTTGGCCTGTTGTAACGGTTTCTTTTGAAAGGTTAGCTCTTTCAATGTGCGGAGCTAGCAAGGCTACCAATACACCGCTTTTAATACTAACCCATGAAAAAACGGCCATCAGGCCAGACGACACAATCAAAGCGGTTTTGTGCTGAGGATTTATGTCGGAAATCAGTATTCTCGCAGAAGCGCCTATTGTTCCTAGAACAAAAGGCACCGTCAGCAGAATGATTGCGTTGATGGCTTGGTTGACAATTCTGAGTGTTTCCGGATCCACGTCGTAGATTTCGGGGTTGCGCAGAGATAAGAAGTTAAAAACGAGGAAGACGAATCCAGCGGCAGTCGATATGACGAGCCTGTTCATGAACCTCTTCTTACGCTGAACCTCATCCGCCTCGTATTGTTCACGGTGGAGCTTCATTTCGAGTCGAATGCGCGCTTCCTGGGCGGCGTCAAGTTCAGGCGTAGCGGGTTTCGGCTGACCCTCCTTTTCGCCATTCTGCTCTCGGCCAGGAAAGTCCGCGACGTTGTCTTCTGCAATGGGTCCGTTGTTATTCATCATCGTCCAAGATAAATGGTCATCCAAATTTGAAGGATGAGTGCGGTAGGGAAGTGCATTATCCGCACTCAAGACATTTTCGAAAAGTGCTTTTCCGCACGGAAAGATTCTGTTTTTATGCCACGGTGTTCAGCTGTTTCAGCGCGACACACGCAAACTTAAGCCTCGCCATCGTGCGAGGTTTTTTCATTTCTGGAGTAGTGATGGACCCAACTGACCTCGGCCCAGGCACAGCTACCTGGCTGGGCGGTAGCGCCACAGTTGTATTGGGCGGCCTGCTTTGGCTGCGCCGCTTCCTTTCCAAGGATGCGACCGACCGCGCGATGGACAGCGCCGATATCGGCACGCTGAAGCGGTTGAACGAGTTGCTGAACCAGGAGCGCGCCGCCCGCAAAGAAGCCGAGGCCCGCGCCGATCAATTCGCGAAAGAGCGGAACGACCTGGCCGCCGCCGTCGGCCGCATGGAAGGCAAGATCGAAGCGCTGACAAGCCAGGTCGCTCAACTCACTGATCGAGTGACGCAGCAGAGTGATGAGATCACCCGCCTGCGCACTAAGCTGGGGGGGATCGCCTGATGGACAGATGCGCATTGGAATTTATCGCACGCCGCTGGTGGCGCCGGGCCGAGGTCTGGGCCATTGCCGTCGTGCTTGTGGGAGGTGGCGCCGTTCTTGGTTACCAAGTCGCCTACTGGTCTCTTGCCGAGAACCAGAGCAACCAGGTGACCGATATTCGTAAGGCCTACGACACTGCCATGGGCGAGCGAGACAAGCGCCTGGAAGAGTTGACCCGCCAAACCGGAACCGCCGCCGACAAGGCCACGAAGGCTGCAACTACTGCGGCCCAGGCTGCCGGCAAAGCGGACGAAGCCCTCAACCGGGTATCGCAGTAATCCGCGCCACGTTTTCGAATGCGCCAAGTCGTGGCGCGAGGTTTTCAGATGAGCAACGTCACCCGCCTGCGGCATGCGTTGCCCATGAGCCAGGACATCAACAAGGTCCTGGCTGATCTGGATATCGCCATAGCTAAAGCTGTGGACGCCGCGAGATCAGCAGGCCTGCCCCAGGGCATCGTCGTGGCTATCCTCCACGGACAGGCACATGCTGAAACGGCTAGGATGGTGAGCTCGTAACTCAGGGCGTGCCGTATGAGTTAACGCTTCATCTTTGCGATCAGTGTGCAACGGCAGTATTCACAGCTGCAACTCTGATCAGCCAAGTCATCAAAATCTTGTGTCACGGCTACCGACTTTCCATCCATAGACTTACACCAAGCACAATCGCGCTCATCCCCACAGCTAAGGACTGAATAGCTGTTGAGGCCAGCAGATTTGATACGTGAGATGCCTTCCCTGCGCAAATGTTTGTGAGTGGCTCTTAGGTAGAGACGATGCAGTACAGGCTTTGGCCCGATTGCAAGCCCTTCATCTGTAAGGGTGGCCAGATGCCCTTTAGTAATTTTCATTCGGGCATTGAGGCCCAGTGCACGTTTCTGTTCAGTAGTAAGTGCTTCTTCATCTGCAAGTTTTTTTGTGTGAAGAAAGTCGTTCAGAACTGCGAGCCTCCCCGACTCCTTGATGTGCGGAGAGGCCGCGATCTCGTTCCTAAAATACTCAGTGAGCTGGTTTGGAGCTTCGGTGGCGATCTGACGATTAATAGCGGGTCGACTAGACGGTTTGGGGCCGAACAGCGTTGCTAAAAGTTTCCTTAACATGGCGCCTCCTTTTTGTTTTCTCGACTGGGTGACTTGTAGCTAGTCGACGCTCTGTCGATTGACGAGATGGGGGGAGGTGTGCCGCAGGTGAGTGCGGCACGGATGGATTACTTCACCTTCAACGCTTCTTCAATCTGATCGGCGTAAGAGCTGAGGCTGCTCATTTCAGACTCAAGGATTGTTCCATTGGTTGGCGCGTTAGAAACCTTTGCCTGAATCAGGGTTAGTGCAGCAGATACCGCGAAGGCACGCTTGTCTTCATTTGATGCAGTGCGGTTGTTGTAGCGGGTCATATCAATCGACATGTGTTGCTCCCTTGGTGAGTTGAAACCTACCAATACCGGCAACGCGCCACTATTTCAATGCCGCCTTAGGCTTACGTGAGACAATTTACGACAACCAAGCAACCCGACTGGGAGGCAATCGAACGCGCCTACCGGGCCGGGTTTTGAGCCTGATGGCTTGAGAGGCCTATTTCTACTTCACGTACTTGACGGTTGCACTAACCAGTAACTGATCGTTGACTGTGACTTTGCAAAAGCGCTTTGCAACTGTTTTGTTATCACTCGCGAGTGTGGGGTCGCATTGCAAGAACACCTTTTTGCCCTTCCAGTCCTGAGCTACACCAGCAGTGGCTGCGCTTGCATACTCTTTCATGAATTTCCGATTCCATGGCCCGAAATAGACTTCAGGTTCGCCGCCTCCGAAGAAACCAGATTCCTGCGTGGCGCAGAGCGTACCCTCCATCCTTTCTCCGTCGATGATATTGGCATCGGTGTAGCAGTTCATCAGGCCGTTCCAAACGTCTAGATCTACTGGGCCCCTGTTAACCCAGGTAGGGGCGGTAACGCATCCTGATAGAGTTGCAACTGCGAGAGCGCTAAGGCAAATACATTTAATGCGAGACATTGAATTGAGCTTCCTTACTTTTTGAAGCCGCCACCAATACCGGTAACACTCCACTATTTCAAGCTCAAGGTGATCCATGGATAGGCCATACCCTCCATCGTCACTTCTTGAGTTGTCCGAGCTTTCGGACTTAGGTATGCGTTTAACACCTGCACCTGAGGTGTGGGAATGGCTCCAAACCGAGATCCTTGCCAGCACAGGCAGCATTCACAACGAAGACCATGCCCACCTACTGGATGCAGACATCCGGATCATGTGGGCGTCGTCGAGCTTCGAGAAGCAGGGAAGAACAGTGTTGGGCCAGGCCGAGCAGGTAGCGTTCCGCGCCGGCGGTTGGCAGAAGGCACGGATGGAGCAACAGATGCGTGATTGGTTCGGCGATGTGCCGGCTTTCATCATCACCTTGGCTGCCGAATACTGCGCCCAGTGCAGCGACCTCGAGTTCTGCGCGCTCCTGGAACACGAGCTGTATCACCTGGCTCACGCGACCGATAAGTACGGTCAACCAGCATTCACCCAAGACGGTGCACCGAAGATCAAGCTGCAGGGCCATGACGTTGAAGAGTTCGTCGGTGTGGTCCGCCGCTACGGTGCAAGCCCTGACGTTCAAGCGTTGGTGGATGCTGCAAACAGTCCTGCTGAGGTGGGGAAATTGAACATTGCGAGGGCCTGCGGAACCTGTCTGCTCAAGTCGGCTTAATCCTTGACAGCCCTTGACGGAAAACGAATCTATGGCAGCCCTGAAAGATGAGGTGAAGGCCTTTATTGTCCAAGCCCTGGCCTGCTTCGACACCCCCAGTCAGGTTTGTCAGGCCGTCAAGGAGCAATACGGCATCGAAGTATCCCGCCAACTGTGTGAGCGATACGACCCAACGAAGTATTCCGGTCGTGACCTTGGGCAGAAGTGGAAGACGTTTTTCGAAGAGTGCCGCAAGCGCTTCAGGGAAGAAACTGTCGAGATCCCGATAGCCAACCGTGCCTTTCGCCTTCGCGCCATGAACCGTTTCGTGGAGAGAGCTGAGTCGATGAAAAACATCGGTTTGGCCATGCAGATCTTGGAGCAGGCGGCGAAAGAAACCGGTGATATGTTCGTGAACCGCTCAAAGAAGGAAGAGGCTGGCGACGAACCAGTTATCCCGACCCGCATCCAGGTTGATGTGGTGGATGCGAGGAAGCCGAATGCCGAGCCTTAACGTTCCGCAGGCTCAGTTCCTCACGCTGCCTCACAAATTCCGCGCGTTCGTTGCAGGCTTCGGCTCAGGCAAGACCTGGGTGGGCTGTTCGGCACTGAGCAAACACTTCATGGAGTGGCCCGGCGTCAACGCTGGCTACTTCGCACCGACCTACCCGCAGATTCGGGACATCTTTTATCCGACCATGGATGAGGTGGCCTACGACTGGGGGCTGAAGACCAAGATCAACCAGGCGAACCACGAAGTTCACATCTACAGCGGCCGGCAGTACCGCGGCACTGTGATCTGTCGGTCGATGGAGAAGCCGCAGACGATTGTCGGTTTCAAGATTGGCCATGCCCTGGTGGATGAGCTGGACGTTCTTACTGCCGTCAAGGCTCAACAGGCCTGGCGCAAGATCATCGCCCGTATGCGCTACAACTTGCCCGGGCTGAAGAACGGGGTGGATGTCACCACTACGCCGGAAGGCTTCAAGTTCGTCTTCCTGCAGTTCGTGAAGCAGCTGCGCGACAAGCCGTCGCTCAAGGAGATGTACGGCCTGGTGCAGGCCAGCACCTTCGACAACGAGCTGAACCTGCCGGATGACTACATTGCATCCCTGATGGAGTCGTATCCGCCACAGCTGATCATGGCGTACCTCAAGGGCCAGTTCGTCAACCTCACGTCCGGCACGATCTACACCGCCTACGACCGCAAGCTCAACGGATGCTTCGACACCGTGCAGCCCGGCGAGCCGCTGTTCATCGGGATGGACTTCAACGTGGGCAAAATGGCGGCGATCACCCATGTCAAACGTGACCAGGGGCTGCCCAGGGCGGTGGATGAGCTAATCGACGGATACGACACGCCCGACATGATCCGCCGAATCAAAGAGCGCTACTGGCAGCACGACGGCAACGACTTCAAGAAGACGTGCGAGATCAGGATCTACCCGGATGCCTCTGGCGACTCACGCAAATCCGTGAACGCAAGCATCACCGACTTGGCCATGCTCAAGCAGGCCGGGTTCATGGTCATCGCGCCCGCGTCAAACCCGCCGGTGAAGGACCGTATCAATGCGATGAACGCCGTCTTCTGCAATGCGCAGGGGGATCGCCGCTACTTGATCAACCCTTTCACCTGTCCTACTTATGCCGATGGCCTGGAGCAGCAAGTGTGGGGCGCGAACGGGGAGCCAGACAAAACCGCCGGCATCGATCACGCGAACGACGCCGGCGGCTACTTCATCCACCGCGAGTACCCGATCATCAAACCGGTCACCGCTATCAAAATGGGATACGCCCGATGAGCAACGACGTCTCCTTCAAGCGGGCGGAATACACGGCAGTGCTGGACCGTTGGGCGACCGTTCGCGACGTCTGCGCGGGCCAGCACCGGGTAGTCGATCGGCTGCCGTACATCAACGCGCACGACAAGTCGCCGGAGAACGAAGACCGGAATCGGGCTTACCGCGAGCGGGCGGTTTTCAAGAACGCCACCGGGCACACCCGTAACGGGCTGCTGGGCTTGGCCTTCCACAAAGATCCGACGCTGACGGTCCCGAAGAAGTTGGAATACCTGCAAGACAACGCTAACGGCTCCGGGGTGAGCATTTACCAGCACTCCCAAGGGACGCTGGAGAAGGTGCTTGAAGCTGGGCGCCACGGGCTTTACGTCGACTATCACCAAGACGACGGCATTGGAGGTCACTCGGTGATCCTGTCCTATTGCGCCGAAGACATCATCAACTGGCGCACGGGCATGGTGAACGGTCACAGCGTTCTGACGCTGGTGGTGCTGCGCGAGTCTCCGGAGATTCCTGAAGGCTTCGGCTACAAGACGGCTGAGCAGTACCGGGAACTGGCGCTTGAGGAGGACGGTTTCGTTTGTCGTGTTTGGCGCCGATCCGGGCCGAAAGGTGGCGGGCCACTGGCCGTCATCGAAGAGTTCAGGCCGGAGGGCGTCACGGGGCGTCTCAAGGAGATCCCGTTCACCTTCGCTGGCGCGCAGAACAACGACCCAAGCATTGATGAGTCGCCGCTCTACGACATTGCCATGATTAACCTGGGCCATTACCGGAACAGTGCCGACTACGAAGATAGCGTCTTCTGGTGTGGTCAGGCTCAGCCGTGGATCAGCGGCCTTGATGAGCAGTGGCGCGACTGGATGGAGAAGAACGGCGTTTATGTTGGCTCCAGGGCTCCCATGATGCTGCCGGCGGGTGGTGCATTCGGCTACGCGCAACCGGCGCCGAACACGCTGGTCAAGGAGGCAATGGCCGATAAGAACCAGATGATGATCGAACTGGGTGCCCGGATGGTGGTGGCGTCACTGGCCGCCAAGACCGCAACGGAGTCCCGCGGCGATCAGTCGGCATCCACTTCGGTTCTGGCCGGTTGCGTGGCAAACGTCAGCGAGGCCTACACCCGGGCGATCATGTGGTGCTGCGCCTACATGGGCATTGCTGACAAGAAGGTTGCCTACCAGGTGAATCAGGAGTTCGTCGAGCTGACTGCTGATCCGCAGATGATCACCGCCTTGGTTGGCTTGTGGCAGAACGGCGGCTTTGCGAAAGCGGATCTTCGGGCGTACCTCCGCAAGCTGGGCCTGATCGCACCAGAGCGTACTGACCTGCAGATCGACGGCGAGTTGGAAGAGCAGGGTGACGGACTGGGCCTAGACGACGAGGACAAACCGAATGGCGGCAAACCAAGCAATCCTTGACGCGACCATACGGCACGCGGTCTTCCTCGAAAAGCTCAAGGCTGGGGAGGTGGGCAAGTTTGCTCCCTTCCTCAAGGAGATTGATCGTTCGATCCGTGACCGACTCACCCAGTCAGATCTGACCGAGTACAACGTCAAGCGCCTGGAAACGTTACTTAAGGAGGTCGACAGCCTGTTGCTGGGTATCTTCGACCGATACAGCGCGCAGTTGAACCTCGACCTTGTAGATATCGCCAACTACGAGGCGGAGTTCGAAGCGACCAGCCTGGCCAGGTCTGCACCGGTGGGCGTGTCGCTCGATGTGGTGGCGCCCACAGCTGCTGCAATTCGCACCGCGGTGCTGACGAACCCGCTAAGCGTGCGCGGAACCGGCGGCGGGAAGCTGCTGAAGGCCTTCATCAAGGACTGGACCGGTGCAGAGCGTGAGCGCCTCACCGGCACGATCCGGCAGGGCTTCTTCGAAGGGCAGACGAACTTCCAGATCATTCGCAACATTCGCGGCACCAAGGCGGCAGGGTACAAAGACGGCATCCTGGCCGCCACCAACCATAATGCCAGCACGGTCGTGCACACCGCGATTCAGCATGTGTCGTCCCAGGCTCGCATGGAGGTCGCGAAGGCCAACACGGATATCGTGCAAGAGATCCAAATGGTGGCCACGCTGGACAGCAAGACCAGCCAGCAATGCCGCTCGATGGACAAGCGCAAGTTTCCAGTGGATTCCGGCCCAAGGCCGCCATTTCACCCGAACTGCCGCACCACCTTCATCCTGCTGACCAAGCTCAGCGCGATGTTCGCCAAGGGCGCTACGCGGGCTTCAGTGGGCGCAGATGGCGGCAAGCAGGTAAGTGCCGACCTCAACTACTACCACTGGCTTCAGCTTCAGCCCGCAGCGTTTCAGGACGTTGCCATTGGGCCGGTGCGAGCGAAGTTGTTTCGTGAGGGCGGCCTGACCGTTGAGCGTTTCGCAGAGCTGCAGCTTGATCGCAACTTCGCGCCGCTGACCTTGGTGCAGATGAAGAGCCTAGAGCCGATGGCGTTCGAACATGCTGGAATCTAGGCTATTCACACGCTCGACGCTGTTTATCAAGTGAATTCAGCGCATCGTAATAAGCAGTGTGCCACTTTCCAAAGGAGTCATTGATAGTACCCATTGCTGCGTCTTCGTCGAGCTTATGCATGGACGCAAGCGCTCCAGCCCTTACGGAGTTGGAGATCATCATTGATCTAAGACCTAGCTCCGGTGGGGCATAGGCGGACATAACGATACCCGCCTTGATTAGTGGGCCCGCGTTTTCAGCCAACTCTTGCGGTGTAGAGGTTTTCGGGAAGATCGTGTAGTTGAGCATGTCTCCCAATGCTGCGAGAAAGTTCTCACCTTTTTCTCGAAGAAGTTTTTCTTGTGTGTCGATACGCTGAATGCAAGCGTTTTTTTGACTTAGAGATGCCGTTTGATAACTCGTCAACCAAGTGAAAGTACCAGTGGCAAATACGCCAATTAGGGTGCATACGACGGGAAAGATAATGCTGAATTTGCTTGTGCTGGCTTCGCTCATTGGCTTCCTATCCGATAAGTCACTTTTCTAGAGGAAAGTGAGACCAAAATTCTAAATGAATATGCCCGCCTCACGCGGGCTTTTTTATGCCTGCAAAGTGGGCGAAACATACCCAAGGGGTGCATCAACGTGGCAGAAGAAAACGAAATCGACCTGGACAATCCGGCAATCAAGGCCGCTATCGCGACTGCCGTTGAAGCATCCGTTTCCGGTTTGAAAACCAAGAACTCGGAGCTGCTGGGCAAGCTGAAGGAAACCTCCGGCAAGTTGACCCAGTTCGAAACCCAGTTTGAAGGCATCGACATCGACGCCGTCAAAGGTCTGCTCAGTCGGGCTGGACAAGACGAAGAAACCAAGCTGCTGACCGAGGGCAAGGTGGACGAGGTCTTCAACCGCCGCACTGAGCGCCTGCGCGGTGACTACGACAAGCAGTTGAAGGCCATCAGCGAGCGCGCTGAGAAGGCTGAATCTTTCGCTGCCAAGTTCCAGGGCAAAGTCCTGGGCGACTCCGTGCGCGGAGCAGCACTGAAAGCTGGCGCTCTACCTGAAGCAACCGACGACATCATCCTGCGCGCCAAAGGCGTGTTCACCCTTAACGAAGATGGCGATGCAGTCGCCGTTGATGAATCCGGCCAGGTCATCCTCGGTAAAGACGGCAAGACCCCTCTGACTCCGCTCGAATGGGCGGAATCTCTGCGCGAAAGCGCACCTCACCTGTGGCCAAGGGCTTCAGGGACATTTGCCCCGGGCGGGGGTGGCGGCAAGGCTGCATTTAAGCGCTCCGAAATGACCTCCGAGCAGAAGCGCGACTTTCAGCGCAAGCACGGCCAAACCGCATATCTCGCATTGCCCAAGTAAGGGGATTAACCCATGGCTACAACCGTTAACAGCGACCTGATCATCTATAACGATGAGGCGCAAACCGCATACCTGGAGCGTGTCCAGGACAACCTCGACGTGTTCAACGCATCGTCCAACGGCGCGATGGTGCTGGACAACGAGCTGATTGAAGGCGACTTCCGCAAGCGCGCCCTGTACAAGCTGAACGGCTCTCTGGAGCACCGCGACGTCAACTCCGACGGCAAGGTAATCGCCAAGAAAATCAGCGCCGGCGAAGCTGTTGGCGTCAAAGCTCCATGGAAGTACGGCCCGTACCAGACCACCGAAGAGGCGTTCAAGCGTCGCGGTCGTCCGGTCGAGGAGTTCTCCCAGATCGTCGGCGCCGACGTTGCTGACGCTACCCTGGAAGGCTTCATCCAGTACGCAACTGCTGGCCTGCGTGCCGCCATCGGCTCCAACGCTGACATGGTGGTTTCGGCCAACATCGAAACCGATGGCAAGAAGACGCTGACTCGCGGTATGCGCAAGTTCGGCGACAAGTTCGGCCGTATTGCTCTGTGGGTCATGCACTCCAGCGCCTACTTCGACATCGTCGATGAAGCCATCACCAACAAGATCTACGAAGAAGCTGGCGTCGTGATCTACGGCGGCCTGCCGGGCACCCTGGGCAAGCCGGTACTGGTGACCGATACCGCGCCGGCGGACGTGATCTTCGGCCTGCTGCCAAACGCCGTGACCATTACCGAGTCGCAGGCCCCAGGCTTCCGTTCGTACGACGTGAACGACGAAGAGAACCTGAGCATCGGCTACCGCGCTGAAGGCACCGTGAACATTGATGTGCTGGGTTACAGCTGGAAAGCCACCACTGGCGGTTCCAACCCAACCCTTGCTGCCGTCGGCTCCGCTGCCAACTGGGTCAAGCATGCGGGCAGCAACAAAGTCACCGCCGGCGTGATGATCACGCTGACCGCAACGCCTCCTGTTACTGGCGGTTAAGCCTCAAACTCAACGCGCGGTCAGCAATGGCCGCCTTGGAGAAACACATGGAACTGACTTACAGCAACCAGCTGAGCGGCTTCGACCCGGAGAAGCGTTACCGCAATCCGGAACACTTCGATAAGCCCGAAGCGGGTGTGACCAGCGTGCTGGTGATTGGCGAATGGCCGAGCGTGGTCAATGCGTACGAAGCAGCCGGCATCGATGTGTCGGTGAAGGAAGCCAAGCGGGCGCAGATTGTTGGTGCGGGCAACCAAGCCGAACTGGAAAAGGTTATCGCGGCTTTGCGTGCTGAGCATGGATCGATCCAGATCCTTGTTGACGGCCTGGAAGCTGGCGAAATCCATCGTCCAGAGTCCGGCGACCTGGCGTTGCGCTTGTTTGACGTGCTGGGCACGATCCATGCTTCGGTTGATGAGTTGACCACTGAACGTGACGGCCTGGCCTTGACTGTCGACGCACTACGTGGCGAGGTTGAAGCGCTGAAGAAGCCTGTCATCATGCCCCCGGCTGATGAGGCCGGTGAAATCGCGGCGCTGAAAGCAAAGCTCGATGATGCCAGGGTCCAGTATCGGGCCAACGCCTCGAAAGAATCCTTGGAAAAGCTCGTCGCTGAGTTGCCCAAGGAGTAATACTGCTGGCTGTCGGTCACCCGGCGGCCAATCTACAAACCATTCGAGCGAGTTGACGCATGACACTCATCATCGAGGACGGCACCGGCAAGCCTGACGCCGAAAGCTACGCGAGCGCCGAGGACCTGGCCATGTATGCCGTGAAGTTCGGCGCGGTCATTCCTGAGGGTGTTCCAGCGCAGGAAGCGTTGCTGCGTCGGGCCGCTTTGGCGATGGATGGCATGACCTGGAAGGGGCGCAAGACGAACAGCGAGCAGTCACTGTCCTGGCCGCGCCGGGAAGTGCTGCTGGATCACGAGATCAAGCCGAACAACTACCTGCCGGCGCGCATCCAGTACGGCCAAATGGCCCTGGCCGCCGAGATTCATCATGACGACATCGATCCGGTTGAGAAGCGCAAAGGCGCTGTGACGCTGGAGCGTGTCGAAGGTGCGGTAACCCGCGAATACGCGACGATTTCTAACACTAGCGGCCGACTGTTGCCGGCGGCGCCTGATCGACCGAGCGTTACGCAGCTTGCGGATTATCTAAAGCAACGCGGACTACTCGCCGTACGGGTGTAATCAATAGCCTTCCCAGTGCTTGGTTATTAAGTCGCCAAACCGCTCGTACATTCCGTCCTTGCCGTTTGCAATGGCATCGGCCACCTGCTCGATTGTCGAGATATCAAGCTCCTCCACAAGTGGCACTTCCCGCTCTGCAGCAGCATCAGCAATGTAAGGAAAGTCCGTCTCGTTGACTGCTTTCTTAATTGCTCTGCGTGCGGCGCACTTTTCATCAAGAGATGGTTTGGCACCTTCAGGAACAGAGCGCGCGATTTTTCGCGCAGACTCGTTCAGGTCGTCGCTGGCTTGCTGATAGCTCATCTTTCTTCCTTGAGGACGTGGTGGTGGCAATTTACAACGAAATGGCAGTGATGGCTCTGGATATAATCACAGAGTTCGGCCAGCCTGTGACGATCAGCAGTATGGCGCCAGGCGAGTACGACCCGGAGACGGGCGGGGAAGCTCCAGGGGTTACTGTCGAGCAAATCGCCCAGGGCATCCTGCTCGACTTCACTGGCATCGAATTCCAAAACAACAGCCTCATCAAGCAGGGCGACAAGAAGCTCAAGATCGCGGCGCAGGGCTTGGCCTGGGTGCCGGGTCTGCTCGACAAAGTGATTGCTCAGGGTCGTACCTGGTCAATCGTGCCGCCACTGAAAGAGATCAACCCGGCGGGCACGCCGATCCTGTATGAGTTGCAGGTGCGGTCATGACGAACAAATACGCGAGTATGAACGGCAGCTTTGCCGAGAACATCCGTGACTTCGCCGAACGGGCGAAAGACGGTATCGACGCAACCATTCGCGAGATTGTGATTGAGATCGGCAGCAGCGTTATCCTCAAGTCGCCAGTCGGCAATCCTGAAATCTGGGCAGCGAACGTCGTTCACCGACAGGCGAACAAGCGAGCCGCCGATGACTACGACTTCAAGGTTTCGGTGCGCAACACGATCATCAACCTCAACGAATCGAACTTCACAAAGGCCGGCAAGCTGCGAAAGGGCGTGAAGTACGCCAAGCCCCTGACCAAGACCGAGCGCGACCAGAACTTCAACGTGAACGGTTTGGTTGCGGGGAAGGGCTATGTCGGAGGTCGGTTCCGCGGGAACTGGCAGTTTTCAATTGATGTGCCGGCCGAGGGAGTGCTTGATCAGATCGATGTCAGCGGTAACGTCAGCATCGCCGTGCTCAAGGCACAGGTTCGAACCCTGACCGCGGGGCAGACGGCCTACATCGTGAATAACCTGCCCTACGGAATCCCACTTGAGTATGGGCATAGCAAGCAAGCTCCTCACGGGATGATTCGGGTCACGTTGTCTCAGTTCCAGAAAACTGTCGATGACGCCATCAGGAATAACCAAGTATGAGCCACGCCATCATCGCATCGATCTATGAGGCAAAGCTGCTCGCCTGGAGCAAAGCGCGTGCGGAGCCCATCAAGGTCGTGTTCGAAAACACTCAGTACGACCCTGCGGACGGCGAGACCTACCTGCGGGCGTTCATGCTCCCGGGTGATACGGCCAGCAGCACGCTAGCCGGCGACCATCGGGCGTTCATCGGCGTGTACCAGGTCAGCATTGTGGCCCCGGCTGGCACCGGCAAGGCCAAGACAAACCCACTTGTGGTCGAGTTGACTGGTCTGTTCCGGCTGTATGCCCGAGACACGAAGAGCGGCGTCACAGTGGTCACCATGTCGCCGGTAGAGCAGGGGCCAGGGATCACAGACGCAGCGACATACATGGTTCCGGTCTCTTTCGAGTATCGAGCAGATACCGGCTCATAGGTGTTTTGTTAGTACCCACTGAGCCTCAATCCGCGATATTGCCTATGCGGCTATAATCGGCTCCTTTTTCCCAAGGACCGGCAGATGACAAGTTTGGAAGACCTGATAGACAGCCGAGAACCCGCGCTACCCCTCATTGAAAAAATGTTGGGAGAAGCCGCCTTGGGTTATCAGTTGCTCCCTCCGTCCACTGATAGAGCTCGTGTTCTTTCCGGCCTGCAGATTACAACTAGATCTCCGCTGGGGGCGATAGCCTACGAGACTGGTGGTCTGCTCATTGATCACGGCTGGTTACGCTTGATCGGCTCCGGCCATCCGCAATTGCCCCGAAATCTTGTTGATTGGAACAAGGGCCGTGCCGATGGTTATTTACTGGTCGCCGACGATGCTGCTGGAGGGTTCTTTTCCATCAACGGCGGCGGTCTGGGCGATGATGTAGGATCGATGTATTACTGGGCACCCGATACATTGCGGTGGGAGCAGTTAGATATTGGTTATACCGACTTTTTTGGTTGGGCCTTAAGTGATCGGCTCGCTACTTTTTACGACGGCCTGCGCTGGGATGGCTGGCGTCATGACCTGCGGGAATTGAGAGCAGATCAGTGCTTTTCATTCTTTCCGTTTCTCTGGACTAAGGAAGGCTCAATCAACGAAAGCAGCCGCACGCTGATCGATGTCGGTGAGCAGTTTGAGATAAACGTCGAGTTAGCTTCCAAACTCGACAAACCAGATTGATGGACAAACTGAGACACCTGCGTCCTTCACTCAATGAGTGCTACTCCTACATAGAACATTCAGCTTCCGGGATGTTGCCTTATGAAGAATAGCTAGTCAGCTGTATCGGCATCCGCCGCTCCTACGGTTTACCAATGAACCCGCCTCTGTGCGGGTTTTGTCATTTCTGAAAAGAGGAAACACCCATGCAAATGCCCAACGGCGCCACTCTTGAGATCGCGTCCATCTACGGCACGGCGATCCCATTCACCGCTCTGACCAACGCCAATCCAGCCGTCGCGACTGCTGCGGCGCACGGCCTGGCCGAGGGCGACGTCATTGCCGTAAATTCTGGCTGGACCCGCCTGGATGGTCGCGGCGTCCGAGTTGGGGAGATCGCCAGCGGCACGTTCGCGCTGGAGAGCGTCAACACGACCAGCATTCAACAGTATCCCACGGGCTCGGGGATTGGTTCCGTTCGCGAGGTGACAGCCTTCACCGAAATCTCGCAGATTACTGAGATGAATTCCAGTGGTGGTGATCAGCAGTTCCTGACCTTCGGCTTCCTGGCTGACGATGATGATCGCCAGATGCCGACCACAAAGAACCCGATCACGCTGACCTTCACCGTCGCCGACGATCCGTCCAAGCCATATGTGGCCGTCTGTGAGGCGGCGGACGATGATAAGCAAGCTCGCTTGCTTCGCCTGAACCTGCCGGGCGGTAGCAGCATTATCTACAACGGCTACGTGTCCATCACGTCGACCCCGACCATGTCCCGTAACAACCTGATGACCCGTGTTATCAGCCTGGCGCTGACCGGCCGCCCGACCCGTTACGCAGCTGCGGTGTAACCCATGGCTAAGTTCAAGTTGATTCAGAAACCGACCTTCAAAGCGCCGGTGATGATCCAGCGGGCGGGCTACAGTGCCGAAAAGGTGGAGTTCGAGTTTAAGTACTTGGACCGTACCGCGCTTGCCGAGCTGTACACCGGCTGGAACGAGCGTCACGACGAACTGGGCAAGCAGGTCGGCGATATGGACCTCAAAGCTTTCACCGCCGCCCAGATCGCACTGCAAGCGGATCAACTGCTGGATGTGGTTGTGGGCTGGGACATCGAAGAGGAGTTCACGCCTGAAAATGTGCACATCCTCGTCAACTCGATCAACTCGGCGCCTAAGGCCGTTCTGAACGCTTACGCCGATGCCTTCAGTGAGGCCCGCCTGGGAAACTCCTAAGCGCCTGCCGCGCGCTGTATGAGCCCGGGCCGTCAGATGCAGATTTGATGGCCTTCGGCTTGTCTCGCCAGGACATTCCCGACAAGGAAGTCGGCATCTGGCCCGACAACTGGGACACCTTCAGAGTCTTCGAGGCCATGAGCACCCAGTGGCGCACAGGCGCGTACGGCGCTACAGGCATGGACTACAGCGTTCTCTCCGGTGTGATTCGGATGTGTGGCGTACCGCTCAGCCAGCGACAAACCATTTTCAGCGACTTCCGCCGTATGGAGGCTGAAGCCCTGCAGGTGATGGCGGAACAGAGAGAAAACAAATGAGCACCAACTTCGCTTCCCTGGGTATTGCGGTCGAGTCTTCGCAGGCCGCAAAGGCTGCTACTGATCTGGATAAGCTGGTCGATTCTGCCGAAGGCGCCCAGAAGGCCATTGATGACCTGGGCAAAACAGGCGAAGGCCTGGCCAACACCGGCAAAAAGGTTTCCCAGGCTGAAGCGGATGTTGCGCAAAGCATCGACAAATCCACTGCCGCTAGGGATCGGCAGGCCGGGGCCAGCCGAAAGGCCACCGATAGCGCGGTAGCGGAAATCAGCGTTATCAGCCAGCTCGATAAGGCGATGACGGGCAACATCGACAGCATGGAGTCGCTGATTCAGGCCGAGGGCTTGCTGGAGCGCGCTCGCAAGGGTGGCTTGGTCACCATCGAGGAGCAGGCGAAGTATCAGGACCAATTGGCAAAAGCCTACGACAAGATCGAAAAGGCCGAATCCAAAGAGCTGGCACAGAAGCAAAAGCTGATCGAAGCGGAAAATCGCCAAATTGAGGCGCTGAAACGTACCGTCAATGGGATTGACCCGGTGACCGCCAAGCTGGCGAAACTGGAGACTCAGGAGAAGGCGCTCAATGACCTGAAAAAAGCAGGCATCATTGACGCCGATCGTTACAGTGAGGCGCTGGCCAAGATCGGGAAGGACCGTGCTGGACTGACCGACGCAGCCAGTGCGTTCGACAAGTTGAAGCTCGGTACTCGACAGGCGCAAGAAAACGTCATGCAACTCGCCAACGCCATCCAGGCGGGTGACTTGGGCAGCGGGGCGAGAGCCATTGCACAGCTCGGTGCTGGCGCCGGTGAATCAGCGAAAAGCCTGGCGGGAATGCTGATCCCGGCCGGCCTGCTGGTCGCTGTGATTGGCTCGCTGGGTTACGCCTACTTCGACGCAATGAAGCAGGCTCGCGAGTTCAATGCCGCAATCAATGGCGGCACGAACGGAGCCGGACAGACCATTGCCAGCTTGAAGGACATGGCTGATGGTGCTGGGCGCATCACCGGGAACATGTCCGGTGCGCGGGAGGCGGTCGTGTCCCTGGCGTCCGGCGCAGCCACCAGCGGCACGCAGATGCACAACCTAGCCGAAGCTGCCGCCGCTGTAAGCGAGGTCACCGGGCAGGGGGCGGGCGAACTCGCCAAGGCCTTCGCCACCGCCGGCGAAACGGCCACCGAAGCCGCAGGCAAAATCAGCAGTCAGTACGGATTGTTGACCCTTGAGCAGTACCAGGTGATCAAGGGACTGGATGACCAGGGCGACAGCCAGCGTGCCTTGGATGTTCTCAGTGAAGACCTGAATCATGCCGCACTGACGAGGCTGAAGACCTACCGCGAGTCGCTATCCGACGTTGAGCGCGACTGGGACAACATCAAGACAGCCATCAAGGGCGCATATGCCGAGGTTCGGTCGGAGATATTTCCCGACCTGGCCAAGCAGATCGAGATCACTCAGCGGGTGCTGGATACCCGGAAGGGTGGTGGTGTAGCTGGCGTAATCTCCAACGGCCTCAGCTCACTCAACACTGCGCTCGGCCTGGGCACCGGCGAACACGATGACTCGACCGAAGCGCTGGAAAAGAAACTGGCGGGGCTGAAGTCTCGACTTTCTGCCAGCACCGCCCAGACGGCCGCGACTGGCGAGGCCACCGACGCAAATCAGAAGGCCATTGAGGCCCAGCGGGCGCTCGATGCGCAGCTCGATAACGTCAACCCTCTGGCCAAGCGCCAGGCTGGCCTGAAGAAACTCAACGATCAGTTCCGCGCTCTCTACGAAAACGCCGAGAAAACCGGGCAGAAATCACCATTGCTTGATGGTGTCAGTTTCGATGGTGCCAAGTTCTCTGGCGGTGCGTACGACACGCTGCTGAAAGGGCTTGAGACCAAGAACAAAGACCCAAAAGCGGCAGGCGCCCAGGTTGACCTGACCGGCTTCAACAACGCCAAGAACGACCTGGCAGCCATCACCGACACCTACAAAAACTACCAGAAGGAACTGGACGCGGCGCAGAAGGCCGGCTTGATGTCCGAGGCTGACTACCTGCTGCGGCGCCAGGCGCTGATCGGCAACCAGCTCGACCAGACCACGGCAGCGTATGAGGCTGAGATTGCGGCGTTGGAAGCCGTCAAGGGCAAGAAGTCCACATCTGCCGCGCAGAGCATCCAACTCGACCAGAAGATCGCCGACGCGCGCGCAGGGATGGTCAAGGCGCAGAAGGATGCTGATAGCCAGCTTGAGGTGTTGGCGACCAATGAGGCCGGGCGACTCGCCAAGCAGGAACGGGCGATCAGCTCGTACGTGCAGGCGCTAGGGCAGCAACAGCGGGCCCTGGAGTTGGCCGGGCAACGCGCCGTTCTGGGCGTCGGTCAGGGAGAACGCCAGAACGCGCTCAACGGGGAGCTGAACAGCCAGCAAGATCGGTTTGCTCAGCAGTCGCTGGAGCTGGAAAACCAGCGCTCCGACCCGTCGCGCAACATGTCCGAGGAAGAATTCACCCGCAAATCGCAGGCACTCGCCGATGCGAACAAGAAGGCCACCGACCAGATCCGGCAGAACTATGCGGATGTGGAAACTGCCCAAGGCGATTGGACGAAGGGCGCTACGGCGGCCTGGGAAAACTACCTGGACTCGGCGCAGAACATTGCGGGGCAGACCAAGAACCTATTCGGCAATGCCTTCAGTTCCATGGAGGACTCGATCGTCAACTTCGCCATCACTGGGAAGTCGTCGTTTGCGGACTTCACCAAGTCGATTTTGGCGGACATGGCTCGCATCGCTACACGTCAGGCCAGTTCGGCATTGCTGGGTAGCTTAGTGGGGGCGGCAGCGAGCTACTTCGGCGGCAGTGCGGCCGGCGGCGGTAATGGGCTTGCTGCTGGTTCTGCGGGAGCGAACTCGTCGAATCTCGGTGCGTCGGCGGGCGGCTACTCCAATACCTACTTTCCTCAAGCACTGGGTGGCGCCTGGTCCGGTGGTGTGCAGATGTTCGCCGATGGCGGCGCGTTCACCAACTCTGTCGTCAGCAAACCCACGGCGTTCGGTATGGCCAACGGCAAGACCGGGATCATGGGTGAAGCGGGCGAAGAGGCGATCATGCCGCTCACGCGCACCTCCAGCGGCAAGCTTGGCGTTATGGCTATGGGCGGTGGCAGCGCCGGCGGCATGCAGATCAATGTCGAGGTGCACATCGACGGCGACGGCAACGCGTCGTCCTCATCCGATGATCCCGGCTACGACCTGTTCGGCAAGGAGCTGGCGACGTTCGTCGAGCAAAAGTATCAGGAGCTGCGGACCAAGGACATGCGCCAGGGCGGCGTCATCAACAAAGCAATCAAGGGGCGCTGATGGCCATCGAACGATTCATCTGGGAAACGGAGAAGGGCGCGGAAGGGGATGTTGCCCAGCGCGTCCGCACCAAGCAGTTCGGCGACGGTTACGAGCAGTCAGTCGAGGACGGCCTCAACAACCAGTCCCAGTCCTGGCCGCTCGTCTTCACCGGCGCCAAGCCTCGGGTGATGTTGATTAAGGCGTTCCTTGATCGGCACAAGGGTGCAAGGGCTTTTCTCTGGACTCCGCCCCTCGGGGAGCTTGGCCTCTACAAGTGCAACGGCTACAAGCCCGTTCACCGCGGCGGACAGGTCTACGCCATCAACGCCAATTTTCAGCAAACCTTTCACCCCTGAGATAACCGCCCATGGCACTGATCACGGACATCCAGAAACTGGAGCCCGGCGGCGAGATTCGCCTGTTTGAAATCGACGGGACCGAGTACGGCGCCGATTACCTGCGTTTCCACGGGCACGCGATTCCGCACACGCCAGAGGAATTGCTGGCCTATGAGGGATCAGAAGAGGACCTGCCCGCCAAGTCGATTATCTGGCAGGGCCAAGAGTACGCGGCCTGGCCGGTGCAGATTGAGGGGATTTCCTCCAGCGGCGACGGCACCGCCTCTCGCCCAACCTTCGCCGCCGGCAACGTCAACGGGCGTGTCACAGCACTGTGTCTGGCGTTCGAGGACATGCTCAAGTTCAAGCTGACGGTTCGCGAAACGCTCGCCCAGTACCTGGACGCAGCGAATTTCCCCGAGGGCAACCCAACAGCAGATCCTACTCAGGAAGCGCTGGAAATCTGGTACATCGACCAGAAAACCAGTGAAGACGGCGAGGCCGTGGTCTGGGAGCTGTCTTCCCCGGGCGAGATCGACAACCACGGGCTGCCCGGTAGGCAGATGACGACGCTGTGCCATTGGAGCATGACAGGGGGATATAGAGGCCCTGATTGTGGATACATCGGCCCGTACCGTGACATTGATGGAAACCTCACGGACGACCCAGCAAAGGATGACTGCGATGGATGCCTTTCGACTGGTTGTAAGGTGAGATTCGGAGAGCACGAAGAACTCCCATTTGGCGGATTCCCCGCTGTCTCCCTCATTGCCCGGAGCTGACCATGCGCAAGCACATCATTGCGGCCATCCAGGCTCACGCGGCGGCGGAATACCCACGCGAGTGCTGCGGGTTGCTGCTGGCCGTCGGCCGGGCGCAGAAGTACTTCCCGTGCCGAAATATTGCAACCGAGCCGAACGAAGAGTTCCGGCTGGATCCTGAGGACTATGCCGCGGCGGAAGACCTGGGCGAGGTGATCGGCATCGTTCACTCCCACCCGGACGCCACCAGCAGGCCTTCACCGCACGACTTGGCCATGTGTGAGGCTACGGCCTTGCCTTGGCACATTTTGTCGTGGCCCGAAGGGGATTTACGCACGATCACGCCGATGGGCAGCACGCCGTTGCTCAAGCGCCCATTTGTGCACGGCGCCTGGGACTGCTGGCAGGTCTGCGCCGACTGGTATCAGCGTGAGTGGGGGCTTGAGTTTGAGGCCTTCCAGCGTACTGATGGCTGGTGGGAGAGCGCGGAGAACGTGAGCCTGTACGAGCAGCACTATGAGGGAGCCGGGTTTGTGCGCGTCGACCGGCCGCAGCGCGGTGATCTGATCGTCATGCACGTCGGGCGGACGGTTCACCCGAACCATGCTGGGATTTATTTGAGCGCCGATCCGGCGCTACCTGGCGAAGAATCGGGCGCCTTCGGCCCTGGCCCGTTCCTGCTCCACCACCTTTACGGAAGGCCGTCGGAGATCATCGTCTATGGCGGTCCCTGGCATGACCGGACACGCTTGATTCTCAGGCACAAAGACGCAAAACAACCAACCTGACGCGGCATTGCCGCTGGAGCAGAGCATGCAAACCTCGCAACGCTACACGCTGACCATTCTTGATCTTTTCAGTGTTGCCGAAGGTGCTATTTACGGCGCTGAAGCCGAGGTCGCCATTTTGGATGGCGACATCGAAATTGATCGCATGAAATTCTCTGGCAAGTGCCAGAGTAAAGGCGGCTACAGCCGAAGCTACTACGGTAAGCCAGGTCTTGCCGCGACCAAGGTCGCAGGGCCCGGCCGCATCAGCTTTCATGCAAAGCCCGCAACAGGTTTCAATTCGGCGGGGTGAGCCCGCCAATATAGTTGTCGGTTCCCAGTTCATGAGACCCGAAGTCCACGGAGTAACCCTCCCCGAGCCTATCGACTTCAGCATCCGCAGCGTCTTTTGAGGCGAAAATGTCGACAAAACGCCATGTCGCTGTTCGACGTACGCCCCAGCCAAGCACATGACCTTTGTTGTCGGGGTCCGCAGGTAAATTTTTCGCGAGGCTTCTGATTGGCATGTCCTTTCCTTGGTTGCTATAGGTGAAGACGCAACGCTACTACGCCGAACGCGCGCGCGGTTACTGGCATTCCATCCATGCTGGATGCCTGGACATGGAACAATTGTTTGAATGCCAGTTTTCTCGCTCGTAGCTATGCTACGGAGTAGCGAAAATTAAGCGCGATAAGAGTTGTTATTTGCACATTATGGTCCAAAGTCAAAAAAAGTTTTATGACTTTGTTATGGGTGCTTCACTCCAGGGCTAACTCTTAAGTTTACGAACTCAAGCACTTCTGTCAGTCGATCTAGCGTGTCTTTAGAAATAGCGGATCGATCCGTTTCGGATTCCGCACATTTTTCGGACAAATACCATCCTATCTGCTTCTTTGAAGGTGAGGTGGTTATCCCGTAATGACTCTTAATTAGTTCGATCGTGCTGGCATCAAGTAATTTTTCTAGAGCCATTTCTGAAAATTTTTCACCAACTGTCGCTAAAGTAAATACTGTTGCGTCTGGAAGAAACCAGTCTGCTTTGTACCGTGCGCATTCTTTTCTCCCCGCCGCATCATCATCAAGTAATACCAGGAAGTGCTCAGCCCTTCCCATCATTAGGCTAATTAGAGGGCCGCTAGCACCTGAGCCGACACCCGGCAATATTCTAAAGTGCAAGTTGATTTTGCTGATTTTTTGCGCAATCATTAGAGCGTAGTAGTCTGATATACCTTCGACCAAAAGATAAGGTGGCGTGCCTATTATTTCGGGCGCTATATAGTCAAGGCTTTCAATGACTGGCTGAAAGTAACTAGACCTTGATGGGTAGTTTGAAAGAAACTCTTTATATTTTGTGGCTTTGATTTTAGTAGGGTTGAATGAGAAGTCAAAGTGCTCTCCTTCATCTGGGTCGAGTGCAGTATTTTCTACTATGTATGCTCCGCCTAGCCATTTGGGGTTTATCATATGATGGCTATGCGTTGAATAGATTATTTTTGTTCCGTTAGTAGCAATTTTTTCGAAACTTTTCAGGAGTTCCGCTTGTGCTTTTGCGTGTAGATTCGCAGCGGGTTCGTCGAATATTAAGATGGAGGGCTTGTTGCTCTCTCCTTTGAAAGCAGTGAACAAAAGAAACGAAAAAAACCAGCGAAAACCTAATGAGCGCTCGCTAATTTCGTAGTCGGACTCACCGTCCGATACCATAAAGGAGGCGTATGGAATATTGCCTTTGCTTGAGTCAATATTCCACGTTATTGACATCTGCTTGGCCGAAGAATCTTTTGAAAATACTCGCTTCCAACCACCAATGATTTCTTTTGTAACTAGGTTGGAAACCTTTTTAAATACTGCATCAATCAACGATTTTTCAGGGCTAGTCATGAAGTTCGCAGGCCAGTTCGCATTCGACTGGCTGCGTGCGTAAGTATTGATTCTTTGGGATACGTGTTTTTCCAAGTCCAATCCTTCATCTATACCCTCCATAATAGATTGAAATATAGTGCGGTAATGTCGATTTGTGGCGGTTTCATTTTCATGTTCTTTCAAATATATCTTATTTGGTATATCTACAAGGAATGTTGGAAAATACGCAACGCTAGGTAAATTCTTTTGCATTGCAGTCATGGTTGCAATCCAGAATTCTCCTGTTTCACTGTCAGGCAGGCATTCGATGAACTCAGTGCCTGCTTTAGGGCGCGCCCAGAGATCAGCATTCCACATGTCTTTTGATGATATAAGTATGCTGTCTTCAAAAAGCATTTCTTTTGTTAGGGTAAATGGTTTGGAGATTCTATCTAAATCTATATAAAGGTCATTAGATTTTGCGAGTGTCGTGATTTCGCTGATATCTTTTTCATTCAGCACGACAACTGCTTCTATTTCTATGCTTGCATTGAATGCGGAGCGTCTATTGATCGGAATTATTTCATTTGTTTTGTTTTTTGCGCGGTTTCTTCCAAATAAACTCGATACTAATTTATCGCTACTTACAAAGTAAGATAGAGCTTCTAAAATTGTGGTCTTTCCACTTTCATTTAACCCGATTAGTGTGATGATTGGGCTATTTGTTCTATCGTCTAGGGTAATAGAGGTTTCTTCTATTCCTTTGTAATTTCTTATTGTAAACTTCTTGATTTCAGGCATGAGTGTCTTATCCTTTTCCTCAATTCACTTTGTATGTGCTAAGCTCAAGAGCCATCTTGCTCATATTATTTTTAATTATCTTCTATAATCCATTATAGCCGTTGTGGGCTGGGCCTTGGGTCTATCGGCCTTTTTCAGCATCCCGCTAACGATGTCATATTGCCCTGCGATTCTGTGTTCGTCTCGAAATTCCGCTATCCACGCCTTTCTTTTTGCAAACAGGTCTCAAAACCTTATGACTAGGCCTGCACGCCGCTTGACTGACTGCATTGATATTTGACCTACGTCTGTTTGTAGGCTCGGCCTTCAGCCGATAGAGGAGCGTGAAAAGGGCAAGCCTCTAGCCGCTTTTTGCATCTCCCCCCTCAGTGCTACAGTCCCGCCAAACCAACGAGGGAACGACATGCGGATTTTGATAGCTGCGGTAGCAGTGGTGCTGCTGGTGGGGTGTGTCTTATCCGCGAGTACTGCCCAATCCAAACTGTATTCCTAGCAAGGCCAGGACGTGCCTCGGATTATTGGTGCGGGATGCGCTGGCAAGCTTTCCATGAGTGCCTTCACGCTCTGAATGATCAGACTACCCAGTTGCCTAGTGTTAAATGGATTCCCGTTTGAGTTAACAAGAGAGACATTGAGACTTATCGCCATCTCTCTGAGGGCTGGTTTTGCCGGTTGTACAGGTTGGCTGTCCCGGAATACAGCAATGGTGCCGGTTTCAAGCTCCCGTATGACATACCCGTGGTAGCTAACCTGATTGACTGTCACCAGTTCGCTCTGAGGTTTTGATCGTTTCAAAAGCCGGCTCAAGGGGATCGAGCGTTTTCCTTGCGTCTCTGGGCCCATCATCACCAGCGCATCGTCAAGAGATGCATCGAGCAGCGTTTCAACCTCCATGTCATCCGTATTGATTCGAAGAATAATCACCCTATCCACCTCGGAAAGTGATCGCGGGTTGAAGGATATGTGCCCTGCGTGACCCATCTTTGCAGTCGTTTTAACGGACACCTTTTCGCCCTGTGCACTGACCACGTCATAACCTTTCTGGTTAACAGATACAGCCATTTGGCCATTCGTTATCAGCGCTGCATACAGCTCACCGATACGACCGCAAAGATGTCTAAGCTCTGTCGGTGGTACCCCCCACTGACGCTCCCGCTCAAACCAGGCCATAGCTTCACCCAGTGACTGAATAATCTGCATTTGGGTTAGAGCCATCACAAACTCCATTGTGAATTAACAAGTTGCGTAATTCGTACGTGTAAGTGAAATCCTGGCGGACCGGATTACTCTTGGATTGCTGCAGACTGCGGGTCTAGCATTTCAAGCAGCATCTGATCGTGCTCCGCACGAGTTGCTCTGTAGAGCATGCACCGATCCAGAAGGATCCGTTTCATGCTTCGAGCTGAGGCAAGATGCCTGGGCTCGACAGAGAGCGTCGCGGTCTTGCCGCTGCGAGTATCGGTCACTTCTAGGTGGTAGCGCCCGACCAGGCCATCGTCTCGTTTGGTGTGGCCGAGGCATTTGAAGGTGAGGTTGGATTCTGTCACTTGGTCACCGATGGTCGTAGTCCTAGGTCTGCATACACAAAGCCCCATTCGATACCATATAGAATGGGGCTTTGTGTATGGTCTACAACTTGTTCAAAAGGTCTGCGAAGGCCCAAAGCAATGTACCAATCGAGGCAACAAAAAATTCATGCTTCTGTATTTTCTTCCTAATCGTTTCAATCATTATTTCTTTTGTAAAAATTAACCGTCGACGATGTTCTCTATCAAAGATAAGCGAAAGCTGCTCATCGGTCGTGTCGTCGGTCACGCCGTATAGATAGCGACGATCCATTATTTGGTTGAAAACAGTCTGAGCGGTTATTCCTTCTGTGAGCTCCATCGTTTTGTTTACGAATTGCTCAGGCAGTCCTGTGACCTCAAACATCAACGCCAGACAAACAAGCAGTGCACCGAATCGCGCTAGCCACATCCAATCGCTGAAGTGCACGCTCAAGCCGATTCCAAATGCGAGTGCAAGCGTTGTAAGGACGTAAGCGAAAAACACATAATGTGTAGGGATCTTGAATACTTCTGCTGCTACAGCATCTGCTGATTTTTTACTCATGCTATGAACTTTTCCTCCTGAAACGCGCGTGAAAAGCTGGGCGGCCGGGCTTGAGGTTTACTCGTACGCAGACTCTAGGGTACTAAGCTCACCCATTGCCCAAACCCTATGGGCTTCAGATGAGTGGCCGTTGGTTTCGTCGAATCCAAGCGCAGCAGCTGAGTGCCAGCGGACACCGATTGCTTTCTCTTTAGCGTAACTGTTTAGGTGCTCGTCATTGTCGAGGTCCTCGGCCAAGCCGCGAATGGCCGCAAAAAGCGATGCGCGCTCGAAGATTGTTTCTGCGTTCTTGAGTTCGTCCACAAGCGATCGGAGAGCTTCGATACGGGTTTTGATATGGCTCATCGCTCGCTCCAATAGATGAAGGTCACTTGCACCTTTGCGTCCTTTCTTTTATCACCGTCCAGAATTTTGATCGCATGACGAGGTGGGGTAACGTTTACTGAAACCAAGTTATCTTCCGTTATCCCAAATTCAGGCGCGCGCTCGTTGAACTCCTGAAGGATTTCTTGAACGCTCAGACCGATAACTTCGTGACTTCGTAGCTTCCGCATTGCCTTCTTCCTTGACGATCGGCGAGGTGCCGGGATTGGTCGTAAAAAGACCCGTGAGCCGGGCTTATTGAAAAATATTAGGTACTCTCTAGCTTCATTTCTTCAATGATCTGTTCAAGTGTCACGTTTTCTTGAGGCCTTTTGTGCCTTGCTAGATCCAAGCGGACAAGTGCGCTTAAATACGTGCCAGCGGAAAGCCCGCGTTCTTTTGCGGAGTTTTCAAAGGCCTTGAAGAGCGTTGGGGGCAATGGAACTTTGGCAAACTCCTTCCCGGTGCCGCCTTCCTCTGCTTCGGTGAGGCGCAGCACCACGACTTCCTGCTCATCCGCATGTCCTGCGAGCGCATAAGCGGAAGATCCCAGGGCTTGGGATAGCGCGATGACATCTTCTTCAAGAGGCAGTACCTGCCCAAGCTCTAGTTGGGTGATTACCTCAGTGCTAATGCCGGAATGTTCGGAGAGCTGTTTTCTGGTCATTCCGCATGATGATCTTAAATCGACCAGTCTGGATGAGAAGCCCTCGTAGATTCGTAGGGGGCGCTTTGCTGTTGCGCCTTGGAATTCGTCTACGGTCACTCCCAATGCGTCGGCAAGCTTTCTCAGTACTGTTTTTCTGGGCATAGCCAGACCCGCTTCATAGCGAGAAATTTGAGACGGAGAAACGCCAGCTAATGCGCCCAGCTCTTGCTGAGTAAGGTTATTCTGGCCCCTCAAATGGATGAGGTTATTTGCGAAATCGTGGGACATGTTTGACCTCGGGTACGTCTCTAGAAGCGTACAGCAAACGCACAAAAAGCAAAAATTGTTTGACGAAGTCACAAAACGCACTAAACTCACAAAACGCAAACAAGGAGTCGCCATGAAAGCCCTGAAAATTACTACCGCTGTACGGATGCTGTGCGAAATGCGAGAGAAACTTGAGATGAGGGCCGCTGAAAACGGCCGCAGCCTAAGCGGAGAAATCGTATTCCGGCTGAGAAAATCCCTTGAGCAGGAACAGGACCATGAAAAACAACAGGCATAAAAAAACCCCATCGCTGGCAGGCGACGGGGCTTTGGTTAACGAGATCAACTTCGAGGAAGAAATCGTCATGAGCGATACTAGCATAGCTGCGTCCAATGTCATCCCGTTCAATTTCGGCAAGCAGCGGGTGCGCACGCTGCTTGTTGATGGTGATCCTTGGTTTTCGGTGCAAGACATCTTGCGCTCTTTGGATTACACCGACAGCTATAAACCAGCCCGAGCTGCAGCGCACGTTCCTGACCAATGGAAGGGTGTGCATCGGTTGCACACCCCTGGCGGAACCCAGCAAATGCTGATGCTTTCCGAGCAAGGCCTGTATTTCTTTCTGGGGCGCTCGGACAAGCCCAAGGCTCTGCCTTTTCAGATGTGGATTGCCGGTGAGGTTCTGCCGGACATTCGACGCACTGGCCGCTATGAGGACCATGGCAAGATGACAACCCTCATGGACGAACTGATCGGCATGAGTGAGCTGAATGTCATCAAGGGCTTGATCCGCGACAAATCCAAAGCTGTTCCGGCTGATCAGCGCCAAGGCTTTCAATTGGTGATGCACAACCGCCTACACACCCGCTTCAATGTTCCGCGGACCGAGCTGATCCCGGCCGCGCAATTCGATCAGGCCTGTAACTTTATTGGTGGCTACGCGCTTGAGGGCGAATACTTGCCGAAGGGCGGCAATCAATCCGTCGACATCCCGAGCGACCTTTCGGAAATCCAGCGCTATCTCGTATTCACAGATGGCTCTGGTAAGCATCAGGTTCAAGCTGTCCCGTTCGACGCATGCGTAATGTCGCCGACTCAGTTCCTGGCGGCCGTCACTGGATCGAACGGACTACATATGCCGCCTGCGGCGCTGTTCGACTTCGCCTTGGCGGCGATGGAAAAAGTGAAGTGGAGGGTTGCAGCATGAGCGCTTTGATGACGGTTCCTTTTCACGGTGTTGATCTGTATTTGGTTGAGCGCGACGGTCAGCCATTTGTTCCGATGAAGCCAATGGTCGAAGGGATGGGTATCGACTGGAAGAGCCAGCATCGCAAATTGACCGCAAATCAAAGGCGCTGGGGTATGGTCATCATGACCACACCTTCTGCTGGTGGCGAACAAGAAGCTGTCTGCATACCACTTCGTAAACTTCCTGGCTGGCTGTCGACACTTGAGCCGAATAGGGTGAAAAGCGAGGCTGCTCGGCAGAAGATCGAAGAGTTCCAAGATGAGTGCGACGACGCGCTTTGGCAGTACTGGAACGACGGGCATGCCGTAAATCCTCGCTCTCAGCAACCAGCGGCTAATGACTCAGCTGTCGAGTTCGGAAAGCTTGCTCTTGCTCATCTGCCAAATCTCGGTGACACCAGCAAACAAGCCTTACTCAGCCATATTTCGGAACTCGCGTTCGGTCAGCGTTTGATTCCGTTGCCGAAGGTCGAAGAGAGTCTGAAGTTGGCAGGGGAGGTTGGTGAGCTGTTCGGAGTCAGCGCGCAGAAAATCGGCAGGCTTGCGAATCAGCATGGCTTGAAGACGGATCAGTACGGAGAAATCCGCCTCGATAAGTCGAAGTACAGCGATCGTCAGTGCGAGACCTTCTTTTACAACAACTTAGCGGTAGAACGATTCCGGGAAATTCTCGGTCACGCCCAACCAACAAATCAAAGCGGCTTCCCCACTAACCTGAATAACCCCGCTCATGCGGTGCTTTCGGCGTACCAAAATCAGATCAAAGGGATTCAAAATGGATTACAGAAAAATCGAAGCTAAAGAACGGATCAAGCTAGCAGTGAAGGCTATGGCCAAGCAGGATCTTGCTGAAGTGAAGTTGCTTTCTGATTCTGCTCCCGTCGAGTCTGTGGTGGTTTCCGAGCTGGCGTACTCTAAGGCGCTTCAGGGGCTGATTCAGAGCGTCACCTCTTTCGAAATGGAGATGAGAGGGCTTGCGCTCACGTTCGCTTGCTACAGAGGCGATGATCGAGGGATGGTTCTAGGCAACTGCGTCGACCAAGCAACCGCAGCTAAGAAAGCCTGGGCCGACTTTTCTGCGGATAAGGGTTTCACCTCGCAGGAGCTGATGGACCTTATCGGTGGGCACCATCAAATGGTGCTTAACCTTTTCGATACGAACCTGGAGCCTAAGCCCGGATTGGTCGAACATTGGAGGTCATTGCTTGAGTTCTGCTTTGCCGGGCATATGGAAGTGAAGGGCCTCCATTGATTTGACGGTCAGCAGACGCATGGTAGTTTGTCTTCTTTCATCACTATTGAAGGGCGACTGTCATGCGTTTTTTTGGAGTTCTTGCATTGCTTTCTACTGCGCTGCTAGGTGGCTGCTCGAGCGTGGCAGAGACCCGAGAAAATCCACCCATCCTTCAAATCTCATCAGCTCACAAGGCCAAGATCGTAGCGGAGTGCATTCGTGACGGATGGCAGGGAACTACGGTATTGGGCGCTGGTATTGGAGGTATTTTGCAAACGTCCGGTGATCGCTACACGATCCTTGCGCCGGATGCTCAGTCGCCTTTGCACCTGGTCGATGTAATTCCGAATAATAAGGGCGGCTCAAGTATCCGCTATCACTTTTACAGAACTTGGCAATCTCCATTAGAGAGAGTCACTGATGTAGTGAGGTCCTGTGCCAAATAGGCGGGATAGTCAACAAGCCACCTTCGGGTGGTTTTTTATTACCTGGAGAAAAGCTATGCCTGCATTGGCTATTGAATATTCACCGCTAGAAACTATTCGTCTTGGCGGGATGCTGCGTCAGTTTGGCAAGGAGTACAGGTTGTCGGTGCGCACGCCTGCCGAGGCCATAAAGGCGTTATGCGTTCAAATTCCTGGTTTTGAGCGATTCATCTCTAACGCTAAATCCAGAGGCTTGGAGTTCGCCGTTTTTCGAGGGAAGAAAAACATCGGAGAGGGCGAACTATGCTTTCAGGGTAAAGGAGAAATCAGGATCGTCCCCGTCATCACGGGCTCCAAGCGTGCGGGCCTACTGCAAACGATTGTTGGGGTGGTAATCGTTGCATTGGCGTGGTGGAACCCGCTCGGCTGGTCAGCAGCTACGGCTCTTGCGGTAGGAATGGGTGGCGGTTCAATGGCCATTGGGGGGGCGATCCAAATGCTCAGCCCTCAGGCCGGCGGCCTCAAGACAAGCGCTGCGCCCGAGAACACCCCCGGCTACGCCTTCGGAAGTGCTAAGAACACCACGGCCTCCGGCAATCCTGTCTCGCTGTGTGCAGGCCGTCGGCGCTGGGGTGGCGCGATCATCAGTGCGGCGATTTATGCCGAAGACCAAATGTGAACCCGGTATCCGGAAGGAGAGCGCTTTTGAAGCCCCATATAATGGTAGAGAGATAAAACCCTCACTATTGCGGTAGCAGGCGTCTGAAGGGATTAGCCCTCCCGACAACAGGTAGCGCCTCGAGCGTAGGTAATAGGGCACCCATAAGCTACAAAAACCCTCACAAGAGCAGGATAGGTCGCTCAGCGAGAGTGGAAAATTGCCAATTACCATGGAGAGAAGGCTTAACCCTCACATGGAGGGATAACAAATAGTCGGGAAACCGACACCCTGAGGCGCTGATGATCGAAAGATCGCCGGGCCAGAAAAGCAAAACCCCCGGACGCTCGCAACGTGCCGGGGGTTTTTATTTCAACCCCTTGTTAGGACCAAGAGGAGAACTTGATTGGATATTAGCAAAATCATACGAGAGGTACGAGTGATGGCAATGAAAATGCCTGCTTGGCGGTTCGTTCTGCTCTGCATGCTCGGGATGATAGTCGCAGTCGGATATCTGGCTGGGAACATCCCTTGGGACAAGATTCTGTAGCGTTCGCAGTTTTAAATCATACACCGCCCAAGAGGCGGTTTTTTATTGCCTGGAGAAAAGCATGGGCGCAGCACGCAAGATTGATGTTTATGGCGCCAAGGGCGGTTCCGAGAAGCCTAAAACCCCAACCGAGGCACCAGACAGCCTGCGCTCCGTCGCCATTGCGAAAATGCTTATTGCTGTGGGTGAGGGCGAGTTTGACGGTGCTCCTACCGCCAAGGACATCTTTCTCGACAACACGCCGCTGCAAGACCCGCAGGGGAACATGAACTTCCCGAGCGTGAAGTGGGAGTGGCGCAGCGGGGCTGTGGACCAGTCCTATATCCAGGGCATTCCATCGATCGAGAACGAAACAACCATCAGCACCGAGCTGCGCAGCGGCACGCCATGGGTTCGAGCGATCACCAATACCCAGCTCTCGGCTGTACGTGTGCGCTTTGCCTGGCCTGCGCTCCAATCGGTGGACTCCGGCGGCAACATCAACGGTTACACGATCGGGTACAAAGTCGAGCTCGCAACGGATGGGGGTACGTACCAAGAGGTTTTGAACGAGGCCGTGTCCGGCAAGACCACCAGCCTTTACGAGCGAACTCGCCGTATCAATCTGCCGCACGCGACAACCGGGTGGCTGCTGCGCATCACTCGACTGACTGCAAACCAGAAAAACAACAAGATCTCCGACACCATGCAGATTGCCGGCTTCACCGAGGTGATCGACGCCAAGATCCGATACCCGAACACCGCGCTGCTTTACATCGAGTTTTCTGCCGAGCAGTTCCGCAGCATCCCCGCGGTGACGATCGAATGTGATGGTCGGAAATGGCAGGTGCCGAGCAACTATGACACCAGATCGCGCACCTATACGGGCGTCTGGGACGGTACGTTCAAACAGGCCTGGACCGACAACCCTGTTTGGCACACTTACGGTATCACCACGAACGACCGTTTCGGCCTTGGCCGTCGTATCAAACCGTGGATGGTGGACAAGTGGGAGCTGTACCGGATCTCGCAGTATTGCGACCAACTGGTGCCGGATGGAAAGGGTGGTCAAGAACCGCGCTTCATCTGCAACCTGAACCTGCAGAGTAAGGCTGATGCCTGGTCGCTGCTGCGTGATATCTCGACAATCTACCGGGGCATGACTTACTGGGCCCAGGGCCAGGTGTTCACCCTGGCAGATATGCCGCGCGCAACCGACTTCGACTTCGCATACACCCGGGCGAACGTGATCGATGGCAAGTTCACTTATTCCAGCGCATCGGAACGCACCCGGTACACCCGGGCGCTTATCAGCTACGACAACCCGCTGAACAGCTACGACACCGATGTCACGGCCGTTACTGACGCGAAGCTGCAGCGCCGCTATGGCGACAACCCGCTCGAGATCAGCGCAATCGGTTGCACCCGCGAATCTGAGGCACAGCGCCGGGGTAAGTGGGCGCTGCTGACAAACTCCAAGGACCGGGCCGTCACCTTCAAGGTGGGCCTCGACGGGCGCATCCCGCTGCCTGGCTACGTCATTCCGATCGCTGACGAACTGCTGGCGGGCCGGCCCGTGGGTGGTCGTATCTCGGCGGTGAACGGCAAGGTCATCACCCTGGACCGTGACACCCAGGCCAAGCCCGGTGACCGGCTGATCCTCAACCTGCCAGACGGCAAGTGCGAAGGGCGCACCGTGCAACTGGTCAGTGGTCGGCAGGTCACCGTGACCCTGGCTTATTCCGTGCCGCCGGAGCGTGAACTGGTGTGGGCGCTAGATGCTGACGACCTGGCTATCCCGCTTTACCGAGTGGTCAGCGTGGCCCGGCCAGAGCCTGGCGTGTTCGAGATCTCGGCCGTGCAATACGATCCGAGCAAGTTTGCTCACATCGACACCGGCGCGCGGCTGGAAGAGCGGCCAATCAGCGTTGTACCAATCACCGTGGTTCCGGCACCGGCCAGCGTCACGCTGACGTCGAGCTACGCCGTGAACCAAGGCATCGCCATCAGCACCATGAACATTTCTTGGCCTGCCGTGAATGGCGCGGTTGCCTATGACGTGGAGTGGCGCAAGGACAGCGGGAACTGGATCAAGCTGCAGCGCACCGGTGCAACAAGCGTCGACGTCACCGGTATCTACTCGGGCGCCTACGTGGCCCGGGTGCGATCTGTGAGCGCCTTCGAGATATCCTCTATCTGGAAGAGCTCCAACCTGACCAATCTGGAAGGGAAGGTCGGCCTGCCGCCGGCGGTGTCGATCTTGACCACCACCAGCGAACTGTTCGGCATCGGTATCAAGTGGGGGTTCCCGCCTGGCGCCGAAGACACCCAGCGCAGCGAGATCTGGTACGGACCGGCCAACGATTTGTCGGTGGCCACCAAGCTGGCGGACCTGGCTTATCCGCAAGCTGACTACCGCATGCAGCAGTTGCAGGCGGGGGCCACGCTGTTCTTCTGGGCGCGCCTTGTGGACCGCACTGGCAACGTCGGTCCGTTCTACCCAGTCGGCGAAGGCGTTATTGGGCAGGCCAGTTCTGAGGCTGGTCCGATCCTGGATATGCTGGCCGGGAAGATCAGCAAGACTCAGCTGGGCCAGGACCTGATCAGCGAGTTGGACGGCCTGCAGGACCAGATCGACGATCTCGACGCCCTGGGCGGCTATGTCCCAACCCAGGTGTACCTGAAAGGGCAGATGGTGGTGGAGGCGGATCGCATCTACCAGGCGAAGGTGGATGTACCGGCCAACAACCCACCACCAAATGCCACCTACTGGCTGGACGTTGGACAGTCGGTGGAAACGGCAAACGGCCTGGCGCAGCAGGTAACCACCAACACCGCGGACATCACCAAGCTCGATGGTGTGGTCACGGCCCAGGCCAGCACAACCAACGCATTGAGGGCTTCTGCGCGTGATGACAGCGGCAGTGGGGCCAAAGCAGATGCATTGAAGGGGTGGGCAAGCACGGCTGCAATTGTCCAAGAGAGCAAAGTCCGGGCAACAGCCATTGAGGCAGAGGCAACCAAGACCACGCAGTTGCAAGCAACAGTTGGCCAGAATACGTCGGCCATTCAGGAGACGTCTTCGGCGCTGGCCAACACCAACGGCCAATTGCAGACCTTGTGGTCAGTGAAGATGGAGACCACCGCCGGTGGCCAGAAGTACGCGGCCTCGTTCGGCCTCGGTCTTCAGGTCGATCCATCTGGTGTGTCGTCGCAGTTCGTGGTCAGGGCTGACACGTTCATGTTGCTGAACCTGGCAACCGGAACGCCTGTCTCGCCTTTCGCTGTTACCGGAGGGCAGACGTTTATCGATTCCGCCTTCATCCAGGACGGCACGATCACCAACGCCAAGATCGGCAACTATATCCAGTCGAATAACTACGTGGCGAACACCAGCGGTTGGAAGCTGTTCTTCGACGGCACCTTTGAAATCAACGGTGCATTCGGTGGGCAGGCGCGTCAGGTGATCAACAACAGAGGCGGCAAGGTTTACGACGAAAACGGCGTGAAACGCTACCAGTGGGGAGATCTTTCCGCATGAGTTTCGGGATAAGAATCTGGAGCTCCACCGGTGCCCTTGAGCTGGACGAGACCTCGTTTACTGTGAGGGTGGTGTATTCGGCTGTTGTGGCTTTCGTTACCGGCGGTAATCGGTCTCAAGCAATTCCAATTGCTGGAGTTTCTCCCTCAACGCACTCGGCTGTATGTATTCCCATTGGGGCCTACCCTCAAGATCCAAGCGCGCAAAATCTATCTGCCATTCAGTATGAGCCACAGGTTTACGAGGGAGGTGTCGTTGTTTGGTTCGGAAATCGAGCTGCGCCGAGCGGAACCGTTGGGATTGGACCTCAAAGACTTTTAGTTATGAGGTATCGATAAATGAGCTATGGCGTACAGTTCACAAACAACAATGATGTAGTGACACTTGATTCCGAGTTCTCGCGGTTAGTGGTTTTGCAAAGGGGAAGGTATCAAGGGGGCGCGTCATTTAGCGCCCCTATAACCAGCGCGGAGCCCCCACTTGTATTCGTAAGGCCGGACGCCACCACTACGTTTAGCTACGCCACGATAGCCGGAAGCCCGGGCAACTGGACTGGGTTTTCTTTTCTTGGTGGAGGAACAGGAAGCTTTTTCGTTGCAGCCTACAGTTCAACCCCTACGGCAACTTATGGGATCAGGATATGGGATGGCTCGGCTAAGTTGCTTTTTGATAGCGGCACTCCCTGTGCCCAATTCACTCGGACTATTTCAGCATGGACATATCTCGGCTCTAGCTCTACCGGCCAGGGGACTACGCGTAGCAATTGGACGGCGGCTAGTCCTTTGGACACAGGTGACTTCATGCTCATCAATAACATAGGCATGGACGTGGCAGGGTCGAGCACACGAGCGGCAAAACTGTATTGCACTTGGGACTATGGAGCAAACAGCTTATTGATGTGGGTGGTCGGGGTAGCCAACTCCACGTCTTTCTTCGTACCAGTAGTATTTGCAAAGCCAATAAGCTGAATTAGTGCCAACCACCTATGCCGCCTTGAGCGGTTTTTTATTGTCTGGAGAAAACTATGGTTTGGCAAAGATCCGGAACAGTTGCTGTCCAAAGCGGCAGTACGACGGTAACGGGGTCAGGCGTTGATTTTGCGGCCTCCTCGAGAGTAGGAGATTCTTTCGTCGGGCCCGATGGAGCTACCTATGAGGTAGCGAACGTCGCGAGTGGTACGGTGATCTCAATCCTGCCAGCGTACAAGGGGCCGACAGTCATTGGTGCTGCCTACGCGATCATGCCAGTGCAGGGCTACGACAAAGCGCTATCGGACGCGTTCAACCTGCTGGTCAATCAGTTCGGTACCAAGCTCGCCGCACTTGGAACCACAGGCAACTACGATATCTTGCCGCTGGATAAAGGCGGTACGGGTAACGCCACGGGTACAGCGGCGAAGCTAGCTGCGGAAGCAATTCTTGGTACCGTCTCCCAAGTGGGCGGCGTGCCTAACGGCGCACTGATGCAGTACACCAGCTCAGTAAACGGCGATTGCTGGCGGTTCGCGAGTGGTCTACAGATCTGCACGAAAAGTGTCGTGATGGGGCCCGTGAACCTTTCAGCTGGCCCACTCTTTACTTGCGTATCCGGCGCAAATAGTGGGTTTACCGCAAACTTCGTTGCTGCCCCCGTCGTCATTCCACTAGGTGTGGTTACGGCGAGCGGTGGCGGATGGGGATCCTGCTATTCGTTCCCGACTTTGGGCACCTGGGGGGCATGGGCCGTCTACAACCATGTCTCAAACTCCGGGCCAAGCCGGATTGACTTAATTGCTATAGGACGGTGGTTCTGATGATCATCAATCTTTCACCTAATCTCGATGCGCCTGCCTTGACCGTCAAAAAGAAGGGCGATGTGCTTACCATCAACGGTGAGGTGTTCGACTTCTCGCCGCTTCCTGACGGTGCGACCTTGCCCGCTTCAGCTATGGAGTGTGAATCCATTCTGGGTGACGTAGAGCGAGTGAATGGAGAGCTCAACATCACGCTTCTTTTGCCGATCACTCCCGACTCATCGGGGGCAGCGCGCTTTCCTTCGCCCATCATTCGCCCCGCAAACGGTCTGCTGGAGTTCCCTAAATGAAGATCGATTTCGGAAAAATCATTACAGCAGGGGATAAGCAGTTGGCAGCCGATAAAGCGGCGCGTGAAGGGGCTGTGGCGCTGCGCCGCGCAGCCTATCAGGCTGAGTCCGATCCTCTACGCTTTGAGCTTGAGTATGACGCCCGCGTTAAAGGGGTTGAGCCGGACTACAGCGCCTGGCTCATATCAGTTGCAACCATCAAAGCGCGCTTTCCTCTGCCGGCGAGCGCAGAGGGTTTAGACACCTAACACAACTTCAACACCGCCAGCCGCCTTGAGCGGTTTTTTTTCGTCTGGAGAAAAGTATGCGCACATCGCAAAAGGGCGTGAGCCTGATCAAATCTTTCGAAGGCCTGCGGCTCAAGTCCTACCAAGACTCGGTTGGCGTGTGGACCATTGGTTACGGCACTACGCGCGGCATCACTGCCGGCATGGTCATCACCAACGAACAGGCCGAGCGAATGCTGATGAACGACATTGGCCGGTTTGAGCCTGAGATCGAGCGCCTGGTAAAGGCGCCAATGAATCAGGCGCAGTGGGATGCGCTCATGAGCTTCACCTACAACCTTGGGGCCGCCAACCTTGGGTCTTCGGCCTTACTAAAACTGCTTAATGCTGGCGACTACGTCGGTGCGGCCGAGCAGTTTCCGCGCTGGAATAAGGCCGGTGGCCAGGTGCTGGCAGGATTGACCAAGCGGCGCCTGGCCGAGCGGGCGATGTTCTTGGGGGTGTCATGACGCCCGTACAGATCCTCGCCGCGATCCTCCTGGCGCTGGCAGTGGGGTTTGGCGGGGCCTGGCAGGTTCAGGACTGGCGCTACGGCACGAAGCTGGCAGACATCGGTAAGGCTCAGGCTATCGCTGTCACCAATGCGGGCAACGATGCCCGCGCCGAAGAACAGCGCCGCCAGGCGTCCGTGAACAAGGAGGCAAGCAATGCGCGAGAACAGAACAAAGCTGCAGATGTTGATGCTGGTGCCGCTGATGCTGCTGGTGACCGGCTGCGCGTCGACGCCAACAAGTTTGCCGTTAGTACCTGCGCCGGCGATCCCGGAGCTACCCAGCGAGGCGCGCCAGCCACCCGCGCCGCAATGGTGCTCTCCGACTTGCTCCAGCGGGCTGACAAAAGAGCGGGAGAGCTGGCGGCGGCTTATGATCGAGCCCGAATAGCCGGGAAAGCGTGCGAGGCCGCTTACACATCGCTCAAAAGGTAAGACTTATTATTGAATCTATCGAGAAGTATCTGCAGCTCTATTGCTCAAAGGTTTTGCAGGACTCATTTGTTGCAGGTAAGTAAGTCGCGGCTTTGTCTGCCACCGTGAATCCATGCAAAAAGCTAATAGCAATCTTTCCAGATCCTAGATCTGTCAAAACAATATTTCTCGCGATTCGGTCGTCGTTGTTATTGCTGTCTTTCCTGATGAAGTATGTATTTTTTCCATTGATTGCGCAGACGATTCCGAAGTCGCGATCTGCTGAATATGGTACCGGTGTTGATTTGGGAGGCTCAGCCATAACTGCGCAACTGAAGAGAGAAAGGGTAGTTAGAATCGCGTTGCTTTTCTTCATCTTGGACACTCCTGTGATCAAAAAAACAGGATATCTCTTGCAGTGGCTATGCGCCAGCTTTGGCGTAAACGCATTTTGGTTGGATTTTTGGTGCTGCTATTTGACCAAGCATTCCTTGAGTAACTGCCAGGACGGTTAGCAATGCAGTGGCGACCAAGGAATGATCGCGCTGCGAGCGTGCTAGGCTTACGTCAGGGCTATTAATCCGGGTTAGAGTCAATGATGCGTTGGACTTCAAGCTGCTTTGCTCTGCGCACTAGAACAGGTTCGAAACGTGCCTCATATATATGCTTTTGCTTTGGTGACATAGAGTCGAAACCCTGTTCGATCACCTGTCTTGCGACCCCCGCTTCATCTGAAGATGGGTCAATAAGTCCCTCATCAATCAGATCATCATACGCCAGCCGCAAGTCCTCGTTGCCGTGATCGTTGTAACCCATCTCCCACCTCTTCAGGTTGCATTGCCTTCTGAATGACCATGGCAACTTAGCACGTAGTCATCGGCTCGATCAGTTTCGGCCCTTTGTTTCTCACGTTGCCAACGGCCGCGTCGACCTTGAACCATTCAAAGGCCTCGGCGGGCTCGCCCTGGTGTAACACCATCTGCTCGGCACGCTCCTTCGGCGTGGCAGGGTCCAGCCATTCCCGAGCCAGTTCCGGAGTCAGCACCACTGGCCGCCGGTCGTGGATATCCACCATGCCGCCGGCGCTGTCGGCGGTGATGATCACGAACCCGTCATGCTCACTTGGACCTTCGTCAGCATCTGGTAACTGGCCGATGGCCGCACACAACACCGGTGCGCCGTCGCGTCGACGGATCAGATAGGGCTGCTTTTTTGGACCGCCTTCATCCACCCACTCAAACCAGTTATCGATAGGCGTGATTGCACGGTGTGGCCAGATCGCCCGGAAGAATGGCCCGTGAGCCACCTTTTCGACGCGTGCATTTATTGGTGCGGCGCGGTCTTTGGCCCAGTGAGGGCGCCATCCCCACCGCACGGAGTCGGCATGCAACAGGTCGCCTTGGATGTGGAGTAGTGCGACCTGGGTGGATGGAGCGACGTTGTAGCGCTCAATAGGCTCATCGCCCACGGAGTTGGCCAGAGCATTGGGCATGCTCAGCGCTGCAACAAAGTCATGGATTCCCCGATACTGTGTAAGCCTTCCGCACATGCCTGCACCCCCTATGTTAAGTCAGTGTAGATCGTGACCGCTAAGCGTGCAGTGGGGATGGGCGCGATTGCTAGACCAAAATGAGTTGCAGATTTAAGCTGTGCTGCGGCGCCGATAACACGATGGTAATCTTCTGAGAAAGACTTTTGTTGGAGGGTTTTTTACATGAGTATCGGTGCTAGATTAAAATCTGAACGGCTTCGCCTCGGATTAACCCAAGCCATGCTCGGTGCCGCAGGGGGAGTAGAGGTGAATGCTCAGGGTCGTTACGATGCCGGAGCTAGAATTCCGCGGGCGGACTATCTAGCGTCGATCGCCAAGGTCGGTATCGACGTTCTTTATGTTGTCACTGGTCAGCGAATGAAGAATCGGGCCGCCGACTTCACCAATAGTCGCGAGTTACTATCAGTGAGTCAAAGCGAGCCTAAGATCCGAGTGCACTGAATTTTGTTGTCGAACTCACTCCGGCGACATTAGCACTGCCAGCGTCAGCTTTATGAACTCTTCATTCTCATCGATGGTGTGCAAAGCACCTCGAATGTTTTCGGCCACTTCGGAAGAACCACGTTGTTCAACCCAGTTCGATAATTCCATGATGGAAGCTTCGAGTGCGAGTTGGTTGTCGTAGAGCTTGGAGAGCAGCGTAGGGATCAGGTCTGAGTTGGGCATCGGCATTCCTCTGGTGCAGTGAACAGCCTAGCAGTTGGCGATTGGGAGCCCATTCCAAGGTCATGAGTGTCTGCTTTCGCCCGATTGTGTTGAAAAAGTCGGTCCTTCCAGACTGCCCGCACACTGGTTGCTGAAAACGCCTTTTTTGCGCGCAGCTATGCGAAATCTGAGCCCGAAATCCTCCGCTCATAGTAAAGATTTTATCTCAAGCACGTACTTTTCTGCCGTGGAAACCATGGCCGACTTTTTCAACAGAATCGGCCGAAAGCGGACATCAAGAGCGTGTACGAAACCCAGGGCTACTCACATTGCCTCGAGCTGCTACAAGCTACTCCGAACCTAAGAGATTTCTAACCTCGGCGATGATTAAATCGATATTAAATGGCTTTGCCAACACTGCATCAAACAGATCCGATCTCTGCATACCGATGTGCGCCTGGGCACCGCTCATCAAGATGATCGGCAAATCGTTAGCGGAAGGAAGTGCTCGTACAGCCGTCGCGAATTCAAGGCCGTCCATGACCGGCATCATAAAGTCAGTAATGATTAAGGAAGGCCTTTCCCTTTCGAGCACCTCGAGCCCCTTTCGACCATTGCTGGCGGTTACCACCATGAACCCCTCATCCTCCAGCGCGAAGCCGAGGATGTCAGCGATCAAATACTCGTCGTCGACGACTAGGATGGTGGTCATGTTAATTCAATCCGCACAAAGGCTTAGGATCTTGAACCGGGCAATGTCTCAGTGGGGACTGATGGTTCATGTCTTGAAGCCTTTTTCAGGAAAACATCATGATCGCGGATGACGACCTCAAATCGTGAGGGATCGTAAGAGCTGTCTCTTACTTTAAGAATGGATAGAGTCCGGCTTAGTTCAGAGTGATTCTCAGAAAACCGCATCAGCATCAGGTTGTCCACGATGCTAGACAGATCAGAGTTCGGAGCGCTGACCTCGGAGCCAAACAGATCGCGCATTTCCCAGGAGGCAAAGACAGTTACGCCCCTGGATCGCAGCTCGTTCATCAGTGCACTAAAGAAGTCAGTAATCCGTGCGGGGTTTGTCGAGACTCGGGTCATACCGCTAAGGCTATCGATGAACAGTCGCTTGATGCCCTTTTGTTCAACGATACTCAGCAGTCGTGCGCCTAACCCATCCAGCAAGCCTTCGGTAGTCGGCTGCCATGCAATGCTCAGGGCGCCGCTGTCCTCCATACCTTTGATATCGATGCCCAATGATTGGCCTTTGAGTCGCAACCGTTGTGGACTCTCGTAAAAGCCAAAATGCAGTCCTGGAGCATCCACCGTCGACTCGGCAAGAAACTTGAGACCGAGAGTCGTTTTACCTATGCCGGAGGGGCCCATGACCAGAGATACACTGGAACTGTATAGGCCTCCACCCAATATGCCGTCCAGTGAACCAATGCCACTCGGAATGCGCGTCATGTCGGCGCTATCTGGGGCGGACGGGTGGCTGTAAAGGCTTTCGAGTCGAGGGTAAACCACCAATCCGTTATCGGTGATCTCGCACTCGTGAAGCCCAGTCATCGCTCCACTGCCGCGAGTTTTACGCAGTTGAATACGACGTACCGAGCGAGTACCAAATAACTCTTCGCCCATTTCAATAACGCCATCAACCATGGTGTGCTCAGGGCTGCCGTCGTCGAGACGGGAGCTGGTGAGAAAAAGCACTGTGCAACCAGCGAAAGCAGCGTGCCCTTGCAGCTCAGAAATGAATTTCTTAGTGTCAATGTGCGAGTCGGCTTTTGAGCGAGCATTGAGCAAGCCGTCTACCACCATCACTGTGGCTTTCTGACGGCTTATCTCTCGCCGAAGCAGTTTCACCACCTCGTCCAATCCTTCGTTTTCCAGAGTGTCGAACGCGCTGACAAACTGAATTTCAGCGCCTACTTTGGATGAGTCGAAAAAGCTCAGAGTGGAAAGAAACTGAAAAAGACGGTCGTGTGACTCGGCCAGCAGTGTGGCGACTAGAACCCGACCTCCATTGTTCGCATGATGGAACCCAAGTTGGTTGGCTAGGATCGTCTTGCCAGACCCTGGCCGCCCCTGAATTATGTATGAGGCGCCCGCGACCAGCCCTCCCTTGAGCAGAGCGTCGAGCCCTTCAATTCCACTTTGGAGGCGTTTTAGCTTTTCCACGATGCGACCCTGATCTGAAAAACAGGCTGTTTAAGCCAAGTGAGGCGGAATGCTAACGCCATTTTCGCTCTGGGGCCATTCTCGCCTAGAACATGGCTGTTTAAAGGAGTGATAAATTGCAATTTAACCGCCTCCACCTCTGACTTCCCCCCCCTAAAGTTGGGTGAAATCAATGTTGCTAGTAGATGCCCCTTTAATCTCGCAGTGATTCAATTGTAGTAATTGACCCCAGCATTTGCGTCCAAAACGCAGGGTAGAACCTGAACCCCTGGATTTCTTAAATGTGTTCGAGCGCTTCTGGTCGGAAGCGGCCATACGGACTTATCTCACGAGTTGGGGTTATTGGTGGCTTGTGTTCGTCGGCAGGACGCCGAGGGAGGGGTTATGCATTTCCGGCATGGCCCAAAATCCCCCCGTTGGGACCACTTCTGGGACCAACGGGTGCATTTCGGTGCTTTACGAGTGATGACTCACGACGACTTCGCCCAATAAACGCTGATCACCGCTAATCACCAGTATGCGTTTCAGACCGCATGGTGATGTTAGCTGTGGAGATCAATTACTTTACCTATCAATGGGTTGCGAGCGTGGCGGCAGGAGCCTTCAGGCATGCGTCAACAGCGACATCAAGGCGCGAAACCCGGTCGCTGAGCAGAAAATTTTGGATGTGTGTTGGAATTTGGCGCGCATTGTCGCATATGTCAGGCGACAGTTGTATGTCCGGCGAAGGATGGTTTCGCCAAGGTCTCCGGCATCGCCAGCCACAGCAGCGCCAACGCCAGCGCCGCCACGCCGGCCAAGGTCAGGAACGCCGCGTTATAGCCGGCCTGTTGCACCACAAATCCGGCCAGGCTGCTGCTCAGCGCCGCGCCCAGGCCGAAGACGGTGGAGAGTGCGCCCAGGCTGACGTTGAAACGTCCGGTGCCCTGGGTCAGGTCCTTGACGATCACCGGGAACAGCGCGCCGAAGATCCCCGCGCCGATGCCGTCGAGCATCTGCACGGCCACCAGCCAGTACGGATCGCTGGACAGGGTATAAAGCACCCCGCGCAGCGGCAGGATCATGAACCCGGCCATCAGCAAGGGTTTGCGCCCCCAGATGTCAGCCTTGAGCCCGACCAGCCAGGCCATTGGCACCATCACCAATTGTGCGGCGACGATACACGCCGACGTCAGCGGCGTGGCCATTTGCAGGTTGATCTGCGAGAGCTTCTGGCTGACCAGCGGTAGCATCGCGGCATTGGCCAGGTGGAACAAGGCGCAGCAGATGGCGAACAGCAATAACGGGCGGTTCGCCAGTAACACGCTGATGCCGGAAGGTTGTTCGTGATCCGTGTGATGCTCCGGGTCAAACCCTCGGGCGACTTCATGGTCGATCGCTTTGGCCGACACACAACTGATCGCGATGACGCTCGCCACCGCCATAAACGCCATCAGGTAGAACACCACCACCGGCCCGAACAGATACGCCAAGCCACCGGCCAACAGCGCGGCGACGGCATTGCCGGCGTGGTTGAAGGTTTCGTTGCGCCCCGTACGGCGGGTGAACGCGCGTGGCCCGGTAATGCCCAGGGAGATGGCGCTGATGGCGGGTGCGAATACGGACGCGGCAACGGCGCTGGCGGCCTGGGTCAACGCCACCAGGCTGAAGGAACTGACGAAGGGCAGCAGCAGGCAGCTGCCGGTCACCACGATGGCGGCCAATGCGACTACTGCGCGCTTGCTGCGGGTGCGATCGATCAGTGCACCCGCCGGTCCTTGGGTGAGTAGGGCCGCGATGCCTGCCAGGGTCATGACCACACCGATGCTGGCCGGGTCCCATTTGTGCGCGGCCAGCAAGTAAATGGCCAGATACGGGCCGAGGCCGTCGCGCACATCTGCCAGGAAGAAATTCAGGCTGTCCAGGGACAAGGCATTACGCAGGTCGGAGTGTTTGGCCACGGCGCGGTCTTCGGAGATGGCGTTCAAGGGCTGAACACGCATTGCGTTAATGACCTGTGGGCCCTGCGTTAAGTTTCGTGCGCTTCTCGGGGTTTTAATCCGAGGGCACTTGGCTTACTTTCTGCACCCCCGCTGTAGTGAATTTCTGGAGACGCAATGGACATGCCCTCAGCTCAACAGGCGATTGCCAGCAACAAGGACGCCTGGGACCAATCCGCCAGCTTGCACAAAACCACAGACACCTGGAGCGCGTTGCTCAACAGTGTCGGCGCGGCTGATTTTTCTTGCCTGGACCCCACGCTCACAGGCCTGCTGCAAGAAGTGGGCGTGGACGGTAAGGACGTGGTGCAACTGTGCTGCAACAATGGCCGCGAAAGTCTTTCGCTGTATGGCCTGGGCGCGCGTTCGGTGGTGGGCGTCGATCAATCCCGTGCGTTTCTGCAACAGGCCCGTGAACTGGCCGAGGTTTCACCGCATAACCCTGAGTTCATAGAAAGCGATATCCACCAGTTGCCACAAGATTTGCAGGCGCGCTTTGATATCGCTTTGGTGACCATTGGCGTGCTGGGCTGGATGCCGGATGTGGGGCAGTTCATGCGCCATGTCGCCAGCACCTTGAAACCCGGCGGCACCTTGGTGATGTATGAAACCCATCCGTTTCTGGAGGTGTTTGACCCACGGGCGCCAAACCCTTTCCTGCCGGCCAGTTCCTACTTTCAGCGCGAGCCGTTTGTGCTGCAGGAGTCGATTGTCTATGAAGGCCAGGGCGAGGTTGCGGGGCCGACTTCTTATTGGTACGTGCACACCCTGGGCGACGTGGTCACTGCGGCGATCTGCGCCGACTTGCAGATCAGGCACCTGCAGGAGTTTGCGCATTCCAACCGCGAAGAGCTGTACGACCAGTACGAGCACCAGCCTGCGCAATTGCCGATGTGTTTTACGTTGACTGCCACCAAACGTCCCGACTGAGGGATTTTTCAGTCGCGTCGCAGGAACGTGCGCATGGTTTGTCCCGGGCCCGTACGGAACGTGGTTGGCCTGGGCATACCTTCATCGGCCGCGATGAATACAAATTCATCACCGTCAAGGCGATAACTGGCGGGCAAGTGTTTACCTGCATCATCTCCCATGGAGTCGATCCAGGTAATGCTTTTTGGCAAGGTGCAGCTGTCCAGGAAAAAACGTCCTGCCAGCAACACCTCGCCGCTGACAGTCTTCACTTCGAAGCAGTCGCCGGTGATCGTGGTGATCGCGCCAGGGGCGCTGTGGGCATCGATGGGGTTGAGCACGCCGCTGTCTTCGAGTGAGGTCTGTTCCCACCTGCCTTGGAGGGCTTGGAAGTCCGGGTCTGTAAGGGATGACATACAAATTCCTTTTTGCTGAAAGGTTAATCGTCGATGGCGTTGCCTTTTAGCACTTGGGGCCTGATTACGCATCACATTCACAAGACAGCTTTTCACAATTCCTAGTTAACTTTTAGTTACAACCTGTGGCTAAATAACTAGCAAAGGGCCACGAGCCGGGTTGTCACTCAGCCGGTCGTGCCGATTGTGTGAATTGTGATTTCAGGTGCTGCTATCCAACCTCGGCCGTTGTGGGCGCGCAGGAGCAGCCTGTTCTCTTCTGACATGTGACGAAATCTCTTGAAACTCATCATTGTTGTTCTCTACGTTGCCTCGATTGCGTATGTACACCTGCGTGGCCGGGTGCGACACAAGCTGGGCCGCCAGCTCAGTGATCATTCGACCTTCCTGGCACCGATCAACTGCTTTCTCTACCTCTTTTCCAAGCTCCCCAGTCGACCTTACCTGTTGCCCAGCGATTTCCCTGACCTGAGCCCGCTCCAGGAACACTGGGAAGAAATCCGCCTGGAAGGCCAGAACCTGATGCGAGCCGGGGAGATCAAGCGCTCGGACCAGTACAACGACGTGGGTTTCAACTCGTTCTTCAAGTCGGGCTGGAAGCGTTTTTATCTGAAATGGTATGGCGACAGCCATCCTTCAGCGATGAAGCTGTGCCCGCGCACCACGGAGCTGGTGCAAAGCATCGGTTCGATCAAGGCCGCGATGTTCGCCGAGCTTCCACCCGGATCCAAACTGGTACGCCATCGTGATCCGTATGCCGGTTCGTACCGCTATCACCTGGGCCTCGATACTCCAAACGATCCTGGCTGCTACATCAATGTGGATGGCGAAAACTACTACTGGCGTGACGGTGAGCCGGTGATGTTTGACGAGACCTACATCCACTACGCCGAAAACACCACGCAGCAGAACCGCATCATCCTGTTCTGCGACATCGAGCGTCCGATGAAATACCGCTGGGCCGCTGCGTTTAACCGTTGGTTCAGCCGTAACGTGATGGCGGCGGCAGGCTCGCCCAATGATGCCGGGGACAAGACCGGTGGGCTCAACCGCGCGTTCACGCGCCTGTACAAGATTCGTCTGCGCGGCAAGGAGCTGAAAAAGCGCAATCGTACGCGCTACTACCTGGAAAAATGGGCGATCTTTGCTGGGTTGGCGGCGATTTTCCTGCTGATCTGAGGTTCGCTGTGCGGGCGCCATTCACTCCGGTGGATGGGCGCCCAATTTGTCCCACATCTTCTTGCTGATCTTCTGTCGATTGGCATACCCCGCCCAGGGATCCGTTTTCAAAGCGTCCAAGCGTTGCTGCAGATTGGCAACTGTCCATTGCTGCGCACCGCGTAACCCCTTCAACTCCTCACGACTGACCGGTACCGACACCGGCAAGCCCGGCCGTGCACGCACGGAATACGCCGCTACGGTGCTGGCACCCCGTGCGTTGCGCAGGTAATCGATAAAGATCTTGCCGACCCGGTTCTTGGGTCCCGATGTCGCGGTAAACCGTTCCGGCAACTGCTCGGTCATGAATTGGGCGATGGCCTTGGCGAACGCTTTTACGGTGTCCCAATTGTCTCGGCGCGCCAACGGCACGATCAGGTGCAGGCCTTTGCCTCCGCTGGTCTTGACGAATGCTTGCAGCCCCAACTCATCCAGTACAGACAGGGTCAGTTGCGCGGCTTCGAGCATGGTTTTCCAGGGCAACGCCGGGTCCGGGTCGAGATCGAGCACAAACAGGTCCGGGGTTTCGATCTTGTCCGAGGTGGCGCCCCAGGTGTGAAACTCTACGCTGCCCATTTGCACCGCGCCGATCAACGCGCCGACGTTGTCGATTTCCATCAGGCGCGCATGGCCGGGATCGAGTGCCTGATCCAGTTGCTTGATGTTGGGAATGGCCAGGCGCTCCGAGTGTTTCTGGAAAAATTGCTCGCCCTCGATACCCTCGGGTGCTCTGAGCAGGGACACCGGACGGTGACGCAGGAAGGGCAGAATCCACTGGCTGATGCTGTCGTAGAACTGCGCCAACTGCTGTTTTTGCGTGCCGCTTTGTTTATCGATCACGCGGTCGGGATGAGTGATATTTACCTCATTGCCGGTCTTTTTGGCGGGTTTCATGGATTTGGCCGTTCGCGGTTGTTCATGAACAATCTGCGCTGCGGGTTTGTCGGTGCGCAGCCCGACGAACGCCGCTTGGCGGACCACACCCTCGCGAGTCCACTCGGCAAACTGCACCTCACCGACCAACGTGGGCGCTACCCAATGCACGCCACGTGCTTGGGTGCTGGTCAGCGGTTTCTCAAGCGGCGATGTCTTGCGCTCCAACGATGTGAGTTGCGCATAAATAGTCTTGAGCGACGCTTGATCAAAACCCGTGCCTACGCGGCCTGCGTACACCAGGCCAGTCTCATCATTTACCGCCAGCAACAACGCGCCGAACCCCGTGCGTGAGCCTTGGGGCCGGGTATAACCGACAATCACAAACTCCTGGCGCAACCGGCATTTGAGTTTGATCCAGTCGGCATTGCGACTAGAGACGTACGGACTGCCCAGGCGCTTGCCGATCACGCCTTCGAGGGCCAAGTCGCAGGCGCTTTCAAAGATGTCGCGATGATGCGCGGTAAATGCCTCGGAAAAGCGTAGCAATTTGCTGCGGCTAGCGGCCAGCGCGACTTTGAGGGCGGCGCGGCGATCTTCGACCGGCGTCTGGCGCTGGTCTTGGCCATTGAGAAAGGGCGCGTCGAACAGGTAGTAAACGATGTCCAGACTGCGGCCGATATCAAACGCATTTTGCAGCGCCTGGAAGTCCGGCAGGCCGTCGCCATTGAGGCTGACAACCTCGCCATCCAGCCAGCTGTCCTTGAGCTTCAGAGCCTGCAAGGCCTTGACTTGGCGGGGCAGACGGTCGGTCCAGTCGTGTCCGTTGCGGGTAAACAGTCGCACTTCACCCTCGTGAATGCGAGCGAGCATGCGGTAACCGTCGAATTTGATCTCGTATTGCCAATCGCCTTCCGGGGCGCGATCCACCAGCGTGGCCAATTGCGGGGAGAATTGCTCGGGGAGGGCGGTTTTCCTGGTTTTGGCCCGAGCCTTGGGTTTTCCCACTGACGCATTACTCAGCACGCTGTTGGGTTGAGCCTGGACGATATCGTAGTCGTCGGCCGCACGCGCCTGCTGGTCCTTTTCCTTGATCAGCAACCATTGTTCCTTGTCGCCGCCGCCTTTCAAGCGCGTGCGCACCAGCGCCCAGTCGCCGGAGAGCTTCTCGCCAACCAGGGTGAATTTGAGCTTGCCGGCTGTGTAGGCCTTGCGTGGCTCGTCATGGGGCTGCCAGATGCCACGGTCCCACACGATGACGTCACCGGCGCCGTATTGACCGGCGGGAATGCTGCCTTCAAAGCCGCCGTAGCTCAGGGGATGGTCTTCGACGTGAACGGCCAGGCGCTTCTGGCTGGGATCCAGGCTCGGGCCTTTGGGCACAGCCCAACTGAGCAGCACGCCGTCGAGTTCCAGGCGGAAGTCATAGTGCAGGTTGCGTGCGTCATGCTTCTGGATCACGAAGGACAGCGCCGACGTTTTGCGTTTAGTGCCAGGCGCACTGCCTGCCGGTTCGGCGGTTATCCCGAAATCGCGTTTGCGGTTGTATTCGCTGAGGGGCTTGGACATGACTCAGGAGGCCTTGGTGGATTTCTTCGTGGCCGGCTTCTTTGCGGGTTTGCCGGCCAGGCTGCGCTTGAGCAGTTCCGTCAAGTCGATCACATCGGCGGACTTGCGCTCTTCGCTGTCCCTGGTCTCCACGGCTTCGATCTTGCCGGCCTTGGCCTTTTTGGCCACCAGCGCCATGATTTTTTCCTGAAAGCTGTCGCGGTAGTCATCGGGCTGCCAGTCGGCGCTCATGTCTTCAACCAGGCGCTTGGCCATGTCCAGCTCGCCCTTGGCCAGGCTCGGTTTGGTCACGTCGCTGCCCAGATCCAGTTCGTCCAGGCTGCGTACTTCGGCGGGCCAGCGCAGCATCACCAGTACCAGCGCCGAGTCCAGAGGCATCAACGCCGCCAAGTGCTGCTTGGTGTGCAGCACCACATTGGCCAGGGCGACCTTGCGGGTTTTCCTAAGGGTTTCCCTTAGCAAGGCGTAGACCTTGCCGCCACGCTTGTCCGGCGCGAGGAAGTAGGGGGTGTCGATGTTCTGCAACGGGATCTGGTCGCTCGCGACAAACGCGATGATCTCGATGGTCTGGGTCGATTTGGGGTGGGCCGAGCGGATTTCTTCTTCGCTCAGCACCACATAACGGCCTTTCTCGAACGCAACGCCTTTGACGATGTTGTCCTTTGTCACTTCTTTGCCGGTGGTCTTGTTGATGCGCTTGTAACCCACCGGATCCATGCTGCGCTTGTCCAGCCAGTCAAAGTCAACGCCTTGAGAGGAGGTGGCCGAAACCAGTGAGACCGGGATATGCACCAGTCCAAAGCTGATGGCGCCTTTCCAGATTGCCCGTGGCATAGGTGGGATTCCTGTTGATGAGGCTGTGTTCTGGTGACTCGGAGGCGGTGGGAAAAGTTTCCCCGAGCAGATGCGCGGACAGATCGTGTTACACCTGATGAGAAACTATTTAGTGTCGAAAGCCGAACCCAAGGCGTAGCGTGTTATCGAAAGCACGTACTCCTCGCCCCAGAGAGGCTTTGTCATGAACAGTTGTACGCGTCACGCAGTAGCGCTGTTGTTGGGTCTGGCCCTTATTCCGGTGGCCCAGGCGCAAAACCTGCCCGGCAACAACAACGGCAACAACGGTCCGATCCACCGGGCCAATCCCAACAGCATGCAGGGCACCCAGCCGAATGCGCCGGCCGTTCGCGGTATCCAGACCGGGCCAACCACACGCACGCCGACCCTGGAAAACGGCGGCATCGGCAACAGCTATCCCAAACGCGACGCTGCCCCCAGCCGCCCGGCCACCGAAACCAAAGCCCCCACTTATGATGCCAACGGCAATCGCCGGTAAGGATCTCGCCTTATGTTTCTACGCAAAAGCCTGCTAGCCGCCCTGTGCGCCACCACGCTGCTGCCGTTGACGGCCACTTACGCCGCCGACGCCCAGCAGTTCCCCAGCGAACAGGGCAGCATCACTGCGACGCCAATCGCCAAAGGCCTGGACCACCCATGGGCGGTGGCCTTTTTGCCGGACAAGCAAGGCTTCCTGGTGACCGAGCGTCCTGGCCACCTGCGCTTCGTCAGCCCCGACGGCAAGCTGTCCGCGCCACTGAAGGGCGTGCCGCAAGTCTGGGCCAAAGGGCAGGGCGGTCTGCTGGATGTGGTGTTATCGCCGGACTTCAAAGAGAACCGCATGGTCTACCTGTCCTACGCGGAAGGCGGGGGCAAAGGCGGTACCGCCGGCACAGCAGTGGGCCGTGGGCGCCTGGCGGCAGACCTCAGTGGCTTGACCGACTTCCAGGTGATCCTGCGCCAGGAACCCAAGCTGTCGACCGGTAACCACTTCGGCTCGCGCCTGGCCTTCGACCGCGATGGCTACCTGTTCGTGACCCTGGGTGAAAACAACGATCGCCCGACGGCCCAGGACCTGGACAAGTTGCAAGGCAAGGTCGTACGCATCTACCCGGACGGCCGCGTGCCGGATGACAACCCCTTCGTCGGCCAGCAAGGCGTGCGCCCGGAGATCTGGTCCTACGGCCAGCGTAACCCTCAGGGACTGGCGCTGAATCCGTGGAGTGGCACGATCTGGGAAAACGAACACGGGCCGCGCGGAGGTGATGAGATCAACATCATCGAGCGTGGCAAGAACTACGGTTGGCCATTGGCCACCCACGGCATCAACTACTCCCTGACACCGATTCCCGAAGCCAAGGGCAAGACGGTGGAAGGCACAGTACCGCCCCATCATGTGTGGGAAAAGTCGCCGGGTATCAGCGGCATGGCGTTTTACGATGCGGATCGCTTCAAGCCCTGGCAGCACAACGTGTTTATCGGTGCGCTGGTCAGCCAGGAGCTGATCCGGTTGCAGTTTGATGGCGACAAGGTGATCCACGAGGAGCGCCTGCTCGGCGGTCTGAAGGCGCGGATCCGAGATGTGCGGCAGGGCCCGGACGGGTTCTTGTATGTACTGACGGATGAGGACGATGGCGTGTTGTATCGGGTGGGGCTGAATCAGGATTAAGCAGTGGGGCCGGCAAACCGGCCCCAACTGTTTTACAGGCCTAGCTCGGACAACCCCGGATGATCATCCGGGCGTCGGCCCAGCGGCCAATGGAACTTGCGCTCGCTTTCCTTGATCGGCAGATCGTTGATGCAGGCAAAACGATTGGCCATCAGGCCGTTCTCGTCGAATTCCCAGTTCTCATTGCCGTAGGAACGGAACCAGTTGCCCAAATCGTCGTGCCATTCATAGGCGTAACGCACCGCGATGCGGTTATCGGTGAATGCCCACAACTCCTTGATCAGTCGGTAGTCCAGCTCCTTGGCCCATTTGCGGGTGAGGAAACCTTTGGCTTCGTCGCGGTTATGCGCGAATTCGGCGCGGTTACGCCATTTTGTGTCCAGCGTGTAGGCCAGGGACACCCGCTGCGGGTCACGGGAGTTCCAGCCGTCTTCGGCCAGACGGACTTTCTCGATGGCCGATGCGCGCGTGAACGGCGGCAGGGGCGGACGTGTTTCTACAGTCGATGACATTGGGCAGTTCCTCAATGAATAAGGATGTATCGGAAGTTGCGCCTACCGGTGGGTTCAAAGTCCCAATAACGTTCGCGCCATGCATTGCGCTTTATCGGCAGCTGTTGAATCGCCCATCACCAGGGCAACGGTAATGGCGCCATCGATCAGGATCAGCAGTTGCGCGGCCTGCCGTTCGGGGTCGGGGGTGCCATGTGCTTGACACAGTTCAAGTGCGTACTCGAACAGTTTCTGTTTATGCGCCTTGGCCAGCAGGCGCACCGGGTCTTGCGGATCACCGGTTTCGCCACTGGTGTTGATGAACGCGCAGCCCCGGAAGTCAGCCGTGCCGAACCAATCCTTGAGCGCGCTGAACAGCGCCAGCAGGCGTTCCCCGGTGTCTTCGCGGCGTTCCACTTCATCGCGCAGCCACTGCATCCAGCGCTCGTCACGACGTTGCAGGGCGGCAATCACCAGTTCGTCTTTATTGGCGAAGTAGCGGTAAATACTTTTTCTCGACACACCGGCGGTTTTCACCAGGAAGTCCATGCCAGTGGCGGCGATGCCATGGCGATAGATCAACTTTTCGGTGACGTCGAGGATAATGTCGCGGGTCTCATTACGGGTCATGTCGTTCATGTTGCGAACAGTAGAACGATCGTTCTTCTTGGTCAATTAAAATTTTTGCATGCGCCACAGCGAGACCTGAGCACCCCCATGGTGTAAGCTCGGGGCCTCTTCGGATTCGACCCATTGCGAGCCTTATGCCGTCGTTCTTCAAACGCTCCCTGTTGCCCAAACTGCGTGGTTTCCCCCTCACTCCCGATGCCCTTGAGGTGCTGTCCGGTGCCGACGCCTATCGTCGTTGCCTGCTGGAGAAGATTGCCCAGGCCACCCGGCGCATCTATATCGTTGCACTGTACTTGCAGCAGGACGAAGCGGGGCAGGAAATCTACGACGCCCTGCATGCCGCCAAGGCTGCGCGGCCGGAATTGGACATCGTGGTGGTGGTCGACTGGTTGCGCGCCCAGCGCGGCTTGATCGGTGCCGGCAAGCAGCCGGGCAACAGCGCCTGGTACCAGGCGATGACTCAAAGCCACAGCAGCGAAGTGCCGGTGTACGGCGTGCCGGTGCAAACCCGCGAGTTGTTCGGTGTGTTGCACCTCAAGGGCTTCGTGATTGACGACACGGTGCTGTACAGCGGCGCCAGCCTGAACAACGTGTACCTGCACAAATTCGACAAGTACCGCTTCGACCGGTACCACTTGATCCACAGCAAAGCGCTGGCCGACTCCATGCAGCACCTGGTGGAGCACGGCCTGGTGGCGTCCAAGGCGGTCAATCGCCTGGACCTGCCCAACCCGCCCACCACTCGCAGCCTGCGCAACGACATCGGCGATTTGCGCAGCCGCCTGAAACACGCGACGTATGACACCACGACCGGGCAACTGCCCAATGGTCACCTGTCGGTCAGCCCGTTGCTCGGGGTTGGCAAGAACAACCCCCTGAACCGCGTAATTCTCGAACTGATCGCCAGCGCCCAGCATCAGCTAACTATCTGCACCCCGTACTTCAACCTGCCACTGCCGGTAACCCGCGAAATCAACCGCGCGCTGGCGCGTGGGGTGAAGATCGACATCGTCGTCGGCGACAAGACCGCCAACGATTTCTACATCCCGCCCAGCGAGCCGTTCAAGGTCATTGCGGCGCTGCCTTACCTCTACGAAATCAGCCTGCGCCGCTTTGCCAAGCGCCATCAGCCGATGATCGACAGCGGCCAGTTGAACCTGCACCTGTGGCGCGACGGCGATAACACCTACCACCTCAAGGGCATGTGGGTCGACCAGCGCTACACCTTGCTGACCGGCAACAACCTCAACCCGCGCGCGTTCCGTCTCGACCTGGAAAACGCTTTGTTGATCGATGATCCCAAGAGTGAGTGGCTGGCGCCGCGACGCACCGAGCTGGCGCAGATTTTCCAGCACACCACGCGGATCGAGCGGTACCAGGACTTGCAAACACTGCCGGATTACCCCGAGGCGGTTGGCAAATTCCTGCGCCGGGTCAGCCGGGTGCGGATCGAGCGGCTGTTGTACCGGATTCTATGAGCTTCCTACAGTCCTCTGAGCTGTTTTCCTCATCGTTCCGGAAAAGTCTGGAGGCTAGGCTGCCGATAGATTTCTTACTCTCTCTGAACCGTTCATGGACTTACGGTTTCATCCTTTAAGGTGCAATTGAGAGAGAGCATACCCATGTTGGTAAGTCCTGCGCTGACCCGAATGCCTGCGGCCCAAATCCCTGTTTATCCCGGCGCCACCATCGTTGCTGAGGAGCCGATGGGCCCTCAATCTCCCGTACCAGAGGCCCCCGGGCGACGTATACGGCGTGAGTCGGGCAGCGCAGAGCAACAACACTCTACGCCCAGCTGGACCTTGCCTGCCGCACCTCCCGCTAACTCTGGGCGGGCATCTGCAGATACCGCGCTGGGGGAACGCTTGCTGACCTCAATGGAGGGCGGTTATTCCACCGTAGAAGTCCCGGCGGACAGCTCCTTGGCGCCTGCACTCGACATTTACGCAAAAGTACTGGCTCATCCGCAGTTACAGGCATGGTTCGCCAGCAAAGGTCTGGAAGTGTCTACCTTGACCCTGCACCGCGACAGTGTCAGCGGTTATGTCTACCGTGACGGTGTCCGTACGGCCGTAACATTCAGCACCACGGACAGCTCCGGATGGGGGCAGGCCAGCGTGAGGCTGCGCAGCATCAGAGATGTGTTGGACCCGGCCGACAAGGGGCTTCCTTACTTGCTGGCAGGTGAATCCTGGGTGCCCCATTCCTTGGTCCTGCAGGTCTTTGGCTTGCAACTTCCCGTCTATACAGAGGACCAGGATGAGTTGATAGCGTCCTTGCGTACCTCCGGGCTGCTGATGTTTGCGCAGCAGTACCAGCAGCTCAGTGCCAGTCTGGAGCGCGTCCGGCAATCCGTTGGTGATCTGGATGAGCGCGCCTTCCTGGCGGACCAAATGGAGAACGCCGTCAAGGACCTGCCTGACGATATTCCTTATGACTGGTCAACCCAGCTGGCGCAGTTGTCGGTGAGCACGCCACTGGCGGCGGGAGATGAGGTTGCACAGGCCCGGTTGAAACGTTTCAGTGAATCGCCGGCTGTTCAGGCGTTGATCACAGACCTGATATGGCCGGGCCAACCGTTTCGTGTGTCCGAGGGGCGGTTCGAGCACAAGACCCCGGGCGGGGAATGGATTGATCTCACTGCGTCCATCAGCGGCGTGACCGAACTGGACACTGAGTTTCGCCAGTTGGTCAGCCTGAGCCAAGATCAGGGGAACGCCTTGTACTCAGTGCCTTATTGTGATGTGCGTCAGTACCTGGACAACAAGGGGTTGGGCTCACCGCGGACCGCTGGCGAGACGCGCAATGTTGTGCAGTGGTTGCGCGCCGCGACCCTGCCACCCGTGCCACCGTTGGGAAATTATGCCGCTCTGATGGCACGGGACTGGACCCCGGGCCAACTGACTTCGGACGATAAAGCCATCCTTAAGGCCAAGGCCGACCAGCGCTTTGGTGGCGAAGCACCTCGCGGGCTTTACGACCTTGACGAACTCACCGAGCAGGCATTGCAAGCCAACCCCACTGAAGCGCTGGAAACGCTGCTAAACGGTCCTGACGCCTTGGCTTTTGGCGAGGAGCTGGCGCGGGACCTGAAATGGATGGATTCGCCGGTGCCCAAAGCGGTGAGCCAACAACTGGTGCTTGCTGCGCTCGCTCTACACGCCGATACCGAGGCGCCCGCGCAGCCAGGCGTCATCGCCGGCTACAACGTGTATCAACCTGCGAATATGGGGCGCTCCTTTAGTGAAGTACGCCGCGGTGTTGAACAACATCTACAAGAACGAGGCCTCGATCCAAAACTCGCCGTGTTGGTGGCCCACATCGGTCTGGCGCAGGCCGCTCCCGAGTTTCTGGTGAGGGATGTACCTCCATCCATCCGCGTCGGTACGCCTGCATGGGTGGAGCTACGCCTGGGGGCAGCGATGGCGGATCGTATAGCGCCCGGGACATCCCGTGGAATGACTGAAGAGCAGGTCAGCGAGCTGACCACGCTGGCGCCCACCAGCGAGGCGCAGGCGTCATTGATGCAACTGCATGCGATGAAATTATTGCTGGATTGGGCGGTGCTCAACGGGGTCATTCCAGCGCCGATTGACGGGGAACACTCGCCAGAGGCGCTCAAGACCGCCAGCGAAGCGTTTTTCAAACAGCGCGAAGAGGTTAACACCGCCTTGAGCGCAGTGACGGCGATGCCGGATCGCAAAGCCATGGCAATCCAGGAATTGCTAAAGGTATTTCCAGATGTCACGGCCAGCCAGTTGGAAGCGATGACGGTAATGATCGCCGACAGTGACGTACGGCGGAACATGTCCGTCTCCGAGCCGCGTACGCGTTCTCTGGTTGAAACGTACATGACCGGCGACTTGACGCCGGGTAAGTGGGTACTGACCCACGATATGCCGCAATCTGCGGTTCGTCCCCGGACATCTCCCTTTCAGCGTACCCCGGAAGTCACAGCGCCCCAAGAGAAACGCGATGCGTTGGATGCACGAATCCGCGAGTTGCCGACGCTGGATACGATGCTGCAAACAGCGGTCAATGAGCACCGACAATCGCTCCAGACCGCCTATACCACGCGGCTCAAGCTGATGTTCTCCGGACTTTCATTGGAGGATCGCCAAATGTTGGAGTTGGGGACGGTCCAGTTGTACGGCATACGCGGGGAAACCGGGTTGCCCCCGGCGACGGAGACAGCCGCAGATCGGGCTGCGGCTCGGGGTCGGCAAGGCACGCTGTTGCGCGCCGAACTGGATGGCAAGGTGAATTATTACGAAGTGTTTGCGAACGGTACGATCGTCAAGCGCACCGATCTTCCAGAAAAACTCAAATTGGGTAATGCCTCGAATGGCCGCACCAATCCATTGGGTTTGGAAGGCGCTTATGTGACCGCGTTTACGGGCGGATTCAGCCTGGGCGTGGACTATGAAGCCTACGCTAAAGGCACTGAAGCGAAGCCTGGTAGCACGTCCAACGTCATTGTTGGAAAACTCGGTGGGCCTATCGCTGGCCGTTCACTTGCGGCCGGTGAGGCACTGGAAACCTACGTGCCTGACACTTATGCATCGTCGAAGACACACAGTATTGCGTCGCGTATTGCCGAGCTCAATTTCTATGAGGCCGATGACGCCATGCTGGCCCGGGCCAAAGGGAGTTTGCCCCTGGAGCAGCAGCGCGAGGTGCTGGGGGCTGAAAAATCAATTTTGCTCGGGCTGGTGCCCTTTGTGGGCGCCTACCAGGAGTTTGCCACCGGCAATATCGGCAAGGGACTGTTCAACCTGGGTCTGGACCTGGTCGGGCTGGCCCTGGGCGCGGGAGGTCGGGCACGGGCGTTGATACGCGCGGGCAGATCAATCACGCACAACCCGCTGGGTGGCGCCCTTCGCAAGCTGGGCAGCGCAGTGCATCCCCTCGCGCCAAAAGTCGCCTGGGCTAAACCCGTGGAGAGCTTCAGTGATCGGGCATTCAACTTCATCAGCGCGTCGGCGCTTTTCACCAGTGCAGCCATGAACCCGGCGGATGGATATGGGCAACTGGTCAACGCTGGGCTCAAGGGCCTGTTCAAACTACCGTTGCTGGTCAGTGGTGCGACGAGGCTTGGCAAGGCGGCCCCTCACCTGATCACCGTCGAGGAAAAGTTGAGAAGTTTTTGGCTTGCCGGCGCATGGGACTCTAAAGCGCCAATTGCGTCGGCCGGATCGTCCGGTGTGTCTCAGGGGGTGCCGGTATCGGCGCAACGGCACGGGGGCGCTTGGTACGCGATCAATCCAAAAACGAATCAACCGTTTGGTACGCCATTGCGTGATTTCAGGCTGGGCGCTTGAGCCGCGTAGCGCTCGCCCGACAGCGTGGGCGAGCGCTACGACGGTCAGTTCAGGCCTAGCTTGCCACGCAGGGTCGACAGGTCTTCGGCCAGGGTATTGACTGGCCCCACCAAGGCTTTGCGGTCGTTTTCCTTGACCTTGTCATAGGTCTCGAAACCACCGTCCTTGGTCTTGTACTTGGCCAGGATCTTATCCACGGTGGCGAAGTTCTTGTCGACCTTGGCCAGGAACGCCTTGTCTTGTTTCTCGATCTGGCCACGGAACAGGTCGACGATTTTCTTCGCCCCGTCTATGTTGCCCTGGAAGTCATACAGGTCGGTGTGGCTGTAGCGGTCTTCTTCACCGGAGATCTTGGTCGCAGCGACTTCTTCCAGCAATGCTGCGGCGCCGCCCACGACTTTCTCAGGCGGGAAGGTCAGACCATCGACGCGGGTCTTGAGGTCGTTGACGTCGGTGTTGAGCTTAGCCGTCAGCGCTTCCAGGCCCTGGGTGGTGTTCTGCGAGAACAGCGCGTATTCGATACGGTGGAAGCCGGTGAAGTCTTCGGCGGTCACGCCTTTTTCGTGGTCGTCGACGCGCGAATCGATGGATGCATCGAGGTCGCTGAACAATTCAGCGATTGGCTCGATGGACTCATAGTGCACGCGTGTCGGCGCGTAGAGCTTCTTGGCGGTGGCCAGGTCGCCTTTATTGATGGCGTCGGTGAAGGCTTGGGTCTGGGTGACCAGCTCGCCGATTTCTTCGGTGACGTAGATTTTGTAATCCGACACCGGCCCTACCAGGTCCAGCGGCGCAGTAGCGGCGAAGGCTGCCAGCGGCGAAAGGGTCAGCAACAACGACAACGCGATAGACGACTTTTTCATGGGACGATTTCCGCTCTGGGTTTGTTTTAGGTCTGGGCAGTGGTGTGAGGGTGCGTTGCAGCCAGCAGCGTGCGCCCGATGAAATCCTTCGGCCCCGTGACCCCCGGCAAGGTGAAGAAGTACCCGCCGCCGACCGGCTTGAGGTATTCCTCCAGGGGCTCGCCGTTGAGCCGGGTTTGCACGCTGATAAAGCCTTTCTCCAGGTCAGCCTGGTAGCAGATGAACAACAGCCCCATGTCCAGCTGACCGTTTTTATTGACGCCGTTGGAGTAGTTGAACGGCCGGCGCAGGATCAGGTTGGCCTGAGTCTGCGGGGTGCGCGGGTTGGCCAGGCGGATGTGGGCATCGAGCTTGGTCACTTTGCCTTCCGGGTCCTTGCTGTAGTCGGGCACCTGGGTTTCTTTGTCACCGTCCATGGGCGCACCGGTCGGCTTGACGCGGCCGATGATGCTTTCCTGTTCTTGCAGCGGAGTACGGTCCCAGCGCTCGACGAAGTTGCGGATGATGCGCACGGCCTGGTAGCTGCCGTTGGCCGCCCACGCCGGTTCGTCGCTGCCCGGTTGTACCCACACAATCTGGTCCATGGCCTTGGCATCGTTGGAGTTCGGGTTGGCCGAACCGTCGCGGAAGCCTAGGAAGTTGCGCGCGCTCTGCGCAGGCTCGCCGGGTTTGCTCGGCGCCTGGGGCGGCACGCTGCCTTCCTGCTTCCAGCGCACCAGCAGCAAGTCCGGAAGATTCTTCACGATGTCGCGCAGGGCGTGGATATTGGTGTCTGGCGTGTTGGAGCTGAATTGCAGGCTCAGGTCGCCGTGGCACTGCGCCGGTTCCAGTGCATCGTTGGGAAAACCCACCATGCGGCTCAGGCGCTTGGGCTTGACTGCGCTGAGGCCGAAGCGCTCATCGAACAGGGATTCTCCGACGGACACGGTAATGGTCAGGTTGTCCGGCGTGACCACCGGGCCGAGGATGCCGGAGTCGGTCGGCGGCAGTTTCGGGTCGACTTGCGGCACGGTGCCGCCGGTCATCAGGAAGCTGATGCGTTCGTTCAGGGTGCGGAACAGGCGCTCCAGGTCTTCGCGGTCGCTCGCCAGCACATCGAACGCCACAAGCATGCCGCAGGCCGGGCGCGGCGTGACGATACCGCTTTGGTGCTTGCCAAAAAAATCGTGGTGGTCCTGGGTCTTGTCGCTGCGCGGTGCGGTGGTGACTTGCTCGGCGGCCATGGCCGGGCAAGTCAGGGTGCTGCCGGCAATCGCGGCGCCGGTGGCGGCCATGCCCAGCAGGACACGGCGACGCTGGAGGTCAAATTGTTTCGAATCACTCATGTGTGCGGTCGTCTTCACTGCAGGCCGGAGAGGCCAAGGGCGGGGTCGATTCCATCGAGTGCAGCGGCCAGAGCCTTGGCCTTGTCGGCGATCTGCTTGCGCTGATCGGCGTTTACGCTGTCGTAGCGGCGGTATTGGCCGTCGACTTTCAATTCGTTGAGTTGGCTGTCGAAGGCCGAGAGAGCGCTGTCGACTTTAGGCAGCAAGTCTGCGGCAGACTTGGTCAGCAAAGGGCGCATCAGGTCGACGACTTTGTGAGCGGCCTCCAGGTTGGCGGCGAAACCATTCAGGTCGACGTGGCTGTAGCGCTCCTCTTCACCGCTGATGGCACGTACATCGGCCAGGCTGTTGAGGTTGCGCACCACAATGCTGACCAGTTGCTCCGGCGGCAGCGACTGGGCGAGCAGTTGTTGCTTGAGGCTGGTGACGTCGGTCAGCAGGCGCTGGGCAATCGGCGTCAAGCCATCGAGACTGCGCTGCTGGAACAGGCTGTATTCCAGGCGATGGAAGCCGCTGAAGGCCGGGTCCTGCTCGCGTTTTTCAAAGTAGTCGGCGCGGGCGTTGATCGCGTTGTCCAGCTCGGCCAGGCGTTGCGACGCGGGGGCCAGTCGTTGGTAAGCCTCGCGCGCCGGAACGTAGAGCGCTTGAGCCTGGGCCAGTTCGCCGGCGTCGACGGCCTGTTGCAAGGCGGTGACGGCCTTGACCAATGCGCTGCCTTGACTGCTCAGGTACACACGAAATTCCGACAGCGGCCCGATAAACGCCACCATCGACGGCTTGGCCTTGGCTTGCGCATCGGACTCGGCGGTCGGCGTTACGTGCAAGGTGCCGCGCGGGTTGCTCAGCAGGCCGCAGGTGATCGCGTAGTCGCCGGGCAGCAGGTTGGCGTTGATCACCTGGCTCAGGCCGGGGGCGATGTTTTCGCGCTCTTCGACCACCAGCACGCCGTCGAGGATTTCCCATTCCACCGCACGGTCGGAGCGGTTGATGATGCGAAAGCTGGCGCGGCCGGCGGGCACGCTCAGTTCATTCGGTTCGCAGGCGTGGCCATGGATGGTCACGGCGATTTCATTGTGGTTGGTCTGGCGCTTGCTGGCCGCCAGTTGCGAGGCGTAATAGAACAGGCCTCCGGCGGCGATCATCACGACCACCGAACCCGCCACGGCCCAGCGCAGGGCGCGAGGTGGCGAGGACGGTTGAGGAGTAGGCTTGGACAAGAGGCGGTCCTTACTGGCTGGAAACGGAAGAGGGCGAGGCGGCGGGTTTGGACGGTGCGGTGGGCAGGAAGAACATCACCAGGGCTACCACCAGGTAAATCAGGTAGGCGCCGAGGGTGCTGATGGTGGGCGCTTCCTGATAGCCGAACATCCCGGCTAGCACCGAGCCCAACGGGCTGTCCATGGGCAGCGCGGCGCTGAAGTCGAACAGCACGGTTTGCAGGTGATTCCATACCCCCGCTTCGTGCAGGGCTTGCACCGAATTGGCCAGGATGCCGGCGGCCACCACGAGGATAAACAGGCCGGTCCAGCGGAAAAACGCGCCCAGGTTCAGGCGCATGCTGCCGGTGTAGATCAGGAAACCGACGATGATCGCCAGGATCAGGCCGAGCAGGGCGCCAATCGGCGCGCCTGGGCCTTCGCTCTGCTGGAACACCGCCAGCAGGAAGAACACCGTCTCCAGACCCTCGCGGGCCACGGCGAAAAACACCATGAGGATCAGCGCGGTGACCTGGTGCTTGGAACCGGCCAGCGCATGATCGAGGGATTCGTGCAGGGAATGCTTGATGGAACGCGCCACCTTGCGCATCCAGAACACCATGGAGCTGAGGATGCCCACGGCGACCAGGCCGACGATGCCTTCAAACAGTTCCTGCTGCTTCTGCGGGAACTCGGCGCTGACCAGTTCCAGGCCACCACCGACCAGCAGGGCCAGCGCAGCAGCGAGAAAGACGCCGATCCATACGGCGGGCATCCACTGGCCACGACCGGTCTGTTGCAGGTAGCTAGCGATGATGCCAACGATCAGTGCGGCTTCAATGCCTTCGCGCAGCATGATGAGGAAAGGAACGAGCATTCGGCACCGCGTGACAACTAGATAGGGTGCTAAGTTGTAACATAATGATACTCATTGCTAAACAACAATTCTTGACGTTTGCTGAACAGTGGCTGAACGGTGGTGGCAATGCGCATCCGCCCTTATGATGCCTGCCATTCTTTGGGCAGTTGGATACCCGGTCACCCATGTCGGAAAAAGACACCATCTCCATTCATCTTGTGCGTGAGGCCTTGCTGCAAAGCTGTGCGCCGGGGGCGACGAGCGCCGAAGTGCTGCACAAAGCCGGGATTGACCCGCAGTCGCTGGTCGAATCTGCCGCGCGGGTTTCGGCCACCACCTATGCACGGCTGTGGCGCCTCCTGGCACGGCGCACCGACGATGAGTTCTTCGGTATGGACCCGCGCAAACTCAGGTCCGGCAGCCTCGCGTTTCTCTGCCGTGCTGCAATCGCGCAGCCAACGCTTGCCACTGCCCTGGAGACCGGGCTGGGGTTCCTGTCACTGATGCTGGAGCGACTGCCCGCTGAATTGGTGCGTCAACAAAGCCTGGCGGAGATCGTGCTGATTGAGCCCGACACCGAACCCAATCGGGCCTTCACCTATTTTACCTATTGGATGATTGTGCACGGCGTGGCCTGTTGGCTGGCTGGGCGACGGATTCCAATCCTGGCGATTGAGCTGCGCTGCGCAAAGCCGGACTTCTGCGACGACTACCAGGTGATGTTCTCCGACAACCTGCGTTTCGACCGACCCCGCACGCGCATGATCTTCTCCGCCGACTGCCTGGACCTGCCGACCAAGCGCACCCCGGAAGAACTCAAGCGTTTCCTGGCCCACGCACCGGCCAATATCCTGGTCAAGTACCGCGACCCCGACAGCCTCGCCACCCGCATCAAGCACGACCTGCGCCTGCTCCCCCCCGATACTTGGCCGGAAACCGAAGGCCTGGCGGTCAGCCTGTGCATCTCGGCCTCAACCTTGCGCCGTCGCCTGGCAGAAGAAGGGCAGACCTATCAGGGGCTCAAGGACAGTGTGCGTAAGGAATTGGCGATTGTGTGGTTGGCGGAGCCGCAGATCAGCTTTGCCGAGATTGCGGCGCGGCTGGGGTTTGCTGATACGAGTTCGTTTTATAAGGCGTTTCGTAAGTGGGCGGGGTCGAATCCGGGGCATTACCGCAGTTTGATTTTGAATGACCTACCACGGCAGTGACGGCATCTGTGCAAATCTGACCCAAGGCCTGAGCGTTAACCGGTGAGCTGTAATATCTACATACAGCAGCCCAGATAGACTCGGAGAAATCCGCTGTGAGTGGAGAGAGCGGTTTGCAGAATGTAGGCTTCTACAGTCTGGAATACTTTTCATGGGCTTAATAAACGGTGATGCAGGCAGGGTTTCGTACAGTGGATCTAATCTCTACGCAGAAGAGCCGCGCACTGCGCAGGCAACCGTTCAGCCGGATCGATCAGCTAATTTGCCTAAGCTGCCCGCTCGGTTGGACGTAGCGATTAATGTGCAAAAAAGGGCTGATGACAATCTGGCCTGGTTTCTAGCCGATGTGCACAACGACATCGGACTGTGGCGGCAACCGTCGGCAAACACATCAGTTGGCAAGTGGCTGAGTCTGTACAACCAGTCGTGGGACTCGCCCGCAGTGCAGGCTTGGGTGAAGGCGCAAACGCTAGTACCTGGCTCGCTTCGTCTACAGGGATCCACGCTGACAGCACAAAAAATAGTGGATGGGAAACTCACCAACGTCACGTTTGCGCCCGCAGATGCGACCGGTTGGTGGCCGATAGGCCGCCAGGTCATTGCCAGTGCCGCCATACTTGACCCGCAAGCGGCAGGCTTAGTCGGCGGATCTCGGGCGCTTCTGCAGCCCGCGGACGTCATGGCGTTCTACGGCGGTGCAACTTGGCCCCTCAGCCATGGCGAGGCAAACAGTCTCTGGATCAATGGGTTCGCCGTAGCGGGCATCGCAGATGATCCCTTGCGTTCGCCCCTGGTTCGGGAGCTAGCATCGCGCGAGTTCATGGATGCAGAGCAAGAAGCCGCGCTGATAAAAACAGTGCTCAGTGCCATCAAGGGCAAACCCGACGATGAGAACATCGATCTGGGGGCGATTCTTCAGGACATTACGCCGGAGTCGTCATTTAACTTTGCCAATAAGTCAAAACCGCAACTATTGAAGAACCTGAGAGACCGTCCTCAAATGGTTTCTATTTTGCAAGAGCACCAATTGGACTCGGCGACCCAAGTTCGGCTGGTCGATGGAGAGTTGTTTGTAAAGAGCCGTGGCAAGGCAGGGCAATGGCATAACTTGACTAAGGAAGTTAGAGCCCATGCGCCTCTGGCGGCGCTTCTCGACGATGCTATCGAACAGGCGAAACATACGGGAAATATCATCAATTCAGGCGCAAAGGCTGACGCGATGCAGCTGTTGCGCTTTAGCGGGATGGATGAGCTTCCCGCCAAAGTTTCTGTTAAGGAACTGCGTAACTGGCTGAACTGGCGGCTTAATCCGCTGCCACCAGGGACTTCACTAGGCAATTATGCCCGGGACTTTCTTACCTACTCTCAATCACCTGGATACTTGAGCGCCGAGCAGCGTGCCAGGATCCGCCGTTCAGCTTCTGGTGAAAGCGAACAGCCAACGTTGAGGGTATTCGATTGTTCACCGCAACCATGGTCAGGGCAAACCCTGGAGCAAATACGTGAGCATGCCGATCAGTTCATTGTTCAGTCGTTGACTCAAGGGGCAGGGTTGAAGTGTTGTGAACCCATTCTAGAAGCGTTGAAAGACGACCCGTCATCCATTACCGCGGACGCATCCCCAAGCTATCGTCAACAAATGATCCTGACCCGTGATCTGCTCTGCATTGATCCGGAGTTGGGCATGAAACGTAATCATATCGCTGGCTACGACCTGTATTCATCATTGAATACAGGAAAAACACTGCTCGAGGTACGTGTTGAACTGGAGCAACACCTTTGCACAAGTAAAGGGCTCTCCATGGGACAGGCGGTACTCATCACGCATGCGTTGTTGGCGACTGTGGCTCCAGAGTTCCTGGTGAAGGGGGCGGAGGAGGAGCGGGTAGGAAGTTTATCGCTGGTGAGCCTACGAACTCAAACTGCACTGGTAGAGTTGACCTCTCAAGGCAGTTCGCGCGAAATGAATACCGCACAAGTCAGTTCACGCGCATTCTTGACGCCTTTCTCCAGTGACCATGAGCAATTGCAAGCGTTGGAGACGGCTGGTCCTGTTTACGACTGGGCCATTGCACAGGGGGTTGTCGCCACTGATGACGATTACTCGCTGCAGGCATTCACACAGGCGCTCACGTCCTACAACGAGCGCATTGAAGATTACAACGCCATGTGTCTTGACCTTGATAACGCTCGCTCAACGATTGGCACCCGCCTTGAATTCAGTAGGCAGGAGTTTGAGAGGATGTGCCCAGGTAATGACGACTTTTTTAAGAAACGCACGATTTACCACGAGCCAGACTCAGTACTGTACGAGGTCGGAAAAGGCCTTGTTATGACTAGCGATATCATCTTGGGCAACGCCGACAATATTTTCCATGATGATTATTTGTCGACGGCGGAGAAATTATATGAAGCCAGTTCCGTCTACGACTTATATTTGTCAGGGGTGTTGACGGCAGAAAATGTGAGCACTCGGAAGTTGAAGTTTTCCAGCGCCTTAGACAAAGTAAGATTTGAGTCCTTAAAGTCGCAGCTGTCAACGTTAAAGCCTATAGGCGAGGTGTTCTACGAGAAGTTTGATGCGGGGCTTGAACACTTTGAGAAATTCAAGTCTCTGTCAACCAGAATGATGATGAGCGAAATGCCTCTGGAAGACCGGTCACGGCTGGAATGGGGTGAGGTCATCATATTTGGTGTCTCAGAGAATCTAGGGCTCGAGGCCGGTGACGTTACCAAAGAGCGCGCTCAACAACAAATAGGGCCTATCATATTCGCCAAAGATGCATCGGGCTCTCAGTGTTATGAGTTTCTCCCGTCGACCAATAGTTACATTTTGCGCCCGGATTTGCTTCTCGGCATGAACTACCTGAGAAACGTTGATATCGAATTTCACAAAACCAGGCTGTCCATGCGCAAGCGACATCATCCGTCGTTGCCGGCGGATATTGATATCAAAGGGTATTTTCCCGCTACGACACGGCGTCCACCCGGACGTGTGCCGAACACTTACTCATCCATGAGGACAAATAAAATGATTCAGGTCTTCAAGAATAGTGAACTGTTCATCAATCGCCCATTGATGCGGGAGGACGCCAAGGGCACCACGCATAACGAGAGTATTCAGCAGCGTTTTGATGCCGCGGAATCATTTATCGTCAACACTATAATTCCCTTCAAAGGCAATTTTGAAGATATATTGTCAGGCGAGGCTAAGCGCGTAGCGTTGGGGATGTTAGGACTCGGGCTAGAAGTTTTTGGCACTCTGTTCGTCGTTGGCGGTGCTGTCAAAGCGGCCCTAAAAGGTGCTTCGATAACGTTCAAGCTTGCAACGTTTGGTAAAGCTCTTATATCAATGTTCAATCTTCCTGGTGCCGTTATGGACACTGGCAAGTCTGTGTTCCGTCTCTCGTCATTGGGTATCAGAAGGCTGGGAAAAGCCAATCTTGGAAGTTTGGGGAAAGGGATTGGCGACATTCGGAAATTGGTACTCGGTGGACACAAGCACAGCCCTAGCCAAATCAGGCGACTGCCCAAGCCCTGGACGACCGATGAGACAATAAACTTGGCGGGTAACACAGGTTTGATAAATACTGGGATTGGCACAACTAACTTTGCCCTGCAACCGCCACCCGGTCAGTCAGCGGGTAGTGTTAATCGCTTTCCTGTTTGACGATTAACCACTATAGCTTCGAGCAGGGATGCTCAACTCCCTTCAGTTTCGAACCCACGTACTGCACGCCATAACGCTAATCGATACCCTACCGGAAAGGGTTCATACATTGAAATAGCAGAAAAAAAGCCCCGCGTCCGAATAGGCCGCAGGGCTAAAAATTGGCTGGATGCGACCAACCAAAGGAGCTCTTTACATCACTTGGCGCTGGCGACCACCGTGTCCGGCTGCCAGCCACCACCCAATGCCTTGTAGATCGCGACGATGCCGCGATACAAATCCACTTCGGCCTGGGCCTGGGAGTCTTCGGCGGCCAGGCGCTCACGTTGCGCGTCGAGCAATACCAGGAAGTCCACAGTGCCTTCGCGGTAGCGGATCGCGGCCAGGTCGGCGGCGGCGCGACTGGATTCGCTTTGGCGGATCAGCGAAACCAAGCGTTGCTGGCGCTTGCCGTAGTCGCTGAAGGCGTTTTCGGACTCTTCCAGGGCCAACAACACTTGTTGCTCGTAGGTCGCCAGGGCGCCATCTGCCTCGGCATCGGCGCCGCGCAAACGGGCGCGCACGCTGCCCAGGTCGAAGGCTGCCCAGGTGATGCTTGGGCCCAGGGCCCAGGCATTCGCGGCGGACGAGCCGATCTGCGAACCACGCCCGGCGGTGAAGCCAAGGAAGCCGCTGAGGCTGACCCGTGGGAACAAGTCGGCCTTGGCCACGCCGATACGCGCGGTGGCAGCGGCCAGTTTGCGTTCAGCGCTGAGGATGTCCGGGCGACGTTGCAGCAGTTGCCCTGGATCACCGATCGGCAACGCCTTGGCAATCGCCGGCAGGTCTTTCGGGCCCAGGTCGACGGTCAGCTTGTCCGGACGCTGGCCGAGGAGGGTGGCGATGCGGTTGCGCTCGCGCACTTGTTCGGCCTGCAGTTGCGGCACGCTGGCTTCGACTGCCGCGAGGCGTGCGTCGGCACGCTCCACGTCGAGTTGGTCGCCCACACCGGCATCCCGCAGGCTGACCGTGATGGTGCGCGATTCCTGCTGGTTCTTCAGGTTGTCCAGGGCAATGCGTTCACGCAGTTGCGCGCCACGCAGTTGGCCGTAGGCATCCACCAGTTCGGCAATCATGGTGACTTGCAGCTGGTACAAGTCAGCCTCGGCGGCTTGCTGGTCGGCGTCGGTGGCTTCCAGGTTGCGCTGGATGCGACCGAACAGGTCCAGTTCCCAGGCCATGTCCAGGCCGAGGTCGTAACGCTCGGTCTTGACGCGGCTAGTGGTCTGGCCCGGAATTTGGCCTTTACCCTGGTCACTGCTGACCCGGCTGGTGATGGTCGGCATGGCGTCATTGCTGGCGTCATCGCGGATCGCACGGGCCGCCCGCAGGCGGGCAAAGGCGACGCGCAAGTCACGGTTGCCCTGCAGCGATTGGGTCACCAACTGGTTGAGGGTCGGGTCTTCGAACTGCTGCCACCAGATGCCTTCGAACTTGGCGTGGTCATACTTTTTGGCATCGGCAGCGGCCGTGATGTTGGCCGCCTCCGGGGTCTGGGCTTTGTAGTCCGGGCCTACGGCACAGGCGCTCAGCGCCAGTACCAGCAAGCTCGGCAGGAATACTTTCACACTCATTGCTGTGTCTCCAGCTTCAAGGCCTTGGCCGTTTTGCGTGCCTCTTGGCGCTCCACATAGCGACGGATCAGTACGTAGAACACTGGCGTCAGCAAGAGACCGAAGAAGGTCACACCGATCATCCCGGAGAACACCGCCACACCCATGGCATGACGCATCTCGGCACCGGCACCGCTGGACAACACCAGGGGCACCACACCCATGATGAAGGCGAACGAGGTCATCAGGATCGGCCGCAGACGCAGACGGCAGGCTTCCAGTACCGCAGCGAGCGGGTCGAGGCCTTCTGCCTGTTTGTCCTTGGCGAACTCGACGATCAGAATCGCGTTCTTACACGCCAGGCCCACCAGTACGATCAAGCCGATCTGGGTGAAGATGTTGTTGTCGCCACCCGAGATGATCACCCCGGTAATCGCCGACAGCAGCGTCATCGGTACGATCAGGATCACCGCCAATGGCAGGCTCCAGCTTTCGTATTGAGCCGCCAGTACCAGGAACGCCAGCAGTACGCAGAGCGGGAACACGAACAGCGCGGTGTTGCCCGAGAGGATTTGCTGATAGGTCAGGTCGGTCCACTCGTAGGTCATGCCGTTGGGCAGTTCTTCTTTCAGCAGTTTCTCGATCGCCGCTTCTGCCTGGCCCGAGCTGTAGCCCGGTGCAGCGTTGCCGTTGATTTCTGCGGTGATGAAGCCGTTGTAGTGCATCACGCGGTCCGGCCCGGAGGTGTCGCTGACCTTGATGAAGGTCGCCAGCGGGATCATCTCGCCTTTGTTGTTGCGCACTTTCAACTGGCCGATCTGGTCTTCGTCCAGGCGGAACTGCTGCTCAGCCTGCACGTTGACCTGGTAGGTCCGGCCGAAGCGGTTGAAGTCGTTGGCATACAACGAGCCCAGGTAGATCTGCAGGGTGTCGAAGATGTCGCTGATCGCCACGCCGTGGGTCTTGGCCTTTTCACGGTCGATGGCAGCATCGACCTGGGGCACGTTGACCGTGTAGCTGGTGAACAGGCCGAACAGTTCCGGCGTGGTGCGGCTCTTGGTGATGATGTTCTGCACTTCTTTGTACAGCTCGTCGTAACCCAGGTTGCCACGGTCTTCGATCTGCAGGCGGAAACCACCAATCGTACCCAGGCCCTGTACCGGCGGCGGTGGGAAGATCGCCATGTAGGCTTCCTGGATGCTGCTGTACTTGCCGTTCAGTGCACCGGCAATCGCACCGGCAGACATGCTCGGGTCTTTACGTTCGTCGAACGGCTTCAAGGTCACGAACACGATGCCGCTGTTCGGGCTGTTGGTGAAACCGTTGATCGACAGGCCCGGGAAGGCTACGGCGCTCTCTACGCCGGGTTGTTTCAGCGCGATGTCGGACATGCGCTTGATCACGTCTTCGGTGCGGTCCAGGCTCGCGGCGTCCGGCAATTGGGCGAAGGCCACCAGGTATTGCTTATCCTGGGCCGGTACGAAACCGGTCGGGGTGTGGGCAAAGCCCAGCCAGGTCAGGACCATCAACCCGGCGTACAGGAACAGCGCGATACCACTGCCACGGATCACGCGGCGTACGGTGCCGACATAGCCATGGCTGGCCTTTTCGAAGAAGCGGTTGAACGGTTTGAACAACCAGCCGCCCAGCAACTTGTCGAGGAACTTGGAGAAACCATCCTTCGGCGCGTTGTGGCTCTTGAGCAATACCGCCGCCAGGGCAGGGGACAGGGTCAGTGAGTTGAAGGCCGAGATCACCGTCGAGATCGCAATGGTCAAGGCGAACTGCTTATAGAACTGCCCGGTCAAGCCGCTGATGAACGCCGCTGGCACGAATACCGCACACAGTACCAAGGCGGTGGCGATGATCGGGCCGGTCACTTCGCTCATGGCTTTTTCAGTGGCCGGGAACGGTTCCAATCCCAGCTCGATGTTCCGCTCGACGTTCTCCACCACCACGATGGCGTCGTCCACCACGATACCGATCGCCAGTACCAGGCCGAACAAGGACAGCGCATTGAGCGAGAAGCCAAACAGGTGCATTACCGCAAACGTACCGATCAAGGATACCGGCACTGCCACCAACGGAATGATCGAGGCGCGCCAGGTTTGCAGGAACAGGATCACCACCAACACCACCAGGATCAGCGCTTCGAACAGGGTGTGAACCACCGCTTCGATGGAGCCGCGCACGAAGATGGTCGGGTCATAGACGATGCTGTAGTCCATCCCTTGCGGGAAGTCCTTTTTCAGCTCTTCCATCTTGTCGCGTACTTCGTTGGAGATCTGAATCGCGTTGGAGCCTGGACGCTGGAAGATCGGGATCGCCACGGCTGGCTGATTGTTGAGCAGCGAACGCAGGGCGTACTGGTTGGAGCCCAGTTCCACGCGTGCAATGTCTCTCAGGCGGGTGATTTCACCGTTTTCGCCGGAGCGGATGATGATGTTCTCGAACTCTTCCTCGGTCACCAGTCGACCTTGGGTGTTCACCGACAACTGGAACGCGGTGGCGCTCGGTGCAGGTTGTGCACCCAGCGCACCGGCAGCGACTTGACGGTTCTGCTCACGGATTGCCGTCACCACGTCAGTGGCCGTCAGGTTGCGCGAAGCAGTCTTGTTCGGGTCCAGCCATACACGCAGCGAGTAGTCGCCCATCCCGAACAGTTGCACGTCACCCACACCGCCCAGACGCGCCAGCTCATCTTTCACGTTGAGCAAGGCGTAGTTGGACAGGTAGAGCATGTCGTAGCGCTGATCCGGGGAGGTCAAGTGCACCACCATGGTCAGGTCGGGGGAGGCCTTGTCCACGGTGATACCGATGCGCGTCACTTCCTCAGGCAGTTTCGGCTGAGTCCGGGTCACGCGGTTTTGCACTTGCACCTGCGCGTTGTCCAGGTCGGTGCCCAGGGCGAAGGTGATAGTCAGGGTCAGCTTGCCGTCGGCGGTCGACTGCGAGGACATGTACAGCATGTTCTCGACGCCGGTGATCGCCTGCTCCAGCGGCGCGGCCACAGTTTCACCGATGACTTTAGGGTTGGCGCCCGGGAAGTTGGCACGTACCACCACGGTCGGCGGCACCACTTCCGGGTATTCGCTGATCGGCAGTTGGAACAGCGAGATCGCACCGGCGATCAGGATCAGCAGCGAAAGCACCGCTGCGAAGATCGGCCGCGAAATGAAGAACTTGGAAAAATTCATGTTGAGTCGTATCCCTTAACCGCGTGGAGTCGCAGCGCTGGCAAGTTTCGGCGCGGCTTTATCCGGCGTTACTTGTTCCAGGTTGCTGGCTTCAAGCGCTTGTCGTTGTTGGGCCAAGGCGGCGAGGGTTTCCTTGCTGGCCATCGGAATGGTTTCCGGGGCGACCGGCGATCCTGGGCGCACGCGTTGCAGGCCCTTGACGATGATGGTGTCTTCTTTATTGAGGCCGCTGCGCACGATGCGCAAACCTTCGATTTTCGGCCCCAGTTCTACCGAGCGATACGCCGGCTTGTCGCCTTCCATCACCAGTACGAACTTCTTGCCGAGGTCGGTGCCGACGGCTTCGTCGTTGATCAGCACGGCGGAGTAGGTGCCGCTGCCGACCAGCTTGAGGCGGGCGTACAGGCCAGGGGTGTATTCGCCCTTGCTGTTGTCGAACACGGCACGACCGCGGATGGTGCCAGTGGCCGGGTTGACCTGGTTGTCGACGAAGTTCATCTGGCCCAGGTGCGGGTTGCCGGTTTCGTTGGACAGGCCCAGGTAAACCGGAGTGGTCGCACCGCGACGGCCTTGGCGAGCCAGTTCGGTGTACTTGAGGAACACACGCTCATCGGCGTCGAAGTAGGCGTAGACCTTGTCAGTGGAGACCACACTGGTCAGCGCGGTGACATCAGCGGTCACCAGGTTGCCGGCGGTGATTTCGGCACGGCTGACACGGCCGCTGATCGGCGACGTCACGCGGGTGAAGCTCAGGTTCAGCTTGGCCAGGTCCAACTGCGCCTGAATCCCGGCGACAGCGGCGCGAGCTTCCTGGGCGGCGGTGGTGCGCGAGTCGGCCAGTTCGGCGGAAATCGCATTGCTCTGGCGCAGGCGTTCGCCGCGTTGAGCTTCGTTATCGCTGCGGGTGGCCGCGGCACGGGTTTGTTGCAACTGGGCCTCAAGGCGGCGCACTTCCGCCTGGAACGGACGCGGGTCGATCTGGAACAGCAGGTCGCCTTTCTTGACCAAAGCGCCTTCGATGAACGCGACCTGGTCAATCTGGCCGGACACGCGCGGACGGATCTGCACGGTTTCCGGCGCTTCCAGACGACCGGTGAACTCATCCCACTCGTTGACCGGTTGCTCCAGCACCTTGGCCACGCTGACTTTGGCAGCTGGCATGGCGGCCGCTTGGTCCGGGGTCTTGCCGCACGCGCTCATCACCACCACGGCCAAAATCGCCAGGGGGAAGCGCAAATGTTTGAGTGACTGTTCCATGAGGTGCATCCGCCAATGTATTTGAGATGGGCGGATCATGCGCGGCGATGTGCTATGTCACGAATCGAATGAAGCAAAGGTAACTATCATTCGGAATGATATAAGCGCGAGATTAGCCCTCTAGCATGGGGGTTTCGTTAGGGGGCTATCAATGGGCTTGATGGCAAAAGACTTTTGCATGGCTCGTAAAGACGTCGGCTTGTGAAGGATGCCGGCTGCTGGGTTTGGGTGCATAACATTTGACGTCAAATTTTCAGCTCACTAATATTCCTCGGCCAGGTGTCATTGTGCCATCTATCAGGAATAGACCTCCCACTTATGAAGCTCTATCACTTTACTGCCGTGCCTTTGGCAGAAAGCATCATTTCGGACGCCCTGCGTTTTGGGCATGTGCCCATCCCCGAGGAGGCGCCACTCACTGGGTACACTTGGTTGACAACCAGTACTTACCCTGAAGGTACTGGCGTTCCCCAAGAGACAGTAGAACTCACAGAGCAACAGCTTGCGTACGTGGAATCTATCGAGGGACGAAAGCCAAAGAACAACCTTTCCCAAGATAAATCCAGAGTCAGGATCATGATTGATTCCGACGATTTGGAGAATTATGACCGGGCAAAAAAGGTGGGTTTGGTCAGCTTCTTAGAGTTGTATCGATGGCTCGGTATACCCGCTTTATTCGGTAAGTACGTCGGCTTGAGCGCCAACATGGATGTCACTGAGTTGACAGATGAGGCGTTGCAGCACGAGCTGAGCCTGACGGGTAATACTGAAGAACATTGCTGGTACCTGCATCGAGGGCCCATTCCTGCGAAGTTGATCCGGGAGGTCAGCTACCTGACACAGGACGGCTATGTTCCCTACGATTTTGAAGCGCACGGCCGCGCCGATATGCAAGCGGCAGGTTTCGGCTGTGCCAGCGCGCAAATCAATGCGCTGCTTGCGGGTGTGCTCACCGCATCGAACAGGTTCGAGGCTCCTAAGGCGATGGTTATCTGTGAGAACCCGAATGCACCTATCTATCTGACGGTGCGGGGCGCAGGCACGACCCACTCGTTTAATATGGAAACAGGTGAGCCCGTCACGGCGGTAGATGCGAATTATCCTCTGGTTAGCGTTCAGCAGTTCGTTCGCGCTCATCGTGACGAGTGGCAGGCTTGCCGGAACGCGGCCATCGCAGGTTATTACAGGTTTTTTCCGGAACAACCGAAGACTTGAACCGAGAGGTTGGTTGATCCTCTGGTGAAATCCTGTAATGCCCATGTTCTGTGGGGGGGCGTGATTCACAGGTCTCACGCTGCAGTTGCCGTGACTTGCCGTCCAGGAATCGCCGCAATCAACTCCCGCGTGTAATCACTCGCCGGCCGATTGAATATCCGCTCCACCGAGCCCTGTTCAATCACCCGGCCATTGCGCAGCACCAACACCTCATGGGCAAAGTTGGCCACCACCGACAGGTCATGGGACACCAGCACATACGCAATGCCCATCTCCCGTTGCAACTCTTCCAACAAATCAAGAATGTGTGCCTGCACCGATACATCGAGCGCACTCACCGGCTCGTCCAGCAGCAACAGGTGCGGCTTCAACGCCAGGGCCCGGGCGATGGCGACGCGTTGGCATTGGCCGCCGGACAATTCGCGTGGCAGGCGGTCCAGGAAGCTGACTGGCAGGTGTACGCGGGAAATCAGCTCGCGCGCAGCCTGTTCCAGCGCAGGTCCCTTGAGCAGCCCGAACGACACCAACGGCTCGACGATGCTATCGAACACCGTGAAACGCGGGTCCAGCGCGGCAAATGGGTTTTGTTGCACCAGTTGCAGGCGCTGGCGCAGCGGGCGGAAGTCGCGCCAGCTCAGGTGCGTGACGTCCTGCTGTTCAAACCAGACCTGGCCCGTGCTCGGTTTTTCCAGGCCCAAGGCGATGCGCAACGCGGTGCTCTTGCCCGAGCCGGACTCGCCGACGATGGCCAGAGTCTGACCGGGGTAGACCTCCAGGCTCAGGTTTTCCAGGGCCACGAATGTGTTGTCTTCACCCTTGACCTTGGGCAAGGCGAACGTCTTGCCGACGTTTTCAAGGCTCAGGATGGGCTCTATCATCGGGTCGATATGAATCAGCGGTTCCCGCCGCTTGGCGAAAGCAGGGGCGGCGGCAATCAGCGCGCGAGTGTAGTCGTGTTGCGGCGCATCGAGAATCTGCCGTGGCGGTCCCTGTTCGACCAGTTCGCCTTGTTGCATTACCAAGATCCGGTCGGCGCGGTCTGTGGCAACACCCAGGTCGTGGGTGATGATCAACAGCGAAATCCCACGCTCGCTGACCAGGCGTTGCAGGTGGTCGAGGATCTTGCGCTGCACGGTGACGTCGAGGGCGCTGGTGGGCTCGTCGGCGATGATCAGGCGTGGGTTGCCGGCCAGGGCAATGGCGATCAGCACGCGTTGGCGCATGCCGCCGGACAGTTCATGGGGATACTGGCGTGCGCGCAGCACGGGCTTGTCGATACCCACCTGTTGCAGCAGCTCGACAATGTCTGCATCGACAGCGGGGTAGCGTTTGCCTTTGGCCAGCACCAGCGCCTCGGCGATTTGCTGGCCCACGCGCAATGTGGGGTTGAGGCTGACCATCGGATCCTGGGGCACCAGGCCGATGGTGCGGCCGCGCAAGGCACGCTTTTGGCGTTCACTGGCGTGGGTCAGGTCCTGGCCGTCTACCCACAGTTGGCCGGCGGTGATCTGCGCACTGTCCGGCAATAGCCCCAGGATGGTGTTGGCCAGGGTCGATTTGCCGGAGCCGGACTCGCCGACAATCGCCACGGTCTCGCCCTGGGCGATGCGCAAGGACAGGCGATTGACCGCCGTGTTGCCGTGCCGATAGCGGACACTGAGTTGGCGAATATCCACTAAAGCATTCATCGCTGGGTTTCCTCGAAGGTGCGGGCGATATGGTTGAGACTGAACACCACGGCCACCAGGAACAGGCCTGGTAGCAGGGACACCCACGGGGCGGTGATCAGGAAGTGTCGGCCATTGGCAATCAGCGTGCCCCACTCGGCGGCAGGGGGCACCGCGCCAAAACCGAGGAAGCTCAGCCCCGCGGTCGCCAGGATCGCAGCGCCAAAGTCGAGCGTCGCCAACACTGCCACCGGGCCCCAGGCATTGGGCAGGATGTGGCGCAGCAACGTACGCCCCCAACTTGCACCGCCCAGGCGCGCGGCTTCCACATAGGGCAACGTCTTGACCCGCAACACCTCGGCGCGGGTGGTGCGGGCGAACCCCGGAATGATCCCGACGCCCACCGCGATGGCCACCGGTACGGTGCCGAAGCCGATCGCCGTGACAATCGCCAGGGCCAGCAACACGCCGGGCAAGGCCAGCAGGACATCAACGAAGCGCATGATCACCGAGTCGATACGCCCGCCGGCAAAGCCCGACAGAATGCCCAGCCCCAAGCCGCCGAGCAGGGCGATGCCGACGGCCAGCGAAGCGGCCAGCATCGACAGGCTCGAACCGTAGACCACCCGGGTAAACAGGTCGCGGCCCAGTTCATCGGTGCCAAACCAGTGGGTGAGGCCTGGCGCGCGCAGCTTGTCGACGGGCGAGGTGGCGTAAGGGTCAAAGCTTGTCAGTAGGTGTGGCGCCACGGCTGAGACCAGTGCGAACAGCACCAGCACCAGCGCCAGGCTGAAACCAGGCCGTCGCAGCAAGGGCAACAACACCGTTGTCGCGCGTTGCCATCGGCTGCGGCGACGCCACAGCGGTTGGCTGGCCGGAATGGCTGTGCCGCGCAGGTTCTGCTCAAGGATGGTCATGGTCTAGGACACCTTTGGCGTGTGGGAGATGCGCGGGTCGAACCAGGGGTAAAGCAGATCGACCAGCAGGTTCACCAGTACAAAGGCCGCAGCCGACACCGCGACGATGGCCAGCACCACCGGGATGTCCTGGCGCAACACGGCCTCCTGGGCCAACCGGCCGATGCCGGAACGCGCAAAGATGGTCTCCACCAGCACCGCGCCGGACACCGTATTGCCGACCTGCAAACCGATCAGGGTCAGAATCGGCAGCGCGGCGTTCTTGAACCCATGGCGCGCCTGAACCTGGCCTCGGCTGAGGCCTTTGGCGTAGGCAGTGGTGATGTAGGACTCTTTCCAGACGCCCTGAAAACTGCGTTGCAATACCTGGGCGTAAACCGCTGCACTGGGAATGGCCAGGGTGACGGCCGGCAGTACCAGGCTTTCGAAGCCCCGGCTGCCGGTGGCGGGAAACCAACCCAGGCCAAAGGCAAACACCTGGATCAGCAATAGCCCCATCCAGAACACCGGCACCGAAAAGCCCAGGGACGGCAAGCGCGTCAACGCTTTCTTCAACGGTTGCCAGCGGATATAGGCGGTCAGGTAAGCCAGGCCAATACCGCCCAGCAACGACAGGACGATAGCCAGGCCCGCCAGGGACAAGGTTTGCGGCAGGCGTTCAACCAGCAGCTCGGCGACCGGGCGGTTAAGCGATAGCGACTGCCCGAAGTCACCTCGAACGGCGCCCCACAGCAGGTCGAAATACTGCTCGAACACGCCCTTGTCCAAACCGTAATAGGCCCGCGCCTTTGCCAGGTCTTCCACCGACAGCGCGTCAGCCTCCATGCCCGAGGCGCTGAGCATCAATGACAGCGTGTCGCCCGGCAACAAATAAAGGATGAAGTACGTGATGCTGTAGGCACCCCACAACACCAGCAGTGCCTGGCCGACCCGACCGATCAGGTAGCGGCTCATGGCGTGCCGATCTCGATATCACCCAACAGCGCAAAACCCTCGGCGGTCCAGCGGAAATTTTTCACCTTGGGCGAGGTTGCCGCCTGCCACACGCGCTCGTAGATCGGGAACGCCGAGCTTTCGTCAATCAGCAGGTCTTGTAGATCGCCATAGGCGGCTGCGCGCTGCGGGCTCTGGGTGGCGGTGATGCCGGCATCAAACAACGCCTTGGCTTTATCCAGTACCGCCGGTTCGAAGGTGTTGGTCGCCACGGTGGAACTGTTGGCGCTGCGCGGATCGAGGATGGTTTGCAGGATGATCGGGTCGGCGCGGGTCATGTAGTTGATGGTCAGGTCGTAGTTGCCGGCGGAGTTGTTGGCGACCCATTCGGCGCGGGTGACCACGCTGAGTTTCAACTCGATACCGACCTTGCGCAGTTGGTCCTGGATCAGCACGTCGCCAGCGGTCTCGGCCGGGCTGATGTTGTAGCTCAGGCTCAGGCGCTTGCCGTTTTTCTGCCGGTAGCCGTCCGCGCCCTTGGCCCAGCCGGCCTGGTCGAGCAGGCGCTCTGCACCGGCCGGGTCATAACCGAGCTTGGCGGCCTGGCTTTTGACGTACGGCGTGGTCACATCAAACACGCCGTCCACCACCGGAAATTCGGCGTTGTACACCGTGCTGGCGTAGCTCTTGCGATCAATCGACTTTTGCACGGCCAGGCGCACGTGTTTGTCAGCCAGCAGGCGCTGGCCACGGGTGTTGGGGAAGAGGTTGAGCGCAGGGCCCGGCAACGATCGGCTCTGGATCGTCGCCCCCTTGGACTGGAACAGCTTCAGGTCAACTTCGGAGAACGGGTTGCGCGGCCACAGGATGTCGGCCTTGCCTTGCAGGAACAGGCCGTTGCGCACGCTTTCTTCGGGGATGTAGCTGATGTCTACCGCGTCCAGGTGTGCTTCGCCCTGGTTTTTCATATTGGCCGAAGCCCAGGCGTAGCCCTTGCGTTTGGTCAAATGTGCGCCGACTTCCGGCGTGTAGCTGGCCAATACGAACGGCCCGGTGCCGATGATCTTGCCCAGGGAGCGCTCTTTCACTGTCAGTGCGTAGGAGGCCGGCGCGAGGATCGCCAGGTTGGTGGTGGACGTCGCCTGCAGGAAACCTGCGTTAGGCTTGAACAGCACCAGCTTGACGGTGAAGTCATCGACCACTTCGGCATGGTCGTAACCTGCCAGGTAGGTGGCGCCGAAGGTCGCGGGTAGCTCGGTGGCCAGCGCTTTGTCGCTGTCGAACGCGGTTTTCACCGCCTTGGCATCGAAGCGCTCGCCATTGCTGAAGGTGACGTCCTCACGCAGGTGGAAGGTATAGGTCAGCGCGTCGTCACTCACCTCCCAACGTTTGGCCAGCCAGGGGATGATCTTGCCGGTCTCCGGGTCCTGGTCGGTCAAAGACTCGGCGACGTTGCGCAGCAGTACACGGTGTTCCAACCAATACACCTGGAACGGGTCGACGCTGACCAGGGTGGTGTTGTCGCCAAAAAACGCGATGTTCAGGGTTTTGCCCGCCTGGGTATCAGTCCCGGGCGAGCAGGCGGCGAGGCTCAGCGCCAAGGCGCAGGGTGCCAGCAGACGGCTCATCAAGTTGGAGGTGTTCAATGGGGTGCCCTCAGGTGGCGTTTGGATCAGAAGTCGTAGGCGAGCTTGGTGTACCAGTAGCCGCCGCCGGGGTAGAACGGCGGGTTGCCATAGGCGGCCAGGCCGAGGTTGCTGTACACCGCGTGCTTGTCGGGGCGTACGTCGAAGATGTTGGTGCCGCCGATGCTGACGGTGAGGCTGTCGACGAAGGTGTAGCTGATGTCCAGGTCGGTGATCCACTTGGCGCCGAAGCTGCGGTCGCCGCTCGGGTTGACCGCCAGTGTCTTGACCGCGCCATAACGGGCGGTTTGCAGGTTGACTGCCAAATCCTCGACCTTCCAGTTGGCGCCCAGGATCCATTTGGTCTTGGGTGACGCGTCGGTCAGGTCGCCTTCACGGTCGCGGCCCACCAGGGTCACGCCTGAACCGGCCAGCGCACTGGGCGTGTCGCGGGTGCCTTCGATGGTGGTCTTGTTCCAGTTGAACCCCAGGCTCCAGCGCACACTGCCCCAGGCGTCCAGTGGCGTGGTGTGGTCGGCGACCACGTCCAGGCCCTTGGTGCGGGTGTCGAACGCATTGGTGTAGTAGTTGACCCAGGTGCCGGTGGGCACGCCTTGGGCGGCGAGGATGGCGTTGATCGCGCCGTTGCCACGGTCGTAGATATTGCTGGTCAGGGCGATACGGTCGTCGATGTCGATCAGGTAGGCATCGGCGGTGATGCTGGTGCGTGGCGCCGGCTGCCAGGCCAGGCCCAGCCCGAGGTTGCGTGACTTCTCCGGCTTGAGGTCATCGCCACCGAGGGCCTTGGCCAGGTTGCTGCCGGACGGGGTCAGGCGGGTTACCGCTGGCACCACGTTGCCGTTCGCATCGATGGCCACACGGTTATCGGCCACGGTGTAGCCGATCTGGGTCAGGGACGGCGCACGGAAACCGGTGCCCACGGTGCCGCGCACGGCCACGGTGTCGGTCAATTCATAGCGCGAGTTCAGCTTCAGGCCGAAGGTGTTGCCCGAGTCATCGTCGTAATGTTCCACGCGGCCGGCGACGTCGAGGAACCAACGGTCGGTCAGGTCGAAACCCAGGTCCAGGTAACCTGCGTAGTTATTGCGGATCAGGCTCACTTCGTCTTCCGGGCGAATCGTCACGGCGGCCTGCGCGCCGGAAGCGGCGGGGTAGGTGCCGGTGATATAGGCCTCGCGGTCGCCGGCAAAGGTACTGAAATGCTCCCAACGATGCTCCAGGCCCGCCGACACCTGCACCGGCGGCGTCAGGTTGAACAAGCTGTCGTAGCGGCGGGTGAAGTCCAGGTTGTTGACCCATTGCTCGAAGCGGAAGGTCGCCAGGTTGTCGAACTTGGTCGGTGACGCCGTGCCCAGCGACGGGTTGATGTTGAGGTCGCTGGAGTGGTGCACGTTATTGCGCCCGTAAGTGGTGCTGAGGTCCCAGTTCCAGTCGGCCACCAACCCCTTGCCGCCGAACAGCAGTTGGTAGTCGCGGTCCTTGATGTTATTGAGCGGGAAGTAACCGTCCGGAAAAACCTCGGGCACAGCGGCCGTGCCGGTGGGCAGGCGGAAGTAGTTGGCGGCCTCGGCATCGCGTTCGCCGTAGGTGGAGAACGAATACAGCGTCAGGTCTTCCAGCGGCAGTTCGGCGTTGTAGGCCAGGTTGAAGGCCTTGAGGTCCGGGTCGCCGTTCTTGATCGCGACGCGATCCCACGCAGCTTCCTTGGCCGGGTCGCTGAACGCCCGCACGCTGCTGTCCGCCTTGTCGTTCCAGGAAGCGCTGCCGCGTTTGCGCGCATCGGCCGAGAAGTGGAAAAAGCCGCCCTGGCCCAGTTCGAAGCCTTGGTCACCCGCGACCTTGATGGTCTCGCCCTGGCCGGAATACAGCTGGCCGTAGCTGGTTTCCAGGTGGCCGCCACTCTTGGTGTTCTTGAGGATGATGTTGATCACGCCCGCCACCGCGTCGGAGCCGTACTGTGCGGCAGCGCTGTCTTTGAGCACTTCGATATGGTCTACCGCGCTGACCGGGATCAGGTCGATGTCCACCGCATTCGCGCCACTGTTGTCGATCGAGCCGCGCTGCCCCGTCGCGCCATTGTGGCGCCGTTTGCCGTTGACCAGCACCAGCGTGTAGGCCGGGCCGAGGCTGCGGTTGCTCAGGGGACGTGTCACCGAGTTGTAGCCGGCGATGTTGGTGCCGAAGTTGAACGATGGCAGCAGCTTTGCAATTGCCTCGGACAGCTCGGCGCGACCGGTCTTGAGCAGTTGGTCGCTGTTGATCACATCGATGGGCGCCGGGCTGTCGGCCACCGTGCGCTCCTGGCCCCGCAGGCCGGTGGAGATCACCGTCACGGTGTCGAGCTTGGCGTCTTCGGCGAAGGCGGGCGCCGCTGCTATCAGCACGGAGCTGGCCAAGAGTGACAGGTGAAATTTGTTAAGGGAGGTGGGGAGTGCGATGTCTGGCATGTAGGCAACCTGGGGGCTAGGGAATACGTCCTCCGCCAGGTATGGGGTCGGTCTGTGAAGCGAAGATAATCCTATAAAAAACCTGAGTGAAAGGCTATTTTGGAATAAGCTAATTATCAGTTAATATTATTTAATTTATCCGTATGATTAACAGTTTTTATTATATGTTAGGGCGGGCACAGGGTTCATAGGGAAATATCGTCTACATTCCTAGGGTAGTTCCCATCTGGAGAAGACGACCATGTTCAAATCTCGCACGTTGGCAGTTGCATTGATCGGCACTGTTTTGCTTATGGGCTCGGTGGCGACTGTAGCCGACCCCGGCAACGGCAAGGGTCAAGGCCACGCAAAGGGCAACGCACAAGGGGGCCAAGGTCAAAAGGACAAGGGCTCCGACGTAGATGATTGGCGGCGCGGCCCCAGCATCGACCGGGGCAGCATCCTGGGTGTGGTCGGAGGCTATCGTGACTATTGGCGCCCAGGCCCATCACTGCCGCCTGGGATACAGAAGAATCTGGCGCGAGGAAAACCCATGCCTCCGGGCATTGCCAAGAAGTTGGATGGTCGCTTGCTGGGCAGGTTGCCACATTACGACGGCTATGAGTGGCGGCAGGCGGGTACGGATTTGATCCTTGTCGCCATTGCTTCCGGCCTCATTTATGAGGTGCTCAATGGTGCTTTCGATTAGGGTCGGGGTGGCAATCAGGCAAGAGTGCCTGCTCCATGCTGGCAAGCTTGATCTGGGTTTCCTCATATTCATCGGCTGGCCTAGATCCATGAACGATTCCGCACCCCGCGAACAAATGACAGTGTCGCGGGGTCATCAGCGCCGAGCGCAGAGCGACCAGGAAATCTCCATTGCCCTGTGAGTCCAGCCACCCCACAGGCGCCGCATACCAACCCCGATCGAAACCTTCGTGGCGGCGGATGAAATCCATGGCGGTCGCACTTGGCAATCCACCCACCGCTGGCGTTGGATGCAGCGCGTGAACGCCGTCCAGCAACCGCTTTTCCGGGTTGAGTTGCGCCATGATCGGCGTGCTCAGGTGCTGCACGTTGGCGAGCTTCAGCAGGTGGGGGGATGACGCAGCCTGGAGGTCGCGGACCTTGCCATCCAGGGCCTGGGTGATGGTCTGCACCACCAGTTGGTGTTCATGTTGCTCCTTGGGATCGGCCAATAGCCGTTCACCGATAACGTGATCCTCGTCGGCCGTAATGCCTCGTCGTGCGCTGCCTGCCAGGGCATGGGTGGTCAGGCGACCCGCCTGACAACTGAGCAGTCGTTCGGGGGTGGCGCCCATGAAGCAATGCTCGCCACGGTGCAGCGCGAACAGGTGGGAGGCGTTACCCCGTGCATGCAGGCGCTGCATCACTGCACCACTGTCGAGGGGCGCGTCCAACTGGTACTCGATATGCCGCGCCAACACCACTTTGTTCAAGTCACCGCGTGAAATGGCCTGCAACGCCATATCGACCTTCCCCTGCCATTGTGGGGAAGGCAGCGCGTTGCGTTCGATAACATCGGGCGCTGTGGCCGTCGCGGCGGGCGGGTTGAGCAGTTGCGCATAGGCCGCGATGCTGTCGCGGGCCAATGCCTGCGGGTCGCTGTCGGGTTCGACCACTTGCTGGCAGCGTAGCCAGCAGCCGTCGGTGTCTTCGCTGAGCAGCCAATGGGCCAAATGAAAACTCGCGTCAGCGAAGGCGGCCCAATGCGGTGCGCATGGCCGTTGTTCATCGAAGCACATGCCGCCCAGCAGCAAGGGTGCCTTGGGCCCGTCGATCACCGCGTCGGCGCACAGGGCGAACCATTGCCGGTCGACGTCGAGCATGCGCTGGGGGCCGCTGGCCTCGATCTGCCAGGCGCAGCCCAGGCCGAACAGTGTCAGGTCTGGCGAGTGCGCGCGCCAGAAGAAACCCTGCCGGTGGGCTTCGTAAAGGGCCAGGGCCTCCAGCGTCGGCGCGGGGTGTGAAGAAACGGCGATGACGGGCCGTTGATACGCCACCGCACGCTGGTGCGCGGTCTGGAACAGCTTGAGCAACGCGTCCAGGTTCATACCACCTTGCTCTTTTTCTGCAACCAGAAGGCGGTCTGCTCGGCGATGTACCAGTGGATGATCTGGTTGAACAACCCCTCGATAAACTCTGCGTCCAGCCCGGCCGTCTGCGCCCATTGTCGGCGCTGCGGCAACATCGCCGCGACACGTTCCGGGGCGGCGATGCTGGCCTGGTCGGGCTTGAACGCGGAGGCGGCCTTGACGTACTGCATGCGCAGGCCGAGGGCCTCGATGATCTGCTGGTCGAGGCTGTCGATGGCTTCACGAATGTCCGAAAGGCCAGTGCAGTGTTCCGGGGTTTTCATACCGAGTCTCCCTGTAGGTAGGCAGTGCGTTGCAACAGGTGATGGATCACCGGTCGCGGCTGATGCTTGAGGTAAAAGTGGTCGCCGTCGAACAGGCGGATATCCGGGGTATGGTCGCTGAGGTCAGCCCAAGCACGGGCCTGCTCAAGGCTGACTTCGGCGTCATCGCGGGCCAGCAGCACGTCGAGTGGCGCCGACAAGCGGGTAAGCTGCTGTGGGCGCCAGGTTTCGATGGCCTGGTAGTCGCTGCGCAGGGTTGGCAGGAACAACGCACGCAGTTGGGGATTGGCCCACAGGCCGGCGGCGTCGGCGTCCTGGCGCAGGATGTCGGCGATCAGTGCGGCGTCGTCCTGGCGGTGCAGGTCACTGTCTGGTTGCCGGTGTGGAGGCGCGTGACCCGAGACGAACACATGGGCGGCGCCAGAGCCCGCCGCTTGCAGGCGCACTCCCACGGCGTAGGCGAGGGCGGCGCCCATGCTGTGACCGAACAGCAGCAAGGGCCGGGCGGGTAACTTTTGCAGTGCTGCGCCAATGTGTTCGGCGAGCCTGTCCAGGCAGGGGATATGCGTTTCGTTGAAACGCTCTTCGCGTCCCGGAGATTGCACGGCCAGCAGGTCGATATCCCCCGGCAGGTGCGTCAGCCACGGACGGAAAAAACTCGCGCTGCCCCCGGCATGGGCCAGGCACACCAGGCGTGCCCGCGCCTGTTGGCTTTCTCGCAGCACACGCAGCCATGGCGATGCAGTGCCGCTCATAGCGCCAGCACCTGTTCCGCCAAGGCCTTTCGGTTGACCTTGCCGAGGCGCGTCAACGGGAACTCGCGCAGCACCTGCAAGCGATCCGGCAACTTGTAGGCGGCCAGCCCACGTTCGCGCAGCCAGGCGTTGATCGAGGCGAGGTCGACCCGCTCGCCGTGGGCCAGCACACAGGCGCAACTGCGCTCGCCGAGCAACTCGTCGGCCAGCGCCACCAGCGCCACATCGCGAATCAACGGATGGCCGAGCAGCAGGTTCTCGATCTCTTCCACGGGGATTTTCTCGCCCCCGCGATTGATCACATCCTTGCTGCGACCCTCGACAATCAAATGCCCCTCGGGCAGGCGCCGCACCAGGTCGCCGCTGCGGTAAAAACCGTCGGCGGTAAACGCGCGCTGGTTCTGCTCGGCGGCGTTGTAATAGCCGCGAATGGTGTAAGGGCCGCGCACCAGCAATTCACCGACGGCACCAGGGGCGACCGGCTGGTCGTCGGCGTCGACGATGCGGATCTCGTCGTCGGCGGTCAGCGGCAGCCCCTGGGTGTCGAACACCCGCGCCTGCGGATCATCCAGTGGCGTGAAGCACAGCAAACCCTCGGCCATGCCATACACCTGTTGCAGGCCGCAGCCCAGGACCGGACGGATGCGTGCGGCGATCTCGGCCTTGAGCCGGGCGCCGCCTACCTGCAGCCATTGCAGGCTGCCCAGGTCGTTATCGGACCATTGCGCGACTTCCAGCCACAGCAACACCAGCGGTGGGATCAGGGCCGTGTGGGTGATGCGTTCGCGTTCGATCAGCTCAAAGGCGGTGTCCGGGCTCGGTTCCGGCGCCAGTACCAGGGTAGCGCCGACACTGAACACGCCCAAAGCACCGGGAGAGGCGAGGGGGAAATTGTGCGCCACCGGCAGTGCGGCGAGGTATCGGGTATCGGCATCGAACCCACACGCCTGGGCAGCCAGGCGCGCATTGCACGCGTAGTCGTCATGGGTGCGCGGGATCAGTTTGGGCAGGCCGGTGGTGCCGCCGGACAACAGCAGCACCGCCACCTCCCGCGAATCCGGCGCAGGCAGTTCGCGCGGGCTGGCCACGCACTGCGCCAGCGGCACGAATTCCTCGGCAGCACCGACCACCCACACCTGTTGCAGGCTCGGCACTTGCTCACGCAACGTGCGCGCCAACGGGCGATAGTCGAAGCCCAGGTGTTGATCGACTATCACATAGGCCACCGCCTGGCTGAGGTGCGCCAGGTGCGCCAGTTCATGTTCGCGGTGGGCCGGTAGCGCAAACACCGGGATCACGCCCAGGCGCAGCAGGGCGAAGGTCAGGCTGAAGAACTCGGCGATATTCGGCAACTGCACCAGCACCCGCTGGCCCGCCACCAGCCCGCGCTCGGCCAGGCCGGCGGCCAGGCGGTCGGCCTGCTGGTCGAGCTCGGCGTAGCTCCAGCGCCGCGAGCCGGCTACCAGCGCCTCCTTGTTTGGCGTGCGCCGGGCCTGCTCGCGGAGCAGTTCGCCCAAGGGCGCGCCGCGCCAGTAGCCTTGCTCGCGGTAGCGGCGGATAAAGTCGTCGGGCCAGTCAGTGCATCCATCAAGCATGGCAATCTCCTTGGGCAGTCGGGCAGCCCAGCAACTGGGCACCGTGCAGATTCAGCGGGTGCGCAAGGCCGGTGATTTGCACCGCCTGTACGCCGGTGTGCGTGGCCGGTTGCAGGCGCAGCAGCGGATCATCGCCGGCCAGCAGGTCGAGGGCGGTTCTATCCTCGGGGTGTACACCCAAATGAATCGCGGCCAACCCGGTAGCGCCATTCGGGTGGACCCTGTGCGCCGGGTGCTGGGACGGTGAGTAGGGCGTGACCAGGAAGGGCAAGCGATCATGGCGCGGGTACACGAAACGAAAGCGCGTCTGGCTGCCATCGGCGCAGATGCGCCGCCAGTTCACCGTACGTCCCATGCTCACGCCGCAAGCCGCCAGGCCCTTGAGGCGAGGCGCCAGGACCGGGTCTTCGCACAGCAGGGCCAGGTCGCAGAAGCCTTCGCCTTGTGCGGCCCAACGCAACATGCGTCGCCCGGCCCCCCGGCCGGCCAGGCAGTCGATGGGCCACTTGAACAGCCAGGCATGGCGCGGCGTGGTCAATAGTTCGATGATCGGCCCTTGGCTGAACCAGATGTGCGCGTGTTGCGCGCTGGCTTCGGCGGTGGCGTAAGTGACCTCGAAGCCGGCGGCGCGAAAATTCGCCACGGCCTGGTGCAAGTCACGCACCCACAGCAGCACATGGCTGCAAGCGGAAGAGGGTTGAGCAGTGTTCAAAACGGCAGGGCTCCCAGCAGTTGAGCGGTGTCGTCACCGCAAGGGGGTTGCACGGCGTCGGCACGCGCGTGGAGTTCAGCCAGTGGCAGCGCACGCGGCACCGGTGGCTCGATCAGTTCGGGCATGCCGATCAGGCCGTTCATTTCGCGCCAGGCCATGGACACCTCGGTCGCCCACACACCGCTGCGCAGGCGGCGTGCGGGGTCGTCGATATCGCGGCACAGTTCACCCAGCGCAAGGCTGACCGCGTCGGGCCAGAGCTGGTTGAACACCTGGTGGTAGCTCGCGGGGAGCTGCGGGTCGAGCACCACCATCGTCGGCCCGGCCAGGCGTTCGCTGCTTGGGCCGGCCATGATCAGGCGGTCGGTGTTGTCCCGTGGGGCATGCAGGCGCGGGTTCCACAGCACCGGGCCATGGGTGTCGCCCAGGCTCAGCACGCCGGCTTCGCAGCCCACTTCGAGGCGATGCAACAGGAAGGAATGGTTGTCCGGGTCCTGGGGGTGCACCTGGTTCTGGATACGCAGGCTGATTGGCACCCCGTTGAAACTCGCGTTGAACCGCGTGAAAGGCTGCGTCCCGACCCCGGTGGCGGGCGCCGCGAACACCCAGGGCCGCAGGCCACCGGCCAGGCGCCCGAGAATGTCCAGCAGCGGGTACGCCACCTGGCTGTTGCAGGCCGCGTCGATGTACGCCAGCCCTTGCTGCTCGCGCAGGTACCCGGCCACGGCGAGAAAACGCCGGATCGCGAGGATGTTCGGGTACAGCGTGTTCACCGCGTAGGCTGCCTGGCCTTGACGAGCGGCCTGCATGCACGCCGCGATTTCGCGGTGGTGCACCGGGTGTTCCTGCAGCACGTGGATGCCGCGCCGCAGCAGTTGCTGGGCCAGCTCGCTGCCGGCGCCGCCTGTGGCGCCGGAGCGCACCACCACGCAGGCGATGTCGACGTCATCCGGCACTTGCTCCACCGCCTCGTACAACGGCACGCCATAGTGCGCGGCGCAGGCGCGCGAGTAGGCATTGCCGCGTGACAGGATGCCCACCAGTTCATAGTCGGCCTGGGCGCGTGCCACCGCTTGCAGGTAGATACGACCAAATGCAGTGCCGGCGACGATCACGCGTTTGCGTGCAGTCGGGCGGCTCATGACCAGGTCACCGGCAGGCAGTGGGCGCCGCGAAAGAATGTGGCGGTTTTCCATTGCACATCACCACAGCGCTGCAGGCTGGGCATCCGCACCACCAGGGCGTGCAGCGCCTCCTGCAACTCGACCCGCGCCAGGGCTGAGCCGATGCAGTGATGCAGGCCGTGGCCAAAACCGAAATGGCCGCTGGCATCCCGTTGCAGGTCCAGCGCCTGTGGGTTTTCAAAGCGGGCCGGGTCATGGTTGGCGGCGCCGATCGAGGCGAACACCGCGTCGCCCTGGCGCACCAGGGTTTCACCGACCTGAATGTCTTCCAGCGCGTAGTGCACAAACATCGCCGCCGAGGCCAGCGGGATGTAGCGCAGCAGCTCTTCGACCGCCTGCGGTATCTGCTCGGGATCGGCCTTGAGCTGTTGCCACTGCGCCGGATTGTCCAGCAGCACCTGGATAAAGTTGGGGATCTGCGAGGCACTGCCTTCGTAACCGGCGACCAGGATCGCAATGCACAACAGCAGCAATTGCTCCTCGTTGAGGGACTCGCCTTTTTCGTCGGCCTGGGTCAGGGCGGTCATGAAGTCATCGCGTGGTTCGCGTCGACGTTCGGCCACCAGGTCTTTGATGTATGCGGCCAGTTCGCCCAAGTGACGCTGGGTCTGATCCGCGTCTTCAGGGCGGGTCGACAGCAGGGAGTCGTTCCACACCTTGAAGCGATCACGGTCCTGCACCGGCAGCCCCAGCAGTTCGCAGATCAGTGCCAGGGGCAGCGGCAAGGCGTAGTCGTTGACCAGATCGGCCGGCGGGCCAGCGGCGAGCATGCGGTCGATCAACTGATGGGCGTAGTCACGGGCGTGGGGGCGCAGGGCTTCGACGCGGCGACGGGTGAAAGCCTGGGCGGCGCGCGAGCGGATTCGCGTGAGTTGCGGCGGGTCCATCATCACGATGCCGCCGGCGATGCGTGGGAAGGCACGCGGGCTATCGTCGCGGCGAAACGCTTCGCTGCGGCTGAAGCGCCGGTCACCGAGCACCAGGCGTACGTCGTCATAGCGAGTGGCGAGCCAGGCGGGGGCGCCGATAGGCATCTGAATGCGCAACAGCCCCGGTGCCTGCTGGGCATGGCGATAGGGCTCCGCCAGCTTGAGGTCGGTGAAGCGGTTGAACGGGTAGGCCAGCGGGGTCATGGCAAGTCCTTGGCGGTGCTGAGGTCGGGCAAATGGTCGAGCAGCTCAAGCTGCAATTCGGGGTCTTCCAGGTGGGCCGCCAGTGCGGCGCGGCTAAGGCGTTGGGCCGGGACCTGGGCCACGAATACGCGATGGCCCAGGCGCGCCAGCGGGTGTGTGGCGGCGGGCAGGCTGCGGTTGCCGTGGAATCCGGCTCGCGCCAATGCGCTTTGCCACTGCGACAGGTCGAGGAAGGTTGCGCTGCTGAGCTGGCGTTCGTCGCTGGCCTGGTTGAGCATGATAGCCTGGGAGGCCATCACCCAGAATTCCTCCTGGGTCGGTTCGCTGAACACCAGCCAGCCGCCCGGCTTGAGCAAAGCGAGCAGTGTGGCCAGGGAGCGCTCGGTGTCGCGGGCGGCATTCAGCACGCCCCCGGCAACGATCAAGTCCCAGCTCTGGCTGGGATAACCCTGGGCCAGCGCCGGGCGGTCGATGTCGAACACGCCGTGACGCACCCATGGCCAGTCCTTCAGCCGCTCGGCAGCTTGCTCGCTGAAGTAGCGCGACACGTCGGTGCACAGATAGTCCACGCTGGCATTCGCCAAGGCGGGCAACACCGCTTGGGTGGTGGACCCGGTGCCCGCGCCGACTTCCAGCACGCGCAGCGGCACACCGGCCGGTTGGCGTGCAGCCCAGGCGCCGATCCAGTGCGCGACGGCGCGGTGCTGGTATTGCGCTGCGAGGCTCTCGCGGTACAGCGCCGCCGCGCGTTCGGTGCGGCCTTCGGGAAACAACAGGTGCACCGCCGCAGACTCGCCACGCATCAACGACGGCAACTGCCGCGCATTCTCCCGCGCGTAGTCGAGGGTGCCGTTGCCGCCGGTATTGCGCGCCCAGTCCACGCTCAACTGCGTCCAAATACCTTCCAGGGCGATATCGCTCCAGGCATTCGCGTCGAGGGTGGGTTGCAACCGATCGGCGACGCGTCGCATCAGGCCTTGGGCTTGCAGCACATCCAGCCAGCGCGCAATCAACGGCCGGTGGCCAGGGGCAATGCCCGCCAGTGCCAGGCTGTGGGCCACATCATTGAGCGGTGCCGGCAGCAACCCACACTGCTCAAGCCCATTGAGCATGGAGAGGAGCGCGGCGTGACCCAGTCGATCATTGAGTCGCACCGCCTCCACCAGTTGCGCGGGTTCGAAGGCTTGGTCGAGGGCGGCCTCGGTTGCGGCCAGCTGATCGTCCACCGGCCTGCTCGGGTAGGGACGCGGCACCACGAACAGCGTCTGGCCGTGCAGGGCAACGGCACTGACTTGAGGATGGCCCAGGGCGCGTTCACGCCAGCGTTGATGCGCCAGCTTGACGCTGGCCAAGTCGTGCCATTGCTCGGTGAAACCTTGCACGCGGCAATCGAGTTGCGCCGCCGCACGCTCCGCGAGCTGCCAGTCACCCGGACGGTGGCTGACGAACAGCACCTGTTGCAGGTGGCTCAAATCACTCAACGACAGTGCGGGGAAATCCAGCAGACGTTCCAACTGCTCGGCGCTCATCATCACCACAGCGGGGCGCTGGCGCTCAAGCAAGGCCAGCAGCCGCGCGGGCGCCAACTGATGAACGCCCAGGTCGGTAAACGCAGGCAGTTGCCAGGGCGCAGTGGGCAGGTCGATCAACAGGGTGTCGACGTTCATCGGGAAACTCCGGTGGCATGGAACAGGCGTTGCCCGGCGGCGGCCAGCGGGTCGCTCGCGGCGGGCCATAGGTCGGTCAACTCAAAACCCGCCACGTGCAAGGCCTGGCGCCAGGCGTCGGGTGGCATGAACACCTCATCGGTGGTCCGTAGCGGCGCGCCGGCTGGGGGTGAGAGCAACAGGTGCATGAAGGTCAGCATCGCCGGGTTGTCGGCGATGGATTCGCTGAACAGCAAGGTGCCGCCGTCGCGCAGGCAGGCGCGGATTCGCGCCAGGCTGCGCGGCAGGTCGCAGGCGTTGTGCAGCACGTTGCCGGCGATCACCAGGTCTTGGCTGCGGGGCGCGATGCCTTGCTCGCTGAAGTCGCGGTCCAGGTCGAGCAGGTCGAATTGCATACCGGGCTCCAGACGCAATTCGCGCCGAGCCACGCCGGTGAACAGTGAGCTGATATCAGTGAAGCGATAAGCTTTTTCACGGTCCTCCAAGGCTGCCAGTACGGCACGCGTGGTACAGCCGGCACCGCCGCCGAGCTCCAGCACCTGCAACACGTCGTCGGCGGCGCGGGTTTCCCGCGCACGCGCCGCAAGCACCTGATTGATTGCGGCGGTGAAGTGGTTGTGCTGGTACGCGCCGAGTACCGCCACCGGATCCCCGGCGAGCACCAACAACGGCGCCAGGGCGAGGCGGTCGCGCAGCAACTCGGGCAGGCACTCGATGACCTGGGCATGGAGTTGCGCCATGCTCGGCGGGAAACCCAGCTCGGCATACAACCCTGGCAAATCGCCGAGGGCGGCTTGAGGCGGCGAGCCATTCCAGGCCAACCGCTCGCCGTCTACCTGCACGGCTTTGGTACGCGACAACGCAGCCAGCCAGCGCCGCACGATCCAGGCGTGGCGCGGTGCGGTGCCCAGCGCTTGGTTAAGCTGTGCGGCGGTTCGCCAGGCCTGCATCGGCAAGGCCTGGGTACGCAGGAGCACGTCGGCCATGACGCCCAGGCTCAGTTGTTCCAGTGCGTTAAGGGCGGTGTTCATAGGCAACCTTCTTCGGCGTGTTGCAGGTGTTCGAGCGGGTGGTCCAGCAGGGTCAGTGTGCGGATCGCCTGAGTGCGTTGCAGGCGCTCAAGGCTGGCGGCGGGCGGCAACGCGTAAGCGGCGTCATGGCAGCCCGGGCGGATTTCGCCTTCGAGCACACTCACCACCGTGACTGCCGCCATGGCGCCGGTCAGGGCCGCATTGCCCGTGCCGCTGACGACCAGGCTGCGGGTGCAGGCTTGGCCGTCGCAGAGGCCATCGAGTTGCAGCAACAACGTGACAAAGGGTGGCTGGCCACTGAGGTCCAGCTGGCTGGCCGTGCATAAGCGTTGCACCGCTTTGGCACGCGGCAGGCTGTGCGCCTGGTCGAGGGCCTTGAGTACATGGCCGTCGGTCATCACGTTGAACCACTGGCCTGTTTCCAGGCGCAGGTCCCTGGCCAAGCGTTCGCCTTCCCGGTTCAGGTAGGGCAGCACATGCACCGGCCCGGGGAAACACGGCAGCAGCACGTCGCGCCTACGTCGCAGTGCGCGGCTGCAACGGCCGTTGTTCCAGGCCGCCAAGGGCTCGCTGGAGCCGTCTACCGCCCCTTGCAGGAAGTCGTCGGCGGCGACCGCCGTGAAGCGATCACGCAGACCGAAATAGCTGTTCAGCCCCAGCACCCGTGTAAACCCCTGCAGCGCCAGCCAGCGTGGCAGCAGGCCGCTGAGGCCCGGTTGCAGGCCCGCGCCAAGCACCGCGCTGCGCCCGCGCCATAAAGCCGGGTCGAGCTGGATATCGCCCGCGGCGTCGACGTAATGCGCATCGGCGTTCAAGGCGGCCTGCGCGACACGGTCCGCCACGCGCCAGGCGGGGCCGGCGCAGTTGAGCAGCACGTCGCAGCCACGGGCGAACCTGGCCAGGGCTGGTGTGTCGTTGAAATCCACGGCGACCCATTGCAGGCGTGCGTCGGGCCATTGCTGCTGGAGCTGCGCCAGGCAGCGCGCGCCGTTGTGCGCGTCACGCCCGCCCAGGCGCAGGTGCTGCAGGCCCAGGCTCAACAAGGCCTGTGCGCTGGCCAGGCCGACGTCGCCACTGGCGCCCAGCACCCCGATCAGCATGGCTGGGCCTGCGCCTTCAGGCGCCAGCCACCGGCGCGCTGACGGTCATGCCAGAACCCGGCGTAACGACCGTTGAGGCTGAGCAGGTGCGCGTGGGTGCCTGATTCCACCAGGCGACCTTCGTCCAGGACCAGGATCTGGTCGGCGGCCATGATGGTCGGCAAACGATGGGCGATCACCAGCACGGTCGAGTGTTGCATCAGGCGTTGAATCGCGGCCTGCACGAAGGCTTCGTTGTGTGGGTCGAGCGCGGCGGTGGCTTCGTCCAGCAGCACGATGGGCGCACGCTTGAGCAAGGCGCGCGCCAGGGACACGCGCTGGCGCTCACCGCCGGACAACGATGCGCCACCTTCGCCCACCGGTGTGTTCCAGCCTTGCGGCAGGCGGGCGACGATTTCATCGACACCGGCCAGCCGTGCCGCTTCGGCGACGTCGCGGGCACTGGCGTCCGGGCTGCCGACGCGGATATTCGCTTCGAGGCTGTCGTCGAACAGGTACACGTCCTGCATCACCAGCGACAGTTGCGCCATCAGCGCCGCGTTGGACAGCTCGCGCACGTCCACGCCGCCGACCTTGACGCTGCCCGCCGTGGTGTCGAAAAAGCGCATCAACAGGCGGGTGACGGTGGTCTTGCCCGAGCCCGACGCGCCGACAATCGCGGTCATCGAATGCGCCGGTGCGCTGAAGGTCAGGTCGCGCAACACCGTCGGGCCACTCGGGTAGGCGAAGCTCACGTGTTCGAAGGCCAGGCTGCCGGGTGCTGACAGGGGCAGGCTGACGGCGGGTTCGGGCAACGGCGGCTCACGCAGGATACCCACCAGTTGATCCAGGTCGTTGCCGGCCATGCGCAACAGGCCGCTGCGTGCTGCCGCTTCGGCCAATGGCCCCACGAATCGCGCTGCCAGGGCGAGCAGGGCCACCAGTTGGATCGCATCGATTTCACCGTGAGCCGCCAGGGCAATGCCCACGCCGACCAGCAGCGCAAAGGCCAGTTGCACGGTCAAACCACCGGCGAGCAGCTTGGGGAAGGTCTGCGACAGCATCGAACCACCCGCCAGCTTTTGCGTCTGATTGGCCGCCTGTAACGGCGTGTAGCCGTCCTGGGTGCGGCCAAACGCGCGCAGCACTTGCTGATAGCGAGCGAACTCCACCACGCGGTTACCGGCCAGGGTCGCGGCGGCTTCCACTCGCGCATCGTTGCTGCCGATGGCGGCGGCCGACCAATGATGGGTGAAGTAGATCAGCGGCGCACACAACACAGCCGTCAGGCCCAGGCGCCAGTCGAACACGAACAGCGTCAGCGCCACGGTGGCCGGCACCACTACCCCGGACACCACCGGCCCCAGGTAATGGGCAAACAAACCGGTGACCATCAACGTGCCGCTGGTAGCGCTGCGTGACAGGCGCCCGACCTTTTCCGAGTTGAACCAGCCTAACGGCAGGCTGACCAGGTGCTGGCCGAGGCGATCATGCAAGGTCGTCAGCACCAGCAAGGCCAGGGCGAAGCCCTTCATGGCCTGCTGGTAGTGGGCTATGCAGGTCAGCACCACCATCCCCGCCAGGCCCGCCAGCCAGGCGGTGGCTTTGGGCAGGTCACCAGCGAACAACGCGTGCAGGATCGGCACCAGCAGCGCCACGGCCAGGCCTTGCAGCACGGCGCTGGTCACCAGCCACGCCAGGTAACGGTAGAGGCGCGGGGCATGGGCCGGGCCCAGTAAGGTCACGAGGCTGCGAATCACAGGGACATCTCCACGGCAGGGGTTTCGGTGCCGGCTCGCCACAGTCGGGCATAGGCGCCGTTGGCATTCAGCAGGTGTTCATGACGGCCGCTTTCCAGCACGCGGCCCTGGTCGAGCACGACGATCTGGTCGACACCACTGATGCTCGACAGACGATGGGCAATCACCAGCACCGTGCGGCCACGCGCCAGGGCGGACAGGGCGTCCTGGATCAGCGCTTCGGATTCGGGGTCGGCGTGGGAGGTGGCTTCATCGAGGATCAGCACCGGTGTGTCGGCCAGCAGCGTACGGGCGATGGACACGCGCTGCGCCTCGCCACCGGAGAAGATCGCGTCGTCGCCGATTACCGATTGATAACCACGGGGTAGGGCCTGGATACGCGCATGGATCTGCGCCGAGCGCGCTGCCGCCTCGACCTCTGCATCGCTGGCATCCGGGCGGCCCAGGCGCAGGTTGTCGGCGACCGTGCCGTGCACCAGTTGCGCGTCCTGCAACACGAAGCCCACGTGTTGATACAACTGGCGCGGGTCGATCTCGCGCACATCGGCGCCGCCCACGCAGATACGGCCGGCGTTGACGTCATGAAAGCGCGGCACCAGCTTGGCCAGGGTCGACTTGCCGGCGCCGGACGCGCCGACCAATGCGGTCACGCTGCCGGCCGGGCAGTGCAGGTCGACGCCCTTGAGGATCAGGTGCTCGGCGTCGTAGCCGAACTGCACCTGTTCAAAGCGGATGTCGCTGCCCTGGGGTTGGACGCAGGCCTTGGGCGTAGGCAATTCCTCAACGTCCAGCAGCGCTTCGATGCGATCCGCTGCCGCCAGGGCCGTACGCTGGGCCGTGAGGCTCTGGTTGATCACCAGCAGTGACTGCGGGATGACCACCGCCACCAGGGTTTCGGCGAACAGCTCCAGCGGTGTGATCCAACCGTGCGCCAGCAACAGGCTACCCACCCCCAGGCTCACCAGCAGGATCACCGGCACACTCAAGGCCATCGAGGAAAAGGCTTCCAGGCGCAGCAGCGGCTTGACCCAGCCGGCGTACTGCTCGCTGAACTGGTTGACCGCCTGCTGATAGCTGCGGTGCGCCTGGCCGACCTGGCCGAACGCCTTGACCACGGCAATGCCGTGCACGAACTCGACAATCGCCGCGCTGACCCGGGTCATGCTTTTGTCCAGCAACTGCATCTTGGCGCCAAAACCGCGCATCATCAGGGTGTAGGCCACCGCGTAGATGGGCAGTGTCAGCACCGCCAGCAGCGCCAGCCGCCAGTTCAACGTCGCCAGCCACAGCAGGCCCGCCAACGGCGTGACGATGGCTGCGGTGAGTTCCACCGCATGGTGGGCGACCAGGTGGTGCAGGTCTTCGAGGTCGTCCTGCACCACCTTGCGCACGGCGCCGGAGGTGGTGTCGGTGTACCAGCCCAACGGCACGCGCCCGAGCTTGCGCACCATGGCTTCGCGCAAGCTTGATTGCAGCCGGTGGTCAGCCACATGGGTCAACCACAGCGCCACGCCACTGGCCATCCACCCCACACTCAGGGCGATCACCACCAGCGCGGCCCACAGCCACAGGGTCTTGCTGTCGGCGCTGCCGGCCAACAGCAAGCGGCCCAGTTCGGTGAGGCCGATAAAGGGCACCAGGTTGACCAATGCGCCGAGGGCGGCGAACGCCACACCAAGACGGATGAGGCGATTGACCGGGCGTTTCAGGGTATCCAAGGCAGTGGTCATGAGTTTTTCCGAAGGGCCTCAAGCAGGAGCGCAGTAACCGTGTGGACGTGGGGCGGTTCGATCACGCTGAAGTGGTTGCCAGGCACGTCGATCAGCTCGAAGCGGCCCAGGCACGCGTCTTCCCAGAACGGCGCGGCCAAATGCCCGACGCCGCCGGTGATGCCGAACGACTGTTGCTCCAGGCAGCGCAGGTAGGTCATGTTGCCGAGGAACGGCGGCGGGTCGAACCGCGCCGCCCGCATGCTGTGGCGGCACACACGGAACAGCGTTGGCACCAGTTCGGGACCGATCGGCACCCCGGCCTGGCCTGAGGCCAGGCGTGCGTATTCGGCCAGGCGTTCCTCCTGGCTGCGCGCCGATTGCTGTTGGACCGCCAGCGCCAGCGCGTCCAGCCCCGGATCGCCGCTCAACGCCGCCATGGCCCCGGCGGGCACGCGGCGGTTGTCGCGGGCCATCAACAGGTCGATGGCGCGGTACACGTCGTAGTCTTCGATGTGCGCGCCGAACACGGTTTTCACTGGGTCCAGGTTCAGGTTGGGCACGAAGATCGCCTCGTAGGCCAGCTCTTCGTCGGTGTCGATGAACATCGGGATGCTGTCGATCAGGCTCAAGTCGACCACCTCCATGCCGCGTTCGAGCAAGCGCCGGGCAACCTCAGTGGCCAGTAGCCCGCCGAGGCAGTAGCCGATCAACTGGAAGCGTTGATGGCCATCGGCAATCAAGCGTTCGGCGTAGTCCTCGGCCACGCTTTCGATCAGGCGCTTGGGCTCCAGCGCCAGGTACTGTTCGGTGTCAGCCACGGCAAAGCCAATCACCGGACCGGCCTGCTGGTCGGCAAGGGCGCGGCCCAGGTGCTGGAAATAATCCAGGGTGCCGAGGGCGGCATGGAACATCACCCGCACCGGGCCGATGTCACCCCCGCCAAACGGCACCACCAGCGCGTTGCTGCTGGACGAGCGTTGCGCTTCAGCGCTGACGGCAACCGTGGCCGGCGTGGCTTCGCCCTGATGGAGCAGGCGCGCGAGGGCGGCGACATTCGGCTCGTTGAGCATCTGGCGCAGCAAGGTGTCGTAGCTCAGGCGTTGGGCCTGAGGCAGTTGCTCACGCAGTTGGCCGGCGACGCGGGCGAGGATCAGCGAGTCGGCGCCTTTTTCATAGAAGCTGTCCTCGACGCCGATCTGCGCCAGCCCCAGGGCGTCGGCCCATACGCGGCACAACTCGGCGCTGAGTGGATCGCTCGGCGCTTCCTGGCGGCTGGAGGCCTGGGCATCGGCGGCAGGGCGCCAGCCGGCCAGGGTCTTGCGGTCGACCTTGCCATTGGCGGTCAGCGGCAAGCGGTCGAGTACCTGCAGGTGCGCCGGCAGCATGTAGTCCGGCAGGCGCTCGGCCAGGGCGCGGCGCAGGTTGTCGACACTCAGGCGCTGCACGCCGGCCTTGAAGCGCGCGGCGAATACCTGCATGCCGAGGGCGGCCAGCGGATGATCGGCCTGGGGCAGGGCAGGCAGGCATTCGCCCCCGAAAGCCTTGACCCGCGCCTGCCAGATATCAGCGTCGCGCAGGCCACTGCGGCCCTGGTCGTGATCGCCGTTGGCCGGTGTCATCATGAAGCCCTGGGTCAGCAGGATCGGCGGCCATTCGCCGGTCGGTTCGCTGAACACCAGCCAGCCGCCAGGGCTGAGCAACTCGGTGATCTGGCCGAGGGCATTGTCGATGTCCTTGACGCTGTTGAGCATGCCCGCACACAGCACGATATCCACGCTGTTGCTGGCCAAACCCTGAGGACGGATGTCCTGGTCGATGTCCAACACGCCATAGCGTACCCAGGCCTGTTCAGCAAAGCGTTGCTTGGCCGCCGGCAGGAAAAACGCGGTCATGTCGGTAAACAGGTAGTCGACTTCCAGCCCATCGAGCAAGCCGATGACCGGCGCGCTGGTGGCGCCGGTACCGGCGCCGATTTCGAGGATGCGCAGCGGGCCGTCGCCTTGATGGTGGGTGGCCAGGCGGTTGATCAGCGCAGCGATGCTGTGGTTGTTGTAGCGCGACACGGCATCCCCGCCATACAGCTGCAAGGCCACGTCCAGTTGGCCTTGGGGGAACAGCAAATCAAACGGGTTGACCTCGCCCTTGAGCAGTTGCGGCAGTTGCCACACATGGTTGAGCTGGTAGTCGAGCAGCGTCTGGCTGCACAGCCCCGAGGCGACCGCCTGTTCCACCCGGCCCCACGCCAGCGCCGGGTTGGGCGTGGGTTGCGCAAGGCGGTAGTGCGAGTGGGTGGAGTGCAGCAGACCCGCCTCACATAGCGCGCCCAACCAGCGGCGTACCAGCCAATGGTGACGCGGCTCGGCCTGCAAGGCGTGCAGGATTGCGGCGGCGTCCGGTTCGGCCTGTTCGCCGCTGAACAGTCCGGCCTTGAGCAACACCTCCAGCATCGAACTCAATGCGGCGGCACTCAGGTCAGCCTGGTACTCGCGCACCTGCTGCGCATCGAAACTGCCGACTTGGCTGTCGGCATAGCGTTTCACTGCCGTGAGCAACGGCGCGCCTGGAAGCGGCTCGGGTTCGACGCGTGCGGCAGTAACGAACGCCAGCAGGTCGCCACTGACCAGGCTCACCGCGCTGTCCACGCCGGGGGTGGCGAGCAGTGCGGCCTCGACCTCACCGAGTTCCACCCGATGCCCGCGAATTTTCACCTGGCCGTCTTCACGACCCAGGAATTCCAGTTCACCCCCCGGCAAATAGCGGCCACGGTCGCCGGTGCGGTACAGGCGCTGGCCGTCGAGCGGGTGAGCAAAGAAGCGTGAGTCGCTCAATGCCGGATCGCCCAGGTAGCCCTGGGCCAGGCCGACACCGGTGATATACAAGTCGCCCGGCACCCAGGTCGGCGCATCACGCCAGTGGCTGTCGAGTACCCGAAAGCCCTGGTTGGCCAACGGCAGGCCGTAGGGAATGCTGCGCCACGTCGGGTCGATGGCGCCGATGGGGTGCAGGTTCGACCAGATCGAGGCTTCGGTGGCGCCGCCCAGGCCCACCAGTTTCAGCTCGGGCAACAACGCCTGGAGTTGCGGTGGCAGGTTCAGCGGGATCCAGTCACCGGACAGCAAGGCCAGGCGCAAGCTGTCCAGTGGCCGGGGTTCGGCGTGCAGGTAGTCGGCGAGCATGTGCAGTTGTGCCGGCACTGAGTTCCACAGCGTGACCTGATGACGCTGTACCAGTTCGGCCCAGTGCGACGGGTCGGCGCCACGTGCCGGGTCGGGCAGCACCAGGGTTGCGCCCACCGCGAGGGGGCCGAACAGGTCATACACCGACAGGTCGAAACTCAACTGCGCCAGGCCCAGTACGCGGTCATCGGCGTTGACGTCGAAGCGTCGGTTGATGTCTTGCACGGTATTGAGCGCGGCGCGATGGCTGATCATCACGCCCTTGGGTTCGCCGGTGGAACCGGAGGTGTAGATCACGTAGGCGAGGTCGTCGGGGCCGCCCTCGATCAGCTCGAAATCCGCGCCCGCCGAGGGCAACCGGTCTACGGCGTGCCATTGCAATGTCTCGGGCAACGGCGTGTTTGGCTGTGCCAGGGAATGCCCCAGCACATGCCGCACCTTGGCACTTAGCAGGACGCGGTCGCGGCGTGCGGCCGGAGCGTTGCTGTCCAGGGGCAGATAGGCCGCGCCGGCGAGCAACACGCCGTAGGCCGCCACCACTTGGTCGAGGCCCTTGGGCATCAGGATCGCCACGGGTTCCTGCGCGTCGCATCCGACCTCACGCAGGGTGGCGGCCACGGCCAGTGCGCGTTCGGCAAGGGCGGCGTAGGTCAGGCTGCCGCTTGCATCGATCACCGCCAGTGCGTGAGGATGTTCCCAAGCCATGGCCAGCAGGCCGTCGTGCAGGCGACCGGTGGGCAACGGGGCGGCGGTGGCATTCGCCGCCAGGCGTTCACGCTGTTGCCAGGCCGGCAGCGGCACTTGCACCGGATGTTCCCAGGCGGCCGGATCGAGGGCGAGCAACTGCAACTCGGCGACAAAGGCCTGTTGCATGTCGTCCACCAGGCCGTCGGGGAATACGCCTTGGCGCACGTCCCAATGGATGTGCAGGCCGTTGGCGTCATCCATCACTTGGCAATCAAGGGTGACCTGCGGCGTCTGGGTGATGCCGTGGCCCACCCGGCGTTGACTGGCCGGCGGTGCCTCGATCCCCAGGCCGATGGCGCTGGTGAAGACCACCGGCATGGCCGCCGCTTCACGCCCACGACGGCGACCGATTTCGCGCATGACCTGGATGCCGGAAAATAGCCGGTGCTCCAGGTCGGCAAACAATTGGCTGCCCAACTGGCGTGCCTGGGCGGTGAAGTCCAGCCCTTCGGGATCGTTGACCTGCAACAGGCTGACCGAGGTGAAGTCGCCCACCAGGCGATCCACCTGCGGGTGCAGTGGCAGGCGGTTGAGCAATGTCAGGTTGAGACTGAAGGCGGGCTGCTGGCTCCAGCGTTGCAACGTGGCGACGTAGGCCGCCAGCACCACGATGGATGGGGTAAGACCGCGTTCGCTGGCAGCGCTTTTCAGGGCGGCCCATGGCTGCGGCTCAAGCTGCGCCGAGTGCCGTTGGAAACGGGGTACGCGGGTGTCTTCGCCGCTCAGCGGCGCCGGCAGTTGTGGGGCGGCGGGCAATGCGTCGATGCGGGCCAGCCAGTAGTCACGGTCACGTTGGTGGCGGCTGCCTTCGAGCAAACTGCGCTCGGCCAGCAGGTAGTCGCGGAAGGTGATGTCCAAGGCAGATAAGGCTGCCTGAGGATCCTGCAGCAACAGTTCCAGCTCATTGAACAGCAGCTGCGCGCTGGCCCAGTCCGCGATCAAGGAATCCATGGAAAAGTGCAGCGTGTCGCCGTTGTCGCTGCGGCTCATACGCAGTTCGAACAGCGGCCAGACCTCGGTGGGGTAGAGCTTCTGCTCCATGGCCTGGCGAATCTGTTGCACCGCGTGCTGGTGCTGCTCGCGGGTGGCGCCTCGCAGATCGGCGATGGCCACAGGATAGTGGTCGACGTCGGGCAGCACACGCTGCGAACCTTCGCTGGCGATCACCGCGCGCAGCATGTCGTGGCGGGCGATCAGGCGGTTCCAGGCCTGTTCCACCTGGCGCGGGTCCAGGGTCGGCCAGCTCAGTTCCAGGTAGCCATGGCAGGCGACATTGCCGTAGCCGAAGGACGATTGGCGGCCCAGCAGGTAGGCATTCTGCACATCGGTGAGGGGAAAGGGCGCGTGGTGCTGCGCCGGATGGGCCTGCACGAGCGGGCGTTCCTGTGTCTCCAGTAGATGCAGGATCTGTTGCTTGTGTTCGCGCAGTTGCGCCAGGCGTTCGGTGTCGAGAAGGCCCTGGGGCGCGCGGAATTTCAGTTGGCCATCCTGGGGCCAGAGTTCGACGCCCAAGGACTTGAGTTCACTTAGCAGTTTGGCGGCGGGCATGGGGACAGCTCCTGGAAAAAAGGGGGGTTGCGCGGGCATCAGATAACGCCTTCTTCAACGGTGTGCGGGGTGGGCAGGCGTTCGAGGGTCTGCGCCACTTCCAATAGGCTGGCGGCGCCGAACAACTGGCCCATGGGCAGTTCCACACCCAGACGGCTGCGCAGCATTTCGAGAAAACGCGTGGCCAGCAGGCTGTCGCCGCCCAGGCGGAAAAAGTTGTCGTGGCGCGAGACGCTCGGCACCTTGAGCAAGTGCTGCCAGAGCTCGGCGATCACCTGTTCGCCTGCGCTCAGCGGTTGCTCATCCACCGCGTCCCGTGGCTGGGCTGCGGCGCTCAAAGGGGCGAGCAGCGCACGGCGGTCGACCTTGCCATTGCTGCTCAAGGGCAGGCGTTCCAGCACCAGGATCTGTTCCGGGCGCATGTACGCAGGCAGGCACTGTTCCAGATGCTGTGCGAGCACCTCGGCGCAGGTGCTGGCCGTAACGGCGGCCATCAGTCGGTGGTCGGCGACCAGCGCCACGGCGCTGTTCACACAGGGGTGACGCGCCAGGGCGGCTTCGATTTCGCCCAGTTCGATGCGATGGCCACGGATCTTCACTTGGCTGTCGGCGCGCCCGAGAAACTCCAGCAGGCCATCGGGGTGGTAGCGGCCAAGGTCTCCGGTGCGGTACCAGCCATCGACAAAGCGCTCGGCATTCAACTGCGGGGCGTGGCGATAACCGCGCGCGACGCCGGCACCGCCGATCCACAGTTCCCCCGTGACCCAGTCCGGGCAGTCACGGCCCAGCGCATCGACCACCCGGTAGGCCTGGTTGGCCAGCGGCACGCCGTAGGGGATCGAACGCCAGCCCGGCATTGCCTGGCGTACTTCAAAGTGATTCGACCAGATTGCCGCTTCGGTCGCGCCGCCGAGGGCGATAAAACGGCAACCGGGGGCCTGCTCTTGCAGGCGTTGCGGCAGATCAAGGCCGATCCAGTCGCCGGACAGCAGTGCGACCCTCAGGTCCAGAGGCTGGCGGTCTTGTAAGTTGGCTTCCAGCAGCATGTCGAGCAGCGCCGGCACGCTGTTCCACAGGGTCACGCGGTGCTGTTGCAATGCCTTGAGCCAGGCGCGGGCATCGCGGCGCTGGTCTTCGTCGATCAGCACCACCGCGGCGCCCACCGAGAGCAGGCCGAACAGGTCATACACCGACAAGTCGAAGTCCAGCGCCGACAGTGCCAGGCCCCGGTCGCTGGCTTGGACGCCATAACAGCGGTTGATCTCGGCCACGGTATTCATCGCTGCGCGGTGGGTGATTTCCACGCCCTTGGGCTGGCCGGTGGAGCCGGAGGTGTAGATCACATACGCCAGTTCATCCGCCGCGACAGGCCGTGGCGCTGCCAGCGGTTCGGCCTTCAACGCGGTGGAGGGCTTGAGGTGTTTGACACCGGGCAGTCGCGGGTCGTGCTCGGCGAGCATCAGGGTCACGCCGGCCTGTTGCAGGATGCGCTGGCAGCGCTGCAATGGCTGATCGACACCCCCCGGCAGATAGGCGGCGCCGGCCGCCAGAATGCCCAGCACACAGGCGACCTGCTGCGGCCCCTTGGCCAGGGACACGGCCACCAGGTCGCCGGGTGCGACACCTGCGTCCATCAGACTGTGGGCGATACGCAGCGCGCGTTCGGCCAGTTCGCCGTACTTAAGCGTGCCGTGTTCACCCCATAACAGGGCCGGGCGCTGTGGCGTCTGACGCGCCTGTTCAAAGAAGCCCTGGTGCAGCGTCGGGTCGCCCGGCACGCAGTCGACCGGGGCGTTGAGTTGAGCGCGCCGTTGCGCTTGGGCCTGGGGCAGCAGGTCGGGTGGCGCGCTGTCCCAGGCGTGCTCGGCCAACCAGTTGAGGCTCAGCAGGTAAGCATCGAACATCGCTTCAACCAGACCTTCGGGAAACAGGCCGACCACACGGTCCCAGTTAAGGGCAATGCCACCGTTGGCTTCGACGACCTGGTGGTCGAGCCACACTTGCGGGGTTTGTGTCAGGCCGAACACCTGGTGGGCAAACGGGCCGTCCACCGGCGCCGCCGTGCCATCCGGCACGCCCAGGGCGCTGGTGAACACCACCGGCATGCTCACCTGTTGCTCGCCATTGCCCCGGGCCAGCTGGCGCAGCAGGCTGACCGAACCCACGCAGCGATGCTCCAACGCCTCGCCCAGGGATTGTTGCGTACGCCGCGCACGGTCAATCCAACGCTCACCCGCCACGGGCACATACCCGAGCAGGGTCAGCGATGTGAAGTCGCCCATGACCTGGTCGATCTGAGGGTGGACGGGGCGGCGATCGAACAGCGTGAGGTTGAGGCTCAGGTCCGGGCGTGCGCTCCAGCGGCCGAGGGTTTCGGCAAAAGCGCAGAGCAATACCGCCGAGGCGGTCAGCCCCTGTTGCTGGGCCTTGGCCAGGATCGCTTGCCAGGCGCTCGCATCGATCTGCCCTTGCAGGCGTTCAAAGCGTGGTCGGCCCAGGCTGGCGGGGTCGGCGGCCAGCGGCAGCTGCGGATGGGGCGGCAATTCGGGCAGGTGTTCCTGCCAGAAGCGCTGCGCGGCGTGCAGCTCTTCAGGTGTCGGGGCGCACTGCAATTGGTAATCGCGGAACGACAGGTCCCACGGGGCCAGCGCCATGTCGGGCTCGCGGTACAACGCATCGAGTTCGGCGTAGAAACGCAGGATGCTCAGCGCATCGAGGATCAAATTGTCCAGGCTGATCGCCAGGCGTGTGTGCCGGCCGTGGGTCACTGTTTGCACATCGAACAGCGGCCATTGGTGAGGGGCGAACACGCGATGGGCACAGTGTTCACGCAGGTCTTCCAGGCTGGCGTGGCCCTGGCCGATCACGAAGTCCGGCACTTGTTGCAGAATGCGCGCCTGGCCATTCTGGTCGAACACAGCGCGCAGCATTTCGTGGCGTTCGATCAGGCGCTGCAAGGCGTGTTGCAGGCGCGGCAGGTCAAGGTCCTCGACGTCGTATTCACGGTAGAAGTGGCAACTCACGCCCCCCAGCACCAGGCTGGGGTCGCGGCCCAGCCAATAGGCCTGCTGCACCTCAGTCATAGGGAAGGGCGCGTGGCGTTGCGCCAGGTCTGCAACGACGGTGCGTGCGGGTTCGGCCTGTGCCTGTTGATGCAGGTCGACACAGAACTGCGCCAACACCGGCTTGGCAAACACCTGGGCGATGCGTGCACCGCCCAGCCCTTGTTCGGCAAGCAGGCGCACCAGGCGGGTGGCGCTCAGGGAGTCGCCGCCCAGGGCAAAGAAGCTGTGTTCGCGGTACACCTCACCACAGCCAAGCAACTGCTGCCAGGCGCGGGCCACCTGTTGTTCGATAACGCCGCAGGGCGCCGTCAGGTTGGCCTGCTGCACAGGGCTATGCTGGGCGAGCCACGCGTGCAAGGCTTTGCGGTCGACCTTGCCGTTGCCGGTCAAGGGCAACTGCGCGCAGCCGAGAATCAGCGAGGGAATCATATACGCCGGCAGGCGCTCGGCCAGGCCCGGCAGGTCGATCTGCACAGGTTGCACGGCGCCGTGCGCCAGACGGACCACCGCCGCCAATTGCTGGCCGGCCAGCAACACGACCGCGTGCTCCACGCCTGGGCAGGCCAGCAGCGCCTGCTCGACTTCGCCGGCCTCGATGCGGTAGCCATGCAGCTTGAGCTGAAAGTCGCTACGCCCGAGGAACTCCACAGTGCCGTCGGGGTGGTAGCGCGCTCGGTCGCCGGTGCGGTACCAGCGCAGGCCTTGATAGTCGACGAAACGCTCGGCGCTGCGCACACGGTCGCCGCGATAACCTTCGGCTACCCCGGCGCCGCCGATCCACAGCTCCCCGGCCACCCAGTCCGGGCAGTCATGGCCCTGGTGGTCGACGATGCGCAGGCTGACGTTGTCCAGCGGTTTGCCGTAGGGCAGGCAGTGCCAAGCCAATGGCTGGCCGGGGAGGGCTTCGAACAGCGTCGAGTGGATCGCCGCTTCGGTAGCGCCGCCCAAGGCCATGAAGCGACAGCCCGGCGCCTGGGCCCACAACCGTGGCGCCAGGTCCGGGGCGACTTTGTCACCGCCGAGCAACACCGCACGCAGCGGCAGGCGGGCGTCGGCCGGGGCGCAACCGAGCAACATGTCCAGCAACGCCGGCACGCAGTTGAGCACACTGGCGCGGTGCTGCAAGGCCAATTCACGCCAGCGCTCGGCATCGCGTTGCGCTTCGGGCTCGATGCCAATCACCGCCGCGCCGGTGGACAGCGCAGCAAACAGGTCGAACACCGACAAGTCGAACTCCAGCGCAGAGAGCGCGAGGATGCGGTCATCGGCGGTCAGTTGGAGGCGTCGTTGCAGGTCGTCCACGGTGTTGGCGGCGGCCAGGTGGCTGATTTCCACGCCCTTGGGTTCGCCAGTGGAACCGGAGGTGTAGAGGATGTAGGCCAGGTCGCTGACCGCGCCGGGCCGGGGCGCGTCCAGCGCGGGGCCCGCAGGTGGCAGGGCCTTGAGCAGCAACCGTGCACCTGAGCTTTCGCAGATTTTCTGGCAGCGGGCGTCGGGCTGGTCGATGCCGATGGGCAGGTATGTGGCGCTGCAGGCGAGGATGCCCAGCACCGCGATGACTTGCTCGGGGCCCTTGGGCAGTTGCAGCGCCACCACATCGCCGCGCTGGATACCTTGGTCTTCCAGGTACGCTGCAACTTGCAGGGCCCGCTCGGCCAGCTCGCCATAGCTGATGACGGGAGGGTGGCCCTGCAGCAGCGCGGGCAAGGTGGGCGTCAGGCGTGCCTGGGAAAAAAAAGCCTCATGCAGGCGCTTGACGGGCAGGGCAGCAGGCTGGCCTTGCACGGTTTGGCGCAGGGCCAGTTGCTCGGCGGGGATCAGCGCAGACGGCGCCTGATGCCAGGCGTCCGGGTCAAAACACAGGCGTTGCAACAGGTCGGTATAGGCCTTGAACATGCCATCCAGCACGCCGTCGGCGAACAGCCCTTCACGTGCATCGAGGTTGACCAGGATGCCGCCGTCCAGCTCGGTGACTTGCGCATCGAGCCACACCTGCGGGCCTTGGGAAATGATCCACGCCGGCTGGCCGAAACTGGCCTGTACACCCTCGGCGAACAGCTCACCCAGGCCCAGTGCGCTGGTGTATACAACGGGAGCCAGCACTTGTTCACCGCGTTGGCGGGACAGTTCGCGCAACACCTCCAGGCCGGAAAACGCACTGTGCGCGACATCGTTGTGGAAGCGGCGTTGCAGGGCGGTGGCGCGTGCGGCAAAGGTGCCGGCGACCCGGCCGTCCCAGGCCAGCAGGATCGACGAGGTGAAATCCCCCACCAGGCGTTCGACATCGGCGTGCAGCGGTGCGCGATTGAACAGCGGCAGGTTGAGCAGCAACTCAGGGGTATCGCACCAGGCGCCGAGCGCTTCACTGAACACCGCCGCCAACGCCATAGCCGGCGTGAGCCCGTGCTCCCGCGCACGGCGTTCGAATGCCTGGCGTTCCGACGGCGGCAGCCAATGGTGACGGCGGCAGACCTGGCGGTCATCGCCCTGGGGCTTGATCGGCAGGCTCGGCGCACCGGGCAATTGATTGAGGCGCTGCAACCAGTAGTCGCGCGCCCGTTGGTGACGATCCCGCTGCTCGGTGCTGGCCTGTTCCTGGCGCAGGTCAGCCAGGTAGCGGGCAAAGGTGTAGTCCAGCGCGGGCAGGGGATGTTGGCGGTACAACAGCACCAGGTCGCCGAGCAGGGTGCGCAGGCTCAAGGCATCGGCGGCGAGCATGTCGAGGTTCAGGTGCAGGCGGGTGCCGTCGGGCAACAACGACAGCTGGATATCCAGCACCTGGCCTTGCTCCACGGCCAACGTGCGATGGGACAGCTCGGCGCGCAAGGCTGCCAGCCGTTGTTGCACCTGTTCGGCGCTGGCCTGGCGCAGGTCATGCACCGTGAGCCCCGGCCACGGGCTGTGCGCGAGGACCTGCTGGCGGCCGTCATCGAGAAATTGCGCCCGCAACATCGGGTGCCGCGCGAGCAGGGCACGCACGGCGGCTTCCAACCGTATCGGGTCAACGTCGTGGCCATCGAACTCGTTATAGAAGTGTGCGGCCACGCCACCCAGCGCTTGGCCAGGGGCGCGACCGATCCAATAGGCGTGCTGCATCGGCGCCAGTTCGAATGGCAAGCCGTCATCGGTAGAGGTGCTGACCGGCGCGGCGGCCGTGGGTGCCGTATCAAGCAGGGCCAACCAGGCACACAGGCGCGGGTCCGCCACCAGGTCGGCGAAACGCGCGGCCAGGCCTTGGCGCCGCCATTGGCCGGCGAGGCGGATCAGGGTGACGGAATCCAGCCCCCATTCGATCAGGTTGGCCTCCAGGGGCACCTGGTCGGCGGGCAGTCCAAGGGCGTCGGACAGGGATTGGCGCAGCAGTGTTGCGGTTGAGGTGCTGGGAGTGGCCATGGCTCAACGTCTTCTCATCGCTAGGGCCCGGGCCGGGGTTGGCCCAGGCGCTGGGGGCAGGCAAATGCATGGGGCAAGATGCTAGTCATTCTCATTTTGGTAACTACCCGGATCGAATCGTTTTTGCCCCGTATCCGTTTGGTCGGTGCGGATTGCACGGGCGCAACTGCGGGGGATGACGCCGATACGCCGCGCGATGCGGTTGGAAAATGACTTGAATCGGGTAGAGCCCGGCCCACGGCCTTGACTACCGTCGCTCGCCGCCCTCTTGCAGGGCCTCTTCATGGAGTTGCGGATGTCTGTCGATTCGGGTTTACAAGTGCGCGGCCTGCGCAAGCGCTACAACAACGGCGTTGAAGCGCTGCGCGGCGTTGACCTGAGTGTTGGCCCCGGCATGTATGGCTTGCTCGGCCCCAACGGCGCTGGCAAGAGCAGCCTGATGCGCACCCTGGCGACCTTGCAGCAGCCGGACGCCGGCAGCATTCACCTGGACGGCGTGGACGTTCTGCGCGGCCCCGACCATCTGCGTCGCCGCCTGGGTTACCTGCCGCAGCAACTGGGCGCATACCCCGGCGTGAGTGCGCGGGATTTGCTCGACCGGTTCGCCTGGCTCAAGGGCCGTACCGACAACGGCCAGCGCCGCGAGGAAATCGAGGCCCTGCTGGATAAGGTCAACTTGCAGCAGGCGGCCCACCGTGCGTTGGCGACCTATTCGGGCGGCATGTTGCGCCGGTTCGGTATCGCCATGGCACTGGTGGGCTCGCCGCGCTTAGTGATCGTCGATGAGCCCACGGCGGGCCTCGACCCGGCCGAACGCAACCGTTTTCATCGAGTGCTGGCGGATGTCGCCGCCGAATCCATCGTGCTGCTGTCGACCCATATCGTCGAAGACGTCGAGAACCTGTGCAGCCGCCTGGCGGTGTTGGCCGGCGGGCAGATTATTGTCGAAGGTCGCCCGGCCGACTTGCTCGCTGCCGAACAGGGCCGCTTGTGGGAAGCGCCGTTCAGCCGTGGCGAAACGTTGCCCGCGGCTTTGCATGTGGCGGCCAGCCCCGAAGGCAGTCGCGTGATCGTGCACGGTGAGCGGCCAGCAGACCCGCGCTTTATCGCCCATGTACCGCGCCTGGAAGACATCTATTACCTGGCGCTGGCCCAGGCCGGCGAGGCGGTGGACGCATGAATACCTTCGCCTTGCTGTTGCGTGAAGCCTGGGTGGAAGTCCGCGCCGGGCTGCGCAGTGGCATTCCCTTGTTGGTGTTTCTTGGCCTCACCGGCTACCTGCTGATGTCCCTGACGAATGCCGATTACGTGCAGAAAATGGGGGCCAGCGACATCGTACGCAATGCGCCGAGCCTGATTTACCTGATGTCGTGCGGTTGCATGTTCTTCCTGTTTTTTGCTTGGGCCTGGGTGTTTGCGCAGCCGGCCCTGCGCGACCGCAAGGCGCAGTTGGAAGAGGTGCTGCTGGCCTTGCCGCTGTCGCTGCCGGCGCTGCTGTGGGGGCGTTTTATCGGCGCGGCGCTGGTGGGTGGGTTGCTCGCGAGTGCGTTGATTGTCGGCTTCCTGGTCAGCCCGGTATTGGGCTGGCTCGGCTGGGTACCCGCGGCAAGTATCGGTGCGCCGGTGTGGTCGGCGCTGGCCTTTGCCTGGGTCGCCTTGCTGTTGCCGGTGAGTACGGGGATCGGTGCGTTGTATTACCTGCTGGCGTTGCGCAGCCGTGGCCTGGCTGCGCCCTTTGCCCTGGCGACGGTATTGATGCTGCTGTGGATGTTTGCGGTGGTCGTACTCAAGGGCGGGCATATCAACCCGCTGTTGGCGGCCAGCCTGGACCCGTCGCTATTTACCTTTGCCCAGGCCCAGGTCGAAACCTGGAGCGCCGCGCAGAAGTCGCAGTCGCTGCTGGCGCTGACGCCGGGGTTCTGGCTCAACCGCGCGTTGTGGTGTGTGTTGCCGCTGCTGGTGCTGGCCGTGGTGTTGGCGCGCACCACGCGCCAGGGCCTGATGGGCCGGCGCAGCGGTGCGGTGCTGGCGGAACCGCCGATGCTGCGCAGCCGTGACGTGCAATTGCCGGGTCCGTTGACGGCCAGTCGTTGGACGCACGCCTTGTGGCATGAAGCGCGCTGGCAGGTACGCCAGTTGTTTGCACGGCGGATCTGGTGGGTGGCGCTCAGCTTGCTGCTGGTGATGGGCGTGCTCAGTGGTTTTGTCCACGGCGTGTGGCATGCGCGCGGGCCGATGGTGCCACGGGCGGATCTGACCCTGCCGCTGTTGTCGAGCGCGTTGTTCCTGGTGATCGCCTTTCTTATCGCGGCGCTGGTGGGCTTGGTGTGTCGGCGTGATGACGTCGAAGGCCTCGGGGCGATGTTGCAGGCGACCCCCGCACCGACCTGGCTGCGATTGTTCGGTCGCACGGCTTGTGTGCTGTTGGCGACCCTGGCCTTGGCGCTGGTGCCAGGCATTGCCAGCCTGCTGATCAGTGCCATCGCTGCGCCCGACAGCCTGGCGCCGGGCTTTGTACTGGTCTACCAAGTGCTGGTGTTCGCGCCGCCGCTGCTGGAGCTGGCCGCGCTGACGGTGTTGGTGCACGCGTTGATTCGCCGCTCGGGGCTCGCGTACGCCACGTCGATGCTGCTGACGTTTTTCCTGGTGCTCAACCACGAATTGGGGCTGGTCAGTTACCCCGCCTATGCGATGGGGATACCGGCGCATGTGGCGTTGTCGCAACTCGCCGGCTGGGCGCCCTGGTTACCCTATCTCGGCACCCTGGCAGGCTGGAAACTCGCGGGTTGCGCGGTGATGGTCGGCGTGGCGGCACTGGTGTTGCCTCGCGGTCCCGAGCGCCGCCGTTTCGCTGACGTGGGCCAGCCGTTGCCGCTCGCCGTGTTGGCCCTGGGCGCCTTGGGTCTGCTGGGCAGTGGCGTGTCTTTGCACCATCACCTGGTGGAGCAGGGCGACTACCAATCGGTGGCCGAGCAGCGTATTGAACGCGCCGCCTGGGAACAGCGCTGGCTGCCCGGCGCAACGGCCTGGCAGGTGGCGGGCGGGCGCGTGCAACTGCGCGTGGATTCTGCTGCGCGTCAGGTTGAGGGCCAGTGGACGCTTGACGCCGTGCTGGCCAGCCAATTGGATGCTGAGCTGCCGCCAGGCTTGCAGGTGACCGCGGTGAGCGTGATGGGGCAACCGGTCACGTTCGAACAGGCGACCGAGCACCTGCGGGTGCCTCTGGCACCGTGTGCGACGAACGCCTGCACTGTGGAGTTGAACTGGACGGTCAGCGCCAACGGCTGGCCGTCGGAAGGCGAAGCGTTCTGGTTGGGGCCGCACGGTGTGTGGCTGCAAGCGCGCCGCGTTATGCCGCGCCTGGGGCTGGACAGCGAGCGGCTGCTGCGTGCGCCGGTGCAACGCAGCGAGGTCGGTTTGGCAGCCGACGTGCCCACCTTGGCGGCAGGTTCCGCCGTCGCCGTGGAGGCCATCGCGCCGGCGGGCGACTGGCAATGGCAGGTCGAGATTGATGGACAGGACTTCAACGGCCACAGCGCGGCGCCCTTGGATTTTGCCTACAGCGTGCAGGCAAAGGCGGATGCCAGTCGCCAGCAAACGGCTGTTGAAGTGCGCGAAGACCTGGACCTGATGAGCGCCTGTGTGGCGCGACGCCTGGGCAGTCGCCCGGTGGTGGAGGGCGTGAGCCAGTGGCCGACCGGCATGGGCGACAGCCGCTTGAGCCACGGTCAGCTGTTGCTCGCCCAATCGCCGGATTGGGACGTGGCCGCGACCGGCGTCGGGCGTTCGGCACGCCGTGCGCATATTGCCGAACTGCTTGCCCGCCGGGTGTTGATTGACGCCAGCGACCTGCGCCAAGTGCCGGGTTACCTGTGGTTGAACCAGGGCGTGGCGGGCGCGATCGGCTTGCTGTGTGTGGCGGATGTAGACGGTCCTGAGGCGCGCGCGGCACTGGTGAAACTCATGGCCGATGACCTGACCCGTGCCCTGGGCAATGACGGCGAACCCGTCGGCACCCTGGCCGATGCCCGCGAACACGGCTGGGCCGCCACCTATGCAGCGCTGGCAAGCCTGGCATGGACCGCCGAACAAAGCCCCGAACAACTGACGGCAATGACCGCCGCCATCCGAAACGGCCAGGGATGGCCGGCTGCGATCCAGCCCTTGTTGGGCGCGCCTGATCCTCACGCGATTGCCGCTGCGCTTGAGCGCTGGGGCCCTGCGCAATGAATTCGAACCATCCCTGCCTTTTGGAGCTTTGTCATGTCATCTGCACTGTTTATCCAACCGCTGCGCCGTCCCCTCGGCTGGCGGGCCAACGTCCTGACCCAGGCCATGGCGCTGGGCTTGTCCAGCCAGATGTGTACGGCCTATGCCGCTGACTATCAGCCGCAGGCCCCCGCGGAGGCCATCGAACTGGCACCGCTGACGGTCAGCGCGCGCCTGAGTCAGGAGAGTGCCAAGGACATCCCCTTTGGCCTCTCGGTAATCGATGGGAAAACCCTCGAGACCCGGCGCCTACGCACCCTGGAAGACGCGCTGCGCACCACGCCGGGGGTGGATATGAACTCCTGGGGCGGTGCCAATGACGCCAATGTGCGTATTCGCGGGGTCGGGTCGCTGAACCAGATGAGCATGGATGACGGCTCGGTGGTGTTGAATGTGGACGGCGTGCCGATGTCAGTGCGCAATGCGGCGTTGGCGACGCTCGACGTGCAGCAGGTGGAGGTGCTCAAGGGCCCGCAGGGCACCTTGCTGGGGCGCAACAGCGAGGCAGGCGCAATCAACGTCACCACCCGCAAACCGACGCGCGAGCTGGAGGGGTATGTGCGCGGCGAAGTCGGCAACCAAGGCCAGTTCATGACGGAAGGCGCCGTGGGCGGGCCGTTGACTGACGCGCTGGCCGGGCGTATCGCGGTACGGCGCAGCGGCTTTGATAACTGGGTCGATGACCAACAGGACGGCGACCCGCTGACCAAACCCCGGGACCTCGCTCTGCGCGGCAGCCTGCTGTGGGACAACGACCAGGGCACCACCGGCCTTTTGACCGCCGAGCGCCAGCGCGCCGAGCACTATGCGGGCCTGGAGCTGTTGCGTCCGTTTGGCAATCGCCCGAGCCTGGACTACACGCCTGGTACCTTCGATGGCAACCAGAAGACCAACGAGCGTTACTCCTTCGAACTCAACCACGATCTGGCGCAGTCGCGCATCACCTCGATCAGCGCCTACACCAGCACCGACTTCAATGCCGTCAAAGGCTACGATCGCAACATCACGCGGGCGTTGTATGGTTCCCCGTTCGAATACCTGATCGAAGACTCGGCCCATGAGCGCGTGTGGAGTCAGGACCTGCGTCTGGGATCACTGGCGGATGCCGATGTGTTTTGGGTGACGGGGCTCAACTTGTCGCGCTCCGAGCGCAGTTTCGATTCCAACAACTTCACCAATGGCGCGCAGCAGATGCGCGATTTCAGCACCAACAGTTATGCGGCCTATGGCGAGGTGACGTACCCGATTGCCGAAGACTGGAAGCTCACCACTGGCCTGCGCCACACCTGGGACCGCAAGACCTATGGTGCCGATTATTCCAGTGGTGGCGCACAGGTCAGCGACAGCCGGCGTTTGCAGGACAACTACAGCACCGGGCGCGTGGCGCTGAGCTACGCGCTGACGCCGCAGACCAATGTGTATGCGGTGCTGTCACGGGGCTACAAATCGGCGGGGTTCAACGACTACGCCACGTCGATCAAGGACAGCGAGCCCTACAAGGCCGCCAAGGTGAATTCCGCCGAGCTGGGTTTCAAGCATGAAAGCCCCGGGGGCGAGTTGAGCCTGGAAGGCGCGTTGTTCATCACACGTGTACAGGACGACCACCTGCTGGGCTACGACTTCAACACCCTGGCGGTCAGCGCGGTGAATGCCGACACCCGCAGCAAGGGCGCCGAGCTGTCGACCACCTGGCACGTCACCGATGAACTGACCTTGGGCAGTGCCGTGAGCTACACCAATGCGGTGGTGACGTCGGATGCGCCGGGCGTGTCCGGCGGTGACGTGGCAGCGGGCAGCCGCGTGCCGGATGTGCCGCTGTGGAGCGGCAACTTCAGCGTCGCCTGGCAAAAAAACCTGGGGGCCTTGCTCGGGTTGCCGGCGCCACGCCTGAACACCTTGCTCAATTACCGCGTACAGAAAAATCGCCCGGCCGACCCGCAGAACCACTACGACCTCAAGGGCTACGCCAAACTGGACCTGCACCTGGGCCTGGAGAGTGGCGGTTCGGAGGTCTACCTGTGGGGCGACAACCTGCTGGATGCACGCTACGACCTGTACGGCTCGTACTCCACCGACCAGGTGTTGACTGGCATGCCGGGGCGCGGGCGGTCGGCAGGCGTGGGGTATAGCTACCAGTTCTGACCGACCTGTAGGAGCGAACTTGCTCGCGAAGATTGCCCAGGCTCCGCTAGTAATCTGGCTGCCCGCGTGAACGTTGACGTTTTTCGCGAGCAAGCTCGCTCCTACAAGAGGGGAGCTGCCCGTTCACACTGTAGGAGCGAGCTTGCTCGCGAAGAGCGCCCAGGCACCAAGATATATCAGGTTGTCCGGCTAGCAAGCTCGCGCCTAGAGCCAGATCGCATCCCACAATGGGTACTGACCGATGTGCTCGACCAGACCAGCGCGCAAAGGATTGGCGATGATATAGCGGGCCATGGCCTTCATGTCGTCCTCTCGACGTAATGCCCGATCAAAGTAGCCCTTCTGCCAAAGCGCTCCATGGAAGCCCCTCACTGCATTGATCGTTCGTGCACTTCGCGATTTGGTTATTCGCATCAACCTCGGCAAATCACCGTTGTGCAACTCGACCAGCCAGTGAAAATGATCCGGCATGATGACCCAGGCCAGTGAAGTTGCCTCGCCGTCTACTTGGGCTCGCCTGAATTCGCTGACCAGTAGCCGACCGATGCGCCAATCCTGAAAGATTCGTTGTCGTTGGTGGGTAACAGCGGTAAGCAGGTAAATACGGCCATTTTCGGAGTAGCGACCTAAGCGCAGGCGATGTGCGTTTTGCTGGGTGGACATTCCTTCGTCCTCTTCTGTGGATGGAAGAGAAACGGTAGGAGCCATCAGCGTCTATTGCCGTTTAAACAGTAGTACCAGATATGTCCCGACCCTGTAGGAGCGAGCTTGCTCGCGAAGAGCGTCAACGATGACGCACGCATCCAGAACAAATGCGGTGTCTGAGCGTTCTTCGCCAGCAAGCTCGCTCCTACAGTGAGGGGTGGGGTCAGAACTGATAGGTGTAGCCCACGCCCAAGGTACGGCGGCGTGCCGGTGCACCGTAGGCCACCGGGTCACTGTAGAAACCGTAGGTGTCGTAGGTCTGGTTCAGCAGGTTGTCGGCGAAGGCATAGACTTCGCCGAACTTGCTTTCCAGGCCCGCGCGCAGGTCGAGTTTCTCGTAGTTGTCCAGGTTGAAATGGTTTTGCGGGTCGGCTGCGCGCTCGCCCACCCAGTGATAGTTCAGGCTGGTGTTGAGGGTGGTTTCGCCGAGGCTGGCGAAGGTGCCCAGTGGGTGTTTCCAGCTGGCGTTGAAGTTGCCGCTCCAGCGCGGAACATCCGGGGTGCGGTTGCCGGCAGCCACGTCACCGGCCTGGATGCCTTGCACGCCGCTGGTGATCTTGGCATCGAGGTAGGTGGCGCTGGCGGCCAGGGTCAGGCCGTAATCGAAGCGCCAACTGCCTTCCAATTCGGCACCACGGGTGCGGGTGTCGGCGTTGAAGGCATTGGTGGCGAAGGTTGCTGCGTCGTAGCCGAGCAGGTGATCGTCGTGTACGCGGGTGAAGAACAGGGCACCGTTGAGGCTGCCGCGACGGTCTTCGGTTTCACTCTTGAAGCCCAGTTCCGCGGCTTTGCTGACGGCGGCCTTGTAGGGCTCGCTGTCGGTGACCTGCGAGGCATAGTCATTGAAACCACCGGATTTATAGCCCCGCGCCAGTTGTACGTAGACGTTGGTTTGCGGCGTGACGGCGTAGCTCAGGGCGACGCGGCCGGTGCCATAGTCGTCGGTCAGCTTGCGGGAGTCTTGCACCGCACTGCTGCCAGAGAAGTACTGGCCGTCGTAGGTCTTGCGGTCCCAGGAGTGGCGATAGCCGGTGGTGAGTTTCAGACGCTCCGTGAGGGGAAAGGTGACTTCGCCGTAGCCGGCGTAGGTGGTGGTGGTGAAGTCACGGTATTTGGCGCCGGAGGTGCCGTAGGTGTTGCGCGGCGTGTCGTAGCTGCGCTCGTTGCGGCTGGCGGCGAGGCCCGCCACCCAGAACACCTCGGAGTCGGGCAGCGAGCTCAGGTGCAGGTCCTGGCTCCAGCTGCGCTCGAAGGATTTGTCCACCACCCAGAATTCGCTGGGAGTGCCGTACAGGGCGCCCATGAGTTTGCTGTCGTAGGCGATCAGGCCTTCGAAGTCGGCGGTGCCGGTGGCGGTGGTGGAGGTCAGGCGACTGTTGGCGAAGTCGTGATCGACCTTGAGCGTATAGCGCTCGGTGGTCTTGTAGTTGTCGTCGAACAGGCCTGGGGTCAGGTCCAGGCTGGGGTCGCTGCCGTAAGGGCGCAACACCAGGGAGTTGGTGGCGCGCTCGGTTTTCTGGCGTTCGGCGCTGACTAACACATGGGTGTCATCGTTGAGGTCCCACAGCAGGCTGCCTCGGTAGGCTTCGTTACGCGGCTTGGTGATGGGGTGGTTAGTCTGGTCGTTGTCGATCCAGCTGTCATAGCCGGCACGACGCACAGCCAGGCGACCGCTGAGGCTGTCGCTGATCGGACCCCCGATGGCGCCTTCAGTGAGGAACTGGCCTTCCTGGCCCACTTCGCCGCGCACATAACCTTCGAGTTCGCGGGTAGGTTGGCGCGTGGTGATATTCACCGCGCCCGCCTGGCCAATCGCACCGGACAACGTGCCCTGAGGCGCCTTGAGCACTTCGATACGATCGACGTCGAGGGTGCCGAAACCGAGGCTTCGCGACGACACGGGCACACCGTCGATATTGAACGCCACCGAGCTGTCATCCATCGACATCTGGTACAGCGAGCCGACGCCACGGATCAGTACATTGAAGTCATTCGGCCCCCCGGACGAATTGACGCTGACCCCGGACGTGTTGCGCAGTGCGCTTTCCAGCGTGTCGAGCCGCTGGGTGCGCAGTTGCTCGCCGCTGATCACGCTGAGGCTGATGGGCACTTCCTTCGGGTCTTCCTGCTCCATGCGCGCAGTCACCGTCGAGGCCGGCAGTTGCACAGGCTCGCTGGTGGCGGTGGCGAGCGCCGAATTGGCCAGTGTCAAACTCATGGCTATTGTTATAGTATTACGTTTGTAGCAAGATTGGCGGGTAGCCGTCGTGTTGCATCGTGCAGACATGATGGGACCTTGACTGAGGATTCTGATCGGCGCGCGTTGCGGGGTGGCAGCGGCGATTTGGCGGAGCCTGTGCAGCGCGCCAGATGCTAATAATTATCAATTGCACACTTCCACCCCGATGTGATCTGATTCGAGCCGTATCCGGTCAGCCAGGAGATTTACGATGTCAGCCGTTCAAGGAGGCGCAGGGGAGCCGATGCCGGTCTCGCGAATCATTACGGGAGGATATGGATGCGACCTCGGGCCAGGGGCGCACTGTCGCGTCACCCGCGTGTCGCTGCAGGACGGGCTGGACATCGTGCGGTGGCAAAGCACCTTCGATCAGCCAATCGAATTACCCTTGCAGGACGACAGCGATTGCATCCATTTCAGCTTCACCAACCTGCTCAAAGGCAAGGCCTCGTGCAGCTTTCAAGAGGGGCGTCGGCAACGGCGCTATGCGATTGACGAGGGCGCGGGCAGCATCAGCTTTGGTCGTTGCCGCCACGGTCTTTACCACCAGCACGGCGAGATCGATAACATCACCGTGATGATTCGTCCTGAAGTGCTTGAGCAATGGGAACTGAAACTCGACCCACTGCTAAACAAAGCACTGGCGTGTGACCATTGCTTTCTCGATGGTCACCGCAGTGGCGAAATGAGCGCGACTGCGCACCTGCTAGGCGCCGCCATGGACCAAGGTGCTGGCCTGACAACAGCTCAGCCGCGCAGCAACCTGTGGCTTTACGGGCAGAGCGTTACGCTGGTGAGCTTGTTCCTGGAAGTACGCCAGGACGCCGAATGCACCTGCCGCGTCAGCAACACCGACCGCCAACGGCTGGTGCGTGCCCGTGAGCGTCTGCTTGAAGACCTGGGCAAGGCGCCAAGCCTGTCTGAGTTGGCGCGTGAGTCCGGGTTGAGCCAACCCAAGCTGACGCGCGGGTTTCGGCAACTGTTTTTCAACAGTGTCTACGGCGTATTCCAGCAAGCACGCATGATCCAGGCACGCAGCCGCTTGATGAGCGGCGATGAATCCGTGATGCGCATCGCCTCGGACCTGGGCTACGCCAATGCCAGTCATTTTGCGACGGCGTTTCGTAAGCAGTTCGGAATCAACCCGTCGACGCTCAAGCACGGCGGGAGGAGCAAATCACTGGGTATTAATGCGTCGTAAACGAAGATGTGCCTAAGCGCTCTGATTTCGTTGGACGCACAGGTGGGTGCGGCATGGAGCTGAGGTCAAGCATTTACTAGAGGCTATCGGGGTCTCCGAAAAACATCTGAATCCGCGACCTCAACCACCGCTCACCCGGATCATTATCCTGAGACCCCCGCCACGCCATATGCAGCTCAAAGCTGCGCACCGGCAACGGCGGATCCTCCGCACGCAAGCCACCGGCCGAGGTCAGCGCCTCGGCCGCATAGTCCGGCACGGTCGCCAGAATATCCGTGCCTGCCAGCAAGGTACCCAACCCGTTGAACTGGGGCACGGCCAGTACCACGTGGCGTTTGCGGTCGAGTTTTTCCAGTTCTTCGTCAATAAACCCGCTCAAGTCACCAGCAAACGACACCAGCGCATGGGGGCGGGCGCAGAAGTCGTCGAGGCTCAGGGAGCCCGGCACGCTGTCGGCGCGCAGCAGTTTTGGCAGGCTGCGGCGCAACACTTTGCGCTTGGCGTTGGCCGGCAGGTCGGCGGTGTAGCTGACGCCGATGGAAATTTCGCCGGAAGCCAGCAGGCCTGGCATCAGGATGTAGTTGACGCGACGCACCACCAGCACAATCCCCGGGGCTTCGGCACGCAGGCGTTTGAGCAGTTGGGGCAGCAGCGCGAATTCAACATCATCGGACAGGCCGATGCGGAACACGGCGGTGCTGGTGGCCGGGTCAAACTCGGCGGCGCGGCTGACGGCGGTGGAAATGGAGTCCAGGGCCGGGGAGAGCAGGGCGAAGATTTCCACCGCCCGGGCCGATGGCTCCATGCTGCGGCCGGTGCGCACGAACAGCGGATCATCAAACAGCCCGCGCAGGCGTGACAACGCTGCGCTGATGGCCGGCTGGCCGAGGAACAATTTCTCGGCGGCACGGGTCACGCTGCGCTCATGCATCAAGGTTTCGAATACGATCAAGAGGTTAAGGTCGACACGACGCAGGTCGTTACGGTTCATCTTGTGTCCTGGAAGAGTCAGCAAACTTGACGAGAGCGGCCATATGTAAACAATGACCGGCATGAATCTTACGGGGAAAGGCTGGTACTCTGCACAGGATAATTGAGTTTTCCTACGATAGCTGAGGTCTATTCCTCACATGCGGAATCAATGACAGGCATGTCGACTATTAATGGCGACCGGTGGTCTTACCCGGAAAGCCCAGATAGAGTTCATGGCATTAGAGGTTACTTTGACGAGGTTTGCGATGTCCCGCACGATCCGTTTTCACAAGTTTGGTCCGGCCGAGGTGCTCAAATGCGAAGAGCATGCAGCCGCGCAGCCCGCACCGGGCGAAGTGCAGGTGCGTGTCGAAGCGATTGGCATCAGCTGGTATGACATTCTGTGGCGCCAGAACCTGGCGTCTTCCCATGCACGCTTGCCGTCCGGCCTTGGCCATGAAATGGCCGGTGTGGTGGTCGCCGTAGGCGATGGCGTGGATGATTTGGCAGTGGGCGATAAGGTGGCCAGTTTTCCGGCCGAGAGCCCTAATGATTATCCGGTGTATGGCGAACAGATCGTCCTGCCCCGTTCGGCCCTGACCCGTTATCCGGATGTGTTGAGCCCTATCGAGGCGAGCGTGCACTACACGCCGCTGCTGATTGCCTACTTTGCCTACGTTGATCTGGCGCGGGTCAAACCTGGGCAGTTTGCCTTGGTGACTGACGCCAGCCACTGCGCCGGCCCATCCTTTGTGCAACTGGGCAAAGCCCTGGGTGTTCGGGTGATTGCCGCGACCAAAGACAGTGATGAGCGTGAATACCTGCTGTCCCTTGGTGCCGAGAAAGTCATCGTCACTGAAGAACAGGACCTGCTGATGCAAATCAACAAGTTCACCGATAACCGCGGTGTCGACGTGGTGTTCGACGGTTTGGGCGGCCCGCAGATGTCGTTGCTCGGCGATGTATTGGCGCCGCGTGGCAGCCTGGTGCTGTATGGCTTGCAGGGCGGCAACCAGACACCGTTCCCGGCCTGTGCAGCGTTTCAGAAGAACATTCAGTTCTTTGTGCACTGCATCGGCAACTTCACTGGCAAGCCTGAGCTGGGCATCATCCAGGACCAGGTCGCCTTGCAGCGGGCGCTCAGGGATATCAACCAACTCACCGCCGACCGCGTGCTGGTGCCGCTGAAAACCACGGTGTTTCCGTTCAATCAGTTCGTGGAAGCGCATCGCTACATGGACGAATGCCCGTGCCGCGAGCGCGTTGCATTGCAGGTTGAAGCTGTTTAGGGTGTAGGAATATTCTCAAAAAGAACATTTCTTACACTTGTTGCATGGGACAAAAGCGCCATTTAACAGGGCTGCAAGGGTGCTGCCCACCCGCTGCCAGATTGGCGCTTTAACCCCTAAAACCTGATCTTTTTCCTGACGCCGCCCTGAATTCCAGTGCGGCGTCTTTGTGTGCGCGTGACTTATAGGCCTGTTGTTATTCATCTGCACTGGTTTTCGGCAGGGTTCTGTATCTATTAATCATTATTCCAGCACTGATAATTGCGCCGTCACTTTCATCTCAAGGACTGAGCAATGATTGAATATCCGATACCACTATCGCGAGTAGTTGAAACTGATTGCGCGGTCAGCGCAGGGCACCAGGGAAACTCAGGTGCTCACGAGAAGTTTCAATACAATAAGTTGGAAAGTTGGTCGTAGGCATTTGTAAGAACCTTCCTTAAGTGGTCGTTCAGATGCGTGTAAGAGTTTGTCAGAAACATCCTAGGGACGTGATCCTGCTTGCTGGAAGCCAGTACATACGGCGTTTTTTGCGTTTTCAGGACGTGTGCCCATTACGATGTAACTGATGTCATTTTGTTTCGTGGTGCTAATGTTTAGTCATTGGCGTACGGGGCCGCGCGCGAATTTCTTACACGCGCAACAGGTCGAGCAAATACTGCCAACAGTTGCTTGAAACTGATATCCAAACTCAGGTAATAGAATGATGAGCACTATTCACGAACAGGCTATGACTTATGTTTATCAGCAAGTTTTACAGCGCTTGATCGGGCACTTTGCTCGTGAAGAGCGAACGGCACTCCAGTTATTGGTCCAGCGGATCGTGGTGGCGGCAGGCGGCATGGAGCAAGTGGGGGATTACAAAGTGCTGGTGGCCCATGGCGGCGGCAAAGTGAGTAGCTACACCTTGGCCTTGTTGCGGGCTGCTCAATTGACCATCGCTGGACGAGCCCCACGAACCTTTCATTTGCGCGTCGCGACATTGCGGCATGCCGGAATGACCGAAAGCATGCTTGAGGATCTCAATCGGGGTTATGGGGGGCTGTTTCTACACGATGATCCAAGGGTTGAGCTGTTGATGGTGGAAAACCAGGAAGTGATACCTTTCAACCACTTGCGACCCGCGTCTACCCTTGGACGAGAAATCAGCCAGCGCAACATGTTAATGGTCGGTCACCTGAGTTCCGGTGACTGCCGCGCCACGTTGTGCAGTGATACCTACCTGGCGCTTGGGGATTTCTACCAGCGCGTCGCCTCCTGGAATGGCGGAGTGCATGCGCTGGTCAGCGGTGACTCGCCACGCAAGCAGACTCAGCTTCTCGCCTGGCTCAAGAACACAGCACGCGGTGCGGGTATCGCGATACCGGAGAATTGGCCGTCGTCGCTCACCGGACTGTTCGCACGCATGGACGAATGGAGTACCGGTTATTACCGCGATGTATACGGAGACCAGTATGCAGCGAGTCAAAACCCTAGCAAGGCCAGCCATCGTCACTTGGCCTACATCGGTATCGCCGATTTGCTGGACGACGTAGACCTGCCATCCTCATCCATGCTCAACGCGTTCATGGCCCTCTCGCCTGACCCGCAGGGTTTTCGCTTCAGTCATCCCGCCTATTCCAACCCGCTGCTGATGGCCCACCTGCGTGGGCTGCAGGCCCAATGCCTGCGGGACCTGGATTATGAGCAAGGCGTGCAAGATTTTATCCGACAGGCCACACGCTGCGTGTCCGAGGCCGTGTTCGAACAGCTGGGAACCCGTGAAAGCCGCACCCTGTCGAGCACCTATGCCCAGCAGTTCTTTGGGCTGGACGAGACTCAGTTGATTTGCCTGCTGTTCTCCCCGTTTATCCATCATGGTGAACGGCTGGAAGGCTATTTGCGACAGTGTCATCCGGGCATGCTGGTGGCCTTGCCGGAACTGCACAAAGCCCTGCAGGGCAAGCTGTCCGCCGACATGCTGCAACAGTGGCTCACCGATACCAGCGGTTTATCCATGCCTTTGTTGCAACACCTTTATCGCAAACGCCCGCTGAGCTACTCGAGTGGCGAACAGCACAGTGCTGGCGCCATGGCCTATGACAGTGCGCAAGCCTGTCAATTGTCCGGGCGATGACACTGCGCGGCGAACGGCAGGCGGATTTCGCGTATCAGGCGGTCTATCGCTACATGATCAACCTGATCAACGAGGTCAGTACCGACGCACGGGTAAAACTGCCGTCCCTGCGGCAATTGGCGGGGCGCTTGAACGTGTCGATCTCGACGGTCCAATATGCCTACTCGTTGCTTGAAAAAGAGGGCAGGGTCTATTCGGTGGCCAAATCGGGCTATTACGCCTGGCCACTCTCCGCAAGTCCGCTGGCAGGTGCCAGCGGTGATCTGTTGGATCGGCTCTACGCCGCGGCACGAAGTCCAGGAATGGTGGTGCTCAGCGGGGATGAGCCCGCGCTGCTGGCTTCTCTGGATGGCACGCTGTTGCGCCTGGAGCGTGAGCTGGTCCGCCAGTATCCGCGGTATCTGCAGCCCTGGTCCCAGCCTTGCGGCGTCTGGGAGCTGCGCGCAGCGCTGGCGGCGCGTTACACGTCGTCGCCTACTCGCTGCTGGCAGGCCGATAATGTCTACATCGGTGCTGATCTGCGCAGTGTACTGGACATCCTCATCGAAGTTTTGGGGCTGAGGGGGAGGTCGGTGATTGTGGAATCACCTTGCGATTGGTTGGTCCTGCGCCTGCTTCAGGATGCCGGGGTGCGTATTCTTGAGCTGCCCTGGACAGCGGAGGGGCGCCTGGACCTGGTGACCCTTGACCAGTTGCTGGGCGTCGAGTCGGTGCATCTAGTGTTACTGTCATCAAGGGCCAGCGTGCCGGCCGGGATTTCCATGCCCCTTCAGGATCGCCTGGCCCTGGCACAAATGCTGGACCAATACGGTTGCTGGCTGCTGGAAAACGACACCTTTGGCGAGTTGGGTTTCGACGAGCCGCAGGCCGCACTGCGGGAGCTGGTGAACCCTGAACGACTGATAGTGTTTTCCTCTTTCGAGAAAGTGCTGGGTTCGGAAGCGCCCTATGGCTATCTGCTGTCCCGGCGTATGAGCAGCGAACTGCAGCGCCATTTCCTGTTGCGCTCGTTTCGTCTGTCACCGATCCGCCAGCGCGCCATTGCGCGCCTTTATCACAGCGGACGAATTGACCTGCACCTGCGTGGGCTGCGCCTGCAGTTACGCGAGCGGGCGGACGAAATGTGCGAGCGCCTGGACCGGCATCTGGGAGACCAAGTGGCCTATCGTGCACCCGCTGCCGGTGCAGCGTTCTGGTTGGGTTCCACAAGAACAGTGGATATGCGCCAGGTGTTCCAGCGCCTGCTTGCCCGGCAAGTGGTGATTGCTCCTGGCGAACTGTTCAGTGTCAGCGGCCTGCATCAGCAACATTTGCGTCTGAGCCACACTTTTCAGGGGCAACAGGATTTGGACAGTCTCCTGGCGGCGCTAGGTGAAGCGTTGCATCAGGCGCAGACGGGATGAGTGCATGAAGTTTCTCTTGCTGTTGTAGGATCGATAACGTCGCGCAGTAGTCCAACTCTCAGTAAACTGCCGTTTTATCCCGAATCTTTCTTTCCGAGGTTTATGCATGACAATCAGTCCTTTTGCGGGCAAGCCGGCGCCAGCCCAGTTGCTGGTGGATATCCCGCGACTGGTCACGGCCTACTACACGGGCCAGCCTGATGCAGCAATCTCCACCCAGCGCGTGGCGTTCGGTACCTCTGGGCACCGTGGCAGCTCGTTTGAACTGAGCTTCAACGAATGGCATGTACTCGCCATCAGCCAGGCCATTTGTTTGTATCGTGAAGCCCAAGGCATCAACGGCCCGCTGTTCGTCGGCCTGGACACCCACGCGCTGTCGACGCCTGCTGGTGCCAGCGCCCTGGAAGTACTGGCCGCCAATGGTGTGCACGTGATGTTGGCCGAAGGCGACGAATACACGCCGACACCTGCGATTTCCCACGCCATCATCTGCTACAACCGTGGCCGCACCAGCGGCCTGGCCGACGGCATCGTCATTACGCCGTCGCACAACCCGCCGCAGAGTGGCGGCTACAAGTACAACCCACCCAATGGCGGCCCGGCTGATACCCACGTCACCAAGTGGATCGAAGCCAAGGCCAACGAACTGCTGGCCAACCAACTGGCCGGGGTCAAGCGCATCAGCCACGCCCAGGCCCTCAAGGCCGATACCACTCATCGCCATGACTACCTCAACAGCTATGTGGCTGACCTGGTCAACGTGATCGATATGGACGCCATCCGCAGCGCCGACCTGCGGCTGGGCGTGGATCCGCTGGGCGGAGCAGGGGTACGCTACTGGTCGGCAATTGCCGAGCATTACCGCCTGAACCTGGAGGTGGTGAACACTGAGGTCGACTCCACGTTCCGCTTCATGAGTGTTGACTGGGACGGCCAGATCCGCATGGACCCATCCTCCAGCTTCGCCATGCAAGGCCTGATCGGTCTCAAAGAGCGTTTCGACGTGGCCTTCGCCTGCGACCCGGACCACGACCGCCACGGCATCGTCACCCCGTCCGGTGGCCTGCTGGCGCCGAACAACTACCTGGCGGTGTCCATCGACTATCTGTTCCAGAACCGTCCTGACTGGCGCGCAGACGCTGCCGTGGGCAAGACCGTGGTCAGCAGTGGCTTGATCGATCGCGTCGCCGCACGCATTGGCCGTCGTCTGTACGAAGTGCCCGTGGGCTTCAAATGGTTTGCCGATGGCCTGTTCGAAGGTTCGCTGGGCTTTGGCGGCGAAGAAAGCGCCGGTGCTTCGTTCCTGCGCAAAGACGGCAGTGTCTGGAGCACGGACAAGGATGGCCTGATCCCGGCGTTGTTGGCGGCCGAAATGACCTCACGCAAAGGCCAGGACCCCAGCCAGATCTACCGTGGCCTGACCGACGCATTGGGCGAACCGTTCGCGATTCGAGTAGATGCCAAGGCCACTCCGGCGCAGAAAGCCCTGCTGGGCAAGCTGTCGCCAGATCAGGTCACGTCTACCGAATTGGCCGGGGAAAGCATCCAGCAGATTCTCAGTCACGCGCCGGGCAACAACCAGGCGATCGGCGGGCTGAAAGTGATGACTGAAAACGGTTGGTTCGCCGCACGGCCATCCGGCACCGAGGATATTTACAAGATCTACGCCGAGAGCTTTATCGGTGAGGATCACCTCAAGCAATTGGTGGAAGAGGCGCAGGTGCTGGTAGACGGTGCTATCAGCGTTAACTGAAAACCCGCTGTATACAATGGGGGGGGGGCGGGCTTTTGTGGCGAGGGAGCTTGCTCCCGCTCGACAGCGCAGCTGGAGTCGGCTGTTGGGGGGCGCTTCGCACCCCAGCGGGAGCAAGCTCCCTCGCCACATAAGCCGGGCCCCTGCAAAGTCAAGCGAGGTCAACCAAGACAATCTCGCTGTCTTCAACCGCCGTCACCCGCAACACCTGCTCATCTTCAATCGCTACACCATCTCGAGCTTGTGCACGCAAGCCGTTGACTTCAATGATGCCAGTCGCCGGCACCAGATAAGCCCGACGCCCGCTGTCCAGCTGGTACTCGGCACTTTCCCCAGCCTTCAGGTTCGCCGCTACCAGTCGTGCATCTGCACGAATGCGCAGGCTCTCGGTGTCCCCAGCCTTGCCACTCGCCAGCGTCACAAAACCTTCGCGATCACCCTTGGGGAACGGCTTGGCGCCCCAGGAAGGCGGTAAACCTGCCTCGTTCGGAATGATCCAGATCTGGAAAATCTTGGTCGGCATGTCTTCTAGGTTGTACTCGCTGTGGGCGATCCCGGTGCCTGCGCTCATCACTTGCACATCACCCGCCTCGGTGCGCCCCTTGTTGCCAAGGTTGTCGGCATGGCTGATCGCACCTTCACGCACATAAGTAATGATCTCCATATCGCGATGCGGGTGCTGCGGAAAACCCGTGCCCGGCGCGATGATGTCGTCGTTCCATACCCGCAGGTTGCCCCAGTGCATGCGCTTGGGGTCGTGGTACTCGGCAAACGAAAAGTGGTGATGAGCGTCAAGCCAGCCGTGGTGGGCGCCGCCCAGGGAGTTGAAAGGTCGAAGTTCAAGCATGATCGTCTCCTGTGAATGGCCCTATGATCCTGCAGCTCATGATCGATAAAAAGCGTAAAAACTGCCTGATTCCTATCAGTCGATTAGATTGATTGGTGGCGTTTTGACTTTCAGTTCATCGTCTAACTGCATGACGGCAAAGCAATTGGCTGGAACTGAGCGACGATTCCGGCGACCATGGCGCACTTGTCTGATCCAAGCTCATCGCAGGAGTCCGCGTGTCGCAACAAAAGCCTGATCTTCCTCCCGAACTGCGCCCTTTGGCTGAAATGCCGTTATTCAAACGCCTGGCTGCGCGCCTGTTTGGTCATGGCTTGACCCGTTTGCGCGCCCAGCATCGGTTTTCCTGGTTGCACGGGCAGGCTGACGGTTTTCGCAGTGGGCATGAGGCGGGTGTGGAGTATGGCTATCGCGAAGGCAAGGCGGATGGCATCGAAGAAGGTCGCCAGGTGCTGTTGATTCGTGACTTCCGTCCGGATGAACACCGTGCGCCGGGGGTTGATGACAGCCTGTTCGATGATTGGCGCCTGCCGCTCACCGTCGAGCTGAAGAAACGCATCAAGGTCGATGTCGCGCGATTGCTGCCGGCTCATGCCCAGCCGAGCGCGGCGCAATGGAAGATGATTTTCAGCGAGACGCCCTCGACCTCAGTGATCGCGGGGGCCGGGGCCGGCAAATCCACGTCGCTGGTACTGCGCATTTTGCTGCTCACCCATTACCTGGGCTTTGAGCTGAGCTCGATGACGGTGGTGACCTTCACCCGAGAGTCGCGCAAGGACTTCATCAACAAGCTCATGGAAACTCTCAACCTCTGGGGCCAACCCCTTGGTATGAAAGAAGCGCAAGCCGTGGTGCGTACGTTTCACTCGCGCATCCTGCCCATGGTGCGCAGCCTGCCGGGCTTTGAGCGCTTGCAAGCGTTCGAGAACCTGAATGCTGGTTTTGAAGACGCCGACAGTAACCCCTTCGACCTGCGTATCAACGAAGCCCAGCGCCAGCAGATGAATGCCTGCTATCACCGTCTGCAGGGGCAGCACCCGCGATTCCGTGAGCTGATTGCGCCGCTGGCGCGCCACGGCTTGCAGCTCAAGGAGCTGGAGCGCGACCACCCGGATGTGCAAAAAAGGATGGCCGTGACCGAGCTGGCCGCAAAGCGTGATGAAGAACTCTGCGATGTGATCGAGGACCTGTGGTTTCGCGCGGGCGCGTGGCCGATCAAAGGGATTGAACCCAGCCGCCAGACCGTGGAAATCAACGGCGCGCAATTTCACTGTCATGGCTACATTCCCGAACTGGACGCCTGGGTGGTACTGGGCTTCGATTCGCGGGAAAACGCGCAGACCAGCCGACCTCACTCAAAGCTGTCGGTACGCGCAGAATGGGCGGTGAAGCGCACCTTGTTTCAAGCTTTCTGTCGTAAGCCATTGATATGGCTAGATAGTTACGAGTCATCTAAGCGCTTGCTAAGCAGTTTGGCCGGTGATGCTACGGCCGGCCCCGGCTTTGATTACAAGGTCAAAGGCGAGTTGGCATCAGCGCCGCTGCTGGACAGTTTCGTGATGGCCGCCGGATTCATCGAAAACCTCGGCCTGGACGTGCCTACCGCTGTCGGGCAGATGAGCTTTGCCAAGGATGACCCAGACCGCTTCTTCTTCGAAGCCCTGAGCATCTTCTGGAAAGCCCTGGAAGATCACCTGCTGGACCAATCGCCACCGATCATGACCTATAACCGGATGTTCTCGCTGTTTGGCGAAAACACCCCGGAAAACCTCAAGCTGCTCAGCGATCCGTTGCTGCGCCCCTTGTCGCACCTGATGATCGACGAGTTCCAAGACGTTTCGCCGCAGATCGTCTCGTGGATCCGTGCCAGCCTGCGCGAGATCCGCAGCCGTGGTCCGGCCATGCATGTGGGGCGCGGCGCCCAGCGCTCATCGCTGTTGTGTGTGGGGGATGACTGGCAGTCGATCTATGGCTGGCGCGGCAGTTCGCCCAAGTACTTCATGGAATTCGACAAGGAGTTCCCATCGCCATCGACCACCCGCGTGATGTTGGGCGAGAACTACCGCAGCCACCAGCACATCATCGATGCGGCCGAGCACATCGTGCGCGCCGCGCCGGCGATTGCTGGCAAGAAAGCCAAAGCCAGTGGCGCGCCCAAGGCGTTGGTACCAGTCGCGGTGCTGGAGCGGGACGACGCGGCATTGGGGCGGCGGTTGTCGGAGCATTATCAGAAGGGTGATTCGATATTGATGCTTTATCGAAAAGGTAGCGATAAGCTATTGATTCAAGAGCATATTCAATCGGTAGTTAATGTGGATTCTAGCTTGCCGCCCCAGGCGCGGAGGCTGAAACAATTGACCTATCACAGTGCCAAAGGCCTGCAGGCTGACGCGGTGTTTCTGCTTGGGGATTGCCAGCATGTCACTAGCTCGCCGTATAAAAACCAGGTGTACCGGATGGCGGGTCTGGGCAAGGCTGGCGACAGCGAGCCCTATGACAATGCGCAAAAGGACGAAGTGTTGCGCCTGGCCTATGTGGGCATTACCCGCGCCGTGAGCCATTGCTATTGGTACGTGGAAAAGCCCGAAGGTCAGGCCCTGAATGTGCCGAAAGCGTCGGAGCGGGTGGATGGCAAGAAAGCCTTCTTTGATGATCAACGCGATTCTGTGTAGACGCCGGCTTGTCGGTGATGGCGTCCAAAGGCGCGGATACACCCATGGGCCTCATCGCCGGCAAGCCGGCTCCTACAGATTGTGTTTAAGCCCGCAGGGACTGCGGCGGCACAAACGACTCCAGCTCATCCTCCACGGCCTCGATGATGCGCTCCACATCGGCGGCATTCATCACGGTGGCGCAAGGAATGCCGGCGATGGCGATCAGCGTTTCGCCACTGGCTCGGTCGAACAATCGGGCGATCATACTGCCAGGCGCATCCATGCTGCCCTCGAAACCCATCGGGTGAAAATGCCAGCGCATCAGCTGGCAGGCGTTGGGGAACGTCACTTTGTTCATGTTGCCCACCTTGTTCATTGAGCGCTTCCTTTAGCTCGCGGCAGGGGCCAGGACCTTCACTGGTCATGGCGTCGAAGAGCTTAAAAATAGCATCCGTTCGCAAAGGCAAGGTGACTTTTTGAGCCCCGTTCGGCGGTTGTCTTTCATAAGTTTGATGTAGGTCATGTCCTACTGAAGACTGGGCAATAGGCCATTAGTCAGAAGTACCAATTCGCCATTGAAGACCCCGATAAAATTCGGCAATCTCCAGGGTTTACCCGCCGCAGAGCCCCTCCATGCCCGACATCGCCCAAGACGATGAGCCTCAGCAATCCCACGCCACCCGCGAGTTGGTGCTGCGCCACCACTTGTGTTGGCGCCATCGGGACCTGGAGGGCGTAATGTCCTACTACCATCCGGACATCCAGTACCACGACTTTTTCCAGAACCGTGTCGTCGGTTACGCCGAGCTGCGTGATTACCTGCAAGCCAGCATGCCGCGCGAGGCCGATGAAGCGATTGAACACAGCGATCGCATCCGCGCCGATGGCGATACGGCCTTCATCCAGTACCGCATCACCTTGCGTGGCGGCCACGGTTTGGTGTCATTTCGCACCAGCGAAGCCATCACGGTACGCGACGGGCTGATTTGGCGGGTCAATGAGTACGCCTCCCTGGTGCATGAGCAACCCGTCCAGGCCGCGCGGCCTTCGGTTAGCCGTTTAGGCTTGTCGCCCCAGCAATTGGGGCATATGGCCAATGACCTGCAGCAGTATTTCGAACGCAAGCAGCCTTACCTGGACCCGGAGCTGGACTTGCAGCGGGTGGCCAAGGAGTGTGGCTACAGTCGCAATCAGATTTCCTATTTACTGAACCAGGTGCTGGGGCAAAGCTTCTATCGCTATGTCAACCAGGCCAGGCTTCACCACTTGCTGGCCGCGCTGGACAAGGCCTTGCCGCCGATAAAGGTCGATGACCTGGCATTTGCCGCCGGCTTCAACTCGCTCTCGGCGTTCTACAGTGCGTTTCGCCAGCACACAGGGCAGTCACCCAAGGCCTACGTCAAACAAATTTCCCTGCGTGCACGCGCGCAAGACAGCCCCTGACACTGCGCTCTAGGATCCACCCTATCGAAACGAGGTAGGGGAACCCGGCATGCCGGCATGGCGCAACATCAGCTTATGGATGGACCAGTTGGATGACCCGCTGCATGCGCGGCCGTCGCTGGAACATGACCTGGACGTCAACGTGGCTATCATCGGCGCCGGTTATACCGGGCTGTGGACCGCGTATTACCTGAAGCGCCAGGCGCCCGAACTGAACATCGCGATCATCGAAGCGCAAACCGCCGGCTTCGGCGCCTCCGGCCGCAACGGCGGCTGGCTGATGGGCAACCTGCTGGGCGAGGACCGCCTGTTGGCCGGCCTGAACCCCGAACAACGGCGCGCCTCGTTTGATCTGCTGCACGCCATTCCCGATGAAGTGGCCCAAGTGCTGGCGCGTGAAGGCATCGACTGCGACTACCGCAAGGGCGGCGCGCTGTACTGCGCCGCGCGTTACCCCGAGCAGGAGGGCAGCCTGCGTCGCTACCTGGACAAACTCTACGCCCAGGGCCTGACCGAAGCCGACTATCGCTGGCTCACCCCGCAGCAACTGGCCGAACAGATTCGTATCGCCAAGCCTTATGGCGGTATCTATGCGCCGCACGTGGCGACCATCAACCCTGCCAAGTTGGTGCGCGGCCTGGCGCGCGTAGTGGAAAGCATGGGCGTGGCGATCTACGAAAACAGCCCAGTGACTCAGTGGCAATCCGGCGGCCTGCGCACGGCGAAGGCTGGTGTTCGTGCCGCCTGGGTGGTGCCGGCCGTGGAGGGCTACGCCAACACCTTGCCGCCTTTGGGCCGTTATCAACTGCCGGTGCAAAGCCTGATCGTGGCCACCGAGCCGTTGCCGGGCAGCACCTGGGATGAAATCGGCCTGAGCCATGGCCAAGCCTTTGGCGAAAGCAGCCGCCAGGTGACCTACGGCCAGCGGTCGGCGGATAACCGCCTGGTGTTCGGCGCCCGTGGTGGCTACCAGTTCGCCGGGAAACTGCGCCACAACTTCGATCTGACCGACAGCGAAGTGGAGCTGCGTCGCTACCTGTTCGGTGAGCTTTTCCCACAGCTCAAGCACGTGAAGATTACCCATTCATGGGGCGGCAACCTGGGCATGTCGCGCAGTTTCCGACCGCACATGCTGTGTGACCACAAGACCGGCATCGCATTGTCCGGTGGTTATGGCGGGGAGGGCGTTGGCGCCACCAACCTGGGTGGCCGTACCCTGGCCGACCTGATCCTGGGCCGCGACACGCCGTTGACCCATCAACCCTGGGTGATCCGCGAGCGCGGCCTGGACGCGCTCAAGCCCTGGGAGCCCGAACCCTGCCGCTGGCTGGGCTACAACGCGATCATTCGCAGTTTCGTCCATGAAGACCAGGTGTTGGCCAACCCCAATACCGCCCCTTGGCGCCGCAAGTTGGCGACCGGCGTGGCCGGGTTCATGGAAGGTTTCATGCACTAAGTCGTTTCACTCACACGGGAAAACCCCATGAGCATCACGCAATTCAAAGACACGCTGAACGCCCACTTGCCGGACTCGTCGCCCGTCGCCGTGCCCTTGGGCGAGCCCATTGCCGTGGCCTCGACCCTCAGCGTCGAGCGCAACGATGGCGTCGAAACCGGCATCTGGGAATGCACCCCAGGTGTCTGGCGTCGACAGATCAAATCCCAGGAGTTTTGCCACTTTATCCAGGGCCGCTGCTCCTTCACCCCAGACAACGGTGAAATCGTCCACATCCAAGCCGGTGATGCACTGATGTTGCCGGCCAACAGCACCGGCATCTGGGACATCCAGGAAACCGTGCGCAAGACCTACGTATTGATCCTGTAACGCTTTGATCCTTGATCGCCTGCCATAAAAACAGCCCTAAAACCGCCAGGAAATCGAACCATGAAAGCCATTGCCCTGTTGCCCTTGATGTTGGTGGCCTCTATCGGCCAGGCCGCCGAAACGGTGAAAATCTATAACTGGTCGGACTACATTGCGCCGGACACCACCAAGAACTTCCAGAAAGAAACCGGCATTGGTTTCACCTACGACGTGTACGACAGCAACGAAACCCTCGACGGCAAGTTGATGACCGGTAAATCCGGCTACGACGTGGTGTTTCCGTCCAACCATTTCATGGCCCGGCAGATCCAGGGTGGCGCGCTGAAGAAGCTCGACAAGAGCCAGTTGCCCAACTGGAAGAACCTTAACCCGGTGCTGCTCAAGGCCCTGGAAAACAACGATCCGGGCAATGCCCACGGTTTCCCGTACCTGTGGGGCAGCACGGGCATCGGCTACAACATCGACAAGGTCAAGGCGGTACTGGGCGACAACGCACCGGTCGACTCCTGGGACCTGATCTTCAAGCCGGAGAACATGGCCAAGCTGCAGAAGTGCGGCGTGGCGATTCTGGACAACGGCCCGGAGCTGCTGCCGGCTGCGCTGAACTACCTGGGCTTGCCGCACCACAGCAAGAAGCCTGAGGACTACAAGAAGGCTGAAGACTTGCTGATGAAAGTGCGTCCTTACGTCGCGTACTTCCACTCCTCGAAATACACCGCAGACCTGGCCAACGGCGACATCTGCGTGGCGGTGGGCTTCTCCGGCGACATCCTGCAGGCCGAAAGCCGTGCCAAGGAAGCCAAAAACGGCGTGAACATCGGCTATAACATTCCCAAGGAAGGCGCCGCGATCTGGTTCGACATGGTCGCCATGCCTGCTGACGCCCCGGATGAAAAAGCCGGGTATGCGTTCATGAACTACCTGTTGCGCCCGGAAGTAATGGCCAGCATCACCAACTATGTGCATTACGCCAACGGCAACCAAGCCGCCGACAGCCTGGTAGACCCAGCCATCAAGTCTGACACCAAGGTCTATCCGAGCCCGGAAATGATGGGCAAGTTGTTTGCGTTGGAAGCGATGCCGTTGAATATCGACCGGGTGCGTACGCGCGTGTGGAACACCATTCGCACCGGTAAGTAAGTGCGACGCACGCCCCCCTGTGGGAGCGGGCTTGCCCGCTCCCATATTTAAACCGAGTACAACCTCGGGCTCATGGATTTTCCAGGTCATGCCCCAGCGACTGGATAAACAACGAAAACAGCTCCGGCTGTGACGAGATATCCAGCTTCGCGTACAAATGTCGCCGGTGCACCTTCACTGTGTCCGGCGAGATCTTCAGACGCTCAGCCATCGCCTTGGACGAAAATCCGCGCAATACCAAGCGGGCGATTTCCAGCTCACGCTCCGACAGCACGCCGCTGCCGAAATGACTCAACGCATCGCGGATCTGGCTATCCATGGCCGGTGCCGCACGTTGTGTAGTCTGCTGCCAATGCTGCTGCATCAACGGCAACACCCAGGCCGCCAGCAGGGTCATCAGCCCAGTCTCTTCAACGCTGAAGCGCCGTTGCATGCCCAACGACAGTGACAACGTCCCCGCGCCCGGCACTTGCAGAATGAACTGCACCTCATCCTCCAGCACGTTGTCGTGGAAGTAGTTGAGGAAGTACTCACTCTGGCGAAAATGATCCGGCGCCACTTCCTCCAGGCGGTACACGCCGCTGGCATAGCCTTCGCGACAGGCCTGGAAAAACGGGTCGAGCAAATACAAACCATTGAGGTACACCAGCATCGACGCCGGCTTGCTGCTGGGTTGGGCGTCGTATTCTTCCAGGGCCTGGGGCGGCCCCTCCAATGGGTAGAAGATCGCCAGGGCGTTATCGAACGGCAGACACTGGTGCAGCAACAACACCAACTGTTTCCAGAAACGCTCGGTGCCGATGTGCGCGACGGTGCGGCCCAGGCCGGCGTGCATGCCGACTTCTCGAAACAGGCTCATATGACAGGCTCCCACCGCAAAAGATCGGCCAAGGGTTCGGCTTTTGCCGGGTGGCGTCAAGGGGAGTACGCCAATAGGGGAATTGGCTGACATGAACGTCGTGTTTATTGTCCTCATCATTCAGCGGGAAACATATCCCGCGATGATCAGATTTTTCGTTTCTGCCTCACACCAAGAACAACGACAGAGGATAACGATATGAGCACTTCCCCCACGCCCGACGGCGTGCTGAAACCCACCTTGAGTGTCTTCGATGTGGTCGCCATCACCGTGTCAGCGGTGACGCCGGCCAGTTCCGTATTTGTGATCGCGCCATTTGCCATCCAGCAAGCTGGCAGCGGCGTATTCCTGGCGTTTGTAATGGCCGGCCTGCTAGCTCTGATGTTTGCCTTCTGTTACGCCGAACTGGGCCGCGCCCACAACAGCGCCGGTGGCGAGTATGTGTACGCCAAGCGCGTGTTTGGTGGCATGGCGGGCTATGCGACGTTCCTGACCGTGCTGGTGATGTTGCTGTTTATCCCGCCGGTGCTCGCCACAGGCGCGGCGACTTATCTGAATAACGCCTTGGGCACGAAGTTCGACTCCCAGACCGTCGCCCTGGTAATCGTGGTGTGCAGCTACGCCCTGGGCATCCTCAATATCAAGCTGAATGCCTGGATCACCGGCACCTGCCTGCTGCTTGAAGTGGCGGCGTTACTGGTGATCGTAGTGATCGGCTTCGGCAATCCGGTACAGCCGGCCAGCGTGCTGTTCCAGCCGCAGATCGTCGAAAACGGCGTGCTGCACCTGGCACCCTGGGCCCTGGTGATCGGCGCGGTGGGCATCGGCCTGTTTTCCTACAACGGCTATGGCCCAGCCGTGTTGCTGGCCGAAGACATGAAATGCGGCGGCAAAGGCGTGCACAAGGCGGTGCTGTGGTCCCTGGGGCTGGTGGTAATCATCGAACTGGTGCCGATCACGGCATTGTTGATCGGTGCGCCATCGCTCAGTGAGATGATCAGCAGCCCGGACCCCATCGGTTATCTGTTGACCAGCCATGGCAATGAAACCCTCTCGCGCTTGGTCAGCGCCGGAATCTTCCTGTCGGTGTTCAATGCCATTGTCGCCATCGTGATCCAGATCGGCCGCGTGGTGTTCAGCAGCGGCCGTGATGCGCTGTGGACGCCGAGCATCAACAAACTGTTTACGCGTATTCACCCACGCTGGGATTCGCCCTGGTTGGCTACGCTGTTCCTGGCGATTCCTTCGGCGCTGTTGAGTTTCAGCTCCAACCTCGCCGACCTGACCTCGTTCAGCGTGTTGCTGATCATGTTGGTGTATCTGGTGGTGGCGTTGAGCGCGTTGATGAGCCGGGTGCTGCTGCGTGATCGCGAGCATCCCTATCGCATGCCGCTGTGGCCGCTGCCGGCGTTGGTTGCGGTACTGGGCGCGGGTTATCTGTTGGTCACGCTGGTGGCGGCGGCTTCGATCCGCGACATCATGATCATCATCGGCTTGCTGGCCCTGTCGGTGATTCTGTATTGCATCAGTGGCCGGTTGAGTCCGGTCTTCCAGAAATTGTAAGGAGTGGTTATGCGCGCACGTCAATTGGGCATCACGTTGGGGCTGGGTACGCCCGGTGAGTGGAACGCCATCACCGATGTGCCCGGTGTTCGGGTCGGGCACAGCACGATCAAGACGCTTATCGACGGCAAGCACGTGCGTACCGGCGTCAGCGTCATCCAGCCACGCGCCGGAGAAGCCCGCCAGCAACCGTGCTTCGCCGGCTACCACGTGCTCAATGGCAATGGTGACGCCACTGGCCTTGAGTGGATCAACGAAGCAGGGCTGTTGACCACGCCGCTGGCCATCACCAACACCCACAGCATCGGCATTGTGCGCGACAGCCTGATCGCCCTGGAGCGCGAGCGCCTGGCGGACCCGGCGGTGTACTGGTGCATGCCGGTGGTGATGGAAACCTATGACGGCCTGCTCAACGATATCTGGGGCCAGCACGTCGGCCCCGAGCATGTGCGCGAAGCCGTGGACAATGCCGAAACCGGCCCGGTGCAGGAAGGCGCGGTCGGCGGTGGCACCGGCATGATCTGCCATGAGTTCAAGGGTGGCATCGGCACGGCCTCGCGGCGCCTGCCGGCCGAGCAGGGCGGCTGGACCGTCGGCGTGTTGGTGCAGGCCAACCATGGCAAACGCCAGGAGCTGCGGGTGGATGGCTACCCGGTGGGGCGCCAGTTGATGGAGATTCCTTCACCGTTCGCCGAGCAAGGCACGCCGGGCATGGGTTCGATCGTGGTAATCCTGGCCACCGACGCACCGCTGTTGCCGCACCAATGCCAGCGCCTGGCGCAACGTGCGTCCATCGGCATCGCACGTACCGGTGGCGGCACCGAGGACTCCAGTGGTGACCTGTTCCTGGCCTTTGCCACGGGTAACCAGGATCTGCCGCCAGCGGATTATGGGCGCAAGGGCCTGCCGTTCAGCAGCACCTTGCAGATGGTCAACAACGACCACATTTCGCCGCTGTTCAGCGCGGCGGCGGAAGCGGTGGAAGAGGCGATCATCAATGCCATCCTGGCGGGAGAGGACATGCTCACTGACCACGGCGTTCTGGTACCCGGCCTTAAGGGCGAAACAGTGCTGGAGGTATTGCGCAAGACTGGCTGGAGTGTGTCCCGGCAATAGGGGGCAAGCGAAGTTATTAATACAAGTAGTGGCTGTTTAATGTTGCCAATGACACCCTGCCAATATATTGGATCCATTAATTAACCGCGCCGCTCAACTTGAGCGGCGTTAGTCCTATTTAATATTTAAATAATCGCGCAGCCTTTTTGCTGGGCGAAAGCCAATGTCGGCCAATAAATACGGCACTGAACTTGTTTCAGTTGTTTATTTGCACGCTTATAGTGCAGGAAAAGATGTAGACGAAAGATTTCAAGTTGTGTCAGTTTTCTTACGCCTTCAAAAGAGGCGAGTGATAGGACGATCTCGCCCGCGAGGTTCCTATCGAACAAAGACTGATGCACTTGCAAACAAGGAAGTACGTTTATGTCAAAAGTTAAAGACAAGGCTATCGTGTCGGCGGCGCAAGCCAGTACCGCTTACTCGCAAATCGATAGCTTCAGCCATCTGTATGACCGTGGCGGCAACCTCACGGTCAACGGTAAACCCTCGTTTTCCGTGGACCAGGCGGCTGACCACCTGTTGCGTGAAAATGCGGCCTATCGTGACCTGGATGGCAACGGCAAGATCGATCTGACCTACACCTTCCTCACCTCGGCGTCCTCGGCAACCATGAACAAACATGGCATCACCGGGTTCAGCCAGTTCAACACCCAGCAGAAAGCACAGGCCGTACTGGCCATGCAATCCTGGGCGGATGTGGCCAATGTGACCTTCACCGAGAAAGCCTCGGGCGGTGACTTCCACATGACCTTTGGCAACTACAGCGGGGGCCAGGACGGCGCGGCCGCGTTTGCCTACCTGCCGGGCACCAACGACAAGTACCACCAGAGTGGCCTGGACGGCACCTCCTGGTACCTGACCAACAGCAGCTACACGCCGAACAAGACCCCGGACCTGAACAACTACGGCCGGCAGACCCTGACCCACGAAATCGGGCATACCCTGGGCCTGGACCACCCTGGCGACTACAACGCCGGGACCGGCAACCCTTCCTACAAAGACGCGGACTATGGACAGGACACGCGTGGCTACAGCGTCATGAGTTACTGGAGCGAGAGCAACACCAACCAGAACTTCAGCAAGGGCGGCGTCGAGGCTTACGCGTCCGGCCCGCTGATCGACGACATCGCAGCGATCCAGAAGCTCTACGGCGCCAACTACAACACCCGCGCCGGCGACACCACCTACGGCTTCAACTCCAACACCGGGCGTGACTTCCTCAGCGCCACCTCGAACGCCGACAAGCTGGTGTTCTCGGTGTGGGACGGGGGTGGCAACGACACCCTGGACTTCTCCGGTTTCACCCAGAACCAGAAGATCAACCTCAATGAAACGTCGTTCTCCGACGTTGGCGGCCTGGTGGGCAACGTGTCCATCGCCAAGGGCGTGACTGTCGAGAATGCCTTCGGTGGCTCGGGCAATGACCTGATCATTGGTAACAACGCGGCCAACGTGATCAAGGGTGGGGCCGGCAACGACCTCATCTACGGTGGCGGCGGTGCGGACCAACTGTGGGGCGGCGCGGGCAACGACACCTTTGTGTTCGGTGCCAGTTCCGACTCCAAGCCGGGCGCTGCGGACAAGATCTTTGACTTTACTTCGGGTTCGGACAAGATCGACCTGTCGGGCATTACCAAGGGCGCAGGCCTGACCTTCGTCAATGCCTTCACCGGGCATGCCGGCGATGCTGTGCTGACCTACGCCGCAGGTACCAACCTGGGCACCTTGGCAGTGGACTTCTCCGGGCACGGCGTGGCGGACTTCCTCGTCACCACCGTCGGCCAGGCAGCCGTCAGCGACATCGTGGCGTAATGCACGGGCGCGGCGTTTCGGCGCCGCGCTTTACCGATGGAGCGTGAAGATGCAGCGTTTTATCACAGTGATCACCCGCGCCTTGCAGGTGATGTTCGTGTCGGCAGGAGCCCACGTCATGGCGAGCAGTCTTGTATTACCCACCACCGCCCAGTTGGCCGGGCATTGGCAGTTGCACCAGCAGGATCAGGTGTGCGCGCTGGAGCTGCTGGAGCAGGCGAATGCTGTGGGCGGCGACATCGCTTGTGTCGCACAGTGGCTCGGCGAAAAACCCCTGACCTGGACGCCGACACCGGATGGCATCTGGCTGATGAATGCCGAGGGCAGCGGGATAACCCACCTCAACCGAGAGCAGCCGGGCGAATATAAAGGCCGCACGCCGACGGGACTGGAAGTTGTATTGCAACGCACACCTTAGTTGTCGTTATAAGTTAATAACTGAATGTATTAGTTGGCCGCTCCGTTGTTCGGGGCTGGGGCAACTATTGCGCGCAATTTGCTTCAAGGAAGATCAGAAACCATGGCAAAGTCCCATGCCGTCGCGCCGTTATTCAAGGCGCTGGGTGAGTACAAAAGTATTTTGATCAGTGTTGGCTGTTTCACGGCATTGATTAACCTGCTGATGCTGGTGCCGTCGATTTACATGCTGCAAGTGTATGACCGCGTGCTGTCCTCCCAGAATGAAACCACCCTGGTGATGTTGACGCTGATGGTGGTGGGCTTCTTTGCGTTTATTGGCACGCTTGAGGTGATCCGCAGTTTTATCGTGATCCGCATCGGTAGCCAGTTGGAGCGGCGTTTCAACTTGCGCGTGTACAAGGCCGCGTTTGAACGCAACCTGCAACGCGGGCAAGGGCATGCCGGGCAGTCCTTGGGCGATTTGACCCATATTCGCCAATTCATCACCGGGCCTGCGTTGTTCGCGTTTTTCGACGCGCCGTGGTTTCCCATTTATCTGTTTGTGATCTTCCTGTTCAACGTGTGGCTCGGTGTGCTGGCCACCGCGGGCGCGGTGCTGTTGATCGCCCTCGCATGCCTGAATGAATACCTGACCAAAAAGCCGTTGGGCGAAGCCAGTGGTTATTCCCAGCAGTCCACGCAACTGGCCACCAGCCACTTGCACAATGCCGAGACCATCCAGGCCATGGGCATGCTTGGTGCGCTGCGCCAGCGCTGGTTTGCGGTGCATTCACAGTTTCTCGGCTTGCAAAACCAGGCCAGTGACACCGGCTCCGTGGTGACTTCCCTGAGCAAATCCCTGCGGTTGTGTCTGCAATCCTTGGTGCTGGGCCTGGGGGCGTTGCTGGTGATCAAAGGCGATATGACCGCCGGGATGATGATCGCCGGCTCCATTCTGATGGGCCGGGTGCTCAGCCCCATCGACCAGTTGATTGCGGTGTGGAAACAATGGAGTTCGGCCAAGCTGGCCTATCAGCGGCTGGATGATTTGTTGCGCGAGTTTCCCCCGGAGGTGGAGCAGATGAAGCTGCCGGCGCCCAAAGGCCAGGTCAGCTTCGAACAGGTCAGTGCAGGCCCGCCAGGGCGGCGGGTGGCGACCTTGCATCAGGTCAATTTCAACCTGGGCGCGGGTGAAGTGCTCGGTGTGCTCGGCGCCTCGGGCTCCGGTAAATCCACCCTGGCCCGTGTGCTGGTGGGCGTCTGGCCGACGCTGGCGGGAACGGTGCGCCTGGATGGCGCGGACATTCATCGCTGGGACCGCGATGACCTCGGCCCCCACATTGGCTATCTGCCCCAGGACATCGAGCTGTTCAGCGGCAGCATTGCCGACAACATCGCCCGCTTTCGCGAGGCCGACCCTGAGCAGGTGGTGCAGGCCGCGCAGCAGGCTGGCGTGCATGAACTGATCCTGCGCTTGCCCCAGGGCTACGACACGGTGCTGGGTGACAACGGCGGCGGCCTGTCCGGCGGCCAGAAACAGCGGGTAGCGTTGGCCCGGGCCCTGTACGGCGGGCCGCGCCTGATCGTGCTGGATGAGCCCAATTCCAACCTCGACACCGTCGGCGAAGCCGCCCTGGCCAGTGCCATCGTGCAGATGAAAGCCCAGGGCAGCAGTGTGGTGTTGGTCACCCATCGTTCGTCGGCGCTGGCCCAGGCCGACAAGCTGCTGGTGCTCAGCGAAGGGCATCTGCAGGCATTCGGGCCGAGCCAGGAAGTGCTGCGGGCGTTGTCCGGTCAGCAGGAAGCTCCCAAGGAAAAACCGGGCGTGAGTTTCAGTCGTCAGTATCAGGCCGCAAGGAATCCAGGCGCATGAGCAGCATCACTGTTGAACCCCGCTTCAAAGAACACGACGCCAATTTTTTCGCTCGCATGGGCTGGTTGCTGACGGTGGTCGGTGCTGGCGGCTTCTTCCTGTGGGCCAGCCTGGCGCCATTGGACCAGGGCATTCCCGTACAAGGCACGGTGGTGGTGTCGGGCAAGCGCAAGGCGGTGCAAACCCTCAGCCCCGGCGTGGTCAGCCGGATTCTGGTGAAGGAGGGCGAGCTTGTAAAACAAGGCCAGCCGTTGTTCCGCCTCGACCAGACCCAGCACCAGGCCGACGTGCAATCCCTGCAAGCCCAATACCGCATGGCCTGGGCCAGCGTGGCGCGCTGGCAGAGCGAGCGTGACAACCAGGCCAGCATCACCTTTCCCACCGAACTCAGCGCCAATCCCGACCCGGCCCTGGCAATGGTGCTGGAAGGCCAGCGCCAATTGTTCAGCAGCCGTCGCGAAGCCTTTGCCCGCGAACAGGCCGGAATCCGCGCCAATATCGACGGTGCCTCTGCGCAGTTGGGCGGCATGCGCCGCGCCCGCAGCGACTTGACCGCCCAGGCCCAGTCCCTGCGTGATCAACTGAGCAACCTGCAACCCTTGGCCGACAACGGCTACATCCCGCGCAACCGGCTGATGGACTACCAACGGCAGTTGTCCCAGGTGCAACAGGACCTGGCGCAAAACACCGGCGAAAGTGGCCGTGTCGAACAAGGCATCCTCGAATCGCGGCTGAAACTGCAACAGCATGGTGAGGAGTACCAGAAGGAAGTACGCAGCCAGTTGGCCGACGCACAGCTGCGTAGCCTGACTCTGGAACAACAACTCACCTCGGCCGGATTCGACCTGCAACACAGCGAAATCAACGCCCCGGCGGATGGCATTGCGGTCAATCTCAGCGTGCACACCGAAGGCGCCGTGGTCCGCGCGGGTGAAACCCTGCTGGAGATCGTGCCCCAAGACACGCGCCTGGAAGTGGAAGGGCGTTTGCCGGTGCATTTGGTCGACAAGGTCGGCACGCACCTGCCGGTCGACATTTTGTTCACTGCCTTCAACCAAAGCCGCACACCGCGTGTGCCGGGGGAGGTCAGCCTGATCTCTGCCGACCAGATGCTCGATGAAAAAACCGGCGCGGCCTACTACGTGCTGCGCACTACGGTGAGCGAAGCGGCGTTGGAAAAACTTCACGGGCTGGTGATCAAGCCGGGCATGCCCGCCGAGATGTTCGTGCGCACCGGCGAGCGCTCGCTGCTCAATTACCTGTTCAAGCCGCTGCTCGACCGCGCCGGCTCCGCGTTGACCGAGGAATAGACATGAAACCTGTGTTTATCGCCTTGCTGTTGACTTGCACCACGGCCCAGGCCGCCATGGGCCCTTTCGATGTGTATGAGCAAGCCTTGCGCAACGATCCGGTGTTCCTCGGCGCCATCAAGGAGCGCGACGCCGGCCTGGAAAACCGCGCCATCGGCCGCGCCGGCCTGCTGCCCAGGCTGTCGTACAACTACAACAAGGGGCGCAACAATTCCGAGGCCCACTTGCCCGATGGGCGCGGCGGTAGCTATCGCGACGACCGCAACTACAACAGCTATGGCTCCACCTTCAGCCTGCAACAGCCGCTGTTCGACTATGAGGCCTACGCCAACTACCGCAAAGGCGTGGCCCAGGCGCTGTTTGCCGATGAAAGCTTTCGCGACAAGAGCCAGGCACTGCTGGTGCGGGTGCTGACGTATTACACCCAGGCATTGTTCGCCCAGGACCAGATCGACATCGCCCGCGCGAAGAAGAAGGCGTTCGAACAGCAGTTCCAGCAGAACCAGCATCTGTTCCAGCAAGGCGAGGGCACTCGTACGGATATTCTGGAAGCCGAATCCCGTTACGAATTGGCCACCGCCGAAGAGATCCAGGCCTTGGATGAACAGGACGCGTCCCTGCGGGAGCTGGGCGCACTGATCGGCGTGCAAAGCGTCAACATCCACGACCTGGCCCCGCTGAACCAGGGCTTTGCCGCCTTCACCCTGACCCCGGCCAACTACGACACCTGGCACGAACTGGCGATCAGCAACAACCCCACGCTGGCCTCGCAGCGCCAGGCCCTGGAAGTGGCGCGTTATGAAGTGGAGCGCAACCGCGCCGGGCATTTGCCCAAGGTCACGGCCTATGCCAGTTCCCGTCAGCAGGAATCCGACAGCGGCAACACCTACAACCAGCGCTACGACACCAACACCATCGGCGTTGAAGTGAGCGTGCCGCTGTATGCCGGTGGCGGCATCTCCGCATCCACCCGCCAGGCCAGCCGTGCCATGGAGCAGGCCGAGTACGAACTGGAGGGCAAGACCCGCGAAACCCTGATCGAACTGCGTCGGCAGTTCAGTGCCTGCCTGTCGGGGGTGAGCAAGCTGCGTGCGTACCAGAAGGCGCTGGTATCGGCCGAGGCGCTGGTGGTGTCGACAAAGCAGAGCATCCTCGGCGGCGAGCGGGTCAACCTCGATGCACTCAACGCCGAGCAGCAGCTCTACAGCACCCGCCGCGACCTCGCGCAAGCGCGCTACGACTACCTGATGGCCTGGACCAAGTTGCATTACTACGCCGGCAACCTGCGGGACACCGACCTGGCAAAAGTCGATGAGGCCTTTGGCCCCATGAAATAAGCCGCTATAACAACAATAAGGATGGTTTCGATGATCACCGATTCGCTCCGTTTCAAACCCTTTACCGCGGGTTCCTTGCTGCTGTTGTCCGTTGCGGCGCAGGCGGCTTATACCGAGACCGGTCAACCGGGGAACGCCGCCAGTTGGCGTTCCGCCGAATTCCAGAGTGACTGGGGATTGGGGCGCATGAAGGCCGATGAAGCCTACGCCGCCGGCATCACCGGCAGCGGGGTAAAGATCGGTGCGCTGGACTCAGGCTTCGATCCCAACCACCCGGAAGCCTCCAAAGACCGCTATCACGCCGTCACCGCCACCGGCAGTTACGTGGATGGCCGTCCCTTCAGCACCACCGGTGCGCTGAACCCCAACAATGACTCCCACGGCACCCATGTCACCGGCACCATGGGCGCCGCCCGCGATGGCGTGGGCATGCACGGCGTGGCGTACAACGCGCAACTCTACGTGGGCAATACCAACGCCAACGACAGCTTCCTGTTTGGCCCGACGCCCGACCCCAAATACTTCAAGGCGGTGTACAGCGCCCTGGTGGACTCCGGTGTGCGGGCGATCAACAACAGCTGGGGCAGCCAGCCCAAGGACGTCAGTTACCGGACCCTCGGCGACCTGCACGCGGCCTACGCCCAGCACTACAACCAGGGCACCTGGCTGGATGCGGCGGCGGACGTGGCCAAGGCCGGTGTGATCAATGTCTTCAGCGCCGGCAACAGTGGTTACGCGAATGCCAGCGTGCGCTCGGCGTTGCCGTATTTCCAGCCGGAATTGGAAGGGCACTGGCTGGCGGTGTCGGGGCTGGACAAGGCCAACAACCAGAAATACAACCAGTGCGGCATTGCCAAATACTGGTGCATTTCCACCCCGGGCGCGCTGATCAACAGCACCATTCCCGACGGCGGCTACGGCGTGAAATCCGGCACCTCGATGTCGGCGCCCCATGCTACCGGCGCGTTGGCACTGGTGATGGAGCGCTACCCCTATATGACCAACGAGCAGGCATTGCAGGTGTTGTTGACCACCGCCACGCAGCTTGATGGTTCCATCACCCAGGCGCCCACCACCAGCATAGGCTGGGGCGTACCGGACCTGGGACGGGCGATGCACGGCCCGGGGCAGTTACTCGGACCGATGAACGTCAGCCTCGCGGCCGGGCAGGGCGATGTCTGGAGTAACGGCATCTCCGACCAGGCCTTGCTGCAGCGCCAGGCCGAAGACACTGCCGAGCACAGCGCCTGGCAGCAGACCCTGATCGACAAGGGCTGGCAAAACGGCGTGGGCGCCACTGCCAGCCAGCAAGACCAAACGGACTACGCCATCGGCACGGCACGCGATCAGGCGGCCGCGACGCGGATCTATGCAGGCAGCCTGATCAAGTCCGGCGCGGGCACGCTGGTACTCAGCGGCGACAGTACCTATCGCGGGGCGACCACCGTCAACGGCGGGCTGCTGGCGGTGAACGGTTCGCTCGCGTCTGCGGTGACCGTCAACAGCAGCGGCACCCTGGGCGGTTCCGGGCGGATTGCAGCGCTGTCGGTCAACCAAGGCGGCCGTGTGGCGCCGGGCAATTCCGTAGGCACCTTGCAGGTGGCGGGCGACGTGAACCTGGGGGCAGGTTCGACGTATGCGGTGGAACTTACGCCTACCAGCAGCGACCGTATCGTCGCCGGCGGCAAGGCGATCCTGGGCGGTGGCAACGTCACCCTGGCACTGGAAAACAGCCCGACCCTGCTCAGCGGCGCACAGGCACAAAGCCTGATCGGTCGCCAGTACAGCATCCTCCAGGCGGCTGGCGGCATCCAGGGTCAGTTTGGCCAGGTGTTGCCCGACTATCTATTCCTTGGCGGCACCCTCGCTTATGCCACCGACAGCGTGCAGTTGGACGTGGTCCGCAATGACGCCACCTTCGCCAGCGTCGCGGCGACGCGCAACCAACGCAACGCAGCCGCGGCCGCCGAGCAATTGGGCGCGGGCAACCCGGTGTACGAAAGCCTGCTGCAATCGGATTCCATTGCGGTCGCGCAACAAGGCTTGCAGCAGTTGTCCGGTGAAATCTACCCGGCGATCGGCGCCATGCTCATCAACGACAGCCTGCAACTGCGCGACGCGGTGGGCGAGCGTTTGCGCCAGGTGCCGGTCGCCGCTGAAAGCAACCTGTGGCTCAAGGCACTCGGCGCCTGGGGCAAGACCGACAGCCGCAGTGAGACGGCGGGTTCCACCACATCCCTCGGTGGTCTGTTGGGCGGCGTCGATGGCGCGCTGGACGAGCAAACGCGTGTGGGCCTGGTCGCCGGTTACAGCGACAGCTCATTGAACATGGGCAGCGGCACGCATTCCTCGGCGTCCATCGACAGTTATCACGTCGGTGCGTACGCCGGGCGCGAGCTGGGCGATTGGCGTGTCAGTGCCGGTGGCGCCTACAGCTGGCATCGCGGTGACGTGAAGCGCGACCTGCAATACGGCGCTGTCAGTGGCAAACAAAAAACCAAGCTGGAGGCGCGCACCGCGCAACTTTTCACCGAGGCGGCGTACCGGATCAACCTGCAACCGTTGGCACTGGAGCCCTTCGCCAACCTGGCCTATGTGCACCTGGACAGTGATGGGTTCCATGAAAAAGGCGAAGCCGCGGCCCTGGAACGTGGCAGCGATCAGCGGGACGCCGTGCTCAGCACCCTTGGCATGCGCGCCCTGAAAACCATTGCCCTCAATGACCACCAGCAACTGCAGCTTTCCGGCTCGCTGGGGTGGCAACACAGCCTCACCGCTGTTGAATCCGAAGAACACTTGGCGTTTGTCGCAGGCGGGCCGTCATTTGCCGTGCGCAGTTCGCCGTTGCTACGCGATGCCGCGCTGGTCGGCGTGCAGGCCAGCCTGGCGCTGAGCCCGGCCACACGGGTCAACCTTGATTACAGCGGCCAATTGGGCGGACGCGAGAAAACCCAGGGGGTGGGGCTGAGTCTCAACTGGCAGTTCTGAAGCGATTTACACCTGTGCAATAAGAAAACTAAGGAAGGTCACCGTGAAAACACGCAAGTCAGGGTTAACTACCGCCATCCACACCGCCTTGGGCTACCCGCTAAAGGCCAGCCGCAGCGCGCCATACGGCGCGTTGCTGTGTTGCCTGGCAAGCCTGGGAACCGCCCAGGCCGCACCCTATGTGGAAACCGGCAAACTGGGCGATGCCGCCAGTTGGCGCAGCAATGAGTTCAAGGCCGACTGGGGCCTGGGCGCCGTGCATGCCGATACCGCGTACGCCGCCGGCTACACCGGCAAGGGCGTCAAGCTGGGGATCTTTGACCAGCCGGTGTACGCCCAGCACCCGGAGTTCGCCAGCCCCGGCAAGGTGGTGACGATTGTCACCGAGGGCATCCGTCAGTACACCGACCCGTACATTCCGGTGAAGGCCGGCGATGCGTTTCGTTACGACGGCACGCCGTCGCTCGGTTCCAACGGCAAGCTGGGCAACCACGGCACCCATGTCGGCGGGATTGCAGCGGGCAATCGCGATGGCGGGCCCATGCACGGCGTGGCTTTCGATGCGCAAATCATCAGCGCCGAGAACGGTGACCCGGGCCCCGAAGACGGCATCATCCTCGGCAACGATGGCGCGGTGTACAAGGCCGGCTGGGACGCATTGGTCGCCAGCGGCGCGCGGATCATCAACAACAGCTGGGGCATCGGCATCGGTGAGCAGTACGCCAAGGGCGGGCGCGACCCAGCGTTTCCAAATTTCACGGTCAACGAAGCGCAGGCACAGTTCAACAACATCCGGCCGATCCTCGGAACCCTTGCCGGTGGCGCCTACCAGGGAGCGATCGATGCGGCCCGCAGCGGCGTGCTGACGATCTTCGCCGCCGGCAACGACTACAACCGCAACAATCCGGACGCGATTTCCGGGCTGGCGTACTTTGTGCCAGAGATCGCACCCAACTGGCTCTCCGTCGCGGCGTTGCAGCAGAACCCGGACACCGCGAGTGCCAATCCGTACGTGATCAGTACGTTCTCCTCACGTTGCGGTTATGCGGCGAGTTTTTGCGTGTCGGCGCCCGGCACCAAGATCTACAGTTCTGTCATCAATGGCACCAACCTGGACAACCTCACCAGCGACTACGCCAACTTCAACGGCACGTCCATGGCCGCGCCCCACGTGGCAGGCAGTGCGGCCGTGCTGATGCAGCGCTTCCCGTACATGAGCGGCGACCAGATCTCGACACTGCTCAAGACCACCGCTACGGACCTCGGCGCGCCGGGCATCGACTCGCTGTACGGCTGGGGCATGATCAACCTGGGCAAGGCGATCAATGGCCCGGGGATGTTCGTCACGGCCGAGGATATTCCGGCCGAGTTCCGCATCGACGGCGCCTATGGCAGCGGGCAGTTTGTCGCGGATTTACCGGGCGTGGGCGCGGTGGTCGATGCCGGCAAGCCGACGCAGCGCCTCTGCAACGATGTGCACTGCGGGTTGGACCTGTGGAGCAATGACATTTCCGGGCACGGCGGCCTGACCAAACAGGGCATCGGCACGCTGGTACTCACCGGCGCCAACACCTACAGCGGCCCGACCATGGTCAATCAGGGCTTGCTGGCCATCAATGGCTCGCTCACTTCGCAGGTGACCGTCAGCCAGAGCGGGGTAGTCGGGGGTTCCGGCCGAATCGGTTCGTTGCTGGCGAAAAACGGCGGCACCGTGGCACCGGGCAACTCCATCGGCACTTTGAACGTCGCAGGGGATGTGACGTTTGAGGCCGGGTCGACCTATGCCGTGGAGCTGTCGCCCACCAGCAGCGACCGCATTGTGGCGGGAGGCACTGCCACCTTGAACGGCGGCACGGTGACCCTCGCGCTGGAAAACAGCCCGACGCTGCTCAGTGGCGCACAGGCGCAAAGCCTGATCGGGCGCCAGTACAACATCCTGCAAGCCGCAGGTGGCATTACCGGCAGCTTTGGTGCGGTGCTGCCCAACTACCTGTTCCTCGGCGGCAACCTGAACTACGCGGCCAACGGCGTGCAACTGGACGTGGCGCGCAACGCCAACAGTTTTGCCAGCGCGGGCGCCACCGACAACCAGCGCGCCGTGGCCGCCGCCGCCGAGCAATTGGGCGCCGGCAACGCGGTGTATGAAAGCCTGCTGTTGGCGCCGAATGCGGCGTCGGCACAAGGTGCTTTCCAACAACTGTCGGGGGAAATCTACCCGGCCCTGGAAACCGCTCTGGTGAATGACAGCCGGTACGTGCGCGAAGCGGTGGGCGAGCGCCTGCGCAATGGCGAGATGGGCGCCTCCAGCGAGACGCTCGACAGCCGTGGCAACGTGTGGGTCAAGGCCCTGGGCGCTTGGGGCAAGACTGACAGCCGCAGCGATACCGCCGGCTACACCACGTCCATCGGCGGCATGCTCGCCGGGGTGGACGGTGCACTCGACGAGTCCACGCGCATCGGCCTGGTCGCGGGGTACAGCGACACGTCACTGAACATGGGCAGCGGCACGCATTCCCGTGCTTCGGTCGACAGCTACCACTTCGGCGCCTATGCCGGGCATGAGATCGGCGCCTGGCGCCTGAGCGGTGGTGCCACTTACAGCTGGCACCGCGCAGACGTGAAACGCGACCTGCAATACGGCGACGTCTCCGGCAAGCAAAAAGCCAAGGTTGATGCGCGCAGCACCCAGGTGTTCACCGAAGCGGCCTACCGCATCAACCTGCAACCGTTGGCCCTGGAGCCGTTCGCCAACCTGGCCTACGTGCATTTGGACAGCGATGGGTTTACCGAAAAAGGCGATGCTGCGGCGCTGAAAAGTCGTGATGACACCCGCGACCTGGTGCTGAGCACCCTGGGCATGCGTGCCTTGAAAACCTTCAACGTGAACGACCACCAGCAACTGGAGGTATCCGGCACCCTCGGCTGGCAGCACAACCTCAGCAGCACCGACGCGGAGCAACACCTGGCATTTGCCTCGGGCGGTCCGTCGTTTACGGTGGAAAGTGCGCCGATGGTGCGTGACGCGGCCTTGGTTGGCGCACGGGTCAGCCTCGCGTTGAGCAAGGAAGCGCGGGTCAATTTCGACTACAACGGCCTGCTGGCCAGCAAAGAAAAAGTCCATGGGGTGGGCTTGAGCCTGGACTGGGCGTTCTGATGGATTAGCGACCTTTGCGGGTGTCGGCGCCACCGGTGCCCGCAGGTTTGGCTTTCTCGACAAGTCCAACAACAGAGAGGCACTACCGATGGGTATCTTTGACTATAAAAACCTCGGCACCGAGGGCTCCAAAGCGTTGTTCGCCGATGCCATGGCGATCACGCTGTATTCCTACCACAACCTGGATAACGGCTTTGCCGTGGGTTACCAACATAACGGCCTGGGGCTGGGCTTGCCGGCGACGTTGGTCGGTGCGCTGCTGGGCAGCACCAACTCCCAGGGCGTGATCCCCGGCATTCCCTGGAACCCGGACTCAGAAAAGGCCGCCCTGGAGGCCGTGCAAAAGGCCGGTTGGACGCCCATCAGTGCCAGCGCGCTGGGCTATGGTGGCAAGGTCGATGCGCGGGGCACGTTTTTCGGCGAAAAGGCGGGCTACACCACGGCCCAGGTCGAGGTGCTGGGCAAGTACGATGACGCCGGCAAGTTGCTGGAAATCGGCATTGGTTTTCGCGGTACCTCAGGGCCTCGTGAAAGCCTGATCAGCGACTCCATCGGCGATCTGGTCAGCGATCTGCTGGCGGCCCTTGGGCCCAAGGATTACGCGAAGAATTACGCTGGAGAGGCCTTTGGCGGCTTGCTCAAGAGCGTCGCCGACTACGCCAGTGCGCACGGCTTGACCGGCAAGGATGTGGTGGTCAGCGGCCACAGCCTGGGCGGGCTGGCCGTCAACAGCATGGCCGACCTGAGCAACAACAAGTGGGCGGGGTTCTACAAGGACGCCAACTACGTGGCCTACGCCTCGCCGACCCAGAGCGCCGGCGACAAGGTGCTGAACATTGGCTACGAGAATGACCCGGTGTTCCGTGCGCTGGATGGTTCGTCCTTCAACCTGTCGTCCCTGGGCGTGCACGACAAACCCCATGAGTCGACCACCGACAACATCGTCAGCTTCAACGACCACTACGCCTCAACGCTGTGGAATGTGTTGCCGTTCTCCATCGTCAACCTGCCGACCTGGGTTTCCCATCTGCCCACGGGCTATGGCGACGGTCTGACGCGGGTGCTCGAATCGGGTTTTTACGAGCAGATGACCCGTGATTCCACCGTGATCGTCGCCAACCTGTCCGACCCGGCGCGGGCCAACACTTGGGTGCAGGACCTCAACCGCAATGCCGAGCCGCACAAGGGCAACACCTTCATCATCGGCAGCGACGGCAATGACCTGATCCAGGGCGGCAAGGGCGCGGACTTTATCGAGGGCGGCAAGGGCAATGACACGATCCGCGATAACAGCGGGCACAACACCTTTCTGTTCAGCGGGCATTTTGGCCAGGACCGGGTGATTGGCTATCAACCGACGGACAAGCTGGTGTTCAAGGATGTGCAGGGGAGTGTGGACTACCGTGAGCACGGTGGGGATACGGTGATCAGTGTTGGCGGGGATTCGGTAACGCTTGTGGGGGTGAGTGGCTGGTCGGGGGAGGGGATGGTTATCGCATGAGGGAGGTGTGTGGGGGCCTGGCCCCCACACCATTATTCATTAGTTTTCCTTGCGCACGGTGGCCACGTCAGCCGCCTTGACCCGTACACGCTTGCCGGCAATATCGGTGAATTCGTAGAAGCCATCGGCAGTCTTGGTTTTTGGGGTGTCCTGGGTCAAATACTGTGTGCCATTTTGCAGCGTCACTACGGTTTGCGTCGCGCAACCGGCCAATACCAGAAAAGTGAGTGCAACCAGCGGCAGACCCAAATTCTTCATGTTCATAACCCTTACCTTAACCTTGAAAAGTCCCACGCCAGAGGCGCGGGCGACAAATGTTACGCCATCGACTTCACCATCTGATCACTTTTATGCAAAAAGTTGCAGGCGCCATTTATCTATTAGCGATTGCAACCTCGCCTTGGCGACGGCACTCTGTATGCATAACCAGTATTTGATCGCTGTACACCATGGCCAATACCCTCGAAGACCCGCTCTATTACCTGCATAACTTCCGCCAGGTCCTGCATTGGCTGGGGCAACGCTATGCCGATCTGCTCGATGCAGACGAACAGCATTTCATTCAGCAATTTGACAGGTTGCCGCAGGCGTCCCAGGCGCTTTTGGTGCGCATGGTGATGCGCAAGGGTGTGCACTTTCGGACGAGCAAACTCAATTACGTGGAGATCGGCTGCACGCACACCGCTGCCGCGCCATTGCTTGCATTGGGCTGGGTCGACAATGAATCCCTGCTGGCCTTTGAAGCGCTGTTCGGCTTGCTGCAAAAAGGCGAGATATTCGGCGCGTTCAAGCCTTGGATCCACCAGCCCAAGGGCAGGAAGGCCGATTGGTTGGACGGGCTGGCGGCACAATTCACCGATAGCCGCAGTTTTGCCGGTTGGTGCCCCGACCTTGCCGACACGCTGTACAGCCTTACCGTCATGGAGTTGTGCGACCGCCTGCGCCTGATGTTTTTTGGCAACCTGCATCAGGATTGGTCGGAATTCGTGCTGGCTGACCTGGGCATCTACACCTATGAAAAAGTCGAGTTCTGCGCAGAGTCCCGTGGCCTGCGCAGCCGTGATGATGTGCATGGCTTTCTGTTCCTGCACCAGTGCCAGCAGGCCTTTGAAACCGGTGAAGTGCTGGAGGCGGTGCTGGCCCGGGTCGCAACCCTGAGTACCGACAACCCCTGGCTGGAAAAACGCCGGGCCAAGTTGTTGTTTCAGGTCGGTCAATATTGCGAGCGCATTGCCGAATTGGCGTTGGCGGAACAGATTTATCGCAACTGTGCCTACCCCGGTGCCCGCTCACGGTTGATCCGGGTATTGGAACGTCAAGAGGACTACGGCCAAGCCATGGCCCTGGCGAGCGCCGCCCAACAGGCGCCGGAAAGCGCCGCCGAGCAGCAGCACTTATTGCGTGTCGTGCCACGCCTGCGCCGCAAACTGGGTGTACCGGCCTTGCCGAAAGTGAAGCCACGCCCGGTCACCCGCCTGGACCTTGCCCTTGCGCTACCCGAGCCGCTGATGTCGGTGGAGTATTGCGTGCAGGCTCACCTCAGCGAGCCCGATGGGCCGGTGCACTACGTTGAAAACGGGCTGATCAATTCACTGTTCGGCCTGCTGTGCTGGGACGTGATCTTTACACCGCTGCCGGGTTCATTTTTCCACCCGTTCCAACGCGGCCCGGCGGACCTGCACAGCGAAGACTTCCATCAACGCCGTGCACCGCTGTTCGCTGCGTGTTTCGAGCAATTGCAGGACGAACGCTACAAAACCACCATTCGCCAGCGTTACAGCGACAAGTGGGGGATCCAGTCACCGTTCGTGTTCTGGAACCTGCTCAGCGAAGAACTCTTGGAGCAGGCCCTGGCCTGCCTGCCCGCCGAACACCTGCGCTATTGGTTTGAACGGCTGCTGCTGGACATCCGTGCCAACCGCGCCGGTATGCCCGACCTGATCCAGTTCTGGCCGGCGCAAAAAACCTACCGCATGATCGAGGTCAAAGGGCCTGGCGATCGCTTGCAGGACAACCAGTTGCGCTGGCTGGAATTCTGCGGCGAATACCAGATGCCGGTGACCGTCTGCTATGTGCGCTGGGCAGAATCCGCTTGAGCTACAACGTTGCCGTGCGGGCGCTGTGCGAGTTCACGGCAAAGGTTGGTGACCTCGACCTGCGCTTCACACCGTCGCCCAGCGCCCAGGAAGGCATTGTCGGCCACCGCACCGTCGCCTCACGGCGCAGCGCCCACTACCAGAATGAAGTCGCGCTTGAAGGCGAATACCAGCAGCTCAAGGTGCGGGGCAGGGCGGACGGCTATGACCCGGATGCCAACCGTCTGGAGGAAGTGAAGACCTATCGCGGCGACCTCGACGCCCAGCCCGCCAACCACCGGCAACTGCACTGGGCCCAGGTCAAGGTGTATGGCTGGCTGATGTGCCAGAAGCTAAACCTCTCGGAAATCGACCTGGCGCTGGTCTACTTCGACATCGTCGGCGAAGGCGAGACGGTGCTCAACCAACGCTTTCAAGCGACCGAGCTGGAAACCTTCTTCAACCAGCAATGCGCGCTGTTCCTCGGCTGGGCCGAGCAGGAAATGGCGCACCGCGAAGCGCGCAACAGCGCCGCGCAAACCCTGGCGTTTCCCCATGCCGGTTTCCGTCCTGGCCAGCGTTCGCTCGCCGAATCGGTATACAAGGCGGTCAGCACCGGCCGTTGCCTGATGGCCCAGGCGCCGACCGGCATCGGCAAGACCATTGGCACGATCTTCCCGTTGCTCAAGGCCCTGGGCCCCCAGCAACTGGACAAGCTGTTCTTCCTCACCGCCAAGACCCCCGGTCGTAAGCTCGCCCTGGATGCCGCTCAAGTGCTGCATGCCAGCAGTCCCGACATGCCTTTGCGTGTGCTGGAGTTGGTGGCGCGGGACAAAGCCTGCGAGCACCTGGACAAAGCCTGTCACGGCGAATCCTGCCCTCTGGCCAGGGGCTTCTACGACCGCTTGCCCGCCGCCCGCATCGCCGCCGCCAAGGTGCGGCTGCTGGACCAACGCAACCTGCGCGACGTGGCCCTGGCCCATGACGTTTGCCCGTATTACCTGAGCCAGGAAATGGCGCGCTGGGCCGACCTGGTGGTTGCCGACTACAACTACTACTTCGATTTCGGCGCCATGTTGTTCGGCCTGGCCCAGCTCAACCAATGGCGCGCGGCGGTGTTGGTGGACGAGGCGCACAACCTGGTCGAACGGGCCCGTTCGATGTACAGCGCCAGCCTCGACCAGTACCACCTCAAGACCCTGCGCGACACGGCCCCAGAACCTTTGAAGAAACCCTTGCAGCGCCTCAACCGTGAGTGGAACGCGCTGCACAAGGACCAACTTGCGCCGTACCAGGCCTACTCTGCTCGCCCCGAAAAACTGCTGCAGGCCCTGAGCCTGTGCGCCAGCGCCATGGGCGAATACTTCAACGATCACCCAGAGTCTCTGAGCGGCGACCTGCAAAGCTTTTATTTCGAGGTACTGCAATTCGGCAAGGTCGCCGAGTTGTTCAACGAACACTTCATTTTCGATATCAGCAAGCGGCAGTTCAGCGGTAAACGCAGCAGCTCGACCCTGTGCCTGCGCAACGTGGTGCCTGCCGAGTTCATCCGCCCACGATTGACCGCCGCCCGCAGCAGCGTGCTGTTTTCCGCGACCCTGAGCCCTCGTCATTACTATGCGGATTTGCTGGGCCTGCCGACGGATACGGCGTGGGTCGATGTGGAGTCGCCGTTCAAGGCTGAGCAATTGCAGGTACGCATCGTCGATGCAATCTCCACGCGCTTCGTGCATCGCGAGGCCTCGCTGGAGCCTATTGTCGAGCTGATCGCTCGCCAGTACACCCTGCAGCCTGGCAATTACCTGGCGTTCTTCAGCAGTTTCGATTATCTGCAACAAGTGGCGCAGTTGCTGGCTGAGAAACATCCAAACATTACGCTGTGGCAACAGTCACGCGGCATGGCCGAGGCCGAGCGCCAGGCCTTTCTCGACCAGTTTACCGAGCACAGCCAGGGCATCGGTTTCGCTGTATTGGGCGGCGCATTCGGTGAGGGCATCGACTTGCCCGGCACCCGCTTGATCGGTGCATTCATTGCCACCCTTGGCCTGCCCCAGTTGAACCCGATCAATGAGCAGATGAAAGTGCGCATGGGCGCGATCTTCGGTGCGGGCTACGACTACACCTACCTGTACCCTGGCATCCAGAAAGTCGTGCAGGCGGCGGGTCGGGTGATCCGCAGCCAGCAGGACCAGGGTGTGGTGATGCTGATCGATGACCGATTTGGCGAAGCTCGGGTACGTCAATTGTTGCCGCGCTGGTGGGCGATGGCTTGAGTCATTCCTGTCGTCAATGATGCTGGCGGCTTGAGCAGCCATGGTCCACGCTGGGAAAAACCTTCAAAAGGCCATGCCCATGCGCCAGCACCTCATCAGCGTCAACGGTATTGAGTTAAGTGTTCATGTTGCGGGCCCCGAACAGGGTGCGCCGATCTGGCTGCTTCACGGTTTCCCGGAATGCTGGCACTCGTGGCGCGAGCAAATTCCCGCGCTTGTGGCGGCGGGTTATCGGGTGTTTGCCCCGCAAATGCGCGGTTACGGGGGCAGCAGTTCACCGGCTGAAATTGCCGACTATGACCTGCTGACGCTATGCGCCGATATCCAGCAGGCCATGGACCATTTCGGCCATACGCAGGTGGTGATGGTCGGCCATGACTGGGGCGCCGTGGTGGCTTGGCACCTGGCCTTGCTTGAGCCTGAGCGTGTCACACGCTTGATCACGATGTCCGTGCCGTTCGCTGGGCGCGCCCGTCGGCCGGTGATCGAAATCATGCGCGAGCTGTACGCCGAGCGCTTCAACTACATCCTGTACTTCCAGGCACCCGGCGTTGCCGAACAGGAGCTGGAGGCTGATATCGAGCGCACCTTGCGTTTATTCATGCAGGACCAGGATGTGTTTCTACAGCAGAAGCCGGCAAGCGCGACCTTGCTTGAAGGTGTTCCAGCGCCCGGTGCATTGCCGCAATGGTGTTCCCAGGCGGATCTGGACGTTTATGTGAACACCTTCGCCGAGCACGGTTTTCGTGGCCCACTGAACTGGTATCGCAACTTCGAACGCAACTGGCTACGCACCGAGTTCCTCGCTGGGCAGAAAGTGCTGCAACCCACACTGTTCCTGATCGGCGACCGCGACCCGGTCGGGGTCTTCGAAGCCCACACGCTCAAGCGCATGCCGGATTCAGTGCCGCAGCTTGAGCCGCACGTGCTGGCCAACTGTGGTCACTGGATCCAGAACGAACAAGCCCAACAGGTCAACGCACTGATGCTCGGCTTTCTAGGGAAAACGTAAAGGTCGCCCCTCGACCGGGCTGATCCACCAGGCGAATGCTGCGCCCATGCAATTGCAGGATGCGGTGCACGATACGCAGGCCCAGGCCGCCGTCACGACGGGCGCCGCCGATGGTGAAGGCGCGCAGGAACAAGCCTTCGCGCAGCTCGGCGTCGATGCCTGGGCCGCTGTCGCTGACCGTGACGGCGACAGCGCTGGGTTCCGGCGACAACGTCACCTCAATTTCGCCGTTCACCGGTGTATGGCGTAGGGCGTTATCCAGCAGGTTGGTCAGCACTCGCTCGATCAGGCCCAGGTCCGCCAGCACCCTGGGCACCTGCGGCGGCAAGGTCGCGGTGAGCGTAATACCGCGTGCTTCGGCGGTCAGTTCGAATTTCTGGAAGATGTCCTGCACCAAGTCAGGTAATGAAAACCCTTCGATCACCGGCTGGACAAAACCGTGTTCCAGACGCACCAGCTCCAGCAATGACTGGGCCAGACCGCCAACCTTGCGGCTCTGGTCCAGGGCAATGCCGAGGTAACGGCGGCGTTCTTCGGGGCTGAGGCTGGCATCCTTGAGCGACAGGGTTTCCAGATAGCCATGCAGCGAGGCCAATGGCGTGCGCAGGTCGTGGGAGATATTGGCGACCATTTCCCGGCGTTCCTGGTCCTGATGGGTGATGGCACGCCACTGTTCGCCCAGGCGGTTTTCCATTTGCACGAAGGCATGGTCGAGCACGGCAATTTCATCGCCGCTGGTGAGTTCCGACGCAGCGGGTTCAGCCGCTTTGGGTGCGCCATTGATGTCGAATTGGCCGACTTTATCGGTCAACTGGCGCAGCGGGCGGGTGATCCAGGCGAACGCAATCAGGCCGGCCATCAAGCAGAGCAGGGCGACCAGGCCGATGGACCACAGTGCGATCTTCAACGCCATGCCGGTGGCGTCCTTGGCGTCGTAGGCGTCATGAGCCTCACCGAGCAGCACCACGTACAGGAAACCGGTCTGCTGGCCGCCGGCCATGAGGGGCGCCGCGCTGAACACCTTGCGCCCATCGAGGCTGCGCGGGTCGTCACCGAGGATCGGCAGCATGAACCCGGCAAGAAAACGCCGCACGGGTGCGAGGTCAACCTGCTCGCGCAGCAAATGCCCGCTGGGCGCGGCGTTGCCGACCACACGGCCGTCGATGTCGAGCAAGTACACCTCGACACTCGGGTTGACCAGCATCAACTGGCTGAACAGATTACGCACCGCGTCGGGCTTGAGGCCATCGGCATCCATCAACTGCGTGTCGCGGGCAATGTGCGCCGCCAGGTCGCGGGACAGGCCTTGCACCACCTCCAGTTCATGCATGTGGTTGGAACGCACTTGCAGCCAGGCCGAGGTGCCGCTGCAGATCAGCAACAACACGGCGAACACCACCGACAGGCGTTGGGTCAGTGTCAGCTTCATGGTGGGCTCTCGGCAAACTTGTAGCCGCGACCCCACACCGTGAGGATGCGCGCCGGGTTGGCCGGGTCGGTTTCGACCTTGGCGCGCAGGCGATTGATATGGGTGTTCACCGTATGTTCATAACCCTCATGGCTGTAGCCCCACACCGCATTGAGCAGGTCCATGCGTGAGAACACCTTGCCCGGCTGGCGGGCGAAGAAGTACAGCAGGTCGAATTCCCGTGGCGTGAGGTCCAGGCGCTGGCCTTGCAGGGTAGCGTCACGGGTCAGCGGGTTGATGAACAATTGGCCGAGATCAAGGCTGCCAGCATCCATCTTCAGGTTGCGCGCCATGGCGTCGACCCGGCGTAACAATGCCTTCACCCGCGCAACCAGTTCCGGCATGGAAAAGGGTTTGGCGAGGTAGTCATCTGCGCCCAGCTCCAGGCCGAGGATGCGGTGCAATTCGCTGGAGCGCGCGCTGGTGATGATGATCGGTGTGTAGCGCGTCATGGCGCGGGCGCGGCGGCAGATCTCCAGGCCGTCGACGCCGGGCAGCATCAGGTCGAGGATCAGCGCGTCCCAGCCGCCTTGCTCCAGCAGACGCAGGCCTTCGGTGCCGTCGGCGCTGTGCACCACCTGGAATTGTTCATCACGCAGGTGCAGGCAGATCAGGTCGGCGATATGGGCGTCGTCCTCGACCACCAGGACACGTTTTGGCTGATCCATGTAAGAGAAACCTTCGCTTGTAGTCCGCGCATTGTGCGGGTTTTGCAACAGTGTAGTTATCACGAATTGTTTAACTCTGCGTGAGGATTCCGCGACCGGCCAGGGCTCAGCATGGGTTCAAAGCTTATGGAGGAATGCCCCATGTACTCACGCCGACAATTACTCCTGGCCGGTGGCGGCCTGGGGGTCGCGGTCCTGGCCGGTGGCCTGCTCAAACAGCTCGACCTGGTCACCGAAGCCGAAGCGGCCGAAACCTTCGAAGTGAGCCACACCGACGCGCAATGGCGCAGCCTGCTCACTGCCGAGCAATACGAAATCCTGCGCGAGGAGGGCACCGAACGCCCTTACACCAGTGCGCTGAACGACGAACACCGTACTGGCACCTTCGCCTGTGCCGGCTGCGCACTGCCGCTGTTTTCCTCGACCACCAAATTCAACAGCCACACCGGCTGGCCAAGTTTCTGGCAGCCGCTGGATAACGCCGTTGCCAGTCGCAGGGACACGTCCTACGGCGTGGTGCGCAAGGAAATCCACTGCCGTCGCTGTGGCGGTCACCAAGGGCACGTGTTCGATGACGGCCCGCAACCCACCGGCCTGCGCTACTGCATGAACGGCGCCGCCATGACGTTCACGGCGGCTTAAGCCGATGTCTTTCTCTTATAAGGTTCCCTGCCATGTGGCTTCTGGTTCTCGCGTACCTGGGCGGCGTGCTGACAATCGTCAGCCCGTGCATCCTGCCTGTTCTGCCTTTTGTCTTCGCTCGCACCGGGCAGCCGTTTTTGCGCAGTGGCTTGCCGCTGTTAGCGGGGATGGCGGTGACATTCGCCCTGGTGGCAACGCTCGCGGCGGTGGGCGGCGGCTGGGTGGTGCAAGTCAATCAATACGGTCGCTGGCTCGCGTTGCTGTGCGTTGCGCTGTTCGGCTTAACGCTGTTGTTGCCGCAACTGTCGGAACGTCTGACGCGTCCGTTGGTGGCCGCCGGCAGTCGCTTGTCGCAAGCCGCCGGGGCCGACGTCAGGCCGCGTCCGGGCGCCTCGTTCCTGATCGGCGTCGCCACGGGGTTGCTGTGGGCACCGTGCGCCGGGCCGATCCTGGGACTGGTGCTCACCGGCGCTGCACTGCAGGGCGCCAGCATCGGTACTACCTTGCTCTTGCTGGCTTACGCCGCCGGGGCTGCGACCTCCCTCGCGCTGGCCTTGTTGGTCGGCGGTAAAGTCTTCGGTTTCATGAAGAAGTCCCTCGGCGCCGGTGAATGGCTGCGCCGGGGCCTGGGTGCGTTGATGCTGGCCGGGGTGGCCGCCATTGCGCTGGGCCTGGACACCGGCGTGCTGTCGCGGCTGTCGACGGCGTCCACCGGTGGCCTGGAACAGCGCCTGGTGGACAGGTTCAGCACCAAACCGGAACAAAAGGGTGGGGCGATGATGGCGGGGGGCGCAATGATGGCCGCCGCCAACCACAGCGACACCCTGCCTATCGAAGGTGCGCTGCCGCCCCTGGACGGCGCCGTGCAATGGCTCAACAGCCCGCCACTCAGCGCCGAAGCACTCAAGGGCAAGGTGGTGCTGGTGGATTTCTGGACCTACTCCTGCATCAACTGCCTGCGCACCTTGCCGTACGTGAAAGCCTGGGCCGACAAGTACCGCGACCAGGGCCTGGTGGTGATTGGCGTGCATGCGCCGGAATTCGCCTTTGAACGCGACGTGAACAACGTGACCAAGGCCATGAAGGACTTGGGCATCAACTACCCAGTGGCCATCGACAACAACTACAAGGTCTGGCGCGCGTTCAACAACCAGTACTGGCCGGCCCATTACTTTGCCGATGCCAAGGGGCAGATCCGCTATCACCATTTTGGCGAAGGCGACTATGCCGAATCGGAGCGGGTGATCCAGCAGTTGCTGCGTGAAGCTGGTGCCCAGCACGTTGCAGGTGGTTTGATCGAAGCCGACGCCAAGGGCGTGCAGCAAGCGCCGGACATGAACGAAGTGCAGTCGCCGGAAACCTACCTGGGCGCCCAGCGCGCCGAAAACTTCGTCAAATCCGGCCCCCTGGCCCTGAACAACTGGACCCTGGAAGGCCAATGGAACGTCGGTGGTCAGCAAGCCACCCTCGACCAGGCCGGCGGGCGCATCGCCTACCGCTTCCATGCCCGTGACCTGCATCTGGTGCTCGGTCCTGGCGCCGATGGAAAACCGGTGCGCTTCAAAGTCACGATCGATGGCCAGGCCCCAGCCGACGCCCATGGCACCGACGTGGCCCCGGATGGCAGCGGCACCGTCACCGAACAGCGCTTGTATCAGCTTGTGCGTCAGCCGGGCGCCGTGCAAGACCGCACCTTCACCATCGAATTCCTCGACCCCAACGTGTCGGCGTATGCCTTCACCTTTGGTTAACCCGGAGTGCCTGTCATGAATGTATTCAAATACCTGCCCGCACTGGCCTTCGCTGCCTTCGTCGGCCAAAGCTCAGCCTTCTCCTTCGGCGCCTCCGACGATGCCGTCGTCATCGCGCCACCGGCCCTGGACCTGTCTGCAACCTCAGGCAACTTGCAAACCGCCGTGTTCGCCGGCGGCTGCTTCTGGGGTGTACAGGGGGTATTCCAGCACGTGCAAGGGGTAAAAAACGCCGTGTCCGGCTACGACGGTGGGGCGGCGAGTACCGCGCAATATGAGGCCGTCAGTGAAGGCGATACCGGCCACGCCGAGTCCGTGTCCGTCACCTACGACCCGAGTAAAGTCAGCTACGGCAAACTGCTGCAGATCTACTTCTCGGTCGCCCACAACCCCACCGAACTCAACCGCCAGGGGCCGGACACCGGCACCCAATACCGATCTGCAATCTTCGCGCAGAATGCCGAGCAGCAAAAAGTCGCCCAGGCCTACATCGCCCAGTTGGATGCCGCTAAATCCTTCGACAAACCCATCGTCACCCAGATCGAAATGGGTAAGGCGTTCTTCCCGGCGGAGTCCTACCATCAGGACTTCCTCACCGAGAACCCGTCTTACCCCTACATCGTGATCAACGACCTGCCAAAAGTGGCGCAACTGAAAAAGCTGTTCCCACAGCAATACAGCGCCGAGCCGGTGCTGGTGAAAAACCAGTAATCAGCCTTTGGCCTTGGCCAGGTAAGGCGCCAGGCGGCGGCCCATTTCCTCACCCAGGGCTTGCAGCCCGCTCAACGGGCGGATCATCACTTCAAACTCGATGATCTGCCCTTGTTCGTTGAAGCGGATCAGGTCGATGCCCTTGAGCTGCTTGTCGCCCACGCGCGCGCTGAATTCCAGCACCACACTCAGCCCATCGCCGGTGGCGAGTTCACGGTGATAGGTGAAGTCTTCGAAGACGTTGATCACCGTATTGAGGATCATCGACACCACAGGCGCGCCGGGGTAGGGCGTATGAGCCATAGGCGAGCGGAAGACGGCGTCGGGCGCCAACAGTTCGGGCAGGGCCTTGAGGTCACGATTGGCCAACATGGCGTGCCAGCGTTGCAGGGTGTGTGCAGCCGCAGGGTTGAGCGTGAGTTCGGACATGTTCTGTACCTGTTCTTATGATGGGAAGGCATTTCACCTGCCCAACATAAGAGCGGTATCCAAACAGGGTCAATCACCCTAAATTACAGATAAGTGACCTAAACGCACTTAGACCATCTCCAGGTATGAGCTGTGAATCGCCCGCGCCAACTCGCGCACGGTGTCGATAAAGTCCGTTAGACGGGCGTGCAATCCCTCCTCAAGAATCTCATCGATCCCGGTATACCTCAGCCGCGCTTCAAACTCAGCGGCCAGACGCTGCGCCGTACGCCCATAACTGCCGGGCAGGTCGGCCAGGATATGGCTCAATTCCTCAATGCAGGCGTGCAACGAACGCGGCACATCACTGCGCAGCAGCAGCAACTCGGACACGGAGCGGGCATTCAGCGCGTTGGGGTACAGCTCGGTATACGCCTCGAACGACGACAACGCGCGGAGCAGGGCGCTCCACTGGTAATAACCGCGTGCCGACAAGTCGCTGACTTCTTCCGACTCCTCGCCAAACATTTCGTAGCGCGCATCCAGCAAGCGCAGGGTGTTGTCGGCGCGCTCGACAAAGGTGCCGAGGCGGATAAACCGATAGGCGTCATTGCGCATGATCGTCCCCGACGTCGCTCCCCGGAACAGGTGCGAGCGCTGCTTGACCCAATCACAGAAGTGGCTGATGCCATGCCGCGCCAAGCCGCCGGCAGCGATGCTGCGCATTTCGAGCCAGGTGGCGTTGAGGTTTTCCCACATGTCGGCGGTGATGCGCCCGCGTACCGCATGGGCATTGCCGCGGGCGGCACGCAGGCAGTTGTAGATGCTGGCGGGGTTCTCTTCGTCGAGGGCAAAAAAGTGCAGCATGCGCTCGGCGTCCAGCTGTTTATGACGTTCCAGGTAGCTGTCGAGGGTGCCACTGCTGAGCAACGACATGGCCAGCTCATCCAGCCCATCACTGCGCCCGGCCTGGGGCATCAACGACAGGGAATAACTGACTTCAAGCATGCGCGCCAGGTTCTCGGCGCGTTCCAGGTAACGGGACATCCAGTACAAATCTGCGGCGGTTCTACTCAACATACTCAGCCCTCCACCACCCAGGTGTCCTTGGTTCCGCCGCCTTGCGACGAGTTGACGATCAACGAGCCTTCCTTCAGCGCCACGCGGGTGAGGCCACCGGGCACCAGGCGGGTTTCCTTGCCTGAGAGCACAAAGGGCCGCAGGTCGATATGCCGTGGGGCGATGCCGTTTTCGACAAAGGTCGGGCAGGTGGACAGGCTCAGGGTCGGCTGGGCGATGTAGGCGTGGGGCCTGGCCTTGATGCGTTGGCGGAAATCCTCGATCTCGGCGGCGCTGGAGGCCGGACCGACCAGCATGCCGTAGCCGCCGGAGCCCTGGGTTTCCTTGACCACCAGTTCCGGCAGGTTGGCCAGCACGTGGGACAGTTCATCCGGCTTGCGGCACTGGAAAGTCGGTACGTTCTGTAACACCGGTTCTTCATCCAGGTAGAAACGGATCATTTCCGGCACATAGGGGTAGATCGACTTGTCGTCGGCCACGCCGGTACCGATGGCATTGGCCAGCACCACATTGCCGGCGCAATAGGCGGCGACCAGGCCGGGAACGCCGAGCATCGACTCCGGGTTGAAGGCCTTGGGGTCGAGGAAAGCGTCGTCGATACGCCGGTAGATCACATCTACCGGCTTGGGGCCGTCGGTGGTGCGCATGAACACCTTGAGGTCCTGCACGAACAGGTCCGCGCCTTCCACCAACTCAACGCCCATTTCACGGGCCAGGAACGCATGCTCGAAAAACGCGCTGTTGAAGCGGCCCGGCGTCAGTACCACCACGTTGGGGTTGTCCAGGCGGCTTGAACTTTTCAGGGTCTTGAGTAGCAGGTTGGGGTAGTGGTCCACCGGCGCGATGCGCTGCTTGGCGAACACCTCGGGGAACAGGCGCATCATCATCTTGCGGTCTTCGAGCATGTAGCTCACGCCGCTGGGGGTGCGCAGGTTGTCTTCCAGCACGTAGTAGGTGCCGTCACCGTCGCGCACCAAGTCCACGCCGGAAATGTGCGAATAGATGTCGCGGTGCAGGTCCAGGCCGACCATGGCTTTCTGGTAACCCTCGTTGCCCAGCACCTGATCTGCCGGAATGATCCCGGCCTTGATGATGCGCTGGTCGTGGTAGATGTCGGCGAGGAACATGTTCAGCGCATTGACGCGCTGAATACAGCCGCGTTCGATCACGCTCCACTCACTGGCGGGGATGCTGCGGGGGATGATGTCGAAGGGGATCAGGCGCTCGGTGTCTTGCTCGTCGCCATACAGGGTGAAGGTGATTCCGGCGCGGTGGAACAGCAAATCGGCTTCACGGCGACGCTGGGCCAGCAGTTCCGGCGGCGTATTCGCCAGCCAGCGGGAAAAATCCTGGTAATGCGCACGGCATACGCCGTTTGCGTCATTCATTTCATCAAAGAAAGATCGAGCCATTCCAGTACCTTGTCAGTGCCGAGAGGAACAGGGGTGGCACTGCCGTTTCAAAAAACGCATTTTTTATGAGCCCGTGGCGGTGGGTGCCAATGGGCCTGGTCCTTACTTTCTTATGGGGTCGGCTCTGGGTCGGGGGGTAACCAATGCTCCTGTATCCGGGCAGATGAATGGATAAAGCAATGCTTGTGCCGGAATACCGCAAACCCTCCATTTGTTGGGCAGGGGCCCATTCAAACAGGCCAGTGCTCCCATTCATGGGGCTACCCGTGCTCCAATTTGGTGCATGAACAAACTTGAACTTCAACCGCCCCTGATTCTTCTAACGGCACACGAACCCGCATGGAGCACCGCCGTGCCCAGAATCATCTCACCGCACACCCCGGAATCGAGCCTGACCGATCACAGCGAGCACAACGCCAAGATCTTCGGCTCGCCCAAGGACCGCCTCGACTTTTACCGGCGCGAAATCCAGTACGAAACCACCATCCTCGCCAACCGCACTGACGCCTACCTCACCGCGCAGTCGTTCCTGGTGATCGCCTTTGTGTCGGGCATGGGCAACCTCAACCCCGAGTGGGGCAAGTTGTTCACGGTGGTGGTGCCGATCTTCCTCGCGGCGCTGGGCATCCTCAGCTCCCTCAACGCCTGGCCAGGGATCCGCGCGGCGTATGACATCATCGATCACTGGCACTTCAAGCAAAGCGAGCTGTTGCGCAGCGAGCCGGTGATGGGCATGGCGTACGACGAATCGCCGCTGTTTTCCGAGATGGAGTCGTCGCACAAGGGCTACCGCAAGTCGCTGCTGTTCTCCATGCGCGCGCCGTGGCTGTTCATGGTGTTCTGGGTATTGCTCGCCACTTATTCGTTCTACATCCAGGTCGACAATCCAGGGTCGTAAGCCGATGGAACTTCATCACCCCGGGCATGACCTTAACTCTACCCAGGCGACATTTTCCGAGAGGTAAGCCATGAGCACAGACAAACAACCCGCCACCGGTGCCGATGCGCCCAAAGACCCGGTGCCAGCAAAAGATCCCAAGGCCAAGGAAAACGACTACAGTCCAGACTTCAAGCCCAAGCCTGAGCCCAAGCCTGAAACCGATGCCGATATCGACACCCAAGGCGGTTAGAGGAGACGGTCATGTCCAAAGAACTCGACGATGAACTCAACGATCCCGGTAATGAAGACCCTGGTTCATTGATGGACGATGCAGAAGTGCCGCTCAACGATCTGGATGAAGCGGCGGATGTGGGTAACACCGAGCGTCAAGACTGAGTATTCACCCGAGCACGTCGTTCATACCACATCAGCATAGGCTGGGTACTCAGGCCATGAACGACGATGCTCAGGGCGATCACCGACAAGGTCAGGTTCACCGCCACGGCGCTGCTGGTGCCAATCAGTCCGTGATTGAGCGCGTAAAACAGGTAGTAAATGCTGCCTATCCCGCGAATGCCGAACCATCCCATTAGGCTGCGCTGCTGACGATCAATCAGGCGACCCCACGGCATCGCCAGCACACTGATCGGCCGAATCACGCAAAACAACAGCGCCGCCATCGGCAATGCGCGCCAATCCCAGTGGCTTATCAGCACGATCCCCAGTACCGTCACCAGGAACACCTCCATCGAGCGCTCCACCAGGCTGCCGAATGACAGCATGTCGCCCATCATGACGCCAGCGGCGATCTGGGTGTCCTTCAGTTCGCTCACATCCCCTTGCAACGCGCGGTCCGGCTCGACTTCCAAATGGCCCACCACCGGCAACGCCAGATGCTCCGAAGGCGTTTTTGAGTGTCCGGTGGAGCGGAATTCCGCCTGGCGCAAACCAAGTCCGGCCGCAAACACGGACAGAAAGCCATAACCGCCCACTGCCTCCGCGACCACATAGGCCAGCGCAATCAGAGCGAGGGTCAGGTAGTCATTGGGCGAGAGCGTGCTGTCACTGTTGGTGATGCGCAGCCACAACGTCGCGCGGCCGATGCCCCGGCCCATCCAGTAGCCGATCAACAACCCGGCGGGCACCGCCCACAACAAGTTCTTCAACACCCAACCGCCCAGCCAATCGCCGTCAAACCCGCCGTGTTGCATGAACATCAGGGCAAAAATCACAAAGGGAAAGGCGGTGCCATCGTTCAAGCCCGCTTCGCCGGACAATCCGAAGCGCAGCGGGTCGTAATCCTGAGCGTTATTGACCTGCACCAGGCCTGCCAGCACCGGATCCGTTGGCGCCAGTATCGCGCCCACCAGCAGCGACACGCCCCACGACAGCGTAAACAGGTAATGCAGCGCGAGGCTGATCCCCAGGATGGTCAGCAGCATCACCGGCCCGGCCATGCCAAACGCGATGCGCCAGGTACGGTGCTTGAGCGGCAGGCGCAGTTTCAAGCCGCTGACAAACAGCGAAAACAGCACTGCGACTTCCGTGAGGTGCTCCATCCAGCGTGCGGAGTGCTGGATGTCCAGGTGCAGCAGGTCTACGCCAAGGGGGCCAATTCCCACGCCCAGCAGCAGGCACACCGCCGAGGTCGTGACCGGCATCCAGCGCAGATAGGAAGAGGTGAGGGCGAGCGTGAGCAACACGGCGCCCAGTACGGCCATCCACAAAATAAAAGTCATCGAACGTGTACCGGGCCGTGGTCTGTTCAGCTTGGAGGACTGCGGCGCGTCACCGGTTCAATGTGATTGGATCAATTGCGAACCGATGGTCTTCAGGCGAATCATATCCATCAACTGCCGTAACCCCGGCTGTGACTGGCGCCGGCTGGGGTAATACATGCACAACGGCTCGCCCATGCAGGCCCAGTCGGGCATGACTTCCAGCAAGCGCCCCTCCTTGAGTTCCAGCTCCACGCGGTTGGACAGGCAGTAGGCAATCCCCACCCCTTGCAGCGCGGCATTGACGATTGTTTCAGTGTCGGCCGCGCTGAAGTGGCCGGGCACGTCGATGCGTTGTTGCCGTGCGCCGTTGCCCAATTCCCATTTATAGGTGGTCTTGTCCCCCAGGTACATGCGGATGCAACTGTGTTGCAGCAGGTCTTTGGGCTCCTGCGGCGTTGCGCTTCGAGCAAGATAGGCGGGGGAGGCGACCATGATCCAGCGCAGCTCGCCGGTCAGCGGCACGGCGACCATGTCTTGGGGCACGGTGGCGCCGTAGCGGATACCCGCGTCGTAACCTTCAGCGATGATATCGATCATCTGGTCCTGCACGATCAGGTCTAGGCGCAGTTGCGGGTAGGCGGCGCAAAAATCCCCAAGAATCGGCGCCAACAGCAAGACCGCCGCGTCCCGTGGCACATTCAGGCGCAGCCGGCCGATCGGTGCCTCGCGGTACAGCTCCAGGGTGTCGAGGCCGTCCTTGATGGTGGCAAACCCCTGGATGAGTTTTTCCGCCAGTAGCGTGCCGGCATCGGTGGGTTCCACCGCGCGGCTGGTGCGGTAGAGCAGCTTCACGCCCAAGCGGGTTTCCAGGTTGCGCATGGTGTGGCTCAACGCCGAGGTGGTCACGCCCAGTTCATGGGCGGCGTGGCGGAAGCTGCGGCGGCGGATGATCGCCATGAACACGTTGAGATCAGCCAATTCGGAACGGTTGAAAGCAGCCATTTCAAGTCTCTTGAGCAGGAATTCGGCTGCATGCGGCGTTGAGCCCGATTCAACCGTGGATGACTTAGAGTAATTGTTTTTCTAAGCATTATTGCGCGCTACGGGATTTTTTTATGCACGTTGAGACCATCAGAATTGTCGGCATCGACCAAGCGGTCTCGCGGATTGCCCTCGGCACCTGGTCCATGGGCGGGCACCTGTGGGGTGGGGCGGACAATGAACAAGCCATCCGCACCCTGCGCCATGCCCTGGCAATCGGTATCAACCTGATCGACACCGCGCCGGTGTACGGCTTTGGCCTGTCCGAAGAGCTGATCGGCAAAGCCCTGCGTGGCGTGCGCCACAGCGCGGTGATCGCGACCAAGGCCGGGCTGCAATGGGACACCGGCACCCCCCGGCGCAACGCCACGGCCCAGCGCATCCGCAAAGAAGTCGAGGACTCCCTGGTACGCCTGCAAACCGACTATATCGACCTGTACCAGATCCACTGGCCCGACCCGCTGGTGGCCCAGGAAGAAACCGCCGATGAACTGGAACGCCTGCGCCGGGAAGGCAAGATCCTCGCGGTCGGCGTGAGTAACTATTCTTCCGCGCAGATGGACGATTTCAGCCAGCACACCGCGCTGGCTACGGTGCAGCCGCCCTATAACCTGTTCGAACGGGCCATCGACAGCGACATCCTGCCCTATGCCAAACAGCATTCGCTGGTGGTGTTGGCCTACGGTCCGCTGTGCCGAGGGTTGCTCAGCGGCAGCATGCATTCCGCCACGCGCTTTGCCGGCGATGATGTGCGCACGCTTGACCCCAAGTTCAAGGCGCCGCGTTTTGAACACTACCTGGCCGCCGTGGCCGCACTGGATATGTATGCCCGCGAGTGCCACGGCAAATCGGTGCTGGCCCTGGCCCTGCGCTGGGTGCTTGATCAAGGCCCGACCATCGCCCTGTGGGGTGCCCGGCGGGCGGAGCAGTTGAAGGGCTACGAAGAAGCCTTCGGTTGGCACCTGACGCCCGAAGACCTGACGCATATCGACCGTATCCTGGCCAACACGATAAAAGATCCGATCGGCCCGGAATTTATGGCCCCGCCCAAGCGTTAACCCTGCGACAGGGATGTCGCCAGCAACACACACAACATCCCTGTACGTCGAGGTTTTGCATGAAACGCGGTTCCGTATTCACGATCACTGGTGGTTTGCTCTGTGGGTTAGTGCTCGTGGGGGCCTGGAAGTGGCGGGGCAACCCGGATGCCTTGTGGCAAACCGTCAGCCAGCAATGCGTGCCCAACCAGCAACAGCAGCTCAAGCCCGACCCTTGCCTGACGGTGGACCTGGACCGGGGGTACGTCCTGTACAAAGACCGCAACGGCCCGCTGCATGACCTGCTGATGCCGGCGGACAAGGTCACCGGTATTGAAGACCCGGCTCTCGGCCGCGAACTGCTGCCGCATTACTTCACCCAGGCCTGGCAACATCGCCGGGTGTTGTCTGACGGCTTGAAAAAACCGATTGACGATCAGTTCGTGTCGGTGGCGATCAACTCTCGCTATGGCCGCTCCCAGAACCAGTTGCACGTGCATATCGCCTGCCTGCGCCCGGACGTCTACATCGCCCTCAATCAGCAAGTGCTGGATGAGCAATGGCGGACGCTGCCGGTGCAACTGATGGGACACACCTACAGCGCCCGGCTGCTGTCGGCAACCGAGGCCGGGCTGCGTGATCCGCTGGCAGTGTTGCGTGATTACGTAGACGCCCAGGGCGACTCGATGAGCCAGTACAGCCTGCTGATGGCAGCGCGTGCCGATGGCAATTTTGTGCTGCTGAGCACCCATGTCACGTTGAGCGAGCTGAACCTCGGCTCAGCCGGCGAACTGCAAGACTATCGCTGCGGCCTGATGAGCCAACTGTAAACCGACAAAAATCACCACAACGACCTCTTTGGAGCATAAACGACACGGCCGTGGATTTACCCATTGAACGACTGTTCAGTTTGAACTATGTTGACCGCATCCACCCGTTTGTCACGTAACGGGTTCGCGCTGTTTCTTCTTGAACGAGAGGCTCTGGCATGCGGTTTTCCCCCTTCGTCGAACGAATTGCAGGGCAGGGCGTAGCCGCCTGGGACATCCACCACGCCGCGTTCCAGGCGGCCAGCCAGGGCGAAGACATCATCATCCTCAGCGTTGGCGATCCGGACTTTGCCACGCCATCCTTCATTACCGACACGGCCATAAGTGCCTTGCGCGAAGGTGACACCCACTACACCGAAATTCCCGGTCGCCCGGCATTGCGCGATGCCATTGCGGCACGCTACAGCCAGACCCTGGGCCGTCCACTGAATGTCGAAAACGTGATCAGCGTGGCCGGTGCACAGAACGCCTTGTTCGTGACCTCCCTGTGCCTGCTGCAGGCCGGCGATGAAGTGCTGGTGCTCGACCCGATGTACGTCACCTACGAGGCCACGCTCAAGGCCAGCGGCGCGACACTGGTCCGTGTGCCCTGTTCGCCTGAGTCCGGCTTTCGCCTGGATGCCCAGTTGCTCGGCGCAGCCATCACACCGCGTACGCGGGCGATATTCTTCTCGAACCCGAACAACCCCACCGGCGTGGTGCTCAACCCCCACGAGCTACAAGTCATTGCCGACCTGGCGATCGCCCACGACCTGTGGGTGGTGGTGGATGAGGTCTATGAAAGCCTGGTGTTCGACGGTGAGTACCACAGCCTCGCGGCGTTGCCGGGCATGGCCGAGCGTTGCGTGGTGATTGGCAGCCTTTCCAAGTCCCATGCCATGACCGGCTGGCGCATCGGCTGGATCATCGCCACGCCGCAGATGGTCGCCCACGCCGAGACCCTGGTGCTCAGCATGCTCTACGGGCTGCCGGGCTTCGTAATGGAAGCCGCGACTGCCGCTGTGCTGGCCCATGACGAGGTGACACAGGGCATGCGCGAGATCTATCGGCGCCGACGCGACCTGGTGGTAGCGGGGCTCAGTGCATGCCCTGGCATCACGGTGCAGACGCCGCAAGCCGGGATGTTTGTGCTGGTGGATGTGCGCGGCACCGGCTTGGGCTCCCTCGACTTTGCCTGGCGCCTGTTTCGGGAAGCTGGGGTTTCGGTACTCGACGCCGCCGCCTTTGGCGAGCCGGCCCAGGGCTTCGTGCGCTTGTCGTTCACCCTGGGTGAAGAGCGCCTGAGCGAAGCCTGCCAACGCATCGTGCAATTTGTCGCCAAGCTGGCCGGTGAACCGCGAAGTGCGGCGACGCCCAGGATCGAAGTGGTGCAGCCAGCCCCAGCCAAAAAGATGATCGAGGTCATCGACCTGCACAAGCGCTTCGGCAATATCGAAGTGCTCAAAGGCATTTCCCTCACGGCCCACGAAGGCGACGTGATCTCGCTGATCGGCGCCAGCGGCTCGGGCAAAAGCACTTTGCTGCGCTGCATCAATATGCTCGAAGTGCCGGACCAGGGCAGCATCCATGTGGACGGCGAAAGCATCAAGCTCAACTACGGCCGGCCCGGCGCGCCCCTGGTCGCAGATGCCAAACAACTGGTACGCATCCGCTCGACCCTGGGCATGGTGTTCCAGAACTTCAACCTGTGGCCGCACCGCACAGTTCTGGAAAACCTTATCGAAGCCCCCACCCAGGTCCTGCGCGAAAGCCGCGCCGAGGCCATCGAACGCGCCGAAGCCTTGCTCGACCGCGTCGGCCTGGCCGCCAAGCGCAACGAATACCCGGCGTTCCTCTCCGGCGGCCAACAGCAGCGGGTGGCGATCGCCCGTGCGTTGGCCATGCGTCCCAAAGTCATGCTGTTCGACGAACCCACCTCGGCCCTCGACCCGGAACTGGTGGGCGAAGTGCTGCGCGTTATCCGCTCCCTGGCGGAAGAGGGCCGCACCATGATCCTGGTCACCCATGAAATGGCGTTCGCCCGGGACGTGTCGTCGAAAGTGGCGTTTCTGCACCAAGGCATGATCGAAGAAACCGGCTCGCCGGATGCGGTGTTTATCGACCCACGCAGTGAACGTTGTCGACAGTTCGTCAACGCGCATCAAACTCGCTAACTCCATAAAAAGACGGGGCAAAATCATGAAATCCAAGCGTATGGCAACGTGGTTGAGCAGTGCTGTGTTGATGTTGGCTGCAGGTTTCACCCAGGCGGCGGAAAAGCCCATCGTGTTTGCGGTCGCCGCGGAACCCTATCCGCCCTTCACCGTTAAAGGCGGCAACGGCCAATGGTCCGGCTTTGAAGTGGACCTGATCCACAAGCTCTGCGAAGGCATGAAAGCCGAGTGCCAGATCAAGGAAGTGGCGTGGGACGGCATTATTCCCTCGTTGCTGGCGAAGAAGATCGACGTGATTTTTTCATCGATGTCAGTGACCGATGAGCGTGAAAAACAGATCGCTTTCAGCCGCGCCTACTATGATTCCCTGTTAGGCGTCGCCGGGCCTAAAGGCAGCGAAGTCGAGATCTCCCCGGCGGGCCTCAAGGGCAAGTTGATCGGCGTGCAGATCTCCACGGTCAGTGCCAACTACCTGAAGAAGTACTACGAAAACATCGCGGACCTGAAGTACTACGACACCCAGGAATCGGCCAACGCCGACCTGATTGCCGGGCGTATCGACTACATGATGGCCGACGACACCGCCATCGCCATGATGGTCAAGACCCCGGAAGCCAGCGGCCTGGCGCATATTGCCAGCGTGCCTTACGACCCGATCATCGGCCGTGGCGTCGGCGCCGGCTTGCGCAAGGAAGACACTGCGCTCAAGGCCCGGCTGGATAAAGCCATCGGCGAATTGCTGGTGAGCAAGGACTACGACGACCTGTCGCAGCACTATTTCGGCCTGTCGGTCAGCCCGTGCAAGCGCGGCGACACCCCGGCGTTTGTCAGCAAGACCTGTGACACCCCCTATCAACAAGTCGCCCAGAAGACCGAATAATGCTCGACCTCTTAAGCTTCGGCGAACAAGGGTGGGGCAATGCGTTGCTCAAAGGGTTATGGATGACCCTGCAAATATCCGCCGGCTCGTTTGCGGTGGGTTTGCTGATCGGCCTGGTGGTGGCCTGCGCCAAGCTCAGTGCGCCACGCCCGATTGCGCTGCTGATGCGCGGCTACACCACGGTGTTTCGTGCGGTGCCGGAACTGCTGCTGATCCTGCTGCTGTATTACGCCGGTTCCATGGGCCTCAATGCGCTGATGCTGTGGCTGGGCTTTGAGCAGATGAACATCAGCGGCCCGCTGGTGGCGATCCTGGTGTTGGGCCTGGTGCAGGGCGCGTACGCTTCGGAGATTTTCCGCGCGGCAATCCTGGCAATTCCCCACGGCCAGATCGAAGCGGCTCGGGCGTTTGGCTTGAGCGGGTTTGGCCTGTTCCGCCGCGTGACCTTGCCGATCATGGCGCCATTCGCCCTGGCCGGTATGTCCAACCTGTGGATCAACCTGATCAAGGACAGCGCCTTGATCAGCGTGGTCGGCACCAACGAGTTGCTGTACACCGCCAAGCAGGCGGCGGGCTCGACCCGTCAGTATTTGCTGTTCTACCTCACGGCCGCCGCCTTGTATTACCTGGTGACGCTGGCTTCCAACTACCTGTCCGGGCGCCTGGAGCGACGTATCCGTCGCTGGATGCCGGTTGTCGAGTGAGCGAGCCATGCCTGAATGGATAAGTTACTACGCCGGCCTGATCGCCAAAGGCTTGCAGACCACCTTGTCGCTGCTGGTGATCTCGGCGGTGTTGGGTTTCGCGCTGGCGGTGCTGGTGGCGCTGGCGCGCTTGTCGCGGCGCAAATGGCTGGCCCGTGGCGCGCTGGCCTACACCAGCGTGTTGCGCGGCACGCCGCTGCTGATCCAGATCTACATTTTCTACTACGGGCTGGGCAGCCTGTTTGCGCAGTTTCCGATGATTCGCGGCAGCTTTCTGTGGCCGTACTTGCGTGACGGTTACTGGTACATCGTGTTTGCCCTGGTGTTGTCGGTGGGTGCCTACGTCGGCGAAGTGATTCGCGGTGGCCTGCTGGCGGTGCCCAAGGGCGAAATGGAAGCCGCCTCGGCATTCGGCATGACGCCACGCCAGGCGCTGCTGCGCGTGCGTTTGCCTCGGGCGATGCGCTTGCTGTTGCCAACGCTGGCGGGGGAGACGGTGATGTTGCTCAAGTCCACCGCGCTGGCCTCGACCATTGCCGTGGTCGACCTGTTGGGCGCGGCCAACGTGGTCCGCGCGCAGACCTTGCAGATCTACCAGCCGTTGCTGCTGGTGGCGGCGGTCTACCTGTGCCTGACCTTCCTCATCGAAGGGGTCTACGCCATCGCCGAACGGCGCGGTACGCCGCTGCGCAGGTCGGCCGGATGAAACAGGACCGCTCGTTGCAAGGGATTGCCCTGTGTTCGCTGGCCTATTTGTTCCTGGCGTTGCAGGACGCGGTGGTCAAGTGGCTGGTGGCCGATTACTCGGTGTTCACCATTCTGTTCTGGCGCAGCCTGGTGGTAGTGGTCGCGTGCTTGATCGCTGGGCGCATAGGCCTGGTGCGCAGTGCCTGGACGTCGGTGAGCCGGCGCTTGCTGATCATTCGCGGGCTGTTGTCGTTGCTCGCGTGGTTGCTGTATTACACAGCGGCCAAGGACCTGAGCCTGGCGGAAATGACCACGCTGTACTTTTCTGCGCCGATCATGGTCACGCTGCTGGCTGCGCTGATCCTCAAGGAGCGCGCCAGCCGGGGCCAATGGATCGCGTTGATCATCGGCTTTGTCGGGGTGGTCATCGCCTGCCGTCCCACGCATATGCTCGACCCGTGGCCCATCGCCCTGACGTTGGGCGCGGCGTTGTGCTGGGCGTTTACCTATATCCAGTTGCGCCAGGTCGACCCGAGCAGCTCGGTGCTGGAGCAAATGCTGATCACCAACGTGGTGTTTGTGCTGTGCATGGGCGTGACCTTGCCTTGGACTCACACACCGGCGCCCGCGCCGGCCTGGCTGGGCATGTTGGCGGCCGGCTTGGTTGGCGGCATCGGGCAATTCCTGCTGTTTGCCAGCTTTCGCCGCGCCACGGCAACCTTACTCGCGCCATTCGAATACACCGGGCTGATCTGGGCGTTCCTCCTGTCGAGCCTGGTGTGGGGCACATTGATGGATGGCTCGCTGATCATCGGCGCGGTGCTGATCGCCATCAGCGGCACCTTGGCCATGCTCAGCGCACGGCATCCGGTGTCACAGGACGTGGTCGGCGCCGAATGCACCCTGACGCAACCCCTGTACCCAGCAGCGGCAGATGTGCAGGCCGTTGGCGGGGCTGAAGGTGCCGGGGTTGAGGCACCCCTCGAGCCAGAGTCCGTCGAGCATCGCCGATAAGCCGATGGCGGCCAGGTGGCTGTCGTGGATCACCAGGTTTTCACTGCGGGCCAGATCGTCCAGCAGTTGTTGGATTAATGCCAGGTAGGCGTGGTAGCTGTTTTCGTGGGACTGGTTCACATGGGGCGAGTGACGGATCAGGCTCCAGAACACCACCCACACGCCCAGCAGGTCGGGGTCCATGACCCGGGGCGAGAATGAGGCGCTGAGGAATGCATCCAGGCGCGCAGCAGGGCCTTCGGCCTGTTCCACGTGCGCCCAGAGGGCACTGGTCAGTTCGTTGGCCAGCTTGTGGTAGGTCTCGGCAATCAGCGCGTCGATGCTGCCGAAATGGTGGTTGAGCAACCCCACCGACACCCCGGCCTCGGAAGCGATACGGCGCACGGAAATCCCCGCGTGCCCATCGCGCGCCAGGCAGGTGAGGGTGGCAGCAATCAGCAGGTCCCGGCGTTCGTCGGGATCGGCACGGCGCAGTTTGGGCAGCTCGGGGGTCATGGGCAGGCCTTGGATGGAACAGCACAGCGCTCAGGTTAGTTGAACATGTGTTCAATCTCTACCGATTAATTGATCAGAGGAGGGCAAGGCATGGCGAAAGACCTTTCGTGGCAGGTAACGGGCGATTCCGGCAATGTGCTGCACATCGGCGCCTGGCGTTTCGACGGCGACGGCTGCGGGCCCAAGGTGCACCTGCAGGCCGGTGTGCACGCCGACGAAATCGCCGGGATGCTGGTGCTGCATCAACTGCTGCCGCGCTTGCAGGCGTGCGCCGAGCAGGGCCGACTCAAGGGCACGGTCACGGTGGTGCCCCAAGCCAATCCCTTTGGCATCGGCCAGTTTCGCCAGGGCCGCCTGCTCGGGCGTTTCCACGAAGCCACCGGGCAGAACTTCAACCGTGCTTTCGATTGTTCGCTGGCCATGGCGCGCCCGGCGAGCAACCTGGCGCAATGGCAGAAACGCCTGGTGCAACTGGCCGCCGATGCCGACTTGATTCTAGACCTGCACACCGACGACGAGGCGCTGCCCTACCTCTACATCCACCGCAGATTCTGGCCCGAACAAGGTCTGGCACTGGCGGCAGCATTGCAGGTGGACCTGGTGATTGTCTGGGATGAAGGCGGTGATGGCTCCTTTGAAGAAACCCTCATCAACCACGCTTCACCGCAACTGGCCGCCACTATTGAACTGCGCGGGCAGGCAGACGTCAGTGACGCCCTGGCGCAACAGGACGCGGATGGGCTGTGGGCCTGGCTGTGCATCAACGGTGTGATCGACGAGGTGGCCGACATTGCTGAATGGCAAGGCGACGTGGTTGACATGGGCTGCATGGAAACCGTCCTTGCCCCTTGCGCCGGCGTACTGGTGTTCGAAAAGGGCCTGGGCGATGACCTGGAAGAAGGCCAGCGTTTCGCACGCATTATCGGCCGCCTCGGTGACCCGACCTCCGAAGTGACCCTGCACGCCGCCCAGGCCGGGCGGCTAGTCACACGCCACCGCGAACGCCTGGTGGCGCAAGGCTCGGTGGTCGCCAAGTTCACCGGTACACGTTTATCCGACAGCTACAGCGGCGGCGTGCTGGACCCGTAGCGGCGCCTGCAACTGCAGCCATTCCCGGGGGCTGGTGCCGATCTTGCGCCGGAACGCACGGGCCAGCGCTGAGGGGCTTTCGTAACCGACTTCATCGGCGATCAGGGCGATGGGGCGACCTTCACGCAGACGTTTCTGCGCCAGGCTCACGCGCCAGCTCAGCACATAGTCGGCCGGTGTCTGGCCGACCACTTTATGGAAGTGCGCGGCGAAACTGGCCCGAGACATGTTCGACTCTATCGCCATTTCCTGCACAGTCCATGGGCGTTCGGGGTTGTTGTGCAACAGGGTCATGGCCCGCGCCAGGCGCAGGTCAGCCAGGCCCGACATCATGCCGGTGGTCATGCTGTGATAGGCCATCATGTGGCGCAGGAACTGAATCACCATCAGCTCGAACAGCCGGTTCATCACTGCCTCGCGTCCGCAGTGTTCGGCGAAGGCTTCATCGAACAGCCAGTCCAGCGTGCCGGCGATCATCGGGATCTGCTTGAGCGGCATCACGATGGTGTCGGTCAGCGCCACGGACAACGGGTTATCGATGCCCCCATCAAAGCGCAACGAAGCCGCTACCACCTCGGCGCGATCGGCCTTTGCCGCCACCAGCCGATGAGGCAGGGGACGCGGCACCAGTACCAAACTGGGTTCGGGAATGCGCAGGGTGCCGTCGGGCATTTCCAGGCTGGCCTGGCCGTCCTTGAGCAGGTAGACCCGGCCGCGCTGCTGCAGATCGCGGGTGTCGAGGGCGCCGTGCAGCGGCCCGCTGTGAAAGGTCTCGGCATCGATGCCGAAGTGCACCAGCAGTGTGGACAAACGATCCATGACTCACCTGATTTCAATTAACGATCTGTTTAGACGATCTGCGCCATATTTTCGACTATTAGCCTCCATTTGTAAAACACGTTTCGGCATCATGGCCTCACGTTCAACGCCTTGAGCGCCCACCCCAACGGAGCAAACGTTCATGAAAACCTTCAAGTTCTCCCGCGTCGCCGCCGCCCTGATCACCGGCGCACTCGCCCTCGGTGTCGCCACCGCCAGTGTTGCCGCCCCACAGAAAGCCACCGTGGTACTGGTGCACGGCGCGTTCGCCGACGCCTCCAGCTGGAACGGCGTGATCGCCGGGCTCAAGGCCGAAGGCTACCCGGTGGTCGCCGTGGCCAACCCGCTGCGCAGCGTCAAGACTGACTCGGACTATGTGGCCGATATCGTCGAGCACACCCAAGGCCCGGTGATCCTGGTCGGCCATTCCTACGGCGGCTCGGTGATCTCCAACGCCGTGCACGGCAGCAACAAGGTCAAGGCGCTGGTCTACGTCGCCGCCTTCGCCCCGGAAAAAGGCGAGACCGCGTTTGAGCTGTCCGGCCGCTACCCTGGCGGCACCCTCGGCCCGACCCTGGACAAACCCGTGATCTCCAAGGACGGCGTGACCGACCTGTACATCCAGCAAGACAAGTTCAACAGCCAGTTCGCCGCCGACGTGGCGCCCAAGGAAGCCCAGTTGATGGCGGCGGGCCAACGCCCGATCACCGAAGCCGCGCTGAAGGAACCGTCGGGTGACCCGGCCTGGAAAACTGTGCCGTCCTACTTCATATACGGTTCAGCGGACAAAAATATTCCCGAGGCCGCGCTTAAATTCATGGCTGACCGTGCGGGCTCCAAGGAAACCGTGGACGTGAAGGGGGCTTCCCACGTGGTGATGGTGTCGAACCCGGCGCGGGTGGTGGCGATCATCAATGATGCGGCCAAGGCTAACGCGCAGTAACCAAAAGAGTGGGGGCCCAGGCCCCCATTTTGTTATTGATCGAACGCTGAACCGCGCTGCTTCAACCGCCGCATCGCACTGTCCAGATGCGCCCGCGCACTCGCCGGGTCGCCTTCACGCATCTGCTCATACGCCACCTGCGCCACCGCCGGGTCGATCGGCTTGAGCGGCTGCCCACTGGCCATGGCTTTCAACTGCACCTCGGCCGCACGCTCCAGGTAATACAGATCATCCCAGGCTTCGGCGATGTTCGGCGCGGCCACCATCACCCCGTGATTCTTCAGGAACAGAATGTCAGCATCGCCCAACGCTGCAGCGATACGCTGACCTTCACCGTTATCCAACGCCAGGCCTTTGTAATCCTCATCCACCGCCGTGCGCCCATAGAACTTCAACGCCGTCTGCCCCAGCCACAACAAGGGCGGGCCTTGCAGCAGGCACAGTGCCGTCGCATTCGGCATGTGGGTATGGAACGCCGCCTTGATGCGCGGCTGCTGTTGATGCAGCTGGGCGTGGATGTAGAACGCCGTGGCTTCCGGCGTGCCGTCGCCGTCGATCACGTTGCCGTGGAAATCACACACCAGCAGACGGGAGGCGGTGATTTCCTCGAAGGCGTAGCCGAACGGATTGACGAAAAACAGATCGTCATGCCCCGGCACCGTCGCCGAAAAGTGATTGCAGATGCCTTCTTCCATGCCATGCAGCGCCGCCAGTTGCAGGCAAGCTGCGAGTTCTACACGGGCTTCGATGGCGGCCAGGCTATCGAGGTTCAAGTGCCCGGCGCGCGGGCCAAGGGAGGACGGCGTGAAGGTATGGGCCATGGTTCACCACCCCAAGGACTTGAACAGTTCGGGAACGCCGTCGAGGGTTGGCAGGATCGCGTCGGGTGTGTAGTCGGCCAGCAATTGGCGACCGGTGCCGCGGTCGATCCATATGCAGCGAAAGCCGATATCCCGCGCGGCCGCATGGTCAAGGTGCGGGCTGGCGCAGATGTGCACCACCTCGTCGAGGTTCACGCCCAGTTGTTCATGGGCGTAGTCGAACAGGCGTCGATTGGGCTTGTAGGCACCGGCTTGCTGGGCGGTGATCACCCGGTCGATGTGGCCACCCAGTTGCGCCACATTGCCGGCGATCACGTCATCGTCGGTGTTGGAAACGATGCACAGTTTGTAGCCCAGGTCCTTCAATTGCTTGAGCGTACCCACCACCTCGGGAAACGGTGGCATGGCGCTGATGCTGTCGGTGAGGATTGCGCCATCCTGGTCATTGGCAGGCAAGCCCAGCTCCTTGAGCGCGAGTTGCAGGCTCAGCCCCGCGAGGGTGCGGAAGCTGCGGTGCGGTGGGGTTTGCTCCAGGGCATGTTCGTGATGGTCGTACACGCTGATCAACGTTTCTCTATCGACCTGATGCTCGCCTTTTTGATCCAGGATGTGGTCGACAGCGGCACGCAGGCCTTCGTCCCATTGGATCAAAGTGCCGTAGCAATCAAAGGTCAGCCACAGCGGGCGAGGGGAGTGTTCGAGCGGCATGGTGCACCTGCAGGAAAGTGGGTGGTCGATGCAGCATAGGAAACCTGGCTCTTAGTAGGAAATTAAATTAACCTCTGCATCACAGTTGAATTGTCGATAAGAAGGCCGCCGCCATGTTTGATCTGGAACTCTTGCATACCCTGGTCTGCGTGGTCGACGAAGGCAGCTTCACCCGTGCCGCCGAGCGCGTGCACCGCACCCAGTCCACGGTCAGCCAGCAGATTCGCAAGCTGGAAGAAAGCGTCGGCCAGGTGTTGCTGGTGCGCGACCGCTCGGGCCAGCAAGTCAGCGCCACCGAACACGGCGAACTGCTGACCCATTACGCGCGCCGCCTGTTGAACCTGTCCCGTGAAGCCCGCGATGCCTTGGATACCGAGGCCAGCGTAGTGCCGGTGCGCCTGGGCGTGCCGGAGGATTTCGACGCGAGGCGCATGGCGTCAATGCTTTCGGGGTTCGTACGCGCCCGCCCCGAGGCGCGACTGGAGACGGTCAGCGGCATGAGTACCGACCTGCGTCGGCAACTGGACAGCGGAGAAATCGACATCGCCCTGGTCAAGCGCGAAGCCGGCAGCGGTGAGTGCCACGCCAGCTGGCCGGAGCCCTTGGTGTGGGTGTGTGGCCAGGGCCAGGATATGCAACTCGACACCTTGCCCCTGGCCCTGTTCCCCCAAGGCTGCATCTACCGCCAGCGCGCCATTCGTACCTTGGACAAGGCCCGGCGCAGTTGGCGCGTGGCGTTTGGCAGCCACAGCCTCACCGGGATCCAGGCGGCGGTCACATCAGGCCTGGGAGTCAGTATCTTGCCGATAAGTGCCGTGCTGCCCAGCCACCGCATCTGCACCGAGCTTCCTCCTGTGCCGCCGTCGGAACTGGCGTTGGTCAGCGGCGCCGAGCGCCTGAGCGCGACTCACCGTGGATTGATCGAGTGCCTGCGCGATGAGATTTCACGGAGTCTCTGAACGCTCCAGCAGCAGCCGTTCCAGGGTGGCCACCGGCAATGGCCGGCTGAACAGGTAGCCTTGGATCTGATCGCAGCCGGCGTCCTTCAGGAACGCCAATTGCGCCTGGGTTTCTACGCCTTCGGCGACCACCCGCAGGTTGAGGCTGTGGGCCAGTTCAATGATGGTGCGGGTAATCGCGGCGTCCTGGGGGTTGCTGGTGACTTCGCGGATAAACGCGATGTCGATCTTCAGCGTGTCGATGGGAAAACGCCGCAGGTACGCCAGGCTTGAATAGCCGGTGCCAAAATCGTCGATGGAGATTTTCACGCCCATGGCATGTAAACGTTGCAGGCTGGCGATGGTGTGCTGGGTGTTCTCCATCAACGAGCCTTCGGTCAGCTCCACTTCCAGCCAGTGCGGCTCGACGCCAGTTTGCGCCAGGATGCGCGCAATATCGGCAATCAGGTCGCCCTCGATCAATTGATGGCCGGACACGTTGACCGACACCTCCACAGCGCCAATGGCACTGCGTTGCCAGGTCGCGATCTGTTGGCAAACGGCCTCGATCACCCAGCGTCCTACCGCTACGATCAGCCCCAGACTTTCCAATACCGGTACAAACACCGCCGGGGACACCGCGCCATGCCCCGGCCGGTCCCAGCGCAGCAGGGCCTCAAGCGCGCAAAGCTGGCCCGTCGCAAGCTCGACTTTTGGCTGGTAATGCACGATGAATTCATTGCGTTCCACGGCCTGGCGCAGGGCGGTTTCCAGGTCCCGACGGTCGACGTCGGGTTGCAGGGCTTGGCGCAGACTATCTGCGCGCTCGCCGTGGGCGGTGAGCCGCAGCAGGTTGCGCACACGCAGGGACAGTTCGATACGCTCGATCGGTTTGCTGATGAACTCTTCGGCACCGCTTTCCAGGCCGCTGACGCGCGCGCCAGCATCACTGAGGGCCGATAGCATGATGATCGGAATACCCGCCGTGGCGTCGTCACTTTTCAGTTGGCTGGCCACCTCATACCCATCCATCCCCGGCATCATGATGTCCAGCAGGATCAGATCGGGCGCCTGTTGCACCACGACCTGCAGCGCCTCTTCGCCGCTGCTCGCGCTGACGGTCTGGTAGCCTTCGTGGTGCAACAGCGTTTCCAGGAGCTTGCGCACCTGAGGTTCATCATCAACGATCAGCAGCGTGGCCATGGGTGCATTCTCATCTGAGAGGGTCGTTGTGGGTTTGCAGCAGCGTATCGATCACCTGATACAGCTCCTTGTAACGCAGGGGTTTGATCACATAGGCGTCGCAGCCGGCCAGCCGGGTCTTTTCACGGTCTTCCTTCATTGCCATGGCGGTCAGGGCGATCACCGGAATGTGCGCCGTCAGCGGGTCCTGCTTGAGCAGAGCAGTGGCGGCCAGGCCGTCCATGCCGGGCAGTTGGATATCCATCAGGATCAGCGCAGGTTGTTGTTCGCGGGCCTGGGTCAGGCCGGTCTCGGCATCGGGCGCCCACACGGTTGTATGACCGGCGTTCACCAGCAACAGGCGCGCCAGGCGCATATTGGCTTCATTGTCTTCAACGATCAGGATGTGGGCCATGGAGCCTCCGCCGCGCGGTGCAGTGGCAACCACGCCACAAACCGCGCGCCACAGCCTTCGCGACTGGCCACCGCGACACTGCCACCCTGCAAGTCCGCCAGTTGCTTGACCATCGCCAACCCCAGGCCCGTGCCTTCGAATTTGCGCGCCAGGCTGCTGTCGATCTGGCTGAAGGCCTTGAACAGCTTGCCCATATCGTCCTCGGCAATGCCGATACCGGTGTCGCTGACGCTCAACTCCAGGAATTGCTGCTGAGGGCTCGCGGGCAAGGCAAAGCGATACACCGGCCAATCGCCGGGAATCTGCCCGACCTGTTCGCGGGTGACCTGGCGCACCGTCAGTGTTACCGAACTACCGTGTTCGCTGAACTTCACCGCGTTGGCCAGCAGGTTGTAGACGATCTGCTTGGTCTTGCGCAGGTCCAGTTCCAGGTGGCCGAGGTCGTCGGGGCATTCCAGCTTCAATTGGATACGTTGCAGTGCGGCCTTCTCCCGCACGATCAGCAGGCTGTTGGCCAAAAGGCCCGCCAGTTCAACGCTTTCCAGCTCCAGTTCCATCATCCCGGCCTCGACCTTGGACAGGTCGAGAATATCGTTGATCAACGACAGCAAGTGCTGGCCGCTGGTGAAGATGTCCCCGATGTATTCGCGCTGGGTCTCGCTCATTTCACCGACCAAGCCGTCCTTAAGCGCCTCGGAAAAGCCGATCACCGCATTCAACGGTGTGCGCAGTTCGTGGGACATCGTGGCGAGGAACTCGGACTTCATGTGGCTGGCGTGTTCCAGCTCCAGGTTCTTTTCTTCCAACGCACGCTCGAAGCCTTTGCGCTCGGCTTCTTCCTGCTTGCGCGCGGTGTTGTCGGTGCCGATCAGCAGGTAGCCGATGATGGTGTCATGCCGGTTGCGCAGGGCGGTCACCGAAACCATGGCCGACAGGCGACTGCCGTCCTGGCGAATGTAGGTCAGCTCGTAGATGTCTTCGATGCCGCGGGAAGCCTTGAACACCAGGGCTTCGAAACCCGGCGTAATGGGCGTATCCAGTTCCAGGCTGAGGGCAGCGGCGCGGGTGATCAGCTCGACGGGGTCTGAGATATCGGCGGGGGTGATGCGGTTGACCACATCGGCGGCAGCATAACCGAGCATGCGTTCGGCGCCGACGTTGAAGATCTGGATCACGCCTTTTTCATCGGTGGCGATGCTGGAGAAGTAGGCGCTGTTGAAGATGGCGTCTTGCAGCGCGCCGGTCTTGAGCAGGGTTTTCTGCCGTTTGAACTCGACGATTTTCTCGGCGCGCGATTGCGGTTGTTCGGGTAACGGTGTGTCCATCGCTTGTGCGTTCCGTGACGTTCAGGCCCGCCGTCGTCAGCCGACAAGGGCGCAGAGCATGCTCACAGAAGATCGCTTGGGGGGCGATGAGGAGGAGATGAGGTACTTGGACAATAGCAGACAAACGGTAAAACCGATGCTTTGTGTGCCTATTCAATAAATTGGCTTGATGAAACGTTTCTTCACGCACAAAAACAGGTAGGCAAGCGCTTGCGTAAAGAAATGTTTCTACATTAGAGTCGGCCCACTGACGACAAAAATAATAAAACCAGGAGCTCATTCATGAGCCTTGAACCCTTGCTTGAAATGCAGGGCATCAGCAAAACCTTCAACGGTTTGCGCGTGCTCAAGAATGTCGGCCTGAAGGTCTACCCCGGCGAAATCCATGCCTTGATGGGGGAGAACGGCGCTGGCAAGTCCACGCTGATGAAAATCCTCTCCGGCGCCTATCAAGCCGACCCCGGCGGTGAAATCCGCATTGCCGGTCAAACGGTAGCCTGCTTCGACCCCGCCACCGCGAAAACCCTCGGCATCGCCGTTATCTATCAAGAATTGAGCCTGTGCCCCAACCTGAGCGTGGCCGAGAACATCTACCTGGGCCGCGAACTGCGGCGTGGCTGGACCATCGATCGCAAGGGCATGGAAGCGGGGTGCATCGAGGTGCTGCAACGCCTCGGCGCCGAATTCACCCCGGCGACACGGGTCAGCAGCCTGTCGATTGCCGAGCGCCAGTTAGTGGAGATCGCCCGCGCCCTGCACGCCCACGCCAAGATCCTGGTGATGGACGAGCCGACCACACCGTTGTCATCCCGCGAGACCGACCGGTTGTTTGCGCTGATCAAGCAACTACGCAGCCAAGGCCTGGCGATCATCTATATCAGCCACCGCATGGCCGAGATCTACGAGCTGTCGGACCGTGTTTCGGTGCTGCGGGACGGCCAATACATCGGTGAACTGACCCGCGACGCGTTGTCGGCCGAAGTGCTGGTGAAAATGATGGTGGGCCGCGACCTGTCAGGCTTCTACAAGAAAGAACACGCCGCCTACAACCCCGGCAACGTGGTGATGCGCGTGCGCGACATGGCCGACGGCAAGCGCGTGCGCCAGTGCAGCTTTGACCTGCATGCCGGCGAAGTGCTGGGCATTGCCGGGCTGGTCGGGGCAGGGCGCACCGAGCTGGCGCGGCTGATCTTTGCGGCCGACCCCCGCACCTCGGGCACCTTGGAAGTGGTCGGCAAGACCGTCACCCAGCTGCGCACCCCGGCGGACGCGATCCGCGCAGGCGTGGTCTACCTCACCGAAGACCGCAAGGCCCAGGGCCTGTTCCTCGACATGAGCGTGGCGGACAACATCAACGTCTGCGCCTGTGTGCCGGATGCCCATGCCGGTGGCGTGCTGGATCGCGGGCATGCCTTGCAGCGTTCAAACGATGCGATCAAGTCACTGTCGATTCGCGTGGCGTCGGGCAAGGTCAATGTCGGCGCGCTGTCCGGCGGCAATCAGCAGAAAGTGCTGTTGGCGCGACTGCTGGAGGTGAAGCCGCACGTGCTGATCCTCGACGAACCCACGCGTGGCGTCGACATCGGCTCCAAATCCGAGATCTACCGCATCATCAATCAATTGGCCCAGGCCGGTGTCGGCATCGTGGTGATCTCCAGCGAGCTGCCGGAAATCATCGGCACCTGCGACCGCGTGCTGATCATGCGCGAAGGCCAGCTCGTCGCTGAAGTCGGCGGCGCCTCCGGCCAGGCTATTTCCCAGGAACGCATTATTGACCTCGCCACCGGTGGCGATCAGGTGGTTGCCCATGGCTGAGTTGAATATCGCAACAACAGGTAAAGCGGAACGCGCGCGCGAGTTGATGCGCACGGTCGGCATGTTGCCGGTGCTGATCCTGCTGCTGGTGGGCTTCGCCCTGGCCAGTGAGAACTTCCTGACGGTGCAGAACCTGTCGATCATCACCCAGCAGGCGTCGGTGAATGTGGTGCTGGCGGCGGGCATGACCTTTGTGATCCTCACTGCCGGCATCGACTTGTCGGTGGGCGCGATCCTGGCCGCTTCAGCCGTGGTGGCATTGCAGGCGTCGATGTCGCCGCAGTTCGGCATGTTCGGGATTGCTGCCGGTATCGGTTTCGGGCTGTTGCTCGGCCTGGTCAATGGCGGCTTGATCGCCTTCATGCGCCTGCCGCCGTTTATCGTCACTCTCGGCGCACTGACGGCCATGCGCGGTTTGGCGCGGCTATTGGCGGATGACAAGACGGTGTTCAACCCGGACCTGCCGTTTGCCTTTATCGGCAATGACTCGTTACTCGGCGTGCCCTGGCTGGTGATCATTGCCGTGGCCGTGGTGGCGCTGTCGTGGTTCATCCTGCGCCGCACGGTGATGGGCGTGCAGATCTACTCGGTGGGCGGCAACCCGGAGGCGGCGCGGTTGTCGGGTATCAAGGTGTGGAAAGTGCTGCTGTTCGTCTACGCCATGTCCGGTGCGCTGGCCGGATTGGGCGCGGTGATGAGCGCTTCGCGATTGTTCGCCGCCAACGGCCTGCAACTCGGGCAATCCTACGAGCTGGATGCGATTGCGGCAGTCATTCTCGGTGGCACCAGTTTTACCGGCGGCGTCGGCACCATCGGCGGTACGTTGATCGGTGCGCTGATCATCGCCGTGCTCACCAACGGCCTGGTGCTGCTGGGTGTGTCGGATATCTGGCAATACATCATCAAGGGCATCGTGATCATTGGCGCGGTGGCGCTGGATCGTTATCGCCAGTCCGGTGCGCGGACCTGATTCCTACAACAATCACAAGAGAGACCCGCATGAACCTTAAACGTATCTTTCCCGTCATTGCCTTGGCTGCCCTGATGTCCCAGGCCGTCGAAGCCCGTGAGTTGAAGGCCCTGGGCATCAGCATGGGCTCACTGGGCAACCCGTATTTCGTGACCCTGGCCGACGGCGCAACCGCCAGGGCCAAGGAGTTGAACCCCAACGTCAAGGTCACCTTGGTGTCGGCTGACTACGACCTGAGCAAGCAGTTTTCGCAGATCGACAATTTCATTTCGTCCAAGGTCGACCTGATCCTGATCAACGCCGTCGACCCCTCTGCCATGGCCTCGGCCATCAAGAAGGCCCGTGACGCCGGCATCGTCGTCGTCGCCGTAGATGTGGACGCCAAGGGCGTGAACGCCACCGTGCAGACCGACAACGTCGAAGCCGGCAAGCTGGCCTGCCAATACCTGGTGGACAAGCTCTCTGGCAAGGGCAATGTGATCATCCAGAATGGCCCGCAAGTCACCGCCGTGACTGACCGCGTCAAAGGCTGCAAGGCCGCACTGGCCGCCGCGCCGGATATCAAGGTGCTGTCCGACGACCAGGACGGCAAAGGCTCCCGCGAAGGTGGCCTGAACGTGATGCAGGGTTACCTTACGCGTTTCCCGAAAATCGACGGCCTGTTCGCGATCAATGACCCACAAGCCATCGGCAGCGACCTGGCCGCCAAGCAGCTCAAGCGCAGCGGCATCATCATCACCTCGGTGGACGGCGCGCCGGATATCGAGAACGCACTGAAGACCGACTCGCAGATCCAGGCGTCGTCCAGCCAGGCCCCGTGGGCCATGGCGCAGACCGCGGTGAACGTGGGCAATGACATTCTCAATGACAAAGCCCCGGCCGAAGCGGTTACCCTGCTCACGCCCAAACTGATCACCCGTGACAACGTCGCTACGTACAGCGGTTGGTCGAGCAAACATTGATCCACTGAGAAGGAACAGCGTCGTGGTCACCATGGATGACGTGGCAAGCAGGGCGGGGGTGTCGACGTCGACGGTGTCCCACGTGTTGAACGGCACCCGCAAGGTCAGCCCGGCCACCGTGCTGGCGGTGCAGCAGGCGATCCAGGCGTTGGGCTACATCCCCAACACCCTGGCGCGCTCGCTGGCCCGGTCGAGTACCAACACCATTGGTGTAGCGATCTCGGCGTTGTCCAACCACTATTTCAGTGAGACGGTGCACGCGATTGAAACCGCGTGCGCCCAACACGGCTACATGATGTTGTTTGTCGACACCCATGATGATCCGGAGCAGGAGCTGAAAGTGGTCACGGCGCTGCATCATCGGCGGGTCGATGGGATTGTGCTGGCGCCTTCGAACGGCTCAAAGGCCCTGGATTATCTGCGCACCAACGAAATTCCAGCGGTGCTGGTGGACCGCATGATGAGTGAGCACTTCGATCAGGTTGGGGTGGAGAATGCCCAGCCTACCCAAGTGCTGGTTGAACACCTGATCGGCCATGGTCATCGGCGGATCGGCTTTATCGCCGGTCGCGAGGGGTTCAGCACCACCGATGAGCGTGTCGCCGGTTACCGTGCCGCATTGCAGGGAGCGGGGCTGACGTTTGATCCGGATCTGCTGGTCAATGGCGGCTCCAACACTGAGCCGGCACGCCAGGCCACGGTGCAGCTGCTGGGCTTGGCGTTACCGCCGACGGCGATCATGGCCGGCAACAACCTGATGACCCTGGGCGCCATGCAGGCCCTGCGTGACGCGCAGATCGACGTGCCGGCGCAGATGGCGCTGGTGGGTTTTGATGATTTCGACTGGGCGGATTTCTTCGTGCCGCGCCTGACCTTGATCGCGCAGCCGGTGCAGGCACTCGGCGCACAGGCGGTGAACCTGTTGTTGCAACGCATGGCTTCACCCGGCGCACCGACCCAGAGTGTGCGCCTGGCGCCGACGCTGCAATGGCGTCATTCATGTGGCTGTAATGGAGTGGAATGACCCCGTATGAGCAACCCCGTTTCCCTCGGCATCGACCTCGGCACCTCGGAACTCAAGGCCATCCTCATGGACCTCGACGGCACAGTGCTGGCCCATGCCGGCGTGCGCCTGAGTGTGTCGCGGCGTCATAGCGGCTGGTCCGAGCAAGACCCCCAGGATTGGTGGCAGGCGTGTTTGCAAGCGCTGGCCCAGTTGCGCACGCATGAGGCATTTGCTCGAGTTGCCTGTATCGGCCTGTCCGGGCAAATGCACGGCGCGGTGCTGCTGGGGGCTGACAACCGCGTGTTGTATCCGGCAATTCTGTGGGACGACTCTCGAGCTGTCGCTCAGGCGCAACTGCTGGGAGCGGAGTTTGCCGAGGTCACCGGCAGTTTGCCGATGGCCGGGCTCACGGCGCCCAAATTATTGTGGCTCAAGCAGCATGAGCCTGCTGTATTCAACGCCATCGATTGTGTGCTGTCACCCAAGGATTACCTGCGTTTGCGCTTGTGTGGCGAGCGCATCAGCGAGATGTCCGATGCCGCCGGCACGTTGTGGCTGGACGTGGCGCACCGTGAGTGGTTCGGCCCCATGCTGCGCGCTACGGGCCTTGCGCCAGAACAGATGCCCAGGCTGGTTGAAGGCGGCGCAGCAAGTGCGCGTTTGACGGCGGCTGACCTGGGGCTGTCGACTGACGTCATGATTGCCGGCGGCGGTGGCGACAATCCGGTGGCCGCCGTCGGTATCGGCGCGATCAACGCAGGCGATGGATTCATCACCCTTGGCACCAGCGCAGCGATCGTGGCAATTACCGACCACGCCGCCGGGAACCCGGCCAGTGCCGTGCACAGCTTCTGCCATGCGCTGCCGAACCGTTGGTACACCATGGGCGCCATGCTGGCCGGGGCCAGTTGCCTGCGTTGGGTCACACGGCTGACGGGCACTGCGGATGAGCAAGCGTTGCTGGACCAGGTGCAGGCGCAACTGCCGATCGAGCAGCCGGTGCCAGTGGCCACGCCGTTGTTTTTGCCGTACCTGGCGGGTGAACGCACACCGCATAACGATCCTTTGCTGCGCGGCGGCTTTATGGGGCTGGGCCACGACTGCACCCCCGCAATGCTTGGTTATGCCGTGATGGAAGGGGTAGGGTTCGGTTTGCGTGATGCGATGCACGCAGTGCAATCAGCAGGTGCCCGCGTCGGTGCGTGTGCACTGGTGGGTGGCGGTGCGCGCAGTGAATACTGGGCGCAGCTGCTGGCCAATATCCTGCAGCGGGAGATCTTCACGTTGCACGGCAGTGAGTTGAGTGCCTGTATCGGTGCCGCGAAGCTAGGATTTCTGTCGATCGGGCAGGGGGATGGGTTGTTGCAAGCGGGGATACCGGTGAAGGCACGGTATACGCCGGATCCCTCGCAACAGGCGGTGCTTGCAGTGCGATACGGCAAGTTCCAGGGCTTGCTGGCAGCGGCAAAAGCGCTGCACGGATAGGCGATGCGGACCCACTGTGGGAGCTGGCTTGCCTGCGATGGCTGACTGTCAGCTTACACTTGCGTCGCTGATCCACCGCTATCGCAGGCAAGCCAGCTCCCACAGTTATCAGCGATGGGTCGTACATGAGCGTTTCACCTGTTGATCCCAGGCATTGCGCTGTTGACTCAAAATCACGAATCGCCCAGCGGCGGCAAGCGTCGTTTCACCGGGGTTTTCTTGACGATGGCGGTGTTGGTCTCGGCATAGGCATTGAGCCTATCGAGCAGGCTGTCCAGATGATCCATGGTGCGTACATGCAGGCGCGCGATGAAGCAATCATCGCCCGTCACCTTGTCGCACTCGGTGAATTCGGGAATCGCCTGGATCTGTCGCTCCACCTCCTGCAATTTGCCGGGCAGGGGGCGGATGCGCACGATGGCTTGCAGCAGGTAGCCGAAATGCTTGGGGTCTATGGTGACGGTGTAGTGGGTCAGTACGCCGCGTTCTTCGAGACGGCGCAGACGCTCGCCGACACTGGGCGAGGACAGCCCGGTAATGCCGGCCAGGGCCTTGAGCGACAGGCGCGAGTCGTCCATCAAGGCGGCGATGAGTTGCTGGTCGATGGTGTCAATCATGGTGTCCACCTAATAAGTAAAGGCAATCCAGCGGTTTGGCCTTTTTTAGGCGCTGGAGCCGCTGCTGAGCAGATTGCCATAATTGAGCCTCACTTGAGGAGCTTCAATCATGGACACATCCATCCGTCGCGGGTCGTGGGAAATGGTCGCCGCTATGCTGATCTCGGGCACCATTGGCTGGTTTGTACTGGTCTCTGGCGTGTCGGTGATCGAAGTGGTGTTCTGGCGCTGTGTGATCGGCGGGCTGACGCTGTTGCTGGTCTGCGCACTGCTGGGTTACCTGCGCCTGGACCTGCTGACCTGGGCCAAGCTCGGCCTGGCGATGCTCAGTGGCGTGGCGATTGTCGGCAATTGGTTGCTGCTGTTCGAATCCTATTCCCGCGCGTCCATCGCCATCAGCACGGCGGTGTATAACGTGCAGCCGTTCATGCTGGTAATGCTGGCGGCGCTGTTCCTGGGCGAAAAAATCACCGTGCAGAAACTGGCGTGGCTGAGCGTGGCGTTCCTGGGCATGCTCGCGATTGTCACCGCCCATGGCGACCAGCAGACCGGCGACGATTACCTGACCGGCATCGCCTTGGCGCTGGGCGCGGCGTTCCTGTATGCGATTGCGGCGCTGATCATCAAGCGTTTGAAAGAAGTACCGCCGCATTTGATGGCGTTGATCCAGGTGACCACCGGCGCGCTGTTACTCGCGCCAATGGTGCCTTGGAACAGTCTGCCGGCCACCCCCAATGCCTGGGCGGCATTGGTAACCCTCGGCGTGGTGCACACCGGTTTGATGTACGTGTTGCTGTACGGCGCGATCCAGAAACTGCCCACGGCCATTACCGGCGCGCTGTCATTCATATACCCGATTGCGGCGATCTTCGTCGATTGGATCGCCTTTGGGCACCGCCTGGGCTGGCTGCAATGGCTGGGTGTGGCGGCAATTCTGCTGGCGGCGGCGGGGTTGCAGCGGGGCTGGTGGTGGCCCCGCTCCCGGAGGCTCAGTGCGTACCCTGGAAAATGATGTTTTCCGGGTTGAAGTGCTCCACTGCGCTGCCTGGCTGCGGCAAGCCAAGGATGTGGCCCTTGATCTTGCCCACCACGTGCATTTCGCACGGCTTGCAGTCGAACTTCAGAGTCAGCACTTCATCGCCGTGAATCAGTTGCATCGGCGCGACCTTGGTCTTCACGCCCGTCACACCCTTGGCCTGTTTAGGGCACAGGTTGAACGAGAAGCGCAGGCAGTGCTTGGTGATCATCACCGGCACTTCGCCGGTTTCTTCGTGGGCTTCGAAGGCGGCGTCGATTAGCTTCACGCCGTGACGGTAATAGAAATCACGGGCCTTCTGGTTGTAGACGTTGGCCAGGAACGACAGATGCGCTTCCGGGTACACCGGCGGCGGCGAGGTTTCGGCTTTGCGACCACCACGCGGGTGCGCGGCCACACGGGCAGCGGTCAGCGCTTCGATCACTTCGCGGCGCAAGGCCTTGAGCTGCGAGTTGGGGATGAAGAACGCCTGCGGCGCATCCAGTTGGATGTCGGTCGCATGGTATTCGGTGGTGCCCAGTTGACCGAGCAGGTCGCGCAGGGTGTCCAGCGCCTGTTCTGGCTTGTTGGCTACGCCGAACGGGCCGGGCAGGGTGACGCTGGCGCTGATGCCTTCTTCACTGGTGGCGGTGACTTCCAGCTGTGCTTCGCGCAGACGAGCGGTCCAGGTCAGGCCGATGCGGCGTTCGGATGAAGTCTTGAGCAGCGCCTGTTGCCAGTTGTGGTCCAGGTTGCGGTTCAGCGGATGATGCGGGCGCAGCTGGTGCAGGCCGGCCGGCATTTCGTTCGGCTCGACGCGGTAGCGATAGCGCTTCTCGCCATCTTCCTCGAACTCGCCTTTAGGCTCGGCGATGTTGGCGCGGAAACCCACCACTTCGCGCTTGATCAGCACGTTCAGACCGTCGCCATTGGACAGCGGCTCATGGGTGACCACTTGCAGGTCACGCTTGCCGGCTTTTTCCACCACACCCACCGGCAGGCCGGTGAAGGTTGGAGTGTCGAAGGCGCCGATGTCGACCTTGCGGTCGGTGACGAAGTAGTCAGTGCTGCCACGGTGGAAGGTTTTTTCCGGGTCCGGCAGGAAGAAGTGCGCGGTACGGCCGCTGGAAGCACGCGCCAGGTCCGGGCGGTCTTCAAGCACATCATCCAGGCGCTGTCGGTAATAGGCGGTGATGTTCTTCACATAACCCATGTCCTTGTAGCGGCCTTCGATCTTGAACGAACGCACGCCGGCTTCGACCAGCGCGCGAATGTTGGCGCTCTGGTTGTTGTCTTTCATCGACAGCAGGTGCTTTTCAAAGGCCACGACGCGGCCCTGGTCATCTTTCAAGGTGTACGGCAAACGGCAGGCCTGGGAGCAATCACCCCGGTTGGCGCTGCGGCCGTTCTGTGCGTGAGAGATGTTGCACTGCCCGGAAAACGCCACGCACAGGGCGCCGTGGATGAAGAACTCGATGGCGGCATCGGTTTCGTCAGCAATGGCACGGATTTCCTGCAGGTTCAGCTCACGGGCCAATACCAACTGCGAAAAACCGGCCTGGTCGAGAAACTTGGCGCGGCCCAGGGTACGAATGTCGGTCTGGGTGCTGGCGTGCAGCTCGATGGGCGGAATATCCAGCTCCATCACGCCCAGGTCTTGCACGATCAACGCGTCGACGCCGGCGTCGTAGAGCTGATGGATCAGCTTGCGCGCGGGCTCCAGTTCGTTGTCATGCAGGATGGTGTTGATCGTGGTGAAGACGCGCGCGTGATAACGGCGGGCGAATTCGACCAGGGACGCGATATCGCTCACGTCATTACAGGCGTTATGGCGCGCGCCGAAGCTCGGGCCGCCAATGTACACGGCGTCGGCGCCATGCAGGATCGCCTCGCGCGCGATGGCGACATCGCGGGCAGGGCTGAGCAATTCCAGGTGATGCTTGGGCAAGGACATAGTTTTTTTAGTCAGGCTTGTCACGGTTGAGGCGCGCATTGTAGCTGTGAAATGCCTGACCGGCACCCACTCAGGCTTGAGCGGCCATCGCAGTGACTTCCACGCGCATGCCCTCTACCGCCAACGCGGCCACGCCAACCGCCGCACGCACGGGCCAGGGCTTGGCAAAGAAGCGCTTGTAGACCTCGTTGAAGGCGGCGCGATCGGCCATATCCGTCAGATAAATGGTCAGGTGCATCACCCGGTCCATGGAGCTGCCGGCCTTTTCCAGGGCGACTTTCAAGGCTTGCAGGGTGCATTCGCTTTGCAGGGTGATATCGCCCAGCTCCAGGCTGCCATCGGCGCGGGTCGGGATCTGGGTGGACACCAGGATGCCGTTGAAGCCGATCACATCCGAAGAAATCGAGTCAGCATCGGGATCCGGGGTGTAGTGCAGGTCGTGGTTAGCCATGGGCGCCTCTCGTTGGCAGGTTCAGAAAGGCGCCCATGGTCCCCGAAAAATACCGCAGGGGCAAACTACGCCCAGCGGCGGAACAGCACGCTGGCATTCACGCCGCCAAAGCCGAAGCCGTTGGACAGCGCGTATTCAATGGGCATCGGCCGGGCTGCACCGCGCAGCAGGTCCAGGCCATCTGCAAGCGCGTCGGGGGTTTCCAGGTTGAGGGTGACCGGGGCGACCTGATCGCGCAGGGCGAGAACGGTGAAGATCGCTTCGATACCGCCCGCAGCGCCCAACAGGTGACCGGTGGCGGATTTGGTCGAGCTGATCGCCGGGCTGCCGTCAGCGCCAAATACCGTCCTGATCGCCGCCAGTTCACCTTTATCGCCCACCGGTGTGGAAGTTGCGTGAGCGTTCAAGTATTGAACCTGGGCCGCCTCGATTCCTGCCTGGCGCAAGGCTTGCTGCATGGCGCGTCGCGCACCATCGCCATCTTCCGGTCCGGCCGTCATGTGAAAGGCGTCGGCACTGGTGCCGTAGCCCACCAACTCCGCAATCGGCTGCGCGCCACGGGCCAGGGCGTGTTCGAGTGCTTCGATGACCAGGATGCCAGCGCCTTCGCCCATGACAAACCCGTCGCGCGCCTGGTCGAATGGCCGCGAAGCCCGCTCAGGGCTGTCATTGAAGTCGCTGGACAGGGCTCGCGCTGCCGCAAAACCGGCAAGACTGACCCGATGAATCGCCGCTTCGGCGCCGCCGCACACCGCTACATCGACTTCCCCGGCACGAATCATCCGCGCCGCGTCGCCGATAGCCTGCACACCCGCGGCACAGGCCGTCACCGGCGCGCCCAGCGGGCCTTTCAAGCCGTAGTTGATCGACACATGCCCGGCGGCCATGTTGCTCAAGAAGGACGGGATGGTAAACGGGGACAATCGGCGCGGGCCTTTGCTGTCAGTAGTGCGCACTGCATCGGCAATCGCCGGGAAACCGCCGACACCCGACGCAATAATGGTCGCCGTGCGTTCCTGTTGTTCCACTGTGTTCGGCGCCCAACCCGCCTGTTTCAAGGCTTCATCCGCCGCCGCCAGCGCGAACAGGATAAAGCGGTCCATCTTGCGTTGTTCCTTGGCTGCCAGCAGGCGGTCCGGGTCAAATCCGGCTTCAGGATCCTGGATAGCGCTCTGCACCTGGCCACCGATGCTGACGGCCAAATCCCCGATCAAGTCTTCCGGCAGGCGACGGATGCCCGATTGTCCGGCCAACAGGCGGCGCCAGGTGGATTCCACGTCAGCGCCCAACGGCGTCAGCGCGCCCATGCCTGTCACAACGATGCGTTTACTCATGATCAATCGACTCCGGTTGCGGTGAGGGAACAGACCCTATGGACGTCACTATCATCATGAAAGTAACATGGCGCCACGCACATTTGCACCGACCCACAGGAATCCCCATGCAACGCAAGTCCCTCATCAGCGACGAATGCCCGATCGCCCGCAGCCTTGAGCGGGTAGGGGAGTGGTGGAGCATTCTGATCATGCGTGACGCCTTGCACGGCCTGCGCCGCTTCGACGAGTTCTCGCGCAGCTTGGGCATCGCGCCGAATATGCTGACCCGTCGTCTGAATGGCCTGGTGGAGGCGGGGATGTTGGAGCGGCGGCCCTACAGCGAGCGACCGCCACGCTACGAATATGTGCCGACCGCCAAGGGCGAGGACTTCAGCGTGGTGCTGATGTCGCTGGTGGCCTGGGGCAACCGGCATTTCGCAGAAGAAGGCCACAGTGTGGAAGTGGTGGAGCGCGCCACAGGGCTGCCGGTACAACCGACGATGGCGAACGCGGCAGGCCAGTGCGTGCCGCTGGACCAGTGCACGATCCAAGCCGGCCCAGCCGCCAGCGCGGGGATGCGCCAGCGGTTGGGGGCTATGCCGGAATGACTAGAGCAAGGTAAACGGATAGTCGACGATCAGCCGCAACTCATTCAGGTCACCATCGCGTTGGTCGGCGTTCGACGCCACGATCGCATCGCGTACACGCAGCGAAAGGTTTTTCGCTGGGCCACTCTGGATCACGTACTTGGCCTCCAGGTCCGTTTCATGGTGCGCGCCATCGGCACCGTAGTCGCCCACATAGGCGCTGTGATCCGGTGTGTGGGTGCCATTGATGTCCGAGCCGTTGATGTAGCGGCCCATGAAACTCAGCCCTGGCACGCCGTAACTGGCCATGTTCAGGTCATACCGAATGCCCCAGGACTGTTCGCCCGGCCCGTTGAAGTCCCCCCACTGCACCGAGTTGGCCAGGTACACCGAATCGCCGCCTTCGCCCGCGCCATTGTTGCCGGTGCCGATGTAGTCAAACGGCGTGTCGCCATGCACTTTTTGAAACGACAGCGTCAACGTGTGCGCCTGCAGGAACGAGTACGCCGCCGCCAGCGAGTAGGTGGTGTTATTGATCGCGCCGGCCTTGGCGCTGCCAGTGTCGAGGGTGCGGTAGAGGTTGCCGTCCAGCGCGAGTGACTGGTCATGGGCCAGCGGGATCACGTAGTTGAGGTTGGTGTAGTACTGGCGCCAGATGTCTTCCAGTTCACCGGCGTAGACGGTCGCGCTCAGGGACGGGCTGAAGGTGTATTTGCCACCGACAAAGCTTGCACTGTTGGCGGCGATATTGGCGTAGGTCGCATAGATATCGTGGTCATGGTTGCTGGTCATGCCGCTGTTGGTGCTGGTGAAATGCCCAGCCTCCAGGTCCAGGCCGGCGATTTCACTGCTGGTCAGGTCGAAACCGGTGGCGGTCTGCGGCAACAGGCGGGTGCCGCCGGTGGCGAAGACCGGGGCGGTGGGTTGTATGTCACCGAATTTCAGTTGGGTCTTGGAGATCTTGATCTTCACCGCCGCACCCACGGAGCCGTAGGCATCTTCGGGGTCGCCATGGCGGTCGGTCGGCAGGTTGCCGGTGCCAGCGTCTGCGTGGGTGGCGTCCAGTTTCAGCCCGCCGTAGGCGTAGGCATCCACGCCGAAACCAAGGGTGCCCTGGGTGAAGCCCGAGGTGTAGTTGAGCATCGCGCCCTGGGTCCAGTCGATGTTATCGGCCCGGCCACCTTGGCGATTACGGTTCATGTAGTAGTTGCGCAACAACCCGGTGACGCTGCTGCCCTCGATAAACCCCTTGGAGTCCGCCTGGTCGGTGACCGATTCGGCAAACGCCAGCTGGCTGATACCGGCACACACCGCCAGTGCTAACAGACTCGACTGTTTAATCATGTTGTGACTTCCCCGGAAGAATGAACGCGCGCACAGAAACACCGCACTGATTGGATGGCGCATAAAGTTGAATGGGCAGATGTTTGCAGGTGAGCTGTTACGGTTTTTTATTGTGTTCGGCGTGGTTGCCGGGGTTGATTCTAAGCACAGTCTGCGTGGCCTGCAGCGGGCTACCGGATGAAACTCGATTAATTAAACTTCACTATTTTTAATGGCCGGCGGGTGTAGCGTAGACGCTGTCTTAGCCGCTCTGCTTCGACAAAATCCTTTGGTTGCCGCCGCAGACTCTGCGGCGGATTTTTTTGCGTGGCCGGGTTAGTTGAACTCACCTATGCTGCGCCACACCATTGGCATCCACCCTTCGAGACGCTGCATGAGCCCGAAATCCACCCACCTGCCAGCCTTGATCGCGTTTGAATGCGTGGCCCGTCATATGAATTTCGCGCGGGCGGCGGCGGAGATGGAGGTCACGCCCACGGCGATGTCCAAGACCATCAAGCAACTCGAAGCGCAATTGGGTGTGCGTCTGTTCAACCGCACCACGCGCAGCGTGGCATTGACCGAGTCCGGCAGCCAACTGCTCGACACCTTGGCCCCGGCCCTCGAGCAGATCCGCTTCTCGGTGCAGCAGGTACACGACACCGCCAGCCGCCCGTATGGCGCGTTGAAGATCAACAGCTCCTACGTGGCCTACGCCTCGCTGATCGAACCGCATGTGGCGGCCTTTCTCGCGCAGTACCCGGACATCACCCTGGATATCGCCATGGACAATGGCTTGAGCGACATCATCGGTGCAGGCTTCGACGCCGGCATCCGCCTGGGCCAGGCCTTGCAACGTGACATGATCGCGGTGCCGCTGGGGGCGTCGCAGCCGATGGTGGCCGTGGCCACGCCCGACTACCTGGCACGCTCGGCGCCGCTGGACACACCCGAAGACCTGCTGGCCCACGACTGCATCCACCAGCGCTTGAGCAGTCGCGGGCCGCTGATGGATTGGACGTTTCGCATCGGCAAGGCCAATGTCGAGATCCAGGTGAAGGGACGCCTGGTACTGGATGAAATGCGCACCACCTTGTCGGCGGCGCGCCTGGGCTGTGGCGTGGCCCTGGTGTTCCGGCCATTTGCTCAGGCGGACATCGCCAGCGGCGCGTTGGTAGCCTTGCTGGAAAAATACGCGGCGCCCGCCGAGACCTTCCACCTGTATTACGCCAACCGTGCGCAAATGCCCGGAAAGCTCCGGGCATTTATCGACTTCTTCCAGGCGCGTAACCGTCAGGCCACCGAGTAGCCGCCGTCGGCCAGCAGGGCATGACCGGACACGTAGCTGGCATCTTCCGAGCCCAAAAACGCCACGACAGTCGCCATTTCTTCAGCCGTGCCGAAACGGCTGGCCGGGGTGCTGGCGGCGAACGCCTGTTGGGCGTCTACCGACGGCCAGATCCCGCGATGGTGGAAGGGCGTTTCGATCAGCCCAGGGCACAGCGCATTCACCCGCACACCGTGCTTGAACCACTCGATGGACGCGGTCTTGGTCATGCCGACCACGGCGTGCTTGGTGCCGATGTACAGCGCGGCATTCTCGAAACCGATCACGCCGCCCATGGACGCATTATTGATGATGCTGCCAAAACCCTGTTCCAGCATCACCTTGGCCTCGTACTTCATGCAGTTGAAGACGCCGCGCACATTGGGTTCGAACACCAGGTCGAAGCGTGCGTTGTCCTGCTCGATCAGCGGCGCGAACACGCCTTCGGTGCCGGCATTGTTGAAGGCGATGTCCAGCTGGCCGTAGGTGTCCACGGCAAACTGGACCATGGCAATGATGTCGGCTTCGCGGGTCACGTCGACCACGATGGAGGAAGCGATACCGCCCTGGGCGGTGATCTCGGCTACCACCTCGTTCAGCTCGCTCTGGCGACGGGCAGCGGCGACGATCCTGGCGCCGCGTTGCGCCAGGACAATCGCGGTCGCACGGCCGATGCCAGAACTGGCGCCGGTGATCAGTGCGACTTTGCCTTCGAGTTGGCGGGGAGTGGATAAGGTCATGGAAAGCTCCGTTCATGTGCTGCGCAAGGCAATGTGCTTGCGCTAGGGGCACAGGTTACGGCGAATCATTACCCTGGATAATCCACTCAATAGTTATCGTGTTATGCGCTTTGGGTTCATGGTTGATCGTCACCACGCAACTGCCACGGCACTACACATCGCTGGGGCAGTGATGAGGTGAAGAGGGGGAGAGGATCCCCCTCTTCAGGATTGAGTCTTACTCTTTAACGTCCATGAATTCTTCAGCCCACGCCACGTAGTTTTCCGGCAGGGTATAGGTGTGCGTCAGCTCTGTGGCGCTGAGGTTATCGGTGCTGTGGGTCAACTGGCGCTGGGCACGCAGGCTGTCATAGGTCGCCTTGATTGCGGCAAAGTAAGCGCCGTGACCGGCAACCACCACGCGCACGCCAAGACTCGCCAGGCGCTTGGCATCGTTAAGCTTGGGATTGCCGTAAGTCACCAACATCAGTGGCACGGTCAGGTTCTCCGCGATCTTCTCCAGATGCTCGAAATCCGCCACACCCACCATGCAAATGCCATCGGCGCCGGCTTTCTGATACGCCAGGGTGCGCTCGATAACCGCTTCGGTCGGCAACACGCCGGCGTTGGTCCGCGCAATGATCGACAGCTCCGGATCAACACGAGCCTCCAGCGCAGCACGGACCTTGCCGATGCCTTCTTCGATGGAGATCAGGTCGGTGGACTTGCGGCCAAACTGCGCGGGCAGCAACGTGTCTTCAATGGTCAACGCGGCCACACCGGCACGCTCAAGTTCTTCGACGGTGCGCATCACGTTCAGCGCGTTACCGTAGCCGTGGTCGGCGTCGGCAATGAACGGCAACTGGGCAACACGGCCGATACGGGTGGCTTGCTCAACGAACTCACTCAGGGTGATCAGTGCGAAATCGGGCGCGGCCAGTACCTGTAACGATGCAACGGAGCCGCCGAGGATGCCGACTTCAAAACCCAGGTCTGCGGCGATACGCGCGGACATCGGGTCAAAAACGGAGGCGGTTTCAACACATGCAGGCGTTGCAAGCAATTCACGGAAACTACGACGCAGGGCGCTGTGGGACTTTTTTGGCATGATCTTTCCTGGTTGGGGCCATTGTCGACATACGATCAATGCCTATTGATAGGCTTGTGAGATTACCATGTAGGAAAACGTAGGATTATGACGTTTGAGAATGGCGTATGCACAACGCACATATCGGCGCCGTCGTTAAGGGACGCAAAGAGCCTCAGTCTGCCGCCAAACCGTTGGTGAGCAGTTGAGCCTTGAGGTCGGCACGGTAATTACGCGCGTAAGTGCGGCCAATGGTACTGGACCAGGACTGACCCTCTGCACGCCCGATGATCTGCCAGTGGCGCATGAGATGTTGGTCGTAAGCAACAATGGCCGGCCCCAGCGCAGCGCCATTGTAACGCTCATAATGACAAAACGTGTCGATGGACATCCGTGGCTTCTGTGTTGCGGGTACACGTACGTGCCCCAGGACCATGCCGCACAGGGCAAAGGTATCCTGGGGGAGGTCCAATATCTTGATCATTTCCAGGGCGTTGGCGCGAATACCTCCGACGGGCACTACGCCCAACCCCAGCGAGCGTGCAGCGATCATCATGGTGCTGAGCACGATGCCGCCGTCGGTGCTGGCGGCGATCATGCCTTCGAGATGACGCTGGATCTGCTGTTCGTTTCCATTGAGTGCGGCGCCGACGGCGGTCTTGTGAAAATCCACCACCACGGTGATGAATACCGGCGCCGCGGCGATCCAGGGCTGGCCGCCGGCCACGTCTGCGATGCGCTGGCGAGTCTGCGCATCGCGCACGACGACCACCGAAATATGCTGGGCATTGAATGACGTTGGGGCTTGGTGGCCCGCGCGCAAAATAGCGTTCAGATGCTCGTCACTGATGGGCGTTGCGTGGTAGCTGCGTTCACTTCGATGGCTGGCGAGCAAGTCGAGAGTTGGCGTCATGCCTTATTCCTTTAAGGGCTGCTGAAGCGTTAAGAACAAGCGAGTTCAAGTGAGTGGCTGAATGTTATAGACGCAGCGTCGGTCGCCAGAGATCAGGTGCTCGCAACGCTCGACACTCGCGTCATCGCCCATCGCTGCACGGAATATCTGCAACTCCGAGCGACAGAAACCCTGGCATTTACGCGCCGCAGCACAAATCGGGCAATGGTTTTCAATGAGCAACCATCCTTTGCCTTCGGGCTCCATATGCGCCATGTAGCCAGCCAGTTCGCGAATACGCACCAGAATGCCGACCTTTTCTTCCAAAGTCGAAGCGTGCGAACACGCCTGGACATACTCCTGGCGATTGGTGGCTTCCATGCTGGTGATGATTTTTTCGACACCGTCACTGCCGAAAACGCCCTCGATGGACTCGATCAAGTGCAGGGTCAAGACGCTGTGGGAGTCGGGGAACTTGTTTTGCGCGGTGTCGGTGAGCGCCCATTTCAAGGAGGGGCGACCTGCCCCTTGGGTGGGCGCCGAAACACCGACGATCAGCTCCGATGTCTGCAATTTCTGGATTTGCTGCCGGGCGGCCTCAAAGGTGAGCTCCAGCAAGGAAGCCAGTTCGGTGGTTTTGAGCGGGCCACGGGTTTTGAGCAAAAACAGAATGCGATCAGCAGTGGATGACTGGGTGTCGTCAGTGGGTCTGGAGGTCATAAATTGCGTGTAACCATGGGGAGTGAGCGCGTCACTGAAGTTTGTCGACCTTTGGCGCCATCCATTGCGTAAGGGTAGAGGGGATGAGCATAGTCAGTTTTGCGGACGAGGAAAATAACTAATAAATAGAATAAGTATTATCTTGCTGATTCCGAATAATTATAAAAGGTTCTCCTTGCTTTTGTGTTTCTTAGGGCTAGGCTGGTAGCGAGCTTTTGGAAGCCTCTGGCTACACGTTCAGTTGCATACGACTCCGGACCGTTAAATACACACTGCGCCCAAGCCGCCAACGCTTGCCGACGTCAGTGAAAATAACAATACCCAAGGAAGAGAATCAGTATGACTGTGCAAAAACCGACAACTATTTATGAGCACGCGGAAGAGATTACGGCCCTCAACAGCGTGGTCGATCTGGTGAAGCTTTCCGACCAGTATCGGCAGTCCGCCATCCTCCACTTCGCCGTAGCGCAGCGGATCTTCGATCAAACAGCCCAACCCGCCACCGCCCTCGCCATCAGCCAACAAATGGGTTGGGTCACCAACAAGACAAAGATTTTCCTCAATGGCCTGGTTGCCCTGGGCCTGTTGAAAAAAAACCAGGACACCTACGTCAATCAGCCTCTATCCCAGCGCTTTCTGGTCAGTCACAGCGTTGAGTTCATCGGCCCGATTATTGACCACCAGCGCTTGCAGTGGCAGAACTGGCCGCGCCTGGGGGAGATCCTCAGCAGCGCCGAGTCCATGGATTTCCAACAAGAGAATCGCTTCAAGCACGACATCGCCGCCCGCGATGCCTTTAACGATGCGATGGTGCGCTTCAGCCAACCCATGGTCGATGTACTCAAAGCATTGCCGGTCTTCGCCGGCGCTAAAAAGGTCATCGACCTGGCCGGTGGGCACGGCACCTATATCGCTGAAATTGCACGCCGTCACCCCCAGGTCCAGGGTGAGATCTGGGACTTGGCAGCCACACGCCAGTCGGCTGAAAGCACCCTCGAAAAATACCAGTTGGCGGGGCGCCTTACGTTCAAGGAGCGCAACTTGCTGGATCTGGCACGTTACGAAGGCGAGCGTGCAGACGTGGTGATGGTCAATGACTGCCTGCACTACTTCACTCGCGAAGAAACCCAAGCGTTGCTGCGTTCGGCCGCGCAACTGGTGAATGACGGTGGTTCACTGCTGGTGCTGAGCATGACCCTGGACAGTGATGAGATTCATCCGGCACTGTCGGCAGACTTCTCCTTGCACATGATGGTCAATACGGTGCATGGCGAATTGCACCCCACCCGTTGGATCGCCGAGCAGATAGCTGCCCAGGGTTTCGAGGTGACTCAAGAGCCTATCGGGCGCTACAGCCTGCTGATGGGTCGTCGTGCTGAGAGGAGGGTAGGCTGATGTTGCGGTTTATCACCCTGTACTCCGCTGACACGGCGGCACGCATGAGCGCGTTTCTTGGGGCATTGAACAACTGCGCCAAGACTGCCGGCTTTGAACTGTGCGCTGCCGTAGAGAATGCCCGGCTACCTGAGGCTGACGGGCTAATCCTGCTGGTGTCAGCCGCTGATAGCCCTGATGCACTGGACGCTCGCCTCAAGGCGTTGGTGGACGTCTACCGTAACAAAGCGGTCAGCGTCATTCGCCTGCACGAAGGCACGGCGGTCAAACCGATTGCTGAACCGCTGAGCGCGATATGGCTGCAGCACGCCGCGTGTTTCGTCTATCCCCATGCGCTTGCGCTCAATAATGACGCGGACGTGTCCCAGGAAACAGTCAAGCATTGGCTGGCCGGCTTCTCCAAATTCACCGCGGCGATCAAGATGTGGCGTGCCCTGGAAGGGGTGTCCATCGCGGCGGCCGCCCAGGAATCCCAACGGCCGCAAATGGCCCATATCAATATCCTGACCCGTGACCTGGAGGCCTCCCAGGCGTTCTACCGCGAAATCTTCGGCGCGCGGTATTGCTACAACCTGGGGCCGCGCAAAGTGGTCATGGAGCTGAACGGATTCGACTTCTTTATCGAGCACAATAGCGATTTTTCTTACCCGCAAGGCTATCACATCGGTATCCGGGCGCTGCCGGAGGATGTCCGGCGCATCGCCGACAAGGTCGCTGCCGACGACACTATTACCCTGGTCAAGGGCAATGGCCCATCCCCGGGTTATCACCAGGGTCCGGACAATGTCCGCACTGCCGTGTATTTCGAAGATCCCGATGGGTTGGTGGTTGAAGTGTATTCCACCGAAATCGAAATGCTCGAGACCAATCGAAGGTTGCTGCTCGACCGACTCTGATACCTGACTGATCAACGCACGCCGAGCGGATTTGCGCTCGGTCGCGGATTTGTTCGCTCGGAATAAAGGTGTACCTATGACAAATCAATACGGTTGGCATTGGCCAACGCTACCGAGCCCCTTGCCGAAAAACACGTCTGACCGGGAATTGATGGGCTACCCGCCGGCTTACGTGGAATATGAACTGACCCGGCAGATCGCCGACGCCACCGGACAGTTGATGAGTGCTCCCATCGAGCAACTGTTGCGGATGGTCGAGTCCGCTGCCGAACCCTTGGTCCGACGAATTGCCGCCGGTGAGGTGCTGGGCTGCAAGGGCGACCCGCGTATCGATGTATTCAATCCCAGCCTGCGCGACATTCCCGCCGCCCAAGTGGAAATTGGCCTGGAGCCGCAACGCGTCGACACGGTCATGAAGACCTACGCGGGTCTGGGCCTGGACCGCAGTTGGATCGAGAAGGAAACCCCCAACCATCGGGTCAGCCTCGCGAGTTTTCGCATGGCTCGGTACCCGGTGACCAACAGTGAATACCGCGCCTTCCTGCTGGATACCGGTTATCCGTTCTTGCCGACCAGTTGGGCCTTTGGCCGTTTCCCCCAGCACCAGGCCAACCACCCGGTGTACAGCGTCAGTGACGCCGATGCCGACGCCTACGCCCAATGGTTGAGCCTTCGCACCGGGCGCGCGTTCGCCTTGCCCAGCGAAGCGCAGTGGGAGTACGCCGCGGCAGGGCTGCAGCGCGCGCAGTTTCCGTGGGGCGAAACATTCAATGTCGAGTACGCCAACACCCTCGAATTGGGGCTGCTGACCACGACACCCGTCGGGGTATTTATTGAAGGAGCCTCGATCTTTGGCGTGCTCGACATGGCCGGCAACGTGGAAGAGTACGTTGCCGACGATTATCAGGCGTACCCGGGCGGGCCTGTGATCAGTGATGACCTGGTGCTGGATGTCGGTCGGCACCGTGTGGCCCGTGGAGGCAGCTTCACCCGTTTCAGGGATCTTGCGCGCAATCAGCGCCGACATGGACGTTATCCAAGGCCCATCTATGTCATGGGATTCCGTTTAGTGGAAAACAACGTTGACCAGAACGTCTCACGCACATAGAGGCTTAGTCATGGACACTCCAGTAACGCTGCATACGCAAGTCCCCATCTCGATTCTTGGTGGGTCCGTCAATGCACAGTTCTTCGGCTTCAAAGGCTTTGACAAACACAACGAGCATTTTGCCGTCAGGGCGGGCCGGCCGGATACCGAAGTACCGCTGGTTCGGGTGCATTCGGAATGTATCACCGGTGATGTGTTCGGCTCCCAACGTTGCGATTGCGGCCCGCAGTTGCAGGAAGCACTCAGGGCATTGAATGCCCAAGGCGGCTACTTGATTTACCTGCGCCAGGAAGGACGCGGTATCGGCCTGTATTCGAAGTTTGAAACCTACCTGCTGCAAGACGCGGGTATGGACACCTACGAGGCCAATCTGGAGCTCAACCATCCGGAAGACTCGCGCAGTTTTGCCCCTGCGGTCGCCATGCTGCGTGCCCTGGACGTCAATCGCTGCCGGCTGCTGACCAATAATCCGGACAAGGTCAAGCAACTGCGCGACGGCGGGATCGACGTGGTCAGTTCCGTGCCCACCGGGGTGTTCCTGACCAAGCAGAACCACAACTACTTGCGCTCGAAAGTCAGCAAGTCGCGGCACACCATCAAGCTTTGATTTCATTCTCCAGGAAAAGGATTTTTCGATGAAACATATAGGCCCTATCAGTGGTGTCGCCGCCCATGCGGGTGAGTTCATCGCCACCGCCGGCTACGACAACCAAGTGATCTTGTGGAACGCCCGCACCGGGCATTCGATCCACCGTGTCAGCCATGACCACCTGGCCAACCAGTGCGCGTTCAGTGCCGATGGCCAATTCCTTGTCAGCGCCAGCAGCGACTACACCGCCCGAGTTTGGGAAGTGCCGAGCATGCGCCTGAAGGCCGTGCTATCGGGGCATGACGACGATGTGGAAATGGCCGTGTTTTCACCGGACGGAACGTCGATCGCAACCTGCTCACGCGATCATCAACTGCGCCTCTTCGACTTGGACGGCAACCTCAAGGGCACGTGCCGTGGGCATCAGGCTGATGTGATTTCCGTGGTCTGGTCGCCGGACGGCAAGCGGCTGATTTCCAGCAGCGACGACGGCACCGTGCGCCAGTGGGATACCGCCAGTTTCAAGCAATGTGATGAGGTCGATATCGGTGGGGTCGAGACCGATACCGTTGCCATTACTCGCGCCGGCGTGGTGTTTGCCGGGGATGATGAAGGGCGCATCTCGATTATCCATCAGGGCGATATCCGCTCCATTGCCGCACATGATGCGGGGATCAAACGGATCGTCTGGAACGATGAAAAGCAACTGCTGGTGACCTTGAGTTATGACCGCCTGGCGATCCTCTGGCGCTTTGATGGCATCCAACTGGAGCAACTGCGCAGCACCAATCTGCCCAGCATTGTCTGGCCGCGCAGTTGCGCGTTCGTTGGCAGTGATGCGCTGGTGTTCGCAACCTTCGGTTCACGCTATGCCACTTGGGATTATGAAACCGACCAGTGGACCGTGGAAGGGATCCAGCCGGCGGTAAGCATCAATGCCGTGGTCACCCGCGATGGCCAACAGTACAGCATCGGTGACGCCGGCTTGCTGTTTCGCGACAACCAACCATTGAGCGGCGTTGGCAGCCTTTGCAACTTCCTGTTGCCGTTCGGGCCGTTGCTGCTGACCGGCGGGCAGATGGGGCAGGTCTTCGATGCCCTCAGCGGGCGCCTGCTGTATCAGCACCGTTCGCCACTCAATTGTGGCACCACCTTCCAACGCAACGGCCAACTCCATGCGCTGATCGGAACCTACACGGGTGAAGGCCTGGTCTTTGTCATCGATGGCGATAACAGCCTGAAGTGGGTGGCCTCGATCCCGATGCACGACAACGCAATCAAGGGCGTGGCCGCCAATGAGCATCACTTGTTCAGCGTGTGCGCGTCGGCGGCCGCAGCCCTGCACTCGATCGAGGACTTCAGCTGTTCGCGGCATATCGAAAATGCCCACACGCGTATCTCCAACGGTTGCTGCCGGGTCGAAGGCGGTTTTGCCAGTATTGGCCGCGACCTGAAGTTGCGCCTGTGGCTAGACAGCGGGGACGAGGTCTACGACACGCCACACCGCAATTCCATCAAGTGCATTTGTGCCTCCGCCGACGGCGAGGTCATTGCCACCGCCAACTACAGCGGCACCATCGCGCTCTTTGACTTGCCCAGCCGTTCCTGGCAGCAGGTGCAGCGTCCCACGGCCAGCGGCATCTCTTGTATCACCCACAGCCTTGCCAGCGATGATTTCCTGGCCAGCTCCTATGACGGCCATATCTACGGTATCGCCACCCGTCGCGCCTCTTGAACCAAGGATCTCCAGACATGAGCAAACCAGCGAAATTCATGGACGTACCGTCGTACCGCGGGGCACTCAATACCTCGTTTGTGCACCGCTACAGTCATGGCGAAGACGAATGGTCGTGGGACATTGGCATGGCCAAGGCGGCCCGGGTGTTTCTCGAGTTACTGGGGGCGACGCCGGATCAGCATATTCTGGACGTGGGCGTCGGCCGGGCACGGGACGCCTCGGAGTTTATCCAGGCAGGGCATCGTGTGACGGGGCTGGATATTGTCGAAAACTCGAGTTGGCCGCTGCTGCGCAAGCGTTGGGGCGAGCGCCTGCAACTGGTATGCAGTGCGCTGCAGGACTGGCAGCCGCCTGCGGGCAAGCTGTTCGACGCCGTGCTGGACAACGGTTGTTTTCATCATCAACACCCTGACGAGTGGGAGGCCTACCTCGCAAACATCCGACAGTTCGCCCGGCCGGGCGCCTTGATCGGGCTGAATGTGTTTGGTGTCGACGCGAGCAACCCGACGCCAGGGTGGCGAGCAATGGACAACCAGCGTCAAGGTTACTTTTTCACTGAGCAAGGTGTGCGCGAAACCTTCGAAGGGTTTGGCTTCACCTGGCAGGAACTGGTGGTGATCGAGCGTCAACATGGGGACGCGGTTTATCTCTTGGCGCTGCTTCGCACATGAGCCGGGTGCCGTTGTGCGACCGCCATTTCATGGCGCTCGCCCTGGCATTGGCCGATCGAGGCGCCTACACCACGGCGCCTAATCCCAGGGTTGGTTGCGTGATTGTCAAACACGACGAAGTGCTTGGACAGGGTTGGCATGCAAGGGCAGGGCAGGCACACGCCGAGGTCAATGCGTTGCGCGAAGCGGGCGATCAGGCGCGGGGTGCCACTGCCTATGTCACCCTGGAACCCTGCGGTGGTCATGGGCGTACCCCGCCCTGTGTCGATGCGTTGATCCATGCAGGTATAGCGCGGGTGGTGGTCGCCAGTGTCGACCGCTCCCAGCACGAGAATCAGGGCGTCGAGCGGCTCAGGGCGGCAGGGGTGGTGGTTGAACACCTGCCGTGTCCCGAGGCGCGGGAGTTGAACCAAGGGTTCTTTTCACGCATCGAGCGTCAGCGGCCCTGGGTGCGGATCAAGTTGGCCATGAGCCTGGACGGGCGCACAGCCCTGGCCACCGGGGAGTCCAAGTGGATCACCTCGGCGCAGTCCCGGGAGGACGTGCAAACCTGGCGCGCCCGATCCTGCGCCGTACTCACCGGCAGCGGCACGCTGCACGCGGACAACCCGCGTTTGACGGTGCGCCTGGCGGATCCGCAGATGGCGTTTGTCGCGCCGCTGCGGGTGGTGCTGGACCAGGATCTCAAAGGCCCCACCGACGCCCATGTATGGGATGGCGAGGCGCCCACCCTGATCTTTCATGGCCCGGCTGTCACACCACCGGGCGTGCCGCCAGACAGCGTGCGCTTTCGCCAGGTTGGGTTGTCGGACGGGCGCCTGGACCTGCATCAGGTCATGGCATGCCTGGCGGAGGAGGGGTGCAACGAAGTCCAGGTCGAAGCCGGAGCGGTGTTGTGCGGCGCTTTAGCGGCTGCGGGCCTGGTGGATGAGTGGCTGATCTATATCGCCCCCCTGTTGTTGGGCAGTGATGCCCGCCCATTGCTGGGAATCAATGGGCTCACGTCATTGGCCGAGGCCCGGCAATTGTCGATTGTGGAGCAATGCCTGGTGGGTGGAGACCTGCGCCTGCGGTTAAAACCCCTAGGCGGTGAGTCAGCGTTATCGGCTGTCGTTGAAGAGGCAATATAGGGGACAAATAATTACACAAGTAAATGCTTTTATAATAGAGTGGTTTTACGTTAATCAGACTTGGTGTATCGAGATGAGATCTACGACAGGGTGGTCGGCATTACTACTTGGAAGGAACGGATTGCGATCTGCGGCCTTGGCGGGCGGCGTTGCGCTGCACGCAATCAACGTCTATCTGGTGACGACGATTTTGCCCTCCGTGGTCGCGGACATCGGCGGCCTCGACTATTACGCCTGGAACACCACGTTGTTCGTGGTGGCCTCCATCATCGGCTCCGTACTGTCGACCAAATGCCTGACCGGCTTGGGCGCGCGGGGCGCCTACGTCTGGGCGGGGGTGATCTTCGCTACCGGCAGCGCGGTGTGCAGTCTGTCGCCGAACATGGCGGTCATGATCCTGGGCCGAACGATTCAAGGGCTGGGTGGGGGGCTTTTGTTCGCATTGCCCTACGCCATGATTCGGTTGGTGTTCGCCGAACCTTTGTGGCCGCGAGCCATGGCGCTGATCTCTGGCATGTGGGGGGCGGCAACGCTGATCGGGCCGGCAGTGGGTGGCGTTTTCGCTGAGTACGACGCCTGGCGCGCAGCTTTTTGGGCACTCATCCCGGTCACCGTATTATTCATGTTGCTGGCCTGGGCACTGCTGCCGAAGAAAAGCACCGAGGCTCCACGCCGTATGGGTGTCCCGCTGGCGCAACTGGTGCTTTTGAGTGGCGTCGTATTGGCGATATCCGTCGGCAGTATCAAGCCGGATGCGGTCTATAGCGTCCTGGGCCTGGCGGTCGGCCTTTTACTGTTGTACTTCGTTTACCGGGTGGAAGTCCGTTCAACGTTGCGGTTATTACCCAAGGGCGCGCTGACTGCCCGCAGTGCGCTGCTGCCGTTGTATTTCTCCATGGGTTTGATGGTGGTCGGAATGACCAGCGAAGTCTTCGTGCCGTACTTCCTGCAAGTGCTGCACCTGCAAACACCGCTGCTGGCGGGTTACATCAGTGCGTTGATGGCGGCAGGCTGGACCTTGGGAGCACTGTACAGCTCTGGGCTCAAGCCCAACCCAGCGATCCGCGCAATTGGCATTGCGCCGTTCTTCATTGTCGGTGGGTTGATCCTGGCGTTTATCTTCGTACCGCGGTTCGGCCCGTCAATCATCAATGTCGTGGGGGTGTGTGCCGGGATGTTGGTGATCGGTACCGGGATCGGGCTGGCATGGCCGCATTTGCTGACGCGCGTACTTGAAAGTGTGTCCGAAGATGAGAAGGAGCTGGCGGGGGCGTCGATCACCACCGTACAACTGATCGCGACAGCCATTGGCGCGGCATTAGCCGGCATGATCGTCAATCTGGGTGGGTTCTCTTCACCCGGTGGTGCCGTCGGTGCATCGAGCGCTGCAGCGTGGCTCTTCGGTGTGTACGCGGCGCTGTCGGTATTGATCTTCTTCTCCGTCAGGCCGGTCACTCGAAAAAAAGCCGAGCAACCAACGTTTGACCCTGCATGATCTCGAAGGGAAGCCGACGATGAATCTACTGTCCGTTTTGCCACAGCGCGCCACTGAGTTTCTGACTGACCCCGATGTTGAGAAACAGGTGGGAGATCTCGAGATAAAAGTGCTGGGCGGGCGTCCCATCGGGATTATCAACAACCAGTTCATCGATTTGATGAGTGCGATTGCAGGACCGGGCGCAGTCCTGATCAATGGAGAACCCACCGACATCCGTCGCGAAAACCTTTGCCGTTTGAGCTATGGGTTGGACACCGGTGGGGAACTGGCCTATGTACCGATTCAGGCGGGTGATTGCCACCTGGCGCTGAGCGATCACTCACCGCGCAAGCCTGCTTCACCTGCTTCATACGAAAATGAGGCCGTCCGTATCAACCGCGAGAGCCCCTACGGGTACTTGCCGTTAGGCCATACCGCGCAAGTGCCGAATGTGTCCCTGGACTCCATTGATAATGCTTCAACATTATTGACGCTGTCGCACTGGCCTTCCAACAAGACACCTGCGCCCTACAAAGCCAATCTGTCAACGCAAAGTGTTTTCAGTTTTCTCAAGCAAAGCGATATCGTCGAAGGCGCAAAGATCGTCACCAGCGACCACTTTGACCTGGATGGGCTGGCCTCGATTTATGCCTTTCTATCGCCGTCCCATGCGATGCGGCATCAGCAACTGTTGATCGACATCGCCAGGCTGGGTGACTTTTCGCGAGGGGTATCAGCCCAAGCATTAAAAGCGGCCTTTGCATTCAATAGCTTGGCAGCACAGGTGAAACTGCCAGGAACGATCGATACTGACACCGCGTTGTTGCATCGTTACAGAGCGGTTTTACCCATGGTCGAGCAGGTCCTGGACCACACCGAGCGTTACGAGCCTTGTTATCTCGAGGGGATGGATCATCTTGCGCGCAGCGAGCGATTGTTGAGCCATCCGGACATGATGCTGGTGGAGTACCCGGAGATCGACCTGGCGGTTTTCCATCTTCCAGCCGAGATCAATCACGCGCCATTGAACCATCGACGACCTTACTTGGGATTGTCGAACATTGCGTTTCACAACAGAACACGATGTGGCGTCGTCGCGATTGTTCACGGCACTGTCCTCGAAGTTCGCCAGCGTTACGAGAGTTGGGTCGAACGCATCTCGGGTATTGCGCGGGCACGCAGAGATCTGTCGATCTTTGCTCGGGCATTGCAGCAGGATGAGAAAGAACAGGGTGTGTGGCGCTACGGCGGCGTTGAAAACATCATGCCGGCCTTGAAATACGAGGGATCAGGTTCGAGTGGCTATTCGATGGAAACACTGCTGGTGGAACTCCGGCAGTTTTTGAAGGTAGCTCCCGTAGCTTGGAGAGGATCACACTCAGCGAAGTGATCAGGCTCAATGTTGTCAAATCTGCGGCTTAGAGAGGTCATGGGGAGGATAGGCGCAATATATGATTTAACATAATATACATTATGCGTAATATCGTATTGCGTAATCAGGGGCAGTGCCCATCAGATTTCAACAGGCAAAACCCCTATCTCACTCAAACCTGAGCAAAGCCTCCATCGACAAACATCTCACTGCCGGTCATGAAGCTGCTCTCATCCGATGCCAGGAACAACGCTGCCGCTGCAACTTCCTCGGGCTTGCCAATTCGGCTCAACGGAACCTGCGCGGTCATGTCGTCGATGATTGCGTCTTTCTGGCCTGTACCTGAAAGCGCCAGGTCCAAGCCCGGTGTCGAGATCGGCCCTGGTGAAAGTACGTTGACGCGAATGCCCGTACCTTTCAGATCCAGCGCCCAGCTCCTGGCAAAATTACGCAGCGCCGCTTTTGTTGCGCTGTACACGCTGAATGCCGGTGTGCCCATGGTGCCTGTGGTCGAACCTGTGAGGATCACCGAGCTGCCGGCGCTCATCAGTGGCAAGGCTTTTTGTACGGTGAACAGCGTGCCTTTGACGTTGATGCCGAAGGTACGGTCAAACGATTCCTCGGTGATCGAGCCGATCGGCTGGAAATCCCCCAGGCCTGCGTTGGCGAACAGCACGTCGACCCGGCCTTTGGCGGCTTTGACTTGGGTGAACACGCGATCAAGGTCGTCCATTTTTGAAATGTCGCCTTGTATGGCGATGGCTTCAGGACCTATCAGTTGCAGCGCCTTGTCCAGTTCCTCTTGTCGACGTCCTACAATGACGACGTGTGCGCCTTCCGCCGCAAAGCGAATGGCTGTTGCCAGGCCTATGCCGCTGTTGCCGCCGGTAATGACTGCGATTTTTCCGTTGAGCCTGCTCATGGTGAACTCCGATGAATAAGGTTGAGGCCCAACTGTAGATCTGCGCTATTCTTTTGAATAGTATGCACCTTTTAGTAAGTACCCTATGCGGAGTCCTCTGGATCATGGCCAACCACTCATTCAATTGCGGGCTCGAGGCCGCCCTGGCGGTGATTGGCGGTAAATGGAAGCCGCTGGTGCTGTTCAACTTGGCGCAAAATGTTCATCGATATGGGGAATTAAGGCGTGCGATTGGCGGCGTGACCGATAAGGTGCTGATCCAGCAACTCAAGGAATTGGAGCGTGACGAGATCATTTTCCGGGTGGATTTCCAGGAAATACCGCCCAAGGTCGAGTACTCGCTGACACCGTTCGGGCGATCCTTGGCGACTGCGTTGGGCGCGCTGTGCCAATGGGGCACGGAGCATATGCAAACCGTTGAGCGTATCGCCGAGCGGCGTATGACCACCCTCTCCCAGTCTTGAGTCCCCTGCCCTGAGAGCCAACTCAACTAAATGACTATTTAGTTGAGTTAAATCAATTAGTTACATCTGAAATCGATCAACCGACTGCGACAGCTTTCCTGCCAGGTTGGACAGTTCATCGGTGGTCGACGCCGTCTGCCCGATCACTCGGCTATTGCTCTCTGACATCCCCGCAATCATCTCCACCTGGTGCGCAATTTCATTGCTGGCCAGGCTCTGCTCGCCGATGGTCCGGGAGATATCGTTGACCATTTCCGTGGTGTTCAATGTTGCTTGGAGAATCTCGCGAATCGCCCGCTCCACCTCGGCGGTGACCGCCATGCCTTTGTCCACCTGAGCAACGCCCTCCTCCATGCTGGTCACCGCTTCCCGGGTGTTCTGCTGGATACGCCCGACCATGGCGGCAATTTCCTGGGTGGATGCGCTGGTGCGTCCAGCAAGGTTGCGCACTTCATCAGCAACCACCGCAAATCCGCGCCCCTGCTCGCCAGCACGGGCGGCCTCGATCGCGGCATTCAGGGCCAGCAGGTTGGTCTGGTCAGCAATCCCCTTGATCACCTGGATAATGCTGAAAATGGCCTCGGACTCCTTGTCCAGCGTGCGGATCACGTGGGCCGATTGCTGCGCGGAACGGGCAATGCCATCCATGTCATTGACCACCTGATGAATCACCCGGCCGCCGTCCTTGGCCAAGATTTGCGCCTGGTTGGCCATGTCCAGTGCGCGTCCGGCGTGCCGGGTGATTTCCTCGATGCTTGCGGTCATTTCACTCGCGGCAGCGGCCATGGTGCTGGCGGCGGCGCTCTGTTGCTGGCTGCTGCCGGCCACTTCATGGCAGCCGCGGCTCAGTTGCTCGCTCATGCCATTGACGCCATGGGCGTTGCTGCGCACCACGTCGATCATGCCGCGTAGGTCCTTTTGCATCGTCGCGAGGCTGCGGATCAGGGCGCTGGCTTCGTCCTTGCGCCGGGGTTCCATGATGGGTTCACTCAAGTTGCCACGTGCGATGCTGGCGGCAATGCGGCTGGCCGCCTGTAGGGGCCCCATGATACTGAGGATCACCCAGCGGCCCTGGGCCAACAGCAGTAATAGGCTGGCGATCAACACCGCGCCCAAGGTCAAGTTGGCGTTGCTGATGGCCTGCCGAGTACCCACGCTGGTCTGCTGGGTATTGGTTTCGATCAACTCGCTCAGGCCCGCCATTTGATCTTCCAACTGGCTGAAGGCGGCATTGAACGTGCCCAGTTCCCCGCGCGCAGCCTCAGGATTGTCCAGTGCCAGCGCGACGATTCGCTCGCCGGTGGCGATGTAGTTATCCAGACTGGGTTTGATTTTTTCCAGGCTTGCCTTGAGCGAATCGTCCAGCGGCAACTTGAGGTTGTCTGCCAGCACCTGCCGAAAGTGCTCGGCGTGCTCCTTCAAAGAACTGTCGACTTCGGCCTTGCTGCTGGTGCTTTTACCCAGGCCCACCAGCATCGCCGATAACACATCGGCGCGCAGGGCGTCGTGCATCATGTCGGCTTCCATGTGGTTGCGCAGCACCGTCATGCTCACTTCGTTGTCCTGTACGGCACTGCCCATCCGGGTGTTTCCCAGGTAGCCGGCCAGGCTCATGATCAAGGCAGTGAGCAATCCGGTCGCTATCAACAGCATCAAGCGCAGTTTGATCGTCATGCTGGTATCCCCGTGCCTGGTCAGCCGGTTGAGAACCCAACCGTAGAAGCCCCGCTGCTCATGTTATCGGCCATCCATACTGCTTATTGAAGCCTAAGTTTGCGGATCTGCGCAGATCCCTTAAGCTGGCCGACCTTTGTTTGCTCCGCCCGGAATTGCCCATGTCTCGAAGTATCGCCCGCCTGGCCCTGCTGCTGGGCTTGATCACCGCCGTCGGCCCCTTCGCCATCGACATTTATCTGCCGGCCTTGCCGACCCTGGGCACGAGCCTGCACGCCTCGCCAGCGTTGGTGCAGATGAGCCTCACGGTGTTTTTTGTCATCGTCGGCGTCTGCCAATTGTTCTACGGCCCGATCAGCGATGTGTTCGGGCGCAAGCCGCCGATTTATGCCGGCCTGGTGATTTTTGCCGTGGCCAGTGTCGGTTGCGCATTGGCGCCTACCATCGAATCACTGATCGCCTTTCGTGCCCTGCAGGCGTTCGGTGCGTGCGCGGGGATGGTGATTCCGCGCGCCATCGTGCGTGACCTGTACACCGGGCATGAAGCCGCGAAACTCATGGCGTTGCTGATGCTGGTGATGAGTGTCTCGCCGATTCTCGCGCCGTTGGCCGGGAGCCTGGTGATCTCGCTGTGGAGCTGGCGTGAAGTGTTTGCCGTGCTGGCGGTGCTCGCGGTGGCATGCCTGGTGATGACCATCGTACAACTGCCGGAAACTCACCCGGCTGAACGCCGTCTGGGCAAGACCCTGGGCAGCGCCTTCAGCAGCTACGGCGCGTTGCTGCGTGACCCGGTGTTTATCGGTTTGTCGGTGGTGTGCGGGTTCGGTTTGGCTACGTTTTTCGTGTTTATCGGCAGCGCGCCATTCGTGTACATCGAACATTACGGCCTGACGCCCACGCAGTTCAGCCTGGGTTTTGCCGTAAACGCCGCGTCGTTCTTCGCCATGAGCCAACTCACGGCACGCCTCAGCGCACGCTTTGGCCTGGCGCCGCTGATTCGTTGGTCGGTGGTGGCCGTGGCGGCGGTTATGGCAGTGCTGGCGGTCACGACGTTGTGGGTCGACAGCCTGGCCTTGATGATGACGTTGCTGTTTATCGGCTTCGGTTTTCTCGGTCTGCTGTTACCGGCGGCGGGTGTCTTGTCGCTGGAGGACCACGGCGCGGTGGCCGGCTCTGCGTCAGCCTTGCTCGGGGCGATCCAGATGATCACGGCGGCCGTGTCCATGACGGTGATCGGTGTGTTCGCCGATCACACGCCAGCGCCGATGCTGATTGGCATTGCGTTGTGCGCCATCGCCGCAATGCTCACCACGCTGTGGACCTTGAGGCGCCTGCCGGCTCACTTGGCCAGCGCCCCGCCCTCCTCCTGATCATTGCCCATGGCGGCCAGATACGCCCAGGGATAAATCCCGCGCTGGTGGCCATCGCTGAACACCAGTTGCACGCCATAACCCTGAGGGTGGATTTGCACCACCCTCACCGCTTCCGACACCAACGGCTGGCTGCCCCGCAACCGCAACGCCTGGCATTGGGAGCACGGGCATTCGCGACGCAGGCGTGCGTGATCAATCCACTGCGCGCCTTGCGCCCATTCCAGGCGCAACCGGCCGTCGCGGCCTTTGCCGATGGCGTGCGGCGCGGCGGTCATTGTAGTTGCGCCAAGGCAATCCGCACGGCCTTGCGCACTTCCGGATCGCCATCGTCGGCGGCATTGCGCAAGGCTGTCAGCGCTTGACGATCACCCAGTTCACCCAGTGCCAGAGCTGCTTCCTTGCGCAGGTTGCTGATGCTATGGCCCAGGGTCTGGATCAAGGCGTCCAGCGCGGGTAAATACCGTAACCGGCCCAGGCTGCGAGTCGCACGCAGACGAACCTGCCAATACTCATCGGCCAGCGCGGCGACCAGCGCATTTCCAGCCTTGCGGCTACCGACTTTGCCCAAGGTGGTCGCGGCTTCTTCGCGCACTTGCCACGCCGGGTCCAGCAACGCTTGGTGCAACGCCGGTAAGACCAGGTCATCACTCGCCAAGCCGAGTGCGCCGGTAGCCGCGCGGCGGACTTCGGTGTCGGGATCACTGCTGGCCAAGGCGGCCAACGCCTCAAGCGCGGGTAGATGTTTGAGCCAACCCAGCACCCCCACCGCTTCACGGCGGACACCCGCATCAGCATCCACCAAGGCCAGCAAGGCCGCCGGCGCAGCGGCTTCCAGGCGCAATTCGCGCAGAGCACGGAAGATGGCGGTGCGCACGCTGACATCGGTGTGCCCGGTCCAGGGCAGTAACACCCTGCCCGCCTCGGTGGTCTTCAATACGCTCAGGCTTTGCGCCGCGGCGCCGCGCACGGCGTACTCGGAATCTGTGAGGGCTTCACACAAGGCCTGTACCACTTCGCCGTCTTCCCAGGCTTCGAGCAAGGTCGCGGCCTGGGCGCGCACTTCTACGCTGGGGTCGTTGCGCAGGCTGTCCACCAGCCATTGCACACCGTCGGGGTCTTCAAGATCAGCCAGGTCAATCAGGGCAATGCGGCGCATGCCGGCGTCCGAGGCTTGCAGACGTGGGCGCAGGGCTTCTATTTCCAGGTTATAGGTCATATGGCAAATCGCGGTGTTGAATGATCGGTGGGCAACCCGAGCGGGTTCAGGCGTGGCAACTGGCGGCCATCTTCATGGTGCAGCAGTGCCAGGCAATGACGCTTGAGGTGAGTGAATTCGGGGGTGGTCATCAGTTCAGTGTGGCGCGGGCGTGGGAAATCCAGCTGGAAATCCTCGATGATGCGGCCCGGCCGTGGGCTCATCACCAGGATGCGATCGGCCAGGAACAGCGCCTCATCGATATCGTGAGTGACAAACACCACGGTGGTGCGGATATGCGTCCAGATATCCAGCAACAGGGCCTGCATCTTCATGCGGGTCAGCGCATCCAGTGCGCCGAACGGCTCATCCATCAGCAGCAGGCTCGGTCGATTGACCAGCACACGGGCGATTTCCACCCGCTGCTGCATGCCGCCGGAAAGCTGGTTCGGCCAACGCTCGACGAAGCCTTCCAGCCCGACCAACGCCAGGATCTCATCCGCCGCTGCCAGCCGTTCAGCCTTGCTCACGCCGCGCATTTTCAAGCCAAACGCGACGTTCTCACGCACGGTGCGCCACGGGAACAGCGTGTGCTGCTGAAACACCATGCCGCGCTGCGGGGACGGACCGGCCACCGCCTGCCCATCCATCTGCAAGCTGCCCTGATTCGGCACCAGATGCCCGGCCAACGCGCCGAGCAAGGTCGACTTGCCGCAGCCCGACGGCCCCAGGATGCACACAAATTGCCCCGGCTCGATGCTGCAGTCCAACGCCTTGACCGCCTCGAATGCCTGATCACGCTCGCCGAGCACAATGGACAATCCGCTGATTGCTATACGACCTTCCATCAGGCTTTACCTCGCGGGCGATGCCAAGGGGTGAACACGGCGCCCAGGCACTTGACCAGCCAACTGCTGCCCATGCCCAGCACGCCGATCAACAACATGCCGACCACGATGTCGGCATAGTTCTGGATGGTGTACGACTCCCAGGTGTAATAGCCGATGCCGAACTGCCCGGAGATCATCTCCGCCGTCACCAGGCAGAACCAGGACGTGCCCATGCCGATGGCCAGGCCGGTGATGATGCTCGGCGCGGCCCCCGGCACAATCACCTCCAGCAGGATCGCGCCGCGCCCTGCCCCCAGGCTGCGCGCCGACGCGATCAGCCGGGGATCGACGCCTTCGACGCCATGCACGGTGTTGAGCAGGATCGGAAACAGCGCGCCGGTAAAGGTGATGAACACCATGGACAGCTCTGACGACGGAAACATCAGGATTGCCAAAGGTATCCAGGCCACCGCCGGAATCGGGCGGATCACTTCCAGGGGCGGCAGCAGCACATCTTCAGCCCATTTCGAGCGGCCGATGGCGATGCCCAGGCCAACGCCCACCAGTACCGCCGCCAGGTAGCCTTCGAACACCCGGGTCAGGCTGGCACTCAGGTGCTGGGCCAGCTTGCCCGAATCCACCAGGCCCAGCGCCGCCGAGACCACGGCGCCCGGCGTCGGCACGTTGGCAAAGGTCACCAGCCACAGGTTCCAGTGATGGCTGGCAGCGAGTTGCCAGAACAGCAGGCACACCAGCAATGAGACCGCGCGCGGCAGCCAGCGAGAGGTCGACATATCAGCGACCGGCCACGGCCTGGGCGCCGGCGTTGGTGAAATCGAACACTTGGCCGCCCTGGGCCTCCGCGAATTGCTGGGCTTGGCCCTTGAGCAGGAATGCACTCAATTTGCCCTGGCGATCAGTGGCGAACCAGGCCTGGTTGGCGAGCAGCTTGATGCCGCTGTCTTCGGCCTGGGCGTAGACCGCACGCACGTCCTTGCCGTCCTTCTTCAACCGGGCCAACGCACTGAAGGCTGATTCAGCCGACGCGTAGTCACGCACCTTGGGCTCGCCTTTCACCCAGATCTGCGCCACGTGTTTCCAGTCGGTGATCGGCTTGCCGGTCAACGCGTCGTTGGCTTTGAGCGGGCTCTGGGCGTAGTTGCCCAGCTGTGCCTGATAGTCCAGGCCGGACGCCTTGAAGGCGGCGCGCAGGTACTGGTCGTCGATAAAGGTATTGAGGTCCAGGCCACGGTCGGCTTTTTTCAGCAGCTTGAGGGTGTCGATGGCGGTGCCAACGGCCTGGCGATACTCAGGTTTCCAGCTCAGGTCACGGGTTTGCACGCCCAGCGGGCCATGGAACAGGTAGTTGACCTCAGCCTCGACGCCGGTGACTTTCTCGATCAGCTCGCTGTATTTCTCAGGCTCTGCCGTCAGCAACTGATTGGCTTCGATACTGGCTCGCAGGTAAGCAACCACCACTTCAGGGTACTGGCGGGCGTAGCGTTCATCCACCAGGGCGCCGTGGAAGGTGGGCGTGTTGGACTGCGACCCGTCGTAGATCTTGCGGGCGAAACCACGGTTGGGAAACAGCTCGGCAAACGGCACGAAGTCGGCATGCGCGTCGATCTTATTGGCCTGCAACGCCGATCCGGCCACTTCTGGCGCCTGGGCGATGATGTTTACATCCTTGAGCGGATCCCAGCCCTGGGCGGCGACGGCCCGCAGCAACATACCGTGCGCGGTGGACGCGAATGGCACCGAAATGGTCTTGCCTCTCAAGTCCGCCAAGGACTGGGCGCTGGACTCGGTCGGCACCACGATGCCATTACCGCTGCCCTTGATATTGCCCGACAGCACACTGATAAACAGGCTGTGCTTACCCGCCCCCTCGAACGCCACGCCGTTGAACGCGCCGGGGAAGTCCGCCATGGCACCGAAGTCCAGCTTGCCGGCCACCATTTCATTGGTCAGCGGTGCCCCACTGGTGAAGTTCTTCCACTGGATATCGTAGGTGGCGTCCTTGTACTTGCCATCGTGGGGCAAGTACTTGTCCAGCAGGCCCAGCTCACGGATCAGCAAGCCGCCGGCGGCGCAGTTGATGGTGGTGTCCTGGGTGCCGATGGCGACGCGGATGGTTTGTGCCTGTACCGACAGGCTGATGGAAGCCAGCACCAGGCTGGCGAAGGTTGCGCGCAAGAACATTGGGTGTTTCCCCTCGAATCATGGTTATAGGATCGTCTCCGCCGTGATCAGGCACGGTGGGAAACGAGGGGGTACGGCAGTGGCGTCCGGTGATGGCGGATGGCTTTGGATCGATACGCTCAGCGCAGCAGGTACGGGATCTCGACCTTGACGGCGCCGGTGGGGCAATCCTTTTCGCAGGGCATGCAGTACCAGCATTCGTCGAACGCCATGTACGCTTTCTGCGTCGCGGGATTGATCGCCAACAGGTCCATCGGGCATACGTCGACACACACCGTGCAGCCTTTTTCGGCGATGCATTTGTCTTCGTCTATCGTCACCGGCGCGTTGGAACGAAAGAATATTTCCTGGGGTTGGTAGGCCATTTCACGGTGTCCTGGGCATTTTTGTAGTGAGCGGTCAGGCAGCATCAGCACCGACGCGCAGGCGGTCGTAGGCTTGCATTTCTTCGGCGTCCAGCGGAATTACGTAGGGTTCCACGGGTTTCTTGAAGCTGACCATCTGCCCGTCATCGCCCTTTTTCAGGTGGCAATGGCAGAACCAGTCGGCGTCATTGCGCAGCGGGTGGTCGACGCGGTGGTGGTACAGGCCCCAGCGGCTTTCGGCGCGGTACAACGAGGCGCGCGCGGCCATTTCGGCGCAGTCGCGGATCACGCTGGTTTCCATGGCGCGCATCAGTTCGTGGGGGTTATGGGCTTTCATCTGGTCGAGGTCGCGCTCGATATCACTGAAGCGCTGCAAGCCGATTTCCATCTTGCGGGTGACCTTGGGCGGTTGCAGGTAATCGTTGACGAAGCGGCGCAGCTTGTATTCGACCTGGGCCGGTGGCAGGCCGGTTTCACGGTCCAGCGGCGCGTAGACACGGGCCTGTTCGGCGGCGACCTGCTCGGCATTCACCGCGCTGAAGTCTTTTTCCACCACATACTGGGCGGCGTTGGTACCCGCGAACCAGCCGTAGGTAAAGGCGCCCAACATATAGTTATGCGGCACCGCCGCCATGTCCCCGGCTGAATACAGGCCCTTTACCGACGTCTCCGCGCGCTCGTTCACCCACACGCCGGAGGCCGAATGCCCGCTGCAAAAACCGATTTCGGAGATGTGCATTTCCACCATGTCGCTGCGGTAATCGGTGCCGCGATTGGCATGAAACTGGCCACGGCTCGGCCGTTCATTGCTGTGCAGGATGGTCTCGATGTTCTGGATGGTTTCCTCGGCCAGGTGGTCGAGCTTGAGGAACACCGGGCCATTGCCGCTTTCGAGCTCCTGGTGGAACTCCCACATCATCTGGCCGCTCCAGTAGTCGCACTCGATAAAGCGCTCGCCCTTGTTGTTCGCGGTGTAGCCACCGAGCGGACCGGTAACATAGGCGCAGGCCGGGCCGTTGTAATCCTTGATCAACGGGTTGATCTGGAAGCACTCCAGATTCGCCAGTTCGGCGCCCGCGTGATAGGCCATCGCGTAGCCGTCGCCGGCATTGGTGGGGTTTTCATAGGTGCCCATCAGGTAGCCCGACGACGGCAGGCCCAGCCGGCCCGCCGCCCCGCAGCACAGAATCACGGCCTTGGCCTTGATCACCTGGAAGTCGGCCGTGCGACAATCGAAGCCCATCACGCCGTTGACTGCCCCTTCGCTGTCGGTCAGCAAACGCGTGCACACCAAGCGGTTGGTGATGGTCACCCGTGCACGCTTGAGCTGGCGGTACAGCACTTTCTTGATGTCATGCCCCTCAGGCATCGGCAGCACATAGGCGCCCATGTGATGGACCTTTTTCACCGCGTAGTCGCCGGTCTCGTCCTTTTCGAACTTGACGCCCCAGCGGTCCAGTTGCTCGATGGTCTCGAAACTGTGGGTAGCGTAGGCGTACACCGCCGCCTGATTGACGATGCCGTCATTGGCGATGGTGATTTCCTTGGTGTACTGCTCCGGCGTCGAGTGGCCGGGGATGATCGCGTTGTTCAACCCGTCCATGCCCATGCTGATCGCACCGCTGCGCTTCACATTGGCCTTGTCCACCAACAGCACACGTAACGCGGGGTTGGCTTCTTTGGCCTTGATCGCCGCCATCGGCCCGGCCGTACCGCCGCCGATCACCACGATGTCGTATTCCAGCTCCAGGGTTGTGCGGCTCACGGGCGGCTTCCTCGTTCACGGTCGATGCGCAGGCGATACTGGAAGGCGTCGCCACGGTAATACAGGTGTTCAAAGTCCACCGGCTGGCCGTCGGCGGTGTGGGTCAGGCGCTCGATATGCATGATCGGCGAGCCTGGCTCTACATTCAGCGCCTGGGTCAGGTCGCTGTCGGCCAGCACGGCGTCGATGGCCACATCCGCATGCCCCAGTTGCAGGCCGCAGTCGTTTTCCAGGATCAGGAAGATATCGCGGGTAACCAGGTCGGCTTTTTCCAGGCGCTCGCCGAGGGGTTGCGGCAGGTAGGTGATTTCCAGCGACACCGGCTCCCGGTTGATCAGGCGCACCCGCTTGATCTGCGCAACGACCGTGCCCTCCTCCACGCCCAAGCGCTCGGACACCTGCTTGTCGGCCGGCACGAAGCGGAAGCTGCGCAAGCGGTTGATCACTTCGTAGCCGCGTTCGGTCATAGATTCGGCCAAGCCCTGCAAGGTACTGACGTTCTGGTAGGCCTTGGGTTTGGACACGAAGGTGCCCTTGCCATGGATCTTATAGATCAGCCCTTCTTTCTGCAGATCGCCCAGGGCCTGGCGCACGGTAATGCGGCTGACCTTGAAGCGCGCACCTAGCTCGCTTTCGGAAGGCATCTGGGTGTTGGGCGCGTATTCACCATCGAGAATGCGGCTGCGCAACAGGTCACGCAGTTGCGCATGCAAGGGGATGCTGGACAGGGGGGAAAGGCTGGAATCGTTCATCAAGACCACTTGTCATAACGAGTTATGACGTGATCTTAAGAAGTCTAACGGCGGGAGTGGAAATACTGTTTATGCATAAGCTTAAGGCAAACCATTCGTCGGACTTGAGGGGCATTCGCTACAACTAAGTTCTGACAGGCAACTACTAACCCCATAGACCCTTTGGAAATCTATGGAGATTGAGATGACTGATTACCCTCGCCCACCCTTCGCCCCACAAGCGCAGAACGTACCGGGTTCGCAGAAGAAAATGGACCCCTACCCGGACTGCGGCGAGCAGAGTTACAAAGGCTCAGGGCGGTTGGCCAACAAGATCGCGCTGATTACCGGTGCAGACAGCGGCATCGGTCGCGCTGTGGCGATTGCGTTTGCCCGTGAAGGCGCCGATGTGGCCATCGCGTATCTGGATGAACATGAGGACGCTCAGGAAACCGCACGCTGGGTCGAAGAAGCCGGTCGCCAATGCCTGCTGCTGCCCGGTGATATAGCACAGAAAAGCGTGTGCCAGGCGCTGGTCGATAAGACAGTGGAGCAATTCGGCCGTATCGACGTGCTGGTCAACAACGCGGCGTTCCAGATGAGCCATGAAACCCTTGAAGAAATCTCAGACGAAGAATGGGTGAAGACCTTCGATATCAACATCACGGCAATGTTTCGCATCTGCAAGGCCGCCGTGCCGCATATGAAGGCGGGCAGTTCAATCATCAATACATCGTCCGTCAACTCGGATATGCCCAAGCCGACATTGATGCCCTATGCCGCCACCAAGGGTGCAATTGCCAATTTCACCGGTGGCTTGGCGCAGTTGCTTGGCAGCAAGGGCATTCGCGTAAACAGCGTTGCGCCGGGCCCGATCTGGACACCGCTGATTGTGGCGACTATGACGGATGAGGACGTGAAGAGCTTTGGCAGCGAAACCCCGCTTGGCCGTCCGGGCCAGCCTGTGGAAGTTGCACCGATCTATGTGCTGCTGGCCTCGGATGAAGCCAGCTACATCTCGGGTTCGCGCTATGCGGTAACCGGCGGCAAACCGATCCTCTGAACCTGCACCGACCCTCTGTAGGAGCCGGCTTGCCGGCGAAAAACGCACGGCCGCCGCATTTAACCTGATGCCCTGCGTCATCGTTGGCGAGCATCGCCGGCAAGCCGGCTGCTAAAGGTCAAACCGATCCACGGCACGCCGCCGCTCATTGTCGTCACGCACGTCATAGCTGGCGGTGGTCTGGATATTGGTGTGGTGTGCCAGCTTCTGCGCAATCGAAAGGTCATGCTCCTCGATCACCCGTGTAATGAACGAGCGGCGGAAGTCATGGGGCATGATCTTTACCCCTACCTGTTCACCGCGCTGACGGGCGATGTAGTAGATCGCATGCTTGGTGATGCGTTCGCGGGTGATATGGCTGCCACGGCGGATGCGGTTGAACAGGAAACTGTCGTCCTGCTCGCCTTCCTTGAGCTGTTCGCGGCGAAACGCCAGCCACGCCTGCAACTTGGCGAATGCCCAATCCGGCGCGTACTTGATCAACTCCTTGTTGCCCTTGCCGATCACTCGCAAGCTACGTTCTTCGAAATTGATCTGGGCCAAGTCGAGGTTGACCGACTCCGACTTGCGCATGCCGGAACCGTAAAGAATGCCAATCACCGCCGCATCCCGCAGACCTTGCGGGCGAGGGTCGGCGGCGCAGACTTCCATCATTTCGCGAATCAAACTGCGCCGCAGGTTGCGGCCCTGGCTCAGGCGCGTTCCCGGTGCGGCCTTGACAGTACGCATGCGCAACAGGTGTTCCTGGCTGATCAGGTTCATCCGCCAGGCTTCGTTCATCACGCCACGCACCGCATTGACGTACAGCGATGAGGTGTTCGGCGCATAGCCATCCTCGCGCAAGGCGGCAACCAGGGCGATCACGTGTTCGGGTTGCAGCAGGTGCCAGTCGATGTCTTCGAGGTTGACGTCCTCGAAGCCCAGGCGGTCGGCCGCATCTTGCAGCACGTAGCGCATGGTCAGTTGGCTGGAGGGCGCCAGGCGGGTGAGGTAAAGGGTCAGCGGGTTGCGAATAGACTCAGTCAAGGTATGTCAGCCTTTGGCTTAAATACCTCGAACAAGCCTTTGATTAATCGAGGTATTTAGTGAATTGGCGAAGGCCGAGTCTAACCCAGGACCGGCCCTGGCACAAAATCACGGGGCGGTGTCGTCATCTTCGGTAGCGTCCTGCGGCTGGACCTGGGCCTGGCTCCAGTCGCTGTCCTGCTTCTGCATCAGCGCGAACCAATGCTGGCGCATGAACGTCAGGTAGGCCTCGGGGGCCTTGGCAAAGTCCTTCTCGTCGCCGTAGCAACCGGGCAACGGCAACTCGGTGCCCTGCTCCTTGTACTGGCTGACCAGCGCCTGCTGCCCGGCCACGCTGCAATCCTTGGGCAACGGCATGCCGCGCAAGGCGCCGGCCTCCTCGTCCCACCAGGCCGCACCGACCCGGTCGACACCGCGCAAACGGTACTTCTGCGACTTGCCGACATGCATGATCAGCTTGAATTCATTGGGGCTGACATCACTGGTGCAGGTGCGCGAATAGCCCACGGTGGCCTGGGTGATGCCATCGCCGGTCAGGTCGGTGACCTTGGTCGCAGCGCGGTCGAAGCGCAACGAGGCGTCGAATTCGCAGTGCTGTACATCGTCGTAGAGCATCCACACGCGTTTGGGGCGGTTGCCATCGATCAGGTACTGGGCCGCGTACACAAATGCAGATTGAGTGCCGTCGTCGTCACGCTCGCTGACCTGCTCGGCGAGCACCAGCAGGTTCTTGCCTTGCTTGTCATCCCAGGTGTAAGCGGCGATCTGCTTGCCGCGCACTTCGACACCGTCCGGCACCTGGTCGATGCTCGTGAGCGCCACCCCGTCATCGGCTTGCACGGTGGTGACACAGGCCACGCTCATCAACAACCCCATCAACACTGGCCGCAACTGGCCACGTAAAAGCTGCACGCTATTCATCCGATCACCCTGGCAAGAGACGGCTTACTTTACCGGCACTTGGGGCGCATTGCAGAGAAGATTCTTCACTAACATTCGAGGGTGGAACGTAGGCAGGCAAGTTGAACCAAACGCCCTACAAACAGTTCCTATTTCGCCCACCAACTAAAGCCGGGAGGCCGTTAGTTGCTTAGCTGAACCCTAGCTGTCTACCTGTCAAATAAACGAGTTTTTCATCTGCCTTTCATATCTGTTCCACATTTTTACGCTTAATCTTGAACACAGCACTTCATAGCAAACCGCGCTATATCGTCTAACCTCTTGATTACGCTTCACCTTTGGTACCGTTTTTTAGCCTGCGGCCTGGACTTTCGCCTAATGATTGCTGCTGTTTTCACGCGCCAAGTTGCTCTAACCCCGAGGTCATGAATCTTTGAAACCCTACCCTATTCATTGCGTGTCGATCGTTATCCCGGTCTACAACGAACAAGAGAGCCTGCCTGAATTGCTGCGTCGCACCACTGCAGCGTGCAAGCAACTGGCCTACGAATACGAAATCATCCTGGTGGATGACGGTAGTCGCGACAATTCGGCCCAACTGCTGGAAGACGCCGCCGCTGAAGACGGCAGCAACGTGGTCGCGGTGATCCTCAACCGCAACTATGGCCAGCATGCAGCGATCATGGCCGGTTTCGAGCAGTGCCGGGGCGAAGTGGTGATCACCCTCGACGCTGACCTGCAAAACCCGCCCGAAGAAATCCCGCGCCTGGTGGAACAAGCCGCCCTCGGCTACGACGTGGTGGCCACCGTGCGCAACAATCGCCAGGACTCGGCCTTCCGCCGCTGGCCTTCGCGCCTGATCAACCTGGCCGTGCAGCGCTCCACCGGCGTGGCCATGACCGACTACGGCTGCATGCTGCGTGCCTATCGCCGCACTATCGTCGACGCAATGCTGGCCTGCCGCGAGCGCAGCACCTTTATCCCGATCCTGGCCAACGGCTTTGCCCGCCATACCACCGAGATCCTGGTGCACCACGCCGAGCGTGAACACGGCGAATCCAAATACAGCGCCATGCGCCTGATCAGCCTGATGTTCGACCTGCTGACGTGCATGACCACCACCCCGCTGCGTCTGCTCTCCATCGTCGGCTTCAGCCTGGCGGCCCTGGGCATTCTGTTTGCCCTGGCGTTGATCGTCATGCGCCTGGCCTTTGGTGCCGACTGGGCCGGCGACGGCTTGTTCGTGCTGTTCGCGGTGCTGTTTGTGTTCACTGGCGGCCAGTTCATCGGCATGGGCCTCTTGGGTGAATACCTGGGCCGCATGTACAGCGATGTGCGCGCCCGCCCACGCTTCTTTATCGAAAAAGTGCTGCGCAACCAACCGGCAGCACCGGCTCCCGTGGTCGTCGTCGACGGCCTGGTGTCTTCCCATACCTCTACTTCTTCGGCTGATCAGGTCCAATCATGAGTTCAAAAGCTGTTGTATTCGCGTACCACGACATTGGTTGTGCAGGCATTGAAGCGCTGCTCAACACTGGTTACGAAATTGCCGCTGTGTTCACCCATGCCGACGACCCGAAGGAAAACAACTTCTACGGTTCCGTTGCCCAACTGTGCGCACGTAACGGCATCCCCGTGCACGCGCCGGAAGACGCCAACCACCCGCTGTGGATCGAGCGCATCGCCAAGCTGAACCCTGACTACATTTTCTCGTTCTACTACCGCAACCTGCTGAGCGAGCCCCTGTTGGCCACTGCGCTCAAAGGCGCGTTCAACCTGCATGGCTCGCTGCTGCCGAAATACCGTGGCCGCGCCCCGGCCAACTGGGTACTGGTCAACGGTGAAACCGAAACCGGCGTGACCCTGCACCGCATGGTCAAGCGTGCCGATGCCGGCGCGATCCTGGCCCAGCAGAAAGTCATCATCGAGCGCAACGACACCGGCCTGACCCTGCACGCCAAACTGCGCGACGCCGCCAGCAACCTGCTGCGCGACGCCCTGCCGCAACTGGCCCAAGGCAAGCTGGCTGAAACCGCCCAGGACGAAAGCCAGGCCACTTACTTCGGTCGCCGCACGGCCGCCGATGGCAAGCTGGAGTGGAAAAAACCGGCTGAAGAATTGTTCAACCTGGTCCGCGCCGTCACCCAGCCGTACCCGGGTGCCTTCTGCGCCGTGGGCGAGCACAAGTTGATCGTGTGGCAAGCCGAAGTGGTCAAGGGCAACGAAGGCCTGGCGCCGGGCCGTGTGATCAGCGTCAACCCGCTGCGCATTGCCTGCGGTGAAGACTCCCTGGTGGTCAAGTTCGGCCAGCGCAACGACAACGGTCTGTATCTGGCCGGTCCTTCCCTGGCCAACGAATTGGGCCTGGTCGACGGTTCCGTGCTGCGCGGCGCCGAGTCCGGCCGCAAGCCGCGTCGTACCCGCGTACTGATCCTGGGTGTGAACGGTTTTATCGGTAACCACCTGTCCGAGCGCCTGCTGCGTGACGACCGCTACGAAGTCTATGGCCTGGACATCGGCTCCGATGCCATCGAGCGCCTGCGCAGCCACCCGAACTTCCATTACGTGGAAGGCGACATCAGCATCCACACCGAGTGGATCGAGTACCACATCAAGAAATGCGACGTGGTCCTGCCGCTGGTGGCCATCGCCACCCCGATCGAATACACCCGCAACCCGCTGCGCGTGTTCGAACTGGACTTCGAAGAAAACCTCAAGCTGGTGCGCTACTGCGTCAAGTACAACAAGCGCGTGATCTTCCCGTCGACCTCCGAAGTCTATGGCATGTGCCAGGACCAGTACTTCGACGAAGACACCTCCAACCTGGTGGTCGGTCCGGTCAACAAGCAGCGCTGGATCTACTCGGTCTCCAAGCAACTGCTGGACCGCGTGATCTGGGCCTACGGCGCCAAAGGCCTGAACTTCACCCTGTTCCGTCCGTTCAACTGGATGGGCCCGCGCCTCGACCGCCTGGACTCGGCGCGTATCGGCAGCTCCCGCGCCATCACCCAGTTGATCCTCAACTTGGTGGAAGGCACGCCGATCCGCCTGTTCGACGGTGGCGAGCAGAAGCGTTGCTTCACCGACATCGCTGACGGTATCGAAGCCCTGGCGCGCATCATTGATAACGACAATGACGCGTGCAACGGCCAGATCATCAACATCGGTAACCCGGAAAACGAAGCCAGCATCCGTCAACTGGGTGAAGAGCTGCTGCGTCAGTTCGAAGCGCACCCGCTGCGTGGCAACTTCCCGCCGTTCGCTGGTTTCCGCGACGTCGAGAGCAAGGCGTTCTACGGCACCGGTTACCAGGATGTCGCCCACCGCAAGCCAAGCATCGAAAACGCCAAGCGCCTGCTGAACTGGGAGCCGACCGTGGAAATGAGCGAAACCATTGGCAACACGCTGGATTTCTTCCTGCGTGAAGCCATGCTCGAAATAGCGGACAAAAAGTAATGCAGGCAGGCTTGCGAATCGACGTCGACACCTACCGTGGCACCCGTGAAGGTGTGCCACGGCTGCTCGAATCCCTGGATGAAGCGGGGGTGAAAGCGACGTTCTTCTTCAGCGTTGGGCCGGACAATATGGGGCGTCACTTGTGGCGTCTCATCCGCCCGCAGTTCCTGTGGAAGATGCTGCGTTCCAACGCCGTCGGGCTGTATGGCCTGGATATCTTGCTGGCCGGCACCGCCTGGCCGGGCAAGCCGATCGGCCGTGACCTGGGGCATTTGATGCGCCAGGCCAAGGCCGCCGGGCATGAGGTGGGCCTGCACGCGTGGGACCACCACGGCTGGCAGGCCAACACCGGCCGCTGGAGCGAGGCACAGCTGGTCGAACAGATCCGCCGTGGCGTCGACACCCTGAATGACATTCTCGGCGAGCGCATCGACTGTTCGGCTGCCGCCGGTTGGCGTGCCGACGAGCGCGTGGTGCAAGCCAAGCAAGGCTTCAATTTCCGCTACAACAGTGATTGCCGGGGCACCAGCCTGTTTCGTCCAACCTTGGCCGATGGCACCGCGGGCACCCCACAAATTCCGGTGGACCTGCCGACCTTCGACGAAGTCGTCGGGCCGGTGGTGGCTGCCAAAGACTTCAATACGTTCATTCTCGACCGCTTTGCCGCGTCGAAGCTCAACGTCTATACGATCCACGCTGAAGTAGAAGGGATTCTGATGGCCAATGATTTCCGCCAGTTGCTCGCCCAGGCAGGGCAGCGCGGCATCGACTTCAAACCGCTGGGCGACTTGCTACCCTCGGACCTGACCACCCTGCCCCAGCAACAGTTGGTGCGCGGCGCTTTGCCCGGCCGCGAGGGTTGGCTCGGAGTGCAGCAGGCATGATCCGCCGTTGGGCCCTGCCCCTGCTCCTGTTGGCGTTCGGCGTGTTTTACCTGCTGCCGCTGGCCACTCACGGCCTGTGGATTCCGGATGAAACCCGTTATGCACAGATCAGCCAGGAAATGCTGCTGACCGGCAAGTGGGCGTCGCCGCACTTCATGGGCATTCGCTACTTCGAGAAACCGGCAGCGGGCTACTGGATGATCGCGCTGGGCCAGGCAATCTTCGGGCAGAACCTCTTCGGCGTGCGCTTTGCGTCGGCCTTGAGCACCGGGTTGAGCATCCTGCTGGTGTACCTGGTGTCACGTCGGCTGTGGAATGCCCCTCAGAAGAGCCTGATCAGCACCGTGCTGTACATGAGTTTTGTCAGCGTGGCGGCCCTGGGCGGTTATGCCAACCTCGATCCGCAGTTCACCTTCTGGGTGAATCTGACCGGCGTGGCCTTGTGGTTTTGCTTCGACAGCAACACCCGCAATGGGCGACTCGGCGCCTGGGCCCTGTTGGGGTTTGCCTGCGGCATGGGCTTTATGACCAAGGGTTTCCTGGCGTGGCTGCTCCCCGTGTTGATCGCCCTGCCCTATGCGATCTGGCAAAAGCGTTTCCGTGAATTACTGGGTTACGGCCTGGTGGCGGTGGTGGTAGCGATTGTCGTCAGCCTGCCGTGGGCGCTGGCCGTGCACCTGCAAGAGCCCGACTACTGGAACTTCTTCTTCTGGCATGAGCATATCCAGCGCTTTGCCGGCGACGATGCCCAGCACGCGGAGCCGTTCTGGTATTACTTGCCGCTGCTGGTTGCGTTCTGTCTGCCGTGGGTGGCGTTGTTGCCGTCCACGCTCAAACAGGCTTGGCAGGACAAGCGCAGCGCAAAAGTCGGCTTTGTGTTGTTGTGGCTGCTGATGCCCCTGGCGTTCTTCAGTCTGGCCAAGGGCAAGTTGCCCTCCTACATCGTGCCGTGCCTGCTGCCATTGGCCTTGTTGATGGGCAATACCCTGGCCGACAAATTGGCGCAGGGTCGCTATCGGGCATTGCGTATCAATGGCTGGTTGAACCTGCTCCTGGGCGTGGTGATGTTGCTGGCGCTGAGCTGGTTCCAACTGAAAAAGCCGGTATATGAGCACGGCCAGGAAACCCTCAGCCTGGTGCTGGTGTTCACCTTCCTGTTTGCCTGGATCCTGGTCAACTTGTTGCAAGCCGCGCGACCTCTACGCCTGTGGGCCGCGCCGGTATTCGGCAGTTGGCTGATGGTTGCCTTGTTGCCAGCCGCCTTGCCGCATTCGGTGGTCTACAACAAGACGCCTGACCAATTCATCATCGATCACCTCCAGGAACTGCAACCGGCCACGGCCCTGTTGAGCAACGATCTCGGCGCAGCATCTGCCCTGTCGTGGCGCCTGGCACGCCCGGACGTGACGCTTTACAACACCGTTGGCGAAGTCAAATACGGCCTGGCCTACCCGGATGCCACGCATCACAAGATTGACACCACCCAAGTCCAGCAGTGGATGAGCGAGGCGCGTAAAAAAGGCCCGGTCGGCGTGGTGATGCGTGTCAAAGGTGACGACGAAATCGCTGAAGTGGCGCTGCTGCCCAATGACGGCAAGCGCTATGAGCAAGGCAATATCGTGATCCTGATCTTCCCGCAGGTGACGCCTTGATCACCCTGCTGCTGTTACTGGCTGCCTGCCTGCTGACCTGCATGGGCCAGGTGTCGCAGAAATTTGCCGTGGAAAGCTGGCGCGACCTGCCCGAAGGCTGGGCGCTGAAACTGCGTTCACCGTGGTTGTGGTCGGCGCTGATGTGCCTGGGTCTGGGCCTGTTGGTGTGGCTGCTGGTGTTGCAGCGCCTGGAAGTGGGCATTGCCTACCCCATGCTTAGCCTGAACTTCGTGCTGGTCACGCTGGTGGCACGGTTTGTCTTTCATGAGCCCATCGACAGCCGTCATTGGCTGGGCGTGGCGCTGGTGATCGGTGGTGTCGTGTTGTTGGGGCGCCACGTATGAGCCGGGTTCAAGGGTTTGCCCTGGCCCTGGGCAGTGTCGGCCTGGTCAGTGCTGCCCAGTTGGGCATGCGCTGGAGCATGACGCGCTTGCCGCTGCCCAGTGAATGGCTGAGTGCTTTCAACAACAACAGCATTGATCTCGGCGCCCTTGGCGTGGTGAGCCTGGCGATCCTGGCCTACGCGCTGTCGATGCTCTGCTGGTTGGGTGCGCTCAAGCACCTGCCGCTGGGCCGTGCCTACTCACTGTTGAGCATCAGCTACGCGCTGGTGTACCTGCTGGCGGCCAGCCTGCCGGTGTTCAACGAACATTTTTCCGTTTCAAAAACCCTGGGGGTGGCCTTGGTCATCCTCGGTGTACTGGTTATCAACTCTCGTCGTGCTAGCACCACAAGTCCCAGGAATGCCCCATGAAAATCAGTGTATTTGGTAGTGGTTACGTCGGTCTGGTGCAGGCCACCGTATTGGCCGAAGTCGGTCACGATGTCATCTGCATGGACGTTGACAAAAACAAGGTCGAGTCTTTGCAGAAAGGCCATGTGACGATCTTCGAGCCGGGGCTGGCGGCGATGGTCAAGGAAAACCTGGAAAGCGGTCGACTGCACTTTACCCATGACGAGAAACTCGCGGTCGAGCACGGCGAAGTGCTGTTTATCGCCGTGGGCACGCCTTCGGATGAGGACGGCTCGGCGGATCTGAAGTACGTGCTGTCGGTAGGTGATGCCGTGGCCCGTCATCGCAAGGAGCCGGTGATCCTGGTGGAAAAATCCACCGTACCTGTCGGCACCGGCGATACCCTGCGCGCGCATATCGAAAAAGCCTTGCATTTGGCGGGGCGCCACCTGGAGTTCGATATCGTCTCCAACCCGGAATTCCTCAAGGAAGGCTCGGCCGTGGCCGACTGCCGCCGCCCGGACCGCATTATCATCGGCTGTGAGCGCGAAGAAGTGCGCGAGGTGATGCGCGACCTGTACGCCCCGTTCAACCGCAACCATGACCGCATCATCTTCATGGACCTGCGCAGCGCCGAGCTGACCAAATACGCTGCCAACTGCATGCTGGCGACCAAGATCAGCTTCATCAACCAGATCGCCGAACTGGCCGAACACCTGGGTGCGGATATCGAAGCCGTGCGTCTTGGCATCGGCGCCGACTCGCGCATCGGCTACCACTTTATCTACCCCGGCTGCGGTTATGGCGGTTCGTGCTTCCCCAAGGACATGCGTGCCCTGATCCACAGCGCCAAGCAGGCCAACTGCTCCAGCGACCTGTTGGAAGCGGTGGAAGCCATCAACCAGCGCCAGAAGAGCAAGCTGTTCGAGCGCATCAACGCGTTCTTCAAGGGCGACCTGCGCGGCAAGACCTTTGCCCTGTGGGGCCTGGCGTTCAAGCCGAACACCGATGACATGCGTGATGCGCCCAGCCGTGTGCTGATGGAAGCCTTGTGGGCCGCTGGCGCCAACGTGCGCGCGTTCGACCCCGAAGCCATGCAGGAAACCCAGCGCATCTACGGCGATGATCCACGCCTGATGCTGATGGGCACGCCGGAATCCACCCTGGGCGGCGCCGATGCGCTGATCGTCTGCACCGAATGGCAGCAGTTCAAGGCGCCGGACTTCGACCTGATCCACCAACGCCTGAAAACCCCGGTGATCTTCGACGGCCGCAACCTCTACGACGGCGAGCGCCTGGCGCGCAAAGGCTTCCAGTACTACCCGATCGGCCGTGGCGACTCCTGCCAGTTGCCGATTCCGCAGCAACAATGGTTGCCGCAGGTCGTGGAAGCCTGATACGTGAACAAAGCTCAACCGTCCCTGTTAAATCCAACGGTCCGCCGCCAATCCCTCGGTTTGGGATTGCTGGCGTTGTTGCTGTTCATCGCCGGCAGTTGGCACCAGGCAATCATCGGCTTCGACTCCCGATTCGTGCTGTTTGCCCAGGAAATGCTGCGCCACGGGCCTGGTTTCTTCCCGACCACCTACGGCCAGCCTTATGCGGATTACCTGGCGACTTCAACACTGCTGACGTGGCTGTTGTCCTTGCCGTTCGGCCAGGTCACTAGCCTCACGGCCTGGTTGCCCACGGCGATGGCCTCGGCGGTGATCGTCATGCTGGTGTATCGCCTGACGGCGCCATACTCGCAACGTTGGGGCCTGCTGAGCATTGCAATTCTGTTGCTGAGCAGCACCTTCATCAGCGAAACCCGCGCGGTGTCCCTCGACCAGATGTTGGCCGCGATCGCCCTGGCGGTGTTCTATCTGGGGTATGCCCATGACCACTTCGGCGCCGGAAAACGCCTGCATTGGCTGTACCTGCTACTGATCGTCGGCTTTGCCGTGCGTGGGCCAATCGGCCTGGTCATTCCCACTGGCGTGTTGTGCAGCTATTACCTGATCAACCGTCAATGGCGGCAACTGTTCAGCTTCGGCTTGCTCGCGCTGGCGTTACTGGTGGCCTGTGTCGGCTTGCTGTTGTTGATGGCCAAGCTAAGCGGTGGCGAGACCTTCATGCAGGACGTGATCCGCATGCAGTTTCTCGGGCGCATGGACGGCAGCGAAGGCTCCAGCGGCGTGCTGTATTACTTCACCAGTTCCCTGGGCAACTATGCCCTGGCGTATCCGATGGCCGTGCTGGTGCTGCTGGCGATGCTGATCAGTGGGCGCCGGGCGCCGGGGCCGGCGTTGCAACTGGTGTGGTACTGCGCCGCCGCAGGTTTGCTGGTGATGCTGGGCCTGTCGATCCCTCAAGCCAAAAAGGCGCGCTATATACTGCCGATGCTGCCCATGGCGGCGATCATTGCGGCGTATCCGTTCAAAGTGGCGCATGGTCGGCTGTTTGCCGGGCTGCGTGGGTTGATGCTGGGCATCTGGACCCTTCTACCGACCCTGTTGATCGCCGGTTTGCTGTTCGCACGGCCACGCTATCCGGAGCAATTGAGCCATCTGGGCTGGGTGTTCGCTGTGCTCGGGGGGCTGCAAGTCGTGGCACTGCTGGCGCTGTTCAAGACGCAACTGCGTACGGTCGGGCCGGCTTTTGCCGCGGTACTGGCGGTATGGGCCACCTACATCATGGTGGTCGAGCCGCTGGAGCGCAGTGTCTACGACACCCGTACTTTTACCCTGCAAGTGCATGAGCAAGTGATGCAGCAAAAGGCGCCGGTGGTGTTGCACGGCTTGGGCAAAGACGCCAAGGCCATCAAGTACATGGTCAACCTCAATTGCGACCAGGTGCCGTTGTTCACCCAGCATGCGGGCGACCTCAAGCCACTCCAGGGGCCCGCGTGGCTGGTGATGAGCGAGTCGGACTATGAAAGCTTGACCGACCCACGCTTGCGCTCCATCACCCCGACCCTGGCCGGTGAGTTTGATCGCAACCCTTATGTGCTGCTGCACTTGGAAAAAAGCCCACAACCCTGATCGCTCAACTTCATTTTTTTTGCACTCAAGCCTCATTAATATGCATTGGCGCGCTGTTCTCGGGCGCGGCACACTGCAGGCGTTCCTTCCCCCAAATGTTGGAACTTTCAAAGGGCTTTTCCGGGCAACCAGACAAGCCTTTTTTTTGCCCGCTGTTTATGGATCCCCTTTCAATGCTCGCTCGCTGGTTCCCCGCTGCTATAAACACCCGCCCTACCGAATGGAGCCGTGCCGCCATCGGCATGGCCCTGGGCACGCTGTTCAGTGTCTGGCTGTGCTCACAAGTGTTTGGCATGGACGTCGCACTGCACCTGCTCGGTCCACTGGGCGCTTCGGCCGTGTTGTTGTTCGCCGTGTCATCGGGCGCTCTGGCGCAACCCTGGTCTATCATCGGCAGCTATCTGTGCGCGGGCGTGGTGGCTTTGCTCGTCGCCCGTGTCCTTGGCCCTTCCCTGGGTGGCGCCTGCCTGGCCGCGGGTATGACCGTCGTGCTGATGTGCTGGCTGCGCTGCCTGCATCCACCGGCTGGTGGCCTGGCCATGACGCTGGTGTTGGCCGACCCTGCTTCTGCCGCGCTTGGGTGGTATGAGTTGGGCGCGGTCTTGCTCGGTGCTGGAGCCTTGCTCGCCTGCGCACTGGTTTATAACAACGCGACGCGCACGCGTTATCCAAAAGGTGCGGCTGAAACATCCGCTCCGATCTTGAGCAACCCCAAGGCCGCTCAAGACCCTGCAATCACCGCCGCCGATTTGAAGCTGGCGCTGGCCGAAATGGAGCAGTTCTACGATGTGGAGCCCACGGCGCTGGAACAATTGATCCACGCCGCAGAAACCCACGCGCGACGCCGCAGCATCGGTGAGGTCCTGGCCAGCCAGGTGCCTTGAGGCCATCCTCCACTCCCTGCATAAATGCAAAAACAACCTGCATGATTCACGGTTGTACTGGGCAAATTTGCACTGGTACGATCGCGAGATGGTTCGTCCGCGAACATCTTGATAAAGAACAATAAAAGCAGGGAGTTATCGATGACTGCTCAGGTTTCATCCGAGGCAAGCCACGCAGCAACACTTCAGGACGAAGTCCTCGCTGAGGTCCGTAACCACATCGGCCACCTCACCCTCAATCGCCCCGCCGGCTTGAACGCTATTACCTTGAACATGGTGCGCGGCCTGACGGCCCAACTGCAGGCCTGGGCCGACGACCCGCTGGTGTACGCCGTGGTCTTGCGCGGCGCCGGTGAAAAAGCCTTCTGCGCCGGCGGCGATATCCGTTCGCTGTACGACAGCTTCAAGAACGGCGACACGCTACATCAGGACTTTTTCGTCGAGGAATACGCACTGGACCTGGCCATCCACCATTACCGCAAACCGGTACTGGCACTCATGGACGGGTTTGTCCTGGGCGGCGGCATGGGCCTGGTGCAAGGCGCCGACTTGCGCGTGGTCACCGAGCGCAGCCGCCTGGCGATGCCGGAAGTGGCCATCGGCTACTTCCCTGACGTGGGCGGTAGCTACTTCCTGCCGCGTATTCCGGGTGAACTGGGGATTTACCTGGGCGTTACCGGGGTGCAGATCCGCGCAGCCGACGCCCTCTACTGCGGTTTGGCGGACTGGTACCTCGAAAGCAACAAGCTCACCGACTTGGACCAGAAGCTTGACCGCCTGCAATGGCACGACTCGCCACTCAAGGACCTGCAGGGTGTGCTCGCCAAACTGGCCGTGCAACAACTGCCCGATGCGCCCCTGGCCGCCTTGCGCCCCGCCATCGACCACTTCTTCGCGCTGCCGGATGTGCCGAGCATTGTCGAGCAACTGCAACAGGTCACCGTGGCTGACAGCCACGAATGGGCGCTAACCACCGCCAACCTGATGCAGACCCGCTCTCCCCTGGCCATGGCTGTTACCCTTGAAATGCTGCGCCGTGGCCGCCGCCTGCCCCTTGAGCAATGTTTTGCCCTGGAGTTGCACCTGGACCGCCAATGGTTCGAACGTGGCGACCTGATCGAAGGCGTGCGCGCCCTGATCATCGACAAGGACAAAGCCCCGCGCTGGAACCCACCCACCCTGCATGGGCTGGCCCTCAGCCATGTGGAAAGCTTCTTTCATCACTTCGAGAAGGTTGCGAACTAAGCCATGCAAGACATTGAATACACTGAAGAACAAGTGATGATTCGCGACATGGCGCGCGACTTTGCCCGTGGCGAAATTGCGCCTTACGCCCAAGCCTGGGAGAAAGCCGGCTGGATCGACGATGCCCTGGTCGCCAAGATGGGCGAACTGGGCCTGCTGGGCATGGTCGTGCCCGAGGAATGGGGCGGTACCTATGTCGACTACGTCGCCTACGCCCTCGCCGTGGAGGAGATTTCTGCCGGTGACGGCGCCACAGGCGCGCTGATGAGTATCCATAATTCAGTGGGTTGCGGGCCGATCCTCAACTACGGCACCGAAGCGCAGAAACAGACTTGGCTGGCGGACCTCGCCAGCGGCCAGGCGATTGGCTGCTTCTGCCTCACCGAACCCCAGGCGGGTTCCGAAGCCCACAACCTGCGCACCCGCGCCGAGCTGCGCGATGGCCAGTGGGTGATCACCGGCGCCAAGCAATTCGTCAGCAACGGCAAGCGCGCCAAACTGGCGATCGTATTTGCCGTCACCGACCCCGAACTGGGCAAGAAAGGCATCTCGGCGTTCCTGGTGCCCACCGCAACACCGGGCTTTGTGGTGGACCGCACCGAACACAAAATGGGCATTCGCGCCTCCGACACCTGCGCTGTCACCCTCAACCAATGCACAGTGCCCGAGGCCAACCTGTTGGGTGAGCGCGGAAAAGGCCTGGCGATTGCCCTCTCCAACCTGGAAGGTGGACGCATCGGCATTGCCGCCCAGGCGCTGGGCATCGCCCGTGCAGCGTTTGAGGCAGCATTGGCGTATGCGCGTGATCGCGTGCAGTTCAACAAGGCGATCATCGAACATCAGAGCGTGGCCAACCTGCTGGCTGACATGCAAACACAGCTGAATGCCGCACGCTTGCTGATCCTGCACGCCGCGCGACTGCGCAGCGCCGGCAAGCCCTGCCTGTCGGAAGCCTCCCAGGCGAAGCTGTTTGCCTCGGAAATGGCGGAGAAGGTCTGCTCGTCAGCGATGCAGATTCATGGCGGGTATGGGTACTTGGAGGATTACCCGGTGGAGCGTTACTACCGGGATGCGCGGATCACGCAGATTTACGAGGGGACCAGCGAGATTCAGCGGATGGTGATTGCCAGGGAACTCAAGCACTACCAACTGTAAATCCGACTTGTAGGAGCTGGCTTGCCGGCGATGCAGCCACCTCGGTTTATCTGTTACACCGAGGTGAGGCTATCGCTGGCAAGCCAGCTCCTACAGGTTTGTGGCGGGTGGGAGAGCGGGTTATTTGTCTTTGAAGTCCGGTGCGCGCTTGGCCACGAACGCTGCCATGCCTTCCTTCTGATCCTGCGTTGCGAACGCTGCATGGAACACCCGGCGCTCAAAGCGCACGCCTTCCGACAGGCTCACTTCAAACGCACGGTTCACGCTTTCCTTGACCATCATGCTGATCGGCACCGACTTGCCGGCGATCAGGGTGGCGACTTTCAGGGCTTCTTCCAGCAGCTCATCAGCCGGCACGATGCGCGCGACGATCCCGCAGCGCTCCGCTTCCACGGCGTCGATAAAACGCCCGGTCAGGCACATTTCCATGGCCTTGGCCTTACCCACGGCGCGCGTCAGGCGCTGGGTGCCGCCCATGCCCGGCAGTACGCCGAGGTTGATTTCCGGCTGGCCGAACTTGGCGCCGTCGCCGGCCAGGATGAAGTCGCACATCAGCGCCAGCTCACAGCCGCCGCCGAGGGCAAAACCGTTGACGGCAGCAATGATCGGCTTGCGGCGGTTGGCCACGCGGTCGCTGTCGCTGAACAGGTCGTCAAGGTAGATCTGCGGGTAGGTCAGTTCGGCCATTTCCTTGATGTCGGCACCGGCGGCGAAGGCTTTCCTGGAACCGGTCAGCACGATGCAGCCGATTTCCGGGTTGGCTTCCAGGCCATCCAGCGCCTGGTTCAATTCACTGACCAGTTGCGCGTTCAAGGCGTTCAAGGCTTGCGGGCGATTGAGGGTAATCAGCCCGACGCGGCCCTGGACTTCGAGCAAAATGGTTTCGTAACTCATGTAGCGGCTCCTTATAGATTGCGTGAAATGACCATGCGCTGGATATCGCTGGTACCTTCGTAAATCTGGCAGACCCGCACGTCGCGGTAGATCCGCTCCAGGGGGAAGTCGCTCAGGTAACCGTAACCGCCCAGGGTTTGCAAGGCGGCCGAACAGACTTTCTCGGCCATTTCCGAGGCGAACAGTTTGGCCATCGAGGCTTCCACCAAGGCGGGCTTGCCGCTGTCACGCAGGGCGGCGGCGTAATGCACCATTTGCCGGGCGACCGCGATCTGGGTCGCCATGTCCGCCAGGCGGAAGGCCACGGCCTGGTGTTCAATGATCGGCTTGCCGAAGCTTTCACGCTCGCGGGCATAGTCGCGGGCGGCCTCAAAGGCGGCGCGGGCCATGCCCACCGCTTGTGACGCAATACCCACGCGGCCGCCCTCAAGGTTGGCCAGGGCAATCTTGTAGCCTTCGCCCTCCTCCCCGAGACGGTTGGCGACCGGCACCTTCACATCCTCGAACAGAATCTGACAGGTGTCGGACGCATGCTGGCCGAGCTTGTCCTCGACCCGCGCCACGCTGTAGCCCGGCGAATCGGTCGGCACAATGAACGCGCTGATTCCGCGTTTGCCCGCCATCGGGTCGGTCACGGCAAACACAATCACCACCCCGGCGTTCTGCCCGGAGGTGATGAATTGTTTGCAGCCATTGAGCACGTAATAGTCACCTTCCAGACGTGCACGGGTTTTCAGGCTGCTGGCGTCGGAGCCGGCCTGGGGTTCAGTCAGCGCAAAGGCCCCGAGCATGGCGCCGCTGGCCAGGGGTTTGAGGAACTGTTCTTTCTGCTGGTCGTTGCCGAACTTGAGGATCGGCACACAGCCTACCGAGTTGTGCACGCTCATGATGGTGGAGCAGGCGCCGTCACCGGCGGCGATTTCTTCCAGGGCCATGGCGTAGGCCAGGTAGCCGGTGTCGCAACCGCCCCATTGTTCCGGCACCAGCATGCCGAAGAACCCCAGCTCGGCCATTTCGCCGATGGCTTCCTTGGGAAAGCGATGCTCGCGGTCCCATTCGGCGGCAAAGGGTTTCAGGCGCTCCTGGGCAAATTGCCGGGCCGCGTCGCTGATTTGCAGGTGTTCGTCATTGGGCAGCATGGTCACTCCTTAGTAGAGGCATTCAACAGCCATGGCCGTGGCTTCACCACCGCCGATGCAAATGGCTGCGACGCCACGCTTGAGGCCGTTCTGGCGCAATGCCGAAAGCAGGGTCACCAGGATCCGCGCACCGGATGCGCCGATCGGATGGCCCAAGGCACAGGCACCACCGTGGATATTGACCTTGGCGTGGGGAATTTCCAGCTTGCTCATGGTCACCAGGCTGACCACGGCGAAGGCTTCGTTGATCTCGAACAGATCCACTTCACTCAGGTTCCAGCCGGTCTTGGTCATCAACTTGCGGATAGCGCCCACCGGCGCCACCGGGAACAACCCAGGTTCATCGGCAAACGCCGCATGCCCATGGATCACGGCCAGGGGCTTCAAGCCACGTTTCTCGGCCTCGGACTGACGCATCAGCAGCAAGGCCGCCGCGCCATCGGAAATCGAGCTGGAGTTGGCCGCCGTCACCGTACCGCCCTCGCGGAACGCCGGTTTCAGGCTGCTGATCTTGTCCAGCTTGGCCTTGGGTGGCTGTTCGTCATGCAGGATGGTTTTCTGTTCTTTGCCCACGGTGACGTGCACTGGGACAATTTCGGCGGCAAAGCTGCCATGGGAGATCGCTTCCTGCGCACGGGTGAGCGACGCGATGGCAAACGCGTCCTGGGCCTCGCGGGTAAAACCGTTGTGCAGGGCGCAGTCCTCGGCGAAGGTGCCCATCAAGCGGCCTTTATCGTAGGCATCCTCAAGGCCATCGAGGAACATGTGGTCCAGCACCTTGCCGTGGCCCATGCGGTAGCCGCTGCGGGCGCGGTCGAGCAGGTAAGGCGCGTTGGACATGCTTTCCATGCCACCGGCGATGACCACGTCGACGCTGCCGGCCAGCAGCGAATCATGGGCCAGGATCGCCGCTTCCATACCCGAGCCGCACATTTTGTTGAGGGTGGTGCAGCGCGTGGCCTTGTCCAGCCCGGCGCCCAACGCCGCCTGGCGTGCGGGTGCCTGGCCGAGGCCTGCGGGCAGTACGCAGCCGAACAGCACTTCATCCACGGCATCGGTGGCGATACCGGCCCTGTCGACGGCCGCACGAATCGCGGCGGAACCCAACTGCGGCGCGGTCAGGCCCTTGAGGTCGCCCTGGAACCCGCCCATGGGCGTGCGCACGGCGCTGACGATAACGATGGGATCGGTCATGGAAAGTTCTCCTTACTTGGCGGCCATGCGCAAGGCGCCGTCGAGACGGATCACCTCGCCATTGAGCATGCTGTTTTCAATGATGTGCCGCACCAGCGCGGCGTATTCGGCAGGTTTGCCCAGGCGTGGCGGGAATGGCACGCCAGCCGCCAGGGAATCGCGGACCTCAGGGGTCATGCCGGCCATCATCGGCGTCTCGAAAATACCTGGAGCGATGGTCATGACGCGGATACCAAACCGCGCCAGTTCGCGTGCGGCCGGCAGGGTGAGGCTGGCGATAGCGCCCTTGGACGCGGAATACGCGGCCTGACCGATCTGCCCGTCAAACGCGGCGACAGAGGCAGTATTGATGATCACACCGCGTTCACCGTCGGCATTCGCCTCGGTTTCGGCAATGGCGGCAGCCGCCAGGCGCAAAAGGTTGAAGCTGCCGATCAGGTTGACGTTGATCACCTGGGCAAAGCTGGCCAAGCCGTGGGGGCCGTTCTTGCCGAGGATTTTTTCGCCACGCACCACGCCGGCGCAGTTCACCAGCCCATGCAACCCGCCAAAGGCTGCAACGGTGGCTTGTACGGCGGCTTCGGCAGCCGCTTCCTGGCTGATGTCCGCCACGGCGCTGCGGGCATTCTCGCCCAACTGCTGGGCCTTGGCCGCCACGGCATCGGCGTTGAGGTCTACCAGCATTACCTTGGCGCCTGCCGCTACGAGCATTTCAGCGGTGGCCGCACCCAGGCCGGAAGCGCCGCCGCTGACCAGGAAGATCTTGTTTTCAATCTGCATTGTTATTCTCTTTAACAGTCCGAATCGTCGAAATAGTCGCCCCAGAGCACCACCGCGGCAATGGTCAAAGCCCTCAACCTGCCTGACTGGTTTGGCCAGTCATCGACTCCGCCGATCAACCGGTCAGCCTAAGCGATTGGACGGGCACACTGCAGGCTTCTAATCTGATGGGCTGCGCCATCCCAGAAGCCCGCCCCTGAATGATAGTCCGACCCAAACCCAACCTCCTGGGTATCCTGTTTTCCCTCAAGGGTTCGATAGCCAAACGCATCGCCCTGCGCAGTTTGCTGGTTACGCTGCTGGCCTCGGTGATTGTGCTGGTGGAAACCCTGCACCCGGCGTATTTCTCCAAGGTCAATGCCACGCCGTTCACCTTGCTCGGGCTGTCGCTGTCGATCTTCATGAGCTTTCGCAACAACGCCTGCTATGACCGCTGGTGGGAGGGCCGCAAGCAACTGGGGCAGATGATCATCGACGTGCGCTCGTTGATTCGCGAAACCCAGGTGCTGCAGGATCCGGCCGAGCGTGCGGGTTTGCTGCGCAGCGTGTGCGGCTTCGCCCATGGCCTGGTCGCCCGGCTGCGCCATGAAGATGAAGCCCTGGCCATCAAGCCGTGGAGTCAGGTCCAGGCCAGCCACCCCAACTTGCCCGATAACGTGCTGCAACAGGTCGGTGCTCGATTTTCCGTATTAGCTGAGCAAGGCGTGATCAGTGAATGGCGCTACACACAGTGGGAGGCGCGCCTGGTCAGCCTCAGCCAGGTGCAGGCGTCCTGCGAGCGGATCAAGAGCACGCCGCTGCCCTTCCCCTATACGCTGCTGCTGCATCGCACCATTTACCTGTTCTGCATCTTGCTGCCATTTGCCATGGCCGAACCACTGGGCTGGCTGACGCCGGTGTTTACCGCCATCGTGAGCTACACGTTTTTCGGCCTCGATGAAATCGGTGATGACCTGGAAGACCCGTTCGGCTTTGACGAAAACGACCTACCCTGCAATGCCCTCCTGCGCACCCTGGAGCGTGAAGTATTGGCGGCCCTCGGCGAAACCGACCTGCCGCCGCCCCTGGAGCCTGTGGAATACGTACTGACCTGATGCGGGTTTGACACCTGCCGTGGTCTGACCGAAGCTGACGACTTTGCTGCCCACGCTTTCGGACGCCTGCATGTCAAAGTCACGCCGTTACTCCCTCGTCGGCCTGTGCGCCCTGCTGTTGATTGTGCTGATCACCTGGTATTTCTCTCGCTCCACCCCGGTGGCGGTAGCGCCCGCTATTGCCCATGGTTACTCCAAGGCCCTGAAACAGGCGCGTAACGGCGAGCCGGGTGCTGCGCGTGTGCTGTACCAGCAACTGGGCCGACCGGACCTGTCGCCAGAACGTCGCGCTGCGTTGCATGCTGAGTTGCCCAACTATCCCAGCCCGCAAGCGCTGAAGCTGGCAGACAAAGACCTGGCCAGCGAGTCGCCCCTGGTACGTGAGGCCGCCATCCATAGCATTGTCGGCCTGGTGCCCACCGGCCAACGCACGCTGTTGCTCGGGCCGGTACTGGACGATCCCGAGCAGGACGTGCGGTTTGCCGCGGCCAATGCCCTGCTTGGCCTGTCGCCCGATACCTTGGGCCTGTACTTCGGGCCCTTGCAGCAGGTCCTCGACGAATTCGTGAAGAAACTCAAGGCCCAGCCCGAATCGGCCGAAGGCTGGATTCAACTGGCGCGCCTGTACATCCACAGCGCCCTGTTGCCAGAAGCGCAGAATGCCCTGGAACAAGCCATGCATCTGCAACCAGACAACCTGCAAGCCGTCGTCGCGCAGATTGAGTTGCTGGATAAACAAGGCAAGACCGATGAGTCCCGCCAGTTGCTGGCACGCCAATTGGCTGCGCACCCCGAGTCAGCCTACCTGCAACACGCCCTGGGCATGTGGCTGCTGCACCACGGCGAGCGCCCCTACGCCTTGCTCGGCCTGTCCAAGGCGGTAGAGCTTGAACCGGACAATCAGGATTATCGCTACGACCTCGCGACCACCCTGCACGCCCAGGAAGAACTGGAGGCGGCCCAGCGCCAACTGGAAGAAATCATCCAGCGCCACCCCGCCAATCGCAAAGCGCGGGTGTTGCTGATCAATTACTGGAAGGAAAGCGGTCAGTTGCAGAACGTCCAGGTCCTGCTGGCGCAGCTTGAGCAACAGAATCCGGATGATCCGGCGTTGCAACAGGGTCTGTAGATCCAGGCTAAAAACTTGTAAACCCAAGCCACCGTTGTACAAATTTTACGAAACGTTGAACCGCTAAAGGCCACTACGGTCAAGTGAATATGGCGCGCCCGAGGCGGCGCGCTCTTCTATTTGTACGTGACCTGAGGGCACTCCTTGTCTACATCCAACGAGCTGTTCAGTGAAAAAGCGGCCATCGGCATCGAAGGTCTGGATGACATTCTTTCGGGCGGGCTATCGCGCAGCCACTTGTTTCTGCTGGAAGGTGAACCCGGCACCGGTAAAACCACCGTCGCCTTGCATTTCCTGCAAGCGGGCGCGAAAAACGGCGAAACCTCGTTGTATATCACCCTGTCGGAGACCGAACGAGAATTGCGCCAGGGTGCCAAGTCCCACGGTTGGGACCTGGACGACAATATCCATATCTTCGAACTGACGCCGCCTGAAAGCCTGCTCAACGCGGAGCACCAGCAGAGCCTGCTGTACTCCTCCGACCTGGAGTTGGGTGAAGCCACGCGGCAGATTTTCGAAGTGGTCGAACGGGTCAAACCGACCCGCGTGGTGATCGATAGCCTCTCCGAAATCCGTTTGTTGGCACAAAGCTCGTTGCGTTATCGCCGGCAAATCCTGGCGATCAAGCACTACTTCGTGCGCTATGACGCCACTGTACTGCTGTTGGATGACCTGACCACAGAGTCCCTGGATAAAACCGTGCACAGCGTCGCGCACGGGGTGATTCGCCTGGAGGAACTGACCCCCAACTACGGCGCTGAACGTCGTCGGGTACGCGTGGTGAAGTACCGCGGGCAAAAATATCGTGGCGGCTTCCATGACTTCACCATCATGCAAGACGGCGTGCACGTGTTCCCGCGCCTGGTGGCGGCCGAGCACCGTGGCGGCTACAACCGCGAGACGCTCACCAGTGGCATCCGCGAGCTGGATTCGTTGTTGGGCGGTGGCATCGAGACCGGCTCTAGCAGCCTGATCCTCGGCCCGGCCGGTACAGGCAAGTCGCTGATCTCGATGATTTTCGCCGCTGCTGCCGTGGCCCGTGGCGAAAAGGCTGCATTGTTCATCTTCGATGAAGAGTTGGGCCTGCTGTTCGAGCGCATGAAAAATATGGGCATCGACCTGGCAGCCTTGCAAGCCACCGGCAATCTACTGATCGAGCAAGTGGACGCTGCTGAGCTGTCTCCCGGCGAGTTCTCCCACCGCGTCCGGCGCTGTGTGGATGATGGCGGGATCAAGACCGTGGTCATCGACAGCATCAACGGCTATCAGGCTGCAATGCCGGAAGAGAACGCACTGATCCTGCATATGCACGAGCTGTTGCTGTACCTGAACCGTAGAGGCGCAGCCACCTTCATGACCGTCGCCCAGCACGGCCTGGTCGGTGACATGCAGGCGCCAGTCGATATTACTTACTTGGCCGATACGGTGATTCTGCTGCGTTACTTCGAGGCAATCGGCGAGGTGCGCCGCGCCATCTCGATTATCAAGAAACGTACCGGCTCCCATGAGTCGACGATTCGTGAGTACCGCATCGGCAGCCGTGGCATGACCGTCGGCGAGCCGTTGAACAACTTCCAGGGTGTCCTGCGCGGCATTCCCACCTACATGGGCGCCGGCTCGCCCCTGCTCAAGGACATGGGCTAGTGACGGTCGTTACACCTGTGTCCGAGCGCGCGATCATCCTCGCGCCGCTGGGACGTGACAGTTCGCTGGCGCTGATGATGCTCAATGAGGCCGGTTACAGTGGCATCATTGCCAGCGATCTGGGCACACTGTGCGAGGCATTGGAGCACGGCAGCGGCTTGCTGATCATCGCCGCCGAAGCACTGCGCGGCGTTGACCTTGACCCCCTGCTGGAGCATTTGCACCAACAACCCGCCTGGTCAGACTTGCCTATCGTGCTGATGACCCACCACGGCGGCAGCGAACAGAACGGTTCATCCCGGTTCAGCGGCTTGCTGGGCAACGTGACGTTCCTGGAGCGCCCGTTCCATCCGGTGACGCTGATCAGCCTGGTCAGCACCGCCCTGCGCGGGCGTCGTCGGCAATACGAAGCACGCGACCGCCTGATCGACCTGAGCGAAAGTGAACTGCGCCTGCAACGCACGCTGGAGACCCTTGAGCAACAGGTCGAAGAACGCACGGCCCAACTGCGACACAACGAAGATGCCTTGCGCCAATCCCAGAAGATGGAAGCGGTTGGCCAGTTGACCGGCGGCATCGCCCATGACTTCAACAACATGCTGACCGGTATCATCGGCAGCTTGGAGCTGCTACGAAGGCGTGTGTCCCGGGGCAAACTGGACGACCTCGACAGCCTGATCGACCTCGGCGTTACCTCCGCTAACCGTGCCGCCGGCCTGACTCACCGGTTGCTGGCGTTTTCCCGTCGCCAATCCCTTGATTCCAAACCCGTGGAGATCAACCATCTGGTGACCTCGATGGGTGAGCTACTGCAACGCAGCATCAACGAAAGCATCGCCCTGGACATGCGCCTCACCGGCCAACTCTGGACCGCCGAAGCCGACCCCAATCAATTGGAAAGCGCCCTGCTCAACCTGGTGATCAATGCGCGAGACGCCATGCCCAACGGCGGCAGCCTCACCGTGGAAACCACCAACCGCCACCTCGACAGCGTGTTCACGGCGGCTTATGGCACCTTGAAACCCGGTGACTACGTCGAGTTGAGTGTCAGCGACACGGGCTGCGGTATTCCGGAAAGTGTGATGGGGCGTGTATTCGATCCGTTTTTCACCACCAAACCCATAGGCCAGGGCACAGGCTTGGGGTTATCGATGATCTATGGGTTCGCCCGTCAGTCCCACGGCCACGTGACCATTCACAGTGAAGTCGGCAAAGGCACCACGGTCAGCCTGTTTCTACCTCGGTTCATTGGGGAAATCGTGGCCGATGTGACGGCTGACGCGGCGTTGCTGCCTTTCGCCAATGCAGGAGAAACAGTGTTGATCGTCGAAGACGACCCGGCCGTGCGGGTATTGGTCAGCGCGGTGCTCAAAGAGTTGGGCTATGGCTTTGTCGAGGCCGGTGACGCCGATACTGCGGTGCCGATCATCGAATCGGATCAACGCATCGACCTGCTGATCAGCGATGTCGGCCTGCCCGGAATGAACGGTCGGCAACTCGCCGAAATAGGCCGGCAGATCCGCCCTGACCTTAAGGTGCTGTTCATCACCGGCTATGCCGAACACGCGGCCGTGCGTGGTGGTTTTCTGGACCCTGGGATGCAGTTGATCACCAAGCCGTTTACCTTTGATTTGTTGACGGCGAAGGTGCGGGAAATGATACGGGCGCACAACACCGAGGCAGATCCTCTGCAGGCGCCAAGCAACAACGAGTAATAGAGTTTTCGTATTGGAACGGAATCGATCAAGGGGATAGCGGTACGCAGGATTACCACGGGTAATCAGAATCTGTACCCAGTGGACCTCAGTTCCCAAATTCGAGCCCAAATGCCATGACGATTACGAGTAGTTTATCGCGCACCTCGCTGTTGCCTCTCTCCACTCATACTGAGGCGCCCGTAACACAAGCACGCTCTGAAGCCAGACGCGCAGACGTACCCTCTCAGGCTGGCGATGGGTCGTCTCGTGCCAACGGCGATAGTTTACTGGCACAAAACTATGGCAAGGCGTTGAGCGGTTTTACAGGCGTCCCCGCCAACGACAATGCGATTATGGTTGATGTCCCGGCGCACTCCACGTTCGGCCAGTGGTGGAAGCAGTTGGGTGACGCCATGCAATCTCCGGATTTTATTGCGTGGCGACGTGACAACAATGCGATCGATTCGATCAAAATACTGCCGAGTGCAGGGCAAATCAATTTTCAAATCAAGGTCCTTGGCACAGGTATCGCGACACTGGATGTGGCTGGAGACGAGAGTTCAAAGTGGCGCGCGGTCAGAGGGCCGTTAATGGACGCCGGCGGCATCATCTCCAATAAAGGCGTGCCTTTCAGTCCGCCCAACCCCATGGAGATCAACCGCGCGCCGGCCAGGCTGGTTGGCCAGTTTTACTTTGAGCAGATGCTTCTCTCACCCTCCGCGTTCCAACAACGCGCCGCCGAACTTGAACGGGACAGGACTTTTTCGGCACTTGAACCGCCCACGTTTTCCAGCGTCCACGAGCAACGCAGCGAGGACGCACTCAATCGCCAGAAAACGCTGTTGGGTAATACCCACGACCGTCATGAGGCCGCCAAGGGGTTAGGGGCGCTAAGTGAAGACATGAAGTCAGGCACGCAGGATGCATCCACACTTTCCCAGTATTTGAGTGAGACCCCTTTCAAGGCTCATCCCGACTCCTCATACACCCAGGACTGGGCGCGCGCGGACGCAGGCTTGAACACTCTCAAAGATTTTCTTGAGTATCACGGGATCAACATTCCAGGCACTGCTGAGGAAGTAGAAAACCTCAAAATGTACCTGCTGACACCTGCGCCCCAAGGCCCGGTCAATGGCAACTATGGGGGTGCCATGTCCTGGCCTCAGCCACTTGATGCGGACAACCAGCGCCAGTTGTTGGCTTTCTTGCTGCACGGCAATGTGGGTGAGCTGAACATCGGGGTCACCGGCGGCGTGCTGGAGGCATTGATGCGGGGCGTTGCGATAGAACCGTCCGAGCTGCGTAACCCGCGACAACTGCTTGATCGACTGATCCAGTCACCCAAAGGCCAGGCACTGGGCGCTGCGATCCAGGCCAAGTTCGAGGCACTGTCAGTCAAAGGCAGCATCAATGACTGGTTATTGGCCGCCTTGAACCTGAACCCAGGCGATACGCTTACCCAGCGCGCTTTACCGCAAAAACACATTTCGGGCTTTGACCTGGCTGGCGAACAACTCAAGGGCAAGCCGTTATCGGAAACGCTTCAGCGTGTGGCCGATCACTTGTACTTCAGCGTACGTGAGGCCTCATCTCCCGAACGGGCACTGGTCCAAGCGCATTTGCGGTTGGCCTCCAAGGCGCCGGAGCTACTGATGAAGGACATTCCACCGACGCTCACCCACGGCTCCCCTGCTCACGTGAGCTTCAGCACGGCGGTGGCCCGCCTTGAGGCGCAGGCGCCTGGTGTAACGGCGACAATGAGTTATGCCGACGTGATGATGCAGGGTGACATTGCGCCCGTCTCTGATGCTCAGCGCAAGATCGAGTATGTCGCCCAGCACGAGGCGCTCAAGGAATGGGGACTCACCAACAGCATTGTCACGAGCGTGACTTCACCGGCGGACATGAACACCATCTCCGATGCCTACAACCAGCAAGTCACCGAGTTACGGTCTGCCTCCGAAGCACGGCGCACGCTTGCGCCGTCTTCTCGCAAGGACATCGCACTGGCAGAGTTGCGCAAGGTACTGGGGGATGACATACGCCTGGAGTTGAAATGCATCGTGCTGGGCACCTACGACAAGGATCGACCAGGCCCCTACTCGATACTCGACTTGTACATGGAAAACCTGTTGCACAGTCCGCCGCGGGTGCCCTACCAGCCTGCCCGGCGCGGCAATGAGTCACGCGGCTATAACCAATGGATGCTAGAGCCCTACACTCCGCCACGGCGTGGCCCTGGCCGGTCTGAGGCCAACGCACCCAACTTCACGCTTGACGATGTACTGAGCAAGACAAGCTCCCTGAAAAACATAAACACCGAATTTTCGAATCAATTCAAAACCTTTGGCCACGCGTTGGACAGCAGTGTCGCCACACAGGTCAAGCAGTTGATTGCACAGTTGCCTCTGGACGACCGCAAGAACATTGAATACGGCAGTATCTCGGCGTTCCGGGAAATGAAAAGTGTGCCCACACTGATGGGAGGGACGCCTGTCCCAACCCCTGTCAAGGAAGGCAAGCCTGTTCTGTTGAAAGTCATGCGCGATGGCGAGTCCCATACGTATGAACTCAACGTTCAGAAGAACACCCTCGAAAAACGCCGGGACCTGGGTGACTTTCCATCCGGCATTCAACCCGGGCCTGATATTGATGACGGCAAGCCACTCAACGTTAATACGCCTTACCGGTCCATGGAGCCCATCGCCCTTTCCATTCGCGACGATTTGAGGCAGGAAACCACAGATTCGGGAGGCCCCTTGAATAGCTTCTCCAGCGAAAGAACTTCGCTGATCGGCGCGACGGTGGCCAAACACACCAGCGCATGGCAAACACTGGAAACCGAAGCGCGCGGGCTCACGACCTTTGAGTCCGAGGTGCCCTTTTATAAAAAACTGGGTGAGATGCTGCTTAACTTGATTCCGTTCGCCTCAGCTATCAAGAACTTCAGCAATGGCAATATCGGGGAAGGCATCATTGATTTGTCCCTTGATATATTTGGCTTGCTGACCGTCGGGGCCGGCACGGTTGGAAAAGTCGCGAAAGTGGCCTCCAGTACCGCCTCGGTGGGCGGCAAGGCGCTGCGCATCACAAAAACCGTTGGACTTGGCGCGGTCAGCCTGTTGAACCCATTGGACGGTTCTGTGGATTTAGTGCGAGCCGGTGGACGTGGCGTGGTAAGCGCCGGCAAACGGGCCGTCTCTGATGCGGTCCACGATATTCGGCAACTCAGGGGCATGAAAAACTACGACCTGGTGGCCGCCAGCAAAAAATTTGATGCCGCTGCGATGGGAACTTACACGTCAGGCGGGTCAGTGTCGAAGGGCACCGCAGTGCTGCAAGACAACAAATGGTATGCCTTTGATACAGAGTCCCTACGTCCTTATGGCAAAGCGCTGGATGATTTCCAACCGTCCGTTAAAGGGGGCGCACGTGAACTTGGCGAATGGGAAAATAGAGTGACTACCCCCTCAGCGGCTTCTATTCAAACACGTAGAGAATGGGCCAGGTTGCTGGATACTCATCAAGGCAATGGGACTCCAACCGTAGCCTTCAAGCGCGGATACGATCAGGGCAATCCGGAACTGATTGAAGGCTATACCAGAGGCATGAAGTCAGAAGACGTCATGAAGCTGGCAATACGGCCCGGCCGAACGGCAGAGGAAGTCGGTACGTTAGTGCGACAACAGGAAAGATTGGCGGTCCAGCACGGGTTCAAGGGGGCACCGATCTTTGACGCGCATGTAAATTCTGTTGGCGGTACATTCACGCCGGTTCCCCAAACGCTTTACCTCAGCCAGACCAACCCACTTTCCCAAGGCCAGTGTGCAGGCATGTCACGCGCCTTCGCGTCCGCCAAGGCAGAGGGAAAAGAGCGGATTTTCCTGGACAATCTGTATGCGGCAGCCGCCAACCCCACAGAAGAGGCATCAAGAACACTCAAACGCTCGCTGGCTCAACTACAACAGGCTGTAGGCCACCCGGACAAGATCCACATCGGCAAGGCACCGCGCCAAGTATCGTACCAAGACATGGTTAAAGACCTGGCGAGCGCTGACGGTAATAAGACCTTCATGATCGAGACGCCTGACCATGCAATGCTGGCCGGTGTAAGGTCGGATGGAGCAAATAAAACGTTCTTTTTTTACGATCCCAATTATGGCGTTGCCGAGTTCTCAAGCGAAAAGATGATGCGTCGCGGCTTGGATAAAATTTTCAATGACAAGAAACTGCCGGCGCCCTATAAAACCCAGAGTGCCGATCAGAACAAACTTGAATTCAAGATCAGTGAGTTTGACGCGTCGTGGAAAGGAGCGGCAACCTTTGACACCCGTAACGTCAAAGGGCTCTATGACAAACATATCATCGGGTTGAAACCGGCCAGCACCCCGGATGGGCTCCCTACAAGGGACGCGGCGATTACGAAGCCCCAAGGTGACACTCCGCCCGCCGCCACATTCCACGAAGTCCATATGTCGGACTATACGAATGTCACAGCCACCGATCCCAGCTCGATAATCCGCACCAGGGGGATCAGTGATTGCACGGCAATTGCCGTGCTTACAGACCTCAAGGAAGGTATCTACGGCAAGCGCACCTTGATGCACTTTCAAGGTGGAGTTCCCAGCACAGAACAATATCGTGTACTCAAAGAACTGGATGCAGCCTTGGCGGGTGGCGGAAAGGTAATTTTCGTGGGAGGCGATCTCAGCCGGTCAACCACCGGGTTAGCCAGTGCGCTAGGGCAAAGTCATAACGGTGAGACGGTGTTACTGAATATCATGAAGCGACAACCCGCCTCCACGACGATCGCCACCGCGTCCGGCATTGATATCAAACCGGATGGCACTTTTGACCTGATCGAAGGCGGGCATCTGCCTCAGGTACTTGATTCGCGCGCCAAGGCCGAGGTATTTGACCGCGCGGACTGAGTCCATGGGTTGACACAAGGACGTGTCACGCCAACAACCGCTGAATGTGCTCCTGCAACGTATCCAGGTCAAACGGCTTGGCCAAGATAGGCGCGTTGCGCGTGATCGGGCTGTTGCAGTCGAGAATTTCCTGCGGATAACCGCTGATGAAAATAACCTTCAACTCCGGTCGTAGCATGATCGCCGGTTCGGCAATCTGCACGCCGGAAATCCCGCCCGGCAAACGATAGTCCGTCACCATCAAATCCAGGTGCGGCTTGGTCGCTAGAATTTCGAAGGCCTGCTCCCCATCGATCGCTTTCAACACCCGATAGCCCAGGCCAGCCAGGTATTCACCCAGCACAAACATAATGGATTCGTCGTCCTCGACGATCAGTACGACATCTTGTGCATCTTCACTCATGGGAAGCCTTAGTCCGGTCAGTTGCTGCAATTACGACCATGGGGTCACGCAGAGGTTGCGTCGAGGTGACGATTGAATTCATGCCGCGGCCTGTAATGGCAGGCATACCCGGAACAAGGCGCCCTCGCCTATCTGGCTCTCGACCTCGATGGTGCCGCCATGGGCTGCAACGATCTGCTCGGAAATGAACAGCCCGAGGCCCAGGCCCGCAGCCACTTGGCTGGCGGACACGCGCTCGAACTGTTGGAAAATACGCTTCTGGTTTTCTTCGCTGATGCCGATCCCGTGGTCGCGCACCTCCACCCGCGCCTCGCCATGCTCGGTGTATACGCGCACCGTCACCGGGCTCTTGGCCCCGTAGCGCAGGGCGTTAGTCAGTAGATTGGTCACCACCTGTTCGATACGGAACTCATCCCAGTTGCCTTCCACCGGGCCTTCGGCAACCAGTGTCATGGACGAATCCGCCGCGGCCACTTGGGGCGCGAAGTTCTCCACCAGATTGCTCACCAATTGGGTCAGGTCGAAGTGGGCCGGGCGTATCGACAGCTTGCCGGTGCGGATGCGCGAGACGTCGAGCATATCTTCGATCAGGCGGATCAGGCTCTGGATCTGGCGTTCATCGCGGTCGACCATGGCGTGCATCTTGTCCAGGGTGAACGCGGCGGCATTGTCCCGGGCCAGGTGCATCTTGCGCAGCTGGGTCTCGAGGATCAGGCCGTTGAGGGGCGTACGCACTTCGTGGGCGACGATCGACATGAAGTCGTCACGCATGCGCACGGCCTGTTCCAGCTCGGCCTGGGTCGCCTGCAGGCGCGTCAGTAGCAGTTCCTGCTCGCGACGGCTGCGCTCCAGCGCCTCGACCTGTTGCTTCATGGCCTTGCTTTGGCGGAACAGGTCGACGAACACGTTGACCTTGCTCTTTACCGCATGGATATCCAGCGGTTTGTGCAAGAAGTCCACGGCGCCGCTTTCATAGCCCTTGAAGGCGTAATTGAGCTCGCGGCCGGCCGCGCTGACAAACACGATGGGGATGTTCTTGGTCTTTTCGGTACCGCGCATTAACTCGGCCAGCTCGAAACCATTCATGCCGGGCATCTGCACATCGAGAATCGCCATGGCGAACTCGTGCTCCAGCAACAGGGACAAGGCCTCGTCGGCGCTCAATGCCTTGAACACCTGGCGGTCCTCGCGCTTGATCAGCGCTTCAAGGGCCAGCAGGTTTTCCGGCAGATCATCGACGATCAGCAGTTTGGCCTGGACAGTACTTAACATGGGGAATATTCCAGGGAAGCCAGCAATGAGCCAATGTGGCTCAGCGTCAGAATGTGGTCGGGTGTGTGCAGCGCCAGGGCTGCACGGGGCATGACGGCAACGCGTGCTTCTGTAGGCTCTTGCACCACAGTGGTTCCACCTTGTTGCTTGACATGGGCCAGGCCGCGCGCGCCGTCATGGTTGGCGCCGGTCAACAGAATGGCCAGCAGGCCAGCGCCATAGACATCGGCGGCGGATTCGAAGAGGAAGTCAATCGCCGGCCGCGAATGGTGCACACGGTCTTCCTGGCTCAAGGACAGGCTTCGGTCATGCTCTACCGACAGGTGATAGCCAGGGCCGGCAAAATACAGGGTGCCCGGCCTGATCACTTCCTTGTCACGGGCTTCCACCACGGGCATCGCGACGCGGCGGTCGAACACTTCAGCCAGTTGGCTGCGACGCTCGTCCGGCAAGTGCAGCACGGTGATGATCGGCAAGCCGAAATCGGCAGGCAGTTCAGCGAAAATCGTCAGCAACGCCTCTACGCCACCGGCGGAGGCGCCGATGACGATTGCTTCTATGCCCCGGACCGATGCCGGGCTGGCAGCCGCTTGATTCATAGTTTGCGGTAGATCCGTTCCTGTTTGACCAAGGGTTCGAACTGCTTGCCGTACGCGGAGAAATCCAGGGTTTCCTTGCTGCCCAGCACCAGGAAGCCGCGATGGCACAGCGACTCATGAAACAATCCAAACGCGCGATCCTGTAATTTTTTATTGAAATAAATCAGTACGTTACGACACGAAATTAATTGAGTTTCTGAGAATACACTGTCGGTCGCCAAGCTGTGATCGGCAAAGGTGACATTTTCGCGCAGCGTTTTATCGAATATCGCGTAATCGTAAGCCGCGGTGTAGTAGTCGGCAAATGAACGTTGGCCTCCGGCCTGCTGATAGTTGGCGGTGTAGGCGCGTACGTTCTCGAGGGAAAAGATGCCCTGCTTGGCCTTGTCCAGCGACGCCGGGTTGATGTCGGTGGCGTAGATGATCGTACGCTCCAGCAACCCCTCCTCGCGCAGCAGGATGGCCATGGAGTACACCTCCTCGCCCGTGCTGCAGCCGGCAATCCAGATCTTGATCGAGGGGTAGGTCTTGAGCAGCGGCACCACTTCCTGGCGGATCGCCAGGAAGTGCGACGGGTCACGGAACATCTCGCTCACCGGAATCGTCAAGAACTGCAGCAACTGCATGAACGCCGCCGGGTCGTGCAGCACACGCTCCTGCAAGGCGGAGATGGTCGCGCAATCGAACTGGCGCAGGGCGTGGGCCACGCGCCGCTTCACCGACGCCCCGGAGTAATCGCGGAAGTCGTAGCTGTACTTGAGGTAAATCGCCTCGATCAACAGGCGCAGCTCAATATCGCTGCTTTTTTCCAAAAAACTTCGCTCCACTTAAATGCGTTCCATCTTTGGCAACCAGACGCGAATCAGTGAGAACAGACGGTCCAGATCAATCGGCTTGGCCAGGTAATCATTGGAGCCCGCTGCCAGGCAGCGCTCCTGATCGTCCTTCATGGCCTTGGCCGTCACCGCAATGATCGGCAGCTTTTTCCAGCGCGGGTCCTGGCGGATCAAGGCGGTAGCCTCGTAACCGTCCATTTCCGGCATCATCACGTCCATCAGCACCAGGTCGATATCCTCGACTTCATTGAGTTTGTCGATGGCTTCACGGCCGTTACGCCCGATCACCACCACAGCACCTTTGTGCTCCAGGGCGCTGGTCAGGGCGAAGATGTTGCGTACGTCGTCGTCCACCAGCAGGATTTTACGCCCCTCGAAGACCTTGTCGCGGCTGCGCGCGGTCTTGAGCATCTTCTGGCGGTCATGGGACAGCTGGGATTCGACTTTGTGCAGAAAGAGTGTCACTTCATCCAGCAAGCGCTCCGGCGAACGTGCACCTTTGATGATGATCGAGCGCGAATACTTGCGCAGTTCTGCCTCTTCGTCGCGGGTCAGGTTGCGCCCGGTGTAGACGATCACTGGCGGGAACGAGCAGATGTCCTCGGTGGCCATGCGCTTGAGCAGCTCGTTGCCAAGCATGTCGGGCAGCTTGAGGTCGATGATCATGCAGTCGTAGATATTCGTGCGCAGCAAGTCCAGGGCCGCCTGGGCGTAGCCGACGTCGGTGATTTCGATGTCATCGTCGCCGATCAGGCGGGCAATGCTGTCGCGTTGCAAGTCATCGTCCTCAACCAGAAGCACCCGCTTGACCTTCTGGGTCAGCTTGGCTTCCAGGCGCGCGAACACGTCCTTGAGTTCTTCGCGAGTGGTCGGCTTGACCGCATAGCCGATGGCGCCCATGTGCATGGCGGCTTCGACGCGGTCTTCCACGGAAATCACATGCACCGGGATATGCCGGGTGCTGGCGTGTTCTTTCAAGCGTTGCAGCACGGTCAGCCCGGAATGGTCCGGCAGGCGCATGTCCAGCAGGATCGCATCGGGTACGTATTCCTCGGCCAGGCTGTAGCCTTCGTCCGCGCCGTGAGCCACCAGGCAGTTGTAGCCCAGCTCATGGGCCAGGTCGAACAGGATGCGGGCGAAGTTTGGCTCGTCTTCCACCACCAGGATGCAGCGTGTGGTGAACGGTGCTTTGTCGCGGTCATCGGCAAAGCGCGGGATCAGAGTGGCGTCGGCTATCGGCAATGGCGACACCTTTGCGGGCGTCGGCGCAGGCGCAACCACCACTTGGCGCGGTTGTTCGATGGGTGCAGCGTCTTCTTCGCGCTCGACATACTGCTCTGGCAGGACCAGCGTGAAAATACTGCCCTTGCCCGGCTCGCTGGTCACGCTGATGTAACCACCCAGCAGGGTCGCCAGGTCGCGGGAAATCGACAGGCCGAGGCCAGTGCCACCGTAGCGGCGGTTGGTGGTGCCATCCGCTTGGCGGAATGCCTCGAAGATGCTTTCCTGCTGATCCGGCGCAATGCCAATGCCGGAATCGCGCACGGTAAAGGCAATGCCCTCCCCCGGTGCGCGGGACACTGACAGGCTGACCTCGCCCTGCTCGGTGAACTTGACCGCGTTGGACAGCAGGTTCTTGAGGATCTGCTCCAGGCGCTGGCGATCGGTAAACAGCATGCCCGGCGCGCCTTCCTGCACCTCCACCTGGAAGCCCAGCTTGCGATCGGCCGCCAGCGGCTCGAACATGCCGCGCAGGCCGTCGACCAAGCGTGCCACGCTGGAGTTTTCCGGGCGCATTTCCAGCTTGCCGGCCTCGACCTTGGAGATATCCAGGATGTCGTTGATCAGGTTGAGGAGGTCATTGCCGGCGGAGTAAATCGACTCGGCGAACTTGACCTGTTCAGCGCTAAGGTTTTCCTGGGGGTTCTCGGCCAGCAGCTTGGCCAGGATCAGCGAGCTGTTCAGCGGTGTACGCAGCTCGTGGGACATGTTGGCGAGGAATTCTGACTTGTACTTGCTGGAACGTTGCAGTTCTTCAGCGCGATCTTCAAGCTCAAGTTGAGCCTGGTTCAGTTCAACGTTCTTGCGGTCCATGGCGTCACGTTGTTCGGCCAGGGTTTCGGTCTGTTCGGCCAACTGCTCGTTGGTCTGCTCCAGCTCCGCCTGCTGGGTTTCCAGGTGGGCCTGGGATTCCTTGAGGATGCGCGACTGTTCTTCGAGCTCCTCATTGGCGGTCTTGAGCTCTTCCTGCTGCACTTGCAGCTCTTCGTTGAGCTGCTGGGTCTCGGCCAGCACTTCCTGCAGGCGCTGGCGATAGCGGGCGGCCTCGATGGAGGTGCCGATATTCCCGGCGATCAGCTCCAGCAGCTCGACGTCACGCTCTTCCAGTGGGCGCAGGAAGCCCAGCTCGATCACGCCGTTGACGCGGTCATCGTCGCTGGTCGGCATCACCAGCACGCTGCGGGTTGAACCTTCGCCAAGGCCGGAGCTGACCTTGAAGTAGTCTACCGGCACGTCGTCCAGGCGAATCAGGCGATCCAGCTGGGCGGCTTGCCCGACGATGCCCTCGTCGCTGTAGATCGATTGCTCCTTCTGCTCCTGCTCGCGGGAGAAGCCATAGGTGGCGACCCGCTTCAGGCCGCCATGCTCTTCACGCACGTACAGCGCGGCTACGGCCGAGCCCATGTACTGGGCAAAGAATTGCAGGATATTGCGGCCGAGCATGTTCAGGGTGAGCTGGCCGAGCACTTGTTCGGCCAGTTCAGTCTGGCCGTTACGCAGCCAGGCCTGTTGCTCCAGACGTCGCGCAATCTTCTGCTGCGACGCGAGGTTTTCGCTGTAACTCTCTGATAATGAAATTAAATTCTTACGACCGATATACGCCAGGAAACCGCTCAAACCCAGCACAAATGCCAGGTACAGGGTGACGCTGATCACGGTAGTGCGGGTGACTTCTTCATTGCGGGTGATGCGGAACTGCTGCTCCATCGCCACCGCGTCGTCGTATTCCTTGCGAATCTCATCCGTCAGGCGCTTCCCACGACCGGCCTTGACTGCGCTCCGGTAGTCGCCGCTCTCACGCTGCATATCAATCATCGACTGGGCGTACTTGTTCCACTCGATTTGCAAGGCTTCCAGGCGCTTGAGGCGATCCACCTGTTGTGGGTTGTCCGCCACCAGTTCCTGCAAGTTGCGCAAATCCGCAATGATCCGCGGCTTGGCCACTTCGTAAGGGTCGAGGAAATGCTCGTCACCGGTGATCAGGAAGCCGCGCATGCCAGTCTCAAGGTCCACCGTCAGCTTGGACGACTCATTGAGGTTGTTGATCACCCGGTCGGTGTGTTCAACCCACTGGATCACCGTCAGCAGGTAGGTGATCAGGCAGACGAAAAACACCGCGCTGAGCACGCCCACACCCAAGGGCAGCGCGACATTTCGGCTCAGGAGGTTACGAAAGCTCTTTTCATCGACGGACGACGCAGGAGTCATGGGCATGCCTTGGCCAAGTGTGGAAAAACCGGGAGTTTGCCCCAAAGGTGCTGTTGAACGCTATTTTTATGCCACATAAGTCCGCGTGAGATGAATCGTTCCTGAGTGAACCGATCACACTTAGTCACTGTTTTATCTGCTTATATTTAGCCCGCACCGCATTCGGAACCCGAGAGTACCGTTTTCCCACAGACCTTTGGCGTCTGGGAAAAAGGAAGATCCGCGTGATAGACGCACACCTTTACTCTTACATGGTGCACGCGCATGACTATTCCTTCGCAATCCCGTCACGTTTCATCACCCACAGCCCTCTCCTTGCAGACGTCGGAACCTGCCCAACTTCCGCCAGCCGCGCCTCCAGTGTCTAGCGACAAGGCGTCTGAACAAACGGAGCAACCACTCGCCGTCAGCGCACTCGGTCGCCCCTTCAATCTCAACCAGGCGTTGGGTCATAACCATAACTTGAAGGTTCTTGGAGGCAAGCTTGCCCAGGTGGCTGATCGTTTAGGCCCTGACGCGTCCTCAACGGCAGTCCTTCACGCGCTGAAAACAACGCCCATGGCGCTTCATTCAGATTCGGCAGGTTTCACGGCGCTGGGTGAGAACACTACGCTTGAATCATTTATCAACCACCTTGGCTTGCGTATGCCTCACGACCACTTCTCTCTGGGCGGGCTTTCGGACTCGGTGATCAACCGGTCGCAGGAACACCCACTGGGAAGTTTGGACGGAGCACTTGGTTGGCCGGTGCCAATGAGCAAAGGTGAGCAGAAAACGTTACGAACTATAGGCCGCCGGCTTGCGCTGAGTGAAGGGTATCGCGGACGACTGTTGGAGTACTTGAGGGACAACATGACGCTTACCGCGCAGACACTGAGGGACCCGGTCAGCACGCTGAACGCGCTTGTAAGTTCTCCAACGGCGCAACAGGCGGGTATATTATTTCGGGACCACATGAAGGGGGTTCCTACAGATAGAAGCACCTTGGACTACCTGCTGGCTGCACTGGTACTGCAACTGGACCATGACCCCGATCCGGGCTCCAGCAGAGTCCCTAAACGCAACACCCTCGGCGGGTTCGATCTGGCCAGCGAAAACCACTGGGGCAAGCCCGCGTCCGAGATAGTGAATGGCCTGAAAACGCACTTATCGGACCCGCTCAAGGCTGGCCCCGAGATGGCGGATGCTGCTACACACTTGTTATTGGCCGCTCGCGCGCCGGTTTTTCTGATCAAGGACATCCCGGACAGGGTGACCTACGGCAGCCCGGCCTGGGTCAACCTCGCGGTGGCTGCTGCAACAATAGAAGCCGCAACGCCTGGACGGGTGGCCAGCATGACCTATGCCCAAGTCATGCTTGAGGCCGAAGGCGCGAGCCTGGCAAACCCTGCTGTCACTGAAGAAGCACAACGTAGCGCACTGATTGATTGGGGCGTTGCCAATGGTGTGCTGGAAAAAAAAGACGACCATCAATACTCAGCCGATGAACTAAATACGCTGCTGACCACCTTCAATACCCGCCAATCGTCAATGGCGCAGGCAGCACAGGCCTTTGAGAAGGACATCCCCTCCCGTAAAGAAATGGCGCTGGCGGAGCTTAAAAAACGCTTCCCGGGCCAGGAATCAATGTTTGAACAAAAAGTGATCACAGCGCTCCCTCATGGGGCGGTCACTGAGTTCGGCCCACACTCGCTGTTGGATGTCACCATGATGTACGCTGACGCTAACTCAACGTACACCTCTACCGACCCCCGCACCCCCGTGGCGCAACTGAACGAGAACCCAGGGTTTGGAGTGTTCGCTGCGTTTGAATCGCAATTCAAAAACACCATCGAAGAAAAGAAGAGCGCGGTCGGTACCTCCATCAAGCACCTGATTTCTCAATTACCTCTGCAAGATCGCGAAAACTTTGAATATGGCAAGGTCAGTTTTTATCAAACCCACTCCCAAAAACTGGGAACGGGTTTCTTTGATAAGACGCAGCTACCAAAAGACCCGAAATTGCTGGTAAGAATTGAGCGTGACGGGGTGCCTGCTGCGTATGAAATTGACTTCAATGGGGGCGCTATCCGAAAGGTGCCGGCAAGTAACGCAACAACGGGTTCCTGGCAAACGGCAAATATCGAGTATGAAAAGAAAGCGTTCACGCCCTCTTTAAACGCTGCCAGCCTGAGCACCGAGCAATCAGTGCCCAACGACCCGCGGCTGGACAGCTTCGCTTCGACGCGCACTCAACTTATCGCTGACGCTTTTGTTGAACATATCAATCTCGATGACCCCGCTATCCATAAACAGGCGCTTGGGCAGACCACGGGCGATAAATATCGCGGAGCCGCCAATTCCGTCGGTCATTTCATGCTGGACTTGATCCCTTTTGTTTCGGCAGTCAAGAACTTTAGTCAGGGAAAAATTGGCGAGGGTATTGTCGATCTCGGACTGGACATATTTGGTTTCCTGACCGCCGGTGTGGGCGCGGCCGGAAAGCTGACGAAGATCGCCGGTAGCGCGGTGTCCACCGCGACCAAAGTGGCACGGGCAACCAAAGTCATTGGCGCGGCTGTTTTCGGGCAACTCAACCCCGTGGATGGTGTGATTGGTTTCCTCGGGGGCGGTGGGAAGCTTATCGGTAGTGGGGTCAACAAGCTCGCTGAGGGGGTCAACAAACTCAGGGGGGCTACCGGCAGTTATGACCTACTGAAAGCCGTCAGCCTAAACAACACCGCCGCCGCGACGGGTAGCCTGAAACTTGGCGAGCACAGTATCGAATCCGCAGCCGTCCTGAAAAATGGCAAATGGTTTGCGTTCGATGCCGACAAAATGCGGCCTTACGGCTCGCCACTTGTAGGCTTTACGCCAAAGGTCGTGGCCTTGGAGGGGGAGGTTCGAGCGTTTACTGATAGCTGGATAGGAAAGATGATCGGTTCGGTGTTGGCGCCTGCAGCAGACAATCCAGAGTTCCGCAAAGACTTTATAGATGCAATCAGCCGGGTAAAAGCCGAGGACAACGCCGCCTACATTCGAGGTCAGAACACAGGCAGGCCAGAGGCGATCTACGGTTACTCCACGGCACTGAATATTGATGATCTCAAACGCCTGGCCGTAGCCGAACGCCGTAGCCCCGCCGAACTCGGAAGCCTGGTCAAACGAATAGATGAACTGGAGGTTCTTCCGGAACGATTCAACTCGGCACGCGAGATTGCTAAAGCCGCTGACCTTGATGCCTATAAAAAAGGCTATAGCGGTGGAAACCCAGAAAACATCGCTGGGTTTTCGCCCACGTTGACGCTCAACGAATTGGCAGAACTTGCCATCATCCGCGGACGAACACCCGAAGAGGTGGGTCAGTTGGTCAAGTATATGGAGCGGCGTAGAGTTACCGTCAGCCAGGAGAACTTCAGGGTGTTCAGCGCAGAGATAACGGCTGCGGGCGGCAAGGCAATAGCGCTTCCGCAAGGCTTCTACCTCAGTCAAGCCTCGTTGCTATCGGCAGGCGAGTGTGCGGCGCTCTCCAATGTCATGGCCGCCGCTACCCAAGCAGGCAAGCAAGAGACGTTTATCAAAAATCTGTACGCCTCGATGGACTCTCCACTGAGTGTCAACGAGATTAACGACTTGCGTAAAATTGATCCGGTCAAAGCCACTCTCGAACAACGCAAGGCAGATAAAATCAACGGATTCCGCAACAAGCTGGATAAACTGCAGGGCCTATTAGGCAGCAATTTTCACAATGGTGTGCAGGCAAGGCAAGTTCCCTATACCGATATACTGACCGAGCTTGCCAGGGCCAACAGTTCAAAAACCCTTCTGATTCGCGGCCCTGAACATGGCATTACAGCAGGCATTATCGTGACGCCCTATAAAGTGACTGTCGCCGGCATCGAAACGATAAAACATCACAAGGAATGGTTTTACTTCGACCCCAATTTTGGAAAAGCCACGTTTACCACCGAACAGCAGATGCGTTCTGCACTGGAAAGCACCTTGAACAGCGGCCGCACCAAGAACCTATTCAAGCATTATGGCGACACCCCTAATGTGCCCGAATATAAAATCTCGGTGTTTGATCCGGCGGACCTGAACGCGTCGACTCGGGCGTCCGGCATCGACGTTTCCGATCTATACCGAGTGGAGATCTAGGTCAACAACAGGCCAAATCGGTGTCTGGTTGGCTGTCGTTTCTTCAGCGATAACCAACCAGAGCCTGAAGTAGCCAACGCAAGCGTGCCTGAAGGTGACTTCGTACTATCACAAGACATTCCCCCCCTTTGCCTGCACAATATCCTCCTGTATCGGGAACTTGCCGAGAAAGAGACAACTCAGTAGAGGACAGTCTTTTAACTGAACAAGACCTGCACCTTCACTTCTCGGGAATTTTCTTTATGTCCGCCACCTCCTCCACCATCCTCGTAGTCGAAGACGACGCCATCGTGCGCATGCTCATCGTCGATGTACTCGAAGAGTTGGAGTTCAGCGTCCTGGAGGCCGCCGACGCTGAAGAGGCGCTGATACGGGTGCAAAACACCGCGCAGGTGATCGACCTGATGATGACCGACGTCGGCCTGCCGGACATGGACGGCAAGCAACTGGCGGCCAAGGTGCGAGAACTGCGCCCTGCGCTGCCCATTCTGTTCGCCAGCGGTTATGCCGAGAACATCGACGTGCCTACGGGCATGCAGGTGATCGCCAAACCCTTCTCGATCGATCAATTACGCGACAAAGTCAAATCGATGTTGCCCACTGCCTGATCCCTCTTTCGCGCACTGCCGCCCAGCCAGGGCGGCCATTTGCGGCCTTTTACACACATCTGAAACGTCCCGCTCCCCGCAACTAATTCGTTTGGATGGCTAGCGCGTCTGGATTTAGCTGCTAGCTTCAACCGACATGCCCTGTAGGTATTAATCACAAGGGATAGTCACCCAGGTATGGGGGAGCGCACATGTTCGGGTCACCGTACGCGTCGGCATTGATGCTGGCTGTTATCGCAATGCCAGCCTTGGCGGACAACGCCGAGACGGCCAACAAGAGCAACAACCCGCTTAACTTGGCGCCAGGCGCCAACCTGCAGAACTACTTCACGCCGCGCCTGTACGACAGCAACGCCCACACCAACGACCTGTTGCTGCGCGGCACCCTGCCCATTGCACCGTCGGACTTCATCGGCGTACCACAGTTGCTGCGCGCCACACTCCCCCTCAGCACCCGCCCCGATCCCCACACCGGCTATAGCACGGGCATTGGCGACCTGAACCTGTTCGATATCTTCCTGCTCAAGACCGAAGGCGTGCAGTTGGGCATCGGCCCGCAAATCACCGCACCCACTGCTGAACATGACGAACTCGGCACCGGCAAATGGCATGCCGGCCTGGCGGCAATCGCCATCGACGCTTCTCCCAGGGGATTATTGGGCGCGCTGGTGCAATACCAAAGCTCATTTGCCGGCGATCGCGACCGCCCGCATGTCGAGAGTGCAACTTTCCAGCCGTTTATCATTCATAACCTGCCGAAAGGCTGGTACCTGCGTTCCACGGGCACCTGGACCTTCGATTTGAAGAGCGACACCCACTACATTCCCATCGGGTTGGGTGCGGGCAAGGCCTGGAAAGCCGGGAGCAACATCGTCAATGCCTTTGTCGAGCCACAATGGACGGTAGCGCGCAAAGGTGACGGCTTGCCCCAGTTCACCTTGTTCGCAGGGATTAACGTGACGTTCAGCAAATAAACCGGTTAACTCGGCGGTTTCACCCCACGCCCTCAAAAAAGATCTCTGGAAGGACGCAACAACATGATTGGAAAACCGACGCGCCTGCTGTTGGCGAGCCTCTCGATACTCATGAGCACCGGCGCCTGGGCCGACTTCACGGCCACCCCGAGCGAGGCCCGGGCGATTGCCAAGGAAGCCTATCTGTACGGCTTTCCGGTGGTGGCGATGTACAAGACGCTCTACACCCAGGCCGTTGACAAAGGCGGTGCCAATTTCAAGGCGCCGTTCAACCAGATCGGCAACACCGCACAAGTGTTCACCCCCAAGGACACGGCGTTCGTCACACCCAATTCCGACACGCCCTACTCCTTTGTCTGGATGGACCTGCGCCGCGAACCGCTGGTGTTGACCCTGCCCAAGATCGAGGACAACCGCTACTACTCGGTGCAGTTGATCGACCTGTACACGCAGAATTTCGCCTACCTGGGCACCCGCAGCACCGGCAACAACGGCGGCCACTACATGATCGCCGGCCCGGACTGGAAGGGTCAGCAGCCGGTGGACGTGGATCGCGTGGTCTACAGCGAAAGCAATATCGCCTACGCCCTGTACCGCACGCAGTTGTTCGATGACAAAGACCTGGGCAAGGTCAAGCAGATCCAGAGCGGCTACAAAGTGCAGTCGCTGAGCAGCTACGTGAAGCAGGCGGCACCGGCCAAGGCGCCGAAGATCGAATGGCCCAAGCCGATGGCAACCATGACCGAAGGCCCGCAGCTATTCCGTTACCTGAACTTCATGCTGGCCTTCGCCGCGCCCCAGGACAGCGAAAAAGACCTGCTGGCGCGTTTTGCCAAGATCGGTATCGCCCCAGGCGCGCCCTTCAAGCTCAAGGACTTGACCGCCGAGCAACGCAAAGCCCTGGAAGACGGTATCTCCGATGCCCGCGCTGAGTTTGCCGCGTTCAAGAAGGACAAGGTCGACACCCACCAGGTCAGCAGCGGTGACCTGTTCGGCAGTCGCGATCGCCTGAAAAACAACTACCTGTACCGCTACGCCGGTGCGGACATGGGTATTTTCGGCAACTCCACCGATGAAGCCGCTTACCTGAGCTACTTCGTCGACAGCGAAGGCAAGCCGGCCAATGGCGCGCGCCACAGCTACACCGTGCATTTTGCCAAGGACCAACTGCCGCCCGCCGATGCGTTCTGGTCGCTGACCATGTACGACGCCAAGACCAAACTGCTGGTGCCGAACCACAAGAAGCGCTACCTGATCAACTCACGGATGCTGCCCCACCTGAAGCGTGACGCCGATGGCGGCCTGACTCTGGCGCTGCAGCACCACGAGCCACCGAAAGCCGAACAGAGCAACTGGTTACCGGCCCCACCGGGCCCGTTCTACGCGGTATTGCGCATTTACCTGCCCAAGCCTGAGGTCGGTAATGGTCAATGGAAACTGCCACCCTTGACCCCGCTCAAGTAACACCACGTGCCCGCGGGCGCGTAACCTCGATTTCAGGCCGACTTTCATGGAACGAAGGGCGTGCGTTCATGCCCTTCAAGGAGGAAAGGCATGACCGCACTCAACGATTTGACCGCCCTGCAAGCGAGCATGGCCGAAAGCGTGCTCGGCCAGGACCAGGTGATCCGCCAGATCCTGCTGGGCCTTCTGGCCAACGGCCATCTGCTGTTGGAAAGCCTCCCTGGGCTGGCCAAGACCCGCACAGTCAAGGCCTTGGCCCGGCACATGGACGCCAAGATGAGTCGCATCCAGTTCACTCCGGACCTGCTGCCCTCCGACATCACCGGCGCCGAAGTACTGCACCAGGTCGATGGCCAGAACCAGATCCGATTCCAACCCGGCCCGCTGTTCGGCAACCTGATCCTCGCCGATGAAATCAACCGCGCCCCGGCCAAGGTCCAGGCGGCCTTGCTGGAAGCCATGGAAGAACGGCAAATCACCGTGGCCGGCGCCAGTCACCCGCTGCCGGAACTGTTTATCGTGGTGGCCACGCAAAACCCCATCGAACAGGAAGGCACTTACCCGCTACCGGAAGCCCAGATGGACCGCTTCGTGATGAAGCTGTTGCTGGACTACCCCAGCGCCGACAACGAAAGCCAGGTGTTGCGCCTGTTGCGTGAAGAAGAACAGGCGGCAGTTACCCAAGCGGTTCAGGGATTTACCCTGGCGCAGGAGGTGATTTTCGCCGCACGCAAGGAAGTCAGCGCGATCCAGGTTTCGCCGGCTATCGACCGTTACCTGATCGACATCATCAACGCCACCCGCCACCCCGCCGACTACGACGCCGACTTGGCACGCTGGATCAGCCTAGGCGCCAGCCCCCGTGGCGGCATTGGCCTGGACCGCTGCGCGCGGGCCGATGCCTGGTTGCAAGGCCAGGCCTTTGTCACGCCGAGCAACGTGCAGGCCGTCGCCCATCCGGTGCTGCGCCATCGCCTGCAATTGAGTTATGACGCGGTGGCGGATGGCGTGACGGCTGATCAGGTGCTCGACCGGCTGCTCAGCAAAGTAGCGATTCCGGCATGAACACCGACGGTTTTGTCTACGTCAGCCTGGCGCAATTGATGGCCTTGCAGTTCCAGGCCCGCGACTTGAGCTTTGTCGCGCGCCAGCCCCAGGGCAGCATCCTGGCTGGCAACCATGCGTCACGCCTGCGCGGCCGTGGGCTGAATTTCGATGAACTACGCCGCTACCAGCCGGGCGATGACCTGCGCCACTTGGATTGGCGTGCGTCGCTGCGCACTGGCAAACCGGTGGTGCGTACCTTTACCGAAGAGCGCGATCGCCCGGCGCTGATCGTGGTGGACCAGCGCATGTCGATGTTTTTCGGCTCAGTGCGCAGCTTCAAGTCCGCCGTGGCCGCAGAGCTGGGCGCGCTGGCGGCGTGGATGGTGTTCAACGCCGGGGATCGCGTCGGCGGCCTGGTGTTCAACGATCAACGCATCGACAGCGTCGCGCCTTTGCGCAGCCGCAAACGGGTGGAAGCCTTGTGCAGTCGCATCGTTCAGCAAAATGCCGCGTTGACGGCGAGCAACCCCGACTACGAAGGCGACGGTCAGTTGGACAGAGTCTTGCAGCAATGCCTGGCCGTGGCAGGCCACGATCACCTGATCTGCCTGGTCAGTGATTTTGCCGGTGCCGGGTCACGGACGTTGCAATTGATGCAGCAACTGTCAGCGCACAACGACGTGATCGCGTTGCAGGTGTATGACCCTTTGGCGCTCAACGTGCCCAGCCGTGGGCAATTGCGGGTTACCCAAGGCCAGTTGCAGGTGGAACTGGCGGTGGACAAACGTCAGGTGCGCCAACCCCTGGGGGATTTTCTCGGCGGACGTTTGAAGGATGTCGCCAAGCTGCTGCGCCGCAGCCAAGTGCCACTGCTGATGATCAGCACCGCCCTGCCCGCCGCCGACCAGTTGCGCAGTGAACTGGGGAAACGTCGGTGAGCAGTCATGTGCCAAGCATCGAGCAACTCAAGGAGTTGAGCTTACCCGCGCCGGTCAGCTACTGGCCGCAGACCTGGGGCTGGGGCGTGTTGCTGGGTGTTTTGATGGTGGCGCTGCTGGTGCTGGCAGGCCGCAAGTGGCTGCGTTGGCGACGTGATGCCTACCGGCGCGAGGCGTTGGCCCGTCTGGACACCTTGAAAGACCTGCGCGAGTTGCCCGAACTGCTCAAGCGCGTCGCACTGTCGATGCCACTTCCCATGGAAGAACAGCAACGTATCCCGACCTTGCGTGGCGTCGAGTGGCAAGCCTTCCTGCAACGTCACGCCACAGGTCCGATTCCCGACGACCTCGCTCAACGGCTGGCCGAACTGGCCTACGGCGCGGCGCCGCAGGACCCGCAACTACTGGCCCAGTGCAAGGTCTGGGTGGAGCAACACCATGTGGCAGCTTGACTACCCCTGGCTGCTGTTGATGCTGCCGCTGGCGTGGTTGGCTTACCGCTACCTGCCGGTGTATCACGAAGCGCGCAGTGCGGTGCGGGTGCCGTTTTTTGGCGGCATGCGCCAGGCGGTCGGTGGTTCATCGTCTACCGACGGCGCCCGTGGCAATCGCGGCCAGTTGCTGCTCAATCTGGTGGTATGGGCGTTGCTGGTGCTGGCGGTCGCCCGGCCGGTCTGGGTGGAAAAACCCCTCGAACGCCAACAACCGGTGCGCGACCTCATGCTGGCCATCGATATCTCCCAATCCATGGAAACCGAGGACTTTACCGACGCCAACGGCCACAAGATCGACCGGCTGGCCGCCGTCAAGCAGGTGGTGCACGGCTTTATCCAGCAGCGCAAAGATGATCGTATCGGCTTGATCCTGTTCGGCAGCGGCGCCTACCCCCAGGCACCCTTGACCCTCGACCATGCCAGCTTGTCGCTGTTGCTGGACGACAGCGGCATCGGCATGGCCGGGCCGAACACCGCCATCGGCGACGCCATTGGCCTTGGCCTCAAGCTGCTGGACCAGGCCCATGAACCGGAAAAAGTGTTGATCCTGCTCACTGACGGCAATGACACCAGCAGCGCCATCACCCCGGACCACGCCGCCGACATGGCGGCCGCCAAGGGCGTGATCATCCACACCATCGGCATCGGCGACCCGCAGGCCAGCGGCGAAGCCAAGGTCAACCTCAGCGCCTTGCAAGGCATTGCCAGCGCCACGGGCGGGCGTTATTTCCGTGCCGAGGACCGCAACAGCCTGGATCAGGTCTACGCCACGCTCGACAAGATTACACCGCATCAAGTGAAGACTCTCAGTCATCAACCCAAGCGCGACCTGTTCTGGTGGCCGCTGTGTGCGGCGCTGACGTTGCTGGTGCTGTACCACTTGATCGCTGCGCTTTGGCCGCATCGATGGAAACGGGAGCACGCAGATGGACTTCAGTGATTTCCACTTTCTGCGTCCTGCCTGGCTGTTATTGGCGCTGTTGGGCGTGGTGCTGCCGTGGGTGTGGCAACGCAGCCGTGACCTTCAGCGCCGCCTGCGCGGCACTATCGCCCCGCATCTGTTGCCGTACTTGCTGCTGACGCCGACCGATCCCCATCGCCTGCGGCCGGTGCACCTGGTGAGTGCGTTATGGGTGGTCGGTGCCTTCGCCGCGGCGGGACCCACCTGGGAGCAGGACCGTCCGGACTTCCTGGAGAACCGTGCACCGCTGATCATCGCCGTGGACCTGTCGGCGTCCATGGACACCGCCGATGTGCCTCCCACGCGCCTCACTGCCGCAAAACACAAGTTGCACGACCTGATCCAGCGCCGCAAAGGCGCACGCACCGCGTTGCTGGTCTATGCCGGCAGTGCCCATCTGGTGTTGCCGCCCACCGATGATCCGGCCTTGCTTGATACCTTTATCCAGGCGCTCGGCACGGACTTGATCAGCAAGACGGGCAAGGATGTGGCCGGCGTGATCGATCAGGCCAAGCGCCTGCTGCAGCAATCGCCCGGTACCTTGCTGCTGGTGACGGACGGCGCCGATGTCGCCCAACTGCCCGGCCTCAAGGACAACGCGCTGCAAATCCTGATACTGGCCCTCGGCAGCAGTCCCACACTCAAACCATTGGCCTCAGCCCTGGAGGCGCCGCTGGGTAGCCTGACCCTGAATGACGACGACCTGGACTGGATTGAACTCCACGCCCAGCAACACTTTCAGGACGTCGACGAGCAGCAACGCCTGTTGCAATGGAAAGACGCCGGCTATTGGTTGTGCTGGCCGTTGCTGCTGTTGGCGCTGTTCGGTGTGCGCAAGGGTTGGAGCTTGAACTGGACGGCGGTGGTGCTGCTCGGCCTGCTGCTACCGCCGACGCAGGCTGAGGCCAACCCGTTCATGACGCCCGATCAGCAAGGCCGCTGGGCTTTCGAACACCATCATTACCCGCAAGCCGCCGCGTTGTTCGCCGAGCCTTACTGGAAAGGCATCGCCGCCTACAACGCCGCCGATTACGACCTGGCCCAAACCACCTTCGCCGCCATGCATACCGCGCAAGCAGCCTTCTATCTGGGCAACATCCATGTGCGTCGCTTCAAGTTCGATGACGCCATCGCGGCCTATCAACAGGCCTTGCAGTTGCAACCCGACTTCCCTGAAGCCACCGCCAACCTGGCCCTGGCGGTTGCGCTGAAAAAAGACACCGAAAGCGCCGCGAACAACACACCCGAGGTCAAGCCCGACGAAATCAATTTCGACAAGGCACCAGGCAAGGGCCAGAGCAAAGCGATTCAGACTCAACAGGCGAATAATGACGCCCTGTGGTTGCAGAACCTGACCACGTCGCCGGCCAACTTCCTGCGCCGCAAATTCAGCCTGCAAGACCAGGAGGCGCGACCATGAAGCGCTACTGGGGCGTGTTGCTGTTGTTGTCGGGGCCGTTATGGGCGGCCGAACCGCAATTACGGGTGAACGTGCAGTTGATCCCCGGCGCTTCAGTGGTGGTGGGTGAACAATTGCAGGTGCAAGTGGACGTGCTGACCGACACCTGGTTCACCGCCGCCGCGACATTGCCGGACCTGAAACTGGCTGGCGCACGCATACAGCAACCGGGTGGCGAGGCCGAGCACACCACTCAGGTAATCGACGGGCAAACCTTCTACGGGATGCGCTACGCCTATCTGATCACACCGACGATGGCGCAACACTTCAGCGTGCCCGCGCTGACGGTCAGTGCCCAACCGGGCCAGGCCAGCGCGCCGTTGAGTGCGCAGAGTGCGCCGCTGACCTTTGAGGCCTCTCAGCCGCCGGGGTTTGCGCCCGGTGAACCCGCGCTGGTTGCCAGCGGCTTACGCCTGAGCCAGACCGTAACGGCCGGCGACCTCAAGGTTGGCGACAGCCTGACGCGGACAGTGACCCTGCAAGCCGATAACACGCCAGGGCTGTCACTGCCGCCGCCGGCAACCGCCGAGGTAAACGGGTTGCGCCTCTATGCGCAGGTGCCTGCCATCAGCAACCTGGATGACGGTCGCGGCACCGTCACGGGTGGCCAACGCATCGATCACCTGGTGTATCGCGTGGAAAAAGGCGGGCATTACACCCTGCCCGCCCTCCAGGTGAAATGGTGGGACAGCCGCAACCATCGCCTGCAAATCGCGCAGTTGCCCGCACTCACGTTTGAGGCCCAGGTCACCAGCGCCTACACGCCGACCTTTTCCGTCGCCGACGATCTCAAGGCGCTCGGGCAGCACGCGCGCTGGCAGCTCTCACGGCATGTGTTGGGTTGGATAGTGGCCATCGTCGTTCTGATCCTGGCGGCCTATCTGATCCGTGCCCTGTGGCCGCGCCTGCGGTCATGGTGGCGAAAGGCATGGCCAGCATTGCGCTGGGCCTGTCGTCAACTACGCTTGAATCCACTGAACCCTCGTCACGAAAAGGACTTCCCATGACGTCGCTGCGTTCTGCCCTGCCCCTTCTCCTCCTCCTGAGCCTGCCTGCCCTGGCGGCCGATCCGCTGCCGTCATGGAACGAAGGCCCGAACAAAAAGCAGATCATCGAGTTCGTCCAGGCGGTGACCGCCGAAGGCTCCAAGGACTACGTGAAGCCCGCCGAACGCATCGCCGTGTTCGACAATGACGGCACGCTGTGGACCGAGCAACCGGCGTACTTCGAAGTGCTGTTCGCCTTCGACGAGGTCAAGCGCCTGGCGCCACAGCACCCGGAATGGAAAACCACCCAGCCATTCCAGGCCGTGCTCGAAGGCGACCACAAGGCGCTTGCCGCCAGCGGCATGGACGGCCTGTTGAAAATCATCGGCGCCACCCACACTGGGGTCAGCACCGAAGCCTTTATCGACAACGCCAAGAACTGGCTCAAACAGGCCCGTCACCCCAAGACCGGCAAGCCGTTCGACCAGATGATCTACCAGCCCATGCTGGAAATGCTCGACTACCTGCGCAGCCAGCAATTCAAGACCTACATCGTCTCCGGGGGCGACACCGCCTTCATGCGTGCCTTCGCCGAAGAGGTGTACGGCGTACCGCCCGAGCAGGTGATCGGCTCCAACTTCGTCACCCAATTCCAGCTCAAGGACGGCAAGCCGCACGTGCTGCGCACCGCCAAGCTGGCACACAACGATGACGGCCCAGGCAAACCGGAAAGCATCGACGCCATCATCGGGCGTCGGCCGATCCTGGCTTTCGGCAACTCTGACGGCGACTTGCAGATGCTGCAGTGGACCGCCGCCGGCCCTGGCAAACGCTTGATGGGCCTGGTGCACCACACCGACGCCCAGCGCGAATGGGCCTACGACCGCAACTCTCAGGTGGGGCACCTGGACAAGGCACTGGACCTGGCCAAGCAACAGAACTGGACCGTGGTGGATATGGCAAGCGACTGGGGCCGTATCTATCCGTTCGATCCAGCGGTGCAAGTGAAGGTGCAATAAGAAAAGACGTCGCGATGGACTGTTAAAAACGTTGGTCGCAGGCAATGCGACTCAAGCCCTAAAAGGAGCAAGTCTTATGACTCGCATACGTAAGTGGCTGCCGAAACTCGCCCTGGTGGCGGTTTCGGTGATCGGCGCCTCGGCATCCGCCTGGGCGGCCGAAAAGCCGAATATCCTGGTGATCTTCGGCGATGACATCGGGCAAACCAATATCAGCGCCTATTCCATGGGCGTGGTTGGCTACAAGACCCCGAATATCGACCGTATCGCCAAAGAAGGCATGATGTTCACCGACTACTACGCGGAGAACAGCTGCACCGCCGGGCGTTCGTCCTTCATCACCGGCCAGACGCCGTTGCGCACGGGCCTGTCGAAGGTGGGTGCGCCCGGCGCATCGGTGGGTTTGCAAAAGCGCGATATCACCATTGCGCAGGCACTCAAGTCCCTCGGTTATGCCACCGGGCAATTCGGCAAGAACCACCTGGGCGACAAGGACGAATACCTGCCGACCAACCACGGTTTCGACGAGTTCTTTGGCAACCTCTATCACCTCAACGCCGAGGAAGAGCCGGAACGGCCCTATTGGCCCAAGGACGACGCGGAGTTCGTCAAGGCCAACTCCCCGCGCGGGGTGATCCATAGCTTTGCCGATGGCAAGATCGAAGACACCGGCGCCTTGACCACCAAGCGCATGGAGACCATCGACGATGAAACCACGGCGGCGGCCCAGGCTTTCATCAAGAAACAGGCCGAAGCCAACAAACCGTTCTTCGTGTGGATGAATACCACGCGCATGCACTTGTTCACCCATGTGCGCGAATCGATGAAGGGCCAGAGCGGCATGCCCGGCAACGAATACGCGGACGGCATGCTGGAGCACGACGGTGACGTGGGCAAACTCCTGCAAACCCTCGACGACCTGAAGATCGCCGACAACACCATCGTGGTCTACACCACCGATAACGGGCCGAACCAGTTCTCCTGGCCGGACTCGGCGACCACGCCGTTTCGCAACGAGAAGAACTCCAACTGGGAAGGTGCCTATCGTGTGCCGGCGATGATTCGTTGGCCGGGCAAGATCAAGCCCGCCGAGGTGTCCAACGAGATGTTCTCGGGCATGGACTGGTTCCCCACACTGTTGGCCGCAGCCGGTGACAGTGACGTGAAAAGCAAACTGCTCAAAGGCTGGGCGCCCGTGACCGGAGGCAGCAACTTCAAGGTGCATCTGGATGGTTTCAACCAACTGCCCTACCTGACCGGGCAGCAACCGAAGGGGGCGCGCGACGAGTTCTACTACTTCAACGATGACGGGGTCTTGGTGTCCGCGCGTTTTGGCAACTGGAAGGCGGTGTATTGCGAACAGCGGGCACCGGGTGGGTTCAAGGTGTGGAGTGAGCCATTCGTGTGCCTGCGGGTGCCGAAGATCCTCAACCTGCGCATGGACCCCTATGAGCGGGCTGACGTGGTCTCCGATCAGTATTACGACTGGAGCACTAAAAACGTCTATCTGGTCGCGGTGGCGGTGACCAAATCGGCCAAATTCCTCGAAACCTTTATCGAGTATCCGCCCAGTCAGAAACCGGCCAGCTTCAGCATCGACCAGATTCGCGAGGCGGTGGACAAGAAAATCGAAGAGAAGATGAAGGCAGACCCCGCGTCATAACGACCACAACCTATCCCTTGTAGGAGCCGGCTTGCCGGCGATAGCGATTGATCTGATACACCGCGATCGCCGGCAAGCCGGCTCCTACATCGGTTCTCTGCATGCTCTGGAATTTGGTAATGACCTCACGCACCGCCAGCAAGCCCATTGAAACCACTGCAACCTTCTCGATCCTGATCCCCGCCCTCCTCCTGTTCCTCTCCGGCGGCGCGGCGTTGGTGTATCAGGTGCTATGGATCAAGCAGCTGTCCCTGGTGGTGGGCGTCGAGGTGTATGCAATTACCACGGGTATCAGCGCCTTTTTTGCCGGGCTGGCAGTGGGAGGCTGGCTGTTCGGACGGTTGGCGGACCGCTTTGCGCGGCCGCTGTTGTTGTATGCAGGTCTGGAATTACTGGTTGCCCTGCTCGGGGTTGGCGCGACGCTGGCCCTGGGCGTGGCGGCCGAACCGTTTGCCTGGTTGGAACACCGCATTGGCCTGCTGGCCTGGGCGTTGCCGTTTGCCCTGGTCGGCCTGCCGGCGGTGTTGATGGGCGGCACGTTGCCGGTACTGGTGCGCTCGCTGGGCGTCGACGCCAAGGGCTTGAGCCAGGCAGGTGGACGCCTCTACGCGGCCAACACCGCCGGGGCGATTGTCGGGACGTTGTTCACGGCATTTGTATTGATTGCCCAGTTTGGCGTGCGCGGCAGTGCGCTGGTGGCGGCGATGCTGAATCTGCTCGCTGCGGTGGGGGCAGTGTTGGCGGTGCGTCATCAAGCGCCTGTTGAGATCGCGCCGACGCGCCCTGTGCAACCGGCGCGACTGGCGTTGGTGCTGTACGCCATCGCCGGTGGCGTTGCCCTCGGCTATGAGGTGGTGTGGTCGCAGTCCATCGTGCAATTCATGAGTACCCGCACGTATGCGTTCGCCGTGGTACTTGCCACCTACCTCACCGGGTTGTTCATCGGCAGCCAGTTGATGTCAGGTCGTGTAGAACGTCTTCGCGATCCCTGGGGCGTGTTCGGCCTGCTGATTGCGGGCGCAGGTTTGGTGGCGTTGCTGGAAGTCGCGCTGTTGGGGCGCTGGCTGGTACTGCTGCAAACCCAGGCCGAAGCGCTGGTGCTGGGCCTGGGCGCAAGCGAGCTGCCGGGGATGAGCGCACGTTTTTCAGTGGCGGCATTGTGCATCGTATTTGTGCCGACCTTACTGCTGGGCGCGGCGTTCCCCGTGGCGTTGCGCTTGAGTGTGGGCAATCGGCATGTTGGCCGTGACGTGGGCGCGGTGGTGGCATTCAATACCTTGGGCGGGATTATCGGGGTGATGCTGTGCGGGTTCGTATTGATCCCGTGGTTGGGGTTGGTACGGACCTTGGGCGTGTTGGCCGTGGTGGCTGGCGTCGTCGGGTATCTGGCGGTACGCCGTGGCCAGGGTGTTAAAAAAGGTCGGCGTCAGGCAGTGATTACACTGGGGCTGGTGTCGCTGGCGGTCGCACTGATGACCCCCGTGGATCGCCTGGCCAAGTTGCTGCCCGGTGCGCGCAACGCCAGCCTGGCATTTTACCAGGAAGGCCGTGGTGCGACGGTGGCGGTGGTTACCCAAGGCCAGGGCGTACGGGCCTTTCAGCGTCTGTATATCCAGGGCGTCTCCAACACCGGCGACGCCATGCCGTCGCTGCGTTATATGCGGATCCAGGCGCTGTTGCCGCTGCTGATTCACAACGCCGAGCCCAAGTCCGCACTGGTGATCGGCTTTGGCACTGGCATCACGGCGGGCGCGTTATTGCGCTATCCAGGCCTGGAACATCGAGTGGTGGCTGAACTGTTGCCCGCGGTGGTGCAAGCCGCGCCCTTGTTCAAAGGCAACTACAACGCCGCTGGCGATCCCGGTATTGACCTGCGCTTGCGCGACGGTCGCCAGGAACTGCTCCGCAACCCGCAAGCCTACGACCTGATCACCCTGGAACCCCCGCCACCCTCCGCTGCCGGCGTGGTGAACCTGTATTCCCAGGACTTCTATCAACTGGCGGCCTCGCGCCTGGAAAAGAACGGCTTGCTCGCGCAATGGTTACCGCTGCCGACGCAAAACATCGACGACTCTCGCGCCTTGGTGCGCAGCTTCCTCAACGTGTTCCCGTACGCGTCGCTGTGGACCAGCGAGTTCCACGAGATGCTGCTGGTGGGCTCCCTTGAGCCGATCAGCCTGGATGCCGAACGCATTCGTCAGCGCTTCGAGCAACCTGGCGTAAGCGGCGCCTTGGCAGACGTTGGTATCGACTCGGCGGCGACCTTGCTGGCGACCTGGGTCACCGATCGCCAGGGCCTTGAGCGGTTTGCCGCAGATGCATTACCGGTCACCGACGATCAACCGCGTATCGAATACGCGCCCTGGGTGCGCAGCAAGGAAATCACCCGTGTACTGCCGGCCTTGCTCGATCTGCGGGTGCCCGTGCCGCTGATCAATGCGGATGAGACTTTCGCTCGCACACTGGCTGCCGAGCAACAACGCCTGATGCAGTTCTACCGTGCCAGCCTGCATGCCTACGACGGCGACCGGGATGCCTGGGGGCGGGATATGCGAGAGGTCATACGCGGGGACGGCGCCAATCCCTATTTCCGTTGGTTTGGCGGTCAGTGAAGCGGTGGTGAGGGCGCGTAGGCCCTCACCCCTCAAGGACTTTCTAGTGTTTGAGCTTGACGTATGACTGATGCAGGTCCGACGCCCAACCGTCGATCACGCTTTTCACATCGTCGGCCTTCATCACCTGGGACTCATTGGCCAGCGGCTTGCCAGTGCCTTTGCGCACCACCTGAGCGATCACCTTGCCGTTTGCGCCGTCGAGGAACTGCGCCTCGGTGCCCAAGGTGGTTTCCTGGTCACGATGGCCGGACGCAGTGCTGACCGTCGCGACGACCAGCGCTACGGGGATGTATTCATACGGCGCGAGACCTTCGGTCTTGCTGCTCACGGCGGTGATCGCCGCCCGCACCACGATCACACCCGGCCCGGGCGCATTGGCCAGCGGCAGGGATTTCTCCAACTCACGCTTGAGCGCCTGGTTGTAATAGGTGTTGATGCCGTTCAGGGTGCTTTCCGGGATTTTCGCCGTGGCCTGGGGCTTGGGGTAGAACTGGGTCGGTTCGACGAACACCGCGTGATAGCGGCTGAGATCCAGCTTGGGATCGACCCAGCGCATCACCTCGGCCCCCGAAGGCGACTTGGCTTGCTTGAGCTGGCTGTAGTCCGAGAGAAAGCCGGAATACTCATCCGGTGAAGTGACCTTGCTGGCACAACCTGCCATGGCGACCGACGCCACGCACAGCGTGCTGATCATTAGCCTTAGTTTCATCATTGAACTCCCTGGCGATCATCATCGAAACAGTGAGCTGTAGGTATAGCCAATCCTGGGGAATTAACCTCATTTGTGCGGCCTGTTTGACAGACCTCCCCTCAGCGTCAAAGCTGCACAGAGCTTAAGCGCGCCAATAGAGCGTCCACGCATCAAGACAACGGAAGTCGGAATGCCCAAGCCCAAAAAAGAACACGCCGCGCCTCACCGTGATTCACCCCGTCGCTACCTGTACCCCATTTTGATTGTGTTGCTGTTGTTGACCATGGCCGGGACCTGGTTCTTCCTGCAGGCCAGTACGCCTCGGTTGCCGGCGCCGGTGGTGGTCGCCAAGCCGGTCATCATGCCCCCGGCAACTATGGTCGATGAGCAGCAGTGCCAGGGCTGCCATCAAGCCCAGGTCAAGGATTGGCAGGGCTCCCACCATCAACTGGCGATGCAACTGGCCACACCGCAGACCGTACCGGCGGACTTCAACGACGCGAGCTTTGCCGGTGAAGGCGAAACCACGCGGTTCTTTCGCCGGGGCGATGAATTTTGGGTCAACACGCCCGGCAGTGACGGCCAAGTGGCCGATTTCAAGGTGACCTACATCTTTGGCATCGCGCCGTTACAGCAGTACCTGATCGACGTCGGTGGCGGTCGCCTGCAAGCCCTCGGCCTGGCTTGGGATACCCAACAAAACCGCTGGTTTCACCTGTATCCCGGCCAAGGTGTGAACTTCAAGAACCCGCTGCACTGGAGCAACCCCAGCCAGAACGCCAACTTCATGTGCGTGGAATGCCACACCACCGGCTACAAGCGCAACTTCGATGCGCAGAACAACACTTTCGACAGCCAATGGAACAGCCTCGGCGTCGGTTGCCAGGCGTGCCATGGCCCGGCCTCCAACCACCTGCAATGGGCGGCGAAAAAAGGCGACCTGTTGCACGCAGGCTTTGCCGTGGACCTCAAAGACAAGGACGCCACCGTCGAACTGGAAACCTGCGCGCGCTGCCACGCACGGCGCGCGCCCCTGGGCGATGGTTTTACCGTGGGTAAACGCCTGATGGACGACTACCTGCCCAGCGTGCTCACCCGCGAGCTGTATGCCCTGGACGGCAAGATCAAGGATGAGGTGTTTGAACACGGCTCCTTCGCCCAAAGCAAAATGGCCGAAAAAGGCGTGCGTTGCAGCAACTGCCACAACCCCCACAGCAATGAACTCAAGGCGCCGGGCAATGCGGTGTGCCTGCAATGCCACAACACCGCAGGCAAAACCCCGATTACCACGGTGGATGGCCGTGGGCTACAGGCCAAAAATTATGATGCTCCTGAACACACCGGCAAACCTGTCGGCCAGCCGGGTTCGTTCTGCGTCGACTGCCACATGCCGGGCAAGGTCTACATGGGCAATGACTTGCGCCATGACCACAGCTTCAGCATCCCCGCCGGGGCACGCGATGTGCTGAAAGCGCCGACTTACGCCGAGAGCATGGTGTTGATTCGCGGCGGCCAAGCCGGTGCGGCCCAGGCGCTGTATGAGCAGTTGGCGCGTAGCAATCTGCCGCCGATCCAACGCGCGACGTTGCTGGTGGAACTGCCCAACTATCCGAGTGAACAGGCGTTGAAACTGGCGACAAAGGATCTCACTCACCCTGCCCCGCAAGTGCGCGAAAGTGCAGTGCGTGCCATCAGCGCCCTGCTGCCGCCAGCGGAACGCGTCACCCTCTACACGCCCTTGCTCCGTGATCCCGTGCGCGCCGTGCGGATCCTTGCCGCGCGTGACCTGTTGAGCGTCCCCGGCCAGGGCTCCGCCTGGGACAGCGCCATCGCTGAATACGAACAGGTGCAATCAAGCCTGCTGGAACGCGCCGAAGCCAACCTCAACCTGGCGATGCTCTACCAGGCCAGCGGCCGTGGCGACAAAGTGGAAGCGCAATTGCGCACGGCCCTGCTGCGCGATCCGGACTTCTTCCCGGCGCTGGTCACCCTGGCGCAGTGGCTGGAAGCCAACGGCCGCACGCCAGAAGCACGCGGCCTGATTGCTGATGAGTTGGCCCGGCACCCAGACGCCGCGCTATTGCAGCACACCCAAGGCTTGATGCTGATCCGCGCGGGCGACACGGCAAAAGCCATGCCCCATCTGCGCAACGCCGCCCGCATGGAGCCTGCCAACGGTCAGTTCGCTTTTGTACTGGCGGTGGCGTTGCATGACAGTGGCCATGTCGACGAAGCCTGCCAGCAATTGGAAGACCTGCTCAAGCGCCAACCGTATAACCGCAATGCGCGGTTGTCGTTGATCCAGTATTACCTGGAAAACGGACACGAGCCCAAGGCGCAGAAGGTGATGCAGAGCTGGAAAGCGCTCAACCCAAGCGACCCAGCCCTGTAGGAGCCGGCTTGCCGGCGATGGCCGTCAACGATAACGCGAGAAATCAGGATAACGGCGGCGTCCTTGCATTTTTCGCCGGCAAGCCGGCTCCTACAGGTGTGTTTCAAATGCGCTCGCGTGGAATCAGGCTCTGCAACTGCGACGCCAGGAAATTCGCGTCGAAACCAAAGGTGTCCGGGTCTTTCAGGCCATTGGTCTTCTTCCACAGCCAATCGTTTTTATCCGCCGGCAGCACCAGCGAAACACTGCCGTGCCGTGCGGCGGTCAAGCCCATGACTGACACAGAGATCAATCCACCCACACCCATCACGTCCGGCACGAATTCCACCGGTTTGCCGGTGATCTGCACCGTCAGTTTCTCGGTCTTGAACGTCGATGTCTCCACCGGCACGCTGGGGCCGCTGGCGACATAGGCTTCACGATGCACCTCCAGCAACCCGATCGTCTTTACCGGCTCAAGCCACTGCTCGATCTGGCCGAACAATTCACTGAGCTTCTGCGCCCAACGGGACGATTGCAGATCGAATTGCTGTTTTTTATGCGCTTCGCTGTCGGCGTAATGACGAAGCATCTCGCCCAGTTGCTGTACATCGTCCATTGCGGATCTCCTTGGGTGAGCCAGGTTGCGAAGCCCGATCATGGCAGATGCGGCCGCTGCACGTACGGCTTAAAACTGATCCGCAACAATGAGGTTTTTCTGAGCCTGTTTTGTTTTGCCCACGCTTCCTACAGTGCCGCCACTTGGAACCGTGGGAGGACTGAGCATGAGCACAGCAACAATCGGGCAGGCCTATAACTATAAAGTCGTCCGCCAATTCGTTATCGCCACTATCGTCTGGGGTGTGGTGGGCATGGCCATGGGCGTGTGGATCGCCTCGCAACTGGTGTGGCCGGAAATGAACCTGGACTTGCCCTGGACCACCTTTGGCCGCTTGCGGCCCTTGCACACCAGCCTGGTGATCTTCGGTTTTGCCGGCAGCGCGCAGTTTGCCGCCAGCTATTACGCGGTACAGCGCACCTGCCAGGTACGGCTGTTTTCCGATGGCCTTGCGGCGTTCACCTTCTGGGGCTGGCAGTCGGTGATCATGATCATGCTGATCAGCTTGCCGCTGGGCTACACCACCACCAAGGAATACGCCGAGATCGAGTTCTCCGGCGCGGTGTGGATGGCCGTGGTGTGGGTGGCCTATGCCATTGTGTTTTTTACCACCGTGGTACGGCGCAAAACCCAACACATTTACGTCGGCAACTGGTTTTTCGGCGCCTTTATCCTGGTGATCGCCATGTTGCATGTGGTCAATCACCTGGCGATCCCGGTGGATTGGTTCAAATCGTACCCGGTGTATTCCGGAGCCACCGATGCCATGGTGCAGTGGTGGTACGGGCACAACGCGGTAGGGTTTTTCCTCACGACTGGCTTTTTGGGGATGATGTATTACTTCGTGCCGAAACAAGTCGGACGCCCGGTGTACTCCTATCGCCTGTCCATCGTGCACTTCTGGGCGTTGATCACCCTGTATATCTGGGCCGGTCCGCATCACCTGCACTACACCGCCCTGCCGGATTGGGCGCAGTCATTGGGCATGGCCATGTCGCTGATTCTGCTGGCACCGAGCTGGGGCGGGATGATCAACGGCATGATGACCTTGTCCGGCGCCTGGCATAAGTTGCGCACCGACCCGATCCTGCGGTTCCTGGTGCTGTCCCTGGCGTTCTACGGGATGTCGACGTTCGAGGGACCGATGATGGCGATCAAGACTGTCAACGCCCTCTCCCATTACACCGACTGGACCATCGGCCACGTACACGCCGGCGCCCTGGGTTGGGTGGCGATGATCACTTTTGGCTCGCTGTACCACATGATCCCCAAAGTGTTCGGGCGCGAGCAGATGCACAGCGTGCCGCTGATCAACCTGCACTTCTGGCTCGCGACCATCGGCACCGTGCTGTACATCGCGTCGATGTGGGTCAACGGCATTACCCAAGGCCTGATGTGGCGGGCGGTCAACGATGACGGCACCCTCACCTACTCCTTTGTCGAAGCCTTGCAGGCCAGTCACCCGGGGTTTGTGGTGCGGTTTGCCGGGGGTGTGTTCTTTCTCACGGGGATGGTGCTGATGGCCTACAACACCTGGCGTACTGTGCGGGTCGCGGACTTGAAAATGGCGCAGCTCGATGCGCGGATCGCCTGAAGTGTGGGGCCTGCTGATGGTGGTGTGCCTGTACGGCGCGGTGGAGTATTGCCTGCGCGGGCAGTCGAACCAAAGCCTGGACGACGCCAGCCTGATGCCCTTTGCCGATGACCCGGAGGTGGCGCGGCGCGTGGAGCAGGCGACTGGCAAGCGGATCAACGCGGTGGCGCCGGAGGAAGCCAAGCCGGGTTGGGTCAACCTGGACATGTGAAACTGCACCGGTCATTTCGCGGCCAACTGCGTATGACTAATCCCTGGCCGATGGGTAAGGTGAAGCGACTTTCCTTGTCAGGAGCATCGCATGCGCACCATCGGCCTTATCGGCGGCATGAGCTGGGAGTCCAGCGCCGAGTATTACCGCATCATCAACCAGCGCGTGCGCGATCAGCTCGGCCCGCTGCGCTCGGCGCAACTGTTGATGTACAGCGTGGATTTCGGCCCGGTGGAACAGGCCCAGCACGCCGGCCGTTGGGATGACACCGCGCTGATCCTCGAAGATGCCGCGCGCCGTCTGCAAGCCGGTGGCGCCGAGTGTGTGGTGCTGTGTACCAACACCATGCATTTGGTAGCGCCGCGCATTGAAGCGGCGGTGTCGATTCCGTTCCTGCACATCGCTGATGCCGCGGGTGCGGCGGCCGTGGAAGCCGGCACGCTCACGGTCGGCCTACTCGGCACTGCGTTTACCATGGAGCAGGACTTCCTCAAGTCGCGCCTGGCGGCTCAGGGCTTGACCGTGCTGGTGCCCGAGGCGGACGAGCGCCAGGCCGTGCACCGGATCATCTATGAGGAGTTGTGCGTCGGCGTGATCAGCGATGCGTCACGCAAGGTCTACCAAGGCGTGATCGAGTCCCTGGCCGCACGCGGCGCCCAGGCGATCATCCTCGGTTGCACGGAAATCAGCCTGTTGATCAAGCCCGAGCACAGCGACCTGCCGTTGCTGGACACCACCGAGCTGCATGCGCAGGCTGCGGTGGCGTTTGCCCTGGGCTAAGCCGACTGGCGCAGGCGCGCCATGCTGACGGTGTCGACAAACTGGCCGTCACGCAGGGCGTAATCGCGCAACACGCCTTCGACCTCAAAGCCGAACTTGCGGTACAGCCTCTGTGCCGCTTCGTTGTCGGCGTACACCGTGAGTTCCACACGGCGCAGGTTCATCCAGTTATCGGCCACGTCCAGCGCCGCCGTCAACAAACGCGAGCCCACCCCTTTGCCCTGCCACGCGGTCGCCACGCCCATGCCGAATGAACCGACATGTGCCTGGCGTACCCGCAGGTACTGTTCCAGTCCGAGCTGGCCGATCACTTCACCGCCGTGCACAGCCACTAGCTGCAACCGCCGCTCGTTGTCCTGCACCAGCTTGTTACGCCACGCCTCGACCGACTGGAAAGGCATTTGCAGCACCTGACGGCACACGGCCGGTTCGTTATAGAGCGCGGCGACGCCTTCAAGGTGGGCCTCGGTGAAGCGCTGGATCACGATATGGGGTTCAGGTGTGTGCATCGTGTTTCATCCTTTGAAAGACAAGTGGCCGGCCAGTGTAGGAGGAATAGCATCGCGCTGACGACCCCGGAAACGTCCCACCTATCAATCGGCTGCATCCTGCATCTGAACGATAGCGGCCAGCCTCTGCTGCACCGATACTTGGGCCGGGCCCTGCGACCGGCCTCTAACCCGGTGACCACAACAATAAGAAAGTCCCACAGAGGAACGCTCATGCGCCGTCTTGAACCCACAAGTCTGTTGCAGGCCTTCAGCACGTTGATCCTGGATCTGCACCGACTGGCCCAGCACCAGGAGATCGAACATTTCCAACCGCAAGCTCTGGCGCGTATCAGCCAGGTATTGCCTTTCGACTGCGCCTGGTGGGGGCGCTCTGCGGTGATCGATAACCTGCCGGAAGAACACAGCAGTTGCTTGTATCAATTGCCGCCTGGTTATCTGACCGACTGGCAATCGATCCGCCATCTGGATGTGACCTTCGGCCGTACCCATGCGACGCCCGGGCAGGCTGTGATCGTTGATATGCGCGACCCCGGCAACGGTGCGGGTTTGAATTGGCTGGCAGAGCGTCATGGAATCGGTCAGTTGTTGTGCGTAATCCATATCGCCCCACACACCTGCCTCAGTGATCACTTGACCCTGTACCGCAAGCCGGGGGCCCTGGGGTTTACCGCGCAAGACTGCCTGCTGCTCGATAACCTGATGCTGCATCTGGTGGCGGCCGTGTCGGCGAACCAGATCCGCACGCTGGTGGCCATGCGTGAAACCCTTACCCACCCGCGAAACCTGGCGCTGGCGGTCTGCGATGCACGGGGAGTGTTGCAATGTACCGAGCGCGGCTTTGTCGATTTGTTGCTCAGTGAATGGCCGGGCTGGAGTGGCCCGACGTTACCCGTGCCCGTGGACGAGCGTGGCTATGAAGGCAAGCGCATCCATCTCCAGGTCTGGGGGGTGGGTGATCAATGGCTGCTCGCGGCACGGGGCCAGCGTGTACTGCACCAGCTCAGCCCGCGGGAAAACGACGTCGCCCAAGGCTTTGGCGAGGGCAAGACCTACAAGGAAGTCGCCCGCGACCTGGGCTTGTCGCCCAATACGGTGCGCCATCACCTGCGCGCCATCTACAGCAAGCTCGGGGTCAAGGACAAAGCGCATATCGCGCACTTGATGCACGCCCCGCCCGACTGACCCGCCGCGCTTTTCCCGTTGGCTCTAACACCGTCGTCTTGACGGTCACGGGCAGCTTTTGCCCGTTTTCAGCTGCGCCATAACAAGAGACGCCTTGCCATGACCTACACCCATCTGCGTCATCTACCGCTGCTGCTGGGGGGCACGCTGCTGTGCCTCGACAGCCAGGCCGCCGACCTTAACGCCCGCGACTTTTTCGGCGCACCGTCCGGCACCAGCCTCGGCGTGTTGTACCTGCCGGCCACGCGCGCCCAAGACTTCCGTGGCCCGGCCGACAGCACGGGCAAGGCCGAGCTCAAGGTCAATGCCATGGCCTACCGCCAGGTGTATTTCACCGACGCGTGCGGCACCCTGTGCACCCCACAATTGATCCTGCCTTTTGCCGACATTGATGCGCGCCTGCCAGGGGCGAGCCGGCGCACCGGCGAAAGCGGGTTTGGCGACCCTCAAGTGGGTGGCACGCTGTTTTTAATCAACGATCCGACGTCGCGCACTTACAGCGGCCTGTTAAGCCTGATCACCCTGCCGGTGGGCGAATACCACAGCACAAACCCCGATGTATCCCCCGGCGCCAATCGCTGGGGCGCGACCTTTGTCTACAACTACACCCAGGGCATCGGTGAGAACTGGGTGCTGGAAGCCAACCTCGAAGCCCAGCTGTATGGCAAGAATGACGATTATTTTGGCAGCGAGCTCAAGCAAGACCCGCTGTATCGCCTGCAAGCCTTTGCCTCCTACGACTTCACGCCCGCCACCTATGGCGCACTGCGCCTGATCCAGGCCACGGGCGGCGCATTGCGTATCAACAATCGGTCGATCGACGACACCCGCAAGCGCTACACCCAGGTCGGGTTCGAGGTCGGGCATTGGCTCGATAAGCAAAACCAAGTGATGTTCAGCCTTTCGCAAAACGTCGCCACCACCAACGGTTACGCAGGAACCGACGCGTTGTTGCGCCTGGTCCATGTGTTCTGACCTCTGTCTTGGAGCTTGAATATGCACGACTCCTCCCCTACACCCTGGCGGCGGCTGACGGCTATCGTGCTGTTTGCCGCGATCACGCCGACCATCCTGATGACCGCCCCAGCCGTGGGCGCGCAACTGGCCGTCCAATGGCAACTGAGCCCGGCGCAGATCGGCGACTTGTTTTCCGTCGAACTGGGCGCAATGAGCCTGGCGACCCTGCCGGCCTTCTGGTGGCTGCGCTGCGTGAACTGGCGAGTGGCAGCCTTGGCCGCGGCCGTGCTGTTCATTGCCGCCAACCTGCTGTCGACGCTGGCCGACACCTACGTCCAGCTGCTGATCCTGCGCTTGTTCAGTGCGTTGGCGGGCGGTTCGTTGATGATCATCTGCCTGGCCAGCGCGGCAACCACCGCCAACCCCAGCCGTGTCTACGGTTTGTGGGTGATGGGGCAGCTGATCGTCGGTGCCGTGGGCCTCGCGGTATTACCAGGTTTATTCGAACGTTATGGACTGCAGAGCGGCTACCTGATCTTGGCGGGAATGATGGCGCTGCTGCTGCCGCTGGTACGCGGTTTTCCTTGCGCGCACGCCGCGCCACAGGCCATCAGGACGGCAGTGACTGGCACACGAGTGAAAGCCGTGCTCGGTGTCGCTGCGGTGCTGGCTTTTTACATCAGCCTTGGTGGGGTCTGGACGTTTATCGGTGCCCTCGGCGCCAGCGCCGGGATTTCCGCGCAACACAGTGGCGAGATACTGGCGATTGCGACCGTGATGGGCATCGCCGGCGCAGCCTGCGCGTCACTGATCGGCGCCCGCCTGCCGCGCCTGTCATTGCTGCTGGCGGGCTACGCGTTAATGGCGGCAGCGGTGCTGCTTCTGCTGGGCCAGCCCACACTGGTGCGCTTTGCCCTGGCGGCGCTGCTGTTCAAATTCGCCTGGACTTTTATCTTGCCGCTGATCCTTGCTTGCCTGGCCGACCTTGATCACAGCGGCAAGTTGATGAACGCGTCGAACCTGGTGATCGGCGGTGGCCTGGCCATCGGTCCGGCGATAGCCGGCCGGCTGATCGAGGCCAGCGGCGGCTTCGCCGTGCTGTTGGTCGGTGGCGCCGTGATCACCCTTCTGTCGCTGGTATTGATTCTTGCCAGCCGTCCTGGACCTGTCGTTGAAATGGAGCCTGTATGAACCGAACCACCGCGTTTTTCTTTGATGAAATGAGCCTTTGGCACAGCGCCAGCGCCCATGCATTGACCTTGCCCGTGGGCGGTTGGGTACAGCCACCGGCCGGCAGCGGGCATGCCGAATCACCCGAAACCAAGCGGCGCATGAAAAGCCTGCTGGATGTGTCCGGGTTGGGTCATCACCTGCACATGCACAGCGCTGCGCCAGCGAGCGAAGCCGACTTGCTGCGCGTCCACGGCCATGCGTACCTGCAGCGTTTCAAGGCGTTGAGCGATGCCGGCGGTGGCGACCTCGGGCCGCAGGCGCCGATAGGCCCGGGCAGCTATGAAATCGCCCGGCTTTCGGCCGGCCTGGCGATGGCCGCCGTCGACGCCGTGCTCAAGGGCCTGGCGGATAACGCTTACTCATTGTCACGCCCACCAGGCCATCACTGCCTGGCGGACAGCGCCATGGGTTTCTGCTTCCTGGCCAACATTGCCATCGCCATCGAAGCGGCCAAGGCGCGCAACGGCCTGGGCAAGGTCGCGGTGATCGACTGGGATGTGCACCATGGCAACGGCACCCAATCGATCTTCGAGGCGCGTGCGGATGTGCTGACGATCTCGCTGCATCAGGACGGTTGCTATCCGCCCGGTTACAGCGGCGAGCAGGACCGTGGCCGTGGCGCCGGGCTGGGGACGAATATCAATATCCCCTTGCCACCGGGCAGTGGACACGACGCTTACCTGCACGCGATGACACGGATCGTGGTCCCGGCATTGGAGCGTTTCCAGCCGGAACTGATCATTGTCGCCTGTGGCTTTGACGCCAACGCTGTCGACCCGCTGGCGCGCATGTTGCTGCACAGCGAATCCTTCCGCCTGATGACACGCTGCGTACGCCTGGCGGCCGAGCGCCTGTGCCAGGGGCGGCTGGTGCTGGTGCACGAAGGCGGCTACAGCGAAGCCTATGTACCGTTTTGCGGGTTGGCGACGCTGGAAGAGTTGTCGGGTGTGCGCACGGCGGTGGACGATCCGATGCTCGCACTGGTCGAGCTGCAGCAGCCCAAGGCCGCGCTGCTGGCGTTTCAGAAGCAATGGATCGACCATCTGGCAAGCGAGATGCTTGACTAGCCTTTGGACGATGCCAGTCGCCACACCCGCGCAATGTCCGAGGCCCGCTCACGGAGCAGGCGTGGCGCCTCGCTGCACGCCTGTTCCAGGCTCATCGGCCCGGAAGGCAAGGCAAACGCTGCGTCCACGCCGTGGGCGTACATCTGCTCATAGCCCTCGCCCAGCGTGCCGGCAATCACGATGACTGGCACGTTGTGTTGCTGGGCGATGCGCGCCACGCCGAACGGGGTTTTACCGCGCAGGGTCTGGGCATCGAAGCGGCCTTCACCGGTGATGACCAGGTCGGCGCCGCGCACGGCTGCGTCCAGGCCAACCAGTTCGGCCACTACCTCGACACCCGCACGGAACTGCGCGCCCAGGAAGGCCTTGGCGGCAAAGCCCAGCCCACCCGCAGCGCCGCTGCCAGGTTCGTCGCGTACATCTTTAGGCAGCACCTTCGCGCAGTGGTCGGCGAAGTGTCTGAGGGCGGCGTCCAGCAGTTGGACTTGCTCGGGATTTGCGCCTTTTTGCGGGCCGAATATCGCCGACGCACCGTGGGGGCCGCACAGCGGGTTGTTGACGTCGGCGGCGATTTCAAAGCGGACCTGGGCCAGGCGTGGGTCCAGATGTTCAAGGCTGATCTGCGCCAGCCGGGCCAGGGCCAGGCCGCCGGCGGGTAGCGCTTGATGTTCGGCGTCGAACAGTTGCGCGCCGAGCGCCTGCATTGCGCCTGCGCCGCCATCGTTGGTGGCACTGCCGCCAATCGCCAGGATGATGCGCTGGGCGCCAGCATCCAGAGCGGCGCGGATCAGTTCGCCGGTGCCATAGGTGGTGGTCTTGCAGGCGTCGCGCTGGCCCGGCGGGACTAACTGCAAACCGCTGGCTTCGGCCATTTCGATGATTGCAGTGTGGCTGTCGGCCAACCAGCCCCAATGTGCGTCGACGGCTGCGCCAAGCGGGCCGCGTACACTGTGGTGACGCAACTCGCCATTGCAGGCTGCCAGCACCGAATCCACCGTGCCTTCACCGCCATCCGCCATCGGGCACTGGATCAACTGTGCATCCGGCCAAACCTGGGCCAACCCTTCGGCAATGGCCTGGGCGACGCCTTCGGCACTCAGGCTGTCCTTGAACGAGTCGGGGGCGATGATGATTTTCATGGGCTTTCTCCGGTTTTTATGATGCCCATGCTGCCAGTTGGCAGGGCTGCTGACCCCGGTCAGATGCACAAGTGCGGCGGCGCTTTGTTGTTCATTCCGACAAAGCCTGGGGCAGTAGCTGTACGCCCAGGTAGAGGGCGAGCATGCCGTCCAGAGTCAGTGGGTCGACGCCACTGAGTTCGGCAATGCGCTCCATGCGGTAACGCAGGCTGTTGCGGTGAATACCCAAGGCGTCCGCACAGGCCTGGCTTTGCCCGTCATATTCGCACCAACTGCGCAGCGTCGCCTGCAACTGACCATTGCTGTCCTTGGCCAGCACTTTACGCAGCGGGTTGAGCAGTTCATCGAGCGCGTCGTCATTGCGATGGCGCCAGAGCATAACGGGCAAGCGATAGCGATTGAGGGTCAGCAGGCGCGACTGCGGCAACACATCACGACCATAGGCAAGCAGATCACCGACACGCCGATAGCAACGGCGCAGCCCCGCCAGACCGTCCGCTTGCCCACCCACGGCAACGCGCAGGATGTTCCAACCGAGGCCGTCGAGTTTTTCCAGCAAGCGCGGGTTGTCGACCTGCACGGATGCCGGCCGGCACCACAGCAATGAGTATTGCGCCGAGCTGACACACCAGCTGTCCGGATAACGCGAGGTCAGCCACGTACTCAGGGCTTCCGCCGATTGCCCCGCGCCCAGTTCGAACAGGTACGGTGTGCGCGGCAGCTGCGGCTTGAGCCCCAGTTGCTGGGCTTCGTCCACCAGGCGCGGCGAATCGCCGCTTTCAGCGAGCAGCAAGGCCAGCAAATCATCACAGCGCTGGCGCCGCCACTGTTGCTCGGCCTGCTGGTGACGATGGCTGACCAGCATTTCGGCGGTCATGCGCACCAGTTCAGCGTAGGTGCGCAGGCCTTCCGGTTCGCCGGTGATGCCGAGCACACCGATCAGGCGCCCGTCATGCAGCAGCGGCAGGTTGATGCCCGGTTGTACACCCTTGAGGTGCTTGGCGGTCTGGCCGTCGATTTCCACCACCCGGCCGTTGGCGAGCACCAGTTGTGCCCCTTCATGGCGAGTGTTGATACGCTCGGGCTCACCACTGCCGAGGATCAGGCCCTGGCTGTCCATGACATTGACGTTATAAGGCAGGATCGCCATGGTTCGATCGACGATATCCTGCGCCAGGTCATGATCCAGCTCGAACATGGGGTTAAATTCCTTAAAAAGCGCGGTTGTTCATCGGCACAGCGCAAAGCCGGGTTCGCTGTGCGCAAGCACAAAGACAGCGGCCTGCCAGGTGGCCGAGACTCAGTGGGCGATCAACGTTACCCTCGCATCGCGAAAAATCATAATAAAGAGAGACTGCCATGTCACAGAGCGCCACGACCCCACTGGCCAACGATGACGATAAATACGCCATCTACAAGCGCATTACCCTGCGCCTGATCCCCTTCATTTTCATCTGCTATCTGTTCAATTACCTCGACCGGGTAAACGTTGGCTTTGCCAAGTTGCAGATGCTCGATGCGTTGAAATTCAGCGAAACCGTGTACGGCCTCGGCGCCGGGATCTTCTTCATCGGCTACGTGCTGTGCGGCGTACCGAGCAACCTGGCGTTGACCAAGTTCGGTCCACGGCGCTGGATCGCATTGATGATGATCGTCTGGGGCACGCTGTCCACCTGCCTGCTGTTCGTCACCACGCCGACACATTTCTACACCTTGCGCCTGTTTACCGGTGCCGCCGAAGCGGGCTTCTTCCCCGGCGTGGTGCTGTACCTCTCGCAGTGGTTCCCGACCTTCCGCCGTGGGCGGATCATGGCGCTGTTCATGTCAGCGATCCCGGTTTCCGGCTTGCTCGGCAGCCCGTTCTCCGGCTGGATCCTCAACCACTTCGCCGCTGGCCAAGGTGGCCTCGCGGGTTGGCAGTGGATGTTCCTGCTGCAAGGCATCCCGACTGTCGTGCTGGGCGCCCTCGCCTACTTTCTGCTCAGCGACAGCTTTGCCAACGCCAAGTGGCTCAAGCCCCACGAACGTGCGGTGTTGGAAGCCGATCAGGCCACCGACCTGGCGAACAAGCCAAAGACCACCACCGACTCCCTGGCGGAAGTGTTCAAGAACCCGGCGATCTGGGCGTTCGGCCTGATCTACTTCTGCATCCAGAGCGGCGTGTATGCGATCAACTTCTGGTTGCCGTCGATCATCAAGAACCTGGGTTTCAGCGATAACCTGGTGATCGGCTGGTTGAGTGCGATCCCTTACCTGCTGGCGGCAGTGTTTATGTTGCTGGTAGGCCGCTCCGCCGACTTGCGCAAGGAACGTCGCTGGCACTTGGTGGTGCCGATGTTGATGGGCGCTGTCGGGCTGGTGATCGCGGTGAACTTCGCCACCACCCCGGCCATTGCCATTCTCGGCCTGACCATCGCCACCATGGGCGCCCTCACCGGCCTGCCGATGTTCTGGCCAGTGCCCACCGCGATGCTCAGTGCCGGCGCGGCAGCAGGTGGGCTGGCGTTGATCAACTCCATGGGCCAGATGGCCGGCTTCCTCAGCCCGTATATCGTCGGCTTTGTGAAGGATGCCACCGGGTCTACGGATGTGGCGCTGTACCTGCTGGCAGCGGTGATCGTTGCCGGCAGTGTGTTGGCGCTGCGAATGACGCGAACCCTGAAGGCTTAAACCGCCACCGGTAGGAGCCGGCTTGCCGGCGATGAGGCCCAGAAGCCTTACGGCGCTCCAACGGGCGCCATCGCCGGCAAGCCGGCTCCTACAGATCCCGTCAGAGCAGACCGCCGCCGTCGATATCAATGACGGCGCCGGTCATAAAGCCGTTCTCCATCGCCAGCACATACCCCGCCGCAACCTCCTCCGCCTGCCCCACTCGCCCCACCGGCAGCGCGCCACCGGCCTTGGCAAACATCGCCAAGCGCTGATCTTCTGCAAGCCCCGCATAGGCCGGTGTATCAATCACGCCAGGGCTGATCGCATTGACCCTACGCGGCGCCAGTTCCTTGGCCAATTGCTTGACCAGCGCTTCGGTCGCGGCGTTGATGCCCGTCTTGATGAACTGCCCCGCCACGGATTTACGCCCCAATTGCCCAGAAGTCAGGCTGATACTGCCGTGCTCGTTCAAAAATGGCAGCGCCAACTGGATCGCCCGCAGTGAGCCCCACAGTTTTACGTTGAAGTTTTCTTGGGCTTCGACCAGGTCGGTTTCGATCAGGGTTTTGGCGCGAACGCTTGGCCCCGAGGTGTAGACCAAGTGGTCAAAGCGCCCGACAGCTTCGAACAGGCGTTGCAAGGAGGCCGCATCCGTGACGTCGACGGGCTCGCTGCGCAGGCCGTTATCGACGCCGCTCACCAGGCGTCGCCCAGCCAGCACCACCTGCGCCCCCCGCGCAGCGGCGGCCTTGGCCACGGCGGCACCGATGCCGCTGCTGCCGCCGATCACGATGACGGTTTTGCCGTTGAGGGAATAAGTCATGGGGAAGAGTCCTGTTTGAAAAAGTGAGCGTTTATCTTCCCAGCTTGGCAATCCGCGAAAAATCCCGGTAAAACGACAAGATCTTTAAAGGATTTTTACAAATGAGTTCGATCCTCGACCTTGAAGTCTTCGTGCGCACCGCCGATACCGGGAGCCTGTCCGCCGCCGCCCGTGGCCTGGGCCTGACCCCAGCAGCAGCGAGCATCGCCCTCAAACGCCTGGAAACCCGCCTGGGTATCCGCTTGCTGGCACGCTCGACGCGCAGCATGCGCCTGACCGAGGAAGGCCAGCGTTACCTCGACAGCGTGCGCGTGGCACTGGCGGCGTTGAGCGAAGGCGAACAAGCGCTCAAACAGCAGAGCCAGGGCTTGAGTGGGTTGCTGCAACTGGCTGCACCGTCGGATTTCGGGCGCAATGTGGTGCTGGGCTGGCTGGATGAATTCAGGGCTGAACACCCGAATATCCGCCTGCAATTGATGTTGAACGACAGTAACGCCGATCTATTCCGCGAAACCGTGGACATCGCCCTGCGTTTCGGTGTGCCCCAGGACTCCAGCCTGGTGGCACTGCCCATCGCGCCTGATCACCATCGCGTCGCTTGCGCCAGCCCCGCCTACCTGGCGCGCCACGGCACACCGCGCGAGCCGATGGAACTGTCCACGCACAGTGCGCTGCGGTACATGCGCCAGGGCCAGGTAAGCAAGACGTGGCGGTTTCGCCAGGGTGATCAGCTACAGGAGGTTGAAGTGACCGGTGATTTCCTCAGCAATGACGGTGAAATCGTCCGCCGCTGGGCGCTTGGCGGGCACGGCATCGCCTATAAAGCCAGGCTCGACGTGATCGGCGATATCGCCGCCGGCCGCCTGGTGCCCCTGTTCGAAGACTGGCAAGGGGAGCCGGCGCCGTTCAACCTGATGTGCCCTCACCGCTTGCAGGTGTCGGAGCGGGTGAAGGTGCTGCACCGTTTTTTACAGCAGCGCTGCCAGACGTTACTGAGTAGGTGAAGAAACGCGCGCAGGGCTTGTCCCAGAGCGGCTGAGTCTGGTATTGCATGGGGACGTTTCCCGCCTTGAGGAGTTATCCATGATTTACCGCACATTGGGCCAGTCCGGGTTGAAGGTCAGCGCCTTGACCCTGGGCACCATGATGTTTGGCGAACAGACCAACACCGAGGACTCGCTGCGCATCATCGACAAGGCCTGGGACCAGGGCATCAACTTTATCGACACGGCGGACGTCTACACCGGCGGCCGCTCCGAGGAAATCGTCGGCGAAGCCATTGTGCGCAATCGCCAGGATTGGGTGGTGGCGTCCAAGGTTGGCATCGGCCCGGTGGACGGCTTGCCCAACCGCAGCGGCTTGAGCCGCAAGCGCATTTTCAACGCGCTGGAGGCCAGCCTGACACGCCTCGATACCGACTACCTGGACATCTACTACTTGCACCGTGAAGACCACAACACGCCGCTGGAAGTGACGGTGTCGGCGATTGGCGACCTGATCCGCCAGGGCAAGATCCGCTACTGGGGCCTGTCCAACTATCGCGGTTGGCGCATCGCCGAGGTGATTCGCGTCGCCGAGCGCCTGGGCGTCGACAAGCCGGTGATCAGCCAGCCGTTGTACAACATCGTCAACCGCCAGGCCGAAGTGGAGCAGATCACCGCGGCAGCCGCCTACGGCCTGGGTGTGGTGCCTTACAGCCCACTGGCCCGTGGCGTGCTTAGTGGTAAATACGCCCCGGACGTTACCCCCGAAGCCGGCAGCCGCGCGGCGCGCCAGGACAAACGCATCCTGGAAACCGAATGGCGCGTGGAATCGCTGCGCATCGCCCAGCAGATCCAGCAGTACACCCAAGGGCGTGGTGTGGGGATTGTCGAGTTTGCGATTGCCTGGGTACTGAACAACTCGGCGGTCAGCTCGGCGATTGTCGGGCCACGTACCGAGGCGCAGTGGGATGCCTATATTGGCGCGCTGGAGGTGAAGATCACCGCGGACGATGAGGCGTTTATTGATTCACTGGTGACGCCGGGACATTCGTCTACGCCGGGGTTCAATGACGTGGGGCACTTTGTTTCCGGTCGCGTGCCACGCGCATAACCCCTCCACCCTGTAGGAGCGAGCTTGCTCGCGAAGAACGCAAGGACACCACGGGCTACCTGTTAGCGCTGCGTAATCGTTGACGTTCTTCGCGAGCAAGCTCGTTCCTACAGGATTTTCCTGAAAAACGCCCCAAAACAGCGCAACCCTCTCCCGCCAAAAGCTCCATAATCCCCTCATCTTTTGTATCAACGATTTTCGCGAGGACAGTGTGTCTAAAGGTGTTGTTTTATCGGTCTTGGCCTCGGTGCTGTTTGCCGTGATGTATTACTTCACATCATTGCTCACGCCCTTGAGCGGCCTGGAAATTTTCGGCTGGCGCATGTTGCTCACCGTGCCGTGCATGACGGTGTTCATGATCGTGAGTGGCGAATGGCGGCGGGTCGCAGAGCTGCTGAGCATACTGGCGGCCAAACCTCGGCTGATCGGCGGTGTGTTGCTGTCGTCGGCCTTGCTCGGTGTGCAGCTCTGGTTGTTTATGTGGGCACCGCTGAATGGGCGCAGCCTGGATGTGTCGGTGGGCTACTTCCTGCTGCCGCTGACCATGGTGCTGACCGGACGTCTGGTTTACGGCGACCGTTTGTCACGGCTGCAGCAGATCGCGGTATTTTTTGCCGCGCTCGGTGTGCTCAACGAGTTGTACCAGGCGGGTGGTATTTCCTGGGCGACACTGGTGGTGATCATCGGTTACCCGATCTATTTTGTAGTGCGCAAGCACCTGGCCACTGATCACTTGGGCGGCCTGTGGCTGGATATGGCGCTGATGCTGCCGGTAGCCTGGTGGTTTGTGCAGCACGGCGAACAAGGCTTTGCCGTCATGGACACTCATCCGAAACTGTATACGTTGATTCCAATACTGGGGGTCATCAGTGCCTCGGCGCTGGTGAGCTATATCGTTGCCAGCCGCTTGCTGCCCTTCAGCCTGTTTGGCCTGCTCAGTTATGTAGAGCCTGTGCTGCTGTTGGGTGTGGCATTGATCCTGGGGGAAGGGATCAAGGGTGGCGAGTGGTTCACCTACATCCCGATCTGGCTGGCGGTGATGGTGCTGGTATTCGAAGGTTTCAAGCACTTGGTGCGTCAGCGCAGGACGTGATAGGCGGTTGTCGTGGGGGCGTCCATACCCCGCTGGGTGAATAGCCCGGGACTTAGCGCGCGGTCACCTGAGTATCGGTGTCAGGCGCTGGCGGGCCGAACTCCTCCAGAATGTCTGCAAGGGTATCCAACCGTTCCCTGGTAGTACCGTAATTGGATATACGGCTTTGCAGCTCATCACCAACCTTTTCAAGGTACTGATCCATCGTTTCCTTGTCGACGCCAAAAACCTTGCCCAGTCGGTTGTCATGGTTCAACTGCACCAAGGTGCCTTTGACGGGGTTTTTGGCAATTTCTTCGACGGAATACGCCACGTCGGAGGGCACCCCAAACACCATCAACGCAGTTGCTAGCCCCTCCCCTGGGTTTCGCAGGTGCCGGATAAATTCGTGAAAGAGTCCACTCCGGTTATTGGCACCGACGTTGTCGAGGCTCTGGGCTGCCGTTTCTCGGGTGAATTGCTTCAATGTCATCGGCACGAGCGGTTCATGGTTGTTCAGGCCGTTTCGCACAAAATAGAAGGTGTCTTTATCGCTGGCTCCGTGCAGGTTTCCGTAGGCATCGTACTTGTAAAGCATCTGCTGTCCATCCGCCATATACCCTTTATAGGTGGGGTTGCCCTGGCGGTCGAACCCGAAAAAGTGTGTATCGGTCAAACCGTTTACGGGCACAGGTGGACGGGTGATATCTTTGCCCAACCGCGTGAAAATATCCCCCTTTTCGTAACCATAACTGCCGACCACAGCGTTGATATCACCTTCGGCAAACCGTTCGAGCGTGTCCTTGACTCTCGCCTCTCCATTGGGCATAGCCTCATGGGAGAAATGCGCAGCAAACGTGTCACGTTTTTCTGGATCACTGGCTTGCTCCTTGACCCAGGCGGTCAGTTCCTCAGCGGTTGTGAACTCATGGAAGGACGGGCCATCGGCATCGGGTACATACAGCAAAAAATTTGGCCCTTCGTCCGTAGCGGGTACACGCTTGGTCAGCACGATGTCACTGCTCTGGATGCCGTCGACTGCAAAGGTTGAAACCTGTACACCCGGCGCCCCGGCTTTGTTCGGCGCAACTGTCGCCTTTGCCAGCTTCAGCCCTTCTTTACTCAATGAACCGTCCAGAAACTCCTCTTCCGCCCGCTGAGTGTACGTATGGCGCGCCCGGTCAATGGGATCCCAGCTGTCGGCTGACCGCACGCTACGTACGGATGAAGTTTGGTCGGCATTTGCGCCAATAATCGTGTTTTGGGAATGCAATGTATCGATTCGCATAGAACGTACCTTTTCAAAGGCCCAACGTGGGCATTCACTGCATCAGCAAGCAGGAGGATTCCTGTTGCCTTGCCCTCTATGTGCACTTCGATTGACGTCCCGTTCCATTCCCTTAACAATAAAAAGCCCGGTAAAACAGTGTCCTACCGGGCTTGGCCATACGCTGTAATGATCAGTCAGTCGTCAACACACCACGGCGCACCTGGTCGCGTTCGATGGACTCGAACAGCGCCTTGAAGTTGCCCTCGCCAAACCCATCATCGCCCTTGCGCTGGATGAATTCGAAGAACACCGGGCCCATCAGGGTTTCCGAGAAGATCTGCAGCAGCAGACGCTTGTCGCCTGCCACTGAAGAGCCGTCCAGCAGGATGCCGCGTGCCTGCAATTGATCCACCGGCTCGCCGTGGTTCGGCAGGCGGCCTTCGAGCATTTCGTAATAGGTGTCCGGCGGTGCGGTCATGAAGCGCATGCCGATCTTCTTCAATGCGTCCCAGGTCTTGACCAGGTCGTCGGTGAGGAACGCCACGTGCTGGATGCCTTCGCCGTTGAACTGCATCAGGAACTCTTCGATCTGCCCCGCGCCCTTGGACGACTCTTCGTTCAGCGGGATGCGGATCATGCCGTCTGGCGCGCTCATGGCCTTCGAGGTCAGGCCGGTGTATTCGCCCTTGATGTCGAAATAGCGCGCCTCACGGAAGTTGAACAGTTTTTCGTAGAAATTGGCCCAGTAGACCATACGGCCGCGATAAACGTTGTGGGTCAGGTGGTCGATGACTTTAAGGCCCGCACCGACCGGGTTGCGCTCCACGCCTTCGAGGTACACGAAGTCGATGTCATAGATCGAGCTGCCTTCGCCGAAACGGTCGATCAGGTACAGCGGCGCACCACCGATGCCCTTGATCGCCGGCAGGTTCAGCTCCATCGGCCCGGTTTCGATATGGATCGGCTGTGCGCCGAGTTCCAGGGCGCGGTTGTAGGCTTTTTGCGAGTCCTTGACGCGGAACGCCATGCCGCACACCGACGGGCCGTGTTCGGCCGCAAAGTAGGAGGCAATGCTGTTGGGTTCATTGTTGAGGATCAGGTTGATCTCGCCCTGGCGGTACAGGTGCACGTTCTTGGAGCGGTGGGTCGCGACTTTGGTGAAGCCCATGATCTCGAAGATCGGCTCCAGGGTGCCCGGCGTCGGCGACGCGAATTCGATGAATTCAAAGCCCATCAGGCCCATTGGGTTTTCGTATAGATCTGCCATGGTGGCACCTCATCATTTTTGTAATAGACACAGTATTAGTGGCGAGCAAGGATGAGGTTGCAGGGTGGCGCGCAGGAAAGCCCTCGCACGCTGCGGGCGAGGAAGTCACCAAAGATGAGGGGGGAGCCGAGTAGCTTCATGATGTCATCAGTCTCTGACGGCTTAGGCTTGCGTGAGCGCAAGTCCATATTCTTGTATGCGTAAATCGATTCTACACAGCGTAACCGTATTTGTCCGTACTCTTATCAAATCCCCATTGCCCTGGCGCGTGCAAGGGGTTTGTTGCAGAGGTAGATACCGAGCAGGATCACTGCCCCGCCGGCGAGCATGGGCAGGCTCAACGTTTCATCCAGCAACAGAGCGCCACAGATCACGGCGGTGAGTGGGTTAAGCGCGATAAATACGCCGGAACGTGTCGCGCCGATTCGTCGGATACCGTCGTAATAACCAATATAGGCCAGCGCCGACCCCAATACTCCGAGGTACATCAAGCTCAGTCCTTGCGCGAGATGCACGCGGCCCATCGCCTCCGGCGAAAAGCGCCCCATGATCAGTGTGGTGATGGTAAGCATCAACGTTCCCAGCAGTATCGACCAAGTGACCGTCTGCAGCGGCCCCAGGCTCTGATTCAAACCACGGGAAAACAGTGAGTAGATGCCCCACCCCACTACACAGCCGAAGATCAGCACATCCCCACGCCACGTGTTGGCTGCTTCGCTCAATACCTGGGGGTTGCGACTGACGATGACCATGGCGGCCCCCGCCAGACACAGCACGATCCCCGCGACCTTGCTGGCACCCAGACGCTCCTTGAACAACCACCAGGACGCCAGGCCGATCACGGCCGGGTTCAGCGCCACGATTAATGAGGCGCGCGATGCGTTGATAGACTGCAATCCGTAGAAGAAACACAGGTTGTAGAAAAAGATGCCGAAGAAACCCAGCATCGTCAGTTGCAGTAGCTGGCGCGGGTTTGGTCGGACCAACGGAATGCGTGCCAATCCTAGAAACACCAGCAATGCCAGGCTGGCCAGCGCAAACCGCAGGCTGGCTGCCAGCAACGGGTCGAGCGTCCCGCCCAGATAGCGACCGGCCACGAACGTGCCGCCCCAGATCATGGTGACGGCGGCCAACTTCATATAAGTGATGCGATCTGAGCTGGAATGCACGGGATAAAACTCGAATGGCTTGAGGATGTGCGCATTCTTCTGGTAATACGGTGTCATCGTAAAATGAGTGATTACTCATGACCCTGACCCAACTCGAAATCTTTTCACTGGTGGCCGAGCTGCAAGGCTTTACCAGCGCCGCTCACCGCCTCGGCATCAGTCAATCGGCGGTGTCCCACGCGATTAAAGGCCTGGAGCAGGAGCTGGGGGTGGCGTTGTTCAGGCGCCACCAGGCGCAGGTCGAGCTGAGCGATATCGGCACGCAGTTACTGGGGCGCGCTCGGGCCATGCTGGGCCTGGCGAACACCTTGCAACAGGAAGCCGCAGACGCCCGCGGCATGAAACGCGGGACGCTGCGCATCGGCTCCTTCGGCCCGACCTCATCGAACTACCTGCTGCCGAAGATCCTCAACCGATTCCGCCAGGAGTATCCGGGTATCGAGGTACACGTTGATGAAGGGCCGGACAGGCAAGTCATCCAATGGCTCGACGAACGCCGGATTGATATCGGCTTTGTGGTGCTGGAACAGGAGCGCTTCGACACGTTCCCACTGTTCGAGGACCAGATGGTGGCGCTGCTGCCGGCTGAACATCAGCTGGCCGCCCGTGAACACGTTAGTCTCAAGGATTTGTGCAACGACCCTTTTGCGCTGACTGAAGCCGGTTCCACTGAGCTGGTGATGCGACTGTTCAACGAGGCGCGTCTGACCCCGACTGTGCGTTATCGCTGCTCGCAACTGCTGAGCACCCTGGAAACTGTCAGTCGGGGCGATGCCGTGAGCGTGGTGGCGCAGGCGTCGTTGCCCGCAGGGGGCGATCCTCGCTACGTGCAACGGGCGTTATCGCCACAAGTGCCACGCCAGGTTGGCCTTGCCGTACTGGACCGGCGCCTGTCTTCCCCGGCGGCGCTCGCCTTTATCCGAATTGCCCAGGGGGTGGATTTATAATGCCGCGTACTGGCCAAATGGGCAGGTGCCGCGAGCTTATTTCGGGCGGGCCATCTATCATCGACTGATATCCGCCCCCTGCAACAGGCCGTTTACTCCATGCCCCTGACCGTCAACGGCCCGCGAAAACGCGCCACTCGCTACCTGATCACATCCTTGAGTACGCTGCTGCCGATTGCGCTCGGGGTCGTGATCCTGCACTGGCAGGCCGAACGCACGCTGCAGCAAAGCACAGCCCAGACCGCCCAGGAGGCAGTGCGCCAGTTCGACCTGATGCTCGACAATACCGCCCTCGCCGCCCAGGCCTTGCTGCCACTGGCGGGGCTGCCCTGTGATAACGGCGCACAACTGGCCCTGCGCGAACAAGTCACGCGGCGCCCGTTTGTGCGTGCGACCACCCTGTCCTGGCAAAAAAACATCTATTGCAGCTCGTTGTTTGGCAGCAACTACGAATCGCCGGTCAACCCGGATGATTATGTTGATGGCCGGTTATGGCTGATGAACGGCAACCCAGTGACACCGGATACCGCGCTGCTGGTCTACCGATTGGTTGACGGCGACAAAGCAGCTTTTGCGTCGATTGATGGCTACCACCTGACCAACGCCCTGCGCCTGATCAGCCGATACGCCCATCTGGTGCTGCAAGTGGGTCCGAACTGGCTTGGGGCTGATGGCAAGGTACACGACACTGTGGTGCCGACGTTCGCAGTCGCGCACCATCACTTGGCGTCCGAACGCTATCACTACAGCGTCGACGCGGGTATGCCGGTCGGTGAGGTGTGGCGCTACATGCAGGCCCGATACCCGGCACTGTTCAGCCTGATCGTGTTTTTTGGTGTGCTGGCGGGTCTTTTGGCGCACTGGCTGCAAAAGCGCTCCTCGGCACCGACTCACGAATTACAGCGGGCGTTGGGCGCCAATGAATTCATCCCGTACTTCCAACCGGTGGTACGGGGTGACACTCGCGAGTGGGCGGGATGTGAAGTGCTGATGCGCTGGCAACACCCTAAAGAAGGCTTGGTGCGGCCCGACCTGTTTATCCCCCTGGCCGAGCATTCGGGCCTGATCGTACCGATGACCCGCGCTCTGTTGCGCCAGACCGCCGCACAGCTGGCGCCCCATGCGGCGCGCTTCAGCCCTGGGTTTCATATCGGCGTCAATATCACCGCACGCCACTGCCAGGATTTGGCCTTGGTGGATGACTGCCGTGAGTTTCTCGCCGCGTTTCCCGTGGGCCAGGTGACCTTGGTGCTGGAGTTGACCGAGCGCGAGTTGATCGTGCCCAGCGACATCACCCGCCAGTTGTTCGACGCCCTGCATCAACTGGGGGTAATGATCGCGATTGATGACTTTGGTACTGGGCACTCCAGCCTGGGCTATTTACGTAACTTCAATGTCGACTACTTGAAGATCGACCAGAGTTTTGTCGCCATGATCGGTGCCGATGCACTATCACGGCATATTCTCGACAGCATCATAGAACTGTCCGGCAAACTCGATTTGGGCATCGTTGCAGAAGGTGTGGAAACGCCTGAACAGTCCGATTACCTGGCCGCTCAAGGCGTGGATTTCCTGCAGGGCTACCTGTTTGGAAAACCGTTGCCGTGCGATGAATTTATTAAGTCACTGGCCCGCCATTGAATAGCCATGCACTACCTGTGCTGAAATAATGTTATTTAGCCAAAAGACATGATTTACTCGTGGCAAATTAACTACTACAATTTTTCCAGCCTGTGCAGAACTCGCGGGACGGCTTCTTTCTTGAGTCGCCTTAAAGCGCTTGGCTTATAGCTTTGTCTGCAGTTGATATCAGCCAAACACACTATTGGAGTACCTATTTTGTCCAGACTCGCCGAATTTCGCGCAGCCGAAAAAGCCCTTCAAGAGCAGCTTGCCCAGCTGGAATCCCTGAAGAACGATGCCGGCCTGAAGAAAGAAATCGAATTCGAAGAAAAGCTCCAGGGCCTGATGAAGACCTACGGCAAAGGCCTGCGCGACATCATTTCGATCCTTGATCCAAACCCGGGCAAGTCCGGCGCTGCTGCCGCTACCGCACCAAAACAGCGCCGCGCACGCGTGGTCAAGGTTTACCATAACCCGCACACCGGTGAGCTGATCGAAACCAAAGGCGGCAATCACCGCGGCCTCAAGGCCTGGAAAGAACAGTACGGCGCTGCCACTGTAGATTCCTGGCTTCGCGGCTGATCACACCGCACTAACAAAGAGCCCCGCTTATGCGGGGCTTTTTTAGTTCGGCGGTTCGGAATCGAACTTAAATAACGTTTCATAATGTTCAGAATCGTCGAAGATTACACACTTAAAGTTTGAGGCTATCGCGCACCGAGCTGACTTCGTCCTTGCTTGCTTCGTACGCATCCGCCTGCCCCGCGTATGAAAAAACATACGCCTTATCGACATCAACCGCGCCCACCAATGTTTGCGAAAGCACGTGGCGCCCGTTTTCGGTTATCACGCAAGTAGTTTCCAGCGCCTCAAGACGGCTCAATGTTGTAGGGCGCATCTTGCTGCACACACTTTGATAACCACCCAGGGCAAAATCTTTCTGGATGGACTTGCGCATCTCCAGCAGTACGCCTTGTAGATTAACCTTATGCCCCGCTTCAATCGGCGTACCGGTCAACTCCATCACCATCAAGGTCGTGCCATTTTCATCATTCTTGATTGCACGCTGGCGCGACACCGCCTGGGGTTTGGCAGGCGCTTCGCCATCCGGCACAATCTCTTCTACCTGCCAGCCACTGGGCCAGTGAATTTCGGGGTCGGCCGCCAGTACGCAGGAACTGCCCACCAGCAAACACACAGCGCTCAACAGCGGTTTACGAAATGCGATCATTGCGAAAAATATCCAAGGTTCAAGCGCCAAAGTTTGAGCCTCGGCGCCCCTGTGTCGCAAGGCCTGCATGGGCTTTTTCATTTGGCGCCTGGGGCGAGCCTTGCGTATCATGGGCCGGCTGCACGGATGCCAGCCGCAAGCCAAGGAACCGCTCACATTTCAGAGCCGCGTTTGCCCCATTTTTTCTGGAGGGCCCATGAGCCTGCACGAACTGAACACTTTCCCGGGCGTTACCGCCCAACCTGACACCGCCACCACGAACTTCGTGTTCAACCACACCATGCTGCGGGTCAAGGACATCACCAAGTCGCTGGACTTCTACACCCGCGTCCTGGGTTTTTCCCTGGTTGAGAAACGCGATTTTCCGGAAGCCGAATTCAGCCTGTACTTCCTGGCCCTGGTGGACAAATCCCAGATCCCGGCCGACGCCGCCGAGCGCACTCAGTGGATGAAGTCGATCCCAGGCATCTTGGAACTGACCCACAACCACGGTACCGAAAACGACGCCGACTTTACCTACCACAATGGCAATACCGACCCGCGTGGCTTTGGCCATATCTGCATCTCGGTACCGGATATCGTCGCTGCCTGCGAACGTTTCGAAGCCCTGGGCTGCGACTTCCAGAAGCGCCTGAGCGATGGCCGCATGAAGAGCCTGGCCTTCATCAAGGACCCGGACGCGTACTGGGTCGAGATTATCCAGCCCGCACCGCTGTAACGAAAAAACCCCATGATTGCTCATGGGGTTTTTCATTTCCGCCTGCGGATTTACGCCGGGGCGGAAGTCCGGATCAAGTGATCGAAAGCACTCAGGGAAGCCTTGGCGCCCTCGCCCACCGCAATCACGATCTGCTTGTACGGCACCGTTGTCACATCACCGGCGGCGAATACACCCGGCAATGAAGTCTCACCCCGCGCATCGACGATGATCTCGCCGCGTGGCGTCAGTTCTACCGTGCCTTTGAGCCAATCGGTATTGGGCAGCAAACCAATCTGTACAAAGATCCCTTCCAAGTCGATGGTCTTGAACTCGCCGCTGTCACGGTCCTTGTACGCCAGGCCGGTGACCTTTTGACCATCGCCTTTCACTTCGCTGGTCAACGCACTGGTGATCACGTCAACGTTCGGAAGGCTGTAGAGCTTGCGCTGCAAAACGGCGTCGGCGCGCAACTTGCTGTCGAACTCAAGCAAGGTCACGTGGCTGACGATACCGGCCAGGTCGATGGCCGCTTCAACGCCGGAGTTACCGCCGCCGATCACCGCCACACGCTTGCCCTTGAACAACGGACCGTCGCAGTGCGGGCAGAAGCACACGCCTTTAGCCTTGTATTCCTGCTCGCCCGGCACACCCATTTCGCGCCAGCGGGCACCGGTGGCCAGGATCACGGTCTTGGACTTGAGGGTCGCACCGCTTTCAAAACGGATTTCGTGCAAGTCGCCGACGTTTTTCGCAGGCACCAGGCTACTGGCGCGTTGGAGGTTCATGATGTCCACGTCGTATTGGCGTACGTGGGCTTCCAAAGCGCTGGCCAGTTTCGGCCCTTCGGTTTCTTGTACCGAGATGAAGTTCTCGATGGACATGGTGTCCAGCACTTGGCCGCCAAAACGCTCGGCAGCGACGCCAGTGCGGATGCCTTTACGTGCGGCGTAGATCGCAGCTGAGGAACCGGCCGGGCCACCGCCGACGACGAGTACATCAAAGGCGTCTTTGGCGCTGATTTTCTCGGCGGCTTTTTCGATGCCGCTGGTGTCGAGCTTGGCAAGGATCTCTTCCAGGCCCATGCGACCCTGGCCGAAGTTCACACCGTTCAGGTAAACACTGGGCACCGCCATGATCTGGCGCTCGTCGACTTCAGCCTGGAACAGCGCGCCGTCGATGGCGACGTGGCGGATGTTCGGGTTGAGCACGGCCATCAGGTTCAGCGCCTGGACCACGTCCGGGCAGTTCTGGCAGGACAGCGAGAAGTAAGTCTCGAAGCTGAACTCGCCTTTAAGGGCGCGAATCTGTTCAATCACTTCGACACTGGCCTTCGACGGGTGGCCACCGACTTGCAGCAAGGCCAACACCAACGAAGTGAATTCATGGCCCATGGGGATGCCGGCGAAACGCAGGCTGATCTCGGCACCCGGGCGGTTGATGGAAAACGACGGCTTACGCGCATCATCACCATCGGTTTTCAGGGTAATCAGCGTCGTGAGGCTGACAACATCCTGCAAAAGGGCAAGCATTTCCTGGGATTTCGCGCCGTCATCGAGGGAGGCGACGATCTCGATCGGCTGGGTGACCCGTTCCAGGTATGACTTCAACTGAGCTTTAAGATTGGCGTCCAACATACGGGCGATTTCCTGTTCATTCGGTTTATTGCAGACAAAAAAACGCCCGAGCGAATCTCGCCCGGGCGTTTTGGGGGCGGATGCAGCTTACTTAAGTGCGGAATACCGCCCTTGAGACTTCACAGACTTAGATCTTGCCGACCAGGTCCAGGGACGGAGCCAGGGTGGCTTCGCCTTCTTTCCACTTGGCTGGGCACACTTCGCCTGGGTGGGCAGCAACGTATTGAGCCGCTTTGATTTTGCGCAGCAGCTCGGAAGCGTCACGGCCAACACCACCGTCGTTCAGCTCAACGATCTTGATCTGACCTTCTGGGTTGATCACGAAAGTACCGCGGTCTGCCAGGCCAGCTTCTTCGATCAGTACGTCGAAGTTGCGGGAGATAGTCAGGGTTGGGTCGCCGATCATGGTGTATTGGATTTTGCCGATAGCTGGCGAAGTGTTGTGCCAGGCAGCGTGGGCAAAGTGGGTGTCGGTGGACACGCTGTAGATCTCGACGCCCAGCTTCTGGAATTCGGCGTAGTTGTCAGCCAGGTCTTCCAGTTCGGTTGGGCAAACGAAAGTGAAGTCGGCTGGGTAGAAGAACACCACGGACCATTTGCCTTTCAGGTCAGCGTCGGTCACGTCTACGAAGTTGCCGTTTTTGTAGGCGGTAGCTTTGAACGGTTTTACTTGGCTGTTGATGATAGGCATCGTTGACTCTCCGTCAGGTTTGTAGAAGGGCTTAGCAAGTTGATGAAGTGAATCCTACCCACTCTCTCGACCGATGGCTCATTGGCAAACCTGATGCTGACGATTGGTTTTCCCTATCAGGTGACTGTATTAATAGAAGAAATCTCAAAGCAGCGGTGGCGTCGCCAGGGTCATGCCAAGAAAGGGCGTCGCTTCAACATAGCGCATGGCGGATTTCATGTCGCTCCAGCCGACGTAACTCATCAATGACTTCAAATCCCAGCCGCTGCGATGGGCCCAGGTGGCGAAGCCTCGGCGCAATGAGTGGCTGGTGTATTGCTCGGCGGGGATGCCGGCGCGCTTCAGCGCCTGGCGCAGCAGCGGGATCACACTGTTGGGGTGCAGCCCCTCCTCCCCCAGGTTGCCCCAGCGATCGATGCCGCGAAACACCGGGCCACGCACCAAGGCCGAGGCGCTGAGCCACTCGCTGTAGGCCTGCACCGGGCACAGGCGCAGCAGCGCTGGGGTGTGAAAGGTCTTGCCGAGGTTGTCGCGGTCGCTTTTGCTACGCGGCAGATACAGGCTGATGCCCGCGCCGGGCGTCGCTTGCACATGTTCAATCTCGAGGCGGCACAGCTCATCGCTGCGAAAGCCGCGCCAGAAGCCCAGCAGGATCAATGCAGTGTCGCGCTTGGCGCGCAGTAGCCGAGACAGGTCGTGGGCTGCGTCTTTCGCCTCCTTCTCAAGAGAAGCCACCACCTGCTCAAGGTGTTTGAGTTGCAAAGGCTCGGCTTGCTTCTCCTGCGCTGGGTGCACGGCACGAATGCCCTTGAGCACTTTGCGCACCACCGGCGCCTTGGTCGGGTCGGGAAAACCTTGGCTCGTATGCCACTGCGCCAGTGCCGACAGCCGCAGCTTCAGCGTGTTGACCGCCAAGACTCCAGCATGCGCCACCAGATAACGCGCCACGCTGTCGCTGGTCGCGGGCAGGAACCCTCCCCAGCTCACTTCGAAATGCTCGATGGCCGCACGATAACTACGTCGCGTGTTATCGCGGGTGGCGGCGTTGAGGTAACGATCCAAATCACTCATGAAAGGCCTATTCGTACTGCGGGCAGTTACTTTCGCGGATTAAATGCTTATGACACGGGATAATACGCCAATATCCCATCTGTTAATTCGTGAATTTGAACGAATTTTTATTCGTGATATAGTATGTATATACGTGTTACGTACCACATTATGAAATCGACGGAGACCCTATGGCTCGTGGCGGCATCAACAAAGCAGTCGTTCAAACAGCACGCCTGGCAATCCTCGCTCGCGGCGAAAACCCCAGCATCGATGCCGTACGCATCGAAATGGGCAATACCGGCTCGAAAACCACGATTCATCGCTATCTGAAGGAGCTGGATGAGAGCGAAACCCGAGTCACCATCACCGAGGCGCCGATCGACGACGAACTTGGCGAACTGGTAGCGCGCCTGGCGCAACGTTTGAAGGAGAAAGCCCAGGAGCCTATCGACCTGGCCCTGGCACAGTTCGAGCAACAGAAAGCCGCCCTGCTCGCCCAAGTGGAAGCCCTTGAGGAAACACACGGTCAACTCAAGCAACAATTTGATATCCAGGCCGCCGCCCTGGCAGAAGAAAGCGCGGCCCTGCAAACAGCCAGCACCAGCCTGCAGACCGAGCAAACCCGTAACGCCGGGCTGAGCCAGGCGTGCAGCGATTACGAATTACGGATCAACGACAAGGACGAACAGATTCGCTCGCTGGAAGAAAAGCACCTGCACGCAAGGGATGCCTTGGAGCATTACCGTAATGCGATCAAGGAGCAGCGTGAGCAGGAACAGCGTCGTCACGAAGGCCAACTGCAACAGGTCCAGGCAGAACTGCGCCAGGCACAGCAAAGCGCAATGGTGCGTCAGGATGAAATCACCCAACTGCATCGCGACAATGAGCGACTGTTGATCGAGCATCGGGTAACGATGAAAGAACTGACGGCACTGCAGGAACAATCTCGCAAGGATCAGGCCCAGCAACTCAAGTTGAGCGAACAGGTTGGCGTGATCGACAGCGAACGCACCCTGCTTCAGGAACGCCTGCGAGTGGCGGTGCTGGAGAGCCAGTCACGCCAGGAAGCGCTGGCCGAACACCAGCAATCCAACAAAACCCTGGAATTGGAGCTGATCAAAGCCCAGGCCAGCGTCGAGGCATTGCGACTGGCGGCCGCCGTTGCAACGGCGCCAGAGGCAACGCCCGAGAGCTGATCAGCCCGCCACTGGCGTGCGCATGGTGACGAACTCTTCCGCCGCCGTGGGGTGCACGCCGATAGTGTCGTCGAAATGCTGTTTGGTCGCGCCCGCCTTGAGCGCGATCGCCAAGCCCTGGACGATCTCGCCAGCATCCGGACCGACCATGTGGCAACCCAGGACCTGGTCGGTGTCAGCGTCGACCACCAGCTTCATCAGGGTTTTTTCCTGACACTCCGTCAGGGTCAGCTTCATTGGCCGGAAACGGCTTTCGAAGATCTGCACCTTATGACCCTTCTCTTTCGCTTCCTCTTCGGTCAGGCCAACAGTACCAATGTTCGGCAGGCTGAACACCGCCGTCGGGATCATGGCGTAATCTACCGGACGATACTGCTCAGGCTTGAACAGACGACGCGCTACAGCCATGCCTTCGGCCAACGCAACCGGTGTCAGTTGCACGCGCCCGATTACGTCGCCGATGGCCAGGATCGACGACTCGGCGGTCTGGTACAGATCGTCCACCTCGACGAAGCCACGCTTGTCGAGCTTCACGCCCGTGTTCTCCAACCCAAGGTTGTCCAGCATCGGACGACGGCCAGTGGCGTAGAACACACAGTCTGCTTCCAGCACGCGACCATCTTTCAGCGTGGCCTTGAGACTGCCATCCGCCTGTTTGTCGATGCGCTCGATATCCGCATTGAATTGCAGGTCCAGGCCGCGCTTGGTCAGTTCTTCCTTCAGGTGCGTACGCACCGAACCGTCGAAGCCGCGCAGGAACAGGTCACCGCGATACAACAGCGTGGTTTGTGCGCCTAGTCCATGGAAGATCCCTGCGAATTCGACCGCGATATAGCCTCCACCGACAACCAGGACACGCTTCGGCAATTCCTTGAGGAAGAACGCCTCATTGGAGCCAATGGCATGTTCACGCCCTGGAATCTCCGGAATCTGCGGCCAGCCACCCGTTGCGATCAAGATGTGCTTGGCGCTAAAGCGCTCGCCATTGATCTCGACCTGATGCGCATCCACCAGGCGCGCATGCCCTTCATGCAGGGTCACACCGCTGTTGACCAGCAGGTTGCGGTAAATGCCATTGAGGCGATTGATCTCGCGGTCCTTGTTGGCGATCAGGGTGGCCCAATCAAAATCAGCCTCGCCCAGAGACCAGCCAAACCCGCTGGCTTGCTCAAAATCTTCGGCAAAGTGTGCGCCGTACACCAACAGTTTTTTCGGCACGCAGCCGACGTTGACACAGGTGCCACCCAAGTAGCGGCTTTCCGCCACGGCCACTTTGGCACCAAAGCCTGCGGCAAAACGGGCCGCACGAACACCGCCGGAACCGGCGCCAATCACATATAGGTCAAAATCGTAGGCCATTTCACTCTCCTCGGCAGGACATCAGCATACCGACTTACGTGGGGCTGAAAAACGAAAAAGCCACCCGAAGGTGGCTTTTTTGGAACAGGCCGCTTACCGCATGAATCAGTAAGCCTTGCCCGTCTTGTAGAAGTGCTCGTAGCAGAAGTTGGTCGCTTCGATGTAGCCTTCAGCGCCGCCGCAGTCGAAACGCTGGCCCTTGAACTTGTAGGCAATCACGCAACCGTCTTTGGCTTGCTTCAACAAGGCGTCGGTGATCTGGATTTCGCCGCCCTTGCCTGGCTCGGTTTCCTCGATCAGCTTGAAGATGTCCGGCGTCAGGATGTAACGACCGATGATCGCCAGGTTCGACGGCGCATCTTCCGGAGCCGGCTTCTCAACCATGTCGCGCACGCGGATCAGGCCATCGCCGATGTCGTCGCCGGCGATAACGCCGTACTTGTTGGTTTCAGTCGGGTTCACTTCCATCACGGCAACGATGGTGCAACGGTATTTCTGGTACAGCTTGACCATCTGGGTCAGCACGCCGTCGCCTTCCAGGTTCACACACAGGTCATCCGCCAGTACCACGGCAAACGGTTCGTCACCGATCAGTGGACGACCAGTCAGGATCGCGTGGCCGAGGCCTTTCATTTGGGTCTGACGGGTGTAGGAGAACGAGCACTCGTCCAGCAGTTTGCGGATGCCGACCAGGTATTTCTCCTTGTCGGTGCCCTTGATCTGGTTTTCCAGCTCGTAGCTGATGTCGAAGTGGTCTTCCAGCGCGCGCTTACCACGACCAGTGACGATTGAGATCTCGTTCAGACCGGCATCCAAAGCCTCTTCGACGCCGTACTGAATCAGTGGCTTGTTCACCACCGGCAGCATCTCTTTGGGCATGGCTTTGGTCGCTGGCAAGAAGCGAGTGCCGTAACCGGCTGCTGGGAACAAGCATTTCTTGATCATATGAGTCCTTACAAAGGGCTGTGCGTACGGAATTCGGCGCAGTCTAATCAGGCCGCAGTCACCTTACAATGGGTCCTGCTGGCGTTGCGATGTCATCATAGAGAAAAAATCTCGGCGTAAGTTCCGCTGGTCTTACGGAGCGAGCTCCGGCCGCCATGGCAAAAAACGTCTGCGCCTCAACGTTTCAAAGGGCTGGACCCTTTTTAGCACGCTTTGGCAACGAGAACACTGACCTGGAATAACTTGCGCTGGATCGAGGTGTTTGGCGCTATCATAAGGGCCTTGAACCACACCACGAGATACTTGATAGATGTCAGAACCAAAAGGCGTGAACGGCTACCTGATCACCAAACGAGCGGACGGTTGGCACTTGATCAACTTCCACGGTGACAGCGTCGCCGGGGTATTCGAGAGCGAAAGCCAGGCTATCGCGGTGGCTGAAGTGTTTGTGGATGAAGCGGGCCACGCATCGAGCAAACGGCCGAAAGGCAAGTAAGCGTCCAAGCGCTGCGCAAAGGCCCCGGTTGATCGGGGCTTTTTTGTGTTTGTCTGTACGTACATGGCAGATCGCTATAATCTCGCCGAAACGCCCCACGACAGTGTCAGCGCCCTTCCAACACCCTCGATGATGAACACACATGAACAAGATTCTGGCACTGACTGCGGTACTGGCGCTCGCCGGCTGCACTACCACTTCTGACGTCTACCTGAAAAACGGTGAACAAGGTCTGACCATCGATTGCTCAGGCGAAGCCAATTCCTGGGCCAACTGTTACGAAAAGGCTGACGCCTCGTGTGCCGGCACCGGCTACCGCATCGTCGGTACCGAAGGAACACCGTCGCTCAAGGAAAGCGACAAGACCCTGGGGCAGGACGTGGGCAACTACAAGAGTCGCAGCGTCGTGGTGGTTTGCAAGTAAGCTTCAGGCTTACAACTGAATGTCAGCAAACTTGATACCCAGACTGCGAATGGTCTCCACCAGATCATCCAGGCGCGCGAACGACTCGACTTCGTCCTGATCGTCCACCAGGAAAAAACTGCGGCCGCCGCTTTTCTTGAAAAATACGATCCACTCACCCAAGTCAGCCGGGTTCTGGATGATGTGCGTCGCCGTTATCTGGCCTTCGGCCTGGCGAGCCCTGACGTGTTCACGCTTCATGAAAGACTTCCCAAAAAGACAAATGCCGCACAAACCGAGGGTTTGCGCGGCATTTTTGCATTGATCGGGTAACAGTTTAACGGATGCCCTGCCCATTCGGCACGCATTCCAAAGGGTAGGCTGTATGCCCCGCATCGTCGCGTCCCCACAAAAAAAGCCCGGCTGTGCAATGACGGGACCAGGCTTTTTATCGGATTGGAGGTCGCAAAATGAAGCGGGCCATTTCAGCCGGAAATGCAGTCCTCGCCAGCCTTCTTCACGTCACCCGGACGGATCGGCACATTGGACATGCTCTCGTAGAGCTTGATGCTACTGCCACTGGAACGCTCGTCGATCTCGAAGATCGCCGAAGGGTCAGCCGAAAATTTTTGCGGCACAATCACCTGCACGCCGCCGTCCTTATGCGGCTCGATCTGCGGTGGCCGGCGGGTAGTCGACAACTTTTTCACCACACATGCGGCGTATTCCTGGGGTTTTTTCCCGGAAATGACCGCCAAAGTCGGAGGGGTCTGCTTGATATCTGCAACCGAAGCACACCCACCAATCGCCAGGGCCAGAACCAACACACTCCATTTCATACTAAAACCTCCGATAAAGACCCTACGACAGCGGGGATGGTAATTTTCTCCCGCCCACGTAGGATTTATCCCTGATAACTCGGTAAATAACTGTTTTAAATTGTCGACGTCGTTGAAGACGGGCCGATAATAAACGCGCTGGGGCTGATAAACTCCATCTTAACCTACGTATCATTCTGATTTTTCAGAAAAAGCCCTTCTGGAGTCCCCACCCATGAAATTCATCCACCAGCGTGAGCACCTCAACGAGGGCGATATTGTCGTCATCGAATGCTCGCAGACTTGTAATATCCGTCTGATGAGCGATGCGAATTTTCGCAGCTTCAAGAATGGCGGCCGTCACACCTATCACGGCGGCGCCTTCGACAAGTTCCCCGCCAAAATCACCGCACCGAGCACTGGGTTCTGGAACATCACACTGGACGTGGTCACGCGTCGCGCAATCAGCGTGACCCGCAAACCCGCGCTGTCCCACAAGATCCGCATTGTGCGTCGTACCAGCTCCAAGCTGAGCTGATCCGCACACTTCACAGGAAATAGCCGTGAACACCACTACCAAATACGTGATCAAGTACAAACTCAACGGTGAACGCCGCTTTGAGTTCGCTCAACTGCAGACCAACAGTGTGGAAGAAGCTAAACAAGCCCTGGCGAAAATTCATGATGCTAGTGATGAAATCACCGACATCAATGTGAGCAAGGCGCTGTAAGCCAATGCCCGGCCCCACCGCTGACCTGTTCGCCGACGACGCGTTGCAACAACCCGCAGGGCGTGAGCAGATTGGCGAACAGTCCTACGTATTACGGGGCTACGCCCTGCCCTGGATCGAGCGCCTTCTGCCGGAGCTGCGACGGGTGCTGGCTCAATCACCGTTTCGGCAAATGGTCACACCTGGCGGCTTTACCATGTCGGCGGCATTGAGCAGTTGCGGCGACTTGGGCTGGACCACCGACACGTCCGGTTACCGCTACTCCCCGCTTGACCCACGCAGCCAGCAGCCGTGGCCGCAAATGCCAGACATCTTGCGTCAATTGGCTGTACTGGCGGCGGCAGAGACCGGTTTTGCCGACTTTGCCCCCGACGCCTGCCTGATCAACCGCTATGTTCCCGGCGCCAAAATGTCCCTGCATCAAGACAAAAACGAACGCCGGTATAGCGAACCGGTTGTGTCAGTGTCGCTTGGCCTGCCGGCGATCTTCCTGTTTGGTGGGCACGAACGCAGTGACAAAACCCGTAAAGTCTCGCTGTTCCATGGCGACGTAGTGGTCTGGGGCGGCGTGGATCGCCTGCGCTTTCACGGGGTGATGCCGATCAAGGAAGGCGTACATCCGGTCATGGGCCCGCAACGAATTAATCTCACGTTTCGCGCCGCTGGCTGATTTGATCGCAAGCTTCAGAGTGTCAGGCGCGTGTCGCGCGATTAATCTGGCCTGGATCCGTCAAGAGTGCCGACCATGACTACCGAACAAGATCCTCGCTGGGCAGCCGTCCTCGCCCGAGACCCCAAGGCCGATACGTTGTTCGTCTACGGTGTGAAAACCACCGGTGTGTACTGCCGCGCCAGTAGCGTTTCGCGCTTGCCACGCCCGGAAAATATCGAGTTCTTCGACACGCCAGCGCAGGCCGAAGCCGCAGGGTATCGCGCCAGCAAACGCGCGTCCGCAGACCAGACCCAGTTGGTTGCGCACCACGCGCAACTGGTGGCGGACGCGTGTCGATATATCGAACAGGCTGACACTGCGCCCAGCCTGCACGCGCTGGCCACGCAAGCCAGCCTCAGCCCGTTCCACTTTCACCGCGTGTTCAAAGCCGTCACCGGCCTGACGCCCAAGGGCTACGCCACCGCGCACCGTTCACGCAAGGTTCGCGATGGGCTCAAAGGCTCGCACTCGGTGACGGACGCGTTGTATGACGCTGGCTTCAACTCCAACAGCCGCTTTTATGAGTCAGCTGACCAACTTCTCGGCATGAAACCCAGCGACTACAAAGCCGGAGGGACTAACTCGGCGATCCTGTTCGCCGTCGGGCAGTGCTCGCTGGGGGCGATTCTGGTGGCGCAAAGCGCTCGTGGCGTGTGCGCTATTCTGCTGGGGGACGACCCTGACAAGCTGGTACGCGATCTTCAGGATCAATTTCCCAAGGCCGAACTGGTCGGCGCCGACCAGCGCTTCGAGCAATTGGTCGCGCAGGTCGTGGGCTTTATCGAAGCGCCTGGGCTCGGCCTGGACCTGCCTCTGGACCTGCGCGGCACTGCATTTCAGGAACGGGTGTGGCAAGCCTTGCGCGAAATTCCAGCGGGAAGCACGGCCAGCTACGCGCAGATTGCCGAGCGAATCGGCGCGCCGAAGTCATTCCGTGCGGTGGCTCAGGCTTGTGGCGCGAACAGCATCGCGGTGGCGATCCCCTGTCACCGGGTGGTGCGCAGTAATGGCGAGCTCTCAGGCTACCGCTGGGGTGTGGAACGCAAACAGCAGTTGCTGGAGCGGGAAAACAAGGCTTAACCCAGCTTGCGCTTGCGAAACTCGGCGACTTTATGCCGGTTGCCACACAGCGCCATGCTGCACCAACGACGTTTATGAGCCTTGGTGCGGTCGTAGAACCACAACACGCATTCGGGATGTTCGCAGGTGCGGATTAAATTGAAATCGCCCTCCACCAGTAAACGCGCTGCAGCCTCAGCGATCATCGAGAGAAATTGCTCCGGAGTTTGCTGCTTGCGTTGACGGTCGATGCGTAACTCACCCGGTGCCAGCCAAGCCAATTGCGTGTGGCTGACCGCCTTGCGCAAAAAGCTATTGAGGGCGGTTGGATCACCCTGGGTTGCGTCCTTGCGCGCTTCCAGCAACACACGGATCACCTCGCGCAGCTCCCTGCCCGCCCGCAGCAGCGCACCCGGTTCAAATGCCGGCACCTGCCCCTCCTCTACCCACCCCAGGCGCACCAGCCAACGCTCGACATCGGCATCGGACTGCCAGAAGTCGTGGGGTTGCGCGTCAACATTGGCGCGCGTGTTAAGCATGTCCAACACCGGATCATCGGCGAGTACATAAGGCTCAAGCGGAGCTGGGATAGTCATGGTCATTCCTCTTCAGGGCGTCGATATAGTAACCGCTATCCAGCCATATGGATAGTTACAAGAAATGAATTTGAAACCGTTATAAATAATTTGACAGGTTACTTTTTTCGGCGCAGTTTTTGAAAACGGTAACCCGTATACGAACTCAATCAAGTTACAAAGGCGACTTTATCATGACCCTTCCAACCTCCGTCGTTCACTACCGCCATGTCGATGCCGACGGCGTACGCATGTTCTACCGCGAAGCCGGCGACCCCTCGGCGCCGGTCATCTTGCTGCTGCACGGCTTCCCCAGTTCGTCGCATATGTACCGAGACCTGATCCCCTTGCTCGCCACGCGCTTTCGGGTGATCGCGCCGGATTTGCCGGGTTTCGGTTTTACCGAGGTACCGGCCGAACGCGACTACCCCTACAGCTTCGATAACCTGGCGATCACCGTCGGACATTTTGTCGATGCGCTGGAATTGACGCGTTACGCCTTGTACGTCTTCGACTATGGCGCACCCGTAGGTCTACGCCTGGCAGTGGCACACCCGGAACGCGTCAGCGCGCTGGTCTCGCAAAACGGTAACGCCTACCTGGAAGGTCTGGGGGACGCCTGGGCACCGATTCGCGCCTATTGGGCCGAACCGAGCCAGGCCAACCGCGAGGTGATCCGCAACGCGGTGATCAGCCTGGAAGGCACGCGCTACCAGTACCTGCACGGCGTGAATCAACCCGAACGGGTTGCGCCGGAGTCCTACATGCTCGACGTACTGCTCATGCAACGGCCCGGCAACGACGAGATCCAGTTGGACCTGTTCCTCGACTACCGCAACAACCTGACGCTGTACCCGGCGTTCCAGGCCTTCTTCAAGGCCAAGCAAGTGCCAACACTGGTGATCTGGGGCCAGAACGATCCGTTCTTCATCCCGCCAGGTGCACACGCCTATCAAACCGACAACCCTAACGCGGTGGTGGAACTGCTCGACACCGGCCACTTCGCCCTGGAAACCCACGCGGCCCATATCGCCGAGCGGATTCACGCGGTGCTGGGGGACGCCATCAACTGATGGCACACCACGAAACGTGCCGTTCGTCCAGTGAATAAAACAGAGTGGCCGGGTGTCATGGGCCCTGTTAAAACAGGGCAAAGCCTCACTAACGCTGGAGAGACATCCCATGAGCACCTGGCCAGACACCCGCATTATCGACCTGCTGGGGATCGAATTGCCCATCATCCAGGCGCCCATGGCCGTGGGCACCACCACGGCCATGGTCATCGAGGCCAATAAAGCTGGCGGGCTGGGCTCATTGCCGGCGGCTGCACTGAGTCTTGCGCAACTGCGCGAAGCGCTGACCGCCATCCGTGCGGCCAGCCCACGCCCGATCAACGTCAATTTCTTCTGCCACCAGCCGCCAGCCCCCGACGCGGCGCGTGATCGGCGCTGGAAGGACTTGCTGGAACCCTACTACCGTGAATTGGGTGCCGATTTTGAGGCGCCGACGCCCGTGTCCAACCGTGAACCGTTTAATGAAGCGGCGTGCGAAGTCATCGAGGAATTCCGTCCCGAAGTCGTCAGTTTTCACTTTGGCCTACCGGAAAAAGCCCTGCTGGATCGGGTAAAAGCCACCGGTGCGAAAGTGTTGTCCTCGGCCACCACCGTGGAAGAAGCGATCTGGCTGGAACAGCACGGCTGCGACGCGATCATCGCCATGGGCAGTGAAGCGGGCGGGCATCGTGGCTTGTTTCTCAGCGATGACCTCAATACCCAGATCGGCCTGTTCGCCCTGCTGCCGCAAGTGGTCGACGCCGTCAGCGTGCCAGTGATTGCCGCCGGGGGGATCGGCGATGCACGCGGGATTGTCGCGGCCTTTGCCCTGGGCGCCTCGGCGGTACAGATCGGCACGGCTTACCTGTTTACGCCTGAAGCCAATGTCACGCCTTCGCACCACCACGCACTGCGCCATGCCCAGGCCAGCGAAACCGCGCTGACCAACCTGTTTACCGGCCGCCCGGCACGGGGCATCGTCAACCGCGTAATGCGTGAGTTGGGTGCAATCAACCCAGCAGCTCCGGCCTTCCCCACCTCCGGCGGCGCATTGATACCGCTCAAGGCCAAGGATGAAGCGGGTTTCAGTAACCTATGGTCTGGCCAGGCACTGCGCCTGGGCAAAGACACCACCACCTATGACCTGACGCGCGAACTGGCGGAGCAGGCCTTGGCCAAACTCAACCCGTAGAACCTGTGGCAACTTTGCACTGTACCGGCAATGGCCAACCGCTATATATTCCCATACATAGCGGTTAAGCCTTCTACCTATAACAAGCCGTACACCCTCAAAGGAGCTGCTTCATGAAGATTCACGCCTCACGCCTGGCCATCCTGGTCGCTGCCCTCGCCTTCGGTTCGGCCCATGCCGATGAAGTCCAGGTGGCCGTCGCCGCCAACTTCACCGCACCGATCCAGGCGATTGCCGCCGACTTCGAAAAAGACACCGGCCACAAACTAGTCGCAGCCTACGGTGCCACCGGCCAGTTCTACACCCAGATCAAGAATGGCGCGCCGTTCGAAGTGTTCCTGAGCGCCGACGACACTACCCCGCAAAAACTTGAAACCGAAGGTGATACCGTCAAAGGCTCGCGCTTCACCTACGCCGTCGGCACCCTGGCGCTGTGGTCGGCCAAGGAAGGTTACGTCGACGCCAAAGGCGAGGTGTTGAAGAAAAACGAATTCAAGCACCTTTCGATCGCCAACCCGAAAGCCGCGCCTTACGGCCTTGCCGCTACCCAAGTGCTGGCCAAGGAAGGTCTGACCGAGAAGGTCAAAGACAAGATCGTCGAAGGCCAGAACATCACCCAGGCCTACCAGTTCGTGTCCACCGGCAACGCCGAGCTGGGCTTCGTGGCCTTGTCGCAGATCTACAAAGACGGCAAAGTCACCAGCGGTTCGGCCTGGATCGTTCCCGCCGCCATGCATGACCCGATCAAACAGGACGCGGTAATCCTCAACAAGGGCAAGGACAGCGCCGCAGCCAAGGCGCTGGTCGACTACCTCAAGGGGCCTAAAGCCGCTGCCGTCATCAAGTCCTATGGTTACGAGCTGGCCAAGTAAATGCCGTTATCGAGTGCCGATTTTTCCGCCATCTGGTTGACCATCAAACTGGCGTCACTGACTACCGTGATCCTGTTGATCATCGGCACTCCGATTGCCCTGTGGTTGTCACGCACCCGATCCTGGTGGCGCGGCCCCATTGGTGCCATCGTCGCCTTGCCGTTGGTGTTGCCACCGACGGTCATCGGCTTTTACCTGCTGTTGACCATGGGGCCCAATGGCTACTTCGGCCAGTTCACCCAATGGCTGGGCCTGGGCACCCTCACCTTCAGCTTCGCCGGGCTGGTCATTGGCTCGGTGATCTATTCCATGCCGTTTGTGGTGCAGCCGTTGCAAAACGCCTTCTCCGCCATCGGCACGCGCCCGCTGGAAGTGGCCGCGACCTTGCGTGCCAATCCTTGGGACACGTTCTTCACCGTTATTTTGCCCCTGGCGCGACCAGGGTTTATCACCGCCTCCATCCTGGGTTTTGCGCACACCGTCGGTGAATTCGGCGTGGTGCTGATGATTGGCGGCAATATTCCGGACAAGACCCGGGTGGTGTCCGTGCAGATCTACGACCACGTGGAAGCCATGGAATATGCCCAGGCCCATTGGCTGGCCGGCTCCATGGTGGTGTTCGCGTTCCTGGTGTTGCTGGCGCTGTATTCCAGCCGTAAAACCAAGATGGGCTGGAGTTGAGTCGATGATTGATGTACGTCTGCAACTCAAGTATTCGGGTTTTGCCCTGGACGTGGACCTGCACTTGCCCGGTCGCGGTGTGACGGCGCTGTACGGGCATTCCGGTTCAGGCAAGACCACCTGCCTGCGCTGTATCGCCGGGCTGGAGCGCGCCGAAGACGGCTTTGTCCAGATCAATGATGAAGTCTGGCAAGACAGCCGCAAAGGGTTGTTCGTACCGCCCCATAAACGCGCGCTGGGCTACGTGTTTCAGGAGGCCAGCCTGTTCCCCCATCTGTCGGTGCGGGCCAACCTGGAGTTCGGCCTCAAGCGCATTCCCCGTCAGCAGCGCCATGTGGATATGGCCCATGCCACCGAGTTGCTGGGCATCGGCCACCTGCTGGATCGCCATCCCCAGCATCTTTCCGGCGGTGAGCGCCAACGCATCGGCATCGCCCGCGCCTTGCTCACCAGCCCCAGTCTGTTGTTGATGGACGAGCCCCTGGCCGCCCTCGACAGCCAGCGCAAAAGCGAGATCCTGCCGTACCTGGAACGCCTGCACGATGAACTGGATATCCCGGTGCTGTATGTCAGCCATGCCAGGGATGAAGTGGCGCGCCTTGCCGATCACATCGTCTTGCTCAGCGACGGCAAGGCCCTGGCCAGCGGCCCCATCGGCGAAACGCTGGCGCGGCTCGACCTGCCCCTGGCGCTGGGCGACGATGCCGGCGTGGTGATCAACGGCAGCGTCAGTGCCTATGACGATCACTATCAGTTGCTGACCCTGCAATTGCCCGCCAGCGCCTTGCACATGCGTGTAGCCCATGCGCCGTTGGCCGTGGGCAAAGCGTTGCGTATCAAGGTGCAGGCGCGGGATGTGAGCCTCAGCCTGCAAGCGGAGGAACACAGCAGCATCCTCAACCGCCTGCCGGTGACGGTCACCCAGGAAATCTCGGCGGACAACAGCGCGCATGTGCTGGTGCGCCTGGACGCGGGTGGTACGCCATTGCTGGCGCGCATCACGCGGTTCTCCCGCGACCAGTTGCAACTGCACCCCGGTCAGAGCCTGTGGGCACAGATCAAGGCGGTCGCAGTACTGGCGTGAGCAACCTTTTGGCACGACCGCACACCGCTGCGGTCCATCAGACATACCGGCCTGATTTGTTGCCAAGGAACCCGCCCCATGTCCGACTCTGCGCTGCCCCGCGACCTGCATTACGTTGACGACACCCAGCCCGGCATCCGCCGCAAGACGCTGCGCGGCAAGTTCCAGTATGTCGACCCCAAGGGCGAACGCATCACGGATGCCGACGAGATCAAGCGCCTAAATGCCCTCGCCGTCCCGCCGGCCTACACCGATGTGTGGATCTGCGCCGACCCGCGCGGCCATCTGCAAGCTACCGGCCGCGATGCCCGTGGCCGCAAGCAGTACCGTTATCACCCGCGCTGGCGCGAAGTGCGGGACACGGACAAGTACTCGCGGCTGCAGGAATTTGGCAGTGCACTGCCGAAATTGCGCAAACAGCTCGAAGCGCAAATAGCCGAGCCCGGATTTACCCGCGAAAAGGTGTTGGCCACCGTGGTGACGCTGCTGGACGCTACGCTGATCCGCGTCGGTAATACCCAGTATGCCCGCGACAACAAGTCCTATGGGCTGACCACCCTGCGCACCCGTCATGTGGATGTAAAAGGCAGCGAAATCAAGTTCCAGTTTCGCGGCAAGAGCGGCGTCGAGCACCAAATCAGCGTTAAGGACCGACGACTGGCGACAGTGGTCAAACGCTGCCTGGAATTGCCGGGCCAGAACCTGTTCCAGTACCTGGATGAGGATGGCGAGCGGCACACCGTCAGCTCCCACGACGTGAATGACTACTTGCACAACCTCACCGGCGCCGACTTCACCGCCAAGGACTACCGCACCTGGGCCGGCACCGCCATGGCTCTGGCGGTGTTGCGCGAATTGGAGTGGCAGCCCGAATCCGATGCCAAACGGCACGTGGTGGCAATGGTCAAGGATGTCGCCAAGCAGTTGGGCAACACCCCGGCGGTGTGCCGCAAGTGTTACATCCACCCTGCCGTGCTGGAGCATTTCAGCCTCGGCGAACTTTCCAGGTTGCCCAAGCCGCGCCTGCGCAAAGGGCTCAAGGCCGAAGAAGTAGCCCTGGCGATGTTCCTGGAGCAACTGGCGGCAGACTTGCCGAAAAAAGCCAAGACGGGTTAGGCTTTGCCTCCCTTCTGATCCGCAGGACGACCGCCGACGTGAACCACTAAGCCTTCCAAAATGTATCTGCAACGAGCCGCCTGGCGCGCTTGTTGGCCTGTCCGACATTTTTTTGGAGGTGCTGATGACTGACGTCAACCGGCTGCCCGTCCTTGTTTCCCTGCAACACCTAAGCTTCCAGTTCGCCAATGGCGAAACCCTGCTGGATGACTTGACCCTGTCCATCGATCACACACCTACCGGCATTGTGGGGCGCAATGGTCGAGGTAAAAGCATTCTCGCCCGCTTGATCGCTGGGCTGCTGGCGCCCTCATCTGGCTCGCTGAATGGCCCGGGCCGAGTGATCTACGTTGCCCAGATCATCGCGGTTGCGCCAGGGGAAACGGTCGCCGATCTCACCGGCACCGCAGTGATATTGTCCGCCCTTGAACGCATGACCCGAGGCGCCGCACAGGTCGAAGACCTGGAATTGATCGACGACCGCTGGGACCTGGCCGAACGCTTGCGCAGTGCCTTGGACGGCGCAGGGCTGTCGCAGCTGGCTTTTGACTCCCCGGCCGACCAACTCAGCGGTGGCCAGTTGGCCAGGGTCGCGATCATCGGCGCGCTGCTGGCCGCGCCGCCGCTGCTGGTGCTCGATGAGCCCACTAACCATCTCGACAGCGAAGGCCGCGCCTGGCTACTGCGTGTGCTCGGCGCTTGGCGTGGTGGCCTGGTGGTGGTCAGCCATGATCGGCAATTGCTCAATGCCATGGCGCGCATCATTGAACTGTCGCCCCTCGGCGTGAACGTCTATGGCGGCAACTACGATGCCTACCGCCTGCAGCGCGATACCGAACAACAGGCCGCCATCGCCGCGCTGGATCATGCACGCCTGGAGCGCAGCCGCGAACGGCGCCGCCTGCAAAAAGACCACGACAGCCTGCAACGCAACGCCGCGCGCTCACGCAAGCAAGCAGAAACCGCCAACGTCGACCGCTTCACCAAGGCGCGCTGGAAAGGTGCCGCCACCGAGATCGTCAGCACCGTGCGTAGCGCGCATTGGCAACATAAACACGAACTGGATGCCCAGGTGCGCCAGGCTTATGAACGGGTCGAAGATGAAACGCCGACCTTGTTGGCATTGCCCGCCTCAGCGGTGCCCAACGGGCGACAGGTGCTGTCGTTGGTGGACGCACAGTTGCCGTGGCTGCCGTCGACCTGTCTGAATGTGCATCTCGCAGGTCCGGTGCGCGTTGCCGTGCGTGGGCCGAACGGCTGCGGCAAGTCCACGTTGCTGAAGGTGCTGGCCGGTAAATGGCAGGTCGTCGCGGGTGAATGCAGGGTGCATCTGCCCTGCGCCTACATTGATCAGCACCTTGCGCTGCTGGACGATCAGCGCTCCATCGTCGAACAACTCAACCTGCTCGACACTCCCCTGGCCGAAGCCGAATTGCGTACACGCCTGGCCTTGCTGCAACTGGATGCCTTGCGCGTCACCCAACCCACCGGGCAACTCAGCGGTGGCGAACGCTTGAAGGCCGCGATGGCAATTGCCTTGTGGCGCGACGTGCCGGCGCAACTGCTGTTACTGGACGAACCGACCAACCACTTGGACCTGGAGTCGGTGATGGCTTTCGAGCAGGCGCTGCAAGGTTTCAACGGGGCGATGCTGGTGGTCTCCCATGACGCGGCGTTCATTCAATCGATCAAGCCCACCCACTTCCTGGATTGGCACGACACAGGTTGGTCGCTGGAGCCTGTCTGAGGTCATTGCACTGGCGCGTAAAGCGTCCTACGGTAGTGGCCGGATAATCTCATCGAGGAACCCGGCCCTATGCTGCCTTCGCCCCGCAAGCCTTACGCCAATGCTGCACTCGCCCACCGGCAACGCTGGCGTGGCCGGGTCGGGCTGATGCTGGTGGCCAGTCTGTCGGTGCTGGCGGGGATGACCGATGCCATCGGCTTCATGGCGAGCGGTGACTTCGTTTCGTTCATGAGTGGCAACACCACGCGTCTGGCGGTGGCGATCAGCGCGGGTGATCTTGGGCTGACCGGGCGACTGTTGCTGCTGGTCGCGACATTCGTGGTCGGCAACGCGTTGGGGGTGGTGGTCAGTCGAATGAGCCGTCGTCACGCCTTGCCGTTGCTGCTGTGCATTGCGGCGTTGTTGTGCGGCGCGGCATGGCTGCCTTTCGCGGATGCGCTGCCCGCGCTGCTGGCGGCGATCATTGCGATGGGCATGCTGAATGCGGCTGTGGAAGAGGTCAACGGTTTGCCGGTGGGGCTGACTTACGTCACTGGCGCACTTTCGCGTTTTGGTCGTGGGCTGGGGCGCTGGTTGCTCGGAGAGCGACGCAGTGGCTGGCGCGTGCAGTTGATCCCTTGGGCAGGCATGTTCGTGGGGGCGGTGATTGGCGCATTGCTGGAGCAGCAGATGGGCTTGAAGGCGCTGATGGTCAGCGGCGTGCTGGCGGGGTTGTTGGGGTTGGTGTCACTGAAGATTCCCCGTCGCTGGCACCTGGGTTACATGCCGCGTTGAAGAAAAGGAAGGATGCTCGCCCGACGTTTAAGCCTCGACGTCCGTGTACTGGTAAAGAGCCATCATGCCGGGCGAGCGGGTGAATCATAAGCTAATGCCCGGCGGCTGTCGTGCCAGGCATTTCCTAAATCGACTAAGGCAATGGATTACAGGCAGGTCGCGAGTGCGGCCAAACGACGCTTGGCGGGCATGTTGTCTTCTGCGGCATAGTACTTGATGGAAGAACCGGCACCCGCGCTTTGCACGTCGACGAAGTAATCGCCAGCAGTGGTGTAGACCGTGTAACCGCCCGCCGCGATCGGCTCTTTGAAGCCGCCGGCATCAACGCCGAACACGCTTTCGTCCTGCCAGCCGAACTGCACGCATTCGGCAACGACCAAGGTGGCCTTGTCCGAAGCCAGGGTCTTGTAGGGCGTGCCTGCGCGCGCTTCTTTCATCTTCGAACCCGCGCAACCGGCCAGGGCCGCCAGTACCAGTGCGCCAATTACCACCTTGTGCATGCCATTGCTCCGTTAGAAAAAAACGCGACTGTACCATTGCCGCGGGCTGGACCGACGGCTGCATAAACTTTGTTTCACTGTAAAGGGAGAAGGCGCGGCCTATAGTGGCCACGCTCATTTTTAGAAGTCTCCCTTCGGCCCGCCCTCCCGCGGGCTTTTTTTCGCCTGGGCTTTAGAGCAACCAGCGGAACAGATAGAACAACGCCATGCTCAGCAACACGGTGACCAGCACATTGCGCGTCCAGAACATCAGCGCCACTGCGCTGATACCCGCCAACAGGTAAGGGTTGGCCGGGCTCAGGTTCAGATGATGGTCCGCCAGGAAAATGATCGGCCCGCAAATCGCCGTGAGCATGCCGGGCACGGCAAACCCAAGAAACTCCCGTGCGCCACGGTTGAGGCGCACCGGCAGGCGCGGCTCGATAAACAGGTAGCGGTTGAGAAAGACCGCGAGGCCCATTATCACAATCATCAGGAAAATCATGGCTGCCCTACTCCCAACCGCTTGCAGGCGTAACCCGCGCTCATGCCCAACAGGCCGGACACCACTACCGCCGATTCCCAGTGCAGGAAGCTCAACCACACCGAAAACAGCAGTGACACGGCCACGCAGACCACCGTCGGAATATCCCGTACCACGGGCGTAATCAGCGCGATGAAGGTGGCGGCAATGGAAAACTCCAGGCCGAGTTGATCGAGGCCGGGGATGCTTTTGCCGAGCACGATGCCCGCGAGGGTGAACAGGTTCCAGGCGATATAGAACGTCAGGCCAACACCCAGGGCATACCAGCGGTTGAACGTCTCGCGGTCATAGTGGCTGACCAGGGCGAAGAATTCGTCGGTCAACAGAAAGCCCAGGCTGATGCGCCAGCGGGTCTTGAGGGGTGAAAGGACCGGCCGCAGATGCATGCCATACAACAGATGCTGGGAGGTCAGCAGCAACGTGGTCAGCACGATGGAAATCAGGCTGGCGCCACTCTTGACCATGCCAATGGCGACCAGTTGCGCCGCACCGGCAAACACGATGGCGGATAAGCCTTGGGCTTCCAACGGGCTGAATTGCGCATCGATGGCCATGGAGCCGGCCAGCAGACCCCAAGGCGCGCAGGCCAGGGACAAAGGAATAACGGCAATGGCGCCGCGAGCGAAGGCGTAATGAGGTAAGGCGGTAGGCATGGAAACGGCTCATCGACAGACAGTCGACAAGCATGCCAGCGCAATAAGGGGCTTGTCTTGAACGATCTTGCTCAGGCGAGCCTGACCGACACCTGCTCCACCGAATCACGCGCTTCGCGTAACTCATAGGCATCCTGATTGAGCCGGTGAATCGTATTGAGCAAGCGCTGGCGCAGCACTTCATCGCCGAGTTTTTCGACGGCGCGCATCAGGTCGAACGCAGCGGTTTCGTTATTTTCCGCGACGGAATCGAGGGTCTTGCGCAGGTTGCGAGTGGCACGGGTCACGCGGGGTCTTCCTTCATCAGCAATGGGCAGGCACTTTAGGACATTCGTGTTTCATTTTAATTTCAAACACTTGTGGCGGATTTCAAGGCATTTGATCCATATCAATTGAAACAGGGTTTGACTGACACATATGGAAATACGTATATTCGGATAACCATATATACAAAGGCCTTGGCCATGTCGGACCTCATCTCCCCACCCACCCTCTTCAAATGCCTGGCCGATGCCACCCGTGCGCGCCTGACGTTACTGATCCTGCGTGAAGGCGAACTTTGCGTGTGCGAACTGATCCATGCCTTGGATGACAGCCAGCCGAAAATCTCCCGCCACCTGGCGCAACTGCGCAGTTGCGGGTTGCTCCAGGACCGTCGGCAGGGTCAATGGATCTACTACCGCATCAATCCTGCGCTGCCCGAGTGGGTGACGCAGGTGCTGCACACCACCCTGCAAGCCAACCAGCCATGGTTGCACAGCGACGCACAGCGTCTGGATGCAATGGGCGACAGACCACAACGGGCCAGCGCCTGCTGCTGAGCCATCGGAGCCTTTATTCATGCTTGTCGCAATTGCCATTTTTATCTTCACCATCGTCCTGGTCATCTGGCAGCCCAAAGGTTTGGGCGTTGGCTGGAGCGCCACGATGGGCGCGGTCCTGGCGCTGGCCTGCGGCGTGATCAGCCTGGCTGACATTCCGGTGGTGTGGCACATCATCTGGAATGCCACGGGGACCTTTGTCGCGCTGATCGTCATCAGCCTGTTGCTTGACGAAGCCGGCTTCTTCGCCTGGACTGCGCTGCATGTCGCGCGTTGGGGACGCGGGCGTGGCCGACGCTTGTTTGCCTATATGGTGCTGCTCGGTGCCTTGGTCTCGGCGCTGTTCGCCAATGACGGCGCGGCACTGATCCTCACGCCCATCGTAATGTCGATGCTGCTGGCGCTGCGCTTTTCCCCGGCGGCGACCCTGGCGTTCGTCATGGGCGCGGGCTTTATCGCCGACACGGCGAGCCTGCCGCTAGTGGTGTCGAACCTGGTGAATATCGTCTCGGCGGATTACTTCAAGATCGGCTTCAACGAATACGCCGCCGTGATGGTGCCGGTGAACTTCGTCAGCGTCGCGGCCACGCTGGCGGTGCTGCTGTGGTTCTTCCGCCGTGATATCCCGCAGACGTACGACCCCGCCGACCTCGCAGACCCTGCCAGTGCCATCCACGACCGTGCGACTTTCCGTGCCGGCTGGTGGGTGCTGGGCATCCTGTTGGTAGGTTGCTTTGCCCTGGAGCCGTTGGGCATTCCGATCAGCGCGATTTCCGCCGTGTGCGCCGTGCTCCTGTTGGTGATCGCCGCCAAGGGCCACAAGATCTCCACGCGTAAAGTGCTCAAAGAAGCACCGTGGCAAATCGTGATCTTTTCCCTCGGCATGTACCTGGTGGTCTACGGCCTGCGTAACGCTGGCCTCACCACCTACCTGGCCACCTGGCTCGATACCTTCGCCACTTACGGCGTCTGGGGCGCGGCCATGGGCACCGGCGTGCTGACGGCGCTGCTGTCCTCGGCAATGAACAACCTGCCGACGGTGTTGATCGGCGCGCTGTCCATCGAGTCCAGCCATGCCGTGGGCGTGGTCAAGGACGCGATGATCTACGCCAACGTGATCGGCAGCGACCTGGGCCCGAAAATCACCCCCATCGGCAGCCTAGCCACCTTGCTGTGGCTGCACATCCTGGCGCGCAAGGGCATCACCATCACCTGGGGCTACTACTTCAAGGTCGGCATTGTGCTGACCCTGCCGGTGCTGTTCATCACCCTCGCCGCCCTTGCCTTACGCCTGAGTATCTAAAGGAGATCGTTCCATGAAAGTCCTGTTCATGTGTACCGCCAACAGCTGCCGCAGCATCTTGTCCGAAGCGATGTTCAACCACCTGGCGCCGGAAGGTTTCGAGGCGATCAGCTCCGGCAGCTTTCCCAAGGGCCAGGTCCTGCCGCGCAGCCTGAGCACCTTGCAGGCCGCCGGTATCAGCACCGAAGGCTTGTACAGCAAAGGCAACGACGCGTTCGAAGGCAGCCCGCCGGACGTGGTGATTACCGTGTGCGACAAGGCGGCCGGCGAAGCTTGCCCGGTGTATTTCGGGCCAGCGGTAAAGGCGCACTGGGGGTTGGAAGACCCATCGGATATGCAGGGTGACGATGCACGCGTGCAGGCGGCATTCGACGCCACGCTGAAGACCATTGCCACTCGCTGCAGGGCGTTTTTCATCCTGCCGTTTGCCGAGCTCAGTCCAACTGAACTCAAGGCAGAACTCGCTCGAATTGCCGAGCTGTAATCGGAGGCCCCATGACCACCCTGCCCAACCTGGACCCGTCCCTGTTCCCGTCAAAACCGGACGGCTCGGCACAACCACCGCGCATCCTGCTGCTTTACGGCTCGACCCGGGAGCGCTCGTTCAGCCGCCTGCTGGTGGAAGAAGCCGCACGCCTGTTGCAGCACTTCGGCGCGCAAACGCGCATCTTCAACCCCAGCGGTTTGCCACTGCCCGACGATGCGCCGCGTGACCACCCCAAAGTCCAGGAACTGCTGGAACTGATGCAATGGTCCGAAGGCCAGGTGTGGTGCTCGCCCGAGCGCCACGGCTCGATGTCAGCGGTGTTCAAGGCACAGCTCGACTGGGTGCCGCTGGCCCTTGGCGCGGTGCGTCCGACCCAAGGCAAAACCCTGGCGGTGATGCAAGTGTCCGGCGGCTCGCAGTCGTTCAACACGGTTAACCAGTTGCGCGTGCTGGGGCGCTGGATGCGCATGTTCACCATCCCCAATCAATCCTCGGTGCCCAAGGCCTTCATGGAGTTCGATGACCAGGACCGCATGAAACCTTCCGCCCTGTACGACCGTGTGGTCGACGTGATGGAGGAACTGGTGAAGTTCACCCTGCTGCTGCGCGAGCGCCCCGACCTGGTGGACCGCTATTCGGAGCGCAAGGAAAGTGCCGACGAACTTTCGCACCGCGTCAATCAACGGTCGATCTGAGCCTGCTTGCCAGCGTATGCTCTCGCACTTTCCTGAAAGGACGCGGGCATGCTGACGATCTTCTTTTACGCGCTGGTATTCGGTTTTGTGTTTTGTCTATCCCCCGGCGCGGTGCTGGCGGAGACCCTGCGCCGTGGCTTGCTGCATGGCTTCACACCGGCCTTGCTGGTGCAGTTTGGCTCCCTGGTGGGCGACGCTGTCTGGGCGGTGATTGGCCTGACCGGCATCGCCCTGCTCATCCAGCATGATGCCGTGCGCGTGCCGCTGACGGTGGTGTGTGCGGTGTATCTGGCCTGGCTCGGCATTCGCAGCCTGATCGACGCCTGGAAGCTACCTGAATCAGACGATGCGCCCGCCAGCACCCGGCAGAATGCACTCGCCGTTGGCGCAGCGATTTCACTGGCCAACCCGAAAAACATCGTTTACTGGGGTGCGCTGGGCAGCGCGCTGTCAGGCATCGTCGGCACCACGCCCAGCCACGGGCAGACGCTGATGTTCTTTGCCGGGTTCATGCTCGCTTCGGTGCTGTCGTGCTTTTTGATTGCAGGGCTGGTCAACCTGTTGCGCCAGAACGCTTCACCGCTGTGGCAACGTATCAGTTATGGCGCGTGCGGCGTGGTATTGATCTATCTGGCAATTCTGGCCGCACAGGGTATATGAAGTTATATACCCACTAACTTCCGAGTGCCTCTTGTCTGAATGAACTCTGAACACCGGACAATTTAATTAATCATGCGTTGACATTTTGTAACCGTCTGAGTAGATTGCCCATGCCCGCAACTGGGGCCTTTTTTAAACCTCACAAAAGAAGCCAATGGACACAGTATCTAGTCGCTGTCCGAGCACCGCTTACGCGGGCATCGGGCGCCAAACCCAGAATATGACAGGACTCGCCTCCCCGGTCCGGTAAGCTGCGCTAGAGCTCGATGCTCCACCGTAACTGCCTCGCCGGTCGCCTGTCCGGTCCCGAGGTGTGTTATGACCTTCCAAGCCCTTGTTTTGCCTGATGTACGCACACTAGCGGCCGCCCTGCGCGCCAAACTGTGCCGTGAGCCCGTAGGCTTTTCGCCTACCCGCTCAGCGTTTGCTGCACCCTCCCCTCAAGTGCGCCCAGCCTACCCGCTGGCGCATTGGCGTATCTGCCCGGAAAGCGGCCAACTGGTGCAGCACTGGGATCACGCCGACCCTCAAGACCCGCAGAGACCCAAGGTTTCCAGCTTGGCACAGGCCAGCTTGATGCTCGGTCTTTATGTGAGCGCTCGCGCCGCCTGACCCGGCTGGAAACAGCAACTTCCTGATCCATGTTCTGGAGTTCTTTATGAACACGTCCAGTAGTAGCCCGCTGCGCGCTAGTTAACTAACGCGCTGTTAGCGGGCACTGTAGAAGTTATGTGAACACCTTATTTAAACCGATCGCGAAGTTAGCGACTCGGCATGCTTTCGCTCGCCTGTCTTCAGGTAAGTACCGGGTATGTTTTGTCGAAAATTGGCGACAGGAGTACAGACAATGAGCGCCGTAAAAAACCCGCCTCTGCACAAAAAGAATGGCACCGACGCCGACACCAAACTGTCGATGCGTGCCGCCCGCGAAGCCCACAACGGCCTGTCGGCCACCCTGGCGAACGTACGTGCCACCCAGGACGGCTTGACCGAACTGGACGCCTCCGCTCGCCTGCAACGCGAAGGCTACAACGAAGTCGCCCACGACAAGCCACCTCACGCTATCGTCCAGTTCCTGCACGCACTGAACAACCCGTTCATTTATGTGCTGTTGACCCTGGGCGGCATCAGCTTCTTCACCGACTGCTGGCTGCCGATGCAGGAGGGCGAAGACGCTGACCCGACCAAAGTGATCATCATCATGACCATGGTGATGCTCAGCAGCCTGTTGCGCTTCTGGCAGGAACACCGTTCGGCCAAATCTGCCGAAGCCCTGAAAGCCATGGTACGCACCACGGCCACCGTGTTGCGCCGTGAGCAGGTAGGTTCGCAACCCACCCTGCGCGAAGTGCCGATGCGCGAACTGGTGGCCGGCGATATCGTGCAGCTGTCGGCCGGCGACATGATCCCGGCGGACATCCGCTTGATCGAATCCCGCGACCTGTTCATCAGCCAGGCCGTGCTGACCGGCGAAGCCTTGCCGGTGGAGAAGTACGACACCCTGGGTAATGTCACGCAGAAATCCGCCGGACCGGTGGTGGCCGACCAGGGCAACCTGCTGGACCTGCCGAACATCTGCTTCATGGGCACCAACGTGGTCAGCGGGCGCGCCAAAGCCGTGGTGGTCGCCACCGGGCCGCGCACTTACTTTGGCTCCCTGGCCAAGGCGATTGTCGGCTCTCGTGTACAAACTGCGTTCGACCGTGGGGTGAACAGCGTCAGCTGGTTGCTGATCCGCTTCATGCTGGTGATGGTGCCGATCGTGTTCCTGCTCAACGGCTTCTCCAAGGGCGACTGGGGCGATGCGTTCCTGTTTGCCCTGGCGGTGGCCGTCGGCCTCACTCCGGAAATGCTGCCGATGATCGTCAGCGCCAACCTGGCCAAGGGCGCCACCGCCATGGCCAAGCGCAAAGTGGTGGTCAAGCGCCTCAACGCGATCCAGAACTTCGGTTCGATGGACGTGCTGTGCACCGACAAGACCGGCACCCTGACCCAGGACAAGATCATCCTCGAACATCACGTCAACGCCTTTGGTCAACGTGACGATGCCGTGCTGTCCCTGGCCTGGCTCAACAGCCATCACCAGAGCGGCATGAAGAACCTGATGGATCAGGCGGTGGTGGAGTTCTCGGAGCAGAACCCGAAGTTCAAGAAACCGTTCGCCTACAGCAAGGTCGATGAGTTGCCGTTCGACTTCGTGCGCCGTCGCCTGTCGATCGTGGTCAAGGATGCCGCCGACGACCAACTGCTGGTGTGCAAAGGCGCTGTGGAAGAGATGCTGAGCATTTCCACCCACGTCATGGAGGCCGGTGCCGCCGTGCCGCTGGATGATCGTCGCCGTGAAGAGCTGTTGGCGATTGCCAACGACTACAACGAAGACGGGTTCCGTGTGCTGGTGGTCGCCACCCGCCACATCCCTAAATCCATGGCGCGCCAGCAGTACACCACCGCCGATGAGCGCAACCTGGTGATCCAGGGTTTCCTGACCTTCCTTGATCCACCGAAGGAAACCGCAGGCCCTGCCATTGCTGCACTGCAACAGATCGGCGTGGCGATCAAGGTGCTGACCGGCGATAACGCTGTGGTCACCAGCAAGATTTGCCGTCAGGTCGGTCTCGATCCAGGCCAGCCGCTGCTGGGGGCTGAAATCGAAGCCATGGACGACGCCACCCTGCTGCGCCGTGTGGAAGAACGCACCGTGTTCGCCAAGCTGACACCGCTGCAGAAGTCCCGAGTGCTCAAGGCGCTGCAAGCCAACGGACACACTGTGGGTTTCCTCGGTGATGGGATCAACGATGCACCGGCACTGCGCGATGCCGACGTGGGTATCTCGGTCGACACGGCCACCGATATCGCCAAGGAATCGGCCGACATCATCCTGCTGGAAAAGAGCCTGATGGTGCTGGAAGAAGGCGTGCTCAAGGGCCGCGAAACCTTCGGCAACATTATGAAGTACCTGAACATGACCGCCAGCTCCAACTTCGGCAACGTGTTCTCGGTGCTGGTGGCCAGTGCGTTCATTCCGTTCCTGCCGATGCTGTCGATCCACCTGCTGCTGCAGAACCTGATGTACGACATCTCCCAACTGGCCTTGCCGTGGGACAAGATGGACAAGGAGTACCTGGCCAAGCCGCGTAAGTGGGATGCGAAGAACATCGGCCGGTTCATGATCTGGATCGGGCCGACGTCGTCGATCTTCGACATCACCACCTTTGCGCTGATGTGGTACGTGTTCGCCGCCAACAGTGTGGAAGTGCAGACCCTGTTCCAGTCCGGCTGGTTCATCGAGGGGCTGCTCTCGCAAACCCTGGTCGTGCACATGCTACGGACCCGCAAGATCCCGTTCTTCCAGAGCACTGCCGCCTGGCCGGTGTTGATGATGACCTGCGTGGTGATCGTGCTGGGGATCTACGTGCCGTTCTCGCCACTGGGTACTCTGGTGGGCCTGCAACCGCTGCCGCTGGCGTACTTCCCATGGCTGGTGGGCACCCTGCTCAGCTACTGCTGCGTGGCCCAACTTATGAAGACGATCTACATCCGCCGCTTCAAGCAGTGGTACTGATCTCCCCCGCCGTTTAAACGGTGGCGGTCGCCCGGCCGCCACCGTGCAACACAAGGAATCACCTTATGCGCGTCTTGATCTGTGCAGGTCGTCATTACGCCGACACCAAAATGTCCCGCCAAGTGCTGGACGCTTACCACCGCCTGCGCCCGGTGCAGGTATTGATCCACGGCGGCAACCAATTCCTCGGCAGCGACGTCGAGGAATGGGCACGGGAACTGGGCATCGACGTGGTGCGCTACCCGCCCAACTGGCAACGCCACGGCAAGCAGGCGGAACGCCAGCGCAACCATTTCATGCTGACCGACAGCCGCCCAGACGTGGTCATCGCCCTGCCCGGCGGGGACGACACCTCTGAGCTGGTCTGCCAGGCCAAAGCCAGCGGCATTTCGGTGCTGACCGTAGAAAGCTGAATTCATGCGAGGTGCATCATGCACAAAAAACACACCCCACAACGCCAGGACGGATTCGCCAAATACCGTGCGCGTCACTACCGAGGTGCGCGTCATACTCTGTTGCTGCTGCCACCGGCCAAGCGTCGCGCGTTGCAGCGCAACCTGATCTTTATCGGGCTGACCCTGGGCATCCTGCTGACGATTGCCTTGCTGTCCAAGGCCAATGCGGCCGGTGGTTCGTACGTGGTCGATGACGGCGCGATCAATGCGCCGGGCGAATGCAATGTCGACGCCTGGCACACCGCCAACCGCCACGATGGCAGCACTCACACTGAAACGCTGTCGCCTGCCTGCACCTTCGCCGCGCTGCCTTCGGTGCAATGGGGCGCAGCCCTGTCCCGCGCTACCAGCGCAGACAAGGGCGAAACCCAGGTGAACCCGCAGGTCAAGGCGCAAATATGGTCGCGGGAAGATCTGGGACTGGAAATGGCCGTGTCAGCCGGTGCGCACTTTGCACACGGTCGTCGGCACGGCTTTGATGGCACCGACTTCAATATTCCGTTGACGTGGCAGCCGCTTGAGCCCCTGCGCATGAGCGTGAATGCCGGTTGGTCCCACATCTACAACGACGGCGACCAAAAACACCGCCTGACCTGGGGCACCGGCCTTGAGTACCAAGTGGCACACTCACTGACGCTGGTCGCCGAGCGTTACGGCCAGGACGGCGGTGACCAGGCCTGGCAGGCCGGGCCCAGGTTTCACGTCGGCGAATTTGTCGACGTGGACCTGGTGGTCGGGCGTAGCCTGATCGGCGAGCGCGCGCAATGGCTCACCACCGGGGCCACCTTACGGTTCTAGGCCTTGGCTTGTTGTTCCAGGTGCAGTTGCAATTGCGGGTCGATTTGCAACTGCGCCGCCAGGGCATCCAGGTAGTTGCGCTCGGCGTCCTGCTGATCGTCCACCAACATCACACTGGCCAGGTACACCTCGGCCGCCATGGCCGGATCACTAGCGAACTCGGCGAAGTCCGCAGCATCCAGAGGCTTGGCGACTTCGGCGTCGAGCCACTGTTGTAGTTGCGGGTCGTCGGTATGGCGGCCCAGCTCACTGGAAATCAGTTGTTGCTCATTTTCATCGATACGCCCATCGGCTTTGGCGGCGGCGATCAAGGCACGCAATACCGCGTAGCTGTGGGCCTCTGCTGCGGGACCGTCAAGCTGATCCACCGTCTGCAAGGCTTGTTGCGGGGCGGTGGCCTGCTGGCGTTGCCAGGCTTGATAAGCCTGGAATGCCGCCATGCCGAGGGAGGCCAGCGCGGCGTAGTTCATCCCACCGGAACGCCCTTGCGCGGGACGAGTGCCCGTGGTGCCACCCAACATGCCACCCAGGCCGCCCAATAAATCACCCAGGCCGCCACCGGTTGATGCATTGCCCGTGCTGGTGCCTTTCAATAACCCACCGAGGAGCCCGCCCAGTCCGCCGGATGACGCACTGCCGCCTTGCCCGGCGCGCAAGAGTTGTTCAAGTAAATCACTGGTGTTCATGGTGTCACCCTCCTAGGGCGCAGCGTTGGCGTCTATCAACCATAGCCCGGCCTTGCCGGAACACCATGACCGCCGGGCGGTCCCGGCCTATCATGGCCTTACCGCGACTTCGAGAGAAAACCCAAGTGAACCGGACTGAGCACATCGCACTGATGGCAAATTACAACCAGTGGATGAACCGCAAAATCTATGACGCGGCCCTGACACTGACGGATGCAGCCTTGGCGATGGACCGACAGGCGTTTTTCGGCTCGATCCTCGGCACCCTGAACCACCTCGCGCTGGGCGATACCGTCTGGCTCAAGCGTTTTGCGCAGCATCCAGCAGGCTTTTCAGCATTGGCTCCGATGCAGACTGTTGCTACGCCTGCTGATCTCAAGCAACTGGCCTTCGCGGATATGCGCGAGCTGGCAACCTATCGCACCTGGCTGGACCAGTTGATCGTCGATTGGAGCCACACCGTTCAGGAGACCGATCTGGAGCATCGCCTGCATTACAGCAACATGCGTGGAGTGACGGCCGATAAGGGCTTCTTCAGCCTCCTGGTGCACTTTTTCAATCACCAGACCCACCACCGGGGCCAGGCCACGACCTTGCTGACCCAGGCGGGGTTGGATGTGGGCACTACGGATTTGCTGGCGTTGATCGACTGAACTCGGCGTAGGCCTGCATTAGGCGCGGAAATTCCTGAGGCTCGGGCAACTGCGCAAAGCTTTCCACCGCAGGGGTAGAGGCCCAGGGCAGCTTCTCCCGGGTCCAGGTCTCCATGAACGGCACGTAACCGCTGGCGTTATCCAGCAAGGCGGCGCGCACGTTGACGAACTCATCGATGCCATGGGGCCGCGTGAACAGCCAGCTCATGCAATGGGGACAGAAATAATGGCGATCCACGCCCTGCATACCGCCGATCACCGGGCAACCCTGGGTCACCGTGAAGCCGCTGGCGGGAATCAGCGCGCTCAGTGAGAACGCGCTGGAAGACATCTTCTGGCAGCCGGTGCAATGGCAGGCCATGGTGATCACCGGGGCGGCACTCACGCTGAAGCGCACACGCTCACAACGGCAACTGCCCTCGTATGGCAGGGTATCGACGCTCATCATCGCTTCCTTATTCTTGATGGGTGGCCTGGCAGGTTAGCCTCAGGTGTCAGGCTTGAACAGGCCTTGGGCGAAAACCGAACGCTGTCTCATCGTTGGGGTCGTAACCCTAGGTGTCGAGGTTTTTACAGCCCCGCCCTCCCCGCGCGCATTGTGGGTCTACCGATGTGCGTACCCCCAAGAAGGAGACGCTTACATGGTCATTCACTTCAAGGTTGCAGGTCACTTGGCCTGTGGCCACCACGGCACAAACCTCCCTTCCAGCACCGAGCTGAACCGGGTCAAATGCCGTACCTGCCGCAACACCGACGTGTACAAAGAAGCACGACGCACCCAGCGCAACGCCGCCCGCCGTGCCAATCGAAAAGCCAAGACTCAGACCCACGTTGACTGGCGCAGCGCGTGGACGCAGCGTCTTACCGACTTGCCTGGTTTGCAGCGTTTGCCCCGTGGGTTCAGTGGGCAGCCGTTCGTGTAATCACGGCGCAATCGCTATTTGCCTGATGGCTTGTTCGTATTCCTCGACGGACTGTGAGCCGGCCACCAGGTGACGCCCATTCAGTACCATGGCAGGCACAGCGTTGATCCCGCGCCTGCGGTAAAAATCTTCAAGCTCACGGACTTCAGCAGTTAACTCCCCACTGTCCAGCACTTCCTGGGCGCGTACGGTCGAGAGCCCCACCTCTCCGGCAAGACGCACTAAGGTGTCGTGGCTACTGATATTTTCCCCATCACTGAAATGCGCCTTGAACAGAGCGTGCTTCAGTGCGACTTGGCGACCCTGCGCCACCGACCAATACAACAGACGGTGGGCGTCAAAGGAGTTGTAGAAGTGAGTACGCTTCGCCAAGTCGAACGTGAAGCCCAAGGCGTTACCGCGGTCGATCACCATGACATTACGCGCGGCGACTTCGGCCAAAGTGCGGCCATATTTACGCATCATGTGTTCGACAGCGTTTTCGCCCTCAGGCGGCATGTCCGGGTTCAGCTCGAAGGGTTTGAACGTCAGCACCACGGCAACTTCGCCCGCCAGGTTCGCGATGGCCTGTTGCAGCGCTACAGCGCCGAGTGCACACCAAGGGCACATCACATCCGAGACGAAGTCGATGCTCACAGTGCGCGTCACGATGCAGACTCCAGCGGGTTATTCCGGTATTCGGTTGCATTGATGAAAGGCATAAGAAATTCTCCAGTTAGCGCCTTGACGAGATGGCAGGGCGGCGAATGGGAGGCACTCTAGGAGGTTGCGTTGGGTGAATAAATACGCGCCCAGGCACATCATTTGTACTTCAGCGTAATCAATCGACCTATCACTCAAAGGTCACTCGGCGATTGGTTAATATGCTTTCCAGACTGGCGGGCTCTACACTCACATCCGTTTTCCGTCTGATCTCTTCCAACCCCAGCTCTATCCGGTAGTTGCAAAGATGATCAAACAACCTGTCTTGAGTTTCCGAGATCGCCTCCCCTTCATTTTTCGCGAACAGGATGTGAAGTACGGCCATCAAGGGGAGTGACAGGCACTCATCTGAATCATTTTCGAAAAAATCCTCCATCTGCGCGGATAACACCTCCAGCCACTGGTCGCTCAAGTTGCAAGGCAACGTCGCCTCTGGCCCGTTTTGCATGACTTCCTTGGAGAATGATTTGAGCAAGTCTTCAGTCATGGACAGCGCCTCATTTACCTACTGGGGAGCCCAAGATTTAACAATTCGGCAGAGGTCATGTGGAAGCAAAGTCAGCGTCTGAAGTGTCCTGATTTCTTGAATGCCACTTCGTACATGCCTCGACTATTTCTTGAAGTCACCGCTAAGCATCTGTTCAAAAAGACGTTATCGCCGTATCCGTTTGGTCACCGAGGAGCAGACGTAATTGCGGGTAAAAAAGCCGGCCACAAAAAAACCTGCACAAGGCAGGTTCTTTGGGGGCTTCAGCGACCTCCTGGGATGTCGTGAAACCAAATGATGGTGCCCGAACCCGGAATCGAACCGGGACGCCCTTACGAGCGGGGGATTTTAAGTCCCATGCGTCTACCAGTTTCGCCATTCGGGCGGTAGCGCGTGTTGCAGGGTTGGGAATATATAGATCCAGTCGCTTTGACGCAAGGTCGCGGGGCAGCTTTCTTGCTTCAGTAAGCCAGTAAAAAAGCTTGGTAGATCAGTGAGCTAGGTCAGCATCTAGAGGAAAAACCGCAACGTCATCCAAGTATTTGCGCCACCTGACCCGCTATCGTGGCGCCCTCCCAACGGAATGGACACCACGCGCCAGGAAGCAGGTGATGCCTGCTTCCCAGTAACTACTCGACGACAGACTCCGCCGCTGGCGATGATTTTTTGAATGCCAGCGCCGGGTCAGGCACTTCAACCCAGCCCTTCTTCACATACTCAGCGGCGACGATTTTACGGATCAGGAAGCAGTAGATGATGGGCAACCCGGCAATGGGTATCGCCGCCCAGGGCGGGCCTGCGAGAAAACCCAGCCCTAATGCCACAGCCCAGATCAGCAGGTGGCGCCAAAGGCCTGCGAAGAGCAGGTAGAGCGGGCCGAGAAACAAGACTGCCAACACCTGGAACGCATCGACTTCTTCGACCTGGTCACTCTCTGGATGTTTGAAATAGCGGGTCATTGCACTGTCCTTGTGGGGGTTAATTCAGTGAATATACTCTGAAGGGTCAATCCAGTGACACCTCTCGGAGCCTCATCATGAACCCAAACGCCACCGCTCTTGTCCTGATCGAGTTCCAAAACGATTTCACCACCGCAGGTGGCGTGTTTCATGACGCCGTCAAAGACGTCATGCACCAGTCCGACATGCTGGCCAACACTGCAACGACGGTGCAACAGGCACGCGCGCTGGGCGTGAAGATCATTCACCTGCCGATCCAGTTCACTGAGGGTTACCCGGAACTGACGACGCGTGATTATGGAATCTTGAAGGGCGTTGCCGATGGCGCTGCTTTTCTTTCCGGCAGTTGGGGCGCTGAGATCACCGAGGCAATCAGCCGTGAAACCGGCGATATCCTCGTGGAAGGCAAGCGCGGGCTGGATGGCTTTGCCACCACCGGCCTGGACCTGGTACTGCGCAACAACGGCATTCAGAACCTGGTGGTGGCGGGATTCCTGACCAACTGCTGCGTCGAAGGCACCGTTCGATCAGGTTATGAGAAGGGTTATAACGTGGTGACGCTGGCCGACTGCACGGCAACGTTCACCGATGAACAGCAAAAAGCGGCTGAAAACTTCACGCTGTCGATGTTTTCGAAGGTGTTACGGCACACCGAGTTTCTTGGGGCGTTGAACGCCAAGTAAACAAAAGGGGCGACTGATCAATCAGTCGCCCCTTTTGTATTATCCGTTCAACGTCAGGCCCGGATAAGTCCGAACGGGCATCTTATGCCGTTGCGGTTGTTGCCGGGCAAGTTGCACCTGAACCTGTGCCACAGCCTCCAGCACACGCTGCGCCCACTGCTCATCTTCCGGGTCAACCACCACCACGCGAAACCCGTGGTCGAAGCCTTCAAGCTGAACGCCTTCGGAATCATCAACATGCAAATCGATATCGAAGGCCGGCGGGAATTTTGACGGGGTGCTCGTCAGCCCACGTTCGGTCAGGGCCTGGCTATGTCGCGCACTGTTGACCACGCCGTCGACATGGATGCCATACAGCAACAACCAACGCCGGATGTAGGACGGCGTACGGCCGGACGAGGTGTAGACCCAAACGCTGCAACCCTGGCGACGCAGCTCACGGGTCAGAGAACGGGTGCCGCAGCGCAAGGGCTCGCCCAGCCAACGGTGCACACACGCCGGCAAGCGGCTGTGCTCGGTTGCACTGTGGTGCAGCTGACAGGCCAGTGTGTCGTCGATGTCGAACGAAATACGGATTCGCTGACGCTTGATGAACACACGCTTGATCGTGTCGAGCACTGGGTACCTTCCCATCATTGGCCCCCCCGGTGGGCGGGCGCTGGTGTGTCGCTCAGGAAAAACTCGGTTGGATCTGGAGCGTTATCTTCCAGGAACGCTGCGTATTTTTTCTTGATCTTGGGCAATTCGTACAAAGCCATTACGCCATGCTTGGCGGAGTTGCGTATCACCGAGGACGGGTTGAAATAGCCCTCGGCGTTGTCCAGCGTCAGTACAAACGGTGGCAACCCCTCACGCATCAGCAGGTAGCTGACGATCAGCGACCCACTGCGGTGATTGCCTTCAATGAACAACTGCGGCTTGCTCAGGACCCGCACGTAGACACCGGCTGCTCGCTTCCATACGGATTCGTTATGGTGCTTGCAATACCAGTTGTACAGATCCTTGATGCCACCTTCGACATTGTTGAAAAAGTGCACTTCGGTCGCCGCCAGGTGCTGCGCGTATTCCTGCCGGCGTACCGGGTCTTTGCCACAGAGCACCGTGGCATTGATCTCCAGCATCAGGTTCAGTTGCTGGAGGTCGAACAGGTCGACACCGCGCGCAACATAGTCGTCAATCAGGGCATAACCTTCAAGCACATTCTGCAGCACTTCGTCTGTCAGCGGGTCGCGTGGTTCGGTGAAGTCCTGGCTCAGTTGGGCAAAACGGGCCTGGACCTTACGCAGGGCGCGTTCGATCGCGGCCAGATCAAGACGATGTGTTGCAGGCATTGGCATTCCTGAAAGACGGTGCATGGGTCAGCTGAACTTGCCGCTGATGTAGTCCCCGGTCATTTGCTCACGCGGGTTCTCAAAGATCTGTGCCGTTGGACCCATTTCCACCAGATAACCGGTACGGGTGCCCTGGGAGATGTCCACCGAGAAAAACGCGGTGGTATCCGCCACACGGATCGCCTGCTGCATGTTGTGGGTGACCAGCGCGATGGTGTAGTCCTTTTTCAACTCGACCATCAGTTCTTCGACACGACGCGTGGCAATCGGGTCGAGCGCCGAGCAAGGTTCGTCCAACAGCAACACTTCCGGCTCGGTCGCGATGGCGCGGGCGATGCACAGACGTTGCTGCTGGCCGCCGGACAGCGAGAGGCCGCTGACCTTGAGCTTGTCCTTGACCTCGTCCCACAGCGCGGCGCCTTGCAGTGCGTGCTTGACGCGGTCGCCCAAGTCGCCCTTGTAGCGATTCAGGCGCAGGCCAAAGGCCACGTTGTCGAAAATGCTCATCGAGAACGGGTTCGGCTGCTGAAACACCATGCCGATGTAACGACGCACAACCACCGGATCCACGCCCTTGCCGTACACGTCCTGGCCGAGGAAATGCACGTGGCCTTCGAAGCGGAAGCCTTTCACCAGGTCGTTCATACGGTTGAGGCTACGCAGCACAGTCGATTTGCCGCAGCCGGACGGGCCGATGAAGCCGGTGATCTTGTTTTTCTCGATTGGCACATGGCTATCACGCACCGCCATGAAGTTGCCGTAGAAAATCTTGTCCAGCTTGCAGTCCATGACCACAGGTGCCTGGGTGACAAACGGAGCGGCTTTTTGCGCAGTTGAGACGTTCAAAATTCAGGTGCTCCCGTTCTTAGTACTTGGGCTTGCCGAAAATACGGCTCACGATATTCACGACCAGCACGATCATTACCAGCACCAACGAGGCCGCCCAGGCAAGCTCAAGCTGGTTGTCGAAAGGCATGCCGGAAAAGTTGTAAATCAACACGGCCAGAGACGCCGTCGGATTCATCACCGCCAGGCTGCCGTCGTGGTAGATCCAGTAGTTACTGAACAGCGCGGTAAACAACAGAGGGGCGGTTTCGCCGGCGGCACGTGCTACAGCGAGCATCACGCCGGTCAGGATCGCGGGCATGCCGGTGGGCAAGACGATTTTCCAGATCACCTGCGAGCGGGTGCAGCCCATGCCGTACGCCGCGTCCTTCATGATCTTGGGCACCATCTTCATCGACTCTTCAGCCGTCAGCACCACGATTGGCAGCATCAGCACCGCCAGCGCTACACCACCGGCCGGGGCCGAGTAGGTTCCAGTGGTCATCACCACCAAGGCGTAGGCAAATACACCCGCCAGGATCGATGGCAAGCCGGTGAGCATCTTGGCGGCGAAGCGCGAGGCGTTCGCCAGTTTGCTGTCCGGGCCCAGCTCCGCGAGGAAGATGGCAGCCAGGATGCCGACCGGCACGGCAATGGCGGCAGCGATACCCACCATCACGAACGTACCGGCCATGGCATTACCGAAGCCACCGCCCGTCTCGAAACCGGTGGGCGGCAGTTCGGTGAACACTTCCAGGCTCAGGCGTGCGCCGCCACGGGTGATCAGCATGTAGAGCACGGAAATCAGCGGCACACTGGCCAGCAGCGCACCGAGCCACACCAGCGTGGTCAGCACCAGGCTGCGCAATGCGCGGCCTTCGAACCGGCGCTGCAGGCTCGGCATGGCGGTGATAGGCGTAGAGAGATCAGTCATTATTTGGTACCCCGCTGGGCGTAGACCATGATCATCGAACCGATGATGTTCACCAGCAGCGTGATAAACATCAGGACCAGTGCGGCGTACATCAACACTTCGATCTCGTTCGGGCCGGCTTCGGGGAAGTTCAGCGCCAACAAGGCTGCCAGTGTGTTGGCGGGTGCAAACAGCGAAAGCGAGATGTTGTTCGCGTTGCCCACCAGCATGGCCAGGGCCATGGTTTCACCCAAGGCGCGACCGAGGCCTAGCACGAGGGAACCGAAGATGCCGGTCGCGGCGGATGGCACCATCACCTTGAGAATCGCTTCCCAGTGGGTGGTGCCCATGCCGTAGGCGGCCTGCTTGGTTTTCATCGGCACACCGGTGAGGGCGTCCTGGGACACGGCGGCGATGGTCGGCAGGATCATGATGGCCAGCACCAGCGCGGCTGGCAGCAGGCCCGGTCCGCTCAGGGATGTGCCGAAAAACGGGATCCAGCCCAGTTCAGTGTTCAGCCACGCAGTCAGCGGGCGGATGGCCGGGATCACCACATAAATACCCCAGAGGCCGTAGACCACGCTGGGGATGGCTGCGAGCAGTTCAACGATGGTGCGAAACACCGCCGCGAGTTTTGCCGGCAGGAAATCCTGGGTAAGAAAAATCGCCATGCTGACGCCGAAAAAACCTGCGATCAACAACGCGATAAGGGCGCTGTAAAGCGTGCCCCAAATAGCTGGCAGAATGCCGTACTTGCCTTGGTTAACGTCCCAGACACTGCCGAAGAGCACATCAAAACCGTGCTTTTCCATGCCGGGAAGTGCCTTGCGTCCTACTTCGAAGACCAGCGCGAAAACCAGCGCCAGCACCAGCACCACGCCTATGCGTGCAAGTGCACGGAAGGTGCGGTCAACCAGGAAATCCTTCGTAGAGGGTGGCTGGCACGCAGAATCCGGGTTAACCGGTACGACAAAAGGTGTGTTCATTGGCTAATTCCGGAACAAGGGGGGAACGCTCCCGGCATGGCTGACGGCCCATGCCGGGAGCGGCCTGGCGGCCTTACTGGATGTTGGCGGAAGCTTTGCGAACTTGATCGACAACCGATGGAGGCAGTGGGATGTAGCCCATCGAGTCGGCGATTTTCTGACCTTCGGTCAGGCTGTACTCGACCATTTCACGCATGGCTTTGGCCTTGGCTGGGTTGCCGTTGTCCTTGCGGAAGATCATCCAGGTGTAGGACGTGATCGGGTAGGACTTGGCGCCATCCGGGTCCGGCAGCCAGGCCACCAGGCTTTCCGGCATTTTCACCGCAGCCAGGGCTTCGGCGCCGCTTTCGGCGTTCGGTACCACATATTTGCCGGCCTTGTTCTGCAGTTGGGCAAAGTCAACCTTGGCCAGTTTGGCGAAGCCGTATTCGATGTAGCCAATCGCGCCTGGGGTCTGACGCACAGTAGCGGTCACACCGTCGTTTTTCGGCGATTTGATGAACTTGTCGCTGGCTGGCCAGTTGACGGTGTTGCCTTCGCCCAGGTCTTTCTGGAACTCAGGGTTGATCGCGGCCAAGTGCTTGGTGAACACCGCGGTGGTACCGCTGGAGTCTGCACGCACGACAACAGTGATCGGCATGTCAGGCAGTTTCAGGCCCGGGTTGGCGGCAGCGATCTTCGGATCGTTCCACTTGGTGATCTTGCCCAGGAAGATGTTGGAGTACACATCGCGTGGCAATTTGAGTTCTTTAGGATTGCCCGGCAGGTTGAACGCCAACACGATTTCACCGGCGGTCATCGGCAGCAGTTGCGCGCCTTCGGCCACCTTGGCGATGTCTTCGTCTTTCATGGCCGAGTCGCTGGCGGCGAAGTCGACGGTTTTGTTCAGGAAGTCCTGTACACCCGCACCGCTACCTTTGGATTGGTAATCAACGGTGACACCCTCGGTTTTCTTGCTGAAATCCTTGAACCAGGTGAGGTAGATCGGGGCTGGGAAACTCGCACCGGAACCGGTGAGGCGGATGCTCTCGGCGGCAAACACCGAGGTGGCACTGAGAGAAACCGCAACGGCGAGTGCAGCAGACTTCATCAGACGTTTCATTAAGGAAAATCCTTGTGATTTCGGGCCCGGGAACTCTGCAACATTCTTGTTACGGTTTTATGAACGTGGAGTGGCAAAACGCCTGGTTGTCCCCCTCTCCCACCGCAATCACGGCATTTGATGTCATTGGTTAGTAACAAAATGCGACTAAGACTTTGCCATCCCCACCACGCGAGTTCCGCCCATGTCCTCAATAGAAGATGCCTTGATGCAGCGCATCCACCGTGAGTTGCTGGACCACAGTGACGAAGAACTGGAACTGGAATTATCCGAAGATGGGCACGACCTCAACGCGCTGTTTGACGAGCACATCGGTGAAAGCGCCGAAAAAGCCGCGCGCAGGATCTATTTCAGCGAACTGTTCCGCCTGCAGGGCGAGCTGGTGAAATTGCAGAGCTGGGTGGTCAAGACCGGCCACAAGGTAGTGATCCTGTTCGAAGGGCGCGATGCCGCCGGTAAAGGCGGTGTGATCAAGCGCATCACTCAGCGCCTGAACCCCAGGGTCTGCCGAGTAGCCGCCCTGCCTGCGCCGAATGACCGCGAGCAGACCCAGTGGTACTTCCAGCGCTACGTTTCGCACCTGCCCGCCGCCGGCGAAATCGTGCTGTTCGACCGCAGCTGGTACAACCGCGCTGGCGTCGAGCAGGTAATGGGTTTTTGCAACGCGGACCAGTACGAAGAGTTCTTCCGCACCGTGCCGGAGTTCGAGCGCATGCTTGCCCGTTCCGGCATTCAGTTGATCAAGTACTGGTTTTCCATTTCCGACCAGGAATAGCACCTGCGCTTTCTTAGTCGCATCCACGACCCGCTCAAGCAATGGAAGCTCAGCCCCATGGACCTGGAGTCGCGTCGGCGCTGGGAGGCTTACACCAAGGCCAAGGAAATCATGCTCGAACGCACCCATATCGCCGAAGCGCCGTGGTGGGTGGTGCAGGCGGATGACAAGAAAAAAGCCCGGCTCAACTGCATCCACCATTTGCTTGGGCAGATGCCGTATGAGGAAGTGCAATTGCCGGTGATCGAACTGCCGCAGCGCGTGCGGCAGGAGGATTACTCACGCAACCCGACACCGCCAGAACTCATCGTGCCGCAGCTCTATTGATGTAGCACCACACTTTCAGTCAACGCCACCCGCCCTACGTCGACAAAATTCGACGCTGAATGCGGGTCGGCGTATCCGAAGGAAATCCCGAACATCAGCTTCAATTCTCCGCTCACCCCCAATACCTCACGTACCGTCTCGGCATACATCCCCAGCAATGTCTGGGGAATCCCGCCCAATCCCCGCGCCTGCAACGACAGCAAGAAGGTTTGTGCATACATGCCGACATCCCCGGCTGCGCGTACGTAATCGCTGATCTGCGGCATAAACAGGAAGGCCACGTGAGGCGCGTCGAAGAACTTCAGGTTGTGGCGCAGGCACGCTAAACGTGCGGCGTGGTCATCACGTCCGATATCAATCGCCTCGTAGCGTGCGCGGCCACTGTCCTGGGCGCGTTGGGCATACACGCCGGTGTAGGCCTGCATATCGAATGCGAAGTCCGGTGTGTAGTGCTGACGGTCGTCGGCGGCCAGCAATGCCTCAGACAACCGGTCGCGCACCGCGCCGCTGACCAAATGCACCTGCCAGGGCTGGGTGTTGCAGTTGGAGGGGCTGTGCTGGGCGTCCAGCAACACGCGGTTGATCAGGTGGTCACTGAGCGGCGCAGGCAAGAACTGACGCGTGACACGGCGGCTTCGTACAACGTGCTGAAAGAATTCGGGAGAGGTCATCGGAATGCTCCTGGAAAAGATGCTAGCTTATTCACCACCTAAACCCTGATAAACGACCCAATGATTAGTACATTAACAACTGAGTGTAGTGAATAGTGGACAGATTTCGTGCCATGCAGGTATTCGTCACCGCCACCGAGGCCGGCTCGTTTGCCGCGGCCGCGAACGTGTTGGAGATGTCGGCACAGATGGTCGCGCGGTACATCGGCCATCTGGAGGAGCACCTGAACGTGCGCCTGCTGAATCGCACGACCCGGCGCCAGCAACTCACTGAATTCGGTCGTGCCTACTACGATCGCTGCGTGAGTCTGCTGGCCGACCTTGAGGCAGCGGATGCCATGGCGCTGGAGACACACGCCCACCCTGTGGGCGCGCTGAAGATCAGTGCGCCGCAGAACTTCGGCGCGCAAAGCCTGATGCCGGTAATCAACCAGTTCCTGGCGGCGCACCCACGGGTGGAGATCGACCTCGACCTGACTGATCGCTACGTCGACCTGATCGCCGAAGGGGTTGAAGTGGCTTTTCGAATTGGTGCGCCCGCCGTTGATGACAGCACCAGCCTGGTGGTGCGTCCTTTGCGCCCTTATCAAATGCTCGTGTGCGCCGCGCCGGCGTATCTTGACGCGCACGGTGCGCCGACTCACCCCAGCGAATTGGCCAGCCACTCCTGCCTGGGCTATGTGTTTTCCGACCGGGTCACGGACAAACAGTGGGTATTCACCCGTAATGGCAAAAGCTATCCCGTATCTGTAGGCAGCCGACTACGGGTCAATAGCGCCGATGCACACGTGAAGGCGGCTATCGCCGGCTTTGGCCTAGTGATGGCCACACTGGATCAATTGGCCCCAGCCTTGGCCAGTGGCCAGTTGGTACGTGTGTTACCGAACTACGAGGGCCCGTCCAAACCCATGAGCCTTATCTACCCGGCAGACCGTCAGCGCACGGCAAAATTGCGGCATTTCATTGATCGTGTGATGGACGTGTTTGGCGCCTGAGCCCTTACATCGGCGTACTGCTCACCACCCGCAGCGCCAGCCCCTCATAGGCATCCAGGGCAATGGTGAATTCGCCCTCCGCCGTCAGGTCGCCCTCCACCCTCTCGTTGATGATGTCCACCACCATCCCGGCAGCGATATCGGGTAAATGCAGGGTTTCGGTGATGGGTGTAGCACCGAAGTTCAGCGCAGTGATTTGCGTGCCTTTGCCGGCCGGTAATTCATGGACCATCACCAGCAACGCCGAGTTTTCAACCTCCGGCACTAAAATTTGGCGGCTGGCGGCGATGTCGTAAGCGCGTCGTACCGCGAGGATTTTCTGCAGTTGCGAAGCAAAGGATTCCGGATCCTGCAACTGGCTGTTCAAGCTGCCATAGAGGCTTTTCGAACGCGGCATATGGCCCGCCGAAAGTTCCGCATCCGGGTTCAGGTCCACCAGGTCATAAGCCCCGCGATGAATCCAGCGTGTGTCGCCATCCTGCATCAGATGCTCGACCTCTTCAGCCGCCAGCGGCAACGCGCCCACCAAGTCCCAGCCCGACAAGGCAAACACCCCAGGCTGCATGGCGTTGTACATCACCAGCAGCAAATGGATCTGGCGGATCTGCTGGATATCCGCAGCGGTGATCGCCTCCAGATCACGAATGCCAAGCGCCGCTGTGATGATGCTGGCCGTGGTGCACGACACGCCATTGGTCACGAACTTGAGGTTATACGGTGCATGCTCACCGGCCAGACGCTCATACATCTGTTCGCGAATGTGCTCACGCAGGATATTGCCGGGGAAGGTCTGGCCCTGATAGAGAAAGGTGTCATGGGCGTGCAGAGTCCAGAAGTGCACCAGCTCCAGGGTCAGTTCATCGTGGTTCTGCAAGGCATGGATCAACGAACCGGGATCAATACCCTGGCGGTGCATTTCACGCAGCATCAGGCGCAGGAACTCGGCGTCGCCCATCAGCAGTGCGTGCTGGTACGCCGGGCGGGTGATGAAGTCATAGGACAGGTCGGCACCGCCATGGGACATGGAAGCGATGTCATCCACAGTGAGGTTCAACTCCTGAAAGCTGAAACCGCCGGCCTTGCGAATCGCGCCGCCGAGTAACTGGTTGCCGGTGATCGACAGTGGATGGCTCTCGGACCAGGCCGTACCGTCCAATTTGCGCTCCACACCGAGAAAACCGTTGGCGTCCAGGCGCAGGATCTTCGCGCCCATCACGTCGATGGCGTGCAGTGCATCACCGATGATCATCTGTTGTGCGGCGAAGGTCGGGTCCAGCCAGTTCAGCGATGGCTGGCCTTCCTTGAAGTAATGCAGGTACACCCAGCGACGCGGCTTGCCATCTACACCGAGCACCACGTCTGTCGCGCTCCAGTCGGTTTCCTTGACGCCGGGCTCGAAAAAGATCACCCGCTGCAACTGGCCGACGATGTAGTGTTTGTCACGCAACGCGTCGACCTGGGCGGGACTGAGGTTCTGCGCGTCACGGCCTTCCGCGATGTCGGGCAGCAATGGCCAGTCCTCCTCGCGGATTTCTACCATGTGGTACAGGCCGGGATAGTCCTCATAGGCCATCTCGGCCAGGCGGAAATCTGCGCCCTTGCCGGTGTGGGACGGGATCACATCGTCGATGATCACCGCATTGTGTGCCGCTGCCATGCGCGTCAACGCCTGCAACTGCGCCTCGGTGCCCAACTCCGGGTCGATCTCGAAGCTGATGCGGTCGAAATTGCCATCGATAGTTGGCGTGTGCTGCGTGCCCTTCAGGCCGCCGGACTTCTTCAGCGGGCCATTGTGAATGCCCTGGATGCCGATCTTCGACAATGCATGCCACAGCGCCTCATCCCCCAGCGCCTCCAGCACCGTGCCGCCCTCGCGGGTCACTATGGAAGCCGGGTACGCGGTAAACCACACCGACGACAGGGCCGAAGCATCACGCGGCCGCGTCTGCGCGTACGGCTGCTGCCACAACCGGCCCTGGCCCGAATAGAGCTTGGCGCGCTGGCGTGCCGCGTGCAGCATCGATTGTTCCACCAGCCAGTTCACATGGTTGTTTTCAGCCGCCGTCATATGCCTGATCCCTGTTGTCGTCCAAAGGTTGCTCGTAAGCATAGGAGCCACAACCGGGGCCATTCGTTGCATTGCACTGTGGGCGACTAGGCTAACTGCCGATACTGCCTCGGCGTAAACCCCGTCGACGCCTTGAACTGGCGGGTAAACGCACTGTGGTCGGTATACCCGCATTGCAGCGCCACTTCGGTGATCGGCAAATCGGTGTGCAGCAGCCGGTGCGCATGCTCCAGCCGCACTTTCTGGATCATCTGCCGTGGGGTGAGGTGGAACACGCGCTTGCAGTAGCGCTCCAACTGCGCCACCGAAATTCCGGCGATCCGGGTCAATTCACCCAGGGGTACACGACGATTGAAGTGCGCGCGAATGTGCGCGTCCACGGCGGCCAGTCGCTGGTACGCCGGGTGGCTTTCGCTGGCGGTTTGCAGGTCGACCGAGATACCGGCCAGGCCGATGATCGCGCCCATTGGGTTGTACAACGGCCATTTGTGGGTCAAACACCAACCGGGTTCGCGGGTGCCGTACAGGTGCAGTTCCAGCTGATCTTCCAGCACAAAGCCCTGCTCCAGCACACGCCGGTCCTGCTCGGTGTAACCCGGTCCCAACTGCGCGGGAAAGACTTCGGCACTGGTCTTGCCCAGCAGCGGTTGCAACTGCTTGAGGCCGCAGCGCTGCACCAGGGTGCGGTTGGCGAGCACATAGCGGGCCTGGGTGTCCTTGATGAAAATCGCCGCATTGGGGATCACGTCCAGCATCGGCAATAGCTGCGCGACACTGCCCACTAACTGCTCGAGGTCTTGGGGGTTGCTCCCTTGGCAAAGGGTCGCAAACGCGCTCTGCATCATGACGGTCGATCCCCGCTGGTGGCCTGACGGATAGCAGATTGCCCGATGCCCGGCGCCCTGTCGAGCAAGCAAAACTGTGCTGATTTCGTCATCGATGCCGGCAAAAAACATCAATCGCGCCGCCCTTCATGAGTTCACTGTATGGCCACTGCATGCCTATCCAATAACTCACAAGAAGGCGACGCTATGTCAGCTCAAGGCAAGTTCAAGAAACAGCTTTCCCTGATGGACCTGACCTTTATCGGGTTGGGTGCCATCTTTGGTTCGGGCTGGTTGTTCGCAGCCAGCCACGTATCCGCAATCGCAGGCCCGGCGGGCATTATTTCCTGGCTCATCGGGGGGTTCGCGGTGCTGCTGCTGGGCATCGTGTACTGCGAACTGGGCGCCGCATTGCCGCGTGCCGGCGGCGTGGTGCGCTACCCGGTCTACTCCCATGGCCCGCTGTTGGGCTACCTGATGGGCTTCATTACCCTGATCGCGTTTTCCAGCCTGGTGGCCATCGAAGTGGTCGCCTCGCGGCAGTACGCGGCGGCGTGGTTTCCGGAGCTGACCAAGGCCGGTTCCAGCGACCCGACCACCCTGGGTTGGCTGGTGCAATTCGCCCTGCTCTGCCTGTTCTTCCTGCTCAATTACCGCAGCGTGAAGACCTTCGCCATCGCCAATAACCTGGTCAGCGTATTCAAGTTCATCGTGCCGCTGTTGGTGATTGGCGTGCTGTTCACCTTCTTCAAACCGGCGAACTTCCAGGTGCAGGGTTTCGCGCCGTTTGGGCTGTCGGGCATCGAGATGGCGGTTTCGGCCGGCGGGGTGATTTTTGCCTACCTGGGGCTGACACCGATCATCTCGGTGGCCAGTGAAGTGAAGAACCCGCAACGCACGATCCCAATTGCCTTGATCCTTTCGGTGTTGTTGTCGACCGCGATCTACGTGCTGCTGCAAACCGCCTTCCTCGGTGGCGTGCCCACGGAAATGCTCGCCAATGGCTGGGCCGGGATCAGCAAGGAACTGGCGCTGCCTTATCGGGATATCGCCCTGGCGCTGGGCGTGGGTTGGTTGGCCTACCTGGTGGTGGCCGACGCGGTGATCTCGCCCAGTGGCTGCGGCAATATCTACATGAACGCCACACCTCGTGTGGTGTATGGCTGGGCGCAGACCGGTACGTTTTTCAAGATTTTCACGCGTATCGATGAGAAGTCCGGCATTCCACGCCCGGCACTGTGGCTGACCTTTGGTTTGTCGGTGTTCTGGACCTTGCCGTTCCCATCCTGGGAAGCACTGATCAATGTGGTGTCTGCGGCGCTGATCCTCAGCTACGCCGTGGCCCCAGTGACTGTTGCCGCGCTGCGTCGCAATGCCCCGCAGATGGCGCGGCCGTTCCGGGTGAAGGGCATGGCGGTGCTGGGTCCGCTGTCGTTCATCATCGCCGCGCTGATCGTGTACTGGTCCGGTTGGGGCACGGTGTCCTGGCTGCTCGGCCTGCAGATCCTGATGTTTGTGGTGTACCTGCTGTGCGCCCGCTGGGTGCCGACTGCGCACATCAACCTCAAACAACAAGTGCGCTCGTCTGCGTGGCTGATCGGCTTCTACGCGGTGACCATCCTGCTGTCCAAGCTTGGCAGTTTTGGCGGCATCGGCGTGATCAGCCACCCGCTCGACACCATTGTCGTCGCTGCTTGCGCACTCGGCATTTACTACTGGGGCGCCGCCACTGGCGTGCCGGCTCACCTGGTACGGCTGGAACACGAAGCCGATGAAAGCGAAGCGGTCGATGAACCTCACGCCCCGCTGACACCCGCGACTTACTGATTCAGGAGCCTTTTATGAAGCGACTGCATGTGATCGACTCCCACACCGGCGGCGAACCGACACGCCTGGTCATGAGCGGTTTCCCGGCGCTGAGCGGCGCCACGATTGCCGATCAACTGCATAGCCTGCGCACCGAGCATGATCAATGGCGCCGTGCCTGCCTGCTGGAGCCGCGTGGCAACGATGTACTGGTCGGTGCGCTGTATTGCGAGCCTGTCACGCCGGGCGCGATCTGTGGCGTGATCTTCTTCAATAACGCCGGTTACCTCGGCATGTGCGGCCACGGCACCATCGGCCTGGTCGCCTCGCTGCACCACCTGGGGCGCATCCAGCCCGGCGTGCACACGATCGACACGCCCGTTGGCCCGGTGGCGGCCACGCTGCACGAAGATGGCAGCGTAACCCTGCGCAACGTGCCCGCCTATCGCTTGCATCAACACGTGCCGGTGGAAGTGCCGGGACATGGCGTGGTCTACGGCGATATCGCCTGGGGCGGCAACTGGTTTTTCCTGGTGTCGGACCATGGCCAACGCTTGCAGATGGACAACGTGGATGCCCTCACCGACTACACCTGGGCGATGCTCAAGGCCCTGGAGGATCAGGGCATTCACGGCGCGGACGGCGCACTGATCGATCACATCGAACTGTTCGCCGATGACGACCTTGCCGACAGCCGCAACTTCGTCATGTGCCCCGGCAAGGCCTACGACCGCTCACCCTGCGGCACCGGCACCAGCGCCAAGCTGGCCTGCCTGGCCGCCGATGAAAAACTCAAGCCCGGTGAAACCTGGACCCAAGCCAGCATCACCGGCAGCCAATTCGAAGGCCGCTATGAATGGGACGGCGAGCGCGTGCGGCCCTTCATCACCGGCAGCGCCTATATGACCGCCGACAGCACCTTGCTGATTGACGAGCGCGACCCGTTTGCCTGGGGCATCTAAGCCCTTCCCTGTTTTTACTGAACGTTCCAAGGAGTTAGAACAATGAGCGACAACATCTTCACCGGCTGCATCCCCGCCCTGATGACCCCGTGCACCGCCGAGCGCAAACCGGACTTCGACGCCCTGGTCGCCAAGGGCCGGGAATTGATCGATATCGGCATGAGCGCCGTGGTGTACTGCGGCTCCATGGGCGACTGGCCGTTGCTCACCGAGGCCGAACGCCAGGAAGGCGTCGCACGCCTAGTGGCCGCCGGTGTACCGACCATCGTCGGCACCGGCGCGGTCAACAGCCGTGAAGCCGTGGCCCATGCCGCCCACGCCGCCAAGGTCGGCGCCCATGGCCTGATGGTGATTCCGCGCGTGCTGTCCCGTGGTGCCTCCGCCACCGCGCAAAAGGCGCACTTCTCGGCCATCCTCAAGGCCGCGCCGAATCTGCCGGCGGTGATCTACAACAGCCCCTACTACGGCTTCGCCACCCGCGCCGACCTGTTCTTCGAACTGCGCCGCGAACACCCGAACCTGATCGGCTTCAAGGAGTTCGGCGGCGGTGCCGACCTGCGCTACGCCGCCGAACACATCACCTCCCAGGACGATAACGTGACCTTGATGGTCGGCGTGGACACTCAGGTAGTGCACGGTTTCGTCAACTGCAACGCCACTGGCGCCATCACCGGTATCGGCAACGCCCTGCCCCGGGAAGTGCTGCAACTGGTGGCCTTGAGCAAAAAAGCCGCCAAGGGCGATGCCAAGGCCCGTCGCCAGGCCCGTGCGCTGGAAGCGGCGCTGGCGGTGCTGTCGTCCTTCGATGAAGGCTGCGACCTGGTCCTGTATTACAAGCACCTGATGGTGCTCAATGGTGATAAAGGCTACGCCCTGCACTTCAATGAAACCGACGTACTCAGCGATGCGCAGCGCCGTTATGCCGAGAACCAGTACGCGCTGTTCCGCCAGTGGTATGCCAACTGGTCGGCGGAACAGAACGTCACCTGATCCCTTGCGCGCCGCTGCGGTTTTCGCAGCGGCCAACCTCTTTTCTACCAGGACAATCCCATGACTCTGACGGGCAAAATGCTGATCGGTCAGCAACTCATTTCCGGAAATCGCGCGGCGATCCGGGCGATCAATCCCGCCACCGATACCCCCATGGAACCGGCCTATCACGGTGGCAACGGTGAACAGGTGGCCCAGGCGTGCGCCTTGGCGTGGGCGGCGTTTGATGGGTATCGCGAAATCTCGCTGGAAGCTCGGGCCACCTTTCTTGAGACCATCGCCACGCACATCGAAGCCTTGGGTGAGGAGCTGATCGAACGTGCCGTTGCCGAAACCGGCCTGCCCCACGCGCGCATTCAAGGCGAACGCGGGCGCACCTGCGGCCAACTGCGCACCTTCGCCCGCACAGTACGCGCCGGAGAATGGCTGGATGTGCGGGTGGACCCTGCAGAGCCACAACGCCAGCCGCTGCCTCGTCCAGACCTGCGCCAGCGCCATATTGCGTTGGGCCCGGTGGCCGTGTTCGGTGCGAGCAATTTCCCCCTGGCGTTTTCCGTGGCCGGTGGCGATACCGCCTCTGCGCTGGCCGCCGGTTGCCCGGTGGTGGTCAAGGCCCATGGCGCACACCCAGGCACCAGTGAGCTGGTCGGCCGGGCGGTGGCGCAGGCGGTCAAGGCCTGTGGCTTGCCTGAGGGCGTGTTTTCATTGCTGTACGGTTCGGGCCGCGAGGTGGGGATTGCGCTGGTCACCGATCCGCGCATCAAGGCGGTTGGTTTTACCGGCTCGCGCAGCGGTGGCGTGGCATTGGTCCAAGCGGCGCAGGCCCGGCCCGAGCCAATTCCGGTGTATGCGGAAATGAGTTCGATCAATCCGGTGTACCTGTTTCCAGCCGCACTCACCACACGCGGTGAAGCGTTGGCGAAAGGCTTTGTGGCGTCGCTGACCCAAGGCGCCGGGCAGTTTTGCACCAACCCAGGATTAGTGATCGCCGTACAAGGGCCCGAACTGGATCGCTTTATCGGCATGGCCAGTGAAATGCTGCCCAACTGTGCAGCGCAGACCATGCTAACCCCCAGCATTTTCAGTGCCTTCGATGCAGGCGTGGCCGCACTGACCGAGCACGCCAAGGTGGCGGTAAAAGGGTTGCCAGCAGAAGGCCCCAACAGAGGCCAAGCCCACCTGTTCGTGACTCAGGCTCAAGCGTTTTTAGCGAATGAACACCTGCAAGCCGAAGTCTTCGGCGCAGCCTCATTGATCGTCGTATGCGCCAACGACGAGGAGATGCACCAGGTTTCCGAACACCTGGAAGGCCAACTGACCGCCACTCTGCAGATGGATGCAGACGATCTGCCAAACGCCAAAGCCCTGCTGCCGTTGCTTGAGCGCAAGGCCGGTCGCCTGCTGGTCAACGGCTGGCCGACAGGTGTCGAGGTCTGTGATGCCATGGTGCATGGCGGCCCCTTCCCCGCCACGTCAGACTCGCGCAGCACCTCGGTGGGCACGGCGGCCATCCAACGGTTTTTGCGCCCCGTGTGTTATCAAGACTTTCCCGATGCACTGTTGCCTGCCGCGCTCCAGCACGGCAACCCGTTGCTGCTGCGGCGCCTGCTCGACGGCCAGAGGGAGGCGTAGGCCATGTCCGATCCGGATATCATCGTGGTCGGCGCCGGCATCATCGGCGTTGCCTGCGCTCTGCAGCTGGCGCGTCAGGGCCGGCAAGTGCTGGTAGTCGACCCGCAGGAACCCGGTATGGGCGCGTCGTACGGCAATGCCGGGCACCTGGCGACCGAGCAAGTGTTTCCCATCGCCGACCTGTCGATCCTCAAGCGCTTGCCCGGCATGCTGCTGGACCCCATGGGACCGTTGCGCCTGGATTGGAAATACCTGCCGCACGCCCTGCCCTGGTTCGTGCGTTTGCTGCTGAACCTGCGACCGGCGAGCTATCAGCGCACGGTCGCGGGTATCCGCGCGCTCAATGAAGGCAGCCTGGCCGCGTGGCAGCGCCTGCTGCACAGCATCGGGCGCTCGGAGTTGCTGCGTGAGGATGGCTCGTTGCTGGTGTTTGAACGGGCGGATTCACGGGAAGCCCTCAATACCTTGCAGCAGCGCATGCAACAGCAGCAGGTGCCGGTGGCGTTCTGGTCCGGCGACGCCATACGCCAGGCTGCACCGCAGTTGAGCGACAACATCCAGGGCGGGCTGTTTTTTCCCGGCACCGGGCACTTTCTTGACCCTTATCACGTGGTCTGCGAACTGGTGCGGGCAGCCAAGGCCAGCGGCGTGCAGTTTCTTAAACGCCGGGTACTGGATGGCCGCGTCGACGCACAGGGCGTTTCACTCACCACTGGCCAGGGGCTGCTGAGTGCGCGTCAGGTCCTGATTGCCTGCGGCGCCCATTCGGCCAAACTGACCGCCGCCCTGACCGGCAAAAAAGTCCCGCTGGACACCGAGCGCGGCTACCACCTGATGCTGCCCCATGAACACCACCGTCTGCCGTTTGCGGTCACCTCCCTGGAGCGCAAATTCATCATGACGCCCATGACGGATGGCCTGCGTTTGGCCGGCACCGTGGAATTCGCTGGCCTTGATCGCCCTGCGAATATGGAGCGCGCCTGGCAGTTGCTTCGGTTGAGCAAGGGGTTGTTTCGCGAGGACTTGAGTGCAGAAGGTGCAACCCCGTGGATGGGGTTTCGGCCGTCGTTGCCGGACTCGCTGCCGGTGATTGACCGGGTGTGTGACGGGAAGGTACTGCTTGCGTTTGGGCATCAGCATCTGGGGTTGACGCAAGCGGCGGTGACGGCTGAGTGGGTCGGTGAGTTGGCGAGTGGGGATCGAGCGCCGTCAGTGGCCCCCTATCGCCTGGACCGGTTCTGAAACCTGTTGTAGTGAGCAGGCTTGCCCTGCTCACTACAACAAGCCTGTCTACCGTAGCGAGCTTCGTGTTCCCTTAGCTGATAGTCACGCGGTTTTTAGTAGAGGCCTTGAACAATGCGTCGGCCATTTCTTCAATATCATCACGCATGCAAAGCTTTTCCAACCACGCCTGCGGAATACCTTGCGCGCCATAATGTGCCCCCGCCAATTGCCCAACGATAGCAGCCGTTGTATCAGCATCATCGCCCAGGTTCGCAGCCGCCAACACAGCGTCGGCGAAGCTGTCAGTCTGAAGGACACACCACAGCGCCGCTTCTAATGAGGCCACCGCGTAACCAGAACCCGTGATTTGCGCGAGCCTCTTGCTGCAATAATCCCCCTGGGCAATGGCCACGACCTTCGGCGCAGAGATACCGGCGCGTGAAACACTCAACATCTGCTCCTTTGTCGCACCACTCAAAGCATTGCTGATTGCCCGCGCCAGCACCACGCAGCACTCGATTGCCTCTTGAGCGCCATGCGTCGTACGAGAACTTTGACGGGAAAAATCGTCAACATGTTGCACGTCTGGAAAGTAAAACAACACTATCGGCGCCAGACGCATAAGCGAGCCGTTGCCCGCAGAAAAAGGATCAGTAGAGCCCGCAAATGGATCACCGTGCGTCTCAAATGCCGTGAGTGCCGAGCGCACGGTCATACCGATATCAAAACAATCGCCGGTGGAGCTCATGTAACCCCACTTCCACCAATTCAAGTACCGGCCCATCTGGTCGGCTGCGTCGAATCCACCTTTGCGCAGCAGACTTTCGGCCAAACACAGCGCCATTGAGGTGTCATCTGTCCACTGGCCCGGTTTCAGGCTGAACGGACCTCCACCCACCATATCGGTGAGCGGTGTGAATGTGTCGCGTGGCATGAATTCAACTGTCGTGCCCACTGCATCGCCGCAGGCCAGGCCCAGCAAACTACCGCGATAACGATCCAAAAGCGTCAGAGGCATAATCCTTCCTTGAGAAAATCGGTCAGTCAGTACCTTACTTGACCAACCGCTTCTCCTTCGAGGGGCGATATCCGAAATACGAGCTATAGCACTTGCTGAAATGACTCGGCGAAACAAACCCACACGCCACCAGCACCTCCACCTGTGACAGCTCAGTGTGCTGCAACAGCCGCCGCGCTTCAGTCACGCGCAGTTCCATGTAGTAACGCTGCGGCGTGGTGCCCAGTTGTTCCTTGAACAAGCGCTCCAACTGGCGCCGGGAGCGGCCGGCGTAGACAGCGAGCTGGTCCAGTTCCAGAGGCTCCTCCAGGTTCGCGTCCATCAGTTTCACCACCTCACGCAGCGGCGCACTGACGCTGACGTTTTCGGTGGGCTTGATGCGCCGATAGCGGGATTCTTCAAAGGCTAGGATGTCTTCGATACCTTCGACCAGTGCCTTGTCATGCAGGCCCTTGATCCAGTCCAGCGCCATGTGGAAGGCACCGGACGGGCTTGAGGCCGTGAGCCGGTCGCGGTCGATCACGTAGGGTTCGCTGGTGACGTGGGTGGCCTTGGACACTTCTGCCAGTGCCGGGCGATGCTCCGGGTGAATGGCGCAGCGATAGCCTTGCAACAAACCGGCACGGCCCAGGAACCAGGCGCCGTTCCACAGGCCGGCGAGGCTGATGCCCTGTTCGGCGGCGGTGCGCAGCAGTTGGATGAAGTCTTCGCTGGCCTTGAGTTCCGTGCGAAAACCACCACAGATCACCAGCAGCTCCAGGTCTTGCAGCGCCGCCACGTCCAGGCGCGCATCCGGGCGGATCACCAGGCCAAGGTCGCTGATGACCTCGCCATCATCACAACCGAACGTACGCGAGGCGAACAGGTCGGGACGCAGCAGGTTGGCGGTGACGAACGTGTCAAGGGTCTGGGTGAAGGCCGGCAGGGAGAAGTGTTCGAGCAACAGGAAGCCGACGCGAGTGACCGACGCCGGTTGCGAGGTTTCGTTGAGGTAGCGCAGGTTCTTGCCTTTCATGCCACCGCTGAATTGACGTCTTTCCATCGAGGGTTGGCCCACTCTTATTGTTGATGCAATGGGCGCCATCTTAGGGGCAAATGCGTTGGCTGTCTCAGGCACTGATCCTGAAAAAACCACAAGCGAGCAAAGCCCCCGGCTTAATAGGGCCAGGCGCATCTGATACGGTTTTTTCTTTGCTATCTGCGCCTGTATCGAAACGCCACCTGGGCGGACAATAGCGCCATCCCCACTCCCTTCCCTCTGGAGGCCTTATGACCAAGATGGCACTTTTCCTGTTCGGCTTTTTGGTGTTGACCATCGGCATCGGCCTGCTGGCGACCATCTCGCCGGTCTGACAGTCAGCCGGCAAACAGCATCGGGTACAACGACACCACCAGCAACGCCGCCATCGACCCGTTGAACACCCGCAACCAGCGCGGCTCACGCAACACATTGCGCAAGCCGCTGCCACACACGACCCACACACAGACGCTGGGCAGGTTGACCACCGCGAACACCAGCGCAATCACCAGCACATTGGTGACGTAACCTTCGGCTGGCGTGTAGGTGGTGATTGCCCCCAACGCCATGATCCAGGCCTTGGGGTTCACCCACTGGAACGCCGCCGCGCCGAGGAAGGTCATGGGCTTGCCCTGCTCATCAGGGCTGTCGGACATGCCGCCCGCCGTCGCAATCTTCCACGCCAGGTACAACAGATAGGCCGCGCCCACGTAGCGCAGCAGGGTATAGGCCCACGGAAACACCTTGAACACTTCGCCCAGCCCCAGGCCGACCGCAATTACCAACAGCATGAACCCGATACTGATCCCCAGCGCATGGGGCATCGACCGTCGGAACCCGAAGTTCACGCCCGAGGCGAGCAACATCGTGTTATTGGGCCCCGGCGTAATCGAGGACACGAAGGCGAACAGCACAAAAGCTGATAACAGGCTGGTAGACATGAACATGAAGCGGCATCCAAACGGAGAGGGTATGCCAGCGACAGTAGAGGGTAATGCGCCGCCTTGCCCCGTACAGCCACGTCACGATTGAGGCATACACTTTTTTGCCAAAGCTTTCACAAACCTTTCACAGATAGGGGCATATGGTGAATCCAGCTCCTAATGAACATCCTTTTTAGCCCGCGCTCCCCACGCGGGCTTTTCTTTGCCTGGGATTTCGCCCGACCAAAAAAAGAGGCGAGCCATTACGCATGGCTTGCCTCCCGTATCGATTGCTTAACGCGGACCGCCTCCACCGCCAGGACCAGGGCCGCCGCCCTGACCATGCCCGCCACCATGACCACCGCCACCACCCGGTGGCATGAACATCCAGCAGCCCGACAGCGTCGACAACAGCGCGACAACCACCGCCGCCTTGGTTAGATAACTCAACTTCATGACCACACTCTCTTACTTGACGAGATTGACTTCTCGTTGGGTAAGACAGCGCCAACTCCAGTGCGTCACGGCTATCGTGTAACCTGATGGTAGGGTTTGTAAGCCACGTGGTACAAGGCGCCGTCAGTTCTGTGGACGTTGCTTGGTCGAGTCCAGTTCGGCTTTTTTGGCGGTGCTGATTTCGGTGATTTGCGCCGACTTGGCGATCGCAAAATCGAAGGTATCCTGCATCTTGGCAATGGCATCGGTGGCGGTGCCTTTGAGCCCACCGTTGGCGGCCCAGTCGAAATTCCACACGCCCGAGAGGTTATCGGCGCCGGGAACGTCATGGGTTTCGATGGCGGTGAAGACATCGGGGTGACGCTCCATGTACTTGGCAGCATCGGAAACCTCGGTCGGCACTTTGCCTGAGGCATTATTGGCCAACTGGGTCAGTTCCTGCTTGGTGATGGCCGACTTGCCGGTCTGGCGCATGTAGTCGGCAATCACTTTGCTGGACTTGGCAATGTTCAACTTGTCATCGAACGCCGAAGGTGACGCTTTAGGCGTGTTTGCCCCGCTGCCGGCGGGCGTTACGGTAGTAGACATCGGCGCTGCTCCCCTGAAGGTACGAATGAAATCGTCGTGCTGACGATAGCCTGGCGCCGACGTTAGCATGGGCAATGGGCCATTAATCATGCGCTTCACAACAATTCACAAGGCACAGCGGATTTCGGTCAAGGGTCGCTCAAACATGCCCATCAATCCCCCAGGAACCGATGATATGAAACCGTTTCGATGCGCTGTATTGATTGCCCTGTTGGGGATCCCCGCCTTGTCGCTGGCAGCGCCCGATGTTCAAGTGGGTTTCTCACCGGAAGGCTCGGCCCGCCAATGGGTGCTGCAGACGATTGACGGCGCCCAGCACAGCATCCAGATGCTCGCCTATGCATTCCAGGCGCCCGACATCATGCAGGCACTGGTCAACGCCAGTAAACGCGGTGTCGTCGTGCGCGTCGTCATCGATAAAAAACGCAACCTGGGCAAAGCCAGCAAGAAAGCCATGGATTTTGTCAGCCGCAACGGCGTGGAACTGCGCACCAGCGATCACTTCCACCTGCAGCATGACAAAACGATCATCGTCGATGGCACCACCGTCGAGACCGGGTCATTCAACTACGCCGCCTCGGCTGAAACGATGAACTCCGAAAATGTGCTGATCCTTCGCGACATGCCTGAAGTTGTGCGCCAATATACGGCGCACTGGCAGTCGCGATGGGCGCTGGGCGCGCCCTACGTCGTGCAGTGACTCAGGCACTTCGGCCACAGGTTCTTCATCGGCTGACCTTTCGGCCCTCAGAAAAGGTTAAAGGCATGCATACCGTCTCTTCAGCACCCGTCATCCTGATCACCGGCGGCAGCCGCGGTGTCGGCGCGGCAACAGCGCGCCTTGCGGCAGCGCAAGGCTACGACGTTGCCATCAGCTACATCAGCAACGAGGCTGCTGCCCTTAGTGTGGTGGCCGATGTGCAAGCGCTGGGACGCCGCGCCTTGGCGATACGCGCCGACAGTGCGGACCCCGAACAGGTCGCACAGTTGTTCGCCGCCATCGACGAAGCCTTTGGCCGCATTGACGTACTGGTCAATAACGCCGCGATCATTGCGCTGCAATCGCGCTTTGAAGACCTCGATTTTGAGCGTATGCAGCGCATCTTCGCGATCAATGCCATCGGCCCGATGCTGTGCGCGCAGCAGGCGGTGAAACGCATGTCGCTGCGCCACAACGGCCAGGGCGGCAGCGTGATCAATGTGTCCTCGGGCGCCGCCCGGCTCGGCAGCCCCAACGAGTATGTGGACTACGCTGCCTCCAAGGGTGCCCTGGAGACATTCACCACCGGCCTATCCAAGGAAGTCGCGCGTGAAGGCATCCGCGTCAACTGCGTCCGCCCCGGGCATATCTACACCGAGATGCACGCCAGCGGCGGCGAACCCGGCCGTGTGGACCGGGTCAAGGAGAGCATTCCGATGGGCCGTGGCGGCGAGCCCGAAGAGGTGGCGCGCGCCATACTCTGGCTGGCCGGTTCAGAAGCATCGTTTATTACCGGGACCTTCCTGGATGTGACGGGCGGCAAGTAAGCGGCAACCGCCGATTAGCGGGAAGTCTGCTGGTCCCGGTGCCGGGCCAGCCCTTCCAAAGTGAACCGCGCCTGCATCAGCACTACGTCTCGCACCAGTTCCATTTCCTTCTGGTTCACTTCGCGCCACTTCAAGGCTTCCAGCAGCTTGGGCTTCTGTACCCGGAAGGCCAGCCCCTGGGTGAACAGCGCCATTGAATGGATCACCGTGCGTTCGTCCTCTACTGCAAAGCCCGCCAGGCGTGCGATCAACAGGCGAATCACCCGGCCGATGCGTGCCTTGAAGCGCTCCTCGAACGCCATCGTTGCACTCGCAGGGCACAGGCCCGCCTGGTGGCGGTCCATGAACGCACGCCAAGCCGTGGTTTGCGGGCTGTCCTGGATGGTAGAGACCACGGTGCCCAGAATGCCCAGCGAGGCGTCGATCAAGGCGCTGTCGTCTGAACCGGCATCCGCCAGCGCGCTCTCCGCCGCCTCTACGGACGGCGACATTTTACGCCACAACAGCGCGATCAAATGCTCGACACACGCCAGGTACACGCCTTCCTTGCCATCGAAGTAGTACTGGATCGCAGGCGCGTTGACGCCAGCAGCGGTGGCGATATCACGGGTGGAGGCACCATCGTAGCCCCGCTCGCCAAACACCTCGACGGCGGCCTCGATGATACGGGCGCGGGTTTCTTCACCGCGCTGGTAGCCACCCTCGGCCGCAGGTTTATGTCGTGCCATGTGCAACTCCGTTCGAATACCGGACCAAAATATACCAGTTGACAAAAATTCGCGAAAAAAGGAATTTATTCCACCTGTTATAAATCTGGAGTGACCTCGATGTCGGCTGCACCTCCCTCCCCTCAGGTCATGCCTGAAGAAACCGTCAACGGTCAACGCGGCAAGGCCCGTCGCATCCTGCTGACAGTGGCCGGCGTCGCCGTGCTGCTTGGCGTGTCATGGGCCGCTTGGTGGTGGATCACCGGGCGTTTTATCGAGACCACCGACGACGCCTACCTGCAAGCCGACAGCATCAGCGTTGCGCCCAAGATCAACGGCTACGTAGCCGAGGTGCTGGTGAGCGACAACCAGAACGTCAAGCGCGGCGATGTGCTGGTACGCCTGGATGCGCGCAAATACCAGGCGGTGAGTGATGAAGCGTCGGCCACCATCGCCGCGCGCAATGCCGACTTCGCCAAGGCCCAGGCCGATCTGGTGCAACAGGACTCGACCATCGCCGAAGCCCGCGCTCAATTGCAGGGCGCCGAAGCCGATGCGCGACACGCCCAGACCGAAGTGGCCCGTTACGCCCCGCTGGCCCGCTCCGGTGCAGAACCCGAGGAGCGCCTGGCCCAATTGAACAACCAACTGGCACAAGCCCGCAGCACCGTGGCAGCCAAACAGGCCGCGCTGCGCTCCAGCCAGACCCGCTACGGCACTCTGCAGGCCCAGCTCAAGCAAGCCCAGGCGCAACTGGGCGTGGCCAAGGCCAGCGAAGCACAAAGCCAGCTGGACGTGGACGACGCCGTGATCCGCAGCCCGCTCGATGGTCGCGTGGCCGACCGTGGGGTGCGCGTGGGCCAGTACGTGCAACCCGGCACCCGGTTGCTGACGGTGGTGCCGATCAGCGCGATCTACCTGACGGCCAACTACAAGGAAACCCAGATTGGCGCCATGCGCCCCGGCCAGACCGTTACCGTGCACGTGGACGCACTGCCCGGCCGCGACCTGCAAGGCCACATCGACAGTCTGGCCCCCGGCACCGGCGCGCAGTTCGCTTTGCTGCCACCGTCGAACGCCACGGGTAACTTCACCAAGATCGTACAGCGCGTGCCGGTGCGCATTGCTCTGGACGTGCCGGACGACCTGCGCGCCGCGCTGATGCCCGGCCTGTCGGCCACCGTGGAAGTCGACACCCGCACCCACGCCGCGGACGCCAACCATGGCTGAGGCGATCATGCCCGCGGTGGCTGCCGAGAAACCGCGCAACGCCTCGCTGATCGACTGGATCGCCGTCGCCGCCGGGGCATTGGGCGCGTTGCTCGCCACCCTCGACGTCTCGATCACCAACTCGGCCTTGCCGCAGATCCAGGGCCAGATCGGCGCTACCGGCACTGAAGGTACCTGGATCGCCACCGGCTACCTGATGTCGGAGATCGTCATGATCCCCCTCGCCGCCTGGCTGACACGAGTGTTCGGCCTGCGCCGGTTCCTGATCGGCACGGCGCTGATGTTCACCCTGTTTTCGATGTTCTGCGGCCTGTCCGCCAGCCTCGGCGCGATGATTGCCGGGCGCATCGGCCAGGGCTTTGCCGGCGGTGCGATGATCCCCACGGCGCAGACCATTGTGCGCACGCGCCTGCCACCGCATCAACTGGCCATCGGCACCACGCTGTTCGGCATGACCGTGATCCTCGGCCCGTTGCTCGGCCCGGTGATCGGCGGCTGGTTGACGGAAAACATCAATTGGCGCTGGTGCTTCTTTCTCAACCTGCCCATCAGTATCGCCTTGATCACCCTGCTGATCACCGGTTTGCCCAGTGAGCGCATGAACCTGCAACGTTTTATCAGCGCTGACTGGCTGGGCATCCTGGGCCTGGCGATGGGTTTGAGTTCACTCACCGTGGTGCTTGAAGAAGGCCAGCGTGAGCACTGGTTCGATTCGCTGCTGATCATATGGCTGAGCATCGCCACGGTGACCGGATTTTTCCTGATTGCCGTGGGGCAATTCCGTTCGAGTACGCCGATCCTGCGCCTGCCACTGGTGCTCAACAAGAGCTTTGGCAGTGTGCTGCTGATTGGTACGGCCGTGGGCGCGGGGCTGTATGGCACGGCGTACCTGGTGCCGCAGTTCCTCGGCATTCTGTCCGGCTACAACGCGCAACAGTCCGGCGCGATCATGTTGCTGTCGGGCATTCCCGCGTTCCTGCTGATGCCGATCCTGCCGAGGATGCTCGGTCGCTATGACTTGCGTTGGATGGTCGGCGCCGGGCTGTTGCTGTACTGGGCCAGTTGTTTCGTTGACACCCAACTGACTGCCGACAGCGTCGGGCATGACTTCATCTGGTCGCAACTGCTACGCGGCTTCGGGCAGATCCTGGTGATGATGCCCCTCAGCCAATTGTCCATGCGCTCGGTCGAGACCAAGGACGCGGGTGATGCGGCCGGGCTTTACAACATGTCCCGCAACCTCGGCGGCACCATCGGCCTCGCGTTGCTCGGCGTTTTGATGGACCGACGCAGCCACCTCCATGACGACAGGCTGCGTGAAGGCATCCTTGCCAACAGCCAACTCGCCCAGGACCACATGGCCAGCAACACCGCCAGCTACCTCGCGCAAACCGGCGATGCCTCCAGCGCCCCGTTGCAGGCGATGGCCCAGTTGGCCAACGACATCGCGCGCCAAGCCTCGGTCATGGCCTACAACGACTCCTTCTATGTACTGGGACTCGCCATGCTGGCGTGCCTGCCCCTGATCTTCCTTCTCAAAAAGCGCACGGTACAGCCATGATTGCTCGCTCCCTTCCCCTGCTACTGACCGTTGGCCTGCTGTCCGCCTGCACCGTGGGTCCGGATTACCCAGGCGCGCCGGATGCCGCGCCGAAAACCCTGGCCGCTGGGCGGTTGCCTCACGCCGACACCCAAGCACCCAGCGCGCCGACTGTGGCGCAGTGGTGGCGAACGCTGAATGACGCGCAGCTCAATGAACTGGTCGACATGGCGCTGAAAAACAGCCCCGACATCGCCACCGCCCGAGCGCGCTTGAAACAATCCCGCGCCAGCCTCAGTGGTGCCCGCGCCGACGCCATGCCCAAGGTCACCGGCGACGCTGCGATGCTGAAACTGCGCTCGCCCGACACCTCCGCACTGGGTAGCAACGGCGGTAGCGGCCGTGGCCCGCTGACGCTTTACCTCGCCGGTTTCGATGCCAGCTGGGAAGCCGACCTGTTCGGCGGCACCCGGCGTGCAGTCGAAGCGGCGCAGGCGGAAGCCGACGCGGCCCAAGCTCAACTGGCCGACGCCCAAGTACAACTGGCGGCCGAAGTGGTCCAGGCCTACACCGACCTGCGCGACCAGCAAGCACGGCTGGCCCTGGTCGAAGCCAGCGTCGACATCGAAAACCAGGCCCTTGACCTGACCCAGCAGCGCCGCAGCCGTGGCGTGGCCTCACAACTGCAACTCGAACAAGTCCTCACCCAGGCAGAAAACACCCAGGCCCAACGCCTGCCCTTGCAAGCCGCCATCGTTGAATCCCTGGACCAGCTCGAATTGCTCTGCGGCCTGGAGCCCGGCGAACTCGAAGAACGCCTCGCCACCGCCCAGGCCCTGCCCGCCATCCCCGGCGTGGTGCCGGTAGCAGACCCCGCTGCCCTCCTCAAAGCACGCCCCGACATCCGCGTGGCCGAACGCAAACTGGCCTCCAGCAACGCCCAGATCGGCGAAAAAACCGCCGACTGGTTTCCCAAGCTCAGCCTGATGGGTGACTTGTCGTTCTCCGCCAGCGATCCCGGCCACCTCGCCCGCAAGGACAACGGCAGTTGGCTGATCCTGCCGCGTCTGACCTGGAACGCGCTGGACTTCGGTCGCGTGGCCGCCAGTGTCAAAGGCGCCGAAGCGGGCCGCGACGAAGCGCTCGCGCAGTACAAAAGTGTGGTGCTGAGCGCGCTGCGTGATGCCGATGTCGCCCTGGCTCGGTACGGCCACCAGCGCCAGAACGTGGTGCTGCTGCGCAGTGTGGAATCTTCGGCCGTGCGTGCAGCAGACCTGACCCGCCAACGTTATCGTGCAGGCACGGCCAGCACGCTCGATTGGCTGGATGCGGAGCGCACGCGGTACCAGGCCCAGGAAAGTCGAATCTCGGGGGATGCGCGATTGCTCAAGGACTTTGCTTCGTTGCACAAGGCATTGGGGCTGGGCTGGACGTTGTGACACACTTCCTCGCACAGCGCCGCCAGACACGAGGGAACCATGCTCCGTATTCATCAAGCGACCCCAGCCGACCTTGACGCCTTGCGCGACGTTGGCTGCACCACCTATCGAGAACACTTTACTCACATCTGGTCGCCTGCCGGATTGCAAGCGTTCTTGGATCGGGATTTTTCCCACGAAGCGCTGCGCCAATCACTCGAAACATCCGACAACCCTCTATGGCTACTCGCGTCAGCTGACGACGCGCAAGTCGTCGGCCTCGCAAAGGTCAACTGGTCGGCGCCGGCGCCCATAACAGGCGAAGTTGGCGCAGAACTGCGCAAAATCTACTTTCTCAAATCCGCCGCCGGGCGCGGGTATGGCAAGCGAGTTATGCAGTTCATTTGCGACCAGGCTGTAGAGCGCGGTGAGCGCTTGCTGTGGCTGACGGTGCTCAAGTCCAATCCCGATGCACGACGGTTTTATGAAGCGTTTGGGTTCAAGTGGATTGGAGAAATTCCGTTCAAGACGGACCTGGCTGAAATCGGCATGGATGTGATGGGGCTTAAACTGCAGCGGAAGGATGCATAAATGGATGAGTTGATAAAAGGCCTCGACGGGCCCAGGACGGCGCAGCAGGAACTGTTCTACGACATGGAAGATGCGTCGGCGGTGATTGGGTGGTCGGTGGTGGAGCTAACGGCTATGGCAGCCAGTGGCAGGACGCCGGATGAGGCGGTGGCATTGATGAAGATTTGCGCGCTGCTGGCGGCGCAGCAGGAGAAATTGCGGGTGTATGCAGGGGAGGTCAAAGACCAGAGGATCGTCAGGTCTCAGGTCCTATAAGCCCGACGCAGCGGTCGGGCTCATTGAATTACAAATGTTCAGTTGTCGGGATGCTCGCTCGCCACTGAATCAGCGGCGTCTACATCGGACATGTCCTCTTCAAGAGGCGCGTCATCGTCCGGCGGCAACGGAACACCCTCCTCATCGCGCTTCGGATCGTGCCCTGTCTCATTGTCGGTGCCGCGGGTTACATCCTGCTGAGAAATATTCCCAGGGGCATTTTCATTGATTTCCATGCTGGCTCTCCGTTCTTACGCTCGGGATATCGGCGCTTAAACATGGGATCAGGCAGTGGTCAGCGAGTGCGATGTACTGGACGAACGGCAGAAAGCCTTGCGCAATGGCAAGGCGTTTCAGAGTCAATTCCTAACGCGCCAGACTTCCAAAACTTTTTCAAAACCAATAAAAAACCCCGTAGACGTTAATCTACGGGGTTTCTAAGAGTGGAGGCCGAGGTCGGAATCGAACCGGCGTAGGCGGATTTGCAATCCACAGATATCCTGTTTATTTTCAATGGCTTACATGAAATAAAATTCCGCACCTCTAGCATTCATGCTTCGCTGGAGCCCCCTAGAATCGGGAGGCTCTGTTTCCGTTGCGGAATGAATTTTCTGCGACGTCGCCTACGATCTAGTAGCTCCACTACTCGAACTATCAAGCCTACCTCTCAACGCGCGGGGATGGGCATCTGACCCCTTCCTGTTTTCTCTGAGGCGGCTTCCGGCCAGAAGCAGACAGTCGGTAATTGGAAAGGGATTCGAACCTGGTTTGATGACCCGTCTGCACGAGGAAAAAATAACAAAAGCAAGCCATCGCAATATTTTCTCTGCCGTAGGCCATTTCTGTCATCCCATGTATGCAAACTCATCGTTCTTTGCGAGATAAGGTGGATAAGCACTGAATCTGTCAGTTAGACCTCGCACGTCAAGAGTTTGTGTTTCATCTATCCAGAAAGATCTTTCGGATTTGCACATGCGTAATTTAATAGATATAGATATATTATTTCTCGACAGAAGACGAAGAGTTTCATTTAAAAATCTCGTGCCATAATATATTTGGACATGTTGATCCAACGTTTGAACGGCCAATCGAATTGTGAGTGATGAATTATTTCTTGCTAGCCTATTAGTCCGCACCTCCAATATCTCATAATAATTCCGCTCCAGAAAATTCTTTGAGCCGATTCTTTTGAAAAAATAATGATTATTCAAATCTGGACGCAGCCCGCTGAACATTGCTAAGCAAAACTCTGTTTTTCCGAAATAAGCTGAGCAGCAATTTATAAAAAGTAGAAATAAAGCCGCCCAGGCATAAAACGGCATTTGATAGTCCTTCTGAAAGATTAATTCTGGATGGCCGAATTCTGGAATTGCCTTAAAAACCAAAATACAGCTCAAGCCCGATAGCCCACCGAAAAGAAAAATGGAAAGATTTTCCGCCCATCGGATTCTGAAACGCGACCGATCTGTGATAATAAATGTAAAAACGGCAAACAAAACCACTACAAGAATTTCAAATCCCTCTATGGCAATCTCCTCATTTATAACTACAAGCAATAAACAATTCATTAGTACGGAAAAATGTGGATTGCCTGTTATTCCAAATAGGTAATGCAAAAATATCGCAGCGATGAATGCCCACCCATACAGTGGTGGAAAATGGAGAGCAACAAGTAAAGCGGCCTCGATGGCTACAATCGAAAATGGAAGGATCTTTTCAACGACACCCCAAGGAGTGATATTAAATCGCTCTTGCAGGATCGAGCGAAAATAAACGTTTGCGCAACTTTTTTCTTGACTTAAAAAAGCTCGGTTTATTTTGTGAAAGAAGCCAAAAAAGTAAATTAGACCTAATACACAAATGATAAATTTTCTGTTGTCTAATAACTGCATTGATTCTACATTGTTATTCATAAAGCAGACGAGCAATACAAAAGACACTATTAGCAAATGATTTGAAAGCCGCTGCCGATGATTTGCACAATAAATAATAACAAGGATTGCAAGCAATGTAATTTCACCACTTCCAGGGTTCAGCACAGTTGCTAGACTTGCGATCAGAACTGCTGTATGCAGCAAGCATTTTAATGGCCGCGCCAGTCGCAATCCAAGCGCAGGCATAAAGTCAACTAAAAAGCTATCTCGCCCTTCAAGGGCATAGTAGTAAAGCTCATGAAATATCAATGTAACGGCACATGCCTGGGCGATCTGCATCAGGAACCTTACCGACTAAAATAAAACAACTATTTTGTTGACGTTCTTACATTGCTTTCAAGGCACTACCTCTAAAGTTGAATACTTGGACGATCCTGCCGTCCTCTACCGTTTTTCCAAAACCTCCCGACTCGGCATGAAAGTGTCGACTATCGAACACTACTAATCGATTAAATTTCATTCTTGGCGCTGCCACAACATTCCAATCCTGTAATTTTGGGGAGTCGAGCTTCAGTTGCTGCATCATGTAGCCTTCCACTTGATTAAAGTGACGAACCTTGAGTTTTTTGTGCTCAAGGAGGTAGGTACCGATCTTTTCTCCGCAGTGCTCTGGTGATGTAAGATAGACTAATCCGACCCATTCGCCATCGTTATGCGAGTGAGCCCAACCTGGTTTCGGAGTATCTTTAAGCCTTACTTGAAACTCGCCGCAACCTGTGTAGCCCCAAAATTTCTGCATCCTATCCGGAGCATCCAGGTTTGGCGCAACCCCAATAACTTCGCCAATACGTTGTAAGGTAGAAGTCGCCGCTGGATGACGTAGTGTCGACACCAGGGCATCTGTCACGGTAAAAGAGGATCGACGAAATTCGCAATTTAATGCAAATGAGCGGATGCTCGCCGGATCCTCATAGAAATCATCGACGACAAACAAATTAGCTGCAGCACATTGCACTTGGCAACTCAACAAATTCAGTCTTTCCAATTTGGGCCAGCCTGAAGATCCTTTACACGCAAATTAAGCCATTCTGGCATTTTCTCTGAATTGTCATATGTCCGCTTTAGATCTTTTATTACTTCATCCTTGCTGAAATTAAAGCCGAGTCGCACTGCCTCGTTCACGAAATCGTCGAACGACATATCTGGAGCTAAATCAGCAAAATTAAGTAAGGATATAAGCCTATGGAACTCGTCAAGGGGATTGCTCATCAAGTAACTCCTCTCTAACTGGACTGCCTACAAGATTGGTTGATTTCCTATTTGATTTCACGTGCGTCCCTCATAAGCCTTAGCACCAGTTATTAGGGGGAAGCCGACACGCGCCTACTTTAGATCGGCCTATATGAGAATATATTTTTTGCACAATATGCTCCTTACGAAAAAATCGGTTTAAATGACTTCGAAGTCGTTCCTTTTTGTTTCCATTTCACTGATGGAGGCGCGTAATGCAACCAGCGTAGCTCATAAAGGGGGATGACGGGATATCTCCCGAGAAATAGATATTGCTACCGATTTCCCGTACACCATGGAATCTGCGGCCATCACGTAGATGCATTCCAACTTGAGCCGTGAAACGAACGTATAGCCACCTTCCGCTTAGGGTCGTTAGCATACGAAATCGAACGGCAGCTCTTGGCCGACTCCCTCCCGTCGTGACCGGCAGAGTTCGGCCAAGGTGGTCCCGCGAGCTATGCAAGCATGTGAAGCATGTCCATGAACATCGGACCTGAGAGATCATGTATCTCTCCGTCGTCAGCAACCAAGCAACCTACAGCGCCAGCGAATAACTCCTGGTCATGCGCTGGGATGTCCAAGCTGCAAATGATCCTGTAGCGGAACAGCCAGCCGCAGGCGACGCGACCGCACAGTTCTACCGTTTGATGATAGCCATCAACGGACAGGGGCCGGGCACCATGGGCCTGCGCAAGGTTATATGCTGTACTGCCGGTGGATTCGCGTTGGGAAGAGTCGTTGTTCATACGCACTGGAAATGGCTGGATAGCAGTCGATTATCTACTTGTTTGGTTTGAATGTCTGGGCATCTGCTCTAGGTCGATTACGGCCCTCGCGACAGGCAGATATCGGCCAATTGCTGCCCGTAACAGACGGCAGAAACCGGCCAATAGCTGCCGGTGGCTACAGAATGCACTGGGCTAAGAATCCTAATCACCAGGCGCCTCGAAGTAGCTAGGTCCCCTCGGTGGTTGTTGGGCTGCATCTGATTAGCGCGATGTTAACAGTCCGCATAGATCGTCCATGGGTACTGCCATGCCTAGCGAACGAATTCGCAACTGTCCACATTCCATGGAACGTGGACATTCGAATAATAGGGCCGGCGAAATAGTCAATCAAAATCTGATCCTTGATTGTAGACAAGGCATTTTTGGCCGACACGGCTATCGTGCAGATGAATCATCTTTAGGACGAAAAATTGCGGCTTCAGCTAGTAGCGCTTCTAAATTTATGGGTAACGGAAATCCCTGCCTTAGAAAATATCTCTGTAGGCATTTAGATGGATTTCCGTGTCCAATTAATTATAAAGTATCAGCGACTAAGAGCCTGCGCGAACTTCCCACAAGCGCCGACATCTCCATCGTACGAGCTATTTCTTATTAATTCTTGATTGTCAACTTCTATCTCAATCTTGCAAGTAGCGTTCATCTGCACGGTTGTACCGCCAATTGAGGTGCTACTGTATTTTGTTTTTCCATTTTGGCCAGGAATGCTTCCGGTAGTGACGTTGCTCGACGGTTGGTAAGTCGAGACTAGCTGAGAAGTCTTCCAAGTATAAACGTGACGCCCAGCAAGCGTTCGCTCGCTAGTTGGTACGCCGAGCCTGTCAATAGCCGCAGAAACTGGCTGGCCGCGAAGGCGCGCGAAACCGGTATCCAATTGATCAGTTACGCAAGCTGAAAGTAGAAAGACTGAAAATATTAACAACATTGCCTTCATTATTTTGATTCTCCAGTGTTCGTCAAGGTTGGGGACGTCGCACGTTTCGGCGCACGCGACAGAATATAAACCATTTTGGTAGATATTCAACTATATTGGTTTGGTATGTTTAGCTGAACATTTTGATTTGTTCGCAGCTATTCGAGCCCGATCAGCTTTGAGCATCTAAAGCCTTGAATTAAAGCCTTACAGACTGGGTAGTACTGAGCACTACCTTGAAGGTTAGGATTATTGAGCAGATTAGAGCCCAGAGGATCAATAAATAAGTACATTCGTTCTAGCGTTAAACCTCGCTATTTGCGTTTCGCTATGCGTACATGAGTAGAGACAGATCAATGAACTGTCGCCTAAGAAAAATTTATTGGAGATACTTATTACTCGCAACTGTAAAGAAGTCTATTTCGTCGGCTGGATTCAGCATCTCGTAGCTAAAATGAATTAAGGTGTCTGTTGTTCGCGTAGCGCAGTTGGGTGACAGTTACGATTATGCCGCGTTTGGCTATCAAGCTGGTGCGTAGATTTCAAAAATAATAATCTGACGTTTCGCCATTTTTATGTAGAAGACGCACAGCTTTTCTCGTGACAAACAAATCCCCAAGAGGCGCTTTGCTCATAATATAATGTTCACTTTTTTCAACTAAGATTCGACAGTTTCGGAGCCGTGCGCAGACTTCCTTTCTTTAACTTTTTATGATTCCCAGCTTTGGTTTAAATAACATCACCCGTATGCGGGTTTTTATAAACCCTCATTTATCGAGCTTACGCGAAGCAGCGCTTTTATAGATGGTAGGGTTGAGACGACTACCGTGCGGATCTAAAAGTGTGATCACATCTTTCAGGCTATACCCGAATTCCGCCATCAGCTCGCGGAGCTTTACCTCAAATTCTATTTCTTTTTTCAGGCCAGAGTCGCTTTTAAAATTCTCGAGCGTCCGCAGCTGTTCTGCTAAAAGCTTTTGGAGTTGACGAAACTCAGCAAGCTTTGACATACAGTTCCCCTAAAATGGAAAGAATGTCTTCGTAAATATGGGATATCAAAGAAAACAAATTCTCTGATGATCCGCATTTAATTTTTTATCTATCACCGTGACCAAGTGCTTCCATTGCGGTTTGGACGATATAGGGTCGCCATTCACGCTTTAGATCTAAACGAGCAGAGAGCGCAGCTGTAACACCCAGCCCAGTAAATGCGACTGTCACTCGAATCATGCGATCTATACTTATAGACGCAGTATCGATCCCCAGTGCCGAGTACATTATCAAGCCCATTTCGGTCAAAGCTGGCTCGATGTTCTGCTCATTTTGAGTGAGCTGGTTCGTAAATGCTGACAATCCAGGCCAGTCGAGCGCCATCTGGATCATTGCTTCGACGACAGCAAGATCACGCTCCTTGCCTATCGGAGCACCTTCGACCTGGGCGAGCACCGCTCGCATTTGATCAACGCCGGTGCTAAGCGCTTTTTCGTAAATGGCCTTCTTGCTCGGGTAGTGATGAAGCAATCCTGCTTTCGAATAATTCACAGCATCCGCGATCTGCTGCAGCGAGGTGTGTTCGAAACCATGCTTGGCAAACAGCCCAGCGGCTCTGTCTATGATCTCGGCGTCTATTTCGGATTTGGTCAGTCTGGGCATTGTATTGAGCTGAAATTCTAGGAATACAATGCCCATCTTCCAATTTTCTCAAGAATTAAGGAAGAGCGGTATGAAATAAATGACCTCAATGCCTTCGTAGACCGCCGCTATCAGAAGCGTGAGAACCACCAAGTAATAGACATGGAGGCTTGATACCAATCCCTCCTTGTAACCACCCAGCGAAAGCACACCGTACCGATCTGACCAAAAAAACGATCGCCCATGGACGTAAGCTGCGAACGCGGCCAGGATGTAGGCTTGGCCTTCGATCACAAGGGTCATTGAGTGAGGGATGAGCGTTTCTGGGTATGGCCCAACGGGAGCGAACATAACTCCCCATAATATCGCACGGTGAAAGATAGCTAAAATTCCCACAAACGGAATTATGAGAGACGGCAGAGTCGTTAATCCGATAGCGACGCTTAGATTGACGACGAAGGTTAAAGTCACTGCTAAGACTAAGTTTTTTCCACCATATGCATCCGCGACCGTTTTTAACACTCCTTCTTCGATATATGCCTGATCAATACTTGGTTTAACGTAGCCTTGTAGTTCAGGTACAATCAATGTCAAACAGAAACTAATTACAAAAAGCCCGTAAAAAATAAAGTTTAAAATTAAGAAAGCTTTATAGTGATGCTTGACAATTGAAATCGCACTCTTAAAAACCATAAGAACTCCATTCTACTACAGCAAATAGATTTATTTAATTAACAGCAATGCGAGCGCGCAAAAATCTTAATAAATAAAAGTATTCGTTTTTACTTCTAATTGGTAGAGCTGTATGTGCAATAAGCTAAGCTCAACGACAAGTCTACAAAAGATCGGAGTCATTCGATTAGATATGTTTAGTTGGCATCGCTAGCGGCTAATTTACTCGTCACTTGTCATCCATGGTAAATCTCCAGGTGGCCCGAAAATATAATTGCCTTGAATATAATATTGCCCACCCTTCTTAGGTCCCCAGATATAAAACGGGCCAAATTTCTTTGGGTCATAGTCTGCTGGTAGATAATAAACACCTCCATTTTTTGGGCCGTATATGTACCTATTTAAAATGTAATATTTGCCAGACATCTCCGGCCCATAGATGTACCCACTTTGGACATAGTATTGTCCGACGTTTTTCTGCTTGTCTTCCGTAGCTTCTGAAACTGATGAGCAGCCAATAAGGAGCAAAAATGCACACAGTGACAATATTGCAGCGGCTAGTGTTGATTGCATGAAGCTCTCCGTGTAGTAGGCCCCACCTTCCTCAGATTGAGGTCATTGTTAAGCCAGTTCAAGTCGGCTGAGGCGGGCTGCAGACGCATCATAAACCATATTGGTATTTTTCCAACCATATTGGTCTATTTTTTTGTCTTTTCATTTTTCGCCGTTCGGGAATTGGTCGCTGCAAGGACCAGAGCCCTCACCTGGACGGGCTGAGCGGGCGCCATGGCTCCGCCCGTATCAAGGATCTGACAGCCGCCAATCCGCCGTTGGGAGCCCAACGTTTGTGTATACGTAAAGAAATCGTGCTCTCTTAGAGATTGGGAATATTGATAATTCCGCTTCGTTGGCCAACGAAACAGGCTGGAATAGCGAAGGCTTCACGCGTTTGACATATTTGTATGTCGCCCATAAACCGCGAATGCGGGCTTCGGCCCTAGATATGGATGAATCGCCTCACCGATCACATTAAAAGCTCTTTCAAACGACCAGACGCCACGTGATCGATCGCTAAATACATAGCTTCAATGGTAGCGGTGTTCAGCGCTTGGACTAGCTCAAGCCCTTCAACAAAACCTTGCGCCTGCACCTTAACCAAAAGCAATGCGTGCGGGTTTTCTGCAAGTATCAGCTTTGCAAAGTGATCGGTAGCGCGGGTGCGAATCGAAGGCGGCAAATTGACGACGCCCAAACCATCCAAAATTCTCATGGTGATTCCTCAGGCCCTGCGACTGACAATCATGTCGCCAGTTCTTCACGACGAGCCGAACCTGCACGCTCCAAGACCACGAACAACTCTTGGATGGCAGCCGAGTTTATTGCGCGTGAGGCTTCCACACCTTCCACAAAACCCTCCGCATGCTCTAGGGCCAAGTCTAATTTTGCCAGGTCGGGCGCCCGCGCCACACGCATCAGGTTACTTGCAGGGACAATCTGCGGTGAAGGTGGCCGGGCTAGATGTTGACGCGTCCTGTCCGGCCGCTCCTTTTACTTCGGTGTTGAGACTTCTTTTGCATAGGCCTGGCAGGCCCGCAGGGCGATCAATCCTTGGTCACCGGTATCGGTGATTCCGATAATTCGTTGAGCATGCGCTGGGTCAAGTTGGGCTCTTGTGGGGCCATGAACCACGCGGCCGGGGGTGGTGGTGGTTGGCAGTGAACCGCTGCTGGCGGCGTCGGTGGTGGCGAGTATGACTGACAGCCGCAGATCAGCAGTAGCCAGGCGATCACGCAGACGAGCCTGCTTGATTTGCTCATCGATCAATTCCTTGTGGTGAATTTCATCTTTGTTCTGCAGGCGCTGCTCGAGGGCAAAGCGCTTGTCCTGCACATTACGCTGTAAGGCGGCAGAGGCCAGTGACAACTCTTTGAGGGTGTCCGAATGCAGTCGGGCCTGGCGCTCCAATTGCTCGCCGCAACGCCAGCCTTGAACGGTCCAGGCTAATGCAGCAGAGCCAGCGGCCAATCCCACCAGCAGCAATGCAATGGCAGCGATGCGGAACTGCGCGGGGATCAGGTCGAAGAGACGCATAATACCGCCCTCGCCCTGGCCCACAGTTGCAGACGATCTTCCAGGCCGTTAAGTCCGCCATTGATCCGGCGGGTGATGGTGTTGAACTGGTCTTGATCCGCGAGCATGTTCAAGCCGTTCGCGGACCAGAACCACGCTGCAGACTCTGCCGCCCATTGCGGTAGCTCCAGCAGCTCCGGCGTGCGCAGCAGTCGCTCGTCGCCGAACAGCGCCAGGCTGCAGCGCAGATAGTTGTCGTGGCCGGTGATCTGGATCAGCCCACGGCCGCGATACCGCTGTCCGTCACCATCAGCAGCGGGCGTGTTCCCCAGCTTTGCAGCCAGTGGACCGGTGTCGTACTTGCTGAGGTATTTATCGCCTCCCAGTTCGCGTACGTACTGCAGTTGGCCGGACTCGTGCCCGACCTGGGCAAGGAAGGCTGCCTGGCGCTTGGGTGTATCGATCCTGCGATTGGTCATGGCCGCGTTTAGCGCGGATACAAAAACGCCCGCTTGTCGGCGGGCGTTGGGCATGATGCGTTGGACTTGTTGCTCGGTGATGGACATCGCTTTTTCCCAGGCAAAAAAAAGACCGCTCGATGGCGGCGGGTGGTGAAGCGGGTATGGCCAGTTACAACTCCAGGACTTTGACCTCCTTGGACTTCTTCGTTTTCTTACCGGCCGCCTTGGCCTTACCCTTCTTCCCTGCGTTGCATTCCACTGTGGTGCTCCAGCCGGACTGGGTGAATACCTGCTCCACCGAGTCGACAAGAAACTCGCCGTCCAAACCTTCCTTGAAGCCCTGCGCGTTGATTTGCCGCTCAGCAAACAGATCGGTGCGCCCTACCATCTCCAGCCGAACCTCAGCGGTTGAGCGGTTGAAAGCCGCGAGTCGTGCTTTGGCCGCCTGCTCAGCGGCGGATTTGTTCGGATGGATATGCCGATCGGTATGAACGGGCGGCAGCCCTGCAGGCGCGTCGTCGTTGTCCAAGGTCAGGTTCACCAGTTCACCGGTTTTTTTGTCCTGGTAGTTGGTCTTGACGGCCTTCTGAGTGGTGCGGTCGGTGAAGCGAAACTGCCAACGGCTTACGTCACTGCGGCGAATGGTGATCGCCGGCAGGCTCTTGCCGCTGGCTGTCTGCCCGCTTTGACGTGGCAGCACCAGCAGCTTGCCGTCGGCGACCTTGGCCGTGCAGTCATGGTCCTTGGCGAACCGGGTGATGAAGTTGTAATCCGACTCGTTCATCTGGTCGGCCCTGGGCACGGACGTAGTCACCGGGCATTCAGGCTTCCAGCCGTTGCGTGTGGCAATGTCGCTGACGATCTTGGACAGCGGCACATTTTCCCAACTACCGCTACGGGTCGTCTTGCCGCTGCCTCGCATATCGCTGGCCTTTCCGCGAATGACCAAGGTGTCGGGCGGGCCGGAGACTTCGATGTCGTCGACGGTATAGCGGCCCAAGCGGGCCAGTGCTTTGCTGTGGTAGCCCAGGAAGACCTGTATCGCAGCCCCTTTTTTGGGGAGTGCGACCGCGCCATCGCGGTCATCGATGCGCAACTCGAATTCGTCCGATTCCATGCCTGGCTTGTCCAATGTGCGCAACAGCAGCAGACGGTCGTTGATCAAGGCCGTGATATCAGCCCCGTCAGCGATAATCTGAAAGATGGGTTTCATACATGCTCCCCGAGACTCAATCCCATAACTGCACCTGTTCCACCGTCTGCTGCTCGATGTCGGGTAAGGTGATCAACAGCCCCGTGCGCAACGGCTGCGGCTCATCCGCCAACAACCGATTCGCCATCAGCACTGCCTCGACCGTGCCATTCAAATGTCCGTAATGCTGGTAGCACAACGTGTCCAGCAGATCCCCGTCAGATGTCCTGCATATCATCGCCATAGCGCGTGAACTCCAAACTAAAGGTTTGCTTGCGCGGGATCCCGCCGGCCAACAGGGCGCCCTGTTCTTCCTCCAGGCTGCGCAGGCACCAGGTGCCCAGCACGACGCCGTAGCCTGTGGTCAGGTTTAACGGCAGTAACTGGGCGCCAATCGAGCGCAGGGTATCCAGCTGTTTAAGTCCACCTTTGAACGCGGGGAAGATTGTGCCCTTGAGGCTGAGTTTCTCCTCGCCCATACCCACCGCCTGCTGCGCCGGCCGACGACTGAGGCGCTCTTGCGAGGCCCAGCGGAACTCTGTTTGCCGGCGTAGTTCATCAAACGCCGCCGTGTCCAGGTTGAAGTAGAACGGTTGGGTGTTGGTTTGCAGCGGTTGCAGGATCAACAGATGCGGAAACGGCTTCACCGCTTCCGCCATCGGTGTGGCATTCGGCGCCAACGCGCTTGTGGGTATAATGTTCGCCAACCTAGGATCAATCTGTCCCGCGATTTGATTGATTGCCGTCGCTGCCCTGTAAGCCTGCTCTTTCAGCGTTCCCATACGCTCATCAATGCCCGACATAGTACGGCTAGCCTTGCTGTAAGTGGCGAGCACAGTCCCTACTTTGGATTGAGCTGCTCCGATCCCACGCATAACGCGCTGTAGCTTTGCACCTACCTCCGGCGGAACACCTGGCAAGCTGGCGATCTCCTCAGCTGCACCACTGATCTCGCTAATAGCCCCGTTCACCGGGCCGATCATATCGTCAATGCTGTGCCGACCCGCCTCCCCGGCCTGAACCAGGGATTTGAAGCCGGATTGCAGTTGCTCCATGTAAGTCATGACAGCTCCTTAAATATGAGGGGCATCGAACAGATTGCGCCGCGCCTGCTCCCGGCTGAACTCCTCGAACAACTGACGCATGTACGGCATCATTTCCTGCGCCAGTTGCCGTGGATCCTTGACGTCGCCCTGCACAGTCACCGGCATGGTTGGGGCGAACGTCCAGGCCTGTTCGACGCGAGCAGGGTCCGGCTTTGCTGCTGCACCGGCACTGAGCAATGCGGGCACCGCCGCTGCTGGTGGAGCCGTTGCCAGCGAACGAGCGACATCTCCCATCAGTGGGCCTGAGGTAGGAGTCGGCGCCAATTGCGCGAGTCGGGAGATGCTCGGCCCGCTTGGTTTCTGCAGCAGTAACGGCGAAGGTTGAGCCAAACGTCCTATCGGGGCATCCGGCCCACCAAACGCAGCCTTGCCCACCGCACTACCTAGTTCACCGCCGCCCCAACTCCCGAGGAATCCGCCGATCAGTCCGCCAACCACCGTGCCGATCACCGGCACCACCGAACCAATCGCGGCCCCAGCTGCAGCACCGGCCAGCGTGCCAGCTAAGGTACCGGCGGCGTTGCCGTAGCCCTCGGCTTTTTCGTCGCGGGTCTCGGCGTTCTGATAGGTGTCAGCAGCAATCAACCCCGCCTCGATCAGCGCCATGGGCGCCCCTACCTTGGCGAATCCGAGGCCCTTGCCCATCATGGCCCTCGGCGCAAGTCGGCTGGCAGTGGCTCCGACCGGCACCGTGGATGCGACACTGGCAATCCCCGGCCGCCCGCCCCGTCCTTTACGACCTTTCCCCCTTCGGCCTTTCTTGCCCTGGCTATCAAGCCCGCCACCATCAAGCCCGCCAACCGGCATATTGGTCACGATGACTTTCTGCGGAATATTGGGGTTACCCATCAACGAGCCTCGAGCGACATTGAGCATGCCTTTGCCCATCTTGTACGCGCTCATGACAGTACCCAGTGCAACAATGCCACCGGCTAATACCGTCGCCCCACTGATGACTGTCGGAAACTTCCCAGCCAACTCCCCAAGCCCGTACGCCACTTTCGCCAGCCCATCCGCCGCAATGTCCGTCAGCGGCCGCACAGCATCACCGATACGCGTCATCGATGATTCAATGCCGGCAGTCGCGGAGGCCCACTTCCGGTTGGACGTTTCTCGCGCTTTCGCCGCGTCTGCCTCGATCTTGGCCTTGCCATCCGTGTCCTTGATGGTCGACATATCCGCTTTGATCTTGTCGCCATATTTGATCTGCGCGAGCAGACCCGCACTGGCGCTTTGATCGCTGACGATGTTCGCCAACCCGGCAGCTTCGGTCAGGGCGATCATGGCCTGCTCCTCTTCGGCACTGCCATCCGCCGACGCCTTGATCTTGGCCTTGAGAGCCTCGATTTTCTTGGCCTTCGCCGGGTCCTGCTTCCTGATCAACTGCTCGCTGAGCATGATAAAAGCATCGACCGGGTTGGCTGCCTTGCCGCTTTTCGTCGCGGCGAGAATCGAGCCGGCCAGGTCGTAGCCTTCCTTGGCGAACCGTTCCTGGCTGGTGCTGCTGATCACGGCGTTGAGCAGGTTGTTCATGTTGGTGGCCGCCGCCGCCGCGTCCTGCGTTTGCGAGAACTGCGACTGCAGGCTGGCACCGAGGAAGCGCACCGCCTCGGGGCCTTCCATGCCCAGGCGCTTGATGTTGCCGAGCATGGCCGGCAGATACCGCGCCATGTCTTTGGGGCCGAACGCGCCGATGTCACCGGCCGCTGCTACCTGGCCCAGCATCGCCGCCATGTCGCCCTGCTTTACTCCCGCCTCCTTGAAGGAGTTGATCAGGGTCGCGATGGTTTCAGGCTCCATGCCCTGGCCGTCGATCAGGTCGGCGATCTGCCCGGCATAGGCGGTGGCCACATCCCATTCCACGCCCTTTTCGATCAAGGCGCCGACCGACTTCGCCAGCAGTTGCTGGCTGATGCCCTTCTCCGCCGCGACCTTGCTGATGCTCGCTGCCAGTTCGGCCTCGTCGCCAGTACCGGCGGTGTGGGCCCACAACGACATCTGGCGGATCTGCGCCTGGTAATCACCAGAAACCTTGGTCGGAATCGCCAACGACGCCGTCAGCGCCGCCGCTTTGCCGAGGGAGTTCTTCATCCCCTCTTTGCCCTGCTGGATCTGCGTGTGGCCCAGCGCCTTGAGTTCGGCGCCACGCGCTACCTGGCCGAGGGCCTGATATTCCTTGCGCAGTTTGCCGACCTCAATACCCTGCTCTTTCAGGGTCTTGAGGTTGTTCTCCAGCTTTTTCAGCAGATCACCGGCCGAGGCGGCACCGGTGTCGTGGGCCTTTTTCCATTCGTCCCGCAAGCGGATGGTGTCGCCGATGGTGCTCTGCAGCACGCGGGCCTTGGTGCCGGTTTCGCCAAGCTTCTTGATGCGGCCTTCAACGTCCTTGAAGGCGGCGCCGACGGTGGAGCTGACGACGCCGCCGATGACCAGACCGAGCGCCAGGTTGTTTGCCATGGGATTACTCCGGGCAGGGATGCGGGGCTCAGTCCGTGAGCCACCAGATCATCGTGGAAAAGGGCATGGTCTCGACTTCGCTGGCCGCGAAGGAGAACTCCGCAGCCAAACGCTTCGCGACCTGTTTCTGAAGGGAGGCGTTAAACCCCGTCATCCTGCACCAGGCGAAAGTAGGCGGCTTGTAGCCGCTGGTAGTCCGTCAGCTTGAGCCCCTCCAGATCTTTGGTACCGGCTTCGGAGAGGGAAGCAAACAGATGCATCTCGCGCAGCTCATCGTCGCCACCACTGGTGGCATTGGCGGCACGCACTTCACGCACGGTAGGAGAACGCAAAGTCAGTCGGTCGACCATGACACCGTTAATCTCGCTAGGTCGTGACAGCGTAATAGCGGCGCTCTCAGGGGTAAGGGTCAGCCAAGTCGGCATTTTTTTCAGAGTACTCATGATGAAAGGTTTCCTTACAGGCCAAGGTCGCGTCGGACATCGGCAAGTTGATCCACACCGTTGATGACCCGAACACAGTTGATCGGATCGATTTCGTACATCAGGCGTCCGGCTACTTCGAGCTTGTAATAGCTGACCGCGACTGCGTACTTGAACTCGCCCGCTTCACCGGCTTTCCAGTCGCCCGGATCGATCTCTTTGAGCATGCCGCGAAGGGTGGCGACCACCGCAGTGGTCGCACCTCTCTGACCTTTGAAGGAGCCACGGAACACAGCGTTGAATGCATTCTGATCAGCCAAGCCATAAAACTTCATGGCTTCAGGGCGTACGCCTTTGCCGGCGAAACTGGCCTCCAGTTTTTCCATGCCCTGATCCATCTCGACCGGGGCATCCATCCCACCGGCGCGATGCTCTTCGGTTTTCAGGGTCATCTTGGGAAGGGTCACACTGGTGATATCCCCGGCAAAGCTGACGCCATCGATATGGGCGTTCATGTTGTAAAGCGTTTGCGGAACCATCGGCGGCTCTCCTTTATGCGTTGGTGTCGAGGACTTCGGTCAGCCACTGGTTGGTGACCTCGACGCGGAAGTTGGGGTTTTCTGCCGGCGGTACATCGGTGAAGCGGATATTCCAGTAGACCTTGCCCTGCTCCAGCTGGCTGGCCGTGTTCAGCACGGGGTCAGCGAACACCTCGAAGTTGATCACCGCCCCCTGGTTTTTCAGGTCACGCATGAACGCGGCGAGACCTTCGGTTACGTCGCTGACGTATGTCCTGGTGATCGAGCGGTCAACCGCCCATTTGTGGCCGTAGAGGATCGCGTCCATGACGATGTCCATGGTCCGCACGCGGGTGACGAATGCCCACTTCGGATCGCTTGAACAGGTGCGGTTGCCCCACAGGCGGTAGCCGTCATCCCGGATGATGGTGGTGATCTGCGCGTTGTTGAGCAGGTTGGCCCGGCAGGTTTCGTCGCCATCTAGGAACTCGATTGGGCGACCGGTGCCGGTGAGGCCGACAAACTCCTTATTCGACGGAGAAGCCCAAAAGCCGTACTCCGAATCCGTCCAAGCGAAGAGCCCTGCGACCCAGGCAGAACTGGGTGCGTCGATGGTGGCACTGAGCGCGGTATCCCAAAACTTCACGCCAGGGTCGACGAAGAACACGCGCTTGCTGCCAAAGTTTTCGCGGTATTCCATAGCGGCTTCGTCGGTGGTGTTGGGGCCGTCGATGATCGCTAGAGCACGCAGCTTGTCGCTCAGGGCAACAAGCGCTGTGGCGGCGGCCAGTGTCGCGGTGTGTTTGGGCGCAGCCAGCAAACGGGGCTGCGCGTTGAAGCGGCTCTTGCCATCGAGCAGCGCCTGCATGCCGGTGCGGGTGCCATTCGCCAGAACCCCGCCAATGATGGCCGAGGTCTGCGCAGCGGCGTCGGCCAGCTTCTCCACGCCGCAGGCGACGATCACTGCCTTGGAGCGAACATAGATAGCCTTGACCGCCTTAGTGATCGCCGCATCTGGGCCCCACGCGGCGATGGCTTCGCTTTCGCGGGTGATCAGCATCAGTTGATTGGGCAAGGCGCTGGCATTGGGACCAGGCGTAAACGTGTCGCAAAGGCCGATGATGGAAGACGACGGCACGGCGATTGGCCGCGTACCGGTGTCGACGTTAGTCACGGTGACGCCGTGAAAGAATCCACTTGCACTCATGGTTGAACTCCAGAAACGAGAAAGCCCCGCATAAGCGAGGCCGAGATTGGTTCGTGTGCGTACTGCGGAAAAGAAAACGCCCCGTCAGTGCGGGGCGTTATTTGGTTTGCTCGGCGACCCAAGCGGGTGCGACTGGCCGATGATTGATTTCCGGGAAGCTCGGCGATTGCGGCCAGTCGCGCAGAGCCTGGAGGAAAACCAACAACGCGGAGAACTGTTCATCTGACAACGTTGTATTGACGCCACTTTCTTTCTGATCACGGTGACGCTCGCGCAGCCACATAACAGACGAAAGTTCGGCGTCGCGCCACTCACGCTCCTGTGTGATTGGATCAGGGACGACCGCAGGTGGATCAATCAAATACGGAAGCCCTTTATCGTCATGAGCACGAATCTTGCCAGGCGTGGGGTTCCCAATCACCGCCAGATACACATCCTCGGTGATTCTCAAGACATCCTTGGGCATTTTATCGCCATGAATTGATGTCAAGTAAGAGCACCCAGTTGATGGGCTATAAAAACGCTGCATGATTATCTCCATTACCCATGATCAGTAACCGACTGCTAGCCAGACGCCTGCGAAATTTTGCGCATTTGCGTTGTAAACCCACTGGTTCTCTATCTGAAACGAAGTTTTTGTGAAGTTCGCGACGCCGTAGGACTGACTATGATTGGATACCGTTGCGGCGCCTTTATAGTTTGCGAGCGCTACCAGGCAGGCATTGGGGAATTCAATCGGAAAGCTCACTGTAAGACGATCATCAAGGGGGACTACTGCCGAAGACCCCCACTGAATAACGACTCCCCCCATCCATTTAGGGAAAACAATGCCCCCATTTTGGGCAAGGCTTAGGTAAAAACCAAACCGCATCTTGTACGGCGTGACAATGACGTCATCACCCGATCCAGAATCAACCTGTGCCATCGTTGCAAGTTTGGCGATACCCCTGATTGCTTCGGTGGCCTGAATGATCAAAGCCGCGACACCGGCCGCGAATTTCTTCGGGGTAATATATTTGGTGTCATTGACCCCTGAATTAGTTTCAGACTGCGTGGCCGTCATCACCGCGCCAATGCTTGCCACCGTCAGGTCCTCATCCCAGGCCGACCAAACCCCTACATTCCATCGTCTGGTGTATTTGTGAGCTGACGAATAACAGGTCCAATGCTGCGCGGCGGAGTTGGCGTTATAGACCTCCTGGAAAACCATATCGCCGAGGGTCGCACCGGGTGGTCCGTTCGCGGCGGAAGCCGCAGTCGCGCCAAAATGACCGGTCCGCCATGGGATAGCATTCGGGTCACCGAAGGGTTCAACGGCTCCCATCAAGCCACCTGCGCCGACAAGCATCAGCTTTCCTACGGTGGCATCAGCTAGTCCCGTCTGTGCCATGAGACCTAATTTTTTCGCAACCGCCTGGAATACGCGAAGTGCCGTCATCGGTTTTGTATTGTCTTGGTCGGCTTGCGCCTCTGCCTCGGCTTGTGTGGGGATATCGATTGCATAGGCTGCAAGCGTGGCGGGACTTGTGCCCGCAATCACGCGGCCATATTTATCCACGGTCAAGCTACGATAGGTTCCAGCGGTAATGCCCGTGCGCCCTGCTACCACTTCAAAAGTCAGCGCAGTGGTGCCCAATACAATCGGCGCATCCGTAACCAGCTGCCAAACGCTGTCGCCGTTGGCCGTGCCCTTCTCAACGCTGACAAATAGGCCCGGTGTCACCTCGACGCTGGCATCTGCATCCTGGGCACGCTTCCAGGTGCCGCCAGCAGCTACAACGTAAATACCGTTGTCCTTGGCCTGGGTCTGGTCCTTCACCAGCACCCGGGAGCCTTCCACCAACAAAACGCCGTCGATTGTCTGGATACCAGTCAGGGCAATGTTTGTCGTAGTAGCCACAAGCACCGAATGCTTGAAGTCCTGCTTGTTGATAGCCTCGGTGATAGCCAGATCAACGTACTCGCGAGTCGCCAGGACGATGGCGGGGTCGATCTTCAACACGATGTTGTTGATGCTGGAAACAATAAAGTTCATCCGCACAATCTGTGTGCGGCCTGATCCCTGGTCCAACGCCGGCTTGAAGCTCGGCGCACAATTGGAAACCGCGACCAGGTCGCCGTCCGAATCGTACAGACCGATTTCGCGAATCCACCAGCCGCCGACGTCTGCAGGGATCACCTGCTCGGCAATGATCACAGCCGCGTTCACCGGATCGACGCGCAGTTGATTCAAGGGTGCCCGCCGCTTCTCGTTGATCAGCTTGGTCTGGGTTGCACTGGGGACCGGGTCAGTGCCGTTGGCATCCCCAACGCCCAGGGCAGTGAGGTTCCAGGGAATGCCCAGGGCATTGGCGTTAGCCAGCTTCGCGGCCCCCACATTGGTGAGGATCGCCATAAATTGCGAGTTGCGATCAATCATGGGTAAACGTCCAGAGTGTCTATGCTGTGTTCGCGCCCGACCACGCCGATGTAGCCCGTGACTTCGATGTCACGTTGCACGGGTGGATAGACGTCGATTACGTCGCCTTCGTAGAGGGCGACACCGATGTTTATGGCGCCTTGGGTTTCGAGGCTGATCGCGAGTCCGGTCAGCGGCCGACTGACGGGTTTGGCGTCGTCGATCAGGCGCTCCAGCTCCAGGTACATCTCTTCGGTGATGCCGGTGTCCAGCACGCCGACCTTCAAGGCGAACGTGCCGGGGATCCCCTCGGGCGTGGTCTGCCACCACTCCAGCACTTCGATCAGGTAGCCGAGCGGCTCGACCACCCTGCGCAACGCGCCGATGGTGCCCTTGTGGGCATGCACGTAAAACGCGGAGCGAATGGCCGAGCGCTTGACGGCCTCCGACCATTTGTTGTCCCAGCGGTCGACCGACCAGGTCCAGGCCAGCCAAGGCAGCAGATGCGCCGGGCAGGTGTCCGGGTTGTACAGGGTACGGAGCGGGATCTCGGTTTTCTCGGCCAGGGCGGCCTCAATGGCGCGCTCCAGTTGTGTGCTGTTCAAGGGGAGCAGACTGGTCATGTCGAGCCCCCCAGGACAACGCTGAAACCGGTGCAATAGGCCGCCTGGAATTTGGTCGGTTTCAAGTCGACCCAGTTTTTTAGCTCGACCCGGCCGACACCACCGACATGCAACTGCGCATCGATAGCCGATCGGGCTACTTCCAGGGCCAGGCGTTTTCGCGGGTTGACCCAGGCCGCAAGGCGCTTGATAGCCTCGGACAGGAAGGCGTCGTTTTCAGGGCCCGCGCCGATCATGTGCAGCACCGCGTCGATGCGATACTCCAGAATCTGCGCGCTCTGCACCATGAGCCGGTCGCCTACTGGGCGGATGTCATCATCGCTGAGCTTGGCGAATACCTGGTCGAGCAGGGCCTGATCGGCCTTGCCGTTGCCATTGAGGCTTAGCACCGTCACCACCACTACGGCCGGTGATGGACTTTCTGCCGTGGCATCGGCCACCAGCGCCGAGGCGTTGCGCGCATGGAAGATGTAACTGTTACGCGGGCCGGCGGTGGTCAGCCCCTCATAGACCAACTGGATGCGCTCACGCAGGGCATCGTCCGACTCCCTGACCTCTTCCACTGGCGGTACCGCCAGCAGGTTGGCTGGCTGAATCACCAGTCGCTTGAGCTTCACGTTGGTCGCGAGCTGATCAAGATCCTCCTTTTCGGCATACGCCAGCATCAGAGCCTTGGCCGCGTCGTTGACCCGCGCCCGGTTCTGCATCTTGCCGTACGCCCCCAGCTCCACCAGCTTGACTACCGGGTCGCTCTCCAGCCCCGCCGACCAGTTATCGCCCATATACCCGCGAAAGGCAGCGAGTCCTTCGTCGTACAGCGCTTCGTAGTCCAAGGCCTCCAGCACCTGCGGCGCCGGCAGTGCCGATAAATCCACTGTGCTCATGCCGATACCTCCAGCAGCAGGCGTTCGCCCTGGTATTCACCGGTTAATTTGAAGTCGATGCGCCCGCTGACGATGGCAACGACCTGCACCTGCTCGAGCTTTAGCCGCGGCTCCCAGCGCCCCAGCGAGCGAGCCACTTCGGCCTGTACCGCGCTCTTCCAACCGGCGTTAACCGGTAGGTCGACAAAGCGTCGGATCTGGCTGCCGTATTCAGGTCGCATCCGCCGACTGCCGACCGGCGTGGAGAGAATGTCCCCGATGGACTGCCGGAGATGGTCGAGCCCGGACAGCGGTTGGCCGGTGCGGCGATCCATTCCGATCATCGGGATTACTCCTGCACCAGTTCCGGGTGGGTCTTGAGGAAAGCGAATTGCTCTTCGGTGGCGGCCGTCACGCTGGCCTTAGTCACGGCCAGCGCGCTGCCATCGGGAAGTATCAGCGTGCGCGACGTGTAGAGCGTGTCGCGAAACACGCGGCCTGGCCCAATCTCGTCCTGGCTGTCGGGTTTGTTCTTGCTCATCTATGGATGCTCCTAAAACAAAAAACCCGCACTAGGCGGGTCTGGATCAGTGTTTATGGTTCGGTGTGTTGCCGCCGACGTCGATGACCTTGCCGGCACTGTTGATGTCGCCGGTCGTATTCAACTTGCCGTTAATCTGGGTTGTACCGTCGATGGTGACAGCCCCCACCAGATTGATCGCGCCCGATACCAGTCGTGTGCTGTCCGGTGTCATCTCCAGCACCGAGCCACCGACCTTGACCGTGACGGTGCCCGCCGGCAGATCGATGGTGTAGCTATGGGCCTGCCAGTCGTAGACGAGAGAGCCCCCATCATCAAAACGCAAAACCTCGACATGGTCGCGGTTGTCCGGTTGCGCGCCGGCATTGCCGTACAGACCGGGGAGGAAAGTACCCATCGCCGCCTCCCCGCTGGGACTGATCAACGCGCCCTGCTCGCCCAGGCTTGGCACGCGCCAATGGCGCGCCTTGCCGGCGGCTTGGCTGTGCCAGCGAACCCACGCGCTAATCCAATCGCCCGACTGCACACGCACCATGGCGGCAGGCAAATCTACCGCCACCACAACGCAGGGCATCACCGTGGAAGCGATCATCCGATCATGCTGAGCCGTGGCGTAACTCATTGCAGATCCCCCGGCTTGATCTGCCCGACACCCGGCCCAAGGTCGATGACCAGCGAGCCTGGTGGCTCATCCGGCCACGGCCACTCCTCAACGCCCAGGTAAACTGTCTGATCCCACTCCACCAGCCAGACGAAATAGCCGTCCAGTTCGGGCTTGGTCCAGTCCTGGGTGGAGCGTACGAACTGCGCGCAGTCGACCTCCAAGCCCCAGCTTTGCCCGCGCAGAAGCACCGCCAATTGAGACGCCAGCTGCACAGCCTGACGTTGCGGGTCCGTGCTGATCGAGTCGACGATGATTCGCGCCTCGAACTTGCAGGTCAGCGATGTTTCACCGGTACCGGTGTCCTGCGCCGGCTCCATCTCGGCCATTTCCAGCAGCACCACGGGCGTAGGAAGGGTGGTCTCCGCCGACAGATCCGGCCAGAACGACACGCCCTGAATCCCCGGTAGATGTTCCTGCAGGTGCTGCTCGATGGCCCCATACAACTGGTCGAGGCTGAAAGGCTGATCAGACACGGGCGGTCCCCTTGAGGTACTTCTGCAGTTCAAAGTTGAGTTCTTGCTTGAGGATCTCCAGCAGTATTTCATCGGCGCGTTTGACCCAGCTATCGAAGTGCGGTCGCACCTGGTCAAGCGACACCTTGGCTTTCGCCAGCGGAAAGCGGTTGTCGCTTTCTGCGATGAAGCCAGAGCTGCGCCGCCCCTGTGTACTGCCGGGGTAGTCCGCGGCGTTGAAATGCTTGCTCGACGTGCGGATCCAGATATCAGGACTGCCCCCATACACCTGCTTGAAGAACGCGCCCTGGTAACGTCGCCCTGCCACCGACACACCGGCACGGGTTTGCCGAGCCTTCCCGATGCGACTGGCCTCGATAGCGTTGACCCCGAACCACAATTTGCCGCGCGTCGCACCGCCGCTGACCGGGTACGCCCGAAGGCGTTGCCGGACGGCACCGATGGCGATCCGCTCCTGCTTGCCCACGGCGCGGGCGATGTGGGTGCGTAACCTGCCCAGCGTCTTATTGATCGCTCGACGCTGGGCCGCTGCAGCAGCCTTGGGCACTAACAGCCCGAACTCGCGTAGCGCCTGGGAATGCACCGCTGACGGCTGGATGTTGAGCATCCCGCTGTCCCGCGTCTTATGTACGTAGCTGCCGACGCTCATGCACGTTTCCTCAAGATCAAGGCCACCAAGCCATCGCCTCCAGGCGCCAACTGCAGCAGGTCGTAGTCGCCACCGCCATCCAGCGACGGCAGGTCTACAGTGACGCGCAACCCATGCTTCAGCCCGGCCGAATCCTTCACGCGAATCTCAAAGCGAGGTTCTCGCAGGCCAGTGTGGACCTTGCCGAATTGCGGTTGCTTCCACGGCGCCGCGAACATACCCAGCACCGGTTCGGCGCGGCCTTCGATCAGGGCGCTGTCGCCCAAGGTCTCGAACACCACGTCGTCGATGTCGTCGATCAGGTCGCGGAAGGCCACAGTCACATCTCCAGCAGAATCTGCGCCCGAGGTCGCGTGCACAGGTGCAGCGGGTTGGACTGGGCCTCCCCGGCCACGCCCTTGTTAAACGGCAGCGGCTCGATCTTGCTGTAGTACGGAATGCCCTGGGTGTTGACCGTTTCCATGTAGTCAGCCGGGGCAAAGCGCGAGATATACAGTTCAGGCACGCCCTCGGGGATCAGCAGCGCCTTGTCGTCGTGGACAAACGAAACGCCTGCGATCTTGCCCCGATAGCGCTCCCAGATAATCCCGCCGAACTCAAAGCTCTCACGAGCATCACCGCGCAAGGCGGCGGCTTGCTGGCTATTGAGGTAAGTCTCTTTGACTGAGCGGTGGACGATCAGCTTGTTCCAGTAGTTCTTGCCGCACAAAGCACGGGATCCGGTGCTGGTGATGCTGCCCAGAGCATCCTCTTGCATATCCAAGGCTTCGCCGCATTTGACCCGCAGCTCAGTGTCAGGGCTGTTCAGGCCCATCGAAAGCTTCTGACGATTCACACCGAAGGTTTTATAGATGTCCAACAGGACCGTCTTGCCATCGGCATCCAGCACCTGGCCGTTCAAGGCGCCCATACGCTGAAATTCGTGGGTGGCGTCCAACTGTCGCCGGGCCTTTGCCAGTTTCTTGTTAACCACATCCTGCACCGACTGCAACTCGCTACGGGTGCCAAAGGCACGGATGCCCTGAATCTCATCTGCGGTGATGGTGAATCGTTGCGGCAGGTGCACGGTATTGAACGGGATCAATTGACGCTTGGTTCCGCCGACCACCTGGCCCGAGGTGCCGCGCTCACCCGATGCCACCAGGGCAAGGGTGTCGCCGTCCTTCTCGATCTGCACAGTCAACGTGCTGATGCCCTCTTCGTGGAACAGACCCAGACTGCTGATGCGGCCCGGCAGGTATTCCTGATCATTGATTGCAGCGGTCAACGAGGAGACGCTGAACGCGTCGTCTTCAAAAATAGCGATCTCAGCCATGGGGTACTCTCCAGAAATGAAAAATCCCGCACTCGGCGGGATGATTGAACAGGGGGATCGCCTTAGCGGACGATCACGAAATGGGACGCCAGGGCCTTTTCGGCGGCCGGGTCTAGGCCGGTCAGGTGGGCTTCGCTGACCTCGGCCAAGCGCACGACAGCACGACCGCGACGAGGAACATCGGACTCGCCCAGCGGGCCGTAGAGGATCGCGATGGCGTTTTCGGTGCCGTCCTCGGCGGTTGGTTTATAGGGCGCAAATTCGCTGGTGGCGGTAATCAGGCCCAGGATCTGGCCCGGCTCAAGTGCAGCACCAGCGGCGACGTTGATCGCTTCGCGGGAAATGTTGCCAGCGCCTTCGGACAGCAGGAACTCTCCCGCGTGCATCGATTCAGTTTTCATGCTCTTGCTCCTTTCGAGGTTCCGTTCTGAGCCGCCTGACGACTGCTCCAGATTGTTTGGGTGTCGACCTGCTTGGCCTTGACCGTGGGTTCAGGGTCATTGTCCAGCGGCAGACTGTTGTTGATTTCAAAGCCGCCGCCACTGCTCACCAGCTTGTCGAACAGGCGCGCCCTGACCGCAGCTTCATCCAGACCAGCTGCGATGAACTCGCCAGTCAGCTCAGGTAGCCGTGCAGCAACGCAGAGGCCGTGAAGGGCTTTAGCCCTGCTCAGCGCCGCCGTGACTACCGCTTCGCTCTCTAGCTTGGTGGTAGCGAGAAGCTGCTCTACCAGGTTGCTGATGCCGGCCGCCGCACAACTCTTGGTGACCAGCAGTGCCAATCCGGCGGCGTCCAGCACAGGAGCCGGATCAGGCTGAATAACTGGCTCTTTCGGTTCGGCATCCGGCTCTTCATCCAGCTGGGCGAGCAACTCAGGCGGTGCATGCTGGAAACGCTGGAGCACGCTGCCTTGGCCGAGGCAAGCGCTGACCTTGAGGCCGTCACCCACTTCATCTGCCAGACCCAACGCAACTGCTTCATTGGCGGTGAGCCAGGTCTCGGCGTTGACCATGCGCCGCAGCTCGGCTTCGTCGATGTCCGGCGCCTTGGCTTTGTAAGCCGCGATGATCGCTTCCAGGGTCTGATCCAACACATCAGCGACACGACGAAAGTCCTCAGCATCGCCACCGGTAAAGGTGTAGGGGTTGTGGATCATCAACAAAGCGTTGGCAGCGATCACCACCCGGTGAGCGCCGCACACCGCGACACTGGCGGCGCTGGCCGCCAGCGCATCAATGCGCCCGGTACAGCGCTCGCCCAAGCGCGACAGCGCGTTGTGGATCGCCAGGCCGTCAAACAGATCGCCGCCGATACTGTTGAACGCGACGATCACCGGTGACGCGCCGTCATCCATGGCGCGCAGATCTTGCACAAACTGATTGGCGGTGACGCCCCAGGCGCCGATCTCCCCGTAGACGAAGATCTCGATGTTGCGCTGTTCGGCTTCGCCGCTGGCCTGGAAGGTGTACCAGCTCTTGTCGGCCACCTTGACCTGCTTGCCCGCCTTGTCATAAACGCGGGGCTTCGTCTTTTTGCTCATAATTGTTCCTTGTCATCAATCGGCTCGATGGCATCAAGAGTCGTGTAGTTGAGGCCGAGGTCCGTGGACCTTGCGAGGTCGGCGGCGTTTTCTGCGTCGATGGTTTCCGCGTCGTAACCGTTACGCAGACACATTTCACTGCGCGAACCAAAGCCCGCCTGCACTTCCATCCGCCGTGCCTGCACGTCCTGCACCGGCTGGATGTAGGCCCAGCCTTGCGGCACCCAACGCGTGCGCAGGTATTCGCGTCGACGTTGCGCGTAGTCCTCCAGCACCAGGGCGCCGGACAACACCGCCATATCCATCCAGGCAGCACGCACAGGGCGACACAGCTGGTGCACATACACACCGAATTGCAGTTGCTCCAGGCGTCGCCGGAACTCGTTGAGCACCACCCGCAGCGCCCGGTCGTTGACCTCGCGCATGTCGCCGGTGAGGATCTCGTAGGGCGTGCCCGAACCCGCCGCAGCAGCCATCAGCTGCTGCCGCATAAAGTCCGGGTAGTTGTTGCCGGCGTCCGGTGGTTTGGAGAACTCCACCTCTTCACCTGGCGCCAGCTCCTGCATCGTGCCCGGCTCCAGGGCAACCATCGGCGTGAAGCCGTCGCGGTCGGTGACCAGCAACTCTCCGGTCACGGGGTTGCGAGTCTGCGGCCCCGCCTCTGGTGCAGGTCGCTTGATGAAACCGGCAAACAGGTTCGCCACTTCCTGGCGGAACAACACGGCGTCATCGTAGTTGTCCAGGCTGCGCAGGCGCTTTAACACTGGCGCCAAACGCGGCACTCCGCGTAACTGTCCCGGCTCCATGGGTTCGAAGATGTGCAGCACCTGTGCCGCCGGTACACGCACTAACTGGTTGTATCCGGCATTCAAAGACGATGAATCGCGTGGATGCGACCGATACATCCAATACGCCACACGCTTGCCGGCCGGGTTGAACTCGATCCCGGCGCGGATCACGTTGCCGTTTTTGGCGGTCTCGAACTTGTCGTGGGGGACAAACTCCGGGGCCAGCGCCTGCAGCTGCAACGGCACAGCCAAACCTTCGCTCGGGCTGCGCGGCCGTAGCCGCACAAAGCACTCCCCGGCTGTTTCGACAGTGCGCGCCACCAGGGCCTGCATGCCGTAGAAGTCGGTCAGCTCGTCGGCGTCCGCCTCATCCACCCAGTCATCCCACAGCTGCTGTTTCAGCTTGCGCAGGGCAGCGTCATCCGTGGTCGGCCTGGGCGTGATGCCGGTACCAATCAGGTTGCTGACACGCTTGTCGATGACGTTGAACGCGTACGGGTCATTGCGCACCGCCGCCCGCGAGCGAGCGCGCAGGTTACGCAGGGCTGGAGTGTTGATGCTGTTGATGCCGTTGTCGCTGGCTTCCCAACTGGCCGAACGCCGGCCCTCCCCGGCGCCTTCGTAACTGGCCTTGATGTTCGACGGCAGCAAGAATCCGTTACGGGTTAGCGTCGGATAATGTCGGGCCATTAGAGTCCTTTGCCTCCGTGGAAAAGCCGAACCACGCGAGAGCGCGGTCCGGCGGCTTGGCTCAGCGACGTGCGAATCTCGTCGCGGGCCTTGAGCAGTTCGTCAATGGAGCGGTACTCCACCGTGCGGTCGCTGTAGCGCACGGTCTTTTCACCGCGTGCAATGGCGCGCTCGATGGCTTCGAGGTGCTTCGGGGTAAACGACATATCAACGTCTCTTCAGGTAACCGCTGGTGGAGCTGCGGCGTTGTGGGGGTGCGGCGGGTCGCGGTTGGGCGACCGGTGCAACGGCCTGCGGCACCACTTGCGGTGTCGCGGGAGCCTGCTCGGCGACCGTGACACGTTCGGCGGCGACCACCTTTTCATCGAACAAACCCGCCTGGGCCAGCGACTGTCGCACCCGCTCCCAGTCGTGTTCCTGGTATCGGTTGATACCGAGGTAATGCGCCATTGCCAGGCAGTACACCATCAGGTCGAGCGCCTCGTTGCGTTCGGCCTTGCCCTTGACCCACTCGATCCGCTTGTAGCCTTTGACGTATCGGGCGATCTTGCGCTCGGCCACGCACTGGGCGAAGAACTCGTCCGGCAGGTCGTTGGCAAAGTGCAGCGAGCCGGGGCCGTCCTCGAAGGCGTAGCGGTTGTAGATCCAGTCCTTCGCGGTGTCGGTACCGACAAACCACAGCTCGGCACCGCCACGTTCGGTTTGGCCCTTCCAGGTCACGTCGACCATGGACGGCCGCTGAGCAATTACCGGCTTGCCGGGCTTGCTCGCCCCCTTGAGTGCGAACACGTTGCGCCACCGCCGTACGCGGCAGAACTGGTACACCTCATCGGTGTGGTGACCGCCGGAGTCGACGCCTGTTGCCAGGATCGCCAACGCGACACCGCACGGGTGCCGGTACCGGGCCTTGAGCTTCTCGTCCAACACCGCCCAGGTGCGTTCGTCGGCAGGATCGCCCCAGATCACCTGGTGGTCGATCACCCAACGTTCCATGCCGACGCCAAAGCCCATCACCATCAGCTCCAAGCGGTTGGCTTGGACGTCGACAGAGCCCGTCAGCATCATTACGCCAACCGGCATGCTGCCGAGGGTGTAGATCTCCAGCCGCGCCCGAGCGATCAGCACTTCGGCCTTGGTCTGCTCTTGCGCGCTGTCCCAGACCTTGGCGAGACGGGTGTTGTAGAACACCTGCATCAGGCCCATGTCGCCCTTGGCCTGGGCCTTCTTGGCGTCTTCGAATTCCTCGGCCAGCGAGGGCCAGTCCTTCCAGCCAATCGGTGAATACAGCGCGTTGAGGTGGAAGCCCACCGTCTTGCCATCGCCGTTGCCATGGGCGCGCCATTCGCCACGGGCAAGCATGTCGGTCTTGTGGTGTTCCTCGATCAGCACATCGCACTCAGGCGCGGCGCACTGGTAGTGAACCGTGCTGTAGTCCTTGTTGTAGAACAGTCGCTCCCACTCCAACACCTGCATATGCCCGCAAGAGGGGCATGGCACGTAGTAGTAACGCTGGTCGCTGGACTCGAACAGGTCTGCGATCCGCGAAGCGCCCTTGATCGTCGGCGAGCTGGAGAAGTAGATCTTCGCGTTGCGGCCAAAGTTGGTAGCCCGCGTTTCCGCCAGCACGATGGGGTCACCTTCCTGGCCGACATCGTTCTCCCAACGGTCGACCTCGTCGCCGTAGATGTAGCGCGCCGAAAGCTCCGACAGGTTGGCCGCAGAGCCCGCCGTGGTGACGTACAGGGCGCCCCCCTCGAACTCCTTGGTGTCCATGGTGTTGCGGGCGTCCCGTGAGCGGCTGGCTGCCACGCGTTTTGCCAGCTCCGGCGTTGCCTTGATGGTCTTGCTGATCCGCCCGGAGACGCGCTTGGACAGGCTCAGGCTGGGCAACAGCGCCAGGATGTTGGACGGCGCCATGTGGATCAGACCGCCCATCCAGTTCAAGGCGATCTGCGTTTTCATCAACTGCGAAGCCACCATGGTGACGACTCGTCGGCACGGGTGGGCCGGAGACAGGCAGCGCATGGGTTCGCGAGCGTAAGGCGTCCGGTCCGTGCGGTACTGGCCGGGCTCAGGGGCGCCGGTGTCCCGTGGGATGCGCATGTATTCGTCGGCCCACTCGTCGATCCACAGGTCTGGGTCAGGACGTAGCCCACGGAAATACGCCTCACGGTACGCACGGTCACCGTCAGGAAATTCCGTGGTCATAGGTCAGCTCGTTGTCATCGCTCGTTCAAGGTCGGAGGAGGACATGCGCTCAGCGTCCTCAAGTGATTTACGCAGTGTCGCCGTCAGGTGTTTTTCGATGTCCCAAGGATCAGCCATCGTTGCCAACTTGTGCGAGAGCTGCGGCAGCAGGCCGAACAACTGGTCGCGCAGATGGCGCCCCGCGTTATAGGCCCCCAGCTCAACCGCGTCCCTGGAAACCAGCGAGCCCTGCGCCTTGTGCAGCTCGATCTCGGCCAGTTGCGCCAAGTTGTGTTCGCGCATGGCGCGAGCCTTCTGGAAGTCGTGGCCCTTGGCGGTGATGGGCTGCTGCGGCGCAGCCGTGTTAGTCGGCTCAACTAGGGAGGACAGTTGACTGTAAACGTCACGCTGGATCCGGTCCTGCTGGTGTCGAGCCGCGACGGCGGCCTTGCTGGGGTCGGCGGTTTCGAGGATCAGCGCTTCGGTTGCCAGCACGTCGACCTTCTTGCCATCCGGCGACAACACCAGGCGGTTGTTGTCTTTGAGCCAGGTGATGTAGCTCGGCGTCCTGCCGATGCGAACCGCGAAAGCGCTTTTAGACAGGAACAATGGATCCGTCATAAGCCCTCCTTTTCAACGGCTTTTCAATGGAAACCTTTCAATTTCAATGGATTGAATTTCAGTAAGCTGGCAGCCCACCGGCTAACGCTTTCCCGCGGGTTTCATGCCCCGTGTCCCTCGAATGCCCCCAGGGTCCCCGGCGAATTTTCGGTGCTTCATTTTGGTGCTTCATTTTGGTGTGAAACGCTACAGGCCACGTATTACGTGTCCTCCAGCGACTCACGCCTGACCACTGCCCGAGGGCGGCACATCGCATACGCCCAGGCGCTTGGCAGCCCAGCGTTCGTACAGGCCGATGGCAACATCGGCGCCGGCCATCGCAGTGAGGCAGCCGATGCTCCCCGCCGCCAGGACCGACATGCCCGAAGCGTGCAGCAACATCATGGTCGAAAGCCCGCAGACCACGCAGGCCCCGGATCGAAGCAGCAAGCGGCGAACCAATGACCAGCCGCTCACCCCCGCCTTGTCGGCCCGCCATGCTTCGCCGGAAATGCCGCCGATCAAGGACAGTAAGATCACCATCCAGATCGGCATCTCAATTAGTGCCTGCTGCTCGTTCGTCATCGCCCTACCCCATAAACGCAAAAACCCGGCGCAATGGCCGGGTTCAGTGTGGTGGTGAGTCCCGCTGCTTGCGGTCGCACCTATCGAAGATGGGTACTTTTTACAGGTCGATTCCGGTGGCAGCAAGGGAGTTTTAATGCCATGGCGCAATACGGGTGCAATATGGGTAGGACGCAGGTGTAACGCAGGGACAACGCATTCAATCGGCTATCGCTTCTGGTGCCCCGTCCTACCTGTCCCACTATTCTGGATCGAAGTTGGACAGCTACAGGCGCCTAGATTCGGGGCTCAGCCCTACTGTCCTACCTTTATTCCTTTTCTCTTGTGTATAGAGAGAAAGCTAAAAGCACGCGTGCGCGCCACGGGCGCGACTACGTACCCGCTATGCTCATCTATGCGTGGGGCGGTTGAAGGTTGGACGGTAGGACAGCCCAGCAACGGCGCGGCCTGCGCCTGTCCAACTGCGCTAAATGCGAGTTGGACAAGGCGGGACAGTAGGACAGAGACACGCGGAGTGACGCCGAGGGTCATGCAGCCTGCCCCATCAGCATGTAGTAGATATGCAGGTGGGCTTCGTGCAAACGCTGGTAGTAGGTGTCTCGCCCACAGTCGCAATGGGCATACTTCAAGCGCATGTCGGTGTCGTGGTTGCAGTAGTGCTCACGCACAACCTTCACCAGTAGCGGGTCTAGGTGCTTGGTTACGATCAGCTCAATATCCAGCGAGCCCTCCAGCGGCGCACGAAACGCTCGCCGACCGCGAATCAACTGACCATTGCTCTCCATCATCATGGCAACCATGTTGCCGCCAGCGAGCCCGCCCTTGGTAAAGTCGCTGTGCAACTCTTCTGCCCACATCCGTAGGCGCGCATCGATCTCTTTAATCAAAGCATGGCTCCTCGATCACCGATTGCGCCAACGCAGACGCACGCCCCCAGCCCGCAGGCTTTTCATAGGCCCATGGCCGCACGCCGCTTTTCGGCAATGCCGGCATACGCCGCTTGCGCCAACCCAGCCGATGCATGATTGCCCCGACACGCATCTGCTCAGGCTTGCCCCAATGACCGAAGTCCAGCTTGAGCGCCTGGGTGAGGATCTCGTTGCCAGTGGCGGTCTCGCCGATCTGCGACTCTTCCATCCAGGCCAGGATTGGCCCCTCCCATTCGTCCACCACGAAGCGCTCGTCTTGGGCCTCAGCGAACATCTTGGATTCGTCTTTGTTCACCCACCAGATATCGCCGGCCTCGAAGCAGAACAGCGCCTCGGCCCATAGCTGATCGCGGATCTCGCGCAGCTGCTCCAGGTCGACCTTGTTGCAGAACACCGGCCAGTAGCGGCGGTTGCCCGTGGCGTCTTTGAGGTATTCCTCTTGGTTGGTGGTGCCCACGAAAACACACTGGCGTGGCACGTCATTCGTTCTGCGGCCGTAGCTCTCGCGGTAGGTGTCGGTCGATGCAGAGAAGAATTGCTTGGCCTTGGTGCTTTCGGCCTTGTTGAAGCTGTCCAGCTCGCCCAGCTCGACGATCCATTTGCCGCGAATCGCTTGGAAGCTGTCCTTGTCGCCGAGGGCAAACGGCGTGTCCATGAACCACTCGCCGCCGAGGACACCCATGGCCGTGGACTTACCTGCGCCCTGCCCGCCTTCGAGGATCATCACCGAGTCGGCCTTGCAGCCAGGGCGCATCACCCGTGCGACCGCAGAGATCAGCCAGCGCTTGCCGACCTTGGCCGAGTACTCGCTGGCGTGTACGCCCAACACATCAGTGAGCCAGGTTTCGATGCGCGGTACGCGGTCCCACTCCAGCTTCTCCAGGTACTCGCGTACCGGGTGGAAGGCGTGGTCGTGGGCAACCACGCTGACCGCCTCGATCACATGGGACGCCTTCACGCGCAAGTTGTACTGTTGGGCGAGCCACTTCATCACGCGCATGTCGTCGATATCGGCCCAATCGCCAGCACCGCCGCCGAAGGGCGCAGACCGCAGCTTCACGATCTTGGAGCTGAACACGCTGTAACCGATGACACCGGCCCAGCGCTCATCGTTACCCAGGATCAGCTCGACGTTTTGCATGTGCGCGATCAGGGAGCCGTTTTCGGTGCGGGCGAGCTGGTCTTTCCACCCACCCGCTGCAGGAGGCTTGACCACCGCGAGCACCTGGCGGCGGACAGCTTCCAAACCTTCGGCGACGTGCAGGTCGTTGAAGTCGGTCCACTTGATCTCGCGCTCGCCGGAGAATACAGGGGCAACCACCTGGCCGCCGACAACCAGGCCGGCGTTGTTGGCCTTTTCTTCGCCAGGGTTCCAAGGGTCGCCATTCGGGCGTTTTGTCTTCCAGTCATCATCGCGACAGATGATCAGTGGGCAACCGGGGAAACGCTCGCGCATGGCCTTGGAGACCGGCAGCAGGTTGCCCGCGTCGAAGGCGATGGCGACGGTGAGCGAAGTCGCCATGTGCAGGCTTGCGCCCGTGGCGTAGCCCTCACACACCAACACCGGCTCGCCCGGTTCAGGATGTGGGCCGATCAGGTGGAAGGCGCCTTCTTTCGACATGCCGTAAGGCCAATACGCTTTGTCGCGCCCGGTGTCCTCTTGCTTCGCAGGAAAGATCACCTGCAAGCCGACGATCTGGTCGCGCACGTTGCACATGGGCACTAAAAAAGCGCCGGTACGCGGCGCATAGCGAATCTTGAATCCAACGATCTGCTTTCGATCCAGATAGGCGCTCTTGCCCTTTTCGGGCATGCGTTTGAACAGGCCGGCGGCGCGGTTGGCTGCTCGGCGGGACGCGTTGGCCGCGATCTCGGCGGCCTTGCGTTTGGCGTCTTCCTGCCGAGCACGCATGACATCGCGCTCTTCGGGGCTCATGCGTCCGGTTTTGACCTTGATCTTCTGGGTAACGCCAGAGCGCCAGTCACCGAAACTACCGAAGATCAGGATCTCGCTCTTTTCGGTGCGGTGTTCGTGGATGACGTACCAGCCGTTCTTTTCCTTGCCCTTATCCTGGGTGGTTTTGCAGCGGGTGAGCTTGCCGAATACGAGGGGTTGAGCGGGTTCGAGACCGTAGTCTGCGAACTGATTGAGCACGTCATCGAGCATAACGGGAAGCCCTCAGATCGTCAGCAGTTTTACACCCAATGCAGAGCGTGCAACCGGGTTGTGCCAAGCGGCGCGCCTCAGGAATAGGTACGTCGCATTCATCACAGAACATCAGGGAGTGCTGTGCCGTGCTGGACATCAGCGTCAGGCGTGCAGCCAAGGCTTGATCGATCCGTTCCTGCACCAGGTCATTTGCAAAGTCAGCGATATCAGCCACGTTCCACCCCGCGAGTCGTCTGGTTGACGTAGCGGGCGCGGTTGTACATCCCCAACAATCCCTGGATACCGCGAAATACCAACTGGCGAATCTCGGCCAGCTCACCGTCATCGACCTTTCCATCGCCAATATGCTTGGCCCAGGTCTCGGACAGATCGGCAACCTGCCGGAAGAACTGCGCAATCCCCGTGGTGAGGGTTTCAGGCATGTCGTTGGTATACGCCTCGGCCAGCTCCTGCCAAATCGTGTCGCCGACAAGGCCGTGCACCGCATCGAGAATGCGACGGTCCTTTGTCAGCTCGAGGATCTCGCCGAACTCCTGGACATTGACGGTGTGAGAGGGATGGGTAGGAGACAACTTGTGCTGCAACGTGGTGGCATTCCGACCGGTGGTGGCGGCGATTGCTGCGGCACCGCCGGGATAGTCCCGTGCGGCGTGATACAAGGCTAATTCGAGCGTCAGTACTTCCCTTTGCGCTCGATCAACACAGCTTAAAGCTACTCGGCTCATGGCATTAATCCTACTAAGTTGCCAGTGCCCCGCGACATGCAGTGGTGTTACATTTGCCGCGTGGCTTGAAAGGGCCCAAACGCCGGCTAGATCTGTGGATCAAAACCGGCACCGTGCCGAGGCGAACAATCCGTTGCTCACCTCTGGCGCAACAGCTGCCTAATCTGTGGTGGAAAAGGCAGCAACCCAAGACATCCGTGTCTTGGCAGCGCGGTAAAGAGAGGTGGTTTGCATGTGGTGTGCCCACCTACCTTCGTCGCGACTCGACAGCACTGTGGTGGTGTGTGCCGGGAGGAACTGGGCGGCCTTTGGGTCGCCTTTTTTCTTCCTAAGCAGCTCTGTCTACCGCTGGCTCCTCCGTAATACCGAAATGCTCCAAAACTTCAGCGAGCGAGACAGAACCTTCACTTTCGCGAGCCAATGCCTTAATCAGCGAAACGCTGGGGTCTTTGCTCGCGTATTTAACGTGAAGGCGGAGATAGCTCAAGGCAATGCTGCAACGGTCGGCATAAGCCGTGAGCGCTTTGGTGTCCATATCGTTGATGTATTCGCGCAGTTTCATGTCGTATTCCTCTCAGACGCAAATTAACCCTTAAGGTTATTTTTTGCAATACCCACAAGGGCATTCACCTTCAAGGTTAATCGATCCAGAATCGAAAAATGAAAATTTCAGATACCCGCCTCCAGAATTTCCGCAGATTACTGACGGAGAGAAAGCTTCGTCTCACAGATATCGCCGAGTTGTTGGGGAAGGCACCAGCTCAAGTCAGTGCTTTTGGCGGAAAAAACCCTACGAAAGGCATAGGCGACCAGATCGCAAGAGAGGTTGAAAAAGCTTTAGGCTTACATAGTGGCTATTTGGATATGCCCTACGGGATCGGCGAGTTCACTAACGCTACAGTTTTGAGTCACACCGGTAGGAAGCTGCCCGTAATAGGGTCAATTGCCGCAGGAGCATGGTGTGAACCAGATACTGTATTTGACCCAAGAGATGCTGAGGAGTGGATAGATGCGCCTGGACCTGTAGGACCACGAGCATTCATCCTGCGTGTCGAAGGTATGAGCATGGAGCCCAAATTTTTTGAGGGTGACAAGATTGTGATTGACCCGTCCCTGGAAGCTTTGCCAGGGCATTTTGTAGCGGCAAAAAGGACGAGCGATCAATCTGCAACGCTCAAACAATTGAGACAAGAAGGATCAGAACAGTTTTTATACGCGCTAAATCCTGACTGGCCAGAGCGAATCATTCGTATGACCGAAGAATGGAGCATTTGCGGCAGAGCTAGGTGGAAAATCTCAGATTTATAAATATTTCTTGTGTTTACTAAGAAGGGACTCGTTGTGATCATAGAATCTTTTCAGCTTCACTCTGGCCGAACTCCAGTTAACGCATCTGAACCAATAGTTGCTACACCCGTCACTGTTTTTGTAGGCCCGAACAACTCCGGAAAAAGCAAACTCCTTTCCGAAATCTCACAATTTTGCAACTCGGGAATTCTTCCGCACTATATAATTCTTAAAAATGCTCTCATCAAGCGCTCAACCCCTGAAGACGCTTTAAAAATAATAAATGAAGTACTGATTACCAATCCAAGCAACCCTGCCCCTCAAGGTCATGACCATATAAACATTAGGCAAAAGAACGGAAGCGCAACAATGCCATGGGCTTCATTCTTCGAAGCAATTAAAGACCCTCAGACTTATCAGTCAATTTACTGCAATCATTACTTATTTCACCGAACAACTATTCTAGACGGTAGCAATCGCATTAACTTATGCAACCCTCAGTGTGCGGGAAATTTGTTAGAACACTCACACAACAGCTTTACTATTCTTTTTAAAGACGACGCAAAGAGAAAAGAAGTACGTCGAATCATATTCGAAGCATTTGAAACATATTTTGTGATTGACCCAACGGACATGGGTACTTTTAAGATCCGGTTATCTGACATCCCCCCACCGTCCGAGGAAGCGGAGCGAAGCCTAAGCGCTGACGCCTTCGAGTTTTACGGTAATGCAGGGCTAATTTCTGAGGCTAGCGATGGTGTTAAGGCGTTTACAGGGATCATCACTGAGCTGATAGCCGGTGATCCAAAGGTCTTACTTGTCGACGAACCTGAAGCCTTCCTCCACCCTTCTCTGGCTTCAAAGCTTGGAATGGAGATGTCGAGAGCTGCATCAAAATCAGGAAAAAATGTTTTTGTCTCCACTCATAGCCCTGCCTTTGTAATGGGGTGTATTCAGTCCGGCACACCAATTAATATTATCCGACTGACATATAGAGACGCCACTGCCACCTCAAGATTACTACCTAGCACCGAATTACTTGAACTAATGCGCCACCCATTACTTCGATCAACGGGTGTACTTAGTGGGTTATTCTACGAGTTCGTCGTGGTTACCGAATCAGACGCGGATCGAGCATTTTACCAAGAGATTAATGAGCGCCTTCTTCAATTCAAGCCGGAATGGGGCATACCAAACTGCCTATTTATTCATGCACAGAACAAACAGACAATCCCAACTATAATAAAGCCACTTAGAAAGCTGGGAATACCAGCTGTCGCGATAGTAGACGTGGACGTACTGAAAGAAGGAGGCAAGAACTGGTCAAACTTCCTAGCAAGTGCAAATATACCAGAGCTAGCTCACAACCATATGGCAAGTGCACGAACAGCAATAAATACCGCACTAAACGCTACGAAAAAGAACATGAAGACAGATGGCGGAATATATATACTACCGAAAGATGAGTGTGAGGCAGCTCAAAATTTATTAACACAATTGAATCAGTATGGAGTGTTTACAGTACCTATCGGAGAGCTAGAATCATGGCTAAAACCGCTTTGTGTTTCTGGGCATGGACCTAGCTGGTTGATCGATATGTTCGAGCGCATGGGCGAAGACCCCAAACATCCTGACTATGTGAAACCTAGTGACACGGACGTATGGGAGTTTATGCGCGATATAAAGCTATGGCTCACAGATCCAAAAAGAAAAGGGATCGCAGCTTAAGCCAGATAAAAATACCCGAAAGGTTATTTTTTTGATGCAGAAATAAACCTACAAGGTTAACATCGCCTCACTCTTCCACCACAGAGCGAGGCAACACCATGCACACCACAGCCACCCTGCACGTCCACCCGGCCGCTGCAAACCCCTTCCGCATCTTCGAAATTCGCCGCCTAGCGCAAAATTGCGGATGCACCTTCATCGCGTTTAAACCCAAGCTGAAACGACTCCCCGCGCCTGCCCCATTCGATCCAAACGGTGGAGGGCACGCGGCATGAAAAAGTACAAACTCGACAACCGCACCCTGACCCTGCTCAAGGCCCAAGTCAGCCTGACCAAGACCTTTAACCACCTCTTGCGCGCCGAAACGCAGCGTGAGGCCCTGGCCTTTCGCCTGAACGTTGAGCGCCGAAAAGTCGACACGCACTTCACCGTTGAGCTGGGAAGTGAACGCCACACGCTGACCCTGACCAACACCAAGAAGATGCATCTAAAGCTTGCGGACTTCATTGAGGAGATCGTCAACGGGCCAACCACCCCAGCCGATCCATCGTCCCTGCCGCACGCAGACCGCCGGTACGGCGTGTTCGAGGCTGAACACAAGCAGCAGGTATTCGACCTGGTGCAAACCGGCGGCGCTCTCAGTCTCGATATGGGCTTCGAGCAACCGATCAACTTGGCAATACACCGCAGCAAAACCCGCGCTGGCATCACCACCATCATTAGCATCGGCGTCAGAAAGCCGCGTACCAAGTGCTTCACGGTGTACGGCAGCGACGTGGAGATCTACTCCATGGTGGCCGAGTCCATCACCCATCTGGCTGCCGTGGCGACACCCACCGCGCATGCAGCCTAGGAGGCCGAGATGGAACGTAGCCTGGCAAAAGCCGCCAAGTACTTTGGCCTCACTCGCCCGAAGCTGATCGGGCTCATGCGTCAAAAGGGCCTGCTCAACGACCGCAACCTACCGGCCTTCCCAGTGCGGGACCGCGAGTACCTGCGAGTCAAGGATGGCAACTGGTACCACGAAACCTCCGGTATGCAGTACAGCCAGTCCACCAAGATCCGCCAAGCCGGCATCCGCTGGCTCGCCGAACAGTTGGGCCTCGAACTGCCAGACATCCCGGCAGACAACCGTGATGTGGCCTAGGGAGTACGCCCGCCAGATCGTCGCCATGCACACACGCGAGGAGCGCAACGCTGCGCTCCTCGAAGTGCCGGAGCACCTGCGGGAGCTGACCAAACGCCATTGCCTGATTGCCTGGAACCACCCTTCACGACTCAAACGCAAGGAGGCCGCTGCACATGAGCAACACCAGCCAAACACCGCTACGACTGCAACCCGCACCGGATAGCGCGACCGTCGAGATGCTGCACCAACTTTTCGGGGACGTGCTTATCCCCCTGGAAAAGCTGCGCGCGCACTACTTCAAGAACCTCAACGAAAAAAACTTCACCGAGGCGATCAACAGCGGCCGGATTCAACTGCCAGTGACCACACTGGACCACAGTGTGAAGGCGTTGCGGTATGCCCACATCAAGCACGTTGCGGCACTGATCGACATCCGGGCCTACAAGGCAGACGAGGACATGCCGAGGCCTCCAAACGATTTAACCGAGCAAGACCAGTAACCAAACGGCTGCCACCACCAGCCAACGAAACAGCCAGGAGCACACCACATGACAACAATTCAAATCTGCGCATTGATCAGCATCATTTTCGCAGCAGCGATCCTCTATTGGGTCGGCTATCGGGGAGGCCTGATTGATGGACGCATCGAAGGCATGGATGAAGGCAAGGCTATTCAGCAATCAGATAGCTCAGGCGCCATCCGGAACCTGGAACTAATGCTTGAGCAAGCCCAGACTCACCACAAGCAACTGTTTGACCACTACAAACAGGCATTGGATGCATCGAAGCTGGGGGAGCCGGCCCGCCAGACGCTGCTGGACATTGCCGACAAACTGCGGATTGCGGCGGAAACCTTCAGTGCGTTTCGCACCGGTAAAAAGCTAGAGCGCGACTCACTTACCCTCCGCGACCAAGCGCTCGCCATGGCAGCTTTGCTGAACCCAGCAGCAACAGAAATGGCCGCGACTGAAGTGAATAATTCGACCACTGAGGCCCAGACCCGCCGACTAGTGATCGGAGAAAGCCCGAAGATAAAAATGTGTCCGAAAGACGCCGAAAAAGCGGCTCTTTATTTTCAATCAACTCACCAAGATGCCGTCGCCCAACAAAACAAAGCTTGTGGCGGTGACGTATGAGCCAGGCCATTCCGATGCTGCGCCTAACGCCACAGGCCGCCGGCACACTGCAACAGCAACATGCAAAGGCCACCAAGGATCTTCGCACCCTGACCCGCTACAGCAAAGAGTTCGACCGCCAGTTGAAAGCACTGGTCGGATATGAAGCTTTGCGCCAATTGCACAAGGCAACCGACAACGCCTTACTGCTGGCCGACCTGAGGAGGGAGGCCGCATGAACTGGATCCTCACCTCCAGCGGCAAACGCTTCGACTTGTTCGAGCCTGACGCCGACATGATCGACCCACGGGACATCTCGCACGCGCTGGCCCACCTGTGCCGATTCAACGGTCACACCCGCGAGTTCTACAGCGTGGCCCAACACAGTTGCATCGTCGCCGCGCTGGTACCGGAAGAACACAAACTCACGGCCTTACTTCACGACGCCACAGAGGCATACCTGGGTGACATCACCCGCCCACTCAAGCAGTGGATGCCAGACTACCGGGGCTTTGAGGACGTGATCTGGGGGCGCGTTTGTGAGCGCTTCGACCTGGCATTGGATCTTCCTGCCAGCGTGCACCAAGCCGACCTGATTGCACTGGCGACCGAGCGACGCGACCTCATGCCAACCGATCCGGCTATCTGGGATTGCTTGGTCGGTATCGAACCCATGGTCGAAACCATCCGCCCATGGCCTGCCGCCGAAGCCCGGCTCACCTACCACCAGCGGCTGATGGACCAACTCGCTATCGAACATCGGAGAAAAGCGGCATGAAGAACCACCAGGATAACGCCAATGCACAGCCCGCTTTGCTCAGCGCTGTAGGTGGGGTCAACACGCTAGAAACAAACAGTCTCTGCTGCGCAGCAGCAGGCATTATTGCCCCTTCCAGCGCCACTGCCGAGGCACTTATACCCCACGAAAAGCTGCGCGGGGCAGCGCTCGCCGATGCAACGCTAAACGCTCAGGCACGCCCGCTCGCGCAGCCTGTTAAGGGGTATACGCACCTCCCACTCTTCTCGCCCACAGCACAAGAACAGGCCGTGATCAGCGCGCCCTGTGTTCTGGCCTCATCCTTACGAGAGGCCATGGAGAACACGGCGGCTAGTGGCAAACGATGCGCACTGACGATTGGCGACACCCTACTGCAGGTGAGCTACCACGGGATTAAGTGGTATCACAGCCTAATTACTCAAGGTCAGAGCAGTCTGCCGCTGACCATCGAAGAGTTCGACCAGATCGTGACCAGGGCCCTGGGCATCGAGGCCGCTCAATGTGTCGCACAAACCAAGGCGGTGAACCCATGACCTCACTCAATAAACCGCCATTTAACTTCAAAACGCAATATAGCCTTGGTTTCTCCACCCAGGACGACGAGATCGTTGTCGACTTCTTCTGCGGTGGTGGTGGTGCCGGTACCGGCCTGGAAATGGGCCTGGGCCGCACGGTGAACGTGGCGAAAAACCACAGCCCCCAGGCGATCAGCATGCACACCGTGAACCATCCAGGCGCCAAGCACTTCACCACCGATGTGTTCGAGGGTGATCCTGACACCGAATGCGGCGGCAAGGCCGTGGGCTGGTTCCATATGTCGCCGGACTGCACGCACCACTCCCAGGCCGCCGGCGGCCAGCCGCGCAAGCGCGAGATCCGTAACCTGTCGTGGATCGGCCTTAAGTGGGCAGGTATGAAGCGCCCCCGGGTGATCAGCCTGGAAAACGTAAAGCAGATCCTGCAATGGGGCCGGCTAATCGCCAAGCGCGACAAGGCCACCGGCCGGGTGGTGACCCTTGACCAGGTGCCGCATCCAACTAAGAAAGGGAAAACCATCAACCGGGTGGCAGCGCCTGGCGAACAGGTGCCGGTGTCCAACCAATTTCTAGTGCCGGACCCGAAACATCGCGGCCGCACCTGGCGCCGTTTCGTGGCTCTTCTGGAAGGCATGGGCTATGTGGTGGAGTGGAAGGTGATCAAGGCGTGCGACTTCGGCGCGCCGACCAGCCGTGAGCGCCTGTTCATGATTGCGCGGTGCGATGGCCGCCCGGTGGTGTGGCCGGAGCCGACCCACGCGAAGAACCCGGCCAAGGGCCAACAGAAGTGGAAGACCGCCGCCGACTGCATCGACTTCACAGACCTGGGCAAAAGCATCTTCGGCCGCAAGAAAGACCTGGCCGACGCCACCCTGCGCCGAGTCGCCAAGGGCATGAAGAAATTCGTCATCGACAGCCCGGCGCCGTTCATTGTCCCGATTGCGAACTGGTCGGGTGAGTCGGTGCAGTCCGCCGACGAGCCACTGCGCACGATCACGTCTTACCCCAAGGGCGGCGCGTTCTCAGTGGTCAGCCCGGTGATAGCGCCGGCAACGCACCAAGGCAGCGACCGGATCAACGACCCGCTCGAACCACTGCCTACGGTGACCTGCGCGAATCGCGGCGAGCTGACGCTGATCAGCCCCACGCTGATTCAGTCGGGCTACGGCGAACGCCCAGGGCAAGAGCCACGAGTACCGGGCGTGGATCTACCCCTGGGAACGGTTGTCGCCGGCGGCGTGAAGCACGCACTGGCTTCGGCCTGCATCGTACAGGCCGGCCACGGCGAGGGATCCGGCGCAACCAAGCGCCGCTCCCATGGAGTGAACGACATCTGCGGCCCAGTGGGCACCATCACTGCCAGCGGCGGCGGGCAGTCCGTCAGCGCCGCGGTGATGATCCAGGCAAACGGTGGGTTCAATACCGTGCACGCCAAGGACATCCGCGACCCAATGACCACGGTGACCAACACCGGCAGCCAGCAGCAACTGGCGACGGCGCACCTGGTACACATGCGCGGCAACTGTGATGCGCGGGATGCGAATGACCCGCTGCACACCATCAGTGCCGGCGGCCAGCACCACGGTCTGGTCAGCGCGTTCATGGAGCGGGCATTTGGTGGAAGCGTAGGCCAGGGCCTGGAAGAGCCGGCGCCGACCATTACTGCCGGTGGTGGCGGCAAGAGCTCGCTGGTGTCTCTCACCCTGTCGCCAGAACACGAAGCGGGCGCCCTGCGCGTTGCCGCCTTCCTGATCAGCTACTACGGAACTGAAAATGTTAGCGCTTGCGATGCGCCGGCGCCGACGATCACCACCAAGGACCGCCTGGCCCTGGTCACGGTAATGGTTCAAGGCACGCCCTACGTGATCGTCGATATCTGCCTGCGGATGCTCAAACCGGCGGAGCTGTACAAGGCCCAGGGCTTCCCAGCGGACTACCACATCACGCACGGCGCCGACGGCAAGCCCTTCACCGTCACCCAGCAGGTGCACATGTGCGGTAACAGCGTCAGTCCGCCGCCGATGGCAGCACTGGCCCGCGCGAATGACCCGTGGGAAATCACCCTGCAACAGCGGGAGGCAGCATGATGGAATTCCAAAGCGAGACCCTGGCGGACGAAGAGCTGGCCACCATCACGGGCTATCAGATCCCTTCCAAGCAGATCCAGTGGTTGATCGATAACCATTGGGAGCATGTTCTTACCGGTGCCCGGCGCCCGATCGTGGGCCGCGTCTATGCCCGAATGAAACTCGCAGGGGTCACACCTTCTGCCGTGAACCCAGCGGCCGAGACCTGGACGCTCGACTTGGCGAACGTGAGCTGACGATGCGCCAGAAATCATCAGCGAACCGGGATTTGCCTCCGCGCATGATTCGACGATGCCAACCGCGAAAGAACGGTACGGTCTGGGTGGGGTACTACTACAACGGCAGGGACGCCAATGGCAAACGCAAAGAGATTCCCCTTGGCGGCGACTTAGACCAGGCGAAAGTTGAATGGGCCAGGCTGGAGCGACGGGCACCACCCAAGCCCAGCCACTTGCTTGGCTTTTTGTTCGACCGGTACGTGAAAGAGATCATCCCAACCAAAGGGGTCCGCACGCAGTCCGACAACATGAAGGAACTCAAGCAGCTCCGGAAAGCATTTGAGAAAGCGCCCATCGACTCGATCACTCCGCAGGTGGTTGCCCAGTATAGGGACGCCAGGACAGCGAAGGTCAGGGCCAACCGCGAAATCGCACTGCTATCGCATATGTTTACGATCGCACGCGAGTGGGGCCTCACCAACAACGCGAATCCATGCTTCGGTGTACGCCGCAACAAAGAGACTCCGAGGGACTATTACGCCGGCGACATCGTGTGGAATGCAGTGTACGAAGCGGCAGTGCAGGAACTCAAGGACGCTATGGACCTTGCCTACCTGACTGGCCAGCGCCCTGCCGACGTGCTGAAAGTGGCAACAACTGATTTGAACGCTGGATTCTTGATGGTCAAACAGGGAAAGAGCGCGAAGAAACTGCGCCTGCGCCTGGAGGATGATGGCGTTGAGTCAGGGCTGAGCGCCTTTATCAGTGACCTGCAGGAGCGCCGGGCTTTGAGTGGCATTAAGACATCGAGACTGATCACCAACACCTCCGGCCTACGAATGAGCCAGCAGATGCTGCGCAATCGCTGGGACGAAGCCCGAGAGAAGGCTGCCATCAAAGCCGGCGCCGACGGCGACACTGCCTTGGCTGTACTGATCCGGCAGTTCCAGTTCAAGGACATTCGACCGAAAGCAGCGAGCGAGATCGAGCCGGCACACGCTAGTCGATTGTTAGGTCATTCAACTGAAGAAATGACTCGAAAGGTTTACCGAAGAGTTGGCGAGATCGTAAAACCCACGAAATGAACCTCTGCAAATAAAACTGATGCGCCGAAAACAGCACCACATCAAACAGCGCGCCGTTGTTGCTTACGCATCATCCTCACTAGAGTGGCGGTATATGCATCAATCGCCACTTCATTACCAAGAGTTAGGAGAAGCAGTGGAAACTCTTGTTTCGGTCTCTGAATCATTAAACGACCCAAAAAAGCAGCGGCTCTGAGATTATCCTTAAACCCTTTCCGCAGGCATCTTCTTAATCCAGCACTAAGTAGATCTGCCAGCTGCACACCAAAGCTAGTTTTAGAGTCTATAAAATTAATGTCATCTCTGAAGATCTTCCCAATATTTAAGGCGCCCGTGGACTCCACATCAATTCCATAGCTTTCTTTCAAATAATCAGGACCCTCCCCATCCTTGTAAACAAAATCAGCCATGTGACTGTAATCAAAATCTGTAACCGTAATAATCGGATCAGAAATAGACATAGTTTGGAGATAGGCAGGCAATAGCTTTTCAAATGCTGATTCGTACTCAGTCTTTTTTTCGAGAGCCTTACCATCAACCCGCCAGACAAACGAGGATAGGGTCTCTGGTTCGTGCTGAGCGTAATAAAGCACAGACTGCCAGACTACAAGCTGCATTAGTGATATCTGACAAATGAGTTGTATATGGAGTTGATCAGACAAATTTCGAACTTGGTCTGCAGCATTCCGCACTGCTTGACGGCCTTCTTCATAGTGCATCTTCTCGACATTCGCAAGCAACCCATTAACAGTAGATGCTTTGTGATCCGCTAATGCTTCGGGTGTATTTGTATGAGCGTCGGTGACAGCACCGTAAAGAGTGCAACTCGTTTGAGCCAAACGAATAAGAAGTCTAAAGTAGCTCATCTCATCGACCACCTCACCAAGCTTCAACTCATCGCTTGGCGGACAGCCATTTTCTTTTTTGAAATCTATTAGAGCGCATTCGGCCTCTTCTAAAAAACGCTCCGGGATTACAAGTGCACAAATTGAATTCCACGCAGACTTTTCCGGGGTATAAACAAAACTCCCTGACTCATCGATAAATATATGCATACCTCTCCCTATGTGTCCCATACGTAATATTGTTGCCTTCTCGAGCAGCCCCACCGACTGTCGGCACATGCCATCATGGCAGCCGCCCGAGAAAGTCTCAGCGCGCAACATTCTCGTCAAGCTATTTGATGTGCTCAAACAGTGAGGACGCGCCTCGTGAACCGTTCAACTATGCGCCACCCCGGTAGCGTACTGAGCGCTTGTTAAAGTCGATCTTGACGCACTGTATTTGTCGAAAGGGACCAAGGTTGCGGAAGGCATGTCAAAAGTTGCGGAAGGGATCATAAATCGCAGGCAATAAAAAACCCCGTAGACCATTGATCTACGGGGCTTTAAGAGTGGAGGCCGAGGTCGGAATCGAACCGGCGTAGGCGGATTTGCAATCCGCTGCATAACCATTTTGCTACTCGGCCTCAAACGATCAATGTCCTGACTGCTGACACTCACCGCATAAAAACTTGAGTGGGCTGTAAAACCCTGCCTCTACTCTAACTCATTGAATACATTGAAGTTTTTAATTCTTCGTTGCGTTCGATGGGCGCCATTATGTACGTATTTGCCAAAGCGTGCAACCCCTTGATTTCAAAAATATTTCGTATTGGCATCAAGGGGTTGCGCACCTGCCCTACTCCTTGATGTGCAGCAGTTGGTACTGCGGGTCGGCCTTGATTTGCGCCTCGGTAAAGGGCAACGGGCTGAGCTTTTTCTGGGAGAAGGCTTGGGTCTGGTCCTTGGCGTGTTTGGACGCTGGGTTGCTGGACTCGGAGAACGCGAGCACGCCTTGGGCATGGGGCCCCTGGTCGTCGAAGGTGACGATTTGCAGGTAGCTGGTGCCGCTGACCACTTCGCGCTTGCCGTCGGCGCGGGGCACGGTTTGCATGGCGTTGTAGATCCCCAGTTCTTGCGGGCCGCCGTGGATGGGGGTTTGGCCGGAGACTTGGAGGTCGCCCCAGGTGCTGTTGGCGGTGCGGCCGAGTTTGGCGACGTCGGCGGTGGACGCCAGCATGGCTTCGCGCAGGGCTTTGGCGACATCGGTGCGGTCGATGGCCAGGCCGCGTGGTGTGGTGAGGGGCTGGGCCGGATCGAAGGCGACGCGCCAGGCATCAGGGATTTGCTGCAGGTGTTGCACTAGGTTGATGAAATGCACCAAGCCGATGCCGCTGTCGAGGTTGGCGCGCTGGTCCCAGTTTTTCAGGTCGGTGCACAGGGGTTGCAGTGCAGTGGCGTCGGCGCCGAGGTGTTTGGCGCAGAACGCGAGCAGGTCGGGCATGACTTGGCGTGCCAGGTACACCTCGTTGTCCATCACCATGTTTTGCAGGTCGGTGACGCTGATCGGTTTGTCCAGCGATTGCAGGCGTTGCAAGGCAAAGCGCGCGCGTGGACCTAGGCCGATGTGATCCTGGCTGATCACCGGTGAAAAGCCGGTGAGCGGCGCCTTGGGGTTGGCCAGCCAGGCCGAGTCGTTGGAGTGCTGCACGTAGTCGGTGCGTTGCAGTTGCGGCAGTTGCTCGGCCGGGAAAATGCCGGCCTGGGCTGCGCGCGGGTCGACGTCCCAGGCGCAGGCGCTGTGGGCACCGTCGAGCATGATCATCTGCAGGCCGGCACGGGGGTCGCTGCATTGCGCGAGTTTGGCCGCGCTGACGTTGGGCACTACCGACTGGTTCATGTAAAGACTCTGGCCTTGGTCATCGGCGGCCAGGGTGTTGACCCACGGAATACCTTGCAGGGTGTGCACCGAGCTTTTCAGTTGATCGAGGCTGCCCGCGCGGTTCATCGCGTACCACTGTTGCAGCACGCGGTCGTTGCCCAGGTTGGCGTCACGCAGGCTGAAGGCGTAATGGCTGTCCCAGTCGAGCTTGCCCGGCCATTGCACCACCGGGCCGAATTGCGAGCTATACACGGTGTGCGACTGGCCCTTGAGGCTGCCATCGGCTTGTTTGACCTGCACCGTCACCGTGGTTTTATCCAGGGCGACGGATTTACCATCGAGCAGATAGCGCGTGGAATCCTTCGGGTCCAGGGTCAGGCGATACAGGGTGAAGTGCTTGGACGTGTCCACGGTGTGGGTCCACGCCACATGCTGGTTAAAGCCGATATTGATCACCGGCAGGCCCGGCAACGCAGCGCCCATGACATCCAGTTGACCGGGGATGGTCAGGTGCATTTCATAAAAACGCATGCCGCCGACCCACGGGAAATGCGGGTTGGCCAGCAGCATGCCGCGTCCGTTGAACGAGCGATCGCGGCCCACCGCTACGGCGTTGCTGCCACGATCGAAGGCGAAGCGCTGCTGCTTGGCGGCGGCCAATTCAAAGGCCTGGGTGTTGGTCTCAACAGCGGCTGTGGCTTGGGGCGGCGTCGCACCGACCAAAGCTTCAGCGAATTGGCCGACACCGCCTTCCACCAATAACCTACGAGTCAGCTTGACCAAGTCTTCAGCCACCAAGGGCCGCACCCACGCCGCCTGGCACTGCGCCGGAGCGCCCTGCTCTTTCAGGTAACGGTTGTAGCCGGCCACGTAACCTTCGATACGCTGTTGGATCTGCGGGCTCTGCGCTTTCCAAAACGCGGCGACCGATTCCGGCGTATTGAGCCACGTGAAAAACACATCACTGGCCAGGTTGTTGCGTTCTTCCAGGGTCGCCTGCTCGGGGCCGAAGAACTTGGCGCGCTCGCCATTCACGGTGACCACTTCGTTGGCCAGCAGGCACAGGTTGTCCTGGGCGTAGGCGTAACCGATGCCGAAGCCCAGGCCACGCTCATCGTTGGCGCGGATGTGCGGCACGCCGTAACTGGTACGCCGGATATCCGCCGACGCTTGCGTCACCTGTTCCCGCGCCGAAGCGGTCAGGCTCAAGCCCAGCAACACGCCCGCCACACATACCCTGGACAACCCATTGGAAATAATCACGCAGACTCCACCGTCAGATTTAACCGCCTCACCAGGGGCAATAACCCCACCGTAAGAACGCAAACCACCGGGAATAATTTAGCGCGAGGGCCCGTTTATTTAAGGCGGCACTGATGTGACAAAACCGATACCGACAAAATTTCTACATCCGGGACTTCATGATTTCGCTCGCTCGTTCGTCTTATCAACTAAGAGCGCTCATTTTTTCCTGATCAGGCTCTGATAAGGAGTTTTTGCATGTACAACCCGCAAGTGCCCACGGATGGACATTCACCGGCTGCCGAGGCCAGTTTCGGCAACGGCGCACAAGCGTTCGGCAAAGCACCCGAACATCAAGGCAACCAGCGTATCCGCCACCTGCTCAAGTGTTTTGGCTTGCGCACCAGCCTGATCCGGCTGAAGGTCATCGACGCCCTGCTCACCGCCGCCGACAACCAGCGCACCCTCGGGGTACGCGGTGTGCACAGCCATCTGCTGGAGCTGGGCATCCCGTTGTCGTTTCTCAGCGTGCGCGAGGTGCTCAAGCGCCTGTGCAGCGAGGGCGTGATCACCCTCAATGCGGATAAAAGCTACAGCCTCCATGAAGAGGCTGCCAAGGTGCTCGAAGGTCGCGCTTGATCGCCCTTAGAGCTTGACCTTGCGGCGCATGATGCCGTTGATCACGACCACAACCACGGCGACGGCAATGGCAATGGTCTGGAATGTCTTCTCACTGATAACCCCGGTGTTCTGCAAATAGGACAGGCCAAACATCGTCGCCAGTACGGCCAGGGCAATCAGAATCGAATATTTCAAACGCTGCTTTTGTGTCATGACGGGTTCCTGAAACTGATAAATGCAACTGCGGTGTATCGCCGAACCTGCCCCGCACTGATTCAGTGAACGGAATGGACGGACGTCGGAAGCACAACATGTTACAGGGGATTAAATTCTTTGGCTTGCCCCACGCCAGATTGATCCTGCCACCCGAGGAATACTTACCGTATTCGCAATCCTGACGATATTTCTTCCAACATTGAACACTTTACTCATATTTAGAGGGTTTCCCGAGAGGAACTGCTGCCTCTGATTAGTACACCCAACAGCGCGCTTATCCTGCGCTCCAGTGTGCATTTCAGAGAGGTAAAATTAATTGATTTCTTTCAATAGCCAACAGCCCCTCGCGTACGTCCCTCCGTCCCCGATCCTGAGCAACACCGAGCAACCTCTAGAGCCTCAGCCAACATCCGACTCACCATCGGAGCCTGAAGTCGCGCTTACGAACGGTCGGCAAGCGCTGAAAACTTCCCTGTCGGACCGAAGCGACTTGCAGAAGCTGTCCCAGGCACTTCGGGCAGCTTTTGACAAACTCCCTGAGGACGCTGGGCCCTCAGACGTGGTTGCCGCCCTGAAGGAAAATCGCGTGGAAATCGGTCCTCACTCCTCGTTTCGCCGCGATCAGAACCTGATGCAACCCAGCGTCAGCCTTGAAGCGTTCATCCAGTCCAAGGGCACTTACATGCCAACTACGGCGGTAGAATTGCGGGACTTGGCTGACGCATTGATCGACCACACACTGGCGCACCCCTTGGGTAACTTCGCTGGCGCGTTGTCGTGGGCGAACCCCCTTAGTGAGGCAAACCAGCGCAAGGTGTTCAACATCGTTGCTAGCAACAGCGCCGATCTGCGTGGTTTGCCGCTGATAAACCCGCGCTGGGGCGCGTTGGACTACCTGACCGGTGCGGTGCGACTTTCGACAACCGACATGCAAGACCCGGCAAAGGCCTTGGAAAAACTGCTCGACTCGAACAGGTCGCAGGCGCTGGGCGAAGCGATCCAGAGCACTCTCGCAAGTATTCCCACGGACCGCAGCGCCAACGAGGGTATTCTGGCGGCCATCCATCTGGGCCTTGACCCCGAGTCCATTGACCGTCCGGTGCGCAACCATGTCGCGGGCTTCAATCTCGCTGCCGACACCTACTGGAACAGCGCGCCCGCAGATGTGGTGAGCGCGCTTGCGGAGCACCTGCGTAGTCGCACCTCGGTACCCGAGTTGGGAGCACGCTTGCTGCTGGCGCGGGTCGCACCGCAGTTTTTGGTCAAGGACATTCCCGAAGGGGTCAATGTCGGCACCCAGGCGTGGGCGAATCTGTGCCTGGCAGTGGCCAGGGTAGAAGCCGACAGCCCAGGCAAGACCGCCTCGATGAGTTTTGGTGAAGTCATGCGGGATGCCGAAACCAAATTGCCGGCCAGTGAATCGACCCAAAAAGCGGTATTGATCGACTGGGCCGTTGCCAATCAAGTAGTCGATAAATACGAGGATGAGGAATACACCGCTGGCGTGATAGAGCACGCGCGCTCCGTGTTCAACCAGCAACACAGTGACGTGAAAGCAGCCTCCGAACTGCTCGACATCCCGATGCCCGATCGAAAAGCAATGGCGCTGGACTTGCTGAAAAAAAAATGGGGGGACGGTATCGACTTTGAACAAAAAATATTACGCATCAACTACGGCCCCGAAACCAGAGGCATGCGTTTCAGCGATCCTTATTCAATGCTGGACGTCACCATGCAGGGGCTGAAACTCCACGACAGTTGGCAAGTGTTCGGAACAAACACACTTGATCTTGAAGCATTCACTGCCTTTACCCATAGCAATGAATTCAATATTCCTGCTGCATTCGACACAGCCTTTGACAACGTGACCAAACACTACAAGGACATCAAGAAGAACCTGATAATGAATGCGATCACGCATGCCCCTTTAGAGGATCGAGACCAATTCAACTTTGGCGAGCTCAGGTTTTTCACGGAAAAGAGTTACATGAAATCAAGCAATCCATTCGTTTCCGATCGTTTATTCCATACGAGTAAAACGATAAGAGTGGAAGCCAAGCGAGAGGGCAAAATTCAGTCTTATGCCTTCGATACCGAGAAAGGCACCCTCCAGAGGATTCCAGAGGATCAAGCCAGCAGAGAACCCAAAAATGATGTCAGAGGCCCAGAAGTCGTGAGGTTCGAGGAGTACTACCCCGACACTGCCAACCGTGATGTGACCGTAGCCCGAGAGCATAGCCGCAGACCTCCCAACCACTTTCGCAACTCAAGGGTTCAGGACGTCGCCGCAACGGTCGTCAAAGGGCTGGAGATCGACAGCGACTCCGTCAAACGCCAGGCCGCCGGCAGAACAGCATCGGAAAAACGCACTGACACCCTCAATTCAATTGGCGATTTTTTGCTTGACCTTATCCCTTTCAGGTCCGCCATCGTCAACTTCCAGAAAGGCAACTATAAAGACGGCATCACGGACTTGGCGTTCGATGTATTCGGACTGGTTACCGCAGGCGTGGGCACGGTGGCAAAAGTGGTGAGCGGTGCAAGCAAGGGCGGCTCTGCCTTGGCCTCAGTACTGCGCGCAACCCGAATAATCGGGGCCAATACGTTGAGTGCGCTTAATCCTTTGAGCGGTGTAGGCGATCTGGCGATAGGTGCGGGCAAACTGACGTTGGCCGGTGCCAGCGCTGTCGGTGAAGGCGTTCAGCGCCTGCGCGGCATGGCCCATGGCAGTGACCTGGTTGACGCGAGTTACCGATTTGACGCGGCCGCAACCGGCATCATCAATCAGGGAGGAAGACGCCTGGAAGGCAGTGCGGTGCAACATGAGGGCAAATGGTTCGCCTTTGATTCAGGCCAGCAACAGCCTTACGGCCCCCCCCTTGAAGATTTTACCCCCCGGGATGTGCTGATGCCGCCGTCCCCACGAACGCGTCACCGCGTACGCTACGATCCGATAAGCAGCCCTGCTCGCCCCGAACAACCGGATACTCGCCGTCGAGAACCGTTGCCCTCAGATGAGTACGCGACCAGCGCCAGCACCAATGGTGCCCTGATACCCGATCACTTCGCGGCCGATAGACTGCCCTTCACCCGAGAGAAATTCACTCTGGAAATGAAGGGTTTCTATAAAGATATGGCTGCGGGAGGCATGCCCCCACGCCCCGTGATGCCTGATATCACCGCATCAACACGTCCTAACGAAATGATTGCCAACGCACTGACTAAAACAGATGTGCTGGTATTTGGCGAAAACCATAGAGAAGTCGCAAGCCTGATGCTGATGCGTGACGCCATGAAAACCTTCAAGGACTCAGGCGTCAATGCCATTTACCTGGAAACTGCCACGCTCGATGCGTATGGCCTGATCGCAGATGCGACGCTCGCACACAATATTAAAAAGAGGTCCGGTGGAAGCACACTTTATGAAGAATTAAAAAAAGCCGCCGAGGAGTTTGATATAGAACTCATGCCACTCGAACATAGTTATTTGACTCGGCACTCAGACAACCCAGGTTATTTTGCCAAATTGGATACGTTGCCAAAATCCTCTAATGCCTTCAAAGCATTGTCCAAACAGCGTCTGGAGGAGATGAATTATTACGGTGCCAGGCAAGTCATGAAAAATGAACTGGGAGGTAAATCGGTCGTTTGGGTAGGCCGAGCCCATATGAATACCGCCGAGGGCGTCCCGGGTATCGCGGAATTAACGGGAGGCATCGGTATTGCGGTGTATCAAAAATCAGGTATTCCCGAAAGTGTAGCGCGTAAGGGAAGCTCACCCAAAACGGCCTCGACTGACACTGCGGGAGATCTGCAAATCGACGTAAAGGTTTAAACGAGGCAGACCGGAGCCGAGGCGGTGTTTTCTCGGCTCCGGCCGCTGGAAACTTTACGCGCTGTGCGCCCAGCGCTGGTGCAGCCAGCGCGCCAAGGCATCCAGCGCAAAGCCCAGTAGCCCGATCAGCAACACCATCGCCATCAGCTCCGAGTAAGCCAGCCGATCACGGGTGTCGAGGATGTAATACCCCAGCCCTGCGCTGACCCCAAGCATTTCGCACGGCACCAGCACGATCCACAAGATGCCGATGGCCAAACGCACGCCGGTCAGCACGTGCCCGACCACTCCAGGAATGATCACCCGGCGCAAGGTCTCCCAGCGCGTCGCACTCAGGCTGCTACTCAGTTGCAGCCAGCGCGGATCCAACTGGCGCACGCCGGCAGCGGTGTTGAGCATGATCGGCCACACGGCGGCAAACGCCAGCAGGAAATAGATCGGCTGGTCCCCTACCCCCATCAGCATCACCACGATGGGCATCCACGACAGCGGCGAGATCATGCGCAGGAACTGAAAGGCCGGCGTGGTCGCTGCTTCCAGCGTGCGCGAACGGCCCACCAGCAGCCCCAACGGAACGCCGACCAACAAGGCCAGGAACAACCCGACAAAAATGCGCTTCAGGCTCACCGCAATATGCAGATACAGCTCACCGCGCCCCAGCAATTCCCACAGGCTACCGAAGGTGGCGGCCAGGGAAAAACGCGCAGACAACCCATCCGTCGCGCCAAACACCTTCACCCCCAGCCACCAGAGCAACAGCAACCCCGCCAAGCCACTCAACCCGAGCAACCAGCCCGGGATTTCACGGTTGTTCAAACGCCGATCTCCTCATGCCGCGCATAGCCGTCCGGCAAGCCAAAGGTCTTCATGCCGCCCACGGCCTCGATGGCGTTGCGCACGAAACGGTCGTCCACCAGGTCCTTGGCGACAAACGTCGGATCCAGATCAGCCAGGAATTTTTTGTCGCCCTCAATCAAGGTGTCTTTCAAGCGCCGCACCAGCTCCTCGGTGTAGCTGGGGAATGGATACGGCTGGAAGTCGATGCGGTGCTCATCCCAATTCCCGTGCTGGATCGCACCGTCGGCCAGGTAGGCGGCTCGGTCGGCGGCGGCCGGTGCCAGCACCTTGCTCAATACCGGCTCGGCATGCGGGGTGTAGCGGTTCGGGCCGTCCTTGGACAGCAACTTCACCGCCTCTTCGCGGTTGTCGCGAGTCCAGACCTGCGCCTTGACGATGGCGTTCACCACCTTCTGCGACCACTCCGGGCGGTTGACCAGGTCGTGTTCGTGCATGAACACCACGCAACACGCGTGGTTGCGCCACACATCGCCGGTAAAGCGCTGCACGCGGCCGACCTTGAGGTTTTCCGCCAGGGCATTGAACGGCTCGGCGACGATATAACCGTCGATGCGCTGGCTGGCCAGGGCTGGTGGCATGTCCGAAGGCGGCAACACGATCAGGTTGACCTCATTGGCCGCAATCGCACTGCCCGCCGCCCGCGCCACCGGCGTGAGGCCGTTGTCGCGGAACAACTGCTGCACCACCACGTTATGGATCGAGTACCAGAACGGAATCGCCACCGATTTGCCGCCCAGCTGTTTCACGTCCGTGATGCCCGGCGCCACGGTCAGGCCGGAGCCGCCCACATGGTTCCACGCCACCACCTTGGCCGGCACCTTGCTGCCGTAACGTGCCCATACAGTCATGGGCGACAGCAGGTGAATCACATTGACCTGGCCCGAGATAAACGCCTCGATCACCTGTGCCCAACTGCGCAGCAACACCGGGCGTTCAGCCTTGATGCCTTCGGCCTCGAACAGGCCATTATTGTGCGCCACCAACAACGGCGTGGCGTCGGTGATCGGCAGGTAGCCGATGCGCACCGGCGCATCCGGCTCGCTGGCGGCGCGGGCTTGCAAACTGCTGAGCAGCGGCAAGGCACCGGCGGCGCTGAGTACGGCGGAGAGTTTGAGAAAGTCGCGGCGCGAATGGGTCAGGTCATCCAGGCACATGGGCAGGCTCCAGCAGATCAAGGGGGTTGGGTTGAGGGCGGCTCGCCTGCCGTAAGGTTTTAAGGATCTCGATGCGCAGCGCGCCGATGGCTTCCACCTGTTCTTCGCGGGGTTGCGGAAGGTCGATCAGCCATTCGCCCAACGTCCGCGCCGGGCGGTTGCCCAGTAGCAGGATGCGGTCGGACAGCAGCAGCGCTTCGTCAATGTCATGGGTGATCAGCACCGCCGCCGAACCCTGTTCGCGGTTGACCTTGAGCAGCAGGTGCTGCATGTCGGCGCGGGTCACTTCGTCCAGGGCGCCGAAGGGTTCATCCAGCAACAGCACCTGAGGCTGGCGCGCCAGGCAACGGGCCAATGCGGTGCGCTGGGCCATGCCGCCGGACAGCTGCGCCGGGAAGTGCTGGCGCGCATGCTCCAGGCCGACAGCGGCAATGGCATGGTTGACGCGCTGGCGGCGCTCGTCAGGGCTCAAATGGGGTTGCCGGGCGAAATCCAGGCCGAAGGCGACGTTCTTTTCCAGGCTCAGCCAGGGCAACAGGCTCGGGTCCTGAAAGGCTACCGCCACGCGTGGATGGGGACCGTTCAACGGCTCGCCCAACACGCGCACACTGCCGCCTTGGGGTGCCTGCAAACCGGCGAGGACGCGCAATAGGCTGGACTTGCCCACCCCGCTGGGACCGAGGATCGACACCACTTCACCGGGTTGCAAGTGCAGGTCGAAGTGCTGCAGCACCGGCCCGCTGGCATAGCCCAGGCAGATCCCCTGGGCACTCAGTACGGCACTTGTCATAGGTTGGCCTGACGCTGCAGCTCAGTACGCAATTGCACCAGGCTTGGGGTCACGATCGGCACAAACGCCGACTCACGCCAACGTCGCGCAAAACCACTGCCGTGGGCGGTGAGATAGGCCTTGCCGCCGCTGGCCTGCAACTCAAGTTGCACGGCGCTGGCGGCGGTCTCCGCCAGGGCGATGCGCAGCTTGAACAACGGCACCGGTTCGGCGGCGAAACGCCCGGCAAGCAGACCGCTTTTCAAGTCGCTGACCAAGTGATCCAGGGTCACGCGCAGGGTTTCCAGCTCTTCGCGCAGCACCGTGCGGGTCGCGCCCAGATGGTTGGCGACTTCCGCCAGGGAACGACGCGCCAACCCGATGGACATCCCGCACTGCAAGCCCAGGAACGCCGGGCGCACCGCCGGCAGGAATGTGCGTGCGTTTTCATGCAGCAGCCAGTCGCGGCTCAGCTCCACGCCATCCAAATCCAGGGCGGCGGTGTTGCTTGACTGCAAGCCGAGCAGTTCCAGATCGCGAGAGCGCTGCAAACCCGCCACCGAGTCCGGAATGGCTAGGATAAACGGCGCACCACCGCCAGCCTGCTCAATGGCCGCCGCCGCGACAAAACCGTTCTTGCGCAGGTTGGTCACCCAGTGCAATCGGCCGTTGAGGGTCCAGCCATCATTGGACGGTTCGGCGCTGATCTGCAGGGTCTCGATGCCCGACAAGAACTTCATCGCGTTGGACAGTCCCGTCGCCCCCGCCAGCTTGCCGCCAAGCAAATCGGGCAGCAGCTGTTCACGCAGCCGCGCATTCGGACTTTGCAGCAAATACTCGATAAACGAGCGCTGGCCCCAGCACACGAACGCCGCCGCCAGGGAATGGCTGGCGACATTGGCGATGGCCTCCACGGCGCCAGCCACATTACCACCCAAGCCGCCCAGGTGAGTCGGTACGCCGATGCGTAATACGTTGGCCTCTGCCAGCCGTGGCAGCACTTCCTGTGGATCGCAACTGCCCACGTCCAAGGCCTGCGCCTGGATGTCGAGCCAACGGCTCAAGATGGGGTCAAGCATTCCTGTTTCTCCTTTACAGCAGGTGGGCCAACTTCAACTTGCGGGCTTTTCCCAACGGTATTGCGCCAGCTCCGGGTTCAGTGGAGTACGAGCAAACACGTTAGCGAAGTTGCACAGGGTTGCCAGGCTGACGCCCAGAATCACTTCCAGGGCCTGGCCTTCGGTGTAACCGACGGCGCGGAATGCGTCATAGCCCGCATCGCTCACATCACCCCGGGTCGCGATCACCTCGCGGGTGAAGGCAGCCAGGGTTTCGTAACGGGCATCAGGCAGCTCGCCGCGTTGACGCAGGGCTTCGATGACGTCTTCCGGCAACTTGGCTTTGTTAAGCGCCACGGCGGTGTGGCCGGCCACGCAGAAATCACAGCCGTGGGTGGTAGCGGCGATCAGTTGCACCACTTCGCGGTCGGCCAGGCCGAGTGCGGATTTGGCGTTCAAAGCGGAGACGGTGATGTAAGTTTCCAGCGCGGCCGGCGCATTGGCCAGCACCGCGAGCAGATTGGGGATGAAGCCCGAGCCTTTCAGCGCGTTTTCCAGGAAGGGCTTGGCCGCTGCCGGCGCGGTTTCAGGGGTGAGCAAGGGTACACGGGACATGGAGCAGTCTCCTGATGGGTTCGTGTACCCAGTCTGTTGGTTATAAAAAATCGCCTCAATAGTCTAAAGTAGCGATTACTTGCTCTTGAGTCTTTCCATTAGATGAATTCGTCCAGTGCACTTGTCGATTGGTTATTAGACAGCCTCGAACTCGACACCAGCCTGTTCCATGTGGGTCGCTATTGCGGCGATTGGCATGCGAGCACCCACGGCCTGGCGAGCGCGAGTTTCCACCTGATCGTGCAGGGCCAGTGCTGGCTGCATATCGACAGCGACGCCACACCTCATCGCCTCGACAACGGCGATGCGGTGTTCCTGTTGCGCGACCTGGAATATCGCCTCTCCGGCGAGCCCACGGCGGTGAGTGCACAGGAATGCCCGCGCGTGCCAATGGTGCCCCTGGACAGCGCTGCCCACGATGGCGTCGGCCTGGTGTGTGGGTTCTTTCACTTCCAGTCGGGTTTGTCGGCGATGATCGTCGACACCCTGCCCGCGTGGATCATCCTGCGGGCGGGCGATCCCTCACTGACCGCCGCACGCAACCTGTTCGAACTGATCCTGCAAGAATGCCAGCGCCTGCCTGCGCCCTCTTCTGCCCTGCTTGAACGGCTTTGCCACCTGCTGTTTCTGTACGTACTGCGTCAACAGGTGCTGGATAACAGCGAACTGGGCGGCCTCGCGGCGCTGGGTCGGCAGCCGGCGTTTGCCGGTTTGCTGGAACAGTTGATCGCGCACCCGGCCGATGCCTGGACCCTGGAAAGCATGGCCGCTTGCACCGGGCTGTCGCGCTCGGCGTTTTTCAAGCGCTTCAATGAACTGTGCGGGCAGTCACCGGGGCAAGTGCTGCTGATGATGCGCATGCGTCATGCCTGCCAGTTGTTCAAGCAGGACCAGACGGTGGCGGATGTCGCGCTGGCAGTGGGTTATCAGTCAGTGGCGGCGTTTACCCGGGCGTTTCACAAGGTGACGGGGCAACAGCCTGGGGCCTATCGCAAGGCACAGGCTTAGCGTCGCAAACCTGTGCCGGGGGTGGCGCAGAGTTCGACCAGCCAATCCACAAACACCCGTACGCGTTGGGACAGTTGACGGTGCGGCGGGTACAGCGCCGTCAAGGCCATTGTCGGCACGGCAAAATGAGGCAGAACTTCCACCAGGGTGCCTTGAGCCAGTCGTTGTCTGGCGTGATAGTACGGCGCCTGGATCAACCCGTAGCCCGCTTCGCAAGCGCAGAAGTAGCCGTCGGCGCTGTTGACTGCGACCACCTTTGGCAAATTGAGCGTACGCAATTGGGAGGCGAGTAGAAACTCCAGGCCAAAGCGTTTGCCGCTGGCGGCCGAGACGTATTCGACCATCTGATGGTGGGCTAAGTCGTCGAGCGTGTCGGGCACCCCCATACGGTCGAGGTAAGCGGGGCTGGCCAGGGTGATTTGATCCATCATCGCAAGCGGCCGCGCCACCAGCGAATCATCCAGTGCCAGGCCACCGCGCAGCACACAATCGACGCCTTCACGGATCAGGTCCACCGGCCGGTCATTCAAGCCGATTTCCAATTCAATCTGCGGATACAGGGCAGTGAACGTGGGCAGTGCGGGTATCACCAGATACCGGCCAATACCCGCCGGCATATCAATGCTCAACGTGCCACGTGGGCTCTGCCGACTGGCGGAAAACACCGCTTCAGTTTCCTCAAGGTCCGACAGCAATTGCACACAGCGCTGGTAATACGCGGCGCCATCCAGTGTCGGGCTGACCTGCCGTGTAGTACGTTGCAACAGTTGCACGCCGAGGTGCGCCTCCAATTGCTTGATCAGCACCGTCACCGAGGCACGGGGCAGTTGCAGGCTGTCGGCGGCCTTGGCAAAGCCCCGCAGTTCGACGATCCGGGTGAACACGCGCATCGCGTTGAAACGGTCCAAGCGCCGGCTCCTTGAGCTGATTATTTAGAAATACCGAATAGTGTTAGTGCTTTTAGCCGGTTTATCCCGATTTTGTCGAGCGTGACAATGCAAGCCTTCCCAACCAGGAGCTCTCCCCATGCACACCCGTCCACTCGGTACCAACGGTCCCCTCGTCTCCGCCATCGGCCTCGGCTGCATGGGCATGAGTGATTTCTACACGCCCGGCAGCGACACCCGGGAAGCCACCGCGACCCTGCACCGCGCGCTGGAACTCGGTGTCAACTTTCTGGATACCGCCGACATCTACGGCCCGCACACCAATGAAGAACTGATCGGCAAAGCCATCACGGGTAAACGTGACCAGGTGTTCCTGGCCAGCAAATTCGGCATCGTGCGCGACCCGGCCAACCCGGCGCTGCGTGGCGTCAACGGTCGCCCCGAGTACATCCGCAAGGCGATTGATGGCACGCTGCAACGCCTTGGCGTCGCCACTCTGGACCTGTACTACCAGCACCGCATCGACCCGGAGGTTGCCATCGAAGAAACCGTCGGCGCCATGGCCGAGTTGGTGCAACAAGGCAAGGTGCGTTATCTGGGCCTGAGCGAAGCGTCCGCCGCCACCCTAGAGCGTGCCCACAAGGTGCATCCGATCAGCGCCCTGCAAAGCGAATACTCGCTATGGAGCCGTGATCAGGAACACAACGGCTGCCTTGCCGCCTGCCAACGTCTGGGCATTGCCTTTGTGCCTTATAGCCCGCTGGGGCGTGGTTTCCTCACCGGCGCCCTGCAAAGCCCGAATGATTTCAGTGCCGATGACTACCGTCGCTTCAGCCCGCGCTTCCAGGGGGAGAACTTCGGAAAAAACCTGGAACTGGTCAAGCAAGTGCAAGCACTGGCCGCCGACAAAGGCGTGAATGCCGGTCAACTCGCGCTGGCCTGGGTACTGGCGCAGGGTGATTTCATCATTCCGATTCCCGGGACCAAACAGCGCAAGTACCTGGAAGAGAACGTGGCCGCCCTTGCGATCCGCCTCAGCCCGACAGAACTGGCGGCGCTGGAAGCGATCTTCCCCGCCGAGGCAACCGCCGGCCTGCGTTACCCGGAAGCCGTGATGGCCATGCTGGATATCTGAACCCAAGAGCGCCCTCAACGGGCGCTGTTTTTTCTTGCACGATCGTACCTAAAGCTCCTCCTCACCAAGCCGATAGCCCGTTGAAGCTCTAACAAAGCCGCGTCGGTCATAAACGCTTCGTAAGGACGACCCCATGCCCCCACTGCGCTCCATCCAAGCCCGCTATACCCTGTTCCTCGTGCTGTTCGTCCTGGTGTTATTTGTGTTGACCGTCGTGGGTATCGGCCAGTTGGTCGCACCCACGCTGCGTCACACCGAAGAACAGGTGGTACTCAACCGCATCGCCGAGGTGGCGGAACAGATCCAGGGCGAGCTGAACAAGGTTCAGTCCCAGCAACGCAGCATCACCCAGACCATCCCGTTGCTCGACAGCGATGCCATCGACAAGGTCCTGCCTGGCCTGGTCGATCAGTACGGCGAGCTGAAAGTCTTCGGTGGCGGGATCTGGCCGCTGCCCAACCAGCGCACACCGGGGCGCAACAAGCACAGCACGTTCTGGCACCGCGATGCGTCGGGCAAACTGGCTGTGAATACCTTCTGGAACAGTGACCCTGCGCCCAACTATTACGACCAGAGCTGGTACAAAGGCGGCCTGGCCTCCCCGCGTGGCCAGTGCGCCTGGGCGGCCGCTTATAAGGACGACGCCAGCCAGGAGCCGCGCACCAACTGCGCCATGGCAATCCAGCGCGACGGCGTGCCCTACGGCGTCGCCACCATCGACGTGACCCTGGGCTTCTTTAATGACTTGGTAGCCAGCAAAGAAAAAGACATCGGCGGGCAAATGCTGATCGTCGAGGGCGACGGCAAGATCATCAGCAACAGTTCGCGCATCAGCGGCCCGGTGGTGTTGAAAAACATCAGTGAACTCACCGGCACCTCGGCGTTTGCCGCCCAGGTCAGCAAGGCCCTGGCAAACCGGGACCAAGCGCTGCAGCGTAGCGAGTTCGACAATCAGGGCGTCGCCAGTACCTTCTATATGCGCCCGATCGGTGGCACGCCGTGGTTCCTCGCCACCGCCCTGCCCACCTCGCTGATCACCGCTCAACGCGACGACGTACTCGGCACCCTGGCCCTGCTGCAAATCCCCATGGTGTTGCTGCTGGTGCTGCTCGCGGTGTATGCGATCCGCCAACTGGTGCAGCGCATGAAGTCGCTGAAAACCAATATCGACGCGCTGTCTGCCGGCGATGCCGACCTGACGCGACGCATCACCATCCGTGCCGAGGACGAACTGGGCGCCATTGGCCATTCAGTGAACCGTTTTATCGTCTACCTGCAGAACATGATCGGTGAAGTGACCCAGGCCACCGGCGCCATGTCGTCGAGCCTTGAGCAACTGCAACGCACCTCGGCGCACACCAACCAGATCCTGGTGCGACATGCCTCCGAGACCGATCAGACGGTCACCGCCATCACCGAAATGAGTTCCACCGCCGACACCGTCGCGCAAAACGCCGCTGAAACTGCCGCGTTCACCCAGCGCGCCAATGAGCATGCCGACCGCTCCCGCGTGGTGGTGGGTGAGGCATCCACCAGCGTCAGCGCCTTGATCGGCGAAGTGTCCAGCGCCACCCACAGCGTGGAAAACATGCGCCAGGACGCCGCACGCATCACTGAAACCCTCGGCGTCATTGGCGCGATTGCCGGCCAAACCAACCTGCTCGCCCTCAACGCGGCGATTGAAGCCGCGCGCGCTGGCGAGCAAGGCCGGGGCTTTGCGGTGGTGGCCGATGAAGTGCGTGCGCTGGCGGCACGCACCCAGGCCAGCACCTCGCAGATCAACGACATGCTCACGCGCCTGACCGCGGGCGTCAGCTCCTCGGTGGCCGCCATGGAAAACACCCAGGCCAGTTGCCAGTCGGCGGCGGATGCCACGGCACGGGTAAACACTGGCCTGGATGAAATGGCCGGTTCGGTCAGCCATATCAACAACCTCAGCACGCAGATCGCCACGGCGGCCGAGCAGCAGAGCGCGGTGACCGAGGAGATCAACCGCAGCATGGTGCAGATCCGACAAATGGTCGAAGAGCTGGTGCAGAGCGGCCATGCCACCGAAACCAATACCCAAAGCCTGCTGGACGCGAATGGACGGGTGATCGCGCTGATGGGGCGATTCAAAGTGCGCTGATAAACGGCTGAAACACTCCCGTGCAATGTGCGGGAGTGGGACTATTCTGACAGCTCCTAGTCGCAACACAGGAGGTGTGCCATGCGAGCTGCCGAGCAGTCGGTCCGGTTGGAGCGGATCAGTCAGGAACGCTTTATCCGAGCCCCCATTGAGGCCGTCTACGACTATGTGACCCAACCGGATCGCTGGCACGAATGGCATCCCACGTCCCTCAGTGCCGATACCGGCACCACCGGTCCACTGCCTGCCGGCGCACGTTTTACCGAGTTCATCGACTTACTGGGGGTGCGCGTGCCCATGAGTTACCGCGTGCAGATCGCCCGGCGCCCCGGCGAATTCAAGACGGTGTTCACCTCCCTGGCCGTTGATGGCTCCATTCACTACTACCTGCTGCCTCATCAGGGCGGCACGCTGTTCAAGCGGGTGCTGACCTACGAGACCGAGCTGCAACTGGCCACCTTGCATGAACGCATGATCGAGTTGTCGACCATTGCCCTGGACCAGCTCAAACACCGCTTGGAAAACCCACCCTTCGTATAATTTGGAAACATTCCCAACCGGTAGGAGCTGGCTTGCTTGCGATGACGGCGTCATGATCGCCGCCATCCCAACGGCCTTCTCCTGCACGCGAGTTCCTATGAAAACCACATTGCGCCTGGCCCTGCTGTCAGCCCTGTTCACCACCACCTTGGCCCAGGCCGCCGACCTGATCCCCATCGACGTGCACCGCGACGCCAACTGTGGTTGCTGCAAAAAATGGATCAGCCATCTGGAAAGCAATGGTTTCAAGGTCAATGACCATGTCGAGGCCGACATGAGCGCCGTCAAACAACGCCTGGGCGTGGCGCCGCGCCTGGGTTCGTGTCACACCGCCGTGATCGACGGCAAGTTCGTCGAAGGCCACGTGCCCGCCGAACAAGTGCTGGCCTTGCGTAAACGCGATGACCTGCTGGGCCTCGCCGCGCCGGGCATGCCCATGGGTTCACCGGGCATGGAAGTCGAAGGCCGCAGCGAGGCCTATCAAGTCATCGGCCTGACCCGTGCAGGCAAAGACGTGGTGGTGGCCGAATACCCGGCGCAATGATCGCCGGCTACCTAGGTTTATTCTTCGCGGCCTTTGGCGCCGCGACGCTGCTGCCACTGCAATCGGAAGCCGTGCTGGTGGGCCTGTTGCTCAGTGGGCATTACAGCCTTTGGCTGCTGCTGGGCGTTGCCACGCTGGGCAATGTGCTGGGCTCGGTGGTGAACTGGTGGCTGGGGCGTTGGGTCGAGCACTTCAAGGGGCGACGCTGGTTTCCCGTCAGCGACAAGCAGTTGGACATGGCTCGTTACCATTACGAGCGCTGGGGCCATTGGACGTTGTTGCTCAGTTGGGTACCGATCATTGGTGACCCGCTGACCTTGGTCGCCGGGGTGATGCGCGAGCCGTTGTGGCGATTTCTGCTGCTGGTGACCCTGGCCAAAAGCCTGCGTTATGCCGTGCTCGCTGCCGTGACCTTGCACTGGGTGTTAATCCCCAGTTAATCGCCCCGCAACAGCATCCGAGCACCCTTCTCGGAGCCTTGCCAATGCCTCTGATCCGCGCTTTTTGCATCACCGGCCTGCTCGCCGCCAGCACCGCACCCGCCTTCGCCGCCACCTATGGCCCCGAGCTGCAAGGCTTTGAATACCCCTACCCACTCAAGCATTTTGACTTTCAATCCCAGGGCAAGTCCCTGCAAATGGGCTATATGGACGTGCCCGCCAAAGGGCAGGCCAACGGCCGCAGCGTGGTGCTGATGCACGGTAAGAACTTCTGCGGCGCCACTTGGGAAGGCTCGATCAAGGCCCTGAGCGACGCCGGTTACCGGGTCATTGCGCCGGACCAGATTGGTTTCTGTAGCTCCAGCAAGCCCGATCATTATCAATACAGTTTCCAGCAGTTGGCGACCAACACCCATCAACTGCTGGAAACACTCGGCATTCAAAAGGCCACCGTTATTGGCCATTCCACCGGTGGCATGCTCGCCACCCGGTATGCGCTGATGTACCCCGAGCAGACCGAACAGTTGGCGATGGTCAACCCGATTGGCCTGGAGGACTGGAAGGCGCTGGGCGTGCCCTCGCTGACCGTCGACCAATGGTACGCGCGTGAGCTGAACGTCAGCGCCGACGGGATTCGAAACTATCAACTCAACACCTACTACGTCGGACGCTGGAAGCCCGAGTACGAGCGTTGGGTGGACATGTACGCCGGCCTGAGCAACGGCCCAGGGCATACACTGGTCGCATGGAACTCGGCGTTGATTTACGACATGATCTTCACCCAGCCGGTGTACTACGAGTTCAAGAACCTGCAAATGCCCACGCTGCTGCTGATCGGCACATCCGATAACACCGCCATCGGCAAGGACGTTGCGCCGCCAGCAGTCAAGGCCAAGCTCGGCAACTATGCCGTGCTGGGCAAGCAAGTGGCCCAGTTGATTCCCCATGCCACCCTGGTGGAGTTCCCGGGCTTGGGGCATGCACCGCAGATGGAGGAACCGGCCCAGTTTCATAAAGCGCTGTTGCAGGGTTTGAACGCCCTTTAATTCAACCTTTTTCGAGGCACTCGTGAATGTCGGTACAGATTGCAGTCATTGATGATTGGCAGAATGTGGCCAGTGGCGTGGTGGATTGGTCGGTGCTTGAGGCCGTGGGCCAGGTGCATTTCCTGCACGATTACCCATCCGAGACCGCCACGATGATCGAGCGCTTGAAGGGCTTCGAGGTGATTTGCGTGATGCGCGAACGCTCCACCTTCGACAAGGCGCTTCTGCAAGGTTTGCCCAAGCTCAAATTGCTGGTGACAGGTGGCATGCGCAACGCGGCCATCGACATTTCTGCTGCCAAGGCGCTGGGCATCACCGTCTGTGGCACCGACAGCTATAAACACGCCGCGCCGGAATTGACTTGGGCGCTGATAATGGCTTCCACCCGCAATCTGCTGGCCGAGGCCAATTCCTTGCGCGCCGGCCACTGGCAGGTTGGCCTGGGCGGCGACCTGCATGGCAAGACCCTGGGCATTCTCGGCCTGGGCAGCATCGGACAGAAAGTGGCGCAGTTTGCCCAGGTCTTCGGCATGCGCGTGATTGCCTGGAGTGAAAACCTCACGCCGCAGCGCGCGGCGGAATCGGGCGTAACCTGGGTCAGCAAGCAAGCGTTGTTTGAACAGGCGGATATTCTCACCGTTCACTTGGTGCTCAGCGACCGCAGCCGTGGGCTGGTGGACGCCGAGGCGCTCGGGTGGATGAAACCCAGCGCGCGCTTGGTCAACACCGCACGCGGGCCGATTGTGGATGAGTCGGCGCTGGTGCAGGCATTGGAAAACGGCCGCCTGGCGGGAGCGGCGCTCGATGTGTATGCCGAGGAACCGCTGCCGGTGGATCACCCGTTCCGCCGCCTGCCGAACGTGCTGGCGACGCCGCATGTAGGGTATGTGAGCGAACAGAATTACCGGCAGTTCTACGCGCAGATGATCGAAGACATTCAAGCCTGGGCGAACGGTGCGCCCATTCGCGTGCTGGGCTGACGCACCCTTTCGGGGCATTCGCACTCTTGTGGTGAGGGAGCTTGCTCCGGCTGGGGCGCGCAGCGGCCCTAATCTGGGGCTGCAGCGCAGCCCGGCGGGAGCAAGCTCCCTCGCCACAGAAAAGCACCCTTCCAAGGCTTTCTTCAAAGCAGCATATCGTTACAAGTATTTTGTCCTACAAAATTTTCCTAGAAACCCTACAGGCTCTAGGATCTGTCCTAGACTCATGACCGATGGGTCCGTTCGAAAACAAAAACCCCGCAAAAAATCGAAACTTTCCAACTCTGCCGTAGGTCCAGTTTTAAGGTAAGGCGAGCACGCGTGGCTCACGCGAAATGCCCGTCCATCCAATCTTTTTTGGCTAACCGTGCAACTGGCATACGCCTTGCCAGTTTGTACAGTGCTTGTGCGCCTGGCCGCAGGATGCGGTCATCGGAGCTAGTGGCAGCGGGCCACTAGCCTACCAACATGTGGGAGAGAACTATGATCAGTGCCGCTGTAGATATTCAGGGAGAGCGTGTCAGTCAGCCAGCAGGGGGACCTTCGTTGGTCGACCTGCCCACCACTGTGCGGCCGATCGTGAGTCAGAATCCTAATCGCAAGAAAGTCCTGTTCGTGACCTCTGAGTTCGCCGATCTGGTGAAAACCGGCGGCCTGGGCGACGTGTCCGCGGCCCTGCCCCGCGCCATGGCCCACCTGCACGATGTGCGGGTGCTGATCCCCGGTTACCCGCAGGTAATGGAAAGCGACAACCCGATCCATATCATCGGTGAGCTGGGTGGCCACGCCGCGCTGCCGCCGTGCAAGATCGGGCGCATGGACCTCAAGGACGGCCTGGTCATCTATGTCCTGATCTGCCCCGAACTCTATGAGCGCGAAGGCACGCCCTACGGCGCCAATAACGGCCGCGACTGGCCGGACAACCACATTCGTTTCGCCCGCCTGGGCCTGGCCGCTGCCGACATGGCTGCCAACCTTGCGCAAATCCACTGGTGCCCGGACCTGGTGCATGCCCACGACTGGCCCGCTGGCCTGGCGCCGGCATACATGCACTGGCGTGGGTCACGCACGCCGACGCTGTTCACCATCCATAACCTGGCCTATCAAGGTGTGATCAGCCTGGCTTCCACGCCGGAGCTAGGAATTCCGCCCCACGCCCTGCAGCAGGAAGGCATGGAGTTCTACGGCAAGATGTCGTACCTCAAGGCCGGCATGGCGTATTCCAGCCACATCACCACCGTGAGCGCCACCTACGCCCGGGAAATCACCACCCCTGAATTCGGCTGCGGCCTGGATGGCTTTCTTGCGAGCAAGACCCAGCAGGGCTTGCTCAGCGGCATTCCCAACGGCATCGAAGACAGCTGGGAAACCTCCACCGACCCGCACCTGACTCACAACTTCAATATCGGCGACTGGGAAGGCAAAGCGGTCAACGCCAGCCAAGTGCGCGAGCTGTTTGGCCTGAGTGAATCCACCGGCCCGCTGTTCGCCGTGGTCTCGCGCCTGGTGTTCCAAAAAGGCCTGGACCTGACTGAAGCCGTGGCCAGCTTTATTGTCGAGCAAGGTGGGCAGATCGCGATCATCGGTCGCGGCGAGCCGGAAGAAGAAAACGCCATGCGTGAACTGGCCCTGCGCTTCCCAGGCCAGATCGGTGTGCGCATCGGCTTCAACGAGACCGATGCGCGGCGCATGTTCGCCGGCAGTGACTTCTTGCTGATGCCGTCGCGCTACGAGCCGTGCGGCCTGAGCCAGATGTACGCCCAGCGCTTCGGTTCACTGCCCGTCGCACGCAATACCGGCGGCTTGGCCGACACCATCGAAAATGGCGTGACCGGCTTTCTGTTCAATGAATCCACGGTCGACAGCTACAAAGAAGCCTTGAGCCGCGCGTTCAAGGTGTTCGCCTATCCGGGCCTGCTCAATGCCATGCGCTGCCGGGCGATGACACAACCGTTCAACTGGAGCCAGGCGGTGGAACCCTACGCCGAACTGTACGAGCAGCTTGTCGCTAAAGCACTGGGGAAATCCGCTAAATAATCAACGGGAGGTCTCTATAGATGCCGTTACGGACTCTGGAAACCTGGCCCCACGGCGCAATCATGCTGGACGCGCGACACACGCGTTTTGCCTTGTGGGCGCCAGACGCGTTTTATGTCAGCGTTGAACTGGAAAGCGGTAAATCCGTCGCCATGCTGCCCCAGGCAGAGGGCTGGTTTGAAACCGAAATAGCGTGCCCGGCGGGCACGCGCTACCGCTTCAATATCGATGGGGAAATGGATGTACCCGACCCCGCCTCCAGGGCTCAAGCCTCGGATGTACATGGCTGGAGCCTGGTGGTCGATCCCCTCGTCTATCCATGGCGCCACAGCCAGTGGCAAGGCCGTCCCTGGCACGAAGCCGTCATCTATGAGCTGCACGTCGGCGCAATGGGCGGTTACGCCGGCGTCGAGAAACACCTACCACGCCTGGCCGAGCTAGGCGTAACCGCCATTGAGTTGATGCCACTGGCGCAATTCCCCGGTGAACGCAATTGGGGTTATGACGGCGTCTTGCCCTATGCGCCCCAAGCCTCCTACGGCACTCCCGACCAACTCAAGCACCTGATCGACAGCGCCCACGAACACGGCCTGGCGGTGATCCTCGACGTGGTCTACAACCACTTCGGCCCCGACGGCAACTACCTCGGCCAGTACGCCAAAGGCTTCTTCCAGGAAGATGTGCACACGCCTTGGGGCGCCGGTATCGACTTCGACCGGCGTGAAGTGCGGGACTTCTTCCTGGATAACGCCTTGATGTGGCTGCTCGAATACCGTTTCGACGGCCTGCGCCTGGACGCGGTACACGCCATCGACAACCCGGATTTTCTGAAACTACTGGCTCACCGCGTTCGCGAGCAAGTCGACACCGGCCGACACGTCTGGCTGATGCTGGAAAACGAGCTCAATCAGGCCAGCCTCCTGCAAACCGATTTTGACGCGCAATGGAATGATGACTTTCATAACGTCCTGCACGTACTGCTGACCGGCGAAGCCGACGCCTACTACAGCGATTTTGCCGAGGAGCCTACCGCCAAACTGGCGCGCTGCCTGGGCGAAGGCTTCATCTACCAGGGGCACACCACCCGACATGGTCATGAACGCGGCGAACCCAGTGGGCACCTGCCGCCAAGCGCGTTTGTGGCGTTTTTGCAGAACCATGACCAGATCGGCAACCGCGCCCTGGGCGAGCGCCTGCATCAACTGTGCTCGCCGCAAGCGTTGAACGCGGCGACGACCCTGCTGCTACTTTCGCCGATGATCCCGCTGCTGTTCATGGGCGACGAAGTCAACGCCAGCGAGCCCTTCCTGTTTTTTACCGACCACCATGGCGAACTGGCTGAAGCCGTGCGCGAAGGTCGGCGTAACGAGTTCGCCGACTTTGCTGCGTTCCACGACCCTGAACGACGTGAACGCATTCCTGATCCCAATGCCCTGGCAACCTTCCAGCAATCGTCCCCGGCCTTTGCAGACCATCCGCATGCCCAGCTTTACCGGCAACTGCTGAACCTGCGCCACCAGCATATCGTGCCGCACTTGCCCGGCAGCCTCGCGTTGGGCGCGCAGGTGCTGGCTGAAGGTGCCGTGAGCGCCCGCTGGCGCCTGGGTAACGGCAGCCTGTTGCAGATCGACCTCAACCTGAGTGCCGCGCCGCTGGATCACCCGGCGGCGGGCGCTGTCCTTTTCGAAACGCCTGCCAACCTCGGCGCCCAGCTGCCGGCGTACAGCACACGCGTAACCCTATCCCCTGTTGGAGAGCACCCTTGAGCGAAGCGAACCTGGAAATCCTCGCCAGCCGAGCGGGCCTGGCCGTCGATTGGATCGACGCAAACGGCCGCCCGCAACGTGTGAAACCCGACGCCCTGCGCGCCGTTCTCAAAGGCCTGGGCCACCCGGCCGACAGCGATGCCGAGATCGACGCCAGCCTGCTTGAACTGGAACAGGCGCAACAAGACAAACACCTGCCACCGTTGATGACCATCGACAGCGGCGAAGGCCTGGACCTGGCCCGTTACTTTGAACCGGACACCCTGTGCCGGGTCAGCCTCGAAGACGGTGAAACTCTGGAGCTGCGCCTCGATGGCGACGCCGTGTTGCCCGGCGTCATCGCCCTCGGTTACCACCAAGTGCATATCGCCGAGCAGACCTTCACCCTGGCCGTCGCCCCCACCCATTGCTACAGCGTCGCCGAAGCTGTCGACAGTCGCCCTGCCCGCGCCTGGGGCCTCAGCGCGCAACTGTATAGCCTGCGCCGCTTGGGCGATGGCGGTTTTGGCGACACCCTGGCCCTGGAACACTTGGCTCGTTCGGCCGCGGAACGCGGTGCCGACGCCCTGGCAATCAGCCCGATGCACGCCATGTTCAGCGCCGACACCGAGCGCTACAGCCCGTATTCGCCGTCGAGTCGTTTGTTCCTCAACAGTTTGTATGCTTCGCCGGGTTGCATCCTGGGTGAGCGCGAAGTGCGCAACGCCCTTGAAGCCCTCGGCCTGACGGATGAACTGCACGATCTGGAACAACACAGCCTGATCGACTGGCCCACAGCCGCCAAAGCCAAGCAGCGACTGTTGCGCGCCTTGTACGAGGACTTCCGCCACGGCCAGCATCCACAACACGCCGACTTCCTGAGTTTCCGCCAAGCCGGTGGCGAAGCGCTGGAGAACCACTGCCGCTTCGAAGCCGTGCAAGCCGCGCGCGCCGCAAAGGGTGAAGAGCTCGACTGGCGCCACTGGCCCGAAGACTGGCGCAACCCGCAGAGTCCGGCACTCGCAGCCTTTGCTGTAGAAAACCAGGATGAGATCGGCTACTTCGCCTTCAGCCAATGGCTGATCGCTCGCTGCCTGGAACGCGCGCAACAAGCCGCGCGCGGCAGTGGCATGGGCGTCGGCTTGATCGCCGACCTGGCCGTGGGCGCCGACGGCGGTGGCAGCCAAGCCTGGAGCCGTCAGGATGAACTGCTCGCGGACCTGACCGTGGGCGCGCCACCCGACATTCTCAATCGCGCCGGGCAAGGCTGGGGCATCTCCGCGTTCTCGCCTGAAGGCCTCAAGCGCAACGGCTTCCGCGCCTTTATCGAGATGCTGCGCGCCAACTTCGCCCATGCCGGTGGCCTGCGTATCGACCATGTGATGGGCCTGCAACGCCTGTGGGTGATTCCCATGGACGCCTCGCCGCGTGAAGGCGCCTACTTGTATTACCCAGTGGACGATCTGTTGCGCCTGCTGGCCCTGGAATCCCATCGCCACCAAGCCATCGTGCTCGGTGAAGACCTGGGCACGGTGCCGGACGGCCTGCGCGAAAAGCTCATCGCCCGCTCGATCCTCGGCATGCGCGTGTTGCTGTTCGAGCAAAACCACGAGGGCCAGTTCAAGCCGATCCTCGACTGGCCGGACAACGCCCTGGCCACCACCAGCACCCACGACTTGCCGACGCTCAACGGCTGGTGGCACAGCCGCGATATCGACTGGAACATCCAGCTCGGCCTGATCGATGCGCCCACTGTGGAGCAATGGAGCGAACACCGCCTGCGCGAACGCCAGGCACTGCGTCAGGCCTTGAGCCAGGACCCGCAGAACTTCGTCGACGAGATCCGTAACGAGACCGACCACATGATCGACGCCAGCGTGCGCTACCTCGGCCACACCCGCGCGCCGTTGGTGCTGTTGCCGTTGGAGGATGCGCTCGGCGTGGAGGAGCAGGCCAATCTGCCCGGCACCACCGACACCCACCCCAATTGGCGCCGCCGCTTTGTGGGTGAGGCCTCCAGCCTGCTCGACAATGCCGGTGCCGCCCGCCGCCTCGAACTGTTGGCCGTCGCGCGCAACCAAGCCCATGAGCGTGACCGATGAATGCACTGCCCCTGCGCGCTACCCAGCGCCTGCAATTTCATAAAGGTTTTACCCTGGACGACGCGGTGCCGCTGGTGCCCTACTTCGCCCGCCTCGGCATCAGCCACCTGTACGCTTCACCGCTGCTCAGCGCCCGCGCCGGTTCCATGCACGGCTATGACGTGGTCGACCCCACCCGCGTCAACCCTGAACTGGGTGGCGAAGCCGCCTTGCGCCGCCTGGTCGCCGCGTTGCGTGGACACGGGATGGGCCTGATCCTCGATATCGTCTCCAACCATATGGCCGTGGGCGGTGCGGATAACCCCTGGTGGCTGGACCTGCTGGAATGGGGGCGCATGAGCCCCTACAGCGAGTTCTTCGATATCCAGTGGCACTCGCCCGATCCGCTGCTCAAAGGCCAATTGCTGATGCCGTTCCTCGGCAGCGACTACGGCGAAGCCTTGCAGACCGGCACCGTGACCTTGCAGTTCGATGCCAACCATGGCGCGTTCTACGTCGAGCATTACGAGCATCGCTTTCCGATCTGCCCACGGGACTACGCGGCGATCCTGGGCAGCGATGAGTTACTCAAGCCGTTGTCCGACCGCTTCAGCGCCCTTGCCTATCAGGACGATGCTTACCACGAAGCCGCCTGGCTCAAACAAGCCCTGGCCGAACGGGCCACTGAGGACGAAGTGCGCCAGGCCATCGACGCACAACTGGCGAGCTTCGACTTCGACCGCCTGCATCAACTGCTCGAACAACAGGCCTATCGCCTCGCCAGCTGGCGCACCGCAGCGGACGATATCAACTGGCGGCGCTTCTTCGATGTCAATGAACTGGGCGGCTTGCGCGTGGAACGCACCGCCGTATTTGAAGCCACCCACGGCAAGATCTTCGAACTGATCAGCGAAGGTTTGGTGGATGGCCTGCGTATCGACCATATCGACGGCCTGGCCGACCCGCGCGGGTACTGCCGCAAGCTGCGGCGCCGGGTGGATTCGCTGTCACCGCAGCGGCATTTGCCGATCTTCGTGGAAAAAATCCTCGGTGAAGGCGAAATCTTGCGGGAAGACTGGCAAGTGGATGGCACCACCGGCTACGAATTCATGAACCAGCTGTCGCTGCTGCAACATCACCCGGACGGTTTTGAACCTTTGGCCGAACTGTGGACCCGTCACAGCGAACGGCCCTCTGCGTTCATCGACGAAGCGCGGCTGGCACGTCAGCAAATCCTCAACGGTTCCCTCGGCGGCGACTTCGAAAGTGTGGCCCAGGCCCTACTGCAAGTGGCCCGCGACGACGTGATGACCCGCGACCTGACGCTAGGTGCCATCCGCCGCGCGTTGCAGGAACTGATCGTGCATTTCCCGGTGTACCGCACCTACATCAGCGCACGTGGCCGCAGCGACGCTGACGACCAAGTGTTCCAACACGCCATGGACGGCGCACGCACCACCTTGGGCGAAGGCGACTGGCCGGTACTCGATCACCTGGAAAAATGGCTGGGCGGCCAGCCGTGGCGTAATCGCCCGGTGGGCCGTGAGCGCAAGATCCTCAAGCATGCCTGCGTGCGTTTCCAGCAATTGACCTCTCCCGCTGCCGCCAAGGCCGTGGAAGACACCGCGTTCTATCGCTCGGCGGTATTGTTGTCGCGCAATGACGTGGGCTTCAGCACCGAACAGTTCAGCGCGCCATTGGCCGACTTCCATGCCGTCAACCAGCAGCGCTTGCAGACCTTCCCCGACAACCTGTTGGCCACCGCGACCCACGACCACAAGCGCGGCGAAGACACCCGCGCGCGCCTGGCGGTGTTGAGTGAATGCGCGCCTTGGTTTGTTGAACAGGTGGAACACTGGCGAACCCTGGCCGCGCCATTGCGAACCGACACCGCCCCCTCGGCCGGCGACGAATTGATCCTCTATCAAGTCTTGCTCGGCAGTTGGCCGTTGGATCAGGGCACTGAGTTTGATGGCTACCAGCAGCGCCTGTGGCAGTGGCAACAAAAGGCCCTGCGCGAAGCCAAGTTGCAGAGCAGCTGGAGCGCGCCCAACGAGGCCTATGAACAAGGCGTCGAAACGTTCCTTTCACGGCTTTTGCTCAGCGATGAAGGCCACGCGCTGCGCACCGCCATCGGCAATGCCGCTCAGGCGATTGCCCCGGCGGGCGCGTTGAATAGCCTGGCGCAATCCTTGCTTCGTATGACCGTGCCGGGTGTGCCGGACCTGTACCAGGGCGATGAGTTCTGGGACTTCAGCCTGGTAGACCCGGACAACCGTCGCCCGGTGGATTTCAGCGCACGGCAACAGGCGCTGGCGACCCCACCGGACATCGGCGAACTGTTGTTCAACTGGCGCGACGGGCGTATCAAACAGGCGTTGATTGCTCAGGTGCTGGCCTTGCGCAAGGCCCAGCCTGAATTATTCCGCAGCGGCACCTACACGCCGCTGGAAGTGGTCGGCGAGCACGCCGAACGGGTGGTCGCATTCTCTCGCGAGCACCAGGGCAAGTACCTGTTGGTGTTGGTGCCACGCTGGCCCCATCACCTGCTTGAAAACGGTGTGCATCCCCAGATCAATGCGCAGGTTTGGGGCGATACACGGGTGAAATTACCGTTCGCCGCCACAACGCAAAACTGGAAGGGACTTTTTCATACAGGCGCAGTCACACCAGACAAGGAGCTGTTGGTTAGCGCTGCCCTGGGGGATTTCCCGGTCAATGTCTTTATCAATCCTGATGATCAAGAAAGCTGAAATTTTCTGTGAGGAGCATTGCGATGAGTACTGAAGACAAACGCATACGCGAACTGGCGCATCAGATCTGGGAGTCCGAGGGCAAACCCCATGGTGAAGATGCACGCCACTGGGAGATGGCGCGCAAACTGGCGGAAGCCGAAGCGCTGACGCCGAGCAAGCCCAAGGCAGCGGCCAAACCCAAGGCCAGCGCTCCCAAGCCGCCGGCAAAAGCCAAACCCGCGGCACCTGCGGCCGGCAAGCCGGCGCCACCGGCCGCTAAAAAACCAACGGCGCCAAAAAAGCCCAAGCCTTAACCCCTCACCTCTCGCCGGCGCTGTCGGCAAGAGGTGATTTTACCTTCCAGACGCTCAGCTGAAATTTCGTCAGCACGGCCGCGTTCGGCCCGAAAAAAGACCTTTGCAGGAGCAACTCAATGAGCAAACCCGATAAAACCCCTTCGACGCCGGGCAGCGAGCCGTCGCGGATTCGTGAAGGTTTGCCCTTCCCACTTGGCGCCACCTGGGACGGCCTGGGGGTCAACTTTGCCTTGTTCTCGGCCAACGCGACCAAGGTTGAACTGTGCCTGTTCGATGATTCCGGCGAGGTTGAGCTGGAACGCATCGAACTGCCGGAATACACCGACGAAACCTTCCACGGCTACCTGCCCGACGCCCACCCAGGGCTGATTTACGGCTACCGCGTGTACGGTGCGTATGACCCCGCCAACGGCCACCGTTTCAACCACAATAAATTGCTGATCGACCCCTATGCCAAGCAACTGGTGGGCGAACTGAAATGGTCCGAGGCGCTGTTCGGCTACACCATCGGTCACCCGGACGACGACCTCAGCTTCGATGAACGCGACAGCGCTCCCTTCGTGCCTAAATGCAAAGTCATCGACCCGGCACACACCTGGGGCAACGACCAGCCGGTGCGGGTGCCGTGGGACCGTACGATCATCTACGAAACCCACCTGCGCGGGATCAGCATGCGCCACCCTTCCGTGGGCGAGTCCGTGCGCGGTACCTGCGCCGGGCTGATGGAAGACGACGTGCTCAAGCACATTCGCCAGTTGGGTGTGTCGTCGGTCGAGCTGCTGCCCGTGCACGCCTTCGTCAACGACCAGCATTTGCTGCAAAAAGGCATGACCAACTATTGGGGCTACAACAGCATCGCGTTTTTCGCCCCCGACCCGCGCTACCTGGCCAGCGGCAAGATCGCCGAGTTCAAGGAGATGGTCGCGCACCTGCATGAGCAGAAGCTCGAAGTGATCCTCGATGTGGTCTACAACCACACCGCCGAGGGCAACGAGCGCGGCCCGACCCTGTCGATGCGCGGTATCGACAACGCTTCGTACTACCGCCTGATGCCGGATGACAAGCGCTTCTACATCAACGATTCCGGCACCGGCAACACCCTGGACCTGAGCCATCCGTGCGTGTTGCAGATGGTCACCGACTCCTTGCGTTACTGGGCCAACGAGATGCACGTCGACGGTTTCCGTTTCGACCTGGCGACCATTCTTGGCCGTTATCGCGATGGTTTCGATGAGCGTCACAGCTTCCTGGTCGCTTGTCGTCAGGACCCGGTATTGCGCCAGCTCAAACTGATCGCCGAACCCTGGGACTGCGGTCCCGGCGGGTATCAGGTGGGCAACTTCCCACCGGGCTGGGTCGAATGGAATGACCGCTTCCGCGACACCGTGCGTGCTTTCTGGAAAGGCGACGACGGCCAACTGGCGGACTTTGCCGGGCGCATGACCGCCTCGGGTGAGATGTTCAACCATCGTGGCCGCCGTCCCTACAGTTCGGTGAACTTCATCACCGCCCACGACGGCTTCACCCTGCACGACCTGGTGTCGTACAACGATAAGCACAACGAGGCCAACGACGAAAACAACCAGGACGGCAGCAACAACAACCTGTCCTGGAACCACGGCGTCGAAGGGCCGACCGACGATCCGGAAATCAACGCACTGCGCCTGCGTCAGATGCGCAACTTCTTTGCAACCCTGCTGCTGGCTCAAGGCACGCCGATGATCGTGGCCGGTGATGAGTTCGCTCGCACCCAGCACGGCAACAACAACGCTTATTGCCAGGACAGCGAAATCGGCTGGGTCAATTGGGACCTGGATGACGATGGCAAGGCCCTGCTCAAGTTTGTAAAACGCCTGATCAAACTGCGCCTGGCTTACCCGATTCTTCGTCGTGGGCGCTTCCTGGTCGGCGACTACAACGAAGACATCGGTGTGAAGGACGTCACATGGCTCGCGCCGGATGGCAATGAGATGACCACCGAACAGTGGCAAGACAGCAACGGCCGCTGCCTGGGCATGTTGATGGATGGCCGCGCCCAGGAAACCGGGATACGCCGTGCCGGTGCCGATGCCACCTTGCTGCTGGTGGTCAATGCCCACCACGACATGGTCAATTTCCGCCTGCCGCCGGTGCCCGAAGGCGAGTTCTGGACCTGCATGCTCGACACCAATTCCCCGGCGGTACGTGGCCAGGAACGCTTCGATTTTGATCATGAGTACGCAGTAACTGGCCGTTCGTTGCTACTGTTTGAATTGCAGCGTGAAGACGAGGTGTGAAATGGCATTGCATGGATTCCTTCAAGGCTACCGGGGCTATGCGGACACGCAAGCCCTGGGCGCGGCCCTGAAGGCGCTTCAGGAGGAAGGTCTGGACCAGTTGCCCTTACCGGGCAGCGGTCAGACATTGGAACGGTTCAGCCGCTTGGCACAGGTGGCAGGCCATGACCTGCGCTTGTGCAAGCTGTTCGAGGGCCACACCGACGCGTTGGCAATCATTGCCGAACTCAATAGCCCGTTACCCCCCGTGGGCAGCATTTGGGGCATGTGGGCAGCCGAGCCCCCCACCGCCAAGGTGCGCGTTTTCAAAGATGGCCATCGCCTGAAGGTGCAAGGGCGTAAAGCCTGGTGCTCCGGCGCGGCAGTGGTCAGCCATGGTTTGTTGACGGCCTGGGACGAAGAAGACCGCCAGCAGTTGGTGGCGGTGCCTATGGATCAACCCGGCGTCATCGTGACGGACGAAGGCTGGAACGCCGTGGGCATGGCCGCCACCGGTAGCGTGGAAGTCGTGTTTGACCAGGCTTGGGGGCTCGCGGTGGGCAGACCAGGTGATTACCTCGCCCGCCCCGGTTTTTGGCAGGGCGGTATTGGCATTGCCGCTTGCTGGTACGGCGCGGCTCAACGCCTGGCCGAGGTCTTGCGTGAGCAGTGCAGCAAGCGCCCTGAACCCCATGCCCTCGCCCACCTCGGTGCAGTCGATAGTGCACTGAACAGCGCTGCCTGTGTATTACGCGCCAGCGCGGAACAGGTTGACCGCGACCCCAAGGCCAACGCCAGGGAGTTGGCACAACAGACTCGGGCCGGCATCGAAGACACCGTCGAACAAGTGATTCACCACGTCGGACGCGCTGTAGGTGCGGGGCCGTACTGCAAGGATCCGCATTTCGCTCAGTTGATGGCGGACTTACCGGTGTATGTGCGCCAGAGTCACGCCGAGCGCGACTTGGCGGGCCTTGGCGAGCTGGTCGCCGGCGAACCCACAGGGAGGTGGCAGTTATGAGACCCAATCCAATCGTTGGCCAAGGCACACCGCTGCATCGCTGGCAGGCGTCGCCGAAGATGGCCGAACTGCCGCCGATCAGCGTTGCGCAATTGGTTCCCGAAGGCCACCGGGCGGTGATCATAGCCCCCCATCCGGATGATGAAGTGTTGGGTTGTGGTGGCTTGATGCAGGGGCTCGCGGCACTTGGCCGTCCGATCCAGCTGATTTCGGTGACCGATGGCAGCGCCAGTCATCCCGGCTCGCGGCGTTGGCCGGTGGAGCGTTTGAGTGTCGTGCGTCCCCAGGAATCGGCCCAGGCGCTGCATCGCCTCGGCTTGCCGCTGCACAGTTTGAAGTGGCTGCGTGCGGGGTTTACTGACAGTAAGGTAGCGGCGCGGGAAGATGAGCTCGCGAGGTTTATTCAGCGTTACCTCAAACCCAACGACGTGGTGTTCACCACCTGGCGCGAAGATGGGCATTGCGACCACGAAGCCGTCGGCCGTGCCAGCGCCAAGGCGTCCCTTGCGGTCGGCGCAACCCTATATGAACTGCCGGTGTGGACCTGGCACTGGGCAACACCCGAGGACACTCAGGTGCCCTGGCACCGCGCCCGCAAGATTCCATTGACCTGTGAAGCGGTGGCCCGCAAGCGCCATGCGATCCATGCCTTCGCCAGCCAATTGGAGGGTGACCCGCAGATCGGCCTGGCCCCCGTGCTGGCGCCCTACGTGGTGGAACGCCTGCTGCAACCCTTTGAAGTGGTATTCGTATGAGTGTGGCCACGCCGTATTTCGACCAGTTATTCGCCAATAACGACGACCCCTGGGCCTTTCGCCAACGCTGGTATGAACGGCGCAAACGGGCGTTGACGCTAGCGGTACTCACACGGCCACGTTATGCCTCGGTGTTCGAGCCCGGTTGCGCCAATGGCGAACTGAGCTTCGAGCTTGCGCCCCGTTGTGATCGCTTGCTGTGTTGCGACACGGCTTCGGCAGCCGTCGCCCTGGCACGCAGTCGCTTGCTGGGTTTTCCCCATGCCCAGGTGCAGCAAAGCCGTTTGCCCGAACAGTGGCCCACAGGCCAGTTCGAGCTGATCGTGCTCAGCGAGTTGTGTTACTACCTCGACGCCGACGACCTGAGCGAGTTGGTTGATCGCGCCCGTGCTTCGCTGACCGCCGACGGCCAACTGCTTGCCTGTCATTGGCGCCCCGCCATCGAAGGCTGCCCGCAAACTGCCGAGCAGGTGCATGCCCTGCTCCACGAGCGTTTGGACATGCCCCGTGTAGCCAGTCATCACGAACACGACTTTCTTCTCGACCTGTGGAGCCGCGACGGCACTTCGGTCGCCACCCTTGAGGGCCTGCGATGATCGGCATTCTGATCCCGGTACACAACGAAGAGGCCTTGCTGGACGATTGCCTGAAAGCGGCACTGATCGCGGCCAGTCATCCGGGTTTACTGGGCGAAGCCGTAACGGTCCTGGTGGTACTCGACAGTTGCAGCGATGACAGTGCCACCATTGCCCAGGCTTACCCGGTGCAATATTTGGAAGCCCAGGCACGCAACGTGGGCCATGTACGTGGCGTGGGCGCGCGGCATCTGCTCAACCAGGGCGCCCGCTGGATCTCTTGCACCGATGCCGACAGCCGCGTGGCCCCTGATTGGCTGGTGGCCCAATTGGCATTGGGGACCGATGCCGTGTGTGGCACTGTCACCGTGGATGCCTGGGGCGAAGGTTTCGACCCCGCTGCGCAGATTCGATATCACCAGGGTTACGAGGCGCGAGACGGCCATCGGCACATCCACGGTGCCAACCTGGGGGTAAGCGCTGGCGCTTATGTGCGCGCCGGTGGCTTCGAACCCCTGGCGTGCCATGAGGATGTGCAATTGGTGCGTAACCTGGAGCTGTGCGGCGCCTCCATCGCCTGGAGCCATTCCCCGCAGGTGATCACCAGTGCGCGCCTGGACGCCCGTGCCCAGGGCGGTTTCGGCGATTACTTGAAGAGCCTGATGCACGCCACTTGAAAAAAACGACGTTACCGAATGTAAAACCGACCAATCCTTGTCTATGCTGAGGACGCCTTGCTGGCGTTCCAACGTTGGAGTGCCATGCAGCCACTGCGGCGGAGCCTGCGGTGGAAAAAAAGAGTTGTGCCGTCAACGGACCACGACCCCGCATCAATCGACAAGGATGTGACACCCCATGAAGCTTGCTTCCTTAAGCGACGGCCGCAGCGGCCCTGCGCAAATCTGGAACAGCGCCCCGCAGTTGGCGCAAATCCCCCCGATCACCCCGTCCTCATTGGTGCCGGCTGGCGCACGCGTGGTCATCATCGCACCCCATCCCGGCGACGAAGTACTGACCTGTGGCGGCCTGCTGCAACTGCTCAGCACCTTGGAACACCCACTGCAACTCATCTCCATCACCGATGGCAGCGCCAGTCACCCAGGGTCCAACGTCTGGCCGGCCAGCCGCCTGAGCGTGGTGCGGCCCCAGGAAAGCGTCGAGGCCATGCGCCGCCTGGGCATGCCGCTGCACAGCTTGAAATGGATTCGCGGCGGCTTCTGTGACGATGCCCTCGCCAGCCGCGAGCCGCAACTAAGCCAATTCATCGCGCGCTACCTGCAACCGGGTGATGTGGTCTTCAGCACCTGGCGCAACGATGGCAATGACGACCACGACAGCGTAGGTCGCGCCAGTGCCAATGCCTGCAGCCTGGTGGGCGCGCAACTGTATGAGCTACCTATCTGGGCCTGGCACTGGCCTGCCCGCGAAGGCGCAATCATCCCCTGGCAACGCGCACGCAAGGTGCGCCTGGACACCTGGACCGTCGCCCGCAAGCTGCATGCGGCCCATGCCTATGCCAGCCAATTGGCCGGCGACCCGGCAATCGGCCTGCCGCCCATGCTGGCCCAGGTGCTGCTGGAGAGAATGCGCGAACCCTATGAAATCGTGCTGTCGTAGCATCCGACTCGGTGGCTGAATGTGTGGCTTGGGGCGTCTCAATTCAACGTCTGCGGGGTTTGTATCGCAGTGTGTACAGAACCCACTGCGATACACAGCCTTTAACTCAACGGGTTTCCTGAAACAGGCCAGATACAGCGCAGCGTTCAACTGAGCACCAGGCACACATCCAGCCGCAGGAGGCTCGCCATGCATACTCAGTTGACTCGCCGCTTCAACCGCCAATCCCTTTTCCTGGCCTTGACCTTGTCGCAATTCGGCGTCCTGGGCGTGGCCCACGCCGAAATGCCAGAGGCACCTACCCGCGCCGTCGCCAGCCCGCAAACCGCTTTCGGCACGCTCAAACACGTCAAGGCCGGCCTGCTGGACGTGGCCTACGCCGAAGTCGGCCCGGCCACGGGGCCGGCGGTGATCCTGCTGCACGGTTGGCCCTACGACATCGACAGCTACGCCCAGGTCGCCCCGCTGTTGGCGGCCAAGGGTTATCGCGTGTTGATCCCCTACGCCCGGGGTTATGGCGGTACTCGTTTTCTCGCGGACACGACCTTGCGCAACGGCCAACCGGCGGCCCTGGCCAGTGATGTGATCGACTTCATGGACGCGCTGAAGATCAAGCAAGCCGTGCTCGGCGGCTACGATTGGGGCGCACGCTCGGCAGATATCGTTTCAGCGTTGTGGCCGGAACGGGTCAAGGCACTGGTGTCGGTCAGCGGTTACCTGATCGGCAACCAGGCGGCAGGCAAGAATCCGTTGCCGCCTAAAGCCGAACTGCAATGGTGGTATCAGTTCTACTTCGCCACCGAGCGTGGTGCGGTCGGCTACCAGAAAAATACCCATGATTTTGCCAAGCTGATCTGGCAACTGGCTTCGCCGCAATGGAAGTTCGATGACGCCACCTTTGACCGCAGTGCCAAGGGCCTGGAGAACCCGGATCACGTCGCGATCACCGTGTTCAACTACCGTTGGCGCCTGGGGTTGGTCCAAGGTGAGACGAAGTACGATCCCCTGGAGCAGAAACTCGCCCAGGCGCCGTCGATCGGCGTGCCGACCATCACCCTCGAAGGCGACGCCAACGGCGCCCCGCACCCGCAGCCCGAGGACTACGCCAAACGTTTTACCGGCAAGTATGAGTTCCGCCTGATCAACGGCGGCGTGGGCCACAACCTGCCTCAGGAAGCGCCCGAAGCCTTTGCCAAGGCGGTTATTGATGCGGATCACTTGTGATGTGGCGCCTGTGCCTGGCTGCATTGGCCCTGGCGACTTCGGCCTTTGCCTTGGCTGACAGCGCTCCGTCACCGATCTACGGCGTGACCATTCCCGACGGCTACCGTCAGTGGGAACTGGTGGCGCCTGCCCAGGAGGCCGACCCGTTGAACGAGTTGCGTGTGGTGCTGGGCAACAGCGCGGCGCTCAAGGCTTACCGGGAGGGCAAGCTGCCCTTCCCGGACGGCACCGTCCTGGCCAAATTGGCGTGGAAACATGAACAGTCACCGGAGTTCAAGACCGCGTCCATCCCCGGCGCGGCGACCACGGTGCAGTTCATGGTCAAGGACTCGAAGAAATACGCGTCCACAGGCGGCTGGGGGTTCGGTCGGTTCGTCAACGGCAAGCCGACTGATGAAGCGCAGCACCAGACGTGCTTTGCGTGCCACCAGGCGTTGGTGAAAGATCGGGATTATGTCTTTACCAAACTTGCGCCCTGAAAGCGTGAAAACTGATAAGCAACCCCCAGCCAGATAAACCAGGCCGGCATCACGCACAGCGCCAAGCGTGTATCCGGCCGCAACGCCAGCAGGCCCAGCACAAACGCGAGAAACCCCAGGGAAAACCAGGCCATCGGTACACCGCCGGGCATTTTGTAGACGGACTTGGCATGCAGGTCCGGACGCTTCTTTCGGTAGGCGATGTAGGACGCCAGGATCGTCGACCAGGTAAAGATCACCAGGATCGCCGACACTGTCGACACGATGGTGAAGGCGGTCATCACCTCGGGCACCACAAACAGCAACACCAGCCCCAACAGCATCAGCAATGTCGTAAACGCCAGGCTGATAAACGGCACGCTGCTCTTCGACAAACGCCCGAAGATCCCCGGCGCATCACCCAGGTCAGCCAGGCCGAACAACATACGGCTGGCGGAAAACACGCCGCTATTGGCCGACGACGCCGCCGAGGTCAGCACCACGAAATTGACGATGCCCGCCGCTGCCGGAAAACCCGCCACCAGGAACAACTCAACGAACGGGCTTTTGCTCGGCGAGACTTGCTGCCATGAGGTCACCGCAATGATGCATGCCAGAGCCAGCACGTAGAACAGGATGATGCGCAACGGGATCGAATTAATCGCCTTGGGCAAGGTTTTTTCCGGCGCACGGGTTTCGGCGGCAGCGGTGCCGATCAGTTCGGTGCCGGCAAAGGAGAAAATTGCCATCTGGAACCCGGCAAAAAAGCCGAACAAACCGTTGGGAAACGCGGCCTGTTTATCCAGCAAGTGCGTCAGCGAAGCGGTGACGCCCGTCGGCGAGACAAACGAGCTGGCGATCAGCACCACACTCACCCCAATCAAGGTCACTACGGCGATGATCTTGATGATCGCGAACCAGAATTCCACTTCGCCAAACAACTTCACCGTCAGCACATTCAACGCAAACAGCGTGAGCAGCATGCCCACCGCCGGCATCCACGCCGGTACATGGGGAAACCAGTACTGGAAGAAGCCACCGACCACTACCGCATCCCCCACTACCGCCACGCTCCAGCTCAACCAATACGACCAGCCGAGGAAAAACGCCGCGCGCGGCCCCAGGTAAGCACCGGCAAAGTCAGCGAAGCTCTTGAAGTTGAGGTTGGACAGCAGCAGTTCGCCCATGGCGCGCATCACGAAATACACGAAGAGCCCGATAATCATGTAGATCAGGATGATCGAGGTGCCGGACAGCGCGATGATCTTGCCGGAGCCCATGAACAGGCCAGTGCCGATTGCACCGCCCATGGCCATCAACTGGATATGGCGGTTGCTCAGGGTGCGTTGCAACGCAGGCTTTTCACAAAGCCCGGACGTGGTTGTTTTCATCACAAAACCTCTTGTTATGTTTTTGAGTTTTGGCAGAAGAAAAGACGACGGGTTGTTGTTATCGGGTGCGGCTTTCGAAACCGTGCAGCACGTTGACGGCGTTGATGCCGATTTCATCGACCATGTAGCCGCCTTCCATCACGAACAGGGTGGGCACGCCGACGCTGGCGATGATTTCGCCCATGCCGAGGAAGTCTTGGCTGTCGAGGAGGAAGTGGCTGATGGGGTCGTCCTTGAAGGTGTCGACGCCGAGGGAGATCACCAGCACCTCGGGCGCGAAGTCGCGCAGTTGCAGGCACGCATTGATCAAAGCGGTCTGGTAGTGCGCCCACGTGGTGTTTTTCGGCAACGGATAATTCAGGTTGAAGCCCTCCCCTGCGCCCGCGCCGCGTTCACTGGCGGCACCGGAAAAGTAAGGGTAAGAGACTGCCGGATCGCCATGCAAGGAAACGAACAACACGTCCGGGCGATCGTAGAAAATATTCTGCGTGCCGTTGCCGTGATGAAAATCCACATCCAGCACCGCCACGCGCTTGGCGCCTTGAGTAATAGCCTGCTGCGCGGCAATCGCTGCGTTGTTGAGGTAGCAATAACCGCCCATGTATTCGCGGGCTGCGTGGTGACCGGGTGGACGGCAAAGGGCGAATGCACTGTGATGGCCTTCGTCGATCAGCGCCAGGCCGGTCAAGGCGATATCGGCGCTGGTTCTGACCGCATCCCAGGTGGTGCGGGTAATCGGCGAGCCGGCGTCCATGGCGAAGAAACCGAGCTTGCCGTCGATGAAGTCCGGGACTTGATGGTTGGCCAGGTCACGCACCGGCCACACCAGGGGCAATGCGTCATGACTGCGGCCAATGGCGGTCCATTCGGCCCAGGCCGACTCGAGGAATGCCACGTAGCGTTCGCTGTGGGCGTTGACGTAACAGGCCCGGTCAAAGCGGCGCGGCGTGATGATATCGCCCAGGCCCACCTGCCTGACGCGATCACGCACGGTGTCGGCGCGGCTGGGTTGTTCGAACGAGGGTTTGAGCACGCCGTCCTTGAGTTCGGTGCCATGGTGCAAACGGTGGGCTTCGCTAAAAACAGTCAACATGGGTGGGCATCCGCCAGTAAAAGACAGGGTCTATTTTGTTCTGGCAGCCTTGGGCTTTCTTTGCTTTTATTTGCGACGCTGTTAGTTTTATCGGGAATATTTACCCCTAAAGCGCCGAGTTATGAAAAATAAAACCAAGCAGGTCGTTCTTGACGACACCGATCTCGCCATCCTCGCGCTACTGCAGGAAGACGCGAGTATTTCCAATGCGCAGTTGAGCGAACGTTTATCCCTGAGCCTCACGCCCTGCTGGCGTCGGCGTAAACGCCTGGAAGAGGAAGGTGTCATCAAAGACTACCAGGCCAATCTTGATCGCAAGCTGCTCGGGTTGAACATCATGGCGTTCGTGCATGTGCGTTTCGCCATCCACACCGATCACGCGCCGGATGCGTTTGAAGCCGTGGTGAAGGAGCTGCCGCAGGTGCTGTCGTGCCATAAGATCACCGGCGATGCGGATTACCTGTTGCAGGTCCTCGCGGAAGACCTGGACAGCTACAGCGAGTTTGTCGAGAGCGTGTTGCGGCGGCAGTTGGGGATTGCGTCGATTCAGTCGAGTCTGGCGCTGAGGGAAGTCAAGGCGACGAGTCGGGTGGCGATTCCAACGCGTGAATAGTGACCAACAAGGTCACGTTTTTGAGGGGCGAGGTGGCAAATCGCTGCTAATCAAATGTGAAAAATTCATTAACTGATTCTCATTAAAGGCTTTTTCCCGGAAGCTCAATCTGCCACACTGATGCGAATAATTATCAACACCTTTATTATTCGCCATGGACGGCATTCGGGGAGAGTCAGTTCCATGTCTGTGCAACAACACGGCGGCAAAGGTTTTTCACCCAGTCTGATGGCGTTGGCCGTCTGCCTTGCGAGTTCAACGGCGGCCTTTGCCGCTGAGGCGGAAAAAGCCGCCCCACTGGAGCTGGGTGCCACCCAGATCAGCACGGAACAACTGGGCCAGACCACCGAAGGCACCCAGTCCTACACCACCGGCGAGATGGCGACCGCCACCAAACTCCCGCTGACCATGCGTGAAACACCCCAGGCCGTCACGGTCATCACCCGCCAGCGCATGGACGACCAGGCCATGACCAGCGTCAACGACGTGGTCAAGAACACCCCCGGCCTGTTCCTCAGCCAATCCAGCGGTCCTGGCCGTCAAACGTACAGCTCGCGTGGCTTCGACATCGACAACATGATGTTCGACGGCATTCCCAGTTCCTATTCCGGCTACGCCAACAGCGTGCAGCCCAACCTGGCGATGTTCGACCGTGTGGAGGTGATTCGCGGCGCAACCGGGCTGGTCACTGGCGCCGGCAACCCTTCGGCGGCGATCAACTTTGTGCGCAAGCGCCCGACCGCCACGCCGCAGGTATCGATCACCGGTGCCGCCGGCAGCTGGGACGATTATCGCGGCGAATTCGACGCCTCCAGCGCCTTGAATGACAGCGGCACCCTGCGTGGCCGCGTCGTCGGCTCCTACCGCGACGCCAACAGTTTCCGCAAAGGCGAAGAAAGCGACCACGGCCTGTTCTACGCCATCGGCGAAGCTGACCTCAGCGAAAACACCACCGCCACCCTGGGTTTCTCGCGCCAGGAAGACCAGACCAACTTCTTCTGGGGCGGCCTGCCCATCGGCACCGACGGTCATCACCTGAACCTGCCCCGCTCCACCAACCCCGGCTCCGACTGGGAAAACAAGAAGCTGACCATCGACACCGTCTTCGGTGATATCGAACATCGCTTCGCCAACGACTGGAAGCTGCACATCGCGGGCTCGTCCTCACAGTTGGATGGCGTGTTCACCGGCACCTACCAGTCGCGCTACCAGACCACACTGGCGCGCACCGCCTATCAATCGCACCAGGACGACAAACAGTACGGCCTGGACACGTTCCTCAGCGGCCCGGTCGAAGCGTTCGGGCGCACCCATGAAGTGGTGGTCGGCACCAGCAAGCGCATCTACGACGCCACGTCCAAGGAATACAGCCCCTACGACACCAATTACCCGCTCAACGGGGCAAAACCGGACTTCGTACGTGACGGCAAAGGCCACAGCATCACCACCCAGGATGGCGTTTACCTGACCACCCGCCTGAACCTCGCAGACCCGCTCAAGGTGATCCTCGGCGCGCGCGTAGACTGGTATGACTACGATGACCGCCAAGGCGACGGCGACTACAAAGTCACCCGTAACCTCACGCGCTACGCCGGTGTGATCTACGACCTGAACGACCAGTACTCCGTCTACGCGAGCTACACCGACATCTTTACACCGCAGACCAGCCGCGACTTCTCGGACAAGCCGCTGAAGCCTATCGTCGGTGAAAACTATGAAGTCGGTATCAAGGGCGAATACTTCAACGGCGCGCTCAACGCCAGCCTGGCGGTGTTCCAGATCGACCAGAAAAACCGTGCGACCCTGCCCGAGAGCCAAGCCGGTTGCCCGATCATGGCCTGCTACGAAGCCTCCGGCCTGGTACGTAGCCAAGGCATAGACCTTGAGCTGCAAGGTGCACTCACCGAAAACTGGCAGGTCGGCGGCGGGTTCACCTACACCCGCGCGCATTACATCAAGGACACCAAACCAGCCAACAACAACCAGCGTTTCGACACCGACACCCCGGAACGCTTGTTCAAGCTCACCACCTCTTACCGCTTCCAGGGCCCACTGGAAAAACTGCGCATCGGTGGCAACGTCTACTGGCAGAGCCGCATGTACAACGATGTGGTGCTTGCCAACAGCAATACCTATCGCCTGGAACAAGGCAGTTATGCCGTTGCCGACGTGATGGCCGGTTACCAGGTGAACAAACACCTGGACCTGCAGTTGAACGTGAACAACATTTTCGACCGCACCTACTACTCAGCCATCGCCACCAGCCCGATCTGGGGTTCGACCGACACCTACGGCAACCCGCGCAGCTTTGGTGTCACAGCCAAATACAGCTTCTGATCGTGATCCGATCAACGGCTACCCGCCAGGGTAGCCGTTCCTCAAGTCCCGCCCCCTCATGCCGATAACCGTTTGGCATCACTGAATCCAATAAAAACCAAAAACACCTGATTCGCTCCACCCTGCCCCTCATTTTGATTCGGCCAGACCACAGGGAGTAAGTGTGCATGCCCACCCGCGCGCGTTTTTTCGAGCACTACCGTAAAGCCGACCGCATCATGCTGGCGTTGATCTGGTTGATGTTCCTGTTCTCCCTGGGCTTGGCGTTCTGGCACGACACCTTGATGCAAGCCGCCGTAATCGGCGGCGGCACCAGCGTGGTGCTCACGGCGCTGTACCGTGCCATAGGCGGCACCCGCGTGATGCGTTGCGCCCTCGGCGCGGGCCTGATGGTCATGGCGGCACTGCACATCAACCAGGCCCAGGGCGTGATCGAATCGCACTTCGGGATCTTCGCGCTGTTGGCGGTGCTGACGTTTTATCGTGACTGGCTGCCGATCCTGGTCGCCGCCGCCACCATCGCCGTGCATCACGTGGTGTTCCATGCCCTGCAACACCAAGGCTTTCCGGTGTTTGTGATGGAACATCATGGCGGCTGGACCATGGTGTTCGTCCATGCGTTCTACGTGGTGATGGAAACCGTCGCGCTGCTCTACCTTGCCGTGCACAGCCAGGCCGAAGCGGTCGAGAGCCAGGAAATGCTGGAGAAGATGCTCGCAGTCACGTCCCAATTCAGCGCGCAAACCACCCAAGGCGAAGGCAAGGTGCATGTGTCGTTGGCCAAGCGCTTCGACCACTTCCTGCAACAGATCACGCACCTGATCGACGGCGTCGCCCGCGACTCCCACGGCCTCGGCCAACTCGGCCAGGAACTGGCCAGCGCCAGCGGTACCCTGGAAAAAGGCGCGCGGCACCAATTGGCCGAGATCACCCAAATGACCGGCTCGATGCAGCGCATGGAAGACGCCATGGGCCACATCACCGTGCACGTCGAGCAAGCGGTGGACCACGCCGGCAAGGCCAGCCAACAGATCCTGCGCGGCCAGGAAAGCGTCAGCCGTGCCCAGCAGGAAATCACGCAGTTGGCCGCCCGCCTCAACGGCACCCACGAAACCGTGCAGGGCCTGGCCGTGCAAGCCGAGCAGATCGGCACCGTGCTCGAAGTGATCAACAGCATCGCCAACCAGACCAACCTGCTCGCCCTCAACGCGGCCATCGAGGCCGCCCGCGCCGGCGAGCAAGGCCGAGGCTTTGCCGTGGTCGCCGACGAAGTGCGCAGCCTCGCGCAGCGCACGGCAGTGTCCACCCAGGAAATCAAGACCATCATCGAAGGCCTGCAACACGGCAGCCGCCAAGCGGTGGAAGCCATGCACGACAGCCGTCAAGGCGTGGAGCGCTGCGTGGAAGACAGCCAGGTGGCCGTCGACATGCTGCGCGCGGTGGGTAGCGACATTGCGCACATCGACGATCTGAATGGCCGGATCGTGACCACCACTCGTGAGCAGACCAGCGCGAACCTGGAGATTGTCGGGCGGTTGCAGTCGGTGCAGAGCATTGCGCAAAGCACCGCCAACGATGTCGAAACCCTGGCGCGCAGCAGTGAGCAGCTACCGCCGATTGCAGTGCGGCTGGATGCGTTGGGACGCAGGTTTCACCCCTAGGCCCAGTAGCCCCCAATCCCGTCCCACAACAGCTTCATCGCCGTGATAATCAGCAAGCCATAGCAGGCGCGATAGAGCTGGCGCTGATCCAACCGCGCATGCAGCCGCCAGCCCAGCCACACGCCACTGGGCACGGCGAACAAACAGATAAGCGCCAGGCCCAACACGCTGCCGGTCGGCCTGGCGAGGATCAACCAGGGGATCGCCTTGAGTACATTGCCCACGGTGAAAAACAGGCTGGTGGTTCCGGCGTAAACCTGTTTGCTCAGGCCCAGTGGCAGCAAGTACATCGCCAACGGTGGCCCACCGGAATGCGCAACCATGGTGGTGATTCCCGAGGTAATCCCAGCGGCCACGGCCTTCGGTGTTGAACGCGGCTTCACACTGACATTTCCCCCGGCCCTGAACCACAGGCCGACAAACACCAGCGTGACCACCGCCATCACGATGGCAATCGCCCGGTGATCCAGTACGCGAAAAAGCAGGTAGCCAACGCCAATCCCGACCACCAACCCAGGTACGAGTAACCTGAGGTCGGGCTTTGACCAGGTCGACGGTTTCCAATAGCGCAGGCCGAACAGGTCCATGGCGATGAACAACGGCGCCAGCAAGCCGCCGGCAGTGATCGGGTCCATCACCAGCGACAGCAGCGGTATACCGACGATGGCAAAGCCGCCGCCAAAGGCGCCTTTCATAAAGCAGATCAAAAAGACCCCGGCAAAGGTCACCAGGATCGTCGTGGTTGTCAGCTCAAGTTCCATGGAGTGCATTCATTTCGCAGAGAAGAGACGTCATAATCTCGCGCATCACCGGCACCGCAAAAAGTACCAGTTTTGAGGTTTTTCCATGGGCCAGTTATCGAACCCCAGGCGCGGCGCGGAACGCCGTCTCTACACCCAGCTGCGAGCGCAGATAGAGGACGGCACCCTGGCGCCCGACGCCAAGCTGCCCTCCACCCGCGCCCTGGCGGAGACGCTTGGGGTCTCACGCACCACGGTCACCGCCGCCTACGAGCAATTGGCTGCGGAAGGGTTTGTGGTGACCGCGGTGGGCAAGGCCGCCAAGGTCGCAGCCCTTGCCGTTGCGCTGCCTGTCGTTGGCACCGTGCCCCCCGACAGCCCGCCACCCGCATTGTCGCGCTATGGGCAGCGGGTTGCCGCTCTCACGCCCTATCACATGGTTTCTCCCACCGCGCGTATCGACTTCCGATACGGAGCGGTGGCATCGCGGGACTTTCCGGCACTGGGCTGGAACCGCGCCTATCGAGCCGAACTGATCAAGCGCCAACCTACCCGGCCTTACGGCCAGCCCGAAGGCGAAGCCGCTTTGCGCCAGGCGCTGCAAGGCTACCTGCGCCGCGCCCGTGGCTTGACCTGCGATACCGAGCAACTACTGGTGGTGCACGGCTCCCAGCAAGGGCTCGACCTGTGTGCCCGCTTGTTGCTCAACCCTGACGACGCCTTCATCTTCGAAGACCCAGGCTACCGCATGGCCCGCTATTGCTTCGAGGCCACCGGCGCAACGGCCTTGCCCATCCCGGTGGATGCATCCGGTTTGCAGACACAACAGTTGCCGGATGACCCGCGCGCACGGTTGGCCTACGTCACTCCGTCGCACCAATTCCCCATGGGCGCCGTGCTGTCCATCGTGCGACGCGTCGAACTGCTGAACTGGGCAAGCCGTCATGGTGCCTGGATCATCGAAGACGATTACGGTGGCGAGTTCCGTTACGGCCAGCGTCCCATCGACGCCTTGCAATCGATGGATGCCGAGGCCCGCGTGATCTACGTCGGCACCTTCTCCAAGGCGCTTTCGCCGCAACTGAGGTTGGGTTACCTGGTACTGCCGCGCGAACTGGTGGGCGTGTTTCGCGAGGCCAAGCGGTTGACCGATCGCAACGAAACCCGCTGGGAGCAAAACGTGCTTGCCTCGTTGATCGACAGCGGCGCCTACGAGCGCCACCTACGCCGCTTGCGCCGTGACAACGAAGGCCGTCGAAAGGCACTGCTGGATGCCGTCGACCACCACCTACCGGGCCTGGGAAAACTGGAGGGCATGGCCGCCGGGTTGCATGGCGTCTTGTTGTTGCCCGACCTGCATGCGCGGGATGAACACGCATTGCAAGCGATGGCGCTTGAGCGCGGGATCGGTGTTTATCCGCTATCACCCCTGTTCACTACGCCGGGTGAACGACCGGCAAGCCTGATACTCGGCTATGCCGGGCTTACCGTGCAGCAGATTGATGAAGGCATCCGGATACTTGCGCAAGTGATTCGGGAGGTCATGGGGGCAGCCCGCCCGCCTCTCATACCCCAAAGTTGAACGCGATGGAGATCCGCGGCCGCGTCCCCTCAAAGCGTCGTACCGAGTGCATCAACCAGGACGGAAACATGATCAATGTCCCGCTGCTGGCAACGCAGGTGCTGCTGAACCCGGCGGTCAGGCAATCCTCGACCCGCATGCGCAAGGCGGGATTGTAGGTCGAGGCCACCATGCCGCGTGGATCAACGAATTCCAGGTCGCCGCCGACGGCGGCATCCTCTTCACGACCACCCGCATCGACCCAGTAAACGCCCGACCAAAATGCGCCAGGGTGTCCATGCAGCGCATTGCTGTGGCCCGCCTGGTTCACATTGGCCACGCGTTGAGTTTCCACTCGAAACCGGGCACGGTTAATCCGACGCCTTCGTGATGAACCGCGGTCAGTTCAGTGGCGAACTGTGTGGCGAATGTCACCAACGCGCTGCAGGCGTCTCCACCCCACGCCTGAAAATCGTTCGCGGACTGCCAGCCGCCATCGTTGCTGCGCTGGGCGCCGTTCTGATCCTGCGCCATGCGCTGGGTGATGAGCGCTTTGAGCTCGGCGTTGAGCGTGTCGGCATTCGGGTATTGGATGCTGGCCAAAGGCGTTGTGAACAGCCGCCGGATGTGGATCAGCTCCGGATTCAACAGATTGTCGCTCGACTGCATGGGGTACTCATCATGTTTACCAGTAGCCACAAACCCTACCGGCATCATCGATTCGGCGGTGTAAACCATTGTTAAAGTCTTAACCACAGTTGCGCACAAGCGCCTTGCCTCACCTGGCCCAATTCCTGCCCCCCCCAACACGACCAAGTCGCTGCTGACTACGCGGACGACTCTTTTGGACCCCGTCGCCCAACCCCCTGCCCCGATAATCAGTCATCCCCGCACCTATCCCGAGGCCTCCCCCATGACGAGCCCATCCACCGAACAGGTCAGCCCCCAGACTTTGCGAAAGGTCATTATCGCCGCCGGCATCGGCAACTTTGTCGAGTGGTTCGACTTCGCCGTCTACGGTTTCCTCGCCACCACCATCGCCCAGCAATTCTTCCCCAGTGGTGACGCCAGCGCGGCATTGCTCAAGACCTTCGCCGTGTTTGCCGTGGCGTTTGCCTTCCGGCCACTGGGCGGGATTTTCTTCGGCATGCTCGGCGACCGCATCGGCCGCAAACGCACGCTGGCCATGACCATTCTGTTGATGGCCGGCGCCACCACCCTGATCGGCCTGCTGCCGACCTACGCCGCCATCGGCGTTGCGGCGCCGATCCTGTTGTCGCTGATTCGCTGCGCCCAAGGGTTCTCCGCCGGGGGCGAATACGCCGGGGCCTGTGCCTATCTGATGGAGCACGCGCCCAGTGACAAGCGCGCGTGGTACGGCAGCTTCGTGCCGGTGTCGACGTTTTCCGCATTCGCCGCCGCCGCGGTGGTGGCGTATGCGCTGGAAGCGTCGTTGTCCGCAGAAGCCATGGGCAGTTGGGGCTGGCGCCTGCCGTTCCTGATCGCCGCGCCGCTCGGCCTGGTGGGGCTTTACCTGCGCTGGAAGCTGGACGAGACGCCCGCCTTCCAGGCCGTGAAGGAAGAACACACGGTGGCCCACTCCCCCCTCAAGGAAACCCTGCGCAACCATGGTGCGGCGATCTGCTGCCTGGGCGCTTTTGTGTCACTGACGGCGCTGTCGTTTTATATGTTCACCACGTATTTTGCGACCTATCTGCAAGTGGCGGGCGGCTTGAGTCGGGCGATGGCGTTGCTGGTGTCGCTGATTGCGCTGATCTTCGCGGCGGCGATCTGCCCACTGGCGGGGTTGTATTCGGATCGAGTCGGCCGTCGTGTCACCGTGATGACCGCCTGTGTGTTGTTGATGGTGGTCGTGTATCCGTCGTTCCTGATGGCCAGCTCCGGCTCGTTCGCGGCCTCCATCGTCGGCGTGATGCTGTTGGCAGTAGGGGCCGTGCTGTGTGGCGTGGTCACGGCCGCCTTGTTGTCGGAAACCTTTCCGACCCGCACGCGCTACACCGCCTCGGCGATCACCTACAACCTGGCCTACACGATCTTCGGCGGCACCGCGCCGTTGATGGCGACCTGGTTGATCAGCACCACGGGCAGCAATCTGTCACCGGCGTTTTACCTGATTGCCGTCGCGTTGCTGGCGTTGGCGGGTGGGTTGGCGTTGCCGGAGACGTCGCGGATTTCCTTGCATGACGTGGGGCCGGAGGACAAAAGCACCGCACCGTTGCTGTCAAGGTAAACGGCGCGAGGGTGGAAGCCGCTGAACGCAGGTATGATCCAGGCCAGACCGGCCCGATTGGACCCACCCTCATGCCCGTATCCCAAACCCGCCCTTCCCCCGCGCCGTTGCTCAAACCTGGCGAAACCGTGGTGCTGTTCGACGGCGTGTGCAAGCTGTGCAATGGTTGGGCGAGGTTCCTGATCCGTCATGACCGCCAACAACGCATACGCTTGGCGGCGGTGCAATCCCCCGAGGGCCAGGCGTTGCTGGCTTGGGCGGGGTTGCCCCTGGATCAGTTCGATACCCTGGCGGTCATTCGTAACCACCACTACTGGATGCGTTCGAACGCCGTGTTCGAAATCATTGCGCAACTGCCTGCCGCGTGGCGTCCATTGCTGCTGTTGCGCATCATCCCGCGCGGGCTGCGGGATTGGGCTTACGACCGCATCGCACGCAATCGCTATCGGATTTTCGGGCGGTACGACACGTGTCTGTTGCCGCATCCAGACCATGAGCAGCGTTTTCTGAAGGCGCCGCAGTGAACCCTTTGGTCCGCATCTGCTAAACCGCCGCAGCCATGCGAGTTCTGGAACTCCAGGCGAAGCTCACGACCATCAACAGCCCCAAACCTGCCATCGCCGCGCCGGCCAGGGAAATCGCCGGATAGCCCAGCCCTGCGTTGATCACGGCGCCACCTACTGCGGCGCCAATCGCGTTACCGAAGTTGAAGGCGCCGATGTTTACGGCCGAGGCCAGGTTCGGCGCATCCTTGGCCGCTTCCATCACACGCATCTGCAACGGTGGCACGACGGCGAAGCTGGCGATGCCCCAGATGAGGATGCTCACCGCAGCCGGTATCGGCCAGCGCATCAGGAATGCAAAGGCCAGCAGGACCAGGATCAGTGCGCTCAACGAGACGATCAGGGTCCGGTCAATCGAACGGTCTGCCGCCTTGCCGCCCCACATATTGCCCAGGGTCAACCCGACGCCGAACAACACCAGCATGGCGGTAATAAATGGCGTAGACGCATGGGTCTCGTTGCTCAGGATCGGCGCGATATAGGTAAACACGGTGAACATTGCCCCCGAACCCACCACGGTCAGGGCCAGCGCCGCCAGTACCGAACCGCGCCCCAGCACCTTGATCTCGGCCAGCACACCGTCGCTTTTCGGCAGCGGCAAGTTAGGCAGCGCGAACCACAACGCGACCATGGTCACCAGGCCCAATCCACCAATGCCCCAGAACGCCGTACGCCAGCCAAGCAGTTCACCAAACCAGGTCGCCAGTGGCACGCCACCAATGGTCGCCAGGGTCAGGCCCATAAACATCGCGGCGACGGCGCCGGCACGCTTGTCCGGCGCGACCACACTGGCCGCGACGATGGAACCGACGCCAAAAAACGCGCCGTGGTTGAGTGAAGTGATGACGCGGGCGATCAATAGGTCGTAATAGCCGGTTGCAAGCGCCGACATCACGTTACCCAGGGTGAAAATGGCCATAAGCCCGACCAGCAAGTGACGACGGGGAATCTTGCCGGTGGTCAAGATCATCAGTGGCGCGCCGAGCAATACCCCCAGGGCGTAGGCGCTGACCAACAGCCCCGCAGTGGGAATCGAAACGCCAAGGTCATTGGCGATGGTGGGCAACATGCCCATGGGCGCGAACTCAGTGACGCCAATGCCAAAGGCACCGACGGCAAGGGCTACAAGGGGTGGATTGATACGCATGGAAGACTCCTCATTTATGCCGCAAATGCTACGATCAACGCTTTAACGGCACTAGACCGTTTAAATGGCAATCACCTTTGCGCGCGAGGCAAAAATGGACTTCAACGGCAGGTCGGGCGAAATGGCGGTATTCGCGATGGTGGCGCAGGAAGGCAGCCTGTCGGCGGCGGCGCGGGCATTACGATTGACGCCCTCGGCCGTCAGCCGCGTTATCGCACGCACGGAACAGCGCCTGGGCACTCGCCTGTTGATTCGCACGACCCGCGCCCTCGCCTTCACAGCCGAAGGCGAGGCGTACCTTCGCGGCGCCCGGCGCATCCTGGCCGACATGGACGAAGTCGAGGAAGCCATCGCCGACCAGGGCGCGCCCAAAGGCCGGCTGCGGATCAGTGCGGCCCTGGGCCACGGGCGCATGGCCATCGTGCCGTTGGTGGCGGCGTTCAGCGCCCGCTACCCGAACATTGTGGTCGACCTGACCTTGGGCGACGAAGTGGTCGATATCCTCGGCGGCCAGGCTGACGTGGCGATCCGCTTTGGCGACCTGCCAGACAGCCCGCTGACAGCGCGCCGCATCGGTGACACCGGCCAGGCGCTGGTGGCGTCGCCTGCGTACCTCCAGCAACACGGCACACCGCTCGAACCGAACGACTTGCTGCGACACAACTGCCTGCGGTTCAACTTCCGCCGTGCCCAATCCGACTGGCCCTTCGCCCGTGACGGCCGGGAATTTTCTTTGAAGATAAACGGCAATATCGAATGCAGCAGTGGCGAAGCGCTCGCTCAACTGGCGCGGTTAGGCGCCGGTATCGCACGCATCGGCGAGTTCACGGTGGCAGAAGACTTGCAACGCGGTGACCTGGTGCGCCTGCTGGAATCCTGGAACCCCGGCGACAGGGAGCCGATCCATGTGGTGTTTGTCGGGGGCGCGAGCATGCCGGCGCGGATCCGCGTGTTTGTGGACTTCTTGCTGGAACATCACCGGCTGTAAACCACGCCTGGCTCCAGAGTCTTCACCTGGCAACATCCCCCGCAAAGTGCGGAGACGTACCGAAATACTCGATCAGGAGTTCGGTAAGAATCCGAATCTTCCGGGCGGGATGCAGACCTGCCGGCCGGACCATGTAGGCACCTGCCGGAGGGGGTGGATACGCCGTCATGATCGGCACCAGCGCACCGCTGGCCAGGCTGTCGTGGGTGAGGCAATCGGGCAGGTACACGATCCCCAGCCCGGCTACGGCGGCAGCCACCAACGCCACACCGCTGTCCGCCTTGAAGCGCCCCTGGGGACGCACCGCAACGACCTTGTCGCCATCCAGAAATTGCCAGGCTTCGGTGCTCTGCATCAGGGCTTGATGGGCGATCAACTCCTCCGGCTTCTGCGGCGCACCATGGGCCTTGATATACCCTGGACTCGCAACCAGTTTGCCCTTGATCAGGCCAATGCAGCGTGCAATCAAGTTGGAGTCCTGCAGGTAGCCGACCCGTATCGCACAGTCATAACCCTCTGCGATGAGGTCAACAAAACGATCGCTGTAGCAGGTCTGGATATGCAGTTGCGGGTGTCGGCGGGCCATTTCCGCCAGTACGGGGGCAAAATGGGTGGGGCCGAAAGACAGCGGCGCGGCCACTCGCAGGCGGCCTCGCAACGCTCCGGCGGGCAGGATCGCTTCCCTGGCGACGTCCATTTCCGCGCAGACCCTGGCGGCATAGTCGCGAAACGTAGCGCCGGCCTCAGTCAGCGCGGCGCCGCGCGTAGACCGGGCCAGCAACTGCACGCCAAGTTCTGCTTCCAGGCGCGCCAACCTGCGACTGACGATTGACTTGGACACACCAAGCCTCACCGCAGCAGGCGAAACGCCCCCCGCATCGGCAACCTCCACGAAGGTCTGAAGTTCTTCGATATCCAAATCAGTGTTCCCCTTTGAGCGACACAGCTAACCACCGCACGCGACTACCGCAATGAGTGAGAGAAAAGCACAGTGCTGTCCACAAGCAATGCGGCGACCTGCGCACTGCTTGATAGCTGATCCCGCTCACAACGACAACAAAGGATGTATGAATGACTTTTCGTAACGGCATTGACTCGCTGCTTCGCCCGGAAGATTCGGTACTCGTTCTGATTGACCATCAGCCTTACCAACTCACCAACCTGAACAGTCATGAGCCGCAGATGGTGGTCAACAATGCCACGGCGCTAGCCAAAGCCGCCAAGGCCTTCAACGTACCCACCATCCTGACCAGCGTAATCGCCGAACGTGGCGGTTTCATCTTCCCGCAAATCACCGATGTGTTTCCCGGCCAAACGGTCATCGACCGTACGCTCATCAACACCTGGGAAGACCAGAACGTCGTGGACGCGGTAAAAGCCACTGGCCGCAAGCAACTGGTCATCGCGGGCCTGTGGACTGAAATCTGCGTGGCCATGCCGGTGATCCAAGCCCTCGGCGAAGGCTGGGACGTGACCGTGATCACCGACGCATCGGGCGCTGTTTCCGTCGAGGCCCATCAGGTTGCCATCCAGCGCATGATTGCAGCCGGCGCGAACATGATGACCTGGCTGGCGATTGCCGCCGAATGGCAGCGCGACTGGGCGCGCAGCGAGACTGCCGGCGCACTGACCGAGGTGCTTCAGCAGCATGCTGCCGGTAGCGGCATTGCGTACCTGTGGGAGCAGCAATTGCTCAACACACCCGTGCCGGCTGTCGCGGGGTAATTAGAACGGGGATGAAGAGACGCTGACACGAGGCTTCATTCCCGCTCACTCCCCCTGTGCAGCCGCTCAAGCACCCCATCCGCCGCCGCCCTCCATGCCTGGGACGCCCCCTTATTCCTGAGCACCTCCAACCCGGCTGCCGTAAAGGTGCCGGGCGTGGCAATAGCGCTACCCAACGCTTCCAGACTCACGGATGGCTGGTGGCGGACGCTGGCCAGGCAGTCTTGCAGGTTGCCCATCACCAGTTGGGCGGCCTGGTCTTTGGACAGGCCTTTGTCGGTGAACCACTGCTGAAGATCGCTCAGGAAGAAATAGAACCAACCGTTCATGCAGGCCGCGACGGTGGCCAGTTCGAACGCCTCTTCCTCGTCCAACACAACCAATGATCCAAGCGCGCCCAGCAGCGTTGCGTGGGGTTCGCCGCCTGGTGTGACGACCACGGTTGTCTGGTTGATCTGCGCGGCATAGGACAGCATGGCGCGCACCACGCGCGCCTGCGGGAAGCGACGTTGCAACTCCGCCAGCTGCAATCCAGCCACCAACGACACCAGCGTTTGCTCAGGTCTGAGCTGCACTTCATCTGAAAGCTGATCGACCACCTCCGGGCGCACGCCCAACACCAACAAGTCCGCCCCATCGACAACCTCTTGATTGTCGGCCATCACGTCACAGTCCCACTGTTCAGCGAGTTGCTGCGCACGTTCGTGGTTACGCGGAGACAGCAAGACCCGCCCGTCAAACCCGCTACGCCGCAGGCCGATCACTACCTTCTCCGTCAGCTCACCGACGCCCAGGATTCCAATCTTCAGCACGCTGTCCACTCCGGTCAGTTCTGTAGTCGGGTGCATCATAGGCACGATTGCCGTCTTCATGCAGGCTGGCGTTCACGCTACACTCGCCGCTCGAAAGGATCAGCCAGGAAGGCAAGCATGAGCACTCAAGGTAAAGACCGGCAAATCGACAACATCGAATTCAACGTCAGCGATATTGCCCGCAGCAAAACATTCTACGGCGGCGCGTTCGGTTGGACGTTTGTCGATTACGGCCCCACATACACCGAGTTCAGCGATGGGCGTCTGACAGGCGGGTTCACCACGGGGGAGCCGGTTCGGCCGGGTGGGCCGTTAGTTATTTTGTACGCCGATGATCTCGATGCCACGCAGCAGCGACTCAAAGCCCTGGGGGCTGTCATCACCCGCGAGACATTTTCATTCCCGGGTGGACGCAGGTTCCACTTCACCGATCCGGATGGCTATGAACTGGCGGTTTGGAACGCTGATCAATAGGTCTCTTTGCGACATCGGGGCGGCGCTCTCGGCTACCGCCCCTTCTCCCCTATCAATCGACCTTGATGACGACCTTCCCGAACGCACCTTTCGCCAGATGCTCATAGGCTTCACGCGCTTTTTCGAACGGGTACACCTTATCGATCACGGGACGAATACCATGTCGTTCAAGGAACACATTCATCTGGTCGAAGGATGAGCGTGGCGCCACGGCAATACCGCGAAGGGTGGTCTGACGGAAGATAAGCGGCATCAGGTTGAGTTCCACGGTCTACCCCGTCAAAAAGCCGATCTGTGCAATACGTCCGGAGGCCTTGGTTGCTGCGACCGATTGGTTGATGCCGCTGCCACCGGCCACATCGAGCAGCAGATCGACGCCTTTGCCGTCAGTGAGTCCAAGCACCTCATCCGCCCAGTTCGGCGAGGTTCGGTAATTGATGCCGGCGACCGCGCCCAAACGTTTTACCGCTTGAAGATTCTCGTCACTGCTCGACGTTGCGATCACTTTCGCCCCCAGCGCTGTTGCGATCTGCACCGCAAATATGGACACGCCCCCGGTACCCTGGACCAACACAGTTTGACCCGGCTGGATGTGCCCGAAGTCGACCAGCGAGTACCACGCGGTCAGTGCCGCGATGGGCAGTGTGGCCGCCTCTTCGTCAGTCATGTTGGCGGGTGCGGCCACGGCGCTGTCCTCGTGGATGATCATGTATTCAGCCAAGCCGCCAGGCAATGGCGAGCCGAAGCAGTAGTCCGGCTCGTTTGGCCCTGGCTCGCCATCCAGCCAGCGCGAGTAAAGGTGCGAGTTGACCCGATCGCCAACGTTGAAGCGCGTAACACCATCACCGACTGCGACCACGGTGCCGGCCGCGTCGCTGACCGGGATCAGCAGTTTGGGCACCTTGTGCGGCTCGTAGATACCATCAACGATGGCCTTGTCGCGAAAGTTCAGCGACACCGCGCCAACCTTGACCAGAAGCTCGCCCGCCTTGGGTTGAGGGGTCGCTACCTCTGCGAGTTGCAGGTTGTCCAATCCGAAATCTTTTAACTGCCAGGCTCTCATGATGAATCTCCCACTCCATTTAATGGTTGCCAACCGAAGCCGGTTCGCCTTTGACACATCTTTCGTGATTAGAGGCGCGCAATAAATGCACTGAAAAAGACATGATTGTTCTATTATTTAGCAACAATCATTGGCAGCGCTTCGATTCACTCGGGCGCATCGGAGACATCATGGAATTGCTGCAATCGATGCGACTATTCGCCCGCCTGGCCGAACTCGGCAGCTTCACAAAAGCAGCCGAATCGCTGGACATCGGTCGACCCCAGGTCACTCGATATATCCAGGAACTGGAGACGTCATTGGGCGTGCGCCTGTTCCAGCGCACCACGCGAAAGGTCGCACTGACCGCCGAGGGCGAGCGGTTCTATGAACGCGTGCAGGACATTCTTGCGCAGATCTCCGCTGCGACCACGATGTTCGACCGCGGCGGAGCGACACTCGTGGGCCGTCTGCGCATTGATATTCCTACTGCTTTCGCGCAAATGGAGTTCATCAAAAGTCTCAAAGGATTCACCGCTGCGTTCCCGGGTATCAACATCGTGCTGGGCGTCACCGACCGAGCCGTTGACCTGATAGGCGAAGGCATCGATTGTGCGTTGCGTATCGGCGATTTGCCGGACTCGACCCTGATCGCCCGCCCTATCGCATTGGCAACCATGGTGACCTGCGCAGCCCCTGAGTACTTGCACACGCATGGCCTGCCTGAAACGCTCGACGATCTGGCCGCCCACCGAGGCGTCAACTTCTTATCCGGCCAGAGCAACAGGACACTGCCTTGGCACTTTTCGGTCAACGGACAGAGCCGGACATTTATCAGTAATGCCGGCATCACCGTCACCGAGTCGAACGCGTATGTGCAGTGCGGCGTGTCCGGCTTCGGCATCATCCAGGCGCCCGGTATAACCGTTGCCGAGCATCTGGACAGCGGCGCTTTGGTGGAGATATTAAGGCCCTATCGGCCAGCCCCTCGCCCGGTGTCGCTGCTGTACCCAAGCCGAACTCATTTGGCGCCCCAGGTGCAGGTTTTTATCGATTGGCTGCAGAAGCATTTCCCGCAGTTGCATGCTGCGTGGCTGGAGAACCCCACCCCTCTGCGCCTCTAGCCGTAAACCAAGCCGCCGGTGGTTTCAATTTGAACGCAAGCCACGGCGCGCCCTTCATAGTATGGTTGCGCCCACCAACCATCACAGGACTTGAAGGTTAACCATGCGTTTTCTCTTTCCCCTGGCGTTCAGCTTGACGCTTATCGGCTGCGCCACCACCAAAACCGACGTTCGCAACGAAACCCAGATCAACCAATACGACCCGGCCAACTCAGCCCGCGTCCGTTTCATCACGGGGGACACCACCAACGCGGGCTTCCTCAGTGGCCAGACTTGCGAGGCGTTTTACAACGGGTCCCTGCTGACCAAAACGCCCGAAGAAGCCGGATGGCAAACAGCCCATGTCGACTCGGCGGGGCTCTACCCTTTCAGGGCCACTGACAGTCAGAACAGCGTGATTGGCATGCCTGCCAGCAAGGCAAGCAAAGCCATCAACCAGTCACCCAAAGTGTTTGACGAGCATGTCATTGCGGCGGGTAAACCCTTTATTGCAGGTTTCGCCATGGGCGGTTCGCAAATGTCCTGCTTTCCCGCGCCTGTCACACTCATTCCCGAGCCCGGCAAAGACTATGAAATGGAACTGCAGATGGTCAAAATCAGCACGTTCAAGGCCGGTTGCGTGATTGCCGTTCGCCAACTCTCCGTTCAGGGCAACAACACGGTTGAAACACCGCTCAGGCCGCAGGTGTGTGCCAAAACCCCTTCGGGTTGGTACACCGTCACCCCGACACCTTTGCCCTGAACTGCCTGGGCAGGACATCTCCCTGACCTGGGACCCGGCTTGTGTTCATGGAGGAAAAATGCGGATCTACATCACAGGTGCATCGTGCGCAGGCGTCACCACGCTGGGTCACAACCTCGCCACGCGGCTCGGTATACGACACGTCGACGTCGATGACTTTTACTGGATGCCCACAAACCCGCCTTTCACAACCAAGCGACCTCCCAGCGACCGGGTGTCCCTGGTGCAACAAGCACTCGGTGACGACGGCTGGGTGCTGAGTGGTTCCTGCATGGTCTGGGGCGACACGCTGATTGCTGATGCCGACCTGATTGTCTTTGTGGTCACACCCACGCCCGTTCGCCTCGAACGCCTGGTCGCCCGCGAGAAGGCGCGTTTTGGCGAGCGGATTGCACCCGGTGGTGATATGCACGCGATACATGTGGGCTTCCGGGAATGGGCTTCGCAATACGACGATCCGAATTTCTCAGGACGCAACCGGGCGTGGCATGAGGCATGGCTGTCACAGCAAACGGCGCCGGTCTTACGGATTGACGGGATGCGGGGTGCTGAACAAATGGCCGCCGAAGTCGCTCAGGCGGTGTCGCAAATGCCGAAACAGCTCAAGACATGAACCGCTGAGGCTGTCCAACGACTTCCACTCCCCTTATCCTCACACCTCCCCGCCCCCGCGAACCCGGAGCCGCCATGGACCTCGCCACCCTCGCCCTTTTCCTCCCCGCCTGCTTCGCCCTGAACATGGCGCCGGGCCCGAACAACCTGTTGTCCGTCAGCAACTCCACCCGCTACGGCTACCGCACCTCATGCCTGGCCGGCATTGGCCGCTTGCTGGCCTTCGCCGGCATGATCGCTCTCGCCTCTGCGGGTTTGGCGGTGGTGCTGCAAACGTCGGAGCTGTTGTTCTACGGGATCAAGATCCTGGGTGCGGCGTATCTGTTTTATCTGGCGTTTCAGTTGTGGCGGGCTAATCCGGAGGCCGAGGCAGATTCGGCCACAGCGAAGGTGGGATTGTGGGCGTTGGCGCGGCAGGAGTTTTTGGTGGCGGCGGGCAATCCGAAGGCAATCCTGATCTTCACCGCCTTCCTCCCGCAATTCGTGGTGCCCGGCGAGCCCATCACTCCGCAATTCGCGCTGCTCGGCGCGATGTTCCTGGCGTTGGAGTGGATCGCCATCAGTGCCTACGCCTATATGGGCCTGCACATGCGGCGCTGGTTTGCCGAGCCGCGGGGCAAGCGGATTTTCAATCGGTGCTGCGCGGGATTGCTGTCGGCAGCGGCGACGGTGTTGTTGATGGCGCGCAGGGCTTGAGACATGACTAGAGACGAACTCGCCGCCTTTTACCAAGGTTATATCGACTGCCTGAACCGTCAGGATTGGCAGCGCTTGGGTGACTTCGTGCACCCGGACGTGACCTACAACGCCGAACAGGTCGGCCTTACCGGCTACCGCGCGATGCTGGAACGGGATTTTCGTGAGATACCGGACCTGGTGTTCCGCATCCAACTGCTGGTGGCCGATCCGCCGACGGTTGCCAGTCGCCTGAATTTCACTGTGACGCCCAGGGGCGAGTTCTTCGGGCTGCCGATCAATGGGCGCAAGGTGACGTTCGACGAAAATGTGCTCTACGAAGTGGCGGACGGTAAATTTGCCCACGTGTGGTCGGTTATCGACAAGGGGGCCATCGAGCAGCAACTGGCCGTCTAGACTCTACGCACGGATTTTCCGTGGAGACCGACCATGAAAAGCAAAAACACCCTCTGCCTCTGGTACAACGGCACTGCCCTGGAGGCCGCCACCTTCTACGCCATGACCTTCCCGGACAGCAAAGTGAACGCCGTGCACCTGGCGCCCGGCGATTACCCGTCCGGCAAACAGGGGGATGTGCTGACCGTAGACTTCACCGTATTGGGCATCCATTGCATCGGCCTCAACGGCGGGCCGATCTTCCCCCATACCGAGGCGTTTTCATTTCAGGTGGCCACTGACGACCAGGCCGAGACGGACCGTTACTGGAACGCCATCGTCGGCAACGGCGGCCAGGAAAGCGCCTGCGGCTGGTGCAAGGACAAGTGGGGTTTGTCGTGGCAGATCTCACCACGCGTGCTAACGGACGCCGTCACCCACCCGGACCCGGCCGTCGCCAAGCGCGCCTTTGACGCGATGATGACCATGAAGAAGATCGACATCGCTGCCATTGAAGCGGCGGTGGCAGCCGGCTAAGGCAATGCCTTGAGCATGGCCTTTGCCGCCAGGGCGTGGACCTTGCGGGTGGGGTGCCATTCGTCCCAGTAGTAATGCGCATCGGCATTGGCGCACACCGGTTTCACGTCCGGGTAGGTGGCCTGGCACGGTGTGTCCAGGTCCGTGAATCCATTGGCTTGCGGATTGGCGCGTAGCGCGTCGCTGAACGCCAGGTGATCAAAGTAGGTGACCTTCGCAACGCCAATCTGCGCCAATATGGCCGGGAGCTTCTGTGCGAGCAATTGCTGGTAGTGCTTCGCGTTGTCGACCTGGTTGCCCTGCACCACGGCGGGCACGTGGCTGAGGTCCGTAGTGCCCACCACCATTACATGCCTGGCCCCCGCCGCCACCAGTTGCTCGGTGGCGTTGCGGATGTTGGCCAGGCTCGACTCGCTCAGGGCCTCGATGGTTTCAGGATGGGAGAAGTCGGCCCATTCGAAAAAATCGTTGGCCGAGATGAAGATGAAATACAGCGCCTTGGGGTCGGCCTTGTGGGACTTGGCGGCCTGCAAGTGCTCGGCTACCTGGCCGAGCACGCCGGTGTCCTGGGTCGGCATCAGCCACGTGTAGTAGTTGCCGTGGCCGCTTTTGGCACCGCCCACGGCGTAGTCGGTCAGCGGTGTCTTCAATGCCTGGGCCAGGCCTTCGACGGCGGTTGGGCCGTTGCTCCAGCGTCCCCTCCAGTACAGCGGGCCAGGCAGTGCCTGGGCGTCCTTGACCTTCTGCGCGGCAAGCCGGGAGGTAAGCGCTTCGCCCGCGCCATTGTCGGAATAGCTGTCGCCAAAGGCATACAAATGATCGTAGGTCGAGGCGCCAAAGGCGGTCGACACAGACAGGGTCAGCAAAGCGGCCAAACACGCGCGTCGGATCATCGAGGTTCTCCCGGAATGTCCGAATAGACTACCGGTTGGCTGAAAGCACGGCAGGACGTTTGCGACCCGCACATATCCGGCGACGGCCATATAAACTCGAATACACCCCGTTGACACACTCCGTAATATTCCATGAAGATGGAGGCCTTATTCAGGGTGTGTCATCTCATGTCTGCAACGTCTTCCGTTAACCTCTTCGCCATTGGCTCCATTGCCAAGGCGCAAGGTTGCGTTGCGCACGCCCTCAAATCGAAGAAACAGTCGCTCATGTGACCGGGGCGCGCTGTCCCGTCAGATGAGCTGACAGGACATTGAGCGCGACGGTCTCCCTCCCTTGCACAATTCCCTCTGCCCTTCTGACGGTGACTCCAGCGGTCAATCATCAGGAGAAAGTGCATGTCATCGTTTCAAGGTATCTGGGTTCCCGTGGTCACGCCGTTCCAGGGCGGCGCCATTGATTTCATCGGCCTGCACCGCCTGGTCAGCCACCTGCTGGAACAGCACGTGGCCGGGATCATGGTGTGCACCACCACCGGGGAAGCGGCGGCGCTGAGTCGTCAGGAACAATTGGCGGTGCTCGATGCGGTGTTGCAATGGGTGCCGGCGCACCGCGTGGTGATGGGCCTGGCGGGCTATAACCAGATTGAGCTGCTGCACTTCCAGCGTGAAATCCTGCAACGCCCGGTGGCTGGGCTGTTGGTGCCGGCGCCGAGTTACATCCGGCCGTCCCAAGCGGGTTTGGAGGCGTTTTTCCGCACCGTGGCCGATGCCTCCAGCGTGCCGATCATTCTCTACGACATTCCCTACCGCACTGGCGCTACTTTCGAGCAGGCGACCTTGCTCAACATCATCGCCCATGAGCGCATCAAAGCGATCAAGGATTGCGGTGGCAACCTGGGCAACACCCTTGCACTGCTGGCCAGCGGTGACGTGGACGTGTTGTGTGGCGAAGACGTGCAGATTTTCAACGCACTGTGCCTCGGCGCGACCGGTGCGATTGCGGCCTCGGCCCACCTGCACACCGAGCAATTTGTGGCGCTTTTCCAGCAAGTGCGCGACAACCAACTGGCTGAGGCGCGAGCGACATTCTTCCAGTTGCTGCCACTGATCAACACGCTGTTCATGGAGCCCAATCCAGCACCGGTGAAGGCCGCGCTGGCCCTGCAAGGCTTGACCGGCAGCGAAATGCGCGCACCCATGCAGGCCGCCAGTAGCGCCGTCGTCACGCGCTTGCAGCAGGTACTGAACCCGACCGGCTAATGCGCCAAAAACAGACAGCCAACGGACCGTCCGGTTGCGACCGGACCGATCCCGGCCTATCGTCGAACCCATGCTTTGCCTTTTGCTGTCCAACCCATTCGTATTCAGGTGACGACATGCCCACGCTTTCCCGCCCTGCCGTCCTCGAACTGATCGGCAACACACCGCTGGTTCGGGTCAGCCGGTTCGATACCGGCCCCTGCACGTTGTTTCTCAAGCTTGAATCCCAGAACCCCGGTGGTTCCATCAAGGACCGCATCGGCCTGGCCATGATCGACGCCGCCGAGCGCGACGGCCGCTTGCGCCCCGGCGGTACTATTATCGAAGCCACCGCCGGCAACACCGGCCTGGGCCTGGCGCTGGTCGGCCGGGCCAAGGGCTACCGGGTGGTCTTGGTGGTGCCCGACAAGATGTCCACGGAAAAGGTGCTGCACCTCAAGGCCATGGGCGCCGAGGTGCACATCACCCGTTCCGACGTGGGCAAGGGCCACCCCGAGTATTACCAGGACGTGGCCGCGCGGCTGGCCAAGGACATTCCGGGCTCGTTCTTCGCTGATCAATTCAACAACCCGGCCAATCCCCTGGCCCATGAAACCAGCACCGCGCCGGAAATCTGGGCACAGACCCAACATGATGTCGACGCGATCGTCGTCGGCGTCGGCTCTGCCGGCACCCTCACCGGCCTGACGCGCTTCTTCAAGCGCGTGCAACCCGAACTGGCGATGGTATTGGCCGATCCGGTGGGTTCGGTGATGGCCGAATACAGCCGCAGTGGCAAGATGGAAACACCGGGCTCCTGGGCGGTAGAAGGCATTGGCGAGGACTTCATTCCGTCAATTGCCGACCTGTCCAGCGTGCGTCATGCCTACTCCATCAGCGACGAAGAAAGCTTCGACCACGCCCGGCAGTTGCTCAAGGCCGAAGGCATTCTCGGCGGTTCATCCACCGGCACCCTGCTCGCGGCCGCCCTGCGTTACTGCCGCGAACAGACCGAGCCCAAACGCGTGGTGACGTTTGTCTGCGACACCGGCACCCGTTACCTGTCGAAGGTCTACAACGACCAGTGGATGAATGACGCCGGCCTGCTGCACTACAAGCACTACGGCGACCTGCGCGACCTGATCGCGCGGCGCTTCGAGGACGGCCGCGTGATCAGCGTAAGCCCCGACGACACCCTGCTGACCGCCTTCCAGCGCATGCGCCTGGCGGATGTCTCGCAGTTGCCCGTGCTGGTGGACGGTCAAAAACTGGTCGGTGTGATCGATGAATCCGACATCCTGCTGGGCCTGCACCAGGACGCCACGCACTTTTCCATGATCGTCTCCAGCGCCATGACCGACACCCTGCAAACCCTGGCCCCCAGCGCTAGCCTCGCGCAATTGCAGGCGGAGCTGGATCGCGGCCTGGTCGCCATTATTGCCGACGCATCAGGCTTCCACGGCCTGATCACCCGCGTCGACCTGCTCAACCACCTACGGAGATCCCTTGCATGAGTCAGTCCGATAAAAGCGCGTTTGCCACCCGTGTGATCCATGCAGGACAGTCCCCCGACCCGACCACGGGCGCGCTGATGCCGCCGATCTACGCCAACTCGACCTACCTGCAAGACAGCCCCGGCGTGCACAAAGGCTTCGACTACGGGCGCTCCCACAACCCCACGCGGTTTGCCCTGGAACGCTGCGTGGCGGACCTGGAAGGCGGCAGCCAGGCGTTTGCCTTCGCTTCCGGGCTGGCGGCAATTTCGACGGTGTTGGAGTTGTTGGATGCCGGTGCCCATATCGTCTCCGGCAATGACCTGTACGGCGGCACCTTCCGGCTGTTCGACAAAGTGCGCCAACGCAGCGCCGGGCACCGTTTCAGCTTTGTTGACCTGAGCGATTTGTCGGCGTTTGAAGCGAGCCTGCAAGACGACACGCGCATGGTCTGGGTCGAGACCCCAAGCAACCCGCTGCTGAGCCTCACCGACCTCAGCGCCATCGCACGTATCTGCCGGGATCGCGGCATCATTTGCGTGGCCGACAACACCTTCGCCAGCCCGTGGATCCAGCGCCCACTGGAGCTGGGATTTGATGTGGTGGTGCACTCCACCACCAAATACCTCAATGGCCACTCCGATGTGATCGGCGGCATCGCCATTGTCGGCGACAACCCCGAACTGGCTGAACGCCTGGGCTTCCTGCAAAACTCGGTCGGCGCCATCGCCGGGCCCTTCGACGCGTTCCTCACCCTGCGCGGCGTGAAGACCCTGGCACTGCGCATGGAACGCCATTGCAGCAACGCCCTCGACCTCGCCACCTGGCTGGAGCAGCAACCGCAAGTAGCGCGGGTTTACTACCCGGGCCTCAAGTCTCACCCACAGCATGAACTGGCGCGCAAACAGATGCGTGGGTTTGGCGGGATGATTTCGATTGATCTGAACAGCGACCTGGCCGGCGCCACGCGCTTCCTGGAAAACGTCAAGATCTTCGCCCTGGCCGAAAGCCTTGGCGGTGTGGAAAGCCTGATCGAACACCCGGCGATCATGACCCATGCGAGCATCCCGGCGGCAACTCGGGCGCAGTTGGGGATTGGCGATGGGTTGGTGCGGTTGTCGGTGGGGGTTGAGGATGTGGAGGATCTGCGCGCGGATCTGGCGCAAGCCTTGGCAAAAATCTGACAGCGAAAACCGATCCCTGTAGGAGCTGGCTTGCCAGCGATAGCATCACCTCGGTACACCAGAAACACCGAGGTGCCTGCATCGCCGGCAAGCCAGCTCCTACAAGGATTTGCGTCAGGCTGAGGTGATATTGGCTCGCGCCGCATGCAGCTTCTTGTAGCTGTCGATCAAGCGCAAATGCCGATCCAGCCCTTCCAGCTTCATGCTGGTCGGAGTCAAACCATAGAAGCGCACATCACCCTGTACCGAACCAATCACCGCATCCATCCGCTCATTGCCAAACATGCGGCGGAAGTTGGCTTCGTAGTCCGCCAGTTCCAGGTCCTCGTCCAGTTCCATCTCCAGCACCGCATTCATCGCCTGGTAGAACAGGCCACGCTCAGCGGTGTTGTCGTTGTACTGCAGGAACATCTCCACGCACTCCTTGGCCTCTTCATATTGCTGCAAGGCCAGGAAGATCAGCAGCTTCAACTCCAGGATGGTCAGTTGGCCCCAGGCAGTGTTGTCATCGAACTCGATGCCGATCAGGGTGGTGATATCGGTGTAGTCGTCCAGCTCGCTTTCGATCAGGCGCTCGACCAACGCTTGCAACTCTTCCTCGTTGAGGCGGTGCAGGTTGAGAATGTCCTCGCGGAAAAACAGCGCTTTGTTGGTGTTGTCCCAGATCAGGTCGTCCACCGGGTAGATTTCAGAGTAGTCCGGCACCAGGATGCGGCACGCGGTGGCGCCGAGGTGTTCGTACACCGCCATGTAGGACTCTTTACCCATGCCTTCCAGGATCCCGAATAGGGTCGCAGCTTCCTGGGCGTTGGAATCCTCACCTTCGCCTGAGAAGTCCCACTCGACGAATTCGTAATCCGATTGGGCACTGAAGAAACGCCACGACACCACACCGCTGGAGTCGATGAAGTGCTCGACGAAGTTATTCGGCTCGGTCACCGCCTGACCTTCGAAGGTCGGCTGCGGCAAGTCGTTGAGGCCTTCGAAACTGCGGCCTTGCAGCAGTTCGGTGAGGCTGCGTTCCAGCGCCACTTCCAGGCTTGGGTGCGCGCCGAATGAGGCGAACACGCCACCCGTGCGCGGGTTCATCAGGGTCACACACATGACCGGGAATTCACCGCCCAGGGACGCGTCTTTCACCAGCACCGGGAAGCCTTGGGCTTCGAGGCCCTGGATCCCGGCAAGAATGCCAGGGTACTTGGCCAGCACCTCGGCAGGCACGTCCGGCAAGGCGAACTCGCCTTCGATGATTTCACGCTTCACGGCGCGCTCGAAGATCTCCGACAGGCACTGCACCTGGGCTTCAGCCAAGGTGTTGCCGGCGCTCATGCCGTTGCTGAGGTAGAGGTTTTCGATCAGGTTGGACGGGAAGTACACCACTTCACCGTCCGATTGGCGCACGAACGGCAGCGACACAATCCCGCGCGCTTCGTTGCCGGAGTTGGTGTCGAACAGGTGCGAACCACGCAGTTCGCCCTCGCGGTTGTAGACCTTCAGGCAGTAGGCATCGAGGATTTCGCTGGGCAGCTCGTCGTTGGGGCCCGGCTGGAACCAGCGCTCATCCGGGTAATGCACGAACGGCGCATTCGCCAGTTCCTCACCCCAGAATTGGTCGTTGTAGAAGAAGTTGCAGTTGAGCCGCTCGATGAACTCGCCCAATGCCGACGCCAAGGCGCCCTCTTTGGTCGCGCCCTTACCGTTGGTGAAGCACATCGGCGAATGCGCGTCGCGGATATGCAGCGACCACACGTTCGGCACGATATTGCGCCACGACGCGATTTCAATCTTCATGCCCAGGCCGGCGAGGATGCTGGACATGTTGGCAATGGTCTGTTCCAGCGGCAGGTCTTTGCCGGCGATATAAGTGCCACCCTCTGAGGTCGAGTTGGGCATCAACAAGGCCTGGGCGTCGGCGTCCAGGTTTTCGACTTCTTCGATGACGAACTCAGGCCCGGCCTGCACCACTTTCTTGACCGTGCAACGGTCGATGGAACGCAGGATGCCTTGGCGGTCCTTGTCGGAGATGTCCGCCGGCAGCTCGACCTGGATCTTGAAGATCTGGTTGTAGCGGTTTTCCGGGTCGACGATGTTGTTCTGCGACAGGCGAATGTTCTCGGTGGGGATATTGCGCGTCTGGCAGTACAGCTTCACGAAGTACGCCGCGCACAACGCCGACGACGCCAGGAAGTAATCGAACGGCCCCGGTGCCGAGCCATCGCCTTTGTAGCGGATGGGCTGGTCGGCAATCACCGTGAAGTCGTCGAACTTGGCTTCAAGCCGGAGGTTGTCGAGAAAATTGACCTTGATTTCCATGGGGGCACACCAGAATAACGGCTAAACAAAAATGGCCGCCATTATGAGGGGTTTCACCGGGAAGTTTCAGGCTTTTGACCAGTGGCTGGCGAATTGGCCAATGTGGATTAACCTTTTCGCAGATGGCGCCGATGGACTGAGGGCAACCAGGGAGTAGTCGGAATGCGCAATAACCAGCCCGTAACACAGCGTGAGATTTCCCTCGCGCCTTCGCAAAAACTCATCTCCGCCACGGATGTCCGAGGTGTCATCACTTACTGCAACGATGCCTTTGTCGAGATCAGCGGCTTTGAACGCGCCGATTTGATTGGCGCCCCGCAGAACATCGTGCGTCACCCCGATGTGCCCCCCGCCGTGTTTGCGCACATGTGGAGTGCACTCAAGCAAGGCCTGCCTTGGATGGGCATCGTCAAGAACCGCTCGAAAAACGGCGATCATTATTGGGTCAACGCCTACGTCACACCGATCTTCGATGGCAGCAAAGTCGTGGGTTTCGAGTCCGTGCGGGTCAAACCCACGGCGGATGAAATCCGTCGGGCCCAGGCCCTGTACCGGCGCATCAGCCAAGGCAAACCGGCCGTTCCGCGGCAGGATGCCTGGCTGCCGGCGGCCATCAGTTGTGTGCCGTATGTGACAACCGGGCTTACTGGCTGTCTCGCCGGTTTGTTCCTTAGCGCGCCCGTCGCCATTGCTGTGACCGTTGCAGTTGCAATCCCGGTGGGCGTGCTCTGCTTACGCTCGCGTCAAGGCAGCACATTGCGTCTGTTGCACGGTGTGGAGCCCTCGACCTCGGATGCCTTGATCGCGCAGATGTACAGCGACGCCAGCGGGCCACAGGCACGTCTCGAAACGGCGTTTCTCAGCCAGAACGCACGTCTGAAGACCTGCCTCACCCGCCTGCAGGACAGCGCCGAGCAACTGAGCGCCCTCGCCGGGCAATCCGATCAGTTGGCCACCGCCAGCTCCAAGGGCCTGGACCGCCAGCGTGTCGAAACCGAACAGGTCTCGGCCGCTGTCAACCAGATGGCCGCCACCACCCAGGAAGTCGCCAGCCACGTGCAACGCACCGCCGACGCCACCCAGCAAGCCAACGTCCTGACCGGGCGCGGACGCGAAGTGGCCCGCGACACCCGTGAGGCGATCGAACGCCTGTCAGCGGTGGTCAGCGAAACCGGCGCCACCGTGGCGCAATTGGCCAAGGACAGCGACGAAATCGGCAGCGTGGTGGATGTGATCAAAGGCATTGCCGACCAGACCAACCTGCTGGCCCTCAACGCCGCCATCGAAGCAGCGCGTGCCGGCGAGCAAGGCCGTGGTTTTGCCGTGGTGGCCGACGAAGTGCGGCAACTGGCACAACGCACGTCCCAGTCCACCACCCAGATCCACGGGTTGATCACCCAGCTGCAGGCGTCCTCCAACAATGCCGTGCAAAGCATGGAACACGGCCAACGCCAGGCCCAGGAAGGCGTGGCCTGGGTGCTGGAGGCGGACCAGGCGCTGGTCGGCATCAGCGAAGCCGTGTCCCATATCACCGACATGACCACCCAGATCGCCGCCGCTACCGAGGAACAGAGCGCGGTCGCCGAGGAAATCAGCCGCAACATCACCACCATCGCCGAACTGGCCGACCAGACGTCGATACAAGCCCATCAATCCACGGACCTGAGCAAGGAGCTGACGAACAACGCGTCCACCCAGTATGCGTTGGTAGAGCGGTTCAATCGCTGAGCCTTCGTTTACTGCTCTGTGGTGAGCCAGGTTCTCTGTAATGAGTCTGGCTAACTGTAGCTCCCTGTGGCGAGCAGGCTTGCCCTGCGTTGGGCTGCGCAGCAGCCCCATCAATATGGGCCGCAGTGTATCAGCCGCACATCAGTGCCTGGTTTTGGGGCTGCTTCGCAGCCCACCGCAGGGCAAGCCTGCTCGCCACAACAAGCTCGCTCGCTCTCCGCTATTGCCTATATGCTGGGTGTAACGCCCAGCCAATCATGAATCCCCCATGTCCATCACCGATAACCTCCTCGCCTTCACCTTCGCCGCCACGCTGCTGACGCTCACGCCCGGTCTCGACACCGCATTGGTGCTCAGGACCGCCACGGTGGAAGGCAAGCGCCAGGCGTTGCAAGCCACGCTGGGGATCAACGCCGGTTGCCTGTTGTGGGGCGCGGCGGTTGCCTTTGGCTTGGGTGCGTTGATTGCGGTGTCGGAAGTTGCCTTCAACCTGCTCAAGTACTGCGGCGCCGCGTACTTGGCCTGGCTGGGCTTGAACATGTTGCTGCGCCCGCGCCGCTCATTGGCGGGCACCGAGGTGGAGGGCAAACCTGCCGGCAACTGGTTTATCAAGGGCATGCTGGGCAACGTGCTCAACCCCAAGGTGGGGATTTTCTACGTATCCTTCCTGCCGCAGTTCATTCCCCAAGGCCAGCCCTTGATCCTCTGGACGTTCGGTCTGGTCAGCATCCATGTGGTGCTCGGCCTGGTGTGGTCTCTGGTATTGATCGGTGCTACACAACCGCTTTCCGGTTTCCTGCGCCGTGAAAAGGTCATCCAGTGGATGGACCGCACCACCGGCCTGATCTTTGTGTTGTTCGCTGCACGGCTGGCGTTCAGCAAGCGCTGAGCAACGGTTTTTTTGCCAGCAACGCCCAAGCGACCAACCCCGACAGCGCCACCGCGACCGCACCTGCCAAATACACCGATGCCACCCCTGCCGCCCCAGCCAAAGCCCCAGCCAACGGGCTCGCGATGCCCAGGGAAACATCGAGGAACGCCACATACGCGCCCATTGCCAGCCCACGGGTGTGCGGCGGTGCGCGTTTGATCGCTTCCACTCCAAACCCTGGGAACGCCAGCGAATAACCAAACCCTGTGAGCGCTGCGCCCAGGTACGCCATCAACGGATCATTCGCGCCCCAGATCAGCAATTGCCCCGCCGCTTCGATCAACACACAGACCAGCGCAACCTTCGCACCGCCGAGCTTGTCCGGCAGATGCCCGAAAAAAATCCGCGCACCGATAAATGCGATCCCGAACGCGGTAAACGCAAACGACGCATTGCCCCAATCCTTGGACGCAAACAGCAGCGCGACAAAGGCAGCAATCACGCCAGAGCCGATGCTGGAAAATGCCAGCCCCAAGCCCGGCAGCCAGACCGCCCCGAGTACCGAGTAGAACGACGTACGCCGCTGACTGGTCGGTGCAACGCCCTTCGCACCGATCACGATGCCAACCGCCAACAACGGCATGATCAAGCTGGCAATGGACAGCCCACTGAACCCCCATTGGTTGTTGATTGCCACACCCAACGGCGCACCCAGCGCGAAGGCGGCGTAGATCGCGATACCGATCCAGGCCATCACCTTACCGGTATTCTGTGGTCCTACCCGCCCCATGCCCCAGCCCATGGAGCCGGTGATGACCAGGCTTTCGCCCAGTGCCAACACCACACGTCCAGCCAGCAGCAACCAAACCGACAGCACCGGCGAATCGACAAACGCCAGCGAAGCCAGATAGAACAACCCCGAACTGGCCGCCACCAGCATGCCCAGCAACATGGCGCGCTTGGGGCCACGCATATCAGCAAAATTGCCGGCCCAGGCCCGCGACAGCAACGCCGCCGCGAACTGCGCACCAATCACCACGCCCACCACCAGCGTGCCCATGCCCAATGTCTGATTCAGGTGCAAAGGCAACACGGGCAACTGCATGCCGATAATCAGGAAACCGACGAACACCGCCAACGTAATCGGCAACATACTCATCAGTACGGTTCTGTGTTGTGTCATCAAAATCCTCCTTCAGCGCCTGAAGTAATCGGCTTGATCAAGGTCCGCCAGCAAACCCGGACCCACCGGTGTCCACTTCAACCGTTCACGGGTCTGCTCACTGGACACGGCCATATCGGCGCCGGCCATGTTGGCGAACCAGCCAAAATGTTCGCGTGGCCGGGATTCCACCGGTACGCCCAACCGCCGCCCGATCACCTCGGCAATCGCCTTGAACGGCACTGCCTGGTCCGCGACCGCGTGATACGCCGCTTGGCTCAGACCATCGTCCAGCACCCGGCGATACACTCGCGCCGCATCGGTGCGGTACACCCCCGACCAGCAGTTCTGCCCCTCCCCGATATACGCCGACACGCCGGTTTCGCGGGCCAGGCGGATCAGGATCGGCAAGAAACCGTGGTCGCCCACACCATGCACCGACGGCGCCAGGCGCACCGTTGCCGCACGCACACCGCGTGCAGCCAGCGCCCTCGCGGCGGCTTCGGACTGGCGTGGCGATGCGGCATTCGGCAGGTCTGCCTCGACCGCATCGCGTGGCAGGCCGGACAAGCCTGAAGTGACGATCAGCGGCGTATCCGAACCTCTCAACACCGACTCAAAAGCCTCAATCACCCTGCGGTCCTGCTCGCAGTTTTCGATAAAGCGCGAGAAGTCGTGATTGAACGCGGTGTGAATCACCGCATCCGCCGTCCACGCCGCGCGGCGCAAGGTGTCCAAGTCATCCAGGGTGCCGCGCAGCACCTTGGCGCCGGTGGCGGCGAGCGCCCGCGCCTTATCGTCGGCGCGAGCCAGGCCGGTCACCAGGTAGCCGGCATTGATCAAGTCCTTGACCACTTCGGAGCCGACCCAACCGGTGGCTCCCGTGACAAATACATGCATGAGTTGAGTCCTCGATTAGCCCAGGCGCATTGAAAGTTCTATGTCATCGGTAAAGGGCACCGACAAATAGCCGTTCTCCGGGGCGCGTACGTAGGCCAGGTATTCAGGGCAATAATCGGTGTTGTCCGCGACTACCAATGCGCCAGGACGAAGGTGGGGTTCCACCAGGTTCAGCACGTCGCTATACAGCGTCTTGGCGCCGTCCAGCAGAAGCAGGTCGACAGATTCAGGAAGGTCGCTGGCCAGGGTCACCAGCGCGTCACCTTCACGAATGTGGATCAGGTCGCTCACGCCGCCTTCGATGAAATGCTCGCGCGCCAGGGCGATCTTCGAGGCTTCGAATTCGCTGCCGATCAGCACACCGCCGCCGTTGTCACGCAGCGCGGCAGCCAGGAACAAGGTCGACAACCCAAACGAAGTGCCAAACTCGACAATCGCCCGCGCCTTGTTGCTGCGCGCCAGCATGTAGAGCAGCTTGCCGGTGTCCTGCGACACGGGCAGCCACAGGTCCTTGAGCATCGAATACAGCGCCACATACTCGGTTTTACTGTGCATCAGCCGCTCGCGTTCTGCCTGAGAGACCGAGTTCAGCAGTGGGCTGGTGGCCGCATCGGCCTGGGCATAAAGACGTTCAATCAGGGGCGCCAGAGGCGCGGTGGTCAGGCTCGACATAATTGATTTCCAGTGAGTTGGGACTAAGATGCGACTAATTCGTCGCATTAAAAGTATGCGAGTGATTCGCATCCTTCGCTATTCGCATTAGCCTTGCTTCAGGAGCCCCGAATGACCAGCCGCCAGACCCCACGTATTTCCACGCGCAAACAGCCGCAACAGGCTCGTTCCACCGAGTTGGTGGCGGCGATTCTGCAAGCGGCTATTCAGGTTTTGGCCAAGGAAGGCGCCACACGTTTCACCACCGCACGGGTCGCGGAAAAGGCCGGCGTGAGCGTGGGGTCGGTGTACCAGTACTTCCCCAACAAAGCGGCGATTCTGTTCCGGTTGCAGAGTGAGGAGTGGCAGCAGACCACCCAGATGCTGCGCGGCATCCTGGAAAACCACGACGAGACGCCGCTGCAACGTTTGCGTAGCGTGGTGCACGCCTTTATCCAGTCAGAATGCGAAGAAGCGCAAATGCGCGGGGCGCTGAACGATGCGGCGCCGATCTACCGTGATGCGCCGGAGGCCCTGGAGGTGCGCGCGGCGGGACGGCAGGCGTTCAAGGGGTTCATGCTGGAGTTGTTGCCTGAGGTGTCGGTTGACACGCGTACGTTGGCCAGTGATTTGATCCTGACCACCCTCAGTTCAGTCGGGAAGGAGTTCTCCAACAGTCCGCGAACGGCGGAAGAAATTGCAGTTTATGCGCACGGGATGGCGGATATGTTTCGTGCGTATGTGAATGCGCTAAATCCCACCTGAACACACGAGGTAAATATGGGCTATCACGTCAGTCGCAGATACGGAGCCATGGACTCTGACCCTGGCATACAGACTTTCCGTGAGCTTCTTGCAGAGCACTCGGTTTCGGCCGCTTTCGGCCCAAAGCAGACGTTCGGAAATAGGGGGCTTCTCCCTTGTTTCTCCATCCCTGTACGCGCTAGCCTCAATGCTGTTTTAACCGCCACAAACAGGAAGAAGGCAGTCACCCTATGAATTTGGATCGTGCAAGGCAGCTGATTCATGGCGAGTTAAATCACGACTTCCCTATTGAAAGTCTCATCCATGTTCTTGAAGCAGCCATTGAGCTTATTTCTCTTCCGGACAATGACTTCTGCTGGTCAAGTTGGGAGGACGAAGCACAGGCAAAAAAAGAATTGCTAGGGTTGGTCAGTACGCTGAAGTCTGGCGTGTTACCCGAAAGGCTAAAATTTGCAGTTCTGTTTGCTCCAACCGGTCCCCTGCAAGAAGTCAGCCTCAGCAGTGGTTGGGCGGAACCCTTCCTTAAGGTCGCTGAGAAATATGATGAAGTTGAGGCATTGCTGTGGTGAGCGGGCCAAAAATACACTGAATCTCATCCACTAAACCGCATTTACACGTGTTGTAGCTGAGCCTTCGTGTATGGCCGCTATGGGTCGGAAGCGGTCGGTCATGAGCGTGCGCTCCTGAATGTAAGAAATCGTAGATACCTAGCCTCTCTGGCTACAGCTGGACCAGCTCAGTATCCTCACAGGTCAATACTCACAGGCAATAGTCCTCAACCGAGTCATTCATAAGTGCCCCAGCGTACCTACTACGGCGACGCTCAATTAAATCTGCCAAAATAATTCATGTTCCGTCATGGACCTCCCCTTTTTGTGCAGCATAGATTAACCGATACCGCACTTCCTCCAGTGTTGCGCCGCCCCGCTGAAGAGTGCGCTCACTCCCTGCATCCGCTACGCAGCCCGCCCTGCGATAAAATCGGACAGCTCTTTCATTACGGCTCAACACCCAAAGCGTCAAACACTCATACCCTTGCTCTATCAAGAACTGCAGGCCCGCGTTCCACAACGCCAGCCCAACGCCGGCTTGCCAATACCTGGCTAAAACATAAATGGCCATGACCTCACCGGTGTTTGCTCCGGCAGCTTCTTCGTCACGACTGGCACCGACCGATATCCAGCCGACAACGTGCCCGTCCAGCTCCGCGACCCACACATCGGACTCCCCCGACTCAATCGAGCGAACCCAGAAGGATTCTCGCCGGGCCAGCGTTGCGTCCAAGCCATTCAAAAACTCGGCAGGCATCAGGTCACGATAGGCTGCCTGCCAACTGCGGATATGCACCTGGGCGATGGCGTTGGCGTCGCCAGGTAACGCTTTGCGAATCATTGATCTAATCCTTATTCCGTCAATGTCCTTCAAGTAAACCCAACCTTCATGACCGTTTACCGTCGTGGTATGTTTCGGGCCTCACCCGCAAAAGGAGGTGCCATGCAACCGTTAACCAGCAACGCTGCACTGCTGATCATCGACATGCAGCAAGGTATGAACCAGCCAAAGCTAGGTCGACGCAACAACCCCGACGCCGAAGTGCAGATACAGCGTCTGCTGACAGCCTGGCGTCAATCCGACCGCCCTGTTGTTCACATCCGGCACATGTCCCGCTCGCCCGATTCGGTGTTCTGGCCGGGTCAACCGGGTTGCGAATTCCAGCCCGCGCTGCAACCGCTGGCACATGAACATGTGGTCGAAAAGAACGTTCCGGATGCCTTCGTCGCCTCAGGGCTGGAACGCTGGCTGCATGCACGCGGGATCCGGCAACTGGTGATCGTCGGCGTGATCACCAACAACTCGGTCGAGGCCACGGCACGCTCCGGCGGCAACCTTAGTTTTGCGGTGACGGTGGTTTCGGATGCGTGCTACACCTTCGATCAAACCGATTTGTCCGGGCGCCTGTGGCCTGCTGAAGACGTGCATGCGCTGTCGCTGAGCAACCTGGCGATGGACTATGCCGCCGTGATGAAGACCGACGAAATCCTGGTTCATTGTTGACCACGACGGTCAGGTAGCGGGTTGAAAAACGCCCTCTTTCACAAGCATATCGATCAGTGATTGCGGCCAGACTGTCTCTTCGGTAGAGCGCAGCGCATTGGCAGACCACCAACGATGATCCGCCATGACCTGAGTCTCATGGGCGGTCCATTCCGCTTTTGACAGTGCCTCATCGGGTGCGTGAACCACGTAATACTGCTCAATCGCCAACACCGTTTCCCCGCAAGGCAACATCAAGGGAACCTTGCGGTCCGCGATGGGCGCCGTAACAGTGTCAACCTTGATTCCCGTTTCCTCACGCAGCTCGCGTATTGCAGCCACCTCGAAGGTTTCACCAGCCTCTACGCCACCGCCAGGCGTAGCCCAATAATTTTGCCCGGCCAATGGTCCGTCTTTATGGACGAACCTGAACAGAAGCACCTCCTGGGAGGGGTTGATCACCAGCAGGCGTGACGCCTTTCGTTCGCGCATTGAATCCATCCCTTTCTTAGGCCGATGGCGTCGTTTTCAACAATTGCGCAATCGTCTTGCGCATCTCCCCGTGGTCGACCTCCGCATACGGCTGTGCGTTTTTCCAGTCATAAAACCACGCCGGCATCGTGCGTTTGTCGTCCGGTTCCGAGGCATAGCGCGGGAAGAGATGGCAATGCAGCTCCGGCTCGGAATTGCCCAAAATTTCGTAGTTCATGCGCAACGCACCGGTGGCCTGCAACACCGCATCGCCAAGGCGGGCCATGTCCAGCAGGTAGGCAGTGCGGGCTTCGGTGTCCAGGTCGTTCAGGCTGGCAACGACCGGGTCAGGCAGCAGCAGGCAGTAACCAGGGAGAAACTGTACATCACCCATGACCGCCCAGCCCGAGGCCATGCGGCATATAACCTTGTCGTTGGTGCCGCTACGGGCCTGTGCTACACGTTCGGTGATAAGCGCCATGCAAAATCCTTGATCAACCTGAAGTCCAGGCGGCATCTTAACGCGATTTCAAGCCCTGCCATCCACCTTGCGCATACGGCAAAACCTGCTGAAGGTAAGCGTCCAGGACATCGGTGTTCGCTGACGACCCAATCGCACCGATATACCCATCAGGCCGCACCAGCACCCACTCGCCCATCGCCAGTTCGTAGGCATGTTTAACGTAGCCCTGGTCGTCGAGCACGTCACCCTCAGGTCCAACTATATGGACATGCACGCCCGGCCGAGCAGGCACCACCCCGCGCGCCACGCCATAACCGAGCACCGTCCAGTGCGTTCCCTTGAACAGATCGAACAGCCGCAACGCCTGTCCAGCGGCACCTAGGACCGGCGCGTCCGGCGCCCGGTCGCCCGCTGCAACGCCTTTACGCACGGAGCTCTTCAACGCCAGCGAGGACTCTGGATAGGCAATATCCAACTGATGCACTTCCCTGCCCCGACGCAGTTCGCCGTTCTTCATCTCACCCAGCAGTTGGGTGGACAAACCAAGCACGCAAGCGGCGACAGGCCGACGCTCCGCTTCATAGGTATCCAGTAAATCATCAGGTGCCCCCTGTACCACCGCCGCCAGCTTCCAGCCCAGGTTGTACGCGTCCTGCACGCTGGTATTCAGGCCCTGGCCGCCGGTGGGTGGGTGGATATGGGCGGCATCCCCCACCAGCAGCACCCTCCCCACGCGGTATTGATCCGCCAGGCGGGCATTCATGGTGTAGGCCGACGACCAAGACACCGCGTGCACCTGGATATCGGCGCGACCGGTGCGATGGGCGATGATTGCGGTGAGCCCCTCGGCACTGAAATCGACGTCAAGATCCGCGGGAATCGGCCCCTGAATCTGGAACAGATCGGTGCCGGCCAGGGGGCATATCGCAATCTGGCGCTGCATGTCGCCGTCACCAAAACGGTGCCAGGCATCACGCGTGAGGCCGCTAAGTTCGACATCCGCCACCAAAGCGCGTACGCCAAGGGTCTTGCCGGGAAAGCCGATATCCAGGGCGTGTCGAACAAAACTGCGCCCCCCATCAGCACCCACCAACCAACGCACACGGATGTGTTCTTCACCTGCGTTGCCGATCAGCCGTGCGGTGACTGCGTTGCCGTCCTGCTCAAACCCAACCAGTTCACAAGCAAATTCAGGCTGATGCCCCCACTCAAGCAGACGCTCGCGCATCACGCGCTCGGTCAAAAACTGCGGCACCATCAACGGTTGTCGGTAAGGCTCGGCGGGCATCGACGCCTTGGATTCGGTGAATTCTGTTTCGCTGTAGCTGCCATCGTCGCGGTAGCGCCGGTCAGTCGGATAGACTCCACCCACTGCCATCAGACGGTCGAGAATCCCCAGGTCTTCGAACACTTCCTGAGACCTTGGCTGGAGACCTTTGCCGCGTGAACCCTGGAAGGGATGCGCATTTTTTTCGATCAGCCGAAAAGTGATACCCCTTCTCGCCAGGTCGATCGCCAAGGTCAGGCCGGCGGCACCGGCACCGCAAATCAGTACATCGACAGCGAATTGCGCTTTCATACTGGATCACCTATATGTGCAATACGCACATATTAAGAGAGGCGAACACCGTGTCAATTAAAAATGTGCAAAACGCACATATATCCGCCCAACTGCGTGACCTGCATGGTTCATTGGTTGAGATCGTGGGGGTGATGAACCGCCCGCAGCGCGACGAAGCGATGGTGCGCGAAGCCGGGATTTCACTGGATCGCGCCCTGTTTCCGCTGCTGGTGCTGGTGGAAAGGTTGGGTCCGATCGGCGTGGTCGAACTGGCTGACCGCGTGGGCCGTGACTACACCACCGTGAGCCGGCAGGTGGCCAAGCTGGAAAGCCTGGGCTTGGTTCTGCGCCAGGCAAGCGCAGTCGACCGCCGCGTACGCGAGTCGGTGATTACCGAGAAAGGCAAAGCCATGACTGACCGCGTCGACGACGCGCGGGAAAGGATCGGTGTGTCGATCTTCTCCACCTGGGATGAAGGCGACTTCGACAATCTGGTGCGGCTGATGCGCAAGTTTGCCGAGGATATCAAGGATGACTCGGTGCGTGCGACGAAGGGCATTTCCTAAGGCCATGCACGTTTCCTGTGGCAAGCGGGGCAAGCCCGCTTGCCACACAGCATCAATCCAATGCCAATTCCACCACCCCAGCGTTCAACCGCACCGGCCACACCCGCAATCGCTGATCAGGCGCCTCCAGGCACTGCCCATCCTCGAGCCGGTAATGCTGTTTGTAGATCGGCGCCGCCACCACCAAGTCACCCTTGATGCTACCGACCAAGCCGCGTCCGATCACATTCGCGCCGGATTCCGGGTCATGGTTGTCGATCGCAAACAACGTCTGGTCCTGCGCACCCGGCAGGTAGAACAGCGCCACTTGCGCGCCGTCCAGCCACACCACCACGCCGGAATTGCTCACCAGGTCGGTCTCGCTGCACACACCTTTCCAGGTGGCCAGGTTGCGTTGCGTATTGGCTTGGCTCATCAGGCAATCTCCTCGGTGACGGGAATCAGGTTGAGTTCGGCGGCCATGATCGGCCGGCGTTGGCCGCGCTCCTGGACGAAGTGGATGTCCGGGTCGGGGCGTTTGTCGTTGACGAAGGTGCGAAAGCGCTTGAGTTTTTCCGGGTCTGCGAGGGCGTTGGCCCATTCGCATTCGTAGCGGTCCACCACCTGTTGCATCTGCGCTTCCAATTCTGCGCCGAGGCCCAGGCTGTCGTGCAGGATCACGTCCTTGAGGAAATCCAGGCCGCCTTCGAGGCTTTCGCGCCAGACCGAGGTACGTTGCAGTTTGTCGGCGGTGCGGATGTAGAACATCAGGAAGCGGTCGATGTAGCGGATCAGCGTGGCGTCGTCCAGGTCAGTGGCGAACAGCTCCGCATGGCGTGGGCGCATGCCGCCGTTGCCGGCGATGTAGAGGTTCCAGCCCTTCTCGGTGGCGATCACGCCGACGTCCTTGCTCTGGGCTTCGGCGCATTCACGGGTACAGCCGGACACTGCGAACTTGAGCTTGTGCGGCGAGCGCAGGCCCTTGTAGCGGTCCTCGATCAACAGCGCCATTTTCACGCTGTCCTGCACGCCGTAACGGCACCAGGTGCTGCCCACGCAGGATTTCACCGTACGCGTGGATTTGCCGTAGGCGTGCCCGGTTTCAAACCCGGCAGCAATCAGTTCGCTCCAGATATCCGGCAGTTCGTGCAGTTGTGCACCAAACAGGTCGATGCGCTGGCCACCGGTGATCTTGGTGTAGAGGTCGTATTTCTTCGCGACCTCGCCGATCACGATGAGTTTATCCGCGGTGATTTCGCCGCCTGGAATACGCGGCACCACCGAGTAGGTGCCGTTCTTCTGCATGTTGGCCATGAACGTATCGTTGGTGTCCTGCAACGGCACCAGGGACGCATCCATGATCGGCTGGTTCCAGCACGATGCCAGGATCGAGCCCACCGCCGGCTTGCACACGTCACAGCCGATGTGGCCACGGCCGTGTTTGGCCAGCAGTTCGTCGAAGGTGAGGATGCCTTCCACGCGCACCAGGGCGTACAACTCCTGCCGGGTGTAGGCGAAGTGTTCGCACAGGCTCTTGTCGACGCTGACGCCACGGGCGATCAGCTCATGCTCGAACACCTGCTTGAGCAAGCCAGCGCAGCCGCCGCAACCGGTGCAGGCCTTGGTCTGGGCTTTGAGCAGGCCGAGGTCGCTGCAGCCGCCGTCGATGGCCGAGCAGATCGCGCCCTTGTTCACGTTGTGGCAGGAGCAGACGGTGGCCGATTCCGGCAGCGCGCCGGGGCCAAGGGTCGGTGCGCCGCTGGACGACGGCAGAATCAGGCTGGCGGGCTCGGACGGCAGCGTGATGTTGTTCTGCATGTATTGCAGCAGCGTGTCGTAGTAGCTGTTGTCGCCCACCAAGACGGCGCCGATCACATGTTTGCCCGACGCATCCACCACCAGGCGCCGGTAGCTGGCGCTGGCTTCGTCGATGAACTGGTAGCTGCGTGCGCCCGGCGTGTGGGCATGGGCGTCGCCGATGGAGCCTACGTCGACGCCGAGCAACTTGAGTTTGGTCGACATGTCGGCACCCACAAACGGCTCGGCGGTTTGCGCGCACAGCAGCGCGGCAACGCCACGGGCCATCTGGTAACCCGGCGCGACCAGGCCGAACAGGCTGCCGTTCCAGGACGCGCATTCGCCAATTGCGTAGATGTTTGGGTCGCAACTCAGGCATTCGTCATTGATCACCACACCGCCACGCGGACCGATGTCCAGGCCGGCCTGGCGGGCCAGTGCATCCTGGGCGCGGATACCGGCGGAGAACACGATCAGGTCAGTTTCAAGGAACTCGTCATTGGCAAAATTCATGCGGTAGCGGTACTGCTCGCCCGCGCTGATGGATTGGGTGGCGCGCGACAAATGCACGCCCACGCCCAGCCGTTCGATCTGCGCCTTGAGTGCCAGGCCGCCAAAGTCGTCGAGTTGCACCGGCATCAAGCGCGGCGCGAATTCCACCACATGGGCCTCAAGGCCGAGGCTTTTCAGGGCGTTGGCGGCTTCCAGGCCTAACAGGCCACCGCCCACTACCACGCCGCGTTTCGCATTGGCGGCGGCCTTACGAATTGCGTCCAAGTCCTCAAGGGTGCGATATACCAACCGCGAATCGCCTTCGGCGCCTTCGATAGGTGGCACAAACGGATAGGAGCCGGTGGCCAACACCAGCTTGTCATAGGCGACGCAGCCCTCAGCGGTGATCACCTCGCAGCGGGCGCGGTCGATCTCCAGCACCGGTATGCCGAGGTGCAGGGTGACACCTGGCGTCTGGTATAGCTCGGCGTCGGACAAGGCCAGTGACTCAGCATCGCGGCCAGTGAAATATTCGGACAGGTGCACGCGGTCGTAGGCGCGCATCGGCTCTTCGCTGAATACATGCAAACGGTAGTGATCCAGCGCGCCAAGCTCGATCAATTGCGCCACACAGTGGTGGCCGACCATGCCATTGCCGACGACGATCAAGGTTTTGAGTTGGTTCATAGTAAGCACCCGACAAGGCTCATCACGGTTTAAAAAAGCAAAAAAAAACGCCTGAAACCTTGCGGTTCCAGGCGTCTTTGCCTGTTCTTATGCGGGTTCGGATCAGGCGACTGCGCCGGATTCTCCGCTATTGCCCCTGTGTCGATCGTCGTTGACCGAAGTGGGTTATGGGGGAGCTTGCAGGGTCTGTGCCAAGCCGTCGGACTCCCCGCAGCAACGCTGCTGGCATCCATTAAGCATCCCAAAACACTCCCCCAGCGCCTCCAACTGGTGCGCCGCGCTTCATAAATGTGCACATCCCCTGTAGGAGCGAGCTTGCTCGCGAAAAACCCAAGAACGACGCACAACACCAGGCAACCCGCGTCATCGTTGAGGATTTTCGCGAGCAAGCTGGCTCCTACAGGAGGGCGGTGAAACCTGGCGCGTGACTTGCTAGGAACACCCCAACCAAGCAGTCAACGCTGACTGCCCTCTCACGACAAAGGCGCCGTGTAATCCCCGTTCTGAACGGAGGGTTGCAAGGCGCCTTTTTTGTTTACGCAGGTTTCAGATGGCCAACCAAAGCATACGCAGTGTGTGTCCTTATTGTGGCGTGGGCTGCGGCATCGTCATGCAGGTGCAAGACAATAAAGTGGTCAAGGTGATCGGCGACAAAGCCCACCCCACCAACTTTGGCCGCCTGTGCACCAAGGGCACCACCTGCGGGCAAGCCATCGCCGAGTCCGGGCGCATGGAAAACGCCTATGTACGCCAGGCCCGACAGAATGACCCGGTGCGCATCGGCATGGACAACGCCATCCGCGAAACCGCGCACCGCCTGCGTCACACCCTCGACACGCACGGCCCGGACGCCTTGGCTTTCTACGTGTCCGGGCAGATGTCACTGGAGTCCCAGTACCTGATCAACAAATTGGCCAAGGGCTTCGTCCGCACCCCCAACATCGAGTCCAACTCGCGGCTGTGCATGGCCAGCGCCGGCAGTGGCTACAAACTTTCCCTCGGCTCCGACGGCCCGCCGGGGTCTTATGAAGACTTCGATCGCGCCGACCTGTTCTTCGTGATCGGCGCGAACATGGCTGACTGTCACCCGATCCTGTTCCTGCGCATGATGGACCGGGTCAAGGCCGGGGCGAAGCTGATCGTGGTCGACCCCCGGCGCAGTGCCACGGCGGACAAGGCCCACCTATTCCTGCCGATCAAACCCGGCACCGACCTGGCGTTGCTCAATGGTCTGCTGCACCTGCTGGTCAAAAACGGCCACACCGACCCTGCCTTTATCGCCGCCTTTACCGAAGGCTGGGAGGCGATGCCGGAATTCCTCGAGGACTATTCGCCAGATCAAGTCGCCGCCATCACCGGCCTGGCCGAAGCCGATATCCTCCAAGCCGCCGACTGGATCGGCCAGGCCGCCGAGTGGATGAGTTGCTGGACCATGGGCCTCAACCAGAGCACCCACGGCACCTGGCACACCAACGCGCTGTGCAACCTGCACCTGGCCACTGGCGCCCTCTGCCGGCCGGGCAGCGGGCCGTTTTCCCTCACGGGTCAACCCAACGCCATGGGCGGGCGCGAAATGGGTTACATGGGCCCTGGGCTGCCGGGGCAACGTTCGGTGCTGGTCGAGGCCGACCGCGCCTTTATCGAAGAGTTGTGGCAGATCCCCCACGACAGCCTGCCGCGCCAGGCTGGCAGCGGCACCGTGGCAATGTTCGAGCAAATGGCTGCCGGGCAGATCAAGGCCTGCTGGATCATCTGCACCAACCCGGTCGCCAGCGTGCCTAACCGGCAGACCGTGATCAAAGGCCTGCAAACCGCCGAACTGGTGATCACCCAGGATGCTTTTCTCGACACCGAGACCAACCGCTACGCCGACATCCTGTTGCCCGGCGCGCTGTGGGCCGAGGCCGAAGGGGTGATGATCAACTCCGAGCGCAACCTGACCCTGATGCAAAAAGCCGTGGACGCGCCCGGCGAGACCCTGCCCGACTGGCAGATCATCGCCAGGGTCGCCTGCGAAATGGGCTTTGCCGATGCGTTCACCTATGCATCCGCCGCCGACGTGTTTGAAGAAATCAAACGCGCCTGGAACCCCAAGACCGGCTACGACCTGCGTGGCGCGAGCTACCCGCGCCTGCGTGAGCAGCCGCTGCAATGGCCTTGCGCATCGGAGCATGGCGCTGACCGCAATCCGATCCGCTACCTGGGCACAGGCACCCTCGCCTTCGCCACCGAAAACGGCAAAGCCCAGTTCTTCGCCCGCCCGCATATGCCGCCCGCAGAAATGCCGGAAGACGCGTTCCCCTTCGTGCTCAACACCGGCCGTGTGCAGCACCAATGGCACACCCTGACCAAGACCGGCAAGGTTGCGACCCTGAATAAACTCAACCCCGGCCCCTTTGTGGAATTACACCCCGAAGACGCGAGCCGCTTGGGTATCAAGGACAAGGATCGAGTCGAAATACGCTCCCAGCGCGGCAGCGCCGTGCTGCCCGCCGTGGTCACCGACCGTGTGCGGCCAGGCAATTGTTTTGCGCCGTTCCACTGGAACGATGTGTTCGGTGAAAACCTGGCCATCAACGCAGTGACCAACGACGCGGTGGACCCGATTTCCTTACAGCCGGAGTTCAAGTACTGCGCCGTCGCCCTGACCCGCGTCGAGCTGATCGACCACCAATTCCTGGACCTCCCTTCCCCCGTAGCAGAGGACACCGCCATGTCGCGCCTCGACGCCTTCGCCGAAATCGCCGGCATCCGCAACTTACCCGCGCCCCCCTTGAGCGAGAATGAGCGCACCTACCTCGCCGGCTTTCTCAGCGGCCTGCAGTCCAACGCCGCGCGCCAGGCCGTCGGCGTGCCGACAATGCCCGCGAATGCGCCGCTGGCCGATGCGTCGCGGCTGTGGTTGAACGGTTTGCTCGGCGGTTTGTTCAGCCATACGCAATCCCTCGCAGCGTCCTCCCCAGCCGTCACCTTGTTGTGGGCCTCGCAAACCGGCAACGCCGAAGCCCTGGCCGAGCGTTTTGCCCAGCGCCTGCGCGACGCGGGCATTGCCGTGGAACTGAGCGCGATGTCGGATTTCCCGGCGAGCAAACTGGCGAGCACCCACACCCTGGCGCTGATCAGCAGCACCTTTGGCGACGGCGACCCACCGGACAATGGCGAAGGTTTCTGGCACAGCCTCAGCACCGCCGAGACGCGCCTGGAGTCCTTGCGCTTCGCAGTGCTGGCCCTGGGTGATCCGAACTATGACCAGTTCTGCAACCACGGCAAGCAACTCGACCAACGCCTGTCGGAACTGGGCGCCACCCGCCTGCTGGAACGCGTCGACTGCGACACCGAATTCGAAGCGCTGGCTGATGCGTGGCTGGTGCGTTTCCAGCAAACCCTCGCCCCGGCAAAGCCAGTCGCGCCCGCCACCCCCGCCGGAAAAACCAAGCTGTACGGCTCACGCCTGCTGCTCAACCGACACCTGAATCCGCAAAGCGTCCACAAGGAAACCCGTCAGTTCGCCCTGGACCTGGCCGACTCCGGGCTGACCTACGAAGCCGGCGATGCGCTGGGCGTGCGGCCGCGCAACTGTCCCGAACTGGTCAACGAACTGCTCGACCTCACCCGCCTGAACGCCCAGACCAGCGTGAACATCGACACCTTCGGCGATGTGCCGCTGCAACAGGCCTTGACCCAGCACTTCGAAATCGCCCGGCCCAGCAGCGACACCTTGGCCTTCATCGCCGAGCGCAGCACCAACCCTGGCCTCAAGCACTTGCTCAACCCCGAACACAAGGCCGAACTGAATGACTGGCTGTGGGGCAGGCAACTGGCGGATGTGCTGCAGGCCTACCCCATCGAGTGCAAGGCGGATGAATTACTGGGCACCCTCAAGCGCTTGCAACCACGCTTGTATTCAATCGCTTCGAGTGCCAAGGCCTATCCGCAGGAAGTGCATCTCACCGTGGCTGCCGTGCGCTATGGCAAGCGCAAGGGTGTGTCCTCGACGTTCCTGGCTGACCGGGTCGGCGACGGCGAAGTGCCGCTGTTCGTGCAGCCGTCCAAGCACTTTCGCACGCCGACTGACGGCGACGTGCCGATGATCATGATCGGGCCCGGCACCGGTATCGCGCCCTTTCGCGCGTTCTTGCAGGAACGTCGCGCGCTGGGTCATCAGGGGCGCAACTGGCTGTTCTTCGGCGAACAGCACGCCGCCAGCGACTTCTACTATCAGGACGAACTGCAAGGCATGCAGCGCGACGGCCTGCTCAACCACTTGAGCCTTGCGTTCTCGCGCGACCAGGCGCAGAAGGTCTACGTGCAGGACCGCATCCGCGAACAGGGGGCCGAGCTGTGGCGCTGGTTGCAGGATGGCGCCAGGCTGTACATCTGCGGTGACGCCAGCCACATGGCCAAAGATGTCGACCAGGCCCTGCGCCAAGTCGCGCAAACCCACGGCGGGCTTGGCGTCGAGGGTGCAGTGGAGTACTGGCGGCAGTTAAGTGAGCAGAAGCGTTATCTGCGTGATGTGTATTGATTGGATACAGAACAATAAGCACTTTGTATTGTGTACAAAAAACCCTAAAGATTTACCGGAACCGGGCCGAAACAGCAGTGATAGCAAATCGCCGCGACCCTGATCGAGGTGCGCGACGATTTGGCCGCCCTTCACGCTGATGGTCGTCTCGATGAAAATAAAAAATAAGCTGGTACTCGCATTTGTCTCCGTTGCTTTCATCCCGGTAAGCCTGGTGGCCGTGATTTCGGTCATGAACACACGGACCCAGGCGGTGGATCAGTTTATCGACGGCAGCACCCGGGAAATCCGCCAGATTGATGGCAACATCCGCCAGTTCTTCGACGGCACCTTGCAAAACGTCGATCAAATGGCCACCGATTCTGTATACACCTCCGTGAACACGCTGAAAAACTACCAGCCCGCCGACGCGGCCAACCAGCCCATGCCCGCCGAAGTGCAAGCGGTGATCGATCGCTTCGCGCGCTTTGGCGCCACACACCCGGCGGCTGCCATCCTGTCCATCGGCCTCGAAGACGGCACCTACGCCAAATGGCCGGATGACCCGCAACTGGCCAAGTACGACCCGCGCACCCGCCCCTGGTACAAGGCGGCCATGGCCAGCCCCGGCAAGACCGTGCGCACCCCCGCGTATTACTACGACAAAGACGACGTCGCCCTGGTGGGCACCGCGCGCGCCCTGCTGGAAAACGGCAAGGCCAAGGGCGTGTTCGTGGTCAGCGTCTCACTGAAAAACCTCACCGAACTGCTCAAGAGCATCAAGCTCGGCGAAAGTGGCTACGTGATGCTGATCGAGGACGGCGTGGTGCTGGTCGACCCGCGCAACGCCGCCCACAACTTCAAGCCGCTCAAAGACCTGGGCACAGCCTATGCACAGTTGGCCGACACTGCACAGGGCTCCACTGAAGTGGTGATCGACGGCGTACGCTACATGGCCAACGTGTGGACCTCCCCCGGCCTCGGCTGGCGCTACATCGGGCTGATCGAACACCGTGAAGTCATGGCCGAAGCCACACGCATGACCTACCTCACCGCCGTCATCGTCGCGGTGCTGGTGCTGATCTTCGGGCTGATCGCGGCGGCGTTTTCCAAGGTCATCGTCAAGCCTATCGGCCAGGTCAGCACCGGCTTGCAGTCCATCGCCCAGGGCGAAGGCGACTTGCGCCACGAACTGCAGGTCCAGGGCAAGGATGAAACCGCCGAACTGGCCGGCTGGTTCAACAAGTTTCTTACGGCGATCCGCCAACTGATCCAGCACATCGGCGCGGCCTCGGCCAACTTGCAGAACGCCTCCAGGGTCAACAGCGAGGTGGCGCACAACATGAACGATGCGGCCGGGCGCCAGCGTGAGGCGGTAGAACTGGTGTCTACGGCGTTCAATGAAATGGTCGCCACTGCCAACGAAGTCGCACGCTCCTGCAGTGGCGCGGCGCAATCCGCCGAAAACGGGCACCGGCGCGTGGCCGAGGGCAAGCAGCAGATCGAAGTGACCACCGACAACGTCAACCGCCTGGGGCGCCGCCTGACTGAGTCATCCCAGGCCATGGTCGAACTGGAAGCCGGCAGCCGCAGCATCAACCAGATCCTCGGCACCATCCGTGCGATTGCCGAACAGACCAACTTGTTGGCGCTCAACGCCGCCATCGAAGCCGCCCGTGCGGGTGATCAAGGCCGTGGTTTTGCGGTGGTAGCCGACGAAGTGCGCGCACTGGCCAAGCGCACCTCCGACTCCACCGGCGAGATCGAGCAACTGCTCGGCACCCTGGAAAACAAGACCCAGGAAGTCACGCAAAAAATGGGCAGTTGCCTGGACCTGTCGAAGGCCAGTGTGTCGTCCATCGAAAACGCGCGGGACAGCTTTGAAGGGATCCAGACCTCGGTCAACGAGATCCGCGACCAGAACCTGCAGATCTCCGCAGCCGCCGAGGAACAACACAGCGTGGCCGAAGAGATCAACCGGCATATCCAACAGATCTACGACGAGGCGCGCCTGGTGGAAAGCCTGGCCAATTCAGCGCAGGACGATTCGGGGCGGCTGTCAAACCTGTCGGATGAGTTGAATGGATTGGTGGGGCGGTTCAAGTCCTGAGGAAGTCGGCGATTGCCTGCCACATCCCGACCGGGTTGGAATACATCGGGAAATGCCCACACTGGGCAATCGGCGCCAGGCGCACGCCGTTGGCCTGGATGTGCGCCAGGTAGGACAGCCCGGCATTCTGCTCGCCGTACATGAACATCTTGGGGCACGGCAGCCCGAGGAACTTGCCCATCAGGTCGGCGTTGTCAGAGAGTTCGACCATCGACTGGAAGATCCCGCGCACGGCACCGGCACGCACCTTGTGGCGCAGGCTTGCCGAGTAAAGCGCGCTGGCATACGCGGGTGCCTGACGAGTGCGCGCGATGAACGCGCTGAAAAACGCCTCGGAATCCTCTGCCGGGAAATCCACGATCTGGCGGCTGAGAAAGCAGTCTTCGGGGGCGATATTGCCTTCAATATCGGTGAAGCTCAGCACGCGATCCGCAAAGCGATGCGCCAACATCAAGGCGGTGAGACCGCCCATGGAATGGCCGACCAGATGGAAGCGTTCGATCTTGAACTGCGCAAGCACCTGCAAGGCGGTTTCGAGCAGGAATGGGATATTGATGCTCGCCAGGTCGGCGCATTGGCTTTCACCGCAGCCGGGGGCGTCGTAGGCGATGAAGGCATGCCCGTCGAACGCCGGGTGCAGGACGATATCGGCGTAGTCCTCCTTGGTCGAGCCGAACCCGTGCAGGAACAGGATGGGCGCCCGCTCGCCGTCGCGGTGGATCGCCGCTATCTCCACAGCGGTGCCGTCTACGGTCAATGGAATGAAGGAATGAACGAACGACATGCAAGAGTTCCTTGGCCAAAAAGGCGCCAATTTCAGCGGTTAGCCGCGCGGTGTAAATGACGGATAACGGAAGCTTGTCATACGCCAATCGTATGAGCCTGGAACTGCGCGACCAACTCGGTCACCAGGGGGTTGGGTCGCTCACTGTTCCAGGCCACCGCCGTGGTGACCACATTGAGTTTCTGGGTCAGCGGCCGTAGCACCACGTTGTCCGGCGCGAGTTTTTTCAACGACGCCGGCACCAGCGCAATGCCCTGGCCGCAGCTGACGAACGCAATCTGCGAGGCTACCGAGCGCACTTCATGCAGCACCCGTGGCGAGAAGCCGCTGGCGCGGCAGGTGGCGATCAGGTTGTCGAAATACACCGGGCTGACCTTGCGCGAAAACATCACCAGCGGCTCGCTGGCCAGGCTCGACAGGCTGATGCGTGAACGTGCGGCCAATGGATGATCGCTCGGCAACGCCACCATCAAGCGATCTTCCCTCACCGGCAACGACTGGATTGCCGGGCCGAGGTCGCCGTCCAGCCGGGCGAAGGCCAGGTCGATATCCCCGGCTTCCAGCGCCGGCAGCGCCTCTACGCTGTCGATCTCGCGCACCGACACAGTGAGGTGCGGGTATTGCTGCTTGAGTTGGTCGATCAGGCCCGGCAACACATCGAACATCGCCGTGGAAATCGCGCCGATGGTGAGCATCCCCGACTGGCCCGCCACTGCTTCTTCGACCGCGAGTTCCAGGCGCTCAAGCTGCTCGGCGAACTTGCGTACCGCCGGCAGGATCGCCGCGCCCACCGGGGTCAACTTGGCGCCCCGCCGGGAGCGTTCGAATAGCTGGACCTTGAGCGCCTGCTCCAGCACCTGGATCTGCTCGCTCAACGGCGGCTGCGACATGCCCAGGCGCTTGGCGGCGCGGCCGAAGTTTTGTTCTTCAGCGACGGCGAGGAACAGCCAGAGGTGGCGGATAAGGCGGAAGTTGATCATGGCGTTTCCATAGGCTTGGCGTATGCGATCAGCGGTTTAGCGCCAATATACCTATCTATTTTTGCTGGGAAACCATCCAGTCGAGAAAGGCTTGAAGCCGAGTAGAAAATTTCTCGCCCTCCGCGCCGGGGTTGCGTGCCTCGAACAAAAAGAACGCGAGTTGGGCAACCATCGCCGGGTAATGCTGGAGGAACAGCTTGACGTAGTCCTCAAGCGATTGCGGCCACATCAAAGCCTGCACCGGGCAAAACAGCAGCGTTGAGCGCACCAGCTTGCGCGATGCTTCACGCTGCAAACGCAGACGCGCTTCATCAGCACCGGCTTGCTCGATGCGCAAGAGATAGCCCACGAGCACCGCTTCAAAGTCACCGTTCAGCGCCCAGGCAATCTCACGGGATGGGCGGAACGCGTCGAAACGCACCGAAAGATCATTGCCCCATACACAACGACAATGGTGTTTGAGCCAAAAACCCCAACGATCTTTGTTCTCGGGTGACAGCACCTGCGCGCAATGACCGATATCGAAGTCGACCTTCGTGACTTCCGGATGCCGCTGTTCAAGGGCCAGGCGCGTCAGTTCCAACTGTTCAAGCAACTCGGCTTGAGGCGGTTCACGAAATACCAACGTGAGATCCAGATCGGACTCAGCGGAAATGGCCTCTCCCCTGGCGACACTGCCATACACATAAATGCCGTCCAGCCCCCACTGCGCCGGTGAAAGGGTCGCACAGACATCGCTGAGCAACGGCTGAAACTCAGGCTGCAGGGGCAAATCGGTCTCGGCCAGGACACATCCTTGGGCGTCGACTCCAGTAGGTTGCGATGAATTCACGGGGCACTGTTTCCTTGAGAAAGACCGACAAGCATGACGGGCAAGGGGCTGAGGGCGCAACGACCTTCAATACTTGGACTATGCTCAAGCGGCCCCCGACAGCACGCACAGTATGGCCAATTGGATAGGAAGTCCTATGAACCCAACGACCCGCGTTTTAAGCCTGCTCACCCTGCTGCCTATCGCGATGGCGCAGGCCGACGACGGCGGTATCAGCTTCTGGCTGCCCGGCCAGTTCGGCGCCCTTGCCGCTGCGCCGACCACGCCGGGCTGGAGCCTGCCGCTGGTCTACTACCATGTGAATGCCAGCGACGGCCGACACTCGGCCACCCCGCGGGGCGGGCGCACGGTGGTGGGGCTGGATGCCAAGGCCGACCTGTTGTTTGCCAGCCCGACCTACACCTTCGCCACGCCGGTATTGGGCGGTGCCCAGGCGGCGATTTCGGCGGTGGCGGCCGTGGGGCGTTCCGAGGCGAGTGTCGACGCCACGGTGACCGGCCCACGCGGGCGCTCGTTTTCGGGCGGTACCAACGATGCCCTCAAAGGTGCCAGCGATCTGTATCTGCTCGGAACGCTGAAGTGGAACCACGGCGTGCACAACTTCATGGCTTATTCCATGGGCAACCTACCCGTGGGCGCCTATGACCCGGATCGCCTGGTCAATATCGGCCTGGGCCATGCCGCCCTGGACGCGGGCGGCGGCTACACCTTTTTTGACAAGACCAACGAGTTCTCCGCCGTGGCGGGCGTGACCTATAACTGGGAAAACCGCGACACCCACTACCAGAACGGCATCGACGCGCACATCGACCTCAGCGCCTCGCACTTCTTTACCGCACAGACCCACGCCGGGCTGGTGGGTTATTACTTCCGCCAGGTGACCGGCGACAGTGGCAGCGGCGCGGTGCTGGGGGACTTCAAGTCCCGCGTGGCCGGGATTGGGCCCCAGGCGGGGCACTTCTTCAAGGTGGGTGATGAACTGTGGTACGCCAATATCAAGGGCTACTACGAATTCGATGCCAAAAACCGCCCGGACGGCTGGAACATGTGGCTGTCCCTGGTAATCCCTCTGTCTGGCAAAGGCTGACGCGATTCAGGCACTTTGCCGCTTCCAGTGTTCGTAGAACGCCAGCGAGGCGACGTTCTTGCCTTTGGCTTCAAGCATGATGTCGAAGCGATCGAGGAACTGCAGCGCGTAGTCATTGGTCCAGCGGTTCCACATCTGCACACTGTGAGCGTAGAGATCGCGCTTGGACACCACCTGCAACAGCGCGTCCATTTCCAGCTTGTGTTCGGCGTCGAAACCCAGTTCCTGCAAGACTTCCTGGGGCTGCGAGTAATGCATGGTCGGGCGCACGCCGCGCCAGCTTTCAATCACACGGGCGACGCGTTCCGAATGGGGGTCGATATAGTCGTTTTCGTTGATCCAGCAGTGGTGGATGTCCAATACCACCGGCGCCAGGTCAGCGACTTGCAGGCAATGGTCGAGGCCGTAGGTTTTCTCATCGTTCTCGAAAGTGATGCAGTTGCGCGCCACCTCCGACAGGCGCGACCACACCGCGCGGGTGCCTTCCACGCCAAGGCGACCAGCGATGTGCACGTTGCACTTGAGGTCCTGGAAGCGACGGCCGTAACCCATCATGCGGATCATGTCGGCGTGGTATTCGAACTCGGCCAGGCTGTTCTCCACCACGCCGGGGTTCTCCGAACCAAGCACGCAATACTGGCCGGGGTGGAACGACAGGCGGATATCCGACGCGCGCGCCAACTCGCCGATGGCGGCGAACCCTTCCACCAACTGGCGCTCGATGGCCGGGTCTTTATACACCGCGGCAACCTTCGGGTGGCTGTAGAACGGCAGCAGATCGCTGCTCAGGCGCAACATGCGCAAGGTCGGCGGTAACTCGGTCACGTAAGCCAACAGGCGCAACTGGGCGGCCAGGTTGTGCGTGACCACTTCCACCAGCTTGTCGCGGGCCACTTGCGGCGTGACGCTGTCCATCCAGCGCAACGTGGTGGTGCGCGGGTTGAACGGGCCTTCAATCAACTTCAAGGCACTGGCGGACAGTAGGCGCTCGGGATGTTGGTACTGGCACGCAAAGCCGATGCGAGGGTGGGTCATGGAGGCGCCTGACGAGAGAAAAGGACGGGATGATACCGTGTTAGGCCGGGGCGGCCCTAGAGGGTTCCCACTATTTCGAAACGTTTCACGCTGAACTTTCTCACACGCGACGCGTTCACTTCCTATGCGCTGCCCCGTCCAGGGGCGTTATACAACAAGGAGCCGCCACCCCATGACTACCCTTCCCGTCTACCGATACGGCCCAGGGCCGCTGCATGCGACCTTGCTCGCCGGCACCGTGCCGTTGTTTCTCGGTGCCTTGCTCAGCGACATTGCCTACACCCAGACCTACCAGATTCAATGGGCCAACTTCTCCGCCTGGCTGATTGCCGGCGCGTTGGTGTTCGCCGGCTTCGCGTTTTTGTTTGCGCTGGTCAACCTGCTCCGTGCCGAGCGCAAGGCCGGGCAACCCACGCGTTATGTGCTGCTGTTGTTGGCCACCTGGATCCTCGGCCTGGTCAATGCCTTCCAACACGCCAAAGACGCCTACGCGTCGATGCCTGGCGGCCTGATCCTGTCGGCGATTGTCTTGCTGCTGACGCTGGCGGCCACCTGGACCGGCCTGCGCGCGGGAGGTGTTAAATGAAAACGTCGAGCACACTGACGCTGTTGAGCGCTGCCCTGCTGCTGACCGCCTGCGGGGGTGAAGGCGACAAGACCCAGGCCCGCGGCCCCGATCCCAAGCTGCCGGAACAACAAAGCAGCCTGTTGCCGAGCATGAAGATTGCCGAGCCCGCGCCCTGGGGCGATCAGAAACCCAAGGTGCCGCAAGGCTACAGCGTCACGGCGATTGCCACTGACCTTGCGATCCCGCGTCAGACCCTGGTGCTGCCCAACGGTGACATCCTCGTCGCCGAAGGCCGTGGCGGCAGCGCGGCCAAGCTCAAGCCCAAGGATGTGATCGCCAGCCTGATCAAGGCTGAAGGCAACACCAAGGTCAAGGGCGGCAACCGCCTGACCTTGCTGCGTGACGCCGACGGTGACGGCACCTATGAACTCAAGACGGTGTTCGCCGAAAACCTCAACGCGCCGTACGGCCTGGCGTTTGCCAACGACAAGCTCTACGTAGCCAACCAGGATGCGCTGGTGAGTTTCGACTACGCCGACGGCCAGACCAAGGCCGCTGGCCCGCCCACCAAGGTCACCGACCTGCCGGCACAGATCAACCACCACTGGACCAAGTCCCTGGCGGTGAGTGCCGACGGCAGCCAGCTTTACGTGGGCATCGGCTCCAACAGCAACGTTACCGAACGTGGCATGGAAGTGGAGATCGACCGCGCAATGGTCTGGCAGATCGACGCCGCCACTGGCGCACACAAGCCTTATGCAACAGGCCTGCGCAACCCGACGGCACTGACGATCCAGCCGGACACCGGGCAACTCTGGACCGTGGTCAACGAACGCGACGAACTGGGCCCCGACCTGGTGCCGGACTACCTGACCTCGGTGCGTGAAGGCGCGTTTTATGGCTGGCCCTACAGCTACTGGGGCCAGAATGTCGACCCGCGCGCCCAACCGCAGAACCCGGCCAAGGTCGCCGCCGCGATCAAGCCGGATTACAGCCTGGGTTCCCATGTGGCAGCACTTGGCGTGGACTTCTCCATCCCGCAAATGGGCGAGCAGTTCGCTGACGGCGTGTTTGTCGGTGAGCACGGCAGTTGGAACCGCGACAACCCGGTGGGCTACAAGGTGATCTTCGTGCCGTTCAGCAACGGCAAGCCGTCCGGTGAGCCGATCGACTTTGCGACGGGTTTTCGCGGTGACGACGGCAAGACCCGTGGGCGCCCGGTCGGTGTGACGGTGGACCCGAAAGGTGCGCTGATCATTGCTGATGACCTGGCCAATACCCTTTGGCGGGTGACGCGTAACCGCTAAGCAAAGTGTTTGACATGGTTGCCTGAAGCAACAATATAATTGCTTCAGGCAACCATTCGAGCATTCCCGCATGTCCACTCCCCTGCTTGTCGAACGCGCCGGCATCGTGCGCGGCTTCAATCGCTTCTACACCCACCAGATCGGCGTGCTGCAGGAACACCTGCTGCAGAGCGACTATTCGCTCACCGAAATCCGCGTGATGTACGAACTGTCTACCCGTGGTGATCTCACCAGCGCCGACCTGTGCCAGATGCTCAGCCTTGACGCGGGCTACCTGAGCCGATTGACCAGTGGTTTCGAAAAGAAGGGCCTGATCCAGAAAGTCCGCTCCGCCACCGACGCCCGCGCAGTGCAACTGCACCTCACCGACCATGGCCGTGCAGTGCTGGCGCCCCTGGAACAGCAGACCCAAAGCGAAGTCATCGCCCTGCTCGACAGCCTGCCGGAACCCCAACAGCGGCAACTCACCGATGCCATGAAGCGCATCCAGGCCCTGCTGCAAGGCACCGCGCCCAGCTATCTGCTACGCGACCCACAGCCAGGCGACATGGGCGTGGTGGTGCAACAACAGACCGCGTTGTATGCCCGTGAATATGGCTGGAACTGGGAGTTCGAAGCATTGGTGGCGGAGACGGTCGCCAAGTACCTGAGGGCGTTTGATCCGACGTGCGAGCGTTGCTGGATCGCGGAAAAGGACGGCGAAGTGGTGGGCTCGGTGTTCGTCATCCGCCACGGCGAAACCACAGCCCAGCTGCGCATGCTCTACGTGGACGCTAGTGCGCGCGGCATGGGCATCGGCCAACGGCTGGTGGATGAGTGTGTGCGCTTTGCCCGGCAGGTCGGCTACCAACGCATGCAACTGTGGACGGTGGACATCCTCGGCGATGCACGCAAGCTCTATCAGAAGGCCGGGTTCGCGTTGGTCGAGGAAGAGACGATAGACAGCTTCGGCAAATCCCTGGTCAGCCAGACCTGGGCGCTCACGCTGTAAAGCGGTCCCGCGCCGTTGCGGCGCGGGACATAAGACCTTACAGGTCAGTGATTTCCTTGTGACGCGGCACCAACGTCTTCATCACGCTCCAGGCCACCAGGTAGGCCAGTGCGCAGATGGCGAACATGATCATGTAGCCGGTGTGGATGTCGCCGACGGACTTGTAGTAGTCGAACACCCAACCGCCGATCTTGGTCATGACCACGCCCCCCAGGCCGCCGGCCATGCCGCCGATCCCGACCACCGAGGCCACGGTTTTCTGCGGGAACATGTCCGACACCGTGGTGAAGATGTTGCATGACCACGCCTGGTGCGCCGAGGCGCCCACGCCGATCAGCAATACCGGCACCCAGAAGCTGATATAGCCCAATGGCTGCGCCAGCAACACCACCAGCGGGAACAGCGCGATCACCAGCATGGCTTTCATGCGGCCATCATAGGGCGCATCGCCGCGTGCCATGAAGTAGCTGGGGAACCAGCCGCCGCCGATACTGCCGACCATGGTCATGCTGTACAGCACCGCCAGCGGCATGACGATATCGGCGCCTTTCATGCCGTATTGCGCCGACAGGTAGGTGGGCAACCAGAACAGGAAGAACCACCACACGCCATCGGTCATGAACTTGCCGAAGGCAAACGCCCAGGTCTGGCGATAAGTGAGCAGCTTGAACCACGAAACTTTCTTCTCCACGGCGCCAGCAGGTGCAGGTGTGAAAGGCTGCACGGTCTGGTCGCTGCGGATATACGCCAATTCTTCAGGCGACAGGCGTTTTTGCTCCTCCGGTTTCTTGTAGAGCGCGATCCACACCGCTACCCACACGAAACCCAACCCGCCAATCACGATAAACGCCGCTTCCCACCCCCACAAACCGGCAATCAACGGCACGCAGATCGGTGCCAGGATCGCGCCGACGTTGGCGCCGGAGTTGAAAATACCGGTGGCCAGCGAGCGCTCTTTCTTGGGGAAGTATTCGGCGGTGGCCTTGATCGCAATCGGGAAGTTGCCCGCCTCGCCAATCGCCAGTACCGCACGCGACAGCATGAAACCGGCAATCGACACCGGAATCACTGCCAGGCCAATTGCACCGCTGATGGCTGCGATGCCCTCGCCCATGGGCACCGAGAACGCATGCATGATCGCGCCCGTGGACCAGATGCCAATCGCCACTATATAGGCCGCCTTGGTGCCGATCTTGTCGACAAAACGCCCGGCAAACAGCATGGAGATCGCGTAGACAAACTGGAATACCGCCGCAATGTTCGCGTAGTCGGTGTTGCTCCAGCCAAATTGCGTTGACAGCTGCGGCGCCAGCAAGCTGAGCACCTGGCGATCAAGGTAGTTGACGGTGGTCGCGAAAAACAGCATCGCGCAGATGGTCCAGCGATAGTTGCCTACAGCTTGGCCAACGCGGTGTGCGTTGATGGGCTCGTTCAAGTTCATGGCATCACTTTTTATTTTTGTTAGGTAGGACATATGTAACGTCATATGTCGTCGTACAACTGTCACTTTTATATCGGGACGCCAGAACGCTGTCAATCTGAAAGATTGCCGTTTATCGAGGTATTGCGCGGGTATGTGAAATGTCAGGCAAAAGCAGTTGTAGGATGACGAACGCGTAGTACCAAGCTGGGTGCCTTACCCGGCACATCGTCGAGTGTACCGAAAGGCTGCATGCCGATCTTTTCCAGCACGCGGATGGATGCCGCGTGATCCGGCCGTACCAACCCGAACACTTCGGGCAAGCCGAGTGTTTCGAAGGCCAGCTTTAATGCATCACGGCCCAACTCGGTGGCGTAGCCCTGCCCCCAGGCTTGCACCGCAAACCGGTAACCCAGGTTGATGCGTCTTTCGGTCAGGTAGTCCATCGGCGCGATGCCACCAAAGCCAATGATGTAATCCGGTGCTTCGACGCGTGCAATCGCCCACCAGCCGTAGCCTTGGGTAGCCCATTGTTCGAGCCAGTGATCGAGCAGGCGTTGTGCAACCTCCAGGCTGGCCATGGGGCCGGCGGGGTTGAACAGGTTGGTCTGCGGATCGCCGTAGATCGCGAACAATCGCTGCATGTCACTCGGTTGTGGTGGTCGGTAGGTCAGGCGGGAGGCGGCAGCGGGCATTCGGTTTTCTCCTGGGTAAACCTGTGAAGTTCAATGCATGTGCAAAAAAACGCAAATAGAGGTGAATTATTTCATGTCCGCTTGTATCTGAACTGACAGAGCGGTGCCATCGCAACGATGGCACCTCCCCTGTTCTGCTTTAGAGTGCCCCGCATGAAATTACGTAAGAAAAGCGTCAAGCCCATCGGATTGAAAGACATCACCATCGTCGACGACACCAAGGTGCGCAAGGCAATTACCGCCGCCGCCCTGGGTAACGCCATGGAATGGTTCGACTTTGGCGTCTACGGTTTTGTCGCCTATGTGCTCGGCAAGGTGTTCTTCCCCGACGCCTCGCCCAGCGTACAAATGATCGCTGCACTCGGCACGTTCTCGGTGCCGTTCCTGATCCGTCCCCTGGGTGGTTTGTTCTTCGGCGCACTGGGCGATAAATACGGACGGCAAAAGGTCCTCGCCGCGACCATCGTGATCATGTCGCTGAGCACTTTTGCCATCGGCCTGATCCCCTCCTACGCCTCGATTGGCATCTGGGCGCCGATTTTGCTGTTGCTGTGCAAAATGGCCCAGGGTTTCTCGGTGGGCGGTGAGTACACCGGCGCGTCGATCTTCGTCGCCGAGTATGCGCCGGACCGCAAACGCGGCTTCCTCGGCAGTTGGCTGGATTTCGGCTCCATCGCCGGTTTCGTACTGGGCGCGGGCGTGGTGGTGCTGATCTCAAGCATTTTGGGCGAAGCCGACTTTGAGTCGTGGGGCTGGCGCCTGCCGTTCTTCCTTGCCCTGCCCCTGGGCATTATCGGCCTGTACCTGCGTCATGCGCTGGAAGAGACTCCAGCCTTCCAGCAGCACATGGACAAAATGGAGCAAGGCGACCGCGAAGGCCTGACCCATGGCCCGAAAGTTTCGTTCAAGGAAGTGGCGACCAAGCACTGGCGCAGCCTGTTGACCTGCATCGGCATCGTGGCGGCGACCAACGTGACCTACTACATGTTGCTCACCTACATGCCGAGCTACCTGTCGCACAACCTGCACTACAAAGAAAACAGCGGCGTGCTGATCATCATCGCGATCATGGTCGGCATGCTGTTCGTGCAGCCGTTCATTGGCTTCATCAGCGACAAGATTGGCCGCAAGCCCTTCATCATCGCTGGCAGTATCGGCCTGCTGTTCCTGTCCATTCCGGCGTTCATGCTGATCACCAGCGGCAAGATCGGCCTGATCTTCGCGGGCTTGCTGATCCTCGCCGTGATCCTCAACTTCTTCATCGGCGTGATGGCTTCAACGCTACCCGCCATGTTCCCGACGCATCTGCGCTACAGCGCGTTGGCCAGTGCGTTCAACGTGTCGGTACTGATCGCCGGCGTAACCCCGACCGCCGTGGCCTGGCTGGTGGAAAGCACCAACGACCTGTTTATGCCTGCCTACTACCTGATGGTGTTTGCCGTGGTCGGCCTGATCACCGGCCTGACCATGAAGGAAACCGCCAACAAGCCACTGCGCGGCGCAGCGCCGGCCGCTTCGGACATGGAAGAAGCCAAGGAACTGCTGCAGGAGCATCACGACAATATCGAGCAGAAGATCGAAGACATCGATGCCGAAATTGCCGAACTGGAAGCCAAGCGCAAGAACCTGGTCGAGCAGCATCCCCGTATCAACTAAGCCCTGACCCTGCGTGGCGGCCGAGGCCGCCACCCCATAGGAGTGTTCACGCATGGTTCCAAGCGTCACCGCAGCCTCGTTACTCAGCGCAGATGAACGCGCTGCCATCGCCGAAATCGAAGCCACCACCAGCATCCTGCACCTGGTCACCCGCCTCACCGGCATGCGCTTCGCAGGTATCGCCAAGTTCACCGACCTGGAATGGGTGGTGTGCTCGGTCTACGACCCGCTGCAAATGGGCATCAACGTCCACGATGTACTCGACCTGGAAACCACCCTGTGCAGCGAGTTCTGCATCAATCCCCAGGCGCTGTTCATCCCCGAGATCAGCAAACACGGCCGTTTTGCCACGCGCCCGGTGGTCAAGCAATACGAGATTGAAAGCTACGCCGGTGCGCCGATCTTCCTGCCTGACGGGCGTTTGCACGGTGCGTTGTGTGCGCTGGACTCGCGCGCCATGCTGTTCGACGACCCCAACCTGCCGGAAACCCTGAGCCTGTTTGCACGGCTGATCGGCTGTATTTTCTATGCAAACTTGACGACGACCGGCGATACATAAGCACTCATTTTCTGACCCGCGCGGCCGATAACACGAGATACCCCTGACTTGCAGTGACGCCCTGCGGGAAACAATGCCGAATACTCTCGCTCCCATCGTCCGCTCGCTCTCCGATCGCACCAGCCTCTCCCTGGCGCGCACCTCGCTTCTGCGCTTCATGGCCTTGCTGGCCGTGGTGTTTGCCGCCGCGGCCTATTCTCTGGTCTACCTTGCCCATGAACTGGACCGCTCCGAACAGGTTGAAAGTGCGTTCTATACCCGTAAAGCCGTGCAGTCGCTGGAAAAATCCTTGCGCGTAACGGTCAAGGACTACGCCTTCTGGAGCGACGCCTACAAACATTTGCATATGACGGTCGACACCGATTGGGCCTTTGCCCGTGGCAATATCGGCGCCACCTTGTTCGATGACTTTGGCTTTCAAGGCCTGTTTGTGGTCGACGACGCCAACCGCACGGTCTATGCCGTGGTGGACGGCCAGTTGCAGAGCGTCGAACTCACCCAGTGGCTCGGCGGGCCCATCACCGAGATTCTCGAGCAGGCTCGCGCGGGCGCCGAGGATGAAACGCCCACCACGGCCTTTATCAACGTACGTGGCAGCCCTGCACTGGTGGCCGCCGCCGCCATCACCCCCGGTACCGACCCCACGGTGTTGCCCGACGGCCGACCGGCATCGGTGCTGATCTTCGTCGACATCCTCGACAGCGCCAAACTGGCGGTGATCGGCGATGAGTTCGGCGTGGACAAACTGCACATTGCCACCCCCGATGAAATCGGCAAGACCTTGCTCTTCCCCCTCGGCGACAATGGCGCAGCGGGCAGCCTGCACTGGGAGCCGGCCCGCCCAGGCTTGCGTTTGATGGGGGTCGGCCTGCCCCTGCTGGGTCTGGCGGCATTGCTGGTGTGCTTGATGACCTGGGTCATTTCGCGCCGCACCACCGCCGCCGCGTTGGCCCTGGATGCCAGCCATACGTCGCTGCAGAACAGCCAGAGGGCCCTGGCCACCAGCGAAGCCCGCTTTCGCGATGTGGTCGAGGCCAGTTCCGATTGGGTCTGGGAAATCGACGCAGGCTGGCGCTTCACCTACCTGTCGGAACGCTTTGAAGGCGTCACCGGGCTGGTACGCAACGCCTGGATCGGCGCCGCGATAAACGACTTGCTGGAGACCGAAAGCGGCCAGCTGTCCCAGTGGCTGAGCACACCCGGACGTCGCCCGGACATCAGCGTGCAGTGTCGTTACGTCGATGCCCTGGGGTTGGAGCGCAGCACGCGGCTGTCCGCGCGGCAGATGCCCTGTGGCGGGTTTCGCGGCACCGCCACCGATGTGACGGAAGAGGTCGAAGCCCGTCGACGCATCGAGTTCTTGTCCCAACACGACGCCCTGACCGGGCTGCCCAACCGCACACGCCTGCAAGCGTTCCTGGAAGGCAAGTTCAAGGCCATGCCTACCTCAGAGCAGCCGCTGGTGATGCTCAGCCTGGATCTCGATCGCTTCAAGCCGGTCAATGACCTGCTCGGGCACGCTGCCGGTGATCGGGTGCTCAACGAAGTGTCGTCCCGATTGGCCGACTGCGTACGCCATGGCGACCTGGTCGCGCGTATCGGCGGTGATGAATTTGTGTTGATCCTGACCGATGCCGGCACGCAGGATGAAGTCGAAGCCCTGTGCAAGCGACTGATCGAATCCATCGAGCGCACCATCAGAATCGACGAACAAGAGGTGTTTGTCAGCGCCAGCATCGGTATCGCCATCGCCCCCAACGATGCCCACGAGGCCGCGGAGCTGCTGCGCTACGCTGACATTGCGCTGTACGAGGCCAAGGCTGCGGGGCGCAATACCTGGCGCTTCTACTCCGGCGACATGAACGCACGGATCATCGAACGTCGACGCCTGGAGAGCGACCTGCGCTATGGGATCAAGCACGGCGAGCTGCGCTTGCATTTCCAGCCGCGCTATCGCATCGCCGACGGGCAGATGGTTGGCGCCGAAGCCCTGGTGCGCTGGCAGCATCCGGTGCGTGGGTTGATCGCGCCAGACACCTTTATCCCGATTGCCGAGGAGTCCGGGCTGATTCTGGCCTTGAGCGACTGGGTACTCGAAACCGCCTGCACGCGTGCCGCCCAATGGCCGGAGCATCTGTTTGTATCGGTGAACCTGTCACCCTCCGAGTTCAAACGCGGCAACCTGGTGGAGCGCACACGCCAGGCGTTGACGAGCTCCGGTATCGACCCGGCCCGGGTGGAACTGGAAATCACCGAAAGCGTCATGCTCGATGATACCAGCGGGGCACTTGAGGTCATGCACACGCTCAAGCACTTGGGCCTGCGCATCGCCATGGATGACTTCGGCACTGGCTATTCCTCGTTGAGCTACCTGCGGGCGTTCCCCTTCGATGGCTTGAAGATCGACCGCAGCTTCCTGACCCGCCTGGAAGAAAGCGATGACGACAAGGCGATCATCCAGGCGATTGTCGGCCTGGGCCGGGCATTGGCCCTGACGGTGACCGCCGAAGGCATCGAAACCGCCGAGCACCTTGCATTGCTCAAGAGCGTGGCGTGTGAAGAGGGCCAGGGCTATTTCCTCAGCCCACCGCTGGACGTCGATGGCTTCAACGACCTGCTGGGCCTGCACGCCCCTGCCACGCACGGCGCTATCTGAAAAAATGACTCGGCGTCTTGCCGAACTGTTTCTTGAACATGCTGGTAAAGGCGCTCGGGCTTTCATAACCCAGCTCCAGGGCGATATCGATCACCTTCTCCCCCACCGCAATCCTCTCCAAGGCCAGCAGCAGCCGCGCCTGCTGGCGCCACTGGCCGAAGGTCATACCGGTTTCCTTGCGAAACAGGCGCTGGATGGTTTTCTGGTCCAGGTTCAGCCGCTCGCTCCAGTGCGCCACCGTGGAGGCATCGCCGGGTTCTTCCTGCAACGCCAGGCAGATGCGCTGCAAGCGCGGGTCGGCAGGCTGCGGTAAAGAAAGTGGCAGGGCCGGCAGGATGGCCAGTTCGTCGAGGATCAGGTGCATGATCCGCGCATCCCGCGAGTCCTCGGCGTAGGGCGGTTTCAGGCTCACCGAGGCCTTGATCAGTTCGCTCAGCAGCGGCGAAATGCTCACGGTCTTCGGCTCGCCCGGCATGTTCGGGAAGCGATCCGGGCGCACAAACACGCTGCGCATTTTCAGGGTGCCCACGCACCGCAGGGAATGCACCTGCCCGGCGGGCATCCAGATACCGCGATTGGGCGGCACCGTCCATTGGTTGAGCGCCGAGTACACCACCATCACGCCTTCGATGGCGTAGAGCAGTTGGTGCTTTTCGTGGCTGTGGTCGGGGATCACCCAGTTTTCCGGGTAGTCCGTGGCGGAACTGATGACCGCCCAATCGCCTTCGTTGATTTCCTGGAGAAATTCGTTCAGTGGTTTGATCATTTCGCCCTTTTTGCAATAGTTACCGCCCGAATTACGCGAGACAGGCATTCCCGACGAATCTAGCATGAACGCCGAATCATTTTGTAATGGATGGCGACCTTAAGAAGTTGCCGCCTCTGATTAGCTGCCTTGTATGGAATGCCTGCATGTCGACCCTCACCGCGTCACCCGCCGCTGCAACCACCACACCCCAAGCCAGCCCTTTGGTCATGCGCGTCCTCGGCGCCTGCGCCCTGGCGCATTTGATCAATGATCTGATCCAGGCCGTGCTGCCGTCGATCTACCCGATGCTCAAGGCCAACTACGGCCTATCGTTCACCCAGGTGGGCCTGATCACCCTGACGTTCCAGCTAACTGCATCCCTGCTGCAACCGTGGATCGGCTATCACACCGACCGTCATCCCAAGCCGTGGCTGTTGCCGGCGGGCATGGTCTGCACCTTGATCGGCATTCTGATGCTAGCGTTTGTCGGCACCTTCCCGGCAATCCTGCTGGCGGCGGGCCTGGTGGGCGTCGGCTCGTCGACCTTCCACCCGGAAACCTCCCGCGTCGCGCGCCTGGCTTCGGGCGGTCGCTACGGCCTGGCGCAATCGACCTTCCAGGTCGGCGGCAACACCGGTAGCGCTTTCGGCCCCTTGCTGGCGGCCGCAATCATCATTCCTTACGGCCAGAGCCATATCGCCTGGTTTGGGCTGTTTGCCGTGTTCGCCATCCTGGTGCTCTACGGTCTGAGCCGTTGGTATCGCCATCACCTCAACCTGTTCAAGCTCAAGCAAGGCGGCAAAGCCACCCACGGTTTGTCCAAAGGCCGCGTGACTTTTGCCTTGGTGGTGCTGGCCGTGCTGGTGTTCTCCAAATACTGGTACATGACCAGCCTGACCAGCTACTTCACGTTCTACCTGATCGAAAAATTCCAGCTGTCGGTCGCAAGCTCGCAGATGTACCTGTTCCTGTTCCTCGGCGCCGTGGCCGTGGGCACCTTCGCGGGTGGCCCGATCGGCGACAAGATCGGACGCAAGAAAGTCATCTGGTTCTCCATCCTGGGTGCCGCGCCGTTCACCTTGGCCCTGCCCTACGTCGACCTGTTCTGGACAGCAGTGTTGAGCGTGGTGATCGGGTTCATCATCGCGTCGGCCTTCTCGGCCATCGTGGTATACGCCCAGGAACTGGTGCCGGGTAACGTGGGCATGATCGCCGGGATCTTCTTCGGCCTGATGTTCGGGTTCAGCGGGATTGGCGCAGCGTTGCTCGGTTTGCTCGCCGATACTCACGGTATCGAGTACGTCTACAAGCTGTGTTCGTTCCTGCCGCTGGTGGGCATCCTGACGATATTGCTGCCCTCGACCAAGGGCGCCTGACCTGCCGATCATCGCCTGGCCGTATGCCATCACGATGAATGCTCTGAAAAACCTGCGTGTGCGCTTACAATCCCGGTTCTAAACGCACACCAGGCAGACCCGGCAAGACATGACGCTCGACCCTCCTACGATTTTGGCACTCACCGTTGCCCTGGCAGCCGCTGCCGCCCTGTACCTGGCCGTTGAATGGCGCAGCGTGCGCGAACCCTCGCTGCTGTGCTGGAGCGCGGGTTTCGCCACCATCACTGTCGGTTCCACCCTGGCCCTGCTGCGCCTCAATGGTTACCTGACGATTGGCATCTGGTTCGCCAACGGCTTGCTGGTGACCGCGCACTTCCTGTTTTTGCTCGGCGTGGCGCGGTTCACCCAAACGCGGCTGTCGCTGCTGTGGTTGCTGATGCTGGTGGTCTGGCTGGGCATGCTGATGCTGCCAGCCGACCCTTCATGGTCCATAGCCATGCTGGCGGTGCAGTCGCTGCTGGTGGCGTTGCCGACCCTGCGCGCCAGCTTTTTGCTGCGGCCCCATGGCAAATCCCTGAGCATCGGCGCGGTGCAGTTGCGTTATGTGCTGTTGATCCATGGCGCGTTCTATGTGGCCAAGGCGCTGTCGGTGCTGATCCCTGGCACCTTGATCGACCTCGCCGCCTTCAAGGGTGAGATCATCCAGATCTCCCTGGTGGAAGGCGCCATGGCGATCATGCTGATTGCGCTGTCGATGACCGGCTCCGAACGCTACCGCCGCGAACAACAGATTGCCCGCCTCGCCGCCCGCGACCCATTGACCGCCCTGTACAACCGTCGCGCGCTCGACCTACGCGCACCGCGCCTGCTGGCCCAGGTGTCGCCGGCGCAACCTGGCGCGTTGCTGCTGATCGACATCGACAACTTCAAGTCGGTCAACGACCTTTACGGCCACACGGCGGGTGACCGTTTGCTGATTGCCTTGAGCGAGATGATTCGCAGCGTGGTGCCCCAAGGCGCGTTGGCCGCACGCCTGGGCGGGGATGAATTCGTGATCCTGCTGAACCCGGCGTCCACCGAACAGATCGTCGAACTGGGCAGCAGCCTGCGCGACCAGTTTCATCAACTGGCCTCGCAATCCTTCACCACGCCAGCGCCGGTGACCCTGAGCATCGGCGCCAACCTGTTCGACCAGCCGCCACCAAGCCTCACGGCGTTGATCGAGCAAGGCGATACCACACTGTATGAATCCAAGCGTGGCGGGCGCGACAGCATTCGCCTGGTCGACCGGACCGGCGCCAGTTCCTACGGCTAGAGGTCGTAACTGACCGCCACACTGCGCCCGGTCTTCACCGACTCCAACGCACAGTCCGCCAAATGCAAGGCATACAGCCCATCGCGCATGCTGGTGGGCAGTGCCTTGCCGCTGTTCAGCGCATCGATGAACTGCGTCAGCTCATTGCGATATGCATCTGCATAGCGCTCCAGGAAAAAATGCTGCAACGGCTCCAGCGCTTCGGTGTGTTCGGCGCTCCAATGGCGCAAGGTGCTCGGGCGGTGGTTGTCGGTGAGCAATACGCCGCTGGCGCCGGACACTTCCACGCGCTGGTCGTAGCCGTACACCGCCTGGCGGCAGCAGTTGATGTGGCATTGCTTGCCGGAGGCAGTGCGCAGCAGCACCATTACGCTATCGTAATCGTCGATTTCGGCCAGGCTCGGGTCCACCAGACGGCTGGCGATGGCGCTGACTTCCACTGGTTCTTCGCCGAGCAGGTGGCGGGCGGTATCGAAGTCGTGGATGGTCATGTCGCGCAGGATGCCGCCGGAGTGGGCCAGGTAGTCACGTGGCGCCAGGCCGGGGTCGCGGCTGGTGATGATGACCTGGCGCACCGCGCCGATCTGCCCGGCATCGAGGGCTTGGCGCAGGCGCAGCATGTCGGGGTCAAAGCGGCGGTTGAAGCCGAGCATCACCTTGCCGCCTTGGCGCTCCACGACCTGGGCGGCGTTGCGGGCCTTGGCGATATCCAGGTCAATGGGCTTTTCGCAGAGCACCGCCTTGCCTGCGGCCACCGCCGCCAGGAGCAGGTCGATGTGCGTGTCGGTGGGCGTGCCGATCACCACCGCGTCGATGTCTTTTCGGGTCAGCACGGCGGCGCAATCGTAGGCGGCCTCGCACCCCAATTGCGTACTCAGCGCATCGACGCCTTCGCGCCAGGGGTCGGCCACCAGCACCAGCGTGGCATGGGGGTGGGCGGCGACATTGGCGGCGTGGATCCTGGCGATGCGCCCGGCACCCAGAACGGCGATTCTCAGCATGGTCGAACTCCTGATGTTGTTATTGAGGGAGTACTTAATCCGGCAGGTTGAATGGCGTAACGATCTGCACCTGGGATGGCGCAATCGGCCCGGCCTTCCATAGCCGGTGGTACTGCAAGATGTGCAGGAACACGTGGCGTGCATCGATCTGCAGGTTGTGATCGATGATCGCCGCGACTTTTTCTTCGCGCAGCAACTGACGGTTTTCTTCGTCGAGGTCGTGGCCGATGAACACCTCCAGCGGCCGGTTCTGGGCGGCGAAGGCATCGACAATCGCGCGGTTGCCGCCGCCGACGCTGTACACCGCCTTCAATTCGGGATGCTGTTGCAGCGCCTGGGTCACCCGCTCGAAGGTGCGGTCGTAAACCCCATAGCCGCCGCTGACATCCAGCACCCGCAAGTGCGCGGCGCGCCCACGTAGCCAGGCGCGAAAGCCCATCTCACGTTCTTCCTCGCCACGGAACAGCTCGCTGCCGATCACCACCGCCACGTCCTGGGGCTGCGCCGGCAGCCAGCGTGACATCAGGTAGGCGGCGGTCTGGCCGGCAGTGCGGTTGTCCATGCCGACGTAGCCGATGCGCTCGCTTTGCGGCAGGTCCGTGACCAACGTCACCACCGGAATACCCGCCGCGATCAGTTGCTTGACCGCCAGGTTCACCGCCGGCTCATCCGCCGCCTTGAGCACCACGCCCTGGCTGCCGGTGTCCAGGCAGCGCAACAACTGGTCGTGCATGGCCTGGGGTTCGATCTCTTCGAACAGGTGAAAACGCGGGGCGATCCGGAACGGCGCCAGGCTGCCCAGTTGCGCGGTAATCGCCGCCTGCACCGCTGCGCTGAAGCGCTTGGGCGTGTGCATGATCACGTCAACGTGAAAGGTACGCCCCACCGCTAGGCCGTTTTTCTCCTGGGACTCCAACTCATCCAGCGCCTGCTCGATACGCCGCCGGGTCTGAGCGTGCACGCTGCCGCGCAAATGCAGCACACGGTCGACCGTGGCTTTGCTCACCCCGGCCTGGGTGGCGAGTTGCTTGATGGAGAAGTGTTTGGCGCGTTCGAGCATGGGGTTTCGCCTGAGGTGTTTTTGAGGTGTTTTTTGGGCGTTACTGAGGTTTCGCAATGCTAGTCTCAGTTTTGCCCGGCGTCGAGCCAGGCGATGAACAACAACAAAAAATCCTGGAGAACTGCATGCCTAACACCGATCTCGCCACGTCGTTCAGCGGCCAATATTTTGTCGTCACCGGCAGCACCCAGGGCCTCGGCGCCGCAGTGGCGCGCACCCTGGCCGAGCGTGGCGCCGCCGGGTTGATCATCTGCGGACGCCGTCGCACCCAAGGCGAAGAGCAGGTACGGCTCTTGGCACAGCTGGATTGCCAGGCGTTTTTTGTCGAGGCGGACCTGGAAAAAGTCGAGGATTGCCGCGCGATCATCGACGCGGCGCGCACCCACTTCGGCACCTTGCATGGGCTGGTGAACTGCGCCGGCATGTCGGACCGCGGCACCATTCTTGACACCTCGCCGGAGCTGTTTGATCGGCTGATGGCGGTGAATGTGCGGGCACCGTTCTTCCTGATGCAGGAAGCGCTGAAGCTGATGATCAGCAACGGTGTGGAAGGTGCGGTGGTAAATATCCAGAGCGTCACCGGGCATGGCGGGCAATCCTTCCTCAGCGCGTATGCGGCGTCCAAGGGCGCGCTGGCGATCCTCACCAAGAACGTGGCGTTCAGCGCGCTGCGTAACCGCATCCGCGTGAATGGCCTGAATATCGGCTGGATGGACACGCCCCATGAGGATGACATCCAGCGCCAGTACCACGGCGCCCAGGATGGCTGGCTGGAGAAGGCCGAACGCGCGCAACCGTTTGGGCGCCTGCTCAAGCCCGAAGAGGTGGCACGCAGCGTCGCGTTCCTGCTGTCCCGCGAGTCGGGGATGATGACCGGTTCGGTGATCGACCTGGAACAAGGCGTGGTCGGTTGCACCGACGGCGGCAGCCCGCAACCCAACCAGGCGCTGGGAGGTGTGTGATGTCGGTGTTCGTGACTGAACAGGCCGTGCGCCTGGCGGATTTCAGCGAGCTTTGCGCGCAACAGGTCAATACCGAGGATTACCCGTTGTGCGCGCAAGTGCATAACAATGTGCCGATCTATCAGGCCCGCACCCTGCGCAACGCTGACCGTTTGACGGCGATGAACGAACTGCATCGTCTGTTCCGCGACGGGCCTGGGGTGATGGTGGTGCGCAGCGCTTATGAAGACCTGGAGGTGGTGGACCGCCACAGCCAGGTGTTCGAAGCGATTTTCGCCAACGAGGCCGCGCAAGGGGTGGCCGCCGACCACTTCGCCAAAGCCGGCAGCAATGGGCGCATCTGGAATTCGTTGCAGAAAGCCGCGGTGCAATCGCCTGCCTCTTTTGTCGAGTACTACGCCAACCCGTTGCTGGGCTTGATTGCCGAGGCATGGCTTGGCCCGAGCTATCAGGTGACCGCCCAGGTCAACGTGGTGCATCCCGGCGGCCAGGCGCAGCAACCCCACCGCGATTACCACTTGGGGTTCCAGACCAATGACGTGGTGGAGCGCTTTCCCCTGCCCCTGCACCTGCTGTCCCAGTACCTGACACTGCAAGGCGCGGTGGCGCACTCGGACATGCCGCTGGAAACCGGCCCGACGCAGTTGCTGCCGTTCTCCCAGCAATACACCCTGGGTTATCTGGCGTGGCGGCGCCCAGAGTTCATCGACTACTTCCAGCAACACGCCGTGCAACTGCCGCTGAACAAGGGCGACCTGTTGTTCTTCAACCCGGCGCTGTTCCATGCCGCTGGCACGAACCGCACGCCGGACCGCCAGCGCATGGCCAACCTGCTGCAAATCTCCTCGGCATTCGGCAAGCCCATGGAAGCCCTCGACCGCGATCGCATGATGCTTGCGGTGTACCCAGCCCTGCTCGATAACACCGCGTTGGATGCCCAGGCCGTGCACGCCGTGATTGCCTGCACCGCCGACGGCTATTCCTTCCCCACTAACCTGGACACCGACCCACCTTTAAAGGGCCTGGCCCCGCAAACCGGGCAGCAGCTGATGCAGCAAGCCCTCGCCGAACGCTGGCCGCTCTCGGACTTTGCCGCTGCCGTGGCGCAGATGCGGGCCAAACGCCAAGCGTGAACCCTCTGTTTTAACAACAACAAGAAGAACGGAGCACCACCATGAAGAAGCAACTCCTTGCAGCACTCTTTACCCTGGCAATCAGCCCCTGGGCGCTGGCCGATATCCGTATCGGCGTGAGCATCGCCCAGGTCGACGATGTCTTCCTCGCGCAGATGCGTGACTACATGGCCGCCCACGCCAAGGCACTGCCCGGCGTGACCCTGCAATTCGAAGACGCCCAGGGCGATGTGGTGCGCCAGCTCAACCAGGTGCAGAACTTCACGGCCCAGGGCATGGACGCGATTATCGTCAACCCGGTGGACACGGCGGCCACGCAAAAAATGACCGCCAACGCACAGCAGGCCAAGACCCCGCTGGTCTACGTCAACCGCCGCCCGGATGCCCAGCAGTTGCCACCGGGCGTGGGCTACGTGGGCTCGGATGAGGTCAAGGCCGGTGAAATCCAGATGCGCTACTTGGCCGAAAAAATGGGCGGCAAGGGCAACCTGGCGATCATGCTCGGGCTGCTGTCCAACAACGCCACGCACAATCGCACGCTGGGGGTGAAGACGGTGCTCAAGGAGTATCCCGACATCAAGATCGTCGAGGAGCAGACCGCCGAGTGGCAACGCAACAAGGCGATCGACTTGATGAACAACTGGATCGTGTCCGGGCGCAAAATCGACGCGGTGGCGGCGAATGCCGATGAAATGGCGATCGGCGCGGCCATGGCGATCAGCCAGGCAGGCATGCAGCCGGGCAAGGACATCCTAGTGGCCGGCAGCGATGGCGGCCCAGCGGGGTTGGACGCGGTCAAGAAAGGCCAGTTGCTGGTGACGGTGTACCAGGACAATAAAGGCCAGGCGGTGGGTTCGATTGACCTGGCGGTGAAGATGGTGAAGAAGGAACCGTACACGGCTGAGCTGACAATTCCTTATCAGCAGATCACCAAGGAGAATTACCAGGCATTTCTCAATCCTTGAACCCCAACACACCTCCCTGTAGGAGCGAGCTTGCTCGCGAAGAACGCAAGATCAACGCGTGCATTCAGGCAACCCGCGTTATCGTTGACGTTTTTCGCGAGCAAGCTCGCTCCTACAGTGCCCATACCAAATAGGCAGACCACACCCACCCCATAAGCGAGCGTGCGCCAGGGTTGCCATCCCATCAAATACGCCACCGTATGCACCACCCGCGCCACGGTGAAGCTGCCGAACAGCCAGGGGGTGGTATCCAGGGAAGTCTCCAACGCCACGCACAGCCCACCCAACACAAAAAACAGCGGGATGTTCTCCAGGTCATTCCTCCACGCCTTGGCCGCTCTCACGACCTGAGGCAGTTCCTGCGCATGAGCGGCGCGGTCGAACAATCGTGCATCCTCCGGGTTGGTAAAGGCCTTGAGCCTCAGGCGAAAAAAGCCCTGATAACAGGAAATCGCATACATCTTCAGGCACAGCACCAGCACACACAGCGCGTAAACCTGCAAAAGATCACTCATCGCGCCCCCCATTTACCACCAGATAGAGCAACGGCCCCACCGACACAAACACCGCCGTCAGCACAAAATACGGCAGCAGCGAAACCACCGAGCGCCCGCGTCGCCGCGCGTCCCGGGACATCCATACACACGCCAGCACCGCCATCAAATACAGGTCAATCACCACCTGCGCGGTGTCCGGCCGCGACATCAATTCGCGGCCAAAGGCCAACAGCGACTGCTCGGCCGTCAGCATCGTCGCCAGGGTGTAGAGCGAGAATCCGAGCAAACCGGCCAGGGCGATAAAGCGACTACTCATGGGTTCTTCCTTGGAGTGATAGAGGCCCCACGTTAGTGATAAGGTTCGGCCCCTCGCAATGACCTCGGAGGTCATGATTCCGCCATGGACAACCCTGCTACTGCCGGCGAACAGCTGCGCCAATTGCGCCGTCAGGCCAAGCTGAGCCAGCTCGACCTGGCCCTGATCACCGGCATTTCCCAGCGCCACCTCAGTTGCATCGAGACCGGCCGGGCCAAGCCAAGTCCCGCCACGTTACACAACCTGTTGACCACGCTGGAGGCACCGCTGGAACAGTGCAACCGCGTATTCCTCGCCGCCGGCTATGCGCCGCGTTATGCCGCAACCCCGCTCGCCTCGCCCGCCATGGCGGCAATCCGCGAAGCCGTCAGCCATGTGCTGCACGCCAACAATCCAGCCCCTGCCATCCTGCTGGGCAGCCAGTGGGAAGTGCTGGCGGCGAATGCCAGTACCGGCCTGTTGTTTGAATTGGTGGGCATCCGCGCGGATGCCGCTGAGGGCGTGAACTTGTTGACGACGCTGCTGAAGCCGGGCGGCCTGGGCGATCACCTGATCAATGCCGAGGAGATCCGCACCCTGGCCTGGCAGCGCGCTACCCGTGAAGCGCTGGGCAATCCCGAACTGGCCGCGCTGCTGGCAAGCCTGCCAACTCCCGCCAACACCGAACTGCCCGCACACATGCCGCCGCTGGTACTGACCCGCGTGCGCTCACGCCAGGGTGAACTGAGCTTTTTGTCCACCTTCACCACGTTTGGCATGCCCCAGGACATCACCCTCACCTCCCTGCGGATCGAACATCTGATTCCTGCGGACGAGGCCACCTGGCAGGTGATGCGCGGCGCCTATGCGGAGTATGCCGCGCTGGTTTTGTGAAATATCTGTCCGTAGACTGCCGCCATACCCCCACTTGAAGGCGGCGAAAAAAACGTGATGCAAGTTACCGAAGTCTCCATTGCCCAATTGCGCGCTGCGCTTGAATCCGGCCAGACCACGGCCGTTGAACTGGTCAACGCCTACCTGGCGCGTATCGACGCCTACGACGGCCCGCAGACCGCCACCGCCTTGAACGCCGTGGTGGTGCGCAACCCCGAGGCCCTGAAAGAAGCCGAGGCGTCCGATGCACGCCGGGCCAAAGGCGAAACCCTGGGGCCATTGGATGGCATTCCTTACACCGCCAAAGACAGCTACCTGGTCAAGGGCCTGACCGCCGCCTCCGGCAGCCCGGCGTTTGCCCACCTGGTCGCCCAGCGTGACGCGTTCACCATCGAGCGCCTGCGCGGCGGCGGCGCCATCTGCCTGGGCAAGACCAATATGCCGCCGATGGCCAATGGCGGCATGCAGCGTGGTGTGTATGGCCGCGCGGAAAGCCCGTATAACGCCGACTACCTGACCGCGCCGTTTGCCTCCGGCTCGTCCAACGGCGCCGGCACCGCGACGGCCGCCAGTTTTGCCGCGTTTGGCGTAGCCGAAGAAACCTGGTCCAGCGGACGCGGCCCGGCGTCCAACAATGGCTTGTGCGCCTACACCCCGTCCCGAGGCGTGATTTCGGTGCGCGGCAACTGGCCGCTCACACCGACCATGGACGTGGTGGTGCCTTATGCCCGCACCATGGCCGACCTGTTGGAAGTGCTCGATGTGGTGGTGGCCGAAGACCCGGACACCCGTGGCGATCTGTGGCGTTTGCAGCCGTGGGTGCCGATCCCGAGCGTCGCCTCGGTGCGCCCGGCGTCCTACGTTGAACTGGCCGTGACTGCCGAATCCCTCGTCGGCAAACGCTTTGGCGTGCCGCGCATGTACATCAACGCCGACCCCGACGCCGGCACCAGTGAAAAACCCGGCATCGGCGGCCCCACCGGGCAGAGGATCAACACCCGCGCCAGCGTGATCGACCTGTGGAACGACGCGCGCCAGGCGCTGGTTGCGGCCGGTGCCGAAGTCATCGACGTGGACTTCCCGCTGGTGTCCAACTGCGAAGGCGACCGCCCTGGCGCACCCACCGTGTTCACCCGTGGCCTGGTCTCCAAGGCGTTCCTCCACGATGAACTGTGGGAACTGTCGGCCTGGGCCTTCGATGATTTCCTGCGCGCCAACAACGACCCTGCCCTCAACCGCCTGGCGGATGTGGACGGGCCGAAGATTTTCCCCCACGACCCCGGCACCCTGCCCAACCGTGAGGACGATTTGGCCGCCGGCATGGACGAATACGTGCGCATGGCCGAACGCGGCATCACGCCGTGGAACGAGATCAGCACGGTCCCCGACGGCCTGCGCGGTCTGGAACAAACCCGCCGCATCGACCTGGAAGACTGGATGGACACGCTCGGTCTCGACGCCGTGTTGTTCCCGACCGTGGCTGACGTAGGCCCGGCGGATGCTGATGTGAACGAAGCCTCCGCCGATATCGCCTGGAGCAACGGCGTGTGGGTGGCCAACGGCAACCTCGCGATTCGCCACCTCGGCGTGCCGACCGTCACCGTGCCGATGGGCGTGATGGCGGATATCGGCATGCCAGTGGGGCTGACCTTTGCCGGGCGGGCGTATGACGATTCGGCATTGCTGCGGTTTGCGTCGGCGTATGAGGCAACCGGCAGCAAGCGCCTGGTTCCGCCGCGCACCCCCCCGCTGACAGCTGCCTAAACCTGTAGGAGCCGGCTTGCCGGCGATAGCGGTCTAACCGTAATGGTTGCGCAGCCTGGGCCACCACCATCGCCGGCAAGCCGGCTCCTACAAGGACCGCGTTTCACATCAGGCGATGTGGGGCACGGCAATCAACAGGATTGCCGTGCCATGGGTCAATGTCGCCGCCAACACGCCATAACGCATGCGCACCAGCGCGCACGCCAACCCTTCGAGCAAGGTAAACAGCAATACCGGCCAGCCCAGTTGGGTAACGCTCAGCGCCAGGAACGTATGACAGGCCGCGAAGGCTACGCCACTGCCCAATGCCGCACGCAACGGCGTGACATGCTGTTCCAGATAGCCCTGCAAAAATCCGCGGAACAGCACCTCTTCCAACGCATTGGCGCCGTAGGCCAACACCACCATACCCGGCAGCCATACCCAATAACCTGGGATCGCTGACGCTTCGATCCCCTGGTACAACAGCAGCGGCACCCCAATCAAGCCGCCGACCGCGATCCCGATCATCAAGCCAACAGCACGCGGCCCCTTGGACCAGACGATCAGCGCCGCCAAGTCCGGCGCCACCCGCACAAGCGCCGCAATCAACAACGCCGACAAACCGCCCAACACCGCCAGCACAAAGGTATTGGCCGTGAAGGCAAGCTGCACCTCGCTGCTCAGCGCCCACATGCCCAAGGGCGTCATCACGTCGCGCATCAGCACGAACGCCGCCAGCAGAATCAGGATACGCAGGGCCGTCAGCGTCCTGGGCGTGAGTGCGAACCATAGACCAAACAAGGCCAGGCCCGGCGCCAAGTAGGTGCCGTAGTTGACCAGTACCGCCATGCCTTGAGTAATCATCGATGGCTCAACCGTGCGCCACCGCAATCATATCGATCTCCACTGCCGCCGACTTCGGCAGCTGCATCACCCCCACCGACGTACGCGTATGCACCCCGGCGCTGCCGAGGATCTCGTGCAACAGATCCGACGCACCGTTGGCCACTTCACTCTGCTGGTCAAAATCCTCGGCACTGCGCACGTACACGGTGATGCGCGGGATGGCCTTGACCCGGTCCAGCGAACCCAAGGCCTGCTTGAGCAACCCCAGGCAGCGCAAGGCACTGATGCCAGCAGCGATTTGCGCTTGGGCCAGGGTCAGGCTGTCCCCCACCTTGCCCGGCAACACGATGGCATCGCCGACCCGAGGAATCTGGCCGCTGATATACAGGTGGTTGCCGTCGCGGACCAATGGCGTGTAGTTGCCACCGACTTTGAATTCATCCAGCTGATAGCCGAGGCGTTGCTGGGCGGCCTGGTATTTTTCGTCGGGTGTCATGGGCGTGAATCCTCGTTTCGGCGTTGCCACTCATCCACCACGTCGCCCAGGGTCTTGGGCACCTCGTTGCGAATCCAGGCCATGAACGGCCGGTCGAACGTGAACCCTGGGCCGCAGTGCTCAAGCATGAAGCGGCGTACGTTTTGAGTGTTTTTGTAGTGTGGGGTTACCGGAGTGGCGCGGGTGAGCGTGTCGCTGTGCCAGTCAAAATCCATTTTGTGTCTCGGGCAGTGTCAGGTTTCGGCAGTAGCATAGCGATGTGCTACTTGCACAGGAAGCAAGGCATGACGCGATTGATGTGTTAAGACATCGTATAAGAAGGCGCGCATTTTATTCCGCCTAAAAGCCTAATCCTTTCAAGATATTTCGAAATTTCACTTTCCTTCCCCACCTGAAATATTGCATGGTTGTACGACGACACAGCCTGTCGTACCAGCCCCCAACAACAATAAGGAAACACCCATGCAAAACGTCAAAGTGCTGATCGGTTTTCTGTGCCTGTTCACCGGTTATGTTGCAGCCGCGCCTGCCCCTGCCGAAAAGGATGTGGCCCAAGCGGTCGACCAACTGACCCAAGCCATGCTGCACCTGGACCTCAAGCAGCTTCACGCGCTGACGGCCGACAAGCTCACCTACGGCCACTCCAGCGGCAAGGTGCAGAACAAAGACCAATTCATCGCTGACCTGGAAACCCATACCAGCGCCTTCAAGACCCTGGAAATGCAAAACCAGACCATCACCCTGCAAGGCGACACTGCGCTGGTACGCAACCACTTCCATGCCCTGGCCGTGAACAGCGGCGTTGAAGTGCCTACCGACATCGACAACTTCCAAGTCTGGCAGAAGCAAAAAGGCAAATGGCTGCTGATCGGACGTCAGGCCTACAAGTACTGATACCTTGCGGTGAGCCGCTGAAACCGGCTCACCACGCCACCACCTTGCGCACCTTGAGCAACGCTTCGCGCAGTACCAACATCGGCACCGAACCCAAGGCCAACCGCAACGCGTGTGGGACATACCCCGAGACGGCAAACGGCTCGGCGGTGGACACAGAAATATTGTCGCGCTGCAAAGTCATGGCGACCTGATCGGCCCGGGCGTCTTCCGCCAACGGCAGCCATAGAAAATACGACGAGGGATGGCTGATGTACGCCAGCCCTTTGAACACCTGAGCCGCCAGCGCCTGGCGTGCCTGGGCATCTTCGCGCTTTTGCGCCTCAAGCTGTGCCACGGTGCCATCCTCCAGCCATGCCACCGCCATGGCGCTCATCACGCCGGGTACATTCCAGGTAGTGGCCATGATGGTGCGCTCCAGCGTCTTTACCCATTCAATCGGCGCCGCGATAAACCCCACGCGCAGGCCCGTTGCCACGCTTTTCGACAGCCCACCCACATACACCGTGCGTTCTGGCGCCAGCGTCGCCACGGGTGGCGGTGCGTCTTCAGCCAGAAACGCGTAGGCCGCGTCTTCTATGATCATCAGATTGTGCTGACGGGCGATAGCGACCAACTGCTCGCGCTGGGCCAGATCCATTACCCAACCGAGGGGATTGTGCAAGGTCGGCATGCTGTATACGGCGCGCACCGGGCGCTTGCGACACAGGTTTTGCAAGGCTTCCAGGTCCGGGCCGGTCGGGGTCATCGGGATCGCGACAATTTCCAGGTGCAGGGTCTCGGCCAATACCTTGAAGCCCGAATAGGTCAACGCATCCACCGCAATCACATCGCCGGGTTTGAGCAGCGCCATCATCGTCACCGCCAGGCCATGCTGGGCGCCGCTGACCAGCAGCACTTGATCGGCCTCCACGGTAAGCCCACGGTTCAATAAGTGCCGCGCAAAGGCCCCGCGCTCATGCAGACGCCCGGCGTGAGGCTGGTAACGCAACAGCGCTTCAAGGTCGCCGGACAGCGCCAGTTGGCGCAACGCCGTGCGCAACAGGTCTGCCTGGCCCGGCAACGAGGGGTAGTTGAAGTTGAGGTCGAGCATGCCCGCCGTCACCGTCATCTGCCCACTGCCCTGCCCTGGCGGCAACGAGATTTCGCGCACGAAGGTGCCACGCCCGGGTTCGCCGCTGACCAGGCCCATGGCCTCAAGCTCGGTGTACACGCGGCTGGCGGTGACCAGCGCCAGGCCATGCTCGGCGGCCAATTGACGATGCGTCGGCAGGCGCGTGCCAGGCGGCATTTGGCCGCTGCGGATGGCTCCAGCAAAGGTGTCGACCAAGGACTTGTAGCGGGCGCGCGGCATTGGGCTGTATCCATGACAATTTTTTGATTGTCTTAATCCTCGCCCCTAGGATGGCCAGAACGCAACCCCTCCGGCTACGGGCACTCCCCCATGGAACGCACATCCCCCCTCAACACCCTGGACACTAGCACTCAGGGCTGGATCAACGGCTTTATCGGTGTGGTGATTTTCAGCGGCTCATTGCCCGCCACACGATTGGCCGTGATGGAATTCGACCCAGTGTTTCTCACCATGGTCCGTGCCGCGATCGCCGCCTTTCTCGGCGTGATCCTGCTGTGGCTGTTCAAGGAAAAACGCCCCGCGCGCAATCAGTGGGTGCCGCTGGCGATTGTCGCCTTGGGCGTGGTAATCGGCTTCCCCTTGCTCACCGCCCTGGCGTTGCAATACGTGACCTCGGCCCACTCCATCGTATTCATCGGCCTGCTGCCTCTGGCCACCGCCGTGTTTGGCGTGTTGCGCGGTGGCGAGCGACCGCGGCCGGTGTTCTGGCTGTTCTCGGTGCTGGGCAGTATGTTGGTAATGGGTTATGCCGTGGCCCAAGGCTTGAGCGCCGCACCGGCCGGTGATCTGCTGATGCTGCTGGCAGTGCTGGTGTGCGGCCTGGGTTACGCCGAAGGCGCCAAGCTGTCGCGCAGCCTGGGCGGTTGGCAGGTGATCTGCTGGGCGCTGGTGGTGTCGATACCGGTGGTGGCGCCGCTGAGCCTGATGCTTGCGCCGTCGACCTTCAGCGGCATCAGCCTGCCCGCCTGGTTGAGCCTGGGTTATGTGTCACTGTTCAGCATGCTGATCGGCTTTGTGTTCTGGTATCGCGGCCTGGCCCAGGGTGGCATTGCCGCCGTCGGCCAGTTGCAGTTGCTGCAACCGTTTTTCGGCCTGGCACTGGCGGCGGGCCTGCTGCATGAGCAGGTCAGCCTGGGCATGGTGCTGGTGACGGTCGCGGTGATCGGCTGCGTGGCCGGCGCAAAGAAGTTCGCCCGTTAACGCTGCGGCGCGACCATCTTGAACTTGATGTTGATGTCGTTGGACACCACGCTGTTGCCAGCCCACTCACCCTCGCCGATCTTGAAGTCGCCACGCTTGAGGACGAACTCACCGTCGAACACGCCAATGCCGCTCTGCTCCTTGAGCACCACGTCCACATCCACCGGACGCGTGGTGCCCTTGATGGTCAGGTTGCCGCTGATCGTGTAGCGGTTGTCGCCCAAGGCTTTGACGCCGGTGGATTCGTACACGCCCACCGGAAACGTCGCGGTATCAAACCAGGACGCGCGTTGCAGCTCGTCGTTGGCGTCCGGGCTACCCGCGTCGATGCTGGCCAGCTGGATCTTGAGCAAGGCATGCCCGGCCTCCGGTTTTTGCGTGTCGAAGGTCAAGGTGCCTTCAAACTCGCTGAACGTACCGTACACCCGCTGCCCCAATTGCTTGTAGGTGAAGCTGATCTGGCTGGCGGTGCGGTTGACGTCCTTGTACTCCACCGCCTGGGCGCTGGCACCATAAGCAAGGATCAGGGCCAGTACCGCGACCGGGGAAATAAGACGTTTCATGCAACGCTCCGCAGAGAGGAAAGGACACAAGGTACTGAGCTAACACGCCATACCAGGGATTTATTCCATTCCGGCGTTTGTCCTGCTAAACAGAGTAGTCGCCCCTCCATAATAAGGACGCTGCATGCACGCCCCCTCACTCCAGGACATCACCGCGCCGGAAGGCATCTGCTACGGCTGCGGCGGCAGCAACCCCCACGGCCTGCACATCAAGAGCCGCTGGGACGCGGACGGTATCCACTTGGTTGCCGAACACCTGCCCGAGGCCCATTACAGCGGTTGGCCCGACCTGGTCTACGGCGGCCTGATCGCCATGCTGGTGGACTGCCATTCCAACTGGACCGCCATGGCCTACCACTACCGCGCCGAAGCGCGCGAACCCGGCAGCCTGCCGCGCATCGACTGCGTCACCGGCAACCTGGGGATCAAATTCATCAAGCCGACGCCCATGGGCATCACCCTCACCCTGCGCGCACGGGTCGACGGTGACGTGGGACGCAAGACCCGCGTGATCTGCGAGGTGTACGCCGGTGACGTGCTGACCGCCATCGGCGATTCGATCTTCGTGCGTGTCGACACCGGCCAGTTGGCCGTCGCCGCCCATGGTCGCGAGGGCTGATCCTGGGCTACATTGACCGCCACCGCTAATCGAGGATGCACCGATGACTCGTCTGACCGCGAAAGACTTTGCCCCCGAACTGCTGGAACTCTACGACGGCTATGCCCACGGCAAGATCAACCGCCGCGAATTTCTCGACCGCGCTGCACTGTTCACCTTTGGCGGCCTCACCGCTTCGGCCCTGCTGGCTGCCCTAAGCCCCAACTACGCGCTGGCCGAACAAGTGAAATTCACCGACCCGGACATCGTCGCCGACTACATCACCTACCCCTCGCCCAAAGGCAACGGCACGGTGCGCGGCTATCTGGTGCGCCCAGCCAAAGCCACGGGCAAGCTGCCAGCGGTGGTGGTAGTCCACGAAAACCGCGGCCTCAACCCCTACATCGAAGACGTCGCCCGGCGCCTGGCCAAGGCCGGCTTCATCGCCCTGGCCCCGGATGGCCTGACCTCGGTGGGCGGTTACCCCGGCAACGACGAAAAAGGCGTGGCCCTGCAACAGACCGTCGACCCGACCAAGCTGATGAACGACTTCTTCGCCGCCATCGAATGGCTGATGCACCACGACAGCAGCACCGGCAAGGTCGGGATTACCGGCTTCTGTTATGGCGGCGGCGTGACCAACGCGGCGGCCGTGGCCTACCCGGAATTGGGCGCGGCGGTGTCGTTTTATGGGCGCCAGCCGGAAGCCAAGGACGTGCCACGGATCAAGGCGCCGATCATGTTGCATTTCGGTGAGCTGGATACGCGGATCAACGAGGGTTGGCCGGCGTATGAACAGGCGCTCAAGGCCGCCGGCACCCCGTATGAGGCGTATATCTACAAGGGCGCCAACCATGGCTTCCATAATGATTCGACGCCACGCTATGACGAGGCGGCAGCGAACCTGGCGTGGGAAAGAACGCTCGGTTGGTTTAACAAGTACCTGGTTTAGGCGTTTACGCTTTCACACATCCACCGTTTAAACGCCAGCATCGCTGGCGTTTCAGCCCGCGACTGCAAACGCGTCAACCAATAGCTGCCCGTGCTGATGCCGACGTCGAACGGCTGGCGGATCACGTCGCTCTCCAGTTGCCGCGAAAACATCATTGCCGGCGCCAGTGCCACGCCGATGCCTTGCAAGGCGGCTTCCATCATCGCCAACGAAGAATCGAACACGATGCTGCGCGGCACCAGGGTATCGGCGGGCAAACCGGCGGCCTGGAACCACAGGTTCCATTCATCGGTGCGATAGGAGCGCAGCAAGGTGTGTTTGAGCAAGTCTTGCGGTGCGTGCAGTTGCTCGGCCAATTGCGGCACGCAGAGTACGGTGAGAGGCGCTGCCAGTAGCTCACAAGCGTCGGTACCGTGCCAGGCACCCGCGCCGAAGCGGATCGCATAATCCAGGCCTTCGGCCGCCACGTCGACGCGGTTGTTGTGGGTGGACAGGCGCAGGTCGATAAACGGGTAACGCGCCTGGAACTCGGGCAACCGTGGCAGCAACCAGCCCACAGCAAAGGTGCCGACCGCGCCCACTGTGAGCACTTCGCGGTAATGCCCGCCTTCGAATTGGCTCAAGGTCTGGGCGATGCGGTCAAACGAGTCGCGCACTACCGGCAACAGGGTTTCGCCTTCGCTGGTGAGCATCAGGCCACGGGGCAGGCGCTTGAACAAGGTCACGTTCAACTGCGTTTCCAGGCTTTTGACTTGATGGCTGACCGCCGCCTGGGTCACGCATAACTCAATGGCGGCGCGGGTAAAACTCAAATGCCGGGCCGAGGCCTCAAAGGCACGCAGGGCATTGAGGGGAAGATGGGAGCGCAGCATGCTTGACCCCAATTAATCTAATGGCAGGTGCGAGATATCATCGTTTGCCCAACGCCCGCGAACTGCCTACATTGGCCACGCCCGCGCAGGCTCTTCATTCAATCGATCACTCTCATGGAAGCGATATCATGCCTCAACTCTCTCTGTCCGGAGTGCGTAAAGTCGGCGCCCTGGCGTTATTTCTCGCCACCGGCCACTGCCTGGCCGCCGACGACCTGCGCGCCGTGGTGGACGCCAGCGTCAAGCCGCTGATGCAGCAACAGTCTATTCCAGGTCTGGTTGTCGGTGTCATCAAGGACGGCAAGGCGCAATACTTTAACTACGGCGTTGCCAGTAAAGACGCTAAACAGCCCGTCAGTGAAAACACGCTGTTTGAAATTGGCTCGGTGAGCAAGACCTTCACCGCCACCCTCGCCGGCTATGCCGTGGCGAGCGGCAAACTGACCCTCACCGACCCGGCCAGCCAGTACCTGCCTGCGTTGCGCGGCGGCAAGTTCGACCACATCAGCCTACTCAACCTGGGTACCTACACCGCCGGTGGCCTGCCGCTGCAATTCCCCCGCGAGGCGGACAACACCCAGCACATGATCAGCTACTTCCAGCAGTGGAAACCCGACTTCGCCCCCTGCACCCAACGCCTGTATTCCAACCCAAGCCTGGGCCTGTTCGGCTACCTGGCGGCGCAGAGCCTGAAGCAGCCGTTTGATCAACTGATGGAGAAAACCCTGATTCCGAAACTGGGGCTCAAGCACACGTTCGTCAACGTACCCGCCAACCAGATGGGCCTGTATGCCCAAGGCTATGGCAACGACGGCAAGCCGGTGCGCGTCGGCCCCGGCGCCATGGACAGCGAAGCGTACGGCATCAAGACCAGTGCGGCAGACCTGCTGCACTACGTCAGTGCGAACATGAACCCGACGAAACTGGACACGGTGCTGCAACAGGCCATCGCCACCACCCACACCGGCTACTACACCGTAGAGGGCATGACTCAGGGCCTTGGCTGGGAAATGTATCCCTACCCCATCACGCTTGATGCCTTGATTAGCGGCAACTCCACGCAAATGGCCAGGGTGCCGCACAAGGTTGACTGGCTGACCCCGCCGCAGGCGCCGCACGCCGACACATTGGTGAACAAGACGGGCTCCACCAATGGGTTTGGCGCGTATGTGGCGTATGTGCCGAGCAAGGAAATGGGGGTAGTGATCCTGGCCAACAAAAACTACCCGAACGGGGAACGGGTGAAAGTGGCCCATGCGATCTTGAGTGCGCTGGACCATTAAAGGACCCAGCGCCCTTTGTAGGAGCCGGCTTGCCGGCGATGGCGTCCTTGATTGCTGTACCGAATTCAAGGGCCTCATCGCCGGCAAGCCGGCTCCTACAGGGGGGCGACTACATACCGAGCCAGTGCGGTAGCGCCAGGGAGATAAACGGCAAGTAGGTGACCATGATCAGGAACACCAACAAGATCATCAGCCACGGCAACGCCGCACGAATGGTCTGCCCCAGGGTCAGCCCGGTCACCGCCGAGGTCACAAACAGGTTCAACCCCACCGGCGGGTGAACCAGGCCAATCTCCATGTTCACCACCATCACGATGCCCAGGTGAATCGGGTCAATGCCCAGTTTCATGGCAATCGGGAAGAAGATTGGCGCCAGGATCAGCACGATGGCTGACGGCTCCATGAAACTACCGGCAATCAGCAACACCACGTTGACCATGATCAAAAAGCCAATCGGCGTCAGACCTTCAGACAGCACCCACGCGGTGATTTCCTGGGGAATCTGTTCGGTGGTCAGCACATGGGCAAAGAGCATGGCGTTAGCGATGATGAACATCAGCATGATCGCCAGGCGCCCGGACTCCAGTAGCACCTTGGGGCAGTCACGCAGCTTCATATCTTTGTAGACGAACAGCGCGACAAACGCCGAGTACACCGCCGCCACCGCTGCGGCTTCGGTCGGGGTGAACATGCCGCTGTAGATACCGCCGAGGATGATCACCAACAGCAACAGGCCCCAGAACGCGCGACGTGCGCAGGTCAGCCACTCGCGGAAGGTCGCGCGCGGCTGGGCCGGCAGCTTCTTGATGCGTGCGACGATGTAGATCGCGATCATCAGCATCAGGCCCAGCAGCAACCCTGGAATCACGCCGGCCATGAACAGCTTGCCGACCGAGGTTTCGGTGGCCGCCGAGTACACCACCATCACAATCGACGGCGGAATCAGAATGCCCAAGGTGCCGGCGTTACAGATGATCCCGGCGCCAAACTCCTTCGGGTAACCGGAACGCACCATGCCGGCCACGGCAATCGAGCCCACCGCCGCCACCGTTGCCGGAGACGAACCGGACAGCGCCGCAAACAGCATGCACGCCAGCACAGCCGCAATCGCCAGGCCACCACGGATATGACCGACACAGGCGTTGGCAAAGTCGATCAGGCGTTGCGCCACGCCGCCGGTGGTCATGAACGCACCGGAGAGCAGGAAGAACGGAATCGCCAGGAAGGTATAGGCGTCGGAGGTCTCGAACAGCTTGATCGCCAGGGAACTCACCGAGTCCTGGCTGAACATCAGGATCGACACGGCGCCGGACAGCCCCAGGGAAATCGCAATGGGCACGCCGAGGAACATGAACACGAACAACAACAGGAATAGACAGAGCACGGCCATCAGTGACGCTCCTCATGGCTGCCGGCCAATTTGCTGGCCTCGCCAGCCTCGTCGGCCAGCCCCAACCCGACCTGACGGTGGGTAAAGATGCGGTAGAAAATTTCCAGGTAGCGGATGAACACCATGGCAAACCCGATAGGCACGATGATCACGATATCGCCCACATCGATGCCGTATTGATCGAGGTCTTCGGCGCCGATATGCGCGCCCATCACGGCGCTCACCCACTTGTAGCTGGCGACCATGAACAGCCCGGCGTAGGCCAGGCAGCACAGGCAGGCAAGCATGCCGAGCACGCGTTGCACCGGGCGCTTGGTCAACTTCACCAGTGCATCCACGCCAAGGTGGCCGGCGGTGCGCACGCCGTAGGAAATACCGAAGAAGATCAGCCAGCCGAACATGGCCTTGGTCAGCGCCACGCTCCAGGTCATGTCCTGGGCCCAGGTCATGGTGTGATCGCCCAAAGCATTGAAGAAATTGCTGCTCAGCGCCCACTTGTCAGCCAGGGCAAAGAACAGCGTGTAGATGTTGTTGAGCATGACGTAGACGAATGTCACCAGGGTCATGGCGGCCAGCAGGAAGGCGATAAAACCTTCCTCCAGGTGCTCCCAGACGCGCCTTAGCGTTTGCATGGCAAAACCTCGCAACAGGAACAGGAATGTGAACGCGGATGGCGTTTGTGTAGGAGCCGGCTTGCCGGCGATGACTGCCGCAAGATCGCCACAAGGCCTGAGGGCCTCATCGCCGGCAAGCCGGCTCCTACAGGGGTTATTGGGGCTGGTTGGACGCGTCGGCGGCCTTGATCAAGTCAGCCCCGATCTCACCCTCGAACTTCTGCCACACCGGGCGCATGGCTTCGCGCCACAGCTGGCGTTGCTCCGGGGTCAGTTCGATGATTTCGCTGGTCTTGGAATCGACGATCTTCTGCTTGGCTGACTGGTTCAGTGCTTCGGCCTGCTTGTTCACCTCGACGGTAACCTCGACCATGATCTGCTCCAGCGTGCTGCGGATGTCCGGTGGCAGCCCGTTCCAGAATTTGGCGTTGGTGATCACCATGTAGTCGATCAGGCCATGGTTGGACTCGGTGAAGTATTTCTGCACCTCGTTGACCTTCTGGCTTTCATAGTTCGACCAGGTGTTCTCGGTGCCATTCACGGTGCCGGTCTGCAGGCCTTGGTACACCTCGGCAAAACTCATCTTGCGCGGGTTGGCGCGGATCGCCTTGAATTGCTCTTCCAACACGCTTGAAGCCTGCACACGGAATTTCAGGCCACGGGCGTCCTTGGGCTCATGCAGCGCCTTGTTCGACGAGAGTTGCTTGAGGCCGTTGTGCCAATAGGCCAGGCCGAGGATGTTCTTGTCCTGCATGGAGGTCAGCAGTTCCTTGCCCTGGGCCGCCTGGAAACGGTCGACGGCGGCCAGGTCGTTGAACAGGAACGGCAGGTCGTAGATCTGCACTTGCTTGGTGTACTGCTCGAACTTGGCCAGGGACGGTGCCAGCATCTGCACGTCGCCCAGCAGCAGCGCTTCCATTTCCTTGCCGTCGCCGAACAACGACGAGTTCGGGTACACCTCGACCTTGACCTTACCGGGCAGGCGTTCTTCCGCGAGTTTCTTGAACAGCAGCGCGCCCTGGCCCTTGGGAGTGTTTTCGGCGACCACGTGGGCAAACTTGATGACAATCGGGTCTGCCGCCTGGGCCAGGCCCGCGGCAAACAAGGTGGCGGCGCACAGCAGCGCCCGGGAAAGCTTGAGCATGGGAAATCACCTTCTTATTGTTGTGTTATAGGGCAAGGTGCCTGATGTGACGCGTGTAGTGAATTTCGATTTTTTGATACCTGCGTTCGGTCTGGACGAACGCTAGACCTGAGCCGCCAACAGCCGTTGCGCGCGCAGCAACACCGGTGCATCCACCATCTGCCCATCGATCTGATACGCCCCTGCCCCATGGGCGCCGGCATCCACCACACGCCGGGCCCAGGCCAGGTCTTCGGCGCTTGGCGCCAGGGCCTGGTGAATCACCGCCACCTGCTTGGGGTGGATACACAACGCCCCGGCAAAGCCCATCTCATAGGCATGCCGGATCGAGCGACGCAGGCCTTCAGGGTCATCGATGGCTGGGTGCACGCCATCCAGCGGTGCGACCAGGCCGGCGGCACGGGAATGCACGATAAGTCCAAGGCGCGCCTGGTCCAGGGCGAACTGGGCGGCCGCAGAATGGCTGCTCAGGTTCAGGTCCAGCGCCAGGTCCAACCCGCCGAATGACAGGCGCTCCACCTGCGGTGCATGGGCGATCTCGGCCACCGCCAGCAAACCCCGCGCGCTCTCGATAATCGGCCAGATGAGTTTGCCGGTGGCCGCCACCACGGCGACCTGGGCTGCACTTTCGACCTTTGGCAACAGCACGCCCGCCACATTCGGATGGGCCTTGCAGAACGCCACATCCTCAAAGTGCTCGGCATGTTCCGGCGCGTTGATCCGCACCCACACCTGGGCGGCGGGGTTGGCGGTCAAAAACGCTCCAAGGTTATCCCGCGCCTGGCGCTTGAGCGGCTCTTCCACCGCATCCTCGAAATCCACGATCACCGCGTCGGCACCGCTGGCCAAGGCTTTGGAAAATCGCTCCGGTCGGCTACCGGGTACAAACAACGCCGAACGTACCAATGGCTTGGGCATCTGTTGAATTCCTTATTGTTAGATAACACCGCGCGTGCGCAGGCCGTCGATGGCGTCTGCGGCGTAACCGAGCCTTTCGAGAATGCCTTGGCTGTGCTGCCCCAAACCTGGAACAGCGTCCATGCGCGGGGTGAATGCGGCATTGCGTGCCGGCGGCAGCAGCGATGGCAACGCACCGGCCGGGCTGTCGACTTCACGCCAACTGTCCCGCGCCTTGAGCTGCGGGTGGTCCCACACGCCTTGCATGTCGTTGACCCGGGCGCTGGCGATCTGTGCGTCTTCCAGGCGCTGGATCACCGCCTCGGCATCCAACTGCGCAAAGCTGTCCACGATGATCTGGCGCAGCACGTCGCGGTTGGCCGAGCGCTTGAAGTTGGCGGAGAAACGCTCGTCAGTCGCCAATGCCGGGGTGAGCAGCACCTTGTCGCAGAACGCCGCCCATTCGCGTTCATTCTGCAGGCCGAGCATCACCGTGCCGCCGTCGCCGGTGGGAAACGGTCCATAGGGATAGATCGTCGAATGCGCTGCCCCAGCACGCGGTGGCTGCGGTGCACCGTCGAACGCGTAGTACATCGGGTAGCCCATCCATTCCACCAGGCTTTCCAGCATGCTCACGTCGATGCGGCTGCCCTTCCCCGTTTTGCCACGCAGCAGCAGCGCCGAGAGGATGCCGCTGTAGGCGTACATGCCCGCCGAGATATCGGCGATGGAGCATCCGGCCTTGGCCATCTGGTCTTCACCGGGGCCACCGGTCACCGACAGAAAGCCACCTTCACTCTGGATCAGCAGGTCGTAGGCCTTTTTCTTTTCATAAGGTCCACCTTCGCCGTAACCGGAAATGTCGCAGACGATCAGGCGCGGGAAGCGCTCATGCAGCGCCTCGAACGATAGGCCCATGCGCGCGGCGGCGCCGGGCGCCAGGTTTTGCACCAGTACATCGGCATCGGCCAGCAGGGTGTCGAGAATATCCCCCGCCTCATCCTGCTTGAGGTCCAGGGTCAGGCTTTCCTTGGAGCGGTTGGTCCACACGAAGTGCGAAGCCAGGCCGCGCACGCGTTCGTCGTAGCCACGGGCAAAATCACCGGCACCGGGGCGCTCGACCTTGATCACGCGAGCGCCCAGGTCGGCCAATTGACGGGTGCAGAACGGCGCGGCAATCGCGTGTTCCAGGCTGACAACGGTGATGCCGTCCAGCGGTCTTGGGTTAGTCATGACAGTTCCTCAAAGCCAGTCGGCCATGGATGCGGCGTTGCGCAGGTCCCAGACCTTGTCGATCAGGGCATTGGCCTGGGCCGGTGTGCGGGCGTTGCTGAATTGACTGAGGCGCTGGAATTTGTCGGCCAGCTCCACACGGCTCAGGGTGTTGCCCGGATCGCCCTTGGGCTCGTCGATGGCGCCGTGCAGCGTGCGGCCATCCAGCGTGGTGACGGTGACGCGACCGAGCCAGCGCTGCGGGTAAGCGCCGTCGACGTCGGCGTCGAGGGTCATGCTGACCTTGTCGCGAAACGCTGAGACCGCTGGATCGGTCAACGCCAGCTCATGGAACTCGGTGAGCCCGGCCTTGCCATGCACGGCGATCAGGCCCAGCACGGTGCCCATGGAGAACTTGGCCTGGTGCACGCTGGTCGGTACTTTCACGCGGCCCAGTACATCGATGGCGCCCTGGTGCACTCGGGTTTCCACGTGGGCGATCTGTTCGGCCTGCAGGCCTTCGCGCTGCATCAAATCCAACAGCGCATCGGCGGCCGGATGGGTATGGCGGCATGAGGCGTGGAACTTGAACGAGGTTTCCAGCAACGCCCAGCGACTGCCGAGATCGGCAGACAATTTGGCCGGCTCGGCATCACGGGACATACCGGCAGCCAGACCTTGATCGCCCTCCAGAATATTGCGCGCGCCGGTCAGGCCATCTGCCGTCAGGTAAGCGGCGAGCAAGCCGTCCGCTGCGGCTTTCGCCGTATGCAGTTGCTTGGAATCGGCGGCATCACGCAGGAACTCCCACAACCCGGCCGCCTGGGTGCCGGCGCTGCCGAGCAGGTTGATGAATTGTTCTTCGTTGAAATCCAGCAACTTGCCTACGGCTACCGCCGCCGCCAACGTGCCGACGGTGGCCGTGGTGTGGAAGATGCGGTAGTGGGAACGGCCCATGAATTCGCCGATTCGGATGCCCGCTTCATAACCGGCCACCGAGGCCAGCAGCAAGTCGCGGCCGGATTTGCCGAGGTCCTGGGCGGCCGCCAGCGCGGCTGGGAACACCACGGTCGCCGGGTGCAGGACGGAGCTGTTGTGCAGGTCGTCCTGCTCTACCAGATGGGATGAGGCCGCGTTGACCAGCGCGGCGAAATACGCGCTGGTGCTGCCGCCATTGACGATCACCTGCGCCGGGCCGCTGCCGGGGCCCATTTTCTGCGCATAACGCTCGAACAACGGAATCGGGTGCGCGCCCTGGCTTGCCAGCGCCGAGGCCAACCAGTCCAGGTACAAATCTTCGGTGCGCGCCAGCACGTCTTCCGGCAGTCGCGCGTAATCCAGTTCGGCCAGGAACCGACACAAAGCTTGGGTATGGCTCATGGTCAGGCCCTCAGAAGCTGCGTGGCAGTTCGAGCAAATGCTCGGCCACGTAGGACAGGATCAGGTTGGTGGAGATCGGCGCCACCTGGTACAGGCGCGTCTCGCGGAATTTGCGCTCCACGTCGTATTCGCAGGCAAACCCGAAACCGCCATGTGTTTGCAGGCAAGCGTTGGCCGCCTCCCAGGACGCCTTGGCCGCCAGGTACTTGGCCATGTTGGCACTGGCCCCGGCATTGGCGCCGCTGTCGTATTCCTCACAGGCACGCCAACGCATCAGGTCCGCCGCTTCGATCTCGATATGCGCTTCGGCAATCGGGAACTGCACGCCCTGGTTCTGCCCGATGGGCCGGCCAAACACCACGCGGTCGCGGGCATAGGCACTGGCCTTTTCGATAAACCAGCGGCCATCACCGATGCATTCGGCGGCGATCAGCGTGCGCTCGGCGTTGAGGCCGTCGAGGATGTATTTGAAGCCCTTGCCCTCTTCACCGATAAGGCTGTCCAGCGGCAACTCCAGGTTGTCGAAGAACAGCTCGTTGGTTTCGTGGTTGACCATATTGGCGATGGGCTGCACGGTCAGGCCGTTGCCGATGGCTTCGCGCAGATCCACCAGGAAGATCGACATGCCTTCGGATTTTTTCTTCACTTCGGCCAATGGCGTGGTGCGCGCCAGCAGGATCATCAGGTCGGAATGCTGGACCCGCGAGATCCACACTTTCTGGCCGTTGATCACGTACTTGTCGCCACGCTGAATCGCGGTGGTCTTGATCTTGGTAGTGTCGGTGCCGGTGGTGGGCTCGGTCACGCCCATGGATTGCAGGCGCAATTCGCCGCTGGCGAGCTTGGGCAGGTAGAAGCGTTTCTGGGCTTCACTGCCGTGCCGCAACAGGGTGAACATGTTGTACATCTGGCCGTGCACGGTGCCGGAGTTGCCGCCGCAGCGGTTCACCTCTTCAAGGATCACCGAAGCTTCAGCCAGGCCCAGGCCGGAGCCGCCGTACTCTTCGGGGATCATCGCGGACAGCCAGCCGGCGTCGGTCAACGCCTTGACGAAGGCTTCGGGGAAGCCTTTTTCCTCGTCAATCCTGCGCCAGTACGCGGCATCGAATTCAGCGCACAAGGCGCGCACGCCTTCGCGGATGGCATTGAGTTCTTCATTGTCATTCGGGTTCATTAACGGCTCTCCGCCTGTTGTTCTTGGATTATTCGAAATGCACGCTGGCTTGCTGCGCCAGGCCCTGGGCGTTGCCGGCCCACAGCTGCGCCACACCGGTTTCGGTCACGCGGCCGCCCACTTCAAACGGCTGCGGCGCAATCAACGGGCGCACGCCGCGATAGGCAAACCGGCGCAAGGTGGCGCCAGGGTTGGCGCGGCAGAATGCGCGCAGGCTCAGGGTGGCGATCAGCGGCCCATGCACCACCAGGCCTGAATAGCCTTCGGTGCCGGTGACATAGGGGTAGTCGTAGTGAATGCGGTGACCGTTGAAGGTCACGGCGCTGTAGCGAAACAGCAGGGTGGGCGTGGGATTGACGGCTTCAGACCATTCGCCCTGCTCCAGCGCGTCACCGCTGCCGGATTTGGGCGGCGTGGGTTCGCGGTAGACGATGTCCTGTTCCTCGCGGATCGCCAGGCGGCCGTCTTGGGAATAGTCATGGCGCACGGTGACAAACAGCAGCGAACCGGTGCGGCCAGTCTTTTCTTCGACCTGAGTGATGGTCGACACGCGGGTCGCTGCCTCGCCGGCACGCAGCGCATGCACAAACTCGATTCGGCCACCGGCCCACATGCGATTGCGGTTGTCGGCCGGCGGCAGGAAACCGCCACGGGCCGGGTGGCCGTCAGTGCCCAGGGCCGTTTCCGGCAACGGGTCCTGGAAGAAACACCACTGCCACAACGGCGGGATGTCCGCGCCGTCTTCGGGCACTTTTTCACCGAAGGTGGCGGCAATGCGCTTGAGCAGGTTATGGCTGAGGTGGTCGTGGGCGGTTTCGCTTCGGCCGATCCAATCGGTGGCGCTCATCGGGTGCAGGTCCTCGGGCAGTGAGTGTCTGCCCCGGATCATGCAAGCCTATCGCCGTTCTGAGAATTTGCATTTCAATAAACCGGCGTTCGGTTATGCTGAACGCCGCCATCCTGTACCGGGAGCCTTGCATGCACTTCGATCTGGCCGACCTGCGCCTGTTTATCCATATCGCCGAATCCCCCAGCCTGACCCAGGGCGCCAAGCGTGCGTTCCTCTCGCCGGCTGCCGCCAGCGCGCGGATCAAAGCCCTCGAAGGCCAGCTCGACACCCGCCTGCTGTACCGCGACAGCCGTGGCGTCGAGATCACCCCGGCCGGTGAGCGTTTGCTACACCATGCGCGGTTGATCATGCGCCAGGTGGACTACCTCAAGAGCGAATTCACCCAATACGGCGTGGATTCGGCCGGGCATATCCGCATCTTTGCCAACACCACCGCCGTCACCGAGTTCTTGCCGGAGGTGCTGGCGGGCTTCCTGTCACAACGCCCCGGCGTGACCGTCGACCTGCAGGAACGCCTGTCCCGCGATATCGTGCGCGGCGTGCTGGATGGCACCAGCGACATGGGCATCATCGCCGGCCCCGTAGAAGCGGCAGGTTTGCAGGTGCTGCATTTCAGCACCGATGAACTGGTGTTGATGGTGCCGGTCGGCCATCCCTTGGCGGAACAACCCTCGGTCACGCTGGAACAGACCCTCGCCTACCAGCACATCGGCCTGCACGAAGGCAGCACCTTGCTGAGCTTCTTGCGCGAACACGTCGAACGGCTGGGCAAGCATTTGTCACTGCGTATCCAGGTGTCGAGCTTCGAGGCGATCTGCCGGATGGTCGAGGCCGGTGTGGGGATCGGCATCATTCCGGAGTCGGCTGCCGTGCGACACAGCCGCACCATGCAATTGGTCGCGGTGAAGCTGGATGAGCCCTGGGCGATTCGCGAGCGCAGTATCCTGGTGCGGGAGCTGGAGGCGTTGCCCGGCACCATTCGTGCGCTGATTGCCACGTTGATGCCGCAAAGCGCCTAAGCTGAACAGTCACCTTGCCAAAGGAGTCAGCCCATGCAGCTTGAAGGATCCTGCCATTGCGGCGCCGTCACGTTCAGCCTCGTCAGTGCCCACCCCTACCCTTACCAGCGTTGCTATTGCTCGATCTGCCGCAAGACCCAGGGCGGTGGCGGTTACGCGATCAACCTGGCCGGTGACACCGCCAGCCTGAAGGTGCGCGGGCGCAAATTCATTTCGGTCTACCACGCCAAGCTCAAGCCTGAAGGCGCCAGCCGCGCCCATGCCAGTACGGCCGAGCGGCATTTCTGCTCGCAGTGCGGCAGCGCGCTGTGGGTGTTCAGCCCCGAATGGCCGGAGTTGATCCATCCGTTCGCCTCGGCCATCGACACGCCGCTGCCGGTACCACCGGAGCACACGCACTTGATGCTGGGGTCCAAGGCACCTTGGGTAGAGGTCACGCTGCGTAAGGGCGACCTGCAGTTCGATGAGTACCCCGAAGAGTCGATCGCCCAGTGGCATGAGCGCAACGGAGTGACCCGTTAACAGTCTTTGACAGTTTATCGACAAAGCTGTCAAAGACCCTCGGGCGCCACAGCCCTAGCATTCGAGCATCCAAATCACCTGTCGGGTGCTCGTCATGCTTCGCACATTGCGCGGTCTTCCATTACTCGGTTGCCTGTTGGGCAGTATCGGCTGCCAAGGGCAGTCACCTGCCCCGCCGCCGATTCCGAAGGGCGACTACAGCGCGATCATCCGTTACCTGCAAACCCGGATCCCGCGAGACATGGCCCAGGACAACATCCCGGGCCTGTCGATTGCCCTGGTCAACGGCCAGGAGTTGATCTGGAGTCGCGGGTTCGGCATGGCCGACAAAGCCAAGGGCCTGCCGGTGACGCCGAACACCGCCTTCCGGGCCGGTGCGATCTCCAAGCTGCTCACCGCCAGTGCGGCCCTGCAACTGGTTGAACAACAGCGACTGGCGCTGGACGCACCGATCCAGCAAACCCTGCGCGAATTCTATGTGCGCTCGCGCTTCCATACCGACCAGCAGGCCGCCGACCGCGACATCACCTTGCGTCGCCTGCTCAGCCATCAGTCCGGCTTGCCCAGTGAACACCTGCGAGACCTGCGCAACACCTACGCCATGGGGCAGATGCCGATGCGCCTGTCCGGCGTCTGGCTGAGCACGCCGCCCGGTACGCAAGTGGCCTATTCCAATCTGGGTTACGCGCTGGTGGGCGCGGCCATCGAGCGCAGCAGCGGCAAGGAATTTGAAGCCCAGTTGCAACACAGTCTGCTCAAACCGCTGGAGATGGACCGTGCGAGCTTTGTCGGGACCGCCGCGCAAATCGGCTATCGCGCCCAGGGTTATCAGGAAGGTGTCGCCAGCACCGATGCGCAACTGCGTGACATCGCTGCCGGCGGTTTGTGGGCCAGCCCCAGGGACCTCAGCCATTACGTGCAGATGCTGTTTGCCGAAGGCCTCTACAAGGGCAACCGGGTAATGACCAGCCGCTCCATCGATGAAATGTTCACCCAGCAAAACACTGGCAATGCCCTGGACTTCGATTGCCAGATCGGCCTGGCGTGGTTTCTGGCGCCCTGCGGTGACGAGCCGGTCGGCCCTGGTGTGCGCACCTACCAGCACAGCGGCGGTGGCGATGATTTCGCCGCACAGCTGAGCCTGCTGCCGGACCATCAATTGGCCGTGATCATCATGGCCAACGACAGCAATGCCGAAGACCTGGTCGCCACACTGGCCACCGACACCCTGCGCCTGATGCTTCAGGCGCAAACCGGCGAGCAAGTCTGCAGCGACGACTGCCAGGCCCCCCGCCACGGACTCAAGCTGCGCCAGGTGCCGGCCGCCATCGACCGCCAGCGCCTGGCCGGGTTCTATGCCACCGCGTGGGGGGTGTTCCGGATCAAGGATGATGACCATCGGCTGCGTGGCGAACTGGCTGGCTTTAACTTCGAACTGCTGCGTGACGATCAAGGCTGGCTGCGCGCCCAGAAGAAAGTCTTCGGTTTCTGGCTCAAGGACCTCGGCGAACTGGGCCAGGTACAACTCGACGTCATCACTGTGCAAGGCCGGCAGATGCTCACGGCGCGCAGCCATGGCCAGCGCATCCCCATCGGCGAACGCATCGACCCGCCGCCACTGCCCTTGGCCTGGGCCGACACCGTCGGCACCTACCAAGTACTCAACACCCATGAACCCGATGCGCCATTGAGCGGGATCAGCGTGCGCCTCGAAGAAGGCTTCCTGGTGATTCGCGGCCAACTGCACGACGAACCGCTGACCGACTACATCCTGCTGCCCGTGGACAACGCCCATGCCGTATTGGCCGGTAACGGCTATGGCCTGGGTGACACCGTCAGCCGCCAGATCAATGGCCTGAGCGCTTCGGGCTACTCCTTCAAACGTACCCATCCACCCTTGAGTTTCTAACCGACATGAAAACCCTGATGAACCCAAAAAATCTATGCCTGTCCCTGACCTCACTGTGTTTGCTCGCGAGCGCCAACAGCGTACTGGCCGAGGACTGGACCTACAGCCTCAAGGCCGGCGTGGCCAACCTGCCCCGCTACAGCGGCAGCGACGAACGCATGACCGCCCCGGTGTTCGGCGGTGCCATCGTCAGCCCCTGGGGGATTTTCCTCGACACCGACAAGGGCCTGGGCTGGGGCTACGAAGGCAACGCCTTGAGCTTCAGTGCGTATGTCGGCGCCAGTGGATCACGCAAAGACAAAAACGAGTCCATGCACCTCGGTTCAAAGCGCCTGAAAGGCATGGGTGAAATCAAATCACGCCCGCAATTGGGCGTGAGTGCCAGCTACAACCTGGGCGGTGTAATTATGGGCGCCACGCTGGAGCATGCCCTCAAGGAAGATGACCACAAGGACAGCGGCAAAGCGTTCACCCATCTGGAATTGAGCCTGGGGACCAACCTGTATGAAGGCCGTTTCGGCTCCGTCGACGCCAGCCTCAGCAGCCACTTTGGCGACCGCGAGTACCTGCAGACCTGGTACGGCGTGACCACCGGCCAAGCCGCGCGCAGTCGCTTCAAAGCCTACAAGGCCAGTGGTGGCAATATCAGCAATGGCATGAACCTGGTGTGGAGCCTGCCGATCAGCGAGCACACCCAGTTCTCGACCTTGCTGGACGTGCAATACCTAGCGGACGAAGCCGGCAAGAGCCCCATCGTGGAGCGACGGTTACAGACGTCAGTGATGGGCGTTTTGGAATACACCTTCTAACCTAGTAATCCAATCAAACACTGTAGGCGCTGGCTTGCCAGCGATAGCGGATAAACATTCACCCTGTCCTTGAATGAACGATCGCCATCGCCGGCAAGCCAGCTCCTACAGTTAGATTGCGGGGCAACAGTTAGAGAGTGGTCGGCAGTCAGGCAGCCTTCGCAGCAAGCCAGCGCCTACAGCTACTCGGCATACGCCCAAGTCATTCGGAATGAGGCCCCGCCCCATTCCGAATCCAGCACTTGCACCTGGCCACCGTGCCATTGCGACACCCGCTGCACCAACGCCAGGCCTAGGCCGAAGCCGCCGGTGCGGCGGTCGCGGCTGGCGTCCAGGCGCATGAAGGGCTGGAAGATCTTCGAGCGGCCTTCTTCCGGTACCCCTGGGCCGTCGTCACACACCCGCACTTCGTAGCCGCTGCCGAACTTGACCAGCGACACTTCCACACGGCGTTCGGCGTAACGGATGGCGTTGCGCAACAGGTTGATTACCGCGCGCGCCATGAAGCGCGGCTCGATCTGGATAAAGTCCACCTCGCACGTGCGCAACGACAATTGGATACCCGCCGCTTCAGCCTCCAGCGCCACGCTGCCGATCACGCTGTCGAGCCAGCTGTGGGCCTCGATGCTTTCGCGGGTGACTTGGGTGGCACCGCGTTCCAGGCTGGCGTAGGTGAGCAACTCGGACACCATTTCTTCCAGCTCGCCCAGGTCCGCGTACATGTCCGCGATCAATTCGCCGCGCTGGCGTGGATCGGTCTGTTGCTTGAGCTGGTCGAGTTCGAACGACAGCCGCGCAATCGGCGTACGCAGTTCATGGGACACGGCGTTGGTGAGTTCGCGCTGGTTGGCGATCAGGCTTTCGATACGCTCGGCCATCTGGTTGAAGTGCCCGGCCAGCGAACGCACGGTGGAACGGCGTGGCAGCAGAATGCGTGAACTGAGATCGTTATCCCCGAAGCGTTGGGCCGCCAGGCGGATATGCTCCAGGTCGCGCCAGTGCGGGCGCACCCAGAAATACAGCACGATCGCCAGGCTCAGCCCCAGCAGGCTGTAGGCCCACAAATACAGCCATTTCGGCTCGTCGGGCAGCTTGATATTGAGCAATTGCGGGCCGCCGTCGATATTGGCGATGAACTCCATGAAGTCGCCCCGCACCACCAACTGCCCGGCCGCCAGCAATTGTTGCTCACGCTGATCCAGCGCCAGTTCATCGCGCTGCACCAGCTTGAGGTGCAGGCCGTAATGGGGTTGCAGCTCGCTCAGACGCGCTTGGCGGGCATCACCGAGCAAGGGCCGCAACTGCTCGACCAAACCATAGGCCGGGCCACGCAGGGCTTCGCGGTTATAGGTTTCATTGGCTTCGGGCAGCAGCTCGTCGAAGGTGTAGTTGACCAGCCAGATCGCCCCCGCCAGGCCCAGCGCCAGGATGATGTACAGGCGGATATAGAGCCGCAGCATCTAAGCCTCCCACGCGAACGGATTGAACAGGTAGCCCTTGCCCCAGATGGTCTTGATGCACACCGGTTCGCGGGGGTTATCGTTGAGTTTGCCGCGCAGCTTGCTGATGTACACATCGACACTGCGGTTGAGGCCGTCGAACGCAATGCCGCGCATGCGGTTGAGGATGTCATCGCGGGACAGGATCGTCCCCGAGTTGCTGGCCAGCAGCCACAGCAGCTCAAATTCCATGGTGGTAAGGTCGATTTTGTCATCGCCCAGGCTGACCACCCGGCAACTGCGATCGATGGCCAGCCGTCCGAAGGCCAGCGAACCACGCACGGTCGGTTCTGGCGTCTGGCGTCGTTGCAGGGCGCGCAGGCGCGCCAGCAGCACCGGGGGCTTGATCGGCTTGATCACGTAGTCGTCGGCACCGGACTCGAGGCCAAGGATATGGTCCAAGTCGTCCTCTTTGGCCGTGAGGATCACGATCGGCGTGTCAGACACCGCGCGAATCCCCCGGCAGACATGCAGGCCGCTCTGGCCGGGCAGCATCAGGTCGAGTACGACGATCTTCGGCTTGAATTCCAGGAACGCGGCCAGGGCCTCGTCGCCCCGGTGCTCTACGCGCACCTCAAAGCCATGCTGCGCGAGAAAGTGCGCGATCAGCCCTGCCAGTTTTTCGTCGTCCTCAACGAGCAAGACCTTGCCCAGCCCCAAGTTTTCCATAAGTTCTCAGTATGCAGACACGGATTGAAGAGCGGGCATTATAGGTGGCAAGCTGGGCAACTAAAGCGGCTGGCCAGCATTGGCCGACGAAGCTTCATGCTTTTAAGAGTTTTTAACAAATAACCTGCAATGTTTAACGCCATCCACAGGGAGTTGTATGCGCAAGGATTACCTGGCGTTCTTTGTTTCGCTGTTCCTGTCGCGGCTGGCGGACCAGATTCTGCTGTTCATCGTGCCCTTGATCGTGTTCCAGACCACCCAGAGCGTGGCCTGGGCCGGGCTGGCGTTCTTTATCGAGTCGCTGCCGCGTTATCTCGCGTTCCCGGTGTGTGGCGCATTGTGCGACAAGTTCGCACCGGTGCGCATCCTGCATATCAGCCAGGTTTACCGGGCGCTGGCTTGCGTGACGGCCGTGGTTTTGTACGGGGTATTCGACGGCATCCTCTGGATCGTCCTGCTCTCGGCGCTCTGCGGCGTGCTGACCACCCAGGGCATCATGGCGCGAGAAGTGCTGATGCCCCATGTTTTCCCCCACTACAGCTATGCCAAGACACTGTCCTATTCGCAGATTGCCGACCAGAGCGGGCTGGTGCTCGGCCCATTGGTAGCGGCGCTGATGCTGGAAGTGTGGGCCTGGCACTGGGTCGTACTCGGGGTGGCCGGGCTGTTCTTATTGGCTGACCTGGCGATGCGCGCGTGGCAACGCTCCAGCACGACACAGCTGGAAACTTTCGAGCAGCACCGGGATATCTGGCTGCGGCCACTTAAGATTGCCTTCGGGCATATCCGCCGACTGCCGGAATTGAAGCGGATCATCACCCTGGCCGTGGGCGTGAACCTGATCATCGGCGTCACGCTGGCCACGTCTGCGGCGATGGTGACCGGCCAATTTGCACAGGATAAGGACGCCTACGCCCTGCTGCAGGCAGCCGGCGCCCTGGTGACCATCGGGATTCTGTTTTATTTGGCGCGGGCCGGGCTGCCGTTGAAGGTGCTGGGCGGCCTGTCGTATTCAATGATTGCGGTCGGTGCGGTGATCATGGCAGTCAGCCCCGACGTGTGGCTCTACGCCGTGGGCTTCCTGCTGGTCACCGGCTTCGACAAGATGTTCAACGTCTACCTGCGCAGCACCCGTCAGCGGGTGATTCCCGTGCAGGACTTCGGCAAGACCGTAGGCGTGATCACCCTGCTCAACAACCTGCCGCAACCCTTGGCGGGCCTGGCGATTGCGCTGTTGGCGGCGCCGCTGGGCACGCAGGCGGTGATCCTGCTGCTCGCCGGAATCACCGCGCTGATCGGCGTGGCCGTGGCCTCAGGCTGGCACGCCACTGTGAAAGCGGAACTCGATGTCGGGTGATTCGATCAGCTCCTGCTCGGCCGCCCTCACCCGCTCAATCACCTGGGCAACATCCTTGGTGTCGCCGTACTGGTAGGCCAGCTTCAGGTAACCCTGGAAGTGCCGCGCCTCGCTTTTCAGCAAACCGAAGTAAAACTTGCCGAGTTCTTCGTCCAAATGCGGCACCAGTGCTTCGAAACGCTCGCAACTGCGCGCTTCGATAAACGCGCCTACCACCAGGGTATCCACCAGCTTGACCGGCTCATGGGTGCGCACCACTTTGCGCAAACCCGAGGCGTAACGCCCGGCATTCAGTTGACGCAACTCGACTTTGCGCTTTTTCATCAGGCGCATGACTTGTTCATGGTGCACCAGCTCTTCGCGGGCCAGGCGCGACATCATGTTGATCAGGTCCACATGGCTGTAGTACTTGGCGATCAGGCTCAGGGCAGTGCTTGCGGCTTTGAATTCGCAGTTCTTGTGGTCGATCAGCAGGGTGTCCTGATCGGCCAGCGCGGCCTGGACCCAGGCGCCAGGGGTGCGGCAACCGAGGAATTCGTGGATTTCGGGCAGGTTCATCGGGCTCACGGGTAAAAGGATCACAAAAGGCCGGCGATTATACCGACCCCGCCGCAGACCACCAGCCACCGGCCTTGATGTGCATCAACATGACGTGCGCCAGCCAGCAACTATAGTTGTTCCAGGCCCCCGCCCTTTTTTATGGAGATCCCGACCATGCAAGCCATCCGCAGCATCCTGGTGGTCATCGAGCCCGAGCATTCGGAAAGCCTGGCCCTCAAGCGTGCCAAGCTGATCGCCGGGGTCACCGGCGCGCACCTGCATTTGCTGGTCTGCGACAAAAAGCATGAGCACTCGGCGCTGCTGAGCCTACTCAAGTCGGGCTTGCAGGAAGACGGCTACAGCGTCAGCACCGAGCAGGCGTGGAATGCCAGCTTGCATGAAACCATTATCGACGTGCAGCAGGCCGAAGGCTGTGGGCTGGTGATCAAGCAGCACTTCCCGGACAGCCCATTGAAAAAGGCGCTGCTGACGCCTGCGGATTGGAAGTTGCTGCGTTATTGCCCGACGGCGGTGTTGCTGGTCAAGACCGCTACACCCTGGACGGGCGGCGTGATCCTGGCGGCGATCGATGTGGGCAATACCGACGGTGAGCACCGTTCATTGCATAACTCGATCATCGACCATGGCTTTGATATCGCCCACCTGGCCAAGGCGCAGTTGCATGTGATCAGCGCCCATCCGTCGCCGATGCTGTCGGCGGCGGACCCGACGTTTCAGCTCAAGGAGACCATCGAGGCACGTTATCGCGAGCAATGCAGGGCGTTTCAGGCGGAGTTCGATGTGGATGACAAACACCTGCATATCGAGGAAGGACCGGCGGACGTGTTGATACCGCATCTCGCCCACAAGCTGCAGGCGGCGGTGACTATCATCGGTACCGTGGGGCGTACGGGCATTTCCGGCGCATTGATTGGCAACACCGCAGAGGTTGTGCTGGATACGCTGGAAAGCGACGTGTTGGTGCTCAAGCCTGAAGAAGTGATGGACCGCCTGGTGGAACAGGCCACCAACGCCTGACCGCTAGGCGCCAAATGCATCCTTGAGAAACCCCGGCGCGATATAGCGCTGGTAGTGGGCCTCGGACAGGATAAAGAACTCCCGATCGATGGCATCGCGCAGGTCCGGCAAGGGCCAGTCGCGAAACTCGGGCAACAGCACCATGCCATAGGCCTCCAGGTTATTGATCACCCGAGCCCCGCGGGCGATCAACTGGTAGGCCCAGCAGTATTCGGACTGGTGCGGCACGAAGCGGATCTTGCGCTGTTCCAGTTGGCCGCGCAGGGTCTTGGGGTCAAAAACCTCCAGCTTTCCGGCCATCACCTGCACCAGCAGCTGCTCCAACCGCAGCCAGACCGCACGTTTTTCCTCTTCGCCGTAGCCGTTCCACTGGATCACTTCGTGGTGAAAGCGCTTGCAGCCACGGCACACGAGATCGCCGTAGACCGTGGAGCACAGGCCGACGCAGGGGGTCTTGATGGTTTGGTTGGACATGGGCAGCGACACGCAAATCAGCGAAACAATGCGCCATGTTAGCCCTTTGTCTAAGCTTGATCACCCAGCAAACTTGGTTAGGCAACTTACCTTTAGAATTTTTTTGCCGTAGAATCATCCGGCCTTGTAAGGCGCCAATAATCCGCTGGAAGCTGTTTTCAAAGCGTCACGAGCACAGTCGTTCCTTCAGAACGGTGTTGGCGATGGTTAATGACTCGGTAGGTCAGAGCCCTCGCCAACCCTCATCAGCTCCGTTCTGCAGGCGTAAAACTTTGAAAGCAGCTTCTGTGAGGAATGCCGGCAGCGCTGGCTTTGCGGCCCAAAAAGCCCCCGAGCGCATGCGTGCCGTTCATTTCTGGATGAGCGTCCCGTGGGACCACTGATGAGGGTAATAACTGTGCTTGAAGCCTACCGCAAACATATCGAAGAGCGTGCAGCCCTGGGTATCGTTCCCCAGCCGCTTAACGCCGAACAAACCGCAGGCCTGGTCGAGCTGCTGAAAAATCCTCCGGCTGGCGAAGAAGAATTCCTCGTTGACCTGATCACCAACCGCATTCCACCAGGCGTTGACGAAGCTGCCTACGTCAAAGCCGGTTTCCTGTCTGCCCTGGCCAAGGGCGAAGCCACTTCCCCCCTGATCAGCAAGCAACGTGCCGTTGAACTGCTTGGCACCATGCAAGGCGGCTACAACATCGTGACCCTGGTCGAGCTGCTGGACGACGCCGCACTGGCTCCTGTCGCCGCCGCCCAACTCAAGCACACCCTGTTGATGTTCGATGCGTTCCACGACGTGGCTGAAAAAGCCAAGAACGGCAACGAACACGCTAAAGCCGTCATCCAGTCCTGGGCCGACGGCGAGTGGTTCAGCAACCGCCCTACCCTGGCCGACAAGATCAGCCTGCGCGTGTTCAAGGTCACCGGCGAAACCAACACTGACGACCTGTCCCCTGCTCCCGATGCCTGGTCCCGTCCTGACATCCCGCTGCACGCCCTGGCCATGCTGAAAATGGCCCGTGAAGGCATCGTGCCGGACGAGCAAGGCAAGACCGGCCCGATGAAGCAGATCGAAGAAATGCGCGGCCAAGGCTTCCCGATCGCCTACGTGGGCGACGTGGTTGGTACCGGTTCGTCGCGTAAGTCGGCCACCAACTCCGTGCTGTGGTTCTTCGGCGACGACGTTCCGTACGTGCCGAACAAGCGCGCCGGCGGCTTCTGCTTCGGCAGCAAGATCGCTCCAATCTTCTACAACACCATGGAAGATGCGGGCGCACTGCCAATCGAGTTTGACGTTACCAACATGAACATGGGCGACGTGATCGACCTGTACCCGCATGCTGGCAAGGTCTGCAAACACGGCACCGACGAAGTCATCACCACCTTCGAAATGAAGACCCCGGTGCTGTTGGACGAAGTCCGCGCCGGCGGCCGTATCCCGCTGATCATCGGCCGTGGCCTGACCGACAAGGCACGTGCCGAGCTGGGCCTGGGCCCGACCGACCTGTTCAAACTGCCAGAAGCACCGGTCGACACCGGCAAAGGCTTCACCCTGGCACAGAAAATGGTCGGCAAGGCGTGCGGTCTGCCAGAAGGAAAAGGCGTTCGTCCTGGCACCTACTGCGAACCGAAGATGACCACCGTGGGTTCCCAGGACACCACCGGTCCTATGACCCGTGATGAACTGAAAGACCTGGCGTGCCTGGGCTTCTCGACCGATCTGGTCATGCAGTCGTTCTGCCACACCGCGGCCTATCCAAAGCCGATCGACGTGACCACCCACCACACCCTGCCTGACTTCATCATGACCCGTGGCGGTGTATCGCTGCGTCCAGGTGACGGCATCATCCACAGCTGGCTGAACCGCATGCTGCTGCCGGACACCGTCGGTACCGGTGGTGACTCCCACACCCGTTTCCCGATGGGCATCTCGTTCCCGGCCGGTTCCGGTCTGGTCGCGTTCGCCGCAGCCACTGGCGTTATGCCACTGGACATGCCGGAATCGATCCTGGTGCGCTTCAAAGGCAAGATGAAACCTGGCATCACCCTGCGTGACCTGGTTCATGCCATTCCTTACTACGCGATCCAATCGGGTCTGCTGACAGTAGAGAAGAAAGGCAAGAAGAACGCCTTCTCCGGCCGCATCCTGGAGATCGAAGGCCTGAACGACCTGACGCTGGAGCAGGCTTTCGAGCTGTCCGACGCCTCGGCTGAACGTTCGGCTGCCGGTTGCACCATCAAGCTGTCGAAAGAGTCGATCACCGAATACCTGAACTCCAACATCACCCTGCTGCGCTGGATGATCGGTGAAGGCTACGGCGACCCACGCACCCTGGAACGTCGCGCCCAAGCGATGGAAGCCTGGGTCAAGAACCCTGAGCTGATGGAAGCCGATGCTGACGCGGAATACGCTGAAATCATCGAGATCGACCTGGCCGAGATCAACGAGCCGATCCTCTGCGCACCGAACGACCCGGACGATGCCCGTCTGCTGTCGAGCGTTGCCGGCGAGAAGATCGACGAAGTGTTCATCGGTTCGTGCATGACCAACATCGGTCACTTCCGCGCGGCCGGTAAGCTGCTGGAGCAGGTCAAGGGTCAGCTGCCAACTCGTCTGTGGCTGTCGCCTCCGACCAAGATGGACGCTCACCAACTGACCGAAGAAGGTTACTACGGCATCTACGGCAAGGCTGGCGCGCGCATGGAAATGCCGGGCTGCTCGCTGTGCATGGGTAACCAGGCACGTGTAGAGCCGAACTCGACCGTGGTGTCGACGTCGACCCGTAACTTCCCGAACCGCCTGGGTGACGGCGCTAACGTCTACCTGGCTTCGGCTGAGCTGGCGGCAGTGGCTTCTACCCTGGGTCGCCTGCCGACTGTCGAAGAGTACATGGGCTACGCGGCGAAACTGGACACCATGGCCAGTGACGTTTACCGCTACCTGAACTTCGACCAGATTGCTGAGTTCCGCAAGATCGCAGCTAGCGCCAACATTCCGGTGATTCAGGCCTAAAGTGTTGATGTGAAGAGGCGCCGCGTATCGTGAGGTACGCGGCGCTTTTTTTATGTCTGGGATAGGGGTGGGACTGGGTACATATCCGTTATTTGGGTGATGGCTGATATGGGTTCCGCCCTTACGGCGGGTCACTTTTGGAAAAGAGCCCCAAAAGTAACCAAAAGGGCTCTTGCCCCAACACTCGGTACCTCGCCTAGGCTCGGTATGCCCGTAATCCGACAGTGATTTGGGGGGCCGCCGCCAC
>NZ_JACAPG010000013.1 GCF_013385825.1 Pseudomonas reactans | reverse complement strand
CGTCAAGATTAAATTCCGAAACCCCATTTGCGAAAGCAGATGGGGTTTTGTTTTGGGCGGTCGAAAAGACAGCTAACATCCCAATTCCTCCAACAACTGCCCACAGTGCTAAAGTCGCACCCTCGATTTTTGCTTTTCCCAAGGAAGCCGTTATGCCGGATGCGACGTCCCTCAGCCCTGGATTCATGGTGGTTCACGGCAACCGCCTGGACGAACTGCGCAGCCTGGTGGTCAGTTGGATGCGCCGCTATCCCCTGGCGCCCTTGGAAAACGAGATCGCCCTGGTTCAAAGCAACGGCATCGCCCAGTGGCTCAAGCTGGCCTTGGCTGAAGATCCGGAAGACGACGACATGGGCGGTTGCGGAATAGCCGCAGCAATTGATGTTCAACTGCCCGGCAGCTTTATGTGGCAGCTCTACCGCATGGTCTTGGGCAAAGATGAAATTCCGCCCAAGTCCCTGCTCGATAAAGCCCCGCTGACCTGGCGCCTCATGCGCCTGCTTCCGGAGCTTATCAATCAACCGCACTTTGAACCGCTGCAGCGTTTTCTGACCCACGACACCGATTTGCGCAAACGCTACCAACTCGCCGAGCGCCTGGCTGACCTGTTCGACCAATATCAGGTCTACCGCGCCGATTGGCTCGAAGACTGGGCTGCCGGTCGCCACCAACTGCGCAACGGTCGAGGCGAGTCAAAATCGCTCAACCCAGCCAACTGCTGGCAAGCCGAACTATGGCGCGCACTGCTGTTGGATGTCGGTGAAGAAGGCATGGCCGAAAGCCGCGCCGGCGTTCACCAGCGTTTTATCGAGCGCATCAATACACTGGAAACAGCGCCCGCGGGCCTGCCATCCCGAGTCATCGTTTTTGGCATCTCCTCATTGCCCGCCCAGGCATTGGAAGCCCTCGCGGGCCTCGCGCGATTCAGCCAAATCCTGCTCTGCGTGCATAACCCCTGCCGCCACCATTGGTCCGACATCGTCGCCGACAAAGACCTGCTGCGTAACGAATACAAACGCCAAGCGCGTAAAGCTGGCATGCCGGTCACCATCGACCCACAAACCCTGCACCAGCACGCCCACCCGCTACTGGCCGCCTGGGGCAAGCAAGGCCGTGACTACATCAGCCTGCTGGACAGCTACGACGACCCCAACAGCTATCGCGCTGCATTCCGCGATGGTCGCATCGACCTGTTCAGTGACAGCGAGCCCACCACACTGCTCAACCAGCTCCAGGACGACATCCTGGAACTGCGTCCACTCAATGAAACCCGCGACCTATGGCCTGCTGTCGATCTGGAGCGTGATACCTCAATCCGCTTCCACATCGCCCACAGCGCCCAGCGTGAAGTGGAAATTCTCCACGACCAATTGCTCCAACGTTTCAGCGCCGACCCTACGTTGCGCCCCCGGGACATCATCGTCATGGTCCCTGATGTCGACAGCTACGCGCCGCACATTCGCGCCGTGTTTGGCCAACTCGAACGCAATGACCCACGCTTCATCCCGTTCACCCTGACCGACCAGGGCCAACGCGGCCGCGACCCGCTGCTTATCGCCGTCGAACACCTGCTGAAACTGCCCGACAGCCGCTTCCCCGTCAGCGAGATCCTCGACCTGCTCGACGTTCCGGCCCTGCGCGAACGCTTTGCCATCAAGGAGCGCGACCTGACTACGCTGCATCGCTGGATCGAAGGTGCCGGCATCCGCTGGGGTCTCAACGCCGAACAACGTGCCGGCCTGGGTCTGCCAAAGGAGCTGGAACAAAACAGCTGGCGTTTCGGCCTGCGCCGCATGTTGCTCGGTTACGCCGTAGGCACCGGAGCCGCGTGTGAAGGTATCGAGCCCTACGATGAAATCGGTGGCCTCGACGCAGCGCTCATCGGGCCTTTGGTCGCTTTGCTCGACGCACTCAACGACGCACATCAAGCACTGTCACTGCCTGCTGCTCCGGCGGAATGGGGCGAGCGCCTGCAACGCCTGATGCAACTGTTCTTCCTGCCCAGCAGCGAACACGATGACTACCTCCTGGGCCAACTCGAGCAACTCAGGGAAACCTGGCTGGAAACCTGCGAATCTGTAGGCCTGCAGGACGAGTTACCTCTCACCGTAGTCCGCGAAGCCTGGCTCGCGGGTCTGGACCAAGGTCGCCTGTCCCAACGCTTCCTTGCCGGGGCTGTCAATTTCTGCACTTTGATGCCCATGCGAGCGATCCCATTCAAGCTCGTTTGCCTGCTCGGCATGAATGATGGTGATTACCCACGCGCCCAACCTCCGCTGGACTTCGACCTGATGGGCAGCGACTACCGCCCCGGCGACCGTTCACGGCGTGAAGACGACCGCTACCTGCTGCTCGAAGCGCTCCTGTCAGCCCGCGACCAGTTGTACATAAGCTGGGTGGGCCGCAGCATCCGCGATAACAGTGACCGCCCTGCGTCGGTACTCATCGGCCAACTGCGTGACCACCTCTCCAGCGGCTGGCACCACGCTAATGGCGATGAACCGCTGATCGACGCCATGACACAAGAGCACCCACTGCAACCGTTCAGCGCCCGTTACTTCCATGAGGGCGACGCGCTGTTCAGCTACGCCCGTGAGTGGCAATTGCTGCACGAAACGCCGGATGCGATCCTGAAAGAAGGCGGACTCACGCCGTATCAACAGGACGAAGCCCTGAGCCTCGGTCAGCTTCAAGACTTCCTGCGCAATCCGGTCAAACACTTCTTCAGCCAACGCCTGAAAGTGTTCTTCGAAGCCGCCGAAGTGCCACTGGCCGACGAAGAACCCTTCGTCCTCGATGCCCTGCAACGCTACAGCCTGAGTGACAGCCTGCTGAGCGCAGCACTCAGCCAACCCGATCATTTGGACCAGGTCCTGAACGCCCAAGCCCTGCGCCTGCAGGGCAGTGGCCTGCTGCCGATGGTGGGTTTCGGCGAATGCCTGCGCAACGAGCTGATCGAGCCGTTACCCGATCTGTTGCGGCGCTATCAGCAAATGCTCGCCCTCTGGCCCACCCCACACACCGGTGCCGAACCGGTCAGTTTTGAGCATAATGGCGTGCAGCTGGAAGGCTGGATCAGTGGTCTGCATCGACGCAGCGATGGCGGGTTGCTCAGCGTTACCACCATCCCCAACAGCATCGGCTCGATCAAGACCCGCAAGTGGCATCGCCTGATTCGTCCCTGGGTCAATCACGTGGTTGCCTGCGCCTGCGGCCTGCCGCTGAGCACCGGCTTGGTGGCCAGCGATGACACTCTGTTGCTGCCGCCGCTGGATAAAGCCAATGCTCAGGAACTACTCGGTAACCTATTGCTGGCCTGGCATACCGGGATGAGCCAACCGCTGCCCGTCGCCGTCAAAACCGCTTTCGCTTGGCTTAGCCAAACCGATCCTGCCAAGGCCCAGGCGGCCGCCAGCAAAGCTTACGAAGGCGATGGCCTGACCACCGATGGTGAGCGCCGCGAAACCCCGGCGCTCACCCGGCAATTCCCCGACTACGCCACGCTCATCGCCAGCGAAGAATTCGAAGGTTGGTGCGAAACCCTGTATCGCCCGCTGCTCAATGCCCCGTGGCGATCACTCACAGGCGAGGAGGCCGGCGCATGACCAGCAAACCCTTGGCCCTGGCCTTCCCGCTCAAAGGCAGCCAGCTGATTGAAGCCAGCGCTGGCACCGGCAAAACCTTCACCATCTCCGCTCTCTACCTGCGCCTGGTCCTGGGCCACGGAGGCGATGAATCAGGCTTCGGCCGCGAACTGCTGCCACCGCAAATCCTGGTGGTGACTTTCACCGATGCCGCCACCAAAGAACTGCGCGAACGCATCCGCATCCGCTTGGCCGAAGCCGCGCGTTTTTTTCGCGGAGAAATTGAACAGCCAGATGCCCTGATCGCCGATCTGCGCGCAGATTACCTACCCGAACAATGGCCAGCCTGCGCCAATCGCCTGGACATCGCCGCCCAGTGGATGGACGAAGCCGCCGTCTCGACCATCCACAGTTGGTGCCAGCGCATGCTGCGCGAGCACGCCTTCGACAGCGGCAGCCTGTTCACCCAAACCCTGGAAACCGATCACAGCGACTTGCTCGGCGAAGTGTTGCGCGATTACTGGCGACTGTTCTGCTACCCGATGCACGACGATGCGCTCAATTGGATGCGCAGCAACTGGGGTGGTCCCGCCGCGTTGATGCCGCGAGTGCGCGCGTTGTTCGGCAGTGAACGGCCGACGGATGAAACCCGCGAGCCCGCCGAACTGATCACGGCCTGCCTGCAAGAACGCCGTGAAGCGCTGACAGCCATAAAGGCGCCCTGGCAACAATGGGCCGCAGAGCTGCGCGATATCTGCCTGCAAGCCGTAGCCGCCAAAGCTGTCGACGGTCGCAAGATGCAAGCCCGTTACTTCGAGCCGTGGTTCGAAAAGATCAGCGCCTGGGCCGCTGACGAAACCCTCGAACAACTCGACATCGGCACCGGCTTCACGCGCCTGACACCCGACGGCATGGCCGAAGCCTGGAAAGGCGAACCGCCGCAGCATCCCGGTATCGACGCCATGGCCGGCCTCAAGGCGGCGCTTGATGCGCTGCCAACCCCCGACGCCGCCGTGTTGCAGCACGCGGCAGGCTGGGTCGGCAAACGCTTTGAAGAAGAAAAACGCCGTCGCGCCGAAATGGGCTTCGACGACATGCTCATCCGCCTGAACGCTGCGCTGCAAGCCGACGGCGGCGAACGCCTGGCCAGTGTGATCCGCGAGCAATTCCCGGTAGCCCTGATCGACGAGTTCCAGGACACCGACCCGGTGCAATACGCCATCTTCGACAGCATCTACCGCATCGAAGACAACCACCTCGACAGTGGCCTGTTCCTGATCGGCGACCCCAAGCAAGCGATCTACGCCTTCCGTGGCGCCGATATCTACACTTACCTGCGCGCCCGTCAGTCCACCACCGGTCGTCACCACACGTTGGGTACCAACTTCCGCTCCAGCCACGCGATGGTCGAGGCGGTGAACCACGTGTTCCAGCGTGCGGAAACAGGTCGCGGCGCGTTCCTGTTCCGCGAGCCCGATGGTGAAAACCCGGTGCCGTTCCACTCGGTACTGTCCCAGGGACGCAAAGAACAATTGCAGGTAAATGGCCAAACGCTGCCAGCCATGAACCTCTGGCACTTGCCTACTGACCAGCCGGTTTCCAACGTGCTGTATCGTCAGCAACTTGCGGCGGCCTGTGCCACGCACATTGTTGAATTGCTCAACGGCGGGCAGCAAGGCCGCGCAGGTTTCCTGCAACCGGACGGCAGCTTCAAAGGCGTGCGTCCGTCAGACATCGCCATTCTCGTGCGCGACGGAAAAGAGGCCCAGGCCGTGCGCGCCGAGTTGGCCGGCCGTGGCGTGCGCAGCGTCTACCTGTCCGACAAGGACTCGGTCTTCGCCGCCCAGGAAGCCCACGACCTGCTGGCCTGGCTCAAGGCTTGCGCCGAGCCGGATGTCGAGCGCCCGCTGCGCGCCGCACTGGCCTGCGTCACCCTGAACCTGTCACTGCCGGAACTGGAGCGTCTGAACCAGGACGAACTGGCGTGGGAAAGCCGCGTCATGCAGTTCCGGGGCTACCGCGCGATCTGGCGTACCCAAGGCGTGCTGCCGATGCTGCGTCGTCTGCTTCACGACTTCAAACTGCCGCAAACCCTGATCGCGCGCAGTGATGGCGAACGTGTTCTGACCAACCTGCTGCACCTCAGCGAATTGCTGCAACAGGCCGCATCGGAACTGGACGGCGAACAGGCACTGATCCGCCATCTGGCCGAACACCTGGCACTTTCTGGTCAGGCGGGCGAAGAACAGATCCTGCGCCTGGAAAGTGATGAGCAACTGGTCAAGGTCGTGACGATCCACAAATCCAAAGGCCTGGAATACGACCTGGTTTTCCTGCCCTTTATCTGCTCAGCCAAACCGGTGGATGGCAGCCGATTGCCCCTTCATTACCATGATGAAAACGGCAAATCCCAGGTCAGCCTGCGTCCTACGCCTGAGCTGATCGCAAAGGCCGACAACGAGCGCCTGGCCGAAGACCTGCGCCTGTTCTATGTCGCGCTGACCCGCGCCAAACACGCGTGCTGGCTGGGTATCGCCGATCTCAAGCGTGGCAACAACAACAGCTCCGTACTGCACCTCTCTGCATTAGGTTATTTGCTCGGCGCTGGAGCCTTGTTGGGTGAGTCCGCCGGCTTGGCGCGCTGGCTCCTGGACCTTCAAGAAGGTTGCACCGCAATCAACTACGCCCAGGTGCCCGAAGCGCAAGACATCCTTTTCCACCCACCGCGCAACGAAGCCACACTGCGAGCACCCTTGCTGCCCAAGCGCAAGGCTGCAGAAAACTGGTGGATAGCCTCCTACAGCGCCTTGCGCATTGGCGACAGCATGAGCGCCGCCACGCTCGAAGCACCGGAAAGCCCGCAGGCCCAAAAGCTGTTCGATGACGAACGCCTCGACCCCGATGCACCTCGCGAAGTAGCGGCATCCGGCGGCGATATTCACCGTTTCCCACGCGGTCCTAACCCAGGGACCTTCCTCCACGGTCTATTGGAATGGGCAGGGGAGGACGGCTTCAACGTTACGCCCGAAGCCATCGAAAAGGCCGTGGGCGCCCGCTGCAACCGGCGCAACTGGGAAGGTTGGATCATCACCCTCAGCAGTTGGCTCGGCCACCTGCTGCAAACGCCACTGCCTGTGGATAACGGTCACGTCTCCCTCAGTGGTTTGCAGCAGTACCAGATCGAGATGGAGTTCTGGTTCGCCAGCCACAAGGTTGATGTCCTCGCCGTCGACAAACTGGTGTGCCAATTCACCCACAACGGCGCTTCCCGCGTTGCCGCCGAACCTGTACTGCTCAACGGCATGTTCAAGGGCTTCATCGATTTGACCTTCGAACATGATGGTCGCTATTACGTGGCCGACTACAAATCCAACTGGCTGGGCCCCGACGATTCGGCCTACACCTTGGATGCCATGGAGCAGTCGATCCTTGATCATCGGTACGACCTTCAATACGTACTTTACCTGCTGGCTCTGCACCGCCAACTCAAGGCGCGCCTGCCGGACTACGACTACGACCACCATATCGGCGGCGCGCTGTACATTTTCTTGCGGGGCACGCAGTCCGCGAGCCAGGGCGCGTATTTCACCCGACCGCCGCGGGAACTGATCGAAGGCCTGGACCTGCTGTTCCAGGGCAAGCCCATCCCGCCCAAGGTTGAGCCCGCCTGGGAACAAGGAGTGTTGTTATGAGCCTGTCGCCGCTACCGCTGGAGGCGCTGATGCCCCTCAGCCGCGCCGCTGACCTGGTGCAACTGCTGGAGCGCTGGGTCGATCGTGGCTGGTTGCGTGCCTTGGACAAAGCCTTCGTTGGTTTCCTGCACGAGCTTGACCCTCAGGCCGACCCGCTGGTGCTGCTGGCCGCCGCGCTGACCAGCCACCAATTGGGCCATGGTCACGTCTGCCTCGACTTGTTCGAAACCCTCAAGGCGCCGGATTTTGCCCTGTCCTTGCCGCCAGAGGGCGATCTGCAAACCGACGCCATGTTGTTGCCGTCGCAGCTACTGGAAGGCCTGGACGGCGCCCACTGGTGCCACGCACTGGCCGCCAGTCATCTGGTCGCGCTGGCGGTCGATGGCAGCGAATCCGCGCAGAGTCGTCCTCTGGTCCTGTCCGGCAAGCGTCTGTACCTGCGCCGCTACTGGACTTACGAACGGCGCATCGACAGTGCCTTGCGCCTGCGTCTTGCCACCCAGGAAAACGTGGCCGTCGATTTGCCGCAGCGCCTCAACAGCCTGTTCGATCAACCGCCGCCTGACGGCGTGATCGACTGGCAAAAGCTCGCCTGCGCCCTGGCCACTCGCGGCGCATTCAGCATCGTCACCGGCGGCCCTGGCACTGGCAAAACCACCACCGTGGTGCGCCTGCTCGCGCTGTTGCAGGCGCCGGCTGTGGAATCTGGCAGCCCATTGCGCATTCGCCTGGCCGCCCCCACCGGTAAGGCCGCCGCACGCCTCACCGAGTCAATCAGCCAACAAGTGCTGTCACTGAAAGTGCCGGACAGCGTGAAGGAAAAAATCCCGACCCAGGTCACCACCGTCCACCGCTTGCTGGGCAGTCGCCCAGGCACACGGCATTTTCGTCATCACCTCGGCAATCCATTGCCCCTGGATGTGCTGGTGGTGGACGAAGCCTCGATGATCGACCTGGAAATGATGGCCAACCTGCTCGACGCCTTGCCGCCCCACGCACGCTTGGTACTGCTGGGTGACAAGGACCAACTCGCGTCGGTAGAGGCGGGCGCTGTCCTCGGTGACTTGTGCCGCGACGCCGAAGCCGGTTTCTACAGCGCCGAGACCCGGCAATGGTTGCAAGCCGTCAGCGGCGAAGACCTCAGCGCCAGCGGCCTGCAGGAAGACCTCGACGCAAGCCACCCCTTGGCCCAGCAGGTGGTAATGCTGCGTTACTCGCGACGTTTCGGCGAAGGCAGTGGCATCGGCCAACTGGCGCGTTGGGTCAACCAGCAAAACGCAGAGGAAGCCCGCAAGCTGCTCGCCGCACGCAGTCACGCTGACCTGTTCTGCGTCAGCCTCAAGGGCGAACACGATCACGCCCTCGAATGCCTAGTGCTGGACGGGCAGGGCGACGGTGCTGAGGGCTATCGCTATTACCTCAACCTGTTGCAGAGCGCTCGCCCGTCGCCGGATACGCCCCGTGAAAGCCAAGCCTGGACCCACTGGGCGCAACAACTGCTGCAAGCCTTCGACGCTTTCCAACTGCTCTGCGCGGTACGCAAAGGCCCCTGGGGCGTGGAGGGCCTGAACCTGCGCATCACCGCCGCCCTGCGCAAGGTGCGGCTGATCGAAGGCGATGAACAGTGGTACGAAGGCCGCCCGGTGCTGATGACCCGCAACGATTACGGCCTGGGCCTGATGAACGGCGACATCGGCATCGCGCTCAAACTGCCCGAAAGCGACGGCGGGCCCCAGGTGTTGCGCGTGGCCTTCCCACGCAATGACGGCCAAGGCGGTGTGCGATTTGTGCTGCCCAGCCGTCTGAACGATGTGGAAACCGTGTACGCCATGACCGTGCACAAATCCCAGGGCTCGGAATTCACCCATACCGCACTGATCCTGCCGGATGCGCTGAACCCGGTGCTGACCAAAGAGCTGATCTACACCGGCATCACCCGGGCCAAGCGCTGGTTCAGCCTGATCGAGCCCCGAGGCGGCGTGTTTGAAGAAGCCGTCAGGCGCAAGGTCAAGCGTTTGAGTGGGTTGATGCTGGAATTGGGTCACGAATCCGAAAATAACTGACTGCTAGGTCATGTCAGATTTCTGGTTCAGTCGCCTGATTTTTCTGGAAAAATAGCGCCCCCTGCGAAGACCTACTCTTCGCGGGGTTTTCCGCCGCTGTGCTATCGTTGCGGCATCATCTAAAAAACACCTGAGAGAATCGCTGCATGAACGTGGCTGTCTCGCCCACAGAGCGCAGTTTGAGCTGGAGACGCCTGCTGCTGGTGGCGGTCCTGTGCGTGTTCGCGCCATACACCTTCGCCCAGGCGCCCGACCCTGCGGGCCTTGCCGCCCAGCGTGCCCAGGCAGTGACGCAAGTGGTACTCGGTATCCTCAGTTATGCGCGCTGGCCGGTAGAACCTGCGCAATTGCGCCTGTGCATCGTCGGCCCGACCCAATACACCGACGACCTGATCAAAGGCACCACACAAGCCACCGGCCGTCCGGTAGTGGTGCAGCGCCTGCTGGCCAGCCATCCCGATATCGTCAATGCGTGCGACGCGGTGTATATCGGCAAGCTCAGTGCTGATGAGCGCAGCCAACTGTTCACGTCGTTGATCGGCCATCCGGTATTGAGTATCAGCGAAGGCGGCGACCAATGCACCGTGGGCAGTCTGTTCTGCCTGCGCGTGAGCGATGAGCAGGTGTCGTTTGAGGTCAACCTCGACTCCGTCGCCCGCAGCGGCGTGCGCATTCACCCGAGCGTGTTGCAGTTGTCCCGCCGCCGAGCGCCTGCCTCATGACAGCCGTCAAAGCGCGGCCGACCCTGCGTTCCGTCATTGGCCGGGGGCACATGATCCTGGCGCTGGTGGCGGTGACGCTGGCAAGTGTTTCCCTGACCCTGCTTGGCGTACTGGCACTGCGGGTCTATGCCGAGCACAACCTGCACCTGATCGCCCGCTCTATCAACTACACCGTGGAAGCGGCGGTGGTGTTCAACGACAGCGCGGCGGCCACTGAAGCCCTCAGCCTGATCGCCTCCACCGAAGAAGTGGCTGAGGCCGAAGTCTTCGATGCCAATGGCAAGCTGCTGGCGAAGTGGGTACGCCCGGAAACCGGCATGCTCTCCCGGGTCGAGTTGGAGTTGGCGCACACCCTGCTCGAACAACCCATCAGCCAGCCGATCCTGCATCAAGGCAAAGCCATTGGCAGCATTCATCTCACCGGCCATGGCGGTAGCCTGCTGCGCTTCCTGCTCAGCGGCCTGGCCGGGATCCTCATCTGCACCGCGCTTAGCGCGTGGATTGCCCTACACCTGGCGCGACGCCTGTTGCGCGGCATTACCGGCCCGCTGCAAAGCCTTGCCGCCGTGGCCCACGCCGCCCGCAGCGAGCGCGACTTCGACCGCCGCGTGCCGCCGGCGCGTATCGCCGAACTCGACAGCCTGGGCAGTGACTTCAATGCCTTGCTTGGCGAAATGGAAGCCTGGCAAAGCCACCTGCAAAGCGAGAACGAATCCCTCGCCCACCAGGCCAACCACGACAGCCTGACCGGCCTGCCCAATCGTGCGTTCTTCGAAGGCCGTTTGATCCGCGCCCTGCGCAGCGCAGCCAAGGCCAAGGAACAGGTGGCGGTGCTGTACCTCGATAGTGACCGTTTCAAAGAGATCAACGACAGCTTTGGCCACGCCGCCGGCGACGCCGTCCTCGTCGCCGTCGCCGAGCGCGTGCGTGCGCAATTGCGTGAAGACGACCTGGTGGCGCGCCTGGGCGGCGATGAGTTCGCCATCCTGCTGGCACCGTTGCACAAGGCGCAAGACGCCGAGCGTATTGCCGAAAAGATCATCGCCAGCATGGACCTGCCCATCCCCGTGCCCGGCAACACCCAGGTATTGACCTCCCTCAGTATCGGCATTGCGATCTACCCCGATCATGGCGCCACCCCTGGCACCTTGCTCAACGCCGCCGACGCGGCGATGTACCAGGCCAAGCGTTTATCCTCGGGCGGCCAGCAAACGGCGGAGTCGGATAACCCCGTCGTCAACGTTCAACACAGGAGTTGACCCCTTGTTCACGACCGCACGTTTCATGTTTATCACCCTGCTGGTAGCGCTGCTCGCCCTCGGCGGCTGCCAGACGCCGCCCCCCAAAGGCCTGACCCCGGCGCAAGTGGCCGTCCTCAAGCAGCAAGGCTTCGAACTGACCGACGAAGGCTGGGCATTCGGCCTGTCCGGCAAAGTGCTGTTCGGCAGCGACGTCGAGACCCTCAACCAACCCAGCACCGACATCGTCCAGCGCATCGGCAAGGCCTTGCTGAGCGTCGGCATCGAACGCGTGCGCGTCGACGGCCACACCGATGCGTCGGGCAAGGAAACCTACAACCAGCAACTGTCCCTGCGCCGCGCAAAAAGCGTGGCGGCGGTGTTGACCGGTGTGGGCATGAAGGAAGAGAACATCCAGCTGCGCGGGCTGGGTAGCAGCGAGCCGGTGGCGCCGAACACCACGGTGGCGGGGCGCACGGAGAATCGTCGGGTGTCGATTGTGGTGATGTCTGACTGATCCCGCCCCGCGCCAATCACAATTTGAAACCCAATCAATTGTAGGAGCCGGCTTGCCGGCGATAGCGGTGTCTCAGTACCGGATGTACTGACTGACACACAGCCATCGCCGGCAAGCCAGCTCCCACACTTATTTGTGAAAGGCCTGAATTTTGCGGCTTACCCAGTTCAACTGTGGGAGCAGGCTTGCTCGCGAATGCGGTCATTCAGTTAAGAATCTATTGCCTTACCCACCGCCATCGAAGGCAGGCCCCCACATCTGAACGGTGTCCGCTTAACGGTCCGGCGTGCATATCTAGGGTGGCTTCCATGGTGAGTTTCTTGAGGCAAAACTGCTGGGGTTGAGGTGTGTTCATGACCAGCCGCCTGCATAAGCTATCAATTTTTTGACTCTAGGAAAGGTCTGGCATGACGAATCTTGATGGCTAGGCTGATGAGGTTTCGCTTTTTTGCATCTGTTGGGCTTAGTTAAATAGCCGCTCTAACTAACAGCCGTAAAGGATTGCGATGAACATCAATGTCAGTGTCGTTGGCCAAGAGGCATCTAAAATCAAGCGTTCAACAACTCTGCTTGATGAGTTGGCAGGCGCGCAAACTGGCCTGCCGGGAAAGCAGAAAGTGTCGATCAGTAATCCCGAGGTATTGGCGCTGATTTATTCCGGTGCTGATGTAACAGTGGATTCTTCGATGTTCTCCGCGTTGCAACGTGATAGTCAGGCAATAGCCGCTCGGGATTCGAAGAGCCAAGTTACGTTCCGCAATGCAATGGTGGTTGATCAGCTCGAACGACTAGCTCTCTCGAAAAAAGCCCCCCGAGCAGTGCATTTCGATTTTTCTTGAGCGTTATCTCCGTATTGAGATGTACAAGGTTTCAGACGCGGCTTGCCAACCACTTCATTTCTCCCTGTCTCCAAAAGAACAAAGCCGAGCCCCATGGACAACTCCGATATCGCGATCACGCTGGTCTTGATCTCTGCCTTCATGCACGCCACCTGGAACGCTGTCGTCCGCGCCGGCAGCAGTCGCTTCATGACCTTGGCGATGGTGGATGGCACCGCGCTGGTGATATGCCTGTTGGCGTTGCCGTTTGTCAGCGTGCCGAGCCTGGAGGTGTGGGGCTACATCCTCGTCTCCGTGGGACTCAATACGGTCTATCGGCTATTTCTGATCAAAGCCTATGAAACGGGAGATTTCGGGCAGGTGTACCCGGTGATGCGTGGGATACCGCCGGTACTGGTCGCGTTGTTTTCCTACTTTCTGTTGCATGAGCAGTTGTCACGCGAGGCGCTGGCGGGTGTGGTGTTGATTTGTGTGGGCATCATCAGCCTGACATTTGTGCGCAGGATGACGGCGCAGATGCTCAAGCCGATCCTGATGGCGGTGTGTGCCGGGGCGTTTATTGCGGCTTACACGGTGGTGGACGCCAAAGGCGTGAGAGCCAGCGAAACGGTGTTGCAATACATCATCTACCTGACGGTATTCCAGAGCATTCCGATCCCGGTGCTGGCGTTTTCCAGGGAGCGTTTGGCCTTGATGCGTGCGATACGTGGGCATTGGCGAGTCGGCCTGTTGGGCGGTGTTTTTTACCTGGCGTCTTACGGATTGGTGTTGTTTGCGTTGTCGCTGGACGCGGTGGCCAAGGTCTCAGCGCTGCGGGAAACCAGTGTTATTATCGGCGCCATTATTGCCGCGCTGTTCTTTCACGAACGGTTCGGTTGGCGACGGATGCTGTCGGCATTCGTCATTGTTTGCGGGATCATCTTGATCAAAGTGAGCTCCTGATGGCCCAGCGTCCGCCTCCCACTCCAATGCTTCAAGCGTTCGTCAGCGCTGCGCAAACCGGTAGCTTTGCGCGTGCGGCGTCGCAGCTTAACCTCACTGCCAGTGCCATCAGCCATCAAATTGCAGGCCTGGAGGAGTGGTGGGGCGTGCAGTTGTTTGAGCGGCATTCGCGCGGCGTCAAGCTGACGGCCGCAGGGCAGGCTTTGTTGCCGGTCACCGACGGATTTTTCAAGGCGCTGGATGGGGTCTTGCATTCACTTAACCCCGCAAAATCCCGACCGCTGTACCTCTCATGCACGTCCTCGCTCTGCTCGACATGGCTGATCCCCAGGATGCACGGCTCTCACACTGAGGCCTCATTCAACCTTGATCTGGTGTTGACCAGTGCTGACATCAACCGCACTAGTCTGGAAGCGCATCAATACGATGTCGCGGTGGTGATGGGGTATGGCGATTACCCGGATCATCATGTTGAACTGCTGATGCGTGACGCGGTGTTCCCTGTTTGCTCGCCGGAATTTCTACGGTTGAAGGGGGATATCGCGCCGGGGGATGTGGCCCAATACCCGCTGATTCATCGGGTGGACGATCAGGTATGTCCGGGGTGGGAAAGCTGGTTTGCGTTTCAGGGCCTGCCGACGCCGCCTTATCACCATGGGCCTCGATTTCCGGATTCGAGCCTGGCGATCAGTCTGGCGGTAAAGGGCACAGGGATTGCGCTGGGCAGGACTGCGTTGGTGTATGACCAATTGGAAAACGGTGCATTGGTTGCGTTGAAAAGCCCCGTGATGATGTCCCCAGCGGCCTACTACATCATTTGTCGAAATGGGCGGCAGTCAGAGCCGGATATTGCGCGTCTGATTGAATGGCTCAAGACCCGTGCGGGTGAGTTCCTGCGCGAAGTTCGGGCTCGGTATCCACAAATAGCCGGGACCACCGCCGTTTAAATGTTGGGAGGAGCAGGGCTCCTCCCGCATTCGAACGGTGTTCGCTTAACGGCCCGGTGTCATCGCTTGCGTCAGGTCATCGACCACGGCTTTGCCCATCTCACACAGGTAATGCGCGGCCCACGCGTATTGCTCGCCGCGTACATCCATGGCGGCTTCCATCGCGAGTTTCTTGGAGTAGAAAAGCAGGGTTGAGGCGTGCTCTAACGCTTCCTCAATGGGCATGCCGGCGTTGACGCGGAATAGGGGTTTTTCGTTTTCGCCGTAGTCCCCGAAGGCGACGACGCCGAGGGTGGTGATGGAAGAAAGCGGTGGGTCGGAAACAATTTTGGTCATGATGATTGCTCTGTATTGGAGTAGAGCCGCCACATCACATCGCTAAACATGAAGAGGGTGGCAGCTGTGTGCAGGTTAGCGATCCGGGCCAGAGCGCATCCCGGGTAGACTCGAAAGTCTCCCGCACACAGCCGCCATAAAACGCTAAAAGCTGACGGACGCCAGCTGATACTGTTGGGGCAGTGTCACGCTTGAAACCCGGATCGCTAAACCCGGTCGCTGATGTGCAGCGACCCCAGGAGGCTAGTGACCCAAACGGTAAGGCGCAATGGGGTAGAGAGTCTCTAGGAAACGTCCTGCAAATTAAAGCGAATCATCGTTGATGGCCCTTTAATCCGCGAACCTGATCTCTCGCGTCTCCCCCATCAACAACCCCTGATTCTGCTCCGTCACTTCCCTGATGTAGTCCCACAACAACGTAATCCGCTTCAACTTCCTCAAGTCCTCCCGGCAGTACATCCAGAACTGGCGAGTGATGGAAATCTGCTCCCCCAACACTGGCAACAACCGTGGATCCTGCGCCGCCAAAAAACACGGCAATATCGCCATCGACCGCCCTTGCTGCGCCGCCACGTACTGCGCAATCACGCTGGTGCTGCGCAAACTGGCGCTGGCGCCGGGCACCACATTCGCCAGGTACAACAACTCCGAGCTGAACGCCAAATCATCCACATAACTGATAAACGGATGCTCGGCCAAGTCCGCCGGTTTGCGGATCGGCGGGTGTTGGTCGAGGTATTCCTGGGTCGCGTACAGCTGCAATTTGTAGTCGCACAATTTGCAGCACACATACGGCCCATGTTCCGGCCGTTCCAGGGCGATGACGATGTCGGCTTCGCGCTTGGACAGGCTGATGAAGTGGGGCAGGGGCAGGATGTCCACCGAGATGGCCGGGTAGGTGTCGACGAAGTGGCTCAATTGCGGGGTGACGAAGAAGCTGCCGAACCCTTCGGTGCAGCCCATGCGCACATGCCCCGACAGCGCCACGCCGGAGCCGGAGACTTGCTCGCAGGCCATGTGCAGGGTGCTTTCGATGGACTCGGCGTAGCCCAGCAAGCGCTGGCCTTCGGTGGTGAGGACGAAGCCGTTGGTCCGGGATTTTTCGAACAGCAGGGTGCCGAGGGACACTTCCAGTGAACTGATGCGCCGCGACACGGTAGTGTAGTCCACCGCCAGGCGCTTGGCGGCCACGCTGGCCTTGCGGGTGCGGGCCACTTCGAGGAAAAACTTCAGGTCATCCCAGTTCAGGGAGCCCAGCGACGTGATGTTTTTTTGCATATTGGTCCGGCTTTTATGTGCGTTCTTATTAGAGATTTGCACATCTATACTCCAAAAACAGTCCGAACGCCTCATTTCCCAAGGCGGTTACGCGCCTTGTCTCTGCATAACTATAAGATTGGAGACCACATGAACGCATCTGCCGATATTTCCGTGCAACAGGTCAGGTTGCTGATCAACGGCGAGTGGGTCGAGTCCAAGACCACCGAGTGGCAAGACATCGTCAACCCGGCCACCCAAGAGGTGCTGGCCAAAGTCCCGTTCGCCACCGCCGATGAAGTCAACGCTGCCATCGACGCTGCCCACCGCGCCTTCCAGACCTGGAAGCTGACGCCGATCGGCGCACGCATGCGCATCATGCTCAAGCTGCAAGCCTTGATCCGCGAACATTCCAAGCGCATTGCCGTGGTGCTCAGCAACGAGCAGGGCAAGACCATTGCCGATGCCGAAGGCGATATTTTCCGGGGCCTGGAAGTGGTGGAACACGCCTGCTCCATCGGCACCCTGCAAATGGGCGAGTTCGCTGAAAACGTTGCGGGTGGCGTCGACACTTACACCCTGCGCCAGCCAATCGGCGTGTGCGCCGGTATCACCCCGTTCAACTTCCCGGCGATGATTCCGCTGTGGATGTTCCCGATGGCGATTGCTTGCGGTAACACCTTCGTCCTTAAACCGTCCGAGCAGGACCCGTTGTCGACGATGCTGCTGGTAGAGCTGGCGCTGGAAGCTGGCGTGCCGGCTGGCGTGCTCAACGTGGTGCACGGCGGCAAGGATGTGGTGGATGCGCTGTGCACCCATAAAGACATCAAGGCCGTGTCCTTCGTGGGTTCGACCGCCGTGGGCACTCACGTCTACGACTTGGCCGGCAAACACGGCAAGCGTGTGCAGTCGATGATGGGCGCCAAGAACCACGCCGTGGTGCTGCCGGATGCCAACCGCGAACACACCCTCAATGCCCTGGTCGGCGCCGGTTTCGGTGCGGCGGGTCAGCGTTGCATGGCGACTTCGGTGGTGGTGCTGGTGGGTGCGTCCAAGCAATGGCTGCCGGACCTGAAAGCGCTGGCGCAAAAGCTCAAGGTCAACGCCGGCAGCGAAGCCGGTACCGATGTGGGCCCGGTGATTTCCAAGCGCGCCAAGGCACGTATCCTGGAACTCATCGAGAGCGGCGTAAAAGAAGGCGCCAAGCTGGAGTTGGACGGCCGCGACATCAAGGTGCCGGGCTTCGAGCAAGGCAACTTTGTCGGCCCGACCCTGTTCTCGGGCGTGACCACCGATATGCAAATCTACACCCAGGAAATCTTCGGCCCGGTGCTGGTGGTGCTGGAAGTGGCGACCCTCGATGAGGCCATCGCCCTGGTCAACGCCAACCCGTTCGGTAACGGCACCGGCCTGTTCACCCAGAGCGGCGCGGCGGCGCGTAAGTTCCAGAGCGAAATCGACGTGGGCCAGGTCGGCATCAACATCCCGATCCCGGTACCGGTCCCATTCTTCAGCTTCACCGGCTCCCGTGGTTCCAAGCTCGGCGACCTGGGCCCGTATGGCAAGCAAGTGGTGCAGTTCTACACCCAGACCAAGACCGTCACCAGCCGCTGGTTCGACGACGACACGGTCAACGATGGCGTCAACACCACCATCAACCTGCGCTGATTCCGGGAGACGACCATGAAGATTGCATTTATCGGCCTGGGCAACATGGGCGCACCCATGGCCCGCAACCTGATCAAGGCCGGCCATGCGCTGAACCTGTTTGACCTGAACCAGACAGTGCTCAAGGAACTGGCCGAACTGGGGGGCACAATCAGTGATTCACCGCGTGATGCGGCCACGGGCGCTGAACTGGTGATCACCATGCTACCGGCGGCGGCGCATGTGCGCAGCGTGTGGCTGAATGAAGACGGTGTACTGGCCGGCATCGGCCAAGGCGTACCGGCGGTGGATTGCAGCACCATCGACCCGCAGACCATCCGCGACGTAGCGGCTGCGGCGGCCAAGCAAGGTGTGGCCGTGGCCGATGCCCCCGTCTCCGGCGGCACCGGCGGCGCCGCAGCCGGGACGCTGACCTTCATGGTCGGCGCCACCCCGGAACTGTTCGCCACCCTGCAACCGGTGCTGGCACAGATGGGCCGCAACATCGTGCACTGCGGTGAGGTCGGCACTGGGCAAATCGCCAAGATCTGCAACAACCTACTGCTGGGGATCAGCATGGTCGGCGTCAGCGAGGCCATGGCGCTGGGTGATGCATTGGGTATCGACATGCAAGTGCTGGCGGGGATCATCAACAGCTCCACCGGGCGATGCTGGAGCTCCGACACCTACAACCCATGGCCGGGCGTGATTGAAACGGCACCGTCGTCCCGGGGTTACACCGGTGGGTTTGGTACCGACCTGATGCTCAAGGATTTGGGCTTGGCTACCGAAGCCGCGCGTCAGGCCAAACAACCCGTGATCCTGGGTGCGGTGGCCCAGCAGTTGTATCAATCGATGAGCCAGCGTGGGGAAGGGGGCAAGGACTTCTCGGCGATCATCAACAGCTATCGCAAGCCCAAATAGGGGCGTTTTCCGGGAGCCGGCTTTGGGTGGCTCCCGGTTTTTTGCAATTAGCGAGCCTTTTGACCTTTCAGCCAGCATCCCACCACATAAGGCACCAGGCTTGATGCCTTTCCTCGCATGAATTCGTAGCCGTAGGGCTTACGCGAAACGGCCAATCCAATCAGGACCTTTTCGGCAGAATGCCTGGCTTTTGTAACCAGTCCTGCGGCCGGCTGAGTGGTCAGTGATGTGCCCACGACCAGCACTTTCTCTGCGTTTTTAAAGTGCTGTAGCGCCTTCTCGATATTCGGCACATTTTCGCCATACCAGACGATATGGGGGCGTAATTGGCTGCCTTTTTCACAGGTGTCGCCCATCAAGATCGGCTTATCGTCGATCTTGTAAATCAGTTGCTCGTCGACCGTGCTTTGCGCCAGGTTGATTTGACCATGCAGATGCAGAACGCACGTGGACCCTGCGCGCTCGTGCAGATCGTCGACGTTTTGCGTGATCACCACGACGTCAAACTGCTGCTCCAACTCCGCTAGGGCGCGGTGCGCCGCATTGGGCTGTGCAGTCCACGCCTTATGCCGCAACGCGTTATAGAACGCCAGCACGTCTGCGGGGTGCCTATGCCATGCCTCGGGCGTAGCGACGTCTTCGACGCGATGGTCCATCCACAGTCCGGTCTCGTCGTTGAACGTGTCCAGGCCACTTTCGGCACTGATGCCGGAGCCGGTGAAGATGACGATTTTTTGCCTGTCGAATTCAGCCGTCATGGGGAGGGCTCCATTGCTCGTGACGAATACGCCTGAAAAATCTTGAATTCATCGTCGGCCCAAGGCTACACCCGATCTTGCTACCGTTTGCGCCCTTTCGCTGTTAACGCGACTTTCTGATCTTTCCACAACCCTCATAAGAATCTGATCGTAATGGCACGTCGATACTCGAACTCCCTCAAGTACCTGATCTTCCAGTCTCAATCGAGGAAGGCGGCGCTGGCTTCATTCATCGAACAGTGGACAGCGTTGGGTCACCAGTGGCTCGACGCTTCGAAAGTTCGCTTCGATGTGATTGATGGTCGGGCCGTAGAGGCGTGTTACCTCTGGGGAGGTGACGCTCAATTTCCCTGGGAGGATGTTCCCGCCTGGAGGGCCTTGGACGCCAAAGGGTTTGATCTGTCGATCTGGCACGATGAGCAACTGTGTGGCCTTTGTTATGCAACGCCTCGTGACAGTAAGGTCACGATCAAGATTGTGCTTCTCGAAGGTAACTCAGATAACGAACATCCTTTGAAAGGCTTGATCGCAGCGCTTGCTCTCGGCGCCATCGACGCATACGCGCGCGTCATCGGCTGCTCTCGTATCGAAATTCAGGAGCCACGACCGGACGTCGTACAGACGTATGAGCGACTTGGCTTTAGCTATGACGAAAAGCGGCGTCTTGTGATTTCAGTTGAGCACACCTAGTATGGGCCGCATATACAAGGCTTACAGAGGCTTGGTTTGATGAAAATTACTACCCAGAAAACAAAAGCGAAATTGGTTGAGAAGTTTTGCGCCGAAGCTAAAAAGCTTGGTGGAGCGACGTCTGCCAATCAAAAAAGGTTTTTCAGCGTTGCTATTGAACACGGCAAGACCATGGAGCCGGCAGGGCCCTTGGCTGGCCTGAGCCGCTAAGCCGCACAGAAAAAAACCGCCGTTCAGGGCGGTTTTTTATTTGCGAGCGTGGGTGGTCACTAGCTCACGCAAACACAAAATACTTACGCACTGTCTCCACCACTTCCCACGTCCCCTTCATCCCCGGTTCCACCACAAAGATATCCCCAGCCCGCAAGTGAATCGGCGCCAACCCCTCGGGCGTGATGATGCAGTAGCCTTCCTGGAAGTGGCAGTATTCCCACTTCACGTAGTCCACGTACCACTTGCCCGGGGTGCAGATCCAGGTGCCCATGATCTTGCTGCCGTCTTCGCTGGTGTAGGCGTTGAGGTTGACGGTGTGCGGGTCGCCTTCGAGTTTTTCCCATTTGCAGGCGTCCAGGACCGGCAGGGGTTGGGTGTCGCGCAGTACGGTGATGGGCTTGGACATGATGTCTCCAGGGCAGGGAATGGAAAGATCCACCCTAAGGCCTCGGGCGTTGTGTCAGTGGTCTGAACTCGACATCGGGATGCTCAGAAGCGCAGGTCCTGCGCAAGACAAGACCCTGTAGGAGCCGGCTTGCCGGCGATAGCGCCCGTCGGAACGCCATCGCCGGCAAGCCGGCTCCTACATTTGGAATATCCAGTCACGAATTCTGTATTTCTTCGCAGTAAGTGCGAAAGATTTCCTGCTTCACGCCAGAATTCGCAAGAAAATTCGCAGCCGGCCCTCGTATCATTCACCCCAGTAACCGCCGAGAGCCTTCAAATGAACCCAATAAAAACGTGGTGGGATATCAGCCCGCCCTTGAGTACGGCGACCCCGACCTGGCCGGGGGATACGCCGTTCCAGGAAGAGCGCGTGTGGCAGTTTGGCCCGGAGTGTCCGGTGAATGTCGGGCGTATCACCTTGTCTCCGCACACCGGCGCCCATGTGGACGCGCCGCTGCATTACAGCGCGGACGGCGCGCCGATTGGCGAGGTGTCGCTGGATGTGTACATGGGCCCATGCCGGGTGCTGCATTGCCTGGACAGCGGCGCGCTGGTGCAGCCGCATCAGTTGGAAGGCCGTGTGGATAACTTGCCCGAGCGCGTGTTGCTGCGCACTTATCCACAAGCGCCGCTGACTGAGTGGGATTCGAATTTCACCGCCATCGCCCCGCAGACCATCGAACTGCTAGCCAGCCTGGGTGTGCGCTTGATCGGCATCGATACGCCATCCCTGGACCCGCAGCAGTCCAAGACCATGGATTCCCATAACGCCGTGGCCCGTCATGGCATGGCGATTCTCGAAGGCATCGTGCTCGATGACGTACCGGAGGGCGACTATGAATTGATCGCCCTGCCGCTGCGGTTTGCCAACCTCGACGCGAGCCCGGTCCGCGCCATTCTCCGCCCGCTCAAGGAGCCCACGCGATGAGCCAATGTCCCTTCTCTGCTGACTACCAGCCGCCCGAAGAATGGCATAACGCCGAACTGAATTTTTCCGAGTCCATGAGCTACGGCGATTACCTGGACCTGGGCAAAGTCCTCAGCGCTCAGCACCCGCTGTCGCCGGACCACAACGAAATGCTCTTCATCATCCAGCACCAGACGTCCGAGCTGTGGATGAAACTGATGCTCCACGAACTCAAGGCCGCCCGTGAACACGTACGCCTGGGCGAGCTGCCGCCGGCGTTCAAGATGCTGGCGCGGGTGTCGCGGATCTTCGATCAACTGGTGCACGCCTGGGCGGTGCTGGCGACGATGACGCCGTCGGAGTACAAGTCGATCCGCCCGTTCCTGGGGCAGTCGTCGGGGTTCCAGTCGTTCCAGTACCGTGAGATCGAATTTATCCTCGGCAACAAAAGCGCGGCGCTGTTGCGGCCCCACGCCCATCGGCCGGAGCTGTTGAACGAGTTGAAAGTGGCGATTGCCACGCCGTCGCTGTACGACGAAGCGATCAACCTGATGATCAAGGCCGGCCTGGCGATTGATCCGAAACGCGCCGAGCGCGACCCGACGGCGGCGACGGTTCACGATGAGTCGGTGGAGGCGGCGTGGCGTGAGGTGTATCGCGATCCGAGCCGGTATTGGGATTTGTATCAGTTGGCCGAAAAGTTTATCGACCTGGAGGACTCGTTCCGTCAGTGGCGCTTCCGCCATGTGACCACGGTCGAGCGGATCATCGGCTTCCAGCCGGGAACCGGTGGCACGGAAGGGGTGGGGTATTTGCGCAAGATGCTCGACACCGTGCTGTTCCCCGAGTTGTGGCGAGTGCGCTCAACGCTGTAAGCAAAAAGCCCCGGAATTCCGGGGCTTTTTATTGGCTGAAACACGCCTTTTGTAGGAGCCCGGTTTGCCGGCGATGGCGTCCTCAAAATTACCGCAAGGCTTGAGGCCTATCGCCGGCAAGCCGGCTCCTACAGGTTTTATGCGGTCACGGCTTTTGCGTTTCTCATTCGCAACCGGTAGGCAATGTAGATAATCCCCACCCACACCGGCATCGCATACACCGACTCACTGATCCCCGGAATCGCCAGCATCACGCTGATGATCATCACCATGAACGCCAGGCACAGGTAATTGCTGAACGGGAACCAGAAGGTCTTGAACGACGGCGTCAGGCCTTGTTCGCCCATGGCTTTGCGGAACTTGATGTGGGTGATGCTGATCAGCGCCCAGTTGATCATCAGCGAGGCAACTACCAGCGCGAACAGCAGTTCCAGCGCGCTCTGCGGTGCCACGTAGTTGACCACCACGCACAGCATCGTCACCAGCGCCGAAATCGCCAGGGCGCGGATCGGTACGCCTTGCTTGTTCAGCTTCATCAGCGATTTCGGTGCATCACCTTGCTCGGCCAGGCCGAACAGCATGCGGCTGTTGCAGTACACGCCGCTGTTGTACACCGACAACGCCGCGGTCAGCACCACGAAGTTGAGGATGTGGGCGGCGGTGTCGTTGCCGATCAGCGAGAAGATCTGCACGAACGGGCTACCACTGTAGGCATCGCCCGAGGCGCCGAGGGTTTGCAGCAGTTGGTCCCACGGGTACAGCGACAGCAGCACGGTCAGGGCGCCGACGTAGAAAATCAGGATCCGGTAGACCACCTGGTTGATCGCTTTCGGGATCACTTTACGCGGCTCGCTGGCTTCGGCGGCAGTGATGCCCACCAGCTCCAGGCCCCCGAACGAGAACATGATGAACGCCATGGACATCAACAGCCCCATGCCGCCATTCGGGAAGAACCCGCCGTGGCTCCACAGGTTGCTGACTGAGGCTTGTGGGCCGCCGGTGCCGCTGAACAACAGGTAGCAGCCGAGCACGATCATGCCGACAATCGCCACCACCTTGATGATCGCGAACCAGAACTCGGCCTCACCAAAGAACTTCACGTTCAGGGTGTTGATCAGGTTCACCGCGACGAAGAACACCAGCGCGCTGACCCAGGTCGGAATCTCCGGCCACCAGAACTGGATGTACTTGCCCACCGCCGTCAGTTCGGCCATGCCCACCAGCACGTAGAGCACCCAGTAGTTCCAGCCCGCCAGGAAGCCTGCGTAACCGCCCCAGTATTTGTGCGCGAAGTGGCTGAAGGAGCCGGCCACCGGCTCTTCGACGATCATCTCGCCGAGCTGGCGCATGATCAGGAACGCGATAAAACCCGCAATCGCGTAACCCAGGATCATCGACGGTCCCGCCGACTTGAGCACCCCGGCCGAGCCGAGGAACAACCCCGTGCCGATCGCCCCTCCCAAGGCGATCAGCTGAATGTGCCGGTTTTTCAGGCCACGCTTTAGGCCTACCGGGTTAACCATGTCATCCGCCATTAACATTCCCTTCTACTTGTTTTTCTTGAGGGTGAGTGCGCGCCGCATCAGCCCCTCAGAACTGCTGAGGGTCAGATATTACTCTGCGTAAACTTTTCGTAATACAGCTGAACGCCATCAAGTGCCTGATCCGCCAGCCATTGCTGGATGGATTCGACCATTGGAGGGGGGCCGCACAGGTACATATCCGCCGAACTGTCCCGCAATTCGGCCAGGTCAAAATGCTCGGTGAGGTAGCCGCGCTTGCCGGGCCAATCGTCGGAGGGGGCGCTGAGGACTTCGGTGTAGCGAAAGCCTGCGATTTTTGCAGCGTAACCCTGGATACGCGCCGCTTCGCACAAGTCTTCGGCACCGCGCACGCCGTAATACAGGTGTACCGGTTGGTCGCAACCATTGGCCGCCAGTTCATCGAGCATGCCCAGCAAGGCCGATAACCCAGTGCCACCCGCCACCAGTACCAATGGTTGGGTGGCGTGGCGCAGGTAAAAGGCGCCGAGGGGCGCTTCCATCACCAGTTCATCGCCCACCTGGCAGCGTTCGCGCAGATAGTTGCTCATCACCCCATCGGGCAACAGGCGCACCAAAAATTGCAGGTGATTGCCCGGCAGGTTGGCGAAAGAGTACGAGCGCCAACTGTCCGTGCCAGGCACCAATAGGCGCGCATATTGGCCCGGCAGGAAGTCCAGCGCCTGATCCAACTGCACCTGCAGGATCGCCGTGCTGGCCGACACCTGTTCCACCGCGCTTACGCTGCCCTTGAGCTGAACCGGCCCCGGCGCGTTGCACAGGCTCGAATCAAAGTCGAAATAGAACGTCGCGTCGGACTTTACCCGTGTCTGGCAACTGAGCATCTTGCGCTGTTGCAGGTCGAGGCTGGACAGGGCTTCTTCGTCTACATAGTCCTGGCTGTAATCGCCGGACTCGCAACGGCCCTGGCACGTGCCGCACACACCTTCACGGCAATCCAGCGGGATCTTGATGCCGTTGCGCAGCGCGGCGTCCAACAGGATTTCATGGGCGCCCACCGGGAAAAACAGGGTTTTGCCGTCGGCAAAACTGAAGGCTACTTTGTGATTCATTCGCGAAACTCCACGCATGTATTGCTGGCGCATAACTTGTGGCGAGGGAGCTTGCTCCCGCTGGAGTGCGCAGCGCTCCCAAGATTTTGGGGCCGCTACGCAGCCCAGCGGGAGCAAGCTCCCTCGCCACAGGGTGTGATGTGCTGGGTCAAAGGTGATAGAAGTCCAGCACCGAGTTGATGGTGTCGTTGAGCAGCAGCGCGTGCTTGCGGGTGATCAACCAACTGTCGCCATTCGGCTTGAGGCTGTACGTTGCATGCCCGTAAAACTGCTCCGACATGGCCAGTCGATAGAACAAGGTGTGCCAGTTCAAACGCACCTCCAGCGTGCCGTCCACCTGCTCGGCAATGCGCACGTTATTGATCAGGTGCAGGGTGCGCGGCATCGGTGTCGCCGACGCGGCTTTGCCGGTGCGCAAACGGAACACACGGTCTTCCAGGCCCGAGCGGTTGGCGTAGTAGATCAACGACATCTCGCGCTTGGGATCACGGGTGTACACGTGTTCCGAGTCCCATTGCGGCAGGTGGAACTCACTCTGCGGGTCGAACAATTGCACATAGGCGTCCCAATCCTGGGCGTCGCACAGCTCGGATTTGCGGTAGAAGAACTGCTCGATCTGGTACTGCAGTTGCGCATTCATCACTTCACCTCCCGCAATGTCAGCGCTTGGTTGTCCAGGCCCTTGAGCAGGAACTGCTGCCAGTTGCGATGCTGGTTCACGTAGAGGCCTTCATGGGTGAATTCGGTGCCGGTCATGGCCGGTTGGATGCCGATGGCTTCGCTGTTGGGCGTGGGGCCGGTTTCCCAGCGATGGCTGCCGCGTGAGATGTCGCTCCAGCGTTCCAGGCGGCCCTGGAAACCGCGCTGGGCCTCGCGGAATTCCACCAGGTCATCCGGCGTGCCCATGCCCGACACGTTGAAAAAGTCCTCGAACTGACGAATACGGTTTTCGCGATCCGCGTCGGATTCGCCCTTCACGCCCAGGCACTGGCTGATGATCTCGGTCTTGTTCCACGCCACCGGGCGGATGATGCGCAGCTGCGAGCTGATCTGGTCGAGGAAGAACAGGCTCGGGTAGATATTCAGGTTGCGCAGGCGGTGCATCATCCACTCGGCCTTTGGCTGGCCGTGTTCTTCCACCAGGCGCGGCATGATGGTGGCGTAGCCGGAGCGCACGCTGGGGTTGGGCATGTCGCTGAACAACACACTGTGGCCGTTGTTGAAGGCAAACCAGCCGTCGTCGGTGTTCGCATCCCCCGCGCCAAGTTTGCTGTAGTCCAAGGTGGAGCCTGCGCCCGTGCCATTCTCGGTGTTCACTTGCTGGCGATGCTGCACCGTGGCCACGTAGTTGTAGTGCACGGTGCTGACGTGATAGCCGTCCAGGCCGTTCTCGTTTTGCAGCTTCCAGTTGCCGTCGTAGGTGTAGGCGGATTTGCCCGGCAATACCTCCAACTCACCGGTAGCAGACTGGGCGACCATCATGTCGAAGAACACTTTGGCGTCGCCCAGGAAGTCTTCCAGGCTGTCGGTGCCCGACACATCCAGGCTGATGAACACAAAGCCTTTGTAGCTCTCGATGCGTGCCTTTTTCAGCCCGCGCGTCGCCTTGTCGAAACCCTCCGGGTATTCCCCCGGCGCCTTGACCTTCACCAGCCGGCCATCGCTCTTGTAGCACCAGGCATGGAACGGGCAAGTGAAGGTGGACTGGTTGCCCTTGCCAACCCGCGTCAAAGTGGTGCCGCGATGCTGGCAGGCATTGATCAGCGCGTTGAGTCGGCCTTCGCCGTCGCGGGTGATGATCATCGGCTGGCGCCCGGCGCGCATCGTCACGAAGTCGTGATTATTCGCCAGTTCGCTTTCGTGGCAGGCGTAGATCCAGTTCTTTTCGAAGATCAGTTCCATCTCCAGATCGAACAGCTCCGGCTCGGTGAACATGTCGCGGGCGATGCGGAACACTTCATCCGCCGGGCGAAAATCCAGACAACCTTCGATAAATGTTTTCCACTGCTCAACGCTTCTTGCACCACTCATGGGAGGCACCTATTTGGTAGGGCTAATCGGTGGTTTATTAGAGGCAGCGGGGCAGGGCGCGGGCTATCCGCTTAGTGGGGGAACCTGCGCCGGATAATTGGGCAGCAAATACCCAACCCGGTGCGCAGCGGTCACGGGATGCGCTACTGTCTGGCAGGGCAATGGTCGCAAAAGTCGGCGTCTTATCCACTTAGTCGACCCTTGCTATCCACCCGCTGGCTATTGGGCTGGCGTGGCGCATTATTTGCTGTCGAACAACAACGACGCGCCGTCAGAGCGCGCAACAGCCTAACCGCCGTGGGTGCACCCTGATGAGCAGCCAAACGATTCAACGCTTCGACCTGGAAGGCGCACGCAGCTGGATGTCCGGCATCTGCGGGCCCCATCGCCTGGCCACCGCCACGCCCGAGCGCCTGCGTTTCCACCACAGTGCCAATATGTTCAAGTCCCGCGCCACCACCTTGGGCGTGATCGAATACGGCACTGACGTGACCATCGACATCGAAGACGCCGAGCACTTCAGCAGCTACAGCCTGAGCCTGCCGTTGGTGGGCGAGCAGGAGTTGAGCAAGAACGGTGAGCGCCTGAACTCCAACCGCGACCAGGGCGTGATCATCTCGCCCAACGAGCACCAGGTGCTGGCGATTTCCGGCGACTGTCGCAAGTTGCAGGTGGTGATCACGCGGGCGGCGATGAGTGAGTCGCTGGAAGGTTTGCTGCAACGGCCGATTGAGGCGCCGCTGCGCTTTGAGTCGGTGATGGATGCGATAGACGGCGCCTCGGCGGCGTGGTGGCGTATGGCGCGCTACTTCATTGCAGAACTGGAGCACGGCAGCGAGTTGTATGAGCAGGCCGCGTTTACCCGCGACCTGGAAAGCTCTCTGATCAAGGGCCTGATCCTGGCCCAGCCGAACAACTACTCCGAAGAGCTGCGCGATGTACTGGGGGTGAAACTGCCGCATTACCTGATCCGTGCGCGCCAGTACATCCACGACAACGCCCGCGAAGCTGTGCACCTGGAAGACCTGGAAGCCGCTGCGGGTGTGTCGCGGTTCAAGCTGTTCGATGCGTTTCGCAAGTACTTTGCGCTGTCGCCGATGGCTTATTTGAAGAAGCATCGGCTTTCTGCGGTACGCCAGGCCATCCTTGAGCAGGGCTCCACGTGCACCATCTCCGAGATTGCCCTGGGCTGGGGTTTTACTCATCTGGGGCGGTTCTCGGCGGAGTACCGCAAGCTGTTCGATGAGTCTCCAAGCCAGACCCTGCAGCGCAATGATGCGCGACGCCTGCGCTGACCCCTGTAGGAGCGAGCTTGCTCGCGAAAAACCTGAGAGCACCACATTCATCCAGGAGGCCCACGTTATCGTTGACGTTTTTCGCGAGCAAGCTCGCTCCTACAGCAATTCTTCCACCAGTTGCAGGCAATGACTGAGCCCTGGCGACTGGTCATTCACCCGTCGGCTGAGGATGATCGGCGAGGTCGCCGTAGCCTCCACCACCGGCGTGTAGCCGATGTCCGCACGGTGCAGCACTTGCACCGAGGCGGGCACCAGCGTCACGCCCATGCCGGCGCCGACCAGGCCGATGGCGGTCTGCAATTCGTTGGTCCACTGCGCCACCTTGAGGCTCAGGCCATGGGCGTCGAACAGTGCGATCACATGGTCGGCGTAGCTGGGGCGTGGGTTGCCGGGGTAGAGCACAAAAGGCTCGGCGGCCAGTTGGGCGAGGGTGGCGGGCGCGCCCAGCAACGGGTGGCCGGCAGGCAGCACGGCGACCAGCCGATCCTCCACCAGCACGCGCTGGACGATGGCCGGATCGTCGATGCGAATCCGCCCGAATCCCACATCGATGCGCCCGGCCTTGAGTGCTTCGACCTGCTGCAAGGTGGTCATTTCCGACAGCCCCAACTCCAGCTCCAGCGCCTCATGCGTGCGCAGCCGGCGAATCAGCTCTGGCAGCACGCCGTAGAGGGTCGAGGGCGCAAAACCGATGCCCAGCCAGGTCTTTTCGCCCTGGCCGATACGCCGCGTGTTATCGCAGACCTTGCTCAGTTGTTCCAGCAGCACATTGGCGTGTTCATAGAAGAATCGCCCGGCTTCGGTCAGCCGCAGCGGTCGGCCACGTTCCAGCAGGATCACGCCCAACTCATCCTCCAATTGCTGGATCTGCCGGCTCAACGGCGGCTGGGCGATGTGCAAACGTTCGGCGGCGCGGGTGAAGTTGAGGGTTTCCCCCAGCACCTGAAAATAGCGCAGGTGACGCAGTTCCATGACGGCTCCTTTCATACCTATTGGGTATTGTTTGAGACCCATTCTATATTGGAAGCCTTTAAAAATACGGCACAGAATCGGCTCAAATCTATAAAGAACCCAACGGGTATAGCCATGCCGATTTGCGCCATCGAGTCGATCGACACGATCATCGTCGACCTCCCCACCATTCGCCCGCACAAGCTGGCGATGCACACCATGCAAAACCAGACCTTGGTGATCATCCGCCTGCGCTGCGCCGACGGCATCGAAGGCATCGGCGAAGCCACCACCATCGGTGGCCTGAGCTACGGCAACGAAAGCCCCGACAGTATCAAGGTCAACATCGACCGCCACTTCGCGCCGCTGCTGATCGGCCAGGACGCCAGCAATATCAACGCGGCCATGTTGCGCCTGGAGCGCAGCATTCGCGGCAACACCTTTGCCAAGTCCGGTATCGAAAGCGCCTTGCTCGACGCCTTGGGCAAGCGCCTGAACCTGCCGGTCAGCGAACTGCTCGGCGGCCGTGTGCGCGATGCCTTGCCGGTGGCCTGGACCCTGGCCAGCGGCAACACGGAAAAGGACATTGCCGAAGCGGAAAAGATGCTCGACCTGCGCCGCCACCGCATCTTCAAGTTGAAGATCGGCGCCGGTGAAGTCAGCCACGACTTGGCCCATGTGATTGCGATCAAAAAAGCCCTGGGCGACCGCGCCAGTGTGCGCGTGGACGTCAACCAGGCCTGGGATGAAGCGGTGGCACTGCGTGCCTGCAAGGTGCTCGGCGACAACGGTATCGACCTGATCGAACAACCCATCTCACGCAACAACCGCGGCGGTATGGCGCGGCTCAACCTGTCGAGCCCGGCGCCGATCATGGCGGATGAGTCCATCGAATGTGTCGAAGATGCCTTCAACCTGGCCCGCGAAGGTGCGGCCTCGGTGTTCGCCCTCAAGATCGCCAAGAACGGCGGCCCGCGCGCCGTATTGCGTACGGCCGCAATTGCCGAAGCGGCGGGCATCGGCCTGTACGGCGGCACCATGCTCGAAGGCGGTATCGGCACCCTGGCCTCGGCCCATGCCTTTCTCACACTGAGCAAACTGGCGTGGGACACCGAATTGTTCGGCCCCTTGCTGCTGACCGAAGACATCCTCACCGAACCGCCGGTTTACCGCGATTTCCACTTGCATGTTTCCACCGCGCCGGGCCTGGGCCTGGCCATTGATGAAGAGCGCCTGGCGTTTTTCCGTCGTGACAAACACTAAGAGGCACCTGCCATGTTGTTCCACGTAAAAATGACCGTGAACCTGCCCCTCGACATGAATCCCGAGCGCGCCGCTGGGCTCAAGGCCGAAGAAAAAGCCTTGGCGCAGCGCCTGCAACAGCAAGGCAAATGGCGCCATCTGTGGCGCATCGCCGGGCACTACGCCAACTACAGCGTGTTCGATGTCGACAGCGTGCAGGACCTGCACGATTTGCTGATGCAACTGCCGCTTTTCCCCTACATGGCCATCGAAGTGAATGCCCTGTGCCGTCACCCGTCATCGATCCATGAGGATGACCGCTAAGCCGGTTTTCACCCTAATAACTACAAGATGAGGAATGCACCATGTCCATCCGACTGTCCCAGACTGCCCATGCCCAACAGTTTCTCGAAGAAGCCAGCGGCAACCTCAACGACGGCGGTAACCCGCGTACCAAGGCGTTGATCTACCGAATCCTGCGCGACACCGTGAACATCATCGAAGACCTGGAAGTGACCCCGGAAGAATTCTGGAAGGCGGTCAACTATCTGAACGACTTGGGCAAGAACCAGGAAGCCGGTCTGCTCGCCGCCGGGCTGGGCCTGGAGCATTACCTGGACCTGTTGATGGACGCGGCCGATGAGGAGGCCGGCAAATCCGGTGGTACGCCGCGCACCATCGAAGGCCCGTTGTATGTGGCCGGTGCGCCGCTGTCGAAGTATGAGGCGCGACTGGATGATGGCAGGGACGACGCGGTGCCGCTGTTCATGCGCGGGCAAGTGCGCGACACCGAGGGCAAGCCGCTGGCGGGGGCGATTGTGGACGTGTGGCAGGCCAATACCGGTGGCACCTATTCATGGTTTGACCCGACGCAATCGGAGTTCAACCTGCGCCGCCGCATTGAGACCGACGCTCAGGGTAACTACCGTTTCCGTAGCATTGTACCGTCGGGCTATGGGTGCCCGCCGACCGGGCCGACTCAGCAATTGCTTGATCAACTGGGGCGCCACGGGCAGCGGCCGGCGCATATTCACTTCTTCATTTCGGCGCCGGGGCATCGGCACCTGACCACGCAGATCAACCTGTCGGATGACCCGTACCTGCATGATGATTTTGCCTATGCGACGCGGGATGAGTTGATCGCCGAGATTCGCTTCAGTGACGACCCGCAACTGGCGCGAGAGTTTGGCGTGGAAGGGCGGTTTGCGCAGATTGATTTTGACTTTGAGTTGCAAGTGGCGGATGCGCCGGTAGAGCAAAAGCGCATGCAGCGCGTGCGTGCCCTCGAAGACTAAACGCCACGCCCCCTGTAGGAGCGAGCTTGCTCGCGAAGGTGTTCCAGGCACACCGCTGCGGCGGATGTACCTTTTTCGCGAGCAAGCTCGCTCCTACAGAAGGCATTCTCAGCCTACTTACGGACGACCAGGTCAAGCACCTCATCCCGATCCTTGATCTTCTGCAACACAATCTCCGAGCGTATATCCATCACCCCCGCCGTGCGGTTCAGGTGGTTCACGATAAAGTCCGAGAAGTGCTTGAGATTGCGCGCCTGCACCCGTAGCACATAGTTACTGGCGCCCGTGATCACATAGGCGCTGGCCACTTCCGGCCAGCCCTGCACCTTCTTGATGAACGTCTCGTGCCAATCCTCCACATCCTGGCGCAAGGACAGGTGGACGATGGCTTCCAGCTCGATCCCCAATTGCTCGGCGTTCAACACCGCGCGGTAGCCGCTGATAATTCCCTCGCTCTCCAGCAAGCGCAAACGGCGCAGGCAGGCGGACGGCGACAGCGCGACTTTTTCCGCCAGTTCCTGGTTGCTGATGCGGCCATCCTGTTGCAGGAAATGGAGGAGCCGTAGGTCGGTGGCGTCGAGAATCATGGTTAGAATAAATCCGCGTGTTTGGGGGGTAAATTCGAATTTCCTACAGCTTAATTAGCCTGTTGCTACTCACTTTGCACGAAAATTCTCTAAAACTTCGTTCATTATTTGGTCCATTCTTACTTATAAAAACCAGGATCGCCCATGACCACACGAAGCCATTGCCAAGCCCTCGATGCCCAAGACCCACTGGCGCCCTTGCGTAGCCAGTTCGCCTTGCCGCAGGGCGTTATCTACCTCGACGGCAACTCCCTCGGCGCCCGCCCGGTGGCGGCGTTGGCGCGGGCGCAGGCGGTGATCGCCGAAGAGTGGGGCAACGGGCTGATCCGCAGTTGGAACAGCGCGGGCTGGGCGGATTTATCCCAGCGCCTGGGCAATCGTCTGGCACCCTTGATTGGCGCGCGCGACAACGAAGTGGTGATCACCGATACCACCTCGATCAACCTGTTCAAGGTGCTGAGTGCCGCGTTGACCGTGCAGCGTCAACGCCAGCCGCATCGCAAGGTGATCGTCAGCGAGGCGAGCAACTTCCCCACCGACTTGTACATCGCAGAAGGCTTGGCTGAACTGCTGCAACAGGGCTATTCCCTGCGCCTGGTGAACAGCCCGGATGAACTGCCCCAGGCGATCGATCAGGATGTTGCAGTGGTGATGCTCACCCACGTCAACTACAAGACCGGCTACATGTACGACATGCAGGCGTTGACCGCCCTGAGCCATGAGTGCGGTGCGCTGAGCATCTGGGACCTGGCGCATTCGGCCGGCGCGGTGCCTATCGACCTGCATCAGGCGGGCGCCGATTATGCGATTGGCTGCACCTACAAGTACCTCAACGGCGGCCCGGGTTCCCAGGCGTTTGTGTGGGTCAACCCCGCGTTGGTGGATGTGGTGCGTCAGCCGTTGTCAGGCTGGTTCGGGCATACCCGGCAGTTCGCCATGGAGTCGACGTACGCTCCGAGTGCTGGTATTGCCCGTTACCTGTGCGGCACGCAGCCGATCACTTCGCTGGCCATGGTGGAGTGCGGCCTGGAGATTTTTGCCCAGACCGATATGGCGAGTTTGCGCAGCAAGTCCCTGGCGTTGACCGACCTGTTTATCGCGTTGGTCGAAGCCCGTTGCGCCGCCCATGACTTGAAGTTGATCACCCCACACGAGCACGCCAAGCGCGGCAGTCATGTGAGCTTTGAACACCCCGAAGGCTACGCGGTGATCCAGGCCTTGATCGCCCGTGGGGTGATCGGTGATTACCGTGAGCCGCGCATCATGCGGTTTGGTTTTACGCCGTTGTACACGAGCTTTACCGAGGTGTTTGAGGCTGTGGAAATCCTTGGCGACATCCTCGACAGCCACACCTGGGACCAGCCGCAATTCAAAGTCCGCAACAGCGTCACCTGACACACTTACCGACCACCTGTGCAATCACAATAATAAAGGGGCACACCACGTGACCACGCCAGACAACGGCTTTGCAGAGATCACCCACCGCGAACTGGGCCTGCGGCGCCAGCTCACTTCCGGCCAGATGAGCATGATCGCCATCGGTGGGGCCATTGGCACCGGGCTGTTCATGGGCAGCGCCTACGCCATCGGTTATGCCGGGCCCAGCGTCTTGGTGAGCTACGCCATTGGCGCGTTGATCACCTTGCTGTTGATGGGGTGCCTGGCGGAGATGACGGTGGCCCACTCCACCTCGGGCTCCTTCGGTGCCTACGCCGAGTTCTACATCAGCCCGCTGGCCGGGTTTCTAGTGCGCTACGCCTATTGGGCGGCCATTGTGCTGGCGGTGGGCGCCGAGGTCACGGCGGTGGCGATGTACATGAAGTACTGGTTTGCCAACGTGCCGGAGTGGGTATGGATCGTGTCGTTTTCCAGTGTGTTGATCCTGCTCAACGCCATCAGCGTGAAGACCTTTGGCAACTTCGAATACTGGTTTTCGACGATCAAGATCAGTGCGATTGTCGGCTTCATCATCCTTGCCGTGTACGTGGTGTTCGGCTCCGGCAACCCGGAGTATGGCGTGCAGAACTACACGGCCCACGACGGCTTTTTCCCCCATGGCCTGAGCGGCATGTGGATGGCGGTGATCGTGTCGATCTTCAGCTATTTGAGTGTGGAGATGATCGCCGTGGCCGCCGGTGAAGCCGCGGACCCGGAACAGGCGGTGAAGAAAGCTTTCCGCGCCACCATTGTGCGCCTAGTGGTGTTTTACCTGCTGACCCTGGCGCTGATGCTGGCCATCGTGCCGTGGAACCAGGCCGGACAAACCCAGAGCCCGTTCGTCACGGTGATGCAGACCATCGGCATTCCCGGTGCGACCGGCGTGATGAACTTCGTGATCCTGATCGCCGCGCTCTCGGCGATGAATAGCCAGCTCTACATCACCACCCGCATGATGTTCAGCCTGTCCCGCGCCGGCTTTGCGCCCAAGTCCATGGGCGCGTTGAGCAAGAGTGGTATTCCGCTGAATGCGTTGCTGCTGTCCAGTTCGGGCATTGCGCTGGCGACGTTGCTCAACGTGGTGTACCCGGAAAGCTCGTTCACCCTGATGATGGCGATCTCGATGTTTGGCGCGATCTTCACCTGGTTCATGATCTTCCTCACCCACCTGTTTTTCCGTCGCTACCGCAAGCGCCACGGTGGGCCGAAGCTGTCGTTCCAACTGCGGCTGTTTCCCTACAGCACGCTGCTGGGGCTGGTGCTGATGGGCGCGGTGATGATCACCACCTATTTCACCGAGGCGTTCAAGATGACCCTGGTGTTTGGCGTGCCGTTCCTGCTGATTCTGTCAGCGGTGTATTACGGGTTCTTCCGCAAGGGCAGGGCCAAGGCGTCGAACAAGGCCTTGGCATAACCGGGCAGCTGTTCGAACGAGCGCGCGCATAACAGCAGTTTCCGGCAGGCCCACGCTTCTTGCAGGGGGTGGGCCTTGAAGCTGCGTTCCAGCGGCCAACGTTCCAGCGCGGCTTGGGGCACGATACCCAAGCCAGCGCCACGGGCGACCATGCGAATCACCCCGTCAAAGCCCTCGGCGCGGATACGAGTTTGCAGGCGGAAACCCGCGTGCAATGCCTGTTCTTCAAGGTAAACCGTCAACGCGCTGTGAGTGGCGAGGCCGACAAAGTCGTGTTGCAGGCTATCGACAAAACTCCCTGCGGTGAACGGATGATCCAGCGGCGCGATCAGCACCAGCGGGTCATCGCGAAAGGGCTGTGTCTGCAGGCCGTGGGTATCCACTGCGTCGGAAATGATCCCAATATCCGCCGTGCCCTGGCGCAAGGCCTGGGTGATACGCAGGCTTGGCAGCTCTTGCAGGTCGATATCGAGGTTGGGGTGCTCGCATAGAAAGTCCGCCAGCAATTCCGGCAGGTATTCGCTGAGGGCGGTGGTGTTGCACAGCAAGCGCACCTGGCCTTTGATGCCGTTGGCGTATTCCGCGAGGTCCTGCTGCAGGTGTTCGGCTTGTTGCAGCAACAAGCGTGCATGGCGGGCCAGGGCCTTGCCGGCGGGCGTTGGGGTGACGCCGCGACGGTTACGCTCCAGGAATTCGATACCCAGCGAAGCCTCCATCGCCCGGATACGCGCACTCGCGGCGGCCAGGGACAAATGGCTGCGCCCGGCACCGGCGGTGATGTTGCCGGTGTCGAGGATGTGCAGATAAAGGCGCAGGTCGATCAGGTCAAAGTGCATGGCTTGAGGTTCTCGGTGTCTGGACGGGCGTCATCGCCGGCAAGCCGGCTCCTACAGTCGTGTATCTACACCTCCCAATGTAGGAGCCAGCTTGCCGGCGATGGCGTCATCAGCCTCTCACAAAACAAGAGGCTGCCTCAGTATATGGCGAATTTCAGCCTTCATCGAATAGCCGCACAATCCCCCCATGAATACCTTCCTCGCGTTCTACCAACAAATCGGCCCCGCCCTGACCCTGCTGGTGATCGGCACCTTCGTGCTGGCCGGCACCGTCAAGGGTGTGATTGGCCTGGGCTTGCCGACAGTCTCCATGGGCTTGCTCGGCCTGGCTATGTTACCGGCGCAGGCTGCGGCGTTGCTGATCATCCCTTCGACGATCACCAACCTGTGGCAATTGGCGTTCGGTGGGCATCTGAGTGCGTTGCTCAAACGCCTGTGGCCGATGCTGCTGCTGATCTTCCTCGGCACCGGGTTTGGCACGCTGTGGCTGGGCATGAGCGGGGGAAGCTGGGTGGGCCATGCGTTGGGCGGTGCTTTGCTGGTGTATGCGCTGAGCGGATTGTTCCTGCCTACGTTCAAGGTTAAATCTGAGGCCGAACGCTGGCTGGGGCCCGTGTGCGGCCTGATCACCGGCATCATCACTTCGGCGACCGGTGTGTTTGTGATTCCTGCTGTGCCGTATCTGCAAGCGCTGGGCTTGAACCGTGATCAGTTGGTCCAGGCGTTGGGGCTGTCGTTTACCGTCTCCACCTTGGCATTGGCTGCCGGGCTGGCTTGGCGCGGCACCCTCGGTGGCGGGGAAATCAACGCGTCACTGCTGGCGCTGGTGCCGGCACTGCTGGGCATGCGGCTGGGCCAGGCGGTGCGCCAGCGCATCAGCGCCGCGTTGTTCAAGCGCGTGTTTTTCGTCGGTATGGCGTTATTGGGCGCTCATCTATTGATCGGTGGTTAAGGGCGCGAGAGGTCAATCTCTCAGTGTAAGCTGCTGCGAGCCGATTAAAGGGGACAACGTGTGAAAGCCCGATCCGATGAGCTACAGATCTTCGTCAGCGTGATTGAATGCGGTTCGATTTCCGCTGCCGCAGAACAGGTCGGGCAGACGCCCTCGGCGGTCAGTCGCACCTTGTCGCGCCTGGAAGCCAAGCTCGACACCACGCTGATCAACCGCACCACGCGGCGTATGGACCTGACCGAGGAGGGCAAGTACTTCTTCGAGCAGGCCAAGGTGATCCTGGCGCAGATGGATGAGCTGGAAGAGCGCCTGTCGTCACGCCAGAAAAAACCGGCGGGGCGCCTGCGCATCAATGCGGCGGTGCCCTTTATGCTGCATGGGATCGTGCCGTACATCGCGGAGTTTCGCAGTCTTTACCCGGATATCCAGCTGGAGCTGAACAGCGATGACCTGATCATCGACCTGTTGGAACAGAGTACCGACATCGCCATTCGCATCGGTGCGTTGGCCGACTCCACCCTGCATGCGCGCGCGCTCGGTTGCACGCCACTGCATATCCTCGCCAGCCCCGACTATCTCAAGCAGTACGGCACGCCGACTACGGTTGCCGAATTGGCTAACCACACCTTGCTGGGGTTCACCCAGACCGAAACCCTCAACCACTGGCCGCTGCGCCATGTGGAGGGCGATCGCTGGCTGATCCAGCCGGGCGTGGCCGCGTCCAGTGGCGAGACCGTGCGCCATCTGGCGTTGGAAGGGCAGGGCATTTGCTGCCTGTCGAACTTCATGACCATCGACGACATCGAGGCCGGGCGCCTGGTGCCGGTGCTGGAGGCGTTCAACAGCGGTTATCGCCAGCCGATCCACGCGGTGTTCTACCGTAACTCGCAGTTGGCCTTGCGCATCCAGTGTTTCCTCGACTTCATGCAGGCCAAGCTGGCGCGGTATGCCTGCTGATTCGTGACCTTCGCGCAAGAGTGAATTGGGCAATAAGGGCTTATTCGTCAGGGATCGGCCCTTGATACTGGACCCATCACTTACTCACTCAGGAGGACTCTCCATGAACGTATTCGTTACCGGCGCTGCTGGTTTTATCGGTGGCTCCATCGCAACCGGCCTCGTCAAGGCAGGCCACAGCGTGACTGGCCTGGTGCGCAGCGCCGAGCAGGCGGCCGAGATGACCGCATTGGGTATTACCCCAGTGATCGGCACCCTGGATGACACTGCTGTATTGACCCAGCAAGCGCAAAAGGCCGATGCCGTGATCAATGCCGCAAGCAGCGACCATCGCGCTGCCGTGGAAACCCTGCTGGCAGCCTTGAAGGGCTCGAACAAGCCATTCCTGCACACCAGCGGTTCAAGCATTGTCGGTGATGCGTCGGGCGGCAAGTCCAGCGATGTCATCTACTTTGAAGCCAACCTGCCGGAGCCGACCGTCGACAAGGCCGCTCGCGTTGCCATCGACAACTTGATCCTGGCGGGTGCCAACGAAGGCGTGAACTCGGCGGTGATCTGCAACACGCTGATCTACGGTCACAGCCTGGGCGTGAAGCGCGATAGCGTGCAATTGCCGCGTCTGCTCAAGCAGGCGCGCAAGAGTGGGGTGGTGCGCCATGTGGGCAGTGGGCAGAACATCTGGTCCAACGTGCATATCGAAGATGTGGTGGCGCTGTACCTGCTGGCACTGACCAAGAACGTACCGGGCACCTTCTACTTCGTGGAGAGCAGCGAGGCGGCGTTTATCGACATGACCACCGCCATCGCCGAAGCCCTGAACCTGGGCAAACCGCAGGATTGGCCATTGGCCGACGCCGAAGCCGAGTGGGGCTATGAAATGGCCAACTATGGTCTGGGTTCCAACAGCCGGGTGCGGGGCAAGCATGCCCGTGAGTTGCTGGGCTGGGCGCCGAAGCGTACGTCGGTGGTGGAGTGGATTCGCAACGAGATGGTTTGACACCTACCCCCGTAGGAGCCGGCTTGCCGGCGATGGCAACCTTGGATCCTGTTTCGATTTCAAGGGCCTCATCGCCGGCAAGCCGGCTCCTACTGGTTCTGCCTTCTGTAATTCCGTACCATTCCCCGCCTTATCCCCCGCAATGCCCTGGTACCTCATGAACCTCACCCGTCTGCGCGCCGATGCCCTGGCCGGCCTCACCACGTCTTTTGCGTTGCTGCCCGAATGCATCGCCTTTGCCCTGGTGGCCCATCTCAACCCGCTGATGGGGCTCTATGGCGCCTTTATCATCTGCACATTGACCGCGTTGTTTGGCGGGCGCCCCGGCATGGTGTCCGGTGCGGCGGGCTCGATGGCGGTGGTAATCGTGGCGTTGGTGGTGCAACACGGCGTGGAATACCTGCTGGCGACGGTGTTGCTGGGCGGGTTGATCATGGTCGCCTTTGGCCTGCTGCGCCTGGGCAAGCTGGTGCGCATGGTGCCGCACCCGGTAATGCTAGGGTTCGTGAATGGCCTGGCGATCATCATTGCCCTGGCGCAGTTGGAGCATTTCAAAAACGGTGAACACTGGCTCAGCGGCACGCCGCTGTACGTGATGATCGGCCTGGTGTTGGTGACTATGGCCATCGTCTACCTGCTGCCGCGCATCACCCGCGCGGTGCCGCCTGCATTGGTGGCGATCCTCGGCGTGGGCTTGGCGGTGTACCTGCTGGGCCTGCCGACCCGCACCCTGGGCGACATGGCCCACATTGCTGGTGGCCTACCCAGCTTTGCCTTGCCGCAGATCCCCTGGACCCTGGAAACCCTCGGCATCATCGCGCCGTACGCCTTTCTGATGGCCATGGTCGGCCTGCTGGAAACCCTGCTGACCCTAAACCTCACCGACGAAATCACCGAGACCCGTGGCTACCCGGATCGCGAAAGCGTGGCCCTGGGCGCGGCGAATATGGTCTCGGGCCTGTTTGGCGGCATGGGCGGTTGCGCGATGATCGGGCAAACCGTGATCAACCTCAGCTCCGGCGGGCGCGGGCGCTTCTCCGGGGTATTTGCCGGGGTGATGATCCTGCTGTTCATCCTGTTCCTGTCGCCGTTTATCGAGCGGATCCCGCTGGCGGCGCTGGTGGGTGTGATGTTCGTGGTGTCGCAGCAGACCTTCGCCTGGGCGTCCTTGCGGGTGATCAACAAGGTGCCGCTCAATGACGTGCTGGTGATTATCGCGGTGACGGTGATCACCGTGTTCACGGACCTGGCCACGGCCGTGTTGTGCGGGATAGTGATTGCGGCGCTGAACTTCGCCTGGCAACAGGCGCGCGAGCTGTATGCCGATGAACACCTGGAGGCCGATGGCAGCAAGCTCTATCGCCTGCATGGCACCTTGTTCTTTGCCTCGACCACGCCGTTCCTCAACCAGTTCGACCCGGCCAACGACCCGGCCCAGGTGACGCTGGATTGCCGCCACCTGAGCTTTGTCGACTATTCAGCAATTGCGGCGCTGATGACCCTGCGTGAGCGTTACAGCAAGGCCGGCAAGCACTTGCGGGTACTGCATTTGTCCGAGCGCTGCAAGAAGTTGCTCAAGCGGGCCAAGGTTCATCACGACTGAACACCCACTTGTAGGAGCGAGCTTGCTCGCTAAAGACTTGAGTGCGCCGCATGCACTCAGGTCACCCGCGTTATCGTTGACGATTTTCGCGAGCAAGCTCGCTCCTACAGGGGGAGGGGGCCATTCCTTACGGCCCGACCAGGTCTTCCAGCTCCTGGGCGCGGGTCTGGGTCATGTCCAGCAGGCAAGCGGAGCCGTTGACCTGGTCGATGGTGCCACCGGTGGCGGAGCCGGCGAAGCCGCAATTGGCATCACGGTATTTTATCCACAGGCGCTGCACGTCTTGCAGTTGCTGCTTGCGCGCACCTTCCTGTGCGGCGAGGGCGGTCTTGTAGGCTTTGTTCAGGCGCGTGTCCTGCACCTTGGCTTCCTTGGCGTTGCAATTGACCATGTCTGCGGTCGTGTTGGCGCTGTCCATGCATTTTTTCAACGCCGCGTTATCGGCGGCCGACGCAGTGCCGCACAGGGCGAGAAGCAGGGCGCTGGCGGCGAGGGAGGTGCGAATCATGGTCGATTTTCCTGGGCATGAGGGGAGGCGCATTCTATGACTCGATGGCGGCGTTTGAGTTTCCGGCATCCTCTGATCTTCATGTAAGAACACCCCCCGAATTTTCATAGGCGACCGTTGGGCATATCCCAACGCGACAGCGCTTATCTGTGGGCGAAAATTATTTTCATAAAAATTGAAAATACTCCTCGGTAATGATTTATGAGTTTCACAACCAATTCGACGTGACCCTTTCCGAGGAGTACCGCATGGCCGCATCACCGGGCTTCGGGCTATTGGCATACGCTGCCATCGCCATCATTGCTTTGATCGTGCTGATTGCACGTTATCGGCTCAACCCGTTTATCGTCATCACCCTGGTGTCCATTGGCCTGGCGCTGATGGCCGGGATGCCGGCAGACACCATCATGGGCTCGTATGAAGCGGGCGTCGGCAAGACCTTGGGGCATATCGCCCTGGTCGTGGCGCTGGGCACCATGCTCGGCAAGATGATGGCCGAGTCTGGCGGCGCCGAGCAGGTGGCGCGCACGTTGATCAACCGCTTTGGCGAGCGCAATGCGCACTGGGCCATGGTGTGCATCGCCTTCCTGGTGGGGCTGCCGCTGTTTTTCGAGGTCGGTTTTGTGTTGCTGGTGCCGATTGCCTTTACCGTGGCGCGGCGGGTGGGCGTGTCGATCCTGATGGTCGGTTTGCCGATGGTCGCCGGCCTGTCGGTGGTGCATGCGCTGGTGCCACCGCACCCGGCGGCGATGATGGCAGTGCTGGCGTACAACGCATCGGTGGGGCAGACCGTGCTCTACGCCATCCTGATTGGTATCCCGACGGCAATCATCGCAGGTCCCGTCTACGCCAAATTCATCGTGCCGCGTATCCATCTGCCGGCGGAAAACCCGCTGGAACGCCAGTTCATTGACCGCGAACCGCGTACCCGCTTGCCGAGTTTTGCGCTGACCATGGGCACCATCCTGTTGCCGGTGGTGCTGATGATGATCGGCGGTTGGGCCAACGTGATTTCCACGCCGGGCACCGGTTTCAATCAGTTCCTGTTGTTTATCGGTAACTCGGTGATCGCGCTGTTGGTGGCGACCCTTGTCAGCTTCTGGACCTTGGGTATCGCCCAAGGCTTCAACCGCGAGTCGATCCTAAAGTTCACCAATGAATGCCTGGCGCCGACCGCGAGCATCACCTTGCTGGTGGGGGCGGGCGGCGGTTTGAATCGCATCCTGGTGGATGCGGGTGTGACCAACGAGATTCTGGGTTTAGCCCATGCTTTCCACCTGTCGCCGTTGGTGATGGGCTGGCTGTTTGCTGCGCTGATGCGTATTGCCACGGGCTCGGCCACCGTCGCCATGACCACCGCGTCCGGTGTGGTGGCGCCGGTTGCGATGGGCCTGGGTTATCCACACCCCGAATTGCTGGTGCTGGCCACTGGTGCGGGTTCGGTGATCTTTTCCCACGTGAACGACGGCGGCTTCTGGCTGATCAAGGAATACTTCAATATGACGGTGATCCAGACCTTCAAGACCTGGACCGTGTTGGAGACTCTGATATCGGTGGTCGCCTTCGGTCTTACGTATGGTCTGTCCTGCATCTTGTAACCCGGAGCCCCCATGGACATCCTCTACCAGATCCGCGCCCGCCTGGACTCCTTCAGCGCCGGCGAAGGGCGTATCGCCAAGCTGATGCTCGATGACGTGGGCTTTGCCGCGTCGGCCAGCTTGGAAGCGTTGTCCCAGCGGGCTGAGGTCAGCACGGCCACCTTGTCGCGCTTCGCGCGCAGTGTGGGTTGCCGGGATCTGCGGGATTTGCGTCTGCAATTAGCCCAGGCCAGTGGCGTCGGCAGTCGCTTCCTCGACCCTGCGGGGTTGCCGGAGCAGTCGGCGTTTCATCGGCAGATTCTGGGGGATATCGAAGGGACCTTGCGTCAGCACTTGTCGGGGTTCAACCAGGCGAGTTTCGTCGATGCGGTCAACCTGCTGGGCAAGGCGCGGATGATCCATGCGTTCGGCATGGGCGGCCCGTCGAGCCTGTGCAGCGACGAGTTGCAGGTACGCCTGGTACGCCTGGGTTATCCGATTGCCGCCTGCCATGACCCGGTGATGATGCGTGTTACGGCGGCGACGCTGGGGCCCGAGCATGCGCTGATTGTGTGCTCCCTGACCGGCCTCACGCCTGAGCTGCTCGACGTAGTGACCCTGGCGCGTAACTACGACGCGCGCATCGTCGCCATCACCCTGGCAGATTCGCCCTTGGCGCAGTTGGCCGATGTGTTGTTGCCGCTGCAACCGGCCGAAACCAGTTTTATTTACAAGCCCACCGCGGCGCGCTACGGAATGCTGCTGGCCATCGACTTGCTCGCCACCGAGCTGGCCTTGGCCCTGCCGGACGACAACCAGGAACGCCTGCGCCGGATCAAGCTGGCCCTGGACGATTATCGCGGCGGCCCCGACAGCCTGCCGCTTGGAGACTGATATGAAGTACGACACGCTGATTCGCCAGGCGCTGATCATTGATGGCAGCAACACCCCCGGCTACGTCGCGGATGTGGGGCTGCGCGACGGGCGCATCGAGACGATCGGCGATTTGTCGACGGCGGTGGCCGAGCATGAAATCGAGGCGTGCGGACGTGTGCTGGCGCCGGGATTTATCGACGTGCATACCCATGACGATACGGTGGTGATCCGCCATCCGCAGATGCTGCCCAAACTGAGCCAGGGTGTGACCACGGTGATTGTCGGCAACTGTGGCATCAGCGCGTCGCCGGTGACGTTGCGCAGTGATCCGCCGGATCCGATGAACCTGCTGGGCAGCGTTTCGGCGTTCGTTTATCCGCGTTTCAGTGACTATCGTGCGGCGGTCGAAAAGGCTCACCCGGCGGTCAACGTCGCCGCGTTGATCGGCCATACGGCGCTGCGCAGCAACCATATGGATGACCTGCACCGCACTGCCTCAGCGGATGAAATTGCCGCCATGCGCGCGCAGTTGCAAGAGAGTCTCGAAGACGGTGCCCTCGGTTTATCCACAGGCTTGGCCTACGCCAGCGCGTTCAACGCCGAGACCGATGAAGTGCTGCAACTGAGTGAGGCACTCACCGCGTTCGGTGCGGTGTACACCACCCATTTGCGCAGCGAATTCGAGCCGGTGCTGGAGGCGATGGACGAGGCGTTCCTGATCGGCCGGCATGCCAAGGCACCGGTGATCATTTCCCACCTCAAATGTGCCGGCGCTGGTAATTGGGGGCGTAGTCCGCAGCTATTGGCGTCGCTGGAACTGGCGGCGAAAACCCACCCGGTGGGCTGTGATTGCTATCCCTATGCGGCGAGTTCTTCGACCCTGGACCTCAAGCAGGTGACTGACGCCTTTCGGATCACCATTACCTGGTCGACGCCGCATCCGGAAATGGGCGGGCGTGATTTGCAGGATATCGCCGCTGAGTGGGATGTTTCGCTGATGGACGCAGCCCGTCGGCTACAACCGGCAGGCGCTGTGTACTACGGAATGGATGAGGCGGATGTGCGACGGATCCTGGCGCATCCGTTGTCGATGGTCGGCTCGGATGGGTTGCCTGAAGACCCCTTCCCGCATCCGCGTTTGTGGGGCGCGTTTCCACGGGTGTTGGGGCATTTCAGCCGGGATGTCGGATTGTTTCCGCTGCACACTGCCGTGCACAAAATGACAGGGTTGTCGGCGGCGCGGTTTGGTTTGTCTGAGCGGGGTGAAATCCGCGAAGGGCACTGGGCCGACCTGGTGTTGTTCGACCCGTTGCGCGTGCGCGATGTGGCGGACTTCAAGGAGCCGCAACGCGCGGCCGAGGGCATTGATGGGGTGTGGGTCAACGGCGTGTTGAGCTATAGCGACGGGCAGGCGAACGGTCAGCGGCAGGGTCGGTTCCTGGCGCGCAGCGGGGATTTGCGTCGGGGTTTTTCGCCTCTATAGTGGGCGCTCATTTAAACGGAGCGGTTGCCATGCACTTAGGAAAAGTCATCCCCATCCTGCGGATTTTCGACGAGGCCAAGGCGTTGGAATTCTATGTCGATTTTTTGGGGTTCAAGGTGGATTGGCAGCATCGTTTCGAGGCCAATTTTCCGTTGTACCTGCAGGTGTCTTTGGGGGACTGCGTACTGCACTTATCCGAGCATCATGGTGATGCCTCGCCGGGCGCGGCGGTGCGGATTCAGGCTCAGGGTGTGGACGCTTACCAGCAGCAATTGGTAGGCAAGGATTACCGGTATGCCAAGCCTGGGGTTGAGGAAACGCCTTGGGGATCGCGGGAGATGAGCATCAAGGATCCGTTTGGGAATCGGCTGGTGTTTGTTGAGGATGGCGAGGGCTGAGGGGTAAATCGCAGGCAATAAAAAACCGCCTTAGTAGGGCGGTTTTTTTTGCAAACCCAGTTAGTGGCTGGGGTTGCGATCTCAAAAGACGCATCGACCCGCAGGTGAATACTACCGCCGCTCACGTCATCACGCAAAACGGAAGGATAGTTGGCATGGAGCGCTTTCGGCATTCTTTTCTGGCGTGATTCGACTGCAAAAGCTTGCAATGAATCTATCGATCAATACTGGATATTTGACCACTCTTTGAAACACCTTCAACGGGGATGTTGGTTAGGATCTTCCCCGTTCTACGTTGGTCGCTTTTGGGTGGGCTGGGTCTGCGTGCGAATTCTGGACTGACCGCCACGGGCTAGTAATCCGTGCCGGATTGATGCGGAAGGACCATTAGCCCGGCCACCTCAAAGGACGCATTGACCCGCGTCCGAAGGCTCACGTGTTCCGGTAAGTGCGCTGGAGGTAAGGCCCAACTCACGGAGGGCCGAGTATGTCTAAGTTTGCCTGTGGCGAGGGAGCTTGCTCCCGTTGGGCTGCGTAGCAGCCCCGAAGCATTCACCGTGTTCTCAACTTCAAATCTGCATCAAGTTGATTAGGGCCGCTTCGCGGCCCAACGGGAGCAAGCTCCCTCGCCACAGTGATTGCGGTTTGTTAAACCCGGAAATGACTGACCATCTGCTGCAACTGGCTACCCAACCGCGCCAGTTCAACACTCGACTTGGCGGTCTCGTCACTTGCCGTAGCGGTCTGCTCCGACACATCCCGCACATTCACAATGCTGCGGCTGATCTCTTCAGCCACGGCGCTTTGCTGCTCGGCGGCGGCGGCAATTTGCTGGTTCATCGACTGGATATTCGACACCGTACGGGTGATGTTCTCCAGTGACACACCGGCCTTGCGCGTCAGCTCGACACTGCTGTCAGTGAGGCTGCGGCTGTTGTTCATCACGTTGGCCACTTGTTGGGTGCCGTTCTGCAAACCGGCGACCAGGCCTTCGATTTCCTCGGTGGATTTTTGCGTGCGCTGGGCCAGGCCGCGCACTTCGTCGGCGACCACGGCAAACCCACGCCCGGCTTCACCCGCCCGTGCGGCTTCGATCGCCGCATTGAGGGCCAGCAGGTTGGTCTGTTCGGCGACGGCTTTGATCACGTCCATCACGCTGCCGATCTTGTTGCTCTCTTGTTGCAGGTGGGTCATGGCGTCAGTGGAACGTGCCACTTCAGCGGCCAGACGCTCGATCTGGGCGATGGCTTCAGCCACCACCTTGTCGCCTGCGCGGGCTTGGCCGTCGGCATCGGCGGCGGCCAGGGAAGCCTGCTCTGCGTTGCGCGCCACTTCCTGCACGGTGGCAGTCATTTCGTGCATCGCCGTGGCGACCTGGTCGGTCTCGATCTTCTGGCTGTTCACACCGGCGCTGGTCTGCTCGGTCACGGCCGACAGTTCTTCAGCAGCGCTGGCGATCTGGGTCACGCCGTCACGAATACCGCTGATCAATTCACGCAAGGTCGTGCCCATGCGCTGGATGCCTTGTTGCAGCACGCCCAGTTCATCGCGACGAGTGACCTGAATGTTGTGGCTCAAGTCGCCGGAGGCAATGCGCTCCACCACCGCCAGGGTTTCCTGGATCGGGCGGGTGATCTGGCGGGTGATAACCCATGCGGCAATGACGCCCACCAGCAACGCCAGCAAGGTGCTGATCAGTTGCAGGCTGCGGGCCTGGGCGCTTTCGGCGTCGCGGCGGGTCAGCTGGATTTCATACAGTTTGTCGCTGATCGTGACGATATCAGCGCCCTGGGTGGTCATTTCGGCACGGGCGGTGACGATGTTGGCGTTGGCTGCCTTGTAGTTCTGCACAGCGCTGCGATAGGCGCCCAGGGCGGTTTCCAATGCGGTCAGCGCGCTTTGCTGGCTGGCGCCAAAGGCGGCGCTAAGGTCTTTCAAGCCGGCAATGGCTTTTTCAATCTGTGCGGCAGCGCGGGCTTCTGTCTCTGGGCTGACGTTACCGGTGTAGCCACGCACTTCGTAGCGAGCCAACTGGAATTGCATCTTGGCATCGGCCACCGCCTGGAACTGAGCCAGGTGCTCCGAGCTGTCAGGCATTTGCTTCACGCTGGTTTCCAATGCGTTGATCTGCGCATTGGCGATATCCGCCTTGTCGCCCATCACCTGGCGAGAGGCGTTGCCGTTTCGGTAGGCCTCACGCATTTTGTTCAGCGATTGCTGGTAAGCGGTGATGATGGATTTCTGCTCGTTGAGCAGCTTGAGATTCTCCGGGCTCTTGAAGCTGTCCAGCAGTTTCTGTTGTTGGGCGGCGAAGGCATCCAGGTTGGTTTGTACGTTCTGGGCCACGGCTTCGTCGCCATTGGCGAGCATGTATTGCAGGCGCACGATGCGTAGTTTGGTCAGCGACGCATTCAGCTGGGTGATGTCGCTCATCCAGTTGCTGCGGTCGATCAGGCCGCCCAGGCTGGTCCAGCCGGTGAGGGCCAGGATCGAGGTGAGGACCAGCACCAGGCCGAAGCCCAGGCCCAGTTTGAGGTTGACGCTGATGTTGCCGAACCAGCTATTCATCGAATGCTCCGCAAAAGTGATGTCTGTCTGCTGGACGGTATTGTTGTTTGAGCCAGCCAAGGTGTAGCGCTATATCGGCGGCATGGCGTGAATCTGAAATGCTTTTGTTCTGTGGGGCGACGAAGGGTCGCCAAGGCGGTGCAGCCATGGCGACCGATATCAGTGTTTGTCAGACCGGTAAGTGCGCCGTGGGCACCACCGTCAGCCTGAGGCAGGAGGCCGCATCGCGGCTCAGGTGCACGGTATTGCGCGCGACCTGAGGCTGGCGGGCCTGGCCTGAGGGTTCGCCGCTGTTGGGGTTGACGTCAAAGCGCGGGAAGTTGCTGCTGGCGATGTCCAAGCGCAGTCGATGGCCACGCTTGAACCGATTGCACGTGGCAAAAGGTTCGATCAGCACCCTGACTCGTTCACCCGGGGTCAAAGGGGTGGGGTGCTTCCAGTCGTCGCGATAGCGGCAGCGGCGGATGCCGTCGGTGATGTTCATCGCAAAACCGTCGGGGTAATCGGCGCTGGGCGGGTACACGTCCACCAGTTTGGCGGTGAAGTCGGTGTCGGGCGCGTCACTGTCGATCCACAGTTCGATCTGCACGTCACCCGCGACGATCAGGTCGTCGTCGAGGGGGGCCGTTTGAAAACTCAGTACGTCTCCACGCTGGGACAGGGCGCTATTGTCACCCTGGGTGCCAAAAAAATCGGCACGTTCGCGTTGGTCGAAAGCACCGCCCACAAAAACCGGACCGCCGGAAGTCAGGGCGCCGCCGAGGGTCGGGACTGGGTTGGCGGGGTCGGCAAGGTAACTCAAATGGGCGTCTGGTTCGTCCGGTGCGGTACGGCTCAATTGGCCCTGTGCATTGAGGTACAGGGTCATTGCCTGGCTGCCCGGCAAGGGCCATTGTGCCGACTGAATCCAGCGCCCGCCGTGCTGCAGGCGGCCGTTGTGGTCGCGCGTGCCGCTGCCTCCGCCCATCAGAAACACCTGCACGCGCGCCTGCGCCCGAGGCGATGGCTTGAGGGATTGTTCGAACCAGGCCAGGCGACAGCCCAGCCAGTCTTCATCGACCTGGCCATCGAATGCGGCGTCAGGCCCGAATTCCACTTCGCCGCTGTGGCTGATATTGCGATCGCCATGCAGCCATGGGCCCATGACCAACCGCTGGGGCGCGGTACCGTTCTGGTTGAAGGCACGGTAGTTGGCCAGGGTTGAACTGACATAAGCGTCGTACCAACTGGACATGAACAGCACCGGAATATCAGGCAGTTGCGGGTAATGGCCTTCGGCGTACAGGCCGACCTTCTGCCAGTACTCACTGAAATCGCCCTGGGCCCACTGCTCCAGCAGATAGGCTTCGTATTCCGGAACATGGCGCAAGGGCGACTGGCCGGGCTGCCACGGCATGCGCGTAAACCACTGATGAATATCCTCCTGCTCCAGCGCTTCGCGAATGGCGGGATTGGCCAGGGCCGTGGGGCTTTCCTTGGCCTGGCGAAAAGCCCAGGTGGCCTGCTTGAGTTCGAAGGCACCGCCCTGGCGAATCCCGCATTGGTAAGCGTTGGCGAAACCGCCGCTGTCCAGCACCATGCTGCTCAACCCAGGCGGGTGCAGGCAGGCCATTGCCAACTGTGTGTGGGCTGCGTAGGACAGGCCCATGCTGCCGATCTTGCCGTTGCACCAGGGCTGGCGGACGATCCAGGCCAGGGTGTCGAAACCATCCTCGCCCTCGGCGATGTATTTGGTGAACACGCCTTCGGAGGCATAGCGCCCACGGCAGTCCTGGAAGATCGCGACAAACCCTTGCGCGGTAAACCGTGCGGCCATCTGCTCCCGTGAGAGGTGCTGGCCGTCGAGCTGTTTTTCCGAGCGCGAAGGTTTGCACTTGTCGTAGGGCGTGCGTTCGATCACCACTGGAAAGGGACCTTCACCGGTGGCTGGCAAGTAGATGTCGGTGGCCAACCGGACGCCGTCGCGCATCGGGATCATTTGGTCGTACAGGGTTTGCATGGCTAAAACATTTCCTTGGAAAACGCTCATCGGTTCAGTACCCGCTGGTGACCGCAATGGCCAATAACACCATGGCCAGCACGGCATAAATCAAGAACAACGGCAGGATGAAGCGCGCCCATTGACCCCAGCCGACATTGGCGGTGGCCAGTAACACCAGCAAGCCGCTGGAGGTCGGGGTGATCATGTTGGTCAGGCCGTTGCCCATCAGAAAGGCAAATACGGTGGTCTGCGGGCTGACGCCGGACAGTTGGCCCAGCGGGCCGAAGATCGGCATGGTCACGGCGGCCTGGCCGGAAGTAGAGGGGATCAGTACATCCAACCCCAACTGCGCGAAGAACATGCCGTAGGCCGAAACGATCGGGCCGTGGTCACCGACCAGGTTGGCCAGGCTGTTGACGATGGTATCCAGTACCTGGCCGGTGCTGAGGATGATTTCTACCGCAGTGGCCAAACCGATCAGCACGCCGGCAATCAGCACTTTCTTCATGCCGTCGACAAAGGCACTCGCGGCGACGCTTGCGCCCAGCCCGGCGATAACGCTGAAGGCCACGGTCAGCAACAGGTAGAACGCCGACAGCTCATGGTATTTCCAGCCCCAGCGGTTGGAGGCGTACACCAGGAAACCGATTCCCGTCAGCAGTACGACCAGGTTGATCAGGTGGCGCATGGGCAAGGGTTTGCGTTCGAATGTGATCTGCGCGCTGGCATCAAAACCGTGCCGGCGGATGCTCCACAGCACAAAGGCAATCCCCACCAACAGGAAGGTCCCGTAGGCCAGGACGCGCATACTCAAACCACTGAATATCGGCAACCCGACCATGGGCTGGGCGACCGACAATGCCACCGGATTAGAGATCGACGCCAGGTAGCCGATCTTCACCGAGATGGTGACGATGGCCAGCCCGATCAGGTTCGACAGCCCCAGCCGATTGGCCATGGCGACCATCAGCGGCACAATCAGGATAAATTCCTTGGCCAGCCCCATGAAAGTACTGCCTGCAGAAAACACCAGCATCAGGCTCGGTACCAGCACGTAGATATTGCCGCGAGTCAGCCCCAGCAAGCGTTCCAACCCTGCATCGATCACGCCGGCCTTGTTCAGCACACCGAACATGCCACCAATGAACAGCACCATGAAAATCAGCGCCGCACGTTTCTCGATGCCTTGGGGAATTGCCATGAAGCCCTCTACCAGCGATACCGGGCGGGCTACGGTGTCGCCGGCTTTGCGCGGTTCCAGTGCGAACAACTGGCCAAGAGAATCGTGTTTCTCCAGCACCTGGTAGGAGCCCGGCACCACCAGGCCATTCTGGCGCTGAAACTGCCCTGAGTTCACCGCGTAGGTGAACGCGATAGCGAGCAAGACGATGCTCAGCAGGATGATGGCGGGGTTGATCTGTTTGCGTTGCGTGGTGTTGTCCACCGCCGCGTGGGTAGGAATGCTCTGCGATTCGCTCATGCTGGTAGCCCCGGCGTGCGCCGTTGTTGTTGTAGGGGGGACGCTTGTGGGGCGGACACTAGGGCAAAGCTTTTGCGACGACAACGTTATGCGTACGGTGGGTTGGGCTATGCGTTTTGTGCAGCCAAGCGCTGCTTGAGGTGCTCGGCAAACGCGATCACGACCTGTGACCTGGGCTCATTGGCGCGAAAGGCCAGGCCGAATGTGTATGGCAGCACAGGGCGAAAGGGACGGGTGACAATCGGCAAGTGTCGGAAGTGGCTGGCCAGCAACCCATTGACGATCGATACCCCGAGGCCTTCGGCGACAAAGCTGCAGGCGGCGCCTACCGAGTGCACCTCTACCCGTACCTGGGGGGTAAGGTTGGCGGCGCGAAAAACCTGGTTCAGCTCCGCCCGCAGCGCCCGTTGCCGGCCCAGCATCACCAGGGGAACGTCACGCAGGTGCTGCACTTCGATGCACGCATGCCGGGTCAGGGGGTGGCCGGCCGGCATGACGCACACACCTTCGGTGTGCAGCACCGGCTCGATGTCGAAGTCAGGGATCTCGGTCGGCAGGCGCACAAAGCCCAGGTCGGCGGAACGGTCCAGCACGGCGCGCTCGATCATGTCGTAGGAGCCGGTCAGCAACTCGACGACGGTGTCTTCATGGTGCTTGAGAAACTCTGCGACGATCTGCGGCAACAGTTCCTGGGTCATGCTGGTGGGCACCCCGACCTTGAGCAGGCTCTTGCGCGAGCGACCTACGCGCATTTCATCGGCCAGGCGCTGGATACGCTGCATGCCGTCCACCAGCCCGGCGACCTCGGTCAGCAATTCCTCGGCTTCCGGCGTAGCCATCAGGCGGCCTTTTTTACGCAGAAACAACGCGAAACCCAACGTGTCCTCCAGTTGGCTCAGCAAGCGGCTGACCGCCGATTGCGAGAGGCCCATACGCGTCGCTGCGCCGATGGTCGAACCGGTGGCCATGATCGCTTTGAAGGCTTCGAGTTGCTTGAGATTCACCGTGTTTTTCCTGTCCGTGGCGAGGGCGGGCGCTGCTTCACGCATAGCCTGATGCGCATCTCGCATAACGTTGTGGGGCTGTGGAGGAGCCGTTAGTGTCCGCCCCAATGCGCCATCGCGTCCAGCCTGTCGCACGGTGCAACTGCCCATAAAAAATCGACAATACGGCATTGAGGGAAACGTAATGCGTGAGCTTTTCACAAGGGGAGGAGTGGTCTGTGCGGGGGTGTTGGCGAGCGTGTCGCCAACGCTGATGGCTCAGGGGTTTTGGGAGGATTCCCATGGGCGTCTGACCTTGCGCAATTTCTACTTCAACGACGGTTATCGGGATGGCGGCGAAGACCGTAAGGAGTGGGCGCAGGGTTTTCTGCTCAACCTTCAATCGGGATACACCGAAGGCGCTGTAGGGTTTGGCCTGGATGCCCTGGGGTTGGCGGGGCTACGCCTCGACTCCAGCCCGACCCATGCCGGAACAGGCTTGTTGCCTGTACACGATGACGGTCACGCTGCCAGTGAGTTCTCCAGCCTGGGCGTTACCGCCAAGTTACGCTGGGGCGAGGCAGTGGTGAAAACCGGCACGCTGCTGCCGAAGATTCCAGTGTTGGTGCACAACGATGGCCGCCTGTTGCCGCAGACTTTCCAAGGCACCCAGGTGGAGTACAAGGGTATTCAGGATTTGTACCTGCATGTCGGGCACTTGGATAAATTCAAGCAGCGTAACTCCACCGACAGTGTGGATATTTATCCCCAGGGCTACAGCGGCAAAAAGGGCAGTGACTTTGATTTTGCCGGTGCAACGTACGCCTTCACGCCGACACTCAGTGGTACTTGGTATTACGGCGAAATGCGCGAGTTCTATCGCCAGCAGTTCTTCGGGCTTGTGCATAAACAACCGCTGGGCAGTGGCACGTTGACCAGCGACCTGCGCTACTTCATCAGCAGCGACGCGGGCGAAGCACGCAATGGGGTTGTGGACAGTGACATGTTCAGCGGTCTGTTTACCTACCGCTTGGGTGCACAGGCGCTCGGCGTTGGTTACCAGAAGGTCAGTGGTGACACAGCACTGCCTTATGCCAGTGTCTCGACGGTGTATTCCTTCAGTAATGCAGGTGTAGGCAAATTCATCCAAGCGGGTGAGCAAACCTGGATGCTGCGCTACGACTATGATTTTGCCGCAGTACTCCCAGGCCTGAGTTTCATGACCCGTTATTACAAAGGCGAAAACGGTGATTACAAGGGGCGCGAGGCGCGGGAGTGGGAATCGGACACCAATCTGCGTTACGTGATCCAGGACAGCACCCTCAAAGGCCTGGGGGTGGAGGTGCGCAAGGCAACCTATCGCTCGACCTATGCCAGTGACCGCGACAACTATCGGCTCTACCTGACTTACGAGCTGGCACTGTGGTAGGCGGGTCGGGGGGCTGATCAGAGGCCGGTCTTGTGTGCTAGTCTGCGGGCCCTTTTAGTTTTGGATTGCGCGGGAAACCGCGTTGTCCTACAGCGGAGCCTCTTCATGTCCGAAGTTAATCTGTCCACCGACGAAACCCGCGTCAGCTACGGTATCGGCCGTCAGTTGGGCGACCAACTGCGCGACAACCCGCCACCGGGCGTGAGCCTGGACGCGATCCTGGCTGGCCTGACCGACGCTTTCGCCGGCCAACCAAGCCGTGTGGATCAAGAGCAAATGGCCGCCAGCTTCAAAGTGATCCGCGAAGTCATGCAAGCCGAAGCGGCTGCCAAGGCTGAAGCGGCTGCTGGCGCTGGCCTGGCTTTCCTGGCTGAAAACGCCAAGCGCGATGGCATCACCACTCTGGCCTCCGGCCTGCAATTCGAAGTGTTGACCGCAGGTGACGGCGCCAAGCCGACCCGTGAAGACCAAGTGCGCACTCACTACCACGGTACCCTGATTGACGGCACTGTGTTCGACAGTTCCTACGAGCGCGGCCAGCCTGCAGAATTCCCGGTGGGCGGCGTGATCGCCGGCTGGACCGAAGCCCTGCAACTGATGAATGCCGGCAGCAAATGGCGCTTGTACGTGCCGAGTGAACTGGCTTACGGCGCTCAAGGCGTTGGCAGCATCCCGCCGCACAGCGTTTTGGTGTTCGACGTCGAGCTGCTCGACGTTCTGTAAGACCTGTTTTTGATTACCTGTAGGAGCGAGCTTGCTCGCGAAAAACGTCAACGATAACGCAGCGTGTAGGGTGTGGCGCGGCGGTTTCAAGTTCTTCGCGAGCAAGCTCGCTCCTACAGTGTTTTGCGTGGTCGCTCATGGATGGAACTTGCCATTCAGTTCCGTCGCCGGGCGCAACGCTCGGGCATAGCAGAACAGAAACAGATTGCGCACCACTTCCTTCAACACGCCAGGTTCGCTCGAACTCAGCCCATTGACGTCCAGGTCGCCCTGGTCTTGCAGTTCATTCAGCGCTTCTTCTTCCAGCACCGCACAGACTTCACCGGTTTCCCGATGCAGGATCCGCAGGTAAGGGTGTGGGCGGTCCAGCCAGGCATCTATCAAATAAGTCATGGGTCTCATCTCCTTGATGGATTTCAATGAGAATAATTCTTATTCATAGAATAGCAAGTGCCTATTGGCGGTTTCTGGGTTTTTCTGTGTGGATATTGCGCGGGATCAAACGGGAGGGCAAAACGCCATCCCGCGGCGGGCGCGGGATGGGGGGCAGCATATTCAGACTTTGCGCACGAACTCGGACTTGAGCTTCATCGGGCCAATACCGTCGATCTTGCAGTCGATATCGTGGTCGCCATCGCACAGGCGGATGTTCTTGACCTTGGTGCCGACCTTCACGACCAGGGAAGTGCCCTTGACCTTGAGGTCCTTGATCACGGTGATGGTGTCGCCGTCCTGCAGCACATTGCCGACGGAGTCTTTCTTCACGGTTTCGTCGCTGGCTGCTTCGGCCTCGCCATTGGCGGACCACTCATGGGCGCATTCCGGGCAGATCAGCTGGGCGCCGTCTTCGTAGGTGTATTCGGAATTGCATTTCGGGCAGGGTGGCAACGTGCTCACTAAGGCTCCTTGAGAGTCAGGATGGCTAAAGGGCGCACATTATATAGGGTTTTGCAGTCTTACAGGTTGTGTGAAATCTAAATGTGGGAGGGGGCCCTCCCACATAGGCCCGCGTTTTAGTGAGTGCGCGCGACCGCGAACTCACTCAGCTCGACCAGGGCGTCGCGGTATTCGCTGGCGGGAAGGGCTTCCAGGCATTTGATTGCACGGGCCACGTAGTCACGCGCGAGTTGGGCGGTGTACTCCAGCGAACCCGAGGCTTCCACGGCGGCGCGGATGGCCTCCAGGTCTTCGATCCCGCCTTTCTGGATCGCCTTGCGCACCAGGGCGGCCTGTTCCGGCGTGCCTTCGCGCATGGTGTAGATCAGCGGCAGGGTCGGCTTGCCTTCGGCCAGGTCATCACCGACGTTCTTGCCCAGGGTTTCAGCGTCGCCCTTGTAGTCGAGCAGGTCGTCGACCAGTTGGAAGGCTACGCCCAGGTGGTCACCAAAGGTGCGCAGTGCTTCGGCCTGTTCGGCCGTTGCGCCGCACAGCGCAGCGGCGCTGTGGGTGGAGGCTTCGAAGAGCATCGCGGTTTTGCCGCGAATCACTTCCATGTAGGTTTCTTCGGTGGTGCTGGCGTCACGGACCTTCGACAACTGCAACACTTCGCCTTCGGCGATGATGCGGGTGGCCTGTGAAAGAATCTTCATCACCGGCATCGAGCCGAGTTCAACCATCATTTCGAACGAGCGCGAGTACAGGAAGTCGCCCACCAGCACGCTTGGGGCGTTGCCCCACATGGCATTGGCGGTCTCGCGACCACGGCGCATGCCGGACATGTCGACCACGTCGTCATGCAGCAGGGTGGCGGTGTGCAGGAATTCGATCGTGGCTGCGAGCAGGCGCAGGTCATCGCCTTCGCGACCCAGGGCCTTGCCGCACAGCAGCACTAATAAAGGACGCAGGCGCTTACCGCCCGCCGACGTAATATAGTCGCCAATTTTGGAGACCAGCGGCACTTTAGAAGTCAGCTGCTGCTTGATGATGCCGTCGACGGCGCTAAAATCGTCCGCGACCGCGCGGTAGAAAGCTTGGGGTTGCATCAGCGACAGTCGCTCCAGAAGGGTTGCGCGGCATGCTAGGACCCAGGCCCCCCAGTGTCAAGGCGCGATAGACGGCCCCTTGCAACACCTCTTTACCTTGCGTACAATCGCGCACCCTGAACTTCCTGGGCAGCACCTGCCTTACGCAATTGCATTCGGGACGTCCATCCCATGCAGCCATGCCAGCCAATACCTCTTCTTATAAAGCGCTGGGTGAGCAGGATTATCGGAGAAATACCATGTCGTACGCAGTAATTGTTACTGGTGGCAAGCAATACAAAGTCGCCCCAGGTGAATACCTGAAGATCGAAAAACTGGAAGTCGCTACCGGCGAATCCGTTACTTTTGATCGCGTTCTGTTGGTCGCCAATGGCGATGACGTGAACATCGGCGCTCCAGTTGTTGCTGGCGCTACCGTTGTGGCTGAAGTGATCTCCCAAGGTCGTCACGATAAAGTCCGCATCATCAAGTTCCGTCGTCGTAAGCACCACATGAAGCGTATGGGCCACCGCCAGTGGTACACCGAGATCAAAATCACCGGTATTCAGGCTTAATTTCAGCCTAATTCCTCACTAGGAGAATTGACTCATGGCACACAAAAAAGCTGGTGGTAGTACCCGTAACGGTCGCGACTCAGAAGCCAAACGCCTTGGCGTGAAGATGTATGGCGGCCAGAAAATCATTCCGGGCAACATCATCGTGCGTCAGCGCGGCACCCAATTCCACGCCGGTTACGGTGTAGGCATGGGTAAAGATCACACCCTCTTCGCGAAAATCGAAGGCGTGATCAAGTTTGAAGTAAAAGGCGCGTTCAACCGCCGTTACGTGAGCGTTGTCGCAGCTTAATTGCGAGATCGCTGGAAAAGCCCTGTCTTGCGACGGGGCTTTTTCGTTTGTGGGGTGAGTCTCTTGCAAAGCTGTTTGTAATGGGCTCAGGCGCTGGTTCTGCGGTCGCTGATTGAGGTCGCTGCGCTCATTTTTGCAAGAGTCTTATGTCTTGGTTTCTTAAGCTCGTCCGTGCGGCGAGAGGCGTTTTGTTATGAAGTTCGTTGATGAAGTTTCCATCCGAGTAAAAGCAGGCGACGGCGGTAACGGTTGCATGAGTTTCCGTCGCGAAAAATTCATCGAAAACGGTGGCCCCAACGGCGGTGACGGCGGTGACGGCGGTTCCATCTACATGATGGCCGACGAAAACCTCAACACCCTGGTCGACTACCGTTACACCCGGCACTTCGATGCCGAGCGTGGCTCCAACGGCGGCAGCACCGACTGCACCGGTAAAAAAGGCGAAGACCTGGTACTGCGCGTACCGGTCGGTACCACGATTATCGATTCTGCGACCCAGGAAGTGATCGGCGACCTGACCAAGGCCGGCCAGAAGCTGATGGTTGTGCAGGGCGGCTGGCACGGCCTGGGTAACACCCGATTCAAGTCCAGTACCAACCGTGCGCCACGCCAGACCACACCAGGCAAGCCGGGCGAGCAGCGTGACCTCAAGCTGGAAATGAAAGTGCTCGCTGACGTGGGCCTGCTGGGCCTACCAAACGCTGGTAAAAGTACCTTCATCCGCTCGGTCTCGGCCGCCAAGCCGAAAGTCGCCGACTACCCGTTCACCACCCTGGTGCCAAACCTGGGCGTGGTCAGCGTCGACCGTTGGAAAAGCTTCGTGATCGCCGACATTCCCGGCCTGATCGAAGGTGCTTCCGACGGCGCCGGTCTGGGGATTCGCTTCCTCAAGCACTTGTCGCGTACCCGTTTGCTGCTGCACCTCGTCGACATGGCGCCGCTGGATGACACCAGCGCACCAGACGCCGCCGAAGTGATCGTCAGCGAACTGACCAAGTTCAGCCCGGCCCTGGCCGAGCGTGATCGCTGGTTGGTGCTGAACAAGTGCGACCAGATCCTGGAAGAAGAGCACGAAGAGCGCGTCAAGGAAATCGTTGACCGCCTGGAGTGGGAAGGTCCGGTCTACGTGATCTCGGCCATCGCCAAAGAAGGCACCGAGCGCTTGACCCGCGACATCATGCGCTACCTCGAAGACCGTGCCGACCGCCTGGCGGCCGATCCGGTGTTCAAGGCCGAACTGGCTGAGCTCGATCAACAGATCGAAGACGAAGCCCGTGCCCAGCTGCAAGCCCTGGACGACCAGCGTGCCCTGCGCCGCAGCGGCGTGAAGTCGGTCCATGACATCGGTGACGACGATTGGGACGAAGAAGACGTGGATGATGAAGACGGTCCTGAAATCATTTACGTGCGCGACTGATTCGTTGCGATAAACTTGAACGCCGCTCCTGTTAGAGCGGCGTTTTAGTATCCGGGTTTAACGTTATGGGCCGCGCTGGGTCGCGCAGCCCTCAATCTAAGGTTGAAGATGATGCGGAGCAAAGTGACAGGTGCGCAGCGCTGGGTCGTAAAGATCGGCAGTGCGTTGCTGACGGCGGATGGCAAGGGGCTCGATCGCGCAGCCATGAGCGTCTGGGTCGAGCAGATGGTGGCCTTGCATGAGGCCGGTGTTGAATTGGTGCTGGTATCGTCCGGGGCGGTTGCCGCCGGGATGAGCCGCCTCGGCTGGACCGCGCGACCCAGCGCGATGCACGAACTGCAAGCCGCCGCCGCCATCGGCCAGATGGGCCTGGTGCAAGCCTGGGAATCCAGCTTTGCCGAGCACGGCCGCCACACGGCGCAGATCCTGCTGACCCACGACGACCTGTCCGACCGCAAGCGCTACCTCAACGCCCGCAGCACCTTGCGCGCGCTGGTGGAGCTGAAAGTCATCCCGGTGATCAACGAAAACGACACTGTGGTCACCGACGAAATCCGTTTTGGCGACAACGACACCTTGGCCGCCCTGGTGGCCAACCTGGTGGAAGCCGACCTGCTGGTGATCCTCACCGACCGCGACGGCATGTTCGACGCCGACCCGCGCAACAACCCCGAAGCCCAGCTTATTTATGAGGCTCGCGCCGATGACCCGGCGTTGGACGCCGTGGCCGGCAGTGTCGGCGGCGCCCTGGGCCGCGGCGGCATGCAGACCAAGCTGCGTGCAGCACGCCTGGCGGCGCGTTCCGGCGCCCACACCATCATCATTGGCGGGCGCATCGAGCGCGTGCTGGACCGGCTCAAGGCGGGCGAGCGCATCGGTACGCTGTTGTCGCCGGAACGCGGCATGCTTGCGGCGCGCAAACAATGGCTGGCCGGTCATCTGCAAACCCGTGGCACCCTGGTGCTGGACGATGGCGCCGTATCGGCGTTGTCCCAAGGCAACAAGAGCCTGCTGCCGGTCGGCGTCAAGTTGGTGCAGGGCAGCTTCCGCCGGGGCGAGATGGTGGTGTGCGTGGCGCCGGACGGTCGTGAGATTGCCCGTGGTCTGGCCAACTACAGCGCCCTCGAAGCCCAGAAAATTATTGGACAATCCTCCGATGCGATTGTCGGACTATTGGGTTACATGGCGGAGCCGGAACTGGTTCACCGCGACAACCTGATCCTGGTTTAACCAAAGGAATACACCATGCGTGTCATGAAGGGATTGCTCGGCCTGCTGTTGGCCATGCCACTGTTGGCCTCGGCTGAAGAAATCGGTCAGGTGTCGACGGTGTTCAAGTTTGTCGGCCCCAACGACCGGATCGTGGTTGAAGCCTTCGATGACCCCAAGGTCGACGGCGTAACCTGCTACCTGTCTCGCGCCAAGACCGGCGGTGTCAAAGGCGGCCTTGGCCTGGCCGAAGACCGCGCCGAAGCCTCGATTGCCTGCCGTCAGGTCGGTCCGATCCGCTTCAAGGGCGAGCTCAAGGACGGCGACGAAGTGTTCAAGGAACGCACCTCGTTGGTGTTCAAGACCATGCAGGTGGTGCGCTTCCTCGACAAGAAGCGCAACACCCTGGTTTACCTGGTGTACAGCGACCGCCTGATCGAAGGCAGCCCGCAAAACGCCGTGACCGCCATTCCGATTTTGCCCTGGCCGACCGCTCAGTAACCCGAAGGCGGGTTTTGCAATCGGCGTCTATGATTGCAGGCTTGCGGGTTGTAATCTCGACGTGCCGCAATGCGAAGAACATGGGATATCTGGAGTTCGTCATGAGTGCTTTCCACGACCTGAAACTCAAAGCTTTGGACGGACAAGAGCTACCGCTGGCGCCCTTCAAGGGGCAAGTTGTGCTGGTGGTCAACGTGGCCTCCAAATGTGGTTTGACCCCGCAATACGCCGCGCTGGAGAACCTCTACCAGCAGTACAAGGACCAGAAGTTTACCGTGCTTGGCCTGCCGTGCAATCAGTTTGCCGGTCAGGAACCGGGCACCGAGGAGGAAATCCAGGAGTTCTGTAGCCTGAATTACGGGGTGACTTTCCCGTTGGGCAGCAAACTTGAGGTCAACGGGCCTGATCGTCATCAGTTGTACCGCTTGCTGGCGGGGGAGGGGGCCGAGTTTCCTGGGGACATCACCTGGAACTTCGAGAAGTTCCTGCTGGGCAAGGATGGGCGGGTGCTCGCACGCTTTTCCCCACGTACTGCGCCGGATGATCCGACGATCGTCCAGGCCATCGAAAAAGCCCTGAGCTGAACCCTTCCCCTTGTAGGAGCGAGCTTGCTCGCGAAAAACCTGAGAGCGCTACGTTCACCCAGAATGTCCCGCGTTATCGTTGGCGATTTTCGCGAGCAAGCTCGCTCCTACAGTGATCAAGGCGCTTTTACCCTTTAATCACTCAGATCAATAGTGCTGTTCAGCCCTGCACGAGCCCCATATTATCCACGTCATAAACCCGCCTTACGTGGAGTACACCCATGCCTGTCCAAGCCTTGTTCAAACCTTTCCAGCTCGGTGCTCTGCAACTGTCCACCCGTGTGGTCATGGCACCGATGACCCGTTCGTTCTCCCCAGGCGGCATCCCCAACTCCAAGGTCATCGAATACTACCGTCGCCGCGCCGCTGCCGGTGTGGGCCTGATCATCACCGAGGGCACCGTGGTCGGCCACCAGGCCTCCAACGGTTACCCCAACGTCCCGCATTTCTACGGTGAAGCCGCCCTGGCCGGCTGGAAGAAAGTCGTCGACGCGGTGCACGCCGAAGGCGGCAAGATCGTCCCGCAACTGTGGCATGTGGGCAGCGTGCGCCGCATCGGCACCGAGCCGGATGCCAGCGTGCCGGCCTACGGGCCGATGGAAAAGCTCAAGGACGGCAACGTGGTCGTGCACGGCATGACCCATCAAGACATCAAGGCGGTGATCAACGCCTTCGCCCAAGCCGCCAAAGATGCCCAGAGCATCGGCATGGACGGCGTTGAGATCCACGGCGCCCACGGCTACCTGGTCGATCAGTTCTTCTGGGAAGGCAGCAACCAGCGTACCGACGAGTACGGCGGCAGCCTTGCCAACCGCTCGCGCTTTGCCATCGAACTGATCCAGGCCACCCGCGCCGCCGTCGGCCCGGACTTTCCGATCATCTTCCGTTTCTCCCAATGGAAGCAGCAGGATTACACCGCGCGTCTGGTGCAAACCCCTGAGGCGCTGGGCGAGTTTCTCAAGCCGTTATCTGACGCGGGCGTGGATATTTTTCACTGCTCCACGCGCCGTTTCTGGGAGCCTGAATTCGAAGGGGCTGATCTCAATCTGGCCGGCTGGACGCGTCAGCTCACCGGCAAGCCGACCATCACCGTGGGCAGCGTTGGCCTGGATGGCGAGTTCCTGCAGTTTATGGTTAACACCGACAAGGTTGCGCAACCTGCCAGCCTGGAGAAACTGCTGGAGCGCTTGAACAATGACGAGTTCGACCTGGTCGCCGTGGGCCGTGCGCTGTTGGTGGACCCGGACTGGGCGGTGAAGGTGCGCGAAGGTCGCGAGGGCGACATCTTTCCGTTCAGCCGAGAGGCCCTGATGACGCTGGTTTGAAGTAAATGCCGATGCAGGTTCGCGGTATTTGACGGGGGCTGGATAGGGATATCCAGTCCCCGTTTGGCTTCAGGTCATTGCTGACGCCAAGGTCTGTAGTTTTTAACAGTCATTCTCGTTTTGTATGTGCGGACGATTTTGGTGTCGTGGCGAGTATCCGTTGTAAGAAGTGGTCTGGTAGTCCGGGCGGTTGGGTTGCGGACGGTTCC
>NZ_JACAPG010000012.1:120297-475970 GCF_013385825.1 Pseudomonas reactans | reverse complement strand
GTCATCGGCTGGTTTGGAATGAACGTGGGCAGTTGCTTGAAGAGCAGTTGCCGGATGGCGGAGTCAAGCGCTATCGCTATGACGATCTTGGGCGGCAGATTGCGCGGGAAGATGAACACGGCGCGCTCACGCAATTTGAGTGGAACCACGCTGGGCGATTAGTCCAAATCGTCTTGCCGAGCGGTGATACACGTAAATATACCTACAACGCATACGGAAAAATCACCTCCGAACGCGATGAGCTCGGCCACGTCACCCGCTACGAATACGCCGACGGCCTGCACCTGATCAGCCGGCGCATCAACGCTGATGGCACTCAGGTCAAATACCGCTACGACAACGTCAGGTTGTTGCTGACAGAGATTGAAAACGAGGCTGGCGAACGCTACCGACTCCAGTATCACGCCAATGGCCTGATCCAACAGGAAACCGGGTTTGACGGGCAGCGCACGGCCTACCTCTACGACCTCAACGGCAACCTGCAAGAAAAGACCGAACACGGTGACGACGGTAGTCAGTTAATCACCCGCTACGAGCGCGACCATGCCGGACGCCTCGTAAGAAAAACCCTGCCCAACGGCAACAAGGTCGATTACGGCTACGACCGTCAGGGCAACCTCCTAAGCGTCGAAGACGGCCACTGGGCCCTGGCCTACGAGTACGACAGCCAAAGCCGCCTCCTCGCCGAACACCAGGGCTGGGGCACTCTGCGTTACGGCTATGACGCCTGCGGACAGCTGAACAACCTACGCCTGCCGGACAACAACCGGGTTGCGTTCAACCACACCAAAGGCGGCCAACTCGAGAAGGTCGAGGTAAATGGTCAACCGCTCACCGCCCATCTATTCGACGCAGGTCGAGAACACCAAAGAGGCCAAGGAAAGCTACTCAGCAGTTATCAGTACGACGCCCAGGGACACCTGTTCAACCACGGCCTGTGCGATATCGAAGGGGCTATTTATCGGCGCCAGTACCACTACGACACATCCGGCAACCTCACCCGCCTGCTCGACACCCGCAAAGGTGAACACCACTACCACTACGATCCACTCGGCCGCCTGACCCGCGCCGACCACTCCCAAGACGTGCAGGAACGCTTCGGCCACGACCCGGCTGGCAACGTTCTCATCCAAGACCGCCCCGGTCCGGACATCGTGGCGGGTAATCGCCTGATGATCCAAGGCGACCATCATTACGACTATGACGCCTTCGGCAACCTCATCCGCGAACGACGCGGCAAAGGCCATCAACTCGTCACCGAATACCGCTACGACTGCCAGCATCGTCTGATCGGCATTAAAAAACCCAACGGCCAGACCGCCAGCTATCGCTACGACCCGTTTGGCCGTCGCATCAGCAAAACCGTGGATGACGTGACCACCGAGTTCTTCTGGCAGGGCGACAAACTCATCGCCGAACACCACGCGGAGCGCCATCGCAGCTATCTCTACGAACCCGACAGCTTCCGGCCGTTGGCGATGCTGGAAGGCTTCGGCCCGAAGGAAATCAAGCCCTACCATTACCAACTCGACCACCTCGGCACCCCACAGGAACTCACCGCATCCGATGGTCAAATCGTCTGGTCCGCCCATTACCGCGCCTACGGCGAAATCAGCCGCCTCGACATAGGAAAAATCGACAACCCGCTGCGCTTCCAAGGCCAATACTTCGACCATGAAAGCGGACTGCACTACAACCGTCATCGCTACTACAATCCGGATATTGGTCGCTACCTGACGACGGACCCGGTGAAATTGGCGGGGGGGATCAATGCGTACCAGTACGCTACCAACCCGACGGGTTGGATTGACCCTTTGGGCTTAAGTAATTGCCCAGAGGGAGGCACATGCAAATCGCAAGCTCGAATAGAAGAGCCATCAGACAACATCTCCGCAACGAGAGGTGAACCCAGTCCCCCTTCTGTATCAACGCGTCCAACAGAGTTTGCCAACGAGCAAAAACTCAACGAGCATTACGAAAAGCACGGGGCTGAATTTCGAGTAGGAAATAGTCACGAATATTTACTCGCTGCACGTCATGTCGTAAGCAATGGTACGCCTGTGCAATATTTGTACAGGGACACACCAACGACCGGCTATGTTTTACTTATGGGAACAAATAGGACAGGGCAGGCCAAATTTGCGTTTGCAGGATCGAATAAAAATGGCCATATAACCACTCTGCATACCAAAAGCGGAAAAGACTTCTGGAGGATAATAAATGGCGACCCCTCTGACAAAACCATCAGGCCTTACAGCAAATAACTATAAGAAAGTGCGCGTTTTAGCACTCAATGATCAGATAGACGAAGACATTACTCTGCTCATAGAGGGGACGGTCATAAATTGCTTTATAAGTTACTGCCCCTATCAAATAGAAGTTGGGAAATTCTATGAGGTGGAGCTGACCATAAACGTTGCTGACGACTACGTAATTGAGCGTGTAGAGTCGAGCGGCGTGTTGGCCGAAAAGATAGATCCTGGCTATTCCTACATCCTTTACGGCGAACTCTGTGACGAGAGATTTCTCACCTTCACATCGCTGAGCGACGAAGGCATACATTATGACCATCCAGAGCTGAATGGGAATTTTGTTAAATTAACGGTCGAGAGAATCGACGCCAGCTTTCACTGAAAAGCTTAAAATCGAGCAGTCGTTTACATGGCAGGAGCTTGCTGTCTATGACCCCCATAGCCAGCCCCAATTCGCCCCTCCCACCGACCCCACCTAAACTCTCTCCATGCTATTTCAACGGACAGAGGATTCACCATCATGGGCAAACGTCACCCCAATCTTCCCGCCTGGCAATGGCGTAACTACCCGCAGAACCATCAACACCCGACCAACTTGGCGTTGCACCTGATTGCCGTACCGCTGTTCATCATCGGGTTTCTGTTGATCGTGTCCGGGGTTTTCAGCCTGAGCTTGGCCAGTTTTGCCGTGGGTGTGGTCGGGATCCTGGCCGGCTTGGCGTTGCAGCGTCATGGCCATAGCCTGGAAGCCCAGGCCAGTGAGCCGTTCAGTGACCGTAAAGATGCGGTGCAGCGTCTGGTGGTCGAGCAGTTCGTGACTTTTCCGCGCTTTGTACTAAGCGGCGGCTGGTGGCGCGCCTGGCGGCAGCGCCACCGGCATTGAGGTCAGGCGAAGACCACTACGGTCTGGCGGCTGATGGCGATCAACTCGCCGGTCGGGCTCCAGAGGGCGGCAGCGGCATGGCCGTAGCCGTCGCGGGCGTGTTCGATGTTGACGTAATACTGGCACCAGTCGAGGGTCGTCAGGTTTTGCAAGGGCTGGATGAATTCGATGGTCCAGGTCAGGGTGCTGCCGGGCGCCGGCTTTTTCAGGTGCGGCAGCAGGGCTGGGGGCCAGGCGTCGACTAAGGCAAGGATGTGCGCTTCTGTCAGTGGCTCTTCTTTGACATCTCCGCGTAAGCGTACCCAACCGCCCATGTCGCGGGATTTATTGCCGGTGAAGGGTAAGCCGCCGACGCTCCAGCGCATCGCCAGGTGGCGCATGAATTCGGGGGTGACGCCCTTGATGTAGGGCAGTTCCTGGCATTCATCCCAATGTTTGAACACCGGCGGCGCTTCGCTTTCAACCGCGATTTCCGACTCACGGGACGCACCGAAACTGGCCTGTACCAGTGTCGCCACTTCACCGTTCTGCACCACACGGCCAAGCAATTGGCTGACGGCCTTGCCTTCGCGCAACACTTCGACTTGATAACTGGCAGGAACGTCTGGCGCTACAGGGCCGACGAAGGTGATGGCCAGCGACCGTAGCGGACGCTCGGCCGGCACCTGGGCGCGCAGGGCCTCGTATTGCAAGGCAGCCACCAGGCCACCAAAGGTCGCGCGGCCCTGGGCCCATTCGGCGGGGATGGTGACATCCAGCGGGTTGCTGCGGGCGGCGTCGAGCAAATCACTAAAGCGCATGGCAGTCTCACATCAAAAGGAACAGATGGGGGATCTTAACCATCGGGCCAGCCAGGTACAGCGCCTATTCCGGCCAAAAGCCGGACCGGTTCAGAAACAATCAGCGCTGAGTTTGTCCAGCACGCGGTCCGCCTGCCCTTCAGCCTTGGCCATGGTGCGATGCCACACCGCAACGCAAGGTTGCAGATCCGCTTGATGCTCAGCCTGGGCCAGCCATTGCCAGCAATCATGCCAATCGCCTAACGCGCCCTGGGCTTTTTTCAGGCGCGACATCGCGTTGGCAGGCAACTTGTTCAATTCAGGATAGGCCTCAGCGGCGTAGCGCACGCGCTTGATCAACAACCGCAGACGGTGGCGATCATGGTCGGGGTCCTTTAAAGCTTCATCGAGCCTCTGCCATTGCTTGGCCAGGCGTTTTTCGATGCGCGAGCGCAGGCCTTTGAGCAATTTCTGGTGTTCAGAGGCACGGATAAACCGCGGGAAAGCATCCAGAATCAGCAGTAGATGCGCGAGTTCCGGGCTTTGTGACACCTGGCGATAGGCATCAGGTTGCAGCCGCAGTCGGCGGTTGGCCGCCTCGTGATGTCCATGCTGATGCAAATACGCCGCCAGCACCTCACGGTCGCGTAGCGGCGTCGTCAGTTGGCCGACAGTACTGGCGGCCAACTCAAGCTGTTCCACACCCGGCAGCCCGCGCAAAGGGCGCAACAAGCTGCGCAGACGACGCACGGTGGTGCGCAGATCATGCAGGGCTTCATCGTCGGTGACGGCGGCGAGGCGAGCCTGGCAGCTCAGTAACCCTACTTCCAGGCCAATGACCTGAGCGACTAACTGATCGACCAAAGCTGACATCCTGCCCTCACTGTCTGATGAGAAATCCTACTCGCTGCTGCAGGTCAACGCCCGGCGCGAGACTCACGAATATAGAACCGCGCTTTCTCGGCCTTGTTGGAGCAGCCTTCAAACGCTTCAAATTGTTGCTGGGTCTTGGCGCCCGTCAGCAGCGACAAGGCTTTAGAGTAGCTCACGGTGCCAGCAAAGCCTTCAGCCTTGGCCAGATCCAGCTCTTTCCAGGCAGCGTCCAATTGGCTGCCGCAGCTGTCGCGGTACGCGGTCTTCCCGGCACAACCGGCCAGGGCCAGCATGATCACAGGTACACACATCCAGGCTTTCATTGATGACACCTCAAAAAGAAAAAACAGTCGTACGTTGTAGACGTTGCCTACATGAAAAAGTGCCTGTCCTTAGCCTGAAATCGATAGTACCTACAGACCAGAGCATACCCGAGCACCGTGGCTATTCTGGAAAAATATCGCCGGCCGCCCGCGAAGATTGAAGCCGCCCCCTTAATGGGTGCATTGTGGGACCCTGCCTTGGGGAGGACATGGACCATGAAGAAACGTGTTGCCTTGGTGCTGGGCTCCGGTGGGGCTCGGGGTTACGCGCACATCGGAGTGATTGAAGAGATCGAACGGCGTGGCTATGACATCGCTTGTATTGCCGGCTGCTCCATGGGCGCCGTGGTAGGCGGGATCTACGCCGCCGGCAAGCTGGATGATTATCGCAACTGGATTGAAAGCCTCGATTACCTCGACGTGCTGCGTCTGGTGGACGTGAGTTTCCGCCTGGGGGCGATTCGCGGCGAGAAAGTCTTCGGCCAAATCCGTAAGATCGTCGGCGAGATCAATATCGAAGAGCTGCGTATCCCCTACACCGCCGTCGCCACCGACCTGACCAACCAGCAGGAAATCTGGTTCCAGGAAGGCTGCCTGCATCAGGCCATGCGCGCCTCGGCGGCGATTCCCAGCCTGTTCACCCCGGTGATGCAAGGCAACCGCATGCTGGTCGACGGTGGCCTGCTCAACCCGCTGCCCATCGTGCCGGTGGTGTCGAGCCATTGCGATTTGATCATCGCGGTCAACCTCAACGCCACCAACCAGAAGCACTACCAGTTGCCAGTGATCCAGCGCCCGCCGGCCTTCAAGAGTCGCTTCAACAACCTGGCCAAGTCACTCGGCTCGCACCTGCCGTTTCGCCGCAAGCAGGCCGAACAATTAATGAAATTGGAGCAGGAAGCCTTGGAGGCCCAGGCAGCGGAGATCAATCCGTGGCTGGAGTCGGCCGAGCCGGAATCCCAACAACCCGCCGCCGCACCGGAAAAGCCGGGGGCACCGAAGTCCGCGACCGGCTCATTCATCATCGATAACGTCGGCCCAGCGTCGCTGCTGGACCTGATCAACCAGAGCTTCGAGGTGATGCAGACGTCCTTGGCGCAGTACAAGATTGCCGGTTACCCGCCCGACGTGCTGATCAACGTGCCGAAGCGGGTGTGCCGGTTTTTCGAGTTCTACAAAGCGCCGGAGCTGATCGCACTCGGGCGGGAAATCGCCAGTGATACGTTGGACCGCTATGAAAGTGAGCAGAGCTGACGGCGGTCATGCACTCAACAACCGATACCCCACTCCCGCCTCGGTCACGATAAACCGCGGCTGGGTCGGATCATCTGCCAGTTTCTGCCGCAGGTGGCCCACGACGATACGCAGGTAGTGGCTGTCCTCGGTATGAGTCGGCCCCCAGATATCCTTGAGCAGTTGCTGCTGGGTAATCACCCGCCCCGGATGCCGCGCCAGCTGCGCCAGCACCGCGTACTCCTTGCGGGTCAGCGCCACTTCGGCACCGTCCAGCAGCACCCGACGATAAGCCAGGTCCACCGTCAGCGGGCCAAAACGCAAGGCCGCTTCCTGGGCTTCGCCCGCCGGCGCCTGGCGCAACAACGCGCGCACCCGAGCGAGAAACTCCTGGATACCGAAGGGTTTGGTCACGTAGTCATTCGCCCCACCATCGAGGGCTTCCACTTTCTGCACTTCGCTCGCGCGTACTGACAGCACCAGCACCGGCACTGTCGACCACTCACGAAACTCACGCAGCACTTGCTGGCCGTCCATGTCCGGCAGGCCAAGGTCTAGCACCAGCAAATCCGGCTTGCTCAATGCCGCCTGGGCAAGGCCTTCGTTGCCGGTGCCGGCCTCGATCACTTTGTAACCCTGGGAGGCCAGGCTGATGCGCAGGAATTTGCGGATCTGCGGTTCGTCATCAATGACCAAAATCGTCGAGGTCTGGCTCATGGTGTCCCATCAAAATCCGTGAAAACAACTCATTGTAGGAGCGAGCTTGCTCGCGAAAAACTCAAAGGCACCGCGTGCATTCAGGATGCCATCTTTATCGTTAACGACCTTCGCGAGCAAGCTCGCTCCTACAGGTTTTGCTCCAGGCCAGGCTGTGTCGGCAACGGCAGGAACAAGGTGATGCAGGTGCCACGCCCGTCGATACCGTCGGCCACACTGATATGCCCGCCGTGGGCGCCGACCATACCCTGGCAGATCGCCAGGCCCAGGCCCGTGCCCTGCCCGCCGCGATCACCTCGGGCGGCGGTGTAGAACATGTCGAAGATCTTTGCCCGCTCGTCTTCCGGAATGCCCGGTCCCTCGTCGGCCACGGCGAAAAACAGCTGGTTGTCCACAACGCCGGCGCTCAGTCGCAAACGGCCTTGCGGCGGTGAGAAACGTGCGGCGTTTTCCAGCACATTGACCAACGCTTGCTCGATCAACGCGGCATGCACGTACAACAACGGCAACTCGGGCGGCACATCGGTGCTCACCTGCAACGGCGCCAGAACCGCACGCAGACGGCCGAGGGCGCTGCCAACGATATCGCCCGGCGACACCCAGTCCCGTGCCAGTTTCAACGCGCCATGACCGAGGCGTGTCATGTCGAGCAGGTTCTGGATATAACGGTCCAGACGCTCAGCTTCATCGCGGGTGCCTTCCAGCAACTCGCGGCGATCCTCCAGCGGTATGGCTTCACCCAGCGCCAACAGGCTGTCGATACTGCCGCGCATGGACGTCAGCGGCGTGCGCAAATCGTGGGACACCGAGGCCAGCAAAGCACTGCGCAGTTGCTCGGTTTCGCCGTGCAATCGAGCGGACTCCAGCTCCTGGGCCAGTTGCGCACGCGCCAAAGCCTGGGCCAACGGTTGGCTCAAGGCCGTGAGCAATCGACGGCGTTGTCCGCTCAACTCCAGGCCGGGTTTTGGACTGACGCCCAGCAACCCCAGCGGGCCCTCTTCGCCCGACAACGGCCACCACCACCAACGCCCGAACGGCAAGGTACCGGTGCCCATGCCCGCCGGCTGGTCGTGCTGCCAGGCCCAATCGGCAGCGGCGCGTTCGGCTTCGGTAAGCGTCAGCGGGCCACCGGTCTCGATCGTCCAACCACCCTGCCCATCACGATTGACCAGGCACAAGTCCAGGTCGCTCCAACCTTCCAAATGATGCGCAGCCGCGCTGACCACCGCCTGGCGATCGGTGGCAGCGGTGAGTTTGCGCGACAGGTCGAGCAGTTCGCTGGTTTCTTCCTGGGTATCGCGCAACGCTTGCAGCTGCCGGCGTTGACGTGCGGCCAGGTTGCCGGTCAACGCCGCCATCAACAGGAAGAACAACAGGGTCAGCACGTCTTCTTCGCGCTGGATGGCGAAGGAAAAATTTGGCGGGATAAACAGAAAGTCATAGGTCAGGAACGACAACGCCGCGCACACCAAGGATGGCCCCAGGCTGCTGCGCACCGCCACCAGCAACACGGCGGCGAGAAACACCAGCGAGATATTCGGCAGCGGCAAGACGCTGGACACCGCCCACGCCACCGCAGCCGCCACCACCGTCGCCACCACCGCCAGCGCATAATCGAACCACACCAACCCACGTACATCCGGCAAGCGTGGTGGCGCCGGGATGTCGTCGCTGTCGAGGACGTTGATTTCCAGGCCGCGCGCATTGCGCAATAACCGCGCAGCCAGGCCACCGCCAAACAAGCGACGCCGCCAACGCATCCGCGACTGTCCCACCAGCAACAGGCTGGCGCGACGTTCAGCGGCATGCTGGATCAGTGTCTTGGCCACCTCCCCCGCCCGCAGCAGCACTACCTCCCCGCCGAGACGCTCGGCCAGTTGCTGGGCGTTCTGCAAACGCAACCGGGACTGCTCATCGCGCGCACGGCCGTTATCGATATGCACCAGGCTCCACGGCAAATGCCGACGCTGGGCAACGCGGCTGGCATGCCGCACCAGCCGCTCGGCCTGCGCATCGCCATCCACGCCCACCAACAAGCGACCACGCACCGCCGGCGCGGCCTGGCCGAGCTGGCGGTAGCCCTGGGCCAAATCATCATCGACGTGGGCGGCGGCGGTTTGCATCGCCAACTCGCGCAAGGCCATGAGGTTGGTCTGGGTGAAAAACGCATCGATGGCCGCGCGGGCCTGCTCCGGCACATAGACCTTGCCGTCACGCAGGCGCTCCAGCAGCTCGCGGGACGGCAGGTCGATCAGCAGCAGTTCGTCAGCTTCTTGCAACACCCAATCCGGCAGGGTTTCGCGCACCTGCACACCCGTGATGCCACGCACCTGGTCGTTGAGGCTTTCCAGATGCTGGACGTTGACCGTGGTGAACACGTTGATGCCCGCAGCGAGCAGTTCCTGAATGTCTTGCCAGCGCTTTTCATGACGACTGCCGGGGGCATTACTGTGGGCCAGCTCGTCCACCAGCACCAGCTTGGGCTTGGCGGCGAGCAGGCCGTCGAGGTCCATTTCTTCAAGCATCACGCCACGGTATTCGCTGCGCAGCAAAGGTTGTTGCGGCAGGCCACTGAGCAAAGCTTCGGTCTCGGCGCGGCCGTGGGTCTCGACCACACCGGCAATCAGCCGCACGCCTTGGCGCAACTGGGTGTGCGCAGCCTGGAGCATGGCGTAGGTCTTGCCCACACCCGGCGCGGCACCGAGGAAGACTTTGAGCCGGCCACGGCCGTCCCGGGGCAGATCGGCTAACAGGGCATCGGCGCGGCCGGAGTCGCTCATGCGGGCAGTGTCCTTCAGGTATTGATCGGGTTACAGCTTTTCCAGCGCCATGTTCAGCGCCAGCACGTTCACCACCGGCGGGCCCACCAATGGGCTTTCGATGTGCTCATCGAGCAAGCGCTGCAAGGTCGACACCGGCACATTCCGCGCCGCCGCCACTCGCGCCAGTTGATAGGCAATCGCCTGTGGGGGCAAGTGTGGATCAAGACCGCTGCCAGAGGTAGTCAGCGATGCCAGAGGTACGGGCCCTTGGCTGGGCACCAGTTGCTTGTTGGCGTCATCGAAGATGCGTGTCGCCAGCGCCGGGTTGCTGGGGCCAAGGTTGCTGGCACTGCTGGAAACCGTCGCGAAAGCGCCGGCCGAGGGGCGCGGGTGGAACCAGCTGTCGCCGGTAAAATCCTGGGCGATCAGGCTGGAACCACGCACTTTGCCGCTGTCGTCGCGCACCAGGCTGCCATTGGCCTGGTCCGGGAAGGCGACTTGGGCGACGCCAGTTACCACCAATGGGTAGGCAACGCCGGTGATCAGTGTCATGAGCACCAAAAGGCTCAGGGCCGGGCGGATCATGTTGGACATTTCGGATTCCTCAATTCGGTCATTGCAACCTGTGGGCACCCATCTGGCACCCACAGGATTCGGGTCAAACCAGGTGCAACGCAGTCAACAGCATGTCGATCGCCTTGATGCCCACGAATGGCACCAGGATCCCGCCCAGCCCGTAGATCAGCAGGTTACGGCGCAGCAACGCCGCCGCACTCGCCGCTTGCACACGCACACCGCGCAGCGCCAACGGAATCAGCACCACGATGATCAATGCGTTGAACACAATGGCCGAGAGAATCGCGCTCTGTGGGCTCTGCAGGTGCATCACGTTGAGCACGCCCAGTTGCGGATAGATCGAGGCGAACAGCGCGGGCAAGATCGCGAAGTACTTGGCCACGTCGTTGGCGATGGAGAAGGTGGTCAGCGCGCCACGGGTCACCAGCAATTCTTTGCCGATCTGCACCACGTCCAGCAGCTTGGTCGGGTCGCTGTCGAGGTCGACCATGTTGGCGGCCTCGCGGGCGGCCTGGGTGCCGTCATTCATGGCCATGCCGACGTCCGCCTGGGCCAGCGCCGGAGCATCGTTGGCTCCGTCGCCGCACATTGCCACCAGACGGCCGTCGTTTTGTTCATGACGGATGCGTGCGAGTTTTTTCTCTGGCGTGGCTTCGGCCAGTACGTCGTCAACGCCCGCTTCGGCGGCAATTGCAGCAGCAGTCAGCGGGTTGTCGCCGGTGACCATCACGGTGCGAATCCCCAGTTTGCGCAGCTCGGCAAAACGCTCGCGGATACCCGGCTTGACCACGTCCTTCAGGTGGATCGCGCCGAGCAACTTGCCGTCGGCACACACCAGCAACGGGGTGCCGCCGCTCTGGGCGATCTTGTCGATTTCCCGCGACAGCGCAGGCTGCAAGTCGCGACGTTGTTGACCGATGAAGGCCAACAGCGAATCCACCGCGCCTTTACGGAACACGCGACCCTGGTAGTCGACACCGGACAAGCGGGTTTCAGCACTGAACGGCACAGCCGTAAGTTCGTCTGCGCTCGGTTCGGCTTGAGGGTGCAAGGCGCGCAGGTATTCGACGATGGATTTGCCTTCCGCCGTGTCATCCGCCAGCGAGGCAAACAGCGCACCTTCGGCCACTTCCTTGCCACTGACGCCAGGCGCCGCGACCACTGCCGCACAGCGACGGTTACCGAAGGTGATGGTGCCGGTCTTGTCCAACAGCAACACGTGCACGTCACCCGCCGCTTCCACGGCACGGCCGGACTTGGCGATCACGTTAAGCCGCACCAGGCGGTCCATGCCGGCGATGCCGATGGCCGACAGCAAGCCACCGATGGTTGTAGGAATCAGCGTGACCAGCAGTGCGACCAGAAACACCAGGGGCAAGCTGCCATTGGCGAAGTGGGCGAAGGGTTGCAGGGTCACCACCACCAACAAGAAGATCAGGGTCAAGCCGATCAGCAGGATATCCAGCGCGACTTCGTTGGGGGTTTTCTGGCGCTTGGCGCCTTCGACCAGCGCGATCATGCGGTCGAGGGTGGACTCACCGGGGTTGGCGGTGATGCGGATCAACAGCCAGTCCGACACCAGGCGGGTGTTGCCGGTGACGGCCGAACGGTCGCCACCAGACTCGCGGATCACCGGTGCGGATTCGCCGGTGATCGCCGCTTCGTTGACCGCCGCGATCCCTTCGATGACTTCGCCGTCACCGGGGATCATTTCCCCGGCGGCCACGCGCACCACATCGCCTTTGCGCAGGCTGGTGGCCGGCACGACCTTGAAGCTGCCATCGGCCTCCTTGCGGCGTGCGCTCAGGCCTTCACTGCCAGCCTTGAGGCTGTCGGCACGGGCCTTGCCACGCCCTTCGGCCAAGGCTTCGGCGAAGTTGGCGAACAGCACGGTGAACCACAGCCACACGGCGATCTGCACGGCGACATAGGTCGGCACCGTGGTGTCGGGTACAAAGCACAGCACGGTGGTGAGGATGGCCGTCAACTCGACCACCAGCATCACCGGCGAGCGTTGCAGTTGACGCGGATCCAGCTTGACGAACGCCTGGACCAGCGCCGGGCGCCACAGGGCGGAGATGGCGGTTTTGGCGGGCTCCTGGGTTTGCACTGGAGCCGCATTTTTTGCAGGCATATTCATTTTCATATCCCCTTAGAAGCCCATGCTCAAGTGTTCAGCAATTGGGCCCAGTGCCAGCGTCGGCAGGAAGGTCAGGCCGCCCACCAGCAAGATGGTCACGGTCAACAGGGTCACGAACAGCGGGCCATGGGTTGGGAAGCTGTTCTGGCCAATCGGTGCGGTCTTCTTCATCGCCAGGTTGCCGGCCAGGGCCAGTACCGGGAGGATGTAGCCGAAGCGGCCGATCAACATGCCCAGGCCCAACATCAAGTTGTGAAACGGCGTGTTGGCACTGAAGCCGCCGAACGCCGAGCCGTTGTTGGCACTGGCCGAGGTGTAGGCATAAAGCAACTGGCTGAAACCATGAGGGCCAGGGTTACTGATGGCGCCGGCCGGACCTGGCAGGCTCGCGGCAATGGCGCCGAGCACCAGCACGCCCACCGGCATGACCAGCAAGGTCACCACCAGCAATTGCACTTCCTTGGCCTGCAGTTTCTTGCCCAGGTATTCCGGCGTGCGACCAATCATCAGGCCGGCGAGGAACACCGCGATCAGCACGTTGAGCAACATGCCGTACATACCTGCGCCGACGCCCCCAAAGATCACTTCGCCGACCATCATGTTGACCAGCGCAACCATTCCGCTAAGGGGGCTGAGGCTGTCCTGCATGCCGTTGACCGAACCGTTGGACGCCGCCGTCGTGGTCACCGACCACAGCACCGTACCGGTGGTGCCAAAGCGTGCTTCCTTGCCTTCCAGCGGCGCGGTTTGCTCCACGGCGGGATTGTTCAGGGTCGGGTTGGGCTGGTATTCGGCCCACAGCGAGGTCGCGCCGCCAATCAGGAACAGAGCCAGCATGCAGCCAAGGATCGCGCGGCTTTGGCGCAGGTCCTTCACGTAGTGGCCGAAGGTGAACACCAGCGCCACCGGGATCAGGATGATTGCCGCCAGCTCGAACAGATTGGCCCAGGCAGTCGGGTCTTCAAACGGATGCGCCGAGTTGACGCCGAAGAAGCCACCGCCGTTGGTGCCCAATTGCTTGATCGCAATCTGGCTGGCCGCCGGGCCCAGGGGGATCACTTGATCCACACCTTGCATCGTCACAGCATCAACGTAGTGAGCGAAGGTTTGCGGTACGCCCTGCCACACCAGGAACAACGCCAGCACCAGGCACAGCGGCAGCAGGCCATAGAGGGTGGCGCGGGTCATATCGACCCAGAAGTTGCCCAAGGTCTTGGTGGATTTGCGACCGATCCCACGGCACAACGCGACGAGGACTGCCAGACCGGTGGCGGCACTGACGAAGTTCTGCACGGTCAGGCCCGCCATCTGGCTGAGGTAGCTCAGGGATGCCTCACCGCTGTAGGACTGCCAGTTGGTGTTGGTCATGAAACTGACCGCCGTATTGAAGGCCAGGGTCCATTCCTGACCCGGCAATTTCTGCGGGTTCAGTGGGAGGTAGTCCTGAAACAGCAGGATCGCGAACAACAGCAAAAAGCCTGCGAGGTTGAACGCAAGCAAGGCCAGCATGTACTTCTGCCAGCTTTGTTCTTGATGCTCGTCCACGCCCGACAGGCGATAACAGGCGCGTTCTACCGGGCCGAATACCGGCGTGAGCCAGGTGCGCTGCCCTTCCATCACCTTGTAATAGAACCGCCCCAGGAACGGGGCCGGCACCAGCACCACCGCAAAGAAGGCAATGATCAGCCAATAGTCATAACTGTGCATGGCCCGCTCCTAGTTCCGATCCGCGCGTAACAGCGCAACCAGCAGATAAATGAACAGCGCCACGGCCAATAGCAGTGACACCCCGTCCAGAACGCTCATGGAAGTCTCTCCGTTTAGCGGCGAGTGCCGCGTGTGGGGCAATTGTCGGCAGGAGTGGCGTAAAGGAACGAGAGCGAGGGAGCAGGCAGGGCGTAAAGACGGCGTAAAGAGTGGGTTTATGCGGGGTTTACAGGGGGGTTTTTGTTGAATGGGAGGGCCTCATCGCGGGCAAGCCCGGCTCCCACACTTTGATCACCGCTCGCCATGACAACTCGGTCGAGTGTGGGAGCGGGCTTGCCCGCGAAGGCGCCAGCTCAGTCAACACAGCACCTATCTGGTGCAAAGCGGGCAAATTTCAAACGCCAAACCGTTCCCGTGGCGACAGTTGCGCAGCTTTACGACAATCATTCCCATCCTGGCATGTCCGCTGCAACACCTTGAATCATTCCAACCGGTTCAGGGAGAGCAACACAATGAACACACAACTCAAACCCACTTTGGGCACCCTGCATTTATGGGGCATCGCCGTCGGGCTGGTGATTTCCGGCGAATACTTCGGCTGGAGTTATGGCTGGGGTGTGGCCGGGACGCTGGGCTTCTTGGTGACCTCGTTGATGGTCGCCGCGATGTACACCTGTTTCATCTTCAGTTTCACCGAGCTGACCACGGCTATTCCTCACGCAGGAGGCCCGTTTGCCTACAGCCGTCGCGCCTTCGGTGAGAAAGGTGGCCTGATCGCCGGGCTTGCGACCTTGATCGAATTCGTCTTCGCACCGCCTGCGATCGCATTGGCCATCGGCGCCTATCTGAATGTGCAGTTTCCCGCGCTGGACCCAAAACACGCAGCCGTTGGGGCCTATGTCGTGTTCATGGGCCTGAACATCCTCGGCGTGAAACTCGCCGCCACCTTTGAATTGGTGGTGTGCGTGCTCGCCGTCGCCGAACTGCTGGTGTTCATGGGCGTCGTCGCACCTGCGTTCAGCTTCAGCAACTTCGCCCTGAACGGCTGGGCCGGCTCGGACACCTTTGGCGCACCCGCGATTGCTGGCATGTTTGCTGCGATCCCTTTCGCGATCTGGTTCTTCCTCGCCATTGAAGGCGCGGCCATGGCGGCTGAAGAAGCGAAAGATCCGAAGCGCACCATTCCAAAAGCCTACATCAGCGGCATCCTGACCCTGGTGATCCTGGCCATGGGCGTGATGTTCTTTGCCGGCGGCGTGGGCGACTGGCGCACCCTGTCCAACATCAACGATCCCCTGCCACAAGCTATGAAAACCGTGGTGGGTGACAGCTCTGGCTGGCTGCACATGCTGGTGTGGATCGGCCTGTTTGGCCTGGTAGCCAGTTTCCACGGCATCATTCTCGGCTACTCGCGGCAGTTCTTCGCCCTGGCACGCGCCGGCTACCTGCCGTCTTTCCTCGCCAAACTGTCGCGTTTTCAGACACCACACCGGGCAATTATCGCCGGGGGCGTGGTCGGCATCGCGGCGATCTACAGCGACGGCCTGATCAACCTGGGCGGCATGACACTGACCGCAGCGATGATCACCATGGCGGTGTTCGGCGCCATCGTGATGTACATCATGAGCATGCTCAGCCTGTTCAAACTGCGTAAGAGCGAACCGCTGCTGGAGCGTACCTTCCGCGCACCGGGTTACCCTATCGTGCCGGGCATTGCGCTGGTACTGGCGGTGGTGTGCCTGGTAGCCATGGCCTGGTTCAACGCGCTGATCGGGCTGATCTTCCTGGGCTTCATGGCGGTGGGGTTTGCCTACTTCCAGATGACTGCGCAAGACCGGGCCGATGCACCGGCAGATGCGATGTTGACCGGGCTCTGATCTACTGAGAGGCAGAACGGGCCTACACTGAACTAGTAAGAAAGCCCGTCACTCAAAGCAGTTATTCCCGTGGGAAAGTTCTCCCACGGCAATCTGCCTCAAGGAGAGCCTTATGCCGTGGTATGCGTGGTTGATTATGGTAGTTGCGATCGGGTCGATCGTCGGTGGGCTGATGATGCTGCGTGACAGCGCCAACAAAGTCGAACTCACCGACGAACAACGCAAGCGTGTTGCCGAACGCAACGCCCAGGCGGATGCCAAGGACGCGCAGGATCGCTGAACCCTGGGTTATTCCCAAGCCGCCTTGGCAATATGCAACCCGTGCTGCCCCTTGTAGGCAGCACGTTCCGGCTGGCGCCAGCCGTTCAGCAACTCATCCTCCAGTTTGTAGATCTCAACCCCCAGCGGACGGCACACCGTCAGCGGATCCTGCGCCTGCGGCCCCCACATCGGCAGCGACAGATCTCCGCCGGGGCACGTCGACAACGCGCACAACAAATCAATCTCGGCAAAGAACTCCAGGTAGTCGCCCTTCTGCGCCGGACAGGCCTTCATGAAATACATATCGTCGTGATTGAGGCCGGTGCACTGAAAAATATTCAACACGTCATGCACGTCGAATTCTGTCAGACCGTGGGGTAAAACCGCGCGGGTCAGATTCGAATGGCAATGGTGATGGAAGTCTTCGCCGGTCAGCATGCGGTTCACATAGGGATCGCAACGCGTGCCGAGTAAGTCATGCAAGCGCCCGCCGTGTTCGTCGATGCCGTAGCTCGCCAGGCTATCGTCGGTGATCGTCACCAAAGGCCGTAGGAATGGCAGGTTCGACCATAACCGGTCATGAGTGCTGACATGCGCACCCTGCAATTGGCGTGTACGCGCTGCCCACAGACGTTCGCGAGGGTCGTTGGCGTTCCACACATTGAAGTCACCCACCTGCGGGCCGACCGGTGTAGTCACGCGGAACACGTGGCCGGCCGGCACCTTCCATGCCCTGCCCGTACGAATAGGCACCTCAAACTGCTCAATCAAACTGCGTTGATCTTTTCGGTCACGAATGCGTTCGTAAAACGCGGTGTCGACCTGCAACGCGGAACCTTTACTGACCTGATAAGCGGCCGGGTAGTCTTTGTACATGGTGCAGATCCTCGATCAGGGCTGGTTAAACAAGGCCAGTGACAGGCGTTCCGAATCATCCAGGTACAAGCTCATCGCCTCCCCTGCCGACGGTTTATCCTGCTGGGCCAATAATGTGAAAATCTCCCGGTCGCGCTCCAACCATGGCGATTGAAAACGCTGCTCATCAGGCGCAGCGCAAAACACCAGACGCAGCTGAGCGATGACCTGGGCAAAAAACTCATCGAACAAGGGGCTGCGTATCAACCCGACGATCTGCTGGTGAAACACCAGGCTGTGGGTGGCGACCGCGCGCCAGTCTTCGCGCTCACGGGCCAAAGTGGTGGCGTCGATTGCGTTTTGCATGTGTTCGGATTGGGTTTCTGTGAGGGGACCGCTTTGGGCGATGGCCTGCAGTTCCAAGGTACGACGGACGACAAACAAATCGCGCACCTCCTCTCGTTGCAGACGACGGACCATTACCCCTTTGTTGCGCACATAACGCGTCAGCCCTTCCTGGCCCAGGCGATGCAACGCTTCGCGAATAGTATTGCGTGATGCGTTGTAAGCCTTCACCAGTTCTACCTCGACCAACGGCATCCCCGGCAACAACCGCCCGCCGATGATGTCGGCGCGAAGCTCCAGGGCAATCTGGTCGGCTAAAGACAAACTGAGCGTCATGGGCACCTCATGATTGTTGAACAATCTACGACGTAGAGGTAATCACGTTTCATGCCAATGTGCATGCGTGTAAAAAGACTCAAGTTGGTTAAACTGCCAGCCTGTAACCGAGGCGGTCCTATGCGTTATTCATCCGATCATAAAGCCCAGACCCACCAGCGCATCATCAAAGAGGCTTCCGTACGCTTTCGACGCGACGGTATCGGCGCGACTGGCTTACAGCCGTTGATGAAGGCGCTGAACCTGACGCATGGCGGGTTTTATGCCCACTTCAAATCCAAGGATGAGTTGGTGGAGAAGGCGCTGCAGGCGGCTGCGGCAGAACTGGATACCCATTGCGAGATGCTGTTCAGCCAGGAGCGGCCGCTGGAGGCGTTTATTGATAGCTACCTGTCGGAGTGGCACCTGACGTCCCCGGACCAAGGCTGTCCGCTGCCAACCATGTCATCCGAACTGGGCCTGAGGGGCCAGCACAGTGCAACGACGGACGCAGTACTCGACGCACGGCTAAAGCAGATTGAAACGGCTTTAACGAATGGACGGGCGGATGCGCAAAGTCTGGTAATGATGTCGACGCTGGTGGGAGCGTTGGTGCTGGCCAGGAGTGTCGCAGATCCGGCATTGGCCAGAACGATCATGGACGTGGTGCGGGAGAGCTTGAAAACCCAGGTTTCAGAGGATGAAAAAGCCGGTCAGTGACCGGCTTTCCCGGCTGATTTAATTGATCGTCAGCCTCTCGCGGTTCTTCTCCAGCAATGCCTTGCCTACCCCCTTCACTTCCAACAACTCATCTACCGCCGTGAACGGCCCATTGCTTTCGCGGTAGGCAACGATCGCCTTGGCCTTGGCGGCACCGATGCCGAAGAGATCACGGCGCAGGGTTTCGGCATCGGCGGCATTCAGGTTGACCTTGGCGGATTGTTCGGCCTTGGACATCTGAGTGGCAATAGGCGTTGGCGCTTCGGGCTTGATGGAAGGGGCTGCGGTGGTGGTGACGGAGAGGCTGGTGAGGAAGGCGAAGATCAGGGAAGAAAGGTAGGTAGTTTGCATTGTGACGTTCCATGATGATGAGAGAAAGCAGCTTTTCCGAAGCTGCCTCCCAAACTTAGGTGATATCAGGGAACTGTCAAAAATGCGTTCATTGCAGAATATTAAATATAACGGCAGTGTGACTTTTCGCGCTTACACCCAGTAACACTGCAGCAGTACTACTCAGGCAGCACTGTGCTCCAATTCACCCGCACGAAACTTAATGGCCAACATTATCAAGGGCGCATAAGCCACTGCTAATACCGTGGCACCGTCCAAATCGTAAAACATCAGACACAGTGCAGCGGGTAGCAGCCAGAAGACGTTGATTATTCCTACAGCCAGCGTGATAGGTAAATGCTTGCCAAATTGGCGCGACGCAAACTGATAGGCATGGCTGCGGTGCGCTTCGTAAACTTTGTCACCTCGTATCAGACGGCGTAGCAACGTAAACGTAGCATCTACAATAAATACGCCAAGCAGTATCAGCCATGCCCAAAACATCGTTGGCGAAACCCACGCAGCCTGAAGCGACAATACGCCCAACACAATGCCAAGAAACCCACTCCCCGCATCGCCCATAAAAATCTTGGCTGGCGGAAAGTTCCAGAACAGAAACCCTGCAGCGCAACAGGCCAGCGTAACTAACGACCAACCTTCAACCGGGGTACCGTTGACCCAATACAAGAGAAAACCGCTCAAGCAAACTGTTATAGCTTCAACGCCGGCGATCCCATCGATGCCGTCCATGAAGTTATAAAGGTTGAGCATCCAAACCAGATAGATGATCGCGAAAACATAGCCAACCCAGCGGACGTTAACACTCAAGCCGAACACACTTATACTTGGCAAGCCTCCGAGCCATACCACCGCCCACCCCGCAGCTGCGAAGTGGGCTAACAATCGCCAGCGTGCAGCTATATGCCCATGGTCATCCAGAAATCCGACGACCGCGGTCAATACGCCGGCGCCTATGAGCGCATAAAACAAAGGCGCAGCTATAAGGCCACCCGCAAACACTCCAATCAAGGCCACCAGATAGCTCAGCACAATTGCAACGCCACCTCCCCTCGGCGTAGGAATGGAATGGGAGCTACGCCCATTGGGAACATCGAGCATCTTTCGCGACAATGCATAGCGACGCAGGGCTGCCGTTAGAAAAAAAGAAAGTCCGGCCAATGCCGGAATCAGCCACCAAAAGCTCATTATCCAAAAAACTCCAAACCAAAATTTGCTATTGGTGCTGATGACCGCTTGGCCTGTTGCACGATTCGGGAAGTGGCAATTTAGTCTCTGCTTGAATCAAGGACCGCCAGCATTTCTAGACGGCGCATGTGAATCAGATCAACTATCTGGCACTCGGGAACATAACCACTCACGGTGCTGCCGAGCAATTCGCGGACCCGGATATAGTTATCCGAATGGACAGCATCGAGGAGCGCCGAAAGTGCGGATTTTAACTGCTCCCAAGGTAAATGCTCCTCGTCGGCCCGCATAATCATCGAGTGCTCGGTCGGCGTCACGTTGTCCCCAATCAACAATTCCTCATACAGTTTTTCACCACGACGCAGCCCTGTGAACTCGATCGCGATGTCTCCGCTGGGCTTCTCGGGGCTGCGCAATGACAAGCCGGAAAGATGCACCATCTTCTCCGCCAGGTCCGCGATTTTTACCGGTTGCCCCATGTCGAGAACAAATACATCACCGCCCTGCCCCAGCGAGCCCGCCTGAATGACCAACTGCGCAGCTTCTGGAATGGTCATGAAATAGCGGGTCATGTTTGGATGAGTGACCGTTATCGGCCCCCCACTCCTGATTTGCTCTCGAAACAGCGGAATGACTGAGCCCGATGAGCCCAGCACATTGCCAAAACGGACCATGGTAAAACGCGTCTTGTTGATGCAAGGCTTTACGAAGTGCTCACCAAACAGCAGCGGCTGGGGCTCGCGACTCAGCGCCTGTAAAGTCATCTCTGCCAGTCGTTTAGTGCACCCCATGACGTTAGTCGGTCGCACTGCCTTGTCTGTGGAAATCAATACAAAGTGTTCCACCCCTGCTTGCACCGCAGCCTGAGCGGTGAGCAGCGTGCCCAAGACATTATTCAACACCCCCTCACCGACGTTATGCTCAACGATGGGGACGTGCTTATAGGCGGCTGCGTGATAAACCGTATTGACCTTCCAAGTACGCATTACGTCCAGAAGACGTTCGCTGTTGCGAATCGAGCCTAGGATCGGTACCAATTCCAGGTTTAATCCTTTGTCCTGAATCAACTTTTCCAGTTCGATCTGGATGCTGTAAAGATTGAACTCGCTGTGCTCGAAAAGAATCAACGCCGTTGGCTTACTGGTGAGAATCTGCCTGCATAATTCTGACCCGATGGAGCCACCAGCGCCCGTCACAAGCACAACGTGATCGCGTATGCAGCGTTCGAATAAAGCCTGCTGCGCAGCAACCGGATCGCGGCCGAGCAGATCGACAATGTCGACTTCCTGAAGGTCGCTGACACTGACCCGACCATTGGCCAGATCCATGAACCCCGGAATCGTGCGCACATGTACCGGATAGCGTTCAAGCGCAGCAAGCACTTCACGGCGCCGGGCGCGCGAAGCCGATGGGATGGCCAATAGGATTTCGGTAGCACCTGTTTCCTCAATCATCTGTTCGATATCAGAAAAAGGGTAAACCTTGAGGCCAGCAATTACCCGACGCGCAATACTTTGGTCGTCGTCAATAATCGCAACTGGCCGCATTGACTTGTCCGACCGCAGTGCTGCGACTAACTGGTTGCCTGCCGCGCCACCACCATAGACAGCGACCTTGGTGGCGTCATCGTCCTGACGTAAAAAAGGTACATGCTGACCGGCGAGTAGCCAGTCGCCGAGGAAATACTGGCGCATGAACAGCCGTAATCCGCCGATCATCAACAAGCTGAGCCACCAGTAGTTGATAATCAATGACCGTGGGACCAATACATCCGGCCGGTATAAATACACATAGACCGTTAATACCAGCGATGACAACGCCACAGCCTTGAAGATGCTGACCAACGCTTCGTTACCAAAGTAACGCATCACCGCGCGGTACAGGCCAAACCGGATAAAAATTGGAACGGAAATGATCGGCGCGGCGATGAATAACCAAGCGTAGTCACCGAACGGGTTGATGGGTTGCTCAATGCCCAATCTCACGACAAACGCGAGCCACAGCGCCACCCACACCAAAACCACATCGACCATCAACTGCATGACACGCTTGTAACTGCGCGGCAAACTTAATAAACGCTCACGCATTGTTCGAGATCCTTTCGCTCGACTGTCAGATTGCCTACCTCCCTTCCCATTCACGTTCAATGCTCCAGAAAGTCTTTTGCTGTCTTTTCGAGTGCCCCATTCACACTGATCGTAGGGGTCCAACCAAGAAGTGCTTTGGTTTTACTGATGTCAACCTGAAGCGATCCACACAGACGTTGGGATATCGCTTTTTTGCCAAACAACTGAGCGACCGCACTCAACACTCCCGCTGGCAGTGGCAACAGACGCGCTGGACGCCCCAGCGCCCGCGCCATCCTTTGCAGTAATTCCGTCGTCGACAGGTCTTCATCGTCGCTCACCAGGAACACTTGGTTAGCAGCTGCAGGATGATGCACGCACGTCATAACCAAGTCGACCAGGTTGTCCAACGCTACGAGACTTCGCTTGTTGGTAATCGCACCCAAGGGCAGAGGCACGCCTCGATTGAGCCAAGCCATCATGCTACGAAAATTGGCTTTCACACCTGGGCCGTATACCAGCACTGGTCGAATAATCACAACATCCATTTGGGTTTTTGCTGCGAGCAGCAGCAAGGCCTGCTCGGCCTCCTGCTTGGAAATGCCGTATGGATCCAGCGGGGCCGGCGAGTTGTCTGCCGTATAAGCGTGGCCTGGCAGCGTGCCCTCACCGTTGACCTTGATCGAGCTCAGGTAAATGAAGCGGCGCACGCCAGCCTGTGCCGCCTGTTCCGCCAGGCGCAAAGTACCCCGTACATTCACACGACGAAAAGCCTCCAGCGGATCGGCTTCGCGCTCGTCCATGACGTGTACGCGAGCGGCGCAGTGGATGACGACCTCAACGCCTTCGAGTGGCCTGAGCCAGTCGGTGCTCGGCTCAATCCCGGGCACCTGAAAGGTCTGCAGATGGGCTGACGACTGCTGCGGTAGCTGGCGGTAAACCGAACGCACCACGTATTGCGGATCACTCAGCAGCTGTGCCTGGACAGCGGAGCCGACAAATCCGCTGGCGCCTGTCAAAAGAACGCGTGTCATAAGGACGCTCAAGCCTTCTTCCACACCGTACGATTGATGTAGTCGGTGTAGCTCAGAACAACACGTACCACCTGCAACGAAACCGGCCCGCCTTGATAATCCTGGACCACGGGTACCTTGCGATACTCACGGGCGTGCTGGCTGGTAACCACTCGAACCGCATCCATCACCGATTCACGCTTGAGCCCGCTCATGATCAATGTACCTTCGTCCATCCCCTCAGGGCGTTCATGGGCGTTGCGCAATGTGACGGCAGGGAGACTCAACAACGACGCTTCTTCGGTAATGGTACCGCTGTCGGACAGCACGCAGAACGCCGACATCTGCAGCTTGATGTAGTCCAATAGACCGAACGGTTTAACGAAACGGATCAGTGGATGATCAAGGGATTCGCCCAACGCTTCAAGACGCTTGCGCGTACGTGGGTGAGTGGAAACGATCACTGGGAAACCATAATGGTCCGCGAGAGCGCGAAGGGTATCCAGCAGATCACGCAGGTTGTCTGGCGTATCGACGTTCTCTTCCCGGTGAGCACTGACGATGAAGAACTTGTCCTGCTCCAGGCCACTTCGAGCAAGCACATCAGACTGCTCGATCTTGGGCATGTAATAGTCAAGGACTTCCTGCATGTGCGAGCCCGTCTTAATGATCGTTTCCGGGCGAATGCCCTCGGCGATCAGATAACCGCGAGCGTGCTCAGTCAACACCATATTGATGTCGCTGAGGTGGTCGAGGACCTTGCGATTGAGTTCCTCTGGCACGCGTTGATCGAAGCAGCGGTTGCCGGCTTCCATATGGAATACGGGAATCTTGCGGCGCTTGGCGGCGATCACCGCAAGGCAGGTATTCGTGTCCCCATACAACAGCAACGCATCAGGCTGTTCCAGCTCGAAAATTTCATCCGACTTGGCGATGACTTCGGCGATGGTTTTGGCGGCGGTATCACCTGCAGCACCGAGGAAATGGTCCGGTTTGCGGATTTCCAGATCGTCGAAGAACACCTGATTGAGTTCGTAATCGTAGTTCTGCCCGGAATGCACCAGGACGTGATTGACTTGGCGATCAAGCTCAGCGATGACCCGACTCATTTTGATCAGTTCGGGGCGCGTACCCACGAGCGTCATAACCTTAAGCATCGAGTTGCTCCTTGATGTAATCAAGCTTGAGTAACAGTTGCTTGATACCAGCGATGTCCAGACGATCGGTATTGTGCGAGGTGTAGTCGTCGAATTCGGAAATACGCTCCTCGCCTTCGACAAAATACTTGTTGTAGTTCAAGTCGCGGTTATCAGCCGGAATCCGGTAGTAACGCCCCATGTCCTCGGCCTTGGCCATTTCCTCGCGGGAAACCAGTGACTCGTAAAGCTTTTCGCCATGCCGTGTGCCGATCACCTTGACATCGTTTTTCTTGGCGAACAGTTGCTTAAGTGCTTCGGCCAAGTCGCCAACTGTCGAGGCCGGAGCCTTCTGGACAAACAGATCACCTTGCTGGCCGTGCTCGAAAGCATGCAAAACCAGATCAACCGAATCTTCCAGCGACATCAGGAAGCGGGTCATTTCCGGATCGGTCACCGTCAACGCGCCCCCTGCGCGTAGTTGGTCAACAAACAGAGGAATGACCGAGCCGCGCGAAGCCATGACATTGCCATATCGTGTCGCGCAAATAATCGGACCATTGGCTGGGATCATGCGCGACTTAGCAACCATCAACTTTTCGGACATTGCCTTGGAAATGCCCATGGCGTTGATCGGGTAGACCGCCTTGTCAGTGCTCAACACCACAACCCGCTGCACTCGACTGGCGATGGCGGCATTCAGCACGTTCTCGGTGCCAAGGACGTTGGTGCGCACCGCTTCCATCGGATAGAACTCGCAGGATGGAACCTGCTTCAGGGCCGCGGCGTGAAAGATATAGTCCACACCCACCATCGCCTGATCCAGGCTATCGCGATCACGCACATCGCCGATGTAGAACTTGACTTTGTCGTTGGCCAGGGCAATACGCATGTCTTCCTGCTTCTTCTCATCACGACTGAAGATGCGAATCTCGCGCACAGCGGTATTGAGAAAACGCTTGAGGACCGTATGGCCGAAGGAACCGGTGCCACCGGTGATCATCAATACCTTGTCGTCGAACATGTAAACCTTCCGAATTCGTTAGCGAGTGGCGTGCATCAGCTCAATGAGCTGGGGCCAAGTTGGAGCTTTGTATCCAGTAGCCTGGGTGAAGCGCTCGCTGTTGAGGGAGCGATCAATGACCAGTGCCGCGTCAGGGCGAATCTCGATGGATTTGCCGTACTGGTTGGCAATCAGTTTCAACAGATCAAGCTTGGCAATTGGATCTGCGGACACATGATACAGACCATTGAGCTCTGGGTGCGGAATGACGAAGTCTTTCATGACCCGAGCCAATTCAACAGTGGGAAGGCCCGAGAAAATGGCTTTGGAGAAACCGCGTGTGCTGCCCTGTTGTGACAGGAACCAGTCCACTAGAGAATGACTGGAATTCAATTCGTGTCCGATGATTGATGTTCGCAGTGTCACGGCATTGGGCACGTCATGAAGTTCGCCGATGTACTTGGACTTTCCATACAGATCACTGGCATCTGATACGTGGCTTTCCAGGTATCCACCTGTTTGACCCGAGAAGACGCAATCGGTACTGATCTGAATCAGGCGTGCGTCGCTGAGGGCGCACAATCGCGCCAACCGATGCGGCAACATGGCGTTGACTGGCAATGCGGTGAGTGGATCGTTGGCATCGGCCAATTGCTTGATCAGACCTACGCAATTGATCACGACGTCTGGACGAACCTTGGCAAGCACGGCAACCAGCGAATCCTGATCCAGTACATCAACACCCGCAAGGAGGCGCCCGTAGTTTGCGGCGGGGAAATATTGCAGTCCGGCAGCGCTTCGCAACGTTCCCCACACATCATGCTCCGAGCTGGAACTGAATGTCTTGAAGACAGCACTGCCCAGCATACCGGTGACGCCAAGAACAAGAACACGTGCCATGATTCATAAACCTTCTAAATTTTCGGATGTGGAAAAACGAGCAAAACCTATAAATAAGTAACAGGATAAGCACGTCAACATAGAGAATTGATCAGCAAATAACTTCACATTTAAACATACTATTTTGCATGGAAAAATCGCTTACCCATGCAGCCAACACATACCGCAATACACGCTCTTCAGCCAACACTTAAAACTCGACACCTACATGAACCGACTTGATTTTACTTCACAAAATCGCATTACCCCCGATTTTCCAATTGTTCAGAACTGTCATTTAAAAATAATGGCCCTGAACAACTAATACCCGCCCAGGGGCTCTAGTAAACGGGGACTATCATCACACGCAGCATCACGCACCTCTAACGCTGCAGCAGCCCCACCAGACGGATGACTTGGCTTTCCATTTCAAAATTGGCATGGAAGTAAGCCCGACCTGCTTCGCCCATTGCATCACGCTCCTGAGTCCCCATAGCCTTCAGACGTCGAATGTTAGCCACCAAGGAGGAAACTTGCTCAGCGGGCGAAGTCAGGCCTGCACGGGCTTCATCGATCACGCGCGCCCCCTCTCCGTTCATGGAAGCAATGATTGGCCGCCCCGCCGCGAGATAAGCCTGAATCTTGCTCGGAATTGTCCGCGTGAACACCTCTTCATCCGTCAGCGAAACCAACAATGCCGATGATCGTTCGAAAATTGCGTTCATCGCCTCCATCGGGAAACGCCCTGGCAGCACCAGATTGTCCAACTCCAGGGCCAACTTTTGCGATTTGAGCCAGTCCAGCCGGCTCCCGCTACCGACCAGCACAATGCGAATTTGCGCGTCATCACGCAGTTGCTGGGCTGCTTCGACCAACGTATCGAGAGCTTGGGCAGTGCCCAGATTTCCAGTAAACACTACACAAAAATACTGCTTGAGCACTGCGTCCAGCTCAGGGGGAACGACAAAATGCGATGGCGCTTTCCGCGCGTCCATTGAGTTAGGGTAATACTGAATTTTTTCGCATGCCGCGTACTGGGCAACCGGTTCTACGAATGCGTGCGACTGCACCAGCAGCGTATCGCAATGGCGATAGATTGCCTTGACTGTCTTCCCCACCCACCTCAACAAATGCCGGTTATGAATGAACCCGGTAGCAGACAGACTATCCGGCCAGAGATCCTGCACCCACAGAGCCAGCTTGGCCTTCTTCAGCCATTTCAATGGAATCGCGGGAATAGCCTGCAGGATCGGCGAAGGGGCGAAGACCAGGATCGCGTCGAACTCTCGTTTACGCAGCATCCACGGTAAAAATAGCAGGCCGGCAACGACGAACGACAAGTAGTTGAGCGTCAGGTTTTTCGCACCGCCTTCCCCTCTTGGCCAGAGCGGAACGCGCAGCACATCTATCTTTCCGAGATAACAGTCGTGCTGGGTGCCCTTAGCGCTATAGCCATCAAATATCTTGCCATCCGGGTAATTGGGCTTGCCGGTAGCCACTACAACCTCATGGCCCTGCTCATCAAGGGTACGCACGATGTCGTTGATGATGAAACTTTCGGGCCAAAAGTATTGCGAGACAACGAGAATCTTCATAGGGAATCGGAGTACTCAATCATTGATTCAAGTGACGTGCTCTGTATGGCAAGGTTGCTGGCCAGGATAGGCCAGACACGTGCGCACTTAAGCAAATTCAGCGGCCTTTTGAACAGTCCCATGATTATCCCTGGTGATTGTCCTGGGGGGGCCGACCACAGACGTCCTGATAAATCCGGTACATAAGCCGCGCATTCACTTCGATGGCGAAATTATCCTCAGCCCACCGGCGGGCACGGCGACCAAGGGCCAAACGAAACTCGCTGTCCTGTGCTAGACGATGTAAGGCATCTGCAAGCAATTCCGGATCCGAACGAGGTATGGCTAATCCCGTCACTTCATGAAGTATCGCGTCCGGTACGGGATTCGCCACGGCAACCACACTTGGAATTGAGTAGAACGCCGCCTCGAACACCGGCCGGCCCGCCGCATCAAGATGGGAAGGGAAGCATAGAATATCGAGTTGCGGATACAACAGCCTGACATCGTCTACAAAGCCCAGCAGGTGCACATTGCTTTGCAGATCATGTTTTACGATGAAACATTCGAGATCCTTACGTACGTCGTGCGCAAATCCAAGCTTGCGCAGCACCCAAGCCTTTAGCCCGGAGAGATCACGGGCATTTTCGCCCGCAATCCAGCATTCGATCCGAACCCGACGGTCCTTGAGGATGCGCATGGCTTCCACAAGCTCATAAACCCCCTTCAGAGGAATGAGGCCACCTACGAACCCGACTCGTACAGGCCCATCCCTGTCGCGCGGCGACATTTCATTCGGCGGGCTATCAATGCTCAGGCCATTGTGCACAACGCGCAAAGGCAAATCGTTTGAAAGTGTAGAGGCTACCGTGTGGTCGATAGGCACGACCGCCTCTGCAAAACGCTGCAACACCGCACTCAAAAGCCTTGTGCGCAGGCCCCGACCGGGAGGACGTTGCAGGGATCGTACATGCACCACCATCGGTATCCGCAATAACAACTTCGCCAGTATGCCCAAGGGCAACAACGTCACTTCGTTCAGATGCAACACGTCGAAGCGCTCATGCCGCAAGCGCCAAATCGCAATCAGGGAAAAGGGCAGCAGGAAGAATTCGCGCAGAAGAATGATCCAGCGCAAGCGTCGATAATAGCCATAGCGGGTATTGTCGAATTGACTCAACCCCCTGACCCTCCTGACATCCATCCCTGCCTGAGCAAAGGCCTGACAGACCGTACCGGAGGGGGCTAGCACCGTCCCCTGCACACCGTAGGCACGCAGACACCCGAACAGCTCTATCAAACTCTTGGATGCGCCACCGAACGCTGCAGCCGGGTGGAGGAACAATACTCGCACCGAACTACCTCTGGCCTGAAATCAAGCGAAGCGACTGAACAACCCGGCCAGCGGCCTGACCGTCACCATAAGGTTCACCCTCTGCCGTGCCTGGCACATACTCTTGTTCAAATGCACTGAAAAAATCTTCGCTCAGTGGCGACGCAAGGCGGTTCCAGCCCATATCGATCAATTCCAGCCACTCGGTCTCATCTCTCAGTGTGAGACAGGGAACCCGATGAAAATACGCCTCTTTCTGCACGCCGCCGGAATCAGTGACGATCAGTGCGGCGTGCTTCTCCAGCATCACCATGTCGATATACCCGAGCGGCTCCACTATCAGAATATTCGCGGGCATGACGATCCCTTGATCAGCCAGGCGATTGCGGGTCCGCGGATGCAAGGGCAGAACGACTTTCAGAGGCGAACGGGACAAGCCATCGAAGATGCGCTGCAGTCGTAGCGGATCGTCGGTATTTTCCTGCCGATGCACGGTCGCCAACCAATATGCTTTGGGCTTCAGTGACAATGTTTGAAGAATCTTGCTGGTCTCGTCGGCTCTTGCCCCAAAGTACAAGGCAGCATCAAACATCACGTCCCCCACATTGATGACGTGAGAACCGGTAATACCTTCGTGCGCCAGGTTCTGGATACCCTGCTGATTAGGGGTCAACAGCAAATCACTGAGGTGATCAGTCAACTTGCGATTGATTTCTTCAGGCATGGCCCGATTGAAGGAACGAAGTCCGGCCTCGACATGAACAATGGGTACGTGCAACTTTGCAGCCGCCAACGCGCCCGCCAGGGTGGAGTCCGTGTCCCCGTAAACCAGCACCGCATCGGGGCATTCCTTGATCAGTACAGCCTCAATGGCCTCAATCATGCGCCCCGTGTTCTGGCCGTGGCTCCCGCCTCCCACCCCCAGGCTGTAGGCGGGTTTAGGGATCTCCAGCTCTTGAAAAAAAACATCCGACATATTCGCGTCGAAATGTTGTCCGGTATGGATCATGACTTCAACGCAGTCGCCTTGCTCTGCCATTGCACGGGAGACAGTAGCGGCCTTGATGAACTGAGGGCGAGCACCGACGACGGTAACAATTTTCATACATTTACTCATAAGTGACGGTGTTCAAAGCAGCCGTGTGATTTCCGAGAGCAAAACCTTTCCATCATGCTCGTAATTGAGTTCACTCGCCGCACGATGAGACGCGTCCTTGAACTCAGCGATCTGGTCACGGCTGAGCGCATTCATGGAGGCGGCCAGCGCCTTGGCGGTAAACGAGTCAGCCACCACGCCACAGCGATACTTGTTCAGCAGCGTTGCCATTTCAGTCGAAGGGCCGATGGCGACCGCGAGACGGGCCTGCACAAACTCAAAGAATTTATTGGGCAACGCGTGCTCATGGTTGAAGTTGACCGGTGGGAGCAAGTAGACACCCATATCGTATTGGTTGAGCGCCTGGCATATCTGCGGCATCGGGACAGGCTCGATAAACCTGATCCGCGCGTCTGCGCTGGCAGCCTGGCGCAGTTCCTTCATGTAGGCCGCATCCGACTCCATCAACATGAAGTCCAGGCTGAAGCGCTCATCGAGATGTTGCATCATCTCGATCATGACGCCCAAGTGACGAGAGCGAATGGCGGCGCCATGGTGGATCAGGCGAACCTGGTGTTCATTGACAGGTGACGGCGTCAGTTTCTGATCAAGTGGCGCATTGTGCACAACCACCGGTTGAACGCCATAAACGCGCCCATACTCGTCGGCAATGCCCTGGCACACGGTAACCATGCCCGCGGCCAGTGGCAGGTAGCGTTGGCACAGCGTGTGGTTGTAACGACCGAACAGCAGCCGCCATGCCCATTTATCGTCGAACTCCCGAGGGGAGTACTCGTGCGCATCCACCAGCACCGGCGTAGTACCCGCCAGCTTCAACGCCAGTGGAGCACTGGAGAGATCATTGGCAATGACAAGGTCAAAACTGCCGGTGCTCAGAAGTGCCTGGGCGCTGCGGACCTGTTGCTGATTCCAATAGTAGTTTTCAAACGCACCGAGCAGCAACTTGGCCGCCCAGAACAGCTTCTTCGGCAGGCTCGCAGGTGATTTCTCGAGCTTCACGAAACGTATATTCGCATCAGGCTTTTGACCATAACCTGCAACGGTCACCTGGTAATCGGATTCGAGCAAGCGAACCTGACGCATCACCCGAGGGTCGCTATGAATAACGGAAAAAGAAATGATCAGTATGCTTTTCAAAGTAAAACCTTGATCCAATGTCACGCAATAAAATGACTGTGCCAGCGACAGAAATTAATCCATCGCCAGACCTGCCAGGTAAAAGGCTTTTTGCCGGCCATGATCAACTCAAACTCACGCAACGCCTCAGTTTGGTCAAAGAACGGCAACTGCAGATCGACTCGCAGCCAACCGCGAATCGTATCCACCATCGATGTCAGCCAAACCTGTTCCGGCGTGGCGAAGCCGATCTTATCGCGACGATCCAGGACATCATCGGGCACGATACCGCGCATGGCGGCACGGAACACTGACTTCGTCTCGCCCTTGGGCGAGATCAGGTAGGACTCGGGCAGTGACAGCAACAAATTCACCATGTCCAGCGTCAGGAAAGGCACCCGGCTTTCAACCGAAAAACGCATAGAGTTGCGGTCTCCATGGCGCAGCAACGCGGGCAACCCACGCCGCGTCAATGAAAGGGCCAGCTCGGCGACCACGCGGCGACCAGACTCGGACACATCAGAACGCTGCAGCGGAAAACGCTGAACAATGCCACGCTCGGCCAGCGGCTCACTTTTGATCCAGGCGGGTAATGCGCTCATGCCATTCAGTGAGCGCAGAGCCTGATTCAACGTGCCCTGCGTCATTTCTGCGACGCATCGCTTGGCTCCCCCCATCCGACTGCGACCCGGCCACTTCGACCATTCATCAAGGAAACTCCAGGCCTCCCCCAGCTTTCCCTTCTCGATCAGACTTCGCAGGCGTTGCCCTGGATAACCGCTGTAGCCGGCCATCATCTCATCAGCCCCTTGACCATCCAGGGTAACCGTGACGCCCTGCTCTTTCGCCAGTTGAAACACCCGATACTGGGCGTAAATACTCGTGCTGCCGAAAGGTTCGCCCTGCGCCAGGATCATGGAGTCGAGGTCGCGCGCGAGTTCATCGGCGCTGACCACCATTTTGTGGGGGACCGCCCTCACATGTTCATTGACTCGATCGACCCATACCTCTTCGCTTACATCACTGCCCCGCGCAATGTAGCTGAAGGTATTGATCGGCAAGTCCGGCTCGACGTGGCGCATGGCACAAACAACTGCAGATGAGTCGATACCGCCGGAGAGCGCCGCACCTATCGCTACGTCACTGCGCAGGTGCAGGCGAATGCTCTGAAGAAAGTTATCTCGGACAAGTTCTGTGGCCTGCGCGAAACTCAAGTCGCTGCGCTCTTTGATAGAGGGTGCCCACCAGCGCAGCGGGTCACTGACCGCACCAGTCTTGAGGTCAACCGTCAGCAAATGCCCTGGCAACAGGTTCAACACACCCTCAAAAAAGGTGCCGGGCCCGCTTTCATAATCGCCGTGAACCAGATAATCGTAGGCACGCTGCCAGTCCAGAGTCGCCTTTTCCCGCTTCAACGCCTTGATTGCCGCCACTTCCGAGGCGAACAGGAACGCACCTTGTTCCTGGCTATAAAAGAACGGTTTGATGCCGAAAGCGTCACGCACGCAGGTCAGGGTTGCCGCTACCCGATCAAACACCGCGAAAGCGAACATGCCCGTCAGGCGTGGCAAGCACGCTCGGCCCCACTGCTGCCACGCGACCAGCAGCACTTCGGTATCCGAGTCGGAAACAAAGTGGTGCCCGAGCGCCCGCAGTTCCTCGCGCAGCTCACGGTAGTTATAGATCTCACCGTTGAAAACGATCGAAAGCGCTCCCTCGGCAGAATGCATCGGTTGATGCCCTGCCGAGGACAGATCAATGATCGACAGGCGCGTGTGCCCCAGGCCGACGACGGCGCTTGCTACATCGAACAGCTCGTATCCCCGGTCATCCGGGCCTCTTAGGCGCATGGCGTCGAGCGCCCTGGCCAGGCTGTCATCCACCAAGGATGACCGGGTCGGCCACCATCCCCCTGCAATACCGCACATGGCTATCCAATCTCCAAAAACAAGGTTAAGCCTGACGAATCACACATTAGATCGCCGACCGATACGCTGGCGAACCTGCAGCAACAGCGTACGAATATCCACCAGTGGCAGCAGACCACTCGCCACCACGACAATCGACAGTGCAATCAACAGCAACGATTTCAACATGAGCGTCAGCGGCACATAGAGATCCAATCGATCCAGTTGCGCGCTCACCCCTGCACAAATAATGAAGGCCACTACCCCGGCCATGCACGCACGCCAGTTGTAGGGAATCCGATAGAGACGCTGACTGACCAACAGCCAGGCGAAGAAGAACACCAGCGCTGCCAGAAGTGTCGCCGTTGCCGCCCCGTAGACACCCCACAGCGGCACCAGCAGCCAGTTGGCCGCTGCACTGACCGCCGCTGACAGCAGCGTGACCCACAGCTGCCAGATGGTTTTTTTCTGGATGGCGATGCCCGGCGCAAAAATATACATCTGAGAGAGCAGCAATGCAGGTGCGAGGAAGGCAACCAGAGAGGCGCCTGCGAGGTAATCTGCAGTCGCAAACACCATCAGCAGCTCGCGGGCAAACAGGGTCAGGAACAGACAGCCGGCCAGCGCGACGGCGACAAACCAACTGAACAACCGGGCAATCTGTCCTGGCGTCTCCGGCTCCCGGTAGTGTTGGTAGACCAAAGGCGTCAGCGCGGCCTGGATACCGAGCAGCAGCAAGGCAGAAAGACCCGCAACACGGCTGCCAATGCCGAACAAACCTACGTCCTCCAGCGAGCCGAAGTGCATCAACGCGACGCGGTTGATATAGAGGCTGACAAAGACCGCCAAGCCAGCCGGAACCAAAGGCATGGAGAACTTCAACATCGCCACGAGCCTTTCTACATCGAAGGAAAAGCCGAATGTGTGGCGCAGAAGCCAAAGACAGACCAGTGTTGAACACGACGCGGCCAGTAGCTGGCCAAGCATCACCCCTTCCAAACCCTTACCAAGCCACAGGCAGAGCACCACGGCAAAGCCCAATGTCATCAGTGCATAACCAAAGCTGACCATGGCATAGGCCTTACTGCGCAGCTCCCAGCGAAACTGATTGAGCAGCAAATAATAGATGCCATTGATGGTGATGAAGCCCAGGCCAAGGCGAAAGGTGTCGAGGTATGCTGCGTCACCGAGCACTAACAGGTTCAGGCGTGACGAAGCTAACAGGCCCGCCAATAGAAACACACTGTACATGCCCAACGTGAACCAAAAGGTCGTACTGGCCAGCGTGCGCCTTTCGGAGGGCTCTTCAACATCTCCCCAGTAACGGGCCAACCCCTGCGACACTTCCAGCGCAACGGTCAGATTCACCAGCGCACCCAACGTGATGAGCAAGTCAAAAGCCCCGTAATCACCGGTCGAGAGTACCCGTGTGTAGAGCGGTAGCAGAAAAATCGCCAGGCCTCTGGACAAGACAGAAGCCAGGCCATAGATCAGGCTGTCACGCAAAATCGCCTTAAGCATTGGGGGCCTGGTCCTCGGCTTTGACCAAATCAAGCAGAGCACGCTCCAACACCGGTTTATCCCCCATCCCCAAAGCGCTGACACCCAACTGTTCGACTACACCGTTCACCAGGAAACGTACGTGAAAATCGGGGGCGCAACATCCACCGACATAATCGATATTTGAGGGATCAAACCACCATTCGGCGCGCGGAGCGCCCTCAAGAAGATCCAGATAACGTCTGGCAACGACCGCACACGACCAGCGCTCCTGAACGAAACGCTGCGCCCGTCGGCCTAACTCCATCCTGTACTCGGGATCGCAAACCAGCTTCTCTATCGCGAATTCCAGATTCTCTGGTAACACGTAAAAACTGGGTGGGACATCCTCGGCCTGGATATAGCGCGAGACATTCTCGGCCATGTAGCCTGCGATGACGCAAGGTTTGCCAAAGCGAGCCGCTTCTGAGCCAAAAACGGCGAGCGGGATGTCCGAGTACAGTTGATCCACGATGAAATCACAACGGGCCAATTGCTTGAGGACTTCCTGATTGCTAACACCATGAAGCTTGATGAACTCGATAGGGAGGCCTCGGGCGATCAACCCATCGATAACCTCACATATCCTTTGACTGCCTTTGGCTATGGGACTTGAGGGGCTGTGCAAAATAGTCACTTTCCCCGCTGCGGGCTTTGCGTCGGCACTAACAAGAGCATCAAAGGCGGCAGGCACCCCCATAGAGAACCAGTTTATAAAAGGTTGCTCATGGAAATGGGAGCTACTCGGCGAGCTGACAATAAAGTCAGCGTAGCGCTCATGCAGCGCGATACGCTTTTTCAGTGTTTTCACCACCTGTCCTAATTTATGAAAATCAGGCGACTCTGGCACGCACGGGTAAACCGACCCGTCCAGATAAGGGGGACGGAAGTCACTGCCCACGTTGATGAATACAACTTTCTTCCTGAAAGCCTTGAGCAGAAACAGCTCGAGATGAGAGTCGGTTAACGTACGACCGTATAGGAAAATATAAGCGTCATAGCAAAAAACCGACCATAGAAAAACCAGCCAGCTCCACGATTTGTGCAGCAGTACATAAAAGATCTTGCGCAACAATTGACGTGATTGCGTCGTGGCACGACGCACACCGATTGCCTGCCAGGCACGAATCAGCCACGAGTCACGCGCCCCACCGTAGGAAAAGATGTGCCTGCTCTCCAACACCAAGTCAGCCGAGATACCATTTTCGGCAAAGCCCTTGGCCAATCCTTTGGCAACACCCGCGATCTCGACCGGGCCGATCAAAACCCTCATACCACCTCCGGGATAAGACTTGAGCAGGAGAGCATCGTAATCATCTGCTGCGAATCAACTTAGCCGGAACACCCGCAACGACAGAGTATTCAGGAAAGGTCTTAGTCAAGACGGCACCTGCTCCCACTTTACTGCCCTTGCTGACGGTTACGCCGTTCATGATGATTGCGCCAATACCAATGTTTACATCGTCTTCAATGACAACCTTGGCAAAACTCAAGCTCTGAAACATGATCGGCACTTCACGCCCGCTATCTTCGTGGTAAGCCGCATGGATTTTCACCCCTGGGCCTATACCCACGCAGTCACCGATTTCAATGCCACCCGCACCATGCAGAAAACAGCCTTGGCCGATCCATACATTGTTTCCCAGAACGATCTTGTCCTTGTAATAACCTTTCAAAATCGTGTCGTGGCCGATGTAAACATTATCTCCAAGCTCGATATTTTCCGGGTGAAAGACTCGCACGCCATCTTCAATAATGACATTCGTGCCTACACGCGCAAACTTGCTCAGGTCAGGAATACCTGGCCCTTCTGATCGATATGCTTTCATTGCCCACCTCGAATACTGTCGATTAAACGACCCAGACCGGACTCCAGGGAAACCGACCCTCGCCCTTTGCAATACATACTGGATTTAGCACCGTCTACCTGATTGAAAACGGGCTCAATATTTAGAATTCGCCCCGCCATCCGCGTAATGTCTTGAATACTTACGATCTCGCTTCCACCCAACACATGCATTCCCTCGGCTCGTCCCAGCACAATTGCAGAGAGCTGATCGCACAGGTCATCAATGTGCTGCGGATTGATGAGTGGGCACGAGGCATGGATAGAAATATCAATCGGCTCACGGTTCAGTATGCGCTGGATCAACCTTGGCATCAGGCGCTCCTCGGCCTGACCTTCACCGTAGGGGTAATACAAACGAGCAACTGCAGAAGGCCCTCGATAATGCAGGCGGACGACCTCGTCGCCGAGGTACTTGCTTAAAGCATAATCACCCACAGGAGCTGCCGGACTTTCGGGCGCCGCCGGGCCATCGGAGTAACCGTACACAGCACCGCTGGATACATTAAGCAAAAAAGGGGGTGTTGTGCGCGCCTGCAACATCGCACAAAGGTGGATGACCCCCTGCACGTTGACGGCGAACAGCCTCTCCCGATCCGCCCCCACATAAGCCGCGCAGTTGATCACCGCATCGTGATCTTCAAGACAATCGAATGACTCAGGTTTAACAAGATCGATATCGCCGCGACCGTAAGCTCGAACCTCATGCCCCGCCGCAGTTAGCCTGGAAACCAGGTGACTGCCGACAAAGCCGTTTGCGCCCACGATTCCAACATTCATATTTAACACCTGATAAAACCAGACCCGCCGATACTCTTTTTCGGTACAGCCCAGGTTGGACGCTGAAACTGACGCGTCTACGACAAGCCTCAAACCCGGTATTGGCTCATCCCGGCGCTACATACGCCAGAACCAACCAGGCTTGATGCACATCAGCGGCAGGATGAATCAACTTCTGCCAACCTGAAGCAAGGCTTACGCCCGTTAATCGATTCGCTGCTTGTACCAGGCAAGCGTGTCGGCCAGCCCTTTATCGAACGGTGTCAGAGAGTACTGGATAAGGCTTTTAACCTTTTCGTTACTGGCATTGTGGCAAAGCACGTCCGAATGGCGTGCCGGTTTGCGCAGGATCTCACCGCTATAGTCGAAAGCCTTGCAGATACGCTCAATCAGCTCCGTGATGGAAATCTGATTGTCGGTAGAAATGTTGACTGTCTCACCTGACGGTTGCACCGAATACAGTTTCACAACCGCATCAACCGTGTCCTGCACATAGATGAAATCGCGACTCTGGGTACCCTCGCCGTGGATCTCAGGCGTACCGCCAGTCAGTAAGCGCATCGCCGTGATCGGGATCACGCCGGCGAGCATACCTTTGTAATTCTGGCGTGGACCATAGTTATTGAACGGACGCACGATGAATGCATCCAGCCCAAACATCCGCACATAGCTTTCCACTGCCAGATCGGCAGCAGCTTTACCTGCGGCATAGGTGGTGGTCGGATTACGCGGATGAGCTTCGTCCATCGGTTCGTAAACGGCAGAGCCGTAAACTTCTGAAGTGGAGAAATGGCACAGCGTCTTGAACAGGCCCCGTCGCTGCAACTCCAACAGGTTAAGCGTTACACGTACGTTGGTATCGAAAGCATTGGCCGGATTGAGGAACGAATAATTCAGTGCCTTGGTCGCGCAATTGAAAACGATATCAATCGCGTGATTGGAAAAGATATATTCCAGGCTGGTGTTGAATTCAGCATCATCGCGATAAAAGGTGACTTTGCCAGTCGCCAGAGCCTCCTCCAGGTTGTCTTCCGAGCCGACAAACAGGTTGTCGATCACTACAACATGCGCTGCCCCCTCGACCAATAGTTTGTCCACAAGGTGACTGCCAATAAAGCCAGCACCGCCGGTGACAAGGATTGTCTTGCCCCGTACATCATCCCGAATCGTCATGCTTGCACCGCCGCTTGAATCACTGCACAAATCTTCATTGCCTCAACACCTGCATTGACCCCCGGTACGCTGACCGACGATGGCTGCCGGCAACTTGCCATAAAGGCTTGCAGCTCGGACAACAGGGCTTCCTGTGGAGGCACCGCAACCGCTTCTTGAATCGCCGAGATGGTGTAAGGCAATACACCACCCTGCTGGGTCTCGGACTGGCGATTTATGATAATTTCCTTACGCAGCAGGTCGCAGTCGACGAACATGTCCGTGCAAGTAACCTCGATCTGGCGCTTCTTCTTGTCTGTTACACGACTCGCCTGAATCCTTGAAAAGTGACCGTTTTCATGGGTAATCAACGCAGAGGCGAAATCAATCATGCTTCCCTGCGCGAAACCATGAGCCACCACGGACTTAGCCGGGCCGTTAAGGAACAGTGCCAGGTCAATGTCGTGAATCATCAGGTCGGTGACGACATCAACATCGGTGATACGCGAGCTCACTTTGTTGGTCCGCGTGAAGTCGATACTGATGATCTGCTCGCTTTTTTCCAGGACCACCTTCAGCGCCTGCACTGCTGGGTTGAAGCGCTCGATGAAGCCGACCTGGATATTCAGGTTGTTGTCCTTGGCGAAAGCTGCGACTTCATCGCACTCCTCCAAGGTCGCAGCAAGGGGCTTTTCGACGAAGATATTCTTCACCTGAGCGGCTACCAGGCGGATGTAATCGGCGTGGGTCACGGTCGGGGTACAAATCACCACCGCGTCGACGTTTGCGAGCAACGGGGTTGGGTCAACCACCCCGGGGATGCCGTGCGCTTCGCCAGCACGAGCTGCCACGGCAGCGTTCGCATCGGCGACAAAGGCCAGTTCCACGCCTTTGAGCAGGGACAGCACGCGCAAGTGATTGCGCCCCATATTCCCCAGGCCAATCAGGCCTACCTTGAGCACTTCTTCAAACATATCTCAAACGTCTCCGGAAACGCGATTGCCTTCCCTGTCGATCTTGGCGACCGCACGAGCAGGGTTCCCCATGACCAGGGTGTAAGGCGCAACATCCTTGGTAACGACACTACCGGCTGCAACCATGGCGTACTCGCCGATGGTAATTCCGCAGACGATGGTCGCATTGGCTCCGATACTGGCGCCGTTATGCACAAAGGTCGGCGTGATAGACCAGTCAGCATTGAAGGCGCGTGGCACCTTGTCATTGGTGAAACAAGCGTTGGGGCCGACGAAGACATCGTCACCGATTTCAACGCCGTTATAGACCGAGACGCTATTCTGGATCTTGCAACGATCGCCGATCTTCACCGCGTGATCGACATAGACATCCTTGGAGAGGATACACCCTGCGCCGATCACCACATCTTCGCGGATCTGCACGTTGATCCAGACCTTGGTGCCCTGACCAATACTGGATTTGTCCGATACGTTCGCCGTCGGATGGATATAGACATCATTTGCCATGGGTACCTCTGGCCAGCGCTGCACGGACCACGGACACCACACTCTGCAGTTCCTCCTCGGTCATATAGGGAAACAGGGGCAAGTTCAGCACCGACGCGCACAGTTGCTCGCCGACCTGGCCGCCGAAGTGCCCTTTGATATAGGCGGCAGCGCCCGGCTGGCTAGACATAACGCCAGGGTAGATGTTCGCAAAACCGATCTCGGCCGCTTTAAGTGCGGACTCCAGTGCGATTTTGGTATCCGCGTCAGGCACCAGGCAGACATTGCAGTAACCATTTTCTTTGTATATCGCCGGGGCCGACATCAGCTCGATGCCGGTCGAAGGCAGGGCCTCCCGGTAAAATGCGACCGCCTTGCGACGGGATGCAAGGCGCTCCTCGATATGTCCGATGGATAAATTGAGGAATGCCGCTTGCAGCGAATCCAGGCGCGAATTCCAGCCGACATCACCATAACCGTAATGTGCCGTGCGTCCGTGATTACCGAGGCGTCGAACCTTGTCGGCAAGCGCAGCGTCATTGGTGAACACTGCACCACCATCGCCAGCCGCACCCAGAACCTTTGCAGGGTAGAAGGAGGTGGTGGAAATGAACGCCCCCTTGCAGATCGGCTCACCACCGAATTCAGCACCGTAAGACTGAGCACCGTCCTCGATCAGAAATACTGAGTGTTTTTTGCAGAGATCGCGCAGATCCTGCAGACGCGCACTGCCCCAGCCGTACAGGTGGGCAATGATCGCTGCCTTGGGCGACGCTTCGCGAATAGCCTGCTCGAAAGCGACAAAATCGACGCCCCCATCAGTGATGTCAGCATCAACGGTGACTGGTTTCGCGCCCACATTGACGACCGCTTCGAAGGTCGCCCAGAAGGTCACATTCGGAACCAGCACCACGTCCCCCTCACCAACGCCTACTGCACGCAGGGCGAGCTGAAGAGCATCCGTACCGTTTGCACAGTTCACGGCATGGGCCACCTGCAGATCCGACTGCAGGCGTGATTCCAGAGTAGTCACTTCGGTGCCACCGATGAACTGTGCGTTGATCGTCATCGTGTGGAATTTTTGCAACAACGCGTCGTGGAACCCAGGCTCAAAGCGCTTGAGATCAATGAAGGGAACTTTAATTTTCAATCTCCTTAGATAAGCCCAAAAATGGCTGCCACTTTATCAGCAATCCGGACCAATCTCATAACTGGTGTCACCCCCTCCAGGTGCCGTCTACAGGCCTCATACGCCCGGGGGAATTCATTATAAATACTTTAAAAATCAATATCTTAATTCATAAGACCTTATCAAGATCAAAAATCTACCGGTGGTCGAGCCTGACCACCAGGACTCACTCCCTCAGACTATCGCTTAACGCCTGGACAATGGATTGCAATGCCGCCTCATCGAGATAGGGATGCATCGGCAAACTCATGACCCGCGAGGCCGCAGCATCACCCACCGGTAGCTCGGCACTATCATCCTTCACCGCGGGCTGGCGGTTGAGAGGGATCGGATAATGCACCGCAGTCGGTACGCCCAGCGCCCTCAGTTGGTTTTGAACCTCGTCCCGCGCATTGACCTGCACGGTGAACTGAGCCCATGCACTGGTATTGAAGGCTTCTACAAAGGGCACAGTAATACCGGCTTCGGCGAGCAATTGGCTGTAACGTTGAGCGACCTTTTGCCGCAACTCCAATTCTTCAGCGAAGATCTCCAGCTTGGGCAAGAGAATCGCGGCCTGCAGCGTGTCCAGACGACTATTCACGCCGACGCGCACGTGGTGGTAGCGGCGGTCCTGGCCATGGCGGGCGATTTGCCGCATGACAACTGCCAACTGATCGTCATTGGTAAAGAGCGCCCCGCCATCACCGTAGGCCCCCAGTGGCTTGCTCGGGAAAAAGCTCGTACTACCAATGGTCGTCAAATTGCAGGATCGACGCCCCTTGTAGGTCGCACCAAAACTCTGCGCCGCATCCTCGATTACCGGGAGGTCATGTTGGGCCGCAATGATATTGATCGCGTCAAAATCCGCACACTGGCCGTACAGGGAAACCGGAATAATTGCTTTGGTACGCGGTGTAATTGCCGCTTCAAGCAACGCCGGATCCAGGTTGTAGGTACGCGGGTCGACGTCGACATAAACAGGCTTGGCACCCAGCAACGCGACTGTTTCTGCAGTAGCGATGTACGTAAAGCCCGGCGTGATCACTTCATCGCCAGGACCTATACCCAAGGCCATCAGGGCAATCTGCAAGGCATCGGTGCCGTTGGCACAAGTGATGCAATGCTTAGCACCGACAAAAGCGGCAAGGCGCTCTTCGAGCTCAGCGACTTCCGGACCAAGGATGTATTGGCCATGGGCCAGGACACGCTGGATCCCGGCATCGATCTTGTCCTTGATTCTGGCTTGCTGGACCTTAAGGTCAATAAACTCGATCATTGCCCGGCCTCCTTGACCAGCGTGTTTGCGCTCAAGATGTAGCGAGCACCACTGTGCTCGCAAATCGCAACCCCATCGCCTTCCAGGGGCAAGTCCAACTGCTCGCCGAACTCGCTCATCCAGCCGATTTGCCGAGCCGGCACGCCCACCATCAAGGCATAGGCCGGAACAGGCTTGTTGATGACTGCACCCGCACCGACGAACGCATATTCACCGATGGTGACACCGCAAACGATCGTGCAGTTGGCGCCCAGAGTGGCGCCTTTTCTGACAAGGGTGTCGCGGTATTCACTTTTGCGCTCAATCAACGAACGCGGGTTGTAGACGTTGGTGAAGACCATGCTCGGCCCGCAGAATACGCCCTCTTCCAGCGTTACATTGTCGTAGACCGAAACGTTGTTCTGGATCTTGCAATTGTCGCCGATAACTACCTTGTTACCGACAAAGACGTTCTGCCCAAGAGACACACATTTGCCGATACGTGCGCCACTGCAGACGTGCACGAAATGCCACACCCGCGAGTCGTCACCGATCTGCGCGCCGTCATCGACAATTGCGGAAGGATGAATTTGATAACTCATGCCAGCCTCAACGACTCAAGGTTGCAAGAAAAGGATGGCCCTCGCCATTCTGCGGCGTAACGATTGCAGAGGAACGAATGGTGTTCACCGTCTCGACGCAGTGACGCGCGTCCTCGATGCCATAACCACGGCCAGCGAGTATCTCCCGGTAGCTGGTGGTATGCAGGTCGGTAAAGCCTTCGGAGAACTCCATCTCGTCACCATCAACTGTGATAGAGCGATACGTTGGCTTCTTGCCCTTGACCGAATCCGGCAAGTCATCGGCGTCAATGGACAAGAACCAGCGCACGCGGGCATTTTCGTACTCAAGATAGCCAGCGGCTTTGTAATCATTGGCAAAGTGCACAACGTTACGCTGCAACTTGCCAAAGATGAAATGCAGCATGTCGTAGAAGTGCACGCCGATATTGGTCGCAATACCATAGGACTTGCGCGGGTCACCCTTCCAGCTCTCCATGTACCACTTGCCACGCGAAGTGATGTAGGTGAGCTCTACATCGTACTTACCGTCGCGGGACTCACGGGCAACTTTCTCCCTTAGATCGAGAATGGCCTGGTGATGACGCAGTTGCAGGATGTTGTAGACGCGCTTACCCGTCTCGCGCTCGATCAAAGCCAGCTCGTCGAGAATTTCGGGCGTAGGCACCAGTGGCTTTTCGCAAATCACATCGCAGCCAAGGCGCAAGCCGGCCGCGATATGCGAGTGATGCAGATAATTGGGCGAACAAACGGCGACGTAATCCAAGGCCGTGGCCGGATCGCGCTTGAGCTGCCAAGCGTGTTCATTGAAACGCTCGAACTGCGTGAAAAACTCGCTCTGCGGAGACAGGCTGTCAATGATCCCCACGGAATCATTGATGTCATAGGCCGACACCAACTCGTTACCGGTGTCTTTGATTGCGCGCATATGCCGAGGGGCGATGTAACCGGCAGCGCCGATAAGGGCAAAACGTTTCAAAGGGAACACTCCAGCAATCAGGCTTTGATGATATGGGCTTCAGGGGTGCGGTATTTGCCGCGACTATCAATCACCAACTGTGCGTGCTGGCGAATCAGCTCATAATCGAATTTATCGTGGTCAGTCGCGAGGACAATGGCATCGAATTGCGCAATATTTTCCGCGGTCAGCGCTTCGCTCGACAGGTTGAAGTGGTGCTCACGCATCTTCGGGAACACCGGAACGTGCGGATCGCTATAAGCCACGATGCAACCTTTGGCTTCCAGTAATTCCATAATTTCTACGGAGGGCGACTCACGCATATCGTCCACGTTCTTCTTGTAGGCAATGCCAAGCACCAACACCCTGCTACCTTTCAACGGCTTGCTGTTGTTGTTGAGGCCGTCCATCAGCTTGCTCACTACGTACTCGGGCATGGCTTTGTTCACTTCGCCGGAGAGTTCGATGAAACGCGTGTGCAGGCCGTACTCGCGGGCCTTCCAGGTAAGGTAGAACGGATCGATGGGAATGCAGTGCCCACCCAGGCCCGGGCCCGGGTAGTAAGGTGTGAAGCCGAAAGGCTTGGTCGCCGCCGCGTCGACCACCTCGAATATATCGATCCCCATCCGATCAGCGACAACTTTCATTTCGTTGACCAATCCGATATTCACAGCACGGTGAATATTTTCCAGCAGCTTGGTCATTTCAGCGGCCTTGGTAGAACTCACCGGGACCACCTGGTCAATAGCCTGCTCGTAAAGGGCAATACCGACTTCGAGGCACGCTGGAGTGTGACCACCGATGACTTTGGGAATAGTACGAGTTTCAAAATTCGGATTACCCGGATCTTCACGTTCCGGCGAGTAAACCAAGAAGATATTTTCACCGACCTTCAACCCTCCTCCCTCAACGCGCGGAAGCAACTCTTCTTCCGTTGTTCCCGGATAGGTGGTGCTTTCAAGCGAGACAACCTGACCTTCACGCAAATAGGGCTTGATTGCTTCCGTAGTGTTGATCACGAAGCTCATGTCCGGCTCGCGATATTTGTTCAGGGGCGTTGGAACACATAAAATCAGCGCATCACACTCGCTCACACGCTCAAATGCGCTAGTTGCCTCAAAACCGCTTTGACGGGCACTTTGTACTTTTTGAGCAGAAATATGTTCGATATAACTTTGACCCGCATTCAACCGCGAGACTTTGGCTTCATCAATGTCGATACCCAATACACGAAAGCCAATGGCGTTGTACCGCAACATCAGAGGCAGACCGACATACCCCAAACCGACAATTCCAATGAGGGCTTCTTTGCGCTTGAATTTATCAACACTTGACTGCTTGATGCCTGACATCAGGTAAAACTCCATTAGCTAATTCTGGAACGATCAACACATCAACTATCCCGGGACTCACAACCCGATGCTGAGGCTCTCATTTCTCATACACCCCACTGGGAGCGCCGCCGCTTGGGACTGAGCAACCTGCGAGATAGCGCAAGCGCATACACCAAGGGCAATGTATCAAAGAGCACATTATGCCGTTATTCTACGTGCATAGCTGTAGCCAAATGGATGTTTCCACAACAGCCGCAGAGAGAAATACCTGTAATCATGGCGTGGCGGCGAGCAAATCCAGGCGGCAGATTCACGCGCCCCATGAGCGCACACCACTGAAACAGGGCTGTTGCTCCTAACCGAAATCAGCTGCCTCTCTCACGCATCCGATGCAGCGCTGCAGCATTACAGAACACAGCAATCTTCCCGCTGCGCTGACCGCGGGATACACAACCAGAGGGCTAAGACGTTTTTTGAGATGTTATAACCGCATCACCGATGCCCGGCATTCGCAGCTCATGCCCCCGTGTCGCTGATGCAATATAGGGGTGGACACACTAAAGCAATGATACTGCCCCTCGCACCATCATCGCCTAATGGAAAACCACTTAGCTGGAAATCCAAACCGTTATAACCCGAGAAGCATTGCGCCGCCGGGGCAACTCACCAACAATAAAAAACAAGCTTATACTCCTACCCGAAAAAGGAGCGCACAACATAGAGGACAACTATACGCAAACCCGATCCAGATAGATTAAACCCTGCTACCAGCGCCCTACAGCCGCAAAACAAAACAATAGCGCACTAGACTTCAACTCGCGCTTTTGTTGCACGCTTTACACGCAGGCGTGACAACGATCCAACAATAGGACCAAGACAGCAACCTATCAACAAAGCCAAGACGATATAGACTGCAACTGGAGCCTGAGGCGTCGACCAAGTAAGAAAAACAAGCGTTACGCGCTGATCATTCTCAAGAGTGAATACAACCACGACTGCAACAATCAAAATGAGCAGCGCGATTCCGACGAATTGCCTGACTTTATTCATTTAGACCCCCAAGCCTCGCTCACAAGCTACCTTCATCTTCCTCATCCTCATTTACCCGATCACGCAATTCCTTACCCGGTTTGAAGTGAGGTACGAACTTTCCGTCAAGACTGACGGACTGGCCGGTTTTTGGATTACGGCCCACACGCGGTGCGCGATAGTGCAGTGAAAAGCTGCCAAACCCGCGGATCTCAATGCGATCCCCGGTCGCCAGGCATTGGGACATTTGCTCAAGCATGGTCTTGATAGCCAACTCGACATCCTTGGATGAGAGCAGCCCTTGATGGGTGACAATTCGTTCGATCAACTCCGACTTCGTCATATTTTTCCCTTCTTTTTCAAGCAGCTAGGAAAAGCGCTTCGAAGGTTTTAGCATGACTTGATGAATTTGAACAGCCCATGCATAAACTTATCTGTCGGTTGAATAAACACTCGTATCGAACCTGCGATACGCTCAATTGCAGATAACCAGCATCGTCCGCGTCACTGCACCGGCGGGGTTCCAGCCGAAGAGAGAGTCACCCTCTTCATCCTTGGCGTCGCTGGACCTGGTGATGACCTTGTAGCCTTGCATCTTGCATTCTCGGGCGGCGCGCTTTTCACACTTCTGCCAGTTGTTGCCAAGCCCTGAGCAGTCGATCTCGATGCCGCTGACGCCGCGCTTGACGTGAGTCTTGGCGCTGGTAGTGGAGCAGCCTGCAAGCATTACCAATGCGAGTATTACGATAAGCCTGTTCATTTAAATCCTTATTGAAGCTACAACACGGGAACCGCTTTTTTCTTAAGACTATAGCCAGTTCTGACACCGAGCTGAACGCCTTGGTTCTAGGTTGTTGATTCAACGAATTTCAGGCACAAAAAAGGGCGACCGAAGTCGCCCTTTTTCTACAGCCTTACAGAACTTAGTTCTGCTTAGCCATTGCTTCACGCAGCAGGGAGGCCATAGTGGTCTCACCTTGTGCAGCTTCCGGAGCAGATTTCAGGCTCTGGATAGCTTCTTTCTCTTCAACTTCGTCTTTCGACTTGATGGAGAGTTGGATTACGCGGCTCTTGCGATCAACGCTGATGATCTTGGCTTCTACTTCCTGGCCTTCTTTCAGAACGTTGCGCGCGTCTTCAACGCGGTCACGGCTGATTTCGGAGGCTTTCAGAGTCGCTTCGATATCGTCGGCCAGAACGATGATGGCGCCTTTGGCGTCAACTTCTTTCACAGTGCCTTTAACGATTGCGCCTTTGTCGTTCTCTTGAACGTACTCGGAGAACGGATCGCTTTCCAGTTGCTTGATACCCAGGGAGATACGCTCGCGCTCTGGGTCAACCGACAGGATAACGGTGTCCAGCTCGTCGCCCTTCTTGAAACGACGAACAGCTTCTTCGCCCACTTCGTTCCAGGAGATGTCGGACAGGTGAACCAGGCCGTCGATGCCGCCGTCCAGACCAATGAAGATACCGAAATCGGTGATCGACTTGATGGTGCCGGAGATTTTATCGCCCTTGTTGAACTGGCCAGAGAAATCTTCCCATGGGTTAGATTTGCACTGCTTGATGCCCAGGGAGATACGACGACGCTCTTCGTCGATGTCCAGAACCATAACTTCCACTTCGTCGCCGACTTGTACGACTTTCGAAGGGTGGATGTTTTTGTTGGTCCAGTCCATTTCGGAAACGTGTACCAGGCCTTCCACGCCTTCTTCCAGCTCAGCGAAGCAGCCGTAGTCGGTCAGGTTGGTAACACGCGCGGTAACGCGAGTGCTTTCTGGGTAACGGGCTTTGATAGCAACCCATGGATCTTCACCCAGTTGCTTCAGGCCCAGGGAAACACGGTTGCGCTCGCGATCGTATTTCAGAACCTTGACATCGATCTCGTCGCCAACGTTGACGATTTCGGAAGGATGCTTGATGCGCTTCCAAGCCATGTCGGTAATGTGCAGCAGGCCATCCACGCCACCCAGGTCGACGAATGCGCCGTAGTCGGTGAGGTTTTTGACGATACCTTTGACTTGTTGGCCTTCCTGCAGGGATTCCAGCAGAGCTTCACGCTCGGCGGAGTTCTCTGCTTCCAGGACGCTGCGACGGGAAACGACAACGTTGTTGCGCTTCTGGTCGAGTTTGATGACCTTGAATTCGAGTTCTTTGCCTTCCAGGTGCGTGGTGTCGCGCACAGGACGAACGTCGACCAAAGAACCTGGCAGGAACGCACGGATGCCGTTAACGTCGACAGTGAAGCCGCCTTTAACCTTACCGTTGATAACGCCCTTGACCACTTCTTCAGCTGCGAAGGCTGCTTCGAGAACAATCCAGCATTCAGCGCGCTTGGCTTTTTCACGGGACAGCTTGGTTTCACCGAAACCGTCTTCAACCGAGTCCAGAGCAACGTGAACTTCGTCACCGACATTGATAGTCAGGTCACCAGCATCGTTGTAGAACTGTTCCAGCGGGATCAGAGCTTCAGACTTCAGACCAGCGTGAACGGTTACCCAGCGAGCTTGGTAATCGATATCAACGATAACACCGGTGATGATGGAGCCTGCCTGAAGGTTCAGGGTTTTTAGGCTTTCTTCAAAGAGTTCCGCAAAGCTTTCGCTCATTTTAATTCCTGTTGATAAGGGCGAAGAATACGCCCATCTCCACACCCCAGACGGTGTGGGTCAGTTTCAGTTAAAAGAAGCCACCGCAGGACTATGACTGGTCCCCTGCGGCCTTCTTGATCACCCGGCGATATCGCGAATGGCGATTTCACTCAAGATGCGTTCCAGCACCTGCTCGATGGACAACTCCGTGGAATCCAGCTGTATGGCATCAGCCGCCGGCTTGAGCGGGGCTACTGCGCGCTGGGTATCACGCTCATCGCGTGCACGGATCTCATCTAGCAGACTCGACAGACTAACACCATCGACTTTGCCCTTCAACTGCAAGTAGCGGCGGCGAGCCCGCTCCTCGGCGCTGGCGGTCAGGAAAATCTTCAAGGGCGCCTCGGGAAACACCACAGTTCCCATGTCACGGCCATCGGCCACCAGGCCCGGCGGCTCTTGAAAAGCCCGCTGACGCTGCAGCAGCGCATCACGTACGGCCGGCAGCGCGGCAACCTGGGATGCCCAGGAACCCACTTGTTCGTTGCGCAGGTCATCCGTCACATCGTCCCCTTCAAGGATGATGCGCTGGGGATGACCTTCCGTCGCACCGACAAACTGCACATCAAGGTGCGCCGCCAGCAGCTTCAGGGATTCTTCGTTGGTCAGGTCGACGCCATGGTTGCGTGCGGCAAATGCCAGCAGGCGGTACAGCGCGCCGGAATCCAGCAGGCACCAGCCCAGGCGCTTGGCCAGGATGCCGGCGATCGTGCCTTTGCCCGAGCCGCTTGGCCCGTCGATGGTAATCACCGGTGCTTTGATATTCACAATTGAGCCTCTTGGGCAACACGGATGCCGACGTGGGCACACAGTGTAAGAAAATTCGGAAAAGACGTAGCAACATTGGCGCAGTCACGGATACGAATCGGCGCCGCCGCCCGCAGGGAAGCCACGCTGAAGGCCATGGCAATCCGGTGATCGCCATGGGCATGCACGTCGCCACCGCCCAACGGTCCACCCTCAATGATAATCCCATCGGGGGTCGGTTCACACTTCACGCCCAGCGCCAACAGACCGTCGGCCATCACCTGGATACGGTCGGACTCCTTCACGCGCAGCTCTGAAGCGCCGCGCAACACCGTTTGTCCCTCGGCACAGGCCGCCGCGACGAACAGCACCGGAAACTCATCTATCGCCAACGGCACCAGTGCTTCGGGAATCTCGATACCCTTCAGCGGTGCCGCTCGTACGCGCATATCCGCGACAGGCTCTCCACCCACCTCACGCTGGTTTTCCAGGGTGATATCCGCCCCCATCAGTCGCAGGATATCGATCACGCCGGTACGCGTTGGATTGACACCCACATGCTCCAGCAGCAGTTCAGAACCCTCGGCAATCGAGGCTGCCACCAGAAAAAACGCCGAAGAAGAAATATCCCCCGGCACTTCTATATGGGCAGCCGTCAGCGCATGACCAGACTCCACCGACGCCGTCGCACCCTCCACCGCGACCGGATAACCAAAGCCGCGCAACATGCGCTCGGTGTGGTCACGGGTCGGCGCAGGCTCGGTCACCGCGGTTTTGCCTTCAGCGTACAACCCGGCCAGCAATAGGCAGGATTTGACCTGGGCACTGGCCATCGGCATTGCGTAAGCCAGGCCTTTCAACGACTGGCCACCACGAATGGTCAGCGGCGGACGCCCTTCTGGCCCTGTCTCGATCACCGCACCCATTTCCCGCAAGGGCTTGGCTACGCGATTCATCGGACGCTTGGAGAGGGACGCGTCACCGGTCAGCACACTGTCGAAGCTCTGCGCTGCTAGCAAACCGGACAGCAGGCGCATGGAAGTCCCGGAATTACCGAGATAAATCGGCCCCGGCGCCGGTTTCAGGCCATTTAGCCCGACACCATGAATGGTTACGCGCCCATGGTGCGGGCCTTCAATCACCACGCCCATGTCGCGAAATGCCTGCAAGGTCGCCAGGGCGTCTTCGCCTTCAAGGAAACCTTCGACCTCAGTCACACCTTCAGCCAACGAACCCAGCATGATCGAGCGATGGGAGATCGACTTGTCGCCCGGCACCCGAATGCTTCCGCTCAAGCGGCCACCCGGTTCGGCGAGGAAGGTCAACTCATCAGCGTTCACCGCGGTTTCCATGTAGGCCCGGCGCGCCAGGATCTTGCTGAAATGCTCCCGCGCCACCCGCGCGCGGGTGAACACGCCCAATAATTGATGGCCATCTCCAGCATCAACCGCGTCGCGCAAGGCGTCGAGGTCGCTGCGGAAGGTATCCAGCGTGCGCAACACCGCTTCGCGATTGGCGAGGAAGATGTCGTGCCACATCACCGGGTCGCTGCCGGCAATCCGCGTGAAATCACGGAAGCCACCGGCTGCGTATCGGAAAATGTCGAGGTTTTCGTTGCGCTTGGCCAGGGAGTCCACCAGGCCAAATGCGAGCAAATGCGGCAGATGACTGGTCGCGGCCAGCACTTCGTCATGACGCTCGACCTGCATGTGCTCGACATCCGCGCCCAACTCACGCCACAAACCATCCACCACCGCCAGTGCAGCCGGATCGGTTTGCTCCAGCGGCGTCAGGATGACTTTATGGCGACGGAATAGCTGCGCATTGGACGCCTCCACCCCACTCTGCTCGGAACCGGCAATCGGATGGCCCGGTACAAAACGCGCCGGCATACCACCAAAGGCCCGTTGCGCCGCGCGCACCACATTGCCTTTGGCACTGCCGACGTCCGTCAGGATCGCCTGGCCCAGGTCCATGCCCGCCAGTACGGCGAGCAATTTCTCCATGGCCAGGATCGGCACGGCCAACTGGATCACGTCTGCGCCTTGGCACGCGAGCGCCAGGTCCGCCTCACAGCGATCCACCACGCCCAACTCAACCGCCAACTTGCGCGATTGCGGGTCCAGGTCCACACCGACCACTTCGCCACACAGCCCGCTTTCACGCAGGCCCTTGGCGAAGGAGCCGCCGATCAATCCCAGACCGACCACCACCAGGCGACCGATCATAGGCACAGCAGGTTGCAATGCAGTGACATCAACCACGGGCCAGAACCTTGGCCAGCGCCTCCAGGAAGCGGGCGTTTTCTGCCGGCAGACCGATGGTAATACGCAGGTGGTTCGGCATGCCGTAGTTGGCGGTCGGACGCACGATCACGCCTTCGCGCAACAGACCCTGGAACACCGGCGCGGCCACTTGGCCGAGATCAACACAAATGAAGTTGCCCTTGGACGGAATCCAGCCCAGCCCCAGCTCACGGAAGCCTTCCTGCAGTTGCAGCATGCCGCTTTCGTTGATGCGACGGCCTTCTTCCAGGTACTCGGCATCCTTCACCGCAGCACAGGCCGCCGCCAGGGCTAGACTGTTGACGTTGAACGGCTGGCGCACACGGTTCAGCACATCGGCAACTACAGCAGTGGACAGGCCATAGCCGACCCGCAGCGACGCCAGGCCATAAGCCTTTGAGAACGTGCGCGAAACCAGCAGGTTCGGGTACGCCGCCAGGAAATCCAGGCCGTTCGGCATATCACTGCCTTCGGCATATTCGATGTAGGCCTCGTCCAGCACGACCAGCACGTGTTCCGGCACGTCTTGCAGGAAGTCATTCAACGCCTGTGCGTCGAACCAGGTGCCGGTCGGGTTGTTCGGGTTGGCGATAAACACCACCCGGGTCTGGGCGTCGATGGCCGCCAGCATGGCTGGCAGGTCGTGCCCCCAATCCTTCGCAGGAACAACGCGCGCATCAGCGCCGACCGCCTGGGTCACGATCGGATACACCGCAAACGCGTGCTCACTGAACACCGCGTTCAAGCCCGGCGCCAAGTATGCACGGCCAACCAGCTCAAGAATGTCATTGGAGCCGTTGCCCAGGGTGACCTGGTTCAGCTCGACCCGGCATTTTTCCGCCAGCAGTGACTTGAGGGCAAAGCCGTTGCCATCGGGGTAGCGGGTCAGTTCAACCAGTTCTTCACGAATCGCCGCCAACACTTTTGGGCTCGGGCCCAGCGGGTTTTCGTTACTGGCCAGCTTGACGATGTTCACCGGATCCAGGTTCAACTCACGCGCCAACTCGTCCACAGGCTTGCCCGGAACGTAAGGCGACAGTTGTTGCACGCCCGGCTGAGCCAGGGCGAGGAAGTTGCCACTCATGTTAAAGCCTCACAAAACCGCTTTCGGGTAAGAGCCCAGCACCTTGAGTGCCACGGCTTCCTGACTGATTTTCTCCAGCACACCTTTGACCAGTGGGTCGCGGTGGTGGCCGATGAAGTCGATAAAGAACACGTAAGTCCATTTACCGCTGCGCGAAGGACGAGTCTCGATGCGCGTCAGGTCAATCCCGTTATCGTGGAACGGCACCAGTAGCTCATGCAGCGCGCCGGGCTTGTTACTCATGGAGACGATGATGGAAGTCTTGTCGTCGCCAGTTGGCGGCACTTCCTGGCTGCCGATCATCAGGAAGCGCGTGGAGTTGTCCGGGCGGTCCTCGATTTTCTCGGCCAGACGCGTCAGGCCATACAGGCCCGCTGCCATATCACCAGCGATGGCCGCCGAGTTCCACTCACCCTTGACCCGCTTGGCCGCCTCGGCATTGCTGGAGACCGCCACGCGCTCGACATTCGGGTAATGCGCGTCCAGCCACTTGCGGCACTGAGCCAGGGACTGGGCGTGGGAGTAGATACGGCTGATGCTGTCGGTCTTGGTGTTCTCGCCCACCAGCAGGTGATGGTGGATGCGCAGTTCGACTTCGCCGCAGATCACCATGTCATGTTCGAGAAAGCTGTCCAGCGTGTGGTTGACCGCGCCCTCGGTGGAGTTTTCCACCGGCACCACGCCAAAATTCACCGCACCGGCCGCCACTTCACGGAACACTTCGTCGATCGCCGCCATTGGCTTGCTGATCACCGCGTGGCCGAAGTGCTTCATGGCCGCAGCTTGGGTGAAGGTCCCTTCGGGGCCGAGGTAAGCCACTTTCAGCGGCTGCTCCAGGGCCAGGCACGACGACATGATTTCGCGGAACAGCCGCGCCATCTCTTCGTTGCCCAGCGGGCCTTTATTACGCTCCATCACGCGCTTGAGCACCTGGGCTTCACGCTCGGGTCGGTAGAACACCGGCACCTCACCTTCCGCCAGGGACGCCATCTTCACCCGTGCCACTTCCTGGGCGCACCGCGCGCGCTCACTGATCAGCTCCAGGACTTTCTCGTCCAGGCTGTCAATGCGTACGCGCAAGGCCTTGAGTTCTTGCTCAGACATTAGCCGTGTTCCTTTTCGAACTCCGCCATGTAGGCAACCAGCGCGTTGATCGCGTGGATGTCGACGGCGTTGTAAATGGACGCGCGCATGCCACCGACCGAACGGTGACCCTTGAGGTTCAGCAAGCCACGTTCGTCGGCACCGACCAGGAATGGCTTGTCCAGACGGTCGTCAGCCAGGCGGAACGGCACGTTCATCCATGAGCGGTCAGTCAGGTTGATCGGGTTGCTGTACAGACCGCTGGCATCGATGAAGTCGTACAGGGTGCGCTTCTTCACTTCGTTGAGCTTACCCATGGCAGCCACACCACCCTGCTCTTTAAGCCATTCGAACACCAGGCCGGAGAGGTACCAGGCAAACGCCGGCGGCGTGTTGTACATCGAGCCATTATCGGCCGCGACCTTGTAGTTGAGCATGGTCGGGCACAGCGAACGGGCGCGACCGAGCAGGTCTTCGCGAATGATGTTGACCAGGATGCCGCTCGGGCCGATGTTCTTCTGCGCACCGGCGTAGATCATGCCGTACTTGGATACATCGATAGGACGCGAAAGGATGTCCGAGGACATGTCGCACACCAGCGGCACGTCACCCACCTCCGGCACCCAGTCAAACTCCAGGCCGCCGATGGTTTCGTTCGCGACGTAGTGCACGTAGGCAGCGTCCTTCGATAGCTTCCACTCGTTCTGACCGGGAATGGCGAAGTAGTCGTACGGCTTGGCGGTACCCGCGACATTGATGTGGCCGTAACGGGAGGCCTCTTCAATGGCCTTCTGGCCCCAGATGCCCGTGTCGATATAGTCAGCCGTGCCGTCTTCCGGCAGCAGGTTCAGCGGGATCTGGGCGAACTGCTGGCTGGCGCCGCCCTGCAGGAACAGCACTTTGTAATTGGATGGGATGTCCAGCAAGTCGCGCAGATCCTGCTCGGCCTTGGTGGCGATGGACACGAACTCATCGCTGCGATGGCTCATTTCCATCACGGAGAGGCCTTTTCCATGCCAGTCGAGGAGTTCACCCTGCGCACGCTGCAGGACTGCTTCAGGAAGCGCCGCGGGACCGGCACAGAAGTTATAGGCTCTCTTGCTCACATCCAATCTCACTCTGATCTGGTGGGGCTGCAATCGTATTCGGCAACACTCTTTTGTTGGAGCGGACCGTTGTAGGAGCTGGCTTGCCTGCGATACAGGCGCCTCGGTATTTCAGTGATACCGCGGTGATGCCATCGCAGGCAAGCCAGCTCCCACATGTTTCAAAGGGGACAAACAACAAGGGGGCGAATCTTCATCCGCCCCCTGTGTGTCCGCTTATTCCTGCGGTTCTTCTTCGTCTGCGGCAGCGTCGAGGGTCGGCTCGTCGACGTTGTCATCGCCGGCTGCGATCACCTCGCCGTCAAACTCTTCACCTTCCAGCTCCTCGCCTTCGACTTCCGACGGCTCCTGGACACGCTCCAGGCCGACCAGTTTTTCGTCCTTGGCCAGCTTGATCAGGGTCACGCCCTGGGTGTTACGACCCAGGCTCGACACTTCAGCCACACGGGTACGTACCAGTGTGCCCTGGTCGGAAATCAGCATGATCTCCTCGCCGTCGAGCACCTGCACCGCGCCGACCAGACGGCCGTTGCGGTCGTTGCTGACCATGGCGATCACGCCTTGGCCGCCACGCTTGTACTCCGGGAACTCGCTGATGGCCGTACGCTTGCCGTAACCACGCTCGGAAGCGGTGAGGATCTGGCTGCCTTCTTCCGGGATCAGCATCGAAATCAGCTTCTGCCCTTCCGGCAGACGCATGCCGCGGACACCACGAGCGGTACGACCCATGGCACGAACGTCGGATTCCTTGAAGCGCGTGACCTTGCCGCCGTCGGAGAACAGCATGACTTCACGCTCACCATCGGTGATGGCAGCGGAGATCAGTACGTCGCCTTCGTCCAGCTCCAGAGCGATCAGGCCCACGCTGCGTTGACGGCTGAAGGATTCCAGCGGGGTCTTCTTCACGGTGCCTTTGGCGGTGGCCATGAAGATGAAGTGACCTTCGGTATATTCCTCGACCGGCAGCATGGTGGTGATGTATTCATCACTGTCCAGCGGCAGCAGGTTGACCAGCGGACGACCACGAGCGGCGCGGGACGCTTCCGGGATTTCGTAGGTTTTCAGCCAGTACACCTTGCCCTTGCTGGAGAACAGCAGCAGCGTGGTATGGCTGTTGGCGACCAGCAGGTGAGCGATGTAGTCCTCGTCCTTCACGCCGGTAGCCGATTTACCTTTACCACCACGACGCTGGGCCTGGTACGCCGCCAATGGCTGGGTCTTGGCATAGCCACCGTGGGAGATGGTCACCACGCGCTCTTCTTCCGGGATCATGTCACCCAGGGTCAGGTCGAGGCGCGCATCGAGGATCTCGGTGCGGCGCACGTCGCCGTATTCGGCGCGGATCACTTCCAGTTCTTCGCGGATCACTTCCATCAGGCGCACGGCGCTGCTGAGGATGCGGATCAACTCGCCGATCTGGTTGAGGATCTCCTGGTACTCGGCCAGCAGCTTCTCGTGCTCCAGGCCGGTCAGGCGGTGCAGACGCAGTTCCAGGATGGCCTGGGCCTGTTCCGGGGAAAGGAAGTACTTGCCTTCGCGCAGGCCGTATTGCGGGTCCAGGGTCTCTGGACGGCACGAATCGGCACCGGCACGTTCAACCATGGCCACCACGGCGCTGGATTCCCAAGGCGTGCTGATCAGCGCCTCTTTGGCTTCCGACGGGGTTGGCGAAGCCTTGATCAGTGCGATCACCGGGTCGATGTTCGACAGCGCAACCGCCTGGCCTTCCAGGATGTGGCCACGTTCGCGCGCCTTGCGCAGTTCGAACACGGTACGGCGGGTGACCACTTCGCGGCGGTGACGCACGAAGGCTTCCAGCAGGTCCTTGAGGTTCAGGATGCGCGGGCGGCCGTCGATCAGTGCAACCACGTTGATACCAAACACGCTTTGCAGCTGGGTCTGGGCATAGAGGTTGTTGAGGATCACCTCAGGCACTTCGCCACGACGCAGCTCGATCACTACGCGCATACCGTCTTTATCGGACTCGTCGCGCAGTTCGGTGATGCCTTCGAGCTTCTTCTCTTTAACCAGCTCGGCGATCTTCTCGATCAGACGCGCTTTGTTCAGTTGGTACGGCAGTTCGGTGATGACGATCTGCTGGCGGCCACCGACCTTGTCGATGTCTTCGATCATCGAGCGGGCGCGCATGTAAATGCGGCCACGACCGGTGCGGTAGGCTTCGATGATGCCGGCGCGACCGTTGATGATCGCGGCGGTCGGGAAGTCCGGACCCGGGATGTATTGCATCAGCTCATCGACGGTCAGCTCGGGATTGTCGATGAGGGCCAGGCAACCGTCGATGACTTCACCGAGGTTGTGCGGCGGGATGTTGGTCGCCATGCCCACGGCGATACCGCTGGAACCGTTGACCAGCAGGTTGGGGATCTTGGTCGGCATGACCGCCGGGATCATTTCGGTGCCGTCGTAGTTCGGCACCCAGTCCACGGTTTCTTTGTGCAGGTCGGCCAGCAGCTCGTGCGCCAGCTTGGTCATGCGCACTTCGGTGTATCGCATGGCCGCGGCGTTGTCGCCGTCGACCGAACCGAAGTTGCCCTGGCCGTCTACCAGCAGGTAGCGCAGGGAAAACGGCTGGGCCATCCGAACGATGGTGTCGTACACCGCAGTGTCGCCGTGAGGGTGATACTTACCGATCACGTCACCGACAACACGGGCAGATTTCTTGTACGGCTTGTTCCAGTCGTTACCCAGCTCGCTCATCGCGAACAGCACACGCCGGTGCACGGGCTTCAAGCCATCGCGCGCATCAGGCAGTGCCCGACCGACAATTACGCTCATCGCGTAGTCGAGGTAGGACTGTTTCAGCTCGTCTTCGATATTGACCGGGAGGATTTCTTTGGCCAGTTCGCCCATGAGAAGCCTGATTCCTTTTTCGGGTGAAACCTCGTCACATCCATATGGGACGAACGAAGCTCGCCGTTGCCGGCAAAGCGCCGGACAACGACTTACGACAAATCAACGAGTTATGACACGGATCTGCACGTTATGGGCAACCCCTTGGGGCGGCCCTGGAAACCGCCGGATGTTATCACAATCGCCGCCACGCACCTATCCCCCTGATGCGCATGGAGGCTAGTAATTTGACGGATGACAGGCTTGAGGGCGACGAGAGGGGCTCAGAGCTGGATCCAAGCCCAATTTCGAAAGCAAATTGGCTTAATGCAGGCGTTTACGGCACATCAGTTTAGCCAGCTTGGCGGTGTCCGGCCGTTCGACCACGCCTTTTTCGGTCACGATCACGTCGATCAGGTCCGCCGGGGTCACGTCAAACACCGGATTGAAGGCGCTGACATCGGCGGCAAAACGCTGGCCGGCGACTTCCAGCAACTCGCCGGTATCGCGCTCTTCCAGAGCGACGTCATCACCAGTGGCCATCATCAGATCGAGGGTTGAACTCGGCGCCACCACCATGAAGCGCACGCCGTGGTGCATCGCACACACCGCCAACTGGTAAGTACCGATCTTGCTGATCACATCGCCATTGGCGGCAATGCAATCGGCACCGACGATCACCCAGGTCACACCTTTGGTCTTGAGAATGTGCGCGCCGGCCGAATCGGCATTCACCGTCACCGGGATGCCCTCGCCCGCCAGCTCCCAGGCGGTCAGCCGCGAACCTTGCAGCCAGGGCCGGGTTTCATTGGCGTAGACCTGCTCGACCATCCCTTCCAGGTAGGCCGCACGAATCACCCCGAGCGCCGTACCCACGCCGCCGGTCGCCAGGGCGCCTGCATTGCCGTGGGTAAGGATGGCCTGGGCATTGCCCTGATGCTTGCGGATCAGTTCGACGCCCAACTGAGCCATGGTGAGATTGGCTTCGCGATCACTTTCATGGATGGCAATGGCTTCCGCCTCCAGCACCGCCAGCGGATCGGCGTGTTTTTTGACGCGGTCCAGGCGGTCGCGCATGCGTTTCAACGCCCAGAACAGGTTCGACGCGGTGGGACGGGTATCAGCCAGCAGTGCGTAGTCTTCTTCCCACGCGGCCTGCCAGTCACCACCCTCGGCGATGCACTCACGGGCGGCCAGCACCAGGCCATACGCGGCGCTGATGCCGATGGCCGGCGCACCGCGCACCACCATCGAACGAATGGCGGCCGCCACGTCATCGACCGTCACGCAGGCCACCCAGCTTTCCCGGGACGGCAAGGCACGCTGATCGAGCAGGTACAGCGCGCCATCACGCCAATCGATGGCCTTCACTTTCTCCGCTGCCAACAGTCGATCGCGCATCCCTTACTCCGCACTCATAAACAAAGCCGCCGATTATAGCGATCCGCCAGCCAGGACGCTCGGGTATACTTCGCCCTTCTTTATATAGCTGCCTGGGAAGAAGCCTGCGATGACCGCCACTGCCGCCCCGCTCGACTTATTGTTGCTGCCAACCTGGCTGGTACCTGTCGAACCCGCTGGCGTGGTGCTCAAGGAGCACGGCCTGGGCATTCGCGACGGGCGCATCGCGTTTATCGGGCCCAGGGCCGCGGCGTTGAAGCTTTCGGCCAACGAAGTGCGCGAACTGCCCGGCATGCTGCTCAGCCCCGGCCTAATCAACGCCCACGGGCATGCGGCGATGAGCCTGTTTCGTGGCCTGGCCGACGACCTGCCGCTGATGACCTGGCTGGAAAAGCACATCTGGCCAGCCGAGGCCAAGTGGGTCGATGAAGCCTTCGTCCGCGACGGCACCGACCTGGCCATCGCCGAACAGCTCAAAGGTGGCATCACCTGTTTCTCCGACATGTACTTCTACCCCAAGGTCGCCAGTGACTGCGTGCACAACAGCGGCATGCGCGCGCAGATCGCAATCCCGATCCTCGACTTCCCGATCCCCGGCGCCAGCACACCTGACGAGGCGATTCGCCAGGGCGTCGAGCTATTCGGCGACCTCAAGCACCACCCGCGCATCAAGATCACCTTCGGCCCGCACGCGCCCTACACGGTGTGCGATGACAACCTGGAGAAAATCCGTGTAATCGCCGAAGAGCTGGACGCCGCGATCCACATGCATGTTCACGAAACCGCCTTTGAAGTGCAGCAAGCCGTCGAGCAGACTGGCGAACGGCCATTATCGCGCCTGGGTCGCCTCGGGCTACTGGGCCCGCGCTTCCAGGCCGTTCATATGACCCAAATCAGCGAGGATGACCTGGCTTTGCTGGTAGAAAGCAACACCAGCATCATTCACTGCCCGGAATCCAACCTGAAACTGGCCAGCGGCTTTTGCCCAGTGGAGCGCCTGTGGCAGGCTGGCGTGAACGTGGCCATCGGCACCGATGGCGCCGCCAGCAACAATGACCTCGACCTGCTGGGTGAAACCCGCACCGCAGCGATGCTGGCCAAGGCCGTCGCCGGTTCGGCCACCGCACTGGATGCCCATCGCGCCCTGCGCATGGCCACCCTCAACGGTGCACGGGCCATGGGCCTGGAAAGCGAGATTGGCTCGCTGGAGGTCGGCAAGGCGGCGGATATCGTCGCCTTCGATCTCTCGGGGCTGGCGCAACAACCGATCTACGATCCGGTCTCGCAGCTTATATATGCCACCGGACGCGATTGTGTGAAACACCTTTGGGTCGCCGGCAAGCAGTTGCTCGACGACCGGCAATTGACCCGCATGGATGAACAACAGTTGACCGCCACGGCCATTGCCTGGGGCCAACGCATCAGCGGGCACAGCGAATAACGAAGGTTTTGAACCCTTGGGTTCAGAACTGACCCAACGATTTATCAGGTTTAGAGGATTCACCATGAGCAACGTCGACCACGCCGAAATCGCCAAGTTTGAAGCCCTGGCCCACCGCTGGTGGGACCGCGAGAGCGAGTTCAAGCCGCTGCACGACATCAACCCGCTGCGGGTCAACTGGATTGACGAGCGCGTCAACCTGGCCGGCAAGAAGGTGTTGGACGTGGGTTGCGGCGGCGGCATCCTCAGCGAAGCCATGGCACAGCGCGGCGCGACCGTGATGGGCATCGACATGGGCGAAGCGCCCTTGGCCGTGGCCCAACTGCATCAACTGGAATCCGGCGTGAACGTCGAGTACCGCCAGATCACCGCCGAAGCCCTGGCCGAAGAAATGCCCGAGCAGTTCGACGTCGTCACCTGCCTGGAAATGCTCGAGCACGTACCGGACCCGTCCTCGGTGATCCGCGCCTGCTTCCGCATGGTCAAGCCCGGCGGCCAAGTGTTCTTCTCCACCATCAACCGCAACCCCAAGGCCTACCTGTTCGCGATCATCGGCGCTGAATACATCATGAAGCTGCTGCCGCGCGGCACCCATGACTTCAAGAAATTCATCCGCCCGTCCGAGCTGGGCGCCTGGAGCCGCCAGGCCGGGCTGACCGTCAAGGACATCATCGGCCTGACCTACAACCCGCTGACCAAGCACTACAAGCTGGCCAACGACGTTGACGTCAACTACATGATCCAGACCCTGCGCGAGGAGTGAGCCTGTGAAGTTGCGAGCGGTTCTCTTCGACATGGACGGTACCCTGCTGGATACCGCGCCGGACTTTATCGCCATCTGCCAGGCCATGCGCGCCGACCGCGACCTGGCGCCGATCAACCCTCAGCACATCCGCGATGAAATCTCCGGCGGTGCGAAGGCGATGGTGGCCGTGACCTTTTCCATGGACCCGGAATCCCCAGGCTTTGAAGAACTGCGCCAGGAATTCCTCGAGCGCTACCTCAAAGGGTGCGCGGTCCACAGCAAACTGTTCGACGGTATGGCCGAACTGCTGGAAGACATCGAGAAGTCCAAGCTGGTCTGGGGCGTGGTCACCAACAAACCCCTGCGTTTTGCCGAACCGATCATGCAGCAATTGGGCCTGGCCGAGCGCTCGGCGCTGCTGATTTGCCCGGACCATGTGAAGAACAGCAAGCCGGACCCGGAGCCGATGATCCTGGCGTGCAAGATGCTCGACCTGGACCCGGCCAGCGTATTGTTTGTGGGCGATGACCTGCGCGATATCGAGTCCGGCCGCGACGCTGGCACGCGCACTGCAGCGGTCACCTACGGCTACATCCACCCGGACGACAACCCGCGCCATTGGGGCGCCGATGTGGTGGTGGATCACCCGCTGGAACTGCGCAAGGTGCTGGATAACGCACTGTGCAGTTGCTGATCGAGACTACTCGCGGCTGATGCGCTTTTGTGGCGAGGGAGCTTGCTCCCGCTGGACTGCGTAGCAGGCCTATCTTTTTGGGCCGCTTCGCGCCCCAGCGGGAGCAAGCTCCCTCGCCACAAAAGCCCTGGCTGCGATCAATCACATGGATTTTCTGTGAATTCTGTCGAGGTTGTTTATGTTTGATTACTCCGCACGTCCAGAACTGCTCAAAGGCCGGGTGATCCTGGTGACCGGCGCCGGTCGCGGGATCGGCGCCGCGGCGGCAAAAACCTACGCCGCCCATGGCGCCACCGTGCTTTTGCTGGGCAAGACCGAAGCCAACCTGGCCCAGGTATATGACGAAATCGAAGCGGCGGGCCAACCGCAACCCGTGGTGATTCCGTTCAACCTGGAGACCGCCCTGCCCCATCAATACGATGAGCTGGCTGCGATGATCGAAAAGGAATTCGGCCACCTCGACGGCCTGCTGCACAACGCCTCGATCATCGGCCCACGCACGCCGATCGAGCAGTTGTCGGGTGAGAACTTCATGCGGGTGATGCACGTGAACGTCAACGCGATGTTCATGTTGACCAGCACCTTGCTGCCGCTGCTCAAGCTGTCCCAGGATGCGTCGGTGGTGTTTACCTCCAGCAGCGTCGGGCGCAAGGGCCGGGCTTATTGGGGTGCTTATGGCGTGTCGAAGTTTGCGACCGAAGGCTTGATGCAAACCTTGGCCGATGAGCTTGAGGATGTGGCAGCGGTACGCTCCAACAGCATCAACCCAGGTGGCACGCGCACCAGCATGCGCGCCCAGGCGTATCCAGGGGAAAACCCGATGGAGCGGCCTGCTCCGGAAGAGATCATGCCGGTGTACCTGTACCTGATGGGGCCGGACAGTGCGGGCATCAACGGCCAGGCGTTTGACGCGCAATAATGCTGCGCCCCCTGTAGGAGCGAGCTTGCTCGCGAAAATCGTTAACGATGGCGCAGCGAGTATGGTTTAACGCGGCGCTCTCAGGTTCTTCGCGAGCAAGCTCGCTCCTACAGGAATCCGTCAGTTTTTCACGACCTCTTCGAGGGTGAAACGGCCCAGCGGGTTTTGCAGGAAGTTGCTCACATTCTTGCGTGAGATGTTGATGTACGGGCTGTAGTACAAGTCGATCCAGTTCACGTCCTGTTTCGCCAGTTTCTGCAACTCCACATACATCTGCTCACGCTTGGCCGGGTCCGCCTCGATGCGCGCCTGTGCCACCAGCGCCTTGACCTTGTCGTTCTTGTAGCGGGTCATGTAGTTCTGGTTGGTGTCATGGCCTAGCACGAAGGTGGTCTTCTGGTCCGGGTCGAGGATGTCGTTGGTCCAGTACATCACCGAAATGTCGTACTCACCGTCCACCAGCATCTGCCAGCTCTGGGTCGGGTCGACCTTTTGCAGGTTGGCCGTCACACCGACCTTGGCCAGTTGGTCCTTGATGATCACCGCAATCTGCTCGTCGGCTTCGTTGCCGGCGTTGACCACGTAGTTGAGCTTCAAGTCCTTGGCGCCGGCCTGCTCCAGCAGCTTCTTGGCGGCGGTCGGGTCATACGGGCGTTGCAGGTTGTTGGCGTAGTGGTACAACGAGCCCTTTGGAATGTAGGAATAAGCCACGGTGCCTTGACCGTAAGTGGCGGTCTTCACCAGTGATTGTTTGTCGATGGCCATGTCCAGCGCCTGACGCACTTCCGGCTTGGCCAGCAGGCCGTGCTCGTGGTTGATCAGCAGGTGATCTTCACGAGTAGACGGGTCGGCGTGGATCACCACGTTCTTGTCTTTCTTCAGCTCCTCGACCCGCGAGAAGGGTACGAAGATCGCCGTGTCCAGCTCGTTGTTCTGCACCATGCGCATGCGTGTGTTGTCGTCGGTCACGGAGACCCACTCCACGCCATCCAGGCTTACGTTCTTGGCCTGCCAGAAATTCGGGTTCTTCTTCAGGATCACCCGATCACCCTTGCGCCACTCGTCCACGGTAAACGCGCCGGAAGTCACCGGGTTTTCCGAGTAGGCGTCTTCGCCCATTTTGGTCATGGCTTTTTCCGACAGGATCGACACCGTCGGCGACGCTAATTGCGAGAGGAAGGCTACCGCCGGGGTCTTCAGGGTGACCACCAGGGTTTTCGGGTCCGACGCCTTGGCCGTGTTGATCAAGTTGAACGGATCGGCCCACAGCGAGGCCTTGTTGTCGCGGATGCGCAGCAGGCTGAATGCGGCGTCCTCGGCGGTGATCGCCGAGCCATCGGAGAACTTCGCATCACGCAGTTTGAAGGTGTAGGTCAGGCCATCCTTGGAAATGTCCCAGCTTTCGGCCAGGCCCGGCTCCATCTTGGTGCCCAGGTTGTCGACGCGTACCAGGGTGTCGTAGACGTTGGCGAATACCCAGGTGTCGCGGTTTTGCGCGCTTTTGATCGGGTCGAACGTGGTGCTGTCTTCACGGCAACCGATGGTCAGGACACCGGCGGCGTGTGCCAGCCCGGCAGTGAGAGACCATGCGGTCAATGTAGCAGCAGCGAGTAACTTCAAGTGGCGCGATTGCATGTCATAACTCCTTGTTCATGAATGGCAGGGAAGGGTCAAAGCAACGGTTCTTCAAGCACGCAACTGTACCGATGCTCGTGCAGGAAATGCGTCGGCGGCAACACCACGGAACACAAGGCTCGGGCATGCCGGCAACGCGGGTGAAAGGCGCAGCCTGTAGGCAAATTCAGCGGGCTCGGTGGTTCACCCGGCAAGGGTTCGGTAGGCAATGGCCGATGGGGATCGATCTCGGGAATCGCCTGGATCAACGCTGCCGTGTACGGGTGACGTGGCGCCGTAAACACCGCTTCAACCGGGCCCTCCTCGACGATCTTGCCCAGGTACATCACCGCCACGCGGTCACACAGGCGGCGCACGATGGCCAGGTCGTGGGCGATGAACAGGATCGCCAGGTTCATGCGCTGTTGCAGCTCCAGCAACAGGTTGATGATCTGGCCCTGGATCGACACGTCCAGCGCCGCCACGCACTCATCGGCAATGATCAGCCGAGGCTCCACCGCCAGCGCTCGGGCGATACCAACGCGCTGGCACTGGCCGCCGCTGAGGGAGCCGGGTTTGCGGCTGGCCAGTTCGGGGCGCAGGCCGACCAGGTCGAGCAGTTCATTCACACGCGCCGGGATCTGCTCCGGCGTGACCTTGCGCTGCACCCGCAACACTTCGGCAATGGTTTCGCCGATGGTGTGGCGCGGGTTCAGCGCGGCGTACGGGTCCTGGAAGATCATTGCGGTTTCATGGCGCAGGCGGGTGATGTCGATGGTGCTGCCATGGGCCATGTCGATGCCATCAAACAACACCTGCCCAGCACTGATCGGGTTGAGGTGCAAAATGGCGCGACCCAAGGTGCTTTTACCGCTGCCGGACTCGCCGACCAACCCGAGGGTTTCACCTGCCGCCAGGTTCAGGGACACCCCGTTCACTGCCCTCACCCACTGCTTGTTCAAGCCGAACAAACCCGTGCCGGACGCGGCAAACTTCACCTCAAGGTCCTTGATCTGTAACAGACTCATGGGTGCACTCCCAACGGGTAATGACAGGCGACTCGCGCGCCTTCCGGCAGCACCTCGGTGCACAAGGTGCCGACCTGCGGGCAACGCGGGTTGAAGCGGCAGCCGGCGGGCAATGCGTCCAGCAACGGCGGTTGCCCAGGAATCGTGCGCAGCAAGGCGTGGCCACTGCTGTGGGCGGGCTGGCAGTCAATCAGGCCTGCGGTGTAGGGATGCTGCGGATGCGCCAGCAGATCATATTTGCTGCCGTGCTCACACAGGCGCCCGGCGTACATCACGGCGATGGCGTCGCAGGTTTGCGCGACCACGCCCAGGTCGTGGGTAATCATGATGATCGACAGACCGCGCTGGTCACGCAGCTCCAGCAACAGCCGCAGGATTTGCGCCTGCACCGTCACATCCAGGGCGGTGGTGGGTTCATCGGCGATCAGCACTTTCGGGTTGCAGCCCAGGGCGACGGCGATCATCGCGCGCTGGCGCATGCCGCCGGAAAACTCATGGGGGTAGTTGTCGACCCGCGCCTGAGGATCGGGGATGCCCACTTGGCGCAGCACGTCGATGGCTTGCAGCCGCGCGTCCCTTTTCGAGGCGCCTTGGTGCAAGCGAATACCCTCGGCAATCTGCTCACCGATGCGCATCAAGGGGTCGAGGTGGCTGCTGGGGTTCTGGAAGATCATGCCCAACTGACCGCCGCGCACGGCACGCATACCGGCGTCATCCAGTGACAGAAGATCCTGGCCAGCCAGCTTTACGGCACCGCCGTGAACCCGCAAATTGGGGGAAGGCAATAAACGCATCAGGCCGCGACAGGCCATGGTTTTGCCCGAGCCGCTTTCCCCGACCAGACCGAGGATCTCGCCTTCGGCCAAATCGAAGGACACGCGATCGACCAAGGTCACATCACGCCCGGCATTGTTGGCGATCACACTGAGGTCGCGCACTTGCAACAGGCTCATGAGCGATCCCCCAACACTTGCGCCACGCCATCAGCGAGCAGGCTGAAACCCATGGCCAAGGTCACGATGGCCAAGCCCGGAAAGGTGCAGATCCACCAAGCGGTGGTAATGAAGGCCTGCCCTTCGGCCACCATCGTGCCCCACTCGGCGGTCGGCGGTTGCACGCCCAGGCCCAGGTAACTCACGGCGGCGCCGTTGAGCAACACCAACACCGCGTCCGACATGGAAAACACGATGGAGCCGAACATCGCATTGGGCAGCAGGTGCCGAAACAGAATCCGCCCATGGCCAAAGCCCAGGCTCTTGGCGGCCAGGGCAAAGTCGCTTTCCTTGAGCACCAGGATCTGCGAGCGGATCAGCCGGGCGTAGGACACCCATCCCACCAGCGCCATGGCGATGTAGAAACTCTTCAGGCCTGGACCGAGGATGGCCATGATCGCCAGCATCAACACCAGGAACGGGAATGCCAGGATCACATCGATCACACGCATGCAGACACTGTCGAAACGTCCGCCGATGTAACCGGAGACCGCGCCAACGAAGGTGCCGATCATGAACGGGAAAATCACCCCGACGATGGCCAGTTGCAGGTCAATGCGTGCGCCCCAGATCACCCTCGAAAGGATGTCCCGACCATAGTTATCCGTACCAAACGGATGAGCCAGGCTGGGTCCGAGCAAACTGATATCCGTGTTCTGCGCAATCGGGTCGTAGGGCGCGATCCACGGCGCGAACAGCGCAAGCACCAGCCATGCCAGCAGAATCAGCAAGCCCCACGCCGCCGTCAGCCGGCCATTGCGAAAGCCAAAGCGCAGGCGCAAACGCCACGGGGCAATCAACGGGCGGCTGCTCATTGCATCTTCACCCGTGGGTCAAGGGCCACCGTCACGACGTCAGCGATGAAGTTGACGATCACCGTCGCACAGGCCAGCACCATGGCCACGCCCTGCACCACCATGTAATCGCGGGTAAAGATCCCGCGCACCAGCAATTGGCCAATGCCGGGGATGGCGAACAGACTTTCGATGACCACCGTGCCGCTGATCAGCCAGCCGATGTTCACCGCCAGCAGGTTGACCGCCGGCACCAGGGAATTGGGCAGCACATGACGGCGAAACACCGCGGCTTCCGACAATCCACGTGCCCGGGCGGCGGTCACGTGGTCGGCCTGTAACTCCATCAGCATGCTCGCGCGCAGGTTGCGCACCAGCACTGCCGACAGCGCCAGGGCAATTGTCAGGCAGGGCAAAACCATGTGATGCGCCTTGTCCAGCCAGGTTCGGCCGTAGCCGGACACCGGAAACAATCCCCATTGCACGCTCAGCAACAGGATCAGCATCAACCCCAGCCAGAACGCCGGCATGCCCAGGCCGACCGTGGTGAATACACGGATCAGGTTATCCGCCCAACCACCCTTGTTGCGCGCAGCCAAGGTCGCCAGCGGCACCGCAATCAGCAGCGCCAGCACCACGCTGCCCAGCACCAAGACCAACGTGGGCTCGATGCGGGTGACGATCAGCTTGAGGGCGTCGACCTTGTACAGCAGCGATTGGCCGAGGTCGCCCTTGAGCAGGTTCTTCAGGAAGTAGAAATATTGCAGCCACAACGGCTGGTCGAGGCCGTACTGGGCGCGGATCTTCAGCAAGGCGTCGGGTGTGCTGCGCGAGCCCAGCAGCGCGCGCGCCGGGTCGCCGGGAATCGAGCGCACCAGCACAAAGGTGATCAGGCTGATGCCAAACAGTACCGGCAGCAATTGCAGCGGCCGGGACAGCACAAAACGGTAGCGCGCCAGGTTCATCCGTCAGCCTCGGTGACGCGAGAGGAAGTCCAGCAGCACCGGGAAATATGCCTGGGGCTCCTCATAAAACGGCATATGGCTGCTGTTGGGGAAGACGTGCAATTCGGCGTGCCGGGCCGCGAGTTTCATGCGCATGGCGCAGGCCGGGGTGAGTTCGTCATGCTGGCCGGTGGTGATCAGGATCGGCATCTTGAACTCGGCCATCTCGGGGATGCGGTTCCAGTCCTTGAGGTTGCCGATGTAGAGGAATTCATTGGGGCCCTGCATGGTTTCGTAGGGGCCCATGTTCCAGTCGTCGAGAGAGCGTTTGACCGGCGCGGGCCATTCATCCAGGCGGCACACGTGGCGATAGTTGAGCAAGGTGATCGCGGCCTGGTATTGCGGGTGGTCCAGGGTGCCCATGGCTTCGTGGCGCTGCATCATCGCCACGGTTTCGCTGCCGAGGGCGCCGCGCAGGCGCTCCAGTTCCTGGGACAGGTGCGGAATGTCACCGACGGTGTTTTCGAGGATCAGGCTTTTCAGCGCGTCGGGGTAGTGGATAGCGTATTCGATACCGAGCCAGCCGCCCCAGGAATGCCCAAGCAGGTGCACACGGCCCAAGCCCAGGGCCTGGCGCACGGTTTCGACTTCTTCGACATAACGGCGGATTTCCCACAGCGAAACGTCGGTGGGTCTGGCTGATGCGCCCGTGCCAAGCTGATCGAATGCAACCACTCGCAGGTTATGGTCTTTGAGCCAGCCATGGGCGTCGCGCAAGTAGTCACACGGAAGGCCTGGCCCGCCGTTGAGGCACAACAGCACCTCATCGCCTTCGCCAAAGCTGTAGACCACGAGGTTATGGCCGTCGACTTGCACGTTGTACTGCTGGTCGGGGGCAATTTCACGCCACATGCATACATTCCTTGTGTTGTATCGGCCTGGCAGGCAGCGGCCGTTTTATCAGGCCAACACTACCGAGGATGCCGTGCGTCCATAACCTAGTATTTCTTATAGGTTTGGCCTGGCAGTCCTTCGCCGGGGCGTGGCATTCTACTTGCCGCAAGTCGAGATTCAAATGAATTCGGGAGCCGAACGGATGCAGGCCAAGCTGACTGCGTTAAATCACCGTCTGATGCCGGGCAGGAGCCTGGACGAACAGATGGATAACACGTTTATCCTCGCCCAGCAGTTGGGCTTCGATGCATTGGTGTATGACTACACCCCGGTGCCGATCGACCAGGATGGCGCATTGATCACACCCTCGGTGCTCGCACTGCGCAATACCCCGCCTGACTGGCATGCCCTGTGGTGCAGCGAAGGGTTCTACCAGATCGATCCGGTGCAACACCTGGCCCTGAGTACGGTGTCACCGTTCGTATGGTCCTACGACGTCAAGGCCGATACCCCACTGCAAAAGATCATTGATCCCTGTCATGCGCCGGTTTCGTCCTACTTGCACGACCAGCAATTGACCTGCGGCGTCAGCGTGCCAATCCACCTGCCCCGTGGCGGCTTCGCCTCGCTGACCGGCCTGCGCACCGGCAACGCCCGCACCGTGTTGAAGGATGCGCAGCAGACCTTGTCGGACTTCAGCCTGATTTCCCATGCCTTGCAGGAAGCGGCCTACCCGCTGTTCAGCAAGGAGCTACGCACTTATCCGCATATTCACCTGACAAAACGCGAACGTGAGTGCCTCAAATGGGCCGCCGACGGGCTGACCGCCGCTGAAATCGCCGCGCAATTGAGCCGCTCGCTGGCGGTCGTCACCCTGCACCTGGCCTCGGCGATGCACAAGCTGGGCGCCAAGAACCGCGTGCAGGCGGTCGTGCGTGCCACCCATTACCGCCTGCTGGAAGACTGACCGCTCGGCAAAACCTAGCTGTTTTGCTAGTTACTTAAATTTCTGCCACGCATTATCGTGTCCCTGATCCTTTTTTCAGAGCAGGGTACGAAATGGAATTCATCGAAAAAATCCGCGAAGGGTATGCGGCGTTTGGCGCCTACCAAACCTGGTACCGCGTCACCGGTGACCTGTCGAGCGGCCGCACGCCCCTGGTGGTTATCCACGGCGGCCCCGGATGCACCCATGATTATGTTGACGCGTTCAAGGACGTGGCCGCCAGCGGTCACGCCGTGATCCACTACGACCAGTTGGGCAACGGCCGCTCCACCCATCTGCCCGACAAAGACCCGTCCTTCTGGACCGTGGGCCTGTTCCTCGAAGAACTCAACAACCTGCTGGACCACCTGCAGATCAGCGATAACTACGCGATCCTCGGCCAATCCTGGGGTGGCATGCTCGGCAGTGAACACGCGATCCTGCAGCCCAAGGGCCTGCGCGCCTTTATCCCCGCCAACTCGCCGACGTGCATGCGCACCTGGGTCAGCGAAGCCAACCGACTGCGCAAATTGTTGCCGGAAGGTGTGCATGAAACCCTGCTCAAACATGAAGCCGCTGGCAACTATCAGGACCCGGAATACCTCGCCGCGTCGCGGGTGTTCTATGACCAGCACGTGTGCCGAGTCATCCCGTGGCCGGAGGAAGTAGCGCGCACATTTGCCGCAGTCGATGCAGACCCGACGGTGTACCACGCCATGAGCGGCCCGACCGAGTTCCACGTGATCGGCAGCTTGAAAGACTGGAAGTCCACTGGCCGTCTATCGGCGATCAATGTGCCGACGCTGGTGATCTCAGGTCGGCACGACGAGGCCACGCCGCTGGTGGTCAAGCCATTCCTGGATGAAATCACCGATGTGCGCTGGGCGCTGTTTGAAGACTCCAGCCACATGCCCCATGTGGAAGAACGCCAAGCGTGCATGGGGACTGTGGTGAAGTTTTTGGATGAGGTGTGTTCAGCGAAGTACAACATACTTAAAGCTGGCTGACCCCAATGTAGGAGCCGGCTTGCCGGCGATAGCAATCTGTCAGTTGATGCAATGTTGACGGGTAGGCCGCTATCGCCGGCAAGCCGGCTCCTACAGGGGTGGCGTTAGACTTCGGAGGTCTCAGGCTTGGTTGTTTTCCTCGGGGCATCCGCCACCAATGGAATTTCTCTCCCCTCGGCATCAAACAACTTGCCGCCTTTGAAGTAATCCCCATCACGCAGTTCCGACACATCTCGGGCGTTCAAACTGCGGTCTGTCCCCGCCACAAATACCGACTGCTGGTCCGAGTTACCGGCGGTGAAGTGGTTGAATGCCAGGTTCAGCAAGATAGCCATGATTGCCGACGAGCTGATCCCCGAATGGAAAATGGTCGCGAACCAGGTCGGGAAGTGATCATAGAAGCTCGGTGCCGCAATCGGGATCATGCCAAAACCGATGGAAGTGGCCACGATGATCAGGTTCATGTTGTTGCGGTAATCCACCTTCGACAGCGTGCGAATCCCACTGGCCGCCACCGTACCAAACAACACAATCCCTGCCCCGCCCAGCACGGAAGTCGGCACTGCCGCGATCACCCTGCCCATGAAAGGCAACAAGCCGAGAATCACCAGGAACAACCCACCGGTAGCCACCACGAAGCGGCTCTTGACCCCGGTCACCGCCACCAGGCCGACGTTTTGGGCAAAGGCGCTTTGGGTGAACGAACCGAAGATCGGCGCAAACATGCTCGACAGCATGTCGGCGCGCAGGCCGTTGCCCAGGCGTTTGGAGTCGACCTTGGTGTCGATGATCTCGCCGACGGCCAGGATGTCCGCCGAGGTCTCGACCAGGGTCACCATCACCACGATGCACATGGAGATGATCGCGGCGACATGGAAGGTTGGCATGCCGAAATGGAATGGCGTAGGGAAACCGAACATCGGCCCCTGGGTCACGCCGGAGAAGTCGGCCATGCCGAGGAACACCGCAATCACCGTGCCGATGACCATCGCCAGCAAAATCGACAGGCGCGAGATAGTCGCGCTGCCGATCTTGCTCAGCAGCAACACCAGCACCAGGGTCAAAGCCGCCAGGCCGATGTTGGACATGCTGCCGAAATCCGCCGCGCGGCTGTTGCCACCCATGGCCCAGCGCGCCGCAACGGGCATCAGGGTCAGACCGATGGTCGTGATCACAATGCCCGTCACCAGCGGCGGAAAAAACTTGGTGATCCGTGAAAACACCGGGGTTATCAGCAACCCGATAAACGACGCGGCCATCACCGCCCCGAGAATCGCCGGTACGCCCCCGGCGCCATCACTGCCGACAATCGCCACCATGGTTGCCACGCCGGCAAAGGATACGCCCTGCACCAACGGCAACTGACAGCCAAAAAACGGCAGACCCAGGGTTTGCAACAGCGTGGCCAAGCCACCGGCAAACAGCGACGCAGCGATTAGCAGGCCGATATCCGCCGGGGACAACCCGGCCGCCTGGCCGACAATCAGGGGGACCGCAACAATGCCGCCATACATCGTGAGCACATGCTGCAGGCCGTAAGCCATGTTGGCGGCGACGCCGAGATTCTCATCTTCTGGCCGCTGCGGTGATGCCTTCGGGATAGTCATGGTGAGGGGTTCTCTGTTTTTGTTGTGCGGCCACTGTATGCAATGTTTGGACTGGATGTCCATAGAGTTGTATACAATCAATCGAACAAGTTACCCTCCATCGGCGTTACAAAAACAATCCGGCCGTGATGAGCCAGAACGCCAAAGGACCCAGAACAATGAAAAAGGCACTACAGGGCGCAACCGTCGCACTCACTCTGCTCGGCGGCGGGGAGGCCGTCGCAGTGGAATGGATGAACAACAGCGTAGGATTTCGCTACGGCCAGCAGTTCACCAATCCGAATAACCCCGATGAATTCAGCAAGCGCATCTACAGCTTCACCCACGCCAGCGGCTACCAGTACGGCAGCAACTTCCTCAACCTCGATGTGTTCCTGTCCGACAGCCGTGACCCACGCAAGGGCACTGATCATGGTGGGAGTGAGGTGTACGCGGTATATCGCCATCAGCTGTACGCATCGCGGGTATTCGATGTGCCGCTGGGCACCGGACTGGTGAAAGATTACGCGCTGACCCTGGGGTTTGACGCCAACCGTAACAACAACTTCGCCTCAGCCAAGAAACGCGCACTGGTGATCGGCCCGACGTTGAAGTTCAACACCGTCGGCGTGTTGGATCTGAGCCTGATGTACTACAAGGAAAGGAACCACACCGGCATCCCCGGCGCGAAGGAGTCGAACCACACGTTTGACGACACCTACATGCTCAACCTCACGTGGATGCGCCCCTTCGAAATCGCCAACCATGCGGCGAAATTCCAGGGTTTCATCAATTACGTCGGGGAAAAAGGCGAGGACTACCATGGCCGCGATACTGCGCCGGAGGCCCTGATGCGCACCGCGCTGATGGTGGCGGTGCGGCCGGGTAAAAGCGTCAAGCCAAACCTGTACCTGGGGGTGGGTTACGAGTATTGGCATAACAAGTTCGGCGTGGACGGCGGCCGGGGTAGCCGCACATCGACGCCGACGGTGAACCTGGAAGTAACGTTCTAGGCAGTCGCCAGCTCCGAATCACCGGCTTTCGGCCGCGCCAGCCAGTAACCCAACACCGCCAGTGGCGCGGTCGCCAGCATCACGATTACGGTGATCAGCAGCGGCTGGTCGATCAACGACGACACCAGCAGGCTGCTGAGGAAACAAAGGCCTAGTTGCAGAGTGTTTTGCAATGCCGCCGCCTTGCCGGAATTTTCCGCAAACGGCATCAGCGCATTCGCCACGACGATGGGGTAACTGGCACCGTTGACCAGCGCCATCAGGCAGAACGGAATCAGCAAGGTGGTGAGGGTCGGCACCGTCAGCGTGGCAACCAGGTACAACGCCACCATGCTGATGCAATACGCCAGCAGCAACCAGGGCAACAAGGTCTTGCCCTGGAAGTGCTGCAACGCGCTGCGGCAACTATAGCCACCGACCAAAAACGCCAATGTCGGCAATACGTAACTCAGGCCAATGTCATTCGGGCTGTAGCCCATGTCGCCCAGGATGAAGGGCGAAGCGGTCAGCCAGGCGAAGAAGCTGGCCGAGCAGGCGGCGAAGATCATGACGTTGCCGGTAAACACGCGAGAGGTCAGTAACTGCCCATAACCGAGGCGCGAACGTTCGCTCTTTTCTGCCTGATGTTTCGCCACGGTGCGCAAGAACAACGTCGGTAGCAGCAACAGCAATGAGACACCCAGCAGTACGCCGAAGATCGCCTGCCAACCCAAGTGATTCAGCACCATCGCGCCCAACAGCGGCGCCAACGCAGGCGACAACGACATCAGCGGCATGATGCTGGCGAACACGCGATGAGCCTTGTCGGCGGGGTATCGGTCGATCACCAACGCCTGCCAACTGACGGCGGCGGAACATACGCCAATCGCTTGGACAAAACGCAGCGCCAGCAATTGCGGCGCGGTCTCGACCCAGAACATCCCTGCGCAACCCAGCACAAACAGGCTCAGGCCAGCGAGCAGGACGGGCTTGCGTCCCAGGCGGTCGGACAACGGCCCCCACAACAACTGCCCCACCGCAAAGCCGGCGAGGAAAATACTCAAGCTGGCACCCACCGCGCCTGCGCCAATCTGCAACTGTTCGCCCATGGCGCCGAATGCCGGCAAGTACATGTCCATGGCGAGGTAACCGAGCATGCTCAGCCCCGCCAGATACCAAGTGAAACCAAAAGAATTTTTCATTGAAGCCTTGTTAATCCTGCCATCAAACTATTTGCTGACTGGCGCCCATTATGAGGCTGACAGTTTCTCTGTGAAGCGATAATAATTGGACACTCTTATCAATAAATTTGAAGGCAGCCGCCATGTGGTCAGAATATTCCCTGGATGTGGTCGATGCCGTGGCGCGCCATGGTAGCTTCAGCGCCGCCGCCCAGGAGCTGCACCGGGTGCCGTCGGCCGTCAGTTATACCGTGCGGCAGCTGGAAGAATGGCTGGCGGTGCCACTGTTCGTGCGACGCCACCGGGATGTGGAGCTGACGCCCGCCGGCCGCCTGTTTATCGACGAAGCCCGTGGCGTGATGAAGAAAATGCTTGGCACCCGACGCCTGTGCCAGCAAGTCGCCAATGGCTGGAGCGGTCAGTTGAAGGTCGCAGTGGATTCCATCGTCAAACCCCAGCGCTGCCGACAGTTGGTCTTGGACTTCTACCGACAGTTTCCCGAAGTCGAGCTGTTGCTGGAGTACGAGGTGTACAACGGCGTGTGGGATGCCCTGGCAGATGAACGCACCGACATTGTGATCGGTGCCACCAGCGCGGTGCCGGTGGCCAGTCACTTCACCTTTCGCGACATGGGCTTGTTGAACTGGCTGTGCGTCGTCAGCGCGCGGCACCCTCTGGCCGGCGTACAAGGGCTGTTGAGCGACGATCAACTACGTCCCTACGCTTCCTTGTGCATGACCGACACCTCGCGCAACCTGCCCAAGCGTGACACTTGGACCCTGGATAACCAGCGACGCCTGGTGGTGCCAAATTGGGCTTCTGCCATCGACTGCCTGCGCGACGGTCTGTGCGTCGGCATGGCGCCAGCGCATCAGGTGTTGCCGTGGATCGAGCGCGGTGAATTGGTGGCACTGCAATTGAGCCGGCCGTTTCCGGCCAGCCCGTCGTGTGTGGCCTGGGCGCAGAACAAGCTGTCCCCGGCCATGGCGTGGTTGTTGGAATACCTGGGCGACACCGAAACGCTGAATCAGGAATGGCTCAACGGGCCTACGCCAGCAACCGAGTAATGGCCCGCACGATCATCTCGACCTCCTTGGTATCCAGAGTCAGCGGCGGCAGCAGGCGAATGATTTTGCCCCGCGTCACATTGATCAGCAGGCTGTGCTCCTGGGCGGCGCGCTGGGCCAGGTCCCGGTAAGGGCTGGCCAACTCGATGCCGATCATCAGCCCCTGACCACGAATCGCCACAACCTGCGGATGCTCACTCAACGCCACGCGCAACCGCGCCAGCAAGCGTTCGCCCTGTTGCGCGGCGTTCTGCAGCAAACCTTGTTCTTCGATGATGTCCAGCACCGTGCAGCCAACCCGGCACGCCAACGGATTGCCGCCGAACGTGCTGCCGTGACTGCCCGGCGTAAACAACTGCGCCACGGCAGACCGGGCCAGGCACGCGCCGATGGGTACACCATTGCCCAGGCCCTTGGCCAGGGTCATCACGTCCGGGACGATGCCTTCATGCTGGAAGGCGAACCAGGTGCCAGTGCGGCCGATACCGGTCTGGATTTCGTCCAGCATCATCAGCCAGCCATGACCTGTGCAGTGCTCGCGCAGGGCTTGCAGGTAACCCGGCGGCGCCGGCAATACGCCACTTTCACCCTGAATCGGCTCCAACAGCACCGCAGCGATGCGCGGGCCAAATGCCGTGGTAATCGCTTCCAGCGCCGCCAGATCGCCAAACCGCACCTTGAGAAAATCCCCCGGCAGCCGCTGGAAGCCCAGGCGCACCGAGGGGCCATCGCTTGCGGCCATGGTGCCGAGGGTACGGCCATGAAAGGCGTTCTCCATCACCACCACCAACGGCTCTTCGATGCCCTTTTTCCAGCCATGCAGGCGTGCCAGCTTGAGCGCTGTTTCGTTGGCCTCGGCGCCGGAATTGTTGAAGAAGGCGCGGTCCAGCCCGGATAGCTGGGTGAGGCGCCGGGCCAACTGTTGTTGCCAGTCGATGCTGTAGAGGTTGGAGGTGTGCATTAATAGTCCGGCTTGCTCGCTGATGGCCGCTACCAACCTAGGGTGCGAGTGACCGACATTGGTCACCGCCACGCCGGCGACTGCGTCCAGGTATTCGCGGCCCTGCTGATCCCAGAGTCGCGTGCCCAGGCCGCGCGTGAAGCTCAGGGCCAAGGGTTGGTAAGTGGTCATCAGGCAGGCGGCGGTCATGGTGCGGTCTCCAGTGCATCGTAGTGATGGCTGCAGTATCGTTAGCCACCTGAGCTGGATAAACTGCACATTCCTGCAATGACTTTAAATCAAGGCTTGATAATGGACCTGTTCCAGGCAATGTCGGTGTACGTGAAAGTGGTCGAGACCGGCAGCATGACAGCGGCAGCCCAGGCCTGCGGCATGTCGACCACTATGGTTGGCAATCACCTGCGTGCCTTGGAGCAGCGACTCGGCGTCAGCCTGCTCAAACGCACCACGCGCAAACAGAGCCTCACGGAATTTGGCGGGCAGTATTACCAGCGTTGCCTGGAAGTGCTGGGGCTGGTGGCCGACTCAGAGCAACTCGCCGAACAAGCTCACAGCGATGTTCCCAAAGGAAATCTGCGCATCACCGCGCCTCCCGTGTTCGGCACCGAACGCCTTACACCCGCCTTGAGTGAATTTTCCCAACGCTACCCGCTGATCAACCTGTACGTGGTATTGAGCAATGAGCGGATGGATCTGGTCGACAGTGGCTTTGACGTGGCGATCCGTCTCGGCGAGCTGGAAACGTCCAGCCTGATCGCCAGGCCAATGCAGGACTACACCCTCACCCTCTGCGCCTCACCTGAATACCTGGCGCGACGGGGCACGCCGCAAACACCCGATGACCTGCAACAGCACGACTGCCTGGCGTTCGCCTACCCAGCGAGTGACAACTGGCGCGACGCCGACAAACTGTGGCGCATGACAGGCGAGGACGGCGAGGTGGAGGTACCGGTCTCCGGCTCATTGACCATCAACAGCTCGCAAGGCTTGCGCCAGGCGGCCGTCAACGGCATGGGCATCATCATGCTGGCCGATGCCCTGGTACAACCGGACCTGGAAAGCGGCAAGCTCGTGGCCTTGCTCACCACCTATCGACTGCCCAGCCGCCCCATGCACCTGCTCTACGGCCAAGACCGTTATCGGCTGCCCAAACTGCGCGCCTTCGTGGATTTCGCGATGGAAAAGTGGGCGCGCTAGAAGCCCACACCCAACGCTCTCAATTGCGCGGCAGTGCGCTCGGCAGACACATGGTGGATCCCCTGCCAGCCGAGGGCGATGGCCGCTTCGATATTGCCGGCCACATCATCGATAAATACCACTTCCGTCGGCTGGATATCCGGCAGGTGCGCCCGAACCTGGTTTAGGCTGGCGTTGTAGATGGCGGCGTCGGGCTTGATCAATTTCAGCTCGCCGGACACCACAATATTGCGAAAACGCTGGAGGAACGGGTAGTTGGCCCGCGCATAAGGGAATGTCTCAGCTGACCAGTTGGTGAGCCCGAACAGCGGCATATCGACCTGGTGCAGCGCCTCGAGAATCGCCACGCCTTCCGGTAGCGGACCACGCAGCATTTCGTGCCAGCGGTCGTAATAGGCCTGGATCAAGTGCTCATGGTCTGGGTGCTGCTTGATCAGGCTGAGGGTGCCGTCGGCCAGGGAGCGACCGGCGTCCTGCTCGGTGTTCCAGGCCTGGGTGCAGATGTTGTCGAGAAACCATTGCCGCTCGTGATCGTCGGCAATCAGCTTGCGGTATAGGTGCTGCGGGCTCCAATCGAACAGGACACCGCCGAAATCAAAAACCACTGCACGAATCGTCATTAGATCCTCCGTTAGTACGCGTTGATAGCGCACGGAGTCTGGCATATCGGAGGGATCAGGCGCTGCTCAAAAATGTGTAGGAGGGTTCTGGGAGCAGCCTTTTTTGCAGGCCATAAAAAACGGCCCCGAAGGGCCGTTTTCTCAAACCGGATCGTTTATGCCTGGATCAGGCCGTTGATCTTCACGGTCGGGTTCACGTCAGCGTCATAGTCCACGCCGTCGATTTCAAAGCCGAACAGACGCAGGAATTCAGCCTTGTAGCCGGCGAAATCGCTGATCTCGTTGACGTTGTCGTCGGTGACCTGGTTCCACAGAGCTGCCACGGCGTCCTGGACCTTCGGCTCCAGCTCGGCCAGGTCGGCACGCAGGCGGCCATCGGCGTCGAGTTTCGGCTGGCTGCCGTACAGGCTGTCCTTGAACAGGCCGTAGACCTGCTCGATGCAACCTTCGTGGGTGCCCTGCTCTTTCATCACTTTGAACAGCAGCGACAGGTACAGCGGCATGATCGGGATGGCCGAGCTCGCCTGGGTGACCACGGCCTTGAGCACCGACACACGGGCATCGCCCTTGAGTGCAGCGAGGTTGTCGCGCAGGGTCAGGACTTTCTTGTCGAGGTCTTTCTTGGCTTCGCCGATGGAGCCGTTCCAGTAGATATCCTGGGTCAGCTTCTCACCAAGGTAGGTGAACGCAGTGGTCTTGGCGCCTTCGGCCAGCACGTCGGCGTCACGCAGGGCGTCGATCCACAGCTGCCAGTCTTCGCCGCCCATCACTTTGACGGTGCCGTCGATTTCTTCCTGGGTCGCAGGTTCCAGCGTGGTGTCGACCACAACGCCCTTGTCGGTGTTGATACCGCGCAGGGTCACGGCCTTGCCGATCGGCTTGAGGGTGGAGTTGTGCACCACGCCTTGCGGGTCGGTACGGCGTGGCGCGGCCAGGCTGTAGACGACCAGGTCGATCTTGCCCAGGTCTTTCTTGATGGTTTCGATGGTCAGGCGCTTGATCTCGTCGGAGAACGCGTCGCCGTTGATGCTCTTGGCGTACAGGCCTTTCTCGACAGCAAACTTCTCGAACGCGGCGCTGTTGTACCAGCCGGCGGAGCTCAGCTTGCCTTCTTCGCCTTCTTTCTCAAAAAACACGCCCAGGGTGTCGGCGCCGCAACCGAAGGCAGCACTGATACGCGCGGCCAGACCGTAGCCGGTGGACGCACCGAGGACCAGCACCTTTTTCGGGCCGCCTTCGATGACGCCGTGTTGAGTCACGTAGTCGATCTGCTCTTTGACGTTCGCTTCACAGCCAACAGGGTGAGCGGTCACACAGATGAAGCCACGAACCCGCGGTTTGATGATCATAAAATTTCTGCCTCTTCCAAGGTGCCGAAGGCCAGTGGTGGCCATTCAACTTCAATCGTACCGGTCTATGACGTCTAAAAAACCGAAGCGTCACGATAGTCGCAAATCTTCTGTTTACAAAATCCAATCCACTTAGCGCTGATACGGTTAAAAACTGTGTTGAGCCTTCACAATTTTGCAATATTTAAAACGCCTCTCCAGCGCCGAACGCCTTATCATGACGCAGTTGTTTCAATATGTTTCAAACTTTCCCACTCGCAGCCACGGATCCGGATCTGTCGAATGGCGTCCAGCTGGAGCTGAGTTTCATGAGCAAGTCTGCCTTACGCAAAAAAGCCGTGTCGGTCGCTTGGGTACTCGGCGTTCTTCTGATTATTTGCCTGATCCCCCTGACGACTGCGGTATTTCTTGGCCTTGTGGTGACCTGCGGAGTCTACGACTTCCTGCGCAACGGCCTGTATGACCGTGACACTTTCAAGAAATATTTCATCGGCAGTGGCCGCAACACTTGGCTGCTGGCGCCGTTCAACACCCTGTTCGACCTGTTCAGTTCGCCTAACCGCCATGTCTACACCATGGCCGACCTGCCGCCGGCCTGGCGTGCAGACCTGCAGCACGTGATCGATGACGCCATGGCCCACAAGGGCGAAATCATCGGTTACCTGGACGAACGCATGGCCGAGAAGAAGCGCGGCATGTTGTTTTTCCAGTGGTATGGCCAACCCATCGAGACCACGCTCGACCTCCCGGAACTGCGCAAAAAACTGCCGTTCGTGAAGACCATCGGCGTGTCGGTATTCAATGAAAACCGCTCCACGTCCTTTCACTTCGGCCCCCTGCGCATGATGTTCCGCGTGCTCTACAACATGGCACCGGCGCCCCATCACGAGGGCGTCTATATCCAGGTGGGCAAGCACAAGCATTACTGGCATGACGACCCGCTGTTTATTTTTGATGACACGCTGATGCATGCGTCTTTCAACAAAAATGATGCCAAGCGTTACTGCCTGTTTATCGATATCGTGCGGCCGACACCGGTGCCACAGGTCCTCAACGCCGTGATCGCGGGGTTTGCCGGGATCGCCTTTACCCTGCGTCGGGTTTTCTACAAAAACTGGAAGCTGATTCAGTGAGTTCTGCGGCATGATGGTGCTGGACAGTGTTTGCGCTCGGCCTTGCGCCTGAGGTAAATATCCGTCTCGTGCGACCGAATTCGGCGCCATCATTCTCAAGCCATCGCGGCCCGTCACGGGGGCGGTGGCTGCGCTTTCAAGGAATCAGAATGCCCCAACGTCAAGTCATCAATGCCTCCGTCAGCCCCAAGGGCAGCCTCGAAACCCTGTCCCAGCGTGAAGTCCAGCAACTGAGCGAAGCCGGTACCGGCAGCATCTACACCCTGTTCCGCCAGTGCGCCCTGGCGATCCTCAACACCGGCGCGCATATCGACAACGCCAAGACCATCCTCGACGCCTACAAAAACTTTGAAGTGCGTATCCACCAGCAAGACCGTGGCGTGCGCCTTGAACTGTTGAATGCCCCGGCCGACGCCTTCGTCGATGGCGAGATGATCGCCAGCACCCGCGAAATGCTGTTCAGCGCCTTGCGTGACATCGTCTACACCGAAAACGAGCTGGACAGCCAGCGCATCGACCTGAGCAACTCCCAGGGCATCACCGACTACGTGTTCCACCTGCTGCGCAACGCCCGTACGCTGCGCCCCGGTGTCGAGCCGAAGATCGTGGTGTGCTGGGGCGGGCACTCGATCAATACCGAAGAATACAAATACACCAAGAAAGTCGGCCACGAACTGGGCCTGCGCAGTCTCGACGTGTGCACCGGCTGCGGCCCTGGCGTGATGAAAGGTCCGATGAAAGGCGCGACCATTTCCCACGCCAAGCAACGCATTACCGGCGGGCGTTACCTGGGCCTGACCGAGCCAGGCATCATTGCCGCTGAGGCGCCGAACCCGATCGTCAACGAGCTGGTGATCCTGCCGGACATCGAAAAACGCCTGGAAGCCTTCGTGCGTGTCGGCCACGGCATCATCATCTTTCCGGGCGGTGCTGGCACGGCCGAAGAGTTCCTGTACCTGCTGGGCATCCTGATGCACCCGGACAACCGCGACCTGCCGTTCCCGGTCATCCTCACCGGGCCAAAACACGCCGCGCCGTACCTGCAACAGTTGCACGCATTTGTCGGCGCCACCCTGGGCGAAGCCGCGCAGGCGCACTACCAGATCATCATTGATGACCCGGCCGAAGTGGCGCGTCAGATGACTGTCGGCCTCAAGGCGGTGAAACAATTCCGCCGTGAGCGCAACGACGCCTTCCACTTCAACTGGCTACTGAAGATCGACGAAGGCTTCCAACGCCCGTTCGATCCGACTCACGAGAACATGGCCAGCCTGCAACTGAGCCACGCGCTGCCGCCCCATGAACTGGCGGCCAACTTGCGCCGTGCGTTCTCGGGGATCGTGGCGGGCAACGTGAAGGACAAGGGCATCCGTCTGATCGAACAGAACGGCCCGTACGAAATCCACGGTGACCCGGCCATCATGAAGCCGCTGGACGAACTGCTACAGGCCTTTGTCGCCCAGCACCGCATGAAGTTACCGGGCGGCGCGGCGTATGTGCCGTGCTACCGCGTGGTGCAATAAGCTAGCGCTGCACCGCCACGCATTTGATTTCCACCAGCAGACCGGGGCGTGCCAGTTCGGACACCCCGATTGTCGTCCAGGCGCAATGCCCGCGTGGGAACAGGCGGTTTTTCACGTCTCGGAAAACCGCCATGTGCTGGCTCATGTTGACGTGGTAGGTGGTCATGTCCACCACCTCTTCGAACGTACACCCCCCCTCCTCCAAGACCTGCCTCAGGTTCTCCCAGGCGGCAATGAATTGCGCCTCTGGATCTTCAATCACCGCCAATTCTGCCGTGCGGCCGACCTGCCCTGCGCAGTACAACGTCTTGCCGACCTTGACGGCAGGGACGTAGCCGGCGCGTTCGACGATGGGCTGCATGACGGGAGGGATAATGAGCTGGCGGTCGGTCATATGCTGTATCTCTTTGCGGGCGTTTTCGGGCATGCCATCGGCATAACTCAGGCTATCTTTTTACCTGTTCCGATCAACTCACACCAGAAGAGCAACCTATGGACCAACGGATCTTGTCCTCCATAATTCCTTACCCTAAGGTAAGGAGCATCACGATGGAGATCTTCACTATGGCCACCGCCACGCTTACTTCAAAAGGGCAAATCACCATTCCCGTCCAGGTCAGAACCGCCCTGGGCCTGGAGACAGGTGATCGCGTTGAATTTGTCGAAATGGAAGACGGTAAATTTTCCATGATTGCCGCCAGCAAAACCGTACACGACCTCAAAGGCCTGATCCGAAAACCTGCCAAGGCCGTCTCCCTGGATGAGATGAACCGTGCCATCGCGGCACAAGGGGCGAAAGCTGGATGATCGGGCTGGATACCAATGTGCTGGTGCGTTATGTCACTCAGGACGATCCCGTCCAATCGCCTAAGGCATCTGAATTGATTGAATCGCTCACCGCCTTTGCACCGGGCTTTGTCAGCCTGGTGTCCGTGGTGGAATTGGTATGGGTCCTGCAAAGTTGTTATCAGTCTGCCAAGGGTGATGTGGTGACCGTTCTCGAAACGCTGCTACGCACCCGAGAACTGACCATCGAACACGCCGAGATCATCTGGAAGGCACTGCGACGATTCACCGCCAGCAAGGCTGATTTCGCGGACTGCCTGATCGAACGCTGTGGCCATGCTGCAGGCTGCGAATACACGGCCACTTTTGATCTGAACGCTGCCAAGACGGTAGGCATGCAACGTCTGGTCTGAGGCTTGCCGTTGCGACGTCCTTCAGGCTTTGGTAAAAATCGCGCTCAACCTTCATCAAGAGAACGATCAACGTGCGCATGCTCCTTCTCGCTACCTTGACGATGGCCTCCGGCATGGCCGTCGCCGACACCATCACCTGGCCCGACCTGCCAAAAACCTGCTTCGTCAGTGGCCGTTCGGCCACCAGCATGGACGTCGACGCGGGCTGCGCGGCGTTCCTGATCAATGTCAAAGGCCAGGCGGCGGGCACGCCGATCAAGCTGGATATTCCGCAGTATGCCTTGCACATCGACGAAACCACCGGCAAGGAAACCCCGGTGATCCTTATCCAGGCCGAAGAGAACGGCGAAATCAAAGCCGTGGGCTACAAGGAGCTGGGCACCGATCAACTCGGCGCCGCGCTGCTGCGTGAGGTTCGACTCCTGGGCACCACGAAGCCGATCTAGCCAAGGTTCAGCGAACCCAGCCACCGCCTTGCCAATGGTAACCGTCATTGCGCTGCACCCAATGCGGATGCACATAGCGGTATCCTTCGCGTACAGGCTCCCAATGACCGTGCACCGCGACATAACGCCCGCCTTCCCAACGCCAGTAACCACGTGACCATACATAGCCGTAGCGCACCGGTGGCTCGACTTCAATCACCTGCACCGGCGGCGGTTGTGGCGCGATAACTTCTACATATTCGCGTTGCACCGGCCTGCGCTCATGCACGACGCGCTCTTGCACACACCCGGATGCTGCAACGACCATGGCCGTCAATGCCGCATAACGTAGCCACATACAAAACCCTCGGGCGCTGGCGCCCAACACTTGCACTGCTGAAAATCCCCCGTTGTTACAGCCGCGCTCCTGCTTGGCTGTGGGTATTTTTAACAGGTGGTGTCTGTCAGCTCGCTGAACCCGCACGCCTCAAGTGGCACACGCGACAGTCGGTCGTTTCAGGCGCACTAGCAGCAGTCCGGCGACTACCACGGCAATGCCGGCGTAGGTCGAGGCGTTGATCGCATCGCCAAACATCAGCGCCGCCCACACCAGCGTCACGGGCGGCTCCAGGTAGACCAACGCCGCCACGTGGGTTGCGGTCATCACACGTAGCAGCATCCATAGGCTCAGGTAGGCAACGAAGGTAGAGAACACCGTTAGCCAGACGATTGAGATCAAAACGTCAGGGTCATGGGGAATACTCAGCGTGTCGGTATAGAGCACTGCGGCGGTAAAACCGATCAAGGTCAGCAGCGACTGGAGGAACAGCGGCAGGACCAAACCCGCGTCGTGATTTTGCACGGTACGACGCTCATACAGGGTTGCCAGCGTCAGCCCCAGCGCTGCCGCCAGCGGCAACAGGTACATGACCAGGCCGACGCCCGTCCCGCCACTGTCGTACTGCCCGGCAATCACGATGGAAACGCCAACGAAACTGAGCATCAGGCCACTCCATTGCCAGCCCCCACTGCGCTCGGTCACATTGCCAGTCGACAACGCCGCCGTCATCAACGGCTGCAGCGCCGCAATGATCGCGGCGATCCCGGGCGGCAAGCCATTCTGGATCGCGACGTAGAGGCAACTCAGGTACAGGAACTGCGAGAGAAACCCGATGATGGCGTAATGGCGGACCTGTACCCATGAAACCTTCAACAACCTCACGTTGAGGAACAGTCCAAGGCAAACCGAAACCAACAGGAATCGCCAGAACAGCAGGTTGAACGCCCCGCCGCCCTGCGTGCCCAATTTGGCACCGATATAGCCAGAACTCCACGACAGCACAAATGCCACCTGCAACAGCAGCCGCTTTAACGTTGATCGCGTCATGAAGCCTCCCGTCAGTGCGCATTGACTGAAAGGCTAAAGGCCACACATGATTCTGTATATTTGAATAACCTGAACAATCAATCCGCAAAAGTGAAACCATGGCCAAACAACTGAATATCGACCTGTTGCGTACTTTCCACGCCGTGGCGCGCTTCGGGCGTTTCAACGAAGCGGCCGAGCATGTGCACCGCAGTGCGTCCACCGTGACCACACAGGTACAAAAGCTGGAAGATCAGGTAGGCCAGCGCTTGTTCAGCCGCAGCAACCAAGGCGTGGAATTGACGCTCTATGGCAAGAAACTGCTGGGCGAAACCACTGAGTTCCTCAAGAGTCATGATCGCCTGCTGATCTCGCTGATGCCCCAACGCATGCAGGGCAAGATCCGCCTGGGCGTGCCGGATACTTATGCACCTGGATTCATCCAGGCATTTCTGCCACGGCTGATCGCCGATAACCCGCTGCTGGAGTTGGAAGTCGAAGCGCGCACCAGCGGTGAGCTGCTCAACCTGTTTATGACCAACCATCTGGACCTGACCATCACCGTCAGCGCACACCCTCTCGCCCAGGGAGAACGCCTAGGCTCCGTGCAGCCGCTGTGGGTTGCGGCCGAGCACTTCAGCTGTCCGTCGAATGCGCCGCTCCCCATCACTGTGCCCATCGCCGGTTGCCCGTATCGCGCCGCGGCCTTGCAGGTATTGAAGGATCATGGGATTTATCATCGCATGCTGCTGGAGAGCCCCAATTCATCCGCCGTCGAAGCCTGTATCCGCAGTGGCGTGGCGATAGGCCTGATGGAGGAAAGCCGCATGGGTGAAGGGCTCAGGCAAATGACAGATCTACCCTCGTTGCCGACGCAGCACCTGTACCTGTTGTGCGATACCGGCAATGCGCTGGCATTGCATCTGCATGAGCAAGTCAGGCACTTCAAGGTGTGAACGCCAGGGACAAAAAAGCCCGCTGACCGTTACCGGTTCAGCGGGCTTTTTATATCGGCTCGATACTTGGCTTACAGCGCCAGGTCAGAGGCCGGCTTGCTCGGCTCAGCCGCAGGCTTGGCAGCCTCGGTAGCCTGAGGAGCAGTGGCTTGCGGAATCACAGGCGGAGTCGGCAGTTGCAGGATATTGGCGGTGTAGGCCCACTCCTTGGCAACTGCTTCAGGGCTGTCGTTCAGCTTGGTGCCGTAGCTCGGTACGATCTGGTGCAGCTTGGTCTGCCATTCAGGGGTCGCGACCTTGTCCTTGAACACTTTCTGCAGCACGGTCAGCATGATCGGAGCCGCGGTGGACGCGCCTGGCGATGCACCCAGCAGGCCGGCGATGGTGTTGTCGGCGGAGCTGACCACTTCGGTACCGAGTTTCAGGACGCCGCCCTGCTCTTCGTCACGCTTGATGATCTGCACGCGCTGACCGGCTTGCCACAGGCGCCAGTCGGATTGCTTGGCGTTCGGGAAGTACTCTTGCAGCGCCTTGAAGCGGTCGTCATCCGACAGCATCAGTTGGCCAGCGAGGTACTCGACCAGTGGGTATTCACGAATACCGACTTTGGTCATAGGCCAGATGTTGTGGGTGGTGGTGCTGGTCAGCAGGTCCAGGTACGAGCCTTCTTTCAGGAACTTGGTCGAGAAGGTCGCGAATGGGCCAAACAGGATAACGCGCTTGCCATCCAGCACACGGGTGTCCAAGTGCGGAACCGACATCGGCGGTGCACCCACCGACGCTTTACCGTAGGCCTTGGCCAAGTGCTGCTCGGCCACGGTTGGGTTATCGGTTACCAGGAACGAGCCGCCTACCGGGAAGCCAGCGTATTCCTTGGCTTCAGGAATGCCCGACTTTTGCAGCAGGTGCAGTGCACCACCGCCCGCGCCGATGAACACGAACTTGGCGTCGGTTTCGGTCTTGGTGCCGTCTTTCAGGTTTTTGTAGCTCACGCGCCACGAACCGTCGGCGTTCTTGGTGATGTCCTGCACTTCGCTCGACAGCTTCAGGTCGAACTTCGGCGTAGTCTGCAGGTGAGCGACGAACTGGCGGGTGATCTCGCCGAAGTTCATGTCGGTACCCAGCGGGCTCCAGGTGGCCGCGATTTTCTGGTTCGGGTCACGCCCTTCCATCATCAGCGGGACCCACTTGGCGATCTGCGCCGGGTCTTCGGAGTACTGCATACCGGCGAAAAGCGGGCTCGCCTTCAGGGCTTCGTAGCGTTTTTTCAGGAACTTGATGTTGTCATCGCCCCACACAAAGCTCATGTGCGGCGTGGTGTTGATGAACGAACGCGGGTTCTTCAGCACGCCCTGCTGCACCTGCCAGGCCCAGAACTGACGGGAGATCTGGAACGCTTCGTTGATCTCGACCGCTTTCGGGATCTCAACGTTGCCGTTCTTGTCTTCCGGGGTGTAGTTCAGCTCAGCCAGGGCCGAGTGACCAGTACCGGCGTTGTTCCAGCCGTTGGAGCTTTCTTCGGCCACGCCATCAAGGCGCTCGACCATCTCCATCGACCAGCCCGGCTCCAGCTCATTGAGCCATACACCCAGGGTTGCACTCATGATGCCGCCGCCAATCAGCAGCACATCGACTTTCTTTGCCTCTTCCGCGTGAGCGGAGCTGATCCCCAGCGACAAAGCCAGCCCCAGCAGGGCAGTGTTTACTTTTTTAAACATCAGTAGCACCTATGATAAAACGCCATCCGCCCTGCCGCCCCTGATCATGGGCAACCCTCCATCACGCTGCGCCAGGCAACGCATCGCGGGGTTTGCACATTCACGAGAGAACCGCAGGGTGGGCACACAAGGCCGACGTATCGACCTCACTGTTTATGTCCCTTCTGCGCTGACTTCTTATCATTATTGGCTTCAGCTACCTGGGTGAGAGCCAATCGCTGGGACGTATACGGATGTACGTACCCAAGAGAGACTAGACCAAGATGGCGCGCAGAATATCATGCTCCGACGGGATCGGGCGTCTGTTCTAGACTCGACGGTTCTACAGGCAGCAGGCTCAGCGCCACGTCGACGGACTGGTGGAGGCGATCCGCAGGGACGCCGTCTCGCGCCTGGGTAGAAATACCGTGCAGGAACGTCGCGTAGAAATCGCCCAGCCCCTGCACATCGACATCCTCACCGAGCTCTTGATTGACCTTGGCTTGCTGCAGCCTGGCGATGATCGAGTCGGTGCGTTGCCTGCGGCGTTCACGCAACCATTGTTGAACATCCGCACCGTCCGGGCTGGTGCTGCTCGCAGCACTCACCACCAGGCACCCAGCGGGGCGGCCGGGTTGCGTGTAGGTGGTGATGGCATCGTCAAGCATGCGTTTGATGGCGCTTCTAACGCCCGGTTCAAGCAGTGCACGGCCCGCAAAACCGCCCTCGGCCTGTTCGTACAGAGCCACAGCCTCGCGAAACAACCCCTCTTTGCTGCCAAACGCGGCATAGATCCTCGCCGAGGCAATGCCCAAGGCCTCCACCAATGCAGACATGCTGGTGCCCTCGTAACCTTGCTCCCAGAACAGCCGCATGGCGCGTTCCAGTGCGGCTTCCCTATCAAATTCGCGCGGACGTCCGGCCATTGTTCGCTTACCTGGTGGTGGTGTGCCGCCACTTTAACGCATATCGAGTTGACGCTGACAAACCTGCCGGCCTATTCTTTGTCGATCGACAAACAATAGGAACATTTCGATGCGTACGCTTAAAGGTCCCAGCCTGCACTTGGCGCAATTCAGTCACACCGAGCCACCGTTCAACAGCCTGGACGCGATTGCCCAATGGGCCAAGGCCAAAGGCTTCAAGGCACTGCAAATTCCCGCCTGGGACAGTCGCTTCTTCGACGTCGAACTGGCAGCTGGCAGCCAGACCTACTGCGACGACATCAAAGGCACCCTCGCCAGCCACGGTTTGCAGATCAGCGAACTGACCAGCCACATCTTCGGCCAACTGGTCGCGGTGCATCCCGCCTACGACGCTCTGTGGGACGCCTCTGTCCCAGCACCGCTACGGGGCAATCCGCAGGCACGCACGCAATGGGCGATCGAACGCATGCACATGAGCATCATTGCCTCGCAACGGCTGGGCCTTGAAGACTTGGGCACGTTCTCCGGCTCGCTCGCCTGGCCCTATCTGTTCCCCTTCCCACAACGCCCGGACGGCCTGATCGATGCAGCCTTCGACGAGTTGGCCCGACGGTGGCGACCGCTTCTGGATCTGGGCGAGCAACACGGCGTCAACCTCTGCTACGAAATCCACCCCAGCGAAGACCTGCACGACGGCACCAGCTTCGAGCGCTTCTATGAGCGCGTCGGCCAGCATGCGCGTTGCCGGATACTGTTCGACCCCAGCCACTTCGTCCTGCAACAGCTGGACTACCTGAGCTACCTGGACATTTACAGGTCATTCATCCGCATGTTTCACGTCAAGGATGCCGAGTTCAATCCCACCGGCCGCCAAGGCATCTACGGCGGCTACAGCGCTTGGGCCGACCGCGCCGGACGCTTCCGCTCGCTGGGGGATGGCCAAGTCGACTTCAAGGGCATCTTCTCCAAACTGGCCCAATACGATTACCCCGGCTGGGCGACGCTGGAGTGGGAGTGCTGCCTGAAAAACCAGGAAGACGGCGCGCGCGAAGGCGTGGAGTTCATCAACCGCCACATTATCGGCGTCACCGACCGCATCTTCGACGACTTCGCCGACGCCTCGGTCGCGCCCCAACAGATCCAGGCCATGCTCGGCCTGACGCAACCGCTTGAGGCACGCCCATGAACGCAGCGACGGCTCCATCCCTGAATACCGAAGACATCTTCACCCACCATTACGTCCGCGTTGATGGCAAAAAACTCCACTGTGTCATGGCCGGAGACGGCGACCCGGTGCTATTGATACCCGGCTGGCCACAAACCTGGTATGCCTTCCGCCACGTCATGCACGCCCTGGCTGCCCAGGGTTACCAAGCCATCGCCGTCGACCCGCCAGGGCTCGGCAACTCGGACCGACCGGAACAGGGTTACGACACCGGCAATATTGCCGATGTACTGCACCGGGCGCTGCTCGCGCTGGATATCACGCGCTATCACATTGTCGGGCACGATATCGGGATGTGGGTGGGCTATGCGCTGGCCAGTGACCAGCCACAGGCCGTGCGCACACTCACGCTGACCGAAGCCGTGATCCCCGGCCTCGCGCCAGCACCGCCCATATTCGTCGCACCGGAACAGAACATCTTCCTCTGGCATTTTCTGTTCAACCAAGTCCAGGACCTGCCCGAAGCGCTGATCACCGGGCGCGAAGAAACCTACCTCAACTTCATGTTTGATCGCTGGGCGTTTCACCGCGATGCAGTCGCCTCCGAGGTCTACATCCGTGCGTACTCATCCCCGGGCGGGCTGCGCGCGGGGTTTGACTACTACCGCGCGATTCCCGAAACCATCCGACAAAACCAAGCCCGGGCAACCCGACAATTGCAGATGCCGGTTCTGGCGATCGGCGCCGAACACGCCACCAACGATGCGCCACTGGTGACGCTGGAGGAGCGTGCAGTGGATCTGCGCGGGGCGATCATCGCGGACTGCGGGCATTTTGTGATGGAAGAAGCGCCAAGGGCGTTTTGCCAACATTTGCTCGATTTTTTGATAGCGCACCCGGCGCCGTAAGGGATTAGCGGCACTTTAGGGGAACTCCTGCGTAAAAGGCTGTTCTAGACACCCTCGCCGCTGCTTGCGTAGCATCAGCGGCTCTCCTTCGTGCTCTCCATCCAAACCTAGAGTTACCCATGACTATCCAGCAAACACCCGGGCACGTGCTGCCCGCGCGCAGCGCCGCCAAAATGGAAGCGGCCATGGCCGTGGGCGCCTTCGCGATCGGTACTGGCGAATTTGCCATCATGGGGCTGATGCCCGACATCGCCCAAAACCTGGGCTTGAGCGAACCCCAGGTTGGCCACGCCATCAGCGCCTACGCCCTGGGCGTGATGGTTGGCGCGCCACTGCTGGCCATCCTCGGCGCCAAGCTGCTGCGCAAACACATGCTGCTGTTGCTGATGGGCCTGTACGCCCTGGGCAACCTCGCCACAGCCTTCACCCCGACCTTCGGCTCGCTGGTAGCCTTCCGCTTTATCAGCGGCCTGCCCCACGGCGCCTACTTCGGCATCGCCGCCGTGGTCGCCTCCAGCATGGTGCCCAACGACAAACGCGCCGGCGCCGTAGCCCGCGTAATGATGGGCCTGACCCTGGCCATGCTGCTCGGCAACCCCATCGCTACCTTCCTCGGCCAACACCTGGGCTGGCGCTCGGCGTTTGCACTGGTCAGCGTGATTGCCCTGTGCACCATTGCCCTAGTCTGGCAGTTCGTGCCGGATCGCCACGACGAACCGCGCAGCGACCCGCGCAAGGAATTGCGTGCGTTCACCAAACCGCAGGTGTGGATGGCGCTGTCCATCGGCGCAATCGGGTTTGCCGGGATGTTCTGCGTGTTCAGCTATTTGGCGCCGACCATGCTGGAAGTGACCAAAGTGTCGCCGCAGTGGATTCCGTTTGGTCTGGCCGCGTTCGGTGTCGGCGGAATCATCGGCAACATTGCGGGCGGTAAACTGTTTGACCGCCTGCAATTTCGGGCGGTGGGCTGGATTATGGTGTGGTCGATGGCCGTGCTGATTTTCTTCACCTTCGCTGCCAGCTCACTGTGGAGCGTGCTGCTGGGCATTGGCCTGGTCGGCACCATGATCGCCATGGCCGCTCCCCTGCAAATCCGCCTGATGGATATTGCCCATGAAGCCCCGAGTTTGGCGGCGGCTTCCAACCATGCGGCGTTTAACCTGGCAAACGCGCTGGGCCCGTGGTTGGGCGGGATGGCGATTACGGCGGGGTATGGGTGGACGAGCACCGGCTACATTGGTGCCGCTACCGCGTTGGTCGGCCTGGGCATCTACCTCATCGCCCGCCGCATGAAGGGCGGCCACTAGCTTTTCTGTAGGAGCGAGCTTGCTCGCGAAAATCGCCAATGATAACGCGAGCATCCTGATTCAACACTGCGCCCTCAGGTTTTTCGCGAGCAAGCTCGCTCCTACATATCATTACTGCGCCGGGCCGCCTGGCGCGACATCAATCGTCGTGCAACAACCCCGAACCGTACTCCCCGTAACTACTCCCCAACCCACTGCTGCCAAAATTCATCTTGGCGGCTTTGCTGGGCATATGGTCCCCAAACGCCTGGCATCCGCCTGAAAAACAAGGGTCGCTGCTCACGCCGGAAGAACCCGACGAACAGGCACTCAACAGCAACGTGCCAGCAATCATCACGACTTTAACGAGGTTCGAGATCATGTTTTCAGTTCCCTGTGGACGGGAGGCGTGAGGGTCCTCTCTTGGAGAGGATCGTAGACCTCAAAAGCGCCGGGAATGATGAAACTTTGCTGGGTGACAGGATGGGTTCAGGTTGCCGCCTTGGGGTAAGGCGGCGGGGTTGGGTGTCAGGCCGTGACCTTACAGGCGCTAGGTGCGACCTGCTCCTGGACTCGGTCGACGAGTAGAGCGCTTAGGTCGATGAGTTGTTGGATGCCCAGGACGATGGCGCGGTGCGGGTCATCGAGGTCGAACGCCAGGGTGGCGGCCATTTGGTTGGCGGATGCAAGGTTTTCGGCGGCGTTGGCAAGGAGGGTTTCGGTGTCGATGTTGGGGCTGACGAGGAATAGGTCGTTGCTTGATTGCTTAGCGGGGGCATCGTTGTCAGTCAACGGCAGGTAAGGATGAATCTCTCGCTGGCCGGTTGCGTGAGGATTGGCATCAGTGGGAGCAGCGTTGTGATCGACATAAGGGTTACTTGTTTTGTTGTGCATGGGCGAAGCTCCAAATAGTTTCGGGAGTTAAAACGCCTTAGCAATACGGACTTCCACCTCCGGCCGCTGGGTTTGCAACGGCTTGAGGAGATTAGCTGCGGGAGTTCAGACGGGCAAGCCGAGAAAAGCGTAAGAAATTTCCCAACAGTTTTCCTAATCAGGCTGTCACCTTTGACCGAGACGCCATTATTTTGCCACTATTTATACTGGTAATTCGCCAAAAACGACGACAAGGACAGCAATGAAATATATTACCCGCATCTGTCAAAATGACTCCAATTGGCAGTACCCCACCCGGAGCTCAGCCGAAGCATCGAACACTTTTTCCTCACAGCATGGCTATGGCCATGAGGAATGGCTTTTTCGATTCGAATGGCAAATTGGAGGCTGGCAATATGGGTTTCTTCAGGGAGTCAACAAGGGACGGGAGTCTCGACTCCTGCGTGGTGAACGTGCAGGAGAGGTTGTGCTCTACACCCTTACTCCTGATGGACGACGTTATGTGGCCCGTATTCGCCATATCGAGTTCCTGGATGATGCTCAAGGTACTGCGGCGTTGGATCACTATAAACGCCTTGGTTGGTATGAACGCATGCTGGAGGAAATAGACGCTGTAGATGGTGATCGAAGTGGTTTGGGGAACGGCGAATGGGCCCCGTATGTGTTGAATGTTCGTTTTCGCCCAGAAGATGTTGAGTGGTATGCGCCGAACACATTTGCCGAAGCTACGGACCCAGTGCAGCACTACAACCGCTATCAGCTGATTGAGCTTAATCACCAAGCATCAATACCAGCAACGGTGAATACACGCCGCCCAGCGCGGAAAGGACAGAGTCTTCCTCCCACCCAAGACAGCTATTTCAGGAACGGTGGCTCGGGACGAGAGTGCTCGCCAGAGCACGGGATAATGCAGGCCGCGCTGCATGAGGTGCTGAAGATTGAATACCCTGAGGCTGACATCATATTCGAAGAAAACTTTGTAGATGTCACCGTCACGACGCAAACGGAGCGCATACTCTTCGAGATTAAGTCAGATTTCTGTACCCGCAGAGTTTTGCGCTTGGCGATTGGGCAGTTACTCGAGTACGCGTACTACTGGAATGGGAGTCCAGAAAAAACGGTTAGGCTTGTTGCGGTTGGTCGGACCGCCATGAGCCCTGAGGACGTAAGATATTTAAAGTACCTTACTGAGAAACTGAATCTTCCACTCGAGTATCGCCAAGTCAAACTTCCATCTGAGGTGTGAAGGTCGGCATATCAGGGTTGGATCTTAATATTCCGGCGCTGGATTGGTAGGGAACAGCTAAAGTTTCACATTCAAATATGCCTAGCGAAGACCTGCTGATTCAACACCACGCTCTACGGCTGACGATGCTTCGCTACAGTCCATCATCGATGGCTCCCATGACTGGAATATCCATGAACCTGTCGGAATGCCTATCCAACTCTCTCGCCGACTTGGCCAAAACCAACAACCAAACGGCGGGCAACCTGGCGATGCACGTCCGTCGTAACTACACCGAACACGAAAAAACACTGACAGATCAGATTGAGCTGGCAGTACAGGAAGCCGATCAAGATAAATTCGCCACCTACGACCAAGTGGCAGCCATGCGTGCCAGGCGCTGGAATCAGAATGCGGGTTGAGTGCCTTGAAAATTTGGAAGACGAAGCTAACTACATTCCTCTCAGGAACCCAAAGGCATCTGACGAGTTTTCTGATGCCATTTTCGCCAGCGTCGACAAACTGGCGCACTTTCCCGCCATAGAACGGCCCCGTACGAAGTGATGACGAGCACGGGACACGCCTCTCCCACGCCCAGTATCCATCCCTGATAAACTGCGCGCCATTCGCCTCGCTGACTCAGATCCCCCCATGTCCCTACAAACCGCCCCACTCTCCCACCGCTTCTCCGTCGCCCCGATGATGGATTGGAACGACTAAGCCTATGGACCTTACAGAACGGGCATTACAGCACCTCATTAACCAATCCGTACCACTTTCGTACCAGCACTACTCCCCCTGCTAACCCCCTACGCCTTTTTCGATGGCTTTCGCAGCTCCGAGAGTCATCAGTGCTATGTTTAATTTTTTCTAACGAGTCGCATACCATGACAAGCGCATTCTCTGACGGACGTGCTGGATCGGCTTTATCAAATCAACTGGCTCTGGAAGCGGCTGTGATGGGTTTGACTCTTTGGGCTGAGCAGCAACAGGCTTTAGAAGTGGGTGAGAATGTTGGGGGAGCACTTCACACGACTTGTGAAAACGCGGGCCATATCAAACAAGGCGTGGCTCGACTGGGAGGGTGGCCCTCTCCCAAATGTCAGTTATAGCCAGACGCAGATATGTGAGCCAGAAGCAATTCGCTGTTAACGATAGCTGATTCAGGTTTAATGATAAGATTGGTTGCAGGCGCCCAGTGGGGAAAGACAAGGCCCGGGACGGGAGAAAAAAGGTGGCCTAGCGTAGATCTACTTCGGTCAACGCCATCATAAAAGGAGTTTCCACTTGACGTTCACTTTTCAAATTCCTAATTCAGACCAGCTTACCCCTATAGCTATCGAGCCTGGCTCGTCAGTTGTCTTCGTCGGGGCAAATGGATCAGGAAAAACGCGCTTGGCTGTATTCATTGAAGATGCGGCAGGCAGTGATGCTCACCGCATTTCGGCTCATCGGGCCCTCAAGCTCAATCCTGCTGTACCGAAAATTCGTGGTGCCGAGGCGCTCCGCAAGCTCAGATTCGGGTGGGAACATGAGAGCGCATCAGTTAATAACCGTTCGGGGAGTCGGTGGGCCGAGTCAAAGCCCGCAGTGGCAATGCTGAACGACTTCGACAGTTTGCTTCAAGCGCTATTCGCAGACCAGTCGGCTACAACCTTGGAAACGCACAATAAGGCTAGGACCGGTACGCTTACGCAAGCGATGCCTACAAAGTTCGAAACCCTTTCGGAAATCTGGCAACGCCTTCTTCCCCACCGGCACTTGGTTATTTCTGGTGATGACATCCAAGTCTCATTTATTGGTGGCTCCGGCACCTATCCCGCGTCGGACATGAGTGATGGAGAACGCGCGATTTTCTATCTTCTAGCACAAGCTCTGGTCGCCGCCGATTCTTCTCTTCTTATCATCGATGAACCTGAACTGCACGTTCACCCATCTATTATGTCGAATCTCTGGGACGAGATTGAAGCCGCGCGAAAGGATTGCGCATTTATCTTCATCACTCATGATTTGCACTTCGCTGCGACCCGAGCAGCCCAAAAATACGTAATCAAGTCGTACACCTCGCCGCCTTCTTGGTCGATAGAAAGTGTTCCGGATGACACCGGTTTTAGCGAGGAGTTGACAACACTGATACTTGGCAGCCGTCGCCCAATTTTGTTCGTGGAGGGTGCAGGGACAAGTCTGGATCTCGCAATCTATCGGTGCTGCTATTCGGAATGGACTGTGATACCACGGGGCTCGTGCGAACAAGTCGTGCACGCCGTAGTCACCATGCGCGCAAATGCTCAGCTCACACGTGTCACTTGCGCAGGAATTGTCGATGCCGATGACTACACGTCAGACGAAATCCATTATCTGAATGGTTTAGGGGTATACCCACTGCCGGTATCCGAGGTTGAAAACCTAATTCTGCTACCTGAAGTCAGCCGTGTTATCGCGCAAACCGAAGGCTACGCAGGGGCGGATCTCGAACAACAATTGTCCAAACTACAGACGGCTATCTTCAACACCTTGCAATCGCGAGCTGCAATCGAGGATGTAGTGGTCAGATACTGCCGGAGACGAATCGATCGAGCACTTAAGAAGGTCGACCTTTCGGGGTCCGAGAGCGTTGATGGATTACTTTCGGAGTATGCGGCCCAAACCGCTGCCTTGGATATCGCAGGCATCGCAGCAGGCGCGACCAGGAAGATTCAGGACGCCCTGGCAACTGGTGACTTGCCTAGCCTACTGACCATTTACGACAACAAAGGAATGCTCGCCCTTGCCGCTCAACACTTGAAACATACTAGATTGGCTTCCTTTGAGGGGTGGCTAACAAGGATGCTACGAGATGTGGTGGTCGCTTCCGACTTGGCTGTAGCGTTCAAAAGGGTCCTACCGCCCGTACAAGCAAGCTAATCACGGACTTCGTTGCTCTGTTCGCGGTGTATTTTCAGCCCTCCTTTTCTAGATGTGGACGGACTCAGCAGCTGAGCCCGTCTCATCTTATTAAAATCTCCAACTACCAGTGGCTGCTTTCGGGCGGTTGCTGCCTATCAGGCGCAAGATCAACAGTTTGAGCGGTGATGGATTGGACCACTGAGGCAACACAGCCCGTTTTGCATACCCTCCAGCGCACTCAAAAAATCTCCGTACCACTTTCGTACCAACCGGCTACTCTACTGCCTCAAGCGTCCTGTCCTTTTCAGCCCGCCCCAATTGAAAAGACTGGTGTTTTGCACCATTTCGCATACATGAAGAGAGTTGAATCCATGCCGAATCTAACGGCAACAGACATTGAGTCGCTCTGCGACAACTGGTGTGCCGCGTCAAGCATGGGCGGCCTAGGACCTGATAGTGAAACTGCTGAATTTAGGCTCTTGAAAAACGGCGTCGTCTTCCATGAGCTGGACCATGAAACGCTTTGCAGAACTCTGATATCTCTTTCTAAAGTCCTTTTACGCCCAGGCTTTAACTCGATTACCAGTAATGACCACATGTTTGCCTGGTCATGGTGCGGTCAACTTCTTGTGACTAGCCCTTCCAGTATATTCGCCGACGAACAACGAGAAATTCAGTCTCTTTATCAAGCCTCTATCCACGCTGCTTTGGCAGGCTGCCGTAAGCCCCCCCAAAATGGGGATGAATTGAGGAAGCAACTTGATGACGAACGTACTCATCATTCAAAACATGCGAATCAACTTCTCGAGCATTCAAGTTTAGTCCTCGCCTATTTAACATTCCCTCTTCTTGAAGCTGTGCTTAAAAGAGCATGTGCAAATTATGTTGCCCTAGACGGTTACGTGCTCAAACCATTTTCGGTTCCCGACCCAAAAAATCCTTTAACAAGCGTGGAATATCGGCCTGCCGGAGCACCTGGCAAAGGCAAAAAAAGATGTAATAGCCTCCGCGACTTTCTGTTTCTGCACAGCACCTACGTCGCCCTGCCAGATCATAAAAACCTACTGGACCTCTTCCGAAGCCATCTTTCCAATCTTGATAAGACTCAAGACCCTTTCGATTTAATTTATGGGTGGCGAAATCAGTCTCTCCATGGTTCTACAAATTTTCAAACCATAGGGGGAACTATGTTAAGTCTTGCACTATTAATTTCGCTTTTTGAAATACAACAAGATTTCGAAGAGCGGAGATTAAAGACCGTCGATTATTTTATGTGGATAGCACAATTACGCTCCCTGAGTGCATGGTCTTTCTATCCCCCCTACTAAAATATCCACTGCGTCAAAGTATATGCACTCGCTTTACGATTTCCTGAGCTTCCAGAGATCACTCTCAACGGAGTCAGAGTTCGTACTCTACTGAAATTCCTAGAGCAGCTACGCACTTGAAACCAAGCACCTTTTTCCGCTCGACATTTACCGACTCTTTGTTCCTAAGCGCATCTGAATTTTTACGTTGCTTTAGAGGGAATGGGTTAGGAGCGTTAGCTTTTCGCTCCGATTCAGGCAGTGTCCGCCAGCGCATACACGCGGTCCCAACCGGTGTACTAGTAAGCTCGTAAATCATCTTCATGAATGTGTGATGCGCCACGCAGCAACGCCGCATGCGAGCGGGATGTTTTTTTGGGTGACGCATCGGAAAAAGGTAAGACAAGCAAGTCGCGACATTTTGCTGGGTGCAGCCCTTATTTTCAAAGGCTTTGAGGCGGAACGAGAAAGGTAATATCTAAGAAATAAATAAGTAATGTAATTACTATTCTAAAAGGTAATATCTGAAAGGCATGTAACCATTACAAATCAATGAGTTACGTTAAAATTACCTTAGGAATTACTAAAAATAACTTCCACAAGTAATCAAAGAAACCCAATGAATACGGGGCCTACATGCACTTTCCATGCACCATATTTCCTAATTACCTTTTTCCGACGCGCCTCCTGAAAAAAGCCACAGCCAGCCCATGGACCATCCCGCCTTACTCCCAACCCTTGCAGGGTTTTGCAGGGATTCACCTCTCCCACCAAGCCAACCAAGCACCCAGCCTGGGCCGCCCCGAGGCACCCGAAGGTACGCAGAAAAAACGACCCATTTAGCCCGCAGGCGAGGTGGGGGGACGACGGCGCGCGCCGGGTGCTGAAGCACGTCAGTGCCCCGCGCAACGCACCAAAATAGTGCTGTCTTCGCTGATCTTCTTCGGGAGTCTTTGCGAACTGGCATTCAGTGGTGTCTTCGGTGGTGTCTTCAATGACACCTTCGACGGTCGCTTCGGCTTGCACTTCGTCGTGTTTGCTTGCATTTACTTGTGTAAATAGCCGTCTTTTGTTAGCTTGAACGAACAGGAAAACCTTCATTTTTCGTTGGTAGCCATGCCTAAGCTAATCGTTCAACATACCGAGATTCGTAAAACGTTCGCACATCTGATGCGGTCGGCGGAAAACTCGCATCTGTACGATTTGCTCACAATGGCTGAACGAACCACCGATATCAGCGCAGATGCTCAGTGTATTTTGGCACCTGGCTATCGCCTGCTACGGATCGATCACCGTGTACGGCCGTCTAGCGACGAGTTCGAGATTGCCCTCATCAACGATGTGGTCAAGGCCGTGGTTTACTACAACCGTGTAGCCATTTCCAACATTGTTGATCTGAATTGCCGACCGGCAACACAAAATCTTGTATGGCGCTCACCTGACGCTCAGCATTCGGCCGTTCTGAGAGATGTGGCTCAGAAGGTATTCTTCCACTACATCCTTGATCGATACGATGTGATTTTGTCGGACAACCAGCAAACGGGTGAAGGTAAGTTCTTCTGGCAGCGTCAGATGTCCAATGCTTTAGCTCTTGGCTTGCATGTCTATTACTATCAGATGCTCACAGCGGATCTTGAAGCTATCAAGAACCAAGAGGAATTGAACAACCTTGAGGACCAGCTCTGGGCTGAGGATGATGCGCAAGAGTACCATTTGGCGCTGATCTCAAAAGTAGCCTTGCCTGCGGAGCTGCTTGTCTCCGTTGAGTTAGAAGTGGAAGCTAACTGACACGTTCAGACAAACGCATCAAAGAAAAAGCCGCTGAAGAGCGGCTTTTTGCTGTGTTGAGTTTGAGCATGTGCAATCAAGCGGGTGATTTGCCCCCCACCACGACCTCAAAGGGTTTGAACCTCACCACCTCCTCACCGATCCAGTCATTGAGCAAGGCCAGCCGTGTCTGAATGGGCTCAAGCTCCAGGGTTGCCCACACACCTGCCGCCTCCTGCGGCGAACCAAAGCCCCCCGCGTTCTTCGGCACGATGCCCATCAGTTGTGGATAGACCCGCAACGCGGCAAGCACATCGCCCTGGGTCTGATCCTTGATCGAGTTGAACTCGTCTTTCGCCGATACCTCGCTCACCGGTATCAGTTGAATGCCCTCTTTCTTCCCGTTCGGCGCGTACACAAACAGGTTGCGAAAATTGCCAGGCCCTTTGGAGTTTTTCAGCGCCGTGCGCAAGTCATCGATGTCGGATTCGTTTTTCCCAACTCGTCCAACGTCGGCCGGCGATCACGCTCCCGGCTTTTCAGGTTATAGCCCAGCTTGCGCAGCACTCGACGGGCGCCTCCCATGGCCAGCGGATCGACCTGGTAACCCCATGCGTCTTTGGCGATCGCCAGAACAGCACCAAGATGCGCCAAGTCGTTGCCGGCGGTTTGCGGCTGAACCCCACCACCCTCTCGGCTCATTCTCCAGAGAGCGAAGTCGACCAGGCACTGAGTGTTAATGTCGGTATCGTTCAACTTGCCAAAGTCCGTTTCGCCGATGGCAGTGAGAGTGCCCTTCTTGGTTTTGCCCAACGGCCGGGCCTTCCCCACCTCCAGCAGGTACTGGTCGATCATTTCCTTGACGGTAACGCCCTTGCGGCTCGCTCGCTCGATCGCGCCAGGCTCATCCAACTCTGCCCCGCGCTTACGCGCCCAGGCCTGGGCGGCCTGTTTTCGGGCGAAGGTCTGGCTCTCTTGGTAGACTTGCACTCCGTCGCGCTTGATGCGGATCTGAGCCGTGTAGCTCACCGTCCCATCCGCCAGTTTTCTTGCCCTGATAGTCGCCATAACGAAAGTGGTACGCGTCAGTTTTGAAGTGGTACATCGTACCACCGAGCCCTCAAAAACGCCTGAAAACGCCCGAAATACCGCCCAGAACACGTTGAAGAAAATGCTAGATAAACAGAGCTTTAGCCCCACAGAATCAAGCCCCGCGCTGTCTCGGCGCTTTAGCGTTGCGCCCATGATGGATTGGACCGACCGCCACTGCCGGTTCTTCCTGCGCCTGCTCTCCAAACACGCCCTGCTCTACACCGAGATGGTCACCACCGGCGCAATCCTCCACGGTGACCACGACCGTTTCCTGCGTCACAACGAAGCCGAGCACCCGCTGGCCCTTCAGTTAGGTGGTAGTGTTCCAGCTGATTTGGCGGCCTGTGCCCGTATGGCCGAAACCGCCGGTTACGACGAAGTAAACCTCAACGTCGGCTGCCCAAGCGACCGCGTCCAAAACAACATGATCGGCGCAATCCTGATGGCGCACCCAGCCCTGGTTGCCGATTGCGTGAAGGCCATGCGTGACGCGGTGTCGATTCCGGTAACGGTAAAGCACCGTATCGGCATCAATGGCCGGGACAGCTACGCCGAGTTATGTGATTTCGTGGGGACGGTGAAGGACGCAGGCTGCACCAGCTTTACTGTGCACGCGCGGATTGCGATTCTGGAGGGGTTGTCGCCGAAGGAGAACCGCGACATTCCGCCGTTGCGTTATGACGTCGCGGCGCAGTTGAAGCGAGATTTCCCTGAGCTGGAGTTCATTCTCAACGGCGGGATCAAGACGCTGGAGCAGTGCCATGAGCATTTGCAGACGTTTGATGGGGTGATGTTGGGGCGGGAGGCTTATCACAATCCGTATTTGCTGGCAGAGGTGGATCAGCAGTTGTTTGGCAGTGAGGCGCCGGTGATCAGTCGGGCGGAGGCGTTGGTGCAGTTGCGGCCTTATATTGCGCAGCATTTGGCGAGTGGTGGCTCGATGCACCATGTCACTCGGCATATTCTGGGGTTGGGCACCGGTTTTCCGGGGGCGCGCAAGTTCAGGCAGTTGTTGTCGGTGGATATTCACAAGGCGAGTGATCCGTTGGCATTGCTGGATCAGGCGGGGGCTTTGCTGGAGGGGCGGTGAGGGTCAGTTGATGTAAGGGGTGGTCGGGCTGCCGTCATCGCTGGCAAGCCAGCTCCTACAGTTGATCGAGTCGCCAGTCGCAGTTGGGTTGAACCTGCTGGCGGTTTTGCCCTCCTATTTAGCACCAAGGCGGGGCATTCAAACGGCTGTTTTCAGGTTGTTGCCCTCGCAAACGATCGAACGCATTTGCGCCCTTGAGCGCCTGCCAGCGCTCGGGTAATGTCATCAGACCCACAGGACAGAGCACGCCCATGACTTCCAAGCTGGAACAACTCAAGCAATTCACCACTGTCGTTGCCGATACCGGCGATTTTTCCACCCTCGCCAAGCTCAAGCCGCAAGACGCCACCACCAACCCTTCCCTGCTGCTCAAGGCTGCGTCAATTCCGGGCTATGCCAAGCTGCTAGATGAGGCCGTGCTAGACTGCAACGGTGACGTGGGCCTGGCCAGCGACCGTTTTGCGGTGGCGGTGGGTCAAGAGATTCTCAAAGTGGTACCGGGCCGTATTTCCACTGAGGTGGATGCCCGTTTGTCGTTCGATGAAGCCGCCATTCTCAAGCGCGCACACCGTCTGATCGACCTGTATGACAAAGCCGGCGTTGGCCGCGACCGCGTGTTGATCAAGATCGCTTCCACCTGGGAAGGCATCCGCGCCGCCGAGAAGCTGGAAAAAGAAGGTATCCAGACCAACCTGACGCTGCTGTTCTCCTTCGCCCAGGCTGTGGCCTGTGCAGAAGCCGGCGTGTTCCTGATCTCGCCGTTCGTGGGCCGTATCTACGATTGGTACAAGAAGGCCAACGGCAACGACTACACCGGTGCTGAAGACCCGGGCGTGCAGTCGGTGACGCGCATCTACAACTACTACAAGGCCAATGGCTACAAGACCGTGGTGATGGGCGCAAGCTTCCGTAACCTGAGCCAGATCGAAGAGCTGGCTGGCTGTGATCGCCTGACCATCAGCCCGGACCTGCTGGAGAAGCTGGCAGCGGATGAAGGCAAGCTGGAGCGCAAGCTGTCACCAGGCCATGCCGGTGAAGCGCGGGTGCATCTGACTGAAGCGCAGTTCCGTTGGGAGTCCAACGAGGATGCGATGGCGACTGAGAAGCTGGCGGAAGGGATTCGTCAGTTTGCTCGCGACCAAGAGAAGCTGGAGGCGTTGCTGACTGCCAAGCTGTAAAAGGCGGCGACTGCAAAAAGGGCGGAACCTGTGAGGGTTCCGCCCTTTTTTATGATGCCTGGACTGTTGCCATCGCTGGCAAGCCAGCTCCTACACAGGGAGCGTGGTTCGTCAGTGGCGTTCGAGGGCGTTGACGAGGTCGTGGAAAGCTTCGCGGTTGGACTCGTTGAGGCCCATCAGGATTTTGTGCGCTTCCAGCACCTTGACGCGAACGACTTCTTCGGACTGGTCTTGCGAAGGCAGGTCGGTCAGGCATTCCGGGCACGGAATCGGGCGGTCAACGATGTTGAACACCTGATCGAAGCCCATGGACTGCAACAGACGGGTGATGTCTTCGTGGGTGGTGACCACAGTCGGCAACAGGCCGACCTTCTGCCGAGACAGAATGGACAACTTGGCCAACAGGCCCAAGGTGGTGCTATCGATGCTGCGGGTTTCGGTCAGATCGATCACGATCGCCGAGAAGTTCAGCGCTGTGAAGATCCGCTCAATCGTCGCATCCAGCGCCGAACACAAGGTCAGGCGCACTTCACCGACAAATTTCAGGACGAAGGTCCCGTCTTGCTCGGCGAATTGGATTCTTCCGGTACTCATCAAAGATTCCTGCTCAACACCAATAGGGCGATATCATCCGGCATCTCCCCTAGCGTGGCCAATCCAAAAACCTGCCGCAGGCCATCCAGGCTGCCGCCCGCCGACTTGACCTTTTGGGGCAAGGCGGCTTCTTTCTCTTTGAGTGTAGGCTCTGGAAGCAGGTCCAGGATGCCGTCTGACATCAGCGTAAGGCTGAACGTCGGCGGCAGCTCCAGGATGTGGTCTTCGTAGGTGGCTTCATTGAACAAGCCCACCGGCAGGCCACGACCTTCCAGGTAACGCACACTGTCTGGAGTGTATAAAACCGGCATCGGCAGGTGACCGCCGATGCTGTAGGTCAAAAGACCGGTTTCTTCATCTATCACGCCGCCGACCATCGTCACGTGCTTGCCCAGCTTACAGCTGATCAGGCCCCGGTTGATGTGGCCCAACACCTCGGAGGGGGTAAACTCCGGCAAGGTGCCATTGCGCTTGGATTCGAACAGCAACCGTGTGGTCATGAATTTCAACAACACGGTGACGAAAGCAGAGGAAGCGCCATGGCCGGAAACGTCGGCCAGGTAGAACGCCACACGTCGCTCATCCACGCGGAAATAGTCGACAAAATCACCCGATAGGTACAGCGACGGGATGATCTGGTGGGCAAACTGGAAGTCGTCGATGGTCCAGGGGCTGACCGGCAGCATGTTCATCTGCACTTGGCGACCGGCGTTCTGGTCTTCCTGAAGCAGGTTGAGGCTGGCTTCGAGTTCGCGGTTGGCGGTTTCGAGCTTTTCACGGTAGCGCTGGTTTTCCACCAGCAGGCGTGCACGATCAAGGGCACGGCGCACCGAGTGCTCCAGCACCGCCAGGTCTTCCAAGGGCTTGATCAGGTAGTCGGCGGCCCCCAGGCGCAGGGCTTCGACGGCATCGTTCATCACCCCGGCGCCCGACACGACTATCACCGGCGTCTGCGGGGCGAGTTCAGTCACCTGGCGAATCAGTTCCAGGCCGCCCATCTGGGGCATGCGCAGGTCGCAGATCACAAGGTCGGCCTGGTCGCGCTCGAATACCTGGAGACCCTGTTGGCCATTACTGGCCTGCAGGACGCTGAAGCCACTGTCTTCCAAATAGGCCGCGAGGCTCGCGCGCACTACTTCGTCGTCATCGATTATCAGCAGCGTGGCACTGGTTTTTTGCATGTGGGCAAACGGCGCCAGAATTAGGTTGGCGTAGGTGGCGCGACAATGGCCGGGCTCACGTACTGGATTCGCTTTCTAGCCTCTCTGTCCTACAAAGCATTGGGATTTTCCCCATGCACAACGGTAAAGCAGAGGTGCCCTTCTAAGGCGCAGACGGTACTCCCATCCGTCAGGGGTTTCAAGCTCATGCCGATGGTCGCCGGGCGTCTTTACACCGCAAATCACCGGGAGTTATAAGAACAGGCACGACCACAACACAAAGTAAGGATGAAGCCCATGAGCGAACACGAGCGCGACTACGCCGAAAAACGCGATTTCATCCGCATGCGTGTGGATGCCGATGTGTCTCTGATCCACGCGGGGCAGGAGATTGCCGGGGTTTGTGTGGACCTTTCCAGCTCCGGCATGCAAGTGCAGGCGCCGCGCCAGTTCAATGTAGGCGACCGGTTGACGGTGCGCATCGATTCGGAGCACGCGGCGCTCAAGGGCCTGGAGGCGGACACCGAGGTGGTATGGACCAAAACCAGCGGTGACGACCAGCACCTGGGCCTCAAGATCCTGAAAATGCGCTGAAAAGCGCGCACAAAAAAGGCGACCGCAGGGTCGCCTTTTTCATTTCAAAACGTCACAGCTTAAAAGTCGTCGACGACCTTGCCGTCCTTGACCTTGAACTCGCGGTTCTGCAGGTAAGCGTTACGAATGAAGGTGTACTTGTCACCGGTGATCAGCTTCTCGCTGTCGAGCAGGCTGGCACGGGTATCAACGATATTCAGGCCGAAGGTGCTGTTGCGCCAGCCAATATCGTTCATGTAGCGGTACGGTTGGGTGTAGCTGTCCACGTACTTGGACGGCGCATCACGCAAGGTGCTCGGGCCCAGCAAAGGCAGCATTACGTATGGACCGCTGCCTACGCCCCAGTAGCCGAGGGTCTGGCCGAAGTCTTCATCGCTGCGCTGCAGCCCCATTTTGGTGCCGACATCGATAAAGCCCAGCACGCCGAAGGTGGTGTTGACCAGCAAACGGGCCGTGTCTACGCCGGCCTTTTGTGGCTTGAGCTGCAGCACATTGTTGGCCAGGTTGCCGACATCGCCGATGTTGCGGAAGAAGTTGTGAACGCCATCCTGAACGAATTGCGGGGTCACGAACTGATAACCCTGGGCCAATGGCTTGAGCGCGTAGGTGTCAACGGTGTCGTTGAAGGTGAAGATCGGGCGGTTGACGCTTTCCCATGGATCGTCTTCCGACGCAGCCTGTACGGCGAACGGCGCCAGCAGGACAGTGGCACACACCGACAGCTGAGCGAAGTAGTGGCTCCAGCGCATAGCTTTTGCTCCTTGAATGGTCTGTCATGGGCGCTATGCCCTGAATAAGGCCGTCAGTATATGACGGAAGTCGCCAATTAGGCAGTAACTAGGAAACGTCAGACCAAAAATGGACAAAATTCCTACAATTAACAATCCTGTCATCGAGTTGTCATCCTGGCCCGATAGCGTTGACGCTATTTCAGGGATGTCGACATGCCTCACGCCGAGATAGCCATCGCCAGCGCTCCTGCGTTGACTGCCGTTCTGTTTGGCCTGAGTGGCTGCCTGGTGGACTTCGGTTCCCGCGCACGCACCGACTCACCCTCCCCGGACTCCCAAGCCACACCGGGCGCACTGAAAATACTGCGCAGCCTCCAAGACCAAGGCGTCCCTTGCGCCTGGCTGGATGAACTGCCCCCCGGCGTCACCACCCCGCTGGCCGCCACACTGCCTGCGTGGGTCAAGGCGACATCGCCCTGCTCGATTCGCTGGCCTGCGCCCCACGCCTGCTGGCAAGCCTTGATGGAATTGAACATCGAACGCCTGGAAGGCTGCGTCTTGGTCAGTGGGGAACCGCGCCTGCTGCAATCCGGGCTCAATGCCGGTTTGTGGACCATCGGGCTGGCCTCCTGCGGCTCGCTGTGCGGCATGGCGCCGGAGCAATGGCAAGCACTGAGCGAACCGGAACGCGAGCATAAGCGCGGCAAGGCCACCGTTGCCCTGTACGGGCTGGGCGTGCACTCGGTGATCGATCACCTGGGCGAACTCGGCACCTGCCTGGCCGACATCAGCCTGCGCCAGCTCAAAGGCGAGAAGCCCTGACACGGATCATGCACAGTCGACGCCAGTGGATTAATCTACAGGTCAGCCCGTAGACCTTTCTCGGCGTGCCGTGGTCTATGCCAGTGCCTATCGATAAAAGGAAACACGTCATGCCTGATCGCAAAAAACTGGAAGAACAGGTCGAGATCCTGCGCGGGCAGTTGGAACAGGAACCGCCGCTGTCGGAAGAAAAACGTGAAGCGCTGGAAGCCTTGATTGCCAAGTTTGAATTGCAACTTGAACTTGAGCCGGCCACTCAAACACCGAGTATTTCCGACGATGTGAATCAAGCGGCCATCGAGTTCGACGCTGAGCACCCGGTGATTTCCGGGACCTTGCGAAATATCATGATCACCTTGGGCAATATTGGGATCTGATAGCAAAAAGCCCCGCAATCGCGGGGCTTTTCAATGTTACTGACGGGCCAGGCGCACATTCTGGAACGCCACATCCTCCGTACTGCGATACGGGTTGATATCCAACCCGCCCCGCCGCACATACCGCGCATACACCGTCAACGTCTCCGGCTTCAGCAAGCGCTGCAAGTCCAGGAAGATGCGCTCTACGCATTGTTCATGGAAGTCCGAGTGCTGGCGAAAGCTCACGATGTACTCCAGCAGGCTGGCGTGATCCAACGCGTGACCACGGTACTCCACCACCACACTGCCCCAGTCCGGCTGGCTGGTCACCGGGCAGTTGGATTTGAGCAGGTGACTGTGGACGCTCTCCTCGACAACGCGCGAATCATCGCAACGCAGCAGCTCCGGGCGCGGGTGCTCGTAGTTGCTGACGCTGATATCCAGACCATCGATGCACACCCCCGGCAACGCCATCACGCCTTCGGCCTCGATCTCGGCCAGGCTGCAGATGCGCACGCTCACAGGCTTGCCGGCAGCGGCGCTAAGGTCGGTGCGCAAGGTCGCTTCCAGGCTGGCTGTATCGGCAAACGCGGTCTGGTTCAGCGAATTGAGGTACAGCTTGAACGACTTGGATTCGATGATGTTCGGCGAGTCGGCCGGGATGCTGAATTCGCCGATGGCCACCACCGGCTTGCCGGACGGCAGCAGCCAGGACAATTCGAAGCAGTTCCAGAAATCCACGCCCTTGTAAGGCAGGGTCTCGGCGCTCAGGCCCAGCTCGGCCCATTTGGCGGCACGTGGGATCGGGAACAGCAACGAAGGTGTGTAGGTGGAGATGTATTCACTGGACTTGCCCAGCGGCGAATGTTCGGCTGCGGGATGCATGGCGGAAACCTGGCTAAATAAACCGCGCCAGTCTACCAGCCTTTGCCCCCGTGCCTAAGTGCCAGCGGATCAATCGACGTTGAGCTTGCCGACCATACCCGCCTGGTAATGCCCCGGAAGGTTGCAGGCAAACTCCAGGCCCGTGGCCTTAGTGAACGTCCAGGTCAGCTCGGCGGTTTTGCCCGGCTCAACCAGTACGCTATTGGGATCATCGTGTTTCATCGCACCGTGGCCCATGGCAGCGTGGTCCATCTTGCCCATGCCGGTGGCGGTGAGCATGCCGCTGGCCTGCATCTGTAACATTTCCTTCTGGTGTTCGGCATGCATCGCCGCGTCGCCCAGGTTGAATTCGTGGAGCAATTGGCCCTTGTTGACCAGTACAAAGCGCACCGTCTCACCGGCCTTTACGTCCAGGGACTTGGGCGAAAAGGAAATATCCTGCAGGGTCACTTCCACGGTACGCGTGGCTTTGCTCGCCGGTGCAGCTTCACCGAATGCATAGGTGTGGGCGGCATCGGCCAGCGCATTAAAACTCAACGCCAACAGGCAACCCGCCAACAACAGGGGTGTACGCAACGCCATCGGTCTTCTCCAGAAATATAGGAACAGCTTGGGCAGCACTTTAAGATTGCGCCGCTGCCAGCTAGCTGACTGCTAGATTACAACTTTGTCAGGTTGCTCCCCTGCCCTGGCACTCAAGGTATAAAGCCGTCGTCCACCGTTGCCAAGAGCCGCCCATGAAACTGCTGATCGTCGAAGACCAACCCAAAACCGGCCACTACCTGCGCCAGGGCCTGGCCGAGGCGGGCTTTACCACCGAACTGGTGGCCGACGGCACCAGCGGCCAGCACCTCGCCTTGACCGGCGACTACGACCTGCTGATCCTCGACGTGATGCTGCCGGGCCGCGACGGCTGGCAGATCCTCCAGGCTGTGCGCAGTGCCGGCATGGACATTCCGGTGCTGTTCCTCACCGCCCGCGACGCCGTGGAAGACCGCGTGCATGGCCTGGAGCTGGGCGCCGACGATTATCTGGTCAAGCCCTTCGCGTTTTCCGAATTATTAGCCCGCGTGCGCACCCTACTGCGCCGTGGCAGCAGCACACCGCAGGAAACCGCGTTGCAACTGGCCGATCTGCGCCTGGACCTGATCCGCCGCCGCGTCGAGCGGGACGGCCAGCGCATCGACCTGACCGCCAAGGAATTCTCCCTGCTGGAACTGCTGCTGCGCCGCCAAGGCGAGGTGCTGCCCAAATCGCTGATCGCCTCCCAGGTGTGGGACATGAACTTCGACAGCGACACCAACATCATCGAAGTGGCGATCCGCCGCCTACGTCTGAAAGTCGACGACAACTTCCCCAACAAGCTGATCCACACCGTACGCGGCATGGGTTATGTGCTGGAGGAGCGGGTCAATTGATCAAGCGCCTGTCCCTGGCCAGCCGCCTGGCGCTGCTGTTTGCCGCCTGCACCGCGGTGGTGTCGCTGATCGCCGGTGTGCTGTTCAATCGCGCGAGCGAGGCGCACTTCATTGAGCTGGACCAGCAACAACTCGACAGCAAGCTGGTGGCGCTGCGCAGTACGTTACAGGGCGTCGACTCGCCGGAGGCCTTTGCCCGGCGTGAAGCGCAATTGCGCACCGAACTCAGTCGCCAGCCCGACCTCACGCTGCGCATCACCGCCGCCGGCCAACGCTGGCTGGACGATGCGCCAAGCGTGACCTTGCCCGACGCGCCCGGCCTGCACAGCCTGCAAAACGCCGACACCGACTACCGGGTCTACAACGCGCCGTTGCGGGCAGGCCAACCCGACTCGCCGCAACTGAGCCTGATGCTCGACATTACTCACCATCAGCACTTCTTGCAGCGCATGCAGCATCTGATCTGGCTCACCGTGGGCCTGTCAGCCCTGGCCACCGCCCTGCTCGGTGCCTGGGCTGCGCGCAGCGGGTTGCGGCCACTGCGGCGCATGGGCGAAGTGGCCGCCAGCGTGTCGGCCCACTCCTTGACCCAACGTTTGCCTCAACAGGAAATGCCCACGGAACTGGCCGACCTGGCCCTGGCCTTCAACGCGATGCTCGGCCGACTCGACGACGCGTTCCAGCGCCTCTCGGCATTTTCCGCTGACATCGCCCACGAACTGCGCACGCCGCTGTCGAACCTGCTGACCCAGACCCAGGTCATCCTCACGCAGCCGCGCCCGCTGGAGGATTACCGCGAGGCGTTGCACAGCAACCTGGAAGAGCTGCAATGGATGGCACAACTGGTCAATGACATGTTGTACCTGGCCAAGGCGGATCACGGCCTGCTGATGCCCAAGCGCGAAACCTTGGCGCTGGCGGATGAAGTGGACGCGCTACTGGAGTTTTTTGCACTGCTGGCGGAAGACGGGCAGATCAGCCTGGTTCGTGAGGGCGCAGCCTCTACGGCGGGTGATCGCGGGATGCTGCGCCGGGCCTTGTCAAACTTGCTGGATAACGCCTTGCGGTTTACTCCACCGGGTGGCGAAGTGCGTGTGCGGATAGAGGATGGCGTGAGGCTCTCAGTTGAGAACACCGGGGATGGCATTCCAGCGGAGCTGCTGCCGCGGTTGTTTGACCGCTTCTACCGGGCGGACCCGGCGCGCCATGAAGGCAGCAGTGAACATGCGGGATTGGGACTGGCGATTACCCAGTCGATTGTGCGGGCGCATGGGGGGAGGATTTATGGTGAATCTGAGGCGGGATGGACAAGATTTGTCATTGAGTTGCCCGCATAGGCGCCATCGCCGGCAAGCCAGCTCCTACAGGTAACACGCAATCCAATGTAGGAGCCGGCTTGCCGGCGATAGCGGTCTAAAGGCTTACGAATATCTCAGGGCATGCGCCGGCTCAATCTTCGCCGCCCGATACGCCGGATACAGCGTCGCCAGAAAGCTCAACACAAACCCGGCCGTGCAGATCAGCAGCACATCGCCGCCTTGCAGTTCCGAAGGCAGGTTGCTGACAAAGTACACGTCCGAACTGAAAATATGCTGCCCGGTCACCCGCTCGACCCAGCCCACCAGCTCACTCACGTTCAGCGCGGCAATCACGCCCAATACCCCGCCGATCAAGGTGCCGACGATACCGATCACCGTGCCCTGCACCATGAAGATCGCCATGATCTGCCGGGGCGTCGCGCCGATGGTGCGCAAAATCGCGATATCCGCGCCCTTGTCGTTCACCACCATGATCAAGGTGGCGATGATGTTGAACGCGGCGACGGCGACGATCATCAGCAACAACAGGCCGATCATGGTCTTCTCCATCTTCATCGCGCTGAACAGGCTGCCCTGGGTGTGGGTCCAGTCGTCAGGCTTGTAGGCGGCGCCCAGGCTGGCGGCGATGTCCGACGAGACCTTCGGGGCCGCGTAAAGGTCTTTCACCGCCAGGCGCACGCTTTGCACCTGGTTCGGCTGCCAATGCTGGATCTCTGCGGCGTCGGCCATGTGGATCATCGCCATGGAGCCATCCAGCTCGGCACCGACCTTGAAAATGCCCACGACATTCAAGCGCTGCATGCGCGGGGTGATACCGCCCGGTGCAGTGCTGATTTCCGGCACGATCAAGGTCACTTTGTCGCCCACATTCAGACGAAAGCGGCGCGCGGTGATGTCGCCGATGACCACACCGAACTCGCCAGGCTTCAAGTCTTCCAGACTGCCGCGCACGATGTGCTGGGCCACGATCGACACCTTGCCTTCCTGCGCTGGGTCGATGCCGCTGATCTCAATCGGCTGCATGGCGCCCTTGTAGGAGAACATGCCGTCCATCTGCGTGAAAGGTACGGCGGCAGTCACTTCCGGATTCTTCATCGCGGCAGCAGCCACCGGCTGCCAATCGTCAATCGGGTTCACGCCGACGATGGTGGCGTGAGGCACCATGCCAAGGATGCGCGAGCTCATTTCGCGCTGGAAGCCGTTCATCACCGACAACACCACGATCATCGCCAACACGCCCAGGGCGAGGCCGATCATCGAGGTCATCGAGATAAACGAGACAAAACGGTTGCGGCGCTTGGCGCGGGTATAGCGCGTGCCGATGAAAATCGATAACGGTCTGAACATTCGCTTGCACCGCCTGAAAAAATGAAAAAGCCCGGCGCTTGAAGCGCCGGGCTTGAAACGGGTCAGATGGCGACCAGATGACCTTCCTGCAGGTGCAGCACGCGGTCCATCTGGCGGGCCATGCTCATGTCATGGGTCACCACCAGGAACGCGGTGCGCATCTGGGTGCTCAGTTCCAGCATCAAATCCTTGATGCCCTGGGCGGTGTGGGAGTCGAGGTTGCCGGTCGGCTCATCGAGCATCACCAGCCCTGGGTTGTTGACCAGGGCGCGGGCGATGGCCACACGCTGGCGCTCGCCGCCGGACAATTCAGCCGGCTTGTGCTCCAGGCGATGGCCGAGGCCGACGCGCTCCAGCAGTGCTTTAGCGCGCTGGCGGGCTTCCGGGATCGCGGTCTTGCCGATCAGCAGCGGCATGCACACGTTTTCCAGGGCGGTGAACTCCGGCAGCAGGTGGTGGAACTGGTACACAAAACCCAGCGAACGGTTACGCAGTTGACCGCGAGCCTTTTCACCGAGGGCCGACAGCTCTTCACCGGCCAGCCACACGCTGCCCTGGGATGGCGTATCAAGGCCGCCCAGCAGGTTCAGCAAGGTACTTTTACCGGAACCGGAACTGCCGACGATCGCCACGCGCTCGCCCGGGTGCAGCTCAAGTTGCAGGTTGGACAGCACCACCACCGACTCCGGGCCTTCCTCGTAGGATTTGCCCAGGTCGCGGCAGCTCAGGATTGCTTTTTCACTCATGCCCGATTCACTCATAACGTAAGGCCTGTGCTGGCTGGGTACGTGCCGCGCGCCAGGCTGGATACAGGGTGGCAAGGAAACTCAGGACCAACGCAGCGCCGCCTACCATCAACACGTCCTGGGCCTGAACCTGGGACGGCAAGTAGTCGATGAAGTAGACGTCGGCGTTGAGAAACTTGTGGCCGATCAGGGTTTCGAGGCCGGCGATGGCCGCACTGACGTTCAATGCGGCGAGAATGCCCACCGCCGTACCGATCAAGGTGCCAACCACGCCGATCACGGTGCCCTGCACCATGAAGATCGCCATGATCTGCCCCGGCGTGGCGCCGAGGGTGCGCAGGATGGCGATATCGCCCTTCTTGTCGTTCACCACCATCACCAGCGTGGAGATGATGTTGAAGGCCGCCACGGCGACGATCAGCAGCAACAGCAGGCCGATCATGGCTTTTTCCATGCGGATGGCCTGGTACAGGTTGCCGTGGGTACGGGTCCAGTCGCGGGCGTAATACTGGGATTCGCCCAAGTGCTGGGCGATTTCCCAGGCGCCGCGTGGCGCATCGAACAGGTCGGCGAACTTGAGGCGCAGGCCCTGCACCTGGTCCGGCTGCCAGCGATGCAGGCGCGCCAGGTCGGTGAGGTTGGTCAGGCCGAGGTAGCCGTCGATCTCGCCGGCGCCGACGTGGAAAGTGCCAACCACGGTAAAGCGCTTCATGCGCGGGAACATGCCCGCCGGGGTTACGGTGACTTCCGGCGCGACGAAGGTCAGCTTGTCGCCGATGCCCACGCCGAGCTTGGCAGCGGCCTTGTCGCCGATGACGATGCCAAAGCTGCCGGGCGTCAGGTCGTCAAGTTTGCCCTGTAGCATGAACTTGTCGATGATCGAGACGTTACGTTCCTGGGCCGGGTCGATGGCATTGAGCAGGATCTTCTGCACCTTGCCGTCATGGGTCAGCAACCCCTGCATCTGAGTGAATGGCGCGACGGCCAGCACCTTGGGATTCTGCTTGACCTTGTCGGCCAGGCTTTGCCAGTCACTGATGGGCGCATCGCCCTCGATGGTCGCGTGGGGCACCATGCCCAGCACGCGGGTGCGCATCTCATGATCGAAGCCGTTCATCACCGACAACACCACGATCATCACGACCACGCCCAAGGCGAGCCCGATCATCGAGGTCAGGGAAATGAACGACACAAAATGATTGCGACGCTTTGCACGGGTATAACGCGTGCCGATAAATACGAAGAGAGGTCTGAACATGTCGGGGCTTGTTCGGAGGAAAAGAAGACGTCCCGGTGGCGGGGTCTGGTAAGCAGCTTTACACTCTGACCATTACCGCTAGCTGGGGTTCGCCATGTCGACATTAGATGAAGAAGAACGCCGCGAATACTACCGTATCGACGACATGATCGCACTTCAAATCAAAAGCCTGTCTGCCCCCGAGGCGGCGAGCAAGGAAGTGTTGCTGGATGATTCTCCGCTGTTCAATTTACTCAGTGAACTGCACCTGAGTGAATTCGAAGCCCAGCACCTGCTGCGCCAGCTCAGCGAGAAGGATCGCACCCTCGCCGCCTTCCTGCGCGTGCAGAACAAACGCCTGGACCTGCTCAGCCAGATCATGGCGCGCGGCCTGCTGGATGAGGTCGGCGCACCGCAGCCGGTGATCATTTCCGAAGGCGGCATCGACTTCCAACACCCCACGCCTCTGCCGGCCGGTGCGCACCTGGCGGTCAAGCTGGTGCTGATGCCACAGGCGCTCGGCCTGCTGCTGCGTGCGCGGGTCACCCATTGCGACCCCAAAGGCGCAGGCTTTGATGTCGGCACGGAATTCGAAGCCATGACCGATGCCCAACGCCAACTGCTGGCGCGCTACATCCTGCAGAAACAGGCCCAGGAACGGCGCCTGGCGCGGGAACAAAACGACGACATCTGAATTCGTATTCACTACGCCAGCTATCCTGGCGCGAAGGAGCAACTGTGACCCTGATCTACGGCCACCGCGGTGCCAAAGGCGAAGCACCGGAAAACACCCTGACCAGCTTTCAGGAATGCCTCAAGCACGGCGTACGCCGCTGCGAACTGGATTTGCACCTGTCCATGGACGGCGAGCTGATGGTCATCCACGACCCGACCCTCAAGCGCACCGCCGACCGGCGCGGCAAAGTCGTCGAGTATTCGGCGGCCGACCTGGTGAAGATGGACGCACGCAAAGGCGGCCCAGGCTGGGTCAAGCCGTGCCCGATTCCGCGTCTGGAAGAACTGTTCGAAAAGTGCGACTTCGATCACTGGCAACTGGAAGTCAAAAGCGCCTCGCGCACCCGCGCCGCCACCACCGTGCTGGCGATTCGTGAAATGGCCGTGCGTTTCGGGCTGATGGACAAGGTCACCGTGACCTCAAGTTCGCGAGAAGTACTGAAGGCCGCAGTTGAACTCACTCCCGACCTGTCACGCGGACTGGTGGCGGAATACGCCTGGCTCGACCCGCTGAAGGTCGCGCAGAACTATGGCTGTGAGATTCTGGCGTTGAACTGGACGTTGTGCACCCCTGAGCGACTGGAAAAAGCCCAGCGCCAGGGCTTGCACGTGTCCGTGTGGACCGTCAACGAACCCGCGCTGATGCGCAGGCTCGCCGACTTCGGCGTAGATAGCCTGATTACAGACTTTCCCGGTTTGGCCACTGCCACTCTCGGGAATTACTGAAATCGGTCTCCCCGGCCGGCTCAGGCCACCGGCCGGAGCCGCTCAAAAAAGCCGGTTGAGGCCGTCGTAGGCCGCTACCCGATAGGCTTCCGCCATGGTCGGGTAGTTGAACGTGGTGTTGACGAAATACTTCAGGGTATTCAGTTCACCCGGCTGGTTCATGATCGCCTGGCCGATGTGCACGATCTCCGAGGCCTGATAGCCGAAGCAATGCACGCCGAGGACTTCCAGGGTTTCACGGTGGAACAGGATCTTCAGCATGCCTTGCGGCTCACCGGCGATCTGCGCACGCGCCATACTCTTGAAGAACGCCTTGCCGACTTCGTAAGGCACCTTGGCCTTGGTCAGTTCGTGCTCGTTCTTGCCGATTGAGCTGATCTCGGGAATCGTGTAGATCCCGGTCGGCACGTCGTTCACATACCGCCAGCTGCCGTTGTCGACGATGCTGCCAGCGGCCGAGCGGCCCTGGTCATGCGCCGCACTGGCCAGGCTCGGCCAGCCGATCACGTCACCGGCGCCGTAGATGTTCGCCACGCAGGTGCGGTAGTTTTCGTCCACCTCGATCTGGCCACGGCTGTTGACCTTGACCCCGATGTTTTCCATGCCCAGCTTGTCGGTGTTGCCGGTACGACCGTTGCACCACAGCAAAGCATCGGCCTTGATCTTCTTGCCGGACTTGAGGTGCAGGATCACCCCGTTGTCCAGGCCTTCGACCCGCTCGTACTCTTCGTTGTGCCGCACGGTGATGTTGTTGTTGCTGAAGTGGTAGCTCAACGCCTGGGAGATTTCCGAGTCGAGGAAGCTCAGCAACTGGTCGCGGTTGTCCACCAGTTCCACCAGTACACCCAGGCCGCTGAAGATCGAGGCGTATTCACAGCCGATCACACCGGCGCCGTAGATGATCAGCTTGCGCGGGGTGTGGCCCAGGCTGAGGATGGTGTCGCTATCGTAGATACGCGGGTGGTGGAAATCGATGTCCGCCGGGCGATACGGGCGCGAACCGGTGGCGATGATGATGTGCTTGGCCACCAGTTTCTCGACCACGCCATTGGGGCAGACCACTTCGATGGTTTGCTCGTCGGCGAAGCTGCCGGTACCGAAGAACAGGTCGACGCGGTTACGGGCGTAGTAGCCGGTACGCGAGGCGACTTGCTTGGAAATGACTTTCTCGGCGCTCTTGAGCACGTCCGGGAACGAGAACCAGCGCGGCTCACCAATGGCCCGGAACATCGGGTTGGTGTTGAACTGCATGATCTGGCGCACTGAGTGACGCAAGGCCTTGGACGGGATGGTGCCCAGGTGGGTGCAGTTACCGCCGACCTGGCGACGGCTATCGACCATCGCCACCTTGCGCCCCGCTTTGGCGGCGTTCATCGCCGCACCTTCTCCAGCCGGGCCGGAACCCAGTACCACCACGTCGTAGTTGTAGACAGCCATGCGTACTCCTCAGAACAGGCCAGGCGTACGGTTGGACGCCGGGCTAAATCATGCCGCGGCCAGCGGTCATGAAGGACAATTTGGCTCAAGTGTGTGAGCCGGGGCACAGTCTATATAAGGCTCAACGCCGCGAACATTAACCCTTGGTCGCGTCGTAGGCCAGTGTTGCCTTTACTACACCATCAGGAAATTGCAATTACACTGCCAGCAAGCCCCTTTGCAGGACTGGTCATTATGCGACATGTCGCTTTCTGTTTATTGCTGATGCTGTCGATCACGGCACAGGCCAATGAGGCGGAACGGCTGAAGCAGGCCGATTTTCCGGCACAGTCCCAGCAATTGATCCTAAAAAACCAGGCGGTGCTCACCTATCTCTGGGCGGATGTCTACGCGGCTGCGCTGTATGCTCCGTCGGACCTGAGCGCCAAGCAGGCCTGGGCGCAACAGAAAGCGCTGCGCCTGACGCTGTATTACTTCCGAGACATCGACCGCAATGATGTGATCAAAGCCGCCACTGCCACGCTGGAGCGTCAGCAGACCAGCGCCCGCCTCAAACCGGAAATAGACAAACTGCACGCCAGCTTTCGCAATATCCGCAGCGGTGATCGGTATGCCCTGGACTTTCGTCCGGGACGTGGGCTGAATCTGGAGATCAATGGGCAGGTGGTGTCCAGCAGTCGTGATGACGAGCTGGCGAGGGCTTACCTGGGCATTTGGCTGGCGCCCAAGGGGTTGTCGGATAGTTTGCGTGACAGGCTGCTCAGGTAGCCAGATAGACCGCAATGGCCGGCAAGCCGGCTCCTACAATGGAATGCGCCACCCTGTAGGAGCCGGCTTGCCGGCGATGAGGCCCGCACAAACACCAAAAACTCCCAGGCATGAAAAAGCCCCGAACCAGTCGGGGCTTTCTCATTCAACGCATGTGCTTAGCGCGGAAACGCAGGCGGGTTGACCCCAGCCATGTCTTCCATCACGCGAACCACCTGGCAGCTGTAGCCGAACTCGTTGTCGTACCACACGTACAGGACAACGCGGTTGTCCTGGGTAATGGTCGCTTCCGCGTCCACCACACCGGCGTGGCGCGAGCCAACGAAGTCGGTGGAGACCACTTCCTGGGAATTGACGAAGTCGATCTGCTTATGCAGGTCAGAGTGCAGCGCCATGTAGCGCAGGTACTCGTTCATCTCTTCACGGGTGGCGGCTTTCTCAAGGTTCAGGTTGAGAATGGCCATCGACACGTTTGGCGTCGGAACGCGGATCGCGTTGCCGGTCAGCTTGCCGGCCAGCTCAGGCAGGGCCTTGGCAGCAGCGGTGGCAGCACCGGTCTCGGTGATCACCATGTTCAACGCGGCGCTACGGCCACGGCGATCGCCCTTGTGGAAGTTGTCGATCAGGTTCTGGTCGTTGGTGTACGAGTGAACGGTCTCGACGTGGCCGTTGACGATGCCGAACTTGTCATTTACAGCCTTCAGCACCGGCACGATGGCGTTGGTGGTGCAGGACGCGGCGGACACGATCTTATCGTCTGCAGTGATTTCAGCGTGGTTGATGCCGTGAACGATGTTCTTCAGCTTGCCTTTGCCAGGCGCAGTCAGGACAACGCGATCCACACCCGGGCAGGCCAGGTGCTGGCCCAGGCCCTCGGCGTCACGCCATACGCCGGTGTTGTCCACCAGCAGGGCGTCCTTGATGCCGTACTGGGTGTAATCCACCTCGGACGGGTTCTTCGCGTAGATCACCTGGATCAGGTTACCGTTGGCGGTGATGGTGTTGTTTTCTTCGTCGATGACGATGGTGCCGTTGAACGGACCGTGTACCGAATCGCGGCGCAGCAGGCTGGCGCGTTTGGTGAGGTCGTTCTCGGCGCCTTTGCGCACGACGATGGCACGCAGGCGCAGGCCGTCGCCGCCACCGGTTTTTTCGATCAGGATGCGTGCCAGCAGGCGGCCGATACGACCGAAGCCGTACAGCACCACGTCGGTGCCTTTGCGGGCAGCGGCGTTTTGCTGGCCAACCACATCGGCCATTTCTTCACGCACGAACTGCTCGGCGGTACGGCCGGCGCCTTCCTTGCGGAATTTGTAGGCCAGCTTGCCCAGGTCTACCGAAGCCGCGCCGAGCTTGAGCTCGCTCATGGCTTTAAGCAGTGGGAATGTTTCGTGGACGGAGAGTTCGCTGTCGTCGGCGGAACGGTGACGCGCAAAGCGGTGGGCTTTGAGAATCGCGATGACGGACTGGTTGATCAGGCTGCGGCCATAGATCGAGCTCACCACATTGTTATTGCGGTACAGCTGACCGATAAGCGGAATCATCGCTTCAGCGAGTGCTTCACGGTCGATCCATTCACCAAGACACTGGTCGGGCTTCTGAGTCACGGGAACCTTCCACATGTAGGGGCAGAAAAAAGGGGCTACATTATGCCGCCCGACCGCCCTCGGAGCAATGCGCGTCCGGCAACAAAAAGTCCTTGCAGAAAATTGACACCCCGCTACAGCCCAGTAAATACGCGGGGTCCAGAAGGCCACCAATGGCACGTGCAGGACGACTTGTCCGTAACCCTCCGAAAAACGCGTACATTTTGGCACTACATAATGAGTCAAAACCCGCCATTGTTTGTCTTAGCCACTACATTTCCTACAAACCGTTATAGGCTCAGTCAGAAACTGACAGGCGGCACCTTGGCCCGTTACAATTACCGACTTTGTCGCAACGCTTGGAGCTCAACCTTCCGTGCCCGTCCTGCGTCTACCGCTTCTCCCTGCTGCGGCAGGTAAACAGCACTGGGGCAACTTGCCCGGTGCCGCCCTGAGCCTGGCCATCGCCGAGGCTGCCAGCGCAGCCAAGCGTTTTACCCTGCTGCTCACCGCCGACAGCCAAAGCGCCGAACGGTTGGAGCAGGAGCTGAGCTTCTTCGCCCCCGATTTGCCGGTGCTGCATTTCCCCGACTGGGAAACCCTGCCCTACGACCTGTTCTCGCCGCACCAGGACATCATCTCCCAGCGCATCGCCAGCCTGTACCGCTTGCCGGAACTGGCCCACGGCGTGCTGGTGGTGCCGATCACCACGGCCTTGCATCGCCTGGCGCCGACCAAGTTCCTGCTGGGCAGCAGCCTGGTGCTGGATATCGGCCAGAAGCTGGACGTCGAGCAGATGCGCACGCGCCTGGAAGCCAGCGGCTATCGCTGCGTCGACACGGTGTACGAGCACGGTGAGTTCGCGGTGCGTGGCGCGCTGATCGACCTGTTCCCGATGGGCAGCAAACTGCCCTACCGAATCGACCTGTTCGATGACGAAATCGAGACCCTGCGCACCTTCGATCCGGAAAACCAACGCTCCATCGATAAAGTCGACTCGGTCAAGCTGCTGCCGGCGCGGGAATTCCCGCTGCAAAAAGACGCGGTGACCCGCTTCAAGGCGCGCTTCCGTGAACGCTTCGACGTCGACTTCCGCCGTTGCCCGATCTTTCAGGACTTGAGCAGCGGGATTACACCGGCCGGTATCGAGTACTACCTGCCGCTGTTCTTCGACGAAACCTCCACCCTCTTCGATTACCTGCCCCAGGACACCCAGGTGTTCTCGCTGCCGGGCATCGAACAGGCGGCGGAAAATTTCTGGAACGACGTGCGCAACCGCTATGAAGAGCGTCGCGTCGATCCCTCCCGTCCTTTATTGCCGCCCGCCGAATTGTTCCTGCCGGTGGAAGACTGCTTCGCGCGCCTGAAAAGCTGGCCGCGCGTGGTCGCCAGCCAGCAGGATGTGGAAACCGGCGTCGGCCGCGAACGCTTCCCGGCGGGAACACTGCCGGATTTGGCGATCCAGGCCAAAGCCACGCAACCGCTGGAAGCGCTGTCCAATTTCCTCGGTGACTTCCCCGGCCGCGTGCTGTTTACCGCTGAATCCGCTGGCCGTCGCGAAGTGCTGCTGGAACTGCTCGAACGCCTGAAGCTGCGCCCGAAAACCGTCGAAAGCTGGCCGGACTTTGTCAAAAGCAAAGAGCGCCTGGCGATCACCATCGCACCGCTCGACGAAGGCCTGTTGCTGGATGATCCGGCCCTGGCGCTGATCGCCGAAAGCCCGTTGTTCGGTCAGCGCGTGATGCAGCGTCGTCGCCGCGAAAAACGCGCCGACGCCAACAACGATGCCGTGATCAAAAACCTCACCGAACTGCGCGAAGGCGCGCCGGTGGTGCACATCGACCACGGCGTCGGCCGCTACCTCGGCCTGCAGACCCTGGAGATCGACAACCAGGCCGCCGAATTCCTCACCATGGAATACGCCGAGGGCGCCAAGCTCTACGTGCCGGTGGCCAACCTGCATTTGATTGCGCGCTACACCGGCAGCGATGACGCCCTGGCGCCGTTGCATCGCCTGGGTTCGGAAACCTGGCAGAAAGCCAAGCGTAAAGCCGCCGAGCAGGTGCGCGATGTCGCCGCCGAACTGCTCGACATCTATGCCCGCCGCGCCGCCCGCGAAGGTTATGCGTTCGCCGACCCGAAAGCCGACTACGCCACCTTCAGCGCCGGCTTCGCCTTCGAAGAAACCCCGGACCAGCAAACCACTATCGAAGCGGTGCGCGCCGACATGCTCGCGCCCAAGCCCATGGACCGCCTGGTCTGCGGCGATGTGGGCTTCGGCAAGACCGAAGTGGCCATGCGCGCCGCCTTCATTGCCGTGCACGGCGGCCGCCAGGTAGCCATCCTGGTGCCGACCACCCTGCTCGCCCAGCAGCATTACAACAGCTTCCGCGACCGCTTTGCCGATTGGCCGGTGACCGTGGAAGTGATGAGCCGCTTCAAGTCCGCCAAGGAAGTGAATGCCGCCATCGCCGATTTGGCCGAAGGCAAGATCGACATCGTGATCGGCACCCACAAGCTGCTGTCGGACGACGTGAAGATCAAGAACCTGGGCCTGGTAATCATCGACGAAGAACACCGCTTTGGTGTGCGTCAGAAAGAACAGCTCAAGGCCCTGCGCAGTGAAGTCGACATCCTCACCCTGACCGCCACGCCGATTCCGCGCACGCTGAACATGGCCGTGTCGGGCATGCGCGACCTGTCGATCATCGCCACGCCGCCGGCGCGCCGCTTGTCGGTGCGCACCTTCGTGATGGAGCAGAACAAAAGCACGGTCAAGGAAGCGCTGTTGCGTGAACTGCTGCGCGGTGGGCAGGTGTACTACCTGCACAACGACGTGAAGACCATCGAGAAATGCGCCGCCGACCTCGCCGAGCTGGTGCCGGAGGCGCGTATCGCCATCGGCCACGGGCAGATGCGCGAGCGCGAACTCGAACAGGTGATGAGCGACTTCTATCACAAGCGCTTCAACGTGCTGATCGCCTCGACCATCATCGAGACCGGCATCGACGTGCCGAGCGCCAACACCATCATCATCGAGCGCGCCGACAAGTTCGGCCTGGCGCAATTGCACCAGCTGCGTGGCCGGGTCGGGCGCAGTCACCACCAGGCGTACGCCTATTTGCTGACGCCGCCGCGCCAGCAGATCACCTCCGACGCGGAGAAGCGCCTGGAGGCCATTGCCAACACCCAGGACCTGGGCGCCGGTTTTGTGCTGGCCACCAACGACCTGGAAATCCGTGGCGCCGGCGAACTGCTGGGCGACGGCCAGAGCGGGCAGATCCAGGCGGTGGGTTTCACGCTGTATATGGAGATGCTTGAGCGCGCGGTGAAAGCCATCCGCAAAGGCGAACAACCGAACCTTGATCAACCGCTGGGCGGCGGGCCGGAAATCAACCTGCGCTTGCCCGCGTTGATTCCCGAGGACTACCTGCCGGACGTGCATGCGCGGCTGATCCTGTACAAGCGCATCGCCTCGGCCACCGATGAAGAAGGCCTTAAAGACCTGCAGGTCGAGATGATCGACCGCTTCGGCTTGCTGCCGGAGCCGACCAAGAACCTGGTGCGCCTGACCCTGCTCAAATTGCAGGCCGAGCAGCTCGGCATCAAGAAGGTCGACGCCGGGCCGCAAGGCGGGCGCATCGAATTCGAAGCGCAGACGCCGGTGGACCCGCTGGTATTGATCAAGCTGATCCAGGGCCAGCCCAACCGCTACAAGTTCGAAGGGGCTACGCTGTTCAAGTTCATGGTGCCGATGGAACGCGCCGAAGAACGCTTTAATACCTTGGAGGCGCTGTTCGAGCGCCTCATCCCGAAATCTGCTTGAAGGACGCCCCAATGCGCCTGTTCCGCATGTTGAGCCTGTTGTTGGTGGTCGTGGCACCTGCGGCGTTCGCCGACAGCCCGTACCAGGTGGAAATGATCCTGGTACGCCAGAACGCCGAGCCGGTGATCAACAGTCGTGCCGCGCCGGAAAACTGGGATGCCGGAGCGGCGCGCCTGGGCGACAGACTGAGCCCGCCGCGCCTGTCCAACATTGTCGACAAGCTGCGTGCCGACTCTACCTACACGGTGCTGCTGCATAAGGCGTGGGAACAGAACCTGGGCGAGCAGCCGGTCAAGATCGCGATCACCGACGGCCAGGAACAATTCGGCCAGTTTCCGATCGAGGGCGTGTTGAGCCTGCAACTGGGCCGTTTTACCGACATTGATGCGAACTTCTGGATCAACCAGTTCGACGCCAACGGCAGCGTGATCGCCAGCGAGCACCTGAGCCAGGCCGACGTGCGCACCAAGAACAACCAGCTCAACTACCTGGACGGTGGCCACCTGGCGCTGCTGATCAAGATCACCTCGCTGACCGCCAAGCCACCCAGCACGCCACCGCCCGACATTCAGGACTGATCCAGCACCATGTCCCTCACGTCGTCGCTGACCAAACCCCTGGCCCCTTCCTGGGCCAATCGCTTTAAAGAGCAGAGCCTTGAGCGCGGGCGACGGTATGCCCTGGAGAACCGGGTGCGCATCGTCGAGTGCGGCGACAGCACCATCGTCGCCAGTTGCGAAGGCTCCGGGGGCAACGTATATCGGCAGACCATCTCGTTGCGTGAATCGGCCAAGGGCACCTTGATCCTGGTGGACAGCCGCTGTACCTGCCCGGTGCACACCAATTGCAAACATATCGCGGCAGTGCTGCTGAAAGTCCAGGAAACCCTGGCCTACCCCGCCGCCGCACAGGATGCCGAACTGCTGGAAAAACTCCAGGCCGTGCTGGAAAACCGTGCGGTGCTGCCGCAAGTGGTGATGGAAGACGTGGTGCCGGTGCCGCGCCTGTGGATGGCCAGCGTCGAATTCAGCGCCTTTGAACCGCGCAACGGCAAGATGCAGCGCTATATCCAGCACCGGGCGGCGCTGTCGTTCAACTACTTGGGCAACTACGTCAGCGGGCAAAAAAACGCCGACATCATCGTGCGCCAGGACACCCAGAGCCTGCGCATCAAGCGGCATCCGGAGCTTGAGCAACCCTATCGCGAACAACTGCGCCTGCTGGGCTTCAAGATCGCCACGCGCCAGAGCAAGGCACTGCCGGAAAGCGCCGGCGAGCTGTTCGAAATGGTCAATGACAGTGCGTGGCTGAACTTCACCCTCAATGCCACACCGACACTGCGAGCCGAGGGCTGGGAGCTGCTGATCGATGATGATTTCGGCTTCGACCTCAGCGCCGTCGATGACTGGTACGCCACGGTTGATGAAGGTCCGGAGCGTGATTGGTTCGACCTGGAGCTGGGGATTATCGTCAATGGCGAGCGACTGAGCCTGTTGCCGATCCTGCTGAACCTGATGCGCTCCCACACCGAGATCCTCAACCCGGAGAAGCTCGCGCGACGCCGCGATGATGAGCTGATCCTGGTGAACATCCCGGGCCTGCCCAATGGTCACGGCCCGATACAAGTCGCGCTGCCCTACGGTCGATTGAAACCGGTGCTGGCGACCCTCGGTGAGTTTTACCTGCAGGAAGCAGGCACCACTACGTTGCGCTTGGCCAAGGCCGATGCGATCCGGCTTAACCCGCTGGAAGACCTGCCGCTGCAATGGGAAGGTGGCGAGAAGATCCGCAACTTTGCCCAGCGCCTGCGGGACATCAAGGATTTCACCTGCGTAGCGCCTGAAGGGCTGAACGCAACCCTGCGCCCCTACCAACTGGAAGGCTTGAGCTGGATGCAGTCGCTGCGTCAGCTGGATGTCGGCGGCATACTTGCGGATGACATGGGCCTGGGTAAAACCCTACAGACCCTGGCGCATATTCTCAGCGAGAAGGCCGCCGGTCGCCTGGATCGACCGTGCATGGTGGTGATGCCCACCAGCCTGATTCCCAACTGGCTGGATGAGGCGGCGCACTTTACACCGCAACTCAAGGTGCTGGCGCTGTATGGCGCAGGGCGTAAGAAACATTTCGCCAACCTGCAGGACTATGACCTGCTGCTGACCACCTATGCGCTGCTGCCCAAGGACATCGAACAACTCGCCGCCCTGCCCTTGCATGTGCTGATCCTCGATGAAGCCCAGTACATCAAGAACCCGTCCAGCAAGGCGGCCCAGGCGGCGCGCGAGCTGAATGCTCGCCAGCGCCTGTGCCTGAGTGGTACACCGCTGGAAAACCACCTGGGCGAGCTGTGGTCGTTGTTTCACTTCCTGCTGCCGGGCTGGCTCGGTGACGTGAAAAGCTTCAACCGCGACTACCGCGTGCCCATCGAAAAGCGTGCCAGTGATGTGCGGTTGCAACACCTCAACGGTCGGATCAAACCTTTCCTGCTGCGCCGCACCAAGGAACAGGTGGCGACTGAGTTGCCACCCAAGACCGAGATCATCCACTGGGTCGACCTCAACGAAGCCCAGCGCGACGTGTACGAAACCATGCGCCTGGCCATGGACAAGAAAGTCCGCGACGAGATCACCCGCAAAGGCGTGGCACGCAGCCAGATCATCATCCTTGAGGCGCTGCTCAAGTTACGCCAAGTGTGCTGTGACTTGCGGCTGGTCAACGACGCGACCTTGCCCGCCCGTGGCAGCAGCTCAGGCAAACTCGATAGCTTGATGGAAATGCTTGAGGAGCTGTTTGAGGAGGGTCGGCGGATCCTGCTGTTTTCCCAGTTCACCTCGATGTTGAGCCTGATCGAAGTCGAGCTGAAAAAACGTGGCGTGGCCTACGCACTGCTCACCGGCCAGACCCGAGATCGGCGCACGCCGGTGAAGGACTTCCAGAGCGGCAAGCTGCAGATTTTTCTGATCAGTTTGAAGGCCGGAGGTGTGGGCCTGAACCTGACCGAAGCCGATACGGTGATCCACTACGACCCGTGGTGGAACCCGGCCACGGAGAACCAGGCCACCGATCGTGCCTATCGCATTGGTCAGGAGAAGCCGGTGTTCGTCTACAAGATGATTGCCAGGGGCACGGTGGAGGAGAAAATCCAGCACCTGCAGAAGGAAAAGTCCGACCTGGCAGCGGGTGTGCTGGATGGGCGTACGACGGGGGATTGGCAGTTGGGCAATGAGGATATTGAGGCGTTGTTTGCGCCGTTGCCCAACAAACAGGAAAAGCGCTGACGGTTAGATCGCCATCGCCGGCAAGCCGGCTCCTACAACTGGAACGCATCCCCTTGTAGGAGCCGGCTTGCCGGCGATAGACGCAACACGGTCTCACTCAATCAGTTGAGCATCCCGCAACGCAGTCAGCGCCGCAAGCCAACGCGGATCCTGCTTGTAGTCCGTCGAAGCAATTGCCTGCCCACGCATCCGCGCAATGCGTGGCGATGGCGTGACCTTCATCCGCTGAGCGGCAGTCAACGCCAATTCAGCCGCCGCACGATCGTTGCATACCAGTCCCATGTCGCAACCCGCCGTCAGCGCCGCTTCGATGCGGCTGGCAGCGTCGCCCACCACATGGGCACCCGCCATCGATAGATCATCACTGAAAATCACCCCATCGAACTGCAACTCACCACGCAAGATGTCCTGCAACCAGCGGCGCGAGAACCCAGCTGGCTGGGCGTCGACTTGCGGGTAGATCACGTGCGCGGGCATCACGGCGGCAAGTTGCTTGCTCAGGCGTGCGAAAGGCACCAGGTCATTGGCGCGAATCTGTTCCAGGCTACGTTCATCATTGGGAATGGCGACGTGGGAATCGGCCTCAGCCCAACCGTGACCGGGAAAGTGCTTGCCGGTGGCGGCCATGCCGGCGCTGTTCATGCCACGGATGAATGCGCCAGCCAGCAGGGCGGCACGCTCGGGGTCGCCTTCGAAGGAACGGGTGCCGACCACGGCGCTGCGTTGGTAGTCCAGGTCCAGCACCGGGGCGAAGCTCAGGTCCAGGCCAACGGCCAACACTTCTGTCGCCATGATCCAGCCGCACTGCTCGGCCAAGTACTCGGCGTTGGGGTTGTCCGCCAATGCACGCATGGCCGGCAGGCGCACGAACCCCTGGCGCAGGCGTTGTACGCGACCGCCTTCCTGGTCGACGGCCAACAGCAAGTCCGGGCGCACGGCGCGAATCGCTGCGCTCAACTCCCGCACTTGGCGCGGATGCTCGATGTTGCGCGCGAAAATGATCAGGCCGCCCACTTCAGGCTGGCGCAGCAGATGGCGGTCCTCGGCCGTCAGCCAGGTGCCGGCCACGTCGACCATCAAAGAACCTTGCAGGGCAGCAGTCATAAACCTTCCTTAAATAACGCACACAACCCGTTGCCCTCACCAGGCACAGTGAGCACAACGGGTTGCGAGTAAATAGCTGAATTCGGCATGGGCCGCTAGCTTAGCGGATGCAAGCGGTCGCGCCCACCCGATGCGGTCAAACCTTGGCGGGTATTGGCGCGGACTTGCTGCGTGGGCGCAATTGAGCAGCGGCCATGGCGGCGTCGGTCACACCGGTTTCGGCACGCATGCCGGCGGCCAGGAACGGCACCATCAGGCGCATGACCTGTTCAATTGAGGTATTCACGCCGAAATCGGTCTCGGCAATGGCCCGCAACGCCTTGATCCCGGACATGCTGAACGCGGCAGCACCGAGCATGAAGTGCACGCGCCAGAACAGCTCGATCGGCGGAATACGCGGAGCCGCCTCGTTAACCAGCAACATATAGCGACGAAAAACCTTGCCGTACATGTCTTCCAGGTAACGGCGCAGGTGACCCTGGCTCTGGCTGAACGCCAAGCCTAACAAGCGCATGAAAATCGACAAATCGTTGCCGCTGCGGGGCTGGACGACCAGGGCCTGCTCGACGAGGATTTCCAACAACTCTTCCAGGGTCGGCTTATGGTCAGCCTTGGCCTGGCGACGCTCCAGCTCACGGTCAAGACTAGCGCAGAACGGCCCCAGGAAGCGCGAGAACACCGCTTGGATCAGGGCCTTTTTCGAGCCGAAATGGTAGTTCACAGCTGCGAGGTTGACGCCAGCCTTGCTGGTGATCAGCCGCAATGAGGTTTCAGCAAATCCTTTTTCCGCGAACAATTGCTCGGCAGCATCGAGAATGCGTTCAACGGTTTCCGACTGGGCCATGGCTACTCCGCCTGACAAACACTTGTTTGAAACATACGTTTCAGGGTGTGTCTTGTCAAGCCTGCGGGTTCGCTTTCCGGCCGGGCAGTCATACATTTCATCGCTATTTAATCACATCCATACCGGTCTGTAGGCAGCGCTATCCCTGGCTTGTGGGAAGCATGCCCGATGACCGTCCAGCGGAGGGGCAGAAAAGGATGATTGCCAAGCGCAGTTCACTGTATATAATCCCAGTCACTGTATAAAAAGACAGAGCGATCAACATGCTAAAACTGACGCCACGCCAAGCTGAGATTCTGGCTTTTATCAAGCGCTGCCTCGATGACAACGGCTACCCGCCGACACGAGCGGAAATTGCGCTGGAACTGGGGTTCAAGTCCCCCAACGCCGCTGAAGAACACCTCAAGGCCCTCGCTCGCAAAGGCGCGATCGAGATGACCCCCGGTGCCTCGCGCGGTATTCGCATCCCTGGTTTCGAAGCCAAGGCCGACGAATCGACCCTGCCGATCATCGGCCGTGTCGCCGCCGGTGCGCCGATCCTGGCGCAGCAGCACGTCGAGGAATCCTGCAACATCAACCCGACCTTCTTCCATCCTCGCGCCGACTACCTGTTGCGCGTCCATGGCATGAGCATGAAGGACGTGGGCATCTTCGATGGCGACCTGCTGGCCGTCCACACCACCCGCGAAGCCCGTAATGGCCAGATCGTCGTCGCCCGTATCGGCGATGAAGTCACCGTCAAACGCTTCAAGCGCGAAGGCAGCAAGGTCTGGCTCCTGGCCGAGAACCCTGAGTTCGCCCCGATTGAAGTGAACCTGAAAGATCAGGACCTGGTGATCGAAGGCTTGAGCGTCGGCGTCATTCGCCGCTAGAGGAGGCATCATGCAACTCGTCCACACCCCACAACACACACAACTGTCGCTGTTCGAGGCCTTCATGGCCCAACCCCTTGCGCCTATCCTCAAGGAAACGGTCGAGGCGCCCTGGGGCGCCGAACCTGAGGCGTTCAGTGAATTGTCGTTGCGCGGTGCAGCGGGGAGCTGCCTGAGCCTGCTGGCGCCGATCCTGCGTGACCTGAGCGAGGAACAGGACGCCCGCTGGCTGACGCTGATCGCCCCACCCGCCAGCCTGACTCAGGCCTGGCTGCGGGATGCCGGCCTCAACCGCGAACGCATCCTGCTGCTGCAACCGCGCGGCACGCAAAGTGCCCAGCAGTTGACCTGCGAAGCACTACGCCTGGGCCGCAGCCATACGGTGGTGAGCTGGTTGAATCCGTTGAATGCAAGCGCCAAGCAGCAACTGATCAGTGCTGCACGTACGGGCGATGCTCAGAGTTTGAATATTCGATTGGGATAAAGTCACCAAGCCTGGCCTATGGTCAGCGCGCTTGCTGTGGCGAGCGAGCTTGCTCGCGCTGGGCTGCGAAGCAGCCCGAAAACCAGACACCGTGGAATGCCTGATGCACCGCATCAATCTATTCAGGGCCGCTTCGCAGCCCAACGCGAGCAAGCTCTCTCGCCACAGAAGCCGCAGCAACCACAATAGCGCTCTTCACCACAGGGCTTAGTGAAGAACCCGCGGCCCCTCGTCTTTCTCCGGCTCGCCTTCCGCCAGGCGACCGGCCATCTGCACGCCCACGCTCAACATGGCTTTAGCCACTTCCACGTGCTGGCCTTGCAGGAACTGCTTGGCATCTTCGGAAAAATCCAGGATGACCAGAGAACCCTCGTCCTCAGCCCGGCGCAGCTCGATTCGGCCGTCAGGCAACTCAACAATTTCTAGAAAGGACGTTGGCATAAAAGTCTGTTCTCCACGAAAGGCCGGGATTATATCAGTCATCCACCCAGCCCCGCAGAGGATCTGAACAGGTTTGTTGACAGTTTGATGAATGGTCGCCGGCTTCGATGGCTACAACGCGTTGCGCCTCACACTCCGAGGTGCCTGCATCGCCGGCAAGCCAGCTCCTACGAGGGGATCAGCATTCATTCAGGCCTTCGCGAAAGCGCAGCGCCATCTTTTTCAGTTCCTGACGCCAGCCCTCCAGCTCTTCACGGCTCAACGGCTTGGGTTCTTCCTCTTCCACCGCAACCGCCACGATCAGCGGCTGCGTCACATCGCCCTTGGGCACATGCGGAATACGCGGTGGCTGGAACATATCCGCATGCGCCTTGAGCAAACGCGCCACCCAACTGTCAGGGCTTTGAGCCATTTCAACCAGTTCGGCCAGCTCAGGAATGGCCATCGCGTCCAGGACTTCGCGATTCATGATCATTTCTGCACGGGGTGAACCGGCCTGAGGCAGACGGTAAAACCCGGCGATTTCATGGCACAAACCCAGCAAGGCGCCATACAGGTGAAACAACGCTGCTTCACGCCCCGCCTGGACCAGCGCGATGGCATTCATCTCTTTCCCTTCCTCGGCGCGGCCAAGGGCTTCCAGGGATAGACCCGCGAAGTAAATTTTCTGATTGGTACGGGTATAGAGTTCGTTGGCCATGACGGCAATCTCCACAACGAATAAGCGCGATGCTGGCTGTGTAGGAGCGAGCTTGCTCGCGAAAAACCTGAGAGCGCCATTATGTACCTGGCTTCCCGCGTTATCGTTAACGATTTTCACGAGCTAGCTCGCACCCACACCCAAAAAAAGGCCGCCTGTGCAGGCGGCCTTTGTATTTCGCAGATTAGTTGATCAAGCGCCCTGGCGCTTGTCCTCAACCTTCCACTTGCCACCGTCGTAGAACGCTTTCCAGCCGGTAGGCTTGCCGTCCACTTCGGTCTGCACGTACTGCTCCTTGGTCTTGCGGCTGTAGCGGATCACGGCTGGGCGACCATCCGGGTCCTTCTTCGGCGCTTCACACAGGAAGTGGTACTTCGGATCAATCTCGTCCTTGTGCGGCACGATCTCCAGCACCAACGGTGCACGGGTCTCGCGGTTTTTCGGGAACTGGCTGGCGGCCAAGAACAGCCCCGAAGCGCCGTCACGCAGGATGTAGGTGTCGTTGACCTTCTCGCACTTGAGCTCGGGCATCTTCACCGGGTCCATCTTCGGCGGCGCCGCGTCACCGCTTTTCAGCAGTTTGCGGGTGTTCTTGCAGGTCGGGTTGGTGCAGCCGAAGAACTTGCCGAAACGGCCAGTCTTGAGTTGCATCTCGCTGCCGCACTTATCGCACTCCAGGCTCGGACCTTCGTAGCCCTTGATGCGATAGGTACCTTCTTCAATCTCGTAGCCGTTGCAATCCGGGTTGTTACCGCAGATGTGCAGCTTGTGCTTCTCGTCCAGCAGATAGGCGTCCATCGCCGTGCTGCAGATCGGGCAACGGTGCTTGCCACGCAGTACCAGCGACTCGGATTCACCCTCGTCATCGGCGGCGATTTCATCACCTGGCACCAAGTTCACGGTGGCCTTGCAGCGCTCTTTCGGCGGCAGGCTGTAGCCCGAGCAACCGAGGAACACGCCAGTGGACGCTGTACGAATCTGCATCGGCCGACCGCAGGTCTGGCACGGAATGTCGGTCATCACCGGCTGGTTGGCGCGCATGCCGTGTTCAGGGCTTTCGGCTACTTCAAGCTTTTTCTTGAAGTCGCCGTAGAACTCGTCCAGCACATTTTTCCAGTCGCGTTCGCCCTGAGCCACGTCATCGAGGTTCTCTTCCATACCGGCGGTGAAGCCATAGTCCATCAGGTTGGAGAAACTCTCGGACAGGCGCTCGGTCACGATGTCGCCCATCTTTTCCGAGTAGAAACGACGGTTGTGCAGCGCAACGTAGCCACGGTCCTGAATGGTCGAGATGATCGCCGCATAGGTCGAAGGACGACCGATACCGCGTTTTTCCATCTCTTTTACCAGGCTGGCTTCCGAATAACGCGCCGGCGGCTTGGTGAAGTGCTGGGACGGGTCGAGCTGGATCAGCTTGAGCGTGTCGCCCTGGGCCATGTCCGGCAGCACGTCGTCATCTCCAGGCTTGGCGATTTGCGGCATCACACGGGTATAACCGTCGAACTTGAGGATACGGCCTTTGGCACGCAGCTCGAAATCCGAAGCCCCCACAGTCACTGTGGTGGACAGGTATTGCGCCGGCAGCATCTGGCAAGCCAGGAACTGGCGCCAGATCAACTCATAGAGGCGCTCAGCGTCGCGCTCCATGCCACTCAGCTTGGCAGGCGTGGTGTTGGCGTCGGAAGGACGGATCGCTTCGTGAGCCTCTTGTGCGCCTTCCTTGCTGCTGTAGACGTTCGGCTTCTCCGGCAGGTACTTCTTGCCGAACTCTTCTTCAATATAGGTACGCGCCATCGCGACCGCGTCCACCGACAAGTTGGTGGAGTCGGTACGCATGTAAGTGATGTAGCCGGCCTCGTACAAGCGCTGGGCCATCATCATGGTTTTCTTCACACCGAAGCCCAGGCGGTTGCTCGCGGCCTGTTGCAGGGTGGAGGTGATGAACGGCGCAGACGGCTTGCTGCTGGTCGGTTTGTCTTCGCGCTTGACGATGCTGTAGCTGGAAGCCTTGAGCTTTTCCAGCGCGGCCATGGCCTGGGCTTCGTTCAGCGGCTTGAAGGCCTCGCCTTTCTCGCGGGCTACTTCAAAGCGCACGTTTGCGCCCTTGGCAGTGCCGAGGTCAGCGTGGACTTCCCAGTACTCTTCGGGGATGAACGCACGGATCTCGCGCTCACGCTCCACCACCAGCTTCACCGCAACCGACTGCACACGGCCGGCCGACAGGCCACGGGCGATCTTGGCCCACAGCAGCGGCGAAACCATATAACCCACGACGCGGTCGAGGAAACGACGGGCCTGTTGGGCGTTGACGCGGTCGATGTCCAGTTCGCCCGGCTTGGAGAAGGCTTCCTGGATGGCTTTTTTGGTGATTTCGTTGAACACCACACGCTTGTAGCGGCTGTCGTCGCCGCCGATGGCTTCCCGCAGGTGCCAGGCAATGGCTTCCCCTTCGCGGTCCAAGTCCGTCGCGAGATAGATGGTGTCAGCATCCTTGGCGAGCCGGCGCAGCTCTTCGATGACCTTTTCCTTGCCTGGAAGGATTTCGTACTTGGCCTTCCAGCCATGTTCCGGGTCCACACCCATGCGCGAGACCAGCTGCTTGCGCGCTTTCTCTTTAGGGGTGAGCACCGGACCTTCGCCCGCAGCCGCCTTGCCGCGCTTGGCGGCTGGCTCCTTGCTGGCGCTAGCCGAACCGCTGGTGGGCAGGTCTCGGATATGGCCGATACTCGACTTCACCACGTACTCGTTGCCCAAGTACTTGTTGATGGTCTTGGCCTTAGCCGGGGATTCCACAATGACCAGCGATTTGCCCATGGATCGGAAAATTCCTGAATTCGAGAAGTGAAAGGCAGTTGGCGCCTGTCGCGGCAACGCTATATATAGTGGCAACAAGGTGAGGTCAAGCGCAGCATTCTGCGCTACCTGCCGTTATTGCCCTGAAAAAAGACTGGGTTCGGCCTGGACCAAAGCAAAGCGCGGGACCTGCTCGCCGTCAACTTCGACGGTCTCCACAAACATGCTCAACGGGCGCACCCAAAAGCCGTAATCGCCATACAGTGCTTGGTAGAACACCACTTCTTCTTCGGTCTCGGAGTGGCGCGCCACACTGAAAACACGGTACTGCGGACCTTTATAATGCTGGTAGAGCCCTGGTTCGACTTTCATGCTCTGGCCCCCTTACAAAATTTGTTAAAAAAAAAATACAAAACCACCCAAAAACAAAAACCGGGGCACTGGGCCCCGGCTTCCGTCAACCCAACGCTTAGACGCGTTCGAAGACGGTGGAAATGCCTTGGCCGAGACCAATGCACATGGTTGCAACCCCGAGGTTGCCGCCATTTTGCTTCATCACGTTAAGCAAAGTGCCGGAGATACGCGCACCGGAGCAACCGAATGGGTGGCCCAGGGCAATCGCGCCGCCGTGCAGGTTAACCTTCTCATTCATCTTGTCGAGCACTTTCAAATCTTTCAGCACTGGCAGGGCTTGTGCGGCGAAAGCTTCGTTGAGCTCGAAGAAATCGATGTCGTTGATGGTCAGACCCGCGCGCTTCAAGGCTTTTTGTGTGGCCGGTACTGGACCATAGCCCATGATTGCCGGGTCCACACCCGCCACTGCCATCGAACGGATCACGGCCAGCGGCTGGATACCCAGGTCCTGGGCACGTTGCGCCGACATCACGATCATGCACGAAGCGCCGTCGGTGATTTGCGACGAAGTACCGGCTGTCACGGTGCCGCCCTTCGGATTGAAGGCAGGCTTGAGGGCCGCCAGGCTTTCCAGGGTGGTATCCGGACGAATGGTTTCGTCGTAGTCGAACAATTTCAGGAAACCGTTCTCGTCATAACCGTTCATCGGGATGATTTCATCCTTGAACTTGCCTTCCACCGTCGCCTTGTGGGCGAGTTGGTGGGAACGCAGGCCGAACGCGTCCTGGGCTTCGCGGGTAATGCCGTGCATTTTGCCGAGCATTTCCGCAGTCAGGCCCATCATGCCCGAAGCTTTTGCCGCGTACAGCGACATGTGCGGGTTGGGATCAACGCCGTGCATCATGCTGACGTGGCCCATGTGCTCCACGCCACCGACCACGAACACATCACCGTTGCCGGTCATGATCGCCTGGGCGGCAGTGTGCAGCGCGCTCATCGACGAACCGCACAGGCGGCTCACGGTCTGGCCGGCGGCGGTGTGCGGGATCTGGGTCATCAAGGAGGCCATGCGCGCGATGTTCCAGCCCTGCTCCAGGGTCTGGTTGACGCAGCCCCAGATCACGTCTTCGACTTCGTTCGGATCGACCTTGACGTTACGTTCCAGCAGTTTGCTGATCAGGTGTGCCGACATGTCTTCGGCACGGGTGTTGCGGTGCATGCCGCCCTTGGAGCGGCCCATCGGCGTACGACCGAAGTCGACGATCACGACGTCTCTTGGATTCAAGCTCATAAATATTCTCGCTCTAGTCGTCTGGGCACTTAACCGAAGAAGCGCTGGCCGTTCTTGGCCATTTCACGCAGCTTCGCGGTCGGGTGGTACAGCGGGCCCAAATCAGCGTATTGATCAGCCAGGGCAACGAACTCGGCCACACCGATCGAATCGATGTAACGCAGCGCACCACCACGGAATGGAGGGAAACCAATACCGTACACCAGGCCCATATCGGCTTCGGCGGCGGTCTCGACGATGCCGTCTTCCAGGCAACGTACGGTTTCCAGGCACAGGGCGATCATCATCCAGTTGATGATGTCTTCGTCCGACACCTCACGCTGTTCGTAGATGACCGGAGCCAGCACTTCGTGCACCGACGGGTCGGCCACTTTCTTCTGCTTGCCCTTCTTGTCGGCCTCGTAGGCGTAGAAACCCTTGCCGTTCTTCTGGCCCAGGCGCTTGGCCTCGTACAGCGCGTCGATCGCCGAACGGCGGTCGTCTTTCATGCGGTCCGGGAAACCTTCAGCCATGACGTCGCGACCATGGTGGCCGGTGTCGATGCCGACCACGTCCATCAGGTACGCCGGGCCCATCGGCCAGCCGAATTTTTCCATGACTTTGTCGATGCGCACGAAGTCCACACCGGCGCTGACCAGCTTGGCGAAACCGCCGAAGTACGGGAACAGCACGCGGTTGACCAGGAAGCCCGGGCAGTCGTTGACCACGATCGGGTTCTTGCCCATTTTCTTGGCGTAGGCAACGGTGGTGGCAACCGCCAGCTCGCTGGACTTCTCGCCACGGATCACTTCCACCAGCGGCATCATGTGCACCGGGTTGAAGAAGTGCATGCCGACGAAGTTTTCCGGACGCTTGAGGGCCTTGGCCAGCAGCGAGATGGAAATGGTCGAGGTGTTGGACGCGAGGATGGTGTCGTCCTTAACCTGGGCTTCCACTTCGGCCAGCACGGCTTGCTTGACCTTCGGGTTCTCGACAACCGCTTCGACCACCAGGTCGACGTGGCCGAAATCGCCGTAGGACAGCGTAGGACGAATGCCGTTAAGCACTTCAGCCATTTTCGCGGCGGTCATGCGACCTTTGTCCACGCGGCCGACCAGCAGCTTGGCGGCTTCTGCCAGGCCTTGCTCGATGCCGTGCTCGTTGATGTCTTTCATCAGGATCGGCGTGCCTTTGGACGCCGACTGATAGGCGATACCGCCGCCCATGATACCGGCGCCGAGTACGGCAGCCTGTTTCACGTCCTTGGCGATTTCGTCGTAGGCCTTGGCCTTTTTCTTCAGCTCCTGGTCGTTCAGGAACAGGCCGATCAGGCTCTGGGCTGCGGAGGTTTTCGCCAGTTTGACGAAGCCAGCTGCTTCCACTTCCAGGGCTTTGTCGCGACCGAAGTTCGCGGCTTTCTGGATGGTCTTGATCGCTTCAACCGGCGCCGGGTAGTTCGGGCCGGCTTGGCCAGCCACGAAACCTTTGGCGGTTTCGAACGACATCATTTGCTCGATGGCGTTGAGCTTGAGTTTTTCCAGCTTCGGCTGACGCTTGGCCTTGTAGTCAAATTCGCCGCTGATGGCGCCCTTGATCAGGTTCAGTGCGGCTTCGGCCAGTTTTTCCGGGGCAACCACAGCGTCGACGGCACCGACTTTCAGCGCGTCTTCAGCACGGTTTTCCTTGCCGGCGGCAATCCACTCGATGGCGTTGTCGGCACCGATCAGGCGCGGCAGGCGTACGGTGCCGCCGAAACCTGGGTAGATGCCCAGCTTGACTTCAGGCAGGCCGATCTTGGCCGTGGCCGACATGACGCGGAAGTCTGCCGCCAGGCACATTTCCAGGCCGCCGCCCAACGCGATGCCGTTGATCGCGGCGACGGTCGGTACGTTGAGGTCTTCAAAATCGCTGAAAATCTTGTTGGCTTCGAGGTTGCCAGCCACCAGCTCGGCATCGGGCAGCTTGAAGTTGTCGACGAATTCGGTGATGTCAGCGCCGACGATGAACACGTCCTTGCCGCTGGAAACGATCACGCCCTTGACCGAAGCATCTGCTTTGATGGTGTCTACGGCCTGACGCAATTCATTCAGGGTTAGACGGTTGAACTTGTTGACGGACTCACCCTTGAGGTCGAATTTCAGTTCGACGATGCCACTTTCAAGAGCCTTAACCGTGATGGCTTTACCTTCGTAAATCATCAACTGATCTCCACGATATGGAAGCTGAACAGTACACATTGGACGCTGGCCTCTGGTTGGACATTGACGAATTCGCCAATGTTCACGCCAATCCGCCAGGCACACCCGCCAATGCGATAGTCGGGATTCTGTATGAGCGGTCTGACAGACAAACGCTCAATTCATACGCCCGTTTGATTTGGGTACGCCACCTTCATCCAATTCCGGGCAATTGTCAATCGCTCGAAAGGCTAGGAAAAACGCGACTTTCCAGTCATTTCAGAACCCCAACCCTAAGCCCGCGACTCGTCAATATTCAACTATTCACGAAATCAATAAGGTAAAAGATGTGGGAAAGGGCTGTACAGAACGGGATATGCCGCTACGCTAGCGACAACCGTACCGCGCCTGGATGAATATCCGACGCAGGGAACACAGAATTACCGGCCTGCCTGGCCAACTCCAGCCCGATGATGATGTCGGGCTTTTTATTGCCCAGCGTTTCTGTAGGAGCGAGCTTGCTCGCGAAAATCGTCAACGATAACGCAGCGCATCTGGGTTAATGCGGCGCCCTCGGGCTTTTCGCGAGCAAGCTCGCTCCTACAGAGAGCCGCTCTCAGGCCAGGGCTTTAAGCAGCGTATCGATATCCTTCAGGACGCTGGGCTCACCCTTCTCACCCCAATACAGAGCGATCATCTGCTTGTCCGCCTCGATCTTGTAGACGTTGTCCGGCAGCTTCGCAAAATACGGCAACAACTTTTCATCAGTGCAGACTTCACGCCACTGATTCACCCATACCCCCGGCTCCAACTGCCAGTAACTCCAGATCGCCGGCGTGCTGCCGCGTCGTGGCCGGCAATACTGCGCGCACGGGCTCGGCGGCTCTTGCTTGAGCCAATGCGGCCATTCCTGGGGCGACAACTGCATGGCCAGGCCAATGCGGCGTGCCTCCATACGCAGGGCCATGCGCCCGCTCTGATGGCGCGACGGGCGCAGCCATGCCAGAGGGCTCAGAACCACCACAAGGATTGACACCACTATCCAGACCGTCATATGTGTACTCCCGAATTTCTAGATGAGCGGATTTGACCTGACGCAACCCCATCCGCTTGAAAGCAGCCATACTGAACTTATTGCAGTCCCTTGGAGGAACGCCTCATGCCCTACCAACATATTCTGGTCGCTGTTGATCTGACCGAAGAGTGCGATCCAGTGATCAAGCGCGCGCAGGAGTCAGCATTGGCCAATGGCGCCATACTGTCGCTGGTGCATATCGTCGAGCCCATGGCCATGGCCTTTGGCGGTGACGTGCCGATGGATCTTTCCCAGTTGCAGCAACAACAGTTCGATCAGGCCAAAGAGCGCCTCGACCGTTTGATTCTCAAATACCCGCACTTGAAAAAGGAAGACTGCCACCTCACCTACGGCCAACCGCGCCAGGAAATCCATCATCTGGCCAAGGAAAAGGGTTGTGACCTGATCGTGGTCGGCAGCCATGGCCGTCACGGTTTGGCATTGTTGCTGGGTTCTACAGCCAATGACGTGCTGCACGGTGCGCCGTGCGATGTGCTGGCCGTCAAACTGAACAAAGCCTCATAAATCCCCCTGTAGGAGCTGGCTTGCCAGCGATAGCGGAGTGTCAGCCAGCACATGTATCAACTGACAGAATGCAATCGCTGGCAAGCCAGCTCCTACAGTTGAAGCGCATTTCATATAAAAAACCCGGTGCTCATCAGATGAGCACCGGGTTTTTTAATGCACTGGATTCACTCAGGCATCCAACTCGGCCCAACGCTCAACCAGCACTTCCAGCTCCTGGTTCAGTTTCTCCAGGGAGGCGATGACCTTGGCGGTTTCCGCCGCCGGACGCAGGTAGAAACCGGCGTCAGCCATGTCCGCTTCGACGGCGGCAATCTGCTGTTCCTTGGCCTCGATATCACCCGGCAAGGCTTCCAGCTCACGCTGCAGCTTGTAGCTGAGCTTCTTCTTGCCCACCGGAGCCGCCTCTACAGCCGGCGCAGCCGCCGCCACTGGGGCCACCACCGCCGAGTTCAAGTCGGCCTTGCCAGACTTGCTCTCGGTCACACCCAGCAGGCGCGGCGAGCCGCCCTGGCGCAGCCAGTCCTGGTAACCACCGACGTATTCACGCACCTTGCCTTCACCTTCGAAGACCAGGGTGCTGGTGACCACGTTGTCGAGGAATGCCCGGTCGTGACTCACCATCAGCACAGTGCCGTTGAAGGTCAGCAGCACCTCTTCCAACAGTTCGAGGGTTTCCACGTCGAGGTCGTTGGTCGGTTCATCGAGCACCAGCAGGTTGGCCGGCTTGCTGAACAGCTTGGCCAGCAGCAGGCGCGCACGCTCGCCACCGGACAAGGCTTTCACCGGGGTACGTGCACGCTGCGGGCTGAACAGGAAGTCGCCCAGGTAGCTGAGCACGTGGCGGCTCTGGCCGTCGATGTCGATAAAGTCGCGGCCTTCGGCAACGTTGTCGATCACGGTCTTTTCCAGGTCCAACTGATGGCGCAACTGGTCGAAGTAGGCCACGTCAATGCGCGTGCCCTCTTCCACGGTGCCGCTGGTCGGCTGCAGTCCGCTGAGCATCAGCTTGAGCAAGGTGGTCTTGCCGGTGCCGTTGGCGCCCAGCAGGCCGATACGGTCGCCGCGCTGCAGGACCATGGAGAAGTCCTTGATCAGGAACGGGCCGTCCGGGTGATGGAAGCTGACGTTCTCCAGCACCATCACTTGCTTGCCCGACTTGTCGGCGGTGTCCAGCTGGATATTCGCTTTGCCGGTGCGCTCGCGGCGTTCGCTACGCTCGACACGCAGCGCTTTCAAAGCCCTTACGCGGCCTTCGTTACGGGTACGACGGGCCTTGATGCCCTGGCGGATCCAGACTTCTTCCTGGGCCAGCTTCTTGTCGAACAGCGCGTTGGCGGTCTCTTCGGCGGCCAGCGCAGCTTCCTTGTGCACCAGGAAGCTGGCGTAGTCGCCGTTCCAGTCGATCAGGCCACCACGGTCCAGTTCGAGGATGCGGGTCGCCAGGTTCTGCAGGAAGGAACGGTCGTGCGTGATGAACAGCACGGCGCCCTGGAATTCCTTGAGGGCTTCTTCCAGCCAGGCAATCGCGCCAATGTCCAGGTGGTTGGTCGGTTCGTCGAGCAGCAGCAGATCCGGCTCGGACACCAAGGCTTGGGCCAGCAGCACGCGGCGACGCCAGCCGCCGGACAACTCGGCGAGGGTCTTGTCGGCCGGCAGTTGCAGGCGGCTCAAGGTGCTGTCGACCAGTTGCTGCAAGCGCCAGCCATCACGGGCTTCGAGGTCTTGCTGGACGTGCATCAGCTTGTTCAGGTCGTCTTCGGTGACGCAGTTCTGCGCCAGGTGATGGTATTCGGCGAGCAGTGCGCCCACGCCGTCGAGGCCTTCGGCAACCACGTCGAACACTGTCCGTCCGTCGGCCACCGGCAATTCTTGCGGCAATTCGCCGATCTTGAGGCCCGGCGCGCGCCATACGGAGCCGTCATCGGGCTTCTGGTCGCCTTTTACCAGCTTCATCATGCTGGATTTGCCGGTGCCGTTGCGGCCGATGATGCACACCCGCTCACCACGGGCGATCTGCCAGGACACCTTGTCCAACAACGGCATAGCGCCGAAAGCAAGGGACACATCGCTGAATTTGAGCAGGGTCATACGCTTCTCCAAAAACTGGGCGCGCATTCTACCTGAGTTAGGGGTGGGATGCGGCTGGCATTTTCGTTGCCGACACGTTCTGTAGGACATTTCCAACGAACTTGAACGAACCGCCCAGCAAAGCTTTCGTCTGCGTCGGGCAAAAGGCTAAGCTAGGGGCAATCAGTGTCGACGACGTCGGCACTTGTCCAGATTCCTCTGCACGGACGTCTCATGCGCAGTCGCCTTTTCAGCTTTTTATCTTCTCTGCTTCTTTCCGCCACCGCCGTTCAATCCGCCCAGGCCGTGGACCTCACCACCCAACGTCAATATTACGATGAAGCCAAACGCGCCTTGGCCAAGGGCGATACCGGCCCGTACATGCAATACAGCCAGGCCCTGGCCGATTACCCGCTGACGCCTTACCTGGCCTACGACGAACTGACGGCGCGCCTGAAAACCGCGAGCAACCAGGAAATCGAGCAGTTCCTCGCCAAAAACGGCGACCTGCCCCAGGCCAACTGGATGAAGCTGCGCTGGTTGCGCTGGCTGGCCGAGCGTGGCGATTGGCAGACCTTTGAAAAGTACTACGACACCAAGCTCAATTTCGTTGAGCTGGACTGCCTTCAGGGCCAGTACCAGCTCACCCACAACCTGAAAGCCGAAGGCTACAAGACCACCGAAAAGCTCTGGATGACCGGCAAGTCTCAACCGGCTGCCTGCGATGCCACCTTCGGCCAATGGGCGGCTGACGGGCAGCTCACCGAACAGAAGATCTGGGACCGCGCCAAACTCGCCGCCGAAGCGCGCAACTACGCACTCGCCAACAGCCTGGTGAAAACGCTGCCCACCCTCGGCGCCCAAGGCCGCCTGATGGTGGACGTGGCGCAAAAGCCCGACATGCTCAGCGACCCGTCACGCTTCCTGCCGGCTACCGAGGCCATGTCGGACGCCGTGGGCCTGGGCTTGCGTCGCCTGGCCCGCCAGGATCCGGACAAGGCCATGGCCCTGCTCGACGGCTACGCCAGCAGCATGCACTTCTCCCGTGACGAAAAAGTGTCGATCGCCCGGGAAATCGGCCTGACGTTGGCCAAGCGCTATGACCCCCGCGCCCTTGAAGTGATGACAAAGTACGATCCCGAGTTGCGCGACAACACCGTCTCCGAATGGCGCCTGCGCTTGCTGCTGCGCCTGGCACGTTGGGAAGATGCCTACCAGTTGACCCGCAAACTCCCACAGGACTTGGCGACCACCAACCGCTGGCGCTACTGGCAGGCCCGCAGCCTGGAGCTGGCCGAGCCGAAGAACCCCCAAGCACTGGTGTTGTACAAGAACCTGGCACAAGAGCGTGACTTCTACGGTTTCCTTGCGGCAGATCGCTCCAAAGCCCCGTATCAGTTGAAGAACAAACCGCTACTGATGAGCCAGGCGCTGGTCAACAAAGTGCGCAACACTCCGGGCGTACGCCGTGCGCTGGAATTCTATGCCCGTGGCCAGATCGTCGATGGCCGTCGTGAGTGGTACCACGTCAGCCGTCACTTCAACCGTGACGAGATGGTCGCCCAGGCCAAGCTGGCCTATGACATGAAGTGGTACTTCCCAGCGATCCGCACCATCAGCCAAGCGCAGTACTGGGATGACCTGGACATCCGCTTCCCGATGGCGCACCGCGACACGCTGGTGCGTGAAGCCAAGGTGCGCGGCCTGCATTCCAGCTGGGTGTTCGCAATTACCCGTCAGGAAAGTGCCTTCATGGACGACGCCCGCTCCGGCGTCGGTGCCAGTGGCCTGATGCAACTGATGCCTGGCACTGCCAAGGAAACCGCGCGCAAGTTCAGCATCCCCCTGGCCTCCCCGGCCCAAGTGCTGGACCCGGACAAGAACATCCAGCTCGGCGCCGCCTACCTGAGCCAGGTGCACAGCCAGTTCAACGGCAACCGCGTACTCGCCTCTGCCGCCTACAACGCCGGTCCCGGCCGTGTACGCCAGTGGCTGCGCGGCGCGGACCACCTGAGTTTCGACGTGTGGGTGGAAAGCATCCCGTTCGACGAAACCCGCCAGTATGTGCAGAACGTGCTGTCTTATTCGGTGATCTACGGGCAGAAGCTCAATTCACCACAGCCGCTGGTGGATTGGCATGAGCGGTATTTTGATGATCAGTAGGCCACTATGTAAGAGCGAGCTTGCTCGCGAAAAACCTGAGGACGCCGCTTAAAACCAGGATAGCTACGTTATCGTTGACGTTTTTCGCGAGCAAGCTCGCTCCTACAGAGACATCGATGCCCGCATTGAGAAATGCGGGCATTTTTTATGGACTGTACTTTAGTGTGATGCGTGTTCTTCAAGCCCATCACTGAACTGCAACGCCGCCAATCGCGCATACAACGCATTGCTCGCAATCAACTGCTGATGCGTGCCCACCGCCACCAACTTGCCCTGGTCCATCACCGCGATCCGGTCGGCGTTCTTCACCGTGGCCAGTCGATGGGCGATCACCAGGGTGGTGCGCCCTTGCATCAACTGCGGCAGCGCTTGCTGGATCAAGTGTTCACTCTGGGCATCGAGGGCACTGGTGGCTTCGTCGAGCAGCAGGATCGGCGCGTCCACCAGCAGCGCGCGGGCGATGGCCAGGCGTTGGCGTTGGCCGCCGGAGAGGCCCATGCCGCCGTCGCCGAGGTGGGTCTGGTAGCCGTCGGGCATTTGCAGGATGAAGTCGTGGGCATGGGCGATGCGAGCAGCGGCTTCGACCTGTTCCCGAGTGGCGGTCGGGTTGCCGTAGCGGATGTTGTCTTCGACGCTGCCGAAGAACAGCGCCGGGCTCTGGGACACCAGGGCGAAGTGACGACGCAGGTCCATGGGGTCGAGTTCGGTCAGCGGGTGGCCTTCGAGCAGGATGCGGCCTTGCTGGGGGTCGTAGAAGCGCAGCAGCAAGTCAAAAATCGTCGATTTACCCGCGCCGGAGGGGCCCACCAGCGCGAGGGTTTCGCCGGCATTGATGGTCAGGTTTAGGCCGTCGATGGCGTAGCTGTCCGGCCGTGAGGGATAGGAAAACCGCAGGTCTTGCAGCTCCATGCGGCCGCTGACACGGGCGGGCAATTGGACGGTGCCTGCGCTCGGCGCCTGGATTTCGTTGCTCGACTGCAACAGCTCGCCAATCCGCTCAGCGGCGCCGGCAGCGCGTTGCAACTCACCGAGCACTTCGCTCAGGGTGCCGACGGCGCTGCCGACGATCAGGCTGTAGAACACGAACGCCGCCAGCTCACCGCCGGATATGCGCCCACTGATCACGTCCATGCCGCCGACCCACAGCATCACACCCACGGCACCGAGCACCAGCATGATCACCAGGGTAATCAGCCAGGCGCGCTGGGTGATGCGTTTGCGCGCAGTGGTGAAGGCGTCTTCCACGGTCACGGCGAAACGCTGCTCGTCCTGCACCTGGTGGTTGTAGGCCTGCACGGTCTTGATCTGGCCGAGGGTCTCGGACACATAGCTGCCTACGTCGGCGATGCGGTCCTGGCTTTGCCGCGACAGGGTGCGCACCCGGCGGCCGAAAATGAGTATCGGGGCCAGCACCAACGGCAACGCCACCACCACGATACTGGTGAGTTTGGGGTTGGTGACAAACAGCAACACGATGCCGCCGATGACCATCAAGGCGTTACGCAGGAACAGTGATAACGACGAGCCGATCACCGATTGCAGCAACGTGGTGTCGGTGGTCAGCCGCGACTGGATCTCCGAACTGCGATTGTTCTCGTAAAAGCCTGGATGCAGGTAGATCAAATGGTTGAACACTTGCCGACGGATGTCCGCCACCACCCGCTCGCCGATCCACGACACCAGATAAAACCGTGCGAAGGTGCCCACTGCCAGCCCCAGCACCAGGACCATGAACAGGCCGATGGACTGGTTGAGCAAGTGCGGGGATTGGGTCATGAAGCCCTGATCCACCAGCAGGCGGATGCCCTGCCCCATGGACAAGGTGATACCGGCCGTGACGATCAGCGCCAACAGGGCGCCGAGCGCCTGCCAGCGGTAGGGCGCGATGAAGCGGCTGGCCAGGCGGATCGCGCGGCGTTGACGGACTGAGAACATGGAGGGCATCACCAATGAGGAACCTGTACTCAACATTGGGGGAACTTGGGTAAATAACAATGAGTCAGGTTAATTATGCCCGCCGATACCTAACCCTAGAGGCTATCGGTCTAACCCCTGGCTGGAAATTTGTATCGGTTTCTGGTGGACTGGGTATTCGAACCGGTGACTTTGAAAGGAGTTGTAACAGCCTGGTCACGCGGGCGGCTTAGAGTGATAAGCAGAATGGGTACACAACCTGATGAGGAGACAGGCCATGACCTTGCAAAACAGCAGCGATGCCAAGATTGAAGTAATCCGCCAGCCGCAGCAATTGCCCTGCTGGTACGTCGATGCCAATGGCAAAGATGTGCAGATTACCGAAGAGATGATCCAGCAAGCGTGCAGCGAACTGGAACAGCGACTGGTCAAGCCTGCCCAGCAAGGCTGAAGCGCCGACGCTCTTGCAAACCCGGCCCAGGTGGCCGGGTTTTTTATGGGGGTCTAAACGCTCACGGCGCCCAATGCTTCGACGATGTTCGATAGCACCGCCGATTCACCGTTGATTTGCACCTTCAAGCCATCAATCTCGCGGCGCTCCGGGTAGTGCTTGCGCAGCATGTCAAACGCCTTACGCTGCTCTTCAACCGTTCCTACCAGGCTACGCCGGAAATCCGCATCATCACGGCGTGGGTCGTACACACTGCGGCACAGGGTCGCGAGCGCCCAGGCCGGGTCGGTGGACGCATTCAACTGCACCTCGGCCAACCACGGCGGCGGCAGCAAATCACTCAACTGAATGCTCGGCGCCTGCCCCAGGTGCGCGCAGAACGCCTGATAGATCTGCGCCGTGCCGCGTTGCTTGCCATCCAGGCTGTAGCCGGCAATGTGCGGCGTGGCCAGCACGCACAGGTCCGCCAGGTCCACGTCCACTTCAGGCTCGCCATCCCACACATCCAGCACCGCTTGCAGGTCTTCGCGCGCCAGTAACACCTCGCGCAGGGCGGCGTTGTCCACCACCGGGCCACGGCTGGCGTTGATCAGCCAAGTGCCGGGCTTGAGCTGGTTGAGCCGCTGGCGGTCGAACAGGTGCCAGGTGGAGCCATTGCCGGACTTGGTCAACGGCGTGTGCAGGCTGATCACATCGCACTGCTCGATGATCTGCTCCAGGCTGACGTAATCGCCGTCTTCGGCAATCTGCCGTGGTGGGTCACACACCAGCACGTTCCAGCCCAGGCCCTTGAGCACCTTGACCAGCCGCCCGCCGACTTCACCGGCCCCGACCACGCCATAGGTGCGCTGAGTGAGGTCGGCACCTTCGATTTCAGCCAGGGTCATCAGGCTGCCCAGCACATAATCCACCACGCCACGGGCATTGCAGCCGGGGGCGCTGGACCACTGGATGCCGGCCTGCTTGAAATAATCGAGGTCCAGGTGATCGGTGCCGATGGTGCAGGTGCCGACAAAGCGCACGTGCGTGCCCTCCAGCAGGGCTCGGTTGACGTTGGTCACCGAGCGCACCAGCAACACATCAGCCTGTTCGACCGTGGCGCGGTCGATGGAACGGCCGGGCACGCGGCGGATCTCGCCAAATCCCTGGAAGAATGCATCGAGCAGCGGAATATTTTCGTCGGCAACAATCAGCATGGCAGGCTCCTTTCGCGGACCCGCAGTGTACAGGGATCGCGGCCCGCGCTTACAAATCCCTAACACAGGATTTTTCCTGACCAATGCGTCAAAGCGTAGAATCCGCGGTCCTTGCGCATCCCTTTATTGGACACCTGTACGTGAACACTGCCTCTGCCACCCTCAGCCGCCCCGCCCGCATCAGCCGGGAAGTCGGCGGCCTGCTGACGCTCGCCCTGCCGATCATGGTCGGCCAACTGGCCACTACTGCGATGAGTTTTGTCGATGCGGTGATGGCCGGCCGCGTCAGTCCCCAAGACTTGGCGGCGGTGGGCCTGGGCAACTCGATCTGGATTCCGGTCTACCTGCTGATGAGCGGTACGCTGCTGGCCACCACGCCGAAAGTCGCCCAACGCTACGGCGCGGGCCAGTACAGCGAAATCGGGCCTCTGGTGCGTCAGTCATTGTGGCTGGCCTTGGTGGTCGGCATCATCGGCTCACTGCTGCTGCTCTGCGCCGAGCCGATCCTGCATGCAATGAAGGTTGAGCCGGACCTGATCGCGCCCACCATGGGTTACTTGCATGGCATCGCCGCCGGTATGCCGGCCATTGCGTTCTATTACGTGCTGCGCTGCTTCAGTGACGGCCTGGGTCGTACGCTGCCGAGCATGGTCATGGGCCTCTTCGGCCTGGCGCTGAACATTCCGCTGAACTACATCTTCATCTACGGTCACCTCGGCCTGCCGGCCATGGGCGGCGTAGGCTGCGGCTGGGCCACGGCTATTTCGATGTGGGCGATGATGCTTGGCCTGGCCGCCTGGACCCGCTGGGGGCCGGCCTACCAGAGCAGCGAATTGTTCAAGCGCTTCGACTGGCCGCAATGGGCGGTGATCAAGCGCGTACTGGGCATTGGCCTGCCGATTGGCGTGGCGATCTTTGCCGAGTCGAGCATTTTTGCGGTGATCGCCCTGCTGCTGGGCAGCTTGGGAGCCACGGTGGTGTCCGGTCATCAGATCGCGCTGAACGTCAGCTCTCTGGTGTTCATGATCCCCTACTCCCTGAGCATGGCCGTCACTGTGCGAGTCGGCCAGGCCCTGGGGCGTGGCGAACCGCGTGAAGCACGCTTCGCCGCAGGGGTGGGCATGGGCACGGCATTGGCCTACGCCTGCCTGTCCTGCAGCCTGATGTTGCTGTTTCGCGAGCAGATTGCGGCGATCTATACGCCGGACCCGGTGGTCATTCACCTGGCTTCGACGCTGATCGTGTTCTCGGCACTGTTCCAGTTTTCCGACTCGATCCAGGTCACGGCGGCTGGCGCACTGCGTGGTTACCAGGACACCCGAGTGACGATGGTACTGACCTTGTTCGCCTATTGGGGCGTTGGCCTGCCGGTGGGTTACGCCCTAGGGCTGACGAATTGGCTGGGCGAGCCGAGCGGCCCAAGCGGCTTGTGGCAAGGGCTGATCGTGGGGCTGAGCTGTGCGGCGGGGATGTTGCTTGTGCGCCTGGCGCGCAGTGCACGCCGGCGTATCCGCGCTGACAAGGCACACCTGTAGGAGCGAGCTTGCTCGCGAAAAACCCGAGAGCGCCGCGTTAACCCAGGTGCGCCACGTTATCCTTGAGGATTTTCGCGAGCAAGCTCGCTCCTACAGTACATCGAGTGATCAGTCGGCTTTTTTGCGGATCCAGTACAGGTACGTGCCGGCCTGCTCCTGCTGACCCACCAGTTCGTGGTCGAGGAACACGCAGAACTTGGGAATATCGCGGCGCGTGGACGGGTCGGTCGCGATCACCTTGAGCAAGCCACCGGGCGCCAGGTCGCGGATGTGCTGGTGCAGCATCATCACGGGTTCCGGGCAATTGAGGCCGGTGGCGTCGAGAACGCCGTCAACAGGGCTGTCGTTAATATCACTCATTGATTACTCCTCATTAACGGGCCTTGGTTTTCTTCACATCCACCAACCGACGCAGGTGGCAGGTCACTTCCTCACGGTCGTGGTACAGCTGCTTGCAGCCGATCTCCACGCGGATGCCGCGCGCCTTGAAGCCGTCTTCGATGCGCTCCAGCAGGCGCTTCACTTCGGCGTAGCGCTGTTTCATCGGCAGCTTCAAGTTCACCACCGCCTCGCGGCAATGCCCCTCGCCGATCCAGGTTTCCAGCAACGCGGCGTTACGCGCCGGCTTTTCGACGATGTCGCAGACCATCCAGTCCACCGGCTGCTTGGGCACGAAGGTGAAACCGTCGGCCATCAAGTGCTGCACCAGGCCAGTGTCCATCAGGCTTTCGGCCATCGGGCCGTTGTCGATGGCGGTCACCAGCATGCCACGGTTGACCAGTTGCCAGGTCCAGCCGCCGGGCGCTGCGCCGAGGTCGACGCCGGTCATGTCGCCGTGCAGGCGCTCGTCCCACTGGTCGCGGGGGATGAAGTGGTGCCAGGCCTCTTCCAGCTTGAGGGTCGAACGGCTGGGCGCTTCGCGGGGGAATTTCAAACGCGGAATGCCCATCGGCCACATCGCCGAGTTGTTCGACTCGGCCAGGCCCATGAACACTTCGCGGCCACTCTTGAAGGTCAGCAGCAGGCGCGGCTTGCTCGGGTCGTCCACCAGCTTGCCGGCGTTCAGCAGGGCTTTGCGCAGGTGCACTTCGAATTTCTTGCAGAAGTTGGACAGTTCCTTGCCGTCGTTGGTATCGACCATTTCCAGCCACAGGCTGCCGCACACCGGGAATTCGCGCAGGTGGGCGAGAATCACGCTGATGCGGTCGGTTTCCGGCAGGTCGATGAACACCCCGCGCGCCCACTGCCGAGGAAAGATCAGCTCGGCAAAGCGCTGGCCGTGCATCAGGCGCTGGGCGCCGTCTTCTTCGGTGCAGACAAATTCGGCGCAGGCGCTGCCGGTCTTGGCCTTGGCGTAGCCGGAAACGTTCAGGCGCGCGGCGAGGTCCGCGATCTCGGAACAGACTTCGCCTTCAAAACCCGGGCGGCAGTGCATAAAAAGGGTGTTCATCAACTCTCCAAGTGAATCAACTGACGTTGCGCTGTCGCAATGCCTGTCATGAAAACCCGCGCATGATAACGGAGTTCGGAACCTTGGACTTAACGATAGAGTCCAGTTATTAGCCTGCTAATGAAAACAGGGCTAAGTTGATAGCTCTGTTCGTCCCGTCAGGTCCGTAGCCGTGCGGACCATAAGGAGTCGTGTCATGTCATCGCTTGATAGCCTGAGTACCCTTAAGACCCTTGAAATAGACAGCAAAACCTACCACTACTTCAGCCTGCCCGAAGCCGCCAAGAGCCTGGGTGACCTGGACAAGCTGCCGATGTCGCTGAAGGTGCTGCTGGAAAACCTGCTGCGCTGGGAAGACAACAAGACCGTCACCGGCGCCGACCTCAAGGCCATTGCCGCCTGGCTCAAGGAACGCCAGTCCGACCGTGAGATCCAGTACCGCCCCGCCCGAGTTTTGATGCAAGACTTTACCGGCGTACCCGCCGTGGTCGACCTGGCCGCCATGCGCGCCGCCGTGGCCAAGGCCGGGGGCGACCCGCAGCGCATCAACCCGCTATCGCCCGTGGACCTGGTGATTGACCACTCGGTGATGGTCGACAAGTTCGGCAACGCCGACGCCTTTGAGCAGAACGTCGACATCGAAATGCAGCGCAACGGCGAACGCTACGCCTTCCTGCGCTGGGGCCAGAGCGCCTTTGACAACTTCAGCGTGGTGCCACCGGGCACCGGCATCTGCCATCAGGTCAACCTCGAATACCTCGGCCGCACCGTGTGGACCAAGGACGAAGACGGCCGCACCTACGCCTTCCCCGACACCTTGGTCGGCACCGACTCCCACACCACCATGATCAACGGCCTGGGCGTACTCGGCTGGGGCGTGGGCGGGATCGAAGCGGAAGCGGCCATGCTCGGCCAGCCGGTGTCGATGCTCATCCCGGAAGTCATCGGCTTCAAGCTCACCGGTAAATTGAAAGAAGGCATCACCGCCACTGACTTGGTGCTGACCGTCACCCAGATGCTGCGCAAGAAAGGCGTGGTGGGTAAATTCGTCGAATTCTACGGCGACGGCCTGGCTGATCTGCCGTTGGCCGACCGCGCCACCATCGCCAACATGGCCCCGGAATACGGCGCCACCTGCGGCTTCTTCCCCGTGGATGAAGTGACGCTGGACTACCTGCGCCTCTCCGGCCGCCCTGCCGAAACCGTGAAGCTGGTCGAGGCCTACACCAAAGCCCAGGGCCTGTGGCGCAACGCGGGCCAGGAGCCGGTATTCACCGACAGCCTGGCCCTGGACATGGGCAGCGTCGAAGCTAGCCTGGCCGGGCCGAAACGCCCGCAGGACCGTGTGGCGCTGCCGAATGTCGGCCAGGCGTTCAGCGACTTCCTCGACCTGCAATTCAAACCCACCAACAAAGAAGAGGGCCGCCTGGAAAGCGAAGGCGGTGGCGGGGTTGCCGTGGGCAATGCCGACTTGGTGGGCGAAACCGACTATGAATACGACGGCCAGACCTATCGCCTGAAAAACGGCGCGGTGGTGATCGCCGCGATCACGTCCTGCACCAACACCTCCAACCCCAGCGTGATGATGGCGGCCGGGCTGGTGGCGAAAAAGGCCGTGGAAAAGGGCCTGACGCGCAAGCCTTGGGTCAAGACCTCCTTGGCGCCAGGCTCCAAAGTGGTTACCGACTATTACAAAGCGGCGGGCCTCACCCAATATCTGGACAAGCTCGGCTTTGATTTGGTGGGTTACGGCTGCACCACCTGCATCGGCAACTCCGGCCCGCTGCCCGAGCCGATCGAAAAAGCCATCCAGAAAGCCGACCTTGCGGTGGCGTCAGTGCTGTCGGGTAACCGCAACTTCGAAGGCCGCGTGCACCCGCTGGTAAAAACCAACTGGCTGGCTTCGCCGCCACTGGTGGTGGCGTATGCCTTGGCGGGCACCGTGCGCATCGATATCAGCAGCGAACCGCTGGGTAATGACCAAGACGGCAAGCCGGTGTACCTCAAGGACATCTGGCCCAGCAGCAAGGAAATCGCGGATGCCGTGGCCCAGGTCAGCACCGGTATGTTCCACAAGGAATACGCCGAGGTGTTCGCCGGTGACGAGCAGTGGCAAGCCATTGAAGTGCCACAGGCCGCCACCTACGTGTGGCAAAAGGATTCCACCTACATCCAGCATCCGCCGTTCTTCGACGACATTGCCGGGCCTCTGCCAGTCATCAAAGACGTCAAAGGTGCCAACGTGCTGGCGCTGCTGGGCGACTCGGTGACCACCGACCACATCTCCCCGGCCGGCAATATCAAGACCGACAGCCCCGCCGGTCGCTACCTGCGTGAACAAGGCGTGGAACCGCGCGACTTCAATTCCTACGGCTCACGCCGGGGCAACCATGAAGTGATGATGCGTGGCACCTTTGCCAATATCCGTATCCGCAATGAAATGCTCGGCGGCGAGGAAGGCGGCAATACGCTGTACATCCCCACCGGCGAGAAGATGGCGATCTATGACGCGTCGATGAAGTACCAGGCCTCGGGCACGCCCTTGGTGGTGGTCGCCGGCCAGGAATACGGCACCGGCTCCAGCCGTGACTGGGCAGCCAAGGGTACCAACCTGCTGGGGGTCAAGGCGGTGATCGCCGAGAGTTTCGAGCGTATCCACCGCTCCAATCTGGTGGGCATGGGCGTGCTGCCGTTGCAGTTCAAGCTGGATCAGAACCGCAAGACGCTCAAGCTCACCGGCAAGGAGAAGATCGACATTCTCGGGCTGACTGACGTGGAGATCGTGCCGCGGATGAACCTGACGCTGGTGATTACGCGGGAGGATGGCAGCAGCGAGAAGGTGGAGGTGTTGTGCCGGATCGATACGCTCAATGAGGTGGAATACTTCAAGTCGGGCGGGATTCTGCATTACGTACTGCGCCAACTGATCGCCTCATAACCCTGTAGGAGCCCGGCTTCCCGGCGATAGCGGTTTCAAGGACGCTATCGCCGGCAAGCCGGGCTCCTACAAAGGCGGTGATCGCATTCCAGATATGAAAAAGGCGCTGCATCTTTCGATGCGGCGCCTTTTTTATACGGCGTGGATCAGCCGAACAGCCACTTCCACAGCAACACCAGCACAACAACAGCCAGCACCGGCCGCGCAATCCGGTAAGCCTTCGGATGCTTGCGCTTCCACTGCTTGACCACGCCGCTGAACTTGTCACTGAAGGTCTTGCTCCAGGCGTACGCCTGGTTGATGCCGCCCACGCGCTCGTCATCCAGGTTCTGCGGCGCAGTGGCGCGACCCAATTGCTTGCTGACCCAACGGTTGACGCGGGTCATCACGCGGTTGCTAAGGGGGCGCTCGATGTCGCAGAACAGGATTACACGGGTCTGCTCGGTTTCGTTCTTGACCCAGTGAACATAGGTTTCGTCGAACATCACGTCTTCACCGTCACGCCAGGCGTACACCTGGCCATCGACAAAGATGCGGCAGTCGTCGGAGTTCGGCGTGGACAGGCCCAGGTGATAACGCAGGGAACCGGCAAACGGATCGCGGTGCGGGTTGAGGTGGCTGCCGCCCGGCAACAGCGCGAACATCGCGCCTTTCACGTTCGGAATGCTGCTCACCAACGCCACGGTTTTCGGGCACAGCGCCTCGGCCGACGGCAGGGGCTTGTCGTACCACTTGAGGTAGAAACGCTTCCAGCCCTTCTTGAAGAACGAGCCGAAACCGGCGTCGTTGTTCTTTTCGGCCGCACGGATGTAACCCTCGTCGAACAGGTGCATGGCCTCTTCGCGGATCACTTCCCAGTTGTCCTTGAGCACATCCAGTTCCGGGAACTTGCTGCGGTCCAGGTATGGCTTGGACGGCACGGCCGAGAACAGGTACATCAAGGCGTTATACGGGGCGAACAGCGCCGAATGGTTGACGAACTGACGCAATACCGGCAAACGCGCCTTGCCGCGCAGGTGCACGTACAGTGTGCTGCCGATAAACACCAACAACACCGACAGCTTGGCCGCTAAAGAAAAGGTCATGCAGCAACTCCTGAAAAAATGCGCCGGGCATCATAAACACTTGGGCCAGTATGCAGAAGGCCCAAGGTGTCAGTGCTGACACACATCAAGCCTGGTTTTCCTGATCGGTAAACAAATCGCTGAAGAGCATGCTCGACAGGTAGCGTTCACCTGAGTCCGGCAAAACCACCACAATGGTCTTGCCCTGCATCTCCGGTTTCTCGGCCAAGCGTACCGCCACGGCCATCGCGGCGCCGCAGGAAATGCCGCACAGAATGCCCTCTTCCTGCATCAGGCGCAGGGCCATGGCCTTGGATTCGTCGTCGGTCACCAGCTCCACGCGGTCAACCATCGACAGGTCAAGGTTCTTCGGCACGAACCCTGCGCCGATGCCCTGGATCTTGTGAGGGCTGGGCTTGATCTCTTCACCGGCCAGCGCCTGGGTGATCACCGGCGACACAATCGGCTCGACCGCCACCGACAGGATCGGTTTGCCCGCAATATTCTTGATATAGCGCGACACACCCGTGATGGTGCCGCCGGTGCCCACCCCCGCCACCAGCACGTCCACGGCGCCATCGGTGTCATTCCAGATTTCCGGACCGGTGGTTTTCTCGTGGATCGCCGGGTTGGCCGGGTTTTCGAACTGGGCTGGCATGAAATAGGTGGCGGGGTCGCTGGCAACGATTTCGCCGGCTTTCTCGATCGCACCCTTCATGCCCTTGGCCGGCTCGGTCAGCACCAGCTCGGCGCCGAGGGCCTTGAGCACCTTGCGGCGCTCGATGCTCATGGAGGCCGGCATGGTCAACAGCAATTTGTAGCCGCGGGCGGCGGCGACGAATGCCAGGCCGATGCCGGTGTTGCCAGAGGTGGGTTCGACAATAGTCATGCCCGGCTTGAGTTTGCCGGTGCTTTCAGCGTCCCAGATCATGTTTACGCCAATGCGGCACTTCACCGAGTAGCCTGGGTTACGCCCTTCGATCTTGGCCAGGATGGTCACGCCACGCGGTGCGATCCGGTTGATCTGAACCAGGGGCGTGTTACCGATGGAGTGCGCGTTGTCTGCAAAGATGCGGCTCATGACGGGTCCTATTGGGCGGTCTTCTGGAAGGCCACAAGGGTATGCCTCGTGCCGCGAAGCGTCCAGTCGGAGGAACGTTGCGCGCTTCACAGTAGTCAATCTCCTACGAGCAAGGAGGACTGAACCATGAAACGTCGCTACAGCTGGCCACTATGGACCGTCGCCGGATTACTGGTAGTACTTGTCGCCCTGAGCATCGCCCTGCCCTATCTGGTGCGTAACTATCTGAATGAAAAACTCGCCAACATGGGCGACTACCGTGGCCAGGTGGCCGATGTGGACCTGGCCCTGTGGCGCGGCGCCTACAAGATCAACGGTCTGGAGATCATCAAGGTCGACGGCAAAGTGCCCGTACCGTTCGTCAAGGCGCCGCTGATCGACCTGGCGGTGAGCTGGCACTCGCTGTGGTACGACCATGCGGTGGTGGCCAAGGTGCGTTTTATCAACCCCGAAGTGAACTTCGTCGACGGCGGCGCCAACAAGCAGGCGTCCCAGACCGGTAAAGGCACCGACTGGCGCGAGCAGTTAAGCAAGCTGGCGCCCATCACCCTCGACGAGGTTCGCATCGAAGACGGCAAGATCGCCTTCCACAACTTCAGTTCCAAACCACCGGTCAACATCAACGCCACCGAGGTCAACGCCAGCTTCTATAACCTGACCAACGTCGTCGACGTCAAAGGCAAGCGCGACGCTCGCTTCGAGGGCAAAGCCCTGCTGCAAGGCCAGGCGCCGCTGGAGGCCACTGCCACCTTCGACCCGCTAAGCAATTTCGAGAACTTCGAATTCCGTTTTCGCGCCAAGGATCTGCAGCTCAAACGCATGAATGACTTTGCCTCGGCCTACGGCAAATTCGATTTCAAGGCTGGCACCGGCGACGTGGTGATCGAAGCCCAGGCGGAAAAAGGCCAGTTGACCGGCTATATCAAGCCGCTGCTGCGCGACGTCGAAGTGTTCGATTGGCAACAGGACGTGGAAAACAAAGACAAGAATATCTTCCGCTCGATCTGGGAAGCCGTGGTCGGCGCCAGCGAAACCGTGCTGAAAAACCAGGCGAAAAACCAGTTCGCCACCCGTGTTGAACTCAGTGGCAGCGTGCACCAGCAAAATGTCAGCGCGTTCTCCGCGTTTTTGGCGATTTTGCGCAACGGCTTTATCCAGGCCTTCAATGCCCGCTACGAGCAACCCAAGCCCAGCGCGGACTAACCCCTCCCTTGTAGGAGCGAGCTTGCTCGCGAAAAACCCGAGAACACCGCGGGGCATCAGTAGCCCCGCGTCATCGTTGACGCCCTTCGCGAGCAAGCTCGCTCCTACAGCGTTCGTGACTGGCCATTCAGATACTGAATAAGCCGCCTGCGTTCACAGTCGCCGGGGCTGCGCGGTATAGTCCGGGCATTGATGAATGCGAGGAAACACCGATGAAGTTCGAAGGCACCCAGGCCTATGTAGCTACCGATGACCTGAAACTGGCCGTCAACGCCGCCATCACCCTGGAGCGGCCGCTGCTGGTCAAGGGCGAGCCCGGCACCGGCAAGACCATGCTCGCCGAGCAATTGGCCGAGTCCTTCGGCGCCAAGCTGATCACCTGGCACATCAAGTCCACCACCAAGGCCCACCAGGGCCTGTACGAGTACGACGCGGTGAGCCGCCTGCGCGACTCGCAGCTGGGTGTGGACAAGGTCCACGATGTGCGCAACTACCTGAAAAAGGGCAAGCTCTGGGAAGCGTTCGAATCCGAAGAGCGGGTGATCCTGCTGATCGATGAAATCGACAAGGCCGACATCGAGTTCCCCAACGACCTGCTGCAAGAACTCGACAAGATGGAGTTCTACGTCTACGAAATCGATGAGACCATCAAGGCCAAGAAACGCCCGATCATCATCATTACTTCCAACAACGAAAAAGAACTGCCGGACGCCTTCCTGCGTCGCTGCTTCTTCCACTACATCGCCTTCCCCGACCGCACCACCCTGCAGAAAATCGTCGATGTGCACTACCCCGACATCAAGAAAGACCTGGTCAGCGAAGCGCTGGACGTGTTCTTCGACGTGCGCAAAGTACCGGGCCTGAAGAAAAAACCCTCCACCTCCGAACTCGTGGACTGGCTCAAGCTGCTGATGGCCGACAACATCGGCGAAGCCGTGCTACGCGAGCGCGACCCGACCAAAGCCATCCCGCCGCTGGCCGGTGCGTTGGTGAAGAACGAGCAAGACGTGCAGTTGCTGGAGCGTCTGGCGTTCATGAGCCGTCGCGGTAATCGCTGATGCTGCTCAACCTGTTCAACGAGATGCGTGCCGCCAAGGTACCGGTGTCGGTGCGCGAGCTGCTCGACCTGATCAACGCGCTGAAAATGCGCGTGACCTTCGCCGATATGGACGAGTTCTACTACTTGGCCCGGGCGATCCTGGTCAAGGACGAGCGGCACTTCGACAAGTTCGACCGGGCCTTCGGCGCTTATTTCAATGGCCTGGAAAAACTCGACGACCACCTGCAGGCATTGATCCCCGAAGACTGGCTGCGCAAGGAATTCGAACGCTCGCTGACCGATGAGGAGCGGGCGCAGATCCAGTCTCTTGGTGGCCTCGACAAACTCATCGAGGAATTCAAGAAACGCCTGGAAGAACAGAAAGAGCGCCACGCCGGCGGCAACAAGTGGATCGGCACCGGCGGCACCAGCCCGTTTGGTTCCGGCGGCTACAACCCGGAAGGCATCCGCGTCGGCGACGCCGGCAAGCGCCAGGGCAAGGCCGTTAAGGTGTGGGACCAGCGCGAGTACAAGAACCTCGACGACCAAGTGGAACTGGGCACGCGCAACATCAAGGTCGCCCTGCGCCGCCTGCGCAAATTTGCGCGCCAGGGTGCAGCCGAAGAGCTGGATATTGACGGCACCATCGACTACACCGCACGTGACGCTGGGTTGCTGAACATCCAGATGCGCCCGGAGCGGCGCAACACCATTAAACTTTTATTGCTGTTCGATATCGGCGGCTCGATGGACGCCCACGTGAAGATCTGCGAAGAGCTGTTTTCCGCGTGCAAGACCGAGTTCAAGCACCTGGAATACTTCTACTTCCACAACTTCGTGTACGAATCGGTGTGGAAAAACAACCAGCGCCGCACCTCGGAACGCACCTCGACCCAGGATTTGCTGCACAAATACGGCGCCGATTACAAAGTGATCTTTATCGGCGATGCGTCGATGGCGCCGTACGAGATCACCCAGGCCGGCGGCAGCGTCGAGCATTGGAATGAGGAGCCGGGCTATGTGTGGATGCAGCGCTTCATGGCCAAGTACAAGAAGCTGATCTGGATTAACCCGTATCCGAAGGACACCTGGGGGTATACCGCGTCGACGGGAATTGTGCGGGAGTTGGTGGAGGATCAGATGTATCCGCTGACGTTGCGCGGGCTTGAGGAAGGGATGCGCTTCCTCTCCAAGTAACCCCGCACGACCTGTAGGAGCCCGGCTTGCCGGCGATTGCGCCCTTGAGCCTTATGCAAGACGGGCGGACGCCATCGCCGGCAAGCCGGGCTCCTACAGGGGTCAGTGAAAACGCTGTAAGAAGTCGACATGCTGCCGGTGCGCCGTCTCCTGCACCACCGGCGCCAACCGCACCGTCTCCCCCGGTAGGCACTGCGCCAGCCGCGCCAGCGACAACGGCGTCAACGCGCCCAGGCGCGGGTAACCGCCAATCGTCTGCCGATCATTGAGCAACACGATCGGCTGCCCATCCGGCGGCACTTGGATCGCCCCCAGGGGAATCCCCTCGGAGATCAGTGACGGCCCCTGATACTGCAACGGCGTGCCCAGCAGGCGCATGCCCATGCGGTCGGCGCGGCTGTCCAGGGTCCATTCGGTGTTGAACGCATCGAACAGGCTTTGCCCGCTGAACTGGCCGATCTGGGCACCGACGATCACGTCCAATGCAGCCTTGGCCAGGCCTGGATCGCTCAACACCTTCATTGCGCCGCCGACGCCGGAATACGCCAAGCACCCGCCTTCGGCCAGTGCCTTGCCGAAACCGTCCACGCCGCCCAGCTCTTCACGCACAACGGTGGCGCAACTGCCCAACACGTCCGGCGCATCGAACCCGCCCGGCGCGGCCAAGTAAGCCCGCGCGCCATTGAATGGCTGGGTAAAACGCAAACGCTGGCCCTTTTGCAGGATAAAACTGCGGCCTGGGCTGATGGCGCGTTCGTCGATGTAAGCCCCCAAGTCAGCACCGGCGAGGGCCAGCAGGCAATAATCCTCCGCCTGTACGGTAAAACCGCCCAGGGTAATTTCCACCACCGGCGCGTCCAGCGCGTTGCCCAGCAGCCAGTTGGCCCAGGACATCGACACCCAATCCAGCGCGCCGCCCTGGGTCACGCCCAGGTGGCGTACGCCAAAACGGCCAGCGTCCTGCAATAGGCACAGCGGTGTGCTGGCCTCGATGATCAAGCGGCTCATGCCTGCGCCTCCAACGGCGTGTCATCGCCACCCAGTTTGATGAATTCGGCGTGATCGACCGATTCGAAGCGCACCGTGTCGCCCGGTTGCATCAGGCTGTAGCCGTCTCGCTCACGATCGAAGAGTTTGGCCGGCGTGCGGCCTATCAGGTTCCAGCCGCCCGGCGAGACCACCGGATAAGCGGCGGTTTGCCGTTCGGCGATGCCGACACTGCCCGCCGCTACGCGTTTACGCGGGGTGTTGAGGCGTGGCGCAGCGAGGATTTCATCCACCAGGCCCATAAAGGCAAAACCGGGGGCGAAGCCGAGGGCGAACACTTGGTATTCGTGGGCACTATGGCGGCGGATCACGTCGTCGATGGCCAGGCCGCTGCGCTGGCTGAGCAGGCTCAATTCGGGACCGACGCTCAGGTCGTACCACACCGGCAGCACATGGCACTGGCCGCTGCCCTGGGTCTGCGGTTGCAGGTCGGTCAGGGCCTGGTCAATCAATTCCCGTGCCTGGGCTGGGTTCAATGCGCCGAGGTCGTAATGCACCATCAAGGTGGTGTAGGACGGCACCAGGTCGACCAACGCCGCGCCGAAACCGCTGCGCAGGCGCTGGGTGGCGGCGAGCATCCAAGGCATGTTGGCTTCGGCGATTGCATCAAACAGACGCACCATCAGGCAGTCGATGGCCACCACTTCAATCCGAGGCTTCATGCTGACTTCAATGCCTCGCGGATACGCTGCACGGCGGCGACCGAGCTGGCGTTGTCGCCGTGTACGCACAGGGTGTTGGCTTGCAGGACCAGCAAGCTGCCGTCGCTGGCGGTCAGCGCTTCCCCCCTGGAAATGGTCAGGGCTTGCTGCAGGATGGTGTCGGCATCGTGGTGCACGGCGCCGGGCAACTGCCGCGAGACCAGGTGGCCCTTATTGTCGTAGGCGCGGTCGGCAAAGGCTTCAAACCACAGGGTGACGCCATATTCATCGCCTAAGGCCTGCGCGGCGCTGTTGTCGCGGGTTGCCAGCAACATCAGCGGCAGGTCGCCGTAAGCCGCCACGGCCTGGATCACCGCGCGCAATTGCGCCGTGTTGGCCATCATGTCGTTGTACATCGCGCCGTGGGGCTTCACGTAGCTGACCCGCCCACCTTGCGCCCGGCAGATGCCGTCGAGGGCGCCGATCTGATAGTGCAACAGATCCTGGATTTCCTGGGGCGTGTAGGCCATGGAGCGACGGCCGAAACCTTGCAGGTCCTGGTAAGCCGGGTGCGCACCGACTTGCACGCCGTGCTTGAGCGCCAGACTGACGGTCTTGCGCATGATGCTCGGGTCGCCGGCATGGAAGCCGCACGCCACGTTGGCGCAATCAATGAACGGCATGACCTCGGCGTCCAGACCCATAGTCCAGTTGCCGAAGCTTTCGCCGATGTCGCAATTCAGAAGAAGGCGGCTCACGGTAGGTGCTCCTGTAGGCTTTATTTTTTTGTAGTGTGGGATTTTTTACGCAGAACTCGCAACTTGTCCTGACACCCCAACGGCGCTTATCGTGGAATAGCTCGATTTTTGGCGCTGGCCCGGTGCGGCGTCCAACTAATAAAAACCGATCCATGCATAAGAAAAAGTTGATCCCATGAATTTGAAGTTCCTCGAAACCTTCGTCTGGGTGGCCAAGCTCAAGAGTTTCCGCCTGACCGCCGAGAAGTTGTTCACCACCCAGGCGTCGATCTCCAGCCGCATCGCCGTGCTGGAAAGCGAGTTGGGCGTGAAGCTGTTTCTGCGCGACTCACGCGGTGTGAGCCTGACACCGGAAGGCTTGAAGGTGCTCGATTATGCCGAGCAGATGATGGTGACCATGCAGGGCCTGAAGCAGTCCCTGGAGACCACCAGCAGCAAAGTCGGGCGCATCCGCATCGGCGCGATGGACACGGTGATCCACACCTGGCTGAGCCCGTTGGTCGCAGAACTGATGGACCACTTCCCCCTGGTGGAAATCGAGTTGGTCGCCGATACCGCACTGAACCTCAGCGATCAGTTGCAAAAAGGCTTCCTCGACCTGATCCTGCAAACCGACCTGCTGCGCCTCGAGACCGTGCGCAGCCTGGAGTTGTGCAGCCACCCCATGGCCTGGATCGTCGCCAGCCAGTCGATCTACAACCGTGACTACGCCTCCCTGGCCGAACTGGCCCAGGAGCGCATCATCACCTACTCGAAAAACTCCCACCCGCACCAGGACGTGATCAGCCTGATGCAAGCCAACGGCGTGGCCGCGCCACGCATGAACTGCGTGAATTCGGTGTCGGCCATCACCCGTTTGCTGCGCGATGGTTTTGGCATTGGCGCGCTGCCGCCGGTGCTGGTCAGCGAAGAACTGGCGCGCGGCGAATTGGTGATGCTGCCAATGGCGCAGAAACTGCCGAACTTGCAGGTGGTGGTGTCGTGGCGCGTGGGGGTGGAGCTGGTGGAGGAGATTGTGGGGTTGTGCCAGAAAGTGGTGGCGCGGTATGCCCTAGAAGTCGGTGAAGACAGGATGCAACTGACAAAGACCGATTAAACCTGTGGGAGCTGGCTTGCCTGCGATAGCGGTGGGTCAGCCAGCACATCTTTTACTGATCCACCGCTATCGCAGGCAAGCCAGCTCCCACATTAGACCGAGTTGAGCTTTTAGAGCCCCTTCAGGTCCCGCTCTTCGATCGGCCGGCTCTGGCGCAGGCGCTTGCCGCCCAGCACCACCCAGTCGATCAAACGGAACAGGCACTCCAGGCCGAACGACAACAGCATCGCCCCGCCCAGCCCCCAGCCCATGGCCTCGGGTGTCAGCAGGATCTGGTAGCTGTAGCCGTTCCAGGTTTCCTGGCGAATATCCGGGTCCGCCGCCACCGCCACTTGCAGGGCGCGGATGTACCACGGGCCTTGCATGGCCTGGAATTGCTTGTCCAAGGCTACCTGGCGGTCAAGCATGGCGCCCAGGCTGTTGGCGTCGCTCTGGAACACCGGGTCATCACTGGCGCGGTAATGCGCGACCAACGCCTTCAAGTCACCGTTGAAGAACTGCCGTGCGGTGGTTTCAAACCCGCTGAGGCCGGTCTGGGCCTCGATCAGATGAGCTTCGACGCGCTTGGCGTAGTCGTTGATGAACCCCGGCACTTGCACGCCGACCAACAGGCCAATGGCAAACAGCACCAACCGCAGATAACTGAGCAACATGGTCGATATCCTTACTCGGTGATGCCCTGGCTGACGCATTCACCACGTCGCCACAGGCTCCATTGGCCCGGTTCGTAGCGGGTCCAGTTTTCGTTGTCGGTCAAAGGCTCGGTGGCGATCACGGTCACTACGTCGTTGGGCGTGGTTTCGGCCTGAAAATCGACGATCACGTCGACATCTTTCAAGCGTGCCGGTCCAAATGGAGCGCGACGGGTAATCTGCGCAAGCTTGGTCGAGCAATAGCAAAACAGCCAGTCGCCGTCGCTGAGCAGGCAATTGAACACGCCTTTGCTGCGGTATTCGGAACAGGCGGCGATCAGGTCAGGCAGGACTTTTTCAATGTCCACCGGCTCCGGGAAGGCTTCGCGCACGCGGTTGAGAAGATCGCAGAAGGCCGCTTCGCTGTCGGTATCGCCCACTGGACGGTAGAAGGTAGCGCGTGGGTTGAAGTCGGCCAACTGGCCGTTGTGCGCAAAGCACCAGTTGCGGCCCCACAGTTCGCGCACGAACGGGTGGGTGTTGGCCAGGCTGACCTTGCCGACGTTGGCCTGGCGGATATGGCCGATCACCACTTCGCTCTTGATCGGGTAACGCTGTACCAGCAGCGCGACTTCCGATTCGCTGCTGGCGGCCGGGTCCTGGAACAGGCGCAGGCCACGGCCTTCATAGAACGCTATGCCCCAACCGTCACGGTGGGGACCGGTGCGCCCACCGCGCTGCATCAGCCCAGTGAAGCTGAACACGATATCGGTGGGGACGTTGGCACTCATGCCCAATAATTCACACATGCCAGGGCTCTCGCAGCAGGGCGGACAACGTTAAAGGCGCGGTTCGACGCGCAGACCGCTCACGGGTGCGGGACGGCGCAAAGGCAAGTCATCGTCGTCTTGATCCGGTTCGGCAGCCAGCGCGGCATCCGCGGCGGCCTTGCGCTCACGGCGGGCCTTGGCGGCGCGCTCGATGGGCCAACGAATCAGCACAAACACCAGGTACACGCCAAAGGCGATCATGCTGTACATGAACAGATCGGAAATGGCCCGCCAGGCGTTATTGCCGACCTTGAGCACCAGGTCCAGGGCGGTGATGGCCACGGCCGGCGCGAACTGGGTCTTGACCGGGTCGACGATGGTCGGACTGAACAGCAGCACCGCCATCAGCAATTGCAGCGGCTCGCGCAGCCAGCGCCAGATCCAGCGAGTCATGCGCCACCACACCAACAGGCAGCCCAAAGCGGCGAAGGCGTAAAGGCCCCAAGCGGTCAGATAGTCGTTCTCGGTCATGGTGTCCATGGCAAGGTTGGCAAACAGGCGGCTATGATAACGGCTTTTGCGTGTCGCGGCTGCAAAGCCTGCCACCGTCCGCCCGATAGAGAATAATCCCATGCCTACATCGACCGCTCCGATTGCCCGCAAGGCCCAAGGTCCAGATCCGTACGCCTGGCTGCAAGAGCGCGACAGCACTGAGGTGCTCGATTACCTCAAGGCCGAAAACGCCTGGCAGGAAGCGCAACTCGCCGACCAGGCAACGCTGCGCGAAACCCTGTTCGAGGAGATCAAGGGCCGCATTCTCGAAACCGACCTGTCGCTGCCGTCACCGTGGGGCCCGTATCTGTATTACACCCGCACCACCGCCGGTGACGAATACGCCCGCCACTACCGCTGCCGCCGCCCGGCCGACGACAGCAATCAGGTGGACGACAGCAGCGAAGAGATGTTGCTGGACCCGAACGTGTTGGCCAATGGCGGTTTCTTCTCCCTCGGCGCGTTCAGCATCAGCCCCGACCACCAACGCTTGGCCTACAGCCTAGATACCAGCGGTGAAGAGATCTACACCCTGTACGTGAAGGAACTGGCCACCGGCAAAGTCAGCGAACTGGCGTTTGAAGACTGCGACGGCAGCATGACCTGGGCCAACGATAGCCTGACCCTGTTCTTTGGCGAACTGGACGACACCCATCGCCCGCACAAACTGTATCGCTATCGCCTGGACGGCACGGCGGCGCAGGAAGTGTTCCATGAACCCGACGGACGTTTCTTCCTGCATTGCTACCGCTCCAGCTCCGAGCGCCAGTTGCTGCTGTCCCTCGGCAGCAAGACCACCAGCGAAGTCTGGGCGTTGGACGCCGATCAGCCACACCTGGACTTCACCTGCCTGGCACCCCGGGTCGAAGACCATGAATACGATGTCGACCACGGCCAGTTGAATGGCGCCTGGACCTGGTTTATCCGCAGCAACCGCGATGGCATCAACTACGCCTTGTTTGTGGCAACCGACATTGGCGACGTGCCGACCGAAGCTGAATGGCAGAACCTGATCCCCCACAGCGATGAGGTGATGTTCGACGGCGTGAGCCTGAACACCCATGCCATGACCTTGAGCCTGCGCATCGGTGGCCTGCCGGTGATCGAAGTGCACCCGCAGGGCTTGCCGGCCTATCGCGTGGAATTGCCTGACGCCGCCTACAGCCTCTACGTACAGAACAGCCTGGAATTTGTCAGCGACAAGATCCGCCTGCGTTACGAAGCCCTGAACCGTCCGGCCCAGGTGCGTCAGTTGGAACTGGCCAGCGGCGCGCAACAGGTGCTCAAGGAAACCCCGGTACTCGGCGTGTTCAATGCCGACGATTACGTGAGCCAGCGCCTGTGGGCCACCTCGCCAGATGGTACCCAGGTGCCGATCAGCCTGGTGGTCAAGCGCGACCAGTTGGGTAAAACAACACCCCTGTACCTGTACGGCTACGGCGCCTACGGTTCGAGCCTTGACCCGTGGTTCTCCCACGCACGCCTGAGCCTGCTGGACCGAGGCGTGGCGTTTGCCATCGCCCATGTGCGCGGCGGCGGAGAGCTGGGTGAGGCCTGGTACCGCAACGGCAAGCAGGAACACAAGCAGAACACCTTCAGCGACTTTATCGCCTGCGCCGAACACCTGATCGCCGAGGGCCTGACCACCTCCAAACAACTGGCCATCAGCGGCGGCAGTGCCGGCGGCCTGTTGATCGGCGCAGTGCTCAACCAGCGTCCGGAGCTGTTCCAGGCAGCGATTGCCGAAGTGCCGTTTGTCGATGTGCTCAACACCATGCTCGACCCGGAACTGCCGCTCACCATCACCGAGTACGACGAGTGGGGCAACCCGGAACAACCGGACGTCTACGAGCGCATCAAGGCCTATGCGCCCTACGAAAACGTTCGCGCCCAGGCCTACCCGCACCTGTTGGTGATCGCCGGCTACAACGACAGCCGTGTGCAATATTGGGAAGCCGCCAAGTGGGTGGCCAAGCTGCGCGACACCAAGACCGACGACAACCTGTTGCTGCTCAAGACCGAACTGGGCGCCGGCCACGGTGGCATGAGCGGTCGTTACCAGGGATTACGTGACGTAGCACTCGAATATGGCTTTGTGTTCAGGGCGCTGGGGCTGGTTTAAGGAACTTCGTAGAGCGGTTCTGTCTGAACACAGGACCGCCTACTGATTGATGGACCAAGATTGCAGCCATGGCACTACCGACGCTAATGAATACCGAAATCCGCGACATGCTCATGGATTGCGGCCTGTTCGACCCGCTGTTGCCGGAAGACTTTCACGTCGCCGCCGGCTATTTCAATATCAGCAGCATCGCCCGTGACGAGGTAATTTTCCTTGAGGGCGATGCCGGCACCTTCATGTGTATCCTCCACAGCGGCCAAGTGGCGGTGCAAAAAACCAACCACGACGGCCAACGCCTGACCATCGCCACCCTGCGCAGCGGCCGGGCCTTTGGCGAAATGGCGGTACTCGACGGCGAGCGGCGCTCGGCCAGTTGCATGGCGGCCAGTGACTGCGTGCTGTTGAACCTGGGCAAGGATTCCCTGGAAAAAATGCTCAACGAAGCGCCCAGGGTCGCCGCCAAGATCATCCGCGCGATTGCCATCGCCCTGTCCAAGCGCCTGCGCATGGCCGACGGGCAATTACTTTCGCAACAGTTTTAGCCGCCCGGCGTCTTCGGCTTGCTGTCATTCTGCAGCAGGCCCGGCACCGTCTGGTCCTTGGGTGGCGTGGGCAGCACGATGGGCACCAAGGGCGGCGAGCCGTTGGTCTTGGGCACGGCCGGTGGGGTGACTTGCGGGTACAACGTCGGCGTCGGGGTGCCCGGCGCGCCTGGCGTTGGGGCGGGCGCGACCGGTACGGTTTGCAACTCCTGAGCCTGCGCCGCACCAGAGGCGAGCGCGCTCAACACAATGACCGTTAGAATGCTGCACTTCATCGATGGCTCCATGGCCTGACCGGAATGTCGTAAGGCTACTCCCAACCGCGCAAGAATGCCCTTCCCAATGAGATTTCCATGAAACGTTTCGTTCTGCTGGACACCACCCCGATCCCCGACAACGGCGGTGCCTTGTGCCTGTTCGAATACGGTGAAGATTTCGTCATCAAGATTCAGGGCGGTGACGGCGGCCAGTTGATGAACACGCGCATGCACGGTTCCGAAGATGCGTTGGCGGAGATCCCTTGCCGCAAAGTCGCCGGGCGTGCGGACTCACGGGTGTTGATCGGTGGCTTGGGCATGGGATTTACCCTGGCGTCAGCCCTCAAGCACCTGGGCAAGAGTGCTGAAGTGGTCGTGGCAGAACTGGTGCCCGGCGTTGTGGAGTGGAACCGTGGACCGCTGGGCGAAAAATCCGGCCGCCCGCTGCTGGACCCGCGCACGGTGATCCGCCTGGAAGACGTGGCCAAGGTGCTGCAGGCCGAACCCCAGGGCTTTGATGCGATCATGCTGGACGTGGACAACGGCCCCGAAGGCCTCACGCAAAAGGCCAACAGCTGGCTCTATTCCGCCGGCGGCCTGGCCGCCTGCGCCAAGGCCTTGCGCCCCAAAGGCGTGCTGGCCGTGTGGTCGGCCAGCGCGGACAAGCTGTTCAGCGACAAACTGCGCAAGGCCGGTTTCAAGGCCGAGGAAGTGCAGGTGTTTGCCCATGGCAACAAGGGCACCCGGCACACCATCTGGATTGCGCAGAAGGTGTGATCGGTTAGCGCAGGGAATTGCGGTAGTCGATCACGTACGGGACTTTTTTGTCGAAGGTCTTTTCCAGCTCGTTACGGTCGAGTTTGGTCATGCCGCCCAGTTGATGGGCGGTGAAACCGCTATCGCCGACCTGTGAGCCCGGCGCCAGGCTGACCATGCGCTTGGCCACGGCCTCAATGGCGTCCTTGTAGCCACCCTTCTTGTTCAGGTTGTACTTGCCCAGGTCAATTTGAGTACGCAGCCAATTGCCCCAATAGAACTCCAGGAACTCCGGCGCGATCTCGCCAGCCTCAGGCTTGCCATACGCGGCCTTGCGGGTGAAATACACCAGGCTGCGGAACGTGTCGTCCTGCAGGTTCTTGAAGCCCAGGTGCGCCGGCAGTTGCTCGGGCGGCAGGGTCTGCCCTTGATTGTCCTTGAGCCAGACCTTGCGCGCGGCCTGCATGCGCTGCCAGAAATTGGCCAGGGTGGGGCTGTTGCTGAAGTCGTCGGTGACCTTGACCCACATGTTCAGGCGAGGCCCGCCGCCGGGCACTTCCCACAAGGTGGTGAAGCTGTGGTGACCGTCGGTCAGGTACAACTGGCCGCCAGGGCCGACCACCACGGTCTTCATGTCCTCGGGATGGGTGCCCACCGGGTCCTTGCAGGTGAAACTCGCCGGTTTGTGCAGGTCCGCGCCCTTGGGCACGTTGTCGGCTTCGCCCTGGCCGTTGGTTTCGCAGTATTCATCAAAGACCTTGGCGGGTTTGTCAGCGAACAGGCCGAGGCTGTAGTAAATCTGGTCGAAACCCACCACGGCCTGGGTCGGGTGCAATTGGTCGAGGGCCACCTCGATCACCTGGCCGGGTTGGGGTGTAGAGAATGCTTGGGCTTGGGCCGTGAGCCCACACAACAACAGTGCAACAGTCCATGAATGCAAACGCATGAGTTTCAGATCCTTATCGATAAAGTGAAGCGGTTATTTGCATCGCGAGCGGCTAGAATCAACCCTATCCGTGAACCCCAAAATAGCCAGGAGCCATGATGAGCTCGACCAACCCGCCCTCCCACACCGCCAAGCTGGATCGCATCCTTGCCGATGCCCAGCGCGACCGGGAAATGGGCTACCGCGATAAAGCCTTGAAAATGTACCCCCACGTGTGCGGCCGCTGCGCCCGTGAGTTCGCCGGCAAACGCCTGAGCGAGCTGACCGTACACCATCGAAACCACAATCATGATGACAACCCCCAGGACGGTTCGAACTGGGAGTTGTTGTGCCTGTATTGCCATGACAACGAACACTCGCGGTATACCGACCAGCAATACTTTGGCGACGGCTCCACCAGCAGCCCGACGATTGCCAAGGCCACGCATAATCCGTTTGCGGCGTTGGCAGGGTTGATGAAGAAAGACAGCTGACCCTCCCTCTCTGTAGGAGCGAGCTTGCTCGCGAAGATCGTCAACGATAACGCGTGCATTCAGTATGAACGCGGTGATCTCGAGTTCTTCGCGAGCAAGCTCGCTCCTACAGTTATACTGCGGTCTTTTTCGCCAAGGCACCCTTCCCCGTGGGCAATAAACGCTACAGCTGCATCGGTCTGTATAACCCCAAATCCCCCGAAAACGTCGGCTCGGTCATGCGTGCTGCCGGCTGCTACGGCGTGGCCTCGGTGTTCTACACCGGCGTGCGTTACGAGCGCGCGCGGGACTTCATCACCGACACCAAGAAAGTCCACCACGACATTCCGCTGATCGGCATCGATGACCTGAAAAAGATCCTGCCCTTGGGCTGCATTCCTGTCGCCGTGGAGCTGGTGGAAGGCGCTCGCCCCCTGCCGGAATACACCCACCCCGACCGCGCGCTGTACATCTTCGGCCCGGAAGACGGGTCGCTGGATAAAGAGATCCGCGACTGGTGCGAAGACGTGGTCTACATCCCGACCACCGGCTGTATGAACCTTGCCGCTACCGTCAACGTGGTGCTCTACGACCGTCTGGCCAAGGGCAACAACACCCGTTCGGGCCCCAAGTACTGATCTTTCGGGAACATCCGGTGCCTGCGGGCAGTCAGCTACTTATCAATAGCCCTCGTTGGAGACAGATCATGAGCGACAGCAAAACCTTGCGACCTATCATCGAACACACGCCTTTCGAGACCCAGCCCACACAGAACGTGCACGGCTGGGAACGCATCGGCTCGGTGGCCGGTGGCGTGATGATGGTCGGCAAAGGCCTGCGCCGTGGCGGGATTTTCGGTTTGATCCAGGTAGCGATCGGCGGCGTGGCGCTGGCCCGTGGTTTTACCGGGCACAGCTCGCTCAAGGACAAGCTGGAACAGGGCCGCCAGGAAATGAACACGGTGCGCACCAAGATCGAACGCGCCGGGGCCGAGCTGAAGAATCTGAAAACCAAGGCCGAAGTCGCGGCCGAGAAGGCCACCAAAACCACCGGCTGACACCAACCCGACCTGTAGGAGCCCGGCTTGCCGGCGATGGCGTCCTTGAGGGCCCTATCGCCGGCAAGCCGGGCTCCTACAAGGAATTGCGGAGGTTCAGCAAGGGTTCAACGCAGCAGCTTGTTGTCCAGCACCACCGACGACTCGCCGATGATGCTCTCAGCCAGCTTCACAAACTCCGCGGTGGTGATGTTGTTGGCACGCATCACCGCCTGCGCGAGGTCATCCAATGACCGTTTGTTGTGAGTCTTCACACGGATCTCGCGGTCCAGCTCCTGCAACACCACCACCGCCCGTGACACCGTCGCTCCGCTGACCTGCTCGCCACGCAGGCTGGTCACGTCCTTGCCTTCCTTGACCAACCGCGCCTGTATTGCCTGATACCGCTCGTCGGTGATACCACCGGCCCGACGTACCAGTTCGATGCCGTAGTACTCGGCCAGGCCTTCGCTGATCCAGTCACTGGTATCGTGGTCATTGAAGCGCCCGATCGCCTGCACCACTTCACGGATCAACGGACTGCCGCCGTTTTCGCTGACCAGCGGCGTGCGGCTGTTGAGGTAGATCGAATCCCGCGCCGAGAACGCGCCACGGCGCATCGGGTCGCTGGCGCCCACCACCAGCAGCTTGGCCGGATGGCGCGGGAAGGCCGCTTCCACTTGGGGCCAGACGAAGGTCAGCAATGTCAGCACATCCATGCGGCGCATGGCCTGGCCCTTGGGTGAAGCCACGGTGACTTCCGTCTCGCCCAGGCGCACACGGCGGCTGCCGAGGTTGCCAGCGAGCATCCAGCCGGTGGGCCGGTCGAACAGGCGGGAGACGTTATCAATGCGGAATTTGTGCTTGCCGATGCGCGGCCAAGCGGTTTCGACGCTTTTCCAGCTGGCCGGCAGTTCGAACATCAGGCGTGAGACCAACTCGACGCCGTCCTGCTGGTCGAGCCGCGCGGTCGGCACCAGGTCTTCGCCGCGAAACAACGCCCAGCTCGGCGTCATCCGCGCTTCATAGATACCGGCCTTGCGTGCATGGGTGAGGCGTACGCGGTAAGTCAGGCTGGCTTTGTTGGCGCTGGGTTGCCACAGGCCACGATGCTCGGTGACGCTCCACTGGCCGTCGGCCTTGAAGTCGCTGTAGTCACCATCAGCACCTAGGTCGAAGTTCAGGCTGCGCACCGCCGAGCCCTGGGACAGACTCACCCGCACCTCGGCCTGATCACTCTGGGGCAACAGTTTGACGTGATAATCCAGGTCGACTTTCTTCGCGCACCACGCCGATGTGCTCAGCGTCAGCAACACCAACGATGCCGCCAGCTTGATTGCCCCCCTCATACCCACTCCTTGTCAGCCCGCGCGGAAAATCAGGTAATCCTCCCAGTCGTCTTCGGGCACGCTGCCTTCGCTGAGCATGCGCCCGGACTGGGAAATGCGTTCATGGTGCACGGCGTCACGGTCGCCGCAGACCAGGTGGTGCCACAGCGGCAGGTCCTTGCGTTCGCTGACCAGGCGATAGCCGCAGGTGGGCGGCAGCCATTTGAACTGGTCGGCCTGGCCTGGGGTGAGCTGGATGCAATCCGGCACCGACGCACGACGATTGGGGTAGTCGGTGCACTGGCAGGTTTTCAGGTCGAGCAGCTTGCAGGCGATCCGCGTGTAATAGACGCTGTTGTCGTCTTCGTCCTCTAGCTTTTGCAGGCAGCACAGGCCACAGCCGTCGCACAACGACTCCCACTCCTCCTGGTCGAGGTGCTCAAGGGTTTTGCGTATCCAGAAAGGTTCGACTTTGGCGGCCATGGCTCTACATCAGTATCGGTATGTGAAAAGGCCGCCAGTCTAGTGCCCAAGGCCCCTGCGGCCAAGCGCTTACGACTGGCGGTGTTACAACACTTGTCAGTCTAGTGGCCGCGCAGTAGCTTTGAGCGCCGAATTGACGATCAGGAACTGCTCCATGACACGTGTTGCCGACTATCCGATCCACACCCAGTTCACCGACCGCTGGTCGCCCCGCGCCTTCACCGGCGAGAGCATCTCCAAGGAGACCCTGCTGAGTTTCTTCGAAGCCGCGCGCTGGGCTCCCTCCGCCTACAACTCGCAGCCTTGGCGCTTTCTCTACGCGCGACGCGACACGCCGGACTGGGAGCGTTTCCTGGGTTTGCTGAATGAATTCAACCGCAACTGGGCGCAGCATGCTTCGGCCCTGGTGATCATCGCGTCGAAAACCGACTTCACCGCCCCCGGCGCTACGGAAGAAACCCCGGCCCTGTGGCACACCTTCGACACCGGCTCGGCTTGGGGCCACCTGGCGCTGCAAGCCAGCCTCAGCGGCTGGCACACCCACGGCATGGCCGGTTTCGATCAGGAATTGACCCGCAGAGAGCTGAAAATCCCGGAAGGTTATGCACTGCATGCCGCTGTTGCGGTTGGCAAGCTGGGGGACAAGTCGAGCCTGCCGGAATACCTGCAAGGTCGCGAAACGCCGAGCCCACGTAAGCCATTGAGCGAGCTGGTGTCGGAAGGTGACTTCAGCCTGTAACACCTTGTAGGAGCCGGCTTGCCGGCGATGATGGCCTTGAGAACAGTGCTGAACTCACTGGCCTCATCGCCGGCAAGCCGGCTCCTACAGTGTTGTGATGGTTCTAGTAACCGCGCTCGAAATCCACGGTTCCACGCAATGCTTGCTTGGCCTGATACGCCCGCACATTTTGCACGAACAACTCCACCATCAATGCCGGTGACGTCGGCGCAGAACTGTGCCCGGTCAGCAACAGGCCCCACGCGGTCCAGAACGGATGACGTTGCGGCAGCGGTTCCTGGCGGCACACGTCAATCACCGCACCGGCCAGGTGCCCTTCTTTCAAGGCCTCGACCAGGTCCGCATCCACTACCGACACGCCACGCCCGACGTTGATAAACAACCCGGTCGGCTTGAATTGCTTGAACAGCGCCGCGTCGTACAGGTCATGGGTGCTCGGCGTGTTGGGCAGCAGGTTGATCACGTAGTCCACCTCGCCCACCAGACGGCCCAGGGCTTCAAGCCCGGCCACTTGGATAAACGGTGCCTGTTCCCGAGCGGAACTGGCGATGCCGTACAGCTTCACGCCGAACGGTACCAGGAACTCGGCAACGCTCTGGCCTATATCGCCGGTGCCGACGATCAGCACCTTGCGCCCCGCCAGGCTCTGGCCCATGCGGTTGTCCCATTTGCGCTCGACCTGACTGACCAGACGTGCCAATACCTCACGTTCGTGGCCGAGCATATAGGTGAGGACAAATTCCGCCATGACCTGGCCATAAATGCCCACCGCACGCGTCAGGCGATAGTCGCGGGGCAAGCCTTCAGCCAGCAACGGAGTGATGCCGGCCCAGGTCGATTGCAGCCATTGCGGATGATGGCCTTGGCGCAGCAGCGTCGCCAGCAGGTCCGGCTGGCCCAGCCAGACCGGGCAATCGGCGGCCAGGCGCGACAGTTCTGCCGAGTCGCCGCTGGTCAGCACTTCAAGGTCCGGTGCCGCTTCGCCGAGCAATTGGGCGTAGAGCGGGTGATCCTGTTCAGCAATCAGAACACGCATGCTTAAAACCTTTCAAAAACAGTACGGACGGCCGCCCGCATCCTTACGGCCACCGCCCACTTATACGATTCCATTGAAGCAAGTGCCCCGGACGGAGCACCGGTCGATCACATCGGGTCGTTGCGGCGCAGCAGTTCTTCGGGCAAGTGTTCGATGTACTCGTCCTCGGGCGGCGGCATTTGCAGGTGGTAACCCTGTTTGTCGAGGTTTTCCAACACCTGCACGATGTCTTCCTGTTGCAGCTTGCGTTCGGGCGTCAGCACCAGGTTGAACGCGAGCAGCGGCTGGCCGAACACCGCGAGCAAACCTTCGGGCACACGTTCAAGCTCATCACTTTTGAGTACGTAAAGGTACATGCCGGCGCGTTTGGTGCTGCGGTAGATGGAGCAAATACGTTTCAAGGCTGTTCTCCGGCAGTGGCCAGGCTGTCGAGCAGCGCCTGGCCCATCAACTCGCGGCGCCAGCCACGCAGCGAGTCTGGCAATTTATAAGGCCCATCGGGGTAGCCACTTTTGACCAGGGCTTCGAGGGTTTTCTTGCGCAGCATCAGTTCCGGCGCCATCTCCAGGCGTTCGGCTTCCGTCTGGCCAAAGGCGCGCAGTTGCTTGATCAGCGCGGCAGCATCCACCGGCAGCGGTTCGGCAACGGCAGGCGGCCATTGGTCCATCGGCACGCTGCCGGCACGCTTGATCAGGTCCAGCAGGAACTGGCCGTCCTGACGCACGGTGCGCGGGTGCATGTCTTCGATCTTGCCGAGGGCGGCGAGGTTATCCGGCTGGGATTTGGCCAGGGGCCACAACGAGTGTTCGCGAATGATGCGGTTGCGCGGCAGGTCACGGGCGCGGGCCTGCTGCTCGCGCCAGGCACACAGCTCACGCAGGACGGCGAGCTGGGCGCGGGACAGCTTCCAGGCCAGCTTGGCGTCGCGGTACACCTCGTAGGGGTCGACTTCGCGGCGCAGGTTAGCGACCAACTCCGCGCCGTCCTCCAGCACCCAGGCATATTTGTCGTCCGACAACTGCGGGCGCAGGCGCGTGTAGACCTCAGCCAGGTGCACCGCGTCTTCGGCGGCGTAGCTGACCTGCGTCTCGGACAAGGGCCGCTGCAGCCAGTCCGAACGGGTCTCGCCCTTGGGCAGCTCGATATCCAGCACGGCTTGCACCAGGCGCGAATAGCCCATGGAGAAACCGAGGTTCAGGTAAGCCGCGGCCAATTGGGTGTCGAACAGCGGGACTGGCAGGCTGCCAGTCAAGCGCAGCAACACTTCCAGGTCTTCGCTGCAGGCATGCACCACCTTGATCACTGCCGGGTTCTCCAGCAAGGCGGCCAAGGGTTGCCAGTTGCCGATGGTCAGGGGATCGATCAGGTAAGCGCGCACGCCATCACCAATCTGGATCAGCCCGGCAATGGGATAAAAGGTGTCGACCCGCATGAATTCGGTGTCGAGGGCGACGAATGGCAACTGCTGCCATTCGGCGCAATGCTGGCCGAGGCTATCGTTGTCGCAGATCCAGTGAATATCGATGGCCACACGGCTCTCCCTTGAAGAATGGCGCGCAGTATATATCGCGAAAGGGACTTGCGAGCATTCGCAGTGCGCAGGCAACCATGAAAACTCAGACAGGAGTTGAAGAATAGTCCGACAGGCGGGACTTATCCTCTCTTACGCAGCACGTAGACCCGCCATAGGCTTGAGCCGGGCATGAATTCTTGATGATGCAGGACCTTGAAGCCCGCCTGGCGGAACTCATCTTCGACGGCGGTACGGGAGTTGACCGAGACAATCACCGTGTCGCGGCTGACCCGGTGGAACTCGCGCAGTAGGGCCAAGCGCCCTTCACTGCTGGGCACATGGCGAAACAATTCCAGGCAGAAAATGCAATCCACCGCATTCGCCGACAAGCTGATGGAGAACGCCGAGCCCTGGAAGGTCTTGACGCGTTTGAGCAAGGACGCCGGGTGATGGGTGCGGGCATGGTCGAGCATGTCCTGGGAGTTGTCCGACGCCAGGATCACCCGGTTGACGTGTTCGGCCAGCACTGGCCAGAAGCGCCCCGAGCCACAGGCCAGGTCCAACACCAACCCCGGTTCACCGGCGACTTTCAGCGCCTGGCGCACCATCCGCTCGTCGCGCCACGACGCCAGGCGCTGCCGCAGCCCTGGCGGGCGTGTATCGCCGCAGACCCTGGCGTGCTCGCGGTCACAGCGCTCGGCGTATTCGATCTCGATGGAGGATGGTGGCTGTGGCGACATCGCGGGCTCATATGGGTGGAACGGCAGTGAACGACCTTGATGCGCAGCTTAACCAGTGCAATGTCAAAAAAAGGTCGAAACGCTCACCACCGAAACGCCGATCACGCCTGATGCAAATACCAGCGCCAATCCTGCTCGCCCACTTCGCCCATGAACTGGCGGTATTCGGCGCGCTTGACCGCCAGGTACACGTCGAGGAATTCACTGCCGAACGCGTCCCGCGCCCAGCTCGAACCTTCCAGGGCGCGCAGGGTGGTCAACCAGTCGGTAGGCAGCAACTCCTTGGCCTGGGCGTAGCCATTGCCTTCTACCGGGGCGCCGGGGTCGCGCTGTTCGCGGATACCGCGATGGATGCCGGCCAGAATCGCGGCAGCGGCCAGATAAGGGTTGGCGTCGGCACCGCAGATTCGGTGCTCGATATGTCGAGAACTCGCTGGCCCGCCCGGCACGCGCAGGCTGACGGTGCGGTTGTCCACGCCCCAAGTGGCGGCCAGCGGGGCGTAGCTGTTGGTCTGAAAGCGGCGGTAGGAGTTGGCATTGGGGCAGAACATCAGCAAGGAATCGAGCAAGGTGCTGAGCATGCCGCCCACCGCCTGGCGCAACAGTGGCGTGCCGTCGGTGGCTTCGCTGGCGAACAAGTTATTGCCCTCGGCATCCGCCAGGCTCACGTGCATGTGCATGCCGGTGCCGGCCAGGTCGTCGAACGGCTTGGCCATGAAGCAAGCCGTCATCCCGTGTTTATGCGCCACACCCTTGACCAGGCGTTTGTAACGCACCGCTTCGTCCATCGCTTGCAGGGCGTCGGCGCGGTGTTCCAAGGTGATTTCCACCTGGCCCGGCGCATATTCGGAGATGGCCGTGCGCGCCGGGATGCCTTGCAGTTTGCAGGCGCTGTAAAGGTCAGCGAGGAAGGGTTCGATCTGTTCCAACTCGCGCAGGCCGTAGACCTGAGTCGAGCGCGGGCGCCCGCCGTCCACATCCCGCGCCGGCTGCGGGCGGCCGTTGCTGCCGGGTTTCTGGTCGAGCAGGTAGAACTCCAGCTCCGCCGCCATCACCGGGTAGTAACCGTCAGCCTTGAGCCCGTCGATCACCTTGGCCAGCAAATGCCGGGGATCGGCGACGGTCGCGGGCAGGCCTTCGGTGGGGTGCATGCTGACTTGCACGGCCGCCGTCGGAATCAGGCGCCACGGCATGCGCTGCAAACTGCCGCTGATGGGGTAGGCGCGGCAATCAATATCACCCACCTCCCACACCAGCCCGGAGTTTTCCACGTCGTCGCCATTGATGGTCAGGCCAAGAATGGTACTGGGCAACGGCCGGCCGCTTTCATACACCGCCAGCAACTCATCGCGGTGCAGCAACTTGCCGCGTGGCACGCCGTTGTTGTCGAGGATAAACAGCTCGAACATCTCGATGTCCGGGTTTTGTTCAAGAAAGGACTGGGCTTCGTGCAGGCAGGCAAAGACACTCATGGGCATTCTCATACGTGTGGGTCAGGCAGGCGCGCAGGTGCACGCCATCCAGGGGATGGATCAACGTAGGAATGCGCTATCTGGTGGGCGTGCGTGTCGGCAGTGGAACAGGGCCCAGAACGCGAGATCGGACGGCAGTGTCGCGGGGTGGGTGTCGGAGGAGCCGTCCATGCAGGAATCACAGTGCTAGAGGTAACCGCCAGCGTCACACGCCTGCACAGGTGATTAAATTCAGGGTTGACGGAGTTTGGTTGCGTCTTGGCTAAACATTCGCCGCCTCCACACTCCCTCTACCTCTGTAGGAGCGAGCTTGCTCGCGAAGGTCGTTAACGATAACGCTGGCCGTCAGGATAAACTCGGCGGCTTGATTTTTTCGCGAGCAAGCTCGCTCCTACAAAAACAATAGCCCCCTGCCCCGAGGACTCGACCGCATGAAAGCTCCTTTCGCCCTCTGTGTACTGGCAAGTCTGGCCACCAGCGCCCTGGCCGACACCGCGCCGTCGCGCCTCGACCAGGTGCTCCAGCACGGCACGCTGACCGTTTGCACCACTGGCGACTACAAGCCCTACACCTCGCTGCGCGCCGACGGCAGCTATGAAGGCATCGACATCGCCATGGCCGAGTCCCTGGCCAAGAGCCTCAACGCAAAGATCCAATGGGTGCCCACCACCTGGAAAACCCTGATGCCGGACTTCCTGGCCCAGCGCTGTGACATTGCCGTGGGCGGCATTTCGGTGTCTCTGGAGCGCCAGAAAAAGGCCTTCTTCAGCCAATCCCTGGGCGTCGACGGCAAGATTCCGTTGGTACGCTGCGCCGATGTGCAGCGCTACCAGACTGTCGAACAGATCAACCAGCCCCAAGTCCGCGTGATCGAACCGGCCGGCGGCACCAACGAAGTGTTCGCCCGTGCCCACTTGGGCCAGGCGCAGATTCGCCTGCACGACAACGTGACCATTTTCGACGAACTGCTGGCGGGCAAGGCGGATGTGATGATCACCGACGCCAGCGAAGCGCGTTACCAGCAGAAGCTCAAGCTGGGGCTGTGCGCGGTGAACCCCGAGCGGCAGATGCAGTACAGCGAAAAAGCCTTCCTGTTGCCCCGTGATGATGTGGCCTGGAAAAGCTACGTCGATCAATGGCTGCACCTGAGCCAGGCCACCGGGGCCTATGACGCTATCGTTAGCCAGTGGTTGGCGGCGCCTTGAGCCACAGCCGTCTACGCTGTTGTCACACCAACAATAACGAGGGATGGGTAATGAAGGTAGTGTTCCGACTCACCTGGCTGCTGCTGTTGTGTTTCAGCCAGGTGCACGCTGCAACGACTCAGGATGAAGACGCCCAGGCGGCCAAGGCGCTGCTGGAAAAAGCCCTGGCCTACTACCAAAGCAACGGCGACAAGGCGTTTGCCGCTTTCAGCCGACAGGGCGAATTCGTCGACCAAGACCGCTATGTGTTCGTGGTCGATACCCAAGGCGTGCTGCTGGCCAGCGGGGGCCCCTCCTCCGCCTTGATTGGCCGTGATGTATCCGAAGTCCTCGGGCCGGATTTGCGCCAGTCCTTCAAGGATGCGCTGAAGGTGCCGGAAGGCCAGGGCATCCAGCAGGCCGACTATCGCTGGCAGAACTGGAACGATGGCAAGGTCGAACACAAGCACGTGTTTTATCAGCGTGTGGGCGAACGCATCCTCGCGGTGGGTTATTACCTGCCACGGGCCACGCCGGAACAGGCCCGGGCCCTGCGCAACAAGGCGGCAACCGCCTTGCTCAAGGATGAAACCGGCACACTCAAGGCCATCAACTCATTGCAGGGAGGTTTCCTGCAGGATGACCTTTATGTGTTCGTCGTGGACCTCGATACCCAACGTTATGTAGCCCATGGCACCAACCTCCGTCTGGTCAACACCAACTTCAGCAAGATCAAGGACCCGGACGGCAAGCCGGTGGGTGAGCCGATCCTCAAGCTGATGGCCGAGCAGGATCAGGGCGAATACAAATACCGCTGGAAAAACCCGGTGACCGACAAGGTCGAGAACAAGCATGCGTATGTGCGCAAGGCCGGGCATTTCATGGTGGCGGTGGGTTATTACAGCCCCTGATCAGAATTGAAATGCATTCCCCCCTGTAGGAGCTGGCTTGCCGGCGATGGCGTTGTATCAGTAACCCATATCTTGACTGACCCACCGTCATCGCTGGCAAGCCAGCTCCTACAGGGTTAGCGTGCTTTGTCTTCACGGCCACGCAGCACTCGATTAGGCATCGCAATCGCGGCCGCCAACCCCAGCAGTGACACCGCCGCACTGACCATCAGCAAATGCCGGAACGTCACCGCCAACTCCCCGCGCAGGGCATCCTGCGCCGGGCCGGGGGCGGCGTTGAGGCCGTCGAGCAGCACGTTGCCGGAACTGCCTTCGGCCACCAGCGCGCCGCTGGCCAGGTGGGCGAAGCTGGAATCCTGCAACAGCGCCAGCAACAGTGCCGACATGCACGCCACCCCCACCGCCCCGCCCAGGGAACGGAACAGGTTGGTGGTGCTGGTGGCCACGCCGATATCGCGCTGCTCCACCGAATTTTGCGTACCCACCAGGGAGGTCGGGAATTGCATGCCGGCCGCGATCCCGCACAACAGCATAAACAGGGCCGTCAGCCCCACCGCCTGGGGCGCGCTCAGGGCCATGCCGAGAATCGCGAAGGGGCTCAATAGCGCGCCGCTGAGGATCATCGGCTTATAGCGACCGGTCACCGAGGTCATGCGCCCGGCAAAATAAGCCCCCATCGGCAAGCCCATGGCCAAGGGCAGCAGGTGCAATGCCGCGCTGTCAGCACCGGAACCGGTCACTGTCTGATACCGCAGCGGCATCAGCACCGTCAGGGAAATCGCCTGGAAGCTGGTGAAAAAGATCGTGCACCAGCACAACACCGCACTGCGGTTGGCAAACAAATGCATCGGCAACAACGGCTCCCGCGCCCGACGCTCGTGCCAGACAAACACCGTCAACGCCACCAGCGCACAGGCGAGCAAGCCCAGCACCTGATTGTCACGCCAGTGATGGCCCTGGCCGATTTCAGTGATGCCCAGCAGCAAGGCGGTCAAGCCGATGATCATCAGCACAGTGCCGAGGTAATCGATGATCGGCTTGCGCTGCGGCACCGGCAGCCCCACCAGCGTGCGATGGGCCACATACCAGGCGCCGGCACCCAAGGGCAGGTTGATCAGGAACACCCAGCGCCACGACAGGTACTCGGTCATGTAGCCGCCCAGCACCGGCCCGGCCACGCTGGCCACCGCGTACATGCTGCTGAAATAGCCCTGGTAGCGGCCACGTTCACGGGGCGGGATGATGTCGCCGATGATCGCCTGGCTCACCGAAATCATACCGCCGGCGCCGATACCCTGGAGGATCCGCGCCAGCACCAGTTGCTCCATGCTTTGCGCCATGCCGCAAAACAGCGAGGCCAGGGTGAACAGGCCCATGCCGATCAGCATCATCGGCCGCCGCCCGTACAGGTCGCCGAGCTTGCCGTAGATCGGCACCGCGACGGTCATCGCCACCATGTAGCCAGAGATGACCCAGGCCAGCAGGTTGACGTCATGGAACTGGGCGGAGATCGCGGGCATGGACACGGCGACAATGGTCTGGTCCAGCGCCCCCAGGAAGATCGCCATCATCAGTGAGGCGAGAATGCTGCGCACAGCGGGCAGCGGCGGAACGGGCTGATTGAGGTGCGTCACGGCAGGACCTTCGAGCAGGGCCCGCGGGAAAAGGCGGCCCACGGGAATGCTCGATACGATAGCAGGCTATTCGATAGCTTCGTATGGAAGTCCGACGTAATTTTCTGCGATGGTCTTGCGCCCCGCTTCGGAGTGGATGAAGTACTCCAGCTCGCTCTCGGCGATGCGCTGGCTGAAACCGTCGGCCTCGGGAAACTGATGCAACATCGAGGTCATCCACCAGGAAAACCGCTCGGCCTTCCACACCCGCCGCAGGCAGATGGCGGAATAGCGCTCCAGCAGATCCACCCGCCCTTCGCCGTAGACCTTGAGCAAGATCCGGTACAGGGTGCTCACATCACTGGCCGCCAGATTCAAGCCCTTGGCGCCGGTGGGCGGCACGATATGCGCCGCATCGCCGAGCAGGAACAGGCGCCCGTACTGCATGGGTTCCACCACAAAACTGCGCAGTGGTGCGATGCTTTTTTCAATCGACGGGCCGGTCACCAACTGAGCGACGAGGTGGCTGGGCAGGCGGCTTTTCAGTTCGTCCCAGAAGCGTGCATCGGACCATTCGTCAATCGGTTCCTCCACCGGCACCTGCAGGTAGTAACGGCTGCGCGTTGGCGAACGCATGCTGCACAGCGCAAAGCCGCGCGTGTGCTTGGCGTAGACCAACTCAGCGTGTACCGGCGGCGTATCGGCGAGGATGCCCAGCCATCCAAAGGGGTAGACCCGCTCGAAGACCTTGAGCGATTCAGCCGGGATCGATTGGCGCGCAATGCCGTGATAGCCGTCGCAACCGGCGATGTAATCGCACTCCAGGCGAAAGGATTCGCCCTGATGTTCAAAGGTCAGCCAGGGTCGATCACTTTTGAGAGCGTGAGGCTGCACATTGCGCGCTTCATACAGGGTGGTGGCACCGGCGGCGGCACGGGCGGCCATCAGGTCGCGGGTGACTTCGGTCTGGCCGTAAATCATCACCGATTGACCGCCTGTCAGGCCCTTGAGGTCGATATGGGTGAGTTGACCGTTCAGCGCCAACTCGAAACCATCATGCACCAGGCCTTCGCTATCCATTCGCTGACTGACACCCGCCTGCCTCAGCAGGTCGACCATGCCTTGTTCCAGCACCCCGGCACGGATGCGGCCTTGCACGTAATCGGCGCTCTGGCGCTCTAGGATAAGGGTCTCGATCCCTGCCTGATGCAGCAGTTGGCCAAGCAGCAGTCCGGAAGGACCGGCGCCGATAATGGCGACTTGGGTTTTCAGCGTTTTCATTATTTTTATGGCCCGCAAGTTCCACCCGAACGGATCGGGTGAAAGAGTTGTCATTGGTCTTGTTGCTGACATTTTTCACTTGAGTGAGCGGCATAAGAAGGTGAAAACTGCGCCAAAGCCTGCGCTTTTTGCCAATCGGGGCGATTACCGCACCACTCTTTCGAGTATCGGGTTGAAACCATGACCAAAACCGCAATTCCGGTCTTCAAGCTTTACGGGGAACACCAGCAATGGCCCACCCCCGATTTGTTGCACTGCGAAACCATTTCCCGGCGCAGTCGGGAATACCAGTGGGAAATCCAACCCCACCGGCACGCGGATCTGTGCCAGTTGCTCTACGTGCACAAAGGCCAGGCACAGTTGGAAATCGAAGGCCAGCGCACCACCCTGAACGAAGCAACCCTGCAAGTCCTGCCGCCCTTGTGCGTGCACGGGTTCCGTTTTCCCGAGGACGTCGAAGGCTACGTGGTTACGCTTTCGGCGCCGTTGGTCAGCCACCTGCAAACACAGTTGGGCACCACCGTGGACGGTTTGCAGACACTCGGCAGTTACCCGGCGGGCAAAGACAGTGACTACCTGAACAGCCAGTTCGCGCGCTTGCAGGATGAATACGCCGATGAACAACCGGCACGGGACATGATGATGCACGCGTTGGTCAGCGTGTTGCTGGTATGGATCAGCCGCCAGGCCATCCAGCGCCGTCACCCACGGGCGCCACGGGGGCGTGAATACTTCCGGCGCTTTACCCAGTTGGTCGAGCAGCATTACCGCGAACACCCGAAAATCGAAGATCTTGCCCACAAGCTGGGCATCTCGGTCTCACACCTTAACGGGACGTGTCGGGAGTTGGGCGGCCAACCTGCGCTGCAGATCATGCATGACCGCCAATTGCTGGAAGCCAAGCGCCTGCTGACTTACACCAGCATGACCATCAATGAGATGTCGGAGGTGTTGGGTTTTTCCGACCCGACCAACTTCTCTCGGCTGTTTCGCCGACGGGTCGGGTTCTCACCCAAGGCGTTTCGCGAGCAGTTGAAAGCCGAACAACCGGCTACCTGAGCGCGCTGAAACTGCCGGTGCGGGGAACGCATTGATCCTGATGACAGCTGATCGCAAAGGTCGGCTGCATACGGGTCTGCTCCACGCGGTAGGCGGCGGTCCCGTAGAGTGCGCTGGCAATGGCGCACAGGCTGAAAATCATCAGGTACTTTCTGGTTTTAATGCTCATGGCACAGACCTCTGCGGATCTACAGGGTGCTGTTTAAAGCATAGGTCAACCAGGCCAAGTTGCCATTATCGGACGACATTCAACAGGTTGATCCCAGCCTAGAGCCCGACATCCCACGCCGGCTCTTCCGGAAACCGCAGCACCAGGAAATCCAATAGGCTGCGCAACGCCGACGGCATGTGTTTGCGCGAGGCGTACACCGCGTAGATGTTCATCTGCCGTGGCTCGGCGTCGGGCAGCAGGCGCACCAGTTCACCGCGCCGGATGTAATCGCCGGCCTGGTAAGTAGGCAACATCGACACCCCTGCACCGGCCAACGTCACGCGTAACAACGTGCTGGCCTCGTTGGAGGTGATATTGCCGTTGATCGGCACCGAGACAGGCTCCCCCTGCTCCTCGAAATGCCACAGGCTTTTGCCGAAATAGGAATGGGTGAGGCAATTGTGCCCGGCCAGGTCTTCGACTTTCCGAGGGGACGGATGCTCCAAAAGATAGGCCGGCGAAGCACACACCACCGAGCGGCACACCGTCAGGCGTCGGGCAATGAGATTGGGGTCCAGGTCGCTGCTGGTGCGGATGGCCAGGTCGATACGTTCGTCCACCAGGTTCACCGTGCGGTCAAGCATCTGCAGGTCGACCGTCACCAGCGGGTAGCGCTTGACGTACTCGGCAATGGCCTGGGCCAATTGCGCCTGGCCGAACGAGGTGCTGACGCTCAAACGTAGCAACCCACGAGGCGCTTCATCGGGCTCACTGACGGCGGCTTGCATGTCGCAACACAATTCCAGCAATTGCCGACAGCGTGGCAGGGTTTCACTGCCCGCCGCCGTCAGGCTGAGCTTGCGCGTGGTGCGGTGCAGCAAACGCGCACCCACCCAGTCTTCCAGCTCCGCCAGGTAACGCGACACCACCGGCCGCGACAGGTCCAGATGATCGGCGGCGGCGGACTGGCTGCCCAGGTCCACCACCGTGACAAACACGCGCATTGCTTGAAGGCGATCCATGATCTGTCCACTTTCAGAAACAAACTATGTCCCAGCATCGCATTTTTAGTCTGGTTTTGTGCAACTAAGCTCTGTGCATCCTTTACCGATGCTGGAGCTGCCCAATGTTCTCAACCTTCAAGCGCTTGACCCTGGCCACCGCCGCCCTGGCCTTCGCCGCCCATGCGGCTGCGGCCGACCTGAAGCTGGATGTGTACAACCCAGGCGAAGCCGCGATCTTCCCGGTCAGCTCGGTGCTGGTCAGCGGCGCCAAGGACGCGATCCTGGTCGACGCCCAATTCGGCAAAGGCCAGGCCGAACAATTGGTGCAGAAGATCCGCGCCAGCGGCAAGCACCTCACCACCATCTACATCAGCCATGGCGACCCGGACTACTACTTCGGCCTCGACACCCTCACCGCCGCCTTCCCCGACGCCAAGGTACTGGCGCCACAACCGGTGGTCGACCACATCAAGGCCACCGTGGCCGGCAAGCTGGAGTTCTGGGGCCCGAAAATGGGCGCCGACAAGCCGTCTAAAACCATCGTGCCGCAGGTCCTTGAAGGCCACAGCCTGAGCCTGGAAGGCCAGCCACTGGAGGTCATCGGCCTGGACGGCCCACAGCCGGATCGCAGCTTTGTGTGGATCCCGTCGATCAAGGCCGTGGTCGGTGGCGTAGTCGTCTCCGAAAACATCCACCTGTGGATGGCCGATACCCAGAGCGCGCAGTCCCACAAGGATTGGCTCGCCACCCTGCAACGCATTGAACAACTGAAGCCGCGCACCGTGGTGCCCGGCCACTACCTGGGCACGCCATCTTTGAAATCCGTGGCCTTTACCGCCGACTACATCAAGGCCTTCGACGCCGAGACCGCCAAGGCCAAGGACTCTGCCGCCCTGATCGCAGCCATGAAAAAGCGTTACCCCACCCTGGCCGACGAAAGCTCGCTGGAACTGAGCGCCAAAGTCGCCAAGGGCGAAATGAAGTGGTGAACCGTTTCAAACCCTAACGTACTGGAGAACGTCATGAGCAAGATTGCAATCATTGGTGCCACTGGCCGTGCCGGTAGCCAACTGCTGGAAGAAGCGCTGCGTCGTGGGCACACCGTCACCGCCATCGCACGCAATACCGACAAGCTGGCTGTGCGCCCTGGCGTCACCGTTAAACAAGTCGACGCCCTGGATGCCAACGCCCTGCAACAGGCGGTGAGTGGCAGCGACGTGGTGATCAGCGCAGCGCACTTCGCCACCCTGCCCGCCAGCGCCGTGATCGGGCCGGTGAAGAAAGCCGGGGTAAAACGCCTGCTGGTGGTGGGCGGTGCCGGTTCGCTATTGCTGCCAGGTGGCGGTCGAGTGATCGACAGCGAGGGTTTCCCTGAGGAATACAAAGCTGAAGCCACGGCGGGTGCGGCGTTTCTCGACGCACTGCGCCAGGAGAAGGAACTGGACTGGACGTTCCTGTCGCCGTCGGCGGAGTTCGTCGAGACTGAGCGCACCGGTAAATTCCGGGTGGGTCAGGATGATTTGCTGGTGAGCAGTGAAGGTCGCAGTTGGATCAGTTTTGCGGACTATGCGATTGCGTTGATCGACGAAGTTGAATCGCCGAAACACTCACGCCAGCGTTTCACTGTCGGTTACTGACACCCCCCATTTGTAGGAGCCCGGCTTGCCGGCGATAGCGTCCATAAGATTGCCATCGCCGGCAAGCCGGGCTCCTACATGGGGTATTTGGCGTTCATGACCAACCAGTTCATCAAGGCCTCAAGCCCAGCCGAAGGCTCGGTGCCTGGCGGATACACCAAGTAATACCCCATCCCCGTCGGCACTTTTAACTCAAACGGCATCACCAACCGCCCCGCCTTCAAATCCTCGCCAATCAACGCACTGTCGCCAATCGCCACGCCGGAACCCTGGGACGCCACCGTCATCGCCAGATCCAGCGTTTCAAAATGATGCCCCTGGCTCAAATTGCCCAGCCGCGTATTCGCCGCCTTGAGCCACAACGCCCAATCCCGTTCATCCCGCGTGGGGTGCAGCAAGACCTGTTGTTGCAAATCTTGCGGTGTGTGCAAGCCAGCAAGCAGCGCCGGTGCGCAGACCGGCGTGAGCTGTTCATCGAACAGATGCCGCGCCTCGGCCGATTGCTCGGCGATGGGCGCATAGATCACCGCCGCGTCAAATTGCTCGCGGCGAAAGTCCACGGTGTAGGCCACGGTGGTGGTGAGTTCCACCGGCACGTCCGGGCGCTCCTTCTGCCACTGCATCAGGCGCGGCAGCAGCCAGCGCATCACGCAGGTGGACGCCTTGAGTTGCAAGGTCTGGCGGCGACTGCCGATCTGCTCCACCGCTTCGCCGAGCAGGCCAAACACCTGCTGTGCGCGCAGTGACCATTCGCGGCCTTCGTCGGTCAGGCTCAAACCCCGCGCCTGGCGTTGGAACAGCGCATAGCCCAAATGACTTTCCAGCCCGGCAATCTGCCGGCTCACCGCGCCCTGGGTGATGTGCAACTGCTCGGCTGCGCGGGTGAAATTGCAGCACTGGGCAGTGACCCAGAAGGTGTGCAGCGCGGGCAGCGGTGGGAGGCGTTTCATCGAGGCGCAGCCATGATGTGAGAACATGGCTAGTATGACTTTTTATCGATTGTTGTCGCTACGGGCCAGCCGGTCCAATAACGCCTTACCTCAACAATAAGAGCGATCTGTATGGCGACCTGCGGCGAAGTATTGGTCAACCTCCTGGAAGGCTACGGCGTGGACCAGGTGTTTGGCATCCCCGGCGTACACACCGTGGAGCTGTACCGCGGCCTGGCCCGTTCCAGCATCCGTCACGTCACCCCGCGCCACGAGCAGGGCGCCGGCTTCATGGCCGACGGTTATGCGCGCACCAGCGGCAAACCCGGCGTGTGCTTCATCATCACCGGCCCCGGCATGACCAATATCACCACCGCCATGGGCCAGGCCTATGCCGACTCGATCCCGATGCTGGTGATCTCCAGCGTGCAGTCGCGCAGCCAATTGGGCGGCGGGCGCGGCAAGCTGCATGAGCTGCCGAACCAGGGCGCGATGATGGCCGGCGTGGCGGCGTTCTCCCATACCCTGATGTCGGCGGCGGAGCTGCCCGGCGTGTTGGCGCGGGCGTTTGCGTTGTTCCAGGCCGGGCGACCGCGCCCGGTGCACATCGAAATCCCCTTGGATGTGCTGGTGGAAAATGCCGACGCGCTACTGGGCAGTGAGCCTATCAGCGTGGCGCGTGCCGGTGCCGCGCCTGCGGCGGTCAAGCAGATGAGCCAGTTGCTCGCAGCCGCCAAGAAACCCTTGATCCTGGCCGGTGGCGGCGCCATCGACGCTGCGCCGGAACTGACCCGACTGGCCGAAGCGCTCGGCGCGCCGGTGGCCCTGACCATCAACGCCAAAGGCATGCTGCCCGGCCACCACCCGCTGCTGATCGGCTCGACCCAGACCCTGGTCGCCACCCGTGCGCTGGTGGCCGAAGCGGACGTGGTGCTAGCCATCGGCACCGAGCTGGCGGAAACCGACTACGACGTGACCTTCGCCGGTGGTTTCGAGATTCCCGGCGCGCTGCTGCGCATCGATATCGACCCCGACCAGACCGTGCGTAACTATCCACCGCAAGTGGCGTTGGTGGCCGATGCCCAAATCGCCGCAGCGGCCTTGCTGGCCGAACTGAGCAGCAAACCCTTGCCACCGCGTAACAGCGCGTGGGGCGCTGAGCGCGTAGCGCGCCTGTGGGCGGAACTGACCCCGAGCTGGGACGCCGCCACCCGCGCACAAACCCTGTTCCTCAATACCGTCCTCGAAGAATTGCCCAACGCCGTACTGGTGGGCGACTCCACACAACCGGTGTACAGCGGCAACCTGACCCTGAACCTCGACCACCCGCGCCGCTGGTTCAACTCGTCCACCGGCTATGGCACCCTGGGCTACGCCCTGCCCGCCGCCATCGGCGCCTGGCTGGGGCGTGGCGATGGGCGGCCGGTGGTGTGCCTGATCGGCGACGGCGGCCTGCAATTCTCCCTGCCGGAACTGGCCAGCGCCGTGGAAGCGCGCACGCCGGTGATCGTGCTGCTGTGGAATAACCACGGCTATGAAGAGATCAAGAAATACATGGTCAACCGCGCCATCGAACCGGTCGGCGTGGACATCTACACGCCGGACTTTATCGGCGTGGCCAAGGCACTCGGTTGCGCCGCCGACAGCATTCAAGGGGTTGAGTCGCTGCGCGCGGCACTGCGCGCTGCGGCTGATCGCCAAGGGCCGACACTGATTGAAGTCGACCAAGGGCTGTGGATGAAGGCGGTGGCGGAATGAGCGCAGTCTTGAACGGTGTGTATATCAATGGGGCATGGCGTGCCGGACTGGCCTCGCTTGAGGTGATCAACCCCGCGACTGAAGCCGTCCTGGCCCACGTCAGCGTCGGCGATGCGAGCACGGTCACCCAGGCCGTCGACGCCGCCAGCGCCGCTTTCATCGACTGGTCGAAAAGCACCGGCCGCGACCGCGCCGCGCTGTTGCGCAAGATCGCCCAAGGCGTCAGCGAGCAGCGCGAACAGCTGATGCACCTGCAATCGAGCAACAACGGCAAACCGCTGTTTGAAGCCGCGATGGATGTGGACGATGTGATCGCCACCTTCGACTACTACGCCAGCGTGGCCGAAGCGATGGACGCCAGCCAGAATAGCCCGGTGGCATTGCCCAGCGCGGACTTCAGCGCACGCCTGCGTCGTGAGCCGTGCGGCGTGGTAGGGCTGATCGTGCCGTGGAATTTCCCGATGGTCACCACCGCGTGGAAACTCGCTCCGGCGCTGGCGGCCGGTTGCTGTGTGGTACTCAAGCCATCGGAAGTCACGCCGTTGGCGGAACTGCAACTGGCGCGGATTATCGCCGAGGCGGGCTTGCCGGCCGGGGTGTTCAACCTGGTGTGCGGCACGGGCCTGGAAGTGGGCGCGCCACTGGCGGCGGATCGCCGCGTGGCGAAGATTTCCTTCACCGGCAGCAACGCCGTCGGCGTGCAGGTGATGCAGCGCGCGGCCGAAACCATCAAGGGCGTGAGCCTGGAACTGGGCGGCAAATCTTCCCTGCTGGTGTTGGCCGATGCCGACCTGGACCTGGCAGTGGAGCTGGCCTGTGGTGGTGGATTTTTCAACGCTGGGCAGATGTGTTCCGCCACCAGTCGCGTGCTGGTAGCTGACAGCCTGGCGGATGAATTCCTGCAACGTGTGCAAGCACGGGCTGAAGGCATTCGCGTGGCTGACCCATTTGCCGATGACGTGGAAATGGGCGCGTTGATCAACCGCGTGCAATATCAGCGCGTGCTCGGGCACATCCAGCGTGGTGTTGAAGATGGCGCACGCTTGCTGTGCGGCGGCGATCGCCCGGCAGATTTGCCGAAGGGCTTTTTCATCCGCCCGACCGTGTTCACCGACGTACCGCTGGACAGCGCGTTGTGGAACGAAGAGATCTTCGGCCCGGTGCTCTGTGTACGACGTTTTACCTCGGAGGCCGAGGCCATCGCCCTGGCCAACGACAGCGATTTCGGCCTGGTGGCGAGTGTGGTCAGCGCCAGCCACGAAACTGCCGAGCGGGTGGCGAATGCCTTGCACGCCGGGCTGGTGTGGGTCAACGCACCGCAGGTGATCTTCCCGCAGGCCGCGTGGGGTGGTTACAAGCAGAGCAGCATCGGTCGTGAGTTGGGGCCATGGGGGTTGGCGGCGTTTCAGGAGATCAAGCATGTGATCCACGCGGTGTAGCCCCCCCTTGTAGGAGCCCGGCTTGCCGGCGATGGCGGTCTAAAACCTTGCGCTAAATTCAAGGTACTCATCGCCGGCAAGCCGGGCTCCTACAGGGTATTGCTGCAATTTTTAGATAGCCCCTGCGACTTTCTCATTTGCCCCCCTCCCCCCACCCATGGCCTCATTCATCCTTGTTCACTCAAGGCCGTCCCATGGAAACCGTCCAAACCAAACCCACCACCGCCGTCTGGCTGATGATCAGTGTCGTGCTGGTCGCCCTCAACCTGCGCCCGTCGATGGCTGCTGTCGGCCCACTGTTGTCCTCGATTCGCGGCGACGTACCCTTGAGTTTCAGCAGTGCAGCGTTGCTGACCATGTTGCCGGTGATGGCCATGGGCTTGGCGATGTTCTTCGGCATGGGCGTGGCCAAGCGATTTGGCGAGCACCGCAGCATCGTGGTGTCACTGGTGGTGATTGGCGTGGCGACGTTGTCGCGGCTGTTCCTCGATTCGGCGCTGGAATTGATTGTCAGCGCCATCGCCGCCGGTGTGGGGATTGCGATGATCCAGGCGTTGATGCCGGCACTGATCAAGTCGCGGTTCAGTGACAATGTTTCGCTGTTCATGGGCCTGTACGTCACCGCGATCATGGGCGGCGCGGCGCTCGCCGCATCGTTTGCACCGTTCGTGCAGGTGCAGACCGGCAGTTGGCGCATCGGTCTGGCGATCTGGGCGGTGCTCGCATTGTTGGCCTTAGTGTTTTGGTACGCGCAGCGCTCGGTGTTGCCGCCACTGCCTCAAGCCGCTGCGGGCCCTCAAGAATCATTTTTCGGCAACGGTCGCGCCTGGTTGCTCGCGGTATTCTTCGGCCTCGGTACCGCCTCCTACACCTGCGTACTCGCCTGGCTGGCGCCGTACTACGTGGAGCAAGGTTGGAGTGAACAGAACGCCGGTTTACTGCTGGGTTTCCTGACCGCCATGGAAGTCGTTTCCGGTCTGATCACCCCCGCCATCGCCAATCGTCGCCAGGATAAGCGCAGCGTTGTCGCGGTGTTGCTGGTGCTGATCATCCTCGGTTTCTGCGGCCTGATCCTGAGCCCGCAACACCTGAGCCTGCTGTGGCCTTGCCTGCTCGGCCTGGGTATCGGCGGCCTGTTCCCGATGAGCCTGATCCTGTCCCTCGACCACCTGGACAACCCGCGCCGCGCCGGTGGCCTCACCGCGTTTGTGCAAGGCATCGGCTACTTGATTGCCGGGCTGTCACCGCTGATCGCCGGGATGATCCGCGATCAACTGGGCAGCTTCGAATGGGCCTGGTGGTCGCTCACGGCAGTGATCGTAGTGATGCTGTTGATCGTCACGCGCTTCAACCCAAAGCATTACGCACGACATATCCGCTGAGGTCGTGTTGTAAACAGTATTTGTCTCACACCAAACATAGAAACGCCCTACAGAGCATTCTATTGGCACGCTCGTTCCGTTAAGCTTTTGTGCTGTCTTGTACTGAATTCGGTACAAAGGGTTTACGGACGAAACCGATGCTAAACAGTAACTTGCTCAGAAAGCTCGATATGCAGGACTTGATGGTGTTTATCGCCGTCTATGACCAGAGCAGTGTTACCGAGGTATCTGAAACGCTGTTTGTCAGCCAGTCCACCGTGAGCTACAGCCTGAAGAAGTTGCGCACCAGTTTTGAAGACGAGCTGTTTATCAACACGCGCGCCGGCATGCGGCCGACGTACAAGGCCACCACCATGTACGGCCATGTGCAGAAAATCCTCGAAAGCATCAACCTGTGCCACGCCGGTGGCCAGGCGTTCGACCCGACGCAGCAGGCCGTGACCTTCAGCGTGTGTGCGCCGGAGTATTTCGAACAGTTGATCCTGCCGCGCCTGTTGAAAAACTTTGACCGCGCCGACCTGCCGGTGATCGTCAATGTGCAGAAGCTGGAAACCGACATCCCCGCCGACGACCTGCGCGAAGGTCGCCTGGACCTGGTGATCTGTTTCGGCCCCAACTTCCACCGTGCCCACAAAGACTTCCGCACCCAGATGCTGCTCGAAGACGACTTGGTGTGCGTGTTCGACAAACGCTCGGCGCCCCGGGAGCCGGCCTTCAGCCTGCACTCCTTTGTCGAACGCCGCCACGTGTTCCCTACGCCGTGGACCTCCGACACCAACATGATCGACGGCTGGCTCGCACGCCAGGCCCACAAGCGCCAGGTAATCGCCCGCGCCAACAGCTACAGCGCAGCCTTGAAGATGATCACCGGCACCGATTTCATCGTCACCTTGCCACGTCGCGTGCAAAAACTATTGGCACCGACCGCGGTGTTCGGCCATTGCGAAGCGCCGAACGGTTTGCCGGGGTTCACACTGGAGATGCAGTGGAACGAAACCAGTGAACAGGACAGCGCGAATACCTGGTTTCGTGAGCAGGTGGTGAAGGTGTGTGCGGATCAGGGGTTGCTGTAGGGCTTAACCAATCGCGACTTTGCTGTAGGAATCACGATCCATATCCACCAACAGAACACTCAGCTGAACCTGTACGCCCGCCGGCCACTCACCCAGATCCTGCAAAGCCGCCAGCAGGCTCTCCGACAACTGCTTCTTGACCTGCGGCGACCGCCCGCTGAGCAGCGACAGCTTCACCGCGATAAAACCGCGAGGGTCGAGGGAGGTGCCCACCTGGAACGTCTCGACCTTGACCGCACGGCTTTTGATATCGAATTCGGAACCGAACTGGCCAGACACCATCAACACGTTGTTGAGCCGTAGCAGGGTTTTCTCAACGGCCAGGTTCGTCAGGTTGGCGGTGTATTCCAGATGCAGGTGTGGCATGTAGGGCTCCGAGTCTTTGGTAGGAAGAATCCTAGATATACCACGGAGTCAGGCCTTGGTCGCCAACCCTCGATCACTCATGAACGCTTCCAGTCGCGAACGTACCCAGCGCTCGGCCGGGTCGGTGTCCACGTGGCTGAGCCAGACCATGGACAAATCCAGGGTCGGCGTCTCGAACGGGAACGGCTCGCAGAACAGGTGGCCCGTCACGGCCATGGCCTCGGCGGTGTAGTCCGGCAGGCTGGCGATCAGGTCGGTACCGGCGAGCAAGGCCGGCAGTGCGCTGTATTGCGGCACCGACAGCACCACGTGGCGCTTGCGACCGATTTCTGCCAGCCACTCATCGGCGAACCCTGCCACGTTGGCGGTGTGGGACACCAGCACGTGAGGGCGTGAGCAGTATTCGTCGAGGGTCAGCGGTGTGTCCGAGGCATCGGCACGCAGGATGCGCGGGCGGATATGGCGTAGCAGCTTGCGCTTGGCATTTGCCGGCAGGCCACGGGTCTGGGTGATGCCGACGGTGATATCGCCAGAGGCCAGCAGATCCGGGATGCGCCAGTAGTCCACATGTTGCACCACAAACACCACTTGCGGCGCTTCCTGGCGCAGGGAACGCAGCAACGGTGGCAACAGGCCGAACTCGACATCATCGGACAGGCCGATGCGAAAGGTCATGGTGCTGATGGACGGGTCGAAATCGTGGGTCAGGCTCAAGGCCGAGGATAGCGAGTCCAGCGCCGGCGACAGGTGCTGGATGATTTCCTCGGCCCGCGCCGTGGGTTCCATGCGGTGGCCGACGCGAATGAACAGCGGGTCATTAAACAAAGTACGCAAGCGATTGAGGGCCGAGCTGATGGTCGGCTGGCCGAGAAACAGCTTCTCCGCCACCCGCGTCACGTTGCGCTCCAGCATCAGCGCTTCGAACACCACCATCAGGTTGATGTCGGCCTTGCGTAATTCATTGCGATTCATCGGCGCCTGCCCCTTTCCCCAAGACAAGCCGCAGTGTAGAAAGCCGCGTTGCTGGCGTCTACGTGTAGGACGCTTCGCTGGCCTGTGCGCCACGCTCAGGCTCGTGCCCCATGCGCAACCGCAGCGCCGCAATAGCCGCCACCACCAACACCAGCGCAATCACCTTCAGGCCGTTCATCGCATTACCGGTGCTTTGCTCGATCACACCCATTACCGACGGCCCGACAAACCCGCCAAGCAGCCCGCACGCGTTGACGAACCCCAGCCCGCCCGCCAGCGCAACGCCTTTGAGGCGCGAAGCCGGGTACAGAAAAATGATCGACTGCACCACGAAGAACATCACCGCCGACAGACAAAAACCGAGCAGGCTGAACACCGGCCCCGATATCGACGCGATGCCCAGGCCCAGCGCCATGGTCAGCAGCCCTGTGACCAGCAACCGTCGGCAGCGTCCGGGGGTCGTGGCGAAACGCGGAATCAGCAAGGCACCGAGTGCCGCCGCGATCCACGGTAGCGAAGTCAGCAGGCCGACGTTCATGGTGCTCAGTTCGCCATACTTGCTGATGATGCTCGGCAGGAAAAAGATCACGGTGTAGATGGTGATCTGGTGACAGAAGTACACAAAAATCGCCAGCAGGATTTGCGGAGTCAGCCAGTTTTTCAACGAGTGACCGCCCTCGCCCGCACCCTCTTCGGTTTCCTGCGCGATGCGTTGTTCGATGCCACGCGCTTCCTCGGCCGACAACCACGGCGCCTTGCTCGGACGGTCCGGCAATTTGCGCCAGACCACCCAGGCAAACGCCACCGCTGGTAGGCCTTCGAGCATGAACATCCACTGCCAGCCGTGCCATCCGAGCATGCCGTCCATGCGCATCAAGGCGGCGCCCACCGGGCCGCCGATGATGTTGGCGAAGCACACGCCAAGCAGGAAATAACCGGTGGCGCGTGCCCGCTGTTCGCGGTTGAACCAGTAGGTGAGGTAGAGCATGACGCCGGGGAAGAGTCCGGCTTCGGCAATGCCCAGCAACAGGCGCAGCACGTAGAACGAGGTCTCGCCCTGCACAAAGGCCATGGCCGCCGAGATCAGGCCCCAGGTCACCATGATCCGCGCAATCCAGAATCGCGCGCCGACCTTGTGCATGATCAGGTTACTGGGGATTTCCGACAGCGCATAGGTCAGGAAAAACAGCCCCGCGCCCAACCCGTACGCCGCAGCGGAAATGCCCAGGTCGACGTCCAGGTGATGCTTGGCCAGGGCGATGTTGGTGCGGTCCAGGAAGCTCAGGATGTAGGCGATGATCAGCAAGGGCATCAACTTGACGAACATCAGTTTGTTCAACGCCTGCGGGGTGCGGGCGGAAGTGGCGGTAGTCATCGGCAATTCCTCTTGGCGCCCCGCCAGCCAGACTGGGGGGCGCATCGGTGTTGTTCTAGGAGTCGAGTTGCACAACCAGCGCCGGCGGGCGATGGGAAAACAGTTGCAGCAGCGCGCCGCCCAGGGCGCAGCCGGCCATCACGAAGAAACACACGGTGTAGCCGTGCAGCGTGGTCCAGCCGCCGCCCATGGCGATCAGGCTGCCCATCAGCACCGGCGCCAGGCCGCCGCCGATAAACATTGCGGTGGTGATGATGCCGTTGGCAGTGGACGTCGCCGACGGTTCGGCCGAGTCGCAGGCCACCGCGTAGTAGATCGGCCACACCGCGTTAGCCACCAGGCCGAACAGCAGTTGCATCACGACGATCAATGTCAGGGTGTTGGCGAAGTAAAACGCCCCCACACTCGCCGCCATCCATAGCCCGCAAATGATCAAGGTGGTGCGTCGGCCAATGATGTCCGACAGCGACGGCCACACTAATTGCCCGAGAATGCCGGTGAGGGTGAACACCACGCTCATCCCCGCCGACTCGGCCAGGGACAATCCGGCGATGTTGTAGAGGTAGGCCGGCAGCACGATGTTGACGCCCATGTACACCACCTGGGTGAGCATGGTGTTGCCCGCCGTGAGGGCGATATTGCGGTTGCGCAAGGTGGCAAGGAATGTACGCCAGGCCTCGCCTTTGACTTGGCTGGCCGGCGCGTTGTCCGGCGGGGTCATGCCTTTGGCGGCAATGTCGACGTACAGCGCGGTGATGCGCTCGGCGGTGGAATAACGCGCCCAGAAGATCATCAGCGGCAGCGCCACCACGAAGGCGAAGAAGAACACGTAGCGCCAGTTTTCTTCGCCGAACACCGTAATGACAAAACTCGCGACAATCCCACTGAGCATCGCGCCGATCGGGTAGCCGGTATGGTGCGCGCCCAGGGCAAACCCGCGACGTTCCACCGGCCACCATTCCGCGGTATTGCTCACCCCTACCGGCTCGCCCCAGCCGGCGCCGAGGTTGACGCCGACGCGCAGGGCAATGAAGGTGGCGAGGTTGCCGCTCAGCGCCTTGAAACCGGACAGAAACGAGATCGCGGTGTAGCCCAGCACCAGCGGCACCTGGAAGCGTGCACGTTTCCAGCCGCCGCCGTAACGGTCGCTCCACATCGAACCGGGGATATCCAGCAGCGCCAGGGCCAGCATGACCACCGTGGCCACGGTGCCCCATTGGTCGGCGGACAAATCGAAATGCTTGGAGATGGTCGGCCCCAGACGCAGCACGATCTCACGGTCGTAGGCGTTGAGGATCCAGATCATCCAGCAGACCAGCAGCGACACCCAGGAATGCCGGTGAATGCTGCGCAGCGACGCTTTTTTGATAGTTGCCATGGGCCTCTCCAGGCGCGCGAGGGCGCGCACTGACACAAGGTTGCGAAGGAATATGCCTTGTCACACACACGCGCTAGCTGGCGAACCGTCGCTCGGCTATTCCTTGCACGCCCAACCCGGTAATGGCGAACAGCGCTCCGCGCTGCTGGCCGTCTGCCGGAAAACGCGGCAGCGGCGGCTTGGCCATCGAGGTCACATACAGGGTGTCCAGGTTCGGCCCGCCAAAGGTCAGGCTGGTGACCTTTTTCACCGGCATCTGAACGATGCGATCGACGTGCCCGTCAGGGGTGTAGCGCACCAGTTTCCCGGCGTAGACCAGCGCCTGCCACAGGCAGCCTTCGGCATCCACGGTGCAACCATCGGCGGCGCCCCCGCCGGAGGTATCGACCTTGGCGAAGGTGCGGCGATTGCTGACGTTGCCGGTGGCCAGGTCATAGTCGTAGGCCCAGATCTCGCCGGACCAGGTGTCGCAGAAGTAGAAGGTGTCACCCGATGGGCTCCAGCACGGGCCGTTGGACACGATGATGCCTTCGTCCAGGGTGTGCAGGCTCAGGTTGGCGTCCAGGCGGTAAAGCTTGGCGCTGGCGCTGTCTTCCAACGTGTCCATGGAGCCGAAGATAAAACGGCCTTGGCGGTCGACCTTGCCGTCGTTGAGGCGGTTGTTTGGCAGGTGCGGTTCCGGATCAGCGACCAGGTTGAGTTCACCGCTTTTTAGGTCGAGGGTGTGCACGCCGTTTTGCAGGGCGACGATGGCCGACTCACCGTCGCGGCGCAGGGCCATGGAGCCGATTTTCTGGCCCACGTCCCAGGCCCGCAGCTCGCGACCGTCGTCGGTGCAGCGCAAGATGCGGCCGTCGGCGCTGTCGATCCAATACAAGCGTTGTTGCTCGACGTCCCACACCGGGCCTTCGCCCAGGGTGGTCTTGACGTCGACGAGCACTTCGATACGCATGGTGATCCCCTTATTGTTGTTGTGCGGGATGACGGTCGCTCCCTGATGGGATATCACCTTGTAGGAGCGAGCTTGCTCGCGAAAAACATCAACGATAACGCGTGCTGCCTGGTGTAATGCGATGTCTTGGCGTTTTTCGCGAGCAAGCTCGCTCCTACAGTGGATCGGTGAACACACCCAGGGCGCGACCTCAGCTGTGGGTTAGAAGTTGACCTGATCGCGCCCCTTGAGCCCGAGAATTTCCCGCGCTTCATCCGGCGTGGCGACGCGATGCCCGAGCGCTTCGATCACCGTGCGAATGCGCCGGACCTGATCGGCATTCGACGCCGCCAGTTTGCCCGGTCCGTCCCACAGCGAATCCTCAAGCCCCACTCGCGCGTTGCTGCCCATGGACAGGCCCATGGTCGCCAGCGGAATCTGCCCACGCCCAGCGCCGAGGATCGACCACACGTAGTCGTCGCCAAACAGACGGTCAGCGGTACGGCGCATGTGTGCCAAATCTTCCGGGTGCCCGCCGATACCGCCACGCAAGCCGAACACCGACTGGATAAACAACGGTGGCTTGAGCAGGCCACGTTCGAGGAAATGCGCGGCGGTGTAGAGGTGGCCGATGTCGTAGCACTCGATCTCAAAACGCGTACGGTTTTCGGCGCAGGAATTGAGGATGTGAGTGATGTCACGGAAGGTGTTGCGGAAGATCCGGTCGTCACTTTCTTCGAGGTATGGCCGCTCCCAGTCGTGCTTGAAATCGGTGAAGCGGTTGAGCATTTCGTACAGGCCGAAGTTCATCGAGCCCATGTTCAACGAAGCCAGTTCCGGCTTGAACTGCATCACCGGCTGCAGGCGTTCCTCCACGCCCATGGTCGGCGCGCCGCCGGTGGTGATGTTGATTACCACGTCGCTGGCGGCCTTGATCTGCGGCAGGAATTCGGCGAACAGCGCCGGGTCCTGACTGGGGCGACCGTCGTTGGGGTCACGGGCATGCAGGTGGACAATCGCGGCGCCGGCTTCGGCGGCACCGATGGCGGCGTCGGCAATTTCCTGGGCGGTGATCGGCAAATGCGGCGACATCGACGGCGTATGAATCGCACCGGTGACGGCGCAGGTGATGATGACAGGACGATTTTTGGACATGACGAATCTCCGACTTTTATTCTTATGAAAAAAATCCTGGGTACAGCCCGATGTGTTCTTCCGTGGCTTACAGGTACTCGACGTTACCGTCGACGCTGATCGCCTGGCCGGTCACGTTGCGTGCGGCGGGCGAACAGAGGAACAACGCCATGGCGGCCACGTCTTCGGCGGTGACCATGCGTTTGAGGGAAATCTTGTTGAGGTATTCCTGGCGCATCTCGGCTTCGGGCACGCCGACCTGTTCGGCACGGGCGCGGATCACGCCGTCCATGCGCGGGCCTTCGACGATGCCGGGCAGCAAGGCGTTGACGCGGATGTCGCTCTCGCCAAGCTCCGAGGCCAGGGATTTCATCAAGCCGACGATCGCCCATTTGGTCGCCGCGTACGGTGTGCGCCACGCGTAGCCCAAGCGCCCCGCCACTGAGGCGATATGCAACAGATGGCCGTGGGACGATTCCTTGAGCATCGGCACGGCGTGGTGGGCAAACCGGTATTGCGCGGTGAGATTGATATTGATGGTGGCTTGCCACTCGGCGTCGCTGATCGCATCGATCCCGCCGGTAGGCCCGGCGATCCCGGCGTTGTTGACCAGCACATCGAGGCCGACGAACTGCTCGCGCTGCACCTTGAACACCGCCTCGATCTGCGCGGCGTCGCTGACATCGGCGCGGGTGGCGACGGTGCCTGGGTATTTGTCGCGAAACGCGGCCAGGGCCGGTTCACTCACATCACACACATGCACCTGGGCACCGGCTTCCAGATACGCCGCCGCCAGCACTTCACCAATGCCGGCAGCCCCGCCGGAAATCAACACACGTAACCCAGGATAGGGCTGCAGCCGTTGTAGGACACTCATGCACGTTTACCTCCTGAAGCAGACGACCGCGAACGGTCGTTCTTGACGAGCAGGCGCGCCAGAGAATCGGCGGCCTGCATGATGTCATCGGTCACCGCCGCGCGGGCGCCGGCGCCATCGCGGGCGGCCAGGGCTTCGACGATGCGCGTGTGCGCCTCCATCGAGCGTTGCAGGTGAGCTTTATCCGGGGCGACCAGCGCAAAGCACGGGCCCATGTGCAGCCAGAAGTTTTCCACGGCGGCCATGGTCAACTCGGCCTGAGCCACGGCGTAGATGCGCCGGTGAAACGCGAAGTTGGTCCACAGATAGCGCGACACGTCGACTTCGTCGGCGGCGTGTTGCATCTGCTGGCAGAGGTCAGTGATTTCGTCGAGGTCGACTTTCTGTAGGAGCAGCACCGCCTTTTCGGCGAGCAAGCCTTCGAGGGCGACCCGCGCATCACGGATTTCACGCAGGCGTTCGACCGTCATCAGGCGCACACGCAGGCGGGAGGTTTCGGTGACTTCAAAGGCGTTTTCGGCGCTGAGGCGTTGCAGCGCTTCGCGCACTGGCATCGGGCTGGAACCCAGGGCTTCGGCGAGACCGCGGATGGTGAGTTTCTGGCCAGGCTGGAAACGGCCACTCATCAGGGCTTCGCGGATCTGGCGATAGACCTGGTCTTGCAAGGTATCGCGGGACACCTGGCGCAGGGTGGGCAGGAGGAGCGGACCATCTGTCATGAGGCAAAACCTGTGTTGTCGTTCTTATGGCCTCAATATGTGATCACAAATCAAATATGTCAAATAGTTTCCCCTACCGCGCGCATTAAAAATGTAGGAGCCGGCTTGCCGGCGATGGCGATTTTGAATACGCCATCGCCGGCAAGCCGGCTCCTACAGTTGGTGTGCACTCAGGGTTTTAGCGGACGTTCCTGATCCCGCTCGGAAAGCTCCGTCCCATCATCGGGATGCTTCCAGGTCTGCGGTTTTTCTTCCTCCCGCTGTCGGGGTTGTTCACGCTCCGGCTCGTCCCGTCGTTTCTGCTGGTCAGTCATCGCCACCTCCCATCCGTAAGAATTGGTCACACCTTCAGCATAGAACAGCGAACGCATTTTTGACCGCGCTACCGATTGATAGCCAATGAACATCAATCCATCCAAATTTGTCACTTATCATTTCTAAATGTGTCAGCCACTATTCTCGGTCTTAGGCGAAACAAGCACTTTAAAAAGAACGCTGGAGACACAAAACCATGACTAGCCCTACCCGACCCGACTCTGCCCGCTCGAAAGTGGGTGCGGTTTTCCGCGTGACTTCGGGCAATTTCCTCGAACAGTTCGACTTCTTCCTGTTCGGTTTCTACGCCACCTACATCGCTGCCGCGTTCTTCCCTGCCGCTAATGAGTTTGCGTCATTAATGATGACCTTCGCCGTGTTCGGCGCGGGCTTCCTGATGCGTCCATTGGGCGCGATCATCCTGGGTGCCTACATTGATGACGTCGGTCGCCGCAAAGGACTGATCGTGACCCTGTCGATCATGGCCAGCGGCACGCTGCTGATCGTGCTGGTGCCGGGTTATCACACCATCGGCCTGTGGGCACCGCTGCTGGTGCTGCTTGGCCGCCTGCTGCAAGGTTTCTCGGCCGGCGCGGAACTGGGCGGTGTGTCGGTGTACCTGTCCGAAATGGCCACACCCGGCCGCAAAGGCTTCTACACCAGCTGGCAATCGGGTAGCCAACAGATCTCCATCGTGGTCGCCGCCGCACTGGGTTATGGCCTGAACGTGTGGATGGAACCCGCCGTGGTGGCCGATTGGGGCTGGCGCATTCCGTTCGCCATCGGCTGTGTGATCATCCCGTTCATCTTCATCCTGCGTCGCAACCTGCAGGAAACCGAAGAGTTCGCCAACCGCAAGCATCGCCCGACCATGCGTGAAGTGCTGGCGACCCTGGTGAAGAACTGGACTGTGGTGATCGGCGGCATGCTGATGGTGGCCATGACCACCACCGCGTTCTACCTGATCACCGTGTATGCACCGACCTTCGGCAAGACCGTGCTGCAATTGAGCACCTCCGACGCGCTGTTGGTGACCCTGCTGGTGGCGGTTTCGAACTTTGTCTGGCTGCCGATCGGCGGCACCCTGAGCGACCGTTTCGGCCGCAAGCCGGTGCTGATCGCCATGACCGTGCTGACGGTTCTCACGGCTTATCCAGCGCTATCCTACGTGGTAAATGCCCCAAGCTTCGCCCATATGCTGGAAACCCTGCTGTGGTTCTCCTTCCTCTACGGCCTGTACAACGGCGCCATGATCCCGGCCCTGACCGAAATCATGCCGGTGGAAGTGCGTGTGGCAGGTTTCTCCCTGGCCTACAGCCTGGCGACTGCGATTTTCGGCGGCTTTACCCCGGCGATCTCCACCTGGTTCATCCACATCACCGAAGACAAGGCCTCACCGGCCTACTGGATGATGTTCGCCGCCGCCTGTGCGCTGTGCTCGACCCTGGCGCTGTATCGTCGCGCCAACACCCGTGGCCAGGTGATGCAGGAGGCGGCATGATCAAGCCGTTGCTCAAGACCCTGACGGCCCTGGCCCTCGGCGCCCTGGCGCTGTCGGCCCAGGCCGAACAGCTCAAGGTAATGACATCGGGTGGCTTCACCGCCGCCTATAAACTGCTTGGTCCGCAGTACGCCAAGCAAAGCGGTGACAGCCTCGACACCATCCTCGGTCCGTCCATGGGCAAGGCGCCGGAAGCGATCCCCAACCGTCTCGCCCGTGGCGAACACGCCGACGTGGTGATCATGGTCGGCTACGCCCTGGATGACCTGATCAAACAAGGCAAGGTCGACCCGGCCTCCCGCGTGGAACTGGCGGACTCGCGCATCGGCCTGGTGGTCAAAGCGGGAGCGGTCAAACCTGCAATCGGTACTGACGCCGAACTGAAAGCCGCGCTGAGCAAGGCCAAATCCGTGGCCTACTCGGACAGCGCCAGCGGTGTGTATGTCGAGAAGCAGTTGTTCAAGAAGCTCGGCATGCCGGCCAAGGGCACCATGATCGAACGCCTGCCGGTGGCCGAACAGGTCGCCAAGGGTGACTACGAAGTGGGTTTGCAACAGGTCGCGGAATTGCTGCCGGTGCCGGGTGTGACCTACGTCGGCAAGATCCCGGAAGACGTGCAATCGGTGACGCGGTTCGCCGCCGGTATCCCGGTGAATGCCGAACACCCTGAACAGGCCAAGGCCTTGTTGCAGTACCTGGCGTCGCCCCAAGCGCAACCGGTGGTACAAGCCACCGGCCTGGACTCGGTGTCACGCTGACCGGAACGGCATCTCCCGCACCAACCGCTCCAACTCCAGCGCCGCTGGCGGCAAGGTCCGCCCGCGGCGCTTTATCAAGCCCACATTGCGCATCACCTGCGGTTCCACCAGCGGCACACTCACCAGGATCGGGTGCTCGCCCGCCGGCATGGCAATCGAGGGCACCATCGCCACCCCCAATCCCGCCTCCACCAGCCCGATCATCGTCGTTACGTGGTGCGTCTCGCAGATACTCGGCTTTTTCACCCGCACGCCACGCAACGCCTGGTCGAGCAGGAAGCGGTTACCAGAGGTCTTGTCCACGGTGATGTAGTCGTGTTCGTAGGCTTCGGACCAGGTCACGCTGTCACGCTGGGCCAGGGGATGATCGCGGCGACAGGCCAGCACATAGCGCTCCTGCAGCAGCAGTTCGAACTCCACTTCATCGGCCAGGCTGCCGCTGAAACTCACGCCGAAATCCGCTTCGCCACTTTCCACCGCATTGCACACTTCACCGGCGCTGGCATCCAGCACCCGCAGGCGAATTTTCGGATACAACTTGTGGAATTCGGAGATCACATGGGGCATGAAATAGTACGCGGTGGACGGCACGCACGCGATGGTGACATTACCCATGCGTGTGGACGCGACATTACTGATGCCCATGAGCGCCACGTCGAGGTCGTCGAGCATGCGCTCGACCTGAGGCAGAAACGCACGGCCGACCATGGTCAGGCTGACGCGCCGCGTGGTGCGTTCGAACAGCTTCACATCCAGGGCGGTCTCAAGCTTTTCGATACGCCGGCTGAGGGCCGGCTGCGAGATCCGGATAGCTTCGGCGGCACCGCGAAAACTGCCCTTGTCTACCACGGCGCGGAAGGCTTGGAGGTCGTTGAGGTCGAAGTTGATGATCACGGGAAGGCCAATGTGGTCGAGGTGGCAGGCATTATCGTATGGGAGCTGATGGCGCGCCATGCATGCCGGGACCGGCTTGTTGTAATAACCCTGCTACAAATATGAAGTCATACATATCAGTGGGTTATTGGGTTTATGCGGCCACGCAGTTCTCTAAATGGGTCAATACTTGCGATCTGACCTTCACAACGGGAGATGTAGCACGCATGGAAACCTATCACTTCTGGACAGACGACGAGTCGCCGGATATCGGCATCGATCAGTTGCTTCTTGCATCACGCCAATGGTCAAGTAGGATTGAATCCTACTCTCCTTCGGCGGACTTCCACATGCGCTCAACCCAGCAAATGAGCATTACCTTGCCCATCGAAATGGCTGCCTTGGTCAAAGCCAAGGTCGCGGCCGGTGAATATGCATCCGAAAGTGAAGTGATCCGCGACGGCCTAAGGGTCTTGCTGGCCCGTGATCGCGCCATGGAAGACTGGCTGCGGGACGAGGTGATCCCAGCTGCGGCAGCCCTCAAGGCCGAGCCCGAGCGGGCGCTGTCCGTCGAACAGGTTCGAGAACACATGGCAGCCAAGCGTCAACGAAAAGGCACCGGGAAAGCGTGAGTTACGCGGTAGCCTTTTCGCCTGAAGCGTTGGCGCAACTCGACGCCCTTGAAGACTACATCAGCGATGCCAGTTCCCCCGTTGTAGCTGCACGCTTTATCGACAACCTCATCCGCTACTGCGAAAACCTTTGCCTGTTTCCCTTGCGCGGCACCCGACGTGACGACCTGCTGAGCCACTTACGCATCACTCACTATCGACGTACCACCGTTATCGCATTCATGGTGGACTCCGATAACGAAACAGTGTCGATCCTGGGGCTATTTTACGGCGGGCAGGACTACACGGCATTGTTGCAGGGCGATGGGGAGTAATCCCTGACCAACAAGAGTGATCAATGAACAAGACAGATGGAAGAATGAGCAGCGCTGCGCACCGAGCACTCAAGCCGGGCCTCTGGGTAATCGGCCTACTGTGCGCCGCCACCCTGGGCTTTTTCGCCTGGCAAAGCTTCTACCCTGTCAGCGCAGCCCGCGGCTGGAGTGTGCAGGTGCTGCATCGCGATGTGCCCAAGGCCGCTTCGTTGATGCCCTTGGCGGATGGGTCTTTGATGGTCAGCCAGGAACTCGATGACGCCAAGGGCAGCATTGTGCGCATCCTTAAGGACGGCACCCGTGAAGTGGTGGTGGGCAGCCTGTCCAAACCCGATGGTTTGTTCGCCACCCGCGGAGGTTGGGTATTCAGCCAGGAGTCCACCGACCTGCCCGTGAGTTTTCTCAAGGACGGTGTCGTCACCGAACTGTTCAGAGGCGAAAGCGTGCAGGGTCTGTGGGATGACGGTGACTACCTCTATGCCATCGAGGACCGCAAGCCTTTCGGGCGACTGCTGCGTTATCGCTGGAGCGATCAATCCTTGACCGTACTGCGTGATCAGCTTCAGGAAGGTGAGTCCATTGTGCGTTGCACCGATGGGCGCATGCTCTACACCGAGAAGAAAAAAGGTGTGGTACGTGAACTGACGGAAGACGGAAGTGATCCGGTGGTGCTGGGCGGCTTTAACAAACCGACGTTTTTGATGTGTGATGAACGCGGGCTGTGGGTCAATGAGGACTCCACGCATCGGGCGAGGTTGTTGCTGATTGATAAGCAGGGGCACCAACGGACGATCTTATCGTTCCTGAAGGCGCCGCAGTCGATTGTGCCGACCGGTCGAGGGACCTATCTGCTGGCCGAGGGTGGGCGGGATCGGGTGTTGGAACTGGTACCCGACACAGGTAAATCCTTACAGTGAACATCGCACCACCGCCTCCTCCATAGGTTGAGGCGGTGCTCACAGGTTAACGCGGCTTCCACGCCTGCGGGCCATTAAAAAACGCCCGCGCATTGCTATCCAGCGTCTCCAGGTGATACCCACCCTCCTGCACGATCACACAGGGCAATCCCAACCCGCGAATGCACTCACCCAACCGTGCGAACCCTTCACGTGTAACGGCGACTTTGCTCTGTGGGTCCAATTCGTAGATATCGAAACCCAGTGACAGCACCAACACATCTGCCGAGAAATGCTTTACCGCCGCCAAGGCCAATTCCAGCTTTTCGAAGAATACCGCCTCACTGGCACCGTGAGGCATTGGCAGGTTGAGGTTGAAGCCTTCGCCCGTTGCGCTACCACGCTCTTCGGCGAAGCCGGCAACGCCAGGATAGAAGTTGGTGGGATCACCGTGAATCGAGACGTAAAACACGTCGTCACGGTCGTAGAAAATCTCCTGAATGCCTTGGCCGTGGTGCATGTCGGTGTCGAGCACGGCGACGCGCTGAAAACCTTGGCGCAATGCTTGTGCAGCAACTGCGGCATTGTTGATGTAACAAAATCCTCCTGCCGCATCGTAACGAGCATGATGGCCCGGTGGACGACAGAGAGCGTAAGCCGCCGGAGCGCCATCAAGAATGTCCTTGGCGGCAGCAACGGCGCTCTGGGCCGACCAATAGGCCGAGCGCCAGGTCAGTTCGCCAATCGGGCAACTGCCATCCGCCAGGTAACGCGCAGCCTGGGCGAGGATGCCACGCAGGGCGTTGGGCTCACGGACGAAGATGTTGGACATGACTTCGTCACCCCAGTCTTCAGGGATTTCCTTCCAGCGTTGGTGGGCCTCCTGCAGGAAAGCCAGGTAGGACGCACCGTGTACGGCCAGCAATGGATCGAGGCCATAGTCCTGCGGCTGCTGGATGTCGAAACCCAAGGTTTGCGCGGCCAACAGCAGGTTGCGAGCGCGCTCGGGAACCTCCTGCGGCGTACGCATCTGGCCACGGGAGTAGTAGCTGCGCGGATGATGCAGCAGTTGTTCGGGGTGGAAAAACGTACGCATAAAAAATCTCCTTACCGAACCTGGCCGGCGCGCTTCAACACGGCGTTGAGCAATACCTCGGCGCCCTGGCGCACATCCTCGGGCAACACGTCTTCGGCTTCGTTGTGACTGAGGCCGCCGACGCAAGGGATGAAGATCATCGCAGTAGGGCAATAGCGCGCCAGGTGGATGGCGTCATGGCCGGCACCGCTGACGATGCGTTGCTGGCTGTAACCCAGGGCATCCACAGCAGTTTGCACGCAGGTAACGCAGTCGGCGTCAAAAGGTGTGGCCGGGCTGATCCAGTGTGGGGTTACGGTCACGGACAATCCGCGTTGCTCGGCGATGGCCTGCAATTGTCGGCGCACCTGCTGCTCCATGGCGTCGATATCGCTGTCGCGGTGGTGGCGCAAATCGACGGTGAAATTCAGTAGGCCAGGGATGGTGTTACGTGACGATTTGGCGATGCTCAATTCACCCACGGTGGTCAGACCTTCCGGGGCAAAATCCGCCGCCAGGTTCTCCAGCGCGTGGATCATCTGTGCGGCGCCATACAAGGCGTCTTTACGCAGTGGCATCGGCGTAGTGCCGGCGTGGGCGGCCATGCCCTCGACGCGCACATCCAGCCAGCGAATCGCCTGACCGCCGGTGACCACGCCGATGCTCTTGGCGTTGTCTTCAAGAATCGGCCCCTGCTCGATATGCGCTTCGAAATACGCATCCACCGCGCCGCCCAAGGGGCGTGAGCCGTTGTAGCCGGTAGCACGCAAAGCCTCGGCCACACTGATGCCATCGACATCGGCGGTGGCCAGGGCCTTGTCCAGTGGCAGGGTGCCGGTGAATACCGCCGAACCGAGCATGGCTGGCGTAAAACGAGCGCCCTCCTCGTTGGTCCATACCGCGATTTCCAGTGGCTTGCGTGTCTGGATCCCATGATCGTCAAGGCTACGGATCACTTCCAGACCCGCCAATACACCGTAGACGCCGTCGAAACGCCCTCCTTCAGGTTGGGTGTCGAGGTGGCTGCCCATCATTACGGGCGCCGCGTCGTTGTCCGTGCCGGCACGACGTGCGAATAGATTGCCGATAGCATCCACGCTCAGTGTCAGCTCGGCGGCCGTGCACCAGTGGCTGAACAGTTCGCGACCGGCTTGATCTTCGCCGCTCAAAGCCAGGCGGCAACTTCCGCCGCGCGCCGTGGCGCCAATCTCGGCCATGGCCATCAGGCTGGCCCACAGGCGCTCGCCATTGATCTTCAACATTACAGACACTCCATCAAACACTATGGGCCATTTCATGGCGGTGGGCGGTGGCATGCCGACGCGACAACGCCAGTACACACACCAGCGAGACCGCCGCGATCAAGCTGTAGAACACTGCCATCGGCCACCATTGGCCTTGGTATTCGTGGGCCAGCCAGGTGCCGATCAACGGCGTAAGACCACCCGCCAGCGCACCGCACACCTGGTAGGCCAGGGAGATCGCGGTGTAGCGCACACGGGTTTCAAACAGGCCGCTGACGAAGCCGGCGATCACGGCATAAAACGAGGCCATGCACACCACCGCCAAGGCGATGCCGAGGATGATCAACGGCGCCTGGCCGCTGCTGACCAATACGAACATGGGATAAGGCGAAGCCATGGCCAGCACCGTCATTGCGCACAGGAAACGCGTGGCACCGACCTTCTCCGCGACCCAGGCGGCCAGCGGCTGGACGCAAAACTGGATGATGGCGACGAAGAACAGGCACTCCAGAATCAACGAGCGCGGTAGGCCCAATTGCTGAGTGCTGTAGGCAATCATGAAAGTGTTGGTGAAATACACGCCGGCAATGCCCAGGGTGTTGGCCCCGATGCACAGCAGCAGTGGGCGCCAAGCGGTTCGCAACACCTCTATGACAGGCGCCTGGTCTTTCTTGATCGCCCGCGCTTTTTCCGCCAAGGCTTTGTCTTCAAGAAATTCCGGCGACTCATTCACGCCCAGGCGAATCGCCAGGCCGACCACCAACAGCAACGCACTGGCCAGGAACGGCACGCGCCAGCCCCAGCTCAATAACTCTTCTTCCGGCAGACGGGTGACCGCACTGAACGCGAGCAGCGACAGGATCAACCCAGCCGGGCTGCCCAATTGCGCGAAGGAAGCGAAGAAGTTGCGCCGACCTTTCGGCGCATGCTCGCCCGCCATCAACACCGCACCGCCCCACTCGCCGCCAACGGCAATACCCTGCACCACACGCAGCAGGATCAGCAGCACCGGCGCCGCGGCCCCGATCTGCGCATAGGTTGGTAGCAGACCGATACACACGGTCACCACGCCCATCATCACCAGGGTGATCACCAGGGATTTCTTGCGGCCAACCCGGTCACCGATGTGCCCGAACACAATGCCGCCCAACGGCCGTGCGAAGAAACCCACGGCAAAGGTGCCGAACGCCGCCATGGTGCTGAAGAGTTTGTCTTCGGAGGGGAAAAACAGTTGGCCAAACACCAGCGCTGCGGCAGTGGCGTAGATGTAAAAGTCGTACCACTCGATCATGGTGCCGATAAAAGCGGCGGCCGCAGCACGGCGGGGCTGGGGCGAAGCAGAAGGCTTCATGGGGCTGGCTCCTTTGGTTATTTTTTTGGCAGGAGAAAGGTCGAACGCATGCGCTCTGATGGCGCTTGTTGAGGGTGATTTATCGTCTCGGGGCTATGATTAGTCAATTTTCTATTTATTATTCCAATTATAAATTCTGCTTATTATCGAGCTGCGCCATGCCCGAAGCCCGCCGCGACATTCATCCCTTGCTCAACGACCGCCTGGACTGGAACCTGCTGCGCACCTTCCGTGTAATCGGCCAGGAGCTGAGCATCAGCCGCGCCGCCGCCCGCCTGCACCTGACCCAGCCAGCAATCAGCCAGGCGCTCAAGCGCCTGGAAGAACAACTCGACTGCCAGCTCATCGTCCGTCGTGGTCCGCGCTTTGTGTTGACAGAGGCCGGTGAGCAGATCTTCGCCATCGCCGGCGAGATGTACGGCCAGGTGTCGCAGATGAGCAATGCCCTGCAAAAACCGGGCGATGAGGTAATCGGCAAAGTGCGATTGCTGATGATCAGCCGGATCAACTCGGACACCTTCGATGAGTTTCTGGCGGATTTTCATCGTGAACATCCTCGGGTCGACCTGGAAGTCGAGGTAATGCGCAGCTCGGACATCGTCGCCGCGCTCCTGGAAAAAACCGCGACCCTGGGTCTGAGCCTCAATCGTCGGCCGCAGCCACGCTTGGAACAACACCTGTTCCTGCGCCAGCGCTATGCGTTTTTTTGTGGGCGACACCATCCATTGTTCGGGCGCATCGGTTTGGCGGAGGGGGACCTGCAATCTGAGAACTTCGTCAGTTTTACCAGCGACCAGATTGGCGGGATGCTCTCGCCGCTAACGATTTTCCGGGATCAACAAGGGTTCAGCGGGCGGATTGTGGCGTCGTCTTCAAGCCTGGAAGAAGTGCGGCGATTGGTGATCGCCGGCTTCGGCCTGGGCTGCCTGCCGATCCATGTGGTCGCGGAAGATGTGAAAAACGGGCTGCTCTGGCGGTTACCACCGGATGAGGGAATAACGGACGTGGACATTCATCTACTGTGGAATCGGGAGCAGAAGATGAGCCGGGCAGAAACCGTGTTTATTCAGAGCCTGACCGCGCGCCTGGCAGACCAAGGCGCGCACGTTGCTAAAAGTTGATGAACGCCGGCTGCTTGCACAGGGTTAGATTGCCGAGGTTCTCATTGATATCGAGCTTCGATGTGCCGATGTCGAATTGGTAATACACTTTCCAGGAAATCGCGGCACGGGTGCCGGTCGTGCAAAACTTGATCAACTTGGCCTTGCAGGTGGCCTCGTAATAGGTGCCGGCAAGCATGCGCGCCGGGCTGGCGCCTGGGTCTTTGGATTGGCAAGGACAGTGGGACAGAAACACCTCGGCTTTTGCCGGCGGACGACCGCGCAACGCGACGAAATTTTGCACGCACTCATCAAAGTGCTCGATCAACAACTCTTCGGCATGCCGGCTTTCGGCCTCCACCCCCCGTTGCGTTGCCAGGTCCCGCGCAATGGGCAGCAATTCAGCGTACTTCGCCTGGTGTATCTGCGGGGATGGCGGGACTTTGAGCAGTTGCGCACTGACCCTCAGCTTATTGCCCACAGCGCTGTTGGCGACCTGATCGCGTGATTGCCGACTGACAAATACATAGTAGCGGGCGCCTTCCAGGCTCAACACCAAACCGATCGCGCCCGGACGTTCACGAAGCGGCAACGCTTCGCTGAGTGTGTTCCGATAAACAAGCATGGACCTCTCCCAAATCAATCGATAACCCCGAACAGAACTCCAGCAGGTGCACGGGCGTCGGCAGTTCTATGGGGTTAACGGTTGAGGCGCTGTGTTTATTCCGTCGGCATGCCTGGGCGTCCGATGTGGGTGAGCCTTTTACTCAGCTTCCCCGTTCTTTATTGGCCTGGGAGAGAACCGACGCGGCCAGGGATTTTGTGTCCTCGCTGTACTTGTCGCTTTGAAGCACTTTCCCCGCCTTTTCTTCCAGTTCAGCGCTCGTCTGCTTCTCGGTGCTGCGCTGAGCCAGCGCTGAAGCAGCAAGGCTTTTGGCAATGACTGAAGCGTCTGGATTATTGAGAGTATTGGCCGCCAGAGCCGCTATCTTGCCGGAGGTTTTTTTCGTGTTCTTGCTCATGATGCAATTCCTTTGCAGTGGGAAGCGCCTGATCGAGTGCGCTACCACAAAGTAATCAGTTGCCGGAGCCACTGCAATGCGCTGCCTGTAGGCAGCGTTGGGGAAGGCTGTATGAAAGGTGTATGGCTCACGTAGTGCGCGCTAGAGCGTCGCATCGATAGCACTGATGATTACTATCGAAACGAGCGCCTGCCCGATTTTCAGCGCTGATTCCTATAATCGCCTCCACTTTCCTTCCCCCTCGCCTCGCTTCGGGCGACGTTCACCCTGGAACCCAACACCATGCCAAGTGCCAGCCAGGCCCCCCGCGGCCTTCCCGAACATAATCAACAGAGCGTCAAACAGCAGTGGCTGGCGATCCTCTCGGTCGCCGTGGGCGCCTTTGCCCTGGTGACCAGCGAGTTTCTACCGGTGGGCGTACTCAACGATGTGGCTGCGGACCTGGGCATCAGTGCCGGCCACGCAGGCCTGATGGTCACCCTGCCCGGCATCATGGCCGCGCTCGCCGCCCCTCTGCTGTCGGTGATCATTGGCGCTATGGATCGCCGCTACCTACTGATCGGCCTGACGCTGATCATGATCATCGCCAACATGGTCGTGGCTTTCGCCAGTGATTTCAGCCTTCTGCTATTCGGTCGCGTATTGCTGGGCATCAGCATCGGCGGTTTCTGGGCCACGGCCATCGCCCTCAGCGGCCGCCTGGCCCCCAGGGGCGTGGACGTGGCGAAGGCCACTTCAATCATCATGATGGGCGTGACACTGGCCACCGTACTCGGCGTGCCCGTCGGCACTTGGCTCAGCGGCCTGATGGGCTGGCGCATGACCTTCCTGGTCACCGCGCTGGTGGGCCTGCCAGTGCTGTTGGCACAGGTCCTCTTGCTCCCCATACTCAAGCCGGAAAAAGCCATTCTCGTCAGCGACCTGCCGGCGTTGTTCATCAACCCACGGGCCCGGGTCGGCTTGATCGCGGTATTGCTGATCGGCCTGGCGCATTTTGCCGCGTACACCTACGTCGCACCCTTCTTCAAGAACAGTTCCGGTTTCGACGGCCCGACTATTGGCTCGCTGCTGCTGATGTTTGGCATTGCAGGCGTGGCAGGTAACATCTTTGCCGGTTTTGCCGCCAACCGCAGTGTGCGCTACACCCTGCTGCTGGTCGCGCTGATGATCGGCACCAGCACCGCCCTGTTCCCGTACTTCGCCACCGGCCTGACCGGCGCTGCCATGCTGATCGCACTCTGGGGCTTCGCCTTCGGCGCCTTCCCGGCTTGCGCCAGTATCTGGATGTTTGTCGTAGCGCCCAAGGATGTGGAGCGTGGTATGCCGCTGTTTGTCGCGTTGTTCCAGGTGATCATTGCGCTGGGGTCGTTCTTTGGCGGGCGGATCGTCGACCAGATGGGCAGCTCGGTGTTGTTGAGCCTGGCGACGGCGTTGGTGGGTGTGGGGTTTGTGACGGTGCTGGTGTTGGGCCGTAACGTCAGCAATAGCTTGGCGGCGCAGCCTGCCTGAACAAACAAGTACTGACTAAAAAGCCTGCTGAGTGTTGAGCTCAGCAGGCTTTTTCGTTTAATCGGGATGAGTATCTGTGGTGGCACCTGACTGGCTTGCATCCTTAGTCAGGATAAATGAGCTAAAAGCCAGAAAATCCCCTAGATGCTGAGTGATGATCGCAACGGTGATCGGCAATTGAAGGGTTTGATACTCATGAACGGCGATGTTGCGAAAACCGACCATGTTCTTCAGGTTGGTCAACAAGGACGGGCTCACCCACCCACCTTGGGATAGCAATTGAAACACGTCGCGGGCGCCCTGAGGTACGCCCAGCCGCTCACGACGGATCAAATGCTGCCCCATGTCCAGTGCAGCTTCGCAGGCACGCTGAATGTTGAGAATCGCCGCATCCTGTCGCGTGAAGTCAACCGCGAAACTGTCAGGGTCCTTGTCGTACTCCTCGCGAGCGCGAGCCACACAGCGCTCAATACTCGAGGCTTTGTTGATGAGCACATCATCGACCATGCACTTTTCCTTCCTTCTGAATATCGGCCAACAGCGCTGCCCTTGCAGTGTCCAGCGCGGTTTTTTCGCTGAGGATATAGCTCTCGAAAATACCTGCCTGACTGTCCTTGTTCCAGAGCCGACGCCCGGTTGTTATTACCTGATATTGCATGACCGTGGAGGCCGCGCGCAGGTCCAGCAAATCGACGGGCACCGCCACGATGTCAGCAAGCTCCCCCGCTGTCTGCCACAGCAGTAGCGGGTCCACTGTGCCGGCAGCAAGCACTGCCAGGTCGAGATCGCTGTCGGCATTCGCCTCACCCGTCGCTTGACTGCCAAACACATAGACAGCCATCAGATCAGGGATACTCGCCAATAACTGCGCCATCACTGCTTCAACGTTCATGTTGCGACTCATGGTGCCATCCGATGAATGACCGTAGCAGAATTCATCTTCAAATTTCTGCCCCAAACAAAAAACCCCCGACAACCATTAGGTTATCGGGGGTTTTTCATTATTCAATAATGGCGGAGAGATAGGGATTCGAACCCTAGGTACCGGTGAAGGTACAACGGATTTCGAATCCGTCCCATTCGGCCACTCTGGCATCTCTCCAACGGCGCGCATCATAACAGCGTGACTCAGGAAAGCAAAGCTCGAAGCGAGATTTTTTTCCGTGCTATCAGATGCTTGCGTCGATTAAAGCGGTACGCCCAGACGGTTGGCGACTTCTTCGTAGGCTTCGATGACGTCACCGAGCCCCTGGCGGAAGCGGTCCTTGTCCATCTTCTTCTTGGTGTCCTTGTCCCACAGGCGGCAGCCGTCCGGGCTGAATTCGTCGCCCAGGACGATGGAGCCGTCGTGGAACACGCCGAATTCCAGCTTGAAGTCCACCAGCAGCAGGCCTGCGTCGTCGAACAGTTTGCTCAGGACGTCGTTGACCTTGAGGGACAATTCTTTCATGCGCGCCAGTTGCTCAGCGGTGCCCCAGCCGAACGCCACGACGTGGGATTCGTTGATGAACGGGTCGCCCTTGGCGTCGTCCTTCAGGAACAGCTCGAAGGTGTAAGGGTTGAGCTTGAGCCCCTCTTCCACGCCCAGACGCTTCACCAGGCTGCCGGCAGCGTAGTTACGCACGACGCACTCAACCGGGATCATGTCGAGCTTCTTGACCAGACACTCGTTGTCGCCCAGCAGCTTGTCGAATTGGGTCGGAATGCCGGCCTCTTCGAGTTTCTGCATGATGAAGGCGTTGAACTTGTTGTTCACCATGCCTTTGCGGTCAAGTTGTTCGATGCGCTTGCCATCGAACGCCGAGGTGTCGTTGCGAAACAGCAGGATCAGGCGGTTGGCGTCGTCGGTCTTGTACACCGACTTGGCTTTGCCGCGGTAGAGTTCTTCACGTTTTTCCATGATGGGCTCCGCTTGCTAAATGGTGGGCTAGGCGATGTGTCGCCAGTCGAGCCCTGAATCTTGATCGGCCAGTTGCAGCCAGTCCGGGTCGCACCCGAGGGTGTCGACAAAACATTGCCGGGCCAGCTGCGGCAGGTTGTTCTTGCTGCTCAGGTGGGCCAGGACCAGGTGTTGCAAGTCTTGCCAGCCCAACTCATACACCAGGTACGCCGCCTGGTGGTTGTTCAAATGTCCCAGTTCGCCGCCCACCCGCTGCTTGAGAAAGTAGGGGTAATGACCGCGAGCCAGCAGATCCCGACAGTGGTTGGACTCGATCATCAAGGCATCGAGGTTCCGGTAACCGTCCAGCACCTTGGCGCAGTAGGAACCCAGGTCGGTGAGTACGCCGAAGCGTCGCTCACCATCACTGAAGACATATTGCGTCGGCTCCTGGGCGTCGTGCGCCACGGCAATCACCTCGATGCTCAAGGCACCGATTTGCAGCTGCTCGCCACCGGCCAGGAAACCTGCGGGTTCAATGGGTTTGCGCATCCCGCGCAAGGTGCCGCGACTGAGGTACACCGGAAGATTGTAGCGCCGAGACAGCAAACCCACGCCATGCACGTGGTCGGCATGTTCGTGGGTCACCAGAATCGCGCTCAACTGCGCGGGGTGAACCCCCAGGCGCAGCAGGCGCCGCTCGGTTTCTTTTAACGAGAAACCACAATCCACCAGCACATACGTGTCGTCATGTGCGACCAGCGTGCCGTTCCCTTGGCTACCGCTGCCGAGAACGGCAAAACGCATCGGATCAGCCCAGGTTGTCCTGAATCACGCCCAACACTTTGCGCGCTGTTTCAGCGGGCGCAACGGTGTTGATGTTCTTCTCGACGGTCACTTGTACGCTTTCGCCAACCTTGCTCAAACGAACCTGGTAACGCTCGGCACGGGTCTCGATTTCTTCCTTGGTCGGCTGGCTGCCGAACAGTTTGCTGAAGAAACCTGGCTCTTCATCTTTACGCTCGGCCTTTTCAGCCACGTTGATGTAGTACAGGCCCAGGCTGCGGTTGATGTCTTCTACACGCCAAGGGCCCTGCTCCAATGCACGGCCAACACTGGCCCAGGCACGGTCGAGGTCTTCACCCAGGTTCAGCACCACGTTGCCGCTGCCGTCTTCGGTCAGGCTGACGCGGCTCGGGGTGTCGTAATCACGTGCGGCGAGCAGGGAAACCGAACCGCCCTTCTCGGAGATACGGCTCATGCTGGCCAGCATCTCATCGACCAATGCCGAGTCGACACCGGTGTTGACCGAACGATTGGTGAAATCAACGTTGGCGGTGCTGCCGGCCGGACGCTCGGCGCTGACCACATAGACTTCACTGGTATTACGCTGCACGCCTGGCTCGATGCGCACACGCACACGGGCTTCGCTGTCGGCGGCTACACCACCGGCCTGCAGGCGCTTGGCCATGGTGGCGGACAGCTCGCTGCCCTGCTGCCATGCGGTGGTGAACTCACCGGTCTGCGGGCGCTGCTCGTCGATACGGAAACCGTTGTCCTGGAAGAACTGTACGGCTACTGGCCAGACTTCGGCAGGTGGGCGCTGAGCCACGATCCAGCGGGAATCACCGCTCTTCTGCAGGCTGTAGTCGCTGGCATCCGCCACCGCCGAGATCGGCTGTGGACGCGGCACCACGTACTCACCCTTGGTGGTGTCGTCGGCGACGTTGCGCGGAATCGGCAGCAACGGGTCAAGGCGCTTGGCAACGTTGACGCCCGGCGGCAATTCCATCGGTTTGGTAGGTTGGGCTTCCAGGTAATCGCTACCGCGGTCACGGAAGTAGCCTTCCGGGCCCCAGACCCAACCGCAGCCACTGGTGCTGGAGATAATCAAGGCAAGTGCGGAAAGTCCGGCCAATCGCTTCATGCGTAGTGCTTCCTCAATTAAACCAGGACGCCGGACTGGCGCAGGGCCTGTCGCAGCGGTTCGTGACAGACTTCGCTGAGACGGGTGAGCGGCAGACGGATACCGTCCGGCATCATGCCCATTTCAGTCAGTGCCCACTTCACGGGAATAGGGTTGGATTCGATAAACAGTGTCTTGTTGAGCGGCATCAGCTTTTCGTGGATCGCACGGGCGGTCACGGCGTCGCCGGCAATGGCGGCGGCGCACATTTCGCTCATGGCACGCGGGGCCACGTTGGCGGTCACGGAGATGTTGCCCTTGCCGCCCAGCAGGATCAGCTCTACGGCGGTGGCGTCGTCACCGGAATACACCAGGAAATCGCTGCTCACGCCGGCCAGGATGTCCTTGGCGCGTTGCAGATCGCCGGTGGCTTCCTTGATACCGATGATGTTCGGCACGGTGGACAGGCGGATCACGGTCGCGGCCTGCATGTCGCACGCGGTGCGGCCTGGCACGTTGTAGAGGATCTGCGGGATGTCGACGGCTTCGGCGATGGCGCGGAAGTGCTGGTACAGGCCTTCCTGGGTCGGCTTGTTGTAGTACGGAGTCACCAGCAGGCAGGCGTCGGCGCCGGCCTTCTTGGCGTTTTTGGTCAACTCGATGGCTTCACGCGTCGAGTTGGCGCCCGTACCGGCGATCACGGCAATACGGCCCGCGACGCGCTTGACCACGAACTCGATGACCTGAATGTGTTCTTCCACATCGAGGGTGGCCGATTCACCGGTGGTGCCGACCGCCACGATGGCGTTGGTGCCTTCTTGCAGGTGGAAGTCCACCAGTTTGCCCAGGCTGTCCCAGTCGAGATGACCTTGTGCATCCATGGGTGTGACCAGTGCCACCATACTGCCCGCAATCATGCAACCGCTCCTGCCGGAAAAAGAGAGCCGTAATGGTACTGGCGCCAAGATGCTTGCACAAGCGAAGTACCGCCTGAGGATGCGTTCTGGCGCAACTAAACGACGGGCAATGCCATCATTGGGCAAAAGCACGCCTTGAAGCACGCTGAAATCAGACCGTTCAAGTAATGAAAACGCCACCTCCTATCCCTTGGCGACGGTTTTCGCTACCCTTCATCCTTTGATCGATACGGCCCTCACGGTATCGACCGCTCATCGTTTTAGGAAGGCTGCATGTCCACCCCCACAGTTCGCGAACAATTCCTTGTTATCAGTGCCCTCGGCGCCAACCCCATGGAGCTGACCAACGTCCTGTGCCGCGCCAGCCATGAAAACCGCTGCGCCGTGGTGACCTCCCGACTGACCCGCCACGGCGAGTGCAGCGCGCTGGTCTTGCAGATCTCCGGCACCTGGGATGCCCTGGCGCGCCTGGAAACCGGCCTGCCAGGCCTGGCCAAGAAGCATGACTTCACCGTCAATGTGGTGCGCAGTGCTGCACTGGAGAATCGTCCCCAGGCCCTGCCTTATGTGGCGTATGTCAGTTCGGCCTATCGCTCGGACATCGTCAACGAACTGTGCCAGTTCTTCATCGACCACAACGTCGAGCTGGAGAACCTGACCTGCGACACCTACCAGGCCCCGCAAACCGGCGGCACCATGCTGAACGCCACGTTTACCGTGACCTTGCCGGCCGGCGTGCAGATCAGCTGGCTGCGCGACCAGTTCCTGGATTTCGCCGATGCCCTGAACCTCGACGCACTGATCGAGCCATGGCGCCCACAGAACCCAATGTAAGGAAGTTTTCATGGCGGTAGTCATCGACAAACCCGTAGCCGATTTCGAAGCCCAGGCCACCAGCGGCCAGACCTTCAGCCTTGCAGCCCTCAAGGGCAAGCAAGTGGTGATCTACTTTTACCCGAAGGACAGCACGCCCGGCTGCACCACCGAAGGCCAGGGGTTCCGCGACCAGTACGCGGCATTCAAGGCGGCCAACACCGAAGTGTTTGGTGTGTCGCGGGACAGCGTGAAGTCCCACGAGAACTTCAAGGGCAAGCAGGAATTCCCCTTCGAGCTGATCAGCGACAAGGACGAAGCAGTCTGCCAGCTGTTTGATGTGATCAAGTTGAAGAAGCTGTACGGCAAGGAATACCTGGGTGTGGATCGCAGCACCTTCCTCATCGACAAGGACGGCGTGCTGCGTCAGGAATGGCGTGGTGTGAAGGTGCCGGGACATGTGGATGCGGTTCTGGCGGCGGCGCAGGCGTTGAGCAAGGCTTGAGCTTGTAGTGAGCGAGCTTGTTGTGGCGAGCGAGCTTGCTCGCGCTGGACCGGGCTGGCGCTCCAGTGCGAAGCGCTCCCGTTTTTTTGGGGCCGCTTCGCGGCCCAGCGGGAGCAAGCTCCCTCGCCACAGTTCGCGCCTACAATTAGAGTAACGGCGCCACCACCGGTTCCTGACGCGGCCACGCATCCAGCACCGCCTTGAACAGCGTCGCCAGGGGGATCGCGAAGAACACACCCCAAAACCCCCACAGCCCACCGAACAACAACACCGCGCAGATGATCGCTACCGGGTGCAGGTTGACGGCCTCCGAGAACAGCAGCGGCACCAGCACGTTGCCGTCCAGGGTCTGGATGATCCCGTACACCGCCATCAGGTAGATGAACTGGTCGCTCCAGCCCCACTGGAACAGCGCAATCAGCGCCACCGGCACGGTCACCACAACGGCGCCGACGTACGGCACCACCACCGAAATCCCCACCAGCAACGCCAGCAAGGCCGCGTAGTTCAGGTCCAGCGCAATAAAGGCGATGTAGGTCACGCCCCCGCAGATAATGATTTCGATGACCTTGCCGCGAATGTAGTTGGCGATCTGCCGGTTCATTTCCTCGGCTACCCGGGTAATCAACGCACGTTCGCGAGGCAGGTAGCCACGCACCCAGCGGCCGATCATGGCGCGGTCCTTGAGGAAGAAGAACACCAGGATCGGCACCAGTACCAGGTAGATCATGATGTTGACCAGCAACGGCAGGCTGGACAGGGAAAAGGTCAGTGCCCATTGCCCGAATTTTCCGATCTCGCCGCGTGCCGCTTCGATGGCCTGCAACACCTGTTCGTCTGACACCAGATGCGGGTAGCGTTCCGGCAACAGCAGCAACAGTGACTGCCATTTGGCAAGCATGCCCGGCAGTTCGTTGAACAGCGTGATCAACTGATGCCACAGCAACGGCAGTACCACCACGATAAACAGCACCAGCAGCCCCATGAACAAGGCGAACACCAGGCCCACAGCAGCTCCGCCTGGCAAGCGCAAGCGCTCCAGTGTGGTGACCAAGCCTTGCATCAGATACGCCAATACCATCCCCGCCAATACCGGCGCCAGCATGCCGCCCAGGGTGAGCACGGCCGTAAAGGCCAGAAACAGCAGGACCGCCAGCACCACGGCCTCCTCATCGGAGAAGTAGCGCTGGATCCAGTCTCGTAACACTTTGAACATCAATCAACCTCGGCGGGTGGGGCAAACGGTTCAGGCCTTGCGCAACCAGTAACGGTACACGCCGCCAGCATCTTCTTCATGCAACAGCGCGTGGCCGGCCAGCTTGGCAAAGGTGCGAAAATCACGCTGGGAGCCCGCGTCCGTGGCGATCACCTTGAGCACTGCGCCGCTGGCCAATCGATTGAGCTCCAGCTTGGCCTTGAGCAAAGGCAACGGGCAATTGAGGCCGCTGGCATCGAGTTCGGCATCAAAGGCTACAGCGTCGGTCATGGTTTACTCCAGGCAAGCATCGGGGATGCTTAGAATATCTGGTCCGAAGCTCAGTGTCCGGCTACAGTAAGCTCTTTGTCGAAAGGCTTTGTGCATGACTTTTTTGCGCCCTACCCTGCTGACGCTGGCTTGCCTGCTGGCCTCCCCAGGCTTCGCTGACGACCTGCCGTCACTCGGCGACGCCAGTTCTGCCATTGTCTCGCCACAACAGGAATACCAGTTGGGCCGCGCCTGGTTGGCCTACCTTCGAGGCCAAGTCTCGCAACTCAACGATCCGCAGCTCAAGGATTACGTCGAAACCAGCGTCTACAAGCTGGTGGAGACCAGCCAGGTCAATGACCGACGCCTGGAGTTCATCCTGATCAACAGCCCGCAATTGAACGCCTTTGCCGCGCCTGGCGGAATTGTTGGGGTCAACGGCGGCCTGTTCCTCAACGCCCAGACCGAAGGGGAATATGCCTCGGTACTGGCCCACGAACTGGCGCACTTATCCCAACGCCACTTCGCCCGTGGCGTGGAAGCGCAGCAGCGCATGCAGATCCCGATGATGGCGGCCCTGCTAGGTGGCATTATTGCCGCAGCAGCCGGCGCAGGTGACGCGGGTATTGCCGCGATTGCCGGCACCCAGGCGGCGGCGATTCAAGAACAGCGCCGGTTCTCGCGTCAGAACGAACAAGAGGCCGACCGTATCGGCATCCTCAACCTGGAAAAAGCCGGTTACGACCCGCGGTCCATGCCGACCATGTTCGAACGCCTGATGCGCCAATACCGCTTCGATGCCAAGCCGCCGGAATTCCTGCTGACGCACCCAGTCACCGAATCGCGTATTGCCGACACCCGCAACCGCGCCGAGCAGGCCAAAGCCGGCGGCAAGGAAGACAGCCTGCGTTATCAACTGATTCGCGCACGGGTGCAGCTGCAATACGAAGACACGTCAGGACTCGCTGCCAAGCGCTTCCAGGCGCAGTTGGACGAAAACCCGAAAAACGATGTGGCGCGTTATGGCCTGGCTATCGCCCAGACCAAGGGTTCTCAGTTCAAGCAAGCACGTGAAAACCTGACAGCGTTACTGGCCAAGGCGCCGAACGACATCACCTACAACCTGGCGCTGATCCAGCTTGAGATAGACAACAACCATCTGCCTGATGCCCAGCAACGTACTGATCGAATGCTGACTCAGTATCCGGGCAACTACCCACTGAATCAGCTACGCGTGGATCTTCTGCTCAAGCAGAACCGTACCGCCGATGCGGAAAAAGCGCTGGACAGCTTGCTCAAGTCTCGTCCGGATGACCCGGACGTGTGGTACCAGGTCGCAGAGACACGCGGTTTGTCCGGCAATATTATCGGCCTGCACCAAGCCCGCGCCGAATACTTTGCCCTGGTGGGTGACTTTCAGCAGGCCATCCAGCAGTTGGACTTCGCCAAGCGTCGCGCCGGCAACAACTTCCCGCTGTCGTCGCGCATCGACGCCCGTCAACGCGAGCTGATCGAGCAGGAACGCCTGGTCAAAGGGATGATGAGCTAAACCTCTCGCCCACAAAAAAGCCCCGCCCTTGTTTAACGAAGGCGGGGCTTTTTGTTTCTACCGACTTATTCGGCGAGCTTGAAGGTAATGAAGCTTGCACGCCCCTGACGCAGCACGCGCATCGACACCGAACGATTCTTCGGCAACGCCTTGGCGATGTCGGTGAATTGCTTGGTGCTGTCGATAGCCTGGTTGTTCAGGTGGGTAATGACGTCACCCGGCTGCAGACCGATCAGGGAGGCAGGACCGTCCTGCACTTCCTTGATCACGACACCGCTCTTGAGGTCGAAGGTTTTCTTCTGCTCATCGGTCAGCTCGGCCACGGCAATGCCCAGGCGGTTGCTGCTGCGCTCAGCACCTGGCTTGGCGTTGCCCAGAGCATCCAGGGTTGCGCCCTCTTCAGGGATGGCCCCCACGGTCAGCTCAACGGTCTGGCGCTTGCCTTCACGAATGACTTCCAGTTTGGCCTTGCTGCCGGCCTTGAGAGCACCGACCAGGTGCGGCAGGTCAGCCGACATGACAATCGGCTGGCCGTTCATGCTCAGGATCACGTCGCCGACCTGCAGGCCACCTTTGGCAGCCGGGCCGTCGTCCTGGATCTGCGCGACCAGGGCGCCGGCCGGCTTGTCGAGACCGAAGGATTCAGCCAGGTCTTTGTTCACTTCCTGGATCACCACGCCCAACCAACCACGGCTGACTTTGCCGCCGCTTTTCAATTGGTTGGAAACATCCATGGCGACGTCGATCGGGATAGCGAACGACACGCCCATGAAACCGCCGGAACGGGTGTAGATCTGCGAGTTGATGCCTACCACTTCGCCCGCCAGGTTGAACAGCGGACCACCGGAGTTACCCGGATTGATCGGCACGTCAGTCTGGATGAATGGCACGTAGTTCTCGTTCGGCAAGCTGCGGCCGATGGCGCTGACGATACCTTGGGTCACGGTGTGGTCAAACCCAAACGGCGAACCGATGGCGACGACCCACTGCCCAGCCTTCAGGTCCTGGGATTTACCCAGCTTCAACACCGGCAGGTCCTTGCCTTCGATCTTCAGCAAGGCCACGTCGGAACGTGGATCGGTGCCCACCAGCTTGGCTTTCAGTTCACTGCGATCCGCCAGGCGCACGAGAATCTCATCGGCGTCAGCAATCACGTGGTTATTGGTGAGGATGTAGCCATCCGGCGAGATAATGAAGCCCGAGCCCAGGGACTGAGCCTCACGCTGGCCACCACCGCCACCACGAGGTGCGCGCGGTTGCGGCATGCCACGCTCGAAGAACTCGCGCAACATCGGCGGCAAGCCTTCCAAGTCCGGCATCTGCTGATTGGAGACTTTGCGATCCGGCAGTTTTTGCGTGGTACTGATGTTCACCACGGCCGGCGAGGCCTGCTCAACCAATTGGGTGAAGTCAGGCAGCTCGGCCGCTTGCGCGGGCAAGGCCTGACCCAGCACCAATACCGTGGCGACTATGGATAGGTAAGACTTCAAACGTGGTATCGACATACAGCTCCCGTTACGACGAGCAGGGTTGAGCGACAGGGTTCAAGAAACGCCGAAAACTGCGACCGACATCTTTGTTCCGCGAACAAAACAAGGTCAGAGGCGACAAGCCCTGACCTATAAAAAACATAAGAGATTTTTGCAAGTGAAAATGCTGATCCAGACATTTCATGCTCTCGACAGCCAACCAGGCATGCAAATACAGTGAAACGTCAGGATGAACATAGGATTAACGGCTCACGGCTGGGTGGCTGGCTTTTTTTCACCACGCACCGATAACGCGATACGTTCTGCGGTGCCAATGGGAATTTCGCCCACCACCGTTACCATCATTTCGCCGTCTACCGTATTGAGGCGACGGGATACAGCCACCGTTGGGCCGAGCTGGGTGCGGGTTTCCGTGACACTCGCGTCACTGATCGGCTCCAGGAACACGGAGAAACGCGCCAGCCCGTCCTCGTACATCAGGCTGTCGACTGTCGCCTTGGTCTGGGTGTCTTTGCGGGCGCTGGTATTGGTCAACTGAAAGCCCGGCGGTAGCCACTCCAAATGCCACGCCTCAGTAGACTGCACCTCGGGCGCTTTGTCACTGGCGACCGATACAGGTGTGCATTCGCTGCTGGGCTGCAGGTCGCGATCATCCGGTACGGTTGACGTGTTCAACCGCGTGAACTGGAAGCGCTCCAGCAACTGCCCTTGGTCATTCAGCAAAAGCGATTTGAGCGGCAACGCCGTTTCACGATCCAGGTGCAGCTCAAAACCGTAGCGATACTGATCACGCGGCGTGATCGACACGATCACCGCATTACGACCGGCCACGCGGGATTTTCCGATGACGGCCAGTTCGTAGAATTGATTGAGTTTTTGCGGATCCAGCGCACGGGACGGCGCATCACGCGAGTTGCCGAGGCCTGCGACAAGGGTGCCGCTGACACATTGGGTCCGGCCATCCAGCCGCACGACTTCCTGGGCAGAACCATCAAGCTGCAAAAGCCGCTCACGGACCTGACCATTCTGGACACGATGCCAGATGTCATGAGTGGAAAAACTGCCGTTACGCTCGTAGACGAACGTACCTTGAAAGCTTTGCTGCTGCTCTGCACGCCCAAGTCGATTCAGCCAGTCTTGGGCTTCATCGGCGTGGGCGGGGAGTGCAAACCAACTACTGAGCAAAAGCGTAAGGAGCGGTATGGCTCGCATAGAGCTCCTTACGGATTAGCGGTTTTCCAGGCTTGCTGCGCGAGCATAGGGCAGAGCGGTTTCAGTGCCTTTCAGAGCTGATTCCTGAGCGTGTTGGCGCAGGTAGCCTGGAAGACGCTGGTCTTGCCAGCCGGATTGCCCTTGCAGAACACCATTGGCCATCGGGCCGGTGGTGTCAGAACTTTCCTTGTAGCCGGCCAGTACCGCTGGGCCTTTAACCTGGGGTCCAGCCATCACCGGTTGCTGAGTCTGCTGGGCCAGTTCGGCACCGGCGATTTCGTCCTGGTTGTACAGGCGAACACCGGCCAATACCGCAACAGTCACCGAGGCAGCCACTGCCAGGCGACCCAGGCTACGCCATGGACCACGAGCAGCTTTTGCCGGAACGGCTTCATCAGCCAGCGCGGCAGAAACGGCCGCAGCAATATCCAGACGAGGGATTAGAAGATCCTTGTGCATCACCGCCCGAGCGACTTGGTAACGAGACCAGGTATCACGGGTTTCGGCATCATCAAATGCGTTGAGCACTCGACGAAGTTCCAGTTCATCCGCTTCGTTATCCATCACTGCGGACAGCGATTCCTGCAGGGCATCACGACTCATGGCGGTTCCTCTCTTGGCTGTCGCCGCTGTCTTTAGTTTTCCTGCAACAACGGTTGCAAGGCTTTATCGATGGCTTCCCGGGCCCGGAAAATCCGTGACCTTACAGTCCCCACCGGACACTGCATGACGCTCGCAATGTCTTCGTAACTCAGACCATCGAATTCACGTAAAGTTAACGCGGTACGCAAATCTTCTGGCAGTTGCTGAATAGTGCGATGAACGGTGCCTTCGATCTCGTCGCGCAGCAATGCACGCTCCGGCGACTCGAGATCCTTGAGGCCGTGATCACCATCGTAAAATTCCGCATCTTCTGAACTGACATCGCTATCCGGTGGGCGGCGTCCGCGAGACACCAGATAGTTTTTCGCCGTGTTGATGGCGATTCGGTATAGCCACGTGTAAAACGCACTATCACCGCGAAAATTACCAAGTGCACGGTAAGCCTTGATAAAGGCTTCCTGTGCAACGTCCTGCGCTTCATGGGTGTCGTGCACAAACCGCACGATCAACCCGAGAATTTTGTGCTGGTATTTCAGCACTAGCAGATCAAAAGCTCGCTTGTCGCCGCGTTGAACGCGCTCGACCAGCTGCTGATCCTCTTCCTGGGTTAGCATGAACACTCCTCGTTGTACTTGAAGGAGGCTTGCATAACTAAACGATCAGGCTTGCAAACATAGACTCGGTCTTTTCGCAAAAGTTCTCCCCCTTCAAGCAAGTTTCCGGCACGCACTGATTTGGCACACACGAAAAACGCAGTACGGGCATGGCCGACTGCGCGAATAATCTTGTCGCCGGTTTTCTGACGCGTCCAATGCTCCCGACGGGCCAATAAACTCAACGTTTTCCCAGCTTTCGGGCAACCTGCTATTGAGTCGGGGCTTATGCAAAAAGTTCCCACCTCAATAACCTGGCGATTTTACCCTAGCCGTGCACCGTAATCTCACATTGCCACGAATGCCCGGCTATTGTGCCGCTCCACCCCTCTATATACTAGTAGCCCGTGTGACCCTTTGATTCGCCGATCCAGGCGTCCTGTTTGCGCCACCTCTTCGGATCGCTTTTTGCGGAATCCCTCCAATGAGCCAACAGTTTCAACACGATGTCCTGGTGATCGGCAGCGGCGCGGCCGGTTTGAGCCTTGCGCTGACCCTCCCCAGCCACCTGCGCATTGCGGTACTGAGCAAAGGCGACTTGGCCAACGGCTCGACATTCTGGGCCCAGGGCGGTGTCGCCGCCGTGCTGGACGACACCGACACGGTGCAATCCCACGTCGAGGACACCCTCAACGCCGGCGGTGGCCTGTGCAATGAAGAGGCTGTGCGCTTCACCGTCGAGCACAGCCGTGAAGCCATCCAATGGCTGATCGACCAGGGCGTGCCGTTTACCCGTGACGAACATGCCGGCAGCGACGATGGCGGTTTTGAGTTCCACCTGACCCGCGAGGGCGGCCACAGTCACCGCCGGATCATCCATGCGGCAGACGCCACTGGCGCCGCTATTTTCAAGACACTGCTCGACCAGGCCCGCCAGCGCCCCAATATAGAATTGCTGGAACAACGCGTCGCGGTCGACCTTATCACCGAAAAACGCCTGGGCCTGGATGGCGAACGCTGCCTCGGCGCCTACGTGCTCAACCGCGCCAGCGGCGAAGTCGACACCTACGGCGCGCGCTTCACCATCCTCGCATCCGGCGGCGCAGCCAAGGTCTACCTCTACACCAGCAACCCCGACGGTGCCTGTGGCGATGGCATTGCCATGGCCTGGCGTTCGGGCTGCCGGGTGGCGAACCTGGAATTCAACCAGTTCCACCCCACTTGCCTGTATCACCCGCAAGCCAAGAGTTTCCTGATTACCGAAGCCCTGCGCGGCGAAGGCGCCCACCTGAAACTGCCCAACGGCGAGCGCTTCATGCAGCGCTTCGACCCACGCGCCGAACTGGCCCCGCGCGACATCGTCGCCCGCGCCATCGACCATGAAATGAAGCGCCTGGGCATCGACTGCGTCTATCTGGACATCAGCCACAAGCCCGAAGCCTTTATCAAGACCCACTTCCCGACCGTCTACGAGCGCTGCCTGACGTTCAACATTGATATCACCAAAGGCCCCATCCCCGTGGTGCCTGCCGCGCACTACACCTGCGGCGGCGTGATGGTCGACCAGCACGGCCGCACCGACGTCCCAGGCCTGTATGCAATTGGCGAAACCAGCTTCACCGGCTTGCACGGCGCCAACCGCATGGCCAGCAACTCACTGCTGGAGTGTTTCGTGTATGCGCGCTCGGCGGCGGCAGACATCCTTGAACAACTGCCGCGTATACCGGTGCCGGCCGCCCTGCCCCGCTGGGACGCCAGCCAGGTTACCGACTCGGACGAAGACGTGATCATCGCGCACAACTGGGACGAGCTGCGCCGCTTCATGTGGGACTACGTGGGGATCGTGCGCACCAACAAACGCCTGCAACGCGCGCAGCATCGGGTGCGGTTGCTGCTGGATGAAATCGACGAGTTCTACAGTAACTACAAGGTCAGTCGCGACTTGATCGAGTTGCGTAACCTTGCCCAGGTTGCCGAACTGATGATTCGTTCTGCCATGGAACGCAAGGAAAGCCGCGGCCTGCATTACACCCTCGACTACCCACAGATGCTGCCCGAAGCCCGCGACACTATCCTGGTGCCAGCCACCTACGGCGGCTGAACTTAAGGCGTACCCGCAGGCGCCGATGCACATCGGCGACCTGCGAATCCCTCGGCACACACACAGAACGTATCCGCCATTCGCCCGGCACCCGGTAACGCAAAACGACGATCAATGGCAAGGCGAGGCTGTCGGGACGTAATTGCACGCTGTGCCAGCCCCGCTGCGCATTGAGCAACTGCCAGCCATCGGCGTCGCGGCGCAGGCCACGAATCGACGAACGGTGAGTCAGCAGGACAGAGCGCGGCAAAACCCAGGCCGCGTGCGCCAGACACATCAGCAGGCCAAGGCTTGAATAGGGCAGATCGAGACACAAAAGCGCACCCAGCGCGAACAGCTGGGCAAGGAGATACGCCGCCAGCAACAGCCGTGAGGCCTGCCAGCGGCATTCAAAGGTATTACTTGGGCTGGACACGGTCCAGGATCATCCGAACCATGCGCTGCAGCTCTGGGTCTTCGGATTCGGCGCGCTCCATGAACCAGCCGAACATGTCCTGGTCTTCACAAGTCAGCAGCCTGACGTAGAGGTCGCGATCCACCTGATTGAGCGTTGCATAGACCTCTTTGGTGAAAGGCACCAGCAACACATCCAACTCCAGCATGCCACGACGGCTGTGCCAGTAGAGACGATTGATTTCTACATCTTCGACCATGGAGCGCTCCTCAAATAGGCGGCAAGTATACAGGCCCGACGGCACCGGAACAGTCGGCTTTGGTCGCCCCATACGGAAACTATCCATTTGCCGGGCGCCCCTCTATGATGCACCCATGACTTTTTGACCTGCGATGACCCATGGCTGACTCTGCTTTCTTCTGCCCCCTGTCCCACGAAGGCGTTCTCGCCGTCCGCGGCTCTGATGCCGCCAAATTCCTCCAGGGCCAACTGACCTGCAACCTCAATTACCTGAGCGATACCCAGGCCAGCCTCGGCGCGCGCTGCACGCAAAAAGGGCGCATGCAGTCGAGCTTCCGCATCTTGCTGCAAGGTGACGGCGTGTTGCTGGCCATGGCCACCGAGCTGCTGGAACCGCAACTGGCCGACCTGAAGAAGTACGCCGTGTTCTCCAAATCCAAACTCACCGACGAAAGCGCCGCCTGGGTGCGCTTCGGCCTGGTGAATGCGGACCCGGCCCTGGCCAGCCTCGGCCTTGAACTGCCCGTCGAGACCGACAGTGTCGTGCGCAACGATGCATTGATCGCCCTCCGCGTCTCCCCAGGTCGTGCTGAACTCTGGGTGCCAGCCGAGCAAGGCGACGCCGTACGCGGTCAATTGGTTGCAACCCTTGAACAAGCCGATCTGAATGAATGGCTGCTGGGGCAAATCCGTGCCGGCATCGGCCAGGTCATGCCGCAAACCCGCGAGCTGTTTATCCCGCAGATGCTCAACCTGCAGGCCGTCGGTGGCGTCAGCTTCAAGAAAGGCTGCTACACCGGCCAGGAAATCGTTGCGCGCATGCAGTACCTGGGCAAACTCAAGCGTCGCCTGTACCGTTTGAGCCTCGATGCGCCTGAACTGCCCGAGCCAGGCACCCCGCTGTTTTCCCCCAGCCACAACAGTGCAATCGGCGAAGTGGTGCTTGCCGCAAAAGCCGGCGAGAGCATTGAACTTCTGGCCGTGTTGCAAGCCGAAGCTGCCGATAGTGGCGACGTGCACGTAGGCACCCTGGAAGGCCCCGGTTTGCAACTGCTCGACCTGCCTTACACGCTCGACCGTGATCGAGAGATCCAACGCTAGTCGCCGTACCTTTTTGCAACACCCTAGAGAGCATGAATGAACAAGCTGGCGGAAAAAGTCCAACAGGCTTTAGTAACGGCCATCGACAACGATGACCTGGTTCTGCCGACATTGCCGGAAGTGGCCCTGAACATTCGTCAGGCCGCTGAAGACCCGGAGATCAGCATCAGCCACTTGAGCAAAGTGATCGGTCGCGATACCGCGCTGTCAGCACGCCTGATCAAAGTGGTCAACAGCCCGTTGTTGCGCGCCACCCAGGAAGTCACCGACCTGCACACCGCCATCACCCGGCTGGGCACCAACTACAGTAGCAACCTGGCGATCGGCCTGGTGATGGAGCAAATCTTCCACGCCCGCTCCGATGTGGTCGAACAAAAGATGCGGGATGTATGGCGCCGCAGCCTGGAAGTGGCGGGGGTCAGTTACGCGCTGTGCCGTAGCCACAGCCAGCTCAAGCCAGACCAGGCGGCTCTCGGCGGCCTGGTGCACCAGATCGGCGTGCTGCCGATCCTGACGTACGCCGAAGACCACTACGAGCTGCTCGCGGACCCGGTCAGTCTCAACCACGTCATCGAGAGCATCCACCCGCAACTGGGCGACAAACTGCTGAGCGGTTGGGATTTCCCGGAAATGCTCGCCAAACTGCCCGGCCAATACCTCAACCTGGAACGCGACTCGGCCAGCCTCGACTACATCGATCTGGTGCAGGTTGCCGTGCTGTATTGCCATCGCGGCACTCATCACCCCTTGGCCAGCGTACCGGTCTCGGCGCTGCCGGCGATTAAGAAGCTGCGGGTCGATCCTTACAGCGACGCCTTGCGCGCCGAGTTGGATGAAGCCCGTTCGATGTTCTACTGATCAACCCGCAATAAAGCTTACCCGCACTTTCAGTCCGGCCTGCTCGCCATCGTGCAGGCTGATCTGCGCCAGGTGCGCCCGGCATATCTCTCCCACAATTGCCAGCCCCAGGCCAGAACCCACGCCCTGCTGACTGCGACGATAAAAACGCTCGAACACGCGGTCGCGTTCATCGAGCGGGATACCTGGGCCATCGTCTTCCACTTCCAGCACCGCCGGCGCCGTCACGCGCAGGATCACATTGCCACCCGGTGGCGTGTGAGCCAGCGCGTTGTCCACCAGGTTGCTCAACAATTCATTCAACAAGGTTGGCTCACCGCGCAGCCACACCGGCTCGTCAGCCTCCAACGCCAGCGCCACGCCGCGCGCGTGGGCCAACGGCGCCATGGCCATGCCCAACTCGCGAGCCAACTGGCTGAGGTCGAGCAACTGGGCACCGCCTTCGGCAATCGCACGGGCGCCGTTTTCGATGCGTGCAAGAGACAGCAATTGATTGGCCAGATGGGTCAGGCGGTCAGTGCCCTGGGCTGCGGTTTCCAGGGTACTGCGCCAGGTGGCCGGATCCTCGGCGCGCAAACCCAGCTCCAGTCGGGCCTTGAGCGCTGCCAATGGCGTGCGCAGCTCATGGGCCGCATCGGCGATGAACTGCGCCTGTCGTTCGAACTGGCCGCGCAGGCGTTCAGTGAAGTGGTTGAGTGAGCGCACCAGCGGCCCGAACTCATGCTGCACTTCCACCAAGGGCAATGGGCGCAAGTCGTCAGGCTGACGTTCTTCCACCGCCGTGCGCAGGCGCTCAAGCGGGCGCAATGCCGCGCTGACGGCAAACCACACCAACAACAACGCACCGATGGCGAGCATCCCTAAACGCAGCAAGGTGTCGGCCATCAAGCTGCGCGCCATGCTCACGCGCGCTTCATCGGTTTCGGCCACGCGGATTTCCGCCATACCGTTCATGTTCGGTTCGGAAACGGCCTTGAGCAAACTCACCACGCGCACTTCCTGGCCTTGATACACGGCGTCATAGAAGCGTGCCAGTGCGGGATAGTCATCGGTACGCGGCGTGCCTGGCGGTGGGCCGGGCAGGTTTTCATAGCCAGAGATGAGTTTCTGGTCGATGTCGTTGACCTGGTAATAAATGCGTCCGGCGCTGTCATAGGCGAACGTATCCAGGGCGACATAGGGCACATTGGCACTCAAGGTGCCATCCACCTGGGTCAATCCGGCGGCGATGGTGCGCGCCGAGGCCAACAGCGTGCGGTCATAGGCAGTGTCAGCGGCTTCACGACCATTCCAGTAGGCACTCATGCCACTGGCGAGCATCAACAGCACCAGCAACAACGCCAGGTTCCACAGCAGGCGCCAACGCAGGCTGCTGGGCTTATGCATCGCGGGCTTCCAGCAAGTAGCCGAGGCCGCGAAAGGTCACGATGGCGATGGGCTGGCCGTCGAGTTTCTTGCGCAGGCGATGCACGTAGATTTCGATGGCATCGGGGCTGGCTTCTTCGTCCAGGCCGAACACCTGGGAAGCCAGTTGCTCCTTGCTCATCACCCGGCCCGGCCGAGCAATCAGCGCCTCAAGCACCGCTTGTTCACGGGAGGTGAGCGTCATCAGCTCGCCGCCCACGGTGAAACGTCGCGTGTCGAGGTCATAGACCAACACGCCGCAGGCCTGTTGGCGCTCGCCACCCAGCACGCTGCGCCGCAACAATGCCTTGACCCGCGCTTCCAATTCGGTGAGCTCGAAAGGCTTGGCGAGGTAGTCGTCGGCTCCCAGGTTAAGACCGTGCACACGGTCTTTCACATCACTGCGCGCCGTCAGCATCAGCACTGGCAGATTTTTCCCACGGGCACGCAGACGTGCGAGCACCTCGAAACCGTCCATGCGCGGCAGCCCCACATCGAGGATCGCCGCCGCGTATTCCTCGCTGCTCAGGGCCAGGTCCGCCGCCACGCCGTCGTGCAGCACGTCGACGGTCAAACCCGTGCTCTTGAGCGCTTGCGCGACACTTTCGGCGAGTTGCAGATGGTCTTCAACCAGCAAGACACGCATGGATTTCTACCTCATTCAGGGGTGGTCGGCGCCACGCTTTGCCGGGCAGTTTACAGGCGCCGCCTGGCCTGTGAAGCCCGAAAACATTGAAAGGCCGCTGAAAGGTTAGTGAAAGCTTCGCCCTTTAGCATCCAGCCACGGTGGTCTATGCCCGCCGAGCGACCTCAGCGTCGCGCCCGAAAAACGCCTCGAAGCGTTTTCGCCAAAATAAGAACAATAACGGAGTACACAACGATGCTGTCGACACAGCCCCAGGCCCCCTCGCCTGTTCGTTTTTCTCGCCTGACCCAGACCGCCCTCGCCAGTGCTGCTACCCTTGCCGGCTTTTCGCCGCTTAGCCAGGCTGCCTTCTTCGAAGACAGTAGCGCGACCCTGGAAACCCGCAACATGTACTTCAACCGCGACTTTCGCGACGGCACCAGTGCGCAGCAATCCAAGCGCGACGAATGGGCCCAGGGCTTCATGCTCAACCTGCAGTCGGGCTACACCGACGGCACCGTCGGCTTTGGCGTGGATGCGCTGGGCATGCTCGGGGTCAAGCTCGACTCCAGCCCCGACCGCACCGGCACCGGCCTGCTGCCCACGCATGACGATGGCCGCGCCGCCGACGAGTACTCCAAGCTGGGCCTGACCGGCAAAGTGAAGATCTCGGCCACCGAGCTGAAAATCGGCTCGCTGATCCCCGAACTGCCGATCCTCAAGCCCAACGACGGCCGCATCCTGCCGCAGACTTTCAATGGCGGCCTGATCACGTCTAAGGAATTCAAGAACCTGGTGTTCACCGGGGGCCGCCTGGACAAAGCCAAGGACCGCGACGACAGCAACTACGAAGACATCGCCCTCAACAACAAGAACAGCCGATTCGTCAGCGGCGCCACCGGCAAGCACTTCAACTTTGGCGGCGCCGACTACAAGTTCGCCGACAAGATCACCGGCAGCTACCACTTCGCCCAACTCGATGACGTTTACCGCCAGCACTTCCTCGGCCTGGTGGCTGCGCGCCCGATGGGCCCCGGCACCTTCGGCACCGACCTGCGCCTGGCCATCAGCGATGACACTGGCAGCGCGCGCGGCGGCAAGATCGACAACAAATCCCTCAACGGTCTGTTCAGCTATGCCCTCAATGGCCATAAGCTCAGCGCCGGCTACCAGCACATGTCCGGCGACAGCGCCTTCCCGTATGTGGATGGCAGCGACCCGTACCTGGTCAACTTCGTGCAGATCAACGACTTTGCCGGCGCCGAAGAACGCTCCTGGCAGGCGCGCTACGACTACGACTTCGCCAAACTGGGCATCCCGGGTTTGAGCTTCATGAGCCGTTACCTCTCAGGTGACAACATCAAGCTCAAGAACGGCGAGACCGGCAAGGAATGGGAACGCAACAGCGAGATCAAGTACGTAGTGCAGACCGGCACGTTCAAGGATGTGGCCGTGCGCCTGCGCAACGCCACGTACCGTTCCAACTACTCAGCCCGTGATGCGGATGAAATGCGCTTGCTGGTCAGCTATAGCGTCGCACTTTGGTAGTACCCCCTCATAACAACAAAGATGGAGATAACCATGACCCCTTCACTGCGTAAATTGGCCCTCGCTGCCGGCTGCATGCTGTTCGCCGGCCAACTGCTGGCTGCCGACGAACCCAAGCGCCCGGAATGCATCGCCCCGGCCTCGCCGGGCGGTGGTTTTGACCTGACGTGCAAACTGGCGCAAAGCGCGCTGGTCAACGAGAAGCTGCTGAGCAAGCCGATGCGCGTGACCTACATGCCAGGCGGCGTGGGCGCAGTGGCCTACAACGCCGTGGTCGCCCAGCGTCCAGCCGATGCCGGCACCTTGGTGGCCTGGTCCAGCGGTTCGCTGTTGAACCTGGCCCAGGGCAAGTTTGGTCGCTTCGATGAAAGCGCCGTGCGTTGGTTGGCAGCGGTCGGTACCAGCTACGGTGCCATCGCAGTGAAAGCCGACTCGCCCTACAAGACCTTGGACGATTTGGTCAAAGCCCTGAAAAAAGATCCGGGCAGCGTAGTGATCGGTTCCGGCGGCACCGTCGGCAGTCAGGACTGGATGCAAACCGCGCTGATCGCCAAGGCCGCCGGGATCAACCCACGTGAACTGCGTTACGTGGCCCTCGAAGGCGGCGGCGAAATCGCCACCGCCCTGCTCGGCGGTCACATCCAAGTAGGCAGTACCGACATCTCCGACTCCATGCCGCACATCCTCAGCGGTGACATGCGCCTGCTGGCCGTGTTCTCCGAGCAGCGCCTGGACGAGCCGGAAATGAAGAATATTCCGACCGCCAAAGAGCAAGGCTACGACATCGTCTGGCCGGTGGTGCGTGGTTTCTACCTCGGGCCAAAAGTCAGCGATGCCGACTACGCCTGGTGGAAAGAAGCGTTCGACAAACTGCTGGCCTCGGAAGAGTTCGCCAAGCTGCGTGACCAGCGCGAGCTGTTCCCGTTCGCCATGACCGGCCCGGAGCTGGACACCTACGTGAAGAAACAGGTGGCTGACTACAAAGTGCTGGCCAAAGAGTTCGGCCTGATCCAGTAATCGCCCCTCTTTTGCCCGGTCACGCCCGTTGAACACGCGGCGTGGCCCAGGAGTTCAACATGCTCTTACAACGCATTTTCGCCTCTGTGCTATTGCTGGCCTGTGCCGCCCTGGCACTGATGGCCTGGCCGTATCAGGCGTCGTTTTCCTACGAGCCGGTAGGACCTCGCGCCTACCCGCTGCTGATGCTCGGGCTGATGAGCCTGGCACTGATCTACATGCTGTTTCGCCCACAGCCGACCAAACACACTGAAGAAGAACCCGCGCTGGACCGCGAAACCCTGATCAAGATCGGCATCTGCGTCGGCCTGTTGATCGTGTTCGCCGGCACCTTCGAACCCCTGGGTTTCATCCTCAGCAGCATGCTGATCGGCATTCCGATGGCGCGCCTGTATGGCGGCCGCTGGCTACCGAGTGTGGTGATCGTCAGCCTGATGGCGATTGGTCTTTACCTGCTGTTCGATAAAGCCATGGATGTGCCGCTGCCCCTCGGCCTGCTCGACGTTCTGGAGAACTGATATGGATACTTTCGGCTACTTGGGCCAGGGCTTCGGCGTTGCACTGTCCCCGTACAACCTGGTGACCGCACTGTGCGGCACCCTGATCGGCACCGTGGTCGGCCTGTTGCCGGGCCTGGGCCCGATCAACGGCGTGGCGTTGTTGATCCCCATCGCCTTCGCTCTGGGCTTGCCGCCGGAATCAGCCTTGATTCTGCTGGCAGCTGTATACCTGGGCTGCGAATACGGCGGGCGGATCAGCTCGATTCTGCTGAACATCCCGGGCGAAGCCTCCACCGTGATGACTACCCTCGACGGCTACCCAATGGCCCGCAAAGGCCTGGCTGGCGTGGCGCTGTCGTTGTCGGCGTGGAGTTCGTTCATCGGCGCGTTTATCGCCACCTGCGGCATGGTGCTGTTTGCGCCGTTGCTGGCCAAGTGGGCGATTGCCTTCGGGCCGGCGGAATATTTCGTACTGATGGTGTTCGCGATTGTCTGTCTCGGCGGTATGGCCGGTGACAAACCCTTGAAGACCTTTGTTGCAGCGCTGATCGGCCTGTTCCTGTCGGCGGTCGGCATTGACGCCAACAGCGGCGTGTACCGGTTTACCGGCGACAACATCCACCTCACCGACGGTATCCAGTTTGTGGTGTTGGTGCTGGGCCTGTTCTCCATCAGTGAGATCCTGTTACTGCTGGAAAAAACCCACCGTGGCCAGGAAGCCGTGAAGGCCACGGGCCGCATGATGTTCAACCTCAAGGAAGCGGGCGCGGTCTTTGTCGTCAACATCCGCTGCGGTTTGCTGGGTTTCATCATGGGCGTATTGCCGGGTGCCGGCGCGACCTTGGCCTCGGCCGTTGCCTACATGACTGAAAAACGCCTGGCCGGTGCCAGCGGCAAGTTCGGCCAGGGCGACATGCGCGGCCTCGCTGCTCCAGAAACCGCCATCGGCGCATCCGCCTGCGGCGCCCTGGTGCCCATGCTGACCCTCGGCGTACCCGGTTCGGGCACCACGGCAGTGATGATCGGCGCGCTGTCGCTGTACAACATCACCCCCGGCCCGCTGCTGTTCCAACAGCAACCGGACATCGTCTGGGGTCTGATCGCCTCGTTGTTTATCGCCAACATCATGCTGGTGATCCTCAACATCCCGATGATCCGCATCTTCACCCGTATCCTCGCCGTGCCGAACTGGGCGCTGGTGCCGGTGATTGCCATCATCACGGCGATTGGTGTTTACGCCGTGCACGCCACCACCTTCGACCTGTTCCTGATGGTCGGTATCGGCATCTTCGGTTACATCCTGCGCAAGCTGGACTTCCCGCTGTCGCCGGTGCTGCTGGGCTTTATCCTCGGCGGCTTGATGGAGCAGAACCTGCGCCGTGCGCTGTCGATCTCCAACGGTGACCTGCAGATCCTCTGGTCGAGCCCGATCACCTTTGGCGTGTGGGTACTGACCGCGCTGATGCTGGCCTTCCCGCTGGTGCGCATCTACCGCAAACGTGCCCTGCAGCGTCGTGCCGTGGCCGATGTCTGAGGTCACCTTTAAACATTGGTGGGGAACACCGCTGGTCGGCCTGGCCGGCGGTTACCTGGCCAGCCTCGTCGGCTGGCCTTTGCCGTACATGGTCGGCTCGTTGCTGGCGATCATCCTGGTGCGTTGCCTCACGCCGTGGCAGTTGGCGGAGATTCCTGGCGGCCGCAAATGCGGCCAATGGGTAGTGGGGATTGGGATCGGGCTGCACTTCACTCCGGTGGTGATCGAGCAGGTGATGAGTCACTTCGGGCTGATCTTCTTCGGCGCGCTGGTCACCAGTTTGTCGAGCGTGGTTGGCGTGTGGTTGATGCGGCGCAGCGGTGAAGACCGCGCCACCGCGTTTTTTTCCAGCATGCCGGGCGGCTCCGGTGAGATGGTCAACCTCGGCGCACGCAATGGCGCGGTGCTCAGCCGTGTCGCGGCGGGGCAGAGTCTACGAGTGCTGGTAGTGGTGCTGTGTGTGCCGGCGATCTTCAAATATCTGCTGGAAGGCGGCACGCCGCAGTTTCATCCGGCGCCGGTGAGTTGGCCTTGGCTGTTGGCGCTGTTTCCGATAGGCGCGCTGGTGGCCTGGGGTTGGCAGCGCTTGCGTCAGCCGAACCCATGGTTGTTCGGGCCGTTGCTGGTGAGTGCGACGGCCAGCGTCGTGTGGGATTTGCATATCGGCCTGCCAGACGGCGGCAGCCAGATTGGCCAATGGTTGATCGGCAGCGGCCTGGGTTGCCATTTCAACCGCCAGTTCTTCCGCCGGGCACCGTCGTTCATGGGCCGTACCCTGATTGGCACGGCCTTGACCATGGCGCTGGCAACCTTGGCGGCGGTGGGGTTGAGCGCGTTGACTCACTTGGACCTGCGCTCGCTGACCCTGGGCATGATGCCCGGCGGGATTGCCGAGATGAGCCTCACGGCCGAGACCCTGCAACTGTCGGTGCCGCTGGTGACGGCGATGCAGGTGATGCGGTTGTTGTTTGTATTGTTTTTGGCGGAGCCGTTGTTCAGGCATTGGAACCGTCAGCCCTGACCCCTCTGTTTCAAGTGGCCCGTCCTGGGCCACTACCGTTCGTCGGCACTGTCATTTCTCACAGCTATCCCCATCGGTACGTGCGGCGCTAAATCAGGACTGCGACCGACGCTGTGGAGCGGCCAGGTTGCCCCCTCTCTGGCATGGCAAAGGATTCTTTCATGAGCCTGGAAACCGATCTCACCGACGCTGAACAACCCTCCCAGCCCACTGCACGCATGTGCTCGCCGGCGCACAATAGTGAAGATGAGGACATTGATCTGTCCGCGCCAACGCATTTGAACCGCTCATATTTCGCGCCCCCCCAACCAGGCCTGGGTGCACTGACGCCACGGGACTTCATCAATACGCGCCTCGCCGACCTGCCCATCTATATTCCCGGCTTGACGCAAAATGTTCAAAGTCACGACGGTGGCATCAACAAAGCAGCACTGGATGTTCACCAGGAAGATGGCTTGCTGTGTAACCTGTTACCTTACTTTGGCATGGCTGCCGACGATTTCTGCCAGCTATTCTGGGGCGACCTGCTCATCCCTGTCGCCATCTATAACGTGACCCAAGATGACGTCGACAACGAACGGCTGATCGCCCTCTACGTACCTCGCGCACGCATCATCGACGGGTCGGTCAACCCGGTGTTTATCCGGGTCGACCCCTTCACTGGGAACGCCCAGAAAACCGCCCACTTCAACTTGAAGGTCGATACGGTGCTACCCGGTGGGCGTAATCCGGTAGCCTCTACCCTGCAGAATGAAAACCTGCCTAAACCGATGTTCGAGCAGCGCATCATCGATTTTGGTGTTACCGAAACCGACGCGCAAAACGGCGTGCCTGTTAACTTAGGATTCTATCCGGTCGATACGACCCAGGACGCCAGGACCTTCCGCGCCGCGCGCGATCGAATTCGTTTGAGTGTCGGCGGAGTGTTTGCCGATATCCCGCCGATCACCGAAGGCCAGGCCGCCGGACGCGACCCCATCGTGGTGGTGCTGTATTACGGGTTCTGGCAGCAGGTCGGCAGCGGCTCACATCTGTGTGAATACGAAGTCCGCGACGAGGTCGGCAACCACTCCGACGGTTGGTCACCGGCACAGCTATTGAATGTGGAGCTTAACGATGGAGTGGAACCGCTGCTGCCCGAGCCGTTCTTTGAGGAGGCCCCGGAGGACATTCTCGATCACGATGAGCTGGAGGGGCAGGACGCGACGATTGTCGTCGCCATCAACCGCCAGGGCTACAACGTGGGAGACGTCATTCGAGTAACGGTCAATGGCCGCTCGGTAGGAGGGACGGCCATCGTCACCACCTACGACTCCGCCCCTCTCACCTCGATTACCATTCGCCAAATCACGCTGCCCTGCCCGAACGCAGACCTGCGCAAGTTAATCGGCGGCCGCCTGCAGCTGTCCTACGTGCGCATCCGGTCCGGGGTGCCGGACCGTAAGTGCGACAGCATCATTGTCGATGTGATCGGCACCCCCATCGAAATCGGCCTGCCCCCCCCCATCATCATCGAAGCCATCAGCAATGTGCTTGACCCGCAACTGCTGACGGTGAATGTGGAGGTGCCGGTCTATGACGGTCGAGATCCATTTGACCTGGTGACCTTAATCCTCGACGGCACCTATGCCAACGGCAAACGCTACTACAAAGAAATCGACAGGACTGCCGGAACCGGCAGCATTCGGTTCCGGCTCGCCAATGGTCCCGACGGCGACATCGCCAAGCTGGAAGGTGGCACACTCAGGTTCCTCTATCGGGTGACCAATGCCGACGGTATTCGTCTATCGCGAGATGAGACGGTGCAGGTGGGCAGTCCCTCTGCCACGCTGCCAGAACCGCAAGTGCTGGAAGCGCCCGCGCCCGCGTATCAGTTCGACCCTGAAGTGTCCCTCGACGACGCCACTATTATTGTGCCGAGCAACGCAGGGTTCAGGCCCGGTGATACTGTCATTCTGCACTGTGAAGGGACCGCCCCCGGTGGTACCCAACCGGCGATCCACTTTCCGATTCAAGACTTCTGGGTTGGGCGGGATCTGCCCTTCACGCTGGAGCGTCGCTACATCACGCCGAACCTGAACCAGAGTATGCGTATCTACTATGAGCACAGGCCGGCGAGCGCACCGGCACGTTTGTCCATTGCAGTGAACATGAAGGTCGGCTCGCGGCTGGCACTGCCGGCGCCCACCGTATTGGAAGCCACGGTGATCGGTCACAACCGCGCCAGCCTCAACCCTCAGCACGTGCTGCCGCCTCGTCCCCCTGTCGTGAATATACGCGTGGTCGTTGATGGTTTCCCAGCGGGTGCGGACATCAAGCTGTTCATCACCGGTAAATCCGGCGTCGGCATGCCAGATATTCCGGCAAAACCGGCGCGGCCTGAACCCGGCACCAATTACGTCACGTTTGTGGCTTCGAACATCTTTGTCGCGGCCTACCTGGGCGAGCAATGCTCGGTATTCTACAACCTCATTGAGTTTGGCCAGAGTCGCGTGTCCGATCGCTTGACGCTGGAGGTCGAGGCGCTGCCCCCGCAACTGCTGGACTTGGTCAGTATTCCTGAGGCATCGGGTGGGGTGATCGATGCTGATTCGGCCAATCGTGTGGAAATTAAAGCTTGGCCATTTTTCCGTCCAGGCCAGTTGGTCTGGATTTTTCTGGATTGCGTCGTGGACCTTCAGCTACGCGCTGCTGGACCGGTGACGCTCGCCGAGTTCAATGCCGGTCGAACGCTGGATCAGATTCCGCCAGAGTATCTGCGTCAACTCAACAATGGTGGCTCGCTGACAGTGAAAGCTAGCGTTTCGCTCGATGGTACGGGCGACGAGGCGACGATGGTGCATTTCACATGGATAACTTATGGGGTCAGGAAGGGATCGGGAGAGATCATTGATCACATAAACGTTGGGAATGGCCCTACTGCCATTGCGATCAGTCCAAACGGAAACTCTGCCTATACAGTGAACTCCCGAGGTGGATCTGTTTCAGTTATTACCCTCGATAACAACGCCGTCAGCACATTCACCCACAGAACTACTCTTGAAAAATTGGCCGTTCACCCAACATTACCAAAGCTCTATTTCACAGCTCTCGCGTCGGGTCAAACATTCACTCTCCCGATCCTCGACCTCACCAGTTTCAGCTGGAGTTATCCGTTTACCTTTGGTGTCGATGCGAAGGCAATCTGTCTAAATCCTACGGGCTCGCGATTGATAATCGGAGCGCGTAATTACGCAAACTCTGATGCACTTTACGTGTACGACACCATTAGCAACATCGGCTACATTAGCACTTTCAAAGGAACACACTCACCTAACGATGCGCTAGTAAACCCCAAAGGAACAGCCGTGTTTTCAACAGGCAACTCCACAGAACGGTTTTTGTACAGCAATCAAACCCGTACCCATGCACAGTCAAACGGTGGCAACGCTCTAGGGCTTGCTCACAGCCCACTTAATGCCCGCAATGAGCGACTCTATGTGGCCGTGTCATCCGCGAACAAGGTCATCATTTTTGACACCGCCAACAACAACCTTGCTGTCCTCAAAACCCTCACCGGGCTCTTTGAACCTATCGCAATTGTCTTCCACCCCTTTTTACCTTTGGCTTACGTCACGGAACGTGCAAATAACTCTGTCAGGGTTATTGATACGGACAAAGAGGAAGTCATTGCTATTATTCAAGGTTTCGACCTGCCGCACGGGATAGCTATCACCCCTAATGGCCAACTTTTGTTGGTCTGCAATTCAGGCAACAAAACCGTAGCCGTGGTGAGTATTTAAAAGAAGTGCGATAAAGAGCGTACACCACTGTAAGTCTGAAAAAAAATACCCCGTGCCTTTCGATACGGGGTATTTTTCGTTATTTGCGCGTTAACGATATCCGAGCTATACACTCACTCGTTTAAAAATCATACCGCAAGCCCAGGTTAACCCCATACGGCTGCTTGATATTCTTACCCACGCTGTGCTCCAGATCCGCATGCAGCTTCAAATTCTGCGACACCGACATCGCCATACCCGCGCCAAACTTCAGGCGCGAACCCGACATATCATTGTTGAACGAGTTGTCGTTGACGAACACCTTGTTGCTCTGGTCGAACTCATGCGCTACAGCCGCCTTCAAGTACGGCTGCAATACTTCGCCGCTTTCCAGCTGGATATTACGCCCTACGGTGGTACCGATTTCACCGATTACCGAACTTGAACGATCGCCCTTCGCATCCAGACCGTTGTCCAGCGTGTAGCTCTGAGCCTGGGTGATGGCGGCAGAGACTTGGCCGTAAGGCTCGACGAAGAAACCATCGTCCAGCGTGATATGGCGGCCCACTTCAGCCGACGCGGTTACCGCGTTTTGCGTGTAGTTGCCCTTGGCTTTCTTGCCGTCGCTCATGGCCACATCGGACTCGTTGTGCAAGCGGTTGAACTTGAGCACGCCGTCGAAGTAGAAGCCGCTCTCGGCATCCAGCCAGGTGGCGTAACCACCCACGTAGTAGCTGTTGATGGTGGCGCTGCTGCCACGGTTGAGGTCCAGGTCCGAGGTGCTGTGACCGACCATCGCACCGATCAACCACTGGCCGTCGCCGCCGTCTATCGGGGCATCAGCACCGAGGGTGAAGCCGCGTTGCGACTGGTTGTAACCCAGGCCGGTCTTGTCATTACCCACTTCATACTTGTTGCCATACGCACGCGTCCACAGCCCGGCCGACTGGCCTTCGCTGAAGCGCAACTCGCCCATGCGGGTACGCAGGGTGGTCATTTCACCCAGCAATACGCTTGGCGCTGCGTTGAACAACGCCAGGACCGAGTTGGTGCTTGGGCTGATCACTTTGTTGCTTGGGTCGAGCAGCCAGTCCTGGCCCTCGTTGTCATTGATCAGGCTGTAGGAGTAGGTGCCCACATCCACGCGGTCGCCGACCAGGCTGAACTGGGCAACACCGTCTTCGGTGTGTACCACGTGCAGGCGGTCATCGCTCAACGGGTCGGCGCCGCTGCTGGCGATCAGCAGTTTATGGTCACCCGAAGACGTGCCGGTGACGTTGAGGAAATCGCCGGTCAAGGTGGAAAAGTCCGCCGTCATGATGAAGGTGCCGTTACCCGACAGGTTTTCCACGTCCAGTTGGTAGAACACGCCCGGGTCACCGAACTTGACGTTACCGCCCGCCAGGGACAGGTCGCCCACGCGCTGGTCGTCGACCATCACCCACATGGCGTCGCTGTTGATCGCCAGCTTGTCGACGTTCTCCAGGCGGCCGGTGAGGACCGAGCCGTTGTTGAGCCCAACACTGGCCGAGCCGCCGGTGTTGATCACGTCACCGTTCATGAACGCGCCGTCCAGGTTCAGGTCCAGGGCGCTGCCGGCACCGACCTGGATGTTACCGGTCAGGGCGCTATTGTTGACACGCATGTTGGCGTTGCCGCCGTTGATCAGCTCCAGCATGTTGCCGTTGCCGCCGATCAGGGAGGAGCCGTTATTGATATCGATTTCAGCGGTGATCAGCCGATCAACCAGAATCGCAGCGCCGCTTCCACCTTCAACACGCGCCCCTTCCAGAACCAATGCAGGAGACGCGTCCGGCGCAGTGCGATCGCGGCTCATCCAAACGCCATTGGTGGCACCTTTGATAGTGCTGCCCACCGCCGTAGCGTTACCGCCTTGAAGCCGCAGACCTTCCTGGCTATCGCCCGTCAGCGTGGAGCCATTGAGCAACTGCAAGTGGCTGAGCGACGTGACTGTCGCGCCGTAGGTTGCCCCCTTGATGTGACTGTTGCTCACCACTGCCTCGGAGCCGGTAGACCCCGTAGGGTTGCGAGCAAGGTCCAAGCCCCCAGCGACAGTACTGGTAATCACCGAGTCCTTGATGGACGCATTGCTTTGATTCAGCGCTACTGCCGTAGCCGAGGAAGAGGTTGAAGAAACACGACCGCCATCCATGTTCAAGGTGGAACCGCCCGAAGCGCGTATGTCGCGGGTCAGACCACCGGCCAGCACATTCAACGTGCCGCCTCGCTGCAGCACAAAATTATCGGGGTTCACCGGGGAAGTCACATTGACGACCGGACGGCCGAACTCACCGGTACCATCGACGGTGGTCACAGCAAAGGCGGACTCGCCCGCCAGATACATGGGAGCGACCATCATAAATTTGATTGCAGCAGATAAGCGTGAGTATTTGAAGCAGGGAACGTTGGTAGGAGTCATGTCATGCGTCTCGTCAAAAGGACCAATTCGAAATCGGAACCCCGTATCAAATAGGTTTCCGTTTTCTCCGGACGCAGAGACTAGAGACTGAGGCGGTAATGCTATGTAGGACTAATCCGTAACTCACATATAAAAGCCCCCTCATTGCGAGGGGGCTTATTGACCGGAAAAGCGAAGGCTGTTTCCGGTGGCCCATCAACCCGCTATCAAGTTAACGAGCCACGACGCCTGATCGGGCCTGGTGAACAGGTACCTCCCGCCGCGCTGCTGCGAATAGTCCAAACATGCAGCACTGGATCGGAAGTACCTTTTTCAGGCACTGGGACCGTGCGACTAATGGACCAGGTCACTTCTAGCCAACCCCGTCGTCTTGAAATTTCACCATCAAAGTAGGGCAAGACGAAGTTGTGGGTAAACCCACTGACCCGCTCATTGGGCCCGATCCCGATCGGAGGACTGTCGATTGCACTGCCCACTACGGGCAGAGTCGGCCGAACAGCCCCCGTATACTCATACCGCACTGCATGAATGGTTACCACGTCTCCATCTTTGAGCGTCACCGGGTCAAAGATCCTGATCGGCACACCCAGCCAGGGTGCTTGCGAGCAAGTGATGTGAGGCACATCGAAAGGGGCCGGAGCCGCAAACGGCCCGCGATACAGATTTGTAAGTTCGGGATCAGCCAAACCATCCAGCATAAACACTTCGACGCGTACAGCTTGTGGTCGTGATTGTTTATAGTTATTGGCATTGCGAACCCTGTACCAGCAAGGAATCGAGCCATTGCCGTATTTCTCAACCAGCGCTCTAGGAATCGTCATCGGCACTACAAACGTGGGGGCTTCCAATCCCGTCACCGGGTACGTATCGGCTATATCACCCTCACCTGTGCCATAGTAGAGATCAATAAATTCTGCGGCTGCGTGCCCCGCGTAGATGGTAAAGGTGGCATGAATGGTTCCGTCCAGATCACTCGGAACCAGCGAGTTGTCAGTCGCGGAGTCGCCCCTGACCAATGGCAATACCAAAGCGGTATCGACGGGCCCTGGGCCAATAATGCCCGTACCTGGTTCGACAAGATCAACGTTCACCGTGGTGTCCGGCGAATTGTAGGTGTCACTGCCACGACGAATTTCATAGTTTACAGTCGCGGTATAAAGCGTCCCACCTGCCGCAATGGTGGGGTAATCCGCCATGAACTCAAAGTCGAAGATTGGCGTCGGGCCAATGCGTCGGTCTCCAAATTCAATACCGTTCCAGAATATGTGCAAATGATCATTCGGCTGGAAGTTAGTGATTGGCCCCACCGTTACCAGTACCCCCCACGCGCCTCTTCCTTGACCACCAAGGGGGCGGCTTCTGGAATCTGCGGAGCGGGCATGACAGGAGGGTCACTCAATTTGACCGAAAGCGTCCTGGCGGTAGAAATCTGGGTAGCATTGCCTGCCCTGTCGATGAACTGGAACGTGACCAAATGATCGCCCGGCCCGAACCCCATGATCTGTGCCGTGGTGTAAGTGATCGTAATGGGGGCCGTGGCTGGAAAAGGCACCACACCCGTCGTACCCACCAGATCATCTACGCCATAGAACACAATGAAAGTATCCCCCGGCCTGGAGTCTACCGGCCGCGAAAGCGTCAATGTCACACCACCATTAGCGGCCAGATAGGCGGGGGTTACACCTTCGCTCGGCAAGTTGGCGGGCAACAGAATTGCACCGGGTCTGTTGTTACCGTTGGGGTCAATTGCGTCGACAAACACGGTAATAGGATCAGACGTCGCGCCGTTGGGACCACCAAAGATCGTGACACTGTAGGTGAACACTTTGGGCCCATGACTTCTGAGGCGAGGCGACTTAATCAGGATATCGATATCATCAGTGAGGGGACCTTCAAACTCTTCGGAGAAGGCCCGATTGTTATCTATATAGGCTTCTACCAGATCAAACTCCCCTGGGAACTCAGCTGCATTTGGCCAAATAGGGAGAGTAACCGGTAGCCCGTTCAACTGCTGTGCAGCACTGACGACTTTTTGTTGATCGTCACCTGCAACATCCGGGAGCGTGCCAATCACCGGTGGTAAGGCCGGATCGGGGACCGGTGGCTCTTCTTTGTGCTGGGCTGGCTGTAGGGACGAAAATTGCTTTGGGTTTGACATGCTCACACACTCCTTGCGGTAGAGGCAGCTTCAAGAGTTGCCCAACAGGGGCACTACCCAGGGCTGCCGAATAGAGACGGACTGCTATTCGCGAGCACTGGCAGACTACAACTCGGCTATCAACCAATGACGGGGAATTCATTAAACAAGCTTTCGACAACAGGCATAACTGTCAACATTGACAGGTGTGAACACTCAAAACCCTGCATTCGGTTGACGGCTGTTGAGATCGGGAGAAATAAAATCGGGAGGGTATTACGCCCTCCCCGATTTTTTACGTACGCCAAGCCTTGATTAATCACCGATACAAGGTGGGCTGTTAGGTTGGTGCAAAGAAATAAATACCAGCCTCTTGTTGGAGTCCCCCATGCCGCCGCCCCCGCTCTTGATCACCCGGTACTGTACAACCGCCGATCCATGGCGCGGATTAGTCTGGCCGTCAGCCGGTTTCACCAGCCCCGGCGCCAGGATACAAGGGTCAAACGGCAACCAGAAGTCATACCCCTCCTCAGCCTCTTGTTGCGACAATGTATGGCGGAACGTTTCGATGGTTTCCGGGATGACCCCGCTGGGGTGGCCGTTGGTATTACGGTAACCCTTCCAGGACAACACCAGCTCATCGCCCCCCGATAACCGGCTGACATCACCCAGAACTCGCACACGCGCACCTCGTTCCCAGGGTCGCAGATCACAGTTAATAAAACCCGCTCCGGGGCCCGGGCCATAGGTGACATCTGGAAACTCTGGGTCAAGCAACCCGATGATCGGTACGATATTGATCGTCACGTCGGTATCGGGTGAGCGCTGCCGGTTAACCCCGTTAAATGTCCAACAAAACGTGCGTACAATGCCGCCTGGGGTCTGCTCGATCAGTGACCACTGGACGAAAAATTCAATTTCGTCACCAGCCCTGTCTTCGCGCCGCACGGTATAGGTGTCGGCAAGCACAGGAGGACTGCCCCACATCAATTCCAGAACCTCGCCCTCGACGGGGCCGACATACAGCGGCACGATAACGCGGGCAGGTTGGTCGCGGTCATTGATAGTCAGCAGGTTATCGCCGTCCCGGCCCTTGACAGTGACCCTTTCCAGCAACCGGTTCACCGGGTCCGGATTCGTCGGACTCACCGGGCCTGCGACGGTCAGGTTGACAGGCACAAACCTGGGGGCTGAGCGCCTGGGTGCGCCGGTCCCGCGCTGCCAAGTGTAGTCCGCCCGAATCGTGCCAGGACCAAACTCAAACCCACCAGAGGCCAGGGTCGGGTAGTCGATCCGCACAACGATCGGCCACGCTTGACCTGAGCCAATGACAATCGAAGGCAAGCGGATACCGTCCCACAACGGCACCACGACGTCGCCTGGCGCAGCCCCCACTATCTCTAGGATAAGCATGTAGACCCCACCCGGAGGGCCCGGGTCCCGAGCATCCTCCAGGTCGATCAGGCCGTCGATCAATAACTGAGGAACTTCCACCGCTCTGAGAAGGCTCGGTGTGGGGGTAAGGTCTATCAGCAGGACTGAAGTACGTGAAGGCGGACCTTCATTTCCCGCCCTGTCATTCAGAAAATATCGGGCGTTGTATTCGCCATTGGCATGGGCCCGGAGCACGTCGCCTGTAAGGACCAGTTCAATGGGATCGCCATCCAGATGCGCCTGAGTGATCGAGGTATGAGCAACCCCTTCCGCAAGTACCCGGCGCTTGGACTTGAGTTTGCTCAAGGGTAGAAGCACCAAATCACAACTCACTTGATCCTCAAGGCGAATGTCCGGCCAGCGCCGAACCTCTGCGACGACCTGGTCACCATTGGCGGCCAGATACGCATCCGTCACCCCAAGAGAATCTATCTCTGGCGGAAAGATCAATGCATCCCCCCGATTGTTCTGGTTAGGAGCCGTCTTATCGATATTGATCAGAATCGGACTGGATGGCCCGGCAGTATCGCCTGGCACCAACACAACCGTGTAACGCAACAGATGCAAGCCAGGCGCATTCAGTTTTATCTGCGGCACATGACCGATCACGGGCAGGTCCGAAGCATCGTAAGGGGCGGTAATGGACTGGCTATCGAATGGCGTCGGCTCATTGTCCCAATAGAAGTGGATCCGAGTGACCTCACCGGGATCCAAGCCATCTGAACCGCCCCATAAGGTCTGCACCTCTACCGGTAAGTCCGCCGCCTGAGCGGAGAGCGGTATGGTGTACGCTGTCTCATCATTCAGTAAAGGCAACGCAAAGGGCTGCGGTACCACGGGTTCAGCCGCCATTTTCGGAGTCGGAGGGTCACTCTTGTAATGATTCGTGTCCGACAGTGCGTTCTTTGGCATTTCCACTCTCCTCAACACTATGTTCAGTGACCGGCCACCGACTGCCTGCTGATAAACAGCAGAGCAAAAAGGCCGGGAGAACAGTTAAGGGGCAAAACGCACAGTCGGATACTGTCAGAAATAACAGGTAGGGCCAGCGCCAGCGCGTTGCACAGCCGTCACGACCAATGTAAGGCCCCAGTAAACCGGGGCTTTTATGCCATAAGGCGGGAGTCCAGCACTTCTGCAGTTCAGACAGGTGGCAAAACCCAATCAATCGGCGTCTCGCCATTTTGCTCAAGAAACTTGTTGGTCCGGCTGAAATGCCCGCACCCCAAAAACCCGCGGTACGCCGACAACGGCGACGGGTGCACCGAGGTCAATACCAGATGCTTGGTCGCATCGATCAGCTTCTGCTTGCCCTGGGCATGGGCGCCCCACAGCAGAAACACCAGATGCGGCTGGTGCTCGCTGACCACCTCGATAATACGGTCGGTAAAAAACTGCCAGCCCTTGCCCGCATGGGCGTTGGCATTGGCGCGCTCGACAGTCATGGTGGTGTTGAGCATCAGCACGCCCTGGTCGGCCCAGCTTTGCAGGTAGCCGTGGTTGGGGATGTCGATGTTCAGGTCGCGCTTGAGCTCTTTGTAGATATTGACCAACGACGGCGGCGCCGGCACGCCCGGTTGCACCGAGAAGCACAGGCCGTGGGCCTGGCCGGGGCCGTGGTACGGGTCCTGGCCGAGGATCACCACTTTGACCTTGTCCAACGGGGTGGAATTGAGCGCGTTGAAAATCAGCGGGCCCGGCGGGTAGATCTCTTTGCCGGCGGCATGTTCCTGGCGCAGGAACTCGCGCAGCTGGGCCATGTACGGCTGCTCGAACTGATCCCGCAGAGCGTGTTTCCAGCTGGGTTCGAGTTTGATACGGTCGTCTTCGGTCATGGTTGAATAGTCTTGTAAAAAAGAATGAGGCGAACCCTAGGAAAGCCGACCCCGCTTGTCAATTGATCTGTCGCACCAGCGGCACTTTGCTCTGATGCGATCATACTGAGCCTTCACCTTCTCGATTGAGGTCACGATGAACCTGCACTTCGAAGAGCTGACCGGCAGCGACGGTGCCCGCATCGGCATCGCCAGCCTCGACGCTGAAAAAACCCTCAATGCCCTTTCCCTGCCGATGATCCTGGCCCTGCGTGAACGCCTTGACGCTTGGGCGAAGGATCCGAACATCCACTGCGTACTGCTGCGCGGCAACGGCCCCAGGGCATTTTGCGCCGGGGGTGAAGTGCGCAGCCTCGCGCAGGCCTGTCGGGAACAGCCTGGCGTAGTGCCAGCTCCGGCGGCGCAATTTTTTGCGGCGGAATACCGTTTGGATTACTGCCTGCACACTTACCCAAAACCGGTGATTTGTTGGGGCCACGGCTATGTGCTGGGGGGCGGCATGGGCCTGTTGCAAAGTGCGACAGTGCGCATCGTCACGCCAAGCAGCCGGCTGGCCATGCCGGAAATCAGCATCGGCCTGTACCCGGACGTCGGCGCCAGTTGGTTCCTGTCGCGCCTGCCGGGCAAGCTGGGGTTGTTCCTGGGCCTTACCGGCGCCCATATCAACGGCCGCGACGCTCTTGACTTGGGCTTGGCCGACCGTTTCCTGCGCGATGATCAGCAAGACGAGTTGCTTGATGGTTTGCTGCAACTGAACTGGCAGGAACAGACCTCGATGCAGCTCAATAGCCTGCTCAAGGCACTGGCTCAGGAAGCCGTCGGCCAGCAACCTGAAGCACAATGGCTGCCGCGCCGGGCACAGATCGACGAATGGCTGGATGTGGGCGATGTGCGGTGTGCCTGGCGCAACCTCAACCAATTACGCAATCACGCCGATCCGCTGTTCAGCCGTGCCGGCAAGACGCTGAGCGAAGGCTGCCCGCTGACGGCCCATCTGGTGTGGGAACAGATCCAGCGTGCCCGGCACCTGTCCCTGGCGCAGGTGTTCCAGATGGAATACACGATGAGCCTCAATTGCTGCCGCCATCCGGAATTCAGCGAAGGGGTGCGCGCGCGGTTGATCGATAAGGACCAGACGCCGCATTGGCATTGGCCGGATATCAATACGATTCCGGAGGCGGTGGTGCAGGCGCATTTCAACAAGGCTTGGGAAGGCCGCCATCCGTTGGCCGACTTGTCGGATTACTGATTATTGGCGCCCATAAAAAAGCGGCGCTTCATGCGCCGCTTGCATCACTGGCCTGTCAACGGTGACCGCCGCGGCCGCCTCCATGGTCGGAACCGCGTCCATGCCCCCCATTTCCCCAACGATCACCGCCCCAGCCCTGGTTCGGATACGGCCGGTAACCGGCACGCGGCCCGTAATAACGCGGGGCCGGCTGGTAATAACGCGGGGCCGGCTGGTAATAACGCGGGGCCGAGTAATAGCGCGGTTGTGGCGCGTAGTAGCGCGGTGCGGGGTAGTAATCACGGCGGTACTGATACGCCGTCCCGCCGCCGTAGTAATACACCGGTGCCGGTGAGGTGTAGACCTCGGAACGGTAGTAGCTCTGGCCGCCATCGTAATAGGGCACGCAAGCGGTAAGGGTCAGACCGAGTAAAGCGCTGAGCAGCAGTCGTCGATACATGGCGGCCTCCTGGACCGCGGAAGAGCACCTCCAGCGACGCTGGAGGGCGGCATTCGGCTTTCACCGAATGACGAAATATCTGACATCAAAAACTGAATCTGGTGCGTTTTGGACATAGGCTGAAACATCTGTTTCCGACGATCTGGTATCGTGCCAGGACTTCCGCGATATTGCCTGAACCCACCATGACTACGCCCACTCACTGCCCCGCCTGCGGCGCGCGCAACGACTGCACCCTGGCCGATCCGCGCACAGCCGACCAAGCCTGCTGGTGCTTCAGCATCACCATCGATCCAGCGGTGCTCGAAGCCCTGCCGATGGAGCTACGCAACCAGGCCTGTCTGTGTCCAAGCTGCGCCCAGGTGGATGAGCAATTGCGCGAGGCTGAGCCGACGTAATGCGGGTTGATCGCTTCCTCAGTAACCTGCCGCGTTTCAATCGCCAGCAAGTGCGCGTATTGCTGGTTGAACGGCGTGTGTCGGTTGATGGCGTTGCCGTCAGCGATCCTCATCATGAGGTTCGCGAGTTCAGCCGTGTGTGCGTTGACGATGAAGTGCTGCAGGCCGGAAAACCAGCGCGCTACTTCATGCTGCACAAGCCCCAGGGTTGCGTGAGTGCCACCGCAGACCCGCAGCACCCAACCGTGCTGGATTTACTTGATGAGCCGGACAAAGGTGAGCTGCACATTGCCGGTCGTCTGGATTTCAACACCACCGGTCTGATGCTGATCACCAACGACGGCCAATGGTCGCGGCGACTGACGCAACCACAGACCAAGCTGCCCAAGGTCTACCTCGTGGCGACCGAGCAGGCTATCGGCCCTGAGTATGCAAGTACCTTTGCCGAGGGTCTGTACTTCGCATTCGAAGACCTCACCACCCAACCCGCCGAGTTGGAATTGCTGGGGCCGACCACCGCACGGCTGAGCATTGTCGAAGGCCGCTACCACCAAGTGAAACGCATGTTCGGACACTTTGATAACAAGGTGATCGGCCTGCATCGCGAGCGGATGGGCCCTTTGGTGCTGGATGTGGCCCTCGCGCCGGGCCAGTATCGGGCGCTGACTGACGACGAAATCCGACAGGTCTGATGACCGTTCAGCCGGTGATGGCAAAAAACCGCCTCAACGCCTTGCAGGGTCGCACCGCTGCTGCTTGAATCAGGCTCACCAGTTTAAATATGACTGGCGAGTCGCCTATAACCTCCAAGAAACACCTTGCCCCGCCCGCGATTGATTTACGGGCCTCTCAGGCAAACAGCCCGCCCTAACAACAGCCGTCGGCCAGCCGTCATCGGATCGACATGGGCCCTCCTTTTCCAGGCGTATGCCTACCTGTCACAAAGCTCGTGCAGAGTGATCTGCGCGCTCTACCCGCTTGCCAGGAGTCTTACGACATGAGGCCAGAAATCGCTGTGCTGGATATACAGGGTCAGTATCGGGTTTACACGGAGTTCTATCGCGCGGACGCTGCTGCAAAGACCATTATCCTGGTCAACGGCTCCATGGCCACCACGGCATCCTTCGCCCAAACCGTGAAAAGCCTGTACCCGCAATTCAATGTGGTTTTGTACGACCAGCCCTACGCTGGCCGCTCCAAAATCCATAACCGCCACGAGCACATGCTGACGAAAGAAGTCGAAGGCCAGCTCCTGCTGGAACTCATCGATCACTTCGCCGCCGAACACGTTCTGTCCTTTTCCTGGGGCGGCGCTGCCACCCTGGTTGCCCTCGCCCATCGCCCGCGCCGCGTGGAGAAGGCCGTGATCAGTTCGTTCTCCCCGGTGATCAACGCCCCGATGCGCGACTACCTGGAACGCGGCGTCGACTACCTCGGCAACCTCGACCGCGACCGCGTCGGCCACCTCGTCAACAGCACCATCGGCAAACACCTGCCGTCACTGTTCAAGCGCTTCAACTACAAGCACGTGAGCAGCCTGGCCGAGCATGAGTATGGGCAGATGCACTTTCACATCAGTCATGTGCTGAACAGTGATCGCCTGTGTTACCTGAAGGCGGCCAAGCAAATTGATATTCCGGTGTTGTTTCTCAACGGTGAATGGGACGAATACACCAGCGCCCAGGACGCCAAGCTGTTCGGCCAGCATGTGGCCAACAGCAGCTTCAGTACGATTCAGGCAACGGGGCATTTCCTGGACATGGAGCACAAGGCGGCGTGCCGAGACAGCCGGGAGGCGGTGGTGGGCTTCTTGAAACCGGAGCGCCAGGTCAGCCGGCTGCGCTATCACCAGGGCCAGGCACAGCATGCCTTTGCACTCTGAAATACGCTCCCTTGTAGGAGTGAGCTTGCTCGCGAAGAACGTCAACGATAACGCTCGCTTCCTGGAGGAACGCGGCGCTCTTGAGTCTTTCGCGAGCAAGCTCGCTCCTACACGGGGTCAGTTCGTCATATATGGCACTTATAACCCACACATTTTTGAAGAAAAACTTCAAATCCCCGCGAACTTCTGGTACAAAGTCAGCCGCTCTGAGCGGGTATAGTTTAATGGTAGAACAGTAGCTTCCCAAGCTTCCGACGAGGGTTCGATTCCCTCTACCCGCTCCACTCAAATTCTCGTTTCGCGTCAGGTTGTGTTTGACGGGGAATGCATAAAAAACCGGTCCTAGATGGCCGGTTTTTTTATGCCTGGCATTTGATGAGTCGATCGGGGTGCATAACCCGCAGGCTCCAAAAGTGATGTGGGCCGCGCCGCAAGAGCAGTATTCATGGCTCCCCTCCCCCGTGGTATGGGCGGCCTGGGAAGGCAAGCCTATGCGGTGCGCCTAGGCGACTTGATCCACGCGGTCCTGCGCCGCTTCCACCAGCATCAGCCCCAACTCGATCATTTGCTGGATCGCAAGGGCCAGGTAGCGCTGTTGGGAAGGCAGGGTTTCGGCGAACTCATTGGTCATGGCTCCCGCGCCGGCGATGGTTTCGTAGGCGTTGGCGAGCAGTGCTTCGGTGTTGGCTTCGGGACGGACGCTGAACAGTTTTACGGATGGATTACATGAGTCATTACACATCTGTTGATCCTCGGTAAGGACCACCACCCACAGGGTTAGGGTGGCAGCTGTACGCAGGTTAGTAGACCGGAAATTTCCTCGAAAACCGGCGCGCCCGAAGACGCCCTGCGCACAGCTACCAATAGATTCAGGCACTGAAATGCCTGACTGCAAGGACAGCCATACGCCGAGGAAATTTTTTATCGGGCTACTAAACCCGACCGCTGATAGGCAGCGGCAGACGAACCTTAAAGAGGTCGCCCAAGACGCACAACTCGGACGATTCTGATCGTTGTGTAGGCAATACCGCAAGGTTCGAATACAGCCTCTCTCCCCGAACTGCCACTGCAAATTTTGGCAACAGGAAAACCTTCAAGAACGTTTGAAACCGAAGCGCTCCCCACGCATCCTCCCCAGCCTTTGCCATCTGCCATTCCTATTGCCAGCAAGTATCCACTTGGATACAGTTAGGCCTTGCGAGGTCCTGTGAGCTATCTGATCCAGCAAACCCAAACCTTCATTAACTGGCGTTCAGAAGTACGCGACCTACGAGCAAAGATCGCAATAGGTCGACGTATCGAAAGAGCCAGCATGGGTAACCTGGGCGATATCAAGACACTAGGTAACGGCATCTCAGAAATGCGGATAGACGTTGGTTCGGGTTATCGAATTTATTTCACTTTGCGAGGTAAGGTGATCGTCATCTTGCTGGTAGGCGGTGACAAGTCTTCCCAGGACACTGATATCCGTAGAGCAAAAAAATTGGCAAAAGAGGTTTGATCATGAAACAAACGCTGACGACATTTGATATGGCCGAACTGCTCGACAGCGACGAGGCCATCAGTGAATACCTCTCTCAGGTTCTGGCCGACGGCGACAATCAAGAATTTCTTCGCGCCATCGGCTACGTGGCTAAAGCCCGAGGAATGACAAAGATCGCTGCCGAAGCGGGCATGGGTCGTGAGAGCCTTTACAAGGCATTCGCCCCTGGCGCAAAACCTCGCTTCGAAACTGTACTCAAAGTACTTCACTCCCTCGGTATCGATCTATTTGCGCGGGCTGGACATCCGGTCGACCGCTCGATTATTTGAGCTCGAAGCCCCGCCGCACCACCCACGCCAACGGCAACGTCACCAACAACACCCCCGCCAATACCATCACCGCCACCGACACGCCCAGCGCATCCCCCACACCGCCGAACACCACCGGCGCCAGCGCACCACCACCAATGGTGCCGGTGTAGAACACCGCAAACGCCTGCTCCCGCTTCCCCGCGCCCGCCAGATCTGGCACGGCGCCATACAGCACGGATGACGTGCCATTGAGCACCAGGCCCAGCAACGGCAGCATCGCCATCAACCCGGCCAGCGGCACATACACGGCGGCAACGATCAGCAACGCGGTGCTGGTTTCCGTCAGCCACACGGTTTTCATCATGCCGATGCGCGCCCCTAGATAGCCGCAGAGCAATTTGCCGAATGCGCCCCCGATAAACAGCAGCGTCAGGGCCAAGCCAATACCGGCAGTTCCCGCGCCTTTCGCTTGCAGCAGAAAGGGCAGGAAGGTGAGAAAGCCCATGCGTACGGCGCTGTCGAGGGTGCCGGTGAGAATCAAGGCGCGCAGGCCGGTGACAGAGCCACTTCCGCTGAAGGATTTGGTGTGTTTTGTTGAGATGGATTCGGATGCTTTTGCAGGAACCAGCCACCACAGCAGCCCCGCCGCCGCCAAGCCGAGCAACCCCAGCAACGTCGCGCTGGCACGCCAGCTGATGACGGTGAGCAGCAACCCAATCAAGCCCGGAATCAGCGTTTTGCCGATATCGCCGGAAAAGTTGTACTGGGACAGCGCCTGCTTGATTCCGCCACCGTCCTCGTAGGCGTCGCTGATCATCGAAGAGGCCAGCGGGTGTTGGGTGCTGGCGCCCAAGCCACCTAATAGAAGTGCCAGCAGCAACATCATCAATCCAGTGGCTTGGCCCACCATTAGATAAGCCGCACCGGCAAGTGCTGTGCCGCCCACCAGCATCGATACACGGCCCCAGCGTTTCGCGGCGCGACTGGCCATGAGTTGGAACACTGCCATCATCCCGGAATAGGCACCGCGTAACAGTCCGATCTGGGCGTAGGACAGCGCGAACTGCGCCTGCCAGATCGGCAATAGCACGTAGATGACATCGGTAAGGCCATCATGCACGGCATGGGCGCTGCAGCCGGCGATCAAGGTACGGCGGCGGGTTGAGGTGTCCTTCATGACGTCGGGACCCGTTGAGGTTTAACGGGTTTCCAGCCAGTGAGCGCGATCAACAAGGTCAGCACCTGGAAAGTAATAATCAGCGCCACGCACCCGGCCCATCCCCAACGCTCCCAGATCAACGCCGGCACAATCGCACCACAACTGCCGCCCAGGTAGTAACAGGTGAGGTACACGCCCACGGCGCCTGCTTTGTTTTCACCTGCGCTCGCAGTGGTGAATGCGTTGGCCGCCGCCTGGGCCAGGAACACGCCGGTGGAGCTGAGCGCCAGGCCTGCAACGATGCTCCAAAAAGAGGGCAACAGCGTCAGCGCGGAACCGGTAATACCCAGCACCGCAGCTACGCTCAGCAGTTCAGCATGTGGCCGGGCCTTGCTGAGGCGGCCAGCGATGGGGATCACGATCAGCGCCAGCAGGAACACCATGTACAGCGTGCCCAGCGCCGCTGGCCCCAGGTTGAAAGGCGGTAATCCGAGATACAAACCTGCGTAGGTAAACGCCGCTACCTGGGAAAACAGCACGCAAAAACCTACCGCATAGGCGGCCAATAAAGGCTTGCGAAAAACCGTCGAGAACGCAGTTTCAACCCTCACGGATCGCGCACGGCTTACCGGCAAAAGGAACTGGATAAACCCACCCACCATCAGGCTTAGCACCGCCATCAATTCAAAGGCTTCGCGCCAGCCCACGTACTCCGTCATTACACCCGTGACGAAGCGCCCGGCAAACCCACCCAACACCGTCCCGGCCACGTAAAGACTGGTGACCTCCGTGACCGTGCCGCCACGCCAGCGGTCGCCGATGTACGCCACGCTGGTAGCGAACACCACCGGAATCAGCATGCCCTCCACACACCGCCACACCAGCACCTCGGCAAAGCTGCCGGCATAGGCTGTCATCAACGCAGGCACCGCCAGCAACAACGCCGCAGCGCTGATCACCGTGCGTTGCTCAAAGCGCCCGGTCAGCCGGCTGACGAAAGGCGCCGTGATCGCCACCGCCAAGGTCGTCACGGTGATACTCCACCCCGCCGCCTTGGCGCTGATGTGAAACTGCGCGGCGAACGTCTGGAGAATGCTCTGGGTGGCATACAGGTTGAGAAACGCCGCGCAGCCACACAGGAACAGGGCAAGACGGGCACAATGCAGGCGCGGTTTCATGAAACCTCTCGTTTTATTTTGTGAGGTCTTTATAGAATGGCCGGCAGGTCTAGAACCAATACCGATTTCGGACCGATCGATACCCAAGGACCAGGATGCTCGACCTACGCAAGCTGCGTTACTTTCTGACGGTCGCCGAAGAATTGCACTTCGGCCGCGCGGCCATTCGCCTGCACCTGGCGCAGCCGCCGCTGACCCGGCAGATCTCGGCGCTGGAGACCGAGTTGGGCTTCAAGCTGTTCGATCGCACCAGCCGCACCGTCACCCTCACCGCACAAGGCCGGTCGTTCCTGCCCTACGCGCGCGGTGTGCTGGAGCAGGTGGAGTTGGCGCAAGTGATCGCCGGCAAACTGGCGGCGGGCACTGCGGGGCAACTGACGTTGGGGTATGTGAGTTCGATCGCGCTGTCGGACCTGTTCAGTCAGGCGATTCAAGCATTTGCCCAGCGCTTCCCCGATGTGCAGTTGACCCTGGTGGAATGCGCCTCCGGCAGCCTCGGCGCGCAGGTGGCGGATGGGCGGCTCGATATCGGCTTGAGTCGCCTGTTGCCGCAAGGCGAAGCGGTGCAAGCGCTGTCCCTGGGCGAAGAAAGGCTGGTGGCCGCCGTGTCCAGTGAGAGCCCGTTGGCTCGCCAGGCAAGCGTCAACCTGGCGCAGCTCAGTACCTACCCGTTGATCCTGTTTCCGGCGGATTATGGATCGGGGCTCAACCAGTCCATCGAGCAGCTTTATCGGCATCACGGCCAGCCTCTGCGCCCGGGCCCGACCGGGCGGCAGATCACGTCGATCATTGCGCTGGTAGCCGCCGGGCAAGGTGTGGCGTTGGTGCCGGCATGTACGCAGAGCCTGATGAATAAAGGTGTGACGTACCGGCCGCTGGCGGAAGTGGATGCGTGTGCGCAACTGTTAGTTCTTACCCGAAAACAAGAACACAACTTATTGATCCAAGCCTTTATGAACGTAATAAATAGAGTGATATAGCCTAGATAGCGTATCAAGGGTTTTGAAAGAGCCCTCGTACGTTCCTTTCGGAAAATTCGTTCAATAGAAGGGATGCGGTCGCGTTGATTACAAAGCTTTGGTGGTTATAGTCAGTACCCTTTTGAGGGTTCAATGATGCTTTACCCGATTGCAATTTCAAGCGGCGACGAGGACCACGCCTGGGGCGTGGTGGACATTGATGTCACCAACTATCTGGGCAAGGCGCAGAAGCTCAACATCACGCTGCCGGGGTACCTGCTGAACCGCATCGATGACTATGTACTGCATCATCCGGAAGAAAAAAGCCGCTCGGGGTTTCTGGCGTCGGCGGCGCTTAAAGTGCTGCAACAGGAAGGATAACGATGCTCCTACTCAAGCCCAGCTACTCCAGACACCCCACCTACAAAGTGATCGGCCTGGTACTGATCCTGCCGTTGATGATCTCGTTGATGAGGCTGGGGGGGACGGGTGTGCTATTAGCCCTTGCGACTTCAGCCTATGGCGTCTGGTTCGCGGTTCGGTACGCCAAAAAAGGGCTAAAGGTGACGGCGGTGCTGGTCACGTTGCTCAATATCCTCTCAACGGTGTTGCTATCGACGCCCTCGGTGTTGATGGCCCTCGGTTACATCGCGTGGTTGTTCGCTTATCCGGCGTTCTCGGAGTGGCTCTACTGGCGGCGCTGAATTTGATCGCAAGAAACGTAGTTTGCCGATCAGCGCTCCACTCTAGACTCCCACTACACCCACCTTCAGGAGCCCGCTCATGACCTACGAATACAAACTCATGCCCTCCCCGGTCGGCCAACTTACCCTGGTGGCACGCGACGGCAAACTCAGCGCCATCCTGTGGGAAACCGAGCGCGCCAACCGTGTACGCCTGGGTGAATTGTACGAAGCGCCTGAAAGCCCGGTGCTGGTGGAAACCCAACGCCAGTTGCAAGAGTATTTCGCCGGCACCCGCAACCATTTCGAGCTGGAACTGGACTTCGCCGGCACTGACTTCCAGAAACAAGTCTGGCAGGCGCTGCTAACGATTCCCTTCGGCGAAACCCGCAGCTACAGTCAGATCGCCCAGCAGATCGGCAACCCGAAAGCGGTGCGCGCAGTGGGTGCCGCCAATGGGCGTAACCCCATCTCGATCATTGCGCCGTGCCATCGGGTGATTGGTGCGTCGGGTGGGCTCACCGGCTTTGCAGGAGGGTTGGAGGCCAAACAGTATTTGCTGGCGCTGGAAGGTACAGGTCAGGCTGAATTGGCGTTCTGAAGGCCCTTAGCAAATGTAAAAAGAAATTTCAAAGAATCCCTGCGGTCCACTATTTCATCACCCCCTTCCAAGGAAAACGGTCATGAAATTCTCCGCAGTCTCCCAATCCCTGTCCCGTTGGGCCGGCAGCCCGCGCACGTTCTACGCGGCAGTGGCGTTGATCCTGGCGTGGAGCCTGAGCGGGCCGTATTTCCACTACAACGATACGTGGCAACTGATCATCAATACCTCAACCACCATCATCACGTTCCTGATGGTGTTCCTGATCCAGAACACGCAGAACCGCGACAATGACATCCTGCATATCAAGATCGATGAACTGCTGCGTGTGTCCAAGGATGCACAAAATGCCGTGCTCAGCCTCGACGGCCTGGACCGCAAAGAGCTGGAGAAACTGCGCCAGGAATACCGCAGCATCGGCAACACGGGTACGGTGAGCCTGAATAGCAGTTGCGGTCATGCTGCCGACGATGCGGCACCGACCAAGACCGATTTGAACCAGGCATAAAAAACGGCGGTTGGATCTGCTCCAACCGCCGTTGTTTTATTTCAAGTGACGCACTTAACCGTCGCCTTGATGACCTTTACCGTAGGTCGACGCCAAGGCGCGAGCCTTCTGCAAACGCTCTTCCAGCTTGGGCAGCGTCTCATCGACCAGCGCTTTTATTTCCGGCACGTCCGACGCCGCGCCTTCCTGTTTGAACAGCGCGATGGCGTCTTCGTTTTCCTTCACCTGCTGTGCGGTATAGGCCGCATCAAACGAGTCGCCGTCCTTGAGTTCGGGCATCAGGGTTTCGGCTTTGTCGACGATTTTTTCCCGCGGCGCCACCGGCAGATCAAGCTTCTTGGCGATGGCCGCCAGGTGCTGGTTGGCCAAGGTACGCTCGTTGATCACCTCGATGGTGTAGTCCTTGATCTCTTGGGACGAGGTCTTGGCGTGGGCCATGCGACTGGTTTCGATATCGGCCATGCCCTTGGCCGAAGCCTGCTCGATGAATTCAGCAGGCGACTGGGCGAAAGCATTGCTGGCGCCGAGGCCCAGCAGCATCGCGAAACTGGCGGTGCGTAACCGGATAGCCATGCGGCTCATGATGGGTTCCTCCAGGCTGAAAATAAGGGCGGGGGAACACACCCCGCCCTCAATTCGAATTTTCAGGGCGGCAAAGGTTTAGAAAAAACTCGCCAGTGCGACGAACGGTCATCGTTAAATCAAGCGGGTTTGCTGCCAAACAGGCCCGGCAACGCGTGCGCCAGAGCATTGATGGCGAAGCCGATAAACATCACACCACAGAGCTTGGTGATCAGGATTTCATGGCGTTGATACACCGTGCGTACCCGTTGGGCACCGACCACGCCGATCAGGATCGCATAGGCCAGCAGGCCGCCGACGAAGCTGAGGAAGATCAACGACGGTAGCATCGACCAGGTCAGCAACTCGGCACGGCTCGACAACAACGCCGTAAACGTCGCCACGGCCACCGGATACGCCTTGGGGTTGGTCAGGCCGAACAGAATGCCGTGCCAGAACGGATGCCGCGCCGCCCCCTGGGGCGCGTCACTGCTGCGACGCTGGGTGCGGATCGCGCGCCAGCCGAGCCAGAACAGATACAGGCCGCTGAGTACACCGAGCACATCGAACGCACCGCTGCCGACTTCCCGCGCGCCCACGATGGCGATCAGCGCCGTAGAGCACCACACCACATCTCCCAGCAGATGCCCGCACAAGAAACCCGCCCCAGCCCTGCGACCACGGGCAGCGCCGATGCCAAACACGGCCAACACCCCCGGCCCCGGGGTAATACCGTAGATGAAACCTGAGGCAAGCACGGCGAGTAGCAAGGAAGGGGTCATGGGCGCGACTCAAACGGAGGGTTAAGAGGTGAACGGATTCTGCACGTTCCCGTGCTACGGGTAAAACTTCATTCCGGCGTAGGGCTTGGCGCGACAGGCTTGCAGCCGCGAGGCCAGGTCGCCGACATGGGCTTCGAGCTTGTGGCCATCGGGGTCGAGAAAATAGAACGAGGCACCTTCACTGCGGTTGTCGCGCCACTCCTCTACCAGCGCTGCTCGCAGGCGTTCTACCAACGCGGTGAAATCAGCCGCTGCCACTGTAAACGCGTAATGGGTGTAATCGGCGGCCGGCTTCGAGTCGCGCAGCGGATCAAGCGATAAGCACAACCAAAGGCCCGGCAGTGAGAGATAGGCGCCGGCGTCCCAGGTGGCGTCGAGGTGAAGTTGCAGCAGCTCATGGTAGAAACGGATGCTGAGCGGCAAGTCGGTGACGGCCAGCGTCATGTGGTTGAAGCCAGAGAGCATGGATACTCCTTTCACAATCGGAGCGCCCCCTGACGAACGGGGGAAACCAGGGACGCGGTGACAATGTAGTATGTTGCACTACATGTCACTACAACGAGGTCGTCATGTCTGTCATGTCCCTACGTATACCGGAAGATATCGCCGATACGCTTGCCAGTCTCGCCAAGGCCACCGGGCGCAGCAAATCTTTTCTGGCGGTTGACGCATTGCGCGAATACCTCACGCGCGAAGCCTGGCAAATTGAGGAAATTCAAAAAGCCCTGAAAGAAGCGGATGCGGGTGATTTCGCTACCGCTGCCGAGGTAAAAGCTGTCGCTGACAAATGGCGCACCAATGCAGGTTGAGTGGCTGAGGGTAGCCCTGAGGAACCTTGACGACGAAGCGGCTTACATTGCCGAAGAAAATCCAAAAGCTGCCCATGAATTTGTCCAGGCGATCTTGACTGGGCTCCAACGGATTGCTGAATTTCCAGCGATGGGAAAAGAGGGACGCGTGCCAGGGACTCGCGAATGGGTCGTGCCTAGATGGCCCTACATTGTCCCGTATCGCATCCGAGAGGGCCGATTGCAAGTCATGCGGATCTTCCATACCCGGCGCCAGCCACCCGCATCCTGGTGATGAATGGCTCAGATTTGTAACACCCCCTGCACCTGCCCAATCAACCACTGCAACCCCGAATCCCCACCCCGCCGTGCATGCCACGCCAGCTCGAACGCAAACGACGGAATATGAAAGGGCGGCGGCACCGCCAGCAAATGCTCTTGATCAACAGCTAGCACGCCTCGGGAAGACACGGTCAGGATCAAGTCCGTGCCCCGGATCAACTGCGGCGCCACGCCCCAGTGCGGCAGGCTGATCGCCACATGCCGACGCTCGCGAATCGCCGTCAGCGCCCGCTCGATTTCCGGCGCGCCGCTGCCACGCATTTCCAACAAAACATGGGGACGCGACAGGTAGGTGGGCAGATCCAATAAGCCGCTTGCCGGCAGGCTGTTGCGGTCCACCAGGCAGATATAGTGCTCTTCGAACAACGGCGTAGTCCGCAGTTCGGCCGGTATGTCAGGGAACACTCCCGCCGCCAGGTCGAGGTCGCCATTGAGCACGCCATCCACCATGCCTTCACGGCTGGCCTGGATGATTTGCAGATCGATACCTGGCGCTTCACTGCGCAGCGTTCGCACCAGGTCGGGTAAGAAAATCGCCGCGCTGTAGTCAGACATCGCCACGCGAAACCTGCGCTTGGCCGACGCCGGGTCAAAGCGATTCGGCGCCAGCAAGGCCTGCACCTGGGCCAGCGCCTCGGCCAGTGGCGCGGCCAACTCCAGCGCGCGGACGGTCGGCACCAGGCTGCCGCCCTGGCGCACCAGCAGCGGATCACCGAGCAGGTCACGCAGACGCGCCAACGCATGACTCACTGCCGGTTGGCTCAGGTGTAGACGCTCAGCCGCACGGGTGACGTGCTGTTCGCTGAGCAAGGCGTCGAGGATCACCAGCAGGTTGAGGTCGATGCGGCGCAGATCATTCATCAGCTGCATACTCAGCATAAGAACTTGGAATTTAAATTTGCGCGACGAATAGCCTAGAGTCCAGCAAAACCTCTGGGAGATTCGCCATGACAACGTTGCATTGGGTCGGTTTATTGGCGCTGGCGGTCATCGCCGGTGCAGTGGTGCCGTTTCAAAGTGCGATCAACGCCAACCTCGGACGCGGCCTTGGCCACCCGTTGTGGGCTACGCTGGCGTCGTTGCTGGTGAGCATCATCGTGTTGCTGCCGGTAATTCTGGCGCTGCGCCTGCCGTTGCCGAGCCTGGCGTTTATCAGCAAGGGGCCGCTGTGGATGTGGGCCGGTGGCGCGTTTGGCGTGTGTTTTATTTCCCTGGCGTTGATGCTGTTGCCCAAGCTCGGCGCCTCGGGGTTTATCGCGCTGGCCCTGGCTGGGCAGATTCTGGCGTCGCTGGTGCTGGATCACTTCGGCCTGTTCGGCCTGGTAGAGCGCCAACTGACAACGCCCCGTGTGCTGGGGGCGTTGTTGTTGATCGGCGGCGTGGTGTTGATTCAGTTCAGCGCCACGCCCACTCGCGCCTTGGCAACCACTGGCTGATCAGCCCTTGTCGAGGGTGCGCAGTTTTTGCGGCAGGCCCCACAGCAGCAACGCCGCCGCCAGCAACGCACACACGCCAATTACGTAAAGCGCTGGCGTGGTGCTGCCGGTGAGGTCCTTGATCCGCCCCACCATCACCGGGCTGACAATGCCACCAAACTGGCCGAGGGTATTGATCACCGCAATCCCGCCCGCCGCGCCGGCTCCAGCACCGGCCAGTAGCTTGGGTGGCAGCGTCCAAAAGGTCGGGATCGACGCGATGATGCCCGCGCCCAACATGCCCAGGGCAATGATCAGGAAGGTGGTGTGATCGGCAAAAATGCCGGCACTGAAAAAGCCCACTGCACCGAGCACCACCAGGCCACAGACGAACTTGCGACGTTCACCCGTGGCATCCGACAGCCGCCCGATCACCACCATGCTGATGGCGCCACACACATAGGGAATCGCCGTGAGCAGGCCGATCATCACCGGGCTCTGGGTGCCCGCGCTGCGGATCAACTGCGGCGCCCAGAAGTTGAGGCCGTAGGACGCCACCTGGATCAGAAAGTAGATGAAACCGAGCATCAGGAACCCTGGAATACGGATCGCCGACAACAGAGAACCACCGTGCTGGTTCGGCTCATGCTTGGCGATGCGGCTCGACAGTAAGGCCTTCTCCGCCGCCGTCAACCAGTGGGCGTCTTCGATGCGATCCTTGAGCAAGGTCAGCACCAGGAAACCCAGGCCGATGCACGGCAAGCCGCCGAGCAGGAACAACCAGTGCCAGCCGCGCATCTGGAAGACACCGTCGAGGTGTTCCAGCACCAGGCCGGAAAACGGTGCGCCCACCAGACCCGCAAAGGCCGAAGCCAGGAACAGCATCGAGGTGATGCGCCCACGGAAATGCTGGGGGAACCATAAGGTCAGGTAATACAGCACGCCTGGGGCAAAACCCGCCTCCATCGCGCCGATGATGAAGCGCAGGCCGTAGAACTGCCATTCGGCGGTGACAAACACCATGGCCGCCGTTGCCAGCCCCCACGACATCATGATCCGCGCAATCCAGCGCCGCGCGCCGACCTTGTACAGCATCATGTTGCTCGGCACTTCGAAGATCACATAACCCACCACGAACAGCCCGGCACCGAGGCCGTAGGCGGTGTCGCTCAGGCTCAGGTCAGCCTGCAACTGGAACTTGGCGAAGCTGATGTTGATCCGGTCAAAAAACGCGAACAGATAGCACACCATGATCAGCGGCATCAGGCGCCAGGCGACCTTGCTGACCAGGGCTTTTTCAGCATCGATTTCAGCGGCCGGGCGCGCGCCGGCCTCCAACGTATTAGTGCTCATGGTTTCTCTCCAGCGGGCTGCTCACAGGCGCCCGATTGTTTTTGTTGTCTGGTGCAGTGTTACAGCGTGGCGATGTAGGCAGGCGGTGGATGCAGATCGCAGTTGCGTCCGGCCTTGGCGACCTGGCCGGGCAACTCATGTCCAAGCAAAGCGGGAAGACGGCGGGACATATGCAGCAGGTGCGGCAGGTCGATACCGGTATGAATCCCGACTTCATCACACAGGTTCACCAGGTCTTCGGTGCAGATATTGCCCGACGCCCCTGGCGCAAACGGACAACCGCCCAAGCCCCCCAGCGCTGCGTCAAAACGACGAGCGCCGGCCTCATAGGCGGCCAGCACGTTGCACAAGCCCAGGCCTCGCGTGTTGTGGAAATGCAGGGTCAGATCGCTGGCGGACACACGTTCCAGCACGCGTTTGACCAGGCGTGCCACCTGACGCGGATTGGCCATGCCAGTGGTGTCCGCCAGACTGATACCCTGGATGCCCAGCGCTTGATACGCCTCGACAATCTGCAACACGCGGTCTTCATCAATTTTGCCTTCGAACGGGCAACCGAAGGTCGTGGCGATGCTGCCGTTGAGCCTTACCGGGTAATCACGGGCAAAACTGACGATGTCATCAAACGCCGCCAACGACGCCTCGCAGCGCATGCGCATATTCGCCAGGTTATGGGTCTGGCTGGCGGACATCACCAGGTTCAGTTCATCGGCGCGGGACGCGATGGCACGCTGCGCGCCTTTGAGATTGGGGATCAGCGCCACGTAGATCACACCCGGCTTGCGCTCAATGCCCTGGAACACTTGCTCGCCATCGCGCAATGCGGGGATGGCCTTGGGCGAGACGAACGAACCGGCTTCGATCCGCGAAAAACCCGCGAGAGAAAGCTGGTCGACCAGGGCGATCTTGTCGGCCGTCTCGACCCAGGTCGGCTCGATCTGCAGGCCGTCGCGCGGCGACACTTCCTGCACAATCAGCGCGTCGGAATAGTCAGAAATCATTGCACCACTCCCGATGTTTTCAGGCGATGGATATCGGCAACCGTCAGGCCCAGATCGCCAAGGATCGCGTCGGTGTGCTGGCCCAACGTCGGGCCCTGCCAGTTCACGCCGCCAGGGGTTTCCGAGAGTTTGGGCACAATGCCGGGCATCTTCACCGATACGCCGCCGGGCAGTTGGGCAGTAAGCAACATGTCACGCGCCTGGTAGTGCGGGTCGCTGACGATATCGGCCACGGAGTAGATGCGCCCGGCCGGTACTTCGGCGGCTTCCAGGGCGCTGAGTACCTGCTCGATGGGCAGGCTGCTGGTCCAGTGGGTGATCGCGGCGTCGAGCAATCCACTCTTGGCGGCGCGACCATCGTTGTGGGCGAATTCAGGTGCTTCGGCCAGGTCGGCGCGGCCGATGGTGTGCATCAGGCGCTTGTAGATCGGGTCGCTGTTGCCGGCGATCACCACGTAGGCACCGTCGGCCGTCAGGTAGGTGTTGGACGGCGCAATGCCCGGCAAGGCGCCGCCGCTGCGTTCGCGCACATGGCCAAGCATGTCGTATTCCGGCACCAGGCTTTCCATCAGGTTGAACACACTTTCGGCCAGCGACACATCGACAATCTGCCCATCGCCCTGCCCCGTCTTGACCCGCAGCAGCGACATCAGCGCGCCGATCACGCCGTGCAACGATGCCAGGGAATCGCCCAGGCTGACACCCACGCGTGCCGGCGGTGAATCCGGATTGCCGGTGGTGTAACGGATACCGCCCATGGCCTCGCCGATGGCTCCGAAACCCGGACGGTCGCGGTAAGGGCCGGTCTGGCCATAGCCGGAGATGCGCACCAGGGTCAGCTTGGGGTTGAGGGCGTGTAGCACGTCCCAGCCGAGGCCGAGTTTCTCCAGGCCACCGGGCCGCAGGTTTTCGATCAGCACATCGGCGTCCCCGAGCAATTGCTTGATCAGGTCCAAGCCTTCCGGCGACTTGAGGTCCAGCGCCAGGGATTTCTTGTTGCGCGATTGCAGGTACCACCACAGCGACGTGCCTTCATGCAGCTTTCGCCATTTGCGAAGCGGGTCGCCCTGGCCCATGGCTTCGATCTTGATCACCTCGGCGCCAAACTCGGCCATCAGCCGGGCGGCGAACGGCGCGGCAATCAGGGTACCGATCTCGATCACCTTGATACCGCTCAGGGGAGCCGTCATGGGGTGTACCTCTTATTCTTGGAATGTGACGCCAAGACTAGAGGCCAGGGGCAGAAGAAATCCAACCGTCAGTTGGCAAGGAGCGTTCGCTAAACGCGAACGCCCCTGTAGGAGCCCGGCTTGCCGGCGATGGCGTCCTCGAAACCGGTGTATGCCTTGAAATGGCCATCGCCGGCAAGCCGGGCTCCTACAAGGGTGTGTGGAGGTAGTCAAACAGCAGGCGGCTGACCGGCGACAACTGCGCCTCATCGCGCACCACCAGGATCAGGCTGCGATCCGACCAGTCATCCGTCAGCGGCACGGCATGCAAACCCAATGCACGACCAAACAGTTCATAGGCTTTCTGCGGCAGGATGCCGATGCCCATGTTCGCCTGGACCATCCGGCACATTGCATCGAACCCTGGCACATGAATGCGCAGGCGCAGCATCCTGCCCGCCTCGCGCGCGGCGGCGTGGGTGCGCATGTTGATGGAGCTGGCGGCGTGCAGGCCGACGTAGTCGCTGTCCAGGGTGTCGACAAAGGCCAAGGTTTTGCGCGCCGCCAATGGGTGATCCGCAGGCATCAGCACCACCAGCTTATCGTGGCGATAAGTCACGCTGGGCAGGCCTTTGGTATCGGTGTCGCTGGAGCAAATGCCCAGGTCCGCCACGCCATCCAGCACGCCTTGCACCACACCCTTGCTGGGACGTTCTTCCAGGTCGGTTTTCACTTCGGGGTGCAGTTCGGAAAAGTCCCGCAGGTCTTCCGGAAGAAACTGAATGATTGCCGACAGATTGGCCAGCATCCGCACGTAGCCCCGTACGCCGTGGCTGTGCTCGCCCAACTCCAGGCCCATCTTCTCGACGTTGAACAGCATCTGCCGTGCATGGTGCAACAGGGTTTCGCCAGCGGCCGTCAGGTCCATGCCCTTGGCCCGCCGCACGAACAGGCTGACGCCCAGCACCTGCTCCAACTCCATCAAGCGCTTGCTGGCGGCCGACACGGCAATGGCTTCGCGGTTGGCGGCGCGGGTCAGCGTGCCTTCCTCAAATACCGCGACGAACAGCTGCAGCGTGATCAGGTCCAGCCGCCGCACCAGGCTCTTGTGCAACATCAGCGACGCTCGCTGGCCAGCCGATTGATCTCGGCCTGCTCCACCACCGGCTGCGGCGCGCCTTGGCTGGCCGCCTGCAACATCGCCCGGCCCACCGTCTCGGTGCTCACCACCCAACCCGGTTTCAGCCGGCGCACAAACGTCAACAGGGGGCCAAGCACCGAGTAGAAGGATTGGTAAAGCGGCGTCTTCGAACGCACGCCATGCAAGGGTTGGATGACGCCAGGACGGAACAGGTACACCGCCTTGAAGGGCAGGCGCAGCAAAGCGTTCTCGGTCTTGCCCTTGACCCGCGCCCACATCGACTTACCCGCTTCGGAACTGTCGGTACCGGCGCCGGACACATAGATAAACGTCATCTGCGGATTGAGCCGCGCCAAGGTGCTGGCGGCGACCAGGGTGAGGTCGTAGGTGAGGTGGGTGTACTTGACTTCATTCATCCCCGCCGACGAAACGCCGAGGCAGAAGAAACACGCATCAAAGCCTTGCAGCAGGTTTTCCAACGGCTGGAAATCCAGCATGTCGCTGTGCAACACCTGATGCAGCTTGCCGTGTTCCTGGGTCAGGGCCGTGCGGCCGACGGCGACGACTTCCTGCACGTCGGCGGCCAACAGGCACTCACGCAGCACGCCCTGGCCGACCATGCCGGTGGCGCCGAATAACAGAACTCTCATAGGGGGACCTCAGCGGCAAGCCGCAAGCTTCAAGCTCAAGTTGAACGCATTCGGCTTGTAGCTTAACGCTTGCGGCTAAAGGCTGCCCCTATCAAAACGCGCTGCGAAAGATCTCCTCAATCTGACGCTGATCCGCCCGCCGTGGGTTGGTCAGCCCACACGCATCCTTCAGCGCGTTAGTCGCCAGCAAGGGAATGTCCTGCAACTTGGCGCCCAGCTCGCGCAATCCGGCAGGGATCTCGACATCATGGGCGAGGCTGCGAATCGCGGCGATGGCGGCCTGGGCGCCCTCTTCATCGGTGATGCCCTTGACGTCGGCCCCCAACGCACGGCCCACGTCGCTCAGGCGTTTGGCGCTAACGCTGGCGTTGAAGCTTTGCACATGGGGCAGCAACACCGCGTTGCATACGCCGTGGGGCAGGTCGTAGAAACCTCCCAATTGGTGCGCCATGGCGTGCACAAAACCCAGGGATGCATTGTTGAAGGCCATGCCGGCGAGGAATTGCGCATAGGCCATGTTTTTGCGGGCGGCCTTGTCGCTGCCGTCGCGCACCGCCAGGCGCAGATTGGCGCTGATCAGTTCGATGGCTTTGATGGCGCAGGCGTCGGTGATCGGGTTGGCGGCGGTGGACACGTAGGCTTCGATGGCGTGGGTCAACGCGTCCATGCCAGTCGCGGCGGTAAGCCCCTTGGGCATGCCGACCATCAGCGCCGGGTCGTTGACCGACAGCAGCGGCGTGACGTTGCGGTCGACGATGGCCATTTTCACATGGCGGGTTTCGTCGGTGATGATGCAGAAACGTGTCATCTCGCTGGCGGTGCCGGCGGTGGTGTTGATGGCCACCAGGGGCAGTTGCGGTTTGCCGGACTGGTCGACGCCTTCGTAGTCGCCAATATGCCCACCGTTCGTGGCGCACAGGGCGATGCCCTTGGCACAGTCATGGGGTGAACCGCCGCCCAGGGACACCACGAAATCACAGGCGCTTTCCTGCAACAGCGCCAGGCCTTTCTCGACGTTTTCCACATTCGGGTTGGGCTTGGCGCCGTCGTAGATCACCGAGTCGATGTCCTGCATCGCCAGTTTCTCGGCGATCATGCTCGCGATGCCGGCCTTGGCCAGGCCGGCGTCGGTGACGATCAGCGCCTTGTGAAAACCATAGTTGCGAATGGCGGTCATGGCTTCGTCGAGGCAGTCGGTGCCCATGATGTTCACGGCGGGGATAAAGAAGGTGCTGCTCATGGTCAATCCTCAGAGGCTTTATGCCTACAGCATCAACCTGCGCTACCCGCCGCATCTTGATCAGGATCAACACCGACCCGTGATAAAGTCTCCGTCCAGCCGATTTCGAGTAGACCCGCCGCAATGAAGGATTTCCAGGATATTGACGCCCACCTTGAAGACTGGAGCGCCCTGCGCAGCAGTACGGACTTCAGCGGGATTCTGATCGGCAATGGCGCGAGCCGTGCCATTTGGGAAGACTTTGCCTACGACTCGCTGTTCGAAAACGCCCGTACCGTTGAGGAAAAGCCCCTGAGCCAGTCCGAGCTCAGCGTATTCGACGCCCTGCAAACCCGCAGTTTCGAGCAAGCCCTGGGCGCGTTGAAGACCACCAGCCGGGTCAACAAGGCCCTGGCGGTCAGCTCGGCGGCGCCGCGCAATCGCTATTACGCGATCAAGGAAGCCTTGATCAATACCATCCACGCTGTGCATATCCCGTGGCGCCTGGTGCAACCGTCGACGCTGGCGACGATCAACGCTGAGCTGAAGCATTACTCGACGGTATTCACCAGCAACTACGACCTGCTCAACTATTGGGCGATCCTGCACACGCCAGGCATCGATGACCTGTTCCGCAGCGCCGACGCCAGCTTCGACCTGCGCAATACCCGCACCGACGCCACGCGCATCCTCTACCTGCACGGCGGCCTGCACCTGGTGCGCAACCTGGATGGTACCGCGCGCAAACTGCCGACCACCGACAGCACCTTGCTCAGCAGCTTTGCGATCAACAACACGATCAAGACCCTCGATGATGTGCCGCTGTTTGTCAGCGAGGGCAAGGTTGAGGAGAAGCTCAAGACCATCCGCAGTTCGGATTACCTGTCGTTCTGCTATGAGCAGTTGCTCAGCCACGAAGGTGCACTGTGCATCTTTGGCCATGACCTGGGAGCGCAGGATAAACACCTGGTGGATGCGATTCGCCAAGCCAGGCTGACCACGCTGGCGATCTCGGTGTCGGGGCGCAGTGATGGTTTTATTCGTCAGCAGAAGCGGCGGTATTCGGAGTTGTTCGATGGGACGGGTGTAGAACTGAAGTTCTTTGCGGCGCGCACGCATCCATTGGGCAATCCGGCGTTGTCAGTTCCTGTCGAACGCTGATCCCCCGAATAACCCATTACCTGTAGGAGCCCGGCTTGCCGGCGATAGCGTTTCTGCGGACGCCATCGCCGGCAAGCCGGGCTCCTACAGAGGATTGCGTCAATCTTCCGCGCTGTGCACCACGACCAGCAACTGTGCCTGCACCGGCCCCACCGAGCGCAACCGATGGGGTTTCTGCGCATTGAAGTGCAGCGCATCGCCGCGCTCCAGGATCACCCGTTCGTTCATGAAATCCACCTCGACCTGACCTTCATGCACAAACAAAAACTCCTCCCCCACATGCTCCTTGAAGGTCTTGTCGGTGAACTCCGCCGGCGGGTAGATGATGAACGGCAGCAGGCTGCGCTCGCTGACCTGATGGGCCAGCACCGCATAACCCGGTGAGGTGTCCGGCCGTTCATGGCTGCGCACCAGGCTGTAGTTGTCGAGGCTGACGCTGTCTTCGCTGAACAGTTCTTCGACCTTCACGTTCAACGCCTTGGCCAGCTTCAACGCGGCGGCAATCGACGGCGTGTTCAGCCCGCGCTCGACCTTGGACAGGTAACTCTTGGTCATCCCGGACTTTTCGGCCAGGACATCCAACGTCACACCAAGTTTTTTTCTCAATAATTTCAAACGGATAGACATGCGCTGCGATTAATCCATGCAGTAAGCGATGAGCTGTGCTTGCCAATGACACAAAGTGTCATATAGCATCGTTAGTGTCATTTGCAGCCACCGAGGGCACCCGATATGGCCAAGACATTAGCACTCCCAAAAGACCAACTGGTCAAGCAAGCGCTGGTCCAGATGCAAAACACCCTGGCGGATAATACGTGGACCGTCCGGCAAAAGCTGGCGCTCACGTGTCGCATCCTGTTCGAAAACGGCCACGACTCCGGCCTGGCCGGGCAGATCACTGCGCGCGGGCCGGAACAGGGCACCTATTACACTCAGCAATTGGGCCTGGGTTTTGATGAGATCACCGCCAGCAACCTGTTGCTGGTGAACGAGGACCTTGAAGTACTGGAAGGCCACGGCATCCCCAACCCGGCCAACCGTTTTCACAGTTGGGTGTACCGTGGGCGGCCGGATGTGAACTGCATCATCCACACCCATCCGACCCACATCGCCGCGCTGTCGATGCTGGAAGTGCCGCTGCAGGTGTCCCATATGGACCTCTGCCCGCTGTACGAAGACTGTGCCTTCCTGGAGGCCTGGCCGGGTGTGCCGGTGGGCAATGAAGAAGGGGAAATCATCACCACGGCACTGGGTGACAAACGCGCGATCCTGCTCTCACACCATGGCCAGTTGTCCACCGGGGCGAGCGTCGAGGAAGCCTGCGTGATCGCGCAGTTGATCGAGCGCGCGGCCAAATTGCAGTTGCTGGCGATGGCGGCCGGCACCATCAAGCCGATCCTGCCGGAGCTGGGGCGCGAGGCCCATGACTGGATCTCCCGGCCCAAGCGTCACGGTGCCGCGTTCAACTACTACGCCCGGCAGAACCTGCGTCAACACGCCGATTGCCTGAACTGACTTGCCCTTTTTCGACCGGAGACCTTCCATGTCTAGCCCAACCCTTCACGGCATCATCGGCTACACCATCACCCCGTTCAGCGCCGACGGCCAACGCATTGACCTCGACGCCCTCGGCCGCTCCATCGACCGCCTGATCGAAGGCGGCGTACACGCCATCGCGCCACTGGGCAGCACCGGTGAAGGTGCGTACTTGAGCGACGCCGAGTGGGACGAAGTCAGCGCCTACAGCCTGGCCAAAATCGCCCGGCGCGTGCCGACCATCGTCAGCGTGTCCGACCTCACCACCGCCAAAGCCGTACGCCGCGCCCGCTACGCCGAGGCCAATGGCGCCGATGTGGTGATGGTGCTGCCGACCTCCTACTGGAAACTCAGCGAAGCGGAAATCATCGCCCACTACGCCGCGATCGGCGACAGCATCGGCGTGCCGATCATGCTCTACAACAACCCGGCCACCAGCGGCACGGACATGTCGGTGGACCTGATCCTGCGCATCATCAAGCAGGTGGCCAACGTGACCATGGTCAAGGAGAGCACCGGGGACATCCAGCGCATGCATCAGTTGCATCGCCACAGCGACGTGCCGTTCTACAACGGTTGCAACCCGCTGGCGCTGGAAGCCTTCGCGGCGGGTGCCAAGGGTTGGTGCACGGCGGCGCCGAACCTGATCCCACAGCTCAACCTGGCGTTGTATGAGGCGGTGTTGGCGAATGACCTGACCGAGGCGCGGGAGCTGTTTTACCGCCAGTTGCCGTTACTGGACTTCATCCTCAAGGGTGGGTTGCCGGCGACGATCAAGGCCGGGCTGCGGTTGACCGGCTTGGAAGCGGGTGACCCGCGTCTGCCGGTGTTCCCACTGAGTGAAACCGGGATTGAACAGTTGAGAAAACTGCTGACAACCGTCTGAAAAAGGCGGCAGGAGCCGGATATCCGGCTCCGACAAAATAAACGAGACAAATGACAATGGTTCTCGATACCATTCGCGACTTTCTCCACGTCGTGCTTCGTCAAGAAGGATATCCATGTCTCGTCCCAAGCCCGACCCGCTGTCGGCCGATGCCTTTCGCGGGTTCTATACAGATATTCTGTATTTCCTGCGCAAGCGCACAGACAACGCCAGCGACGCCGCGGACATGACCCAAGATGTCTTCACTCAGTGGCTGGACTACCGCGACCGGGCCAAGGTCGAGCAGCCACGGGCGTTTCTGTTCCAGATGGCGCGCAATCTGCTGCGTGATCACTGGCGCAAACAGAAGGTACGACACACCGTCCACTCTGATCAGGCCGAAATGGACGCCGAGCCTGTCACCGACGAGCAAAACGATCCCATGGCCGCCGTGCAGCGCTTGCAACGCCTGGAACAGTTGAAAGAAGTCCTTGCCGAACTCTCGCCCCGCAGGCGAGAAGCCCTTATGCTGCACCGCTTCGAAGGCTTGAGCCAGGCGCAGATCGCCGAGCGCATGGGTATTTCGACCAGCATGGTGGAAAAGCACATCGCTTTTGCCCTGCTGCATTGCAAGCGACGCCTTCAACACGAACCCGGCACGGAGCAGCCAGAATGAACCGCCTGAGCGACACCGACGTGCTCGACATCGAAGACAGCGACGCCATCGATGCCCAAGCCGCCAGCTGGTTTGCCCGCAACCGCAATAATGACGCGGGGCGTGCCGACCGCAAGGCCTTTGCCGCCTGGCAAGCTGAGCCCGCCCATGCCCGCGCCTATGCCGAATTCGAGCAACTGTGGGCAGACCTCGCCCAGTTGCAGCAACTGAACAAACCCGTGGCGCTGCCCAAGCGCAAGCCTTCCGTATGGCGCCCGGCCCTGGCCGTGGCGGCCGCCTTGCTGTGCGCAATCATGGCCACGCCTATCGGCGCGCCCCGCGAGCTGTATCACAGCCAGGTCGCAGCCCACGCCAAAGGCATGCGCACCCTCAATCTGCCCGATGGCAGCATCTTGTATGTGAATGCCAACACCCGCGTGCGGGTGGAGTTCACCGCGTACCAGCGCATCGTGCACCTGGACAAAGGCCAACTGTACCTCGAAGTGGCCGCCGACAAGGAACGCCCGCTGTTCGTGCAAGCCGGCGAGGCCAATGTGCGCGTGGTCGGCACCGGCTTCGATGTGCGGCGCAGCCAGCAGCAACTGGTGGTCAGCGTCGCCCATGGCCAGGTCGCATTCGAGCCCGATGCCAAAAGCCCCGTCACCCTGTTGGGCGCCCAGCAGCGTGCGATCTTCAGCTACGCCAAGGGCACATTGCAGCAGCAGACTCTCACCGCCGAAGAGGTTGCCGACTGGCGCAGCGGCCATCTGTCGTTTCGCAATCGCGAGTTGGCCAGCCTGATCGATGAGCTGAGCCTGTATCGCTCACAGGCACCGCTGCACGTCAGCAACGCCGTGGCGCACCTGAAGGTTTCGGGCAATCTGGATGTGAATGACCCCGACGCCCTGCTCAACGCCCTGCCCGCCCTGTTACCGGTAAAAACCGTGGCGTCGGCCGATGGCATTGTGCGCATCGAACCCAGTAAATAAGCCTGCAAAATTCTTATTTGAGAATATTTTGCATTCGCAGGTGTGGTTTTTTCGAGCAGCCCCGTCTTCCCCCGGTCTGCGTTTGATACGCACACCTTTTCGGCCGTTTGGCCACACCGGGGGATTTCATGTTTCGCGCGCCTTGCCACGCTTCGCACCTGTTTCTTCGACCGACACTCATCGCCAGCTGCCTGGTATTCAGCCTCAATGCACAGGCCGATTCGCTCATGCTGCAACTGCCTGCGCAGTCGCTGGCCACGTCACTGAGCCAGGTGGCGCAGCAGGCGAAAATCCAGCTGCTGTTCGATGAGGAACTGCTCAAGAACGTGCAGGCGCCAGCACTCAACGGCGATTTCACACCGGAAGTGGCGATTCGTACCCTGCTGAAAACTGGCGAGTTCACCTTGATCAAGGTCGGCAGCACCTACGTCGTGCGCCCCGATGAAGGCAAGACCACCCATAGCGGCGTGATCCAATTGGACGCCCTGAGCGTGATCGGCACCGGTACCGAGGTCAACTCCAGCACCGTCGGCCGTTCCACCCTGAGCCAGGAAGACATCGACCGTTACCAGTCCAATAACATCCCCAGCCTGTTGCAGACCCTGCCCGGCGTCAGCCAAGGCGGCTCGCTGAAACCTGGCGGCCAGACCATCAATATCCGTGGGTTCGGCGATGCCGAAGACGTCCCGCTGACCGTCGATGGCGCCACCAAGAGCGGCTTTGAACGCTATCAGCAAGGCACGGTGTTCATTGAGCCCGAACTGATCAAAAGCATCGAGGTGGAGAAAGGCCCCAACTCGCCTTTCACCGGCAACGGCGGGTTTGGCGGTACGGTCAACATGACCACCAAGGATGCCCCCGACCTGCTCAAGGACGGCCGCAACAGTGGTGCGATGCTCAAATACGGTTACTCCAGCAACGACCATGAGCAGGTCTACAGCAGCGCCGTGTACGGGCGTACCGACGATGGCCGTTTCGATGCACTGGCCTATTTGACTCAACGCGATGGCGACGACATGAAGGTCGCCGCCAAACTGCCCAACGAGAACAATCAGTACCCGATCAACCCCCAGCGTCTGCCGAACTCCGCGCAGAATGTCGACGGCAAGCTGTTCAAGGTCAACGCCCACTTCACCGAAGAGCACGCTGTTGGCTTGTCCTACTCTCGTTCACACAGCGACCGCTGGACACCGTTCTCGGCGGCCAGCTACCCGACGCCGCCCACCCAGGCCAACATTGACCGCTATGGCTACGAAGCGGCGTTGAAGCGTTTCCTGGCCCATCGCGACACCGTCGACACCACCTGGTCGGGCAAATACGAATACACACCGCTGGACAACCCGCTGGTGGACCTGACTGTCAAATACTCCCAGTCCAACACCGACCAGACCGACGAACGCGACGCCACGGCGTTTTTCCAACTGGCCACCGGCGGACGCAAAATGGACACCGCCTACACCGACAAGAATCTCGACGTGCGCAACGTCAGCCTGTTTGACACCGGCCCGTTGCAGCATGCCGTCACCGTGGGCGGGCAAATCCGCAAGCACATCCGCGAGACCGAAATGTGGATGCCGGGCACCACCTACAACACCGCGCGTTACAACTACGGGCATTTCCAACCGGGCTTCATGCCCCATGGCAAAGTCGATACCAACAGTTTCTTCGTGCAGGATGCGGTGACCCTGGGTGATGTCACCATCACCCCATCGATGCGCTACGACCACGTGCGCAACCGCGGCGAAGCCAACGATGCGCAGTACTACAGCAACCCCGATCCGTCCTTCGGCCACGATTACAGCGACCGCACCTACACCGGCTGGTCGCCGCGCCTGGCAGTGTTCTGGACCGTCAACCCGAACCTCGGGCTGTTCGCCAACTGGAGCAAGACCTGGCGCGCGCCGGTGATCGACGAACAGTACGAGGTCCAGGGCCTGGGCAGCCGCACCGCCACCAGCGTCGACCTCGACCCGGAGCGCATCACCTCGATCAGCGTGGGCAGCGTCAGTAGCTTCGACAACCTGATCACCCACGAGGACAACCTGCAACTGCGCACCACCTTCTTCCACAACAAAGTCGAAGATGAAATCTTCAAGGCCACCGGCGTCGGTTGCCAAAACCAAGCCATCAACGGCGGCACCATTTCTACCGCTTGCCCGCCGGGGGCCATGTCCAACTATCGCAACATCGGTGGCCTGACTATCAAGGGCTTCGAGCTCGATTCGTTCTACAACTCCACTTACCTGTTCGGTTCGGTGTCGTTCGCCTATGCCAAGGGCGACCATGAAGGTGCCTACACCAACCCCTGGGGCCCGGATGTGGCGGCTCGGGATATCCCGCCGACCAAATGGGTACTGGTGCTCGGCACCAACATTCCGGCGTGGGACGCCCAGGTGGGCTGGACCGGTCAGTTCATCGGCGCGACCTCGCGTTTGCCCAGCGACAAATACTCCGGCGGCCCAGGCAGCAGCGTGGGCGACCTGTTCTATGACCAGTACGGCAACAAGCGCTACAACACCCAGGGCCTGTTCGCCAAATGGAAACCACAACAGGCCTACCTGAAAGGCACCGAAGTGAACTTCACCGTGGACAACCTGTTCAACGAGAACTTCCGTCCGGCCCTGAGCGGCGACCGTGCCTACACCAAGGGCCGTGATGCCAAGATCAGCGTCACGCGTTTCTTCTAACGCCTGCCCCTGTAGGAGCGAGCTTGCTCGCGAAAACCGTCAACGCTAAAGCTGAAAACCTGACACACCGAGGTGCCCATGCGTTTTTCGCGAGCAAGCTCGCTCCTACAAACTGTACGGATAAATCCGCACGCAGCTGTAAGCCCGCAATCGGCGGGGGATGTGGCTAGATGGGCTTCCCTTGAAGCCCTCTAGATTTCGGTTCTTCCCCATGAGCTCGCGCGAAAACACCGGCATGGCCCTCGGCCTGCTGGGCGTCATCATCTTCAGCCTGACCCTGCCCTTCACCCGCATCGTGGTGCAGGAAATCCACCCGTTGCTCAACGGCCTGGGCCGTGCGTTGTTCGCGGCGATCCCGGCGGCGGCGCTGCTGCTGTGGCGTCGCGAACGCTGGCCAACCTGGCGCCAGGTGCGCGGGCTGTGCCTGGTGATCGCGGGCGTGATCCTGGGTTTCCCGGTACTGTCGGCATGGGCCATGCAGACCTTGCCGGCGTCCCATGGCGCGCTGGTCAACGGCCTGCAACCGCTGTGCGTGGCGCTGTACGCGGCGTGGCTGTCCCATGAACGGCCGTCGAAAGCCTTCTGGGCTTGTGCGGCGCTGGGCAGTGCGTTGGTGTTGAGTTATGCGCTGATTACTGGGGCCGGCAGTATCCAGGCGGGCGACCTGCTGATGCTCGGTGCGATTGCCGTGGGCGGCCTGGGTTACGCTGAAGGCGGCCGACTGGCCAAGGAGATGGGTGGCTGGCAGGTGATCTGCTGGGCGCTGGTGCTGTCGACGCCCGTGCTGATCGGGCCGGTGGGGTACCTGGCGGCGCAACACCAAGGGGCAATTTCCATGCGCGCCTGGTGGGCGTTTGGCTACGTGTCGCTGTTCTCGCAGTTCCTGGGGTTCTTCGCCTGGTACGCCGGGTTGGCCATGGGCGGAATTGCGCGGGTCAGCCAGATCCAACTGTTGCAGATCTTCTTCACCATTGCGTTTTCGGCGCTGTTCTTTGGCGAACACATCGAGCCGATCACTTGGCTGTTTGCGTGTGGGGTGATCGTGACGGTGATGCTGGGGCGCAAGACAGCGGTGCAGCCAGCACCGGACTCCTGTAGGAGCGAGCTCGCTCGCGAAAATCGTTAACGATGACGCGAAAAACCTGAAAGCCCACTGCGCTCTCAGATTTTTCGCGAGCAAGCTCGCTCCTACGAGGGAGCGTGTTCAGACCAGGTAGCCATCCGCGCGCAGCAGGGTTTCCAGGCAGTGTTCGGTGATGTGGTAGAACGCTTTAAGCGCCTGGATTTTCTCCAGCAACTGCGCGTTGTCCAACGGCTCGGTGCGCTTCACGGCAAGAATCATCTTGTTCTTGTTAGTGTGTTCCAACGAGATGAATTCGAACACCTTGGTCTCGTAGCCACAGGCTTCGAGGAACAGCGCACGCAAGCTGTCGGTGACCATTTCCGCCTGTTGGCCCAGGTGCAGGCCGTATTGCAACATCGGCTTGAGCAGCACCGGGCTCTGGATCTGCAGGCGGATCTGCTTGTGGCAGCACGGCGAGCACATGATGATCGACGCGCCGGAACGGATACCGGTGTGGATCGCGTAGTCGGTGGCAATGTCGCACGCATGCAGGGCGATCATCACGTCCAGCGCGCTGGGCGCCACGCTGCGCACGTCACCGCATTTGAACACCAGCCCCGTATGCTCCAGGCGCGCGGCGGCGGTGTTGCACAAGGTCACCATGTCTTCGCGCAGCTCGACGCCGGTCACTTCGCCTTCGGCCTTGAGGGTGTTGCGCAGGTAGTCGTGGATGGCAAAGGTCAGGTAGCCCTTGCCCGAGCCGAAGTCAGCGACACGCACCGGCTGGTCCAGCTTCAAGGGTGACGAGGTGAGCGCGTGGCTGAACACTTCGATGAACTTGTTGATCTGCTTCCACTTGCGCGACATCGATGGGATCAGCGCCTGCTTGGCGTCCGTCACCCCCAGGTCGGCGAGGAATGGCCGGCTCAGGTCGAGGAAGCGATTTTTCTCACGGTTATGTTCAGCCGATGGCGCTTCACGCAGTTGCTGCGGCTTGCTTTTGAACAGTGAGCTTTTGTTCTTCTTGCTGTATTCCAGCTGGGCTTCGTCAGTCAGCGACAGCAGGTGCGCGTTCTTGAACTGCGCCGGCAGCAACGCGGCAATCACTGCCACACCTTCGGCCTGCGGGAAATTCTTGGTGATGTCACGGGTCTTGTAGCGGTAGACGAACGACAGGCAAGCCTGCTCCTTGACCGTGACCGGCTTGATGATCAGCCGCTGCAACTCGGCTTCCTCACCGACATACTTGGCCAGCACCAGCTTGATAAAGGCGTTCTGCGCGAGGCTTGCGCTGAGCAGTTCGATGAACTGGGCGTGATGGTCCGGCGCAGGGCGGGCAGGTTGAGCGGTGACAGACATGAACAAAAACGCCTCGGGCAGGGAATGCCGGGCATTTTAGGGGGGATGGGCCGGGAGGGCACGGGGTTATTTGATCAGCGGTCATTATTGTAGGAGTCCGGCTTGCCGGCGATGGCGGTCTTAAGGCCCCATCGCCGGCAAGCCGGGCTCTTACAGAATCTATTCCAATACCACCAGGCGATTGGGCAGTTCGTTACGGGTTTGGGTGACCGGCACATGCACCTTCAATAACTCGCCACAGGCCTCGATACACGCAATGAACCCCGCCAACGTCTGCCCCTGTTTCACCTGCTGGGTAAACGCCTTGACGATCACATCCCAACTGCCGTCATCCAGGCGTTTGGAAATGCCGTCATCCACCAGAATTTCCACATACCGCTCCGCCTCGCTGACAAAAATCAGCACGCCGGTGCTGCCCAGGGTGTGATGCAGGTTCTGCTCCAGGAACTGCCGCCGCGCCAGGTTGGACGCGCGCCAGTGGCGCACCGAACGAGGGATCAACCGCGTGGTGACCTTGGGCAGGCGGAACACCAGGCACAACACGATGAACGTCGCCCATTGCGCCAGCAACAAGGTGTACATGGTCAGGTAGCCCGACAGGTAATGCACCACGCCGGGTACCACCAACGCGATCAGGCTGGCCCACAACAGCGGGATGTAGGCGTAGTCATCGGCGCGGGCGGCCAGTACGGTCACCAGCTCAGCGTCGGTGGTTTTCTCGACGCGGGCGATCGCTTCCGCGACTTGGCGCTGCTCGTGTTCAGTCAGTAATGCCATGGTTGTGCTTGCTCTCTCATTATTATCATCACCAGCCGCCTGAAGCCCCGCCGCCGCCAAAGCCGCCACCGCCGCCCCGGAAACCACCGCCGCCTCCCCCACCGCCGCCGCCACGGCCGCTGCTGCTGAGAATCGCCAGCAAAATAGCGCCCACCGGCAGCCCCATGCGATTGCACAGCCACAACACGCCGATCAGCAGGATAAACAAGCCGATGGAAAACCCGGGATTATCCTTGGCAAAGTTGGCATCCGCCACATGCGCCGGCACGGCCAGTGGCTCGCCGCCCACCACCTGCACCATCGCAGCCACGCCGTCGCTGATGCCTTTGCTGAAGTTGCCGGCCTTGAACGCCGGCGCGATCACCTGGTTGATGATCACCCACGACTGCGCATCGGTGAGTACACCTTCCAGGCCATAGCCGACTTCGATGCGCAATTTGCGCTCATCGCGGGCGACGATCAACAGCGCGCCGTTGTCCTTGCCCTTCTGGCCGATACCCCACTCGCGGCCCAATTGGTAACCGAAGTCTTCAATGGGCACGCCTTGCAGGTCAGGCACGGTGACCACCACGATCTGGTCGCCGGACGTCTGCTCCAGCGCCTGCAACTGCTGGGTCAGTTGCTGGCGCGTGGCCGGGTCGATCATCTGGGCGTTGTCCACCACTCGCCCGGTCAGCGCCGGGAAGGTCAGCGCCGCCTGGGCCGCACCGACGCAGGCCAACAGCCACAGCGCCAGGCCTATCCGTAATAAACGCATCGACACCTCAGTGCAGCCTTATTTGAACTTCACTTGCGGCGCTTTATCGGCATCGGCACTGGTGGCTTCAAACGTGGCGCGGATCGGCAAGTCGCTGTACATCACGCTGTGCCACAGGCGGCCAGGGAACGTGCGGATCTCGGTGTTGTAGGCCTGCACCGCCTGGATAAAGTCGCGACGCGCCACGGCGATACGGTTTTCGGTGCCTTCAAGCTGGGATTGCAGGGCCAGGAAGTTCTGGTTGGCCTTCAGGTCCGGGTAACGCTCGGACACCACCATCAAGCGGCTGAGTGCGCCGCTCAAGCCATCCTGGGCCTGCTGGAACTGCTTGAGTTTTTCCGGGTTGTCGAGGGTGCTGGCATCCACCTGGATCGAGGTGGCCTTGGCCCGCGCTTCAATCACGGCGGTGAGGGTGTCTTGCTCATGGGCAGCGTAGCCCTTGACCACTTCCACCAGGTTGGGGATCAGGTCGGCGCGGCGTTGGTACTGGTTCTGCACCTGGCCCCAGGCGGCCTTGGCCTGTTCATCCAGTGTGGGAATGTTGTTGATGCCGCAACCGCTCAGCACCGTGCTGATCAATAGCAAAGCTGCGGCTTTCAAGCCCCAGCGGTAACCCTGTGCTGCTTGCATGGTGTTTCTCCTGCCCAATCTTGATGGAATGTTACGACTAACCCTATACACCGCGCGCTTGGGGCATAATCCGCCACCACTGGATTGCATCGAGCCAATCAGCTACAAAGATGCCCAGCGCGAAAAAGAGTTCAGAGTGTGCTGCATTTATCTGAACAACACCCGAACAACAATAGACGCTCCCCACATTTTGGCCGATCAGCGTTATCGCTGTGCAGTGAGCCGAAAAAGGATATTCATGAAGAAGCTGTGTTTGCTCGGCCTTGTTGCCACTCTGGCCACCCACCCCGTATGGGCAGAAACAAAGCCTGCTGCGCTTAAAGACAAGGACGCCTTTGTCAGCGACCTGCTCAAGCAGATGACCCTCGATGAAAAGATCGGCCAATTGCGCCTGATCAGCATCGGCCCCGAAATGCCCCGCGAGCTGATCCGCAAGGAAATCGCCGCCGGCCGCATCGGCGGCACGTTCAACTCCATCACCCGCCCGGAAAACCGTCCGATGCAGGACGCGGCCATGCGCAGCCGCCTGAAGATCCCGATGTTCTTCGCCTACGACGTGATCCACGGCCACCGCACGATTTTCCCGATCAGCCTGGCCCTGGCCTCCAGCTGGGATATGGACGCCATCGGCCGCTCCGGGCGCATCGCCGCCCAGGAAGCCGCCGCCGACAGCCTCGACATCACCTTTGCGCCGATGGTCGACATCTCCCGCGACCCACGCTGGGGCCGCACGTCCGAAGGCTTCGGTGAAGACACCTACCTGGTCTCGCGCATTGCCGAAGTGATGGTCAAGGCGTTTCAGGGTGTAAGCCCCGCGAATGCCGACAGCATCATGGCCAGCGTCAAGCACTTCGCCCTGTATGGCGCAGTGGAAGGCGGCCGCGACTACAACGTGGTCGACATGAGCCCGGTCAAGATGTACCAGGACTACCTGCCGCCCTACCACGCGGCGATCAAGGCCGGTTCAGGCGGCGTGATGGTGGCGCTGAACTCGATCAACGGCGTGCCCGCCACCGCCAACACCTGGCTGATGAACGACCTGCTGCGCAAGGACTGGGGCTTCAAGGGCCTGGCCGTGAGCGACCATGGTGCGATCTTCGAGCTGATCAAGCACGGCGTGGCCAAGGACGGACGTGAAGCCGCCAAGCTGGCGATCAAGGCCGGCATCGACATGAGCATGAACGACTCGCTCTACGGCAAGGAATTGCCCGGCCTGCTCAAGTCCGGCGAGATCGAACAGAGCGACATCGACAACGCCGTGCGCGAAGTGCTCGGCGCCAAGTACGACATGGGCCTGTTCAGGGACCCGTACCTGCGCATCGGCAAGGCCGAGGATGACCCGGCCGACACCTACGCCGAAAGTCGCCTGCACCGCGCCGAAGCCCGCGACATCGCCCGCCGCAGCCTGGTCTTGCTGAAAAACCAGAACAACACCCTGCCGCTGAAAAAGTCCGCGACCATCGCCCTGGTCGGCCCGCTGGCCAAGGCGCCGATCGACATGATGGGCAGTTGGGCCGCCGCCGGTAAACCGGAACAGTCGGTCACCCTGCTCGACGGTTTGAACGCGGTGATCGGCGAGAAAGGCAAGATCATCTATGCCCGTGGCGCCAACATCACCAACGACAAGGCCGTGGTCGACTACCTGAACTTCCTCAACTTCGATGCACCGGAAGTGGTGGATGACACCCGCCCAGCCCAGGTGATGATCGACGAGGCCGTCAAAGCCGCCAAGGATGCCGATGTGGTGGTGGCTGCCGTGGGCGAGTCCCGTGGCATGTCCCACGAATCCTCCAGCCGCACCGACCTCAACATCCCGCAAAGCCAGCGCGACCTGATCAAAGCCCTGAAGGCCACCGGCAAGCCGCTGGTGCTGGTGCTGATGAACGGCCGCCCCCTGTCGATTCTCGAAGAGAACCAACAGGCTGACGCGATCCTGGAAACCTGGTTCGCCGGCACCGAAGGCGGCAACGCGATTGCCGACGTACTGTTTGGTGACTACAACCCGTCGGGCAAACTGCCGATCACCTTCCCACGTTCGGTGGGGCAGATTCCGACCTACTACAACCACCTGACCATCGGCCGGCCGTTCACCCCAGGCAAGCCGGGCAACTACACCTCGCAGTACTTCGATGACACCACAGGCCCCCTGTTCCCGTTCGGCTACGGCTTGAGCTACACCACGTTCAGTCTGTCGGACATGGCACTTTCGTCCACTACCCTGAACAAGACCGGCAAGCTTGACGCCAGTGTCACCGTGACCAACACCGGCAAGGTGGACGGCGAAACCGTGGTGCAGTTGTATATCCAGGACGTGGCCGGCTCGATGATCCGCCCGATCAAGGAGCTGAAGAACTTCCAGAAGGTCATGCTCAAGGCGGGTGAAGAGCGCACGTTGCACTTCACCATCACCGAGGAAGACTTGAAGTTCTACAACACCCAGCTGAAGTTCGCGGCGGAACCGGGTGAGTTCAATGTGCAGATCGGGTTGGATTCCCAGGATGTGCAGCAACAGACCTTCGAGCTACTGTAATGCGATCTCCCTTGTAGGAGCCGGCTTGCCGGCGATGGCGTCCGCGAAATCGCCATCGCCGGCAAGCCGGCTCCTACAAAGTTAGGGACGTGTCAGCCGCGTCGGTCGAGCAGGTTAACCACCAACCGATCAATCCACCCCCACACCCGCTGCTTCACCCGCCGCCACAACGGCCGCGACTTCCACGCCTCCAGGCTCACTGCCTGGCTCTGCGCGAAATCCCGCTCGAAACTGCCCGCCACCGCCCGCGTCAATTCAGGGTCCAACGCCTCCAGGTTGGCGTCCAGGTTGAAACGCAGGTTCCAGTGGTCGAAATTGCACGAGCCCACGCTGACCCAGTCATCCACCAGCACCATTTTCAGGTGCAGGAAGCACGGCTGGTATTCAAAGATCTGCACGCCCGAACGCAGCAAGCGCGGGTAATAACGGTGCCCGGCGTAACGCACGGACGGGTGATCGGTGCGCGGGCCGGTGAGTAGCAAACGCACATCGACCCCCCGCCCTGCGGCCCGACGCAACGCGCGGCGCACGCCCCAGGTGGGAAGGAAATACGGGGTCGCCAGCCAGATCCGTTGTTTGCCGCTGTTCAACGCACGGATCAGTGATTGCAGGATGTCCCGGTGCTGACGGGCATCGGCATACGCGACACGGCCAAGCCCCGGCCCGGTGGCGGGCACCCTGGGCAAACGCGGCAAACCGAAGTGGGTGGCAGGTTTCCACGCGCGGCGCGCGTTGTTGGCGTGCCATTGGCGGTCGAACAGTGCCTGCCAATCCTGCACCAACGGGCCGCTGATCTGCACCATGACTTCATGCCAGTCGGCGCTGTCATTGCCCGGCGTCCAGAATTCATCGGTCACGCCGGTGCCGCCGACGAAGGCGACACGCTGGTCGATCAACAACAGTTTGCGATGGTCGCGGTACAGGTTACGCATCCAGCGGCGCCAGCTCAGGCGATTGTAGAAACGCAGTTGCACACCGGCGTAGGTCAGGCGTTTGCGCAGCCCGAGGGTAAACGCCAGGCTGCCGTAATCATCGAACAGGCAGCGCACCTGCACGCCGCGTTCGGCGGCGAGCACCAGCGCCTGCACCATGGCTTCGGCGCAAGCGCCGGCTTCCACCAGGTACAACTCCAGCTCGACTTGCCGCTCGGCGCGAGCAATGCCCACCAGCATCTGCGGGAAGAAATTCGGCCCGTCGATCAGCAATTCGAAACGGTTGGCGCTGCGCCAGGGGAACACCGCGCCGCTCATATCAGCGCGCCGTGAAAATCAGCACCGCACCCACCGGCACCGACAGACTGATCGACTTGAGCCCCGCCGCCTTACGCAACGCTGCCACGCCCGGCGCCAGGTCAAAGTCCTCGGCATGCATCACCAGCGGTTCCAGAGTCACTACCTGGAAGCGTCGGTCGTCCAATCGCGTGGCCAGCAACTCGGCGCTGTAGGTCTGGGTCTTGCCGTGCAGGGTCACGGACAACGGCAGGCGCAACTCCAATTGTGCGCCGGGAGCCAAATCGTTGATCGGCTGCAGGTTGATCTGCGCGTTGATCAGCGCATCGGGAAAGGTCTTGATCTCAAACAATTGATTGCGCATGCGCTCGTCGCGCAGCGGGATACCGCTGTTGACGGACTCCAGCTCCACCTCCAGTTGCGCCGCGCCCTTGCTGTCGACCTTGCCATGCAACACCAGGAAGCGCTGCACTTCGGCGATTTCGGTGTTCTTGGTGGTGACGAACGACAGACGCGACGATTCGTTATCCAGATACCAGTCGGCATGGGCAGGCACAGCAGCGGCGGCCAACAGGGCGAAGGCCAGGGGCTTGATCACAGAAGCGTTGAACATTGAAGACTCGTGGGGCGAAAAACCTGAACGAACCTTAACCGGATCGCGAGGGTTACGCCAATGCGCGCTGCACTTCGCGCACCGTCTCTTCCAGGCTGGCCATGTGCAGGTTCAGCACCCGCTCCACCGGTGCCTGATGCATCGGCCAATGCAGCGCCATGCTCCCAACCAGGCGACCATTGACGCGCACCGGCAGGGCGACGGCGCGAATCAGGAACGGCAAACGCACTGGATACTCCCAATAACCCTCGGTACGCTGGCCGAAGCCCTGGTGCTGGGTTTGCTCGCAGGCCTGGTATTGCTCGTCCGCCGCCACCTGATCGCGACCGGCCAGGCGCTGCACTTCTTCAGCCGGTAACTGGGTCAGGCAGGCCTTGCCCATTGCCGAATGAAACAGGCTGGCGTGCTGGCCGACGATCTGGCAATTGTTGGGGTACAGCTTGCGCAACACGCTGGGGATCGCGCTTTCCATGACTTCCAGGCGCTCGCCATCAAAACAGGACAAATCCACCACCAACCCCGTGCGCTCGCTAAGTTCCAGCAGCCACGGCGCCGCGCTTTCCACGACTTGGCGCTTGAAGCGTTGCTGGGTGTCTCCGAACAGGCGCTGGGCGCGCAGGCGGTAACGACGATCGCTCAAGCCGCGATAGACCCAGCCCTGCTCCTGCAACGTCAGCAACATGCGCGACACCGTGGCCTTGGGCAGGCGTGTGAGGTAGTGCAACTCCTCCAGCCCCAGGGCCTGGTGCGCGCCCAGCAACTCGACGATTGCCAGTGCGCGCTCGACCGAGCGTACGGTGCCTGTCTCCATGTTCGATCTCCCTGTTGCCGATGGATGATCATTGTTCACAGCAAGATACAGGCCCGGTCTTGGCTCAACCCGTCGATGCCAAGCACGTCGGCGGCCGACGCTGCACCCATTGCGTCAGCTGTTCATGAGCATAGGCCAATTGCAGCACCGCCCGATCCGCCTGGGCCGGGCCTATGATCTGCACGCCCATGGGCAGGCCCTGGGGGTTGAAACCCACCGGCACGCTCATGCTCGGCAGCCCGGCCAGGGTCGGGCCGATGACCACTTCCATCCAGCGGTGATAGGTGTCCATTTCACGCCCGCCAACGAGGCGCGGCCAGGGCTGCTGTGCATCGAAAGGGAACACTTGGGCGGTCGGCAGCAGCAGAAAATCGTAACGTTCAAACAGCCTGGCGATGGCGCGATACCACTCGCTGCGATCCACCGACGCCTGGTACACCTGCTGGGCCGTCAACCCCAGGCCGCCCTCCACTTCCCATTGCGCTTCGGGTTTGAGCAGTGCGCGTTTCTGCGGATTGGCGTAGGCCGCGCCGAGGTTGCCGTGCACCAGCCAGTGGCGATGCACCAACCAACTGCGCCACAGCCGTGCCATGGAAAAGTCCGGCTGGCAGCTTTCCACCATGCAGCCCAACGCAGTGAAATCGCCCAGGGCCGATTCGCACAAGCTCAGCACGCCTTCTTCCATCGGCAGATAGCCGTTGTAATCCCCCAGCCAGCCCAGGCGTGCGCCCTTGAAATCACGCTGCAAAGGCTGGCCGAACACTGCCGGATCCTCCTTGGACGACAACGGTACCCGCGGGTCGTAACCGGCCTGGATGCTCAACAGCCGCGCCACATCCGTCACGCTGCGGCCCATCGGGCCTTCGGTGCCCAGTTGCTGCACGAACAGTTCCGGGGTCGGTCCGTAAGGCACTCGGCCTTGGGACGGGCGCAAGCCAAACACGTTGTTGAACGCCGCCGGGTTGCGCAGCGAACCCATCATGTCGCTGCCGTCAGCCACCGGCAGCATGCGCAGTGCCAGGGCCACCGCCGCCCCGCCGCTGCTGCCGCCTGCGACGAGGCTGGGGTCGTAGGCATTGCCAGTGGTGCCGAACAGCGTGTTGTAGGTCTGCGAACCGAGGCCGAACTCCGGCACGTTGCTCTTGCCGATGATGATCGCGCCACTGGCCCGCACCCGCGCCACGCTGATGGCGTCTTCGCTGGGCACGTGCTCGGCGAACAGCGGCGAACCCAGGGTGGTGCGCAAGCCTTGGGTCGCCGCGAGATCCTTGATCGCCTGGGGCATGCCGTGCATCCAGCCGCGTGACTGGCCTTGGTCCAACTCGCGATCACGTTCCCGCGCCTCGGCCAACACGTCATCGGCATCGCGCAGCGACACCAGCGCATTCACCGTCGGATTGAAGCGCTGGATCTGCGCCAGGTACGCCTGCATCACCTCTTCGCACGACACCTGCCGTGCGTGAATCGCCCGCGACAGTTCGGTGGCATCCCAATCAACAATACTCAAGGCTTCACCTCTTTGGAAAACGGCAGCGGTTTCTGCGCCCGCGGCGCCTCATGCATGCAGTAAGTGCCCAGCAGCGTCAGCACGCAAGCGAACAATACATAGAAGGAGGGCGCGACGGGCGTGCCCAGCACTTTGGTCAGCCACGTGACGATCAGCGGCGCAAAACCGCCGAACACCATGACCGCCACGTTATAGGCGACCGATACACCGGTCGAGCGAACTTCGATGGGAAACTGCTCGGCCAGCGCGGTCGGCGCCGGGCCGAAGAACCCACCGATGGCGGTGCACAGCATCACTTGCATCACCAGCAGACGCTCAATGGACAGCGCGGCCGCCACCCACACATACAGCGGATAGACCATCACAAAAAACGCCAGGGTGAATGCCATCAACACCGGCCGCCGCCCCAGGCGGTCCGACAGCAAACCAGACAGCGGAATCACCACGGTCATCAGCGCCACCGCGAACATCTGCACCATCAACACCTGGTCCAGCGGCAGACCAAGGCTTTTGTGGGCAAAGGTCGGCATGTTCACCAGCACCACATAGAACGACACCGTCGCGCCACAGGCCAGGCCCATGGACACCAGGATGCTGCGCCGATGCTCACGGACCACTTGCATCAGACTCGGTGCCGGGCCGGTCGCCTGTTTGCGTGCCTCGATGAATTCTTCCGGGTCTTCCATGTGCCGACGAATCCACAGGCCCACCGGGCCAATCAGCAAGCCGAACACGAACGGCAAGCGCCAGCCCCACAGGTCGAGGGTTTGCGGCGAAAAGAAGTGCGTGACCGCCGCCACCATCGCCGCGCCGCCGAACACGGCCAGGCATTGCCCCACCAATTGCCAGGAGCCATATAAGCCCTTGCGATGGGCCGGCGCGCTTTCCACCAGGAACGCAGTAGCACTCGCGTACTCACCGCCGGTGGCAAAGCCTTGAAGCATGCGCGCTACCACGATCAACAACGGCGCGCCCATGCCGATGGCGGCGTAGTTGGGCGCAAAGGCGATCAACGCGATGGACACGGTCATCAGCCGGATAATCAACTGCATAGCAGCCTTGCGGCCTTTACGGTCGGAATACATCCCCAGCAGGATGCCGCCCACCGGGCGCATGAAAAAGCCCACGCCGAAAGTGGCCAAGGCCATCAGCAGCGAGGCGTACTCGTCATCTGAAGGAAAAAACTGTCGGGCGATGATGCTCGCGAGAAAGCCGTAGACAATGAAGTCATACCATTCCAGCGCATTGCCGATCACGGCCGCCACCACTTGGCGGGTGCGGGACACACCTGGTTTTGCAGTCTGCATGAGGAACACTCCATTCAACCGATCGAGGGAAAGGGTCCAGCGGCAGAAAAAGAAGGTCGTCAGGCAGGCTTGAGCCAGCTCTCGGCCAGCGCGCCCCAATAGGCGGCGCCCGTCAGCAGGATGTCGTCGTTGAAGTCATAGGCGGGGTTATGCACCATCGGCCGCGACACGCCGTTGCCGATGAACAGGTAGCTGCCGGGGCAGCGTTGCAGCATCCAGGCGAAGTCTTCGCTGCCCATCAGCGTGCGGGTGTTACCGTCCACCGCGTCGGCACCGAGCAAGGCGACGCCGACCTGGCGGGCGAATTCGGTTTCTTCGGCGTGATTGACCAACACCGGATAGGCCGGGCGGTGCTCGATCTGCACCGTGCAGCCAAAGCTGGCGGCCTGGGTGTGGATGATCGCGAACACCCGCTCCAGCATCTGCTCACGCACCTTGGGATTGAGCGCGCGCAGGCTCAGACGCAACAGCGCCTGCTGGGGAATAACGTTGGCGGCCTGGCCCGCCTGCAGAGCTCCGACGGTAACCACGGCAGCTTCCTGGGTGTCGATATTGCGCGCCACCACTGTCTGCAACGCCATGACCATGCTCGCCGCCGCCACCAACGGATCCACCGTCAGATGCGGCATGGAGCCATGGCCGCCAACGCCTTCGAGGGTCACGGTGAGCAAGTCCTGCGAAGCCATCATCGGTCCGACGCGCAAGCCCAGATGCCCCGCCGGCAGCCCCGGCATGTTGTGCATGCCAAACAAGCCATCACAGGGAAAACGTTCCAGCAAACCGTCAGCCAGCATGGCTTCGGCGCCACCCTGGCCCTCTTCGGCGGGTTGGAAGATCAGGTTCAAAGTGCCATCAAATTGCTGCGTGGCCGCCAGGTAGCGCGCGGCGCCGAGCAACATCGTGGTGTGGCCGTCATGCCCACAGGCGTGCATGCAACCGGCGTATTGGCTGGTGTAGGACGCGCCGGTGTTTTCGATGATGGGCAAGGCGTCCATGTCGGCACGGATGCCCAGGGTGCGCGAACTGCTGCCATTGCGCAGCACGCCCACCACGCCGGTCTTGCCGATGCCGGTGTGCACCTCATAGCCCCACTCCTGCAACGATTTGGCAACGAGCGCGCTGGTGCGGTTTTCTTCAAAGCCCAGTTCAGGATGGGCGTGGATGTCCTGGCGCACGGCGTGCAAATCGCCGGCAACGTCGCTGAGCCAATCCAGGATGTGCTGGTGTGGGCGCATGGTGATTCTCCTCACAGGCGGGTGTTCCCGTTCTTGTTTGCTGCACATCGCCAGCTAACCGCGATGTGGGCGCGAGGACAATCAAAGGTGGTTCCACCCTGTGGAACCTCAGGGTAATAGGCGACACCCCTGTCGGTCGCCCAACCACCTCGCCGTGTGCGTACGCCCCAAACCGCTGACCGTCACCTCACTACGCTCCGGGTTATCCCCGAACGCACTCGTCGGCACGTACTGCTTCACGTACCCCCGGCAATACTCCGCCGGATTGTTCGCCACATACCGGCACGAGCAGTACTCCTTGGCGGTGTAGGCCGCAATGATGTCGGGGAAGGCTTGCAGGTTGACGCGTTCGTGCCAGAGCCAGCCCAGCAAGGCGAGCAATAACAGCAGAAACACACTGGTAAACGGCCGACGACGGATCATGGTTGCACCGCCGCGAGTACGCGCTTGAGCAGTTCGTTATGGCGATAGCTGCCGTCGCGATCATCGCCATAACGCACGATAACCAAGTGTTCGTCGGGCATCACGTACAACGCCTGCCCCCAATGACCGAGGGCGGCGAAGGTGTCGGCGGGGGCGTCGGGCCAGGGTCTTGACGCGCCTTTATTGAGCCACCAATGACCACCGGGGACGGCTTCGTCCTGGCCGGCTTTGTACTTGTCGAAAGGCTGTCGATTAAAGGCGACCCAGTCTTTCGGCAGGAGTTGTTGATCGCCCCAGCGACCCTCCCGCGCCATCAGCAGGCCAACACGCGCCAGGTCGCGAGCCGTGAGGTAGACGTAAGAGGACGCGACGAAGGTTTCATCGGCGTCGGTTTCCCAGGTGGCATTACGAATGCCCAAGGGTTTGAACAGCGCATCCCACGGGTAACTCATATAGGCCTTGTGCCCAAGCATGCCTTTGAGGGTGGCGGACAGGATATTGGTGTCGCCGCTGGAATAACGGAACACCTGGCCCGGTGCAGCGGCGGCCTCGGTGTCGGCGGCAAAGTCGGCCATGTCGCCACGGCCTCGGGTGTAGAGCATCGCCACTACCGAGGATTTCAGCGGCGCGTATTCGTAATTTTCCTGCCAGTCGAGGCCCGAGGCCCAGTGCAGCAGGTCGGCCATGGTCACGGTTGGGTGCTGTTTCATCGGAGGATAAAAACGCGCGGCGGGGTCGGTCAGTTTGAAGCGGTTTTCGCCGTAGGCCACGCCCAATACGGTCGCCATGATGCTTTTGCTGACAGACCAGGTGAGGTGCGGGGTGCTGGCGGTGGTCGGCGCGGCGTAACGCTCATAGACAACGACGCCATCGCGGATTACCAACAGCGCGTCGGTGCGAATGCCTTGGCGAGTGGCGTCATCTCGTGCCGGGAAGGCGTAGGCCTCCAGGGCATCAACATCGGGACCAGAAAGCGGTATGCCCTTGGCCCAGTCTTTATCGGGCAAGGTTTCAGCGTGAGCGGCAACAGTGACGAACAGCAGGGCAACACACAACAGGCCTCTGACCATGGACGCAGACTCAAGGGGGCATTCAAGCCCGCGAGCCTAGCCGAGGCTGATGACAGATTTGCGACAGCGAGGGCTGTCATCCAAGCGTCACCATAACTTCATGGAGATGACACCGAGCCTACATAGCCTGAGTTTGGACAACAAAGTCGACCGGCCGAAATCGTGGCCGGCACTCGGAGACTCGCCATGACTCAGATCGCCCGCATCAGCGACACCGGCAATGAACGCCGTCTGCAAGCCGAACGCCTGGTTGGCGCGCAGGCGTTGCAGGAAGCCCAGGCCCTGCGGTTCAACGTGTTCAGCGGCGAATTCAACGCCAAGCTGAAAGGCGCGGAACTGGGCCTGGACATGGATGACTATGATGTTCACTGCAGCCACATTGGCGTGCGGGACTTGAACAGCGGTCGACTCGTCGCCACCACCCGCTTGCTCGACCATCAGGCTGCCAGCACCCTGGGCCGGTTCTACAGCGAAGAAGAATTCAGCCTGCATGGCTTGCTCCATCTGCAAGGCCCGATCCTGGAAATCGGACGCACCTGCGTCGACCCGGCCTACCGCAACGGCGGCACCATCGCCGTGTTGTGGGGCGAATTGGCCGAAGTGCTCAACCAGGGCGGCTATAGCTATCTGATGGGTTGCGCGAGCATCCCGATGCACGATGGCGGCATCCAGGCCCACGCAATCATGCAGCGCCTGCGCGAACGCTATCTGTGCAATGAACACCTGCGCGCCGAACCGAAGAAACCACTGCCGGCGCTGGACCTGCCGTCCAACGTGATCGCCGAGATGCCGCCATTGCTCAAGGCGTACATGCGCCTGGGTGCGAAGATCTGCGGCGAGCCGTGCTGGGATGAAGATTTCCAGGTGGCCGACGTGTTCATCCTGCTCAAGCGCGATGAGCTGTGCCCGCGTTACGCCCGCCACTTCAAGGCTGCAATGTGATGAGCCGCCTGCGGGTTTACGGGCGCATTGCCCGCGTGCTGGTGGTGGTGGCGCTGGGCTTGAGCATGGCCAGCGTGTTTGGGGTATTCGAGCGCATGGGCATCGCCAATTCGATGGTGCGGCGCCAGCGTTGGTCGCGGTTTTTCATGGCGCGACTGACCAACGCCCTGCCCTTTCGCGTGACGGTGCACGGCGAATTGCCAACGCAGCCGATGCTGTGGGTGAGCAATCACGTGTCCTGGACCGATATTCCGCTGCTGGGCGCCGTGGCGCCGATGTCATTCCTGTCCAAGGCCGAAGTGCGCACCTGGCCGGTGGCAGGTTGGTTGGCGGCCAAGGCTGGCAGCTTGTTTATTCGCCGGGGTTCGGGCGACAGCCAGTTGATCCGCAAGCAGATGACGCGCCACTTGGAGCAACAGCACCCGCTATTGATGTTCCCGGAAGGCACCACCACCGACGGTCGCAGCCTGCGCACCTTCCACGGGCGCTTGCTGGCCAGTGCGATCGATGCGGATGTGTCACTACAACCGGTGGCGATCCGTTATCTGCGTGACGGCCAAGTCGACCCGCTGGCGCCTTTTATTGGCGACGATGATTTGCTCTCGCACCTGATGCGCTTGTTTGCCAACGACCAGGGCGATGTGGAAATCCATGTGCTCAAGCCGATCGCCTGCGCCGGGCAAGAACGTGCAGCACTGGCCTATCAGGCGCAGCAGGCAGTGCAGAAGGCGTTGTTTGGTGAAGTGGTGCAGCCGGCCGAACCCCGCGGCGCGCTGATTGCCGCCTGAACCCGATTCACTGTAGGAGCGAGCTTGCTCGCGAAAAACGAATAGGCGCCACGGGCTGGCTGATAGCGCTGCGTTATCGTTGACGATCTTCGCGAGCAAGCTCGCTCCTACAGAAGTCTTGCAACAGCGGGTAGAAAACGCTGAAGTCTTCACTCAACGGCTCGTACAACACCCGCAACTCCTGCATCGCAAAACCCAACTCCTGCGGCTGTGTCAACCTTCGGGAGATCCCCCGCAACACCTGCTCCATCACCGCAAACTCACGGTACGAGCCCAACCAATCATCCGCCGCCATGTACGGCGCAATCTGCGCCAACCGCCCCGGCAATTGCGGCTCGGCCGCCAGCACGCGGTACACCTGCGACGTGAAACGCTCCAGGGGCTGGTCGGCATACAGAGCCCAGTCCCGCGCCAGGCAGTGGTCGAAAAACACATCGAGGACGATCCCGGCATAGCGCCTGCGGGTCAGGCTGAAGCGTGACAACGCCTCCCCCACCAGCGGGTGGCTGTCGGTGAAGCGGTCGATGGAACGATGCAACTGGATCGCCGATTCGATTTGTGGGCTGAACTGGCCCTGCAGGCGGCCTTTGACGAAGTCGCCATAGAGGCTGCCCAGCAGTTGCGCAGGAAGTTGGCCGCCCAGGTGCAGATGTGCGAGATAATTCATGGTGCGCAGTCTACCACTGCCCTCAACGTATCGTTATAACCCGATATACCGAATGAGCCTAGGCTCAGACCAAAATCATATTGGTCTATCGGGATAGACCGATATAAAGTTCGCCTCATCGCGATATAACGCTGTACGACACCGAGCACCTGCCATGTCCATCGACCTCGACGAAATAATAAAAGCCCTGGCGCACCCAGTACGACGAGACATCCTCACCTGGCTGAAAGACCCGAAAGTGCAATTCCCCGAACAACTGCACAACCACGAATACGGCATCTGCGCCGGGCAGATCGACCAGCGCTGCGGCTTGTCCCAGTCGACCGTGTCGGCCCACCTGGCCACCCTGCAACGCGCCGGGTTGATCAGCAGCCAGAAGGCGGGCCAGTGGCACTTTTTCAAACGCAACGAGGACACCATCCAGGCCTTCCTCGCGGCGCTCACCACCGAACTCAGCGCGCACGACAGCGCCGCGTTGTAACAAGGAAACCCTAATGCCCCTCTCGCTACTCATACTGGCCCTCAGCGCCTTCGCCATCGGCACCACCGAGTTCGTCATCATGGGCTTGTTGCCCGATGTGGCGACGGACCTGGGCGTGTCGATTCCCGGCGCCGGTTGGCTGGTGACCGGCTACGCCCTGGGCGTGGCTATCGGTGCGCCGTTCATGGCACTGGCCACCGCCAAGCTGCCACGCAAAGCGGCGCTGGTAGCGTTGATGGGCATCTTCATTATCGGCAACCTGCTCTGCGCCCTGGCCAGTGACTACAACGTGCTGATGTTTGCCCGTGTCGTCACCGCGCTGTGCCACGGGGCATTCTTCGGGATTGGTTCAGTGGTAGCGGCCAACCTGGTGCCGGCCAACAAACGGGCTTCGGCCGTGGCCTTGATGTTCACCGGTCTGACCCTGGCCAATGTGCTCGGCGTGCCGCTGGGTACGGCACTGGGCCAGGAAGCCGGCTGGCGCTCGACCTTCTGGGCGGTGACAGTGATTGGTGTGGTGGCGTTGATCGGCCTGATCCGCTTCCTGCCGGCCAAGCGTGATGAAGAGAAACTCGACATGCGTGCCGAACTGGCCGCCCTCAAGGGCGCCGGCATCTGGCTGTCGTTGAGCATGACCGCACTGTTTGCCGCGTCCATGTTCACCCTCTTCACCTACGTCGCGCCGCTGCTGGGCGATGTCACCGGCGTGTCGCCCAAAGGCGTGACCTGGACGCTGTTGCTGATCGGCCTGGGCCTCACCGTGGGCAACATCATTGGCGGCAAGCTGGCCGACAAACGCCTGGCGGCCACCCTGATCGGCGTGTTCATCAGCATGGCGGTGGTCTCCACGGCACTGACCTGGACCAGCGTCGCCGTGATCCCGACCGAAATCACCCTGTTCCTGTGGGCCACCGCGTCGTTCGCCGCCGTGCCTGCCTTGCAGATCAACGTGGTGACCTTCGGCAAGGCCGCACCGAACCTGGTGTCCACCCTGAACATCGGCGCGTTCAACATCGGCAACGCCCTCGGCGCGTGGGTGGGCGGCAGTGTGATTGCCCACGGTTTCGGCCTGACCAGCGTGCCCTTGGCCGCAGCAGCCCTGGCGATCCTCGCGCTGTTGGTGACCCTGATTACTTTCCGTCAGAGCGGCAATGCCGACCTGGCCCCCGCGACCAACTGACCCACTTCAAAGACACTGATCCACTTAAAAGACAAAGGTGCTTTCCCCATGACGACTATTTTCGATCCAATCAAACTGGGCGACCTGGAACTGTCGAACCGCATCATCATGGCGCCGCTGACCCGCTGCCGTGCCGACGCCGGTCGCGTGCCCAACGCGCTGATGGCCGAGTACTACGTGCAACGTGCCTCCGCCGGGCTGATCCTCAGCGAAGCCACGTCCGTGACGCCACTGGGCGTGGGCTACCCGGACACGCCGGGCATCTGGTCCAACGACCAGGTGCGCGGCTGGGCCAACGTCACCAAGGCGATCCACGGCGCGGGCGGCAAGATCTTCCTGCAACTGTGGCACGTGGGGCGTATTTCCCATGAGTCGTACCTGAATGGCGAAAGCCCGGTCGCCCCGAGTGCGATCCAGCCTAAAGGCCACGTCAGCCTGGTGCGCCCATTGGCCGACTATCCGACGCCGCGCGCCCTGGAAACCGCTGAAATCGCCGACATCGTCGACGCCTACCGCACCGGTGCCGAGAATGCCAAGGCCGCCGGTTTCGACGGCGTGGAGATCCACGGCGCCAACGGTTACCTGCTCGACCAGTTCCTGCAGAGCAGCACCAACAAGCGCACCGACCAGTACGGCGGCTCCCTGGAAAATCGTGCACGCCTGCTGCTGGAAGTGACTGACGCAGCCATCGAAGTCTGGGGCGCTGGCCGTGTGGGTGTGCACCTGGCACCACGCGCCGACTCCCATGACATGGGCGACGACAACCTGGCGGAAACCTTCACCTACGTCGCCAGCGAACTGGGCAAGCGTGGTATCGCCTTCATCTGCTCCCGTGAGAAAGAAGCTGGCGACAGCCTCGGTCCACAACTCAAGAAGGCTTTCGGCGGCGTGTACATCGCCAACGAACGCTTCACCAAGGACAGCGCCAACGCCTGGCTGGCCGAAGGCAAAGCCGATGCCGTGGCCTGGGGTGTGCCGTTCATTGCCAACCCGGACCTGCCGGCTCGCTTGAAGGCTGACGCGCCGTTGAATGAAGCACGCCCGGATACGTTCTATAGCAAAGGCCCAGTCGGCTACATCGACTACCCGACCCTGGCGCTGTGATGTAAAAAGCTGAAACGAAAAAGCCCCGGTTCGCAGGAACCGGGGCTTTTTCATGGACGCTGGGTAACATTCCTTCACAGCCCTGCAACAAAATCGCTACAAAATACTTAGGCGGCTACCTATCAACCGCCCGCCAGCCCGTATATAAAGTCACCCCACCGATCAGGCGGAAGGACGATTGACTGTCCTTGGGCTTTACTGTTGACACAACCTGATGCAATTACGCATTTTGTCTCAATTGCGCAGGCTGGGGCTCCAGCGCAGCATGTCCAGCCCGGCATCCACCCAGCGTTCGGCTTCCTGATGCAGTTGGAAGCTGTCGGGAACCAGCAGCCACTGGCCGATCAGCCCGTTGATGTAGGCGTGGATGCACACCGCGCCACGGGTGGTGTCGAGGTTTTCCGGCAGTTGCCCGCGATGGACCGCGTTACGCAAGGTCAGGCCGATGCGCAGGTTGCACTCCAGGCTATGGGTCTGACGTTGGCGACGCATATCGCACATTTCATCGGTGAATTCGCACTTATGGAACAAGATCTCGTTGATGCGCCGGGTTTTCGGGTCCAGGGCCACTTGATGAAACAAATGAATCAACAGCTTGCGCATGCAGCCCAGCGGGTCGAGTTCATCCTCGCTTTCACTCGCCCTGGCCAACTCGTCCAGCGGCTCATGCAGCGTGTCGAGCAACGCCTGGAGCAAATCGGATTTGTTACTGAAATGCCAGTAGATGGCACCCCGCGTCACACCGGCCAGCGCGGCGATGTCCGCCAGCGTGGTCCGCGCGACGCCGCGCTCATAGAAGGCTTGCTCGGCGGCTTGAAGAATCTGGCTGCGCGTTTCCTGAGCTTCTTCTTTGGTGCGACGAACCATGGCAGTACAACCTCAATCAGGACATCTGAGACTATCGTTAACGCAGAATTAACCGTCGGTAACGATCATCCGAATATTTGTGGGACGACACCGTCATGGGTGCCGAACGTAGTGAAATCGAGGCTTTGGGCGTTGCTTTGTCAACATTCCGCGCAGCCTGTCAAGAGTTTACAAACAACCATGAACGTAAGTATATTGCGTAGCAAGCTACTTATCCAGTCAGTGCTTGTTTTTTACCCTTCCACACTTCTTGTGCGCACTCTGCGCGCCTGACCCGAGGATCTTCATGCAACTTAAGCCAGCTGTTACCGCTCTGGTCACTGCCGTCGCCCTGGCATCGCTGCTCAGCGGATGTAAAAAGGAAGAAGCGGCTCCGCCCGCTCAAACCCCTCAGGTCGGCGTGGTCACCATTCAACCGCAAGCCTATACCCTGACGTCCGAGCTGCCAGGCCGCACCACCGCCTACCGCATCGCGGAAGTTCGCCCACAGGTCAACGGCATCATTCTCAAGCGCCTGTTCAAGGAAGGCGGCGACGTGAAGGAAGGGCAACAGCTCTACCAGATCGACCCGTCGGTGTATGACGCCACCCTGAAAAGCGCACAGGCCAGCCTGACCCAGACCAAGTCCATCTCCGACCGCTACAAGCAGTTGGTCGATGAACAAGCCGTCAGCCGCCAGGAATACGACACCGCCGTTGCCAACCGCATGACTGCGGAAGCAAACGTTCAAACGGCCCAGATCAACGTGCGTTACACCAAGGTGTTCGCGCCGATCTCCGGGCGTATCGGCCGTTCTTCGGTGACCGAAGGCGCGCTGGTCAGCAATGGCCAGACCGATGCCATGGCCGTGATCCAGCAACTGGACCCGATCTACGTCGACGTCACGCAGTCTTCGGCTGAGATGCTGAAACTGCGCCGCGACCTGGAAAGCGGCCAACTGGAAAAAGCCGGCGCCAACGCCGCCAAGGTCAAGTTGACCCTGGAAGACGGTAGCGCCTACGGCCAGGACGGCAAACTGGAATTCTCCGAAGTGTCGGTTGACCAGACCACCGGTTCCGTAACCCTGCGCGCCGTGTTCCCCAACCCTGACCACACCCTGCTGCCCGGCATGTTCGTACACGCCCAACTGCAAGCCGGCGTGAACAGCAAAGCCATCCTGGCACCCCAACAAGGCGTGACCCGCGATATCAAAGGTATCCCGACCGCCATGGTGGTGAACAAGGACAACAAGGTCGAACAGCGTCAACTGGTGGCCAACCGCACGGCCGGCGCCTACTGGCTGGTGGAAAAAGGCTTGAATGCCGGTGACCGCGTGATCACCGAAGGCCTGCAATTCATCAAGCCGGGCATCGAAGTCAAGGTCAAGGACGCCGACAACGCCAAGCCTGCCGGTTCTGCTCCAGCTCCTGCTGCCGCTGCTGGCCAGGGGGAGTAACCCATGTCGAAATTTTTTATCGACCGTCCCATTTTCGCCTGGGTAATTGCCCTGGTGATCATGCTGGTCGGGGCACTGTCGATCCTGAAGTTGCCCATCAACCAATACCCGGCCATCGCGCCCACCGCCATCGACATCCAGGTGACCTACCCAGGCGCGTCCGCACAAACCGTGCAGGACACCGTGGTGCAGGTCATCGAGCAACAGCTCAACGGTATCGACAACCTGCGTTATGTGGCCTCGGACAGTAACTCCGACGGCAGCATGACCATCACCGCGACGTTCAACCAGGGTACCAACCCGGACATCGCCCAGGTTCAGGTGCAGAACAAGCTGAACCTGGCGACCCCACTGCTGCCGCAAGAAGTGCAGCAGCAGGGTATCCGCGTGACCAAGTCGGTGAAGAACTTCCTGATGGTGATCGGGCTGGTGTCGGAAGACGGCAGCATGAACAAGGACGACTTGTCCAACTACATCGTGTCCAACATCCAGGATCCAATCTCGCGGACTGCGGGTGTGGGTGACTTCCAGGTGTTCGGTTCGCAGTACGCCATGCGTATCTGGCTGGATCCGGCCAAGCTGAACAACTACCAGTTGACCCCGGTCGACGTCAGTACCGCCATCTCGGCCCAGAACGTCCAGGTGGCCACCGGTCAATTGGGCGGCCTGCCTGCCCTGCCCGGCACCCAGCTGAACGCGACCATCATCGGCAAGACCCGCCTGCAGACCGCCGAAGAGTTCGGCAAGATCCTTATGAAGGTGAACACCGACGGCTCGCAGGTTCGCCTGCGTGACGTCGCGCGTATTGAACTCGGCGGCCAGAACTACAGCATCAGTGCACAGTTCAACGGCAAGCCGGCTTCCGGTATGGCGATCAAGCTCGCGTCGGGCGCCAACGCTCTGGACACCGCCAAGGCCATCCGTGCCACCGTGGCGTCCCTGGAGCCGTTCTTCCCGCCTGGCATGAAGGCGGTGGTGCCGTATGACACCACGCCTGTGGTGACCGAATCGATCTCCGGTGTGGTGCATACCCTGGTCGAAGCGATCGTGCTGGTATTCCTGGTGATGTTCCTGTTCCTGCAGAACTTCCGCGCCACCATCATCACCACCATGACGGTACCGGTGGTATTGCTGGGCACCTTCGGGATCCTGGCGGCGTTCGGTTTCACCATCAACACCCTGACCATGTTCGGCATGATCCTGGCCATCGGTTTGCTGGTGGACGATGCCATCGTGGTGGTGGAAAACGTCGAGCGGGTAATGGCCGAGGAACACTTGTCGCCTAAAGAAGCGACGGTCAAGTCCATGGGCCAGATCCAGGGCGCCCTGGTGGGTATTGCCTTGGTACTGTCGGCGGTACTGTTGCCGATGGCGTTCTTCGGCGGCTCCACCGGTGTGATCTACAAACAGTTCTCCATCACCATCGTTTCGGCCATGGCGTTGTCGGTACTGGTTGCCCTGATCTTCACCCCGGCCTTGTGCGCCACCATGCTCAAGCCGATCGACCCAGAGAAACACGGCCAACCCAAGCGTGGTTTCTTCGGCTGGTTCAACCGCACCTTCGACCGTGGCGTACTGAGCTACGAGCGCGGCGTCGGCAACATGATCAAGCACAAATTCCCGGCGTTTTTTGTGTACCTGGTCATCGTCCTCGGCATGATCTGGCTATTCACACGCATTCCTAGCGCGTTCCTGCCGGAAGAAGACCAGGGTGTGATCTTTGCACAGGTCCAAACCCCGGTCGGTTCTTCGGCTGAACGTACGCAAAAAGTCGTCGACGACATGCGCGCTTTCTTGCTCAACGACAAGGAAGGCGAGCCAGGCGAAGGCAAGGCCGTGAAATCGGTGTTTACCGTAAACGGCTTCAACTTCGCTGGCCGCGGCCAGAGTTCGGGCTTGGCGTTCGTTATGCTCAAGCCATGGGATGAGCGTGACGCTTCCCAGTCGGTATTCGAAGTGGCCAAGCGTGCCCAGGGTTACTTCTTCGGGGCCTTCAAGGACGCCATGGTATTTGCCATCGTGCCGCCTTCGGTTCTGGAGTTGGGTAACGCCACTGGTTTCGACGTGTTCCTGCAAGACCAGGGCGGTGTCGGCCACGAAAAACTGATGGAAGCGCGTAACCAGTTCCTGGGGATGGCTGCACAAAGCAAGATCCTCGCAGGTGTACGCCCCAACGGCGTGAACGACGAGCCGCAGTACGAGCTCACCGTCGACGACGAGAAGGCCAGCGCCCAGGGCATTACGCTGTCGAGCATCAACCAGACCCTGGCGATCGCCTTGGGTGGCAGCTACGTCAACGACTTCATCGACCGTGGTCGGGTGAAGAAGGTGTACGTGCAGGGTGAAGCCGCTAGCCGGATGTCACCGGAAGACCTGGACAAATGGTACGTGCGCAGCGACTCCGGGAAGATGGTGCCGATGTCGGCCATTTCCTCGGGCAAGTGGATCTACGGTTCGCCGAAGCTGTCGCGGTATAACGGTGTAGCGGCGATGGAAATCCTAGGTACACCGGCACCGGGCTACAGTACCGGTGACGCCATGGCCGAAGTCGAGCGTATCGCCAAGCAATTGCCGGCGGGCGTAGGTTATGCCTGGACGGGCCTGTCGTACGAAGAACGTCTGTCCGGCTCCCAGGCACCTGCGCTGTACGCCCTGTCGCTGCTGGTGGTGTTCCTGTGCCTCGCGGCCCTGTACGAAAGCTGGTCGATCCCGATCGCGGTGGTGCTGGTAGTACCGCTGGGTGTGGTGGGTGCGTTGATCGCCACCAGCATGCGCGGGCTGTCCAACGACGTGTTCTTCCAGGTGGGCCTGTTGGTGACGGTGGGCCTGGCGGCGAAGAACGCCATCCTGATCGTGGAGTTCGCCAAAGAGCTCCACGAACAGGGCAAAGGCATTGTCGAGGCGGCCATCGAGGCGTCCCGCATGCGTCTGCGCCCGATCATCATGACCTCCATGGCGTTCATCCTCGGCGTACTGCCGCTGGCGATTTCCTCGGGCGCCGGTTCAGGCAGCCAGCACGCCATCGGTACCGGTGTAATCGGCGGTATGATCACGGCCACTGTGCTGGCGATATTCTGGGTGCCTTTGTTCTTCGCAACCGTATCCGCCGCTGGCGAACGTAAAAAGACTGACACAACTGAAACCCCTAAAGAGGCTGGCCAATGAGCAAGTCGCTACTTTCCCTAGCCGTCACGGCATTCGTGCTCAGTGGCTGCTCGCTGATACCTGACTATCAGCGCCCCGAAGCGCCGGTGGCCGCACAGTTCCCGCAGGGGCCGGCGTATTCGTCGGCCCAGGCGCCGAGCCAGGCCGCTGCCGAGCAGGGCTGGAAGCAGTTTTTCCATGACCCTGCCCTGCAACAGCTGATCCAGACCGCGCTGGTGAACAACCGCGACCTGCGTGTCGCGGCGCTGAACATCGACGCCTATGCCGCGCAGTACCAGATCCAGCGCGCCGACCTGTTCCCGGCCGTGTCGGCCACGGGCAGCGGCAGCCGTTCGCGTACACCGGCCCGCCTGTCGCAGACCGGCGAATCGACCATCAGCAGCCAATACTCGGCCGGTCTCGGGATCAGCTCCTATGAGCTGGACCTGTTTGGTCGCGTACGCAGCCTGAGTGAAGAAGCCCTGCAAAAGTACTTCGCCACTGAAGAAGCACGGCGCAGTACCCAGATCAGCCTGGTGGCCAGCGTGGCCAATGCCTACCTGACCTGGCAGGCCGACAAGGAACTGCTCAAGCTCACCCAGGACACCCTGGATGCCTACGAGCAGAGCTTCAAGCTCACCTCGCGCAGCAACGAAGTCGGCGTGGCCTCGGCCCTCGACCTGAGCCAGTCGCGCACCTCGGTGGAAAACGCCCGGGTCGCCCTGGCGCGTTATACCCGCCAGGTGGCCCAGGACGAAAACAGCCTGACCCTGCTGCTGGGCACCGGCCTGCCGGCGAATATCGCCAGCAAGCCGCTGTCGGATGACCTGCTCAGCGAAGTGCCGGCCGGCTTGCCGTCCGACCTGCTGCAACGTCGTCCCGACATTGTCCAGGCCGAGTACAACCTCAAGGCCGCCAACGCCAACATCGGCGCGGCCCGTGCTGCGTTCTTCCCGAGCATCACCCTGACCGCCAGTGCCGGCACCGCGAGCCCGAACCTGGGCGGCTTGTTCAAGGGCGGCTCGGGCACCTGGTCGTTCGCCCCGCAGATCAACATCCCGATCTTCAACGCCGGCAGCCTGCGCGCCAGCCTGGACTACTCGAAGATCCAGAAAGAGATCAACGTGGCGAACTACGAGAAGGCCATCCAGACCGGCTTCCAGGAAGTCTCCGACGGCCTCGCCGCACGTGAGACCTACAAGCAGCAACTGGATGCCCAACGTGGCTTCGTCGCGGCCAACCAGGATTACTACCGACTGGCCGAGCGTCGCTACCGCATTGGTGTCGACAGCAACCTGACGTTCCTCGATGCCCAGCGCCAACTGTTCAGTGCCCAGCAATCGCTGATCACCGATCGCCTGGCGCAGCTGACCAGCGAGGTCAACCTGTACAAGGCCCTCGGCGGCGGCTGGAACGAGCAGACCGCGAAGAACGAGCCGTTGAAAGAAGAAGCACCGGCGCTGAAGTTGTTCTGATAGCACCTGCATCAACAAAGCCCACCTCTTGGTGGGCTTTGTGTTTTCTGGGGTTCGCCAACTTGCGTTCGATCATCGCCCACAACCCGCTCCCCCCCACTTTCATCGCCCCCGCACCGCCCCGCACCATGGCCGCCACCTGCATAAACCCAATAACAACAGGTCAAACACCATGAGCACTTTCCACCCGCGCCGGCTTTTGCTGGCAACCGCTGTCGCCAGTCTCGCCCTGCCCGTCGTCGCTGAAGAACACGGCTTTCTCGAAGACGCCAGCGCCAACCTCAACCTGCGCAACTTCTTCTTCAACCGCAACTACACCAACCCCACCAAGGCCCAGGGCGGCGCGCAGGAGTGGACGCAGAGTTTCATCCTCGACGCCAAGTCTGGCTTTACCCAGGGCACGGTGGGGTTTGGCGTGGATGTGCTGGGGTTGTATTCGTTGAAACTGGATGGCGGACGCGGCACCGGGGGTACTCAACTGTTGCCGTTGGACCGTGATGGCCGCCCGGCGGATGAATTCGGACGTCTCGGCGTGGCGTTCAAGGCGCGCATTTCCAAGACCGAAGTGAAGGTCGGCGAGTGGATGCCGGTGCTGCCGATCCTGCGCTCGGACGATGGCCGCTCCCTGCCGCAAACCCTGCGTGGCGGGCAGATCACCTCGAAAGAAATCGACGGCCTGACCCTCTACGGCGGCCAGTTCCGCGCCAACAGCCCGCGCGATGACAGCAGCATGACGGACATGTCCATGTTCGGTAAAACCGCGTTCACCTCCGACCGCTTCAACTTTCAGGGCGGCGAATACGCGTTCAACGACAAACGCACCCAGATCGGCCTGTGGAACGCCCAACTCAAGGACATCTACAGCCAGCAGTTCGTCAACCTGATCCACAGCCAGCCTATCGGCGACTGGACTCTGGGCGCCAACCTCGGTTTCTTCTACGGCAAGGACGACGGCAGCGCCCGCGCCGGCGACCTGGACAACAAGACCTGGTCTGGCCTGTTCTCCGCCAAATACGGCGGCAACACCTTCTATGTGGGCCTGCAAAAACTCACCGGCAACAGCGCGTGGATGCGCGTCAACGGCACCAGCGGCGGCACCCTGGCCAACGACAGTTACAACAGCAGCTACGACAATGCCCAGGAGAAATCCTGGCAGGTGCGCCACGACTACAACTTCGCCGCCCTCGGCGTGCCCGGCCTGACCCTGATGAACCGCTACATCAGTGGCAGTAACGTGCACACCGGCACCATCACCGACGGCAAGGAATGGGGCCGCGAAACCGAAGTGGGCTATACCGTGCAAAGCGGCGTGGCCAAAAACCTCAATGTGCGCCTGCGTAACTCCAGCATGCGCCGCGACTACAGCAACAATGAGTTTGATGAGAACCGGTTGATCGTCAGTTACCCGATCAGTTTGCTGTAAGACCCAATTACATTTTTGCGGGAACGATTTTACGCATCCGGACAATTCCTAAAGACAGGGTCAATACTTGGCCCTCTGATAGGGATGACACATGGACGTTTCAAATCGTATTGCACACGCTCAGCCCAACCTTCCCGATTGGGCGCCCAGTTCGACAACTGCGCGCCCTACGGTCTTCGACAACAGCCACTATGACCCTGAAGTGCGTCCCCGCCCGGTACTCACGCCCGACAATCCGATTCAAGCGCACCAGCACCCGTTTCTGGACGATGGCAACTTGAAAGCGTGCGGACAGTCGGTATGGGAATATGACGGTTCCTTCAGCGAGAACAACAGTCTGATTCTTGAAACCGGTGACAAGGCCGATCAGGTCCATATCAGCCAGACATGCCCCGGCCAACTGGATGTTCGGGTCAACGGCCAGTTATATCGTTTTGACAGTCAGGATAAAGAGGGTAAGGCACTTGCCTTTCATCTCAAGCCCCACCGAGGTAACGACAACATCCGCATCGACGCGAACGTAATGCAACCCATCATCGTGGAAGCCGGGGACGGCAATGACCGTGTGCAGGCCGGCGGTGGGTACACCCGTCTGTTCGGTGGCAAAGGCGATGATGTGCTGCGCCTTGGCAGTGGGCTTGGCTATGCCGAAGGTAACGACGGTGACGACACGCTCATCGGCGGCACAGGCGACAACGTGATGTACGGCAACAACGGCAACGACCGCCTCTACGCCGGTGCCGGGCCAAAAAGCAAAACCAGCTACCTGGATGGCGGTATCGGCAATGATCAACTGTACGCGGGCAACGGCCACACGGTGTTGCATGGGGGGGCCGGTGACGATCGCTTGATCGGCCACGATCGCAGCACGTTTTACACCGGCAGTGGCCGCGACACAGTGATTGCCAATCGGCCTGGCGACCTGATCTACGCTCAGCCGGGCGATACGATCAAGCGCCTCAACGGCTCGAGGTTGACCCCCGTCACAACCGACCAGTCGTCGCTTAAAGGTCTTCTCATAAAGGGCTCTGCCGATTTTATCCAAAGGGTCGAAGACGATCTGGCCTTGCTGCGCAGTTCCCCCCAAGGCCAACAGATGCTGGCCGAGATGAATGCGATTGCCCGACGTAACGGCGCACCGGTGACGCTTGTGGAGGATCTGGTCGACATAGGTAGCGGCTACGTTTATGGCAGCCAAGAACTCAAGGCATTGCTGCAATACGAACGCCCACCTGTAGTCGGCGATGATCCCAAGTGGGGGTTTATGGTCGACGGCGTGCCGGGGTCTCGAGCTGATCGAGCTGAAATCTCCTACAACCGCTCCGCCCTGAACGTACTGGGCGGCAGAACGTATTCGCCAATCACGACGCTCTATCACGAAATGGTGCATGCCTATAACGCTGGCAACGGCACCGCTTTATCGGGATCGACCTCTGAAGCATTTGAGGGCGAGCAACACGATGTTCCCAACAGCGAACGCCAGGCCGTAGGGCTGCCCACCACGCCCGCGACCCCACCCAACCCCAAACCCTTCACTGAAAACGCCTTGCATGCAGAGATGGGCAATCCCTTGCGCACCCAATACGTCGGCTGACCTTTAGCGACGCTCGTTTGTCAGCCTATAACCTCACACAGCCGATCTTGCTGTATGGTGCGCGCCTGCCGCTGCTGATCCACCCAGCAGCGGCCTTTATTCGAGCCTGCGCCCACCATGAAATCCTTCGCCATCGCATCCGCCCTGCTGGCCCTGGCCTTGAGCCTCAGCGGCTGCATCGGCGCGCCCATTGCCCTTACGCCGCAAACCGAGCAGCGCCTGCAAGCCCAGGCGCCGATCCGCTTCCTGCTGACCTTCGATGACGGCCCCAGTGCCTCGGGCTACAACAACCCGAGCCGGTCGGTGATGGCCGACCTGGCGCAGAACCCGGTGCTGCCGGGGATCAAGGCGGTGTTCTTCTTGCAGACCGAAGCAGCCCGTTCCGGCGGCAGCGCAAGGGGCCGCAAGACCATGCAGCGCGAGTATGCGGCCGGTCACGTCCTGGCCTTCCACACGGCCACGGGGTTTCACACAAACCACCGCTGGCTGAACGATGCCGAACTGGAACGCACCCTCAGCCAAGGCGCCGCCGATATTGCTGCGATCACAGGCGCGCCGCCGGTGCTGGTGCGCCCGCCGTTCTGGAATTATGACCGCCGCACCTTCGCCGCCTACCAGCGCCATGGCATGCACGTATTGCTGACGGACCTGAGCGCCAATGACGGCAAGATATGGGGCTTCAACGGCAGCCCGCGCCGCCGAGCCAATTTGTACCGGCAACTGTCGGTGGTGCGTGAGCGCATTGCGTTGGGTGAGTTGCCGACGGTGGACGGTGTGATTCCGGTGGTGGTGACCTTCCACGACATCAACCGATACACCGCGCGGCATATGCAGGAGTACTTGCAGATCCTGCTGGACAGCGCCCGAGTCAACGGCATGAAGACAGCCGCGGAGCCCTTCTACACCGGCACCGCCCAGCTACAGCGCGCGGCGCTGGCGCGTACGGTCAAGGATGTGAGTGAAGAAGTGCATCTGCCAGGCGTGTGGAATTGGGTGTGGGACGCCGACTCTCACTGACCCCTATTCCCGCGATTCAACCCCCAGCTCATCCCACACCGATTCCGCCAAATGAAACGTGGCATTCGCCGCCGGGATCCCGCAGTAGATCGCGCTCTGCATCAGCACTTCCTTGATCTCGGCACGTGTCACGCCATTGCTGGCGGCGGCACGCAGGTGCAGCTTGAGTTCTTCACTGCGATTCATGCCGATCAGCATGGCAATGGTGATCAGGCTGCGGGTGTGTCGGGGCAGGCCGGGACGGGTCCAGATATCACCCCAGGCGTGCCGGGTGATCATTTCCTGGAATTCACTGTTGAATTCGGTCAGGGCATTGAGGCTGCGATCGACATGGGCATCACCCAGCACTTCACGGCGCACTTGCAGGCCTTCGGCATAACGTTGTTTCTCGTCCACAAAAAGCTCCTCAGCGGGCCAACAAAAATTCAATGACGCAGTCGCTGAACGCCGCACCGGCCTGCACATTGGACAGGTGCGCCGCATAGAACTCAGCGTACTCGGCACCCTGCACATGGTTTTGGATAAAGTGACCGCCGGCCGGCGGTGTGACCGCATCTTCAGTACCGGCAATGACCAGGGTCGGGACTTTGATTGAAGCCAGTTGCTCACGGAAATCCGCATCACGCACCGCCGCACAGTTGGCGGCATAACCTTCGGGTGAAGTGACCGCCAGCATGTCGGTAATCTGCTTGGCCTGGTGCGGGTTGGCCGCTGCAAAGTCTGCGGTGAACCAGCGTGCAATCGATGCATCGCGCAGCGCCACCATCGCCGCCGCCCCATCACGCAGCACCATTTCAATGCGCGGGTTCCACACCTCGGGCGTGCCGATCTTGGCGGCGGTGTTGCACACCACCAGGCGTTGCAGACGTTGGCCTGCATGGATGCCCAACCATTGGCCGATCAAGCCGCCCATGGACAGCCCGCAGAAATGCGCGCGTTGTATATCCAACGCATCCAGTAGTGCGATCACATCCTGACCGAGTTGCCCGATGCTGTAGGGGCCCGGAGTCACCAGGGATTTGCCATGGCCACGGGTGTCAAAACGCAGTACGCGAAAATGTTGGGTGAAAGCCGGGATCTGGATGTCCCACATGTGCAGGTCGGTGCCCAACGAGTTGGAGAGCACCAGCACCGGCGCATCCTCGGGCCCATCCAATTGGTAATGCAGTTCGCCCTCGGCGAGTTGTACAAAGGCCACGGTGGTCTCCTCAAGCAAAGTGTTCGGCTACGGCGCGGGTGACCCAGGTGTGGGCCTGGCCCAGGTAGTGGGCGGGATCAAGCAAACGGTCCAATTCAGTTGCAGACAACTCGGCGGTGACCTGTGGCTCATCCGCCAATACCGCACGCAGGTGACGGCCCTCTGCGACGGCACGCTTGCAGCATTGCTCCAGCAAATGGTGCGCGGTTTCGCGACCCAGGCGCTGGGCAAGCACGATGCTGACGGCTTCGGCCAATACCAGGCCTTGGGTCAGGTCGAGGTTTTGCGCCATGCGCTGCGGGTCGACTTCCAAGCCTTCGCTCACCAACAACGCCTGTTGCAACGCACCGGAGACCAAACGGCAGATCTCCGGCAGGGTTTCCCATTCGGCGTGCCACAGGCCCAGGCTGCGTTCGTGCTCCTGGGGCATGGCGCTGAACATCGTCGAGACCAGGCCCGGCACGCGCGTAGCGGCACTGATCAGCACCGCCGCGCCCACCGGGTTGCGCTTGTGCGGCATGGTGGACGAACCACCCTTGCCTGGTGCGGACGGTTCAAAAACCTCGGCTGCTTCGGTCTGCATCAACAAGCTGATATCACGGCCCAGCTTGCCCAGGCTGCCGGCGATCAGGCCGAGCACGCTGGCGAACTCCACCAGGCGATCCCGTTGGGTGTGCCAGGGTTGCTCGGGCAAGGTCAGTTGCAACTCAGCCGCCAGCGCTTCGGCCACGGGCATGGCCTGTTCGCCAAGCGCTGCCAAGGTTCCGGATGCACCACCGAATTGCAGTACCAGCAAACGCGGTTTCAACTGCGCCAGACGCTGGCGATTGCGGGTGACAGCGCCCAGCCAACCGGCGATTTTCATTCCCAGGGTGACCGGCGTCGCATGCTGCAACCAGGTACGCCCGGCCAATGGCACGCCGGCATAGCGCTGGGCCTGGGCGGCAAGAATGTCGCCCAGACGCACCAAATCCGCCTCGATCAACCCCACTGCCCGCTGCAGTTGCAGCACCAGGCCGGTGTCCATCACATCCTGGCTGGTGGCGCCCAGATGCACATAGCGCTCGGCTCCGGCATCTTCACTGGCAATCAACTTGCCCAGCGCCTTCACCAGCGGAATCGCCGAATTCCCCGCCGTGGCAATCGCCACGCCGAGGGCATCCACGTCGTACAGCGAGGCCAGGCAGGCCTGGGCGATCGGTGCGACGGCGGCCTGGGGAATCAAGCCGACCTGGGCCTGGGCCCGGGCCAAGCCCGCTTCAAAATCCAGCATGCCCTGCAAGCGTCCCCTGTCGCAGAACACCTCGGCCATGCTGCCCGCCGTGAAGTAAGCGTCGAACAATTGATTGCTCGTGCGCATCGTCATAACGCGTCCCTTATAGATCGTGATGCAAGTACTCCGCCTGTTTCGGCAGGCGCAAGCTGAACAGGAAGGCCACCGCCATCATGCCGGTGACGTACCAGTAGAAAGTGTTTTCCATGCCCATGGATTTGAGGCCCAGGGCCACGTATTCCGCCGAACCGCCGAAGATCGCGTTGGCCACCGCATACGCCAGGCCCACACCCAGGGCACGCACGTGAGGCGGGAACATTTCCGCTTTCACCAGGCCGCTGATGGAGGTGTAGAAACTCACGATGGCCAGGGCCAGCGAGATCAGCACGAAGGCCAGGAACGGGTTGGTCACGGTTTTCAGGGTCAGCAGGATCGGCACGGTGCACAGGGTGCCGAGGGCGCCGAACCAGAGCATCGAGTTACGACGGCCGATCTTGTCCGAGAGCATGCCGAACAGTGGCTGCATGCACATATAGACGAACAGCGCGCCGGTCATGATGTAGCTGGCGGTCTTGGCGTGCATCCCGGCCGTGTTCACCAGGTATTTCTGCATGTAGGTGGTAAAGGTGTAGAAAATCAGCGAGCCGCCGGCGGTGTAGCCAAGCACGGTGATAAATGCCGCTTTGTGGTTGCGGAACAACGCCGCCACGCTGCCGGCGTCCTTGTCCTGGCGCATTTCCTTGCTGGTGGTTTCCTTGAGGGTGCGACGCAGCAGCAGGGAGATCACCGCCGCAATGGCGCCGATCACAAACGGAATCCTCCAGCCCCAGGCGCGTAATTCTTCTTCGGTGAGGATCTGTTGCAGGATCACCACCACCAGCACCGCCAGCAGTTGCCCGCCGATCAGCGTCACGTACTGGAACGAGGCGAAGAAACCGCGCTGGCCCTTGAGCGCGACTTCACTCATGTAGGTCGCGGTGGTGCCGTATTCGCCACCCACCGACAAGCCCTGGAACAGCCGCGCCACCAACAGCAACGCCGGGGCCCACGCGCCGATGTCTTTGTAGGTGGGCAGGAAAGCGATGACCAGGGAACCGGCGCACATCATCAGCACCGAGATCATCATCGAGTTCTTGCGCCCGTGCTTGTCGGCGACCCGGCCAAACAGCCAGCCGCCGATAGGTCGCATCAGGAAGCCCGCAGCGAAAACGCCGGCGGTGTTGAGCAGTTGGACCGTGGGGTCATCCGACGGGAAGAACGCCGGGGCAAAGTAAATGGCGCAGAAGGCATAGACGTAGAAGTCAAACCATTCGACGAGGTTGCCGGAGGATGCCCCGACGATCGCAAAAATCCGTTTGCTGCGTTCTTCTCCGGTGTAGTGACTGGTTGTTGTTGTCATGATTTTTCACTCAGTGGGAACGTGTGTAGCCTAGACATACTTTGCAACAACCATGTCATGCAAGCAGACTTTTGGATGGGTGTTGCCTGAAGCCTGATCCCTGTAGGAGCGAGCTTGCTCGCGAAAATCGCCAACGATGACGCGGGCAGCCTGAATGAATGCGGCGCTCTCAGGCTTTTCGCGAGCAAGCTCGCTCCTACAGGAAGCCTCAATAATCGAAGAACACCGTTTCCTTATCTGTGCCCTGCAAAATCACACTCCACTGATGCACACCCTCTGCATCCTGCTTGGCAATCAAGGTTTCGCGCCGCTCGGCAGGCACACACGCCAGCAACGGGTCATCCCCATTCAGCGCCTCGCCCTCGAAATAAATCCGCGTCAGCAAGTGCTTCACCAAACCACGGGCAAACACCAGCACCACCAGGTGTGGCGCCTGGGTTGTGCCTTTCAGGCCAGGAACCGCACCCGGCTTGATGGTGGTAAAGCGAAACCGCCCTTCGGCATCCACCGGCACCCGGCCGAAACCTTCGAAGTTCGGGTCGACGGCTTTGTCCTGCTCGTCTTCCGGGTGGTCATATTTACCGGCGGCATTGGCCTGCCAGACTTCGAGCATGGCGTCGTTGACGACATCGCCATTGCCATCCACCACTTGCCCGCTGATCGCCACGCGTTCGCCGAGGGTGGTGGCCACGGTCAGGTCTTCGCGGTTCAGCCAGGTCAGGCCGATGTGGTAATACGGCCCGACGGTGTGGGACGTGGTCGCGTTGAGTGTCATCTCATTTCTCCATCGGCGTGGCGTCGCGGCCGCGCAGGACGATGTCCCAGCGGTAGCCGAGGGCATAGGAAGGAATGGTTTTTTCCAGGTCAAAGCGGGCGATCAAACGTTGCTTGGCCGAAGTGTCCGGCACGCAGTTGTAGATCGGGTCGTATTCCAGCAGCGGGTCGCCGGGGAAGTACATCTGCGTGACCAGCCGCGTCAGCACGCTCGGGCCGAACAGCGAAAAGTGGATATGCGCCGGGCGCCACGCATTGTGGTGGTTGCCCCACGGGTAGGCGCCGGGCTTGATGGTCTGGAACTGGTACCAACCATCGGCGTCGGTGACGGTGCGGCCGGTACCGGTGAAGTTCGGGTCCAGCGGCGCGTCGTGCAGGTCGCGCTTGTGGTTGTAGCGACCGGCGGCGTTGGCTTGCCAGATCTCCACCAGAATCCCCGGCACCGGCAAACCGTTTTCGTCGAGCACGCGACCATGAATGATGATGCGTTCGCCTTGCGGCTCGCCTTCATGCTGGGCCGTGAGGTCGTTGTCCTTCTCGTTGACGCGCTCAGCGCCGATGGTCGGGCCGGTGATTTCCGACAAGGAATGGGGCAGGAACACCAACGGCTGGGACGGCGAACGCAGGTTCGTCGACTGGTACGCCGGGTGCAGGTAATCAGGTTGAGTGCCCGCTTGCGGGCGCCGGTATCCAGGCTTGTCACTCATGGTGCAGTCCTCTCTTATTAGATGCGTTCAATCGCCAGGGCCAAGCCTTGGCCGACGCCCACGCACATGGTCGCCAGGCCTTTGCTGCCGCCGGTTTTTTCGAGTTGGTGCAGGGCCGTCAACACCAGGCGCGCGCCGCTCATGCCCAGCGGGTGGCCGAGGGCGATGGCGCCGCCGTTCGGGTTGACCTGCGGCGCGTCGTCGGCAATGCCCAGCTCACGCAGCACGGCCAGGCCTTGGCTGGCGAAGGCCTCGTTGAGTTCGATCACGTCGAAATCGGTCACGGCCAGGCCAAGACGCTCCACCAGCTTGCGCACGGCCGGCACCGGGCCAATGCCCATCACACGCGGCGCGACACCGGCGCTGGCCATGCCCAACACACGGGCGCGGGCGGTCAGGCCATGCTTTTTGACGGCTTCGGCTGAGGCCAGGATCAACGCGGCGGCGCCGTCGTTAACACCGGAGGCGTTGCCGGCAGTGACCGTTTTGTCCGGGCCGTTCACGGGCTTGAGCTTCGCCAGGGCTTCCAGCGTGGTGTCCCGTGGATGTTCATCGTGTTCCACCAGCGTTTCGCCTTTTTTATGGGCGACGCGTACGGGCACGATTTCTTCAGCGAAGTACCCGGCGGCTTGGGCAGCAGCGGTACGTTGCTGGCTGCGCAGGGCAAAAGCGTCCTGGTCGGCGCGGGACACCTTGTAGTCGTCGGCCACATTGTCGGCCGTCTGCGGCATTGCATCCACGCCGTACTGGGCCTTCATCAACGGGTTGATAAAGCGCCAGCCGATGGTGGTGTCTTCAAGCTTCATGTTGCGCGAGAACGCCGCGTCGGCCTTGCCCATCACGAAGGGCGCGCGGGACATCGACTCGACGCCACCGGCAATCGCCAGCTCCATTTCACCACTGGCAATCGCGCGGAAGGCGGTGCCGATGGCGTCCATGCCCGAGGCGCACAAGCGGTTGAGGGTCACGCCTGGAATGCTCTCTGGCAGGCCCGCCAGCAACAACGCCATGCGCGCCACGTTGCGGTTGTCTTCACCGGCCTGGTTGGCGCAGCCGAGGAACACTTCATCGACGGCAGTCCAATCCACCGAAGGGTTGCGCTCGATCAGCGCCTTGATCGGCAGCGCTGCCAGGTCATCCGCACGCACGGTGGACAAGCCCCCGCCGAAACGGCCGATGGGGGTACGGATGGCATCACAGATAAATACGTCGCGCATCAGGCTTCTCCAGGCGCTTGGCCATGGGCGGCCGCGGTACGTGCTTCAAGGTCACGCAGGGCGGTCAGCTCCACATCAGTCGGTTCGGCGGTGGTGTCGACCTGGTCAGCAAAACGAATTGCCCAGCCGGTGGCGGCCACTACCTGCTCACGGGTCACCCCAGGGTGTAGCGCGGTGACCACGAACTCATGGGTGCCCGCTTCCGGTTCCATGATGCACAGGTCAGTAATAATCCCTACAGGACCCGCGCCCGGCAGCCCCAGGCGTTGACGCGAGTCGCCGCCTTCGCCATGACCGACCGAGGTGATGAAGTCGAGTTTGTCGACAAACGAACGCGCCGACTGTTTAAGGATGATCAGCACGCTCTTGGCCGAACCAGCAATTTCCGGCGCGCCACCGGCACCCGGCAGGCGCACTTTAGGCTGGTGGTAATCACCGACCACGGTGGTGTTGATGTTGCCGAAACGGTCGACCTGGGCTGCGCCGAGAAAGCCCACATCGATTCGCCCACCTTGCAGCCAATAGCGAAAGATCTCACCGGTCGGCACGACGGTGTCGGCGGTTTCCGCCAGTTCGCCATCACCGATGGACAGCGGCAATACCGACGGTTTGGCGCCAATCGGGCCGGATTCGTAGATCAGCACCACATCTGGCGAAGAGGTCAGGCGCGCCAGGTTGGCCGCCTTGGACGGCAGGCCGATGCCGACGAAGCACACGGAGCCATTCTTGAGGCGGCGCGCGGCGGCGACGGTCATCATTTCATTGGTCGAGTAAGCCATTACTTGGCCTCCTGCGCGGTGGCCAGTTTGGCCTGGAATTCGGTGAAGTCGGCAGTGCCGTGGATGTATTCGTTGATCCAGGCTGTAAAGGTCTCACGGTCGCGGGCGATCGGGTCCCATGCCTGGTAGAAGCGGTTATCACGCTCGTTGTAGCCATGGGCGTAGGACGGGTGTGCGCCACCTGGCACATGACACACCGCCGTCAGTGCCCAGGTCGGCAACACGCAACTGTTCATCGGCGCATTCAGGTCATCGACGATTTCTTCGACGGTGACGATGCAACGCTTGGCCGCCAGAGCCGCCTCCTTCTGTACGCCAAGGATGCCCCACAACAAAACGTTGCCCTTGCGATCAGCCTTTTGCGCATGGATCACGGTGACGTCCGGACGCACCGACGGCACCGCCGCCAGCACTTCGCCAGTGAATGGGCAGGTCACGGTCTTGATCAGCGGGTTGACCTTGGGCAGGTCGGAACCGGCGTAGGCACGCAGCACCGCGAAGGGCAGGCCTGAGGCACCGGCGACGTAGGCATTGGCCAGGTCGGCGTGGCTGTGTTCTTCGATTTCCAGCGGTTGCGGCCATTGCTTCTCGACCGCGTCGCGCAGGCGATGCAAGGAGCCCACACCCGGGTTGCCGCCCCAGGAGAAAATCAGCTTGCGGGCGCAACCGGCACCGATCAACTGGTCGTAGATCAGGTCAGGTGTCATACGCACCAGCGTCAGGTCTTTCTTGCCCTGACGAATGATTTCATGACCCGCTGCCGTAGGGATCAGATGGGTGAAGCCTTCCAGTGCGACGGTGTCGCCGTCGTTCACAAATTGCTTCACCGCGTCACGCAGCGCGAGGATTTCAGCCATGGGGTTCGGGCTCCCGGTATGGATCGAAAAAGGCGCTGAGGTGGCGCCGAAGTGCTTGAAGATTAAGCCGGGGAAATGGGCCAAACAATCCGATAATCGACTCAGTGTTCGATTATCGAACGGATTGTTGTCTTGCTATTTATCTGGGGTACGACGCCCTGTAGGAGCCGGCTTGCCGGCGATGCAGGCACCTCGGCCAATCAGGTTTACCGAGGTGATGCCATCGCCGGCAAGCCGGCTCCTACAAGGGCGGGTCAGGTAGCGTCGGCGTGGCTGACCATGCCCTTGATCACCACGGCAGCCGTGGCCAATGCAGCCGGAATCACCAGGGCGGTGAGCACTTGTTCGAAGTTCCAGCCCAGGCCCAGCAAGGTCGCGCCCATCCAGGCACCGAGGATCGCGCCGAAGCGGCCAATGCCGAGCATCCACGACACGCCAGTGGCGCGGCCTTGGGTCGGGTAGAAACGCGCGGCCAGAGACGGCATTGCCGACTGCGCACCGTTGACGCACATCCCGGCAACCAGCACCAGGGTTGCCAGCAGCGTGATATTGCCCAGGCTCTGCCCTACCGCGTAGGCAAACACCCCGGCTAGCAGGTAGAAAATACCGATGACCTTGTGCGGATTGAACCGGTCCATCGCCCAGCCTACGCCCACCGCGCTCAACACGCCGCCAAACTGGAACAACGCACCGATAAACGCGGCCTGCTCCAGGCTGGCGCCGCTGTCGCGCATCAGGGTCGGCAACCAACTGGTGAGCAGGTAGACGATCACCAGGCCCATGAAGTAGGTGAGCCAGAGCAGCAAGGTACCGGCGCTGTAGGTGCCGGAGAAGATCACCGCAAACACGTTGCGCGCCTTGACGGTTTTTTGCTCGGGCACGCTGAAGCTGGTGGCTTGGGCGACAATGCTGGGTTCGATGGGCGAGAGGGTTTTGCGCACTTTGTCGGTGCCCCGGTTACGCACCACCAGGTAGCGTGCCGACTCCGGCAGCCATAGCATCAGCACCACTACCAGAATCAAGGGCAGGATGCCGCCGATCAGCAATAAGGCATGCCAGCCGAACGCCGGGATCAATTTGGCCGAGATAAACCCACCACCGGCCATGCCCAGGTTGAAGCCGCAGAACATGCTGGTCACCAGCAATGACTTGTGGCGTTCCGGTGTGTATTCGGACAGCAGCGTCGTGGCGTTCGGCATGCCGGCGCCCAGGCCCAACCCGGTGAGAAAACGCAGCACCAGCAATTGATCGACGTTACTGCTGTAGGCGGACGCCAAGCTGAACGCGCCAAACACCAGCACCGCGCCCACCAGCACCACTTTGCGGCCGAAACGGTCAGCCAACGGGCCGGAACCCAGGGCGCCGAAGACCATGCCGATCAACGCGGCGCTCATCACCGGGCCGAGGCTGGCGCGGTCGATGCCCCAGTCCTGGGACAGCGCCGGTGCGATAAAGCCCATGGCGGCAGTGTCGAGGCCGTCGAGGAAAACAATCAGGAAACACAGGATCACCACGCGCCACTGATAACGGGACAGTGGCTGGGCGTTGATGAAGGACTGGACGTCCAACGTGGAACCGACAGAAGGCTGATTCATTGTTTTTATTTCCACACCGATGGCGGGCTGACGACCTGGGGTCGTCGTTATTATTGGGGCGCTTCAACAGCGCTGCCGCACAGTAATAAGTCGGAGGAAACACCGTCAATTGAGCAAACCGGGATCTGTGCGGTGACCGAACAGCTTAGGCGAACAGTTGCGCGCTCAACTCACGGCTGGCGCTGAGCATGCTCGGCAGGAAGCGCTGTTCCAACTCACTGCGGCTGACGCGCCCAGCGTGGGTGCTGACGTTCAGTGCGGCCAGCACTTGGCCCGAGGCGTCATACACCGGCACCGCGATGGAACGCAGGCCCTGCTCCAACTCCTGGTCGACAATGCACCAGCCCTGCTGACGCACTTGTTGCAGGCATTCGAACAGCGCTGCGGGGGTGGTCAGGGTGCGGCTGGTCTTGGTCTGCAGGTCGGCGTGGTCGAGGTAGTCCTGCAGCGAGGCGTCGTCCAGTGCGGCAAGCAGGATGCGGCCCATGGAGGTGCAATAGGCCGGCAAGCGTCCGCCCACCGACAGGTCCACGGAAATCAGGCGTTGGGTGGTGGCCGAACGGGCGATGTAGAGGATGTCGTCGCCTTCGAGAGTGGCCATGTTGCAGGCTTCATGGAGCTGCTCGCTCATGCGGTCCAGATAGGGCTGGGCCGACACGGCCAACGGTGTGGACGACAAATAGGCATGGCCCAGGGTCAGCACTTTGGGCAGCAGCGAATAGGTGCGCCCGTCGGTGGTGGCGTAGCCGAGCTTGATCAAGGTGTGCAGGCAACGGCGCACGGCGGCGCGGGGGATTTCCGTGCGGTGGCTGATCTGGGCGATGGTGAGGTGGCGCTTGCGTTCCTGGAACGCCTGAACCACGGCCAGGCCACGGGCCAGGGACGTCATGAAGTCCGGATCACCGGTAAACGCCTGGATACGCTTGGCCGGAGAGGCAACGATCGGCGGCGCCACTGACGCGAAAGAGTTGCGCAATTGATCGTTCATGTCAGGGATCCTTTCTCTTATTGTCGACCGCAGGGAGGTTCGGCTGCTATTACAAGCCGCGTCAGCCGGGATGCACAAGGCAGCGCCGAGAACATTGTGCGATTATCGGACGATCATTCGATTATCGCAATTTGCGAGCGACCTGGGCCGAGTCGACCTGAAGCGCTGAGTAAAAATAGGTGACGCTTAATAACGCCTGAAGTTGGACTGAGTTAATGACGCCAGGAATTTGTGCAATTACCGACACGCCTGTGTAACAAAACGCTCACACAAAGTTGACGGTTTTTAACTTTATGCAGATAGTGTTATTCAGAGGCACGGCTATAATGCATTCTATGTGCAGGTCCGCCCGGCTCGATCAGCAGGACAGGAACTCGTCAGGTGATGCACCTACCGTGCATTGCCGATCGCAACTATCTGCCTCGAATGCACCACTAACAAGTGGCCGCCCGTGCCTGTTCCAAACTTGAACGTTTCTGCGCTTCAACTTGGAACACGCCGAGGGCGCATTCCGGCATAACGCTGCAACGTATTAACACTCAACTCAATTAGGTAACGATGTGACGAAAGATGAACTGCGCGCGGAACTTGAGCGCCAGGAGCAACGTTACAAGGACGTTTACGGCGGGGAAGTGACCACCTACGCCGCCCAGCCTGAACCTGAACGCAAACCATGGCGCAAGCGAGCCAGCCTGCTCGACCAGGCATTTGCCCAGGAAATCCAAAAGATTGAACAAGAGCTGAAAACCGAAGAGCCATAAGCGAGCCGGTTTGAACCCCAAGGTTTTGCCTCGACTGCTGGCACATCGCTAGCAGCCGGCAACCTTGAATCCCACCATCACCAGTAAAATTTCATACAAATGTTTCAGGCGTGACGTTTTTGTGACAAAACCCCGCTCTGTGGCCCCTCTGCTTTATAAATCAAAGACTTGCCAAAGCCCCGAAAACCCTGGGATGCACGCCTTTCCCGGTATTTTTTTCGGTGAAGATTGTTACCGATGAGCAGCTAGTGCATCGATTACTGAGGTTTTCTGGCATAATCGCGCCCCCTTACGACCGGGTCAGAAAACCTTCATGATCGATTTATTCAGCGGACTGGATGCTTGGGTTCTCGTGAGCCTGTTGCTCGCCCTGGCCTTTGTCCTCGCCTTCGAGTTCATCAATGGCTTTCATGACACCGCTAACGCGGTGGCCACAGTCATCTATACCAAAGCCATGCCGCCGCACCTGGCCGTGTTCTTCTCCGGGGTGTTCAACTTCCTCGGCGTGTTGCTCGGTGGTGTCGGTGTCGCCTACGCCATCGTGCACTTGCTGCCGGTGGAGTTGCTGATCAATGTGAACACCGGCCATGGCTTGGCGATGGTCTTCTCTTTATTGGCAGCGGCGATCACCTGGAACCTGGGCACCTGGTACTTCGGTATCCCGGCTTCCAGCTCCCACACCCTGATCGGCTCGATCCTCGGTGTCGGCCTGGCCAATGCCTTGATCAACGACATCCCCCTGGCTGACGGTGTGAACTGGCAGAAGGCGATCGATATCGGCGCCTCCCTGGTGTTCTCGCCGATGGCCGGCTTCCTGGTCGCAGCCCTGGTGCTGATCGGCCTGAAGTGGTGGCGCCCGCTGTCGAAGATGCACAAGACCCCGGACCAGCGCCGCAAACTCGACGACAAGAAACACCCGCCGTTCTGGAACCGCCTGGTGCTGGTGATTTCCGCCATGGCCGTGAGTTTCGTACACGGCTCCAACGACGGCCAGAAAGGCATCGGCCTGATCATGCTCGTGCTGATCGGTATCGTGCCGGCGCAGTTCGTGCTCGACCTGGGCAGCACCACTTACCAGATCGAACGTACCCGCGATGCAACCGTGCATTTGAGCCAGTTCTACCAGCGTAACAACGCCACGCTCGGCGAGTTCCTGGCCCTGGGCAAGAGCGTGAAGAACGATCTGCCAGGCAAGTTCCAGTGCAACCCGCAACAGACCGAGCCGACCATCAACGCGCTGGTCGACACCTTGAAAGGCGTGTCCGACTATCATTCGCTGACTTCTGACCAGCGTATTGAAGTGCGTCGCTATTTGCTCTGCCTGGATGACACCGCGAAAAAGGTCGGCAAGTTGCCAGGCCTGGATGCGCGTGAGAAGTCCGACCTCGACAAGCTGCGCAAAGACCTGACCGCCACCACCGAGTACGCCCCGTTCTGGGTGATCCTCGCCGTTGCACTGGCCTTGGGCCTGGGCACCATGGTGGGCTGGAAGCGTGTGGTATTGACCATTGGCGAGAAGATCGGCAAGCAGGGCATGACCTATGCCCAAGGCATGTCGGCACAGATCACCACCGCGACCATGATTGGCTTTGCCAACATCTTCGCGCTGCCAGTGTCGACCACCCACGTGCTGTCTTCCGGCGTGGCCGGCACCATGGTCGCGAACAAAAGCGGCCTTCAAGGCGGCACTGTGAAAACCATCCTGATGGCCTGGGTGCTGACCCTGCCGGCGACGGTAGGCTTGTCGGCCGGGTTGTTCTGGTTGGCGTCGAAGGCGCTGGGTAGTTGATAACCCTGCCGCAATGAAAAAGGTGCGATCCGCGAGGGTCGCACCTTTTTTTTGTCTCCGTATTTCTGTATTAGCTGGCTTGCCGGCGAAGAACGTCAAGGCGCCATACTTTTCCAGACATATCGAATAATCGTTAACGACCATCGCCGGCAAGCCGGCTCCTACAGGTCATCGGATTAATTCAAACGCAAAAAAAAGGGCGACCGAAGTCGCCCAAAATGCCTTGCGTGCTCATGTAACCTGGAAAAACCTATGGTTTTTTACGCTTGTTCGCGTCTTTCCAGATAAAAATTCCAAACCCTACAAAAAACAGCACCATGAGGCTTACAGTCAGCACTCCGGCAAACACCACATTATCGATAAACATGACCGGCCTCCTGTGCTTGCCCTGTTGCGATAGGGCTAAGTTAATGGAGAAGGCGGATTGGAAAATTGACGGGGATCAATGTCGCCCGCGACGGGGCGTAAAGAAGGGCAATAACTGACCTGCATCAAGGGATGCAGGTTGTTTCAACGCTTTTTCGGCTTGTTCTTCGGCTTTTTCTTCACTTTGCCGAGTGGCATCGCGTGTTCAAATGCCTGGCGCACTTCATTCAGGCGCTTGTCATTGAGGTCATGCACACGCTTGGCGCGTTCGGCATTCAGGTCGATCAGCTTGTCGTCTTCACTCATGGCTTGGCTTACGTCGTGGAAGGGAATGGCTCAATAATGCGGCCTCCCCCGCTCAACGGCAAATCAGCGGGCGACAAAAGGCAGGGCATCGCACAAAATCGAGGCCTTTCCCGAACCCGGAGACGCTCTCAAGTGGCACTGCACAAGGACCTTCCGCCATTGCTGGCACTGCGTGCCTTCGAAGCCGTGGCGCGGCATTTGAGTTTTATCAAAGCGGCGAATGAGTTGTCAGTAACCCAAAGCGCCCTGAGTCATCAGGTGCAGAAACTTGAGCAGCATCTAGGCAAACCGCTGTTTATCCGACGCACCCGCGCGATCGATCTGACCGTTGACGGCCAACAGTACTACGACGAAATCCGCCCCGCCCTCGATGCCATCGCCACTGCCACTCGCGCCCAGCGGGTTGCCCCCAGCGCCACCGTATTACGCATCGGTTTACTGGCGTCCTTTGCCACGCTGTGGCTGGCACCGCGCCTGGCTGGGTTTCTAAACCGCTACCCGCATATCCAGGTGGAGTTGTTGCCGGCGATCCAGTTGGCGAATGTCACGGGCGCCGAGGTCGACCTGGCCATCCGCTACGGCAAGGGTGATTGGCCCGATGTCCAGGCCACGCGGCTCATGCCCGAGATCATCTCCCCGGTGTGCAGCCCGTCGTTCAAGGCACGCCAGGACAGCCCGTTGCTGATGGCTACTTCGCACCGCCCCTTTGAATGGACCGATTGGTCCGCGCACCACCAGGTCGACCTCACCCACCATCCCCGCGTAATGCTGCACGACTACAACATCGTGGTCGAAGCCGCCGTGGCCGGACAGGGCATCGCCATGGGCCGCCATCGCCTGATCGAGCGCCGATTACAGGATGGCAGCCTGGTGGAAGCGTTCGACTGGCCGCCCTATCACAGCGACATCGGCTACTGGCTCATCGCGCCCCCAGGCCCCGCCAACGAAGCCGCCACGTGCTTCAGCCAGTGGTTGAAGGAAGCTTGCGCCGACGCGTGAGTTATTTCGATACGTCGCGTGAGATCTATCCGTTTGCCGCCCCTCGGTGCAAACAACATGCTGAAACCTCCTGAACCCAGAGGATTCACCATGAGCGACTCCATCCGCCAGCGCGTTCAAGCCCTTGGCCTCACGCTGCCTACCCCCAGCCAGCCCATTGCCAACTACATCAACCACGTCATCAGCCAAAACCACCTCTTCGTTTCGGGACAAATTCCCCTGGTCGACGGTAACCCCGCCTACATCGGTCGCCTGGGAGAATCCCTCAGCGATGAGGAAGGCGCACAGGCGGCGCAATTGGCGGCGTTGGGCCTGCTGGGGCAATTGAGCAATGCCTTGAGTGATGACCTGTCGCGCCTGGTGCGCACCGTGCGCCTGGGTGTGTTCATCGCCAGCAGCGCCGATTTCAAGCAACAAAGCGTGGTCGCCAATGGCGCTTCCAACCTGCTTGTCAACGCCCTTGGCGAACAAGGCCGACATGTGCGCACCGCCGTGGGCGTCTCCAGCCTGCCGGCCGGCGTGGCCGTGGAGGTGGATGCCATTTTCGAGTTACGCCCGTGAGCCCGCTCGAAGTCCAGCAACTGCGGGACGACACGCCGGGCTGCCAATCCGGCATCGTGCACTTCAACTCTGCCGGCGCATCCCTGCCCAGCCAGGCGACCCTCGACGCAATCATCGAGCAACTGCAACGCGAAGCTCGCGACGGCCCGATGGAAGCCGGCGAACATGGCGCGGTGCTGGTGGAAAAAGCCCGCCGTGCCGCCGCGCAACTGCTCAATGCCCCCGCTGCCTCGATTGCCTTTGCCAGCAGCGGCTCGACGGCCTGGAGCCTGGCGTTCCAGGCCTTGGCGCCTTGGCAACCGGGCGATCGCATTCTGGTGGGCCGCCACGAATGGGGCGGCAACCTGGCCAGCATGGAGCTGGCAGTGCACGCCGGTGCACGGGTAGAAATTATCCCCTGCGACGAAACCGGCGCCGTCTGTCCGCTGGCGCTGGAGTCGATGATCGATGCACGGGTCAAACTGATCGACCTCACTTGGCTCCCGGCCAATGGCGGGCTGATCAACCCTGCCCACGCCATTGGCGACGTGGCCAGGCGGCACGCCATCCCCTACTTCATCGACGCCGGCCAAGCCGTCGGCCAGGTGCCCGTGGACGTGCAAGCGTTGCAGTGCGATGTGCTCAAGTCAGCTGGACGCAAGCATCTACGCGGTCCACGGGGCACCGCGCTGCTCTATGTGCGACCGGACTTTCTTGAGCGCTTGAACCCGGCCCAGCGCGACGTGTTTTCAGCACCATGGACCGCCCAGGGTTTTGACCTGCGCAATGACGCTCGGCGCTTTGAGACCAGCGAGGCCTCTTTCGCCTTGCTCGCAGGCCTAGGCAATGCGCTACAGGAGATGAATCGCCTGGGCATCGAGCGCGTCTGGGAAAGGGTGTCGCAAACCGCCGGGCGAATCCGCGACGAACTGCGTGGGATGGCGGGCATTACCCTGCATGACCTGGGCTCGCGGCAATCAGGCTTGATCGCCTTCAACCTGGCAGGCTGGGATGCATTCGAACTGAAGCGGCGCCTGAGCCTGAAACGCATCAATATCGGCGCCAACGGCGTGGCCTACACGCCATTGGATATGCAGGCACGGGGCCTGGAAAGCGTGGCGCGGATCTCGGTCAGCCCACTCAATACCGAACAGGATATCGAGTTGCTGATCGCCGCCCTGCGCGCGTTGCGCGACTAAACCTCGACGTCCACCCACAAGCCCTGGCGCGGGGCATCTTCGACCAGCGGCACCACCGGCACGGTGTTGTCGGCGTTGAGTATGTCGCCCGGAATGGCCAGGTGCTGCTCCGGGTCTTCATCGGCTTCACGCCGGCGTTTCTGTTGCTCCTGCTGGCGGCGCTGTTCTTCGCGCAGCAAAAAGGCCGACGTCTCGGCGTCGCCTTTTTTCAGGTCGATGGTGCTCTCGTTGGAGCCCGGCTGAACTGGCACCACGGGCGGGATATCCGGCTTCTGTCGCACCGGATCGAGTTGTGACGTCACCGGCACAACGCTGACGGGCAGCATGGGTGGCAGCATAGTGATTATTCTCCTGATCAACAGGCTGTCGGCGGGTGACAGGGCGACTTGAGCACAGGGTTGCCAACCTGTGACCCAGTCGACACTCCCAAGTGCCCGCCACCCGTCGATTCGGCTTCCGGCTTCCAGCGCAAACGGAGTAGTTTTTGTCAGAGTCCTTGGGCGTGGGGGCTTGTTCCGTTAAGATAGTCGGCTTTTTCACGGCGGGAGTCAGGCAGCATGGCGCAGCAGTATCAACCGGGGCAACGCTGGATTAGTGACAGCGAAGCAGAGCTGGGGTTAGGCACCGTTCTGGCACAGGACGGGCGCTTGTTGACCGTGCTCTATCCGGCCACTGGCGACACCCGCCAGTATGCGCTACGGAATGCGCCCCTCACTCGCGTGAGGTTTTCGCCGGGTGACAGCATCACCCACTTCGAAGGCTGGAAAATGACCGTACAGGAAGTCGACGACGTCGATGGCCTGCTGGTGTACCACGGCCTCAATGGGCAGAACGAGCAGGTCACCCTGCCGGAAACCCAACTGTCCAATTTCATCCAGTTCCGCCTGGCCAGCGACCGCCTGTTCGCCGGGCAGATCGACCCGCTGGCCTGGTTCTCGCTGCGCTACCACACGCTGGAACACACCAGCCGCCAATTGCAGTCCTCGCTGTGGGGCCTGGGCGGCGTGCGTGCGCAACCTATTGCTCACCAGTTGCACATTGCCCGTGAAGTCGCTGACCGTATCGCGCCACGGGTCTTGCTGGCCGACGAAGTGGGCCTGGGTAAAACCATCGAAGCCGGTCTGGTGATCCATCGCCAACTGCTGTCGGGCCGCGCCAACCGCGTGCTGATCCTGGTGCCGGAAAACCTGCAGCACCAATGGCTGGTGGAAATGCGCCGCCGCTTCAACCTGCAGGTGGCGCTGTTCGACGAAGAACGCTTTATCGAAAGCGATGCCACCAACCCGTTCGAAGACACCCAGCTTGCGCTGGTGGCCCTGGAGTGGCTGGTGGACGACGAGAAGGCCCAGGACGCGCTGTTCGCCGCTGGCTGGGACCTCTTGGTGGTCGACGAAGCTCACCACTTGGTCTGGCACGAAGAAAAAGCCAGCCCGGAATACGCACTGGTCGAACAACTGGCCGAAGTGATTCCTGGCGTACTGCTGCTGACCGCCACCCCCGAGCAATTGGGCCAGGACAGCCACTTCGCACGCCTGCGCCTGCTCGACCCAAACCGTTTCCACGACCTGCAAGCCTTCCGCTCCGAAAGCGAGAACTATCGCCCGGTCGCCGAAGCCGTGCAGGAGCTGCTGGACAAGGGGCGTCTCTCCCCTGCCGCACATAAGACCATCCAGGGTTTCCTCGGCAACGAAGGTGAAGCCCTGCTGACCGCCGTCAACGATGGCGACACCGAAGCCAGCGCACGCCTGGTGCGCGAGCTGCTCGACCGTCACGGCACTGGCCGCGTGCTGTTCCGCAACACCCGCGCCGCCGTGCAAGGTTTCCCCGAGCGCAAGCTGCACGCTTACCCGCTGCCGAACCCGGACGAATACCTGGAGTTGCCGCTGGGCGAGCACGCCGAGCTGTACCCGGAAGTCAGCTTCCAGTCGCAGCCGGACATTGAAGAAGAAAACCGCTGGTGGCGCTTCGACCCGCGCGTTGAGTGGCTGATCGACCAGCTGAAAATGCTCAAGCGCACCAAGGTCCTGGTGATCTGCGCCCACGCCGAAACCGCCATGGACCTGGAAGACGCCCTGCGCGTGCGCTCCGGTATCCCGGCCACGGTGTTCCACGAGGGCATGAACATCCTCGAACGTGACCGCGCCGCTGCCTACTTTGCCGATGAAGAATTCGGCGCCCAAGTGCTGATCTGCTCGGAAATCGGCAGTGAAGGCCGCAACTTCCAGTTCTCCCACCACTTGGTGCTGTTCGATCTGCCGTCCCACCCCGATTTGCTGGAACAGCGCATCGGCCGTCTGGACCGGATCGGCCAGAAACACGTGATCGAGTTGCACGTGCCGTACCTGGAAACCAGCCCGCAAGAGCGCCTGTTCCAGTGGTACCACGAAGCGCTGAACGCCTTCCTCAACACCTGCCCGACCGGCAACGCCTTGCAGCATCAGTTCGGCCCACGCCTGCTGCCGCTACTGGAAAATGCTGACGACGGCGAGTGGCAAGCCCTGATCGACGAGGCCCGTGCCGAGCGCGAGCGTCTGGAAGAAGAGCTGCACACCGGTCGCGACCGCCTGCTGGAACTCAACTCCGGCGGCGCCGGCGAAGGCGATGCGCTGGTCGAGGACATCCTGGAGCAAGACGACCAGTTCGCCCTGCCGATCTACATGGAAACCCTGTTCGACGCCTTTGGCATCGACAGCGAAGACCACTCGGAAAACGCGCTGATCCTCAAGCCCAGCGAAAAAATGCTCGACGCCAGCTTCCCCCTGGGTGACGACGAAGGTGTGACCATCACCTACGACCGCAACCAGGCGCTGTCGCGCGAAGACATGCAGTTCATCACCTGGGAACACCCGATGGTGCAGGGCGGCATGGACCTGGTGCTGTCCGGCTCCATGGGCAACACCGCCGTGGCGCTGATCAAGAACAAGGCGCTCAAGCCGGGCACCGTGTTGCTGGAACTGCTGTACGTGAGTGAAGTGGTTGCCCCGCGCTCGCTGCAACTGGGCCGCTACCTGCCACCGGCCGCCCTGCGCTGCTTGCTGGATGCCAATGGCAACGACCTGTCGAGCCGCGTGTCATTCGTGACCCTCAACGACCAGTTGGAAAGCGTGCCGAGGGCCAGCGCCAACAAGTTCATCCAGGCCCAGCGCGACCAGCTGACGCCACGGATCAACGCCGGTGAAGAGAAGATCACCCCGCAACATGCCGAGCGCGTGGCCGAGGCCAAGCGTCGCCTGGCGGCGGACACCGACGAAGAACTGGCGCGCCTGACCGCGTTGCAAGCGGTCAACCCGACCGTGCGTGACAGTGAGCTGGTCGCCCTGCGCACCCAACGTGAGCAAGGCTTGGCCATGCTGGATAAGGCGGCGCTGCGACTGGAAGCGATTCGGGTGTTGGTCGCGGGCTAATCGCCGTCATCAAAGGCCCCATCGCCGGCAAGCCGGCTCCTACAGGTATACACAATCTCTTGTAGGAGCCGGCTTGCCGGCGATGGCGTCACCTCGGTTTCAAGCTATCGCCGCCGCAGCCGGCACCTCCACTGCACTCAACCCCTCCTTCATCTTCTTGGCATCCCGCACAAAGCTGCGCGACGCCTGGAACAGAAACAACATGGTCAAGAACAGCGCCACCGGGATCAGGTACATGGCGTCATGCAACCCCACCGCTTTATAAGCTTCGGTCATCTGTTCCGCCCCCGCCGCATACATCGCCGAGTGCGCGAAATGATCGGAAAGCCCGCCCACCACGATCGGCCCCATCCCACCGCCCAGCAAATACAGCCCGGCAAAAAACAGCGCCATGGCCGTGGCCCGCAGGCGCGGCTCGACCACGTCCTGAATCGCCGTATACACGCAGGTGTAGAAGTTATAGGCAAACAACCAACCCACGCTGAACAGCGCCACGAACACGCCAATCTCGATGCGCCCGGCGTGCAACGCCCAGGCGGTGGTCACGGTGGAGATAATCAGGCTGAACGCGGCGAACAACAGGCGACCATTGGCAACGCGCTGATGAATCTTGTCGGCGACCCAGCCGCCTAGCGTCAGGCCTACCAGGCCGGTCAACCCGACGATCACACCCGTGGCAACGGCGGCTTCCTGCAACGGCATCAGGAAATAACGCTGCAGCATCGGCACCAGGAACGAGTTGCAGGCATAAGTCGCAAAGTTGAAGCACAGCCCGGCCAGCACCAGCCACAGGAAAGTCGGCACCGCCAGCACGCGGCGGATCGGGCGGTCGACGCGCTCCTGGGAGACTTGCACGGTTTCGGCGGCGCCGCGCTTGGGCTCCTTGATATAGAACATGAACACCGCCAGGATCATCCCCGGTACCGCCGCGATAAAGAACGGCGCGCGCCAACTGTCGAACGCCTTGACCATCCAGCCGATGGTGAAGAACGCCAGCAATAGCCCCAACGGCAGGCCCAGCATGAAAATGCCCATGGCCCGCGCGCGACGGTGCGCCGGGAACAGGTCGCCAATCAGCGAGTTGGCCGCCGGCGCATAACTGGCTTCGCCAATGCCAATGCCCATGCGCACCAGCAAAAATGTCCAGAAACTGCCGACCATGCCATTGACCGCCGTCAGCCCGCTCCAGGCGAACAGGCCCCAGCCCATCAGTTTGCTGCGTGAACCGGTGTCGGCCAGGCGCCCGAGGGGCAAGCCGGCAATGGCGTAGACGATGGTGAACGCGGTACCGATGATGCCGAGCTGGAAGTCGCTCAGGTGCCATTCCATGCGGATTGGCTCAATGATGATCGCCGGAATCGTGCGATCGAAGAAGTTGAACAGGTTGGCCAGGAACAGCAGGAACAGAATGCGCCAGGCATTCGCCGCTTGGGTCGAGTTCTGCATGGGTCCGTCTCTTTTATTGTTATGAGAGCTGCGATGCCCGATGCATCCTGCCCGGTACCTGCAACATAGTCAGACGGCACCCGGTTGTCTGTAATGATTCGTAAAGCTGATAGGGCATGATTTCGCCCGGCAGCACGGGACTTCGCCTACAAAAATATAAGTGCGTGCCCCCCTTCCCAACGGCCATGGCCCGGATAGAATGGCGAGCCTTCCGTAACACCCCACTCCTACTTTTCTTATCGATGACGCCCATGTCCGAAGCCAGTCCGTGTCTGAATTGCGGTGCCTGCTGTTCACACTTTCGTGTGTCTTTCTTCTGGGGAGAGTGCGCCTCGTCGGGGGGCACGGTGCCCGATGACCTGGTGGTACAGATCAACCCCACCCGCGTGGCGATGATCGGCACCGACCAGAAACCGGCGCGCTGCTGCAGCCTTGAAGGAGAAGTAGGCCAAGGCACCCGCTGCACGATCTACGATCAGCGCTCCAGCGTGTGCCGCGAATTCGAGTCCTCCTGGTATGAGGGCGTGCACAACGCCGATTGCGATGCAGCCCGCGCCGCGTTTGGCCTGGCGCCGCTGGAAGCACCGTTCGAACTTGACCTGCCCATCAGCGCTTAGCATCAAACGCTATGGGTGGCATGACAAAATCGTAGACAAGCAAAGTGCCATTACTCCTTGGCGAATTCTCCTACACGTCTACACTCGTCCCCATAGGTCATCGCCGTAGGCAGTGACGTGACTCTATGACGGGACATGCTATGGAATGGCTGGGTCTGCATTTTTTTACCGAGCTTCCAGAGAGCGGGCACTTATTACTCAATTGCAGTCATAACCCCTTCCTGGTACTGCTCGCCTATCTGGTCGCGTGCGCGGCGGGTTTCGGCACGCTGGACATGGCCGAACGCGTCGGCCATGTCGAAGACCCTACCGCGCAGCGCCATTGGCGCTGGCTCGGTGCTGGTTGCCTGGCAGGCGGGATCTGGTCGACCCATTTCATCAGCATGCTGGCCTTCCAGGCCCCGATCGCTATCCATTACGAACTGTTCATGACGTTCGCGTCCTTGCTGATCGCGCTGATCGCGTCGTTGATTGCCATGCAAACCCTCAGTCACCCCCACTTGCGCTTCCACCAGTATTTGCTGGCGTCGGTCTGGATGGGCATCGGCATCGCCTTGATGCATTACGTCGGCATGTCGGCCATGCGCTCCCAGGCCCAGGTGTATTTCGAAACGCGCCTGTTCATAGCCTCGATCGGCATTGCCATCGGCGCCAGCTTGGCGGCATTGCTGCTGTCGAGTTACCTGCGCAACGGCGCCGGGGTGTTCCACCAGTTGCTCAAATATGCCGCCAGCCTGGTGCTCGGTGCCGGCATTCTGAGTATGCATTTCACCGGCATGGCCGCCATGCGCCTGATGGTGCCGACCGGGGCGGACCTGTCGCTGCCGCTGGACAACAACCCGATTCAACTGGGCCTGTCGGTCGCCGTCATCACGCTGCTGGTAATCGGTAGCAGCATCAGCGCCGCCCTGGCCGACAAGAAGCTGCAGCACAAGGAACGTGACCTGCGCCGGGTCAATGCGCTGCTCAGCGAACTGGACCAGGCCCGCGCCTCGCTGCAACAGGTGGCCCACTACGACGCCTTGACCAGCCTGCTCAACCGCCGCGGTTTCAACCAGATCTTTGCGGAAAAGCTCGCCGAAAAAACCGCCTCCCACGGCATGATGGCGGTGATTTTCCTCGATATCGACCACTTCAAACGCATCAACGACAGCCTCGGGCATGACGCTGGCGACCAATTGCTCACCGTGCTGGCCGGGCACATCAAAGGCTCGGTGCGCAGCCACGCCGATGTGGTCGCGCGGTTTGGCGGCGATGAGTTCTGCATTCTGATCAGCATCCACCACCGTGACGAAGCCCGGCACCTGGCCCAGCGCATCATGCAACAGATGAAAGAACCCATCGAACTGGCCGGCCGGCGCATGGTGATGACCACCAGCATCGGCATCAGCCTGTTCCCCGATGATGGCCTGACCTGCGAAGAACTGCTGAAAACCGCCGACCTGGCGCTGTATCAATCCAAGGATGCCGGGCGCAACAGCCTGAACTTCTTCAGCTCCAACCTGAAAACCCGCGCCTTCCTCGAACTGCAACTGGAAGAGGAACTGCGCGGCGCCCTGCGCACCCGCAACCAACTGGTGCTGTTCTATCAACCGATCTTCGACATGAAACTGGGCAAGGTCACGCGGCTGGAAGCCCTGGTGCGCTGGCAACATCCACAGCACGGCTTACTGGCCCCGGACCGCTTTATCGGCATCGCCGAAAGCAACGGCCTGATTGCCGAACTGGACCACTGGGTACTGCGCCAAGCCTGTCATGACCTGAGCCTGTTGTCGGAACGGGGTTATACCGACCTGACCATGGCGGTGAACTGCTCGGCCCTGAACCTGGCCCGCGATGAGCTGGCGGATGAAATCGAAGACGCGTTGCGCTTCAGCGGGATCGGCGCCAACCGCCTAGAGCTGGAAGTCACCGAAAACGCCCTGATGGGCAACATCAGCAGCACCTTGGCATTGTTGCGGCAGATCCGCGCGCTGGGCGTGTCGCTGGCCATTGACGACTTCGGCACCGGCTACTCGTCCCTTGCTTACCTCAAGCGCTTGCCACTCAACACGCTGAAGATCGACCGCTCGTTTATCCAGGATATTCCCAAGTCCACTGCGGATATCGAGATCGTCCAGGCGGTGATCGGCATGGCCCACACCCTGCATTTGCAAGTGGTGACCGAAGGCGTCGAAACCCAGGCCCAGTTTGAGCTGCTGCACAAGCATGGCTGTGATTTCGTCCAGGGTTACCTGCTGAGCCCGGCGGTGCCGGCCAGTGACATCATCGGTGTGATGCAAGGCATCAACATGCGCAACCCCCTCCACTCACCGAGCGGAGTGGTCACCAAGGACAGCAACTCGCCGAAAGAGCCTTCTCCAAACCGAGGCGGCTCCACGTCCATCGTCAGGCCAATTCGCTGACGCCGAAACTTTGGCATTTAGCCATCATTTGCCTAAAGAACGCCGACGAACGGCCGATTCATCAGAGTCCGGCCAGGTTTTCCCCCGAAAACACTAGGGTTTAGCCCACTCGCCCAGGACAAGGACGCACTGTAAAGTCGCGAACTCCCATTCCGTGATGGCCCTTTGATACTTTTCAGCCATCCGCCCAGGCACATGGCGCACAATGACTTCTAAAAATAACTCTGCCACCGTGGTATCCGACGTGTTGCTCCCAGCTCCTGCGGACAAGCCCTCAGGTTCAAAGTCATTGAGCAGCGCCCGCCCGCTGGCCACCCAGCAATACCTGTACTTCACCGAAACCAATACCGACCGCATCCTCGACAACCTCGACGGCCTGCGCGATATGGTGTTCCCGCGCCCGCCCCACCTGGAAGGCGACAACGACCCGCGCAACGAGCAGGAATTTCCCTCGGTCTGCCTGATCGGCCTGGGCCGCTGCGGTTCCAACATTGCGCTGGACGTGGCCGAGCTGGTGTACAACGCGCGCAAGTTCTACCTGAACGAATTCAGCAACGAAGACAAATCGCAGGACAAGGGCTATAGCCCCGCCCAGTGGATCCGCAACAACCTGCGCCTGGGCGGCGGCAAGGCCAGCAAACCGGTGTTCCTGGTGGAACCGCTGGTGATGCTCGGCGACCTGGACAAAGACATCGCCGGGCGCATCCGTTTCTCGCGCAAGGGTGAAAAAAGCGGCTTTTTGCGCGACTATAGCAAGATGAAAATCATGGACCTGTCGGAAGTCCATGCCGGTGGCGCCGGTAACGCGCCGATCCTCGGCCAGTACCTGGCCAAGATCATCCTCAATAAAGACACCCAGCGTTTTTCCAGCCCTGACTGGAAGATGATCCATTCGTACCTGATCGACTCTTGCGGCATCAAGGCGAACCAGTCGCGCCTGTATTTCTCGATCTTCAGCGCCGGCGGCGGCACCGGCTCGGGCATGGCCTCGGAGTTCGGCCTGGCCCAGCAGCACTCGTACATGAACAAGACGTTCGACACCAAGCCCGCCGACGAGCACGACAGCAAAAGCGGCCATGCCTTTGTGTTCGAACCGATCTTCACCAGCGGCATTTGCGTGCTGCCGAACATCTCCGACCACCGCAGCGAAATGTCCGAGGCGCTGCACATCAACGCCGGGCGCCTGCTGTGCAAATACCTGTCGGAAGAATGGGACTTCTCGTACAACTTTGCCAATGAAGACAGCAGCGAAGCCAGCGTGAAGGGGCGTATCCGGCCGTGGAACGCAATGATGCTGATTTCCAACGACATCATGCGTTATGCCGAAGAAAGCGATGACGGCAATATCCAGAACATTGACGTCAATGCCATGGAAAAACACGCCAACCAGTACATTTCCCAGCAGATCTTCAACATCCTCACGGCCCAGGCCGTGACCACCGACTACGACCAGAACTACTTCCGTCGTGCCGGGATTGACATCGGCGAAACCATCCGCCTGGATGCCAACGACCTCTTCATGAGCCTGGCCGGCCCGGTGGCGATTGCCTACGCTGAGTCCGTCGTGCCGGAGACCCCAGCGCCGTCGAGTGACAAGTTCAAGGTGTTCGACAAAGAGCCGCAACGCTTGAACATCGATGATCTGTTCTTCCGTTCCATCGACCTGCCGCACTTCAATAAGGTCACCCAGGCCATCGAAGGCATCAGCCTGCTGCCGATCGAATCCAAGCGCTACAAGGCCTCGCTGGAGCAGTACAAGAATTCGGGCTACGACGCAGCCGCGTTGCACGACCTGCACTTCTTCAAGAACTGTTCGTCGGTGGTGTCGATTGTCTCGTTGCCCAAGGACTACAAGCTGTCCTACATGGACCTGAACCGGCTCAAGACCCACCTCAACAGCCTGTTCCCCAACACCACGCTCAAGCGCTATGCGCTGGTGATTGGCGCATCGGCCAACTTGTCGCTGACCACCTTGATCGCCAAAAGCCCGTGCCTGTCGGATGATTTCCTCACGCTGATCGTAGCCTTCATCAAGCGCTGCTTCGCGCGCAACCCGTACCGCTTCGATGACACGCTGGACAACTCGATCCTGGACTTCATCATCCACGAGGACTTCGACGAGGACCGTATCGACGAGCTGCTCAACGAGTTCGAAAACCCGGCGAAGATCCTCGATACCAACTGGTACGCGATCAAGCCGATGTATGAGAAGAAGTACCGCGAGCTGATCAACGACAAAGACAAGTTCGTGTCGATCAATGACATTCGCCTGTCACGGGATTGCGTGAAGAAGTCGATCAAGTACCTGCGTGAGATCTACCGTCACCGCATCGGCAAGACCAAAGTTATTTCGTTGAATAACCACACGGGCAAGACCGCCTGACGCGTAGCGACGGCGCCGTTTGGCGCCGTCACTGTTTCACGAGGCTCGTCGTTGCTGCAGGTAGGCGACGATGGCCTGCTCGTCTGCAGACTTGGCAGGCCGGGGCAATTGCTTCGGCCAGCTGGAGGCTTGCGTTCCGAAGAACGTGTTCTGCTCAGCCTCATCCCAACCGCGAATTTCACGCGAGGCCGATTCCCACCAGCCTTGTCGGCACACGTCGTAATAGGGATTCGCAGGCGCGGCGCTGCCGTAGAGCAAGTCGCGACCGACCCGTTTTACATGCTTGCGCTGATTACGCAGCTTCCATTTGATGCTCAGTCGCTGCCACGCCGATGGCATAGGTTTGAACTGCGGTACGTCAAGGCAACGCGCCACCAGCTCAGGGCCGAAGGTTTCACCATGAAGGCTGAAAAAATGCGCCTGCATGGCATGGAAGAAGCGCTTGTCAGCGTAATAGTGATGAACGAACTTCCTGGCCTCGCGCACCGTCTTGCCCTGCATCGCGAAGGAAATTGCGACTTGCTCGATGGTGTGGATGTCGAATGAACCCTGGGTCCACTCGTCGATCAGGCGGATCGAGGTTTCAAGCAGCGGCGTATCCGTATCACGGACACCACACAGGCCACTGTTGTAGAGCTTGAAGCTGTTACTGGCAGAAATGCCGTGGGCGTGCAGGTGCTGGCCCAGCTTGAGGTAGTCCGGGCGCTGGCAGACATAGCGCCAGTCGTACTCGAACTCGTCCATCACATACTGGCCGGGCTCGATCAAATCGAACACGCGATGAGGGGACTTGAGGAATACCGTATCCGTATCGACGAACAGGGTTTTGTCCGCCAGCGTCAAGCCTTGGGCGATTGCACAGGCCTTGCGCCGGTGGAGGTAACCGTTGTCGCCCTGCCACTGGGTCAGAGTCTGCTCGTCCAGCTCGGTGGTTTCTACCGGCCAGCCGATGAAATCCTGGGGCCGATCGGTCATGACCCGGATGCACAGCGACTCACCCGGCTTGAGCTGAGCCAAGGCAGTGAGGATGCTGAATTTGGCTTCGCGCCGGTAAACATCTTGTTTACCGTAGATAAGGTAAAGCAGCTGGTGCGAGGGCTTCGCTGAGGGGGGCAGCGTTGACGGCATGGTGGGCTCCGGGTGACAGGCTGCGCACTTTACCGGAATTTCAGCGCTTCCTACTGTCCCGATCCGACAAATGCCAGGCTTTTTAAACACTGAGAAACAATTCTTCCACCCTGTGGACGGTGGAAAAACTGTTCCCATGACGTACGCGTCACCCTGGGCTGTGACCTTTCTTCACGGCAAGATGCCATCACGGCGTCAGCGGTTACCCCGCTACACACTTTCAAACCTGAAATTCACGCACCGTTTCAGTGCCTACTTCGAAGAGGCTGCCCTTTCCTGGATCAGGATCCACGGCGAAACCACCACCGCCCACAGGCTTGGATCACGCTCCACCAGGTCCAGCGCCCGCGTTGCAGACACTTCGCCCAGGCTGCCAGAGGCCAGCCAGGCAGCGACTTTGTCGCGGTTGTCCTCGGCCATTCCCTCGGCGGCTTCGATCAAATCCAGGCCGCCATCGACCCACAATAGGGCACCCTTGGCAAAGAACGGCTCAAGCTCTTTCCAGGATATTTCGGCGGTTTCACCGAGCAGCTTGGCATAGAGGGTGCTAGGTTCTTGCGTCATGGGAATTCACCTGAGTAAAAAAACGGCGCAATCATAACGTCGTGGCCCGGGTAGAAAAACCCAGTTGCAAATGAGTCACCGAGAGAAAGTGTCAGGAAAGCCAAGGATTGCCCGAAACTCTGGCATCACCCCGCCGCAATTCTGTCTTTTTCTTTCATTTAAGCGACATACCCGGGTTTTGCCCCCAGCAGCCAGCTTTTCAAGCGATCAACCGGCGCTCTACACTGTACCGGTACAGTTGCCAGGGCACTGCCGGGGGGATATCCGAGATATCCGATCCGGTTCTGCAGCTCACAAGGCCGCTAGAACTATAAAAAATACAACAGTAAGAGTGGAGCACTATGAATAAGGCTACTAAGCAGATTTCCAAACTGTTTGCCGCTATGGTCCTGGCTGGGGTTGCCGGCCATTCGTTCGCAGCCGACACCATCAAGATCGGTATCGCAGGGCCTAAGACCGGTCCAGTGACGCAATACGGCGACATGCAATTCATGGGTGCCAAGCAAGCCATCGCCGACATCAACGCCAAGGGCGGCGTAGACGGCAAGATGCTTGAGGCCAAGGAATACGACGACGCTTGCGATCCTAAACAAGCCGTTGCCGTCGCCAACAAAGTGGTCAACGACGGCGTCAAGTTCGTGGTCGGTCACCTCTGCTCCAGCTCCACTCAACCTGCCTCCGACATCTATGAAGACGAAGGCGTGATCATGATTACCCCGGCTGCCACCAGCCCGGAAATCACCGCCCGTGGCTACAAGCTGATCTTCCGCACCATCGGCCTGGACAGCGCCCAGGGCCCAGCCGCCGGCAACTACATCGCCGACCACGTGAAGCCGAAGATCGTTGCCGTACTGCACGACAAGCAGCAATACGGTGAAGGCATCGCCACCGCCGTTAAACAGACCCTCGAGAAGAAAGGCACCAAGGTTGCTGTCTTCGAGGGCCTGAACGCCGGCGACAAAGACTTCTCCTCGATCATCCAGAAGCTCAAGCAAGCCAACGTCGACTTCGTCTACTACGGCGGCTACCACCCTGAGCTGGGCCTGATCCTGCGCCAAGCCAAGGAAAAAGGCCTGAACGCCAAGTTCATGGGCCCGGAAGGCGTCGGCAACGACTCCATCTCGCAAATCGCCCAGGGCGCTTCCGAAGGCCTGCTGGTCACCCTGCCTAAGTCCTTCGACACTGACCCGGCCAACAAAGCCATCGTTGAAGAGTTCGCCAAGAACAAACAGGACCCAACCGGTCCATTCGTGTTCCCAGCCTACTCGGCCATCGAAGTGATTGCCGGCGGCATCAAGGCAGCGAAAAGCGAAGACACCGCCAAAGTGGCCGAAGCCATCCACGCGGGCACCTTCAAGACCCCTACCGGCGACCTGAGCTTCGACGCCAAGGGCGACCTGAAGGACTTCAAGTTCGTGGTCTACGAATGGCACTTCGGTAAACCAAAAACCGAAGTTTCCCCTCAGTAAGCCAGGCGTTACTGGTCCAACAAGCCCACTGTGAGAGCAGTGGGCTTTGTTTTACGAGGTTTATGGGCCTGTCACCCGCGATCCGGGCGCTGGCTCACCTGAAAATCTTAAAACCGTCACCAGCGGTTCGCTGGCAAACGCTTTGTGCAACCTGGTCACAGAACAGGGCACAGGCCGGAAATGACTCCACCAGTGAAATGCGTATCGGGTTTTTAGGAGCGCTGTAATGCCTGAGATCTATCATTTTTTCCAACAGCTGGTTAATGGCCTGACCATTGGCAGCACCTATGCCTTGATAGCCATTGGCTACACAATGGTTTACGGCATCATTGGAATGATCAACTTCGCCCATGGCGAGGTGTACATGATTGGCTCCTACGTGGCCTTTATCGCCCTTGCCGGGTTGGCCATGATGGGTATCCACTCCCTGCCGCTGTTGATGACCGCCGCGTTCCTGGCGTCGATCGTCGTGACCAGTGCCTATGGCTACAGTATCGAGCGTGTTGCCTACCGTCCCTTGCGTGGCAGCAACCGTTTGATCCCACTGATTTCCGCCATCGGCATGTCGATTTTCCTGCAGAACACTGTATTGCTGTCCCAGGACTCCAAGGACAAGTCCATTCCCAACCTGATCCCGGGGAGCATCTCCTTCGGCCCAGGCGGCGCACAAGAAGTGCTGATTTCGTACATGCAGATCCTGGTCTTCGTCGTCACCCTGGTGGCGATGCTCGGCCTGACCCTGTTCATCTCCCGCTCCCGTCTGGGGCGCGCCTGCCGGGCTTGCGCCGAAGACATCAAGATGGCCAACCTGCTGGGCATCAACACCAACAACATCATCGCCCTGACCTTCGTGATCGGTGCCGCACTGGCTGCCGTTGCGGCGGTGCTGCTGAGCATGCAGTACGGCGTGATCAACCCCAACGCCGGTTTCCTGGTAGGCCTCAAGGCCTTTACTGCGGCGGTTTTGGGCGGCATCGGCAGTATCCCGGGCGCGATGCTCGGTGGCCTGGTGCTGGGTGTGGCCGAAGCCTTTGGCGCCGATATCTTCGGCGACCAGTACAAGGACGTCGTGGCGTTCGGCCTGTTGGTTCTGGTGCTGTTGTTCCGTCCGACCGGCATTTTGGGCCGCCCGGAGGTTGAGAAAGTATGAGCAGATATCTTAAATCGGCGTTTTTCAGCGCGCTGTTGGTTTGGGCGGTTGCGTTCCCCGTGCTCGGCCTCAAGCTGAGCATTGTCGGCATCAACCTGGAAGTGCATGGCACCGGTCCTGTGACCCTGACCATCATCGCCCTGTGCTCGGTGCTGATGTTCCTGCGCGTGCTGTTTACCCAGCAGGTCGGCGCCCTGTTCAAGGGCAACCGTGGCCCGTTGGTATCGCCCAAGGTCAGCCAATTCCTGACCCTGCCGCGCACCCAGCGCTACATCATCATCGGCCTGATCGTGGCCGCGTTGATCTGGCCGTTCTTCGGCTCGCGCGGTGCGGTCGATATCGCCACCCTGATCCTGATCTACGTGTTGCTGGGCCTTGGCCTGAACATCGTGGTCGGCCTGGCCGGCTTGCTCGACCTGGGTTACGTGGGTTTCTACGCCGTGGGTGCGTACACCTACGCGCTGCTCTCGCACTACCTGGGTTGGGGCTTCTGGATCTGCCTGCCCTTGGCGGGCATGGCGGCGGCCACGTTCGGCTTCCTGCTGGGCTTCCCGGTGCTGCGTTTGCGCGGTGACTACCTGGCGATCGTGACCCTGGGCTTCGGTGAAATCATCCGTCTGTTCCTGCGTAACCTCACCGATATCACCGGCGGCCCCAACGGTATCAGCAGCATCCCCAAGCCGACGTTCTTCGGCCTGACGTTCGACCGTAGCGCCGCAGAAGGCATGCAGACGTTCCACGAATACTTCGGGATCGACTACAACCCGGTGAGCAAAGTGGTGTTCCTGTACCTGGTGGCGCTGTTGCTGGCATTGGCCGCCCTGTTCGTGATCAACCGCCTGCTGCGCATGCCGATCGGCCGTGCGTGGGAAGCGCTGCGCGAAGATGAAATCGCCTGCCGTGCTCTGGGCATGAACCCGACAGTCATCAAGCTTTCGGCCTTCACCCTCGGGGCAACCTTCGCCGGTTTCGCCGGCAGCTTCTTCGCCGCTCGCCAAGGCCTGGTGACGCCGGAGTCGTTCACCTTCATCGAGTCGGCGATCATCCTCGCCATCGTGGTACTGGGTGGCATGGGCTCGCAACTGGGCGTGATCCTGGCGGCGATCGTGATGATCCTGCTGCCGGAAATGATGCGTGAGTTCAGCGAATACCGCATGTTGATGTTCGGCGCCATGATGGTGCTGATGATGATCTGGCGCCCTCAAGGCCTGCTGCCCATGCAACGTCCACACATGGAGCTGCGCAAATGAGCCGCGAGATCCTGAAAGTCGAAAACTTGAGCATGCGCTTCGGCGGCTTGCTGGCGGTCAACGGCGTGGCCCTGACCGTGAAAGAGAAACAAGTCGTAGCGTTGATCGGCCCGAACGGTGCCGGCAAGACCACGGTGTTCAACTGCCTCACCGGTTTCTACAAGCCGAGCGGTGGCAGCATCCTGCTGGACGGTCAGCCGATCCAAGGCCTGGCCGGTCACGAGATCGCCCGCAAGGGCGTGGTGCGGACCTTCCAGAACGTGCGGTTGTTCAAGGACATGACGGCGGTGGAAAACCTGCTGATTGCCCAGCACCGTCACCTGAACACCAACTTCTTCGCGGGCCTGTTCAAGACCCCGGCGTTCCGCAAGAGCGAACGCGAGGCCATGGAATACGCCGAGTACTGGCTGGACAAGGTCAACCTGACCGAGTTCGCCAACCGCCCGGCCGGCACCCTGGCCTACGGTCAGCAACGTCGCCTGGAAATCGCCCGCTGCATGATGACCCGTCCGCGGATCCTCATGCTCGACGAACCAGCCGCCGGCCTGAACCCCAAGGAAACCGAAGACCTCAAGGCGCTGATCAGCGTGTTGCGTGAAGAAAACAACGCCACCGTGTTGTTGATCGAACACGACATGAAACTGGTCATGAGCATTTCCGACCACATCGTGGTGATCAACCAGGGCACGCCTCTGGCCGACGGGACGCCGGAGCAGATCCGCGATAATCCTGAAGTGATCAAAGCCTATTTGGGGGAAGCGTAAAATGCTGCAATTCGAAAACGTTTCCACTTTTTACGGCAAGATCCAGGCCCTGCACAGCGTCAACGTCGAAGTGCGCCAGGGTGAGATCGTCACGCTGATCGGCGCCAACGGTGCCGGCAAATCGACCCTGTTGATGACCCTGTGTGGTTCGCCCCAGGCCTACAGTGGCAGTATCCGCTACATGGGTGAAGAACTGGTGGGCCAGCAGTCGTCGCAGATCATGCGCAAGAGCATTGCGGTGGTGCCCGAAGGCCGTCGTGTGTTCTCACGCCTGACCGTGGAGGAGAACCTGGCCATGGGCGGGTTCTTCACCGACAAGGGCGATTACCAGGAGCAGATGGATAAGGTGCTGCACCTGTTCCCCCGGCTCAAGGAGCGCTTCAGCCAGCGCGGCGGCACCATGTCCGGCGGTGAGCAGCAAATGCTCGCCATCGGCCGCGCGCTGATGAGCAAACCCAAGCTGTTGCTGCTGGACGAACCCTCCCTGGGCCTGGCACCGATCATCATCCAGCAGATCTTCGACATCATCGAACAACTGCGCAAGGACGGTGTGACAGTGTTCCTGGTGGAGCAGAACGCCAACCAGGCCTTGAAGATCGCTGACCGTGCCTATGTGCTGGAAAACGGCCGGGTGGTAATGCAAGGCACTGGCGAGCAGTTGCTGACCGATCCGAAGGTGCGTGAGGCGTACCTGGGCGGTTAAAGAAACAAACCATTGTAGGAGCCGGCTTGCCGGCGATGGCGTCCAAGAAAATGCCATCGCCGGCAAGCCGGCTCCTACAGGGTTATTGATAATTTTCATTTTTTCCGGCTGACGTGTAACAAATTCCCCCCCGCCCTCTCTAGTGGTACAAGCAGGCATTCAAGCCCGCCCTCTCAACCCACTGCTGGAGATACACCATGACTACCAAACTGTCCGCCGCCACCCTCGTCCTGGCCCTCGGTTCCGCCCTGAGCCTGTCCACCCTGGCTACCACCGCCCACGCTGCCGACGACATGCAGAAATGCTTCGGCGTCGCTGAAGCCGGCAAGAACGATTGCGCCGCAGGTGCTGGTACTTCCTGCGCCGGCACCTCAAAAACCAAAGATCAGGCCAACGCCTGGAAACTGGTCCCGGCCGGCACCTGCCTCAAGACCCCAAGCTCCACCTCGCCGACCGGTTTCGGCCAGGAAGCAGCCTTCACCGCCAAGTCCTGAAACCTCGCAAAACCTGAGTACTGATGATGACTCTTTCATCCCTGCAAGCCGTCTCCCAGGCTCAGGCGCCCGGCCTCCCACGCCGGGCCGGGCTGGGGCTCAAGCATGAGCATTTCCTTGAAGTGCTGGAGACCTCGCCCGACATCGGTTTTTTTGAAGTGCACGCCGAGAACTATATGGTGGCCGGCGGCCCGTTTCATCATTACCTGGGGTTGATCCGCGAACAGTACCCGCTGTCCTTGCACGGCGTAGGCCTGTCCATCGGCGGCGAAGGCCCGCTGGACCGTGGCCATCTGGCACGATTGGCCACCCTGATCGAACGCTATCAACCCCACTCTTTTTCCGAACACCTGGCCTGGTCAAGCCACGGCCCGGTGTTCCTCAATGACCTGCTGCCCCTGGCTTACGACAGCGCGACCCTGCAACGGGTATGCGAACACGTTGACCAAGTGCAGAGCACCCTCAAACGCCCGATGCTGCTGGAAAACCCGTCGACTTATCTGCAATTCCAGCGCTCAACCCTGGACGAGACCGACTTCATCAGCGAAATCATTCGCCGCACCGGCTGTGGTTTGCTGCTGGACGTGAACAACGTCTATGTATCGTGCATCAACCACCAGCGCGATCCACTTGCCTACATCGATGCCTTGCCGTTGCACGCGGTGGGCGAGATGCATCTGGCCGGTTTTGCCGAAGACACCGACAGTCTCGGTGATCGCCTGCTGATCGATGATCACGGCGCACCTATCGACAACGCCGTGTGGCAGTTGTACGAAAAAGTACTGGCGCACGTCGGTTCAGTGGCGACCCTGATCGAGCGAGATAACCAGGTGCCAGCGTTCGGCGTACTGCTGGCCGAGGCTCAACAGGCCGACTGGCATCTGTCGCAGGTGACCCCATGAGCCTGCATGACGATTTTGCCGAGGCCTTGTTAGCGCCGGACCTGTCCTGCCCAGATGGCCTGTTCAGCAGCAATGGCGCCGACCCTGCCAGCCGCTTTGTGGTGTATCGCAACAATGTGCACAGTTCGTTGATCAACGCATTGGTGGCGGCCTACCCCGTGACACTGCAACTGGTCGGCGACGAATTCTTTCGCGCCATGGCTGGCCTGTTTGTGCAGGCTTGCCCACCCGCCAGCCCATTGATCAGCGAGTATGGCAGTGCGTTCGCGGCGTTTATCCAGGACTTCGCGCCTGCCGCCAGCGTGCCCTACCTGGCCGATGTCGCACGGCTGGAACGCTTGCGTGTGCGTGCCTATCACGCCGCGGATACCCAGCCTTTGGACCAGCAGGCGGTTCTCCAGACCCTGCAAGGCCAGACTGACCTGAGGACGTTGCGCCTGCAACTGCATCCCTCCCTTGCCACGTTGAATTCCACCTATGCGGTGGTGGCCATCTGGGCCGCGCATCAGATCGAAGGTGGCCTGGCCACGCTGAATCCCTGGCACGCCCAGGGTGCGCTGGTCATGCGTCAGGGCCTGGAGGTTCAGGTCTTTGCTATCGACCACGGCGCGGTCGCGTTTATCGACAGCCTGGCCCATGGCACGCCCTTGGAAAAAGCCGTGGAACAGGCGCTTGAAGCGTCAGCCGAGTTCGACCTGCACCAATGCCTGACGCTGCTGATCAGCCACAACGCCATCACTCATTTACATCCAGAACAAAAGGTATCGCCATGAATACTCGCCCGTCGTGCCTGATCAGTCGGGTCATCGCACTTTTCGAACACGTTCCTTACAGCCTGATCGCGTTTCTCGCGCGTTTTTCCATTGCAGCTGTGTTTTGGAAATCCGGGCAAACCAAAGTCGAAGGTTTCGCGATTGATTTGATCAGCGGCACCTTCCAGCTCGGCGAGCCTAAATTAGCCGCCTCGACATTGCCGCTGTTTCGCAGCGAATACCACGTGCCGTTGCTGTCACCGGAAATCGCGGCGCACATGGCGGCATTTGCCGAGCACTTTTTCCCGGTGTTGATCCTGGTGGGCTTTGCTACACGTTTCTCGGCCTTGGCCCTGATCGGTATGACCCTGGTGATCCAGCTGTTCGTCTACCCGGACGCCTACCCGACTCATGGCACCTGGATCGCGTTGCTATTACTGCTTGTGGCCAAAGGGCCGGGACGTCTGTCCATCGATCATCTGATCGCCCGTCGCTGTGCTTAAAGCCGATCCAGCGCCTCGCCGCTGCGCTTGAACCAATCCACCAGGTAGTCGGCCAACACTTGGGTGCGGCGCGGTAAACCGCCCTGATAAGGATGAACCAGGTACATAGGCATGCTCCGCGTCTGATAATCGCGCAGCAGCCAGCGCAAGCGGCCGTCAGCCAATTCTGCAGGAAGCACATAGGACGGCAGCCGCGCGATACCGGCACCCACCAGCGCGGCCTTTTTCAACAGGTTGTAGTGATTGGAGGCAAATGTGCCGCTGACCCGCACCCGCAGCAATTCGTGCTGCTGGTGGTACAGCCACTCTTCACGACCGCTGTAATGGCTGTTGAGCAGGCAGGTGTGAGTGGCCAGATCAGCCGGCATTTGGGGCTCGCCATACTGCTCAAGGTAGGCCGGGCTGGCGCAGGTCATCTCATGCCAGGCCAGCAATGGCTTGGCGACCAGGCGCTCGTTCTCGATCGCGCCTGAGCGTACGCCAAGGTCAAAGCCATCCCGCGCCAGGTCGCGGTAGCTGTTGTTGAGCTCCAGCTCGATCTGCACGTGCGGGTATTGCTTGGAAAACTCCAGCAACAACCCGTCGAAGAAGGTCTCGCCCAACGACACCGGCACCGTCATGCGCACCGGCCCCGCCAGGTCGTCCTTGAGCCGGGCCAATGCCTGTCGCGCCCGATCCACCTGCACCACCAATGCCTGGGCTTGGGGCAGCAACGCTGCGCCGGCCGCGGTCAGGCTGAGCTTTCGCGTGGTGCGGTGCAGCAGCACCACGGAAAACTGTGCTTCCAACTGGCTGATCCGCTTGGACAACTGCCCTTTGCTGCAGCCCAGTTGCTCAGCGGCCACGGTAAAACTACCGGCTTCGATCAGCACGGCGAAGGCCGCCAGGTCATCCATCTCGCTCATGGATTGTTTCCATTTGAAAACCAAAGGTTGCCTATTAGTGCGTTTATTCACAGAAAAAGCCACTCTAGACTGAACCCTCACTTACCCCTGGAGGAACAGCATCATGAAAATCCTATTGATTGGCGCCAGCGGCACCGTCGGTTCGGCAGTCAAGGCAGAACTGGCTCAGCGTCACGACGTGGTCAGCATCGGCCGCAACAGCGGCGACTTCCAGGTGGATATCAGCGACAGCGCGTCGATCCGCAAGCTGTTCGAACAGACGGGCAAGTTCGATGCCCTGGTCTGTGCGGCGGGCAGCGTGAACTTCGTACCGTTGGGCGACATGACTGAAAGCGATTTCGAACTGGGCCTGCGTGACAAACTGATGGGCCAGGTCAACCTGCTGCTGATCGGCCGCGATTACGCCAATGATGGCGCCTCGTTCACCTTCACCAGTGGCATTCTGAACCGCGACCCGATCCGCACCGGCGCCTCGGCGGCGCTGGTCAACGGCGCACTCGATGCCTTCGTCAAAGCCGCGGCGATCGAGTTGCCGCGCGGACTGCGTATCAACTCCGTGAGCCCGACGGTCCTGCTTGAAGCCATGGACAGCTACGCGCCGTACTTCCGTGGCTACAAACCGGCTCCGGGCGCCGACGTGGCATTGGCCTACGCAAAAAGCGTGGAAGGCCTGCAAACCGGTCAGACTTTTATCGTGGGGTGATCAGGCTGTCTGTCAGAATCGCCTGAAGCTGGCGGGCGGGGTTGTGGTGCGACGCAGGCCTGCGTAACGTGGCGGCACTTGCCTGGAGACCCGATCATGCGTGCCGCCCATACCCTTGCTCTACTTGCCTTGTTTCCCCTGTTTGGCGCCTGCCAGATGTTCGATAACGATCCGGCCAAACCTTCTATCGCCGGGCTGACCCGCATGCAGGGCGAACTCACGGCGGTCGGCGGCAAGCTGCTGTTCCAGCCGTGTGGCGACAAACGCAACTACGTGGTCAATGACACCGGCGGCACCAGCATCCTGCAGGAAGCAGCCTCCCTGGCCGGCCAGCAAGGTGCGTTGTTTGCCGACCTGCGCGGCAAGTTTTCCGGGGTTGCCAGCGGCACTCAGGGTAGCGTCGACCTGCAACAACTCTACCGCGTCGAGCGCTCGACCTCGGCCTGCGACGACCCGGACTTCAAGCGCATGATCCTGCGCGCCAACGGCCACAAGCCGACCTGGGTGATGAATGTCACCGCCAAGGGCCTGGTGCTGGAACGCGAAGGCCAGCCGCCATTGGCGGTGCCCTATGTGGAAGAACAAATCGGCGACGGCCGCTTCAACCTGATGACCGAAGCCAACAACCAGCACGTGGAATTGTGGGTCGCCCCGCAGCGTTGCGTCGACCCGGTCAGCGGCAGCCTGCAACACATGACCGCCGAGCTGCGCGTCAACGGCCAGGTGCAGCGCGGCTGCGCATCGTTCGGCGGCTCGCGCGACGACTGACGTCACGTCGTGCTGTTTTAACATGACGGGAAACCGCCATTGGGGCTTATAATCGCCGGTTTGCAAAACAGCCGGCCTCCGAGCCCGCCGCCTACCGGATCCTGTCATGTTACGAATCACCGAACTCAAGCTGCCCATCGACCATCCCGAAGAAGACCTGCGGCCCGCCATCGTGCAGCGCCTGGGCATCGCCAGTGATGACTTGCTCGATTTCACCCTGTTCAAGCGTAGCTACGACGCCCGCAAGAAATCCTCGGAGCTGTGCTTCATCTACACCATCGACTTGAACGTGAAGGGTGAAGCCGCCCTGCTGCTCAAGTTTGCCGATGACCGCAACGTCAACCCGGCGCCGGATGTCAGCTACAAAGTCGTGGGCCAGGCGCCGCAAGGCCTGACGGAGCGGCCGATCGTAGTGGGTTTCGGCCCGTGCGGGATCTTCGCCGGCTTGTTGTTGGCGCAGATGGGCTTCAAGCCAATCATTCTCGAACGCGGCAAGGAAGTGCGCCAGCGCACCAAGGACACCTGGGGCCTGTGGCGCAAAAGCGTGCTCAACCCCGAGTCCAATGTGCAGTTCGGTGAAGGCGGCGCCGGGACTTTTTCCGACGGCAAGCTGTACAGCCAGATCAAGGACCCGAAATTCCACGGCCGCAAAGTCCTCCACGAATTCGTCAAGGCCGGTGCACCGGAAGAGATCCTCTACGTCAGCAAGCCGCACATCGGTACGTTCCGCCTGACCGGCGTGGTAGAGAACATGCGCGAGCAGATCATCGCCCTCGGCGGTGAAGTGCGCTTCGAGCAGCGCGTGACCGACGTGCTGATCGAAGACGGCCAGTTGAACGGTGTGGTCGTCGATGGCGGCGAGCAGATCCTGTCCAAGCGCGTGATCCTGGCCCTGGGCCACAGCGCCCGCGACACCTTCCGCATGCTCCACGGTCGTGGTGTGTACATGGAAGCCAAGCCGTTCTCGGTGGGTTTCCGTATCGAACACCCACAATCCTTGATCGACGCTGCGCGACTGGGCAAATACGCCGGTCACCCGAAACTTGGCGCCGCCGACTACAAGCTGGTGCACCACGCCAAGAACGGCCGCTCGGTCTACAGCTTCTGCATGTGCCCAGGCGGCACCGTGGTCGCGGCGACTTCCGAACCAGGCCGTGTCGTCACCAACGGCATGAGCCAGTACTCGCGTAACGAGCGCAATGCCAACTCCGGCATCGTGGTCGGCATCACGCCTGAAGTGGACTATCCAGGTGGCCCGCTGGCGGGTATCGAGCTACAGGAACGCCTGGAATCTCACGCCTATGTCCTCGGCGGCAGCAACTACGAGGCGCCAGCACAACTGGTGGGTGACTTCATCGCGGGCAAGCCATCCACGGCGATCGGCAGTGTGGAACCGTCTTACAAGCCTGGCGTGTCCCTGGGCGACTTGGCGCTGGCCTTGCCGGATTTTGCCGTTGAAGCGATCCGTGAAGCCCTGCCCGCGTTCGAAAAGCAGATCAAGGGTTATTCGCTGCACGACGCCGTGTTGACCGGTATTGAAACGCGCACCTCGTCGCCGCTGCGGATCACCCGTAACGAATCGATGCAGAGCCTGAACGTGAAAGGCCTGTTCCCGGCCGGGGAAGGTGCCGGTTATGCCGGTGGGATTCTGTCGGCGGGCGTGGATGGGATTCGGATTGCCGAGGCGTTGGCACGGGACATGTTGGGCATCGAGGCCTGACACGTTCCCTTGTAGGAGCCCGGCTTGCCGGCGATGGCGATCTTGAGGACGCTATCGCAGGCAAGCCAGCTCCGACACTGGTTTTTGCCGGGTGTCAGATATTCGCGCGCAGGATGCTGTCCGGCAAGGGTTCGCCCCGCTCGACACTGGCCGCAACGGCCGCAATCAAGTCGTCCAACACATACCCCTGCCCTGCCAACCACGTCTGATCGTAGTAAGTCGTGGCGTAGCGTTCACCGCCATCACACAAGATCGCCACGATCGAGCCCGACTCCCCCGCCGCTCTCATCTGCTGCGCTGCCACCAAAGCGCCGATCAGGTTGGTCCCGCTGGAACCACCGACCCGCCGCCCCAATCGCTCGGCCAGGTAGTGCATGGCCGCCAGCGACAGCGCATCCGGCACCTTGACCATCGCATCGATCACCTTGGGCAGAAACGACGCCTCGACCCGTGGCCGGCCAATGCCTTCGATGCGTGAACCGCAGTCCAGGCGCAAGCTGGCGTCGCCACTCTGATAGAAATCAAAGAACACCGAACGCTCGGCATCGGCACACAACACGCGGGTGCAATGCTGGCGATAACGCACATAACGACCGAGGGTCGCGGTGGTGCCGCCAGTGCCGGGGCTGGAGATCAACCAGCTCGGTTCCGGATGCTGCTCGAAGCGCATCTGCTGGAAGATCGACTCGGCGATATTGTTGTTCGCCCGCCAGTCAGTGGCGCGTTCGGCGTAGGTGAACTGGTCCATGAAGTGACCGCCACTTTCCCGCGCCAGGCGTTCGGATTCGGCGTAGATCTGCGTGGGATCCTGTACCAGATGGCTCTTGCCCCCGTAGAAGGCAATCTGCGCGATCTTTTCCTGGGAGGTGGTGGCCGGCATCACCGCAATAAACGGCAAACCGAGCAAACGCGCGAAGTAGGCTTCGGAAATTGCCGTCGAACCGCTGGAGGCCTCGATCACCGGCGCGCCCGGCTTGAGCCAACCGTTACACAGCGCATAGAGAAACAGCGAGCGGGCAAGTCGGTGCTTGAGACTGCCAGTGGGGTGGCTGGACTCGTCCTTGAAGTACAACTCGATACCCGGCAACCCCGGCAGCGGCAAGGGGATCAGGTGCGTGTCGGCGCTGCGCTGGAAGTCTGCTTCAATGATACGAATGGCTTCGCGTGCCCAGGGACGTTGATCGCTCATGGAGAGTTTCTCTAAAGGTGTAAGCCCTGATTTTAGGGGGTTTCCTACGTGTCACACAGATACAGTACCGACTCAATCGGACACACAATTGCTAGGCTTAGGCGCAACGTCATGCCAAACAGCTGCTTATAACAAATAAGAATATAACTTTTGTTTTAACAACTAACGGTACGGGTTAGGGTACCCACCTATTGAATCTGGATTGGAGAGCATCCCTTGCCTCTGCGTAGCACTTTTACCCGTTTCTTCCAGCTGGAAGCCGCCAGCGGTCTGTTGTTGATCGCGGCTGCCGCCTTGGCGTTGATCATCAACAATTCACCTTTGTCGCACCTGTACGCTGCGTTTCTCGACGTACCGGTGGTGGCGCAGATCGGCGCGTTGAAAATCGCCAAGCCGGCCTTGCTGTGGATCAACGACGGCCTGATGGCCCTGTTCTTCCTGCTGATCGGCCTGGAGGTCAAGCGCGAGTTGCTCGACGGCCACCTGTCCAAGCCCTCGCAAGTGGTCCTGCCAGGCGCAGCCGCTATCGGCGGCATGGTCGTGCCGGCGCTGATCTACTGGGCGATCAACAAGGACTACCCTGCCGCACTCTCCGGCTGGGCGATCCCCATGGCCACCGACATCGCCTTCGCATTGGGCGTGCTGGCCTTGCTGGGCAAGCGTGTGCCGGTGTCGCTGAAGCTGTTCCTGATGACCCTGGCAATCATTGACGACTTGGGGGCGATCATCGTGATTGCCGTGTTCTATTCCGCAGACCTGTCCGGTGCTGCCCTGGCGGGCGCGGGTGCCTGCTTGATTGCCTTGATTGCCATGAACCGCCTGGGCGTCATCAAGCTCGGGCCGTACCTGATCATAGGGCTGATCCTGTGGGTGTGCGTACTCAAGAGTGGTGTCCACGCGACGCTGGCCGGTGTGACGTTGGCCTTCTGCATCCCGATGCGCACCAAAAACGCCGAACCCTCGCCACTGCTTACGCTGGAACACGCCTTGCACCCGTGGGTGGCCTACGGCATCTTGCCGCTGTTCGCCTTCGCCAATGCCGGCGTGTCCCTGACCGGCGTCAGCCTGGAAAGCTTCACCCACCACGTGCCCATGGGCATCGCCGCTGGCCTGCTGATCGGCAAGACCGTAGGTGTATTTGGCCTCACCTGGTTGGCGATCAAGACCGGCCTTGCCGCCCTGCCCAGCGGCGCGAACTGGGGGCAGGTGTTTGGTGTGGCGATCCTGTGTGGCATCGGCTTTACCATGAGCCTTTTTGTCGGTTCGCTGGCATTTGTGCCGGGTGCCAGTGAGTTTGCCGGTGAGGACCGGATGGGGATTTTGACGGGATCGATTCTGGCGGCGTGTATTGGTTATGCGGTGACGGCGATGGCGAGTCGTAAGAAGGCCTGACTCGCCACA
>NZ_JACAPG010000012.1:0-120236 GCF_013385825.1 Pseudomonas reactans | reverse complement strand
CTCGCCACAGGTCGTGCAAACTTCGACATACTCGGCCCATTACGTTGGGCCTACCTCCAGCACACTTACCGGAACACGTGGCCTTTGGATGCAGGTCAATGCATCTTTGAGTCGCATCCCCAGCCGATAGTTGGGTATGCAATAAAAAACCGCGCTACTAAGGCGATTTTTTATTGCCTGCGTTTTTTGCTTTTAACCTGGCCGCCGCCCATAAAACCAAAAACCCCAACCAGTCACCCGGTTGGGGTTTTGTGTTTCTACAACCAGCGCTTACCGAGTAACGCGGCTGGTGCCATCAACGGTCATGATGCGCACGCGGTCACCAATGCGGAAGATTTCATTCTCCTGCACGGCCTGCACGTAGGCGCGCATGCTGCCGTCGTCTTCGCGAACGGTGATTTCCACGCCTTGAGTGCGGGTCAGGCCTTCTTCGGTGGCCGAACCCAACAGGCCGCCAGCAACAGCACCGATCACGGCGGTCACGATGCTGCCACGGCCGCCGCCGATGGCACTGCCGCCAACGCCGCCGATGACGGCACCGGCAGCGCCGCCGATTGGGGTCTTGGTGCCTTCGATTTTCACCGGACGCAGGGATTCGATGGTCCCCATGCGCACGGTCTGTACACGACGCGCTTCGTCACGGGAGTACGAGTCGCCGGTCAGACTCGAGGCGCAGCCACCCAGCAGCAACGACAGGGTGGTAAAGCAGGCAACCAGTAAAACGGACTTACGCATAGCATCAACTCCAAAGGACAGGTGTTCATTAGACGCCGCAGCTTGCCGCCTGTCACGGCAAGCACCGCAGAAAATTGCTTTCATTCAGCCTCAGTACAGACTGCCCGCACCAGAAAAATCGACGAACGGTAGCGTTACCTTCAAGGATTACTTTGATTGTAGTCGCGACAATCGCCAGGAACACGGCGCAGCACTACACGCCCGAAGCCTCTGGTATAGAGACTTCAGCGTGATGGGCAACATTCAGATGAAGTGACGAAAGGTGCCGCTCAGGGCGCCAGGCGCTCGCGGGTCCAATCGCCCTCTTGCAGGCGATAGTTCAGACGGTCGTGCAAGCGGCTGGCACGACCTTGCCAGAACTCGATGCGCTCCGGCAGCAAGCGGTAGCCACCCCAATGCTCGGGGCAGTCGGGCTGGGTGTCGCTGAAACGCTGCTCGGTGGCCTTGAGCAGGTCGTGCAGTTCCTCGCGATCACGAATGACCTGGCTCTGCGGAGACGCCCAGGCGCCTAAGCGGCTGCCCAGGGGGCGGACCTGATAATAAGCGTCCGACTCTTCAGCCGTGACCTTCACCACCCGCCCTTCGATGCGCACTTGACGCTCCAGGGTCGGCCAGAAGAAGGTCATGGCCGCAAACGGCCGCGCCGCGAGCTGCTGGCCCTTGGCACTCTGATAGTTGGTGAAGAAGGTAAAACCCTGCGCGTCCAGGCCCTTGAGCAACAGGATGCGGCAGTGCGGGCGACCGTCCTGGTCGACGGTGGCCAAAGTCATGGCATTGGCTTCCACCGGTGGCTGCTCGGTTTTCACCGCGTCAGCAAACCACTGGTGGAACAAGGCAAACGGCTCGCCCGGGGCCTGGGCCTCGCTCAAACCATCCCGTGTGTAGTCACGGCGCATATCGGCCAGTGCCTGGGTCATGCGGCTTTATCCTTCTGGTTCAGCGGATCAGTTTTTCGCCTGGTCGTTGGCCGGTGCAGCAGCCTTGGCTTTGGCTGGCGCTGGCTTTTTGGCTGCGGGCTTGGCCGGGGCCTTTTTAGCGGCTGGCTTGGCGGCGGCTTTCTTGGCGGCTGGCGCCTTTTTAGCGGCGGCTTTGGCCGCTGGGGCCGGGGCCGGAACGTCCTGCACTGCAACCATCTCGGCGACAGGCGGGGTCTTGCCCGACTGGTATTTGCTCAACAGCGCCAGCATGGTGGTGCGCTGAGTGAACATGATCTCCATACGACGGTTCAGGGCACGGCCCTGGTTGCTGTCGTTGGCAGCACGTGGCATCAGGTCGCCCATGCCACGCAGCATCAGACGATCCTGCTTCAGGCCGCTGAGGCTGAAGATCGAGGCGATGGATTGTGCACGTTCCTTGGTCAGTACCTGGCTGGCTGGGGCGGTGCCCGTTGCGTCGACGTGACCCAGTACCAGTACGGCGGTCTTCGGATCGGCTTCAACGGCCTTGGCGACGCGGGTGAACGGACCCAGGGTGACCGGCAGCAACATGGCTGGGCGTTTCGGGTTGTAGGAACCGTCTACCGGCGCGATCACGACGAGCACGTTGTCACGACGTTCCAGTTGCAGGTTGCTGTCCTTGATGGCGGCGCGCAGGCGTGGCTCATAGTCATCCAGCCAGGCCTGAGTGATTTTCGGGTCAGGCATCGGCACGTTGGTCACGTCGACCTTGGCCAATGGCTTGGGTTTGCTTTCGAACGGCCACCACCATTTGGTTTCGGTGTCGTTCTTGGCGACGGCTGGAGTGGCGGCAGGTGCGGGCTCGGCGGCCTTGAGGTCGGCTTTCAGGTCGGCCTTGGCATCGGCGGCCTTTTCGTCGGCAGTCTTGGAAGAGAACGGCCACCAGCTGGAGCCGGTGTCAGCCTTGGCGGCGGGTGCGGCAGCGGCGGCTACCGGGGCGGCAGGCTTGGCGCCGGCAGCGGGCTTGGCGTCCGGTTTAGCCTCCGGCTTGGCATCGGTTTGGGTCACTGCGTCCTTGGTCGCGGCCTTATCAGATCCAAATGACCACCAATGCCCGCCCTCGGCATCATTTTGTGGAGTTTGTGCGCAGCCGGTAATAGTGAGGCATAGCGCCAGTGCCAAGGACTTGTTCGATAACATGAGATATCCACAAAATGAGAAAAGAAACGGGGGTCTGGATGACCCGTTAAACAGACGCTTACAGAACATTAAAGTTACATCATTTCGTTCAGCGCCTTCTTATAGTTGCCTTTGTAACAAAAAAACGTGAAACAGCAAGGGGTTTACAGACAACCGGCCAATATTCCGACCAACTTCTGTGCCCGTGGGTCCATAAGTACATAAGGGCCCAATGTATTAGTGACGAAACCAAACGCTACATCATGCTCTGGGTCGGCAAAGCCTACTGAGCCGCCTGCGCCGGGATGCCCGAATGCACGCGGGCCAAGGCCGAAGGTGGCATTGGGCAGCTGCGGTTGGTCCAACATGCAACCCAGGCCAAAACGGGTTTGTGTCAATAATGTTTTATCCGGCCCGATACTGTGTTCGCGCGTCAATTGTTCAAGCATGTCGGCTTCGAGCAAACTACCGTCCAATAAGCCGCTATAAAAGCCCGCCAGGCTGCGTGCATTACCGTGACCATTTGCCGCTGGCTGCTGCATACGGCGCCATTCAGGTTTGTTAGTGCTGGTCAGAATAGACGGTGGATTAGCAAAAGCACGCGTCGTCATGGCCGCAGGTTCACGCATCATTACTTGCAGTAAACGCTGTGCCGCTTCATCGCCCATATTGCCTTTGCTACGCGCTATATGTGCCACGCGATAAAACTCTTCATCCGCCAGGCCCACATGGAAGTCCAGCCCCAATGGCCGCGCAACCCGCGCCACGATGGATTCTCCCGGCCCACGCCCATCGGCGCGACGCAGCAATTCACCCACCAGCCAGCCGTAGGTGATCGCCTCGTAGCCATGACCTTGGCCGGGCGTCCACCACGGGGCTTCGGCCGCGAGGGTGTCGACCATCAGTTGCCAGTCGTACAGCGCCTCGGTCGGAAGCATCTCGCGGATCGCCGGCAACCCGGCCTGGTGGCAGAGCAACTGCCGCAGGGTAATAGTTTCTTTGCCCGCTGCTGCAAATTCGGGCCAGTAGTTGGCAACGGGTGCATCCAGTTGCAACTTGCCTTCGGCCACCAATTGCAGGGCCGTCACAGCGGTGAAGGTCTTGGTGCAGGAGAACAGGTTGACGATGGTGTCACTGTGCCAAGCCTCGGCACCGTCCTTGTCGGCGGTGCCGGCCCACAGGTCGACGACGGTTTCGCCGCCTATCTGGATACACAGCCCGGCACCACGCTCCTGCGGGTCATCGAACAACGCGGCAAAGGCTTCACGTACCGCTTCGAACTGGAGTTCGTAATGACCCTGGATCTGCACCTGAACACCCTCGGACAACACAGCAAAAAGTGGCCGACATTGTTCCAGTACTGGTGGGTTTTGTGAACCCGTCAGCCCTCAATCAATGACCATTCCCTGAGTGCCCGCCCGCATGCCCGGCGCCCTGCCCCGGGCCTTTGCCTTCGTGCCCGGCCCTGCCGCCTTCGCTTTCACGCACGGAGCCCGCCGCCTTGGCCTTTTCCGCTGCCTTGCCCAGTTGATCGACGGCCGCCAGGTTGCTTTTGCGCACGCTGTCGACAAAACCCTGGAACGGCACATCGGTGATGCCCACCAGGCCAAAGTGGCCATTTTCGCCGTCCAGCAGACGCCCGGTTGCCGGCTGATCCAGGTATTGGAACCAGTGCACACCGACAATCGACGGCTCGGCCATGGCCTGCTTGAGGAAGTTGCCGTACGCCACACCACGGTCCTCTTCCTTGGCCAGTTGGGTCACTCCCCCCCAGAACGGCCCACGGTCAGCCGAGCCAAAGTTGAATTCGGTGATCAGCACCGGCTTGTCCAGCGCACGCAGGGCAGCGAAGTCATAACCGTCCTGCGGCTTGAGGGTGTACATGTTGAAGCTCAGCACATCGCAATACTGGGCGCAGGACGCCACGGCTTCCGGCGTGCTCACCGCAAAACGACCGCCCAACAGCAATTGGTTGGGTGCATGCCACTTCAGCGAGTCGGAAATGGTCTTGAAGTAAGCATCGGCAAAGGTCTTCTGGAAGTATTTGAAGTCCGCTTCGATCTCCGGGTGCTCGGGGTTGGGCATCGGCGGCTCAAAGCCCGGATCTTCCATCAGCTCCCAGCCCTTCAATTCAATGCCCCAGGCTTTCGACAGGCCTTCTTCGTTACGGTACTTGTCGCGCAGTTGCTTGAGGAACGCGCGCTTGGCCGGGACATCGGTGGTCATGCGCAAGGTGCCGTAGGCCAAGGCATAGCGGGACTTAGGATCATCACCTGGGCCGGCCCAGGCCAACTCGTTGTCGGCAAAGAAGCCGATCAACCACGGATCATCACGGTGATCGCGGGCAGCGATGGCCACGGCGCGCTCGGTGGCCATGGCGAAGCGCGGGTCGAACGGATCGGGCATGCCGCCCCACCAGTCGGTGCCGGTGCTGATGCTGGTGTAGTCGCCGACGATCGACAGCGGCAGGGTGTAGGGCACGCGATCGGCACGGGCCAGGTCATCGTCGCTCCAGTTACCCACGGTGTTGAAACCCCAGGCTTGCAGGCGGTCGAGGGTGTGAGTGGTCCAGCGCTTCTGGTCGAACCCGTCACCGCCATAGGTGCGTTGCAGGTTGGCGCTGTAGAAATCGTACCAGCGCCCGGCGCCGAAGCTGCGGCCTTCACCTGCGCCGTTGCCGGTGCGGTTGTCGCCGCTGCCGTAATACTTGTCGAACGGTTCGCCGGCCTTGGGCAGCGCCGCGAACATCCATTCACGGCCGGACACGTAGGTCTGGTTGTTGTCCGGGGCCACGGTATTGACGCCCAGCGAATAAAACGGATGCCCCTCCGGCGTCACCAGGTACCAGCGCCCATCGCGCTTTTCGGTGCGGAAAAACCCGCTGGCGTCGAACGCCGGACCTTTGTTCCAGCCACCGTACTTATCCAACGAGGATTTTTCTCGCGTGGCCAGCCAGCCCTGGAGCTGCTGTTGCTCCTTGGCAGCGGCGGCCTTGAGTTGTTCGTCGCTGCTGACTTTTTCCGGCCAGCGCGCACGGGTGGATTGACCATAGGCATCCACCAATTCGCTGTACGCAGCCTTCAGCACCGGCTCGCTGTCCTGCACGCCAAAGCGCTCCAGCAGGATGCTTTGGGCGGCGTTGGGCTTGATCATCGACAGCGTCACCGAGACCACCTGGCTACGGTCGATTTCACCCGCGCTGCTGGCCAGCAAGACGCGCTGGCCGTCTAGGGTGATCGGCATCGGCGGGCCGGCCTTCATGCCCTGGCTCAACGGCGAGTTGGCCTGCAACGGCACCATCAGAGTCTGCGCCGGGCCCGCCGGCAGGTCGATGCGACTGACCAGGGTACGGCCGTCGCTGCTCTGCACCTTGACGTAGAGCGTCAGCGCCCAATCCATCGCACTCTGGATGCGCAAACTCATGACCCCCGACTGGGACCAGTCCCAGGCGCCGGTTTGCGGGCTGAGCACCAGGCTCGGTTCGGCCGCCGGGTTGAAGGTGATGCGGCGCAGCACTTCGCCTTCGGGGGTCTGCTCGGCGTTGTACTGCGGCAGGCTGGCGTCCTGGGTCGCCACCTTGACCACATCAGCGGGCCGGACGAAGTTGAACAAGGTCTGTTGCCCGGCAGGCGCGGCCATCAAGGGCGCGGCGAACAACAGGGCAAAAAGGGCGGGCAGCGTGCGAATCATACGAGCAAGGTTCTCCCAGACGGCCGATGAATGGCCTGATGAAATACAGTGAGATAGACCACGAAGTGGGCGAATCCGCCCACGGTGGCTTAAGAAATTTCGCGCCTGAACGGCGGCAATGCATTCAGGATAGCCTTGCCATAGCGCTGGGTGACCAATCGGCGGTCGAGCAAGGTGATGGTGCCTCGGTCCTCTTCGGTACGCAGCAAGCGACCGCAAGCCTGGACCAGCTTCAAGGAAGCGTCCGGCACCGAGATCTCCATGAACGGGTTACCGCCCCGTGCTTCGATCCATTCGGCCAACGCCGCCTCGACCGGATCATCCGGCACCGAGAACGGGATCTTGGCGATCACCACGTGTTCACAGTAGGCGCCGGGCAAGTCCACCCCTTCGGCAAAGCTCGCCAGGCCGAACAGCACGCTGGAGTCCCCGCCATCCACCCGCGCCTTGTGCTTGTTGAGGGTTTCCTGCTTGGACAGGTTGCCCTGGATAAACACCTGCTTGCGCCAGTCACGGTCGAGGCCGTCGAACACGTCCTGCATCTGTTTGCGCGACGAGAACAGCACCAGCGTACCGCGTGAACCTTCTACCAGTTCCGGCAGGTCACGGATGATTGCGGCGGTGTGAGCCGCCGCATCCCGTGGGTCGGCCTTGAGGTCCGGCACCCGCAACACGCCGGCATCGGCATGATGGAACGGGCTCGGCACCACCGCAGTGACGGCCTTTTTCGGCAGGCCGGCGCGCATGCGGAAGCGGTCGAAGGTGCCCAAGGCGGTCAGCGTGGCCGAGGTAACCAGGCAGCCGTAAGCCACGTTCCATAGGTTGCGGCGCAGCATTTCCGCCGCCAGGATCGGGCTGGCGTTGACCTCGATGTCGAACAGCGCACCGCTTTCCGACAGGGTCAGCCAACGCGCCATCGGCGGGTTGTCTTCCGGGTCTTCAACGGTGAAGGCCGTCCACAACTCCCAGTTGCCCTGGGAACGCGACAACAGGCTGCCGAACAGTGGGTACCATTCCTCGGCCTGGTTGCTGGCGATGCCGATGTTGACCTCGCCGTCCATGCCCTCTTTGAGCAGGTCGGTGAGGCGGGTGAACAGATCAGTCAGGCGTGAAAAGCCCTTCTTCAGCTCAATGCCCATTTCGCGCATGTGCTCGGGAATCAAACCGCCGACGAATCGATGACGCGGCCGCTCACGGCCTTCGACGTCTTCACCGGGTTTGAAATCCGCCACCTGTTCGCAGGCACTGAACATGAATTGCTGCTGGGTCTTGATCTCCCGCGCCAGCTCCGGCACCTGTTCGATCAGCTTGCCCAGGTCACCGGGCAGCGGGTGCTGGGCCAGCAACTTGGTCAGGTTCTTCGCGGTGGTTTCCAGCCAGTCGGCAGTGGAACGCAGGCGCGTGTAGTGGGCGAAGTGGCCGATAGCCTTGTCGGGAAGGTGATGGCCTTCGTCGAAAACGTATAGGGTGTCACGCGGGTCGGGCAGCACGGCGCCGCCGCCCAGGGCCAGGTCGGCCAGGACCATGTCGTGGTTGGTGACGATCACGTCGACCTTGCCCATGCCTTCGCGGGCCTTGTAGAAGGCGCACTGGCCGAAGTTGGGGCAATGACGGTTGGTGCACTGGCTGTGGTCGGTGGTCAGGCGCGCCCAGTCGGAATCCTCCAGGGCGGTGGGCCAGCTGTCGCGGTCGCCGTCCCATTTATTGCCGGCCAGTTTCTCGATCATGCTGGTGAACAGCTTCTGGCTGACTTCATCCACCTCGATCTTGAAGCCTTCTTCTTCGAACAGTGACGCGGTGGCGGTTTGCGCGTGGCCTTCCTGTAGCAGTACGTCGAGCTTGGACAGGCACATGTAGCGGCCACGGCCCTTGGCCAGGGCGAACGTGAAGTTCAAGCCGCTGTTGCGCATCAGGTCAGGCAGGTCTTTGTAGACAATCTGCTCTTGCAGGGCGACGGTGGCGGTGGCGATCACCAGGCGCTTGCCGGCGGCCTTGGCGGTGGGGATCGCGGCCAGGCTGTAGGCCACGGTCTTGCCGGTACCGGTGCCGGCCTCGACGGCCACGACCGCGGGCTCACCCTCGCGGCGACCTTCGTCGTCGGTGTCGATATCCCCGAGGACCTTGGCCACTTCGGCGATCATCAGGCGTTGGCCATAGCGCGGTTTCAAGCTCTTGGCTTCGAGAAAACGCGAGTAGGCGCCCTGGATCGTGGTTTTGAGTTCAGTGCTGATCATGGATAGTCGGGCGCAAAAAACGCTGGATAAATTTTCAGTGGTTCGGATCGGCGGCTATCATACCCCGCTAATGAATCCCGCGCAGAACGGAGTACCACAATGACCGCGTTTAGCCTCGCTTACACCCTGCATGTATTGGCCGCCCTGGTATGGGTCGGCGGTATGTTTTTCGCCTGGATGATCCTGCGCCCCGCCGCTGTGGCGGCACTTGAGGGCCCTGCCCGCCTCAGGTTGTGGGCGAATGTGTTTCAACGTTTTTTCGTGTGGGTGTGGGTCGCGGTGGCGATTTTGCCGATCAGCGGCATTGGCCTGCTGCAATTGCGCTTCAATGGGTTTGAGACGGCGCCGCGTTATGTGCAGGTAATGATGGGGTTGTACCTGGTGATGACGGCGTTGTTTATCCGTATCCAAGCGTTGAAATTCCCGGAGTTGCGCACGGCGGTGGCGGCTGAGGATTGGTCGGCGGGTGCTGCGGTGCTGGGGCAGATCCGCCGGTTGGTGGGGATCAATTTGATCGTGGGGTTGGTGGTGGTGGCGATTGCTTCGGCTCGGCCGATTTTGTAGTGAGCGGGCTTGTTGTGGTGAGCGGGCTTGCCCCGCGCTGGGGGCGAAGCCGCCCCAATCCAGTCACCGCGTGTTTGCAGTGAGAAACAGGTCGTACGGTTTTAGGGCGGCTTCGCCCCCCAGCGCGGGGCAAGCCCGCTCACTACAACCGCTGAATGGTCACAGTACCCGCAGGCCCAGCCGGCCCCGGCTGCCCTTCCAACCCTGGGCGGCCCTTCTCGCCACCATCGGCGCGGTACACCAGGCAGCCTTTGGACTGGCCACCCTTGCCCGGTTTGCCAGCAGTACCGGCCAAACCGCCGGGGCCACCGTCCACCCAGACCTTGATCTGCTGCGCCGGGAAGTCCTGCGGCAACTCGACCCGCACCTGCGCGCCGGACGCGCCAGGCAAGCCATCACCGCCGTTATCACCATTGGCACCGCGACCGGCCGAACCCCAGGTGCAGCCTGGATCCACGCCATTGGCTCCGTCCAACCCGGAATAACCCTGTGCACCAGCGCCGCCACGGGCGTCTACCGAGAGTTCTTCAGCCGTCAATGAGTTGATGCGCAACGTCAGGTCACGCCCGGCCTTGGCCGGTTTTTCGTGGGTGCCGGGCGCGCCGCGCGAGGTGATCTGGCTGCCGTGGTCCAACTGCGCATGGCGCACCTGCAATTGCAGCGCGGTGTTGCCGGGCACAATGGCGATGCGTGCTTCGCGGCCAAGGTGCAGTTCATCTACCGTGACTTGGCTGATGTTGGCGGGGATCAGCAAGGTGCCGTAGTCCGCCACTTCCAGACGCTCCAGTTGCAGCACGCTGGTGCTATTGGGCAGACGCATCAATGAGTTGGGTTCCACACTGACGCTTTGAGCCAGGGCAACGGGGCTGACCAACAGGGCCAGCAGTAAAACCTTACGCATCGTGGAGCTCCCCTGAAAATTTTCAAAAATTATTTCTAGTTTTTCTTTGGACGCACAGTAACGACTTCCACAGGCGCTTTGCCAGTGAAGGATCAAAAAAGTTGATAAAGGGGGAAGATTGGCAGCAATGCCCCTGTGGATCCCACAGGGGCAAGGGCCGTCAGCGGTTGATCTGGATTTCCGTGCGACGGTTCAAGGCGCGGCCGTCGGCGGTTTTGTTATCCGCGACCGGATGGCTTTCACCTGCGCCGGTCACCGAGACAAAATTGCTGCTCGGCACACCGGCACCGATCAGGTAGTCCGTGACCGAGTGGGCGCGTTTTTCCGAGAGTTTCTGGTTGTAGGCGTCTTTGCCGACGCTGTCGGTGTGGCCACTGACCCGCAACTGGGCGCTCGGGGCTTCCTGTTTCAAGCGCGTGGCAATGGTGTCGAGCTTGGTTTTGTCCGCCGCCGTCAGCTTGGCCGAGTCGAACTGGAAGTGCACATCGCGGATCACGATGGTTTCTTCCTTGACCACGACGACTTCCTCAACCACGGCCGCTGGCGGTGTGGGTGGGCAACCATTGGCATCCACCTGCACGCCTTTTGGCGTGCCTGGGCACTTGTCACGGCTGTCCGGCACACCATCGCCGTCTTCGTCACCATCGCCGTGTACCCAGCAATAGGCGCCGGCCATGCCGCCGATCAGCAGCGCACCCGCGCCGGCGTAGGCCGAGCTTTCAGTGGCACCGATCGCCGCACCGGTCACACCGCCAAGGGCGGCGCAGGTGGGCCAGTCGGTTTTTTGCAAACCTGCGCAACCTGTCAATACTCCGGTTAGCAGAACCAAGGGTAGAGCTGTCCGCATGATGCTCATCTGATTTCTCCTGAGGGGATCGGCGGGGGCCGATGGGTGGAGTAAAGACGGCTCTTTTCATCTGCGCCACTACGCCGCGCCCCTGTATTCATTGAGGATCGCCGCATTCTCAGGACTTTTCACAGCCGCCCGCTCTAGGCCCGAACGCTCAGCCGCGCTAGTCTCTACGGTCCTGATGTGAGGATCTCTGATGACCGCCGGTATTTCTGCCCGTACGCCCCAGCAAGCCTTGGCCGCCTTGCTCGATCTGCACCAGCCCAAACGCCTGTTGCTGTTGGGCGCCAGCCAGTTCCCGGCGCTGGAGGCTTTTCAAAAAGCCCACCCGGATACCCAAGTGTCCGTCGCGCAGCCAGGCGCGTTGCCCACGGAGCTTGCCGCACAGCGGTTTGACCTGGCGCTGGTGGTGGACTGCCTGGAGCACCTGTCAAAACCACAAGGCCTGACCTTGCTCGGCGGCATCCGCAACCTGAATGCCAGCCGCATTGCAGTGCTGGTGGACCTGGGCGCCTGCGACTGGAAGGACACCGACTTCTTCTCCCTGGCCCTGCAGGCCGGCGAGCGCTTCCAGCGCGATGAGCAGGTTCTGACGCTGTTTACCTACGATCTGCTTGACTATAAACAAGTGCCGGACTGGCTCAACGCCCGCTTCTGGGCCAACCCGGAAAACTTCGGAAAGTATTGGTGGTAACCCGATGAGTACATCCATTTGCCCCTGCGGCAGTGGCAACCTGCTGGATGCCTGCTGCGGTCATTATCACGCCGGGCACCCGGCCCCCTGCGCCACCGCGTTGATGCGCTCGCGCTACAGCGCCTATGTGCTGGGCCTGGTGGACTATCTGGTCGCTACCACCCTGCCCGTGCAACAGGCTGGTCTGGACCGAAATGCCATCGGCGCCTGGAGCGCCCAAAGCACCTGGCTCGGCCTGGAGGTAGAAAGCTCCGAGGTGTTCGGCGGCCAGCCGGAACACGCGTTCGTGACCTTCACCGCACGCTGGCATGACAGCAACGGCGAACATAGCCACCGCGAGCAGTCTTCTTTCGTACAGAATGACGGGCGCTGGTACTTCATCGACCCGACGGTAGAAGTGAAGGCCGGGCGCAACGATGCCTGCCTGTGTGGCAGCGGGCAGAAATTCAAGAAGTGCTGTTCCAGCTACCTCTAACAACTCTAAGGATTAACGCCATGCTTAGGATGTACAGCTTGATGCTGGCGTTAACCCTCGGTTTGAGCGGCTGCGCGTCGTGGTTTGAAGACGACTCACCCCCGCCCCACGTGTCGCTGGTGAAAGTCGAAGTGGTGCGCGCCAAGCTGCTGGAGCAGAAATTCAAGCTGTACTTTCGCGTGGACAACCGCGACGACGCCGACCTGACTGTGCGCGGTTTGATTTACAAGGTAACCCTGGGCGACTTCGTGCTGACCGAGGGCGAGTCCAATGAGTGGCTCACCGTGCCGCCGCGCAGTCATAAGTTTTTCCGGGTGTCGGTGCGCACCAACCTCTGGCCGCAGATCCGCGATGTGGTGCAAATGCTGAAAAATCCCGACCAGCCGGTGCCCTATCGCCTGGAAGGTGAGCTGAAAACCGGATTATTCATCGGTTATGACGTGCAGGTGAACCACAATGGCGAGATAATCCCCGGCGATTTTATTCCGGAGCGACATCGATGACTCAGCAACCCCATGTCCATGGTCCTGACTGCAACCACGATCACGATCACCATGATCACGACCACGGCCATGTCCACGGCCCGAACTGCGGCCACGCTCACCAGGAGCCGGTGCGCAATGCCTTGAAGGACGTGGGTCGCAATGATCCTTGCCCGTGCGGCAGCGAGAAGAAATTCAAGAAGTGCCACGGGGCTTGATGCCCTGACCCTGTAGGAGCCGGCTTGCCGGCGATGACGTTCTCAAGACCGCCATCGCCGGCAAGCCGGCTCCTACAGGTTGTGTTCTCACATCAGGATCTGCGTTGGAACTGCAACTCCACTTCCAGCCCCCCACCTTCCCGATTACGCAAACTCAATCGCCCGTCATGCGCCTTGGCGATGGTGTGAGCGATGCTCAACCCCAAGCCATACCCGCCAGTCTCGGCATTGCGTGAGCCTTCCACCCGATAAAACGGCTCCATCACCTGCTCCAGCTGTGCCTGGGGAATCCCCGGCCCTCGGTCGCTGATGACGATCTTCAAGCTATCCGCCTGGTCCACGACCCGCACCACCACCTCACTGCCATAGCGCACCGCGTTCTCCAGCAGGTTCTGCACACAACGCTTGAGGCTGCGGGCGTACCCTGGCAGTGGCTGTCTTGCCCGGCCTTCGATCACCACGTGTTCGCCCACGTCCTGCAGATCCGCCTGCAAGCTTTGCAACAACGCATTGATGTCGATGTTCTGCCGCGCCTCGTTGATTTCGCCACTGCTGACAAAATCCAAAGTGCTGGCGACCATGTGCTCCATTTCCTCCAGGTCACTGCGAAAACGCTCCTTCGTGCGGTTGTCCTCGAGCATCTCGGTGCGCAGGCGCAAGCGTGTGATCGGTGAACGCAAGTCGTGGGAAATAGCCGCAAGAAACCGCGTGCGCTCGGCGATGTTGGCGATCAGCCGCTGTTGCATGGCATTGAACGCCTGGGCGGCACGGCGCACTTCGGTGGGGCCATCCACTGCTAACGGCGGACGCTGGATATCCCGGCCCAGGGCTTCGGCCGCCTTGGCCAACGCGTTAAGCGGGCGGATCGCCAGGCGCACCGCCACCAACGCGATCAGCACCAATACCAGCACCCGCAGCAAATAAATGCGCATGACGTAATCGAACAACAGGTCCAACGGTGACGTGCTGGTCCAGCCCTGTTCTTCGCTGGCATCCACCTGCAACCAGCGGCCGTCGGGCAGGCGCAGGTCGATCAGAAACTGCCCCACCACCGGTTTGGAACCCAGCAAGGTCGACAGCCCGGCGGTTTGCCCTTCGCCATCCACCAACGACAGGCGCAACAGGATCAGCGTCTGGGCATAGCCGGTTTTTTCCGACAACACCTTCTTGATCAACCGTTCGGTCGGACGGTCGCTGTCGTGCAAGGTGCTGGGTGTATTGCTGGCCTGATCGCTGAGGGTCAGGCGGAAGGTCGGCGTGTCGAGCATCTTGATCAGCAGGTCCGCCTGTTGCGGATCGCTGTGCACCAGCCGCACCACGTCCGCCAGGCGCGTGGCGATCAAGCGCGCGGGGATTTCCAGCACCTGCCCATGGCGACGGTCGTACCAGATGCTGCTGGTCAGCGCCTGCGCCGCGAGCATGCCGCTGACCAGAATCAGCACCAGCCGCCCGAACAACGAACGCGGCAGCAGTCTCACGACTCCAGCACCACGTCATCGGCGGTGAGCATGTAGCCTTCGTTGCGCACGGTTTTGATCAGGGTGGCCGGCAGTTGCGAGCGCAGACGGCTGACGCACACGTCGATGGAACGGTCGAACGGTGTGCTGTCCTTGTCGAACACGTGGTTGAGCAAAAAGTCGCGGCTCAGCGGGCGATTGGGGTGCTGCAACAGCAGGCGCAACACACGGTAATCGGAGTTGCCCAGGCTGACCACCACACCCTCCGGCGAGAGCAACTGCCGCGCCCGCGTGTCGAGCTGCCAGCCGGCGAAACGGATGCTCGGCGCTTCATCCAGGCGCGCGCGGTCGGGAAAGCTCTGCACCCGGCGCAACACCACCTTGATCCGCACCAGCAGTTCGCGCGGGTCGAACGGCTTGGGCAGGTAATCGTCGGCGCCGATTTCCAGGCCGACGATGCGGTCGATCAACGAGCCTTTTGCCGTGAGCATCACCACCGGCGTGTTGGAGTTCACCCGCAGTTCGCGGCACAGACTCAGGCCGTCTTCACCGGGCAGCATCAGGTCGAGGACGATCAGGTCGATGACATTCAGCGCCAGGCGGCGGCGCATTTCCTTGCCGTCGGCCGCCGTGGAGACCTGGAAGCCGGCGTCGCTCAAGTAGTCGCAGAGCAACTGGCGGATTTGCGGGTCGTCATCAACGATCAGCAGGTGGTCTTGCTTGGCCATGGGCAGTCAATCCGAAAAACTATGAAACGCAGCAAATAGCCGAAAGTTCAGCCAGCCGTGCAGGCAAATGTAATGGAATGTTGTAGGAAACCATAATCACGCACCCGCGATACAAACCCGAGGGATGACAGGCGGAATCGCTCTTTAGACTACCGAACCTAAATGAGAGTAATTGTAATTTAGACTCGGAAGCCACTCATGTCATTGCCCACACCTCGCAGCCACACCCTGCACACTACCCTGGCACCGATGTTCGGCCTGCTGGCTGCCGGCAGCGTCGCACCGGTTGCCTTGGCTGACGCGCCAACGGCCAAGTCCAACGATTCGGTGCTGAGCCTGCCGGAAATCAAGGTCGATGGCGAAGCCACCTCCACGTTCAAAGTGGACCGGGTGACCTCGGCAAAAATCAGCCAACCGCTGTTGGACGCCCCGCAAAGCGTGACCATCGTGCCGCAGCAGGTGCTCAAGGAGCAGAACGCGCAGACGCTGCAGGAAGTGTTGCGCAACGTGCCGGGCATCACCTTCATGTCCGGTGAGGGCAACCTGGGGTGGGGCGATCTGTTTTCGATTCGCGGGTTTTCTTCCGAACAGAGCCTGACCGTCGACGGCGTGCGCGATGCGGGCATGTCCACGCGTACCGACACCTTCAACCTGCAACAGGCGGAAGTGTTCAAGGGCACCGGTTCCATCGAGTCCGGTGTGTCTGCCGTGGGTGGCAGCGTCAACCTGGTGAGTAAAGAAGCGCACCTGGGCGACGCCAACCGCGTCTCCGCCGGTATCGGTACCGATGCCTACCGACGTCTCACCGCCGACCTGAATAAACAGATCAACGACACCACCGCCGTACGCGTCAACCTGATGAAGCACTACAACCAGGTGGCCGAACGTGACGACGTGGACTACGACCGCTGGGGCATTGCCACCTCGTTCGGCTTTGGCTTGGGCACCGACACGCGCTTTTTCGTCGACACCTTCTACCAGAAAGACACCAACACCCCGGACGGCGGCGTGCCGATTCAGCGTGGGACGAATGGCGATCGGATGCCCGGCGTGAAGCGCTCCAACTGGTACGGCGACTCGAGCCTCTACACTCAGGAGAACAAAACCACCTCGCTCACGGCGCGCTTCGAGCATGACTTCGACTGGAATGACGCCAACCTGCGCAACCAGACGCGTTGGGAACGCAGCGACAATTTTGCCGTGCTCTCCCCGGCGCGCTTCTTCGCCGCCAGCGCCAACGGCCAGAAAACCTGCACCGGCACCCGCTGTGCGACCTTGGGCTACACCGGTGTAGGACCAATCAGCCAAGTGCCGGGCAGTACGGTGAATGCCTATACCGGCTACGTGAACAACAGCAACACCGCCTACGGCATCCTGCGCGGCAGTGACTTCGGTTTGTCCAAGCGCTACACCATCCTCGACAACCAGACCGACTTCAACTTCAACCTCACCACTGGCAGCCTGCAACACGCCGTGGTCAGCGGCCTGGAGTTCTATCACGAGACCTACGGCGGCCTGAAACGCAACGCCAAAGTGCCGGCTGGCAACATGCTGTTCGACATGAACGACCCCAGCCACAGCTTCGCCAGCACCTACGTGACCAAAGGCGAAGGCGACCCGCGTTCGGTGATCGACAACGCCGGGATCTACCTGGGCGACACCATCACCCTTAATGAGCAATGGCAAGTGCTGGGCTCGCTGCGTTACGACAACTGGCGCGCACAAACCAGCCAGCGTGGCCAGGCCAGCATCAGCAGCACTGACGGTGCCGTCAGCGGTCGCGTTGGCGCGGTGTTCAAGCCGTTGCCCAACGGCAGCATTTATGTGTCCTACAGCGAAGCGGCGCAGCCGTCGGCACTGGGCGCGTCAACCAATAACCAGATCTACGGCGCGGCGAGCACCAGCAACTACAGCCCGGCCAAATCCAAGACCTACGAATTGGGCACCAAGTGGGACATTGCCCACGATATGCTTAACGTCACGGCGGCGATCTTCCGCACCGAACTGGACAATGCCTGGGAATACCAGGACGGCGAATCCGCCCCGGTACGCGCGTTGCCCGCCAAGCGAGTAGACGGCATCGAACTGGGCCTGCAAGGCAATATCACCCCGCGCTGGACCGCCTACAGCGGGTTCTCGGCACTCAAGAGCACCCAGACCAAAGGCATCAACAAAGGCGCCGAAGCCAAGAACGTCCCCGACCTGACCGTCAACCTGTGGACCACCTACGCCGTCACCGACGCCCTGAGCCTCAGCTACGGCGAGCAATACGTGGGCCGACGCCGCTACACCGACAACAAATACGTCGGCGGCTTGAACAACAACAGTAGTTACGCCAACGGCCCGTCCGGCGTGTACGCGATCTACACCCGCGACCACGAAAAAGCCCCCGGCTACTGGCTGAGCAACCTGGCCGCGCAATACAAAGTGAACAAGGACACCACGGTCAACCTCAACCTCAACAACGTGTTCAATAAGTTCTACTACAGCCAGGTTGGCGCCTCCCTCGATGGCTTCCAGCTCTACGGCATCCCAGGTGCCGGGCGCACCCTCACCGCCAGCGTCGACTATGAGTTCTGAACCGTGCTGATCGAAATCCCGGCGCTGCTCAGCGCCAGCGAAGTCGAAACCACCGTGGCCACCTTGCTCGATCAGCCCTGGGTTGACGGCAAGGTGACCGCCGGACAGCGCTCGGCCATGGCGAAAAACAACCGACAGTTGTCGGAAGAGTCGCCAGTGGCCCTGCGCATCGGCGAGCAGATTCTGGCGCGGCTGTCGGACAACGCGCTGTTCATGTCGGCGGCCTTGCCCAAGCGCATCTACCCGCCGATGTTCAACCGCTACAGCGGCGGTGAAGCGTTCGACTGGCATATCGACAACGCCATTCGCGGCATCAAGGGCGTGCGCGAGCGGGTGCGCACCGACATCTCCGCCACGCTGTTCCTGGCCGACCCGGCCAGCTACGACGGCGGTGAGCTGGTGATCCGCGACACCTTCGGCGAGCACGCGGTGAAGCTGCCCGCCGGCCACCTGCTGATCTACCCCGGCAGCAGCTTGCACAAGATCAACCCAGTGACCCGCGGTGAACGCATCGCGAGTTTCTTCTGGATCGAAAGCCTGGTGCGCGAAGACAGCCAGCGCCAGTTGCTATTGGACATGGATGTGGCGATCCAGACCCTCACCGCCCAAGACGCCGACCACCACGCGCTGCTGCAACTGAGCGGCGCCTATCACAACCTGTTGCGGCGCTGGAGCGATGTCTGATGCGCCGCCTTCACCTGGAGTCCCTGCCATGTTGAAACCCCGTCACCTGCTCAAGCTGGGCGTACTGTTCGGCGCCCTGGTTCTCGGCCACGCTGAAACCGCTGCCGCCCATGAAGTCACCGACGTGCTGGGCCGCAAGGTCGAAGTGGCTGACACCGTAAAACGCGTTGTCCTAGGTGAAGGCCGGCTGATTTCGGCGTTTGCGTTGCTGGACAAGGACGCGCCCTTCCAGCGCATCGTCGGCTGGCAGAACGATTTGCGCCTGCTCGACCAACACACCTACAACGCCTACGTGGCGAAATTCCCTACGGTGAAAGACATCCCGCTGATCGGGCAAGCGTCGGAACAAAGCGTCAGCGCCGAGGAAATCCTCTCGTTGAAACCTGACCTGGCGGTGTTCAGCATTTCCGGTCACGGCCCGACCGAACACAGTCCGGTCGCCGATGTGCTGGCCAAGGCGGGCATTCCGGTGCTGTTCGTCGACTTCCGCATCAACCCGGTGCAAGGCACTCACACCAGCATGACTGCGCTGGGCCAGGCATTGGGGCGTGAAGCCCAGGCCAAGGCGTTCCTGGGTTTCTATGACCAGCACATCAAGGTGATCACCGATGCCGTCGCCGCCTTGCCGGCGGGGCCGCGCCCGAGTGTGTTCCTCGAACTGCTGGCCGGCGTTTGGCAAGCGCCGGGGCATACCACCGGCAAGAGTGGCATGGGCGAACTGATCGCACTGGTCGGCGGGCGCAATATCGCCGCTGGCGTGGTGCCGGGTGCGTTGGGCGATATCAGCGTCGAGTACGCGCTCAAGGCCGACCCGGATGTGTATATAGCCACCGGCAACCGCAAGCCCGGCTTGATCTTGGGCGCGGGTGTTGGCGCAGATGAAGCCCACGAGGCGCTGGACCGGGTATTGGCGCGTCCCGAATTCGCCAACCTTCGTGCAATCCGCGAGGGCAATGCCCACGGCCTGTGGCATGACTTCTACAACTCGCCGTACAACCTGCTGGCGATTGAATCGCTGGCCAAATGGGTGCACCCAACGCTGTTCGCCAAGCTGGATCCGCAGACGACCATGGACCAGATCAACGCGCAGTTCCTGGGGATGCCGTTGCAGGGTGCCTATTGGATCGACGCCCCTAAATGACCACCCAAACCCTCGACCTCGCCAGCGCCACACACGGCTACCGCCGCCTGCTGGCGCGGCGTACCTGGCTACTGGGCCTGCTCGGCACCGCACTGGTTTGCGCCATTCTGGTGGACCTGGCCAGCGGCCCGTCGGGCATGGGCCTGCTGGCGCTGCTTGACGGGATTGTTCACCCGTCGCATCTGAGCGCCACCGATCAGGTGATCATCTGGAACGTGCGCCTGCCTTACGCGCTGATGGCGGTGTTGGTGGGCTGCGCGTTGTCGCTGGCCGGGGCCGAGATGCAGGCGATCCTGAACAACCCGCTAGCCAGCCCGTTCACTCTGGGCGTGTCGTCGGCAGCAGCCTTGGGCGCGTCGCTGGTGATTGTGTTTCCGGTGACGACGCTGTGGGTGTCGGCCAACACGGCGATTTCCCTCTCGGCCTTTATCTTCGCAGCGGCCTCGGTGTTTTTGCTGCAAGCCATGTCGCGTTTGCGCGGCGCCGGGGTGGAAAGCCTGGTGCTGTTCGGCATTGCCCTGGTGTTCAGTTGCAACGCGGTGGTGGCCTTGCTGCAACTGGTCGCCACCGAAGACGTGCTGCAACAACTGGTGTTCTGGACCCTCGGCAGCGTGACCCGCGCCAACTGGGACAAGCTTGGCATCCTGGCCTTGGTGGTCGCCGTCGTCATGCCGTTTTCCTTTATCGCCGCACCGCGCCTGACACTGTTGCGCATGGGTGAGGACCGCGCGCAAAGCTTTGGCGTGGACGTGAAGCGGCTGCGGTTTTTCTCGTTGCTGCGCATCAGCCTGCTGTCGGCCACCGCCGTAGCCTTTGTAGGCACCATCGGATTTATCGGCCTGGTCGGTCCGCATATCGCGCGAATCCTGGTGGGCGAAGACCAACGTTTCCTGCTGCCGGCCAGCGCCTTGACCGGTGCGTTGCTGCTGGCGCTGTCGTCGATTGCCAGCAAGTTGATCATGCCCGGCGTGATTGTGCCGGTGGGCATCGTCACCGCGTTGGTGGGCGTGCCGATTTTCGTGGTGCTGGTGTTCAAGCGGGGGAGGCAGTTATGAGCGAAGGTTTGAGTGTACACAACGCCCAGGTGAGTTACGGGCGCCGGCAGATCGTGCACGACCTGAGCCTGCCCACCCTGCCCCACGGCAGCCTCACCGCCCTGATCGGCCCCAACGGCGCGGGCAAATCCACCCTCCTACGTGCCGTGGCCGGGCTGGAAAAGATGCAAGGCGTTGTGCGATTGGGTGACCTCGACCTGTCGGCCATGTCCGTCGCCGAGCGCGCGCGGCGTGTGACCTACATGCCGCAGAACCTGCCGCCAGGCTTGAGCCTCAGCGTGATGGAAAGTGTGATCGCCGCGCTGCGCGTGGCGAATGTCGAGGGCATTCCCTTGTCCAGCGACGCCTGCCTGCGTGAGGCCTTCGACGCCTTGCAGCGTATTGGCATCGCACATTTGGCTGATCAGTTGCTGAGCACCCTATCCGGCGGCCAACGCCAATTGGTCAGCCTCACGCAACTCATCGCGCGTCGCCCGCAGGTGATGCTGCTGGACGAACCCACCAGTGCCCTCGACCTCAATTACCAACTGAAGGTGATGGACTGCGTGCGCGGCCTGGTGCGCGAACACAACCTGATCGCCGTGGTGGTGCTGCACGACATCAACCTGGCCGCACGCTTCGCCGACCATATTGCCGTGCTGCGCCAGGGCCGCTTGTACGCCAGCGGTGCGGCGGACGACGTGCTTAACCCTCTGCTGTTTGCCGAGGTGTATCGCGTGCGGGCACGCATCGAGCGCTGTTCGCAGCAATCACTGCAGGTGTTGGTGGATGGCGCTTTTTGATTTGCTTCTAAGGGTATGCGCAAATGTTTCATTGAAATTTCGCACGCCCAACATTACCTATACCTACAGGCATCCGCTCAAGCATCACCACTTTTGGAGAGCTTCATGATCGACCTGTATTACTGGACTACCCCTAACGGTCACAAAGTATCGCTGTTCCTGGAAGAAGCCGGCCTGCCCTACAAGGTGCACCCGATCAACATCGGCCAGGGCGACCAGTTCAAGCCTGACTTCCTGAAGATCGCTCCCAACAACCGTATTCCGGCCATCGTCGATCAGAACCCGACCGACGGCGGCGCGCCGATTTCGCTGTTTGAATCCGGCGCGATCCTGCTGTACCTCGCGGAAAAAACCGGCCAGTTCCTTCCAAAAGACCTGCGCGGTCGCCAGGAAGCGCTGCAATGGCTGTTCTGGCAAATGGGCGGCCTGGGGCCGATGGCGGGTCAGAACCATCACTTCAGCCAGTTCGCACCGGAAAAAATCCCCTACGCGATCAAGCGTTATGTGGACGAAACGGCCCGCCTTTACGGCGTGTTGGACCGACGTTTGGCGGACCGTGCATTCGTGGCGGGTGAGGACTACAGCATTGCCGACATGGCGATCTACCCGTGGATTGTTTCCCACAAGTGGCAGAGCCAACGCCTGGAAGATTTCCCACACCTGCACCGCTGGTTCAACAGCATCAAGGAGCGGCCGGCAACAGTGCGCGCGTATGAGCTGGTACAGAAGGTGAACCCGCCTAAATCCTGAGCCTGGCCCTTTGTAGGAGCCGGCTTGCCGGCGATGGCGATTGAACAGTCGCCATCTTCGCTGAGGCTGACGGCCTCATCGCCGGCAAGCCGGCTCCTACAGTTATTACGCGTTCTACAAATCAATCGACAAATAAGCATCGACTCCTGCTTGCGTCGTTTCGCCGCGCTCACTAACGTAGCGCCTTTACTGACGCTACCCCCGCAGGAGCTTTGCCATGGCCTCGCCAGCCCTCTCACATTTTCTTCCCCGGTTCGGCGTTGCCGCGGCAGTGGCCAGTGCGTTAAGCCTGGCCGGTTGCCAGCTCCAGAGCACCCAGGACACCCTGCCCCCGGTCGTCGGCGTGCAGCCGATCAAAGGCCTGGCACAGAATGTTTCCGTGCGCCGCAATGCCCAAGGCATGCCGCTGATCGAAAGCAACACCTTCCATGACGCGTTGTTCAGCCTCGGTTATGTGCACGCCAGTGACCGCATCACGCAGATGGTCACCCTGCGCCTGCTGGCCCAGGGCCGCCTGGCGGAAATGTCCGGGCCCGAGGTGCTGGATGTCGACCGGTTCATGCGCGCGGTCAACCTGAAGAAAAGCGCCGGCGAGTTGTATAACGCGTCAAGCCCGCGCCTCAAGCGTTTCTTCGAAGTGTATGCGCGTGGCGTCAACGCCTACCTGTTCCGCTACCGCGACAAGCTGCCGCCGGACCTGGCCCAGACCGGCTACAAGCCCGAATACTGGAAGCCGGAGGATTCGGCACTGCTGTTCTGCCTGCTGAATTTCAGCGAGTCGGCCAACCTGCAGGAAGAAATTGCCTCGCTGGTGCTGGCGCAGAAAGTCGGCGTCGACAAACTCGCCTGGCTCACCCCAAGCGCGCCGGACGAAGCGATCCCGTTGGCCGAGGCCGAGAAGCTCAAGGGTGTGAACCTGGGGCAGATCACCGGTCTGGCCGGGCTGGACGCGGTCAGCCAACAACTGAGCAGCCTCAATTCGCTGGCAGTGACCACCTCAAGTAACTGGGCCATAAGCCCGCAACGCAGCCGTAGCGGTAAGAGCCTGTTGGCAGGCGACCTCGCCGCCCAGCCGCAAGCGCCGTCGCCGTGGAGCTACGTGCAGATCCGTGCACCGAAATACCAGGCCGTGGGCGCCTCGATTGCCGGCTTGCCGACACTGCTGTCCGGCTTCAACGGCAAGGTCGCGTGGAGCATGAGCACGGTCAAGGGCGACACCCAGGACCTGTTCCTGGAAAAGGTCAAACGCCAGGGCAGCGCGTTGTACTACGAGAACAACGGCAAATGGCTACCCGCCGGTGTGCGCAACGAAACCTTCTTCGTCAAAGGCCAACGCTCGATTCGCGAAGTGGTGTACGAAACCCGCCACGGCGCCCTGCTCAACAGCAGTCAGGCGTTGACCACCGGCCTGGGTCTGTCGCTGCAAACTGCCGACTTCAAGGACGACAAGAGCCTGGACGCGTTCTTCGACCTGTCCCGCGCCCAAAACGCGGGCAAGGCCTCGGACGCTACTCGCGAGATACGCGCCATTGCGCTGAACATGGTCTTCGCCGACGCCAGCAATATTGGCTGGCAAGTCACCGGACGCTTCCCCAACCGTCGCGAAGGCGAAGGCCTGCTGCCGTCGCCGGGCTGGGACACGCGTTTTGACTGGGACGGTTACGCCGATGCGATGCTGCACCCGTATGACCAGGACCCGGCTCAAGGCTGGATCGGCACCGCCAACCAGCGCACCGCGCCGCGCGGTTATGGCATGCAACTGTCCAACTCCTGGGATGCCCCGGAGCGCAGCGAACGCCTGGCGCAACTGGCCAATGCCGGCAAGCATGACAGCCGCAGCATGATCGCCATGCAGTACGACCAGACCACGACCTTCGCCGCCAAGCTCAAGACCATGTTCCAGGCGCCAGGCATGGCCCAGCCGCTGAAACAGGCGATTGACGCGCTGCCGGCGGCCGAACAGGCCAAGGCACGTGAAGCACTGAGCCGCCTGATGGCCTTTGATGGCCGCTTGGTGTCCAGCTCCGCCGACGCGGCGATCTATGAGCTGTTCCTGCAGGAAAGCACCAAGCAGATCTTCCTCGACGAACTCGGCCCGGAAAACAGTGCCAGCTGGAAGGCGTTTGTCAGCAATGCCAACCTGTCCTACGCCGCCCAGGCCGACCACTTGCTGGGTCGCGAAGACAGCCCATTCTGGGATGACGTGCGCACCCCGCAGAAAGAAGACAAACCGGCGATCCTCGCCCGCAGCCTGGCCGCCGCGATCAGCGCGGGCGAGAGTCAATTGGGTGCCGATCACAAGGCCTGGCAGTGGGGCAAGTTGCATACCACCACCTGGAAAAACACCAATGGCCAGGTGATTCGCGGTCCGCTGGCGTCCGGTGGCGACCACAACACCCTGAACCCTGCGCCGTATAGCTGGGGCCAGGACTTCGCCACCACCCAGGTGCCGGCGCTGCGCATGATCGTCGACTTCGGCCAGGTGGAACCGATGATGGGCCAGGGCGGCATCGGCCAGTCCGGCAACCCGGCCAGCCCGAACTACGCCAATGGCATCGACCCGTCGCTCAAGGCGCAATACCTGAGCTTCCCGATGCAGCCGCAGAACTTTGAGAAGGTGTATGGGAAGGCTCGGTTGACCCTGACCCCCGGCAAGTAAACCGGCTTCACGGCCGCACCCCAATCTGTAGGAGCCGGCTTGCCGGCGATGGCGTCCGCGAAGTCCCCATCGCCGGCAAGCCAGCTCCTACAGGAGGGTGTTGAATCAGATCGAACTTGTGGTGACCGCTTTGCCTCCTACCTGATAAGCCCATCGCCCCCGGCACGCCCATGGACCTTGTCATCGCCCGCCCCGAAGGCCTCTACTGCCCCGCCGGAGATTTCTATATCGATCCCTGGCGCCCGGTGGAACGCTCGGTCATCACCCACGCCCATGGCGACCATGCCCGCACCGGCAACCAACACTACCTGGCGGCGGCTCCCGGCGAAGGTATCTTGCGTTCGCGGCTCGGTCAGGACATCAACCTGCAAACCCTGGCCTACGGCGAGCAACTGGTGCACCACGGCGTCACCTTGAGTTTTCACCCGGCCGGGCATGTTCTGGGGTCGGCCCAAGTGCGCCTGGAATACCAGGGCGAAGTCTGGGTCGCATCCGGTGACTACAAAGTCGAACCCGATGGCACCTGCGCGCCCTTCGAACCGGTGCGTTGCCACACCTTTATCACCGAGTCGACCTTCGGCCTGCCGATCTACCGCTGGCAGCCCCAGGCGCAGATCTTCGCCGGGATCAACGATTGGTGGCAGGCGAATATCGCCGCCGGCAAGGCCAGCGTGCTGTTCTGTTATTCCTTCGGCAAGGCCCAACGCATCCTGCACGGTATCGATGCCAGCATCGGCCCGATCCTCAGCCATGGCGCGGTCGAACCGTTGAACCGTGTGTACCGCGAGGCCGGCATTTATATCCCCGAAACCCTGTACGCCGGTGACTTCAAGAAAACCGACCCGCTGCTGCGCCAAACCTTGATCATCGCCCCACCCTCGGCCGGCGGCAGCAGTTGGATCAAGCGCTTCGGCGACTACAGCGACGCCTTCGCCAGCGGCTGGATGCGCCTGCGCGGCACCCGACGCAGGCGCGGCGTGGACCGAGGTTTTGTGCTGTCGGACCACGCCGATTGGCCGGGTCTGTTATGGGCCATCGAACAAACCGGCGCCGAGCGAGTGATGGTTACCCACGGGTCTGTCGGCGTATTGGTACGCCATCTGCGGGAAAAAGGCCTGGATGCCCAGGGCTTCACCACTGAATACGGTGACGACGAAGAAGAGGCCAGCGCATGAAGGCCTTTGCCGAGTTGTACGCCAACCTCGACGCCACCACCTCCAGCAACGCCAAGCTGGCCGCGCTACAGGACTACTTTCGCGATGCTGCGCCGGAAGATGCGGCCTGGGCCGTGTATTTCCTGTCCGGCGGACGCCCTCGGCAACTGGTGCCGACACGCCTGTTGCGGGACATGGCCACTGAAGCCTCCGGTATCGAACCGTGGTTATTTGAAGAAAGCTACCAATCAGTGGGCGATCTGGCAGAAACCATTTCCCTGCTGCTGCCGGAATCTACCTACACCTCGCAGGACGGCTTGGCGGTGTGGCTGGAGGAAAAACTCCTGCCCCTGCGTGGCTTGCCGCCATTGGAATTGGCCGAGCGCCTACCGGCGTTATGGGCGCAACTGGATCAACCCAGCCTGATGGTGTGCATCAAGTTGATCACCGGCAGTTTCCGAGTAGGCGTGTCCAAGCTACTGGTCACCCGCGCCCTCGCCGCGATGGCCGACCTGGACAGCAAGCGCGTGGCTCAGCGACTGGTGGGCTACACCGATCTGTCTAACCGTCCTACGCCGGAGGCTTATCTCAAGCTCATCGCCGCCGAATCGCCCGACGAACATGCGCAACGCGGCGGGCAGCCTTATCCGTTTTTTCTCGCCCATGGTTTGGCGCAACCAGTGGAGCAATTCAACGATTTGCTTGGTTCTCCCGCCGACTGGCAAGTGGAATGGAAGTGGGATGGCATCCGCGCACAGCTGGTGAAACGTGACGGCCGCCTGTGGGTCTGGTCCCGTGGCGAAGAATTGGTGACTGAGCGCTTCCCCGAATTGCACAGCCTGGTAAGCGGCTTGCCCGACGGCACGGTGATCGACGGCGAAATCGTGGTGTGGAAAGACGCGGTGCAACCCTTCGCCCTGCTGCAACAGCGGATTGGCCGCAAGACCCTGAGCAAAAAAGTGCTGGAGGACGCCCCGGTTGCGGTGCTGGCCTACGACCTGCTGGAACACCAGGGCGACGATTGGCGCAACCACACCCAGGCTGAGCGACGCACGCAGCTTGAGCAGGTAATCGCCCAGTGCAACCAGCCGGTATTACGGGCGTCGCCGCTGTTGACCGGCGCGACCTGGGAAGATCTGGCCGAACAACGCGAAGCGTCCCGCAGCCTCGGCGTAGAAGGCATGATGCTCAAGGCCCGCGACGGCCTCTACGGCGTCGGCCGCACCAAGGACATGGGCGTGTGGTGGAAGTGGAAGGTCGACCCGTTCAGCGTCGACGCGGTGTTGATTTACGCCCAACGCGGCCACGGCCGACGCGCCAGCCTATACAGCGACTATACCTTCGCCGTGTGGGACGGCCCGGCCGGCAGCGAACGCTCGCTGGTGCCGTTTGCCAAGGCCTACTCCGGCCTGACCGACGAAGAAATGCGCAAGGTCGACGCGATTGTGCGCAAGACCACCGTGGAAAAGTTCGGCCCGGTCAGCAGCGTGACCCCGAGCATGGTGTTTGAACTGGGGTTCGAAGGCATTGCCCTGTCCAAGCGGCACAAGAGCGGGATTGCGGTGCGGTTTCCACGGATGTTGCGTTGGCGGCAGGACAAGAAAGTCGAGGACGCCGACAACCTCGCCACCCTGCAAGACCTTCTGACCTGAAACAGTGCACTCATTTTTCGATGCCCATTTTCGGGCATCTCCTACACTCAGCTCTCCCTTCCCCTACCTTTTAAAACACTCATTCGGATCTACATTCGGAACTATGGTGCAGAAATTGCTACTTGTGATCCGTCTGACACCGTTCAGTAACAGTCCTAACGCGCCACAAGCGCTTATCTTGGTTTCCAGGGATTACATAATGAAAAAAGCATTGCTGACCCTTTCTGCACTGGCCCTGTGCATGGCTGCCGGTACCGCGCTGGCCAAGGAATACAAGGAACTGCGTTTTGGTGTCGATCCGTCCTACGCGCCATTCGAATCCAAGGCCGCCGACGGCAGCCTGGTGGGTTTCGATATCGACCTGGGCAATGCGATCTGCGCCGAGCTGAAAGTGAAGTGCAAGTGGGTTGAAAGTGACTTCGACGGCATGATTCCGGGCCTCAAAGCCAACAAGTTCGACGGCGTGATTTCATCCATGACCGTGACCCCGGTGCGTGAAAAGGCCATCGACTTCTCCAGCGAACTGTTCTCCGGCCCTACCTCGCTGGTGTTCAAGAAAGGCGCGGGCTACTCGACGCCAGAATCCCTCAAGGGCAAATCCGTGGGCTACGAGCAAGGCACCATCCAGGAAGCCTACGCCAAGGCCGTATTGGATAAAGCCGGTGTGACCACCAAGGCCTACGCCAACCAGGACCAGGTGTACGCCGACCTGACCTCCGGCCGTCTCGACGCGTCCGTGCAGGACATGTTGCAGGCTGAATTGGGCTTCCTGAAGTCGCCGGCCGGTGCCGGTTATGAAGTCAGCGCGGCCATCGACGACCCGTTGCTGCCGTCGAAAACCGCCGTCGGTATCAAAAAAGGTAACACTGAACTGAAGGCGCTTTTGGATAAAGGTATCAAAGCGTTACACGATGATGGCACCTACGCCACCATCCAGAAGAAACACTTTGGCGATCTGAACCTGTACAGCGGCAAATAATGCCTGGAGCGCCCTTCCCCGGAGGGGCGCTTTTTTATCGCCATAGGTCCTGATTTATGTTCGAAGAATTATTGCAAACCCTCGGGTTGAGCGCGCTCAGCTTGAAGGGTTTCGGCCCGCTGTTGCTGCAAGGCACCTGGATGACCATCAAGTTGTCGGTGCTGTCCCTGGCCGTCAGCGTGTTGCTGGGCCTGCTCGGCGCCAGCGCCAAACTCTCCAGCCTGCCCTTCCTGCGCATCCCCGCCCAGCTCTACACCACGTTGATTCGCGGCGTGCCCGACCTGGTGCTGATGCTGCTGATTTTCTACAGCCTGCAAACCTGGCTGACCGGTTTGACCGATTTCATGGAGTGGGAATACATCGAGATCGACCCCTTCAGCGCTGGGGTGATCACCCTCGGTTTCATCTACGGTGCGTACTTCACCGAGACGTTTCGCGGCGCGATCCTCGCCGTGCCCCGTGGCCAACTGGAAGCCGCCACGGCCTATGGCCTCAAGCGTGGCCAGCGGTTTCGCTACGTGACCTTCCCGCAGATGATGCGCTTTGCCCTGCCGGGGATCGGCAATAACTGGATGGTAATGCTCAAGGCCACGGCGCTGGTGTCGATCATCGGCCTGGCCGACCTGGTCAAGGCTGCCCAGGATGCCGGCAAGAGCACCTATCAGCTGTTTTACTTTTTGGTACTCGCCGCGTTGATTTACCTGTTGATCACCAGCGCGTCCAACTTCGTCTTGCGCCGCCTTGAACGTCGCTACTCCGCTGGTGCCCGGGAGGCCGTGCGATGATCGAACTCTTGCAGGAATACTGGCGCCCCTTCCTTTATAGCGACGGCCAACACATCACCGGCCTGGCCATGACGATGTGGTTGCTCACTGCCGCGCTGGTCATCGGCTTTCTGGTGTCGATCCCGTTGTCCATCGCCCGTGTGTCGCGCAAGCGCCTGGTGCGTTGGCCGGTGCAGTTCTACACCTACCTGTTCCGGGGCACGCCGCTCTATATCCAGCTACTGATCTGCTACACCGGCATCTACAGCCTCGCCGCCGTACGCGAACAACCGTTGCTGGATGCGTTCTTTCGCGATGCGATGAACTGCACCATCCTGGCTTTCGCCCTCAACACCTGCGCCTACACCACGGAGATTTTCGCCGGGTCGATCCGCAGCATGGCCCACGGCGAAGTTGAAGCGGCCAAGGCCTACGGTTTGAGCGGCTGGAAGCTGTATGCCTACGTGATCATGCCGTCGGCATTGCGCCGCTCGCTGCCCTACTACAGCAATGAAGTGATCCTGATGCTGCACTCGACCACGGTGGCCTTCACCGCGACGATCCCCGACATCCTCAAAGTGGCGCGGGATGCCAACTCGGCCACCTTCATGACCTTTCAATCATTTGGTATCGCAGCCCTGATCTACCTGACCGTGACCTTCGCCCTGGTCGGTCTGTTCCGGTTGGCGGAGCGTCGCTGGCTGGCGTTCCTCGGGCCGAGTCATTAAGGAGTTCGTATGCGTCATCAGGTTCATGAACTGATCGCGCCAGTGCCAGGTACGGCGCGGCAGATTCACAGTTTTCACTTTGGCCCGGAGCAGGCTAAAGGCAAGATCTACATCCAGTCGTCGCTGCATGCCGATGAACTGCCCGGCATGCTGGTGGCTTGGCACCTGAAGGTGCGGCTGGCTGAACTGGCGGCAGCCGGTCGTCTGCGCAGCGAGATTGTGCTGGTGCCCATCGCCAACCCGGTGGGCCTGGAACAGGTATTGATGGATATCCCGCTGGGCCGCTACGAGCTGGAAAGCGGGCAGAACTTCAATCGCCTGTTTGTCGACCTCAGTGAGGCGGTGGGAAATCAAGTCGAGGAGTTGCTTGGGGACGATCCCCAGCACAACGTCGAGTTGATCCGCGCCGCGCTGTCTACCGCCCTCGCAGCGCAAAGCGCTGAGACCCAACTGCAATCCCAGCGCCTGGTGCTGCAACGCCTGGCGTGCGATGCCGACATGGTGCTGGACCTGCATTGCGACTTTGAAGCCGTGGCGCACCTGTACACCACACCCGAGGCCTGGCCGCAGGTGGAACCGTTGGCGCGTTACATCGGCTCGGAGGCCAATCTGCTGGCGACCGACTCCGGTGGGCAATCCTTCGATGAGTGTTTCACCCTGGTGTGGTGGCAATTGCAGCAACGCTTCGGCGAGCGCTTCCCAATCCCCATGGGCAGTTTTTCGGTGACCGTCGAACTGCGCGGCCAGGGCGACGTCAACCACGGCCTGGCCGCCCTCGACTGCCAGGCGATCATTGATTACCTGATCCACTTCGGCGCCATTGCCGGGGAAGTCGCACCATTGCCCGACCTGCCCTACCCGGCCACACCGCTGGCAGGTGTTGAGCCGGTAGCGACGCCCATAGGCGGCCTGCTGGTGTTCAGTGCCCTGCCCGGTGAATACCTGGAAGCCGGACAACTGATCGCTGAAATCATCGACCCCATTTCCGACCGCGTAACGCCCGTGCATTGTCGCAATGCCGGCCTGCTTTACGCCCGTTCGCTGCGCCGCATGGCCACTGCCGGGATGGTCATCGCCCATGTCGCAGGCTTAGAGGCCTACCGCAGCGGCTATCTACTTTCGCCTTGAGGATGCACGCCCCATGTACAAATTGACCGTTGAAGGCCTGCATAAAAGCTATGGCGACAATGAGGTGCTCAAAGGTGTTTCGCTCAAGGCCAAGACCGGTGACGTGATCAGCCTGATCGGCGCCAGCGGCTCGGGCAAGAGCACCTTTTTGCGCTGCATCAACTTCCTGGAAACCCCCAACGACGGCGCCATGACCCTCGACGGCCAGCCGATCCGCATGGTCAGCGACCGCCACGGCATGCGCGTGGCCGACGACGCCGAATTACAGCGCCTGCGCACGCGTCTGGCGATGGTGTTCCAGCACTTCAACCTGTGGAGCCACATGAGCGTGCTGGAGAACATCACCATGGCCCCACGCCGGGTGCTGGGCTGCAGCAAGAAGGACGCCGAAGACCGTGCCCGTCGTTACTTAGACAAGGTGGGCTTGCCGGCCCGAGTGGCCGATCAGTACCCGGCGTTCCTCTCCGGTGGACAGCAACAGCGCGTCGCCATCGCCCGCGCCTTGGCGATGGAGCCGGAGGTGATGCTGTTCGACGAACCCACCTCGGCCCTCGACCCGGAGCTGGTGGGCGAAGTGTTGAAGGTGATCCAGGGTTTGGCGGAGGAAGGCCGCACCATGATCATGGTGACCCACGAAATGAGCTTTGCACGCAAGGTGTCGAGCCAGGTGTTGTTCCTGCACCAAGGCTTGGTGGAAGAGCAAGGCACGCCGGAAGACGTGCTGGGCAATCCGAAGAGCGAGCGTTTGCAGCAGTTCCTCAGCGGCAACCTGAAATAAGCCAAAACGACCTGTAGGAGCCGGCTTGCCGGCGATGAGGCCTTGAGCCATGCGGTGATCTTTACGCCACCCTCGCCGGCACGCCGGCTCCTACAAGGATTGTGTTAAACCTTTGATGCTCGGTGAAGGTCTGTGGAATAGGTCTTCCAGAGTGTCAGCCGCCCCATGGCAAAACCCACCGATTTCGCCAAACACTGGTTTGCCGCCAAAGGCTGGAAGCCGTTTGCCTTCCAGAAAGAGGTGTGGGCGGCGGTCAAGAGCGGCCAATCGGGGCTGCTGCATGCCAGCACCGGTGCGGGTAAAACCTACGCGCTGTGGTTCGCCGCCCTCAATCGCTTCGCCATCACTCGCCCACCGGTAACCGCTAAACGCAAACCGCCCGCTGAGCCGCTGACGGTGCTGTGGATCACGCCCATGCGCGCGCTGGCCGCCGATACCGCCCGCGCCCTTGAAGCCCCGCTTGAGGCGTTGCAGATTCCCTGGAGCGTCGGCCTGCGCACCGGTGACACCAGCAACAGCGAGCGCGCACGCCAGACCCGCCGCCAGCCCACCGCACTGGTCACCACCCCGGAAAGCCTGACGCTGATGCTGGCGCGTGCCGACAGCGAAGTGAGCCTGGCGCACCTGCGCATGGTGGTGGTGGATGAATGGCATGAACTGATCGGCAACAAGCGCGGCGTGCAGTTGCAACTGGCCTTGGCGCGCCTGCGGCGCTGGCACCCCGAATTGATGGTGTGGGGGATTTCGGCGACCTTGGGTAATCAATCCCACGCCTTGGAGGTGTTGGTCCCACAGGGTGACGGGATCAATGTGCAGGGGCAGACGGCTAAACAGTTGGTCATCGACACCTTACTGCCCCCCGTGACCGAACGCTTTCCGTGGGCCGGGCATATTGGTTTGAAGATGCTGCCCCAGGTGGTGGCGGAAGTGGACGCCAGCAGCAGTTGCCTGGTGTTTACCAATACGCGGGCGCAGTCGGAGATTTGGTTCCAGGCATTGCTGGACGCCCGCCCCGATTGGGCTGGGGTGATTGCGCTGCACCATGGTTCGCTGTCCCGAGAGACCCGTGACTGGGTGGAACGGGCCTTGAAGGACGGCCAGCTCAAAGCGGTGGTGTGCACCTCAAGCCTGGACCTGGGGGTGGATTTCCTGCCAGTGGAGCGGGTGCTGCAGATCGGTTCGGCCAAAGGCGTGGCGCGTTTGATGCAACGCGCCGGCCGCTCGGGGCATGCGCCGGGGCGGCCGTCGCGGGTAACGTTGGTGCCGACCCATAGCCTTGAGCTGGTTGAAGCCGCCGCCGCCCAGGATGCGATCGCGCAACGGCGTATCGAAGCGCGGGAATCGCCGTACAAGCCTTTGGATGTACTCGTACAACACTTGGTCAGCATGGCATTGGGGGGTGGCTTCATACCCGAGGCCTTGCTGACGGAAGTGCGCGGCGCCTGGGCCTACCACGACCTGACGGATGAAGACTGGGCCTGGGCCCTGGGTTTCGTGCGCCATGGTGGACTGTCGCTGACCGCCTATCCGGATTATCGCCGGGTGGAACCGGACGAAGACGGCATCTGGCGTGTCCCGGATGCCCGGCTGGCGCGGCGCCATCGAATGAGCGTGGGTACGATCGTGAGTGACGCGAGCATCCATCTGAAATTCTGGAGCAAGGGCGGTGGTGGCAAGAACCTGGGGAGTGTCGAGGAAGGCTTTATCGCGCGACTCAAGCCCGGTGACGGTTTTCTGTTTGCCGGGCGTTTGCTGGAACTGGTGCGGGTGGAAAACATGACCGCCTATGTACGCCGCAGCACCGCAAAAAAAGCCGCTGTGCCCCGCTGGAATGGCGGGCGCATGCCGCTTTCCAATGAGCTGGCCCAAGCTGTGGTGGAGCGCTTCGATGCCGCGGCTCACGGGCACTTTGAAGGCCCGGAGATGCAGGCAGTGCAGCCTCTGTTGCAGACGCAGTTGCGTTGGTCCGGCCTGCCGACGCGTGAGCACTTGCTGGCCGAGGCGCTCAAGTCGCGTGAGGGATGGCACCTGTTTCTCTATCCGTTCGCCGGGCGCCAGGTGCACTTGGGCCTGGCGAGCCTGCTGGCGTGGCGGGTGAGTCAACGGCAGCCGGTGACTTTTTCGATTGCGGTCAATGATTACGGGCTGGAGCTGTTGAGCGCCACCGCAGTGGATTGGCCGGTACTGTTGAATGACGCGCTGTTGAGTCCTGAACATTTGCTTGAAGACGTGGCGGCCAGCCTGAATGCCGGGGAATTGGCGCTGCGCCGCTTTCGCGAGATCGCACGCATCGCCGGGCTGGTGTTTGCCGGTTATCCAGGGGCACCCAAAAGTACGCGCCAGGTGCAAGCATCCAGCGGTTTGTTCTTTGAGGTGTTCAAGCAATATGACCCACAGAACCTGCTGCTGACCCAGGCCGGGGAAGAAGTCCTACGCGATGAACTGGACATTCGTCGGCTGGAAGCGACCTTGCGCGATCTTTCGGCACTGAAACGTGACCTGCATCTGATCGAACGGCCTACGCCCCTGGCCTTTCCGCTGCTGGTCGAGCGGATGCGCGAAAGCATGAGTTCGGAAAAACTCTCGGAGCGCATTGCGCGGATGGTCAAGGACCTGGAAAAAGTCGCGGATAACGGGAAGCGCTGATGGTTTGCTCGGTATTGCTTGAGGGAGAAGAATTGTGGTTGTTGGCGAACAGGGCTATTTACTGGCCTGCACGCGAGTGCCTGTTGATTGCCGATGCACATTTCGGCAAAGCCTCGGCGTATCGCAGCCTGGGGCAGCCGGTGCCGCAGGGGACGACTACTGAAAATTTGCAACGCCTGGATCGGTTGCTGTCGGCGCTGCCGTGCGCGCAGGTGATCTTTCTCGGTGATTTCCTGCACGGCCCCGGTTCGCACGCCCACGGCACGCTCAGCGCGCTGAGAAGCTGGCGAGCGCTTAATCCTGAGCTGCCGATGACCTTGATTCGCGGCAATCACGATAAACGCGCGGGCGACCCGCCCGAGGACTTGAGGATAGACGTGGTTACGGAGCCGCTGCTGATGGGCCCTTTCGCCTTGCAGCACGAACCGCACGCCCATCCCAGCCACCACGTGCTGGCGGGGCATGTGCATCCGGTGTATCGGTTGCGCGGCAAGGGACGACAGAGCTTAAAGCTGCCGTGCTTTGTGATCGGTGCCCGAGTCAGCCTGCTGCCGGCGTTCGGTGCATTTACCGGCGGGCATAGGGTGGAACGGGACAATGACCGCCGAATCTATGTGATTGGCGATCATGACGTCTGGCCGGTGGGCTAGGGATCAGGCGACCGGCGCGGGTGGCGGCTCGTCCGGCAGGGTCGGCTCGCCAGGTTCGGTCGGTTGTGGGTAATCCGGCTCGGGTTGGCCGGGGATGCCGCCCGCATAAGCAGGGTCGGCCATCAGGGACCAGGCCAGAACGCCAATCTGATTGGGTTCAAGCCGGGCAAGTTCTGCGCTTATTCGCGGGTCGAGCTTCATAAAGTACTCCTCAAGCGTGGCCCGGCGCGTTTTACACGCGCCGGGGCAGTACACCTAGATAGAGTCACTTTATGCAGACTAATTCCCTTTACGAGTAGGAGCTTTCGATCAAGCGCGTGGGAGAGTTACGCCGCGCTGGCCCTGATACTTGCCGGCACGGTCTTTGTAGGACACTTCACAGGCCTCGTCGGACTGCAGGAACAGCATCTGCGCCACGCCTTCGTTGGCGTAGATTTTCGCCGGCAGCGTGGTGGTGTTGGAGAACTCCAGGGTCACGTGACCTTCCCACTCGGGTTCAAGCGGTGTCACGTTGACGATGATGCCGCAACGCGCGTAGGTGCTTTTACCCAGGCAGATGGTCAGCACGTCGCGGGGAATGCGGAAGAACTCCACGGTGCGCGCCAGGGCGAAGGAGTTAGGCGGAATGATGCACACGTCACTCTTGACGTCGACGAAGCTCTTTTCGTCGAAGTTCTTAGGGTCGACGATCGCCGAATTGATGTTGGTGAACACCTTGAACTCATCGGCGCAGCGCACATCGTAGCCGTAGCTGGAAACGCCGTAGGAAATCACCGGTGCATCGCCTTGGCCACGGATCTGGCGCTCGACGAACGGTTCGATCATGCCGTGTTCCTGCGCCATGCGGCGAATCCACTTGTCCGATTTGATGCTCATGGCGGGTGTCCTGAATAGCGAGGTGGAAAAATTCTGTGGGGCATCTTACCGGGGCTGGCGTTGGGGTTCAAAGGCCGCGGGGCTTTTCTTGACGAATGTGCCTGCTCCTATAAGCCGCAGCCAGTGGGGCCGGGACCTGTGTTGGCATGCCCGGTGAGCGGAAATACCACCGCCAGTCACGAATTTGGAGAAACCTTCGGAAATATCATTGGCACGTTCCTGAAAAAGGGTTAAGGTGGCGCCACTGTGCTGCTTGTGTCACTGAGAATCTCTACACGATATGTTGAATTTCGATCCAACCATCTCCAAGAATTTTTCCTGCTCTTTGCACTCAGTCTCGGCCAGGGCTTTTCCTGAGTCGCAGTTAACTTTGTCCAAGGAGATACACCATGTCTAATCGCCAAACTGGTACCGTTAAGTGGTTCAACGATGAAAAAGGCTTCGGCTTCATCACTCCACAATCCGGTGACGACCTGTTCGTTCACTTCAAAGCTATCCAATCCGACGGCTTCAAAAGCCTGAAAGAAGGCCAACAGGTTTCTTTCATCGCTACCCGCGGTCAGAAAGGCATGCAAGCTGAAGAAGTTCAAGTTATCTAACTTGTACTGACTTAGTCGAAAAGACCCCGCCCTTAAAAGCGGGGTTTTTTTATGCCTGGGATTCGGTGCTACATCCTCCCCTGTAGGAGCCCGGCTTGCCGGCGATGAGGCCCTCAAGACCGCCATCGCCGGCAAGCCGGGCTCCTACAGGGTAAGGTTGGCAATGAATGATCAGCGCACAGCAAAACGCCCGGTGCATTCCCATGCTCCGGGCGTTTTGTCATAGCGGCCTAATCAATCGTTACTGAAACAACGACTCACTCGACAAGCCATTCTTCTCCAGGATCTCACGCAAACGCTTGAGCCCTTCCACCTGGATCTGCCGCACCCGCTCACGGGTCAGGCCGATCTCCAGACCTACGTCCTCCAGGGTGCTGCTCTCATGGCCGCGCAGGCCGAAGCGGCGAATCACCACCTCACGCTGCTTGTCCGTGAGCTCCGACAACCACTGGTCAATGCTTTGGGAAAGATCATCGTCCTGCAACAGCTCGCAAGGATCGGTAGGACGATCATCCGTCAGGGTGTCCAGCAGGGTTTTATCCGAATCCGGACCCAGCGAGACGTCGACCGAAGAGACGCGCTCATTGAGACCGAGCATGCGCTTGACCTCCCCTACCGGTTTTTCCAGCAGGTTGGCGATTTCTTCGGGCGAAGGTTCATGATCGAGTTTTTGGGTAAGCTCACGCGCCGCCCGCAGGTAGACGTTGAGCTCCTTGACCACATGGATCGGCAACCGGATCGTGCGGGTCTGATTCATGATCGCCCGTTCGATGGTCTGGCGAATCCACCAGGTGGCATAGGTCGAAAAGCGGAAGCCCCGCTCGGGGTCGAACTTCTCCACAGCCCGGATCAGGCCCAGGTTGCCTTCCTCGATCAGGTCCAACAGGGACAGCCCACGATTGACGTAGCGTCGGGCGATCTTCACCACCAGGCGCAGGTTGCTTTCAATCATGCGCTTGCGCCCAGCCGGATCGCCCTTTTGCGACAAGCGCGCAAAATGGACTTCTTCTTCGGGGGTAAGCAGAGGGGAAAAGCCGATTTCATTGAGGTACAACTGGGTCGCATCGAGCGCCCGCGTGTAGTCAATGTACTTGTGTTGCTTCAACGCGGTGGAGTTCTTGGACTTGGTGCGAACTGAAGGTACAGCAGGTCCCTCATTCGACATCGATTCCGTATCGATACCGGTCTCCATAAGGAGAACCTCATCGTCGATGTCAAACTCCGGCGCTTCTTTACTGAGAGCCATTGTTATAGTCCTTTGGTGAGTTCGACCTCAAGCTCAAGCGGCGCCTTTATCCTTGGCAACGCTGGAGCCTGTTCCTTCTACGTGAGGGAACAGGCTGTGCAACACATCAACGACGGGGTAGGAATTGCAGCGGATCTACAGGCTTCCCTTGGCGGCGAATCTCAAAGTGCAGTTTCACCCGGTCTGTACCAGTTGACCCCATTTCGGCAATTGTCTGTCCGACTTTGACCTGCTGCCCCTCCCGAACCAACAGCCTACGGTTATGGCCGTAAGCACTGACGTAGGTATCGCTGTGTTTGATGATGACCAGCTCGCCGTAGCCCCGTAAACCACTCCCGGCGTACACCACTGTCCCATCAGACGCAGCTAAAACAGGCTGTCCCAAATCTCCGGCGATATCAATGCCTTTATTCAAACTACCGTTTGAAGAGAATTTTCCAATCAACACGCCGTTTGAGGGCCATCCCCAACCGGTCGGCGCAGGCCCGGCAGGTGGCAACGGCGCGGGTGCCGGCTTGGTCGCAGGGGCCGGTGTGGCGGTGCCTGCAGGCCGGGTGATGATGGTGGTTTTGCTCGAAGACGACGGCGAAGATCCAGTGTTTGTCACAACTGCCGTAGGCGCCGAACCGGTGCGTCCGTCGAAGCGAATCGTCTGACCCGGATGTATCGTGTATGGCACAGGAATATTGTTACGAGCTGCGAGCGCCTTGTAATCCCAGCCATAACGGAAGGCGATCGAGAACATCGTATCGCCCTTGCGTACCACGTATTGCCCGGTGGTCACCGTCGGCTTTTGCGGGGCGGCGTTATTACGGTCAACCACCCGCGCGCCGCTGCTTGGCGAGCTGGAGCACCCGACCAACACGGAACTGAAGACGAGGCCAAGCACCAGTCGATGAAAGCTTGTTTTACTCATACGCTGCGCAAGACCTGTGAGACTCACCCGCCGCTCCCTTTGTGGTGGCTGAACATGAATGCCTGTATCAGGCTTGAAATATGACGCAAGTATAACTGGGCATTGGCTTTTTACCGGCACACGACTGAAACGAAAAATTCATCGTGTTTAATGCCGCCGCCCGATCATGTTGACTCGATAGACCCCGCCGTAAGACACATCCTCACCAACAGAATTCACTGCCCGCGAACAAATGATCAGGCCAGCGGGCCATTGAGCAATGGCACGAAGCGCACGGCGCCGAGTACATGCCGGGAAAAGCCCTCTTCCTCACGGATAATGAGCATCAATTGTTGCACTTCGCCGGAGCCTACCGGGATGACCAGACGTCCGCCTGGAGCGAGTTGATCGAGCAACGCCTGGGGCACGTCGGTAGCTACGGCGGTGACGATGATGCCGTTGTACGGCGCCAGGGCCGGCCAACCTTCCCAGCCATCGCCCCAGCGAAACACCACGTTGCGCAGGTTCAACTCCACCAGGCGCTCCTTGGCACGGTCTTGCAACACCTTGATGCGCTCGACCGAGAACACCCGCTCCACCAGTTGCGCCAGCACGGCAGTCTGGTAGCCGGAGCCGGTGCCGATCTCCAGCACCTTGTCCAAAGGCCCCGCCGCCAACAGCAGCTCGCTCATGCGCGCCACCATGTACGGCTGGGAGATGGTCTGGTTGTGGCCGATGGGCAGCGCGGTGTCTTCGTAGGCTCGGTGGGCCAGGGCTTCATCGACAAACAGATGCCGAGGCGTGCGCCGGATCACTTCCAGCACCTGAGCGTTGGACAACCCCTCTTCGTACAAGCGTTGGATCAAGCGTTCGCGGGTACGCTGGGACGTCATCCCGATGCCCCGGCGCAGCAAGTCGTCTTGTTCACGGCCCATCAGCGCAGCCCCTCCAGCCAGCCATCGAGACCACTGAAGGCATCACTGAAGGTGCGATCAAATTGCAACGGGGTAATCGACACATAGCCTTGCATCACGGCATGAAAGTCCGTGCCCTCACCGCCATCTTCGGCATCACCCGCTGCCGCAATCCAATAGCCTTCCTTGCCACGCGGGTCGACCACCTTCAACGGCGCCGCCGCGCGGGCACGATGGCCCAGGCGCGTGAGTTGGATGCCGCGAATATGGTCGAGGGGCAAGTTGGGAATATTGACGTTGAGCACCGTGCGCGGCGGCAGGCTCAGGGAACCATGGGCCTCGACCAGCTTGCGCGCGAAATACGCAGCAGTCGGCAAGTTATCCAGTTGGCGCGAAGCAAACGAAAAGGCGAACGCCGTACGCCCCAGGAAGCGGCCTTCGAGCGCCGCCGCCACCGTGCCGGAATACAGCACGTCATCGCCCAGGTTGGCACCGAGGTTGATACCCGATACCACCAGGTCCGGCTCCTGATCCAGCAGGCTGTTGATCGCCAAATGGACGCAGTCGGTAGGGGTGCCGTTCACACTGATAAAGCCATTGGCCAGGACGTGCGGGTGCAGCGGACGGTCGAGCGTCAGCGAACTGCTGGCGCCGCTCTTGTCCTGGTCGGGGGCGACCACCACGCACTCGGCGTAATCTTCCAGCGCAGCATAGAGCGCGGCAAGACCGGGTGCGGTGGCACCGTCATCGTTTGATATCAGAATACGCATGGGTTGTCCGTCTGCCCCACCGGCACCAGATCAACAAGCTCGCGCACCAAGACAGTGGCGAAGCATCCGGCCGGCAGGACGAATTCCAATTGCAGAATGTCCAGCGAGGGATAATGCCACGTCAAACCGCCAATGGGCAGTCGCAGAATGCGACGTTCCTGGCTCATGCCGGCATTCACCAGCCAATCACGCAGGTCGGCTTCACTGGCGGCGACCGCCTGTTCAAGCTCAAAAGTTGCCCCCGTGGCAGGCGAATCACCTTCGCCCCACTGTGGTCCGGTCGGGTGCAGGTCCAGGATCGCCAAGCGTGGGTCGCTGCATTCAGCCTCCCCCGCCGGGAAAAAACTGCGGCTGTCGGTAAAGGCCAGCAAGTCGCCGACCTGGGCGCGCTGCCATGAACCGTCGGCCACACGCGCCGCCAACACTTTGTTGAACAGGAAGCTGCGCGCCGTGGACAGCAACCGCGATCGCACGTTGCGCTGTTCCGGCAAAGCCTTGCGCGCGGCCCACTCACGGGCGTCGACCACGTTGCCGCCGTTGTGGCCAAAACGCTGCGCGCCGAAGTAGTTGGGAATGCCGTGTTGTGCAATCAGTTGCAACCGCGCGTCGATGGCGGCGGTGTCACCGGCCAACTGCGTCAGGCGCAAGGTGAAACCATTGGCTGAGTGCGCACCGCGTTGCAGCTTGCGCTTGTGACGGGCGGTCTTGAGGACCTTGAGCGTGTCGTTCTCCGCCGCGCTCATGTCAGGATCGGCCTTGCCGGGCAGTTGCACGCTGAACCATTGGCGGGTCAACGCCTGGCGATCCTTGAGCCCGGCGTAGCTGACCGTACGCAGTGGCACGCCCGCCGCCTTGGCGATGCGCCGCGCGGCTTCTTCTGTATTGAGGCCGCGCTTCTCAACCCACAACCACAGGTGTTCACCTTCGCCGGTCAGCGGGATATCCAGCACTTCGTCGACCTGGAAATCTTCAGCCGTCGCTTTCAGTACCGCGCTGCCCAAGGCCTCGCCATAGGCCCGTGGCCCCAACAGTTGCACGTCATTCATGCGCGCAGCAACAAGGCGACGGAGTGCACGGCGATGCCCTCTTCACGACCGGTAAAGCCGAGCTTTTCGGTAGTAGTGGCTTTCACGTTCACTTGATCCAGTTCAATTTGCAGATCCGCGGCAATCAGCGCGCGCATCGACTCAATATGGGGGGCCATCTTCGGCGCCTGGGCCACGATGGTGTTGTCGACGTTGCCGACCTTCCAGCCTTTGGCGTGGATCAGGCCGACCACATGGCGCAGCAATACACGGCTGTCCGCGCCCTTGAAGGTCGGGTCGGTGTCCGGAAAATGCTTGCCGATATCGCCCAACGCCGCCGCGCCGAGCAAGGCATCGCTCAAGGCATGCAACACAACGTCGCCGTCGGAATGAGCCAGCAAACCATGGTGGTGTGCAATGCGCACGCCGCCCAAGGTAATGAAACTGCCTTCAGCGAAACGGTGCACATCGTAGCCGTGGCCAATACGCATAAAAAAACGCCCCGATTTAATTCAGGGCGTGATTCTACCTACTTTTGCTTCACATTAACCGAGCAAAGCACGGCCATGGTGTCGCAAATGATCTTCGATGAAGCTGGCGATAAAGAAGTAGCTGTGGTCGTAGCCGGGTTGCAGGCGCAGTTCCAGCGGATGATTGGCCGCCTTGGCCGCTTGCTGCAGGGCCTCAGGCTTGAGCTGCACGGCGAGGAAATCGTCGCGGTCGCCCTGGTCCACCAGCAGCGGCAGCTTTTCCGAGGCTTCGCTGATCAGCACGCAGGCGTCCCATTCGCGCCACTTAGAGCGCTCCTCGCCCAGATAACGCGAGAAGGCTTTCTGGCCCCAGGGGCAATCCATCGGGTTGTTGATCGGCGAAAACGCCGACACCGACAGGTATCGCCCGGGATTGCGCAAGGCACACACCAGCGCCCCGTGGCCGCCCATGGAGTGGCCGCTGATGCCGCGTTTGTCCGATGCCGGGAAATGCGCTTCAACCAATGCCGGCAATTCCTGCACCACGTAGTCATGCATCCGATAGTGCTTGGCCCAGGGTTCTTGCGTGGCATTCAGATAGAAGCCGGCGCCCAGGCCGAAATCCCAGGCGTTGTCCGGATCGCCCGGCACACCCGGCCCACGCGGGCTGGTGTCCGGCGCGACGATGATCAAGCCCAGCTCGGCAGCCATGCGCTGGGCGCCAGCCTTCTGCATGAAGTTCTCATCGGTGCAGGTCAGGCCGGACAGCCAGTACAGCACCGGCAACTTGCCGCCCTCTTCCGCTTGCGGCGGCAGGTAGACGGCGAAGGTCATGTCGCAACCGAGCACATCGGAATGATGCTTGTAGCGTTTATGCCAGCCGCCGAAGCTTTTCTGGCACGACAGGTTTTCCAGACTCATGGTCGACCTCAGAAGTGGATGACGGTACGAATGCTCTTGCCTTCATGCATCAGGTCAAACGCTTTGTTGATGTCTTCCAGGCCCATGGTGTGGGTGATGAAGGTGTCCAGCGGGATCTCCCCGGTCTGGGCCATTTCCACATAGCTTGGCAATTCACTGCGGCCACGCACACCACCGAAGGCCGAACCGCGCCAGACGCGACCGGTCACCAACTGGAACGGACGGGTGGCGATTTCCTGGCCGGCACCGGCAACGCCGATGATCACCGACTCGCCCCAACCTTTATGGCAGCACTCAAGGGCGGCGCGCATCAGTTGCACGTTGCCGATGCATTCGAAGGAGAAGTCCACGCCGCCATCGGTGAGGTCGACGATCACGTCCTGGATCGGGCGATCGTAGTCTTTCGGGTTGATGCAGTCGGTGGCGCCCAGTTGCTTGGCGATTTCGAACTTGGCCGGATTGATATCGATGGCAATGATACGCCCGGCCTTGGCCTTGACCGCACCGATCACCGCCGACAGGCCGATACCGCCTAGGCCGAAAATGGCCACGGTGTCGCCCGGCTTGACCTTGGCAGTATTGATCACCGCGCCGATGCCGGTGGTGACGCCACAGCCCAGCAGGCAGACTTTTTCCAGCGGGGCTTCTTTAGGAATCTTGGCTACGGAAATTTCCGGCAGCACGGTGTACTCGGAGAACGTCGAGGTGCCCATGTAGTGGAAAATCGGCTTGCCTTTGTAGGAAAAGCGCGTGGTACCGTCCGGCATCATGCCTTTGCCCTGGGTGGAACGGATGGCCTGGCACAGGTTGGTCTTGCCCGACAGGCAGAATTTGCACTTGCCGCATTCCGGGGTGTAGAGCGGGATTACATGGTCGCCCACTGCTACCGATGTAACACCCTCGCCGATCGCTTCGACCACGGCGCCACCTTCGTGACCGAGGATCGATGGGAAGATGCCTTCCGGGTCCGCGCCCGACAGGGTGTAGGCGTCGGTATGGCATACGCCGGAGGCGACCACGCGCAACAGCACTTCGCCGGCCTTGGGCATGGCGACATCCACTTCAACGATTTCAAGAGGCTTCTTGGCTTCGAAGGCTACGGCGGCGCGGGACTTGATCATCCGGGTTTCTCCATGGGGTTAAAAACTAAGGCGCAGAGTGTAAAACATGGCCAGTTGATTAATAATCCAGCCGAAAGCAAAACTTTATTGCTGTACAGGGATAATCGACATGCTGGAAAACCGCTGGGAAGGCATCGACGAGTTTGTCGCGGTCGCCGAATGCAGTCAGTTCACGGCAGCGGCGGAACGCCTGGGAGTGTCGTCGTCGCACATCAGCCGCCAAGTGGCGCGCCTGGAAGAACGCCTGCAAACGCGGCTGCTGTATCGCAGTACGCGCAAGGTGACCCTGACCGAAGCGGGCCAGACGTTCCTGCAACATTGCCAACGCCTGCAGGACGGTCGCGAAGAAGCCTTGCGCGCGGTGGGCGACCTCACCAGTGAACCCAAGGGCATGTTGCGCATGACCTGCGCGGTGGCGTACGGCGAGCGCTTTATCGTGCCGCTGGTCACCCGCTTCATGGCGCTCTATCCGCAGTTGCGCGTGGATATTGAGCTGAGCAACCGCCAGTTGGACCTGGTGCACGAAGGCCTCGACCTGGCGATCCGCCTGGGGCGATTGCAGGATTCGCGCATGGTCGCCAGCCGACTGGCACCGAGGCGCATGTACTTGTGCGCGTCGCCGTCCTACTTGGCGCGGTATGGTCGGCCGCATAGCTTGTCGGAGTTGAGTCGGCACAACTGCTTGATCGGCAGCTCTGACATCTGGCAGTTGGCTCAGGACGGGCGGGAATTTTCCCAGCGGGTGCAGGGAAACTGGCGCTGCAACAGTGGGCAAGCGGTGCTGGACGCAGCGTTGCAAGGTGTGGGGTTGTGCCAGTTGCCGGACTATTACGTGCTGGAGCACCTGCACAGTGGCGCGTTGGTATCGTTGCTGGAGGCGCATCAGCCACCGAATACGGCGGTGTGGGCGTTGTATCCGCAGCAGCGGCATTTGTCGCCGAAGGTGAGGAAGTTGGTGGACTTTTTGAAGGAGGGGTTGGCCGAGCGGCCAGAGTACAACGCACTGTAGGAGCGAGCTTGCTCGCGAAAAACCTGAGAGCGCCGCGTTAACCCGGACGAACTGCGTTATCGTTGACGTTTTTCGCGAGCAAGCTCGCTCCTACAGAGATCGATTCGCCCACCGCAAGCGCAGCCACTCCAGATCTTCGGGCCGGGTCACCTTGATATTGTCCGAGCGCCCTTCGATCAGGCGTGGCGCCTGGCCGGACCATTCCATGGCCGAGGCTTCGTCGGTGATAACGGCATCCGCCACCAGGCTGTCGGCCAACGCGCGATGCAAGGCACCGAGGCGGAACATCTGCGGCGTGTAGGCCTGCCAGATCAGGCTGCGGTCGACGGTCTCGACCACGCGACCATGCTTGTCGACACGCTTGAGGGTGTCGCGGGCCGGCACCGCCAGCAAGCCGCCCACCGGATCATCTGCCAGTTCAAACAGCAGTTTGTCGAGATCATCACGGCTCAGATTGGGCCGTGCCGCATCGTGCACCAAAACCCAATCTTCATCGCTCGCACCCAAGGCATTCAGGTGCAATAGCGCGTTAAGTACCGAGCCCGAACGCTCAGAACCGCCGTCCGCACGCTGGATACGTGGGTCAGCCGCACACGCCAAGGTGGGCCAATAAGGATCATCAGAAGCAAGACTGACCACCAAGCCCTTGAGCAATGGATGGTCGAGAAAACAGCCAAGGCTGTGTTCGAGAATAGTGCGCCCGCCCAGTTGCAAATATTGCTTGGGACGGTCCGCAGCCATACGGGCACCGACGCCCGCGGCAGGAATCACGGCCCAGAAGGCCGGCAAACGGTGATTCATTGGGCCAACTGGTAGAGGGTTTCGCCCTCCTTGACCATGCCCAGTTCATGACGAGCCCGTTCTTCCACGGTCTCCGTACCTTTTTTCAGCTCAAGCACTTCGGCATCGAGCACGCGGTTGCGCTCCAGCAGGATCTCGTTTTCGGCGTGCTGTGCAGCAATTTGCTCGGTCAGGTCTTTTACCTGCGCAAAGCTGCCATTACCCACCCATAGGCGGTACTGCAGGCCAGCCAGCAACAAGAGCAAGACGAGGAACAACCAATTGGGACTGCGCATCGAATATCGGGTATCCAGTGAAAAAAGACAGCCATGCAAAACTTTTGAAGCAACTGATAGCACGAAGCCTGGAAGAACCAGGCTTGTGCTTGATAGCCATCAGATTAGCGTCGAAATCCACACTGTCGTGAGTTTTCCGACGCAATCCGCTGACTTTTTACCATGCCTTACCAACAAGTGCGATCAGCCGCGAAACTCGCCGCGACCGTTGTACTTGGCCTTGCCCGCCAGTTGCTCTTCGATACGCAGCAATTGGTTGTACTTGGAAACGCGGTCGGAACGGCACAGGGAACCGGTCTTGATCTGGCCCGCCGAGGTGCCCACGGCCAGGTCGGCAATGGTCGAGTCTTCGGTTTCGCCGGAGCGGTGGGAGATCACGGCGGTGTAGCCCGCAGCCTTGGCCATCTGGATGGCTTCCAGGGTTTCGGTCAGGGTGCCGATCTGGTTGAACTTGATCAGGATCGAGTTGGCGATCTTTTTATCGATGCCTTCTTTCAGTATCTTGGTGTTGGTCACGAACAAGTCGTCGCCCACCAATTGGATTTTCTCGCCGATCTTGTCGGTAAGGATTTTCCAGCCATCCCAGTCGGACTCGTCCAGGCCGTCTTCGATCGAGATGATCGGGTAGCGCTGGGTCAGGCCCTTCAGGTAGTCAGCAAAACCTTCGGAGTTGAACACCTGGCCTTCGCCGGACAGGTTGTATTTACCGTCCTCAAAGAACTCGCTGGCCGCACAGTCCAAGGCCAGGGTCACGTCGGTGCCGAGCTTGTAGCCAGCGTTGGCCACGGCTTCGGAGATCACTTTCAGTGCATCTTCGTTGGACGCCAGGTTCGGTGCAAAACCACCTTCGTCACCCACGGCAGTGCTCAGGCCACGGGCCTTCAGCACAGCTTTGAGGTGATGGAAAATCTCGGTGCCCATGCGCAGGCCTTCGGAGAAGGACTTGGCGCCAACCGGCTGCACCATGAATTCCTGGATGTCGACGTTGTTATCGGCGTGCTCGCCACCGTTGATGATGTTCATCATCGGCACCGGCATCGAGTAGACACCTGGAGTGCCGTTCAGGTTGGCAATGTGCGCGTACAGCGGCAGGTCCTGATCCTGGGCAGCAGCCTTGGCCGCAGCCAGGGATACGGCGAGGATGGCGTTGGCGCCCAGGCTGCCTTTGTTTTCGGTGCCGTCGAGCTTGATCATCGCGTGGTCCAGGGCTTTCTGGTCCAGCGGGTCCTTGCCCAGCAACAGGTCACGGATCGGGCCGTTGATGTTGGCTACAGCCTTGAGTACACCCTTGCCCAGGTAACGGCTCTTGTCGCCATCACGCAGTTCCAGCGCTTCGCGCGAACCGGTAGAAGCACCGGACGGCGCGCAGGCGCTGCCGATGATGCCGTTATCGAGAAGCACGTCGGCTTCGACGGTGGGGTTGCCACGGGAGTCGAGAACTTCACGACCTTTGATGTCGACGATTTTTGCCATTGTTGTAAACACTCCAAAGTTGACGAAAACGACGCAGCTGAAGGAAATCTTTTGACCGACCGCAAGGGTGGAACAACGAGGCAGGCTTGCAGACGACAAGGCTCAGGCCCGCAGGCCTGAGCGTAAAGCGTGGGAAATTCTACCGGAGAAACGAAGCTTACGCGGTCTCTACCGTCGGAAAACTCTTGACCAGTTCGTCCAACTGCTTGAGCTGGGCCAGGAATGGTTCCAGCTTGTCCAGGCGCAGGGCGCAGGGGCCGTCGCATTTGGCGTTGTCCGGGTCCGGGTGGGCTTCCAGGAACAGGCCCGCCAGGGACTGGCTGATACCAGCCTTGGCCAGGTCCAGCACCTGGGCACGACGCCCGCCCGCAGAATCGGCGCGACCACCGGGCATTTGCAGCGCGTGGGTCACGTCGAAGAACACCGGGTATTCGAACTGTTTCATGATGCCGAAACCGAGCATGTCCACCACGAGGTTGTTGTAGCCGAAGCTAGAACCGCGTTCGCAGAGGATCAACTGGTCGTTACCCGCTTCCACGCACTTGTTCAGGATGTGTTTCATCTCCTGGGGCGCGAGGAACTGGGCTTTCTTGATATTGATCACTGCGCCGGTCTTGGCCATCGCGACGACCAGATCGGTCTGGCGCGACAGGAAGGCCGGCAACTGGATAATGTCGCACACCTCGGCGACCACGGCAGCCTGCTCAGGCTCGTGGACGTCGGTGATGATCGGCACGCCAAAGGCTTGCTTGATGTCCTGGAAGATCCGCATGCCTTCTTCAAGGCCCGGGCCGCGATAGGAGGTCACGGACGAACGGTTGGCCTTGTCGAAGCTGGCCTTGAACACGTAAGGGATACCGAGTTTCTCGGTGACCTTCACGTACTCTTCACAGACCTGCATCGCCATGTCGCGGCTTTCCAGCACGTTCATGCCGCCGAACAGCACCATGGGCTTGTCGTTGGCAATCTCGATGTCGCCTACGCGAATGATCTTCTGGGCCATCAGGGTTACGCCTTCTTCTGATGTTGCGTCAGTGCAGCTTTGACGAAACCGCTGAACAACGGGTGACCGTCGCGCGGCGTCGAGGTGAACTCAGGGTGGAACTGGCACGCCACGAACCATGGATGATCCGGTGCCTCGACCACTTCAACCAGCGCGCCGTCACCGGAGCGACCGGAGATTTTCAGGCCGGCCTCTTTGATTTGCGGCAGCAGGTTGTTGTTCACTTCGTAGCGGTGACGGTGACGCTCGACGATCACGTCCTTGCCGTAGCAATCGTGAACCAGCGAGCCCGGCTCCAGCAGGCAGTCCTGCGCGCCGAGGCGCATGGTGCCGCCCAGGTCGGACGCTTCGGTACGGGTTTCGACCGCGCCAGTGGCATCTTCCCACTCGGTGATCAAGCCCACGACCGGGTGGCCGCTCTTGCTGTCGAACTCGGTGGAGTTGGCGTCTTTCCAGCCCAGCACGTTACGGGCGAACTCGATGACGGCCACTTGCATGCCCAGGCAGATACCCAGGTACGGAACCTTGTTTTCACGGGCGTACTGCACGGCCGTGATCTTGCCTTCCACGCCACGCAGGCCGAAACCGCCGGGAACGAGGATCGCGTCCACACCTTCGAGCAAGGCAGTGCCTTGGTTCTCGATGTCTTCGGAGTCGATGTAGCGCAGGTTGACCTTGGTACGGTTGCTGATACCGGCATGGCTCATCGCTTCGATCAGCGACTTGTACGCGTCCAGCAGTTCCATGTACTTGCCGACCATGGCGATGGTGACTTCGTGCTCAGGGTTGAGCTTGGCGTCGACCACGGCTTCCCACTCGGACAGGTCCGCGCCGTTGCATTGCAGGCCGAAACGCTCGACCACAAAATCGTCCAGGCCTTGCGAGTGCAGGATGCCCGGGATCTTGTAGATGGTGTCGGCGTCTTCCAGCGCGATCACCGCACGTTCTTCAACGTTGGTGAATTGCGCGATCTTGCGACGCGAGGAAATGTCGATCGGGTGATCGGAGCGGCACACCAGCACGTCCGGCTGCAGGCCGATGGAACGCAGTTCCTTGACCGAGTGCTGGGTAGGCTTGGTTTTGGTTTCGCCGGCGGTGGCGATGTACGGCACCAGGGTCAGGTGCATCAGCATCGCGCGCTTGGCGCCGACTTCGAAACGCAGCTGGCGGATGGCTTCGAGGAACGGTTGCGACTCGATGTCACCCACGGTGCCACCGATCTCGACCATGGCCACGTCGGCATCGCCTGCACCCTTGATGATGCGGCGCTTGATTTCGTCGGTGATGTGCGGGATCACCTGGATGGTTGCACCCAGGTAGTCACCACGACGCTCCTTGCGCAGCACGTGCTCGTAGACACGGCCGGTGGTGAAGTTGTTGTTCTGGGTCATGGTCGTGCGGATGAACCGCTCGTAGTGGCCCAGGTCCAGGTCGGTCTCGGCGCCGTCGTGGGTGACGAACACTTCACCGTGCTGGAACGGGCTCATGGTGCCCGGGTCAACGTTGATGTACGGGTCCAGCTTGAGCATGGTGACCTTAAGTCCCCGCGCCTCCAGGATGGCCGCCAATGAAGCCGATGCGATGCCTTTCCCCAATGAAGAAACAACACCGCCCGTGACGAATATGTAGCGCGTCATGAAAAACCCTAGAAGTCTGCGTTAAAGCGGTCCGAGCCGCCGGGGAAAGCGAAGGAAGGCCGAAGCCCCCGATCACCTGCATTAATCACAGTGCACCTTTCAAAAAAACCGCCGCGTGGTGACAGACCAGCAATGAAACACCGGTACGTTGATCGCTACACATTTTTTGGAATCGCCCAGCAAAGACTGCTTGGTAATCGGCAACTGCTGCAATTCAGGAGAATCCACAGAAGTTGTATCAAGAAGGGAGCGTAGTCTACCGGAAAGGCTCTATCAGCTCAAACCTTGATCGCAGGTCTGTGGCATCCAATGTAATTGCCACTCATCGCTCGATGCCGGCCAGAGTCCCGCAAGGCTGGGCGCACCCAGCAATTGCTCGCCCTGATGCAGCAGCGGCAATCTGCCACGGACGCAGCCCGGCAGACCATTTTCGTTAAGCAGGCGCTTCAAGTCGCGCCGACCGCGGCCTGGCACTGCGAGGACTTCGCCGCCCTGGCGGTAGCGGATCGTCAATGGACCTCCAGGCACCCTGCCCGTCAGTTTCACCTGACCATTGCCGGGTAACTCTAGTGGGTTTTGCGGATCAGGCCAGCTCACCGACGCGTCGGAAAATTCCGACCAAGTGGAGGGCAGCCACCAGATACGCTCACCGCTGCGGTGCAGATCACCGTCCGCCAGGCGCCACAGGGGCTGTGCGTCGCCCTTGGCGTCACGTAGGGCATGCCAACTGGCCCAGTGGTCACTGTCGGGTAAACGGGTGAGAGGGGTTAGCCAGTGACGTAGGGCGTTGCGTTGGCGGGCGTCGGAGAGCTCTCGCAGCGGCGCAAGCGCCAAGGACGGCAAATGTAACCAGGGAAATGGCGAAGATTGATGGGCGGCTCGCAAGTCCATCTGCGCCAGTTCATCCAGCAGGGCCTGAGCCTCACTCAAGTGCTCGGCGGCCCGAGCGAGGCTTGAGCTAGCCTGCGGCCAGCGCTCCGCCAGTACCGGAAGCACGCGGTGGCGCAAGTAATTACGGGAGAACCGCGAGTCCGTGTTCGAAGGATCTTCAATCCATGTGAGCTGATGCGCCTCGGCATAGGCTTCCAGCTCTGCACGCGGGACATCCAACAAGGGCCGTACAAGATAGCCAGCCGCCAGCGGGCGCTGCATTGGCATTGCCGCCAGCCCGCGCACACCCGCCCCACGCAGCAGGCGGAACAACAAGGTTTCTGCCTGATCGTCGCGATGCTGGCCCGTCAGTAGCACCTCCCCTGCTCCGGTTACCTCGGTAAACACCTGGTAACGCGCGTCACGGGCGGCGCGCTCAAGGCTGGCGCCGTGCTGGACCTGCACGCGCATGACGCGCAGGGGCACACCCAGGCTGTCGCAAATCGATTGGCAATGCTCGGGCCAGGCGTCGGCGGCAGCTTGCAAGCCATGATGAACATGGACAGCACTGAGGGGCGGTAGGGTGTCGGTTTTGGCCAGGTTGGCCAGGAGATGCAGCAGGACGGTGGAATCAAGTCCACCCGAGAATGCGATGTGCCAGGCCGGGGCATCGCGCCAGGGAGCCAGGGTATGCAGCAGCTTGGCAGGCAGATTCGGGTTGAAAGGTTTCATTGCACCGTACCGTCCGAGCTGAACCACAAACTGTAGGAGCCGGCTTGCCGGCGATGGCAGCCTCAGGCCTTGCGATGCCCTTGCTGGCCTCATCGCCGGCAAGCCGGCTCCTACAGGGTGTTGCGTCGTGCTTAGAGGCCGTAGCTCATCAAACGCTCATAACGACGGGCCAGCAGCGCTTCGTTATCCAGCTTCTTGAGCATCGCCAGTTGCGAACCCAGTTCAGCGCGGATCGTCGCGGCAGCAGCAGCCGGGTCGCGGTGGGCGCCGCCCAGCGGCTCGGCGATGACTTTGTCCACGATACCCAGGCCTTTGAGGCGATCGGCGGTAATGCCCATGGCTTCGGCAGCGTCCGGCGCTTTTTCGGCGGTTTTCCACAGGATCGAGGCGCAACCTTCGGGCGAAATCACCGCGTAGGTCGAGTATTGCAGCATGTTCAGTTGGTCACAGACGCCAATGGCCAGTGCGCCGCCGGAACCACCTTCACCAATCACGGTGGCAATGATTGGGGTTTTCAGGCGGGCCATGACGCGCAGGTTCCAGGCGATCGCTTCGCTCTGGTTGCGCTCTTCAGCGTCGATACCTGGGTAGGCGCCCGGGGTATCGATGAAGGTCAGGATCGGCATCTTGAAGCGCTCGGCCATTTCCATCAGGCGGCACGCCTTGCGGTAGCCCTCTGGACGCGGCATGCCGAAGTTGCGGCGGACTTTCTCGCGCACTTCACGGCCTTTCTGGTGACCGATCACCATCACCGGCTGGTCGTCCAGGCGAGCGATACCGCCCACAATGGCCGCGTCGTCGGAGAAGTGGCGGTCGCCATGCAACTCGTCGAACTCAGTGAAAATGTGCTGAATGTAGTCCAGGGTGTACGGACGGCGCGGGTGGCGAGCCAGGCGCGCAATCTGCCAGCTGGTCAGCTTGCCGAAGATGTCTTCGGTGAGCGTGCTGCTCTTGTCTTGCAGGCGAGCGATCTCATCGCCGATATTCAGCGAATTGTCATTGCCGACCAGGCGCAGTTCTTCAATCTTGGCTTGCAGGTCAGCGATCGGCTGTTCGAAATCAAGAAAATTCGGGTTCATAAGCGTCCGTCTTGGGTCGACGGCCAGGGAGTGCCTGGCCAGCCGGTTGTCTATTCGCGCCCTACCTTAAGGGAGAGGCGCGTTTAGGTCGAGATTAAATGTTCAGTCGAGATCAGGCTGTTAGGACTGCCTGACCGTCAACGGTATTGGAGGAAGACGTTGTCACGGCCGAACTGGTCACGCAATGCTTGAATCAAGCCATCAGCCGGATCAATTCGCCAAGTCTCGCCAAACTGCAACATGGCCTTGGCGTCGCTGCCGGTGTACTCCATGGTCACCGGGCACGCGCCACGGTGGCGCTTGAGCAAATCACCCAACCAGCGTAGCTGATCGCCCTTGAGTGCTTCGGTTTTCACCTTCAAGCGCAGGCTTTCGGCCAGATTGGTGCGCGCATCCTCCATGCTCATCACCCGTTTGATCCGCAGGCGCAGGCCACCGGAGAAGTCATCGTTGCTGACCTCCCCTTCCACCACCACCATCGCATCGGTCTGCAACAGCGACTGCGCAGAATGGAACGCGTCGGCAAACAGCGAGGCCTCAATGCGGCCCGAGCGGTCGTCGAGGGTGATGAACCCCATCTTGTCGCCCTTTTTATTCTTCATCACCCGCAGGGCGATGATCATGCCGGCGACGGTCTGGGTATCCCGCGCAGGCTTCAGGTCGATGATGCGCTGACGGGCGAAACGGCGGATCTCGCCCTCGTATTCATCAATCGGGTGACCGGTGAGGTACAGGCCCAAAGTGTCTTTCTCACCCTTGAGGCGCTCCTTGAGGGTCAGCTCCTTGGCCTTGCGGTGGTTACCGTAGACGTCCGCGTCCTCTTCGACGAACAACCCGCCAAACAGGTCGGCGTGGCCGCTATCATGGGTGCGGGCGGTCTGTTCGGCGGCCTTGATCGCTTCTTCCATCGCGGTGAGCAGCACCGCACGGTTGCGATCGATATTGGCCTGGTAAGCCTTCGGCTCATCATGGAAATACGGGCCAAGACGATCAAGTGCGCCGCTGCGGATCAGGCCATCGAGGGTCCGTTTGTTGATGCGTTTGAGGTCAACCCGCGCACAGAAGTCGAACAGGTCGGCGAACGGCCCACTCTGACGCGCTTCGACGATAGCTTCCACCGGGCTTTCGCCCACGCCTTTGATCGCGCCCAGGCCATAAATAATGCGGCCTTCGTCGTTCACTGTGAACTTGAACTCAGAGGCGTTCACGTCCGGCGCGTCAAGGCGCAGCTTCATGGTGCGCACTTCCTCGATCAAGGTCACGACCTTGTCGGTGTTGTGCATATCCGCCGAGAGTACCGCGGCCATGAACGGCGCCGGGTAGTGGGCTTTCAGCCAGGCAGTCTGGTACGACACCAGGCCGTAGGCGGCGGAGTGAGATTTGTTGAAGCCATAACCGGCGAATTTTTCCACCAGGTCGAAGATGTTACCCGCCAGGTCCGCGTCGATATTGTTGGTGGCGCAACCTTCGATGAAACCGCCGCGCTGCTTGGCCATTTCCTCGGGCTTTTTCTTACCCATGGCTCGACGCAGCATGTCCGCGCCACCCAGGGTGTAACCGGCCATCACCTGGGCGATCTGCATTACCTGTTCTTGATACAGGATGATGCCGTAGGTCGGGGCCAATACTGGCTTGAGGCCTTCGTACTGGTAGTCCGAGTGCGGATATGCCAGTTCGGCGCGACCGTGCTTACGGTTGATGAAGTCGTCCACCATGCCCGATTGCAACGGACCCGGACGGAACAGGGCCACCAGTGCGATCAAGTCTTCCAGGCAGTCGGGCTTGAGCTTTTTGATCAGCTCTTTCATGCCCCGCGACTCAAGCTGGAACACCGCCGTGGTTTCGGCTTTTTGCAGCAAGGTGTAAGTCGGTTTGTCGTCCAGCGGGATAAACGCGATATCCAACGGCGCTTCGTTGACCTTGGCGCGGTCGCGGTTGATGGTCTTGAGCGCCCAGTCGATGATCGTCAGGGTCCGCAGCCCGAGGAAGTCGAACTTCACCAGGCCGGCCGCCTCCACGTCGTCCTTGTCGAACTGGGTTACCAGGCCGTCGCCTTCTTCGTCGCAGTAGATCGGCGAAAAGTCGGTGAGCTTTGTCGGGGCAATCACCACACCACCGGCGTGCTTACCGACGTTACGCACCACGCCTTCAAGCTTGCGCGCCATGTCCCAGATTTCGGCGGCTTCTTCGTCGACCTTGATGAAGTCGCGCAGGATTTCTTCCTGCTCGTAGGCTTTTTCCAGGGTCATGCCGACTTCGAACGGGATCATCTTCGACAGACGGTCCGCCAGACCGTAGGACTTGCCCTGCACCCGGGCCACGTCACGGATTACAGCTTTCGCCGCCATGGAACCGAAGGTGATAATCTGGCTCACCGCGTTGCGGCCATATTTCTCGGCCACGTATTCGATCACGCGGTCACGGCCGTCCATGCAGAAGTCAACGTCGAAGTCGGGCATGGAAACCCGTTCCGGGTTCAGGAACCGTTCAAACAGCAGGTCATATTCCAGCGGGTCGAGGTCGGTAATCTTCTGCACATAGGCCACCAGCGAACCGGCACCCGAACCCCGGCCTGGACCTACCGGCACGCCGTTGCTTTTGGCCCACTGGATAAAGTCCATTACGATCAGGAAGTAACCGGGGAACCCCATCTGGATGATGATATCCAGCTCGAAATTCAGCCGGTCGACGTAGACCTGGCGCTTGGCGTCGTAATCTTCGGTGGTGTCCTTGGGCAGCAGGACGGTCAGTCGCTCTTCAAGGCCGTCGAACGAGACTTTGCGGAAGTACTCGTCGATGGTCATGCCATCGGGAATCGGGAAGTTGGGCAGGAAGTGCTTGCCCAGCTTCACTTCAATGTTGCAGCGCTTGGCGATTTCGACAGAGTTTTCCAGGGCCTCGGGCAGGTCGCTGAACAGCTCGGCCATTTCGTCGGCGCTTTTAAGGTACTGCTCTTCGCTGTAGTTCTTCGAGCGGCGCGGGTCATCCAGGGCCCGGCCTTCGCCGATGCACACGCGGGTTTCGTGGGCCTCGAAATCTTCCTTCTTGATGAAGCGCACATCGTTGGTTGCGACCAGCGGCGCGCCCAGCTTATCGGCCAAGGCCACGGCCGCGTGCAGGTGTTCTTCGTCGTTGGGGCGATTGGTGCGCTGGACTTCCAGGTAGAAACGATCGGGGAAGACCTGCATCCACTCCTTGGCGAGTACTTCGGCTTCTTGAGGATTGCCACCCAGCAGCGCGATACCGATCTCGCCCTCTTTGGCGGCCGACAGCATGATCAGGCCTTCGCTCGCCTCGGCGACCCATTCGCGCTCTATGATGATCGAGCCATTGCGCTGGCCGTCGATGAAACCACGAGAAATCAGTTCAGTGAGGTTGCGGTAACCCACGCCGTTCATCGCCAACAGGCTGATGCGGCTAAGTGCATTATCCGGATCTTTGTTGGACAGCCACAGGTCGGCGCCGCAGATCGGCTTGATGCCGGCGCCCATGGCGTTCTTGTAGAACTTGACCAGGGAACACATGTTGTTCTGATCGGTCACCGCGACCGCAGGCATGTTCATGCCCACCAGGGTTTTGACCAGCGGTTTGATCCGTACCAGGCCGTCGACCAGGGAGTATTCAGTGTGCAGGCGTAGGTGAACGAATGAAGCCGGCATAGTGATCTCTTATACGTGGAAAACAACAAGGCCCGGATTGTACCGGGCCTTGAGCAAAACATCAGCCTCGCGGCTACACCTCGTTGAGGCTCTCGCGCAGCTCGTAGGCCTGGCGAACCGGGGCGAACGAGCGGCGATGGATCGGCGTCGGGCCAAGCCGAGCCAGGGCTTCCAGATGAACGGGCGTCGGATAACCTTTATGCCCGCCAATGCCATAGCCGGGATAGATCAATTCGAATGCGGCCATTTCACGATCACGACTGACTTTGGCGAGGATCGAGGCGGCGGCGATGGCGGGCACCTTGCTATCACCCTTCACCACCGCCTCAGAAGGCATGGCCAGCTTGGGGCAACGGTTACCGTCGATCATCGCCATTTTGGGGGTGATGTGCAGGCCTTCAACCGCACGCTGCATCGCGAGCATCGTGGCGTGGAGAATGTTCAGTTCGTCGATTTCTTCGACTTCAGCCCGGGCGATATGCCAGCTCAGGGCTTTTTCGATGATCTCGTCGTAAAGCTTTTCACGGCGCGCCTCGGTGAGTTTCTTCGAGTCATTGAGGCCGAGGATCGGGCGGTTCGGATCGAGGATCACCGCGGCCGTGACCACGGCACCGCACAAAGGTCCACGCCCGACTTCGTCGACACCGGCGACCAGTTCATGGGCTTCGGCAACCAGGCTGAAATCCAGGCCCATTTGCGTCGTCATAAGGTTTCCTGTTTCTGGCCGATCAAGGTCAACACGGCGTCTGCCGCCTGGTTCGAGGCATCACGACGCAATATGCGATGGATGTCGTCGAAACCGCGGGTCTGTTCTTCGCCGCCATCGATCAAGGGTAGTAGGGTTTGCGCAAGGGCCTCAGGCGTTGCATCGTCCTGCAACAACTCCGGCACCAACAGGCGTTGGGCCAGCAGATTGGGCAGGGAGATGTAAGGGCTTTTGACCATGCGCTTGAGGATCCAGAAGGTCAGCGGCGCCAGGCGGTAGGCCACCACCATTGGGCGCTTGTACAGCAAAGCTTCCAGGGTAGCCGTCCCCGAAGCGATCAGCACCGCATCACAGGCCGCCAGGGCGAGGTGCGACTGGCCGTCGAGCAAGGTCAACGGCAGATTGCGACCTTCCAGCAGCGTTTCGATCTGCGCGCGACGCTGCGGGCTCGCGCAAGGCAGCACGAAACGTATCCCTGGTTTCAACGCTTGCAGACGCTCGGCGGCATCGAAGAATACAGAGGCCAGGCGGCCAACTTCGCCACCACGACTGCCCGGCATCAGCGCGACCAACGGGCCGTCGGGCAAGCCCAGTTCGGCACGCGCGGCGGCGCGGTCAGCCTGCAACGGAATCGTGTCCGCCAGGGTATGCCCGACAAACCGTACCGGCACGCCCTTCTCTTCGTAGAACCTGGCCTCGAACGGCAGCAGTGTCAGCATCAGATCGCAGCCTTCGCGGATCTTCAGCACGCGCTTCTGCCGCCACGCCCACACGGACGGGCTGACGTAATGCACGGTCTTGATCCCGGCCTGACGCAACTTGAGTTCGATATTGAGGGTGAAGTCTGGCGCGTCGATGCCGATGAACACGTCGGGCTTTTCTTCGATCAGGGTCTGAATCAGCAGCTTGCGACGGGCCAGCAGCTCGCGCAGGCGACCCAGCACCTCGACCAACCCCATGACCGACAGGCGCTCCATGGGAAAGTAGGACGTGAGCCCTTCAGCCTGCATCAGCGGACCGCCGACACCGATGAATTCAACCGCCGGATGCTGGGCCTTGAGGGCCCGCATAAGACCTGCGCCCAGAATGTCACCGGAAGCTTCCCCGGCTACCAGCGCGATACGCAGATTAGCCATGATTAGCGGGTGATGCCGCGAGTCGACGCCTGGATCGAGTCACGGAACACCGCGACTTCCGGGAACAACGCTGCCGGCTCGGCCAATTGGGTCAATGCCTGGTCAACCGTGAGCCCTTGGCGGTAAACCACCTTGTAGGCACGGCGCAGGGCATGGATGGCGTCTTCGCTGAACCCACGACGGCGCATGCCTTCGAAGTTCATGCTGCGCGCTTCCGCCGGATTGCCGAATACCGTGACGAACGCCGGAACATCCTTGCCAATGGCGGTGCCCATTCCGGAAAAGCTGTGGGCGCCGATATGGCAGTACTGATGCACCAGGGTGAAGCCGGACAGGATCGCCCAATCATCAACATGCACATGTCCGGCCAATGCAGTGTTGTTGACCAGGATGCAGTGGTTGCCGATGACACTGTCGTGGCCGATGTGCGCGTAGGCCATGACCAGGTTGTGATCACCCAGGGTGGTCTCGGCACGATCCTGAACGGTGCCACGGTGAATGGTCACGCCTTCACGGATGATGTTGTGATCACCGATTACCAGGCGCGTCTCTTCACCCTTGTACTTCATGTCCGGGGTGTCTTCACCTACCGAGGAGAACTGGTAGATGCGATTGTGTTTGCCAATGCGGGTCGGACCTTTGAGGATCACGTGCGGCCCGATGACAGTCCCCTCGCCGATTTCCACACCTGCGCCGATGATCGACCAGGGGCCGACCTCAACGTCGGCGGCCAGAACGGCCGACGGATCGATGATTGCGCGAGGGTCAATCAAACTCATAGTTTGCGTTCCGCACAGATGATCTCGGCGGAGCACACCGGCTTGCCGTCCACCGAGGCCTGGCATTCGAACTTCCAGATCTGGCGCTTGCAGCTGATGAACTTGGCTTCCAGGATCAACTGGTCACCCGGGGTCACCGGGTTGCGGAAACGCAACTTGTCGGAGCCCACGAAATAATAAAGCGTGCCGTCGGCAGGCTTGAGGTCGAGCATTTTGAAACCAAGGATACCGGCAGCCTGGGCCATCGCTTCGATGATCAACACGCCCGGCATGATTGGATGCGCAGGAAAGTGACCATTGAAGAACGGTTCGTTGATGCTGACATTCTTGTAGGCACGAATGCGCTTTTCCTCGATGTTGAGGTCCACTACGCGGTCCACCAGCAGGAACGGGTAACGGTGAGGCAGGTATTCGCGAATCTCGTTGATGTCCATCATTTCGGGGGGAAGCCTGTAATAAAGATTGGGGGCGGGCGAACTAAAAGCACGCCCCGCTAGCAAATCAAGGAGGCAGTCTAGCGGCTGTGCACACTTGATATGGAAATGGTATCAGCCTTCTGATGAAGCATTACCGCCAGGGGTCACGTCCCCAACACGCTTTTCCAGCTGTTTGAGACGTCGAGCCATGTCGTCGAGCTGCCTCAACCGTGCTGCACTCTTGCGCCATTCAGCCGCGGGCTGCATGGCGGTACCGGAAGAATAGGCGCCTGGCTCGGTGATCGAGTGGGTGACCATGGTCATGCCGGTGATAAAGACGTTGTCGCAAATATCGATATGCCCCACCAGCCCTACGCCACCGGCGAGCATGCAATGCTTGCCGATCTTGGTGCTGCCGGAGATACCCACGCAGGCCGCCATGGCGGTGTGATCGCCAATCTGCACGTTGTGGGCGATCTGGATCTGGTTGTCGAGCTTCACGCCATTGCCGATCACGGTATCGGCCAGAGCCCCCCGATCGACAGCGGTATTCACGCCGATCTCCACGTCGTCGCCGATCAATACGCCGCCGACCTGGGCAATCTTGTTCCAGATACCCTTGGCATTGGCAAAACCGAAGCCTTCACCGCCAATCACGGCACCCGACTGGATGACCACACGCTCACCAATACGCACGTCGTGGTACAGGGTTACACGCGGAGCCAGCCAACCGTCAGCACCGATCTCGCAGCGCGCACCGATAAAGCAATGGGCACCAACCGTTACGCCCGCCGCAATGCGTGCGCCACTTTCGATCACCGCAAACGCACCGATACTGGCCGCTGGATCAACCTGCGCATCATCAGCAATAACCGCCGATGGATGAATACCGCTGGCAGCCTTGGGTTTCGGATCGAACAGGTGCGACACCCGTGCATAAGCCAGATACGGGTCGGCTACCACCAGCGCATCCCCGGCAAACCCTTCGGCGTCAGCGGCCTTCAGCAACACGGCTGCGGCTTGGCTGTCGATCAGGTATTTACGGTATTGGGGGTTTGCGAGGAAGCTCAACTGAGCTGGGCCAGCCTCCTGCAAGGTGGCTAGCCCAGTGATTTCCTTCTCCGGGGAGCCACACAAGGTGGCTCCCAGGAACTCGGCCAACTCGCCGAGCTTGATAGTCGCGGTCATGGCTTACTTCAGCTGGTTCATGCGCTCGATCACCTGACGGGTGATGTCGTATTGAGGCTTGACGTCGATCACAGCGCCACGCTCGAACACCAGGTCAAAGGCACCTTTCTTGATGACTTCTTCCACAGCGCTGTCGAGTTTCGGCTTCAGTTGTTTCAGCATTTCACGGTCAGCAACAGCCTTGGCTTCGTTCAGTTCCTTGGACTGGAACTGGTAGTCACGGGCCTTTTGCTTGAATTCAAGCTCCAGACGCTCGCGCTCGCCTTGCTGCATCTTGTCACCACCGGCTACCAGGCGATCCTGGATGCCCTTGGCGCTGCTTTCCAGCGTCTTGAGCTTGGTCAGTTGCGGACCGAACTTCTTCTCGGCATCCACGGCGTACTTCTTGGCCGCATCGGATTCCAGCAGGGCCATCTGATAGTTCAGGACGGCGATTTTCATTTCGGCGAAGGCCGGGGTGGTTACCAGCACGGTGGCCAGCAGAACCAATTGAGTCAACTTACGCACGATGTACTCCTACAGAATCCGTTGTCGTTATCTTGGGTCAGACGCTTAGAACGTCTGGCCGAGGGAGAATTGGAAAATCTGGGTTTCAGCGTTATCCGGTTTCTTGATCGGCATGGCCAGAGCAAAGCTCAATGGGCCAAGCGCAGTCACCCAGGTCACACCCACACCCACGGAGCTTGCCAGGTTGCTCAGGCTCACATCGTTGCACTGGGTGTTGGACTTCACACCGCTCGGGTTACGGATCTGCTCGCACTTGGAGTCGAACACGTTACCCACGTCCCAGAAGACCGAAGTCCGCAGGGAACGCTGATCTTTCACGAATGGCAGTGGGAACAGAATCTCCGCACCACCTTGGATCAACACGTTACCACCGAACGGCAACGGGTCGTTGTCCGAATCCGCCACAGTGCCCTGGTTACCGGTTATGCCAACACCACGGCTTGGCGTACCACGCGGGCCCAAGGTGCTGTCTTTGAAACCACGTACGGAGTTGAAGCCACCCGCGTAGTAGTTCTCGTAGAACGGTAGACCATTGGTGGAACCATAACCATCGCCATAACCCAGTTCAGTGTGCAGGCGCATGGTGTAGTTGTCGCTCAACGGCGTGAACAACTGGCCACGGTAGTCGAGCTTGAAGAACGACAGGTCGCTGCCTGGCGTGGTGGTTTCCAGGGTCAGGCTCTGGGAATGACCACGGGTCGCCAGTACACCTTTGTTCAGGGTCGACTCGGACCAGCCGGCAGACGCCTTGAAGTTCAGGAACTTGTCACCTTCACGACGGGTAAAGTCGAAGATCTCATCCACGGTGTACACACCGGTCTTGATCTCATCCTGCTGTGCAGTCAGGCCGAACGTCAGACGGGAAGTTTCGCTGATCGGGTAACCGATGTTCACACCGGCGCCGAGGCTGTCGATCGCATAGCTTGCAACGTCAACGTCGAGGTCTTTGTAGTCGGTGGTGCGGTAGAAGGCGTTGTAGCCCAGGCTCACACCGTCAGCAGTCCAGTAGGGGTCGGTGTAACCGAAGTTGTATCGGCTCTGGTATTCGCTTCGAGTCAGGCCGATGGACACGCGGTTACCGGTACCCAGGAAGTTGTTCTGGGTGATCGAACCACCGAGGATCAAACCGGCACTCTGGGCGAAACCGACGCTGGCGGTGATGGAACCCGACGCCTGCTCTTCCACGGCGTAGTTCACGTCAACCTGGTCATCAACACCCGGTACGGCCGGGGTTTCGACGTTGACTTCCTTGAAGAAGCCCAGGCGTTCAAGACGGGTCTTGGACTGGTCGATCAGGTAAGTCGACGCCCAGCCACCTTCCATCTGGCGCATTTCGCGACGCAGCACTTCGTCCGCAGACTTGGTGTTGCCGCGGAAGTTGATACGGTTTACGTAAGCACGCTTGCCTGGATCGACCACGAAGGTGATGTCCACGGTGTGGTCATCATCATGGGGTGTCGGCACGCCGTTGACGTTGGCGAAGGTGTAGCCTTCGTTACCCAGGCGGCGGGTGATCAGTTCGGAAGTCGTGGTCATCAGCTTGCGCGAGAACACCTGGTCCTTCTGCACCAACAGCAGCGCCTTGACCTGGTCTTCAGGTACTTTCAGGTCGCCACTCAGTTTTACGTCACGAACCTTGTACTTCTCGCCTTCGTTGACGTTGACGGTGATGTAGACGTGCTTCTTGTCCGGGGTGATGGACACCTGGGTCGAAGCGATATCCATGTTGATATAGCCACGGTCCAGGTAGTAGGAACGCAGGCGCTCCAGGTCACCGGAAAGCTTTTCACGGGCGTACTTGTCATCGTTCTTGAAGAACGACAACCAGTTGGTGGTCTTGAGTTCGAACAGGTCGATCAGGTCTTCATCAGCGAACTTGGTGTTACCCACCACGTTGATGTGCTGAATCGCCGCCACGGTGCCTTCGTTGATGTTGACCTTGAGGCCGACACGGTTACGCGGCTGCGGCACCACTTCCGTTTCCACGGTGGCGGAGTAGCGACCCTGGGCAACGTACTGGCGTTGCAACTCGTTACGCACACCTTCGAGGGTGGCGCGTTGGAAGATCTCGCCTTCGGCCAGGCCGGACTGTTTCAGACCTTTCATCAGGTCTTCAGTAGAGATCGCCTTGTTGCCTTCGATCTCGATACTGGCGACGGAAGGTCGCTCGACCACGGTGATGACCAGGACGTTGCCTTCGCGACCCAGTTGGATGTCTTGAAAGAAACCGGTTTTGAACAGCGCACGAGTGGATTCCACCAGGCGACGGTCATCAGCCTGTTCACCGACGTTCAACGGTAATGCACCAAAGACGCTACCCGCGGAAACCCGCTGGAGGCCGTTGACGCGAATATCGGAGATGGTGAAGGACTCGGCGTGAACTTCGGCGATCATCAATACGGTGAGAACCGCAGTTAGCAGCAGACGTTTCATGAAGTCCTTTCTTATTCCAACTGGCAATAAACAAACTGCCGCAAAATGCGGCAGATTCGCAATTCAGCGAAGCGTTACAGTCGACCCAGATCGTTGACCAAGGCTAATAACATCACCCCGACCACCAAACTGATACCGATCTGTATCCCCCAACCCTGCACCCGATCCGACAAGGGGCGACCACGCACCCACTCGACCAGATAAAACAACAGATGCCCCCCATCCAGTACAGGAATGGGCAACAAATTCAGAACACCCAGGCTAATACTCAGATAAGCCAGGAAATTCAGGAAATCCGCGACACCCGACTGGGCAGAAGCGCCCGCCACTTTAGCAATGGTTATCGGTCCACTCAAGTTTTTTACCGAGAGCTCGCCGAACAACATTTTCTTGAGGGATTCGAGGGTCAGCACACTCATGGTCCAGGTGCGTTTTGCACCTTCGCCAATCGCAGCCAAAGGCCCGTAATTCACCTCGCGCACCATGGATGGCGGCCAATCGACACCTTTGACCCCGGCACCCAGGTAACCCCCGGCCGCCTTGGCCTCCCCACGCACCGACAAGGTCACAGGGACGTCGATTTGAGCACCGTCGCGCTCGACTTTCAGCACAATTTTGGTATCAGGACGTACACGTACCAGGTCGACCACCTGCTGCCAGTCACCCAGCGCCTGACCATCGAGGGCCAACAGACGATCACCGGTTTTCAAGCCGGCAGCCTGGGCCGGACCTTTCGGATCCAGCTCAGCGAGGACCGGCGGCAAGGCCGGACGCCATGGGCGGATCCCCAGAGACTTGATCGGATCAGGCTCATCAGCACCCTTGAGCCAATGGTCGAGAGCCAGCTCACGTGGGGTTTCGCTGGTGGAATCCTGCTCGCGCACCACTACCTTGACGATGCCGCTTTCACCCAGCCGACGCACCAACTGCAAATTGACCGCGCCCCAGCCCGTGGTGGGTTCGCCATCAATAGATACAATTTCCTGTCCGGCAACCAATCCAGCCTTGGCGGCAATACTGTCCGACTCGACCGCACCAATGACCGGACGCACCTGCTGGCTGCCCAGCATGGCCAAGACCCAGAAGAACACCATTGCCAACAGGAAGTTGGCGATCGGGCCGGCGGCGACGATAGCAATGCGCTGACGAACGGTCTTGCGATTGAAGGATTGGTCCAACTGGTCTGCCGGTACTTCGCCTTCGCGCTCATCGAGCATCTTGACGTAGCCACCCAACGGGATCGCTGCAATCACGAACTCGGTACCACGACGGTCGTGCCAGCGCACCAGCGGCATGCCGAAACCGACGGAAAAGCGCAGTACCTTGACGCCGCAACGACGCGCCACCCAGAAGTGGCCGAATTCGTGAAAGGTAACCAGCACACCCAGAGCAACCAGGGTGCCGACAATCATGTAAAGCGCACTCATCTAATTTCTCCGCATTCCAATCCAGTGCCTGAAGATCAGGCTAACGCGCGTAGCGGCTCAACCATTGTTCTGCCAAGGCTCGGGCCTTGTTATCCGCCTCGAACACTGCCGCCAGATCATTCACCGCCACGACAGGCTCAAGGGCCAGGACGTCTTCGATAATACTCGCGATCTGCGGAAAGCGGATGCGCCGTTCGAGAAACGCTGCCACGGCCACTTCATTGGCCGCGTTCAGCATTGCTGGTGCGCTGTTACCCGCCTCAGCCGCTTGCCGCGCCAGTCGCAAACAAGGGAACCGCTGCTCGTCCGGCGCCTCGAAGTCCAGACGGGCCACCGCAAACAGGTCCAAAGGCGCTACGCCCGAGTCGATCCGCTCTGGCCAGGCCAGGGCATTGGCAATCGGCGTGCGCATATCGGGGTTGCCCAACTGTGCCAAGACCGAGCCGTCCACGTAGTCGACCAGAGAATGAATCACACTTTGTGGATGAATCACCACCTCGACCTGATCCGGTCGTGCATCGAACAACCAGCACGCCTCGATCAGCTCCAGGCCTTTGTTCATCATGCTCGCCGAATCCACGGAGATTTTACGCCCCATCGACCAGTTCGGATGAGCGCACGCCTGGTCGGGCGACACATGCTCCAGCTCAGCCAGCGGGGTTTGTCGGAACGGACCACCAGAGGCAGTCAGCAGGATCCGGCGTACACCCACCTGGCTCAAGCCACGCGCATAATCGCCGGGCATGCATTGGAAGATTGCGTTGTGCTCGCTGTCCAGCGGCAACAGCACCGCGCCACTCTTACGCACCGCCTGCATGAAGAGCGCACCGGACATGACCAGCGCTTCTTTATTGGCCAGCAGGATCTTCTTACCAGCATCCACGGCAGCCAAGGTTGGGCGCAGGCCCGCAGCGCCGACAATAGCGGCGACCACGGTATCCACTTCAGCATCGCCCGAGACCTGGCAAAGCCCCTCCTCCCCCACCAGCACTTGAGTGGCAAGCCCGGCAGCCCGCAGATCATCCTGCAGGCTCCGAGCCGCAGCGGCCTCAGGCACCACGGCAAAGCGCGGCGCGTGACGCACACACAAGGCCAGCAGTTCGCTCAGGCGGGTGAAACCGGTCAGGGCGAAGACTTGGTAGCGATCAGGGTGACGAGCAATCACGTCCAGGGTGCTCAACCCCACCGAGCCGGTAGCACCCAGCACGGTGACTTGCTGCAGGCGGCTCACGAAGCGGTCATCCACAACAGTACGGCAAAGATCGGGATGGCAGCGGTCAGGCTGTCGATACGGTCCAGCACGCCGCCGTGACCTGGCAGCAGGTTACTGCTGTCCTTGATTCCGGCCTGACGCTTGAACATGCTTTCGGTGAGATCACCTACGACCGATATAAACACGACAATGGCAGTGGCCAGCAGCGCCAGAAAAATTTCCTTCACCGACCAGTCACGCACTACACCGACGACCAGCGTGATCACCAGTGTCAACGCCAGGCCGCCATACACGCCTTCCCAGCTCTTGCCTGGACTGACCGCCGGCGCCAGCTTGCGCTTGCCGAAGGCACGACCGGAGAAGTAGGCGCCGATATCAGCCCCCCAGACCAGCACCATGACGGCCAGGATCAGCCAGTTACCGATTGGATAACGCTTGATCTCCACCAGCCCTTGCCACGCCGGCAGCAGGATCAGCAAACCAATCACCAGCTTGCAGGCAACACTGGACCACTTGCCGCTGGTGCCCGGATAGGTCAACACCAGGAATGTCGCCAGCGCCCACCACAGCACCGCCGCCCCCAACACCCACGGTGCTATGTCCGGCAGGATGTACAGGAGGAACGCCAAAGCAGCTACGACAGCGGCATACACAACGCGCGGCAGTTGCGCGCTGAAACCCGCCAGGCGCGCCCATTCCCAGGCACCCAGCGTGACCACAAGGCCGATAAACAGCGCAAAGGCGGAACCGTCGAGCAGGAAAAATCCACACAAGGCGATCGGCAACAGGATCAGTGCTGTGATGATTCGTTGTTTAAGCATTTAAACCCGGGCTCCAGCTTCGATCTGCTCGCTCGTTTTACCGAAGCGACGCTGACGGGAAGCGAAATCGGCCAGCGCATTACGCATGGCATCGTGTTTGAAGTCCGGCCAGAACAGGTCGGAGAAGTACAGCTCGGTATAAGCCAGCTGCCACAACAGGAAGTTGCTGATGCGGTGCTCACCACCGGTACGGATGCACAAGTCAGGCAACGGCAGGTCGCCAGTCACCAGGCAGGCTTGCAACAGCTCGGGCGTGATGTCGTCGGGCCGCAGATGACCGGCCTGCACTTCACGCGCCAGACGCTGTGCAGCCTGGGCGATATCCCACTGGCCACCGTAGTTGGCTGCGATCTGCAGCACAAATCGATTGGCCCCAGCTGTAATGGCCTCGGCTTCACGCATGGCGGCTTGCAGTTCGGGGTGAAAGCGCGAGCGATCGCCGATGATGCGCAGGCTGATGTTGTTGTCGTTGAGCCGCTTGGCTTCACGACGCAAGGCCTTGAAGAACAGGTCCATCAAGGCGCTGACTTCTTCGGCGGGCCGCTGCCAGTTCTCACTGGAGAAGGCGAACAAGGTCAACACCTCGACCTTGGCCTCGGCGCACACCTCGATCACAGCGCGAACCGCATCGACACCCGCTTTATGCCCGGCAACACCCGGCATAAAGCGTTTCTTCGCCCAGCGATTATTCCCATCCATGATGATCGCGACATGGCGCGGCACCACAGAGGGTACAGTCTGCTTGGTCTTTTCCATGAAGGCGTCCTGACCCCTTATACGGCCATCAGGTCCTTTTCTTTTTCTTCGGTAGCCTTGGTGATTTGGGCCTCGGCATCTTTGGTCAGCTTGTCGATATCGGCGGTGGCACGACGCTCTTCGTCTTCGCTGATTTCCTTGTCCTTGACCAGTTTCTTCAGGTCACCCAGGGCATCGCGACGAATGTTGCGCACGGCAACACGCGCGTCCTCGGCAGCACTACGCGCCTGCTTGGTGAAACCCTTACGGGTTTCTTCGGTCAGGGCCGGCATGGAGATCAGCAGCAGCTCACCCAGGTTGGTCGGGTTGAGGTTCAAACCGGCGCTCTGGATGGCCTTGTCGACAGCACCCAGCATGTTGCGCTCGAACGCGACGACTTGCAGCGTGCGCGAGTCTTTAACAGTAATGTTGGCAACGCTGCTGATCGGGGTATCGGAACCGTAGTAAGGCACCATCACGCTGCCCAGGATGCTTGGGTGCGCCTTGCCGGTACGGATCTGGCCAAATGCATGGCTCAGGGATTCCAGGGATTTTTGCATACGCGCCTGGGCGTCTTTCTTGATTTCGTTGATCATTGTTGGCCTTCCTCGATCAGAGTCCCTTCTGCGCCGCCGTGTACGATATTCAGCAGGGCGCCGGGCTTGTTCATGTTAAATACGCGCAGCGGCATCTTGTGGTCGCGGCACAGGCAAATAGCCGTCAGGTCCATCACGCCCAGCTTGCGATCCAGTACTTCATCGTAGGTCAGATGATCGAACTTCTCGGCATGCGGGTCTTTGAATGGATCGGCAGTGTACACACCATCCACCTTGGTCGCCTTCAACACCACGTCAGCGTCGATTTCGATGGCGCGCAGGCAGGCTGCGGAGTCGGTGGTGAAGAACGGGTTGCCCGTACCAGCGGCGAAGATCACCACTTCCTTGGAATTCAGGTGGCGCATGGCTTTGCGGCGGTCATAGTGATCGGTCACGCCGACCATGGAAATAGCCGACATCACGATAGCCGAGATGTTGGCACGCTCCAGGGCGTCGCGCATGGCCAGGGCGTTCATCACAGTGGCCAGCATGCCCATGTGGTCGCCAGTAACCCGATCCATGCCAGCGGCGCTCAGTGCCGCGCCGCGGAACAAGTTGCCGCCGCCAATCACCAGGCCGACCTGCACGCCGATACCGACCAGTTGGCCGACTTCCAGCGCCATGCGGTCGAGCACCTTGGGATCGATCCCGAACTCTTCCGAGCCCATCAGGGCCTCGCCGCTAAGCTTGAGTAGAATGCGTTTATAGCGAGCCTGATAACCACTGCCCTGCTGAGCCATTGCGAATCTCTCCTGCGGCGTATTTTTAAAAATTCTTGGCGAGCCGTTTACGGCTTGCGTTCACTCTAGCTGGACGCTGCTACAGCGCCATCGGAACACGGCTTTGTAAGCCAGTTCCGAAGGGAAGCCAATTAAAATCGGCCTTCCCATTTGAAAAGAGGCTGCGCGCGTGAGCGGGCAGCCTCTTTCGGGCGACAGTTGAAAACTGTCTTATTGCTTGGCGGCAGCCAGCTGGGCAGCAACTTCTTCAGCGAAGTTGTCGACCGGCTTCTCGATGCCTTCGCCTACTTTGTAGTAAGTGAAGGAAACGATTTCAGCACCGGCTTTCTTGGCCAGTTCGCCAACCTTGACTTCAGGGTTCTTGACGAACGCCTGCTCAACCAGGCTCGCTTCAGCCAGGAACTTGCTGATACGGCCTTTGATCATGTTTTCAACGATGTTTTCTGGCTTGCCGGCGATCTTGTCGGCGTTCAGGCTCAGGAACACAGCTTTTTCACGCTCGATGGCTTCATCAGAAACTTCCGAAGGCAGCAGGAATTCTGGGTTGCTTGCAGCAACGTGCATAGCGATGTCTTTGGCCAGCTCAACGTCGCCGCCTTTCAGAACAACCGCTACACCGATCTTGTTGCCGTGCAGGTAACCACCAACCACATCACCTTCAACGCGGGTCAGGCGACGGATGTTGACGTTTTCGCCAACCTTGCCGACCAGTACCAGGCGATCAGCTTCTTGAGCTTCGATCAGAGGCTCAACGGTAGTCAGCTTCTCGTCGAATGCTTTCTTGACGCTGGCAGCAACGAATGCCTTGAAGTCGTCTTGCAGGGCCAGGAAGTCGGTCTGCGAGTTCACTTCCAGCAGAACGGCAGCTTTACCGTCTTCAACCAGAGCGATAGCGCCTTCAGCAGCGACGTTGCCGGCTTTCTTGGCGGCCTTGATGGCGCCCGAGGCACGCATGTCGTCGATGGCTTTTTCGATGTCGCCGCCGGCCTTGGTCAAGGCCTTTTTGCAATCCATCATGCCTTCGCCGGTACGCTCACGCAGTTCTTTAACCAACGCTGCAGTAATCTCTGCCATTTCAAAATCCTCTTGGATAGGTTTTCAACCATTCCACCCGATCAAACGGGCGATCAATTCTTCCCGAATCTCCGTTGTAGGCCGCTGCACGTTACAAATAGATGTAGCTACGCTGCCGACAAACGGTTTTCGAGGTGGCAAAAAGGGGGCCAAGCCCCCTTTTTGCTTACTGAGTCAACGCCAGGGCGCTAATTACTCAGCGGCAGCTACCGGAGCTTCTTCAACGAACTGCTCGGTACCACCAGCAACGTGGTTGCGACCACGGATTACAGCGTCAGCCATCGAACCCATGTACAGCTGGATAGCGCGGATTGCGTCATCGTTGCCTGGGATGATGTAGTCAACGCCTTCCGGGCTGCTGTTGGTATCGACTACGCCGATAACCGGGATGCCCAGCTTGTTGGCTTCGGTGATCGCGATGCGCTCGTGATCAACGTCGATAACGAACAGTGCGTCAGGCAGACCGCCCATGTCCTTGATACCACCCAGGGAACGATCGAGCTTTTCCAGGTCACGGGAGCGCATCAGCGCTTCTTTCTTGGTCAGCTTGGCGAAAGTACCGTCTTCGGCTTGTACTTCAAGGTCACGCAGACGCTTGATGGAAGCACGGATGGTTTTGAAGTTGGTCAGCATGCCGCCCAACCAGCGGTGATCGACGTACGGCGAACCGCAACGTGCTGCTTCTTCAGCAACGATCTTGCCAGCGGAACGCTTGGTGCCGACGAACAGAATCTTGTTTTTGCCCTGGGCCAGGCGCTCTACGAAAGTCAGAGCTTCGTTGAACATTGGCAGGGTTTTTTCAAGGTTGATGATGTGGATCTTGTTACGCGCGCCGAAAATGTATTTACCCATTTTCGGGTTCCAGTAACGGGTCTGGTGACCGAAGTGCACACCGGCCTTCAGCATATCGCGCATGTTGACTTGGGACATGATAGTTCCTTAATAAGTCGGGTTTGGCCTCCACGTATCCCAATGACCAACCAGCGGCATCAAGGCCTCCGGCACCCAGGTCATCGTGTCGACACGTGTGTGGATTTAAGCTTTGCGGGGTATCCCCGGAAAGCGGCGCATTTTATACCACAGCATTGGCAAAAACGGAATACGCAATCACATTTGCCGCTGCGCGCTTTCGTGTAACCCCTTGAATAGAGCCGACATAGCCCTACCTTATAGAGAGAAGCGATCATCAGAGGCTCATGATTTGAGGCCATCGTCTGTTAGAATCGCGTTTTCTGTGGCTTGTGCGAATTTTGCAACCTTTTGTCGCACGCCCGTAAACCGTATTGATTTCAGCGCATCGCGCTAGAGAGAGCCTGTATGACCGTTAGCTTGAAAACCGCCGAAGACATCGCCGGCATGCGCATCGCCGGCAAACTGGCTGCCGACGTGCTGGAAATGATCGCCGAACACGTCAAGCCCGGCGTCACCACCGAAACCCTGAACCAGATCTGCCACGACTATATAGTCAATGTGCAGGGTGCCATCCCTGCCCCGCTGAACTACAAGGGGTTCCCCAAGTCGATCTGCACTTCGGTCAACCACGTGGTCTGCCACGGGATTCCAGGTGACAAACCGTTGAAGGACGGCGACACCCTGAACATCGACGTCACGGTGATCAAGGACCGCTACTTCGGCGACACCAGCCGCATGTTCCACGTCGGCACTGTGCCGGTCTGGGCCGAGCGCCTGTCCCAGGTCACCCAGGAATGCATGTACAAGGCCATCGAGATCGTGAAACCCGGCTGCCGCTTGGGCGACATCGGTGAAGTGATCCAGAAGCACGCTGAGAAGAATGGTTTCTCGGTGGTCCGCGAATTCTGCGGCCACGGTATCGGTACCGTGTTCCACGAAGAGCCGCAGATCCTGCACTACGGCCGCGCAGGCACCGGCATGGAACTCAAAGCAGGCATGACCTTCACCATCGAGCCGATGATCAACCAGGGCAAGGCCGACACCAAGGTGCTGGGCGACGGCTGGACCGCCATCACCAAGGATCGCAAGCTCTCGGCGCAGTGGGAACACACCCTGCTGGTCACCGAGACCGGCTACGAGATCTTCACCCTGCGCGCTGACGACACCATCCCACGCGTTTCGGCGTGATGATTGCTTCGGTTTTCCCGCAACCCTGTAACTGACTTATAGCTAGAAAGGAAAGCCGATCGATGCCCCAGGTGGATCCCGAACTCTTCGACCGTGGCCAGTTCCAGGCCGAACTGGCTCTGAAGGCGAGCCCTATCGCCGCGTTCAAGAAGGCCATCCGCCAGGCCCGCGAGGTGCTCGACGAGCGCTTTCGCAGTGGCCGGGACATTCGCCGGCTGATCGAGGACCGCGCCTGGTTCGTCGATAACATCCTGCAAAAGGCCTGGGAACAGTTCAGTTGGAGTGAAGACGCCGATATCGCCCTGGTGGCCGTCGGCGGCTACGGGCGCGGCGAGTTGCACCCTTACTCCGACATCGACCTGCTGATCCTGCTAGACAGTGCAGATCATGAGATCTTTCGCGATTCCATCGAGCGTTTTCTGACGCTGTTGTGGGACATCGGCCTGGAAGTCGGCCAAAGCGTGCGCTCGGTCGACGAATGCGCCGAAGAGGCCCGCGCCGACCTCACCGTCATCACCAACCTCATGGAAAGCCGCACCATCGCCGGCCCCGAGCGCCTGCGCCAGCGCATGCTCGAAGTCACCAGCACCGCGCATATGTGGCCGAGCAAGGACTTCTTCCTGGCCAAGCGTGCCGAGCAGAAGGCACGGCACCACAAGTACAACGACACCGAATACAACCTGGAACCCAACGTCAAAGGCTCGCCCGGTGGCCTGCGGGATATCCAGACGATTTTGTGGGTTGCCCGTCGCCAGTACGGCACCCTGAACCTGCGCGCCCTGGCTGGCGAGGGCTTCCTGGTAGAGAGCGAAAACGCCCTGCTGGCCTCGTCCCAGGAGTTCCTGTGGAAGGTGCGCTACGCCCTGCACATGCTCGCCGGCCGTTCCGAAGACCGCCTGCTGTTCGACCACCAGCGCTCCATCGCCACCCTGCTGGGCTTTGAAGGCGAGGACGCGAAGACCAGCATCGAAAGCTTCATGCAGCAGTATTACCGGGTGGTCATGAGCATTGCCCAGCTCAGCGACCTGATCATCCAGCACTTCGAAGAGGTGATCCTGGCCCCCGAAGACGAAGCGCCGCCGCAGCCGATCAACGCACGCTTCCAACTGCACGACGGCTATATCGAGGCACGCAACGACAACGTGTTCCGCCGCACGCCATTCGCCATGCTGGAAATCTTCGTGCTGATGGCCCAGCAGCCGGAAATCAAAGGCGTACGCGCCGACACCATCCGCCTGCTGCGGGAGAACCGTCACCTGATCGACGACGATTTCCGTAACGATATCCGCAACACCAGCCTGTTCATCGAGCTGTTCAAGTGCAAGATCGGTATCCACCGCAACCTGCGACGCATGAACCGTTACGGCATCCTGGGGCGCTACCTGCCGGAGTTCGGCTTTATCGTCGGACAGATGCAGCACGACCTGTTCCACATCTATACCGTGGACGCCCATACCCTGAACCTGATCAAGCACCTGCGTAAGCTTCAGTACACGCAAGTGTCAGAGAAATTCCCGCTGGCCAGCAAACTCATGGCCAAGCTGCCCAAGCCCGAGCTGATCTACCTGGCCGGCCTGTACCACGACATCGGCAAGGGTCGGCATGGCGACCACTCTGAGGTGGGCGCGGTTGATGCCGAGGCCTTCTGCCAGCGCCACCAACTGCCCGTCTGGGACAGCCGCCTGATCGTCTGGCTGGTGCAGAACCATCTGGTGATGTCGACCACCGCCCAGCGCAAGGACTTGTCCGACCCGCAGGTGATCCACGACTTTGCGCAGATCGTCGGCGATGAAACCCGCCTCGACTACCTGTACGTGCTAACTGTCTCCGACATCAACGCCACCAACCCGACGCTGTGGAACTCCTGGCGTGCCAGCCTGTTGCGCCAGCTCTACACCGAGACCAAGCGCGCCCTGCGCCGTGGCCTGGAGAACCCGGTGGACCGCGAAGAACAGATCCGCCGCACCCAGAGCGCGGCCCTGGACATTCTGGTGCGCGGCGGCAACGATCCGGACGACGTCGAGCAATTGTGGTCGCAACTGGGCGACGATTACTTCTTGCGCCACACCGCCGGCGATGTGGCCTGGCACACTGACGCAATCCTGCAACAGCCCGCCGATGGCGGTCCGCTGGTGCTGATCAAGGAAACCACCCAGCGCGAATTCGAGGGCGGCACGCAGATCTTCATCTACGCGCCGGACCAGCACGACTTCTTCGCCGTGACCGTGGCAGCCATGGACCAGCTCAACCTGAACATCCATGACGCCCGCGTCATCACCTCCAGCAGCCAGTTCACCCTCGACACCTATATCGTGCTCGACACCGATGGCGACTCGATTGGCGATAACCCGGCACGCGTGAAAAAGATCCGCGAAGGCCTGACCGAGGCCCTGCGCAACCCTGACGACTACCCGACCATCATCCAGCGTCGCGTACCGCGCCAACTCAAGCACTTTGCGTTTGCGCCCCAGGTAACCATTTCCAATGACGCCCAGCGCCCGGTGACGGTGCTGGAGCTCAGCGCTCCGGATCGTCCGGGCCTACTGGCGCGCATCGGCGGCATATTCCTGGAGTTCGACCTGTCGTTGCAGAACGCCAAGATTGCGACTCTCGGCGAACGCGTGGAAGACGTGTTCTTCATTACCGATGCCGACAACCAGCCGTTGTCCGATCCGGAACTGTGCCTGCGTTTACAGGAAGCCATCGTCCAGCAGCTAAGCGTCACCCAGGAACCCGGCGTCGAGCTGACACGCCTGACCATATGAATTTTTAACTTTGTAAACACGCCCTTTGTAGGAGCCGGCTTGCCGGCGATGCGAGCACCTTGGTGTATCAGGTACACCGACGCGATGCCATCGCTGGCAAGCCAGCTCCTACAGGGTCTGTGTACACCGTCATAGAGGCTTACATGAACAACGCCCTGAACCAGCTCCAGCCCTACCCGTTCGAGAAACTGCGCGCCCTACTGGGCAGCGTCACGCCGAACCCGGACAAGCGCCCGATTGCGCTGTCCATCGGCGAACCGAAACATAAATCGCCCACCTTCGTGGCCGAAGCATTGAGCAACAACCTCGACCAGATGGCCGTGTACCCGACCACCCTGGGCATCCCAGCCCTGCGCGAAGCCATCGGTGCCTGGTGCGAACGTCGCTTCAACGTGCCCAAGGGCTGGCTCGACCCGGCGCGCAACATCCTGCCGGTCAACGGCACCCGTGAAGCGCTGTTCGCCTTCACCCAGACCGTGGTCAACCGTGGCGACGACGCACTGGTGGTCAGCCCGAACCCGTTCTACCAGATCTACGAAGGCGCCGCGTTCCTGGCCGGAGCCAAGCCGCACTACCTGCCGTGCCTGGACGCCAATGGCTTCAACCCGGACTTCGACGCCGTGACGCCAGACATCTGGAAACGCTGCCAGATCCTGTTCCTGTGCTCGCCGGGCAACCCGACCGGCGCGCTGATCCCGGTCGACACCCTGAAAAAACTCATTGCCCTTGCCGACGAATACGACTTCGTCATCGCCGCCGACGAGTGCTACAGCGAACTGTACTTCGACGAACAAACCCCGCCGCCCGGCCTGTTGAGCGCGTGCGTCGAACTGGGCCGCCAGGACTTCAAGCGCTGCGTGGTGTTCCACAGCCTGTCCAAGCGCTCGAACCTGCCGGGCCTACGCTCCGGTTTTGTGGCCGGCGACGCAGACATCCTCAAGGCCTTCCTGCTGTACCGCACCTACCATGGCTGTGCGATGCCGGTGCAAACCCAACTGGCCAGTATTGCTGCCTGGCAGGACGAAGCCCACGTGCTGGCCAATCGTGACTTGTATCGCGAGAAATTCGACGCAGTACTGGCGATTCTCAAGCCGGTACTGGACGTAGAGAGCCCAGATGGCGGCTTCTATTTGTGGCCGAATGTGAATGGCGACGACGCTGCTTTCTGCCGCGACCTGTTCGTGGAAGAACATGTGACCGTCGTGCCAGGTTCGTACCTGTCGCGGGAGGTGGATGGCTTCAACCCTGGCGCCGGCCGTGTGCGCATGGCGTTGGTTGCGCCGTTGGCGGAGTGTGTGGAAGCGGCTGAGCGGATCCGGGCCTTCATTAGCCGCCGCTAAAACGCTAAAGCCCGTGGTATCTGACAGATATCACGGGCCAAGGTAACAATCGCCGACACTCAATGCTGGAACTTTCCCTGCGTTCAGGACAAATCAGATGACAGATTCGTCACTGACTCCAATGGGAAAACGCCATGATCTCAGCCACCGTTTTTACCCCCTGCTCCCCTCCCCCCACTGATCGCTCGAACGACGGCGTCGATCAACCCGAACGCCTTTCCAGACGTCGACGCAATGTGGGTGAACCCGCTAAATACTGGCCACAAAACAGCACCATCAAGATCGCGATGCACGATTACCCGATGGATGCCCCCTATGTACTGGCAGTCAAAAACGCCGCCAGCGAGTGGTCAACCCATATCAGCCTCACATTCGAGTTCGTATCGGGCGACGAGGGCGACGTTAGAATTACGCAGAACATAGTAGGCGACGCGGGCGGCTCCTCACGGATAGGTAACGACGCTCAACGTGCTTTGTATGGAGCCCCAACGATGAGCCTGCCAATAGATCATACGTTGCCGTCATTCAACCAAACCGTGCTGCATGAGTTCGGGCACATGCTGGGCGCACACCACGCGCATCAACATCCCAATGCCAATGTCCAGTGGAATCATGCTGCTCTTGACATGAACTACCCACAACCCTATCAGCAAACCAACTTTCTACCGCTACTGCGCAGCGAGTCCTACGATTTTTTGCCCTACGATCCAGACTCGATCATGCATTACTCCATCGACCCCGGCTTGACCACTAGCAACGAGTTTCACTCAAGAGGCTCGACACTCAGTGCCGGGGACATTGCCTGGGCAAAAAAAACCTACCCCAGAGCCAATAAGGGCGAAAACGCTACTTTTTCAATCCCAGGTTCGCCTCACTCATATCAAGCTCCGCCAATACCTCCCGCAATACATCATCCGCGATTTCGTGATGCCGACTCAGACTGTACAACTCAAGGCGTTGCGCACGCAGGGCTTTGAGCCGAAGCTTGCGCTCCAACTGGTCCAACTGCTGCGCCAGCATTTGGGCTTCGGTCGAGTCGTTGAACACCTCCAATTGATGGCGATATTCCGACATCAATCGTGCTTTGAGCTCAGCGGCCAATGCCGACTGGGCCGCATCCTGGGTCCCGGCCTCACCGGGCTCTTCGGTTTCCAGGGCATGGATCGCGGCCACGGCGGTTTTCTTCCAGGCTTCGCGCACTTCGTTGTGACGCTTTTCATCGGGGCTCTTTTCGATACCGCGCAACAACAGCGGCAAGGCGATACAGGCGGCAATCAGCGATAAGAGGATCACGCCCGCCGCGATGAAGATCAGCAAGTCACGTTCGGGAAAATCCTGGCCCGGAGCCAGCAGCAAGGGCACCGACATCACACCCGCCAACGTCACCGCACCACGCACGCCGCCGACCGTCAACAGCCAACAGGAACGCGCGGTCGGTACCAGCGTCAGTTCGCTTTTCCCACGCAACCTGCGCAGCAAGCCCGACAGCCGCCAGATGCTCTGCACCCAGATAAAGCGCAGCACCACCAGCACCAGGAAGATCGCGACCACATCCAGGCAGCGATAAAACAGGGTCGGCCACAGTGTCGGCTCATGGCTGACCACCGCCTTGATGATGTCCGGCAGTTGCAGCCCCAGCAGCAAGAAGATCAAGCCATTAAAAGCAAACTCCAGCAGCGACCACACACTGCGATTGAGCAGGCGCGTGCTGGTCTGGCGCGGCAACAGGTCGAGCCAGCTTTGCATCATGCCCGCCGCCACCGCCGACAAAATGCCCGATGCGCCCAAGCGCTCGGCCAGCACATAGGCCGCAAACGGCAGCAGCAACATGAACACCACGTGAGTTGCCGGGTCGTCCCAGCCCCGGGCGATCATCCACGCGCGCAACCGGCCGACCAGCCAACTCAGGGCCACGCCGACCGCCAGGCCACCGACTGCCACCAGCACGAATGTGAGGCTGGCATCCGCCAGGGAAAACACCCCGGTCAACGCCGCCGCCAGGGCGAACTTGAAGGTCACCAGGCCCGAGGCATCATTCATCAAGGCCTCGCCCTGGAGCATGTGCATCAGCGGCGTGGGCAAGCGGTTCTGGGAAATGGCAGACACCGCCACGGCATCCGTCGGCGATAACACGGCCGCCAGGGCGAAGGCCACCGGCAACGGGATCGTCGGCAAAATCCAATGAATGAAGTAACCGGCGCCCACTACGGTAAACAGCACCAGGCCCACCGCCAGTGTCAGGATCGGCCCGCGCAGGCGCCACAACTCGCGCTTGGGCATCCGCCAGCCATCGGAGAACAACAACGGCGGCAGGAACAGAAACAGGAACAACTCGGGGTCCAGCGCCACGTGCAGCCCCAGCGTCGGCCAGGCCAGCAAGGCGCCGGCGGCAATCTGTACTAGGGGCAACGGCAGAGGAATGACACGTCCAACCAGACGCGAAACGCTGACCAGCATCAGCAGGATAAGAACGGTGTAGGCGGTTTGCATAACGCGGGTTTCCCGGACAATCGACTTGCAACGACACACATCAGGCAACAACTCGCCGTTGAAGTGCCATATTAACGACCTATGCTGCCGGCTGGCATTTGCACATAAGTCGCACGCCAGCATGACGAGGGGCACCAGAGACCGCTGGTCATGGCATAATCCGTGACCTTTCGTTTCCACTTGGTCCAAAGGGGGGCAATTCCTTGACCGCTTCAAGCAAAACGTTGCACCTTTTCGGCATCAAAGCCTGCGACACCATGAAAAAGGCGCGCACCTGGCTCGATGAGCACGGCGTCAACTATGAGTTTCACGACTACAAAACGGCCGGTATCGACCGCGAACACTTGACCCAATGGTGCGACGAGCACGGTTGGCAGGTGGTTTTGAACCGTGCGGGCACCACCTTTCGCAAACTCGAAGACGAACGCAAAGCCGATCTCGATCAGTCGAAAGCCATTGAATTGATGCTCGCACAACCTTCGATGATCAAGCGCCCGGTGCTTGATCTCGGTGACAGAACCCTGATTGGCTTCAAGCCAGATAGTTATTCGGCGGCCCTCAAGTAGGCCAGCCCTTTCCATTTTTGTAGAGGTAACAGCATGTCCAATTCCCTGTTCAGCCTGGGCTTCGGCGTCGGCACTCAGAACCGCCAAGGTGCTTGGCTGGAAGTGTTTTACGCACAACCGCTGCTCAACCCGTCGGCAGAAATCATCAACGCCATCACGCCGATCCTCGGCTACACCGAAGGCAACCAGGCGATCACCTTCACCATCAGCCAAGCGCTGCAACTGGCTGATGCGCTCAAGAATGTCGACGCTACCCAAGCCGCGCTGCTCAATCGCCTGGCTGAAAGCCACACGCCACTGGTCGCCACCCTGCTGGCCGAAGACGCCGCACTGACTTCCACGCCTGAGGCCTACCTCAAGCTGCACCTGCTGTCCCACCGCCTGGTAAAGCCCCACGGCCTGAGCCTGGCCGGTGTGTTCCCGCAGTTGCCAAACGTGGCCTGGACCAGCCAGGGCGCGATCGATATCAACGAACTGGCCGAACGCCAGCTGGAAGCCCGCCTGCGTGGCGAGCTGCTGGAAGTGTTCTCGGTGGACAAGTTCCCGAAAATGACCGACTACGTGGTGCCGAGCGGCGTGCGTATCGCTGACGCCGCGCGTATCCGCCTGGGCGCCTACGTCGGCGAAGGCACCACCGTGATGCACGAAGGTTTCGTCAACTTCAACGCCGGCACCGAAGGCCCGGGGATGATTGAAGGCCGTGTATCGGCGGGCGTATTCGTCGGCAAGGGCTCGGACCTGGGCGGTGGTTGCTCCACCATGGGCACCCTGTCGGGCGGTGGCAACATCGTGATCAAGGTTGGCGAAGGCTGCCTGATCGGCGCCAACGCCGGTATCGGTATCCCGCTGGGCGACCGCAACACCGTTGAGTCAGGCCTGTACGTCACTGCCGGCACCAAGGTTGCGCTGCTGGACGAGCAGAACCAACTGGTCAAAGTGGTCAAGGCGCGTGAGCTGGCCGGCCAGCCGGACCTGCTGTTCCGCCGCAACTCCGAGACCGGTGCCGTGGAGTGCAAAACCCACAAATCGGCCATCGAACTGAACGAAGCGCTGCACGCTCACAACTAAGCAGCCACTCGATGCCCCTAGCGGGCCCCGACCCTGGGGCTCGCTTATACGAGTCTTGAACACCATGCTAGTGCCCTCCCCCTGGCGCGCCGACTTTCCGGCCATCGCCACCCTGCAACGGCAAGACCAGACCTACCTGGACAACGCCGCCACCACGCAAAAACCCCAGACCTTGCTGGATGCCATCAGCCATTACTACGCCAACGGCGCAGCGAATGTGCACCGGGCCCAGCATTTGCCAGGCGCCCATGCGACCCAGGCGTTTGAAGACAGCCGCAGCAAGGTCGCGCAGTGGTTGAATGCAGGCGACAGCGGGCAGATTGTGTTCACCCACGGCGCGACCTCTGCGCTGAACCTCTTGGCCTATGGCCTTGAACACTTATTCAATGCGGGCGATGAGATTGTCATCAGCGCCCTGGAACACCACGCCAACCTGCTGCCCTGGCAGCAATTGGCCAAGCGCCGCGCACTGAGCCTGGTGGTACTGCCACTGAGTGATGACGGCGTGATCGACCTGGCTGCCGCTGCCGAGCTGATCGGCCCGCGTACACGGCTACTGGCCGTGAGCCAGCTATCCAACGTGCTCGGCGCCTGGCTGCCGCTGGACGCTCTGATGGCACTCGCCCAGCCACACGGCGCGCTGACCGTAATCGACGGCGCCCAGGGCATCGTCCATGGTCGTCACGACGTGCAGGCCCTGGGTTGCGACTTCTACGTGTTTTCCAGCCATAAGTTGTATGGCCCGGACGGCGTCGGCGTGCTGTTTGGCCGTAACGAGGCCCTGCACCACGTGCGTCACTGGCAGTTCGGCGGCGAGATGGTGCAACAGGCCGATTACCACAGCGCCAGCTTCCGCCCGGCGCCGCTGGGTTTCGAGGCCGGCACCCCGCCGATCGCCAGCGTGATCGGCCTGGGCGCCAGCCTGGATTACCTGAGTTCGCTGGATCAACAGGCCGTGATTGCCCATGAAGCGGCGTTGCATGACTACCTGTTGCGCGGGCTCAAGGCGCGCAATGGCGTGCGCGTGCTGGGTTCGCCCCAGGTGGCGTTGGTCAGCTTTGTGGTCGACGGCGTGCATAACGCCGACCTCGCGCACCTGCTGACCGAGCAAGGCATCGCCGTGCGCGCCGGGCATCACTGCGCCATGCCGTTGCTAAAGGCGATGCATCTGTCGGGGGCGATTCGTGTGTCCCTGGCGCTGTATAACGATTCCGATGACCTGGAACGCTTCTTTGAGGCACTGGATCAATCCTTGGATATGCTGCGATGAACTTGCCGGTGGAGGCAGTGGCCGCGCTGGAGGCTTTTCAGGCTGTCGGCAGTTGGGAACAGCGCGCACGGATGCTGATGCAATGGGGTGAGCGCCTGCCGGCCCTGGCGGATGAGGATAAAGTCGACGCCAACCTCGTGCAGGGCTGCGAAAGCCTGGTGTGGCTGGTCGGCCGTCTGCACAATGGCCACTGGCAGTTCGCCGCGAGTAGCGATGCACGCATGATCCGTGGGCTGGTGGCCTTGCTGCTGGCACGGGTCAACGGTTTGTCTGCCGCCGAGTTGCAGGCAGTCGACCTGCCTGACTGGTTTGCCCAACTGGGCTTGTCACGCCAGCTTTCACCCTCGCGCAGCAACGGGCTCAACGCGGTCCTTCAACGCATGCGCGCACTGAGCGTGAGCCAGGCTTAAATTCTTCATTCACGGCTACGTCTCTCTGGAACGGCGATCTCTGCAGTATCGCTTTCGGTCCACTGGAGTTGTGCCATGTCCAAGCCTGTGCTCCCTTCTACCCCTGCCGCCTGGCAATTTGCCGACGCCTCGCATCGCCAGCCAAGCCTGTCCGAAGTCAATGCAAGCGTGAATGTTCCCGCGACGGGCACTTGGCTACGCCGCTTGCTGGCGTTTTCCGGGCCGGGCTACATGGTGTCGGTCGGCTACATGGACCCCGGCAACTGGGCGACCGATCTGGCCGGTGGCGCGCAATTTGGCTACACGCTACTGTGCGTCATCCTGCTGTCAAACCTGATGGCCATCTTGCTGCAAGCATTGTCGGCACGCCTGGGCATCGCCACCGGGCGCGACCTGGCGCAGGCGTGCCGCGATCATTACCCGCGTCCGGTCAGCTTCGCCCTTTGGGTCATCTGCGAACTGGCGATCATCGCCTGCGACCTGGCCGAAGTCATCGGCACCGCCATCGCCCTGAAACTGCTGTTTGGCATTCCGCTGATGGGCGGCGTGCTACTGACCACGCTGGACGTCTTCCTGCTGCTGCTTTTAATGAACAAGGGCTTCCGCTTCCTGGAAGCCTTTGTGATTGCCCTGTTGATCGTCATCGGCACCTGCTTTGCAGTGCAGGTCGCCGCCGCCGCGCCGCCAATCGCTGCGATTATCAACGGCTTTATTCCATCCACTGAAGTGGTGACCAACCCGGCCATGCTCTACATCGCCATCGGCATCCTCGGGGCGACGGTCATGCCGCATAACCTGTACCTGCACTCCTCGATCGTGCAAACCCGCAATTACCCACGCGACAACCCCGGCAAACGCGACGCCATCAAGTGGGCGACGACCGACAGCAGCATCGCGCTGATGCTGGCGCTGTTTATCAACGCGGCGATTCTGATTGTCGGGGCAGCGGCGTTTCACACCAGCGGGCACACGGATGTGGCTGAAATCGAACAGGCCTTTGAACTGCTTTCGCCGCTGTTGGGTTTAAGCATTGCGTCGACGCTATTCGCAGTGGCCCTGCTGGCATCGGGCGTCAACTCCACGGTGACAGCGACGCTGGCCGGGCAGATCGTGATGGAAGGCTTCCTGCGCCTGCGCTTGCCGCACTGGATGCGCCGCCTGCTGACACGGGGTCTGGCGGTGATTCCGGTGATTATCGTCACTGCGCTGTATGGCGAGAAAGGCACGGCACAGTTATTGATCTTCAGCCAAGTGGTGCTGTCGATGCAGTTGCCCTTCGCAGCGATTCCGCTGGTGCGGTTCGTCACCGACCGGCGCAAGATGGGCGAGTTTGTGGTGTCCACCTGGGTCGCCGTGCTGGCGTGGGCAGTTACCGCCGTGATCGTGGTACTGAACCTCAAGCTGCTGTACGACTTTGCGCTAGCCTGAGGCCCAACCCGTCAGGCGTTTTTGACCCGCTCTGAAGGCCGGCGCACGCCGGCCACAATCTTATCCACCGCCTTGGTGGCCGCCACCATGCCGAACGTGGCCGTCACCATCATCACCGCACCAAAGCCGCCCGCGCAGTCCAGCTTCACGCCATCCCCGACAAAACTCTTCTGCAAACAAATGCTGCCGTCCGGCTTGGGATAGCGCAGCTGTTCGGTGGAAAACACACACGGCACGCTGTAATGACGGGTCACGGTGCGGGAGAAGTTGTAGTCGCGGCGCAGGGTCGAGCGCACTTTCGACGCCAAAGGGTCATTGAAGGTGCGGTTCAGGTCGCAGACCTGGATCAACGTCGGGTCGATCTGCCCGCCGGCGCCACCGGTGGTGATGATCTGGATCTTGCGGCGCTTGCACCAGGCGATCAGCGCGGCCTTGGCGTTGACCGCGTCGATGCAGTCGATCACGCAATCGATGTCTGGCGTGATGTATTCGGCCATGGTGTCGCGGGTCACGAAGTCCGCCACCGCATGCACCGTGCAATCCGGGTTGATACCGCGCAGGCGCTCAGCCATCACCTCGACCTTGGGCTTACCCACGGTGCTGTCCAGCGCGTGCAACTGACGGTTGCTGTTGCTGACGCAGACGTCGTCCAGGTCAAACAGCGAAATCTCGCCGACCCCGCAACGGGCGATCGCTTCCGCCGCCCACGAACCCACGCCGCCGACGCCGACGATCGCCACATGGGCCGCTTTCAAGCGTTCCAGGCCTTCTATGCCATACAAGCGGGCGACGCCTGCAAACCGCGGATCTTCTGTACTCATGACCATTACCCCAAAAACCGGCGCGCATTATGGACTACAGAGCGACAAGTTCGAAGCGACAAGCTACAAGTAAAGAACTTAGATGGCCTTTCGCTGACTAATGTCCGGTTTTTCTCTGCTTGCTGTACGGTCAGGGAAGGGCCGGTGTAGGATGCGCGCCGTTCGGCGCAGGCCGACACCTCTTTTCGTTCCACACCCTTTGGAACCCGAAATAGCCATGGCATCGCGTAAATTTGGACTCAACCTGGTGATCGTGCTGGCAATCGCCGCGCTGTTCACCGGTTTCTGGGCGCTGATCAACCGCCCCGTCACCACCCCCAATTGGCCTGAACAGATCTCCGGTTTTTCCTACTCGCCGTTCCAGCAAGGCCAGTACCCGCAGAAAGACCAGTACCCGACCGACGACCAGATGCGTCGCGACCTCGAGATCATGAGCAAGCTGACGGACAACATCCGTACCTACTCGGTCGACGGCACCCTGGGGGATATCCCCAAGCTGGCGGAAGAGTTCGGCCTGCGCGTGACCCTGGGGATCTGGATCAGCCCGGACCTTGAGCGCAACGAGCGAGAAATCCAGCGCGCCATCGAAATCGCCAACAGCTCGCGCAGTGTCGTGCGGGTGGTGGTCGGCAACGAAGCGCTGTTCCGTGAAGAAATCACCCCTGAAGCGTTGATCGTGCTGCTGGACCGGGTGCGCGCCGCCGTGAAAGTACCGGTGACCACGTCCGAGCAATGGCATATCTGGGAAAAGAACCCGCAACTGGCCAAGCACGTCGACCTGATCGCCGCGCACATCCTGCCGTTCTGGGAATACATCCCGATGGACAAGGCCGGCCAGTACGTACTCGACCGCGCCCGCGACCTGAAGAAACTGTTCCCGAAAAAACCGCTGCTGCTGTCGGAAGTGGGCTGGCCGAGCAACGGCCGCATGCGCGGGGGCAATGAAACCTCCCCGGCCGACCAGGCGATCTACCTGCGGACGCTGGTAAACAAGCTGAATCGCCAGGGCTTCAACTACTTCGTGATCGAGGCCTTCGATCAGCCGTGGAAAGTCAGCGACGAAGGCTCGGCGGGCGCTTACTGGGGCGTGTACAACGCCGCACGCCAGCAGAAATTCAACTTTGAAGGGCCAGTGGTCGCGATCCCGCAATGGCGCGTGCTGGCCATCGGTTCGGTGGTGCTCGCGCTGCTGTCCCTGACCCTGTTGATGATCGACGGCTCGGCGCTGCGCCAACGCGGCCGTACCTTCCTGACCTTTATCGCGTTCCTCTGCGGTTCGGTGCTGGTGTGGATCGGCTACGACTACAGCCAGCAATACAGCACCTGGTTCAGTGTCACCGTGGGCATCCTTCTCGCCCTCGGCGCCCTGGGCGTGTTTATCGTGTTGCTGACCGAAGCCCACGAACTGGCGGAAGCGGTGTGGACCCACAAGCGTCGGCGTGAATTCCTGCCGGTTGAAGGGGACTCGGACTACCGTCCGAAAGTGTCGATCCATGTGCCGTGCTACAACGAACCGCCGGAGATGGTCAAACAGACCCTCGACGCCCTGGCGGCACTGGATTACCCGGACTACGAAGTCCTGATCATCGACAACAACACCAAGGACCCAGCGGTATGGGAACCGGTGCGCGACTACTGCGAAACCCTGGGCCCGCGCTTCAAGTTCTTCCACGTCGCGCCCCTGGCCGGGTTCAAGGGTGGCGCGCTGAACTACCTGATCCCGCACACCGCCAAGGACGCCGAAGTGATCGCGGTGATCGACTCGGACTACTGCGTATCGCCGAACTGGCTCAAGCACATGGTGCCGCACTTCGCCGACCCGAAAATCGCCGTGGTGCAGTCGCCGCAGGATTATCGCGACCAGAACGAAAGCACCTTCAAGAAGCTCTGCTACGCGGAATACAAGGGCTTCTTCCATATCGGCATGGTCACCCGCAACGACCGTGACGCGATCATCCAGCACGGCACCATGACCATGACCCGTCGCTCGGTGCTTGAAGAACTGGGCTGGGCCGACTGGTGCATCTGCGAAGATGCCGAACTCGGCCTACGCGTATTCGAGAAAGGCCTGTCGGCGGCGTATTACCACGACAGCTATGGCAAGGGCCTGATGCCGGATACCTTTATCGACTTCAAGAAACAGCGTTTCCGCTGGGCTTACGGCGCGATCCAGATCATCAAGCGTCACACCGCAAGCCTGTTGCGCGGCAAGGACACCGAGTTGACCCGTGGCCAGCGCTACCACTTCCTCGCGGGCTGGCTGCCGTGGGTGGCGGACGGCATGAACATCTTCTTCACCGTCGGCGCGTTGTTGTGGTCGGCGGCGATGATCATCGTGCCGACACGGGTTGACCCGCCGCTGCTGATTTTCGCGATCCCGCCGTTGGCGTTGTTTGTGTTCAAGGTGGGCAAGATCATCTTCCTCTACCGTCGCGCGGTAGGCGTGAACTTGAAGGATGCGTTTTGCGCGGCCCTGGCCGGCCTGGCGTTGTCACACACCATTGCCAAGGCGGTGCTGTATGGCTTCTTCACCACCAGCATTCCGTTCTTCCGCACCCCGAAAAACGCGGATAACCACGGTTTCTGGGTGGCGATTTCCGAAGCTCGCGAAGAAATGTTCATCATGCTGCTGTTGTGGGGCGCGGCACTGGGGATTTACCTGGTGCAGGGCCTGCCAAGCAATGACATCCGCTTCTGGGTGGTGATGTTGCTGGTGCAGTCGCTGCCGTATGTGGCGGCACTGATCATGGCGTTCCTGTCTTCGCTGCCGAAACCTGCGGCGGCGCCGGAACCCGCGCCAGCGGCGTAAAAACTTGCTCAATGCACTAAACGGCGGCCTCTGGCCGCCGTTTTGCTATAAGATAACGGCCGTTTTGCACGCCTTGCTTTAACTGTAGGAGCTGGCTTGCCAGCGATGGACGTCAACGATGACGCGCTCTGTCTGAAAGAGGCGCGCTGCCCTTACGAACATCGCCGGCAAGCCGGCTCCTACAGTAGAACGTTGCCGCCCCATAATATGCTTCCCGGAGTTCCCCCCATGACGGCCCATGCCGACCTTTCGCCGACCCTTCAACTTGCCATCGACCTGATCCGTCGCCCATCGGTCACGCCGATTGACGCCGATTGCCAGAAGCTGATGATGCAGCGCCTGGGCGACGCCGGTTTTGCGCTTGAGCCAATGCGCATCGAAGACGTGGACAACTTTTGGGCCACCCATGGCAAGCACGAAGGCCCGGTGCTGTGCTTCGCCGGTCATACCGATGTGGTGCCGACCGGCCCGGTGCAGGCCTGGCAGAACGACCCGTTCGACGCGTTGATCGATGAAAACGGCATGCTCTGCGGGCGTGGCGCGGCGGACATGAAGGGCAGCCTGGCGGCGATGCTGGTGGCGTCGGAGCGTTTTGTCGCCGACTACCCGGACCACAAGGGCTCGGTGGCCTTCCTGATTACCAGTGATGAAGAAGGCCCGGCGCACCATGGCACCAAAGCCGTGATCGAACGCCTGGCCGCGCGCAAGGAGCGCCTGGACTGGTGCATCGTCGGCGAACCGTCGAGCACTACGCTGGTTGGCGATGTGGTCAAGAACGGCCGTCGCGGTTCCCTCGGCGCGACCCTGACCGTGCGCGGCGTACAAGGCCACGTGGCCTACCCGCACTTGGCGAAGAATCCGATCCATCTGGCCGCACCGGCCCTGGCCGAATTGGCCGCCGAGCACTGGGACGACGGCAACACCTTCTTCCCACCGACCAGTTTCCAGATCTCCAACCTCAATTCAGGTACTGGCGCGACCAACGTGATTCCGGGTGACCTGACGGCGGTGTTCAACTTCCGCTTCTCCACCGAGTCCACCGTTGAAGGCCTGCAGCAGCGCGTTGCGGCGATCCTCGATAAACATGGCCTGGACTGGCACGTGGAGTGGGCGTTGTCGGGCCTGCCGTTCCTCACCGAGCCGGGCGCGCTGCTGGATGCAGTCTCGGCCAGCATCAAGGCGATCACCGGGCGTGAGACCAAGGCGTCCACCAGCGGCGGTACCTCGGATGGGCGTTTCATCGCCACCCTCGGCACCCAGGTGGTTGAGTTGGGCCCGGTCAACGCGACAATCCATCAGGTCAACGAGCGCATCCTCGCCAGCGACCTCGACGTGCTGACCGAGATCTACTACCAGACCCTGATCAAGTTGCTCGCCTGATGCTCGCGTGCCCCCTTTGCAGCGCACCGCTGAACGCGGTGGACAATGGCGTGGCGTGCCCGGCCGGACACCGTTTCGACCGTGCACGCCAGGGTTACCTGAACCTGTTGCCGGTGCAGCACAAGAACAGCCGGGATCCCGGTGATAACCTCGCCATGGTCGAGGCCCGTCGTGACTTTCTCAACGCTGGGCATTACGCCCCGGTGGCCAAGCGCCTGGCGGAACTGGCCGCCGAGCGCGCCCCGCAGCGCTGGGTGGACATCGGTTGCGGCGAGGGTTACTACACGGCGCAAATCGCCGACGCCCTGCCCCATGCCGACGGCTACGCACTGGACATCTCCAAGGAAGCGGTCAAGCGGGCGTGCAAGCGCACCCCTTCGCTGACCTGGCTGATCGCCAGCATGGCCCGTGTGCCGCTGGCGTCAGGCAGCTGCCAGTTTCTCGCCAGTGTATTCAGCCCATTGGACTGGGAAGAGGCCAAGCGCCTGCTCAGCCCAGGCGGCGGCCTGATGAAAGTCGGCCCGACCAGCGGCCACCTGATGGAACTGCGCGAGCGCCTGTACGACGAAGTACGCGAGTACACCGACGACAAGCACCTGGCCCTGGTGCCGGACGGCATGAGCCTGGCGCACAGCGAGACGCTGGAATTCACCCTGAACCTGTCCGAGCCCAAGGACCGTGCCAACCTGCTGGCGATGACGCCCCACGGCTGGCGTGCCAGTGCCGAGCGTCGCGCACAGGTGATCGAGGCGGCCGAGCCGCTGGTGGTCACTGTGTCGATGCGCTACGACTATTTCGTGCTTCAATAACTGACTTTCCAGCATCCGCGAATGGATTTTCGAATCCCGCAACGAGGAACATCCATGCGCCAACCCGATATCGAGATTTACCTGAAGGACGCCGACGTCGACCACAAGGCCATCGCCGCCTGGCTGGGCGCCGCCCTCGGCCCTTGCTCCGACTGGGTCCAGAAAGGCCAGACCTACAAGTGCAAGGCCGGCAATGTGCCCGTCACCTGGCTGCCCAAAGCCGTCGGCAAATGGAACAGCCTGTACCTGGAAAGCGACCAGACCCCATGGGACGACGACATCGCCTGCGCCCGCGCCGCGTTTGCTGCGCTGAACGTGGAAGTGCGTTGCGCGCCGGGGACTTGGGTTGAGGAAGAAGGTGAAGAAAGCGCTGACACCTGGATTCGCATCAGCGAAGACGGTGAAGAGCAGATCACCTGGAAAACAGCATGAACATGTAGGAGCGAGCTTGCTCGCGAAAAACTTCAGGACACCGCGCTCATCCAGGACGAACGCGTTATCGTTGGCGATCTTCGCGAGCAAGCTCGCTCCTACATACGGCCTTACAGGCCGACCACATCCTCCGCCTGCAACCCCTTCTCGCCGGTCACCACGGCGTATTCCACCTGCTGGCCCTCGGCCAGTGAGCGGTGGCCTTCACCGCGAATGGCGCGGTAGTGCACAAACACATCCTTGCCGTCTTCGCGCTGGATGAAGCCATAACCCTTTGCATCGTTGAACCACTTCACATTGCCGGTTTCGCGCGTTGCCATCTGTCTTACTCCCACATGCATTTTTATTGTTGAGTCGCTCGCATTGAACTGCCGAGTATAAGACAGGCTCAAAAACGATCAACTCAAGTTTACATCGCTGCTTTTTTGCCGATTTTCGGCGAATACGGCACACTACCCGCCCGAGCGCCTGCTCGGTTTTTTCCACTTGAAGCAGCACGCCTATGACCCGTTCCCCGTTCCGCCGTCTAGTGTTCGGCACCTTGCGCCGACTGTTGTACCTCTGGGTTCGCTCGGAGACGATCAACCAGTCGTCCCTGACCCTTAACCTGGACCGCAGCCGGCCGGTGTTCTACGTCCTGCAATCGCCTTCCCTCACCGAATTGGCCGTGGTCGACGCCGAGTGCACCAAAGCTGGCCTGCCGCGTCCGGTGCTGCCGGTATCGGTAGGCCCCTTGATGGAACCGGCGGCGTTCTTCTACCTCACGCCGGAACCGGACTGGCTCGGTCGCCAGGACAAGCGCGGCGCGCCGCCCACACTGACCCGTCTGGTCAACACCCTCACCGAACACGCCGAAGAGAATGCACAAATCATTCCGGTCAGTGTGTTCTGGGGCCAGTCCCCCGAGAGCGAGTCCAGTCCGTGGAAGCTGTTGTTCGCCGACAGCTGGGCAGTCACCGGGCGTCTACGCCGCCTGTTGAGCATCCTGATCCTCGGTCGCAAGACCCGCGTGCAATTCTCTGCGCCTATCAACCTGCGTGAATTGATCGAGCACAATAAAGGTCACGAACGTACCGTGCGCATGGCCCAACGCATCCTGCGCGTGCACTTTCGTAACCTGAAGACGGCGGTGATCGGTCCCGATTTGTCCCACCGGCGCAACCTGGTGAAGGGCCTGGTCAACATGCCGCTGGTGCGCCAGGCCATTGCCGATGAAGCCGAGCGGGAGAAGATCAGCCCGGAAAAAGCCAAGGCCCAGGCCCTGCGCTACGGCAACGAAATCGCCTCGGACTACACCTACACCGCGATCCGCTTCCTCGAAGTGGTGCTCAGCTGGTTCTGGAACAAGATCTACGACGGCATCAAGGTCAATAACATCGAAGGTGTGCAAAAGGTTGCCCAGGGTTACGAGGTAATCTATGTGCCGTGCCACCGCAGCCATATCGACTACCTGCTGCTGTCCTACCTGCTGTTCAAAAACGGCCTGACCCCGCCGCACATCGCCGCCGGTATCAACTTGAACATGCCGGTGATCGGCAGCCTGCTGCGCCGTGGCGGTGCGTTTTTCATGCGCCGCACCTTCAAGGGCAACCCGCTGTACACCTCAGTGTTCAACGAATACCTGCACACCCTGTTTACCAAGGGTTTCCCGGTGGAGTACTTCGTCGAGGGCGGTCGCTCACGCACCGGGCGCATGTTGCAGCCGAAGACCGGCATGTTGGCGATCACCCTGCGCAGCTTCTTGCGCTCCTCGCGCATGCCGATCGTGTTTGTGCCGGTGTATATCGGCTATGAGCGCGTACTCGAAGGCCGCACCTACCTCGGCGAGCTGCGCGGCGCGAGCAAGAAGAAAGAGTCGATTTTCGATATTTTCAAAGTGGTCGGCGCGCTCAAGCAGCGCTTTGGCCAAGTCGCGGTCAACTTCGGCGAGCCGATCAAGCTGGCCGAATTCCTCGACAGCGAACAACCGGACTGGCGCGCCCAGGACCTGGGCCCAAACTACAAACCGGCGTGGCTCAACGAAACCACCAACCGCCTCGGCGAACAGGTGGCCCGCCACTTGAACGAAGCCGCCGCCGTGAACCCGGTGAACCTGGTGGCACTGGCACTGCTGTCCACCACCCGCCTGGCCCTGGACGAACAAGCCATGGCGCGCCAGTTGGACCTGTACCTGGCGTTGCTGCGCCGCGTGCCCTACTCGCCTCACACCACCTTGCCCGAAGGCGATGGCCTGGCGCTGATCAAGCATGTGAAGGACATGGACCTGCTGTCGGAACAGAGTGATGCCCTGGGCAAGATTCTGTACCTGGACGAGCAGAACGCCGTCCTGATGACCTATTACCGCAACAACGTTTTGCACATCTTTGCCCTGCCGGCGCTGCTGGCGAGCTTCTTTCAGAGCAGTTCGCGGATGAGCCGCGACCAGATCCTGCGCTATACCCATGCGTTGTATCCGTACCTGCAATCGGAGCTGTTCATTCGCTGGTCGCTGGAAGAGCTGGACACGGTGATCGACCAATGGCTGGAAGCCTTCGTCGAGCAAGGCCTGCTGCGCTTCGAAAACAACGTGTACCTGCGCCCGGCGCCAAGCTCGCGACACTTTGTACTGCTGACGCTGCTGTCCAAGAGCATCGCCCAGACCCTGCAACGCTTCTATATGGCGATTTCGCTGCTGCTCAACAGCGGCCAGAACAGCATCAGCGCAGAAGAACTGGAAGACCTGTGCACGATCATGGCCCAGCGCCTGTCGATCCTGCATGGCCTCAACGCCCCAGAGTTCTTCGATAAGAGCCTTTTCCGACATTTCATCCAGACATTGCTGGAGCAAGATGTGCTGCGCCGCGATGAGGCCGGCAAGTTGAGCTACCACGACCTGCTCGGTGAGCTGGCCGAAGGCGCGGCCAAGCGTGTGCTGCCAGCAGATATCCGCCTGTCGATCCGGCAAGTAGCGTTGCATCGGGTGGATGGGGCTGCAGAAGCAACGGTAGAACCAGAAGAAACCCGCTAGATTTAAGAAGGCGCCCGTTGGATGCCGGCGCCGTTGAAAAGGAGCTGTACCATGAAAAAGATCATCCTCCTGGGCCTCACCGCCCTGCTCGGAGCCTGCCAATCCATGAGCCCTACGCCCAAGGCCAGCCTCGATGGCGAAGTGTTCTACTTGCAACGTATCGCTCTGCCACCGACCGCGACCTTGAGCGTCACCCTGCAAGATGTGTCGTTGATGGACGCCCCAGCCGTCACCCTGGCCGAGCAGAAAGGCCCGGTCAAAGGCCAGGTGCCACTGCCGTTCCACCTGAGCTACGACCCGGCGCAAGTCAAACCCGGCCACAGTTATTCGGTGAGCGCTCGCATCGAATTGGATGGCAAGCTACTGTTTATCACCACCGAACGGCACGCTGTGCAGCTCAATGGCCAGGACGCGCAACCGCTGCGCCTGCGGGTTGATGCTGTCGCCCACTGATAGTCTCTAGAACCTAAGCCAGATCAAAAAGGAAGCGCCCATGCTCCGTAACTCCCTTCGCTTTACTGCCCTGTGTGCCGGCCTGCTGCTCGGCGCCAACGCCATGGCCCTGGACTTGAGCAGCCTGTCCCAGGGCGACGCCAGTGGCGGCCTCAAGGACGCCCTGACCCAAGGCGCGCAGATCGCCGTGAAGCAACTGGGTGTACCCGGTGGTTTCAGCAACAACCCGGACGTGAAAATCGGCCTGCCTGGCAAGCTGGGAAAAGTTGCCGACAAACTGAAAATGTTCGGCATGGGTGACCAGGTGACCCAGCTGGAAACCAGCATGAACAAAGCCGCCGAAACCGCCGTGACTCAGGCCCAGCCAATCCTGGTCAATGCCGTGAAGAACATGAGCGTGACAGACGCCAAGGGCATTCTCAGTGGCGGCCAGGACTCGGCCACCCAGTACCTGAACAAAAGCAGCCGCGAACAAATCCGCACCAAATTCCTGCCGATCGTCAAGGCCGCGACCGACAAGGTCGGCGTCGCCCAGCAATACAATGCCCTGGCCGGCAAGGCCGCGGCCTTTGGCGCGGTGGATGCCAAGAGCGCCAACGTTGAGAACTACGTGACCGAGCAGGCGCTGGACGGGTTGTTCAAGATGATTGCGAAGCAGGAAGAAACCATTCGTGAGAACCCGGCGGCCGCCGCGACCAGCCTGGCGAAGAAAGTCTTCGGCGCGCTGTAACGCACTCACTCGGTGCGCCCAAGCCGCTCGCAACGGACTTGGGCGCAACGGTCTTACGCTAGTCCCTTAGCGATTCAACGAAAACAGCGGATACAAAGGTCGGCTCGGCAACGGCTGCTCAACGCCCATCTGTGGGTGGAGATGGTAGTCCCCGGGCCTGGCTGGTCGAGGGTGGTTGTAACCGAACTGATTCGATTGGGTGTGATGATGGCAGGGTTTTTCATACCCTGGCGTCTGAGGTGTAGCCGGCTCATAGCCTTTGCGAGGCAGTTGACTGCCCACCAAAGCACCGAGAAACGCACCTTTGAACGCTGCAATCGCACTAAAAAACGACATGTGACACTCCATAAACTCATTGAAAGAACCTGGCCGCCAACAAGCAAAGCCAGAATCTGCGCCTGTCCATCAGGCAAGTCTGAGTGGAATGCCATGGATGCAACGTTCCCTGATCCTGGAGCGTCGTTTGCATCGGCATGTGTAGCCTCAGTGAAGGACCGAGTCAGCCAGCCGTCCCATCATGATCGTAGCGAAGCAGCCAATAGCCACGGACGTCGCCCGATTGATCTTCAACGGTGTCAGCCAGGCCTTTTGAATCCCTTCGAAACGACTGCCCAGCACGATCCAGGCAGACCCTACCGGTATCACCACCAGCGCCAGCGTGATCATGAAGCCGACATAGTCGGGCAACGTGGCAAAAGTGCCGACCGGCGCGATAAACGACACAATCAGCAGGCCCTTGGGGTTCAAGACCGTCAGCCAGAAGAAATAGGGCCCGGAGAAACGGTCGCGGGTCGGGCCGTCCGTGCTGTTCTTGTGCTGCCACAAGGTGTAGGCAAGTCGCAGCAGATAGCAGACTGCCGCCAACTGCGCGATCTTCACCGTCCACGGTGACCAAGCCGACAGATAGAACGACCCCACGCCCCAGACCGACACCTGAAGCAAATAAGCCAGGCATTCGATAAAAGCCATACGCCATGAAGCCCAGAAGCCAAAAAGCACCCCTGCACGCATTAACAAGGTGTTGGTCGGCCCAGGCACTACCAGTAACAACACCAGTGCAGAAACGGTCCCAAACATTAAGATTATCCTCGGGCGAAAATGATCGAACGCCTTTGCACCGATAGCGCTACCGCGCCAGCGTCAACGACCAGGCAACCGTCGCTACCATCAAAATCGCGAAGCTTACGTTAAGTCGCCGGCTCCAGGTCGGATGGATGAACAACCTGCGCATCCGGCTGCCGGCAAACAGCCACAAAAAATCGAACACCACACACACCAACAGGCAGATCAACGCCTTTGTACCCTGCTCCCACGCAGGCGCCGTGCCCAAGGTGAAACTGCCCAACAATGCAGCGAACGCCGCATACGCCTTGATATTCGCAACACCTAGCACAAAGCCGGCGCCCCAGCCCGGCGTGACTGCGGACTGCACCTGCTCGATCGGCGGCGCAGTACCAATGCGGTAGGCCAGCCAAAAGATATAGGCGATGGAGATGACCGTCAGCGCCGTCGCCAGCATCGGGAAACGGTGCAGCACCACATACAGGCCTGTGGCGACCAATGTCATGGCGATCACCAGTCCTAGCGTGATTCCGACAAAAAAACGCGTCGAACGCCGCATGCCATAGGCCGCCCCGCTTGCCGCCAATGCCAGCGTGGCAGGGCCTGGGCTGGCGAGCAAAGCGATAGCGGCGATAGCGAAAGCCAGCACGGCTTGGTAAATGGGCAGCAGGGTATCAGGCATACGATGCTCCTTATCATCATCCCGTGGGTATCACCTTTGTGCTCCTGCTTGGTGATCAGGTATTCCTCATCCTTGGAAACAGACGCGACAATTTGAGCCCCTGCGATCTGGGACAAGGTATCGAGCAGTACACTGGACTTGGACAGCGTGTTGATCAGCGCGCTGTTTTCAGCAATGAACTCGCTGCGCACTACACTCATGTAGCGTGGCGTATTATCAGTGGTTGCCAAGTGCAAGTCGCGACGTTCAAGCTGACGATCGATCAGACTGTTGACCTCACTTGTTATCTTTTCGCGCAGGTCGTCGTCGACAACATTGCACACTTTTATAAACCCGTTACGGGAAAACTCATGGCGCAGTGCAAATACGCTTGATTCAGGAAAGTTAGTAGCGTGATGGTCTTGCAGGCGAGCCTCATCAAGTACGTAGTTCATTTCAATCCCTCGACAAATAGATCAAGTTGAAAGAGCAACGCAGTACTGCCTACGACTGCTGGCAAAAACAATAGGCAGGGGCTTTCAAAAAAGCCATTGTTTTTTTACGGAATCGTGGTATGTAAGATTTTCATGCTATTTCATCAATGTTCGTAAGGTCCATCTAATGAAAAAGCTTACAAAGATCGATGCAAAACTAGACCCGATTGATCGCGCGCTGATTACTGCCCTCCATCACAATGCCCGCGCATCGATTCGCGCACTGAGCCGCCAGGTAGGGCTGTCCGCGCCAGGCTGCAGCGAACGCCTCAAGCGCTTGGAGGTCGCGGGAGTCATCAGCGGGTTCAGCGTAGAGTTAGACGCACAGGCACTTGGCTTTGCACTGCAAGCACTGGTAAGGGTTAAACCCTTGACGGGAAACTTTCAGGTGGTGGAGCAGTTACTTGCGCAAATGACTGAATGTGTTGTGTGCTACAAAATCACCGGAGAGGACAGTTTTTTGTGCCACTTATATACGAACTCCGTCACCCATCTGGACCACACACTGCAGCGCATTACACCACTGGCCGACACTAACACTTCAATTATAAAAACCGTAGAAAAAAAACTTCCCGCACTTTAATTAAATCGGTGGGAGGCACGTAGACTGCAACAGCAGTCATCCGGTGTCAGGCATTTCCCACTGCGTGTCGTTATCGGGCGCATGAACTTTTACACACGCCCTCCCCAACTTATATTATTGGACATCCTTCTTGACGCGGAACCAAGCCGCGTAAAGCGCCGGCAAGAATAATAATGTCAACGCCGTCGCCACAATCAATCCACCCATGATCGCCACCGCCATCGGCCCGAAGAACACACTGCGCGACAGCGGGATCATCGCCAGAACCGCCGCGAGGGCTGTCAGCACAATCGGGCGGAAGCGTCGGACGGTGGCTTCGATAATCGCCTGCCACGGCGCCAGGCCGGCCTTGATGTCCTGTTCGATCTGGTCCACCAGAATCACCGAGTTGCGCATGATCATCCCCGACAAGGCGATGGTGCCGAGCATGGCCACAAACCCGAAGGGCTGGCGGAATACCAGCAGGAACAGCGTCACACCAATCAAGCCCAGCGGCGCCGTCAGAAACACCATCGCCGTGCGTGAGAAGCTGCGCAGTTGCAGCATCAGCAGCGTCAGCACCACCACGATGAACAACGGCACGCCGGCTTTTACCGAGTTCTGCCCACGGGCGGAATCTTCGACCGTGCCGCCGACGTCCAGCAAGTAACCATCCGGCAGCTCAGCGCGTACGCTTTCCAGGGTCGGCAGGATTTGCTGGACCAGGGTCGCCGGTTGTTCCTTGCCATAGATGTCTGCGCGGATGGTCACCGTGGGTAGACGGTTGCGGTGCCAGATGATGCCTTCCTCAAAACCGTATTCGAGGGTGGCGATCTGCGACAGCGCCACGCTTTTGCCATTGTCGGTTGGCACCGCCAGGCTTGGCAGCAACGACAGCTCGGTGCGTTCATGCACGGTGCCGCGCAGGAGGATTTCGATCAACTCGTTGTCCTCGCGGTATTGGCTGACGCTGGACCCGGTCAACGAGCTCTGCAGGAATTTCGACAGGTTGGCCGTGCTCACGCCGAGGGCACGGGCGCGGTCCTGATCGATATTGAGGTAGACGATCTTGCTCGGTTCTTCCCAGTCCAGGTGCACGTTGACCACGTGGGTATTTTCGCGAACCTTTGCAGCGACTTTCCGAGCCAGCGCGCGGACTTCTTCGATATGTTCGCCGGTCACGCGAAACTGCACCGGATAGCCCACAGGCGGACCATTCTCCAGGCGTGTAACCCGTGAGCGCAGGTCAGGGAATTGTTCGTTGAGGGTTTCGATCAGCCAGGTGCGCAGGCTTTCACGCTCCTCGATGGTTTTGGCCAGCACGACAAACTGGGCGAAGCTGGCGGCCGGCAGTTGTTGGTCAAGGGGCAAGTAGAAACGCGGCGAACCGGTGCCGACATAGGCCACGTAGTTGTCGATGCCCGCGTGCTCCTTGAGCAAGGCTTCCAGGCGTTTGACCTGGTCGGCGGTGTTGCTCAAGGACGCCCCTTCGGCCAATTTCAGATCCACCATCAGTTCCAGGCGGCCGGAAGCCGGGAAGAACTGTTGCGGCACAAAACGGAACAGCGCCACCGAGCCGATAAACAGCAGCAGGGTCAGGACGATCACGGTTTTACGCCGACGCACGCACCACTCCACCAGGCGTCTTACGCGTTGATAGAAGGGTGTGCCGTAGGGATCCGGGCCATCGGTGCCGTGCTTGGCCGCATGAATCTTCGCCAGGTCCGGCAGGAGTTTTTCCCCCAGGTAGGGTACAAACACCACCGCAGCTACCCACGAGGCGAGCAATGCAATGGTCACCACCTGGAAGATCGAACGGGTGTACTCGCCGGTGCTCGATTGCGCCGTGGCAATCGGCAGGAAGCCCGCTGCGGTGATCAGCGTACCGGTGAGCATCGGGAATGCGGTGCTGGTCCAGGCAAAGCTGGCGGCCTTGAGCCGGTCGTAACCCTGCTCCATTTTGATCGCCATCATTTCCACGGCGATGATCGCGTCGTCCACCAGCAAACCCAGCGCCAGCACCAAGGCGCCGAGGGAAATCTTGTGCAGGCCGATGCCCAGGTAATACATGGTGGCAAAGGTCATCGCCAACACCAGCGGAATCGCCAGGGCCACCACCATGCCGGTACGCACGCCGAGGGAGAAGAAACTCACCAGCAACACGATAGCCAGCGCTTCGGCCAGTACCTGCACGAATTCGCCGACGCTGGTTTTCACCGCCGCCGGTTGGTCCGACACCTTGCGCAGCTCCATGCCGGCTGGAAGGTTCTTCTGCAGGCGTGCGAATTCTCCTTCCAGGGCTTTGCCCAGTACCAGGATATCGCCGCCGTCACGCATGGCCACGGCCAGGCCGATCGCGTCTGCGCCCATGTAACGCATGCGCGGTGCCGGCGGGTCGTTGAAGCCACGGTGGATGTCGGCCACGTCGCCGATGCGGAAGGTACGGTCGCCCACGCGAATCGGGAAGTTGCGGATCTCTTCCACGCTCTTGAAGTTACCCGATACGCGCAGTTGCACGCGTTCGCTCGGGGTTTCAAAGAACCCGGCAGTGGAGACTGCGTTCTGCTCCTGCAACGCCTTCTGTACCGCTGCCAGCGGCAAACCGAGGGTCGCCAGCTTGAGGTTGGACAGTTCGATCCAGATCTTCTCGTCCTGCAGGCCCAGCAGCTCGACCTTGCCCACATCCGCCACGCGCTGCAGCTGAATCTGGATACGGTCGGCGTAGTCCTTGAGCACCGCGTAGTCAAAGCCGTCGCCGGTCAGGGCGTAGATATTGCCGAAGGTGGTGCCGAATTCATCGTTGAAAAACGGACCCTGTATATCCGGTGGCAAGGTCTGGCGGATATCGCTGATCTTCTTGCGCACCTGATACCACAGCTCAGGAATCTGCGCCGAATGCATGGAGTCGCGGGCCATGAAGGTGACCTGGGATTCACCGGGGCGCGAGAACGAGACGATGCGCTCGTACTCACCGGTTTCCATGAGTTTTTTCTCGATGCGCTCAGTGACTTGCCGGGAGACTTCCTGGGCCGTGGCGCCAGGCCAGTTGGTCTTGATCACCATGGCCTTGAAGGTGAACGGCGGGTCTTCACTTTGTCCCAGTTTGGAGTAGGACAAGGTGCCGACCACTGCCAGCAGAATCATCAGGAACAAGACGATCTGGCGATTACGCAACGCCCATTCGGAAAGATTGAAACCCATCGGGGACTACTCCTTGGCCGCCAGATTCACCACACGGTTGGAGCGATCCACAGGGCGCACTTGCTGGCCCTCGTGAAGCACATGTACACCGGCAGCAATGACCCAATCCGTAGGGCTCAAACCTTCCAGTACCGGAACGGTTTTTTCACCGAAGGCACCGATGCGCACGGGCGTGCGCTTGAGAGTGTTGTCCGGCTGTACACGCCACACGTAGGACGCACCGTTCTCCGCGCTGAGGGCCGACAGTGGGACCGAGAGCGGAATATCGCCGTCGACCTGTATGAACACGCGGGCGCTCTGGCCCAGCTCGGCCGGGACCTTGCCGCCGGTGAACGCCACACGGGCAGCGAACGTACGCGACTTTGGATCGGCAGCCGGCGACAGCTCTCGAATGCGGCCGCTGAAGCGCTGGTCGGGCTGGCTCCACAGCTCGACCGACACCGGCTGGCCGATCTTGAAACGACCAAAACCCTGCTCCGGCAGGCTGATCAATACTTCACGTTCGCCATCGGTAGCGAGGGTGAACACGGTCTGGCCGGCGGACACCACCTGCCCGACTTCCACCGCACGTTTGGCCACCACGCCATCCTGTGGCGCACGTAGCACCGCATAGCCAGCCTGGTTGCTGGCCACGTCGAACTCGGCCTTGATCTGCTTGAGTCGGGCTTCGCCGGATCGGTAAAGGTTTTCGGAATTGTCGTACTGCGAGCGGCTGACCATCTGACGGTCCATCAAGGTCTTGTAGCGGTCACGCTCGGCGCGCACCAGGCTCAGGTTGGCCTCGGCGGCGGCGACTTGGGCACGGGTCGCTTCCAGTTGCAGGCGCACATCTTGCGGGTCGAGTTCGGCAAGCGCCTGGTTGGCCTTGACCCGCTCGCCCTCTTCCACCAACCGCTTGCTGACTTTGCCACCGATGCGAAAGGCCAGGTCCGGTTCATAACGGGCGCGCACTTCACCGGGGTAGCTGTCCATCGACTGTGAAGAAGGCTGCGGCTGCACCACCATGGCCGGTCGGATGGTAGTCTGGGCCGCTTCTTCATGGCCGCAGGCGGCCAGCAGGAAGATCAGGCTGATAGGCAACGCAAAGGGCAGGAAGGTGCTGCGCATGCTGTAGGACCTTTCGCAAATAGATCTAGGAATAATTATACTGGCGGGTATGTTATTAATACCAAACTCACCAGTCCAGTATTAAAGGTGAAAATGTCCGACAATCCCGTAAACACCAATAGCCCCGGGCGCCCCAAGGACATGGCAAAACGCCAGGCAATCCTCGAAGCAGCGAAAATCCTGTTTTTGAGCAACGGCTACGCCAGTACCAGCATGGATGCAGTGGCCCTTGAGGCCGGCGTGTCGAAACTGACCGTGTACAGCCACTTCAACGATAAAGAGACGTTGTTCACCGCCGCCGTGGTGGCCAAGTGCGAAGAGCAACTGCCGGTGATGTACTTCGAGTTGCCTGCGGGCATGCCTGTGGAGACTGTGTTGTTAAATATCGCGCGGGGGTTCCATCGCCTGATCAACAGTGAGGAATCAGTCAACCTGCATCGCCTGATGATGACGACCGGCAATCAGGACGTGAAACTCTCGCAGATCTTCTTCGAGGCCGGTCCCATGCGCATGCTGCAGGGCATGGAGCGCCTGCTCGGCAAAATCGACCAGAACGGCGCGCTAAGCATCGACAAGCCCTTTACGGCGGCCGAGCATTTCTTCTGCCTGCTCAAGGGCACGGCGAATTTCTGCTTGCTGTATGGCTGCGGCGGGCAACTGAGTGAAGAAGCCGCCGAAGCCCATGTGCAGGAGGTGGTGGGGTTGTTTATGCGGGCGTATAGGGTTTAAGAGGGTCGTTGTCTGAACCAGCGCTATCGCCGGCAAGCCGGCTCCTACAGGGATTGTAGGAGCCGGCTTGCCGGCGATAAGGCCCTCAGCCCTTGAGTGCTTTCTTGGGATAGATGTCATAGCGACTGGATTTGCCATCCAACGCATGACTCGGCTTAGGCCCTTCGATGCACGGTGCCTTGCGCGGACGCTTGACCACCACACGGTGGCTGGCCAGGGCCAGGGCGGCGGCCAACAGCGCCGGTGCGTCTGGATCATCCCCCACCAGTGGTCGGAACAGGCGCATTTCCTTCTTCACCAAGGCGGTTTTTTCACGGTGTGGAAACATCGGATCGAGGTAGATCACCTGGGGCGGCTCACCTTCCCAATTGCGCATCACGTCGATGGAGTTGCCCTTGAGCAACTGCATGCGCGCCACGATCGGTGCCACCTCAAAATCATCCGCGCCACGTGCCAGACCGTCTTCGAGCAAGGCGCCGATCAGCGGCTGGCGCTCGATCAGGCTCATCTCGCAGCCTAGACTGGCCAGCACGAAGGCGTCCTTGCCCAGGCCGGCCGTGGCATCCAGCACCCGTGGGCGCACGCCTTGGGCGATGCCGACGGCCTTGGCGATCATCTGCCCGCTGCCACCACCGTACAGTCGACGATGTGCCGCACCGCCTTCGACAAAATCCACCCGCACCGGCCCTGGTGCATCAGGCCCGAGCTGTTGCAGCTGTAGGCCGTGCTCCCCCACTTGCAGGGAAAAGTCCGCATCCGCCAAGTGCATCGGTAAACCCAGCAGTGACGCCCATTGCTCGGCACGGCCCTGGAACCCTTCGCCCAAGGCCTCGACCTGGATGCGGCTGGCCGCTGGTTGTTCGCTCATCAATCGCTACGCTCAAAAATATTAAGGATCGGCAAACAGCGGCCGATAAAAACAACAGTCAGGTATTTTGCCAGAGCTGAGCGTCGACCGAGAAAAATGTCAGACATTCTTCCCCTAACCATCGGTGTACTGCCGACCCACAACCACTACGGCCTGCGCAATACTCAAGCGCTGGCCGGGGTGAGTCATGTGTGGCAGGACTTCTTCGCCCGTGCGTTGGCCGAACAGCTCGGCGATACGCCGGACGCGCTGGCCGTGCAGGCGCAGGCACCGGCGGACCCAGCGGTAGAACCCAGCGCCGGCGCCGACCTGCTATCGCAGATCCTCACCCAGCGTGAGTGCGACGTGAAAGACACCGAAATCGCCCCACCGGAGCCACTGTTCCTGCCGATCGCCGAGTTCGAAACCGAGCTGCTGCCACCGGCTGCCACGCCATTCCCGCAAGAAGAAATCGTCGCCCAGCAGCGCCAGCAGAACTTCGAAAGCGGTTGGGTGCGCCCAATCGTGCTGACCGCCGGCCAACCGTTGCCAGAGCCTGGCCCGGCGCCGGAGCCACGCCCACTGCACTTGCCCATCGCCGAATTCGAACTGGACCTGCTGCCGCCAGCCGCCACGCCGTACCCGACCGAAGAGCTGGTCGCGCAGCAAAAAGCGCTCGACTTCGACTACTACTGGGCGCGCCCGCTGGTCACCCAGAACCTGCGCCTGGCCGCCTGACACTCAGCGACACACCCACCAACGCCCCATGTCCAAATGGAAATGGTTTCGGTGCGCGGCGTTGTAATCCGGGCTCAGCACCACGTTGAAATCATCGCAGGCACTGTCGCGGACCTGACGCAGGAACCGCGCCTTATCGCCGTCCCCCGGCCAATCCTTGAGTACGCTGATACTGCGCCCGTCCGCCAGGCGGAAACCGGCGATATCCAGAGCATTGGCCGACGCATGCTGGCTGAGTCGCCCTTCGGCGCGGTTGTACATATTGCGGCAGGCAAAGCTGCCCAGATGATCGACCCGCGTCACCGCCTGGCCGAACACCGCTTGGGCCGCCGGCTGCAGGCTGTGGCGCTCGAACAGGGCGAACGCCACCGCCAGCGGGCAACTGGCGAGAAAACTGCTGCTCAGGCCAACCGCGGCACCCTGAACGCGCAAGGTGTTGCGCAGCGGACACGCCGCATCAGCGGGCGTATCGGCTTGATGGTTGACGCGCAGGCCCGAGGTCTCCAGCACTTGGTCGCACAACGCCGGGTCATCCTGCAGGCGCCCCAGCTTGTAGCGGGTGAGCAAATTCGGGCTGGCGCGCACATCCAGCGGGGCCCAAGGGTTCCAATCGGCCGGCAGCGGCACCCAGCCACGCCAGACGCCGACGGCAAAGGCGCCGGCCAGGATCAGCAGCACGACCATCAACTTGAAAAAACGCACCCCTTAGCCCTTGAAGAACTCGTTGGCCTGGCTGAACGGCATCTTGCGCTCGGTAAACGTGAACGTGCCCAGTTCGTACACTTCCTGGGCGGCACGATAGAACTCGCCATAGGCAGCCAACGCCAGAGCCGAGCCGACACTGATCCGCCGCACCCCCATCGCGCTGAGCTGCGCGACGCTGAGGTTCAAGCCGCCGGACATCAACACGTTCACCGGCTTGGGCGCCACCGCCTTGACCACCGCCAGCACTTCCTCGGCACTGCGCAGGGCCGGCGCATACAGCACGTCGGCACCGGCTTCGGCGTAGGCTTGCAAGCGGCGGATGGTGTCGGGCAAATCCAGGCGACCATGCAGGAGGTTTTCCGCACGGGCCGTCAGGGTGAACGGGAATGGCAGGCTGCGCGCGGCAGCCACCGCGGCTTCTACACGCTCGACGGACAGGTCGAAAGGATAGATAGGGTCAGCGGCAATGCCTGTGGCGTCTTCAATGGAGCCGCCGACAATGCCGGTGGCGGCGGCACGCAGGATGGTCTGGGCGCAGCCTTCGGGGGTGTCGCTGAAGCCGTTCTCCAGGTCCGCCGCCACCGGCAACGCCGTGGCCTGGGCAATCATGCCGGCGTTGATCAAGGTGTCTTCCAGGGACAACGCCCCTTCCGCATCCGGGCGCGCCAGGCTGAACGCGTAGCCCGCACTGGTGGTGGCGAGGGCTTCAAACCCCAGGCTGGCCAGCATCACGGCAGAGCCTGCATCCCACGGATTGGGCATCACGAATGCGCGGTCACGTTCGTGCAAGGCCTTGAAGGTTTCGGCGCGAAGGGTTTGGGCATCCATGTCTGGCTCCTGGCGGGAAAAGGAGCCTTAGAGTAACCCCAGTTGCTCCACGGCGGGGGCACGATCCAACACTGGCAATGCGGGCAGGCCCAGCAGGCGGGCCATCAACTGATCATGGAAACGCAGCGCCAGTTGGGCGGCGAGGCGATTGTCCGAAGTGTGCAGGAACACGTAGGGTGTGCGGCCTTCTTCAATCCAACCGGCGACTTTTTCCACCCACGGCACCAGGAACGGGTCGTTGGCTTCCAATTCGGGATGCCCGATAAAACGCACTTGGGGAAACTGCGTCAGTGCCGCCGGCCGTGGTGGCACCTTGGGCTTTTTCGATTGGGCGTGCAGCACGGCGGCTGACGTGGACGTGCAACTGAACAATGCGCGGGGGTCCAGGCAGATGCGCTCAACGCCCCGATCCCGTAGCAAGCGGTTAAGCATGCGCTCGGCGTCGCCTTTGGCGAAGAATTCCGAATGACGAACTTCCACCGCCATGGGCCGCTCAAGGCCATCAATGAAGCCTGCCAACTCCCCCAGACGCTGCGGTGTGAACGTCGCGGGCAGTTGCAACCATAGCGGGGACACGCGCTCTCCCAGGGGACTCATCAAGCCCACAAAGCTTTCCGCAGCTGGCAGTTGTTCAATCAGGTTGCCACTGTGGCTGATATCACCGGGAAACTTGGCCGTGAAACGGAAATTGTCGGGCATGATTTCAGCCCAGCGTTGCACCGTGGCGGCTGATGGACGCGCGTAGAACGTGGTGTTGCCTTCGACGGCATTGAAGACTTGGGAATAGAGCGCGAGGTAATCGCTGGAGCGGGCATCGGCGGGGTACAGGTACTCGCGCCAGGCATTTTCACTCCAGGACGGGCAACCGAGGTAGTAAGGCAGACGCATCAGATATGGATGTCGAGGCCCAGCACTTCCATATCCCATTCGACAAAACCGGCGGTGGTCAGGTAACTGGCCAGGGCGGTGGCGACGCTTTTGCTCATGGAGCGTGGGAAGACCATGTCTTGCTGACGGGCGGGAAGACCACTGATACGGGCTTGAGCGTTGGCCTGTGCGTCGGACTGGACCTCGATGAAGTCTGGCGAATCCTCGACGGACTCGTCTACCGTGACGTTTGCCTTACGTGGCTTGCGCTTGATTGGGTAGGACTGTGAGGAAAAGCCATCAATACGCATGGGCGCGAACTCGCTATCAGTAATGGCATTTTGGCAGCATCGTCCATGGTGCGCAAATGCTCTGGTGATAACTAGAACACATAATTTGAAAAAGGTTTAAAACGGGGGGCAAATTCTGACGATTGGTGCAGATTAGCGGTGAATCGCGGGTTTTTAGGGCTGCTTCGCAGCCCAACGCGGGCGGTTCGACGATTCGACAAACCCGCTCGCCACAATTAAAGGCCGCGTTCGGCTTTGGTCTGAGCCACTTTATCGCGTAGATAAACGGGTGCTGCCTGGTCTGCAGGAATTGCCTCTCCACGTTCAAAAGCAAACCGCGCGAGGGCCAGCAAATCTTCAGCATGCGGCAACATCGCAGCATCCTGGCCAATCAACGGCACAGCAATGCGTTCGCCATAACCCCAACCGGTGCCGGCACCGAACCAGTCACCGCTGGCATCACCCGGCAATACGGAGGATTCAGGCGGCTGCACGGCTTCTACACCCACCAGGCGCATCTCGCCTGCCGTTTCGCGGTAGCAACCCCAATACACCTCATCCATGCGTGCATCGATAGCCGCCGCAACCTGACGAACGCCATGTTCCCGCAAGGCGCGCTGGGCCAGTACGGCCAGGTTGGACACCGGCAATACCGGGCGCTCCAACGCAAATGCCAACCCCTGCACCACACCAATGGCAATACGCACACCGGTAAACGCACCCGGGCCACGGCCGAAGGCGATGGCATCCACCGCGGTCAGCGTAGTGCCGGCGTCTTCCAACAGTTGCTTGATCATTGGCAACAGCTTCTGCGCGTGCAGACGCGGGATCACCTCGTAGTGGCTCGTGACCTTGCCATCGTGCAGCAGGGCAACGGAGCAAGCTTCAGTCGCGGTGTCCAGGGCCAACAGGGTACTCATCGGTGCGGGTGTCCAGGTCGAAAAAAAGTGCGCCAGTATAAACAACAACGGCCCGCAAGCGGGCCGTTATCCGTGAAGCCGATGAAGGGATCAGCTGAGTGCTTGCAGCACTTTGGCGGTGATCGCTTCAACCGAGCCGACACCAGGAATGTGGCTGTACTTCGGCTTGCCCTGGGCAGCGGACAGCTTCTGGTAGAAATCCACCAGCGGCTTGGTCTGGGAATGATAGACCGACAGGCGATGACGCACGGTTTCTTCGGTGTCGTCTTTACGCTGTACCAGGTCTTCGCCGGTCACATCGTCCTTGCCTTCGACTTTTGGCGGGTTGTAGACGGTGTGGTACACGCGGCCAGAGGCCTCGTGAACGCGACGACCGGCAATGCGCTGGACGATCTCTTCATCTTCCACCGCGATTTCAACCACGGCATCCAGCTCAACGCCGGCCTTCACCAGGGCTTCAGCCTGGGGAATGGTGCGCGGGAAGCCGTCGAACAGGAAACCGTTCTTGCAGTCTTCCTGGCTGATGCGTTCCTTGACCAGGTTGATGATCAAGTCATCGGACACCAGGCCACCGCTGTCCATCACGCTCTTGGCGATCAGGCCCAGCTCGGTGCCAGCCTTGACGGCCGCACGCAGCATGTCGCCGGTGGAGATTTGTGGAATGCCGAACTTTTCAGTGATGAACTTTGCCTGAGTACCTTTACCGGCCCCGGGAGCTCCCAGCAGAATGACGCGCATTGATGTGCTCCTCAATTTTTTATAGAGATGACGCTCGGATTCGCCGCGGTGGGCCAATCGCGTAAAAATAGAATTCGGGCCGCCCAAGCGGCCAAAGGCTGATCAAGATACACAGCAGGCCTTAACCACACAAGCCGCCAAAAGTCGCAGGAACCCGCGCAGGGCATGCGTCATAGGTAGGGTGTGCCTGGGTGCAACCCGGCCCCACAAACGCCGGCCGCCCGTTTCAGGGCGGCCGCCGTGGTTTATCTGCAAGCTATTGAGAACACGCAAAAAACCCTAGCCAGTGTTGCGTAAACCTGCGGCGATACCGGCCACGGAGACCAGCAGCGCCTGTTCCAGAGGGCTGTCCTGCGCCGCTTCCTGCTGGCGTGAACGGGCCAGCAACTCGGCCTGCAGCAGGTGCAAGGGGTCGAGGTAGGTGTTGCGCAGGCGGATGAACTCCAGGGTGTCCGGGCTATGGGCCAGCAGTTGCGACTGGCCAGTCAGGCCAAGCACCACGTTGCACGCCTGCGACAATAGGTCGCGCAGATGCACACCCAATGGCAGCAGGTCCGGCTGCACCAGCCGCTCGTCATACAGACGGGCGATGTCGGCGTCGGCCTTGGCCAGCACCATTTCCAGCATATCGATGCGGGTGCGGAAGAATGGCCACTGTTCACGCATCTGTCCCAGCAGTTCACCTTCGCCGCGCTCCAGAGCCTTGCTCAGCGCTGCTTCCCAGCCGAGCCAGGCCGGCAACATCAGGCGGGTCTGGGTCCAGCCGAAGATCCACGGGATCGCGCGCAGGCTTTCAATCCCGCCCGCACGGCGCTTGGCCGGGCGACTGCCCAGGGGCAAGCGCCCCAGCTCCTGTTCCGGCGTGGACTGACGGAAATACTCGACGAACTGCGGATTTTCCCGCACCACGGCGCGGTAAGCGCTGACACCGTCTGCCGCCAATTCATCCATCAAATGCCGCCAGGCTGGCTCCGGCGGCGGCGGGGGCAGCAGCGTCGCCTCCAACACGGCAGCCAGATAAAGGTTGAGGTTCTGCTCGGCGATATCCGGCAGGCCGAACTTGAAGCGGATCATCTCGCCCTGTTCGGTGGTGCGGAACCGCCCTGCCACCGAGCCCGGCGGTTGCGACAGGATCGCCGCATGAGCCGGGCCACCGCCACGCCCCACGGTGCCACCACGACCGTGGAACAACAGCAGTTCCACTTGTTGCTCACGGCAGATATCCACCAGGCGCTCCTGCGCCCGGTACTGCGCCCAGGCGGCGGCGGTCGTGCCGGCGTCCTTGGCCGAGTCCGAGTAGCCGATCATCACTTCCTGCGGCCCCTGCAAACGCGCGCGATAGCCCGGCAGCAGCAACAGTTGCTCGATCACCGGGCCGGCGTTATCCAGGTCGGCGAGGGTTTCGAACAGCGGTACCACGCGCATCGGCCGTTGCACGCCCGACTCTTTAAGCAGCAGTTGCACGGCCAAAACGTCCGAGGCAGCGCCGGCCATGGAGATGACATACGAGCCCAACGATGCAGCCGGTGCGGCGGCGATTTCCTTACAGGTGTTGAGCACCTCGGCAGTGTCCGCCGACGGTTTGAAATAGCCCGGCAACAGCGGTCGACGGTTGGCCAGCTCCTTCATCAGGAAGCTGATGCGCATCTCTTCGTTCCAGTCCTCGTAACGGCCCAGGCCGAGGTAGTCGGTGATTTCGGTCATGGCGGCCGAATGACGACTGGAATCCTGACGCACGTCCAACCGCACCAGGAACAGCCCGAAGGTCACCGCGCGGCGCAGGCAATCGAGCAAAGGCCCATCCGCTATCACGCCCATGCCGCATTCGTGCAGTGACTGGTAGCACAGCTCCAGCGGCTCCAGCAGGTCGCGGTTGTTCTGCAACACCTCGGCCGGCGCCGGGGTGCTGCTGCTCAACGCGGTGTGCGCCCATTGGCGCGTGGCGCGCAGGCGTTCGCGCAGTTGCTTGAGCAAAGCGCGATAAGGCTCGACGCTGTCTCCGACCTTGGCCTGCAACGCCGGGCTGGCTTGCTGCATCGACAGTTCAGAGGCCAGGTGGTCGATATCGCGCAGGTACAAATCGGCGGCCATCCAGCGCGCCAACAGCAGCACTTCTCGGGTGACCGGTGCCGTGACGTTCGGGTTGCCGTCACGGTCGCCGCCCATCCATGACGCAAAGCGGATCGGTGCGGCCTCCAGGGGCAAGCGCAAACCGGTGGCGGCGTGCAGCGCCTGGTCAGCCTTGCGCAGATAGTTGGGGATCGCGTGCCACAGCGAGTGCTCGATCACCGCGAAGCCCCACTTGGCTTCATCCACAGGTGTGGGTCGGGTGCGGCGGATTTCTTCGGTGTGCCAGGCTTCGGCGATCAAGCGTTGCAAGCGTTGGCGGATCTGCTCGCGCTCTGCGCTGGTGAGGTCGCGGTGATCCTGGGCCGCCAATTGCGCGGCGATGGCATCGTATTTCTGGATCAGGGTGCGGCGCGCCACTTCGGTGGGGTGGGCAGTGAGGACCAGTTCGATCTCCAGGCGCCCCAACTGGCGGGCCAGGGATTCGTTGCTGTGGCCTTCGCTTTGCAGGCGCGCCAGCAACTCGGGCAACACGCGGGATTCGAACGGTGCCGGCTGCGACTCATCACGCCGGTGGATCAGTTGGTACTGCTCGGCAATGTTGGCCAGGTTGAGGAACTGGTTGAAGGCACGGGCCACCGGCAACAGTTCGTTTTCCTGCAACTGGTTGAGGCTGGTGCTCAACTCATCGCCGGCACCGCGCCGGTCAGCCTTGGCACCTTTGCGGATCTGCTCGATCTTGTCGAGGAAATCATCGCCATACTGCTCTCGAATGGTGTTGCCCAACAGCTCACCCAGCAGGTGAACATCCTCACGCAAGCGTGCATCGATATCACTCATCAGCCAATCTCCAGCCAGAAATCCGGGACGCGCAGGTGTGCCAGAGTGCCGCCAGCCTCGATTTATGACAAGACTTTAAACCTTGTGAGTTGCAGCTAGTCTCAAGCTTAAGTCGTCGCGTTTATCCGCGCAGGCGACTGGACACTCATCACCGCCTGCTAAAAGCGGGCTTCATTGAGGTTGCCATGAAAATTCGAGAACTGGCCCAGCATTGGGAAGAGAACGCCAAGGGTCGCTTGACCAAGACCGAGTACGCCATCCACCTGGATATGGAGTCCGCGGCGCGGCTGGCCGCCATTACCGAGATGTACCCCAAGCGCCACCCCGAAGAATTGCTCGGAGAATTGATCGGCGCCGCGCTTGAAGAGCTGGAAGCCAGCTTCCCCTACATCAAGGGCCAGCACGTCATTGCCACCGATGAAGAAGGCGATCCTCTGTACGAAGACGTCGGCCCCACCCCTCGTTTTCTGACCCTGTCGCGACGCTATCTGCATGATTTGTCGGCCAGCAGCGACGAACAGAAGCACTGACACAACCCCACCAACCCCCTGTATTCCGGGCTCCTCAAGGGCCCGGCGTACCACTGCGCAACGCAGAAGTTCCAACTTTTTTACGCTGACCAATCAGTCAAATATTTTTTTAGGCAAATCGCCATCTTCTCTGAACTTTTGAAAAAAGCCTCCGGTCACAGCCAGTAAGCCATCACTTGGAACGGTCGTTTTAAAGGGCAATTTGCGCATCAGTGCACAGCCCGCCGCCGCAGACCAGTGACATGGATTTTGATGTTTATCAGGAGTTATCCAATGGAGTTGAAGACGATGAAGACCAGCACTGCCAAATCCTCGTTTAACCACCTGCGCGGGCTCAAATTGGCCGCGCTGGCAATCGGCACCAGCTTCGTTCTGGCGGGCTGTGCCGGCAACCCTCCAACCGAGCAGTACGCGGTCACCCAGTCCGCCGTGAACAGCGCTGTCAGCGCCGGCGGTACTGAGTACGCAGCGGTGGAAATGAAGTCGGCCCAGGACAAGCTCAAAGAAGCCGAAATTGCCATGCACGACAAGAACTACGACAAAGCTCGCCAGTTGGCTGAACAAGCCGAGTGGGACGCCCGTGTCGCAGAGCGCAAATCCCAGGCCGCCAAGGCTGAACAGGCTGTGAAGGATTCCCAGAAGGCTGTTGATGAGTTGCGTAAGGAAGGCATGCGTCCGGCTGCTATCCAGCAGAAGTAAGACGCCTCCTGTGACTAAATCGCACCCGTTAAAGAATTGAAAGGACGACACGACTATGCGTAAACAATTGATGATCCCTGCCCTGCTGGCGATGAGCGTTGCACTGGCGGCCTGCTCCACTCCGCCGAACGCGAACCTGGAAAACGCGCGGACCAACTTCTCCTCCCTGCAGACCAACCCGCAAGCCACCAAACTTGCGGCACTGGAAACCAAGGACGCCAGCGAATGGCTGGACAAGGCTGACAAGGCCTACCGCGATAAGGAAGACGAGAAGAAAGTCGACCAACTGGCTTACCTGACCAACCAGCGCGTTGAAGTGGCCAAAGACACCATCGTGCTGCGTGAATCCGAAGCCAAGCTGAAAAACGCCGGCGACGAACGGGCTCGCGCTCTGCTGGATGCCCGTGATGCACAGATCAAACAACTGCAAAACAGTTTGAACGCCAAGCAAACCGACCGCGGCACCCTGGTGACGTTTGGTGATGTGTTGTTCGCCACCAACAAGTCCGACCTGAAATCCAGCGGCCTGGTGAATATCACCAAGCTGGCTCAGTTCCTGCGCGACAACCCGGACCGCAAGGTGATCGTCGAAGGCTACACCGACAGCACCGGTTCCGATTCGTACAACCAGAGCCTGTCCGAGCGTCGTGCAGCGTCCGTGCAACGTGCACTGGCTCAGCAGGGCGTGGACATCTCACGCATCGTGACTCAGGGTTACGGCAAGGAATACCCGGTTGCCGATAACGGCAGCGTCTCCGGCCGTGCCATGAATCGCCGCGTTGAAGTGACCATCTCCAACGACAATCAGCCAGTTGCTCCACGCTCTTCCGTTGCCAACTGATCGATTGCTGTAAAAAGAACCCCGCACTTCGGCGGGGTTCTTTTATTTACATGAAGTTAACTTGGCCACTGTTCATTTGGGGTATCTGGATTTGCTGACGCTGGCCTTCGGCCTGAGGATCATTACCACCGCCCCCTGCTCCGCCGCCGCCCTGGCTACCACTCGCACCGGCCAACATATCTTCCAGCATCTTCTTCAGCATTTCCGGGTCCAACTGCTGCTTCTGCTGGCCACCCGCCTGCTGCATCTGGTCCATACCACCAAATAGGCTGCCGACCATATTCCCCGCGCCACCGATACCATCCACCATATTCACGCTCCGTAAGTCCACGATCAAAGAAGTTGTGTCTCAGTTTTGCTGACACCCCCATCAGTGGTCTCGTACGAAATATGGTTCCGCCTGTCTCGGTTATTGCTGCAGTTGCGGCGTCTCCTGGCCCATGCAACGCACCGCCTGTTTCTTATTGTTCACGAGCACACCCGTCAGGCCTTTCTGCTCCGTATCGAACATCACCAGCACGCCATCCACGCACTGCGCCACTTGCGCAGCCGGGGTCAGGGAGATCTTGTAGTCCTCGCCCGGCACGGTCTTGAGCATGGTGAAGTCGCTTAGCAGCAACGCATCTTCCGGTTTAGCGAAGTGCAGGTAACCGTAGAACCACAGGCAACCGACGGTGCCGATGATGGTGCCAATGCCGGTGAGGATCAGCGGGATCATGTTGCGTTCTTCGCTCATTGCGGGCTCTCTGATGAATCAACTTTAGGAATGGGGTAGTTCGGAATTTCGCCCAGGCGGCGCAAGCCGTTGAAGTGCTGCGGGTCGTCCAGGTAGCGCAGCATCACGGTTTGCCAGGTCTTGTCGGCAAAGGTCTGCACATGCCCACCCCGGGTCAGTTGCAACACCCGTGGCGGCGGTGCGGCCTGATAGAGGCGGATGCCATTGGCCACGGGCACAATCGGGTCGTCCAGGCTGTGGAACAACAACTTCGGCACACCGGTGAGTTGGGGCATGGCATAGATTGCACTGTCGCCGTCCGGCACCAGCCAGGACAGGGGCACCTGGAATGGCCATGTTAACCAGGAGGTACTCAGGGCAAATTGTCCTACGTCACGATAACTGGCAGGCACACCGTCCAGCACCAGGGCCTTGAGCTGGGATTGGCGCTCCGGATGGGCAGCCAGGTAATGCACCGCCAACGCCCCGCCCAGGCTTTGGCCGAGGACGATCAGCGGTTGGCCATGGGTTTCAGGCGCCTTGTCGATCCAGCGGAACGCCGCGTCCACATCCTGATAGATCGCGGGCAGCGAGGGTTTGCCTTCCGACAAGCCGTAGCCGCGATAGTCCAGCAGCAGAACTTGATAACCTTGTTCGGGCAACCACCAACTGCCGCCCAGATGCCAGGCCAGGTTGCCGCCGTTACCGTGCAAATGCAGCACCGTGCCCTTGAGCGGCACACCGGGTTTGGCCGGCAGCCACCAGGCGTGGAGCTTCACGCCGTCAGTGGTGGTCAGGGTGACGTCGCGGTAGTGCAGGTGGGCTTTTTCCGGCGTGAACGGCAGGCCGAGCTCGGGATAGAACAGCAGCGAGCTGCAGCCGTTCAATGTGAGTAGCAGGCACAAAATGCCGAGGATTCTCATCCGTTGAAGCCTCATCAGAAATAGCGCCCTCCCGTAGGAGCGAGCTTGCTCGCGAAAAACGTCAACGATGACGCGGGTCCCCTGAAAGCACGCGGCGCCTTAAGTTTCTTCGCGAGCAAGCTCGCTCCTACAAGGGAGACGGTAATTAAAGGATATTGGAGTAATCCGCCTCGATCCGATCCAGGCTCAAGTGGTTGAGGAAGTTGGAGAAACACATCCACGCCGCCAGTGCATTCATGTCGCGGAACTGCTCCGGCAGGTACTTTGGCGGTACCACCAGGCCTTCGTCCACCAGTTGGCGCAGGGTACGCATGTCTTCCAGGGTGGTCTTGCCGCAGAACAGCAGCGGCACTTGTTCCAGCTTGCCTTTGCGCACGGCGAGCTGGATGTAGTTGTAGACCATGATAAAGCCCTTGAGGTAGGACAAATCCTTGGTAAACGGCAGACCGGTCGGCACCGAGCCACGGAAAACGCGACTGGCGTTGCCGTAGCTTTCGGCCATTTCAAAGCCTTGCTCGCGGAAGAACTCGAACACCTGCAGGAAGTCGGCGCCCTCTTCCACCATATGGATGGCGCGGGTGCGGTTGGTCAGCTTGCGCAGGCGGCTCGGGTAGGAGGCGAAGGTAATGATTTCCATCAGGATCGCCAGGCCTTCCTGGGTCACGGTGGACGACGGCGGGCCTTTGGACAGGAAGGTGCAGATCGGCTGGTTCTGGCCATTCAAGGTGGTGCCGACATGCACCAGGCCTTCATGCACCTCCAGGGCACGCACGTCGCGGTCGTTGAACATCGCATCGGCGCGGATCTTGATGTAGTCGGCGCCCGCCGCCGCGTCGGCGACGATACCGTCGGACTCGAACACGCGGATGGTCTCTTCGGCCTCGCCAAACACTTTGTTCAAGCGGGTTTGCAGCAGGGCCACGGCGTCCTTCGCGGTGAGGGTCTTGGCTTCATCTTTGAGGTCACCACGGCCGTCGATATTGTTCAGGTAGTCCGAAAGCATCAGACCCAGGTCGGCCAGCGTCGGGTCGCCGGCGTGAAACGCATCGGAGGCGGCGCCATAAAGCTCCTGGGAAATCAGCCCGAAATCCTCGGTGCCGCGCGCTTCGAGCATGCGCACCACCATGCGGTATTCCTTGCACATGCGGCGCATGATCTGCCCCACCGGGCTGAACTGGCCGAGGCGACGGGTGATGTCGCGCTCGATGTTCTGGAACTCCAGCTTCACCGCGCTGGAGTCGAACGCCAGCGGCCGGTTGAGGTAGTAGTCGCGACTCACCGCCGGCATTTCCTTGCCCTTGGCCTTGAGGAATCCCTGGCGAATATTCTCGTCCCACTTCACGGCGTCGAGGACGCGAATCGGTGTTTGCGCCAGCACAATGCGATCAGACAAGGTGCGTATCGTCTGCTGGTAATCGTCCACCCGGTGCTTCCTCTTTAAACGTTATTTGCCCGCACGCTGGTAGCGCACGGCTTCCACGAATACATCGGCGTTGGCCGGGTCATCCAGGTAGGCAAACACCTGGTCCAAGGGGCTGTCCACCAACACGCCAGCACCTTCGACGGTTTCCACGGTACTGCCGTGCAACGCCTTTTGGTCTATGGCTTGATGGATCTGCTCCAGGTCGAGGTTGTAGACCACCAATTCATGCTTTTCGTTGATTTCGAAGCCCGCGAGGATGAAATGCCCACCGAGCTTGGCCGGCAGCGGCGCCGACAAATACCAGCGGCTGCCATGGCGCGAAACGCTGAACAGATACTCGTCACGCTGGCCCGGCTTGGCTGTAGGGTAGCTCACGGCTTTGTAACGGTAATCACCAACGGCGCTGATGTGCAGGTTGAGCGGCTCGCCCCAGGCATTTTTGCTCGACCATTGGCCCAGCAAAGCCTGCGGCGCGGCGTCATGGGCCGGCAGCGGGTCCTTGAAAGTCACCAGGCAACCGCTGAGCAGCAGGAACGACAAGGCGATTACAACCACACGCCAGGTTTTCATTGAACATCCCCCGGTGTCAGACCGAGGCCAACACCAAATGCATGTAACGCTTGAGAATCTCAAGCATCTCTTCACCGGTCAGAGGCTCTGCGCCGCCCAGCAGGCCCTGATATTCCATCCGACTGATTATCGCCGTCAACACTTTGGCATCCTGTTGTGGCTCACGGGAGCCCAGCACCTGGAAAAACTGCCCGGTGCCCTGCAACAGAATCTGCTGGTGGGAACGTACCAACTCGGCCAGACGCGGGTTGAGCAAGGCTTCCTGACGGAACGCCTGCTCAGCCATCAAGTGCTCACGACGGTTGGTCAGCTGACGCAAGACGTAATCGGCAGTCAGGCGCGCAATGTCATCCGCCAGTTGCGAACGTGACTGCGGGCTGCCATCGCCATAGGCGACCATCTCGCGCAGCAGGCCTTCGTTGCGCACCCACAGCTTGCCCATGAACGCAGCGCTGCGCTCGACGTATTGGGCGAAGGTATCGGTGAGCAGGTCATCAATGTCCTTGAAATAGTAGGTGGTGGCCGACAACGGCACCCCCGCCTCCGCGGCCACCGCGCGATGGCGCACAGCCCGCACACCATCACGCACCACAATGCGCATGGCTGCATCGAGAATGTCTTGTCTGCGTTGCTCGCTACCCCGACGACTGGCCTTGCGGCCCTGGTACTGGACGCTTTCAGCCACGGCAGCGGCAATGCCGGCGGCGCCTTCTTGAGCGGTTACGCGGTTCACGACTCACATCCTTGAATAGATCAAAACCTGGCGCTGTTTGCTTGACGCTTAAAGACGCCACATAAAAAAGCCGCCTTATAAAAGGCGGCTTCGGATTTCGCTTCGGTTACGCTTGTGGCCGCATGTGCGGGAACAAGATCACGTCGCGGATCGACGGCGAATTGGTCAACAGCATCACCAGACGGTCGATGCCGATACCTTCACCGGCGGTTGGCGGCATGCCATATTCCAGGGCGCGGACGAAGTCTGCGTCGTAGTGCATGGCTTCGTCGTCGCCAGCGTCCTTGTCGGCCACCTGGGCCATGAAGCGCTCGGCCTGGTCTTCCGCGTCGTTCAACTCAGAGTAGGCGTTGGCGATTTCGCGGCCGCCGATGAACAGCTCGAAACGGTCGGTGACGTTCGGGTTGTCATCGTTGCGACGGGCCAGCGGCGACACTTCGAACGGGTACTGGGTAATGAAGTGCGGCTGCTCCAGCTTGTGCTCGACCAGCTCTTCGAAAATCATCACCTGCAATTTGCCCAGGCCTTCGAAGCCCAGCACCTTGGCGCCGGCTTTCTTGGCGATGGCGCGAGCCTTGTCGATGTCGTTCAGATCGTCGGCGGTCAGCTCAGGGTTGTACTTGAGGATCGAGTCGAACACCGACAGACGCACGAACGGCTCGCCGAAGTGGAACACCTTGTCGCCGTACGGCACGTCGGTGCTGCCCAGGACCAACTGCGCCAGTTCGCGGAACAGTTCTTCGGTCAGGTCCATGTTGTCTTCGTAGTCGGCGTAGGCCTGATAGAACTCCAACATGGTGAATTCTGGGTTGTGACGGGTCGAAACGCCTTCGTTACGGAAGTTGCGGTTGATCTCGAACACTTTTTCGAAGCCGCCAACAACAAGACGCTTGAGGTACAGCTCCGGCGCGATACGCAGGAACATTTCCATGTCCAGCGCGTTGTGGTGGGTTTCGAACGGCTTGGCTGCGGCACCACCCGGGATGGTTTGCAGCATCGGGGTTTCCACTTCCAGGAAGTCACGCTGCATCAGGAAGGTACGGATGTGCGCGATCACTTGTGAGCGCACACGGAAGGTGTGGCGCACTTCTTCGTTGACGATCAGGTCAACGTAGCGCTGGCGGTAGCGTTGTTCGGTGTCGGTCAGGCCGTGGTGCTTGTCCGGCAGCGGGCGCAGCGACTTGGTCAGCAGGCGCACGTTGGTCATTTCCACATACAGGTCGCCCTTGCCGGAACGGGCCAGGGTGCCTTCGGCAGCGATGATGTCGCCCATGTCCCAGGTTTTCACCGAGGCCAGGGTTTCTTCCGGCAAGGTCTTGCGGTTGACGTAAACCTGGATGCGACCGGTCATGTCCTGGATCACCATGAACGAGCCACGGTTGAGCATGATGCGACCTGCCACCTTGACCGGGATCGCAGCCTCTGCCAGCTCTTCCTTGGTCTTGTCCGCGTACTGCTTCTGCAAGGCATCGCAGTAGTTTTCGCGGCGGAAGTCGTTGGGGAAGGCATTGCCCTTGGCGCGCTCGGCAGCAAGCTTTTCCTTGCGCAGGGCGATCAGGGAGTTTTCTTCCTGTTGCAGGGCCTGGTCGAGTTGTTGGTCGCTCATGTCTTTAAATTTTCCATCACAGATTGGGGTGTTACAGGCCCGATTTCAGGCTGGCTTCAAGGTATTCGTCGATATCACCGTCGAGTACCTTGTCACAATCGCTGCGTTCGATGTTAGTGCGCAGATCCTTGATCCGCGACGCATCGAGCACATAAGAGCGGATCTGGTGACCCCAGCCGATATCCGACTTGGTGTCTTCCAGCGCTTGCGATGCGGCGTTGCGTTTCTGCATTTCCTGCTCATACAACTTGGCCCGCAGCATTTTCATGGCGGTGTCCTTGTTGGCGTGCTGGGAACGTTCGTTCTGGCAGCTGACCACGGTGTTGGTCGGTACGTGGGTAATACGTACGGCCGAGTCGGTGGTGTTTACGTGCTGACCACCGGCACCGGAGGAGCGATAGGTGTCGATGCGCAGGTCGGCCGGGTTGATCTCGATTTCCACCTTGTCGTCGATCTCTGGCGAGACGAAAACGGCGGAGAACGAGGTGTGGCGACGGTTGCCGGAGTCGAACGGGCTCTTGCGTACCAGGCGGTGTACGCCGATCTCGGTGCGCAGCCAGCCAAAAGCGTATTCGCCCTTGATGTGCACGGTCGCGCCCTTGATACCGGCGACTTCACCGGCGGACAGTTCCATGATGGTCGCTTCGAAACCGCGCTTGTCGGCCCAGCGCAGGTACATGCGCAGCAGGATGTTTGCCCAGTCCTGGGCCTCGGTGCCGCCGGAACCGGCCTGGATGTCCAGGTAGGCGTTGTTCGGGTCCATCTCGTGGCTGAACATGCGACGGAATTCGAGTTTGGCGAGGTTTTCCTCGAGACGGGCCAGCTCGGCGACGACATCGCCCACTGCGCCTTCGTCGTTTTCTTCGACGGCCATGTCCAGCAGGTCGCGGCAATCGGCCAGACCGGTGTTCAGTTCGTCAAGGGTATCGACGATCTGCGCCAGCGCAGCGCGCTCGCGGCCCAGTTCCTGGGCGTATTCAGGTTTGTTCCAGACAGCAGGATCTTCAAGCTCGCGATTGACTTCGGTCAGACGCTCATGCTTTTGATCGTAGTCAAAGATACCCCCGAATAGTTTCGGAGCGCTCGGACAGGTCCTTGATGGTGTTAAGGATCGGGTTGATTTCCATGGCGGGCAGCACTCGTTGGCGAACTTTTGAAAGCCGGCGAGTATAACGGGAAATGGGGGGGAGCGGCAGTCCGCTGGGCGAAAAGGCGTGGGGCTGGATCATCGGAGTACATATCCATTCCTGCGGTCACGGCTGCTATTGGTTCCGCCCTTACGG
>NZ_JACAPG010000011.1:498039-520422 GCF_013385825.1 Pseudomonas reactans | reverse complement strand
GCCCCGCGCCATGGATGGCGCGTGGCGGCGGCCCCCCAAATCACTGTCGGATTACGGGCACACCGAGCCTAAGCGAGGTGCCGAGTGTTGGGGCAAGAGCGTTTTGCTTACTTTGCCGCTTTTGCAAAGTGAGCCGCCGTAAGGGCGGAACCAATAGCCGCCCTTACCGCAGAAATGGATATGTACACCGTCAGATCCTGCGACGCCGGTTAAGTTGAGGAATGGCCGCCTGAGGAACCTCCACCCGCTCCACCTGCGTCGCCGTCTGCGCCGCCAACTGCGCCAACGTCGGATGACTGAACAACGTCCGCGCATCCACCCCCAACCCCGCCTTGCGCATCCGCGCCACCAGATTCACCGCCAACAACGAATGCCCCCCCAACTCAAAGAAATGGTCATGCCGCCCCACCCGCTCAAGCTTCAGCACCTCAGCCCAAATACCGGCCATCAATGTCTCAACTTCCCCCACCGGCGCCTCATAGGCACGACTCACCACCGACTCCAACCCCGGCTCCGGCAACGCCTTGCGGTCAAGCTTGCCAGCAGGGTTGAGCGGCAACTCATCCAACAGCACAAACGCCGCCGGCACCATGTACTCCGGCAACTGCTCCAGCACATGCACGCGCAAGGCTTCCAGGCTCGGCGCCTCCCCACGCACAGTGAAATAGGCGACCAAACGCTCATCCCGAATCAACACCGCCACTTCCCGCAACGCCGGATGCGCCATCAACCTTGATTCGATTTCCCCCAGCTCCAAGCGCACACCGCGCAGTTTGACCTGGAAGTCATTACGCCCCAGGAACTCAAGGTTGCCGTCCGGCAGGTAACGCACCAGATCGCCAGTGCGGTACAGCCGGTCGCCGTCAACAAACGGGCTGTCGATAAACCGTTCGGCGGTCATCTGCTCCAGCCCCAGATAGCCACGGGCCACGCCGACCCCACCGATATGCAACTGCCCACTGACACCCATCGGCACAGGCGCATCGTGTTCGTCGAGCACATACAGACGCGTGTTGTTGATCGCCCGGCCAATCGGCAGTTGCAGCGCAGGCACCGGCGCGCCGGGCTCCAGGATCCAGGCGCTGCTGTCCACCGTGGCCTCGGTTGGCCCGTAGACGTTATGCAGGCGCACCTTGGGCAAGCGCGCCTGCACGCCACGGGCCAGGGCTTCGGTGAGTTCACCGCCGCCACACAGCACGTCAGTGAGGCTGGTGCACAGGGCAGATTCTTCCAGTTCAAGAAACTGCTGGAGCATGGCCGGCACGAACTTGATCACGCTGATCTGCTGTTCGCGAATCACCTGCGCCAGGTACGCAGGCTCACGATGCCCATCAGGCCGGGCAAGGACCAACCGCATGCCGTTGGTGAGCGGCCAGAACAATTCCCATACCGAGCCGTCGAAGCTGAAGGGCGCCCGTTGCAACAGCGCGCCGCCCTCGGCGTTGGGGCACAGCTGCGAGCCCCAATGCATCAGGTTACCGAGACCACGGTGCTCGATCATCACGCCCTTGGGCGTGCCGGTGGAGCCCGAGGTGTACATCACGTAGGCCAGGTTGGTGACGCTCAAGCCCGGCACCAACGGATTACCGATGGGCGCCTGGCTCCAGGCACAGTGGTCGAAGTCGATCACCGGGATCGACACCTCACCCGGCAAATCGCGGGTCGCCGCGTGCACCAGCAGCGCAACCGGTTGGCTGTCGTGGAGCATGTAGGCCAGGCGCTCGCGCGGATAGCCTGGGTCCAGCGGTACGTAGGCGCCGCCGGCCTTGAGGATCGCCAGCAAGCCCACCACCAGGTCGAGCCCGCGCTCGACGCACAGCGCCACGCGGGCGTCCGGTTGCACCCCGCGCTCGCGCAGGTGGAAGGCCAGTTGATTGGCGCGTTCGTTGAGCTCGCGGTAGGTCAGTTGCAACTCGCCGGCCTGCACCGCCACCGCATGGGGGATGTGCCGCGCGTGGGCTTCAAACAGCGCCTGCACGGTGAGGGTTTCGGGGTATGCGGTTTCAGTGGCGTTGAAGTCCACCAGCAAGGTGTTCAACTCGCTGGCGGGCAGAACCTGAATTTCACGCAGTGGCGTTTGCGGTGCGTGCTCCAGCGTGTCCACCAGGTTGACCAGCACGGTTTCCAGATAATCCAACAAGCGCTCTGCGCCGACCTGACGTGGGGCCTTGGCCTTGATCTGGAAGCCACTGGCGGTGTCATCCACGGTCAGCATCAGCGGGTAGCTGAGAATGTCTTCACTGCTGAGTAAGGCGATGCCCGGCACCAGGGTCAAGTCGCGCTCGGCATCGGTGTGCCGATAATTGAGCAGGCTGTTGAAGAGCGGTGACGCGCTGCTGCAACGCTGAGCCAACGCAAGGGAGGCTTGCTCATGGGCGAGTAATGCACTGAGCTGGGCGTGAGTATCGCGCAGGGCATCAGCCACGTTTTTACCGGCAAGGCGCACGCGCAGCGGCAGCGTGTTGATGAACATGCCCAGGGCCCGGTCGGCGCCCTCGCCCGCCTGCAAACGGCCGAGCAGCACGGTGCCGAACACCACGTCATCGCGCCCCGCCACGCGTCTGAGCACCTGGGCCCAGGCCAGATGGAACAGGCTGGCCGCGCTCACGCCCAACCCGCGCGCCTGGGCACGCAGGCTCAGGTTGAGGCGGTCGCTCAGCACGCGTTCGGCTTCATCGGTGTGCGCCCGATCCGCCTGGCGTTCCTGTAGGCCGAAGGCCAGCGTCGGCTCGTCGACATCACCCAGTTGCTCGCGAAAGAACGCCTCATGCCCGGCCTGACGTGCCGGCGAACGGGCTTGCGTCACCACAGTGCGATACGGCACCGGCACCGGCAGTTGTGCCTGCTGGCCGAGCAAATGGGCGCGGAGTTCCTGCATCAGGATCGTGGTGGACGTGGCGTCGTTGACCAGGTGATGGAAGCGCAGGCGAGCGATCCAGCGTTCGTGCTGCGGTTCTTCGGCATAGTCCAGGGCCATGAGTGGCGCCTGGCGCAAATCCAGCGGTTCATGGTCCTCGTGCAACGGTTCAACGCGTAACCGTGCCTCGCGCCACACCACTTGCATCGGTTGCTCCAGGGCATCCCATACCAGGCTGGTGCGCAGGATATCGTGGCGGTTGATCACCAGTTGCAGGGCCTGGGCAAATGCGTCCAACTGCTCGCGCCGGGCAAAACTGAACAGCGCCTGTTGCTGATACGGATCGTGCACGTCGGTGATGTGATGGTAGAGCAAGCCCTCCTGCAACGGCGCTAGCGGGTAGACGTCCTGCACGTTGGCCGCGCCGCCGGGAATGCTCGCGACAATGCGCGCCAGGTTCTCAGGATCCAGTTCGGCCAGCTCAGGCGCGTCCATCTCGCCGTATTCACTGGCCGCCGCCAAGGCCGCCAGGGTCGGCTGGCCGAACAGCACCTGCACATCGGCACGCAGCCCGACCTGGCGCATGCGCTGCACCAACTGCACGGCCAGCAACGAATGCCCGCCGAGTTCGAAAAAGTGGTCGTGACGCCCGATCTGCTGCACCTGCAACAGCTCGGCCCAGAGTTGCGCCAACAGGGACTCCACCCCGGCGTGCGGGGCTTCATACAGGCGCGTGACGAAGGCATCCTGGGTCGGCGCGGGCAATGCCTTGCGGTCGAGCTTGCCGTTGGCGGTCAGGGGCAGCGCATCCAGTTGCGTGTAGGCGGCGGGCAGCATGTAGTCGGGCAGCGAGGCCTGCAGGTGGGTGCGCAGGGCTTCGATCTGCACCGCTTCGCGGGGGACGAACCAGGCGAGCAATTGCCCATCGCGTGACTGCACCACGGCTTCCTGTACCTGTGGATGGGTGGCCAGGGCGGATTCGATTTCGCCCAGTTCGATGCGCATACCTCGGATTTTCACCTGGTCGTCATTGCGCCCCAGGTATTCAAGGTTGCCCTCCGGCAGCCAGCGCGCGAGGTCGCCGGTGCGGTACATGCGGCCTTCGATAAACGGGTCGTCGAGGAAGCGTTCGGCACTGAGCTCGGGGCGATTGAGATAACCCCGCGCGACACCTTTGCCGCCGACGTACAGCTCCCCCGGTACACCGATGGGCACCGGGCGTTGCTGTTCATCCAGCAAGTACACCGTCGCATTGCCGATGGGCGCGCCGATGTGCAATGGCTGGCCTACTTCCATGGGACCGGAGGTGGCGACCACCGTGGCTTCGGTGGGGCCGTAGTTGTTGATCACCGCGAAGGACTGCGCCTGGGTGAAAGAGCGCAATCGGTCGCCGCCGATCAGCAGGGTGCGCAGGGTCGGGTGTTGCAGGCCCTGGCTGAAGGCGTACTCGGCCACGGGCGTCGGCAGGAAGCACACCTGCAGCGGCTGCGCCTGCCACCAACGGAGCAGCGCGTCGATATCTTCGGCGCCGTCGTGGGCCGGCGGCAGGTGCACGGTGGCGCCTACGCACAACGCAGGCCAGACTTCCCAGGCCATCGCGTCAAACCCGAAACCGGCGACACTGGCGGTGTGGCTGCCGGCGTGCAGGTCGAAGGCCTGGCAATGCCAGTCCACCAGGTTCGAGACCGTGTGATGCTCGACCATCACGCCCTTGGGCAGGCCGGTGGAGCCTGAGGTGTAGATCACATAGGCGAGGTTGGCGGCGCTGACCGGCACGCGGGGATTGGTGCCCAGATGGAAGGTCGGGCGATCCAGCTGGATCACCGGCACCTCCAGCGCAGGCAAACGCGACAGCAGATCGTGCTGGGTGAGCACCACCACCGGATCGCTGTCTTGCAGCAAATAGCTCAGGCGCTCGGCGGGATGGGCCGGGTCGACCGGCACGTAGCAGGCGCCCGACTTGAGGATCGCCAGCAACCCCACCAACGTCTCCAACCCGCGCCGCGCCAGGATCACCACGCGGTCGTCCGGCTGTACACCACGTTCCAGCAGTTGATGGGCCAGCGCATTGGCCTGCTGATTGAGCTGCGCGTAGCTCAACTGCCGGCCTTGGTACACCGCAGCCACAGCGTCCGGCGTACGTGCAGCCTGGGCTTCGATGCGGCCGTGCAGGGTTTGCAGCGGTGCGTTGCTCTGGGTGGTGTTGGCCTGGGCGGTGGCGTTCCAGTGTTGTAGTTGGGCCTGTTCGGCGGGCGTCACCAGGGAGAAATCGCTGATCTTCAGCGCGACGTCCTCCAACCCTTGCTCCAGCAGCCAGGTAAAGCGCTGCGCCAGGGCAAGTACTTCATCGTGCTGGAAGTACGCTTCGTTGTAGACGCAATGCAGGCACGCGGTGTCCTGGTAGCGGTTGCTGCGCAGATGGATCGCCAGCGGCAACGGCTCATGGTGGTTGGACACCTTGACCGCTCGGGCCTCGGTGGTGCCATAGCGCAGTTCATGGTCGTCCTGCTCGAAGGACACTGAAAGGTCGAACAACTGACTGCGATCAGTGCGGCGCAGGCCCAGCTCACGGTTCATCTCACTCAGGGGAAACCGTTGGTGCCGGAAGTCCTGCTTGAGCTGGTCACGCACCCCACGCACCACGGCGCTGAATGGCAACTGCTCATCGAACTGCAAACGCACGGCGCTGACCTGGGTGAACAGCCCGACGGTGGAACGAAAACGCGCATTGGAGCGGTTGAGAATCGGCAGCCCCACCACCCACTCCTGGCGCTGGGCGGTGCGCGTGAAATACACATACATTGCCGACAGCAGTACATGAAATGCCGAGGCCTGGTAACGGTGGGCCACTTGCTCCATACGGTTGAGCAGCGCCACCGGAAATCCTTGGACCAAGGTATTGCTGGACATCCTGGCGGTATGCCGTGGCGTGAGCAATGGCTCGGGCAGCACCTGGTATTTGCCCAGCCAATACCCACGGTCGCGGGCATAGCGGGCCGAGGCGTGGTAGCGCTCATCCGCGTCGATGAAGTCGATATAGGACGGCGCCAACGGCTCCGGTTGCCGGCCTTGCTGCAGGTCGGTGTACAGCCGGGCCAGGGATTGCAGCATCTGGCCAAACCCCCAGCCATCGAGGATCAGGTGGTGGGCCTGGGTGCCGAGGCGGTAGTGATCGTCATCGAGCTTGACCAGGAAGAAGCGAAACAGCTGCGCGCCCTGCAGGGTGAATGGCAGGGCCATTTGCGCCTGCATCAACGCCTGGCTGGCGGCCTGTGGATCAGGCTCGCCGACAACATCATGCAGGGCCAGGTCGACGGGCAACGTGGTGGCGAAGGTCTGCCGAGGCAAACCATTGGCGTCGGTGTGCAGTTGCGTGCGCAACGCATCGTGCTTGATCACCAATAACTCGATAGCGCGCTGCATCAGGTCTTGCGCGATGGGGCCGGCAAAATCCACATAGCCGCCGATGTTGTACAGCGGCGAATCGCCCACGCGCAGTTGGTCGAGCCAGATGTCCTGTTGGGCGGCAGTAAGGGGGAAGCTGGAGGAATGCTTCATAAGATCCTTCTCATGGGGTTCAGGCACTGGCCGCGCAGGGAGGCCCATTACGACGAATAGGCCGGATTGGAGCATGAGGGATCGGGGCTGTCTGACACCCTAAACCCGGACATCCAAATGGATGGAACAGGCTTGGCTGAGGGTTCATTGCTGAAACGATTAAAGCTGTGTAGGAAATTGGCTATCCCTGACCGCTGCCAGCTCTCATTGATTGTTTTAAAAATTAATTATTTTTGTTAATTATCAAATAGTTAATTAACTCTAAAAACCTCTTATGGTTTTTCTCGGCCGGAATTGCCTCTCAGAAACGTCGAATTAATGACGTGGTTTTTATGGCAGGTTGTGTCCCTCGTTTCCGCTACATACGTAGGACGAATCCCCTGGCTAAATACAATCTCGACTACCGACTCTGGTGTGTGAGCAACGGATCGCCCCCGCAGAAGCCCAGAGAGTCTGTTGACGGTTTTCGACATCAAGGATGAGATGGCTATGAGTTTGACCAGCAGTATTGCCAACCCGCAAAGCCCGAATTTCTATGCCGAAATGGGCGAGTTGATTGCCAGCAGTGGCCACCCGGACTTCGCCGCACACATGCTGCACCTGGTGGACAAGTGGGTGCCGATCCACCTGGTGGACCTCAGTGAATGGACCCTCGACGCGCTGCGCGATCGCGTGCTCGATATCAAGCTGCTCGGCAGCGCCGGTCAGACCCAGGACCTGCCGCCGCTGGTGCTGAACTCCATGGACGACCACCCGTTGCTGCGGGAAATGCTCGGCATGCAGGACCCACTGCTGATCCAGTTGAAGGCCAAGGCCAAGAGCGTGTTCCCGCGTGGCACCTCACACCAGTGCAACCTGGTGTCACGCCAGGGTAACCGGCGCTGTGTGATTTCGTTTTATCGCCCACCCAACCATCGCGGGTTTTCCCTGGCCGAGTTGTCGTTTCTCAAGTGCCTGTCGGACACTCTGCTGCCGTTGATCGAGTGCCATGCCCAGAGCCTGCGCCAGGCGCCGCAACCCGCGGCCGAACCGGCCCACACTTTGCTGGAGCAATCCCAATTGCAGCGTGAGTTCTACAAGCGCTTGTCCCTCGGTGAAATCACCCTGTCGGCACGCGAACAAGAGGTGTGCCTGGGCCTGCTGACCGGTGGCACCGTGCCGCAAATGGCGGAGAAACTCAGCGTGAAGAACAGCTCCATCGAAACCTACCTCAAGCGCGCCGCCGCCAAGTTAGGCGTGAGTGGCCGACATGGCCTGGCCAAATGGATGGTTGGCGCCTGATGAATAAATTGAGCACATTCGCGATGGCAGGGCTGCTCGGCGGCTGCTCGCTGATCCCCGATTATCAACGGCCTGAGGCGCCCGTGCCGGCGCAGTATCCCCAGCAAGGGGTGTACGCGCTGGCACAGGCCGGCACGTCGGACTGGCAGCAGTTGTTTCATGACCCGGCGTTGCAACGGTTGATTGGCGAGGCCTTGGTCAACAACCGCGACCTGCGGGTGGCGGCGCTGAACGTCGAGGCGTTCCAGGCGCAGTACCGCATCCAGCGCGCGGACCTGTTCCCGGCCGTCTCTGCCACCGGAGCCGGTCAGCGTCGGCGTTTGCCGGGGGATGTGACCGGCACGGGGAAGCCTGCCATCACGTCGAGCTATTCCGCGACCCTGGGCATCAGCGCCTATGAACTGGATCTGTTCGGCCGCATCCGCAGCCTCAGCGAACAGGCGATGCTCACCTACCTCGGTACCGAAGAGGCCCGGCGCAGCGCGCAGTTGAGCCTGGTCGCCAATGTCGCCAATGCCTACCTGACCTGGCGCGCCGACCAGGAACTGCTGGCCCTGGCCCGCCAGACCCTGGTCGCCAACGAACACAGCCTGCGCCTCACCAGCCGCAGCAAAACCGCCGGCAAGGCATCGGCACTGGACGTGGTGCAAGCCAGTACCAGCGTCGAAAGCACCCGCGCCAGCGTGGCCCGTTATGAGCGCCAGGTCGCCCAAGACCTCAACAGTCTGGCCCTGCTGGTGGGTGGCCCGGTGGATGAACAACTGCCGTCGCGCCCACTGGCGGATGACTTAGTCGCAAGGGTGCCGGCCGGCCTGCCTTCGGACCTGCTGCAACGCCGTCCGGATATCCTCCAGGCCGAATACCAACTGCGCGCCGCCAATGCCAATATCGGTGCCGCACGCGCTGCGTTTTTCCCGTCAGTGAGCCTCACTGCCAACGCCGGCACCGCCAGTACGGAACTGTCAGGGCTGTTCAAGGGCGGCTCCGGCAGTTGGACGTTCCAGCCGCAGATCAACCTGCCGATCTTCAACGCCGGCAGCCTGCGCGCCAGCCTCGACTACGCCAAGCTGCAAAAGGACATTACGGTGGCGCAGTACGAAAAATCCATCCAGACCGCCTTCCAGGAAGTCGCCGATGGCCTCGCGGCCCGGCAGACCTATACCAACCAGTTGGAGGCACAACGGGATTTCGTCGCGGCCAACCAGCAGTATTACAACCTGGCCGAACACCGCTACCGCAGCGGCGTGGACAGCAACCTCACCTTCCTGGATGCGCAACGTACGCTGTTCAGCTCGCAGCAGGCGCTGATCATCGACCGCCTGGCACAGCTGGTGGCCGAGGTGAAGTTGTACACCGCACTGGGCGGTGCGTGGCAGGTCAGCGCAAGCCCGACTGCCGCAGCCGATACTCCCCCGGCGTCATCTGCGCATAACGAAGGAAAAACCGGCTGAAATACGCCGGGTCCTTGAAGCCGAGCTGGTAGCAGATTTCGTTGGCGGAACTGCCGGTGAACAGCAGCAGGCGCTTGGCTTCCTGCATCACGCGCTCAAGAATCAGGCGCTTGGACGGCAGGTCGGCCAGGCGCCGGCACACCTCATTCAGGCGTGCTTCGGTCACGCCAATCCCCTCGGCATAACGCGCCAGCGGCCAGTGTTCCAGGTAGTGCGCCTCGATCAACTCGTTGAAGCGATGGAAGATGCGCAGGTCTTCGTGGCGGGTCGGGCGCGCCGGTAACGAGTGGGCGCACAGCCGCAGCAGGCGGATCATGATCAGCCGCGTAAGGCTGTCCAGTGCCGCCGCGCGCCCTGCCCGCTCGGCGTTGATCTCATCGTTCAACTCTTCGAATAATCGATCCAGGCCTTGGTCACCCGCCGTCAGCGCCACACAGGCGGCGCCGGACGCCAGGCTGGGGTCGGCGTCGATCAATCCCCACACCAACTGCTGACGCACGGTCAGCACATGCCCATCGGCATCCGCCTCGGTAACAAAGGCGTGGGGCACCGTGGGCGGCGTGAGGAAGAACATCGGCCCGGACTCCACATACTGGCGGTCGTCCAGGTACACCCGCACCGCGCCACTTTTCACGTAATGCACCTGGAAAAACCGGTCATGCCGGTGCACGGGCATGTTGCGCCCGAAAAAGCCCGCCAGGTTGCCGAGCTTGTCGTAGTGCACCTCGGCATCGCTGTAACGCTGGTCGTAGACCTGCCCGATATTGATATTGGGAATCGGCTGCACGCTGCCCCCTTGTTGTTATTTGAATGCCAGGGATTTTGCCACGCTTGACGGTAGTTAACATATTAATTATAACGTTAACAACTTAACGAACTGCCTATGCAGCAGTCGCCACCGCCAGGAGAAACGCATGAGCCGTACCCTGCATGATGTTGCCAGCGGCACCCTGTTCGGCGTTGCGCTGAACTACCAGGGCCTGCTGGACCAGCATCTCGCCGCCTTCCAGCAGGCGCCCTACCAGAAGCCGCCGACCAAGCCGGTGCTGTTTATCAAGACCCCGAATACACGTAATCAGCACGATGCGGTGGTGCTGCACCCTCAGGGCGAACGCCTGCAACCCGGTCCGGCATTGGGCGTGGTGATCGGCCAGCGTGCCAGCCGCGTCAGCCTGGACAATGCCATGGCCCATGTGGCCGGTTTTGTGGTGGTCAACGAATTCAGCCTGCCGGAAGACAGTTACTACCGCCCCGCCGTCAAAGCCAAATGTCGCGATGGGTTCTGCGCGCTGGGGCCAGCGTTCGTGCCACAGGACCAGGTGGACAACCCCAACCAGCTGAGCCTCAAGCTGTGGGTCAATGGTGAACTGCGCCAGGAAAACTCCACCGCGAACTGGGTGCGGGACATCCCGCAATTGATCGCAGAGATCAGCGAGTTCATGACCCTGTACCCCGGCGACGTGCTGATCACCGGCACGCCCGAAGGTCGGGTGGATGTGGTGCCCGGCGACACCGTTGAAGTCGAGATCAGTGGTGTGGGTCGCCTGACCAGCCATATCCAGACGGAGACCCCAGCATGAAACGCGCCCGCATCCGCTATGAAGATAAAATCCACGCCGTAACGGTCGAAGCCGACAATGCCGTGCGCCTGGACGACGGTCGCCTGCTCGCGGAAGACCAGGTCGAGTGGCTGCCCCCGGCCACCGGCAACATGTTCGCCCTCGGCCTGAACTACGCCGACCACGCCGCCGAACTGGCCTTTACGCCACCGACCGAACCACTGGCCTTCATCAAGTCCGTCGGCACCTACACCGGCCACCGCCAGGTCACCTGGCGCCCGGACAACGTCGCCTACATGCACTACGAGTGTGAGCTGGTGGCGGTGATCGGCAAGGCCGCGCGCAACGTCAAACGTGCCGACGCCCTGGACTACCTGGCCGGCTACACGGTGTGCAACGACTACGCGATCCGCGACTACCTGGAAAACTACTACCGCCCCAACCTGCGCGTGAAAAACCGCGACGCCACTACCCCGGTCGGCCCGTGGATCGTCGACGTGGCCGATGTGCCCAACCCAGGCAACCTGACCCTGCGTACCTGGATCAACGGTGAACTGCGCCAGGAGGGCAGCACCCGCGACATGATTTTCGACATCCCCTACCTCATCGAATACCTGTCCAGCTTCATGACCTTGCAACCGGGCGACATGATCGCCACCGGCACGCCCGAGGGCCTGGCCGATGTGGTGCCAGGCGATGAAGTGGTGGTGGAAGTCGAAGGCGTGGGCCGCCTGGTCAACCGAATTGTCAGCGAGGCGGAGTTCTTCTCCGCCCGGAAAGAGGCGTAAGCAACATGATCAAACACTGGATCAACGGCCGCGAGGTCGAAAGCAAAGACACCTTTATCAACTACAACCCGGCCACCGGCGAGGCGATAGGTGAGGTTGCCAGCGGCGGTGCCGAAGAAGTCGCGTTGGCCGTGGCGGCAGCCAAGGAAGCCTTCCCCAAGTGGGCTAATACTCCGGCCAAGGAGCGCGCACGCCTGATGCGCAAGCTCGGTGAATTGATCGAACAGAACGTGCCGCACCTGGCCGAGTTGGAAACCCTCGACACCGGCCTGCCGATCCACCAGACCAAGAACGTGTTGATCCCACGGGCTTCGCACAACTTCGACTTCTTTGCCGAAGTCTGCACGCGCATGGACGGCCACAGCTACCCGGTGGACGACCAGATGCTCAACTACACCCTCTACCAACCGGTAGGCGTGTGCGGGTTGGTGTCGCCGTGGAACGTGCCGTTCATGACCGCCACCTGGAAGACCGCGCCGTGCCTGGCACTGGGCAACACGGCGGTGTTGAAGATGTCGGAACTGTCGCCGCTGACCGCCAATGAACTGGGGCGCCTGGCGGTGGAAGCCGGCATCCCCAACGGCGTGCTCAACGTGATCCAGGGTTACGGCGCCACGGCCGGCGACGCGCTGGTGCGCCATCCGGACGTGCGGGCAATTTCCTTTACCGGCGGCACCGCCACCGGCAAGAAGATCATGCAGACCGCCGGCCTGAAGAAGTACTCCATGGAGCTGGGCGGCAAGTCGCCGGTGCTGATCTTTGAGGACGCCGATCTGGAACGCGCCCTCGACGCGGCGCTGTTCACCATCTTCTCCCTGAACGGTGAACGCTGCACCGCTGGCAGCCGGATCTTTATCCAGGAAAGCGTGTACCCGCAGTTCATCGCCGAATTTGCAGCGCGCGCCAAACGCCTGATCGTCGGTGACCCGCAGGATCCAAAGACCCAAGTCGGTTCGATGATCACCCAGGCGCATTACGACAAGGTCACCGGCTACATCAAGATCGGTATCGAGGAAGGCGCCACCTTGCTCGCCGGCGGCCTGGAACGCCCGGCCAACTTGCCGACGCATTTGAGCAAAGGCCAGTTCATCCAGCCGACCGTATTTGCCGATGTGAACAACAAAATGCGCATCGCCCAGGAAGAAATCTTCGGCCCGGTGGTGTGCTTGATCCCGTTCAAGGACGAAGCCGAGGCCCTGCAATTGGCCAATGACACCGAGTACGGCCTGGCCTCCTACATCTGGACCCAGGACATCGGCAAGGCCCATCGCCTGGCGCGCGGGATTGAAGCCGGCATGGTATTTATCAACAGCCAGAACGTGCGCGACCTGCGCCAGCCGTTCGGCGGGGTCAAGGGCTCCGGCACCGGGCGTGAAGGTGGCCAGTACAGCTTTGAAGTGTTTGCCGAGATCAAGAACGTGTGCATTTCCATGGGCAGCCATCACATCCCGCGTTGGGGTGTGTAACCCTGTAGGAGCCGGCTTGCCGGCGATGCAAACGACGCGGTGCGTCAGGTGCATCCGGTTGATGCCATCGCCGGCAAGCCGGCTCCTACCCAGAACAATAATTCAGGAGAATCATCATGGGCGAAGTGGTCCTGGCGGCGAAGATCTGCCACGTGCCGTCGATGTACCTGTCGGAACTGCCCGGCAAGCATCACGGCTGTCGCGAAGCGGCGATTGCCGGGCACAAGGAAATCGGCCGTCGCGCCCGCGAACTGGGCGCCGACACGGCGGTGGTGTTCGACGTGCACTGGCTGGTCAACAGCGGTTACCACGTCAACTGCGGCGAGCAGTTCCAGGGCACCTACACCAGTAACGAGCTGCCGCACTTCATCAAGAACATGGACTACGCCTACCCCGGCTGCCCCGCGCTGGGCGAGTTGATCGCCGCCGAGGCCAACGCGGCCGGCGTGCGCAGCATGGCCCATAACATCCCGAGCCTGGAGCTGGAATACGGCACGCTGGTGCCCATGCGCTACATGCACATGGGGGTGCCGGAGGATGAGAAATTCAAAGTCATTTCCATCGCCGCCTGGTGCGCCTGGCATCGCCTGGAAGACAGCTTTGCCTTTGGCGCCGCCGTACGCCGGGCCATCGAGAAGAGCGATCGTAAGGTGCTGGTGCTGGCCTCCGGCTCACTGTCGCACCGTTTCTCGGATGACCGCCAAGCCGAAGCGAATATCCACAACTGGACCCGCGAGTTCGACAAGCAGGTAGACCTGCATGTGGTGGAAATGTGGAAGCAAGGCCGCTTCAAGGAGTTCTGCGCGATGCTGCCGGACTACGCCGAACACTGCTTCGGCGAAGGCAAGATGCACGACACCGCCATGCTCCTGGGGCTGCTCGGTGGGCCGGATTATGCCAAGGCGGCGGAGATCATTACGCCGCCATTCGGCAGCTCGGGCACCGGCCAGATCAACGCGATTTTCCCGCTGTAAACCTGAGAGAAACCCATGCCGCATTTTATCGCCGAGTACACCGACAACATCGAACAACAGGCCGACCTGCCCGGCCTGTTTGAACAGGTCCACCGCGTGCTGGGAGACAGTGGCGTGTTCCCCCTCGGCGGTATCCGCAGCCGTGGCGTGCGCCTGGACACCTGGCGCATGGCCGACGGCAAGCACGACTACGCGTTTGTGCACATGACCCTCAAGGTCGGCCACGGTCGCGACCTGGCCACGCGCCAAGCGGTAGCCGAGGCGTTGTTTGCGGTGATCACCACACACTTCGCCGAGCTGCAGGCGCAACGCTTGTTGGCGCTGTCGTTCGAGATGGTCGAGCTGCACCCGCAGCTGAATTTCAAGCAGAACAATGTGCATGCTTTCCTGAACAACCCGACGCTACCCACCGATCACGGAACCCTGTAGGAGCTGGCTTGTTGTGGCGAGCAAGCTTGCTTGCGCTGGGGTGCGAAGCGCCCCCAAAAAGCCGGCTCCAGCTGCGCTGTCGAACGGGAGCAAGCTCCCTCGCCACAACAAGCCAGCTCCTACAGGGACTCATATCCACGGCCTCTCAGACAAAAAGTACAACATCATGAGCACAGCCCAATCGACTGCCAGCCGCGTGCTGGCCGAGCATGACCGCACCCATCGTTCAGTGACCTGGCGCCTGATGCCGCTGTTGCTGGTGTGTTACCTGTTCGCCCATCTGGACCGCATCAACATCGGCTTCGCCAAGATGCAGATGAGCAGCGACCTGCACTTCAGCGACACGGTGTACGGCTTCGGCGCCGGGTTGTTCTTTATCGCCTATGCGTTGTTTGGCGTACCGAGCAACCTGGCGCTGGACCGCGTCGGCCCGCGGCGCTGGATCGCCAGCCTGATGGTGGTGTGGGGCCTGCTGTCCACCGGCATGCTGTGGGTAGAAAGTGCCAAGGGCTTCTACGTGCTGCGCTTTCTGCTGGGGGTGGCCGAGGCCGGCTTTTTCCCAGGCATCCTGGTGTTTCTCAACCGCTGGTACCCGGCACGCCGCCGCGCCCAGGTCACCGCATTGTTTGCCATCGCCGTACCCATGGCCGGCGTGCTGGGCGGGCCGTTGTCCGGCGCGATCCTCGAACACTTCCATGATGTGGGCGGCCTGCGCGGCTGGCAATGGATGTTCCTGATCGAGGGCCTGCCGGTGGTGCTGCTCGGGCTGGTGGTGCTCAAGTGGTTGCCGGACGGTTTCGACTCGGTGCACTGGTTGACGGCCGAGCAAAAACTTCAGTTGCACACCCAACTGCGCAGTGAAGAACAGCGCAAGACCATCACCTCGTTCGGCGGCATCCTGCGCGACCCGCAGGTGTGGTTGCTGGTGGCGGTGTATTTCGCGGTGATGCTGGCGGTGAACACCCTGGCGTTCTGGATGCCCACGCTGATCCACGGCGCCGGTATCGGCCGCGACAGCCAGGTCGGCCTGCTCAGCGCCGTGCCGTACCTGGCCGGGTGTTTCTTCATGATCGGCTGCGGGCGTTCGTCCGACCGCCACCGCGAACGTCGCTGGCACCTGTGCGTACCGCTGCTGATGGCGGCCGTCGGCATTGCCGTGGCCGGCCTGGCGCCAGGCAACCCTCTGCTGGTGATGGGCGGGTTGGTGGTCGCCGGCATGGGCGCCAGCGCGGCCTTGCCGATGTTCTGGCAACTGCCGCCAGCGTTTCTCTCCAACACCACCCAGGCGGCCGGTATCGCAATGATCAGCTCGTTCGGCAGCGTCGCCGCGTTCCTCGCGCCCTACCTGATCGGCTGGATGCGCGACGCCACTCAGAGCGCCAGCCTGGCGCTGTACGTACTCGCTGCATTTATCGCCCTCGGCGGCCTGCTGGTGCTGCGCACCCACGCCGCCATCGTCAATCCCCGTTAAGGACCGTTGCCATGCTCGACTCCCAGCAAATTCTTGCCGCCGCCGCCCACCTGGACCGCGCCGAACGCAGCCGCGAACAGGTGCGCCAGTTTTCCCTCGACTACCCCGACATCACCCTTGAAGACGCCTACGCCATCCAGCGCGCCTGGGTTGCGCAAAAGATCCGGGACGGCCGCACGCTGAAGGGCCACAAGATCGGCCTCACCTCGCGCGCCATGCAGGTGTCGTCAAACATCACCGAACCGGACTACGGCGCCCTGCTCGATGACATGTTCTTCGACGAAGGCAGCGACATTCCCTTCGAACGCTTCATCGTGCCGCGGGTGGAAGTGGAGCTGGCGTTTATCCTCGGCAAACCCCTCAAGGGCCCGAACTGCACGGTGTTCGATGTGCTCGACGCCACCGAATGGGTGATCCCGGCGCTGGAGATCATCGACGCACGCATCCAGCAGGTCGACCCGCAGACCAACGCAACACGCAAGGTGTTTGACACCATCTCCGACAACGCCGCGAATGCCGGCGTGGTGCTGGGCGGCCGTGCCGTGCGCCCCACCGAGATCGACCTGCGCAAAGTGCCGGCGGTGCTGTACCGCAACGGCGTGATCGAGGAATCCGGCGTTTCCGCCGCCGTGCTCAACCACCCGGCCAAAGGCGTGGCCTGGCTGGCGAACAAACTGGCGCCGTATGACGTGACCCTGCTGCCGGGGCAGATCATTCTCGGCGGCTCGTTCACGCGCCCGGTCGCGGCCCGTCCTGGCGACACCTTCCACGTCGACTACGACCTGCTCGGCTCGATTGCCTGTCGCTTCGTCTGAACCCTGGAGATTGCCATGGACATGCCCGTCAACCGCTTCAAACAACGCCTGCGCAACGGCGACGTACAGATCGGCCTGTGGCTCGGCCTGGCCGACGCCTATTGCGCCGAACTGGCCGCCAACGCCGGTTTCGACTGGCTGCTGATCGACGGCGAACACGCGCCCAACCACCTGCAAGGCATGCTCGCCCAGTTGCAGGCCGTAGCGCCCTACCCCAGCCAGGCACTGATTCGCCCGGTGATCGGCGACAGTGCGTTGATCAAGCAACTGCTGGACATCGGCGCCCAGACCCTGTTGGTGCCCATGGTCGAAAGTGCAGCCCAGGCCCGCGAACTGGTAAGCGCGATGCGTTATCCGCCCCAAGGGATCCGGGGTGTGGGCAGTGCGTTGGCGCGGGCTTCACGTTGGAACAGCATCCCTGGCTACCTCGATTTGGCGGATGAACAGATGTGCCTGCTGGTGCAGATCGAAAACCTCGAGGGCCTGGCTAACCTGGACGAGATTGCCGCCGTCGAGGGCGTGGACGGTGTGTTTATAGGCCCGGCGGATTTAAGTGCGTCGATGGGGCATCGCGGCAATCCAGGCCATCCCGAAGTCCAGGCGGCGATTGAAGACGCCATCGGGCGCATCGTGCAGTCGGGCAAGGCGGCTGGGATTCTGAGTGCCGATGAAAACCTGGCGCGGCGCTATATCGAATTGGGCGCGACGTTTGTGGCGGTCGGTGTGGATACCACGGTGTTGATGCGCGGGTTGCAGGCGTTGGCCGGTAAGTTCAAAGGCGTTCCCACGCCAACCCACGCCGGTAGCGTGTATTAACCCCCTGTAGGAGCCCGGCTTGCCGGCGATGGCGATCTTGAAGACGCTATCGCCGGCAAGCCGGGCTCCTACAGGGGGGTGACTCAACGCCTGAGGTTGATGTTCTTCAAGTCATCCAGCAGACCCAACAGGGTCTGCAACTTCTCTTCACCCAACTGATCCTGCAAACGCTGGTAGTTGGCCTCCATGCATTGGCTCATGGACTCGAAACTCGCCTTGCCCTTGTCGGCCAATGTCACCAGCACCCGGCGCTGGTCCTGCTCGGCCTTGCGCCGGTGCACCATGCCGGCGGTTTCCATGCGTACCAGCACACCGGTCATGCTCGGCTTGAGGATGCAGGCCAGTTCGGCCAGTTGGTAGATCTCCAGCTCACCGTACTGTTCAAGGATGCGGATGATCCGCCATTGCTGTTCGGTCAGGCCGTGTTCGTTCAAGGACGGACGGAAGAAACTCATCGCGGCTTCGCGGGCTTGCAGCAGGGTCAGGGTCAGGGACTGGCGAGGTTTGAGCATAGGATCAGGGTCACGACGGATTTAGTTAATAATTTAACGAAACTCTAGCATTCCCAGTCCAGGAGCGCGCTATAACTTGTCTAGCGCACTGCCCATGGCGCGCAGAATCAAAAGCCTGGGCACGCAGGATCAAGACTTCCACCCCGCCAGGGCCCCTAATGGAGGCATCCGCTTTAGAGCCTTCCTTCACCTTTTCAGGCTGCGCCATGATCAACATCGAAACCCCCACGTATTACACCGCCACCAAGAAATACAACCTCAGCTTCCCGACCCTGGAACAGGACATCGACGCCGATGTGGTGGTGATCGGCGGCGGTTTTTCCGGCATCAACACGGCCTTGGAGCTGGCGGAAAAAGGCATCACCAATATCGTCGTGCTTGAGGCGCGTTACCTGGGCTTTGGCGGCACCGGCCGCAATGGCGGGCAGATCATGGCGGGGATCGGCCATGACCTGGAGAAGATCAAGAAGGACGTCGGCGAAGACGGCCTGCGCCAGGTGTTCGAGATCAGCGACCTGGGCGCCGACATCATCAAGAGTCGCATCGCCAAGTACAACATCGACGCGGACTTCTGCCACGGCTACGGCTACATGGGTTTCAACGCCCGCCAGGAAAAAACCCTGCGCGCCTGGGAAAAGGACTTCAAGTCGATCAACAGCCAGCACGAGATCCGCTTTCTCGGCGGTTCCGACGTGCAGCAGATCATCGGTTCCAAGGCCTACAGCAGCGCCTTGCTGCACATGGGCGGCGGGCACGTGCATTCGCTGAACCTGCTGCTGGGCGAAGCCACCGCACTGGCCAGCCATGGCGTGCGGATTTTCGAGAACAGCCCGGCGCTGGAGGTCAGCTATGGCGAGCGCATCACCGTGCGCACCGGTCGCGGTTCAGTGCGCGCCAGCAAGTTACTGTGGGCCTGTGACAGTTTCCTCAACAAGCTGGAGCCGGAGTTGCACCGCTCGACCATCAACACCTACGCGTTCCAGATGATGACCGAGCCATTGTCCGAGGAACTGATCCAGCGCATCAGCCCGATTCGCGGGGCCTACAGCGACATCCGCCCAGTGATCGACTACTACCGCGTCACCAACGAGAACCGCCTGCTGTTCGGCGCCGCCACGCCGCTGGTGGAGCACATTCCCGGCGACCTCAAAGCGTGGAACCGCAACCTCATGCTGAAGATCTTCCCCTACCTCAAGGACGTGAAGATCGACCTGGCCTGGGGCGGCCCGATGGCGTGCAGCCCCAACCTGTTCCCGCAGATCGGCACCTTGCCGGGGCGCAGCAACGCGTTTTTCGTGCAGGGCTATTCCGGCTTCGGCGTAACCCCCAGCCACATCATCTGCAAGGTCCTGGCCGAAGGCATGAGCGAAGGCTCGGCGCGCTATGACCTGGTCAGCTCGATTCATCGCCCGACCATCCTCGGCAAGGACGCGATCCGGCCCTTGCTGCTGACGGCGGGCAAATCCTGGCACCAACTTTCCGGTTATTGGAACGGGCGCCGCTAATCCTGCGCCCACCTGGGCGCTTTGTCCCTCTGTAGGAGCTGGCTTGCCGGCGATGGCGATCGTTAGGACGCCATCGCCGGCAAGCCGGGCTCCTACATTACTCATCAGGAGCAACTGCCATGACCCTCACTACGCTCAAACACAACATCCAGCTGTCGGAACTCGACCCCTGGGGCACCGTGGCCGACCTCGGCTCGCAGATTCTCGAAGGCGAAGTGCGTGCCTTCGGCAAGATGACCTTCGGCGCGCCCACCGACCCGGTCAGCAGCGCCTATTTCGGCACCACCCAGGGCAAGTTCCGCATGGTCTACCCATTTGCCGAACAGGCCACGGTGGTCACCGGCGAAGTGCTGCTCACCGACGAGTCCACTGGCCAAACAACGCGCTACAAAAGCGGCGATAGCTGGTTCGTGACCAAGGGCACGCCGGTGCTGTGGGAAGTGGTCAGCGAAAGCTTCGTCAAACACTACTTTGCCGTCGTGTAAGGGAGGCGTTGCCATGACGAGTTCTTCTGACTGGATCACCGTCGGCGCGCTGGCCGACGGTTTCGCCCCGGACGCGTTCATCCTGCCCAACCTCGCCGAATTGGCGGGCCAGACCTTCACACTGCACTTCGCCAACGGCTGGCAGATCGAGCACCGCTTCGAGCAGGACAGCCTGGCCTGGCAAGCTGCCGACGGCCACTCCAGCGGCAGTGCGGCGTATCGCGCCACTTCGATCCGCCCAGGGTTGTACTTGGTAGATTTCATCAAGCATGAGGCCGGGCACAGCTGGTCGATCAGCCTGGTGCTGGACACGCCGAACGCCTCATTCACTGCGGTGATCGGACGCCTGCCGGACCCGGCCGAGACCCACGAAGGTCTCTATCACCGCGCCCTCGCCGGTAAACCGCTGACCTCGGTCGAAGTCGACTTCCTCCACGGCAGCCTCGACCGCCCCTGGCAGGCCGGCCTCTGCCTGCACGCACCGACCGACGAACTGGTCGGTCTGCGTAACCAGTACCGCTACAGCCCCAGCGAAGTCTACGAACACATCTACCTCAACGAGCGCTTCTACGCCTGGCAATGCTTGAAGGGCGTAGAGCAAGGCCTGTGCGACACCGACCGCTGCCACTACTACAAGATCGCCGAGCAGTTGTACCTGTTCGTGTGGCAGGAGAAGATCGTGCCCACCCTCGGCCTGGTGCTGATCGACCTGCAGCAGCACGGCAGCGACGGCAAGATCTTCGGTTATGCGGGCGCGTCCTTCGATGCGCTGTCGAACTTCCCCATCAGCTCGTATTGCCAGGTGCTCAACCGCACGGAGTATCCCGATGACTGAGCCGCGCACGGTGGTGATCACCGGCGCCGGCACAGGCATCGGCGCCGCGTGTGCCCGGTTGTATGCCCGGGAAGGTGCACGCCTGGTGTTGATCGGGCGGCGCCGTGAGCCATTGGAACAGGTCGCGCAGGACACTGGCGGCCTGATCCTGGTGGGCGATGCCGCCTGCCCGCAGACCTGGGACGGGTTTATCCAACAGATCAGCGAGCACTATGGACGCCTCGATGTGCTGCTGGCCTGTGCCGGCGGGCATGGCCTGGGCAGCGCGACCCAGACCAGCCCCGCCACCTGGGAAAGCGCCCTGCGCAGCAACCTGGACAGCGCGTTCTATAGCGCCCGCGCCTGCTTGCCACTGTTGCAGGAAAGCGCGGGCAATATCGTGTTGATCGGCTCCATCGCCTCCCTGGCGGCGGGGCCCGAGGTGTGCGGCTACACCACGGCCAAGCATGCGTTGCTCGGGCTCAATCGCTCGCTGGCGCGGGACTATGGGCCGCACGGTGTGCGAGTGAACGCGGTGTGCCCCGGCTGGGTGCGCACGCCCATGGCCGACGCGGAAATGCAGCCGTTGATGGACGCCTATGGCGACACCTTGCAGCAGGCCTACGACCGGGTCTGCGCCGACGTGCCGCTGCGCCGTGCGGCCACTGCCGAAGAGATCGCCACGGTGTGTCGCTTCCTGGCGTCCAGTGATGCGTCGATCATTACCGGGGCGACGTTGGTGGCCGATGGCGGTTCCAGCATTGTCGATGTGCCCACCCTGGCGTTCGCGCACTTGGAGAATGCCCATGACTGACCTGGATTTCAGCGGGCAAGTGGTGTTGGTCACGGGCGGTGCCCAGGGCATTGGCCGAGGTATCGTCGAGGCGTTTGCCGAGCGTGGTGCTCGGGTGGTGATTGCCGACCGGCAGCGGGAACAGGCTGCGGCGGTGGCGACTGAGTTGTCCGCGCAGGGCTATCGGGTTGAAGCGGTCGGCGTCGACCTGGCCGAATCAACAGCGGTGTTTGAGTGCGTTCAACGGCTGCCACGCCTGGATATCCTGGTACACAACGCCGGGTATTTTCCGCTGACGGCCTTTGAAGACATTACCCCGGACATCCTGCATCGCACATTGGCGGTCAACCTGGCGGCGCTGTTCTGGCTGACCCAGGCTGCGTTGCCGGCGTTTCGCGAACAAGGCCGAGGCTGCGTGCTGGTGACCTCTTCGGTGACCGGCAACCGCGTCGGTTACCCGGGCCTCAGCCATTACGCGGCGTCCAAGGCCGGGGTCAACGGGTTTATCCGCAATGCCGCGCTGGAACTGGCGCCGTTGAAGGTGCGGGTCAATGGCGTGGAACCGGGCATGATCGCCACGCCGGCGATGGGTAACCTGGGTGACGCCGCATTGAATGACAGCATCGCCAGCCGCGTGCCACTTGGGCGTCTGGGAGAGGCGGCGGATATCGCCGGGGCCATGCTGTTCCTCGCCTCCGACCTCGCCAGCTACATCACCGGGCAGACCCTGGTGGTGGACGGTGGGTCCACCCTGCCTGAAGTCTAAACGCTATCCCCTGTGTGAACGTTAACCCCTGTAGGAGCCGGCT
>NZ_JACAPG010000011.1:382014-497985 GCF_013385825.1 Pseudomonas reactans | reverse complement strand
AGCCGGCTCGAACGGAAATCCTTGGGCGACACCTCGAATTGCTTCTTGAACGACCGGCTGAAATGCGCCGAATCGGTAAAGCCCCACTTGTAGGCAATCGAGGTGATCGACTCGCTGCGCAGGAACGGGTTGGTCAAGTCATCCGCACTGCGTTTGAGCCGCGCCCGCTGGATGTAGCGGCAGACACTGTCGTCCTGCTCTTCGAACAGACGGTACAGGTGGCGTACCGAGATGTTCAGCCGATTGGCCAGGCCGATCGGGCTGAGGCCAGGCTGGCTCAGGGACTCATCGATGACCTTCTGTACGTAGCTGCGCAGGTTGTTGCCCTGCAACGCCGCCAGACCCTCGCGACACTCGTCGCCCTGCTCAAGCGCCGAGCCGAGCAGCGACACAAAGGCGGTTTGCAGCGCCTCTAATTCACCTGCGCCGTCTTCGGTGTCGTCCTTGCACAGTTGGTCCATCAGCACATGCAGCATGCGCCCACAGGCCTTGGTCGAGGAGATCTTGCCAAAGGCGCGTGCGTCGCCGCCCAGGTGCTTGCACACCTGCGGGCGTGACAGTGACAGCGAGGCGTGTTCGATGAGGCCGAAGGGGGTGATTTCGATGGAGCCTACCGAGTCCATCAGCAGCATCTCGCCGGGTGCCAGTTGCAGGGTCTGGCCGTTCTGTACGATCTGCGAGTAGCCGCTGCGCTGGCTGACCAGGAAGCAATCCTGGTCGTTGTCGTGGTCGGCATGGTGCGCCGGGCGTTTGATCAGCCCGGCATTGGTGCGCAGGATCGCGACGCCGCGTGGCAGGTCTTTTATCTCGCCGATGAACAGTGAGCGGTTGAATGCCAGTTCGGTGTCGAAGTAACCGCACGCGGCGCGTAGGTCGCGGTTCCAGGTGTCCAGCCCGTCGTGTGCATGCTGTGGGATGCTCATGGGGTGTCTCCGCAAAGGATTCTTTTTGTTGTTCTGGCGCAATAGTTAACATGTTATCTATATGCACGCAACAACAACCTGTTTGCCCTTTGCAGAAGCACTAATGATGCCAATCGGGAGAGTTGCGGGGGGTCTACTGTAGGAGCTGGCTTGCCGGCGATGGCGGTTTCACGGGTGTCTGGGATGCTTGGGGTGGAGTACATATCCGTTGCTGTGGTAACGGCTGGTATTGGTTCCGCCCTTACGGCGGGTCACTTTTGGAAAAGAGCCCCAAAAGTAACCAAAAGGGCTCTTGCCCCAACACTCGGTACCTCGCCTAGGCTCGGTATGCCCGTAATCCGACAGGGATTTGGGGGGCCGCCGCCACGCGCCATCCATGGCGCGGGGCGGCTAAACCGGCATCCCTGCCGGTTTACCCCCCAAATCCCTGTCGAATTCCGGCCAGCGTGTTTGACGGGGCGCCTAAGATCAAAAGCAAGATCAAGGGCGCTCGCTTCGCATCGAGAGTGGTTTTTAGAGGCTGGATAGCAGTTGTTGCAGGCCTTTCAGAGCTGTCAGCAGGTGGGTGCGTTGTACTGGGCTTAGGGCGATGTAGCGTCGAAAGGCCGGTAAACGATTGACCACTTCACTGCCGCCCATATGCTCCAGGCGCACACACCATTGCTGACCTTTCAGCTCGATGCGCAGGCGCTTGAAATCCAGCGGCATCAGCGCTTGGAACAGCGCAGTGTCCGCCAGTAATCGCGTCTGCAACTCACGCCCCAATGCCTGATTGCCGGAGCGGCGCCGTACACGAATGCCAGTGCGTCGAATCGCGCCGCCATGGTGCACGTCGAAGCTCGCTGTGCCTCCTGTCGCAGCAGGCACACGCAGAACAAACTCAGTCAACACCAGGTGCATCAACAACTGCGACTCGGTGCGTTCGACAATCTCGAACGCCACGCCGTCCACTTCAAGTGTCGCCAAACCGAGGTTGCGCCGCAGGTGCGCCAGGGTCACTCCTGGCCGATAACCTGCCGGCGCGCGCTCGGCGCGAAACAGTTCAAACAGTCTTTGCCGCAAAATCGCCATAACGCTCATCGGCCAGCTCCGGTTGGTGACTGAATTCCTTTGCCAACACGTCCTCCACGGAGGCCGGCTTGAAGGGGTTGACCTTCTGCACCACCAGGGTCCAGAACAGCGCATACGCGGCCGTGCCGCCCAACATCACGCCGAACGGCACGTAGATGTCCGCCGGGTTCATACCCGGTGGTGTGATGAACCACATGCCCAGCAGGATGCCGATGCTCGACACGATCTGTGGCAGTGGGAACCAAGGCGAGCGATACGCCCGTGGCAAATCCGGCCGACGGATGCGCAGGCTCACCACTGAGATCGTCACCAGCAGGTAGGCAAAGCTCCACGCGCACACCGCCGCCAGCACCAGGTGCATGATGTTGTCGGTGTTGCCGCCCAGGTACAGCGCGTGCAGGCAAGGAATCAGCATCGCCACCAGGATGCACAACAGCGGCGTCTTGAAGCGTGGGTGCAGGTAGGTGAAGACTTTGGGCAACGCCCCATCCACCGCCATGCCGTAGAGAATGCGTGGCACACCGGCCATCAAGGTGTTGATGGTGGCCGCGCCGGCAAACAGGAAGCCGATGCCCAGCCACAGCGGGCCGATTTGGCCCATCACTTGTTCGGCGAATTTGGGGATGGCCATGGGTGTGTCCAGCAAGTGCACGCCGGAGGCGGCATCGAGCAGCACGTTTTCTACTTGGCGTTTCATTGCTGCGCCGTAGATGAACATGCACGTGGCCACACCCATCAGCCCCAACATCATGGCGCGCGGCATCACCTTGGCCGATTGGCGCAGGTCTGGCGCCAGCGGTGTGACGAACTCGCAGCCGACGAACATGAACATCGCCATGCCTACCAACGACAGCACGGTGATCAGGTCGGTGCCCACCAGCGATTCACCGAACCAGCCGTCCAATTGCACGGCGGGCGCGGCGATCAGGCCCAGCACGCCGAACACCATCAGGGTGGTCCACATGCCGAAGGTGAGGATGATTTCTGCACGACCAAACGCGCTGACACCAAACGCGTTCAGCACACCAAAGACGATCACGAAGCCGACGCCGAGCAACCACGAACCGCCGGCCGATTCCGCCAAGGTGTTGAGGTGCTCGAAGTTCACCAGGGCCATGACCCCGGACAGGATGGTTTCGGCGGTGCCGGCGAACACATGCACGATCAGGTAGGCCGACAAGGTGCCGGTGATCGCGAAAAACCGCCCCATGCCGCAGTTGATGTAGTCGTACACCGAACCGGTGGTGGGCAGTATCGAGGCGGCCTCGGCGAAGGTGGTGGCCTGGGCCAGCATCATCACCACGGCGATCAGCATCGCCAAGGCAAACGCACTGCCGCCGATGCCAAAGCCCATGGTAGCGGTGAGAATCACCGGGCTGGCCATGATCAGGCCAATGGTGCTGGCCAAGGCGGTGGGGAAACCTACCGTGCCTCGGTTGAGGTGCGCGGTGAGTCGGTCGTTGATCGACATGATGGGGTCCTCGAAAGCGGTTTTTTTTAATGTGTCAGCACTCTGCGCCCCACTCGAGTTGATCGTCTTGCCCCTGTCTGCCGCCGATTTTGTTGCTCCCTGCCACAGCGTAGGGCGTGGCGGCCTGGGTCAATTCCCTGGCACGCAGAGAAAAGACTTCGCCCCCCGCGCTCGCCCTAATGCGCCCTCACTCTTAACCAAGATGGGGACAATAACAATGGAGCACACACTGAAAAATCGTCGCCTGCGCCAGGCGGTCGGCCTGGGCATAGCGCTGCTGATAGGCCAGGCCCAGGCCATCGAGTTGTATGCCGATGCCGACACCAGGGTCACCGGCAACTTCCTCGCCGTCTATGGGATGTTCAACAGCCCGAAGAACTACGACGGGCGAAGCGGCGGTTCCACCTGGCGCGAGGCCTTTATCAAGTACGGCCTGAGCGTGGACCAGAGCCTCGGTGCCTTGGGCGGCGTGTATGGCACCGCCAACTTGGTGAGTTCCGGCACCTGGGGCGATGGCGATGCGTCCGGGGTCACCACCGGCAAGGAACGCACCACCAAGTTTGACGAAGCCTTCGCCGGCTGGCGCTCCGGCGATCTGTTCCCGGCCTTGGGCAAGGACGGCGTGGACCTGTCGTTCGGCCGCCAAATCATCATGCTGGGCGACGGTTTCCTGATCAATGATGACGGCCCCAACCTCGGCAAGGGCGTGGGCGATGGGGAATTCAACCGTGGCGGCGCCTACTACATCGCCGCACGCCATGCCTTCGACAAGACCGCCGTGATCCGCCTGGGCGGCAAGGATGGCGTGCATGGCAGCCTGATGTGGATCAAGTCCGACAACCCCGCCCAGGCCATGACCGAAATGGCCGCCGGCACCCTGGAGTACAGTGCCGCACCGGGCACCCTGGGCCTTACCTACATTCATGGAATCGACGTGGATGAACGCTTCGCCAGCGAGGTGCAGCGCCAACGCAAGGGCATGAACCTCTATAGCCTGCGCGGCGCCGGCAATGCCGGCATCGACAACGCGCATTTCGCCTTTGAACTGGCCCGCCAGGACCGCCGCGACAGCCAACAGAACGCCGGTTACGCCGAAGCCGGCTACACCTTCGCCGACCTACCCTGGTCGCCGGACCTGACCTATCGCTACGCGCGCTATTCAAAGAACTGGGACGCAATGTTCGCAGGTTTCAACCGGGGCTACGGCACGTGGGTGCAGGGTGAAGTCGCCGGCAATTACTCCGGCCCGTACAACACCAATACGTCGGTGCAACACGTGGCGTTCAAGGTCAAACCGCTGGAGAACGTCACCCTCGGCGCGCTGTTCTTCGACTACACCACTGTCAGCACGCGTGGCCAACTCAATCTGGATGGCCGCGAGCTGGACCTGTACGCCGAATGGGCGGTGAACGAGCACCTGATCATCACGCCGCTGCTGGGCCTGTATAAGCCCAACAAAGATGCCGAGACCGGCGGCAACCAGGTCGGTGGCAACGGCACCAACGTCTACAGTCAGTTGGTGGTCGCCGTGCCGTTCTGAACCGTCTCGGGCGCGCACGGACGCAGCGCCTGGACCTCGGCATAAGCGCCCTGGTGGTACAACAGCGGCGCACGCCCGAAGTCATCGAAGGCGACCACTTTGCCGATCATGATCCAGTGGTCGCCGCCGTCGATCTGCTGGTATTTCTCGCAGTGGAACCGCGCCGAGCAATCGGCGAATACGGGCGAACCACCCTCCCCCGGTTCGTATTCAATCAGGGCAAAGCGGTCTTCACGAGGGCGCGCAAAGTTGTTGGACAGGTGCACCTGGTCGGCCGCCAGTACATTCACTGCAAAATGGCTGGCCTCCTCGAACACCTCGTGGCTGTTGGAGCGTTTATCAATGCTCCACAGCACCAGCGGCGGGTCGAGGGACACCGAGTTGAAACTGTTGGCGGTCACACCCACCTTGCGCCCGGAGGCGGTGGCGGCAGTGACCACGGTCACGCCGGTGGCAAAGTTGCCCAGGGCGCGACGAAAGGCCCGTGGGTCGAAAAGGCTGCGGTCAGACATGCAAGACTCCCGGACGCCATCGGATGGGCGCCCTGATTGTTGTGAGGGGAAGAACGCGCTACACCATGCTCGGGTCCGGCTCCAGGCCCATCAGCTCACGGCCGAGGATCTGCGCGCAGACGTCGTAGTCGGTGTAGGCATGGGCGCCGGTCATGTGGGAATCGCGGAACAGGCGCTGCATTTCGTTGTGTTCGAACCAGGCATTGCCACCGGCGGCGGCGAACAGCCGGTCCACGGCTTCGATGCACATTTTCGTTGCGTAGGCCTGGTTGGTGCGCCAGAACGCCAGGGTTTCGCGGCTCGGGTAGCGGTGCGCGGCGCTATGTTCGGCGTGGTCCTGCCAGGTCTTTTCGAGGAATGCGCGGGCGGCCGCCACTTGGTGGGTGGATTCGGCCAGGCGCATCAAGGCGGGCGTGGCCGCACCGACGGCGGCACCGGTGTAGGCGCGAACGCGGTTTTTGGTTTTTTCGCGGAACACCTCCAGCATGCGCTCGGCCACGCCGAGGCTGACGGTGGAAAACCCGCTTGCAAAATACGGGCGGTACGGCGCGTAGAAAATCTGGCTGTCGGGATAAAGGCCGAAACCTGCGGACTTGCCTTCCATCATGTCCTTGGCTTTCTGGATACGATGCTCGGGCACCCAGGCATTGTCGATGACCAGGGTCTTGGTGCCGCTGCCCTTCATGCCGGCAGCGAACCAATCGTCACGGATCTGGTAGTCACTGCGCGGCAGCACGGCGAAGCAGTAATCCTGGCCGCCTTCGGCGTTCTGCCGGCGGCAGCCGACAATCGCCCACTCGCCATGGTCACAACCGCTGCTCCAGCCCATTTCACCACTGAAGTGCACACCGCCCTCGCCCTCCACCACCCGGCCAAACGGCGCAATACTGCTGCTGGCGGTGGCGTGCGGGTTTTCGCCCCAGATCTCTTGCTGCAACTGCGCCGAAAACAGCGCCAGTTGGTGGCTGTGGGTGCACAACAAGCTCATGGCCCAGGCGGTGCTGGCGCAACTGCCGGCAAGCAAGGCGATGCAGTCGGCGAACTCGGGCAGCGACAGTTCCAGCCCGCCAAAGGCCTTGGGTTGAAAGGCGCGGTGCAGGCCGATGCTTTTGAGCAAGGCGATGTTTTCATCCGGCACCTGACGCTGCTGCTCGGCCCGCGTGGCATTCGCGGCAATCAGGGGCAGGAGGGGCTTGAGGTCTTCAAGGAGCGGGTTTGGCTTTTTCATGGACGGCCCTGCTTATTATTGGAAGTCCGGCGGGCGCTCCGGTTTGAGGAACGGCGCCTGATGCAGGGCCAGTATCGATGGGGGCGCACAGGTGGAAAATGCACGTTCCACAGGCAAGGTTGTACTTTTCATAGGCGTGGCAGCCACAGACATCTCGCGCGGCAGGCAGAGTCAAGCCATGGCTCGGTGCCTTGGTTACCCTCGGGCTTTCCTTTGTGAACTGCCAGGAACCTGCCATGAGTGATATCCCGCTGCTGCCCCAAGTCGAAGCCTTTCTGCGTCGGCCCCATGGGTTATTCATCGACGGCGTGAACGTGCGCAGCCATTCCAGCCAGACGCTGGCCGTGACCAACCCGGCCACCGGTGACGTGATCGCCCAGGTGGCCGATGCGGACCTGACGGATATCGACGCAGCGGTGGACTCCGCCAACCGTGGCTTCCAGCTCTGGTCCCAGGCGTTACCCGCGACACGCGGCAACGTACTGCTCAAGCTCGCGGACTTGCTGGAACGCAACCGCGAAGAGCTGGCGCAGATTGAAACCTGCCAGTCCGGCAAGATCATCCAGATTGCCCGCGCGTTCGAAGTCGACCAGGCCGCGCACTTCCTGCGTTACTACGCGGGCTGGGCGACCAAGCTCAGTGGCCAGACCCTTACCCCGTCGCTGCCCTCGTTCAATGGCGAGCGCTACACCGCATTCACCCTGCGTGAACCGGTGGGCGTAGTGGTGGGCATCGTGCCGTGGAATTTCTCCACCATGATCGCCATCTGGAAACTCGCCTCGGCGCTGGTGACCGGCTGCAGCATCATCATCAAGCCCAGCGAATTCACGCCGCTGACCCTTCTGCGCATTGCCGAACTGGCTGTCGAAGCCGGGTTGCCAGCCGGTGTGCTTAACGTGCTCACCGGCGGCGGACATATCGGCAAAGGCCTGGTGGAACACCCTGGCACCCACAAAGTGTCCTTCACCGGCTCCGTGCCGACGGGCATCGCTGTCGGCCGCAGCGCCATGGGCGCCGGCCTCACCCGTGCGACGTTGGAACTGGGCGGCAAGAATGCCGCTGGCTTCCTGCGCGATGTGGACGTGGACAAGGCGGTGGACGGCATCATCGAAGCGGGCTTTTTGCACTCCGGGCAAATCTGCGCGGCGGCCGAGCGTTTCTTCGTGCATCGTTCGCAAATGGACGCTGTGTTGGACAGGCTCAGCCAGCGCCTCAGTCGCCTCACCATCGGCTCGCCACTGGATGAACGCACCGAATTCGGCCCGGTCACCCACCACCAGCACCAACTCAAGTTGCTCGGTTACTTCAGCCAGGCCCGCGCCGAAAACAACACGATCATCCACGGCGGCACCCTGATTGACCGTCCCGGCTGCTACGTCGAACCCACGGTGATCCTGGCCAACAGCATCAACGACACCCTGCTCAACGAAGAAACCTTCGGCCCCATCGCCACCTTCCTGCCCTACGACAGCGAAGATGAACTGCTCGCCCTGATGAACAACGGCCCCTACGGCCTCAGCGCGAGCCTGTGGACCAACGACCTGGGCAAGGCCCTGCGCATGGTGCCGGCGATCCAGGCCGGCACCGTGTGGGTGAACATGCACACGCTGCTCGACCCGGCAGTACCGTTTGGTGGGAATCGCTCTTCGGGGGTGGGCCGGGAGTTTGGCAGTGCGTTCATCGAGGATTACACCGAGCTCAAGTCGGTGATGATTCGGTACTGAACGGAACAACCGCCTCCGCCTCGATCTCGATCAACCACTCCGGCAATGACAACCCGCTGACGATAATCCACGAAGACGGCGGCGGGTTGCGCGGGAAGCGCTGCCGCAGCGCCTGTGCGATCGGTTCCTGCTGGTCGCGGGCGGACTCGGCGATATACAGCCGCAGCATGATCACATGGGACAGATCACCGCCGACTTCGGCCAGCACCTTGTCGATATTGTCGAGCGCAGCGGCGGTCTGCTCGGCAATGTTTGGGCCGACCGTGCGCTCGTCCGCATCCACCCCCACCTGGCCGGACAGCATGATGCGCCGACCCTGTGGCACCTCAAGGGCCTGGCTGAAGCCGTATTGCAGGGAGTTGAATACCGTCGTGGGATTGATGACCTTTCGTTGCATGACGCTTCCTTGTTGTCGGTAGGAAAACAAGGCTAACCCATTGAGTGGGGGCAATTCGGTGATTCAATATCTGGCAACATTTCAGCCCCTGCAGGCTCCGCAACCACCGGACCGTTCTTACATAACTTTCGGGTTGCGTCCGATGAACCTCGCCGCTAACCTTCGCGGGTCGCTGCAAATTCAGCGAACGGGTGTGGAAGCCCGAACTCTCCAGGCGTATAAGCGCCCATAGCCTTTAGCGGGCGCTTTTTTCATGTCCGCGATAAAGTGTTATGGCGGCTGTACGCGGGGCACCTTCGGGTGCGCCGGGGTCCTGGAGTCCGGTCTTCCACACCTGCGTACAGTCGCCACCCATCATGTGGAAGTGATTGTGGCGGCTCCTTTAACTCCAGGAGCAACCGTATGAAAAAAGTCACCCCCAATCCCCCGTCATCCACCTCGGATGACAATCCGCAACTTCCTCCCGATGTCATTTTCACCGTCCGTCCCGGACTCAGTACCGAAGCCGCCTTGAGCAATGCCAGCGAGATGCTTGATTCAGCGGCTGTCTGTGCCTATGACTGCGCCGAACACCTTGATGGGCCAAGCCGTAAAAAGGTGCTGGCAGTGGTGCAGATGGTCGAGATTGCGCAGTTGTTGGTCGATGAGGCGCTGAACCGGGAATGCCCGGTGGCCTGATCAAACACGCAATTCCCTGTGGGAGCCGGGCTTGCCCTAATGCCAGTCAGTTAAGAAGTTGAAAGGGTAAAAAAGTGACCTGTGGCGAGGGAGCTTGCTCCCGTAGGACTGCGCAGCAGTCCCAGGCTTTTTGAACAAAGAGCTGGGGCCGCTTCGCGGCCCAACGGGAGCAAGCTCCCTCGCCACAGGAACAGTGTTCGCCTTAACTGACTGGCATTAGGGCTTGCCAGCTCCCACATTTGGGCGTCGTCGCCTACCAACGCCCCATCGCCAGACTGAACGGCGAAAACTCCGCGAACTGCCACCGCAACGCCAACGCCGCCGGGCGGCGCACCACTTGTTCCACCGTCACCGTCCACAGTCGCTGGGCGCCCTCGAACAGCGCCACTTCCGGGCCGTCGAGGATCAACGTGGTACGCCCGGCCACTTGCAGCACATCCCCCGATTCAAAGTCGATGAACAACAACCCGGCCACCGGGTTGGCTTGCAGGTTGCCCAGGGTGGCGAAAAACAGGTTGCCGGCAAAGTCGGGGATGGTCAGCACGTTGCCTTCGACCCGCACAAAACCCGTGTTGCCACCTCTGTGAGAAACATCTACCGAACGTTGGCCGTCCACCTCGACGTAGCTGGCGACGAACAGCGTGTCGGCGTTGCGGATCAGGGTTTGGGCGGCTGCGTCCAGGTCGTTGAAGCGCTCGACCGCCGTGCCGGGTTTACGGGCAATGCCATCGACCGGGCGCAGTTGGATGTACTTGGGGCAATTGCCGAAAGTGTGCACCACGTCGACCGAAAAGCCGTCGTGATCGAGTGCACCCACATGGCCGTTCATGCGGTTGCGACGCCGGGTGTTGAGGTCGATGCCCAACAGGCCGACGGCTGCTCCCTCACGCAGGGCGTTGCGGGCCGGGTCGGTCGCGGACGGCAGGCTGTCGATCTGCAGGGTCTGCGGGTCCGGCGAGTGGGCAAAGCCTGGCGCGCCTTCGATCATCGTCGCCCAAGGGATGCCCTGCTCGTCCACCGCGCCCAGCACCAGGTAAGGCAATAAGGGGTAGAAATCCCGGTGCTGTTCCGGCAGGTGATCGCGGATCACCTTCGGCCCGACCACGGCCATGCGGTCGGCCACGCCCACCGCCTCTTGTATGTGCCGTTCGCCGGCATGCCAGGGAGATTGTTCGATCAGGTTCATGGCGAGCACCTCAGGTTGGATGTGTCGATGCTGCGCCCTGCCAGCCGGCGTGAGAATCACCACACCAGGTAATCCACTATTACGCCAGCTGAAATGCCGGGTGTTCGCGCAGCGCCATTACGCAGTGGTCGACAAAGCTGCGCACGCGCATCGGTGCGTTGCGACCTTCGCGGTACACCACCTGCACCGGCAGTGGCGGCAGTTCAGAATCCGGTAATACGCGACGCAGTTGCCCGCTCAGCAGGTGTTCGTGCACCGGATAACTCAGGCAACGAATCAACCCCGCGCCCTGCACCGCCGCATTGATCGCACCCTGTACCGTGGCGCAGCCCAGACGGGCACGGGCCTTGAGTTGATAGCCCTGGAAATCCCAATGCACCTGATCGGCGCTGGCGATCAGTCGGTGCTGCTTGAGATCGTCCGGGTGTTGAGGCTCGCCGTGAACAGCCAGATAGGCGGGGCTTGCACAGAGGATATGCCGCACCTGCCCCAGCGGCCGGGCGATCAATGACGAGTCGGGCAATTCACCGACGAGGATGGCGACGTCGAGCCCTTCCTCGTGCAGGTTCGGATAATAGTCGTGGTAGCTGACGACCAGGTTCACCTCGGGATAGCGGTCCAAGTAGTCGGCCAGGACCGGCGCCATCACATAACGGCTGAACAGGAACGGCAAAAACACCCGTAGATTGCCCTGGGCCTGCACATGCAGCCCCTTGGCCGAGGCTTCGGCGGCGTCCACCGCAGCGAGCAGGCGTACGCAGTCCGCCAGGTAGGCGCTGCCGGCGTCGGTAAGGCTCACGCCACGCGTGCTGCGCGCGAGCAACGGCACGCGCAAACGCGCCTCCAGGCGGGCAATCGCGCGTACCAGGGTCGGGCCCGAGACCTGTGCGTCACGCGCCGCCGACGCCAGGCTCGGCTGCCCGGCCAGCGCGGCGAACAACTGCATATCGCGATAACGCTCCATCAGCTGCGCCGTTTCATCGCCGGGTTCAGGGCGGCGTCCTGGCCCAGGCGATGGGTAAGGAAGTCGACAAAGGTGTTGATCTTGGCCGGCACCCGGCCGCTTTTGTGGAACACCACCTGGATCGGCAGCGGCGCCGACTCATAGGCTTCGAGGATAATTTCCAACTCTCCCGCCGCCACCGCGGCTGCGACCTGATAGGACAACACCCGCGTCATGCCCCAGCCCAGGCGCGCCAGGTTGATGGCCGCATTGTTCGCCGTGACCACCAGACGTGGCTCGATGGTCACAGTCAAGGGTTGGCCGCCGTCCACAAACTCCCAGCCGCTCACCAATGAACTGGACGACGACGTGGCGATCTTGGCCTCACGCAACTGCGACGGATGCGTAGGCCGCCCGTGCTGTTCGAGGTAGGCCGGCGATGCGCAGACCACCCGGCGCACTTCGCCGACCTTGATCGCCTGCTGCCCCGGTTCATGCAAGTGACCGATACGCACCGCCACGTCCACCCCTTCGTCGGTCATGTTGACCACGCGATCGACCAGTAAGGCGTTAATGTTCACCAAGGGGAATCGGTCCAGGTACTCCCCCAGCACCGGCGCCACATACAGCTCGCCAAACAGTACCGGCGCAGTCACGGTCAGGTGACCACACGGGATGGAATAACTGCCTGCCGCCGCTTCCTCGGCTTCATCGAGCTCCGCCAGGATGCGCCGGCAATCTTCCAGGTAACGCTGGCCGGCTTCGGTGAGGTGCAAGCTGCGGGTGGTACGCGCCAGCAATTGGGTGCCGATGCGTTCCTCCATGGCGGCGATGGCGCGTGTCACGCTGGGTGGCGAGGTTTTCAGGCGGCGCGCGGCAGCGGCAAAGCCCTCCTCCTCGGCCACCGCCAGGAATACCTGCATTTCATGAAATCGGTCCATCGGCGCGCCTCTAGAAAGTTATTGCGACTGCAAGCCTACCGCCGTGCGCGGCATGCCCACGAACCCCGGCAATGCCTCGATGCTGGCGAGCCAGGCGCGCACATGAGGGTAGTCGGTCAGCGCCACATTGCCTTCCGGCGCGTGGGCCGTGTAGGTGTAGAAGGCCACATCGGCAATGGTGGGTTGCTCGCCGACCAGGAAACGGCTCTGGGTCAGTTGTGCTTCAACCAGCTTCAGCAAGGCGTGGGAACGGGCAATGACGGCGACGGTGTCAACGTCGGCACCAAAGACTGTGGCCAGTCGTGCAGCCGCAGGCCCAGCGTGCAGTTGGCCGGCAGCGGTCGACAGCCAACGTTGCACGCGGGCCTGCCCCACCGGGTCGCTCGGCAACCATTGGCCTTTGCCATAGGTGTTCGCCAGGTAGATCAGGATCGCATTCGAGTCCGCCAGTACCACGCCGTTGTCATCGATGGCCGGCACTTGGCCGAACGGGTTGATGCCGGCAATGAACTCGGGCGCCTTGTGGGCGGCTTGCTTGAGGTCCACCAACACATAGTCCGTGGGCAAGCCGAGCAGCGACAGCATCAGCTCCACGCGGTGGCTGTGGCCGGACAACGGGAAACCGTAGAGTTTGATCATGAGGGGCTCCAATAAAGTGGGGTATCAACGCCCCGCATGTTCCGCCGCTGCCCCAGCCGTTGGAATCACCAGGATTTACAATCCAGCATTTCACCCCATGAAACAATCACCCGACAGGCAAAAGGGGGACAGGTTCTCGCCGGGATCATCAAGCACCCCGGAGCGACTGGAGCGCAGGCAAGAGTCTGTCTACGCTCTGCACCGAGTGGAGCAAGGAATCGTTCCAGTCGCTCCACGTATTCAAGGAGCAATACCCATGAAAGGATCACGTACGCCCATCGCCCTGGCCCTCGCGGCGCTGGCATTCACCGCCCATGCCGATCAAGGCACCGACACCGTCGCCCGGCTCAACCAACTCTACAATGACACCCGCCAGGACTGCGGCGGGCCGTCCAAGCCAGCCTTCCTGTGTTCCGGCGTGCTGTTTCGCGCCACGTGGCCTTCCACCGACTATCAGTTCTACAGCGTCAGCCCGAAAAGCCAGGCCAGCGGCGGCGTATCGGCCTCCTACCTGCGCAAGGATTCCAAGTACCGCAAGTTGGCGTACGGCCTCAAAAGCGGCTTCATCTTCGACACCATTTTCGGCAACCCCAAGGATCATCAGGACTACGCCGTGCTGTGTTCCTTCCCCATCGACGCCGCCACCGACGATCGCAACCAGCAAGGCTGCACCGACTCGCGTCGAACGCCAGGCGTCGTCGAAAAGTACTGCCATGAACAAGGCATCACCACCGCCGAGCAATGGGGCGTCAACTACAAGCAGAACCGGGGCGATCACTCGCGCCAATGCTCCTTTGATGTGCGCGACGAACGCAACACCGCCGCAGGCCCGGCGTTCTATCAGAGCATTCGGGCAATGGCGACGATTGCCGACGAATCCTTCACCACCCAGAACGAGCTGCGTCTGGCCAAGTGGGAGGAAAACCCACCGAAGTCACCGTCGATCCTCGCCCTGTTCTACACCGAAGACGTCGGCCTGGAAGGTGCACGTTTGAACCAGTTGCAGTGGTACAAAGCCGTGGGCAACTACCTGCCGGTGATCAACATGAAACTGCCGCAGACCCGCCAGCAGGAGGCGTCGTTCGCCTACGACAGCAAGAAGCAGGTCATCCAGCCCATCACCGAAAAGAACAGCTGCGAGCGTTACGTGCAAAGCGCAACCTGGGTGGAGCGCGACGACCCAGGCTTTGGCCGCAAGATCATGACCTTGGAAGTGACGCCGACCGACTGCGGCCGCCAGGTCAAAGACGGCCAGACCAACAACTTCTTCAACGAACTGGCCAGCGACCACTACCTGGACGCCGGCTGGAAGGACAACCCGGACAACCGCGACAGCAACGTCGGCAGCATGCGCCGCCAACTGGTCTGCCACTTCAATATCGCCCGCAACAAGCCGGAGTGGAACCTGGAGCCGTCGCGGCCGTATACCTCCAATGAGGATTCGATTGCCAAGGGTTGCAACAACACTTGAGTCAGGAACGCTCCTGCAGCCGATCGCGCAAGAAGCGATGGCTCACGGAGAACAACCGCCGGTAGGTGAGCAGCACCGCACCTACCGTGCCCAACGCCGACGCTGCGGCAATCAGAAACATGATCACGATCTGATACCGCACTGCATCCACCGGGCTCTCCCCCGCCAGCACCTGCCCGGTCATCATGCCGGGCAGGCTGACGATGCCCACCACGGTCATCTGGTTCAACGTCGGGATCATCCCGGCGCGCACAGCCTGGCGGATGGCTTCCTGCGCCGCTTCCCAGCGCGAGCCGCCGAGGGCCAGGATCATTTCGATGGTGTTGCGGCCCGAGGTCAGTTCCTGGGTCATGCGTTCGATCCCCAGCGACACGCCGGTCAGGGTATTGCCCAGGATCATGCCGAGGATCGGGATTGCATACTGCGGCTCGTACCACGGGTGGATGCGAATCACCGCAAACAAGCCCACCGCCGTCACCAGCCACGAACTGCCCCACACCGACAGGATGCTGTCCACACGCTGCCCTCGGTAAGTACGCCGCCCGCGCCCCGCCGCCGAGATGCCGGCGATCAAGGTCATGGCGCACATCAACGGCAGCACCACGTACCAGTAAGCGAACTCGAACACCCAGCCCAGCAGGTAACCGATGGCCAGCAGCTGCACCACGGTGCGCACTGCCGCCCACAACAACTGGCGCTCCAGGCCCAGGCGCAGCAGCAGGGAAAGCGCGCCGTTGATCAGGATCAGCGAGGCGGCAATACCCATGTCCAGCGCGGTGAGGTTCTGATAGTTCATGGCTGGGCCACTCCGCTCAATACACCGGCGCTCATCTGCAAATGGATGTCGCTCATGCGCCGGGCCTGGTCCAGATCGTGGGAGACCCAGATACAGGCGCGGGAGGGATCCCCGGCAAACCAGGCGTCGATCAGCGCTTCCACTTCGCGGGATGAGGTGGGGTCGAGTGCGGCGGTGGGCTCGTCGAGCAGCAGCACTTCGGGATTGAGTTGCAGAGTGCGGATCAGCGAGACCACCTGGGATTCACCGCCCGACAGGTCGGCGGCGCGCTTGGCCAGAAAGTCCGCAGCCTTGCCGGCGTGGCCCAGCAGTGTGGTCACCGTGGCAAGATCAAAGCGGCGTTTGCGCGACGTCTTGAGGCTGAAGGGGAAACGCAGGTTGTCTTCCACCGTGCCGTCGAGCAGCGCCGGGCGTTGCGACAGGTAGCTGATGTGGCAGCGATAGTGGGGAATCTGCGCATTGCCGATCGGCTGGCCGTTCCACAGGATCTGCCCGGAGCTGGGCGCGTCCAGCAGCGCCAGTGCACGCAGGAACACGCTTTTTCCGGAGCCGGATGAGCCGGTGATCGACACGCGATCGGCGGCATTCAAGGTGAAATCGGTGGGCTGGAGCAACGCCACGTGGCGGCGCTCGTCCAGGCGCGTGAGGGCGCGGGTTTCGATTAACGGGGTGTCGGACATGAACTCTTTACTCGGCTGAACGGCTTGCAATCAAAAACCTCACTGCCTATATTCCCCGTCTGGCGTTCTCTACGCCACCTTCCGCGGAAAGGGCTGCGCCCAAGACACTGCAACATCCTCTTTTTCTACGACTCCCCACCTTGAAGCGGAAAAGGTTTGTGCAAGGAGATCGTATGTCCCGCCACTTCAATACCGATGGCCGCCTCAACCTTGAGCAACAGCGCAAGCGTGCCAAGGAACTGCTGCCACGCCTCAAAGCCGAAGACCCGAACGCGACCTTGTCCCTGGCCCAATGGGAAATCGCCAAGCAGCTGGGTTTCAGCAGTTGGCCCAAGCTCAAGGCGCATGTCGATGCTATCGACTTCGCCGCCCGCCACCCCGACTTTACCGCTAGCGACGAAGCACGCACCACCCATTGGCGCTGCGGCAATGACATTGCCCACAGCCTTCATCTGGCGGGGTTCAAAGGACAGTTCCGCATGCTCACCGACCCGCTGTGCATGGGCCCGGTCCGCGATTTGCCCAGCAAAGCCTTTCGCGCCATGCGCAGCGCTTTTATCAGCCAGGCCTTTGCCATCGACGAAGCCGATGCGGCACGCCGTATCGACACTGAATACGACCACCTCGAAGCCTTGGCCAGCGCCGATCACAGTGTGCTGTGGTGCGAAGCGGATGCCTATGACCAACTGTTCCTGGTTCGCGCACTGGCGGGTCTTGAGCAAGCACCGCGCAAGCTGGAACTGATCGAGGTCGACCGCATTCCCGGCGTGCAGCGTTTTATCGGCATCGGCCAACTGGCGCCGGATGTGTTGGCGTGGCTGTGGCCGCAACGGCGCTTGATCGATGATGACGCCGTGCAACTTGCCAAAGAGGCCTGGTCGGCGTATTGCGACAGCTCGCCAGTCAAGTGGGCGCAATTGGCCCATGGCAGCCACCCCGCCTTACCGTTTCTGGCCCCGGCGCTGTTGCGTCAGTTGCAGGAGTTGCCAGGTCTGCGCGATGGGCTGTCGCTGACCGAACGCCTGGCCCTGACGTACCTCGACGAGGCTGGGCCAACGCCCTTCGGCCGGGTCTTTGCAGAATTGATGGCCAAGCGTGAACCGCTACCGTTTCTGGGGGACATGATGTTTCACGCGCTGTTGCGGCCGTTGATCGATGGCGACAACCCTTTGCTGACAGCCACCGAGACACACCTGGAATGGCCACGCCAGGTGCTGGCGTTGACGGCGCTGGGGCAAGCCGTGCTGAACGGCCACGCCCACTGGCGGGATCATGCCAGCCATGCGCGCTGGGTGGGTGGTGTCTGCCTGCGACCTGGCCAGCCTCATTGGGCGACGGATGAAAACATCCTGCCTGTATGGCGCCCGTGATTAGGCTAAGGTGCGCCCATCCAACTTTCATCTGCGAGACTGTCCATGCGTAACCTGATCTTCGCCAGCCTCTGCCTGCTGGCGGGCTGCCAACAAACACCTCCGGCCAACGACCAACTCGACGCCGTGCTCTGGACACAGACCTCCATCGAGCATGAGTTGATCTACCGCCAGCTCTTCGCCAATGCCACCCGCCAACTCGACGTGGCGCTGGCTGATCCGACCTGGGACGCCCTGCCCTTCCCCCCGCGCAACCTCAACGGGTTGCCGCCGGCGGTCGTGGTCGATATCGACGAAACCCTGCTGGACAACGTGCCGCTCAACGCGCGCGATGTGGTCAACAACCAGGTTTATTCCTACGACCGCTGGAACACCTGGGTCGACCAGGCCAAGGCCCAGGCATTGCCCGGCGCAGTCGCCTTCGTGCAAGCGGCCCAGCAGAAAGGTATCGCGGTCTACTACCTGACCAACCGTGAACACAGCCAGGTCGCCGCCACCGTGAAGAACCTGCGCCTGCGCGGTTTCCCGGTGGAAAGCGACGAACACGTCCTCGCCGCCAGCACGCCCACCGGCCATTGCGAAAGCGCCGGCTACGGCAAGAACTGCCGTCGCCAATGGGTCGCCGCCCATGCCCGCGTGTTGTTGATGGCCGGTGATTCCCTGGGGGATTTCGTCCAGGCCGAGCACAACACCGTCGCAGATCAACGCAAGGCCGTGGCGCCCTATGTGAACTGGCTGGGGCAGCGCTGGTTTCTGTTGCCCAATCCGACGTATGGCAACTGGTACAGCGCGCCATATGGGGATGATGAGAAGTTGCCGTTTGAGCAAAAGCGCAAGCTCAAGCAACAGGCGTTGCAGTTGCAGGAATAGCCCACGCGGCTGAACGGTGGGCATCAGGTTGTGCCCACGATCCCAATCTAATTCAAGCCACAAGGTCATATGGATATGAAACGGGTACTTATCGCCTGGCTCGGCCTGTTATCGCTCACCCAACCCTCACTGTCCTTCGCGGACAACCTCAACGGGAAAACCCTCTTTTCCCAGCGGTGTGCGATGTGCCACGGCGCCGATATCAAAGGCACAGGCCCCTTGGCCAACAAGAGCAATCCGCCCACCCCCGACCTGACCACCGCGGCGTTCAAAAAGCGCCTGAATGACTATCCAGGCGTTATTGTCTCGTCGATCATCCTTCGCCCCAATGGCGACTTGATCCCAAGAACCTTGCGAGAGAACGGCGTGAAGCTGGCGCCGTTCGCTTGGAGGGTTGACGACTTCCGCGATTTGAACCAGTACATGAGCAGTGTGATTGCAAAAAGTCGATGAGTCTCACACCGCTCTTGCCGCGATCGCCTCCACTTCGACCAACGCGCCGGGCAACGGCAATGCCACCACCTGCAACGCCGTGCGTGCCGGTTTATTCGGTTGCTCCGGCGTGCCAAAGAACTGCGTATAGCCCGCCTGCAAGCCGGCGAAATCCAGCTTGCCGCCCTTCTCTTCGGCCCCCACCAGAAACACCCGCAACTGCACGATGTCGCCCAGATCCAGGTCTTGCTGACGTAGGATCTTGCGCAGCTTGTTGAACACCGACACCGTCTGCACTTCGGTAGTGCCATAGGCGGCTGGAGTGCCCGCCGGGGCATTTGCGTCGTGCAGATCGGGCAAGGTGCCACTGACAAAAACCAGGCTGGCGGAAGCCGGTACGGTGACGGTCTGCGAGATTGGGAAATCGCCGACGCTGGTGCGTTGAATGTTGTCGCTCATGATGTTTCTCCTTAATGATGCATGGGTCACTAAACCCCTTTTAAAACCGCCAACACCCTCTGTGGCGAGCGGGCTTGTTGTGGCGAGCGGGCTTGCCCCGCGTTGGAGTGCGTAGCGCTCCCAATCCAGGCGCTGCGGTGTGACAGATAAACCAAGTCGGCAGGTTCTGGGGCCGCTTCGCGCCCCAACGCGGGGCAAGCCCGCTCGCCACAACAAGCCCGCTCGCCACAAGTGCGCATTTGGCCTAAGAGGCGGCAAGTGCCGCGCTGTGCCGTTGGTGGATAACTCGCTCAGCCAGTTGCCCGACCACATGGCGCGCCGAATTGGCCGCCGATTCCTGCCAGATGCCCACGCCGCTTTGCACCAACCCATCACCGGCGAAATACACACGGCCGTGGCCGGCTTCGAGCAAGGCGCTGGCGTCGGCCGGGAAGTGTTCGCGTTGCAGCCACGGGCCTTCGCTGTAGGGGATCTGTTCCCAGGACACCGCCAGCGGATTGCGCAAGTGTTTGGAATAGCCGGGGTGCAGCAGTTCCACAGCTTCTTTCGAGGTGGCGTACTGCTGGTCGAACGGTTGCGCACCAAATACGTCGGCGCCCTCCCCGGTCACATAGCCCGCTACCAGCAAGCCTTCGCGGGTGTTGAGGTCGTTGCTCGGGTACCACAGCAGGCGCGCCGGGTGTTCGATCCACGACAGGCCGCCGTAGGTGCGGTAGTCGGTTTCCCAGAATCGCGGCGACTGCCACGCCACTTTGGTTGCCTGGTCGCTGCGGGTGCTGAGCAAGGCGGCCTTGATCGGGTCGCTGAAGTCAGTGTCGAGCTTGGCCAGCAGCGGCAACGGCAGGGTCGAGATCAGGTAATCGGCACGTACCACTTGTTCGCGACCGCTGAGCTTGTCGTGATAAGTAACGGCTACGCCGTCTTCCAATTGGCGGATCTGCCGCACCTGGGCGCCCAGTTGCACCTGGCCCCGGACGCGCTGGTAGAAGGCATCCGTGATGCGGTCCATACCGCCCACCGGCTGGAACATGGTGGCGGAGAACTCCGGGAATTCCGTGTGCAGTAACGCGCCCCACAGTTCCGGGTGCAGCAGTTGATCGAGTGATAACGGGCTACGACTCGCGGGCAACGCGCCGGGATGCGCAGGTGAATCCAGATGCCCCGAACGGATCGTGCCCTCGAAGGCCAGCGCCTGTGACAGGTCGCCGTACACCTGCAGGAACGCCAACAGCCGCGTGCGTTCCTCAGCGCTCAATACATCATCGAGGGCATCACGTTGCACCGCCTTGGCCAGCAAGCCGGACACCTGCCCCCGTGCATCATTGATTGCCTGGCCCACCGTGAAGGCCGGCTTGCTCACATCCGGCCGCACCTGGGCGCCATGGCTGCTGTTGACCAGCACCTCCAGCGGCACGCCCAACTCGCTGCAATAGTCGAGAATGGTGCGATGCTGGCTGGGAATCCGCGCCGGTCCGGCGTTGAAGTAGTGCCCTTGTTCGAACGTTGCGGTTTGCGTGCGGCCGTCCTTGTAATCCACCCGATCGCCGTTGCGGATCGTCCAGGTGCGGCCGCCCACGCGGTCACGCGCCTCCAGCACTTGCACCTCGAACCCGGCGCGGGTCAACTCCAGTGCCGTCACCAGCCCCGCGATCCCGGCGCCCAACACCAGCACGCGGGTGCCCTGCCCCAGGCCTTCCTTGAGTTTCAGCGGTTGCGGGCGCCGGTGTGACGACGGCCCCAGGCCCAATGCCGCCAGTGCCTCCTTGACGGCCTTTTCGCCGCCTACCGCAGCAATGCTCGACAGCGCTTCACGTCGTGTCAGTCCCATGTTCGATGCTCCTTAATCCGGCAGGCCCGGTGGGTTGATCAACGACTGGTCGACGCGCTCGATATCCAGGCCCCAGCGTTGCAGCACCTGTGCGTATTGGCCGCCGGCAATCGCGCCTTCCAGCGCGGTGTGAATCGGCTGGACCAGGCCGTTGTCCTTGCGCGTGGTCACCGCGATATCGGCTTTTAAAGGCCAGCCACCATTGACCGTGCCGACAAGCTTGATACCGCCGGTGATTGCCGCCGAATAGGCGTACACCGAGTTAGGCCCGAACAGCGCATCGCTGCGCCCGGATTGCACCGCCAGTTGCGCGGCGGCCTGGTCGTCGAAGTACTGCAACAGCGCCGGCTTGAGCCCGGCTTTTTCATTGGCGTCGTTCCAGGCCAGCAGGACCTTTTCCTGGTTGGTGCCGGAGCCGACGATGATCTTCAGCCCGGCAATATCTTCGGCCTGCTTGATCGCGCTGATCTTGCTGGTGCTCTTCACATAGAACCCAAGCACGTCCTGGCGGTAAGTCGCGAAGTCGAAGCGCTTCTTGCGCGCCTCGGTCACGGTGACGTTGCTGATCACCGCATCGTACTTGCCCGAGCTGACGCCCAGGGGCCAGTCCTCCCAACTGGTCTGCACCACGTTGAGTTGCAGGCCCAGGCTGTCGGCGACCAACTGCGCGGTATCCGCTTCGCTGCCGATGGTGGTCTTGTCGTCATTGGCCAGCAGTGCCAGAGGCGGCCCGGCCACGCCGGACACGGCCACGGTGAACTTGCCCGGCTGGGCGAACTTGAAGCCTGGCGGGATCTGCGCGATGGCCGCTTCGTTACGCGGTACATGAATGCGCGCACGGTCGGGGCTGAGGTCGACCTGTTGCACGGCGAACGCGCTTTGTGCGGTGCTGACGGCCAGCGTCAACAGGGCGATACGAGCGGTAGAGATAAGCATGGGCAGTCACTCCTTGAACTAAAGCACCTTGCCGAGAAAGGCCACGGTGCGGGGATGTCGGGGTTGGCGGAAAATCTGCTCGGGCGGGCCTTCTTCGATCAACTGGCCGTCGCAGAGGAACACCACGTGGTCGGCCACCTCACGGGCAAAGCCGATTTCGTGGGTGACGATCACCAGGGTCACGCCCAGTTGGGTCAGGCCCTTGATCACATCGAGCACTTCGCCCACCAGCTCCGGGTCGAGCGCCGAGGTGGGTTCATCGAACAGCAGCACTTTGGGGTCGAGCGCCAAGGCGCGGGCGATGGCGACACGCTGTTGCTGGCCGCCGGAGAGCTGGCGCGGGTAGGCATCGACCTTGTCCGCCAGACCCACCTTGGCCAGCAGCTCGGCCGCCTTGGTTGGGGCCTCGGCCTTGGTCCAGCGCTTGTGGGCCAGAGGCGCCTCAGCGACGTTCTCCCAGGCGGTGAGGTGCGGGAACAGGTTGAAGTTCTGGAACACGAATCCCACGTCGATGCGGCGCTTGAGAATCTCGCGTTCTTTCAGCTCGTAGAGCAGGTCACCCTTGCGGCGATAGCCGACGTATTCACCGTCGATGGTGATATGCCCGCTGTCGATCTTTTCCAGGTGGTTGATGGTGCGCAGCAAGGTGGACTTGCCCGAGCCGGATGGCCCGAGGATCACCGTGACCTTGCCCGGATCGATGGTCAGGTCGATGTCTTGCAACACCTGTTGGTTGCCAAAGCGCTTGCCCACGCCCTGGATCTGAATGCGCCCGGCGCGTGCTTCAGCCATGGGTTTTCTCCTTCAACCAACCACGTAGGCGTTGCAACGGCGTGGGCGGCAGCACCCGTGCGGTGCCGCGTGCAAAATGGCGCTCGACGTAGTACTGCGCGCTGGTCAGCACAGTGGTGATGATCAAGTACCAGACCGTCGCCACGATCAGCAGCGGGATCACCGCCTGGGTGCGGTTGTAGATGACTTGCACGGTGTAGAACAGCTCGGGCAAGGCCAGCACATAGACAATCGAGGTGCCCTTGACCAGGCCGATGATTTCGTTGAACCCGGACGGCAGGATCGAGCGCAGCGCCTGGGGCAGGATGATCCGGAAGATGCGGCGCGAGGCCGGTAAACCCAGGGCCGCAGCGGCTTCATGCTGCCCGGCATCGACACCGATCAGCCCGCCGCGAATGATCTCCGCCGCGTACGCCGCCTGCATCAGGCTCAAGCCCAATACGGCCACGGTGAACTGGCTGAGCACGTCCACCGTGGACCACTCGGCGAACACCACCGAGGTGAACGGCACACCCAGCACGATGTGGTCATACAGGTAGGCGAAGTTGTACAGGATGATCAGCACCAGCAACGCCGGCATCGAGCGGAAGAACCAGATGTAGCCCCAAGCCAACGCCGCCAGCAGCGGCGAGCCCGACAGGCGCGCCAACGCCAGCGCCGTGCCGAGAATGATGCTGAACACCGTGCTCAACAGCGTCAGCAACAACGTCTGCCCCAGCCCGCGCAGCACCGACGGCGAGAAAAACCACTGGCCGAACACACCCCACTCCCAGCGCGGGTTAGTGGCCAGGGAATGCACGATGGCCAGCAGCACCAGCGCCGCGAAGATCGACCCGGCCCAGCGCCAGGGATGCCGCGCGGGCACCACTTGCAGGGCCTTGATCGGCGTGGAGACACGGGCCTGGCGCACCGGGCTGGGCGAGTCAATCAGGTCATAGGATTTGGCGACGATGGGCATGGTGTGTTCCTCGGCCTCAGAAGGCATAGGTCAAGCGGGTGTAGTAGTACCCGCCGGTAAAACCGTAGGGCGAATAGACGCCGTAGCTGCTGACCATGGTGCTGCTCGGCACCCCTTGTTTCTTGGGGTAGATGTCGAACAGGTTCTTGGCGCCGACGGCAATGTTCAGGTCTTTGGTGAGGTTGTAGCCAAGGTCGAGATCGGTGATCCACTTGGCACTGTAGATACGGTCCAGATCACGGTTGGCCGACGAGTTGACCTCCTTGTAGGAGCCGTAGCGGGTCAGGGCCAGGTTGAGGTTGAAACGATCGATGCTCCAGTCGCCGCCGAGGATCAGCTTGGTACTGGGCTGCACGCCGGTGATCAGGTTGCGCGCCTCGCGGTTCATCAACTCGTAGGACGTGCCCAGGATATTGGTGGATTCCTTGTAGTTGAGGATCCGCGTCTGGTTCCAGTTGAACGCGGCGGTCCACTTCACGGAGCCGTACTGGCCGAGGTCCTGGCTGTAGTTGCTGACCAGGTCCAGGCCTTTGGTGCGGGTGTCGGCGCCGTTGATGAAGTACTGGCCGCCGGAGGTGGAGTTGATGCCGTTGTTCTGCAATACCTGGGTGATCTCGGGGCCGAGCAAGGTGCCGGTGAGCGTGATGCGATCGCGCAGGTTGATCACATAGGCATCGGCGGTGAAGCTCAGGCGATCAGTGGGCGTGAGGGTGAAACCGAGGCTGAAGTTGGTCGAGCGCTCCGGCTTCAACTCCTGGGCGCCGAGCGCCTGGGCGGCAGCAGAACCCACAGGCAATACGCCGTAGTTGATCGACTGATACACGCCGTCAACCACGCCATAGGTGGTGGAGCGCGCACTGAACAGGCTGTTGGCCAAAGACGGCGCGCGAAAGCCGTTGCTCACCGTGGCGCGCACGGCGAATTGCGGGGTGAAGTCATAGCGGGTGGTCAGCTTGCCGCTACGGGTGGCGCCGACGCCCTGGTTATAGTGCTCGTAGCGGAACGCCGTGCCGACGTACCAGTCCGGCACCGGGTTGAAGCCCACATCGACATAACTGGCCAGGCTGTTGCGCGAAGCGCTGCTTTCCTCATCTGGCGAAATCCCGTTGGTGACTTGCGCCCCCGACGACGCGCAATTACCCGGCGCCACGCAGTAGCCGCCGTTGGCATACGACTCATAGTCACCGGCCTGCACCTCATAGGTGTCACGTCGGTGTTCGAAACCGACGCTCAGGTCCAAGGGCTTTTGCAGGCCGATATCAAAGCCGCGCTTGAAGTCGAGATTGGTGGTCAGCTCGGTGGAAATCCAGGTGCCTGAGGTGAAGTGATTCGGCGTGGCCTCGCCCAGCGACGGGTTCTGGTTATGGGTGGTGCCCTGCTCCGCGTCGTTGCGCCCGTAGGTGGTGGACAGGTCCCAGTCCCACTCGCCTACCGTGCCTTTACCGCCGAATGCCGCCTGGAAATCGTCCTCATCAATAAACCAGGTCGGGGTGTAACCGCCTGGATAACCGTTCGGCCCGGTGGTGATGGTGTTGGTGATGGTCGGCAGGCGGAAGTTCTGACCCTGCTCGGCCTTGCGGCGTGAATAGGTGGTGAAGGAATACAGGCTGAAGCTGTCGTCGATCGGCAGCTCGGCGTTGTAGCCCAGGGTCAGCAGGTTGGTCTTGGGCGTGCCGTAGCCGCCATAGGTCGACCGCCCGGCTTGCTCGTAGGCTTGCGCGTAGGTGTAGCCGTTGGCGCTGGCCTTGTTGTCGTCGTTCTGGCTGCGGGCATCCAGGGCGAGCTGCACGATGCCGCCGTTGCCGATCTCGAAGCCTTTGTTGAGGCTTTGCTGCACGGTCTGTTTCTTGCCGTCATACCCCTGGCCGACGTTGGTCACCGAAGTGCCGCTGGTGTCGGCCTTGAGGATCACGTTGATCACTCCGGCGATGGCATCGGAACCGTATTGGGCGGCGGCGCCGTCGCGCAGGACTTCCACGTGGTCGATGGCACTGATGGGGATCAAATCCAGGTCAGCCGGGGCTGCGCCGGTGTTGATGCCATTGATGTTCAGGGTGGCAGCGGTGTGACGGCGCTTGCCGTTGACCAGCACCAGCACTTCGGCGGCGCTCAGGCCCCGCAGGTTGGGGGCGCGGGCAATACCGCTGGCGTCCCAGCCGGTTTTTTCCGGCAGGGTCAGCGACGGGATCACTGCACTCAGGGCTTCCATGAGGCCGGGCTTGCCGGTGTTCTGCAATTGCTTGGCGCTGACCACATCGATCGGCACCGGGCTGCTGGTGACGGTGCGCTGTTCGGCGCCACGGTTGCCGGTGACCACCACGGTGGACAGGGTGCTGTCGTCCTGGGCTTGGACGCTGTTGGCCAGGATAGCCAGGGCCAGTGCGGCTGACGGTTGTAGGGCTCGCTTCATAGGTATTCCTGCGTTTCCAAATCGCGAAGTCGGGCAGTCACGCGGATGGGCGCGGTGCTCGGGTTTTTCTGGGGGGTTGGGGCGATTTGGGGCTAGGTGTGGGGCGAGGTTTGAATTGGCAACATGCGTTGAACTCCCTTCCAACGATTCTGCTGCGGGGGTGGCAGCGCAGAATCCGAATCTAGATTGGTACCATCCGAGGTCAGGGGTAGGCTGTTGAGTTCAAACATAACGGAATGGATTTTAAAAATATAATGCTATTTGGGCATAAGCTAATATTCTTGTATTTCATTATTTTTGAATATTTTATTCGCATTGGTAATGTCTTTCGACAGCTAGGCATGAGCCCATATCCGTTACCGCAGGAACGGATACCTGCCAATCGTCAGCTATAGACAGGCCAAGCTTCAACAATTTTGCCTCCCCGGACCCCAAGCAAATCCCCAAACTGCAACAACACAAACTCACTCTGCGTCGGCCGCAAAAACACTTGATCCTCCACCCTCAACTCCACCGCCGGCGACCCATTCACCATCTCCTGGTTGGAACTGCGCCCATACAACTCATTACTCTTGAGCCCCTGCGGTGACTCAAACTCCGCCATCCAATTGCCCCCATAAATAAAGTAAGTCCCCCGCTGATTCGGATCCCACCACGAAAACACCCGCGACCTCCCATCCAACGCGGGGATATTCACCAACCCCGTGCTTTTCAAGACCGGCGTAGCAATAAACGCCGCCGGCACATGCTCACTGAGGGAAGGCAGATCGTAATGCGTCGGCTTGAGCAACGCGGTGCCCACCGACACTTCCGTACTCAGCTGTTCCTGCTCATGAATCCGATAACTCGGGCTCCCCGCCGTATTCAACGTGAGCCCATCTCGCCACAACCCGGCAAAGTACTGACGCGCAAAATCCACATACCCGGTATAGCGCTGCATCACCTGCTCAAACAACGCCTGGGGCGACCCAAGAATGCCCGGCACCCCCATGCCCACAAACGGGTCATAGCCCATGAACCCGGCAAATTCCAAATGCTGCGGATTAGCGCTGATCAGCGTCAGCATCTGCCCCAGCACCGCGTTATCACTGATGCCACCCCGATGCAGCCCCACATCCAACTCGATATTGACCCGAAACCGCACACTCAACCCCTGCGCCAACCTCAGGTATTGCTGCAACCGCTCAGGCGTATCCAACAGCCACTGCAATTGCCGCGACGGATCAAACGCGCCTTTGTGCGCCTGATAAAACAACTCCGCCGATCGCACCGGCAACGGCTTGCCCAACAGGATGTCCGCTTCGGGGAATACCTGGGCGTCATGATTCAGGAATGGCTGGTGAAACGACATCAACCGTTGTGTGCCGGCGCGTTTGGCGATGTAGGCCAGCAGCCCTGGCGACGGCAGGGATTTCTCCACCAGCCGTAGGTGTTTGCCGCCGCGCTTGACCGATTGCATCACCACATCAATGTTGTGATCCAGCCGATCCAGGTCAATCAGCATCACCGGCCGCATCGGCCCATGGGCCTTGAGTTCGGCGTTAAGGGTGCGGAAGTAATCGTTGTAGGGGCTGCCACGGTCACTCGGCCGCAGCAGCCAGGCTCCAGCGGCCAGCAAGGCGCCAGTGCCCAAAACAAAATGTCGACGCTTCATCGGGCCACTCCCAGGATGGATGACAGGTGTGCATTGAGGAATTTGCCACTGGGGTCCAGCTCGCGACGTACGCGGGTGAACTCGTCCCAACGCGGGTACAGCGGCTGCAGCGTGCGCGCGTTGAGGCTGTGCAACTTGCCCCAGTGCGGGCGGCCGGCGTACTTCCAGAAGATCGGCTCCACGGCGGCAAAAAAGTTGTGATGGTCCATGGCGTAGTGCTGGTGCACGGAGATCGAGCAACTGTCGCGGCCTTCGAACATGCTCAGGGGAATGTCGTCGGCCTTGACGTAGCGGTACTCGATGGGAAACCAGGTGCGCAGGTCCTTGTCATTGATCAGCTTGAGGATCTCGCGCAGGCAGGCCGGCCCATGCTCGGCGGGTACTGAATATTCCATTTCGTTGAAGCGCACATTGCGCACGTTGGCATAGACTTCGAACGACTCAGCCACGCGGTCCTCGAAGCTGGCGAAAAACCGCAGGCTGTTGAGCAAGGTGCGGCGGGTGTCGGGGAAGTCGCTGACGTATTTGTCGAGCTTTTCGATGAGGGTCACGAACTCATTGCCCCCCGCCTCTGCCGGGTCGATGGGTGGCGTTGCCGGGTCGCTGGTTTCGTTCAGGGCAATGGACAGCGCGTAGTCGGAATGGGTGACCACCAGCATTTCCCAGTGCTGGTTTTCCCGGGTGTGCTTGTCGATGTCCTCCAGCAACTCTTCGGTCTTGGCGATCCACTGGCGTTCGCGCAGACGGTACGGCGCGCGGTTCTGCGAGCGAATTTGGGTGGCCACGCCCAACGCACCGAGGGACACACGCGCGGCGTTGAATACCTCGGGATGGCGCTGGGCGTCGCAGTCAAGCACCTCGCCCTGGGCCGTCACCAGTTGCAGCCCGGTGACGCAACCGGAGTACGAGGTGAAGCCCACGCCGGTGCCGTGGGTCGAGGTGGCAATCGCCCCGGCCAGGGTCTGGTAATCGATATCCGCCATGTTCGGCAGCGCCTGGCCCACCGCCTTGAGTGCCGGGCCCATGCGCGACATCGGCGTGCCGGCGGCGAAGGTGGCTTGCAAGGTCGCGGGATCGTGATCGAGCATGCCGTTGAAGTAACTCAGGGACAGCAGCGTGCCGTCGGTGGGTACCAACGCGCTGAAGGAATGGGCCGAACCCACCGGCCTGACCTGCCCCGGCGCCTGGCGAATTATCTGCACCAACTCGTCCAAGTCTTTCGGCGCCAGGCGGGCCAGCGGCAGACAGGTCTGCGCCCCCGACCAGTTGCGCCACGGAATCAGCCTCGGCGCGCGCGCCAACTGGGCCAGCACCGGGTTGCTGCTCAACGCCAGGAAAGCCCCAACCAAGCCTGAACGTTGCAAGAGTTGCCGCCGTGAAAGCGCCATCCACCACCCCTTCTTATTGTTGGATTTGCACGCCGGCCATAAAGCCGATCAGCGCCACAAACTGTTCCTCGGAGCACTGCATGCACATCCCCATCGGCGGCATGCCGTTGTAGCCGTTGATGCTGTGGTCCAGCAGCGTGTCGACACCCTGGGCGATACGCGGGCTCCACGCCGCGCGGTCAGCCGTCAGCGGCGCACCGGAGGCCGGGTTGGCATGGCACAGCTTGCAACTGCTGTCGTAGACCTGGGCGAGCGCCGGGTCAGCGGGCATGGCCGTCGCCGCCGTGGCGCGTTCGGGGGAGTGTTTGGGAGTGTCGTCACAGGCCGTGAGCAGGCCGAGTAGCAGCAACAAAAAGGCGATGCGGGGCATGGCCACCCTCTCTTCTCAGGCTATGGAAAGCAGGTTCCACACTAAGGCAGCGACGCGGCGGCGTTGAGGGTTTTGGCGGACACAAAGGGGGCTGATGGGGACAGTTGAACGTGGGCGTTGGCCACCCACGTCCCGGTGATGCGCTTAGAACGCGATACCGACCTTGAAGCCGTACTCGTTGCGCTTGAGCTTGGTGTTGTCGGCCACTTCGGAATCGCCGTCGAGTTTGTACTCGGTGCGGGTGTAGTACAGGCCCGCGACCACCGGCAGATCGCCCTTCTGGTTCATCAGCAGGCTGACTTCGGCGTAGGGGTTGGTGCGGTCCTTGAGGTCCACGGTGTCGCTGCCGAAATCATCCACCTTGAGCTTGGTGCGGCCATCGATGGTGCGACGGGCACCGGCTTCGACACGCAGGGTCATGTCATCGAACTGGTGGTTGTAGCCCAGGGCTGCCTTGGCGAACGGCGACTTGTTGGTGAGCTTCACGTCGAGGTCGTTGATCTCGGGCTCGTAGCGCGTCCAGCTGTAGCCACCGCCGACGATCACGTCGACAAAGTTGCGCGCATCCAGCGCGGCACGCCAGCCGAGGTCAAGGTCGGCCTGGCCTTCCTTGAGCTTGTTGTCGCTCTTTTCGCCGTACTTGGCTTCGATGCCGGCCTGGTAGATAAAGCCGGATTCAGCGGTGAGCTTGTTGCCGAAGTTATAGAACAGGCCCGCTTCGGGCATGTGGCTCTTGTCGCTTTCGCTGCCGCCTTCGAATTTGAAATCGTTGTAGCTGCCCAGGATCCCGAAGGTGGAAATCGGGTCAGTGGACGGTGCGGCGAACACCGCGGCAGGCGCAGCGACCAGCGCCAGCAGCGAGGAACCCTTGAGGAATTTTCCGAATAGCTTGGACATCGTTTTACATCTCCTTGTCTGGTGAGCAAATTATTCAGGAACCGGTTCGAACCCCTGCTTGCGCGAAAGGTTCGAATTAATTTGCGTTGATTTGGAGGTAAAACGGTTCAGCGAAGGCTCTAACTCAACACTTCTATCAATTGGCCACCACCAAGCCATCAAGGACAGTGCGCAGCGCCGGCGTGACCGGCACGCGAATGCAGAAGGTTTCAGTCAATACCTGCAACACCTCGTCGGCACTGGTGAGGGCGCGCTTTTCACTCGGCCGGTCCAGGTAGTGAATCGCATAATGGGCGTTGTTCAGGGTATGGCGCTTACCCGCAGCCAAGCGCGCGACTTTCAACTGGCCAATGAATACCGAGTCCGGATGGGTGGAGACATACCAGTTGCCGATTTCATAATCGATGGCTGCCTGCACCTGCAGATCGAACACATACAGCCCGCGCCACTCCTCCGCCACATGCGCCCACAAGGTGTAACTGCCCTGCCCGTCGAAACTCAGTCGATAAGGCTCATGCGCCGTGGCCTGCACCGCCTCGGTGTCCAACCGCAACGGACTGCTGGGCACCATGCCGCCAAAGCCGACATCGGTGATATAGCGCACGCCATCCAACGTCACCAGGCTCAAACGATGCGTCCGCGCCGTACGCGCATCCGGCGGCCCACCCATCACCACCCGCCCAGTGATGCCGCGCGCGTCAAAACCAAGCTCCTGCAATAACGCAAGGAACATCTGGTTCAACTCGTAGCAATACCCGCCCCGCCCTTCCAACAGCACTTTCTGCTCGACGCTGGCCAAATCGATAGGCACCGGCAGGCGCATCAGGCTCGACAGGTTCTCGAAGGCAAAGGTGCACACATGGCGCAGTTGCAGCTCCCGCAAGGTGTGCAAGGTCGGCGCTGGCGGCGAGTCGTATCCCAGGCGTTGCAGATAGAGGCGGCTATGGGTCAACAGTGACATGGCGCAATCCTTGGGCACGGGATAGAGGCGACACTATGCCCCGCCGATGTGCAGATTGTCATTTTGAATGAACCTTTTTGAACGCTGCCCTATCCATCTATAACAACACAGGGAGGCAACATGAGTACCGCGAAAATCTACACCATCAATTATCAGCTGCACGGCAAACCGAAATCCTTTGTGGTGCGCGCCGAAGTGATGAACAACGCCGAGGCCTGGCACTGGGCGGCAGTGGATGCCGATATCGCCCATGTAAGCCGCGTGGGGCGGGTTGGGCACGAGCAAGTGAAGAAGACGACCCGACCTTGGGCGGAGAAATTTGGGATTACGGAGGTGACGTGGGTGGCGCCGAAGTGAGGGGGGAAAGCCCCGCTGGGTGAGGCGGGGTTTTCTGGACTGTAGCGGCCATCTGTACAGGCGATGCATAAATCCGCAGGCTAATTGCCCCGCCCGCCTCCAAACGACCACTCGTCACCGGCTGTAGTGGAAATCACCACCATGACATCCTCCGCGTTCAGTCCCGTCGCCCGCTCTAATTTTCCAACCAGATCACGGTAAAAACGCTGTTTGGTCTCAACACTTCGAGGCCGGCCTGCGGTGATCGCGATCAGCACAAAGTCATGGCTACGCGGCCCACCCAAGTAATGGGGATCGAATATCAGCTCGCCAACCTCATGTTGGTGAATAGCCTGGAAGCGATCAGCCTTCGGCACCTCGAAGCTCTCGACCAAGGCGTCGTGCAACCCGTCAGACAACGCGTGTAAATACTCGACCGACTTCCCACGGTGCAGTGAAATTCGTGCAAACGGCATCAACGGTTACTCCTGAGGTTTTGGAAGGCTGGCCTGTAGTTCACTGAGCACATTCAGCGCCGAGGCGGCTGTTGGCCAACCTGAATAAAACGCCAGATGGGTGATGACCTCGGCCAGCTCGTCAACACTCAAGCCGTTATCCAGTGCACGTTTCAAATGAAAAGGCAGCTGCTCCAGACGGTACATCGCCACCAGCGCGGCCACGGTCGCCAGACTGCGCTCACGGGGATTCAATTGCGTACGCGTCCACATGTCACCAAACAATACGTCGTCAGTCAGCTCGGCAAATTTTTGCGGGTAGCTGCTCTGGTGTTCTCGCCCCGTTATCATCGTTTTTCCCCCTGAAGTCCCAATTGACGAGGAAAAACTATCAACTCGCGATAGTCCCGAATATCAGATTTAATAGCACCCATCATCCCGAATTAGTGGACTGTCGAATGCGCCGCCCAACCTTCGATCTCGACGTATTGCGTACCTTCGTCACCGGCGTGGAGTTCAACAGTTTTGCCAGAGCGGCGGATCGTCTCGGTCGTTCGACGTCTGCCGTCAGCGCTCAATTGAAGAAACTCGAAGAGCAGGTCGGTACGCCGATCCTGGCCAAGTCCGGCCGCGGGCTGGCCTTGACCCCCACGGGAGAAACACTGCTCAGTCATGCCCGCCGCTTGCTGGAGCTGAACGACGGCATTTTTCAGACCCTACACGAAGGCCAAACCGCCGGGACCCTACGTCTCGGGCTTCAAGAAGACTTTGGCGAGCATTTCCTGAGCGATATCCTGCGACGCTTCGTCCAAACTTACCCGAGGGTCAATCTCGAAGTCAGGATCGCCCGCAACACCGAACTGCTGGCGCTGGTCGAACGCTCCAATCTGGACCTCGCCCTGACCTGGGACACCGGGCACACGTCACCCTATGCCACACACCTGGGCGAAACACAGATGCACTGGATCGGCGCCCGCGATACACCACTGCTGACGGCCCTCGACGACTCACCGTTGCCATTGATCCTGTTCGACGCGCCTTGCCTATTGCGCAGCGCCGCCACCCAAGCGCTGGATGCTGCGCACATTCCATGGCGAATTGCCCTGACCAGCCCCAGCGTCGGCGGTATCTGGGCAGCCGTCGCCGCCGGATTGGGCCTGACGCTGCGAACCCGCATTGGGCTGCCAAGCCACTTGACCGTTGTGTCTGGCCTGCCCCCCGTACCGAGCCTTGGCTATGTGCTTCACTGCGATAACGACAACCCGAGTCCCGCCACCCAACAATTGGTCGCGTTAATTAAAACGAGCCTGCAAGAGCAGCAGTTTCGGTTCCCGCTGACGAAATAATTCTGGGCTGCACGCGTCGGCGTCGACGCACAAATTACCGCGCCACGTTTGGCGCAGCGCCTGCTGGGAGACTGGCATGAAGAACATGAAGATATCGTTTTTGAGTTGGGGTTAATCAGGGAAAACTGCGCGACGTCCGCGCGATTGCGGAAGCCGCACAGAAAAATCTCGAGTACCTGATCAGGTGGGGCAACCTGGAAGAGTTCCAGTGCAAGTGCGCTTGTGCGTTAGCGCGTATTGGCTCCAGCGATTCAAAGGTAGCGCTGGAGCTCATGGCACAGCAGTCCAACCCAGGCCTTTGCAAGTAGGCTGAGGAGGGTCTGAAGCATTGGCCTATGTCGGTCAAAAGCGGGTTAGCGGGACGAGTTTGTCTTTCTCAATGACCGCTTTCGGCCAAAAGCTGCCATTGACTCGTAATCGATATCTACGGCGATATCTGCTTTTGTGATGGTACGTTCCGGGCATTTCTTTGAGGGCATGGCCAGCATCAGGCGCTGGAAGAAGTGTTGGAATGGGCTAAGCGCAAATACTCCGAAAAGATATTCATGCTGACTGGTTACTAGGGGGATTCGCGCTTTGCGCTGGGATCCGACTAGCGTTCGGGAGGGGTTGCTCGTCTCGCGCCACGCGAGTGTCGTATTCGAGTCGTGCGACCAAAACTGGCTTCATGTTGTCCTCAGCCCACTGACACATTTGCCCAGTAACTGAGGTGATGCTTATGCCAAGCGGCGTCAGCGAGTATTCCACGCGTGGTGGCGAGCTCGGGTATACGACGCGCAAGACCAAGCCGTCTCGTTCAAGTAAGCGCAAGGTTTGCGTCAGCATCTTCTGCGTCACGCCGCCCACGTGCCGACGCAGTTCACCGAAACGCATCGGCCCCGACGAGAGTGAATCGACCACCAACAGGGTCCATTTATCCGCGAGCATCTGAATAACGCTACGCGACGGGCAAGTGACGTCATAAATGTCGCCTGCCCGCAGTTTTCCTATCTGGGATCGAGCGAGGTGATTGAACGTAGTATCCATTGGGTACCTATAGCACTAAAAGGTGCCTAATTTACAAAGGGAATCATCTCGATGAGTATAGCCCCATAGGCTCTATTTCAGAGTTTTTATCTGAGAAAGCAAATTATGAAAAGCTTGATTCAGTACAGCGTTGGCGGCCCGGAAGTGCTCGAAATGGCCGAGGTACCCAAACCGGTGCGCACCTTCACTGATGTGCTAGTGCGTGTGCATGCCGCGTCCATCAACCCAGTCGACCTTATGGTGCGATCAGGCGTATTCCCACTGCTGGGTGCCCTGCCCTTCGTGCCGGGTTGGGACGTGTCTGGCGTAGTTGAGGAAATCGAAATTGGCACTACCCGCTTTAAAGTGGGAGACGAAGTCTTTGGCATGCCGCTGTTCCCACGTGCCTTAAACGCCTACGCAGAATACGTTGCTGCACCATCGCGCCACTTCTGGAAAAAACCGGCGCGCCTGAGCCATGCCCAGGCCGCGGCACTACCGTTGGTTGGGCTGACGGCGTTGCAAGCGTTGAGCGAAATCGCCCAGGTTGAACCTGGCCAGCGTGTGCTAATCCATGGCGGCGGAGGTGGGCTGGGCCACATCGCGGTGCAGGTCGCCAAGGCACTGGGGGCACACGTCATTACGACAGCCAGCGCAGGCAAACACGATTTCGTGCGCAGCCTTGGCGCTGATGAAGTGATCGATTATCAGGCCGTCGATTTCACCACGGTCCTTAGCGACATCGACGTGGTATTCGATACCGTGGGTCATAGATACGCAGAGCGCTCTTTGTCAGTGCTTAAGCCAGGTGGCATCGTCGTTACATCCATGGGCCTGAGTCACGGCCACATGCCGGCCTTGGCTGAGGCCGCCGGACGACGTTTCTCCAGCATTGCAGTTGAACCGGATAGCGCGGGCCTGCAACAGCTAGCTGCATGGGTCGAATCGGGTCAGTTAACGCCGCATGTCAGTCATGAGTTTCCGCTAAGCGAAGGAGCAAAGGCGCATGCGCTGGTGGAACAGGGAAGCACGCTGGGCAAGGTAGTTTTGAGTATCGCGCCATGACCGCGCCGTCGACACCGTTGTTATCGCCAGCCTGGCTAGACCAATTGGCACCAGACGCGATTCTAATTTCGTCAGTCCTCAATCGCTCTTTGCAAGGCAGGGATTCGATCATCAAAGTCGTACAGGCCGTAGGTGGGATGTATGAGGCCCATTTAGTGGCATTTCATGCCACATTTTCGGACAGGGAGCTGATCGAATATGACGCTCTCACCTTAGGCGGGGTTGCCGTACACGGCGTTGTATTACTCAGCAGAAACGCGGCAGGCGAAATCCTCAATGTTGGTGTCCACCATGGCCCCGTGGAAGCGGTGAACAAGCTTTCCGCCGCGTTGAAAGAGCGCCTGTTTGACGAGTTCGGGGGCGAATATTTCCTGCCCTGAGTTTTAGTGAATGGGTGGCGTCGACGCTTAGACTAGCGCCACCTCTCCCGCTAATAACAGGATCAATGAAACGCGCGATCTGTTGGGTTCGCGCACGTCCATTCCTCTCATACGCCTTTGGTTTTTTTGTAGTTTGTTTTCATTCGGCAGAACGCCGGGGGAAGGGTAAAAGGTTCTCAAACCAAAATCGCACCCCCTTGCAGACTGCGGCTTTACGATCTCGCCGCCACGCCGGTAAACCGTCTCTGTGATGCGTTTGTCCGTGTGCCCCAGAAGGCGGCTAGCATCACCGAGTTCCAGAATTTCGCTTGTTGCCTTTGGGCGGATATAATAGGCAACACCATCGATGCATACGGCTCTGAAACAGTTGGCGGCGAGATAGGTTCCTTGGGAGATAAGAAGTGATTAAGCCTACATCGAGATTTCAAGCATTTATGTTGCTTTTGATATATGTAATATCTTTGTTTTTTTTGGTGGGTGTTATTGCGAAATTTATGGGCGCTTCCATTAGTTACTATAAAGCTGGCGTATGGCAACTTGGCTGGTCTGATATTTCGGGTTTATTTCCTGGGGCTTTTGCTTATGCCGTCCCTGTTGGGATTGGGGTCTGGGTACTATCATGGCTGAAAGACGGCCGCGAAGGCTGAGTGCAACACCAATATTTGCTTCCTTCTGACCGCAAAACTCAAAGCCCGAGACACCTCCTCCGCTCAGCTCCAGAATGACGCTCAGCGTAAAAATAGACGTATTTTTTAATGGATTTTCTATTCCACATAAACGGCGACACGTGAATCGAGCCTCTTTGTGTAGAATCTCAAGAGAGTCTGCTTTTGGCCGATTTCTGCCCTTCATAAACGGCAGCTTTGGTTAGTAAACTCCCATCTCAAATGCCGCTTGATTCGGCGCACTTTCACTGTAAAAAGCAGTGGCCATTCAACGAACCACCCGCGTCAAAAAGGTCACAGGGAATGAGATCGCTAGAAAACAATCCGCCACTGCTCACGCATATTCCGCTGACCGCCATCGGCGTCGGGCTAGGCTTTGCCGTTGCCCTCTACACAACCGGCAAGGGCCCCTTCTTCCTGGAGAACTTTGCATACGCCTGGTTACCCCAAGCGGCGGTGCTTTGCGTGGCGTTGCTGTGCAAGGCGTCAAGAGAGTCTTTGGGGGGAATGGCTACTGCCATGGGGCTGTATTTGTTCCTTTTCCATCTTTGGGTCACAGACTCCATGGGTTGGCTTTTCTATCTGTTCAGCTTTCCCGGCATCCTCATCGGGGCACTGCTTGGCGTTGTTTTCAGTCCCGCGCGGAAGTTGCTCAAGGCGCCGGCAGCGTTTGCGTGGGTGGTGCTCGGCATAGTGGGTAATTTGGCGGTTCTGGTTATTACGGTCACATAAGCCCCCTCAACCCCGAAGGGCCGACTTTGGCCGGAAGTTGCCAAAGTCAGTTGTTGCTCAACGTCAAAGGCCTCCACTCAAGGCTTCAAGTCGCCCAACGGATCATAAGGCGGCTTTTTTTCATCCTTGTCTTTCTTCTCCTTATCCAACGGCGCAATCGCCGGCCCTACCGGATCCACCTGCGGATCCGCCACATCCGGCGAATCCGGGTCAAACCCCAGCTCATCCTTGCCACTGGAATGCTCGCCCGAAGCCGGGCCTTTGGGTGTGTTACTCACGGCGTTCTCCTCGTTCAAAGTGGGCGGGCCTTGTCGTGCAGGTTTTCCAGGTCTTCCTCGACGCGTTCCACGTCGTCGGCCTGACGTTCCGCCGGGTCGTTGGGGCGCAACGCATCGTTGTCGCGCTCTTCTTCTCCGGGTGTGCGGTCAGGGTTTGGGGTGCCGGGGGGCGGCTGGTTGTAGTCGGACATGATGGTTCACCTCAAGGGGTCTACACAGGTTTAGAGAAACCGCCGTGCGCCAACGTTCAACTTGTTTGCCCAAGCGTGAGATGATGCCCACCCCTTCTGGAGACATGAACCGGATGTTCGAGCTCAAACCCTGCGACCCTGTCACCTTCCGCCAGCAAACCCGGCGCAGCACCTTAATGGTGGCGGTGCTGTTCCTGGCCCTGGCGATGTTGCTGTCGAGCCTGGCGGTGATGCTGTTTGGCGAGCCTGGCGGGGATAATTTCCGCTTTAATGTCGGCGGAGTGTTCGCCGGGGTGCTGATTTCGGTGGCGCTGGTGCGCGGTCCGTTCTGGTCTCAGCCGTGGCTGGCGGCGGCGGTGTATGGCTGGCAGCTCAAGCGCAACCTGATGAGCGTGACCAATGTGATGCACAAGGTCACCGAGCGGGTGCAGGCCAATGATCCGACGGCGATCAAGGTGCTGCGTTTTTATCACTTGGGCCTGACGCAGATGCATGAGCTCGATGCCAACTCCAGCGCCCAGGTGCAACTGGTCGCTGAGGTCGAGGAGCATAAGGCCAAGATGCAGGCGCTGGGGATCGATCCCGAGCAGACCCGATTCGACCCCGCCTGGCTGGACGCGTTTAAAAGCGCTTAGGCCAGCACGCCGATGCGTTGCGCGTCGGGCCAGAACAGCGCGGCCTGGCCGCAAGGCTGGCCGGCGTCGTCGAGCAGGATCCACACTACCCCGGCGTGGATCATGAAGGGCTGATCAAAGGCATCTACGCGCCAGCCGCTGTAACCGGCGGCGATGCCGTTGGCGGTGACTTGCTCCAGCAGTACCTGGCGCGCGGCGCGGTCGAGTTCCGAGGCGCTGAAGCGTGAGGGCATGCCGATGAAGCGCTCGCGCGGGTATTTGAAGCACTGCAACGCGCAGTCGTTCACGTAGGTAAAGCGCGGGTCTGCGGCGCCGTCATGGGCGAGCAGGCTGTAGGGCGCGTCGCGGTGCAGCCAGGCCAGGCGCTGTTGCGGGTCGAGGTGGTCGGGGGCCGGCAGTCCCTGGCCGGTCCAGTGTCGATACGCCATGTCCAGCACGCCTACGAAGTCTTCTTGATGGGACACGCACACCCTCACATGGTCAGTTGGAAATCTTTGCCCGCCAGCAGAACACCGCGCTGACGGCAATGGCCGCACCGGCCAGGCCAAACACCCAGGGCGCCGAGGCGATCGGCAGCAGCAAGCCGGCGAGCAAGGGCCCGAGGCCAGCGCCGATATCGCGCCACACGGCGTTCGAGGCCAGCGCCGACACGCGCATGGAACCGGGATTGCGCTCGGCCACCAGGGTCGTCACCAGCGGCAGTTGCAGCGCACGCAGCACCAGCACCGCCGCCGCGCCGACAATCACCCAGTAGCTGCCAAATGCGGTCAGGGCCAGGGCACTCAGGAACGAAAACAGCAACAGCATCGAGGTCGCGCCAAACCGCTGGGCCGCGCGACCGCCCAGGGGGCTCAGGAGCATTTCCGAGACGTACCGCAGCGCCACCAGGCCACCGGCGATCAGCACCGCATCGCCGCCCAGCAGCTTCTGCGCCTGGATCGACAGGCCGAAGATAAACAGGCCGTCCAGCGCCACACCTTCGATAAACGACCACATCGCCACGCTGTCCGGCCACTTGAAGCGGCGCCCCGGCGTGCTGTGCAAATCATGCCCGACCGTAGGCAAGCCGCGCGCCATCCACAAGCCCACCAGGCAGCAGCCGGCCAGAATCAGAAAGATCGGACGCGGCCCGGCCATCAATGTCAGCCAGCCGCCCAGGGGCAACGCCAGCATCGGCCCCAGGGCGATCAGCGCGCGGGAACGCCCGGCCCGGCGTGCGGCACCGGCAGGTTCCGAGGTGGCTAGCACTTGGGTCGAGAGGTTCAACGCAGCAAAACACAGGCCCCACACCAGGCGCAGGCACAGCAAAGCGGCGAAGCCGGACAGTAGCGAGTTGCCCACGGCGCACAGGGTAGCGGCGCCGGCGGCGATCATGCAGGTCAGGCGGTCGCCGTTACGTGCGTAAAAATTCAGCACATGGCGGTAGCCGAAAATCCGCACCAGGCGGTTGGCCGCCAGCAGCACACCGGCTTGGGCCAGGGTGATGCCGAAGGCCTGGGATTCCATCGGCAGCAGTAGGTAGAGCAACACGTCGCTGGGCAGGCATAACGCCAGGGTCAGCGCGGCGCGGCGGGAGTGGGTATCAGCGGTGCGGAGGGCCAGGCTGGACATAAATCTGGAAACATCCCGAAATATTCAGGTCGCCACGGTAGCGTTAATCAGCCCTTTTTCCCATAGGGAAACAACCGCAGACCACTGGCCACGGCCCCGACCAAGGCAAATCCGCAGCCCAGCCACAGTGCATATTGCGGCCCGCTGCCCAGGGACAGGTGAAAACACAAGGCCACCAACGACGCGCCCAGCGTCTGCCCCAACAACCGCGAAATCGCCACGATGCCACTGGCCCCGCCGCTGCGGGCCAACGGCGCGCTGGTCATCAAGGCCTTGAGGTTGGGTGACTGGAAGAAGCCGAAGCCCGCGCCACATAGCGCCATGCGCCAGCCGATATCCAATGCCGACGCGCCGCTGCCCAGGGTCGCGAGCGCGGCCATGCCCACGCTGAGCATCAACAGGCCGATGCCGCACAGCACGCCCAGGTTCACCCGGTCGGCCAGGCGCCCCGCCACCAGCGCCATCACCGCCACAACAGCGGGCCAGGGTGTCATCAGGAAACCGGTTTCCACCTGGCTATGCCCCAGAACCGCCTGCAACAGGAACGGCAGCGACACAAAGGCCAGGCCCTGGGCGCTGAACGCGCAAATGGCAGTGAGGGAAGACAAGGCAAACACCGGGCGCTTGAACAGGTCCAGCGCCAGCATCGGCGCCGGGTGCCCGGCCTGGCGCCGCAACAACAACGCGCCGCACACCAGCGCCACCGCGATCAGGGCCAAGGTCAACGCACCCTGGGCGCCGTGCACCGCCGTGCCCAAACCCAACACCAACAACGCAAACAGCCCCGCGCACAACAACGCGGCAAGACGATCGAAGGCATGCCCGGTCATCGGCAGGGTCGGCAACGAGCGCAGGCCCAACGCCAGCGCCAGCAAACCCAAGGGCACGTTGATCAGGTACAGCCAGTGCCAGGTCGCTACCGACAGAATCGCCGATGCAGCGGTCGGCCCCAGGGTAAACGCCAGCCCCACCACCAGCGAGTTGTAACCCAGCCCCCGACCCAGCATCTTCGACGGGTAGATATGCCGCAGCAACGCCGTGTTCACACTCATGATCGCCGCCGCGCCCAGCCCCTGCACCACCCGCGCCGCCGTCAGGGTGACCAGCGACCCGGCCAACCCGCAAAACAGTGACGAGACAATAAACAGCAACAACCCGCCGAGATACACCCGGCGATGCCCCAACACATCACTGAGGGACGCAAACGGCAACACCGTGGCGATGATCGCCAACTGGTAGGCATTTACCACCCAGATCACCGAGGCGGAATCGGTGCCAATCCCCTCGGCCAGGGTCGGCAAGGCCGTGTTGACGATGGCCGTGTCCAGGGTCGCCATACCGATCCCCAGGGAGATCGCAATCACGGCTGGCAGGCGTTTTTTGAGGGGCAACCCATCGGCAACAGAAGACATGGACAATCCGCGCAGGTGACAAAGGCCCTTAGATTACGGGCAGACCGTTTTTTTTTCAGTGACCGATGGGCTGGCTGTCAGAATTTTCATGTTGATGCCCACGCGATTCCCGACAAAAAACGGACAGCGCCTACATCTCCCCCCGACCATTCTTTGCACCCTTGGCGTTTCTTCTCTTAACGAACCAGAGAGCGCCGCCCATGCACAAGCAGCCACCCCTGACCCATGACCGTCGACAATTCCTACGCCTTGCTACGGTCGGCGCTGGCGCCCTGATGCTCACGGGCGCGTTACCTGCAGCGCTCGCACACGCCTCGCCGGCACCGAAGGCGGCCAATAACCTCAACCCACAACAAGCCCTGGCCAGGTTGATGGAAGGCAACGGTCGCTATGCCGAAGGCGTCACCAAGCGCCATGAATTCATGAGCGAGCGCGAGGCGTTGGAGGGCGGGCAGAATCCGTTCGTCGCGGTCCTGAGCTGCGCTGATTCACGGATTACTCCGGAGTACGCCTTCGATACCGGCCTCGGCGACCTGTTTGCCGTACGGGTGGCGGGTAACTTCGTGACCGACAACGGGCTCGCCAGCCTCGAATATGCGGTGGCGGTGCTCGGCACGCCGTTGATCATGGTGCTCGGGCACGACAGCTGCGGCGCCCTTGCCGCCGGGGTGAAAGCAACCAAGGAGAATGCCACGTTCCCCGGCAAGATCCAGGGCCTGGCCGACGCGTTCAAGCCGTCGGTGCGCAAAGTCTTGAAAGCGCCTGGCGATCTGCTTGCGAACGCCATTGCGCAAAATGTCAGCGACACGGTAGCGCGGCTCAAGGCCGAGTCGACGCTGCTGGCGGACGCCCTGGCCGCCGGCAAACTGCACATTGTCGGCGGTATCTACAGGTTGCACAGTGGCCGGGTCGAGTTGATCGGCTGACCCTCAACGCCAGTGCCCGGTGCTGGCCATTAACCCCACGGCTTGCGCAAAACCCGCCTGGGGTGCGGTGTTCAGCGTGACCAGCCCGACACAGCGGCTCGGCTTCAACGTCGCGGTCCGCGCAGCGACCCGTGCGCCCTGCTCCGCACCGGCGAACACCGCTTCGGGGATGTGCAGCGCATTCATCAGGTCGAGCACATCCTGGCCAAGCACAGCGTCGTCTGCCGTGCGCAGGTACGGGACGATCACCCGAAACCCCTGGGCCGCCAGCGGCGCCGTCACCTCGGAGAACGCCCTGACATCCGCCCCCAGTAAAATGATCGCCCGGCCCTCCTCCGGCCCAAACTGTTCATAACGGATCTCCTGGTCATCGGTACTTACCTGTTGCACTGCCAATGCCGGTGCGGCCATCACCACCGCCGCCAACAACAAAAAACCTCGACGATCAAACATGACGGACTCCCACTATTAATTCACTGCCCAGCCAACCGGCCAGGTATTCCCCTGCCTGCATCACGCCCGCTTCTTCCCCCAGGCGCTGCACCAGGAACTCACACAGCCCGGCGAAGCTGCCGTCGGCCTGTAGCTGTTGCACGGCCAGTAATTCCAGCGCATCTACCTGGCGCAAACGCGACGTGAACTGACGCCGCCATACCAGCAGGCCGCCCGCCTGTTCCAGCATCACTGCTTCCGGCGTGGGCGCTTCCTGCCACAGCGCCGACCAGATGGCCTCGGCATTGGTGGTCAGGGCGTGGCAGCGCAACGACGGCGTCAACTGCAACACGGCCGTGTCCCAATCCAGCTCGGCCAAGGCCTCCAGGGCCAACGGCTGTGCATCGGCGGCGACAAAGGCTTCATTCAGGGCCGACTCGATCCAGGCCAGTTCATGCACATCGGGGTTGCGCGGGAATACGTCCTTCAAGGTGGCGTAGAAGCCCTCCGGATACGCGTCCAGCGTCCAGGCGTGAGGCGGATGGCGGTCGATATGGGTGATGCTTGCGGCCAGGAAGGCTTCCTCCCCGACCCACCGGCGCAGGTTGGGAAACGCCTGTTCCAGGCAACCCACCAACTGCGCGCGGTAGTTGTTCTGGTACACCGCCAGGCCGGCGTGATGATTGCCCAGCGCCTGCGCGGATTCATCCGACGCACTCACCAACCAGCTGCGAAAGGTCTGTTGTAGCTGCGCCAGGTTCATCGTTGCGCTCCCAACGTCCGGGCCATGGCCAATTCCTGGAGCAGCTCGGCAAGCGGCGGGATTTCATCGTCGCGCTCGATCATGGTCGCCACCGGGCCCAGCCGGGTCATGGCCTGGGCGTACAGCTCCCAGACGCCGGTGCACACCGGGCTGTCATGGCTGTCGATCAAAATGTCGCGGCCCTGGCTATGGCCGGCCAGGTGCACCTGGCGCACACGTTCGGCGGGAATACCCTTGAGAAACGCCAGGGCGTCGAAACCGTGGTTGCTGGCACTCACGAACACGTTGTTGACGTCCAGCAGCAGCTCGCAGCCGGTGCGCTGGGCCATGGCCGCGATAAATTCCCACTCGGTCATGGAGGCGCCTTCAAACGCCAGGTAGCTCGATGGGTTCTCGAACAACATCGTGCGGCCCAATGCGTCCTGGGCTTGCTGGATGTTGGCGCAGACTCGGTCCAGGGCTTCGTCGGTGTAGGGCACTGGCAACAAGTCATGGGAATTGAATCCCCCGCTGCGCGACCAGCTCAAGTGGTCGGACACAAACAGCGGTTCAACTTCGTCTACCAGCGACTTGAGGCGCTTCAAGTAATCCCCGTCCAGCCCTTCGGCGGTGCCGATGGACATGGACACGCCGTGCAGCGCCACCGGGTAGCGCTCGCGCACCTGGCGCAGGATATGCCGGGGCTGGCCGCCCGCGACCATGAAGTTTTCGGAGATCACTTCGACGAAATCCACGGGCACCGAGGTCTCCAGGAAGTCGCAGTAATGCTCCTTGCGCAGGCCCAGGCCGTAGCCTGAAAAGTGCGGGTTGGATGTCGACATGGCGGATCTCCGCAAAGAATAAGTGGCGAGCCCGCAAGGGGCCCGCCGGGTGGATTACTTCGGTTCAGTCAGGGTGCCGCCGGCCTTCAGACATTCGGACGGGGTCTTGACGATCACGCCTTCGCCCTTGCAGCTATTGAGGCCTTTGCAGTCGTTCTTGGCGGTGGCGCACAGGCTGGTGCCTTTGCAGGTGTTGACGCCGTAGCAACGGCCGGGTTTTTCCTGCTGATCAGCAGCGCTGGCAGCGGTGGCGAACGAAGCGGAGGCCATGGCGATCAGGGCAGCAGCGGCAGCAAGGCTCAGGCGGGATTTGAGTGCAGTGTTCATGGGTGTTTCTCCGGGGTTGGGGTGAATTACTTGATAACGGAAGCAGCGTCTTCGATGACCTTCGCCACAGCCTCAGGCTGGGAGATGTACACCGAGTGGCTGGCCTTGATTTCGGTGACCTTGGAACCGGCGCGCTTGTACATCCAGCGTTGCAGGTCCGGGCTCAGGGCACGGTCTTCGGTGGACACCACCGCGTAGGTCGGTTTCTTGTGCCAGGCCGCGGCCCACACATTGCCGCCGAACAAGGCGGTGGTCGCCGGCACTTGGGAGGCGGCCATGAAGTCAGTGCGGTTGGTGGTCAGGTCAGCGGCAAAGTCGGCGTTGAATTTGGCGCGATCGAAGAACAGATGACCGTCGCGGCTGGCCTTGATGTCATCGCTGGGCGCCGGCATCGAGCCGATCAACTGGGCCATGTTCTCGCCCACTTCCGGCTGCAGCGCCGACACGTAAACCAGCGACTTGACCTTGTCGCGGTCGCCGGCAATCGAGATCACCCCGCCACCGGAGCTGTGACCCACCAGCACCACGGGGCCGACTTGCTGTTCGAGCACTTCACGCGCCTCGGCCACATCGGCGGCGAGGCTTTCGTGGCCCTGGTGCACCACGGTGACCTTGTAGCCCTTGTGAATCAGGATGTCGTGCACCACGCGCCAGCCGGAACCGTCGACGAACGACCCGGGCACGATCACCACGCTTTTACCGGTGCCGGGCTGCGGGGCATCGGCCGCCTGGGCCAGCATCGGAACCGTCAGGGCCATGGCAATGGCCAGGGAAGAAAGCATACGCATTGGAAGTCTCCATCAAAGTTATGAACGTTTGCCTGAGATCAGGCGGTCCAGCGACCAGGCTCCACCGCCGAACGCCAGCAGTGGCAACAACAAGCCCGCCCAGGTCAGGTGCACCGGCCAGGCGGCGGGGTACACAAACACCTCAATCACCAAAGTCATGCCCAGCAGCGCGGCGGCGGCCGGACGGGTCAACAGGCCAAGCACCAACAACAGCGGGAACAGGTGCTCGGCGTACGTTGCCAGGTGCGCGGCCCAGTCCGGCGGGATCAGCGGCAAGGCGTATTCCGAACGGAACAGCGTGTAGGTCGACGGCTTGAGTTCAAGAAACCCCGTGACCTTGGTGCGCCCCGACAGGAAGAACACCGCCGCAATCGCCACCCGCGCCACCAGCAACAGCAGCGCTTCGGGGAGCAGGCGCTGGATCACGGCTGCTCCGTCAGGCTGCCGAAGCCTTTAGGGGTCTTGATCTGGGTGCAGGTGCCTTTGTCCACCAGCACCCAGGCGTTGCCCTGGTAGTCGGTGGTGGAGGTGGCGGCGCACGAAGTGCCCGCGCCTGCGGCGCAATCGTTGGCACCGGCCAGGGCCACGCCGAAGCATTTTTCCTGGGGCTTGGGTTCATCGGCATGGGCCACGGCCGCGAAGGCGCTGAGGGAGAGGGCGAGGGTTGCCGCGAGGGCTGCGTAAGGACGCTTCATGGGGTGAGTCTCCTGGCTTGACTGAGTGTGGCCAGGGCGCCTTGGGGTCGGTGACCGCCTGCGCCAGCTGGTGTGCAGAGTTAAAGCCAGGCGTGTATCCGGTCTGTGTCGCGAACGCGATAGAACGTCATGCGGGTGTATCAGGATGGTGCGGGGATACAGTTCGATACACAGTCAATAAAACAGTGCCAAAACCCCGGCGGTTTATTCGGCATCCCGAACGACACAATTAGAAATATTCGTGTTTCCGAACGAAGGCGATTTCGCGTCGCCGATGACCGCAAAAATCACCATAAATTTCATATGGTTGTTGTCATGTTTGTTACATGCCAACTGGCATACATTCTGCTTTATCCATGTTTCTGGTAATAAAATGTTTCAGCTCTGAGACAGTCTCATCCCCTGAAGCATGGCCGGCGATCCACCTATAAAAACCACCACGCCCCAAAGGAGGGCGGCCTTTCCGACCTTTTGATCGACATCAACTTTCCAAGACTGCTGCTGCACATCTGCACCCCAAAAAGGGCGAACGGCCTGATCGCCGAAAACAAGCCCGACTATAAAAAGGACGATTTGATGAGCTCGAGCAAGAACCACGCAGCGTCCTTCCTGGACGCAGACCACCCCGCGCCGGCCACCCCGGACAGCACCATTGGCTTCGGTCCCTTTCTACTCCTGGCAAGACAGCACGTATTGCTGCGCAACGGCGAGCCGGTGACCCTCGGCAGCCGTGCGCTCTACCTGTTGATTGCCCTGGTGACCCGTGCCGGCGAATTGCTGGAGAAGTCCGAACTGATCTCCTTCGCCTGGCCCAAGGTGGTGGTGGAGGAATGCAACCTGCGCGCGCAGATCGTCGCGTTGCGCCGGGCCCTGGGTGACGATGGCAACTTCAGCTACATCGTCACCGTACCGGGCCGGGGTTATCGCTTTGTCGCGCCGGTCACGGTGCAGGCTGCCGGTGAAGAGCACCTGCCGGTGCCTTATGTGCGAGTGGATGAGCCCAATCTGCCGACGTCGACGGCTGAGGTGATCGGCCGCGACGCCTTGATCGCCAGCCTGGCCGACCAGGTCATGAGCCAGCGTTTCGTCACCCTCACCGGCCCCGGCGGCATCGGCAAGACCACCGTGGCCATGGCCGTGGCGCAGCGCCTGGCCGGCGAACTCAACCTGGGCAGTTGCTTTGTCGACCTGGCACCCGCCACCAGTGGGCAATGGGTGGCCGGCATGCTCGCCAGCGCCCTGGGTATCCAGACGGTCAGCGAAAACCCGCTGCAGGGCGTGGCCGCCAGCCTGGCCCACCGGCGCTTGCTGCTGGTGCTGGACAACTGCGAGCATCTGCTGCCGGCCACCGCCGACGCCGTGGAAACCCTGCTGCGCAGCGCGCCCCAATGCCATGTGCTGACCACCAGCCGCGAACCCCTGCGCGCCGACGGTGAACGGGTGCACGACCTGGCGCCGTTGCAAGTGCCCGACGCGCACGTCAGCCTCAGCGCCCACGAAGCCCTGACCTGGTCCGGCGTGCGGCTGTTTGTGGAGCGGGTGCGCGCCCTCGATCCCGACTTTGTATTCCGTGATGTCGATGTCGCGGCGGCCTGTGCAATCTGCCGCAAGCTCGACAGCAACGCCCTGGCCATCGAAATCGCCGCCGCCCGGGTGCGTACCTTTGGCATCCAGGACCTGGTGGGCCTGCTTGACGGCAGTTTCCGCCTGCAAATGACCGGTCGACGCACCGCCCTCGCCCGCCATCGCTCCCTTAGCGCCACCCTGGATTGGACCTACGCCATGCTCAGTGGCGATGAACAGGCGATGCTGCGCCAGCTTGCGGTGTTTACCGGTTCCTTCACCCTGGAAGCGGTCAAGGCGATGACCGCCAGCAGCAGCCTCGACCCGCGCAACGCCCTGCCCCTGCTCGAAAGCCTGATGGACAAGTCACTGCTGATCGCCGGTGAGTCCAAGGCGCTCAAACGCTATCGCCTGCTGGAAACCACCCGCGCCTACGCCCTGGAAAAACTCAGCGAACAGGGCGAAACCCGCTCAACCTGCCAACGCCATGCACGCTATGCCCTCGGTATGTTGCAGGAAGCCGGGCAGACCCTGGACGGCCTGTCGCCGGAAACCTGGCTGGCGCTCTACGGCCCGGAAATCAACACCATCCGCGCGGCGCTCGACTGGGCCTATTCGCCCACCGGGGACTTACCCCTGGGCATCGAACTGACCCTGGGCGGCGTGCCGCTGTGGCTGCGTTTGTCCCTGGTCAGCGAGTGCCGGACCTGGGTCGACAAAGGCCTGGCCAGCGACGGCCTCGTCCCACTGCCGTTGCGCCAGCGCATGCTGTTGCAGACCGCCCTGGCCAGCGTGCTGATGCTCACCTACGGCACCGGCAGCGAAATGCGCGAAGCCTGGCGCCAGGTGCGCGAAGACGCCCGCGACCTCAGTGATGCCGAGCACAAGTTGCGCGCCCTGTGGGGTTTGTGGACCGACCGCTGCGGCTGCAACCAGTACACCGAAGCGCTGGAACTGGCCGAGCGCTATATCGCCCTGAACAGCAGCGGCAGCCACCAACTGCTCGGCAAGCGCATGCGCGCTGTGGCGCTGTTCCATATGGGTGATTTGATGGGCGCTCGGCAGAATATCGACGAAGCCCTGGGCTCACCGTCAGCGCCGCGCTCGCACATCATCGACGTGCACTTCGACCAACGCATCGCCGCGCGCTGCCTCAAGGCCAAGGTGCAGTTGCTCGAAGGCGATGTCGACCCGGCGCTGCGCTTGGTGGGACATTGTGTCGACGAAGCCATTTCCCTCGACCACCCCGCGACCCTTTGGTACACCCTGTGCCTGGGTGCGATCCCCCTGGCCCTGCTGGCGTCCAACCTGCCGAAAGTGCGCTACTACCTGGGCCTGCTGCAAGACAGCACCACCGGCCAGGACCTGCACATCTGGCGGCAGTTTCGCCTGTGTTTCGAGAGTATCCTGCTGATCCGCGAAGGCTCCCCGGAAGTCGGCGTGCCGCAACTGGGCGAAGCCCTGCATCACCTGCAAGGCCAGGGTGACAGCCAACTCTACAGCCTGCTGCGCTGTGAATACGCCCTGGGCCTGGCGCGCCTGGGCCTGGAAAAACTCGCTCTGGAAGTGCTGGAAGACACCCTGCAATTGGCCCTCGGTCGCCAAGAACGCTGGTTCGCGCCGCAGATGCTGCGCATCAAGGCACAACTGACCCTGCGCCAGGCTCACTACGGCTCGGTCGACAAGGCCAAAGTGCTGCTGCGCCAGGCGTGGGTAGATGCGCAATTATCCGGCGCACATTTTTGGCGGGCGCAGATTGCGACGGATTTGGCGCGACTGCAGGAGCCCAAATTGCGCATCGCCTCCCTGCCGCGTTTCCAGCACCGATAGCGACGTCGATCTGGAGTGACCTGCTGTTGTGAACCCGGCGCGCTGCGGTGAATGACGCTGTAGCAGGTTTGCCGTGTTGGGCCGCGAAGCGGCCCCAATACCAGGCACTGAGTGTCGTCTGCAAACATACGGTGAATCGGACGAGGGCTGCCTATCGGGAAACCAATCCCGGTTTAAACATCCCCTCAAAGCGCGCCTTGTTCGCCGCGTAATACGCCGCCACAGCCTTGTCCGCGGTGCTTTCCCGTGCCTGCATCATCAACGCTTCCAAGTCAGCCTGGGGGATAGAGAAATGCGCAAAGAAGTACGCCACTTCAGGATGCTCCTGGCTGAAGCCTTTGCGGGCCATGGCGTGGATCTGTTCGGCGCCGCCGAAAATCTGCTTGGGATCATCCAGGTAGCGCAGCGACCATTTGGAGAACATCCAGTGCGGGCTCCAGGCGTTGCCAATGACCACTTGTCACGCTTGAGGTTGCGGTCCAGCTCGTTGAGCATGCCGCTCTCTGATGACCCCACCAGTTTGTAGCCCACCAGCTTGTAGTCCTCGATCGCCTTGACGGTGAGTTTGTACTGGCCGTTGCCGACTTCGGAGGTAAAGATCTTGCCGTCGAACTTCTCGCGAATCCCCGGTTTATTCAGGTCTTCCACGCTGGAGACTTCCGCGACCGGCACCGAAGTGGGTACAGCCATGCCGATTCGCCCTTCATACAGCACGCCGAGGTCTTCGAGCCGGTCCTTGTACTTGTCGTAGAACGCCTTGTGGGTGCTGGGCAGCCAGACCATCGGGATCAGGTCGATATTGCCGTTGGCCAGCGCCTGGAACTGGATGCCGATATCGGCCATCACCAGCTTGACCGGTTGCTTGAGATGTTCCTGCAACGCCGTGCTGGCGAGCTTGACGGTGATTTCCGTGTCGGACCAGTTCACCCAACCGATGCGTACCGGTGGTTTTTCTTCTGCATGGGTCACCGCCGCAGTGGCGCCCAGCGCAAGGCCGAACAGGTAGGCACAGGCTTTTTTCCGATAGTGCACATGAGCATTCATCAGACGTCCTCCTAAGGGGTGAGGCCGATCTTAGCGACGACTTAAGGGCACCGCAATAAAAATGTACAGCAGTGTCGACCATTATTGACACCTATGTACATTTATCCTAATTTCAGATCGCCGAGCCTGATGATGCCCACTACGGAGCACAGAATAATGTCCAGCGATCCCCTGCTGCAGCCCTACACAATCAAGCACCTGACCCTGCGCAACCGGATCATGACCACGGCCCACGAACCGGCCTACCCGGTGGACGGCATGCCGCAGGCGTTGTACCGCGCCTACCACGTCGAACGCGCCAAGGCCGGTGTGGCGTTGACCATGACCGCGGGCTCCGCTGCCGTGTCACGGGACAGCCCACCGGTGTTCAACAATGTGCTGGCCTACAAAGATGAAGTGGTCGGCTGGTTGAAGGACCTCACCGATGAGTGCCACGAACACGGTGCTGCGGTGATGATCCAGCTGACACACCTGGGCCGGCGCACACGCTGGGACAAGGCTGATTGGCTGCCGGTGGTCTCGCCGTCGCACCGTCGCGAGGCGTCACATCGCTCGTTCCCAAAGAAGATGGAAGACTGGGACATCGAGCGGATCATCAAGGACTACGTCGACGCCGCCGAACGCATGAAAGCCGCCGGGTTGGACGGTCTTGAGCTGCAGGCCTACGGCCATTTGATGGACCAGTTCTGGTCACCGCTGACCAACGAGCTGGACGGCCCTTACGGCGGTTCGCTGGAGAACCGCATGCGCTTTACCTTCGACGTTCTGCGCGGCATTCGCCAGCGCGTCGGCGAAGACTTTCTGCTGGGCGTGCGCTACACCGGTGACGAGGCGCTGCCGGGCGGGTTCACCGCCAGCGAAGGCCTGCAGGTTTCGCACATGCTCAAGGACAGCGGGCTGGTGGACTTCCTCAACGTGGTACGTGGGCATATCGATACCGACGCAGGGCTGACCGACGTGATTCCGATCCAGGGCATGCGCAACTCGCCGCACCTGGATTTTGCCGGCGAGATCCGTGCGTCCACCGGCTTTCCCACCTTCCACGCAGCGAAAATCCCGGATGTGGCCACCGCGCGCTACGCCATTGCGTCGGGCAAGGTGGACATGGTCGGCATGACCCGCGCCCATATGACCGACCCGCATATCGTGCGCAAGATCATCGAGCGGCGTGAAGAAAACATCCGCCCCTGCGTCGGCGCCAACTACTGCCTGGACCGCATCTACCAGGGCGGCGCCGCCTACTGCATCCACAACGCGGCGACCGGCCGTGAAACCAGCATGCCCCATGAGATTCCCAAGGCTGCGGTGAAGCGCAAAGTGCTGATCATCGGTACCGGCCCGGCCGGGCTGGAAGCGGCCAGGGTTGCCGGCGAGCGCGGGCACGATGTGACAGTACTGGAAGCGGCAGACCGGCCCGGCGGGCAAATCCGCCTGACCGCCCTGAGTGAGCGGCGTCGCGAGATGATCGGCATCATCGACTGGCGCATGGCCCAGTGCGAACGCCTGGGCGTGAAGTTCCACTTCAACACCTGGGCCGAAACCGAGACGGTGCTGGCCCATGAGCCGGACGTGGTGATCGTCGCCACCGGCGGCCTGCCGCACACCGAAGTGCTGACCGAGGGCAATGAGCTGGTGGTGTCGACCTGGGACATCATTTCCGGCGACGTCAAACCGGGGCGTCATGTGTTGATCTTCGACGACGCTGGCGACCACGCCGCGCTGCAAGCCGCCGAGGTGATTGCGCAAAGTGGCGCCAGCGTCGAAATCGTCACCCCGGACCGCGCGTTCGCCCCGGAAGTCATGGCCATGAACCTGGTGCCCTACATGCGCAGCCTGCAGGACCTGGACGTGACCTTTACCGTGACCTATCGGGTTGAAACAGTGGAGAAACGCGACGGTCGGCTGCTCGCCCGTTTTGGCAGTGACTACGGCGCGGTGCACAAGCAACGGGTGGTCGACCAGGTGGTGGTCAACCATGGCACGATTCCGCTGGATGACCTGTACTTTGAGTTGCGCGCGCACTCCAGCAATGGCGGCGCGGTCGAGCAGCAGGACTTGATTGCCGGGAACGCGCAGAACATCGTGACGAACCCTGAAGGTCGCTTCCAGCTGTTCCGGATCGGTGATGCAGTGGCCGCACGTAATACCCATGCGGCGATCTACGATGCGTTGCGGTTGGTCAAGGACCTTTAAAAACGCTCAAACACACCGGGTGTGGTTTCAGCATAACCAAACGCCCCATAGAAGCGGTCCAGTTCACGCCGCTTCAGGGCCTTGCCGGTGAACACGCTGACATACTGGGGAATACGCCGGAACCGCACCACGACCTCTTCGGTGGTGTTCATCGAGATATAGCCGATCTGCGTCAGGTAGATGGTCCGGGCACGCACATCGGCGGCCTCATCATCGTAGCCAAAACGCCGGAACATCCCGGTCAGGGCATTGATGCGGGTGTCATCAGCCTGCGCGATTTCGGCCGCGACTTCCACCGACTGCATCGCCCAACTGCGTACGGCAAACTCGAACTGCGAGTCGAATAGTTCCGGGTTCAACCAGCACTCGAAGACGTTGAGAATGGCCTCGGAAATACTCTCGGCATAGCGTTCGCACTGGTACACCAAGTTGCCGGTGTTTTTGTCGCGCCAACGGGTCAGCAAGGCGGCGAGCAGTTGCTCACGATCCTCGAAAAACCAATAGAAACTGGTGCGTGACAGGCCCAGCTGCTTGGCCAGCGGCATCACGCGCACGGCGTCGATACCCGACTCTTTGAGGGCCGCGTAGGCGGCGTCCAGCCACACATCGACCGAGCCGCGCCAGCCTGTGTCCTGGTTCTTGCCTCGCGGTTTTGCGGGTTGCGACATCCTTGGGTCACCTTTGCCGGGGAATTGCAGGCCACTCTACACGCCTCACCCGCGCCGTGCACAGAGAGTGTACAGCGACGTACATTTTATCCTTGGCCACCGCGCTCAACGCCACTCAACTCGGCTGCGGATGGAGACTTGATCCAGCGGGTGATCAATGCCAGGGAGCCCGGCGCGTAAGCATGACGTCCCAGCCCTGCGAACAGATACTCTTTCCATACGGGCCACTGCGTTACCAATTGATAATTGAACAGGCCTGCCCTTAACAAGCTGTGAGTGGCGTCGGGGATCACAACCGCTTGTCGTTGCCTGACGCCTGCAAACAGATCCCGATAGACAATCGAATCCGTGGACGTATCGACGTTCAAGTCCAGGGCACCCCAGATCGCCAATACCGGCCCCTTCATCGTCTTCAATGCCGCCGTCACATCTTCGTTGTAGTTTTTCTGGACGAAGTTGAAATGGGCCGCGTTCATGCGGGGAAAAAGGTCAGGGTTGTAGGTTTGATCCGACGCGCCGAAAACCCGGTCGTTCTTCGCATATTCGGCCTTCACGGCTGCGTCGATTTCATCCTGGGTCCGCCCTTCATCTGCCATGCGTACCCGCGTGTAGTACATGCCTTGTCGGCGCCAGTTCACGGCTGCGCCGACAATCACCGAAAAGCCGGGGTCTCCTTCACTGGCGGCGCGTGGAATCACCCAGCCGCCTTGGGAAAACCCCAGAAACCCGACCTTATCGGCTACAACGCCCTTTTGCTCGCGCATCAGGGCAAGTGCAGCCAGGGCTTCCGTGGCTCGGTCCGACATCGACTGGTTGAGCCAATTCCCCGTGCTCTGCCCGACCCCCTGTTTGTCCCACGTAAAAACGCCTATTCCGGCGTCGAGCAAGCTGTTGATGAGCGGGAAATAGCCGTCGGACGCAAAACGGTCCATGGGCCCATCCCCATGAATGAGCAGGACGATGGGCCCCGCTTGCACATCCGGAGGCAATGCCAGCGTCCCAACCAACTGCGCCCCTCCTGAGCGAAACGTCAGCGTCGAAACCCGGGCATTGCTGAACGCCATATCGGACAGATTCTGCAGCACGAAAACAGTCAAGCCCAGCAGCACTGCGCAGATACCCGCGACGCCAAACATCACAAACTTTTTGTGCATCCTGATCTCTACCCTGTCTATCGGCCGAGCCTCATGGGCATGCGCCCCTGCTCTGCATGCGCTCAATAAAACTCATCCAGCAAACAGTAGAACGCCAGGCGTCGATGATCCGGCTCCACGCCATAGGCCCTGAAAAACGGAGCGACCCAGGCGGCGCCATAGTTACGCTCAATACTTCGGGCGGCCAGCGCAAGATCCTGATAGATGTCACTGATACCGAGCCGACCGCAGTCGATGTAGCCGGTAAAACCGTTGCCTTCCATCATGAAGTTGGGCAGGCAGGCATCGCCGTGGGTGACCGCTAGCTCTTGGACCTGAGGACGTGACGCCAACAATTCTGCAAAGGCGTCGGCAGCAGTCCGGCCTGTTCGATCATCGTCAAAATCTTCCTCGTCAACGAGGCCTGCAAGCATTCGGCTTTTGGCGGTGGCTATTCGCTGTTCCAACGAGTGATCAAAGGGACATAGCTCAACAGGCACCTGATGCAGCGTACGCAAGGCCGCTGCGAGGATGCTGATGAGCTCGGATGGAGACACGCTGGCGCAATCGGACAGATCCTTTCCGGGAACAGCCGTCATCAGCAACCAATGCCGATCACTTTCCGTCGTGACATCAAGCACTGTCGGCCCAGGCAAGTTCAGCCGGTTCATCCAACCCAGTCGTTCAATCTCTTGCGGCAGCTCGCTGTGTACGCCAATCGGCTCGGACTTCACGAACAGGTCTTTCCCATCGGCACCGCGAACACGAAAAACCTCGGCGCCGGATTCGCCAACCGTTTGGCGCTCGATGATTGCCCCATCGAACTGCCGGGACCACTGGGAAGGAAAGTTCATCAGCCCTTTACTCTCTTATCGACAAAAACAGCCATCGTCATTACCAGCCCCCTTCCTTACGAGACAACATTCTTCACCAGCATCGATAAAACAGGAATTCAGGTATCGGCTCAGGGGCCGACTCCAGGTGGTAAGTGATGGGGTTGAAGAAAAGCGTCCCCGATATGAGGAAGACGGCAGCAGCCGGTTTGCTGTTCTAAAGAAAACGCAAATTAGCACTTTGTTTTTTGGATAATCCACACGCTAAAGGTAAAGAGTTGTGAAAGAGTTCCCCTCGGTTTCACATCCCGCGTGGAGCCCTCGCACGTATCGGGAGCAAGCAGGCTCACTCCCGAATCATGCTACTGACCTTCAACTTTCCTTTAGCGTCGCTGCACGCCCTACCCTAACTCACGCTTGAGCTGCTCGCGATCCAACGCCCCATCCCAGCGGGCAATGAACAACGTGGCAACACCGTTGCCGATCACGTTGATCAGCGCACCGCCTTCCGAGATAAATCGGTACACGCCGAGCACCAGCACCAGCCCCGCCGCCGGGATCACATCGATGGAGCCGAGGGTGGCGGCCAGGGTGATGAATGCGCCGCCGGTCACGCTCGCCGCGCCTTTGGAGGTCAGCAGCAGGATCAACAGCAAGGTCACCTGGTGATACAGCGACACATCGATGTCCAGCGCCTGGGCAATGAAGATCGCCAGCACCGTCATGTTGATGCAACTGCCGTCGAGGTTGAAGCAGTAGCCTGAGGGCACCACCAGGCCGACAGTGGACTTCTCACAGCCGAGCTTTTCCAGCTTGCCCATCAGGCGCGGCAAGGCGGATTCCGAGGACGAGGTGCCCAGCACCAACACCAGTTCTTCACGGATGTACTTGAGGAACTTCCACAGGCTGAAACCGGCCAATCGCGCGACCAGGTTCAACACCACGAACACAAACACCAACCCGGTAATGTAGTAGCACACCAACAGGTTCACGTACGCCCCCAGCGATTGCACGCCGTATTTGCCGACGGTGAACGCCATGCCGCCAAAAGCCCCGAGCGGCGCCAGGTACATGACGATCTTGAGCATGCGGAAAAACGCCTTGGCCACCAAGTCGATGGTGTTCAGCAAGGGTTTTCCGGTATCGCCCAGCAACTGCAGGCCAAACGCAAACAACACCGAGATGAACAGCACCTGGAGGATGTCGCCGTCGGTAAACGCGCCGAACACCGTACTGGGCACGATATGCGTGAGGAAGCCGACCACGCTCTGATCGTGGGCCGCCTTGGTGTAACCAGCGATGGCCGATGCATCCAGGCTGGCCGGGTCGATATGCATCCCCGCGCCCGGCTTGAGCAGGTTGACACCGATCAGGCCGATCACCAGGGCGATGGTGGTCAGCACTTCAAAGTAGATCAGGGATTTGAAGCCGATGCGGCCGATGCGCTTGAGGTCCTGCATGCCGGCAATGCCGCTGACCACCGTGCAGAAGATGATCGGCGCAATCAGCATCTTGATCAACTTGATGAAAGTGTCGCCCAAGGGCTTCATCTGTTCGCCCAAACTTGGGCTGAAATGGCCGAGGATCACCCCCAGCACGATGGCTGCGAGCACTTGTACATACAGGTGCTGGTAGAACGGTGCGCGCCGTGGCAGCGCTTGGATCGACGAGCTGATTATTTTTGTCATGGCTCTGCCTATAAGGTTTGTGAGGGGCGTCGCTGGCGTTTAGGTCACCACGTTGATTGGTTTGTTGGCGGCGAATGCCTCGATGTTGGCCAGCAGCACCGCCTTGAGGCGCGCAACACTGCTTTGGCTGGCCCAGGCAACGTGGGGTGTGATCAGCAGATTGGGGTGTTCACAGTGCAGCAACGGGTGACCGATCTGCGGCGGCTCCACGTGCAGCACATCCAGTGCAGCGCCGCCCAATTGCCCACTGGCGAGAGCGGCCAGGACGGCGTTTTCGTCCACCAATGCACCGCGAGCGGTATTGATCAGCAAGGCGCCCGGTTTCATCCGCGCGATTTCGGCGGTGCCGATCAGGTAACGGGTCTGGGGCGTCAGCGGGCAATGCAGAGTCAGCGCATCCGCCTTGGCCAACACCTCCTCGAACGCCACGTAACCCGCCCTCACCTGCTGCGCGCCACGGTGTTCGGCAAACAGCACGGTGATGTCCAAGGCCTTGGCCAGGCGCGCGACACGGCTGCCGATATCGCCGCGACCGACGATGCCCAGGGTCGAGCCTTGCAGGTCCTGGATCGGCGCGCCGTGCACGCAAAAATGCGAAGACTGTGGCCACAAGCGCACCGAGGCAGCGCGGTACGCCAGCAAGTGACGGCGCAACGCAAACAGCGAACCGATCACCGATTCAGCCACGCTGACGGCGCTGTAGGCCGGCACGTTGCACACCGTCACGCCCTGATCACGGCAGGCGGCGAGATCCACGCAGTCGTAGCCGGTCGCCGCCACGCAGATCAGCTTCAGGCGCGGCAATTGCTCCAGGGTGACGCGGTCCAGGCGCACCTTGTTGGTGATCGCCACGTCAGCGTCTGCCAGGGCTTCGAGTACGTGATCGGGACTGGTGTGCTCGCGCTCGGTCCAGTGGCTGGCGTGGGCAGGACGCGCCAATGGAGACGGCAGGCTCGCGCCGTCGAGAAACACGATATTCATGCGGGCACCTGCTCGGAAATTTCGATGAGGTTCAGGTCGGGGTCGCGCACATACACCGAGCGAATCGGGCCGGTTGCGCCGGTACGCAGCACCGGGCCTTCGATGATCGGCCAGGTTTCAGCCTTCAAATGGGCAATCACTGCTTCCAGGGAGATGCTGGCGATAAAGCACAGGTCCAGCGCGCCAGGCACCGGCAGATGGGCCTTGGGTTCGAACTCATGCCCACGCTCATGCACATTGATTTTCTGGTTGCCAAAACGGAAGGCGACGCGGCCGTTGCCAAAGGTCTCAAGGCGCATGCCCATGACGCGGGTGTAGAAGTCTTTGCAGGCGGTGAGGTCAATCGTCGTGAGGACCAAATGGTCGAGATGATCAATCATGATGGGCTACCTGTTGGGTCAGGGTGTGGACGTGTTCGGGAATGGGGTGCAGGTCCAGGCGCTTGCCGGCCTTGAGGATCTGGCTGGGCGTGGCGTGGCCGATCAGGCCGGGTAAGCGGGCAGATGCGGCCAGTACGCGGTCCAGCTGCAGGCCGGTGTCATAACCCATCAGGTCGAGCATGTGCACCAGGTCTTCCATGCACACGTTGCCGCTGGCGCCGGGTGCATAGGGGCAACCGCCAAGGCCGCCCAGCGAAGCGTCGAAACGGTCGATCCCGGCCTGCAACGCCGCCAGGGTATTGGCCAGCGCCATGCCTCGGGTATTGTGGAAATGCAGGGTCAATTGCAGCTCGGGAAAGCGCTCGCGCACTTGCCGCGACAAGGCTTCCACCTGTGTGGGATAGGCCATGCCGGTGGTGTCGCACAGCGTGACGCCGCGCACGCCCAACTCGGCAAAACGCCCGACCCATCCCAACACATCGTCCGCCGCCACATCGCCCTGCATCGGGCAGCCAAACACTGTGGACAACGACACATTGACCGCCACCGGCCCACGCCCAATCACGCCCACTACATCCCTCAACTGGGCAAATGATTGTTCACGGGTCATGCGCAGGTTGGAGCGGTTATGCGGCTCGCTCACCGACATCACCAGGTTGGCTTCGTCGATGCCACAACCCAGCGCCCGCTCAGCGCCGCGCACGTTGGGCACCAGCACCGTGTACTCCACGCCCTTTTGACGCTGGATCCCGGCCATCACGGCCTCGGCATCACGCAACGCGGGGATGGCCTTGGGTGAGGTGAACGAGGTCACCTCGATCTTGGCGTAGCCGCACTGGCTCAGTTTGTCGATCAAAGCGATTTTCTGTTCGGTGTCGATAAAGGTCTTTTCGTTCTGGAAGCCGTCACGGGTCGCGACTTCCTGCAGGTACAGGCGTTTCATAGAGCTACTCCTTGAATCAGATCAGGTCGCGAGCGCGCCAGGCTTCGCGGGTCGGCGCGTCGATACCGATGCCGTCGAGCACCGCATCGGTGTGTTGCCCCAGGGTGGGCGCACGCGCGTGCACGCGGCCGGGAGTGGCCGTCAATTTGGGCACGATGCCGGGCAAGGTGACGGCGGTGCCGTCGTCCAACTGGCTGGCGAGCAGCATGTCGCGGGCCTGGTAATGGGGGTCGGCGGCGATGTCGGCGGCGTCGTAGATCTTGCCGGAGGGGATGTTGGCGTCCTTCAGCGCGGCCAGCACCGCATCGAGGTTTCTCTCGGCCGTCCAGGCGGAAATCGCTGCATCGATGCGCGCCACATGGCGCACGCGGCCGTCGTTCTGCGCCAGTTCTGGATCGTCGGCCAGGTCCAGGCGTTCGATCTTTTCCATCAGGCGCCGGTAGATGCTGTCGCCATTACCCGCGATCAAGGCGTACTTTCCATCCTTGCAACGGTAGGCATTGGTCGGCGCGATACCTGGTAGGCTGCTACCGGCCGGTTCGCGCACGCTACCGAACACCGAATACTCGGGAATCAGGCTTTCCATCATGTTGAAAACCGACTCGTACAAGGCCACATCCACCTGCTGGCCAGCACCGCGATTCTGCTCGCGATGGCGCAAGGCAAGCAGCACACCGATCACGCCGTGCAACGCGGAAAGCGAGTCGCCGATCGACACCCCTACCCGCACCGGCGTACGGCCCGGTTCACCGGAGAGATGGCGCAGGCCACCCATGGCTTCACCGATTACACCAAAGCCTGGCAAGTCGCGATAAGGCCCGGTCTGGCCATAGCCAGAGACCCGCAGCATCACCAGGCCAGGGTTGATCGATGACAGCTCATCCCAGCCCAGACCCCATTTTTCAAGGGTTCCAGGGCGGAAATTCTCGATCAGGATGTCGGCGTCCTTGACCAGCCGCTTGACCACGTCACGGGCTTCGACCTGGCGCAGGTCGAGGGTGACAGACTGCTTGTTGCGCGACTGGGCGGCCCACCACACCGACGTCCCGTCGTGCAGCAAGCGCCATTTACGCAGGGGGTCGCCGGTGACCGGTGGTTCGATCTTGATCACTTCGGCGCCGAACTCGGCGAGGATCTTGGCGGCGAAAGGCCCGGCTATCAGTTGGCCCATTTCGACCACCTTGATGCCTTCCAGGGGTAGGCTCATGACGTTGTCCGTTCTTGTTGGAGGTGATGGCCGGATAATCCCCCCAAAAACAGGCCGTGAGAATGTCAAAGATTTCCACTACTCTTTCCTGATTGGAAACACTGAGGTGGAAATGATCAACCTACTGCAACTGGACCTGGCGTCCCTGCGCCTGCTGGTGCTGGCCGCCAGTACAGAAAATCTCACCCAGGCAGCCAACAGCGCACACATGACCGTTTCCGCCGCAAGCAAACGGCTGGCCGAGCTCGAACGCGTCACCCACTGCACCCTGTTCACCCGCGTGCCCCGTGGCCTGCAACTGACCCCGGCCGGACGTGGCCTGGCCGAGCATGCGCGCACGCTGCTCGACGTCGCCCAGCAAATGACCCATGACGCCAACGACTACGCCAAGGGGGTTCGTGGCCATGTGCGCTTGTTTGCCAATACATCGGCGGTGATCCAGTTCCTGCCGGCGGACCTGGCGAGTTTCCTGGCCGCCAACCCGCATGTGCGCATCGAGTTGGAAGAAGCGCTCAGCGACCGCACCATCCACGCGGTGGAAAACGGCGAAGCCGAGATCGGCATCTTTGCCGACAACGTACCTGCTCCCGGCCTGCAAATGCGGCCCTATCGACGTGATCGGTTGGTGGTGCTGGTGCCGCAATCCCATGCGTTGGCGCAGCGTTCAAGCGTGACGCTGGCCGACACGCTGGACTTCGATTATGTCGCCTTGAACCAAGGCAGCTCACTGCTGCGCCGCATCAACGATGCCGCCGCCAGCACCGGCAAACGCCTCAAGGTGCGTATTCAGGTCAGCAGTTTCGATGGGATTTGCCGGATGATCGAGGCGGGGTTGGGGATCGGCATACTGCCGCTGGGCTCGGTGCATCCTGAGTTGCTGGCGTCCAAACTACGGGCGATACCGCTTGAGGGAGAATGGGCGTCGCGGACCTTGTATGTCGGCGTGGCGGACGCGACGCGCCTGTCGCCGGAGGCGGCGAACCTGTTCAACTATTTGAATAGCCTTGAAGGCTGACCGGTCACGGGTTGTTGCACTCAACGTCTTTCATGCCTGATATCCTCCCTGCAGGAACCCAAGCCAGAGTGCTTTCAAGGACGTAGATGACTTCGCAAAACATCGTGCGATATTGGCATGCCGTCGAACTGCTGCAACCCCAGGCCGTCCCCAAGCTGAAAAAACGCGACAACGACTATCAGCCTTACTTCCAGGACATCCCCTGCTCGGCCCAGATCCTGCCATGGATGCCGGCCAGTGCGCTGAGCCGTCAGCGTCTGCCGGCGAAACGCACCTGGAGCCACACGCTGTACGCCCACCTGTATGACAACCTGGACGTCTCCCGTGAACTGGAGCGGCTCTTCGGAGCAGACCAGGGCTACAAGGAACCGCAACGGCGAATGTCCGCCTTGTTCGCCCTGAAGTTCAACGAGCTGGGCATGATGGTGGTCGACAGCCTGGTATTGTCGAGTGAGGCGTGGTTTGTCGGTTGCGCGATCAATGGTCATAACTGGACACGCGGTTTTGATGACGCCCAGGACGCCTTGCGCGAACAGGCCAAGAGCCTGCTCGGCGGCGTGGTACTGGCCGCCGATCTAGAGCGCATGACTGCACTCGTGCGCAAAGCCCTTGGCGTGGATGAGCTGTTCGGCGACAAGCCTCGCACCCATCGTTTCCGCTCAGCCCCGATTAATCCGGACAAGCCTGAACAAGAGGACGATCCACTCAACAGCTTCCTGCTCGGCGACCTGGCCGACGTCGCCGATGCCCTGGCCTGCGGCCAGACCAGCGCACCACTGGCATATTACCTGAGCCGCCACGACGCCAACCAACGGCTGCACCTGGATAAATCGAATGCCGACCTGGCGCTGATCGATCGCCTCGCCCCCTCTCGCTACGCCTCCGGCTGTTGGCCGGCCGAGCGTCACTTGGGCCTGGTGCACTCGCAGCAGTTGGCGGTCAATAGCTTGCTTTTGAATCTTGGCAATACCCCCGGCTTGATGGGCGTCAATGGCCCTCCCGGCACTGGCAAGACCACCTTGTTGCGCGACCTCATCGCGGCAGTGGTGACACAACGGGCGGATGTCCTCGCGTCACTGAACAAGGCTTCAGACGCTTTTCTGCAAAATGGCCGCGAGTCGGCCAATGATGGCGGGCGCGAGCGTTTGGCGTTTCAGCTGAACCCCCGGCTGCTCGGCTTTGAGATGGTGGTAGCTTCGTCCAACAATGGCGCGGTGGAAAACGTCACGCTCGAATTGCCCCAGCGCGACAAGATCGATCCATCGTGGCTGCCCGATGCCGAATATTTCAGTGAGCTGGGCGAGTTGACCAGCGGCAGGCCGGCATGGGCGCTGATCTCCGCCGCCTTGGGTAGCAAGTCCAATCGTACGCGGTTCGTCGACCGCTTTTTCTATGGCAACGGTGACCCCTCGCCAGACTGCGCCGATAAACAAGAGGTACCGGCCCCCAAGGGCATGCGCGAATGGCTCAACGAGCACGCGCAGCAGATGAAGCCGCTTTCGCCCGCCGAAAAGGCCACCCTCTGGCGTGCCGCCGTCAAGCAGTACCAGGATGCCAAAGACGCAGAGCACGCCCTGCGCGATCAGGTCAGCGACGTCCTCGCACGTGTTCAGGCAGTGATCGATGCCAAGGCGCGGATCAAGCAGAAGGAGCAGGAACGCCAGGCCCGATTGGTCCAACGACACGACCTCGATAGCGAGCAAACCAAGCTCGACCGCCAGCAACTCACACCCGCCCGTGAGCACCTGCAATGTGCCCTCCAGGCTCTGGAAGCGCACCAGGGGAAAAAACCTGGCCTGCTCGCCAACTTGTTGAGCCTTTGGGGCGCACATCGCACCTGGACCGCGCAGCAACGTTTACGCGTAGGTTCTCACGACCTGGCGAAGGATGCCTTCGACAGCCTTCAACGCCAATTGCAGCGACTGACTGCCCAACTGGACCAAATCAAACGCCAGTTGGTCACTGACGAACAGGCTATTCATGATGCCATCCGTCACGCAACGTTGCAGATCGATAAAGCCCGCAGCATTGCCCAGGACGGCCAAGCCGACCATCTGCTGATCTGGCTTGAACAAGGTCAGCTCGGCAGGGGCAGCGACATCGAGTTGCGGGAGCCCTGGATCGTCGAAGGATGGCGCCAGGCGCGGGCAAAGGTATTTATCGAAGCGCTCAAACTGCACCGCACGTTCTTTCAGATCGAAGCTTCGCGCCTGGGCTACAACCTGGCGTTCATCACCAGCCTGTTGACCGGTAGCCGATACCGCGGCGTGTCTCAGGCGGTGGTGCGTTCGGCCTGGGCCTCGTTGTTCATGTGTGTGCCGGTGCTCAGCAGTACCTTCGCCTCGTTCGCACGGTCCTTTGGCAGCTTGGGCTGCGGCGAAATTGGCTGGTTACTGGTGGACGAAGCCGGCCAGGCGACCCCGCAGGCCGCTGTGGGCGCACTGTGGCGAGCACGCCGCGCGGTGCTGGTTGGCGACCCACTGCAACTGGAACCTATCGTGACGGTCTCCGACGCCGTGCTCGAACACATGCGCACCCGCTACCAGGTCGATGCCCATTGGTTGCCCAACCGCCAGTCGGCCCAGACCCTGGCTGACCATGCCACACCCTGGGGGCGCATGGCTGGCCCCCAAGGCCAGAAATGCTGGGTCGGCCTGCCGCTGGTAGTGCATCGCCGCTGCGACAAGCCGATGTTCGACCTGGCCAACCTCATCGCTTACGACGGCGCCATGGTCTACGGTACTGTTGCGCCGTCCGCCACTAAGGAAACGCCCGCCCGCCTGGCCACGGGTTGGATACACGCGAGCGGCCCGTCTTCAGGCAACTGGGTCGATAACGAAGGGCATGCGCTGGATCGCCTGCTGGCCCTGCTCGAAGCCGATGGTGTGCCGCCGGACAATATCGCGGTCATCACCCCTTTCCAGGACGTGCGTAACCAACTCAAGGTCCGACAGCTCGGCCAGCGGGTACACGGCACTATCCACACCATGCAAGGCAAGGAAGCCGCCGTGGTTATCCTAGTGCTGGGCGGCAACAGCGAAAATGCGGGCGCGCGCAACTGGGCCGTTTCACAGCCCAATTTGCTCAATGTCGCCGCGACCCGCGCCAAGCGGCGCTTGTACGTCATCGGCGACCGTGCGGATTGGAAGCAGCGCCGCCTGTTCTGCGATGTCATGGACCTGCTGCCCGCCCACCCCATTGGGGTTACGGGTGCTCCCGGCCTATTCAACAGCGACGGACTCGCGCAGTTCGAGGCAAGCCGAGAGGGTGGTGGCGCTGGTTTCTAGCAGGGTGCGGCGGCTGTCGATGCTCGCACCACAAATTGCCACCCTGAAAATCATCGCACCTGCATCAACTCAACCTCAACGATCGGGTGATCTGCGACTTCGAACGCGATCATCCGAACGACGAAGTCCTGCGCACCCAAGGCAGCCTGCTCACCACAACGTACGTGCCTCCTACACGGGGGCAAAAATCTAAAAACCACGACGCCTATGTCGTTAAAACGTGTGGCTCAGGAGGGGTTCGGTAAATCACGCGCAAACAAAAACGCCGATCATTTCTGATCGGCGTTTTTGTTGAATATGGAGCGGGAAACGAGACTCGAACTCGCGACCCCGACCTTGGCAAGGTCGTGCTCTACCAACTGAGCTATTCCCGCTTGGTGATGCGCATTCTATAGAAATCTCGTAACCGGTCAACCCTTTGATTCAAAAAAGTTTTATTTCTTTTCAACGGTAGTGCGCAGATGCGGCCAGGCAGCGCGCAGGTACTGGAGCATGGACCACAGCGTCAGGCCAGCCGCAATCAGCAGCAAGGCATAGCCAGTCAGGACCCAGAACGAGAAGTCCGACGGGTTGGCCAGCAGGATCACCAATGCAAGCATTTGCGCAGCGGTTTTCCATTTGCCCATGTTGGACACGGCGACGTGGGCACGGGCGCCGATTTCGGCCATCCATTCGCGCAGGGCCGAGACAACGATCTCGCGACCGATGATCACTGCGGCTGGCAAGGTCAGCCACAGGTTGCCGTGTTCCTGCACCAGCAGGACCAAGGCGACAGCCACCATCAGCTTGTCGGCCACCGGGTCGAGGAACGCGCCGAACGGCGTGCTCTGTTCCAGGCGGCGGGCCAGGTAGCCGTCGAGCCAGTCGGTGGCGGCCGCGAAGGCGAACACCGAGCTGGAGGCCGCATAGCTCCATTCGTACGGCAAATAGAACAACAGAATGAAAATCGGAATAAGCAGGACGCGTAGAACGGTGATCAGATTAGGGATATTCATCGGCACAACTGGCTACGAGGTGGAAAGGCATTCTATTCGCTGTGCAGATTCGCATAAATCAGCTCAGCGAGCTTTTTACTGATACCGGGTGCTTTGGCTATTTCGTCAATGCTGGCACGGGATAGCTCTTGCAAGCCACCAAAATGTTTAAGCAAGTCGCGTCGCCGTGTCGGCCCGACCCCCGCCACCCCTTCCAGGGTTGAGGTTCGCCGGGTTTTGCCGCGACGGGCGCGGTGACCGGTAATGGCGAAACGGTGGGCTTCGTCACGGATCTGTTGGATCAGGTGCAGCGCAGGTGAGTCACCCTTCAAAGTGAACTCATGGGCGGCGTCATTCAAGTACAACGTTTCGAAACCGGCCTTGCGCGTGGCGCCCTTGGCTACGCCGAGGAGGATCAGGTCGGGCACCGCCAGCTCGTTGAGCACGTCGCGGGCCATGGACAGCTGGCCCTTGCCGCCGTCCACCAGCAGGATGTCTGGCAACTTGCCCTCGCCGTCCTTCAGCTTGCTGAAGCGTCGCGTCAGGGCCTGGTGCATGGCAGCATAGTCATCGCCGGCGGTGACACCTTCGATGTTGTAGCGCCGGTAATCGGATTTGATCGGCCCTTCCGGTCCGAATACCACACAGGACGCCACGGTGGCCTCACCGCTGGAATGGCTGATGTCATAGCACTCCAGGCGCTGCGGCGGCTCGTCCAGGTTGAGGACTTCAGCCAGGGCGTCGAAGCGTGCGGCGACATGCTGTCGATTGGCGAGGCGTGCACCCAGGGCCTGTTCGGCGTTGGTCACGGCCAGTTGCTGCCAACGGGCACGGGTGCCACGTACGCGGTGGCTGATGTCCAGCTCGCGGCCGCGCAGTTCGTGGATTGCCTCGATCAGCGTGGGAAAGTCCTCATGCACCACGTTGACGATCAGCTCCGACGGCAGATCGCGCTCAGGGCTGCTGACGTAGTACTGGCCAAGGAAGGCGGCCATGACTTCGGCTACCTCCTCGTCTATACCCGTCTGCGGGAAGAAATTTTTGCTGCCCAGCACCCGTCCGCCTCGCACACTGATCAAGTGCACACAGGCACCACCCGGGTTGACGAAGGCTGCGATCACATCGACGTCGCCGGTGCCGCCCTCCATGCTTTGTTGGTCCTGAACACGGCGCAGCAGCGAAATCTGATCACGCAGTTCGGCGGCGCGCTCGAAGTCCAGGGTACTGGCGGCCTGCTCCATGGCGCCGGAGAGTTCATCGGTCAAGGCATTGCTGCGTCCTTCGAGGAACATCACCGAATGGCGTACATCCTCGGCGTACTCCGCCGGCTCAACCAAGCCCACGCAAGGCGCCTTGCAGCGTTTGATTTGGTATTGCAGGCACGGTCGGGTGCGGTTCTTGTAGAAGCTGTCTTCGCACTGGCGCACAAAAAACGTCTTTTGCAGCAGGCTAAGGCTTTCACGGATCGCGCCAGCGCTAGGGTACGGCCCGAAATACTTGCCCTTCTGCTTCTTCGCACCCCGGTGAATACTCAGGCGTGGGAAGTTGCCGTCGGATAAAAACACGTAGGGGTAGGATTTATCGTCGCGCAGCAGGATGTTATAGGGCGGCCGCCACTCCTTGATCAGCGTCTGCTCAAGCAGCAGCGCTTCGGTTTCATTGGCGGTGATGGTGGTTTCGACCTGGGCGATACGCGCCACCAGCGCAGCGGTTTTCGGCGCGAGACCGGTCTTGCGAAAGTAGCTCGCCAGGCGGTTCTTCAGGTTCTTGGCTTTGCCGACGTAAAGCAGGCGCGCCTCGCTGTCGAACATGCGGTACACGCCGGGGCGGCCGCTGCAGGTCGAGAGGAAGGCACTGGGATCAAACGGTGTGGTCATGTCAGGCGCTGGCGTCCACCATGCCGTGGCGCACCGCGAGCAGGGTCAATTCAACATCACTGCTGATGGCGAGCTTCTCGAAAATGCGATAGCGGTAGGTGTTGACGGTCTTGGGCGACAGGCACAACTTGTCGGAGATGGTCTGCACCTTCTGGCAACCGACGATCATCAAGGCGATCTGGATTTCCCGCTCAGACAGCGCATCGAACGGTGAATCGCTGACAGGCTGGAAGGATTTGATCGCCAATTGCTGGGCAATCTGCGGGCTGATGTAACGCTGGCCGGCAAAGACCAGGCGAATGGCTTGCACCATCTCCGCCAGGCCTGCACCTTTGGTCAGGTAACCGGCTGCACCCGCCTGCAAGAGGCGAGTCGGGAACGGGTCTTCTTCACACACTGTCACCACCACGACCTTGATGTCCGGATGGCTGCGCAATAATTTGGTCGTGGCGCCAAGACCGCCGATACCGGGCATCTTGACGTCCATCAACACCACATCGGGTTTCAACTCTCGAGCCTTGATCAGGGACTCTTCCCCGGACTCGGCCTGGCCGACTACTTGCAGGCCATCGATGTCAGCCAGCATTCGTGTAATGCCTGTACGAACGAGATCATGGTCATCGACTACTAGCACCCTAATCAAGCAGACACCTCGCGATATGGTCTTATAGGTTGCTGAACACCTTAGCAAAAAACCAGGGCGCAGACCTAGCTGCAAGCGTCATATATATAGTGTTTGAACCCACAGCAGCCGCCCACAGAGGGGCGGACGGCTCTATTTGCTGGGCAGCGGGTCAGGAATCCTGGGGCTGCGGCTTGGTTTTTCCATTCAGCGAACTGGAATGTTCGGCCAAGGTCGACGTCAGGCGGCGGATCGCATCCTGGTCTTCCTTGAACATAGCGCGGTAATCGCCCAACACTTTCTCTTCGATGTGGCTCAGGTTCTCCAATTGGATCGGTGTTGCCGTACCGGTCAACACGTACAACACATCCACACCTCTTTCAGCGACACGGGACAAATAATCCGCTTTAGGCGCACGCCCTCCACTTTCATATTTACCTTGGGCGTTGGCCTCAACGCCGCCAATTTCACCAAACACTTTTTGCGACAGGCCAAGTCGCTCTCTTTCCTGCCTCAAACGCGAACCGATTCCACTCATTTGGATGTATGATCCTGATTGGCACACCCCAAGAGGTGACACACTCATCTCTTTGTTAAACGAACTTGAACGGTTTTGAACTATGCCCGGAATCCGTACTGCTGCACAAGCCAAGGCCTGGCTGGAACACCAAGGACAGTCAGTCCAAGCGTTCGCCCGCGAACATGGCGTTGATCCGGCAACCACCTATCAAGTGCTCGCTGGGCGCAAAAAGGGACGGCGTGGAGAGGCCCATAAGGTAGCGGTCCTTCTGGGCATGAAAGAAGGGATCATCCTTGCTGAGGCTGATGGCCAAAACAACGATCAGGAAGTCGTCTCCTGAAGCCAGTATGCGCTTATTAGGATTGGCTGCATGCTTTAGCTGAGGGGGCAGACACGCTCCATACGCCAGAAGCAATCCTCCTCACCGACAATGCTAAAGCCCATGCGCTGATAGAGCCGCCTGGCCGGATTGGTCTTGAACACGGTCAAGCGCAACAAGCCCAGGGCCTGCGCCTTGTGCGTCATGTCCTCCAACACCCAGCTGCCCGCGCCAAGTCTGCGGCATGTCTTGAGCATATGCAGCTCACGGATATAGAGCGCGCGGCTGTCGCGGCTCAGGCTGATAAAGCCCATCACGACATCATCGTTGCAGATCAGCCAGTTTTCCCGGCCAGCCCAGGCAACGTCGAAGCCATCGTTGGACCAGATCAGCCCGTATTGCAGGTAGTAATGGCTCATGGCCTCAAAGGTCAGGGTTCGTGCGAACGGCAGGTCCAGCTCCGTGGCTGCGCGTAAGTGAAACGCCATGTGTCCGTGTCCATTCCAATTAGGGTATGCACAGCATATCGACAGTCCCCCATAGCCGTAAGCATCCCACGAGCATAGAAATTTCTGATTGAAACTACTCGCACGCGTCGAGTAAGCTCTGCCCATCATTTGGAGAAACACCATGTTGCAACTCACCCACACTCAGGTCTGCCCTGCTGCCAGCGCCCCGCGCTCGGTATCGGCTACCCGTGTGAACGGTTCGAGCGCACTGGTCAGCTTTTATTTTGGGTATTGGTTTAGCCACTGGCGCGCCTGATACCTGAAATCGGCGCCCACTACTCAAGGGGTCGCCTACCAGAGAAATCTAACCCCCGGTCGGCTCCCCGACCGGGGGTTTTGTTTTTTCGGCCTCTTAATTTTTTGAAGAACACTTAAAGGACACACGACATGAACTACGCCACCTATTACCGATACGACACCTCCACCGCATGGCGATTTAGCCAGCTCCGCTCGGGACAGCCTGCCGCCTCCGATCGGTCACCTCTTGGTGGCAAGCCAACGCACGTAGCCAATACGGCCAATTGTCGAACACCCCAGTAGGGCAGAGCGCGCGGGAACAGCCCGCCGCTTGCCCAGGAAGCCTTGAATATGAACTCTGCCACCGCCGCTCTGCCTGTCGCCAACCTGTCCAGTGCCAATGAAGCCCTGACCCAGCGCCTGCCCAGCTCCCTTGAGCTCAAGCACCAACTGCCCCTCAGCCCGTTCCTCAACGAACAAGTCCACGCCCATCGCCAAGCCGTGCGCGCCATTCTTAATGGCGAAGATTCCCGTTTACTGGTGATTGTCGGCCCGTGCTCGATTCACGACCCTGAGTCGGCCATGGAATACGCACGCAACCTGAAGAAACTCGCGCTGGAAGTCAGCGACCAGATGCTGTTGGTGATCCGCGCCTACGTCGAAAAACCGCGCACCACCGTTGGTTGGAAAGGCCTGGCCTACGACCCGCACCTGGACGGCAGCGATGACATGGCCGCCGGCCTCACCCTGTCCCGCGAACTGATGCGCGAAATGCTGCGCCTGGGCCTACCGGTCGCCACCGAGCTGCTGCAACCCATGGCCGCCGGCTACTTCGATGACCTGCTCAGTTGGGTCGCGATTGGCGCGCGCACCACCGAATCGCAGATCCACCGCGAAATGGCCAGCGGCCTGGGCATGCCCGTCGGTTTCAAGAACGGCACCGACGGCGGCGTCGCGATTGCCTGTGACGCGATGCGCTCGGCGTCCCACCCGCACCGTCACTTCGGCGTCGACAGCCAGGGCCACCCGGCGATCATCCAGACCCCAGGCAACCCCGACACGCACCTGGTACTGCGCGGCGGGCACCGTGGGCCGAACTACGACGCGCAAAGCGTGGCGCAGGTGAAACACGATCTGGCCAAGTCCAAGGTAGCGGCGCGCATCATGGTCGATTGCAGCCACGCCAACAGCGGCAAGGACCCGCTGCGTCAACCGGCGGTGTTCAACGAGGTGCTGGAACAGCGGTTGCAGGGCGACACCTCGCTGATCGGCATGATGCTCGAAAGCCACCTGTTCGAAGGCTGCCAGCCGTTGAGTGCTTCGATGAAGTACGGCGTGTCCGTCACCGATGGTTGCCTGGGTTGGAATGGTACTGAGCAACTGCTGCGCAGTGCTGCCGAGCGTCTCCGCGCACGCTGACCTCTGGTGCTGACCTTTGTAGGAGCTGGCTTGCCAGCGATAGCGGTGCATCAGCTACAAATTTGTTGCCTGACACACCGCTATCGCCGGCAAGCCGGCTCCTACAGTTGGACGTTGTTGGGCTCAGCGAAGCGGATACAACGAGTCATCAAACTGCTCAAGCTTCGGAAACACCAAGGGCTGCTCGTCCGCCAGCCCTTGCAGCCGCTGCTCATACCCCACCAGGAAATCCCGCCGCGCCTCGGCGCTGATGTACGGCACATGCCACGCCACAAACGGTGGCAGCACGTCATACCCCACATACGCCAACGTCCCGCGCAGAATCGGCCGCAACATGTCCTCCAGCGGCCCATGAATCGCGCCCTCACCGAACATATGCTCGCGCCCGCCCAGGGTCACCGTGACCATCGCGCGCTTGCCCGCCAGGCCGCCTTGATCGTAAAAGCGCTTGCCGCCGTAACACACACCCGACACCAGCACCCGGTCGATCCACCCCTTGAGCATGGCCGGCGCCGAGAACCAGAAAATCGGAAAGTTGAGGATCAGCAGATCTGCCCACAACAGCTTGTCCAACTCGCCCTGGATGTCCGCGGCGATCGACTGTTTTTTCACCCCCAGGCGCTGCTCCAGGGCATACACCAGGTACTCGGGATTCTCCCGCGTCGAAAAGTCCGTTGCCGACGCCACCGGATTCCACTGCATGGCGTACAAGTCGCTGACCTTTACCTCATGCCCCTGGCCTTCCAGCGTGGCCACCGCCTGATCGCGCAAGGCCGCAGTGAATGACTGTGGCTCAGGGTGCGCGTGAACAATCAAAACCTTCATACAAACTCCTCAAACGGTATGCGCCGCCCGTTGGGCCAGCAAATGATCGAGCCAATCCGGGTCCATCTCGGGCTCCGATGAAAACAGCAGGCCGGTGTAGTCCTGGTACGGCGGGGTGAAAATCGCGCTGCGACTGCCCTGGTCCACCACCCTGCCCCGCTGCATCACCACCACTTCGTCGGCGATGGCGCGCACGGTGGCGACGTCATGGGTGATAAACAGATAGGCCACACCCAGTTGCTGCTGGAGGCGGTTGAGCAACTTCAGCACGCCCTCGGCCACCAGTTGATCGAGGGCCGATGTGACTTCATCACAGATGATCAGTTGCGGGTCGGCCGCCAAGGCACGGGCGATGCAGATGCGCTGCTTCTGGCCGCCGGACAATTCCCTTGGCTGGCGCTCCATGAACACCGCCGGGTCCAGTTCGATCATCTCCAGCAACTCGGCAACGCGGGCGCGCATCGCCCTGCCCTTCAGGCCCAGGTAAAACGTCAGCGGCCGGCCGATGATATCGACGATGCGCTGACGCGGGTTCAGCGCGGTGTCGGGGATCTGGTAGATCATCTGGATGCGGCGCAATTGCTCCTTGGTTCGTCGCCGAAAATCCACCGGCAATGCCTCGCCGTCATACAGCACCTGCCCCACCGTGGCCGGCAGCAGTCCGGTAATCAACCGCGCCGTGGAGCTCTTGCCGCTGCCCGACTCGCCGATCACCGCCAGGGTCTGGCCGCGATAGAGCTTCATCGACACGTCATGCAGCACCGGTTGATGACCGTAACTGGCGCTCACTTGGCGCACCTCCAACAGCGGTCGCTCCTGCGTCGGGCAAGCCTTGGGTTCGGTGCGAAAACTGCGCACCGCCCATAGGGATTTTGTGTAGTCCTGCTGCGGCTGGCTGAGCATGCTGCGGGTGTCCGCCTCTTCCACCAGCTTGCCGTGGCGCAACACCATGATGCGATCGGCCATCTGCGCCACCACCGCCAGGTCGTGGCTGATGTAGAGGGCGGCGCTGCCGAAGGTTTTCACCGCATCGCGGATCGCTGCCAGCACTTCGATCTGGGTGGTCACGTCGAGGGCGGTGGTGGGCTCGTCGAAGATGATCAGGTCCGGGTGACAGGCCATGGCCATCGCCGTCATGACCCGCTGCAACTGCCCACCGGAGACTTGATGGGGATAACGCTGGCCAATGGTTTCCGGGTTGGGCAGGCGCAGTACGCGGTACAGCTCGACCGCTTCGCGTTCAGCCTGAGCGCGGTCAATACCGCCGTTGATTACCGCCGTTTCGACGTGCTGGTCAATCAGGCGATGTGCCGGGTTGAACGACGCCGCCGCGCTCTGTGCAACATAGGCAATGCGCAGGCCACGCAATTTACGCAGCGCCTCAGGCTTGGCCTGCAGCAACTGGATGCCGTCAAAACACACCGAGCCGCCAATAATGCGGCAACCGTCCCGCGCATAGCCCATCGCCGCCAGGCCCAGAGTGGATTTTCCCGCCCCCGACTCGCCAATCAAACCCAGCACTTCACCGCGCTGCAAGGTCAGGTCGATGCCCTTGATCAGCGGGTGCCAGGCGTCTTCGTAATGCCCTTCGATCTGCAGGTTGCGGATTTCCAGCAATGGCTTGTCCATCCTTCAACACTCCTTCAGGCCGCTGGATTTATGCAGCATCCAGTCGACGACAAAATTCACGCTGACGGTGATCAACGCCACCGCCAGGGCCGGCAGCAACGGGCTGATGTCGCCGAAGGTGATCAGTACGGCGTTGTCGCGCACCATGCTGCCCCAGTCGGCAGTGGGCGGTTGAATGCCCAGGCCGAGGAACGACAACGCGCTGATGAACAGGAACACAAAGCAGAAGCGCAGGCCGAATTCGGCAATCAGCGGCGCGGCGGCGTTGGGCAACACCTCGCGGGTGACCAGCCACCACAAGCCTTCGCCGCGCAGGCGGGCAGCTTCGACAAAGTCCTGCACCACCACGGTCATTGCCACGGCACGGGACAAGCGAAACACCCGCGTTGAATCCAGCAAGGCAATCACCAGCACCAGCGACGTGGCGTTGGTGCCCACGACGCTCAGAATCAGCAACGCGAAGATCAGCTGCGGGATCGCCATCAGCACATCCACCACCCGCGACAAGCCCTGGTCAATCCAACCGCCCTTGATCGCCGCCACCAAGCCGCTCAAGCCCCCCAGCAAAAACGCCAGCATCGTCGTCAGGAAGGCAATCCCCAGCGTGTTGCGCGCGCCGTAGACCAAACGGCTGAACATGTCGCGCCCCAGGTTATCGGTACCCAGCAGGAACTGGCCGCTCCAGGGCGCAAAGCCCTCGCCCACCACCTGGGTTTCGCCATAGGGCGCCAGCAACGGCGCAAACACAGCCACCGCGATGTACAACAGAATAATCAGCAGGCCGAACTTGGCGCTCAACGGCGCACGGGCCACTTGGCTCAACAGGTTCATGGGCTACCCCTTGGGATGCATCAGGCGTGGGTTGCTGGCGATGGACAGCACGTCCGCCCCGGTATTGAGCAGGATGTAAGTGGCGGCAAAGATCAGGCTGCATGCCTGCACCACCGGGATGTCGCGCTTGGACACCGAGTCCACCAACAACTGGCCGAGGCCCGGATAGACAAACACCACTTCGACCACCACCCCCACCACCAGATAGGCCAGGTTCAGCGCGATCACGTTGACGATCGGCGCCAGCGCGTTGGGCAGCGCATGCCGCCAGATAATCCTCGACTGGCGGATGCCCTTCAGACGAGCCATTTCGATATAGGGGCTGGCGAGCAAGTTAATCAGGGACGCGCGGGTCATGCGCATCATCTGCGCGATCACCACCAGGCTCAGGGTCGCCACCGGCAGTACCGAGCGTTCCAGGATCGTGCCAAAGGTGGCATCCGGCGCCAGGTTGGACAGGCTGGGGAACCAGCCCAGCTTCACCGAGAACACCAGGATCAGCAGGTAGGCGACGAAGAACTCCGGAAACGACACGGCGCTCAACGCCGAGGTATTGAGCAGCCGATCGAACCAGCTGTTGCGGTACAGCGCCGCCAGCATGCCCAGCACCAGCGCCGTGGGCACCGAGACCAACGCCGCCAATGCAGCCAGGCTCAGGGTGTTACCCAATCGCGCGCCGATCAGCTCGGCGATGGGCCGTTGATTGGCCAGCGACGCACCCAGGTCACCGTGCAGCAGGCGCAGCAGCCATTGAGCAAAGCGCGTGAACGGCGGCAGATCCAGGCCCAGCTGCGCGCGAAATGCCGCCACGGTTTCCGGCGTGGCGGACTGGCCGAGCATGGCCTGGGCAATATCCCCCGGCAGCATGCCCACGGCGAGAAAGATAATTACCGACACGGCGAACAACGACAGCACACCCAGGGCCAGGCGTTGCAGGACCAGCTTCAACAGGCTATTCATGATGCCACTCCTCAGGCCTGCCACCACCGCTCGATCAGCCGCAGCCCGTCCAACTCACCATAGGGTGCGGTCAGCGGCCCGTGGTTGACCTTGTTCGAGCGCGCCGCCACGGAGCTGGCAAACAGCGGCACAATCGCGCCGCCGTCATCCCGGCACAGGGCCTGCATTTCGTTGTACATCTCCTGGCGCAACGGCGCGTTCATCTCGCCACGGGCGGCATTGAGCAGTTGGTTGAAACGCGCATTGTCCCAGTGGGTTTCATTCCACGCCGCCCCCTTGGCGTAGCCGATGCTGAACATGCGGTCGGCGGTCAGGCTGCTGTACCAGAACGAGGTGGTGAACGGCTGCTTCATCCAGACGTTGGAGAAGAACCCATCGGCCGGTTCACGCACCACATCGATGTCGATACCCGCTTGGCGCGCCTGCTCCTTGAACAAGACCGAGGCGTCCACCGCACCGGTGTAAGCCGCATCGGAAGCCTGCAGGCGCACCTTGAGCGACTCCACACCGGCCTTGCGCAGGTAGAAGCGCGACTTGTCCGGGTCGTAGGTGCGCTGCTCCAGGGCCGCATTGATAAAGCGACTGCCGGGCTGGATCGGGTGGTCGTTGCCCACCAGGCCATAGCCGTGCAGTACCGAAGCCAACAGCGTCTCACGGTTGATCGCGTGCTTCATCGCCATGCGGATGTCGTTGTTCTTGAATTCATTGCTGTCGCACAGCATCGGGAAGGTGTAGTGCTGCGCGCCCTTGGTTTCTTCGATCACCAGGCCGGGGTTGCGCTTGAGCAGTGCCACGGTTTTCAGGTCGACCTTGTTGATCACATCCACCTGCCCGGTGACCAACGCATTGACCCGCGCGGCGCCGTCAGCGATGGCAAGCAACTCGGCGCTGGCGAAGTGCGCGCGGCCGGGTTTCCAGTAGTCGGGGTTGCGCTCAAGGTCCATCCGCACGCCCGGCTCAAAGCTTTTCAGACGGTAGCCGCTGGTGCCCACACCGGCTTGCCAGTCAGCCACGCCGTCCTTGGCGGGCATGATCACCAGGTGGTAATCGGCGACGACGTAGGCGAAGTCGGCATTGCCTGAATGCAGTTCGAACACCACCGCATCGCTGCCCTTGGCACTCACGCTGGCGACATCGCCCAGCACGGTCTTGGCGGCCGAAGTGGACTTGGCGTCCAGATGATGGTTGATCGAGGCCACCACGTCTTCGGCGGTCAGGCTCTTGCCATTGTGGAAGGTCACGCCGGGGCGCAAATAAAAGGTCCACACCCGCGCATCGGGCGTGGATTCGAAACGCTCGGCCAGTTCGGGAATCGCGCTGCCGTCTACCGCGATTTCCGTGAGGGTGTTGTACACCGCCGAGAAGCCGACAAAGGTGAAGGTATCGACCCAGGAACCCGGGTCGCGGGAATCGGTGGTGCTGCCACCGGCCAGGCCCAGGCGCAGCACACCGCCCGGCTTGGGCGTGGCGTCTGCGGCAAACGCCTGCAACGGCAAGCCCATGGAAAACGCCGCGGCCACCGCGCCAGCCACGGCGCTGTGTTTGAGGAAGTCGCGACGGTGCATCGCTTGAGTCATTTTGTTGTTGTTTTCGCTCATGGTCTTGTCTCTCTAAAGGTCAACAGGCACAGGCATGTTTCAACTCGATCAAGGTCACGCCATTGCGTTTGAAAGCGTTGCGCAGGTCCGTTTGCAATTCATCCAGGGTGCGGGGCTGGTTCACGGTGCAGCCGAACGCCTGGCCGAACAGCGCGAAATCCGGGTTGCGCGGCAGTACGCCGATGGGCTCGATATCGAGGCTCAACATGTCATCGCGAATCTGGCCAAGCGCGTCGTTGTTCCACAACAGCACCACCAACGGGCTGTCCAGCTCTTCGACGGCGGTGGCCAGTTCCTGGGCGGTGTAGAGGAAACCACCGTCGCCCACCAGCACCAAGCCCGGCCGTTGTGGCGCGCCGAACTTGGCGCCGATACCTGCGGGCAGGCCGTAGCCCAAGGTGCCGTAGCCGGTAGGATGCAACCAGCTGCGCGGCGCACGGCTGCGGTAGGCGTAATTGCCGGTGTAGGCCAGTTGGGTCATGTCGCTGCTGATGAAGGCGTTCGCCGGCAGTTCGGCTTCGATACGGTCGAGAATGGCTTGGTGGATGGACTGCAAGGGGCCGTGCCCCAACTCGACCGCCTGCAACAACGCCCTCACTGTCGAGACGGCGGCCGCAGCGTCGCGCGCTGTGGTCGGCAGACGTTCGAGCAATGCCAGTACGGTCTGCTGTGCATCGCCTTTCAGTGCCACGGCACAGGGGTAGAAATCATTGAATTTGCGCGCATCGATATCCACCCGCAACAGCTCACCGTTGAGGGGCAAACGCTCACGCCAATAGTCGGTGTCGGCCATTTCCGTGCCGACCGCCAGCACCACATCCGCCTCGCTGATCAGTTGCCAGCCAGGTTCGACGCACAGGGTGGAACCGGCATTCAGCGGGTCGTTGATGGGCAGCAAACCCTTGCCGGCCACGCTGGTGAAGAACGGCGCCGCCAACTGGGTGCTCAACCGCTGCAAAGCCTCGCCCGCCGCCAACGCACCGCCACCGGCAATGATCATCGGTCGCTTGGCTGTCGCGAGCTTGGCCACAGCTTGATCCAAGGCTTCAGCGGACGGCAAGCCGCGCCCAGGGCGGCGCACAACTTCGTTGCTCCAGTCCCGTTGGATCGACGCGGCCAACACGTCCAGTGGCACCGAGATATGCACCGGCCGCGGTCGTTCGCTGTCGAAAACGGCGTAGGCGCGGGCGACCAGTTCAGGCAAGTCCTCAGCACTCAATGCCACCGCCGAAAACGCGGTGATCGGCGCCGTGATGGCGCGCTGGTCCTGGGTCTCATGCAGGATGCCCCAACCCTTGCCGAGGCTGACGGTGCTGTTGACGCTGGAAATCACCAGCATCGGAATCGAATCGGCGTACGCCTGGCCAATCGCGGTGGCGGCATTGGTCACGCCGGGACCGGTGATCACAAAACACACCCCCGGCTTGCCACTGACCCGCGCGTAGCCGTCAGCCATAAAGCCGGCACCTTGCTCATGCCGCGTCAGTACATGACGAATGCCGCTGCCGGGCAGGCCGCGATACAGCTCCAAGGTATGCACGCCGGGAATGCCGAACACCGTATCGACGCCATAGTTAGCCAGTAACCGCACCAGGGCCTGGCCGCCGGTCATCACGTTATTGTGCATGTTCATCTCCTAGACGGATCAATGCATCGACCGCCGTGGCGCCCTGGGCATTGACCAACAGTGGGTTCACATCCAGCTCCAGCAACTGCCCGGCGTTGGCGCAGGCGTAGTCCGCCACGGCACGGATCGCGGCGACCAATGCATCCATATCCGCCACTTCCCGCCCGCGAAAACCTTGCAGCAGTGCTGCGCTGCGCAGGCTGAGCAAGGCGTTGCGGATGGCACTGTCGGTGGTCGGCAACAACAGGCTGCGACTGTCCTTGAGCAGTTCCACCAGGATCCCGCCGGCGCCGATGACCAAGGCCAGGCCAAAGTCGTTTTCGCGCTTGATGCCCACGATCAGCTCCGCCAAGGGCGGCGTGGCCATGGACTCCAGCAGCAATTGGTTAAAGACGACATTGGGCGCATAAGCGGCGATTTTCTCGCGCATCTGCTCCAGTGCGGCGGTCAGGGCCATGCCGTTTTGCAGGTTCAGCACCACGGCACCGGCCTCGGTTTTATGCGGCAACTGTGCGCTGACCGCCTTGAGGACCAGGGGATAGCCCAGCAGCTCTGCATCACTGACCGCCCTTCCCGGCGTACTCAGCACCCCAGCCGGTGTGGTCAAGCCGAACGCACGCAGGGCTTGCTTGGAAGCCCACTCGTCCAAAGCCCCGCTGCTGTCATCCAGGGCTTTTGGGCACAAGGGTTCGAGGATCGACTCCCCCCGCTCCAGCAACACGCGACGGTTGTCCTGGTAATCGGCAATTCGGCCCCAAGCGGCCAGTGCATCTTCTACGCCTTGCAGCGCGGCGATCCCCTGAGCATGCAGACGCTCGCGGGCATGGGCCGGCAACAGTTCGGGAAACGCCGAGGTGACAAATCCGGTCTTGCCATGGCGACCGAGCGCGGCGCAGAACAGCTCCAGCAACAGGTCGCACTCCTTGCGCTCGCCGGTGAACTCGGCCGGGTAATCCAGCACCAGCATGGCGGCATCGGCGTCGGTTCGCAGCGCGGTGTCGAGCATCGTGTTCAGGGCATCACGATCGCCCCAGATAGCGGTGGTGAAATCCAGCGGGTTGACCAGGTTGGCGTAGCTGGGCAGCACCTGGGCCAGTTCAGCACGTTGCTCTTCGTCCATTTTGGGCAAGGCCAGATGATTGCGTTCGGCATAATCGGCAATCAGCCCCGCATCGCCACCCGAACAGGCCAGTGCAATCAGGCGCTTGCCCGCTGGAAGATTGCCGCAGGCGGCAGCCTTGAGGGTTTCGACAAAACTCACCGGCCCGCTCACACGGATCACGCCCAGGCGCGCAAACAGGCTGTCGTACAGCGCATCAGAACCAGACAGCGAACTGGTATGACTTAAAGCCAGCTCGGCGCCGATCTGCGACACGCCGGTTTTCAGCGCGATGATCGGAATACCTTTCTCCAGCGCCTTGTGCGCTGCTCGGGCAAACCCCGGCACATTCTTCAAACCTTCCAGGTGCAGGCCGATGGCGGTGACGCGCGGCTCGTCGAGCAGCACGTCCATCAATTCGGCAACGCCCAGTTGCGCCTGATTACCCACGGAAGCCATGTAGGCCACCGGCAGCGAACGGTCGCTCATCGATAGGTTGTAGGCGAAATTGCCACTCTGGGTGAGCACCGCCACGCCCTTCTCCACCGACGTGCCGCCATGGGCGACCGGCCACAGCGCAGAGCTGTGCAGGTAGTCGAGCAAGCCGTAGCAGTTGGGGCCGAGCAATGCCATATCGCCCGCCGCCTTTAAGAGCTGCTGCTGCATGGCGGCGCCGCTGGCACCGGTTTCGGCAAAACCCGAGGCGTAGCAAATCGCGCCACCGGTGCCGATAGCGGCCAGTTCAGCCACGCAGGTCAGCGTCAATTCACGGTTGGTGGCGATAAACACCGCATCCGGCCCGCACGGGAGATCAGCCACGCGGCGCACACAGGGGATGCCATCGAGGCTGTCATATTGCGGGTTGACCAGCCACATCGGCCCGGTAAAACCACCGTCGGCACAGCGCTTGAGCGCGCGCGCCATGCTGCGTCCGCCAACGAATGCCAGGTGCCGGGGTGCCAGCAGACGTTTGAGGTTGTCGCGAATAGCCTGGGACATACGCTCTCCTCGCCGCTTAACGCAACAGTGGCCGCAACAGTTCACGGGCGATGATATGGCGCTGGATTTCCGACGTGCCTTCCCAGATCCGTTCAATCCGCGCATTGCGCCAGATGCGCTCGACCGGCCCTTCATCCATCAAGCCCATGCCGCCGAAAATCTGCACGGCTTCGTCAGCGACCTTGCCCAAGGTTTCGCTGGCAAACAGCTTGGCCATGCCGGCCTCGCCGTCGGTCATGCTGCCTTGGTCCATTTTCCAGGCGGTGTGCAGGGTCAGCAGTTCAGCGGCGCGAATCTGCGTGGCCATGTCGGCCAACTTGAAACTCACGCCTTGGTAGGTGCCGATCGGCTGGCCGAACTGTTTGCGGTCCGCCGCCCATTGCAACGACACATCCAGCGCGCGCTGGGCCTGACCGACGCAGTTGGCGGCCACCATCACACGGCCAGCGGTGAGCCAGGCGTTGGCCACTTCCCAGCCTTTGCCCACTTCGCCCAGTACCTTGGACGCCGGGACGCGGCAGTCGTCGAAGAACATTTCATAGGTGTGATAACCCCGGTTGCTCACGCACTTGGGGCCACGGCGGATGGTCATGCCAGGTGTCCCCCGGTCCACCAGGAACGAGGTCACCGCGTTGCGCTGTCGGCCGTTGTGTTCGTAGGTATCCGTGACCGCAAACACGATGGCGAAATCGGCGTGCCCGGCGTGGCTGATGAAGTGCTTGCTGCCGTTGATCACGAAGTCATCGCCACTGCGCACGGCGCGAGTCTTGATGGCATTGGCGTCGGAACCGGCGCCGGGTTCGGTCAAGGCAAAACAGTCGATTTTCTTGCCTTGCACGCAGGGCAACAGGTAGTCGCCAATCTGCGAGCCCGTGCACGCCATCAGGATCTTGGACGGCCGCGCGACAAACACATGCAGCGCCCACGAGACTTTGGACAACTCCCGCTCGATCAGCGCCTGGGACAGGTAGTCCAGGCCACCACCACCCACTTCTTCCGGCATGTTGAAGGCATAGAAACCGGCAGCAATTGCCTTATCGCGAATCTGCGCAGCCAACTCAGGCGAGACCTCATCGGCACGGTCCACCGCCTCTTCATGGGGCAACAATTCCTTGGCAACAAAACTGCGTACCGCGTCCACCAACATGTCTTGTTCTTGGCTGAGTTGGAAATTCATGGCGCTACCTGTTCGGGGTGTTGTTGTTATTTGCCGGAGAAATTCGGGAGGCGTTTTTCCATAGAGGCGCGCAGGGCTTCGGCGCCATCGGCACTGCGTCCGCACAACAGGCCTGCGGCCAGTTCGGCCTGCAGTTGCTCGGGCAGGCTGCGGTCGGCGCCTTCACGGATCAGGGTCTTGGTTTGCGCGAAGGCGAAGGTCGGGCCGTTGGCCAGGCGCGTGGCGAGTTCGGTGGTGTGGGCGTGCAGTTGATCATCCGCAACCACCTCTGCGACAAGGCCGGTGGCCAGGGCGCGGTCGGCGCTCCACAGTTCGTCAAGGAACAGCAGGCGCTTGGCTTGCTCGCTGCCGATCAGGCGCGGCAAGTGCCAACTGGCGCCGGCGTCGGGCGAATAGGCCATGCTGGTGTAGCCGGCCTTGAAGCGTGCCGATTGGGCGGCGACGCGCAGGTCGCAGCACAGCGTCAGGTCCATGCCCGCACCGACGGCGGTGCCGTTGATGGCGGCAATCGTCGGTTTGTCGAGGCTGTGCAGGCGGGTCATCAAGGCGTGGGCGGTTTCGGTCCAGCCGTAGGTTTCGAGGGCGCCACGGGCTTCGGCATCGGCCCACTCGGCAAGGTCGGCCCCGGCGCAGAAGCTGCGACCGTTGCCGGTCAATACCACCACGCGCACAGCGGGGTCGGCGTTGAAGGCGTCGAGCAAGGCGTGCAGGTGCTTGAGGGTGGGAATGTCCAAGGCGTTGCGCTGCGGACCACGATTGAGGGTGATCCAGGCAACGCCAGCTTGCACATGAGTGAGCACGGGCGAATCGGTAGTCATGGCTTCCTCGAATTATTTTAGTTGGCTTGAGGGGTGCGACATGAGGCGATACTAAACAAGTGTTCAGTAAGAAGGCAATCGGCAAACCGCAAATATTTTCAGAAGGGGAAATGGCCGACCTGAACCTTGCGTTCAGGCGGCTGCAGAAGACTCAGGGTTTGAGCTGATAACGCTGGCGGCCACCGGCCTGCAGGCCATCGACCCAGGCCTCGCAGATCTGGATGCCCTGCTCCGGCGTGAACGTGCCGGGATTGAGCCCCGACTCCAGCCACAACCCGTCGAGCAGTGCGCTCAGGCCGATGGCGGCCAGATCGGCATCGAAGTGCTTCCAGCCCTCCTCCTTGGCCATGTCGGTCAGCGCTGAGCGCATGATGGTGCGGTACTCGCCGTAGGAGTGTTCGTGGGCCAGGTTGATCGCCGGCGCCGTCTTGACCGCGCCCCAGAACACCAGCCAGGCGTCCAGCAGGTGCGGGTCGAGCAATTCGGCGGAAAACGAGCCACGGAACAACGCCGACAGGCGCTCCCGAGGGTTCGGCGGCGCCTTGGCCATGGTTTCGCGCAGCAGGCTCATGACCTGGTCGGTGATGGTGCGGTAGGCCTCCGCCACCAGCTCATCCTTGCCCGAATAATGGTGGCTGATCAGCCCCACCGACACCCCGGCCTCGGCGCTGATCTTGCGGATCGACGCACCCTGGAACCCGTCACGCTTGAGGCACGTGAGCGTGGCCTGGACCAGATTGGCCTTGCGCATTTCCGGGTCCATCCGGGAAAAACGGGATTCCTGGGTCATGCGGTTAATTCCTACGATTGGGTCGGCAGCACGACTCTACCTCAGTCGCGATAACCCGGCGACACCCGATCCAGCATCCTCAGCAACGCCGCCCAGGCCAGTTGCATGGCGTCCAGGTCGACCAACTCACTCTCTTCCAGCGGGCGGCCAGGGTTGTTGAATTGCTGTTCGGTGTAGGCACAGACCTCGGCGGACGGCAGCACCAGCTTGCCACACGCCTGGGCGGCGATCTGTATATCGCAGGCCTTCTCCAGGAAATACATGCGCAGGAACGCCTGGCTGACCGTCTCACCCACCGTCAGCAAACCATGGTTGCGCAGCATCAGCACCGGCTTGTCGCCCAGGTCCCGCACCAGCCGCTGCTGCTCATCCATGTCCAGGGCCACACCTTCGTAATCGTGGTAGGCCACCTTGCCGTAGAACTCCATGGAAATCTGGTTTACCGGCAATAACCCGCACTCCAAGGCCGCCACCGCACAGCCGGCACGGGTGTGGGTATGCAGCACGCACTGGGCGTCTTCGCGGGCGCCATGAATCGCGCTGTGAATCACGAAGCCCGCCGGGTTGACCGCATAAGCCGAGGGCTCCACGGCGTGACCGTCCAGGCCGATTTTCACCAGGCTCGATGCGGTGATTTCGTCGAACATCAGCCCGTAGGGATTGATCAGGAAGTGGTGCTCGGGCCCAGGGATGCGCACCGAAATATGCGTAAAAATCAGGTCACTCATGCGGTAGTGCGCGATCAATCGGTAGCAGGCGGCGAGCTGTTCACGGAGCTGCTGTTCGGTGGAGTGAGTCATTTTTATTCTCCAGGCACGGGGTTGGTGAGGGCGACGCTAATCCAGTCACCAGTAAAAAAACAAGTTGATTTTTTACTGGCGCTCGCCTCCTATAGAAAAATAACAATAACAGCGCCTGGAGTATCTTCACCATGTCGCACCTGACCTTTCCCCATCTGTTCGAGCCTCTGGAACTGCGCGGCAAGCGCCTGAAAAACCGCATCATGTCCAGCGGGCACGACACCTCGATGCCCACCGATAACCGCGTCAATGCGCAATTGATCGCCTACCACCGCGCACGGGCCGAGGGCGGTGTAGGGTTGATCGTATTACAGGTGGCCGGGGTGCATGACAGCGCGCGCTATACCTCCCATGTGCTGATGGCGACCGACGACAGCTGCATCGACGGCTACCGCGAACTGGCCGAAACCTGCCATGCACACGGCACCGTGGTGCTGTCACAGATCTTCCATCCGGGACGCGAAATCATGGAGTCCGCCGATGGTCTGCTCGCCGTGGCGTACTCGGCGTCAGGGGTGCCGAATGAACGCTTTCGCGTGATGCCACGAGCGCTGGACCAGGCGATGATCAACGAGATCGTCGCGGGTTATGCATCGGCGGCCAGGCGCTTGCATGAAGCCGGGATCGATGGGGTGGAAGTGGTTGCCAGTCATGGGTATCTGCCGGCGCAGTTTCTCAATCCTCGGGTAAACCGGCGTACCGATGATTACAACGGTTCTTTGGAACATCGGTTGAGGTTCTTGAGGGAAATCATCGAAGCCGTAAGGGACGCCACCGACGAACAGTTCATTATCGGGCTGCGCATTTCTGCCGATGAACGCGACGCCGAAGGCCTCACTGAAAACGAGTCCCTTGAGGCCGTTCAACACCTGCAAACCCAGCTGGATTACGTGCATATCGTCGCGGGCACATCAGCGTCTCTGGGCGGCGCAGTCCATATCGTGCCGCCCATGGCGATTGCCGCCGCATACCTCGCCAGCGAGGCGGCCACATTCAAGGCCAGCCTGTCGATTCCGCTATTCGTCACAGGGCGAATCAATCAGCCCCAGGAAGCCGAACTGATATTGGCGCGGGGCCAGGCCGATGTCTGCGGCATGACGCGTGCGTTGATCTGCGACCCGCTGATGCCGGCCAAGACCCTTGAGGGCCGTGCCGAAGATGTGCGGGCGTGCATCGCCTGTAATCAAGCCTGCATCGGTCACTTTCACAAGGGGCTACCGATCTCCTGTATCCAGCATCCCGAGACCGGCCGCGAGCTGGTGTTTGGTGTGTTGCAACAGGCAGTGAAGTCCAAACGCATCATGGTGGTGGGCGGTGGCCCGGCAGGCATGAAAGCAGCGGCAGTCGCCGCGCAACGCGGGCATGACGTGACGCTGTATGAAGCCAGCGGGCAATTGGGCGGGCAAGTGTTGCTGGCCCAACTGCTACCACGGCGCAGCGAATTCGGCGGCGCCAGTACCAACCTGCAACGTGAAATGGAACTGGCGGGGGTACGGGTGGTGCGCCATACCTGGGTCGATCGTGCGCTGGTGGAACAGGAACAGCCCGATCACGTGATTATCGCCACCGGTGCCGAGCCTTATTGGCCGGCCTTCGAACGCGGTGGCGCACTGCAAGTGGTGGACGCGTGGCAGGTGCTGCGCGAGCAGGTCACGCTGGGCCGCTCGGTGGTGGTCGTCGACTGGCGTTGCGACTGGATCGGACCCGGCATTGCCGAGCGCCTGGTGCGCGCCGGCCATCAGGTGCAATTGGCGGTCAATGGCACGCACTGTGGAGAAAACCTGCCGCTGTATGTACGTGATCAATTGGCTGGCGAACTGCATCGGCTGGGCATCCCGATCATCCCTTACTCCCGCCTCTATGGCTGTGATGACACCACGGTCTACTTGCAACACACCGCCAGCGGCGAGCCGATGCTGCTGGAAAATGTCGACACGCTGGTGTTGTGCCAGGGCCACCAGCCGGTGGACACTCTGGGCGCGGAGTTGCAAGGCTTGGTGCCCTTTGATCGCATCGGCGACTGCCTGGCCCCGCGCACCGCCGAAGAGGCGATCTACGAAGGACTCAAGGTAGCGTGGAATCTGTGACAGACAATCCCCAGCAACTGTTTCTCGGCACGCGCATTCGTGGGCTGCGCAAGGCGCGTGGCCTGACCCTCACGGCCCTGGCGCAGGCCAGCGAATTGACGGCCGGCTACCTCAGCCAGTTGGAGCGCAACCTGGCGTATCCATCGATTCCCGCATTGTTCAATATTGCCCGCAGCCTGGGCGTGACCATCCAGTGGTTCTTCGCCAGCGAAACCGTAGCCGCTGTCGAGGACGAAGGCTATGTAGTGCGCAAAGGCAACCGCCAGAGCATTCACTACGAGGACGGCATCGTCGACCAATTGCTGACGCCGTTGCCCAACCACCAACTGGAAATGCTCCAATCAAGCTTCCCGCCGGGTACGTATAGCCAGCAGAGCTACAGCCATGAAGGCGAAGAAGCGGGGTACGTACTGAGCGGCCAGTTCGAGTTGTGGGTGAGTGAGCGACACTTCCTGCTGCAGGCCGGTGACAGTTTCAGCTTCGCCAGCCGTGAGCCCCATCGATACGGCAACCCTGGCAAGGTAGAAACCGTGGTGATCTGGGTGATTACACCGCCGACGTTTTAGGCAACCATACAAATGGAGACGTTTCCTACAGGAACCGGCGACAGTGGCAAGGCGGCCATCAATGGTGAGGGGCCCTTTCGCTTGCTATAAAAATGGCTACTTCTCTTCGAGGATGTCGCCATGTCGTTATTGCATTTGCTGTTTGGGAAGCCGACCCAGGATGAGTGGGAGCGTGCGAAAGAGATCAAGTCCCGTAAAACATGGAAAGTCGTGTACGGAGGCATCGGCTTGGATGCCGCCGAAGTGTTGGAGTCGCAGGGTTACAAGGACGCCATGGAGCAACTACGTAAAATGGAGGCTGATCATTCATGGGCTTGCTGATCATCGTCCCCTTGCTGGTCAGCGGATACATGGTCTGCATCAGGCACCCCTTTTTCTACGTACGCCTGCACCGCTTCCAAGGACAACTGCTCTATTTGCAGGTGGCCAGGATGGGAATGGCTTGCCTGATCGCTTCGACCCTCCTGACTGCAGCCGTTCTGGCAGTGTCAAAGCAGGCGGTCCCGATCATGGGTCATGTCATTGCAACAGACTACAGCAGCTACTTGGGCACGCTATTGATGCAGCTTGATATTGCCAACGAAAAAAACGCCACGCTATGGGTTTTCCTGATGCAGGTTGGCCTGACGGCCCTGGTAATTCCTTTCTTCTGGTCAGCGTTCTATGTGGGCGTGAGGAAGAAAATATTGCAACTGGAAACAGACATCCAGCTCCACTCGCTGCTGGCGCTGGGTGTCCTCGAGGGCACGCCTTTCAGAGTCTTGCTGAGAGAGTCCATCGTGCAGTGCAGGCCGTGCATGTTCAGCTTGAACGATCGCAAGGTCTATGTCGGAATCGTACTGTTCGCCGGTACACCGACCGAGTCCGAAGGTGTCGATCATGCCTTCACGCTTATCCCCATACTCAGCGGCTACCGAGACAAGGACACACTGGAGGTCACGCTGAATACTCACTACTCAAATGCAGCCACCCCGCCCCCCATCACACTGATCCAGGAAAATGTCGTTTCCGCCACACAGTTCGACTTCACTCTCTGGAACGCGATCCATACCCGCAAAACCCGCAAGCCGCGACAGGGCGAGTTCCATCAACACCGCCCCGCGCGTCCGATGCACGCTGAAAGCCTCTGCGCCTGAGGCTCCAACGTCAGTCAAACTTCCAGTTCAACCCGACGCGTAACATCTGCCCATCGTTCTTGAACTTGGAATCATAGCCAGTCCCTGCTCCACCGCTGCCCGGAATCACCGCGACGTTCAGCTTGTCTTCACCCAGGTCGTAGTACAGGTATTCGGTCTTGAACGACAGGTTTTTGGTGATGGCCTGTTCGATACCCGCACCCACCGTATAGCCCATCTTGAAATGACTCTGGTCGCCGCTGAACTGGGTATTGCCGGTAGGGCCGAACATGTCAACGCTCTGGCTGGTTTCACCATAGGCCAGACCCGCCGTGCCGTAGACCAGGGTGTGGTCGAACGCATAACCGAAGCGACCGCGCAGGGTCCCAAGGTACTTGATCTTCGATTCGAATTTATTGTTCAGCGCCAAGCGGGTGTTGAGTTGAGCGGTGCCGATGTTTCGGCTGTCTTGCAGATCGGTATGGGAGATATCCGCTTCGATACCGGCCACCCACTGGCCGAACTGGTAGTTGTAACCGAACTGTATGCCACCTATGAGGCCGTTGCGGTCCAGGTCCACACGGCCAGGGCGTGCACCGCCATTGATGTTGGCGATGTTCGGTGCGGCCTGGCCTTTGGTATCGACATCGCCGTTGCCACCAAAGCCGTAGCCGGCACTCAAGCCGCCGTAGAAACCGGTCCAGTCCGTCGGGCCTTCGGACGAATAGGCATCCGCCGCCTGGGCGCAGGTTGAAGCAACAACAGTCAGTGCCGTAGCGGCAAGTAAACGCTCGATCATGTGCAGAGCTCCTAGGTTTTTTAGTGGTGTAACAGGCACAGCTTCGCCGCACGCCGAAGGCAATCGGCGCGAGGAATCAATTCATTTCGAGGGGTATTACTGAGCCGAACGGTCCGGGATGAGGCTACTGACCGAGGAAGCGGTAATCGGCGCTGTAGGGCTCCAGGTGCAATTCACCGACCTGGGCACAACTGCCGCTGAATACTCCGCCCAAGGTATGCAGGCGCTCCACCGCGACCACCTGTTCCAGCCCGCCGTCGCCTTGATGGCTCACTACACCAAGGCGTAGCAGCGGAATGTCCTGGGCACTCGCCCCCGGTGCCTGGGCAATGACCTTGCCGACCACTGCGCTGCGATCATCCAGTTGCCAAGTGGGCCCGGCGAAATGTCGGCCAACGGTCTTGCCATTGATCATCAGCGTGGCAAGCGGCTCACGAAACTGCCAGGCAAGTTGACCACTGTTGTCACGAGCACAGGTATAGATCTGCACGCCGGCAGCCCGCACGGTCATCAGCACTTTCCTGGCCGAGTCATTGGCAGGTTCCGGCAAGTCCTGTGCCTGTGCCCGCTGCGCATCGACAGCGCAGATGACCAGTACAATCAGGCCGATCACTTGCACGACCAGCAGCGCCAGACGATTACGTCGGGTGATGTCATCAGGATCGGTATCACTCATTTTTCGCCTGCCAGGAGAAGGGTCAAGCAGCGTCTGGTTAATCATGTTGAAGTCCGTCGGTAGCGGCTGGTTATCAGCGTCTGCAGGATGAACAACCGACCCGAACCGTTTATTCCCGACTATTTTCCAAGCCGGGCAAAAACCTCGCCTACCAGACTTCGATCTCCAATTCCGCGAGCTGACTGGCCGGTGTCGGCACGGCCTTGCCGCTGTGCATCACACCCTGGCGTGGCGGCTCGCGCTTGAGGTTCGGCACCGGTATCCGCCCGCCTCCGCGTACCGTTTGAGCGCCGACCATCGCGAACTGTCCATTGGCGAAGTTCAGCCCCACGCCATTCTGGCGCTGGAAGTAGATCCACCAGCGTTCCTCCTCAAACTTCATGAACGCGAACCCACGGGGATACGCCGCTTCGCCATAGTCGTCAAAGGTCATCGCGGTGGCGAAACCCAGGCCATGCCCGTCGGAACGACTGAGGTATTCCTTGTTCAGGTAATCACTGCCGCCCTGTACGTGAAACACCCGGTAAGTGAGGTCATCAAGTTGATCAATCAGGATCGAACAACCACTGAAATCCGGCGTGAACACGTACCCGGTCGCCCCGGGGTTGACCGGGATATCGCAAAAATCGCCCTGGGGAACCCAATGCCCCATCAGCGGCCGTTCGATCTTGCCAAAATCACCCGGCTTATCCAGGGTGGCCAGTCGGTATCCACCGGCTTTATGGCTGTTGACGTCAAACACGTTGATCCCCTTCACCAGGCTTGGAGGAATACGTTTGGCGGTCATGAAGTTCTGTTGCAAAAAGGTCTTGGTGGACGACAACGCAGTCATGCACGTAGTGGTCATAGGTGCTCCGGATAGAAGAAAGATGCAGACGTCTCGCCAATCCTTGTAAACGCCGTTCGAATCACGGGAAATCATCAGAAGAACACCCTCCCCGGACGCTTTATTCCATGATTTCGTTTAATCGAAATGCGCGTTTTCCATGCAGATAATTGTCTTCTTCCTACGGCCAGTCAGCCGGTAGCCTTCGGCCCTGCGATGCCTTGCGCACGCACTAACACCGGCTGTTGCTACAGCATCGGTGCCTGACCCCAGTGCTCGATAGATGGCGCCCACGTGAAAAAACTTTCGATAGTCCTCTTGCTCACCGGCTTGCTCCAGTTGCCGCACGCCCTGGCGGCGCCAGCCACTATTGGCGTGATCGCCTATGCGGAAAAACCGCTGAAGCTGATACGCGCCACCACCCTCTACACCGTGGGCGTCGGCACCCGACTGCAAGGGGGCGATATCCTGCAAACCGGTGCGGCTGGCGTTCAGATCGAGGGCATTGCGTCGACTACCCTGGCATTGGGTCCCGACACCCGCATCTTGATCGCCACCAACCGCACCGCCGCACAGATCAATCTGCTCAACGGCTGGCTGAAGCTGCAACCGGTGGCGGGCAGCACGCACGCCAACCTGGCAGTGACCACTGGTGCCCTGGCGTTCACCGCCACCCAGAGTTCGAGCGTGATTCACGTGACCCCACGCCAGACCGAGATGTTCGTCGAGGACGGCAGTCAGGTGGTCAATGAGCTAGACGCCCACGGCAAAGGTGAGCACAGCGTCACCCTGGGCCACGAAGACTTTTCACAACGCAGCGCCGGCAGCGCCCTCAAGCGCGTGCCACGCCCCGAGCAGGCATTTATCGACGCCCTGCCCCGCCAATTCCTCGACCCGCTGGTACCACTGGGCAAGAAAATCCCTGCCGCATCCGAGCCGAAAAAGGAGCGTGACGTCACCTACGACGACATTGCCCCTTGGGTTGTCAGCCCGCTCAATCTCAGCCAACAGATGCTCGCCAACCGCTTTGCGCCGCGCCTCAACGACCCCGCGTTCCGCCAGGCGGTGAAGGTCAACCGTGGCGGGGTGCTGGAGTGGGAGCTGGAGCTGTTGCGCCTGGAACGTCGCAAGAATGCGCACTGATCCCCATCACGTCGGTCCCCGAAGGTCTTTATGAAACTGTCGCTTGCGGTCAAATTCAACGTGGTGTTCCTGGCGGTGTTTATCGTCGGCTTTATCGCCACCAGCCTCTCAACCCACTACATGCTGCAACAGAGTGCGCGCCGGGAAACCCTGGAAACCGCACGCATGCTGATGCGCTCGGCCTCCGCCGCCAGCACCTACACGGCCGAGCAGATTGTGCCGCTGCTGGAGAACCGCCTGAAGTTCCAGTTCCTGCCGCAATCGGTGCCGGACTTCGCCGCCATTTCGCACCTGCAGGAACTGCTCAAGTCTTACCCGGACTACGCCTACAAAGAAGCCACGCTCAACCCCACCAACCCGCGTGACCTGGCCAACGAATGGGAAAAAAACCTGATCAGCACTCTGCGCAGCCAGCCGCAGACCGACGAAATGGTGGGTGAGCGCGCCGATGACAAAGGCACGTCGCTCTATATCGCGCGACCAATCCAGATCAAGGACGCTGCCTGCCTGGCCTGCCACAGCACGCCAGATGCAGCGCCAAAAACCATGGTCGACATCTACGGAGCGGTGAACGGCTTCGGCTGGAAACTCAACGACACCATCGGTGCGCAACTGGTCTCGGTGCCACTGGACCTGCCGATGCAACGCGCCAGAAGCCTGCTGCACAGCTACATGCTGTCGATGCTGGGAATTTTCGCCGTGTTGTTCGTGGCCTTGAACGTGGCGGTGCACCTGTTTGTCACCCGACGCCTGCGGCAGATGTCGGTGCTGGCTGACCGCGTCAGCCTGGGCGAAACCGATGTGCCGCCGATGGACGTCAGCGGCAGCGACGAGTTGGCACGCCTGGGTCAGTCCTTCGGCCGCATGCGTACCAGCTTGGTCAGCGCCATGAAGATGCTTGAGGAATAGGGCCGCGATCATGCTTGAACAACTCGGCAAATACCGCATCGACAGCGTGCTCGGCAAAGGCGCCATGGGCACGGTGTACAAGGCGTTCGACCCGAACATCGCCCGCACCGTGGCGCTCAAGACCATCCGCAAGGAACTGTTCGGCGACAGCCAGCACGCCGAGTTGGTCAGCCGCTTCAAGAATGAAGCGCAGGCTGCCGGCCGGCTGATGCATCCCAATATCGTCGCAGTCTACGATTACGGCGAGGACGAGGGCTCGGCGTATATCGCCATGGAGTTCGTCGAAGGCACACCACTCAACACCTTGCTGGCAGCACAAACGGCCCGTGACCTCAGCCACAGCCTCGGCTGGATGCGCCAGTTGCTGCTGGCCCTGGAGTACGCGCACTCCAAGGGCGTGGTGCACCGCGATATCAAGCCGGCGAACCTGCTGATCACCGCCGACAACCACGTCAAGGTCACCGACTTCGGCGTCGCACGCCTAGACTCCTCCACGCTTACCCAGACCGGCTCGATGATCGGCACCCCCAGCTACATGTCGCCGGAGCAATTCTGCGGCGAGTTGATCGACGGTCGCTCCGACGTGTTTTCCGCGGGGATCGTGCTGTACCAACTGCTCACCGGCGAGCGACCGTTTTCCGGCTCGGCCACCATGGTTATGCAGCAGATTCTCAACCAGACGCCGGTGGCACCGTCGAGCTTGAACCTGGCCCTCGACCCGGCGTTGGACAGCGTGATCGTCCGCGCCCTGGCCAAGCGCCCGGCCGACCGCTACCCCTCGGCGCACGCCTTTCTGGATGACCTTGAAGCGCTGCTCGGCACCACCACCGGCAGTTGGACCAGCGCCGATATCGACGATGATCGCACCGTGCTGATGCGCCCCAACCAACCCTTGAGCAGCGGCGTGACAGCGTTGGCGACCGAAGCGGTGGACACCCTCACGCCGTGGAAGCTGGCCGTGATGCCCGAGCTTGAGTCGCTGCTGTCCCACCAGATTGGTCCGCTTGCGCGCTTTCTGGTACGCAAGAGCCTCAATGGCGCAGATGATTTTGACGGCATCTGCGCCGCATTGTTGCCGCATATTCCATCGGAGCGCGGCCGTGAGCAGTTCGCCAGCGCCAGCCAGGCGCTGTTCCAGCGCCTCAACCCGCCGACTGCTGCGCCCGAGGTCGTGACTGAACCCACCGCGATTGTCCCGAGCGCCGAGGTGATTCCTGCGCCAGTCGACCCCGACTTCGCGCACATGGCCGAACGCCGGCTGGCGGTGCTGATCGGTCCCATCGCCCGTATCGTGGTCAGTCGCGCCTTGCGTGCAACTTCATTGCGCCAACCCTTTGTGCAACGGTTGGCCGAGTCTATCGAGAGCGAGGCCCAGCGCCTGGCGTTCCTCCACAGCTTCGAGCCCCTGCCATGACCGACTCCCCCCTCAGCGCCTGCGGGCCCCATCGTCTGGCCTGCGCGGTCGCCTATGGGGCCAGCGATGTCGGCACGGTACGCCAGAGCAACGAAGATAACTTTCTGGTGGAGCCCAGCCTCAGGTTGTTGGCCGTGGCTGACGGCATGGGCGGCCATGAAGCCGGCGCCCTGGCGAGTGCCGAAGCCTTGATCAGTTTGCGCCAGGCGCTCAACGCCGACCGTGTCGACCCACTGAACGACGGCAGCGACCCGGACGCCACCTGGTCGGACCCGGACATGCAAGCTGCCGGCCGCCTGCACAACGCCATCGACCAAGTGAACCAGTGTGTCTACCAGCAAAACGTGGCACGCCAGATGAGCGAAGGCAGCGGCATGGGCACCACCCTCACGGGAGCATGGCGCCCGCATGCCGATGGACCACTGTTGCTGTTCCACGTAGGCGACAGTCGTTTGTACCGCTACCGCGACGGTGAGTTGAGCCTGCTGACCCGCGACCAAACCTGGTATCAACAAGCCCTTGAGGCCGGCAAAGTCGACCGCTTGCCGGCACGCAACCTGCTGTTGCAAGCGATCGGCCCGGGACCACGGGTAGAACCGCAAGTACGCGTGCAACCGGTGCAGCCCAACGACCTGCTGATGCTGTGCAGTGACGGCCTGCACGGTTGCGTCCCACACCAGGAAATGGCCCAGGTGCTGGCCGCTGCGGGCCGCGACACGCTGGACACCGCCTGCCAACGGCTGATCCACCTCACCCGCGAATACGCCGGGCGCGACAATGTCACGGTGCTGCTCGCCTGGTTCGACGGCTGAATCGTCTATGGCAGCTTGAACGCCTCGTCCACCGGCACGCGGTAACCGGTGGCCAGGCGGTTGGTTTCGTTGGCCATGCCGACCACCGCCTGCAACTCGCCGAACATCTCGTCGGTCATCCCCGCCTTGCGCGCCGCCGCCGTGTGGGACGCAATGCAGTACGGGCAATTATTGGTCACGCTGACAGCCACATAGAGCAGCTCCTTGGTCAGTGGGTCCAATGCCCCCGGTGCCATGATTTCCTTGAGACTTTCCCAGGTACGACGCAGGGTCGGCGGATGGGCGGCCAGGCATTTCCAGAAGTTGTTGACCTGATCGACCTTGCGTGTGCGCATGATGTCGTCATAGACCGCCCGCACTTCGGGGCTGGCATCGGCGTATTCGGTGAGATGTTGAGTCATAAGATGTCCAACGCGGATGGAGAGTGTTGTGGAATACCGCGCCGCCCCCATTGCTGGCAAGTGAAGCCTGAAAATCCTGGATGACGGAGTTGACGAACGGTCATGCGAATGTTCAGATGCCGCCCTGTTTCAGGTGCCCCCTGCCGCCGTGCTTGGGGTGAAACGGGAAACCGGTACGCTCTTTTGAGCCAGTCCGGTGCTGCCCCCGCAACGGTATTCGCGTGACCCCTTCGACACACCACTGTGGCCTGCGCGCCATGGGAAGGTGAAGGGCTCCATACGCGAGAGCCCGGAGACCGGCCTGGAATTTCTGTTAGGCAAACTCCTGCGGTGGGCGGGCATGGGCCGGTGTCGGTGTGTGCGCGATGCCTTCTCCTGCGTGCTTCTGCGAAGATACTTTCGAGAAGACTATGATTCGACGTTCCCTGATCCCTTTGTTCGGCTCGCTGTTCAGCCCGCTGTTGCTGGCCGACGACAATACCCTGGTGCTCAACCAGCAGATCGTCTCCGCCCCCTCCGTGGAATCCACCACCGTCGCCGCCATGGCCCAGTACGGCAGCAAAGTGGAGATCGTCACCCGCGAACAGATCGAACGCGCCGGCCCCGCCGCCGACGTGACGCGGGTGATGCAGATGTTCATCCCCGGCCTCTACGTGGCGCCGAAAAACGGCCCGTTCGACTACGGCACTTATTCCCTGCTGGGCGGGCGCAACGATGACACGCTGATCCTGCTCGACGGCGTACGCCTGAACAACCGCCTGTATGGCGGCCTGTACCTCGACACGCTGCCGGCCAACGCTATCGAGCGCATCGAAGTGCTCAAGGGCGGCCAGAGCCTGTTGTTCGGCACCCAGGCGGTGTCAGGGGTAATCAACATCGTCACGCGCAGCCCGCAGACCCGCGACGCGTCCGGCGAAGTGAACGTGGGAGTCGATACCTTCGGTGGCACCACTGGCGATGCACGGGTCGAGAAGATCTTCACCAACGGCTGGGGCGACCTCGGCCTGCTGGCGTATGTCAGCCGCAACGCCTCCGAGGGCTACCAGCCGTTTCGCAACAGCGACTACAGCGGCCGCGTCAGCGACAAAAAGCGCTCGTACGAAGTGACCACCTTCGGCACCAAGGCCATCCAGTCGTTTGGCGATGACTCGCGTCTGGAACTGTTCTACCAATATGCCGATGCCAACCTTGATTTCGCGCGGCCAGTGAACAACTACAAGACCACCAACGACCGCGTGCAACAGATCGCCACGGCGACTTTCGAACAGGCGATCAACGAGCGCCTGAGTTATTTCATCAAGGGCCATATCAACGACTGGGACACACGCTACACGCGAATCGATAACACCGCGAATGGCGGCCGTAATGTGCGCAATCACAATGACTACTGGGGCTTTACCGATTGGGGCGTGCAGGCCGAGGGCAAGGCCGAGTTGCCAGGCGGCCATGTGCTGGTGGTGGGCAGCGACAATCAGTGGTTCAAGGGCCAGGACGATGTACTGGTGATCGACGACAACAAGGCCCAGGCCCATGCGCTGTATACGCAACTGCGACCGCAGATCGACGCATTGCCCAACTGGCACCCCAGCCTCGGCGTGCGCCATGAAGCCATGAGCGGTGGCGACAGCGCCACCGTCGGCATGCTCACCTCGCTCTACGACCTCAACGACCACTGGGCCCTGCGCGGCCAATACGGTACGGCCTACAAACTGCCCAACGCCGAGCAGTTGTTCGTCAACGAGCCAGGCGACGAAATCGGCAACCGCAATCTCAAGCCGGAGAAAAGCCGCAACGCCGAGCTGGGTATTGATTACAAGGGGTTGCTGGCCGAACGTGATTTCAGTGCCAGCGTCACGCTGTTCAAACGCAAGATCACCGACCTGATCACGCTTGACGATGTGCAATGGGTCAACGGCCAGGGCCAGATCCAGATGCGCGGCTTCGAGGCCGACGCCAAGCTTGCACTCGACGACCAGTGGAGCCTGCAAGCCGACATGACGCGCAACCTCACCGAGTCCCGCACCGGGGTCACTATCAACGACATTCCGAGCTTTTTTGCCCGTTCACGGATCGGTTTCGAATCTGAAAACCGCTTATGGGGCGCAGGTACTGCGATCCGCTATATCCGCGACATCACCAGCTCAAAAAATGTCGAATACGGCCACTACTCCGTGGTGGACGCCGATGCCTATCGCTACCTCGACAACGCCCACCAGCACCACCTGAGCCTGCTGGTGGAAAACCTGTTCGACCGCGACTACGTCACCAGCCGCTCCAGCAACGTCGATAACCTCGGCCGCCCATTTACCTCGGAGGTGCGTTACACGTATCGCTTCTGATGACTGAGATCACCAAAATCGACGGGGTGGACTTCCATCCCGACTGGTCCCGCATACCGGACCACGCCCGCCATGTATTCCTGTGCACCGGCCCGCGCTGTACGCAGCGCGGCGCCTTGCAACTGTGGAAAACCCTGCGTCGCCGGTTGCTGGAACATGAGCACATAGAAGTGTCCGGAGGCGTGCTGCTGACACGCACCCATTGCCAATTTCCATGCAATCTCGGGCCAGTGCTCACGGTGTATCCCGAGCGTTGTTGGTATGGCGTGCGCAACAAGGCCGAAGTGCTGCACCTGGTGGATGTGCATCTGGTGGGTGGCGATGTGGTGCAAGACCTGCTGATCAAGGACGCCCCATGAAACAGCCATGGCTATGGCTGGGCGCCCTGCTCTGCTGCACACCGGCGCTGGCAGACAGTTATCGCAACTGCACCCAGGACTGGAGCGTGCCTCCTTCACCACCGTCGCGCATCGTGGCACTCAACCAGCACGCCGCCGATTTGCTCCTGGTGCTGGATGCCGGGCCTTCGCTGGTAGGTGTCGCGTATCTGGACGACAACGGCATTGCACACCGGCACGGCGAGTACTTCGACGTGCCGGTCATCGCGGCGAAATACCCGTCCAGTGAAGTGCTGTATGCGCAACGTCCGGACCTGGTGGTGGGCGGCTTTGCCAGTGCGTTCGGTAATGGGGTCACGTCGCGCACCGGTCTGGCAAACAACGGGGTGGCGTCATACTTGTTGGAGTCCGCCTGCGCGGGTCACTCGCTGGATTACTTTGGGCATATTCGTCAGGACTTGTTTACCCTCGGCGCCCTGCTGCACAAAACCCGGCGCGCTCAAATGCTGAGCGATGCGTTGGATGCCGACCTGGCAAACGCCCATGCGCTGATCGGGGATGCCCGTCCGCTGTCGGTGTTCTACCTGGACAGTGAAGTGGGTGGACTCGATAGCGAAGGTCAACGGGGTTTTGTCACCACCTTGCTGGCAGCTTCCGGTGCCCGCAATGTACTGGCCGATATCCCGTTGTCACGGGTGACCGTCAGCAATGAAACCCTGTTAGCCAAGGACCCGGACGTGATCCTGCTAGCCGACGCCCTGTGGTCACCGGCCAGCCGCAAGCGGCAGTTGCTGACCACCGACCCGGTACTTTCGAAGCTGCGCGCCGTGCGCGAGAACCGCATGATCGACATTCCCTTCACCCACGTGGTGCCCAACATGGGCAGCGGGCAGGTGGTTCTGTCATTGGCACAGCGGTTCAAGGCGCTGGCGATTCGTGATCTGCGGTAAAGAGTCCTTTTCGGATTCGGCGGTTTTTCCGAAGGAACGACGGGTGGATACTCGACTCCATTGTTTACCCCCTCTTCAGGAGTTACTGATGTCCATTCCAACGCAAAACGTTCCGGCCTTCGGCCTTGGCACTTTCCGCCTGCAAGGCCAGGTGGTGATCGACTCCGTCAGCACCGGCCTGGAACTGGGCTACCGTGTGATCGACACCGCGCAGATCTACGAGAACGAAGCCGACGTCGGCCAAGCAATTGCCGACAGCGGCGTGCCGCGTGACGAACTGTTTATCACCAGCAAGATCTGGATTGCCAATTTCGCCGAAGGCCAGCTGATTCCAAGCCTGCGCGAAAGTCTGAGTAAACTGAGGACCGACTACCTGGATCTGACCCTGATCCACTGGCCCTCGCCGGAAGACCAGGTGCCTATCGCCGAATTCATGGGCCAGTTGCTGGAAGCCAAGCGCCTGGGCCTGACCCGCCAGATCGGCATTTCCAACTTCACCGTCGACTTGATGAAACAAGCAATTGCAGCCGTTGGCGCCGAAAACATTGCCACCAACCAAGTAGAACTGCACCCCTACCTGCAAAACCGCAAGGTCGTGGACTTCGCCACCGCCAACGGCATTCAGATCACGTCGTACATGACCCTGGCCTACGGCGAAGTGCTCAAGGACCCGGTGATCCAGCAAATCGCCGAACGCCATCAGGCGACCCCGGCGCAAGTGACGCTGGCCTGGGCCATGCAGCTGGGCTACGCAGTCATCCCTTCATCGACCAAGCGCGTCAACCTGGAAAGCAACCTCAAGGCCCTGCAACTGACCTTGAGCGCTGCCGACATGACACAGATTGCCGAACTGGAACGCGGCCATCGCCTGACCAGCCCCAAGGGTATCGCACCAGAATGGGATTAAACCCCTGCTGCTGGTGCTTGGGCTAACTCGCGCAACCACGGCAACACCCGCAGGCCGGCAGTGGCTGCGGGTGGGTCAATGATGTCCATGAAGTGTTCGAGGTTGACGTTGTCAGGCACGCCGGGCAATCGCACCAGCACCGCCGGCGTTATGTCAGCGCGGGTGCTCAGGTCCAAGTGATCGTAGACCAGCACATGGTGCGCCTGGGGTTGAGACCCGCAAGCATGAGCCGTCAGCCCCGCATTGATGATCAGCACATCAAAGGGCACGGCCGGGATAGCGGTGAGCAACTGGGCCTCTTCAAAGGTTTCCACCGGTACGATCCGGAAGTATCCCAACCGATTGAGCATTTTCTCGATATACAAGCGTTGCAGGTGTTGTTCATCGGCAATCAGGATGGTCAGTGCTTTGTTTGGCATGGCGAATCCCTGGGCAGGCAGCGCTCGTCAGTGAGCGAGGCCCATTTTCCAGACATACTCCGAAGACAAAATCAGGTTTATTCCTGTTCCATGTAGGAATTCTCCCAAATCCGCCGAATAGCCATCACTTCAGTCAAGCCTGCTTGATGCGCGCACTCAAGCTGTGATGCAACCTATCCACGGCGTGGCGAATGGCATCCACCGAAGCTGCCAACGCATCACGGTCCCGCCTTTCACACACGCCCTCCAGCGTTTCACAACAAGCGACCAGAGTCTGCGCCTTGACCATGCGGGCCCCACCTTTGACGCGATGGGCCAGGTCATGCAATTTGCCAAAGTCCGCTTGTTCGTGCAGCGCCGATAGCAGCAAGCGATCCTCTGCAAGGCTACCGAGCAAGGGCGCCAGCAACTCATTGAGCCCAGCAGTATCCCCCCCCGTCAGGGCGACCAGAGTATTCAAGTCATATTCCGGCACAACTTCTTTCACCACCGGTGCCGCGGTGCGCGACGCCAACGCCGTGCGCAGATCATCCAGGCCGGTCGGTTTGAAGAGACAGCCGTCCATGCCCGCCTGCCGGCAACGCTCGGTCTCCTCGGGTTGCGCGTTGGCGGTAAAACCCAGTAACAGACAACGCACCAGACCACGCTGACGCTCTTGCGCACGGATATCACGTGCCAATGTATAGCCATCCATGACCGGCATATTGCTGTCGGTGATCACGCCATCAAAATGCCCGGCCTGCCATAACGCAAAGCCTTCAGCGCCGTCTTGCGCAGTGACGATGTGATGCCCCAGAAAGCTCAATTGCCGAGCCAGCAACAGGCGGTTGGCCGGGTAATCGTCAACCACCAAGAGGTTCAACGCATGAGTCGCAGGCGCAGGCACTACAGGCGTACACACCGGTGCTACCGAGGCCAACGCCAGCGTCAACGTCAGGTCCACGCGCGTGCCTTTACCCAGCACACTGCTTAAATGCAATCGACCGCCCATCATTTCGCAAAGGTTGCGGCTGATCATCAACCCCAGCCCCGAACCACTGCGCGCCGATTGGTCGTGATTGCTGCCTTGGACAAAGGGGCTGAACAACCGCTGTTGGTCTTCGGCACTGATGCCAATCCCCGTGTCCTCCACAAACAACCTCAGGTTCAAATGATCACCGCTCAACGAAGGTGTGCCCTGAGCCCCCAGGCGTACCTGGCCGGTGGTCGTGAACTTGATGGCATTGCCCAGCAGGTTGGACACTATTTGTTTGAGACGCAGAGGGTCGATCAGCACCAATCGGTCGATCATCAGGTCGAGTTCAGCTTGCAACTGCAGCCCCTTGTCCCGCTCCAGCCCCTCGAACACCCGCGCCACAGAGGCCAATAGCTCATGGAGATTGGCCTCTTCCAGGCTCAGGGACAGGTGACCGGTTTCAATCCGCGCAATGTCCAGGATATCGCCAATCAATTCCAGCATGCTTCGGGATGCCATCGATGCCACTTCCAGCGCGTCCAGATCGACACGGCCCTGCTCGGCGTTTTTCAGGGCCAACTCAAGCATGCCGATCACCGCATTCATGGGCGTGCGTATCTCATGACTCATGGTCGCCAGGAACGTGGTCTTGGCACGGTTAGCGGCGTCGGCGTCCTCCTTCGCTTCCTGCAGCTGGCCCAGCAGGCGCTGGCGCTCGCTGACGTCCACCCAGCCGGCGATCATGCCCACGACGCTGCCATTGCTGTCACGGTACGGAAGCATCCACTGGTAAATGGTCAACACACCGCCACCCGGCACCTTGAGCACACGATCCTGGATCTGCGGCTCGCCCTGCTCCATCAGGCTCAAGTAATCGGCATGGAACGACTGCGCCTGCGGCGGGTTGCCCGTGTCGGTTTCCACCACGGTCTTGCCGATCACATCCTCCAACTTGAAGCCAAACACATCAAGGTAAGCGTTATTGCAGGCCATCAACCGACCCTGGCGATCACGCACGTAGATCGGATGGGGTGTGCCGTCGATCAGCACGCTCATGAATCGCATCTGATCGCTCAAGGCCCGTTCCGCCTGGGCACGCTTGTGGATCAGGTTACGCAGGTAGAGCACCCAACCCAGGGTCACCAGCAGCAGCAAGGCGGCCAGGCCAAACCCTTGGATGATCACGTTTCGATGGCTGCTCCAATAGCTGTCTTCGATGATGATTTCACTGCGCCAACGGTTGGTCAGTTCGTCCATTTCTTCAGGGGTGATACTCAACAACGCCTTCTCGAGGATCGAATACAGCTCCAACTGGCTGCGGTTGACGCCGAAGGCAATGCGCGCCGGCTCCGTGCCGATCGTGCTGGTGATACGCAGGCGGTCTCGATAATTGCGCGCAATCATGTAGCGTGCGCTGATCAACGAAACTATCGTCGCATCGACACTCCCCTTGGCGACCAGGTCCATGGCGGCCTCAGGGTTCTCGACGTAGACAAACTTGATACCTGGATAGTCCCGGGCTATCTGTGCACCGAGGCTGTTGCCACCAATGAATGCCAGGCGTTTTCCGGGCATGTCTTCCAGGGTGAGCAGCCGTTCGTCACTGGCACGCGCCACCAACACATAGGGATTGGACAGGTAAGGTCGGGTAAAGCGGACCTTCTCGGCACGCTCGACGCTAGGCGTGATAACCGCAAGCATATCCACTTGACCGCTGCTGACCTCGTCGATTTGCCGAGGAAGAGAATTGCCGTGGACCATCTCGAACTTCAAGCCCGTGCGCAGGCTGATCCGCGACAACACCTCCTCGCTCAGCCCCGCGAATTGCTCGTGCTCATCTAAAAATGACAGCGGCATGAACCTGTCGAGCACAGCGACTTTCACCCGTGTGTGCTTCTCCAGCCAACTCTGCTCGCTGTCGCTCAGGCGCAGTCGGTCGGCCTCAAGGAAACCGCTGTCGCCAGCACTCCAACGGCGCAGGATGTTCATTTGCTCGCTGGGCGGAATGACGGCCAGCGCTGCATTGATGATATTCAGCAGTCGAATGTTGTCCTTGGAGAAAGCGAACCCGAACGGGTTGACCTCCAGCCCGGAAAAATCGGCCATGCGCACCTTATTGAGGTGATGCTTGTTGATCAGATAACGGGTACTGATAACGTCGCCCAGGTAAACATCCGCCTGGCCGAACGCCACGGAGCCGATGGCTTGGTGGGTCGAGCCATACAACAGCAATTGCGCGTCGGGGTAATAGGCTTGGACAGCGCCTGGTTGCATGTAGTGGTAAAGCATCGCCACGCGTTTGCCAGCCAGGTCGGCGCTCAGTAAATGGCTGTCACCCGCGCGGGTGACCAGTACAGGTTGATCATTGGCGTAGGAACGGGACAGTACCAGGTCCTTGTCGGCAGCTTCGTAACCATTGGCCGATCCTACTAAATCCACCTCGCCCCGCTTGAGCGCCTCGATCACCTCATCACGGGTGTCATAGCGCCGAACCTCGATAGGCACACTCAAGACAAGGCTGATCATCCACGCATAGTCAGCGGTGATGCCTTCAAAATCGTTGTTGTTGCTCAGGTCAAAAGGCGCGTAGTCCGGCGCCGACACGCCCATTACCAGCACGCGTCGCTCGCGCAACCAGCGCCAGTCACGCTCATCAAGCTCAAGGCCAGGGTTTTCAAGGGAGGAGTGGCCGAGGAGCCGTAGAGTGTGTGGCTCATCCAGGGCCATCGCTGTATAGGGCAACAGCCCGACCAACAGGATGGCCGTGAATCTCAACAACCGGGAGGTGGTCACTTCAGATCAGATGATTGCGCTGTGCGAACTTGGACAGGTGCACCACCGAAGACATGCGCAGCTTCTCCTTGAGTCGCGTCTTGTAGGTGCTGATGGTTTTGTGGCTCAACAACATATCCTCGGCGATTTCCTTATTACCCAGGCCCAGAGCCAGTTTTTGCAGCACGGTCAACTCGCGGTCCGACAGCGCGTCGACCAATTCTTGCTCGGTGGTCTGCAAATCGTCACGGCGCACTGAACTGGTAGCCACACTGGGAAAGCAGCTGTAGCCCGAGCGGATCGCCCTGATCGCCTTTTGCAACTCGTCCAGTTCACCCGTCTTGGCCACAAACCCCATGGCCCCGGCGCGCATGCAGCGGGTGGAGAAGAACACCGCAAGGTACGAGGTGAGCACCAGGATCTTGCAAGGCAGTTCCAGCGCCTTGATCCGGCTGATCACCTCCAGCCCGCCAAGCTTGGGCATGGCCAGGTCAAGGATGATCAGATCCGGGCGCTGCTCACGCGCACACTGCATGGCGTCGGCGCCGTTGCCCGCCTCATAGATTTCAACAAAACCTTCCTGCTTCAGCAGGTATTTCACGGTGGCGCGGATAAAAGGGTGATCGTCCACAATTAAAGCTTTGCTCATAAGACTCCCCCGAGGGATCAGTACGCTTACATATCACACGGGACCTATCTACCTGTGAAAAGTAACAGTTCCGACGAACGGTGCTGATTACTCCGCATGACACTTCAGGCAGTACAGACCCCTCCTTTTGATAAAGCACGGTCAAAACGTTGAGCTGCGCCCTGTGTTTCCTGAGGCGCAAGGGCGCAACCTTAACAACGGTGCGGCGTATCAAATGAAGGGGTAATCTCGATTGTTTGTAGGACTTTTCCTCTCACCAGCATAGTCAGCTTTGCGCGAGACAACATCTGACACCCGGGGACTACTCAGTGGTACTCGGGCTCCAGAACGCTTGCACCACCAGGGTCGACATCGAAATTCGCGCCACCAGCGCGTCCAGTTCGTCACCGTCCACCGATGTCACGGCCAGAGTGGCTTCGATCTCCACCTCTTCCGTACCGAAGGGGCGCACGTCCACATCGCTGGCCGGATAGTTGCAACGTGCCAGCTCCGCTTCCAACAAGGCCAGTACGGCTTTCTGCTGGGTACGCCGGGCGATCACATAGAGGATGTTGGTGACCTCTGCCGACACCACGTCCAACGGCTGGCGGTTGATGTTGTTGACGATCGGTCGCAGCAAGGTGTTGGCTGCCAGCACAAACAGCGTGCCCAGCAGCGCTTCGAGGACCAGATCGGCCCCCGCGCAGGCGCCCACCGCCGCCGATGCCCAGAGCGTGGCCGCCGTGTTGAGCCCACGCACGTTGCCCTCTTCACGCATGATCACACCGGCACCGAGAAAGCCGATGCCCGAGACCACGTAGGCCACCACCCGCACCGCGCCTTCCGCGCCGCCGAGCCGGCTGGCCATATCGACAAAAATCGCCGCGCCCACCGCCACCAGCACGTTGGTGCGCAGGCCAGCGGTGCGCTGGCGGTACTGGCGTTCAAAACCGATCAAACCACCGAGAATAAAGGCCGCGGTGAGGCTGACCAAGGTGTCGACCAGGGATTCAAGGTTGATGTTGTTGATTGCTTGCATAGGAAGTCTTCCCTGTTCATTGCCAGCCAAACTTACGGATGTAGTAGCCCTTTACCGCCTGGGTCAGTGCCATGTACGCCAGCAGGATCACCGGCAGGAACACGAAGTACAGCGACGGCAGCGCCTGCAACTTGAAGTAATGCGCCAGCGGCCCCATCGGCAGGAAAATCCCCACGGCCATGATCACGCCGGTCATCACCATCAACGGCATCGCCGCACGGCTTTGCAGGAACGGGATTTTCGGGGTGCGGATCATGTGCACGATCAGCGTCTGGGTCAGCAACCCCACCACGAACCAGCCGGACTGGAACAGGGTCTGGTGGTCAGGCGTATTGGCATCGAAGACATACCACATGAGTGCGAACGTGGTGATGTCAAAGATCGAACTGATCGGCCCGAAAAACAGCATGAAACGGCCGACATCTCCTGGCTGCCAGCGCTGGGGTTTACTCAGCATCTCGTCGTCGACGTTATCGAACGGAATCGCAATCTGCGAAATGTCATACAGCAGGTTCTGCACCAGCAAATGCATCGGCAGCATCGGCAGGAACGGGATGAACGCGCTGGCCACCAGCACCGAGAACACGTTGCCGAAGTTGGAACTGGCGGTCATCTTGATGTACTTGAGCATGTTGGCGAAGGTGCGCCGGCCTTCCAGCACGCCCTCCTCCAGGATCATCAGGCTCTTTTCCAGCAGGATGATGTCGGCGGCCTCCTTGGCGATATCCACCGCGCTGTCCACCGAAATGCCGATATCAGCCGTACGAAGTGCTGGCGCATCGTTGATGCCGTCGCCCATGAAGCCGACCACATGCCCGTTGGCCTTGAGCAAGCGCACGATGCGTTCCTTGTGGGATGGCGTCAGCTTGGCGAACACATTGGTGGTTTCCACGGCCTTGGCCAGTTCGGCGTCGGTCATGGCTTCGATGTCGTTGCCCATCAGCAAGCCCTGTTGCTCCAGGCCCACTTCGCGGCAGATCTTGGCAGTGACCAGTTCGTTGTCACCGGTCAGCACCTTTACCGCCACACCGTGGGCTTTGAGCGCCTTGAGCGCTGGCGCGGTGCTTTCCTTGGGCGGGTCCAGGAAGGCGACATAGCCGATCAGCGTAAGGTTGCTCTCATCCGCCAGACTGTAGGTATCGCGCCCCGGCGCCATCGGCTGCGCGGCCACGGCGACTACGCGCAGGCCTTCTTCGTTGAACGCGGCGGTGACCTGGCGGATGCGCGCCAGCAGTTCGTCGGTCAGCGCTTCGTTGACGTCGCCGTGACGCACGTTGTTGCACACCGACAGAATCTCTTCCACGGCGCCCTTGCAGATCAGCAGATGCGGCTGGTCGTGCTCGGCGACGACGACGGACATGCGGCGACGGTTGAAGTCGAACGGGATTTCATCGACCTTCTGGAACGCCGTGCCGACTTTCAGCTCGCGGTGCACTTCCACATGTTCCAACACCGCCACATCCAGCAGGTTTTTCAGGCCGGTCTGGTAGTAGCTGTTGAGGTAGGCCATTTCCAGCACGTCATCGGACTCTTCGCCCCACACGTCCACATGGCGCGCCAGGAAGATTTTGTCCTGGGTCAGGGTGCCGGTCTTGTCGGTGCACAGCACGTCCATGGCGCCGAAGTTCTGGATCGCGTCCAGGCGCTTGACGATGACTTTTTTGCGCGACAGAAACACCGCCCCCTTGGCCAGGGTCGAGGTGACGATCATCGGCAGCATTTCCGGGGTCAGCCCCACGGCAATCGACAGCGCGAACAGCAGAGCCTCGGTCCAGTCGCCCTTGGTGAAACCGTTGATGAACAGCACCAGCGGCGCCATCACGAACATGAAGCGGATCAGCAACCAGCTGACCTTGTTGACGCCATGCTGGAACGAGGTGGTGGCGCGATCAGTCGCGGTCACACGCTGGGCCAAGGCGCCGAAATAGGTGCTGTTGCCGGTGGTCAGGATCACCGCCGTCGCCGCGCCGGACACCACATTGGTGCCCATAAACAGGATGTTCTCCAAGTCCAGCGGGTTGCGGGTCTTGGCGTCCTGCTGCTGGGCGAACTTCTCCACCGGCATCGATTCACCGGTCATTGCCGCTTGGCTGACGAACAGGTCCTTGGCACTGAGCACGCGGCAATCGGCGGGAATCATGTCCCCAGCGGACAGTACGATCAGGTCGCCCGGCACCAACTGCTTGATCGGCAGTTCGATGCGCTTGGCTTCATCGCGGCGCAGCACCGTAGCAGTGTTGCTCACCATGGCTTTCAGCGCATCGGCGGCCTTGTTGGACTTGGCCTCCTGCCAGAAACGCAGCAGCGTCGACAGCACCACCATGGAGAAAATCACCGTGGCGGCCTTCATGTCCTCGGTCAGCCAGGAGATCACCGCCAGCAACGTCAGCAGCAGGTTGAACGGGTTTTTGTAGCAGTGCCACAGGTGCACCCACCATGGCAGCGGCTGCTCATGCTCGACTTCGTTGAGGCCGTATTGCACGCGCAGGGCATCGGCTTCCTGAGTCGTCAAACCCTCGGAATGGCTGCCCAGGGTGCCGAGCAATTGCACCGCACTGCTGTTGGCCGAGACCACCAGGGTTTGCGCCAGGGTCGGCGGCACTTCGCGGCTGACGCTGGCGTCGGTCACGGTTTCGAGCATCGCCAGGCGACGGAAATGCCGGGCGATGTGCCGGGTCCGCAGGAAGCCGGCAAAGAACTCTTTCAACAGAGTCAGGTTCATGGTGTTACTCCTGCGCGAGGAAAAAACCGTCGTGCAGGTACCGCCGTCTGCACCGCGCCCGTTTTATAGGCACAGCCAGCTTGGCCCGCCTGTCGTAAAAGACAGGCGCGTCCGTAGCATCCCGAGGGTGAGCCGGGTGCTGGTCAGCGTCGATGAGAGGGATTCGGGCAGGTGCCAGGACTGGCCGCTGCCGGGATGCCGCTTCTCGCTATTAGTGGCGAGACAACGGCATCGGAAAAATGCGCGTTACCTTGCCAAGCCTGTGCCGGTTACCGAAACCGGCCGACTACTGTCACTCGAACAAGTACCCACTGAGGGTCTCCGCTATTGATGAAAACGCGCGAAGCTTACGCCCCGATGATGAGAGAGTAAACCGTAGGAAAGTTTACATATGGGGAATAAGAGGATTCTTCAGGGTGGGTTCAGGAAGCGCTCAATCGTCCCGCGTCAGCACTTCCAGCAACTCAATCTCAAAACGCAGGTTGCTGTTGGGCTTGATATGCGCCCCCATCGACCGCTCGCCATAGGCCAGATGCGCCGGCACGAACAGGGTGCGCACGCCGCCTACCTGCATGCCCATCAAGCCCTGGTCCCAGCCCTTGATCACACGCCCGGTGCCGATCACACACTGGAACGGCTTGCCGCGCTCCCAGGAGGAGTCGAACACCGTGCCGTCTTCCAGGGTGCCGGTGTATTGGGTGGTGATCAGCGCGCCTTTGACCACGGCTTTGCCGGTGCCGGGGCGGATGTCGGTGATTTGGAGTTCTTCGGGGTTCATGGGGAATCCGTTGGATAGATAGTGTTTGCCTGAGTTGGTTTACGCCGAAAGCTCGCGCAATGCAGCAGTCGCCAAGAACCCTGACCGCGATGCATAGCGATGGTCCTTCTGCACACGCTCATCAATGCGTTGCAACAGGTGTTCCGGCAAAGAGGCATTAAACCGCACTGACTTGCCCAGATAGGGCGTTAGATCAAAGTCAATGATCGCCCAGACACCACCGGCGAAATCCGGATTACCTATATGAGCATCAACCTCCTGCGCCTGAGGAAGCTGTTCTTGATCGGCAACCAGGCCTTCAAGGTGCAAAGCCAATGCTTCACGAACATTATCCAATGCTTCGGAGAAAGATCCACCCGCCGAGAAACACCCCGGCACGTCAGGAACGGTCACGCTGTAATCCGAGTCAGCGTCTTTATGCACTACCACTGGGAATTTCATTGATCCTCCTCTGGATGAGCCCCTTCGGCGCTCGTCCAACGCTCCAGCAGAGTCATTGCTTGAGCCCTGCTGACTTGAAAATGCTGTGCAGAGTGCCCTTGGCAATCTCCGACTTGGGATGAGGGACGGTTACTCTGCCCCGCTTCACAGGGTGTTTGAACTGGTGATGACTCCCCTTCACCGCCACCTCAACCCAACCATCTGCAACCAACAGGTCAATCACCTCTCGACTTCTCATCGCCCACCCTTAGGTGTGTATATTACACACCGCTAAATGGCAATGCGTTTTTTGTACACACATGACACACCAATGAAAAAAGCCCGCTGCCCCTCAAGCAAGCTTGCGTGCCGTGATGATGACGATGTGCGAAACCTTTGCGCCAGAGAACTAATGTCAGTATTTGTGCCTTGATCTTACGGCGCCATACGGAATGTTGGAGAGATGACACACCTCAAATCAGTGACATTTCGCTTTAACTCGCAGGACGTTTCCGAGAGAATCCCAGCCGCTTGCGCCACTCAAATCACGTGGCTAGTCTTCGTCGGTCACTGCCAATTCAGTGACTCGGGGTTTGGTAGACCACGAGTGATTAGGCGCTAAGCGCCCCCTTCTGCAAGGCGCTTTTTTTCGGCCCTGCGTTATGGTGGCCGTGCGCAGGGCACCCTCGGGTGCACCGGGTCCTAATCACCGGTCTACCAATCTGCGTACGGTCACCACCCTAAAAGTCGTTTGGTAGCGATGGTGGTGATATTCCAACTTAGATTAGGAGTTGAACCCATGGACAAACCTGTCCCCGCGCCACCCGCTTCAGAACTGCAATTCTTCACCACCACCCCAGACCTCAGTCTTCGAAGACGCCCTGGCCCACGCCAGCAGCGTGTTGCGTTGTGCCGCCGTTGCGGCGCAAACGGCCGGGGATCAACTGGAAGGGACTTCACGCACGTTGGTGCTGTCGGTCATGCACCTGGTGGACATGGCCAGTGTGATGGTGGATCGGTCGCTGGCGTGTATGCAGCCGAGCTAACCCCTGTGGCGAGCGGGCTTGCCACAACAAGCCCGCTCGCCACACAAGCATACTCACCACAAGGGTTAAATCACTGCATCACAACCACCGCCAAAACCGACTCCAAAACCCCCTCCCCAAATCATCCTTGCACCGCGCATACTGCGCCGCATACAGCTGTGAACGCGCCTGCACCTTGCTGGCCACCGGCGGCAGCCAGGCCTTGGCGGCGTAGGTGCGTTGGCGGTAGCCACCCCAGCCTTCGTGGTAGTTCAGGTACTGGCCGTAGGCGTCGTATTTGTAGACGCCGTTGACGGTGTAGGTCTTGTCCATGTACCAGCCGACAAAGTCGATGGCGTCGTCGAAGTCCTGGCGACTGGCGCCGCTGCGACCGGTGCTCTTGCGGTAGTCGTTCCACACTTCGTCCTTGGCCTGGGCGTAGCCGGCGGCGGTGGAGACGCGGCCCCAGGGGATGATCCACAGCAGGTATTTGCGCGGGGCCAGGGCGTCCTGGCGGAAGCCGGACTCCTGGTACATGATGGCGAACGGCACCTGGATCGGCACGCCCCAGCTTTTTTGCGTGACTTTGGCGGCGTCGTACCAGTCGTCCTTTTCGCGGAAGATGCCGCAGAGGTCATTGGGCGTGCGTGGCGGTGAGGTGCCGCACGCCGCTAATAGTGAAGTGAGTAACAGCAGTCCGACGGTTTTGCCTGCGCTCAAGGGGCACCTTTGCGAGATACGCGTAAAGGCCGGCATTCTGCCACAAACCCTGTAGGAGCCGGCTTGCCGGCGATGGCGGTATGTCAGTCAGCACGTTGGTGACAGGGCCACCGCGATCGCTGGCAAGCCAGCTCCTACAGATGGGAGTTGTGCTTAATGACTGCGGTGACCTCCAATTCCAGCATGCCGCCACTGGGCAGCCCCGCCACGCCCACCGCCGACCGCGCATGCCGGCCCTGCTCACCGAACACATCGATCAACACCTGGGAAGCGCCGTCGACCACGTTGGAAAAACTCTGGAAACCCTCGCCGCCATACACAAAGCCACGCACAAACAGAATGCGCTCGACATTCTCCAACCCTACCGCCTGATCCAGCACGCTCAAGGCACGCAACGCGCAGGTTTGACCGGCTTGGGTCACCCGCGCTGGCGAGGTCTGGTCCGTCACCGGTCCTCTGATCACGCCATCGCCCAGCCGGCACACTTGCCCACTCACATAGGCCACACCCGCATGAATCGTCACCGGCACATAGTCACCCTTGGGGCCTGGCGCCTCGGGCAGTTGCAAGCCCAAGGCGGCGATACGCTCGCGAATACTCATGCCGGCTCCTCGACAAATTCCACATGCCCGCCCAACCAGCAACCCTGTAGCTGCCCTGCCGCATCGTGACGAAAGCGCAGCGAAATCTGCGAAGGCCGGCCCATCGCGCGGCCTTGGCGGATGTACACCGGACGATCGTCAGCGGTCACCAAGCCGTTTTCCAGCAGGCCAAAAGACAAGGCCGCGGCGGCGATACCAGTGGCGGCGTCTTCCGGGTACCCCGAGGATTTGGGGAATTGCCGTGCATCAAACTGGCGACCTTCAAGGTCCGACGGCGCGTAGGGATACAACCCCGTGGAACCAATGCGCTCGCACAGTTGCTCCATGCGGCGGAAGTCCGGCTTGAGGCTGTCCAGCACCGCCACGCTTTTGAGCGCAACCAGTGTTTTGACGCGGCTGGTGCGGGCGTTCTGGATCGGCAACGGCGCCAGTTCATTGGACGTGATGCCCAACACCGACAGAATTTCGGCCTCCACCTGCGGGTCGCTCAAGGTTTCAACCTGCCCCTTGGGTTGGCTGATTTCGACTTGAATCTGCGGCGTTCCGGCATGGGTAATCCGTGCATCAACCCGCCCGCTCAACGTCCACAGCGCCAGGCGCTCCTTGTGCAGCATGCCCAATTGATCCAGCAGCCAAATGGCGCCGACGGTGGCATGGCCGCACATTTCCATCTCATGGTTGGGCACCCAGAAACGCAGGGCAAAATCAAAATCGCTGCCGGCCGGTGCGGCAAACACAAAGCCGCACTCATGCCCGTAGTCCCGGGCGACTTGCTGCATGTCGGCATCACTCATGCCGTCGGCCAGCGCCACGGTGGGCGCCGGGTTGCCGCCACGCGCGGTGGCGGGAAATACATTGACCAGATGAACCTCGGGCGTCATTTCGCCTCTCCCTTGAGGGTGGAAACAGTCGGCGCCACGGCGTCGACGATGGTGTTGGTGTAGACCTGCTGCGGGTCGAGTGTCACCGGATCATTCTCGACGGCGTTCATGAAACTGATGTTCTTCTCGACGCCGTCTTTTTCGATACGCGGCGTGGCCGGGTAGGACGGCAACGAAGCCGTCCAGGCTGCGTCGAAGATCGCCGCATCGGTGTGGGCGAAGTACGGGCGCACCGACTCGCGGGCCTTGTCCGGTTCGCTGGCGATCAGGTGCTCGGCTTTCCAGATAGCGCGCACCAGTTTCTCGGCGGTGGCCTTGTTGCTGCTCAACCAGTCCTCGCGGGCGATCATCGCGGTGAACAGGAAGCCGTCCAACGGTTTGTATTCACCTTTGGCCAGGTCCATCAGCACAAACCCGCCCTGCTGCGCCGCCGTGGTGACGGTGGGCGGCGACAGCGAGAAGCCGTTGATGCTGCCCTGGGAAAACGCTGCCAGCATGTTCGGCGCGCCACCGATAGGCATGATGGTGAAGTCCTTGTCCGGGTTCAGGCCGGCGTCCTTGGCCAGGTAGCGCACCAGCATGTCGGTGGTGCTGCCGGGGCCGGTCACGCCGATCTTCAAGCCTTTGAGGGCTTGGGCACGCGCCGAAATGGGCGACGCGGCCGACACCCCAGCCTTGCGCGCCGACTCGCCATCGATTACCACGGTGCTGCCGAATTGGGTCTGCACGGCGGCAAACGCCTGCACGTTCTGGCCTTTGGAACGCGCGCGCACCGCGACCGCCGGCAGGCCGACGTAGGCATCCGCGTCGCGGCCGAGCACGGCCGTCAACGCCGCCGAGCCGCCCTTTTGAAACACGATCACTTCCACATTCAGGCCTTCTTCGGCGAAGTAGCCCTGCTTCTGCGCGACGTAGATCGGCACATACAGAAAGCCTTCGCTGGGGAATGCCAGGGTGACCTTGGTGAGGTCCTGGGCCTGGGCGGCGGGCAGGAAGGCAGCGCACAACAGACCGGCAATCACAAGACGCTTAAGCATGATCAAGCTCCAAACCAGAGGGGGTTAAACCGCGACTTCACGTTCCGCTTCATTGGCTTTCCACGGCATCAGCTTGCTTTCAGCCAGCTTCACCGCCGTGTTCAGGATCAGCGCCAGGGCAATGATCCCCACCAGTGCGGCAAACACGCCGGCGGTGTCGAACTGCGAGGCCGCATCCGACAGCAGGTAGCCCAGGCCACGGTTGGCGGCGATGATCTCGCCCACCAGCGCGCCGATCAGCGCATAGGGCACCGACAACCGCAGGCCGGTGAACACCCAGGTGAAGGCCGAGGGGATCACCACCATGGTCAGCAGGTCGCGCTCCTTGGCGCCCATCAGGCGCAGGATAGTCAGTTGCTCGCGGGACACGTTGCGCACGCCGCTGTAGGTGTTGAGGAACACCAGGAAGAACACCACCGCGGCGGTGAGGATGACTTTCATCGGCAGACCGATACCGAACCAGAGGATGAACAGCGGCGCCAGCGCCACTTTCGGCAGGCTGTAGAACGCGGTCAAAAACGGATCGAGGATGTCAGCCAACAACTTGGCACGGCCCAATACAAGGCCTGCGATCAAGCCCGCGAGGGAGCCGAAGAAAAAGCCCAGCACCGCCTCCAGGGTGGTGATGCCGGCATGGTAGAAAAACACGCCATTGAGCAGGATTTTCCACAGACTCTGGGCCACGGCCGAAGGGCGGCTGATGAAGAATTCCACGCCAAACCAGCGTGACACGCCTTCCCACAACAGCATCAGGAACACCAGGAACAGCAAGCGATAGACCTGGATCATACGACCTCCAGCGAGTGAGCCAATGAAGAAGGGTCAGCGGCGCCGGCAACGTCGGGCGCCAGGCGTTTCCACAGTTCGGCGCAGAGTTCCACGTAGCGTGGGTCGGAGCGCAGTTGCACCAGGTTGCGTTCACCGGTCAGCGGGATGTCGAGCACATGGTCGATGGTGCCGGGGCGGCCGGCGAACACCACGCAGCGGTCGGCCAGGGCGATGGCTTCGTCGACGTCATGGGTGACGAACAGCACGGTCTTGTTGAGCTTGCGGCACAGGCGCAGCAGTTCGGTCTGCAGGGTCAGACGCATTTGCGCATCGAGGGCGCCGAAGGGTTCGTCCATCAGCAAGGTTTCCGGGTCACTGGCCATCAAACGCGCCATGGCCGCGCGTTTGCGCATGCCGCCGGAAAGCTGGTTGGGGTAGCTCTCGCCGAAACCGGTGAGGCCGACCAGCGCCATCAATTCCTCAACCCGTGCCTCGATCTCGGCCTTGGGCACGCGGCGAATCTGCAGCGGCACCGCGATGTTGCCCGCCACAGTGCGCCAAGGCAGCAGGTGATCGGCCTGGGTCATGTAGCCGACCCGGGTGTTGACGCCTTTGACCTCGGCGCCGTCGTAATGCACCACACCCTCGGTGGGGCCGAACAGCCCGGCGGTCATGTTGAGCAACGTGGACTTGCCGCAGCCCGAGGGGCCGACCAGGGTGATGATTTCACCGCGCTGGACCTCCAGCGACACATTGCGCACGGCCACAAACTGGCGGCCCTCGACTTTGAAGCTTTTTTGCACGCCTGAAAAACGGATAAAGGGTTTTGCGCTCACCGCCCCTCCTCGTCCGGTACGCCGGACTTGTTTGTTGTTGGTGAGCAGAGGATGAACGGATGACAGATTTGTGGCGCACGGGATCGGGCCGGATCATGCGCGGGATTGGGACAGCGGTGATTGGGATTGCGCCTGGAGGAACCGACTCGAATGTGGGCTTGCCCGAGAAGGCGGCCTACCAGACAACCACTACCTAACTGTCACACCGCAATCTAACTGTAGGAGCTGGCTTGCCTGCGATGGCGGCCTGACAGCCGACCTGGATGTTGGATCTGATCGGGTACATATCCGTTATTTGGGTGAT
>NZ_JACAPG010000011.1:233278-381852 GCF_013385825.1 Pseudomonas reactans | reverse complement strand
GGGGCGCCTAAGATCAAAATCACGATCACGATCACGATCAACAACGGCTCGCTTCGCATTGTGGTTTGTGCTGGTGTCAACTACGGCGCCACTCATCCGGGGAGATGCCCAACACCCGACGGAACACATGGGCCAGGTGCGACGGCGACTCATAACCGACGTTGTTGGCAATCTCCAGCACCGACAGGCGCGTGTGCCTCAGCAGGGTCTGCGCCCGCTCCAGGCGCAGCCGTTGCACGTAAGCCAACACCGTCTCACCGGTGTGCAACGCAAACAGGCGGGTCAGGTGCCGACGCGACATATGGAACACTGCCGCAATCTCATCCAGCCCCGGCGCATGCTCAAGGTTGCCTTCCACATAAGCCTTCACATCGCGCACCAGCATGGCGCCGTGGCGTTCCGTGGACGAGCGCTGCAGGCTCGGCTGGCTGAGGGAAACCGCCAGGCATTCGAGCAGCAGCAAGTGATCGGCCTGGGCCAATTGGCGACGGCGGTCGACATAGGGGTCGGGTTGGCTGAAGGCCTTTTTCGCCAGCAGCAAATGGTGCAGCGGCGCCGAGGTTTGCCAGATGCCCAGGGTGGGCACGCGCAGCAGGCGGTTGGCGTCACCGGACAGGTCACGCAGGGCGTAGCGCATGTAGTCAGGGTCGACGTAGAACGCCAGGTGGCCCTGGCTGGCCGTGAGTGACGATGAGGAATGGCTGCACTGCGGCGGCACCAGCACGAACTGGCGTTCGATCACCGAGGTGGTGCGCCCGCTGTCTTCGTCCTTGAAGCGCAGCAAACCGTGTTCGGGCACCATCAGCATGAACTCGTCATGGGCGTGGGCCCCGGTTTCATAGGCGCCGTTGGAGTTGAAGACGCTGTAGATATCACGCATCGCCAGGCACTGCCGGTGGGTGTTGGAGTGCTGACACTAGCATGTTTGGTGCCAGTGAAAAGCAGCGTCCCTGCTGCAAACCTCGTTAAGCCAACGGCACTCGACGCGTGGTCAGGGCCATGCGCCCCACCAGGAAGCTCAACGCTGCGCCCAGCAGCAACATCGCCAAGGTGCTCCATGCCGCGCGGGAGAGCTGTTGGGCCGCCACTTCGCCGGCTTCACGGGCTTTCTGCTCGGCCTGCTGTTTCAGCTCATCGACCTTCTGCATGGCTTGTTGATAAGCCTGGGCATAGTTGTCGACGATCTGGGTGGCTTCTTCCTTACTCTTGCCGGTGCGGGCCGCAACGATATTGACCAATGCGTCTTTGTCCGCTGCATTCAGCGCGGGCTCACCGGAAGCCTTGACGCGTTCGAACCATTGCTTCAACGCATCGCCAGCCTGGGCAGGGTTGCTGGCTGCGACGGTCGCCGACTGCTTGCCATCGGCAGCGGCCTGGTCGGTTTTCTGTTCGACGTTGGCCGGGTCCAGCTCAGGCTTGCCGCTTTGCTTGAGCAAGGTGTCCAGCTCGCCTTGCAGGCTGTTCCAGTCCAGTTGGATGCCCTGCTCGTTCAACTGCTGCTTGACACTGTCGCCAATGCCCGGTGCTACCGCGGCAATGCCGCTGCCGGCAGCCGACAGGCCTTTACCTACCACATTGCCGGCGGCGCCGACGACACTGGCGGCCAAGCCCGCCAGCAGCCAGGTGGTGAGCAGCGTGGTGAGGGTCCAGGTCAGTACGCCGTGCAGGCCGCCGCGATCAGGGGCCGTGCGGCCGGCCACAAAGGCGCCGAGGCCAACAGCGACCAGGGTCGAGACAAACAGCCAGATCCCGGCGCCGGTGCCGAACCCACTCAAGGGGTTGCCCGCTTGCATGGGGTTGACGGCGCTGGCGCCGATGGCGGTGCCCAACACGCTCAGCACCAGGTAACTCACCAGGGCAATTGCACTCCCGGCCAGTACCGCACTCCAGGACACGCGAAACGGCGAACGGTTGGTTTCATAGACAGGGGTCATGATTGATCCTTTTAGCGTTATTGACCGCCTTAGTCTGGCGAGCCAAGTACCGCTCGTCCCCGCGCAAATGCACCTGGCTGCATAGTGCATTTGCACCCCACCTCAGGCAATTGGTCTGCACTATCCTGAAGCCTCGGTGTCGTAATTCCACGCGCCTAAAACCCGGAGAAACCATGACCCAGGATGTCCTCGCCAAAGAAACCAACCGCCGCCAACTGCAGCAGATTGTCTCCGGGGTATCCGACGGCATCATCCTCGCGGAAGTCGACCAAACCATCCTCTGGGCCAACGAAGCTGCGCTGAACATGCACGGCATCGATGACGTCGCTGCACTGGGTGCCAATACCCAGGCCTACGCCAAACGATTTGCCCTACGCTATCGCAACAACCACCCGGTGCTGTTGGAGAACTACCCCCTCGCCCGCGTCGCCGCTGGCGAAGAGTTCAGTGACGTGGTGGTGGAAGTTTCCCCCACCGACGACGCCGACAGAACCTGGGTCCACCGCCTGCGCAGCCTGGTAATCAGTGACTCCCACGGTGAACCGGAACTACTGGTACTGATCCTCAGTGACGCCACCGAATGGGCCAGCGCCGAACAGCGCTTCGAAAAAACCTTCAATGCCAACCCGGCGCCCGCAGTGATCTGTCGTCTGAGTGACTTGCGCTACATCAAGGTCAACCAGGGTTTCCTGGAAATGACCGGCTACAACCGCGATCAGGTCATCGGTAAATCCGTCTATGAACTGGACGTGCTGGAACAGGCCGAGCGCAAGGACCTGGCCATCCAGCGCCTGGGCGAAGGGGCGACCATCCCGCAGATGCAGGCTGAACTGCGCCTGCCTGAGGGCGGCAGCAAATTGGTGATCGTGGCCGGCCAGCCGTTGGACATGAACGAAGAGGACTGCATGTTGTTTTCGTTCATGGACCTGGAGCCACGGCGCAAGGCAGAAATTGCGCTGCGCCAGAGCGAGGAGCGTTTCGCCAAATCCTTCCGCCTCACGCCCGTGCCGACCCTGGTGTGCAGCGCCGGCAACCGCCAGGTGGTGGACATCAACGAGGCGTTCATGAGCATCACCGGCTATATCAGCGAAGAGCTGATCGGCAAGTCCATTGAAGACATCGACTTTATCGACAGTCCCCAGGCGGGCGCGCAGTTGTTTGCCACCCTGGAAAAAGCCGGCAACCTCGACGGCCAGGACCTCAAGGTGCGCAAGAAAGGCAACGAAGTGATCGACTGTGTGGTGTCCGCCGATACCGTGATCATTGAGGACGTGCCGTGTTACCTGCTGGTGATGATGAACATCACCGAACGCAAACGCTCCGAGCTGGAGTTGGTGGCGGCCATCGAGGAAGTGATGCAGGACGCTTCCTGGTTCAGCCAGACACTGATCGAAAAACTCGCCAACGCCAAGAGCGTCAACAGCCCCCACCAGCCGAATATTGCCTTCACCGACCTCACCGCCCGTGAACGCGATGTCCTGGGTTTGATCTGTGAAGGCCTGGCCGACAAAGAGATCGCCTCACGCCTGAAACTAGCGCCCAACACCGTACGTAACCATGTGGCCACGGTGTACTCGAAATTGGGGGTGCACAGCCGCAGTGCGGCCATTGTCTGGGCCCGTGAACGCGGGCTGTTTGCCGGGGAATTGCGCCTCAAGAAATAGGCCGCGAAAGTGCAAATGCACTAGTGCACCTAGTGCGAATTCGCCTTATTGCAGCGGGCGGCACGCCATAACCTTCAAGCATCGAACTTATGCCTGAAGGAACCCGCATGTTTACCCTCTCTCAACTGCGAAATTGCATCGAAGAAGGCCTGTCGCCGCTGACATGCGAATTCACCCTGTGCCGGGACGCGTCCCTGACCCTCAAGGTCTACGACGCCGAAACCGGCCGTGTGGATCTGGTGGTGACAGGGATCAGCACCAACCGCCTGCAGACCCCGCAAGAAGTGGAAAAGATGGTGGAAGAACTGCGCTACGAACTGCAGAGCAACACCATGGGCAAGCTCACACTGGATGACTTGCCTTCAACGACGCCCCAATGAAATAGAACACCCCGCCCCCCACGATGAACGCCCCCAGCATGTAGAACATGTAGTGGGCCGGCAGGCTGGCCAGCACCAGTCCACATAACACCGGCCCCAACGCGGCGCCCAGGTTGGACAGGTTCTGTGCCCCGTAGTACATGCCGCGCAGGTGGTCCGGGGCAATCCGGTCGATAAACATGTACTCGGCCGGAAACACGATAATCTCCCCCACCGTGAACACCGCCATCGCCAGCACCCACGCCAACAGGCTGGTCGATAACGCGAAACCAATGATCCCCAGCAAGAACATACTCAGGCCTGCTATCAGCCATTGACCCAGATAACGGTGCGAAATGCGCCGCCCGATCACGTATTGCAGAGCAATCACCAGCACCGCATTGGTGGTCAGCACGGCGCTGACCACGGTGTAGGTGTAATCGGCGGTGGTGGTCGTTACCAGGTATTGCGAAAGCCACGCGGTGAACTGGCCGAACACCACGGCACTGAGCACGCCGCCGAGGGTGAAGCAGACCAGGCGATGATCGCTTAAAAGCACCCGGCCGACGGCCAGGAACGGCACCGGCTTTTGCGCGGCATCGACGGTGGCCAGGCTACGGTCGCCCCAGCGCCAGTACAGCAGGAAAAACCCTACACCCAAGAGCGCAGACAGAATAAACGGCAAGCTGATATCCAGCTTGGCAATCATCGCCCCGAAAAAAGGCCCAATCGCATAGCCGATATTGGTCAGGGTGTACTTGATGGAAAACACTTCGCTGCGGGCACCTTCGGGCAACAGGCTGGCAAAGCCGGCTTTGACGGCGATATCGATCACCGCGTAAGCCAGGTTGATCAGGATCAGGCAGGTGTAGAACGCCCAGATAGTCTGCGCCAGTACCGTGCCGATGAAACCCAGCACAAACAGCATGCTCAAGGCCAGCAGTAGCCGGTAGCTATTGATGCGGTCTACGAGAAAGCCGCCGTACACACTGAGCAACGAGCCGACAATCAGCGAACTGCCGATCACCAGGCCGACCTGGGTGATATCGAGGGCGAAGCGATGGCTGAGGTAAATGACCAGATACGGAAACGTGATTGCCTTGGCCAACGTGAGCAGCAACGTGGCAGACAACAACAGATTAACGGTGCGGGGGTAGTTTCTTATTGTGGCAAGCATCCTGCTCTCGATCTTTATAAGGTAACCCGGCCTCTATAGCCGGTTACCTTAACCCAGGGCAATCCACACCAACACTGTCATTTCTTCACGGGGGTGATCTCAAGAATGGTGCCGTTGGTGGTCTTGAGCAACACGAACTTGTCGCCCACCCGCGCCCACTGGCTGTCTTCTTCAGGCTGCTTGAGGCCGCGTTTTTTCCAGTCGCTGACCGCCGACTCCTTGCGCATCAGAATATCGGGCGCGCGGTCACCTTCTTTCAGGTCACGGGTGTTGATGTTGGAAGGTTGCACGGTTTCCTGAGGTGTATCACCGGCCTGCACGACAAAACTGACAGTGGACAGGCTGGTGGCGACCAGCAGCGAGGCGATCAGGGATTTGGACTTCATGGGTGCTCCTTCAATGAATGATGCGTACCCAGGTTCGGACCGCTGCCGCGCATGATCATTCAATCCACCTGTGGCGAGGGAGCTTGCTCCCGCTGGGCTGCGCAGCAGACCCAAAAAACGTCAGCGCGACCTGCCTGTACGAACACGGTGTTTGAGTTGGGGCCGCTTCGCGCCCCAGCGGGAGCAAGCTCCCTCGCCACAGGGTGATGGGCCGTCATAACCAGGCGGCGTCCCAGAGTGGGTAGTCGCCTATGCGCTCCACCAAACCCGCCCGCAAGGGGTTACCGATGATGTAGCGTGCGATGGGAATAAGGTCTTCTTCGGCACGCGCTGCACGGTCATGGTACCCACTCTGCCAAAAAGCACCCTGTGTGCCACAGGCACGATTGATCGCCAGCGTACTCCTTGATTTCACCCTCTGCATAACCTGGGGCAACGATGCATCCCGCAATTCAAACAGCCAATGGAAATGATCCGGCATGATGACCCATGCGAGGGATTCAACCCTGCCGAGGTCATGGGCCTGTTTGAGTTCTGCCACCAATAACCGCCCCAGATAAAAGTCGGTAAATACTGGCTGGCGTTGGTAAACCACTACGGTCACCAAATAGGCACGGCCTGCTTCTGAATAGCGACCACGACGCAACAGATGAGAATTGGGCTTCTGCAGCAACTCACTGCTCCTGTGAATGGATAAGCGATCAATTCAAGCTAGCAGTCACCGCCCATCTTTCTGCTCAGTTCAATTTCCTCATGTTTCACCCCCCATTGTGGCGAGGGAGCTTGCTCCCGCTGGGGTGCGCAGCAGCCCCAAAAAACGTCAGCGCGACCTGCCTGAACGAACACGGTGTTGGAATTGGGGCCGCTTCGCGCCCCAGCGGGAGCAAACTCCCTCGCCACAGGGGACTCAGCCGCGGCAGATATCTCATTGCCTTCGTGAAATAAAACATGTAATTTTTCATGAAATTTATCGAAATAAATTTCATGACACCCCAAGAAGAACTTGCCGCCCTCGCCGCGCTGATCCACGACCTGCGTAAGCACAAGAAGCTCACCCTCGCCCAGCTCGCGCAAAAAATCGAGCGCTCGGTGGGTTTCCTGTCCCAGGTCGAACGTGGCCTGTCCCGCCCGACCGTGGCCGATCTCACTGCCATCAGTCACGCCCTCGACGTGCCCACCACCTATTTCTACAGCCAGCCCAAGCCCAAGGCTGTGGACTGGATTACCCGTCCCAATGAACGGCGCACGGTGTACTACGCCAATGGCATCACCGACATCCTCGTCTCTCCGAGCATGAACGGCGCCTTTTCGATGCTCGACAGCCTGTTGGCGCCTGGCGCCAACAGCGGTGAACAAACCATGAGTGATCGCGCCGAACAAGCCGGTTTTGTGCTGGAAGGCGAGTTGACCTTGTGGGTCGAGGGTGAGGCCGACTCGGTCACCCTCGGCCCAGGCGACAGTTTCCACCTGGCCAGCTTCGCCCATTGCCGCTATGCCAACCTGACCGACCTGCCCGCCCGCGTGTTGTGGGTTTACAACTAGGAGCTGCACCCGTGAAAAGCCATGCCTCCACGTTACTGGCCGAAGTACGGACCTTTCGCCAGAACCACCCCGACGTGCGTTATGTCGACCTGATCGCCCTGGACATTCCCGGGCACTTCTACGGCAAACGCTACCCCGTCGAGATGCTGGAAAAAGTCGCCGCCGGCAGCCCGCTGAAGCTACCGCAGAACGCCGTGCTGCTCGGGGCTCAGGGCGGGTTGTTCAAAATTGGCGACTATTGCTTCAACGACGGCGACCCGGATGCCAACCGCCGCCTGGTGCCTGGCACGCTCAAGCCAGTGAGCTGGGAGTCGCAGCCCTTGGGCCAGATGCTGATCACCTCGGACGGCACCGAAGCGCCCATCGAATTCGAACCCCGCGAAGTGCTGGCCAAGGTGCTGGAGCGTCTGCAACACAAGGGCATCCACCCGGTGGTGGCGTTTGAACTGGAGTTCTATCTGTTCGACAAAAAGCTCGACAACGGCCTGCCGCAATTCGCCCGCGACCCACTGAGCGATGACCCCGACGACCAGCCCAACCTGCATATCGAACGGCTGTCGCGCTTTGGCGAAGTGCTCGACGACATGGCGCAAACCGCCAAGGACCAGGGCATCGATATCACGGTGATCACTGCCGAGATCGGCCCCGGCCAGTTCGAGATCAACTTCGGCCACCTCGACGATGGCCTGCGCGCCGCCGACTGGGCCGCCCTGTTCTGCCGCAGCACCCGTGGCGTGGCGCTCAAGCACGGTTACCGCGCCAGCTTCATGGCCAAGCCGTACCTGCAATACCCGGGTAGCGGCATGCATGTGCATGTCAGCCTGTACGACGGCGCGGGCAATAACCTGCTGGCAGCGCACCAACAGCAACCGTTGCGCCACGCCGTGGCCGGCTGCCTGGAATTGTTGCCCCATTGCATGCCGATCTTCTCGCCCAACCACAATGCCTTCCGCCGCCTGGGCGGTACGGTCACCGCCGCCACCCGCGCCAGTTGGGGCTTTGAAGACCGTGACGCGTGCGTGCGCATTCCCGAGTCCGACCCACGCAACCTGCGCATCGAGCACCGGCTGGCCAGCGCCGATGCCAACCCGTACCTGGTGCTGGCGGCGATCCTTGTCGGCCTGGAGCACGGCCTGGAAGCCAAGCGCGAACCTATCGCCCCGCTAAACGAGGACCGCAACAGCGGCACCGACTTCCCGCTGGACATGCTCGACGCCGTGCGCGCCATGCAGCATCAAGCGGTATTGCGCGATAAGCTGGGCGCCGAATTTGTCGACGTGTACTGCGAAAACAAACGCCAGGACCACCTGGCCTTCCAGCAAGAGATCAACGCGCGGGAATACCGCTGGTTTCTCTAACCGCCACTATCTCTAACCGCCACCGGAATCACCGATGACCGACCAAAGCGCCCCGGCCCTCAAGGAAATCTTCAACGTCGAACGCCTGCAACACATCGCCGATGAAATGACAGCGGTGTACCCGGCGTTCGACGCCAAGGGCTTCCTCAAGCACGCCAAGGCCGGGTTGGCCGAGTTGTCGGTGATGCAGCGCATGGCGCGGGTCAGCGAAAGCCTGCACGCGGTGATCCCGCTGGATTATCCGCAGACCCTCATGCTGCTGCATGCCCTGGCGCCGCGCCTGAACAGTGCGTTTGTCAGCCTGTTCCTGCCGCATTTCGTGGCAAGTTACGGGTTGCACGACTTCAAGCGCTCCATGGCTGCTCTTAAATATTTCACCACCTTCGGTTCCGCTGAATTCGCCATCCGTCACTTTCTGCTGCACGACTTCCCGCGCACGCTGGCCGTGATGCAAGCCTGGTCGCTGGATGACAACGAACATGTGCGCCGCCTGGCCAGTGAAGGTTCACGTCCGCGCCTGCCTTGGTCATTCCGCCTGGCCGAAGTGCAGGCCAACCCCGAGCTGTGCGCATCGATCCTCGACAACCTCAAGGCCGATAACAGCCTCTACGTACGCAAGTCCGTGGCCAACCACCTCAATGACATCACCAAGGACCACCCGGAATGGGTGCTCAGCCTGATCGAAGGCTGGAACCTGGATAACCCGCACACCGCGTGGATCGCCCGCCACGCCCTGCGCAGCCTGATCAAGCAAGGCAACACCCGCGCGCTGACGATCATGGGTGCGGGCGCCAAGGCCGAGGTGAAGATCCACCATCTACAGGTCACGCCGGCGGTGATCAACCTGGGCGACCGCATCAACCTGTCGTTCAGCCTGGAGTCCACCGCCACTACCCCACAGAAACTGGTGGTGGACTACGCCATCGACTACTTGAAAAGCGCCGGCCACAGTGCCGCAAAGGTCTTCAAGCTCAAGGCGTTTACTCTCGGCGCTGGCGAACTTCACAGCATCCGACGTGAGCAACATATCCGCGAGCTGACTACGCGTAAGCATTACCCCGGCAAGCATGTCGTCCATGTGTTGATCAACGGCGAGAGGCTTGCCAGTGCCGACTTCGAACTGCGAAACAGCTGACACAAATCAAAGAAAAGGCTCTAGCACGGTCCTTTCAGCTACATAAATTGTCGAACAATCCTGGCTTTCTCAGTTGCGATCCATTATCATCCAGCGCCTTCTCGCTACCCATTGGGTAGCCGTTTCAATGTGTCACCGAGGCGCCCATGTACCGTTTTTCGTTTCACCGCCCCCTGATTGCCATCAGCCTGGGGCTTGTTGCTCCTGGCGTGTTTGCCGCACTGCAACCGCTGGCCGAAGCACCACTGGCCAGCGACACCGAGTTGCACTGCCACTTCAACCGCGACGCCAGTACCGACTGCACCACCACCTACCGCTATACGATCCTCAAGCCGAGCGGCCGCGAAATGCTCTCGCGCATCGACTTCGATTATTCCGAAGGCGACACCTTTGAAGTGATCAGCGCGCAGTCCACCCAGCCCGGCGCCAAGCCAGTGGCGCTGGATGCAACGCAGATCGACACCCGCACCGCGCCCAATCCGGACCAGGGCTTCAGCCGCAACAAACAGACCTCGCTGGCCTTCCCCAACCTGCGCGTCGGCACGCAGATTCGCTACACCGTACGCGAGCACCACGCCGCCAAACCCTTGATGACCCAGTTTCACTACGTGCTCAAATTCGGCGCCAGCCCGGCGCGGCGCGACCGATTCAAGGCGCGGTTTACCGCAGAGCGACCGATACAGTGGCGCAGCGAACTGTTCGAGGGTTTCAGCGTAACGCCGTCGCAGAATGGCAAGACCCTGGACGTGGTGCAAAAGGCCCCGACCTACCTCAACTACATCAACGAGGCCTCCAACGCCGCGTTGCTGCGCATCCCGCGTATCGAGGTGGGCAGTGCTCTGGAGCGCCAGGCGTACTTCGGGGCGTTCGCTCAGCGCTACAACCAGATCCTCGGGGCCAACCTGCCATCGCAAAGTGCTGCTGCCGTGGTTGCCGTGCGCGGTTTGGCGCCGGCCGAACAGGTCGCGGCATTGATGCAGCACATCAACGATCACTATCGCTACCTGGGTGATTGGCGTGCGACAGAGCGCGGCTACGTGCCCTTTAACCTCGCTGAAATCGAACTGCACGGTTATGGCGACTGCAAGGACCTGGCAATCCTGCTGACCGCCTTGCTCAAGACCAGTGGCATCAAGGCCGAAACCGCCTGGGTCAGCCGGGGCGATGTGGTCGAGTCGCTACTGATCCCCGGCACCCAGGCGCCGAACCACGCCATCGTGCGCGCCGAAGTGGACGGCCAGGTGTGGTGGCTCGACCCGACCAACCCGGTGTTCGCCCCCGGCCAGGTCATGCCCGATATCCAGGACCGCTGGGTGCTGGTCAACGACGCCCAGAGTCAGGTGCGCGAGGAACATATCCCACTGGAACGCCCCGAAACCACCCTGCGCCTGGACAAACAGGTGCACTACGACAAACAAGGCGACGGCGCGACCCAGGCCACGATCACCTTCAGCCGCCTGCCGCTGATGCAACTGAGTGTCGCCGACCGCCAGCAAGGCAGCACCGCCACCGACCAGGACATCTGCGCCAACTTCGGCAACGAGATCAGCGACTGCCAGATCACTCGCCCGGCCACCGGCTTTGTGGTGCATGACGGCTACACCGTCACGGCCAAAATGAATGATCAGCGTGCGCTGGAAAAGCTGGCGAATGACTACGTATATAGCGATGAATCGCTCAAGGGTCGTTGGGATGGTTTTATCAACTACCGCCGCCAAGGGCAGCAGGCCGAGCTAGATCTGGGCAACCCGCAAACCCATGACTACAGCATCACCCTGAGCGGCGGGCGGATGGAAAAAACCATCCCGGGTTGCCAGGTGCGTTCTCCGTGGTATGACTTGGATCTGCAGGGTTCGCAGGAGAATGGCGGGCTGCGTTATCACTATCGCCTGAGCCAGAAGGTGCGTTGGTTGAGCCATGATGAGATTGTCAGCAAGGCGTTCGGGAAAATGATCGAGGATGCACGGGCTTGCGCGGAGCAGGTGCATCAGGTGGTGAAACTCTAACCCTATTTTGTAGGAGCCAGCTTGCTCGCGAAGAAACCTGGGAGCGCCGCGCTAAATCATGAACGCTGCGTTATCGTTGACGTTCTTCGCGAGCAAGCTCGCTGCTACATAGGCTCGCCAAGCAACAAGCGTTGCTCTCGCGCACACAACTCCACCACGTAATCCCACAACACCCGCAGCCGCACCGACTTGTGCAACTCCCGGCGCGAACTGATCCAGTAACTGCGCTGGATCCCCTCCCCCGGCAGCAACGGCACCAACTCCGGATCGCCCGACGCCATGAAGCATGGCAGCACCGCAATCCCCAACCCGGAGCGCGCGGCCTGGTGCTGGGCAATCACGCTAGTGCTGTGGAACACCACCTTGGGGTTGCGGCAGAAGCTGCTGAGGAACTTGAGTTCCTGGCTGAACAGCAAGTCGTCCACGTAATCGATCCACGCATGTGCCGCAAGGTCTTCGCGTTTCTCGATGGGTGGGTTGCGGTCCAGGTAGGCGCGGCTGGCGTAGAGGGCCAGGCGATAGTCGGTGAGTTTGCGGGTGACCAGTTGATCGACGCTGGGGCGTTCGAGGTGGATGCTGATTTCCGCTTCGCGGTTGAGAATGCTGACAAAGCGCGGCACCGCCACCAACTCCACTTCCAGCCCAGGGTAGCGATCAAATAGCCCACCCATGCGACTGGCCAGGAACATCACGCCCAAGCCTTCGGCCACGCCGAGGCGGATCTTGCCCAAGGGCGCGGCGGAGTGAGTCAGTTCGTCTTCAGCCAGCAGCGCGACGTTTTCCATGGCTTCGGCGTGCTTGAGCAGCGCTTCGCCGGCAGGCGTCAACTCGTAGCCCTGCGCGTGCTGTACGAACAGCGCGGTGCCGAGGCTTTTCTCGATCGCCTCGATATGCCGGGCCACGGTGGCGTGCGTGGTTTTCAGACGTTGCGCGGCGGTGAGCAAGCGGCCGCTGCGCTGCAGCTCCAGAAAATACCGCAGGTCGTTCCAGTCGAACATGACGCCTCCATTGCATGAGCCTCGGCGGTGCTGTTTAAAAACGCACAGCAGCTGGGTAAAAACTAACATTTTTAAGACGAAAACTAACAACTAGGATGGAGCCAATAAGAAAAACAAGCGAGGCCTCAGATGCCCATTGCAACTGCTGAATACGATTACATCGTCGTAGGCGCCGGCCCCGCGGGCTGCCTGCTGGCCAATCGACTGTCCGCCAACCCCGCTCACCGCGTGCTGCTGCTTGAAGCCGGCGGCCGTGACAACTACCCCTGGATCCACATTCCCGTCGGCTACCTGTTCTGCATCGGCAACCCACGCACCGACTGGTGTTTCAAGACCGAAGCCCAGGAAGGCCTGCAAGGCCGTGCGCTGAGTTACCCACGGGGCAAGGTGCTGGGCGGCTGCTCCTCCATCAACGGCATGATCTACATGCGCGGCCAGGCCCGGGATTACGACGGCTGGGCCGCAGAAGGCAATGCGGGTTGGGCCTGGAAAGACGTGCTGCCGCTGTTCAAGCAGAGCGAAAACCATTTTGCTGGCGGCTCGGAATTCCACAGCGATGGCGGTGAATGGCGCGTCGAACAGCAGCGCCTGCACTGGCCGATCCTCGATGCCTTCCGTGATGCGGCGGCGCAAAGTGGTATTGCCAACATCAATGACTTCAACCAGGGCGACAACGAAGGCTGCGGGTACTTCCAGGTCAACCAGAAAGCCGGCGTACGCTGGAATGCGGCCAAGGCGTTTCTCAAGCCGGTTCGCCAGCGCCCCAACCTCACGGTGATGACCGAAGTGGAGGTCGACCGCGTGCTGCTGGAAAACGGCCGTGCCTCCCAGGTGATCGGGCGCCAGCAGGGCCAGCAGCTGAGTTGGAAGGCCCGCAAGGAGATCGTCCTGTGCGCTGGCTCCGTGGGGTCGCCAGGCATCTTGCAGCGTTCAGGAATCGGTCCGTCCAGTGTGCTCAAACCCTTAGGCATCGACGTCCTGCATGAACTGCCGGGCGTTGGTGGCAACCTGCAGGACCACCTGCAACTGCGGCTGATCTACAAACTGGAAAACGCCCGCACCCTCAACCAGATCGCCGGCACGCTATGGGGCAAGATGGGCATGGGCCTGCGCTACCTGTATGACCGTAGCGGCCCATTGTCGATGGCGCCCAGCCAGCTCGGCGCCTTCGCCCGCTCGGGTCCGGAACAGACCTCGGCCAACCTCGAATACCACGTGCAGCCGCTGTCACTTGAGCGTTTCGGCGAACCGCTGCATGCATTCCCGGCGTTCACCGCATCGGTCTGCGACTTGCGCCCGCAAAGTCGCGGGCGCATCGACATTCGCTCGGCCAACCCAGCGGATGCACCGCTGATCCGCCCCAATTACCTGAGCCATCCGGAGGACTTGCGGGTGGCCGCCGACGCGATCCGCCTGACGCGCCGCATTGTTGCCGCACCGGCCCTGAGCCAGTTCAAACCGGTGGAATACCTGCCGGGGGATTCGCTGCAAAGCGAGGAAGAACTGCACGAAGCCGCCGCGCGCATCGGGACGACCATCTTCCATCCGGTCGGCACCTGCCGCATGGGCAGCGATAAAGACGCGGTGGTGGACGCGCAACTGCGGGTGCATGGCGTGCCTGGTTTGCGCATTGCCGATGCCTCTGTCATGCCGCGCATCACGTCCGGCAATACCTGTTCACCGACGCTGATGATCGCGGAGAAGGCCGCGCAGCTGATCCTTTCACCGAACACAAGGAACCTTGCTCCCGAGAGAGAAATGACCGCACACGTATGACACGTAGGAGCCCGGCTTGCCGGCGATAGCGATCTCAGGATTTATCGATGACTTGAGAGCGCCATCGCTGGCAAGCCAGCTCCTACACAGGAAAACCGGCGCTGAGGTTGGCGCCGACAGTGGAACAACAATAAATAATCACTGTGAGGGCTACCCGATGTCAGAACATGCTCAACCCCTGGGTTCGGCGGTCAACACCGTCATCACCCGCAACGACTCAAAGAAGGTCATCTTCGCCTCGTCCCTGGGGACGGTGTTCGAGTGGTATGACTTTTTCCTCTACGGCGCCCTCGCGGCGGTGATCAGCAAGCAGTTCTTTGCCGGGGTCAACGACACCACGGCGTTCATCTTTGCCTTGATGGCCTTTGCGGCCGGCTTTGTGGTGCGGCCGTTCGGCGCGCTGGTGTTTGGCCGCCTGGGCGACATGATCGGGCGCAAATACACCTTCCTCGTCACCATCATCTTGATGGGCGTGGCGACCTTCTGTGTCGGGCTGTTGCCGACTTACGCGAGCATCGGCATTGCGGCGCCGATCATCCTGATTGTGCTGCGCATGCTGCAAGGCCTGGCACTGGGCGGTGAATACGGCGGCGCAGCGACCTACGTGGCGGAACATGCGCCCGCCGGCAAACGCGGCTTCCACACCAGCTGGATTCAATCCACTGCGACCCTCGGCCTGCTGCTGTCACTGCTGGTGGTGTTGGCCTGCCGTTACTTCACCGGTGACCAGTTCGAAGTGTGGGGCTGGCGTATTCCGTTCCTGTTCTCCATCGTGCTGTTGGGTATTTCCACCTGGATCCGCATGAGCCTGCATGAGTCGCCGGCGTTCCTCAAAATGAAAGAGGAAGGCAAGGCCAGCAAGTCGCCGATCCGCGATTCATTCGGAAAATGGGAAAACCTCAAGATCGTGCTGATCGCCCTGTTCAGCATCAACGGCGGCCAGGCGGTGACCTTCTACGCGGCGCAGTTCTATGTGCTGTTCTTCCTCACCCAGTTCCTGAAGATGGACCCGGCCCTGGCCAACATGCTGTTGATCATCAGCGTGGTGATCGGCGCGCCGTTCTTTATCTTCTTCGGCTGGCTGTCGGACAAGGTGGGCCGCAAGCCGGTGCTGATGCTCGGCCTGCTGCTGGCGACCGCGCTGTACTTCCCGATCTTCAAGAGCCTGGCGCACTACACCAACCCGGCGATGGACCAGGCCAGCAACCAGGCCCCGATCACCGTGCTGGCCGACCCGGCCACCTGCACCTTCCAGTTCGACCCGGTGGGCAAGGCGAAATTCGACAGCCCCTGCGACAAGGTCAAGACCTTCCTGGTCAAGCAGGGCCTGCCCTACAGCAGCGCCGCGGCACCCGCAGGCAGCCCGGTGCAGGTGAGCGTGGGCGACGTGCGTATCGAAGGGTTTGACGAAAAAGCCCTGCGCGGCGCCGTGACCCTGGCCGGCTACCCGTCGTCGGCGGATGTGGCCCAGGTCAACAAGACCATGGTGGTGGTGCTGATCGTGGCGCTGATCCTGATTGCCGCCATGTGCTACGGCCCCCTGGCTGCGTTGATGGTGGAGTTGTTCCCGACCCGCATCCGCTACACCTCGATGTCCCTGCCCTACCACATCGGTAACGGATGGTTTGGCGGGTTCCTGCCGACCGTGTCGTTCGCGCTGGTGGTGTACACCGGCGATATCTTCTACGGCCTGTGGTACCCGGTGGTGGTGACCGGGGTGAGCCTGATCGTGGGGCTGTTCTGCCTTAAAGAAACGCGGCATGTGGATATTGATAACAATTGAATCAGCTTTAAGGGGGATAGCTGCAAGCTGCAAGTAAACGCTGACCGGCTTTTACTTGCAGCTTGCAGCTTGAAACTTATAGCTGTACATCCATCCAGATAAAGGTTGATCAAACCTCTTCTTTTGCCCATGCTTCAACCCATTCAACGGCGTAACGAACGGGCTGAGTATGCGGCTGTACCTCTGTGAAAAACCTTCCCAGGCCAAGGATATAGCGGCCGTACTCGGCGCCAGTCGTCGGGGCGATGGCTGCTGGCTGGGCAATGGCGTCACGGTCACCTGGTGCATCGGCCACCTGCTGGAAACCGCCCCGCCCGACGCCTACGACGAAAAGTACAAACGCTGGGTGCTGGCCGACCTGCCCATCGTCCCGGAAAAATGGAAGATGCGCGTCAAACCCAAGACCGCCAGCCAGTTCAAGGCGGTCAAGCGTTTGCTGGGAGAAGCCCAGGAACTGGTGATCGCCACCGACGCCGACCGCGAAGGCGAGATGATCGCGCGTGAGCTGGTGGAGCATTGCCGCTATCGCGGGCCGATCCAACGGCTGTGGCTGTCAGCGCTGGACGACGCGTCCATCCGCAAGGCTTTAGCGGCCCTCAAGCCCGGTGCCGAAACCTTCAGCCTGTACCACTCGGCCCTGGGCCGTTCCCGCGCCGACTGGCTGATCGGCATGAACATGAGTCGCCTGTTTACCTTGCTGGGGCGCCAATCCGGTTATCAGGGCGTGCTGCCCGTGGGTCGCGTGCAAACGCCGACCTTGCGCCTGGTGGTGGACCGCGACCGCAGCATTGCCGATTTTGTGCCGGTGGCGTACTGGGCGATTGATGTCGACTTGCGCCATAACGGCATGACCTTCACCGCTCAATGGCGCGCAGCCGAGGATGCCTGTGATGACCAGGGCCGCTGCCTCAACCCGCAACTGGCGCGAGACGCTGCCGACGCGATGCGCAACGCCGCCACCGCAAGGCTGGTAAAGCTGCGTACCGAACGCATGCGCGAAGTGGCACCCCTGCCCTTCGATCTCGGCACCCTGCAGGAAATCTGCTCCAAGAAGCTCGGCCTCGGCGCCCAGGAAACCCTGGATATTGCCCAGTCGCTGTATGAAACCCACAAGGCCATCACCTACCCGCGCAGTGATTGCGGCTACCTGCCGTTGAGTCAGCACAGCGACGCGCCGAAGATTCTCGCTGCGTTGGGGCGTGCTGATACAGCGGTGAACGAGCTGATGCCGCATATCGACCCGCAGCGTCGCTCACGGGCATGGAATGACGCCAAGGTCAGCGCCCACCACGGCATCATCCCGACCGGCGCCGGCAAGGACGTGGGGCAACTCACCGGCAAGCATCGCGCGGTGTACACCTTGATTCGGGCACGCTACCTGGCGCAGTTCCTGCCCAACCATGAATACGATCGTACCCAGGCGGATTTCGACTGTGCAGGCCAAGCGTTGCGCGCGGTGGGCAAAGTCGTGATCGAAGCGGGCTGGAAACGCGCCTTGCCAGAAGCCCTGGCGCCGGCGAAAGGGCGTGAAGCGCCAGCCCCACAAGCATTGCCGGCATTGGTACAGGGCCAGGACTATGCCGTGGCCAAGGTCAACCTCAAGGACCTGTGGACCCAACCGCCCAAGCCCTTTACCGAAGGCGACCTGATCAAGGCGATGAAAAACGTCGCCAAGCTGGTGGAAGACCCACTGCTCAAGCAAAAACTCAAGGACACCACCGGCATCGGCACCGAAGCCACCCGCGCGGGCATCATCCAGGGCCTGTTGGACCGTGGCTACCTGGTGAAGAACGGCAAGGCGCTGTCGGCCACCCCGGCAGCATTAAGCCTGATCGACGCGGTACCCCGCGCTATCGCAGACCCCGGCACCACGGCGATCTGGGAGCAGGCGCTGGACATGGTGCAAAGCGGCGAAATGAGCCTGGAAGAATTCGTGGCCAAGCAGGTGGCCTGGATGAGCAAGCAAGTGGCACGCTGCAATGGCCTGCGCATGACCATCACCGGCCCGGCCAGTCCGGCAGGCCGAGGTGCCGCGCCGTGGAAAAAGAAGCGCAAAAGCGCACCACGCAAAGCGGGGGCCAGCCCCAAACGGACGAAAAAGCCGACAACTGCGGGGTAAAACCCGAAAAAATCCGGCGAATGACGTTTTTCGACGGGTTTAGCGCCGCTTTGGACCTTGCCGCCGCGAGGGCCGTCTAGGATTCTGTAGGGGGAGCCTGACTAACCAACAAAAAAACCGGAGTGGCCGCCATGAAAACCGTTGCACAAGTGCTCAAAGCCAAGGACAAGAAAAACCAGGAAGTCCATGTCATCAAACACGACCACACCGTGTTTGAAGCACTGGTCCGCATGTCGGAGAAAAACGTCGGGGCCTTGCCGGTCGTCCAGGATGGCGTGGTGGTAGGTATCATCAGCGAACGTGATTACGCCCGCAAAATCATGCTCAAGGGGCTGTCGTCGGTCACCACAAAGGTGCATGAGGTGATGAGCTCTCCGGTGATCACCGTCGACACCCATAAAAAGGTCGATGAGTGCATGAACATCATGACCGACAGTCACCTGCGCCACCTGCCGGTGGTCGAAGACGGCAAACTGTTGGGCCTGCTCTCCATTGGTGACTTGGTAAAAGAAGCCATTGCCGACCAGGCTGACCTGATCAAACAGCTGGAGCAGTACATCCGCGGCGAATAGGGGAACCCATGCTCGACACGCTGGAACATCAAGAGGACCACCTCGACACCCTGTACCGGGCCATGGCAGACCGGCGTTTTCTGGTGTTGACCGGTGCCGGGATCAGCACGTCGTCGGGCATTCCCGATTACCGCGACAGCGAAGGCGTGCGTCGGGGCAAGGCGCCGATGATGTACCAGGAATTCCTCGCCACCCCGCAGGCGCGGCGCCGTTATTGGGCGCGAGCGATGTTGGGCTGGCCGAGGGTCCGCATTGCGCAACCGAACAAGGCACACCTTGCGTTGGCGATGCTGCAACAACGCGGGCGCATCAGTGGGTTGATCACCCAGAACGTCGACACCCTGCATGATCAGGCCGGCAGCCATGACGTGATCGAACTGCACGGCAGCCTGCACCGGGTGCTGTGCCTGGATTGCCAATTGCACAGCCAACGCGATGCGATCCAGCGGCAGATGGAAATCGACAACCCCTACCTGGCGCAGGTCCACGCGGTGCAGGCGCCCGATGGTGACACCCTGCTTGATCCCGCCTTTGAAGAACACTTCCAGGTCCCACGCTGCCCCCACTGCAATGGCGAGCGCCTGAAGCCGGATGTCGTGTTTTTTGGCGAGAACGTAGCGCCGGCAACAGCGGCCAGGGCGATGGCTGCGGTAGAGCATGCCGAGGGGTTGCTGGTGGTGGGCTCGTCGCTGATGGCCTATTCGGCGTTCCGCCTGTGCAAGGCAATGGTCGAACAGGGCAAACCCGTTATTGCCATCAACTTGGGCAAGACCCGGGGGGATGAGCTGTTACAGGTGAAGATCGAAGCTGAATGCGAGCGCTTGTTGCCCTTGCTGGCAAAGCGATTGGCCTGATATCTGCCTGACCTGCACCTCCAGAAAATGACGCACAAGTCACGTTTTCCCGCATTCTCCCGTCCCTACGGCGATTTATGTAGTGATCAAAAATAATCACTACATAACCGTTGACGTAACCTTTTTGTCCTTGCATTATCGAGACGTCTCCCGGATCGGGAGCGTTGGCAACAAGCGTTTTGAACAAGCTCGTCTGACCGCCGAGCTGTTTTTTCCGGATGTGCACTGCCCACAAGGCAGATTGATGAAGCTGACCGGCCCGTAGGGCTCGGTACAAGGCGCTCAAATGCGGCTTGTCTTCGTTATGAAAGCATTGCGTAGCAGTTCATCAGCAAGACTACATGCATCAGGTTCAAGACCCTGCCCGTATTCGGCAGACAGTCGCTGACGCCCGGTTTTCGCAACCGGAGACAACTAAAGATGTTTTAACGAACCAACTGATAGATCGCCAACTGGTCAAGGGGCTTACACATGAATCTGAACAACCAACCAACTATCGATGAATTGGCTGAGATGTTCGCAGCGCAGAAAGACACACTCGACGACCATATCCTGTGGATTGGCAAATCGGGCGAAGTGCAACTTGACTGCCTGGAGCCCAATACCGAAGAGGCTGAGTTCGACCGCAATCACCGTGAGCTGGCGGCACGCCTGAGGGTTTACCGCCGGGGCCAGGGTTATGTCGGCAAGAAAGCGGCCGCCGATCGCAACTTTATCGAGCAGGTTTTCCACACACTTAATACCGAATGGCAGAACCTCAAGGGCCAATCGCACGTTAAAGTGATTGATAGATACTGCTGATAACACCGCCTTAAACATTTAAGCCCGCTTGTTCATTCAAGCGGGCTTTTTAATGCCTGAGTTATAACAATGCCGGAAACCGCCCCTTTGTCGCTTCATCGCGAAAAATATCAAACAACACCTGCGCCGCCGCCGAGAGTTCATGCCCTGGCTTGGTCAGCACACCAATCGGCCGCTCGATTACCGGGTCGCTCAAGGTGATGCAGTGCGCGCCCGCCTCTTCCATCTGCCTTGCGCACAACGCCGGTACCGCGCTGACGCCTAAGCCACTCGCCACCATCTTGCCCACCGTCGCTAACTGATGACTTTCCAAGGCGACCGGCAGCTTCATCTGTAGCGTGCCCAGATGCTCCTCCAGCATGACCCGAACCGTCGACGGACGTTGCAAAGTGATGAACGGCTGTTCAAGCAAGGTTTTCCAATCGATTTGGGTACAGTCTGCCAAGGGCGAATCACCCGAAACCACCGCGATAAAGCGATCCAGGTACAAAGGCGTAAATGCCAGTGATGAACCTTCAGCAGGCTCAAACGCCACGCCCAACTCTACCTGCCGGTCGCGCACCATCTCCAGCACCTGCTCATTGATCAAGTCATGCACGGTCACATTCACCTGAGGGTAACGCGCGCGGAATATCTTCAGGATCGGTGGCAGCAAATTGCCCGCAAACGAGGGCATCGCCGCGACAGTGACTCGCCCACGCTGCAAAGTGAAACGCTGGCGCAGTTCGTCTTCGGCGTTGTCCCAGTCGGCAATCAGCCGGCGCGCCAGGGGCAACAGGGACTCGCCCTCAGGCGTAAGGGCAACGTTGCGTGTATTGCGGCTGAACAGGCGCCCGCCCAGGCCTTCTTCCAGGCCCTTGATGGTCAGGCTCAACGCCGATTGGGAAAGGTGCAGGCGCTCGCAGGCGGCGGCAAAACTCAGGCTCTGGGCCACGGCGAGAAACGCGCGCATCTGTTTAACGGTCATGACGCTACTCCAAACGGTCAGGCGACTATGCTGTTTTTTAAATCAATCAACCTTAAAAAACAACTTAACAAATCAATCAACCGGCGCAACACTCGATTCATTGGCTGGCCCACAAACAATAAAAGAGGTGCATATGGCAGGTTTCGATAAACGCGTGGCGTCCTACGAGGAAGCACTGGCAGGCCTGGAAGACGGCATGACCGTACTCTCCGGCGGTTTTGGCCTGTGCGGTATTCCGGAAAACCTCATCGCCGAGATCAAGCGCAAAGGCACCCGCGACCTGACCGTGGTTTCCAACAACTGCGGCGTCGACGGTTTCGGTTTGGGCGTACTGCTGGAAGAAAAACAGATCAGCAAGGTGATCGCCTCCTACGTCGGTGAAAACGCCCTGTTCGAGAAGCAATTGCTTAGCGGCGAAATCGAAGTGGTGCTGACCCCTCAAGGCACCCTGGCCGAGAAAATGCGCGCGGGCGGCGCCGGCATCCCGGCCTTCTTCACCGCGACCGGCGTCGGCACCCCGGTGGCTGAAGGCAAGGAAACCCGCGAATTCAACGGTCGTCCGTACCTGATGGAAGAATCCATCACCGGCGACTTCGCCATCGTCAAAGGCTGGAAAGCCGACCACTTCGGCAACGTCATCTATCGCCACACCGCCCAGAACTTCAACCCGCTGGCCGCCACCGCCGGCAAGATCACCGTGGTCGAAGTCGAAGAAATCGTCGAACCGGGCGAGCTGGACCCGGCGCAGATCCACACCCCTGGCATCTACGTCGACCGGATCATCTGCGGCACGTTCGAGAAGCGCATCGAACAGCGCACCGTGCGCAAATAATCCGCCCCCAGCCCGAATAATAAGGACACATAAAATGGCTCTTACTCGCGAACAAATGGCTCAACGCGTCGCCCGCGAAATGCAGGACGGCTTCTACGTGAACCTCGGTATCGGCATTCCGACCCTGGTGGCCAACTACATCCCCGAAGGCATGGAAGTGATGCTGCAATCGGAAAACGGCCTGCTGGGCATGGGACCGTTTCCTACCGAAGAAACCATTGATGCCGACATGATCAACGCCGGCAAGCAGACCGTGACCGCACGCATCGGTGCGTCGATCTTCTCCTCCGCCGAGTCCTTCGCGATGATCCGTGGCGGCCACGTCGACCTCACGGTGCTTGGCGCATTTGAGGTGGACGTACAAGGCAACATCGCCTCGTGGATGATTCCCGGCAAGCTGGTCAAAGGAATGGGCGGCGCCATGGACCTGGTGGCCGGTGCAGAAAACATCATTGTGATCATGACCCACGCGTCCAAGGACGGTGAGTCCAAGCTGCTCAGCCAGTGCAGCCTGCCGCTGACCGGCGCCAACTGCATCAAGCGTGTATTGACCGACCTCGCGTACCTGGAAATCGAAAATGGCGCTTTTGTCCTCAAGGAACGCGCACCTGGCGTCAGCGTTGAGGAGATTGTGAGCAAGACCGCCGGTAAACTGATCGTCCCGGACCACGTTCCAGAAATGCACTTCCAGTGAGGACAGATTCCATGCAAGACGTCGTGATTGTTGCTGCCACCCGCACCGCCGTGGGCAGCTTCCAGGGTTCGCTGGCGAATATCCCGGCACCGGAATTGGGCGCTGCCGTGATCCGTCGCCTGTTGGAACAGACTGGCCTGGACCCGGCCCAAGTGGATGAAGTGATCCTCGGCCAGGTGCTCACCGCCGGCTCAGGCCAAAACCCGGCGCGGCAGGCTTCGATCCTCGCCGGCCTGCCCCACGCCGTGCCGAGCCTGACCCTCAACAAAGTCTGCGGCTCCGGCCTCAAGGCCTTGCACCTGGGCGCCCAGGCCATCCGTTGCGGCGATGCCGAAGTGATCATCGCCGGCGGCATGGAGAACATGAGCCTGGCACCGTACGTACTGCCCGCCGCACGCACGGGTTTGCGCATGGGTCATGCCAAGATGATCGACAGCATGATCACCGACGGCCTGTGGGATGCATTCAACGACTACCACATGGGCATCACCGCCGAGAACCTGGTGGACAAGTACGGCATCAGCCGTGAAGCCCAGGACGCGTTCGCTGCGGCGTCCCAACAAAAAGCCTCCGCCGCTATCGAAGCGGGCCGCTTTGTCGACGAGATCACCCCGATCCTGATTCCCCAACGTAAAGGCGACCCGGTGGCCTTCGCCGTGGATGAACAGCCACGCGCCGGCACCACTGCCGAGTCCCTGGCCAAACTGAAACCGGCGTTCAAAAAGGACGGCAGCGTCACCGCCGGTAACGCCTCCAGCCTCAACGACGGCGCCGCCGCCGTGCTGCTGATGAGCGCCGACAAGGCCAAGGCCCTCGGCCTGCCGGTACTGGCGCGTATCGCCAGCTACGCCAACGCGGGCGTCGACCCAGCCATTATGGGCATCGGCCCGGTCTCGGCGACCCGCCGCTGCCTGGACAAAGCCGGCTGGAGCCTGGGTGACCTGGACCTGATCGAAGCCAACGAAGCCTTCGCCGCACAATCCCTGGCGGTGGGCAAAGAGCTGGAATGGGACGCAGAAAAGGTCAACGTCAACGGCGGCGCTATCGCCATCGGCCACCCGATCGGCGCATCAGGCTGCCGCGTGCTGGTGACCCTGCTGCATGAAATGATCAAGCGTGATGCCAAGAAAGGTTTGGCAACGCTGTGCATCGGTGGCGGCCAGGGTGTCGCGCTGGCGCTCGAACGCGCTTGACTGTAGGAGCGAGCTTGCTCGCGAAGAATCTACAGGCGCTGAGTACTGCCAGAAGAGCTGCGTTTTCGTTAGCGATCTTCGCGAGCAAGCTCGCTCCTACAGAAAAGCAATAAAGAGCAACATTGAGAGGGCCTGGTTCCACGAAAACCAGGCCTTTTCTTTATGGTTTTCACTGAGGTTGCGGCACCGCAAACACCGCATTCGCCCGCGCCACCACCTTATCCCCCACCTGCAAGCTCACCGTGGCAAACGCCATCTGCCGCCCCCGCTTGTGATGCTCCAACCGCACCACAATCCACTCCCCCACCTGCACCGCCCCCAGGTAGTCCAAGGTCATGCTCGCGGTTATCAACGGCAGCGGCGGCTCACTGGAAAATGCCATCGCATAACCCATGCCGATATCCGCCAGGGTCGCCAACACCCCGCCATGCACGGTACCGCGCCCATTGGCGTGGCGATTGTCGGCACGCAGGCCAATTTCCAATTGCAGGCCCTCCCCTCGGCAATACGCCGGGCCGAGCAGATCAAGCAACGGGCTACTGCGGGGCAGCGAAACAAAGCCTTCTGGTACGACGTGCGTGATCATGGCGGGCTCTTCCCTGGAGTGAGGATTGAGATGTACGCCTCGCCAGTCGCAGCGGCCATTACCATCCACCGCGCAAATCCCCCGCGATGCTTTACGTTAATCCACCAGACCCGCTTTAACCTGGTGGACGGCCTGTGGCGAGCGGGCTTGTCGAATCGTCGCACCGCCCGCGTTGGGCTGCGAAGCAGCCCCCAAAAGAGCCGCCGAGTGATACCTGATACACCGCATTCTCTTTGAATGGGGCTGCTTCGCAGCCCAACGCAGGCGGTGCGACAAGCCCTCTCGCCACAAGAAACCTGCTCATCACAACAAGCCCGCGCCCCACAAAGCTGATCAGCGCTTCATGCACCGCTGATAACGTTCATCCACCCGCTTGGCGAACCAGGCGGTGGTGAGGTTGCGGGTGATCTTGGGGCTCTTGAGCACGATGCCCGGCAGGATCGCCCGTGGCATTGGCTTGCCCGCTGCCTTGTCGGCCAAGGCGAACACGCGTTTGTAGAGCGTGGTGTCTTCAAAGTCCTGTTGCTCGCCTTGCTCCAACTGGCTGCGGATGCTGGGGTTGCGCATATCCAGCTTTGCGCCCAGCGAACGCACTGCCAACTCGGTCGTGCCGGGCAACAACGAACCGTAGCGAATCAAATCCCCATCCAATGCCAGTTCTTTGCCCGAGGCACGGCTGACGGCGGCCTGGAACGCAGCATTGCGGCTGGCGTACCAGCCGGCGTTGAAATCGGCAAAGCGATACAACGGCTGGTCATAGTTCACCGGATAACCGAGCAAATGCGCGATGCCGAAGTACATGCCGCCCCGGCGGGTGAACACTTCGCGGCGAATGCTGCCGTCCACCGTGTAGGGATAACCTCGCGCCTGTTTCTGCGCAAAGTCGATACTCACCTGCATCGGCCCTGCGGTATGCACCGGGTTGAAACCACCAAACAGCGTGTTTCCCAGAGGCACCATGCTGATGAAGTCATCGAAGATGCCGCTCAGGTCTTTCTCCGTGCGCGCAGCGCTCAGGCGATCAGCGTAAGTCTTGCCGGTGGGCGAACGCAGTTGCAGCGCGCTGCGTACGACAAACGCCGGCACATGGACTTTTCCTGCACGCCGCAGGATTTCATCCTGCGCGATCTTGCCCATATTCGGCACGGGTGGGTCCAGTTGGTAAGTGGACTCCTGCTCGGTGACCGCGAGCACCGCGCAGATGTTTTCCGTGCTGGGGTAGATTTTCTGGGTATCGAAGGCGGTGTAGATGTCCTGGGCCCACCCCGTGCGGTCGGACACCTGGGCCGGCAGCAGCCGCACGATCTGCGCCTTCACTTCGGCTTCGCTGCGCTCCGGCTGCTGCGCGTTGCGTGGAGTGGAGCAACCAGCCAGCACAAGCAAAGTGGCAAAACAGAGGATCAGGCGGCTTGAATGCATGGGGCTTCCTTGGATGACAGCGGGCCGGATAGTGCAGATATCGACCGGTAAGTGTAAGCAGGGTTCGCCCCGCAGGTACCCTCGCCAGTCACCCGCAAACGTGACAGGATCTGTCATCGACCATTCGTACACGGAGTTTGAATGCCATGCTCAGCCTCAACTTCCTTATCACCTGCCTGATTGTCGTGCTGATTCCCGGCACCGGCGTGATCTTTACCGTGTCCACCGGCCTCACCGCCGGCAAGCGCGCCAGTGTGTTCGCCTCGTTGGGCTGTACCGCAGGGATCATCCCGCATTTGCTCGCGTCGGTTCTCGGCCTCTCGGCCTTGTTGCACACCAGCGCGTTGGCGTTCGAAATGTTGAAGTACGCAGGCGCCGCTTACCTGTTGTACGTAGCGTATGCCACCTGGCGGGATCGGTCGGCCTTTGCGGTCAGCGCCACACCGACTCACACAGGTGCCCGGACACTGATGTTGCGCGGCCTGCTGATGAACATTCTCAACCCGAAGCTGACCATCTTCTTCCTGGCGTTCCTGCCCCAGTTCATCACACCAGGCAGCACGGCGCCCGCCCTGCAGATGTTGGTGCTGAGCGCTGTGTTCATGGCAATGACGTTTGTGGTGTTCGTGGCCTATGGCCTGCTAGCCAATGTGTTTCGGCGTGCCGTGATCGAGTCACCACGGGTGCAGAACTGGCTGCGCCGCAGTTTTGCGGCGGCTTTTGCGGGGTTGGGGTTGAATCTGGCGTTTGCGCAACGCTGAAGGCAGCATTGCGCAAACGCCCTCAATCAGATCCCGGCCAACGCCAGGTCCATTGCAAAGTAGGTGAAGATCAAGTCCGCACCCGCGCGCTTGATCGACCCCAAGGTCTCGCGCACCACACGATCCTCGTCAATCGCACCCGCCTGGGCGCCGAACTTGATCATCGCGTACTCGCCGCTCACCTGATACGCCGCCACTGGCAGGCGCGAGGCTTCGCGGATGTCGCGGATGATGTCGAGGTAGGCTCCGGCTGGCTTGACCATCAACGCGTCCGCGCCTTCCTGCTCGTCCAGCAACGATTCACGCACGGCTTCACGGCGGTTCATCGGGTTCATCTGGTAGCTTTTGCGGTCGCCCTTGAGCGCGCTGCCGCCGGCTTCGCGGAACGGGCCGTAGAGGGCCGAGGCGAATTTGGTCGAGTAAGCCATGATCGGGATATGGGTGAAGCCGGCATCATCCAGGGCGCGGCGAATCGCCTGGACCTGCCCGTCCATCGCCGCCGAGGGTGCGATCACATCGGCACCGGCGCGGGCCGCCGCCACGGCTTGTTTGCCGAGGTTGACCAAGGTCGCGTCATTGTCGACATGGGCACCGTGCATCACGCCGCAATGGCCGTGGTCGGTGTATTCGCAGAAGCAGGTGTCGGACATCACGATCATTTCCGGCACGGCGTCCTTGATGATCGAGGACATGCGCGAGACCAGGCCGCGCTCCTTCCAGGTGTCGCTACCGCTGGCGTCCAGGTGGTGCGACACGCCAAAGGTCATCACCGACTTGATGCCGGCGCGGGCATAGCGCTCGATCTCGCCGGCCAGTTTCTTCTCAGGGATGCGCAACACGCCGGGCATGCTGGTGATCGGCACGAAGTCGTCGATTTCTTCTTCGACGAAGATCGGCAGCACCAGATCATTGAGGGTGAATTCGCTTTCCTGGAACAAACCACGCAGCTCCGGGGAGCGGCGCAGGCGGCGTGGGCGGGCTTGGGGGAACTGGCTGGTCATGGCTTTCCTATCAGAAGGCAGAAATCTTTGGGGCAGAAGGCAGAAATCTTTGGGGCGAAAGCTTATGCCCCTTGGCCCCGGCAGCACAAACGTCGAGGGGCCAATAGTGTATTGCGCCGCCCGTAACAATTCATTGATCTAGAGCTGCAATCGCCCTTCGATACACACCGCCACAGCGCCACCCACCCAGATTTCATCGCCCTGGCGCTCGACGCGAATGCGCCCCGCCCGTCCGATGGCCGTGCCCTGGCTGACCACATAGCGCTCAGGCGCCAGGCCTTCGGCCAGCAGCCATTGGGCGACGCCAGCGTTCAGGCTGCCGGTGGCCGGGTCCTCCTGGGCGCCGTCACCCGCAATGAAGGCGCGGACTTCAAACTGTGCGTCCACATCGTCCCGCGTGGGATCGCAGGGGGCGATTACACCCACCGCCAAACCGAGCATTTGCGAATAGTCCGGTTGCAAATCCAATACTTGATTACGGTCCGACAGCATCACCGCCAGCCATCCCGCACCGTTGTCGACCCACTGGCTACGCACGATGGCGTCGGGCGCCAAGCCCAGCGCCAAACGCAGGCGCTCGACCAACGAGGCCTCCAGCGCCCCTGAACGCAACAACGGCGGCGCGATAAATGCCAACTCATCGCCCTGGCGACGGATACGCACCAGGCCAATTTCGCACTCCTGGATGATCTCCTCATCTTTCGCAATCCCGCCGGCCTGCAGCCACGCATGGCAACTGCCCAGCGTCGGGTGCCCGGCGAACGGCAGTTCCGTCAAGGTGGTGAAGATTCGTACCCGGTAGTCAGCCCTGGGATCACGCGGTGTCAGCAAAAACGTGGTTTCGCTGAGGTTGGTCCAATTGGCGAAGTCCGCCATCTGCTGATCTGTCAAGCTGTCGGCGCCAAACACCACCGCCAGCGGGTTGCCTTTGAGCGCCACGCGGCTGAACACGTCCAGCTGTTTGAAATCAAAAGTCGGCATGCTTCACCTCGGAATATTAAGGCCACGGATCACGGCCGGCCTTGCGACAAAACCGTCCAGCGCGCGCAACACATTAGGGAAGTCGGCAATGCCCACCAGGTCACCCGACTCGTAGAAGCCGATCAGGTTGCGGACCCACGGGAAGATCGCGATGTCGGCAATGCTGTACTCATCGCCCATAATCCAGGTGCGGCCCAGCAGGCGTTTCTCCAGCACCTCCAGCAAACGCCGGGATTCGGCGGCGTAACGGTCGCGGGGGCGCTTGTCCTCGTAGGCCTTGCCGGCAAATTTGTTGAAGAACCCCAACTGGCCAAACATCGGCCCGATACCGCCCATCTGGAACATCAACCATTGGATCGTTTCATAGCGGGTGGCTGGGTCTTCGGAGAGCAACTGGCTGGTTTTTTCCGCCAGGTAGATCAGGATCGCTCCGGACTCGAACAGCGCCAATGGATGGCCGCTGGGGCCATTGGGGTCGATGATTGCGGGGATCTTGTTGTTGGGATTCAGGGACATGAATTCAGGCGACAACTGGTCCTGGGTCTCGAAACTGATCGTGTGCGCTTCATAGGGCAGCCCCAACTCCTCGAGCATGATCGACACTTTGACCCCGTTGGGCGTCGGCAAGGAGTACAGTTGCAGGCGCTCGGGATGCTGGGCGGGCCATTTGCTATTAATCGGGAAAGCGGCGATTGGGTTCATCGGGAAGCCCCAGGTAGGTGCAGGAAGCCCATGATAGTCATCTGGCCGATGTCCTGCATGGGTCATCAATACGCAACAACTGCGGGCTATTCTCCCGCGTGGGCGAACCAATACGCCCTTGCGCACTCGAAAGTGCGCTCAAACGGTGAAAGGAGGCACCTCGCTATTGCGACAGGGAACACCGCAGCACGCCGCAGGCGTCGCTGGGCCGGGCTTGTCCGCCTTAACCCGATGCACTGAAGACTCGACACTAATGACAATCAAGCCTCTGTGCCTTGCTAGACGCCTCAAACGATATTCATACATTTTGTTGCCGGTACTGCTGGTCGGCGGCGCTATCGATCTGACTCTGGAATCGCGCATCAGCAATGCCGATCAGGTCGACGGCGTGCAAACCCTGGTCTTCCTGCGCCACGGTGAAAAACCCGCGGGTGGCCTGGGCCAACTCAATTGCCAGGGCCTCAACCGGGCGATGAACCTCGCAACAGTACTGCCGGAGCGGTTCGGCAAAGCCAACTTCGTCTTCGCCGCCAATCCGACGCGTAATGTGGAAGAAGGTGAGTTTGACAATTCCTACAGCTATATTCGCCCCCTGATGACCATCAGCCCCAGCGCCATCAAGTTGGGCCTGCCGGTGAACATCAAGTTTTCAGCGAATGACACCAGCGCCCTCGCCGACGAACTGGTGGAAGCCAAATACCACAACTCCATCATCTACACCGCCTGGTCCCACGGTTATCTGCCGGAATTGATCAACAAGGTAGCCAGTGAGGCCGTAGGCGAAAAGCACACCATCACCGACGACTGGTCCGGCAGCGACTACGACACCTTGTATGTACTGACGCTGACCTGGCACAACGGCAAAGCGTCGTTGCTGAGCCGCAATTACAAGCAAGGTTTGAACAACGGCGATGAGAGCTGCCCGGATCCTACACAGGTCAGCGCAGAATCCTGACAGCAAAAGGCCGGCTGGGCTCTAGTGAGCACAGCCGGCCTTTTGGTTTCAGCCGTTATTGCCGGGCAGCAAGCAAACGCTTGTGGCGGTTACGGCGAGCAATGTTCAGGCATTCAATCGCTGCCGAGAACGCCATGGCTGCGTACACGTAGCCCTTAGGCACATGGGCGCCGAAGCCTTCGGCGATCAACGTCATACCGATCATGATCAGGAAGCCCAGGGCCAACATCACCACGGTCGGGTTGTCGTTGATGAACTTGGCCAACGGCTCGGCCGCCACCAGCATCACGATCACCGAGGTCACCACGGCGATGATCATGATCGGCAAGTGCTCGGTCATGCCCACGGCGGTGATGATGCTGTCGATGGAGAACACCAGGTCGAGCAACAGGATCTGGCCGATGGCCGCAGCGAAGCCGATGGCCACGACGTTGCCAGCGCTGGTTTCCTTCTCTTCCGGCTCCGGGTCCATGCTGTGATGGATCTCGGTGGTTGCCTTCCACACCAGGAACAGACCACCGGCGATCAGGATCATGTCCTTCCACGAGAACGCCTGGCCAAACACTTCGAATACCGGCGCGGTCAACTGCACGATGAACGCGATGGTGCTCAACAGGCCCAGACGCAGCACCAACGCCATGCTGATACCGATGCGTCGAGCCTTGGCCCGATGCTGCTCCGGCAGCTTGTTGGTGAGGATAGAGATGAAGATCAGGTTATCGATGCCCAGCACGATCTCCATGACGATCAAGGTCGCCAGGGCAACCCAGGCGGTGGGGCTGGCGGCCAGTTGTAAAAGGTAATCCATAGGTCAGTCCTGACGTTCTTCGTGAATATAAAGTGCGGGAAATTAGGCTTCTTTGCTATTCGATTCGGTTTCTTTGTCTTCCTGATCATCCTTCTTCTGCGGGTTGATCAGGCCATTGGTCGCTTCACTCAATGCCTGCTCGGCGGCCTTGTGGGTGTCATCGATGGCTTGCTTGGCCGACTCGGTGGCCTTGCCCAGCACCTGCTGCGTGCTTTTCTCGACCTGATCGCAGCCGCTGATCACTACCAATGAAAGCGCAAGCAACGATGCCATGCCCAGGGAATTGAGTTTCATGATGTATTCCTCGTTAGAACCATTGGGTCCAAATAGTGGCCCCGCGATAGCGAGGCATTCTATGCAGGTGGACAGTTCAGGAAAATTCGTATTTTTCTCGCATATACTTCGGTTTTCACGAAGTGATGGTGGCCATGCTCAATTACCGACAACTGCACTACTTCTGGGTGGTGGCCAAGACCGGCAGCATCGTGCGCGCATGTGAGCAGCTTAACCTCACGCCCCAGACCATTAGCGGGCAGATCAGCCTGTTGGAGCAAACCTTTGGTATCGCGCTGTTTCAGCGCGTCGGCCGTCAGTTGGAACTGACCGAAGCCGGGCGCCAGGCCCTGCCCTACGCCGAGCAGATGTTCCAGACCGGCAATGAATTGGAGGCCATGCTGCGCGCGCAGCCCGATGAACAGCAGATCCTGTTCCGCGTCGGCGTGGCGGATGTGGTGCCCAAGTCCATCGTTTACCGGCTGATCGCGCCGACCATGGAGTTGAGCGAGCCGATCCGCATCACCTGCCGAGAAGACAAACTCGAACGCCTGCTGGCCGACCTGGCCATCCAGCGCCTGGACCTGGTGATTTCCGACAGCCCCATGCCTACACACCTGGACATCAAGGGCTACAGCCAGAAGTTAGGGGAATGTGGCATCAGCTTTTTCGCCACCCAGGCGTTGGCTGACGCCTACGGCGGGGATTTCCCACAGTGCCTGCACGGCGCGCCGCTATTGATTCCAGGGGCGGAAACCGTGGTGCGCAGCCGTTTGCAGCGCTGGTTTGCCGAACAGCAGATCCAGCCGAAGATCATCGGTGAGTTCGACGACAGCGCCTTGATGCAGGCCTTCGGCCAATCCGGCAGCGGGATCTTTATCGCCCCCAGCGTGATTGCCGATGAGGTGGTGCGCCAGTACGGCGTGGCGCTGATTGGCCAGACCGTGGCGGTGACCGAGTCGTTCTACGCGATCTCGGTGGAACGCAAGGTCAAGCACCCCGGCATCGTGGCGATTACCGAAGGTGCCAGGCGCGAGTTGTTCACCACCCTGCCCTGACGGCTCAGGCCTGGGAGGCGACCGGTTGCTTGGCGGTCATCAGCCACAACGCCAGCAGGATCGACACCAGGATAAACCCGGACGCAGCAAAGCCCAGGCTGCCCAGGCCGAGGGTATCGATCACATGGCCACCCACCAGGGCGCCCAGGCCGATGCCCAGATTGGCCCCGGCGATGTTCAGCGATGCGGCAAATGCCGGCGCATGGGGTGCGGCTTTCATCAAGCGCACATGGCTGACCAGAAACATCGCCGCCTGGGTCACTCCCCACACGGCCATCGCCGCCGCCAGGCCAAGGGCGGAATGGATCGCCGGCACCAGCGCCACCATGCCCGCAATCATGAATCCGCAAAACACCATCGATGCGATCAACGGGTGGCGATCCACCGCACGCCCGCCCAACGAATTGCCAATCAGCCCGACCGCACCGAAGCCCATCAGGCACCAGCCCACCAACGTACCGTCGAAACCGGCCAGGCGCTCGAGAATATCCGCCAAATAGGTGTACGCCGTGAACATGCCGCTGAACACCAGGATCGACAGCAGGATATGGCCCTGCATCAGTGGGTTGCGCAGGATCTTGAACTGCGAGCGCAGCGTCACTTCATCGTTCTTCGGTGTTGTCACCGGCAGGTAGATGAACAACAGCAAGGCCTTGGCAAGCGCCACCACCGCGAGGATGGCAAACGCGGTGCGCCAGCCGAACATATCGGAGATCAACGTACCCACCGGAATGCCGAATACCGTGGCACACACGATACCGAAGCCGATCTTCTCAATGGCGCGCCCAGCGAACTCGGGGCCGACAATGTCCACCGCCGTTTCGCTGGCCAACGCCCAGAACACCGGCAAGCCCAGCGCCGGGATCAACCGCGCCAACGCCATCACCCAGATATTCGGTGCCAGCGCCGCCATCGTATTGGCCACGCCGAACATGATCAGAATGGTTATAAACAGCCGCTTGCGTGGGAAACGCGCGCAGTAGGCCGTCAGAAACGGACCAAAGGCCGCCACGGTAAATGCGAACAAGGTCACCAGCAGCCCGGCCTGGGACACACTCACATTCAGGTCCCGGGCGATGGACGGCAGCAGGCCGACGATGACGAATTCCGTGGTCAGCACCGTAAAGCCGGCGGCCGACAGCAGCAGGATGGGAAACAACATGAAAACTCCAGAAACGACGACATCAACGACAACCCGAAGGGCGCGCTGAAGGATTAGGAAAGATGAGAGGACGGAATGTTAACAGGATTTTGCAAAGACTGGGGTGGGCGGGTGACGCAATGCCGCACCGACGGGGACATTTCCTACAGCATGCTAGACTTCGCGATCCGCGTCCTACAGCCCTTTCTGCCTGTGCCGCCGTGCCTCCAAAAACTAGAGACAAGTGTTTATGACTGCTGCCCCTTCCCTCCTGCAACGACTGGCCCGCGTCAGCCTGGTGACGCAAATCGTCATCGGCCTGATCGCCGGCATCCTGCTGGCCTTGCTGTTGCCCGAGGCGGCCAAGGCCACCGGGTTTATTGGCAAAGTGTTCGTCGCCGCGCTCAAGGCCGTGGCGCCGATTTTGGTGTTTGTGCTGGTGATGGCGTCGATCGCCAACCATAAGCACGGCCAGGAAACCCATATCAAGCCGATCCTGTTCCTGTACCTGCTGGGCACCTTTGCGGCCGCCGTGGTCGCGGTGATTGCGAGCATGTGGTTCCCCTCCTCGCTGGTATTGGCGACCCATGATTCGACGGTGACCGCGCCCGGCGGCATTGGTGAAGTGCTGCAAAGCCTGTTGTTGAGCGTGGTGGACAACCCGGTCAGCGCACTGATGAATGCCAACTTCATCGGCATCCTGGCTTGGGCCATCGGCATGGGCATAGCCATTCGCCATGCCGGCGAGACCACCCGCACCGTGCTCGACGACCTGTCCAACGGCGTCACGCTGATCGTGCGGGTGGTGATCCGCTTTGCGCCGCTGGGCATTTTCGGCCTGGTGGCCTCGACCCTGGCCACTTCCGGCTTCGGCGCCCTGCTCGGCTACGCCCACCTGCTGGTGGTGCTGATCGGCTGCATGCTGTTCGTGGCGCTGGTGGTCAACCCGGCCATCGTCTTCTGGAAACTGCGCCGCAACCCGTATCCCTTGGTGTTGATGTGCCTGCGCGAAAGCGGGATCACCGCGTTCTTCACCCGCAGTTCGGCGGCGAATATCCCGGTCAACCTGGCCTTGAGCAAACGCCTGGGCCTGCATGAGGACACCTACTCGGTATCAATCCCGCTCGGTGCCACCATCAACATGGCCGGCGCCGCGATCACCATCACCGTACTGACCCTGGCCGCCGTGCACACCTTGGGCATTGCCGTCGACCTGCCCACCGCCGTGCTGCTCAGTGTGGTCGCGGCCGTCTGCGCCTGCGGTGCTTCTGGCGTGGCGGGCGGTTCGCTGCTGTTGATCCCGCTGGCGTGCAGCCTGTTTGGCATTCCCAGTGAGATCGCCATGCAAGTGGTTGCTGTGGGCTTCATCATCGGCGTGCTGCAGGATTCGGCCGAAACCGCGCTGAATTCGTCCACCGATGTGCTGTTCACCGCCGCCGCCTGCCTGGGCAAGGAAGAACAGCCGGCTTAAACCGCCAGCCACAAAAAAGCCCGGGGCCGTTCACTGAAGAACGCCCCCGGGCTTTTTTGTGACTGGATGCTTAGAAAGCGCCCATGTAATCACGCTTGCCCACTTCCACGCCGTTGTGGCGCAGCAGCGCGTAGGCGGTGGTGACGTGGAAGAAGAACTGTGGCAGGCCGTAGGTCAGCAGGTAGGACTGGCCGCTGAAGCGCTTCTCTTTCGGCGTGCCTGGACGCGTGACGATCTCGATGCCTTCCTTGCCGTCGACTTGCTCGGGCTGGATGGTGTCGACAAAGGCCAGCACTTTGGCGATCAGCGCTTGCAGGTCAGCGAAGGTGACTTCGGTATCTTCATATTTCGGCACTTCGATCTCGGCCAGGCGTGCGGAAACGCCCTTGGCGAAGTCGACAGCAATCTGCACCTGGCGCACCAGTTGGAACATGTCCGGGAACAGGCGTGCTTGCAGCAAGGCGTTCGGCTCGATGTTCTTGGCGGTGGCGTGGGCTTCGGCCTTGGCCAGCACACCGCTCAGGGCGGTGAGCATTTGCTTGAAGACGGGGATGGAGGCGGCGTACAGGGAAATAGTCATGGCAGTCTCTGGGTAATGTCACGGTTTGAACCAGCGGCGATTATAGCCATGCCCGCCGCTTGTCTTTTATTTTTTCCGGCTTACGCTAGGCACTTCACTGCATAGGGAAAGCGCGATGACCGCCGAGCACGACACCGAGACCCCTGAGCCGCGCCTGAACAGCACGGAAATCCGCATCCTGGGCTGCCTGATCGAAAAGCAGGCGACCAACCCGGAAACCTATCCCCTGACCCTCAATGCCCTGGTACTGGCCTGCAACCAGAAGACCAGCCGCGAGCCGGTCATGACCCTAAGCCAGGGCCAGGTCGGCCAGAGCCTGCGTGCTCTGGAAGGCCAGGGCTTCACCCGCCTGGTGATGGGCAGCCGTGCCGACCGCTGGGAACATCGTGTGGACAAGGCGCTGGAGCTGGTGCCGGCGCAGGTGATCCTCACCGGGCTGCTGTTCTTGCGTGGGCCGCAGACCGTCAATGAACTGCTGACCCGCAGCGGGCGCATGCATGACTTCGAAGATGCCGAGCAGGTGGTGCATCAGCTGGAGCGCTTGATTGCCCGCGGGCTGGCGTTGCTGGTGCCGCGCCAGGCCGGGCAGCGCGAAGACCGCTACACCCATGCGCTGGGCGATCCGGCGGACATCGAGACGATCCTCGCGGCACGGGGCAACCCAGTGGAACGCGGGGCTGGCGTTTCAGCGGACCGGATCGAAGAACTGGAAGCGCGGATTGCAGCGCTCGAAGAGCGCCTGAGCCAGTTGGAACAGGGCTGAGGGTGCTGCGCAGCAAGCGCCCTCGCCACCGTTTCAGCGCAAGGCGTTAACTAGCATTCCAATCGCCACCAGTACACACAAGCTGGCGAACCCCACTTGCAAGATACGGGCGGGAATCACCGAGCACAGGCGTCGGCCAGCCAGCATGCCGACGATGCTTGCGCCGATAAACACCCAGCCCACCGACTCGATGCGCACACCGGCATGGAATGCACCGGCCACGCCGATCAGCGAAAGCAGGCTGATCACCATCAATGAGGTGGCGACAATGCCGCGCATCTGCACATCGGTGAGTTGCTTGAACGCCGGCACGATCAGAAAGCCACCCCCAACGCCGAGCAGACCGGACACTGCACCGGTCACCGCGCCGAGGGCGGCCAGGGTCGCGCTGCATTTGGCGGTCCAGGCCAGGCGCCCGGTCTGCTGATCGAGCATGCAGTTCTTCTGGCCCCAGGACGCCGTGCCATGGTCACTCGGCCCTGCCTCGCGTTTTTCACGCTGCAACATGCGCCAGGCTACTAGCACCATCAACCCGCTGAACAGGCCCATCAGCAGCGCTTCCGGCAATTGGTGGGCAAGAAAAACACCCACTGGCGAAAACAGCGCACCGAGCAAGGCGATCAATAACGCGGCGCGGTAACGCACCAGGCCATGACGTAAACCGTCAATCGCCCCTACCGCTGCCGCCGCACCGACGGCGAGCAACGACACCGGCGCGGCCTGGGTCATGCTCAGACCCAACCCCAACACCAGCGCCGGCACCCCGAGGATGCCGCCGCCCGCGCCGGTCAGGCCCATGACCAGGCCCATCAATAATCCCAACACACTGGCCAGCAGCATTCAGTCCACCTTGCTCAGGCGGGTCAGCCATTCGCGCCCCTTGAGCATACCGTTCCAGTAGAACCACGGCAGCAAAGTGGCCTTGAGGAACCACATCGAGCGGCGCGCCTGGGTCGGGTCCAAGGGAAAGGTCGGCAGCAACTTGCCGCCGTAGCCGAACTCAGCCAGCACCACCTTGCCCTTCTCCACCGTCAATGGGCAGGAACCATAGCCATCGTATTTAAGCGGCAGCGGCGCCTGTTTGCGCAGGGCCAGCAGGTTTTCAGCGACCACTACGATCTGCTTGCGTACCGCAGCGGCGGTCTTGGCGTTGGGGGTGCCGCACACATCACCCAGGCCGAAGATGTGTGGGTAGCGCAGGTGTTGCAGACTATGGGGGTTCACTTCGCACCAACCGGCGGCGTCGGCCAGCGGGCTTTGGCGGATGAAATCCGGAGAAACCTGCGGTGGGACCACGTGCAGCAGGTCGAAGGATTTTTCTTCAATGCGCGCAGTGCCTTCGGCGTCCTTCACTTCGAACCAAGCCTTGCCAGCGGGGCCATCGACTTTCACCAGGTTGGCGTTGAACGCCAGGCGGGCGTTGTACTTCTCCACGTATTTCATCAACGGCGGCACGAAGGTCGCCACGCCGAATAACGCGGCACCGGCCAGGTTGAATTCGACGTCGATGTTTTTCAGCACGCCCTGCTTGAGCCAGTGATCGCAGGACAAATACAGGGCCTTTTGCGGCGCGCCTGCGCATTTGATCGGCATGGCTGGCTGGGTGAAGATCGCCTTGCCACCCTTGAGTTGCTGCACCCGCTGCCAGGTGTAAGCGGCGTGCTGGTAGCTGTAGTTGGACGTGACGCCATGCTTGCCGAGGGTGTCTTGCAGGCCTTCGATCTTCTCCCAGGCCAGGCGCAGGCCGGGGCAGACAATCAGGTTTTGCCAACTGACACGCTGGCCGCTGTCAAGGATCAGGGTCTGCTCGTCGGGCAGAACTTCGGTGACGGCGGCTTGCACCCAGGTAACGCCGTTGGGCAATACATCAGCCAGCGGACGACGGGTCTTTTTCAGGTCATAGGCGCCGCCGCCCACCAGGGTCCAGGCGGGCTGGTAGCAATGATGGTCGCTCGGTTCGATCAGGATGATATTCAGGTGCGGGTCGCGCTTGAGCAGGCTGGCCAGCAGGCCAATGCCCGCCGAGCCGCCGCCGATGACTACGATGTCGCCACTGATGGTTGGTCCCCAGTGTTGGTCGGTCATGGTCTATCGCCTTTGTCATACATGCACACAAGGGTCGCTGCCGGATGGCGTCACGCCCAGCTTTTTATGACCGCGCCGCAGTACAAGCCGGACAGGGTCTTCATCACTTGAATCACTTCGTGGCTGGCCAACCCGTAGAAGATGTATTTACCTTCCCGACGGGTGGCGACCAACCCTTCATCACGCAGGATGCCCAATTGTTGAGACAGCGTGGGCTGGCGCACGCCGGTCAGGGCTTCCAGTTCGCCGACATTGCGTTCGCCCTGGGTCAACTGGCACAGGATCAACAAACGGTCCTCATTGGCCAGGGCCTTGAGCAAGGAACAGGCCTTGGACGCCGATGCGCGCAACTGGGCGACTTCGCCCTCACTCAGAGTAGATTCCATTTGCCTCGGGTCCTTTTTGTCACTTAAGCTCAAAACATTATGTGAAAACGTAAACTGATTGTAACTACTTTTTTCTTCATCCGGGACAACCGCCATGCCAGCGCTGATTCAAGCCTTTCTGGACGACGCCTCTTCGACCTACACCTACGTCGTTTATGAAGCCGACGGCGGCCCCTGCGCCATCGTCGATTCGGTGCTCAACTACGACCCGGCCTCGGGGCGCACCGACACCGCCCAGGCCGACAAGGTCATCGCCTTTGTGCGCGAGCATGGGCTGCAGGTGCAATGGCTGCTGGAAACCCACGCCCACGCTGATCACTTGTCTGCCGCGCCTTACCTGCGCCGCACGCTGGGCGGCAAGATCGCCATCGGGCAGTCGATCAGCACAGTGCAGGGCGTGTTCAAGAACCTGTTCAACCTGGAGCCGGAATTTCGCGTGGATGGCTCGCAGTTCGATCACCTGTTTGCGCCGGATGAGGTGTTTCACATCGGCACGATCAAGGCCCAGGCCCTGCATGTGCCCGGGCATACCCCGGCGGACATGGCCTACCTGATCGACGACCGGTTGATCCTGGTGGGGGACACGCTGTTCATGCCGGATGTCGGTACGGCGCGCTGTGATTTCCCTGGCGGCGATGCGCGGCAGTTGTATGCGTCGATGCGCAAGTTGCTGGGCTTTCCCCTGGAAACCGAGTTGTACGTCTGCCACGACTACCCGCCTGAAGGTCGTGAGGCAAAGTGCCGGACCACGGTGGCCGAGCAGCGGGCGGGGAATATCCATGTGCATGATGGCGTGGATGAAGCCGCGTTTGTCGAAATGCGCACCACGCGCGACGCAGGGCTGGGGATGCCGACGCTCTTGCTGCCGGCGATCCAGGTGAATGTGCGGGCGGGGAATATGCCGCCGGCGGAGGACAATGGTGTGGTGTACCTGAAGATTCCGGTCAACCACCTCTAACCCAGGTTGATGCCGTTGGCCGGTAACGGCAACGCGGTTTTATAGCGCACCTGCTTGAGGGCAAAGCTGGAGCGGATGTTGGCGACGCCCGGCACCTTGGTCAAAAAGTCCATCATGAAGCGCTCCAGCGACTGGATTGTCGGCACCAGCACCCGGATCAGGTAGTCCGGGTCGCCGGCCATCAGGTAACACTCCATCACTTCTGGCCGGTCCGAGATCGCGCCTTCGAACTGCTGCAACGCCAACTCATTCTGCTTTTCCAGGCTGACGTGGATGAACACGTTGACGTGCAGCCCCAATAGATCGGCGTCGAGCAGCGTGACCTGGTCACGGATCAAGCCCAACTCCTCCATGGCCTTCACCCGGTTGAAACACGGCGTGGGCGACAGGTTCACCGAGCGGGCCAGGTCGGCGTTGGTGATGCGGGCGTTCTCCTGCAGGGCGTTGAGAATGCCGATATCGGTACGGTCCAGTTTGCGCATGAGACAAAATCACCTGTTTATTATGTTTATGCAGATTTTTTATCCGCAAATGATCCTGAGTGCAATGAAACACAGATAAATATTCTTCCACGCCCCGCCTATGATTGTTGTAGGACAAGATTTCTCCTATCCGGAGGCTGACTGTCAGCTAGCGCGCCCACTACAAGAAATTCACAAGATAGAGCGTAGAAAGCCATGACCCAGCAGTATGAACCACTGCGCCTGCACGTCCCTGAACCCTCGGGCCGCCCAGGCTGCAAGACCGACTTCACATACCTGCGCCTGACCGACGCAGGTCTAGTGCGCAAACCCGCCATCGACGTAGAACCCGCCGACACCGCCGACCTGGCCAAGGGCCTGATCCGCGTGCTCGACGACCAGGGCCAGGCCCTCGGCCCGTGGGCCGAAGGCGTCCCGGTCGAGATCCTGCGCAAAGGCATGCGTGCCATGCTCAAGACGCGCATTTTCGACAACCGCATGGTGGTCGCCCAGCGTCAGAAAAAAATGTCGTTCTACATGCAAAGCCTTGGCGAAGAAGCCATCGGCAGCGCCCAGGCCCTGGCCTTGAACATCGACGACATGTGCTTCCCCACCTACCGCCAGCAAAGCATCCTGATGGCCCGCGAAGTGCCCCTGGTGGACCTGATCTGCCAACTGCTGTCCAACGAGCGTGATCCGCTCAAGGGCCGTCAGTTGCCGATCATGTACTCGGTCAAGGACGCAGGCTTCTTCACCATTTCCGGTAACCTCGCCACCCAATTCGTACAAGGCGTGGGCTGGGGCATGGCCTCGGCGATCAAGGGCGATACCAAGATCGCCTCGGCCTGGATTGGCGACGGTGCCACCGCCGAATCGGACTTCCATACCGCCCTCACCTTCGCCCACGTGTACCGTGCGCCGGTGATCCTCAACGTGGTCAACAACCAGTGGGCCATCTCCACCTTCCAGGCCATTGCCGGGGGTGAAGCCACCACGTTCGCCGGACGCGGCGTCGGTTGCGGCATCGCTTCCCTGCGGGTGGACGGCAACGATTTCATCGCGGTGTACGCCGCCTCCGCCTGGGCCGCCGAGCGTGCGCGCCGCAACCTTGGTCCTACGCTGATCGAGTGGGTCACCTACCGCGCCGGCCCGCACTCCACTTCTGATGATCCGTCGAAATATCGCCCAGCCGACGACTGGAGCCATTTCCCTCTGGGCGACCCGATTGCCCGTCTCAAGCAGCACCTGATCAAGATTGGCCAGTGGTCCGAAGAGGAACACGCAGCGGTCAGTGCAGAACTTGAAGCCGAAGTGGTCAAGGCGCAGAAAGAAGCCGAACAGTACGGCACCCTGGCCGGCGGCCAGATTCCAAGCGCCGCGACCATGTTCGAAGACGTCTACAAAGAGATGCCGGAGCACTTGAAGCGCCAGCGTCAAGAGTTGGGGGTCTGACATGAACGATCACAACAACAGTATTGAAGTGGAAACCGCCATGACCACCACCACCATGACCATGATCCAGGCCCTGCGCTCGGCCATGGATGTGATGCTCGAACGCGACGACAACGTGGTGGTGTTCGGCCAGGACGTCGGTTATTTCGGCGGTGTGTTCCGTTGCACCGAAGGCTTGCAGACCAAATACGGCAGCTCCCGCGTGTTTGACGCGCCGATCTCCGAAAGCGGCATTATCGGCGTGGCCGTGGGCATGGGCGCCTATGGCCTGCGTCCGGTGGCCGAGATCCAGTTCGCCGACTACGTCTACCCCGCCACCGACCAGATCATCTCCGAAGCGGCGCGCCTGCGTTACCGCTCGGCCGGCCAGTTCACCGCGCCACTGACCATGCGCATGCCGTGCGGCGGCGGCATCTACGGCGGGCAGACCCACAGCCAGAGTATCGAAGCGGTGTTCACCCAGGTCTGCGGGCTGCGCACGGTGATGCCTTCGAACCCCTATGACGCCAAAGGTTTGCTGATCGCCTCCATCGAGAACGATGACCCGGTGATCTTCCTTGAGCCCAAACGCCTGTACAACGGCCCATTCGATGGCCATCACGATCGTCCGGTAACCCCGTGGTCGAAACACCCGCAAGCCCAAGTACCGGACGGTTATTACACCGTGCCGCTGGACGTGGCCGCCATCGTGCGTCCGGGTTCGGCCGTTACCGTGCTGACCTACGGCACCACCGTGTATGTGTCGCAAGTCGCCGCCGAAGAAACCGGCATTGACGCCGAGGTCATCGACCTGCGCAGCCTGTGGCCGCTGGACCTGGAAACCATCGTCAAATCCGTGAAGAAGACCGGTCGTTGCGTGGTGGTGCATGAAGCCACCCGCACCTGCGGCTTTGGTGCGGAGTTGGTGTCGCTGGTGCAAGAACACTGCTTCCACCACCTGGAAGCGCCGATCGAACGCGTCACCGGCTGGGACACCCCCTACCCGCACGCGCAAGAGTGGGCGTATTTCCCAGGGCCGTCCCGAGTGGGCGCGGCGTTGAAACGGGTCATGGAGGTCTGAATGGGCACGCACGTTATCAAGATGCCGGACATTGGCGAAGGCATCGCGGAAGTTGAACTGTCGGTGTGGCATGTGAAGGTTGGCGACATGGTCGTGGAAGACCAGGTACTGGCGGATGTGATGACCGACAAGGCGATGGTAGACATTCCCTCGCCCGTGCACGGTAAGGTGATTTCCCTCGGCGGCGAGCCGGGGGAAGTCATGGCCGTGGGCAGTATTCTGATCAGCATTGAAGTGGAAGGTGCCGGCAACGCCAAGGAAGCGCCCGCCGTGAAGGAAACGCCGAAGGCCGCGCCTGTAGTTGAAGCCAAGCCTGCGCCAGTCGTGGTTGAAAGCAAACCTGCGCCGGTTATCGCAGCCCAGGCACCTGTGGCACGTGAAGCCGACGAACGCCCATTGGCCTCCCCGGCCGTGCGCAAGCATGCATTGGACGCCGGGATTCAACTGCGTCTGGTCCAGGGCTCTGGCCCGGCGGGCCGGATTCTGCACGAAGATCTGGAGGCTTACTTGCTCCAGGGGCCGACGCAAAACAAAACGGCTGCCAACCCTTACGCCGAACGCCACACCGAAGAACAGATCCCAGTGATCGGCATGCGCCGCAAGATCGCCCAGCGCATGCAGGACGCCACCCGGCGTGCCGCGCATTTCAGTTATGTAGAAGAGATCGACGTCACCGCCCTCGACGAGTTGCGTGTGCACCTCAACGAGAAACACGGTGCTACGCGCGGCAAGCTGACCCTGCTGCCGTTCATCGTGCGCGCCATGGTGGTGGCACTGCGTGACTTCCCGCAGATCAACGCGCGTTACGACGACGAAGCCCAGGTCATCACCCGCCTCGGCGCGGTGCATGTGGGCGTCGCCACCCAGAGCGACGTTGGCCTGATGGTGCCGGTGGTGCGTCACGCTGAAGCCCGCAGCCTGTGGGGCAACGCCGAAGAAATCGCACGTTTGGCCACGGCTGCGCGCAATGGCAAGGCCAGCCGTGACGAGCTGTCGGGCTCGACCATCACCCTGACCAGCCTGGGTGCCTTGGGCGGCATCGTCAGCACGCCGGTGCTGAATCTGCCGGAAGTGGCCATCGTCGGCGTCAACCGTATCGTTGAACGGCCGATGGTGATCAAGGGCCAGATCGTGGTACGTAAGATGATGAACCTCTCCAGCTCCTTCGATCACCGGGTGGTCGATGGCATGGACGCGGCGCAATTCATCCAGGCCATTCGCGGCCTGCTCGAACAACCCGCCAGCCTGTTCCTGGAGTAAGGCATGACGCAGACATTGAATACCACGCTGTTGATTATCGGCGGCGGCCCTGGCGGTTATGTGGCGGCGATTCGTGCCGGCCAGTTGGGCATCCCGACGATTCTGGTGGAAGGCCAGGCGCTGGGCGGTACCTGCCTGAACATCGGCTGCATCCCGTCCAAGGCCTTGATCCACGTGGCCGAGCAGTTCCAGCAAACCATCCACCACAGCCAGGGTTCGCAACTGGGCATCGAAGTGGATGTACCGACCCTGGACATCCGCAAAAGCGTGGAATGGAAAGACGGCATCGTCGATCGCCTGACCACCGGCGTCGCCGCCTTGCTGAAGAAACACAAAGTGCAGGTGATCCACGGCTGGGCCAAGGTGGTGGACGGCAAGACCGTCGACGTCGGCGACCAGCGCATCCAGTGCGAACACTTGCTGCTGGCCACCGGCTCGAAAAGCGTCAACCTGCCGATGCTGCCGATTGGCGGGCCGATCATCTCGTCCACTGAAGCGCTGGCGCCAACACGAGTGCCCAAGCGCCTGATCGTGGTGGGTGGCGGGTATATCGGCCTGGAACTGGGCATCGCCTACCGCAAGCTCGGTGCCGAGGTCAGTGTGGTCGAGGCACAGGATCGTATCCTGCCGGCCTACGATGCCGAGTTGACCCAGCCAGTGAATGAATCCCTCAAGCAACTGGGCGTGAAGCTGTACCTCAAGCACAGCGTCACCGGTTTTGCCGATGGCAGCCTGCAAGTACGCGACCCGAATGGCGACACCCTGTCTCTGGCAACGGATCAAGTGCTGGTTGCTGTGGGTCGCAAACCCAACACCCAAGGCTGGAACCTCGAAGCGCTGAACCTGGAGATGAACGGCGCGGCGATCAAGATCGACAGCCGTTGCCAGACCAGCATGCGCAATGTGTATGCCATCGGCGACCTGAGCGGCGAGCCGATGCTCGCGCACCGTGCGATGGCCCAGGGTGAAATGGTCGCCGAACTGATCAGCGGCAAGTCCCGCGAATTCAACCCAGCCGCGATTCCGGCAGTGTGCTTTACCGACCCGGAACTGGTGGTGGTCGGCAAAACGCCCGACGAAGCCAAGGCCGCCGGGCTGGACTGCATCGTGTCGAGCTTCCCGTTCGCGGCCAATGGCCGGGCGATGACACTGGAGTCGAAAACCGGCTTCGTGCGGGTGGTGGCACGGCGTGACAACCACCTGATCGTCGGCTGGCAGGCCGTGGGGGTTGGCGTCTCCGAACTGTCCACCGCCTTTGGCCTGAGCCTGGAAATGGGTTCGCGCCTGGAGGACGTGGCGGGCACCATCCACGCCCATCCAACACTCGGCGAAGCGGTGCAGGAAGCCGCGCTACGCGCCTTGGGCCACGCCTTGCACCTGTAAACACAGCCTCTGTAGGAGCGAGCTTGCTCGCGAAAATCGCCAACGATGACGCGTGGAACCAGAATGAACGCGGCGCCCTTGAGTTTTTCGCGAGCAAGCTCGCTCCTACAAGGGACGCGGGGGATGCGAACGGCCCCGGGAATGAAGTATTGTTGCGCCCATCCAGAAAAAAACCGACTTGACCAACGATAGAGGGTGTCATGGGTAACGAAAGCATCAATTGGGACAAGCTGGGTTTTGACTACATCAAGACCGACAAGCGGTTTCTCCAGGTCTGGAAAAACGGCGAATGGCAAGACGGCACCCTGACCGACGACAACGTGCTGCACATCAGCGAGGGCTCCACCGCCCTGCACTACGGCCAGCAATGCTTTGAAGGCCTCAAGGCCTACCGCTGCAAGGACGGTTCGATCAACCTGTTCCGCCCGGACCAGAATGCCGCCCGCATGCAACGCAGCTGCGCGCGCCTGCTGATGCCGCATGTGCCGACCGATGTGTTCATCGACGCCTGCAAGCAAGTGGTCAAGGCCAACGAACATTTCATCCCGCCGTACGGCAGCGGCGGCGCGCTGTACCTGCGCCCGTTCGTGATCGGCACCGGTGACAACATCGGCGTGCGCACCGCGCCGGAGTTCATCTTCTCCGTGTTCTGCATCCCGGTCGGCGCCTACTTCAAAGGCGGCCTGGTGCCGCACAACTTCCAGATCTCCACCTTCGACCGCGCCGCGCCACAAGGCACCGGTGCCGCCAAGGTCGGTGGCAACTACGCCGCCAGCTTGATGCCAGGTTCCGAAGCGAAGAAAGCCGGTTTTGCCGACGCGATCTACCTGGACCCGATGACCCACTCGAAAATCGAAGAAGTCGGCTCGGCCAACTTCTTCGGGATCACCCACGACAACCAGTTCATCACGCCGAAGTCGCCTTCGGTGCTGCCAGGCATCACCCGCCTGTCGCTGATCGAACTGGCCAAGACCCGCCTGGGTCTGGACGTGGTCGAGGGCGAAGTGTTCATCGACAAGCTGGACCAGTTCAAGGAAGCCGGCGCCTGCGGTACGGCTGCGGTGATCTCGCCCATCGGCGGCATCCAGTACAACGGCAAGCTCCACGTGTTCCACAGCGAGACCGAAGTCGGCCCGATCACCCAGAAGCTCTACAAAGAGCTGACCGGTGTGCAGACCGGCGACGTTGAAGCGCCGGAAGGCTGGATCGTCAAGGTTTAAGCAACCCTGAAAAAACCCGCCAGATGGCGGGTTTTTTTATTGTTCCGGGATATTCACCGTGATCTTCTTGCCCATGCTGATCCTCGGCTCCACCCCATACCCCAATGCCTCGTAGAACCCCACCACCGCGTCATTGCCGCCATTGATCTGCAGGTTGATCTTCATGCAACCCAAGGCGGTCAACGCCTGTTCCGCATAGCGAACCAGTGAAGACCCCAAGCCATGGCGCCGATAGTCGGCATGCACCGCCACTGAATACAGCCAGCCACGATGGCCGTCATAACCGGCCAGAACCGTTCCGATCACCGTCTTTTTATCCGTGGCCACGAAGAACAACCCATCGTTGACGGCCAGCTTCTTATCGATCGCCAGGGTTGGCACGTTATGGGCAGTGTCATAGCCAAAGGCCTGCTGCCACAACGTAACCACTTGCGCCCGATGCTGACGGTCGCGGTACGGCCCGATGGGATGCCGGGACAGCAACGCCTTTTCCATCACCAACGTACGCTCGTTGCCGTGGTAAACATCGCGCACGGTGTTGAACCCCAGCTTGGTGTAGAACGGTTCGGCCGTCAGTGATGACGGCACGCTCAATACCGTCACCCCCGCCTCACGGGCGCGCAGTTCAATCTCGATCATCAACAGCCGGCCAATGCCCTGCCCTTGCAAGGCTGGATTGACGAACACCGAGCGCACCACATTACCGTCAAGGGCAGCGGTGGCGACGATCATTTGATCTTGAATGGCCACCAGTACCAGGCGGCGCTTAAGCAAGGCCAACACGGCATCAGGCGTGAAATTACTGGCCACCCGCGCAATCACATCGATCGGATAGTCCCGCGCATTACTGCTGTGCAAGGCCGCCAGGATGACCTGGCTGATCCCTTCGGCATCGGCTGCCTGGGCGAGACGGACGACGGTAGACATGATTCCTCCTGGTTGACGGCGCAATAACAAACACCTATGTACACCAACCTACCCCCCTGGCCGCAACAACTGCATCTGCTGCCGATAATCATCCGTCACCTGCCGCGCCTGCCCACTGCTGGTAATCACCTTAGGCGTAATCAACACAATCAGCTCCGTCCGATCCTTCGACTTGCTGGTACTCCCAAACAACCACCGCAACCCCGGAATCTTCCCCAGATACGGCACAGCACTCACACTCTCCCCGTTGTCCTGCTTGATCAACCCCCCCAGCAACACGGTCTGCCCACTCTGCACCGCCACTTGCGTCGACACCGAGCGCGTCGAGATACGCGGATTCACCGGCGTGTCGCTGTTCGCACTCTGACTCTCGGCATCACTGACTTGCTGCTGAATATCCATGTACACCAACCCACCCGGATTGATCCGCGGCACCACGTCCAGAATCACGCCCGTCTGCACATACTCGACACTGCTCAACGTGGTATCCGCATCCCCGGTATTCACCGTGGTCTGGTTGATCGGAATGTTGTCCCCCACCTGAATCTGCGCCGGCTGGTTGTTCATCACCACCAGCGACGGCGCCGACAGCACCTGGGTGCGGCCATTGGTTTCCAGCGCATGCAACGCCACCTGCAGATTCGAACTGACAAACGAGTAGAACAACGAATCCGTCGCCCCCAACCCCGCCCCACCCCCGCCGAGTGCGCCCTGGCTGCCGGAAACGTTGGCGACGGTGGTGCTGGAGGAATTACCCGCCAGCCGCCCCAGGTACCACTGCACGCCCAAGTCCAGTTCACCGGTGAGCTTGACCTCAAGAATCCGCGTCTCGATCTGCACTTGCAGCGGCGGGTTATCGAGCCGCTTGATCGCCGCTTCGATCTCTTTCCACTGCGCGGGCCGGGTGCGCACCAGCAGTTGATTGCTGCTCTTTTGCGCGGTAATGCGGGTGCCGGCTTCGAGCGCGCTGGTGGGCGCGACTGCCTTCTCGTCCGGCTCCGGCGCTTCGGCAGCAGGCGGGTTGTTCTGCAAGCCGCCGGTATTGAGTGACGACAGGGTCGTGGTGCGCAGGCCTGGCGCGACCTTGGCCGGTGTGTCGTCCTTGATCGCGCCGGTGCCGTAGATCTGCCGCAAGTACTTGGCCAGGTCGGCGGCCTTCATATTGCGCACGTCGTAGACGTACATCTGCGGCTCGTTGCCGCCGCCCTCGTCGATGGTGCGAATCCAGTCGCCCACCTCGCTGAGGTACTGCGGCTGGGAAGAAATCGCCACCACCGAGTTGGTCCGCTCAATCGGCAAAAAACGCAGCATGCCGGCCAGGGGCATGCCGCTGTCAGGACCGAACAGGCTTTGCAACTGGGGCATCAACTCGGCCACGGACGCCCGTTGCAGGCCGAAGACGCCCACCGACATGCCTTTGAGCCAGTCCACGTCAAAGGTGTCGATGGTGTCCTGGTAGTTGGCCAATTCATCCGGAGTGCCAGCCAGGCTCAGCACATTGCGCGCCGGGTCCACCAGCAGGAACGCATTCTCGCGGGCGAAGGGCTTGAGCAGTTTCTGCATCTCGGTGGCGGAGATGTAGCGCAGTGGGAACAACCGCGCCGACAGGCCGCTGGACGGTTGCGCCACGCTCATCTGCGGCACCAGCTTGCCCGCCACCGCTTGGTTGGCGGGCAGAATCACATAGCGATCACCCTGTTTGATCATGGCGTTGTCGGTCCAGGACAGCAGGGTTTCGAGGATCGACAGCGCCTGTTGTTTGTCCACCGGCTTGGAGGTGGAAAAGCTCACATTGCCCTTCACGCCTTGGGCGATGCTGTAGTTTTCATGCAGCAGGTCGCCCATCACGCTGTTGATCACCGCTTCGATGGGCTGGTCGGCGAAGTTGAAGACGATATCGCCACCCTCCTCTTTCGCCACCGGCTGCGCTGCCGGCCCGCGCATGAACTGCTGGTTGCCACGGATCAGTTGGCGCTGCGTTGGCGTTTTAACCGCAGGTGGTGGGCTTTCCGGCGCGGCTTGCTCGGTCGACGGGCGTTGCGAGCCGGTGCCTTGCAGGGCTTCGTGCAGCAGGTCGTCGTCCGGATCGAGGCGGTCGGGGAAGGATCCACATCCGCTCAGGACAAAAGCGGTCGCCAGGCAAAACGTTGAGGTGCGCATGTCGATCAAGGGAGAGGCTCGCGGGGCAAAGTAATGGGGGGCCGGGTGGACGGCGGCGGCAGGCGCTTGGCGTAGAAGCTCAAGGTTTGCGTGCGGCCGTCCAGGTTGAATCGGGCGGATTGCGGGGTCAGGTGGTCCAAGCGCCAGCCGTTGGGCAAGGCCTGGCCGAGGCGGACCGTCAGGGCGCGGCCATCGGCCTGCTTGAGCATGGCCATTTGCAGGTTGCCGGTGATCATGATGCCGCTGAGGGTCAGGTTGGCCAGGCTGGTGACCTGGGCTTTGCCCACGACGCGATCCGGGCTGCGATCCGGGCTGAACAACGGCGCCTGCCACGTGGCGGCGAGGTGCTCCAGCGGGACACTCGGCGCGACCTGTACCTGGGCGGTGGGATGGGCGCGCGCGGGCGCGTCAGGCAGCCATTGCGGCTCATCACCGATGCTGCTGAGGATCACCGCCATCAACACGCCCAGCAATCCCGACAAGCCGAGCAGGCCCCACTCCACGGGGCGTAATCTGCCGATCATGGCGTCACCCGCGCCGGTTGCAGGTAACCGCGCACCAGCAGGTGCACCACCAGCTTGCCCGCACCGCCACTGGCCGGCGCCTGTTGGCTGCGGCGGATGCGCAGTTCATCCACGAACAAGAACGGCGGTTGATACTCCAGCTCATGCAACAGCGCTTCCAGGGGTTCGATGGCGCAGTCGAGGGTCAGGCTGACCTTGACCTGGCGATACGGCTCGCCGTCGTCTTGCTCCGGCGTGATGGGCTTGCGCTGGGTCAGGCTGCAACCGCCGCCGAGGTTGGCGTGGCTGTTGATCAGGTCGGCAAGGCGCTGCATCAGGTCGGCGGCCACCACGTCGGGGTCGTCCCCCGGCAACAGGCTGGTGCTGCTGGCCGGGTCCTGGCGGGCTTGCTCAAGCTGTTGGCGCAGCGCATCACGTTGGCGCAACACGCCGGCATAGCGTTGCTGTTGCTCGCGCAACTGTTCGGCTTGTTCGCCCATGTCGCGCAGGGGGCCGGCGAACCAACTGTCGATCAGCAGCCAGTAGGCCGTGCCGAGTACCAACGCCAACACCAGCAAGGCAGTGCCGCGGCGTTCACGGGGTGTGAGGGGTCGGCGCATCGGCGGCCTCCTGGCGTAGGTGGGCACGCAAGGCAAACTGGTCCTTGCCGGTACGGGCATCGGGCTGGATCACCCCTTCGAACTGGGCGTTTTCCAGGCTGCGGCAGCCTTTGATGCGGGTAATCAGTGCGCTGGCCTTGGCGCTTTGACCTGAGAGGGAAATCTCGCCGTCCTTCACGTCCAACTGATCCAGCCAGGTGTCGGCGGGCAGACAAGTGGTCAGGTCGTTGAGTAGCGCGGCCAGGGGCGGTTGCGCCAGTTTGCGCCGGGTAAGGTACTGCGCCGCGCCCCGGGTATTGAGCAGTTGCTGGCGCAGGGCATGCACCTCGGCGACCTCGGCTTTCTGTTGCTGCACACTGGCGTGCATGGCGTCGATGACGCGCTGGCGGTCGTTGAGCCACAGCAGCATCGCTGCGATCAGCAAGGCCCCGCACAACCACGGCAGGCTGCGTTGCAAACCCATGCCCGGCGGGCGTTGGCGTGGGCGCAACGGCGGGGGCAGCAGGTCGATGCCCAGGTTGGCCGCATCCACGCGATGGGGATGCAGGCCTAGGGCGGTGCAGTCGCTGAGAATCTGGTCCAGGCGTTCGCGCAGGATCGCCACCAGCGTGACTTCAAGGTGGGTGGACGTGCGCCGTTCCTGGCACGCGACGAAATAGAGTTGGTCGGCCTCGAACGGGGTGTAGCGATCCAGTTCATAACCGACCACCGCGTTGAGGTTGCGCCCGGCGGCCAAAGGCAGTTGCACGCGCTGCAGCAGCACGGCATCCGCGCCAAGCATCAGCACTTGGCGCGTGCTGTCCGACGCGACCGGCGCCGGTAACGGCCAGTGGTGGATCTGCTCCGGCGGTTCTGGCCGTGCCAACCCACTCGGCACACAGGCGCGCAGCTCCGCAAGCCACAAGCGCCAACCCTGTTGCAGCAGGCTGCCGCGCCAGTGCCGGGCGATGGGTTCTAGTCGATTCATTCTTGCCAACGCAACACCCGATAGGGTTGTGCGCTGTCCTCCGTTGGGCTCAATAAAACGGTGACTTGCAGCCGCGCCTGATAACCGCCGGGGCGCTCGGCGCGGCTGTCGACCACCAGCACTTCGCCAGGGTCGGCACCTTCGGCGTTCTGGCGCGGCAGGTTCAGCGCCTTGCGCATCAGCGGGCTGGCGAAGGCGGGATCGGGGCGATCCAGGTCGCTCCACAAGGTGATCTCGGGTAGCAATTGGCTGTAGAGGGTTTGCGTCATACCGGGCAGTTGACGCACTTCTTCCAACACCCGGAACGGCGCCAGGCCCTTTTGGCGGCGCGCTTCAAGGGCCTTGGACAGTTGCGTCGCCTGGGCCGGGGTGGCGCCGCAGGCCAGGGCCAGGCGCGTGAAATCCTGTGCCTCGGCGTTAATCAGGTAAAGCTTGCCACGCTCGCTGCGCAGGCTGACGTGCAACTGGGCGTCATCAAACACCAACGGGATATCGCGACCATCGGCCACCCAGCGCCGGTCAGCCATGACCAGGGCGATACCGGCTTCCGCGGCCAGCACGGTTTGTGTGTGCTGGCGCAACCACAGGGCCTGTCGGCTTTCCAACTGCACCCAGCCGGCCAGGCCGCCGAGCAATACGCTGAGCAAGGCCAGCACCCACAGCACCAGCAGCAGGGCCGCACCACGTTGGCGCCTCATTCTTCCACGCTCCCGCTGGACAGGTTCAAGCGCAGGGCAATCACCTGGGTGACCCAGGGCACCGGGCCGTCGACGTTGGCGGCGATGCGCACGGCCGCAGGCAGGCGTTTGGGCCATGGCCAATCACTGATCCAACCCGTCGGCTGACCCAACGGCGACACGCCGCGATAACTGAACTGCACAGCCTCGATGTTGTTCAGCAGCACCTGGGGTTCACGCTGGGAAAAACCGACCTGCAAATCCTGTTCGACCCGTTGCAGGCTGAACCGATGAATCCCACCACCCAGCACGCCGGGCAAGGTCGAGACAAACTCCAGCCGCTGCGCCGTGCCGACAAAAAAACCATCGCCCTCACCCACCGCCAGTGGCAACGTTTCGCTGATCGCCGTGCGCAAAAACTGTTGAGCGGCGCGCACTTCATCCAGGTTCACGGTATACGCCTGGGCCTTGGACACGGCGCGATTGGCGCCCAGCAATGCGCCCCCAACCAGCACCAGCAAAACGCCCAACAAACTGAGCACTACGAGGATTTCCAGCAAGGTAAAGCCCTGCTCGCGGCGCGTCATAGGCGCGCCTTCAAGGTGCTGAAACGGGCCTGGTGCGGGCCTTCGCTGAGGGTCAGGTCGAGGCGAAACACATGCGTCTGTTGCCGGGTGCTGATCAGTTGCCAGTGAATACCGTCGAGCTCGCCTTGGCTGACGCCGTTACTCAATCGTCCCGCTGCCTCCTGATCGAAAATCGTCAGCGCCGCATGGGTAAGCCGATCACTGTGGGCCACCTGGGACAACGAGCGCGCACTCTGGCCGAACGCAACCAACAGCACCGTGCTGCACACCGCCATCAGCGTCAGCGCGGCGAGCATTTCCAGCAGCGTGAACCCAGCCTGGCGCCTCATGGCAATGCCTTGGATTGCACGCTGCCGGTAAGCCAGCCGATATCGATGCGCCAACGCCGTGTGCCATTGGCCAATAGAAGATTGCCGCCCGTGGAGCTACCGTCGGGATAGAACTCGACGGAGGGGCCCACCTGCTCGGCAGTGTGCAGTGTCACTTGCAACTCGGACGGCCACCGTTGCAGCGCACGTCCCGGCGCCTGGAACGTACGGTCTTGCATATCGAATGCAGTCCGTGCCGCCTGCCCGCTGACGATCGCCCCCGCACGCGTGGTGCGCAGCGCTTCCACCACCTGCCCCACCGCGCGGCGCTCTTTCGCCGTCTGCAGGCCCTGGCGCACGCCCAGCCCCAGCAAACTGGCGGCGAGGCTGATCAACAGGATCACCACCAGCATCTCCAGCAGGGTAAAGCCGCGCTGGAACATGGCCGCGTTACTCCCAATTGCCCAGGTCGGCGCTATAACCTTCGCCGCCCGGCTGGCCATCCTGGCCATAGAAGATCAGGTCGAAGGCGCCGTGCTCGCCGGGAAAACGATAGCCGAAGGCATGCCCGAACGGGTCCTTGAGGTCAGAAGGTTTGGCATAACCGCCGGGCCTGTCCACCAACTGTTGCAGGCTGGTGGGCGGCGCGCCGACGTCGAGCGCGTAGCTGTCGATCTTCATGCTCAGGCTGGCCAGTTGCGCCTTGCCCGCGCCGTACTTGCCCTTGTCCACATTGCCGCCGACCTGGCGCACGACGATGGTGGCGACGATGCCCAGCAACACGATCACCGCGAGCATTTCCAACAGGGTGAAACCGCTTTGGCGGCGGGGTTTTCTCATGGGTCAAGCTCCTTCATATATTGCTGGTCAGGCTCATCAGCGGCAGCATGATCGCCAACATGATCACCGCCACCAGCACCGCCATGACCACGGTCAGGGACGGCACCAGTGCGGCAAGCAAGCGGTCGATGCCGCGCTTGGCTTCGACGTCGAAGATGTCGGCGACCTTGAGCAACATGCTGTCGAGTTCGCCGGCCTGTTCGCCGACTTCAATCATTTGCAGTGCCAGCTCGGGCAACAGCGGCTGGCTGCCGAACGCGCTGGCGAGAGTACCGCCGCCTTTTACCGATTCCGTCGCATGGCCCACTTGAGCCTGCAATGCGCGGTTGGTGCAGACGTGCCGCGCGATCACCAAGGCTTGCAGCAACGCCACGCCATTGTTGAGCAGCGTGCCGAGGGTGCGCGTCAGGCGTGCCGCTTCGACCCGTTGCAACAACGGGCCGAGCACGCGAATGCCGAGCAGGCGTCGATCGTATTGTTCTCGAAATGCCGGATTGCGCAGGCGTACGGCCCAACACCCACCGCTGACGATCAGCCCGGCCAGCACCGCCAGGCCATAGCTGCCCAGGAACTCACCCAAGGCCAGAATCACCTCGGTAATCCACGGAATCGGCACGCCCAGGTCCTGGAAGATCGGCACGAACTGCGGCACCACATACGCCAGCAACAACGCCAGGGAACCCAGCACGCCCACCACCAGGAAGGCCGGATAGATCAGCGCATTGATCACCTCGCCGCGCAGCCGCTCGCTGCGTTCCAGGTAGTCGCTGAGCTGACGCAGGGTACTTTCCAGCGCGCCACCGGCTTCACCGGCACGCACCATGCTCAGGTACAACGGTGAGAAGCTGCCGCCCTCTTGTTCCAATGCGGCGGACAGGGGTTTACCCGCCTTGACGTGATCGCGGATGCGCTCGATCAGCGCGCGCACCTGAGCGGGGCCGGGTTGCTTGAGCAACAGGGTCAAAGAGCGTTCCAGAGGCTGGCCGGCCCCCAACAGCGTCGCCAACTGCTGGGTAAAACTCACCAACGCCGTGCCCTTCAACTGCCCACGTGGGTTGCGCAGCAGGGGCCTGCCGGCTGCTTCAATCTGCAGCAGCAACAGGCCGCGCTTGTGCAAGGCGGCGACGGCGGCAACTTGATCCGCGGCTTCCAGCGTACCGTTCTGCGGCACGCCCTGGTTGTCCAGGGCGCGGAACTTGAACAGGCTCACGCGCTGTCCCCACGGGTGACGCGCAGCACTTCTTCCAACGAGGTAATACCGGCCAAGGCCTGGCGCAGCCCTTCTTCGTACAGGGTGCGCAAACCGGCGCGGCGTGCGGCCTGTTCCAGCGTGGCGGCATCGGCGTGACGCATCAGCAGGCTGCGCAGCTCATCGTTCATCACCAGCAGCTCAGTGAGCGCACTACGACCGTAATAGCTCCCGCGATAGAGCAGGATCGGGCGTTGTTCGGTCAGGCGATCCAGGCCATGTTCTGCGATCAGTTCCGGCGGTGCTTCAAAGGCCGCGCGGCTGGCCGGGTCCAAGCGCCGCACCAGGCGCTGGGCGAGAATGCCGCTGACGGTCGAGGCGATCAGGTAGCTTTCCACGCCCATGTCCAGCAGCCGCGTGATACTCGCCGCGGCGCTGTTGGTGTGCAGGGTGGAGAGCACTAGGTGCCCGGTCAACGACGATTGAATGGCGATGCGGCAGGTTTCCAGGTCGCGGATCTCGCCGATCATGATCACGTCCGGGTCTTGGCGCACGATGGAGCGCAGCGCCCCGGCGAAGTCCAGGCCGATGGCGGGCTTGACCTGGATCTGGTTGATGCCTTCGAGTTGGTATTCCACCGGGTCTTCCACGGTAATGATCTTGCGCTCGGCGGTGTTGAGCCGCGACAACGCGGTGTAGAGCGTGGTGGTCTTGCCGGAACCGGTGGGCCCGGTGACCAGCAGAATGCCGTGGGGTCGTTCCAGCAGGTCGAGGAAAGTGGCCAGGCGCTGGCCGTCAAAGCCCAGGCTGGGGAAGTCGAACTGCACGGTTTGCCGGTCCAGCAGGCGCAGCACCACCGACTCGCCGAAACTGGTGGGCACCGTGGACACGCGAAGGTCGAGTTCCTTGCCCTGGATGCGCAGCATGATGCGCCCGTCCTGGGGCAGCCGACGTTCGGCGATGTCCAGCCGCGCCATGATCTTCACCCGCGAGATCACCGCCGCCGACGAACTGGCCGGCGGCGCTTCGGCGTCGTGCAGTACGCCGTCGATGCGATAGCGCACCTTGAGTTGGTTTTCGAAGGGTTCGATATGGATATCCGAGGCGCGCTGTTCCACGGCGCGCTGAAGGATCAGGTTGACCAGGCGGATCACCGGCGCCTCGGAGGCCATGTCCTTGAGGTGTTCGATATCTTCCTGGGCGCCGCCCTGCTCATCGAGGTTCTCGATCAGGGTGCCCATAGCCGAGCGGCCCTGACCGTAGTAGCGCTCGATCAGGGTGTCGACTTCATTGCGCGGGCCGATCGCCAGCCACACCGGCACCTGGCACGCATAGGCCAGGGCCTCGAACGGATAATGTTGCGCAGGGTTGGCCGCCAGTACCCGCAGGCCGTTGTGGTTCCAACCCATGGGCACCACTTGGTAGTGCCGCATGAAGCGTTCGGTCAGTGCAGGCAAAGGATCGAGCAGCGGCGGCGCGGCGTCGGCCAGCAACAGCGGCGCGTCGAGCAACGCCGCCCAGGCACGCGCCAGTTCAACTTCGGAGATCAGGCCCAGGCGTGTCAGCAGACTCAGCAGATCGTCCGTGGACAGGCGTCGGGCGCGCTCCAGGTCCACCGTTTTCAGCCCGGCATGCTGCATCAGCCACGCACACACCTGCTCGGTGTGCGGGATCTGCATCTGGCAGGCATCGATAGGCGCTGACGACATAATGTTCAGGTATCTAGTGTTGCGAGAAAGTATGGCTATTTGAAACTACGGAAACATGCCATTAGTTAGCCATAACCCAGGGAAAAGTAAGCAGGGGTTATCGACTGGAAGTTATAGACCTAGTTCCTGAAACAGGGGAATAAAATAAACACAACCTCCAAGACCATTGCGCCAGAGCCTTGGCAGCTAATAGCCATCATCCCACTAGTTGCAATTAGCCACTTAGGCGCTTTCACGCGCAATCAAACGGCATTCCAATAAATTCAAACGCGTTACTTCATCTTCTACAGGCAGCACACCCAAACTTTCAAGCACACGCGTGGCGGCCAACACACCTATTTCCAATGCGGGCGGTTTGATCGTACTCAGGCTCGGCAGCAGCATTTCGGCGAACGGGTAATCGCCGAAACCGAGCACCGCGCACTTCTCGGGGATCTTCAGTCCGGCCCGCTGCCCAGCCAGTAAACCACCGGCCGCCAGGTTGTCATTGGCGAAGAAGATCGCATCTGGTGGCGTAGCATGGCTCATCAATACCTCCATGGCCTGTTTACCCGCTTCGAAGGGCGCGCGATCTGGGTCGGGAGAGAAGACCCAGGGTTGCACACCCAACTCGGTCAAAGTCGCGGCGAAACCCTCACCCCGCTCCATGGCGCTGAAGTCCCCTGCTGCACTGTTCTGCACGAAGGCAATGCGCCGATAGCCTTGACCATGCAGGTAACGCGCGGCGGTGACGCCCACTTCGAAGTGGGAAAACCCAATCTGCAGCGGTGCGCGTTCGGGCACGTAGTCCCAGGTTTCTACCACCGGAACATCCGCGTCGGCGATCATCTTTTCAGTCGTCGCGCTGTGGAAGCGGCTGGTCAGTACCAGCGCCGCCGGCGACCAGCCAAGGAACGCACGCACCGCACTCTCTTCCTGCTCGGCGCTGAAGTAACTCGACGCCAGCAACAGTTGATAGCCATGCCGGCTGAGGGTGTCGCTGAAGCCCTGGATGGTATTGGCAAAGATCGGCCCCGAGATGTTCGGGATCACCATCGCCACAATGCGCCCACGTGCCGAGGCCAGCCCGCCGGCCACCAGGTTGGGCACATAACCCAGCTCGGCCACCACCTCGGCGATGCGCTCGCGGCGTTCGGGTGACACCTGTTCCGGCTGGTTGAAGTAACGCGACACGGTAATCGCCGACACCCCGGCCTGGCGGGCCACGGTATTCAAGGTGACACGCCCGGCGCCACGGCGTTTGCGCGGTTTGTCTTCGCTCACGGGATGATCCTGTTAAAAACCAAAAAGAATATAGGACTAATTTTTCAGTATTTGACGTTCTAAACCAGACCTACCAATAATGGCGATGTTAGCGCTAACAAAGCGCGTTGTCTGCTACTCGCTCGAGCGAATGCCAAAGACATTTCACAGGCGCTGACGGTCGCAAGAACCGCAGCGGTTCAGGGCATTCTTTTCGAGCGGGCACAGCATGCACACCTTCCAACGCAGCACTTTTCTGATACTGGCCGGGTTGACCACCCTTCCCGCCCCCGGTGCCTTTGCGGCCGATGCGCAGGAGCCGACACTCAAATCCGTGACCGTCACCGCCACCCGCCGCGAAGAATCGCTGCAAAAAGTCCCGGTGGCCGTCTCGGTCCTCGATGGCGAACAGCTGGAGCGCGATAACCGCAACGGCGTGGCGAGCATCGCGCAGCAGGTGCCGTCGCTGAACTTTCGCACCGGCGCTTCCAACAAGGACACCTCGCTGTTCGTGCGCGGCGTGGGCACCATTTCCACCTCCCCCGGCGTCGAGCCGACGGTGGCCACGGTGATCGACGGCGTGGTCTACGCCCGCCCCGGCCAGGCCACCCTTGACCTGCTCGACCTCGAACGCATCGAGGTGCTGCGCGGCCCCCAAGGCACACTGTTCGGCAAGAACGCCTCGGCCGGTGTGCTGAACATCACCAGCAAGGCGCCCACCGCCGAGACTCATGGCTATATCGACCAGTCGTACTACAGCGGCAACGAAAGCCGTACCCGGTTCGGCATCGGCGGCAGCCTGGTGCCGGATGTGCTCAAGGGTTCGATCAGTACGCTGTTCGGCAGCTACGACGGTAATGTCGACAACCAGCACAATGGCCAGGAGGTCAACGGCTACAACCACAAGGGCATTCGCGGCAAGTTGGAATTCACCCCCAACGACGACCTGAAACTGACCCTGATCGCCGACTACATGCAGTCCCACGACGACGCGCCGAATGGCGTGGTCAGCAAGTCCCTGACCCCGGCGTTCGCCAACGCGCTGAGCCCGGTGCGGGCCTCCAGCGACAACCGCGACGTCAACACCGATACCCGCAGCCATGTGGAAGACACCAACAAGGGCCTGTCCGCCCAGTTGGACTGGAACCTCGGCGACTACACCCTGACGTCGATCACCGCCTGGCGCGGTTGGGACAACACCCAATATCAGGACGGCGACCGCCTTGGCACGGTGACCGCCGCGTTTCCCGGTACCGCCGACAAAGGCACGCTCGCATTCAACCAATACTCCCAGGAACTGCGCCTGGCCTCGCCCAAAGGTGAGTTCCTGGAATATGTCGGCGGCCTGTTCTACATGCACGGCAAGGACGAAGAAACCTACCAGCGCACCCTCACCACCACCACGCGTACCGACCGCGGCATCGCCGACTACAGCACCACCAACGACAGCTACGCGGTGTTCGGCGAGACCACGCTGAACTTCACCTCGCGGTTTCGTGGCATCGCCGGCCTGCGCTACACCCACGATGACCTGAAATACGATCACCGCCGCGCCTCCACTTCGGCCACTACGGTCAGCGGGATTCAACCGGCCACGTCCAGCTCCGGTTCGGTGGACGAGGACGGTTGGTCCGGTCGCCTGGGCGTGCAGTACGACATCAGCGACAGCGTCACCAGCTACCTGACCTATTCGCGCGGCTACAAAGGCCCGGCCTACAACGTGTTCTTCAATATGCAGCCGCGTGACACCGACGCGCTCAAGCCGGAAACCTCCAACACCTGGGAAGCCGGGATCAAGGCCAGTGCCTGGAACAACCGCCTGACCACCAACCTGGCGGTGTTCCACAGCGATTACGACAACTACCAGGCCAACTTTTTCGACACGGTCGCCGGGCAAGTGGTGACGCGCCTGATCAACGCCGGCAGCGTCAGCACCGAAGGCGTCGAGTTGGATTACGCCTTGCAGGCCACCCAGCAACTCAAGCTGTCCGGTGCCCTGGCCTACACCCGCGCGCGCATCGACGAATTCGCCTGCCCGGCCGGTGCCGCCGCGACCTGCAACGTGAATGGCAAGCCGCTGCCTTTCAGCCCGGACTGGAAAAGCTACGTGCGCGCCGACTACAGCATCCCGCTGGATAATGGCCTGGACATCGAACTGGGCACCGACTACAGCTGGCAGAGCGAAGTGCAGTACGACATCAGCCAGAACCTTGACACCAAACAAGGTGCCTACGGCATCTGGAACGCCAGCGTGGCCCTGGCCGACTACAGCAATGGCTGGCGCGTCGCATTCCTGGCGAAGAACCTCGCCGACAAATCCTACTCACCGCTGCTGGCCAGCGGCGGCAACTACATCTACCGCGCCGTGCCCCGTGACGACGAACGTTACTTCGGCGTGCAACTGCGCAAGGATTTCTAAGCATGAGCCGTCAACTGAAACTCGGCGCCTTCCTCATGGCCACCGGGCACCACGTCGCCGCCTGGCGCCACCCGGACGTGCCGGCCAATGCCGGGCTGGATTTTGCCCAGTACAAGCATTTGGCACGGGTGGCTGAAGCGGCCAAGTTCGATGCGCTGTTCGTGGCGGATAGCATTGCGGCGGCCACAGGTGACATCGCCAGCCATATGGCGCGTTCGGATCACTTCGAACCGCTGACCTTGCTCTCGGCGTTGAGTGCAGTGACGGACCACATCGGCCTGATCGCCACGGCAACCACTAGCTACAACGAGCCCTATCACGTGGCGCGCAAATTCGCCTCGCTGGATCATCTGTCTGGAGGCCGTGCAGGCTGGAACCTGGTGACCTCGGATGCCGCCGCTGAAGCGCAGAATTTCGGCCGCGATGAACACCTCGGCCACGCCGAGCGCTACAGCCGCGCCAGGGAGTTTCATCACGTCGTGACCGGGTTGTGGGACAGCTGGGAGGACGATGCCTTCGTGCGGGACAAGGCCAGCGGCAACTACTACGACCCGGCGAAACAGCATGTGCTGGACCATGTCGGTGAACATTTCCGCGTCAAGGGCCCGCTGAACGTGGCGCGCTCGCCGCAGGGCCACCCGGTGATCGTGCAGGCGGGCTCATCGCAAACCGGCCGTGAACTGGCGGCGCAAACGGCAGAAGTGGTGTTTACCGCGCAAACGTCGCTGGAAAATGCGCAGGCGTTTTATGCGGATCTCAAAGGGCGGCTTGAGCCATATGGGCGTGAGCCGGATTCGCTGAAAATCATGCCGGGGGTGTTCGTAGTGGTCGGCCAGACCGAGGCCGAAGCCCAGGCGAAGTTCGAGGCGTTCCAGGACCTGGTCGAGCCCGAAGTGGGCATCGCCTTGCTGGGGCGCATGCTAGGTAATTTCGACTTGTCCGGCTACCCGTTGGACGGGCCGTTGCCGGAGTTGCCGCTGACCGACAGCGGGCAGCGCAGCCGTCAGCAACTGCTGAGTGATTTGGCCAACCGTGAGAAACTGACGCTGGCGCAATTGGGCCGACGGATCGCGGGTGGTCGCGGGCATTACAGCCTGATCGGCACGCCCGCGCAGATCGCCGATGAGCTGCAACGCTGGTTCGAAAACGGCGCCGCCGATGGCTTCAACATCCTGGTGCCGCACCTGCCGGGCGGGCTGGAGGATTTCGCCCAATGGGTCGTGCCGGAGCTGCAACGGCGCGGCCTGTTCCGCACCGAATACACCGGCACTACCTTGCGTGAAAACCTCGGTTTGGCGCGCCCCGAAAACCGCTTCAAAAAGGACGATGCATGAAGATTCCCGCACTGTTACTCGCCCTGCTGGCCGTCACTCAAACCGCACTGGCGGCCGACCCCGCGACCCTGCGCATCGGCTACCAGAAAGGCTCCATCGCCCTGGTGCTCGCCAAGGAACATAGCCTGCTGGAAAAACGCTTCCCGCACACCGACGTGAAGTGGATCGAATTCCCCGCCGGCCCGCAGATGCTCGAAGCGCTCAACGTCGGCGCGCTGGACGTGGGTTCGACCGGCGACATCCCGCCGCTGTTCGCCCAGGCGGCGGGCGCGGACCTGGTCTACATCGGCGCCGAACCGCCCAAGCCCAGCGCCGAAACCATCCTGGTGCGCAACGACAGCCCGCTGCATTCAGTGGCGGATCTGAAGGGTAAGAAAGTCGCCTTCCAGAAGGGTTCCAGTTCCCACAACCTGATCCTGCGCGCCCTGAACAAGGCCGGGCTGAGCTACAAGGATATCCAGCCGGTGTACCTGCCCCCTGCCGACGCGAGCGCGGCGTTCGAACAAGGCAGCGTGGATGCCTGGGCCATCTGGGAGCCCTATTCATCCTTGGCATTGAGCCAAAGCCCCAGCCATGTGCTGGCCAATGGCGAAGGCCTGGGTTTGTCGGGGCCGGTGTATACCGCGCGTCGCGACTATGCGAAGGCCAATGGCGTGTTTGTACATGACCTGCTGGATGAGCTCAGCGCTGCCGAAGCGCTCACCCGCAGCCAGCGTGAAGACAGTTTGAACGTACTGAAGGGGTTTATGGGACTGCCTGCCGAGGTGATCGCGCGTTACATGGATAACCGCCCGCCTTCGCCGATCTTGCCGATTGACGACACGATCATCGCGGCGCAGCAGGCGACGGCGGATCTGTTCTATCAGAACCACCTGTTGCCCAAGGCAATCGACGTGCGCAAAGCCGCTTCCCTGTAGGAGCCGGCTTGCCGGCGAAAAACCCACAGGCAGCGCGTCCATTCCTGTTTCCCGCGTTATCGTTGGCGACCTTCGCCGGCAAGCCGGCTCCTACAAGGGTTTATCTGTGCCTCGCGTGCTCTTTTCCACGAGGCACATGGGTGTACCGGCGACCGGCTCCTGCATCACTTGCACCTGCACATCAAACACCTGCCTCATCAACTCGGCATTGATCACCGCCCCCGGCGCACCATCAGCCACCAACTTGCCGCCGTGCATTACCGCCAAATGGTCGGCGTAGCGGCAAGCCTGGTTGATGTCGTGCAGCACCGTGATCACAGTCTTGCCTTCGGCGGCCAGTTCACCCATCAAGTCCATGAGTTCGACTTGATGGCTGATGTCGAGGTAGGTGGTGGGTTCATCCAGCAACACCACTGGCGCATTCTGCGCCAACACCATCGCCAGCCAAGCCCGTTGGCGCTGGCCGCCGGACAGATCGGCCAATGCGCGATCAGCCAACACGTCCAGCTCCAGGCGCTGCATGGCTTGGGTCACGTGGGATTGATCACTGCCGCTCAAGCGTCCCCACAGCGAGTTATGCGGGCTGCGGCCATAGGCGACCAACTGACGCACGCTGACACCTTCCGGCACCGGCAGCACCTGCGGCAAGAACGCGATCTGCCGCGCCAACTCGCGGGCGGACAGGCTGGCGTAGGCCTGGCCATCCAGGGTCAACTCGCCCTGGGTCGGCTTGAGGATGCGCGCGAAGGCCTTGAGCAAGGTCGACTTGCCGCAGCCATTGGGCCCGATCAAGGCGGTGACCTTCCCGGTCGGCGGCGCAAAGGACAGGCCTTGCACGATGCACGTGGTGCCGTAGCCAATGTCGAGCTGCCGTGCGTGAAGAATACTCATGTGATCAGCCCTTGAACCGTGCCAGCAACCAAAGAAAATACGGCGCGCCAATCACCGCCGTGAGCACCCCGGCGGGGATTTCGCTGGGCGCGATCAACGTGCGCCCCAACGTGTCGGCCAGCACCAGCAGCAACGCACCGATCAGCATTGCCGCCGGCAGCAGGTACTGGTGATGCCCGCCCACCAAGCGCCGCGCCATGTGCGGCGCGACCAGGCCGATAAAACCGATCGGCCCGATTACCCCCACGCCCAGGCTGGTCAGCAGCACCGCGCAGGCCATCGCCAGCCAGCGTGTGCGACTGAGTGGCGTGCCGAGGCTATGGGCCGCTTCATCGCCGAGGGCGATCAGGTTCAGCGGTTTGGCCAGGCACAACCCGACGGGAATCAGCACCAGGAACGGCAACACCAGCGCCACATGGTGCCAGTTGCGGCTCCATAGGCTGCCGGTGAGGGCGAGCAAGGCGGTGTTGATATCCAGCGGATGGGACAGGATCAGAAACTCGGTAACGCTGGACAGCGTCACCGCAATCGCAACCCCGGACAACGCAAAACGCACCCCGGAAAAACTCACCCCGGTGTTGTACAGCGCCAGCAGCAACGCGCCGCCGGCCCCGCCCAGGCAAGCCACCAGCGGCAGCCACACGATCGGCAAATGCGGCCAACTGATGATCGCCACGGTCAGCGCCAGCCCGGCGCCTTGGGTCACACCGAGGATTTCCGGCGAGGCCAACGGGTTGCGGATCACACCCTGCACAATCGCCCCGGCCAGGCCGAAGGCTGCACCGGCAAGGATCGCGATCAAGCTGCGTGGCAGGCGGTGGTTCCAGACTTCGAAGTCGAGGGCGTCGTTGGCCAGCAGGCGGTCCAGCACGGTGTCTGGGGTGAGCCACACAGTGCCGGCACTGAGGCTGATCAACGTCGCCAGCAGCAACAGGCCGAGCAGCAGCCATAGGCGCAAGGGAGGCCGGGTCATAGGGCGCGCCTGGCAAGAAAGAGGAAGAACGGCGCGCCGATCAGCGCGGTGACCACACCCGCCGGGGTCTCCACCGGAAACGCCACGGCGCGGCTGAGCAGGTCGGCGCCCAGCACGATCACCGCACCCAATGCCGCGCTCAGCGGGATCAGCCAGCGGTAGTCATTACCAAGGAATTGGCGAAGGATATTCGGTGCGATCAGCCCGACAAACCCGATCGGCCCCACCGCGCAGACGCTCGCGCCCACCAGCAACAGGCTGGCGATGAACACCTGCAAACGCAGGCTGGCAATGCCCACGCCCAGGGAGCGTGCGGCGTCTTCGCCGAGGTTGATCAGGTTCAGGCGCGGCGCACACCACAGCGCCCACAGGCCGCCGATCAAGGTGCACGGCCACAGCAGTTGCACCTGGGCAGCGCCGACATTGGCCAGGGAACCGGCCAGCCAGTTGAGCACGCTTTGCGCCTGGGCCTCGACCAGGATCACCGTGAGCCGGGTCAAGGCCGCGCACAACGCTGCCACGGCCACGCCGGCCAATACCAGGCGACCTTGGGCGGTGGTCGGCGACCACGCGCCGCCGAGGCTGAACACCGTGACCCAGGCCAGCGCGCCACCCAGGCAGGTCATCAACAAGGCGCCACCGGCAAACGGCGGCGCGACCAACCCGGTGGAAAACAATGCCAAGCCCAACGCCGCCCCTGCCGTCACACCAAACAAGGATGGCGAGGCCAGGCGGTTGCGGGTAATGCCCTGCATCAACGCACCGGCCAGGCCCAGGCAGGCGCCCACCAACGCGGCACACACGGCCCGTGGCACGCGCAACTGGGCGACGATGTAGGCCATGTTGCCGCCCGCGCTGCCTTGATGGATCAGGCCATTCCACGCATCCGTCGCCGTAATGGTGAAGGGTGACCAGCTGTACAGCGACAGCCAGAACAACCCGGCGCCCAGCAGCACGATGCCTGCCGCCGCAACACTTCGCCCCATGCTTATTGGCTCAGTACGGCTTTACCGCCCTTGAGGATCGCCAATGCGTCTTCAGCGATCTGCTCCGACGCCAGTACGCCGCGGTTGCGCGCCCAGCTGTCGCCATCCACTTCGGCCACCTGCTTGTTACGCACCGCGCCCAGCACTTGCCACAGCGGCTGCTTGCTCCAGCTGTCGACGATGCTGGGGCGACGGTAATGCCCGACCAGCAACCAGCCGGGGTCGAGGGCGAGCAATTGCTCCAGGCTGACGAACTCGGTAGGCGCGGCGTTGGCGCGTACCGAGGGGACTTTCAGGCCGATGGCTTCGAGCACGCTGCCGGCGTAGGAGTCCGGGCCATGCACGGAGAAACTGTCTTCACGCGCGACGCCAAACAACACGCTGGCGCCGGCCGGGATCTGTTGTGCGATAGCCTTGAGGTTCTCGCGGTTCTTCTGGATTCGCGCGGCCATCTGATCGCTCTTGCCCAACGCCTTGCCGATCAGCTCGGCGGATTTCAGGCTGCCCTGGTAATCCTCGCCGCGCGATGGCAGCAACAGGGTCGGCGCGATGCTCGCCAGGTCGTTGTACAAGGCCTGGTGACGGTTGAGGTCGGCGACGATCAGGTCCGGCTTGAGCCGGGCGATTTCCTCGATGCTCGGCTGCGAGCGCAGGCCCACGGACTTCCATTGGCCGATGGCCTGGCGCACACGGGGCAACACGCGGTTGGCATCACCATCATCGGCGGCGCCGACGGGCGTTACGTCAACGGCGGCCAGGCTGTCGAGAAAGGAGAATTCCAGCACCACCACACGCTTGGGTGCATCCGGCAGATGCACCGCGTGCTGGCCGTCGTTGAGGTCGATGGGGGCGGCGCTCAGCAGGCTTGAAGACAACGCCAGGACGCAGGCGGCAAGGGTGGGGATGGAGCGCAGCATTCGCATGACAAGGACCTCGGCGTTAAAACACCCCAGCTAGACAGGCCGGGGAAAACGGCGGGTACTATTCCATATCGGGGCGGCGTGATCAAAAAACATTCTCATTTATACCCCGCCTGTCACCTCCCACTGTAGGAGCGAGCTTGCTCGCGAAGAACCCAAGAACAACGCGTTCATCCAGGATGCCCGCGTCATCGTTGGCGTTTTTCGCGGGCAAGCCCGCTCCTACAGGTTAGAAGTCGACGGTGGCCGACAGCAGGTAGGTACGCGGCGTCGACAAGGTCAGCCCCGGCTCGCTATCGTCCGACGCACCCGCCGAACTCCAGTAGCGCTTATCGGCGACGTTCTCCACATTCGCCCGCAAGGTGATGTGTTTATCGTCCACCTTGAACCCGTAGCGCGCACCCAAATCGAGGCGGTTCCAGGCGTCGATTTCCTTGACGTTGGACTGGTCCAGGTACTGCGAGCTGGAGTAGATGCCACGGCTGGTCAACGTCAGCCCATCGAGGCCCGGCACATCCCATTCGGCACCGAGGTTGACGTTGTATTTAGGCGTGGCCGGGGCGCGGTTGCCGTCCCAGGTGCCGTTGGTGGTGTCTTTCAGCTCACTGTCGATGTACATCACCCCACCAAGCAGGCGGAAGCCCTTGAGCGGTTCGCCGAACACGCTCAGTTCTACGCCTGAGTTCTCGCGCTTGCCGTTAGGCCCGAATACACGCGTGGTGGCGTTGGTTTCATAGGCTGGCTGCTTGATGCGGAATACGGCGGCGGTCACGGCGAACGCGCCAGCGTCGTATTTGGCGCCCACTTCCACCTGGCGACTGATGAACGGCGGGAAGATCTGGTCTTCGTTTCGCGAGGTGGACGGCGCGATCTTGCCTTGGCTCAGGCCTTCCATGTAGTTGGCGTACAGCGACAACTTGTCGGTGGCCTTGAACAGCAGGCCGCCGGACGGTGAGACTTTTTCTTCGTCGTAGGCCGTGTCGCCTTTGACTCCGTCGCTCCAGTCATCGACCTTCACACGCTGCCAGCGTGCACCGAGGGTGAGCAGCAGACGGTCGTCGAAAAAGCCCAAGGTGTCGGACAAGGCGACGCCGGTAAATTTGTTTTCGGTATAGACCTTGGGATCAAACCGCGTCGGCCGTGAAGGCGTCGGGGTTTGCACGGGATTGTAGAGGTTGCTTGAGGGTGACGTATAACGCGCGCCGCCGTTGGTGAAGTCCATATCGAAGTAGCTGGCAGCCAGATTGACCTCATGGCTCACCGGCCCGGTATGGAACCAGTTGCGCACGCCAGCGGTGTAGGTGCGCACGTTTTCATCGCGAGTGAAGTCGCGAGGCGACACTGCGAAATCACCGGCGGCATTGCTGACGGATACCGCGTGACGCAGGAAATCGTGGTTGCTTTTGCGCGCGCCCACGCCGCCGTAAAGCATCACGTTGTCGCTGAGGTCGTACTCGGCATTGACCGTGCCGAACGTGTCGTTGGTGCGGGCCTTGCTCCAGGATTGCGCATAGTTGCGGCGCACGTCATTGGCGCTGGGCACCGGCGCTGCTGCCGCTACCTGTACGCGCTCTTGCGGTGCATCGGTATCACGCTCGGTGTGGCCGATGTCGGTGGAAAGGCGCAGGCGTTCGCCACGGAAATCCAGGCCCAGCACGGCCATTTCGCGGTCGACGCTTTGGTGATCCCACTCGGTGTCGCCGGATTGCTTCACGCCGTTGAAGCGGATGCCGAACTGGTTGTCTTCGCCAAAGCGCCGGCCAATGTCCACCGCGCCGCCGGCCTGGCTGTCGGACGCCCAGTTGCCGGTAAACGAGTTGATGTCCTTGTCAGTGGCACGCTTGGGCACCACGTTGATCCCGCCGCCCACGCTGCCACGCGGCGAGATGCCGTTGATCAACTGGCTCGGGCCCTTGAGGATGTCGACGCGGTCGGCCATTTCCATGTCGATGGTGTAGGTCGGCAGCACGCCATACAGGCCGTTGTAGGCCACATCACTGTTGAACAGGCTGAAGCCGCGAATGGTGAATTGCTCGTAGCGCCCACCCGCCGGGTTGGTCGCGCGCACCGAGGGGTCGGCGGCGATCAGGTCGCCGAGGGTGCGGGCCTGTTGGTTCTTCACCGCATCCGCAGTGTAAGTGGTGATGCTGAACGGGGTTTCCATGAAGTCCCGCGTGCCGAGCATGCCCTGGGCCGTGCGGCGCGCTACCTGGCCGCCGGCGTAGGTGTCGCCGTCATACAGGCCGGTGGTGCCGAGGATCGACGTCGGGGCCAACTCCAGTGTGCTGCCCTCCGGCACCGGCACCAGCATGTACGCCTGCGCGCCCATCGGTTGCAGTTTCAGGCCAGAGCCTTGCAGCAAGCGCGCAAAGCCCTCCTCCACCCCATATTCGCCGGACAAGCCGCTGCTACTGCGCCCGCTGACCAACGCCGGGTCCACAGACAGGTTGACGCCCGCCAACCCGGCAAAGCGGGTGAGCGCCGCACTCAGGCTGCCGGCGGGCACCTGGTAGCTGCGGCGGGTGGCGGTGTCTTCGGCGTAGCTGACGGCGGCGAAGAACGGGCTGGCGCTGAGGCTCAGCAGCAGGCTCAGTTTCAGCAAGGGGCGGACGACGGGCATTGGCGGAAGCTCTCAATAGTGTTCACTTGCCTGGAATGACAGGCGAGATGAAAAAAAGGGACAGGCTCCGCCAATTTTTTTTGCTTACCACACTGCGATCGTTGAATCCGTCCTCGGCTCAGTGCCGCCGCACAATACACCACTGACCGGGTCGCGCAGGATGATCTGCCCGCGCCCGTAGTCAGTGAGGTCGCTGGCGATCTGCACCTGATGTCCGCGCCGCGCCAAGGCGTTGGCCAGGTCGCGGGAGGCGCCCTGTTCGATGCCCACGTTCATGTCGCCCAGCCATTGCCAGCGCGGCGCATCCAGCGCCGCTTGCGGGTTGAGGCCGAAATCCACCAGGTTCATCACCATCTGCACGTGGCCCTGGGGCTGCATGTAGCCGCCCATCACGCCGAACGGGCCGAGAGCCTGGCCGTCCTTGGTGAGAAAGCCGGGGATGATGGTGTGGAAGGTTTTTTTGCCCGGCGCCAGGCAGTTGGCGTGGGTCGGGTCGAGGCTGAACTCCTGCCCACGGTTTTGCAGGGCGATGCCGCTGTCGGGCAGCACCACGCCGGAGCCGAAACCGTGGTAGTTGCTCTGGATAAACGAAACCATGTTGCCCTCGGCGTCGGCCGTGGCCAGGTACACCGTGCCACTGGCGTGAGGGTCCCCGGGTTTGGGCGGCTGGGCCTGCTCGCCGATCTGCCCACGGCGACGCGCGCTGTAGTCATCGCTGAGCAGGTCAGCGACGGCCACGCGCATGTGCAGTGGGTCGGTGATGTAGTGCAGGCCATCGCTGTAGGCAAGTTTCATTGCCTCCAATTGACGGTGCCAGGTCTGCTGGCTGTCGCGGTGATCGAAGCTGAAACCTTCGAGGATTTTCAGCGCCATCAACGCCACCAGGCCTTGGCCGCTGGGTGGGATCTCCCACACGTCTACACCCCGGTAGTTGACGTGGATCGGCTCCACCCACTGCGCACGGTAATCCTGGAGATCGCTGGCGCGCAGGTAGCCGCCGCTGGCCTTGGAATGCGCATCCAGGCGCTCGGCCAGGGCACCGCGATACAGGCTTTCGCAGCGGGTCGCCGCCAGTTCTTCCAGGGTGCGGGCCTGGGCCGGGTTGCGGAAAATCTCACCAGCCCGTGGCGCGCGGCCGTCGATCAGGAAGGTGTCGAACCAGGCGTCCAGGGCCGGGGCACGATGGGGGGCAAACTCATCCAGCGCGGCCTGCCACAGATGGGCGATCACCGGCGATAGCGGGAAACCGTCACGCGCCAGGCGAATGGCCGGTTGCAGCAACTCGGCGAACGGCAATTTGCCGAAGCGTCGCGACAGCTCGGCCCAGGCCGACGGGCAGCCTGGCACGGTGACGGGTGTCCAGCCATACAGCGGCATCTGGTCGTGCCCCGCAGCCTTGACCGCCTCGATGCTCAAGGCAGCCGGCGCATGGCCGTTACCATTCAGACCGTGCAACTGGCCCTTGCACCAGACCAAGGCAAACGCATCGCCGCCAAGGCCACAGCCGGTGGGTTCCACCACCGTCAAAGCGGCCGCCGTGGCAATGGCGGCGTCGATGGCGTTACCGCCCTTTTGCATCACCTCGATACCGGCCTGGGCGGCCAAGGGCTGGGACGCCGCGACCATGCCGCGCTGGGCAAACACGCTCTGGCGCTGCGAGGGATAAGGGTACTCGTGAGCAGAAAATTTCAACATGGCAGAGGCTCTTCAAAAAGGTCATAACACGCGACTGAGAAAGGCTCGGGTACGGGGATGGCTGGGGTGGCTGAAAATCTGTTCCGGTGGCCCTTGTTCGATGAGTTCACCCTGGTCGAGCACCACCACCCGGTCCGCCACTTCACGAGCGAAGCCCATTTCGTGGGTGACCACCACCATCGTCATGCCCTCCTCGGCCAGTTCCTTCATCACCTGCAGCACTTCGCCGACGGTTTCCGGGTCGAGGGCGCTGGTGGGTTCGTCGAACAGCATGGCCTGGGGTTTCATCGCCAGGGCGCGGGCGATGGCCACCCGTTGCTGCTGGCCGCCGGAGAGCATCGACGGGTAGTGGCTGGCCTTGTCGGCCAGGCCGACCCGAGCGAGTAATCCACGGGCCTGTTCCAAGGCTTCGGCGCGTGGCGTACCGAGTACCTGGATCGGCGCTTCGATGATGTTTTCCAACGCGGTCATGTGGGGGAACAGGTTGAAGCGCTGGAACACCATGCCGATGTCGCGGCGCTGACGGGCAATGTTGCGCTCCGAGTCGCGCACCAGGCTGCCGTCGCTGCGCTCGCGATAGCCCATGGCGCGGCCGTTGACGCGAATGCGCCCGCCCTGGATGTCTTCGAGCAGGTTGATGCAACGGATAAAGGTGGTCTTGCCCGAACCCGAGGCGCCGATCAGCACCACCACTTCTCCGCGCCGCACTTGCAGGGAAATCCCCTTGAGGATCTGCAGCGTGCCAAACGACTTGTGGATATCCAGCGCTTCGATGATCAGTTCTTCACTGTGGTGCGCCATGATTATCGTCCCCTCAGCAGTTTCAAGGTGCTGCGCCCGAACATGCGGCTGGACGCCGGTGGCGGCGCGGAAGGCCGGTCGGACTGGCCGAAGCGTGCCTCCAGCCAACGCTGGAAGAAGCCCCAGAGCGTGGTGAGCATCAGGAAGTAGATCGCCACTACCAGGTACAGCTCGAACACGCGGAACGTGGCCGATGTGACCATCTGCGTGCTGAGCAGTAATTCCTGCACGCCGATCACGCTGACCAGGGTGGTGTTCTTGAGCATCACGTTGAACTCGTTGCCCAGCGGCGGCACGATCACGCGGAACGCCTGGGGCAGTACGATGCGCCGCATCAGCTTGGCAAAGCCCATGCCCAGGGAGCGCCCGGCTTCGTATTGACCCTTGTCGACCGCGCCGATGCCGGCGCGGATGATTTCGGCCATGTAGGCGCCTTCGTTGAGGCCCAGGGCGATGATCGCCGCCTGGATATTGCCGGGCACGACCAGGCCGAACAGGTCGATGTCCTCAAATCGGAAAATCCCGCCCGCTGCCAACGCCGTGTACAGAAACACGATCTGCACCAGTAACGGCGTGCCGCGCATCAACCACACGTAAAACCGCACTGGCAGGTGCAGCAGCGGGTTCTTTGACAGGCGCAACAGCGCCGCCGCCAGGCCTAGCACGCAGCCCAGCAACATCGCCGACACCGCGATCAGGCAAGTCAGCCACAGCCCGGTGAGGTACACCCCGCTGGGCTGCAACAGGTACTGCCAGAACACATCCCAATTGAAGTTCATTGCGGGCAACCTCAGTCGAGAGTGTCACTGCTGACATGCCATTTGTTCAGCAACGCCACGTAGCTGCCATCGCTGCGCATGTCACTGATCACTTGCTGCACGGCGGCGGTGAGTTGCGGGTCGTCCTTGCGCATGCCCAGGCCGGTGAGGATGCGGCTGAAGGCCGGCACGCCTTCCTGGAACAGGTCCGGGGCCATCGCCGCGTAGTAGCCGGCGGTTTCCACCGTGGTGCCGTAGGCGTCGACCTGGCTGATGCGCAGGGCCTGGAAGGCGTCGGTGTCGGTGTTGTAGACCACCAGCTTCATCGGCGGTTTGCCGGCCTTGGTCAGGCTGTCGTTTTGCGCGTCCAGCAAGGTCTTGATGGTAGAACCGTTGAGCACCGCAACCTTGTGCCCGGACAAGTCATCCAGGGCCTTGATGCCTTTGGGATTGCCCTTGGGCACCACCACCGACTGGCTGGAATACATGTAGTTGACGATGTCGATCACCTGGCGCCGCTCGGGCTTGTCGAACAGCTGGTCGACGATCATGTCGCACTGCTGCGCAAGCAACGCCGGCACCAGGCCGGAGAACGGAATCACCCGCCACTGCACCTGCTTGTCGCCCAGGCGCTTGGCGATCTCGAGCCCGAGGTCGACGGTGAGCCCGCGCGGTTTCTGCGCTTCATCGAAGGACACCAGGGGCGGTGAATCCATCCCCGAGCAGTAGACGAGTTTATCGACGCTCTTCAGGCGCTCCGGTACCTGGGGCGCGGCAATGGCCCATTGGGTACAGAGGCCGAGGGAGACAGCCACCAGCAAGGCGCGGCGTTTATGCATGACCAGACACTCCAGTTCGTTGGTTAACGGGGCAGGACTCAAAGTCAACACACAGCAGGTCTTTCTTATTGTTCGGTTTGCAGGAATTGGATCAGCGCTGGCACGGTCCCCTCGATGTGCTCGCGCACCACCGCTTCGGCGCGAGCCGCGTCACCGGAACGAATGGCATCGAGGATCACCGCGTGTTCCTGGCGGGCGCTGAGGGGTTTTTCGCCGTGCTGCAACCACAGGCGCATGGGCGCTTCCACCAGCGAGTAAAGCGCCGAGATCTGTTTCATCAAACGCGGGCGGCCGCTGAGGCTGCACAGGTATTCATGAAAAGCGCGGTGGCGGCTGACCCAGGCGGCACTTTCGTCGCGGTAGTCGTCCATCTCGTCGAGCAGGCGCTCCAGTGCGGCCAATTGGCGTTCGCCGATGCGTGCGACTGCCACGCGCACAGCCAGGCCTTCGAGGGCACTGCGCATCTCGAACACTTCGTGCAATTCATCGATATCCAAGCCGCTGACCACGGCGCCCCGGTTGGGCCTTAGGGTGACCAAACCCTGGGCATCCAGACGGCGGAAGGCTTCGCGCACCGGCATGCGGCTCATGCCGATTTCGCTGGCGATGTCTTCAGCAATCAGCCGGTCGCCCTTGCGGTAGCGACCACCGCAAATGGCGTCGAGCAGGAAATTGTAGGCCTCCTCCTCGGCGGTGAGCGGCTGGCGGTCAACATAAGCGGGGGCAAATTGCATCGGCAGCACCTTTTGAATTTTTGTATCCAATTATCCATAAATGCAAAACAGCAGGATGTGTGCCAACTGATTGGGGAACGGGCCAAGTGATTGATTCAGATGAAGTCGCGGAAAAATGTCGGTAGCTGAGTGAAAAGCATAAGCAGGAGGTTGCTACCAAATGGCTCAGAAAGCGCCCCATCTGTGGGCGGAAGTAACGGGGCCCCCGTGTTGATAGCTCATCGATCAACCTCTACAAATGGCAGATACAAGAAGCCCGGCGCTGGGCCGGGCTTCAATGTAACAACGTCAGGGGCTAACGATGCTTGTTCTTGTGTTTATGCTTGTTGTTGCCTTTGTGCTTCTTGCCGTCTGATCGATGACCACTCTCATCATCTGCCAGGTTGTTACCCAGCGCGCCACCTGCAGCCCCGCCTACACCGGCGCCGATAGTCGATCCAGTTGTGCCTCCGAGACGATTACCAATCAGCGAGCCACCGGCTGAGCCGATACCGCCACCTAGCGCGGCTTCCGCTCGGTTGCCTCTTTGAGCCCCGACAGCACTGCCGGCGGCACCACCAACGCCTGCGCCTACCGCTGCGCCCGTTGAGCCACCGAGCTGTTGACCTACGATATTGCCAAGTGCACCACCAACGCCGCCTCCAAGAGCGGCTGTGCCATCTCCGGCGGCCATCGCTCCTTGCGAAATGAGGGCGCCCAAAACCAGGGCGGGTAGTGTCATTTTCATTCTGTGAACCTCTATGGGTTGTCAGCAGGCGCTCACGGTTTAAAACACGCCTGGAATTTGGATGAGAACAAAAGGCCGAAGTTCTATACCGACTGTTCCCAGGGGCGAATGGTTGTAACAAGGTATGCCTTGATGGTGCGAGAGGGAACGCTTAACACCAAAAGCCCTGCCAAACTCGCCATCCAGAAGCATTCGTGCCAGTGCTAAATATCTCGCGCGCTTACAACGAGGCCGCATCACAAAATGGTCGAAAATTCTGTAGGGGTAAATGTGGGAGTGTTTTTTCGGGCATGAAAAAGCCCAACCTGCAAAGATTGGGCTAAGACATTGAAAAATATGGTCGGGACGGAGTGATTCGAACACTCGACCCCTAGCACCCCATGCTAGTGCGCTACCGGACTGCGCTACGCCCCGACTAGGCGTGTTACTGGGTTTGCTTCTTGACGAAGCGATCCGGAATATACCGCAAGCTTTTGAAATGTGGAAGTATTTTAAAAGCTTGAATCACTTCTTCAACACCACAAGCACATCTTCAAGCTCGGCGATCATCTGGCGGATCATTTGTTTGTATTGGGTGGTGTCGTCTTTGGCTTCATCGCCGGACATACGCTGGCGCGCGCCGCTGATGGTGAACCCCTGGTCGTACAGCAACGCGCGGATCTGTCGGATCATCAGCACATCCTGGCGCTGATAATACCGACGGTTCCCGGTGCGTTTGACGGGGTTGAGTTGAGGAAACTCCTGCTCCCAATAGCGCAGCACGTGCGGTTTTACCGCACAGAGCTCGCTGACTTCACCAATGGTGAAGTAGCGTTTGCCTGGGATGACGGGTAGCTCGTCGTTATGACTTGGTTCCAGCATAAGCCTCAACTCGGGCCTTCAACTTCTGCCCTGGACGAAAGGTGACCACACGGCGAGCCGTGATCGGGATTTCTTCTCCCGTTTTTGGATTGCGGCCAGGCCGCTGGCGTTTGTCCCGCAGGTCAAAGTTGCCGAAACCGGACAATTTGACCTGCTCGTTGTCTTCCAGAGCGTGTCTGATCTCTTCAAAAAACAGCTCAACCAATTCCTTGGCTTCGCGCTTGTTCAGACCCAACTCTTCGTACAGACGTTCCGCCATCTCAGCTTTCGTCAAAGCCCCCATACGTCACTTCCTTAACGTGGCGTTCAACCTTTGTTCGAGCGAGGTGAGGATATTTTGTGTCGTGGTATTCACCTCATCGTCATTAAGAGTGCGCGATGGATGCTGCCAGGTCAAGCCAACTGCAAGGCTTTTTCTATGCGGATCAATACCTTTACCCTGATAGACGTCAAATAGCCTGAGGTCTGTCAGCCATTCCCCTGCATTTTCACGGATTACATCCAGAACGGCAGTGGCGGCCACTTCACGGTCGGCGATCAGCGCCAGGTCACGGCGCACTTCAGGGAAGCGCGACAACTCGCTGAATTTAGGCATTTTGCCCGAAGCCACTTCGGCCAGAACCAGTTCAAATACGAAGACCGGACGGTCGAGACCGAGGGTTTTCGAAAGCTCAGGGTGAATGGCGCCGACGAAACCTACCAGGCGACCTTCACGCTCGATGCGTGCCGTCTGGCCAGGGTGCAATGCAGGATGGCTGCCCGGCAGGAAGGTGAATGCATCCAGCGCACCGGCAAAGCCCAGCACCGCTTCCACGTCAGCCTTGACGTCGAAGAAGTCCACAGCGTCGCGACCCTGTGCCCAGCCTTCAGGCAGACGGCTGCCGCAAACCACACCGGCCAGCATCGGTTCTTGCTTCAGGCCATCCAGCTGACCGACGAAGCGCAGGCCACTTTCGAACATGCGCACCCGATCTTGTTGACGGTTCAGGTTATGGGAAAGGGCTTTCACCAAGCCTGGCCACAGCGACGAACGCATGGCTGCCATGTCGTTGGAGATCGGATTGGCCAGCAACAGTGGCTCGACGCCTGGGCTGAACAGCTCGAACTGCTTAGGATCGATGAAACTGTAGGTCACCGCTTCCTGATAACCACGGGCAACCAGCAGGCGACGCAGCTCCGGCAGGTGCGCACGCGCTTCGGCCTTCGGCTGTGGCGCCAGGCGCGCTTGCGGGTAACGAACCGGCAGGCGGTTGTAGCCGTAGAGACGCGCCAGTTCTTCGATCAGGTCGACTTCCAGGCTGATATCGAAGCGATGGCTTGGTACTTCAACCTGCCACTGCCCTTCCCCACTCGAGGAAATAGCCAGGCCGAGGGCCGACAACAGTTGCTCGATTTCAGCCGGTTCGATGACCAGGCCAAGCATCTGCTCAACGCTTTTGGCACGCAGGGTGATCGGTGCAACGGACGGCAGGAACTGTTCGTTGACGGTTTCGGTGATCGGGCCGGCTTCGCCACCGGTGATTTCCAGCAGCAGGCCAGTGGCGCGCTCCATGGCTTCACGGGCGAGGTTCCAGTCCACACCACGCTCGTAGCGGTGTGAGGCATCGGTGTGCAGGCCGTAGGAACGGGCTTTGCCGGCGATGGCGATCTGGTCGAAGAACGCACTCTCAAGGAACACGTCACGGGTAGTAGCGGACACACCGCTGTGCTCGCCACCCATCACGCCGGCAATCGCCAGGGCGCGGGAGTGGTCGGCGATGACCAGGGTGTCGGCACGCAGGCTGACTTCCTGACCGTCGAGCAGCACCAGCTTCTCGCCTTCTTCAGCCATACGTACGCGAATGCCGCCGTTGATTTCGGCGAGGTCGAACGCGTGTAGCGGTTGACCCAGCTCCAACATCACGTAGTTGGTGATATCGACGGCAGCATCGATGCTGCGCACATCGGCACGGCGCAGGCGCTCAACCATCCACAGCGGCGTAGGCTTGGAAAGGTCAACGTTGCGGATCACACGGCCCAGGTAACGCGGGCATGCGTTTGGCGCCAGCACGTCGATCGGGCGCACTTCGTCGTGCACTGCTGGCACGGCAGCAACCACAGGACGGGTGACCGGGGCGTTGTACAACGCGCCGACTTCACGGGCCAAACCAGCCAATGACAGGCAGTCGCCACGGTTCGGGGTCAGGTCGACCTCGATGCTGGCATCTTCCAGTTCCAGGTAACCGCGGATGTCCTGGCCCACTGGCGCGTCGGCCGGCAGCTCCATCAAGCCATCGTTGCCCTCACCGACTTGCAGCTCGGCCTGGGAGCACAGCATGCCGTTGGACTCAACGCCACGCAGCTTGGCCTTCTTGATCTTGAAGTCGCCCGGCAACTCGGCACCGATCATGGCAAACGGGATCTTCAGGCCCGGGCGCACGTTTGGCGCTCCGCACACGACCTGGAAGGTTTCCGCGCCATTGCTGACCTGGCACACGCGCAATTTGTCGGCATCGGGGTGTTGTTCGGTGCTTAGCACCTCGCCCACGACCACACCGCTGAAAACACCGGCGGCCGGCGTTACGCTATCGACCTCAAGACCGGCCATCGACAGACGCGCAACCAGCGCGTCGCGATCTACCTGCGGGCTTACCCAGCCACGCAGCCATTGTTCACTGAATTTCATCCTGCTCTCCTAAAGATTCGTTACGACTAGCGAAATTGCGCGAGGAACCGCAAGTCGTTGTCGAAGAACAGACGCAAGTCGTTCACGCCGTAACGCAGCATGGCCAGACGTTCAACGCCCATGCCGAAGGCAAAGCCCGAGAACTCTTCCGGATCGATGCCGGACATGCGCAGCACGTTAGGGTGAACCATGCCGCAGCCCATCACCTCCAGCCAGCCGGTCTGCTTGCAGACGCGGCAGCCTTTGCCGCTGCACATCACGCATTCCATGTCGACTTCTGCAGATGGCTCGGTGAATGGGAAAAACGATGGACGGAAACGTACCGCCAGCTCTTTCTCGAAGAACACGCGAAGGAACTCTTCGATGGTGCCCTTGAGGTCGGCGAAGTTGATATCGCGATCAACCAGCAGGCCTTCGACCTGGTGGAACATCGGCGAGTGGGTGATATCGGAGTCGCTACGGTACACACGGCCTGGGCAGACAATGCGGATCGGCGGCTTGTTCGCTTCCATGGTGCGGACCTGTACCGGAGAGGTATGGGTGCGCAACAGCATGTTCGCGTTGAAATAGAAGGTGTCGTGCATCGACCGGGCCGGGTGATGGCCTGGGATGTTGAGCGCCTCGAAGTTGTGATAATCGTCTTCGACCTCGGGGCCTTCGGCAATGCCGTAGCCAATGTGGGTGAAGAACTGCTCGATACGTTCCAGAGTCCGGGTGATCGGGTGCAGACCGCCCGAGGCCTGGCCGCGACCAGGCAAGGTTACATCAATGGACTCGGCGGCGAGTTTGGCCGCGAGATCGGCCTCCTCCATGGTCGCCTTGCGCGCATTGAGTACCTCTGTGACACGCTCCTTGGCGACGTTGATCAGCGCACCGACTTGCGGACGCTCTTCAGCCGGCAAATTCCCCAGGGTCTTCATCACCTGAGTCAATTCACCTTTCTTGCCAAGGTAGTGAACCCGGATTTGCTCCAGGGCATTTACATCTTCAGCGCTTTGCACAGCCTCAAGGGCTTGAGCGACGAGCGCGTCCAGGTTTTCCATGTACAGACTCCAGATACAAAATAGGGGAAGAGCTTGAAGGCTCTTCCCCTATTTAAGACGTTTACCACCTTGGGCTACAGACGTAACCCAGGGTGATTGTCGGGGGTACTTAAGCCAGAGTGGCTTTAGCTTTCTCGACAATCGCAGCAAACACCGCTTTTTCGTTCACTGCCAGTTCGGCCAGAACCTTACGGTCGATCTCGATGGAAGCTTTTTTCAGGCCAGCGATGAAACGGCTGTAGGACAGACCGTTAACACGTGCACCAGCGTTGATACGAGCGATCCACAGAGCGCGGAACTGACGTTTTTTCTGACGACGGTCGCGGTAGGCGTATTGGCCTGCCTTGATTACCGCTTGCTTGGCAACACGGAATACGCGTGAACGCGCGCCGTAGTAGCCTTTAGCAAGTTTCAGAATTTTTTTGTGACGTTTACGGGCAATGACGCCACGCTTTACACGAGCCATGAGTTACTTCCTCTATTCTTGATCCAAAAATTAACGAAGGCGCAGCATGCGCTCGACTTTTGCCACGTCAGACGGATGCAGCAAGCTGCTACCGCGCAGTTGACGCTTACGCTTGGTCGACATTTTGGTCAGGATGTGGCTCTTGAAAGCGTGCTTGTGCTTGATACCGTTAGCAGTTTTCAGAAACCGCTTAGCAGCACCACTTTTAGTCTTCATCTTTGGCATGTTCGGATACTCCGCATTCAGTTGATAAACATAATCAGAAGGCCTGCCGTGCCCTGTTGATTACTTCTTCTTTTTCGGGGCGATGACCATGATCAGCTGGCGTCCTTCCATCTTAGGATGCTGTTCAACGGAACCGTACTCGAGCAGGTCAGCTTCAACCCGCTTGAGGAGTTCCATGCCCAGCTCCTGGTGGGCCATCTCACGGCCGCGGAATCGCAAGGATACCTTGGCCCTGTCCCCATCACTCAGGAAACGTACCAGGTTGCGCAGTTTTACCTGGTAATCCCCTTCCTCCGTCCCTGGACGAAACTTGATTTCTTTTACTTGAATCTGCTTCTGGTTCTTCTTCGCCGCAGCAATCTGCTTCTTCTTTTCGAAGATCGACTTGCCGTAGTCCATCACCCGGCAAACAGGCGGGACTGCGTCGGCGGAGATTTCCACCAGGTCCAATTTGGACTCTTCAGCGATACGAAGCGCTTCATCAATCGAGACGATGCCAATCTGCTCGCCGTCAGCGCCAATTAACCGAACCTCGCGTGCCGAGATATTCTCGTTGATCGGGGCTTTCGGTGCAGCTCGTTTATCTTGTCTCATTTCACGCTTAATAATAATTACTCCGAATCTGGGCGACCACGCCGGGAAACCGCTTGCGCGAGGAACTCAGCGAACTGGGCGACGGGCATCGAGCCCAGGTCAGCACCTTCACGAGTACGCACAGCGACAGTCTGCATCTCGACTTCCCGATCTCCGATAACCAAAAGATAGGGAACCTTGAGCAAAGTATGCTCGCGGATTTTAAAGCCGATCTTTTCATTTCTCAAGTCGGACTTGGCACGAAACCCGCTTTCGTTGAGAGTTTTTTCAACTTCGGCGGCAAAATCTGCCTGTTTATCAGTGATATTCATGATCACTGCCTGGGTCGGAGCCAGCCACGCAGGGAATGCACCCTCGTAGTGCTCGATCAGGATCCCGACGAACCGTTCGAACGAACCGAGGATCGCCCGGTGCAGCATAACCGGGTGTTTACGGCTGTTGTCTTCGGACACGTATTCGGCGCCCAGACGGATCGGCAGGTTAAAATCGAGCTGCAGGGTACCACACTGCCAGACGCGGCCAAGGCAATCTTTCAGCGAGAACTCGATCTTCGGACCGTAGAACGCGCCTTCGCCCGGCTGCAGATCGTACGCAAGGCCCGCACTGTCGAGCGCAGCGGCCAGTGCAGCTTCGGCGCGATCCCACAGCTCGTCGGAACCGACGCGTTTTTCCGGACGAGTGGACAGCTTCATCTCGACTTCGGTAAAGCCGAAATCGCGATAAACATCCATGGTCAGCTTGATGAACGCGGCGGATTCGGCCTGCATCTGCTCTTCGGTGCAGAAGATGTGGGCGTCATCCTGAGTAAAACCACGCACACGCATGATGCCGTGCAGCGCACCCGATGGCTCGTTACGGTGGCAGGCACCGAACTCAGCCAGGCGCATCGGCAACTCGCGGTAGCTCTTCAGGCCTTGGTTGAACACCTGCACGTGGCACGGGCAGTTCATCGGCTTGATGGCGTAGTCGCGGTTTTCCGACTGGGTGGTGAACATGTTGTCGGCGTAGTTGGCCCAGTGCCCGGATTTCTCCCAGAGGCTACGGTCAACAACCTGGGGCGTCTTGATTTCCAGGTAGCCGTTCTCACGCTGAACCTTGCGCATGTACTGCTCGAGCACCTGGTACAGGGTCCAGCCGTTCGGGTGCCAGAACACCATGCCCGGCGCTTCTTCCTGGAGGTGGAACAGGTTCAGGCGCTTGCCGATCTTGCGGTGGTCGCGTTTTTCGGCTTCTTCGATGCGCTGGATGTAGGCCGCCAGCTGCTTCTTGTCAGCCCAGGCGGTGCCGTAGATCCGTTGCAGTTGCTCGTTCTTCGCGTCACCACGCCAGTAGGCGCCCGACAGCTTGGTCAGCTTGAACGACTTGAGGAAGCGCGTGTTCGGCACGTGCGGGCCACGGCACATGTCGACGTATTCTTCGTGGTAGTACAGACCCATGGCCTGTTCTTCCGGCATATCTTCCACCAGGCGCAGCTTGTAGTCTTCGCCACGCGCGGTGAACACGTCGATCACTTCGGCGCGCGGCGTGACCTTCTTGATCACGTCGTAATCTTTTTCGATCAGCTGGTGCATACGCTGCTCGATCGCAGCCAAGTCGTCCGGAGTGAAAGGACGCTCATAGGCGATGTCGTAATAGAAGCCTTCTTCAATGACCGGACCGATCACCATTTTTGCGGTTGGATACAGTTGCTTGACCGCGTGGCCAATCAAGTGCGCGCAAGAGTGGCGAATGATCTCCAGCCCCTCTTGATCCTTGGGCGTGATGATTTGCAGGCTGGCATCGCCGGTGATCAGGTCGCTGGCATCAACGAGCTTGCCGTCGACCTTGCCGGCCACGGTGGCCTTGGCCAGGCCTGCACCAATGGATGCGGCGACCTCAGCTACGGAAACCGAATGATCGAAAGAACGTTGACTGCCGTCGGGAAGAGTAATAGTTGGCATGGCGCCTCCTCTCCTAGTGGTGACCCCTACCAAAGGTCACGTGGGTTGGGATGAGCCAGTACAAGATCCAATACCAGGCCGTTCAATGATGAACGCCTGCCTTACAGCGGCAGGAGCCTTTCGGCCAACCGATAATCGAACCAGAGTGACTGGAGTGAGCTAAAAAGAACATGGCAAGGCGGCAATGGGCGCGCCTGGAAATAGCCAGGCGGAAGATGCTAGCACAGATGAACGGTCATCGTGCCGCCGCTATATTGCGTAAATACAAATTCCGCCCTTTATAGCTGCAAAAGTGAACTTGAGCTGTACGCAATGCCTCAAACCCACTGAGAATCGCCGTTCGTCCTCGACCCAAAGGAGCATCCTCATGATGCGTTTTACCTCTACCCTCGCTCTCGCCGCCTCCCTGACCTTCCTCTCCCTCGGCGCACAAGCTGCAGCGCCGTCGAACTGGCCAGCCGGTGCTCGCGATAGCTTCGTCAGCGACTGCAGCGCAGCCGCCAGTCAGAACGTAGACGTCAAAACTGCCAAAGCCCATTGCGAATGTGGCGCTGACAAGATCAACGCCGAGCTGAGCACTACCGAAATCAAGGAACTGATGACAAATCAGAACGCCAGCCCGGAGCTTAAAAACAAAGCAGTCGCGGCTATTTCGTCCTGCAAAGTCGTGAAGAAAAAGTAAGATTTGCCGCTGATCACACGGCTGTTTCGCTGGAAAAAAGGCCTAAAAACTGCCATTTCTCACAAAATACGCAGCTTTTACGGCTTTTTTTAACAGTTGATATTTCGAGCCGAAGCCCCGTAAATCGGGGCTTTCAGACGGATCAGGGGCTAAACGCAACGCTATTGATTAGCAAACAATGCCTTGGGGGGGCTCCCAAGCCGAACATTTCGACTATGATAGCCCGGTGTGCCCAGTTGGCCTGAGCAGCACAGCACTACTGAAAATATATGTTTCTTGGAGATACACCATGTCTAATCGCCAAACCGGCACCGTTAAATGGTTCAACGATGAAAAAGGCTTCGGCTTCATCACTCCTCAAGGTGGCGGTGACGACCTGTTCGTACACTTCAAAGCTATCGAAAGCGACGGTTTCAAAAGCCTGAAAGAAGGCCAAACCGTTTCCTTCGTGGCTGAGAAAGGCCAAAAGGGTATGCAAGCTGCACAGGTTCGCGGCGAGTAATTCTCCGCTGAGCTAAAAAAACCCCGTCCATGTGACGGGGTTTTTTATGGGCGCTGCAAAAGCCTGAAGCGATTTAGCCGCAATTGACTCGTGTGATCACCAGGTTGTCGTCGGTGTTCAGGTTCAAGCGGTCAGAGCGGTATTCCAGGGTGATCATGTCGTTAGGCTTGAGGATGCGGGCGTTCTGAGCACCAGCACGGGTGCGCGCCTGCTCCAGCAACTGGGGCGAAGCTTTCTGGCCGATGGTGAATTCGGCGGCCTTCGACTCACAGCGGCTATGACCGGCATCGGCCACGGCGGCGTCTTTGGCTGGCTCAGAGGCACCCGGGGTGCTGCAACCCGCCAACGCGAGTGCTGCCAACAAAGTACCGAATGATGCGAGCTTCCAAGGCATGAAGCCTCCTATGATAAAAAATGGACAGAGATCGTGCGACAGCGAATGGGCGGATTGGTTTCAAGACGTAAACCGCCGCCGGGCAAGTCTGCCTGACTCTCGACAGGCATTCGCCCGGTCAATCGTGACCAGATATGAACGAAATCAGTAGATGTCGATGTAGTCAAACGCCGGCTTCGGCCAATTCTGCTTCAGCGCATTGAAAATCTGGGTCACCCAGACTTCATCACTGGCGGCCACATTGCCGACGTATCCGGAGCCTCTTGCCCAGGTCTCCAAACGAAACAGCAGGCCGTCGATATCCACACCGCCCACCACCTTACCTGATGAGATATAGGCGATTCCGCTCCCGGTCACCCGCAACTGGGTATGTTCGTCGTCGCTGGCACTGGCAAGCAGTTGGCGCACATTCGCCAATGTCAGGTTCTCGGGGTTGTTCAAATCGATCTGCACGTGGTGTCCCCGGCAATTAAACAGGCAGACAGTGTCGCACAGCAGCGACGTCATTCCGAATCGCCTCATGCCTAAGTATCAGTGCCAAACGCGCTGCAAAATGGTTAACTGAGCCCGTAAGAACCGCGTTCCAGCGCACTGCCCAGTACTTTCAGCCCCGCGAGACAGTCATGACCACCGTAACGCTCCAAGCCGACATCAAAGCCAAATGGCCCCAAGGGCAAAGCTCCTACAGCCCCGGCAGCCCAGAGGAATTGGCAATCATCGGTATCGACCTGCTGGTCAAGGAACTGGGCACGCAGGCGGCGCAAGCGTTCATCGGCCAGATATTCGAGAAATACCCGGCCGATCACATGGGGGCACACGACCCCGAGCGCGAATAAGAACCGGTCGGCGAACGCCGACCGGTAGAACCATTACTTCAGACGCGCCAGACGCTCGGTCAGCAGATCGAAAAAGCCCTGGGCGTCGCCGTTCTCAACCCAGAACACATTCTTTTCCTGCTTCAGGCCGTCGTACCAATCGACGATGGTCTGCCCGAAGGTCGGCCCCTCACGGCTATCGACCACCATATTGGCCTGACGACCACTGAACAGCGAAGGCTTGAGCAGGTAAGCGATGACGGTAGCGTCATGCACCGGGCCACCTGGAATACCGTAGTGCTCCATGTCGCCCTTGACGTATTCGTTAAGAATATCGCCCACCACCTTGCTCGCGTTGTTCTTGATGTCGGCGATCTTTTTCAGGCGTGCCTCGCTGGTCAACACCTTGTGGGTCACGTCCAGCGGCAGGTAGGTCAGCTTGACGCCACTCTTAAGCACAATCTCGGCAGCCACCGGGTCGGCGAACAGGTTGAATTCAGCCACCGGAGTGATATTGCCGCCATTGAAGTGCGCACCACCCATCACCACTACTTCCTTGATGCCTTGGGTGATTTCAGGCGCCTGGGTCAGTGCCAGCGCCAGGTTGGTCTGCGGGCCGAGCATGGCGAGGGTGATGCTGTGCGGCTTGGCGGTGCTCAGGGTCTTGATCAGGTAGTCAACGGCATTGCCGTCCGCCAGGCCCTTCTTGGGCTCATGCACGGTGACGCCGGAAATACCCTCCTTGCCATGGATGTTCTCGGCGTAGATCGGCTTGCGCAGCAGCGGCGCTGGCGCACCGGCGTACACCGGAATTTCCTCGCGCCCTGCCCACTCGCGGGCCAGGCGCGCGTTGCGGGAGGTCTTGTCCAGGCGCACGTTGCCGGCGACGGTAGTCAGCGCGCGGATATTCAGCTCATCCGGGGACGCCATGGCGAACAGCAAGGCCACCACGTCATCGGCGCCGGGGTCGGTGTCGATGATCAGGTCGATCTTTTCCGCCGCCTGGGCGCTTGCAGCAGTGAGTGCGGACAAAAGCAGAACACTCCGGAACAGGTTTTTCAGGGTTGAGAGACCACGTTGCATAAAACACTCCTTGTTGTTGGGAACGCTAGAACGTTACGCCGGATACCAGCGCGATATTGCAGTAAGGCTGACATTCGCCAGTGCGCACCACGGCGCGCGCCTTGCGGCTGAGCTGCTTGAATTCTTCATGGCTGACCAGGCGCCGCTCACCGAGGGCAGCTTGTTCTGTGAGTGTGTTGAGTTCAGCCAGCGCCGGCGGTTGCTTGAGCAGGATTTCTTCGGCCAGCACATGGCTTTCCACCTGCATTTCACTGAGCACGATGCGCAAGGTGCTGATGAAATCCGGGATGCCCTGGGTCAACGCCAGGTCAATCAATTCTACGCCCGGCGGCACAGGCAGGCCGGCATCACCGATCACCAGGATGTCGCCGTGCCCAAGCGAGGCGATCACACGCGACAGGGCGATATTGAGCAGAGGTGTCTTTTTCATGAGGGCACAAAACCTTGTACGTCGTGCAGCGTTGGAATAGAGGGTTGCGCGCCGGCACGGGTGACCGAGAATGCCGCCGCAACCTGGCCAAAGCGGATAGCCTCAGCCTCGTCTTTACCGTTGGCCAAGGCCGCGGCAAAGCCACCGACAAAGGTGTCGCCTGCAGCAGTGGTGTCTACGGCCTTGACCTTCGGTGCCTGCAGATGCTCGAAGCGCTGGCCATCGGTAAACAGCGCGCCCTGAGACCCCAGGGTGATGATCACTTTACCGGCACCGGCCTGGACCAGTTGGGTCGCCGCCACCTTGGCGCTGTCAATCGAGTCGACCATCACGCCGCTCAGTGCGGTGGCTTCACTTTCATTGGGGATCAGGTAGTCGATCGAGGTATACCACTCAGCCGGCAATGGACCGCTGGCCGGAGCCGGGTTGAGGATCACCGTCTTGCCCAGCTCGCGGCCGCGTTTAAGGGTGTAGCCCACTGTATTCATCGGCACTTCCAGCTGGCAGACGATCACGTCAGCCGCCTGCAGCACCGCGTCGAACGCCTGCAACGAGGCCGGCGTCAGTTCGCCGTTGCTGCCCGCCACGATCACAATCGCGTTCTGGCTGCTGTCATCCACCACGATCAAGGCCACGCCACTGGAGCCATCCACGGTACTGACGGCCTGGCAATCAATGCCCTCAACCAGCAATGCGTCACGCAATTGAGTGCCATAGGCATCGCTGCCGACGCAGCCGATCATCGAAACATCCGCGCCCAGTCGCGCCGAAGCGACGGCCTGGTTCGCGCCCTTTCCGCCAGGCACGGTGGAAAATGTCTGCCCGATGAGTGTTTCACCGGCGCGCGGCAACCGGCTGGCGCGGGTCACCAGGTCCATGTTCAAGCTGCCTACTACCACTACTTTTGCTGGCATACATCAGTACTCATCAATTCGGTTCAGCGGTATTGGGCGAATGTTCCGGCGACGGGCGCCGTCGACTCACGCAATACAATGCTCGGCGTCACGATGCGCTGATCGATCGGCATGTGGGGTGTCGCAATTCTTCGCAGTAAAAGCTCGGCTGCCGTCTCGCCCAATTGCACGATCGACTGCCCGACCGTCGTCAACGCCGGGTAGACGTAACGGCCCATCTGAATATCATCGAAACCGATCACTGACAGCTCGCCCGGCACGCGGATATTGCGCTCGGCTGCTGCGCGCAGCACGCCGAACCCAATCATGTCGTTGCTGGCAAAAATCGCGCTCGGCGGGTTGTGCGTCAACAATTGCACGGCAGCGGCATACCCGCCTGTACTGGTGAAATCGCTTTCCTGGGTGCGATTGTCCGCCACTGCCACGCCAGCCTCATGCAGCGCGCGGTGATACCCCGCCAGACGCATCTGCGCGACACGGGTATGGGCCGGGCCGCCGATACAGGCGATGTCTCGGTGGCCCAGTTCGAGCAAGTGTCGGGTCGCCAGGTAGGCGCCCTCCTCGTGGTCGATACGCACCAGGTCCACGTCAATGCCATCCAGCGCCCGGTCGACGATCACCATGGGCGTACGCACCGCGCTCAAGCCGGCGGCAAGACCGCTGTCGTCGCCACCCACCGAGGTCACGATCAAGCCGTCGATGCGTTTTTCCAGTAACACACGCAAATAGTTGCGCTGCTTTTCAGCGTTGTCGTCGGAGTTGCACAGGATCACGCAATAACCGTTACGCTCGCAGTAATCCTCGATGCCCCGGGCCAACTCCGCAAAATACGGGTTGAGGCTGTTGGGCACCAGCAAACCGATGGTGGCTGTGGTCTTGGCCTTGAGCGAACGCGCGACGGCGCTGGGCACGTAGTCGAGCTGCTTGATCGCCGCTTCGACCTTGATACGTACCGGTTCGCTGACCGGGCGCGTCTTGTTCACCACATGGGAGACCGTGGTATAGGAAATACCTGCAAGCGCTGCCACATCCTTGATCGTTGCCATGGTTCAGCCCCGCCGACTGGCGCGCTGGCTGCGGTAGGTATCGAGGACCACGGCAATCACGATCACGGCACCGGTAATGATGCGCTTCGTGGGCTCCGTGGCACCGATCTGCGCCAGGCCAGCGGCCAATACCGAAATAATCAACACACCAAAAAAGGTACTGATCACTGAACCGCGCCCACCCATCAGGCTGGTACCGCCGATCACCACCGCCGCAATCACTTGCAGCTCCAGGCCGGAGCCGGCGTTCGGGTCAGCCGCTTCCAGGCGCGAAATCTGAAACAGCGCCGCCACACCGGCCAGCAGGCCCATGAGGCTGAACACCAGGATCTTGTACGGTTTGGGATTGATCCCCGCCAGGCGCACGGCCTCTTCGTTGGTGCCGATACCGATCAGGTAACGACCAAACACCGTACGCGTCAATACCAGCTGCGCGGCGATGATCACCAACAAGGCAATGATGAACGACGGCGAGATGCCAAAGGCAATCGGGTTGGACAGCCAGGCAAATGAATCACCGATGTAGGCAGTGCGCGAGCCGGTCATCTGGTACGCCACGCCACGGGCCATTTCCAGCACGCCGAGGGACACGATAAACGACGGAATGCGCCAGGCCACAGTGATCGAGCCGGTGATAGTGCCGGCCAATGCCGCACAGCCCATGCCGAGCACGGCGGCGGGCAACACACTCCAGCCCCAGCCGAGAATCGCTACGCTGACAGCGGACGCGGCCAACGCCAGCACCGACCCCACCGACAGGTCGATGCCGCCGATGATCAGGATGAAGGTCATGCCTACCGCCAGCACCATCAGGTCCGGAATCTGGTTGGCCAACGTGCTGAAGGTGTCGTAGGACAGGAAGTGGTCACTGAGTACCGAGAACAGCGCAATCATCGCCAGCAAGGCGCCCGCCAGGCCCAGGTAAGTACCCAGGCCGTAGAAGTTGCCGCCAGTCTTGCCGGGGGAAGTTGTGGTTTTCATGGGGTATCCCTAAGCACTGCGTCGTTGAGCAGCGCATCACGTTTCTGATAGCCGGCAAAGGCGGCGGCGAGCAATTCGTCCTGGGTCCAGCTGTCGCGCTCGAAGGTCTCGATCAAGCGCCCGGCGGACAACACGCCGATGCGGTCGCAAATCAGCATGAGTTCGCGCAGGTCACTGGACACCACCACCAGCGCTTTGCCCTGGCGGGTCAATTCGCCCAACAAGGCATAAATATCGAACTTGGCACCGACGTCGATGCCACGGGTCGGCTCATCAAATAGCATCACCGAGCAATCGCGCTCCAACCAGCGGCCAATCACCACCTTCTGCTGGTTACCACCGGACAGCTCGGACACCAACTGCGCCGGGCTGGAACTGCGGATGCGCATGGCGTCGATCTGGCGTTTGGCCAAGGCGGTTTCGTTGCGGCTGTTGACCACGCCACCGCCGGAAATTTCCGGCATGTTGCCCAGCGCGATATTGGCGCTGATGGATTGAGTCAGCAGCAGGCCTTCGCCCTTGCGGTCCTCGGTGATCAGGGCAATGCCGTGGCCCACCGCGTCCACCGGCGAGCGAATGCTCACCACCTGGGCCGGCGAGCCAAGCGCCACGGTACCGCTGTCCGCCAGGTCGGCACCGAAGATCAGGCGCAACAGTTCAGTACGACCGGCACCGATCAGGCCGGAGATGCCGTAGATCTCGCCCGCACGCACTTCGAAGGACACATCGCGGACTTTGTCCGAGCGGGTCAGGCCTTTTACCGTAAGCGCCGGGCCGCCAATGGTGCGCGGGCCCAGGTCGATGTGTTCGCCCAGCTCGCGACCGACCATCAAGGTGACCAATTGCTCGCTGTTGTAGTTGGCCATCGGCTCAACACAGACCAGCTTGCCGTCGCGCAATACCGCAATGCGTTGGGCCACACGGGCCAGCTCTTCCAGCCGGTGTGAAATGTAGATGATCGCCACGCCCCGGGCCTGCAGGCGGGTGATTTGTTCAAACAGCATCTCGACTTCACGGGCAGTGAGCATCGCCGTGGGTTCGTCGAGGATCAGTACGTGGCAGTCGCCAATCAGGTTACGGGCGATCTCGACCATCTGCTGATGGCCAATACCCAGGCTGCCGACCAGTGTATCCGGGTCGATAGCATCCAGGCCGACTTGGGCCATGGCCTCGATCGCAGCCTTGCGCAGTTGCTTGCGACTGATCCAGCCACAGTGGCTAGGCAGGTTATCCAGGAACAGGTTTTCGGCGACGGTCAGCGTCGGCAGCAGGTTGAGTTCCTGCATGACCATGCGCACGCCCAGCTCTTCGGCCTGGGTGCGGCTGCCGGGGCGATAGTCCTGCCCATTGAACTGCATGCGCCCGGTGGTCGGCGTGACTAGCCCGCCGATGATCTTCGATAAGGTGCTTTTGCCTGCACCGTTCTCACCGGTCAGCGCCAGCACTTCCCCACGATTGAGCGTCAGGGTGATGTCGGACAGAACCGGCTGGGCATAGGTCTTGCCGATACCGCTGACCGAGAGGACAGCGTTCGGGGCGGAAGATGACATAGGAAAATCTCCAGGCGCCCGCTCAGGGCGAGCGGGCGCTGTTGGGTACTGCCAGGATTACTTCTTGAGGACGAGTTCGACCGGGGTTTCGATCACGCCATCTTTGGCATCGACTTTCTCACCCTTGACCAGCTTGAGCGCGTTCTGGATACCGAACACAGCTTGCTGTGCAGCGGCCTGGTCAGCGGTCGCGAGTACGCGGCCGTCTTGCAGCATCGGCTTGATGGCTTCGATGTTGTCGTAGCCCACCACCAGCACCTTGCCGGCCTTGCCTGCCGCGCGCACGGCGGAGACGGCGCCGAGGGCCATGTTGTCGTTACCGGCCAACAGCGCCTTGAGGTCCGGATATTCACTCAACATGGCGGAAGCGACCTTCTGACCCTGGTCGATTTCCCAGTTGCCCGATTGAGTGGAGACGATCTTCATGCCGGCAGCGTCCATCGCATCCTTGTAGCCTGCGGTACGCTGCTGGGCGTTGGTGGTCGTCGGCACGCCTTCGATGATGCCGACCTTGTCACCCGACGCCAGTTGCTTGGCCAGGTAGTCGCCCACCAGCTTGGAGCCTTTGCGGTTGTCCGGGCCTACGAATGGAATATCGAGGTTTTTGCTTTTGAGCACGTCCGGGTCCAGGCGGTTGTCGATGTTGACGACCTTGATACCCGCATCCGAAGCCTTCTTCAGCACGGTGACCAGCGCCTTGGAATCGGCGGGTGCGATGACGATGGCGTTGACCTTGGCAAGGATCATCTGGTTGACGATATCGATCTGCGCGCTGGTGTCGGTTTCGTTCTTGATCCCGTTGGTTATCATGTCGAAATCGGCGGCGTGTTCTTTCTGGTACGTTTTGGCACCGTCTTGCATGGTGACAAAGAACTCGTTAGCGAGGGATTTCATGACCAGGCCAACCTTGGGTTTGGCGGCGTCATCAGCGAATGCAGAGGAGAGAGGCAGGGCAGCGGATGCGGCGGCAAGCACAGCGACAGCAAGAAGACGTCCAGCGAATGGCAGCTTCATGGGTTCACTCCGATCTTATGATTATTGTGAGCAACGCTTGCACCGAAGGGCACTTCGGCAGCCTTCCCACCCGGGTGGCTGATACGAGCTGTCACGATACTCAGGGAGCACCCCGTGAAACATCTCGCAAACGTTTGCGTTATTCAAACTATGAGAACCTTGTCGAGATTTGTCAACGGTTGTAAACGGCCTTTCATCCACGCCTCCCTCACACCTGACAATCGATGCGTTTAAACATTGCACACTGCCGATCGTTCTCTAAAACGACAGGCTGGGGCGCATCATCCATGCAACCCCCAAAGCCTGGCGGTCAGCATTTTCGGACAACCGAACGCAATAAAGTCCGATGTTCGGAAAGCCGGACGCCCACGTGATCAACAAGTCCACAAAGTCATTATTAATTGTTATAAATCAATATCTTAAATTGTTATAGCGCCCACGCTGAGCTTGGTACAAATCCTGCTCTACTCCATCACCTCGTGGCATTCAGAATCGCCCGAGTGTTCTAGATGAACCTGCTACAGCACTCATCAAAAACCAGAGAGAAAAATAATGAAATCTGCACTGAAAAACTTTGTTCCGGGCGCGTTAGCCCTTCTGCTGCTGTTCCCCGTTGCCGCCCAGGCAAAGGAAGTTGAATCCAAGACCAAACTGTCCAACGTGGTGATCCTCGCCACCGGCGGCACCATTGCCGGCGCTGGCGCCAGCGCGGCCAACAGTGCCACCTACCAGGCGGCCAAGGTCGGTATCGAGCAATTGATCGCCGGTGTTCCTGAGCTTAGCCAGATCGCCAATGTACGCGGCGAACAAGTTATGCAAATTGCGTCCGAAAGCATCAACAATGAAAACCTGCTGCAACTGGGGCGTCGCGTCGCCGAACTGGCTGACAGCAAGGACGTGGACGGCATCGTGATCACCCACGGTACCGACACCCTGGAAGAAACCGCCTACTTCCTGAACCTGGTGGAAAAAACCGACAAGCCAATCGTGGTGGTCGGTTCCATGCGCCCAGGCACCGCCATGTCGGCAGACGGCATGCTCAACCTGTACAACGCCGTGGCCGTGGCCGGTAGCAAAGACGCACGCGGCAAAGGCGTGCTAGTCACCATGAACGACGAGATCCAGTCGGGTCGTGACGTCAGCAAGATGATCAACATCAAGACCGAAGCATTCAAGAGCCCATGGGGCCCACTGGGCATGGTCGTTGAAGGCAAATCCTACTGGTTCCGCTTGCCTGCCAAGCGTCACACCATGGATTCGGAATTTGACATCAAGAACATCAAGAGCCTGCCTGACGTTGAAATCGCCTATGGCTATGGCAACGTGAGCGACACTGCGGTGAAGGCCCTAGCCCAAGCTGGCGCGAAAGCCATCATCCATGCCGGTACCGGTAATGGCTCGGTGTCTTCCAAAGTGGTCCCTGCCCTGCAGGAACTGCGCAAGCAAGGCGTTCAGATCATCCGTTCTTCCCACGTGAATGCCGGTGGTTTCGTTCTGCGTAATGCCGAACAACCTGACGACAAGTACGACTGGGTGGCCGCACATGACCTGAACCCACAAAAAGCCCGCATCCTCGCGATGGTCGCCCTGACCAAGACCCAGGACAGCAAAGAGCTGCAACGGATGTTCTGGGAATACTGATTCCTGCCGTCCTCTGTAGGAGCGAGCTTGCTCGCGAAGGTCGTTAACACTGACGCTGTCTGTCTGGATTGACCCATCGCCCTCAAGCTTCTCGCGAGCAAGCTTGCTCCTACAACCCCCTTCTACCGCCCTACACGAAATTGCCTGAATTGCTGTCAGACGGACTTCTTGAAGTTTAAGCAGTTGCGAAATCGCCTACAGTTAAATACTGTATGTGCGTACAGCCTACTAAGGAACACTCCGTGGCAAAGTCCTCTTCCGCAACGCCAACCCCGCCCGATGCCTATGAACGTCTGGCCATCCGCGTGCAAAAGATCATCAATTCGACCCATGCCCAGAAAGCCAAGGCAGCCTTGATCTTCCGTTTGCCGGAAGAGCCTGAGGATGAGTGGGCGCGTTTGCTGGAGGAAATCGCGGAGAACGATAACGTCACCCTCGCCTATAGGGACGACGGCGGTGTGCAGATTTTCTGGGTTGTACCGAAGGAAGATTGATTCAATGAGTGTCCGTTTTATCGCTGTGTGCTGCCTGTTTTTTACCTTCACCGCCCACGCCCAGGCCCCCCGAACGTTCAGCGAAGCCAAGAAAGTCGCCTGGAAGCTCTACGCCCCACAATCCACCGAGTTCTATTGCGGCTGCAAGTACACCGGCAACCGGGTGGATTTGAAAGCCTGCGGCTACATCCCACGCAAAAACGCCAACCGCGCCGCACGCATTGAGTGGGAGCATATCGTTCCGGCTTGGCAGATCGGCCATCAGCGACAGTGCTGGCAAGACGGCGGGCGCAAGAACTGTACGCGCCACGACGACGCGTTCAAGCGCGCCGAAGCCGACTTGCACAACCTGGTGCCGAGCATCGGCGAGGTCAATGGGGACCGCAACAACTTCAGTTTTGGTTGGTTGCCGGTGCAAAGCGGGCAATACGGCTCTTGCCTGACCCAGGTGGACTTCAAGGCCAAGAAGGTCATGCCGCGCCCGTCCATCCGGGGCATGATTGCGCGCACATATTTCTACATGAGCAAGCAGTACGGCTTGCGCCTGTCAAAACAGGATCGCCAGCTGTACGAAGCCTGGAACAAGACCTACCCGGTACAGGCCTGGGAGCGGCAACGCAACCAGACCGTGGCGTGCGTGATGGGGCGCGGCAATGAGTTTGTCGGCCCGGTGAACCTGAAAGCCTGCGGTTGAATGTGGGCGGGACGCCCGCCCACACGCCCCTTACTGGGCGGCGTTGTGCTCAATGATTTCTGACACAGTGTCGGTTTTCTTGGCGCGAGCCATTTTCTCGTTGAGCAGGGTCTGCTTGGCCTCGGCTTCCGCCCTGGTTGCGAAAGGCCCCAGCAGGACTTCGTCCTTGCCATCCACTTTCACGATGTAAAAATTGAAACCATGCTCCAGCAGCCAGGCCGTGAGGTCGGTGATCGCTTGCAACTTGTGGTCAGGCGGACCTACCCGCAGGTCCCATTCCTGGGCGGCAATCGCGCCGGTCTGTGGCTGGCTTTCGGTGACGGCTGGCTTAGGCTTGGGCGCATCAACGCTCTTGCCTTCACCGCAACCGGCCAATGCCAACACCGCAATTGCCATCGCTACTTTACGCACTGCCCTGCTCCTTCAAAGATAAAGAGGCGACTTTATCATTCACTGTCTATTCTGGCCGTCATAAACGTTGGCTTAAACAATGCGAATCATGTATCGCAGACCTGTATGATGCCGCCATGGGAATTAATGTCGCCTCTATGCGTCCTAAAAGAGGCAGTCACAGGGAAGCGCTTAGCAGTAAGCTACACACATCCGACACCTGCCCTGTCTGAAACATGTGTCCTTAAAAGTAATCAAGGAGAAGTCCATGCTTATACTCACCCGCAAAGTTGGTGAAAGCATAAACATCGGTGATGACATCACGATCACCATCCTGGGCGTAAGCGGCCAGCAAGTACGAATCGGCATCAACGCACCCAAGGATGTTGCCGTGCATCGCGAGGAAATCTACCAGCGCATCCAGGCTGGTCTGACTGCCCCGGACAAAAACCAGACGCCTTGACGCGCCCTCAGTAGCCAGCCTTTTCGTTCACGGTAATGGCTGGCGAAAACGTCTTCGGACTGCTCTGATCGTTGTTGCGTGATTGACGTCGCCAATGTGTTCATCTTCGTGGAAAGATGAAACTGTCTTCACGCGTGGAACTTGTCGTTTCATTCACGACCGAATTTCCTGACTGATACCCAGCCATCCGTGTGCACTTAGGAGCGCTGGACCTGGCGCTGCTGCTTGTAAGTTGTACTGGCACGCGGACTGTTGATGCGGCGCCGCTCGCTATCAGATCGCCGGTATTTACAGCGCCACAACACGACCTATGCTTGGGCGTGCATGATCAGCAAAAGGCCCTGAAGCAAGATGGATACCCTGAGTAAATCCCAGATCGAATCCGCACTGGCAGCGCGGCTGCCCAGCTATCAGGTGACCTGCACATTGCACGCCGACGGCACCCTTTCGGCGGTGCTGAGCGGGCCGGACACCGACCACTTCGCAATTACCGGGATCGTGCGCGCGCATTATCACGGCGCCGAAGCCATCGCCCGACTGGCCAATGAAATCCTCAGGGAGATGGTGTTGTCACGCCAAGGCATGCGCAATGAGCGGATGCAGCCGCCCGATGCAGCCCGCCTGGAACAAGGCCGAGACCGGTAGCGGGCTCGGCCTTTTTTATCAGTCTGCCCCGCTCCGCAAGCACAGCAAACCGTCCGCGTCGCGCTTTACCTTTAACGGCTCATATCCGTCAATCGAGGGATGCGCGGTGACCATCGGCGTGTGATGCGTCGACGTCACGACCATCACATCCGCCCCTGCCGCCTCGCCTGCATGAATGCCCACCGTCGCGTCTTCAAACACCAGGCAATCCTGCACAGGCACGTCCAGGCGTTGGGCCGCCAGCACGTAACAGGCGGGGTTTGGCTTGCCGACGGCAACGTCTTCGGCCGTGATCAACACCGCGGGCGGTGCAATACCCGCCGCCTGTAGACGACGTAATGCCAACGCCCTGGGCGCCGACGTAACCACCGCCCATTGATCGCCCGGCAAGCTGTTCAGGAACCTGAGAGCACCGGGAATCGCGACAACGCCTTCCACATCATTGATCTCAGCCTCGGTAATCCACTGCGCCTCGACTTCGGGATCGACACCGGGCAACGCCTGACGCCTGATGGTGTCGATCGCGCGGGCACCGTGGATGGTCTTCAAGAACGCCGGCACATCCAAACCATGGCGTTGCGCCCAGATGCTCCATACGCGCTCGGCGGCGGCAATGGAGTTGAGCAAGGTGCCATCCATATCAAACAGAAAGGCACGGTAACGGCGGTTGAATACGGCTGAACCTCGGTTGGACACTGCGTGGCTTCCTCTTGGGTTGTAACAAATGACGTGCCCGATGCAATCTACGGATCACCTCGCTGCTTGTAAACGCTAGGAACCTGGATTGCATTACAGGTTTGTAATCAAGCTGTAAGTCTTGCCGGCACCCTCACTTCATACAGTGGAGTCGTCAGTCACCCACATCGGATGACGCCACTTCCTACTGATGAAAAGGGTCCATCCATGAAACCTGCAAGCAAACTCTGCCTGATCGCCGCCAGCCTGATGCTGCTGGGCACTGGCACCGCCATGGCCGGTACCGTCGCGCCGGTCAAAGCCAATAACGTGGTGCTGGTGCACGGTTCCTGGGCGGACGGTTCGAGCTGGTCCGAGGTGATTACCCGGCTCCAGGCCGCCGGGCTGCACGTCACTGCCGTGCAGAACCCACTGACCTCGGTGGCCGACGATGTCGCCGCCACCAACCGTGTGCTGGATCAACAAGACGGCCCGACCGTGTTGGTCGGCCATTCCTACGCAGGCACCGTAGTCAGCGACGCCGGGGTCAATCCGAAAGTCAGCTCCCTGGTCTACGTGGCCGCTCGGGCCCCAGATGCGAACGAAGACTTCGTCGCCCTCTCGGCCAAGTACCCGACCATGCCGGTGCGCGCCGGCGTCGAAGATCACGACGGCTACCTGACCTTGAGCCAGGACGCTTTCCTCAAGTACTTCGCCGCCGATGTGCCGCACGCCAAGGCCATGGAGCTGTACGCCGTGCAGCAACCCATCACCAAGACGCTGTTCAGCGGCCGCACCGTCAATGCCGCCTGGCACACCAAGCCGTCCTGGTACGCGGTGTCGGCGAACGACCAGACCATCAACCCGGACCTGGAGCGCTTCCTCGCCAAGCGCATGAATGCCACCACTGTCGAGCTGCCATCGAGCCACTTGTCACTGGTGTCCCACGCCAAGGAAATCACCGACCTGATCCTCGAAGCCTCGGGCCGCCAGCCCTGAACCTGCATTACAAACTTGTCATCATCCTGTTGGTTGGCTGTTCGGGGCGCCTGGTTACTGTGAAGTCACTGCCATGACCTGGCAGCCAACCCTTTTAGAGAGATACCACCATGAAACTGTTTGTCCTCGGCTTTGCCGCTTTGCTCGCTACCGGTTCCGTGTTTGCCGCCGAACCCGTGACCCATGACAAAACCGGCTTTTTCGTCCACCTGGACGTGGCTAAAGTGCTGTCGAGCACCGATACCTACGGCCAATGCGGCATCGTCCCGGCACGCCTCAATTACCTCGACAGCCAGGGCCGCGAACATGTGTTGGACTACCAAGTGCAAGGCATCGGTTGCGCCAGTGATAATTGATCGGGCTACACTTGCGCCACGCATTGAGACAGGGCACTTCCCATGAACATCCTCGTAGTCGAAGACGAACCCAAGGCCGGCAACTACTTGCTCAATGGCCTGCAGGAGCTGGGCTATTCCGTGAGCCTCGCCCGCGATGGCGTGGACGGCCTGCACCAGGCCCTGGAAACGCCGTTCGACGTGATCGTGCTGGATGTGATGATGCCAAAAATGGACGGCTGGGAAGTGCTACGCCGCCTGCGCAAGGAAGTCGACACACCGGTACTTTTTCTGACGGCCCGCGATGATATTGCCGACCGTATCAAAGGCCTTGAACTGGGCGCCGACGATTACCTGATCAAGCCGTTTTCCTTCGCCGAACTGGTGGCACGCTTGCGTACGCTGACCCGTCGCGGCCCGAGCCGGGACGAGGAACAGTTGCAGATCGCCGACCTGCAAATCGACGTACTGAAGCGCCGCGTTACCCGCGCCGGCACGCGCATTACCCTGACCAATAAAGAGTTCGCCCTGCTGCATCTGTTTGCAACCCACCAGGACCAGGTGCTGTCGCGCTCGCTGATCGCATCACGGGTATGGGACATGAACTTCGACAGCGACACCAACGTAGTAGACGTCGCCGTACGGCGCCTGCGCTTGAAAATCGACGACCCGTTCCAGCTCAAGCTGATCCACAGCGTGCGCGGCATCGGCTACCGCTTCGACACCCAGCCATGAACAAACGTCGCCATTACTCACTGACCCTGCGCCTGGCATTGATCTTTGCCCTGCTCGCCTTCGCCTTGCTGGCAACCCTGGGCGTGGCGCTGTACCGCGAGCTGGAGCGTGAGTTGATCAAGCGGGACGATGCTGCATTGATTTCCCGCGTCGACCAACTGCGCAACTTGCTCAATGACAGCAACACGGTCGACCTGATCAAAACCAAGCCGGAGCTGTTCCAGAACATGCTGGGCAACCGTGAATCGATACTTAGCATCGCCGCACCTGGGCAAAAACCCTTGCTGACGGTCAATCCCGGTAATATCGACCTGCCTTCCGTTCCCCCGGTGCCCAAGAACCACGAACTGACGTTTGCTGACGTGCACCACTTCCCCAGCATTAACGGTGTGCCGTTCGCGACCGTGGCCGCGTCCATCGACTCCGGCGACCTGGGCAGCCTGCAGGTCACCACGGGGCGCCTGATGACAGAGCGCACCGCCATGCTCGCCAGCTATCGCTTGAGCGTTTATATCCTGGCGAGCATCGCCGCAATCATTCTGGCGGTGGCCGGTTATCTACTAGTGCATCGTGGACTCGTACCGTTGCGCCGCCTGGCCCGGCACGCCCAAGGCATCGGCGTCGGCAATCTCGCCGAACGCCTCGACAGCCACGGCGCGCCAAAAGAGCTGCTCCCGATGATTGACGCGTTCAACACCATGCTGGAGCGGCTGGCCAAGGGCTTTGTACAGCTGGGCCAGGTGTCCACCGACATGGCCCACGAACTGCGCACGCCGATCAACAACCTGCTGGGAGAAACCCAGGTCGCTCTGCAACAGCACCGCAGCACTGAGAGCTATCAACAATTGCTGGCATCCAATGTCGAAGAGCTTGAACGCCTGGCGCGGATGCTAGACAACATGCTGTTCCTGGCGCGCACCGACCCGGCCAGCGCCTTGCGCCAGCGTCAGGAACTCAATGCCGCAGATGAAGTGGAACGCATCGCCGACTACTTCGAAGGCTTGGCGGCGGATAGGGATATCAGCATTCGCGCTGAAGGTGACGGGGTGATCTGGGCGGAGCCGATGCTACTGCGCAGGGCCCTGGCGAACCTGTGTGCCAACGCCATCAAATATGGTGCGCCGAGCACCGAGTTGGTGATACGGGCGATTCCCGATGCCGGGGGCATTCACCTGAAGGTCAGCAACCGCGGTGAGACCATCGCTACCGAGCATCTGCCGCGACTGTTCGAACGCTTTTACCGTGTGGATGAATCACGGGAACGATCAGCGCAATCCAACGGGTTGGGTTTGTCGATTGTGGCGACCATCATGCAGTTGCACAACGGCCACTACAGCGTGAGCAGTGAGGCCGGGGTGACGTGTTTTGATTTGTTCTTTCCGAAGCGGGAGGAATGAGCAGCATGTACCCGGTGTTATTTTGCAAAGGTTTGCCTCTTACCATCGGTCTTAGACCCAACTAATCTTTCTTCCGAAGCGGCTCAAGGCAGAGCCGGCAACAGTGCAAAGGGAGATTCGGGAATGGAAATACGATTAGGTCTACTGGAAAAGGGGCTGGCTGAAATGAACGAGAAGCTGATCACCGTTTCGGGCAAGGCAGACGCCATGGATAAGCACTTCGCGTCCAAGGCAGACCTGGCAACCACTGAACTGAACCTCATCAAGTGGTACGTGGCAACCGCATTTGCAATGACTGGCCTGGCTTGCGCCATCACCTTCGGGCTCACCCGACTGTTTGCGCCGTGAGAAAAGCCGGGCCGGTCAACTGACCTGCCCACCCGTTTCCCTTACATCCGCCAGTGTTCGCCACGCCGTCAATACAGCCACGTGCAATCCCGCAACCGTCGTACCCAGCGCCATCGAAGGCCGCTGTGTACCCGCCACCTGCTCCGGCAGAAACGGTACGTGGATAAACCCACTGCGCACTCCCGACCCCGCAAGCGCATGCTGCAATAGATAAAACACCTGATTACACACAAATGTCCCTGCCGTCTGCGATACGGAGGCTGCGATCCCTACTTCACGCACGGCCTTGACCATCGCCTTGATCGGCAGCGTCGTGAAGTAGGCCGCCGGGCCATCAGCGATGACCGCCGTATCGACAGGCTGCTCGCCCAGGTTATCGGGAATGCGCGCATCGTTGACATTGATCGCCACCCGTTCGATAGAGATATCGCTACGGCCCGGCCCCAGGCCAGTAGCGATCACCATCGCCGGGCGCAACTCTTCGACCAGCCCGATCAGGCACTCGCCAACAGAGGCAAATGCGCAAGGCAATTGACGCGCAACTATCTGCACATCGGGCTCCAACTGAACACTGTCCAGTTGGCGCACAGCCTCCCAGGACGGATTAACCAAGTCTTGATCAAAGGGCTCAAAGCCCATCAGCAAAACGGTTCGCATCTTGGCCTCACATCAACAGGTAGAGCAGTACAATATTGACCACCAACATCATCAACGCCGTGGGTAGTTGAGCCTTGATCACCGCGTTCTTGTCTGGCAGTTCCAGCAACGCCGCAGGCACAATATTAAAGTTGGCGGCCATCGGCGTCATCAGTGTGCCGCAGTAGCCGGAGAACATGCCAATCGCCGCCATTACGGCTGGATTTCCGCCGTAGATACCCACCAGCACCGGCACGCCGACACCGCCGGTCATCACTGGAAAAGCCGCGAAGCCGTTACCCATGATCACCGTGAACAAGGCCATGCCCAGCACATAAACCATCACCGCCACCAACTTGAAATCCAGGTTGATGTAGGTGGTGGTGACATGCGCAACGGCTGTACCAACCCCGGCTTCGTTAAACAGCAAGCCGAGCATCGCCAGCATTTGCGGAAGCACCATCGCCCAGCCGAGGGCTTCTGTGAGACGGCGGGATTCGCGCAAGGCTTGCACCGGTGTATCGCGGGTCAGCCAGCAAGCCAGGCCGAGTGCGATCAAGCAGCCGATACCAAGGGATACAAAGGTGGTGTTTTTCGGATCCAGCAGTGGCACGCCGCCAATCTCGGTGTGCTTAAGCAGCACCGAGCCAATGACCGTGGTCAATGGAATGGCGAGCGCAGGAATGAACAGCTTGTGACCCAGCCGGCCCGCACTGGCGCGAGAGGCCTTGTCATGCAACTCGGCATGCTTGCCACGGCCAACGCCGCCCAGGCCGGCAATCAATGCCATGACCACAACGCCGGCGCCGATGGCCACCGATGGCAGGCGTTCGCCTATCAAGAACGGAATAGCGAACAACAACCAGAACAACGCACTGGACCAACGCTTGGGATGGCTCCGGTCCATCAAAATCATGCCCGCAGTGATCAGCAGCAGAACCCCGGCGAGCCAGTACAGGTATTGAATGGAAATGATCATTGCACGGCCTCCACTGGCGTAGCGGCGGGCGTCATCTCACGGGTAAGCCTTCGATCAAACCGATGCAGACGGATCGCATGAATGATGAAAGCGCAGATCGCTGTAGGAATACCCCATACCGCAATGTGCAGAGGCTCCACATCAATCCCTGAGCCGAGCAGGAAGGTGTGCATCAACGCGATTGCGCCGAAAGCGACAAAGATGTCTTCACCAAAAAACAGGCCGACGTTGTCGGTCGCAGCGCACATGGCCAACACTTTGTGACGCAATTTGTCCGGCAGCTTGCCGTAGCGTTTTTCCGCCGCACCTTCGGCCATCGGTGCCAGCAGCGGGCGCACCATCTGCGGGTGCCCGCCCAGGCTGGTCAAGCCCATGGCGGCAGTGGACTCGCGTACAAACAGATAGATGATCAGCAAACGCCCTACCGTGGCGCGCTCGAACCGCGCGATCCAGTTTTGCGCATGCAGGCGCAGTCCGTGACGCTCCAGCAGGCCAATGACCGCCAGAGGCAACAAGAGGATCAATTGCAAGGCACGGGTCTGAAGGAAGCCATCGCCCATGGTGGCGAGGATTTTTTCCAGTGGGAAATGGGCGGCAAGCCCAGTGGCGATAGCGGCGGCGGTGACCACCAACAAAGGGTTGAAGCGCAAGACAAAGCCAACCACGATCACAAGTACGCCGATCAACGGCCATAAGTTCACAACAGTTTGCATGGCGTGAGGTCCTTAAGTGCGCGCTGCGGCGCCATTACAGCAGGATGTGAACAAAGGGTTCACAGCAAGAAGTGGCGTGCAGTCGGCTCGGTTTTTTATTGTTGACCCGAAAGGTCGAGCGTCAGTGGCGGCAACTTTGCTGCCTGGGGGCGGGAGGTGTCCAACAAGAAAAATTGTTGCTGCGAACCAATAAATTTTGTGGGTGATCGAACGCTGCGCACGTAACAAGTTGTGGACAGACCTGAAAGAGGCGAAGGCCAGGTCGAGCAAAACCCGGACTGGAACCTGCTCAAGCGCGACTGGAACAACGCACTCCAGGTCGAAGCCCGCCAGACGGGCTTCAATATTACGGAAAATCCAGCGGTGGCACCGAGCGGTGAAGACGGTGTCGACATCAACATCAATGTGAGCAAGTTCCGCGACATCGAGCGCGCCGATTACGCCGACCTGCAATCCGGCACACCGACTGGCTCGCGCACCTACGACACCTCGTCGTCCGCCTGGGAAGGCATTGCCTCGGCCATGACGCAGAAACAGGTGCTGGCGATTGCCAAGCAGATGATCAGCGATATCAAAAGTGCCAAGGCTAAGTAAAACGCCGCCGCGAGCGAGTTTCTTGAGTTCACCTGGAATCTGAGCGGCGCGATACTCAAGCTGATTGAATTCAGCAACGACTACACACCACCACGGCGAAAACGCGTGCTCTCATTTGGGTTCGTGATGTTTTTGCTGTTGGTGGCGCTGATTGAACTGGTGTTGGTGCAGATGTTTCTTGGCGAGACCGGCTGAGGCGGGGTTTTAGAAATCACAGACAACAAAAAAGGGCCCACCTTTCGGTGAGCCCTTCTAGACCGCCCAGCAGAGCGGATTTTGTTTGGTAGGCGCGATTGGACTCGAACCAACGACCCCCACCATGTCAAGGTGGTGCTCTAACCAACTGAGCTACGTGCCTGCTGTGAGGCGGCATTCTACGGAATTCCGGAGGGGTGTCAACATCTTTTTTGCAGCTAACCCTATGAATATGCGAATTTTTTATTTGCGTGGGGCACACCCGTGGATTTCGGGTGGCTGGCAGGCAATTTTCAACTCAGGTAGGATCGGCGCACTCGTAAAAAATATAAAACAGAGGTTCCAGGATGGCGAACACCCCCTACCCCCAGTCGTATTACGCCGCATCCGCGAATGCCGTTCCGCCTCGCCCGGTACTGCAAGGTGAGGTCGAAACCGATGTGTGCGTGATTGGCGCCGGCTACACCGGCCTCTCGAGCGCGCTGTTTCTGCTGGAGAACGGTTTTCGCGTGACGGTGCTCGAAGCCGCCAAGGTGGGGTTCGGCGCCTCGGGCCGCAACGGCGGGCAGATCGTCAACAGCTACAGCCGTGATATCGATGTGATCGAGCGCAGCGTCGGGCCCAAACAGGCGCAGTTGCTGGGAGAGATGGCATTCGAAGGCGGCAGGATCATCCGCGAGCGCGTGGCCAAGTACCAAATCCAGTGCGACCTGAAGGATGGCGGCGTATTCGCCGCACTCAACAGCAAACACATGGGCCACCTGGAGTCGCAGAAGCGCCTGTGGGAGCGCTACGGCCATACACAGCTGGAGCTGCTGGACGAGCGCCGCATCCGTGAAGTGGTGGCCTGTGACAACTATGTGGGTGGCTTGCTAGACATGAGCGGCGGGCACATCCACCCGCTCAACCTGGCGCTTGGTGAAGCAGCGGCCGTGGAATCTCTGGGCGGCACGATCTACGAACAATCGGTAGCCGTACGAATCGAGCGCGGCGCCAATCCGGTGGTGCATACCGCGCAGGGCAAGGTCAGGGCCAAGTTCATTATCGTTGCAGGCAATGCCTACCTGGGCAACCTGGTGCCGGAGCTGGCAGCCAAGTCGATGCCCTGCGGTACGCAAGTGATCACTACCGCCCCGCTGGGTGACGAACTGGCAAAAACCCTGCTGCCGCAGGATTACTGCGTCGAAGACTGCAACTATCTGCTCGACTACTACCGCCTCACCCGCGACAAGCGCCTGATCTTCGGTGGTGGCGTGGTGTATGGCGCGCGTGATCCGGCAAATATCGAGGCGATCATCCGTCCAAAGATGCTCAAGGCCTTCCCGCAACTCAAGGACGTGAAGATCGATTACGCCTGGACCGGCAATTTCCTGCTGACCCTGTCGCGATTGCCGCAGGTGGGACGCCTGGGCGATAACATCTACTACTCACAGGGCTGCAGTGGCCATGGCGTGACGTACACGCACCTGGCCGGCAAGGTACTGGCGGAGGCACTCAGAGGCCAGGCAGAGCGTTTTGACGCGTTTGCCGACCTGCCGCACTACCCTTTCCCGGGCGGGCAACTGTTGCGTACGCCGTTTGCAGCGCTGGGTGCCTGGTATTACGGCCTACGCGACAAATTAGGATTCTGACTCGAAACTTGTAGGAGCCCGCTTGCGGGCGATGGCGTCCGTGAAATCGCCATCGCCCGCAAGCGGGCTCCTACAGATCGCGCGCATCAAATCGCAGACACAAAAAACCCCGGTCTTTCGACCAGGGTCTTTGCTATCGGATCAAAGTAGCCAGAGGCTTGCTTTGTGCTTCAAGGCGTTCAGTGGGCCTTGATGCAGATATGGCGCAGCGGACGGGACTCGAACCCGCGACCCCCGGCGTGACAGGCCGGTATTCTAACCGACTGAACTACCGCTGCGTATCGCTTGACTGATTGAGTGAAAACCCTCAACAGTCTTTGAACATCTGATCGATCAACCTTGGTTGTTCAATCTCAAGCCCGACGAATCAGACCTGGAAAATGTGGCGCAGCGGACGGGACTCGAACCCGCGACCCCCGGCGTGACAGGCCGGTATTCTAACCGACTGAACTACCGCTGCGCGTCGGTGCAACCTTTAACGTTGCGTCTTGCCCTGAGGCAAAACTCTCAAGAAGTGGTGGGTGATGACGGGATCGAACCGCCGACCCTCTGCTTGTAAGGCAGATGCTCTCCCAGCTGAGCTAATCACCCTTTGCTTCGTTGAGGCCGCGAAATTTACGCAGGTATCGGACCTAAGTCAATAGCCTGCTTGAAGTTTTTCTGAAAAAGACAAAATTGCTTCAAGACGGCTACCCGCCCTACTCGCTGTAAATCATCTTCTTGCTCATGCCACCGTCCACGACAAACTCTTGCCCGGTGACAAACCCCGCCTGGCGCGACAACAGCCACGCTACCATCGCCGCCACATCTTCTACGGTGCCTACCCTGCCCGCTGGATGCTGTGCATGATCAGCATCACTCAACGGCTCGGCCCGACGTGCAGCCGGATCACGCGCATCGATCCAGCCAGGGCTGACCGCATTGACCCGTACTTCCGGCCCCAGGCTCATCGCCAAGGCATGCGTGAGGGCCAGCAGACCACCTTTGCTCGCCGCGTAGGCTTCGGTGTCCGGTTCCGACTGGCGGGCGCGGGTCGAGGCCAAATTGACGATGGCACCGCCATGGGCACGCAGATAAGGCGCACAGTGCTTGGCCAACAACATCGGCCCACTGAGGTTCACCGCAAGCACTCGATTCCAGTACGCCAGGTCGAGGCTTTCCAGGGTGATATTACGCGGGTCAGCCACCGCCGCATTGCAGACCAACGCGTCCAGGCGCCCAAACTGCCCCAATACCTCGGCAACACCTTCGGCCACTTGCTTCTCGTCCGCCACGTCCATGCTGATGAACCAGGCGTTTTCACCCAGCACCTTGGACACCTTGGAACCGCGCTCGCGGTCCAGGTCAGTCAACACCACCTGCCAGCCTTCGCTGATCAGCCATGCGGCAATCCCGAGACCAATGCCTCGCGCCGCACCTGTGACCAGCGCAACGCGCCCGTTAGTGGCAGCCGCCGCCTCCATGGACCACTCGATCACAAGGCAGCCAGCCCGCGAGCCAAGTCAGCCTGCAAATCAGCCACGTCTTCCAGGCCAACCGCAATGCGGATCAGGCTGTCACGGATACCCGCCGCTTCACGCTCCTGCGGCGCCAGGCGCCCGTGGGAAGTGGTACTCGGATGGGTAATGGTGGTCTTGCTATCACCCAGGTTGGCGGTGATGGAAATCAGGCGAGTCGCATCGATAAAGCGCCAGGCGCCCTCTTTGCCGCCCTTGACCTCAAAGCTCACCACAGCGCCGAAACCACGCTGCTGGCGCTGGGCCAATTCGTGTTGCGGGTGACTCTTGAGGCCGGCGTAGTGCACCTTCTCGATACCGTCCTGCTGCTCCAGCCACTCGGCCAAAGCCTGGGCGTTGGCGCAGTGGGCCTTCATCCGCAGGTTGAGGGTCTCAAGACCCTTGAGGAAGATCCACGCGTTGAACGGGCTCAAGGTCGGGCCAGCCGTGCGCAGGAAGCCGACGACTTCCTTCATCTGCTCGCTGCGACCTGCAACCACACCGCCCATGCAACGGCCCTGGCCGTCGATGAACTTGGTCGCCGAGTGCACGACGATGTCCGCCCCCAGCTTCAACGGCTGTTGCAGCGCCGGGGTGCAGAAGCAGTTGTCTACGACCAGCATCGCACCTTTGGCATGCGCCACTTCAGACAACGCAGCGATATCCACCAGCTCAGCCAATGGGTTGGACGGCGACTCGACGAACAACAACTTGGTGTTGGCCTTGATCGCCGCATCCCAGCCGGAAAGATCCGCCAAGGGCACGTAGTCCACTTCGATACCGAAGCGCTTGAAATACTTCTCGAACAGGCTGATGGTCGAACCAAACACACTGCGCGACACCAACACATGGTCGCCAGCACTGCACAGGCTCATCACCACCGCCAGGATCGCCGCCATACCAGTGGCCGTCGCTACCGCCTGCTCAGCACCTTCCAGTGCCGCAATACGCTCTTCGAACGCGCGCACTGTCGGGTTGGTATAACGCGAATACACGTTGCCCGGCACTTCGCCAGCAAAGCGCGCAGCGGCATCGGCGGCGGTGCGGAACACGTAGCTGGAAGTGAAGAACATCGGGTCACCGTGCTCACCTTCCGGGGTGCGGTGCTGGCCGGCGCGCACAGCCAGGGTATCGAAAGCTACGCCATCGAGGTCGCTGTCCAACCGACCGGCATCCCATTCCTGACTCATGCTGCGACTCCTTACTCAATTCTTTATTTAAGATACAAAACCGGCCCCTCAGGGCCGGTTGTCACTCAGTTGTTGTACAGGTCGATGATCGCGCTGACCGCCTGGGTCTTGATCTTCGACGAGTCGTTACGCGCCTGCTCGATCTTGTTCAGGTAAGCCTCATCGACATCACCAGTCACATACTTGCCGTCGAACACGGCGCAGTCGAACTGGTCGATCTTGATTTTGCCACCACCGACTGCCTCGATCAGGTCCGGCAGGTCCTGGTAGATCAGCCAATCAGCGCCGATCAGGTCGGCCACGTCCTGGGTCGAACGGTTGTGAGCGATCAGTTCATGGGCGCTCGGCATGTCGATGCCGTAGACGTTCGGGTAACGCACGGCAGGCGCTGCGGAACAGAAGTACACGTTCTTCGCACCGGCTTCGCGGGCCATCTGGATGATCTGCTTGCAGGTAGTCCCGCGCACGATGGAGTCATCCACCAGCATCACGTTCTTGCCGCGGAATTCCAACTCGATGGCATTGAGCTTCTGGCGCACAGACTTCTTGCGCGCCGCCTGGCCCGGCATGATGAAGGTACGGCCAATGTAGCGGTTCTTCACAAAGCCTTCGCGGAACTTGACGCCCAAGTGGTTGGCCAACTCCAGCGCAGCGGTGCGGCTGGTGTCCGGAATCGGGATCACCACGTCGATGTCGTGCTCTGGGCGCTCGCGCAGGATCTTCTCGGCCAGTTTCTCGCCCATGCGCAGACGCGCCTTGTACACCGAAACGCCGTCGATGATCGAATCCGGACGCGCCAGGTAGACGTGTTCGAAGATGCACGGGGTGAGTTTCGGCGCCACGGCGCACTGACGGGTGTGCAACTTGCCGTCTTCGGTGATGTACACCGCTTCGCCCGGCGCGAGGTCGCGAATCAGGGTGAAACCCAGCACGTCCAGGGACACGCTTTCGGAAGCGATCATGTATTCGACGCCTTCGTCAGTGTGACGTTGGCCGAACACGATCGGACGGATGCCATGCGGGTCACGGAAGCCGACGATGCCATAACCGGTGACCATGGCCACGACGGCATAGCCACCCACGCAACGGTTGTGCACGTCGGTGACGGCGGCGAACACGTCTTCTTCGGTCGGCTGCAGCTTGCCGCGCTGGGCCAGCTCGTGGGCGAACACGTTGAGCAGCACTTCCGAGTCGGAGCTGGTGTTGACGTGGCGCAGGTCAGATTCGTAAATCTCCTTGGCCAGCTGTTCAACGTTGGTCAGGTTACCGTTATGCGCCAGGGTGATGCCGTAAGGCGAGTTGACGTAAAACGGTTGAGCTTCAGCCGACGTCGAGCTACCGGCGGTCGGGTAACGCACATGACCAATGCCCATGTGCCCGACAAGGCGCTGCATGTGACGCTGATGGAACACGTCACGCACCAGACCATTGTCCTTGCGCAGGAATAACCGGCCGTCGTGGCTGGTCACAATACCGGCAGCGTCCTGGCCGCGGTGCTGGAGGACGGTTAGCGCGTCATACAGCGCCTGATTGACGTTCGACTTACCGACGATACCGACGATGCCACACATGCGACGCAACCCCTACTTAATGAATCTTGACTGAACACAGCTTACTGAGGCGTTTTGGCCGGTAAGAGATGTTCCTTGAACGGAAGATCAGCGGGTACGCTGATTCCGCTGGCCAGCCACTGACTGCTCCACCCCAAAATGAGGTTCTTGGACCAATCTGCAACCAATAGAAATTTTGGCACGAGTACCGACTCCTGCCACCACGAATCCTGCTGTACCGGCCCCAGGCTCAACAGCCCGACCGCCACGACCACCAGCAACGCGCCACGCGCAGCACCGAAGGCCATGCCGAGGAATCGATCGGTCCCGGAGAGGCCGGTGACACGTATCAACTCGCCGATAAGATAATTGACCATTGCTCCCACCAGCAGCGTGGCGATGAACATGATGGCGCAGCCCGCGATGACGCGAGCCGAAGGTGTCTCGATGTATCCGGCCAGGTAGACCGACAATGAACCGCCGAACATCCAGGCTACGACTCCTGCGATGATCCAGGTCAGCAACGACAGTGCTTCTTTTACGAAGCCGCGGCTTAGACTGATCAAAGCGGAGATGGCGACGATTGCGACGATCGCCCAATCAACCCAGGTAAATGGCACAGTTCAGCCTACGGACAGATGAGGCGGCGCATTTTAGCAGAGCGTCGGGCTGTCGGTAAGCTGTGATTACGACTGCTTTGCAAATCAATAGTTTGGGATGAGCGAAGCCCATTTCAACCCCACCACAAAACCAATGTGGGAGGGGGCTTGCCCCCGATAGCGTTGGTCCAGCCGGCACACTTAATGCCGGTAGACTGCCATCGGGGGCAAGCCCCCTCCCACATTTCTTACTGCATTCCAGGCTGAAATCAGCCGCGCTCAGGCTGGAAACGGGTCACAAAACCCTTGAGGTTCTGCTGGCGATCCAGCAAGTCCCGCAGGCGATCCGCCTCGGCGCGCTCGATCAGCGGCCCGATAAACACACGGTTCTTGCCATCAGCGCTGCGGATGTACGCGTTGTAGCCTTGACTGCGCAGCTTCTTCTGCAAAGCGTCAGCACCTTCGCGATTGCCCAGGCTGGCGACTTGAATAGACCAGCTGATCGGCAGGCCATTCGGATCAATGCGACTCTGCCCCACATCCGGCTTGCCTGGCGCAGCCGGTTGCGGCGCTACCGGCTTCGGTGCGGGCGCAGGCGCGGCAGGCTTGGCCGCTACGGCCGGCGCAGGCGCTGGCTTGACCACTGGCACGCTCGGCTGAACCGGCATCGATGGAACTTGCTGGGCAGCAACCTCCGCATCGGTAGGCACCGGCTCTTCTTCCGGCAAGGCCTGGGGCTCAGGCACCACCACCGGTTCAACCTGTACTTGCGGCACCGACGGCGCCTGCGGGGCAGCCGGCGCTTCGACGACTACTTGACGCTCTTCGTCCTGACGCGAGAACAGCATCGGCAGGAAAATCACCGCCAACGCCACCAGCACCAGGGCGCCGACCATTCGCTGCTTGTATGCGCTATCCAGTAATGCCATGTGCAGCTTCCTCCGTGGAGCGCCGGGCCAACCACTCAAGCGCCTCGGCAACACAATAAAATGACCCGAACAACAGAATCTCATCATCGGGGGTGGCAACGGCGCACTGTGCTTCAAGGGCAGCGGTCACGCTTGCATACGACGCCACTGGCGCACCAAGGTTCTGCAAGGCCACTTCCAGCTCGGCGGCCGGACGGCTGCGCGAAGTACCCAGAGGGGCTACCGCCCATGCCTGGACATTGCCCAGCAAGGGTGCGACCACACCCTCCAGATCCTTATCGGCCAGCAAGCCAAAGACTGCAAGGCGACGACCGACCGGCGGCGTACGCGACAGGCGTTGCGCCAGGTACTCGGCCGCATGGGGGTTATGCCCCACATCCAACAACAGGTTCAGGCGCTTGCCTTGCCACTGGAACTCACGACGATCCAAACGCCCGACTACGCGAGTTGCCAGCAAGGTGGTGGCAATTTGCTCGGCATTCCACGGCAGGTCCATCAGCAGGTAGGCCTGCAGCGCGAGCGCGGCGTTTTCCATCGGCAGGTTCAGCAGCGGCAGGTCGCGCAACTCTACAGCCTGGCCACGGGCATCACGCCCGCGCCAATTCCAGTGCTGCGCACCGATTTCCAGATTGAAGTCGCGACCGCGCAGGAAAAACGGGCAATCCAGCTCGCGCACCTTGTCGAGCAAGGTGTGCGGCGGATCCAGGTCACCGCACAACGCAGGCTTGCCCTGGCGGAAGATCCCGGCTTTTTCATAGGCCACGGATTCGCGCGTATTACCCAGGTAGTCGGCGTGATCCACACCAATACTGGTGACCAATGCCAGATCAGCATCCACTACGTTGACCGTGTCCAGGCGCCCGCCCAGGCCGACTTCCAGCACCACCACATCGAGTTGCGCACGCTCGAACAGCCAAAACGCCGCCAGGGTGCCCATCTCGAAGTAGGTCAGGGAAATCTCGCCCCGGCCAGCATCGAGTGCAGCGAAGGCTTCGCAGAGTTGCGAATCAGTGGCTTCGACGCCATTGAGCTGCACCCGCTCGTTGTAACGCAGCAGGTGCGGGGAATTGTAGACGCCGACTTTCAGCCCTTGAGCCTGCAGCAGCGCCGCGACAAAGGCGCAGGTAGAGCCTTTGCCGTTGGTGCCGGTCACCGTGATCACGCGCGGCGCCGGCCGGCCCAACCCGAGGCGGGCCGCTACCTGTTGCGAGCGCTCCAGGCCCATGTCGATGGCGGACGGATGCAACTGCTCAAGGTAGGCGAGCCATTCGCCCAGGGTACGTTGGGTCATAGGTTTGCAGGCACCGGCGGCACGACAATCGGTTCAACTTTAGGCGCGACGTACACAGGGGTCGGCAGGCCCATCATTTGTGCCAGCAGGTTGCCCAGGCGTGGACGCAACTCACCGCGCGGGATGATCAGGTCGATCGCACCGTGCTCCAGCAGGAACTCGCTGCGCTGGAAGCCTTCCGGCAGTTTTTCACGTACGGTTTGCTCGATCACACGCGGGCCGGCAAAACCGATCAGGGCCTTTGGCTCGCCGACGATCACGTCACCCAGCATCGCCAGGCTGGCGGAAACGCCGCCGTAGACCGGGTCGGTCAGCACGGAGATGAACGGGATGCCTTCTTCACGCAGTCGTGCCAGTACCGCAGAGGTCTTGGCCATTTGCATCAGGGAGATCAGGGCTTCCTGCATGCGCGCACCACCGGAGGCGGCGAAGCAGATCATCGGGCAACGGTTTTCCAAGGCGTAGTTGGCGGCGCGAACGAAGCGCTCACCGACGATGGCACCCATGGAGCCGCCCATGAAGGAGAACTCGAACGCCGACACCACGACAGGCATGCCCAGCAGTTTGCCACTGACAGAAATCAGCGCGTCCTTCTCGCCGGTCTGCTTCTGCGCGCCGACCAGACGGTCCTTGTACTTCTTGCTGTCGCGGAACTTGAGGCGGTCGACCGGCTCCAGGTCGGCACCCAGCTCGTTGCGGCCTTCGGCGTCCAGGAAGATGTCGATGCGGGCGCGGGCGCCGATACGCATGTGGTGGTTGCACTTGGGGCAAACGTCCAAGGTCTTTTCCAGCTCCGGACGGTACAACACCGCGTCGCAGGATGGGCACTTGTGCCACAGACCTTCAGGAACCGAGCTTTTTTTCACCTCGGAACGCATGATCGAAGGGATCAGTTTGTCTACTAACCAGTTGCTCATGCTTTCTTTCTCCAGTACCGGTGGCTTGAACACAGCCCCGCGTATGCCCTTGAGCTAAATTCATATGTGGCGATGACACATGCTGGACGGGGTCAGACGTTCGACCGGCCTTTTCCCGCATGTATCCTCAGCCTTCCAGACAACCTGCCAGCGCAGGGTTGCCACTTCGTTTCCAGCCCACCCTCAGGCGGCGCCGGTCTGTTTTACACAGTGGTAGTTATGGACGGCGGCAGACTGCCAGCCGTCACATCCCGCGCACAGCTTGCATAAATGCGCGAATCTTGTCGTGATCCTTGATGCCCTTGCCTTGCTCCACCCCACCGCTGACGTCCACGGCATAAGGGCGGACCTGCTCGATAGCCACCGAGACGTTCGCGGGATTGAGCCCCCCGGCCAGGATGATCGGCTTGCTCAAGCCTTCGGGAATCAGCGACCAATCGAACGCTTCACCCGTACCGCCGGGCACGCCTTCGACATAGGTATCCAGCAGAATCCCGCGAGCGCCACCATAGGCGGCGCAGGCAGCCGCGATGTCATCCCCAGCTTTCACGCGCAACGCCTTGATATACGGACGCTGGTAGCTTTCACACTCGTCGGGCGTTTCGTCGCCGTGGAACTGCAGCATATCCAGCGGTACGGCATCCAGGGTTTCGTTGAGTTCGCAGCGACTGGCGTTGACGAACAACCCCACGGTGGTCACGAACGGCGGCAAGGCGGCGATGATTGCCCGCGCCTGCACCACATTCACCGCCCGCGGGCTCTTGGCATAGAACACGAAACCGATGGCATCCGCCCCCGCCTCGACCGCCGCCAACGCGTCCTCTATGCGGGTAATCCCGCAAATCTTGCTGCGAACGGCTGACATGTCGTGGAAACCCCAAGGATTGGACCGAGAAAGTCCCGGATGGTAACAAAAGCTTTTCCGGGCGTCAGCCGCCAAGTTCGCTGAAACCTGTGAGGAAGTGTGGCCCGATGAAACGTTCCGGCAATTCGAACTCGTCGCGATACTCCACATCCACCAGGTACAGGCCGAACGGATGCGCCGTGACCCCGCCCGTACGGCGGACACGGCTTTCCAGCACTTCCCTGGCCCACTCCACCGGACGCTCGCCGGTGCCGATGGTCATCAGCACTCCGGCAATGTTTCGAACCATATGGTGCAGGAACGCACCGGCACGGATATCCAGCACGATCATCTTGCCGTGACGGGTTACGCGCAGGTGATGGACTTCCTTGACCGGCGATTTGGCCTGGCACTGGCCGGCACGGAAAGCGCTGAAATCATGCACACCCACCAGATGCTGCGCAGCCTCGGCCATACGCTCGGCGTCGAGCGGGCGGTGGTTCCAAGTGATTTCTTCGTTGAGGTGCGCCGGACGGATCTGGTCGTTGTAGATCACATAGCGATAACGCCGAGCGATGGCCTTGAAGCGCGCATGAAAATGCGCCGGCATGACCTTGGCCCAACTGACGCTGACGTCGTGGGGCAAATTGATATTAGCACCCATCACCCAGGCCTTCATGGACCGCTCAGCCTGGGTGTCGAAGTGCACCACCTGGCCACAGGCGTGCACGCCTGCATCGGTGCGCCCGGCGCACATCAGCGACACTGGCGAATCAGCGACTTTCGACAGTGCTTTCTCCAGGGTTTCCTGCACCGTCAGTACGCCGGACGCCTGACGCTGCCAGCCGCGATAGCGCGAGCCTTTGTATTCCACGCCCAGGGCGATGCGGTAAAAGCCTGCGGCCGCCATTTCGGCGGCCGCGTTATCTATATTTGCCAAGAACTGAGAGCCTGATGAGTTGCGCAAAGGCGGCCATTATGCCGATTTGTGTGAGTGCCCACAAAAGCAAAACGGCGACCCGAAGGTCGCCGCTGCATTGACGTATGACGGTCAGGCCAACCGGCCGAGCATTTCCTTGGCCTCGCCGCGCTGAGTTTCGTCGCCTTCGGTCAGCACCTCGCTGAGGATGTCCCGCGCACCGTCCGCATCGCCCATGTCGATATAAGCCTGGGCCAGGTCAAGCTTGGTGGCCACCTCGTCCGTGCCGGAAAGGAAGTCGAATTCCGGCTCATCGTCGCCCTTCGCCGCATCTTCTGCGGTGAAGGAAGGCTCGATGGACGGATGCTCCAGGCTCTGGGACAAACGGTCCAGCTCGGCGTTGACATCATCCAGCTCGGACGCAAAGGCGTCAGGCTTGGCGGCAGCTTCCGGCTCATCGGCCAAGGACAGGTCGAAATCTTCCGGCAGGTCGAAGTCATCCAGGGCCGCCGGGGTCAGGGTGGGCGGCTCGACGGCCGGCACGTCCTTCATCTGCTCTTCCAGGCCCGAGAGGAAGTCGTCATCCGATTGCGCCGACGCCGGTGCATCCAGTTGCAGGTCCAGGTCGAAGTCCGACAGGTCATCCGGAGCAGCCTGAGCTTCGGTTTGCTGTTGCAGCAGCGATTCGAAGGTCTGCTGATCGTCCTTGAGCTCGGCTGGGGAGGCTTCCTCCAGCTCGTCCAGGCTCAGGTCGAAATCGGTGTCGAAGGCTTCGGGCTCCGCAGGGGCGGGTTTGTCTTCCAGCAAATCCTTGACGTATTGGGCATCCAGGGCCGCCGCAGCCACCGCGGCGCTGACGCCTGCCGCCAGCACGGCCATGGCCGGGAAGCGGCTCTTGAGCTGTTCGACCTGGGCATGGTTGTCACCATTGGCCACCAGTTGACGCTCCTGGGTCACGAAACCGTCCTTGTCGTTTTGCAGGCCGTAGACTTCCATCAGTTTCAAACGCAGGTCGCTGCGCTTGGGTTCCTGTTTGATCGCCTGTTCCAGCACGTCGGCAGCCTGGTTCAGGTGGCCACGGTCGATAAGAGACTGGGCTTGGGCCAGGGCATCGTTGGCATTCGCCGGGGCCACGGCAACGGCCAGCGGCGCCAGCACGGAGGCGACGGTCGGCACAGCGACTGCAGGTTCAACTGCTGGAGCTGGAGTTGGAGCGGCCGCCAGCTTGACGTTTGGCGGCGGCACTTCCAGGCCTTCGAAACTGTCTGGCGGCAGATCCTGATCAATGTTCGAGGTGAATACTGGCTCTTCCGCCAGGGCCCGCGCCATGCGCAGGTGTTTTTCCTCTTCGCGACGGGCGTTGCGATGGCGTATCCCCAGCAGCAGGAGCAAAAACGCCAGCAACGCTGCAGCGCCGCCGATCACCCAGAGAACGATAGGGTTGGTCAGTAGATCGTTGAATTTGCCCTCGTCGGCAGCAGGCGCCGCATCCGCCTTGACCGGCTCAGGCGCTGGCGCGGCTGGCGCGGCTGGCGCAGGTGTCGCAACAGCGGCATCAGGCGAGGCCTGAGCAGCCGCCGGCTCACCCGCCAACTGCGCAGGCATTGCCGCCGTGGCCGGAGCTGTCGGGGCGCCCTTCTCAGCCTGCAGACGCGCGAGCTGATCGTTTTTCAGTTGAATCAGTTTCTGCAGTTTATCCAACTGGCTTTGCAGGTCTGCCGCGCGGCTCTTCAACTCTTCGTTGTCGCGACGGGTGGTGTCCAGTTGCTCCTGGGTCATCGCCAGTTTGTCGCTCAACCCCGCACTATCGCCCGTCTTGCCCTTGGCGCCCTTCTTGGCCGCTTCGGCAGAAACCAGGCTCAGGTTGTCCTTGGTGTTAGTACTCGCCGGGGCATTGCCGGCCTGGGTGCGTTTGGTCGCGTCCAGTTGCTGCTTGCCCGCCGTCGGGTTGGTGGCGGCGCGTCGGCCTTGGCGCCAGGCGGCATTCTGCGCGCTGACTTCGGCGATCGCTTGGGGTTGCGGCAGCGCGGTGCTTTGTACGGGATCAGGCAGGCGGAGGACCTGGCCGGTCTTCAAACGGTTGATGTTGCCGTCGATAAACGCGTCAGGATTCAGCGCCTGGATCGCCAGCATGGTCTGCTGTACCGAGCCGCCGTTACGGTTCTTCGCGGCAATTTCCCACAAGGTGTCGCGGGAGGTGGTGGTGTGCTGTGCCGGCTTGCTTGCGGCGGGCGCGCTGCTGGCCGGTGCCGCCAGGCGCGGCGCAGGCGCGGCGGTCGTCGGAGCAGGCTGGTCGAATTTGGCCGGGTCGAGCAACACGCTGTAGTCGCGCATCAAACGGCCATTGGGCCATTGCACTTGCAGCAGGAAACGTACGTAGGAATCGGGCAACGGTTTGCTGGAGGTGACACGCACCACGCTGCGTCCGCTGGGGTTGATCACCGGGGTAAACGTCAGGTCTTCGAGGAACGCCTGGCGGTCAACGCCTGCATCCACAAAGGCTTGGGACGAAGCGAGGCTCGGCGTGATCTCGGAAGCGGTGAGGCCACCGACGTCGAGCAATTCGATTTCCACCGCCAACGGCTGGTTCAACTTCGACTTGAGGGTCATCTCCCCCAGCTGCAGCGCCTGCGCCATACCGGAGGACAGCGCCGAGGCGGCCGCTATTGCTAACACCAGTTTGCGAACTTGAACCATAGCCTCATCCTTTGTTTGAACACTCCCCGGCCTGCGAGAAGGTTGGTAACCGCTGCCATAAGGCATGGCGAGCCGATAGGTCACCGACGCGCAACTTTTCCTGCCTGGGGCCAAGCATAGCGCTTGGTTAGAATCAATCTACAAATTGCCGCCAAGTATCTTTTACGCAAGGCCTTTTATCAACAACTGCGCCAGCTGTACGGCGTTCAGTGCGGCGCCCTTGCGTACGTTATCTGACGTCAGCCACAGATTTAGTTCCGCCGGGTCATCCACACCTGCGCGAACCCGTCCTACATAGACCACGTCCTGGCCGACCGCGTCGCCCACCGCTGTTGGGTAGTCACCCTCTTCAACCCGCTCTATTCCTGGCGCGGCGTCGAGCAGGCGATTCACGGCGGCGAGGTCGACCGGTGCGCCTAGTTGCAGGGACACTGTCAGGCTATCGCCAAAAAACACCGGCGCTTGAGCGCAGGTTGCGGAAATCTTTAGCAATGGAGTTTCCAGTACTGCACGCAATTCGTGTATCAGCCTTTTCTCCAGATCGGTATGGCCTTGGTCGTCCGGTTGGCCGACTTGTGCCAGTAGATTGAAAGCAACCTGCCGATCAAACAGTTTCGGCTCCAGCGGGCGCATATTCAGCAACTCGGCAGTTTGCCGGGCCAATTCGCTGACGGCTTCACGCCCCTGGGACGACATCGCCAGGTTGGCGGTAACGCTCACGCGCTGGATATCCAAGAGACTGCGCAAGGGTGCCAGCACTACCGCCAAATGGGTCGCCGACGGGCTCGGGCTGCTGAGCCGGAAGGGTTTTTCCAGGCCGTCGAGCACATGGGCATTGGCTTCCGGCACCACGCGTGGTGCCTGTTCGGCCGACAACGCGCCGGACAAGTCGATCACCGAGCAGCCCGCCGCCGTGGCACGCGGCGCGAAACTCAAGGTCACCGCCGGCCCCGCTGCAAAAAACGCGAGCTGTACCTTGCTGAAGTCGAACTCATCGACCTCCCTCACCCGCACGTTCTTGCCACGAAACGGCACCGACGCGCCGGCGGAATTACTGCCCGCCAGCAGATGCAGGGTACCCACCGGGAAGTCCAGCTCTTCGAGGATCTGCACCAGGGTTTCACCCACCGTGCCGGTGGCGCCGATCACGGCGATATCAAAGGTCTGGGTCATGGAGGCTGCCTCGGGCATTGCGGGGGGAGCGGCACTTTACCGGGTGGCTGGGGGTGAGGCCAATAAAAAACCCGCGCCTGTCACCAGAGCGCGGGTTTCTTCATTGCTTCAAGCGATCAACGCTCCAGCAAGATCCGCAGCATGCGGCGCAGCGGTTCGGCCGCGCCCCACAGCAGTTGGTCGCCTACGGTGAACGCACCGAGGAACTGGCTGCCCATGTTCAACTTGCGCAGGCGGCCCACCGGTACATTCAGGGTGCCGGTGACCTTGGTCGGGCTCAGCTCCTGCATGCTGATATCACGGTTGTTCGGCACCAGCTTGACCCACGGGTTGTGCTGGCTGATCAAGGCTTCGATATCACTGATCGGCACGTCTTTGTTCAGCTTGATGGTCAGCGCCTGGCTGTGGCAGCGCATCGCGCCGATACGCACGCAGATGCCGTCCACCGGGATCGGGCTCTTGAAGCGGCCGAGGATCTTGTTGGTCTCGGCCTGGGCCTTCCACTCTTCACGGCTCTGGCCGTTCGGCAGTTCTTTGTCGATCCACGGGATCAGGCTACCGGCCAATGGCACGCCGAAGTTTTCGGTCGGGTACGCATCGCTGCGCATGGCTTCGGCCACACGGCGGTCGATGTCGAGGATCGCGCTGGCCGGGTCGGCCAGTTGATCGGCGACAGCCGCGTGGGTCGCGCCCATTTGCTTGATCAGCTCACGCATGTTCTGCGCGCCGGCACCGGAGGCTGCCTGATAGGTCATGGCGCTCATCCACTCGACCAGGCCAGCTTCGAACAAGCCGCCCAGGCCCATCAGCATCAGGCTGACGGTGCAGTTGCCGCCGACGTAGTTCTTGGTGCCCGCGTCCAGCTGCTGGTCGATGACCTTGCGGTTCACTGGGTCGAGAATGATCACGGCATCGTCCTGCATACGCAGGCTCGACGCGGCGTCGATCCAGTAACCCTGCCAGCCGGCTTCGCGCAGCTTGGGGAAGACTTCGCTGGTGTAGTCGCCACCCTGACAGGTCAGAATCACGTCGAGGGTTTTCAGCTCTTCAATGTTGTAGGCGTCCTTGAGCGGGGCAATATCCTTGCCCACAGACGGCCCTTGGCCACCCACATTCGAAGTGGTGAAAAACACCGGCTCAATAAGATCGAAATCCTGCTCTTCCAGCATCCGCTGCATGAGCACGGAACCGACCATACCGCGCCAACCGATCAGACCTACACGTTTCATCGCAACTACACCTTGTTAAAAAGTGGGCCGCCTGCAGCAAACTTCTGCAAGGGGGCCCGAGAGATTACAGATTCCGCAGCGCGGCGACTACTGCGTCGCCCATTTCTTGCGTACCGACCTTGGTGCAACCCTGCGACCAGATGTCGCCGGTGCGCAAACCCTGGTCCAGCACTAGGCTCACCGCCTTCTCGATCGCGTCCGCCGCATCCGCCAGGTTGAAGCTGTAACGCAGCATCATCGAGACCGACAAAATCGTCGCCAGCGGGTTGGCAATGCCCTGGCCCGCGATGTCCGGCGCCGAACCGTGGCAAGGCTCGTACATGCCCTTGTTGTTGGTGTCCAGGGACGCCGACGGCAGCATGCCGATGGAACCGGTGAGCATCGACGCCTGGTCGGACAGGATGTCGCCGAACAGGTTGTCGGTGACGATCACGTCAAACTGCTTGGGTGCACGCACCAGTTGCATGGCGGCGTTGTCGACGTACATGTGGCTCAATTCGACGTCTGGATAATCCTTGGCTACTTCTTCGACGATTTCACGCCACAACTGGCTGGAGGCCAGGACGTTGGCCTTGTCCACCGAGCAGACCTTCTTGCCACGCACGCGGGCCATGTCGAAGCCGACACGGGCAATACGGCGGATTTCGCTCTCGCTGTACGGCAGGGTGTCGTAGGCCTGGCGCTCGCCATTTTCCAGCTCACGCACGCCACGTGGCGAGCCGAAGTAGATACCACCGGTCAGCTCACGCACGATGAGAATATCCAGGCCCGCGACCACTTCCGGCTTGAGGCTCGACGCATCGGCCAGTTGCGGGTAGAGGATGGCCGGGCGCAGGTTGCCGAACAGGCCCAGTTGCGCGCGGATTTTCAGCAGGCCGCGCTCAGGGCGGATGTCACGTTCGATCTTGTCCCATTTCGGGCCACCCACGGCGCCGAGCAGTACGGCGTCGGCCGCACGGGCGCGGTCCAGGGTTTCATCGGCCAGGGGCACGCCGTGCTTGTCGATGGCGGCGCCGCCGATCACGTCGTGGCTCAGCTCGAAGCCCAGGCTGTACTTGCTGTTGGCGAGTTCCAGCACCTTGACCGCTTCGGCCATGATTTCCGGACCAATACCGTCGCCAGGGAGAATCAGAATCTGCTTGCTCATGCGTTCCTCATTTCATCAAGCGACCCGCCCATGGGCAGGTCGGGAAAAATCAATCAGCGTTCAGCAAAGACCACCAGCACGTCGGTGCTGAAGGTGCCGTCGGCCTGAATTTCGTAATAATCGCGCACTTCCTGGCCCATCGCCTTTTGCAGCTCAAGGATGGCAGCGCGCAGTACTTCTGGCGTGCGCATGCGCTCGACCCACGAGGTGTATTCCAGGCGCAGACGCTGGCGACTGCTGGTGCGCACATGCAAGCCGGATTCGCTGAGCTGCTGCATCCATTCGGCGGCGGAGTAGTCGCGCACGTGGCTGGTGTCGCGCAGCACTTCGACGGTTTGCAGGTAAGTGTCCAACAGCGGGCTGCCCGGTGACAAGACGTCGACGAAGGCCGCCACACCACCCGGTTTGAGCACGCGGCGCACTTCACGCAGGGCCAGGCCGAGGTCGCTCCAGTGGTGGGCCGAGTAACGGCTGAACACGAAGTCGAACTCGCCATCGGCGAACGGCAGGCGTTCGGCGGCGCCGTGGACGGTGCGGATGTTGCCCAGACCTCGGTCTGCAGCAGCGGCAGCGACCACGTCGAGCATCTGCTGGGACAGGTCGTAAGCCACCACTTCTTTTACCAGAGGTGCTACGTGGAAGCTGACATGACCGGCCCCGCAGCCCAAATCCAACAGTCGCGCAGCGCCCTGCCCGGCCAGTTCGGCCTGCAGCAGCGCGAATTCGGTGCCTTGGGCGTGCACGGCACTGCTCAGGTAGGCGGAGGCTTGCTCGCCGAATTGTTTTTGCACGACTTGGGTGTGGGCGGTGGTGGTCATGGTGGTTTCCTTGGGCCTTGTGGTGTTGGGTATGGCCTCATCGCCGGCAAGCCGGCTCCTACAGGGGGATTGCGGTGCATCTGTAGGAGCCGGCTTGCCGGCGATAGCGGTATCAAGCGTCGCGAAACAACCAAGGCTGGCTAGCCCGGTGCTTGGCTTCAAACGCGGCAATCGCATCGCCGTCCTGCAAGGTCAGGCCGATGTCGTCCAGGCCGTTGATCAGGCAGTGCTTACGGAACGCATCCACTTCAAAGTGATACACCTTGCCGTCTGGACGGGTCACGGTTTGCGCGGCCAGGTCGACGGTCAGCTGGTAGCCCACATCAGCTTCCACCTGCTTGAACAATTCGTCGACTTCCTCGTCGGTCAAGATGATCGGCAGCAGGCCGTTCTTGAAGCTGTTGTTGAAGAAGATGTCGGCGTAGCTCGGCGCGATGATGCTGCGAAAGCCATATTCTTCCAGGGCCCACGGCGCGTGTTCACGGCTGGAACCGCAACCGAAGTTCTCGCGGGCCAGCAGTACGCTGGCGCCTTGGTAACGGTCGGCATTGAGCACGAAGTCCTTGTTCAGCGGGCGCTTGGAGTTGTCCTGGTAGGCGTAGCCCACGTCCAGGTAGCGCCACTCGTCGAACAGGTTCGGGCCGAAACCGGTGCGCTTGATCGACTTCAAGAACTGCTTGGGGATGATCTGGTCGGTGTCGACGTTGGCGCGATCCAAAGGGGCGACAAGGCCGGTATGTTGGGTAAAAGCACGCATCGGGTATTCCTCAGATCAATTCGCGAACGTCGATGAAACGACCGTTGACGGCCGCCGCAGCGGCCATGGCCGGGCTGACCAGGTGGGTACGCCCACCGGCGCCCTGACGCCCTTCGAAGTTACGGTTGGAGGTGGACGCGCAATGCTCGCCCGACTCCAAACGGTCCGGGTTCATCGCCAGGCACATCGAGCAGCCCGGCTCACGCCATTCAAAACCGGCTTCGAGGAAGATCTTGTCGAGGCCTTCGGCTTCTGCCTGGGCTTTAACCAGACCGGAGCCTGGCACTACGATGGCTTGCTTGATGGTCGACGCCACTTTACGGCCTTTGGCGATCACGGCCGCGGCGCGCAGGTCTTCGATCCGCGAGTTGGTGCAGGAGCCGATGAACACGCGATCCAACTGGATATCGGTGATCGCCTGGTTGGCCTGCAAACCCATGTACTTCAAGGCGCGCTCGATAGAACCACGCTTGACCAGGTCGGCCTCTTTGGCCGGGTCCGGCACGTTCTGGTCAACGGCCAGGACCATTTCCGGCGACGTTCCCCAGCTGACTTGCGGCTTGATCTGAGCAGCGTCGAGTTCGACCACAGTGTCGAACACCGCATCAGCATCGGAGACCAGGTCTTTCCAGGCTTCTACCGCAGCGTCCCAATCCGCGCCTGCCGGAGCGAACGGACGGCCTTTGACGTATTCAACGGTCTTTTCGTCTGCCGCCACCATGCCCACACGGGCACCGGCTTCGATGGACATGTTGCAGATGGTCATGCGGCCTTCGATGGACAGGTCGCGAATGGCGCTGCCGGCGAACTCGATGGCATGGCCGTTACCGCCGGCGGTGCCGATCTTGCCGATCACGGCGAGGACGATGTCTTTAGCGGTCACACCGAACGGCAATTTGCCCTCAACGCGAACCAGCATGTTCTTCATTTTCTTGGCGACCAGGCACTGGGTGGCGAACACATGTTCCACCTCGGACGTGCCGATGCCATGGGCCAAGGCGCCAAAGGCACCGTGGGTGGAGGTGTGCGAGTCACCGCAGACCACGGTCATGCCCGGCAATGTCGCGCCCTGCTCCGGGCCGATCACGTGCACGATGCCTTGACGTACGTCATTCATCTTGAATTCGGTGATGCCATATTCGTCGCAGTAGTCGTCGAGCGTCTGCACCTGCAAACGCGACACCTGGTCGGCAATGGCTTCGATGCCGCCCTTGCGCTCCGGCGTGGTCGGTACGTTGTGGTCGGGGGTGGCGATGATGGAGTCGACGCGCCAAGGCTTGCGCCCGGCCAGTCGCAGGCCTTCGAACGCTTGGGGCGAGGTCACTTCATGGATGATGTGACGGTCGATATAGATCAGCGACGAGCCATCGTCGCGCCGTTTCACTTCATGGGAATCCCAAAGCTTGTCGTAAAGCGTTTTGCCGGCCATCAGTCGGTCCTCATCAGCGGTGTTTCTCTATGCCGGGCTTTTCAATAACCCTTTGGCTTGTGAGGCTGATGGTATGGCGCTACATTAAATAACTCAAATTCATATTTTTTATGCTTTGGATTACCAACTGGAATACCACAATGGACTTGGCCAACCTCAACGCCTTTATTGCCATCGCCGAGACCGGCAGCTTCTCCGGCGCCGGTGAACGCCTGCACCTGACCCAACCGGCCATCAGCAAGCGCATCGCCGGTCTGGAACAACAATTGAAGGTGCGCCTGTTCGATCGCCTGGGCCGTGAAGTCGGCTTGACCGAGGCCGGGCGGGCCTTGCTGCCACGGGCTTATCAGATTCTCAACGTGCTGGACGACACCCGTCGCGCCCTCACCAACCTCACCGGCGAAGTCAGCGGGCGCCTCACCCTGGCCACCAGCCACCACATCGGCCTGCATCGCTTGCCGCCGGTGCTGCGCACTTTTACCCGGGAATACCCGAATGTGGCGCTGGATATTCAGTTCCTCGATTCGGAAGTGGCCTACGAAGAAATCCTCCATGGCCGCGCCGAAGTGGCAGTGATCACCCTGGCGCCCGATCCTCACAACCTGGTCCGCGCCACCCCGGTCTGGGATGACCCGCTGGATTTTGTGGTCGCACCGGAGCACAGCTTGATCAGCAACGGCAGCATCAGCCTGGCCGATATTGCCGGCCACCCTGCCGTTTTCCCCGGTGGCAACACCTTTACCCACCATATTGTCAGCCGGTTGTTCGAAGCCCAGGGCCTCACGCCGAACATCGCGATGAGCACTAACTATCTGGAAACCATCAAGATGATGGTGTCGATCGGCCTGGCCTGGAGCGTGTTGCCGCGCACCATGCTCGATGATCAGGTGGCAAGTATCGCTTTGCCGGGCATACAGCTCAGTCGCCAGCTAGGCTATATCGTGCACACCGAAAGGACGCTGTCGAACGCTGCGCGGGCTTTCATGAGCCTATTGGATGCACAGGTCGATCTGCCAGGGATACCGGCATGAAGCTGTGCGGCCTCCAGGCCTGAATAAAGCCGCGCCGAACGCCCATTGAGCCAAGGCCTCTTGATAATGCGCAACCCCGTCGATTCCGTGCCACCCCTGCCCCGCATCTACGCCCTTGACCCTCAAGCGGCGGAACAAAGCTGGGACAGCGCCCCGCAATTGCTGGCAGCGCTCAATGCTGCCCGGCTGGGAGCATGGTGCTGGGAAATCGACACCGGCCGCATCAGTTGGTCACGGGGCACCCAGGCGTTGTTCGGCTTTGATCCGCGCCAGCCACTGCCCAAGGACCTGGACTACCTCGACCTGCTGGCCCCCGAAGACAGTGCTCGTGTGGTGCGGGCGTTCCATGCGGTGCTGGCGGGCGAGCCGTTCGAGCAGGCCATGCATCACCGTATCCAATGGCCGGATGGCAGCCTTCATTGGCTGGAAATCAACGGCAGCCTGGCGCCGGACAAAACCGGGCGGCGCCGCATGATCGGGGTGATCCGCGAGATCACCCACCAGCGCGATCGCGAAACCGCCCTCAGCCACTCCGAAAAACGCTTCGCCACGTTGTTCCACCTGTGCCCGAACATGGTCCTGCTGACCCGCCAGGCCGACGGCCTGATCAGCGAGGCCAACCAGTACTTCGAAATGCTGTTCGGCTGGCCGCTCGCCGATGCCATCGGCCGCACCACCCTGGACCTCGGCCTGTGGCGTCACCCGGAGCAACGCGCGCAGTTGGTCAAAGCCACCCAACGCAAGGGCGAGCCGATCACCATGGAGGTGCAGTTTTGCGCCAGTAACGGCCAGATCCACGACGGCACCCTCAGCGCGCAAAAAGTCGAGCTGGAGGGCGAGGCCTACCTGATCAGCACGTTTCTGGACACCACCGAGCGTAAAAACGCCGAGCAAGCCCTCAAGGACAGCCAGGAACGCCTCGACCTGGCCCTGGACTCGGCGCAACTGGGCACCTGGGACTGGCACATCCCGACCGGCATGCTTTATGGCTCGGCCCGCGCCGCCCAATTGCACGGCCTGCCGCCGGAACCCTTCCATGAGTCGTTCGATGCGTTCTTCGAAGGCATGCCCGATGACGAGCGCGAGAGCATGCGCAATGCCTACCGCACTCTGCGTGAGGGCCCGGCCGGCAACTACCAACTGACTTACCGCGTCCCCATGGAGGACGGCAGCTCACGCTACCTCGAAAGCCGCGCACGCCTTTACCGCGATGAACACGGCGCGCCGTTGCGCATGGCCGGCACCTTGCTCGACATCACCGACCAGGTCGAACGCGAACAACGCCTGACAGCCTCCGAAGAGAAATTCGCCAGCCTCTTTCAAGCCAGCCCCGACCCGATCTGCGTCACCGGCCTGGACAGCGGTGCGTTTATCGAGATCAACCCCGCGTTTACCCAGACTTTTGGCTGGACGGCCGCCGAAGTAATCGACAAGAGTGCCGAGCAGATTGGCCTGTGGGACGAATCCAGCAAGCGCCTGCAACGGATCGAACGGGTGATCCGCGAGCAGGCACTGAGCAATGTGGCGATCGTGGTGCATCACAAGAACGGCCAGGCGCTGACCTGCGTGATCTCCAGTCGCTTGATCAAAGTGGGTGACCAACCGTGCATCGTCACCACCTTGCGTGACATCACCCAGCAACAGCGCTCGGAAGCCGCACTCAAAGCCAGTGAAGAGAAATTTGCCAAGGCATTCCATTCCAGCCCTGACGCCATTTCCATCACCGAGCGTGACACCGGCCGTTATGTGGAGGTCAACGATGGTTTCTGCCGGCTCACCGGCTATCGCGCCGAAGAAGCCATTGGCCTGACCCTGTACCAGATCGGCATCTGGGCCGACGAGAACCAACGCGCCGCGCTGCTGGCCGAATTGCAGATCAAGGGCCGCATCCATCACTTGGAAATGCTCTGGCACAACAAACGCGGCGAGTTGCTGGCGGTGGAAGTCTCGGTAGAGCCCATCACCCTGAATGAAACTCCGTGCCTGCTGCTGACTGCGCGGGACGTGAGCCTGTTGAAAAACGCCCAGGCGCAGATCCGCCACCTGGCCTACCACGACCCGCTGACCAACCTGCCCAACCGCGCCTTGTTGATGGACCGCCTGAGCCAACAGATCGCCCTGCTCAAGCGGCATAACCTGCGCGGCGCGCTGTTGTTCCTCGACCTCGACCACTTCAAGCACATCAACGATTCCCTCGGCCATCCGGTGGGCGACACGGTGCTGAAGATCGTCACCGCACGCCTGGAAGCCAGCGTGCGCATGGAAGACACCGTGGCGCGCTTGGGTGGCGATGAGTTCGTGGTGCTGCTCAGCGGCCTGGATGGCACGCGCACGGAAGTCAGCCGCCAGGTCCAGGAACTGGCTGACACCTTGCGCGAGCTGCTTTCGGAGCCGATGTTCCTGGACGGCCATCGCTTGCAGGTCACGCCGAGCATTGGCGTGGCGTTGATTCCCGATCACGGTTCCACGCCGGCAGACTTGCTCAAGCGTGCCGATATCGCCCTTTACCGCGCCAAAGACTCAGGGCGTAACACCACACAGATGTTCCACAACAGCATGCAAAAAACCGCCAGCGAACGCCTGCGCATGGAGACCGACCTGCGCCTGGCCCTGTCGCGTGGCGAGTTCAGTGTGCATTACCAACCGCAGGTGGATGCGCGCGGCAATCGCATCGTCGGCGCCGAGGCCCTGGTTCGCTGGCAGCATCCGCAGTTGGGTGCGCAGTCGCCTTCCGAATTCATCAAGGTGCTGGAGGACAGTGGCCTGATCCTTGAAGTCGGCACGTGGATCCTGGACGAGGCCTGCGCGGCCTTCCAACAGCTGATTGCGGAAGGCCTGGTCGACCCACTGAATTTCAGCCTGTGCGTAAACATCAGCCCTCGGCAGTTTCGCCAGAACGACTTCGTGGAGCGCGTGGAGCGCAGCCTCAAGCAGCACGAGTTGCCGTTCAGCCTGTTGAAACTGGAAATCACCGAAGGCATCGTGATCCAGAACCTGGACGACACCATCAGCAAAATGCGTCGCCTGAAAAAACTCGGCGTAAGCTTTGCGATGGATGACTTCGGTACCGGCTATTCATCGCTGACCTACCTCAAGCGCCTGCCGGTGGATGCGCTGAAGATTGACCAGTCTTTTGTGCGCGATGCGACCCATGACCCCAACGACGCGGAGATCATCCGCGCGATTGTCGCCATGGCCCGCAGCCTGAACCTGGAGGTGATTGCCGAAGGCGTGGAAACCCAGGACCAACTCGCGTTCCTGCAGGGCCTGGGTTGCCATTTGTACCAAGGGTATTTGCACAGCCGGCCACTGCCCATGATCGGATTCAGGGAGCGCCTGCTCGCGGGAGACAGCCGAGGTTAAACCAGTTTCAAGGCGTGACCGCCCTGTTGCATCCAGCGTGAGCCTGGCAACTCGCGTTTGACCCCATATTCATCCATGGCACCCTCCACCACGACCACCGAATGCCCGAAGTTCGCCAAGGTGCCTGGCACGCCTGATGCCAGTTCCTGCACGCTACTGGAGCGGGTAAAGGCGTACAAGCCGAGGCGGCGTAACGCATCGCCAGGAACTTCGCCGTCGTTCAGCGTTTTCAGGGCGGCGTTAAAACCGGCGCCCGCGCGGAATTCGTGATTCTCCAGTTGAGCACGCTTGGCGCTCGCCGCGTAAAGGAAGACAGCATCGTCAACCAGGCCTTTATCCTCGCCATGGAAGTTGGCAGCCGCCCGTGCCATTTCCAGCTCGGCACGGGTAAGCCGAACCGTGCAAGAGTCGCGCATGGTGATGGTGAAACCTTCTGGCGATTCAGTGACGCGCTTGAAGATTCCTGTAGGGTTTTGCCCGTACTTCATCATCGCTGCCTTGATCGCCGACACCGTGACACAGTTACCCTCAACGCCCTGATAGAAACCGCTCCAGATATTGTCGGGCTTGACGCCGACAGGTGCAGCCGGGAACTGCGCAGGCCTACCGCTGTGGGTGGCAGGTAAGTCCGCAGCAAGCTGGTAGCCATAATCCTTGCTGACTGTCGCTTGCCCACCGTTATCATCCTTGATGCCATCCGCGACTAACGCACCCGAATAGTTAAAGGTGCTGATGACGCCGACGCTGCCTGGCTCACGCAACTTGTCTGGGGACGCAACGCGTAAGAAACCCGTCAGCCCCATACCTTTCAAAACAACGTAGGTGTGCTCCCCACGCAAGGTGCTCGATAACGCTGCATCAAACTCAACCTCGCGCTCAACTTGCTTGCGCTTGGCAAAGGCGGCCAGCATGAAATTGGCGTCGGCGACCACTTGCGCGTCAGGACCGGTAAAGCGCGAGGCTTCACACGTGCGCTGCAGCTCCTGCTTTGACAGCCTCACTTCAAACCCATCTTTCATGGTGATGCTATATCCGCCCGTCGTGGCCTCGACTTTTTCAAACATGTCGGAGGGTGAGCGACCAAACCGCAGCATCATCATCTTGATGACGGCGGCATGGCTGCTCAAGTCGAATACTTCACCGAAGTTTCGCGCGGTTGCCGCGACCCCCTGCAACACCTCAGCAATGTGGCGGCGGACTCTTTTATTGGAAGAGACTACCTCGGGGAGAACTGACGGCGGCTCGGGGGCAGGCGCAATGTGGGGCTTTGGCACACTGTCGCTCACCAATGTGTACATATAGCTTCGATCGGGAGAACGCTCCCGACCAAATTGATGCGCCTTGCCAGCGTGAATCAGCGATGACCCCGCATCATAGCTCTCCGCAACCCCCGCCCGCCCTTCGGCAACACCTGTTGCAGTGGGCACGAACCGGAGATGGCCGGACAAGCCCATGCCTTTGAGCATCTTGTAGGCCGTCTCCCCCTGCAACGATTGGATCAAGACGGCCTCGAAACTTGGCGGGGCAGCCGCATTGCCACTACCTACTTGTTTGCGCTTGATGAACGCAGCCAACGCAAAATGGGCACTGCCCAATACATCATTTTCATTGCCGGCAAAACGTGACGCAGCGGCCGCCTGTTTCAACTCATGCCTGGAAAGATGCAATTGATAGCCATCTTTCATGGTCACGTCATAACCTTCGCTGTTAGCCTTTACATCGTTGAATAAATCGGTAGGACGCGGGCCAAACGTGAGCATCATCAACTTGATGACTGCGCTGTGCGAGCTTGCGTTGAAATGCTCGCCGAAACTCCGCTCCGGCACGTCAAACGCCGGGATGCGAGCGGTTTCCAAGTTGTTCGACAACGGCGCTGCCACGGGATTTGAGCGCGCGAAAGATCCAGTTGCAAACGTACTCATATCGTTCACTCTGTTATTGAAAAGTTGGACGAGTTCGTTAGAAATGCCTGATCAAACTTTGCGGTCAATCAAAGCAATGGCGTCCCCACCTGTGGGCCGGCCGCTTTTGCGCCCATAGAGTTCCTCACTCCCATCCACGACAGCCACTGAGTGCCCGCGCCGGTTGACCATGCCAATCAAAGATTTGTCAGCGACGAAGTCACGCACCGATACGCGCGCCATATGATCCTTTAGCCCCAGACGTTTGAAGCCCTCCCCCGGCCCCCACTCATCCTCACCATCGTTGAGGCTTCTTATGGCGGCTTCAAAACTTCTCCCTGCCCACCCGTCGTTATTCTCGTTCTGCGCCCGCTTGGCAGAACATGCAAACAGGAAGTGCGCATCCTTGAGCATTCCAGGATCATTCAACCCGACAAAGTTTGAACCGCGAATAGCACTCTCCAACTCCGCCTTGCTAAGTTTTACAGTCACGTCATCACGCATCACGACTTTAAATCCATCCGCAGTTTTCTCGACAGATTTGTAAATACTCTTAGGGTTTTGGCCAAATTTTTCCATCGCCGCCTTGATCGCGGAGACCGTTACGCAGTTACCATTCCGACCCTGACGAAAACCGCTGAAGATACTAGTGGGTTTTGAATCTTTAGGTTTATTGGAAAGCTCGGGAATGGGTTCGCCTTGTTTATCGGTGGGTTTAGTATCGGGAGCGGGTTGCACAGGTCGCGGCGGTACAGGTACATCATTGTTTTTTGGTTCAACCGGACGCACGTCGCCACGCAGGAGGCTTTGCAATTGGGTGAAAAACTGCTTGAACAGTTCGCCCAACATGTTGAATAAGGCGGAAGTGTCCGCGTTATCACTGAAACTATCGGACTTCACCTCTGAGTGAGGAACAGGTGTTGCAGCCCGAATACTTTCTCTTCGTGCAGAATCAAGCGATGCACGAACTGAAAGTTCCGGTGCCCGGTAAGCTTCAATCGTTGGCGGTGCAACACAGTTATGGCTTGTCGATAACATGGCTTAAGTCTCATTGAATGCCCCCTGGCCGTCACGACCAAGGAGCCAGCGCTTATGTTTAACGCATCAAGATAACCCGCTCAAAAACGTGAGCGGAGGCTGGGCCTTTTAGCTCGATGGTTGTCGAAACACGGTTGGGAGTAGCCGCTGAAATCATCAACTAAGTCATCAGGTGCGGGGCTAGTAAGGTCTTGAGTGGGCGGTGTGACCGGAGGTTGAGGCGATGGCTGCATATCAAGTGCCGGCGTCACTGCCGGTTGCGGCGCAACCTTTTCATCTGTGTGCGGGCAATGACAGTTTTGGACCTGCACTGTCACGGATGACAGCCTATTCCGCTGTGCCAGGTCGTTGGGACTGGTGGTTGAATACGTAGAATTGAGCTTTCCGTCAGGTGAAATAGTCAGTTGGGCAGGTTTTTTATCCTGCATGACTATCACCTCTGAACCAGGCTTCACCGCTACCTTCGCCTCAGCCTCAAGCGTGCCTTTGGTCTTTTCTCCCGCATCCACAGTTGCTTTGCCATCCAGGCCGGATTTTCCATCAAGGCCAGGCCTCACCTGAGATTGCGCGTCCAACTCCCCTGGCAGCTTGGCGAACACCCCCATGCCGGCCAGCATGCTACGCATCGCCTTGACCACGAACTCAAACATGGCAAACAACTTTTCCAGGGACTCCTTATTCATCAGCACACTGTTTTCTTTTGGTGCCGGACTACCGTCCTTAAGAAACTTATTCACATTGTCCACAGGCGGAGCCAATTCGAGCGGCTTATCAGCTTGTACGGAAGACTGATCAAGCTGTGCATAATGTTTATTCATCGGCATGAATTGCTTGTTCGAGACATTAGTCATGTTTTTATTCCTAAAACTGCGCCCCCCACACAAGCAGGAGAGAGACAATGATTGAGGTTAAGTGTGAAACAGCAGCGAGCTCAGCAAACTCGCAAGATTCGTGGGGCGTAACGGAGATGAGTTCCGGACAATCGAGACTTATATAAGGAAACCAAATGACCACCAGAGACTTTTCCCTATGGACCCCCATAGGAAAATCCAGGCTGTACGCGCCTCACACCCGCCAAGAGTGGAAACGTAAAGAAACACCCTATGAACAAAGCAACTTATAGAAAACAACAAAGCTATATAAAAAACATAAAGTATGTTAATCAGCGCGCACGCAGGTACCTAAGCCCCCCAAGAACATTAAAAATTAGTATCAACCGAGGCAAACATTCATACGTACTTGCATATATCTCGCAACAACACAAATAAAACACCCAAAACAAATAAACATAACAGGCTGTCCCAAGCAGTGCTGGTGACGCCAAACGCATTTTTCAGACAAAAAAAAGGCACCTTTCGGCGCCCCTTACAGCAGCAGGTGAAACACTTATATATGTAAACCTAATCTTGCAGCGCCACCGACTGTTCACGCCGACTGGGCATTCCCAGCAAACGCCCGACCTGCTCCAGATCGGTTTCCCTACGCATCAGAGTAAACAACTCCACCGCCTCTGGATAATTGCGGGTGAGCATCGCCAGCCATTGCTTCAAACGCCCCGGCGCCTGACGCTCAGTCAATTGCGCTACCGATTGGGTCCAGAAATCCTGAAGCATGGGTTGCATGTCTGCCCAGGTCATCTCGACGACTTCCTCGCCCGCCCGCGCCGCCGCAATCTGCCGCGCCAGGTCCGGACGCGCGACCAGGCCACGGCCCAGCATGATGTCTTCAGCGCCACTGACTTCGCGGCAACGCTTCCAGTCTTCGACGCTCCAGATATCACCATTGGCGAACACCGGTACCTTGACCACGTCTTGCACGCGCGGAATCCATTCCCAATGAGCAGGCGGCTTGTAGCCATCGGTCTTGGTTCGCGCATGCACCACGATATGCGCCGCGCCACCCTCGGCCAGGGCCGTAGCACAGACCAGGGCGCCATCCGGACTGTCGAAACCCAGGCGCATCTTGGCAGTGACTGGAATGTGGGTAGGCACCGCGCGGCGCACGTGCTCGACGATCTGGTTGAGCAACTCGGGCTCTTTGAGCAGCACCGCGCCGCCACGGGACTTGTTGACGGTCTTGGCCGGGCAGCCGAAGTTCAGGTCGATGACCTGCGAACCCAGTTCACAGGCCAGCGCGGCGTTTTCCGCCAGGCAGACCGGGTCTGAGCCGAGCAATTGCACACGCAGCGGCACGCCGGCAGCGGTGTGAGCACCGTGCAGCAGTTCCGGGGCGAGCTTATGGAAATACGCGGGGGTAAGCAGGCGGTCGTTGACGCGGATGAACTCGGTCACGCACCAGTCAATACCGCCGACACGGGTGAGAACGTCCCGCAGGATGTTGTCAACCAACCCCTCCATGGGCGCCAAAGCAATTTGCATGGAAAACACTCAACAAAAATCGTGGCGCAGTTTACTGGGTTTCCTACAGCAACCGTTAACCCCCTGTCAGGGCGGGGCCATAACCGTCGAGAAATTCTGCGGGCATGCGCTTGGGCTTGCCGGTGGAGAGTTCAATGCAGACAAAGGTGGTTTGCGCACGCAGCAGGGTCGCGCCATCACGCGGGCGGACTAGCTGGAAGCGCCGGGTCATCTTCAGGCGCTGGTCCCAGTCGACGATCCAGGTGGCCAGTTGTAGCTCGTCGCCTTCGTAGCCGGCGGCCAGGTAGTCAATCTCATGGCGCACCACTGCCATGGCGCGGTCCAGGCGGCGATACTCGGCAAGGTCCAGGCCCAAGCGCTGAGAGTGGCGCCAGGCACAGCGCTCCAGCCAGGACACATATACCGCGTTGTTGGCGTGCCCCAGGCCGTCGATGTCTTCAGGGGCCACCTGCAGATCGATGATAAACGGCGTTGCCAAATCCCAGCCCATGCCTTGCTCCCGGTCGATTAACTTATCCGGGGCAGTGTATCAGGCCGTTTGCCGCGCCTGTAGACGACGGCCGGCGAGCAACGCCAGCACCGCGTCGATTACGCGAGGGTCGGCCAGCACTTTCTGATGCCCTCCCTGCTCCAGGCGCAGCAGGCGGCTGTCGAACCAGGCTTCGTGAATAGCTTCAGAGGCTTTGACCGGGACGAACGTATCGTCTTCGGCGTGCACGATCAGGCCAGGGATATTCATCTGGTAGTGGGCCACATCCAAATGCTTGAGCGGCATGCCAAAGGTCTGCTCAACCTCCTGGATGAACGCCGAGCGTGCCCGCGCCGGCAAGCCAACCATCTTGGTGAAGCCCCGTAGCACATCCAGAAAGCGTGACGGTGCGGCAATACTCACCAACGCCTCGGTGCGCAAACCCAACTGCACCGCCAGCATCGCACTGGCGCCGCCCATGGAATGACCGATCACCGCGTGCAGCGGCGGCAACTCAGCGGCGGCTTCGAGCATGGCACGGGCGAACAGCAGCACATGGGCTTCACGCCCTGGCGAACGGCCATGGGCGGGACCGTCCAGCGCAATCACTGAGTAACCGTTGTCGACCAATGCCGTGATCAGGCTGGCAAATTGAGTGGGCCGCCCTTCCCAACCGTGCATCAGCAACACAGCCGGCCCTTGGCCCCAACGCAAGGCGGACAAACCAAAACGCAAGGTGATGCGCTCCGATTGCGCCAGCAGCGGCAGTTCCCAGTCACGCGGCGGCAGGTCGCGGGGTGTCATGAAGGCACGGCGCATCTTGTTGGCCACCGTTTGCGGTGCCAGGTGCCCCAGGGTGCCGTTGAAGCGACGAATCCAGGTTAACGTGCCCATCATGACAGCCCTCTTCTAGCGCACGGCCGACTTGGCGGCGCGCAGCACACGGTCAGACAACTCACCCGGCCCCAAGGCGCGGGCCAAGGCCAGGCCACCGATCATCAGCGCCATGTCGGCCAGGGCTTTATCGGTGTCTTCAGGGCTGGCGGCGAGTTGCGCGGCCATCAGCTCGCAATGCTCGTTCAGCGCTTGGCGGAATTCATCCGGCAGGCGGCTCATCTCGCCGACCGTCGCCGGGATCGGGCAGGCCTGGGCAGTTGAGTCACGGTGCTTGCGCGACAGGTAGAACGCCGCCACCAGGCTTCTGCGCTCCTCGCCGGTCAACTGTGAGTCCATGTCATCGATCGACGCACGACGCTTGGCCAGCAACTGGGTGAAGGCCTCCAGCATCAGTGCGTCCTTGCTTTCGAAGTGCGCGTAGAAACCACCGACGGTCAGCCCCGCCGCGCCCATGACTTCACCCACACTCGGTTCCGCCGGGCCGCGCTGGATCAACGCGGCGCTGGCGGCTTGCAGAATGCGTTCGCGGGTTTGCGCTTTTTTATCGCTCATCATTGCCTCCGATGTTCATGGGTTGAATATTATTACCATAATAATATTTCGCAAGCCACCGGCATGACCGCTGGTCAGAAGAGAAGAATGGGATGGAGGAAAGGTTTGGCCAAACGCCAGACAAACAAAAGGGCCATTCAATAATTGAATGACCCTTAAAAATCCCGCAGAGCGGGTAATCGTGGCGTCCCCTAGGGGACTCGAACCCCTGTTACCGCCGTGAAAGGGCGGTGTCCTAGGCCACTAGACGAAGGGGACACAAACCTTCTGTACACTGATCAGGCTGAGACTGATCGATCCAAGGACGGTGTGGCCGGAACCTTGGAACTGTAAATTGGTGGAGCTAAACGGGATCGAACCGTTGACCTCTTGCATGCCATGCAAGCGCTCTCCCAGCTGAGCTATAGCCCCAAATTTTTCGTCTCTCGACGCAGCAGACCTTGCGAACTGCTTGTTGAAACTGGCGTCCCCTAGGGGACTCGAACCCCTGTTACCGCCGTGAAAGGGCGGTGTCCTAGGCCACTAGACGAAGGGGACAAAACCTTCTGTACAACTGATCAGCGCTGAGAACTGATCGATTCAAGGACGGTGTGGCCAGACCTTGAACCTGTAAATTGGTGGAGCTAAACGGGATCGAACCGTTGACCTCTTGCATGCCATGCAAGCGCTCTCCCAGCTGAGCTATAGCCCCTCATCGGTGAGGACGGGGCGAATCTTAATGGCGCTTTGGAAGTGTGTCAAATTTATTTTCAACATTTTCCAAAATTTTTTGCCGGGATAACAATCACTTACCGTCGAAACCCCGGAAAACCGGGGTTTCGTCGTTATAGCAGGCTGATTAAGCGATAGCACCCAGCAGCTTTTCCCACTCTTTGTTTTCTTTCTTCGACACACCACCAAGCAAATCAAGGGCTTGGCGCAGGCGGAAACGGGTCAGGTCCGGGCCGAGAATTTCCATCGCATCGAGTACCGACACCGAACTGGCCTGCCCGGTGATCGCAGCAAACATCAGCGGCATGGCATCGCGCAGCTTCAATTCCAGGGACTCCACCACCGCCTGGATCGTTGCAGTGATCGCATCCTTCTCCCACTGGCGCAGACTTTCCAGCTTCCACAGGATCAACTGCATCAATTGGCGAACCTGGTCACCCGAGAGTTTCTTCGACTCAAACAGCTTAGGATCCGGATTCACACCCCCGGCAAAGAAGAAGCTGGCCAACGGCGCGACCTGGCTGAACGTCTCCACCCTGCCCTGCACCAGCGGTGCGATCTTCATCATGTACTCGGGGTTCAACGCCCACTGCTGCACACGGCTGGCGAACTCTTCCACCGGCAGGTCACGCAGCCACTGGCCGTTGAGCCACGACAGCTTCTCGATGTCGAAGATCGGTCCGCCGAGCGACACGCGGGACAGGTCGAAGTTATCGACCATTTCCTGCAGCGAGAACTTCTCGCGCTCGTCCGGCATCGACCAGCCCATACGACCCAGGTAGTTGAGCATCGCTTCCGGCATGAAGCCCATACGCTCGTAGAAGGTCACCGAGGTCGGGTTCTTGCGCTTGGACAGCTTGCTCTTGTCCGGGTTACGCAGCAGCGGCATGTAGCACAGCTGCGGTTGCTCCCAGCCGAAGTACTCGTAGAGCAGGATAAGTTTCGGCGCCGATGGCAGCCATTCTTCACCGCGCAGCACGTGGGTGATGCCCATGAGATGGTCGTCGACCACGTTGGCCAGGAAGTACGTCGGCAGGCCGTCGGTTTTCATCAGCACCTGCATGTCCATGCGGTCCCACGGGATCTCGACGTCACCGCGCAGCATGTCCGGCACCACGCACACGCCTTCGCTCGGTACTTTCATGCGGATCACGTGGGGCTCACCGGCCGCCAGGCGCTGGGCCACTTCTTCTTTCGACAGCAGCAGCGCGCGGCCATCGTAGCGTGGGGTTTCGCCACGGGCCTGTTGCTCGGCACGCATCTGGTCCAGCTCTTCTGCGGTGCAGAAGCACGGGAACGCATGGCCCATGTCGACCAGTTGCTGGGTGTACTGCTTGTAAATGTCGCTGCGTTCGCTCTGGCGATACGGGCCGTGTGGGCCGCCGACATCCGGGCCTTCGGCCCAGGTAATGCCCAACCAGCGCAGGGCATCGAAAATCTGCTGCTCCGACTCGCGGGTGGAACGCAGTTGATCGGTGTCTTCGATCCGCAGGATGAATTCACCACCGTGCTGCTTGGCAAAGCAGTAGTTGAACAAGGCGATGTAAGCAGTGCCGACGTGGGGATCCCCAGTAGGCGATGGCGCGATGCGCGTGCGGACGGTGGTCATGGCAGGTCTCGAATGGGCGATAAAACTGAAAATTGAAACAAGGGGCGAATGGTAACAGCCCGCAGCACCTTATTGTAGGAGCGAGCTTGCTCGCGAAGCTCGTCAACGATGACGCGCCCCGCGGCGTTCTCGGGTTTTTCGCGAGCAAGCTCGCTCCTACAGTGATAGAGGTTTAGACCGCCAGCAGGCGCTCGCGCAACTTGCCGATCTCATCGCGCGTCTGCGCCGCCGCCTCGAACTCCAGGTCCCGCGCCAACTGGTACATCTTCTCTTCCAACTGGCGGATGCGCTTGGTGATCTCACTCGGCGAGCGCAGTTCGTTCTCGTACTTGGCGCTTTCCTCGGCAGCCTTGGCCATGCCCTTGCGCTTCTTGCTGCGCGAGCCCGGCACGGTGGCGCCTTCCATGATGTCGGCGACGTCCTTGAACACGCCTTTGGGGATGATGCCGTTTTCCAGGTTGAACGCAATCTGCTTGTCGCGACGGCGCTGGGTCTCGCCAATCGCCCGCTCCATGGAGCCGGTAATGCGGTCCGCATAGAGAATCGCCCGGCCATTGAGGTTGCGTGCCGCACGGCCAATGGTCTGGATCAGCGAGCGTTCGGAGCGCAGGAAGCCCTCCTTGTCCGCGTCAAGGATCGCTACCAACGACACTTCCGGCATGTCCAGGCCTTCACGCAGCAGGTTGATCCCCACCAGCACATCAAAGGTGCCCAGGCGCAGGTCGCGGATGATCTCCACGCGCTCCACGGTGTCGATGTCCGAGTGCAGGTAGCGCACGCGCACGCCGTGGTCGGCCAGGTAGTCGGTCAAGTCTTCGGACATGCGCTTGGTCAGCGTGGTGACCAGCACCCGCTCCTCCAGAGCCACACGCTTGGTGATTTCCGAGAGCAAGTCGTCGACCTGGGTCAGCGCCGGGCGGATCTCGATTTCCGGGTCCACCAGGCCGGTCGGGCGCACCAGCTGCTCAATCACGCGGCCAGCATGCTCGGCCTCATAGTTGCCTGGCGTCGCCGACACAAAGATGGTCTGCGGGCTGATGGCTTCCCACTCGTCAAAGCGCATCGGCCGGTTATCCAGGGCCGACGGCAGGCGGAAACCGTACTCCACCAGGGTTTCTTTACGCGAACGGTCGCCCTTATACATCGCGCCCACTTGCGGCACGCTGACGTGGGACTCATCGATCACCAGCAGCGCATCAGGCGGCAGGTAATCGTACAGGGTCGGCGGCGGCGCGCCGGATTCACGGCCCGACAGGTAGCGCGAGTAGTTTTCGATGCCGTTGCAGTAACCCAGCTCCAGGATCATCTCCAGGTCGAAACGGGTACGTTGCTCCAGGCGCTGGGCTTCCACCAGTTTGTTGTTGGAGCGCAGGTACTCCAGACGCTCGGCCAACTCGACCTTGATGCCCTCAATGGCGCCCATCAGGGTTTCACGCGGGGTCACGTAGTGGCTTTTCGGATAGAAGGTGAAGCGCGGCAGCTTGCGGATCACCTCGCCGGTCAATGGGTCGAAGGCCGACAGGCTCTCGACTTCATCGTCGAACAGCTCGATACGGATCGCTTCCAGATCGGATTCTGCCGGATAGATGTCGATCACATCGCCGCGCACGCGGAAGGTGGCGCGGGCAAAGTCCATGTCGTTGCGCGTGTATTGCAGGCTGGTCAGGCGGCGCAGCAGTTCGCGCTGGTCGAGTTTGTCGCCGCGATCGACGTGCAGCACCATCTTCAGATAGGTTTCCGGGCTGCCCAGGCCGTAGATGCACGACACGGTGGTGACGATGATCGCGTCCTTGCGCTCCAGCAAGGCCTTGGTCGCCGACAGCCGCATCTGCTCGATGTGGTCGTTGATCGACGCATCCTTCTCGATAAAGGTGTCGGAGGACGGCACGTAGGCTTCGGGCTGGTAGTAGTCGTAGTAGGAAACGAAGTACTCCACCGCGTTGTTCGGGAAGAACGCCTTGAACTCGCCGTACAGCTGCGCGGCCAGGGTCTTGTTCGGCGCCAGCACCAGGGTGGGACGATTGATCTGCGCGATCACGTTGGCGATGCTGAAGGTCTTGCCCGACCCGGTCACCCCGAGCAGGGTCTGGTGCGCCAGTCCGGCTTCTATGCCTTCGACCATCTGGCGAATGGCTTCCGGTTGATCGCCGGCGGGTTCAAAGCGGGTGACGAGCTGGAAATCCGACATAACGTACCTCGTGAAGTCACCCCAGACTCGAAACCGCCAGGGACGAAATAGCTCAGCAACCCGCGAAAAATCATCGCAGGTTGCAGGAAAAAACCATGATAGCTGTAGAAGTGGTGGCGAATGTGACGGGTTTCAAGGCAATCGCCCTACGCGCCCTGACCGATCAATGTTGCAATAAGACTAACGGTCAGCAAATAAACCGAAAAACTTGGCCGAAAAGCCGTTTCGGCTGTCGCCTCAGGCGGTGAGGGTCTCTATACTAACTCCCCGTTTGTGCACCGCTCTAGTGCATTCGGCTGGAGCGCGACACGTCCCTCCTACCCCCCATAGAGCTGCCGCAAAAATGAGCCTGTTCTCCGCTGTCGAAATGGCACCACGCGATCCAATCCTGGGCCTCAACGAAGCATTCAACGCCGATACACGAACCACCAAGGTCAACCTTGGCGTGGGCGTTTACTGCAACGAGGAGGGGAAGATTCCACTCTTGCGTGCCGTTGCCGAAGCGGAAGCCATTCGCGTGGCGCAACACGCCGCCCGTGGCTACTTGCCAATCGACGGCATCGCGGCCTACGACAAGGCCGTGCAAACCCTGCTGTTCGGCGCTGAATCGCCACTGCTGAACGCTGGCCGCGTCACCACCGTGCAAGCGGTAGGCGGTACTGGCGCGCTGAAGCTGGGTGCTGATTTCCTCAAGCAACTGCTGCCAAACGCCGTCGTCGCCATCAGCGACCCGAGCTGGGAAAACCACCGCGCCCTGTTCGAAACCGCCGGTTTCCCGGTGCAGAACTACCGCTACTACGATGCCGCCACCCACGACGTGAACCGTGCCGGCCTGCTCGAAGACCTCAACGCCCTGCCGCCCCAGTCCATCGTGGTACTGCACGCTTGCTGCCACAACCCGACCGGCGTCGACCTGAGCCCGGCCGACTGGCAGAACGTGCTGGACGTGATCAAGGCCAAGAACCTGGTGCCGTTCCTCGACATGGCCTACCAGGGCTTTGGCGACGGCATCCACGAAGACGCCGCCGCCGTGCGCCTGTTCGCTGAATCGGGCCTGACCTTCTTTGTCTCCAGCTCGTTCTCCAAGTCGTTCTCCCTGTACGGCGAACGGGTGGGCGCACTGTCCATCGTCGGCGACTCCAAGGAAGAAAGCGCGCGCATCCTGTCCCAGGTCAAACGCGTGATCCGCACCAACTACTCCAACCCGCCGACCCACGGCGCGGCGATCGTTGCTGCGGTACTGAACAACCCAGAACTGCGCGCCCAGTGGGAAGCCGAACTGGCCGAAATGCGCCTGCGCATCCGTGGCATGCGCGAGCAGATGGTGGCCGAACTGGCCAAGGCTGCTCCGGGCCACGACTTCAGCTTCGTCGGCCGCCAGCGTGGGATGTTCTCCTACTCCGGCCTGACCGTTGAGCAAGTCACCCGCCTGCGCAGCGAGTTTGGTATCTACGCACTGGATACCGGCCGTATCTGTGTGGCGGCGTTGAACCAGTCGAACATTGACGCAGTCACAAAGGCAATCGTTCAGGTGCTGTAAACCTGCAGCTGTTGCACCATAAGGGGAAGCCGATGGCTTCCCCTTTTTTGTCTCCAGCCCCTAGACTGAACCTTGACCGCCCCTTTGCTGTGAGAATGCTATGAGAAACGACGACCTGGACCTGCGCGCCGACCGCGACGAACTGCATGACTACGCCCCACGCACACCGCAACCCAAGCGCCAGAAGAGCCTGGTGCTGCAAGTGGCACTGGGAGTGTTCCTCGGCGGCCTGGCACTGTGGCTGGTGCAATTGGGGGCGACCGCACTTATGGCCAAGCTGGCCATGGGCACCCTGCAATTTGGCGGCTAGCGCGTTGCCCTGGCAAAGTGAATGGTGGAAAAGTGAGTGATCCACCAATACAACATTGCCAGGCCGTAACCTGTAAGAAATGCTCCGGCGGATGAATAAAGCACCTGAATCCAGGGGGCCTCATAAATGCATTTGCGGGTGCAATTGGGTTCTTCCGGAAACGTCACCGTCAGCAAGAACACGCCAATCCCCATCATCGTCACCACAGGCAAGATCGCAAGGTGGCGCCGCCTGCCCACCAACGATTTAAAAAACATTTCCCGATAAGGCACCCACCTTGCAATCAGCACGGCGTAGAAAGCAATAGAAAGCCAGGCCCAAACAAAAATCAGCCGTGTAATCTCAGGAAAAAATGACTTTCTGGCCCATGTTTCAATGGACGGCAACGTGTCAGCCGCACTGCTCACCAAAATGCCGGCCCACGCCAGATTGAGAAAATCCTCGCTGAAGCCGCCGTACACCACAATCGATATAAACAGCAGCGGCACCCAAGCGATGGGGCGCAGCAAAAATCTATCTTCAGTGGGTGTTTCAACGATTTTCGAGTCATCGGGTTTAAGCATGCCGCGCCCTGCTTGCCAAGGTTCACACAGACGAGCGTAGCCCAGAATCTCCCATTCACCGTCACGCCACCTCGCGAATCGCCCCCTGCTCCTCCAACAACTTCACGAAACTGTTCAAACTCTGCGACACCGTCCCCCGCCGCCAGATCAGCCAGGTGTGCAGGATCCGGAAATTGTCCGTCAGCGGCCACACGCTCACCGCCGTCGACCCTGGCATGCTGTCCAGCATGCTGCGCGGCATCAGCGCCAGGCCCGCGCCGGCGCTGACGCAGGCGAGCATGCCGTGGTAGGACTCGATCTCGAAGATCTTGCCCGGCACCGCGCCGTCCTGTGCAAACCAGCGTTCCAGGTGATGCCGGTACGAGCAGTTGGAGCGAAAGGTGTAGATGCTCTCCCCGTTCACGTCCTGCCCACGGGTGATCGGCGCATGATGCAGCGGCGCGATCACCACCATCTCTTCCTCGAACACCGCCACGCCTTCCAGGGTCGCGTGCAACAGCGGGCCGTCGACGAACGCCGCCGTCAGCCGCCCGGACAACACGCCTTCGATCATGGTGCCTGAAGGCCCGGTACTCAGGTCCAGCTCGACCTTGGTGTGTTTCTGGTTGTACGCCGCCAGCAGCGCCGGGATACGCACCGCCGCTGTGCTCTCCAGCGAACCCAGAGCAAACGCGCCCTGGGGCTCCTCCCCCGCCACGGTTGCGCGGGCTTCCTGTACCAGGTCGAGAATGCGCCGCGCATAACCCAGGAAATTCCACCCGGCCGGGGACAGGCGCAGGCGGCTTTTCTCGCGGATGAACAGCTCCACACCGAGGTCCTGCTCCAGTTGCTTGATGCGCGTGGTCAGGTTCGACGGCACCCGATGAATCAACTGCGCGGCGGCGCTGATGCTGCCTTGCTCGGCAACGGCCTTGAAGATTTCCAGTTGCACCAGGTCCAAATCATTCTCCAATCGTGAATGTATTGCTTAATATTATTCAGTTTCCAGAAAAGATATAGCCCCGTACGCTGAACCCCACTTAATTCACTCAGCAGGACGGTGCCATGAACGCGACTACCCACGCCCTCTCGATCAACCCGGCCAACGGCGAAACGGTCGGCAGCTATCCGTATGAAACCGCGCAGCAACTGGACGCCGCCCTCGACCGCTCCACCCTCGCCTTCCGCGCCTGGCGCCGCCAGCCGGTGAGCCAGCGCGCCGAGTTGCTGCTGAGCCTGGCCAGCGCCCTGCGCGAACAAGCCGAAGACATGGCGCAGATGATCACCCTGGAAATGGGCAAACCCATCGCCCAGGCCCGTGCCGAAATCGAAAAATGCGCGCAACTCAGCGAATGGTACGCCGCCCATGGCCCGGCCATGCTCGCCCCGGAACCCACCCTGGTGGACAACGGCAGCGCGCAGATCGAATACCGCCCACTGGGCCCGATCTTCGCCGTGATGCCGTGGAACTTCCCGGTATGGCAAGTGCTGCGCGGCGCCGTGCCGACGATGCTGGCCGGCAACACCTATGTGCTCAAACACGCACCGAACGTGATGGGCAGCGCCTATCTGATCCAGCGGGCGTTCCAGCAGGCCGGTTTCGCCGAAGGCCTGTTTGAAGTGGTCAACGTGACCAACGAAGGCGTGTCCAAAGCCATCGCCGACCCACGCATCGCCGCCGTTACCCTTACCGGCAGCGTGCGCGCCGGTATCGCCATTGGCTCCCAGGCTGGCGCGGCGCTGAAAAAATGCGTGCTGGAACTGGGCGGCTCGGACCCGTTCATCGTGCTCAACGACGCCGACCTCGACGCCGCCGTGCAAGCCGCGCTGATCGGTCGTTTCCAGAACAGCGGCCAAGTCTGCGCCGCCGCCAAACGCCTGATCATCGAGGAAGGCGTAGTGGAGGCCTTCACCGCCAAATTCCTGGAGGCCAGCCGTGCGTTGGTGATGGGCGACCCGACGTCAGCCACCACCTACATCGGCCCGATGGCACGTTTCGACCTGCGCGACGAGCTGCATGGCCAGGTCCAGGCGACCCTGGAAGAAGGCGCGACCTTGCTGCTGGGCGGTCAAAAAGTGCCGGGGGCCGGCAACTACTACGAACCCACCGTGCTGGCAGGCGTCACCGACCAGATGACGTCGTTCAAACAGGAACTGTTCGGTCCCGTGGCCTCGATCATCACCGCCCGTGACGCCGACCATGCGGTGGCCCTGGCGAATGACAGTGAGTTCGGCCTCACCGCGAGCCTCTTCACCACCGACCCGGCCAAGGCGCGCGACATCGCCAACCAGTTGGAAACCGGCGGCATCTTCGTCAACGCCTTCAGCGTTTCCGACCCTCGGGTGGCGTTTGGCGGGATCAAGAAGAGTGGTTTCGGCCGCGAGCTGTCCCACTTCGGTGTGCGGGAGTTCTGCAACGCGCAGACGGTGTGGCTGGATCGCAAGTAAGCCTGAACCGGTGCTTACCGGTGGCGAGGGCGCTAGCTCCCGTTGGCTGCGGCCGCCTCAACAGCGCACATGCCGCCGCACACACTGCACCAACCCATCCAACGCCTGCGACTTCACCGGCGCGAGCACGCAAACCGTGTGCTCGCGCTCGTCTTCCTTCACCGTCAGGGTGTAATGCACCTGCCCAGGTTTACCCGGCGCAGGTGCATGGCTTTGCGGCAATTGAAAGAAGTCGCATGCCTCGACAAGCCGCCGCAGTTCCTGCTGATCTTGCTCCGGCAGCGCATCCAGCTCCACCGTCTGTGGCTTGGCCAAGCCCGGAAAATAACCGGGCCCGCCGTTTTCCTTGATCGAAATTTGCATGGCTGTTCCTCACATCAGACAGAAATGCCGACCGCCTTCCAACCGTCCTTGACTGCCTTCTGTTCATCCTTGTTCGCGCCATAAAGTCGGCCTGCAACATCGTAAGTAATGCGCGCAAAGCGCAGGAACCCCGAGTTGGGCCGCAGCCGCGCATCCCGCAGCGCGTCGTACCAGATACGCCCGGCGCGCTCCCAGGCAAAACCGCCGAGCTTGGTCGCCACCTGGTAGAACGCATGGTTGGGAATGCCGGAGTTGATATGCACCCCGCCATTGTCCTCGTAGGTCTGCACAAAATCATCCATGTGCCCCGGCTGAGGGTCCTTGCCCAGCAGTTTGTCGTCAAATGCCGTGCCGGGGGCTTTCATCGAGCGCAGGGCGGTGCCTTTGATCTTTTTGGTGAACAGTCCTTTGCCGATCAACCAATCGGCGTCTTGCGCGCTTTGCTTCAAGGCATATTGCTTGATCAATGAGCCGAACACGTCCGACAGCGACTCATTCAGTGCTCCGGACTGATTGAAATACATCAGCTTGGCCTCATCCTCGGTGACGCCATGGGCCAACTCATGACCAATCACGTCGAGCGCCACCGTGAAGCGGTTGAACAATTGCGCATCCCCATCCCCAAACACCATCTGGGCCGAGTTCCAGAACGCATTGTTGTAGTTCTGGCCAAAATGCACCGTGGCGTCCAACGCCATACCGGCGTCGTCGATGGAGTTACGATCGAAGACCTGATCGAAAAAATCGAAGGTAGCGCCCAACCCATCGTAGGCTTCGTCCACCGCGGCATCCCCGCTGGCGGGTTGTCCCTCACCACGCACCAGCGTGCCCGGCAGGCTGTCGGTGCCCTCGGCGCTGTAGATCGAGCGGCGCTTATCCGCGCCCATGGCCAGGGCCATGTGCGCCGGCCCTTTGGCAGGCTCGGCGACCATGCGCAACGAGCGAAAGGTCGTGTCCTTGGCGCGGGTGCGCAACGCGACCTCCCGTTGCGCTTTATCACCATTGCGCGCGATCTGGTCGAGCATGTAGGGCGGGATCAGGCAGAAAATCGGGTTACGGTCATGGCGATCACACATCGGCTGGCTCCTTGTCGGCAATGACTGTTTGAGGATAGTCCCCCGGGGTTAACGCGCATCATCAATTGTCATTAAGCTATGTTGCAGTCGTGTTTATCCAAGGAGGACTGACCGATGCCCGCACGCAAAACCAAAATCGACCTTTCATACCGCCCCCGGCTCGCTGACCTGCGCCCGTTGATCGCACCGAGCCCCACGCTGCTGGAGGCGCGCGCCGCGACACCCCGCGTCACCTCCGCCAAAGACTTGAAGGACCGACGCGGCTACGCCGAGGACTTTCTCGGCAACTTCGGGGTGCCCTGGCCCACGGTTGAAGAAGCCTTGTCGGGAGACGCACAGAAGCGCCTGGACTACACGCACTTCTCGATCACGATGTCACGCGCCAAGCGACTGGCGCTGTACGTGGGCGTCAACATCGACGGTGGTCAGCACGTAGAGATCATTCGCAGCAACGACACCTGGGCCTACGACGGCCGCCTGCCCGTCGACGCGCAGGTGGGCGAAGCGCTGTATGCCAGCAATGGCCTGGATCGCGGCCACCTGGTCCGCCGACAAGACCCCAACTGGGGCGACGAGGCGCAAACCGCCAACCTCGATACCTTCCATTTCACCAACTGCTCGCCGCAGATGAGCGGGTTCAACCAGAAGACCTGGCTGGAGCTCGAAGACTACATCCTCGATAACACCCAACGCTGGAAAGCCCGCGCCACGGTGTTTACCGGCCCGGTGTTCGCCGACGACGACCGGGTGTACCGAGGCGTGCAGATCCCCAAGGCGTTCTGGAAAGTGGTCGCCTACCTCAGCGACAACGGCAAGCCTAGCGCGAGTGCCTACATGATTGACCAGAGCCGCGAACTGGGCCAACTCGACCTGGTGTTCGGCCAGCTCAGGACCTACCAGCGCAGCGTGATCCAGATCGAGCGCCTGACCGGCCTGCGCTTCGGCAACCTGGCCGACTACGACGGTTTCAGCAACGAAGAGCGCGCCACCGGCACGCGGATTGAAGCGCTGATACAGGGGCCTGAAGACATTCGCCTATGACCGACGCTTCACATGTTGAACTGCGTCACACCCAACACCAACCACGATGCGAAGCGAGCCGCTCTTGATCTTGCTCTTGATCTGGCTTTTGATCTCAGGCGCCCCG
>NZ_JACAPG010000011.1:168107-233212 GCF_013385825.1 Pseudomonas reactans | reverse complement strand
GCACACCGAGCCTAGGCGAGGTGCCGAGTGTTGGGGCGAAGCGTTTTTGGTTACTTTTTGCGCTCTTCAAAAAGTGACCCGCTGTAAGAGCGGAACCCACAGCAGCCGTTACCTAAATAACGGATATGTACCCGGCCTGATCCAACATCCAGGCCAGCCGTCACGCCGCCTTCGCAGGCAAGCCCCACATTCTGGCTCGCGGGAGTAACACTAAGATTGCGGCCAACCGTCAAGCCGCCAGCGCCGTACCCCGCGTGGTGTAGATACCTGAGCCCTTTGGCCGTCCCCTCACTGCGCATTGATGTAATGAAACTGCGCCTGCGACTTCTCAACCGCCGCACGCACTTTGTCCTTCTGCGCATCGGTGCCCGAGTAGTAAATCTGCAGGCCCTTCAAATCCTGCCCTTCGACGGCTTTACCGATCACGGCAACATCAACCGGGGTGCCGGCCCCCATGATCAAAAAGAACACATCGCCCAAGCGCTTGGTATTCAGCAATTCGCTCCTGAGGCTGGCAGCGTTTTGGTCGCCGGCCATGGAAATCGCCAGGGTGTCGCCGAACATACCGCTTTTGGGGATGCTCATCGTGTGCAAGCGCAGCTTGTCTGAGTCGGCGGGCATCGACTTGACATAGGCGGTGGAGGCCTCGTCGAGAATCTGCTTTTCAGATTTACCCTGAGTGGCACAACCAGCCAAGGTGGCGATAAGGACGAGCGCGACAAATGATTTCACGGTGTATTCCTTGTGATAAAGCGATCCATGGGCTGAGCATCATAGGAGCCTCACCGCCAGAGAGCTACCGTTGAATTCACGACCTCCCGTTCAACCGCGTGATCGACTACCATACCGCGCCGGTTCCCAAACGGGACTAATAGGGAATCCGAAGCGCGGCACACCCGCGCCAATCGGAACTGCCCCCGCAACTGTAGGTGCTGAGCCTGCTCCTTGATGCCACTGGACCTTGTCCGGGAAGGCCGGAGCCGGGCGACGACGCATCAGTCAGGAGACCTGCCGGCTCGAGCTCAACTACTAACCGGCGGGGTGTCCGGGAAGGACATTCTTGCCTGTCGCGACCACAGCGCTCGAGGGTGTATTTCCGAATGGCACGCACGCTTCACTCGGAGATAGCCCCATGCTGCTACGCGTTACCGCCCTGCTTACCGGTCTGGGCTTCTGTGCCCTGGCCCAAGCCGCACCCACCCACTACCCGCTGACCGTGGAAAACTGCGGCAGCCACCTCACCTTCCAGCAGGCCCCGGCCCGCAGCGTGACCATCGGCCAGGCCGCCACCGAAATGCTCTACGCCCTGGGCGTGGGCGACAAAGTGGTCGGCACCTCGCTGTGGTTCAACAGCGTGCTGCCACAGTACCAGGCGCTGAACGATGGCATCGAGCGCCTGGCCAACAACGAGCCGAGCTTCGAAGCCGTGATCGCCAAGCGCCCGCAACTGGTGGCCGCCGAGCTGGAATGGGTAGTCGGGCCGCAAGGTGTGGTCGGCACCCGCGAGCAATTTCATGAGCTGAAGATCCCCACCTACCTGTTGCCTTCGGACTGCGAAGGCAAGGACAACCTGGTCGGCGCCGACGGCACGCGGCTGGAGCCGTTTCGCATCGAGACGATCTATAAAAGCATCAGCCAACTCGCCGAGATCTTCGACGTGCAGGCACGCGGCCAACAGCTGAACGAAGAACTCAAGGCACGCCTGGCCAAATCCGTCGCCACCGTGCAAAGCAAGGGCCTCAAGCAAGCCAGCGCCTTGGTGTGGTTCTCCAGTTCCGAGATGGCCAGTGACCCTTATGTGGCCGGCCACAAGGGCATTCCGGAGTTCATGCTGGAAACCCTCGGTTTACATAATGTCGTGCAGTCCGACGAAGAGTGGCCCGCCGTCGGCTGGGAAAACCTCGCCAAGGCCAACCCGACCGTGCTGGTGATCGCGCGCATGGACCGCCGCCGCTACCCTGCCGACGATCATGAAAAGAAACTGGCCTTCCTGCGCAGCGACCCGGTCACCCGCAACATGGACGCGGTGAAAAACAACCGCATCATCATCCTCGACGCCCTGGCACTGCAGGCCAGCATCCGCACGTTCGACGGCCTTGAACAACTGGCCACGGCCATCGACGGCTACGATCTGTCCAAATGATCCGAACCCTACTTGCCCTGGCCCTGCTATCAGCCGCCGTACTCGCGGGCGTGGCCATCGGCGAAACCGCCATCTCGCCGCAGGTGGTACTCCAAGTCCTCGCCAACAAACTGTGGGCGGCTGGCTACGTGCTCGACCCGATCGACGAAGGCGTGGTGTGGAACTACCGCCTCACCCGCGCCCTGGTCGCCGCTGCGTGCGGCGCCGGGTTGGCGACGTGCGGGGTGATCCTGCAATCGCTGTTGCGCAACCCGCTGGCCGATCCGTACCTGCTGGGCATCAGCGCTGGCGCCTCGACCGGCGCAGTGCTGGTGGCGTTGATCGGTGTGGGCGGCGGCTTGATCTCGTTGTCGGCGGGCGCGTTTGTCGGCGCCATGGCCGCGTTTGCGCTGGTGATCCTGCTCGCGCGCGCCAGCGGTTCGGCTAGCGGCACCGGCCAGATCATCCTGGCGGGCATTGCCGGGTCGCAGTTGTTCAATGCGCTCACCGCGTTCCTGATCACCAAATCCGCCAGTTCCGAACAGGCGCGCGGCATCATGTTCTGGCTGCTCGGAAACCTCAGCGGCGTGCGCTGGCCTTCGGTGTGGCTGGCGGTGCCGGTGGCGGTTGCAGGCTTGGCGGTGTGCCTGTGGCACCGTCGGGCGCTGGATGCGTTTACCTTCGGCAGCGACTCGGCGGCGTCCCTCGGCATTCCGGTGCGCCGCGTGCAGTTCGTGCTGGTGGGCTGCGCGGCCCTGGTGACGGCGGTGATGGTGTCGATTGTCGGCTCCATCGGTTTTGTCGGGCTGGTGATTCCCCACGCCGTGCGCCTGTTGCTTGGCACCGGGCATTCGCGCTTGCTGCCGGCCAGTGCGTTGGGCGGCGCGTTGTTCTTGATTGCGGCGGATGTGCTATCGCGCACGCTGATCAAGGGCCAAGTGATTCCGGTCGGCGTGGTCACGGCGCTGGTCGGTGCGCCGGTGTTTGCGCTGATCCTCATTGGCCGGAGGAATGCGCGATGACGGTTTTAAGCTGCACGGGGTTGAGCTTCAAAGTGCGCGAAGCTCAACTGCTGCACGATATCCACCTGGACGTACAGCCGGGCGAAACCCTCGGTATTGTCGGGCCGAACGGCTCCGGCAAATCCACCTTGCTCAAGCTGCTCGCCGGCCTGCGCACGCCAGCGTCCGGCGAAGTGCTGCTGGGCGGCCACCGCCTGGGCAAGCTGTCGCGCCGCGCCATCGCGCAACAACTGGCGGTGGTGGAACAGCAGGCCGACACCGACGACGCCATCCGCGTGTTCGACGCCGTGGCGCTGGGCCGCACACCGTGGTTGTCGGCGCTGAGCCCGTGGTCGAATGAAGACGACGTCATCGTCAACCAGGCCCTGCACGACGTCGACGCCACCCACCTGAGCCATCGCGCCTGGCGCAGCCTCTCGGGCGGTGAGCGCCAGCGCGTGCACATCGCCCGTGCGTTGGCGCAACGGCCGCAGATCCTGTTGCTGGATGAGCCGACCAATCATTTGGATATCCAGCATCAACTGGGCATTTTGAAGGGCGTGCAAGGGTTGCCCGTCACCACCTTGATTGCCCTGCATGATCTGAATCAGGCGTTGACCTGTGATCGGCTGGCCGTGCTGGATCACGGACGGTTGGTGGCGTTGGGTAAACCGTTGGAAGTGCTGACGCCGCAGCGTTTGCAAGAGACGTTCGGCGTACAGGCGCATTACCTGACGGATCCGTTTGATGGGGCGCAGATATTGCGGCTACGCCCAAACTGATCAATATATCCCACTGTAGGAGCCGGCTTGCCGGCGATAGCGCCAGACCTGCTTGCCTCTCTGTTTGCTGATACACCGCCATCGCCGGCAAGCCAGCTCCTACAGTGGGGTGGTGGTGTTAGAGGGTGCGCTGCATATGCGTCGTGCGCCACACCGGGTCCGCGTCCACATCCACCACCTCGAATCCCTGCCGAAGCCAAAAATCAATCGCCCCCGGCAAAAACGGATGGGTGTGCAGGTACATCACCGCGACCCGATCTGCTTTGGCCTGCGCCTCCAGCGCACGGTACAACTCGCCCGCCAGACCAAAACGACGAAACGCCGGCAGCACAAACAGGCGCACCACCTCCACGGTCTTGCGGCCCTGGTAATTCAACTGCGGGAAACGCTCGTCATAGGGCAGAGAGCCGATGGCAGCGACGATCTGGCCCTTATCACGCGCGATCAGAAATCGTCCATCGCCGTGCAGATAGATCGCCTCGAACTGCGCCAAGTCCGCCGGCATCCCCGTCGCACTGAGCTTGGGGAAAAGCTCGGCACGGGCTTGCAGCACGAACCTCAATACCTCAGGGATATCCGCCGCAGTGGCCACCTGAATGATCGGGATTGAACTCATGCAACGGCTATCTGCGTAATCCCCACCACCTGCGCCTGCTCCAGAATTTCATCCGGGCTCGCATCCGCGGGCGGCAGGATCAAGCCATTCTCGGCGTCGCCAAAATGCAGCTGCAGCAAATGCAACGCCGCTTCATGCACGGGTAGCTGGGGTTGCTTGAGTTCGAACACATGGGTGCGGGGCTCGTCGTTGAACAGGTAGTCGAGGGTGTATTCGCGCATGGGGGAGTCCTTTTTATAGAATTAGAACAACTGATTAACCTGACTAATCGATCAAGTTTTAAGTTCCCAATCCATTTGCGCGTTCATAGCGAAGGTAACAGTGGGAGTCTGTCCCCACCGCGATAAACCCTGCACATTCATACATCCGCCGGGCAGGGTTGTCTGGACGCACGCTTAAACTCAGGTGAGTGCAGCCGCTGCCCAACGCCGCAACCCCATAGGCATCCAGTAATGCCCGACCTATCCCCTGGCGCCGATAAGCTTCGCTGACATTGATCGTGTAGAGCTCGGCGAAACTGTCCTCGGGTCTCCATAGCGAATACCCGACAAATTGACCGTCGAGCACCGCTACCGTGAGCAGCTCGAAGTTATCGACCCACAGAGCGAGGTTGCGCTCCACCTGCGAGCGCCAGCCGGCTTCGTGAGTGGGCTCCCACTGTTGGATGTAGGCCAACTCGCCTCGGTAGATTGACGGGAGGTCGGTGACAATCGCCGGGCGTAGGCTAAGTGAGTTCACAGGCACGTTTGTTCCTTGCGCTGTATTGAAAGGCGAAAGATTAATCGGACGATGGAAGGTTGAGTACTTCCCCGTTGACTCGCTGGCCTATCCACTCACGGCTAAAGGCAAGTACTTCCTTCCCCATCACCACCGGAAAATGAATAAACCCATGTGCCGCCTCCGGCAACAAATGCGCCTCAGCCCCCGGCCACCGCTCGGCGATCAACAGCGTGTCATCCTTCAACGGATCAAGCGCACCCACGAACATCAACGCCGGCGGCAAGCCTTCAAAGTCGCCATACAAGGGTGACAACGGCGGCTGGCGTCGCGCGTCATCGCTCAACCCCGGCGTGAGCAGGCGCAGCGCCTCGACCATGCCCGGCCCGTCCAGCAACAAGGTGTCGGGCCCCGCCGCGCGCACGCTGGGGGTGCCGGTCAGGTCGTAGACGCCGTAATACAATACCGCCCCGCTCACCCGCTGGAGCAATTCTGGCCATTGCTTCAACGCCAGCAAGGTCGCCGCTGCCAAGTGCCCACCGGCCGATTCGCCGACGACTATCACCGGCAGCCCGGCAAATTCCTCCGTGGTGAGCAGCCACCGCGCCGCCGCCAGGCAGTCGTCCATCAGCCCTTCGACCGGCGTGTCGACCGCCAGCCGATAATCCACCGACACCACCGCCACGTCGCAGGCATTGACCATGCCCAGGTTGAGGTCGTCATCCATCTGCGCATTGCCGATCACCCAGCCGCCGCCATGGATATCCAGTACCACGCCCTTGGGCTGGCCGCTGGGGCGCAGGATGCGCACGGGCACTGAGTCGACGTAGTGGGTTTCAGCCAAAGGGGCTCGCTTGATCTTTTGGCTGACCCGCAACAACGCCTGGATCAAACGCGGCGTGACGCGATTGCGGATCTTGAAGCGCGGCAACCAGGCGAGCTTTTGGTTGAAGCGGCGCATCTCGGCCAGTTCGGGCTCACTGGCAGGCCAGGCTTTTACGGCCATCAGCGGTTATTGCGCAGGATCGAGAAGTTCAGCGCCGCCGCCACACACAACCACGCCAGGTACGGGAACAGGATCAAGCCGGTGATCAGGTCCAACTGCACCGCCAGCACCACCATCGTCGCGACGGTCAGCCACAACACGGCCAGAATCACCATCCCGGCGAGGATGCGATGGGCGCCGAAAAACACCGGTGTCCACAAGGTATTCAACGCAATCTGCGCCGCCCACAAGGCCAACACGGTTTGGCTGCCCGGAATCAGGCTGAGGCGGTAACCGGCCCAGGCCAGCAGCAGGTAAATGATCGTCCACGCCACCGGAAACAGCCAATTGGGCGGCGTGAAGCCGGGTTTGACCAGGGATTCGTACCAGGCACCGGGTTTGAAGAGCATGCCGGTACTGGCAGCGGCGGCGCAGGCGAGCAGGAAGATGAAGAAGGTCATGGGCGATCCTTGGCTGTCGTCAGCGGTGATGAAAAAGGGCTTTTCTGTGCATCCTTCAATGACTCAACCCACCTTCAAAAATTCAATCAAATACTCAATGGGACTGCGTGCGATCCCACTGACCCGCTGCATGCACACCCCCTGAAGAACCGAGCTACCCGCTTAAATCCGGAAGCACTGCTACGCCAGCTCTACACCCATGGACTCTTGCCCGAAATGATGTCGCATTGATACCATCCAGGCTTCACGAAAAAAGGAATCTTCTTGAAGTATGAACACCTCAATGCAGGTATATCTGGACAGTAGCGATTTTTCGAACCTCTCCCGCGCTCAAGGCAAAGATGGTCACGCCATGAGCCAAATAAAGTCAAAATTACTCCACTGGGTTAACAGCGGAAAAATCGAAATTAGATACTCCATGGCTCATATCATGGAGGCGGTGCCTGTTGATATTGCAAGTGTCGAATTTGGACAATTACGCTTGTCGTGCATCAAACAACTCTGCGGGACAAAAGTGTTCATGGACCCCATATCGCTCATCATCAATGAGCTTTCAGGAACTGTCACGTCGGGTGTACTGAATGATCGCGGTCACTGGCTCCCCAACCTGGCAGAGTTATGGAAAGACGACACAAGCAACGATCAGAGTACTGAGCCGCCAAAAAACAGGCAGCAGCGACGCGCGGATAAAGCCAAAACAAAGAAAGCATTGGCTACCGACAACACACTGATGAGAGATATCACTCGGGAGTTTCCGATCAAGCAGAGCAAAACGTTGGAGATGCTCTCTGCTCAGGACTTTACTTCGGCTCTCGCCATCGCCATGCAGGACTCTGTTAACGACTTAGATTTTTTATCCAATTGGTATGTAAAAAACTGGAACACCTCAACACAGTTTTCAACAGGCCTACGGACGGCAGGCAAAGGGCTTAACCATCTGCTTACCGAGTCATCCGCAGAGCTTAAAACCCTCCATGACGAATTGGTGGCGACGGGAGCAAGCGCCTCCGAGGTCAATAAACGTCTGACGGCGTTGGCGAAACAACTGGCTGACAAAGCGCCCCAAGACTTTATTGACGCGCTTTCAGAAGGACACATCCCAGCCAACAGTCTAGTAACCGCCAGCCCCGAAGGCTCGCCCTCGATGTATGTCGCGTCAAAATTTATCGCCCAGATGTTTTTATCATCCGTGGTATCAACCAAGAACACGAGAAAAGCGCGAGACAGCGACCTCGGTGATTTAATCCACACGCTGTACATCCCTTATGTCGATTTCTTCAGAGCTGACTTGGCTACTGCAAACGCCTTGAAAAATGCACAAATCAAATGCAAAGCCAAAGTAGTCACTAGCCTTGAAGACTTGATCAGCGACATCGAGTCAGCCTTGGATGCACGTTCGGCTGCGGTGCCAGCACCCCCACTACCGTAGATGATTCATGGGCAAGTTTTGGCAGACGATAGAAATGGACCTCTGCGGGCTGCCTCTACAAACCTGAGCCAAGGCCAGCGCGCCTGATAACTGCGGGCCTTCTGCAAAAACAACTCAGGTTCCGGATGCAGTGGGTTGATGCGCAGCAGGCCCTGCGCCACGTCCTCCAACCCATACGGCGCGTACAGCTCGCCCGTGGCAATCTCCAACCCGATGCAGGTGCCCGCCACCAGATACCGGTCGATGCCCTGTTTGGCCGTGTGCAACTGCGGATAAGGCCGACCAAACCGCTCGCCGTACCAGAGATGAACCCGCGCCTGGTTCTTCACCTCGACGTTGACGCCCAGGTCCTGGAACAACCGCTCAGCCGCACGGATCACCGCGTCCTCAGCTTCGTAGGACAGGTCCGTATCGAAATAGAAAACGTCGTAGTCCTTTACACCCTGGGCCGCAGGTAGATTCGACTGATGGTTCCACACCGCCTGGAACAGGCAGCCCGCCGTGAGAAAGCACTGGTCCACCCCCAGGTCAGGCAGGCGCGCGATGATTTCGGCGTTGATGGGGTTGGCCATGGCCAGGTTGAGCAGGGTTTCGACGGTCAATGTCATGGGCATTCCTTTCTATCGGGCCAGCGTCAGGCACCCACTGTAGCGCACCCTCATGACAAGATTTCTGGGTTATTTTTGCCCGCGACTGGAATATTCCGCCCACCTCACACGTTCTGAATTCAACTCGCCCCTCCTGCGAAGGGGCGCTCGGCACACCTCAAACGAGCGGGGAATCAGCATGGCGATTGTATTGTCGGGGCACGGGCTGGCCTGTGGGGACGGGTTTCCCCCTTTTGCGCTGCCAAAGGGCTTCACGCTGTACTTCTGGACGGCCGACGGCATTCCCATCCGGGACAACGTGGCGGGCCGGATCGAATCCAACCCCAATTCGATGAACCCGCGTCTAGCCCCTAACGTCGTGTCCCGGGGCGGGCTGGTGAAGGATTACTGGCTGCTGGACTCCACCAACCCGCCGCTGACGATCAACCCCACGCCGGCGCCTCATACGCAGTTGATTGCCGGGGCCGGTGACGCCTGGCGGTTGAGCGAGATCATGGCGTCCTATGAAGCCAAAGGCTGGGGCGATATCAATAATCCGACACCGGTGCATTGGTGCGCCTGCCGCAGTAACTTGCCGGCCCCGGCATGGCAACAGTCGCTCAGGCCGTTCAATCCGGACCCGAAGAAACCTGCCTGGCGCTAGCCCTTCAATTCCGTTGCCCGATTGCTCGCCGCGTCGTCGTAGGCCACATACAGCGACTCGGCGATCTGGCTCTTGATCGCCTTGGTGGATTCCAGCCCGAGCACAAACCCTTCGGCCTTGCCGCCGGCGCGGTTGAGTTCATCGTGTGTGGCAGCGCCGGTGATGGCGTCGAGGAGCTTGGTGGCGTGAGGGCCTACGCCTTTAGGGAGGGAAATCTGGTCAATGGACATGGGCGATACCTTGCAAGAGAGAGGTCGGTAGCGCGTGGAACCACTGCCGGGGAGGCATGGTAGACCGGTTTGCCCACAAAGGGGCTGGTTTTGGCGCTGGCCGTGCAACGGGCCTACACCCCATCATGAGGAGCGCTAACGCTGCGGTGAAATCAATTCAGTTTTGCTCATGTTGCTGCCTGCCTAGAATGCACCCTACTTCAAGACAAGTTATAGACCGCTGAACACGCACTTGAACACGTTCAGGTGCTATCGCGGCAATCAGGGTGTGGCATCACAATGAACAAAGAATTTGCATTTACGGTCAAGAGCATTCGTTTCGACGAGCACTATCACCCCGCCGAAAACACGCGCATCACCACCAACTTTGCCAACCTGGCGAGGGGCGCGAGCCGTCAAGAAAACTTGCGCAACACGTTGCGGATGATCGACAACCGCTTCAATGCCTTGGCCCATTGGGACAACCCCAACGGCGATCGCTACACGGTCGAGCTTGAAATCATTTCCGTAGAAATGGACATGGATGCCCAGCGCAGCGGCCATGCCATTCCTTTGATTGAAATATTGAAAACCAATATTGTCGATCGCAAAACCAACGAGCGCCTGGCCGGCATTGTCGGCAATAACTTTTCCTCTTATGTACGCGACTATGACTTCAGCGTGCGCTTGCTGGAGCACAACAAAGATCAAGCCCAGTTCAGCACACCCGCTGACTTCGGCGAGCTGCACGGGAAGTTGTTCAAGAGCTTCGTGAATTCCAGCACGTACAAAGAGCACTTCAACAAACCGCCCGTGATCTGCCTGAGCGTGTCGAGCGCCAAGACCTATCACCGCACCGAAAACCTGCACCCTGTGCTGGGCGTTGAATACCAGCAAGATGAATACTCCCTGACGGATGAGTACTTCAACAAGATGGGGCTCAAGGTTCGCTATTTCATGCCGGCCAATAGCGTTGCGCCCCTGGCGTTTTACTTTTCCGGGGATTTGCTCAGCGACTACAGCACCCTTGAGCTGATCAGCACCATCAGCACCATGGACACCTTCCAGAAGATTTACCGCCCAGAGATCTACAACGCGAACTCGGCAGCCGGCAAATCCTATCAACCCAGCCTGCAACACCAGGACTATTCACTGACGCGGATTGTGTATGACCGCGAAGAACGCGGCCGACTGGCCATTGAACAGGGCAAGTTTGTTGAAGAGCACTTCATCAAGCCCTACCAGTCGGTACTGGAGCAGTGGTCTGCCCACTGCGCGCGTTGATTCCCTTAAAAGACAAGGTCACCCTTTAATGAAAAAGTTATTGCCTACATCAATCGCCGGCAGCTTGCCTAAACCGTCCTGGCTGGCACAACCCGAGACACTCTGGTCGCCCTGGAAACTGCAAGAAGAAGCATTGATCGAGGGCAAGCAAGACGCGTTGCGCTTGTCGCTGCAAGAACAACAAAACGCCGGGATTGATATCGTCAGTGATGGCGAACAAACACGCCAACACTTCGTCACCACCTTCATCGAACACCTCAGCGGTGTGGATTTCGAGAAGCGCGAAACCGTCAGAATCCGTGACCGTTATGACGCGAGCGTGCCGACCGTGGTGGGGGCTGTCGCGCGTCAAAAGCCGGTGTTTGTCGAAGACGCCAAGTTCCTGCGCCAGCAAACCAACCAACCGATCAAGTGGGCGCTGCCAGGCCCTATGACGATGATCGACACGCTGTACGACAACCACTATAAAAGCCGCGAAAAACTGGCCTGGGAATTCGCCAAGATCCTCAATGAAGAAGCCCGGGAATTGGAAGCGGCGGGCGTGGATATCATCCAGTTTGACGAGCCTGCCTTTAACGTCTTCTTTGACGAGGTGAATGACTGGGGCGTTGCCACCCTGGAAAGGGCCATCGAAGGCCTTAAATGTGAAACAGCGGTGCACATCTGCTACGGCTACGGGATCAAGGCCAATACCGATTGGAAAAAGACCTTGGGCTCCGAGTGGCGCCAATATGAAGAGGCGTTTCCCAAGTTGCAGCAATCGAGCATCGATATCGTCTCGCTGGAATGCCACAACTCCCATGTGCCCATGGAACTCATCGAACTGATTCGCGGTAAAAAAGTGATGGTCGGTGCCATTGACGTGGCCAACCACGCCATTGAAACACCGGAAGAAGTTGCCAATACCCTGCGCAAAGCCCTGCAATTCGTGGATGCCGACAAGCTTTACCCGTGCACCAACTGCGGCATGGCGCCCCTGCCCCGCCGCGTTGCGCGAGGCAAGCTGAAGGCGTTGAGTGCCGGCGCTGAAATCATCCGCCGAGAACTGTCGAACTGATGCCCACCCTGTCACGTCCCTGTGCGGCCAGCTTTCGCGAAGCGCTCGGGCACTACGCCTCCGGCATCACGGTGATTACATCGCACATCGATGGCGAGCCGATTGGCTTCACCTGCCAGTCGTTCTACAGCGTGTCGATGAGCCCACCGTTGGTGTCATTCAGCGTCATGGCCAGTTCCGCCAGCTACCCCAAGATCCGCCAGGCCGGTCGGTTTGCCGTCAACATCCTCTCGGGCGAGCAGGTCAAGATCTCCAACCAGTTCGCGCGGCGTGGCACCGACAAATGGCACGACGTCGACTGGCAAGCATCGCCCTTGGGCAACCCGATCATTGCCGGCAGCCTGCATTGGCTCGATTGCGAGATTCACGCCGAACACACCGCCGGCGATCACCTGATCGTGATCGGTGAAGTAAAAGCGCTGAACCTGCAAGAGACGGCGGCGGCGCAGCCGTTGCTGTATTTCAAAGGGCAATATTGCAACCTCGCCGCGCCCGGCGTGGTGTGAGCCTTTACCCGCGCCGCCCTCGCCAGGGGCGGCCGCTGTCCCAATCCCACGCATAAACCGGCCCGATCCCGCGCGCCAAAAAAAATCCCCCATCGCATGCTGGTTCCGGCACGCCAGCCTCGCTGACGCGTCGCCGTCCCTTAAGACCGACCCACAATAATAAAGAGGTTCTTATGCCCGTGCTCCCGCGCCTCAAGCGCCGCCCCCTGCCCGTGTTGATGGGCGCCGCCACACTCGCCCTGTCGCTGGCCGCCTGCGCGACCCAGCCTTACCCCCACGCACAGGAGCCGATTGGCGACGTGCAAGCCATCTACGACGGCAAACTCAGCCCGGAACTGGCGGTAACCACCTTCCGCAACACCGACCGCCTGTTCCCGGTACGCACCATCAAGGCGGGTGGGCATCCGTTCCCCCTGCCGCGCAGCGCCCAGCCCCTGGCCCCCGTGGCGTTCGAGTTCAAAGGCAAGCACTACAGCCTCGACGACTACGTGGTGACCAACCGCGTCACCGGCCTGCTGGTGCTCAAGGACGGCAAGATCGTCGACGAGCGCTACGCCCACGGCAACACCGCCGAGACTCGCTGGATGTCGATGTCGGTGGCCAAATCCGTCACCTCCACCCTGGTCGGCGCAGCCCTGCACGACGGTTCCATCAAGAGCCTGGATGACAAAGTCACCCGTTACCTGCCGGCACTGGTGGGCAGCGCCTACGACCAGGTCACCGTGCGGCAGATCCTGGCGATGCGTTCCGGGGTCAAATGGAACGAGAAATACACTGACCCCACCTCAGACGAACGCCACCTGATCCAACTGCGCAGCGAGCAAGTGACCGGCTCCCTGCTCAAGTTCATGGCCACCCTCTCCACCGCCGCGCCGCCGGGCACCCGCACCAACTACAGCACCGGCGAAACCCAAGTGCTGGGCCAACTGGTCAGCGCCGCCGTGGGCAAGCCGCTCACCCAATACCTCAGCGAAAAAATCTGGGGCCCCTACGGCATGCAGACCGACGCCAAATGGTGGCTCGACGGCGCCAACGGCAACGAAGTCGGCGGCAGCGGCATCAGCGCCACCCTGGAAGACTACGGCCGCTTCGGCCAATTCGTACTCAGCGGCGGCAAGGCCGGTGGCAAGCAAGTATTGCCGGAAGGTTGGTTGAGCTTCGCCAGCGCGGTCACCGGTTCAGATGGCGCCTACGGCGAGTTCGCCTCCATGTGGTGGCCCGGCTGGACCGACGCGTCCAAGGCCGACAAAGCCTTCACCGCCGCCGGCACTTTTGGCCAGTACGTCTACATCAACCCGACCAAAAACGTGGTGATCGTGGTGTGGCAGGCCCAGACCCAACCCACTGGCGGCAAGGTGATCGACGACATGGTCGCGTTTGACGCGATTGCCAAAGTGCTACCGTAACTGAACAGGGGGCGAGCCATTCTGACGCTGGCCCGCCCCCTCGATCACCGCCCCAACACCCCTTTTACAAACTCCACAAAACTGCGCACCTTCGGCGTCACCTGCCGACCCGCCGTGTACAGCAAGTTCATCGGCAACACCGGCACACTGTAGTCCGGCAACAGCGCCACCAACGTACCCTTGCGCAGCGCGTCGTTCACCAACTCCTGGGGCAGCAACACCACGCCCAACCCGGCCACCGCCGCCGACAACAGCGGGTCACCCTGATTAATCGTCAAACGGCTTGTAATCGGCACCTCCACCCGCCCCTCTGGCCCGTCGAACTGCAAATGCGAGCGCCCGTCCGAATAGGCAAACGCCAGGCACTCATGCTCCTGCAAATCCCAAGGGCTGCTGAGGGCGGGCCGCCGCGCCAGGTAGGCCGGCGCTGCGCACAACAGCATCTGGTAAGGCTTGAGGGGCAAGGCGGTCAAGCCGCTGTCGGCCAGCTCGCCGATGCGAAACACCACGTCGTAGCCGTCTTCCACCAGGTCGATCAGCTCGTTGGACAAGGTCAGGTCCACCGACACCTGCGGGTACTTGACCATATATTCCAGCAAACGTGGCGCCAACGTGCTTACACCAAAGGTGACCGGCGCATTGATGCGCAGGCGCCCGCTGGGCACACCACGGGTGACGGCAGCCATTTCCTCGGCAGCGTCCATGTCGGCCAAAATCAGCTTGGCGCGCTGGTAAAACGTGCGCCCAAAGTCGGTCAGGCTCTGCTTGCGCGTGGTGCGGTTGAGCAGCGACACACCCAGGTGCTGCTCCAGCATCTTCACCTGCTTGCCGATCAATTGCGGCGACAGGTTCAACTCATCCGCCACCGCACTGAACGAACCCAGTTCCACGGCTTTGACGAAAGTGGCCATCAAGGTAAGGCGGTCCATTGGAAACCCATTGTTTCTAGTGTTGCGCCATCCTAGGCCTTTATCCCGCGCCCTCCCAAGCCTAAATTGAACGTCTTATCGATCCACACCGAGGTTTACCCCCATGGCACGCATTGTCCGACTCCACGCCTACGGCGACGCCAGCGTCTTGAAACTCGAAGACATCGACGTCCCCGCCCCCGCCGCCGATGAAGTGCAGATCGACGTCAAAGCCTTCGGCCTCAACCGCGCCGAAGTGATGTTCCGCAACCACGCCTACCTGCAAGAAGCCGAATTCCCCAGCCGCCTCGGCTACGAAGCCGCCGGCGTAGTCACCGCAGTCGGCGCCAACGTCACCGACCTTAAAGTGGGCGACGCCGTCAGCGTCATCCCACCGCTGGACATCGCCCGCTGGGGCACCTACGGCGAAGTCGCCAACGTACCCGCCCACCTCACCGTCAAACACCCGCACAACCTCAGCTTCGTCCAAGCCGCCGCCTCGTGGATGCAATACGTCACCGCCTGGGGCGCCCTGGTCGAACAAGCCAAACTCACCACAGGCGACTTCGTACTGGTGACCGCCGCCTCCAGCAGCGTCGGCCTCGCCGCCTTCCAGATCGCCCGCAGCGTCGGCGCCACCGCCATCGCCGTCACCCGCACCCGCGCCAAACAACAAGCCCTGCTCGACGCCGGCGCCCACCACGTCATCGTCAGCGATGAAGAAGACCTGGTGGAACGCGTGATGCAACTGACTGACGGCAAAGGCGCCCGCGTCGTGTTCGACCCCATCGGCGGGCCGGGCTTTGAAGCGCTCACCCAAAGCATGGCCCAGGGCGGGATCTTGCTGGAGTACGGCGCACTGAGTTCCGAGCCGACGCCGTTTCCGTTGTTTACCGTGTTGGGCAAATGTTTGACGCTCAAGGGGTATTTGTACGCCGAGATCGTCGCTGACCCGGCTGCGTTGGAACGGGCTAAAGCGTTCATCTTGGATGGGCTGGCGTCGGGCGCGTTGGCACCGGTGATTGCGAAGACGTTTGGGTTGGATGAGGTGCAGGACGCACATCGGTATTTGGAGGCGAACCAGCAGGTGGGCAAGGTGGTGGTGACGGTGTGAGGGCGGTGTCCTAGGACATTTCCCAAAGCTGGGCAGTGGCTTGCCCGATTGCCTACGCCTGCGTCAGAATCCGCCGGCTTGTGCGCTGGGGTGGTGGAATCTATGGTTGCGCGGTCGCTGAATTTTTCGGTGATCGGGTTTAGTAGCCTGATGGTTTATCCAGACAAAGTGCACAAGCTTCAATCAGTCAGACGACTCCGTCTGCACCTGATGGTGGCTGTGCGCAGGGCGCCTACGGGCGCGCCGGCTTTCGTTTGGATTCCCCGGTCTACTAACCTGCGCACAGCTGCCTCCCTTTTGTTTAGTAGCTGAGGGGTGGTGGCCAAAGACAGGAATGCAAACATGTTTGAAGGTTCATCAGATTTGCCTACGCTCTTTTGCGTTGTTCCAGACGCCAGTAACGAAATTCTCATTACCAACAGCTACGAAATCTTTACCTCAGTCAGCACGCTACTGCTCGAACTGTCCGAAGATCTGAGCGGTAAGCAACGTGATATTGCATTAGCGATCCACCAGTTGAGTGAATTAGGTGTAATCCTTACCACCAAACTCCTTGATCGCGAGGTACCGAAGGCTAGCTGATTATCAGCGCAAAAATCCGCCCCGTTGAACGCAGGACCACTGAAAATTGCGTACTACAATTCCCGTTTTTGGTGACTTTTTTTGACGAGAGACAAGGGAAAAGTGGTCAAACTAATTTTAACTTAAATAAGTTTTGCCCCTTTCCCTTTTACCTTTCTCCGTACATCATAACCCGTAGAAAAACCACATCACTCCATCTCAAAAGCCTTAAAAAAGGTCATTCCATGCCAGACAGCTTTTATAAATACATGAGCTTCAGTACAGCAAAAATAGTTCTTGAAAATCAGACGCTTCGCTGGACGACACCATCGACGCTTAATGACCCGTACGATATCCAATTTGATTTAAACGTAATATTCGACAGAAAGAAGGTTCTTGCAGATACGCTAGAAAAAAGCTGGAAGGTCTATCAAGGCCACCTGGAGTGCTCTAAAGAAAATAAAATGTACGAAGTAATGAATTTACTTCGCGAGCACTGCAAGGGGATGCCCAAAGACCATTTCTACAAAACCCTCTCAAAAGGTATCACTGAGTCATTTAAAGTACTTGACCGCACCATAGCATCCACATATGCAACTACTAGAGAGATCTTGTCAACTTCAAAAATCCTATGTCTAACTGACTCCCCCACAAATCAGCTGATGTGGGCATATTATGCTGACAGCAACAGGGGGGCAGTACTTCAGTTTTCGCAAGAACCTGGTGCAGACAGCCCCTATAAAATGGCCAAGCCGATAAAATACAAAAAAGAACTCCCTAAACTTTTTGAGGAAGATGAACTTTCAGATTTTCTATCTGGAATCATCGCTTTCGACCAACAAAAAAGAGTTGACGATCTAATATACACAAAATCTGACGCATGGACCCACGAACGAGAATGGCGCATATATACGGGTAACGGCAGAGATAAACTTGCTCCACATGAAGATATTAAATTTGGGCATCGTGAACTTACAAGCGTCATATTAGGCTGCAGGATGTCAGAGGCCGACAAGACAGAATTATCCTTATGCGTTAATCGACTGTATCCTCACGCAGAAATAGTCACAGCAAGCTTAGCAAACCATAGCTACCAAATCGAACTAACTCCTGTAAATGCAAATTAACTCTCACCAACACAAAGCCAACAAAAAATCCTTAGCTCATCATTAGAAAACCTGAAAAACTCAACTAACAAATTAAAAATCAGCAATCCTTAACGAAAAGATGGCTTACCTAATTTACAAAAATTCCGCATACGCCACCCAACCGCCAAAATAAATATTAGTTACTTATTCGACTTACTTCAACCTGATACCCCATTGCAGTAAGCCGCTGTGAAAACTGTCGAAAATTCACCTTAGAGAAAAACGGCACATGTAAAACTTCATTCGGCTGCATAATTGCAAATACGATCTTGTTTCTAGGCTGACTCGATGGATCGAAAACGAATCGAAACTCTCCATCTTGAGCAAGATGAGCATTAACCTGAGTCAGTACATCCGGGCTATTGATCAATGCTTCAGCTGAAACGTATGCTTGTGAGAACAGATGACTAAGAACACTCGAAGAAGAATATTTCTTCACGTGGATAATGTGGTGTTCTGGGGTAAGGAGATCACAAAACTCAAATGGGCTTGAAGCTCCATTTAACCGCACCAATTTCTGATCCAAAAGATGAAAGCTTTCCCCGTCAGCAATTCGCCTCAAATAGGGGCCTTCATGGTCTGTACCATAGGGAGGAAACTGAAGTTCTGAAGGAGTTGCAGCTTCAAAGCACCGATTAACTTGGTCGGTATAATCTCTATCTATCTGGTACCAATCCCCCTCACTTAGTAGATACACCTTTTCCTCGAATTCAATCTCCGCCTCAATACAGCCATACAATGGCCAGCAACCCCGCTGCTGTTCATCTCCACCATACAAATAGATCTTCTCAGAATGCAACAGCGGCAGAGTCGCCGCTCCAAGTATTTGCTTTATTAATAGTGCCTGTCGAAGATCCAAATCAAAGCTAATAGCCGGCCCATTGCGAGAGCGAGCACTATGTCGAACATAGCCAAAACCACTGATATCTTCTGATAAAAGTACGGGTGCGGCTGCACGAACCCTATCGAAACCCTGTGCATTTACAGCATCTACTAGCAAGTCATCCAGTTGAGACTTGAGTACAGCATCTCTCACAGGGACTATATAGTCCATCCAAGGGTATTTCTCCTTGCAACGTTCATCTTCGTAAGCATTTATCAATCGAGTCGCGATTTCAGGAAACTGCTCCAACCTAACATCGGAGTGTAAAGCTAGTGAGTCCGAACCGCTCACATACTCCTCATCATTGTCGTCGTTTTCCACCACCCCCGTAAGAGACTTTAAAATCTCAGAGTCGAACTTGAAATCAAATTCCGATATAGAAAGATGCTTTGAAGATTGCGCCTTGGAACGAAGCGGAGTTCGGTCGATATTAGATTTCTCTACTGACTTTATCAACAAAGGATCAGTCAAACTCATCGCCGTCCGTAGTCCGAAATAACGCTCAATACTGGGACTATCAATCAGGTGTCGAGCATGACCAAAGGTGAAACAAAAAACTCGATTATTAATTACCATAACCATCAGAGCTTTTAGAGAGCTACCGCACAAATCCAACTGTGCAATCTCTTCAACGCGTCCAAACAACTGCGTCCATCTTGGGTGGGATGGATTTTTCTGGTGGTAGAAGAGACACTCAACGCCATTTATCAAAAATGGAATGGGAACAAGTCTAATCTCGCCGGATATGGCGTCAGTTAAGGTTCTTCCTGCCTTGAGTAAAAACACATTGATAGTGAGTTTCACACGTCCTCCTTGACTCTCCGGCCTGATGTCAAACTGACACTCTGTCGAACGCGCGTCAAGAGCCTACGTGAACCGCATTCGGACCACGCTTAAAAGGCTTGCTGGTCTCACCCCGCACCCTATATTTTTATCTTTGCTTGGATCATGCCCTACCTCCCAACAACTCCCTAACCCTCCCCCCCAACACCTCCACCGCAAACGGCTTCGTCAACACCCCCATCCCCGCCCCCAACTGCCCATACCCCATCACCGCATTCTCCGCATACCCCGTAATAAACAACGTCTTCAACCCCGGCCGCAGTTCCATCCCCGCCTCCGCCATCTGCCGCCCATTCATCCCACCCGGCAACCCCACATCCGTCACCAGCAAATCAATATGCACATCCGACCTCAACAGCTTCAGCCCCGCCGCGCTGTCTGCCGCTTCGATCACGGTGTAGCCCAGTTCGCCGAGTACATCGGCGAGCAGCATGCGCACGGTGGATTCGTCGTCGACCAGCAGCACGGTTTCGCCGTGCTGGGCGACTTCGATAGCCACTTGCCCTGGGGCCAATTCATCCCCCGGTGCCGCGCCGTGGTGGCGTGGGAGGTAGAGGGACACGCAGGTGCCTTCGCCTTCGGTGGAGTGCAGGTGCACTTGGCCGCCGGATTGTTGGGCGAAGCCGTAGATCATGGACAGGCCCAGGCCGGTGCCTTGGCCGATGGGTTTGGTGGTGAAGAAGGGTTCGAACACGTGGGCCATGACTTCGGGGGGCATGCCGGTGCCGGTGTCGGTGACGCTCAGGCGCAGGTACGGGCCTTCGGCCAGGTCGTAGGCGCGGGCGGCGGTGGCGTCGAGCCAGTGGTTGCTGGTTTGCAGTTGGATGCGGCCGCCTTGGGGCATGGCGTCGCGGGCGTTGATGCACAGGTTGAGCAGTGCGTTTTCCAGTTGGCTGACGTCGACGAAGGCGGTCCAGGCATCGGCGGCGCCGGTAGTTTCGATCTGGATGCCGGGGCCGGCGGTGCGTTGGATGAGTTCGGCCATGCCGTACATCAGGGTGTTGACGTTGGTGGCGCGCGGTTCCAGGGTTTGCCGGCGTGAGAAGGCCAGCAGGCGTTGGGTGAGGACGGCGGCGCGTTTGGCCGAGCCTTGGGCGGCGACCATGTATTTGTCGACGTCGGCCAGGCGGCCTTGGGTGATGCGGCGGTTCATCAGTTCGAGCGCGCCGGAGATGCCGGCGAGCAGGTTGTTGAAGTCGTGGGCCAGGCCGCCGGTGAGTTGGCCGACGGCTTCCATTTTCTGGGATTGGCGCAGTTTTTCTTCGGCCTGCATGAGCATGGCGGTGCGTTCGGCTACACGCTGTTCCAGTGTTTCGTTGAGGGCGCGCAGTTCAGCCTGGGCGTCGCGCAGGGCTTCGTCGGCGATGGTGCGTTCCAGCAGGTCGGCGGCTTGGCGGGCGAGGATGTCGAGCAGGCGCAGGTCACGTTCGGACGGCTGGTGCGGCGTGCTCCAGTGGGTGGAGATCATGCCGAGCAGGCGGCCATCGCGGGAGCGCAGCGGCGTGGTCTGGGCGGAACGGATGCCCGCGCGGCGGAAGGCGATCAGGTCTTCGGTGCCGGCAATGTCCACCCACTCTTCAAAGTCGGGGATGATGGCGCGCTGCCCCAGTTGCAGGGCCATGGTGCAACTGCTGTAGGCCATTGGGCTCACCCATTGCCAGAACCCGACCGCTTCCGGTGGCAGACCGCGCGAGCACAGCAGTTGCAGTTCACCGCCGTGGCCGGAGGGATGGCCCTGAGGGCACAGCAACTGCATGGTGCCGAACTGCGAGCCGGTGATGGACACGGCGGCGTCGACGATCTTGCCGTAGAGGGCTTCGAGGTCTTGCTCACCGATCAGGTCGAGGCTGATGCGGTGCAGGAACTCGATGTCCGACAGGGCGGTTTCCGAGTCACGGGAAACGCCTAGGGGGAAAGCGGCCGGGAAGGCGGTGCGTAGGGTTTTCATGAGACTACCAAGGGAATGGCATTGAGCTATTAGCAGCGTATCAGCAAAGCTGTGACCACGCGCTATGGGCAGACGTTCGGTGGTGGTGTTGCTTGGGCTTTGGCTAGGCTGGGAGAGCGGCCTGTCAGCAGATTTATGCTTGTCTGAGACTCCGCTTTCGCAGGCAAGCCAGCTCCTACAGTTGATCTTTGTTGTTGCTGACGTTGGGGTCGCAGGTGCAACCGCAAAAACAGCTTGGCAGTGTTGTAGACTTCCCGGCCTTCCCCCCTACTTGAGAACATGGACGTGAAAAAACGCCTGCTGCTCGGATGCATCACCTTAACCCTGGCCGGCTGCACTTTCACCGGCGCCAACGAAGTGGCACCGGGCGAATACATGATCACCAGCCATGGCAGCATCTTCAATTCCCGTGAAGGCCTGCTGGAGAACATCAACCAGAAAGCCGCGAAAGTCTGCGACGGCAAGCCGTATCACCTGGAAGGCGACAGTGGCGCGAACATGGTGGTGAGCACCACCACGCATATCGGTCAAACGCCCACTACCGTGCTGGGCCTGAAGGCGGTGTGCGAAGGTCGCAAGGACTGACGCCCGTGCCATTGCCCTCAGCTGTGAATGGGTAACGCCAACCCAAACAGCACAAAGAACCCGCCGCAGACTTTGTTGAACCGCCGCCCGGTTCGCGCCAACCAAGGCCGAACGCGGTGCGCGGCGCTGGCCACGGTGTATTCAACGACAAACTCGACGACGGCGTAGGTCAGCGCGATGGCGGCGGTCTGCGCGATGAGGTTTCTATGTGGGTCGAGGAACGGTGGAATAAACGCGGTGAACAGCAACAAGGCCTTGGGATTTGACAGGGCCGATACCCACCCTTGGCGGAACAGCGACCAGTGTCGCTGACTCACCGTGCCTGTCGTATCCAGGCTGACGGGGGCCGAGCGCCACAGGCCGAAACCCAGCCAGATCAGATAAAGCCCGCCGGCCACTTTCAAGGCCATGAACCAGGTGGCCGAAGCCTGGATCAGTGCGCCCAGGCCCAACGCGCACAGCGTCAGCACCATGGCAAAGCCGAGCACGCCACCGCTGATGGTGAACAGGGTTTTGCGGCTGCCGTGGAGCGCGCCATGGGTCAGCACCAGCAACGCATTGGGGCCTGGCACTACGGCGATGCCGCAGCAGGTGAAAAAGTAGAGCAACCAAGTCTCGAAGGGCATGATCAGGTCCGGCAACAGTGGATTCAAGCCCGCATCCTGCGAGCGAACGGCTATCATGAAAAGCGCATAATTCACGCCGCAGCCATTCGATTAACGAATAGAGATAACCCGCATGCCTTCCAGTGATTTGCAGATCGATTGGCTCAAGTGCTTTGTGGCAGTGGTGGACGCCGGTTCGCTGTCGGGCGCGGCCCATGAGGTGAACCGGTCGCAGTCTGCCGTCAGCATGCAAATGAAGAAACTCGAGGCCGCGCTGGGGCGGCCCTTGTTGAACCGTGGCCCGAGGCATCTGCAGTTGACCGATGACGGCCAGACGCTGCTGGGTTATGCGCGTCGTATGCTCGCGCTGCACGCCGAGACCCAGGCGGCGTTTCATGGCGAAACCTTGACCGGGCGCATCCGCCTTGGGGTCGCGGAAGACTATGCGGCCAAGTACCTCACGCCGGTGCTCAAGCGTTTTGCGCCGCGCTACGCCGGTGTGGACATTGAGCTGACCTGTGAACAGTCCACCGCCCTGATCCCACGGGTGCGCAGCGGCGACCTCGACCTGGCGTTGGTGTCCAGGGACTCGCCGCACAGTGGCACCTTTCTATTCAAGGAACCGATGGTGTGGGTCGGCTCACCTCAGTTCGAACTGTGGCGCCGGGACCCGGTGCCAATCGCCGTGTACGAAAGCGCCAGCCTGGCTCGGCGGTATGCGGTGAATTCACTGGCCCAGCAGGGGCGTCAGTTCAAGGTGGTGTACAACAGCTCCAGCCTCGCCGGCCAAGTGGCGGCGGTCGAGGGCGGGCTCGCGATTGCCGCGATCACTCAATGCACGGTGCAGCCGTCACTGCAGGTCTTGGGTAGCGAACAAGGGTTGGGGAGTATCGAACCGATGGAGGTGTCGATTCTGCGCAGTCGAGACTCTCGCGGGTCCAAGGCGGTCAACAGTCTGCATGCGTTTATCATCCGTGCGCTTAGGGTTCAGGCGTAGCGCGCGCCCTGTTAATCTGCGGCACCTGCCTTCTTACGGAGCTCTCTGTGAGTTCATCAAAACGCGACAGCACCCGCATCGAACGCCGCCTTGTCGCCGCGCTCACCGACGCCTGCGAAACCGCCAAAGCAGAAATCCCGGGGTTTGAATGGCTGACCCACACGGTCAATTACGCCGACTTCCCCGGCAGCCTGCATATCACCTGGGTCTTCGACACCCGCGCCAGCCAGGCGCAGGCCGTGGCGACGGGGCTGGATGCGCGTATCCGCGAGTTGACCGCCACCGCCCTGCACGACGCCGAGATCCCGCCCGTTCAATTGGCGCGTTGCGTTCACCTGGATTCTGAAGAAGCCTGCCACGCCCAGCACGGCGGTAATTGGCGTTTGCGTCTGATGCGCTCAGCCAACTAGAGACTGACCCCCGAACTGCTGGATAATGCCCCCCGCCCTGTTCCTCGCCTGCCGATAAGGAAGTCCTATCCCATGAAGTTGCCGTTTTCCGCTGCCCTGCTCGCGTCTGCCCTGCTGGCGCCTTCCTTTGCCCAGGCCGATGACGCCGCGTTGGTCGACACGCTCAAGGCCTTCACCCGTTGTGACGAGACGTTCTTCAGCCGCCTGAACACCCATCGCGACGCCTGGCAGGCCTATGCGCCGCTCAAGCAGCAAAAGGACTTCACCTGGATCGCGGTGCGCGACCGCACCGAACCCAAGGCCTCGGCAGTGCCGGTGAGTGCGCCGGCCATCGCGGGGTTGAAGCTGCTGTCCTACAACGATGAGGTCAGCGATCTTGGCCCGCTGGGCCTGTATTACTTCTGGGGCTTTACGGTGGACGGCACGATTGATGAAGTCGCCCCGCGCCTCGCAGCGTTACTGGACCAACCCGCTGCGCTGCAAAAAGGCGAGGGGCAATACACGCGCAGCGAGTTGAAGGTGGGCAACAGTTGGCAGGCGATCAAACCCATGCCGGGCAAGGCACCGGGGCTGCGCAATGTGGAGCGGGTGCTGATCGTGGAGCCGGAGGGCAAGCATTCCCGTGTGAGCTGTTCGGTGCAGGGCGGCGTGAATGCCGGGCTGCTGGCGCTGCTGCGGCCGGACATCGCGCCGGTGGACTACCCGCGCACCGTGGCCGACACTAATCTGGCCGATGTGCCTGTGCCGCCCAACGTGCTCCAGGGCCTCGACGCGCCGCTGTTGCAGCCCAAGTTCAAGACGTTGAGCTACACCTACCTGTCGAAGAACGGCGCGGGCAAGGACGCGCCGATCACCATCCGCTTCAAGGCCGAAGGTGGTTTGCTGGTGAAGAACGAAGCCTACGGCGCCGCCTTCAATGTGGACCGCCTGATGCTGGCGGACCTGATCCAGCTGAAGTCGAAAATGAACGGCGTGGGCGAAGGCCAGGTGCTGCAGACCCGCGAGGCCGAGGTGAAACTCCCGACGAGCTGGGCGCCGGGCCAGACCCTGAGTGCACACCTGAAGATGGCCAATGTGCCGGTCAAGCCTACCGACAAACCGCTCGAAACCACCTTGACCTGCAAGGTCAGCGAGCGCTTCCCGGCACGCCAGGTGTTCGCGTCGTTGACGGGCGATGCCATTCGGTTGACTTGCGAGCAGGACGGTTATTCGTCCAATCGCGCGTTTATCGAAGACCTGGGCGTGGCGTTGACGCTGGAGTCGACGTCGAGCCAGACCCACTATGTGAATGAAATCCAGACGCTGGACGTGGTGCGCTGACGGGGCGTTTTCCCAAACCAGCTTCTCAATGAGGTATTAACGATGGAACGTTATGAATCGCTGGTCATCGGCTTGGGCGCCATGGGTGCCGCCACGGTGTACCAACTGGCCAAGGCCGGTGTAAAGGTCGCCGGTATCGACCGTCATCACCCGCCCCACACGTTTGGCTCCAGCCATGGCGATACGCGGATCACGCGGTTGTCGGTGGGTGAAGGCGCGCAGTACGTGCCCATCGTGCGCAATTCGCATCGCATCTGGCGGGAGTTGGAGGCGCTGTCGGGGGAGTCGCTGTTCGAACAGTCGGGGTTGCTGGTGCTCACCTCCCGTGAGGATTTCGACCCAAGCGATGAAACCGACTTCACCCTGCGTACCATCGGCCTGGCGCAAACCTACGGTATCGAGCATGAGGTGCTGGACGCGGCGCAGATTCGCCAGCGCTTTCCCCAATTTGCCCAGGTGGCCGACAGCGCCATCGGCTATTACGAACCGGGCGGCGGGTTTGTGCGGCCCGAGCGCTGCATCGAGGTGCAACTGCGCCTGGCCGAGCAACAGGGCGCGACGTTTTACACAGGCGAAACCGTGACCCACATCAGTTCGGATGAACAAGGCGTCACGGTGACCACTGACCAGCGCACCTTGCAGGCCGACAAGCTGGTGGTCAGCGCGGGCAACTGGGCGGGGGGGTTGCTGGGGGCGCCGTTTGATCGGTTGCTCAAGGTCTATCGTCAGCAGCTGTTCTGGTTCGAAACGGAGCCGGATGCGGCGCTGGTCGGCGCGTCTCCTACGTTCATTTTTACCCATGGGCCGGGCGAGGGTCATACCAACTACGGCTTCCCCGCGTTACCTGGCGAGGGCAGTTTGAAAGTGGCGACGGCGCAGTATCACACCGTGTCCACGCCGCAGACGCTGGACCGCACGGTGTCGCCCACCCAAGAACGGGAGATGTACGAGCAACAGGTGCAGGGCCGCATCGCCGGGCTGACGGCCAAGGTGGTCAAGTCAGCGGTGTGCGCCTACACGGTGACGCCGGATCACCACTTCATCATCGACCGGCATCCGAGGTTGCAGCACACCTTGGTGGTGTCGCCGTGTTCGGGGCATGGTTTCAAGCATTCGGCGGCATTGGGTGAGGCGTTTGCGCAGTGGTGCGTGAAGGGCGAGAGCGAGTTGGATCTGTCGTCGTTTTCGTTGAAGCGTTTTGAAGGGCAATCGTTCTAAGAACGAGGGCTTCAAAAGCTGCGGACCAACGAACCAAACAGATCACCCTCGGGCATTTTGCTCAGCGGGATCTCGGCATTTTCAAACCACTCCCGGCTGGCCTCAGGGTGCGGGCCGCTCAGCACCACCACGCCCTTTTCATAGGTATACCGCGCCGCCGCGACGTCACCGTTGCGGTAGGTGGCGATGGTTTTGTACGACCCTTTCGGAAAGTAGGGGCCGTCCTGGAAGAAGACGTGATCAGCCTTGCCCGCCCACGTGACTTGTACGGCGGCGTCGGCGATGCCGGGCACTTCGAAACCGGGGCGGCCGGCTTCGCCGTCGAGGTCCTGGGGGATCAGGCCAAGGTTGTTGTCATCTGCCAGGTAAGCGCCCATGCACAAACCCAGGTAGCGGCCGCCGTTGGCGACGTAGCTGCGGATGGCCTCGCTGCGCGCATCACCCAGGCTACGCAGCGCGCCGGGAATGTCCTGGCCGCCGCCGGGTTGCACGTAGAGGTCGTAGCGCGCCAGGGTTTGTGGCGTGATGTCGATCGACTCATCCGCGCCCACAAAATCGATGTGATAGTTGGGGTTGAGTCGTTGCAGGGCCTTCGCCACGTTTTCGGAACAGTCGTCACAACCCGCCGGGCCCCGGTAGATGGCGACATGGGTGATAGGCGTCGCGGCCTCGGCCGGTGACGGCAGCAACAGGACAAAGGCAAACAACGTGGCAGTGACGGCTCGCAGGTTCATGGCGATGGGCTCCAGGGCAGACACCCCAAAGCCTATAGCGATTGCGCCGTTCAATCCGTTAACAGTTGTAAACACCATTCACTTGGGGATAACTGGGGGCCGTGCCTAATGTCAGTCAGTTAAGAAGCAGAAAGGGTAAAGGTAACCTGTGGCGAGGGAGCTTGCTCCCGCTGGGCCGCAAAGCGGCCCCAAAAATGGGACTGCTACGCAGTCCAGCGGGAGCAAGCTCCCTCGCCACAGGTACACTATTCACCCTTAACTGAAGGGCATTAGGGGCCGTGCCCCCTTTATGAGAGCGTCCGCCATGTTTGAACTCGCCTCCCTCATCACCTATGTCGCCGTAGTGATTGGCCTGTTTCTGATTCCAGGCCCCTCTGTGTTGCTGGTGATCACCCGCACCGTGCAAGGCGGGCGCAAGGTCGGCGTGGCGACCGGGCTGGGCGTTGCATGCGGCGACTTGCTGCATACCCTGGGCGCGGCGTTGGGGTTGTCGGCGATCCTGATGACGTCGGCCACGGCGTTCAACGCGGTGAAGTGGGCCGGTGCGGCCTACCTGATCTACCTGGGCGTACGCGCGTTCATGGCCAAGACCGGCACACAGGCGGGGCTGACCTTGCCTGCCGTCACCCCGCGCCAGGCATTTTTCCAGGCGGTGGGCGCCGAGGTGCTCAACCCGAAGACCGCGATTTTCTTCCTGGCGTTCCTGCCGCAATTCGTCCACCCGGAATCCGGCTCGTCGCTGGTTCAGTTCGCGGTGTTGGGCCTGATCTTCTCGGTGCTCAGTGCGGTGTACACCAGCCTGCTCGCCCTCGCCATCCGCCCCTTGAGCCGAGGCATCAAGGGGCTGTCCAAACTGCGGCGCTGGGAAGGCAAAATCATCGGCACGCTGTTTATGGGGCTGGGGCTGAAGGTGGCGTTGCAGCAGCGTTAATCACTGGGCAAACGCATACGCCCCGCCCTGCTCCACCGCCTTGCGATACGCAGGTCGCGCCTGGAACTTCTCCACCCACGCTGCCAGGTTCGGGTAGGCCTGCAACTTGCCCTGGGCCCTGGCGATTTCGCCGATAAAGCTCATCTGGATATCCGCGCCGCTCAGCTCGTCGCCAAGCAGGTAGGCGTTGCCCGCGAGCACGTCGTTGAGGTAACCGAGGTAGTTGGCGACTTCCGATTCGATACGCGGATGCAACGGCGCGCCAGCCTCGCCCAGGCGGCCGACGTAGAGGTTGAGCATCAGCGGCAACATGGCCGAGCCTTCGGCAAAGTGCAGCCACTGCACGTAGTGGTCGTAGGTGGCGCTGGCGGGGTCCGGTTGCAGACGGCCCTGGCCGTGGCGGCGGATCAGGTAGTCGATGATGGCGGCGGACTCGATCAGCACCAGGCCGCCGTCTTCGATCACCGGGGATTTGCCGAGCGGGTTGATCGCCTTGAGCTCCGGCGGGGCGAGGTTGGTTTTCGGGTCGCGTTGGTAGCGCTTGATCTCGTAGGGCAGACCGAGTTCTTCGAGCAGCCACAGGATGCGTTGCGAGCGTGAGTTGTTGAGGTGGTGGACGATGATCATTGAAGGCTCCGCAGGGCGAGAGAAATGTCTTGGAAACAGACTACGCCAGCCTTCGGGAGTGCCGACAAATAATTTTCTACGTGACGGACGCCGTGGTTACCATGGGGATCGGTTCGAGAGGAGGCACACCATGGATCTGAAATTCAGCCACGTCGACATACTGGTCGAAAACCTTGAAGAAGCCTGTGCCTATTACGCACGCATTCTCAAGGCACGCATCTCCAAGACGTTCGTGTGGGAGCGCGGCGGCCTGCATGTGCGCTATGCCGTGGTGTTGATGGGGCAAGAGCGCTTCATGCTGGTCCAGCCGATCGCCGGCAACCTGCGCGAACTGTTGGACGCCCACGGCGAAGGCATGATTTACCGCCACTGCTACACCACGCCGGACATCGAGATTGCCTATGACGAGCTGATCGCCGCCGGTGTGCAGCCGGAGAACGAAAACGGCGTGCCCCTGGCCCGCGAGAACCTGCAATCGCCGTCCGGGGGCCGCATTATCTGGCTGCCCAAGCGCTTCGGGCATTTCTCCATGGAGATCCTCGAAGAGGCGACGCTGGAGGCGTTTATTGTGGAGGCGTTTGGCTGATCGAGGCCCACGCCGCCTGCGCCAGCAACGCGGCGTAGTGATTCGGGCTGTGCTTGACCCGGCCGGATAACCACGCACGGGCATAGCTTTCGGCCGAGCCGATGATCAGCGACAGCAGCAGTTCTGCCGGGATATGGCTGAACGCCTCACGGCGGCCTTCGTCGCTCATCCACTCGGTCAATTGCGCATTGCGCTGCTTGTTGCGGGTGAGCAGCTCGTCCTTGTGCGGGCCGTTGGCCACGGCGAAACGGCTCTGGAACATAAAGCGCGCCCATTCGGGTTGCGCATCCACCCACTCCACATAACTGCGCACCAGCGCTTCCACGCCAGCCTGGGCGGTTTGCGCCTTCTTGAGGTGTTGCTCTCGCAAGGCGGCCTGATCTTCCAGCGCGGCAAAAAACAGCGCGGCGACGATGCCTTCCTTGTTGCCGAAATGATGGTAGATGGCGCCCACGCTGGTCTCGCACCGCGCGCGGATGGTTTCGATATTCGTCGCTTCAATACCGACTTCGTTAAAGCTGGCCAGGGCCTCGCGCAGGATGCTGCGCTTGAGGTCGCCGCGCCGGCTCGGGAAGGTGCGCTCGATCAGATCAGGTGCGTGCATGAAGTGGCTCGCCAAATGTGCGGAGTCTAAAGGTACAGCCGCCCGCAGAGAAGGCATGGCTTGACACCCATTGAATTTACAGAATATTGTTCCGTTACAGAATATTATTCTGTCAACCCATTGCTAGGATAATCCATGAGCCAGTTTCTCAGCATGTTCAACAGTGTAGGCCCTGCAGCGTTCAGCCAAATGGCCTGCCAAGTGGCGCCCTACTTCAGCACCATCAACCCGCAAATCGCCGAACTGCGTCCTGGGCATGCCGTGGTCAATGTGCCGTTTCGCAAGGAAATCACCAACCACTTGGCGTCCGTGCATGCCATTGCGTTGTGCAACGCGGCAGAGTTGGCGGGAGGAACGATGACGGACGTGTCGATTCCGTCAGGCGCCAGATGGATTCCCAAGGGCATGACCGTGGAGTATCTGGCGAAGGCCAAGTCGAACATCCGCGCCGTGGCGGATGGCAGCGGCATTGATTGGTCAACCGCCGGGGACAAGATCGTGCCGGTGGATATTTTTGATGAGGGCGAAGTGAAGGTGTTCACGGCGAAGATCACCATGAATGTGAAGATCGCCTGAGGCCATGGCGGCAGGCTCGGCAATTGCCGAGCCACGCTTCAGTGCACCATCGACCACAGTGATGCCCCTACGCCGGTGATGCTCTCACCCGCAATCAAACCGGCGGCGGCCGTAATCGCAAAGCGCTCGGTGAGGCTCGGCCAGCGGCAGCTCACCAGCCAGGTGAGTATCGCGCCCAAGGCCATCATCAGCGACACCGAGGCGGGCAGCACAAAAGCCAAGCCCAACGCGGCCGCACTCGGGAGGTAACGGGCGCGATGGGCAGGCAAGAGGCTGTCCGCCACACCCAGCAGAACACCGACCAAGCCGCCGATGGCAATCGCCCAACGGATGCTGGTGGACAGTGAATCGAGCCCATGGGTGAGGGTTTGCGCCACGGCTTTCCAGGTGGCGACCGCCGGTGCCGGCCACTCTTCGGTAAGCAGCATGGTTTGCGGATCCGGGATCAACGCCAGGTAGGCGAAGACGCCAACGATACTGCCGATGAAAATCCCCAGGATCTGCGCGATTACCTGCTTATGCGGCGTGGCACCAATGGCCTTGCCCACCTTGAAATCATTCATCAAGTCGGTGCACTGCCCGGCCGAGCCACCGGCCGTGTTGGCGCTCATCAGGTTGATCGGCACCTGCCCCGGCGCGACGATGCCGAAGCTCAGCTGGGACAGTTGCCCAATGGCGCCGATAGGCGGAATGCCGGTGGCACCCACCACGCGCGCGGCGACGGCGGCGAGGCAGATCGCCAATGGAATGGTGAGCAAGGCCATACCGAGATTGATGCCAAATAGCGCTGCCTGCAGGCTCACCACCAGCACGATCGACAATACAAAACCGGCTGCCGGCCCCGGCTTGGGCACTGTCCAAGTCGAACCGCCGCTGGCGTCGGTTGACCGGTACAACGCCCACAAACGAATCGCCAGCGAGGCCAAAGTGGAACACACCATCAGGCTTACGCCCGGCCACAGCAACCACTCCACCAGCGCGGCGAACTGCGGGCCGCTGCTGCCCGCCGGCAAGGTCACCAGGTGTTGCGCCAACAACCAGGGGCCCAGTCCACCCCAGGCGAGCAAGGCGCCGAGCAGCAGGGTCAGGCCCACGCGAATGCCAATGATGCCGCCAAAGCCCACCAGCAAAAGCGAAGGGTCGGCGGTGAAGGTCAGGCGCTCCAACTGGGCGCTGGGCGACCAGCGCGGGAAGGCCCACATGAAGGTGTCCACCCACTTGACCAGCCCGGAGAGCAACGCGGCACTGAGCAAAACCTTTAAGCGCGTTGCGGCTTCGCGCCCGTGGTTATAGATGTGCAACAGGGTTTCCAGGGTGGCCATGCCTTCGGGGAATTTCAGCGCCTTGTCATTCAGCAGCGAGGGCCGTAGATACCAGGCAATCCAGATGCCCAGGAAACTCACCGAGAACACCCAGGCAATCATCGGGACGGCGTCGAGCTGGTTGCCTGTCAGCAAGGTGTAGGCCGGGATCGGCGCCACCAACCCACCGGAAATGATCGACGCGGCGGCCGACGCAACGGTCTGGTTGATGTTGCTTTCGTGCAAGGTCCACGGCAGGTGGTCGGCGGAACGCTTGGCCACCCCCTGAAAAATGGCGTAGCCGATCAGCAGTGCGATGATCGACATGTTGAACGACCAGCCGATCTTCAACCCGGCGTACACATTGGACGGCGTGAGCAGGATACCGAGGACACTGCCGGTGATGACGGCGCGCAGGCTGAGTTCGCGGGTGACGGGGCCGTGCGGGAAGGTCGTTGCGGACATGCGGATTCCTTTCGGCAAGGGAACAGGGCTACCTGACAAGTGAGCCCCGTATCCGCCGAAGGTTCATCCGATTGCTCAGCCCAGGCGAAACCGCGCGGTGTTATCGCTCAATGCCTGGCTACCTTTGCTCAAGGTGTCGGCCGCTCGGTTCACTGCCCGTGCGCCGTCGAGCAAGCGCCCGGCCGCCTGGTCCACTTGCTGGATATTGCCGCTCACTTCATCTGCCGTCGCCGCTTGTTCTTCAACAGCAGTGGCGATCTGCGCCAGGGTGTCGGTGACGTGCTGCACCGCACCCGCAATCTCGCCCAGGCGTGTGCCCAGCCCGGTGACGGATTCCGCGTCGGTCAGCGCTTGTTCACAGGCCGCGCCCATCAGAGTGACTGCCTGGCTGACGGTTGCGCGCAGGCTGTCGACCGTGCCGGCGATCTGCGCCGTGGAGGCCTGGGTACGTTGCGACAGGCTGCGCACTTCATCGGCAACCACGGCAAACCCTCGGCCCTGCTCACCGGCACGGGCGGCTTCGATGGCGGCATTGAGCGCCAGCAGGTTGGTCTGTTCGGCAATGCCACGGATGGTGTCGACCACCGATTGAATCTGCTGGCCCTGCTGGCTGACCTGCTCCAGCGCATCGGCGGTGTCGGTCAGGCGCAGGTTGAGTTGCTGGATACTGGCCGTGGTGCGCTGGCTGTCGCGGCTGCTGTCTTCGGCGATGCGTCGGGTCTGCTGGGCGCTGCCCGAGGCTTGTTCGCAGCTCTTGGCGACGCCCAGGGACGTTGCGGCCAGTTGGGTGGCGGCGGCGGCAATCTGGCTGATTTGCTGTTGCTGGTCTTCGACCTCGGTGAGGGTGCTACCCGACTGGGAGTTGAGGGTCAGCACCGCCGCCCCCAGTTGTTGCGTCTCGTGATTGACTCCCAACAGGCTGGTGCGCAACTGCACCACCGCCACGTTGAGCGCGGTGCTGATGGCCGCGAGTTCGTCGCGCCCTTCCACCGCCACCTCGACGCACAGGTTGCCGTCGCGCAGGGACTCAGCCAGGGTGGTGATGCCACTGGCGCTGCGGCGGATCGAAGCTTGCAGGCAGATGAACAGGTACAACGCAGCCAACGCCAACAGGCTGAAGGTCGCCGCTACCGGCACGAACTTCTGCAGCGAGCGATCACGGTAGTGACCCAGGCGCGCATCCAGCGAATTGAGCGATTGGTTACGCAGCGCGCCCAGGCTGTCGAGCACGCCGTCGACACTGGTTTCGAAAGCCGCTGTGTCGAGCTTGATGGTGCCGCCGAACACGCCGTCGTCGAGCACTTTGAGTTCGTTGTCCAGGCGTTGCAGGCTGCTGTCGTACTGCGCCGTCCATGGCTCCAGACCGGCATACTGCTTGGCCTTGAGCGAGGCCGCGGCCTTGACCAATTGGTCCCGCGCATCGCCGATGCGGCTGCGCAGGTCACGCATCTGCAAGCGGCTTTGCAGGGTGAACTGCCCCGAAGCGATGGACGATTGGCCGACACTGGCCATGCGGCCAATACGCTCGATCAGGTCGGGGGTGTGCTGGGTGGACATCTGCATCAGCAGGTAGGTTTCCAGCCACGGGTCGAGGATCAACCCGGCGTCCAGGGTGATCTGCTCGCGCAGGGTTTGCATGGCGGTCAGGGCCGCAGTGAAACGGTCGTAACCGTCCGGCCACCAGCCGACCGTACGCAGGGATTGAGAGTCCATGCCCTTGACTGTCGCCTGCAAGGCGTCGAAGCGCGCGAGGATATCAGCGCCGGCGTTCTGGGCTTTGAGTGAATCGCCCAGGGCTTGCAGGCTTTGCAAAATCACCGGGAAATTGGCATCGACCTTGTCCATCGCCGCCTTCGCCGCCGGGGTCGGCGCGTGCAGGATGTCTGCGGCTTTCCAGCGGGCGGCGAGGTTGCGCTGGGCGGTCAATTGACCGTCCAGCGCATCCAGCGCCAACAGTTGCCGAACGCCGGATTGCTCGCGGGTAATCACGGTCAATTTGTCGCGATAGTCCAAGCCGATCATCCACAGGCTACCCGCCAGGGGCAGCATGAACAGGAAAAACAGGATCTGGAACTTGCGCGCAAAACCGAATCGCCCCAGCAGGCGAATACCCGGTGACAAAAGGCTGTGCATGTCCGACCACTCCCCAAAAACGACCCACGCGGTGCACCGCGGGGTGAAGCCTTGAAATGACTGACGGCAAAATGCCATGTCATTGATTAGCTTGGCTCAAGCAAGATACGGGCCGTTGATAGAAGGGCTGGAGACAGACGGGCGCGCCCACTGAGCGTGCACGTGCCGTGCTCGAAAATGGGGCAAAAGCACTCAGTGGCGAAGGGATAGCTGTAACTAATGGCGCAGTGCGCAGGAACAGCGGAATTACTTCCTGCTGATTAGCACTTTTCCTCCCGCTCACACTGAAATCTCCTAATACCACTGGAGATTCATCATGGCACGTGCACTTAACAGCTCCGAACGCAGAACTTTCCGTGCAGCTCGCTATGCCGCGTTGCGCTCGCTGGAATTCACCATCCATCACCTGAACGGCGGCAATGCCGATGTCGCTAGGGTGTGGATGGGCGTCCAGCAACCTGGAAACCTGCAAGTCTTGGCTCAACGCCTGTACCGGATTTTTCAGGCACTGCAAAACATTCATGAAGGGCAGGTCAACTGCGAACCCAATGCAAATTGGTATGCAGAGGTCCACCCCAACGACGCGGGACATCACATCACGCTGGGAGGAGCATTCTTCACCGCCCCGACCTATGGCAACGACTCGCGCGCTGGCACGTTGATCCACGAAACCAGCCATTTCAACGATGTGCTGGGCACCGACGACCACGCCTACGGCCAGGAGGCCTGCCTGCGACTGGTGCAACAAGCCGAGCAAGGCGACGGCAACCTGCACACCGTCCTGACCAACGCCGACAACTGGGAATACTTGGTGGAACACACCTACTGAGTTGCGATTGCAGCACTCGAAAAAGCCTGTTTTCGGACAGGCTTTTTATCCCGCCCACGATCAGGAGTTGAACATGGAACGTCGATTATTGATGAGCGCCTCACTGGCAGCGCTGTACATGTTGGCTGCACCAGCACAGGCGCTCAATACTGCCAATGTTGAACCTCAAGCACTAAAAGAGTTTGCCGTCACACTGAACGCCCATGCGAGTAAGTTTCAATGGCAGCAATTATGGAAAGCCACGCGTGACCACGGTTACTTCAATAAAGAGTCCGCCACGCACTTCACTGCACCGATGGCGCAAGTACCCGATCTTGTGTCTACCGTTTTGAACAAGGCAACGACCGTTACACCCTTTGCTACAACCCGCGCCACCTACCGCTATGACTTTGCAGACAAAGTAGGGTTATTCGAGCACGTGGCCGTCACGGCACTGTGTGTGGATGTGGACTGGCGCACGCTTGCTGATGGAACCGATGTTGAAGATGCCCACGCGATGCAATCGGTGACCCTGTTGCTCGCCAAACCCTGCCCATGATGCAAGCAGCCACCCAGGATTTCCCTGGGTGGCTGCATCTATAGTGTTACAACGCACTCGCCAACAAAGCGGCTTCCTTGCAACGTCGGGTGGAATAGCGATCGCCGAAATTCCTCAAGTTGTTCTCGGCCGCTTTCCAGTCCGCCGCCACAACTTGCGCCCAGAACTTCGGCGTACGGCTGGCAAGGTTGCCATATTGGAAGGCAACTGAGGCGATCACGGTTTGCATCGGCGCCGGTAATGCTTCAAACGGGCGTCCCGCAGCTTTGCTGTAATCACTGGCCAGGCGCTCAATGAAAGGCGCCTTGTAGGCCTCGTCAATCCTGCGTGCATCCTGCGCACTGACATTCAGCGGCAGGCGTTCCAGGCATGCCACGGCTTGTGCACCGATCAACCCCAAGTAGGGTAAAAGCCGTTCGCTGAGATCCTTGGGCAGCATGTTCAGGTTCTTTTGCTGGCCCAGGTCAAAGCCGGTGCCAATGGTGACGCCGCTACGGCTGTTTTCCGGATCAGGCACGTAACCACGTGTGGCACTACCGCCTTCGAGCTGAGCGATGAAGGCCATATCTATTAAATTATTGGACATGGTGAGTTTCCTTTTGGTTTTAGGAAACTGCAGTCCATCACTCGCGCCATCCGCTCTTCAGAAGGTAAAGCTTCCTCATCTTCATGGGTAAAGTTTCCTACTGATTATTCGCACGCATTACTTCCTAAGCTCTGACCAGCTCTCATCACAAGGAGGTTAGGCCGATGGAACCGAAAGACCTGGAACATATCGATGTACGACAACTCCCCCATTCCCTTCAGGTGCTGGTTGCCTGTATCGGTCTGGAAAACGCGTTCCGCCTGACCTGCGTATATGGCGGCCGCCCTAAGTACATCCCCAAACACGCACAACGTACTTCGCTGGCGCTGATTTTATCGCCGGAAGCCTTGCAAGCCTTGATCAGTGATTTCGCGGGTATCTCTTTAGAGATTCCCAAGTCCGATCATTTTTTTCGGCAAATTCGTAATCAGAATATTCAAATGGGTATTTCCGATGGCGTATCACGAAGTGCACTCGCCGAGAAGTACGGACTGAGCCTTCGGCAAATTGCCAACATTCGACGCCAGGACATTTTTATTCATCGGTAATTACTTCCTACTGAATCACAAAGTTCCACATGGATAAATTGAAGTTGCGCACTTTCGCGCACTCACGATAAGGAAATTAAAAATGCCAGATATTGATAAAGGTCTCATTGGAGGCGTGATCGCCGCACTTCCACTGGACAAGATGATCACCGGGCCGCTGATGGCAATGATCCAGGCGCAAGTCGCCGCCAGCAAAGCGTATGCGGACTTTCTCATGGGTGTATGCATCCAGGACGGCAAGGCCGTTTCGGTGCAGTTCGACTATGACGAAACCCTCGTCGATGAGCAGGGGATCTATAAGGGCACGGTCAGCAAGACCATGCGCATTCCACTGCTGGCCGCGATCAGCCACCCCAACATCACCATTGAAGAAGGCAGCATCGAGTTCGAGCTGACCATCACCCAAATGGCTGAGGACACCAGTTCCAATGATGTTTCCGGCAGCTTCGACGCCAAGATGGGCTGGGGTCCTTTCAGCGTTTCGGTCAAAGGTGCCGCCAGCCACAAGTCATCCCAGACCCGCAAGACAGATACCCGCGCACGCTACGAAATCAAGACCAAAATCGTTCGCCAAGACCCACCGGAAGCCTTGATGCGCGTCATCGATTTCCTCACCGATGCCGCCACCAAACCGGTCACCTTGCCGAGCGCCACCCCAACCAGCCCGACAGAGCTCCCAAAAGCAGGGGTACTTCCACTGCCTGACGCCAAGCCTGCGGAAAAAACCAAATAGTCCCATCCCGCCCCGCCCCTCTGGGCGGGGCAACCCACTCGACTTGAAAGGAGCTCACCATGGCATTTTTTTCGCGCCCCAAGGAACCCATGTCGGCCAGCGACTTGAGCCACATCACTCGCGGGTTGCAACAGGCCGCAGCTGCCACGCATAACCTGATCGCCCATCAATACATTGCGCTGTTCGACCAGTTCTTCGATTACAACGTTGAAGATCTGGGCACGCCGATGAAGGCCAAGATGGTTGAGATCTCGCTGACCGAGGGACATACCATCAGCGTGCCGCTGATCGCACTGGTCGCGCCGAAGGGCTTGGCGCTGCACAAGATGGATGTAGACCTATCGGTAAAAATGCACAGCACCGAAGTGCAAAAAGCCAGCCACGAGCTGGAGAACGGCGACCTGCACAGTGAGAAGTTTTTCGTGACCTTTGGCGCCAACAAGCGTGAGGGTCAGGAACGCGATCCCGATGAGGTGCAGATTCGCATCGAGTTCAAGGCGTGCGAGCCACCGGAGGCGATCAACCGAATCATTGAGGAGTACACCAATTTGATTAGCCCAACCGCAAACACGCCAGCCCAGCCCTCCAAGACCGAACAGCCCACCGCACCGGCTCCTTCGGACTTCGCGCCCTAAAGCCGCTTAAAAAGGCCTATGGCATCCCCCTGTACCGGTCGAAATTATTGATGTGATCATCCAGATTATCCTCAAGCATCATCCGGTACTGGTCACAGAAGTACTTCAACATCGCCTCCCGCGCATCGGCCATTTCCGCGCCGGACTTGAAGTTGCGTGCGCTGGCCCAGGCATTGAAACGCGTGGTGCCGAACATCATCGAGGCGCTGACCTGGCCGAGGTTTTCGTGAGCCTGGAGTTGCTCGTTCGACAGGTCGATGTGCGCGTCGGCGCGGTCGTAGAAGGTGGGGTCGGTGGCGTCGGCCATGGTGGGTGTCCTAGGTCATCAGGTTTGAATGAAGGGGTATCAGGCCAGTAGCGCGGTAATCCATCTGGCCTGCTGCGCGATCTCTTTTCGCTTCTCTTCCGGCACCGCTTGCCGAGCGTGCTCGAAGCTGGCCAGGGTCTTGTGTTTTAGGCGCAGCATACGTTGCCACTTGGCGATAAACACTGGGCTGCGCGCCTGCATTTGCAGCGGGCCAAAGTACAGTTGTTCAGCGGTGTAAACCACCGCCTCTGCGCGCTCAGCGACGATGATTTCGTAGTAGAAGCGGTTCTCCCGCAGCAGTTCTTCACTGAGGATCGAGTAACCGTTGTTCATCAGCCATTGGCGCAGCGGTTGCTCGCCACCATTGGGTTGCAGGATCAATCGTTCCTGGCCGCTCAGGTGCCGCTTACCGCTTTCGAGAATGTCGCGAATCGTCTCGCCGCCCATGCCGCAGACGCTGATCGCGGTGATGCTGTCATGGGCTTCGATGGCCGCCAAACCATCGGCCAGACGTACGGTGATCTGCTGCTCCAGGCCGTTGTCACGCACGGTACGTTGCGCCGCATGAAAGGGCGTGGTCGCGACCTCCCCCGCCACTGCCATCGTGATCAGGCCACGGCGCATCAATGCCACCGGCAAATAACCGTGATCGGAGCCAATATCGGCCAGGCGCGCGCCCTCCGGTACATTGGCGGCGACGCGCTCCAGACGCAGGGATAAAGTGTGTTCGTTCAACGCCCCTGCTCCCCCGAAAAACGGTCTCGGCTGTTAGTCAGATGCAACACCATGGCCGCGCGGGCGGCGTCCGGGTCCTGGCGTTTGATCGCGTTGAAGATCGCTTCATGTTCCAGGTTGGCCAACTGGCCGAGCTTGGCAAAGTCGGCGCCGCCACGTTCGTCGCCCTTCACCTGGGTGCGCGGGATCATCGCATTGCCCAGGTGCAGCATGATTTCGCTGAAGAAGGTATTGCCGGTGGCCTCGGCGATCAGTTGGTGAAAGCGCTTGTCTTCTTCCACGCAGCTGTCGTTGTTGGCCAGGGAAGCCTGGTAGTCATCGAGTGCCTGGCGCATGTGGGCCAGTTGTTGGTCGGTGCGGCGCACGGCGGCCAGTGCGACAGCTTGCACTTCCAGACCCAGGCGCAGTTCGAGCATGTTGCGCACGCTGGCGACCGTGTCCACATGCAAGCGCAAGCCCTGCTGCGCCTGTTGCGCCAGCACAAAGGTGCCGATCCCGTGGCGGGTCTCGACCAATCCCGACGCCTGCAATTTGGAGATCGCTTCGCGCACGACGGTTCGGCTCACGCCGTGCTCAAGCACGATGGTGGATTCCGAGGGCAGTTTTTCGCCGGGTTTCAACTGGCCGAGCAGGATGCGCTGGGTCAACGCATCGACCACACCCTGGGCCAGGTTGGTGGAGCGTTTACGGACAGCGGGTCCATGTTCAATGGGCATAGTGACGAATCCACAGAGTTAGCGGGTGCGAGCTTAACACCCTGTAGGAGCGAGCTTGCTCGCGAAAAACCTGAGCACGCCACGTTCATCTAGGGTGCCCGCGTTATCGTTGACGTTTTTCGCGAGCAAGCTCGCTCCTACACAGGATGTCGTGTGAAGCAGAAGATCTCAACTTGTATGACAACTAATATCGATCACCTTGCCGACCTTCGCAAGTATCCAGCCTCGCACACCCTTTAGAACCTAATAAATGCTCAACGAACCTGTTTATAAACACAAAAACATCATCACCCCCATTGCGATCTGAAAAAAACAACTTGTATGATGTCTATCAACAAGACACGCAAACCCGCATAAAAATAATCAGGGGGAGTTTTGAATTGTGACCAATTCAATCCATGCATCTGCCGCACCCGAAAGTGATCCCGTCCTCGCGCGCGCCGTGAGCAAAGTGAAGCGCCATGTGCTCCCACTGTTCGTGATCATGTTCATCCTCAACTACATCGACCGGGTCAACATCGGCTTTGTGCGCACGCACATGGAGCATGACCTGGGCATCGGCGCAGCCGCCTATGGCTTCGGCGCCGGGTTGTTCTTCATCGGCTATGCCCTGTTCGAAGTGCCCTCCAACATGCTGCTGCAAAAGGTCGGCGCGCGTATCTGGCTGACCCGCATCATGTTCACCTGGGGCATTGTCGCCACGCTGATGGCGTTCATCCAGAACGAAACCCACTTCTACATCCTGCGCTTCCTGCTGGGGGTGGCCGAGGCCGGTTTCTTTCCTGGGGTGATCTACTACTTCACGCGCTGGCTGCCTGGCGTGGAGCGCGGTAAAGCCATCGCCATCTTTTTAAGTGGCTCGGCGGTTGCGTCGCTGATTTCCGGCCCGCTGTCAGGCGTGCTATTGCAGATCGAGGGCTTTGGCTTCCACGGCTGGCAATGGATGTTCGCCATTGAAGGCTTGGCTTCGGTAGTGATTGGCTTCTTTGTGTGGTTCTGGCTCGACTCCAAACCCCACGACGCCAAGTGGATGAGCCGCGAAGAGCAGGACGCACTGGTCAATGCCATCGACCAGGAACAGCGCGACCGCGAGGCCCTCACCAGCGTCAAGCCGACCCTCGGCAAGCTGCTCAAGGACCGCCAGATCCTGCTGTTCTGCGCGCTGTATTTCTGCATCCAACTGACGATCTACGCCGCCACCTTCTGGCTGCCGAGCATCATCAAGAAGATGGGGGACCTCAGCGATGTACAGGTCGGTTTCTTCAACTCGATCCCCTGGCTGATCTCGATCATCGCCATGTACGCCTTCGCCTCGTTGTCGGGCAAGTTCAAGTTCCAGCAAGCGTGGGTTGCGGCAGCGCTGTTGATTGCGGCAGCGGGCATGTTCATGTCCACCACGGGCGGGCCGGTCTTTGCCTTTGTGGCGATCTGCTTTGCGGCTATCGGTTTCAAGTCGGCATCGTCGCTGTTCTGGCCGATTCCCCAGGGTTACCTGGACGTGCGTATCGCCGCCGCCGTGATCGCACTGATCAACTCCATCGGCAACCTGGGCGGTTTCGTTGCGCCCACCACCTTCGGCTTCCTGGAACAGACCACCGGCTCGATCCAGGGCGGCCTCTATGGCCTGGCCGGCACGTCGGTGCTCGCCGCGATCCTGGTGTTCTTCGCCAAGACCGCGCCCTCTGCCGTGTTGACTTCATCGAGCGCCGTGCCCACCGGCGCCGCCCTCAGCAAACCTCTTTGAGCTTATTCAGGAACTTGCCATGACTACGCCCGTCGTTACTCACTTCCAGGTCATCCCCGTCGCCGGCCACGACTGCATGTTGCTCAACCTCAGTGGCGCCCACGGCCCGTACTTCACACGCAATATCGTCATCCTCAAAGACAGTTCCGGCAACACCGGCGTGGGTGAAGTGCCCGGTGGCGAACGCATCCGCGAAACCCTGGAAGACGCCCGCAGCCTGGTGATCGGCCAACCCATCGGCCAGTACCAGCGCATCCTCAACCAGATGCGCAGCACCTTTGCTTCCCGCGACGCGGCGGGTCGTGGTTTGCAGACCTTTGACCTGCGCATCACCATCCACGCCGTCACCGCCATGGAAGCCGCGCTGCTCGACCTGCTCGGTCAATTCCTCGAAGTCCCGGTGGCCGCCTTGCTCGGTGAAGGGCAGCAACGCGACGCGGTAAAAATGCTCGGCTATCTGTTTTATGTCGGCGACCGCAGTGCCACAGACCTGGCCTACCGCAACGAAGCCGACAGCGACGATGAGTGGTTCCGCCTGCGCCACGAAACCGCCCTGACGGCCGACGCCGTGGTGCGCCTGGCCGAAGCCGCCAAAGCCAAGTACGGTTTCAATGACTTCAAGCTCAAAGGCGGCGTATTGAGCGGAGACGAAGAAATTGAAGCCGTCACCGCCCTGGCCGAACGCTTCCCGGATGCGCGCATCACCCTAGACCCGAATGGCGCCTGGTCATTGAAAGAAGCCATCCGCCTGTGCCGCGACCAGCACCACGTACTCGCCTACGCCGAAGACCCCTGCGGTGCCGAAAACGGCTACTCGGGCCGCGAAGTCATGGCTGAATTCCGCCGTGCCACCGGCCTGAAAACCGCCACCAACATGATCGCCACCGACTGGCGCGAAATGGGCCACGCGATCCAGCTGCAATCCGTCGACATCCCCCTCGCCGACCCACACTTCTGGACGATGCAGGGCTCGGTACGCGTGGCGCAAATGTGCCATGAATGGGGCCTGACCTGGGGCTCGCACTCCAACAACCACTTCGACATTTCCCTGGCGATGTTCACCCAGGTCGCCGCCGCCGCCCCGGGCGACATCACCGCCATCGACACGCACTGGATCTGGCAGGACGGCCAGCACCTGACCAAGGCGCCGCTGAAAATCGAAGGGGGTTATGTAAAAGTGCCGAGCAAGCCAGGCCTGGGAGTGGAGATCGACATGGACGCGGTCGCCAAGGCCCATGAGGTGTACAAAGGCATGGGCCTCGGCGCGCGGGATGACAGCGTGGCGATGCAGTTTTTGATTCCGGGGTGGCGCTTCAACAACAAGCAGCCGTGCCTGGTGCGCTGATTCAGATTTTTGTAGGGGCGGGCTTGCTCGCTAAATACTCGAGACCGCCGCACTCCTCCTGAATGCCCGCGTTATCGTTGGCATTCTTCGCGAGCAAGCTCGCTCCTACAATCAAGGATTTAAAGCACCCGATCAAACAACGGCGCCACGTCATAACGCTGTTTCAACATCTGCGCATCCACCAAAAAATCCGCCGTGGCCTGGGCTTCGCTGATGATCGTCGGCGAAATCGGCAGCACCTTGATCGCGTCGCGCTTGAACCACACCTTGGCGATTTCCGGCGCCGACTGGTTGGCCTTCGACCAGGCTTCTGCGTATTCGTCGACGTGGGTGTTGCTCCACACCCGGGCGCGGGTCAGGCGGGCAATGAAGTCCTTGATGATCGCGCTTTTCTGCGCAAGGGCCGGCTCGTAGGCGACGATATAGGTGGGCGCGCTCATCAGGCCCTTGGCGTTGCGGATCAGGGTGCTGCCTTCTTTTTCCTGCAGCGACACGTAGGGTTCCCAGGTGCCGAAGGCGTCGATGTCGCCCTGGGTCAGCGCCAGGCTGGCCTCGGCCGGCAGCAGGAATTTGAAGTGAACGCTGCTGCGCGGCACTCCGGCTTCATCCAGCGCTTTATAGGCCAGTTGCTGGCTCCATGAGCCGTTCCAGATGGCGACCGTCTTGCCTTTGAGGTCGGCCACCGACTGAATGCCCTTGCGCGCCACGATGCCCACGCCGTCGAGGCTGGTCTGGGTACTGGCGACGACTTTGACCGGCGCGCCATTGGCGGCCAGGCTGATCACCGGGGTGTCGCCGACGATGCCTACGTCCAGCGCGCCGCTGGCCACGGCCGAGGCCACCGGCGAGCCGGTGTTGAAGCGCTTGAAGTCGATTTTATAGGGCAAGTCTTTCAGCTCGCCCGACAGCTCCAGCACAATGCGGTTGGAGAAAAACTGGTCACCCACGGTAAGGGTCAGCGGTTCGGCGGCGCCGGCCGATGGGCCATACAGTGCAAGAGAAGCCAGGCCCAGCAAAGACAGCAGTGTTCGACGGTTGATCATGGAAAATCCCACAGGGTTGGAGGGTTGGTTCAACCATCCGTGGGCGTGCAGTCTGGTCGTTTGACGTAGAAGCTAACGCAATAAAAGCGCGGGGTTTAATACTGTTGGGCACTATCGATAGAACCGTCGTACAGGTCGCTAGCTGCTTTTCGTATTAAAAACTTCGCCGCGCCTGAGTTAGGGTGAGCTCACCAGACCACTGGACCCCAGCACCTGAACCATTTTTTGCAAGGTCCATTGCATGTCGATTCCCGCTTTGAACATCTGGGGCGCACCGCCCACTGCCCGTTACGAACAACTGGCCGCACCATTTCGCCCGCTCTTTGCGCAAATTCTCGCGCAGGCGGCGGTGGCGGATCAGACACGCGGCAGCCTCGCCACCGTGATCCAGCAACTGAACGCCTTGGGCCTGCCGCGCTGGCGCCTGCCAGCGAGTTATGGCGGCCAGGATGCAACGTTGGTCGAGTTGCTGGCGTTGCTCACGGAACTGTCCGCCGCCGACTCCAACATCACCCAGGCCCTGCGCGGGCACTTCGGTTTCTGCGAGGACGTACTCAGCGCCAAGGACTTGGATTGGCGCGCCAAATGGCTGGACCGGCTCGGCCAGGGCGCCCTGCTCTCCCCCGGCAGCACCGAAGTCGGCAACCAGACCCGTGGCGATTTCGAAACCCGCCTGCACCGTGACGAAGCCGGCGCCTTGCGCATCAGCGGCAGAAAGTTCTACACCACCGGCGCGCTCTACAGCGACCTGATCAACACCATCGCCACCGGCGAAGACGGCACGATCTACAGCGTAGTCGTCGACCTCAAGGCGCCCGGTGTGCAGATCGTCGACGACTGGAATGGCTTCGGCCAACGCCTCACCGCCAGCGGCACCTGCATCTTCGACAATGCGCCCGTGGTGGATGACGAAGTGCGCCTTACCCAACAGCGCTTTGGACACGGCCAGTCGTTCTTCCAGCTCTACCACCTCAGCACCCTCGCCGGCATCGCCCGCCGCGCCGCCCTCAGCGGTGCCGAGGAACTCAGCCAGCGCGCGCGCACCTTCACCACCGGCAATGCCGACACCGCCGGCCAGGACGTGCAACTGCTGCAAGTGATCGGTGAAGTCGCCAGCCAGGCCTACGCCGCGCAAGCCATCGCCCAGCAAGCGGCGCAACGGCTGGAGCACACCGCGCGGTATGTGATCGCCCATGACCAGCCGTTGCACGATGACGATCCGCAGGTTGCGCTGGCTGAATTGGAAGTGTGCCTGGCAGTGAACCCAGTGGTGGATGCGACACTGGCGGCCACCACGGCGCTGTTCGATGCACTGGGCGCCAGTGCCACCGCCAGCAACAAGGCGCTGGACCGGCTGTGGCGAAACGCGCGAACCCTGGCGAACCACAACCCGCGCGTGTACAAATCGCGGATTGTGGGCAATTACCTGGTGAATGGGAGCCTGCCGCCTGCGCAATGGCGAGTAGGCGTAGCAAAAAGCTAACGGCTGCCCCACCCCCTGTGGCGAGCGGGCTTGTCCCGCGTTGGGCTGCGAAGCAGCCCCAAAACGGCTACCGCGTTTATGCAGGAAAAATGCGGGGGAGCTTTAGAGGGGCTGCTTCGCAGCCCAACGCGGGACAAGCCCGCTTGCAACATGAGGCCCGCTCGCCTGCGCAACCCTCAAAAGTCCCAAAACGCCGCCACCCAGCGAAACGCATCCCTCTTCACCACCACCCGCCCCACGGACGGAAACGGCAGGTGGGTAGCCACGAACAACTCACCGCTCGCCGCCGCTTCGTTCATCAACCGCACGCGAACGCGCACCGACTCTTCGGGGTCGTGTTCAAAGCCGTTATGCCAATCAGGGTGTTCGAAGGCGACTGGAAAAAGCGCATCACCGGCAAAGGTCAGGCGCTCGCCGCCAGAGTTCACGTACACCACGCTATGCCCCGGCGTGTGGCCGCCGGTGAGCTTGGCGACGACACCCGGCGCGACTTCCTGTTCATCGTCGAAGGTGTGCAGATTGTCCTTGTACAACGCCATGAATTGATGGGCCGTGGCGCGGAGTACATCCGGCACCGGCGCCGGCATGTCGGTGTAGGTGAAGTCCGGCGATGTCCAGAAATCGACCTCGATGGCCGCCACATGGATGCGCACGTCTGCACGCAGCTTGCGCTTCACCTCGTCCACCAGCAGGCCGCCGATGTGGTCCATGTGCATATGGGTGATCACGATATCGGTCACCGAGGACAACGGGATACCGGCCGCTTCCAGGCGCTTGGGAAACTGCCCGGCCCGTGGGAAACCGGGAAATTGCCCGCCCAGGCCGGCGTCGACCAGAATCACCTGCTCGCCACTGCGCACCACCAGCACATTCAGTGCCCAGTCGAACGCGTCCGGGCCGAGGAACATCTCCTTGAACCACGCCGCGCGGGCGGTCGGGTCGGCGTTGGTGGACATAGTCTGGGTCGGCAGCGGCAGCACGCCGTCGCTGATCACCAGCACATCAATTTCACCGACGCGCACTGCGTAGCGCGACGGCACCAGTTCTTCGGTCGGGGCTTTCAGTAGGGTTGTCATGGTCGCTCTCCTGTTGTTTGAAGGCGAATGTCTCGCCTGCAAAACAGTGTGCGACGGGGCTACAACGCTCGGAATCCTACCTGGGTATGGGCCGTGTATACCTTAGTTTGCAGGCTGGCTCACAAACCCCAGCACCCGCGCCAGCATCCGGTCACAGGCCTGCAATTGCGCCACGCTGATGAACTCGTCCGGCTTGTGCCCCTGTTCCATGCTGCCCGGCCCGCACACCACCGTGGGAATGCCGGCTTGGTCGAACAACCCACCTTCAGTGCCAAAAGCCACGGTGCCGAATTCCGTTGAGCCGCAGAACTGCGCCACCCACTCGGCGGCCTGGCTTTCCAACGATGTGGCTAAACCTGGATAGCTGGATAACTCGCTGAGGCTGATGGCCGATTGCCCACTCACCGCCCGCATCGCCGGCAGGAGGGTTTGCTCGGCGTATGCCTGTAATTGCCGGGCAACCTGCCAGGGATCCTGAGCCGGCAGCGAGCGCACTTCGAAGTCGAAACTGCAGTCCTGCGGGACGATATTCAGGGCCTTGCCGCCGTTGATCAGGCCGGTCTGCACCGTGGAAAATGCCGGATCGAAACGCTGATCCAGATGCTGCGGCGCCTTGAGCGCTTCGCCGAGCCGCACCAGTTCGCTGACCAAGCGTGCGGCATATTCAATGGCATTCACGCCCGCCGGCGCATAGGCCGAATGGCACGCCGCGCCGTGCACGTGGCAACGCATCGCCAGTTTGCCCTTGTGGCCGAGTACCGGCTTGAGTTCGGTGGGTTCGCCGATCACGCACAGCAGCGGCTTGACCGGCTGCCCGTGAAATCGCTCGATCAACGAGCGCACACCCAGGCAACCGACTTCCTCATCGTAGGACAGCGCGATATGCACCGGCATGCGCAACGTTGCCTTCACCAAGGCCGGCACACACGCCAGCACACAGGCGATATAACCCTTCATGTCCGCTGTGCCACGGCCGTACAACTTGCCGTCTTGCTCGGTGAGGTCAAACGGCGCCACACTCCAGCGCTGCCCGTCCACCGGCACTACGTCGGTATGCCCGGACAACACAATGCCGGGCACGTCTGCCGGGCCGATGGTCGCGAGCAGATTGGCCTTGCTCTTGTGCTCGTTGTACACCAGCTCGCAGGCCACGCCGTGGTCCTGCAAATACGTGCGCACAAAGTCGATCAAGGCCAGGTTGGATTCGCGGCTGGTGGTGTCAAAACGCACCAGTTGCGCCAGCAGGTCGCGACTGTTCATCGGTCGTCTCCCGGCACGGCGTAGCCGGGTGCGACCTGTGGGTTGATGGCGCGGTCGATGTAGGCCTGCAACTGCCCGCGATAAGCCTGCCAGAGCTGGTCGAGGGCGCCGATGGGGTCTTCATCCGCCCAGTCCACCCGCAGGTTGACGATGGGCCACAAGAGGTCATCCACCACCACCAGCGCCGCCGAGTGCACCGGCCCCGCTTCACCACCGCCTGCCACGCCTGCGTGCATCGCCGCCAGCAGGCGGTCGGCCAGAGGCCCGGAGGCCTGTTCGAAAGCCGCCACCATGGCGTCGATCACGGCAGGATGGGCGAGCATATTCCCCGCCGCCACACACTGCTCGCCACTCACCGCGTTGTGAATACCCAAGGTCTGCGCGCCACTGAAATGCGCCGTACGGCCTTGGTTATCAATCACCGTCACCTGCCGATATTCACTGTGATCCTGCCCAGCCAAGGCGGCCAACGCCTCACTCGGCGCCAAGCCCTGCTCCAACAAGTCCAGCACCTGCGGCCCCAGGCTCGGCAAGGTGATGTTCTGTGATGCCACCGCGCCCACGCCGGGCCGCAGCCACGGGCAACGCGCGCCCACGGCAATGCTCGATGAGCTGATGGCGATGCCCAACTGGCCCGTCTCGGCGCAGCGGGCGACAACGGAAAAAGTCATGTGGAGTCCTCAGTCGAGCAAGGAAGGGTCTGCGTCGATCATCAACTGCTTCATTTCTTCAAAGTGCTGGCGCGAGAAATCGGCAATGCCTTCCCAGCCGCGCGCGGTTTTTTCCGCCACTTCATCGGACAACACCCGCAACGGCTGCCCGGTGGACCAGGCGGTGACGAGGATCTGGCAGGCGCGCTCCAGGGTCCAGATATCGTCAAACGCTTCACCGATGGAACCCGCCGTGACCATCACGCCGTGGTTGCCCATCAGCAGCCGGCTTTTGCCATCCAGCAACCCGGCCAGTCGCGCGCCTTCGGCCTCGGTGTCGGCCATGCCGCCGTACAGCTCGTCCACCGCCACGCGGTTGAAATAGCGCGCGGTGTTCTGGTCGATCGGCGGGATATGCGGCGTGGCCAGGCACGCCACGGAGGTGGTGTAGACCGGGTGCAAGTGCAGCACCGCGCGGGTTTGCGGCAGCAGCCGATGAATTTGCCCATGGATTGACCAGGCGGTGGCGTCCACATTCGGGTGATCGGCACAGGATGAATCGTCGGCGTTCAGCAGCAACAGATCACTGGCGCGGATACGGGAGAAGTGCTTCCACTTCGGGTTGAGCAAAAACTGTTTGCCATCGGCCGATACGGCGGCGCTGAAATGATTGGCCACCGCTTCGTGCATGCCCAGGTGCGCGATGATGCGAAAGGTCGCCGCCAGGTCGATGCGCGTCTGGTCTTCGTGGGATAACGCCATGAATCGGTCTCCGCAGGGCGCGGCCGCACGGGAATGCGGCACACGCTGATGGGTTTACTTCGGCATCAATGCCGCGATGTCGGCATCGGTGGGTGCCTGGAAGTTGTACTTCTTGAGCAAGGCGGCGTATTCCGGCGTGGCGCGGTATTTTTCCAGGCCGTCGAGCAAGGCCTTCTTCACCGTGTCATTGCCCTTCTTGACGCCGAAGCCGTTCAGCACCGGGTAGATCAGGGTGTCGGAGGAAATCACCACGCGGCTGCCGAGTTTGTCGATCACGCCACGGGCCACGGCGGCGTCGGTGATCTGCGCTTCAACCGCGTGAGCCAGCAGGGCCTGGGTGGTTTGCGGGTCGGTGCTGTATTCGCTGATCTGGATCGGCTTCAGGCCCTTGGCCACGCAGTACTCGGCCGACAGCTTGTTCATCTGCGCCAACCACGACGTGGCGCCCATCGAGCCGATCTTGTGGCCGCAGAACTCTTCCGGGGTCTTGGGCTGGAAGCTGCTGTCCTTGAGGGTGAGGATCGACTCGCCGCTCTTGAGGTAAGGGATCATGTCGATGACCTTGACCCGCTCCGCCGTGATGTACATCGACGAATTGGTCACATCGAAACGCCCGGCTTGCAGGCCGGTGATCAGGTTGGGGAAGCGCGTGTCGAGGGTCTCGACCTTGCGGCCCATGACCTTGCCCAGGCCGTCCATGAACTCGATGTCAAAGCCTGCGGGCTTGTTGTTATCCATGTACTCGTAGGGGAAGAACGTTACGTCGGAACCGGCGATGATCTTGCCGTCCTGCTGGAACGCCGAAGCCGCCAACGAAGTCATCGCAACCGCTGCGCCCAGCAGGCACACGGCAAGGGGACGAACACTTTTACGAAACGCTGTCATGGTGATTACCTGCAAGGTTTTGGGGGATTAGGCAGTGGCTGAGTCTTGTCCGGCCTGTTGCACGAAGAACGAAGCGCCACGGGGCTTTTGCGGCAAGCGCATGTGGTTGTCCGTGGAACGCACCAAGCCACTTTCTTCACCGGCCACCAGCAGGCCGGCATGTGCGCTGGGCAGCGGGTTTTCGCCGAATGGCAGCGCGTCTTCAGCGGCATATACGCTGATGAAAAGGGTGCGCGGCAGTTCGGTCTCGTTAGGGCTGGAAGCATGCAAAAGGCGGGTGTGCATGAAGCACACGGAGCCCGCAGGGCCGTAGCAGGCCACCGGTTGCTGGCAGTGTTCTTCGACGACGGCGTCGTCTACCGAGCCGGTGAACCGTTGGTTTTGCCAATGTGACCACAGCGGGCCTTTGTGGCTGCCGGGGATCACGTTCAGCGGGCCGTTTTCCGGGGTCACTTCGCTGACCATCAGCAAGGCGGTGACGATGTCGTCGTTGCTGTGGGGCGTGAACAGGAAGTCCTGGTGCCACTTCACCTGGGTCGCCGTATGGGGCAGTTTCGAGTTGATCTTGCTGTGGTGAAACCGCGCGCCGTGGGCGCCGATCAACTGCGCGGAAATCGCCGCCATGCGTGAGTGCAACGCCACACGCTCATAGGCCGCTGAAATCTCGGTGGGCGAACTCACCCGGCGTAGCGACGGGTGATCGGCGCGGTGGTCGCCCTCCAGGTCAAACCGCTCGCGGCCATCGACGGTGGCGCCCCAGCCCTGCGCGTGGCTGCGGCTTTCTTCGACCCACTGGTCGAAATCGTGCTGCAACGCAGCCACTTCCTCCGGCGACAGCACGCCTTCAACCACCAAGAAACCGTCACGCTGGAATTGTTCGATGTGCGCTTGCTCGATCATTGTGTTTTTCCTGAACGTTGAGGGGGTCACGCCAGCGAGACGTCCTTGAGGAACGCCTCCACGCGTGGGTTGTGGCCGCTGCGCAAGGCGCCCGGCGTGTCGTCGCAGACCACGCGGCCCTTCTCCATGAACACGATGCGGTCGGACACCTTGAAGGCGAAGTTCATCTCGTGGGTGACAATCACCATGGTGATGCCCTCCTCGGCCAGGGCTTCGATGACTTGCAGCACTTCGTTGACTTTCTCCGGGTCGAGGGCCGAGGTGGGCTCGTCGAACAGCATGATCTGCGGGCGCATCATCAAGGCGCGGGCGATGGCCACGCGTTGTTGTTGGCCGCCGGACAGCTGGTGCGGGTATTTCCAGGCGTGGTCGAGCATGCCGACCTTGTGCAGCAGTGCGTAGGCCTGTTGCTTGAGCTCGGAAGTCGCGCCCAGCCGATGGTATTTCGGCGCCATCAGCAGGTTGTCGAGCACGCTCAAATGCGGGAACAGGTTGAAGCTCTGGAACACCATGCCGATGTTCAGGCGATGTTCGGCGTGCTCGATGTACCGGGGTTTCTGCGCGCCGACTTTATTCAAGTGAATGAACGGCTGGCCGTTGATCCTGATCTCACCGTTGTCCAGTTGCTCAAGGCCATTGAGCAGGCGGATCAGTGTGGTTTTGCCAGAGCCGGACGGGCCGATCACCGATACCACTTCGCCGGGCTGGATCTGCAGGTTGACCGAGCCCAGCACCTCGATATCGTTGTAGGCCTTGTGCAGCCGTGCGGCTTGCAACGCGGGCTCACCGTTGCTGGCTGGACGCGCCAAGGCGGTGCGCTGTTGGGTGGCCAGGGCCAGTACCGCTGCATCGGGAACGCGGGAGACGTTGCGCTGGTTGACGTCGAGAAAGCGCTCCAGGCGTTTAAGCAGGAAGTCGAACACTGTGACGATAAACACGTAGAAAAACGCCACCGCCGCCATGGTCTCGATCACCAGGAAGTTCTGCGAATACAGGCGCTGGCCGACCATCAGAATCTCGGTCAGCGAGATCACCGACACCAACGAGGTGAGCTTGACGATGGAGATGTATTCGTTGGCCAGCGACGGCAACGCCACCCGTAATGCCTGGGGAATCACTACGCGCCATTGGGTGCCGAAGAACTTCAGGCCCAGTGCCCGTGCCGCTTCGCCCTGCCCCTTGGGGATCGACAGCAGGCCACCGCGATGGATCTCGGCCACGTAGGCGGTCTCGCAGATCACCAACGCCAGCAGGCCGGACCAGAACGGGTCGGCCAGGATCGCCGAGGTGCCGGGCAACGCTTGCGGCAGGTTGTAGATAAAGATCAACAGCACCAACAGCGGCAGGCTGCGGAACAGCCAGATATAGCCGCGCGCCGGCACGCTGAGCAGGCCGTGCCTGGATTGCTTGGCCAGCGCCAGCAGAAAGCCCAGGCCGATGCTCAAGACCCAGGTCAGGGTACTGAGCTTGATCACCGTCCACGTCGCGCGCCAGAACTCGGTATCGCCCAGCAAGCCAAACATGTAATTCCAGTCGAATGTCATCGTCGCTGTGCCCTGAGAAGTTGATCTACATCGATGGGTTCAGAGTCGTGGGGGGAGGTGGTCAGGGTCAATTCGTAAAAGCCGGGGCACTGGGTAGGCAGAACCTATGCAGCTCAAAACGGTGCACGCCGGAATGGGTGGCACATTGCGCGCGACATTTCAGTGCAAAACAGGCTTGCCGCTTGTGTGAAGGAGCGAGCTTGCTCGCGAGAAACCCAACGTCGCCGCGTCGTTTCAGGTTTCCCGCGTTATCGTTAACGACCTTCGCGAGCAAGCTCGCTCCTACAATCGCGCACCGCATGCGGATCAAAAAAGCTCGGCGGCGCCATGCCGGGGATGTACTGGTCGGACACAAACATGCGGCAACGCTCGGCAAACGCTGACACCACCCGCGACGGCTGGGTGTTGCAGGCAGTGGCGTAGCCCAGGCGCATCGGCCGGTGTGAACCGGCCAGGCGCAGGCGGATCACCCGTTTGCCGTCCTGGGACAGGTTCGATTTGGGCCGTGCATTCGCGAAGGAATAACCGATGCCGTTGCCCACCATGGCGCGCACCGTTTCGAGGTTGGTGGAGCGCATGATGATGTTCGGCGTGGTGCCGGCCTGGATAAACAGGCTGAGGAAATAGTCGCGGCTCCACGGCGTGTCGAGCAGCACCACCGGGTAAGCCTCAAGGTCTTGCATGCTGACGGCCGGTGAGTTCGCCAGTGGGTGATACTCGCCGACCATCACATAGGGCGGCAGCTGCGCCAGGGGCTGGAAGTCGATGTCCGGGCTGGTCACCAGGTCGTAGGTCAGGGCGATGTCCAGCTCACCGCTGCGCAGTTTTTCCAGCAGTTCCTCATGGTTGCCTTCGGCCTGCGTCAGCCGCACGCCGGGAAACGCACGGCCGAAACCAAACACCAACTCCGGCGTGATCATCGGCGCCAGCGACGCCAGGCACCCCACCCGCAACGGGCCGCGCACGCTGTTCAACGACTCCGACGCGATGGTGTAGAGGTTGGTCATCTGCTCCAGGATCAGCTTGGCTTCCTGCATCACCTGGCGCCCCACCGCCGTGAGGGAAATGCCTTGGGCGTGGTGACGGATAAACAGCTGGATGCCCAGCTCGGCCTCCATATGAGTGATCGCCGCCGAGATCGACGGCGACGACACGTGGATGCGTTCAGCGGCCGCACTGATGCTGCCCGCCTCTCCCGACGCAACGAAATACTCCAGTTGACGCTGAGTAATACGACTGAGCATCACGCCTGCCCCTCAACAATGACTGTACCGGGAGCTTTGCAGGGTTCGTGCCGGGTCAGGCGCAAACCGATGACCTGCACCGGCTTCGGTTTTTCCTAAGCACTACCCCGCGCAAATGCTGGTTTCGTCGCAATCGGGCCGGTGTGAAGCTGGCTGCATCCCGTGTCCCATGAGTTGCCGTTATGCCGACCCACACTCGCATCCGCATGTTCAACACCCAACAGACCTACCCCAACCAGGCGCTGGACAACGACCTGTGCCAGGCCGTGCGCGCGGGCAACACCATTTATGTGCGCGGCCAGATCGGCACTGATTTTGAGGGCAACCTCATTGGCCTCGGCGACCCGCGTGCGCAAGCCGAGCAGGCGATGAAGAACGTCAAGCAACTGCTGGAAGAGGCGGGTTCTGATCTGTCGCACATCGTGAAGACCACCACCTACCTGATCGACCCGCGCTACCGCGAGCCGGTGTACCAGGAAGTCGGCAAGTGGCTCAAAGGCGTATTCCCGATCTCGACCGGGCTGGTGATCTCGGGCTTGGGCCAGCCGGAGTGGTTGATGGAAATCGACGTGATTGCGGTTGTGCCGGATGACTGGCAGCCCTGAATAACCTGGAGTACGCCATGACCCACCGCGTGTTTTTCCTCAACGGGCCCAACGCCAACCTCTACGGCCTGGACAAAGCCGGCACCTATGGCAGCGAGAGTTTTGCCAGCATCGAAGCCCGTTGCCAAGACCTCGCCGCGACCCTGGGCCTGACCCTGGACTTTCGCCAGAGCAACCATGAAGGCGTGCTGGTGGACTGGATTCAAGAGGCACGCTTGAACGCCGACGCCATCGTGATCAACGCCGCCGGGCTCAGCTACAGCTCGGTGCCGATCCTGGATGCGCTGCTGGCCTTCGACGGGCCGATCATCGAGGCGCACATGAGCAATATCTGGAAGCGCGAGCACTTCCGGCACCACTCCTACGTGTCCAAGGCCGCCACCGGTGTGATCGCCGGGCTGGGGACGCTGGGTTACCAACTGGCACTCACGGCCGTGGCCGAATTGCTGGACCAAACCGCCTAATGACTGTGCAGGAACCGCCTATGTCCGTCGAAAAAATCAACACCCTGGTCGTCGGCGCAGGCCAGGCCGGCGTCGCCATGAGCGAACACCTGTCGCTGATGGGCGTGCCGCACATCGTGCTGGAACGCCACCGCATCGCCGAACGCTGGCGTTCGGAGCGCTGGGATTCCCTGGTCGCCAATGGCCCGGCCTGGCATGACCGGTTTCCCGGCCTCACATTCGAAGGCATTTCACCGGAAGCCTTCCCCCCCAAAGAGCGTATGGCTGACTACTTCGAAGCCTACGTGGACAAATTGCAGGCCCCCGTGCGCACCGGCGTCGAAGTACAACAGGTAGAGCGTCATGTGGGGCGACCCGGCTTCAAGGTGACCACATCGGACGGCGTGATCGAAGCCACCAATGTGGTCGCCGCCACCGGCCCGTTCCAGCGCCCTTCCATCCCAAACATCGTTCCGACCACCGCGTCGCTGCATCAACTGCACTCGTCCAGCTACAAGAACCCTGGCCAACTCCCCGAGGGCGGCGTACTGGTTGTTGGCGCTGGCGCCTCCGGCTCGCAAATCGCCGAAGAACTGCAAAAGTCCGGCAAGACCGTGTACCTCTCGGTGGGCGAACACTACCGCCCTCCCCGCGCCTATCGCGGCCGTGACTACTGCTGGTGGCTGGGTGCATTGGGCCTGTGGGATGAAGTCAAAATCCAGCCGAAGAAAAAGCACGTCGCCTTTGCGGTCAGCGGTTACGAAGGCGGTAAGACGGTCGACTTCCGCCGCCTGGCACACCAAGGGATTCATCTGGTGGGCGTCACCCAGGATTGGAAAGACGGTGTCATGACCTTCCAACCGGGCTTGGCCGAGAACGTGGCTCAGGGGGATCGCGCCTACTTTGATGTGCTGCGCGATGCAGACGCCTATATCGAGGCGAACGGGTTGCCGTTTCCCCCTGAGCCGCAGGCCTGGGAGTTGTTGCCAGACCCTGAGTGCCTGGTGAATCCGAGGTTGAGCCTGGACTTGGCAGAGGCAGGCGTGACCACGATCCTCTGGGCCACTGGCTTCACGTTCGATTTCAGTTGGTTGAAGGTCGATGCATTCGATGACAAAGGCGAGCCGTTCCACAAGCGCGGGATCTCCGCGCAGAGCGGGATTTACTTCCTGGGCTTGCCGAATCTGGTAAACAGGGCATCGTCGTTTATCTATGGGGTTTGGCACGATGCGAAGTACGTGGCGGACCATATCGTGCTGCAGAATGAGTACAGGGCGTACGAAAAGCGCTGATCCCCCATCACTACGAAGCTGTTTCTTCGGTTAACGCCTTGTTTGTGTCAACATTGCGCACTGCGCCACTGCCCTCCCAAAGCTGCGCTATGCCCGGCTTCATGGGTCAATGGATTTACCTGGGAACACCTCAAGGACGTCTCGATGCGAATCACCCTTTCTCTGCTTACGCTGGCCGTGGTCGGCAGCCTTCTCAACGGCTGTGCATCGACCTCGACGCCTCAGGCCCGTTATTTGAGTTCTGCGCAAAGTGTGGTCTCTGATCGAGCGGATATGGACTTCAAGGATGGCAACGTCTATTTCAAAGTGCCTCACAACGTGTCTTCCGCCACTCAGTTCAGCGAAAGCCTGAACACCTGTGTTCAATTTCAGGTCGCTACTTACCAAAAGAATGGCCAGGGTGTGCAGGTCTTTCGCTCCCTGGGCTACACCGAAGCGCAAATCATCAATCAGGGCAGCCGCCTGTGCATGGAAAGCAAAGGCTGGGCGCTCTACACAGTGGTCAACAACCAGGTGCAACACGTTGACCGCAGTGAGCGGGTTTATGCCGCCATGTCCGAGCGAGAGCTCGAACTCGCCCGCGACCTGCTTGTCGGTCAACGTGCGTGGTACCTCCAATATGCACCGCAGGTCCTGGCCGTTGGGGATTTAGGGAAATAAGTGACGGGTCTAGGAGACAACAACGTGGCAACAGAAAAAACCAGGAAAGTGTTTTGGTATTGCGCGTGGGGATTGCTGTTCGCGGGTTTGGCCGGCGTGCTGATAAAACAGGCCTTCGAAGAGACACCCGAGCCCAGCAAACCCAGCTACCTCAGCGACCTGATCATCCTGACCGCGCGAACGACGCCGCGTGATCGAATGGTGAACGAGGACATAAGGTTCGACCGGGCGGAAGCGGCCAACAGCCACGCGATAAGGTTCTATTACACGTTGGTCAATTACGATACCCAGCCTGATAGCTTTGACCTGGACGCGACATTCTCAGACATCACCCAGGCAGTTTGCGCCGCGCAGATGCCAAAAGACTCGTCAATCCTCACACTGGGCGGCACCTTCATTTACATTTTTGGCAGCAAAAACGAAAAAGAAGTGGGGCGGTTCGAAATTGACAAGCAGACCTGTGCTGGCTGACCGTGAAGGGGACGTATTGGTTCGTCCCCTTTGTTGTTCTGCCGTTGCGCTGTCTTAACCGCGCTTCGGCAACTTCCAGTTCGGCCGGATAAAGTGGCAGGTATACCCGTTGGGAATTCGCTCCAGATAATCCTGGTGCTCCGGCTCCGCCTCCCAAAACGGCCCTGCCGGCTCAATCTCCGTCACCACCCGGCCCGGCCATAATTTCGAAGCATCCACATCCGCTGCCGTGTCCTCGGCGACATCCCGTTGCTGCTCACTCAGGTAATAGATCGCCGAGCGATAACTCGGCCCAAGATCATTGCCCTGTCGGTTCGCTGTGCTCGGGTCATGGATCTGGAAGAAGAACTCCAAAATCTGCCGATAACTGATTACCGCGGGGTCAAACACGATCTCGATCGCCTCCGCATGGTTGCCATGGTTGCGGTAGGTGGCATTCGGCACATCGCCACCGGTGTAGCCGACACGGGTGTGCAGCACGCCGGGGTAACGCCGCAACAGGTCTTGCATGCCCCAGAAGCAGCCGCCGGCGAGGATGGCGGTTTCGGTTGGGTTAGTCATGGTCTGCCCCTCGGATCAATGGATTCAGGGTAGTTATGGGGCGGGGTTGGCCAATAGCAAGGTGGGAGACCGATAAACGACGAAATGTCGCTGGCTTGTGTGGTGCTTTGCCACTCAATTAGGCAAGCCGCTTCCCACTGTCCAGGTACTCACTGCTTTGTCGGCACTGTTCAACTGTTGCGGGGTCAGTGCCTGCGCCACAATCTGCGCACGGGGTGCCGGTACTGAAGGGTCGCCCGCTTGCTCGGCCAGGCGGTAGAAGGCGTAGGACCGGGGCAGGCTCTGCGTGACGCCCAGCCCGAGTTCGTAACAGCGGCCCAGCCCGTAGAGGGCATTGGCGTCGCCTTGCTCGGCACCTTTGCGGATCCACTTGATCGATTCAGGCAGGTTTTTGCTGACGCCCAGGCCTTCCTGGTACAGCAGCCCCAAAAAATACTGCGCCCGTGGCACCCGCTGGTCAGCCGCTTTGCGCAGCCAGGAGGCGGCTACGGGGAAGTTCTGTTGGGCGCCTGGCAGCGAGTAGAAAACGCCGAGTTTGTATTGCGCCATCATGTGGCCCTGGTCGGCGGCTTTTTGGGTCCAGGCGATTGCCAGATTGTCGTCCTTGGGTACGCCGAACCCGTTGCTGTAGGCCACGCTGAGGTTGAGTTGCGCATCGGCGTTGCCTTGCTCGGCGGCCTTGCGAAACCAGGCGACGGCTTGCGTCATGTCCTGATCGACACCCTCACCCGCCCCATACAGTTGGCCCAGGTTGTTCTGGGCAATGGCGTTACCGGCATCGGCGGCTTCGCGGTACAGCGCAATTGCCTTGGCGGTGTTCTTCGGGACAACAATGCCCATGCGGTAGAACGAGCCGAGGTCATTCAGGGCAATGGGCAGGTGCTGGGCAGCGGCCTTGGTGTACCAGTAGAGCGTCTGGTCGAGGTCTTGGGACACGCCTTGCCCCAATTTGTAGCTGAGCCCAAGGCTGTATTGCCCCTGCGCTTCTCCTGCTGTTGCGGCCTTGCGGTACCAGCTGACAGCTTGCGCGGTGTCTTGTTTGACGCCCAAGCCCTTGTCATACGCATAGCCGAGGTTGACCTGAGCTTCTGGCACGCCTTGTTCTGCGGCCTTGCGAAACCACTCGACAGCCTTGACTTTATCGGGTTTGACGCCAACGCCGAGGTTGTAACAAAGACCCAGGTTGTACTGCGCCGGCGCAAGACCTTGCTCAGCGGCCTTGGCGAACCATTGCGCAGCTTGGGCATAGTCCTTGGCCACGCCTTGCCCATCATAGTAGGCCCTGCCAAGGTTGTGCTGGGCGGGTGCATAGCCCTGGCGAGCGGCGCTTTTCAGCCAGGTGATGGATTCGGCCAGCGTCGTGGAGTTCTGACGGGTGATCAAGGCCAAGTCGAACTGCGCTGGCGCCGAGCCGTTATTGGCAGCTTCGGTGAGCGCCGACAGGTCGATCGTGGTTTGCCGCTGAGTCATCGCACCTGCTGGGCTGTAACTGGCAAAACTGTGCGGGCCAAGGCCCACCAACACCGTGGCGACGAACGCAAGAAATATCCCTTTCACCTGCATGACTGAATCCTTCGTCAATGGGCTGGATTCGGCTTTGCGTGGTTGAACCGGACGCGGCGGGCCGAGAGCCTGATCATAGTCCCCCAGGTGCGCAGCGCAATTATGCAAATAGGATTAGTGCCTTGTGGATGATGGCGTGGGTGCTGCATTTAAGTCTGCCCGGGGGATGGGCAGGCGGCGTATTTCAGGTAATGATGCGCGACCAAAATCAAGGAAGATAACAACAATGAAAACCGCCTTGCGCGCCCTGCTTGTGTTTTGCCTGACCACGCCCGCCCTCGCGGCCGAAAGCCCCGTCGGCTTCAAGACCACCACCCTGCCCGACGCGCAGACCAGCCGCCCGCTGGAAATGGTGGTCTGGTATCCCGCTGCTGCAACCACCGCAAAACCCCAGTTGATCGCCGACAACGGGGTGTTCATCGGCGCCCTCGCGGTGACAGATGCACCACCGGCTGCCGGTGAGCATCCTTTGGTCGTGCTCTCCCACGGCTACGGCGGTAATTGGGGCAAACAGGTGTGGCTGGCCAGTGCCTTGGCGCACAAAGGTTACATCGTGGCGGCAGTCAACCACCCTGGCACCACCACCAAAGATCGCAGCCCGCAGGCTGCCGCTCAACTATGGAAACGCCCGGCCGATCTGAGTCGCGCCATTGACGCGATCCTGGCGCAGCCGAAGCAATTTGGCGCGGTGGCAAAAAATCGCATTGCCGCCGTCGGCCACTCCCTCGGCGGTTGGACCGTGCTTGAGATTGCCGGCGCACGTTTCGATCCCGACTTGTTCACCCAAGCCTGCAACGCACACCCGAAACTCGGCGGCTGCATTGGCTACCATGAGATGAACCCCGCCGGCACACCCGAAGGCAAAGCCCAGTTGGCCGCTGACTTGAGCGACAAACGCGTCACCGCCATTGTGTCCTTGGACCTGGGCCTCGCGCCCGGCTTCACCGACGCCAGTCTGGCTGCACTTCCCGTACCGGCGCTGGTGATCGCGGGTGGCGTGCCCACGGAAGATATGGACCCTAACCTGGAGTCCGCCGCGTTGGTCAAGCGCCTGCCCAAAGCCTCGACCCAGTACGTGGAGATCGGCGACGCCACTCACTTCACGTTCATGTCGATCTGCAAGCCGGGCGGCATGGAGCTGATTGAAGAAAGTTCGCCGGGCGATGGCATGATTTGCCGGGATGGAGAAGGGGCTCGGCCAAGGGCCGAGATCCAACAACAGGTGGTAGGACTGATGACTGCGTTTTTGCAGCAATCGTTCAGCCATTGATCAACTGAGTCCCCCATGGAGCGCAACATGCAAGAAAGCGAAGCGTTGAGAGGGTTACGAGGCTGGCTCGTGCTCATTGTAATAGGCCTGGTCATCTCGATTTCCCGCACGGCCTATAGCCTGCTTGCGGTGCATTACCCGCTTTTTGCGGATGGTGCTTTTACCCTGCTGTCGACGCCTGGGATGGAGTTGTACAACCCGTTGTGGGCGCCGATTCTGGTGGCGGAAGCACTGATTAATGTGTTGTTTGTCGCCACCTACGCGTACCTCATTTACCTCTTCATCACCGAGCACTATCTATTCCCCAAGGTTTATATCGCGACGGTGCTTGCGTCGGCGGTGTACATTCCGCTCGATGCCTGGGTGTGCTCATTAGTGTTCGTAGATGAACCCATTTTCGACGCCAACACGACAAAAGAGCTGGCACGGACATTGATCGCCTTGTTCATATGGGTGCCTTACATGCTGGTCTCCAGACGGGTAAAGGCAACGTTTGTCATGCATAAGCCGCAGAGCCCTGACGCGCACACGGCCGTCGGCTCTTGAGTACGCATGGCTAACCCCAAGCACGCCACCTTCGCCTATCAAGCGGTGTATCGCTACCTCGTCGAGCTGATCGAGGCCGGCCCCGCGCAGGGCGAGCAAAAATTGCCCTCCCTGCGCCAGTTGGCGCAGCGCCTAGGCGTGTCGGTGTCGACCACCAAATACGCCTATTCGTTGCTGGAGGATGAGGGACGGATCTACGCACGGCCCAAGCTCGGTTATTTCACGCGGTTGATACCCGCGCCTTTATCGACTCAACGCTCATCCAACCTGCTCGACCAGGTCTTCGCCAACTCCCGCCAACCGGGCATGCTGGCCTTGAGCGCCGACGTCCCGGCCATCCTGCTGTCGCTGGAAAACCCGCTGCTGATGATCGAGCGCGAACTGGCCCGCCATTACCCGCGCGCCCTGACACCGCAGTACCTGCCCTTCGGCGAGCCCGAGTTGCGCGCGGCATTGGCTGAACGCTACACCTGTTCCACGGGCAACTACTGGCAGGCCGATCAGGTGTACATCGGTGCGGACCTGCACAGTGTGTTGGAGCTGGCGCTCAACGCCCTGGACCTGGCCGGCAGCGTGGCGCTGGTAGAGTCGCCGTGTTCGTGGGCGATCCTGCGCCAGTTGCAGGCGGCGAACATCCGTGTGATCGAACTGCACCTGGACGACGACGGTCGTTTCGACCTGCTGGCCCTGAATGAACTGCTCGAGCGTGAGCCCGTCCGCTTGGCAGTGCTGTCATCCACCGTGAACATTCCCCACGGCAGCCGCATGGCCGCCAAGGATAAGCAGCAGGTATGCCGATGGCTGGCGGAGCGGGCTATCTGGTTGTTCGAAAACGACACGTACGGCGACTTGTATTTCGCGCCCCAACCGGCGCGCTATCGCGACTTTGCCGACCCACAGAAGCTGCTGGTGTTCTCGACCTTCGACAAGGTGATCGGCTCGGAAGCCCCCTATGGTTATGTGCTGTGCCGTGGATGTGGGCCGCAGTTGCAGCGTTTGTTCCTGGAACGGGCGTTTCGCCTCTCACCGATCCGTCAGAAAGCGATCGCCAAGCTGTTCACGTCCAAACGCATCGATGCGCACCTGCACAAGCTGCGGGCCTTGTTGCACGACTGCATGACCCGCATGAAAAACCTGCTGGACGAATACGCGCAGGGTGCCTTTGAGGTGATGACGCCGCAAGGCGGCGCGTGCTTCTGGCTTGCGGCGACGCACCCGGTCGACATGCGCCAGGTGCTCGAACGCTTGCTGGCCGAGCGCATCGTCATCGCCCCCGGTGAACTGTTCAGCCAGCAAGGCAGCTGGAAACAGCACCTGCGCCTGAGCTTCACCCTCGATTGGAGCAAGGATATTGCCCAGGCCGTGGAACAGTTGTCGCACGCGGTTCGTCAGAGCCCGTAGCAGTGCCGCGCCTCTGGGAAGCGGCCGTGGCGCACGTCTTCGGCAAAACGCTCGCAGGCGTCACGGATCACTGCCCCCACATCCGCGTACTGTTTGACGAAACGCGGCAGGTGTTCACCGCCCAGGCCCAGTACATCTTCAGTGACCAGCACTTGGCCGTCGCAGGCCGGTGATGCGCCGATGCCGATGGTGGGCATTTTCGAGTCGAGAGTGATCTGACGGGCCACGCCTTCAGCCACGCCCTCAAGCACCAGGCTGAACGCGCCCGCCTGCAGGTTGGCCCGCGCGTCCTCGGCAATCCGCGCGCCAGCTTCAGCGGTAAGGCCCTGGGCCTTGAAGCCGCCCATCACATTGACGAACTGCGGCATCAGCCCCACATGCGCCATGACCGGAATACCCCGCGCCACCAGGAATTCGACAGTGCCGGCCAAGGCCTGGTTGGCCTCCAGCTTTACAGCATCGCAGCCCGTGCGCGCCAGCACCTGGGCGCAATTGCGAAAGGCCTGCTCGTTGGATTCCTGATAACTGCCAAACGGCATGTCGGCAATGACACACGCCAGGCTCGTGCTGTCGACCACGGCGCGGGTGTGGCCGATGATTTCTTCAAGCTGCATGCTCAAGGTCGAAGGCCGGCCATAACCGACCATGGCCGTGGAATCGCCGATCAGGATGAAATCGACCAAGGGGTCGATCAGCTTGGCGATGGCACTGGAGTAAGCCGTCAGAGAGACGATTTTCTGCTGCCCTTTCATGGCAACCAATTGCGGGACGGTCAGGCGTTTGGTGCGGGTGTGGAGGCTCATCTGGTGTCTTCCGTTGTGCGGTGGAGCACCCGATTATTGGCGAAAGGACAGGCGATTCAATGCACAGATCAGCGCTAAAAAGCGACCCAGTAGGCGAAGCTGGTATCATCCCGGGCCTGAACAACCCGGGTAGAACGACATGAACCGCCAGAAAAAACTCCAGCAGCTCTTCAAGGAAAAATCCAGGAAGGCCAACGCCAAATTGGCGCCGAAGAAAAAGGACAAGTACATCAGCAAAGCGGACCGCGAAAAGCTGGCGGCTGAAGCGGCTCAGGCGCCAGACAGTTCCCCGGAAAGCTGATTCAGCAACCGCTCAATGCCACCTGCGGCCGCTCACCCGCAAAGAAAAACGGTCGCAGACGCACACCCACGCTGTTGCCAATGAACGCCGCCACCAGCCATACCCAGCCATGCAGGCTGCCCGAGGCGATGCCGCTGAAGTACGCGCCAATGTTGCAGCCGTACGCGAGGCGCGAACCGTAGCCGAGCAGCAGGCCGCCGATCACCGCTGCCACCAGCGAACGCGCCGGAATCTTCAGGCTGGGGGCGAAACGCCCGGCCAGGCCGGCGGCCAACAACGCGCCGAGGACGATGCCGATGTCCATCACGCTGGTGATGTCTTCCCACACCGGCGCAGCCAGCGCCTTGGCGTTGCCCGGCATCTGCCAGAACGCCCAGCTGGCGACGTCCACACCCAAGCCACTGGCGACTTTGGCGCCCCACAGCGCAAACGCCGAGGTAATGCCCCAAGGCCGCCCCGCCAGTGCCAGGGTGGCGTAGTTGAGAAAGGCCAGACCGATGGCGCCCCACACCAATGGCCACGGGCCGCGCAAGAAGCGGCGCAGGCCTTGATGCTCGCTTTTCACACCCTCTTCCAATTGACCATGACGGCCCTTCTCCAGCCGCACGGTCACCACTGCAATGATCGCAAACACCGCCAGGCTCAGGCCCATCGCCGGCACCACGCCGAAGCTCTTGACGATGGACACCGCCGGGAAGGCCGGCAGCGCAAACCACCAGTCCACGTGGTGCGTGGCGATCAGCGAGCCACAGATAAAGAAGAACAACGTCACCAGCATGCGCGCATTACCGCCGCCCACGGTGAACAGCGTGCCCGACGCACACCCGCCGCCCAACTGCATGCCGATGCCAAAGATGAACGCCCCAAACACCACCGACACCCCGGCCGGCGCCACCAGCCCGACCACCGGCTGCCCGAACAAACTGCCCGCCCCCAATGCCGGGAAGAACAGCAGCACCGCGATCGCCAGCATCACCATCTGCGCGCGCAAGCCAGCGCCACGCCGATCATTGATGAACACGCGCCAGGCCGAGGTAAACCCGAAGGCGGCGTGATAGAGGGTCAAACCCAGTGCCGCGCCGACCACCAGCAACAGCACCTGATGCGAGCCGACGCTGTTTTGCAGGAACAAGGCGCCCAGCACCAGGATGATAAAGGCCACCAACGGCGCAATAGGCTTGCGCGCGGGAGCGAGAGGAACAGAGGTGCTCATGGGGTATCTCGGTAGATTTGAATGGGCGCGAGTATAAACCCCAACCCACGATGCGAAGCGAGCCGCTCTTGATCTCAGGCGCCCCGTCAA
>NZ_JACAPG010000011.1:8949-168076 GCF_013385825.1 Pseudomonas reactans | reverse complement strand
CAGGGATGCCGGTTTAGCCGCCGTAAGGGCCAGCCCTTTCATGGTCTTTAAAAAACCGGCGATATCTGGCTGATACCATCCCATTAAGGACGAACACTGCAACTGTGGCGAGCGGGCTTGTCCCGCGTTGGGTTGCGAAGCGACCCTAGAAGGATGAATGCGGCGAGTCAGGCACTCTTCGGCCGCTGGTCCTGGGGCTGCTTCGCAGCCCAACGCGGGACAAGCCCGCTCGCCACAGGGTACTTATCACCATCTCTACCTAAAGACCTTGAAAGGGCTGGCCGTAAGGGCGGAACCCATATCAGCCGTTACCCAAATAACGGATATGTACTCGGTCCACCCCAACATCCACGTCGGCTGTCAGGTCCGCCCCACCGACCCCGACACCGGAAGATCCCCCAACAACCTGAGCCCGGTGCTCTTCACAAACGTCTCATAATCCATCGGTTTTTGAATGCGCGTCTCGGCATTGGGCAGCACATACGCCCAGGCACGTTTGCTGGAGGCGTCGTACACCAGCTTGAACAAGCGCGTCGGCACCCAGACCTTGTTCTCCCCGATGGTGCCGTAGCCAGCATCAAACAGTGGGCCGGTGAACACGTACACATCGCCGCCAGCACGCTTGGCGAACTTGCGCACGTCGGCCTCGACCTTGCTCCAGATCTTGCGGTTGTTGGTAGGGTCCTGGGGCACCATGTTCGACAGCGCGAACGACTGCGCCATGGCGTTGGCATTCGGGGCGTCGGCGGCTGGGGATTGGTGGCCACGGTCCACGGCGGGATGCTGGGCGCGGTAGTCGCTCAACTCTGCACGGCCACCTTTGGGAATGCGCGGATCGGCGTAGAACTGGTTGGTGCGCTCCTCGCCCTTGGCGTCTTTCAGGAGTGCGGCATTCAGCCGTTCTACCACCACCAGGGGCGTCTTGCTGGTTTGCGAATAGAGCACTGCAAAATGGTCGGAGCACAGGGCCAGGGGTTTCATCGCGGCCGGCACGGTGGCGGTCTTGATCGGTGCGGCGGGGAACAGGTCGGCGCAACTGTCGAAGCTGAGCTGTTTTTCCTGTTTGGAATAGAGGTCCGGCAAGCTTCGGGCGTTGGCCCCAGAGGAAAGCAAAACAAGGGCGGTCAGCCCAACGGCAATTTTGCGTAGGTACATGCATTAAATCTTCGAAAGGAAGTGAAGCGGCTGGCTCCGCCGAGCGGAGCCAAGTGGATGATATTGCGAGGATTATTGACTAACGAATGTCAGATTAGTGCCCGACGACTGTAGGTTTTCCCACATCCCGCGCACCCGGCTTGAAGCCATGGGCACTGGCTCCCCAGGCGATCACCAGCGAGACGCCGATCAACACCAGCATGGCCCACGGAAACGACGCCACGCCCCAGGTGTCCAGCAACACCCCGCCGACCACACCGCTGCCGGCAATCGCGCTGTTCCATGCCACCACATTCAGCGACAGCGCGACGTCAGCGCCATCCCCCGCCGCATCGGCCAGGGCGGTTTGCAGCAAGGTCGCGGCGCCGCCGAAACTCAGGCCCCACACCGCTACGCCGACGTAGATCACCTCAGGTACATTCCCCAGGAAGCCGAACACCAGGCTTATCGCCGCAAAGGTCGCCAGGCTCACCAGCACGGTCTGGCGCAGCAGCGGCTCGACCAACTTGGCCGTGAGCCAGATCCCCGCCAGCGCGGCCACCCCGAACACCAACAGCACCAGGTCAACCCGCTCCGCCAAGCCAGCCGGCGCCACGAAAGGCGCGATGTAGGTGTAGAGAATGTTGTGCGCCAGCATCCAACTAATCACCACCGCCAACACCGGCCGCACGCCCGGCGTGGTCAACACCTTGCCCAAGGACAGGCGCTGATGCGCAGGTTGAGGCGCGTAGTCCGGGACTTTCACCAGCACCCACGCAATCAGCACCAGGCTCACCGCCGACATCAGGCCAAAGGTCGTGCGCCAGCCCACCAGCCCACCCAGCCACGTACCCAACGGCACACCCAACGACAACGCAATCGGCGTTCCCACCATCGCCAGTGCCTTCCCCTGTTGATGCGGCGCTACCATGCGCCGGGCGTAACCGGCCAGCAGGCTCCAGGCCAACCCGGCCGCCACACCGGCAAAGAACCGCGCCACCAGGGTCACGCCGTAGTGAGACGACAACGCGGTGATCGAGTTGAACAGCAGAAAGCCGACGATGGTCAGCAGCAACACATTACGTCGCCGCCAGCCACGGGTGGCGATGGTCATGGGGATCACTGCCAGCACCGAACCCAAGGCATAGGCGGTGACCATCTGCCCGGCCATCGACGGCGAAATCGCCAAGCCCTCGCTGATCAACGGTAACAGGCCCGCCGGTAGCGTTTCGGTGACGATGCAGATGAAGCCGGTCATGGCCAGGGCAAGCAAAGCACCGATGGGCAAACGGTCGGATGACACCGGTAATGTAAGTGAGGGGGTCACGGGAAACTCCTTGAGCGGGACTTAGATACTGATCGATATAAATGTTGCAGGCGCACACATCACATTGTCAATGACTTATGTATCGACTAGTATTTATCTCGCTATCCACCGGAGACCAGACATGGCACAGATGGGCCGCCCCCGCACTTTCGACCGCGAACACGCCGTAGACCAGGCGCTGCACCTGTTCTGGCAACACGGCTACGACGCCACCTCCCTCGCCCAGCTCAAGGCCGGCCTGGGTGGCGGCATCTCCGCACCGAGTTTTTACGCGGCCTTCGGCTCCAAAGAGGCGCTGTTCGACGAATGCGTGCAGCGCTACCTGGCGACCTACGCCCAAGTCACCGAGTGCCTGTGGGACGAAAGCCTGTTACCGCGTCAGGCAGTTGAAACGGCGCTGCGCCAGTCGGCACGCATGCAGTGCGAAGACGGCCACCCCAAGGGCTGCATGGTGGCGCTGGGGGTGATGAGCGCGCCGAGCCCGGAGAATGCGCGGGTGGCAGATGGGTTGACGCAGTCGCGGCGGCGCACAAGCGCGGGGCTTATGGCGTGTGTGGAGCGGGCGATGCGCCTGGGTCAGTTGCCACAAACGCTCAACCCAGACGTGATGGCGACGGTGTTTGACAGCTTTCTGCAGGGCATTTCGATCCTGGCGCGGGACAATGTGCCCCATGCAACTATCGACGCAGCGATCAGCCAACTGCTGTTGACCTGGGATATCGCCGCCTCTACGGCGCCGCCCATTCGTCCCGACACTGCATCAGGAAATCCACAAACGCCCGCACCCGATGCGGCACATAGCGCCCATGGGGATACAACAAGGTAAACGGCCGCGAGCGCCCGCCAAACGGTTGCAACACCTCCACCAGGCTGCCGTTGGCCAACTCCTGCTCGACAATGAACTTGTAGGTCTGGAACAACCCCGCGCCATGCTTGGCCAGGGTCACACCGCCGAGTACATCGTCGGAGCAGCTGTACCCCGCCTCCCCCGCATATTCCTGCGCCTTGCCGTCCACCTGGAATAACCATGAGATGCGCCGGCCATTGCTCGGCAATTCATACTGGATGCATTCATGGGCAGGCAAATCTTCCAACGTCTGCGGGATGCCTGCGCGCTTCAGGTAGGAAGGAGATGCCACTACCACCAGTTCGCCATCTTCCAGCAGGCGGGCAATCAGCGACGAATCCGGCTGGGCGCGCACGCGTATGGCCAGGTCGTACCCTTCGGCGACAAAGTCGATATTGCGGTTGCTGATGTGGATATCCACCGTGACTTGCGGGTACAGCGCGCGAAACCTGGGCAGCAGCGGCAACAAGCGGTGATGGGCGTAGGTGGTAGGAATGCTGATGCGCAGCAGGCCCGACGGCACGGCCTGTGCGCCCATCACTTCCTGTTGGGCTTCCACCAGTTGGGTCAGGGCTTGGCGGCATTGCTCGAAGAACGTTCGGCCGCTGTCGGTGAGACGAATGCTGCGGGTGGTGCGCACAAACAGGCGTGAACCCAGGCGTTCTTCCAGGCGCGAGATGCTGCGGCTCACGGCCGCCGGGGTGACACCCGCCACCTGCGCGGCGGCGGTGAAGCTGCTGGCTTCGGCGGCAAGGCAAAACAACTCGATACTGCCTAGCTGCAAATCTTCGAAATGGCGCTTCATAGGGGGATACCGGGGATTTCGCTCAAGGCTGCCACGCTAGCGTCACCGGCCCTGAGCACGCAAGCGCTAGCGTAAAACCGGCACCGGCTCGGCAATGGTCAGCAGCACCAGGAAACTGGCAAAGGAGCCGATCGCCATGAACAGGAACACCTGGGACCAGCCGTAACTGTCGAGCAGCAACCCCACCAGAAACGGCGCCGCCGCGCCACCCAACTGCCCGCCCATGTTGACGATGGAACTGGCAATCGGAAAGGTCTTCTTGGTGGCCAGGCCCATCGGGTAAACCATGTAGGACGAGTAACCGATGCTGATCAAGGTGCCGGTGAGGAACAGCAGCGCGGCGTACAACGTCGGGTCATTCGGTGAGTTGATCAGCGCGTACATGGTGCCGACCGTGGCCAGCGCCGAGAGCATCATGCCGGGCTTGCGCCGCTTGCCCAGCACGCGGTCGGACAGGATACCGCCGAGCAGGTTACCGCAGATCGCCCCCACCCACGGCGCCGCCGAGACAAAGCCCATGTTCATGATCGAGAACTGTTTGACCGTCATCAGGTAGGTGGGAATCCACGACAACAGCACCATGGTGATGCCCACCTGGAAGCTGTAGCTCAGCGCACAGCCGACCACGTTCCAGGACCGAAACAACCCGCGACTGGTCGCGATAGGCTCCACCGGTTTGACGCGAATTAAAGCGTCCAGGCGCTTGAAGTGCCGTTGCGCGCCTTCGCTCTTCTGGGTGATGACGTTGTTGGTTTCATCGGTGATGTGCGCCAGCTCGCCGGCATTCACAAAGCGGCTTTGCGCCGGCTGGTTGGCCACCAGGAAGTACCACGCGATGGACAGCACAATGCCCGGCACGGCAAAGATGTAGAAGATCTCACGCCAGCCCCACATCGCCACGATCGCCACGCACAAGGGTGGCACGATCACCGGGCCGAACTTCACCGCCGCCAGAAAGATTCCGGTGGCGGTGCCCTTCTCTTTGGCCGGAAACCATTGGTTGATGGTCGACGCAATGCCAATCGGCAGCGGGCCTTCGGCAATCCCCAGGGCAAAACGATAGATCTTCAAGGCGAGCACCGAATTGACCGTGCCCATCAAGGCCGTGAACACCGAGGTGGCAATCATCGAAAAAGAGAAGATCTTGCGCACCCCGAAACGGCTGGAGGCAAAACCCGAGGGGATCTGCGCCAGTGCGTAGGCCAGCAGGAACACACTGAGCAACGCACCGGCTTCGGCGTTGGTCATCGGGTATTCCTCGCGGATAAACGGCAAGGCCACGCCCAGGTTGGCGCGGTCGGCCGAGGCCACGGTGTACACGAGAAAAAACAGCCCTGCGACGATCCAACGGAAACGCGACGGTTTTTCAGCGGGGGGGACCTGAGTACTCATACGGGATACCTGGTTTTATTATTGGAATGTGCCGTGTGTGTCGAATCCGGGGTGCAGGCTCCCGCTGAGGCCGGTTCAGCCACCTCAGGTCTGGCGTTTCTTTGGGTCCCTGTGAATGTCAGGCAGGAGTCATTGCCCGGTCTCGTGGCGCCGACTCTAACGCATATTGTTTTAGTTTTGTATTTTTTTATCGACGAACGGGCGACTCACTGCGCCGCGCCATGAAGCGCAGGTAGGCCATGCGGATATGGGTTTGCATGGCGCGCTGGGCCAACTCGCCATCGTTCTGCTCGATGGCATAGGTGATGTCCAGGTGCTGCTGCAGGCTGCGCTCCAGGTCGGCCGGGCGGTAGAGAAAAAACGAACGGGTGATCACCGGCATGTCGATCAAGGTCGCGAGCATCGACTTGAGCCGCTGCGAACGGGCGATCTCCAGTACCTGCGCGTGGAAGGCACGGTTGGCCTCCTGCACGCGCAGGGTCACATCGGGCCCCTTGCTGGCGATGGCATCCGCCATCAGCGCGTTGATACGGTGCAGTTCAGCCACGTCCTGCGGCGTCGCGCGTTGGGCGGCGAGCAGCGCGGCATGGGGTTCGAGCAACTCGCGCAAGCTGAACATTTCTTCCAGGTCCCACTGGGTCCAGCCGGCGACAAACACCCCACGGTTGGCCTCGATCACCGCCAGGCCGTCGTCCACCAGCTTCTTCAGCGACGCGCGCACCGGCGTGCGGCTCAGGCCGAATTCCTTGCCCAGCGGTTCTTCCTTGAGTTGCGTACCAGGCTCGTATTGGCCGGCAATGATGCGGTTTCTCAAGGTCTCGTAGATGAGATCGTTGGCCATGTCTGCCTTCTGTGTCGAGGTGGGTCAGGGCTCTGCCCCGGGGTGCCAGCAGCGGATTCTGAGGCTTGTCGCACGCCAATGACAGTGTACCGTCCGCGCACTTTGTACAAAAATCGTTTGCAATCACCAAAATTGTATTTTAATTGTATTGCAACCTGAATCCGGAGGCGACATGAAAATAACAATCGTAGGGCTCGGCGAAGTCGGCCGTTGCTATGCCCAGGCCTTGGCGTCTAATACCACCGTGGAGCTGCTGTTCTGCGAGCAACGCATCGCACCGGCGGCACAACGATTGGCGGACCAATTGGGGGTGCCGATCCACTCTCGCGTAGGTGACTGGCTGGCCGAATCGGACTGCGTACTGTCCTGTGTGGTGGGGACGCAGTCCCTGGAAGTGACCCGTGAATGCCTGGCGCACCTCAAGCCCGGCGCGCTGTTCGCCGACCTCACCACCGCCGCCCCCGAGCGCAAGCGCCTGGCTGGTGCAGAGGCCGCCCGGCAACGGATCGACTACGTAGACGTCGCGATCATGGGCGCCATCGCTTACCTGCGGGAAAAGACCCCACTGCTGTGCTCCGGCCCAAAGGCAGATGCATTTGTCGAACTGTTGCTCGCCGCAGGGGCTACCGCGCGCGCCCTGCCCGCCAGCCAACCCGGCGATGCAATCACGCTGAAAATCCTGCGCAGCGTCTTCACCAAAGGCATGGAAGCACTCGCGGTGGAAGTATTGCTGGCGGCCGAACGCCAACAACTGCGCCCCGCCCTCTATGAAGTGCTCAAGGACATCGACCAGGCACCTCTGCCCGCCTTCCTGGAAATGCTCGTGTCCACCCACGTGGTGCACGCCACACGGCGCTTGCATGAAGTCGAAGAAGCCGAGCGCCAACTGGCCTCGCTCGGCATTGCCAGCAGCGTACTCAGTGGCGTGCGCCAGCGCTTCAGCCACAGCAGCGAAGGCCTGGCGCTGGAACCGATCACCGAAGAAAAACCGAGCCTAGCCCAAGCATTGGATTGGCTCGGCCGTCATACCCCAGCCGCTTGAACAACCCTTATAAAAACGGAACGCCACCATGCCTGTAACCCAAGACCAACTCGACACCCTCAAACAACTGGGCACCGCCACCATCCACGAAGCCCAGGGCCAGAAAGGCGCCCTGGACAGCGGCCTGCGCCCGGTCGACCCGAGCCTGCGCCTGGCGGGCCCGGCCTTGACCGTCGATTGCCGCCCCGACGACAACCTGGCCATCCACTACGCCCTGACCAAAGCCAAACCCGGCGATGTGCTGGTGGTGGACGCCAAAGGCTTCATGGAAGCTGGCCCCTGGGGCGACCTGCTGACCCTGGCCTCACAGAAGCTCGGGATTGTCGGCCTGGTCATGAACGGCGCGGTGCGCGACGCCAACGCCATCATCGAGATGGCCTTCCCGACCTTTTCCCGCGGCCTGAGCATCAAGGGCACCAACAAATGCCAACCGGGCAAAGTCAACGTGCCCATTGTGATAGGCGGCGTGAACATCAACCCGGGCGACATCATCGTCGGCGACCGCGATGGGCTGGTGGTGGTGGAGCAGGATCGCGTTGAAGAAGTGATCCGGTTGAGCCGTAGTCGGGAAGATAAGGAGGATGGGATTCGGGCGGGGCTGGAGGCTGGGAAAAGTACGGTTGACCTGCTGGGGTTGGCGCCGACGCTGGAGAAATTTGGGATGCGCTGATGCAAGCAGGGCAATTCCCTGACGACGTGTAGGATCTGCCTGATTCTCATGAAACGACTGGAGCCCGCGCCACTTTTTCGCTAGATTCCTTCTCAACGCATATGGGTAACCATGTGCCCACCTTCCGAGGCCCGTTGCGAGAAATCGCACGGGCTTTCGTGTTTCTCATGGATGGGGAAATCGATTTTGACTCAATACATTGCTTATCTGGATGAGTTTGGCCACGTGGGCCAATACGTTTCTCGAAAACATCCGATGTACAAAACCAGCCCTGTATTCGGCCTGGGCGGCATGCTGATTCCCGCCGAAGAAGTTCGCGAATTCGCGATCTACTTCTACAAGCTCAAGTGCCAGTTGCTCGCCTGGGATCTGAAACACAAAAACCCACAACATTTACCGGCGTACCATTGGGAAAAGAAGGGCTCTACGCTGTTTACTGTGGACAATGTAAGCAAATATAGAGAGCTGAGAAGGTCTTCATTTCGCCTCCTGAGTCATATCCGCAAAATTGGCGGACACATTTTCTATACCGGTGAGCACAAACCTACCGAACCCAGCGAACACAACTCGACCGAGACATTCAAGCGAGCGCTGCTCCAGTCCATCCGAAAAATTGATCGCTTTTGCACGTTAAACAATGCCTCGTTCATCGTCCTTCTGGATGAGCAGAAAGCCGGAAATGAATGGCGTGAACGAAACGTTGAAGCTTGTACCTTGGCGATGTTTGAAGACCCTTCGGAAAAATGCCGCACACTCATAGAGCCGCCACTTCAAGGTGAGAGCTATCTATTTCAAACCTTGCAATGCGCTGACTGGCTGTGTGGATTGATTGGCCGACTGACGACTTTTACCGTCGCGCCTGAAGAGTTCGAAGACTGGCAGCTCTTCGACATGTATTTCGCCGCGCGCATCGCAGACGTAGCCCTGCCCGGCAGCGGTCTGGTACAAAAGAAACGGGTTAAACTTGCCGAGCGACTCGCTCAGCTGTCAGCAAATGACTATTAATCATTGGGCACCCAAATGCCGCCTACGAATGTTGCGATCATCTGAAGACAGACCAACGCACCGTCGCGCAAGAATTGTAGTGGGATCCACCAAGGCAACACGATAGTTGCCGACCCGAAACGACTCACTGTGCGCCAACACCAACGGCAACTCCGTACACCCCAGAATCAACACCCTCGCCCCCTGCTCACACAAATGCTCCGCCGCCAGCAGCAATTGCTCGCGGCAGACGCCCTCGGTAAACCCAGCCTTGATACCCCGCTCGCCATAAATTGCTTCCATCACCAGCGCTTGGTAATCGAAACCGGGCGTGATCAGTTGAAACCCTGAACGCCGCGCCGCCTGGTGATAGACCTGGCTTTGCAGGGTGCCGGAAGTCGCCAGCAAACCGACCGCCTGGCCACTGCCGTAGGTGTGCACGATCCACTCCACCGTCTCGCTGAGCATGTTGACGATGGGCACGCGCAAGTGCGCCTGGATGCGTTCGACAAACGCATGGGCGGTGTTGCACGGGATCGCGATGGCTTGGGCGCCAGCGCTTTCCAGGCGTTTGCAGGTGGCGTACAGGGCCAGGGTGGGGTCGGTTTCGTCGCGCAACAGGTTGGCGGTGCGGTCGGGGATCTGTGGGTTCTGCTCCACCACCATCTTGATATGGTCCTGGTCCTTGCCCGCCGGTGTGTGGGCGACCACCTTGCCCATGAAGTCCACGGTGGCCGCAGGGCCGACGCCACCGACGATGCCCAGTTTGAATGGCGGCTGGCGCGTCGGGCCGTCGGCCTGGGTGGCGAACTCGGCATAGATCTGGTTGATGTCGAGCACGCTGATGCCGCGCCGTTGCAGGTCGCCGCACACCAGCGACAGTTCGGTCATGCCCGGCACGATCACCGTGGCGCCCTGCCCTTGCAATGACAGGCACGCCTGGTAGACCGACTCCAGCGGCACGCCGTCGAGGTGGCCGTCCTTGATGCCGTTGACGCCATACATCGCCTCCATCAACGCGACCTGAGCGTGGCCCTCCGGATACACCAGGTTGAAGTGCTGGCCGAGGTGCTTCTCAAACAATCCACAGTGGCGCACGAAGTCCGACGCGACCACGCCCAGGGTGGTGCCCGGTGTGACATTGCGCAGGATGTGCCGGACGAGTGCCTGCATCATGTCCAGCACAGGAATACCCAGCTCCTGCTGGATCTCCTCGCGAAAGGTCTGGCTGGCGAAACACGGCAGCAGTACCGCATCCACCCCGCTGCCTTCAAAGGTCTTGCACACCTGGAACACATAGAATTTGCGCGCAGTCATGCTCGCGTGGCGGTCCAGGGGCAACAACACATCCTTGAACGGGTGCTGCTCAAACAGGAAGTGATAACGACCCTGGTCCTCCAGCACGGCCTTGGATTTGACCAGTTTGTAGAACAGATCACCGCCCGCCAGCGAGCCGAGCCCGCCGACGATGCCCAATCGAGAAGTGGTGGTCATGTGCGCACCATTTGCGGCAGCTCGGCAAGTTCTTCCTCGGTTTCGGATTTCGCGACAACCGCCGTGGCGATACTGTTGCCCACCACGTTGGTGGCAGTGCGCGCCATGTCGAGGAACTGGTCAATACCGATGATCAGCAGTAGCCCGGCTTCGGGCAGGTTGAACATCGGCAATGTCGCCGCTACCACCACGACCGAAGCCCGCGCTACGCCGGCCATGCCTTTGCTGGTGATCATCAGCGTCAGAAGAATCAGCAGTTGCTGGGTGAAACTCAGGTCGATGTTGTAGGCCTGGGCGATAAACATGATCGCGAACGCCTGGTACATCATCGAGCCGTCAAGGTTGAAGGAGTAGCCCAGCGGCAACACGAAACTGGAGACGCGCTTGGGCGCGCCGAATTTCTCCAGGGCCTCCATGGTTTTCGGGTAGGCCGACTCGCTGCTGGCCGTGGAGAACGCCAGCAGGATCGGCTCGCGGATCAGCTTGCCGAGGGTGAACACCGAACGCCCGAGAAACAGGTAGCCGGCGGCGAACAGCAACACCCAGAGCAACGCAATCCCCAGATAAAACTCGGCGATCAACTTGGCGTAATCTGCCAGCAGGCCCAGGCCGTTGGTGGTGATCGCCGAGGCAATCGCGGCAAACACGCCGATCGGCGCGAAGGCCATCACGTAGTCGGTTATCTTGAACATCACCTTGGCCAGCTCATCCACGGTGTCGGTGATACGCGTGTAACCGGCGCGCTTGACGCCGGCCAGGGCGAAGCCGAAGAACAGCGAAAACACCACGATCTGCAGGATCTCGTTGTTGGCCATCGCCTCGGCAATGCTGCGCGGGAACACGTGACTGATAAAGGTCTTGAGACTGAAGTCCCCGGTGTTGACCGGCACCGCCGCCGTGGCGTGCTGCACCACCTGCATGTTCAACCCGGCGCCCGGCTGGAACAGGTTGACCAGCGCCATGCCGAGCATCAGCGAGACCAGCGACGCCGTGACAAACCAGAGCATCGCCCGCATCCCGATACGCCCCACCGAACGTGAACTGCCCATGCTGGCGATGCCGCCCACCAAGGTAGCGAACACCAGCGGTGCAATGATCATCTTGATCATGCGCAGGAAGATGTCGGTGACCATCGAAAAGTACCCGGCCAGCTCCTTGGCGGCCTGCTCACTGCCTGCATAGCGGTGACACGCCCAACCCACCAGCACGCCCAGGGCGATGCCGACTGCAATGCGACGGGGGAGTTTGTTCTTGTTCACAGGTGCGGCCCTCGGATGGCTTTTGTTGTATGCCGAGGATTCTAGGGACAGCCCCCAACCACCATGATGAGTAATCCGGCTAACCCCATGCGCTTTTGGAATAGTTTGCAAAAAGCCAAGCCCCGCCTGGGTGCGGCCGCTTACACTCAAGGTTCATAGCCTGGAGAACCGGCATGCAGATCAAATGGTTGGATGACCTCTTGGCCATCGCCGAGTGGAAGAACTTTTCCCGCGCCGCCGAAGTGCGCTGCGTGACTCAATCGGCCTTGTCGCGGCGCATTCGCTCACTGGAAGACTGGGTGGGTGTCGAGCTGGTCGACCGTGGCACCTACCCGGTGCAACTTACCGCCGCAGGCGTCGCCTTCTGCAGCGAAAGCCGCGACGCCCTGGCCGGCCTGATGCGCCTGCGCGCCAGCCTGCGCGAAGTGGAACGCATGCCGGGGCGCTCGATCCAGGTGACCGCCGGTCACAGCCTGTCGATGACCTTCCTGCCCAAGTGGCTGGCGCAATTCCAACGGCACACCGAACAGTTCAATGCGCGCGTAGTGGCGGCGAATATTCATGATGCGGTGATTGCACTGGAAGAAGGCAGCTGCGACTTGATGATCGTCTACCACCACCCGCTGGCGCCGATCCTGCTGGATGCGGAGCGCTTCGGCAGCCTGGCGTTGGGACATGACGCATTCATCCCGCTGTGCGCCCCGGACAAGCGCGGTCGACCGCTGTATCGCCTACCGGGAACTGCAGGGAAACCCGTCCCGCACCTGGCGTACACCGCCACCACGTTCCTGGGCCGGGTTGCGGAAATCGTGATCAAGAACGGCCCTGCTCCCGCTGTGCTGGAGCGCTGCTACGAAGCCGACATGGCCATGCTGCTGATGCGCATGGCTATCGAAGGTTATGGCGTAGCGTGGCTGCCGCAGAGCGCGGTGGTGGATGAGTTGGAACGTGGGCTGCTGGTGCGTGCAGGGGGAGAGGAATGGAGTACGCGGTTGGAGATTCGCTCGTATTGCGCGATTGAAAACCAGAACCCGACGATGAGGAAGTTGTGGCGCACGCTGGAAGGCTGGCGCGCAGACGTTTGATCCAGCGATCAACACCGGACCTTTTTTCGCATTGACATATCGGTAAATCTCGATATTCTCGTGCCATGGACCTACTCGAAATATTCAAAGCCCTCTCAAACCGGACTCGACTCGAAATCCTGAAAGGTTTGAAGGACCCCGAAAAGAACTTCCCCGCCCAGGATGAGGGGGACGTTCATACCGTGGGCGTCTGCGTCAGCAGTATTCAGGAAGGCGTCGGGCTGTCGCAATCGACCGTGTCTGATTACCTGGCAACGTTGCACCGCGCGGGCCTGATCGAAACCCGGCGCATCGGCCAGTGGACCTACTACAAGCGAAACGAAGCAACCATCCGTGCGCTTGCCGAGATCATCGGCAAGGACCTGTAATTTTTTACCCCAGGATATCGACAATTCCCGATATCCCTTTTTGCCGAAACGAGGTATTACAATGAAAGCGATGAGGCTTAAATCATTTGGTGGCGCGGATGCGTTCGAACTCTGCGAAGTGCCCAAGCCAGCACCACAGACCGGTCAGGTCCTGGTACGGGTTCACGCCACCTCCATCAACCCGCTGGATTATCAGGTACGGCGCGGAGATTACGCCGACCTGGTGCCACTCCCGGCTATCACCGGTCATGACGTCTCCGGCGTTGTCGAAGCCATCGGCCCGGGCGTGACGAACTTCGCGCCAGGCGACGAAGTCTGGTACACCCCGCAGATATTCGATGGCCCTGGCAGTTATGCCGAATACCACGTGGCGGCCGAAAGCATTATCGGGAAAAAACCTCCCACCTTGAGTCACTTGGAGGCAGCCAGCCTGAGCCTGGTCGGGGGGACGGCATGGGAAGCACTGACCGTACGCGCAGCGCTTCGAGTGGGGGAAAGCATCCTGATACACGGCGGCGCTGGCGGCGTTGGCCACATAGCGATCCAACTGGCAAAGGCGATCGGCGCAAGGGTGTTCACGACCGTGCGCGAAGCCAATATTGAGTTCGTTAAAAGCCAGGGTGCCGATGTGATCATCGACTACGAAAAAGAAGACTACGTCGACGCGATCCTGCGGGAAACGGATGGCCGTGGCGTCGATGTGGTGTTCGACACCATTGGCGGCAACACCCTGTCGCGCAGCCCCGACGCCCTCGCACAACTAGGCCGTGTGGTCTCGATCGTGGACATTGCCCAGCCACAGAACCTGGTCCAGGCCTGGGGCAAGAATGCGAGTTATCACTTCGTATTCACCCGGCAAAACCGCGGCAAGTTGGATGAGTTGAGCAGCTTGGTCGCGCAAGGCCAACTGCGCCCTCACGTTGGCGCCGTCTATGCACTGGCCGACATCGGGCTCGCCCATGCGCGACTGGAAAGCCGCAACAACGGCATCCAAGGGAAGATTGCGATTGCTGTCGAGCCAATTGAAGGAGCCACGCCATGATTTACGAGATCGCCCTGCTTCCCGTTCACAAACAACACATGGATGCGTTCCGGCAGGCCTTTGCGCAGGTCGCACCATTGCTCGCCCGCGCGAAAGGCTACCAGGGCCACATGCTCGCGCAAGGGATCGAAACACCTGAGCGATTCAATCTGATCGTGCGCTGGGAATCGCTTGAGGATCACACACCGGGGTTCGAAGCGAGTGAGGATCATCAGGCGTTCATGTTGGGTCTGGAGGCGTTTTTTTCGGAGGAACCGCAGGTGTATCACGTGGAGGGGCCAGGGTTTAGCGTCTAGAGAAATCCAGGACAAAAAAAGCCTGCATCGCTGCAGGCTTCTCTTTATGTCGCTAGCTGGCTCCACGACCTGGACTCGAACCAAGGACCCAATGATTAACAGTCACTTGCTAGCTGTTAGGCGCACTGGGGCCACGACGAAATGTGGCGCAGAAAATAGGTTAGCTGCATAGCGTGGGTCGCATGAATTATGCCTCACTTAACTTCCTGACCAACGTAGCCGCCACAGTAGTTTTTGCCGCTTTTCGCTACTTTAGCGCGGAGCTTTTTCAATGCGGCTAAAGGCATCGATGTAAGCAGCCTTCAACGCAAGACTAACAGCATTTAGTGTTTCGGACTTAAGATAGGCTAGATTCTGACTAACCAACCCTTGGCCTGCCCTCTTTATTTTCACACGCGACTGCCCGGTATATTTAGCCGTCCCGATATACACCGAGAGCCTCGCTTCGCACGCATAATAATCAGGACTGTTCCAAGTTTTGACAAAAATCCGGTCGATCTCGACTCTGGTTTTTATGCTCGCATCTGCGTCAGATCCGATAGACCGTTTGGTAAACTCAGACCAATCGGTGACTGGGATATTAGCGAAACCCTCGTACAGGCCCACCTCATAGTTGGCCGCATGCCACACCACCTTACTACGCTCGGAACAGGGAGCGCAGCGTTCATCGCCAGATACGCTGGTTATCGTTGAGTGAATGGTTTTGTTTTTGATCGCAGACAGTTCTGCGTCTGTGGTGTAGGCCGCGAAGTGCAGTTGATTGGTTACGCAGCCGGACAAAAGAAAAAACAAAACCAACAACATACTAGATCTCACTACAACTCCTCCTTCTCTCGCAAGCACTTATACAATCACGACATTATTTAATCCTGAAACAGGGTTAAACCCATTTCAAACCTAAACAGTAACACATCACCGGAAAAACTAGACAAATTTATTTTCGATTAAAAATCAACACATTCGCGTCAATAAAACCATAAAAAAGGGGACTGAAAAAGTTGACAGATTTATTTTCTATTTTTTTCCACATCCAACCTCGGCCTACCCCGACCTCGATGTTCGATACGAACCCCTGCAATTTTTTCAACCTCATCAACAAAACGACCAGTACCGGTAAGCTGCCCACGCTGCAATGCCTCACGAATGGTTTTTATCTCTTCACTTGAAACGGACTGTTCTACAAATCTTTTATATCCTTCGTGCCGCTCCAGCGTTGTGTCCCCCAACACAGCAAAACACGCATCAATATCTAGCCAATCGCTATCCCGTGCATGCCCCACACGGGCGTTATAACTTGACCATGGATAATCTACTGCATCAGCCACCATGCAGGCACGTACTGGATTCAGTTCAATATACCGACAGCACGCAAGCAAATAATTCTCTGTTTGTACCACACTTGATTTATATCGACTCTCCCATAACGTAACTGTACAACCCTCTAACTTGTTTCGATATCGAGTAGCCCGAGCGGCAAGCGCCTTCATTAACTGCCCTAGTCCCGCCACCGATTTGCCTAGTGCCACTAACAAATGGACATGATTTGTCGTCAAACAATAGGCATATACTTTTATTCCACATGCGTCCTTGAGCTCTCGGGAGGTCGCTCCCATTCAGCGACTAAAGGAAACTAGCTACAATACGAAGACATCAGAGCTTTTGCTGTTTTACCTTCTACTGAGGAACCCGCGGCCAGCTCAGCTAACGTATCCTTCGAAATAAAATTTAAATTCAAATACTCATTAAATTCTTCATTTAGTGCTGAATCCCTTACAGCAATTACACCGAATTCCTCATATGCACTTTCAAAGACGATCCAATCGAATGCGCTATCGCATAGAATAATTGGATAACCAACCGTGCCATCAAAAAAACTTTCAAACCGTTTATTCAACCAAAAAACATCTCTCTCCAAATCACTTCCATCGACAGAAAAACAAGATTTTTCCAATGCTTCACCTCCTGAAAACTTTATAAATACATCTGACTTAAAACTGGAAACACTCTTCAAGATCAACCCGACACACACATCAACATAACACAACAATGGTCTCTCAAAGAACCAAAACGAAAGCCCTCCACTAGTAAATACTTTCATCGGCAGATCTTTATTAAAGTCAATAATACCTGTCAGCCTATCAAGGAAAAAAGTCAATTCTAAATCTTCAATTTTAGAAATAGCCATCACTACTCCTCTGTGAATCTGATTTTCGCGGTGGGTTTTTTCAGCCCTTCTACAGTCAACGAGGCGGAGGGTTGCCCTGTGGACGTCGAAGCTGGATAGAAACGATATGTTTTCTCACCGTTAGTTAACACAGTAACTGAGCCATCCTGGGAAATAGATTTTATATAACCATTAGACTCAAGGGTGTTTATGGCGCTGCCTTGGCTAACATTGGCCTCAATCTGTCCTGCACTATTTCGGGTAGCCTTCGGCAAAAACTCAATCGCCGTTGCTTTTGCACCCCACAATCCCATCTTACCCAAAACTGCCGCAATGCCTACACCTGTCAGCTCTCCGGCCATGAACATGGCCCACGCCTTCACAAACTCATTCGCAGGCTGTGGCCCATCAAAACCTTGACCTTGTGCAAGGGCCAACTGCGCTTGCGCAGCTTCTTCAGCAGAATACCCCTGTTTCTGCATGTATTCGGCGAGGGTAGTTGACGCCTGCCCGTACTGCGCCAATCCTGCCGGAAGATGCTCCCCGAAATTGTATTGCGTAGCATTCTTCGCAACCCAGCCACCCTTCTCGATCGACTTCGCATCAGCATCTTTCTGCGAAGCCGCTGCCAGCACTCCCACAATCTGTGAGCTCATGGACAACAAGGTCTTATCGCCTTTAACCAAAGAGTCCAGATGAACGACTAGAGCTTCGTTGATCCCGGCTGCCAAAGCCCCCGTTCTGAAGTCCCCACCTGTGGCCTTAGAGAGCAAGCCACCCACCATTGCATGAACCACAATTTTAGGAGGGTAGCCTTCCGTCAGTACCCCATGGGTGTAGTCGCCAATGGCATTAAAACTTGCTGCAGCCAATGTATTGAACAATGCGCCTTTGAGTGCATCACCAAAATCTCCACCTTGTCCGAGCGCTTTGCTCAGCAGAGTCGACGTACCGTTCTGCAAGGCTTGGTTCGCCGCAAACTGTCCAACGCCGGTCCAGGTGTTGAGGGCTGGCGAACTGATAACCGCCCCTGTGTTTAGATTGGTCTGCGTGCCTGTCCAACCATCGAAAAGCCCTTTCGTCAGGCCTGCCGTCACGCCCGATATCACGTAGCCCTTCATCGCATCCGATGAGGTGACGTCCTTGAATACTGCCCCCAGATTGCCACGATTATTGACAACGCTGACGCTTGCATTAGTCGCAGCACTTGAAGCAACAGCCCCCACCGCAGCCCCCGTGATACCACCACCCGCCGCAGCCGCAGCCATGGGCCCAACGACCGCAGCCATCACGATCGCGATAATGATCTGCGACGCCGGACCAAGTCCGGAGTTGCTGTATTTGAAGCTGTCGTGGATTTCCTTAACTTGGTGCCAATCCACATCGCCACGCTTTTCTGCTTCCTTTATCCACGCCAATTGCGGGTCAGCTTTGACCATTGCATCAATGGACTGACTAACGGTTTGCTGATTGACCTGCGTTACATCAATTTTCAAACCATCCACCGCTTTGATCGCAATAGCGCCTGCGGCAGCCATTTGCGTTTGACGCACGGTTTCGTCGGTATTGCCTTTGCCTTTGGATGACACCCAAAAAGCATTGTTATTGGACTTCTCGTGGCTTTCCTGATGAAGATCTTTAACACCCTCAAACGTCACGCTACCGCCACTTGCAATGGTCAGGTCATTGCCACTTTCCAACTTGGCTGCCTGGTACTTCTGATCACCCTGGCTCTGAATCGTAAGGTCGCCACCGGTTTTTATTTCACTGCCGATGTTGGTGACTTTAGTCACTTCGTCACGCTGGGTTTTCTTGGTGCCCCAACTCCCCTTCTTCTTCATGTCATACAGCGAATAATCGCTGTCTTCTGCCGACAGCAGCGCCAATTTACCGCCAGCAACCAGGTATGCCTCGTCCCCCGCAGTGATCCGACTGGCAATCATCGCCAGATCCTTACCCGCCCCCAGCGATACATCCCCACCCGCACTCAGCGCGGTCGAAACCTGACTGACATGATCTTCCTGACGCTTCTCCTTTTTGCTTTTGCGGGAGGAATGTTCTTCATCTGCAGCCGAAGCCAGAATCAAATCACCGCCGGCACTCATGTTGATGTCGCGCTTGGCATCGATCTGACTGGCGATCGCCGTGATGTCTCGCCCTGCCTTGACATTCACATCGCGCCCGGCATCCACATCAGAGACGTGTTGTGTGGCGCTGCTGGTTTGCAGGCGCTTGCCCATATCCATCGCATTGCGTTCTTCGGCGGCGACCAAGCTGGCATCGCGCCCAGCGACAATGGTCGTGTCGCGACCGCTTTGCAGACCACCACCGACACTGGCAAAGTCTCGCCCGGCGCTGATGCCCAGATCATTCGCCGCCTCAACCCGCGCAGCGCTATCCACATAATCGCGATGCTGCGAATACCCCGCCCCTTTGTCATCCCAACCGGTCACGCTGCGCTCGTTGATCACATCGCCATTGATGGCGGTCAGCGTCACATCGCGCCCTTTGATGATGCCTCCGGCTTTGTTGACGATGTTGTTGCCCGCCAGCAGGTCCAGGCGGTTGCCTGCTTCGATCAGCCCGCTGTTGGTCACATCATTGGCGGCCTTGGCCGACAGGTTGTTGGTGGCGCGTAGGGTGCCGGCGTTGACCAGGTTTTCACCGGCAATCAGGTTCAGGTCGTTACCAGCGATCAAGGCTCCGGTGGGGGCAAGACGGTTGTTGGCCTGGGCCAGGTACAGCACCGGCACCAGGACTTTTTCACCGTTCACTTCGTGCTCTTCCAGCCACACGATGTCATGCGTCAGGGCCGCGACCTGTTGGGAGGTGAGGCTGACGCCCATCGACAGGTTCAGTTGCTGCTTGCTGCTGATGGCGTTGTCCATCAGGTACTTGAACAGTTTTTCGTCGGTGGTCTGGCCGTCGATAAAGCGTTGGCCGGTGCGCGCTTGCACGGCCTGCTGAACCAGACGTTGTTCGTAGAGGCCATCGCCCAGGCGCTTCCAGCTTGCGTCTGGGTTGTAGCCCAGGCCTTGCAGCAGGTAATCCGAGCTCATGAATTGCTTGAGATCGGTGAGTACCGGGTTGGTTTCGATCAAGTATTTGTGCGGCTGCGAGACGGCACGGCTGTCCGGCAGGCCCTGGACGCGGCTGATGGTTTGGCCGGCCAATGCCGTGGGCTGGCTGACGGCCGGTGGTTGTACGTGACCGCCAGCGAGTACGTCCTGAGCAGCCGGGGTAAGGCCTGGCAGTTGGGTCTGCGGCGCAGCGATCGCCGCAACGTCGGTACTGCGCGTGATGGTCGACAAGCCCGGCACACTCAGATCAGGGAGAGCCCCGTCTGACGACGTATGCACAACCCTATCGCCTGGCGTGACGGCAGGCAGGTCGATGCCCGGCCGCGAACCATCGACCGCAGGCTGGGAAACACCCGCGGGATTGCGTGCGTCAATGCCGTCAACGCGGGTGATGTCAGCACCGTTGGTGCGTCCCGGTAGCCGGGTTTGCACATCGGCGCTGCCTACACCGCCGGTATCGATGGCACTGGCGACCGCATTAAGCAAACCCGCTTCACGAGCAGCCACGGCGACCTGACGCGTGCTGGTAGTGATTTGCGCTGCGCCACCAACTTCAATCACGCGTGCGTGGGTGTCAGGCAACGCTTGTTGACGCTGGGTCGGATCAAGGCTGGCGCTGCTGAGCGTCCAATCCTGATTGCCCACGCCCGCCTGCCCCGTGGTGCCACTTTGGCCACTCAAACGAAACAACCCGTTCTGACCACTGGGCAAGCCGAAGCCCGGCAGGGTCAGGGGGTTGACCTGCTGTTGGGCAAGGTCAGGTGGCAACTGTGCATTGAGCACCACCACCTGGGTTTTATTGGCGCCTACGCCGGTGTCCAGCGTACGCCCACCCACCGCCAGCGAGGTCTTGATCACATTGATGTTGTTGATGCTTTTACTGGCGGTGAGCGCAGCGTTGCCACCGGCCTGAATAATCGCCGGGGCCACCACTTGGGTGCCGCCTTGTACAGCGATGGGCTGGTTGATGCCGGGAAACAGCGACGGACTGAACCGCGCCATCAAGGCCGCAAACGCCGCCTCATCCACTGGCGAGCCCTGCGGGTGCGCACGATTATAGGCCTGCACCGCAGCGACCATCTGGTTGTACTGGCCTTTGGAGATTTTGGTAGTGCCACCGTATTCCTGGCTCTGGGAACCGGAACCACCGGTAGCTGCCTGGTTGAGGATGTTTTCGCCAGTAATCGATAGGTCATTGGCGGCCGACACCACGCTGTAGCGGTTGGTGAAGTTCTGCCCGGTAACCACCATGTTGCGCCCGGCGCTGAGGGTGGCCGAAGGCGAGTCGATTTCAAGCACACTCGACACGGTACGGCTCAAGGTCACCGCAGGGCGTCGGTCACTCCAACCGCCGCTGCAATGCTGGGTGCACCGAATGCCCACGCCCACGGACGTCAGCTGCTGGTTGAGCTTGAATTTCTCGCGCTCGTTGACCACGTCATTGGCCGCGATTCTGAGGTCGCCCATGCTCTCGATGCTGGCCGAAACGTTACGCACGCTCTGCGCCTGGGTTCCACCGGCTACACCCGCTACCGTGAGGTTGCCCAGGCTGTAGATGTCCGAATAGTTGTTGGTCAGGCTGCCCAGGTTGAAGGTCGAGTCCTGGCCGCTGAACAGGAACCCGCGTGCGCCGATACCGCTTGCAGCATGATCGTTGAGCAGGCTCTGAGCCGTCAGCACCACGTTCTGTGAAGCCCCCAACGTGCCGGTGTTCACAACGCTGCCAGCGTTGATGCGCAAGTCGCCGCTGGAGGTCAAACGCCCACGGTTGAGCAGTTGGCCCCCGGTGGTCAGTTGCGACGCGCCACCGCCTGCCACGCTGGCGGTTTCATTCACGGTGATCTGCGCAGCGCTCAGGCCCAGGTTGCCCAGGCTGCTATAGCGCCCGTTACCGCCGTAGCTGCCGGCCAGCGTCAGATTGGCCGTGCCGTCACTGGCGATCAGGCCGTCGTTGTTCCAGTTGCCGCCGTTGCCCGTCAGAGTGTCGGAGGCGAGTAACTGGCCGCTTGCGGTCTGGTTCAGGGTATTGACGTTGACCGTCAAGCGTCCGGCCTGGATCACGCTGCTGTTGGTCCAGCTGTCTGCGGCCAGGGTCAGGCCGCCACGGGTCACCAGGTTGCCGCCGGCATTGATCAGGTTGGCGGTGGCGATATCAAAAGTGCCGGTGCCGCCGTGCAGCAGGCTACCGCCCTGGTTCAGGAAGCCGCCGGCATTCAGGGTCAGGTCAGCGTTGGAGGTTTCCAGTCGACCTTTACGGTTATCGAATGCACCGCCGAGCTGGAAATTGGTTTTGCCGCTGCGGCCCAGCGCGCGCAGTTGCCCGCCTTGGTTGTCGACGCTGCCGCCCGCCATGCTCAGGGTGCTGTCGCTTTCAATCACGCCGCTGCGGTTGATCAGCGCGCCACTGGCGCTCAGCTCAACCGCACGACCTGCAATCTGCCCGGCGCTGTTGTCCAGTTGCACACCACTGACTCGCATCAAGCCGGTGGCATACACCCCGCCATTGGCATTGGCGAAGTAGTTGGCGTTGACCACTGCATCGCCGGTTTGCGCAGCGATGAAGCCGCTCTGGTTGTCGAGGCGGTTGGCATTCAGGTTCAGGCTATGGGCCTGGAGCGTGCCGCCTTGGTTATTGAGGTCGCCGCTGATGTTCAGGCCCAGGCCGGTTTGGCCCTGCACCTTGCCTTTGGCGTTGTTCAATCCCACCGCAGTCAACTGCACATCGGCGTCCTGGCTGTAGATCAGACCGTCGGTGTTGTTCTGCACGATACCGGTGCTGGTGATCGCTACGCGGTCTTTACCCGCGAGTGTGCCGCTGCCGCTGTTGTTCAGGCCACCGGTGAACAGCGTCAACAGACTTTGGCTGATGATTTTGCCCTTGGCGTCGTTGTTGACCTGCATCGCCCGTTGCAGCAGCAACGGGCCGGAACTGGCAATGCTGCCGCCGCTGTTGTTGAGGGTGCCGAGCAGGTTGAGAGTCAGGCGGCCGTTGGTGGCCAGTGTGCCGCCGTTGTTGTTCAGGTCGGTGCCGGTGACGGTCATCGCTTGTTGGGCGTTGATCGTGCCTTGGTTGGTCAGCGTTGCCGCCTGCAGATCCAGCGTGGTGCCGCTTTCGATCAAACCGCCCTCGACGTTGGTCAACGCACCGGCTACGGTGAGCGTTTGCCCGTCGCCACTGGACAGTACGCCTTTGCCACTGTTATCCAGGCTGGCGGCACTGACGCCCAAACGGCCTTGGCTAACCAGCGCGCCTTCGTTGTTGTTCTGTAGCGCGCCACTCAGGCGCACGTCAATTGCACCGCTGCGGCTGGAGAGCGTGCCGTTGTCACGGTTTTCGAGGTTGTCACCCCTGACGTTCAGACCTTGCCAGCCGGACAGCAGGCCTCTTGCGGAGTTGTTCATCGTGGACGCGTTGACCGTCAGCACTTGGCTGCTGATCAGCTTGCCGGCGCTGTTGTCCAGGTTGCGCGCCGTCAGGGCGAAGCTTTGCTGGCTGGAGATTTCGCCGCCCTGGTTATTCAGGTCACGCAGGTTTTTCAGGGTCAGCGGGCCGTTAGTTAGCAGCAGGCCGTTGCGGTTGTCCAAGTCGCTGTTGTTGAGGTCCAGGGTCATCCCCTGCTCGCCCACCACGCGACCGCCCGCCAGTGCCAAAGCGTTGAGGTTCGCGGTCAACGCGCCTTTGGCCGAGACTTCACCCCCATTGCCCGTGTTGAGGCCGGCAGCGTTGAGGTTCAGGGATTGCTTGGCACTGATCAAACCTTGGTCCTGGTTGCTCAGCAGGCCATCGCTGGTCAGTTGCAAGTGGCTGCGGCTATTGAGCGTGCCGCCACGGTTGTCGACGGAGCCTGCGTGAGCGTCGAGGCTGGCGGCGCCGATCAGGCCTTTCAGGTTAGCCAGGGCTTGATTGACGCGCAGGGTCAGGCCTTGGTTACTCAGCAGCTTGCCGTTGCTGTTATCCAGGCTTTGCGCGGCCAAGGTGAAGGCTTGACCGCTGGAGATTTCACCGTCCTGATTATTGACACTGTTGAGGTTGTTGAGCGCCAGCGGGCCAATAGCGTTGATCAATCCGCCTCTGTTGTTCAGATGGCCGTTGTTCAGGTCGAGACTCAAACCCGCATTACTGAACAGCTTGCCGCCTTGCTGATCCAGCCCGGTGACGCTGGCGGTCAGTGCCTTGGCGCTGCCGATGCTGCCGCCATTGTTCAACTGTGCGGTGGCCAGGGCCAGGGTGTCGCCGCTGTTGAGACGGCCGGTTTGGTTGTTCAGTTCGCCCGTGGTGATGGCGACAGGGCCTTTGCCGCTGATGATGCCTTGCTGGTTACCCAGATTGGCGCTTTGCAGTGTCAGGCCGCCGTCGGTAACCAGTTTGCCTTCACTGTTGTTGAGGCTGTCGGTGACGGAGACGCTCAAGCCATTGGCGCTGGACAGGCTGCCTTTGCTGTTGTTCAGGCTACGGGCTTTGACGGCCAGCGCGTCTTCGCTGCTAAGCACGCCCTGGCTGTTATCGAAGTCGCCTGCGAGGTCCAGCTTCAGCGACTCTTGGCTGAGCAGTTTGCCGCCGTTGTTATCCAGCGATGTGCCGGTCAGGATCAAGCGTTGGCCGTTGAGTTCGCCGAGGGTGCGGTTGATGAGTTGATCAACGGCGAGGTTCAACGTACCGCCTGCGAACACCTTGCCCTTGTCGCTGTTGTTGAGTTGTTGGCCGGTGACGCTGACGTCGGCGTTGCTGGTCAATTCACCGGTGCGGTTGTCGACAGTCACCACGTCGAGTTTCAGCGCTTTTGTGGCGCCTACCAGACCGTTGCGGTTATCGAGGTTTGCGCCGCTCAGGTTGAGGGCGTCGGTGCTGATCAGTTTGCCGTTCTGGTTGTCGAGTTTGCTGGCGTTGATCGTCGCAAGCGCCTTGCCGGCGATCTCGCCATTGCGGTTGTCCAGCGTTGCGCTGGTCAGCAACAAGGCACCGTCGGCGATCACGCTGCCGCGTTGGTTATCGAACCATTCGCTGGCGCTGAGGGTGACATCGCCACGCCCACTGAGCAGGCCTTCGGTGTTGTCCAGGCGAGTGCTGCGGGCATCGAGGCTGGCGGCGTTGATATGGCCTTTGAGGTTGGCCAGCAGTTGGTCGACGCGCAGGGTCAGTGCCTGGTTGCTGATCAGTTTACCGTTGCTGTTATCCAGGTTTTTTGCGACCAGGGTGAAGGCGTTTTGGCTGGAGATTTCGCCATGCTGGTTGTTGATAGTGGCGAGGTTGTCGAGTGTCAGCAGGGGGGCGTTGATCACCCCTGCGTTGACCAGTTCGCCGTTGTGCAGGTCAAGGTTGAGTTGCGTGGTGCTGACCAGTTCGGCGCCGCCCCATTGCGTCAGGCCGGTGAGGCTGGCATTCATGGCGCCGACGCTGCCGATATGCCCGCTGTTGTTGAGCTGGGTGGCGCTGAGGTCGAGCTTGTCGGCGCTGATCACGCGGCCGTCGATGCCGTTGGTGAACAGTCCGGTGTTGACCGTGGCCAGACCTTGGCTTTTGAGCAGGCCGTTAGTGTTCTCCAGACTGGCACTGGTCAATGTGAGGTTCTGGCCGCTTTCGACGGTGCCACCTTGGTTGATTAGCGCCGCTGCGCTTGCAAGGGTCAGCGGTCCTGCGCTGGAAATCTTGCCGCGGGTGTTGTCGATGCGCTGGCCTGCCAACTCCATCGAGCCTTCGCTGGTGAGCTTGCCACCTGTGTTGTCCAGGCCTGCCTTCAGTTGAAGTGCCAAAGCACGCTGAGCGCCAACAGTGCCATCGGTGTTATCGACAGCAGTGCCGGTAAGCCGAGCGTCCTGGGCAAAGATCAAACCTTTGGCCTGATTGATCACCTCGGCCATCGCCAATTCCAGCCCAGTACCGGCCAACAACTTGCCGCCGCTGTTATTTAGACGCGTGCCGCTGAACTCGATGTTCTGCTGGCTGGAGATTTCCCCGCTGCGGTTGTCGGTACTGCCGACCTTGAGTTTCAGCACTTTTGTCGCGGCGAGCAGGCCGCCGTTTTGGTTATCCAAAGTGTCAGCGTTAAGGCTCAGATTGCCCTGGGCGACCCACTGACCGCCCTGCTGATTCAGCACACCAACCGTGGCGTCCAGATCATCCTGGCTGGCGATGCGCCCCTTGGCGTTTTCGACGGTATCGAGGGTCAGGCGTACCGGGCCAATCGCGCTGGCCAGGCCGTTCTGGTTGTTCAAGGACTGGCCGGCAATTGTCAGCGCTTGCTTGCTGTTAAGCACGCCTTCGCGGTTGTCGAGCTGGCCGACGCGCAGGTCCAGGCCCTGATTGGCGCGCACCGCGCCGCCACGGTTGTCCAAGCTATTGCTGCGTAGCGTCATAAGGTTCTGTCCGGACAGGCGACCGGCGCGGTTGTCCACACTCCCAGCCTGGATGTCCATCACGCCTTTGGCGAGCACGGCACCTTTGGCTTGGTTATCAAGCAGGCCGTCGACCTTCACCGTCAGGCTGCCATCGGTCGCCAGGCTGCCGGACTGGCTGTTATCCAGGCTGGCCGCGATCACGTTCAAACGCTGGCCGGCGCCCAAGGTGCCGCCTTGGTTGGACAGCGCGCCGGTGGTGGTCAGGTCGAGGCTGATGTCGCCCATCACATGACCGTCGTTGCGGTTGTTCAGGGTCATCGCGTTGACCACTATGGCGCCGCTGCTGGAAACTTCGCCGTCGTCGTTAAGCAGGTCGGCCCCCAACGTTAACGCGAGGTCTTTGGAACTGCTGAATACGCCGCTGGTGTTATCCAGTCGTTCTGCTTGAGCAGTCAGGCCTGCCGCAGCAATGACGCCCTTGAGGTTGATCAGCGCTTGGTCGACTTTGAGGGTCAGCGCCTGATCGCTGAGCACATGGCCGTCGCTGTTATCCAGACTTTGCGCGGCCAGGACGAAGCTACGCTCGCTGGAAATCTCGCCGTGCTGGTTGGCGACCGAGGCGAGGTTTTTCAACAGCAATTGCCCCGGCGCGTGGATCAGGCCACCGGCGTTATTGAGAGCGCCGAGGTTCATGTCCAGGCTTAAATCGCTGGTGCTGTAGAGCTGGCCACCGTTGCGCTGATCCAGGCCGGCGAGGCTGGCGGTCAGCGCCTTGTTACTGGCGATATGGCCGTCAAAACGGTTATCCACCTGCCCTGCCGTCAGGTCCAGGAGATCGGCACTGGTGAGGCGCCCGCCGCTCTGGTTATTCAAGGCACCGGTCGTGATGCGCACCGCGCCGTCGCCGATCATTTTGCCGCCACTGTTGTCGATGCTGGCGCTGCTCACGGTCAACGCCATTGCGCTAAGCAGCTCGCCGCTGCGGTTGCTCAGAACGCCGCTGGCGGTCAAATCCAAAGCCGCGCCGCTGCTGAGGCGGCCGCTGTCGTTGTTCAGTGTGGCGGTTTGCAGGGTCAGGCGCTTGTCACTGCGCACGGTGCCTTGCTGGTTGTTCAGTTGGTCGAGTTCCAGACTCAGTGCGCCGTTCGCTAGCAGGCGACCTTTGTGGCTGTTGTCGAACTGCCTGCCGTTGAATGACAGGTCGGAGAGGCTGGAAACTTCGCCGCCTTGATTGTTCAGGCGATCAACCTTCATCACCAGCGACTGGCGTGCATTGAGTAAGCCACCCTCGCGGTTATCCAGTTGCGTGCCGCTTACCTGCATCGGCCCGGCTGCCGTTACGCTGCCGCCACGGTTATCGAATTGACCTATTGCCAGCTCCGCCTGCTGACCGCTGACAAAACGGCCGCCACGGTTGATCGCGATACCACGGGTGGTGACGTCAAGTAACCGATCCCCTTGCAACAGCCCCTGGCTGTTATCCAGACTCATACTGCTCAAGGTGGTGGTAGCACCGATGATTTCACCGTGGCGATTGTCCAGGGCCGTGTCGACGGACAGCGTCAGATCATCGCGGACTTTGAGCTGGCCTTCGGCGTTAACCAGGCTGTTTGCGTGCAGGTCCAACCCCGTGGCGGCGACCAAGCCTTTGGTGTTGTCCAGCGCGTTGGCAACGCGCACCACAAGCCCTTGCTCGCTGAGCAACTTGCCGCCCCGGTTGTCGAGGCTGCCTGCGGTAAACACCAAGGCCTGGGCACTGGAAATTTCCCCGCCCTGGTTATCGACACTGCTTAAATTACTCAGTAGCAGCGTGCCCGGCGCATGTATCAAACCGCCTTGGTTATTCAGGTGACCGTGGTTCAGGTCCAGGTCTACACCCGCCTGACTGTGGATATTGCCTTTGGCGCTATTGTCCAGGCTTGCCGTGCTCACCCGTAATGGTCCGGTTGCGCTGAACAGACCGGCCTGGTTCAGCAGGTGTGCGCTGAGCAACGCGGTAAGGCGACCGTCGCTGGTCAGCTTCCCGCCACTGTTGTCCAAGCGCGTCGCGGTGATGTCCATCGCCTGCCCGGCGAACAGCGTGCCCTGGCGATTGTCGATCAGGCCCACGCTGTTGAGCGAGAGCATCGCGTCGCCTTGCAGCAGGCCCTCGCGGTTATCCAGCGACGTACTGTTGACCGACGCCGTGCGCGCCAACAGCTTGCCACTGCGATTATCCAATGCTCCGTCGATCTGCGCGATCAAGCCATCGCCGGCGCTGAGCGTGCCGCCTTGGTTAGCCAGGCTGGCGGCGCGCACATCCAGGGTTTTAGCCGAGATCAAGCCTTGCGTGTTATCGAGTGCGTGGGCGATGCGCACGGTCAAACCCTGCTCGCTGAGGAGCTTGGCGTGGTGGTTATTCAGGGCGTCTGCGGCCAGGGTGAACGCCTGGGTGCTGGAAATTTCGCCGCCTTGGTTATCGACGCTGGCGAGGTTGCTCAGCAGTAATTGGCCAGGGGCGTTGATCGTGCCACCCTGGTTATTCAAATGACCGTTATTAAGATTGAGGCTGACATCACCCTGGCCGAAAAACCGCCCATCGGTATGCTGATCAAGACCGTGGAGGCTGGCGTTCAGCGTTTTGCCCGCACTGATACGGCCGCCCTCACTGTTATCCACGTGGCCGGCGTTCAAGTTGAATGCGCCATCACCGCGCAAGGTGCCCTGCTGGTTATTCAGCGGGCCGCTCGATTGCACAGTGAGGTTATGGGCGACGAGAGTGCCCTGTTGGTTATCAAGGTTACCCAGGTTGAGACGTGCATCACCTTTGGCGGCAAACAGACCGGTCTGGTTGAGCAATTGTCCGGTGATCGCCGCGACCAACGCGCCGTCGCTGGTGAGCGTGCCTGCGCTGTTGTCCAGGCGGGATGCATTGAGGGTAGCGGTTGCACCTGCCGCCAATGTCCCGCGCTGGTTGGACACCACACCGCTGTTGAGCATCAGGGCGCGATCACCTTGCAGGCGGCCGCGGTCGTTGTTCAATTCACCCGTGGTGGACGCAAGGTCGGCCGCCAGAAGCTCGCCGCTGCGGTTATCCAGAAGGCCTATGGTGTTTGCTGTCAGACGATTACGCGCACCCAGCTTGCCGCCCTGGTTGTTCAGGCTCGCGGCGTTGATGTCGAGGTTCGACGCCGAAACCAGGCCCAAAGCAGTGTTCATCGCACCGGCGATACGCAGGGTCAGATCTTGGTCGCTGAGCACTTTACCCGCGCCGTTATCGAGGCGGTTGGCGGCCAGGAGGAATGACCGCGTGCTGGAGATTTCCCCTTGGCGGTTATCGACCGTATTGAGGTTATCAAGGGTCAATTGACCGCTGGCGTTGATCTGGCCGTTGCGGTTATCCCAGTGCCCTTGGTTGAGGTTCAGCGTCAGTGAGTCTTGGCTGGTGAGCGAGCCTTTTTGGCTGTTGTCGAGGGCGCCACTATTGATCTGTACTGTCTGACGCCCTGCAATTCGGCCGCCCTGGTTATTGATCAAACCTGATGCGTTGAGGCTCAACGACTGCCCGGCTGACACCAGGCCTGCCACGTTATCCAACGCTACCAATTGCAGGGTGACCTGCGCCTGGCTCGACAGCTCACCGCTGCGGTTGATCAATTGCCCGATACCCGCCGTCAGGTTGCCGGTGCTGGTGACCAATCCGCGTTGGCTGTTAAGCAGTTGATCAGCGTTGATTGCGAGGTTGCCCGCGCTGAGGATGCGGCCTTGGTTTTGGTTATCGAGTTGGGTGGCGGTCAGTTGCGCATCGCGCTGAGCGCTCAGCGTGCCACCCTGGTTGGCCAACTCACCCGTGTTGATGGTCAAGTCACGGCTGGCGATCACCGTCTTGCCGGTGTTGTCGATGCTTTGCGCTTTTAAGCGCACATCGCCTTGGGCATTGCGGGTGTTATCGGCATTGACGCCGGCTTCGATAATTCCGTTGTTGGTCAACCGCCCACCGGCGTCCAGCGTGATACTGCCTTTGGCCGCCAGGGTTTGCTGATTGGTCAGTGCGCCTTGGGTGTTCACCGACAAGTCAGTACCGGCATACACCGCGCCTTTGGCCTCTACGCTGGCCGCTTTGACCACCACTGCCGTACCGGCCGAGGTTTGGCCCATGACCACGTTACCCGCCGCGTCAATCTGGATATCGCCACCGGCAACCATGTCCCCGGACAGCTTTACGCCGACGCCTGCTTCGGTCCCAACCAGCTTCACCGCCCCCACATACATGCCGCCAAGCGCCGACGAGTCAATCGCCAGGTCCGGCGCCGTGCTGCCGTCCGCTGCACGCGCCGTGGCGTTCAAGGTACGCGCATCCACATCGTTGCGCCCCGCCACGATGGTGAGTTTTTTCGCCTGGATCTGCGCGTTAATGGTGGTGGCGCGGGTGATGATTTCGAACTGATCGACATTGCTGGCGTTCAGCCCGGCACCGTCAATGGCGACACTGCCTCCGTCAACCTGGTAGCGGTTGATCTGGCCGTTCTCAATGACTGCTTTACCGGTGGTCAATGTCGCTTGCGGCGTATTGATAAAACCGCAGCCGTTGCAGCTGATGCCGTAGGGGTTGGCCACGATCACATGGGCCGACTGCCCCGCCACTTCGGTGTAGCCACGCAATTGGCTGGGGCTACCACCATTGACCTCATTGAGGATGACGCTGGCGGCGCTGCCATGGAAATTCGGGTTGCCGACGATAATTCCGCCGAGCTGGGTGGACTGGGTCCGGCTGGTCGAGTTATTGAGGATGACCCCGTTGGCACCGACGTTATAGTCATGGAATTGGTTATGCGACAGCCCATTCGCGTTCGGCGCGGCAATATTCACGATCGGTACGCCGTTGCCCGCTTGTCCGAGCGTGGTACCCGGCCCGCTCACTGCAATCCCGTCCGCCTGAGCCAGCAGCGGCTGCCAGAACATGGCGTTGGCCAGTACCAATGCCAACCCGCGCTTGGGCAAGCCCAGGAAGGTGGACCGGTTTTTTACGGCTGCAGAAGGCTGGCGCGCAAGGAAGGCGAACTGGCGAACATCCATGTCATGTCTCGATGCCCAGAGGGCGGTAAAAATTTAAAGGAAGAAATCCATGCGGAAATAGATCGGCGCTTCACGTTCCGTGATCGGGTCCGGTCGTTCCAAAGAGTGTGCAAAGGTCACCGTGGCCACGACGTTCTTGCCGCGTGCAAACAGTTCCAGGGAATTGCTGCTCATGCGCCCATGCTTCTCGGCGTTGTAGCGACCATGGCGGATCACGCCCTGGTCGTAGCCCAGGCTGGTGCCGTATTCGGTCAGCACGGGTTGCAGCCAGGCCCAGGTCACCGGGCGGCTCCAGCGCAGGTCGTTGCGCCAATAGCCGCCGCTGTCGCCGGAGAGCATCTGATCCTTATAACCACGAATCGACGACTGCCCGCCGAGGCTTATGCGCTGGGGGCTGAACAGCACGTCCTCGCTGCGCTGGCCGGTCATCAGGCTGCTGAAGCTCAACGACTCGCCCCACAGCTTGAACGGGTACAGGTAGCTCACGGTCGCGGTGTATTTGCGGTAGCGCGCATCCGCCTGGCCGGGCCGTGGGTTGTGGTTTGCCTGGGCGTCGAAGGCGCCAATGCCGTCCTGCATGCCCAGGTCGATGTTGAGGAATGACCCGCCAATGCGCCGACCGTGATTGATGCCGAACTGCGCTTCGCTGAGACGGTTGCTGCTCAGGGCCAGCTTGCTGTCTTCGATGAAATTGTTGGTACGCAGGTAAGCCACGCCAGTGCTGAGGGAGGTTTTGCTCAGCGCATCACGGTGAATGACTCGCTCCAGGCGCAACTGGTGGCTCTGGCTGTCGCCTGACTGCTTGAAGTTGAAGTTGTTGGCCTGGGCCAGGGAGCGGTATTCGGACTCGCTGTAGCTGTAATTGAGGTTCCACCAGCCAAACGGCAGGTTGTAATTGAGCATCGAGTTGCGCGAGGTTTTCTGGTGGTCACTGACAGCATCATGGCCGCCGCGTAGGGAGAGTTGGTCGGCCAGGCCCAATGGATTGTCCCAGTCCAGACTGACGCCCCATTGCTGTTCACCAGTGCTGCGCTGGCCGCCGTTATGGCGTGACAGTCCAACGCGCCAGGGTTTTTGCGGGGTATTTTTTACCAGTACATCGCTACCCCCAACGGCCTTGCCGGGTGCCAGCTCCATCTGTGCCTGGTTCGACGGCAGCCGGTTCAACTGGTCGACCATCTGCTCGATTTCGCGCAGGTTGAGCAATTCACCCTGTTTACCTGGAAAGCTCATCCCCAGTTGGCGGTCGGTGATGCCGCTGCCCTGCGCACCCTTCAACCCTTCCAGCCGGCCTTCGACTACCTGGATCTTGAGCACGCCGCTGGAGAGGTCTTGTTGTGGCAAGTAGGCGCGGCTGGTGACCAGTCCTTTGGCCAGGTAGCGGTCAGTGATGGCCTTGAGCACCTCATTGAGTTGCGGCACGCCCAGGCACTGGCCGATGTAGGGCTGGATCAGCGCCTGGCGTTCGCTTTCAGAGAGCGCGTCGGCACCGGAAACTTCGATGGTCTTGATGGGAAAGCAACGAGTGTCGACGGGGGCCATTGGCGCAGTGGGCGCGACGGTTTTACCAGGTAGATCCTTGAGCTCTTCGAGGCGACGCTGCTGCTCTTCGAGCAAACGATCCTGACGGTCACGAATCAGATCGGTGATGCCCGGCGTGTTCTGCGGGGTGGCGGCTTGAGCCAATCCGGCTGCGCTCAGGCAAAAAAATGCGGACAGCAGGCCGAGCCTGGTCCGGCGTACAGAACGCCACATTTATAGATCCCTCTACATGGCATAGAGCCATCACTGAGCGGCGATCATATGGTGGCGATATAGTGGCGTCAATTAAATGTACAAATTTGTTTCCCCGTGGATACAGAGTGAATTTCTGCTTGGGCTTGAATCGAGGGTCAGAAACGGCGCCATGCCTGCCACGCTGTTTGCTTAGATCACCTTGGAAAAATCCAAGGCAAAAAAAAGCCTGCATCGCTGCAGGCTTCTCTTTATATCGCTATCTGGCTCCACGACCTGGACTCGAACCAGGGACCCAATGATTAACAGTCATTTGCTCTACCAACTGAGCTATCGCGGAATGCGCCGTATGTTACTGATTAAAAAGGATAAGTCAAGCATCTCCTGGCATTCGTTGCGATTCAACCGGATGACCGGTTGAATCGGCGTGTTCCCTGGCCAACTCCAGCCAAGCCAAAGCGGCCGGCGGCAGGTGGGCGCTGGTGCGCCAGGCCAGGGCGATGTGCCAGTCGGTGTGCGGTTCATCCAACGGGATCAGAGCGATGCCAGCGTGTTGATGCTTGTGCGCCAGCATGCGCGGTACGAAGGCCACACCCAGTCCGGCGGCGACCAGGTCGATGATGAAGTCGATCTGCCCGCTGCGGGCGGTGACTTTCGGGGTGACACCTTTGCGTTCGCAGGCTGCGAGGATCTTGGCGTTGAGGGCGAAGCCGGCTTCGAACAGGATGAACGGCGAATCCGCCAGGTGGGTGAAGTCGATCCTCTTAAGGTGCGCCAGCGGATGGCTGACAGGCAGCACGGCCATCAGCGGCTCATTGCGCACGGGTTGGTAGTCGAAGTCTTCATCCACCGGCAGCAGCAGCGCCGCCAGGTCGACCTCCCCCGCTTCCAGGCATTCGCGCAGCTTTTTGCTGCCGTATTCGGTGAGTTCGATGTCGATGTCCGGGTAGCGGCTGCGGTAGGTCGCAAACATCGTCGCAAACAGCACACCGCAGCCCACCGGCGGCAGGCCGATACGCAGCACGCCACGCTTTAAACCGCGCAGGTCGTTGATCTCGGCCACCAGGTCGTTACGCTCGGCGAGCAGCACCAAAGCGCGGCGGTAGGCGATTTCGCCGGCAGCGGTGAGTTCGTTACGGTGGCCCAGGCGGTTGAGCAACGGCGTGCCCAGTTCCTCTTCCAACGTCTTGACCGCCTTGCTCACCGTGGATTGGGTCAGCGACACCACCTCGGCGGCCTGGGAGAAACCACCCTGGCGCACCACTTCGACAAAGGCACGCAATGTTCTCAGGTTCATCAGTATTCCTTTGCCGACTGACCACCAGCGATAAAAGTTGTTTTTATCATGCCAGACAATTGCCTATCCTGACGCCACCTTGCCTTGTGGAGCCCTCCAATAATGATCATCTCGTCCGCCTCCGACTACCGCGCAGCCGCCAAGCGCAAGCTGCCGCGCTTCCTGTTCGACTACATCGACGGCGGCGCCTACGCCGAACACACGCTGCGTGCGAATAGTTCGGACCTGGCCGAGATCAGCCTGCGCCAGCGCATCCTGCGCAATGTGGACAACCTGAGCCTGAAGACCACACTGTTCGGCCAGGAGTTGGACATGCCGGTGATCCTCAGCCCAGTGGGCCTGACCGGCATGTACGCACGACGTGGCGAAGTGCAGGCGGCCAAGGCAGCGGCGAACAAAGGCATTCCGTTCTGCCTGTCGACGGTGTCGGTGTGCCCGATTGAAGAGGTGGCATCGCAGAGCGCGCAGGCGATCTGGTTCCAGCTGTATGTGCTCAAGGACCGTGGTTTCATGCGCAACGCGCTGGAGCGCGCGCAAGCCGCGGGCGTCACTACACTGGTGTTTACCGTGGATATGCCCACGCCCGGCGCGCGTTATCGCGATGCCCACTCGGGCATGTCCGGACCGTTCGCAGCACAGCGGCGTATGCTGCAGGCCGTCACCAAGCCGCAATGGGCCTTCGATGTGGGGTTGATGGGCCGGCCCCATGACCTGGGCAACATCTCCAAATACCTGGGCAAACCCACGCACCTGGAAGACTACATCGGCTGGCTGGCGAACAATTTCGACGCCTCCATCAGTTGGAAAGACCTGGAATGGATCCGCGACTTCTGGAAAGGCCCGATGATCATCAAAGGTATTCTCGACCCTCAGGACGCCAAGGACGCAGTGAGTTTCGGTGCCGATGGCATCGTGGTCTCCAACCATGGCGGTCGCCAGTTGGACGGCGTGCTGTCCACTGCCAAAGCCCTGCCCCCGATTGCCGATGCGGTGGGCGACGACCTCACGGTGCTGGTGGACTCCGGCATCCGCTCCGGGCTGGACGTGGTACGCATGCTGGCCCTGGGCGCCAAGGCCTGCCTGCTGGGTCGCGCCACGGCCTACGCACTGGCCGCCGACGGCCAGCACGGCGTGGAAAACCTGCTGGACATCTTCGCCAAGGAAATGCGCGTGGCCATGACGCTTACTGGCGTCACCTCCATCGCGCAGATTGACCGCTCTACCCTGGTCTAACCCTGCTGCTCGACGATCCCTCGCGCCTTGAGTTGGGCCAGTTGCTCCGCCGACAAGCCCAACCGCTCACCGAGGATATCGTCGGTGTGCTGCCCCAGCCTCGGCGCCGGCCGCAGGTATTCCACGGGCGTGCCGGACATTTTGATCGGGCTGCCGACCATGGCAAAGTCCGGGTTCTGCGGGTGTGGGATCTTCACCATCAGGTTGCGCGCGATCACCTGGGGTTCTTCCAACGATTGCGCAATCGAGTTGATCGCCCCCACCGGCACCTTCGACGCATGGATGCACGCCACCCACTCATCGGCGCTGCGCCCCAGGAAATGCGCCGAGAGCAACGCGACGATCTCTTCGCGATGGGCCACGCGGTCGGCATTGCGACAAAAGCGCGGGTCCTGCGGCAAGTGCGGCAGGCCGATGCTCTGGCACAGGGCGATGAACTGGCTGTCATTACCGCAGGCGATGATGAAGTCACGGTCGGCGGCGCGGAACACCTGGTAAGGCACGATGTTGGCGTGGGCATTGCCATAACGCTGCGGCACCTTGCCCGACGCGAGGTAGTTCATGCTCTGGTTGGCCAAGGTGGCGACTTGCACGTCCAACAACGCCATATCAATGTATTGGCCAACGCCGGTGCGCTCACGGCTGAGCAATGCAGCCTGGATCGCCACGGTGGAATACAGGCCGGTCATCAAGTCGGAAAACGCCACGCCAACTTTTTGCGGGCCGCCGCCCGGCAAATCATCACGCTCGCCAGTAATACTCATCAAGCCGCCGATGCCCTGGATGATGAAGTCGTAACCCGGCTCTTCGGCACGCGGCCCGGTCTGGCCGAAACCGGTGATGGAGCAATACACCAGGCGTGGATTGATCTCGGCCAGGGTCGCGTAATCCAGGCCATAACGGGCCAGGGAGCCAGCCTTATAGTTCTCGATCAGTACATCCGAGCTGGCCGCCAATGCGCGCACCAATTCCTGGCCCTCGGGCGTGGCCATGTCGATGGCCACGGATAACTTGCCGCGATTGGTCGACTGATAATAAGAAGCTTCGCCGGACGACTCGCCGGTGTCGGTCTTCATCCAGGGCGGCCCCCAGGCACGGGTGTCGTCGCCGCTTTTCGGGCGTTCGATCTTGACCACTTCCGCGCCAAGGTCGGCCAACACTTGCCCACACCAGGGGCCGGCCAACACACGGCTTAAATCCAGTACCCGCAGACCTGTCAATGCACCCATTGTTCTTATCCTGTTAGGTTGGGAAATCAGCCGACTGTCGGCTCTTCATGGCGCAGGGAAACACCCAGCATCGCCCGCCGCCGCAGCCAGGGACTGGGGCGGTAACGTGGGTCGTGGGTGAGTTCGCTCATGCGCTGCAAAATCGTAAGGATCCGCCGAGGCCCAAGGGCATCGCCCCAGGCCAGCGGCCCCTTGGGATAACCAAGGCCCAGTTGCACGGCCTGGTCGATATCCTCGACGCTGGCGATGCGCTGCTGGGCAATGTCACAGGCCAGGTTGACCACCATCGCCAGGGTGCGCTGGGCGACGAAGCCGACGCTGTCGCCGATCACCGTGACGCCCACACCGTCCGACGCCAGCAAAGCGTGAGCCGCATCGCGCATGGTGGGCGAAGTCAGTGGGTTCTGCATCAAGGTGCGATGACGCGACAGGTCGGTCAGCAGGTCGATGCACAGGGTGCGCGCGGGGTCGGTGTCGAAGCGCACGCAGGCGCTGGTGGCGTCGCGGCCATACGGAGCCAGCAGGCATAACGCCTCAGGCGAAGGTTGCGCGGCGTGTTCCAGATGGGCGCCCAGGTTGATCACCAGGGCGCTCAAGCGCTCGTAGTCTTCACTGTTTTCCGTGGCGATCCAAACCGGCGGTTGCGGGTTTACAGTCGGTACGGGTTGAGGCTGAGGGCCATTGATGAGCTGGCCGTTTTCATACTGATAGAACCCATGCCCGGTCTTGCGCCCAAGGCGTCCAGCCACCAACATCTGCCGGGTCAGGGGCGACGGTTTGTAGCGGGGCTCCTGATAGAACTGGTTGTAGATCGACTCCATCACCGGGTGCGACACATCCAGGCCGGTGAGGTCCAGCAACTCCAGCGGCCCCATGCGGAACCCGGCGCCTTCACGCAATATGCGGTCAATATCACCGCGCTCGGCGATGCCCTCATCAAGCATCTTTAAGGCTTCGGTGCCATAGGCACGACCGGCGTGATTGACGATGAAACCCGGCGTGTCCTTGGCGCGCACGCCGCGATGGCCGATGCGTGCAGCCAGGGCCAACAGCGCGTCGCCCACCTTTGGCGCGGTGGCCAGGCCGTCGATCACCTCCACCACACGCATCAGCGGCACCGGGTTGAAGAAGTGCAGCCCGGCCACGCGCTCAGGGTGCCGGCAACCGGTGGCGATGGCCGTGACAGACAGCGAAGAGGTGTTGGTGGCGAGGATACAGGTCGGGCTGACGATGCCTTCCAGCTGTTGCAGCAGGCCGCGCTTGGCGTCGAGGTTTTCCACGATAGCTTCGACGACCAAGTCGCAATCGCCCAGGTCATCAATCGCCTCGGCAACCCGCAGGTTGGCCAGCGCCGCCTCCATCGCGGCCTGGCTGATCTTGCCCTTGCCCACCAACTTGGCAAAAGTGCCGCTGAGATTATCCCGTGCCGATTGCGCAGCCCCTTCACGGGCATCGAAAAGGCGCACCGCCACGCCGGCCTGGGCTGCGATTTGCGCGATACCGGCGCCCATGACGCCAGTGCCCACCAGCCCCATCGTATTCAAGGTGTCGGTCATGCTTATTCCCCCCGATAATGCGGCGTGCGTTTCTCGAAGAACGCCGCGGCGCCCTCCTTCTGGTCCTTGGAATCGAACAGCAATTGGAACGCCTTGCGTTCCAGCACCAAGGCGCTTTCCAGCGGCAGGTCGGCGCCGGCCAGCATCACCTCCTTGATCTGCTCCACCGCCAACGGCGGCAATGCGGCAATCTGCGCGGCCAGTTCCAGGGCGCGGGGCAGTGTCTGGTCGTCGCTGACCATTTCGCTGAGCATGCCAATGGCCAGGGCTTCTTTCGCGCTGACCATGCAGCCCGTGAGCGCAATGCGCATGGCCTGGAATTTACCCACCGCTCGGATCAGGCGTTGGGTGCCGCCCGCACCGGGCATCAAGCCGAGCTTCACTTCCGGCTGGGCAAATCGCGCTGACTCGCCCGCCACGATCAGGTCGCAATGCATCGCCAGTTCGCAGCCACCGCCCAGGGCAAAACCGTTGACGGCGGCAATCACTGGCTTGGGGCAACGGCTGATGGCTTCCCACAGGTATTCAGTGTGGCGGCGATACATATCGATCGCGCCCGCACTGGCGAACTCCTTGATATCCGCGCCGGCCACGAAGAACTGTTCACCACCGGTCAGCACAATGGCGCGTACATCCTGGCGTCGGGACAGCGCGCGGAAGTGCTCGGCAAGGGCTTCACGCACCTGTGCGTTGAGGGCGTTTTTCACTTCAGGGCGGTGGATACGTACCACGGCCACGCCGTTGTCATGGATGTCGAGGGTCACCACGGGTGAGTTGGCGCTGGTCACATTCACTCCTGCTGCACGGTTCTTGTTAGTTGGATTATTACTTGTTTCGCTGTGCGAAATAACATTCCATATTTGTCGATTAGCATAAGTATCGACCCTGCAGGTGTAAATAAAAAAACCCGATCAACGCTCAAATCAACGACTAAACCACTGTTTTAAAGGGATTTATCCTCGGATAAAATCACAGATCAAAAAGTTGATTAGTTTCGCTGTGCGGAATACTATTTTGTTTTGTTGATTTTATAAAAAAATGAGGATTACCATGCGCCGTCGAAACCCCGAGCCGGACAGCACCGAAGTTTCCGCTTTCGAGCATGTGTTGATCGACCCGATGAACAACGATGAGGAGGAAGACAAGGACCGCCAGTTCGTCACCGCCCTGGCCCGAGGCCTGGAACTGCTGCGCTGTTTTACGCCGAGCGAGAGCGTATTGGGCAACCAGGAACTGGCGCGCAAGACCGGGTTGCCGAAACCGACGATCACCCGCATGACCCACACCCTGACCCGCCTGGGTTACCTCAAGCACCTGCCGCAGTCAGGCCGGTACCAGTTGGATGTGGGCGTGATGGCCTTCGGTTACGCGATGTTGTCGAACCTGTCGATCCGCGCCGTAGCGCACCCGTTGATGGAAACCATGGCCAAGTACGCCCAGGCGGCCGTTGCCATGGCCACTCGGGACCGCCTCGACGCGGTGTACCTGGACGTGGTCCAGGGCGAAGCGAACATGACCATGCGCCGCCAGGTCGGCACACGGTTGCCGTTGCACTTGAGTTCAGCAGGCCGCGCCTGCCTGGCAGCAATGCCGGAAAACGAGCGGGAGTTCATTCTCGATCATATCCGCCAGCGCCATCTGGAGGACTGGCCGAATATCCGCAAGGGGCTGGAGCGCGCCTTCCGGGACTACACCGATTTCGGCTATTGCATGTCGATCGGTGAGTGGCACCGCGATGTCAACGCCATCGCCGTGCCGCTGCGACACGCACAACACGGCTTGCTGGCGTTCAACTGTGGCGGACCGAGTTTCCACCTCTCCCGGGAGAAACTCGAAGACGACATCGGCCCACGCCTCAAGCACATGGTGAACAATATCGAGGCCGCCACCCGCTAGCTGGACCGGTGCATGGCCTCGGCAGATCGACGATAACAGGCCCGCCGAACGGGCCGCTGAGGAATGCACATGATCCGAGACGCACAAACGCTTCATATCCTGGTGGACGCCATTGCGCAGTTCGTCGACGAAGCGCTGATCCCGCGGGAAAACGAAGTCGCCGAGACCGATGAAATCCCAGCGGACATCGTCAGCCAGTTCCAGGACATGGGCCTGTTCGGCCTGACCATCCCCGAAGCCTACGGCGGTCTGGGCCTGACCATGGAAGAAGAGGTGACCATCGCCTTTGAACTGGGGCGCACCTCACCGGCCTTCCGCTCCTACTTCGGCACCAACAATGGCATCGGCTCCATCGGCATCCTGCTGGATGGTACCGACGCCCAGAAAGAACACTACCTGCCGCTTTTGGCCAGCGGCGAGCTGCTCAGCTCGTTCTGCCTCACCGAGCCAGACTCGGGCTCCGACGCCGCCTCACTGAAAACCACCGCCGTGCGCGATGGCGACCACTATGTGATCAACGGCACCAAGCGCTTTATCACCAACGCGCCCCACGCCGGGATTTTCACCGTGATGGCGCGCACCGACCCGGCGATCCGTGGTTCGGCCGGTATCAGTGCGTTCATCGTCGAACGTGACACACCCGGCCTGTCCCTGGGCAAACGCGACCACAAGATGGGTCAGCAAGGTGCCCACACCAGCGACGTGATCTTCGACAACGTACGCGTGCCGGCCAGCCAGTTGATCGGTGGCGTGGAAGGCGTGGGCTTCAAGACCGCGATGAAGGTCCTCGACAAAGGCCGCCTGCACATCGCCGCCGTCAGCGTGGGTGCTGCCGAACGCATGTTGAACGACGCGCTGAACTACGCGATCGAGCGCAAGCAATTCGGCCAGCCGATTGCCGAGTTCCAGCTGATCCAGGCCATGCTCGCCGACAGCAAGGCCGAGATCTACGCCGCGCGTTGCATGGTGCTCGACGCCGCCCGCCAGCGCGACGAAGGCCGGGACATCGGCACCGAGGCTTCATGTTCGAAGATGTTCGCCACCGAGATGTGCGGCCGCGTCGCTGACCGTTGTGTGCAGATCCACGGCGGTGCCGGCTATATCAGCGAGTACGCCATCGAACGTTTCTACCGGGATGTGCGCCTGTTCCGCCTGTATGAAGGCACCACGCAGATCCAGCAATTGGTGATTGCCCGCAACATGATTCGCGCGGCGCAACGCTAGGCCTTACCGCACCACCATACCCAATGCCCTAACAACTACAAGCAAGGTATCGCTATGGAAGTCGCCGCATCGGCGGGCGCGTTGTCGCCTGCAAAAAGCAAACTGTGGATCGTCGTTTTCATCTTCTGCTTCCTCGGCCTGTTGATCGATGGCGCGGACCTGATGTTGCTGTCCTACAGCCTCAGCAGCCTCAAGGCCGAGTTCGGCCTGACCAGCGTCGAAGCCGGCAGCCTGGGCAGCTTCACCCTGGCCGGCATGGCCATCGGTGGTATCTACGGCGGCTGGGCCTGTGACCGTTTCGGCCGGGTGAAAACCGTGGTGTGGAGCATCGTGCTGTTTTCCGTGGGCACGGCGATCCTGGGCATGACCCACAGCTATTGGCAATTTGCAGCCACTCGGTTTTTCGCCTCCCTCGGCCTGGGCGCGTTGTATGTGGCGTGCAACACGTTGATGGCCGAATACGTGCCGACCCGCTACCGCACCACCGTGCTGGGTACCCTGCAGGCAGGCTGGTCGGTGGGCTACATCGTCGCCACCTTGCTCGCGGGTTGGATCCTTCCGGAGCACGGCTGGCGCTGGTTGTTCTACGTGGCCATCATCCCGGTGATCCTCGCCGTGCTGATGCAGCGCCTGGTGCCGGAGCCTCAGGCCTGGTTGACCGCACGCGCCGAACGGGCGAAAGACAAAGCCAACGGCAGCCAGCACGCCCTGAAGAAAAAGCCCGATGGCATGTTCAAGCTGATCTTCAGCGACCCGAAGGCCAGCCGCATGTTCCTGCTCTGGGCCCTGACCGCAGGCTTCCTGCAATTCGGTTACTACGGGGTGAACAACTGGATGCCGTCGTACCTGGAAAGCGAGCTGGGGATGAACTTCAAGTCGATGACCAGCTACATGGTCGGCACTTATGCGGCGATGATCTTCGGCAAGATCCTGGCGGGTCTGGCGGCGGACCGCCTTGGACGTCGCGCGGTGTTCGCGTTCGGCGCCCTGGGCACGGCGATCTTCCTGCCGGTGATCGTGCTGTTCCAGAGCCCCGAGAATATTCTGTGGATGCTGGTGGTGTTCGGCTTCCTGTATGGGATTCCCTACGGCGTCAATGCCACCTACATGACCGAAAGCTTCGAAGCGAAGTTTCGCGGTTCGGCGGTGGGCGGTGCGTACAACATCGGTCGTATCGGCGCAGCGGTGGCGCCGGCGGCGATCGGTTTCCTGGCGTCCCATGGCTCCATCGGCATGGGCTTTTTGGTGATGGGCGGCGCGTACTTTATCTGCGGTGTCATACCGGCGTTGTTTATTCGCGATAAACAATTCGATCCGCAGAAACAGTAAGGCCACCGCTTAGTTGCCAATTAACTGGCGTCATCGTTCAGCGACTGTTTTTAACGATAAAAACAGTCGCTTGATTTATAAGGCTTTTTATTAATTTGAAGCAATTTGGCATGAATCTCGCTCTCAGCCTGTTCAAGCAGGTTAAGCGATGACAAGACGTGCGGCAGTGCCCAGGGGTTATAACCCATTGCAAAGCGGTCTAAACTGTTACTCATGTTTTACGGAACTGAAGGAACAGTAAGACGCTTGGCACTCGCCACTCTCATCGAGCCTGTAAGACAGCCAAGTGCTTAGAGGCCGATCGCTTATGAAAACACCTACCCAGACCAACGCAATTGACTTTGACAGTGCCAAATTGCAACGCCTGGGGTTTGGTCAGCCATCCCTCCTCCCCCGCCGCCCTACTACCCTTGCTCAACTTCGCCAGCAACTGGGCCTGCAATTGCAGACCAGCCTGGAGCCGGAGCGCATCCTCGGTGTGTTCTTCCGTGAGATCCAGCGCCTGGTGCCCTTGGACGCTTTGCAATACCGCCACCAAGCCAGCGACTTGCGCCTGGAATTCGGCCATCGCGGCCACCATTCGGTGAGTTACAGCCTGAGCCATGAAGGTGAGCACCTGGGCGAGCTGATCTTTCGCCGCAACCAGCGCCTGGCGGAAGAAGAACTCGGCCAACTCGAATCCCTGCTGGCCACCCTCCTCTACCCGATGCGCAACGCCCTGCTCTACCGCGCCGCCACCCGCAGCGCCTTGCGCGACCCGCTCACCGAGACCGGTAACCGCATCGCCATGGACCAGACCCTGCAACGGGAAATCGACATGGCGCGCCGGCACCTCAATCCGCTGTCCTTGCTGATGCTGGACATCGATCACTTCAAGACCATCAACGACACTTACGGCCACGCCGCTGGCGATAAGGTACTGCGCGCCGTCGCCGGGGCGATCAAGAGCCAGTTGCGTAACGTGGATATGGTGTTTCGGTTTGGCGGGGAAGAGTTTCTGATCCTGCTGTCCAACACCGGCCGGGATGCGGCGGCGATGGTCGGTGAGCGCCTGCGCCAAGCGGCGCAGGCCCAGGATTATTGGGCGGATGACACGCGGATCGAATTGACGGTGAGCCTGGGTTGCTCGACCTTGCTGGCCGCCGAGTCTGCCGAAAGCCTGCTGCGTCGGGCCGACAGCGCCTTGTACGTGGCCAAGCGCGAAGGGCGCAACCGCCTGGCAATGGCGGGGTAACCCTCCTTTAGCTGTAGCGCACTGGACTACTGTGGCGAGCGGGCTTGCCCCGCGTTGGACTGCGCAGCAGTCCCCTGCTCTTGAATAAAAAGCGGGCCGCTTCGCGGCCCAACGCGGGACAAGCCCGCTCGCCACAACGGTTGCATCACGCTTCGCTGGCGACCCGCGCCTGGCGCTCGCGCACCACGGCTGGGGCTTTTTCTTTCTCCAGGCGCATGCAGCTTTCCAGGAACAGGTACATATAGTCGTAGCTCTTGCACACGGCTTGGCGCAGCTCGGCCTGCAGTGCCTTGGTCGGGTTCATTCCGGCCAGGGTGCAGATGATTTCCAGCGCTTCCCAGGGGTGAGCGTCATCATACTGCGCGTGCATCTTCAGCCACTTCATCGCACGCTTGCGCTCTTCCTCAGGGAAAGCCGCCGCGTAGACGCCGGTAGAACACACCACCGCGGACCATTCCCCGGTGGCGCCCTCGATCGCATAGTTGGTTGCGGCGATGGCCACGATCAGCGAATCGGCAGAGCTGGTGTGCCAGCACCAATGGCTCAGCGCGTGCAGTTCCGGTGGTACGTTCTGGGCCTGCAACTCCTCCAGGCTCACACCGTGGGCACGGGCCCAATGCACCCAGTAGTCGGCGTGGTTGAGTTCCACGCGAATATTGCGCATCAGCCAGCGGCGCGCCATGTCTTCCCCAGGATGGCGGGCAAATTTGGTCTTGGTGAGGTTCTGTGCCATGTACAAGGCAAACTGTTCCACCACGGGCCATCCACCGATCAGGTAGTGGCGCATGGTCTTGGCGCTGAGCGTGTTGTCGCGCATGCGCTGGTACAGTTCGTGTTCGACAACGCGGCGCTTGCTCTCGCTACAGTCCAGGATCAGTTTCTGAGCCCAGGCGGGGTAACTGGAGGCTTCCATAAGCGGGCCGGTTCTGATGAATGTGTCGATCACTGTTAAGGCTCCTTTTTAAGTGTGATTGTACAGACCAGCAAATGTTTCAGCGGAATGTGCCGGGCGCCTTGAATAACAGAGGCTGCGGCCGCACAGGTCGACACTGCAAGCTATCAAAGGTAAACAATTGCGGTCGTTCAATCAGGTAGCCCTGAGCGTAATCCACACCAATTTCGAGTAATGCCTGTTCGATTTGCGGTGTCTCGACAAATTCAGCAATTGTGCGCTTACCCATGACATGGCCGATGTGGTTGATCACTTCGACCATTGCGCGGTTAATCGGGTCGTCCAGCATATCCTTTACGAAACTTCCATCGATCTTCAGGAAGTCTACAGGTAAATGTTTAAGATAGGCGAATGAGGACATTCCGGCACAAAAGTCATCCAACGAAAAATGACAGCCTAAGGCTTTGAGTTCATTAATAAAGCGGATCGCACTGCCCAAGTTTGCGATAGCACTGGTCTCGGTTATTTCAAAACAGATCATGCCCGGCGGAATATTGTATGTATGAAACTTCTCACGCAAAAAGCCGAGAAAGTCATCGTCACCAATGGTGATGCCTGACAGATTGATCGCACACATGGCCATGGGACGACCCGGCCGCTCCTGCATACACCGGTTGATGATCTTGAACACATTCTCGACCACCCAACGGTCCAGGGACGTCATCAGACCGTAACGCTCGGCCGCCGGGATAAAGCTGTCGGGCAGGATGATACGGCCAGCCTCGTCATGCAGGCGCAACAGGATCTCGATATGCCCATTGCCCCCGTCGGTATGCCCCAGCGGTGAAATCTCCTGGGCGTACAGGCAGAAGCGGTTCTCCTCCAACGCCATGTGCAGACGCTGCACCCAAGCCATTTCGCCAAACCGCAGGGACAGTTCCGAGTCATCGGCGTGGTACACCTGCACGCGGTTGCGGCCTTTTTCCTTGGCCATGTAGCAGGCCATGTCGGCGGCGCGCAGTGAGGTTTCCAGCGTCGTCGGGGTTTGCCCCAGATGCACCAGGCCAATGCTGACGGTGGTCATGAACGGCCGGCCCTTCCACACAAAGTGCAGGCTTTGCACCGTGTGGCGCAGGCTCTCGGCGATCTTCTCTGCCACCGCCGCCGGGCAGTTCTCCAGCAGGATGCCGAACTCATCACCGCCCAGCCGCGCCAGGGTATCGCCCTCGCGCAGGTCCGACTGCAGCAGCGCACAGATATGCCGCAGCAATTCGTCACCGGCCGCGTGGCCACAGGTGTCATTGACCAGTTTGAATTGGTCCAAGTCGAGGAACATCAACGCATGCCGCTCGCCCAAATGCTGCGCTGTGGGATGCAGCACCTGCTCCAGACGGAATTCGAATTCGCGTCGGTTGGCCAGGCCGGTCAGGGCGTCGTGGGTCGCCTGCCAGGACAGGTTGGCGATGTATTGACGCTCCTGGGTCATGTCATGCAATACCAGCACCGCCCCCGTGACCTTGCCGGCGCTGCGGATCGGCGCACCCACCAGCGTCACCGAAACCGTGCTGCCATCCAGGCGCTGGATGGTTTTGGAATGCTCGCTGCCGCCACTGAGCTGGCCCTTGACGATGTGTTCAATAAGCGTAAAGCCGTCGGGCTGGGCGTTGTCGTCCAGCAGGTTGAACAGCCCCGCCAGGGGCAGCCCATGGGCCTGGGCCGAATTCCAATGGGTCAGCGCCTCGGCCGCAGGGTTCATGTAAGTGATGGCGCCGTCGACATCGGTGGTGATCACCCCATCGCCAATCGACTCCAACGTGATCTGCGCTCGCTCCTTCTCTTGCTGCAAGGCGTCGGCAAACGCGTGACGCTGGGTCAGCAGCTTATGGGTACGCAGCAGCGCCAATACGATCAGGCCCAGAGCCGTGGCCAGGTTGGTGGTGAGCAGCAACCGCAGGATCATCCGCGAGCCTTCGCCCAAGGCATCACTGAACGCCTTGGCCGCCGGTGTCACGCCTTCGTTGATGGCGGTGATATGGGCTTTCCACTGGCGCACGTCGTTGGCGCTCACCTGGTCGCGGGTGATCGCGCCGTGCATCTCACGGGCGAGATCATCCAGTTGCACCAGGTAGCCATCGCCGACTGTCCATAGTTCGATGGCTTTTTCCAGGTAGCTGAAATGACGGAAATTGAGGTACAGCCAGATCAGGCTGGAGACATCGTCCGGGTGGTTGCCACCTTTGAGGATGCCCAGGCGGGCAGCGCTGAGGTCTGGTGTGGGTTGGTCCAGCGCAACCCGCAATTCATGCCCGCCCTGGGGCACGGCAATCGCCTGCTGGTATTTGAGGTAGGTGGTTTCGTCACGGTTGTCGGCGTAGAGCGTCAGGTAATAGATGGCATCTTTCTGGCCCTTGGACCACAGACTTTCACCTGCCACATAGCCGCGCACTGCCGAGAGCACGTAGAGACTGACGCAGCCTAACAATGCCTGGAACAGTACGACGGCGATAAAAGGCCAGACAATGCCCAACAGCCGTGGCGTTCCGAGAGTCCGCTTTTGCTTCATGAAGCCCCTTGCACATGCACCGCTGGATACGCACGCGAAACACCGCTTCCGATAGCTCAGCCTAGGCTAAATCAACGAACTTGTTGCAAGTGCCCATAAAGTTTGGCGTACAAACCACCGTCAGCGATCAATTGCTGATGGTCACCGTCCTCGGCAATGTGACCGCCGTCGAACACCAATACTCGGTCAGCCTGCTTAACCGCCGACAGACGGTGGGCGATGATCAGTGTAGTACGGCCATTGAGGAACCGCGCCAGTGCCTGGTGCAGGTTGTACTCGGTGGCAGCGTCCAGGGCGGAAGTTGCCTCGTCGAGGATCACCACTTTCGGCTCGGCCAACACCATGCGCGCAATCGCCAGACGTTGGCGCTGCCCGCCGGAAAACCGCACGCCGGAACGCCCCACCACACTGTCCAGGCCCATCGGCAATGCCTTGACGGTAGCATCCAGCTGAGCGATTTCCAGTGCTTGCCAGCAGGCCTGGTCACTGCGTTCGCGACCCATGGTCAGGTTGGCGCGCACGGTGTCATTGAACAGTGCCGGGTGCTGCAGCACCACGGCAACGTTTTCGCGAATGGTCTCCAGGCCGATTTCCTGCTGGGTGGCACCGCCAAAGCGAATAGTCCCGGCTTGGGGCGTGTAGAGCCCGAGCAACAATTGCACCAGGGTACTTTTGCCGCCGCCGCTGGCGCCGACGATCGCGACCTTTTCACCCGGCGCGATAGCCAGGTTCAACTGATCCAGCACCAAATCTTCGCCATAACCGAAATTGAGGCCGCGCACTTCGATGCCGACGGTCTCACGCCCCACGAAGGGATCTTCGCCCCCGGCGTACTGCGGCTCATCGGCACGCGCCAGCAGTTCGTTGATCCGCGTCAGCGCCCCACCCGCCGCGTAGTAGGCGTATTGCAGGTTCAACAACTGCTCCACCGGACCGATCATGAACCACAGGTAGCTGAACACCGCGAGCATCTGGCCGATGGACAGGTCGGAGAACAGCACGGTGAGCATGGCGGCTGCGCGGAAAATGTCGATACCGAACTGAAACAGCAAACCACTGGCGCGGCTGGAGGCGTCGGTTTTCCACTGGGAATGGATAGCGTAGTCGCGCACTTCCTGGGCGCGTTGGCCCAGGCGTCCGAGAAAGAAGCCCTGGCGGTTGCCGGCGCGGACTTCCTGGATCGCGTCCAGGGTTTCAGTCAGGGCCTGGGTAAACCGTGAGGTGCTGTCGTTTTCCAGCTTCTTCAGGTGTTTGACGCGCTTGCCCAACTGCACCGTGGCGTAGATCACCAGCGGGTTGAACAACAGGATCAGCAGCGCCAGTTGCCAATGCATCCACACCAGGATCGCCGAGGTGCCCACCAGTGTGAGCATGGCCACCAGGAAGCGGCTGAGGGTTTCGCCGACGAATTTGTCCAGTGTGTCGAGGTCGGTGACCAGATGAGTCGTGACCGTGCCGCTGCCCAGGCTTTCGTACTCGCCCAGGGAAATGCGCTTGAGCCGCTCGATCAGGCGCACACGGATGCGGTACACAATGTCCTTGGCCAATCGCGCAAACAGCCGCGCCTGCACCACGTTGAACACCAACGCACCACAGCGCAGGAACAGGGTCACCAGCAGCATCAGGCCGATATAGCCGGCGGCTTTCTGCCAACCCAGCGGCAGCGCGTGGTTCATCACTTTGAGCGCCGCGTCGCCATGGCCCAGCAGGACTTCGTCCACCAGCAGCGGCAACAGCAACGGGATCGGTACGCTGCACAGGGTCGCCAGCACGGCGACGCCATTGGCGATCCACAGGGATTTCTTGTGACGCAGGGCCAGACGGCGAATTTCCGCCCAGGTCAGGCGATCGGTGCGCTGGGCGGGTTCATGCACAGGTGGCTCGCTCCAGCCATCGGCTCAACAAAGGCGATAGCTCGGACAGCGGCTGGTAACCGTTGGTCAGCAACGCCAACTGACCATTACGCTCGGCCAGCAGCGTCGGGAAACCGGCGATGCCCAGGTCTTGCACCCAGGTGAAATCAGCCGCCGTGGCGGCGTGCTGCTCGGCGCGGTCAAACTCGCCGGCAAACTCGATACGCGGGATACCCGCCTGCTCGGCCAGCTCCACCAGCACGCTGGCGAGGGTCACGTCGCGGCCTTCGACATAGAACGCACGCTGGATCAGCCCCAGCAGTTTCCAGGCGCAGTCCGGCGCCAGACTCCGGGCGGTGACGATGGCGCGGCACGCCGGCTCCGTGTCATAGACAAAACCGTCGGGCAATGCACCTTCACGCTTGAACGGCTGGCCGGTGGCGTCAGTGACCGCCTGCCAGTGTTCCAGGATATAGCGCCGAGTGGTCGGCTCCAGCGCTGCGCCGCTGCCGGTACGCAAGCCGCCTACCACCAGATGCAGCTCGACGCCGGCCGCCTGGGCCTGCTCCACCAACGCCTCGGCCACCGGGGCAAAACCCCAGCACCAGGAACACATCGGGTCCATTACATAGAGCAGGCGCGCAGACATGGGTCAGGCCTCGGAAGGGGTTTGCTTGTAGTTGAAGCCAATCGGGTGCGGCATGTTGCGGGCCTTGGCCAGCTCGATCTGCTTTTGGCGGTCGATCGCGCTGCGACGGGTCTTCTCCGGCAGCTTATCCCAGCAATGCGGGCAACTGATGCCGGCCACATAATGCTCGGAGGCGCGGTCTTCGACACTGACCGGTGTACGACAGGCATGACATTGATCGTAGTCGCCTTCGCTCAGGTCGTGGCGCACGGTCACGCGATTATCGAAAACAAAACAGTCGCCCTGCCATTTGGTTTCTGCCTGCGGCACCTCTTCGAGATACTTCAGGATGCCGCCCTTGAGGTGATAGACCTCGTCAAAGCCTTCGCTGAGCATGTAGCTCGACGCCTTCTCGCAACGAATGCCACCGGTGCAGAACATCGCGACTTTCTTGTGCTTTGCCGGGTCGAAGTTGGCTTTGATGTAGTCGGGAAATTCGCGAAAACTGGTGGTTTTCGGGTCGATCGCGCCTTCAAAGGTGCCGATGGACACTTCGTAGTCGTTACGGGTGTCGATCAACAGCACTTCCGGGTCGCTGATCAGCGCGTTCCAGTCCTGCGGGTCGACGTAGGTACCGACTTTCTTGTTCGGGTCGACGCCTTCGACGCCCAGGGTCACGATCTCTTTCTTGAGCTTGACCTTGGTGCGGTAGAACGGCTGGTCGTCGCAGTAGGATTCTTTGTGGTCGATGTCGACCATGCGCGGATCTTGCTTCAGCCAGGCCATCAGGCCATCAATGCCTTCGCGGCTGCCGGAAACGGTGCCGTTGATGCCTTCTTCGGCAATCAGCAAGGTGCCTTTGATGCCGTTGTCGACCATCGCCTGCAACAAGGGCTCGCGCAAGGCGACGTAATCTTCGAGGGTGACGAACTTATACAGTGCCGCCACGACAATCGGTTGAGTCATGGGTGTTCTCTCCAGGTGGCTACCCTCGTAAAGGGTGAACCGGATGCAAAAAAATGCAGGCCAGGCCGTGCGGCGCGCATTCTAACAAAACCGCGACGCCACTGCATCGACACTCAGTCGCCGATATTTCCTTGACACCCTCGCGGCATTGGCTGACCTCGGCCGGCAAGACTTGGGTGATAGCGTCTTTCGATGCCCATTGGATCCACCTGTGGGCTTACAGGAAGATCGTTACCATGACAAAAACCAGCAGTCTATTACTGCCCAAACTGGTGGAAAATCCCGTTGTGCCCCGTGAAGGTAAAGTCGACTTCATCGCGGCCGCGAGCATGCTGAATCTCACCTCCGTCTTCGACATCGCCGACATGCCCAAGGCCGAATTCATCAAGAAATTGGCCATGCTCAACGAGGATAATGGCGCGGTGATCCACAACGCCGCACTGGCCTACGCCAGCCAGTTGCAATGGCTATACGACCAGCAACTGCCAGCCCCCACCCAAACCCCTGCTCGCAGAAAACGCAGCGGGGAATTGGCCTATTCGACCCAGTTCGACGACGACTGGAGCAGCATCTGCGCACCTGACGCCATCGCCGCTATAGATTCTCCGGTAGCCTACCTGCGCGCGCTGTATCTGTTCGCCACACAATTGGAAAAAACCGGCGCGGGCCCAGGGACAAAAAACCTCTTGAGCAAACGGCGCCCGGATCTGAAAACACTGAAGATAGACCACGCGAGTACGTTTGGTCAGCGACCATTGCTCTCGCTCGTCGATGAGATGCTGCGCAAACAGATCGAACTCCATCATAGAAATGAGGAGCTGAACGCTCTGCTGACCAAGCAACACTACCCCTTGATGCTGCCTTACCACCATCATCACCATCAATGCCGCCTGGGGCTGTCAGGCACCCAGCACACCTTGGGTGAATTGAACTATCGAATCAGCTTGCAGCTGCCGTTTGACGAGACCAGCAGCGCACAGTACGGCACCACCAATGGTCATGCGCAATGTCTGCTCAGCGAATTGAGTCCCGAACAGCAAACACTGCTAACGCAGTCACCCATCACCGATGCAAAGCTGCTTGCAACTTACTTGGGCGGAAAAAGCGCACCAGAAAAACTCGACGACTTTCTGAAATGTACGGCGTTGGACAGTACCCAGCTGCAAGCGCTCCTGTCGCAAAACAGTTTCGCCCCCCATACCTCTCGCTCGGTCACAGAACAAGCGTTGGCCACCCATGGTGCCCGCTATATCAATGGCCCAACAAGTGATCCATCCACTAGGATTGAGGTGGGCACATCCGCCCACGAGCCCACCGCGAAACTGCTCAATACCACCCCCGATCGGTTCGACCGTCTGCACCGTATGATTCGCCTGCAAAAATGGCTCGATCTACCGTTTACCGACCTGGATACGCTGATCGTCAGCGCCATGGCCTGTGAGGGCACGGTCAATTTGCAGATAACCCGCAACACGCTGCGTGCCCTGGGGGTTTACCGCTACTTCAGTCGGCACTATCGGGTAAAACCGCTGGAATTTTCGGCATGGCTGGATCTCTTACCGGTGCAGGCCAGCGCCAACGAACAACCGTTGTTCGATCAGGTGTTCAATCGCACAGCGTTGTCCAAGCAACTGCTACCGCTGGACGGCCTGGTCTTCGATTCGCAGACCCGCCAACAGCTATGCACCGCGTTAGGGCTGAGTGACACACCAGATTCGCTGCAACTGCTGATAGAGGCGTTGCCTGTATCTGCCACCCGGAGTCTTGCTACGCACTCCGCGATCTATCGACAGGCACGAATCGCCCAGGTGTTCGGCCTGTCTGTCTTGCACTGCAAACAACTGGCCGACCTGCTCGGCCCGTCCACCTGGAGCACGCTGATCACCCCTGCATTGCGTGCCGGGAGCGGCGCCTCGGTGGATTTTCTCGATGTGCTCATGCAATTGGACTGGGCGGTCACCTGGCTCAAGGACAGCAACACCAGCGTAACGCAGCTGCGCCAGCAATTACTGCTGGAGCCTGTCACTGATAACCCCGCACTGCAACGCTGGAACGACTTGCTGGCTCTAGGAGCGCAGGCGAGCATCAAACAGTTCTTGGGGAGCGCGGTGCCGCCCCTCGACAGCACAGAGCTTATGTCCTACTACGAACGACACTTCATCAGCCCGCAGACTGCGCCCACACCCAAACAGCTGATCCTGCTCGCGCCGGATATCACCACGCTGTTGCGTTTGCCGGTGACCAGCACGTCACTGCGTCAATTGCTGCTCAACCCGCATTGGCTGGACAGCGACAAGCCCCGCCGATCACTGGTCGACCTGAGCCTAGGCACTCTCTATCTATTGCAGCGTTTCAAAGACTGCTGCGATACCTACGGCATGGCCCAGGAAAGCCTCTTGGCGTTTTTCCAGAGCGCCAACAGCAACACGCCTCAAAACATCAACGCCCGGCTAAGTCAATGGTTGGGCTGGAACGAAAAAGAGTTGCAGGTGCTCACCGACTCCTTGCCCCAAAAAAAGCTGACGTCCATGAAGCAGCTGGATTGGATCATGCGCTGCCGACAAGCCTGCACCATCACCCGCCTCTCCAGCCAAACGCTGCTCGACGCCAGCAAACTGGATACCGCCAGCAATTTCAGTCAATGGAAATCCGTGGGCGAAGCCATCATCGCCGCCCGTCAGTAACGGCGCACCCTCAACCGCCAGACTCAAGGAATGACCATGTCTGAGACCCTCGACCATCAGCTCAATGAAGCCTGCCGTGACGCAATGCTCGGCTATTATCTGGCTCACTGCATCGATGCTGACCTTAAAGACTCGCTACGCCCCCCCAACGACCTGTACGACTACTGGCTCCTGGACGTACAGGTCAGCCAGGCTGTACCGACCAGCCCGGTCGCCAGTGCGATCACCAGTCTGCAGCACTACATCAACCGGATCCGCTCAGGCCTCGAACCGGGTTATGAGACCCAGGGCATGTTGCCCCACGAAAGCCTGGCCTGGCAGGAGTCCCTGCACACTTACCCCCTGTGGAGCGCCAGCCAGCAACTGCGCTATCACCCGCAAAATTTCCTCGACCCCACACTGCGTGAGGACAAGAGTGAGAGCTTTGCGCAACTGGAAAACGAGCTCAACCAGCATCGGATGCAACCCAGCACTGTGCAAAACGCCATACAAGGCTATCTGTCACGGTTCGAAGGGATCGCCAGTATTCGTACGCTCAATGGCTATATTGACGGTGATGACTCACAGCTGGCCACCAGCACTTATTATCTCGTCGGCAAGTCGGCCACTGACAACCTCTATTATTGGCGCTCGCTGGACCTGTCCAAACGCTCCACCGTCACACCTAAGACGCCTGCGCCACTGGCGTGGACTGACTGGAAACAAATCCACCTGACGTTCTCCGCCGATACGCCCGACCACAGTATTCGTCCGGTCCTGTTCAATAACCGGCTATTTATTGTTTGGGCCGAGTGCGTCAAGCCTTCGCCCTACAACTCATTCGAGCCAGCGGAAAACGGCAAGGGTGATAACGGGGAGGAGGACGACGACGAAAAACAACGCCAGGCTGAGTGGTTGAGCAGCCAGTTCGTGAAGTTTCGCTTGTGCTTTTCCTATAAAAAACTGGATGGCACCTGGAGCCTTCCACACACGGGCGTGGAAGACTACTGCGTCCCCCGTAGTATCAACACGCTCACGTCGGCGCAACTTTACAGCATCACGCAGACCGTCGCCGTGGTCGATAGTCGTTCCGTTCCGACACTGTTCCTGGGTACTGGTGCCAGGTCATTCAGGTCAAACACCCTGACGACTGCGTCACGCAGGCCGAGCATGACTACCGCCTGCTCCAGCCGGTCAAAATCACCGACTCAAACGGCACAGTCGAGCAAGCCTTGTACGACGCATTCGGGCGATTGCTCGCCACCACCCTCCAAGGGCACGAGTCAGGCAAGACTGTCGGTTTTGGGCCTTTGTCGGCGTATCAACGACCGGAGGATTTAAGTGTCGACAGCGTCATTCAGGCACCCGCGGCACTCCTCGGCAAGGTTGCCAGTGCCTGGCTTCACGACCCGTTCAGTTGGATGGGCTGCATCGACACGGCAGACCGACAGGCAGCCTGGGTTAATAGTGGCTATCTATTGCCCGACGGCTACATACGCGCCACCGCCAGGCTGCGCTTGAAAAAAAACCCAGCGCTGCTGAGTACGAGTGAGAAAGCCTTGTCTGACTTGATCGCTAAGGCCCCACGGGAGCCCGCCCACAGCCTCAGGTTGAGCGCCGACCGCTACAACGAGGATGGGGAGCAACTTATCCAGATGACCCTGACCTGCTGGGATGGCGTTGGGCGCACGTTGCAAAGCAAACAAAAAACCGAGCCTGGACTCGCCTGCTCCGTGGCGGACAGCGGTGACCTGGTGGCCAAGGACGGCGCCATCCAACAGGTTCAGGCCGACCCGCGCTGGTGTGTCAACGAGCACAACGAATACAGCGCCAAAGGCTGGACCATTCGGATTTATCGCCCCTATTACGCCAACGCTCATCGTTATATCCACGGAGAGTCATTGCGCCAGTTCTGGCACAGCGATAAACAGTTTTATGACGCCTTGGGGAGGCCCACCCTAACCCTCACTGCCAGGGCCGCAATGCGACAAACCACCTACTGGGCCTGGTACACCGTCAGCGAGGATGAAAACGACACGCAGGGGAGCTCTCCCAATACCCCATTGACTGAACAGTAAAGCCTGGGCCACCGTGGCCGCCTCACCGTTGCGAGGCGGCCACTCTGATCCGTTCAGTCAGCGTGTGGCCCGCACTGCCCCCCTCGAGCTGTAAGGTTTATAGCGACGCCAAAGGGTCGGGTTGGACTTCCAAGGAGCTTCAACCTGTTGTCGCTGGCGATAGAACGTCACATGGCCTGGCACGCGCGATCGATGCCGATAAAGCCAGCGCAGCTCCGAACCGGCGAAAGAGGTCTCGGTCTTATTGATCACTCCGGCCATGTCCAGATGATCAAGAGCGAAATGCACCTGGCGAATACTCTGAGGGTCCGTCAGAGTCTTCAGAGCTGACTTACTGGCTCGGCTGACCAGCTTACGCTCGAAATTACTCAAGCTCATGCCATAGTCTAAAAGGGTTTCCTCGAACGAATAGGTACCAGAAGAATAGTCACTCACGAATTTCTTCGCGAACTCTCGGTTGGCCGCGGTCGACGTACAGCCCGCATACTTCGACTTAATGGCGTCATAGAACTGCTGTGCAATTGGTGCGCCATGCACCTGGAGTTGTTGCTCAAACTCATCGTCGGTGAGCCTGCCCTTCCCGTACTGAACGTATACGGGGGGGAGTGTTTTTTTCAACCTCGCCATCGCCGCCCCCATTTCTTCAACCCCGAAATAGGTGACCATTGCGTCCCCACGTGCCGTCAACTTTGACCAGAAGCTGCGGTAGCTAGTCACGGTACTCCCCTTACCGAAAATGATATCGCCTCGACTGGGTTGAAATTGTTCGCCAAACGACGCTTGCGTGCCATCGGCGTCGCTGAATCGCAAGGGGTTGCCCAGGGCCATCGTATACAGATTCAAACCGTCCACATCGCCCATGGGGTCCGGGCTGACCCAGCGTTGCAACCACGGCGCGTAATAGCGGGATCCGTAGTAGTACAACCCCGTCGCATCGCGTTCCTTGCCCGAGTAACGGCGTAACTTATAGTCGGCTGCCAGGGTACCGTTGGAAGCCCACCAGGCTGTTGCACCGTAAGGGTAGTAATACTCCTGGCTCAACAGCCGAGCCTGCTCGTCCAACTCCAATGAACTGCTGTTGAGGTGATCGAGGAGGCTGAACTGCAACTGCTCGGCGCTCATTTCACTGGGACGCCCGACTTCCCACTGCACCACCGTAACCTGCCCGCCGCCCGTTTCAATGTCCAGCAGATTGTAGCGTTTGCCCTTGTGTTGATGCAGTTGCACACCCGGCAAGTAAAAGGTGCGCTGGGTATGGGGCTTCCCACCGATCTCCTGGCTTCTGACCTTGATTGCCCGTTGGCCCTGGCCGTCGTAAATATAGCTTTCCACATCAGGGGTACCCTGCGCACGCGGCACCTGGGTCGCGTGGCTCAGTTGGTTGCGTACATTCCAACCAAGCTGCTGGCTGCCCAGCGCTTGTTGATTACCGTTGGCATCAAACAGCGTCGCCCATTGGCCGGAGGCGCCTTCGATAACGGACACGGCACGATTGCTTCCCGCAGCCACACCCATGTCCCGGGTATAGCCTGTTCCGCTGCTCGGTAGGTGGCTCAGACGCGTCAAGTTGCCACTTTCATCGTAGGTATACTGCTGGGTGTAATTGCGCCAGAGCCCACGGTCGGTGGCACCGAACCTCACCTGCCCCGGGTAGGCTTGAGCACCGCTGTTGCCGGCATTTTCCCGACCGCTGGCCTGGATCAATTGATACAGGCTGTCGTACTGGTAATTGCTGAACGCATTGATGAGGGTGTTGCTGTGCCATTGTGTCGGCTGAGCCAGGTCGCGCAGGCTGAGGATGTTGCCCACCGGGTCGTACGCGTACACCAGATCCTGCAAGGGCGTCGCAGCCTGGCCCTTGCGGTACACCGTCAATTGCAGCAAGCGGTTATCCTCAGCGGCGTATTTCGCGACCTTCGTCACTTCATTGCCCGCCCGCTCTGACTCCACTTGCCCGTTGGCGTTGTACACACGCTGGTCCATCAACACTTTGCGCGTCCCCTCCTTGAGGGTCAGCGCAACCTCCTTCAGCCGGCCTTGCATTCCGTAACGCCGATGCTGACGATTGCCTTTGGCATCCGTCTGCTCCAGCAGCGCTCCCACGGCATCGTAGCGCCACCGCGTGGTATGGGCTTGGGGCTCCAACTGCCCGACGTGTTCCTCATCACTCGATGGCCAGTCGCCAGGCGACGTGTCCGCGCGAAATTGTCGCGTCTGCTGGATGACGCTCCCGCCGACACCATACTCATCCATCCGCAGAACGCCGGCCGGGTCGGCATGACGAATCAGCCGACCACAGCGGTTGCCGGCTGTCTCAGCGGGCACCGCCGCCGCATAGGTGAGGCGCTCGACACAACGAGGTCGCGGCTCCTGTGCGGCCTGCTCAAACACCGCCACTGGCCGTAGCGAACGGTCGTAATGATACTCCTGATACGCCACGCGCGAATCCCAGGTATGCAACTGCTGCCCCGCTTCACCGCGCAAAACCAGGCGCCAGCCCGCGTCGGCGCTCTCGGTGCGCACGGCCTCGCCCGACAGGCTGTAAACACTTGAGCGCGACGCCACACCGGAAGTACCGCGTGCGAATTGACGCGGGTCCCACTGTTCAAGCAAAAAACCACTGGCCCCGTAAACCTGACGCGTAACCCGCGCTCGCGGGGTGTCTGTCACGTTCACGCGGTGATATTCAACGGTACGGACTGTCAGCCCGCGAGGATCAACAGCTTTCAAAGAGGGTGTATTTCGATGCAAAGAAGTCGACATGAACGAGTGACCTGATTGGCTAAGGTCAAAAAAGTCTAAGGCGGGCCTTCTCTGCAGAGGCGGTATTGCGAAGGGTTTTATGTATCCAAATACACGTTCGGAAAGGGGACACCTGCGGGCACAGACAACACGCGCCCGCAGGCTTCAAGCAAGACTCAACGCCCGCCGGCGCAGGTCGGCGAAGCCGGGGCTGCGTCGATTTTCGCCCATTCCTCAGGCGTGTAGGTATGCAGCGCCAGCGCATGAAACTCGCTCATCAGGTCACCCAGGGTGGCGTAGACCTTCTGATGGCGCTTGACGCGGTTGAGCCCCTCGAACTGCGGGCTGACCAGCACGGCCTTGAAGTGGGTCTGCAACCCACGGCTGTGCATATGGCTTTCGTCCAGCACGCTCAAGTGGTCGGTGCCCAGGACGGCAAGCGCCGTTTCGATACGCTGTTGCATGGTCATTCCTGCTTACTTCTTCTTGGCCGGAGCGGCGGCTTTAGGCGACAGCTCGTTGGTCATGTCTTCCAGCAGCTTGTTGACTACCGGCACGGCGCTTTCCAGCTTGGCCTGGGTCATCTGGGCCGATTGCTGGGTCAGCTGCGGCATTTTTTCCAGGACTTTCTTGCCCAGTGGCGACTGGTAGAAGGCAACCAGGTCCTTGAGCTCGGACTCGCTGAAGTTGGTGGTGTAGAGCTTGACCATGTCAGGTTTCAGCTTTGGCCAGCCGATGGCCTGGTCCAGGGCGGCGTTGGCCTTGGCCTGGTAGCTGTCCAGGACGGACTGCTTGGCGGCAGGCGCCTTGGTTTGTTCAAAACGCTGGGCGAACATTTGCTGCACTTGCATGTACACCGGGGTACCCAGCTTGTCGGCATGGGCCAGGGTAAGGAAGGCTTCGGCACTGGCGTTGTGGCTGGCGGTATCGGCAAGAACCTGGCCGCTGGCGCAAACCAAAGCAACCGCGGTACAGATGGCACGAAGACGAGTCATCGAGTTTCCTTTTCTAGCAGGCGAGGTCAGACCCCAAGGGCGCCCATTCTGCGCCTAAAAAACCTTATGGCTCAACCCCAAGCCATGTAGGACAAGGATTCTCGAGGGATGAACCCGATGAAAAGTCTTTTAGGGAACCCACTAGGCCGAACACGGCCTAAACTGCGCAAACAGACCTGAAGGAGTGTGCCCGATGAGCCGTATCGAAACCGACAGCCTGGGAGAAGTTCACGTCCCGGATGACGCTTACTGGGGCGCCCAGACCCAACGTTCGCTGGTTAACTTCGCCATTGGCGAACAGCGTATGCCGCTGGCGGTATTGCACGCCCTGGCCCTGGTCAAGAAGGCCGCAGCACGAGTCAATGACCGTAATGGCGACTTGCCCGCCGACATCGCCCGCTTGATCGAACAGGCCGCCGACGAGGTGCTCGCAGGGCAACATGACGACCAATTTCCCCTAGTGGTGTGGCAGACCGGCAGCGGCACCCAGAGCAACATGAACGCCAACGAAGTGATCGCCGGCCGCGCCAATGAACTGGCGGGTAACAAGCGCGGCGGCAAGAGCCCGGTGCACCCCAACGATCACGTGAACCGCTCCCAGAGTTCCAATGACTGCTTCCCCACCGCCATGAGCATCGCAGCAGTGCAGGCCGTGCATCAGCGTCTGTTGCCGGCGATTGCCACGCTTTCCGGCGGCCTGGCTGAACAAGCAGCCAAGCACATGAAGCTGGTTAAGACCGGCCGCACTCATATGATGGATGCCACGCCGATCACCTTCGGCCAGGAGCTTTCGGCGTTCATCGCCCAGCTTGATTACGCCGAACGCGCCGTTCGCGCCGCACTGCCCGCCGTGTGCGAGTTGGCTCAGGGCGGTACCGCCGTCGGCACCGGGCTGAATGCGCCCCACGGTTTTGGCGAGGCGATTGCCTCCGAGCTGGCGGCGTTGTCGGGCTTGCCGTTCGTCACCGCGCCGAACAAATTCGCCGCCCTTTCCGGCCATGAGCCATTGGTGACGCTACACGGCGCGCTGAAAACCCTGGCCGTGGCCCTGATGAAAATCGCCAATGACCTGCGCCTGCTGGGCTCCGGCCCGCGCACCGGGTTGGCCGAGGTGAAGTTGCCTGCCAATGAGCCCGGCAGTTCGATCATGCCGGGCAAGGTCAACCCGACGCAATGCGAAGCGCTGTCGATGCTGGCCTGCCAGGTGCTGGGCAATGACGTGACCATCGGCATCGCCGCCAGCCAGGGGCACTTGCAGTTGAACGTGTACAAGCCGGTGATCATCCACAACCTGCTGGAATCCATCCGCCTGCTGGCCGACGGCTGCAACAACTTCCAGGAACACTGTGTGGCCGGGCTTGAACCAGACCCCGTGCAAATGGCCGAGCACTTGGAGCGCGGGCTGATGCTGGTGACCGCGCTCAACCCGCACATCGGCTACGACAAGTCGGCGGAAATCGCCAAGAAGGCCTACGCCGAAGGGTTGACGCTAAGGGAGGCTGCGCTGGACCTGGGCTACCTCACCGACGCGGAGTTCGACCAGTGGGTTCGCCCGCAGGACATGCTCGGCGCCTAGGACGCCATGCGCAACCGCCGGGCCTTGAGCCCGGCGAGCAACGATGGCGCCAGCGCCACGGTCGCCGAACCCAGCACCACCACCAACGCCCCGGCATAGCCCAGGGCGTTGATCTCTTCGGCCTGCACATATTCCGGCCACAACCAGGCTGACAGGGCGACCGCCACGAAAGTCACCAGCGGTGTAAGCGCCAGGGTCGCACTGACCCGCGAAGCTTCCCAATGGGCAAGCGCCTCGGCAAAAGCGCCGTAGGCCACCAGGGTGTTCATGCAGCACGCCAGCAACAGCCAGCCTTGCAGCGGGCTCAGGTCCAAGGCCTCAAGGGGATGCGCCCAAGGCGTGAGCAACAAGGCGCAGGTGAGGTAGATCACCATCATCACTTGCAGCGAGTTCCACACCGTCAGCAACTGCTTCTGGCCCAGGGCGTAAAACACCCAGATTGAAGTGGCAAGCAGGATGGTCAGCACGCCGGCGGTATAGGCGCCAAGGGACGTCAGCAACTCCTCCAGACGCTGGTTGAAGAACAGCCCAAAGCCTGCAATCAACACGAATAACCCGAGCACCTGCCCGCGACTGAAACGCTCCTTGAACACAAACACACTGGCGATCATCAAGAAAATCGGCCCCATCTGCACCACCAGTTGCGCGGTGCCGGGACTGAGCATTTTCAGGCCCACCAGGTACAACACGTAGTTGCCCACCAGGCCGCACACCGCCATGCCCACCAGCCAACCGCCCTTGGGGCCCAATACCTTGCGGCTGGGCAAGCGTTTGGTCAACGCCAGGTAGATAAACAGGCAACTTCCGGCCACGATCAGGCGAAACCAGGTGACGGTGATCGGGTCCATCACCTGCAGCACCTGCTTGAGTTTGATCGGCAAGATGCCCCAGAGAAACGCGGTCAGCAGGGTCAGGAGAAAACCGTAGACCCAGCGGCCGGAAGAGATGTGCATGAGTGCCCCAGAAGCCAGAGGAAGTGGAGCAGCATTCTAGGGGCACCCGACGCACTTTGTGTAGCGAAGATCAGCGCACCGCTTCGAACAATCCGGTGGCGCCCATGCCACCGCCCACGCACATGGTGACGATGCCATAACGCAGATTGCGCCGCTGCAACTCACGTACCAGATGCCCCACCTGCCGCGAGCCGGTCATGCCGAACGGGTGGCCGATGGAGATCGAGCCGCCATTGACGTTGTACTTGGCGTTATCGATTTCCAGGCGATTTCGCGCATACAGGCACTGGGACGCAAAGGCTTCGTTGAGTTCCCACAGGTCGATGTCCGCTACTTGCAAGCCCTTGGCCTTGAGCAGCTTGGGCACCGAGAACACCGGGCCGATGCCCATCTCGTCCGGCTCGCAGCCGGCCACCGTAAACCCACGGAAAAACGCCTTCGGCTTGAGCCCCAGCGCTAGGGCTTTTTCCAGGCTCATCACCAGCGTCATCGAGGCGCCGTCGGAGAGCTGCGACGAGTTACCCGCCGTCACCGAGCCGTCCTCGGCAAATACCGGCTTCAAGCCTTGCAGGCTGGCCAGGGTGGTGTCCGGGCGATTGCAATCGTCACGGTCGACCACGCCTTCGAGCACCTGCACTTCACCGGTGTTCTTGTCTTCGACTTTGTACTTGACCGCCATCGGCACGATTTCATCGTTGAACAAACCGTCTGCCTGAGCCTGGGCGGTGCGTTGCTGGCTTTGCAGGGCGTACACGTCCTGCTCTTCGCGACTGACGTTGTAGCGACGCGCGACGATCTCGGCAGTCTGGCCCATGGGGAAATAGATACCCGGCACCTGCTCTTTCAGCAGCGGGTTGATCAGGTTGTCGGTGTTGACGCTTTTCATGGTCAGGCTGATGGACTCGACGCCACCGGCAACGATGATATCGCTGCAGCCCGACGCGATCTGGTTGGCCGCGATGGCAATCGCCTGCAAGCCCGACGAGCAGAATCGGTTGAGGGTCATCCCCGCCGTACCGGTGCCCAATTGCGAGAGCACCGCCACATTGCGCCCGATGTTGTAGCCCTGGGCACCTTCGTTGGAGCCGGCACCGACGATGCAGTCCTCCACCGTCGCCGGGTCGATGCCATTGCGGGTAAGCAACGCGTTGACGCAATGGGCCGCCATGTCATCCGGGCGGGTCTGGTTGAACTTGCCGCGAAAGGATTTGGCCAGGCCGGTTCGCACGCTGTCGACGATCACTACTTCACGCATGGGCTACCTCGATCTTGTGATTGTTGGGAGATGGATCGAGGATAGATCCACCTTCCGCCAACCGCGACGATCATTCACCCCGCCTATACAAAAGCATGGCGCCGAACCTATCTGTAGGAGCGAGCTTGCTCGCGAAAACTCGAGAGCACCTCGCTTACCCAGAAAACACGCGTCATCGTTGACGATTTTCGCGAGCAAGCTCGCTCCTACTTCTTGCCTTTCTTGTCGTGCTTGTCGGATTTGCCGAACGCGTCTTCCAGCGCCCGGTTGATCGTGCGCAGCACCTTGACCCGAGCCCAGCGCTTGTCGTTGGCTTCCACCAAGGTCCAGGGCGCGATTTCGGTGCTGGTGCGGTCGACCATATCGCCGACAGCGGCGCGGTAGTCGTCCCACTTGTCGCGGTTGCGCCAGTCGTCCTCGGTGATCTTGAAGCGTTTGAACGGGATTTCCTCGCGGGCCTGGAAACGCTCCAGCTGGGTCTGCTTGTCGATGGCCAGCCAGAACTTGACCACGATCACACCCGCGTCGCGCAGTTGCTCTTCAAAGTCGTTGATTTCGCCATACGCGCGCATCCAGTCCGCTGGGGTGCAAAAGCCCTCGATGCGTTCCACCAGCACGCGGCCATACCACGAACGGTCGAAGACAGTGAACATGCCCCGCGCCGGGATCTTCTGCCAGAAACGCCACAGATAAGGCTGGGCACGCTCGTCCTCGCTCGGTGCGGCAATCGGCACGATGTGGTACTGGCGCGGGTCCAGCGCCGCCGCGACCCGACGGATCGCCCCGCCCTTGCCCGCCGCATCGTTGCCCTCGAACACCGTGATCAACGCGTGCTTGCGCATGCGTTTGTCGCGCATCAGGCCGGAGAAGCGTGCCTGCTCGGTGATCAGCTGTTCTTCGTAATCGTCCTTTTCCAGGCGCTGCGTCAGGTCGAGGCTGTCCAGCAGGCTCTTCTTGTCCACGGAGGCGATCAACGGCGCCGGGTTCATGCCGCTGGCCTTGCCCTTGGGCAGCTTCAACGCATTTTGCAGGCCTTCAAGCAGCAGCTTGCCCACGGTAAGGCTGCGATAGTTACTGTCCACCCCTTCAATCACATGCCACGGTGCATAGTCGCGGCTGGTGCGGCGCAACACGCGCTCGCCGAAATGCACAAATTTGTCGTAGGTCTCAGACTGCTGCCAATCCAGCGGGCTGATGCGCCAGCTGTGCAGCGGGTCGTCGGCCAGGGCCTTGAGCCGCGCCTTCATTTGCTTCTTGGAGAGGTGAAACCAGAACTTGAAGATCAGCGCGCCTTCATCGCACAGCATTTTCTCCAGGCGCTCCGCACCGGCGATAGCCTGGTCCAGGCGCGCGTCCTTGATCTGCCCATGCACGCGGGCCTGCAGCATCTGGCTGTACCAGTTACCGAAGAAGATCCCCATGCGGCCTTTGGCAGGCAGTTGCCGCCAGTAGCGCCAGGCCGGTGGCCGGGCCAGCTCTTCGTCGGTCTGCTGGTCGAAGGTGCGCACCTCGATCAGACGCGGGTCCATCCATTCATTCAGCAACTTGACGGTCTCGCCCTTGCCGGCGCCTTCAATACCGTTGATCAGGATGATCACCGGGAAGCGCTTCTGCTGTTGCAGTTCGTACTGCACCTCCAGAAGCGCCTCACGCAGCGCAGGGACTTCGGCGTCGTAGGTGTCTTTGTCGATGGCGTGACCGATTTCGGCGGATTCGAACATGGGCAGCTCCGTTTCAAGATGGCTCAAGACTAGCGGATTGGGCAGCAACACGCGGGAGGAAATTCCATCGGTCCTTGCTCTGAGTCAATCCCACGGCCCTTTATCGCAGTTCCGGCACATGACAAATGCCCAGGTCCTGATTCCTCATCTGTTGCAGGGTCAGACGCTCAACCACTGCGTTGACCGCCCGACGCCTTGGTGAGCACAACGCTTCCATTTGCTGGAGGTAGTCGCCATCGGTGAGGTTCTGACTGTTTTCAAACAATGCCTGCTGTCGTACCTCAAACGGCTTGGTCGCCGCGCTGAATGAGTGGGGAAATTGCTGCTTGAGATGAGCCCTCCAAAAAGACAGTTGTGTGAGGAAACGCAAAAATGCCGGAGACATTTCGGCGCTGCGCACTTGTTGGTGCGCGGTGTCCAACACGCCTTGGGCAATCAATGCTCCGTAACGCAGGTACTTCGGCTGCCCTGGTAGCGCCAATACGTTAGCCAGCCCACTGCGGTAGGCCAGGCTGACCTCCAGGGGCTCCAGATCCGGATGCTCCGCGGCGTACGTAGCAGCGAGTTTCTCCAGCTCGCTCAGGCGAAACAAGCCGCGCCCCAACTGCAGCAACACGGCTGGGCTAGCCTGCGTCCGCCCAGCCAGGCGTGTTGCCTTTTCGATCTCCATCAACACCTCCAACTGGCTAAAAATGTGCGCAGCCCCATCCCCGCAGTTCACCGGATGGGCAGAGAGTTGGAAGACCTGCTCACGTAGCGCAACGCTCTCATGCGTCGACTGCAAAACTTCCCACACCCGCCGGGTCATATCTTCACGCACATGACGGCTGTCGGCTGTGCCCGACAACTCAGCCAGCAGCACGAACAAGGGTTCCGACTCGGGGTCATCGCGCAAGTTAGACCAAATGCTGCGTTTATTCTCATCCCTGCCGGCCACATCATCCGGTATCCCAACCGGCCAGACGAGGCAGTAGCCGCACAGCGACAGATTGGTTGTCGATGCCCGCCAGCTCCGGTAACTGGAAGCCCGCCAGAGCACGGTCCAAGCGCAGCTCTTCCAGAGCATTGCGCACAGACTCGGCCAAGGCCATAGGGATGCGCTGATGGGTACGCAAGATCTCAAGCTCCGCCGTCGAGGCTTCGGCCACCAACGCTCGCATCAGCGTGCGCGGCAACTGCGGCCACGCCTTGGCAAGCAGCTCCGACACCTGCGGGTTCGACCGGTCATAGGCCAGATACGCTAGTTCAAACAGCGGCCTGCGATCCGCTTTCAGGTGTGCTAGTAACCGGCTCACCAGGACGGCATGTTCCTGATCGTGGGCCACCCCGTCTCCCAGTAGTGCACGCTTTTGCGTGTCATCCATGGCTGACAACACCACATCAAATACCTCACCCGCTTTAAGGTTGTGCTCAGTCACCGTCAAGCGTTGAACCGCGTCAACAGACGTTGTTTCAGGATAACGCGCCGTGACGTTACCCTCAGCATCCAGGCACTCGAAAAAACGTGCCTTGGGCCACTCGGGCAGCAACGGTAGTGCCTGCATTTGCAACGTGGCGGTTTCAGCATTCAGGTAGACACCCCGCTCCAACTGCCAGATCAAGTCTCGAATGGACTGATCCAGTTTGAAGCGTTCGAACAAGTCGCGAAAACGCGCAGGCAATGGCAGGCACTCCTGAGCCAGGTAAATGCCCCAACCGTAAGGCTTGTCCATGATCGTGCTGACCATTTGCAACTTCCTGCTGTCGAGTACCGGTTGGTGGCTGCGCGGTTCCAGACGTGAGAACACATGTTGCGAATCTTCCCACTCTTCAGGGTGCTCAAGCGTAAAACGCCAGGCTCCCTCGCCGTTGTGCAGCAGGGTTGGACGATAGGCCGCCTGGCGCGTTGGATGGACGGCGCGCCACTGGCCCAGTTTTGCGTCGTAAACGACCCGATGGACGAAACCGTTGATCTTGATGCAAGCACCACCCTTCGCCGCATAGAACCCTTGGGCGTCAGGCTCCACCCCCTCGACCAGCGCTTGATCATGACCATAGGAGGAAAAGCTCGGGCGCCACAAACGCGGGCTGCCATCACTCGACTCCACAGATTCCAGCGCCCCGAAAAACTGGTCAAAACTTAACCGTGCTCGCCGCCACATCGGGCTGACGACCTTAACGCCTGCCGCAAACAGCGCCATAGACGTGAGGCTTTGCGCAACCGCGCCCAACTGCATGAGGGCTTCGTCCCGATCATTGCGGCGCCAATCCTCAATGCCTTCGAATACTTGCGACACGATCTGCCCTACGGCCACTCCAGTCATCAGTATGCCCAGCGCCGGCACGACAAAAGCGGCCAGGTTGAGTATCGTCAATCCGGCGTCCAGATACGCCAGCCTGCGCTGCGTTCGTTCTTGCTCATCAACATCCACCGTCGGTACTGCCAGGGTGCGTGCATCGATTTGCAGCTTGCCGACGCAGGTACTGAAAAAGTGGCTGGCCAGACTCGTCGTAATGGGCATGCCTTCAATCACACCCAGCGTGCGGTGCTGATCAAATGCACGGAAGAAGCTCAACCGGTCGACCTCCCCCAGGTAGCGCGTAAAAAACGTTCGGTACGTTGCCACTTCCAACTTCAAATCCAGGTACGTCACATAGTCCTTGAACGTCGGATACTCGAAAAACGGCCGCACCGGCTCGTTCGGCATGTAGACGATGCACGGTTCCAATGGATAGTCAGCAACCGGTCTGCCCGAAAACACCACTATCCCCCACAGGCAACTGTCCCTGGCATTCAGGCCTTGCCATATCACCGGGCGCCCGTTGAACTGCACCTCTTGGGCATTGCCCGGCGCAAGGTTTCTGTCCAGCAGCGCACACACCACCCCATGGGCATCCCGCGTGATATCTGCGCGCATGAGCGCAATATGCGCGTCGATTTTCATGTCCAGGGTTTTCATCCGGCCGATATCGACTGCAGCCGTGTTGACAAGCAACGTGTCATCGGAGTCCGGGGGCGGCAAGTTGAATACATCGCTGATGTGCTGTTGATACAAAGTGCCCAGGTCAAGGCTGCGGCAACCTTCGACGAACGCCTGGGGTGTGATCGCCAAGCGCCCCGTTACAGCCGACTGCAGCATCGACTCCGGCGAAAAATAGCCAACACGTGCCTCACTGAGGGAGAAATTCTGCATGGCCCTCTGCAACAGGCTTTGGTGTTCGAGCGTGAAGGTTTTCACGTAACTCAACGGCATTTGCTCGGTGTGATAGTTAGGTATCGCCACGATGAAAGTGTCTTTTTTTGGGCGCACGGTGATGTTCCAGTTCGCCTGGCAATACGTCGTCAAATGCGCCTCACAAAACGCATCCAGAGGCTGCAAGCGCGCCAACAACCGCGCAAACTCGGCCTTGGGCACCTCCACCAGTGCCGCGTCGCGCTCCAGGGCTGCCAATACGCTGTCTGGCGCATTGATCATCCAGCCAGGCATTTTCTTTTGCAGCACCTGAGCTTTGTCGAGGTCTGCGGTCATCTCCAGGAGCGCGCTTTGCAATTGCTGCTGAGTCAATTGGGTAAATACGTGAGTCAAGTCATCCTGTGTCGACATCGGCGAAGTCCATTTGCTTACTGATTCAGTACGCAGTATTTGCGCCATGGCGGCGAGGTTGGCGTTACCGGGCTAACACCGTGATTTTGCCCGCCAACGCCCGGTGCGGCGACAGGTCCACACCGCCGAGTATGTGATCAGCTAGAATGGCCGCCCTGCCTTTGCCTGCTGTTATTTTTATGAGCCACCCATGACCCCCATCATCCACGCCCAGCTTGACTGGGACGACCAAGGCCGCCCGCACTCGCGAGTGTTTGACGACGTGTACTTTTCCGACAAGTCGGGCCTTGAAGAAACCCGCTATGTGTTCCTGGAACAGAACCGTTTGCAGGAACGTTTTGCCGCCTTGCCGGTGGGTGGTCGGTTGGTGATTGGCGAGACCGGCTTCGGTACGGGCCTGAATTTCCTTTGCGCCTGGCAGCTGTTCGAGCAACACGCCGTGGCCGGCGCACGGCTGCATTTTGTCAGCGTGGAAAAGTACCCGCTGAGCCACGCCGACCTGCAACGCGCCCTCGCCCTTTGGCCCGAGCTTGCGCCGTTTTCAGAACCACTGCTGGCGCAATACATCGTCATCCACCAAGGCTTCCAACGCTTGGTATTGGATAACGGCCGCGTGACCCTCACCCTGTTGATCGGTGACGTGCTGGAACAGTTGCCGCAGCTGGACGCGCAGATTGATGCGTGGTTTCTCGACGGTTTCGCCCCAGCGAAAAACCCGGACATGTGGACCGCCGAACTGTTCGCCGAACTGGCACGGCTGGCCGCACCGGGGGCAACCATCAGCACGTTTACCAGCACCGGTTGGGTGCGCCGACTGATCAATGCCGCCGGCTTCAAGATGAAGCGCACGCCGGGTATTGGGCATAAATGGGAGATCCTGCGCGGGGAATTCCTTGGTTGGCCAACCGATGCGCCTGTGCCGCCTGCCGCCAAGCCGTGGTTCGCACGGCCGCCTGCCATTGATGGCGAACGCCACGCAATGGTGATCGGTGGCGGCCTCGCCGGGTGCACCACCGCAGCAAGCCTGGCCGCGCGCGGCTGGCGCGTCAGCCTGCTGGAGCGTCACGCGGGCCTGGCCCAGGAAGCGTCGGGAAACCCGCAAGGCGTGCTGTACCTCAAGCTATCGGCCCACGGCACAGCCCTGTCGCAGTTGATACTCAGTGGTTTCGGCCACACCCGACGCCTGCTGGAGCACCTGCACCGGGGCATCGATTGGGACGGTTGCGGCGTGCTGCAACTGGCCTTCAACGCCAAGGAGGCCGAGCGCCAGGCGCAGTTGGCCGCCGCCTTTTCGCCCGGCTTGCTGCACCTGCTGGACCCGGCCCAGGCCCAAGCGCGCGCGGGCGTGGCGCTGGAGCACGGCGGGCTGTTTTTCCCCGAGGGGGGCTGGGTGCATCCGCCGGCGTTGTGCGAGTGGCAGGCACGTCATCCGTTGATCACGGTGTTAACACATCACGAAGCCCTTGAGCTGCAACGCGTCGACGGCCAGTGGCACGCCCTGGCGGGTGACACCCGGCTGGCCAGCGCGCCGGTGGTGGTGTTAGCCGGTGCGGCCGAGATCAAGCGTTTTCCGTTCAGCGCCGACCTGCCCCTCAAGCGTATTCGCGGGCAGATCACCCGCCTGGCGCAAACCCCGCAGAGCGAAGCCCTGGCCACCGTGGTCTGCGCCGAAGGCTACGTGGCCCCGGCGCGCCTGGGCGAGCACACCCTGGGCGCCAGCTTCGATTTCAAGAGCGACGACCTGACGCCCACCGTCGCCGAACACACCGGCAACCTGGAGATGCTGCGCGAGATTTCCGTCGACCTGGCGCAACGGTTGGGTGCCGACGCATTGGCCCCCGAACAGCTGGAAGGCCGTGCCGCCTTCCGCTGCACCAGCCCCGACTATCTGCCGATTGTGGGGCCGCTGGCCGAACGCACAGCGTTCGACCAGGCCTACGCAGCGCTGCGCAAGGACGCACGCCAGATCCCAGAGGCCGCCTGCCCGTGGCTTGACGGCCTGTACATCAACAGCGGCCACGGCTCGCGCGGCCTGATCACTGCGCCACTGTGCGCCGAACTGCTGGCGGCCTGGCTCAACGACGAGCCGTTGCCGGTGCCCGCCAGCGTGGCAGAGGCGTGCCACCCCAATCGGTTCGCCCTGCGGGCGTTGATTCGCGGCACGGGTGGGTGATAACACGGGCACCTAGCAGACATTCAACGCGCCGGGTTTGAGTGCGTCCTCGGTCTGGCGCCTGATTTCAGCCGCTTCAACCGGCGTGCGCTCACTGGTAATCGCGTTCATTTGCTCGACGTAGTCGGTATCGGTCAGTGTCTGGCGTTGATCGAATACCCGCTGCGCGCGTTCGTGGAAAGAACCCAGTACGTCTTCAAACCGTCCGTGAAAGCGTCTTTTCAAATAGTCGATCCAGAACGGCAACCCGACTACAAAGTCCAACAACTCGGGTGAAAGCTCGGCCAGCCGGACCTTGTCAGCGGCAGCGACCAAATCCTTATTCGTCACCTCGGCCAATTGCTCAAAGCGCATGTGCCTGGGTTGGCCGGGCAAGTCTAACTTGTCGGCCAGACCTATGCGAAACGCCAGGCTCACTTCCAACGGGTCGGCGCTGGGATGAAGCGCTTCGCCGCAAATACGGCTGGCCGGGACTTCGCGGTTGGCGACATTCACGGGCACTTCACCCGGCTACAGATGGCGCTCGATGCGACCGGGTTCGATCCTGCCGTTGACCGACTGTTCAGCGTAGGCGATCTGGTTGACCGAGGGCCCGAGTGTCGAGCTGTGATCGACTGGCTGGCAAAGCCTTGGTTTCATCCAGTTCGCGGCAACCATGATGACTACGTGGTGCGCTTCGATACCTGCGACGCAGACAACTGGGTCTACAACGGCGGCTCGTGGTTCGCCGGGCTGGCCTGGGACGAGCAGCGTGAGTTCGCTGTGCAGTTCCGCGATATCCCTATCGCCATCGAGGTCGAGACGGCCGGCGGCTTGATCGGAATTCTGCATGCTGACTGCCCGTTCCCGTCATGGGACCAACTTCGCACTGAGCTGGAAGCCCCGGAGAGCAACAAGCGGCTGAAGCTGGTGCAGAACTCCTGCATGTGGTCGCGCAGCCGAATTCAGGATGCTGACTCCTCATTGGTTGCAGGGATCCTCGCCCTGGTGGTCGGGCACACCCCGCTACGTCAGCCGGCAGTCCTCGGCAACGTCTACCACATCGACACTGCTGGATGGATGGACGGGCACTTCACGCTGCTGGATCTCGCCACTCTTCAGTGCACACCACCAATCAACCCGAAGCTCGGCTACGACTGGGACTAACCACCTTCTGCCGCCCAGCGCGGCAAGGACTCCCCATGACCATCACCAAAATCATCAAAGGCCCACACCGCTTTGGCGGTTATTGGTGGGTCATCGCGGATTGCAACGGCATCAAGCAGCACATGTCCTTCCGCACCGAACAGCAGGCACGCGCCGTAGCCCCAGGGCAGGACAGCGTGACCATCCACTGAACACTCTGCCGCCGCGCGCGGCATGGAGCACCACCATGGCAACAGCCGAAAAGCTGGGCGATGAGTCCGGACACGACAAGGTCACCGAAAAGAGGATGGCCGAACTGCTGGGCACCACGCCGAAAGCCCTGCAACGCAAACGAGAACGTAACATCATCCCCGCCGGCGTCTGGTCGAAAATCGACGGACGAATCATGTACAGCAAATGGAGGTACGACGAATGGCTAGAGAGCCAATGGAGCTACCCACCGGAGTTGAGCTTGTCGGGAAATCGATCAGGATCAGGTTCTCCTGGAATAAGAAGCGCCACTGCGAAACGCTCGCTCTCCCGCAAACCGCAAGGGGAATCGCAGCAGCCGAGGCTTTACGTTCTCAAGTGATCCAGCTTGCCAGGCTCGGGGCTCTAACGCAGGAAAAGTACAGGGAGTTGTTCCCAAATAGCCGGCGCGACTCTACCGGGCACATGCCGATATTTTTCGACTACGCCCAGGACTGGCTGAATAGCCTTCAAATCGAAGACAGCACCCGCAAGAACTACCGCAGCACCATGCAGACATACTGGGTGCCTCATCTGGCCACATACCCACTCGACAAGATCACACCGGTCCTGATGCGGAAAATAGTCAACGGCATTACGTGGACATCACCCGTCCGGAGGAAGGGCGCCATCAGGCTAGTGACAGGCTTGCTTACCCAGGCTGTGAACGATGAGCTGATACTGAGGAATCCGGCAAACTCGATCCCGGCGACCAGAGTGACCAAGCGCGAGATCGATCCGTTCAGCCGTGAAGAGGCAGACGATTTGATCGCCAAGCTGTACGAAGTGACGAGCGGTTTGCAGGCTATTTACGCGTGTTTTTTTGAGTTTTCTTTCTATACAGGAATGCGTCCAGGCGAGGCGATGGCCCTGCGGTGGAGCGAGGTTGATACGCGCTCTAGGCGCGCCAAGGTATGCCGAATCAGGCTGTACGGCAAGATCAAGGAGAGGACCAAAACGAAGGTCTCGCGGGAAGTTTTATTGAACGATCGGGCTTTGCAGGCACTCGAAAAAGCCAGACTTCTTACGGCGGCGCGCTCTGATTATGTGTTTGCGCCGGAAGGATCGGGTGAAAGATCAGAGCTGTACATCCGTTCCGAAACAGGGGCCAAGCGTTATTGGTTGGCAGCATTGCGCAAGAGCGGCATTCGATATCGTCGGATGTATGACACCAGGCACACCTATGCAACGATGTGTCTGATGTCTGGGATGAATCCGGCGTTCATCGCTGCGCAGCTTGGGCACAGTGTTCAGGTTTTGCTTTCAACCTATGCCAAGTGGATCAGCTCTTCGAGTGATTTCGCGGAGCTTGAAAAGCTGGATTTACCGAAAAACGGTACGAAACTGGTACTTGATTCACGGTAGATGCGCTTAGGCCCAGTGATTACAAGGCCTTTAGTACTATGTGCGGATTAGCTGGAGAATTACGTTTCGATGCCCAACCTGCCGACCTGGCTGCGATTGAGCGCATCACCCATCATCTGGCCCCCCGTGGCCCCGACGCCTGGGGCTTCCACGCCCAAGGGCCGATTGCCCTGGGCCATCGACGCCTGAAAATCATGGACCTATCGGACGGCTCGGCCCAACCGATGGTCGATGCGCACCTGGGCCTTTCATTGGCCTTCAACGGCGCGATCTATAACTTCCCGGAACTGCGTGAAGAGCTGGAAGCCATGGGCTACGCCTTTTATTCCGGCGGCGACACCGAAGTTCTGCTCAAGGGCTATCACGCCTGGGGCGAAGCACTGCTGCCCAAGCTCAACGGCATGTTTGCCTTTGCCATTTGGGAACGTGACGCCCAGCGCCTGTTTATCGCTCGTGACCGCCTGGGCGTGAAGCCGCTGTACCTATCGCGTACCGGCCAGCGCTTGCGCTTTGCTTCGGCACTGCCGGCGCTGCTTAAAGGCGGCGACATCAATCCGATCCTGGATCCAGTTGCGCTTAACCATTACCTGAACTTCCACGCCGTGGTGCCCGCACCGCGCACCTTGCTCGCCGGCATCGAAAAAATGCCGCCGGCCAGTTGGATGCGCATCGACGCCAGCGGCAAGACCGAGCAGAAAGTCTGGTGGACCCTGCCCTACGGCCCACACGACGACGAAAAAAACCTGACCCTGGAAGACTGGACCGACCGCGTGCTCGACAGCACCCGCGAAGCCGTGGCCATCCGCCAACGGGCGGCGGTGGATGTGGGCGTGCTGCTTTCCGGCGGCGTCGATTCGAGCATGCTCGTCGGCCTGCTGCGCGAAGTGGGCGTACAAGATCTGTCGACGTTTTCCATCGGCTTTGAAGATGCCGGCGGCGAGGCTGGCAACGAGTTCCAGTACTCGGACCTGATCGCCAAGCACTACGGCACCCGTCACCACCAACTGCGCATCGCCGAAAGCGAGATCATCGAGCAACTGCCGGCCGCCTTCCGTGCCATGAGCGAGCCGATGGTCAGCCATGACTGCATCGCCTTCTACCTGCTGTCGCGGGAAGTGGCCAAGCATTGCAAGGTGGTGCAGAGCGGCCAGGGCGCGGATGAACTGTTCGCCGGTTACCACTGGTACCCGCAGGTGGACGGCGCCAGCGATCCGTACGCGGCTTATCGCGATGCGTTTTTTGACCGCAGCTACGACGATTACGCGGCCACTGTCGCGCCGAAATGGCTGACCGCCAACGACGCCGCCGGCGATTTTGTGCGGGAACATTTCGCCATGCCCGGCGCCGACGCCGCCGTGGACAAGGCCCTGCGCCTGGACAGCACGGTGATGCTGGTGGACGACCCGGTCAAACGTGTCGACAACATGACCATGGCCTGGGGCCTGGAAGCGCGCACGCCGTTCTTGGATTACCGCTTGGTGGAACTCTCGGCCCGCGTACCCGGCAAATTCAAGCTGCCCGACGGCGGCAAGCAAGTCTTGAAAGAAGCCGCGCGTCGCGTGATCCCGAGCGAAGTCATCGACCGCAAGAAAGGTTATTTCCCGGTGCCGGGCCTCAAGCACTTGCAGGGCGATACCCTGAACTGGGTGCGCGAACTGCTGCTCGATCCGAGCCAGGATCGCGGGCTGTTCAACCCCACCATGCTCGACCGCTTGCTCACCGACCCGCAAGGCCAATTGACCCCGCTGCGCGGCTCCAAGCTATGGCAGTTGGCGGCGCTGAACCTGTGGCTCAGCGAACAAGGAATCTGATCGATGAAACCCCATGCAGCGGCTTACAGCCAACGCTTGCTCAAAGGCCAGGCGCCCACTTATGAGCGCCTGCAAGCCCGCCTGGCGGAAGATGGCAGCCCCTTGGCTGCCGAACCCATTGCCGTGCATTGCGGTTGGGGCCGGCTGTTGATCGGTCATACATTCCCAGACCCTGCCAGCCTCGCCCAGGAATTGCTCAACGAGCAGCCGGGCGAACGGGATATCGCCCTGTACGTGGCGGCGCCCCAGCAGATTCTGGGGATTGATCCGCAGCAGTTGTTCCTCGATCCGTCCGATACCTTGCGTTTATGGTTCAGCGACTATCGCCCGGCCACTCGGGTGTTTCGCGGTTTCCGCATTCGTCGCGTGCAAACCGAGGCGGACTGGCTGGCAGTGAATCAGCTCTACCAAGGGCGTGGCATGTTGCCGGTTGACGCCGAACGCCTCACCCCGCGCCATCAAGGTGGTCCGGTGTATTGGTTGGCGGAAGATGAAGACAGCGGCGCAGTGATTGGCAGCGTCATGGGCCTGAATCATCAAAAGGCCTTTCACGACCCGGAAAACGGTTGCAGCCTGTGGTGCCTGGCGGTCGACCCGCAATGCACGCGGCCCGGCGTGGGCGAGGTGTTGGTGCGCCATTTGGTGGAGCACTTCATGAGCCGTGGCCTGAGCTATCTGGACTTGTCGGTGTTGCACGATAACCGCCAGGCCAAGAACCTTTACGCCAAGTTGGGCTTTCGCGCGCTGACCACCTTTGCGATCAAGCGCAAGAACGGCATCAACCAGCCGCTGTTTCTGGGCCCGGGCCCGCAGGCGGGGTTCAATCCCTATGCGCGAATCATTGTCGAGGAAGCCCATCGGCGTGGCATCGACGTGCAAGTGGATGACGCCGATGCGGGCTTGTTCACCCTGAGCCATGGCGGGCGTCGCGTGCGTTGCCGTGAATCCTTGAGCGATTTGACCAGCGCCATCAGCATGACCCTCTGCCAGGACAAGAGCCTGACCCATAAAGTGCTGAAAGCCGCCGGTTTGAAACTGCCTTCACAGCAACTGGCGGGCAGCGCGGATGACAACCTGGAGTTTCTCGACGAACACCAGCGCATCGTGGTCAAGCCGCTGGACGGCGAGCAAGGCCAAGGCGTTGCGGTGGATCTGCAGAGCATCGAAGAGGTGCAGCAGGCGATTGAAGCCGCGCGGCAGTTCGACAGCCGTGTGTTGCTGGAGAGCTTTCACGAAGGGTTGGACCTGCGCATCCTGGTGATCGGTTTCGAGGTGGTCGCCGCCGCAATCCGTCGCCCTGCCGAAGTGACCGGCGATGGCCACCATTCCATCGGCGCGTTGATCGAAGCCCAGAGCCGTCGCCGCCAGGCCGCCACCGACGGTGAAAGCAAAATCCCCCTGGATGCCGAAACCGAACGCACTTTGAAAGCCGCCGGTTTCGACTACAGCAGCATCTTGCCCCGTGGCCAGACCCTGGCCGTGCGACGCACCGCCAACCTGCACACCGGCGGGTGCCTGGAAGATGTCACCGCGATCCTGCACCCCACGCTGGTGGACGCCGCCGTGCGTGCCGCCCGCGCCCTGGACATCCCCATGGTGGGCCTGGACCTGATGGTGCCCGCCGCCGATCAACCCGAGTACGTGTTTATCGAAGCCAATGAGCGGGCCGGCCTGGCCAATCATGAACCGCAGCCTACCGCGGAGAAATTTGTGGATTTGCTGTTTCCCCATAGCTGAACGATCCGAACCCCAGGAGTCTTTATGAGCCGAACCATCCCCGAACCGGATCTGAATTACCTGCAAAAAGTCCTGTTGGAAATGCTCGCCATTCCCAGCCCCACCGGGTTTACCGACACCATCGTGCGCTACGTGGCCGAGCGCCTGGAAGAACTGGGCATTCCCTTCGAAATGACCCGGCGCGGCACCATCCGCGCAACGTTGAAAGGCCAGAAAAACAGCCCCGACCGCGCCGTGTCCGCGCACCTGGACACCATCGGCGCCGCCGTGCGGGCGATCAAGGACAACGGTCGCCTGAGCCTGGCGCCGGTGGGCTGCTGGTCGAGCCGGTTTGCCGAGGGCAGCCGCGTCAGCCTGTTTACCGATAACGGCGTGATCCGTGGCAGCGTGTTGCCGCTGATGGCCTCCGGGCATGCCTTCAACACCGCCGTGGATGAAATGCCGGTGAGCTGGGACCACGTGGAACTGCGCCTCGACGCCTACTGCGCGACCCGCGCCGATTGCGATTCCCTGGGGATTGGCATCGGTGACTATGTGGCCTTTGACCCGTTGCCAGAATTCACCGAGAGCGGCCACATCAGCGCCCGCCACCTGGATGACAAGGCCGGTGTCGCCGCCCTGCTCGCCGCGCTCAAGGCGATCGTCGACAGTGGCGAGCCCCTGCTGATCGATTGCCATCCGCTGTTCACCATCACCGAGGAAACCGGCAGCGGCGCGGCTGCCGCCCTGCCCTGGGACGTCAGTGAGTTTGTCGGCATCGATATCGCCCCGGTCGCCCCCGGCCAGCACTCCAGCGAGCACGCGGTGAGCGTGGCGATGCAGGATTCCGGCGGGCCGTATGACTATCACCTGTCGCGGCATCTGCTGCGCCTGGCGTCGGAGAATGAACTGCCCGTGCGCCGCGACCTGTTCCGCTATTACTTCAGTGACGCACACTCGGCGGTCACCGCCGGCCACGATATCCGCACCGCCTTGCTGGCCTTCGGGTGCGATGCGACCCATGGTTACGAGCGCACCCACATCGATAGCCTCGCGGCGCTGAGTCGTTTGTTGGGCGCTTACATCCTCAGCCCACCGGTGTTCGCCAGTGATGCGCAACCGGCCCAGGGCTCCCTGGATCGGTTCAGTCATCAGATCGAGCATGAGACACAAATGGAGAGCGACACACGCGTGCCGTCGGTGGACAGTCTGGTGGGCAACAAGTCCTAGAGGCTGGCAACTCTGATCCCGGCGCAGTAGCATCGCCGGGATCCATCACCCGAGGCCTGTATGCTGATTCCCTACGACGCACTTGAAGTCGACACTCTCACCCGCCTCATCGAAGACTTCGTCACCCGTGACGGCACCGATAATGGTGACGACACGCCCCTGGAAACCCGCGTGCTGCGCGTGCGCCAGGCATTGACCAAGGGCCAGGCACTGATTGTGTTCGACCCGGAGAGCGAGCAGTGCCAGTTGATGCTCAAGCACGACGTGCCCAAGCATCTGTTCGACTGACCGGGTTTCAGGGGTTGGGCACAGGCACCGGATGGGTTCTGGCGTCTTGGCGTTCGAGGATTTTCTGGTACACCTCCGCTCGATGAACCTGCACCCCGGCCGGCGCGCCAACGCCGAATTTCACCTGGTTACCGTTCAACTCAAGGATGTGCACGGCGATGTCATCGCCGATGGAAATGACTTCGCCTACAGCGCGGCTCAATACCAGCATGGCGGTTGTCCTTTTAACAATGAAAGGACCTCGACCATGCGCGCACGAGGTGGGCCGCAGCAATGGCTCGCGGCGAAAACAGGCACTACCTACAACGACAGGTAAATTGCCTGACAGACCACTACCTGATCAGCCCTTTGCCGCCTGCGCTTTGGCGCGCATTTTGTCGGCCATGGTGGTCATCTCGTCATAGAGCAACTGCGGGTTCTTCTGCTTCAATGCCCACGCCATCCGCCCTTGTTCATGGGGTAGGATCATGAACTCGCCCTCAGCCACGCGCTGGTAGATGTAATCGGCAATCTGCGCCGCCGAGATTGGCGAACTCTCAAGCAACTTGCCTACCTGGGCCTTCATCGCCGGGGTTGGCCCACGAAACGAATCGAGCAGGTTGGTCTGGAAGAACGACGGGCACACCACGTGCACGCCGACTTCCTGCTGCTTGAGCTCCACCAGCAGGCTCTCCGACAGCGCGACCACGCCGGCCTTGGCCACGTTGTAGTTGCTCATCGCCGGGCCCTGCATCAACGCGGCCATGGACGCGATGTTGATAATGCGGCCCTTGCTCTTTTCCAGCAGCGGCAGGAACGCCTTGCAGCCCTTGACCACGCCCATCAGGTTGATCGCGATTTGCCAGTCCCAGTCTTCCAGGGACAGTTCGGCAAAGAACCCACCGGAGGCCACGCCGGCATTGTTGACGATCACATCGATGCCACCCAGTTTCACTTCGCACGCCTGGGCGAACGCGGTGAGCTGACTGTAGTCGCGCACGTCGCAACGCTGGATAAACCCGTCGCCACCCGCCTCGCGTACGAGCTTGAGCGTTTCCTGCAAGCCAGGTTCGCTGACGTCCGACAAGGCCAACTGCCATCCTTCACGGGCCCAGCGCAAAGCGATTTCGCGGCCCAGGCCCGACCCGGCGCCAGTGATCATCATGCGATTTTGCATAGAAAGTAGCCTTGTGGTTCACGGAAGAAGTGACCGGCAGTGTAGCGAAGGTTTTTCCTACACCCATCCACCATCAGATTGATGAATGCCCCTGGCAAACCGGGGGCCGGGTCGGAGGTTCGCGTATAGCCTAAGTTCAATATTTTTCAACTAACAACGCGCATTTGCGAACGCATTAAAAGAAATAAGCAAGTTCGCGAAATGCTTTAAAAAAATACTGAATTTTCCGCAGCGGGCAACAGTCGGAGTTGTTAAGGCGTTCGTGAATCAACTAGCGGGCCTATCGTTAATAACCGGTCTTTGCAGAAGGCCAATAAGGAAAAAAACCATGAGCCTCATTCTGATCATTATCCTGATCCTCCTGCTGGTCGGTGGTCTGCCAGTATTCCCTCACTCGCGTAACTGGGGTTATGGCCCGTCGGGTATTCTCGGTGTTGTCCTGGTAGTACTGCTGGTGCTGTTATTGCTCGGCCGGATATAAAAGCCAACCCCTGTAGGAGCGAGCTTGCTCGCGAAGATCGTTAACGGTGACACGGCGTTTCTGAATAAACGCGTTGCCCTTGCGTTTTTCGCGGGCAAGCCCGCTCCTACAGAAAACCAAGCAAAAAAAAGAGGCCTTTAAAGGCCTCTTTTTTATTGCCGGTTAATTAGTCCGGCTTACCGTCAACTACGCCGGCAGTGTTATCCAACAGGCTCTTGGTCGCCGTCTGCAGGAACGACTCCAGTTTCTGTCTTAGTGCACCTTCGTCCGGCGATTCGGCAATCACCTTACCGGTCGGGTTGGCGCCCAGCTCATATTCCCACAGCTTCGGCGGCATTTCCTTCGGCAGTACCAGGATGCGATCGCCGGTGACCAGCGCCACAGTCTGATCGCTGCCCGACGGCTTGATCACACCAAAGCCCTTGTCGCCTTCCGGCAGGTTCAGCAGGTCGCGGCCCCAGCACTGGTGCAGGGTCTCGCCACCGAGGCGGCCCATGATGGTCGGCACGATGTCGATCTGCGTACCGACGGTGTGGTCACGCTCGCCGAACTTCTCCTGCATGCCCGGTGCGATCATCAGCATCGGCACGTTGAAGCGGCCCAGGTCCATTTCAGTAATTTGTTGCTCGTTACCGAAACCGTGGTCACCCACGATCACAAACAGGGTTTCCTTGAAGTATGGCTCCTTGCGGGCCTTTTCAAAGAACTGGCCCAGGGCCCAGTCGGAGTAGCGCATCGCCGTCAAATGCTCGTCGAGGCTGCCACGACCCGTGACCTTCTCCACCGGCAATGGCGTCGGCAAGGCATACGGCGTGTGATTGGACAGCGTTTGCAGCAGGGCATAGAACGGCTTGCCGCCTTCACGGGCTTTCAACTCTTCCAGGCCACGGTTGAACATGTCCTGGTCGGACACGCCCCACGTCGGGTCGGAGAACACCGGGTCGACGAAGTCGTTACGACCGATGAAGTTGGTCATGCCCTGGTTGCTGAAGAAGCCCGACTGGTTGTCCCAGGCGAAATCGCCGTTGTACACATACACATCGTCAAACTTGCGTGCGCTGAGCAACTGCGGCAGGCCCGACAGCTTGTGGCTGCCTTCCGGGGTCTGCATCAGGTATTCGAACGCCGGCAGGTTCGGGAAGCACGCCATGGTGGCAAACATACCCTGGTGGGTGTGGGTGCCGTTGGAGAAGAAGCGGTCGAACAGCAGGCCTTCCTTGGACAGTTTGTCGAAGTACGGCGTGATATTGCCCGGACGGCCCAGGGCGCCTACCGAGTGACCGGCGAAGCTTTCCATCAGGATCACGACGACGTTCTTGATCGGCAGGGTTTTCTCGGCCGGCGGGGTGAACTCACGGCGCACGGCGGCGGTGTCGGTATCCACCAGTTTTTCGGTCGGCAGCACCAGCATGTCACGAACGGTCTGGGTCGCCAGCGGCTGCTCCAGTGTGGCTTTCCAGGTGTTGTCACGGTGCTCGGAGAAACGTGCCTTGGCCGCGCCGATCAACGACAGCGTGCCATTGAGGCCCAGCTGGTTGGCGAAGTTCGAGTCGGTGGTGTACACGTCACCCCAACGCAGCGGCGGGCCCTGGCGCAGGGTGCCACGGATGGCGACCACGGCGATCAGCAGGCAGACCACAAACACCGCAATGCGGGTGTACCACGGCGCCACTTGGCGGGTGCCGATACTGCCACCGCTGAACGGCCCGCGTGGGCGCGTTGCGCGGTCGGCGCCTTTGAAGGCCATGCTCAGGATCAGCGTACCTACGGCCCAGGCCAGCAGGTAGCGCACCACCGGGAAACCGTACCAGAGCATGCTCATCACGGTTTTCGGGTCTTCCTTCACATACTGGAAGACCAGGCCGTTGAGGCGCTGGTGGAATTCACGGTAGAAGTCCATTTCCATCAGGCCCAGGAACAGGGCAATGCTGGACGCAACGGTCAGCCACAGACGGAAGAACCCACGCGCGGCCATGGCGCGGACGCTGAACAGCGCCAGCAGCAGCGGGATCAGCGCGTACATCACGAAGCGGATGTCGAAGCGCGTGCCATTGGCGAACGCTTCCAGGAAGGTCGAGGCCGGCGTGTCGAGGATCATTTCGCGGTTGTACACCAGCAGCGCCAGGCGCAGCAGGGAGAACATCACCATCATGACCAGTGCGCAAAGCAGCGTGTACGCCAGATGGGATTTGACGGTCGGTTGCAGCAAGCGATTTGAAGCTCGCTGCTGATTCAGGGCGTCCGGGTTTGCCATGTCGTTTTAGGACCCATTGGAAGTTTAAGTGACAAAGTAGTGCGGTGGCGCGAATGGTGCCCGATCAATGGCAGCAAGGCTATTAATTACTGAACGCACACCGCAGCCCCGCCTTTAGTGGCGCTTGGAGTAGAGCCCTGGCAGGGAAATAAAGCCGGCGAATTGTCTTGGATGGGATGTGAAAATTCTGTGCAGCGAATATTTCGATACACAAAATGAATTGAAGTGATAAGCCGTGGCCTGGCAACTGTCGAGGCAAGGCTCGAGGTTGCCAGGCCAGGCGTAAGATCAGATCCGCACGTTGCCCCGCGGCCCGGCAATTGCCCAGATGATCAGCCCCAGCACCGGCAGCAGCAGGATCAACAGGATCCACAGCACCTTGGCGCCCGTGCTCGCGCCGCTTTTGAACACGTTGATGATCGCCCAGATATCCAACGCCAGGATGATCAGCCCGATCAAGCCATTAAAAGTGGAACCCATGGTGTTGCTCCTAAAGTGAGGGCATGCACTTGTAGGATAGCCAGCCCTGGTGGGGGTTCCGTTTTATTTCAGACGTGAACGGCGATCTTCAGCGCTTCCAGGGACGGCTCGCCCTTGATGCCCACTTCGGCGCACAGCGCCAGCACGCGTGGCAGATCGTTACCGTACACCAGCACGGCCTGGATCTCGTCATCCAGCAGTTGGCTGAAATTGAGCAGCACATAGCCACCGTCTTCGGGGCTCAGGGCACTCATCTGGATCTGGATGCGGTTCAGCGCCGTGAGGTCCTCAGTCTTCGCAAGCTGTTTGGGCTTGAGGTTGAACGCCACGCCCGGACCGAACGAGGCGACGATCTGCGCGAACAGGTCGCCGTAGGTGTCGGCCTGGAACAACACGGTCTCCGGCAGGCTGCCGACGACGACCCACTCCCCTAACGGAATCGGGAAGCTGTCGTCGTAGTTGATATCGGGGTTGGCCGCCAGAAACGCCACAGGGTCCGCGTAGGCCTGGGCCGCCTCATCGGCAATGCGTGCCACTTCGTCCTCGCTCATGACACCGGCGCTGATTTTGCTGATGAGTTCGACGAGGGCGGTTTTCATGGGTGTTGTCCTGTGGCGGGCGGTTTTCGAGGGCGGGTAGCCTACACCAGTTTCTGCAACTTCGCCGCCGTATCCACTGCGCCCATGGTGTGTGCTGCCGCCAACGCGGTTGCGCCTTGGGCATCAATCGCCTTGGGGTTGGCGCCCTGGCCAAGCAGGTAGTCGAGCATTTCCACGCGGTTGAACATCGCCGCCATCATCAATGCCGTACGGCCATCGGAGGACGACGCATCCACTGGCGCGCCGCCTTCGATCAGTGCCTTGACCACCTCCAGGTTGCCCTTGAAGGCTGCGCCGGCCATTGGCAACTGGTTCTTGTCATTGGCAATCAGCGGATCAGCCTTGAACTCCAGTAGCACTTTTACCGCGTCGGCATGACCGTGATAGGCCGCGAGCATCAGCAAGGTATCACCATTGTGATTACGGAAGTTTGCCGGCAAGCCCTTGGCCAATAGCGCGGCAAGCATGGCGGCGTCGCCTTTGCGGGCGACGTCGAACACCTGCTCGGCAAATTCTGCAGCTTCGTCATCGGTCATCTGTTTGGCTTGGTCTGACATGTGGGGCTCCTTGTCTGGTCCTCTATATGGCGCCCAGTGTCGCGACGGAGTTCCCGCCTGTCATGGCTTTTTTGTCAAAAGGCGCCATAGCCAGAATCAATAACGCTGCTTTTAATAACGGAACTGGCCACCTTGGATCTGCGCCAACAACTGCTCCGTCACCGGCACATAGCAGTCCGAACCTGGCAACCAGGCGTAGACCGGATCATTGCCCGCTTTTTCAGGGTCGAACGCCTCCTCCTTGAGCTTTACCTTCTGGTATTTGAACGTACCGGTGGTTTCCATCTTGACCTTGATACGCAGGAACAACGGCACCGCGTAGTGCGGCAACTGGCCGTGGGCGAATTGCAGCAACTCACGCATATCCAACGAGGCCAGGGATTCGCTCGGGGTGATGGCAACCATGCCGGCGCGGCCGTTGGTGTTTTCGATTTCCACACCGTAGGCCACCACTTCAGCGATCTGCGGGTGCTGCAGCAGCACGTTCTCGACTTCGGTCGTCGAGACGTTTTCGCCCTTCCAGCGATAGGTGTCGCCCAAGCGGTCGACAAATTGCGCATGACCGAAGCCGATGCTGCGCACCAGATCGCCGGTATTGAAGTAGCGGTCGCCTTTCTCGAACACGTCGGTGAGGATCACCTTGCGGTTCTTTTCCGGGTCGGTGTAGCCGTCATAGGGCGACTTTTCATCGATCCTGGCCAGTAGCAGGCCTTGTCCACCCGTCTTCACTTTATTCATGAAGCCATCGCTGCCACGAATCGGCTCACCGCTGTCGTGGGCGTAGTCCACCAGCGCCCAGTGCTGAAGGCAAAAGCCGACGGTGTTATCGAAATTCAGAATGTTGGTGAACCCGATATTGCCGTCACTGGCGGCATACAACTCGCAGACATGCTCAACACCGTACCGCGCCTTGAACTGCGCCCACACGCCAGGACGCAGGCCATTGCCAACCATCTTGGTCACACCGTGATCACGGTCGTTGAGGTTGGCCGGTTGATCGAGCAAGTAACGGCACAATTCACCGACATAACCCAGGGTGGTCGCCTTGAACCGGCGGGCGTCATCCCAGAACTGGCTAGCGCTGAACTTGCGCCGGATGGCGAACCCTGAGGCCCCGACAATCGCCGAGCCCCAGCACACGCAGAGGCCGGTGGCGTGGTACAGCGGCAAGGTGCAATAAAGGACATCGTCCGGGCCCATGTCCAGGGCGATGCTGCCGAAGCTGACGGCGGTCTTGGTCCAGCGGCCATGCTTCATGATGCCGGCCTTGGGCAGGCCCGTGGTGCCGGAGGTGTAGATATAGAAGCAGGGATCGTTGAAGAAGATCTGCGCGGTGCTGGCCGGGTTATCCACCGGGGCGTCGGCGCTGGCGGCCATCAGATCGGAGTACCCATCCGGCAGCGTGCTGGCCTGTTGGTCAGCGACAAACCAGGTGCGCTCGACGGGAATTTCCACTTGATTGCGTACGGCCTCGTATGAAGCCACCAATTCCGCGCCCACCACGATCGCCGCCGGGCTCACCAGGTTCAGGCTGTGCACCAGCGCCGCTTGGGTCTGCGCCGTATTGAGCATGGCGCAGATGCCGCCCAACTTGGCCACAGCCAGCACATTCAGCAGCAACTCGGGACGGTTTTCGATAAACATCGCCACCACATCGCCCTTGCGAACGCCCTGGGCTTGCAAGTGGTGGGCGATACGGTTGGCGGACTGGTTGGCTTGCGTGTAGGTGAGCACGCGGTCGGCGTACAACAAGGCGGTGCCCTGTGGATTGCGCAGGGTGGCTTGCTCGAAGTGCCAGCCCAGGCCGCAGGGCTGCTGAGGGTCGGTGACGTTGGCGGCACGCATGCCGCGCACCACCCGTGGCAGCGCCCGAACAATGGCGGGCACCTTACGCAGCATCATGCCCCAGGTGATCATGTCGTTTTGCGAATGGCTCATGGGAACGTCCTTTTTCTTATTCTTCGTAAACCTTGCAGGAAAGTACGTCAGCCTCTCTTCGGCTGTACACGCAGGATTTGAAAAGTTTTGTATCCCGATGAACGCACGCTGAAAAAAGGAATTCAGCGACGCGGATGCAGTCTTTAGGAATAAGGGCGGGCCCGTTCGGCGCCGTCGAGCCACGCAAAATGCAGGATGCATGATGGCCATTCATGCAAATTGCACGAAACTGAAAATTTGTAATTTTTATATCTTATTGATTTATAACGATATTTTATAAAACCAATAGCTGGCACAATCACTGCACCTATCTCTCCATGCTTGCCAACTTGAGCCAACGGAGCTGATAGACATGAGCCTGATCCAAGATAAATTCGCTTCAGTATTCTCCAACTACGACGTCACCACCCAGCCACGTCCTGACGGTGGCATCCTGTTGACCCTGCGCAACAGCGAAGGCAAGCAGGTCAAGCGCTCGATCTCCTACCAGCAGCTGCACACGGCCGACCAATTGACTTGGGTGATCAGCGCCATTCGCCGCGACCTGGCCGAACAAGCCAGCGACCTGCCACAGATTTCGATGCTGCAAAGCCAGAACCGCTTTGCCCTGCCGACCTACCACTCGGCCTAAGCAGCAGATAAAGCAAAGGGCCGCGACACCCTAGGGTGTCGCGGCCCTTTTTTCATGTATTCAGCAAAGCCCCTTGCGCGCCGCTTCGTTCATAGCCTGGACACGGTTATTGACCTCCAACTTGCCGTAGATATTGCGCAAATGGAATTTCACCGTGGCTTCAGACGTGGCGCGTATCTGGCTGATCTCCCATACCGTCTTGCCTCCCGAGGCCCAGCGCAGTATTTCCAGTTCCGTGGGCGTCAGGCTCTTGCCCGCCAGATTAATGCGCCGCCTGACAGCGTTGGGCACCGAATATGGTGCCTGCAACGATTCCCGTGGGCCTCTCATTGGTTACTCTCCTTTTTATTGGCTGACGCCCTATCACCCTTCGGATTCCTCCTATTGACGGATGATATAAACGTTATTGCCGAAGAGAGTTACATAAGACGTGGGATTAAGGCGCGCGCCCCACAATAAACAGCAAGACCCTACAGGAGCTTAAGTTTCTTCCCACAACAACTTCCAACATGCGGGATTGAAGTTTTTGGTAGCTAGCGATTAATCATCCAAACCGGGAAAACGCCGGGCAATGTTGTCACCGGTGAATTCAGGAATCCACCCTTTCGCGGTATTGAATAAACGCAACGCCACGAAGTACGGGTTATCACCCATGTCAACCCAGTGCGCCATACCGGCTGGGACCACCAGCAAGTCGTTTTTCTCGCAGCGTACGGCGTATACGTAATCGCCAATGTGCAGCGCGAACAGGCCCTGGCCGGCGAGGAAAAAACGCGCATCGTCTTCGCTGTAGCGGCGCTCATCAAGAAACTGCCCACGTAACTCGGCGTTCTGCGCAGGGTCTGCGGCATTCCTCAGCACCTCGGCGGCGCTGTAGCCGAGCTTATCGATCTGCGCCTGGCAGGCGGCGATCAGCTCGGCATCGCTGGCGCCCCTCTCGACCGAACCAGGCTGCCAGCGCTCAAAACGCACGCCCTGCTCGGCCAAGGTGGCGGCGATGTCCTCGAAATGGGTCAGGACCTTGTTCGGCGTATCCGGTGTAGCGACGGAGTAGACAGCGACATAACTCATTGAAGGGTTCCTTGGTTCTGCTCTTGCAATCGAAAACCGATGATAACGGCGGCCGCCAGGGCGGCGATGCTGGCGATGCTGAAGGTCAGGGTCGGCCCCAACAGGTTCCAACTGTAGCCTGAATACAGGGCGCCCAATGCGCCGCCGGTGCCGGCCAGCGCTGCATACAGCGCCTGGCCCTGGCCTTGTTGCCTGTCACCGAAACTGCGCTGCACAAAGGCTATCGCCGCCGCATGAAAGCTGCCGAAGGTAGCGGCGTGCATCACCTGCGCCAGCAACAGCACCCAGAAAAACTCGGCAAACGAGCCCAGCAGCAACCAGCGCAGCGCCGCCAGCAGGAAACTCGCCAGTAGCACCCGACGTACAGAAAAGCGCGAGAGGATGCGGCTCATCGCGAGGAACATCAGCACTTCCGCCACCACGCCCAACGCCCACAACATCCCGATCACACCACGGCTGTAGCCCAAGTGTTCGAGGTGCAAGGTGAGAAAGGTGTAGTACGGGCCATGGCTCATCTGCATCAGCGCCACGCAGGCATAAAACGCCAGGACGCCGGGGCTGCGCAATTGCTTGAGAAAACCGTCACCCGCCAGGCGATTGCCGTGGCTGGCAGGTTGCGCATTCGGCACCCACAGGCTGGCACCGATGATGCCGGCCATGATCACCACGACCACTACCGGGTAGATGTCCAGGCTCAGCCAGTCGAACAGGCGGCCCATGATCACCACGGTGAGAATGAAGCCGATGGAGCCCCACAGGCGGATCTGGCTGTAGCGCGAGGTCTGTTTTTGCAGGTGCGCCAGGGTGATCACTTCAAACTGCGGCAGCACCGCGTGCCAGAAGAACGCATGCAGCGCCATGACCAGTGCCAGCCAGGCGTAGGTATGGCTGATGAAGATCAGCGAAAAACTCGCCAGGGTGCACACCGCGCCAAAGCGCACGATGGCCAGGCGCTGGCCGGTGTAGTCGCCCAGCCAGCCCCACAGGTTGGGCGCCACGCAGCGCATCAGCATAGGGATGGCCACCAGCTCGCCGATCCGCGCGCTGGAGAACCCCAGGTGGTCGAAGTACAGCGCCAGGAAGGGCGCCGTCGCCCCCAGGAGGGCGAAGTAGAACAGGTAGAAGCTGGAGAGGCGCCAGTACGGGAGGGCTGTCACAGCCGAACCGTCACAGCTGGCCCAGCACCGGCGTACTCACGCGAACATCGGCATTCTGCCCGCGGTTGCGCAGCAGGTGATCCATCAACACGATGGCCATCATTGCTTCGGCGATCGGTGTGGCACGGATGCCGACGCAAGGATCGTGGCGCCCCTTGGTGATCACGTCCACCGGGTTGCCATGTACGTCGATCGAACGGCCCGGTGTGGTGATGCTCGACGTCGCCTTGAGCGCCAGGTGCGCCACAATCGGCTGACCGGAAGAAATGCCACCGAGGATGCCGCCCGCGTTGTTGCTGAGAAAACCTTCCGGGGTCAGCTCGTCGCGGTGCTCGGTGCCGCGCTGGGACACACACGCAAAACCGGCGCCGATTTCCACGCCTTTCACCGCGTTGATGCTCATCAGCGCATGGGCCAGTTCAGCGTCGAGACGGTCGAAGATCGGTTCACCCAGGCCAGGCTTCACGCCCTCAGCGACCACGGTGATCTTGGCGCCGACGGAGTCCTGGTCGCGGCGCAACTGGTCCATGTAGGCTTCCAGTTCCGGCACCTTGTCCGGGTCGGGGCTGAAGAAGGCGTTGTCTTCCACGCTGTCCCAGGTCTTGAACGGGATTTCAATCGGGCCCAACTGGCTCATGTAGCCACGGATCACAATGCCCTGGGTCGCCAGGTATTTCTTGGCGATGGCACCGGCCGCCACGCGCATCGCGGTTTCGCGCGCCGAGCTGCGGCCGCCACCACGGTAGTCGCGCTCGCCGTATTTGTGGTGATAGGTGTAGTCGGCGTGGGCCGGGCGGAACAGGTCCTTGATCGCCGAGTAGTCCTTGGACTTCTGGTCAGTGTTGCGGATCAACAGGCCGATGGCGCAACCGGTGGTGCGGCCTTCGAACACGCCGGAGAGGATCTCGACTTCGTCGGGCTCCTGGCGCTGGGTCGTGTGGCGGCTGGTGCCGGGCTTGCGGCGGTCGAGGTCGCGCTGCAGGTCTTCCAGGGACAGCTCGAGGCCTGGCGGGCAGCCGTCGACGATGGCGACCAACGCTGGGCCATGGCTTTCGCCCGCGGTGGTGACAGTGAACAGCTTGCCGAAGGTATTGCCGGACATGCAGGGCGCTCCGTGAAATCAGTTGAATCAAGTCAACCGTAATAACTTAAGGCGGCCAGTATACGCAGGCTAACCGAGTAGTTCATCCTCGAAACCTTAGCGGTAGACCTTGGTCCAACCGGCACCTCTCTCATAATGGCGCGATGATGCTGCGAGTTCTGCTTTTGACCCTCACCCTGTTTTCCAGCCTGGGCTTCGCCGCCTCCCCTGTGGTGCTGCAACGGCCTATCAGCCTCGACACCGGTAGCGGCGAGCTGTTTGGTTCGCTCTTGCTACCCAAATCCGACAAGCCAGTACCGGTGGTGCTGATCATCGCCGGTTCCGGCCCTACCGACCGCAACGGCAACAGTGCCGACGGCGCGCGCAACGACAGCCTCAAACGCCTGGCCTGGGTGCTGGCGCGGCATAACATCGCCAGCGTGCGCTACGACAAGCGCGGCGTCGCGGCCAGCCTGGCGGCCACCCCCGACGAACGCAACCTGACCCTGGACGCCTACGTCGCCGACGCCGTGGCCTGGGGCAAATTGCTCAAGGCCGACAAACGCATGGGCCCGCTGATTGTGCTGGGCCACAGCGAAGGAGCGTTGGTAGCGGCCCTCGCCGCGCCGCAATTGGACCCGGCGGGCGTGGTCTCGCTGTCCGGCAGCGCGCGCCCGGTGGATCAAGTCATCCGCCAACAACTGGCCGATCACCTGCCCCCTGCCCTGCTGCTGCGCAGCAACCAAATCCTCGATCATCTCAAGGCCGGCCAAGTGGATGCGGATGTGCCCGGGCCACTGGAAGGCATTTTCCGACCCAGTGTGCAGCCGTATCTGATCAGCCTGTTCCGGGCCGATCCTTCGGCAGCCTTTGCCAAATTGAACATGCCGGCACTGATCATCCAGGGCACCAACGATATCCAGGTCGGCGTCGGCGATGCCCAGCAACTGAAAAAGGCCAAGCCCGACGCGCAGCTTGTGCTGATCGAGGGCATGAACCACGTGATGCGCATCGTGCCCAACGATGTGAAACAGCAATTGGCCTCCTACAACGACCCGCAACTGCCCCTTGCCGCCGAGCTGGGCAACCGTCTGGTGCGCTTTATCGACGGACTTCAACCCCGTTAAGCGACAATTTGCCTCCAGTCCTGGGGAAAGCGGCCGATAAGCCCAGAGTCGACAGTAAAAAGACTGTCGACTCGCTGGGCTTGGACAGGATCGCGCCGCATGACAACCACTGAAGCAACACCGGAATCCACCGCCGACACCCCGGCTGACAAAACCGAGGCCGTCGACGCGGCGCCCCTACCGTGGGCGGATGTCCAGGCCGAGCATTTCAAAATGCTGCGCCTGGCGCCCCTGGCCACCGACCGCGCCACTGGCGTGCGGCCTTTGCGCTTCGTGCAGTTCGGCTATGCCGAGCGTAATGACAAACACCACAGCCTGTTGCGCATGGTCATTCAGTTGCCCGGCCAGCGCGTGCGCCGTGAACAGAATCACCTGGATATCTGGGTTGATCACGACACGCACCGCGTGCACTTCGGCCCCGGCAACAGCCTGGAAATCGAACCGGCCAACCGTGGCATCGGGCGCTTCCTGGTGGCCCAAGGCGCTGCCTGGGCGAAAAAGAAATGGTCGCACTACCGCGTCGATGGCGTTGACCTGGCCAACAAAGATGCGCTGAACGAAGCCACCCGCCTGCGCCGCGATCACTTCCTGCGCATCCAGGGTTTTGATGTGGCTTACGCCGATGTGCAGCACCTTAAGGGTAACGTGCAGCCGGGCAAGGTCAGTGATGTGCTGGACAGTTGGAACACTGAAAAAGTGCAGTTCGTGGAGATTCTGGAAGCGGCGCAAATGCTGCAACAGGCCGAACAGAACCTGGCGGAGCAGGAAGTGAAGCTGCGCAAGGAAGAGGAAAAGGTCACCAAGTTCAAGCGTGAGGACAGCGGCTTGCGCTTTACCATCACGTGCCTGGTGGCGTTTACGGTGTTTCAGGCGGGGTTGTTGATCTGGATTGCTACACACCGCTAATCCAAATGCATGATTGATTCTCCTGTAGGAGCCGGCTTACCGGCGATGGTGTCTGCAAGATCGCCATCGCCGGCAAGCCGGGCTCCTACAGGGTGTGCGTCACACTCGGGCGGCGAACACCGCCTGATGCTGGCGGCACTGCTCAGCCGTCAACATGAACACCCCGTGACCACCGCGCTGGAAGTCCAGCCACGCGAAGTCCACTTCCGGGTACAACGCCTCCACGTGCACCTGACTGTTACCCACTTCAACAATCAGCAACCCCTTCTCGGTCAGGTGGTCCGCCGCTTCGGCCAGCATGCGCCGCACCAGGTTCAAACCGTCGTCGCCACACGCCAGGCCCAGTTCCGGCTCGTGCTGGTATTCGTCGGGCATGTCGGCGAAGTCTTCGGCATCCACATACGGCGGGTTGGACACGATCAGGTCAAAGCGCTGGCCCGGCAGGCCATCGAATCCGTCACCCTGCACGGTGTAGACACGCTCATCGACGCCATGGCGTTCGATGTTCTGGTTGGCCACTTCCAAGGCCTCGAAGGACAAGTCCCCCAGCACCACTTCGGCGTCCTGGAACTCATAAGCGCAGGCGATACCAATGCAACCGGAACCGGTGCACAGGTCGAGGATGCGTGCCGGTGGCTGCGCCAACCAGGGTTCGAAGCGGTTTTCGATCAGTTCGCCGATCGGTGAACGCGGAATCAGCACGCGTTCATCGACGATAAACGACATACCACAGAACCAGGCCTCGCCGATCAGGTAAGGTGTCGGCACCCGTTCGTGGATGCGGCGATGCAACAAACGTTGCAGGTGGGCGACTTCCTCTTCTTCCAGGTTGCAGTCGAGGTAGCTGTCGGCAATTTCCCACGGCAAGTGCAAGGCACCGAGCACCAGTTGCCGGGCATCATCCCAGGCATTATCGGTGCCATGGCCAAAAAACAGGTCTTCCCCATGGAAACGGCTGACAGCCCAACGGATATGGTCGCGCAAGGTGCGCAGGCGGGAAGTGGTCACGGGGGCAAGCTCCTGGAAAAAACGACTGGCGATTCTAACAGCCTTCACCTGTACCGACGATGTACGAAAACCCTTCGCCACCCGTCGGATTTCATCCAAATTGCCATCATTGTGTTAAACAGGCCCACCTCTTGACATGGCTGCACGTCAACAACGGCGTACCTTACGATGGTAGCGATTCACAGAACCGCTCAGCCAGTGGACAATGTCGCAAAAGCCCCCCTCACAGGAGCCCCAGAATGTCCGTTCCAAAGACGATGTTTCAACTCAGCGGTCGTGGTTACGCAGCAGCGAACCTCAGCCATGCGACCCTCGTGATCATCGACGCCCAGAAGGAATACCTCAACGGCCCGCTCGCCCTCTCGGGCATGGACGCGGCCGTCGGCAACATCAAGCAACTTGTGTCAGCCGCCCGCAACGCCGGGCGCCCGATCGTGCATGTGCGTCACCTGGGCACCGTGGGCGGCCTGTTCGACCCACAGGGCGAACGCGGCGAATTCATTCCAGGGCTTGAGCCGGAAGGCGACGAAACCATCATCGGCAAGCTGCTGCCCAGCGCCTTTCATGGCACCGGCCTGGAAAAACACTTGCAGGACCTCGGCTCCCTGGACCTGATCGTCTGCGGCTTCATGAGCCACTCCAGCGTCAGCACCACCGTGCGCGCCGCCAAGAACCTGGGCTTTCGCTGCACCCTCGTGGAAGACGCCTGCGCCACCCGCGACCTGCCTTACAAAGGTGGCATCCTCAGCGCCGAGCACGTGCAACAAACCGAAATGGCCATCATGGCCGACAACTTCGCCACCCTGGCGTTGACCAAAGATCTGATCTGATCGACCTTCTGATGAGCGGCGCGGCCTGTTTACGGCCCCGCTCATCTGCAAAGCCCTCTCATTTGGCGCATTTACCCCTCCCCCCGGAACAACCTGTGTATTGTCCGGTCGAAGGGCCGATACCCTGGAGGAAAGGTCGGAATGAAGATATCCGATGGTTTTGACGCTCGTCGCTTGCGCCCCAAGGGCCCGAGCAACTGGCGTCTGCGCCTGGTAGCCGGCATTGCCGCGTTGCTGGCGATAGTTGGTTTGCTGTTGGCCGGCGCTGGTGGCGCCGGTTTGTTTGGTCACTCGCCAGCCCTTGGTGAATTGAATGCCAGCCCTGGCGGCTCGGCGATTTTGTTGGTGATCGGGCTGCTGGTGCTGTGGTTGGGCGTATGGTTATGGCGGCGCAGCCGTCGGAAGATGCGTCAACCGTTGTCGCTGAACATCGCTTCACACCTGATGAAAAAGCACGACTGATGGCGCTTGAATAGCGTTTCCTGCGCCCTGGCCGCCGCGATTTAGGTAAACTGCCCGCCCTTCGCGGAGGCCAACATGCAAGACGACGATTTTTCCCTGTTCAAAAACGAGCTGCGCGGCGTCAAGCCGATCAAGCACGACCGCGCCGACACCGGCAAACCCAAGGCCGACCGCGCGCAGATCGCCAAGCTGCGCCAGGCCGCGACCGTGCGCACTGACGCCACCACCGTGGACGGCCTGTCGGACCAGTTCGTGATCGACGTCGGCCCGGAAGACGAGCTGATGTGGGCCCGCGACGGCGTGCAGGAAAGCCAGATGCGCAAGCTCCAGGCTGGCCAGATCCCGTTCGAAGGCAGCCTTGACCTGCATGGCATGAATGTCGAAAAAGCCCGGGAAACCCTATGGGCCTTCCTGGCTGAAGCCACCAAGTTCGAAATCCGCTGCGTACGCGTCACCCACGGCAAGGCCGTGCGGCTGGACGGCAAGCGCCCCATGATCAAAAGCCACGTCAACACCTGGCTGCGCCAGCATGCCCAGGTGCTCGGCTTTACCTCATGCCAGGCCCGCCATGGCGGCGCGGGGGCGGTGTATGTGATGCTCAAGCGCACCATGATGGAAGGGCGCGACGAGTAACAAGTGCCATCGTCAGGCTTGCAGCGATGTGCCCGCCACCGTAACCTTGCGCTTTGCGAAAATCCCACAGGTAGTTTCATGTCCCTGGAACAGAATTACACCGCGATCCTCGGCCAACTCGGCGAGGACGTTTCCCGCGAGGGCCTGCTCGACACGCCAAAGCGTGCCGCCAAAGCGATGCAGTACCTCTGCCGCGGCTATGAGCAGACTCTGGAAGAAGTCACCAACGGTGCCTTGTTCAGCTCCGACAACAGCGAAATGGTGCTGGTCAAGGACATCGAGTTGTACTCGCTGTGCGAACACCACCTGCTGCCGTTCATCGGCAAGGCCCACGTGGCCTATATCCCGAGCGGCAAAGTGCTGGGCCTGTCCAAGGTTGCGCGGATTGTCGACATGTACGCACGCCGCCTGCAGATCCAGGAAAACCTCAGCCGCCAGATCGCTGATGCCGTGTTGCAAGTGACCGGCGCCCTGGGCGTTGCCGTGGTGATCGAGGCCAAGCACATGTGCATGATGATGCGCGGTGTGGAGAAGCAGAATTCGTCGATGATCACCTCGGTGATGCTGGGTGAGTTCCGCGAAAACGCGGCCACCCGCAGCGAATTCCTCAGCCTGATCAAGTAACAGGCTGCGCACAAAAAAACCGGCGTTCATCGCCGGTTTTTTTTCGCCTGCAAAATTGAGGTAAGCTGCGGCCCCTTCTTCATGGGCAAGAGGTTTCAGCCATGTTCGTCAAAGCACTTCGAGTGGGCCTCGGCCACGTCATCATCGCGGGCGACTTTCTTACCCGCCCACGCAAAAAGCAGCGTTCCGCCGAGCAACAGGCACAGGTGAATGCAGCGGCCAAGGAGCTGACGCTGTATCAGTTCCACGCTTGCCCATTCTGCGTGAAGACGCGCCGTACCCTGCACCGCCTGAACGTACCGGTGGCGTTGAAAGATGCGAAGAACAACGAACAGGACCGTCAGACCCTGCTGGAGCAAGGCGGCAAGATCAAGGTGCCGTGCCTGCGTATCGAAGAGAATGGCCAGACCACCTGGATGTATGACTCCAAGGTGATCATTGATTACCTCGATAAGCGTTTCGCAGCAGTCTGACAGCCCCCCCACCTGTAGGAGCCCGGCTTGCCGGCGATGGCGTCCGAAAAGATCGCCGCCTGCCGGTGGGGCCTCATCGCCGGCAAGCCGGGCTCCTACAGATCGTTGATATCCAGATCCAGCAGCGCAGACCCTAGGCACTTGCCATGGGCATCCAACGCCAACGAACGGGTGACGCCACTGCGCAGGATGCCCGGCAGCACGAAGTTGAGCGCCTGCACATTCGGCAATGCATAGCGCCGAACAGGCGCTGCGCCGGGCTCACGCAACCCCGCGAAAAACTCGGCCACACGCTCGGCTGTCAACTGTTCGCAGAGCAGTGGGTAATCCTCGACACGATAGGCAATGATCGAAATGTTCGACGTATCGCCCTTATCCCCAGTGCGGGAATGGGCCAGCATCTGCAGCTTCATGCTTCGATCCTCGGGTTGACCTTATCGCGCGGCAGCAACAACGACGCCACCGCCACCACCTGACGCACGCTTTTGCTGGCGCCGCCGCCGCCCGACGGGCCGTTGGTGTAGAGGGTTTCCACTTCATTGCCCACGCGTATCGCCTCACCGCGATCGTCACAGCGAGCCGCCACGCGCAGGCGCACTTCCCAAGGCTCGACTGTACTGCGCGGGCCGTGGAGCGAGTCCACGCCAATCAGCTCGGCACGCACCTCCTGCATCCTTACGCCCATCAACTCGAGCCGCTTGAGGACGACATCCCGCGCCAGCTGCGCCCGTGCGACAGCACCGGGACCACCGTAGGACATCTGCCCCTCTCCAATCCAACCGTCCAGATAGCCGACGCTGACCTTTAGCTGTTCGGGGCGCGCACGACCGTCTGCACCTTGGGCGCGAACGCGATCAACGCCCTCCGCCACAAACCCCACTTGGGAAAAATCCGCCGTTACGTCAGGCGTGAGATAAGCCGCCGGGTCGTGCACTTCATAGATAAGTTGCTCCGTGCACGTCGCACAGCTGACCCGCCCGCCGGACCCACCCACCTTGGTAATCACCGCCTCACCGTCCTCAGCGATCTCGGCCAAGGGGAAACCCAGGCGCGCCAAGTCCTCCACATCCTTGAAACTCGGATCGGCGAAATAGCCGCCGCTGACTTGCCCGGCGCATTCAAGCAGATGCCCCACCAGCGTGCCACGCCCCAAACGCTGCCAATCGTCCGCTGCCCAGCCGAATTCAAACATCTGTGGCGCAAGGAATAGCGAAGGGTCGGCAACGCGCCCGGTGATCACCACGTCGGCATCCGCGTGCAACGCCTGCAGAATGCCGTCGACGCCCAAGTAGGCATTCGCGGAAATCAGCCGCTCACCCAAGGCGCCGACCGTCTGGCCGTTATCCAGCAGAAAGTCAGGCTTCAACACATCCAACACGTCATCGCCGACCACCGCGACCACCTTGAGCGCAAGGCCCAGTTCACGCGCAATTCGCCGCACTTCATTGGCCGCCGACACCGGATTGGCCGCCCCCATATTGGTGATCACCCGCAGGCGGCGACGCCCGGCCTTCACGCCCACAAACGGCAGCACGCGGCGCATGCGCTCGCTCAGCAACGGGTCGTAACCGCCCTCGGGATCGCTGATCCGCGCCTGTTGCGCCAAAGCAATCGTGCGTTCGGCCAGGCATTCGAACACCAGGTAATCCAGGTCGCCCTGCTCGGCCAGTTCCACGGCAGGTTCGATACGATCGCCGGAATAGCCGGCGCCGGAACCGATGCGCAAGGTTTTCATCTCAAATAACTCCCAGGAGCAACGCGGTCAGGGTCATCAACACCGACGCGGCAAACAGAAACGGAATGGTGAAGCGCTGGTGATCAGCCAGCTCGATCTTGCACAGGCCCACCAAAAGGAAGGTCGCGGGGGTCAGCGGACTGACCGGGAAGCCAGTGGTGTGCACGCCCAGCAGCGAGGCCTGGGCCACTTGCAGCGGGTCCACGCCCAAGGCCTTGCCGACTTCGGCGATCACCGGCATCACGCCGAAATAGTAGGAATCCGGGTCAAACAACATGCTCAGCGGCATGGAGATAAAGCCCACCACCGCCGGAATCAACTTGCCGTGGCCGGCCGGAATCTGCGCTACCGCCACTTCGGCAATCGCCTTGAGCATGCCGGTGCCCTGCATGATGCCGGTGAACACCCCGGCGGCGAGCAGAATGCTGGCCATGGTCAGGGCGGTCTTGGCGTGGGCGTCGATGCGGGCGCGCTGGGCATCAACGTTCGGGTAGTTGATGCACAGCGCCACCACGGTGCCGAGCATGAACATCACCACCGGATCGACCCAGCCGGCAATCATCACCACCATCACCAGCACGGTCAGGATCAGGTTCACCCAGAACAGGCGCGGGCGACGCAGCTTGATGTCATCGTCACTCAGTACCCGTTGCGGCACCGCATCCACAGTAGAGCCGGCGCCGAGACCCAAGCGTTTTTCTTCGCGACGGCCGAGCCACCAGGCGCAGGCGAAAACGAAGATCAGGCCGACGATTTGCACCGGGATCAGTGGTTGGAACAAGTCCGCCACCGGCACATGCAGCGCGGCCGACGAGCGCAGCACCGGGCCGGTCCACGGCAAGAAGTTGACCCCGGCCGCCATCGCGCAAACACAGGCGAGGATACGTTTGTCGATGCCCAGCCGCGTATACAGCGGCAGCATTGCCGGCACCGTCACCAGAAAGGTCACCGCACCAGAGCCATCCAAATGCACCAGCAGCGCCAAGGTCGCGGTGCCTACGACAATGCGTGTAGGACGCGTGCCGACCGTGCGCAGGATGCGATCAATGATGGGGTCGAGCATGCCGGCATCGGTCATGATCCCGAAAAACAGGATCGCGAACACAAACATGCCCACCACAGGGGCGACGTTCTTGATACCGGTGATGATGAAGGCGCTGGTTTGCAGGCCGAACCCGCCGAGCAACGCGGCGATGATCGGCAAGGCGATCAGGGCCACCAGTGGCGAGAGGCGTTTGCTCATGACGGCAGCGAGCAGGCACAGGATGGTGATGACACCCAGGGTAGCGAGCATGGGTTACTCCAGAGCGGCCTTGGTGGCCGGTTATTGTTTTACCCGGAGTATTGGAAGCGGGTTAGTCTTTGTAAATTGGAATATTCACCCGCTAGTGTTCGGAAAAACAAAATGAAGCTGCTCTTATGAAAAACAGCATCCAACACATTCAGTCGTTTCTTGCAGTGGCTCGCACCGGCAGCTTCACCAAGGCTGCCAATGAGCTGCATCTGTCACCTTCGGCGCTGACGGTGCAGGTGCAGCAACTGGAAGACTGGCTTGGCGTCGCCCTGCTCGACCGCAGCCCGCGCCACGTCAGCCTCACCGCCGCCGGCCAGGACGCGCGCGGCCCCATGGAAAAACTGCTGCTGGACCTGGACAACATCGTCACCGGCTCCCGCGACCTCGCCGCCCTGCGCCGGGGCGTGGTCACCATCGCCGCCCTGCCCTCGGTGTGCGCCGGCAGTTTGCCGCCGGTTCTACGCTTGTTTCGCGAGCGCTTTGCCGGAATCGAAGTGCGCCTGCATGACCTGGTGGCCCATCGCATTCATGCCCAGGTGCGCTCCGGCGAGGTGGATTTCGGTATCGGCGTGCGTGCACGGCTCAGCCATGGCCTGGAATTCGTGCCGGTGTTGAATGATCGCCTGTGTGCGTTTGTGCCGGTGGACCATCCTCTCAGCCGCCACCGCCAACTGACCCTGGAGCAATTGGCCGACCAGCCGATCATCCTCACCGGCCGCGACAGCAGCGTGCGCGAGCAAGTGGATGCGTTGTTCGATGAGACGCGCCTGACAATGAACGCCGGGATGGAGGCCAACTACATGTCCACGGTGTTGGCCCTGGTGCGCCAGGGGCTGGGGATCAGTGTGCTGCCGGAATCGGCGGCAGACAGCCTGGAAGGATTGAAGCGCATCCACATCGATCATCCCGGCGTGAACCGGGAGATCGGGTTGATCACACGTAGCGGGATGAGCCTGAGCCCGGCGGCGCAGCGGTGTTTCGACCTGCTGAATACAGAGTTGCGATCCCTGTAGGAGCCCGGCTTGCCGGCGATGGCGCCCCTGAAAACGCTATCGCCGGCAAGCCGGGCTCCTACAGATCAGGGTGCTCAGTCCAACATGGCGACATGCTTGGGATGGCTGGCCACTCGCGCCAACCAGGCTTGAACACCCGGATAAGCTTCCAACTCAAAACCACCCTCATTCGCCACATGGGTGTAGGCATACAAGGCTACATCGGCGATGGAGAACTGATCGCCCACCAGGTACGGCGTCAGCTGCAATTGACGCTCCATGACCTTGAGCGCTTTGTAGCCGCCCTTGTGCAGCTTCTTGTATTCCTCCAGGCGATCCTCGGGCAGCCCCAGGTAAAACTGGATAAACCGCGCCACCGCAATGTACGGCTCGTGGCTGTACTGCTCGAAGAACTGCCATTGCAGCACTTGGGTGCGCAGGCGCGGCTCGGACGGCAGGAATTCACTGCCATCGGCCAGGAAGTTGAGGATCGCGTTGGACTCCCACAGGCAGGTGCCGTCTTCCAGTTCCAGCACGGGGATCTTGCCGTTGGGGTTCTTCGCCAGGAATTCGGCGGTCTGGGTGTCACCCTTGAGGATGTCCACATCGATCCATTGATACGGGATGCCCAGCAGGCTGAGCATCAATTTGATCTTGTAGCAGTTGCCCGACTTGTAATCGCCATAAACCTTGTACATGGGGCTCCCCTTATGCCGCTTGCGCGTGCTGTGCTTGACGGACCACCGCGGCCAGGCGCTTGAGACCTTCGTCGAGGCGGGCCGGGTCGATATGGCTGAAATTGAGGCGCAACGAACCGTGATGCTGGTCCGGCTCGGAAAAGAACGGTTCACCGGGCATGAACGCGACATTCTGTTCCAGCGCTTGCGCCAACAAGGTGCGGGTGTCGAGTGGCTGTTTCAAGGTCAGCCAGAAGAATAATCCACCTTGGGGCACTTGCCAGTCGGCCAGATCGGCGAAGTGACACTCTAGCGCAGCCTGGAATGCATCGCGGCGCTGGCGGTAAAAACTGCGCAGCTCCACCAGGTGCTCCTGGTATTTTTCGCTGCCGATCCACTGCATCGCCTGCCATTGGCCGACGCGGTTGGTGTGCAGGTCGGCCGATTGCTTGAGCTTGAGCAGATGCGGGAACAGGTCCGGGCTGGCGATCAAGTAGCCCACGCGCAGGCCGGGCAACAGGGTCTTGGACACGGTGCCGGTGTAGATCCAACTGGCTTTTTTCAGGCGCCCGACGATGGGTTTGGCGCTGCCGCCGTCGAAGGTCAGTTCGCGGTAGGGCTCGTCTTCGATCAGGGTCACGCCGAACTCATCGAGCAACGCGGCGACGGCTTCGCGCTTGGCTTCGCTGTAGCGCACGGCGGAAGGATTCTGGAAGGTCGGGATCAGGTAGATGAATGCCGGGCGATGGCGTTCGAGGTTGGCGCGCAACGCGGCCAGGTTCGGGCCATCGGCTTCCAGTTGCACGGTAAGGCAATCGGCGCCGAACAGTTGGAAGATCTGCAACGCGGCCATGTAGGTCGGGCCTTCCAGCAGGATCTGCGTGCCTTTGTCGATGTACAGCTTGGCCGCCAGGTCCAGTGTTTGCTGGGAACCGCTGACCACCAGCACCTGGCTTGCCTGGCACGGCACGCCGAGTGCGCGCGCTTCGGCGGCAAGCAATTCGCGCAACTGTGGCTCGCCTTCGCTCATGCCGTATTGGCCGATGTTGAGGGGCATGTCGTCCCAGTTCAGCGCGGGCAGCACGGCTTCGGCCGGCAGGCCACCGGCGAACGACATCACTTCCGGGCGCTGGGCTGCCGCGAGGATTTCACGGATCAAGGAGCTTTTGAGGCGCGTAACACGTTCAGAGAAGGCCATAAGGTCACCGGTAGCGAAGCCTGTGGGAAATACGTCAAACTGGTTGACCGAAATTACGACGACTTATACGGATACGTCAATATGCTTGACCTTAAAAACCCCACCGCCCAGCAAGCCGCCATGGAAGCGTTCTTCTTCGGCTACCAGGCGTTTACCGCCAAGGCCGACGAAATGCTGGAGCGCCGTGGCCTGAGCCGGGTGCATCAGCGCATTGTGTTTTTTATCGCGCGCTACCCGGCCTTGAGCGTGAAACAACTGCTGGAATTGCTCGGCGTGAGTAAACAAGCACTGAACATTCCGCTGCGCCAATTGCAGGAAATGCACCTGGTGAACAGCGTTGCGTCCGAGACCGACAAGCGTAAACGCCTGCTGGAATTGACCGAGGAAGGCCTGCGCTTCGAACAGTCACTGCGCCGCGAACAGGTGAAACTGTTGCAACGCGCCTTCAGCGAGGCGGGCGAAGAAGCGGTGACAGGATGGCTGGCTGTCAATCAGGCATTGAGCGCGAACTAGCCCTTCACACCGCTATTCGAAAACATTATTTGCTTTATTTGTATACAAAAGCATAATTCGCCTCGTGCGAGTTCCTGACCTATTGGTCAACAAAACCCGCCAGTACCTCAAAGCGCTGTTGCCCACATCCGTGACCTGCGCTGGAAATAACAATAAAACTCTTGAGGAGTACTCGCTGTGGATAGCCGCAAATCCGAAGCCCCTACGCTGGACATCGCCCCGCCTAATAACAGTTGGCTAGAACGCCTGTTCAAGCTCAGCTTGCATGGCACCACAGTGAAGACCGAGCTGATCGCCGGCCTCACCACCTTCATCACCATGGCCTACATCATCTTCGTCAACCCCAACATCATGGCCGACGCCGGCATTGACCACGGCGCGGCGTTCGTCGCCACCTGTATCGCCGCCGCGCTGGGTTGCCTATTGATGGGCCTGTACGCCAACTGGCCGGTGGGCCTGGCGCCGGGCATGGGTTTGAACGCGTTCTTCACCTACACCGTGGTCGGCACCATGGGTTACACCTGGGAAACCGCGTTGGGTGCGGTGTTTATCTCCGGCGTGCTGTTCATGGGCCTGACGCTCTCGCGGGTGCGTGAATGGTTGCTCAACAGCATTCCCGTCAGCCTGCGTCATGCCATGGGCGCGGGCGTGGGCCTGTTCCTAGGGGTGATCGGCCTGAAAACCGCCGGCATCATCGTCGACAGCCCGGCCACGCTGATCAAGCTCGGTTCACTGCATGAACCCGCGCCACTGCTGGCGGCCGTATGCTTTCTGCTGATCGCCATCCTCAGCTACCACCGTGTGTTCGGCGCGATCCTGATCAGCATCATCGCCGTAACACTCGCTGGTTGGGGGCTGGACCTGGTGCATTACAACGGCATGGTGTCTACACCGCCGAGCCTGGCGCCGACCTGGATGGCCATGGACATTAATGGTGTATTCAATGTCAGCATGATTAGCGTGGTATTTGCCTTTCTTTTTGTACACATGTTCGATACTGCAGGTACACTGATGGGCGTCGCGCAACGGGCCGGGCTGGTCAATGCCGAGGGCAAGATCGATAACCTCTCCCGTGCATTGAAGGCCGACAGTGCCTCCAGTGTGTTTGGTGCGATGGTCGGTGTGCCACCGGTCACCAGCTATGTGGAAAGTGCTGCTGGCGTGGCCGCTGGCGGTCGCACCGGGCTCACCGCCGTGACCGTGGGCGTGCTGTTTGTGGCGGCGATGTTTTTTGCACCGCTGGCCGGCATGATCCCGGCATATGCCACCGCCGGTGCGCTGATTTACGTTGCGATGCTGATGATGGCGAGCATGGCCCATATCAATTGGGATGAAGCCACCGACAGCATTCCCGCGATCGTCACGGCAATCATGATGCCGCTGACGTTTTCGGTTGCTGACGGTATTGCCCTGGGCTTTATCACGTACGTGGCGCTCAAGGCCGGCACTGGCAAGTACCGTGAGATTTCCGTCAGCCTATGGGTGCTGTGCGCGATCTTTATCGCCAAATTCATATTTCTATAAAGGAGTAACGGATGAACCTGGAAACCTGGCTACTGTTCAGCGGCGCGGCATTGGTGGTGATCCTGATCCCGGGGCCCCTGTCATTGCTGATGATCAGCAACAGTCTCAACTTCGGCCTGCGCCGTTCGTATCCAGCGTTTCTCGGTGGGGTGTTTGCCTCGATCTGCCTGTTGAGCGCCTCGGCCCTGGGCCTGGGCGCTCTGCTACTGGCCTCCGAGCAGGTGTTCAGCGCCTTGAAAATTGTCGGCGCGCTCTACCTGTTTTACCTCGCCTGGCAGAGCTGGCAGCAATCGCGTCAGCCGGCGCAAGGCGCGGTAGTGCCCCAGGCCATTGCGACGCCGCGTTTTCGCGCCTTGTTTGGCCGCGCCTTTGTACTGGGCGCCAGTAACCCCAAGGACATTCTGTTCTTTGCTGCCTTCCTGCCGCAGTTTCTCAGCAATGAGCTACCGTTCCTATCGCAACTGCTGCTCATGATCGCCACTTGGACCGTGCTCGATTTGCTCTGCAAATTGGCCTATGGCTTCGGTGCACAGGGCGCTGCGCGCTACCTGCGCAGCGGCGATGGCCAGAGCTGGTTCAACCGCGTCAGTGCCGGGTTATTCGGGGGCGCCGGCGCGATGGCGTTGCTCAAGGCTAGGATGGACTGACTTTGGCGAAATAAACAGTGGGTCGGCTCGCTCCTTCGTTGCTCCACTGAATGCCTGCAACGATCCGGATCAGACGCTTTTCCCTCATGGCGGTTTTGACGCCTGCCAATGCCTGCACACCCGGGTTGCGCTTGAATGTCTCATTGAACCACTGATTCGTCAGCCGCGTGTCCAACTGGATCGACCCTCCGTAAACCCAATGGACGGACACGTAGTAGAGATTGTTTGAATTGGAAAGAGGATGAGTCGCGATTAATTCATGCGTGGACATTTTATGATGCATCACCAACACCTCCTCCACATCGAAACCCTGCTGCTGCAGGACGCGCGTGATTGCCTCGCGCATTTTAACGGCACGCTGAACTGCCAGCGTGGAGTGATCGGGACGTAGTATGGGATCTAGGTCGGAGATCCTGAAGTCAACTCGTGTGAAGGCAGATGCCTTGTCTTCTCGACTGATGAATATCGTTCGGCGTCGCCTGTCGGTGGGCCGTAGCATTCTCAGTAAATCATCCGTCTGGCCAGACCAGGCAGGCGCCGGGGGCAGCCAACTGTCTAACGTCGCACGGACATTGAGCATGTGGGTTGCCGTTGGCGAGTACTCGGGGTCAGCTAACTGAATCATTCTTTGAGCTGCCAAATGGCGGCTTCTGCGTGTCATGGTGGGAAACGCTGTGCGCACATACTCCGACAAAGGCCGATCGAACAACGGTTCATGGATCTGCCAGTCACCCGCAGCGGTACGTGACGCCGGAAAAGGCTGCTCAAGCAACCTCGTGCTTGTCCAACCTTCGATAGTTAAACTGGCCGATGAAACCAGTGGCTCATTCCTGTGGATAAACACGATGCGGTCCAACGGCGCCTGATCACCTTGCGGGAGCAGCCTGTAATAACCGCTCCACAGATCTGGCAAGCCGGTATCAGGGGGGGCTATCCGCAGGAGATTGTGCGGATATCCTCGGGTATCCAACGCATTGTAAAACACCCCAGGCGCTGGGGAAGTCATCTGCGTATTCTGAGGCTGGGTACGCCAGTCTAACCAATGGTCAGACGTCGCCATTGACTGACGAATGGCGTCTTCCGTAACACTGCGAACGGCCGCTGGCTGCCAATCCGGCGGCGGCGGCACGGGCGGCCTCCATGGGTTGAGAACGCCCGAACTCGGCCCCGCCACTGGCTGCGGGGCATCCGCACTGAGTAGCCATTGTTTGGGTTCATGGATGTTCAGAATCAGTTCATCCTGCCCCGCTGCCTGCGTATTCTTGAACCGCAATGACTGTTCGTTGCCGCGCCGGTAGAGCGGATAGTGATGAGTATCATCGGCCATAAACAGCTCGCCATTTTTCACATATACCCCGCTTTCACCCGGCCCTCTCAATGCCACTGCACCTTCGGGCACCCCCTCGACTTTGAACCGCTGCAACGCCGTCAGCTGGGTCGCAGGGAGCGCAGACCCGGTGTGCGCCTTCATCCGTGAGCGGTGAATGCGCCCCAACACAGCTGTCAATGCGGGCCGCCCAACACGAACTGCACCGCGCCACACTTTTTTAGGGCCGGGTACAACGCTCATTAATATGTCGATCACCAGAAAAGTAGTTCTGAAAGCCACTTCGGCGGCATCGTTAGGATCGCCATAGTGGTGGTAGCGCCGCGAAACGAGCAATAACTCATAGAAGTCATTAAACAATGCGTAGAACGGAAAGATTAAACCCACCAATGCCCTTGCGCGGGCTTCGCTTTGCTCCCCCAGGCGACTGGCTCGATACTGCTCCAATGCCTTGCCGGAATGGCTCATCGCTTGAGTCCGGCTTTGCAGGCCGAACACGCTGGCGCGAAACAACAATGCCTGGGTATCGCTGTGGGGGATGGGAGTAACAGCCAGCCAGGCTTGCGGATCACTGGCAATCTGTTCGCGGACGACGGCTTCAATTTCATCAAACTGCACCGCTGGCTCAAGGTGCTTGATGGAGAATGAGCGAATAATCTTGAGCCCCGCCACAATTGCATGTCTCACACGACTTCCGGGCGACATCATGTAAAGATAGTTTCCTGCTTCGGCCAACAGATCAACTTCCTGTACAGGCAGCGGGAGCGCCTCAAACGCCCAGCCGGGGGCGACCTGCTGCGCCAGTGCCTTGAGGTTTTCCGGCAATGCGCCAAGACGGTTCAACGCCTCAGTGGCCTGTTGCAGGCTGTTGTATTCGGTGAGGGCCAAGGTGCCCGGCGCTTCGGGCCAGTAGACCACGCACAGCTCGGAGTGCTTGTCCTGAACAACCACTATCCCGGCGATATAGCGGTCGTGCTTCATCGTGTGCCCTACCAGATAAACCACGTGCAGTTGCAACTGGTGCTGGTTTTTCAACAAATCCTGTGGCGTGCGTGCAGCCATGGCGGTGTTGAATATGCTCTGTGCATCCGGCGTCAGCCCTTGTTGGATCGCACAGAAAAGATGGTATTTGAAACCGGCCCTCAGCGTACGATTCAATAATCGGGGTATGCGCCCTGCGGCGTCTGCACGTGGGTAAAAGACCTCGTTGATCAATGCGTCGTATTGGCCGCCGATATCCAACGAGGAGACCATCGAGATCAGATAATCCGCATTGAGCCTTTTTTTCCAATCGGGCTGCAGGTAGCGAGCACGGTTGAGTCTCCAGCGCGTCCAAGGCGCCAAGGGGTCGAGGTTATGCAGCGTCAATTGCAGCAGACTGAAGGTCGTACGTGTAGCACTAGGCGTATATTTTATACTCCGATCTCCCACGGGGCAGCTGCTGCTATACCACCCACAGAAGGAGCCGGACACATCATCGGGCATCTCAATAAAAGGTAGATCGATATCCAAGTCCGCAGGAAAGCCGTCCTGGCCCAAACGGGTGATCAGGCGGCGGCGGGCGAACGTTTCCAGATCCGGCAAGTCGTGTTCAAGGCGAGTGTTAAATGCAAAGGCGCTGATGAGATACACCCGTTGCCAGTGCTTGAAGTGTTTACGCTGGACACGCGTCGCCTGGATCAACCATGGAGGAAACTGCTTTGCTTGGGCGTGTGCGGTGCGCAGCAACTCAACATTGGCCTGAGCCTGGCTGAAGGCGTTATTGGCGGGAACCTTCAATTGATCTTCCAGCTCAAGTATCAACAACGAGCGGCTGACCTCGGCATCCGTCACTTCACTGAAAATTCGCGTGATGTCTTCGCGGCTCTTAAGCAGGCGGTCGCAGGAGCCAAGCAGTTTTTTCAGCATCATCAGCGCAGGCTTGCCGTTCATTTCAACGTAGCGCACACCCAGCGTTTCTCGGGCCGCATGGCGACGCAGGTCGGCGCGCTTATCGCGGTCTACACAGCCCCATAGTACGGAGTCGTCAAGGCTGCGCAAGCTCGCCTTCAGGCTGCGCGTCAGCGCATCGAGCCCGGCAAAAGCCAGTACTCCGCCATCCTTGCCGAACGCATAGAGCACCACCGCATGCTGGCGCGTAGGAACCCGCACCGCCGCCGCCGTGGTCACCACCCACACGTTTAGCAGCGTACAAAACGCGTCTGGCTCGCTGCCCACGGCAATCGACAGCACTCGGGTTTCGCTGCCCGCGCGTTTGGTAGGCAGAGGCTGGTTCAGCACCTCGGTCATCAAGTCCCGATGCGCCGTATGGATCAGCTTGAGCCGATAGTGCAGCTCAACCTCATGACGCAGGGCCTCGGTTTGCGCGTGTATGAACAACGACGCGCGCCTGGGAGTACCCGCCCCCCCGGGACGCTCAACCCAAAAAGCCAACTCTAACAGCCGCTGGCCGGCGTCTTGCAGCAGTGCATTCAAGGCCTGGGTATGTTCTTTGATTTGACGCCCGAGCAACAGGACTACGTTATAGGCCACCGTATCCGCACTGGGGTCATCTGGGGTCAGCAGCGCGACCAGGCCTTTCTCGTAGCGCTTGGCCTGACGCTCTGCGGTACCCAACGCCAGGTCGAACACCGCACTGCCAAAAATGATTTCTTCATGCCGTCTCTGCCGGTCCCATATGAGCAATTGATCACCCACGTCGCTAAGCCTAGAAGTGCCGATCAGTTGCCTCCTGGCCCCCTCCACCTGCGTCAGAAAAGATTCGGCGCCAGGTGGTTGCGGCCGCGGCCGTACTGTGGAGAACACGAACGCCTCGTTGATCTTCACGGCGCAGGCCAGCTCGTTGCTCCATTGCCCGGTCAACAGCGCCTGGGCTCCGACCGCCAGCGCATCGTCCAACACCTCCAAGCCGCGAACAATCCCCGCCATCGGCGGCAATTGCGCCGGACGGCACAGCGTATTACGACGGCTTAGCGGCAAGCATTGCCAAAGGTCGTGGAACCGTGAGTTCCCCAACTCCAGCGCGCCGCACTGAAGCGCCTCAAAGGATGAGTACTCATAAAAGTTGCGCGCCACACCCGGCAGGTACATGACATGGGGGGTATCGGTCGGGTCACCCTCACAGAACAGGTGCAATGCCCCGGGGATTATTACCGCAGGCGTCCCCGGCCACATCAGTTGACCCACTCGCACACTGGCCCATTGCCCACCGGCACGCTGGCGCGCGCTTGCCGTGGGGGCATCGATGAGGGCTTTGACCATGGTCATGGCGGCAGTTGACAGCTCGTCCAACTGTCGGGCCAGAAAAGCCCGGTCTGCGAACAGCTCTTTGTGCTGCTCCACCCATAGCTCCCGGCGCGTGCGCCAGGAACCTTGCGCCAGGGTGTCCCAATACGCAGTCGCCGCGTAGGCCAACCGCTCTGGAAGCCTCATCGCAATCACACGGCGTATTGCATCCAAGGGGGTATAGGGCAACTTGCTGTTCGGTTCGTCTTTAATGCTGAGCGCAGTGAATTGATTGAGGTTGATCACCACAGTGGGCATTACCAGTAACTGCAGCGCCCGATCAGTCAGGCTGTCGACCCGGTTGGGTAGGGACGGCGGCTTGGGTTCGGTAAACAATAGGGTATCCGGGTCCAACGCGAATGCTTCGCGCAGTGCAGTGCGAATGACGGTCAAGACTTTGGGCGAACGCCCGATCAAGTGGGCAAGCACCTTCGCCCTCTCGTCAATCCGCGCATCGGCACGCACGATTTGATTGATCAACCGACTGGGGTAGGCATGCGCGTTAATCCGTCGGGTCAGTTGGTCACGCATAGCCTGTGACGCGGCTTCGGCAGCGACCAACGGGTCATCGGGATCGGACAAGGGGCCCGCTGGTTCTGGAGTGATCGGTGAGACGAACGGCGAGGTCATGATGTTTTCTACTTGATGATGAAAACACTCAGCCTAGGCATCGCCGATAGTCAAAAGGCGCTAAATAATTCACTGCACAACATGCATAAAAAAGCCCGCAGTGTGGGCGGGCGAAAACCAACGAAGAGCTTTGGGGGTGTGAAGCGAGGTGACGCTAGCTACCGCGATAGGTGGAGTAGCTGTAGGGCGAAATCAGTAGCGGGACATGGTAGTGATCCTGTTCGGCGCTGATGCCAAAGCGCAGGACCACCACATCCAGGAAGGCCGGTTCAGGCAGCTGCACGCCACGGGCGCGGTAGTAGTCGCCAGCGCTGAATTGCAGTTGGTACACACCACTGCGGTAATCATCGCCCTGCAACAAGGGCGCGTCGCAACGGCCGTCGCTGTTGGTGACGGCGGTGGCGACCAGTTCCAGCTGCGCGCCTTCGACGCGGTACAGCTCAACCTTGATCGCGCTGCCGGGGCAGCCGTGTGCAGCATCCAAAACGTGTGTGGTCAAACGTCCCATGGCGTCTACGCGCCTCCCATAGTCAGTAGAAGAGTGATCCGCACTTTTTCAGGGCAGCGAAAAAGCCGGCGATGGCTGATTAAGACACTTTTTAAAAAAATTGTACACAATAAAAATCACAAACCTTTGAAGTCTCCCAGCGTCATTGCTTAATGGAGCAATCGGCCAGTCATCCTTGCTTTTGAACGACCTTTTGTCCATTAGCTGACCAACCAGGCAAGTTTCTTGCTACACCATTCATCTAGAGCCCTGCCGAAAAAATGCAGAAATGTAGGCTTACAAAGTGCGCGATAAGTTGTATACAATCACTCATCGCTAACACGACGAACAAGAAGGAAGACTGCAGTGAGCGCTGACTACCCACGCGACCTGATCGGTTACGGCAGTAACCCTCCTCACCCCCACTGGCCGGGCAAGGCGCGCATTGCGCTGTCTTTCGTACTCAACTACGAAGAAGGTGGCGAGCGCAACATCCTGCACGGCGACAAAGAGTCCGAAGCCTTCCTCTCGGAAATGGTCTCGGCCCAGCCGCTGCAAGGCGCACGCAACATGAGCATGGAGTCGCTGTACGAGTACGGCAGCCGTGCTGGCGTGTGGCGCATCCTCAAATTATTCAAAGAATTCGATATCCCGCTGACCATCTTCGCCGTGGCTATGGCCGCTCAGCGCCATCCGGATGTGATCCGCGCGATGGTCGAGGCTGGCCATGAGATCTGCAGTCACGGCTACCGCTGGATCGACTATCAGTACATGGACGAGGCCCAGGAACGCGAGCACATGCTCGAAGCCATCCGCATCCTCACCGAGCTGACCGGCGAACGCCCACTGGGCTGGTACACCGGCCGCACCGGCCCCAACACCCGGCGCCTGCTGATGGAGGAAGGCGGCTTCCTCTACGACTGCGACACCTACGACGACGACCTGCCCTACTGGGAACCCAACAACCCCACCGGCAAGCCGCACCTGGTAATCCCTTATACCCTGGACACCAACGACATGCGCTTCACCCAGGTGCAGGGTTTCAACAAGGGCGATGACTTCTTCGAATACCTCAAGGACGCGTTCGACGTGCTCTACGCCGAAGGCGCCGAGGCACCGAAGATGCTTTCCATTGGCCTGCACTGCCGCCTGATCGGCCGCCCGGCGCGCCTGGCGTCGTTGAAGCGGTTCATTGAATACGTCAAAGGTCACGAACAGGTGTGGTTCACTCGTCGCGTGGACATTGCCCGTCACTGGCACGACACCCACCCGTACACGGGAGCCGCGAAATGACTGCGTTTCACACCTTGAAACCGTCGACCCTGAGCCGCGATGCATTCGTCGCAGCCTTCGCCGATATCTACGAACATTCGCCATGGGTAGCCGAAAAGGCCTACGACCTGGGCCAGGACGCCTCGATCGACCAGATCGAAACCCTGCACCAGCGCATGAGCGACATCCTGTTGAGCGCCGATCATGCCAGCCAGTTGGCGCTGATCAACGCTCACCCGGACCTGGCCGGCAAAGCTGCCGTCCAGGGCCAACTCACCCAAGCCAGCACTGATGAACAGGCTGGCGCGGGGATTCACCAATGCACGGCCGAAGAGTTTTCTCGCTTCACCGAGCTGAACGATGCCTACAAGGCCAAGTTCAAGTTTCCCTTCATCATGGCGGTAAAAGGCAGCAACCGGCACCAGATCCTGGCCGCGTTTGAAACGCGCATCCACAACTCGGTGGACACCGAGTTCAAGTGCGCACTGGCCGAGATCAACAAGATCGCGTTGTTCCGATTACTGACCCTCTAAACGACCATCCCCAGCCACTCTCTTTAAGGCAGACAAGAAGAATGAAAGCTTACGCCGTACCTTTCGAAAAGTTCGTCAACCTGGCCGACGCCCGCCTGGGCACCAAGATCATCTCCGTCACCGATGACTGGTTCGCCGACGCCAACCGCCTGTTCCAGCCGACCCCGGCCGTGTGGAAGGAGGGCGTTTTCGATGACAACGGCAAGTGGATGGACGGCTGGGAGTCGCGCCGCAAGCGCTTCGAAGGCTACGACAGCGCTGTGATCCGCCTGGGTGTGCCGGGCAGCATCAAAGGCGTGGACATCGACACTTCATTCTTCACCGGCAACTTCCCGCCGTCGGCTTCCCTGGAAGCTTGCTTCCTGGCGTCGGGCGAGCCGGATGACAAGACCCAGTGGGTGGAAGTGCTGTCGGCCGTCGAGCTGCAAGGCAACAGCCACCACTACCACGAGATCAACAACGACCAGGCGTTCAGCCACCTGCGTTTCAACATCTACCCGGATGGCGGCGTGGCCCGTCTGCGTGTGTACGGCGTGCCGTTCCGCGACTGGTCCTCGGTGGGCGACAACGAACAGGTCGACCTGGCTGCCGCACTCAACGGTGGTCGTGCCCTGGCCTGCTCCGATGAACACTTCGGTCGCATGAGCAACATCCTCAACCCAGGCCGTGGCATCAACATGGGCGACGGCTGGGAAACCGCGCGTCGTCGTACACCTGGCAATGACTGGGTGATTGTGGCGCTGGGCCATCCGGGCGAGATCGAGAAGATCATCGTCGACACCCTGCACTTCAAGGGCAACTACCCGGACACCTGCTCGATCCAGGGCGCCTTCGTGAAGGGTGGCACCGACAGCCAGATCGAAACCCAATCGCTGTTCTGGCGCGAACTGCTGCCGGCGCAGAAACTGGAAATGCACGCTGAACACACGTTTGCCGAGCAGATCAAGGCGCTGGGCCCGATTACTCACATCCGCCTGAATGTGTTCCCGGATGGTGGCGTGAGCCGCCTGCGGGTCCTCGGTAAAGTAGCCAAGTAAGCACTGACCCCGAACCTGTAGGAGCCCGGCTTGCCGGCGATGGCGTCCTCAAGATTGCAATCGCCGGCAAGCCGGACTCCTACACAGAAATCACACCATTCAAAAGATTAAGAAGACAGCCATGCGCACACTGATGATCGAACCCCTGACCAAAGAAGCCTTCGCCCCTTTCGGAGACGTTATCGAAACCGACGGCAGCGATCACTTCATGATCAACAACGGGTCGACCATGCGCTTTCACAAACTGGCCACGGTGGAAACCGCCAAGCCTGAGGACAACGCCATCATCAGCATCTTCCGCGCCGACGCGCAGGATATGCCGCTGACCGTGTGCATGCTGGAACGACACCCGCTGGGCAGCCAGGCTTTCATTCCGCTGCTCGGCAACCCCTTTCTGATCGTGGTCGCGCCACTTGGCGATGAACCTGTATCGGGCTTGGTCCGCGCCTTCGTCACCAACGGCAGGCAGGGCATTAATTACCATCGCGGCGTCTGGCACCACCCGGTGCTGACGATCGAAAAGCGGGATGACTTCCTGGTGGTTGATCGCAGTGGCACAGGCAATAACTGCGATGAGCATTTTTTCAAAGAGGATGAGCGGTTGATCCTCGCCCCCCACCAATAAGAGAAGGTCTGATCACCCGACAACAAGGGTGACAGGCGAGAGGTAAAGACTGTGGAAGCACATTTGATGGAATGGCTGAACCTGAGCGTGCGCTGGGTTCACATGATCACGGGCGTCGCGTGGATCGGCGCTTCTTTCTACTTCGTCTGGCTGGAAAACAACCTCAATCGCGTCAACCCCAAGAGCGGCCTGGCCGGTGACTTGTGGGCGATCCACGGTGGCGGTATCTACCACCTGGAAAAATACAAACTGGCCCCGCCGACCATGCCGGACAACCTGCATTGGTTTAAGTGGGAAGCCTATTTTACCTGGATGTCCGGTATTGCGCTGCTGTGCGTGGTGTTCTACTGGAACCCGACCTTGTACCTGCTGGCCCCGGGCAGCAGCCTCAGTGGTCCGGAAGGCGTATTGCTGGGCATTGGCTCATTGTTCGCCGGCTGGTTCATCTACTCCTTCCTCTGCGACTCGGCCCTGGGCAAACGCCCTGCCCTGCTCGGCTTCATCCTGTTCGTGCTGTTGATTGCCGCCGCGTACGGCTTCAGCAAAGTGTTCAGTGGCCGTGGCGCCTACCTGCACGTGGGGGCGGTGATCGGCACCATCATGGTCGGTAACGTGTTCCGCATCATCATGCCGGCGCAACGCGCGTTGGTGGCGGCAATCGCCGAGAACCGCACGCCAGACCCGGCACTGCCGGCCAAAGGCTTGTTGCGTTCACGTCACAACAACTACTTCACCTTGCCGGTGCTGTTCATCATGATCAGCAACCACTTCCCGAGCACCTACGGCAGCCAATACAACTGGCTGATCCTGGCGGGTATCGCGGTGGCGGCGGTGCTGGTACGGCACTATTTCAACACCCGTCACAACAGCCAGAAATATGCGTGGACGTTGCCGGTAGGCGCGTTGGCGATGATCAGCCTGGCGTACGTCACCGGACCAAAACCGGTGTCGACCGCCCCGGAAGTGGCCAAGGCGCCCGCTGCCATCGAGTACCAGCCATTGCCGGAAACGGCGTTGGGTGGTGGCTTGAAACCCGCTGCACCGGCCGCACCCGCCGCTCCGGCGGCTGAACCGTCACCGGCCCAGGCCACCACGGATTTCGGCCAGGTCCACAACGTGATCGAGCAGCGCTGCACCGTCTGCCATTCGGCCAAGCCCACCAGCCCGCTGTTCAGCACCGCACCGGCTGGAGTGATGTTTGATACACCGGCACAGATCCAGCAGCAGGCCGCGCGCATTCAAGCGCAAGCCGTGGCGAGCCAGATCATGCCGTTGGGCAACATCACCCAGATGACCCAGCAGGAGCGGGATCTGATTGGGACCTGGATCAATCAGGGGGCTCGTACCAACTAGCTCTGACGCATCCCCTCTGTAGGAGCGAGCTTGCTCGCGAAGAACGTCAACGATAACGCGTACATGTTGAATGAACGCGGCGCTCTTGGGTTTTTCGCGAGCAAGCTCGCTCCTACAGGGATTGAGAACAGCTCTACCGGCAATTGAATGCCAAACAACACAAAAATAAAAAAGATCCGAGGTGTTGCATGACCGAGTTAGCCGAACCGCAGATTCCTGCCGCGCCCGCCATGGTGCGGCTGCCCCTCTTGCAACTGATTCTGGTAGGCCTGCAACACGTCTTGCTGATGTACGGCGGCGCCGTCGCCGTGCCCCTGATCATTGGCCAAGCCGCCGGCTTGAGCCGTGAAGAAATCGCATTCCTGATCAACGCCGACCTGCTTGTCGCCGGTATCGCCACCATGGTGCAGTCGTTCGGCATCGGCCCGGTGGGCATTCGCATGCCGGTGATGATGGGCGCCAGTTTTGCCGCCGTCGGCAGCATGGTCGCGATGGCCGGCATGCCCGGCATCGGCTTGCAGGGAATCTTCGGCGCGACCATCGCCGCCGGGTTCTTCGGCATGCTCATCGCGCCCTTTATGTCCAAGGTCGTGCGCTTTTTCCCGCCGCTGGTGACCGGCACGGTGATCACCGCGATCGGCCTGTCGCTGTTTCCGGTGGCCGTGAACTGGGCCGGTGGCGGCAGTGCTGCCGCCACATTTGGCTCGCCGATCTACCTGGCGATTGCCGCACTGGTACTGGCCACCATCCTGCTGATCAACCGCTTCATGCGCGGCTTCTGGGTGAACATCTCGGTGCTGATCGGCATGGGCCTGGGTTACGCCTTGTGCGGCGCGCTCGGCATGGTCGACCTCAGTGGCCTGGCAATGGCGCCGTGGGTGCAGGTGGTGACGCCGTTGCACTTCGGCATGCCCAAGTTCGAGTTGGCGCCGATCCTGTCAATGTGCCTGGTGGTGGTGATCATCTTTGTCGAATCCACCGGAATGTTTCTCGCCCTGGGCAAGATCACCGGCCAGGATGTCACGCCGAAGATGCTGCGCCGTGGCCTGCTGTGTGATGCCGGCGCGTCGTTCTTCGCCGGTTTTTTCAACACCTTCACCCACTCCTCGTTCGCCCAGAACATCGGCCTGGTGCAGATGACCGGTGTGCGTTGCCGCTCGGTGACGATCATGGCCGGGGTCTTCCTGATTGTGCTGAGCCTGTTGCCCAAGGCCGCCTACCTGGTGGCGTCGATACCACCGGCGGTGCTGGGCGGCGCGGCCATCGCCATGTTTGGCATGGTGGCGGCGACCGGGATCAAGATCCTGCAGGAAGCGGACATCGCCGACCGTCGCAACCAGTTGCTGGTGGCGGTGAGTATAGGCATGGGCCTGATCCCCGTGGTGCGCCCGGAGTTCTTCGCGCAACTACCGTTGTGGATGAGCCCGATTACCCACAGTGGCATCGCCATGGCCACGCTCAGCGCGTTGTCGCTGAACATCCTGTTCAATATTCTCGGTGGCGCTGAACGCCCTGAAGTCGCTCATACGCATTGATTCCTTCGTTCAAACAAAAACAATAACGAAACGGGAATAACCACATGCACACCCTTCACCTGGGGCCGGCCACAAGCCGTGCCCCATTCTCGCCCCACGCGCGCTTTAACAGCGCACTTGAGCCACGGCCTGGGAGCCAGTATTCTCCGCGCCCGCTCGAATCGACTCAAAAAAAAACAGCGAATGTAAAAGCTGACTGCAAGGCCAACTTATCCCGGCCTTATGTCTGCGGCCAAAGTGCGCAAACGTCCTCTGAATTCGACTGCATCCGATGCAGCCGACGGGGATTTTTTGGCTTTTTAAACACCTTGGCGCAGCTCTTGCTAAATGCACTAAAGCTGACCGAACAGACGATTTTTGCAGCGAACCAAAAGGCGCCACACCAGAGCGCCTGCGTAGAAGAAAAACCATAAAACTTTAACTCGGGAGCAACCGAATGAAACCTATGTTCAAAGGCCTGATGCTGGCGGGATCCCTGCTGGCCGGTGGCCAAGCCGTGGCCGGTGACCTGTTGCAGTGGCAGAACAACAGCCTGACTTACCTGTGGGGCAAGAGCTTTACCGTCAACCCGCAAATCCAGCAAACGGTCACGTTCGAACATGCCGATGCGTGGAAGTACGGCGACAACTTTATCTTCGTCGACCGCATCTTTTACAACGGCAAGGAAGACGGCAACGTCGGCCCCAGTACTTATTACGGTGAAATAAGCCCGCGCCTGTCGTTCGGCAAGATTTTTGATAAAGACCTGTCGTTCGGCCCGATCAAAGACGTGCTGTTGGCCTTCACTTACGAGTTTGGCGAAGGCGATAACGAGTCGTACCTGCTCGGTCCAGGCTTTGACCTGAACATCCCCGGCTTCGACTACTTCCAGTTGAACTTCTACCAGCGCCAGACCGAAGGCAATCGTCCGGGTGACGGCGTTTGGCAGATTACTCCGGTCTGGTCCTACACCATTCCCGTGGGCAACTCTGACGTGCTGATCGACGGCTTCATGGACTGGGTCACGGACAACGACAAGAACGCCCGTGGCACTTACCACGCCAACCTGCACTTCAACCCACAGGTCAAATACGACCTGGGTAAAGCGCTGCATTGGGGCGATAAGCAGCTGTATGTCGGCTTTGAATACGACTACTGGAAGAACAAGTACGGGATCGAAGATTCGGGCGCGTTCAAGACTAACCAGGACACCGCAAGCTTCCTGGTCAAGTATCACTTCTGATTGAACACTGTAGGAGCCGGCTTGCCGGCGATAGCGATCTTGAGGACGCCATCGCCGGCAAGCCGGCTCCTACAGGGTCGGTGTGAGGCCAAGAAAGCGTGACAATTCCTCGCGCTTGGCCAACGCGTCGCGCCGCCCCAATTCGATCAACTCACTGCAATACCCCGCCTCGAACAGCAAGTAGCTCAATACCCCCGCCCCGCTCGTCTTGGTCGCCCCCGGCCCACGCAAGAACAAGCGCAATGCCGCCGGCAATTCCTGGCGATGCCGTGCCGCGATTTCGTCGATTGGCTGACTCGGTGCAATCACCAGCACTTCCACCGCCGCCACGCCAGGCGCGGCGTGGCTGTACTGATTCAAGCGCTCCAGCAACTCGATATCGCTTTCCAGGCTGTCAATGAACGTGCTGTTGAGCATATGCCCGCCAATCTGCGCCAGAGTCGGCTCCTGGCCGGTGTAGGTACGCTGCGCCGCCGGTTCATTGCCGCGCGGGTTGCCGCTGACGCCGACCACCAGCACACGACTGGCGCCCAGGTGCAACGCCGGGCTGATGGGCGCCGACTGCCGCACGGCGCCGTCGCCGAAATACTCCTGATCGAGTTTGACCGGGGCGAACAGCAAGGGAATCGCAGAACTGGCCAGCAGGTGTTCAACCGTCAATTGAGTGGGCATGCCGATACGACGGTGGCGCAACCAGGCATCGATGGTGCCGCCCCCCTGGTAGAAGGTCACTGCATGGCCGGATTCGTAACCGAAGGCCGTGACCGCTACTGCATGCAGATGTTTGTTGCGAATCGCTTCATCAATGCCAGGCAAGTGCAGCTTGTCCTTGAGCAGCGCTTTCAGCGGCGTGCTGTTGAGCAGCGCCACCGGCACCTGCGCACCAAGACCGAGGAGGCTGTGGATAAAGAAACGGCTCGCCTGGCGAATCACTCCCGGCCAATCACTGCGCAGCACTAGATGACTGCGAAAGCCCTGCCAGAAGGCGGTAAGACGTTGGATCGCGGCCCCGAAGTCCGTGGCGCCACTGGCCAGGCTCACCGCATTGATCGCGCCGGCCGAGGTGCCGACGATCACCGGAAACGGATTGGGTGCCCCCGGCGGCAACAGCTCGGCAATCGCCGCCAGTACCCCCACCTGATACGCCGCTCGCGCCCCGCCGCCGGAAAGAATCAAGCCTGTAACCGGTTCAGCTGGGCGCATTGCGTCACTCCATGTGGGGAAATGTCGGTTTTATCGGCGGCGTTTTTCGTACAGCTTAGGCTCACCCGGCGGCCGGCTCTTGAAGCGGCGATGGGTCCATAGGTATTGCTCAGGGCATTCACGCACGGAGGCTTCGACCCACTGGTTGATGCGCAGGCAGTCAGCCTCATCGCTCTCGCCAGGAAAGTCGGTGAGCGGCGGATGGATCACCAGACGATAACCGCTGCCATCAGCCAGACGCTGTTGGGTGAACGGCACCACCAGCGCCTTACCCAGCTTGGCGAACTTGCTGGTGGCCGGCACCGTGGCGGCCTGGACGCCGAACAGCGGCACGAAAATGCTTTGCTTGGCGCCGTAGTCCTGGTCCGGTGCATACCAGATGGCACGCCCGGCGCGCAGCAGCTTGAGCATGCCCCGCACGTCTTCGCGCTCCACGGCCAGGGAATCGAGGTTGTGACGCTCGCGGCCTCGGCGCTGGATGTAGTCGAACAACGGGTTGCCGTGCTCGCGGTACATGCCATCAATGGTGTGCTTCTGCCCTAGCAGCGCGGCGCCGATTTCCAGGGTGGTGAAGTGCAGGGCCATGAGGATCACGCCCTTGCCATCCAGTTGGGCCTGCTTGAGGTGTTCCAGGCCTTCGACGTGGGCCAGGCGCGCCAGGCGCTGGCGCGACCACCACCAACTCATGGCCATTTCAAAGAAGGCGATGCCGGTGGAGGCAAAGTTTTCCTTAAGTAAATGTTTACGCTCTTTGGCGGATTTTTCCGGGAAGCACAGTTCCAGGTTTCGCGCGGCAATGCGGCGACGTTCGCCGGCCACGCGGTACATGCCGGCACCTAGCAGGCGACCAATGGTCAGCAGCGCGCGGTAGGGCAGTTGGGTGACCAGCCACAACAGGCCGAGCCCCAGCCATAGCAGCCAAAAGCGCGGGTGAAAAAATACAGCTCGAAAACGCGGGCGATCCATTACAGATTCCGGTAAAGACAAGGGCCGCGCATTCTACAACGGTTCGACTCGGCTTGCGGCGGGTGAGTGTTCTCGTTATAAGTCTCGACACTTTTCGTGACAAGCCGCTTTTGCCGACCATGAGCCAAACCGAACCGCTAGACCAAGATCCCGTGTTCCAGCTGAAAGGCAGCATGCTCGCCATCACCGTGCTGGAACTCGCCCGTAACGACCTCGACGCCCTGGACCGCCAGCTCGCTGCCAAGGTCGCCCTGGCACCCAACTTTTTCAACAATGCTCCGCTGGTGCTGGCGCTGGACAAACTGCCGGCCGGCCAGGGCAGCATCGACCTGCCCGGCCTGATGCGTGTATGCCGCTCCCATGGCCTGCGTACCCTGGCGATCCGTGCCAGCCGTATCGAAGACATTGCTGCGGCCATCGCCATTGAACTGCCAGTACTGCCACCGTCCGGCGCGCGCGAGCGTCCGCTTGAACCATTGGTCGGCGAAGAGAAGAAAAAACCGGAAAAACCACCCGAACCTGCGATCAAGCCTACAAAGATCATCACCTCGCCCGTACGCGGCGGGCAGCAAATTTACGCCCAGGGTGGCGACCTGGTGGTGATCTCTTCTGTCAGCCCGGGGGCGGAACTTCTCGCCGATGGCAACATCCATGTATACGGCCCGATGCGCGGACGTGCCCTCGCCGGCATCAAGGGTGATACCAAGGCCCGTATTTTTTGCCAGCAGTTGACCGCTGAGCTAGTGTCCATCGCAGGCCAGTACAAGGTTTCAGAAGATTTGCGCCGTGATCCGCTGTGGGGGGCTTCGGTGCAGGTCAACCTGTCGGGCGATGTGTTGAACATCATCCGTCTTTAACGGATACTGCCGCATTTTCCAAGCATCTCTAGACTCTGATAGCACAGCGAAACCGGCATTACTTATGTAGGAATTTTTTTTCCTACAAGGCTGTCCGCCTGCAGCGAGTTCCAAGAGATGTTTTTCAGGGACCGAAATGTCCTTCTTCCTTAGGGGTGAAACACCTTGGCCAAGATTCTCGTGGTTACATCCGGCAAGGGTGGTGTGGGTAAGACCACCACCAGCGCCGCTATCGGTACCGGCCTCGCTCTGCGCGGCCACAAGACAGTTATCGTCGACTTCGACGTCGGCTTGCGTAACCTCGACCTGATCATGGGCTGCGAACGCCGCGTGGTGTATGACTTCGTCAACGTGGTCAACGGTGAAGCCAACCTGCAACAGGCCCTGATCAAGGACAAGCGCCTTGAGAACCTGTACGTGCTGGCCGCCAGCCAGACCCGTGACAAAGACGCGTTGACCAAAGAAGGCGTAGGCAAAGTCCTGGCCGAGCTGAAGGAAACCTTCGAATACGTGGTCTGCGATTCGCCGGCCGGTATCGAAACCGGTGCTCACCTGGCCATGTACTTCGCCGATGAAGCCATCGTCGTGACCAACCCGGAAGTCTCCTCCGTACGTGACTCGGACCGTATGCTCGGCCTGCTGGCCAGCAAATCCAAGCGCGCCGAAGAAGGCCAGGACCCGATCAAGGAGCACCTGCTGCTCACCCGTTACAACCCTGAGCGCGTCAGCAACGGCGAAATGCTCGGTGTTGAAGACGTGAAGGAAATCCTCGCCGTGACCCTGCTGGGCGTGATCCCAGAATCCCAGGCCGTCCTGAAGGCTTCCAACCAGGGTGTTCCGGTGATTCTTGACGACCAGAGCGACGCCGGCCAGGCGTACAGCGATGCCGTCGATCGCCTGCTGGGCAAGTCCGTGGAACATCGCTTCCTCGATGTCAAGAAGAAGGGATTCTTCGAGCGTATCTTTGGAGGCAACTAAACAATGAAATTTCTCGACTTCTTTCGCGCCAACAAAAAGCCTACGACCGCGTCGGTCGCGAAAGAGCGTCTACAGATCATCGTGGCGCACGAACGCGGCCAACGCAGCACGCCGGATTACCTGCCAGCCTTGCAGAAGGAACTGGTCGAGGTGATCCGCAAGTACGTCAATATCGGCAACGATGACGTGCATGTCGCCCTGGAAAATGACGGCAGCTGCTCGATTCTGGAACTCAATATCACCCTGCCTGATCGTTGATCGAACAGGCGGCCGCCACGGCGGCTCGTTCACCCTGATCCCTTTTTGGGGTCGGGTGGGCGAGCCGCCGTTGGCGTTTGTTACGAGGCTGTTTAATGCCGCTGTCCAACATCCACATCATCCATCAGGACGACGCCGTCCTGGTGGTGAACAAGCCCACCCTGCTGCTCTCGGTGCCTGGCCGCGCCGACGACAACAAGGACTGCCTGATCACCCGCCTGCAGGAAAACGGCTACCCCGAAGCCCGCATCGTGCATCGCCTGGACTGGGAAACTTCAGGCATCATCCTGCTGGCCCGTGACGCCGACACCCACCGCGAGCTGTCCCGCCAATTTCACGACCGTGAAACCGAAAAGGCCTACACCGCCCTGGCCTGGGGCCAACCGGAACTGGACAGCGGCAGCATCGACCTACCCCTGCGCTACGACCCGCCGACCAAGCCACGCCACGTGGTGGACCACGAATTCGGCAAGCACGCACTGACCTTCTGGAAAGTGCTGGAGCGTTGTGGCGACTGGTGCCGCGTCGAGCTGACGCCGATTACCGGGCGTTCGCACCAGCTGCGCGTGCACATGCTTTCCATCGGCCACCCCTTGCTGGGTGATGGCCTGTACGCCCATGAACAAGCCCTGGCCGCCTGGCCGCGCCTGTGCCTGCACGCGAGCATGTTGAGCTTCACCCACCCCCAAAGCGGCGAGCGCCTGCGCTTCGAGTGCCCTGCCCCTTTCTAAGGCAAAGACGCTTACCTGTAGGAGCGAGCTTGCTCGCGAAAAACCAGAGAACGCCACGTTCATCCAGAATGCCCGCGTTATCGTTGACGTTTTTCGCGAGCAAGCTCGCTCCTACAATGAATCGGCGGAGCCAATACGGTAAACTCCGCGCACTGCTGTCTGGAGCTATTTATGCGCGAAGCGTTGAATCAAGGCCTGATCGACTTCCTCAAGGCCTCCCCTACTCCTTTTCATGCCACTGCTGCCCTGGCCCAGCGCCTGGAAGCGGCCGGTTACCAGCGTCTGGACGAGCGCGAGACCTGGACTACCGAGGCCAACGGGCGCTATTACGTGACCCGCAACGACTCCTCGATCATCGCCTTCAAGCTCGGCCGCCATTCGCCGCTGCAGGGCGGTATCCGCCTGGTTGGCGCCCACACCGACAGCCCGTGTCTGCGAGTCAAGCCGCAGCCTGAGCTGCAACGCCAGGGTTTCTGGCAACTGGGCGTGGAAGTCTACGGCGGCGCGCTGCTGGCCCCATGGTTCGACCGCGACCTGTCCCTGGCCGGCCGCGTGACCTTCCGCCGCGACGGCAAGGTCGAAAGCCAGTTGATCGACTTCAAGCTGCCCATCGCCATCATCCCCAACCTGGCCATTCACCTGAACCGTGAAGCCAACCAGGGATGGGCGATCAATGCCCAGACCGAACTGCCGCCGATCCTGGCGCAATTTGCCGGTGACGAGCGCGTGGACTTTCGCGCCGTGCTTACCGAGCAGCTTGCACGGGAACATGGCTTGAACGCCGACGTGGTGCTCGACTACGAGCTGAGCTTCTACGACACGCAAAGTGCTGCGGTCATCGGCCTCAATGGCGACTTCATCGCCGGCGCCCGTCTCGACAACCTGTTGTCGTGCTACGCTGGTCTGCAAGCCTTGCTCACCAGCGACAGCGAAGAAACCTGCGTACTGGTGTGCAACGACCACGAAGAAGTCGGCTCCTGCTCGGCGTGCGGTGCCGATGGCCCGATGCTGGAACAGACCCTGCGCCGTCTGTTGCCGGAAGGGGATGAATTCGTACGCACCATTCAGAAATCCCTGCTGGTGTCTGCGGACAACGCCCACGGCGTGCACCCAAACTACGCCGAGAAGCACGACGCCAACCACGGCCCCAAGCTCAACGCCGGACCTGTGATCAAGGTCAACAGCAACCAGCGCTACGCCACCAACAGCGAAACCGCCGGGTTCTTCCGCCACCTGTGCATGGCCCAGGAAGTACCGGTGCAGAGCTTCGTGGTACGCAGCGACATGGGCTGCGGCTCCACCATCGGGCCGATCACCGCCAGCCACCTGGGCGTGCGCACCGTGGACATCGGCCTGCCGACGTTTGCCATGCACTCCATTCGTGAACTGTGCGGCAGCCATGACCTGGCGCATCTGGTGAAGGTGCTGGGCGCGTTTTACGCGAGCCAGGACTTGCCCTGATGTGGCATGGGGTTGATGTGTTTCTGATACACATCAACTCCAATTTCTGCAATCCGACCTAGACTTGTCAGTATTCCCACTCCGACAAGGCCGTCGCACCATGATCTCCATGTCCTCCTTCCACGCCATGCTGATTCCGATCCTGATCGGCATGATCATGCTCGCCGTGGGCTTCAACTTCCGTGACAAACCCCTCGGCGTGTTTGGTATGTGGATCGGCATGCTGCTGATCCTGGCCACCGTGGTGTACAAGATCCTCGCAAAACTGGCTGAATGACGATTGCGCTCGTACACTCGGTCAACTCGTCGTTTCCAAGGTTGACCGCCTCGTGCTTTCCCGTCTGTTTGCCCTGCCCTGCTACTGCCTGATCGCCCTGCTGACGCTGCTGCCGCTGACGCCTGCCCACGCCGTGGGCTTGCCCGGCCTGCTCGGCAACACCAACAAGACCCAGCCCCAGGCCGAAGTGCCGCTGGGGCAGTCGTTGGACGAGGTGATCAAGACCCTGGAAAACGACCAGCAGCGTACCCAGTTGCTGAGTGACCTGAAAAAGCTGCGCGAAGCCACGAAAAAAGCCCAGCCAGCCGCCGAAGAAGGCGTGCTGGGGTTGATCGGCGGCACCCTGGCCAACCTGGAAGCGCAGTTCTCCGGGGCCGACAGCCCGCTGGGGCGCTGGTCCAATGAAGTCGACCAGGCCAAGGAAGAACTCAGTGCGCTGATACTGCCCGCCAACGAATGGTTGCCGATCATTTTCGGTTTTGCCCTGATCCTTGCGGTGTGGAGCCTGCTCGCCGCCGCGCTGATCTGGCTCAGCCACCGCGTACGCGAACGCTTCGGCCTGCCTGAAGAGTTACCGCAACACCCACGCACCTGGGACATGGTGCGTTTTGCCCTGCGTAAACTCGGCCCATGGCTGATCGCCCTGGTGATCACGGTGTACCTGAGCTACGCCCTGCCCTCATCCCTAGGCAAATCCCTGGCGATGGTATTGGCCTATGCGTTGGTGGTGGGCACCTGTTTCTCGGCGATCTGCGTGATTGCGTTTTCCGTGCTCGACGGTCCGCATCGCCATCGCGCGCTGTATATCCTGCGTCACCAGGCTTTCCGCCCACTGTGGTGGATCGGCAGTTTTGCCGCCTTCGGTGAAGCCCTGAGCGACCCGCGACTGGTCGCAGCACTGGGGCAACACTTGTCCCATACCGCCGCGACCATCGCCAATGTGATGGCGGCGTTGTCCACCGGCGTGTTCATCCTGCGTTTCCGCCGGCCCATCGCCCACCTGATCCGCAACCAGCCACTGTCGCGGCGCCTCACACGCCGCGCCCTCAGTGACACCATCGAAATCATCGGCTCCTTCTGGTACATCCCCGCGCTGCTGTTGGTGGGTATTTCGCTATTCGCCACCTTCGTCTCGGCCGGCGATACCAGCACGGCCTTGCGCCAGTCGCTGCTGTGCACGGTGCTGCTGGTGTTGTGCATGGTGATCAACGGCCTTGTGCGGCGTCACGCTCTCAAGCCGCAACGCGGGCACAAGCGCCATGCGTTGTACTCCGAACGTCTGAAAAGCTTCGTCTACACCCTGGCCCACCTCATCGTTTGGCTGGTGTTTATCGAGCTGGGCCTGCGGGTGTGGGGCCTGTCGCTGATCCGCTTTACCGAGGGCGATGGGCATGAAGTCAGCGTCAAGCTGTTCGGCCTGGCCGGAACCTTGCTGTTTGCCTGGTTGATCTGGATCCTCAGCGACACCGCGATCCATCACGCCCTCACCCGCTCGCGCAAAGGCCTGGCCAACGCCCGCGCGCAGACCATGATGCCGCTGATCCGCAACGTGCTGTTCGTGACCATCTTTATCATCGCCGCCATCGTCGCCCTGGCGAACATGGGCATGAACGTCACGCCGCTGTTGGCAGGTGCTGGTGTGATCGGCCTGGCCATCGGTTTCGGCGCCCAGTCGCTGGTGGCGGACTTGATCACCGGCCTGTTCATCATCATCGAAGACTCCCTGGCCATCGATGACTACGTGGACGTCGGCGGTCACCTCGGCACCGTCGAAGGCCTGACCATCCGCACCGTGCGCCTGCGCGACATCGACGGCATCGTGCACACCATTCCGTTCAGCGAGATCAAGAGCATCAAGAACTACTCGCGGGAGTTCGGCTACGCGATCTTCCGCGTGGCGATCCCCTACAACATGGAGATCGACGACGCCATCAAGCTGATGCGCGATGTCGGCCAGAAAATGCGCAACGACCCGCTGCAGCGCCGCAATATCTGGTCGCCGCTCGAGATTCAAGGCGTGGAGAGTTTCGAGTCGGGCAGCGCGATTCTGCGCGCGCGCTTCAAGACCGCGCCGATCAAGCAGTGGGAAGTGTCGCGGGCGTTCAACCTGTCGCTCAAGCGTCATCTGGATGAGGCCGGGCTGGACCTGGCCACGCCGCGCTTGAGTGTGCAGGTGGTGACCGCCGGCACTGTGCAGGAGAAAGATCAACAACAATAAATTCAGGAGAGGTCCTTATGCGTTTAACCGGTCTGACACACCCGTGGATTGTTGGCATGTTGTGCGGGGTCGCCAGCAGTGCCGTGATCGCCGCCAGCAGCGGCCAGGACAGTGCCCGGGAGGAAATCGCCGCCCAAGCCAAAGCCCTTGAGCCGGCGTTGCTGGAAACCCGACGCGACATCCACGCCCACCCTGAATTGGGCAACACCGAAACGCGCACGGCGGAGCTGGTCGCCAAACAACTGCGCGACCTGGGCCTTGAGGTGAAGACCGGTGTCGCACGCACCGGCGTCGTGGCGGTGCTGAAAGGCGCCCTGCCCGGCCCCACCGTCGCCCTGCGCGCCGACATGGACGCGCTGCCGGTGAAGGAAGTCGCCGACCTGCCCTTCGCCTCCAACGCCAAAGGTACCTACCTGGGCAAGGAGGTGGACGTGATGCACGCCTGCGGCCACGACGCCCACGTCGCTATCCTGCTGAGCACGGCGAAAATCCTGACCGGCATGCGCGAACGCCTGCCGGGCACTGTGGTGTTCTACTTCCAACCGGCCGAGGAAGGCCCGAGCGACTTCATCCCCGACGGCAAAAACACCTGGGGCGCCAAAATGATGGTGCAGGAAGGCGTGATGAAGGCGCCCAAACCGGACGCGGTGTTCGGCCTGCACGTGTGGGCCGGCGTGCCCGCCGGACAGATTGCCTACCGTCCTGGACCGACCCTGGCCAGCTCGGACGATTTGCGCATCAAGATCCTCGGCAAACAGACCCACGCCGGCCGCCCTTGGGATGGCATCGACCCGATCACCGTGGGCGCGCAGACCATTGTCGGCCTGCAGACCGTGGTCAGCCGCCGCACGGATATCTCGTCATTTCCGTCGGTGGTGAGCATCGGCACCATCAATGGCGGCACACGTTACAATATCATTCCGGAGTCGGTGGATATGACTGGCACCATTCGCTCCTACGACTACGGCATCCGCCAGAAGCTGCACGCGGACGTGCGCCAGACCGTAGAAAAGATCGCCGAAAGCGGCGGCGCCAAGGCCGAAGTCACCATCATCGAGAAGTACGATCCCACCATCAACAACCCGGCGTTGACCGAGAAGATGCTGCCGAGCCTACGCTGGGCGGCCAAGGATGACGTGGTGCAGGGCCCACTGGTGGGCGGTGCCGAAGACTTCTCGTTTTATGCCAAGGAAGCGCCGGGGCTGTTTGTGTTCCTGGGTGTGACGCCGAGGGATCAGGACATGAGCAAGGCAGCGCCGAACCACAATCCGGGGTTCTTTGTGGATGAGTCGGCGTTGGTGGTGGGGGTGAGGACGCTGGCGTCGTTGGCGACGGATTATCTCTACACCCATCAACCTCAATAACATACCTTCCTGTAGGAGCGAGCTTGCTCGCGAAGAATGTTAACGAATACGCGGGCAGGCTGAGTGCCCGCGGTGCCCTTGCGATTTTCGCGAGCAAGCTCGCTCCTACAGAGAATCTTGGCGGATCAACCGGTCAGCGCAGCCCCGTCCATCTTCTGACGCAAGCTCAACGGACGCATATCCGTCCAGACTTCTTCGATGTAGGCCAGACACTCTTTCTTCATGCCGCTCTTGCCCACGGTGCGCCAGCCTTCCGGCACAGCTTTGTAGTCGGGCCAGATGGAATACTGTTCTTCGTGGTTGACCACTACCTGAAACAGGATGTCGTCGCGGTCAAATACTGAGGTCATTGCTGTTCTCCATCGCTAAAAGGCTGGCCGCGCACCGTGCGCAGCACTGATATCTGTAGAAACGTACCAAGCGTGCAAAAAATTAGAGGCTGGCGACTGCGGCGGCCAGCGCGCGCCCGAAGATGTCGGCTACCCGATCCACCTCGGCGGCGGTGATCACCAGCGGCGGCAGGAAACGCACCACGCTGCCATGCCGACCACCCAGCTCCAGGATCAACCCGCGCTTGAGGCATTCACGTTGCACCAGTGGCGCCAGTTGGCGATGCACGGGGGGGTGGCCCTGGATGTCTGGCGCGCCCTTCGGGTCCACCAACTCCACACCGAGCATCAGCCCGCGACCGCGAATATCCCCCAGGTGCGGGAAATCGCGCTGCAGGACGTTCAGGTGTTCGCCAAGGCGCTCGCCCATGGCGGCAGCGTGGCCGGCCAGGTCATGGTCCTTGAGGTAGCGCATCACCGCCGAACCCGCCGCCATCGCCATCTGGTTGCCTCGGAACGTCCCGGCATGGGCGCCCGGCAACCAGGTGTCGAGCCAGTCGCGATACACCACCACCGCCAGCGGCAGGCTGCCGCCGATGGCTTTGGACATCACCACCACATCCGGGATGATGCCCGCGTGTTCGAAAGCAAACATCTTGCCGGTGCGACCGAAACCGCTCTGGATTTCATCGACAATCAAGGCCACGCCCGCCTGCTCGGTGATACGGCGCAGGCCGCGTAGCCAATCCAGGTCCGCCGGGATCACACCGCCCTCGCCCTGCACCACTTCGACAATCACCGCCGCCGGCAGCAATACACCAGCCTCGGGGTCATTCAGCAGGTTTTCCAGGTAATGCAAGTTGACCCGCACGCCCTCCGCGCCGCCCAGCCCGAACGGGCAACGGTAGTCGTAAGGGTATGGCAAAAACTGCACGCCATTGCCGAGCAAGGCGCCCAAGGGTTTCTTCGGCCCCAGGCTGCCCATCAGGCTCAGTGCGCCTTGGCTCATGCCGTGGTAACCGCCCTGGAAGGACAGCACGGTGCTGCGGCCGGTGGCCGTGCGCACCAGTTTCAACGCGGCTTCCACCGCATCGGTGCCGGTGGGCCCGCAGAACTGGATTTTCGCTTCCCGCGCCAGTGCCGGCGGCAACAGGCCGAACAGGTCCTGCACAAACTGGTCCTTGACCGGGGTGGTCAGGTCCAGGGTGTGCAGGGGCAATTCATCGGCCAGCACTTGCTGGATGGCCTCGATCACCACCGGGTGGTTGTGCCCAAGCGCCAACGTGCCAGCACCGGCCAGACAGTCGATGAAGCTGCGGCCTTCCACGTCCTCCACATAAATGCCCTTGGCACGCTTGAGCGCCAGGGGAATGCGTCGAGGATAGCTGCGAGCGTTGGACTCCTGCTGGCGCTGACGGGCGAGCAACGGGGTTTCGTCGAACTGGTAAAGCGTTTCATGCACCGGGGCGTCTTCGATACGGCTGGTAGCGACTGACATTTCTCGATCCCTCAATACGCTGATGATGGTGACCAAACTGCCGATCCGCTGGCGTCTGGCCCAAGGGGCATGCGCACGGATTTCCTGTTCTGGAAACGCACCAGCGTCAGGAGGATTTACTCCTCCGGTCGCGAAAATCCCTCAACCGCATAGCCCCTGGTACTTTTCATTCAACGCATAAAGAATCGCGCAGGTTTCAGCATCCAGAAACCCACGATAATCCCGTGGACGAAAGTGCATCTGAAACGCTCGCGTGCGCTGTTCAAACCCCTGCCGATTCTTTGCAGGCGCATACCCATAGCGCTGAAACGCACGCTCCACCTCGACTTCCGACGGCAGCCCGAGGCAAAAGCGGCGTTGATACATCGCCTGGGACGCTTCATCAAACCAGGCCCCTATCCCCGCGTCATACAAGCGCCGCCACGGCAGACGCGGCCCCGGATCACTCTTGCGGCTGAACGCCACGTCCGAATGCCCGAGAATGTCGGTAGGTCCAATCTGCGGATAACGCCCGAGAATGTCGCGAACCAAGGCAATCAACACCTCGACTTGTTCCTCAACATAGGCGGGAAAGGTGAACACGCCGCCGTCATCCCGTGCCAGGTTGACGATTTCGATGCCAACCGAGCGGCTGTTGAGGTTGTCGCGCCCCGCCCAATGGCTCACCCCGGCATGCCAGGCGCGCTTGTCCTCTTCCACCAACCGGAATACCCGCAACTCTTCATAGCCTGCGGCGCAGTAGCTGGGATCGTCAGGGTCGGGTAGCAAATAGTGTGCACTCACGCCATCCTGGGTCAGGGTGCGCAGGGATGAGCCAAAAGGTGCCGCGGTGTAATGCAGGATCACCTGCCGCACGGGTTCGCCGTTACGTTCGTTGAAGCCTGTGGCAGGGAAGCTTGTATCGATGACCAACATGAGAACCATCCTTTTCAATACAGGCCGAGTCGTTCAGCCCGTTCAAGCGCAAAAAAATTACCGCCATCCTGAAGGCTTGATCCTTAGGAGGGCGGTAACTATGTGGCACTTGAGAGAAAAGTGATCAGCGCCGCAGTGGCATGCCCAATTCGACGCGCAGGCCATCCGGCTGGCTGTCGAACTTCAGCGAGCAGGAGCAGCGCTGCACGATCGCTTGCACGATCGCCAGGCCCAGGCCGCAGCCTTCGCTGTTGCCATTACGCCAGAAGCGTTGGGTCAGGTATTGCAGGTCCTCCGGCGAAATCTGCTTGCCGTGGTCACGCACGCAGAACACCACGCTATCCGCCTCAATCAATACGCGCAGTTCCACCCGCGTGTCCGCCGGCGTGTGGCGCAGGGCGTTGTCCAGCAGGTTGCGCAGGGCCGCGACCGCCAGGCCCACCGGCATTTCCACCGGGGTAACCGAGAGGTTATCCGGCAGGATCAGGTCGATGCGCGAGTTATCCCCGGCATTGGCATCCTGGATGGCCAGCCGTGCCACGTCCTCGGCACTGGAGTGCATGCCATCGTCAAATGACAGGTTGCCCTCCACCCGCGCCAGCAGCAGCAATTGCTCCAGGGTGCGATGCAGGCGGTCGGCGCCCTCCTCGGCGTGGGCCAGGGATTGGTCGCGGGCTGCGCCGTCGGTCATGCGCGCCACTTGCAGGTGGGTCTTGATCGCTGTCAACGGGCTGCGCAGTTCATGGGCGGCGTCGCCGGTCAGGCGGCGCTCGCGCTCGATGGTCTTGGCGATGCGTTGCAACAGTTGGTTCTGGGTGTCGAGCAGTGGCTTGAGTTCGCTGGGCAATGGGTGGATCTGCAGCGGTTCCAGGGAGTCCGCACTGCGCCGCATCAGAGCGTCACGCATGCGGTTGAGCGGCAACAAGCTCTGACCGATGCCCAGCCACAGCAGGCACAGGCAGCCAAGCATTGCCACACCCACCGGCACCGAAGCGGCCAGCAGGATCGACAGGTTCAACGCCTCACGCTCCACCTGACGGTCGGCGGTGGTGATCAACAGGTCACCACGGGATAGCGTGAAGCTGCGCCAGTTCACCCCATCGATCACCTGATCACGAAACCCACTCTGGCGCGACTCCAGGCCTTCATCCGGCGTGGCATGACTGCGCGCCAGCACTTCGCCGCGCAAGGAACTGACCTGGCACGCCATGCCACCCGGCACGTTGAGTTGTGTTCCATGGAAATGCGCACCGCCGCTCACACTGGCCAGGCCCGGCATCTGCTCGGTCAGCCCCGCCACCATACGCGCCGACGCCACCAGGCGTTGGTCGAGGGAGAACATCATCTGGTTGCGCAGATCGTTGAGCATCCAGGCGGCCGCCAGGGCCCAGATCAACACAAAAGCGGCGCCCAGCTTGAACGTCAGGCGCAGGCGCAGGCTTTTCACGATGCGTCCTCGCCCCCATCCGCAGGGCCCAGGCGATAGCCGAGGCCGCGCACGGTCTCGACGATGCCATTGCCCAATTTGCGCCGCAGGTGGTGGATATGCACGTTGAGGGCGTTGCTTTCCAACTCGTCGTTGAAGCCGTAGACGCTGTCCTTGAGCTGTTCGCTGGACAGCACCCGGCCTTTGTTGTGCAGCAGGGCTTGCAGCAGCGCCTGTTCGCGGCGCGACAGGTCCACCGGCTCGCCGCCCAGGAAGGTTTCGCGGCTGCTGGGGTCGTAGGCCAGGCGGCCATGTTCGATCAGGTTGACGCTGCGTCCCGCCACACGGCGCAGCAGGGTTTGCAGGCGGGCAGCGAGTTCGCGCAGGTCGAAGGGTTTGAGCAGGTAGTCATCGGCGCCGGCTTGCAGGCCGTCGACACGGTTGGTTACCGAGTCGCGCGCGGTGAGGATCAGCACCGGGATTTCCAGACCCTGGCTGCGCTGTTGCTGCAACAGCTTGAGGCCGTCTTCGTCCGGCAGGCCGAGGTCGAGCACCATGATGTCGAACGTGGCCGCCCTGAGCATGGCGCGCGCGGCGCTGGCCGAGGCCACGCGCTCCACGGTAAAACCTTGTGCGGTCAGGCCGGCCACGATGCCGCTGGCGATCAGTTCGTCGTCTTCACAGACCAGTACGTGCATGGTGAACCCTTCATGAAAGATGGGGTGATTAAAAGTGCCGTGGATTAACTGCAGATTATGCCGCTAAACCACCCACACTCAATCTAGAATAGCCTCGGTTAATCATCGGTTAATCAACGCCACACATTGTGTGCCTACTTGCATCGAACTAAGGCTTGACCATGCGGCATCTGTTTACCTTTCTGCTGGTGTTGTTCGCGGGGTTCGCCCAGGCCGCGCCGGGCAACCCGTTTGAGACCAAACCCGATTTCCTGCCGGTGGGCAAAGCCTTCACCTTTACCTCCGAACGTCTTGAAAGTGGCGAGACCCAGCTGTATTGGCAGATTGCCGACGGTTATTACCTCTACAAGCAGCGCATGAAATTCGACGGACTGGCGGAAAAACCCGCGTTGCCGCAAGGCGAGGCCCATAGCGATGAATTCTTCGGCGACCAGGAGGTGTATCGCCAGGGCCTGGAGGTGAAGATCCCGGCCGGCGCCACCGGCCAGGTCAAGCTCGGCTGGCAGGGCTGTGCCGACGCGGGCCTGTGCTATCCGCCGCAGTCGATCACCGTGGACCTGGGCGGCAACCCGGCCGTCGCCGCGACCGCCGAAGCCCAGGATCAGAGTCTGGCCAGTGGCCTGCAACAACGCAGCCTGGGTTGGAGCCTGCTGATATTCTTTGGCTTGGGACTGCTGTTGGCCTTTGCCCCGTGTTCATTGCCGATGCTGCCGATTCTCGCCGGTTTGGTGGTAGGCAGTGGCGCCAGCCCGCGTCGCGGGTTTGCCTTGGCCAGCAGCTACGTCGTGTGCATGGCGCTGGTGTATGCCGCGCTCGGCGTATTGGCTGCGTTGCTTGGCGCCAACCTCGCCGCGCTCCTGCAAACCCCATGGATCCTCGGCAGTTTCGCTGCGCTGTTCGTGATCCTCGCCTTGCCGATGTTTGGCTTCTTTGAACTGCAACTGCCGGCCTTCCTGCGTGATCGCCTGGACAACGTCAGCCGCCAGCAAAGCGGCGGCAGCCTGGTCGGCGCGGGAGTTCTTGGCGCTCTGTCCGGCCTGCTGGTGGGCCCGTGCATGACCGCGCCCCTGGCCGGCGCCCTGCTGTACATCGCCCAGAGCGGCAATGCGCTGCACGGTGGCCTGATCCTGTTCGCCATGGGCATCGGCATCGGCATTCCGCTGTTGCTGCTGGTGACCGTGGGCAATCGCTTCCTGCCCAAGCCGGGCACCTGGATGAATGTGCTCAAGGGCATCTTCGGCTTCCTGTTCCTCGGCACCGCCGTGCTGATGATCCGCCCGGTGCTCGATGAAAGCCTGTGGATCGGCCTGTGGGGCGCATTGGCCCTGATCATGGCCTACTGCGGCTGGACCCTGGCCCGCGAATACGGCCTGGCCGCCAAAGTGTTTGGCGCCGGTTCCCTGGTGCTGGGCCTGTGGGGCGCGGTACTGGTGGTGGGCGCAGCGGGTGGCAGCGATGACCTGTGGCAACCGTTGAAGGTCTACAGCGGTTCGCGGACCGCCGCCGCGCCGAGCGCCCACGACGCGTTCATGACCATCAGCGACCCCGCCGTGCTGCAGAGCCAGCTCGACAGCGCCAAGGCCCAAGGCCAGTGGGTGCTGGTGGACTATTACGCCGACTGGTGCGTGTCGTGCAAGATCATGGAAAAACAGGTGTTCGGCAAGCCCGAGGTGATGGCTGCCCTGAAAGACGTGCGCCTGCTGCGCCTGGACGTCACCGCCGACAACGCCGCCAGCCGCGAGCTGCTCGGCCGCTACAAAGTCCCCGGCCCTCCGAGCTTCGTGTGGATCGGCCCGGACGGTGAAGAACGCCGTGCCCAACGCATCACTGGCGAAGTGGATGCCACCGCCTTCCTGCAACGCTGGACGCACACCCGGGACGCCCTCTGAATGCTGACCCTGACCATCGGCACCTTCGCCATCGCCCTGAATCACATCCTGCTGATCAGCGCGCTGATTCTCGCCACCCTGGTGGGCTGGCGCGTGGCCAAGCGCGGTGGTGAAAACCCGGAATCGGTGCTGTTCAGCCTGTTCCTGCTAGGCATGCTGGTGGCCCGCGTCAGCTTTGTGCTGATGTACTGGAGTGATTACAGCCACGCTCCGCTGCAGATGGTCGACCTGCGCGACGGCGGTTTCCTCGCCTGGCCGGGTGTGATCGCGCTGATCCTGGGTGCGCTGCTCTACGGCTGGCGCCGCCCTGCCCTGCGCACACCGCTGGGCGCCGGGGTGATCACCGGCCTGGTGTTCTGGGGCCTGACCAGTTTGTCCCTGAGCCTCTACGACAAAGGCTCGCAACTGCCAGACATCACCCTGCGCAACGCCAATGGCGACGTGGTGCAACTGGCCGATTACAAAGGCGGCCCGCTGGTGATCAACCTGTGGGCCACCTGGTGCCCGCCGTGCCGTCGCGAGATGCCGGTGTTGGAACGCGCTCAGCATCAACGCCCCGACGTGACCTTCCTGTTCGTCAACCAGGCCGAAAGCATGCAGAGCGTCAGCACCTTCCTCGCCACCCAAGGCCTGACCCTCGACAACGTTTTATTCGATGCCAGCGGCCGTCTCGGCCAGGCTGTGGGCTCGATGGCCTTGCCTACCACCCTGTTCTACCAAGCCGATGGGCGCCTGATCAACAGCCACCTCGGTGAACTGTCCCAGGCCAGCCTGGCCCGTGCCATGGAACCCTTCGACGCCACAATAAGGAAACCGACATGCCAAGCCTCCGCCACCTGCTGATCTCGCTGCCGCTGACGCTTGCGGCCACCCTGGCCCACGCCGAAGACTGGCCGGCGCCGATCAAACAGATCGAAGCCAAGGGCGCCAAGATCCTCGGCAAATTCGACGCCCCCAGCGGCCTCACTGGCTACGCCGCCCAGTACCAGAACCGTGGCATGGCCCTGTACCTGACCGCCGACGGCAAAAGCGTGATCGCCGGCAACCTGTACGACGCCCAGGGCAACGACCTGAGCAGCGCGCCGCTGGAGAAACTGGTGTACGCGCCGATGGCCAAGGAAGTCTGGGCCAAGATGGAAAAAAGCAGCTGGATCCAGGACGGCGACGTTAAAGCCCCGCGCATCGTCTACCTGTTCAGCGACCCCAACTGCCCTTACTGCAACATGTTCTGGGAACAAGCCCGTCCGTGGGTAAAGGCCGGCAAAGTGCAGCTGCGCCACATCATGGTTGGCATCATCCGCGAAGACAGCCCAGGCAAATCCGCCGCGCTGTTTGCCGCCAAAGACCCACAAAAAGCCCTGGAAGAACATGAAGCCGCCGGCAAAGGCAGCAAGTTGCAGGCGCTGGAGAAGATTCCGGCGGATATCGAGGCCAAGCTTGATGGGAATATGAAGTTGATGGATGAGCTGGAGTTGTCGGCGACGCCGGCGATTTTCTATCTGGATGACAAGGGAGGCTTGCAGCAACAGCAAGGGGCACCGTCGCCGGAGAAGCTGGTGAAGATTCTTGGGCCGAAGTAAGCGGCGCCCGGTCTGACGCCATCGCCGGCAAGCCGGCTCCTGTAGGAGCCGGCTTGCCGGCGATGAGGCCCTGACAGACAACGAAGCTTAAAGCCCCTCCAACTCCGCCATCAAATCACTCAACCGATCCACCTTCTCGGCGCTGATCTCATTAGCCGCCAACCCATCGATATACTCAGCCAATTCCCCCACCGTGCTGCACTCGAACATCGCTCGCAGCGGCACATCCCGCTGCAACGTCTTCTGCACCCGCGAGGCAATCTGCGTCGCCAGCAACGAATGCCCGCCCAGTTCGAAGAAGTTGTCTTCGACCCCTACCCGCTCAACCTTCAGCACTTCGGCCCAGATCGCGGCCAATGTGCTTTCCAGCTCGTTGCGCGGCGCCAGGTAGTCCTGGCTGTGCAACTGGCCGATCTCCAGGGCCGGGAGTGCCTTGCGGTCGAGTTTGCCATTGGCGTTGAGCGGCAGGCGGTCGAGCCAGAGCCAGTGCAGCGGCACCATGTATTCCGGCAGTTCGGCACGCAGGCGTTGCTTGATGCGGTCGAGGCGTTCGCTTGGGTTCAGTGCCTCATCCGCCGCCACCAGGTAGCCGACCAGGTGCTTGCCGTTGACGCCTTCCTGCACCCCTACCGCCGCATCGCGCACTTCCGGTTGTTCGTGCAGGCGCGCTTCGATTTCACCCAGTTCGATGCGGTAGCCGCGAATCTTCACTTGATGGTCGACACGCCCGACGTATTCCAGCACTCCGTCACTGCGACGGCGCGCGAGGTCGCCGGTGCGGTAGAGGCGTTCGCCCGCTGCGCCGAACGGGTTGGGTACAAACACGGGAGCGGTGCGCAGCGGGTCGCTGACGTAGCCGCGACCGACGCCGGTACCGGCGACGCACAACTCGCCAACTGCGCCTTGCGGCACCAGTTCCAGGGCGCCATCGAGCAGGTACAAACGGTTGTTGTCGGTCGGTGTACCAATCGGCAGATAGGTGCCACGGGTAGACGCCAGGTCGACGCGGTAGAACGCCACATCGTCTGAACATTCCGCCGGGCCGTATGCATTCACCAGCCCAATCTCCGGATAACGCAGCAACCACTGGTGCGCCAGCTCCGGCGGCATGGCTTCACCGGTCGGCAACATCCAGCGCAAGCCATCCAGGCTGATGCGGTCCTGGGCAAGCATGCCCTGAATCAGCGAAGGAACGCTCTCCAAAACGGTGATCCCTTGAGCCTGGACATGCTCCAGCAACCCCTGCGGATCATGCGCGATGGTGTTCGGCACGATATCCACACGTGCGCCAAACAGCGGCGCCGCCAGGAACTGCCATACGGAAATATCAAAACTCTGCGACGCGGTTTGCGCAATGACATCCGCGTCGCTCAAGGCCAGGTACGGCACCTTGCTCAATTGGTTATTGAGCATGCCGCGCTGTTCCACCATCACGCCTTTGGGCAGGCCGGTGGAGCCCGAGGTGTAGATCACATAGGCGAGGTTGTCCGGGCGACTGTAGACGCCGGGATTTTCGCCACGTGCCGGAATCTCTTCCCACACCAGCAACTGGCAGTCGAAACCCTCCAGCAATTCGATGGCCTGCTCGCGGGATGCTTCGGTGCAGACCAGCAATGGCGTGCGGCTCAAATCGATGATGCTGCGCAGGCGCTGGCTTGGCAGGCCTGGGTCCAGCGGTAGGTAGCCGGCACCGGCCTTGAAGCTGCCGATGATCATGCCCAGCAGGTCGAGATTACGCTCAGCCAGCAATGCCACCGACTGATCCAGACCGACACCCGCGGCTATCAGCGCATGGCCGAGGCCGTTGCTGCGGCGGTTCAGTTCGTCATAGCTCCATTGCTGATCAAGGCAACTGGCGGCAATGCGCTGCGGGTGCGCGGCGACCTGCTCTTCGAACAGTTCGACGTAGCTGCGCTCCAGCGGATAGCCGTGCTCGCTCTGGTTACATCCGTCCACCAGGAACTCACGCTCCTGCTCGCCAATCAGCGGCAGGTCGGCCATGTCGCCGTGGAAGCCTTGGACCAACGCCAGCAGCAGGCGCTTGAACTCGCCGAGCATGCCTTGCACGGTGGTTTCGTCGAAGTAGCGCTGGTCGTAAGACAGGTGCAGGCCCAGGTCATCACCCGGATAACACACGGCCGTCAGCGGGAAGTTGGTGTGGGTGCGGCCGGAGTCCGAGGTGGCGTTGAGGCTTTGTGCGCGGTCCAGCACCGAGACTTCCACCGGGGCGTTTTCGAACACGAACAAGCTGTCGAACAGTGGCTGGCCCTTGGGCAGTTCGCTGTGTTCCTGGATCGTCACCAGCGGCAGGTATTCGTACTCGCGCAGTTGCATATTGCTGTCGAGCAAGCCGCTCAGCCACTGGCGCACGCTGCAACGCTGGTCGTCCTCGGGCAGTTTCACCCGCAGCGCGATGCTGTTGATGAACAGGCCGACGGTGCGCTGCATCTCCGGCATTTCCACCGGACGACCGGCCACGGTCACACCGAACAACACGTCGCGATCGCCACTCAAACGGCGCAGCACCAGCGCCCACGCCGCCTGGGCAAACGTGTTGACGGTCAGTTGGTGAGCCTGGGCAAGCTCGCGAAGTTGCGCACCGTCGCGGGCATCGAGACGGGTGTAGCAGTCGCCCACCACCATGCCGCCGCTGTGGCCCGCGTGCTCACGCAGGAACGGTCGGTCGCTCGGGATCGGCGTGGTGCGTTCGAAGCCTTGCAGGTTCTGCTGCCACCATTGGCGTGCCTCATTCAGGTTCTGGCGTTGCAGCCAGGCGATGTAGTCGCGATAACGCGGCGGTATGGCCAATTGCGCGTCGCGGCCTTCACCGAGGGCCATGTAGAGCTCGAAGAAGTCATTCATCAGCAACGAACGGCACCAGGCATCGATAAGGATGTGGTGGTTGCTCATCATGAACCAGTAGCGCTCGGCGCCGACGCGGATCAGGCGCAGGTGGAACGGCGCCTGGTTGAGCAGATCGAAACCGGCTTCGCGCTCTTGCTTGAGCAGCGCTTGCAGGCGTGGTTCCTGTTCGCTTTCCGGGTCGTTGCTCCAGTCCAGGTACTCAATCGGCGTGCTGCCCGGCTTGTGGATCACTTGCAGCATGTCTTCGCCGACGTTCCAGCAAAACGAGGCGCGCAGGGCTTCGTGACGGGCGATCACCGCCTGCCAGGCCTGGTCGAAACGCTCGGGGTCGAGCGCGCTGTTGATGCGGTAGCGGTCCTGCATGTAGTAGAGGCCGGTGCCGGGCTCCAACAAGGTGTGCAGCAGCAGGCCTTCCTGCATTGGGGTCAGCGGGTAGACGTCTTCGATGGCGCTGGCGGCAATCGGCAGGCTGTCGAGTTGCGACTGGGTCAGGTGTGCCAGCGGGAAGTCGGACGGCGTGAGGCCACCGGCATCGTCTTGCAGGCAATGCGCGACCAGGCTTTGCAGCTCAGCGAGATAGGCATCGGCCAGTTCATGGATGCTCTGTTGATCATGGCGTTCGCGGCTGAAGGTCCAGCGCAGCACCAGTTCACCGCCGTACACCTGGCTGTCGACGCTCAACTCGTTGGGCAGCGGCGCGTTCGGGTCGTGGGCCAGGCCGGCGGGCTCCTCCAGCGGATGGAACAGCGCGTCGGCGCCGAAGCTCTGGTCGAACTGACCGAGGTAGTTGAAGGTGATCTGTGCGCTCGGCAGCGCAGCCATGCTCTGTTTGCACAGGTCATCGGCCAGGTAGCGCAGCACGCCATAGCCCAGCCCTTTGTGTGGCACGGCGCGCAGTTGCTCCTTGATCGCCTTGATCGAATCGGCCTGCCCGGCGTGCGGGGTCAGGCGCAGCGGATAGGCACTGGTGAACCAGCCGACGCTGCGCGTCAGGTCGATTTCATCGAACAGGGTTTCGCGGCCGTGGCCTTCCAGTTGGATCAGCGTCGAAGCGTGGCCGCTCCAGCGGCACACCACGCGGGCCAAGGCGGTCAGCAACAGGTCGTTGACCTGGGTGCGGTAGGCACTTGGCGCCTGTTGCAGCAACTGGCGGGTGTGTTCGGCATCCAGGCGCACGCTGACGGTGTCGGCATCGCGGTTGCGCAGCGAGCCTTGTGGACGGGCCACTGGCAACGCGGTCTCAGCCCCGGCCAACTGGTCCTGCCAGACGCTCAACTCTTCACGCAGGGATTCGCTGCCGGCGTAGGCTTGTAAACGCGCAGCCCAGTCACGCAAGGCGCTGGTCTTGGCCGGCAGGCTGACGGACTGACCGTCGCTGAGTTGGCGGTAGACGTTTTGCAGGTCTTCCAACAACACGCGCCACGACACGCCGTCCACCACCAGGTGATGGATCGCGATCAACAGGCGTTGCTGCCCCTCTGGGCCGTCCACCAACAAGGCGCGCAGCAACGGGCCGTGTTCCAGGTCGAGGCTGCGTTGGGTGTCGGTGAACAGCGCGGTGCAGTGCGCCATGTCGCGCACTTGCGCCTGCATCAACACGCCGCCTTCCGGCACGGCCAAATGCTCAGCGTGCCATTGCGCGTCGCGCTGGCAGAAGCTCAGGCGCAGGGCGTCGTGGTGTTCCAGCACTGCCAGCAGCGCTCGCTCCAGGCGATGGGGATCGAGCAGTTGCAGCGGCTTGAGGACCAGCGCCTGGTTCCAGTGCTGACGGTTTGGGATGTCGGTATCGAAGAACCAATGTTGGATTGGCGTCAGGCCCGAAGGGCCGGTAAGCACGCCTTGCTCTGCGGTGATTTGCTCGGAGCGCGTGGCCACGGCGGCCAGGGTCTGCACGGTCTGGTGCTGGAACAGGTCACGGGGGCTGAAGTGAATCCCGGCCTGCCGCGCACGACTGACCACCTGGATCGACAGGATCGAGTCGCCACCCAGCTCAAAGAAGTTATCGTCCAGGCCGACTTGCTGCACGTTGAGCACGGCGCACCAGATCGCCGCCAGGGTGCTTTCAAGTTCGTTGCGTGGCGCCACATATATTTGGCGGTTTGCCTCAGGATCTGGTTGCGGCAGGGCACGGCGATCAAGTTTGCCGTTGGCGGTCAGCGGCATGCTGTCCAGCACGATCAGGTGCGCGGGCACCATGTAGTCCGGCAGTTGCGCCTTGAGATGGGCCTTCAGCGCGTCACGCAGCGCGCCGTGCTCGGCATCGCTGACCAGATACGCCACCAGCTGTTTGCCGCTCGGCGAATCCAACGCCAGCACCACCGCTTCGCGCACGGCTGCATGTTCCAGCAGACGGGTTTCGATCTCGCCCAGCTCGATACGGAAACCACGGATCTTCACCTGATGGTCGATACGTCCCAGGTACTCCACCAGGCCGTCGCCGCGCTGGCGCACCAGGTCGCCGGTGCGGTACAGGCGCCCGCCATTGCGCGCAAACGGGTCCGCGACAAAACGCTCGGCGGTCATGCCCGGACGCTGGTGATACCCCTGCGCCAGGCCTGCGCCGCCGACGTACAGCTCGCCGGTCGCGCCTTGCGGCACCAGGGCCAGGTCGGCGTCGAGAATGTACGCCACGCGGTCACCGATGATGCTGCCGATCGGCACGCTGGCGGCGCCCTCCTCCAACTGCTCCGGTGCAAGGCTGGCCAGCGGCATCACCACGGTTTCAGTCGGGCCATAGGCGTTGAAGAACACCTGCGGCTGGAACGCGGCACGGATGCGCTGCAAGTGTTCGCCGGTGAGGGCTTCGCCGCCGGTGATGCACATGCGCACCGGCAAGGTCTGTTGCTGAGTGGCCAACCACTGCGCCAACTGGCTGCCGTAGCTCGGGGTGAAGCCCAGGATGTTGATGCCATGGGTGCGGATCAATCCGCAGATTTCTTCTGCATCCCACTGGCCCTGAGCCCGCAACACCACCTGCGCGCCGCTGAGCAGCGGCACCAACAGGCGCTCGGTGGCGGCGTCAAAGTTGATCGAATAGAAGTGCAGCTCGCAGTCCTCCGCGCGCATGCCAAACCGCTCGATCACTGCCGCGCAATGCATGGCGATTTCCCCGTGGGACACCACCACGCCTTTCGGCTTGCCGGTGGAGCCGGAGGTGTAGATCAAGTACGCCTGGTGTTGCGGCAGGCTGATAAGCGGCAGCGCATCGGCCGGGTAGTTGGTCAGCACCGGCAAATCATCTTCCAGGCACCAGCAGGCCACGGTGGCCGGCAACTCGCCGAGGGCTTCGAACATCGCCGCATCGCTGAGCAGCAGGCCGATGCCGCTGTCTTCGATCATGTAGTGCAAACGGTCCAGCGGGTACTCCGGATCCAGCGGCACGTAGGCGCCGCCGGCCTTGAGGATCGCCAGCAAGCCGATGACCATTTCCAGGGAACGCGGCAACGCCAGGCCGACACGCACCTGCGGGCCAACGCCACGCTCGCGCAGCATCCAGGCCAGGCGGTTGGCGCGGGTGTCGAGTTCACGGTAGCTAAGAGTCATGCCAGCAAAGGTCAGCGCCGGCGCATCGCCACGGGCTGCCGCCTGCTGGCTGAACAGTGGGTGGATGCACTGATCGAGACGGTGCTCACCTTTCTCGATGCCCAGGCTGTCTTGCAACACACGCTGTTCATCGGCGCCCAGCAACGGCAATTCGCTGAGACGCTGCTGCGGATCCGCGATCAAGGCTTCCAGCAGGTTGCGCCAATGCTCGGCCATGCGCGCAATGCGTGGTTCGTCGAACAGGTCGGTGCTGTAGGTCAGGCAGCAACCCAGGCGATGGTCGAGGTCGGTGACTTCCAGGTTGAGGTCGAACTTGGTCGCGCGGGCATCGTTGGCCAGGTATTCGACGGTCATGCCAGCCAGTTGGCGGCTTTGCTGGAACTCCCAGCGCTGCACGTTGCACATCACCTGGAACAGCGGGTTGTACGCCGCGCTGCGCGGGGGTTGCAGGGCTTCCACTAAATGGTCGAATGGCAGGTCTTGATGGGACTGCCCCTCGATTACGGTGTGACGTACCTGTTCGAACAACTGCGCGACATTCATCTGCCCATTGAGCTGGCAACGCAGCACCTGGGTGTTGAGGAACGCGCCGATCAGGCCTTCGCTTTCCGGGCGAATGCGGTTGGCGACCGGAGCGCCGATGCGCAGGTCGGTCTGGCCGCTGTAGCGGTAGAGCAACACGGCCAGGGTGGCGGTCATGGTCATGAACAGGGTCAGGCCGCGCTCGGCATTGAAAGCACGCACGCGGGCTGCGAGGTCGTCGCTTAAATCGAAGCGGTACAGCTCGCCCTGGTGGCTTTGCACCGGTGGGCGTGGACGGTCGCCGGGCAGTTCCAGCAGCGGGTGTTCATTGCCCAGTTGCGCAGTCCAGTAATCCAATTGGCGTTGACGCTCGCCGGATTCCAGCCACTGGCGCTGCCACACGCTGTAGTCCAGGTATTGCACGGGCAGCGGCGCCAGCGGCGAGTCGCGCTCATCGATAAAGGCTTCGTACAACGCGCTGAGTTCACGGGCAAAGATGTCCATGGCCCAGCCTTCGGTGACGATATGGTGCAGGGTCAGCACCAGGTAGTGTTCCTGCTCGCCGGCCTTGACCAGACACGCACGCAGCAGCGGCCCGCTTTCCAGGTTGAACGGCGTGTGAGCCTCGTGATCGGCCAGTTGTTGCAGGCGCGGTTGGCGTTCGGTTTCGCTCAGCGCGGAAAAATCCTGCCAGTCCATGCGCAGTCCGGTTTGCGGTGAAACCTTCTGATAGGCCACACCGTCGACGCTCGGGAACGTCGTGCGCAAGGTTTCGTGGCGCATGATCAGCGCTTGCAACGCTGCTTCGAAACGCCCCACATCCAGCACGCCGCGCAAACGCGCCATACCGCCGACGTTGTAGGCCGGGCTGTCCGGCTCCATCTGCCACAGGAACCACATGCGCTGCTGGGAATAGGACAACGGGACCGGCTGGCTGCGGTCGACCTTGGCGATGGCAGTCTGTTGGTTGCGCTGGCCCGACGCTTGGATCAGGCCGACCTGCTCGACAAACGCCCCCAACTCACTGGCTTCAAACAAGGTGCGCAACGGCAGCTCGACGTCACAGGCCTGGCGGGTGCGGGAGATGATCTGCGTGGCCAGCAACGAGTGGCCGCCGAGGGCGAAGAAGTCATCGCGCAGACCAATGCCTGGCAGGCCGAGGACTTCGCGCCAGATGGCGGCGATCTGCTGTTGCAGCGGGGTTTCGGGTTCGACATGTTCACGCACTTGCCACACCGGTTCCGGCAATGCACGGCGGTCCAGTTTGCCGCTGGGGCTCAGCGGCATGGCGTCCAGACGCATCAGCAGCGCGGGCACCATGTACTCCGGCAGCTCGGCGGCCAGGGCGGTTTTTACAGCCTCCTCATCCAGTTCGCCCTGGGCGGTGAAGTAACCGATCAACTGCCCGTCACGCACCCGCACCACAGCTTGGGCGATACCCTCCAGGGCGAGCATGCGCGCTTCGATTTCTTCCGGCTCCACACGGAAGCCGCGCAGTTTGATCTGCTGATCGAGGCGACCGAGGTACTCGATCACGCCGTCGGCGCCCCAGCGCGCACGGTCGCCGGTGCGATACAGGCGCGCCCCCTGCTGGTCGGCAACAAAACGCTCCGCCGTCAACCCGGCACGCCCGAGGTAACCGCGGGCCAGGCCGATGCCGCCGATGCACAGCTCACCCGGCACGCCCAACGGCACAGGGTTGAGCTGTTCATCCAGCACACGGCAGATCACATTGCCCAGCGGCCGGCCAATCGGCGAACGCTCTCCGTCTTCGGCGTGGCAGTGCCAGTGAGTCACGTTGATCGCGGTTTCGGTCGGGCCATAACGGTTGTGCAATTGCACCGCTGGCAACTGTGCCAACACGCGATTACGCAACTCGGCGGGCAAGGCTTCGCCGCCGGAGAACAGGCGACGCAGGCTGGTGCATTCAGCCACCAGCGGCTCGTCGACAAACAACTGCAACAGCGGCGGCACAAAGTGCAGCGTGGTCACGCCGTGTTCCTGCACCAGTTGCGCGATGCGATGCGGGTCGCGATGCTCACCAGGGCCAGCCAGCACCAGGCGGCATCCGGTAATCAGTGGCCAGAAGCATTCCCACACCGACACGTCAAAACTGATCGGCGCCTTTTGCATCAGCACGTCGGTTTCATTGAGTTGATACGTAGCCTGCATCCACTGCAAGCGCTCGGCCAACGCCGCATGCGTATTGCCCACGCCTTTGGGCTGGCCGGTGGAGCCGGAGGTGTAGATCACGTAGGCGAGGTTATCGCCGTGCAGGTGCAGGCCGGGCGGCTGGGTTGGCCAGCTATCGAGGTGCAGGCTGTCCATGGCGATCACGCAAACGCCGTCGCTACTCGGCACCTGTTCCAGCAGCGCAGTCTGAGTCAGCAGCAGGTGTACGCCACTGTCCTTGAGCATGTAGGCCAGGCGCTCGGCGGGGTAATCCGGGTCCAGCGGCACGTAGGCGCCACCGGCCTTGATGATCGCCAGCAAGCCGACCAGCAATTGCGGCGAACGCTCGGCGGCGATGGCCACGCACACATCCGGGCCGACGCCTTTGTCGCGCAGGTAATGGGCCAGGCGGTTGGCCTGGGTGTGCAGTTGGGCGAAGGTCAGGCTGCCGCCATCCCAGACCAGCGCGGTGGCGTCCGAGGTCTGCTGGTTGAGCAGTTCGGGCAGCCACACTTGGGCCGGTGCGCAGGGTGCTTCGCTGTAAAGCGCCTGTTCGTCGTGCTGCATCAGCGCAAGGTCGCCGATGGCTTGGTGGGGCTGCTCGCAGACGGCGTGCAACAGGTTGATGTAGTGCTCGGCCAGGCGCTGGATGGTCGCGTTTTCGAACAGTTCATCGGCGTAGTCGAACGACAGGCTCAGGCGCCCGTTGCGGTCTTCTTCGGTGTGCAGTTGCAGGTCGAACTTGGCTTCGCGACTGTGCCACGGCAACTCGTCGGCGAGCATGCCCGGCAGGCGGCGCAAGGCGCTGAGGTCGCGTTGCTGGTGGTTGAACATGACCTGGAACAGGCCCTGCTCGCGGGCCTGCGGGAAGGCTTCCAGCAGTTGTTCGAACGGCAGGTCCTGATGGGCTTGGGCACCCAGCGCCGCCTGGCGTGTCGCGGCTAATAGCGCGTTGAACGGCAGGCGTCCATGCAGCTCGGCACGCAATACCAGGGTGTTGATGAAGAAACCGACCAGGCCTTGGGTTTCCTGGCGCGGGCGGTTGGCGTTGGGCACGCCGATGCGGATGTCGCGCTGTCCGCTGTAGCGATGCAGCAGGCTTTGGAATGTCGCCAATAGCAGCATGAATGGGGTTGACTCGTTGGCCTGGGCGGCGTGGCGAATCGCTTCGCTGAGGCTCGCGCCAAGGCGCACGGTGTGGCGTGAGGCACTGTGACGGTGGTGTGCCGAGCGCGGGTGGTCGGTCGCCAGGCTGAGGGTGGGATGCTCCTCACCCAACTGCGCTTTCCAGTACGCCAGTTGACGCAGGGCTTCCCCTTCGGCCAGCCATTGACGCTGCCAACTGCCGTAGTCGGCGTATTGCAGCGCCAGGGGCGGAAGTTCCAGGGTTTGGCCCTGGGCTGCGGCGGCGTACAGGCGCGAGAATTCGTCGATCAAAATGTTCAGCGACCAGCCGTCGGCGATGATGTGGTGCAGCGTCACCAGCAGTTGGTGATCTTCATCGTCCAGGCGCACCAGCGTCACCCACAGCAGCGGGCCTTTTTCCAGGTCGAACTGGGTACGCGCTTCGTCTTCGCGGATCTGTTGCGCACGGGCTTCGCGCTCGGCAACGGGCAGGTCACTGAGGTCGATGACTTGCAGCTCGAAATCCGCTTTGGCGTCGACACGCTGGAAAGCCTGGCCGTCGCGCTCATAGAAACGCGTACGCAGCGCTTCGTGGCGCTGGATCAATTGCTGGAAGCTGGCGCGCACGGCGTCTTCATCCAGCTCGCCGCGCAGGCGCAGCGCGCCGGGGATGGTGTAGGCGCTGCTGTGCGGGTCCAGTTGCCAGGTGATCCACAGGCGGTTCTGCGCCAAGGATTGGGGCAATTCCTCCTGGCGCGACAGGCGGTGAATCGCGCCTTGGGCGACACCACCGTCCTGCTGCAACTGCGCGACATTGGCGGCAAAGCCTTCCAGGGTCGGCGCTTCGAACAACATGCGCAGGTTCAGTTCAAGGCCGAGGGTTTCGCGCAGGCGTGCGACCACCTGAGTGGCGGTGATGGAGTTGCCGCCGAGCAGGAAGAAATGATCATCGGCGGCAACACTTGCGATGTGCAGTTGCTCACACCAGATCGCCGCGATCTGGTTGTGCAGCTCGGATTCCAGCGCCCCATCGCTCACCTGCGTTTGCAGGTCGGGGAACTGGGCATAGCTGTCGAGGCTGCCATCCTTGTGACGCAGCGCACAGGCTGCGCGCTGCACCTTGCCGCTGGAAGTCTTCGGCAAGGCGCCGGGGTTGAGCAGCACCACCACGCTTGGCGCCTCTTGATACGCCTCGGCGACGGCCTGGCGGATCGCCTTGATCAGCGCTTCAGGCGGCAGGATTTTCTGCACGCTGCGGCTGATTTCGGCGGCAATGCCGATACCTTCCAGGCCCTGTTCATTTACCGCAAAGGCCGCAACCCGGCCTTTGCGCACCACTTCCACTTCGCGCTCGATGGTCTGCTCGATGTCCTGGGGATACAGGTTGTGGCCGCGTACGATCAGTAAATCCTTGAGGCGACCGGTGATGTACACCTCGCCGTCACGGATGAAGCCCAGGTCGCCCGTGCGCAGCCAGGTGCGACCCGCGTGCTGCACAAAGGTCTTGGCGGTGGCTTCAGGGTTGCGCCAGTAGCCGTGGGCGATGCTCGGGCCAGTGGCCCAGAGTTCGCCGACGCTGTTGTCGCCCAGCTCGGTGAGGGTGTGGGGGTCCGCGATCAGCACCGCGTGTTCCGGCTGGCTGGTGCCGCAGCTCATGATCGCGCTGCCCTGCCCCGGTTCGGCGCGGTTGGCGGCCAGGGCCTGCTCGTCGACGCGCAGCGCCGGGATGCCTTGGCCACGGGTGCCACCGGCGACAAACAGGGTCGCCTCGGCCAGGCCGTAGGAGGCAAAGAAATTGTTCGGGGTGAAACCGCAGGCGGCGAACTTCTCGGCGAAGCGCTCCAGGGTGTCGAGGCGGATCGGTTCGGAACCGGAATAGGCCACGCGCCATTGGCTCAGATCCAGGCGCTCCAGGGCCGTCTCACTGACCCGTTCGCTGCACAGGCGATAGGCGAAATCCGGGCCACCGCTGATGGTGCCGCCGTATTCGCTGATCGCTTCCAGCCAGCGCAAGGGGCGACCGAGGAAGTAAGCCGGCGACATCAGCACGCAGGGCACACCACTGAAGATCGGTTGCAGCAGGCCGCCGATCAGGCCCATGTCGTGGTACAGCGGCAACCAACTGACGATCACGTCATCCGGGTTCAGGTCGATGCCAAAACCGCGACGGATCAACACTTCGTTGGCGACCAGGTTGCCGTGGCTGACTTGTACGCCCTTGGGCAGCGCGGTGGAGCCAGAGGTGTATTGCAGGAACGCGATGTCGTCTGGATGCAGGTCTGGGGCGACCCAATGCCCGAGGCTTTCCAGGCGATCGACGCTCAATACCGGCGGCGCGTTTTCGATCTGCGACAAGCCATCGGCGAGGCTGGCGATGGTCAGCAACAGGCGCGGCTCGGCATCACTGATGATCGACAGCAGGCGCTCCTGATGGTGACGACGGGTGGACTCCGGTGGATAGGCCGGCACTGCAATCACACCCGCGTAGAGGCAACCAAAGAACGCCGCGACGTAATCCGGACCGCTGGGAAACAACAGCACGGCACGGTCGCCCAGGTCCGCATTGGCTTGCAAGGCGGCAGCGATGGTGCGAGCGCGCTGGTCCAGGTCGCGGTAACTGAGCACAACATTGTGCTCGGCGGATTCGGCGAGGAAGCGCAGGGCGACCTGGTCCGGGGTCTGCGCGGCGCGACGTTGAAGGGACTGGACCAGGGTGCGGGGAAGTTCGAAGGCGTCCATCATGGGGTTCCTGCCTGAAATCGGCTTACGGGAAATTCAAGAATTCGGGGGGCTTGTTCAGCCGACGGCGAGTGACCGTGCGGCGCCATTGCGCCAGCGGGCCAGGTGTTCGTCGGCGTAGCGCCGGATGCAGCGCAGCACGGCGCTTTCGTGTTGCATGAGGAAGAAGTGGTGGCCGTCGAACATGTCCAGGGAAAAGCCGCTGGCGGCGTCGAGTTGCCAGTCGAGCAGCTGGTCGGCGCGCACGCTGTCCTGCTTGCCGCCGAACACGTGGATCGGCATGCCCAGCGGTGCGCGCTCGCCGTAGGTGAAGCTGCCGCACAACAGGAAATCGGCGCGCAGGATCGGCAGCATCAACTGCATCAACTCGGGGTTGGCCAAGGCCTCTTCGGCCGTGCCTTGCAGCTCGCGCAGGCGGGCGATCAGTTGTTCATCGGTCTTTTCGATGGCGTACTCGCTGACGTCGCGACGCGCCGGCCCGGCCGTTCCGGAAGCGAACAGGGCCAGCGGCGGCGGCACATTGCGCGCATGCAACGCATGCGCCAATTCGAAGGCGAGCAGGCCGCCAAGACTGTGACCGAACAAGGCGTAGGGGCCGCTCAAGTCGTGGCTGATTTCGTCCGCGAGCTGGGCCGCCAAGGCCTTGATATCGCGCTGCAACGGCTCGTCCATGCGCATGCCACGCCCTGGCAATTCCAGCGGACACACCTGCAACCATTCAGGCAGGGCCCGGCGCCAGCGCGCGTAAACCATGGCGCTGGCGCCCGAATAGGGCAGGCAGAACAGGCGCAGTCGGGTCGGCGTACTCATCGAGTGACGACTCCAAACTGAAACACGCTGTATGCACGATAGAAACCCATTTCGTCCTCCTGCGGGTGCTGATCCTTGGCCGTATTGCTAACGGACCTGTCACCCAGAAGAACGGACGGCACCGGCAAATAATTAGTCGCCGGGTACGAGCGAGACGTGGTTCACACCTAACAAGAAAGCATAAGATTAGTTCGCCTTCTCATTTGACAATCATTATCATTCAGCATAATTTGTTGCCCGATGTGTAGGAGGCCTCAGCAAGGACGCCCTCCCCTAACCTCTTTTGCGACAAGGTGATTTCCATGACGGAACAAGTATCCACAGGCAGGTGCGACTCACCGCTTCTCCAGGCATTCGTCGATAATCGGCTGATTCTGGTGAAGATCGCGGCACGCATTACCGGCTGCCGCTCCCGTGCCGAAGACGTAGTGCAGGACGCCTACTTCCGGCTGCAGTCGGCACCGACGATCACGTCATCGTTCAAGGCTCAATTGAGTTATCTGTTCCAGATCGTGCGCAACCTGGCCATCGATCACTACCGCAAGCAGGCCCTGGAGCTCAAATACTCCGGGACGGAAGAGGAAGGCTTGAATGTGGTTATTCACGGCGCTTCACCGGAAACCTCGCACATCAATTTCAACACCTTGGAAAACATCGCCGACGCCCTGACGGAGCTGCCGCAACGCACCCGCTACGCGTTCGAGATGTACCGCCTGCACGGCGTACCGCAAAAGGACATCGCCAAGGAACTCGGCGTCTCGCCGACCCTGGTGAACTTCATGATCCGGGATGCGCTGGTGCACTGCCGCAAGGTGTCGGGCAGCCATAGCGATACGTTTGCACGTCGGGTCTGATGACCGTCATTGTAGGCGCGAGCTTGCTCGCGAAGAACCTGAACGCGCCGCGTTGATTCAGCATTGACGCGGTGTTCTTGCGGTCTTCGCGAGCAAGCTCGCTCCTACAGAGGCACTGCGGTTACATCAATGCGATACGGCTCGAAAATCTTCAGCATCTCTCCATCATCGCGCAAGCGCTTGAGCAACGCGGCAAACGCTTCCCCCGTAATCGGCGCTTTCGGGCGCAGCAAGGCGTAGTGGTGATAGACCTGGTCAATGCGTTCCGACACCAGGAACTGCCCGGCCAAATCCGCATTGCGCACCATGAAATCACTCAAATACGAACGCGTCACCAGGGCGATGTCGGCACGCCCGCGCGCGACCATCAGCAAGTTGCTGTCATGGGAGTAGGTCAATGTGGCGTTGAAGTGCTCGGCCATGTGCTTGGGGTCGGGGTTGAAGTTGGCGAAGGCGTAGTGATAACCGCTGAACACGGCCAGACGTTTACCTTTGAGGTCAGCGAAGTAAGCCTGATCGCGACCAGGCTTGCGTTGGGCGACGAAGATTTCCGCGTCTTCCAGGCCCATGTCGACGGTGGTGTGAGGAATTTCCTGCCAGCCCCAGTCGGGATTCTCAAAGATCGCCATATCGACCCGGCCCTGCTCGAAATCGCGGAAACGCCGAGGGATAGAGGTGGGCACCAACACAAACTGGTAATCGGTTTGCGCGGCGTTCAACGCCTCGACCAGTTGCGGCAGCAAACCCGTATCGGCACCCTGCTCCGGGCGCACGGTGTAGGGTGGAAAATGCGCCGCGCCGATGCGCACCAATTGCGCAGCCGAGGCTGGCATCCACCACGCGGTGCCCAGTGCCCAAAAGGTAAGTCCTGCAGCCAGCCGCCATGGCGAAAACATCAAGGCACACACCGTTCAAAAACGCTAATGGCGATAAGCTAGGCGTTTTTGTCTGGCGAGACAACTTTCTACCGCCAAATTAATAGCTTGCACTTCAATCGGCCTTCAAAACCATCAACAGGGCTTCTTCAGCCAACTGTTCGAGAGTCATGCTGCCTTCTGCGCGGAACCAGGTGGTCGTCCACGACAACGCTCCGGTCAGAAAACGTCGGGTGATGAATACATCGCCCTTGATGTAACCGGCGTCCTTGGCCTCGCCCAGCACCTGCAGCCACAGTGCCTCATACACGTCACGCAGAGCCAGCACCTGGGCCTGCCCATCGGCCGACAGCGAGCGCCATTCGTACACCAGCACCGCCATGGCCTCGCCGCTGCCGCCCATGATCGACTGCAGTTCGCAGCGGATCAGCGCCAGCACCCGCTCGCGTACGTTAGTGGCTTCCTCAAGGGACGCGCGCATCATCGCGGTGTTGTAGTGGATGGTTTCTTCCATCACCGCGCGTAGGATCTCGTCCTTGCTCTTGAAGTGGTGAAAGATGCTGCCGGACTGAATGCCCACGGCGCTGGCCAGGTCGCGCACGGTCGTGCGCTCGAAGCCCTTGTTGCGAAACAAGTGGGCCGCCGTCTGCAGCAGCTTGCCCCGGGCGCTGTCGGGGTCGGTCAATTGGCCGCCGTCGACCATGGTGCGCATCACCCGCAGGGCTTTATGCTCATCCATGCCTCTCTCCTCTACTTCCACGGACGTCTTGGCCGGCAATTTAGGCCGTGGCGGCCACCCAAGCAAGCGCTTGGCTAAAACTTGTGACTGGAGTTTACAAACCAAGCGCTTGCTTGGTAGTCTCGCCCCAGCCATTCGAGGAAGGATTTCTCATGAGCAAGACGGTTCGTATCGGCTGTGCCAGCGCCTTCTGGGGCGACACCTGCACCGCCGCCGCCCAGTTGGTGCACGGCGGCACGCTGGATTACCTGGTGTTCGACTACCTGGCGGAAGTCACGATGTCGATCCTCGCTGGTGCGCGCATGAAGGACCCCCAGGCGGGTTACGCCACGGATTTTGTCGACGTGCTCACGCCGTTGCTGGCGGATATCCAGCGCCAGGGTATTCGCGTGATCAGCAACGCCGGCGGCATCCATCCCCAAGCCTGCGCCGCCGCCCTGCAAGCGGCGTGCGACAAAGCCGGTGTCGAACTCAAAATCGCCGTGCTGCTGGGCGATGACCTGCAACCCCAACTCAAGCATCTGCACGACATCACCGACATGTTCAACGGCACGCTGTTGCCTCCCGTGTGCGTGTCCGCCAATGCCTACCTCGGCGCACCGGGCATCACCCAGGCACTGGCCCTGGGCGCGGATATCGTCATCACCGGCCGCGTGGTGGACAGCGCCGTGGTTAGCGCGGCGCTGGTGCATGAGTTCGACTGGTCCTGGCAGGACTACGATCGCCTCGCCCAAGCCGCATTGGCCGGGCATATCATCGAATGCGGCGCGCAGTGCACCGGCGGTAATTTCACCGATTGGCGCGACGTGCCGGACTACGCACACATCGGTTTTCCGATTGTTGAAGTCAGCGCCGACGGCCAGTTCACCGTGAACAAAGTCGACGGCACCGGTGGATTGATCAGCGAACTCAGCGTGGCCGAACAGTTGCTGTATGAAATCGGCGACCCGCGCGCCTATCTGCTGCCGGATGTGATCTGCGACTTCAGCCAGGTCAAATTGCAGCAGCAGGGCAAAAACTGCGTGCGCCTGCACGGCGCCAAGGGTTTACCGCCCACCGATCAGTACAAGGTCAGCGCGACCTACCTGGACGGTTTCCGCTGCACCGCCAGTTGCCTGATCGCCGGAATCGACGCGGTGGCCAAGGCCGAGCGGGTCAGCCAGGCGATCATCGACAAGACCTCGGAGTTATTCAGCCAACGTCGCTGGGCGCCGTACACCGAGGTGAATATCGAACTGCTCGGCAGCGAAGCGACCTATGGCGCCCACGCAATGCGCCGGGACTGCCGTGAAGTGGTGGTAAAACTGGCAGTGCGTCACCCGAGCAAATCGGCGCTGGTACTGTTCGCCCGAGAGATCGCCCAAGCTGCGACCGGCATGGCGCCGGGCCTGACCGGGATTGTCGGCGGACGACCGAGCGTGTACCCGGTGATCCGGTTGTTTTCATTCCTGATCGATAAATCCGCCTGCGAGCTGCTGATCGACTATCAGGGCGAACGCCACGCCTGCCCCCTACCAGTTGCCGACGCCCCCACCCTGCCCGATGCACCGATTGACCCGCCCAAACCCCAAGGCCGCGCCGACGCCAGCGTGCCACTGGTGAAACTGGCCGTGGCGCGCTCCGGCGACAAGGGCAACCACAGCAATATCGGCGTGATCGCCCGCGATCCCGAGTATTTGCCATGGATCGCCGAAGCGCTGACCCCGGAAGTGATCGTCGACTGGATGGGCCACGTGTTGGACCCCGTGCACGGTCGCGTCGAGCGCTGGTATTTGCCCGGCAGCCGCAGCCTCAACTTCCTGCTGGAAAACGCCCTGGGCGGCGGCGGCATCGCCAGCCTGCGCATCGACCCGCAAGGCAAGGCCTTTGCCCAGCAACTGCTGGAAATCCCCATCGCCGTGCCGCAGCACATCGCAGATTCACTCACCTGACAGGAGCATTGCCGTGGCCTTCGACTCGATCTTCAAAGCCGACCTGTTCCAGGGTCACACCGTGATTGTTACCGGCGGCGGCAGTGGCATTGGCCGCTGCACCGCCCATGAACTGGCGGCCTTGGGCGCCAAGGTGATTCTGGTGGGACGCAAGCCGGAAAAACTGCAAAACGTCGCCATCGAGATCGCCGAAGATGGCGGCAGCGCCGCGTGGCAGGCCTGCGACATTCGCGATGAAGAGGCGGTCAAGGCGCTGGTCAAACACATCATTCATGAGCACGGCCCGATCCACGGCCTGGTCAACAATGCGGGTGGCCAATACCCGTCGCCGCTGGCCGCGATCAATCAAAAAGGCTTCGAAACCGTACTGCGCACCAACCTGGTCGGCGGTTTCCTGGTGGCGCGGGAAGTGTTCAACCAATCCATGAGCAAGCACGGCGGCGCCATCGTCAACATGCTCGCCGACATGTGGGGCGGCATGCCCGGCATGGGCCACTCGGGCGCAGCACGCGCCGGCATGGACAACTTCACCAAGACCGCCGCCTTCGAGTGGGGTTATGCGGGCGTGCGGGTCAACGCCGTTGCGCCGGGCTGGATCGCCTCCAGCGGCATGGACACCTATGAAGGCGCGTTCAAGGCGGTGATCCCGACGTTGCGCGAACACGTACCGCTCAAGCGTATCGGCACCGAATCGGAAGTCAGCGCGGCCATCGTGTTCCTGCTCAGCCCCGCCGCCGCGTTTATCAGCGGCAGCACCCTGCGCATCGACGGCGCCGCCAGCCTGGGCAGCCGCGCCTGGCCGTTGCTTAAGGCGCAGGCACCGAGCGAGCCCTTCAATGGCTTTCACCGTGCCTACCTGCCGGATGTACTCAAGGCGGAGCAATAGACCATGCCGGTGATTGAATCCCTGATCGACGCTCACAGCGCTCAATTCGCACAAAACCGTGACGCGATGCTGACCGCCATCGTCCAACTGCACCAGTTGGAAGGCAACCTGCTGAGCAAGGCCCAGGAAGCCAAACCCAAGTTCGACAAACGCGGCCAACTACTGCCCCGCGAGCGCCTCAACCTGTTGCTGGACCCCGGCGCGCCGTTCCTGGAGCTGGCCAGCCTGGCCGGCTACAAGCTGCACGATGACAAGGACGGCAGCGCCGCCGGCGGTGGGCTGATCGCCGGCATCGGCTACGTCAGCGGCGTGCGCATGCTGGTGGTAGCCAACAATAGCGCGATCAAGGGCGGCACCATTTCCCCCACCGGCCTGAAGAAGTCCCTGCGCCTGCAACAGATCGCCATGGAGAACAAACTGCCGGTGGTGACCCTGGCCGAAAGCGGCGGCGCCAACCTCAACTATGCCGCCGAGATTTTCGTCGAAGGCGCGCGCAGCTTCGCCAACCAGGCGCGCATGTCGGCCATGGGCTTGCCGCAGATCACCGTGGTACACGGCTCGGCCACGGCCGGCGGCGCGTATCAGCCAGGGCTGTCGGATTACGTGGTGGTGGTGCGTGGCCGGGCCAAGCTGTTCCTCGCCGGGCCGCCGCTGCTAAAGGCCGCGACCGGCGAAGTGGCGACGGATGAAGCACTCGGCGGCGCCGAGATGCACGCGCAAACCGCCGGCACTGCCGAATACCTGGCGGAAAACGATGCGGACGGTGTGCGTATCGCGCGGGAGATCGTCAGCCTATTGCCCTGGAATGATCGCCTGCCATTGGCGCCCAAACGCACCTACGCAGAGCCGCTGTATCCCATCGAGGAACTGCTGGGCCTGATCCCCGACGACCCGAAAAAACCCTACGACGTCCGCGAAATCCTCGCGCGCCTGGCCGACGGCTCGCACTTCCTCGAATTCAAAGGCGAGTTCGATGCCCACACCGTCTGCGGCCACCTGCACATCCAGGGCCGCGCCGTCGGTGTGATCGGCAACAACGGTCCGATCACGCCCAAGGGCGCGAGCAAGGCCGCGCAATTTATCCAACTGTGCGACCAGAGCCGCACGCCGCTGCTGTTCCTGCACAACACCACCGGTTTCATGGTCGGCACCGAGTCGGAGCAGCAAGGCGTGATCAAGCACGGCGCGAAGATGATCCAGGCTGTGGCCAATGCACGGGTGCCTAAACTGACGATAGTGGTGGGCGGTTCTTATGGCGCCGGCAACTATGCGATGTGCGGCCGTGGGCTCGACCCGCGCTTTATCTTCGCCTGGCCCAACAGCCGCACGGCGGTGATGGGCGGTGCGCAGGCGGGCAAGGTGCTGCGCATCGTGACAGAGGCCAAACAATTGAAGGACGGCCTGGTGCCGGACCCCAAAGTGCTCGACATGCTGGAACAGGTCACCGCACAGAAGCTCGACAGCCAGTCCACCGCGCTCTACGGCAGCGCGAATCTATGGGACGACGGGCTGATTGATCCACGGGATACACGAACCTTGCTGGGCTTTCTGCTGGATATCTGCCACGAGGCCGAGGTGCGTGAGTTGCAGGCCAATACCTTCGGTGTAGCACGCCTCTAAATTTCGCCCGAGACGCTCCGCGTCGCGATAAGGAGAACAATAAAAATGATCTTTACCCAGGAACACCAGGAGCTGCGCCGCACCGTCCGCGCCTTTGTCGACCGCGAGATCAACCCCCATGTGGACGAATGGGAAAAAGCCGGGCGCTTTCCCATCCACGAGATCTTCCGCAAGGCCGGCGACCTCGGCCTGCTGGGCATTTCCAAGCCGGAGCAATTCGGTGGAATGGACCTGGACTACAGCTACTCCATCGTCGCCGCCGAAGAGTTCGGCACCATCCGCTGCGGCGGCATCCCCATGTCCATCGGCGTGCAGACCGACATGTGCACCCCCGCCCTCGCCCGCTTCGGCAGCGATGAACTGCGCGACGAATTCCTGCGCCCGGCCATCAGCGGCGAGCAGGTCGGTTGCATCGGCGTCTCGGAAACCGGCGCCGGCTCCGACGTGGCCGGGCTCAAGACCCATGCGCGCAAGGACGGCGACGACTACGTGATCAACGGCAGCAAAATGTGGATCACCAACTCGCCCAGCGCCGACTTCATCTGCCTGCTGGCCAACACCTCCGACGACAAACCGCACATCAACAAATCGCTGATCATGGTGCCGATGAACACCCCCGGCATCAGCGTCAGCCCGCCCCTGGAAAAGCTCGGCATGCACAGCTCCGAGACTGCCCAGGTGTTCTTCGACGGCGTGCGCGTGCCCCAACGCAACCGCATCGGCCACGAAGGCGCGGGGTTCATGATGCAGATGCTGCAGTTCCAAGAAGAACGCCTGTTTGGCGCGGCCAACATGATCAAGGGCCTGGAGTACTGCATCGACAGCACCATCGAATACTGCAAAGAGCGCCAGACCTTCGGCAAGGCGCTGATCGACAACCAGGTGATCCACTTTCGCCTGGCCGAACTCGCCACCGAAATCGAATGCCTGCGCGCGCTGGTCTACCAGGCCACCGAGCAATACATCAAAGGCCAGGACGTGACGCGACTAGCCTCCATGGCCAAACTCAAGGCCGGGCGCCTGGGCCGTGAAGTCAGCGACAGCTGCCTGCAATACTGGGGCGGCATGGGCTTCATGTGGGACAACCCAGTGGCCCGCGCCTATCGCGATGTGCGCCTGGTCTCGATCGGCGGCGGCGCCGACGAAATCATGCTGGGCATCATCTGCAAATTGATGGGCACCTTGCCGGGGAAAAAATCATGAACACCCTGCTGCTTGAACCGCATAACGGCGTGCTGCACATCACCCTCAACCGACCGGAAAGCCGCAACGCGATGAGCCTGGCAATGGTCAATGAACTGCGCAACGTACTGGCGCAGTTGGACAGCCAGACCCGGGCCGTGGTGATCAGCGGCGCGGGCGGGCACTTTTGCGCCGGGGCGGATGTGAAGGACCTGGTCACCGCAAGCAATCAACTCCACGCACTGAACCGGGCATTCGGCACCTTGCTGCAAGCAGTGGAAGCCGTGCCGCAAGTGGTGATCGTGGTGCTGCAAGGCGCGGTGCTGGGCGGCGGTTTTGGCCTGGCGTGCGTGAGCGATATCGCCATCGCCGATCACCAGGCGCAATTCGGCCTGCCGGAAACCAGCCTGGGCTTGTTACCGGCGCAGATAGCGCCGTTTGTGGTGAAGCGAATTGGCCTGACCCAGGCACGCCGCTTGGCACTCACCGCCGCGCGCTTTGATGGCGTAGAGGCCGAGCGACTGGGCGTCGTGCACTTTACCGAGCGCGATCCGCAGGCGCTGGCAGAACGATTGGATGAAGTATTGGGCCAGGTACTGAAGTGTGCGCCAGGCGCGAATGCACGGACCAAAGCGCTGCTGCTCGCGAGCGTGGATGAGCCACTTGAAACGGTGCTGGATCGCGGCGCGCAGTGGTTTGCCGAGGCAGTGAGGAGTGAGGAAGGGATTGAGGGGACGCAGGCGTTTGTGCAGAAGCGAAAGCCACGGTGGTGCAGATGACGTCATCGCCGGCAAGCCAGCTCCTACAAGGGACCGCATATCCACGATGCGAAGCGAGTCGCTCTTGATCTTGCTTTGGCTTTTGATCTGAGGCGCCCCGTCAA
>NZ_JACAPG010000011.1:0-8904 GCF_013385825.1 Pseudomonas reactans | reverse complement strand
AGCCGGAGTGAGGGCACACCGAGCCTAGGCGAGGTGCCGAGTGTTGGGGCAAGAGCGTTTTGCTTACTTTTGCGCTCTTCAAAAGTGAGCCGCCGTAAGGGCGGAACCCATAGCAGCCGTTACCCAAACAACGGATATGTACCCGGAGCCCAAAAATGCCGCAGCTAACAAAAATCCTGATCGCCAACCGCGGCGAAATCGCCTGCCGCATCCAACGCACCGCCCAGGCCTTGGGCTATCGCACCGTGGCCATCTACAGCGACGCCGACGCCCAGGCCCTACATGTGCAGATGGCCGACGAAGCCGTCCACATCGGCCCGGCCCCCGTCCACCAGTCCTACCTCAACATCGAAGCCATCCTCAACGCCGCCAAACGCACAGGCGCCGACGCCATCCACCCCGGCTACGGCTTCCTCTCCGAAAACCCCGACTTCGCCCGCGCCTGCCAACACGCCGGCCTCACCTTCATCGGCCCCAGCGTTGAGGCCATCGAACTGATGGGCAGCAAACGCCTGTCCAAACTCGCCATGCTCAAAGCCGGCGTCCCCTGCATCGCCGGCTACCAAGGCAGCGCCCAGGACGACACCACCCTGCAACAGGAAGCCGACCGCATCGGCTACCCCCTTATGATCAAAGCCAGCGCCGGCGGCGGCGGTCGCGGCATGCGCCTCGTCCACCAATCGAAAAACCTGCTGGACAACCTGCACACCGCCCGCTCGGAAGCCAAAAACGCCTTTGGCAGCGACGAACTGATCCTCGAACAAGCCCTGACCGACCCGCGCCACGTCGAAATCCAGCTGTTCGGCGACAGCCACGGCCACCTCATTTACCTTGGCGAGCGCGACTGTTCGATCCAGCGTCGCCATCAAAAAGTCATCGAAGAAGCCCCCTGCCCTGTCATGACGCCCGAGTTGCGCCAAGCCATGGGTGAAGCCGCGCTGAAGGCCGGGCGCGCGGTGAATTACATCGGCGCCGGCACCGTGGAGTTCCTGCTCGACCGCGATGGCCGTTTCTACTTCCTGGAAATGAACACGCGCCTGCAAGTGGAACACCCGGTGACCGAACTGATCACCGGCCTCGACCTGGTGGACTGGCAACTGCAGATCGCCGCCGGCCAACCACTGCCGCTGACACAGGCCGACGTCACCCTCAGTGGCCATGCCATGGAAGTACGCTTGTACGCGGAAGACCCGACCCAAGGCTTCCTGCCGCAAACCGGCGACGTATTGCGCTGGGACCCAGCCACTGGCGTGCGTATCGACCATGGCGTGATGGAAGGCCAACGCATCAGCCCGTTCTACGACCCGATGCTGGGCAAGATCATCGCCCATGGCGCCACCCGCGAAGAGGCGCGACGCAAACTGCTACGGGCGGTGGAAGACACGGTGTTGCTGGGGGTCGCGACCAACCAGCTGCTGCTGGTGGATTTGCTCAAGCATCCGGATTTTGTTGGCGGCGATTTCAGTACCGGATTTATCGCTGAGCACTTCCGCGAAATCCCGCCCCTGACGCCATCAACAGAACAGCTCGCCCTGGCCGCCGCGCTGTTTTACCAGCACAGCGCCAACCAGCATCCCCAAGGCCTGGCGGGATGGCGCAACAACGCCAGCGCGCCTTGCACCTATCGCCTGGAGGTCAACGGGAACATCCACACCGTCAGTGCTGAGCCACTGCGACTCACCACCGACGGCCGCCACGCCACCCTGGTATTCAACGGTATCCGGCGCCGCATCGCCTATCACTTCGACGGCAACCAACTATGGCTACCCGGTCTCAGGGTGATCGACTGCACCCAGCAAGTCGCCAGCCGCCAGGCCGACGCCAGCAGCGGCACGGTCAAGGCGCCGATGGACGGTGCAATCGTCGACGTGCGGGTCAGCGCCGGCGACAGCGTGACCAAAGGCCAGCTGCTGCTGGTGCTCGAAGCCATGAAAATGGAGCATCCGCTGACGGCCGGTATCGACGGCGTGATCAAAGGCGTGCAGGTAATCGCCGGTGATCAGGTGCGCAATCGTCAGGTTCTGCTGGAGATCGTCTGACCCCTAGGCGGAACTACAGGGCCGGGCTACGCTCTATCCCCAACAGAAAGGGAAGAGTACGGGAACCTGCACGATGCCTCATTGGCTGATTATTGACCTTGAAGCCACAACGGATGAAGGCGGCTGGCCCGTGACGGAGATGGAAGTCATCGAGATCGGCGCGAGCCTGGTCAACCGCCAGGGCCGCGAGCTGGATCACTTCCAGCGCTTTGTGCGGCCGCTGCGCCGCCCCTTGCTGACGCCCTTTTGTCGCCAACTGACCCACATCACCCAGGCCAACATCGATGGCGCAGCGCCGATTACCGAGGTGTGGCCGCTGTTCGAGCGCTGGCTGGGCCAGCATCAGCCGCGCCTGGAAGGCTGGGCCAGCTGGGGCGATTACGATCGCAGGCAACTGGAACTGGAATGGCAACGCCATGGCCTGGCCAGCGCACTCGCCACCACACCCCATGTGAACCTCAAGCAACGCTTCGCCAAGGCCCGCCGCCTGGACAAGCCCTTGGGGCTCAATGGCGCCCTGCAATTGGCGGGGATGCAGTTTCATGGCCAGCAACATCGGGCGCTGGAGGATGCACGCAATACGGCGCGCCTGCTGCCGCTGATATTGCCGGTCTAGGCAGCTCCTCTGCCCTTGGGCATACTGGACGCCCTTTTTGGTGATGCTTACCTGTAGGAGCGAGCTTGCTCGCGAAGAACGCCCAGGCACCGCGTTTAATCAGATCACCCGCGTTATCGTTGACGATCTTCGCGAGCAAGCTCGCTCCTACAGTAAAGCATCAACCCCTTTTCCGAGGAATCGCCCATGTTTAAAGTCAACGAGTACTTCGACGGCACCGTCAAGTCGATCGCTTTCGGCACCGCAGAAGGTCCGGCGACCATCGGCGTCATGGCCCCCGGCGAATACGAATTCGGCACCGCCCAGCGTGAAATCATGCACGTGGTGTCCGGCGCCCTGACCGTCAAGCTGCCGGATGCCAGCGAGTGGGAAACCTTCGCCGCCGGCAGCCAGTTCAACGTGCCGGCCAACAGCAAGTTCCAGCTGAAAGTCGCCGTGGACACTGCTTACCTGTGCGAATACCGCGGCTAAGGCTTTCCCGGAAACAAAAAAATGCCCGTCTCACAAGAGACGGGCATTTTTTATGCCTGAGGAAAACTACTCCAGGATCGTCACCGGCATCCCGACTTCCAACCGCCCAATGCCATCGTTGACCAGGTTCTGGCCGAAAATCGCGCCATCTTCAGTCTTGCGGTAAGCCTCCAGCGTAGCGAAGGGTTCACGGTCTGTGCTGCGCTCGCCGGTCTGCGGGTCGATGGTGGTGAGGATGCAGCGCGAGCACGGCTTGACCGCGCGGAACTCCACGTCGCCGATGCGCAAGCGTTTCCAGCCGTCTTCGGCGAAAGCTTCACTGCCCTCGATGACCAGGTTGGGACGAAAGCGCAGCATGTCCATGGGGCGGCCGATGCGTTGGGAAAGATCGTCCAGCGACGCCTGGCCGATCACCAGCAGCGGGTAACCGTCGGCAAACGCGACCTGGTCGTCGTCCTTGCCGTAACCGGCCTGGGTGGTGCGGGCGCGTTCAACGGGGATTTGCACCAGCCGCGTCGGCTTGCCGATAAAGTCGCTGACCCAGGCCGCCGCCGCGTCGCCCGCGTCCGGTACGCGCAGAGTGTCACGCCAGATCGTCACACCCCGCAATTCGGCATCGCTACCCGGCAGCGCCACGTCCAGCGCGGCGTAGCCCGGTGAACTCAGTGTGAGGCCGCCGCTGCTGTTCCACAGCGCCGACAATTGACTCATCTTGGCCACAGCGCGCTGCGTGAGGAAACGGCCGCTGGCTTCATCCACCAGCATCCAGCGTCGGTCCCCGTCCACCCCGAGTTTATCCAGGCCGACGTGCTGCAGGATTTCGGCCTTGCCGGACTTCAAGGGGTAACGGTACAACGCGCTGAGACGAAGCATGAGCCTGCATTCCTGAGGGGCAAAGCCATCACCCTAAGGTCAAGCGGGCGCTTCGTCCAGCAGCAGACGCTGACGCACCACGTCCACCAGCTTGTCGGGCTGGAATTTGGACAGGAAATTGTCGCAGCCGACCTTCTTCACCATCGAGTCGTTGAAGCTGCCGGACAACGAGGTGTGCAGCACCACATACAGGCCACGCAGGCGCGGGTCGTTGCGGATTTCGGTGGTGAGGCGATAACCGTCCATCTCGGGCATTTCGGCGTCGGTGAAGATCATCAGCAGCTTATCGGTCATTACGTGGCCGGCATCGGCCCAGGCCTTGAGCATGTTCAGCGCCTTGAGGCCGTCACTGGCGATGTGCATCTTCACCCCCAGTTGGCCAAGGGTGTCGCGCAGTTGCGAGAGGGCCACATTGGAGTCATCCACCAGCAGCACCTCACGGCCACGGGCGCGCTCCAGCACCGGGTCTTCGAGTTTTTCACGGGAGACCTTGGCGTTATACGGCACGATCTCGGCCAGGACTTTTTCCACATCGATGATTTCCACCAACTGGTCGTCGACCTTGCTGATGGCCGTGAGGTAATGCTGGCGACCGGCGCTGGTCGGCGGCGGCAGGATGGCTTCCCAGTTCATGTTGACGATGCGGTCCACACCGCCCACCAGGAACGCCTGCACCGAACGGTTGTACTCGGTGACGATAATGGTGCTGTTCGGGCCCGGCACCAGCGGGCGCATGCCGATGGCCTGGGACAGGTCGATCACCGGCAGGGTCTGGCCCCGCAGGTTGACCACGCCGCAGACGAAAGGATGGCGCTGCGGCATCAAGGTCAGCTTGGGCAGTTGCAGGACTTCCTGCACCTTGAACACGTTGATCGCGAACAGCTGACGCCCGAACAGGCGGAACATGAGGATCTCCAGGCGATTCTCACCCACCAGTTGCGTGCGTTGATCTACCGTGTCGAGAATGCCGGCCATTAAAAGCTCCTGATGCGCTAAGGGATTGTGCAGCTCACTTAAGGCTTGTTATCGGCGGCAAGCGCCAGACCTTGACCCGTGTAAAATGCCACGTAAATTCATTGATGTCACACTGACATCATGGTTTACTGCGCTGGCCTCTCCAGAGAGCGGTACGGCGACGTTGCACGACATTCAATTCGATGCAAAGTTCCGCCATATAAGGGATTCCCCTATGCACAATCAGGCCCAACCTGATATTCGCAATATCTAATAGCCATTAATGTGACGCCATTCTCAATGCATGAATGGAGTCAGGCTTTTGTTTGCCATCCCAAGCCCACGGCCCACGGGCCTTCCAGACATCCAGATGTCGGCAATTGAAGGTGTGCAATTGACCCCGCTTATGAGGGCCGCGCACAGCCGTCGCCGTCATTCTAATAAACGTCCTACTAAAAACTCAGAAGCAACCTACAGATTCCAGTCATATTTCAGCGCTACTTTTAAGCCATTCACCCGGTGCGGCATCTCATCACCCGACCTTATGTTGTGGAGACTTGCATGATGAACGACGGTAACGAGTGGCAACTTGCTCTTCCCGAATTCCTGCATGAAGCTGAAAAGCTGCTGGTCAAGTCGGAAGAGTGCCTGAGCCACCTACATTTGATCCGAAACGACAGTGACGCCATCGACTGCATGAAGGTCAGCCTGATCAAGCTCGCTGAAAAAGCCGATTGCCTTGCCCTGCAAGCGATCAGCGAATTCTCGCGGCATATCCAGTACCTGATCGCCAATGCCGAAAGCCCGTTGCAACTGCATGATCAAGCCTTGAACGCCTTGGAAGAATGCCTGAAATTGCTGGCCTGGCAGTTGGAGTTGATTGATGTGAAAACAGGCCAATTGGCGCTGGACGAAACTGAGCAGACGACGTTGATTGCTACCGTAACAATGCATATTCCGCAAAAGAATTTCAGTTTTAAACCGCAGCAACGTATGCACCACGTGTCTTGAGCGGATATCGGGTCGCGTTTAAACCGGAAGTTGTCTGAAAACGACACACCTCATTAATCCAGTTGAGCTGAATCGCGCGGGCAAAGATATCAATTAGCCAGTAACGGTAATATCGATACATCCAAACAGAAATAATATAACTCCCCTACTCCATGAACTCTGGGAATACCGCCCGGAGCATTTGCGCAGTTAATAACCTTGCCAGGCACGGCACAAGGCGACCAACGGTAATAGTGGTGGTACTATGCCCCACTCGAAGTGGCTCAACTTCATCATGCATAAAAACGATTCGATAACGCGTTCCAAACAGAGCCCCGTCAGCCGCCGTGACCGGACTTCCCGCAGCGAACCTTCATTGGCTCCATCCGCTATGTATGCCTACTTCAAGACACTCATCGCAAGGTCCGCGTCCCGCAGCAATGCACGCCGTCTGATCCTCGCCCTGTGCCTTGGCTCGCTGCTGATGAGCCTGTGGGCCTACAGTTTCTCCGCCGCTTTACCGCTGCTGGTGCTACTCAACCTGGCCACGCTGGTGGTGGTTGGCTTGCAACAGTGGCACTCGCGCAAATCCATCAAGTTCCAGCCCCAGGAACTGGCCGATCGCTTGCTGCAAGTGCAGGAAAACGAACGCCACCGCCTCAGCCGCGAATTGCATGACGACATCGGCCAACTGCTCACCGCCGCCAAGCTGCAAAGTGAATGGCTCAAGCGTCGCCTGCCCGAAGACTTGCAAAGCCAGTGCACGGTGCTGTGCAACACCCTGAATGAAACCCTGGCCAAGGTGCGTGACGTCTCCGCCATCCTCAACCCTCGCCAACTGGCCAGCCTGGGCCTGGAAGCCAGCCTGCGCGCGCATCTGCTCAAGACCCTGGAAAACACCCCCATTCACTGGAGCCTGGAATGCCAGCAGCGGCTCACCGGCATTCCGGAAGAAATGGCCGTAGCGGCCTTTCGCATCACCCAGGAAGCAGTGACCAACATGCTACGCCACGCCCAGGCGCGCAATCTGCTGGTACGCCTGCAACGCCTGCCCGAGGGTCTGTCGCTGAGTATCTGCGATGACGGCCAGGGCTTTTCGCCGGCCATCAACCCGGGCCTGGAAGGCCAACGGGGCATGGCTGGCATGTCAGAGCGGATTGATCAGCTTGGCGGTTCGTTATCCGTCAACAGCCAGCCAGGCAAAGGGACACGGATCGACGCGCTTTTCCCCTGGGCGCCCCGCGCCCTCGAACGGGCCAGTTCCCCTAAGGTTATCGAGTGACCTGCACATTACTCCTGGTGGATGACCATGCACTGATCCGGGCCGGCGTACGCGCGCTGGTCCAGGACATTCCCGGCTACACGGTGGTCGGTGAGGCCAGCGATGGCGCGCAGTTGCTGGAGCAATTCAGCGCCCTGTTGCCGGATATCGTGCTGCTGGATCTGTCGATGAAACACACCGGTGGGCTGGATGCCTTGCAGCAACTCAAGCGCGCCTACCCCAAGAGTCGCGTGCTGATCCTGTCGATGCACACCGACCCGGAACTGATCATGTGCGCGCTGGAATCCGGCGCCCATGGCTACCTGCTCAAGGACACCACCGCCAACGAGCTGGAACACGCGCTGCTGGCCCTGCGCAACAACGAGCGCTACCTGAGCCCGGCGATTGCCCACACAGTGATCAACCAGGCGCTGGTGCGCAGCCAGGGCCCCACCACCCCGGCCGGCCACAGCCATAACCTTACCGCGCGGCAGCTGGAGATTCTGCGGTTGATTGTGCGCGGCAAGTCCACCCGAGAAATCGCCCACGGCTTGGGCCTTAGCATCAAGACCGTGGAAGCGCACCGCTCGCAGATCATGAAGCGACTGCAGATTTTCGACGTGGCCGGCCTGGTGTTATTCGCGGTGCGCGAGCAGATCATCAGCCTGGACGACTAACGGCGAATCCACCGGCAGGTGCACGCGCAGGGCCTTGGGCAAGGCCTCGAAGTGCAGGTCATCGCCCTCCAGCGGTTCGCCGTCCAGATTGATGTACAGGCCTTGAGCAACCTTGATATTCACCCACGGCAGGCGCGCCCGCACAAACATGGTGTCGAGGCCCCAGCCGTTGCTCATCAACTCGCGCAAGGTACCGACCACCTCCTGAGGGGCGGGCAAGATGCTGACATCCAGCAAGCCGTCATCGGCCATGGCACCTGGGCATAGCTCATGGCCACCGCCCGCTTGGCGACCGTTGCCGATGCCCAGGGCGAGCAGCTCGCCTTTCCAGTGGAAATCGGGGCCATCCAGTTCGGCGTAGGCAGCCTTTAGCTCGCTGAAACGGGTCAGGCCGGTGAACAGGTACGCGGCGCCGCCCAGGACTTTCTTCAAGTCTTCCGAGGTGTTGGCGGTGACTTGGCTGCCGAAACCGCCGGTGGCCATGTTCAGGAAGATTTGCCCGCCGACCTGGCCGAGGTCGATGGCCCTTGGCGGTACGTCCAGCAGCGCCAGGGCCTGGGCGGGTTCGAGCGGCACGCCGGCGGCCTTGGCGAAGTCGTTGGCGGTGCCCAGGGGCATCAACACTAGGCTGGCGTCGGTCTTGGCCTGGGCCATGGCTTCGGCGACGTCGCGCAAGGTGCCGTCGCCGCCGCCGGCGATGATGTGGGTGTAGCCGTCGGCCAGGGCTTCGTTGACCAGGCGCTGGGCGTCGCCGCCTTCCCATGTGACCCGCACCGCCAACTCGCCGCCCTGCTCGCGCCGTGCCTGCACGGCAGAGCGTACGTCCTCGTTGAGGGCTTGCTTGCCGTGTAGGATCAACAGGGCTTTGGGGGTGGTCATTGGTGGGTTACTCCAGGATTCAAAGGTGCTTGGAGGATGGGACCTTTGGAGAGGGGGTTTGGTTTACTGGGGGCATATCCATTTTTTTGGCAATGGCTGATATTGGTTCCGCCCTTACGGCGGGTCACTTTTGGAAAAGAGCCC
>NZ_JACAPG010000010.1 GCF_013385825.1 Pseudomonas reactans | reverse complement strand
AGCCTAAGCGAGGTGCCGAGTGGTGGGGCGAGGACCTTTTGGTTACTTTTGGGTCCTTCCAAAAGTGACCCGCTGTAAGAGCGGAACCATAAGCCGCCGTTACCGCAGCAACGGATATGTACACAGTCAAGACCTTCAAGGCCGCCCCCGAGGAATCGCCTTCTCCACCGAAGGCAACTGCGGCGCCTGCACATCCGGCATCGCCCAACTATGCTCCGGCTGCAACCCCCCTTGCGCCCGCCGCATAAACTCATATCGATTCAACGTAATACTGCGCCCCGCCCCACTGTCCCGAATAATGTAAGGCCGCAAAAACACCATCAGATTGGTCTTGTTCACACTGCGCTTTTCATTCCTGAACAACGCCCCCAACCCCGGAATATCCGACAACCACGGCACCGCATCATTACTCTGGCTATACCCATCCTGCAGCAACCCACCGAGCACCATGATCTGCCCGTCATCCAGCAAAATACTGGTATCGATCGCCCGCTTGTTGGTCACCGTCCCGGCCTCCACCGAAGCCCGCGCATCAACCGTACTGACCTCCTGATAGATATCCAGCTTCACCGTACCGCCTTCGGAAATCTGCGGCCGCACATTCAGCTTCAGCCCCACCTCCTCACGCTGCACCGTCTGAAACGGGTTGTTGCTGGTGCCCCCGCCGCCAGTCACATAACTGCCGGTGACAAACGGAATCGTCTGCCCCACAAAAATACTCGCTGCTTCGTTGTCCAGGGTCAGCAGGTTGGGCGTGGACAGAATGTTGGTGCCACCCTTGCTCTTCAACGCACGCGCCAACACCTTGAGGTCGAGCACCTTGCCGATACCGGGAATATCCACGGTGCCATTGACCAACCCCACGTTCAGGCCCTTGGGCAAGACATCGATACTGGTCTTGCTGGTCGGCGTGCTGTTCACGCCACTGCCGCCGAGGTTCACGCCACCAAACCCGCCCTTGCCACCGAGGTTCCCGGCCTGCCACTGCACGCCAAACTCAGTGGCATCGTCTTCGCCGACTTCCACGATCAGGCTTTCGATCACCACCTGGGCGCGGCGCTGGTCGAGCATGTCGATGACTTCACGCAGGTTGCGGTACAACGGGTCCGGTGCAGAGATCAGCAAGGTGTTGGTGGTGGCGTCGGCCTGGATGGTCACGCCCCCGGCGCTGAACGCGGTGTCCTGATCTTTGGACGTACCACTGGCGGTGTCGGTTGAACCCGTGGATTGACCATAACCGGATTGCACACCACTGCCGGTGGGTGTGCCGCTGCTGTTTTGCGCGTTGCTCGCACCTTGGGTGTTCTTGCCATTGCCGCCCATGGCGCTGAGCTTGCCACGCGCGTCGTCGCTGACGCCGGAATCGCTTTCACCGGTCAGCAACCCGCGCAGCGACTGCGCCAATTTACCCGCCTGGGCGTTACGCAAGTACACCACGTGCATGTTGCTGGGGTTGCTCTGGGCGTTGTCGAGCTTGTAGATCAGGTTACGCGCCAGCTCAGTGCGCTCCGGGCTGCCGGAGCGGATGATGATCGAGTTGGAGCGCGGGTCGCCGATCACGTTGATCTTCTGGGTCTGGTCGGCGCCCTGGGTTTCGAGCAGTTCGGAGACCATGGCCGCGATGTCCACGGCGATGCCGTTCTGCACCATCACCACGTCGGTGTCGATGGCGCTGGGCGTGTCGATGCCGTTGATGATCTGCGCCACCCGCGCCAGGTTTTCCGCGTAGTCGGTGATCACGATGCTGTTGTTGCCGGGGTAGGCGTTGATCGGGTTGTTCGGCGACACGATGGGGCGCAGCACCGGGATCAGGTTCACTGCGTTCTCATATTGCAGGCGGAAGGTGCGGGTCTGCATGCCGCTGCTGCCGGCGCTGTAGATCGGCCCACCGAGCAATTTGGCATCGGCTTCGGGCACCACCTGGGCCACGCCGCCGACGTCAACCACGCTGAAGCCCTGCATGCGCAGCGCCGCCAGCAGCATGTCGTAGGCCTGATGCGCCGGCACCTGGCCTTCGCTGACCAGGGTGAGGTTGCCCTTCACACGCGGGTCTACCAGGAATTGTTGGCCGGTGGCGCGGGACAGCGCGCGGACCACCGCCTGGATATCGGCGTCGACGAAGTTGAGCTGGACTGGCTGGTCACCCAATGGGTTGCGTGCCTTGACCACCGCCGGGGCATGGCCGCGTGCGCTGTTGGTGACCCGGTGTTGCACGGGCGCCTTGGGGGCCGGTTCGCGCAGGCGATCCTGCAAGGTCTCGCCGCTGCTGCGCGTATCAGCAAGCGGTTGGCCAAGTTCGCTGTCTACCAGCAACGGCTTAGTGGCCTCCTGGCTGCTGCACGCACTCAGGGCCAGCACCAGCAACGGCGCGACCAGACGAAACGGGGGAACTGACCACTTCATGAAGCTTCCTTAGCGCCAAGCGCCTGATCCATGCGAACGGTCCCGGACACAGTGCCGGCCGAGTTGTCGACGGTGTCGAGGCTGCGCTGCAATCGCGCCTCGGACACCTCCAGGGAAAACGAACGGGTGTTGCCCAGCAACCAACCCACCACGGCATCGGCCGGCGCGTTGTCGAAGGTCAGCCGCCAACCCGTGGGTTCCAGCGCCTGCAACTGGTAATGGCCTTGCAGACCCGCGCCATCCAAGGCCTGGCGCAGCGTGGTTTCGTCGCCCTGACGGGGCGCGGCGACATCCTGCAACAGCACCTGCAAGGCTGCGGCCTGGGCGCGCAGCTTGGGGGTTTCGGCCTGCCAGTAATCGATCTTCTTCAGCGCGGGCTGCACCAGCACCAGCCAGGTCAGCAAGCTCGCCAGCACCAGCCCGGCACCACCGAGCAGGCGTTTTTCGCGCAGGGCCAGGCCGTTCCAGAGCACTTGGGCCTGGCTGCGCAGTCGCTGCACTTTATTCATCGCCGGCTCCTGGCTTTTCTGCGGCCTGGGCCGGGGCAATCGTCCAGGCATGCTCATCGCGGCTGGCGGTGAAACCGGCCTGGGCCAACGCCGCCTGCCACTCACCTTCGGCGGTCGGGTTACGGCTGTCGGCGAGCAATTCCACATGCAATCGGCCCTGTTCAAAGCTCAGGCTGTCGACGCTGCCGACCATAAACGGCAGGTTGCTACCCGCCAATTGCAGCAGGCTGATGAAGCGTTGGCCGGGATCAGCAGCGGCACCGCTCTGGCGTGCGGCCAATTGCTGACGGGCTTGCTGCAAGGGGTTGAGCACCACCGGCAATTCGGGAAACGCCTGGCGCACCTGCTGGCTCATCAATGCTTTGAAGCGCTGGCCTTCCTCGACCTGGCGCGCGGCATACAGGTTGAGGCCGAGGGCCCAGATGGCGGTGGCGAGCGCGACACACGCGAGCGCCCTGCCCCATCCAACAGTCGAAGGTTGACGCAGACGGCCGTGCAAGCCCCACGGGGGTACCGCTCCACTCCAACGCTGCGCCGCTTCAACCAGTGGTATATCCAGCGCCTGCAAGCCGAGCGGATGCACCGTGCCTTGTTGCAGGCTGTCACGTGTCAACAGATAGCCGTCATCCAACGCCGCAGCGCCCACCGGCAAGGCAAAGGGCGCCGGGTACAGGCCGCGCAGCTTGAATGGCAATTGGGCAATCCGCTCCAACCCGGCCTTGGGTACCCAAGCGACCTGTACGCGCCCATCACTTTCGCGCGGGCCGTGGGCCACCTGCATCTGCTCCGCCGGGCCGAGGATCAGCGCCTGCGCCGCACAGGCCACCGCCGCAGCCGTTTTCGCAGCAGGCAATGGTGGCAACTCCAGGCTGGTGAGCAGGCTGTCGCGCGGGTGCAGGAAACAGTCGACGGCCTGGCGGGACTTGGCCAGTTGCGCCAGGCTCGAATAACCCTCTTCAACCACCACGCCACGCTCCAGCCAGGCAAACGTGACCTGGCTTTCGGCGGTCAATTGATCCAGCGGCGGCAAGCCAATGCGCAAGCGTTTCATACGCCCACCCGCGACCAGATCACGCGTGGCTGACGGTCTTCGGGACGATGCAGCAAAGCATCAAGCGTCACCCGCCGCTGCTCCCGCCTGGCCTGGCCCTGCACGCGAAACCATTCGCTGGTAATGCCCACGTGCACCGAATCCACCTCCACCTGAGGTAAACGCAAACGGTTGACGAAATCCCCACGGTTGATGAACCACTGCCCGCTGTCGCGCTCGGCCACCAACCCATGGGCCTGGGACAGACTGAGCTGCGGCACCACCGCGCTGAGCACTTCGGCACTGGCGGTGTTGCCGTTGACCCAAGTCTGGCCGGGCAACACGCTGATATAGGCCTGCATGCGCTGCAGCACGACGGGGTCGAGCCCTTCGATGCCACTCAGGTCATCCAGGCTGCGCAGCATCGGGTATTTGGCAGGCGGCTCATAAGAAGCAATCACCCGCTGGCTGATGCGCCGGCTCACCGCCGGATCGACACCGATCAGTCGGCACAGCCGTTCGAAGCTCTGCAATTGATCAGCATCCACCTGCTGGCGATTGACCAGATTGCGCAAGTTGAACTTGCCTTGCTCGTCCTCGATCCGCCCCTCAAAGACGCCGCGTTGAACGCGGGCCCAGGGTTGATCGAGGCGCGTCAGCACGTCCTTCTGGCGTGCATCCCAGAGCATCTGTCGGCTGCGCTCAAGGCCACCCTGCAACAGCCATTGGCCCTGGATGCGCAATTGCTCGGCTTCCAGACCACGGGTGAACACGGTCTGGCGCGTGAGCATGGCGCCGGCCAATACCGCAACCACTGCGGCGATCAGCAAGGCGCTGATAATCGCCATGCCGCGCTGCTTCGCCGCTGGGGGCGAATACCGTTTCATGCTGGGCCTTACAGCTGCCAGGAGCCGATATCGGCATTCACACCCTCGCCATCCGGCTGGCCGTCGGCACCAAGGGAGAACACATCCACTTCACCGTTGGCGCCTGGGTTGAGGTAGTGATAAGGGTTGCCCCATGGGTCGTTGGGCAACCGTTCCAGGTAGGCGCGCCAGTTGCTGTTCTTCGCGTCCGCCGGGCGCTCCACCAGCACTTTCAATCCCTGGTTCATGCTGGGGTAGGAACCGTGGTCGAGGCGATAGAGTTTCAGCGCCTGCATCAACCCACCAATGTCCTGCTTGGCCGCCGTGGCCCGTGCCTGGTCCGGCCGGTCCAGCACCTTGGGCACCACCATGGCGGCCAGGATCCCGAGGATGACCACCACCACCATGATCTCGATCAAGGTGAAGCCACGCTGCCCGCGAGGGCCTGGCAATGGGGACGTTAGGCGCGCGATATCCATCTCGACATTCCTTGGCTTGAGTGCAATTCGAGCCGCAGTGTTGCAAGAACACATGTCAGTCGTATTGAAAATCCTCGGGAGTTTCGGTCGCTAATCGGTCAACTGCCGGCGCTAGTCTGCGGGCCTGTTTCCCGGCTTTGAGAGCGCCATGTACGGCCGTCGCAAGGAGCAAGGTTTTACCCTGATCGAGGTGCTGGTGGCCCTGGCGATCATCGCCGTGGCCATGGCCGCCGCCGTGCGCGTGGCTGGGTTGATGACCCAGAGCAACGGCTTGCTGCGGGATAAATCGATCGCGTTGCTGGCAGCGCAGAGTCGCCTGGCAGAACTGCGCCTGGAGGGCCACTTGCGCAGCGGCAAGAAGACCGTCGAGTGCGATCAAGGCCGCCTGAAATTGCGTTGCGAGCAGACCATCAACGCCGATGGCCGCCTGTTTCAGGTCAACCTGCAGGTGCTCGACGCCAGCCGCGAAGCGCCACCCCTGGCGCGGCTGGACACCCAGGTCATGGCCGAGTGAGCAGCGGCAGCGCAGGCCCTTCCGGCAATTTGTCGAGGTTGACGCGCAGCTTCTCGCCACCGCGCTCGATCTCGACTCCATCGCCTTCGATGGCCGTCAATCGCACGCCGGGGCTGAGCCGCTCGCCCAATAGAAAGCTGCGCGGCGGCCCGTCGTTGAGACTGAGGATCGCCACCGCACCACGGGCACCCGCCAGCACACCCGTGACCTTCACCTGCAGCGCCGTCGGCGCATTGGAAAACCATTGCAGCGCCGGGTTATCGCTGCGCGCCGCGAGTGCCTGGGGCGTGGCTTGGGGCGTGTGGGATTCTGCCGTGGTCAGCAGCAGCGGCGTCCATACCGCCACGCCCGCCAGGGAAGCCAGTACACCCAGCGCCTGCACGCCGTGGGCCAGGGTGAAACGAGGGGCAAATGCCATGGGGAGGACCTCCTGTTTGTCCGTCGCTCCAGCCTACAGATCAATTCGCACGCTTTTATTTCACAGACTCCCCAGTTCTCCAGGAAGCCCGCGATGAAACAGCAAGGTTTCACCCTGATCGAGCTGATGGTGGTGCTGGTGATCATCGGCATCGCCAGCGCCGCCATCAGCCTCACGATCAAACCCGACCCGCTGCACCTGCTGCGCAAAGACGCCGAGCGCCTGAGCCAGTTGCTGCAAATCGCCCAGGCCGAAGCCCACGCCGACGGCCGTCCCATCACCTGGCGTGCGGATGCCAAGGGCTTTCGCTTCAACCGCCGTAGCGATGACGGGACGAGCGTGGAGTCTTTCCAGGGCGACACCCAACTGCGGCCGCGTCTCTGGGAAAGCACGCCCATGCAGATCAACATCGAACCCCGGCAAGCCCTGGTGCTCAATGCCGAATGGATCAACCCACCACTGCGGGTGGTGCTGTCCGACGGGCAACACAGCCTCAGCCTGCAACGCGACGCCGCCGGCTTGATGCGCGTAGTGAGTCAACCATGAACACCTCCCAGAAAGGCTTCACCCTGATCGAAGTAATGGTGGCGATCATGCTCATGGCGGTGGTCAGCTTGATTGCCTGGCGCGGGCTGGACAGCGTGACGCGCGCTGATCAGCATTTGCAGGCGAGCAGTGAGCAGACGGAGGTGCTGCTGCGGGCACTGAACCAGATGCAGCGCGACATCAGCTTGCGCGCCAGTGTTGAGCTGGTCGCCACCGATGTGGCGCAAGACGAGGCGCCCAAAACCGAAGGGCTGGCCGCCGTGACCGTGCGCAGCTCCGACAGCAAGGGCTTCAGGCTGGACGTGATCCGCAGCGCTCCGATGGCCGGGGATGGGCTGCAACGCGTGCGCTGGTGGCTCAAGGGCGACTCACTGTATCGCGCAGCCGCTCCGGCACGGGACCGATATCCACTGCCCGCAGCCAAGGATGGGGTGGTGGTATTGACGGGGGTGAGTGACTTGCAGGTGCGGGTGTGGGAAGCGGATAAAGGCTGGCGACAGTTGAGTGGAAATCGTCGGGAAGATCCGCTGGGACTGGAAATCAGTTTGTTGCGGCAGACGCCGCAGGGCATGGAAAAGTATCGGCAGGTGGTGGGGCCGTTGAGGTCTTTGAATTAACTCAACAACACCACCCCACCCGGCAACTCCGTGCACTTGGCCCCATACGCATCGCGAATCAACAACGCCACGCCCGCCAACTGCTGCAAACTGAACCGCGCCTGCACCCGGCGCTGGCCCAGTTCTTTGTTGAGCAATAACAGCATGCCCGGCCGGTAGCGGTTGATCTCATCCACCACCGTCGCCAGCGTGGCGTTGTTGAACACCAAAATCTGTTCACGCCAGGCCACGACCGCCTGGGTGTCTACCGTGGTCACTTCACTGACGCCAGCAATGCCGTAGGTCAGTTGCCGACCGCCATCCAAGCGCACACTGCGTCCGGCGATATCCACCGAGAGCGAGCCCTCGATACAAGTCACGCACACGTTGTGGTCGGTGTTGCGCACGTTGAAGCGTGCCTGCGCCGCGCTCACCCAGCCGTCGCCAGCCTGTACCTTGAGCGGTTGGGCAACGTGGGCGATCACTTCGACTTCACCTTCGACCAGTTCAATGCCCTGCCCCACCCGACTGATGCGGGTCTGGGTGTTGAGTTCCAGGCTGATCCCTTCGCTCAACAGCACTTGGCGCTGCTCACCGACTTCGGTGCGATAGTCCGCCGTGAGCCCGGCAAAGCCACCCGGCACGCCGACGCGCACCATCACCACGGCTGCCGAAGCGGCAATCGCGCCACCGAGGAACGCTCGCCGACCAAAGCTGCGTGGTTGCGCCACCTGGTCGAGGGCCGGTGTGAGGTTTTGCCACAGCACCTTGGCCTGCTCGAATGCCTGGGCATGCTCCGGGCTCTGCGCGCACCAGGCCTTGAGCGCCTTGGCATCGGCCACGGTGGCGCGGCCCGAGGTCAGCAGGAGCAGCCAATCGCGGGCTTCATCGTGCAGGGGGCTGGCGGCGGATGGCCGGGCGTTGGGGAAGCTGAAAATATTCAAGCGCGCACGTACTCACGGATTTATCAGGGACTCGACACTAAGACGGTTTTCCGGCCCCGGGACCGAACCGCTGAATCACTTTTCTTTCGAGGCGCTTGGCACAGTGGCCCAGGGCGGCCTTGATTTCCTTCTCGACCATGCGCGTGGAGATGCCGAAACGCTGGGAAATCTCCAGGTGCGGCGCCTCTTCCAGGCGCGCGGCGATGAGGATTTTGCGGCGGCGTGCCGGCAACTCGTAGAGGGCCTTGACCAGCGACTGGATTTCTTTCTGGCCGCCCACCACCCGCGACGGGTCCTGGGCTTCGTCGGCGCTTTGCAGCAGTTCCTCCACTTCACTGCCGGTGAGCAGGCGCGCATCGGCCTGGCGGCGGTCAGCGGCGATGTTCAGGGCCATGCGGTACAGGTAGGCGTTGGGCTGTTGCAGGTTGGGCGGCACGTCCATGCGGTCGACCCGCAGGTAGGTTTCGTGCAGCACGTCGTTGGCCAGGTCTTCCGAGCCCAGGCGCTTGCGCAAACGCACCTTGAAGTCTTCGTAGGAGGCCAGGAACAAGCTGACCATCGTACTGTGCCCGGTATTTTTCATCCGCCCCAGGTTCCTTTCGCTGCTGTGCATTCCATGCGTGTTCCTGTTGTGTCAGGCATCAGAAGTAAAGTCACCGGTTGGCGCAGTGAACTCGGCGCCGGGCGTTGGACCCGGGCTGCACTCAGGCTGCGTACCAGTGCTTCATCGCGTTGTTCATCGCCGGTGGAGCTGACCAGCCGACTGTGTTCAATCACCCCGTTTGGGTTGACCCATACCTGCACCAATGCCCGAAAACTGCCGGGCCGGGTCAGCGGCGAGCGGCACAAGCTGGTCTCGATGGCTTGCTGCAATGCCGTCGCGTAGCTGTTGTTGATCCGCGCGGCGCTGCGTGTCGCCGCCCCTTTTGTGGGCGGTGGCTGGCTGACCTGCGGGGTCTGCAAGGTAAACGCATCGCTGCGTGCATAACGTGCCATCAGGCCACTCCCTGTCAGCAACATCGCCAGTGCTTCTTGCGCCGTAAAGCGCCCGCGTACCCCGATGGAGCGCCGGCCCCGCGTCAACTCGCGGTCCACCAGCACCGCCATCCCGGTGGCGCGGCTGTAGGCTTGCAGTGCGTGCTCCAGGTCTTGCGCCGGCAGGTCCAACGACAGCAGCAGTGACTCTGCCTGCGCCGCACGACCGCCGGCCAGCAGCAACAGCAAGACCAGGGCGCACATGACGCGCCTCCAGACTCCCTGTTCACCCCCTGCTCTGCATCGCTGCACGGCCGACGCGCCCTAGAAAACCGTCATCCTGAGGCCAGTTTATGAACCTGATGTTACGGTGATAGCAAAAAAAACATCACGGTGACGAGAAGCCCGCTGCACTACACTTTCAAGCCTTAGTGGCCCACTCCTCAGGGCCTGCCAGGAGGCCCGATGAAGCTGTTACCGACCCTCGCCAGCCTGTTGCTGTGCGCTGCCATGCCCGTGCTCGCCCAAGCCGAAAACGCTGCCGGCACGTGCGCAGAAGTCAGCGTGGATGGCTACAAGGCGCCCGACTATGGCTGCCTCAGCCAGCAGATGGGCAACGATACCAATGCGACCAAGGCGGCGAAGAAAAACCGCGAAGCCCAGAACATCCCCGTGGAAAAACGGCCGCCGAACGCGGTGGGTTTATCCACCCCGGCGGCGACCAGCGTGCGCATGGGCAACACGTTCGGGACGTCGGTGAAACCGCAGCGGCCCTGACTACAGCAATGACAGCGGGTAACTGATGATCAAGCGGTTTTCATCGAACTCATTGGTGCTGAAGTCCCGACGCAAGGTCGAATTGCGCCAGCGCACATTGAGGTTTTTGGCCGGTCCGCTCTGCACCACATAGGCCAACTCTGATTCGCGCCCCCATTCTTCACCGTCGGTACGTGCGCCGACGTGGGCATTGCTGCCGCGGATATAGCGTGTCATCAGCGTCAGGCCAGGCAAGCCTTGGGCGGCGAAGTCATAGTCGTAGCGCAGTTGCCAGGAGCGCTCTTTGGCGGCGTCGTAGCTGGAGTTGTAGCTGTCATTGGCCAGGCTGGTGCCGGCGGTACCATTGACGCGCATCCAGCCGTTGTCGCCGGACATCCGTTGCAGCCCGACATAGACCGTATGAGCGCCGGTTTTGGCCGAAAGCATGGCCGATAAAGCGCGGTTCTCCAGGTTGCCGGCCAATGCCTTGCCGTTCTCTTCACCGGAGAAGAACCCCAGGTTGGCGCCCAACACCCAGCCGCCCACGGGTTGGCTGTGGGTCAAGTTGAAATAGCGTTGCTGGTAGATGTCGGCCAGTTCTGAATACCAGGCGCCGACCTGGGTTTTTTTGTCGTTGAACAGGTACTCGGCACCGCCGAAGTTGAAGCGGTCGGAGGTGACATCCGGGCGACCGGCCATGAACATGTCTTCCATGCTGGCATCGTTACGTGGGCTGTTGGCGCGGAATTGGCCGCCGTAAAGGGTCACGCCGCTGAATTCTTTCGAGGTCAACTGCGCGCCGCGAAAGGTCTGGGTCAGCGAGCGGCCATCGTCAGAACGCAGCACCGGCAAAGTCGGCGCCCATTCACCGGCCTTGAGTTCGGTGTTCGACAGCTTGGCCTTGAACGCCACGCCGAGCCGGCCGAAATCGTCCGCCGGGCGCCCATCGTCATGCACCGGCAGCAATTGGGTATTGGCGGTGCCTTTGCCGCCATCGAGCTTCAGCGAATATAGCCCCAGCACGTCCACACCAAAGCCGACCACGCCTGCTGTGTAGCCGGAGCGCGCGTCAAGGATAAAGCTCTGGGTCCACTCCTCAGCCTTGGCCTGGGGGTAGTTGCCATCGACAAAGTTGCGGTTCAGGTAAAAATTACGCAGGTTCAGCGAGGCTTTGCCGTCTTCCAGGAAGCCATCGGCGTAACTGCTGGCGGCGCTGAAGACAAGGCAAGTGAACACAACAGGGTTGGAGCGCAAAAGGATCTTCATTTTTATTATTCCTTTCTGGGAGGCAAACGCCTCCCGTCGCAGATAACCGGTATCTGCTGGCTAGAGTGTTGAGGCGAGGTGTTGCGGGTTTAGTGGCCGGTCAGCGCGATGATTGCAGGCACCGTCAGGACCGCGGTGTAGTAGCCCATGAATTGCACGCCGATGTTGAACCCCAGGAAGCGCGCCAGGAACCCGCCGAGCAAGCCCACGGTGATGATCACCATTAGCCCGAGCAGCCCGCCTTCCCAGATACCGATCACCAGCACCAGGCCGATAAAGGTCGCAATCACCGCCTCATGACTGATCTTGCGCACCACATAAGCCGCCGCGCCGTGGGCGAAGTTCATGGTGAAGGGGTAAGCCACCAGGATCGCCACGATCACCGCAAGCATGCCGTAGCCGAGGAACTCCCAGGTGTTGAGCAGGTTATGCAGGTTGTTGATTTCACCGGTGGCGTTGTCGACGAAAAACCGTGGTGGCGCGTTGAACAACGGCGCAGCCGGGCCCGCTGCCACCGGGCTCAGGGGCAAACCGAATGCCATCAGCGGGATCAGAGTTTCAGCGATGTAGGTCGACTCGGTCACCCCGTTGCGCGCGGTGATCACCGTGGTCAGGCGGTCATAGGCATGCTTGATCCGCGAACCAATCACTTCGCCCATGATCACCGTCATCGCCACAGGGCTGAACACGAAGGTAGCGCTGGACACGCTGGCGGCCATGGCCGTCACACGCACCTGGCGCGGGTTGATGACCTTGAACGGGTTGGGGAAATAGCCACTCCAGCCCTTCACGTCCGGTGCCAGGGAAAACACCCGGTACTGATCGCGCCGCATGCGCTGGCGCTCGCTGGGAGCCAATAGCGAAAACAGCGAGGCAATCAGCGGCGCCACGGCAATACCCAGGAAGTAGCTCACCGACAGCTTGACCCCGTATTGCCCCGTCAGCGATTGCAGCGCCACGATCACCACCACGAACGGCACCAGAGCCAGCACTGCGGCCCAACGGCCCGCCGAGAAGTAGGCGATGGTAAATGCAGCGCACAGAAACACCCAAGGCGCGAACTGCTTGATCACCCCGCCAAACGGCGCCAGCAACACGGCGAACAGCACCGACAACGGCACCGCAATCAAGGCCGCCACCGCTCCGCCGGAGATCATCTTGCGCAGGGCTATATGCGGCACACCGAGCTTGCGCAGGTAGTTCGCATCGGCAAGCAACGCCGTGGCCGAAGTGTCGCCGGGAATCCCCAGCAACGCGGTGGGCACGGCATGGGTCATGTGCTTGGCGACGGCTCCAGCGAGAAAGAACGTCAGCACCCCGGCTGGAGGCGCACCGAGGAGCACCACCAGCATGGTCAGGGGCGCCAGGGTGGTGGTTTCGTCAGTACCGGAGACCAGGCCGATGGCGGCAAACACTACCGCGCCGAGCAGCCCGAGGGCGAAGGCCATCATGATTTCATGCAACAAGATGTCCATCACCCACGCCCTCCGCTGAGGCTGGCCGTAAGTACGGGCGCCGCCGCGACGGGCACATTTTCTTCGCGAGCCTGGGCTTCGCGGAACAACTCATACAGCTCCAATTCACGCAGTTCCGCGATCACCTCGGCGGACAGGTCTTCCAGGCGTCCCAGGCTGCCGTACTCCTTGAGCAGATCGGCCACCACTTGCTCGCGAAAGCTCTGGTCGGCGACGTTTTCCTGTACATCGCGCTTGGGCGCAAACAGCCTGGCACTGATCGCGCCGCCGGCGAGACAGCCGAGAATGCCGATCAACATGGCGTAGGCACGCGCCATCTGCGCCGACTCCACCACGTAGTGCAACAGGTGTTGCGCCGCAAAATACGCGCCGAGGCTGACCACTGCGCCAATGCCAATGGACAGCGCCAGGTGACGCGCGTCAATGGTGTCGCCCCAGACTTCATACAGGTGTTGCTTGTCCGGCGGTAAAAGGGGTTGCTGCATGGTGCCCTCCGGCCCTTTCGGGCTTGTTGTTTTTATAAGGGGGGTGAAGCTTCAGGTCTTGCGAACCGTGGCGCGACCCACCGTGGTCGCCTGGCCCTGTTGATTGACTAGCTGCAACAGCAACGTGATGCAGTTGCCCTCCACCGCCTGGATTTCACCCTTGGCGGTAAACACATCGCCCACATAGGCGGCGCGACGGTTGCTGTACTCGAACGCCACCAGTTCGTCCGCGTCCTCCATCCAGTCGTAGAGCAACTGCGTCAACCAGTCACCCTGCAACGGGCCGTCCACCAACAGCGCCGGGTGGCCCTCGCTTTCCCGGGCGTAGGCCAGGTCGTAGTGAATGCGGTGTGCGTTCCAGATCGCCGCGTTGTACAGGAACAACTGGACCGTACCCGGTGAGTATTGGCGTTCGGGCAACGCCTGGCCGATTTCGATCGGGGGCATGGTTACCTCGCTATCCGGGTCAGGTGTTCGATCACCAGCGGCTCGCCCGCCTCGCTTTCGAAGCGGTTTTCGAACACCAGGAAAATCAACGGTCCGTCACTGCCTTGTTTTTCATGGATATCCACCACTGTCTGGCGGCAAACCAGCACATCACCCGGATAAATACGCCGGTGCACCTGATAGCGGCTGCCCCCGGCCAGAATACGTTTGAGTGGCAGTTCCGGCAGCAGCGCGTTATCCGGAAAGTGGCCGTCTTCACGCAGTTGATCCAGTGGCAATACCGGCATCAGCACGCTGAACAGAAACATCAGCGGCGCCTCATCTCCTGCCAGGAATCGCGCCTGGCGCTGGCCGGTGGCAGCCGCGTATTTGCGGATGTCCTGGCGACTGACTTCAAAGCGTACCGGCGGCAATGCCAGGCCGATACACGCCTTGATCTCGGCGGTAAGCAGGCTCAAATCACACCTCGCGCGACCAAGTCGTCGTATTGCGCCTGATCCAGGCCCAGCCATTCACGGTAAATCTGTTGGTTGTGCTGGCCGACGCCAGGGGCGCTGGCGCCTTTCTCCAAGGTGCCACCGGAAAGCTTCACCGGGTTGCCGAACACCTCGAAATGCGCGCCCTGGCATTCGACGCTGACGACCATGTCGCGCTCACGCACATGGGGATCGGCCACCACTTCATCCATGCTCTTGATCGGTGACAACGGGAAGCGGTCGCCGGTCAGGGCCTCCAGCTCGGCCTTGGTGTAGGCGGCGCACCAACCTTCGACGATGGGCTTGACCCGCCGCAGGTAGGTGGCGTGGTCAAAACGCTTGGCCATGGTGTCGATTTCCGGGTCACTGGCCAGGGCCGCATCACCAAACGCATGGCAGGCCTCGCGCCAGAATTTGTCGGTGTAGGCACCGAAGAAGACGAAGCCGTCCTTGCACGCATAACGACCGTAAGGCTTGACGAAGGGATGGCCGTTGCCAGTAGGCCCGACCACTTCGCCGGTTTCGGTGTAGGTGACCAGGGCGTTTTCGGTCAGGGAGATGATCGAATCCTGCTGGGACACGTCCACCAATTGGCCCTGACCGCTGCGCTCGGCCTCACGCAGGGCCCCAAGGGTTCCGATAGCGGCATACAGCGCCGCCGACAAATCCCCCAGCACCGTGCCGACACGCATAGGTTCTTCGACAGTGCCATTCATCGACCACAACCCACCAGAGGCCTGGGCGCTGCTGTCAAACGCCGGGCGTGATGAGTTGGGCCCATGCTGGCCGAAGCCACTGATGGCGGTAAACACCAGCGCCGGGTTGACCGCCTTGAGAACCGCGTAGCCCAGGCCCAGCTTGTCCATGGTACCGGGGCGGAAGTTCTCGATAACGATATCGGCCTTGCGCACCATGTCCAGGAAGGTTGCCTTGCCGTGCGGATGCTTGAGGTCCAGGCACACCGCCTGTTTGTTGCGATTGAACTGCGCGAAAAAGCCGCTGACCGGCGCGCTGACGCTGCGGCTCATGGGCGGGAATTCGCGGGTCAGGTCGGGATCGGTGGGGTGCTCGATCTTGATCACGCTGGCGCCCATGTCCGCCAGCAGCATGGCGCAATAAGGCCCTGCCACCACGCGGGTGAGGTCGAGTATGGTCACGCCCTTGAGCGGCCCGAAGCCGGCCAAGGTGGTTGCGAGAGGGTTCATGGGTGCTCCACGTATTGTTATTGGATGCGTGCGCGCAGTGCCTTGGCAACCCGCGACGCGCCGCTGCGGTGCAGCTGGCTATCAATAAAGACGCCTACCTCGATCAATTGTGCAAGGTCGACGCCCGTGGCGATGCCTTGGCCTTCAAACAGGTACACCAGCTCTTCAGTCGCTACGTTGCCAGTGGCGCCCGGTGAGTAAGGGCAACCCCCCAGGCCGGAGACAGAGCTGTCGAACACGCGAACGCCGGCCTGCCAAGCGGCCTGCACATTGGCCACGGCCATGCCATAGGTGTCATGGAAGTGCCCGGCCAATGCGCTGAGCGGCACTGCGTCGGCGCAGGCCTCGATCAATCGCGCGGTTGCCCCTGGCGTGCCGGTGCCAATCGTGTCGCCCAGGCTGATTTCATAGCAGCCCATGGTGTACAGGGCCTTGCTGACGGCGACCACTTGTTCGACGGGGACCGCGCCGGTAAACGGGCAGCCCAGCACACAGGACACGTAGCCGCGCACGGCAACGCCCGCCTCCAGGGCTTTGGCGAGCACCGGCTCGAAGCGCTCCAGGCTCTGGGCGATCGAACAGTTGATGTTCTTCTGCGAAAACGCCTCGGACGCGGCGGCGAACACCGCCACCTCACGGCAACCGGCGGCCAGGGCCATGTCCAGGCCTTGCAGGTTGGGCACCAACGCGGTGTAGGTCACGCCGGTGCGCTGGCCGAGGCCGCGCAGCACGGCATCGGAATTGGCCATTTGCGGCACCCACCGCGGCGACACAAAGGCGCCCGCCTCGAGGGTGCGCAAACCGGCATCGGCCAAGCGCTCCACCAGGGCGATTCGAGTGTCTACCGACAGGCTACGCGCTTCATTCTGCAAGCCGTCGCGCGCGCCCACCTCGACCAGCCGAACGCTGTCCATGCTCACTGCCCGCGCTTGTCGAGCAGCAGTGCACGGGCACTGTCAGCACGCACGTCGTGGGTCGCGACCATGCGCTCGACCAGCCACTGCACTTCGTCGCCCTTGGCTCCGGCGGACAGCGCCACGTTGCGTGCATGCAGCGCCATATGCCCACGCTGGATACCTTCGGTGGCCAGGGCCCGCAAGGCGCCCAAGTTCTGTGCCAGGCCAACGGCGACGGCGATTTCACCGAGTTCCTGGGCAGTTTTCACCCCTAGAATACGCAGCGACACTTGCGCCAGCGGATGAGTCTTGGTGGCGCCGCCGACCAGGCCCAGGGGCATGGGCATTTCCAGGGTACCGACCAGGTGGCCCTGGCTGTCTTTCTCCCAGGTGGTCAGCGAACCGTAGTGACCGCTGCGGCAGGCGTAGGCATGCGCACCGGCTTCCACCGCGCGCCAGTCATTGCCGGTGGCAACCACCAAAGGGTCGATGCCATTCATGATGCCCTTGTTGTGGGTGGCGGCGCGATACGGGTCGATGGCAGCGAAGGTGTAGGCATCGATCACGCCTTCGATCACCTCTTCACCGCTGTACTCGGCGGTGGCCAAGTGTTCCGGGGCGATGCGCAACTGCGCGCGGCACAGGCGCAGGTCAGCCAGGTTGGACAGGATGCGCAGGCGCACTTTGCCGCCGGTGAGGCGCTCCATCAGCGGCGCCACGGCCTCGGCCATGGTGTTGACGGTATTGGCGCCCATGGCGTCGCGCACGTCGACGATCAGGTGCGCCACCAGCATCGGCCCGCGCGGACTGTCGGCGAAGGTGTGCACTTCGATGTCCCGGCAACCCCCTCCCAGCGTGTTCAGTAACTGATCCTTGCTGTTGGCCAGGGCGATGATTTCGTCTTTGTTGCGCAGCAGGCTCAAGCGCGCATTAAACGGGTCGCGTAGGCCGATGATCTGCACCTGCGCGCGCATCAACGGCGCACTGCTGGAGGTCTGGAAACCACCGGCCGGGCGGGTCAACTTGGCCATGAACGATGCGGCGGCGACCACCGACGGCTCCTCTACCACCAGCGGGATCACCACGTCGCGACCGTTGATACGGAAGTTGCTGGCGACGGCGTACGGCAACTCGAATTTGCCGATGACGTTCTCGATCATACCGTCGGCGATTTCCAGCGGCAGCGCACCGGCATCGCGCAGCAACGCCAGGTCTTCGTTGCTCAGGCCGAGCAAGGGTTGCAGGTGCTCAAGGCGCTGACTGGGGGTGAGGCTGCGGAAATTGGGCAAGCGGGAATCGATCGACATGCAGGGCTCCTCAAGGAGTCATTTGTTATTGGATGCCGTCAAATTGCCCCATCTGTAGCCTTGAAAGAAGGTACAGTTTTGCCGGACAGTTCAGACACTGTACCCATAAGAAGCATCCACAAGGAATTGCAGCATGTCGCGCACGACCCTCGCGCAACAGGTGGCCAGCGCCATCGCCCAGCAAATTACCGACGGCGCCCTCAAGGCCGGCGAGAAGCTGCCGTCTCTGCGCGAATACATGCGCCTGCATGGGCATTCGAAGAACACGGTGATCACCGCCTATGAACACCTGGCCGCCGAGGGGCTGGTGGAGGCGCGCCACGGCCAGGGCTTTTTCGTGATCAAGCGCGTGGCCCACACCAGCGAAGAGGAAGACAGCCAACCCTACAACCGGGCCCTGGACACCATCTGGATGATGCGCCAGCAGTTCGTGCGCGACCCTGGCCACTCGCATCTGGGTGAAGGCTTTCCGCCAGTGGAATGGCTGATGGACATGCGCCTGGACAAGTTCCACCGCCAGGTCGTGCGGGCCGGCGTGACCACGCTGTTTCGCTATGGCACACGCCTGGGTAATGCCGGACTGCGCACACGGCTGGTGCAAAAACTGGCGGACTACGCGCTGCCCGTCTCACCGCGCCAACTGGTGACCACCCTGGGCGCCAACCACGCGATGGACCTGATCATCCGTCGTTACCTCAACCCCGGCGACCCGGTCCTGGTGGAAGACCCCGGTTACTACCCGCTGTTCGGCAAGCTGCAATTGCAAGGCGCGCGCATGTTCGGTGTGCCTCGCGAGCCCGACGGGCCGAACCTGCAGGTGCTGGAGCAGTTGATCAAGGCTCATCGCCCGCGCCTGTTCTTCCTGCAGTCCATCGGCCACAACCCCACCGGCTCGGACCTGTCCCCGGCCAAGGCGCACCAACTGCTGCGGATCGCCGAGACCTACGACCTGCTACTGGTGGAAAACGATGCAATGGCCGACTTCAAGCCCAGCTCCGCGATCAAGTTGTCCGCCCTCGACCAGCTCAACCGCACGCTGTACGTCGGCAGTTTTTCCAAATCGGTGTCGGCAGCGTTGCGTGTGGGGTTTATCGCCGGCAGCAAACAACGCGTGGAAGAACTGGCGGACATCAAGATGATCCTGCACAACAGCGGCGCCGAATACAGCGAGCGCACTATCGACGTGATCCTCGGCGAAGGGCAGTTTTTACGGCACCTGTCGCGCCTGCAAGACCGCCTGCGCCACGCCACCGCTCGCGGCCTCGACCTGCTCGACGACCTCGGCGCCGAGGTGTTTTGCCGCCCGGAGCAGAGCCTGTACCTGTGGGCACGCTTCCCGAATATCGAGGATGCGAACGTGCTCACCCGGCACTGCCTGGCACAGGGCGTGATGCTCGCGCCCGGCTCGATCTTCTCGACCCAGCCCAAAGATACCTCGCCCTGGACCCGCCTGAACGTGGCGTACCTGGATGACCCGGTCTTTTGCCGGATCATCCGTGAGCTGCGATAAGCCCTTTTGACAGAAGGGTGCTGGGCACGGTGATGGGCAAGCGTGCGGAGATGGTTGGGGGCGTGGTGTTGATGCTGGTGGGCGCGACAATTCTGTACGAACACCTCTAGGCCTGAAGCCTGACCCACCTGTAGGAGCGAGCTTGCTCGCGAAAAACTCAAGGGCACCGCCTTTATCCTGGATAGCCGCGTTATCGTTGACGTTCTTCGCGAGCAAGCTCGCTCCTACAGACAAGCATGGGCCTGGCGTTTGTCGATGTGAATATCCTGGTCGCGGCGGCGGCGATTGGCCTGGTGACCCTCGGCATGATGCTTGGCCGGTGGTGGGCAAGCGTGCTGAAATGGTTGGGGGCGTGGTGTTGATGCTGGTGGGTGCGACAATTCTGTACGAACACCTTTCGGCCTGAACCCTGCCCCACCTGTAGGAGCGAGCTTGCTCGCGAAAAACTCAAGGGCACCGCGTTTATCCAGGATAGCCGCGTTATCGTTGACGCTCTTCGCGAGCAAGCTCGCTCCTACAGACAAGCAAACGTCACGCCGCGGCGTGGCTTTCCTTTTTCAGGCTGTCCATATCGATCACAAACCGATACTTCACATCGCCCTTGAGCATCCGCTCATACGCCTCGTTAATGCCCTGGATATCGATCATTTCGATGTCCGAGACAATCCCGTGCTTGGCGCAGAAGTCGAGCATGTCCTGGGTTTCCTGGATCCCGCCAATCAGCGAGCCGGCCAGGCTGCGGCGCTTGAAGATCAGGTTGAACACCGTCGGCGACGGGTGCGGGCTGTCGGGCGCGCCGACCAGGGTCATGGTGCCGTCACGCTTGAGCAGGTTGAGGAACGCATCGAGGTTGTGCGGTGCAGCAACGGTGTTGAGGATGAAGTCCAGGCTGTTGGCGACCTTGGCCATCTCATCAGCATTCTTTGATACCACCACTTGATCGGCGCCCAGGCGCAAACCGTCTTCACGCTTGTTGGGTGAGGTGGTAAACAGCGTTACATGGGCGCCCATGGCATGGGCGATCTTCACCGCCATATGGCCCAGGCCGCCCAGGCCCACCACGCCGACCTTCTTGCCAGGGCCGACCTTCCAGTGATGCAACGGCGAATAGGTGGTGATACCCGCGCACAGCAACGGCGCCACGGCGGCCAGGTTGGACGCGTCGTGGGAAATGCGCAGCACGAACTTCTCCTTGACCACGATGCTGTCGGAGTAGCCGCCGAAGGTGTTCTCACCGCCGAATACCGGGCCATTGTAGGTGCCGGTAAAGCCGTTCTCGCAGTATTGTTCCTCGCCCTCGGCGCAGGACGCGCAGTGCTGGCAACTGTCGACCATGCAGCCGACACCGGCCAGGTCACCGACCTTGAACATCTTGACGTTGCCCCCCACTGCAGTCACGCGACCGACAATTTCATGGCCGGGCACGGAAGGATAAAGGGTGTTGTTCCATTCGTTGCGCACGGTGTGCAAGTCGGAGTGGCAGACCCCGCAGTAGAGAATGTCGATCTGCACATCATCCGCCCCCGGCGCACGGCGCTCGAAGGTGTAGGGCTTGAGGGAATCCTTGGCGTTCTGGGCGGCGTAACTGTAAGTCTTGGCCATTTCGTTCACCTGTGTGATCTGACGTTGGAAGTCAATCGACCAGCATAGACGCTCAAGCGTTCAACCGAGCACAGGCGTACAAGCCCTTCGTCCGGTTTAGCGCAATAGTGAGCCAGCGTTCTCTTCCCACCCTCCCAGGAGTTTTCCATGAGCACATTCGTTGCCAAAGACGGTACCCAGATCTACTTCAAGGACTGGGGCAGCGGCAAGCCCGTGTTGTTCAGCCATGGCTGGCCGCTGGATGCCGATATGTGGGAATACCAGATGGAATACCTGAGCAGCCGCGGCTTTCGTACCATCGCATTCGACCGCCGTGGCTTCGGCCGGTCGGACCAGCCGTGGACCGGCAACGACTACGACACCTTCGCCGACGATATCGCCCAGTTGATCGAGCACCTGGACCTCAAGGACGTGACCCTGGTGGGCTTTTCCATGGGTGGCGGCGACGTGGCGCGCTATATCGCACGCCATGGCAGCGCGCGCGTGGCCGGCCTGGTGTTGCTGGGCGCGGTGACGCCGCTGTTTGGTCAGAAGCCAGACTACCCGCAAGGCGTGCCGGCTGAAGTGTTCGACGGCATCAAGGCCGGGCTGCTGAAGGACCGTGCGCAATTCATCAGTGATTTCAACGCGCCGTTCTATGGCACCAACAAAGGCCAGGTGGTCTCCGAAGGTGTGCTGACCCAAACCTTGCAAGTGGCGTTGCTGGCCTCCCTTAAGTCGACCGTCGACTGCGTCACCGTGTTCTCCCAAACCGACTTCCGCCCCGACATGACCAAGATCGACGTGCCGACCCTGGTGATCCATGGCGACGGTGACCAGATCGTGCCGTTCGAAACCACCGGCAAAGTGGCCGCGGCCTCAATCAAGGGCGCTGAATTGAAAGTCTACAAGGATGCGCCCCACGGGTTTGCCGTGACGCATGCCCAGGCCCTGAATGAAGACCTGCTGGCCTTCTTGAACCGCTGATAGACCCGCATCATCCTCTCCTTGTTTTGGCCGGGCTTGCCCGGCCTTTTTTATTCAGGAGAAACGCTGAGTCAGGACCAGGCGACCCGCACCACTGATCAGCAACGTGGTGAAAATGATCAGCAGCAGCCAGCCGAACTGCGCCTCGAACAGCGTCCAGTCCGGATGCACCACCAGCAAGGCGATCAGCAGCACACACAGGATCGGCAAGCACGCCAGGCGCACCAGCACCCCGGCAATGATCAACAGCGGGCACAGCACTTCGGCGAAAATCGCCAGCACCAACGTGACCGTGGCCCCCAGATGAAACGGATCCTCGATCAGCTTCAATTGTTCGCTGTAGTTGAGCAGCTTGGGCACGCCATGCACCCACATCAGGAACAGCGCCCCACTCACCCGCAGAAACAACAGCCCCAGGTCCTGACATTTTGATGCGTTCATAGGTGCTCTCTTTCAGTGGACACAAAACTCGATTGTGTCGACAGAGGCACACGCAAGATTGCAAGCCTGTGCTGACCTCACTCCCCCGTGCCGGCAAACGCCGTGACGATCTCATCCATCACTACCCGCACCCTTGCGGTGTGACGCAGATCGGCGTGGGTCACCAGCCACACGTCGTACGGCAAAGGCCGCGTGCGCTCGGGCCATAAGCGCACCAGCCCATCGCGCTCGCCGGTGTACACCGGAATTTCACCGATGCCGATGCCGGCAGCAATGGAGCGGCGTACCAACAAGCTTGAACTCAAGGCCGCGACAATGCGCCCGCGCCCCAGTGGCTCGGAAACCAGGGCCAGGTCTTTCTGGCTTTGCAGGTAGGGCTGGTACACCACCAGGTCATGGCCCTCGAACAGGCTCCCCGGTTCGGGCACGCCGTGACGGTCGATGTATACCTGGGAGGCAAACAATCCTACCGGCCAACGAGCGATGCGCCGGGCGATCAGGTCGGGGTTGTCCGGGCGGGTGTTGCGCACGGCAATGTCAGCCTCGCGCTTGGCCAAGCTGAGAATCTGGGTGGAGGCGTCCAAATGCACTCGCACGTCAGGGTGCTTGTCGTGCAGGCAAGCGATGGCCGGGATCAGGAAATCGATGGCGAGGGAGTCAGTGGTGCTGACGCGCACGGTACCGGTCAGACGGTCATCCAGGCCTTGGATCTGCCGTTCCAGATCGAGCGCCGAGCGCTCCATTTTCTCCACCGAGTGCAAGGCAGCCTCGCCGACAGCCGTCAGCGCGTAGCCCTCGGAAGTGCGCAGAAACAAGGTGGCGCCCAACGACTTTTCCAGGGCATTGATGCGCCGGCCTACAGTGGCTTGATCCACGCCCAATACCCTGGCGGCGCCGCGTAATGTGGACTCCCGGCACACCGCCAGGAACATCCGCGCATCGTCCCAATTCATAGCGTTCTCCAGTGCTGCAAATATGCATCGCAGCCATGCCAAATCGCAGCATTATTGCATCACCAATCCTGGCTATGCTGGCCCCCGGAGAAAAAAACTTCAGGACAGCCATTATGCTCGACACCCACGCATCACCTCGCGGCTCAGTCTGGCTGCCGATCTTCGCCGGCCTGTGCGCCAGCCTGGTCAGCATCGGCCTGGCGCGGTTCGCCTATACACCGTTGATTCCAACCCTGATCCAGTCCCAGTGGTTTTCGGCGAATGACGTGGTCTACCTCGGCGCCGCCAACCTCGTGGGTTACCTGATCGGTGCGCTGATCGGCCGCCCCATCGCTCAACACACCTCCAATAAAACCGCGCTGCGCATCATGATGGTGGCGGTGACACTGGCATTCTTTGCCTGTGGCTTCCCGCTGTCGGTGGTGTGGTTCTTCGCCTGGCGCCTGCTGTCAGGGATTGCCGGTGGCGCAATCATGGTGCTGGTGGCCGCCACCGTACTGCCCCATGTCCCGGCCGCCCGTCGCGGCCTGGCCAGTGGCGCAATCTTCCTGGGGATCGGTCTGGGCATTGCCGGCTCTGGCACGCTGGTGCCGCCACTGTTGAGCCTGGGCTTGCAGCAGACCTGGTTTGGCCTGGGCCTGTTGGCACTGGTGTTGACGGCTGCCAGTTGGTTCGCCTGGCCCGCCGGCTCGCAACATGAAACATCAGCAGCACCGGACACCCCGGCACACACGCCCTCCGGCGTTTACCTGTTGTTCGCCCAATACGCATTTATGGCGGCGGGCCTGGTGCCGGCAATGGTATTCCTGGTGGATTACGTGGCCCGTGGCCTGGGTGCCGGTGCGCATACCGGCGCGATGATCTGGGTGATGTACGGCCTGGGCGCGATTGTGGGCCCGGTCACCTATGGGTTCCTCGCCGACAAACTCGGCGCGCGCTGGAGTATTCGCGTGGTGCTGGTGGTGCAGGCGATTGCCGTCGGTTTGTTGCCGATTGCGGGTTCGTTTATCGCCCTGGCGGTGCTGGCCGTCATCCTCGGTTCCTTCCCGCCGGGCATTGTGCCCCTGGCATTGGCGCGGGTGCATGAACTGCTGCCCAACCATCACCAGCAACAAGTGGCGTGGAGCCGCGCCACCGTGTCCTTTGCGACGTTCCAGGCACTGTCCGGGTTTGCCTACTCGGCGCTGTTCAACAGCAGCGGCGGCCAGCACGCGCTGCTATTCATGATTGCCACCGGCGCCATCGTGGTCGCACTCGCCCTGGAACTGGGCATGATTATGCTGAACCGTCGACCGCTCACTACGGTCCCAACCCATACGCTCATCGCTGCAGGTACTCTGAAATGACGCTTCCTCAAGAAATGACCCTGATTGAAATCACTACCCCTGGCGGGCCTGAGGTGCTGCAACCACGCCGGGCCGATGTGCCGGTGGCCGGTCCCGGCGAGATTCTGATCCGCGTGCACGCGGCCGGCGTCAACCGCCCGGACGCCTTGCAACGCGCCGGCAAGTACCCGATGAAACCCGGCATGAGCCCGATCCCCGGCCTGGAAGTGGCCGGTGAAGTGGTGGCCATGGGCGATGGCGTGACCGAGTACGCCGTCGGTGACAAAGTTTGCGCCCTCACCAATGGCGGCGGCTACGCCCAATACTGCGCAGTGCCCGCCAGCCAGGCGTTGCCGGTTCCCGAAGGCATGGACTGGATTCAAGCGGCGGCCATCCCGGAAACCTTCTTTACCGTGTGGGCCAACCTGTTCGGTATCGGCGGCGCCCACAACGGCCAGCGGGTGCTGATCCATGGCGGCACCAGTGGTATCGGCACGACCGCGCTGATGCTGTGCCGCGAGTTTGGCATCCAGGCGTTTGCCACCGCCGGCAGCGAAGGAAAATGTGCGGCCATTCGTGCCCTGGGCGCAGAAGCGATCAACTATCGCGAACAGGATTTCGCCCAGGTGATCGGTGATCAAGGCGTGAATGTGATCCTCGACATCATGGGAGCCTCCTACCTCAACAACAACCTCAAAGCGCTGGCGATGGACGGTCGCCTGGTGATGCTGGGGTTCCTCGGCGGTGCCAAGGCCAATGAGGTGGACTTGCTGACCATCCTCGGCAAACGCGCAATCGTCACCGGTTCGCTGCTGCGCGCACGGACCAAGGACGAAAAAGCCGCAATCGCCGACCAACTGCGCCAGCACGTATGGCCAGTGCTGTCAGCCGGACGCTGCCTGCCGATGATCGACCAGGTGTTCGATTACACCCAGGCCGATCAGGCGCATGCGCGGATGGAAGGTGGGGATCATATTGGCAAGATTGTGTTGCGGGTTGCCTGATTATTCGGCGTAAACCGGGTAATCGATATAGCCCTCTGCACCACCGCCGTACATGCCCTCCACCCGCAGCGGATTCAACGGCCACTCGTTGAACAGCCGCTGCGGCAGATCCGGGTTGGCGATGAACGGCCGCCCGAACGCGATCAAGTCCGCCAGCCCCGCCTCTACCCACCGCGCACCGCGTTCAGCGGTGTAGCGGCCGGCGTAGATGATCCGTCCGCTGAACGTCTCGCGCACGGCACGGCGGAAGGTTTCAGGCAGGTCGGGGGCGTTGTCCCAGTCGGCTTCAGCGATGGAGACGTAGGCGATGCCCGACGCTTCCAGCACCTTGATGGCTTCGATGTAGGTGTGGTGAGGGTCGTCTTCCACCAGGCCGATGTACACGCGGTCCTGATCGGTGCCACTGAACAACGGCGAGAAGCGCACGCCCAGGCGTTCCGGCCCGACCACGGCGCTCACCGCTTCAACGATCTCGCGCAGAAAACGCAGGCGGTTTTCCAACGAACCACCGTACTCATCGTCACGTTGATTGGCATGAGCCGAGATGAACTGGTTTACCAAGTAGCCATTGGCCGAATGGATTTCCACCCCATCAAACCCCGCATCCAGCGCATTGCGTGCAGCCTGGGCGTAGTGCCCGACCAGTTCTTTAACCTCCTGTGTTGCCAATGCACGTGGCACAGGCGGCTGTTTCAACTCACCCTCGCCCGGCGCCGTTTCGATAAAGGCTTTGGCTTGCAGGGCCTGAAGGGCAGACGGTGCGACTGGCGCCGCCCCTTCTGGCTGCAAGGCGTTGTGCGACACCCGACCGACATGCCACAACTGGGCAAAGATCACCCCGCCCTCGGCATGCACTGCGTCGGTGACCTTGCGCCAACCGTCAATCTGCGCCGGGGTGTAGATGCCCGGTGTCCAGGCGTAGCCTTGGCCACGCGGCTCGATCTGCGTGCCTTCGCTGACCATGAAACCGGCACTGGCCCGCTGGCCGTAATACTCGGCCATCAAGTCAGTGGCGATATCACCCGGTTGGGCGCTGCGCTGGCGCGTTAATGGCGGCAAGACAACACGGTTGTTCAGCGTATGGTGACCCAGCTTTATCGGGGTACTTAGTACATTGTCAGTCATCTAATCATTTCCAAATTCTGGACGCGCTAAAGCATTGGCGACTTATAAAAGTCGCCAATGAACCAAGCGGTCTAATTAATTAAGCGGTGAGATTCAGCAGGGCTTTAGCGACATCACTGGAACTGCCAGGATTTTGCCCAGTAACCAACAAGCCATCGGTAATGACAAAGGACTGCCAGTCAGCGCCTTTCTCATAAAGGCCGCCCAGCTTCTTGAATTCATCTTCCACCAGAAACGGCACCACATCGGTCAGCTCCACCGCCGCCTCTTCCGAGTTGGAGAACCCAGTGACGCGACGCCCCTTGACCAACGGTTCACCATTCACCGCCTTGACGTGACGCAGCGCGCCCGGTGCGTGGCAGACAAAGCCGATGGGTTTACCAGCACGCTCGAATGACTCGATCAGCGCGATCGACACCGGCGATTCGGCCAGGTCCCACAGCGGGCCGTGGCCGCCTGGGTAGAACACAGTGTCGAAATCGTCGGCGTTGACCGAGTCCAGTTTCACCGTGGTCGCCAGGGCTTGCTGGGCGGCAGGATCGGCGGCAAAGCGCCGAGTCTGTTCGGTCTGGAAGTCCGGTTGGTCACTCACTGGGTCCAGCGGCGGCTGGCCGCCGGCCGGTGAAGCCAGCACGATCTCGGCGCCGGCGTCCTTAAACGCGTAGTAGGGTGCGGCAAACTCTTCGAGCCAGAAGCCGGTCTTGCGCCCGGTATCGCCAAGCTGGTCGTGAGAGGTCAGTACCATTAATACTTTCATTTTCCAGTGCCTCGATAGGTGTGAATGTCAATTTCTTCCGGCTGACCCAACAACTGTCGGGTCAACCCCAACGCCTCATCAAAAGGCGCCGTAGTACGGGTGATCTTGCTCATGACGCTGGTCCCCAACCACAACGCATACAGGCGCCGGGCCAGGCTGTCCGGGTGTTGCGTAATCGCTACCGAGCCGTCTTCGACGCCGCCCTGCAAGGCCTCGGTCAGCAACCCGATGGTGCGTGCGGTGCCGCGTTGCAGGGCCAGGCGCATCGGCTCTGAAAGGTCTGACACTTCGGCGCCGAGTTTGACGGCAAGGCATTTGCCCGCGTCAGTGCAGCCGGTCTGGTTTTCGATCCAGCACTGCCAATAACGCATCAACTTGGCGTACTGGGTTAAGCCCGGCTGATCAAACAGTTGCTGCATGCCGTGCACGTAGTTGTCGAAGTAGTGGTCGAGCAATACAACGCCGAACGCATCTTTGGAGGTGAAGTAGTGATAAAACGAACCTTTGGGTACTTCGGCGGCTTGCAGTATTTCGTTCAGGCCCACCGCAGAAAATCCTTTGCGGCCAACAATCAATTGGGCCGTATCAAGAATGCTCTGGCGTACATTTTTAGTTTCGCTGCTCATGCTTCACCCCGTCCGATTAGACCAGTCGTCTAGTTCGTTGAGGGAATGTTAGGAGCCTGGGCAAACCCGCACAATGTCAGATCCGCAAGGATTCCGGACATGCCAAGAAGGCAGTTGCCGTTTACCCGGCACGCGCCGACAATTCCCCCTCCCGCGCCCCTTGGAGAATGACGATGCACAGCGTTGCGCTGATGGTTTACCCGAACTTCCAGTCCCTGAGCCTCAGCCTGGGTTCGGTGTTCGAGTGCGCGAACCTGCTGCGTGGCGAGCCGGCCTATGAGTTTCACCTGGTGTCGGAAAGCGGCGGCGCGGTGATGACGTCCCAGGGCTTTTCGGTGAACACCACGCCGATTCGGCCGGAGGGCTACGACACGCTGATCGTCAGCGGCTACCTGGAGTTCCGCCTGCCGGAAGCCAACCTGCTGGAACTGGTCAAGGCCGCCTCCGCCCAGTCGCGGCGCGTCGCCTCGTTGTGCATGGGCATCTTCGTGCTGGCCGAAGCAGGCTTGCTGGAAGGCAAGCGCACCACCACCCACTGGATTCACGCACCAGCCTTTCGCAAGCGCTATCCGCACATTCATTTGGAAGAAGACAAGCTGTTCGTGGTGGACGGCCAGGTGTGGACCGGCGCCGGCATGAGTGCCGGGGTGGACCTGGCACTGGCGATGGTGGAAAACGACCTGGGCAGCGATCTGGCACGGCGCATTGCACGAAAACTGGTGATCGCCCAACGCCGGGGCAGTGAACAGTCGCAGTTGTCGGCGCTGTTGGAGCTGGACCCCAAGTCGGACCGCGTGCAACTGGCCCTGGCCTATGCCCGCGAGAACCTGACCCACGACTTGTCGGTAGATGCGCTGGCCGATGTTGCCCGCCTCAGCCCGCGCCAGTTCAGTCGGGTATTCCGGGAAGAGACCGGACAAACACCGGCCAAGGCCATCGAGTCGCTGCGGGTAGAGGCGGCACGGGCGATGATGGAAACCAGTCGCCACCCGGTCGAGGTGGTCGCCCGCGAAACCGGGTTTGGTGATCGCGAGCGCATGCGCCAGGCATTTTTAAGGGCGTTCGGGCAGCCGCCGCAGGTGATGCAGCAGGCGTTTAATGCAGCGCCGCCCGCGTAATCAGGTAACTCACCAACTGCGGGTCATCCTCCAGCTCAATCGTTTGCACCGGACGCGGCAGGTTATCCAGCACCGTGCGCCAGAACGCTTGGGACACTTCATCCTGATCATAGAAGCGCACCAGCCAATCGGCCTCGCCGCTGCACAGCACCTGGCTGGCAATGGCGCGGCCAATGCCTTTGCGGCGATAGCGTTTGAGGACGAACAAGTCAGCCAGCTCCAGGGCCTCGATGCCCGGCAGCTCGCTGCCTTCGATCAATAGGAAGCCCGCGATATAGCCGTCCACCAACAGCAGGTTGGCGCTCCATTGCGGGTCCTGCCAGTAGCGGACCAGGTGTTCGTCATGGATGTAGAAACGCCCATCGGCCTCGACATCTTCCTGTTCCCAGTCAGAGGATTCATAGGCGTAGTACTGGTAAAGATTGCGGATCAGCTCGGCGTGCTCCGGGCCGGTCTGGATCAATTCGACGGTGACTTCGGGCATGAGATTCTCGGTGAAAAAACACAGGGCGCCATTGTTCACAAAACCGGTGGGCAGGCCAAGAGAGCGGCCAACCTTTCTACTTGCTGAACCGATTGCAAATAGGTGTTGCCTCGACCGAAACCTTGAAACATTTCGAATAAACTCCGCGAAATTGCCGCTCTCTTTCAAGGACACGTATTTTGACAAACGCCTGTACCGCCGGCCTGGACGTGGGTTTTGCCTCCCTGGACTACCTGCAGATCTTCATCCTGGGCGTGATCCAGGGCATTACCGAGCTGCTGCCGGTGTCGTCCACCGCCCACATGCGCGTAGTCCCCGCCCTGCTCGGCTGGCAGGACCCCGGCTCAGCATTCTCGGCGGCGATGCAGTTGGCGGCGCTGGCGGCAGTGGTCAGTTACTTCTGGCGGGATGTGCGCCAGGTGACCACCGGCAGCATCGGTGCGGTGCGCCGGGGTGACTACAACGATCGCTGGTTCAAGCTGGCGGTGGCGATTGTGCTGGCGACCCTCCCCATCGGCATCGCCGGCCTGGCGCTGTCTTCGACCCTGAACGCCTGCAACTCGCCGTTGCGCGGGTTGATGGTGATCGGCATCTCCTGCGTGGTCATGGCCGTGCTGCTGGCGGTGGCCGAAGTGCGCGCACGCCACACCCGCGAGGTGAGCGAGATGCGCCTGCGGGATGCGTTGATCGTGGGCATTGCGCAGATTGGTGCGCTGATTCCAGGGGTTTCGCGTTCCGGTTCCACGTTGACCGCCGCACTGTTCCTCAACTTCAAGCGTGAGGAAGCCGCACGGTTCTCCTTCCTGCTCGGCTTGCCCGCCATCGCCCTCGCCGGCTTGAAGGAACTGTGGGTGCTGCTGCACGCCGACATGCCCGCCCATGCCTGGCCGCATTTGCTGTTCGGCCTGGTGGTGGCGAGCATCTCGGCGTTTTTTGCGATCTGGGGCCTGATGAAGTTCCTGGAGCGGTTCTCCACCTGGCCGTTCGTGATCTATCGCGCGTTGCTGGGGATTTTCCTGATCGTAGCCGTCAGCACCGGCTTACTGTAGGAGCGAGCTTGCTCGCGAAGAATGCAAAGGCGCCGCAGCAAACCCGCAAGCCCGCGTTATCATTGACGACCTTCGCGAGCAAGCTCGCGCCTACAGTTTGCGCTCGGCCAGTTCTTCCAGCAGATCGGCCGAAGGCACGAAAAACAGCCCGCCGGTGACCGCCGTGCTGAAATCCAGCAGGCGGTCATAGTTGCCGACCGGACGGCCGACGAACATGTTTTCCAGCATCAATTCCAGAGGCTCCGGCGAACGCGCATAGCCGATAAAGTAGGTGCCGAACTCACCGGCACCGGGGCGGCCGAAAGGCATGTTGTCGCGCAGGATCTTCACTTCATCGCCGTTCTTGTCGGTGATGACTGTCAATGCACTGTGGGAATTGCTCGGTTTGGTCTCTTCGTCCAATTCGATATCCGACAGCTTGGTCCGCCCGATCACCTTCTCCTGGGCCTCCACCGTCAGGCCGTTCCAGGCTGTCATGTTGTGCAGGTACTTCTGCACCAGCACGTAGCTGCCGCCGCGAAATTCGCTGTCCTCATCACCAACAATGGTGAACCCTTCGGCCTTGCGCCCCACCGGGTTCTCGGTGCCGTCGACAAAGCCGATGATGCTGCGCATGTCGAAATAGCGGAAACCCTGGACCTCATCCACCACCTTGACGCTGTCGCCCAGGGCCGCCATCACGTGGGTGGCCAGTTCGAAGCACAGGTCCATCTGTTCGGCGCGGATATGCAGCAGGATATCCCCCGGTGTCGACACCGCTTTGCGCCCTTCAACGCCGAATTCACGAAACGGATGCAGCGCCGCCGGGCGCGGTGCGCCGAACAGCCGGTCCCACGCGTGCGAGCCAAACCCGCAGACGCAGGTCAGATTGCCCGCCGGCACGCGCTTGCCCACCGAACGCACCAAGCCGGCGATGTCCGCACACCAGCCCCGCACCGTATCTTCACTGCCAGGGGCAACGGTGGCAACCATGAAAATCGCGCTGCTGGTGATGGGATGGCAGACGGACTGCGGCTCAAGAGGCGGCTGAACGGAGGATGGTGTCATGGTGAAAGTCCAGGCTAAAGGGCGAAATTCAACCCGCGCAGATTAGCAGATCATGCCTGACAGCTCGCCCACACGTCGCGAATCAGCGCCTGCATCTTTAGCGCTTCGGCCCAGCGATCACTGATTTCGCGGCCATCCGCGTCGGTGATCGCATAGGGCGGCGGGCCCAGTTCGCAGGTGAAGGACAGGCTCTGCGGCGTATTGGGCCGGGACAGCCAGTCTTCGATCCCGTAGCGCCACCACTCGGTAAAACGCTGTACCCAGGCTTGGTGTTGGGGAAAGTCCAGGGAGACTTGCACCTGTTCGCTGCTGGCGACACGGCCGTGGAACCCCCAGCTGTGGCGCAAAATCGTGCGGATATGTTCGTCGTCTTCAGGCGTGCCCGGTTCGGGCAGTTCACGCCCGACCACGTAGTGGGACAGGTCGGCCAACAGCTTCAAATCCGGCATTTGCGCCAGCAGGTCGAGGGTGAACAGCAGATCGTTGGTGAGGCGATAACGGTGGGTTTCCAGCAACACCGGAAAATCCACCTGCTCGGCCAGGCGTTGCCAGCCTTCGATCAACCGGGCCGCCTCGGATTGAGTGCGCGGGCGTACGTCGGCTTGCAGGGTGAGGTGGTGGCAGCCATAGCGGCTGATCACCTCCAGCGCAGAGGCTAGGTCATCCACCGATTGCGGGAACAATTGGCCCTCGATCTGCAAGCCTCTTGAGCTAGCTGCCGCGTGCAAACGGGCGACATCAGCAGGTTGCCAGTAATGATCGGTAATGCCGTCAAAACCGGCGGCCTGGATGCGGTCGAGTTGGGTGTCCAGACAACCGGGTTCGGTCTGCATGGCCCACAGGGATTGGAACACCAGGAATTGGCGCATATCAGCCTCGCAGCAAGAGTTTGAGGGACAGCTCGGGGTTGGCCAGGCTGGCGGTATCAAGAGCAATCCGCGCGCTGATCAGGCGCTCGCAAAGCTTGATGTCCTTGGCCACGCTGTTGCCCGGCGCCCAACCGCAGGCGCCTTGTAAACGATGATCGGCATCGAGGTAGAACAGCAACAGGCCACCGCTCGGCAAGGAGCGGCTGACCGCTATCGGTGTGATCACGCCGACAGTTTGCAAACCCCAGTCGTACTGATCGGACCAGAAACCGGGCAGCGCCTCGAACGGCACTTCGCGCCCCAGCAGATTCAGCGCCGCATGCCGCCCCTGGGCTTCGGCATTGCGCCAGGTTTCCTGGCGCTGATAGAGACCGTCAAGGCGAAACTCACACACATCCCCGGCGGCATAGATGTTCGGCGCGCTGGTACGCAGGCACGCATCAACACGAATGCCCTGCCCCACCTCCAGCCCTGCTGCTGCCGCCAGTTCGATGTTGGGTTGCATGCCGATGCCGACCACAATCAGGTCGCAGGGCAAGCGGTGCCCGTCCACCAACAGCACGGCATCGGCCTGGATGGATTCCAGCGCCACATTCAAACGCACCTGCACACCGTGCTCGCGATGCAGATCCAGCAACGCCTGGGAGATAACCGCTGGCAGCACACGCCCCGCCAGGCGCGGCGCGGCTTCCAACACCGTCACTTCACAGCCCAGGCCACGTGCGGTCGCCGCCACTTCCAGGCCGATAAAACCACCGCCCACCACCACCAGCCGCGTGCCGGGGCGTAAGGCGCTGCGCAACGCCAGCGCTTCATCATGGGTACGCAGGTAAAGCACATTGGCCTGCGCCTGGGGCAATCGCCGCGCCCGGCCGCCGGTGGCCAACAGCAGACCGGCGTAAGGCAACCATTGGCCGTCGGCGAGTTGCAGGCGATGTTGTTGCGGTTCCAGATGAGTCACCGGGTTACCGGCGATGTGCTCTATGCCCAGTTCGGCCAGTCGCGCACTGTCGCACAAGCTGTAGCCGGCCAGCTCCGCCGTGCCCTGCAACAGGCCTTTGGACAACGGCGGCCGCTCATAGGGCAAGTGCACTTCATCACCAATCAGGATCAGGCGGCCCGTATAACCTTCTTCGCGCAGGGTCAGCGCCGCCCGGCCACCGGCATGACCGGCCCCGACGATAATCAACGGAGCGTTCATCATCAGGCCGTGACAGCGAGCAACACCCGCCCCGCTTCGACCCGCACCGGGTAGGTCTTGAGGTTGACGCACACCGGCGCGCCGAGGGCCTTGCCCGTACGATAATCGAAACGCCCGTTGTGCTTGGGGCACTCGATCACGTGGTCCATTACCAGGCCGTCGGCCAGGTGGATTTTCTCGTGGGTGCACAGGCCGGCGGTGGCGAAGAATTCATTCTCGGCCGAGCGGTACAGCGCGTAAGTGTGCGGGCCGTGGTCGAAGCGCAGCACATCTTCTTCGTCGATTTCGCCCACGGCGCAGACGTCGATCCATTGATCGTTCATGGTGTTTGTCTCCAAGTGCGTGACGTACCTTGTGGCGAGGGAGCTTGCTCCCGCTGGGCTGCGAAGCGGCCCCAAGATTAGCTATCAGGATTTGTCTGGAAGAACGGGGAGGTTTTATTGGGGCTGCTGCGCAGCCCAGCGGGAGCAAGCTCCCTCGCCACAATGGGTTGAGCGCTGGACGAAATACGTGGGATCGCTGCGCTGCTTCCAGATCGTCGGCAAGATTTCCTTGTACGCCTCGAACAGGTTGGCGTACGGCGGCGGGCAGTCGCTGCGGATCTCTTCGTGCAGTTGCGCGAGGGCGTGGTACGGCACCATCGGGTACATGTGGTGTTCGAGGTGGTAGTTCATGTCCATGTAGATAAAGCGCAGCACGCGGTTCATGTAGATGGTGCGGCAGTTGCTGCGGTGGTCCAGCACGTCTTCGGCCAGGCCGACGTGCTGGGTGAGGCCGAAGATATAGCCGAGCCAGGCACCGTAGAGGCTCGGCAGACCAATCAGCATCAGCGGCAGCCAGCTGTGCAGGTACAACGCGGTGCCAATCACCAGCGCATAAATACCGACCCAGATCCGTGCCGCGCGAAACACCTTGGGCCATTCGGATTCGGGGATGAAGTCGGCTTCCTGAGTGCTCATCTTGCCAATGGCATGCCGCGCCACACCGCTGAAGGTTTTCCAGGCCAGGGGCAGGTTGAACAGGCTCAAGAACATCATCAAAAAGCTTGGCGGGCGCGGCTCGACGATCTCCGGGTCGCGGCCGACCACGATGGTGTCGGTGTGGTGACGGGCATGGCTCCAGCGCCACACGTGGGGTTCAAAAATGCACATGAAGCTGGCGACCTGATACAGCCCGTCGTTCATCCAGCGGGTCTTGAACGCGGTGCCGTGGCCGGTTTCATGCCAGCGCGGGTTGGACGCGGTGCCGTAGAGCACGCCATAGGCGAGGAAAAACGGCACACAGGCCCAGCTGCCCCAGAACCAGTAGCCACCAAAACCGGTGGCAAACAGCGCGCTCACCCAGATGGCCGTGTCGAGCAAGGCCGGGCCGTCGCGGCGCTGCATCAGTTCTTTCATGCGTTTGCGCGAGATGGGCGACTGGTACCAGCTGGCCGAGACCAGGCCCTTTTCAGCCGCGCGGGCGGCTTCGGGGCCGGTGAGGCTGTAGTCGCGCCGGGCGGTGTGAGCGGTGTGTTCAGGCATTGTTATTGTTCTCCGCAAGCGGGTGGTTTCAGGTGCTGTGTGAAACCCACGATAGAGAACGCCTAAATCACCCTCAAGGCCTTGAATCCATTCCCTATCAAGCTATCATCCAGGCCCAGCGGGGCTTGATAGTTTTCTATCAAGACGCTCAAAGGGGCCTGTCATGAACAACAATAAACGCCCAACTATCGCCACCGTCGCCGCCCAGGCGAGGCTCAGCGTGGCCACCGTCGACCGCGTCTTGAACGCACGTGCGCCGGTCAATCCCGAGACCGCCGAGCAGGTGTTCCAGGCGGCCGAAGCCGTGGGGTATTTCGCGGCGCGGTTGATCGGCCAGCGCATTCGCGAACGCCGGCCGACCTATCGTTTCGGCATCCTGTTGCTGGCCACCGCCCAGGCGTTCTATGCCAGCCTGGCGCAAGCCATCAACTCCGCCGCCGAGCAACATGCCGGTGCCAACCTGACCTGCCAGTTCGAGTACATCGTCGATCGCACGCCCGCCGCCATCGTCGCGCAGATCGAACAACTGGCCGTGCAATGCGATGGCCTTGCGGTGGTCAGCTTTGCCCATCCGCTGATCAACGCCTGCCTCAAGCAAATCCGCGAAGCCGGTGTGCCCGTGGTGGCCCTGCTCTCGGATATCCACGAACAGGCCGAAGAACCCTACGTCGGCCAGGACAACCATGTGGTCGGTCGCACCATGGGCTGGCTGCTCGCCCGCACCTGCGGCGCTCGCAAAGGCGCCGTGGGCATCCTGCTCGGCGGCCACCGTTTCCTCGGCCACCAGGCACGGGTCGAAGGCCTGCACAGCTACCTGGCCGAGCACGCGCCGGGGCTCAAACCGTTGGAACCGCTGATCAACCTGGACAACTGCGACATCACCGAAGAAGCCACCCTCGACCTGATCAGCCGTCACAGCGACCTGCGCGGATTATGCGTGGTGGGCGGCGGTGGCGACGGCATCATCAGCGCCTTGGCGCAGTTGCCCAAGCGGCCGGCGTTGTGTTGCATCCTGCAGGAGTCGACCGCGCTGTCACGCCAGGCGCTGGGCCAGGGGTTGATCGATGTGGTGATGGATTCGCAGCCGGGGCAGACAGCGACGGCGTTGGTGCGGTTGATGGTGGAGTTGCAGAGTGCAGAGGGGTTCGATCCTGTGCGGCAGCGGGTGTATGTGCCGCCGCAGATTGTGACGTCGGAAAATAGGGAAAGCTGACGCACAAATCAACCTGTAGGAGCCGGCTTGCCGGCGATTCGCCCTCAAGGACGCTATCGCCGGCAAGCCGGCTCCTACAGAGATTTGCGGAAATCTGCAGCACTCAAGCCAAACCGACTCATCTTGTTGTACAGCCCACCCCGCGACACGTTGAGCTGCCGCGCGGCCAGGCGGATGTTGCCGCCGGTGCTGTTGAGCGCGGCGACGATGGCGTGCATTTCGTGGCTGCTCAGGTCCTGGGCGGGCGGCGCTTCGTGGGCGCGCAGCGGGGTGCGTTGGCGGCTTTCCAGCGGCAGGTCCACCGATTCGATCAGTTCTCCCATCGCCAGGTTGGTCGCCCGTTCGATGCTGTTTTCCAGCTCGCGCACGTTGCCCGGCCAGCCGTAGGCCGACAGCAGCGCCATCGCCTCCGGCGAAAAGCCCTGCACCGATTTACGCAACGAGCGCGCGCAGCGGACGAGAAAATGCTGCGCCAGCAGCGCAATGTCTTCACGGCGCATGCGCAGCGGTGGCACGGTCAGGTTCAGCACGTTGAGGCGGTAGTAGAGGTCTTCACGAAACGCGCCTTCCGCGACCGCCTGGCTGAGGTTGCGGTGGGTGGCGGCGATGATGCGCACGTTCACTTGCCGCGAGCTTTTCGCGCCCACGCGGGTGATTTCACCCTCCTGCAACACCCGCAGCAGGCTGACCTGGGCATCGAAGGACATGTCGCCAATCTCATCGAGAAAGATGGTGCCGCCATCCGCCAGTTCGAACTTGCCGGCCGAGCCGCCACGGCTGGCGCCGGTGAACGCGCCTTCGACGTGGCCGAACAGCTCGCTTTGCACCAGGTCTCGTGGAATCGCGCCGCAGTTGACCGCCACAAACGGGCCGTTGCAGCGCTCGCTGCCGTTATGGATGGCCTGGGCGAACAGCTCCTTGCCGGTGCCGCTTTCGCCAAGGATCAGGGTGGTGGAATCGCTGCGGCTGGCGATGCGTCCAAGGTGCAGCGCGCCCTGGATCGCTCGCGAGCTGCCCTGGATGGTGTCGAAGGTGTAGCTGGCCTGGGTGCCGATGAGGCGCCGGGTGATTTCGCGAATGCGGCGGTTCTCGCGCAGTGACACGATGACCCCGCCCTGTTCCAGCGGGCACACCGAGACCAGGCAGGCGAGTTGGCTGCGGTCACGCAAGTGGAAGGTGCAGTCGAGGTCGCGCACGGGTTCGCCAAGGGCGTCACTCAGCTCGCTACGGCCCAGTTGCTGGAACGGCTGCCCGATCAGCTCCAGCCCGACGCCAAACAGCTGCCGGGCATAGCGGTTGAGCGCCTTGATGCAGCCGCGTTCGTCCAGCACCACCAGGCCTTCGTTGAGCACTTCGAGGACAGTCTGCTGTTCTTCCAGCAGCCCTTGCAGGGCCATCTGCCGCGATACCGCGTCGGCCGCGGCCTGCACCGTGCCGAGGGTATGGAAGTGAAACCAGCCGGGCTCGGCGGTCAGCGTCAGCATGGCCACGGTCTGGCCCTGGGCATTCTTGATCGGCGCGGCGGCGCAATGCATGCGGCGCTGGCGCAGGCCGATGCCGAAGTTCTCCTCGGCCAGCACGTACACCAGGTGATCCTCGGCGAGCGCCAGGCCGGTGCAGTTGGTGCCTTGCACCGATTCCAGCAGGCGACTGCCCACCGGAGTGATGTCCAGCCCACAGAAATACAGGGTGGTGCCGTCGGCATCGGTGAGGTTGATATGGCCGCGCGGGTTGTAGGCCAGCAAGCCATGCATGACCTGCGCAGCCGCCTCGATCAGCACGCGGTGGGTGGCCTGGGTGGCGGCCAGCGTGTGGGCGCCAACGAAGCGGTACGTATTGTCGGCCGGGTCGATACCGGCCTGGACGCTGCGCCGCCAAGAATCCCAGATCACTTGACGCACGTGCGCCGGGCGTTCGATCTGGCCGGCCAGGCAGTCGCGCCAGGCCTGTTCCAGTGCGGCAACCGGGCCATCATTCAGCGCGGCAGGCCCCAGGGCCGTGAGGTAGTCGAGGTCTTGCACGCTGAACGCCATGCTCATTGGGCGGTATCCATGTTCATGTTTTTGACATGTCAGTATAGGCATGTCATCAAAATGAACACTTTTTGTTTATAGATAATTATTAATCGTTATTTATCAACATGTTGAAAAATGGCACACGCCTTGCTCTGCCCCCTTTGCCTACCAGGACCGTCCTGAGGCCAATAACAACAAGGGGTTATTTCATGAATACACAGAACATCCGCCTGGGCTTGATCGGTGCCGGTCGCATGGGCAGCTTCCACGGCCTGACCGCCGCGCGGCATATCCCCGGTGCCAGCCTGGCAGCGATTGCCGACCCGACGCCAGGCCAGGCCGCCCGCCTCGCCGCTGAACTGGGCGTGAGCAAGGTCTACACCGACCCGCAGCAGTTGCTCGACGACCCGGACATCGACGGCGTGCTGATCGCCGCCCCCGCCCGCAGCCACGCAGAGCTGGTGATCAGCGCCGCCCGCGCCGGCAAGGGCATCTTCTGCGAAAAACCCATGGCCATCACCCTCGATGAAGCCGACCGCGCCATCGCTGCCGCGGCCGATGCGCGAGTGCCGCTGCAAGTCGGGTTCAACCGGCGCTTCGCCAAGAGCTTTCGCACCGCGCACCTCGACGTCGCCGCCGGCCGCATCGGCACCCCGCAGCTGCTGCGCTCGCTGACCCGCGACCCGGCACTGAACAACCCGGCCAAGTCGCCGCAATGGGTGATCTTCCTGGAAACCCTGATCCACGACTTCGACACCCTGCGCTACCTCAACCCTGGCGCCGAGGCGGTGCAGGTCTACGTGATGGCCGACGCTTTGATCGCCCCGGAATACAAAAGCAAAGGCTTCCTCGACACTGCCGTGGTCGCGATCCGCTTCGACAACGGCGCCATTGCCACTGCCGAGGCCAACTTCCAGGCCGTGTACGGCTACGACGTGCGCGGCGAAGTGTTCGGCAGCGCCGGCATGCTGAGCATGGGCAGCCTCAACGATTGCGACCTGGTGCGCTACCTGGCCCAGGGCATCCAGGCCGACACCCAGCGCCTGGACACCGACCTGTTGCGCGACGCCTACATCGCCGAACTCAATCACTTCGTCGACTGCCTGCGCAGCGGCGCCAACCCCCTGGCCAGCGGCGAAGACGCGCGCGCGGCATTGGCGATTGCCCGCGCCTGCATCGAGTCATTCGAAACCGGCAAGGCGGTGGCCGTATGAGCCCCTTCAAGCTGGCCGTCAGCGCGGAGATGGTGTTTCTCGACCTGCCCTTCATCGAACGCGTACAGCGCATTCATGCGCTGGGCTTCAGTGCCGAAATCTGGAACTGGACAGACAAGGACATCGCCGCCCTGGTCGCTACCGGCGCCGACTTCACCTCCATGACCGGCTACATCAGCGGTACCCTCACCGACCCCGGCGGTATCCGCCAACTGCTCGACAGCGCCCGCGAATCCTTAGGGGTCGCCGAACGACTGAATTGCCCCAGCCTCAACCTGCACGGCACCGGCCTGGGTGACGGCGGCCTGCCCGTACAACCGGTGAGCCAGACCACCGGACGCATGTGGCTGAGCGCCTGCAAGACCCTGGAAAAAATCGCCCGCTTGGGGGAAGACGCAGGCCGTGTGTTCCTGCTGGAAAACCTCAACACGGCAGTTGACCACCCTGGCACCCCCTTCGCCCGCGCCGACGATACCCTGGCGCTGATCGAGGCCGTAGGCAGCCCGTACCTGAAGATGAATTTGGATCTGTACCACGCGCAGATCGGCGAAGGAAATTTGATCGAACTGATCCAGCGCGCCGGCAGCGCCATCGGTGAAATCCAAGTGGCCGATGTACCAGGTCGCAAGGAGCCTGGCACCGGTGAAATCCACTACCCGGCCATTGCCAGGGCCTTGCACGCCATGGGCTACAGCGGCGTGGTCGGCCTGGAAGGCTGGGCCAGCGGCGACAGCGAGTTGGCTTTGGCGCGTTTCCGCCAGGCGTTCACCCTATAACAATAAAAGGATCACCCTTATGAATCGCTATTCGTTGTTTGCTGCCACCTTGTTGCTGCTGTTCAGCCAATGGACCTTCGCTGCCTATCGCATCGGTGTGAGCATTGCCCGGGTCGACGACAACTTCATGACCTACGTGCGCACCGGCCTGGAAGCGGCCGCCCAGCAGCAGGATGTGCAGATCCAGTTCGAAGACGCCCAGGGCGACGTGGTGCGCCAGCTTAATCAGGTCGAGGGCTTCCTCATCCAGAAGGTCGACGCAGTGATCGTGCTGCCGGTGGACACCGCCGCCACCGCCAACATGACCCGTGCCGCCGTGGCGGCCAAGACACCGCTGGTGTACGTCAACCGCCACCCGGACGAACGCACCCTGCCCAAGGGCGTAGTCACCGTGGCCTCCAACGACATCGAGGCCGGGCAGTTGCAGATGCGCTACCTGGCGGAAAAACTCGGCGGCAAGGGCAATGTAGCGATCATCATGGGCGACCTTGCACAGAACGCCACCCATGACCGTACCGAGGGCGCGAAACAGGTGCTCAAGGACTTTCCCGGTATCAAGGTGGTCGAGCAGCAAAGCGCCGAATGGCAACGCAGCAAGGGCATGGACCTGACCAGCAACTGGCTGCTGGCGGGCACGCAGTTCGATGCCATCGTGGCCAATAACGATGAAATGGCGATTGGCGCGGCCATGGCCTTGCAGCAGGCGGGGAAAGCCAAGGGTGATGTGGCGATCGTGGGTATCGATGGCTTGCCCGATGGGCTGGCAGCGATCAAGCGGGGGTTGCTGACGGCGTCGGTATTCCAGGACCCGAAAGCCCAGGCGACCCAGGCAGTGCAGGCAGCGGTGCGGATGATCAAGGGCGAGTCGATTGCGCCGGAGGTGTGGGTGCCGTTTGAATTGATCAAGCCGGAGCAGGTGGCGGTGTTTGAGCAGCGCTACAAATAACTTCCGCCACCCACGCAAACTGTAGGAGCCGGCTTGCCGGCGATAGCGTTTATGAGGACGCCATCGCCGGCAAGCCGGCTCCTACAGGTGTTAATCCAGGTCGCTGGCGTCATGCCGCTCGGCCAACTGCTCATGGGGCTCACCGGACACCCGATTCACCCGCCGGCCGCGCTGCACCGCCGGCCGCGCTTCGATCGCGTCTGCCCAGCGCAACACGTGCGTGTACTCATGCACCGACAGGAACTGCGCCGCGCCATACAAACGGCCTTTGACCAACCCGCCATACCACGGCCAGATGGCAATATCGGCGATGGTGTATTCATCACCCGCAATGTATTCGCTCACCGCCAGGCGCTGGTCGAGTACGTCTAGCTGACGTTTGGTTTCCATGGCGAACCGGTTGATCGCGTACTCCATCTTGCTCGGCGCATAGGCATAAAAATGCCCGAAACCACCGCCCAGATACGGCGCGCTGCCCATCTGCCAGAACAACCAAGACAGGCATTCGGCACGGGCCGCAGGCTCGGTGGGGAAGAACGCGCCGAACTTCTCCGCCAGGTATTGCAGGATCGCCCCCGACTCGAATACGCGAATCGGCGTGGCGCCGCTGCGATCCAACAGCGCCGGGATCTTGGAGTTCGGATTCACCCCCACAAAGCCGCTGCCGAACTGGTCGCCGTCGCCGATTTTGATCAGCCAGGCGTCGTATTCCGCAGCGCTGTGACCCAGCGCCAGCAGCTCCTCCAGCAGGATCGTGACCTTCTGGCCATTAGGCGTGGCCAGGGAATACAGCTGCAGCGGGTGCTTGCCTACCGGCAGTTCCTTGTCATGGGTCGCACCGGCAATCGGGCGATTGATGCTGGCGAAGGTGCCGCCACTTTCGGTGTCCCAGGTCCACACTTTCGGGGGTACGTAATCGGTCATGCTGACTGCTCCAGAGGCGTTTGCGATCCCAGACTAAACCAAAGGTTGATGGCTCGTCACACAGTGAATGCCACCGCCCCCCGCTGCAATCGCATCGATATTGAGCGCTACCACCTTGCGGTCCGGATAAAGCCGGGCCAGCAGGTCCAGCGCCTTGCGGTCCGCCACCGGGTCGCCAAATTCGGGGGCGATCACCGCACCGTTTATCACGAAGTAATTGATATAGCCCGCCGCGAAATCCGGATTGCCTTTGCTGAATTTGCTTTTACGCGGGTTGAGCGGCGGCGACACCGTGTGCACCTGCAATGGCCGGCCGTCGGCATCAGTGGCCTTTTTGAGAATCTCCAGGTGCGCCAGGGTGACCTTGTGATCATAGGATTCAGGGTCGGTATCGAGGTTGGCCAGCACCACGCCAGGCGCGACGAAACGCGCGTAGAAATCGACATGGGCGTCGGTGATGTCCTTGCCCTTGATGCCCGGCAGCCAGATGATCTTGCGCAGGCCCAGGCGTTCCTTGAGTTCGGCCTCGACCTCGGCCTTGCTCCAGTCCGGGTTGCGATTGCGGTTGATCCAGCTGCTTTCGGTCATGATGCCGGTGCCCAGGCCGTCAACCTCAATCCCGCCGCCCTCGCCCACAAGTTCGCTGCGGATAGGCCGGGCGCCGGTTTCCTCGGCGATCTGGGCCGCCAGCAGCGCATCATCCTCGTGCTGCTGTTTGTTGCCCCAGCCATTGAAGTTGAAGTCCACCGCGCCCAAGCCGCCGCTGCCGTCGATGACGAAATTGGCGCCGGTGTCACGCATCCAGATGTCATCCAGCGCGGTTTCCACGAAGGTGATGTTGCGGGTGCCACAGTGTTTTTCAGCAAGATGGCGTTCGTCTTCACGGCAGAACACGGTGACCGGCTCGTGATCAGCAATCGCCCTGGCGATACGACCCAAAGCGGCCTGCACGTCGGCGGTAAAGTCTTCCCAGATGACGTCCTGGGCGCCAAAGGCGATGAAGGCCTGGTGGTGTTTTTCGCCTTCGTCGGGCATGTAGAAGCGACCGCTCGCGGCGGCGCGCAGGTGGGGAGCAATCAGGGTCATGGCGCAGACCACACTGGCTTGTTTGATGAAGGTGCGACGGGTTGGCATAGGGTTCTCTTGCCTAAGGTTCGGATTGAATGGAGTTCTTTGTGGCGAGCTGGCTTCTGTGGCGAGGGGGCTTGTCCCCCGTTGGAGTGCGTAGCGCTCCCGCTTTTTTTGGGGCCGCTGCGCAGCCCAACGCGGGGCAAGCCCGCTCGCCACAGAAGCCCCCTAGCCACAAAAACTCGCTCACCCGATTACAAAGCTGTCTTGAATTTAGTCCATACACGCATCCGTGCGCGCATATCGGCCTGGGAGATGTCCTTGCCGGCAATCAACCGTTCGAAGGTGGCCGCGTCCGGGTAGATGTCCGGGTTATCGCGCATGCTCGCCTCCACGTCCGGCCGCGCCTTGGCATTCGCGGTGGGGTAGCCGGTGAGGTTGGTGATAGCCGCCATGTTTTGCGGGCGCATCACGAAGTTGATGAAGGCGTAGGCGTATTCCGGGTGTTGGGCGTCGACCGGGATGGCCATGGTGTCCATCCACACGGTGGTGCCTTCGCGGGGGATGTGATAGCCGAAGGTCACCGCTTTGCCGGCGGCATCGGCGGCGCGCTGGGCCTGGGTCATGTCGCCGCTGTAGCCGAGGGACAGGCACAGGTTGCCATTGACCAGGTCGGTCACTGGTTGCGACTGGAACTTGCGGATGTACGGCCGCACCTTGAGCAGCAGCTCACTGGCCGCCGCCAAGTCTTCACGCTTGGCGCTGCGCGGGTCGCGGCCCAGGTAGTTGAGCACCACGGCGAGGACTTCGTCCGGCGAGTCGATCAGCGAGATGCCGCAGTCGGCGAATCTGGCCGCGTTCTCCGACTTGAACAACAGGTCGAGGCTGTTGACCGGCGCATTCGGCATGCGTTGCTGGATCTGCTGGGTGTTATAGGTCAGGCCGATGGTGCCCCAGGTGTAGGGCACCGTGGCTTTGTTCGAGTTGACGTAGTGGGTGCGCAGTTTCTGCAGGCCCGGCTCGATGTCGCTCATGGCGTCGAGCTTGGCGGGGTCCAGTGCTTGCAGACTGCCAGCGCGCATCAAGCGCTCGGCCACGGTATCGCCGGGGAAGATCAGGTCGTAGCCGCTGCCGCCGGCCATCAACTTGGCTTCCAGGGTTTCGCTGCCATCCATCACGTCGTAGATCACCCGGATACCGGTCTCGGCGGTGAATTTGGACAGGGTGTCGGCGGCGAAATAATCGGCCCAGTTGTAGAGCTTGAGGGTTTTGTCCTCAGCCGAGGCGCAGACACTCGTCATGATCAACGCACAACTCAATAGCCGCTTCATGATGGCCGCCCGTCCAGGGTCAGCAGGCCGCTGTACATCTCTGGGCGACGGTCGCGATAGATGCCCCAGGTCAGGCGGTCTTCGCGCATGGCGGGCAGGTCGAGACGGTGCAGCAGCACGCCGGTGGAATCGCGATCCGCTTCGGCCAGCAGCTTGCCCTTGTGGTCACAGATGAACGATGAGCCGTAGAAGTCCATTTGCAGGCTCGAGTCGGTGGTCGCCACTTCACGTCCGACGCGATTGGCCGCCACCACCGGCAACAGGTTCGCCGCCGCGTGACCGCGCATGGTCATCTGCCAATGGTCCCGTGAGTCGAGCGTGGCGCAGCCGGGTTCCGAGCCGATGGCGGTGGGAAACAGCAGCACTTCGGCGCCTTGCAACGCCAGGCAGCGCGCAGTCTCCGGGAACCACTGGTCCCAGCAGATGCCCACGCCCAGGCGCCCAAAGGCCGTCTCCCACACCCGAAAACCGGTGTCGCCGGGGCTGAAGTATTCCTTCTCCTGGTAGCCGATGGCATTCGGGATATGGGTCTTGCGGTACACGCCCAGCAAGCGCCCGTCGGTATCCGCCACACTGAGGGAATTGAAGAAGGCATTGCCGGCCTTTTCGAACCAACTCAGCGGCAATACCACGCCCAACTCCTTGGCCAGTGCGGCGAAGCGTTTGAGCACGTGGCTGTGGTGGTATTCCTCGGCCAATGCCAGATGCTTATGGTGCTGCTCGATGCAGAAATACGGCGTGGCAAACAGCTCCTGCAACAGGATGACCTGCGCGCCCTGCGCCGCCGCATCTCGCACCAACTGCTCGGCGCGGTCGAGGTTGCCCGGCAGGTCCCAGGTGCAGGGCATCTGGGTAGTGGCAATCGTCAGCATACTCATGGCTTCACCCACGCAGGCTGTTGCTGGGTGATGCAGTGCACGCCGCCGCCGCCATGGGCCAGGTGGTTGATCTGCACCGGTACGATCTCGCGACCAGGGAATGCCTGGGCCAGGACTTCGGCCGCGACCTGATCGGCCGCAATGCCGTAGGCCGGCATGATGATTGCGCCGTTGGCAATGTAGAAGTTGGTGTAGGAGGCACAGAACACTTCGGCTTCGGTGTCGACCGCATCGGTGGCTTCATACAACTCGATCAGCTCGAAACGGCGGCCTTGGGCATCGGTGGCGAGCTCCAGGGCGCGGCGGTTTTCCCGTACGACTTCGGCGTAAACAGAACGTTGATCGTGAGTCGCATCCACCAGCAACACGCCAGGGCGGGCAAATGCGCAGACGCCATCAACATGGCCGTCGGTCATGTCGCCCGTGACGTAATCCGGATCGCCGGGCAACCAAATGGTCTTCTTGATGCCCAGCAGGCGCGTGAAGATGGCTTCCATCTCGGCCTTGCTCACGCCGGGGTTGCGGTTGGGGTTGAGCAGCACCGACTCGGTGGTGATCAGCGTGCCCTCGCCGTCCACATGGATCGCGCCGCCTTCATTGCTCAGGGGCGTGCCGAAGCATTCCAGCCCCAGGTGATTGAGCACGCGACGTGCCAGGCTTTCGTCCAGGTCATGGGCCGACTTGCCGCCCCAGGCATTGAAACGCCAGCTCACCCCAGCCGTGCCCAGTTGTGGGTGGCAGACAAAGGTCGGGCCGGAATCGCGGCACCAGCTGTCGTTGACGGCCTGTTCGATCAGCTCGATGCCGGGCCCACACAAGGCCTTGGCGCCCGCCACGGCGGAAGGATCGACCAGCATCTTCACCGGTTCGAAGCGGGCAATCGCATTGGCCACCCGCGCAAAGTCCTGCTGCACCTGCGCCAAGGTCACCCCCCAGGTGGTTTCCCACAGGGCCCGGTTGTGCGGCCAGACCATCCACGTCGCCGCATGCCGGGCCCACTCCGCAGGCATCCACCAACCGTTGCTTTGCATTGCATTCTGCTGCATGACAAGTACCCTTCAGTTAAGTCATTGTGTTCAGTGAAAACTGCCCACGGAGTCTTGGCATACATGCTATGGCGGCTCGCAAAGCCGGACAAACGATGGATTTTGTAGAAAACTGATTAGAGGAACTTATCAGCATGCTCAATCACTGGCCGCCCCTCGGCACCCTGCGCGGCTTTGAAGCCGCCGCGCGACTGGGCAGTTTCCACAAGGCTGCCGAAGAACTGCACCTGACCCAATCGGCGATCAGCCAGCAGATCCGCAGCCTGGAGGCGTACCTGGAACAGCCGCTGTTTTTCCGCAGCGGACGCAGCGTGAGCCTGACCGACGCCGGCCATGATTTCCTCAGCACCACCCAGGCGCTGCTGCAGCAGCTGGCGGTGGGCGTGCGCCGCCTGGGGCAATACCGCAAGCCCAATCAGTTGGTGCTCAACACCACACCGACCTTTGCCCGGCACTGGCTGTTGCCACGGCTCGCAGATTTTCGCCGGCAACACCCGGAGGTTGACTTGTGGATATTCAGCACCGACGAAGTGCCCGATATGGCCAGCCAAACCATCGACCTGGCGGTGCGCGACGACATCAGCTCCCAGGCCGAATGCAGCTTCAAGGTGCTGCACGCCGACCGGCTGTTTCCCGCCTGCCACCCCCGGCTGTTAGCGCAGCCCAAGGCGCAGCGCACGACACTGCACGGCGAACGGGAAATGGACTGGAGCCATTGGGCGGTGGAAGCCGGAGTCGATGTGGGGCAGCAAGACCAGGGCCTGAATTTTTCCGACCCTGGCCTGTTGCTCGACGCGGTGTGTACGGGTTTGGGGATTGGTTTGGTCAGCCAGTTGCTGAGCCGTCAGGCGCAAAAAGATGGGTTGCTCACGCCGCTGGTCGACGCGACGATTCGCGGGCCGAGCTGGGCGCTGCTGACCCATCGCGACAGCGAGCACGACCCGCTGGCGCGCAGTTTCACGGCGTGGTTGCTGACCCATCTGGAGGCCTAGCTCAAAGGTGCAGCGCCACCCCCACGCCACCCTCAGTGCGTGGCACCTGCACTCGCAGCGCAATCAACAAGGCGGCCAGCAACATCAGCATACCCGCGCCCAGAAACACGCCGTCGATGCCACTGAGACTGAACATTGCGCCTCCACCGGCCGCGCCCGCTGCAATGGCTGATTGCACCGAAGCCACGACCATGCCACCGGCACTTTCAGCCTGGTCCGGCACGGCGCGGGCCACCCAGTTCGACCACGCCACGGGTACCCCGCCAAAGGCCATGCCCCACAGCGCCAGCAGCAATGCCTGGCCTGGCAGCGAGGGCGGCAGCAACACCAGAGCCAGCGCCGCGACGCCCACCAATACCGGCATCAGCACCAAGGTGCCGCGCGGATAACGCACCAGCATCCAACCGGCCAACAGCGTGCCAGTAAAGTTGGCTGCACCGAACCCCAGCAGCATCAACGCCAGCCCTTCTGTTCCCACCCCCGTGGTGCTTTCCAGGAAAGGCCGGATGTAAGTGAACAGCGCGAAGTGCCCGGTGTGGACCAGCACACAGCCAAACATGCCGATGGCGATGCCCGGACGCAGCAGCACATCCAGTACCGTGCGCAAGCGTGCGGTGCCCGAGGGGGCCAGGCGCGGCAGCGTGAACAGCTGGAACGCCAGCGTCACTGCACCGACGGCGGCGGCGGCAACAAACGCACTGCGCCAGCCATACAGACCACCGAGGTAGCTGCCCAGCGGCACGGCGACCACCGTGCCCACCGCAATACCGCTGAAGATGATCGACAGCGCGCGGGGCAGCAGCGCCGCCGGCACCAGGCGCATCGCCACGGCGGCCGCCATGCTCCAGAAGCCCCCCAGGGCGACGCCCAGCAGGATGCGCATCAGCAGCAATACCGCCAGGCTTGAAGATAACGCCACCAACAGGTTTGACGCAATCATCAGCAGGGAGAAACCCAGTAGCACCACGCGTCGGTCGATCCCACGCGTGAGGCCGGGCACCAGCAGCCCGGCAAACAACGCCACCACTGCCGTCACCGTCACGGCCTGGCCGGCCAGCGCCTCGGACACTCCCAAGTCCAGCGCCATTGGCGTCAACAAGCTGGCCGGCAGGTATTCCGCCGTCAACAAGCCGAATACCCCCATGGCCAGGGAAAACACCGCCATCCAGGCGGGCGCATCGGGCGCCACTTGGGCAGGGTGAGCGGTTTGGACTACACAATCATTCATCACACGACATCCTCGGGAAATTAGCGCGACGGCCAGTCTAGGTTCGCCCACCCGGATGATCTATGATTCAGACCCTTGAGTTTTTGACCAAAACCCCGAAGATGACAACAGTGGCCCCGTTCAATCAGTCCTCCGACCTTATCGACGAGCTGCTGCGCGGCATGCGCCTGAGCGGGGTGCAGTACCGACGCATCCAGGCCGGACCGAGCTTCGGCATGGGCTTTGAGGCCAAACCCGGACACGCCTACTTCCACTTCCTGGCCGCAGGGACGGCCACCCTGCGCACCGACGACGGCGGCCTGTTTGAGTTGTCGGCGGGCAATGCGGTGTTCATCTCCCACGGCGGCGCCCATGCGCTGTCCTCCGATGCGGACAGGCCTGTGCAGGACATTGACGGCTTTGGCGCGACCGCGTTAGGCGATACCGTCTGCGCCGTGGATGCGTCCCCCGATACGCCCCCCTGCACCTTGCTGTTCAGCGCCTGCATGGCGTTCGAACTCGGCAGTCTCCAGGGGCTTGGCAGCCTGATGCCGGCGTTGATGCTGATCGATGCCCAGGGCCAGCGTTACCCCGGCCTGATGCCGATCCTGGCGGTGATGGAGCGTGAAGTGTCCGCTGCTCGCATCGGCTACTCCGGCATCCTCGCGCGCCTGGCTGATGTGGTCGCCGCCATGATCGTGCGGGGTTGGGTGGAATGTGCCTGCGGTAATGCATCAGGATTGGTGGCGGCGCTGCGCGACACGCGATTGGCCGGTGCCCTGCTCGTCCTGCACCAGCAACCTGGCCGCGAATGGAGCGTGGCCGAATTGGCTGCGCACTGTCACACCTCCCGCTCGGTGTTCGCCGAGCGCTTCCAGGCCACCCTGGGCATCCCACCCCTGCGCTACGTGACGGAGTTGCGCATGCGCCTGGCCAGCCAATGGCTGACCCTGGAGCGTTTGCCTATCGAGGAAGTGGCGCTGCGCCTGGGCTATACCTCTCAGGCAGCGTTCAGCCGTGCGTTCAAGCGCATTACCGGCCAACCACCGGGGGCCAGCCGTCAGCGCCGGAGCGCTGGCCCGGCATGAGTTCACGGATGCCGCTGCGGCGTTTGAACAGAAGCTCCGACGCTATCAGCAACTACGGCGGGCCATTGCGCAGGTCGATCCTGAGCCCGTACTCTCTTGAGCCCATCACGTGGTAAGCAATGGAGGCTTCATGAAACTGATCGGCATGCTGGACTCGCCTTACGTAAGACGCGTGGCGATTTCCCTGGACCTGTACGGGGTGGATTTTGTGCATGAACCGCTGTCGGTATTCCGCAGCTTCGACGCGTTCGCCCAGATCAACCCGGTGGTGAAGGCTCCGACCCTGGTGCTGGACGATGGCACCGTGCTGATGGACTCCAGCCTGATCCTGGACTACCTGGAAACCCTGGCCCCGGCGGACAAAAAGCTGCTCGCACAGCAACCCGCCGCACGCGCCCGGGACCTGCACATCCTTGGCCTGGCCTTGGCAGCCTGCGAAAAAAGCGTGCAAATTGTCTACGAGCACAACCTGCGCCCGGCTGAAAAGCAGCATGCGCCGTGGCTTGACCGGGTCAGCGGGCAGTTGCTCGCAGCTTATTCGCTGCTAGAAAAACAACTGCCTGACAGTGAGGTGCTGACCCAGGCGTCGATTACAGCGGCGGTGGCCTGGTCGTTCAGCCAATTCACCGTGGCGTCGGTGGTCAAGGCGGATGCGTTTCCCAACCTGAGACGCCACGCCGAGCGGCTGGAACAGCATCCTGCCTTCAAGAAATACCCGATCGAGTAAGCGGACCTACACCCAGCCGCCATCCACAATAAAGTTCTGCGCCGTGCACATCGCAGATGCGTCAGAGGCGAGAAACAACGCCATATTCGCGATGTGTTCCGGCAGCACACTGCCCGGCAGGCACTGGCTGCGGCTGATCAATTCCTTGGCCGCATCGTCGACCCACATCGCCAGTTGTTTTTCCGTCATGACCCAACCCGGCACCAGCGTATTCACGCGGATCTGGCTCGGCCCCAGCTCCCGGGCCAGGGCGCGGGTCATGCCGTGGGCGGCGGCCTTGCTGGCGGCGTACACCGGGTAGCCGGCGGAGGCCATCATCCAGCCAACCGAACCGAGGTTGATGATCGCCCCGCCGCCCGCGCTTTTCATCATCGGCACCACCGCCTTGGCGGCGAAGAAGGCGTGCTTGAGGTTGACGGAGATGAGCCGGTCGAACATTTCCGAATCGACCTCTTCCAAGGTGTGGCGCACGTCATTGGCGGCGTTGTTCACCAGCACAGTGATCGGCCCCAGCGAGTGTTCGAAGCGCGTGATGGCAGCCTTGTAGGCGATTTCATCGGTGATATCGCAATTCACGAATTCCACGGTGTGCCCCCGCGAACTCAGCAGCGCCGCCAGGCGTTCGCCCTGGCTTTGCGCACGGTCGACAAAGCCGACTTTGGCGCCTTGCGCGGCGAAGGCACGCACCATGAATTCGCCAATGCCTGACGCGCCTCCAGAAATCAGGACCGTCTTGCCTTCGAGGTCGGGGTAAACGGCGTGCTGCATAGTCATAAAAGCTTGCCTCGCTTAATTAGTCTTATTTTATTTTGCAAAAATGGCGTTAACGGCTATAAATTCGCTGTTCAATCGACAAAATATCGCACATTAGTAGAACTATTCCACTCAAAACAACAAAAGGAAGTTCGACCATGAAGCACCCTCGATACCTGCTGTCCGGTCTCGCCATGTCCATGTTGATCGCCAGTGGCGGCGCCCAGGCCGCCGGGCTCACCAGCGAACACAAACCCTTCGGTAAAACCAACGACGGCACCGCCGTCGAGCAGTACATCCTGCGCAACAGCCACGGCATGCAAGCCACGGTGATCACCTACGGCGGCGTGTTGCAGTCGCTCAAAGTGCCGGACAAACACGGCAAGGTCGAGGACGTGGTGCTCGGCTTCGACGATGTGCAGGGTTATCAAAGCGGCACCGCATTCTTCGGCGCGACCATCGGGCGCTTCGGCAATCGCCTGGCCGGCGGCGCCTTTGAGCTCGACGGCAAACGCTACCAGGTACCGCTCAACGACGGTCCCAACTCGCTGCACGGCGGCGCCCAGGGCTTTGACAAACACGTGTGGAAAGCCACTTCCGTCAAGGCCAAGGACTCGGTGGGCGTGACCCTCACTTACCTGTCCAAGGACGGTGAAATGGGCTTCCCCGGCAACCTGAAAACCGAGGTCACCTACCGCCTGAACGACAACAATGAATTGCACATCGACTACAAGGCCACCACCGACAAACCCACGGTGCTCAACCTCACCAATCACAGCTACTTCAACCTGGCCGGCGCGGGCAATGGCGACATCCTCAAGCAGGTTGCCACGTTGCACGCCAGCCATTACACACCGGTGAATGCCACCTTGATCCCTACCGGCGAACTGGCACCCGTCAAGGGCACGCCGATGGATTTCCTGAAACCGACACCCATCGGCCAGCACATCAAGGACGATCACCCGCAGCTCAAGTTTGCCGAGCCGAAACAGGGTGGGTTTGACTTCAACTGGGCGCTGGATACCAAAGGTGATGTGAAGCAGCTTGCGGCCGAGGTGCATGATCCTGAGTCGGGGCGGCGCTTGCAGTTGTTTACCACGGAGCCTGGGGTGCAGTTTTATACCAGCAACTTCCTGGATGGGACGGTGAAGGGCAAGGCTGGCAAGACCTATCAGCACTGGAGCGGGTTTACGCTGGAGACCCAGCATTTTCCGGATGCGCCTAATCAGCCGACGTTCGCGTCTACCCGCCTGAATCCAGGGCAGACCTACACCCAGAACACCGTCTTCAAATTCTCCACCGATTAAACTGTAGGAGCGAGCTCGCTCGCGAAGAACTCAAAAGCACCGCGTTAATCCAGAATGCACGCGTTATCGTTGAAGTTTCTTCGCGAGCAAGCTCGCTCCTACAGTGTCAGCGTTGTTTCATGCGGTCGATGACCACGGCCAACAGAAGGATTGAGCCGCGAATAACATATTGATAGAACGTGTCGATGTTCTTCAGGTTCATCGCATTTTCGATGATCGCCAAAATCAGCACCCCGGCGATCACATGGCGGATCATCCCTACCCCGCCACTCAACGACACCCCACCCAGCACGCACGCCGAAATCACCGTCAGCTCAAAGCCCTGGCCAATCATCGGCTGGCCGGAGGTCATGCGCGACGCCAGAATCACTCCAGCCAACGCTCCGATCACCCCATGCACGGCAAAGATCAGGATCTTGGTGCGGTCCACATTCACGCCCGCCAACAACGCTGCTTCCGGGTTGCCGCCGATGGCCATGGTGTTGCGCCCGTAGGTGGTGTAGTTGAGCAGCCAGCCGAAGAACAGGAAGCACAAAATGGTGATCAGGATCGGCACCGGCACGCCAAACAACTGGCCGTTACCGAAGACAAAAAACTGATCCTGGGACACGCCCACCGCCTTGCCGTTGGCAAAGATGTACGCCAGGCCACGCACGATCTGCATGGTCGCCAGCGTGGTAATCAGCGCATTGACCCGCAGCTTGGCGATGACGATGCCGTTGATCAGCCCCACCATCAGGCCCATCAGCAGCGCGGCGCCAATGCCGAGCATGACGCTGTCGGTGTCGCGCATCACAATCGCCGCCACCACACCGGCGCAGGCGATGACCGAGCCCACCGACAGGTCAAAGTGCCCCGACGCCAGGCAGAACAGCATGGTGCAGGCGGCGATGCCCACGGTGGAAATCGCCAGGCCCAGGCCGCGCATGTTCAGCGGCGAGAGGAAGTTGTCGATGAGCAAGGCGCACAGTAAAAAAATACTCACGGCGGCCAGCAGCATCGCCCAGTTGTCCAGCAGCGCGCGCAGATCCAGCGGCTTGCGTGCGTTGGGCAACACGTTGTGTTGAGTGGTCATAGTCGTCTCTCAGTTCGCCAGGCTGCGCGGCAGCGCCAGTTGCAGCAGGTTGGATTCAGTCGCGTGCTCGCGGGCTTGTTCGCCGCGCAGCGCGCCTTCGCACAGCACCAGGATGCGGTCGGCGATGCCCATCACTTCCATGAGGTCGCTGGACACCACGATCACCGCAATGCCCTGAGCAGCGAGGTTATGGATGATCTGGTAGATCTCGGCCTTGGCGCCGATGTCGATGCCACGGGTGGGCTCGTCCAACAGCAACACTTTCATCGGCATCGACAGCCAGCGGCCGAGAATGGCTTTTTGCTGGTTGCCGCCGGAGAGGTACATGATCTTTTGCGCAGCGGTGGGCGTCTTGACCTTCATGGCCTTGATCTGCTGGTCGGCGTTGCCCTTCTCCCAGCCGTCGCGCAACAGCCAGCCAAACCTGGAATGGGCACCACGGGCACTGATATTGATGTTCTCGGCGACGCTGGACAGCGGAATGATGCCCTCCTTCTTGCGGTCTTCCGGGCACAACAACACGCCGGCGGCGATCGCGTCGCGTGGTGACTGCAAGCGCAAAAGCTCACCACAAAGCTGGAGTTGCCCAGCGCTGGCACGCTCCAGGCCACTGAGCAGGCGGAACAGCTCCGTGCGCCCTGCCCCGACCAGCCCGAACAGCCCAAGAATCTCGCCCTTGCGCACGTTGAAGCTGATCGGCTCACGCAGACCGGGCCCCAACAGGCTGTCGACCTTGAGCGCTACCTCGCCGTGCTCACGCGGGCGGTAGTCGTAGATGTCCTGGATATCGCGGCCGACCATGCAGGTCACCAACTGGTCATGGGTCAGCGTGCTCATGTCCTCGAAGGTGCGCACGTAGCGACCGTCCTTGAAGACGGTCACCGCGTTGCAGATGCGGAACACTTCCTCCATGCGGTGCGACACGTAGAGCACCACTTTGCCCTCATCCCGCAGGCGCGTGATGATCGCCATCAAGCGGTCGATTTCCCGCGCCGACAAGCTGCTGGTGGGCTCATCAAACGCAATCACATGCGCGCCACGGGACAGCGCCTTGGCGATTTCCACCAGTTGGCGCTGGCCCAGGGACAAACGGCCGAGTTTCTCGGCGGGATCGATTTCATCCGCCAACCCCTTGAGGCAAGCGAGGGCCTGCTCTCGCAGCAGCCTCCGGTTGACCACGCCGAAGCGCGAGGGCAAATGCCCGAGGAACAGGTTCTCGGCCACGGTCATTTCCGGCACCAGGTGCAGTTCCTGATGGATCACCGCCACGCCGCTGGCAATGCTGTCAGCGGCGTTCTTGAAGGCCATGACCTGCTCGCCGATCTGCAGCGTGCCGCTGTTGGGGATGTAGGCGCCGCCGAGGATCTTCAGCAGCGTCGACTTGCCCGCGCCGTTCTCGCCCATCAACGCGTGCACCTGCCCAGGGTGGGCGCTGAAGCTGATGCCATCCAGCGCCTTGACCCCCGGAAAGGTTTTGCCGATGCCGTCAAATCGCAAGGCGGCAGCGGTCATTGCCACAGCCCGATCTTGGTCAGCTCGGCCTGGAAGTTTTCACGGGTGATCAGGGTCACTTCGTCCATGGCCGTGTACTTCGCAGGTTCAGTGCCTTTAGTGACCCACTCGTACATCATCAGCGCGGTGTTGTAGCCCTCGATGTGCGGGCTTGGCAGCATCGAGCCGAAGAAGCCGCTGCTCGGCTTTTTCAATTCGCCGATGGCGTCGGTGCCATTGATGCCAATGCCGATCACGTTGGCCGCCTTGAAGCCGGCGCTTTCAGTCGCGCGCACGCCGCCGAGCACGGTGTTGTCGTTCATGCCGCCGATGATCAGGTTTTTGGCGCCGCTGGGCAGTTTCACCAGGGCCGAATTGGTGGCGTCCATGCTGCCCGGAACATCCAGGGTCTTGGCCGCCGTAAACAAGATGTGATCCTTGGGAATGCCGGCTTCTTCCAGGGATTTGACCGAGCCGTCGGTGCGCTTCTTACCGGTGTCGAGCTCGTTGAAGGTGTTGATCACCGCGTAGGTGTCCTTCCAGTCCCAGCCGCGTTTTTTCGCTTCGGCGGCCATGGCGGCGCCTTGCTTCTGGCCGACTTCAAAGGCTGCCATGCCCAGGTACGGCACGTCTTCCATGAAGTTGCCTTTGGCATCGACGAAACGGTCATCCACCGCGATGACTTTCAAGCCATTGGCCTTGGCCTTGGCGACGATGGCCGGGCCGAGGGACACGTCCGGCGGGCAGATCACAAAGCCCTTGGCGCCGTTCGCAGCGAGGCTGTCGATGGCCGACAAGGTTTTTTCGCCGTCGGGCACGGCGATCTTGATCACGGTAAAGCCATGTTCCTTGCCGGCTTTTTCGGCAAACGCCCACTCGGTCTGGAACCACGGTTCCTCGGCCTGCTTGACTAGGAAACCGATCTTCACTTCCTCAGCGGCCAGCAACAGCCCGCTCAAGCTCATGGCCGAGACCGCCACAGCGGCGCAGCACAGGGAACGCAAACCACGACGACGATTCATACGGGTGACTCCTTGTTGTTGTTTTTAGACAAACGTAAAAAACGCTTCCTGTAGGAGCGAGCTGGCTCGCGAGAAGCCTGAGAGCGTCGCGTTCATCCAGGATGCCCGCGTTATCGTTGGCGTTTTTCGCGAGCAAGCTCGCTCCTACAAGGGTTATCCGGCGAAACGAGTACAAGATTTTCCGGGTACATCCACTTCCATCGCCAACACGGCACCGTCCAACGGATGATCCAAGGGGCTGGCAGCACTGGTGATATACAGCGTGGTGAGGTTGGGCCCGCCAAATACGCAACTGGTAGGTCGGCTGACGGGCAATTCGATAATGCGATCCACCTGGCCATCTGGGGCTATCCGCAGCAGGCAACTGCCGTCCCAACGGGCATTCCAGATGTAACCTTCTGCGTCCATCGCCGAACCGTCCGGCCCGCCGCGCTCATGGGGGCCGAACCATGTGTGGGCGGGGTCGAGTTCGCCGCTTGGCTGGATCGAATGGCGATACAGCGTGCCGTCCAGGCTGTCGCCAAAGTGCACGTGACGGCCGTCGTCGCTCCACAGCAAGGTATTGGGAATGCCCAGGCCACTGAGCAACGGCGTGACATGCGCATCGGCATCGATACGGAACAGGCCGCCGGAACGCCGGGTGATGGGCAGGTCTTCACCCTGCTCGCCGATGTTGTTCTGCATGGTGCCCAGCCATAGACGACCCTGGGCATCGCAGCGCGCTTCATTGCCACGGTTGCCCGGTTGCGGGTCCGCGACGCACAGCAGGGTCAGGGCTTCGGTGGCCAGGTCAATGCGATACACGCCGCTGCTCAGGGTCACCAAGGCATCGCCGCTTTCACACGGGATGAAGGCCGAGACATGCTCGGGCAACTGCCACACCTGCAACTGCCCACCCATCAGGCGCAGCGCCTGTTTACCGGCGATATTCACCCAGTACAGCGCCTGGGTGGGCGCGTCCCAGAACGGACCTTCGCCCAACTGCGCACGGTGCGGGGTAACGGCGATACACGACATGATGCCTCCTGGATTATTGTTCTCAGGTCTGCGTTACAGCGGGTCGCGAGATGGCGTGCCATCCACCAGCCGCTGGATACGCAACGGGTTGGCGTTTTTCAACGCGTCGGGCAGCAGGCTATCAGGGTAATTCTGGAAGCACACGGGGCGCAGGAAACGGTCGATGGCCAAGGTGCCGACCGAGGTGCCACGGGCATCCGACGTCGCCGGGTACGGCCCGCCGTGCACCATCGAATCGCAGACCTCCACGCCGGTCGGGTATCCGTTGAGCAGGATGCGACCGACCTTCTGCTCCAGCAGCGGCGTGAGTTCGGCGAACTGTTGCAGGTCAGCCGGCTCGCCAATGATCGTGGCGGTGAGTTGACCATGCAGGCCGCGCAAAGCGGCGCTGAACTGGGCCTGGTCGGCCACTTCGACAAACACCGTGGTGGGGCCGAAGACTTCTTCCTGCAGCACTGCATCGCCGTCGATCAACAGGCTCGCATCAGCCTTGAACACCTGCGGTTGCGCTTGGTTGCCGGCCTGTTGGCGGCCCGCCAGGTGCTGGATGCCCGGATGTGCAAGAAGTTTTTCCAGGCCCTTGCCATAGCTGCCCAGGGTGCCGGCGTTGAGCATGGTCTGTGCCGGTTGGTCGCCGATCAGTTGTGCGACTTGTTGGGTGAACGCGGTGAATTCGGGCGAGGCGATGCCAATCACCAGGCCGGGGTTGGTGCAGAACTGGCCGCAGCCTTGGACTACCGAGGCAGTCAGGTCGCGAGCCACGCTTTCGACCCGTGCAGTTAATGCCTGAGGCAGCACGATCACCGGGTTGATGCTCGACATCTCGGCAAACACCGGGATCGGCTGCGGGCGCGCTGCCGCCATGTCGCACAACGCACGGCCGCCTTTGAGCGAACCGGTAAAGCCCACCGCCTGGATCGCCGGGTGCTTGACCAGCGCTTCGCCGACGCCGCCACCGAAGATCATATTGAACACACCGGCGGGCATCTCGGTGGTTTCGGCCGCGCGAATGATTGCATCGGCAACACACTCGGCGGTTGCCATATGCCCGCTGTGGGCCTTGAATACCACCGGGCAACCTGCCGCCAGCGCGGCGGCGGTGTCGCCGCCCGCAGTTGAAAACGCCAGGGGGAAGTTGCTTGCACCAAACACGGCGACAGGCCCCAGGCCGATGCGGTATTGACGCAAATCCGGACGCGGCAAGGGCTGGCGATCAGGCAGTGCCTTGTCGATGCGCGCGCCGTAAAAATCCCCGCGACGCAGCACTGTAGCAAACAGGCGCATCTGCCCGCTGGTACGCCCACGCTCGCCCTTGATGCGCACGGCGGGCAAAGCGGTTTCGCGGCAGACCAACTCGACAAAATCATCGCCCAAGGCGTCCAGCTCATCGGCAATTGCATCGAGGAACTGCGCACGCCGCGCCGCACTCAATGCGCGGTAAGCCGGGTATGCCGCGGCGGCAGCCTTGGCGGCGGCGTCGACTTCCTGCGGCGTGGCCTGGTAGAAGTCTTGAGGCAACGCGTCGCCGGTGCTCGCGTCGACACTTTGCAAGGTGACGCTGCCGCTGGCGCTGCGCTGGCCGCCGATGTAGTTGTGGCCGAGGAACTGGGTCATGAAACTCTCCTTTAAAGGGTGATGACGTTGCCGGGCTCGAATGCCGCGTCGCTGCTGCCGACACGGTTGACCAGCGGCGCACCGAACTCGGCCTGGCTGATCTCGAACACATCGCCGGCCTGGGTACGTAGACCGTCGGCGAATGACAGCGTGGCGGTGCCGAAAAAGTGGATGTGCACGTCGCCGGGCTTGAGGAACTGGCGATATTTGAAGTGGTGGTATTCGAGGTTTTCCAGGCTGTGGCACATATTGGCCTCGCCGCTGAGGAATTCGTTCCGCCAGATTTCCTCGCCGTTACGCAGGATGCGGCTGGTGCCCGCCAGGTGCTGAGGCAACTCGCCCACGCGCAACTCCGGGCCATAGCTGCAACTGCGCAGTTTGGAATGGGCCAGGTACAGGTAGTTTTTGCGTTCCATCACGTGATCAGAGAACTCGTTGCCCACCGCGAAACCGACGCGATAGGGCTTGCTGTCCGGGCCGATCACGTACAGGCCACCGATCTCCGGCTCCTCTCCTGCATCTTCGGCAAACGGCGGCACGGGGAACGCCGCGCCTGGGCGGACGACGATGCTGCCGTCGCCTTTGTAGAACCACTCCGGTTGCACGCCCGCCTCGCCGGACTCTGGCTTGCCGCCCTCCACGCCCCATTTGAAAATGCGCATGGTGTCGGTCAATGCGGTGTCGTCACCGGCCTGGTGCATCTTGTCCCGCGCCGAGGCGCTGCCCAGGTGGGTCAGGCCGGTGCCGCTGATCAGCATATGGGCCGGGTCCGGATGGTCCAGCGGCGGCAGGATTTTCAGGTCAGCCAGCAAGGTGGCGTAGTCGTAGCTGTCGCCCAGGCCCAGGCTGTCCACCTGTTGCGCCAGGCCGACACCGGCTTCGATAGCGGCCAGGGCCAGCTCGCGCACAGTGCGGGCATTATTGACCTCACGCACTTTGCCGCCTTCCACCACGCCGACGCGGCGCTCACCGTTACGCAACTCGAACTGAACTAAACGCATGCCTTTTCTCCTGAATTAAGTACGTGTTGCGCCACGGGCACTGGCGGCGAATTGGTCGGCAGGCAGCACATGCTTGCGTTCCAGCAGGCGGTAGACCACCCCCGTCAGCAGCAAGCCAAACACCATCACGGCGGACAAAAAGTACAAGCCCGAGGCCAGGTTGCCGGTGTATTCCTTGAGCGCGCCGATCACGAATGGGCCGATATAGCCGCCGAGGTTGCCCACCGAATTGATCAGGGCAATGCCCGCCGCTGCACTGGCTCCGGCAAAGAAGCGCCCCGGCAAGGTCCAGAACACCGCCGTGCAGGAAAACATCGCAAAAGCTGCCAGGCACAGCGCCGCCATTTGCAGCACCGGCACGCTGAGCCAGGCGCTGAAGAATAAGCCGATGGCGCCCAGTACGTAGAGCACGGCGAGGTGGCCGTAACGATCATTCAAACGGTCGGAGCTGCGCGGGATGATCAACAGGCCGATGATCCCGAAAATGTACGGCACGGCAGAGATGAAACCGGTGGTGAGGTCGCTGCCACCGAACTGTTTGATCAGGGTCGGCAGCCACAGGCCCAAGCCATAGATGCTCAGGGTAACCGGCAGGTAGAACAGCGCCAGCAGCAATACGCGCTTGTCTTTGAGAGCATGCAGCGGGTTGCCGTGGCGGGTCTGGCCGTAGGCTTGCAGGTCTTTGGCGAGTTCGCCGGTGAGCCAGGTTTTCTCGTCCTCGCTCATCCAATTGACCTGCTTGGGGCCATCCGGCAGGTAGCGCAGCACCGGCCAGGTCAGCAGGATCGCCGGGGTGCCGATGACGATGAACAGCCACTGCCAGCCATGCAGGCCAAGAATGCCGTCCATGCCCAGCAAACCACCGGACACCGGCCCGGTGATCATCATCGCGATGGGCTGGGACAGAATGAACAGCCCGAGGATCTTGCCGCGATGGCGCACCGGGAACCATTGGGTGATGTAGTACAGAACGCCCGGAAAGAACCCCGCCTCCGCCGCGCCGAGTAGAAAGCGCATCACATAGAAGCTGTGCGGCCCCTGCACGAAGGCCATGCCGATGGTGATGGCGCCCCAGGTGATCATGATCCGCGCAAACCAGCGCCGTGCGCCGAAGCGGTCAAGCATCAGGTTGCTGGGGATCTCGAAGAGGAAGTAGCCAATAAAGAACAGCCCCGCGCCCAAGCCATAGGCGGCATCGCCGATGCCGACGTCGGCGCCCATGTGCAATTTGGCAAAGCCCACGGCGGAACGGTCCACGTAGGCGATCAGGTACAGCAGGATCAGGAAGGGAATCAGTTTCAGCGTGATGCGCCGAATAAGCCGCAGTTCCTGGCTCATGGGGTCGATCTCCGATTGTTGTTTTTATAGAAGCTCGGGGGACGCCTCTCGCGAAAATCCGCCAGGGCAATACCTCAGTTGAGACCGACTATATAGTATGACTATTTGCAAAACAACTCTTCCAAAGCAGCGTTTTTGCGCTTATGTTTAGGCACGCATAGAATATATAGTCATACAATAAGAGAATCGATCATGTCTGATAAAAAGCCCGGCCTACGCTCCGCCCAGTGGTTTGGTACTGCCGACAAGAACGGCTTCATGTACCGCAGCTGGATGAAGAATCAGGGCATTGCCGACCATCAGTTCCATGGCAAGCCGATCATCGGCATCTGCAATACCTGGTCGGAGCTGACGCCGTGCAACGCGCATTTCCGCCAGATCGCCGAACACGTCAAACGCGGTGTGATCGAGGCCGGTGGCTTCCCAGTGGAATTCCCGGTGTTCTCCAACGGCGAATCGAACCTGCGCCCAACCGCAATGCTCACGCGCAACCTGGCGAGCATGGACGTCGAAGAGGCGATTCGCGGCAACCCGATTGACGGCGTGGTGCTGCTGACCGGCTGCGACAAAACCACCCCGGCCCTGCTGATGGGCGCCGCCAGCTGCGACGTGCCCGCCATCGTGGTCACCGGCGGGCCGATGCTCAACGGCAAGCACAAGGGCCAAGACATCGGCTCGGGTACCGTGGTCTGGCAGCTCAGCGAACAGGTCAAGGCCGGCACGATCACGCTGGATGATTTCCTTGCGGCCGAGGGCGGCATGTCGCGTTCGGCGGGCACCTGCAACACCATGGGCACAGCGTCGACGATGGCCTGTATGGCCGAGGCACTGGGCACCTCGCTGCCGCACAACGCGGCGATTCCGGCGGTGGACGCACGGCGTTATGTGCTGGCGCATATGTCGGGCATGCGCGCGGTGGAGATGGTGCGCGAAGACTTGAAGCTGTCGAAGATCCTCACCAAAGAGGCGTTTGAAAACGCGATCCGCGTGAATGCGGCCATCGGCGGTTCGACCAACGCAGTGATCCACTTGAAGGCCATCGCCGGACGCATCGGCGTCGAACTCGATCTGGACGATTGGACCCGCATGGGCCGTGGCATGCCGACCATCGTGGACTTGCAGCCGTCGGGGCGCTTCCTGATGGAAGAGTTCTACTACGCCGGCGGCCTGCCTGCCGTACTGCGTCGCCTCGGCGAAGCCAACCTGATTCCCCATCCGAATGCTTTGACCGTGAATGGCAAATCCCTCGGCGAGAACACCCAGGACTCGCCGATCTACGGCCAGGACGAGGTGATCCGCACCCTCGACAACCCGATCCGCGCCGACGGCGGTATCTGCGTGCTGCGCGGCAACCTGGCGCCGCTCGGTGCAGTCCTCAAGCCGTCCGCCGCCAGCCCTGAACTGATGCAGCACCGAGGCCGCGCGGTGGTGTTCGAGAACTTCGACATGTACAAGGCGCGCATCAACGACCCGGAACTGGACGTCGACGCGAACTCGATCCTGGTCATGAAAAACTGCGGGCCCAAGGGTTACCCAGGCATGGCCGAAGTCGGCAACATGGGCTTGCCCGCCAAGCTGCTGGCCCAGGGCGTAACGGATATGGTGCGGATTTCCGACGCACGCATGAGCGGCACCGCGTACGGCACCGTGGTATTGCACGTGGCACCGGAGGCTGCGGCCGGCGGTCCGTTGGCCACAGTGAAGGAAGGTGACTGGATCGAACTGGACTGCGCCAACGGTCGCCTGCACCTGGACATCCCCGACGCAGAGCTGGCGGCACGTATGGCCGACCTGGCGCCACCCGAGAAGCTGATCGTCGGCGGCTATCGCCAGCTCTACATCGACCATGTGCTGCAGGCCGACCAAGGCTGCGACTTTGACTTCCTGGTGGGTTGCCGTGGGGCGGAAGTCCCAAGGCATTCCCACTAATTGGGATGCTATGATGCGGCGAATTCAAGCCAGAGCCGCCCTGTAGTCATGGATCACCAGCCGTCCAAGCCGCGCAAGAGCCAGCATGCCCAGATCGTTCAGGATCTGGGCATGCACATCGTTTCCGGTCGCTTCAAGCCTGAAGAACGGTTGCCCATGGAGGCCACGCTCTGCGAGGAGTACAAGGTCAGCCGCTCGGTGTTGCGTGAAGCTACGCGGGTGCTCAGCGCCAAGGGCCTGGTGTATTCCAAGCCACGGGTGGGCGCGGTGGTGCGGCCTCGGCTGAAATGGCACCTGCTCGATCCGGACGTGCTGTCCTGGTTGATGCAGTCCACGCCCCACAGCGAATTTTTCAACACCCTGGCCGGCGTGCGACGCATCCTCGAACCGGAAATCGCCGCCATGGCCGCGACCACTGCTACCGACGAAGACATCGCGACCATCGAACACGCCTACCAGGGCATGGAAACCGCGCAGACCCACGAAGACCTGTTGCAGGCCGACCTGGACTTCCACCGCGCGATTGCCGATGCCACCCGCAACGACCTGCTGGCCTACATGTGCAACATGCTGTCATTGCCGTTGCGCGAGTCGATCAACATCACCAACCGCCGCCCGGACATCCAGGGCCTGAGCCTGCCTCGGCACAAGGCGATCCTCACCGCGATCCAGAACCGCGATGCACTGGGGGCGCGGCATGCGTCGCTGGTGCAGCTGGATGACACGCGGGTGGCGTTGGATACGGTGATGAATGTGTTGACGCCGCTGTAATGGGCAAGTCATCAACCACGCTCTATCAGGTTTAAATCAATCCAAATGTGGGAGCGGGCTTGCCCGCTCCCACAGGGATATGCGGTGTGCCAGGCCATCGTGTGATTGATTCACAGGGTGTAGGCGATGCCCACCTGCACTGTGCGTGGCGCGCCTGGGTAGGCGTAGAAGTTGCCGAACGCGCCCTCTTCAAAGTCACGATTGAACAGGTTCTTCACATCCAGGTTGAGCCGCACGTTGTCGTTGACCTTGTAGTAGCCAAGCAGGTCGACCACGGTGTAGGCGTCCATCGTAAACGGGGTGTTGGAGGTCTGGCCGACACGCTCATCAACATATTTCGCCCCCGCGCCCAGCCCAAGCCCTTTAAGGCTGCCGTCCTGGAATTCGTAGACGTTCAGCAGACTGAAGCTGTTGCGCGGGATGTTGGCCAGGTGCGTACCGACACGGAGTGTGTTGTCCTTGGTCACTTCGGCGTCCACGTAGGCGTATCCACCGATCACGCGCCACTCTGGCGTAAGGCTGCCGGCGACGTTCAAGTCAAAACCACGGCTGCGCACCTGGCCCGCTGCGACCTTGAAGGTGGCGGTGGGGTCCGCAGGATCAGTGGTCAGCACGTTCTTTTTGTCGATCTGATAAATCGCAGCGTCGACACTCAACTGGTGATCCAGCGCTTCCCACTTGATGCCCATTTCATAAGACTTGCCTTTCTCCGGTTCAAAGCCTTCACCCGTGCGGGCGGCGCCCGTATTGGGCTTGAATGAACGCGCAGCATCGGCGTACACGGCCAGTGAGTCGGTCAGGTCGTAGATCACGCCCACCCGTGGTGTTACAGCGTTATCGCTGGCTTCCCAGTTTTTTGTGCCCGGCACGTAGCTCTCGTACTGGTGCTCAAAACGCTCGAAACGAGCGCCAGCCAGGACTTTTAGACGTTCAGTCAGGGCAACCTGATCCTGAACGAAGGCTGCGTAGGTCTTGAGGTTTTCCTTGTCATGAGTAGGCGTGCTGGTGAGTGCAGGCCGTGGCTTGCCGTAGACCGGGTTGAAAATATCACTGGTGTAGGCAGCGGACGAACGCTGGATAATTGACTTGTAGTCGTAATCCTCAAACTCGACGCCTGTGAGCAAGGTGTGATCGAACCCACCCGTGGAAAAATGCCCGGTGAGGTTGAGTTGGGTGTTCTTGTCGGTCCACTCCAGCTTGCGGTAGTTGAAGTTGCGGTTGAGCGTGTGCCCGTCGGCAGCCAGGCTGTTGGCTTCAATCGCGTTGCCCTGCAACGTACCGTCGAGCCATTGGAAACCGCCGCCCAGGGTCCAGTTGTCACTGAGCAGATGCTCGAAACGCAGCTGAGCCATGCTGTTGTCGTTGTGCAATTTGCCAACGTCTTTATCACCCCAGAAGGTATCGCGGGACGCCGTGCCTTTCTGCGTGGCGAAGCGCGTCAAGCCACGGTCCAACGGGTGATTGTTGCGCATGAAGTCACCTTCGAAAATCACCTTGGTGTCGTCGGTGGCCTGCCAGGTGATTACCGGGGTCACGCCGTAGCGTTCGGTTTCCACATGATCACGGAAGGTCTCGCCGCCCTCGCCTACCACGTTCAAGCGGTAGGCCAGACGGCCTTCTTCATCCAACGGGCCGGAAGCATCCAGCGTGCCGCGCTTCATACCTTGGTCGTTCAACTGGCTGCCAAGAGTCACGGTGCGTTCGGCCAGCGGCTGCTTGGTCACCACGTTGAAAGTGCCGCCCGGATCACCCCGGCCGTAGAGCATGGTCGCCGGGCCGCGCAATACTTCCAGTCGCTCGATGGTGTTGGCGTCGGGCATGTTCGGGTAGCCACGGTTGATCGGGAAACCATTGCGGTAGAACTCGCCGGTGGTAAAGCCGCGCACGGTAAAGGTGGTGAGCCCCTGCCCGCCGAAGTTGTTGGCACGGCCGACACCGCCGGCGTAATCCAGTGCGTCCTGCAAGCGGGTGGCGCCGATGTCCTCGACCACCGCCTTGGACACCACGCTGATGGACTGCGGGGTTTCGTGGATCGACGTATCGGTGCGCGTCGCACTCGCCGAGCGTGTGGCATGGTAGCCCTGCACCGGGCCCTGGGCGGTTTCGTAGTCGGCCGCGCCGGTGATGCTGGTGGTTTGCAGCTCGATCGCAGTTTTTTCAACCGGTTCGACCTCCGCCCAGCTCAATGGGGAAAACGCCTGAAGCACACACACGGAAAGCAGGGTACGACGCATGAAGGACAAACCTAGTGAAAGAGCCAGATGGGGCGGCATATCTGCCAATTATTCTGGCGCGCATGATAGGTTAAATCATTAACGATTGATATCCGTTCTCATTAGTGACTATTCGAGCAACCGCGTTGTATCCACGCACGGCAAAAAAAACACAAAAAAAAGCCACTCTTACGAGTGGCTTTTGTCACGCCATCACCGCCTTAGCGATAACGTTCCAACCAATGCGCATAAGGTGCGGGCAAGGTCCACGACGACTTCTCGACGCCCAGTTCCTTGGCCGCGAAGTACGCCCAGTGCGGGTCGGCCAAGTGCGCACGCCCCACCGAAACCAGGTCCAAGTGCCCGGCTTGCAAGGCGCCTTCCGCCAGTTGCGGCGTGCCGAAACCCCAGGCCGATGTCACCGGGATACCGGCTTCACGGCGTACGCGTTCAGCAATCGGGCCCATGAACGCCGGACCCCACGGGATATTGGTTTCTGGGATGGTGAAACCGACGCTGACACTCAGCAGGTCCAGGCCACCGGCCTTGAAACGACGGGCCAGTTCGATGGATTCGGTGAGGGTCTGCTCGTCGCGGCCGTCGTATTCGATCACGCCAAAACGCGCAGTGAGCGGCAGGTTTTCCGGCCAGACTTCACGCACGGCCGCCAGGGTTTCCAGGAGGAAGCGGCTGCGGTTGTCGAAGCTGCCGCCGTAGGCGTCGGTGCGTTGGTTGGAGTGTTCGGAGAAGAAGCTCTGGCCCAGGTAGCCGTGGGCGAAGTGCAGCTCGATCCACTCAAAACCGGCGTCGCGAGCGCGGCGGGCAGCGTCGACGAAGTCTTGGCGCACGCGGGCGATGTCGTCCAGGGTCATGGCACGCGGCACTTGCGGCAGGTTGGCACCGAACGCGATGGCCGACGGTGCGATGGTTTCCCACCTGCGCGCATCGGTGGCAACCATGTGGTCATCCCCTTCCCATGGGCGGTTGGCGCTGGCTTTGCGGCCGGCGTGACCGATCTGGATGCCCGGCACCGAACCGGCGGCCTTGATGGCCTTGACCATCGGCACGAAGGCTTCGGCGTGGGCATCGCTCCAGAGACCAGCGCAGCCTGGCGTGATACGGCCTTCCGGTGCGACGGCAGTGGCTTCGACGACCAGCAAACCGGCACCACCACGGGCCATGCTGGCCAGGTGCACGAGGTGCCAGTCGTTGACGATGCCATCTTCGGCCATGTATTGGCACATTGGCGGGATGGCGATGCGATTGCGCAGGGTGACGTCTTTGAGTTTGAACGGTTCGAACAAAGCGGACATGGTAGCTCCAGCAAGCAGGTGGTTGATTCGATAGTTCGATGGTAATCGAACTATGGTATTCAACGATAGCCCCCTGTTATGATTCGTTTCATGCGAGCCTTCAAACATCCTCTCCTTCAAGACCTGACACTCGAACGTCTGCTGTACGCGCTGAGTGATCCGGTGCGCCTGGAAATCGTGCGTTGCCTGGCCGGCGTACCCGAAGCCACCTGTGGCGAGCTGGACGGCGGGCGACCGAAGTCGAGCATGTCCCATCATTTTCGCGTGTTGCGCGATGCCGGCCTGGTGCAGACGCGCAGTGTGGGCACCACGCATATGAATTCATTGCGCGGCGATTTGCTTGAGGAACGCTTTCCCGGTTTACTCGGGTGCATCCTCGCCCAGCACTGAACCAGGATCAGGCCAGCGGATCGCCTTCGGCCTGCTCAACGTCTACGCTCGGCGTCCCACCCAATTTGATTGCGCCAATGCGCCCTTGCAGTTGCTCGACAAATCGCTGCGCCTCCAGACGCGTGTTGAACATCATGCTCAAGTCACCCAGCCGCAGCAGACAACCTTCGGGTGAATCCACGTCTTGCAATTCGATCTTCATACGTCCTCGCTTATTCAACCGCCGCAGGCAAACGCGGCCGTACAGGCTGGCCATCCAGATGCACGCAATCCTTGCCGTTGCGCTTGGATGCATAGAGATTGCGATCGGCACACTTGAGTACCGCAGACAGCTCGGCGCCCGCCGTAAAGCACGTCATGCCCGCGCTGCAGGTGTAGTCATGCGGTGGCGCGACACTGCAGCGAATGGCATGCAGCAGCCGTAGCGCATAATCGGTCGCCGTGTGGGGATCATCACAAACCAGTAATACGCCGAATTCCTCGCCGCCGATCCTGCCAAAACTGTGGCTGCCTCGGGTGGATTTCAGGCACCCGGCCATCGCGCAGAGAATCCTGTCGCCGACGTCATGCCCGAATTGGTCATTCTTCAACTTGAAACTGTCGATATCCAACATCATGAAGTAGCCGGTCTGACCGGCTGCAATCAGTTTGGCGAACGTTTCCATAAAGGCTCGCCGGTTCAACAGAGACGTCAGGTGGTCAGTGTGTGCCAGTTCGCGGAACTCACTTTCAACCAGCAGCACGGAGCGCAAGTTTTTCAAGTAAGAGAAGTTCAGGATGAAGCCAATCGACACTGATGACAGGCAAAATATGACCAGGTAAACCTCGACGCCAGCGTAAACACCGATCTGGATATTTGGCCACATCACGCACCAGACCAACGCTGCACACATCAGGAAATCCTGGGGCGTGATAAACAGTACTGCGCTGCTGAGCACCAGCGTCAACGCCAGCGGCAAGGCAAATACTTGCAGTTGGAGGTTGGCGTGCAACACACAGGCGAACCCAATAGCCAGCAACACCATGTAGGCAACGCCAAGCAGTCGCCACATGTAGAAGTGGGTCACCGCGCGGTGAAGCTGGCAGACCACCCACAGACACAGCGTGACAATCAGTTTGTCCAGACCAAACTTCATCAATGGGTCAACCAGCAACACGCCCAACCAGGCGATAATCCCGATAATTTCAGCCTGCAAGATCGCCGGTGACAGTAGCCTTTGCATCCGTGGCCGAAGCTTCAAATTCGCCGGCATTCGTTCATTCCCTGTACCTGAGTTGCCTAATGACTGTCGGCATGACCCGATTGGAGACTGTGCAGGCTGATCGCAAATGAATAGGCCATGAAACGTCTGACCAACACCACAAACGGCGGCAGCACTTCCAGCTGTGTCTTGGAATGAACTTTGAAATACCCCCTGTCCACCCCCTCCCGAACCAAGCGAATAACGTGCGTCTTGGACACCGATAATTGTTCGGCAAGTGAAAGATAGGAAGACGATCGGAAACTGGCACCCGTGTTGTCCAACGCACACGCGTCGTTATAAATAGCCAACATCAACAAGTGACCGGCATCGCGATTGACCAACCAATAACAATCCGGCAACAACTGATCAAGGGTCGAATTACCCTCAAGGATTGTCGCAAAACCTTTGAAATAAACGGCCAGAAAAGCACGGTCATCCACCCCACCCAAACGCCGAATCAGCGTATTTTCCGGATAGAGCGTGCCCAGCGGCTCCACGACAGAAGTGAGCATCGCCCGCACCTCCCGGCACGCCTGGGACGACGGGCTGAATACGCGGAAACGGCTATCCTCCGGGTGTCCCGCCACTTTCATGAACCCCAAGGCCCTGAACAGCAGGAAAATCGACTCCAGGCCGTTCCTCGAGCAAAACCCGCGCGCCAGACACAATGCTTTCACTTCGGACAGTAACGGCTCCGGCCGGGAAAAATAGGCACTTAATAGTGCAAACGACACCATCAAACGATTGAACTTCAACGCCGTCTTGTAAAAAAACGGTCTTTTCGAATAGGGCTCCAGCAACAGTGTGTAATGGGTGCGAATGCACGCCTCAAATTCCACATTGCGTTCGGCCACGCGTGCCGAATGCTCCAGCGCCAACTTCAAAGAACCACCACACATGAGAAAGAGCCCTGATCAAACAACCTGAATTCATTGATATCAATTGCACTCTTTCGGCAATCAGGTCTCACAACAACTCACGTCAGAATAAAAGCCACTAATGGCGTTTTGCCTCGAAGCGCAATCTATCGTGATTAAAGTACGGGACCCCATCGCTACCAAAATTGTTCCAATAAAGCGCAGCGGCCGGATCAGTAATAGAACTTTTGTGACATTTACTTACATATCACCAGCGCGCTTGGAACCCAGGTGGTTCACACCAAATCCAGCCACGTCGACTTAAACGTTTCAGTCTCCGAGGCGAACCTTACCCACCCGCCGGCGTCCGAGCTAAGGCACTGTTGCTTACCGCTCGCCGCGAGGTCCTCGTTTGAAAGCTGCCATCCTCAAAAAGTATCGCCTGATCATCAAGACCATGGGCTATGTAGGCTGGGCACTGTTCTGGTTGTTGCTGTGGGACGTCGCCGTCACCGTGGACTTCATGCTGTTCCTCACCGCCAAGATCAATTTGCCGCTGATGCCCCTGACCCTGCTGGGTTCGGCGCTGGTGGTGCTGATCAGCTTTCGTAACAGCAGCGCCTACAACCGCTGGTGGGAAGCCCGCACGCTATGGGGAGCGATGGTCAACAATTCGCGCAGTTTTGCACGTCAGGTATTGACCCTGCTGGACGACCCCGACGGCGAAGTGAACCCGGTCAAGGCCACCCTGCTGCGCCGCCATGTGGCGTACGTGAATTGTCTGGCTGCCCACCTCAAGGGCGAGCCCTGCCCCGAGGAAGTACGTGCATTCATTCCTGGCGACGAGTTCGCGCGCAATGGCGCGACCAATAACTTCGCCAACGACATCCTCACCGGCTCTGCCGCGCTGTTGGCCAAGGAATACAAAGCCGGCCACCTCGACAGCATCCGCCTGGCGCGGCTGGAGTCGACCCTGGTGGACTTGTCCAACGCCCAGGGCGGTATGGAACGGATTGCCAACACCCCACTGCCCTACCCCTACGTGTATTTCCCGCGCCTGTTTATCTCGCTGTTTTGCCTGATCGTGCCGGTGGGCCTGGTGGAATCCCTGGGGTGGTTCACCCCGCTGGCCTCGACGGTGGTGGGTTTCATGCTGCTGGCCATCGAGCGCATTGGCACCGACTTGCAAAGCCCATTCAACTCTAGTGAACACCAAATCCAGATGGAAACCATCTGCGAAACCATCGAGAAAAACCTGCAGTCGATGCAGCGTGATGCGCTGGGTGGCGAGCGCATCGGTTAAACCCTCCTTTGGCCCTCAAGTGCGTGCTCCTGCAGTCGATACACAGGGAGTACGCATGGGCCACACCCCCTCAAAACAACACATGCGACGCTCGACGCCACTGTTTTCTCCTTGCCAAAAATTATAAATACCCGCGGGTGAAGTCATGAATATCAAGCAAAAGCTGACCTGGGCGTTTGCCGCCATCGCGTGCGTCCCGGTTATTTTGGTCGCGGTACTGGTTGTGCTGAATCTGCGCGAGGGGGCCCAGGCCAATTTCCTCGACAGCAGCGGCCGCGAGATCCGCCAGATCGACAACGGCATGAAGCAGTTCTTCGACGGCATCAGCCAGAACGTCGACTACGTGGCCAAGGACCCGCGCGTTGTCGCGGCCAAAGAGCTCAAGAGCTACGCCGGCGCCGACGCCGCACAAATCCCCCTCACCCCCACCAATAAAGCACTGCTGGAAATTTTCGACCAGTTCGCCAAGAGCCATCCGAGCACAGCCTACCTGTCCCTGGGCTTGAAAGACGGCGGCTACGCCAGTTGGCCCGACGACACCAAACTCAACAATTACGACCCACGCGTACGCCCCTGGTACCAGGCAGCCGTCGCCGCGCCGGGCAAGACCGTGCGCACCGGTGCCTATTATTGGGCGCCGGACGACGTGACGCTGATCGGCACCGTGCATACCGTCGCGGATGCCACCGGCAATATCCTCGGCGTGGTCGGCCTGGACGTGTCGCTCAAGCAGCTCACCGAACTGGTGCGCAACATCAAGCTCGGTGACAGCGGCTATCTGATGCTGGTGGAAGGCAACGGCAACGTGCTGGTGGACCCCAGCGATGCCAAGCACAACTTCAAACCCCTGGCCGACCTGGGCCCCAACTACGCCGAACTGGCCAAGCGCGGCGATGGCGTGACCCAGATCGAGATCGATGGCGTGGCCTACATGGCCAACATGGTCAGCTCCAAAGACCTGGGCTGGCGTTTTATCGGCCTGATCAAGCGCGACGAAGTCATGGCCGGCGCCACCCGCCTGACCTGGCTGATCGCGGCCATTGCAGCGGTATTGGCGTTGGTGTTCGCAGTGGTCGGCGCCAGCTTTGCCAGCGTTATCGTGCGGCCGATTCGCGGCGTGGCCGACGGCCTGCAGGAGATCGCCGAAGGTGAAGGCGACCTGACGCGCCAGCTCAAGGTGCAAGGCAAGGACGAAACCGCCAGCCTGGCCGGCTGGTTCAACCAGTTCCTGAGCATGATCGCCCAGTTGGTGCAGCGCATCGGTAATGCATCCTCCGACCTGCAGACCGCCGCCGCCGACACCAGCCAAGTCGCCAACAACATGAACCAGGCCGCCGGCCGCCAGCGAGAAGCGGTGGAACTGGTGAGCACTGCGTTCAACGAAATGGTGGCCACCGCCAACGAAGTCGCGCGCTCCTGCAGCGCCGCCGCCACCAGTGCCGACGAGGGCTACCGCGACGTGCACGACGGCCAGCACCACATTGGTGAAGCCACCGGCAGCGTGCTCAAGCTCAGCGAAGACCTGCAAAAGTCGACCCAGACCATGCAGTTGCTGGAGCAGGACAGCAAAAACATCAACACCATCCTCGACACCATCCGTTCGATTGCCGAGCAGACCAACCTGCTGGCGCTCAACGCGGCGATCGAGGCGGCACGCGCTGGGGATCAAGGCCGAGGTTTCGCCGTGGTCGCCGACGAAGTCCGCGCCCTCGCCCGCCGTACCGCCGACTCTACCGGCGAGATCGACAGCCTGCTCGGCAACCTGGCCCGTCGTACCCAGGAAGTGACACAGCAGATGCAAGGCAGCCTGCTGGTGTCCCACACCAGTGTGGAACGCATCCAACAGGCCCGCGACAGCTTCGACAAGATCCGCGGCTCGGTGGACTCGATCCGCGACCAGAACACCCAGATCGCTACGGCTGCCGAAGAACAGCACCAGGTGGCCGAAGAGATCAACCGGCACATCGCGCAGATCCATGCCGACGCGCAACTGGTCGAGGGGTTTGCCCACTCGGCGCAGACCGGGTCAGGTCGGTTGACGGATATTTCGGGTCAGCTCAAGGGGTTGGTGGGGCGGTTCAAGTTCTGACAAATCCGCAAACGCATCACCGTGGCGAGCGGGCTTGCCCCGCGTTGGGCTGCGCAGCAGCCCCAGCAAGGTCACCGAGTTAATCCAAGGAGGTCTCGGTGTTCTGTTTTAGGGCCGCTTCGCAGCCCAACGCGGGGCAAGCCCGCTCGCCACACATTACGCTCGCGCCGTGAGAAATGAGTGGATACCTGAGTCGCATTGGGTTGAGCACACCTACACCGCTCCCACATGCGCGACATTTAGCCTCAGCCCATCATCGCAGCACCTGTAATAGTCTATTGCAGGACTCTAATGTACTAACCAGTTACTTATCTTGCTAAAATCGCGTCTTTGCCCTCTCACATTCGAGTCCTTTCGACATGAAACGAGCATCGCGCGCCGCTGGCGCCTCTAGATTCTTACTGCTGGGCCTGGGCGTGATCATCGCCCTGCTCGGCCTCGCGCTGGCCATTGGCGGCGTCAAACTGGTCAGCCTGGGAGGTTCCTGGTACTTCCTGATCGGCGGCGCAGTCATGACGATTGCCGGGCTGTTGATCGCCGGCCGCAAGCCGGCCGGTGCGTGGTTGTTCGCAGCCTTCCTGATCGGCACGGCCATTTGGGCCGTGGCGGATGTGGGCCTGGTGTTCTGGCCATTGTTCTCCCGCGTGTTCATGTTCGCGGCCATCGGCATGGTGGTGGCGCTGGTGTACCCGTTGCTCGTCAACCGGCCTGCACGTGGCGCCTATGCGGTGGCTGGCGTACTGGCGTTGGGCGTCGCAGTCGCGGCCGGCAATATGTTCGTCGCCCACCCGAGTGTGGCGCCTACCGGTGCCGGCCCTGGCATCACCCCGGTGGCTGCGGCCGACGCGCAGAAAGACTGGGCGCATTACGGCAACACCGAAGGTGGCAGCCGCTTCGCCGCGCTGGACCAGATCAACCGTGAGACGGTCAATAAGCTCAAAGTGGCCTGGACCTATCACACCGGCGACGTCGCGATCAGCGACGGCAACGGTGCCGAAGACCAGCTGACGCCCCTGCAGATCGGCAACAAGGTGTTCATCTGCACACCCCACAACAACCTGATCGCCCTGGACGCCGACACCGGCAAAGAGCTGTGGAAGAACGATGTCAACGCCAAATCGGCGGTGTGGCAGCGTTGCCGTGGCATGGCCTATTTCGACGCCACCGCGCCGATTGCCCAGCCGACCCAGCCGAATAGCTCACCGATCATTGCCGCCAGTGTGCCAGCCGGCGCGCAATGCCAGCGCCGCCTGCTGACCAACACCATCGATGCGCGCCTGATCGCCGTAGACGCCGACACCGGCAAGTTCTGCGAAGACTTCGGCACCCACGGTCAAGTGGATTTGAAAGCCGGCCTGGGTAACGTGCCGGACAGCTACTACCAACTGTCTTCCGCACCCCTGATCGCCGGCACCACCGTGGTGGTCGGTGGTCGCGTCGCCGATAACGTGCAGACCGACATGCCCGGCGGCGTGATCCGTGGCTTCGACGTGATCAGCGGCCAGATGCGCTGGGCCTTCGACCCCGGCAACCCGGAAGACAAAAAAGCCCCGGCTGACGGCAGCACCTACGTGCGCAGTACGCCGAACAGCTGGGCGCCAATGTCCTACGACCCGCTGATGAACACGGTCTTCCTGCCGATGGGCAGCTCGTCCACCGACATCTACGGCGTGGAACGCACCCAACTCAACCACAAATACGGCGCTTCGGTGCTCGCGCTGGATGCCTCCACCGGCGCGGAAAAGTGGGTGTACCAGACCGTCCACAATGACTTGTGGGACTTCGACCTGCCGATGCAGCCAAGCCTGATCGACTTCACGCCACCGGGCGGTGACAAAGCCGTACCTGCGGTCGTGATCGGCACCAAGGCTGGGCAGATCTACGTGCTCGACCGTGCCACCGGCAAACCGCTGACTGACGTGCAGGAAGTCCCAGTCAAGGCCGCCAACATCCCTAACGAACCCTACTCGCCGACCCAGCCGAAATCGGTGGGCATGCCGCAAATCGGCGCGCAAACCCTGACTGAATCGGACATGTGGGGCGCCACGCCGTTTGACCAATTGCTGTGCCGCATCGACTTCAAGGGCATGCGCTACGACGGCCTGTACACCGCGCCGGGCACCGATAAATCCCTGAGTTTCCCAGGCTCCCTGGGCGGCATGAATTGGGGCAGCATCTCCACCGACCCGGTACACGGTTTTATCTTCGTCAATGACATGCGCCTGGGCCTGTGGATCCAAATGGTGCCGTCGCAGAACAAGGCCCAGGCCGCGTCCGGTGGCGAAGCACTGAACACCGGCATGGGCGCCGTGCCGCTCAAGGGCACGCCGTATGCGGTGAACAAAAACCGCTTCCTGTCGGTGGCCGGCATTCCGTGCCAGGCGCCGCCGTTCGGCACCCTGACCGCGATCGACATGAAGACGCAAAAGGTCGCCTGGCAAGTGCCGGTCGGCACCGTGGAAGACACCGGTCCGCTGGGCATTCGCATGCACCTGCCGATCAAGGTCGGTTTGCCAACCCTCGGCGGCACCCTGTCGACCCAAGGCGGCCTGATCTTTATCGCCGGCACCCAGGATTTCTACCTGCGCGCCTTCAACAGCGGCAACGGTGATGAAGTCTGGAAAACCCGCCTGCCCGTGGGCAGCCAAGGTGGCCCGATGACTTACGTGTCGCCGAAAACCGGCAAGCAATACATCGTCATCACCGCCGGCGGCGCCCGCCAGTCCACCGACCGTGGCGACTACGTGATCGCCTACGCCCTGCCATAACCCCTGTTCGCGCGGCGTCTCCCCCGGCGCCGCGCCTTCTGTCTGGAAGAACCCGCATGACCCCCACTTCTCCTATTCCCCTTGGGCGCCTGTTGCTGGGCCTGGCCCTGGGTGCCGCACTGCCTGTGCAAGCCGATGACACCAGCCTGACCGGCGACTGGGGCGGCCTGCGCCGTGAACTCGACGCGCAAGGCATCCGCTTTACCGGCGACTACAGCGGCGAAACCGCCTACAACGCCCACGGCGGCCAGCATCGCTCAGCGCGCTACTCGCAGAACCTCAAGCTGGGCGTGCAGTTCGACTTGGGCAAACTCTACGGTTTCAACAATGGTGATCGCATTCAGGTCACTATCAACGACCGTCGCGGCAACAGCGCTTCCGAGGATTTGGTGGGTAACCGCCTGCCAATCCAGGAAAACTACGGCGGCCTCTACACGCGCCTGACCGAGCTGAGCTACGAGCGCACCCTGTTTACCCCGGCACTCAACGTCAAGCTTGGCTACATGGCCATGGGCAATGACCTAGGCGGCCTGGACAGCGGGATTCTGTGCAACTTCATGAACGCCGGTTTCTGCGGGCACCCGCTGAACATGTCCGGCGGCAGCGGCTGGACCAACTACCCAAATGCGCGCCTGGGTGCGCGGGTGAAATACGACTTCGCCCCCAACTGGCAACTGCGCGTCGCCGCGTTCAACGTCGACCCGCAGAGCAACGGCAATTCCAGCCGCGCCTGGAAACTGAGCCCCAAACACACCACCGGCACCGTGGTGCCGATCGAGCTGGTGTACAAACACGCGGGCAGCCTGCCGGGTGAGTACAAGCTGGGCTATTACTACGACAGCTCCGACGTGAAACGCATCGGCAGCAACAAGGAGGTCAGTGGTCGCGGCGGTCACTACCTGCTGATCGACCAGGCCGTTTGGGCTTCCGACTCCTCCGCTGGCCGCGTGCTGCACGCCTTCGGCCAATACTCCGCCGCCAGTGAAGCGGCCTCGCCGTTCAGCAAATGGTATGGCGCGGGCGTGGTGCTGTACAAACCGTTCGAAGGCCGGCCGCGTGACACCCTGGCCCTGGGTTATGGTCGCGCCGTGCCCAACCCGCGCAGCCGCGAGGTGCAGGAATTGGCCGCGTTCAACGCCGGTAACGACTACCCCAACCTGAACAATGCAGAACAACTGATCGAACTCAGCTACGGCTACCAGGCCACGCCCTGGCTGACCCTGCGCCCGGATGTGCAATACATCCTCGAACCGGGGGCGTTCTCAGGCGAGAACATCGACAACGCGCTGGTGCTGGGCTTGCAAGTCAAGGCCGTGTTCTAGGCCTCACTCTGCTGATACTCGCGTGGCGTACATCCAAACTCGCGGCGGAACACCGTGTGCAGGTACTGAGCGGATTTGAAGCCGCAGCTTTGCGCAATATCGGCAATCGCCAGGGCCTGGTTCTGCAGGCCCTTGGCGGCCGCGGCGAGTTTGAAGCGCAGGATCTCGTCATGCACGCTGCACCCGCGTTCCTTGCGAAAATGCGACTCCAGGGATGAACGCGATATCCCCACATACCCCGCCACTTGGGCGGTCTTGATCCCTTGGCACGCGTACTGACGGATAAACAACAACGCCTGCATCACATACGGATTGCCCAAGGGCTGATGCAGGCTGGACGCTTGCACATTGATTGCCTCCGGCGGCACCAGGATCTGCTCCGTCTTACAGGGCTTGCCGTGCAACATCTGATGCAGCAACGCGGCGGCGGTACGGCCCATGGTTTCCGTACCCTGGATCACCGAACTCAACGGCACCCGTGTGAGGGTTCGGGTCAGCGGATCATTGTCGATGCCGATCAGCGCCACCTCTTCCGGCACGGCAATCCCTGCCGTGAGACACGCTTGCAGCAACTGCCGTGCGCGGGCGTCGGTGACGGCGATGATGCCGATGGGTTTTGGCAGGCTGTGCAGCCAGGCGATTTGCTGTTCGACGGCGCTGTCCCACAGCGGCGCACTGGTGCCCAGCCCACGATAGACCTCAACCTGCAAACCGTCCCGTTGCAGCAGGCGGCGAAAGGCTTTTTCACGCTCCTGGGCCCAGCGATTAGCCTGGGCTTCGGGCAGGCTGAAGCAGGCAAACCGGGTCAGACCGGCCTCGATCAAATGTTCGTAGGCCAACTTGATCAACGCATAGTTGTCCGTGGCCACGTAGGGAATGCCTTTGGGATAGGCATGCACATCCTCGTAGGAACCCCCCACCGCCACCACCGGCACCTTGCTGCCGGCCAGCGCCTCGCCGATCAGCGGGTCGTCGAAGTCGGCAATGATGCCGTCGCCCTGCCAGCGCTCGATGCCTTTGAGGCGGCACAGAAAGTCTTCTTCCAGGAACAGGTCCCAGGACGCGCGAGTGCTGCTCAGGTAATTGCCGATGCCGGCGATGATGCCACGGTCGTAGATTTTGCTGCCGTTGAACAGCAAGGCAATGCGGTGCACGGGCGGTAAGGTTTTCATTGTTGTTGTCCTGGGCCGGTCAAAACAGCCTAGTCCCTGCTACGCAAAATCGCACCGTCTCTTGGTGATTTTCGTAATCGGCTGGCCGCACGCCGTTGCTAGTATCGAGCCACCGCCAAGAACAATAAGGAAAACGCCATGCCGTACTTCCCCGGTGTCGAAAAGGTTCGCTTCGAAGGCCCCAACAGCGATGCTCCCCTCGCCTTTCGCCATTACGATGCCAACAAGCTCATCCTTGGCAAACCCATGCGCGAACACTTGCGCATGGCGGCCTGTTATTGGCACACCTTCGTGTGGCCGGGGGCGGATATGTTTGGGGTGGGCACCTTCAAGCGGCCGTGGCAGCGCAGCGGCGACCCGATGGAATTGGCTATCGGCAAGGCAGACGCCGCCTTCGAATTTTTCTCCAAGCTGGGCATCGACTACTACAGCTTTCACGACACGGACGTCGCCCCCGAAGGCAACTCGCTCAAGGAATACCGCCACCACTTTGCGCAGATGGTCGATCACCTGGAGCGCCATCAAGAACAGACCGGGATCAAGTTGCTGTGGGGCACCGCCAACTGCTTCAGCAACCCGCGCTTTGCCGCCGGTGCCGCCAGCAACCCGGACCCGGAGGTGTTCGCCTACGCCGCGGCCCAAGTTTTCAGCGCGATGAATGCGACCCTGCGGCTCAAGGGCGCCAACTATGTGCTGTGGGGTGGCCGCGAAGGTTATGAAACCCTGCTCAACACCGACCTCAAGCGCGAGCGCGAACAACTGGGGCGCTTCATGCGCATGGTGGTGGAACACAAGTATAAGATCGGCTTCAAGGGCGACCTGCTGATCGAACCCAAGCCCCAGGAACCGACCAAGCACCAATACGATTACGACAGCGCCACCGTGTTTGGTTTCCTGCATGAATACGGCCTGGAACATGAGATCAAGGTAAACATTGAGGCCAACCACGCGACCCTGGCCGGGCACAGCTTTCATCATGAGATTGCCACCGCCGTGTCCCTGGGGATCTTCGGCAGTATCGACGCCAACCGGGGCGACCCGCAGAACGGCTGGGACACCGACCAGTTCCCCAACAGTGTTGAAGAGATGACCCTGGCCACCTATGAAATCCTCAAGGCTGGCGGGTTCAAGAATGGCGGCTATAACTTCGACTCCAAGGTGCGTCGCCAGAGCCTGGACGATGTGGACTTGTTCCACGGGCATGTGGCGGCCATGGATGTGCTGGCCCTGGCACTGGAACGCGCGGCGGCGATGGTCGAGAACGACCGGTTGCAGCAATTCAAGGACCAGCGTTATGCCGGCTGGCAGCAGCCGCTGGGCCAGGCCGTGCTGGCGGGTGAATTCAGCCTGGAATCACTGGCTGAACATGCGTTTGCCCAGGCGCTGAACCCGCAGGCAGTGAGTGGGCGGCAGGAGATGCTGGAAGGGGTGGTCAACCGGTTCATTTACACGTAAACACCCTGTAGGAGCGAGCTTGCTCGCGAAGAACGTCAACGATAACGCAGCACCATCAGGTAGCCCGTGTCGCCTATGCGCTCTTCGCGAGCAAGCTCGCTCCTACAATCACGCTGTGTCTTTCCAACAACAATAAAAGGACGCACCACCATGAAGTCATTCACACGTACCCTGCTCGCCACTGCCCTGGCCCTGCTCGCCCTGCCAGCGATGGCCGATCCCGCCCACCCGAAAATCGGCTTCTCCATCGACGACCTGCGCCTGGAACGCTGGTCCCGCGACCGCGACTACTTCGTCGCCGCCGCAGAAAAACTCGACGCCAAGGTCTACGTGCAATCGGCCGATGCCAACGAGCAGAAGCAGATCTCGCAGATTGAAAACCTGATTTCCCGTGGCGTCGACGTGATCGTCATCGTGCCGTTCAACGCCACCGTACTCACCAACGCCGTCGCCGAAGCCAAGAAGGCCGGGATCAAGGTGGTGTCCTACGACCGCCTGATTCTCAACGCGGACATTGACGCCTACATCTCCTTCGATAACGAAAAAGTCGGTGAGATGCAGGCCAGCGGTGTGTTGCAAGCGGCGCCCAAGGGCAACTACTTCCTGCTCGGCGGCGCGCCCACCGACAACAATGCCAAGGTGCTGCGCGAAGGCCAGATGAAGGTGTTGCAACCGGCCATCGACAAAGGCGACATCAAGATCGTCGGCCAGCAGTGGGTCAAGGAATGGAACCCTACCGAAGCCCTGAGCATCGTCGAAAACGCCCTGACCCGCAACGACAACAAAATCGACGCCATCGTCGCCTCCAACGACGCCACCGCGGGCGGTGCGATCCAGGCCCTGGCCGCGCAGAAACTGGCAGGCAAGGTGCCGATCTCCGGGCAGGACGCCGACCTGGCCGCGATCAAGCGCGTGATCGACGGCACCCAGACCATGACCGTGTACAAGCCGCTCAAACTGATCGCCTCGGAAGCTGCCAAGCTCTCGGTGCAACTGGCGCGCAATGAGAAACCCACCTACAGCTCGCAATACGACAACGGCAGCAAAAAGGTCGACACCATCCTGCTCACCCCGACACCGCTGACCAAGGCCAATATCGATCTATTGGAAAAGGACGGGTTCTATACCAAAGAGCAGATTGGCCTGTAGGAGCTGGCTTGCCAGCGAAGACCGTCAACGAAAACGCGGGAAGCCTGAATACACGCGGTGACTTGACGGTTTTCGCGAGCGAGCTCGCTCCTACAGTAACGTCGTCAGCCCTTTGTGTGAGCCATGGTCATGTCCGACTACCTGCTGCAAATGAACGGCATTGTCAAAACCTTTGGCGGTGTCAACGCCCTCAACGGCATCGACCTCCAGGTGCGACCGGGGGAATGCGTCGGCCTGTGCGGTGAGAACGGTGCCGGCAAATCCACCTTGATGAAGGTGCTGTCGGCGGTCTACCCGCACGGCACCTGGGAGGGCGAAATCCTCTGGGACGGGCAGCCGCTCAAAGCCCATTCCATCAGCGAAACCGAGACTGCCGGCATCGTGATCATCCACCAGGAACTGACCCTGGTGCCCGACCTGTCGGTAGCCGAAAACATCTTCATGGGCCACGAACTGACGTTGCCGGGTGGGCGCATGGACTACCCGGCCATGTTCCACCGCGCCGAAGCGCTGATGCGTGAACTCAAGGTGCCGGACATGAACGTCGCACTGCCGGTGTCGCAGTACGGCGGCGGCTACCAGCAACTGGTGGAAATCGCCAAGGCCCTGAACAAGCAGGCGCGGCTGCTGATCCTCGACGAGCCGTCCTCGGCCCTGACCCGCTCGGAAATCGAGGTGCTGCTGGACATCATCCGTGGCCTCAAGGCCAAGGGCGTGGCCTGCGTGTACATCTCGCACAAGCTCGATGAAGTGGCGGCGGTGTGCGACACCATCGCAGTGATCCGCGATGGCAAGCACATCGCAACCACCGCCATGGCCGACATGGACATCGCGAAGATCATCACCCAGATGGTCGGCCGCGAGATGAGCAACCTCTACCCCACCGAACCGCACGAGGTGGGCGAGGTGATGTTCGAGGCGCGCAACGTCACCTGTCATGACGTCGACAACCCCAAGCGCAAGCGCGTGGACGATGTGTCTTTTGTGCTCAAACGCGGGGAAATCCTCGGCATCGCCGGGCTGGTCGGCGCCGGGCGTACCGAACTGGTGTCGGCACTATTCGGCGCCTACCCCGGCCGCTACAACGCCGAGGTGTGGCTGGACGGCCGGGTGATCGACACGCGCACGCCGCTCAAATCGATCCGCGCCGGGCTGTGCATGGTGCCCGAGGATCGCAAGCGCCAAGGCATCATCCCCGACCTCGGCGTGGGCCAGAACATCACCCTGGCGGTGCTCGATACCTACGCGCACCTGACCCGCATCGACGCCGAGGCCGAACTGGGCAGCATCGACCAGCAGATCGCGCGCATGCACCTGAAGACTGCCAGCCCGTTTTTGCCGATCACCAGCCTGTCCGGCGGCAATCAGCAAAAAGCCGTGCTGGCGAAAATGCTGATGGCCAAGCCCAAGGTGCTGATCCTCGACGAACCCACACGCGGCGTCGACGTGGGCGCCAAATACGAGATCTACAAGCTGATGGGCGCGCTGGCGGCCGATGGCGTGGCGATCATCATGGTCTCGTCGGAGCTGGCCGAAGTCCTCGGCGTTTCCGACCGTGTGCTGGTGATCGGCGACGGCCAGTTGCGCGGTGACTTCATCAACAAGGGGCTCACCCAGGAACAGGTGCTCGCCGCCGCGCTCAGCCAACATAACAATAATGATCGGAAGACCGCGTAGATGAATCAGGTCAAACACCTTTTCACCCGCTACAAAATGCTCGCCCTGGTCATCGCCGTGGCGGTTATCTGGGTGTTTTTCAGTTGGCAGACCGAGGGTGGCTTCCTTACACCGCGCAACCTGTCCAACCTGCTGCGGCAGATGTCGATCACCGGGATTCTGGCGTGCGGCATGGTGCTGGTGATTATCAGCGGCGAGATCGATTTGTCGGTGGGGTCATTGCTGGGCTTGCTCGGCGGGTTGGCGGCGATCCTGGATGTGGTTTATCACATTCCATTGCTCGCCAACTTGAGCCTGGTGGCGCTGTGCGGCTTGATGATCGGGCTGGCCAACGGCTACATGACGGCGTACCTGCGGATCCCGTCGTTCATTGTCGGCTTGGGTGGGATGCTGGCCTTTCGCGGGATTCTGCTGGGGATTACCGGCGGCACTACCATTGCGCCGGTTTCACCGTCGCTGGTGTATGTGGGCCAGGGGTATTTGCCGCATTCGGTGGGTATTGGGCTCGGGGTTTTGTTGTTTGCGTTGACGTTGTTTCTGACCTGGAAACAGCGGCGTAACCGGGCGTTGCATGGTCTGACGGCGCACTCGCTGACGCGTGACCTGGTGCGCGTGGCGGTGATCGGCGCCGTACTGGCCGGCTTCGTCACGACCCTCAACAGCTACGATGGGATTCCCGTGCCCGTCTTGCTGCTGTTGGTGTTGTTGGGCGTATTCAGCTACGTCACCAGCCAGACCGTATTTGGCCGTCGCGTGTACGCGGTGGGCAGCAACATGGAGGCCACGCGTCTGTCGGGCATCAACGTGCAGGCCGTGAAGCTGTGGATCTTCGGCATCATGGGCGTGATGTGTGCGCTCGCCGGGTTGGTCAACACGGCCCGCCTGGCGGCCGGCTCGCCGTCGGCGGGGAGCATGGGTGAGCTGGATGCCATCGCCGCGTGTTTTATTGGCGGCACATCAATGCGCGGCGGCTCGGGCACGGTGTACGGCGCGTTGCTCGGGGCGTTGGTGATTACCAGCCTGGATAATGGGATGTCGATGCTGGATGTGGACAGCTACTGGCAGATGATTGTGAAGGGCAGCATTCTGGTGTTGGCGGTGTGGGTGGATGTGAGTACGCGGACGGGGCGGCGGTGAATCGATAAGCCACCGGTTTCCCAGACACCACAAAAGCCAGCTCCCACAGTTTGATCGCGTACAGGCTTTGGTTATTTGGGGAACGATCAAAAAATGTAACAGCTGCTACGGTCTTCATTCTCATAGCGCCACGACTGGATAACGCCCTCACCCGAGACGAGCACAGAGTACCGACAGTCGCGGATCCAGGTCACGAAGTAGCGCTGGCTGTCGCCCTCCTTCACAACCTGGTCATAGACCTTTTTCTTGTTGACCGGGGACCAATAGGAATCGCCACAGCCGCGGCTGCAATCGTCATAGAGATGGGCATCGAAGCGCGTGCCGACAAACGCGTTCCTAACGCCCGTCCATGCCGAGTGAGACGGCGCACAGCCCGCCAGCAACGTGGCCAACAAGGCGGCACCCATGAATGTTTTCAAAGCGTTCTCCAATGGACGGGGGCAGGGATCCATTCCATGCCGGGAAGTCATTTATCGTGACGCAGGGCTGGTTTCATCTTCTTTATAAGCCGAAATCAGCATGTAGAGGGCGACCAGCACCAAGTAAACCAGCGTCAGGACAGCCAACCAGAAAACGCCGTATCGGGCCATGTACGCGTCGAGGCCAATGACATCCTCAAATACTCGAACCTGTGCCACGCCATCGCTGTAGCCGATGTGTACGTCTTTCTCCCTGAGCGTCTCCAGATCACCTTGAAAATAAACCCAGATCCTGTAGACGCCGTTTTGCACAATCGCCGGAATCTCCACGCTGCTCATCAAATCCGGTTTGAGGGTATCTATGCGTGAATCGTCCCTGATCTGAACGACGCCTTTCGCTGGCAGTTTGACGTGGACCTCCTTGATCACCTTGCTGCCGGTATTCCTGAGCGTAATCAAAAGCCTGACAGGGTAATTGTCGGGCCCGCTTTCGAACGGCGCATCGAATAAAGCCAGATAGGGTGCCTGGCTGAGGTCAACGATCTTATTGATCTGTTCATGGTTGAGCGCACCGTTGCCGGCATTCTTGATGTCGTCATACAGACGCGGGTACTTGAGGTGCTCAGAAATAGTACCGAAGCGCTCAGTGAATAGACGTGGCGCACTGTCGTACTGGTAGGAAAGATCAGCCTCGAGTTTGTTGTCGTCCTTGAAAACCATATATATGCTCAGGATTGACAGCAGTGCCCCCGGCAAGGCCAGCAATACTCCGAATTTTACCCAGCTCAACGTTGCATTTCCCTATTGATTGACTTGACTGTGTTCGCTCGCTGGGTGAGCGTGCCAAGTTCCTCTAAGTAGAGCAAGCGAAGTCAAGACTTGTGCCCGTTCCTGACGCCAATGTGGGAGCTGGCTTGCCTGCGATAGCGGTGTATCAGAACCAAAAAGGTTGACTGACACTCCGCTATCGCGGGCAAGCCCGCTCCCACAGTTGACCGCGTACTGGCTTGAGTTATTTGGAGACGGGCATGGCAAACTCGGCACCCTGCTCAATACTCTCCGACCACCGCTGCATGATCGACTTCTGCTTGGTGTAGAAGCGCACGCCTTCCGTACCGTACGCATGCATATCGCCAAACAAGCTCTTCTTCCAGCCACCAAACCCATGCCAGGCCATCGGCACCGGGATCGGCACGTTGATGCCGACCATGCCCACTTCAATCCGCCGCGCAAATTCACGGGCGATGTTGCCGTCGCGGGTAAAGCAGCTCACGCCGTTGCCGAACTCGTGATCGTTGACCAGCTTGATGGCCTCGGCGAAGTCATTCACACGCACGCAGGCCAGCACCGGGCCGAAGATTTCTTCGCGGTAGATGCTCATTTCCTGGGTCACATGGTCGAACAGCGTCGCGCCCAGCCAGAAGCCGTTTTCCAGGCCCGCTTCAGTGGGCACGTAGTCACGCCCATCCAACAGCAATTGTGCGCCAGCCTGCACGCCTTGTTCGATATAGCCGCTGATGCGTTCCAGCGCCGCGCGGGACACGATCGGACCCATCTCGGCTTTCAAATCACGACCGTCGGTGATGCGCAGTTGCTTGGCGCGTTCGGTCAGGGCGGCGATGACTTTGTCGCCCACATCGCCTACCAGCACCGCTACGGAGATGGCCATGCAGCGCTCGCCGGCACTGCCGTAGGCGGCGCCCATCAGGGCGTCGACGGTTTTTTCGATGTCGGCGTCAGGCATTACAACCATGTGGTTTTTCGCACCGCCCAGGCCTTGCACGCGCTTGCCGTTACGGGCGCCGGTTTCGTAGATGTATTGGGCAATCGGCGTGGAGCCGACAAAGCTAACGGCCTTGACGTCCGGGTGTTCGATCAGCGCGTCCACCGACTCCTTATCGCCTTGAACCACGTTGAATACACCTTTTGGCAAGCCGGCTTCACGCAGCAGTTCGGCCATGAACAGCGAGGCGCTTGGGTCAGTCGGGCTTGGCTTGAGAATGAAGGTGTTACCCGCTGCGATGGCGATCGGGTACATCCACATCGGCACCATCACCGGGAAGTTGAACGGCGTGACGCCGGCCACAACGCCCAGGGGCTGGCGCATCGTCCAGTTGTCCATGCCACGGGAAACCTGGTCGGAATGCTCGCCCTTGAGCAGGTTGGGGATGCCACAGGCAAATTCGAGAATGTCGATGCCACGGTCGACTTCGCCCTGGGCGTCGGTGAAGACCTTGCCGTGTTCAGCGACGATGATGCGCGCCAGGTCGTCCTTGCGTTCGCGCAGCAGGTGCAGGTATTCGAAGAGCACGCGGGCGCGGCGGATCGGCGGCGTGTCGGCCCAACCGGCGAACGCGGCCTGGGCAGCAGCGACGGCTTCGGACACGGTCTGGCGGCTGGCCAGGGCAACGCGTCCGGTCTTTTCGCCGGTGGCCGGGTTGAAGACATCCTGATAACGATCATCGCGGGAGACGCGTTGGTCGTTGATGTAATGCTCGATTGTCGTTGTCATGGCAGTAGATCCCAGGTGGGTAGCGTTGGCGATCACGATAGGCTTTCGCTTTGTTCCAAACCAGAGCAGAATCCAGAACTTATTGTCCATAAATGCGAACAATACCAACATGGAAAAGGCTGAGATCGAAGGGCTTTGGACCCATATCCACTGGCTGTCGGTGTTGGAGGAACAAGGCACCTACACCGCTGCTGCCGTGCGCCTGGGCGTGAGCAAGTCCGCCGTGAGCCAGCGTATTTCCGACTTGGAAAAGGCCACCGGCACGCGGCTGGTGACGCGCACCACGCGCAGTGTGCGGCTGACCGATGCAGGGCTGTCGTTGACCCGTGAAGTGCGCAGCGCTTATGAACAGATCGCCCGCAGCTTCTCGTCAGTGCGTGATTCGGTCGGGGAAATTCGCGGGCTGGTGCGGCTGACAGCGCCTGTCGCGTTCGCCCGTCAGCAACTGGTGCCGCATCTGTCGGAATTTTTGCAGCAGTACCCGCAGGTGCGTATCCAATTGGACGTGTCGGATGCCCTGAGTTCACTGGCCGCCGAGGGCTACGACCTGGCCGTGCGCCACGGTTTCCAGGTGCCGGAAACCCATGTGGCCTGGAAGCTGTGCGACACCGGCTCGGTGCTGGTTGCCACCCAGGATTACCTGCAACGCCACGGCGAACCGCGCGAACCCGGTGAGCTGTCCGCCCACAACTGTCTGTTCTATCCACGCGGCACCGACCAGCCTGCCTGGACCTTCGAACGCGGCACTAAACACGTCGAACGCCTCACCGTGCCCATCGCCGGCAGCTTTGCCACCAATAACAGTGAAGCCCTGCGCGATTCGGCGCTCAACCACTTGGGCATCGCCCTGCTGCCGGACTTCAGCGCCCATGCCGCCCTTTCCAGCGGCAAGTTGGTGCAGGTGCTCAAGGGCTGGACGCTCAAGGGGGCGTTTGCCGATGAGATCTATTTGATCCGACCGTACTCGCCGCATGTGCCGAAGGCGGTGAGTGAGCTGGTCAGTTACTTGAAGGGGAAATTGTCCGGCGGGTTTCAATACAAAACCCACTAATGGCCTGATTAAATCAACTAGAAGTGGATCTTTTTCAGGAACCAATTGAACCGTAGGATTCTCTTGCGGCCACAACACTCCAGGCCGTTGCAGCTCAAGGGCTCCCCTGCGGGAAGTGTTGATCATCATGAACTGGAACATCGTCCCCTCCACCGCCTTTCAAACCACCGCAGCAGTGATGTCCGCCATTGCCCTGCTCGGCTGCCAACCGCCGACGCGAGCTGACTTCATCAAGTACCCGTCATTGCAGCAGCGCTGGACGATGATCTGCGACCCGCGCAGCAACCTTGCCGAGGCAAATGTGCAGGGCTGCCAGAATTTCCATGAGTGGCAAGCAGCCAGCCGGGAACCGGTGCTGGGCAATCTGATGAATCAGAACCTGGGCAAGTGAGGCACCAGCTTTTTTCTCGCGGGATATTGCTCGGCGGAACTAAAAGTCCATAATGGACAAATTAGTTTATCTGCGGAGACACCGATGTCCAGCACACCTCATGTGATCCATCAGGCCCAAGCCCGCGAGCTGCTCAGCCAGATCGATGTTCCGCAGATCCTGCGCAAGCTGTTCCGCGACCTGGCGAACGAGCAAGCGGTGCAGCCAGCGCAGCAACTGGTGGAGTTCCCGCAAGCGGCGGGCGACTTCATCAACTACCTGGGCGTGCTGGCCGAGGATGGGGTGTACGGAGTCAAGACTTCACCCTATATCGTGCGTGAACAAGGCCCGCTGGTGACGGCGTGGACCTTGTTGATGTCGATGCAGACCGGCCAGCCCTTGCTGTTGTGCGATGCGGCCGAACTGACCACGGCACGCACGGCCGCGACCACGGCCCTGGCAGTGGACGCATTGGCGCCGTTATCCGCGCGACGCCTGGCGATCATCGGCAGTGGCAAGGTGGCCCAAGCGCACCTGCAGTATGTGAAAGGCTTCAGGGATTGGCAGAGCATCCGTGTGTTTTCACCCAGCCTGGCCAATGCATCCGCCGGGGCACTCACGCAGCTTAAAAGCCTGGATTCACGTGTAATCATCGCCAGCAGTCGCGAGGCGGCAGTGGAAGACGCCGATGTGATTCTGCTGTGCACGTCGTCGGCCGGGCCGGTGCTCGACCCGGCGCACTTGAGCAAACCGGCGCTGATCACCTCGATCAGCACCAACGCTCCGCGCGCCCATGAAGTGCCGCCACACAGCCTCAACACGATGCAGGTATTCTGCGATTATCGCCGCACCACCCCTGGCTCGGCTGGCGAAATGCTGATCGCCGCCGAACAGCACGGTTGGGACCCGCGCACCGTGGCCGGTGACCTACCCGAGTTACTCAGCGAACAGGTTCAGCGCCCGACCTACGACCGCCACGTATTCTTCCGTTCCATCGGCCTGGGCCTGGAAGACATCGCCCTGGCCAATGCCCTCTGGAGACAGTTATGAGCCACGCAGACTTCATCATCATCGGCGGCGGCATTGCCGGCGCGTCTACCGGGTTCTGGTTGTCGCAGCACGGCAAAGTGTTGGTGCTGGAGCGCGAAAACCACCCGGCCTATCACTCCACTGGGCGCTCAGCCGCACTGTATACCGCCGCCTATGGCACCCCGCAGGTGCGGGCGTTGACCCTGGCCAGTCGGGAGTTTTTCGACCACCCGCCCGCCGGTTTCTGTGAACACCCGTTGCTGACGCCACGGGGCGAACTGACCGTGGATTTCATTGGCGATGCCGCCGAGTTGAACGCCCAGTACCTGAGCGCCAAAGCCACCGTGTCGCAGGTGCAATTGCTCAGCGCCGACGAAGCCTGTGGGAAGCTGCCGATCTTGCGCCGCGAAAAAGTCCACGGTGCGCTGTATGACCCCACCGCCAGCGACATCGACACCGACGCCCTGCACCAAGGCTACCTGCGTGGCATCCGCCGCAACGGCGGTGAAGTGCGCACCGACAGCCATGTGCTCGGCTTGAGCCGCGACGCCGACGGCATCTGGCACGTGCAAACCCAGGATTCAACCTGCACCGCACCCGTCATCATCAACGCCGCCGGCGCCTGGGCCGACCACATCGGTGGGCTCGCCGGCGCCGCATCCATCGGCTTGCAGCCCAAGCGGCGCTCGGCGTTCATCTTCGCCGGCCCCGAAGGCGTCGACAGCCACCACTGGCCGATGCTGGTGGCGCTGGACGAATCCTTCTATATGAAACCCGACGCCGGCATGTTCCTCGGCTCACCGGCCAACGCCGACCCGGTCGAACCCCAGGATATCCAGCCCGAAGAACTGGACATCGCCATGGGCATCTACCAGATCGAAGAAGCCACCTCCCTGACCATCCGCCGCCCGACCCGTACCTGGGCCGGCCTGCGCAGCTTTGTGCACGACGGTGATCTGCTCTCGGGTTTCGACCCGATGATACCGGGCCTGTTTTGGGTCGCGGCACAAGGCGGCTATGGCATCCAGACCTCGCCGGCCATGGGCCAGGCCAGTGCTGCCTTGGTGCGTGGCGCGCCACTGCCGGAGGCACTGACGCGGTTCGGCCTCGACGCTGGTATGCTCTCCCCTGCCCGCCTGGAGCCCCATTGATGAACACCGCTGAACAAGACAAGGTCATGCAGAACTTCCGTGCGATGGCCGACGCCATCGCCACGCTGTTCTTCCCCCACGCCGAAGCAGTGCTGCACGACCTGCGCTCGCAAAAAGTCGATTACATCGCCAACAACCTGTCCAAGCGCAGCATCGGTGATGACTCGGCGCTGGAGGACATGCTCGACGCTGACGTCAGCGAAGTAAACATCGGCCCGTACGAAAAGCTCAACTGGGACGGCCAGAAAATCCGCAGCCTGAGCACTGTGCTGCACGACCACAAAGGTCGTCGCCTGGCGGTGCTGTGCATCAACCTGAATATCTCACTGTTTGAAAACGCCAAGGCGGCGCTGGACCTGTTTCTGTCGCCAAGCAAGCTGATCCCGCAACCGGACTCGTTGTTTCGCGATGACTGGCAGGAGCGCATCAACACGTTTCTGCATGCGTGGATGCGCGAGCGCCAGTTGAGCCTGAATCTGCTGACCCGTGACCACAAGCGCGAGCTGGTGCTGGCGCTGCACGCCGAAGGGGCGTTCAAGGGCAAGAGCGCGTCCAACTATGTGGCCAATGTGCTGGGCATGGGGCGGGCGACGGTCTACAAGCATTTGAAAGAACTGAAGGGATAACGTGAGCGGGCTGACTCGCAAATGCGCTTGTGGCGAGCGGGCTTGCCCCGCGTTGGGTTGCGAAGCGACCCCAAAATGGGCCTGCTACGCAGTCCAACGCGGGGCAAGCCCGCTCGCCACAAGTACCTCCCACATTTCGTCCGTGTAGACCTCTCAGTCACCGTAGATGTCGGATTTGAAATACTGCTGCGAAATCTTCTGATACTCACCACTGGCACGAATGCCATCGATGGCCGCATTCAACTCGCCCACCAACTCCGTATTGCCCTTGCGCACCGCAATCCCTGCACCCTCGCCCACGTATTTCGGGTCCTTGAGTTCCGGGCCGACAAACGCGTAGCCCTTGCCGCGTGGCATCTGCAGGAAGTCGTTCAGGGGAATGGTGTCGGCAAAGATCGCATCCAGGCGGCCGGCCGCCAGGTCCATGTAGATCTCTTCGTTATTGCTGTAGCGCTTGACGTTGATGCCCTTGGACTCGAACACCTCGGTGGCATACCGGTCGGTGGTGGTGGCGCGCTGCACGCCGACGGTCTTGCCCTTGAGGCTGGCGTATTGGTCATCCACCACGGCGCCTTCCTTCATCACCAAACGCGATGACGTGAAGTAGTACTTGTGGGTGAAATCCACCGACTTCTTGCGGTCTTCGTTGATGGTCATGGACGACAGGGCCATGTCGATTTTCTTCACCTTGAGGGAAGGAATCAGACCGTCGAACTCACCTTCTACCCACACACACTTGACCTTCATCTGCGCGCACAACGCGTTGCCGATGTCGTAGTCGAAGCCGACGATCTTGCCCTCTTGCGTCTTGGACGCAAATGGCGGGTAAGCCGCCTCGATGCCGATGCGCAGGGTTTTCTCGGCGGCCATCAAATGGCTGGATGCAAGCAGGCCCAAGGCCAGAGCGGTAATGAGGGAGCGCTTCTTCATGGGGGTGTTCTCGCAAGTTGTTGTTGGTTTGGCAAGCCTGAAGAAAGAGATGAAGCCAGTATTTTGTACTTATAATTCCATATTGGACTTTTACGTCTTTATCGTCAATCACGCTGCATGACGGTGCAACACCCATGACTTTTTTGCACAACGCACCGGTGTTTTTGAGCGTTCTGCTCTGATTTCTGCGTGCCTATACTCGGTCCAGCCTCTCGGTTCAGCCGGGGGCAAGTCCCACAACAATAATTAAGGACAGCCACCATGACCCAGCCCTTCCTGGCCGCTCGGGATTTTCTGCTCGCTCACCGCACCGACTACGCCACCGCCGTACGGGATTTCCGCTGGCCGCAACTGGGCGAATTCAACTGGGCCCTGGATTATTTCGACGCCATGGCCGAGGGCAATGCAGCGGATGCGCTGTGGATCGTCGAGGAAGACGGCAGCGAGCAACGCTACAGCTTCCAGCAACTGGCTTCGCGCTCCAACCAGGTGGCCAACCACCTGCGCGACATCGGCGTGCGTCGGGGTGATCGTGTGTTGTTGATGCTCGGCAACGACGTGGCGTTGTGGGACACCATGCTCGCCGCGTTCAAGCTTGGGGCGGTGGTCATCCCGGCCACGGCCCTGCTGAACCCCGATGACCTGCGCGACCGCATCGAGCGCGGGCAGGTACGTCACCTGGTGGTGGGTGAAGCGCACGTGCACAAGTTCGTCGGGCTGGCGGACGGTTGCAGCCGCGTCTGTGTGGGAGCTGCGCCTGCCGGCTGGGTCGCGCATAACGCGGCCTTTGAACACCCCGAGCAGTTCCAGGCCGAAGGCCGCACCCTGGCCACCGACCCGATGCTGCTGTATTTCACCTCCGGCACCACGTCCAAGCCGAAGATGGTGCTACACAGCCATCAGAGCTATCCAGTGGGCCACCTGTCGACCATGTACTGGATCGGCCTGCAGCCGGGCGACCTGCACCTGAATATCTCGTCACCGGGTTGGGCCAAGCATGCCTGGAGTTGCCTGTTCGCCCCGTGGAATGCCGGCGCGTGCATTTTTATCCATAACGTCGCGCGGTTCAGCGCGCCGGCCTTGCTCAGTGCCTTGGAACGCTACGGCGTGACCAGCCTGTGCGCGCCGCCCACGGTATGGCGCATGCTGATCCAGGAAGATCTCGCCAGCTACAAATCACGCCTGAGCCTGCGCGAACTGGTGGGCGCCGGCGAGCCGTTGAACCCGGAAATCATCGAACAGATCCAGCACGCCTGGGGCTTGCCGCTGCGTGATGGTTTCGGCCAATCGGAAACCACTGCGCTGGTGGGCAACACGCCCGGCCAGTTGCTCAAGCCCGGTTCCATGGGTCGCCCGTTGCCGGGTTATCAGGTTGCGCTGCTCGACCCGGACGGCATTCCCGGCAACGAAGGCGAAGTCGCCCTGCCCCTCGACGTGCGTCCGCTCGGCCTGATGCTCTGCTATGAAGACAGCCCGGAGAAAACCGCCGAGGTCATGCGTGACGGCTACTACCGCACCGGCGACACCGCGCAGATCGACGCTGACGGCTACATCACCTTCGTCGGTCGCGCCGACGATGTGTTCAAGGCCTCCGACTACCGCATCAGCCCATTCGAACTGGAAAGCGCCTTGATCGAACACCCGGCGGTCATGGAAGTGGCCGTGGTGCCGAGCCCCGACCCGTTGCGCCTGGCCGTACCCAAGGCGTTTCTGATCCTGGCCCACGGCGAACCGGGCAGTGCCGAGCTTGCCCGGCACATCCTCGCCTTCGCCCGTGAGCATTTGGCGCCCTACAAACGTGTGCGACGTATCGAATTCGTCACCGAACTGCCCAAGACCATTTCCGGGAAAATCCGTCGGGTAGAACTGCGCCAGATGGAAGTGTTGCGGCGTCAAGGTGACGCTCGGGGTGAGCATGAACACTTCGAGGAGGACTTCGTGCGGCCGACGGCCGAATCCTAGTCGCACAATCCTGTTGAATACTTGCCTGATCCTCCGACTTATCGACTAACGGATAGATAGCCCTTGCGCACTGGTCTAGAGTTCGTCGATAAGCGGCCAGTGCATTGACTATTAAAAAGGCCGCACCTACCGTTGATCAGCAGGTGAGCCATGGAATTACGAATCAACCAAAAGGCCTATCAGGTCGATGCCGACGCGGACACGCCCTTGTTGTGGGTGATCCGCGATGACCTGGGCCTGACCGGCACCAAGTACGGCTGCGGCCTGGCCCAGTGCGGCGCCTGTTCGGTGCTGGTGGATGGCAATGTGGTGCGCTCCTGCGTCACGCCCGTAGCCGCCTTGGTCGGGCGAGAAATCACCACCATCGAAGCGATTGAAACCGATGAAGTGGGCAAACGTGTGGTCGCGACCTGGGTCGAGCATCAGGTGGCGCAATGCGGGTATTGCCAGTCCGGTCAGGTGATGGCGGCCACTGCGTTGCTCAAGCACACCCCGGCGCCGAGCAAGGCGCAGATCGACGCGGCGATGATCAACCTGTGCCGCTGCGGCACCTATAACGCCATCCACGCGGCGGTCGACGTCCTGGCCAAGCAGGAGGGCGCTTGATGAGTATCCTCAACGAACTGCTTGATGCACCGGTCAACCTGTCGCGCCGCCGTTTTCTGGCGAGCGCGGCGGTAGGCGCGCTGGTGATCGGTTTTGGCCTGCCACTGGGCTCGGGCCGAGTGCAAGCCGCCACCACCGCTGAACGCGGCACCCAAGTGCCGGCATTCCTGGAGATTCGCCCGGACGGCACCGTGCGCCTGCTCAGCCCGTTCATGGAAGGCGGACAAGGCACCCACACCGCCATGGCGCAGATCGTCGGCGAAGAACTGGATGCCGACCCCGCCACGTTCATCGTCGAAGCCGCGCCGCCCGGCGAAGCCTATGTGGTGATGGAGAACGGTATGCGCATCACCGGCGGCAGCATGTCGGTGCGCATGAGCTACCCGACCATGCGCCGCCTTGGTGCCCTGGCCCGCGCGATGTTGCTGCAAGCTGGCGCTAAACAATTGGGCGTGCCGGTCGGCGAACTGACCACCCAGCCTGGTCGCGTGGTGCACGCAGCGTCCGGTCGTTCATTGGGGTATGGCGAGCTGGCCAGTAGCGCCCTCGACATGCCTGTGCCCGATCCATCCAGCATCACCCTGCGCGACCCGAGCCAATTCCGCTGGATCGGCAAACCGGTCAAGCGCCTGGACGCCTACGACAAATCCACCGGCAAGGCGCTCTACAGCATCGACCTGAAAGTCGACGACATGCTCCACGCGGCGGTACAACATGCGCCACGCCTGGGCATGACCGTCGGCAGCCTGCGCAACCAGGCGCAGGTCGAAGGCATGAAAGGCGTGCATTCGGTGCACGTGCTACCCGGCGCGGTGGCGGTGGTGGCTGAACGTTGGTGGCACGCCAAGCGTGCGGTAGAAGCCATCCAGGTCGACTGGCAGGAAGCCGCCGCCGACTCGGCACTGCGCGTCATGCCAGCGGACTTCTCCAGCGACAAGCACTTCGAGTTCCTCGCTGCCCAGCAGGGCCCGGCCCGTGACGACGAAAACGAAGGTGACGTTGCCGCCGCGCTGAAAGGCGGCAAGACCCAGCTCGAGGCGACGTATCACAACCAATACCTCAACCATGGCCAACTGGAGCCGCCTTCTGCGTTGGCGCGCTTCAACCCGGATGGCAGCCTGGACATCTGGCTGCCCAACCAGGCGCCGGACATGTTCCGCGCCGACATCGCCAAGCGCACCGGCCTCGACCCTGCGCAAATCAACCTGCATTCGCCGTTGCTCGGTGGCTTTTTCGGACGGCACTTCTTGTATGACTCGGCCAACCCCTACCCGCAGGCCATTGCATTGGCCAAGGCGGTGGGCCGTCCGGTCAAGCTGATCTGGAGTCGCGAAGAAGAGTTCTTGCGCGATGTGCTGCGTCCCGTGGCGGTGGTCAAGTTCCGCGCCGCGCTGGATGACAAAGGCCTGCCGGTCGCCATCGAAGCCGTCAGTGCGACCGAAGGCCCGACCGAAGCCCTCGCTGGCAAACAGGGCGATAAAATCGACCCCACGGCCCTTGAAGGGTTATCGGGCAAGTCCTACGCCATCCCCAACAAACGCATCGCGCAGATCTACGTCAAAGGCGCGCCCATGCTCGGCTACTGGCGTTCGGTGGGCAATTCGCTCAACGACTTTTTCTACGAGTCGTTCCTTGATGAGCTGGCGGACAAGGGCGGGCAGGATCCCTATGAGCTGCGCCTGCACCTGCTGCGCGACAACCCACGGCTGACCACGTTGCTGAAAGCGGCGGGTGAACTGTCCGGTGGCTGGAAGCGCGGCCCCTTCACCGCCGAGGACGGCACTCGACGCGCTCGCGGCGTGGCCATGGCCTCGCCGTTTGGCTCGCATACGGCGGCGATCGCTGAGGTGTCCATCGAGAACGGCAAGGTCAGGGTGCACGATATCTGGCAAGCCATCGACCCCGGCAGCATCGTCAACCCGGCGATTGTCGAAGCACAGGTCAATGGCGCGGTGGCGTTGGGCTTGTCCCAGACCTTGCTGGAGGAAGCGGTGTACGTGGACGGCAAGCCCCGGGCGCGCAACTACGACCTGTACCCGATCCTGGCGCCCGCGCAGATGGCACGGGTGCATGTACGGATAGTCGAGAGTGGCGAAAAAATGGGCGGTATCGGCGAGCCGCCGCTGCCCGCCGTGGCGCCGGCCGTGGCCAATGCCGTGGCGCAGTTGACCGGCCAGCGCGTGCGCAGCCTGCCTTTGAGCCGACACACTTTCAGCTGACCTTCAGGAAACGCCCATGAACAACCGTCGATTCGCAAGAACCGCAGGCTGGCTGGCGCTGCCCTGCCTGGTCGCCGCAGGCCTGCTGGCCTGGTACGTCACTCGAGAACCGGCTACGCCGTTCGAACAGGAACAGGCGAAAGCCACCTTGGATCCCGCCTTGGTCAGCCGTGGCGAGTATGTCGCCCGTCTCAGCGATTGCGTGGCCTGCCACAGCCTGGCGGGCAAGGCGCCGTTTGCCGGGGGCCTGGAAATGGCCACGCCGTTGGGGGCGATCCATGCTACCAACATCACACCGGACAAGCAGACCGGCATCGGCACTTACAGCCTGGCCGATTTCGACCGTGCAGTGCGCCATGGCGTAGCACCGGGCGGTCGTCGACTTTACCCTGCCATGCCCTACCCGTCCTACGTAAAACTCAGCGATGACGACATCAAAGCGCTGTACGCGTTTTTCATGCAGGGCATACAACCGGCCAACCAACCGAATATCCCCAGTGATATTCCGTGGCCGCTGAATATGCGCTGGCCCATCGCCCTGTGGAACGGCGTGTTCGCGCCCACCGCGACCTATGCAGCCAAGCCCAACCAGGACGCACTGTGGAACCGTGGCGCGTATATAGTCCAAGGCCCCGGCCACTGCGGCAGTTGCCACACGCCGCGCGGCCTGGCCTTTAACGAAAAAGCCCTGGATGAATCCGGCGCGCCGTTCCTCGCTGGCGCCCTGCTCGACGGCTGGTATGCGCCGAGCCTGCGCCAGGACCCCAACACCGGGCTGGGCCGCTGGACGGAGCCGCAGATCGTGCAGTTCCTCAAGACCGGGCGCAACGCCCATGCGGTGGTCTACGGTTCGATGACCGAGGCTTTCAACAACTCCACGCAGTTCATGCAGGACGACGACCTGGCGGCCATCGCCCGCTACCTCAAGTCATTGCCTGGCGACCCGCAGCGCGACGGCGCACCCTGGCAGTATCAGGCGGTGGCGGCGGTGCAAAACGCCCCCGGCGCCCACACCTATGCCACCCGCTGCGCCTCTTGCCATGGTCTCGACGGAAAGGGCCAGCCTGAGTGGATGCCGCCCCTGGCCGGCGCCACGTCGGCACTGGCGAAGGAAAGCGCGTCAGCGATCAACATCACCCTCAACGGCTCGCAACGCGTGGTCGCGGCCGGCGTGCCGGATGCCTACCGTATGCCGGCCTTCCGTGAGCAATTGTCCGACGCAGAAATCGCCGAGGTACTCAGCTACGTTCGCGGTACCTGGGGCAACAACGGTGGCGCAGTTGACGCCAAAGCAGTGGGCAAGCTGCGCGGGCACACCGACCCGGCGAGCAGCAGCCCGATTATCCTGCACATGCGCTGAGGTCAGGGCTTCAGGTTTTTCACGCTGGCAAACGTTGCCTCGCCCCGCGCCTGCTCCAACACGTTCATGGGCGCGGGCGTAGGCAACGCATGCATCACCGGCTTGAGCACGATGGAGCGCTCGCTGTCGGTGACGGAGCGCTCGTCGCTGGGCGGCACACCGAAGTATTCGCGGTAGCACTTGGAGAAGTGCGGCGTGGACACAAAGCCGCAAAGCACAGCCAGCTCCACGATGGAAATGGGCGTCTGCTTGAGCAACTGCCGTGCCCGGATCAGCCGCAGCCGCAGGTAGTAGCGCGACGGCGAACAGTGCAGGTACTTCTGGAACATGCGCTCCAGCTGACGGCGGGACAACGCGACATACGCAGCCAGCTCATCCAGGTTGATCGGTTCCTCCAGGTTGGCCTCCATCAACGCGACGATGTCCTGCAGCTTGGGTTGCTGGGTGCCAAGCATGTGCTTGAGGGGCACGCGCTGATGGTCCTGCTCGTTGCGGATGCGTTCGTACACAAACATGTCGGAGATGGCGGCCGACAACTCATGCCCGTGATCCCGGCCGATCAGGTGCAACATCATGTCCAACGGCGCCGTGCCGCCCGAGCTGGTGAGACGGTCGCGGTCGAGGCTGAACAGGCTGGAACTGACCGTCACACGAGGAAAGGCCTCCTGCATGGCGGCCAACCATTCCCAATGCACGCTGCATTCGTAGCCATCCAGCAAGCCAGCCCGCGCCAGCACAAAACTGCCGGTACAGATACCACCCAGTCGCTTGGCGTACCGCGCCTGGCCGCGCAACCACTTGACCAATTCACCGGTCACGGTGCCCTGGATGCCGATACCGCCACACACGATGACGATGTCGGCGGGCGGCACGCTGAGAATCGAACCGTCCGGCGTGATGGGCACGCCGTCACTGGCCCACACGGGATTGCCGTCCGGGCTCGCGGTGTGCCATTTGTAGAGCTCCTGGCCCGACAGTTGGTTGGCCATGCGCAACGGCTCGACCGCCGAGGCCAGTGACATCAAGGTGAACTGGTCCAGCAGCACGAACACGATGCTGCTTACGGGGCGGCCACTCATGGCGGCGAGGCTGCGGCCACGGTTTTTTGCGTGCGTTCGGGCTGCCGCGCGGTGAGCAAGCCGACCAGGGAAATCATCAGGGCCAAGCCGATGGTGGATGACACTTCAAAACGGTGTTCAGGCGTGACCAGCATCACCGTCAAAGCGGCACAGATGAACGCGATGACCAGCCAGGTCAGCCAGGGAAACAGCCACATCTGAAAGGTGAGCGTGACGTTGCGCTGTCGCAGGATCTTGCGCATGCGCAACTGCGACACGGCAATCACCAGGTACACCAGCAAGGCGATGGCGCCCGAACTGGCGAGCAGGAACTGGAACAGCCCGGCCGGCGCAAAGTAACTGAACAGGGTCACGCCCGCCCCCAGGACGGTGCTGGCAATCACCGCCGCCCTCGGCACACTGGCCGCCGAGGTTTTCTTCATCAGTTTGGGGGCATCCCCGCGCTTACCCAGGGAGAACAGCATGCGCGAGGCAATGTAGATGGAGGAATTCATGCAACTGGCCACGGCGATCAACACCACAACATCCACCAGCAGCTTGGCGTGGGGAATATTCATCAGCTCCAGTGCGCGCTGGTAAGACCCTACCGACGCCAGCAGCGGGTCATTCCACGGCACCACAGAAATCACCACGAAGATCGACAACAGGTAGAACACGCCGATGCGCCACATCACCGAGCGCGTGGCCCGGGCGATGTTCTGCGCCGGGTTGCTGGACTCGGCCGCCGCGATGGTGACCGCCTCAGTGCCGATAAAACTGAACATGATGGTGATGAAGGCCCCGACCACCGCCGACAGTCCGTTGGGCGCAAACCCGCCGTGCTCCTCCATCAACCGGCTCAAGCCGCTGACCTCGCGCTCGGGCATCCAGCCCATCAGCACCGCAAAGCCCAGGCCGATGAAACCGATGATCGCGATCACTTTGGCCATGGCGAACCAGAACTCGAACTCGCCGTACTTGGACACGCTGAACAGATTGGTGACCACCAACAAAAAGATCGACAACAAGGCAAACAGCCAAGCGTCGATCTGCGGGAACCACTGGTTGAGGATGTGCCCGGCCGCCAGGGCTTCAATGGGGATCACCAGCACCCAGAACCACCAGTACAACCAACCGATGGTAAACCCGGCCCAGCGGCCGATGGCCTGGTCGGCGTAGGTCGAAAAAGACCCGGTATCGGGGTTGGCCACCGCCATCTCTCCGAGCATGCGCATCACCAGCACCACCAACGTGCCGGAGAACAGATAAGCCAGCAGTACCGCCGGCCCCGCCGCCGCAATCGCATGCCCGGAACCGACAAACAACCCCGCCCCGATAATGCCCGCGATGGAAAGCATGGTCACATGACGCGGCTTGAAGCCCTGCGCCAACTGGCCGTTTGAATCGTTGGAGTTCAGGCTATTCATTGTTTTTGTTGTTCTCGGTGATCGACGTCAAGGTGTACTGACTGAAGAGTCAGGCGATCATCATTTCTTAATGATGGGTCACCTTACGCGGCCTGAGTTCATCAAAAATAGCCTGGGAGCGGCGGGGATTGGTCTGATATCGACATCGACGTAAGGCGTGACTGCATAGCACCCACTCATGGATAGGCCCATTACCCTGTGGCGAGGGAGCTTGCTCCCATTGGGCTGCGTAGCAGCCCTGGCCGTTTCAAACAAAGCGCTGGGTCTGCTTTTCGACCCCGACGGGAGCAAGCTCCCTCGCCACAGGTTGCTCTGCATTCTTTCTATGGGTCATGGCGAAATCAGCTCACCCGCTCAGATTCGTTTCGTCTGACAACGGATTCAGAATCCAGCTACCGATCACATACTGAAAACTTTTTTCAGTCGCAGCAAAATCAAGCCCCGACTGATCAGTAGAAATAAATCAACGCCCAGAGGGCCTGAACCATGAAAGACAAATACGACTTCAGCACTGGCAAGCGCGGCGCAATCGCCAGCACCCAGGGAAAAACCCGCATCACTATCATGTTGGATGATGCAGTGATCGAAGCCACCCGCGAGCTTGCGGAAAATAACGGTACAGGCTATCAAACAATGATCAATCATCTGCTACGTCAGGCATTGGGTTCCCAAGACATGCCTGAATACAAGCGCGTATCGACCGCTAAAGCGTTGAATCAAGTGCCGGGCACACCCAAACTGACCAAATCAAAAGCCAAACCCAATCAGTGAAGGTATTCCTGTGCCTACATGCTCGATAAACATTATCCGCCAAGCCACACCCGACGACGTGCGTGCCCTGATCGAACTGGACGCCTACGCAACCGCCCACACCCATCGCCGCGTATTCATCCATGACGCCGTGGTTCGCCAACAATGCCTGGTTGCCGTCGACATCGCCGGCCGATGCGCCGGTTACCTGGTGCTGACCCATGACTTTTTCGATCATGGCTTTGTGGCGCTGGTCGTCGTGTCGCCGGCGCATCAGCGTCAAGGTGTGGCGCTGCGGTTGCTGGCAGCGGCGCAGGCGGCATGCAAGACGCCCAAGCTGTTTGCTTCGACCAATGCGTCAAACACCGCAGCCCAGGCGTTGTTTGCAAAGGCTGGATTCGTGCCGAGCGGGCAGATTGACAACCTGGACGACCACGACGCTGAGCAGGTGTATGTGAAATTCATCCACTCCCTGTGATTGCGTTCCCTATCGACTCCACGCCCACTCCATCGAACCTCCCGTAAAACTCCACCGCCTTCGGGCACACTGGCGCCTCCCAAAACAGCGACAACGTTTTAGAGGTCTCCATGCTCCGAATTCTTGCGACCAGCCTCATGCTGATGTCGGCGCCCCCGGCGATTGCAACGCCGCTCACGGCCGAACAGCTCTCGGCCATCGACCGTTATGTCACCTCGCAAATGACCCGACAGCAGTTGCCGGGGCTTGCCCTGGGTGTCTATCGAAACGGCCACACCGTCCTCGCCAAAGGCTATGGCCTGGCGAACGTGGAACTCGATGTGCCCATGAGCGCGGACAGCGTTCTCCAATCCGGTTCGGTGGGAAAATCCTTCACTGCTACCGCCGTCATGATGCTGGTGGAACAAGGCAAGGTCAGCCTGGATGACAGTATCCGGCAGTATTTTCCCGAAGCGCCGGCCAGTTGGGCGCCGATTACCGTAGCCAACCTGCTGTCCCACACGTCCGGGCTGTCGGCCTATGACACGCCTGAGCTGCAAAAACCCGGCGCACCGCTGGATATCCGCCAAGACTTTACCGACGCGCAACTGACGGCGGCCATTGCCAAACTGCCGATCAACTTCAAGGCGGGCGAAGGCTGGGCGTACGAAAACACCAACTTCGTGTTGCTCGGTATCCTGATCCATCGCGTCAGCGGGCAGCCCTATGGCGAGTTTCTCCAGCACCGTATTTTCACACCGTTGGGCATGACCTCGTCGCGCGTCATCTCAGACCTCGACCTTGTGCCCAACCGTGTCTCGGGCTACGAAAAGGTGGACGGTGTGTTGAGGAACCAGGAATGGGTCTCGCCGACGTTCAACGCCACCGCAGACGGCACGCTCTACTTCACCGTACGCGACCTGGAGCGCTGGGACCGTGCCCTTTACGATGAAACGCTGCTGAAAAAAGCCTCACTGAGAAAAATGTGGACGCCCTACCCCTACGCCGGTAAACAGCGTGCGCAAGGCTATGGTTTCGGTTGGGAAATACGCACGATCAACGGGCATCCCGTGGTCGAGCACGGCGGCTCCTGGCAAGGCTTTACCTCGTCTATCTCGCGCTACCTCGACGACAGGCTGACGGTGGTGGTACTGACCAACCTGGATGCCGAGCACAGCTACCCGGAAGTCATCGGGCGGGGCGTGGCGGGTTTGATCGAGCCTGGCTTGAATGAGCCTGGCCGGAAAAAAACTTCCCTCTCCATCATTTCTCCACAAAACCTCCCATGAATGCGCACGTTGGCTGTGCACAATCAGGTTCATCACAGTGCCCCATCGAACGGGTCACACGGAGAGCCCAATGATTCCAGCCCTGTACGTCGCAAAAACCGGCTTGTCGGCCCAGGACACCCAGCTGACGACCATTTCCAATAACCTGGCGAACGTCTCGACCACCGGTTTCAAACGCGATCGTGCCGAGTTCCAGGATTTGCTCTATCAAATCAAGCGCCAGCCGGGCGCGCAATCGACGCAAGACAGTGCGTTGCCGTCGGGCCTGCAACTGGGCACCGGCGTGCAGATCGTCGGCACCCAGAAGAACTTCAGCGCCGGCAGCCTGCAGACCACCGGGCAACCGCTGGACCTGGCCGTGAATGGCCGGGGGTTTTTCCAGGTGCTGCAGCCGGACGGCACCACGGGTTATACCCGTGACGGCACCTTTCATCTGAACGCCAATGGCCAGGTGGTCACGGCCAGCGGGTTCGCCCTGGAGCCGGCCGTCGTGGTGCCGGACAACGCCAAGACGTTCACCGTCGGCCAGGACGGCACAGTGTCCATCACTGTGGCCGGCAACCCTGCGGCGCAAGTAATCGGCAACCTGCAGACCGCCGACTTCATCAACCCGGCTGGTTTGCAGGCAATCGGCAACAACCTGTTCCTGGAAACCGCGTCCAGCGGCGCGCCCCAGGTCGGCACGCCGGGCCTCAACGGCTTTGGCACCACGTTGCAACGCTCCCTGGAGACTTCGAACGTGAGCACGGTTGAAGAGATGGTCAATATGATCACCACGCAACGGGCCTATGAGATGAACTCCAAAGTGATTTCCACCGCCAACCAGATGTTGGGCGCCCTCACCCAGAAGCTATGATCAACACCTGACAGCGTGGCCATGGCGCGGCCTCCACAACAAGGCCTATTCACCGAGCAGACTATGAACGATTACCCCGTCGCATCGACATCGCAGCCCAACAGCGTCCGGGAGACCCAGGCCTTGGTGCTGATTGCCGAAGACGAGCCCGAGATCGCGGACATCCTGATTGCCTATCTCAAACGCAGCGGCTTTCGTACTGCCCACGCCCTCGATGGCCGGCGTGCGTTGGAACTGCATCAGAGCCTCAAGCCGGATCTGATGCTGCTGGATGTGCTGATGCCCCATGTCGATGGCTGGCAGGTGCTGGCCGAGGTGCGTCATCGCGGCAACACGCCGGTGATCATGCTGACCGCGCAAGACCAGGACATGGACAAGTTGATGGGCCTGCGTATCGGTGCCGACGACTACATCGTCAAGCCATTCAACCCGGCCGAAGTGGTAGCACGTACCCAGGCGGTGCTGCGGCGCTCCGTCAACTACACATCCGGTGTCAGCGCCAGCGTGTTGCGGGTGGATGGGTTTGAAATCGATATCGAAAGCCATCAGGTCACGGTGAACATCGAAGGCAACACGCTGGCGCTGCTGCTGACCGTCACCGAGTTCAAATTACTGGCGCAGTTGGCCCGAGCACCGAAACGCGTGTTCAGCCGCGCGGAATTGTTGGCGCTGTGCTCGCCGGAAAGCGACAGCCTGGAACGCACGGTCGACAGCCATATCAGCAAGTTGCGCCGCAAGATCGAAGACCTCGGGCTGCAAGGCGTGCCGGCGAGCATTCGCGGGGTGGGTTACCGGTTCGGGAGTGGCGCGTGAAGATCTTTAATGGCTTGAGCCGCCAGATCATCCTGTCCATGTCGGTCGTGGTGCTGTGCGTGATCGCCCTGGCTGTGATCGGTTCCTATGTGTTCTATGCCCTGCTTTGGACCTACTGGCCACTTCCGGACGAGCAGGTCGATGAGTGGATGCCGGCCAATGTCGAATGGGCATGGATGGGCTTGACCACCTGCGTCAGCCTGGCGGTCGGTGCTTTCGTGGCCACCAAGCTGTCCCGGCGCATCCTGATGCCGTTGAACTCGGTTGCCGAGAACCTGCGCAAACTGGCGGACGGCGATCTCGATGTGCAGGCCGTAGCCGGCGACCAGTCCATCGGCGAAGCGGCCATCCTGGTAGATGACTTCAACAGCATGGCCAGACGCTTGAAACGCATGGCCCAGGAACAGGCGTTCTGGAATGCAGCGATTGCCCACGAACTGCGCACGCCCCTGACCATCTTGCGCGGCCGTCTGCAAGGTTTGGCCGAGGGTGTCTTCGAGCCCGAGACGGCGCAGTTCTATAGCCTGCTCGGCCAAGTCGAAGGGCTGACGCGGATGATCGAGGACCTGCGTGTGGTCGGCCTGGGTGACAGCGGCTACCTTGAAATCAATGTGCAAGACGCCGACCTGGCTGCCGGGATTGAAGAAGAGGTACGGCTGTTCGAACCGAGCCTGGTCGCCGGCGGCTTTAAGCTGCAACTGGACCTGCAGCGCCGCATTCTGCGCTGCGACCCCGCACGCATCCGCCAGGCCTTGCTGGCCCTGCTGGACAACGTGCGCCGGCACGCGACACCCGGCAACGTCAACGTGCACCTGAGCACGCGTGATGGCGTCCACTACCTGAGGGTGCGCGACGATGGTCCTGGCATTGATGAGGACTTTGCAACGCACCTGTTCGAGCCTTTCCAGCGCGGCGAGAACTCTCGCTCACGCGCCCAGGGCGGCAGCGGCCTGGGCCTGGCGGTGGTGCGCGCGATTGCCATTGCCCACGGTGGCGCCGTGACGTGTCGGAAAATGAAAAACGGTGGAACGCTGTTCGAACTCAGCTGGAACCTTTGAGCAAGCCAGGCCCGCCATGCGCATCTTTTCAACGCTGTTCAGAACCACACAACGCTATCGCTGCTTTGTCCTGTTGGACGCCGAATGTATCTGCATTGCGTTCAAAAGCTGTGTCACAGCCCCTCAAAACGGGCATTGGATAGAAGTTGAACGCATCAACCTGTCGTGGCTGGGCAACCCCCTACCCTTCGTGCCCGGATTACTTAGCGAGTGTGAACATGAGCCCTTCCCTATCACTCCTTGAAGAGTCACTGCGACAGCACACGGCCCGCCTGAAACGGCTGCAACGGTTCTGGGTGCCGCTGCAACAGCGCGCGCCAAAGTGGGTGCTGGCGCTGTGGATCATCGGCGTTTTCGTATCGTTGTCGACCCAATGCTGGTGCCACTGGTTCGTGACCGCGCCGCTGATCTGCGCGTTGATCGTCGCGGAAATCGTGATCGATGAGGCGCAGATGACGCTGCTGTTACGCACCGATGCCGTTCGCGACTCACTGAGAGCAGCACGCGGCAACTATTCGTATGGCCTGACACTGTGGTGAGCGGGCTTACCCCGATCCCCCCAACAAGCCCGTCACCCCAGGGAAAACCTCGCTACTCGCCGAACATGACAAGGTCATTTCACAGCTGTGAAAGCTTGTGCGATCTTGCCAAAAACCGCCTTTTCACCCCCCGCCTCCGCCTAGTATCGAGTCCTCGTGCGCCCCCACTCACATGGACTGAAGAATGATCAACCGACCCGAGAAAGCCGCCTCGCCCCGCGTCAGTGAACCCCGTGCACCGGAGCGCGTTTTTGATGCGGCGCTGAACAAGGCCAAGACCCTGGCGGCCACCGGGGCCGGCGATAAGCAGCTCAAGCCGGACGACTATAAGGAAGTCACCGCCCTGCCCGCCAAGCTGGATATCGACAAACTCAAGGTGGTGTCCGAAGACAAGGACGCCGGGGTGATCTATTTCGAGCAGGACGGCAGCAAACTCAAGATCACCCGCGAGGGCGCGGAGAAGGTCCAGGAAGGCTTCGACCTGCTCAAGGGCCTGCACTTCGGACACGCCGTGGCGCCGGTCAACCAGGGTGGGCCGAACGAGGGCACGCCGCTCTACGACCTGCTGCACACCCTGGCCGAGACCCAGGATACTCCGGCCGGCAAGGCAATCCGTGAAGCCCTGGGCAACCCCGATCAACAGCTATTGCGCGAAGACGACCCCACCGTGCGCCTGGCCAATGTGAAATCGGTCGGTGATGCCAAGGACGGCGTCGTCAAGGTCGAGATGGAAAACGGCCAGACCCTGGTGATCTCCGAAACACTCACGCCCGAGGCCTTTGCCAGCTACAACAGCGCCGGCCTGACCAAGGAAGTGCTCAACGACGGCAAGGCCAAGGGCTTTGAGGAAGTCACCAGCCTGCCCGGCGACCTGAATTTCAGCCAGCTCAAAGTGGTGTCAGAAGACCCGAAATCCGGGGTGATCCTGTTCGAACACCAAGGCAAGAAATACATGATCAGCCAGTCCGAAGCTGCGCTGCCGCAGCCCGGCGCAGACCTGAGCAACCCCAACCCCAATGCCGGCAGCAGCCTCTACACCTTCCTGCATGCGGTGCACAAAAGCGAAGGCACCCCAGCGTTCGACTACATCAAGAATGCGCAGTCCTTGCCCGGCCAGGAACTGCTGCGCAAGGACGAAGCCAGCCTCAAACTCGGTGACATCAGCAAGGTCGATGCGCCCATGGACGGCATCCTGGTGGTCAACGGCGCCGACGGCAAATTGCGGGTGGTGTCCAAGGACATCACCCCCGAAGCCTTTGCGGCCTACACCACCAAGGGCCAGAGCCTGGCCGGTATCGAGAAGGCCAAGGGTGACGGCTACAGCCTGGCCGGGCCGGATGCTTACCTGGCATCCACCGAAGACATCATGAGCGTCGGCGGCGTGGGCGACTACGGCCCTGGGTTGATCGCCTTCACCCAACACAAACCGGGTGGTGCCGAAGAGAAGATCGTCGTCAGCGAAGAAACCAACCCGCAGATGTTCGAGCAGATCTCCGGCTACCGCACCGACATCGCCCAGCAGACCACCGACGTCGACAAACTGCGCGCCGACAACGGCTTGCCACCGCTCAAGGACGTGTCTGTCGACAACCTCGCCACCACTGAAAAAGACGAAAGCGGCAACCCGTTGAGCGTGCAGGACCTGTCGATGAAAACCCTGGTGGACAGCTACCGCGCAGGGGTCAAGGACGGCAGCATCGGCAAGGATGACCCGCGCGCCAAATTCCTGCGCGCGGTGGAAGCCAAGAGCATGGCCGACAACGGCATGTCGATCATTCCCGAGCATGGCTTCGGCAACCAGGGCATCGCCACCACACCTATCGACGTGACCTCGCGGGATGTGCGCGACAACATCTTCGACACCAAATCCATCGACAAGACCATCGGCGAACTGCTGGGCGACTCCACTATCCAGGCCGATATCAAGGCCAACCACGATGCGGCCCTGGGCAAAGTCGACGGCGGTCAGGCCAAGGTCGACGAGGTGCACCAGAAGCTGATCGACAGCACCTCGTCTGAAAATTTCACCAAATACATCAAGGCCTTGCAGGACGATGGCAAGACCGAGCTGGCCACCCAGGAAATCCAGACCGCCTACACGGCGCTGGCCGACATCGACCCGGCCAAGGCCGACAACTTCCTGCAGAACCTGCAGATCGACGGCTACACCGACGCCGTTGAAAAGCTGATGGACGACCCGAGCAAGATCAGCGACGACAACACCGCACTGGCCACCACCGACAACACCCTGGCCATCCTGTCCATGCTCAAGGGCGGCGCCGATGGCCTGCCGCGCCAGGCGCTGGGGGTGTATTCCAAGTTCGTCGACCAGTTGCTCAAGGACAAAGGCGCCGCTGCCGACTTCGGCAAGGCGATGATTTCACTCGGCGATACCTGGCAGAAAAACGGCGTGATCAGCTTCAGCGACATCGAACACGCGGTGAGCAAGGAGATCATGCCGAGCCTCAGCGAAGAGAACCGCAGCTCATTCGTGAAGAACCTGACCTTCCTCAAGGACAACGGCGTGCTCGGCTCGGTGGGCGGCGCCATTGGCATGGGCCGCATCGTCTATCAACTGGCGGGGCAAGGCGGCAAGCTGGCCGACACACCGATGAAACGCCTGGGGATTGCCAACGACTTCCTCGGTTTCCTCGGCACCGGCTCGCACTTCGCCACCCTCGGTCTTAAGGTCTACGACAAGCTGCGCGGCACCAACGCCTACAAACTGATGGGCTTCGACCGCTCGCTGCCCGACCTGTGGGCCAAGCCCGGCGAGGGTTACCACGCCCTGCCCAAGGACGCCGAAGCGGTGCAGAAGAAGTACTTCGAGATCGTCGACCAGGCCATGGACGACGGCAAAGATGTCGGCAAGGTGCTCAACAGCGACGGCTGGAGCGATGAGGGCGCGAAGAAGGTCCAGGAAGGCATCGAAAAAGGCATCGCCAGCCGTGGCGGCGTGGCCGGTGCCGGTTTTGGCGCCAAGTTCGCCAGCAGTGCGATCAAGGTAATCGGCATGGCCACCGACGTAGCCGGTGGCGTGATCAGTGTGGTGCAGGCGGCCTTCACCCTGCGTGATGGCGTGCGCGAAAAAGACCCGGTGAAAATCGCCTCCGGTTCATTGTCGATGGCCGGTGGCGTGAGCAGCCTGGTCGCGGCCGGCGGCGGTGTGCTTACCACCCTCGGCGTCACGGGGCGCATCATCCCGTTCCTCGGGCCGGTGGGCTTCCTGATTTCCGGCGCGTTGTCGTTTGTCGGCGCAATTCTCAGCACTGTGCAGTCGCACAAGCTGCACAAGATTTCGATGCAGAACTGGGACCAGATCCAGGATTTCAAGCAGGATGGCTTGCTCAAGCCCAATGGCGATGAAGCTTATGTATGGCTGCAGACTTACCTGTCCGACTGGGGCCAGCGTGATGCGCCGAAGGACCAGAGCATCTTTGATTTCCGCAAGGAAGAATGGGATGCGCGGTCGAGTATCCGTGGCGGCGATCATCGGCGTGATCACCCGGACTATATTGGTGACGGCAACAACCGCAACTCCGAGGACTACAAGTATTCTCTGAAACCGTCGGAGTGGACCAATGACAACCACGACATCATCTGGCGGGTCGGCGACGGGTATGGCGGGGAATACCACGATGTAGACAAGCCCTGAAGCCCGACACACCGGGCCCTGCTGCTTGGGCCCGGCTTTGGAAACCGTCAGTTTTTGTCAAAACCCAACTGCTGGTACAACGTTTTCATGTCGTAGTAATCCGTGCACTTGATCAGTTTATTGCGCTTGATTCGGATGACACAGGCGCCATGTACCAAAATCTTTTTGTGGGTGGCCTTGTGTCCAAACAACTCACCTTCATGCGTACCCTTCATATGCCACTGTATGGTACCGCCGTGTTCGCAGAGACAGATCAAATCAGTGATCACTGTAAAATCGGGTAACGCCACTTTGATCAGTTCGAAGAAGTCACCTAGCTCGGTCTTTCCTCGCATGATTTTCCCTGCCGCAACATCTTCATAGAGGCATGACGTCGAAAAAATCCCGAGAAAATCGGCTTTGGAGGGGCCAGACCAGAGGTCAGCCCATTGCTGAATCAATTCACGATTTGTATCTGTCATGGTGAAACTCCCTTGAGCGCTGGAGGCGGAGCAACGGCAACCTCCCGTCGACCCCACCGTTCATTACGCTGACAGATACAACCTCAGCTCCTGCCGAGCAGATACTTCCTCTGTAACAAAAGCGTTCAACAAGCGTAGCCCGGCCACTGCCTAAATCAACCGCGCGGCCACTAACCAATCCGCCACCGCCTGAAAAGACGCATCCGGCACCGGGTCACCGGGCACGGTTTTGCGGGCAATCTCCGCGGCCAGTGCCTTGTCCGGCGCGTGGGGAATGCCCAGGTCATAGGCCTCCTGCAACATCAACAACGCCTCTTCCGGCGAGGCCCGGCAGACGATCACCGGCACCGGGGTTTCCCCGCGCACGTAACGCACGCCAATCACCCAGCCGTCGGTGGTGCCGATCATCATCGAGGCGCGGTTCAAACCCAGCTTGGTGGCCAAGGCCTGCATCTCGTTGCGCTGGCGCCGACGTTCGCTCTTGATCAGCGGGTCGCCGTCGATGTCCTTGCGTTCACGCTTGGTCTCGCTGCGGGTCATCTTCATGTCGCGGCCGAACAACCAGCGCTGCATCATCACGTCCACCCCGCCCACCAGGATGAACGCGCAGAGTACGGTGAATACCAGTGGTTTGAGCACCAGGAAGAAGGTCGATTCCATGCACTCGGCGCCGCAACGCGACGACTCCATCAAGGCCTGCAACGCATGCTTGCCCACCACGTAGAACGCGATCGCCAATACATGCACCTTGATCAGGCCCTTGATGAACTCCACCAGGTTGCGCAGCGCAAAGATCTTCTTCATGCCCTCCGCCGGGTTGATGCGCTTGAACTCGGGCTTGATCGGGTCCACCGAGAACACAAAGCCGCGCATGGTGATGATGTTGGTCAGGATCACCACGCCGGTGGTCACCGCCATCACCGGCAACGTGATGCCGATCACCAGTTGCTCGGCATGGTCGAGCACCCGTGGCCATACCGTGGCGAACGGCTCGATGTAGATCTGTGCGGTGAGGTCGATCAGCGCCGTGACCTGGGCCTTGGCCCGGGGCGCGAGGATCGAGATGCACAGCGTGCAGAACAGGATGACCATGCCCGACACCAGGTCCTGGCTCTTGGCGACCTGGCCTTTCTTGCGCGCGTCCTGGAGCTTCTTGTCCGTGGCCGGCTGGGATTTCTCTTCGCTGGTATCGGCCATGGGCTACTCCATGCCGGCCAGGGTCTTGAGCAGTTCGACGGTGCCGCGAAACTCCGCCAGTTGATCAAGCATCATGGGGATCAGGAAGCCGATGTAGATCACCATCAGGATCGTGAAAAACAGGTTCTTCACCGGCAACGACAAGTCGAAGATGTGCAGGTTCGGCGCCATGCGTGACAGGTAGGCGAGCATCAGGTCCGTCACCAGCAACGCGATCAACAACGGCGAGACCATCAGCACGCCGACACGCATGATCTGATCAAGGATCGACAACACCGCCAGCAATGCCGAACTGGCAAATACCGGTGTAAACGAGGTGACCGGCCAGAGTTGGTAGCTGTGGTAATACCCATCGACCATCAGGATGAACCCCCCGGACATGAAAAACAGCGTGATCAGCATCACCGTCAGCAACGTCGCCATCACGCTGGACTCCCCGGATGACAACGGGTCCACCAACTGCGCCATGGTCGAGCCGCGTTGCAGGTCGATCAACTCCCCCGCCACTTCGGCAGCCCAGAACGGAATGCCAAACAGCAGGCCGATCAAGATACCGATGAGGAACTCCTTGATCAGCAACCCGGCGATAAACACGCTGCCGTGTTCGGGCATCGAGGTCAGCGCTTCGAACACTGGGAAAAACATCGGGATGGAAATGGCCACGGCCACGCAGCCGCGAATCATGCCGGTGAGGCCGAGGCGGTTGAACGCCGGGGTGATCACCACCACGCCCATGGCGCGGCAGGCGGCGAGCGAGGCGGAACTGATCACCGGGTAGGCGACCTCCAGAAACTGCGCGGTCAGGCTGGCATCCATGGGCGGTCAGCGCGTCCACATCGGAAAATTATCCAGCACCTGGCCACCGAGTTCCGCTACTTGCCCGGCGAGGACCGGGCCCAGGAACACGATGGTCAGCAACACCGCCACCAGCTTCACCACCTGCGGTAGCGTCTGGTCCTGGATCTGCGTCAGCGCCTGGAACAGGCCCACGCTCAACCCCACGATAATTGCCACGCCCAGCGCTGGCGCGGAGAGCATCAGCACGGTCATCAGTGCCTGTTTCATCAATGACAAAAACACGTCCTGGCCCATCATTCCCCCTCAATGCCCCCTGTAGGAGCGAGCTTGCTCGCGAAAAACCCGAGGACACCGCGCCCACTCGGGACGCCCGCGTTATCGTTAACGATCTTCGCGAGCAAGCTCGCGCCTACAAGGGTTAGCCGTAACTCAGAATCAAACCGTGCATCAAGCGCGACCAGCCGCTCAGCGACACGAATAAAAAGATCTTCAGCGGAATGGAGATCAGATTCGGCGAGACCATCGACATGCCCATGGCCATCAGCACGTTGGACACCAGCAAGTCCACCACCAGGAACGGGATGTACAACAGAAAGCCGATCTCGAAGGCGCGGGTCAGTTCCGAGCTGACGAACGCCGGAATCAACACCACCAGGTCATCATCGCGCAGGTCGGCACGGGCTTGCGGCGACCAGATAGTCTCGGTGGCCTGCACGAAAAAGCCGCGCTCGGATTCATTCGCAAAGCGCTTCAGGTGCGCCTGCAACGGCGGACGCAAGGCGTCCCCCAGATCCTTGAGTTGCTCGACATGCTCGATGTTGAGGTCGCGCCCCTCCACTTGCCGATACATGTCGCCAATCAACGGCGTGGTCACGTACACCGACAGGATCAATGCGATGCCGTACAGCACCAGGTTCGGCGGCGTCTGTTGCACGCCCAGGGCGTTGCGGATCAGGAACAGCACCACCGAGATCTTCATGAAACCGGTGAGTGTCACCACCGCCAACGGGATCAGCCCGATCGTCGCAACGACCAGGATGATCTCGATCAGGTTCGGCTGATAACCGGTCATGGGGTGGCGAAGCTCAGCAGGCGCACGCCCAGGCCGTCACCGATTTTCACCAGTTGGCCCTGGCCGACGCGGCGGCCGTTGATCATCAGGTCGACGCTGTCCACGCCCGGCGTATTGAGCTGCAACAGGCTGCCCGCGCCCAATTCGCGCAATTGAGCCAGGGTCAGTTCCAGCGTGCCGACCTGGCACACCAGTTTCAACGGCAGGTCATCCAGCGCCGCGGCGGCATCAACATCAGTCATGGGGTTCTCCGGTTCCACAAAGGGGGCTTTCAAGGGTTCCTGCAGGCGCAGGACTTCACCCTGGTATTGGCAGCGCGCCTGCAGGCGGCCGTCGAGGTCGAGCAGCAGGCCAGGGCTTTGTTCCAGCATCAACACATCGCCGGGGCGCAGGCTGCGCAGTTCGCCAAGCGTCAGCCACTGTCGCCCCGCCACCACCGTCAAGGTCTGGTGCAGGGCCAGCATCGGGTCAGCGTCGGGCTGGGCGTACTGCGTCAGCAACTGCGCCACCAGCACGGCGGCGCTTTCGCTCAGGTCCAGTTGGGCGCTCATTGGTGGCTGGTTGGCGAAAGTCAGCTCCAGCTCCACGTGCACGACAAAGGAGTCTTGGCCTTCGCCCGCATCGAGCAACTGCACGGGGTGACCGAGCAGCGGCTCCAGGGTCTCGATCAGGTCGAGCAGCGCCAGTTCCAGCAACAGCGAACGCGGCAGTGCGGGCAACGGCTGCACATCGAATGACAGCGCCAGCGGCAGCAACAACTGCTCCATCGCTGCGGCGGACAACCGCAGGCGCACGGGTGCACGGCCGAGTGACAACAGCACGTCACGCGGTGCAGCGAGGACTTGAGGTTCGGTGGCCCAGCGCACACGCAGGTCCTGCCCGGCGCAACGGCCCTGCCAAGGACGACAACGGCGGTGCAACGCGTTATGCAGGGCCAGCAACGCTGGGTCGAAATGAGTCAGCCAGGGCGACAACGGGTCGGCAAGGGCTGCGATCATGTGCCGACGCCTTCGTCACGCAGCTCGCCCACGCGGCGCTCATCGCTCTCGCGTCCTTCCAGCAGGCTTTGCCAGGCGTCGGATTGACGCTGGCGGCTCAGGCGCTCCTGGCGGAACAGGTCGCGCTCGCGCTCCTGGCTTTCAAGCGTGGTGGACACGTGGGTCACGTCGTTTTCCAGTTGCTGCTGGTCGTCCGACAGGCCGCGCAACCGATCCTGAGCCGCCTGCCAACTGGCCACCGACAGGCCTTCGGTGAGCGAGGCATACACCTGTCGCGCTTCCTCGGCGATGGCTTCACGGTGCAGGCGCAGTTGCTCCTTGGCATCGGTGAGCACACCGTGGGTCTGTTCGCAGCGTTGTTGCTGGGCGGCCAGTTGACTGGCGGCGCGTTGTTCACGCAAGACCCGCAGGGTTTGCAGGGTGCGCAGTTGCTCGGTTTTCATTGGGCAGACTCCATTTTCATGCCGTTACGTACACTCTCTGTTGTGGTGAGCAGGCTTGTTGTGGCGAGCAGGCTTGCCCTGCGTTGGGGTGCGAAGCAGCCCCCTCTTACATTCACCACGGTCCTCCAGATAAAACTCAGTGCCTGGTTTTGGGGCTGCTTCGCAGCCCAACGCGGGGCAAGCCCGCTCGCCACAGGAAGCCCCCTCGCCACAACAAGCGCGCTCGCCACACATAGTCGTCTCATGCCAACACCCGGCGCATATGGGCCAGGGTCTGTTCCAGGTTGCTCGGCTCGCCTGCGTTCTGGCGCAGGAAGGCTTCGATGGCGGCGTGGCGGTTGATCGCTTCATCGGCCAGGGGGTCGCTACCGGCGGAGTATTCGCCGACGCGGATGAGCATTTCGATCTCGCCATACCGCGCCATCAATTCGCGGATGCGCATCGCCAGACGCTTGTGCTCTTCACCGGCCACCTGCTCCATCAAACGGCTACGGCTGCGCAACACATCCACCGCCGGGAAGTAGTTGCGCTGGGCCAGTTCGGCGCTGAGAGCGATGTGCCCGTCGAGGATCGAACGGGCTTCCTCGGCCACCGGGTCACTGGCCGCATCACCCTCGGTAAGCACCGTGTACAACGCAGTGATGCTGCCGGTGGGGCCGGGGCCGGCGCGTTCCAGCAGGCGCGGTAAAGCAGAGAAGAACGACGGCGGATAACCACGCCGTGTCGGCGGTTCGCCCACGGCCAGGCCGATCTCGCGCTGGGCGCGGGCGAAGCGGGTCAGGCTGTCCATCAACAGCAACACGTTGCGGCCCTGGTCGCGGTGGTATTCGGCGAGGGTCGTGGCGACAAACGCCGCGCGCACCCGCTCGGCCGCCGGACGGTCCGAGGTGGCGACCACCGCCACGGTGCGCGCACGGGCCTGGGCGTCGAGCTGCACATCGAGCAACTCGCGCACTTCCCTGCCCCGCTCGCCGATCAGGCCGATCACGATCACGTCGGCTTCGCTGTTGCGAATGATGCTGGCCAGCAACGATGACTTGCCCACGCCGGGCTCACCAAAGATACCCATGCGTTGGCCCTGGGCCAGGGTCAGCAGGCCGTCGATGGAACGAATGCCCAGCGCCATGGAGCGCACGATTAACTGCCGGAAAAACGGTGCCGGGGGTTCGGCGTGCAGCGGGTAATGCTGCAGGGCCACAGTCGGTGGGAGGCCGTCGCCGTCGAGAAAATCGCCCATGGGGCTGATCACCCTCCCCAGCTGTGCATCACCCACCGCCACGCCCAGGGTTTCGCCGGTGGCGGTGATCTGAGTGCGGGTGGACAGCCCTTCCATGGAGCCGATGGGCGACAGGATCGCCTCGTCACCGTCAAAGCCGATCACCTCGGCGCTCAGGCTGCGGGCGCTGCCGGGATCACGCAGTTGGCACAGTTCACCGATGCTCGCGCCGGCCACACTGGCCCGCAGTAATACACCACGAATGCTCAACACCGTGCCGTGCATGGGGCGCAAGCGGGCCTGGGCCAGGCGCCCGGAAAGGCGTGGCAGCAGCTGCTCCAGGTTCATGCCACGCCCTCTTCGGCGAAGGGCAACAGGCTGCGTCGCAGGTTTTGCAATTGGGCTTCGAGGCCCAGTTCAACTGAACCGGCGGGGCTGTTCAGCCGCGCCTGGCCAGACTGCAACTGTTCGTCCGCATCCACGGCAATCGCCAGCCCTTCCAGCTTGAGGCGTTGGCGCAACGCATCGACCTCCGCTGGCGGCACCCACAGGGTCAGCGCCTGGTCCTGGCGAAACGCGCTCAAGGCCTGTCGGGTACTGCGCACCACGCGGTCGGCGTTGTCCAGTTCGCCCAGCACTTCACGCACGATGCCCAGCGCCAGGTCGGCCAGGGAGGCTTCCAGGCTGCTCAAGTAATGCTGCACCTGGGACTGGGTGTGCAGCAGCAATTGCGCGACCTGTTCGGCCCCGGCTTGGCGGGCGCTTTCGAAGCCGTCGGCGCGGGCGCTGCTCAGCCATTGTTCGCTGTCGGCCTTGATCTGTTCGGCCTGTTGCTTGGCCGCTTGCAGGAAGGCAAAGCCGTCACTCCATAACGCGGCATCTTCGGCGCGCAGGATGCGTGCGGTGGGACGGCTCGGCAATTCGCTCATGACGTCATCTCCTCGGCCAACAGGCACGCGGCGGCGGCTTGGACGATTTCCAGGTCACGCGGCACTCGGGCGCTATGGCCCTGGGGGAAGGCAAAGCGCAAACGCAACCAGCCCTGCCAATCGGCATGCTGGGCGTGCAGCCAGGCGGCGACACAGCCTTGGCCGTCGCGGTCGATGGCCTCGATCAATTCGCTGGGATCGCGCAGCAAATCCGCAGCGCCGCCGAGTTGGCGCAGGGCCAGCGCGGAAACAAAGACTTCAGCACCCAGGCCCTCGCGCAGCTCATTGACCACCTCGCGACGGATCTCTCGGCTCAAGGTCGCGGCATGCCAAATCGCCCCGCACAGCCTCGGCAAGCGGGCGAACTGCGCGGGTGACAGCAGCAAGACCGACAAGTCCGCCGCCAACGGCGTGACCAACTGGTCCATGGGCGCCAGTTGATAATGGCTGACCAGCAACTGCTCCAGGCGCTGGCGAAAACGCGGCTGGCCGTGCATCGCCTGCAGCACGGCGTCGGGCAATTCATCGGCAAAACACGCGCCCAGGCTCGGCCCACGCACGAACTGCAACGGCTCGGCGACCAGCCCCTGCCAGCGTTCGAACAGACTCATTCACCCTCCTTGAGCACATACAGCGCCTGAGACTGGCGACGCGCCCAGTGCTGACGGGCCAGCACCCCCAAGGCGCCGAGCGCGATCAATAAAAGCGCACCGAACATCAGCCGCGCCTGGGGCAGGTTGTCTTCCAGCAGCCACAGGCCCATGAAGCGGGCCAGGCGCGGCTGTGCCGGGTTATTGCTGATCGCCACGGCTGCCTTGATTGCCGTTACTGAAACGCCGTCATAGCTCAGGCCGGAAATACCGTTGGCGACCAGGGTCTTGATCTGCGGGATCAGCGTATTGATGTCGGTGCCTGGGTCGTAACGCACCAATACCGAGGCCGACGACGGCGAAATCACGCGCTTGAGCAAGTCGTTGTCCGGCAGCACCACGTGCACGCGGGCGGCGACGATGCCGTCGATCTGTGACACCGAGTGCGACAGTTCTTCACTCAGCGCATAGATCATCTGCGCCCGCTCCTGCACCGGCGACGACACCAGGCCATTGCCCTTGAACACCTCGCCCATGTTGGAAAAGCTCTGCTGCGGCAGGCCGGCGTTGTCGAGCAGGGTCATGGCTTCGGCAAAGCGTGACTCATCGACCACCACCTTGAGCTGGCCGTTGTCCTGGGCCTTGCGCTCCGCCGGGATGCCACCGCGCAGCAGCACCGCGACCATGGCGTTGGCATCGCGCTCGCTGAGGTTGGTGTAGAGGTCGGTGTTGCAGGCTTGCAACAGGCTGGCGAGCAGGCCGATCAGCAGCAGGCGCAAGGCGCGGTTGGGGCTTGGCATGGCGTTATTGGCCCTTGAGCAGTGTGTTGGCGGAACCGGAAATCTGCGTCGCACCGCGCACCACCATCTGGGTTTCGATGGAGTAATCGAACATCTTGCCCAGGGAGTGGACGATCTGGTCGACCTGCTGTTCGCCGACCTTTTTCCCCGGCTCGCCTTGAGGCGAAGCGCTGGCGGTACGGATCTCGGCCGATGCCGGTGGCGGCGCCGACGGGTTGTTGGTAAGCAGGTCGGCGCGCTCGGAAAACGCCCGCGTGCGGTCGATAAAACTGTTCATGCGCTCCATCAGGCCCGAGCCGATCTGGTGCGGGCTGGCGCCTTCGGGCATGCCCTTGGCGGTGTTGGCCATGTGCTCGAACAGGTTCTGCGAGGCCCCGGCGGGCCCCGCGCCGGCAGACGGCGGCAGCGCCGAAGCGCCGGCGGCGAGACTGATAGTCATAGGGGCTTCCTACTCTTCGTCGTCATCGGACATGGCGTCGTTCAGCAGTTCCTGCATCTTCGGCATGATGATGAACTGACCGCCGATGGTGACCGCCTGGGTGATCAACGCATCGGTGAACTTGGGGTCATCGGCTTCGCTGGGTTTGTCGGCGGCCTTGGCGTTGTCCACCGCGGCATTGAACTTGGCTTCAGGGCTGGCGCCACCCGGGGCGAGATTGCTGTCTACGGCTGTTACGGACATGGTGCTGCTCCTTTACTGGGTTGGGGTTTCGGTACTGACTTGCGCGCCACGGAACACCCGCACCCCGCGCTCGCGCGCCACCGGGGCGGCCACGACCTTGGGTTGCAGGTGATCCACATGCTGCTGCACCAATGCCAGGTACGGCGGTGGTCCGGACACGAACACTTCATCGCCCTCGGGGCCATTGCGCATGGACAGTTGCTGGCCGAACACATCGAGGTTGCTGAGGTAGGCCTGCAACGGGTCGAGGTCCAGGGCGTTGGCCTTGAATAGCTTGGTGCTGATTTCATCGCTGGCATTGAGGTACAGCAGGTTGCCGTCGAAGTACCAGGTGAGGCCGTTGGTGCTGCACAGGGTCTGCAGGAACTCGCCGGCGGTGGCGCCGCGAATCGTGCTGCGGGCTTTGCCGCGCACCTTGTCGGAGAGCACCAGGGGCACATCGAGGTTGTGGCCGAATTCTTCCAGAGCGCTGCGCACATCCTGGTCCACCAACACGTAGGCATAGGGCTGGGAAAACCACGCCGGTTCTTCGGCGGCGTTGGCAAAACGGCTGCCGAACAGGCATAGGACAGCCAGCAAAAATATGCTTACATGGCGTCCGCCTTCGCCAGACGAGTTGTGACGATGTCCAAGAATTTTCTGCTCGCCAGTACCCTGTTGCTGGCCGCCTGCGCCAGCAAACCCGCGACCGATTCCGACAAGTCGTTGCAACTGGCCGATGACCTGAGCAAGCGCGGCGACTACGCCAGTGCGGCCGCGCTGTATGAGCGTGCGGCGCAGCAACCCGGTGCCGGCATCGAGTTGTGGCTCAAGCTCGGCCAGGCCAGGCTCGACGCCAAGGATGCGCTGGGCGCCGAGCGGGCTTTCCAGCAAGCCCTGGGGTTCGATGCGCGTAACGCTGACGCGCTGCTCGGCCTGGGCACCGCGCAGCTCCAATTGGGAAAAACCCAGCGTGCCGTCACTGCCCTGGGCCAGGCGGCGGAGATTGGCGGGTTGCCAGTGGCCTACACCCGCCTGGGTGTGGCGCAGATCCTCAATGGCCAGGCCGCTGCGGCGCAAACGGCGTTCGCCAAGAGCCTGAGCCTCAAGCCCGACGACCTCGACAACCGCTGCAATCTGGCCCTGGCCTATGCCCTCGGTGGGCAGTCGCAACAAGCTCTGGACGCCATCGCCCCCGTCACCCAATCCCCCCGCGCCCTGCCCCGGCACCAGCGTAATGTGCTGTTGGTGATGGTGCTGGCCGGTTATGAGCAGCGAGTTGCCACACTGCCGCTGGATGATATTCCGGCTGCCGAGCGTGAGCGATTGGTGACCGAGGCGAAACGCATCAAGGCCATCAGCGATCCGGTGGCGCAGGCGAAAGAGCTGGGATTGGTAGCCCCCAACTGACACAACACAAGATCGCTTTTGATCCGCTTTTGATCTCAATCGCCCCATAAAACCACGCTGGCCGAACGCAGGCTTGAATCCGTGGGTAACCCGGCAGGACGCCGGGTTAGCCGTCCTGGGCCAAGGATGGCCCATGACGGCGGCCCACGGATTCAAGCCGGAGTGAGGGCACACCGAGCCTAGGCGAGGTGCCGAGTGGTGGGGCGAGAGCCTTTTGGTTACTTTTGGCTGGGCCGGCTTCCGGCTCTTCCAAAAGTGACCCGCTGTAAGAGCGGAACCATAAGCGGCCGTTACCGCAGGAACGGATATGTACACAGACATACCGCTATCGCTGGCAAGCCAGCTCCTACAGTTGGGATGTGGGGAGTCAGAAAGATACCGGATGCCAGTGAAGGAGGTCATTGTTGGCCCCCCGCGGCGCCGGTCTTGGCTTCCTGCTGGTCCTTGCGCCGCTGCAATTGCTCGCGGTCGAAACCTTCGATGTAGACCTGGGCGGCTCGGCCGACGGGCGCGGCCATCACCGGGCCGGTCGTGCGGCCTTGGGTCAGGTCTTGCTTGCGCTCGACCATCTGCATCAGGTTCAGGTTATTCGCGCAGCCCAACGCCAGGGTCGGTTTGAAATCCTCGCCCAGCCCGATGGTGTCCGTTGCCGGTGGTTGCTGGCATTGGGTCGGCAAGCCATCCGCGCGGTACTCGGATGAGTAGTAAGTGGGCGCCAGGTGGGTCTGGCAGCCCATCAGCGCCAGGGGCACCAGCATCAATACACGTAAAGCAATCATGGCAGTCCCCCTGATCAATTCATGTAGAAACCGAACGCCCCGCCGCTGCGCGGTCCGGTGGCCGCTGCGGTAGCCGGTTGCGCATCGAGGGGAGTGGCGAGGGTGCGACCGCGTACCGGTTCCACCAGGTACGGCGTGATGAGAATCACCAGTTCGGTTTCATTGCGCTGGAAGCGCTTGGAGCGGAACAGATTGCCGAGGATCGGCAGGTCACCCAGCAGTGGCAGTTTCTCGATGTCCTGGCTGCTTTCACGCTGGAACAGCCCGGCGATGGCGAAGGTCTGCCCGCTGCCGACCTCCACCCGCGTATCGGCGCGGCGCACGCTGAAGGACGGCACGTGGAAGTTGCCGAAATCCACAGTGCCACCGCTGACCACGCTGCTGACTTCCGGACGCACTTGCAAGGCGATGCGGCCGTTGGGCAGCAGGGTCGGGTTGAACAACAACGACACGCCGAACGACTTGTATTCGATGCCCACCAGGTCACGGTTGACCGGCACCGGGATCGCCACTTCGCCACCCGCAAGGAAGCTGGCGGTCTGGCCGGTCATGGCGGTGATATTCGGTTCGGCAAGGATCTGCAACACGCCGTTGGCCTGCAACGCATCGAGCATGCCGTCGATATTCACATTGCCTGAACCGGCACCCGCTGCTGCCAAGCCACCCGCCGTGGCGGCGGCCAATGGTCCGCCGGTGATCAGTCCAAAGGAAAACGTGCCGTTGTTGAACATGGCGTTCCAGTTCACGCCGTAGTGCAGCAGCTCGGAGCGCGACACCTCGGCAAAACGCACACGCAGGTTCACTTGGGCGGAGCCTGCGTATTCGGTGGTGTTGATCGCGCTCTGGAAGCCTTGCCCCTGGGGGTTGAGCAAGGCATTCAGGTCGGTCGCCTCCGCCACCGAACCCAGGGTGCCCTTGGCGACCAGGCGGTTACCGGCGCCGCTGATCTGTGCGCCGTTGCCGGGGTGCAGCGCCTGCATCGGCGTGCTTACCGCCTGGCTGCCACTGCTCACGGCCAGGGTCAGGCTCGCCAGTTGTTTGCCGTCGCTGCCCAGGGCGATCAGGCTGGTGTTGCCCGGCGCTTTGCCGAAAATATAGATCGTGCCCGGCGATACCACTTGCAGGTCGGCCACATTCGGCTCGGCCACCAGCACCGAATCCACCGGCGCGACAAAATGCAGGATGCGCCCTTCACCGGAGGCCAGGGCAATCGAGCCCCCGGCGCCGGCCGCGATTTCCTGAGCTTGGCTCACACACGCAAAAACACTCAGCAACAGCACACAAAAACGCATCATGAGGCGGACGCCAGGGGGGGGACGGAAGCCGCGGCAGGCGCGCGGCGGTTGGAGATTTCGGTGAGGCTGATGGTCACCAGCGCTTGCAGGTTGTACTCGGTGGCCAGCTCGCGGAACGACAGCACCGCCAGCTCCAGCTCACCGCGCAGTACCAGGCGGCGCAGGCTGCGGCGCAGTTCCGGGTGCACCAGCAACACCGCGCTGTTGACTTCGCGAGTGTTGTCACACGCCTGGCGCAGTTGGGCGAGCAAGGCGCGGCTGACTTCTTCGGGGATCAGTTCGCGCTGAGGCTCCTGGCGACGCAGGGAGGCACGCAATTGGTCTTCCAGGCCAGGCGCCAGCACCAGCGCACCGATCACCCGGTTGCGGTCGGCGTATTGATGGCTGATCTGCCGTGCCAGCGCGGCACGCAAGTGTTCGGCCAGGCGCCCGGCGTCGGTTTCGCGGGCGCCCCACTCCACCATGGCTTCGAGCAAGGCACGCTGGTTGCGGATCGACACGCCCTCGCCGACCAACAGGCGCAGGGTTTCAGCCACCCGTTGCAACGGCACCAGGCGCAAGGCTTCCTTGACCAGTTCACCGTAGGTGGCCTCCGTGCGCTCCAGCAGCAGGCGGGTTTCCTGGATGCCGAGGAAGTCGGCGGCATAGCGACGCAGGCTGCGTTCCAGCACGCCGCGCAGCACCTCGTCGGGCATCAGGAAACCGATGCCGGCGTTGCGCAGCGTGTCTTCGTGCTGGCGTTCGACCCAATGGGCGCTGCGACCATTGAGGGGGGAATCGGCCTGCACAGTGGCGATGTCCAGCAGCTGCACATGCACCGGATCGTCCTGCACCAGCAGGCAGTTGATCGGCAATTCGCCTTCGCTCACCGGCACGCCTTCCAGGGACACGCGGAAACTGCCCGGCGTGGCCTTGGCCTCAATGTAGATGCCGGGTACCGGCATGTCCACGCCGAGCTCGGTACGCAAATCGTGGCACAGCGCTTCGACACGCTGGCGCAGCAGTTGGCGCGGCGCGCTCTGGGACACGCCACTGCCGAGGGTCAGCAGCACCCGGGTATCGGGCAGCAGGTTGTCATCCAGCTCGGCCTGCACTTCGACCACCGCTTCCGGCGTCTCGACCAGCACTTCCAGCTCAGGCTGCCGGTGATGGCGGCGATACATCATGAACGCCGCGCCGCCAAACACCAGGGACAGACCGAGGAACACCCAGGTCGGAAACCCCGGCAGCAGGCTCACGCCAATCATGATCAACGCGGTCAAGCCCAGCGCCCGGTAACTGGCGCCCAGTTGCTTGATGATCTCGCTGCCCAGGTCCCCCGCTTCGCCGTCGCTGTTGACGCGGGTGACCACGGTGCCCGCCGCCACAGAAATCAGCAGCGCCGGAATCTGTGCGATCAGGCCGTCACCCACGGTCAACAACGAGTAGGTGTGCACCGCGACGCCGAAGGGCATGTCGCGCTCGATCATGCCGATCAGCATGCCGCCGAGCAGGTTGACCGCAAGGATCACCAGGCCCGCGATGGCATCGCCTTTGACGAACTTCATGGCGCCGTCCATCGCACCGAACATCTGGCTTTCTCGCTCAAGGCGCGAGCGGCGGCGCCGGGCTTCGGCCTGGTCGATGTCGCCGTTGCGCAGGTCGTTGTCGATGCTCATCTGCTTGCCGGGCATTGCGTCCAAAGTGAAACGCGCGGCCACTTCCGCCACACGCTCGGCGCCCTTGGTGATCACCACGAACTGCGCCACGGTGATGATCAGGAACACCACCATGCCCACCACCACTTGCCCGGCAATCACGAAGTCACCGAAGGCCTTGACGATATGGCCGGCGTCGCCGTGCAGCAGGATCAAACGCGTGGTGGTGATCGACAGTGACAACCGAAACAATGTGCTGAGCAGGATCAGCGGCGGCAGCGCGGAGAACTCCACCGAGTGGCCGATGTAGAACGCCACGATCAGGATCAGGATGCTCAGGGCGATATTGAGGCCGATCAGCGCATCCACCAGGTAGGTGGGCAGCGGGATGATCATCATCACGATCGCCATCAGCATGAACGCGACGATGATCACGTCGGTGCGCTGCGCAGCGAGACGCGCCAGGTTGTTCAGGCGGTTGAGTGCACTCATGCGCCGCCCCTGCGTGCAGCCAGGTAGCGTTTGAAGCATTGACGCGCTTCGTCCTTGCGCTCGCCGTACCACAAGGCGCGGGCGCGCAGCAGCAACAGGCTGGCGGATTCGCCTTCCAGCGCGACCAGGCGGTCCAGGGCACTCAGGGCACGGGCGGCGTCACCGCTGTCGGTGAAGGCCAGCACCAGCGAGCGCAGCAACACACCGTCGTGGGGCGCGACGCTGACGGCAATCAGCAGCATCACCAGGGCGCGCTGGGACTGGCCATTGCGCCGGTACAGTTCACCAATGCCTTTGAGCAGTTGCACGGCGTCTTCGTTATCGCGGGCCATCAAGTATGGACCTCCGAGCGTTGCTGTTCGAGGTTGCGGCGCATCTCGATCTCTTCGCCGATCAGCTCGACGGCCAGTGCCTTGATATGTGGCTCGGCGTCCAGGCCGGGCAGGATGTGTTCCATCACATGCTCCAGCAGCTCCAGGGAGCGAGCGCCGCCGAACAGCAACGAGTCGACGCCGGCGGCGGCGGTGAGCGCTTCGAGGTCACTGCGCAGGGAGCGGCGGGTCTGGGTCTTGCGGGTCTTGAGCACCGCCTCGAAGGCGGTGGCCTGGCGGGAGTTGACCGGGCGAACCGCTTCGACCGGCGCACTGCGCACATCACTGGGAATCAACGGGCGGGGTTCGACTTTCATGAAAGGACTCGCAGAAACACTGTAGGAGCGAGCTTGCTCGCGAAGGTCGTCAACGCTGACGCGGGCTGCCTGTGGGAACGGGTTGGATGGGCGTTTTTCGCGAGCAAGCTCGCTCCTACAGGGAGGCGGTGTGTTTTCATAGGGTGAAGGTGAAGCGCTCCTCGCCACGGGCGAGGATCACTTGGTTGTTTTCGATGCGTTCCAGCACCCAGTTGTCCGCCAGGGCTGCGCCGGGGTAGAGGCGCTTGCCGCTGTCGTTGATCACGTAGGGCTGGGCGCCAAACCATACGGCCTGGAAGCGCACGCGCGGCGCGGCGGCATCGGCGCGGGCTGTCACACGCGGGTTGAGCACGATCTGCTGGCCGTAGCGCTGATCGAACGCCTGCTGCAACGCCAGCCATTGTGGCTTTTGCGACTGTTCAAAGGTGCCGGTGGCGCTGAGCTGGCCATTGCTGTCACTGACCTTCACGGTGTCCAAGTGGGCGGCGTGTAGCTGCTGCTCCATCCAGGCCCTGGCTTGCTCGCGGGACGGCATTTTCAGCGGCGCTACCTCGTCGGCCACGACCGTTGCGGGCAACAGTGGCGCTTCGCTACGAACCGCCAGCGCGCCTGCACAGATAAACAGCAGGGCGGTCGCGACAATCCAGGGGGTAATTTTGCGTGGGGCGTCCGATGGTTTTGCAGCACCGCCAGGCCCCGCCAGGCTCACAGCCGCCGTGCCGATCCGCAGTTGCAGCGGCAGCCGCGCGCGATGGCCGCTGCCGTGGGGAATGCGCACATTGCCGGCGAGCAGCACATCACCGCCCAGCGCTTCGACCGCCACTTGGTCGCCTTCAAACCGCAGGCGCAGGTGCAGGCCGGCAATACCGGGATCAGTAAGTACCAAATCGGCCGCCAGGTCGGCGCCGAGGGTGTAGACCGGCTGGTCGAGCACCAGGGAACTGCCCTGGTGCAAACCACCGGTCACGGTCAAGGTCGGTGCGCCAGTAGCGGCGACCGGCCCCAGGGAAATCAAGGCTGTCATGGTTGGGTTTGCCCCCTTGAGCATGTGCAACGGGGTCAAGCATCAGAGGGTAAACGGGCAGCGCCGGCGCCGCCCGTTTGGCGAATCAGTTCTGCGGACGCTGTTTGGTGGCGTCGAGCTCCGCTTTTTTCGCGGTGCTGATTTCGGTGATCTTGGCCGACTTCTCGATAGCCATGTTGAAGGTCGCTTCCATCTTCGCGATAGCGTCGTCGGCGCCGCCTGCTTTTACTGGTGGGACATCAGCCATGTTCATCTCCTTGCATCGATAGGGAAGTTATTCAGTTGCGCAACAGCAAGCTGAAAGTATGCAAACCGGTGAATGCCCAAAACGTCAGACAGTGAGCCTTCGAACTGCCGTCGGTTTGCATGGGTTCCATACTACTCACGATCAAAACGCCTTCGCTGTGAAAGCTTGTGAAACGTTCCGCACAGGTGCTGTGAAAGGTTTTGCTCAACCTGGCGTTGAGAAAAACTCATCCCTTTTGGGTCACGGAACTTTCTGAAAAAACTCAAGACACGCTGCAGCCCTCGATTTACGCGGACCTGACAACCGAGAGCAGAATGAATTTGAACAATAAGGCGGGATATAAACGATCTGCACGGCACGGCTTGGCATTTATTTTCGCGACGACTTCACATTTCTCGCTAATAGCCTTTTGCCCAACTTCCCAGATATTTCAATTTGTAACAACGGCGACTTAATCATCACGTTTGATAGCTCCTCTCCAGCAGCCTTATTGCTTGGAGAGCAACTTTCCTCCGCGCCCGTTAGTGCAACTGCACTAATAACCAAAGGACTAGTTCGCGGGCCGGCTATATATAAAACTTCCAGGTGATCTATGACCGACATGAATTATTCACCCACAACGCTCCTCGAAAACGACGGCTGCGCTGAGATTCACTTCGGCCCTTATCGACTGCTCCCCAAGCGCCATCAACTGCTCAAGCACGGGCGACCCGTGAACCTGGGCAGCCGCGCCCTGACACTGCTGATCGCCCTCGCCTCGCGGCCTGGCGAACTGCTGAAAAAAGCCGAACTGCTCGACATCGCCTGGCCGAAACTGGTGGTGGAGGAATGCAACCTGCGCACACAGATCAAGACGCTGCGCCGCACCCTTGGTGACGATGACGCGCTGTACATCGCCACGGCACCCGGTCTGGGTTACCGCTTTGTGGCGCCGACCTGGTTCGAACGGGCGCCGAAACCGCTGGTGAAGGAGCCGGTGGTGCTGGGTGTGTACGGCTGCCGCCATTGTCGCGGCGCGGGGATGGCACCGCTGTTTGCACAGATAGGTATGCAGAACAGTTGATGGCCCAAGGTTATTCCGTTGGAAAAATATGTTTTTTCCAACGGAATGTTTGGCGCAGCCCAATCGTTGTTATTCCTGAAACTGCCCAACACCCATAACCTTCAGGAACGTTTTTATGAATCGCTCTCTTCTGCTTGGCCTGCTCAGTGTCTTCGCGGTCGGCTCCGCCCAGGCGGCTTCGTTGCAAGTCCCGGTCAACCTGGTAAGTGCCGATGGCGCGCCACAGCCCGTCGGTAGCATCACCATCAGTGAGTCAGCCTATGGCTTGATCTTCACCCCGGATCTAAAATCCCTGCCAATGGGCGTGCATGGCTTTCATATCCATGAAAACGGCAGCTGTGAAGCCGGTGTGAAAGACGGCGTGAAAGTCGCGGCGCTGGCCGCCGGCGGGCACTTCGACCCGGAGAAGACCGGCAAGCACCTGGGCCCTTACGCCGACGGCCACCTGGGTGACCTGCCGGCTCTGTACGTGAACATGGACGGCACCTCGAACAACCCGGTGCTGGCGCCCCGCTTGAAAAGCCTGGCGCAGATCAAAGGCCACGCGCTGATGATCCATGCCGGCGGCGACAACCATTCCGACATGCCCAAGCCATTGGGCGGTGGCGGTGAGCGGCTGGTGTGCGGCGTGATCTAAGCCAGCGCGCTCAGGTCCAGGTGCCCATCCTTGATCGGCGGGCACCAGTAGTAACCGCCGGTCAACGGTGCGCTGATACGGTACAGGCCATCGACAATCCCATCTTCCAGCCCGCTCATGCGGCGCAGTTGCGCTTCGAATGCATCGAAGGAGTGGCCGAACGCGAGGAACATCAACCCCGCCTGGCCGTTCTCGGCCCATGGCATCGAACGGCGCACCACGAAGGCTTCCGGGGTGAAGCTTTCCTGGGCGGTGCGTTTGGTGTGGGCGGACTCGGGAGCGTCGTCGAGTTCTTCGTTGTCGCCATGACGACGGCCGATGATGTGGTCGCGCTCTTGCGCAGGCAAGGCGGCGAAACCGTCGAGGTCGTGCTGCCACTGCTGGATCGCGGCAAAGCTGGCGCCGCTGTCGGTCAGGGCCGCTTCAACGGCTGCGTCGTCGTGGGGGTTCTCGGTGCCGTCTTCGTAGTCGGTGAGGTCGAAGCCGGTCTTGTAGCGGAAGCCTTCGGTCATCTGCACCAGGCGGAACGCCGGGGCCAGGGCCTTCTCGAAGGCACGGCTGCGCAGCAGCAATTCACCGCGATCCACGCCGTGCAGCCATACCCACAGCGCCTGTTGGGTTGACGGGTTATGTGCGCCCGGCCCGCTGACGGTGGGGAATGTGCGCAGGCCTTCAATCCGGGCGCCCAAGGCTTTGACCAGCGGCTCGCCAAAACCGACCACCGCCGCCGAGTCGGTCAACTGCACCAGCGCGTCCAACGCAGCGGGCACGGCTGCCAGTGAATCCACGGCAAAGAACAGATGGCGTGCCTGCAATGGCACCGGTGCGGCAAGAATGCCCGGCTGGTACTGACTCATGTGAACTCCTTCTGAAAAGCCGCGCAGTTTAACCGGCAGGCGCAGTGCTGCGTACAAGAAAGCGCGCAAGCCTTGCCATAGAGCCTGTTGTTGGGTGACTCTCTAGTCATGTTTTGCAACTATTCCAGGGGTAGCGACATGACCACCAGCAACCTGCTCACCCAGCTGTTTCCCGCCTCCGCCGCCGAGATTCCCGAGCCATTCCAGCTCGGAGCGCCCATTGAACAGCGTGATTATCTGGTCGATGGCCAGTTGCAGGTGTGGAACGGCCCATTGGCCAAGGTGCAAAGCCCAGTGCAGTTTGGCGACGAACGTGTGCATATCGGCAGCACACCGCTGCTGGACGCCGACACCGCCCTCACCGCTCTGGATGCCGCCGTGCGTGCCTATGACCGTGGTCAGGGTGAATGGCCGACGATGCGCGTGGCCGAACGTATCCAGCACGTCGAAGCCTTTCTACGGCGCATGCGTGAACAGCGCGACGCGGTGGTCAAGCTGCTGATGTGGGAAATCGGCAAGAACCTCAAGGACTCGCAGAAAGAATTCGACCGCACCTGCGACTACATCACCGACACCATCAATGCTCTCAAGGAACTCGACCGCCGCTCCAGCCGCTTCGAACTGGAACAGGACACGCTCGGCCAGATCCGTCGCGTGCCGCTGGGTGTGGCGTTGTGCATGGGCCCCTATAACTACCCGCTGAACGAAACCTTCACCACGCTGATCCCGGCGTTGATCATGGGCAACACCGTGGTGTTCAAGCCGGCCAAGCTGGGCGTGCTATTGATCCGACCACTGCTGGAAGCGTTCCGCGACAGCTTCCCGGCCGGGGTGATCAATGTGATCTACGGCAGCGGCCGCGAAACCGTCAGCGCGCTGATGGCCAGCGGCAAGATCGATATCTTCGCGTTTATCGGCACCAATAAAGCCGCCAGTGACTTGAAGAAACTGCATCCCAAGCCGCATCGCCTACGTGCCGCGTTGGGCCTGGACGCAAAAAATCCCGGCATCGTGCTACCTGAAGTCGACCTGGACAATGCCGTTAGCGAAGCGCTCACTGGCTCGTTGTCGTTCAACGGCCAACGCTGCACCGCGTTGAAAATCCTGTTTGTGCATGAGGATGTGGTCGATAGTTTTATCGAGAAATTCAACCAGAAGCTGTCCACGCTCAAACCCGGCATGCCGTGGGAAGACGGCGTGGCGCTGACGCCATTGCCCGAAGTGGGCAAGGTGGATTACCTCAACGGCCTGGTGGCTGACGCCGCGCAACACGGTGCCAAGGTGGTGAATGAGCATGGCGCTGAAAGCCGTGGATCGTTCTTTTACCCGGCGGTGCTGTACCCGGTGAACCCGCAGATGCGCGTGTACCACGAAGAGCAGTTCGGCCCGGTGGTGCCGATCGTGCCCTACCGCGACCTGGAGACGGTGATCGACTACGTGCTCGATTCCGATTTCGGCCAACAGTTGAGCATTTTCGGCACCAACGCCGTGCAAGTCGGGCGCCTGGTGGACACCTTCGCCAACCAGGTCGGCCGGATAAATATCAACGCCCAGTGCCAGCGCGGCCCGGACACGTTCCCGTTCAACGGTCGCAAGAACTCGGCCGAGGGCACGCTGTCGGTGCATGACGCCTTGCGCGTGTTCTCGATCCGCACGCTGGTGGCGACCAAGTTCCAGGAGAGCAACAAGGCGCTGGTCAGCGACATATTGCGCAACCGCGATTCAAGCTTCCTGACCACCGATTACATTTTCTAGAGGACGATTCGTCGTTGATAAACCTGCATCTGCCTGTGTTTGCCCGGCGCCTGTTGCGCCCACTGCTCGACCCGTACCGCCGCTATCGCCATGCCAAGCTGATCCACGCCGTGCGCGTGTCCATCGGCTTGCTGGCGACGATCCTGCTGACCACCGGCATCAACCTGCCTCACGGTGAGTGGGCGTCGGTGACCATGCTGATCGTGATTGGCGGTTTGCAGCACCACGGCAATATCGGCAAAAAAGCGGTGGAACGCGCCTATGGCACCTTGATCGGCGCCAGCGTCGGTTTGCTGCTGGTGCTGCAACAGGCATGGCTGGGCCAGCCGTTGCTGACCTATCTGCTGATGTCGGTGGTGTGCGGGTTCTTTTCCTATCACGCCATTGGCAAGGGCGGCTATATCGCGCTGCTGTCGGCGATCACGGTGTTTATCGTCGCCGGGCATGGTGACAACCCGGTATCGGACGGATTGTGGCGCACCGTGGATATCCTGATCGGTATCGTGCTGGCGCTGGCCTTTTCCTTCGCCCTGCCGCTGTACGCCGTGTATTCGTGGCGTTACAACCTGGCCAGTGCATTGCGCGATTGCGCCGCTATTTATAGCCGGATCATCAGTGGCCAGTCGGTGACCGATGATGAACACCTCAAACAGCTCAATCGCTTGAATGCGTCGATGGTGCAACTGCGTTCGCTGATGCCGTCCGTGTCAAAGGAAGTGCGGATTTCCATGACGGAGTTGGACGCGATCCAACGACACCTGCGCCTGTGCATCAGCACCCTGGAGATTCTTGGCAATACCCGACCGGATCCGCGCGATGAGCAGGCGATGTCGCGCATGCAGATGATGTTGAAGGCCGAGCATCGGCAGATTCGCGTGCAGTTGGTAGGGATGGCGCGGGCGTTGAAGTCGGGGGTGACAGAGCGGTTGGAGCGGCCAAGTCATACCGGCGCTGAACCGGCGCTGGACGTACCGGTGTATAGCGCGCTGGATGGCTATCGATTGCTGACATTGCAACTGGCACAGAACGTGGATGCAATGCGTCAGCGATTGGCCAAGAGCGCCGGGCACTGGAAAATCTGAATCCGCTGAGCAAAAAAAAGGATAATTCCGACGCGTTTACAGATTTCAAGAATTTCACACTTTGCCTTACAAAGTTTTCACGTTTTATTCACATCCAGGGACGTAGTGTGAAGCCTCATCCGTTACAAATGTTGCATATCAAGCCCGCCGCCCCAGCGGGCTTTTTTTTGCCTGGGAATTGAGTCAACGGGCTGCCTTGCTCGCTGGCGCGGCAGATTGCTCACGAATCGCGCGCTGGGTATCCAACACCTTGGCCAAGGCATGTTCCGCTTCGGGGCTTTGCTGCGGCACGCGAATCGCCGCCGACACCAGAGTGATCAACTTGGCCATCACCTCGGCATCCGTGGCCGGGCGGCCCAGGCTCATGGAGTTCATCAGCAGGCGCAGTTCGGTGCCGGCCATCACCCCCGAAATCGCCTTGAGGGCAAATTGCAGGCGCACGCCCAGTTCATTGCGCGGCAGGTCCGGCAAGGCCAGGGCAAAGGCTTCGAAGAAACGCTGGAACACCGGCTGGTAATGCACCTTGAGGTATTCCTGGATAAACGGCGACGTGTCGCTGTACACCCGCCCCAGGAAACGGATGAATGAACGCCCTTCCCCACTGGCGCTGGCCGGGTCGCTGCGCTCCAGGCCCATGGCCGGGGCAAACAGCACGCCGAGCAAGGTGTCGCAGTCCAGAGGGCCGTCGGACTCGGCCTCACAGCGCGCGAGCAGTTCCAGACGCTGCTCGTTGAGCGGTTCGAGGCGCTGCTTGAGCAGGGTCTGCATCAGGGAGTCCTTGTCCCCGAAGTGGTAGTTCACCGCAGCCAGGTTTACCTGGGCACGCTCGGTAATCTGCCGGAGCAGAACGGCGTCGTAGCCATACTTGATGAAGAGAGCCTCTGTCGCATCCAGCAATCGAGTCTTGGTAATGTTTGGAGCGCTGACTTTCTTCGCGACCATAGAAGTTCCACGTGGGAAATATTGTTTTAAAAAATAATTTGATTTTTTATACCGGGCCGACCGTCCGAAAGCAAGTAGTGACACACCGCCATATAACCGAAAGCCTTTGCAGACGGGCGTGCAAAGGTTAGTCGAACGTTTTTTTAGCAGGCTCCCGCTGCCTGGGGAGCAATCGTTTCAAAGGGTGAAACCGCTCTATATCCATGGCTGGCGAAGCGGCTGGAACACGGTTAGTATTCAAACAATATTTTAAAAACAAGAAATAAAACCAGTCCGTGACGCGTACCAGGCAGCTCCCGAACTTGTTACAAGGCTTTACCAAGGGGGCATGGCAGCACCGTCGAGACTGAAGGCGTAGTCATGATGACAGATACCCCCGCGCAACCCGGCTTGATCTCCCTGCACGGCATCGGCAAAAGCTACCAGCTGGCCGGTCAGCACCTGTCCATTCTCAATAATGTCTGCCTCTGCATCGCCAGCGGCGACAGCTGCGGCATCCTCGGCGCCTCCGGCTCCGGCAAAAGCACGCTGCTCAATATCCTCGGCCTGCTGGACCTGCCCAACTGCGGCCAGTACCACTTTGCCGGGCACGATATCTTCAACGCCACGCCCGATGAACTGGCGGCGATCCGCAACCAGCAGATCGGTTTTGTGTTCCAGAGCTTCAACCTGTTGCCACGCCTCAGCGCCTTGGACAATGTCGCCCTGCCCCTGAGTTATCGCGGCGTGTCGCGCCATGAGTCGGTGGAACAAGCCCTGCGCATGCTCGAACAAGTCGGCCTGGCCGACCGCGCCCACCATCGCCCCGCCGACCTGTCCGGCGGCCAGCGCCAACGGGTCGCCATTGCGCGGGCGTTGGTAGGCAAGCCCTCGGTGATCCTCGCAGACGAGCCCACCGGCAACCTCGACAGCACCACGGCCCAGGACATCATGGACCTGCTGCTGGCGCTGAACCGTGAACAACAAGTCACCCTGATCATCGTCACCCACGACCCCCACATCGCCGAGCGCCTGGACCGCAAGATCCTGGTGCGCAATGGCGTGGTACAGGAGGCCGGGCGCCCATGATCGGGGGGGTAAAGAGCAGCCTGCGGGTTGAACAGAACCTCAGCCAACTGCTGCATGAAGCGTTCGTCAGCCTGCGCACCCTGGGCAAGCGCTCGATCCTGGCCTTGCTGGGGATTGTGATCGGCAGTTCGTCGGTGGTGGCGCTGATCAACATCGGGCATAACGCGTCGGTGGATGCAGCGATGATCTTCAAGGACATGGGCACCGACACCCTGATCGCTCAGTTCCCCCCCAAGGGCGCCAGCACTGTGCCGATGCCCGCCCGCCTCGACCTCGACGCCATGCGCCAGACGGTGCCTGGCATAGCCCATATCGGTGCGCTCACACTGTTCAGCGGGCCCATCGTGTTCCATGGCCGTACCGCCAACGCCAACTTCGTGGGCAGTACACCGGACATCAAGGACGCGATGCGCCTGGTGGTGCAACGGGGACGTTTCCTGTCGAGCTTCGATGCCAACGAAACCTACGGCGTGATCGGTGACCAAGTGGCCCAGTCACTGAGTGCGCCGGGCGACCCCTTGCAAGTAGGCGATCGTGTGCGCATCAACGACTACCTGTTCCTGATCGTGGGCATAATGCGCAGCCAGCCACGGGCGATGCTGATGCCCGTACAGGCCAATGAGTCGCTGTTCATTCCCGCCGAAGGCATGCGCCGCATCTACGCAACACCACAGATCGGCAACCTGATCATTCGTGCAGCTCCCGGCCAGGACATGGAGCGCGTCGCCCAAGACGCGGCCGCCGCGCTGAAACCCCAGCTCCCCGACCACGATGTGGACATCCAGGTGCCCCAGCAAATGATCGACGGCATGACCCGGCAAAGCCGCACATTCGCCTACCTGCTGCTGGCTTTGGGCGCGATCTCACTGGTGGGCGGTGGTGTGGGGGTGATGAACGTGATGCTGATGAACGTCTCTGAGCGTCGCCGCGAGATCGGCATCCGCATGGCCCTCGGCGCCCGCCAGCGGGATATCCGCAACCTGTTCCTGCTCGAAGCCGTGACCCTCACCGCCGTCGGCGCCCTCTGCGGCGCGGTGCTGGGCATGACCGCTGCCTGGTTGTACGCCTGGCTGTCAGGCTGGGAATTTGCGCTGGCGGTGGCCGCCTTGCCGCTGGGGGTGGGCAGTACCTTGCTGGTGGGGTTGTTCTTCGGCATCTACCCAGCGGTGTCGGCCTCACGCTTGCAGCCGGTGGAGGCCCTGCGCGATGAATAAATGGCTCTGGCTGCTCGCATTCGTCAGCCTGCCCGGCACGGCCGCCGACGTGGTGATCAAGCCATCGGCGCCCAGTAGCACCCGTAGCGGCTATGACCGCAGCGTCTCGTTGAATGCTCAGGTCACCCGCCTGACACTGGGCGATGCGGTGTACCTTGGCTTGCGCAACAACCCGGCGATCCGCAGCGCCTACCTGCAACGGGTGGCGCAGAAATTCGACCTGCGGGTGGCCGAAGATGTGTTCAACCCCAAGCTCACCCTCAACAGTTATTACCGCACCAACCGTGGCTCCGCCGACAACACACGCAATGCCAACCTCGCGCCGGCCACCAGCCTGCTCAGTGAATACGGCACGCGCCTGAGCATGGCCTGGACCCAGCAACTGAACACCGCTGACCGCGCCGGCCGCTACCGCAGCGACGGCCTCGACCTGGCGATCATCCAACCGCTGTTGCGTGGCGCCGGCTGGGACGCCACCACCGCGCCGCTGCGCCTGTCGCGCCTGTCGGAACAGGCCAACCGCCTGAACCTCAAGGCCACCGTGGCGCAAACCATCAGCCAGATCATCGCCACTTACCGCGAACTGTTGCGCGCCCAGCAGCAACTGAGCATCGTGCAGGATGCCCTCAAGCGCTCCGGCACCTTGTTGGAAGTGAACAAGGCGCTGATCAATGCCGGGCGCATGGCGGAGTTCGAAATCGTGCAGACCGAAGCCGATATCGCCACCCAGCAACTGGGCGTGGAAGAAGCACAGAACCAACTGGACACCAGCCGCCTGGCCCTGCTGCGTCTGTTGGCCCTGGACCTGTCCACGCCGGTTCGCGCCACCGAAGCCCTGGAGGCCCAGCCCGTGCAGGTCGACAAGCGCCAGGCCTTCAACCTCGCGCAGACCCAGCAGCCGGAATACCTGGCCGCTTTACTCGGCACCCAACAGGCCGACCTGAACCTGGTGATCGCCAAGGACTCCGGGCGCTGGCAGGTGGACCTGGTGGCCGGTGCCAACCAGATACGGGCCAACACCGACAACGACGCCGGCCGTACCAACAACCGAACCTGGGATAGCTACGCCGGGGTGCAGGTGCAAATCCCCATCGGCGACATCAGCACGCGCCAGGCTGAAGTGCGTGCGCGGGTGAATGTGGAGGATCAGGAGATCCGTATCACCGATGCGCGCCAGGAGCTGGAGCGCAGCGTCAACAACGTGGTGCGCGACCTTGGCACCCGCTGGCGACAATATGAAATCTCCCAGCGTGCCGTGGAGCTGTCGCGGCGCAAGATCGAGATCGAGCGGGAAAAACTCAGCGCCGGACGCTCCACCAACTTCCAGGTGCTGAGTTTCGAGACCGACTTACGCAACGCCGAAAACGCACAGCTCAATGCGCTGATCGCTTATTTGAACGCCCAGACCCAGCTCGACTTGACCCTGGGCATGACGCTGGAAAGTTGGGAAATCGCCCTCAATGACTACTAATCAGAAACGCCTGCTGGGCGCCGTACTCATCCTGTTGCTGGGCAGCGCGGGCCTGGCCTTGCGCAGCCCGGCCTCCGATCCGGCCGGAATTCCCGAGCAGTGGCAGGCCGTCCAGCCCGACGCGCTGGTGCACCAGATCGGCCTGGTGGGCAAGATCGAGCCCGACACCACCATCACCCTCACAGCGCCGTTCGACGGCAACGTGCAAGCCAACCTGGTGGAGCAAGGCCAAAGGGTCGAGGCCGGCCAGGTGTTGCTGCGCATGGACCCGGCCACCTTGGAGGTGCAATTGCGCGACGCCCTCTCCGTCCAACTCAGGGCCCGGCGTACCGTGCAGGAAATGCAGGACTGGGACAACGGCCCCACCGTCAGCCGCGCGCGCCGTGCCTTGCGCACCCTCGAAATGACCGCCAGCAACACCCAGCGCAAACTGACCGAAAGCGAAAACCTGTTCCAGCGCGGCATCATCCCGCGCAACGAGCTGGATGACCTCAAGCAGCAGACCCAGCAGCAACAACTGGACCTCGCCTCCGCCCGCAGCGAACTGCAACAGGCCCTCGACCAGGGCAAGGGCGAGTACCGCCAGATCGCCGACATGGAACTGACCAATGCCACGGTGAAATACGACGCCCTGCACAAGCTGCTCGACGGCCAGGAAGTCAAGGCGCCGTTCTCCGGCATCGTGGTGCCGCCGCCCGGCAATACTTCAACTCAGGGCAGCGGCAACAACACCGCCCCGGTACAGGCCGGCAGCAAGGTCAGCCAGGGTCAGGTGCTGTTTGGCCTGGCGAACATCGAACGGCTTAAAATCGTCGCCAAAGTCTCGGAGCTGGACATCAACCAGTTGCATCAAGGCCAGGCGGTGGAAGTGCTGGGGGATGGGTTTGACGGCGAGCGGCTGAGTGGCACGGTCAGCGTGGTGAGCGGCTTGGCGATTGCCAGTGACAGCCAGGGCAGTGCGCAGTTTCCGGTGACCTTGTCGATCCCCAAGCTCACGCCGCAGCAGTTGCAACGGGTGCGACTGGGGATGAGTGCGCGCTTGACCATCGTGACTTACAACAATGCGCAGGCGATGGTGATTCCGAGCCAGGCGATAGGGCCGGACATGACGGTGGAATACAGGGAAGCGATGGATAAACCGGTGGAGCGGGTGAAGGTGACGACCGGGCAATCGACCGCCCTAGGCGTCGAGGTCTTCGGCCTGAAGCCCGGTTTCGTGAGCACCCATCCCCTGTAGGAGCCGGCTTGCCGGCGATGAGGCCCTTGAGATCATTGCAATATTCAAGGCCGCCATCGCCGGCAAGCCGGCTCCTACAGGGTGAGTTGTGCAGCCAGTGCCTTGGCCTGCAACGCCACATCGGTTACCGCCGTGCTTTCCCACCACATCCCCCGTAACGGCGGCCCCATGGCGAACAAGCGCTGGCTGACCTGCCCCTGAGCATCCACCACCGCCCCCGAAACATCCGCCGCAATCCCCAACGCCAACGGCCCAGGCTGGATCAGCCCACGCTTGAGCAACTGCTGGGGCAACGGCCGGGCCACGCGGCGCCAGTCGTATTCGATACCGCTGGAGTTGATCAGGGCCGCGCCGCAAACCCGCTTCACCGCCTGCTCGCCTCGGTAACGCACACCAATGGTCACGCCCTCGACCGAAGGTTCCAGGCCTTTGAACGACGCCGCCCGAATCCGCAACCGTCCTTCTTCATGCAATCGCACCACCAACTGCGCGCTCAACGGCGGCGAACGGTGGTGGTGGCTTTCCCACCACGGCCGTACATGGCGCACGAACTGGCGCTTTTCACGCTCACTGGCCTGGCTCCACAGGCGGCTGATATGCGCACGCACCGTGTCCAGCGGCGACTGCCAATCAATGCCCTGCGCTTGCGCAAGCCGGCATTGACGACGCACCTCGCGCAGCAATTGCAAGGGGCTGCGCAGCCTGTGGTCTTCGCCGAGAAAATCCACCCAGCTCGGCGGCTGTCGACGCATATGGGGCAGCAGGCCATGGCGCGAGAAAATCTCGATGGGCCCGCGATGCCCGGCCTGTTCCAGGGACACCACCGCGTCGACCATGGTCAGCCCGGAACCGATGATCAGCACCGGCGCTAGCGGGTCAATTCGGGTCATTGCTTTTACGTCCCAAGGGTCCACCGCCGCCGCGTTCAACCCGCTGGACTCGGTCTGTGGCGTACGCGCCGCAGGGAACATACCGGTGGCCAGTACCGCACACCCGCCGCGCAGCTGCCGGCCGTTATCAAGGGTGAGCAGCGCCGAGGCTTCGTCCACTTGCAGGTCAACCACTTCGCCGCGCACATGCTCGACGCTGGAAGCTGACTGCGCCTTCGCCTCTGCCAAGCGCTGCTGGGCATACAGACCAAATATCTCGCGCGGCGGGAACAGTTCGCTGATCGGCACGTGCTGCTGGTCCGACTCAGGCCAGCCGCCAGCGCCAATGTAGTCGGTGAGCCATTGAGTCAAATCGTCGGCATTGTCCGGGTCGACACTCATGCGCGCCGCGTTGCCGTTCAGGGTGTGGCCCAGTTCGACAGCACTGTAGGCCTCGCCCCGGCCGAGTTCGGCGCGCGGCTCGATCACCAGGATCCGGCGCCGACCCGGCAGGCGCAGCAGTTGCACCGCCAGCATCGTGCCGCTCAGGCCGCCACCGATGATCAGTACATCAGCGTTGCGGATGGATTCAGTCATGCAGAGTCGCCCTTACTGTTTGCCCAGGTAAATGTCATGCAAGTCGCCCCGCGCCAACAGCTCAGCGGCGCTGCCACTCAAGGCCACGCGGCCAGTATCCAATACGTAGCCGTGGGACGCATAGTTCAGTGCAACATTGATGTTCTGCTCGGCGATCAGGAAGCTCACCTGCTGCTCACGATTGAGCTGCGCGATGATCTCGAAAATCTCCTGCACGATCATAGGCGCCAACCCCATGGACGGCTCGTCGAGCAGTACCAACGTAGGACGGGTCATCAACGCCCGGCCGATGGCGACCATCTGCTGCTCGCCGCCCGAGGTGAGCCCGGCGCGGGTGTGGCGCTTGGTCTTGAGCCTTGGGAACCAGGCGTACAGGCGCTCCAGGTCCTGTTCCATGTCCTTGCGGCTCAAACGCCGCACGAAGCCGCCGCTGCGCAGGTTGTCTTCCACCGTGAGCTGGCCGAACACATGACGGCCTTCCAGCACATGGACCATGCCCTTTCGCACGCGCTGGCTGGGATCGACACCGGCCAGGTCCAGGCCTGCGTATTCGATCACGCCCCGGCTGACCTCGGCCCGCTCGGCGCGTACCAACCCCGAGATCGCCTTGAGCGTGGTGCTCTTGCCGGCGCCATTGGCACCGAGCAAGGCGACGATGGCACCTTTGGGCACGCTCAGCGACACCCCGGCCACCGCGAGGATCGCGCCGTCGTAGATCACTTCGATATCGTTGACCGTCAACAGTGAAGGGCTGGCGGATTCAGCGGCGGGCTGGCTCATGGTTTATTCATCCCCGGTGCAGGTGCGTGGCGTCAGGCCTTTTTCCTTGGCGAAGGCGGCGGACTTTTCATCGATCAATGGTCGCAGCAGCGCGCGGTCGGCGGCGATCCACTCGCTGATCAGCGTCCAGTTGGCGCCATCCCACTGCTGCACCCGCGCCGAGCCGCCGCCTTCGTGGTCGCGGCACGACAGCTTGAGGTTCTGCATCAGCCCCAAGTAGCCCATGTCTTTCAAGCGGGCGTCGTCGATGTTCAGGTGTTCCAGGCCCCAGCGGCCCTCTTCGCCATTCAGCGGACGCTTGCCGAACTTGGCCTGGCCGGTGCGGATCGCTTCCACCGCCACGGCGGCGTTCACCAGGCCGGAGTTGTAGTAGACGCTGCCGAAGTTCTTCAGGTCCTTGAGGTCGCTGTGGCCCTTGTCGAGGATGTACTGCTTGAGGCGCTTGTGGATTTCGAAGTCGGCACCCGCCGGGTACGGCGTGAGTGCCAGGTAGCCTTTGGCGGCGGCACCGGCAGGCAAGACGTCTTCGCTGGAACTGGCCCAGATGTCGCCGATGATGTGATCCACCGGAAAACCGAAGCGCGCGGCAGTCTTCACCGCCACCGGGGTGGAGACGCCCCAGGTGCGCAGGAACACCCAGTCCGGGTTGGCCTGGCGCACCTGGCGCCATTGCGCGGACTGTTCGTTGCCAGGGTCGGCCACCGGGATCTGGATGTTTTCAAAGCCGTACTTTTCCGCCAGCAATTTCAGCGGGCCGAGGGTTTCGCGGCCATAGGCCGAGTCGTGGTAGACCGTGGCGATTTTCTGGCCCTTGAGCTTGTCGAACCCGCCTTCACGCTGGGCGATGTAGTTCACCAGGGTCGATGCTTCGCTGTAGAAGGTCAGCATCACCGGGAAGTTGTAGGGGAACACGGTGCCGTCGGTGGCTTCGGTGCGGCCGTAGCCGAGGGTGATCAGCGGGATCTTGTCCACTTCCGCGCGCTCGCTCAGCGCATACGCCGCCGGTGCGCCGTTGGGCTGGTACACCGCGACCGGCGCGCCATCCAGGCCATTCTTGAAGCGCTCGTAGCACTCGATGCCCTTCTCCGCCGTCCACTCCGTCTCGCACTCCTGCCACACCAACTTGACGCCGTTAATGCCGCCTTCGACCTCGTTGATGTAGCGCAGGTAGTCGATCATCCCGGCCCACACCTGCACGCCGCTGGAGGCATAGGCGCCGACGCGGTAGGTGGCCAGGGGAATGAATTGCTGGTCCGGCGAGGCCATCGCCTGGGGAACAGCACCGGCCAGGGCGGCCAGCGCAAATGCAGCGCCGACCAGGGAATGTTTCAAGGATGCACGCATGGGAATTCTCTTGAGGGAATGTTAGAAACGCAGCGGCCACTGCCGCACACGGTCACGCAGGTTGTGCAACAGGCGAATCAAGCCCTCGGGTTCCTTGATCAGGAACACGATGATCAACACGCCAAAGATGATTTTCTGCAAGTTCTGCAACTGCCCCGCATCCACCGAACCGCCAAACAGCGCCTGCCCGGCGTGGCTGAGGAAGATCGGCAACAAACTGATGAAGGCCGCACCGACAAAGTTGCCGGCAATGCTGCCCATGCCGCCGATAATGATGATGAACAGGATCTGGAATGAACGATTGATGTCGAAGCTGCTGGCGCTGGCCGTACCCAGGTAGGCAAAGGCCCACAGCGCGCCGGCGATGCCGAGGTAAAACGAGCTGACTGCAAACGCCAGGCGCTTGTAGCGCACCACCGGAATGCCGACCACGGCGGCGGCGGTGTCCATGTCGCGGATCGCCATCCAGTTGCGCCCGACCTGGCTGCGCACCAGGTTAATCGCGGTCCAGGTCAGCAGCAGCACCGTGACCAACGTCAGCAGGTAACGGCCCAGCGGCGTGTTGAGGTCGTGGCCGAACAGCGCAAGCTTCGGCGCGGAGATGGTCCCGGACGAGCCGTAGTTGTAGAACCAGGGGAATTTGACGAACAGCCACTCCAGGAAAAACTGTGCGGCCAAAGTGGTGACCATCAGGTAGAAGCCCTTGATCCGCGAGCTGGGCAGGCCGAACAGCAGGCCAACCAACGCGCTGATAATCCCGCCGCCGAGCAGCGCCACCGGCAAGCCCAGCTCCGGCAGGCGCAGTAAAAAACCGTAAGTGGCAAATGCGCCAACAGCCATGAAACCCGCGGCCCCCACCGAGGTTTGCCCGGTGTAGCCGGTGAGCAGGTTCAAGCCCAGCCCGGCCAAGGACAGCACTAAAAAGGGGATCAGAATCGCATTGAGCCAATAGTCATTGCCCCACAGCGGCACCACGACAAAGGCCAGCGCCAACAGGCCAATCAGCCCCCAGGGAATGCGCCGCTGGATCAGCAGCAACGGCGCGGTGTCTTGAACAACGGGAATCGACATGGTTTCAGACTCGCTCGATGGCACGCTCGCCGAACAGGCCGGCGGGACGGATATACAGGAAGGCCAAGGCCAGTACATAGGCGAACCACGGCGTGATGCCGCCGCCGATCAAGGGGCCGATATACACCTCGGCCAGGTTCTCCGCCGCGCCGACGATCAACCCGCCGACAATTGCCCCGCCAATCGAGGTAAACCCGCCGATGATCAGCACCGGCAAGGCCTTGAGCACCACCAGCGACAACGAAAACTGCACCCCTTGGCGCGCGCCCCACAGCAGCCCCGCCACCAGCCCGACAATCCCGGCGACCGCCCAGACGATCTGCCAGATACGGTTGAGGTTGATACCGATGGACAGCGCCGCCGTGGTGTCATCCGCCACCGCGCGCAGCGACACGCCAATGCGGGTCTTGTTGAACAGCAGCGCCAGCACCGTCACCAGCACCACCGCAGCGGCCGCGGCGATCAGGTCGAATTGACTGAGCATCAGCGGGCCGACGAACAGCGGCACGTCGTCGATGCCCAGGTCGAGGGCGCGTACTTGCGAGCCCATCAAACCCTGGGCCAGACCTTCGATTATGAATGACAGGCCCAAGGTGGCCATGAACAGGGTGATCTGCGAACGGTTCACCAGCGGCCGCAACACCAAGCGCTCGATGAGTAAGGCGCCGATGATCATCACGATGACAGTCAAGAGCAGCGCCAAGGCAAATGGCACGCCCTGATCATGCAGGCTGACGAAGGTCAGCGCGGCAAACAGCAGCATCGAGCCCTGGGCAAAGTTGAACACGCCGCTGGCTTTATAGATCAGCACGAAACCGATGGCGACCAGCGAATACATGGTGCCGGCGAGCAGACCGCCGAGCAGGGTTTCAAAGAAAAACGTCATCAGTGCACCACCCCCAGGTAGGCCGCGATCACCTCGGGATTGGCCTGCACTTCAGCGGGCGTGCCGTCGCCGACCTTGCGCCCGTAATCGAGCACCACCACGTGGTCGGACAGCCCCATGACCACGCCCATGTCGTGTTCGATCAACACCACGGTGGTGCCGAGGTCGCGGTTCACGTCGGCGACGAAGCGCGCCATTTCCTGTTTTTCCTCAGCGTTCATGCCCGCCATAGGTTCGTCGAGCAGTAACAGGCTGGGCCCGGCGATCAATGCCCGGCCCAACTCGACACGCTTTTGCAGGCCATAAGAGAGGTTGCCCACCAGCACATCACGCTGAGCTTGCAACTCAAGAAACTCGAGAATGCCCTGGGCGCGCAGGCGGAACACTTCGGCTTCCCGGCGTGCGCGTGGCAAGCCCAGGGCTTGTTCAATAAAACTACTGCGCATATGCCGCGACAGACCGGTGAGAATGTTGTCGAGCACGCTCATCTTCTTGAACAGCGCGTTGTTCTGAAAGGTGCGACCAATGCCCCGGCGCGCGGCGCCGAGCGGGTCGATGCGGTGGAAGTGCTGGTCTTCGAAGACGATCTCACCGGCATCGAAGCGATATACGCCATTGAGCACATTGAGCAATGAGCTTTTACCGGCACCATTGGGACCGATCAGCGCGCAGATCTCGCCGCGCGCCACCTCGAAGGACAAGGCATTGATCGCCTTGACGCCCTTGAACGACAGCGAGATATCCCGCACTTGGAGAATGGCTTGGCTCATGCGATGTCCCGTTTGAATTCCGCCAGCCACACCGGCGACGGGGTCGATTTGAGGGGTTGCCAGATGTAAGCCAGGCGCTGAAAACCGAGCAGCTTGCGCACACGGTTTTTCAACAGGCGGCGCAGGCCGCTTTGCGGGTGGGCGATGGCCCAGTCGCATAGGCGTCGACGCCAGGTGCCATGAGGCGCCAAGCGGCTTTCGATCTCATCGGCCAGGTGCTGCAAGCGTGCGGGTGACAACAGCAGACCGGTGGGCGCCACTTCACTGCGATCACGCCGGGCGGAGGCTGGGCTTTCCGGAAAGGCCAGGCCATGGCCGCTGTTCAGCCATTGCTCCAACACCACCGCTAGGCCACCCTGCCAGTGGGTGCCCTCTTCGCTCCACAACGCGGTTTCTGCGCTGGATTGCCACCAGCGTACAAGGTGTTGCGCCGGGTCGATCGGGCCGAGCAACTGGGCAAAGTCCAGCAGGTTGGCCGATTGCCAATGCCGCACTTGCTGGCGGTCCTGGGTGTAAGTGTGGGTGGGACGGCTGCGCCACAGGTGTTGTTGCAGCGCGTCGACCTCTAGGTCGTCAGCCAGGGTCAGGACCTGCCCACCGATGGAATGAGCAGCCAGCGCCAACAGCAACAAGTTCGGCTCGAACGCCCCACTGAGGGCCAGCCGCGATTGCTCGTCAAAGCCCTGCTGGCGCAAACCATCGGCCAGGCGTTCCACATCCCGCAAGGTGTCGATCCAGCGCCACGCATGCCATTGGCCCTGGCGTTTGTGGCGCAAGGCAGTGTGCAGCGGCGTGATCTGCGCCCAGTGGTGCAATTGTTCCAGCGCCTTGGGTAGGTTGCCGAGCAGTTCGGCGGGCCATTCCAGGGCCAGCGGACGTTTGAGTTCGTGCACGCTCATAGGGGTGATACTCCTATTCAAGTGATGTGCGTGCGGTGGTCCGCTGGCTAGGATTGGTGAAATGCCACAACATTTTGTAGGAGCCGGCTTGCCGGCGATGGCGGTGGTTCAGCTAGATAGGTTTTAACTGACAGTCCGCTATCGCCGGCAAGCCGGCTCCTACAGGGTCAGATTGAGTTGGCCTTGAGGTCGCGATAGCCGGCGCCGGGGTGATTGGCGCCCAACCGCGCGCCATCGCCAAACAACTTCTCGCGCAGCGTGCCCTGGGCATATTCGGTCTTGTACACCCCGCGCTTCTGCAACTCCGGCACCAGCAGGTCCACGGCGTCGATGAAGGTTTCATGGGTCAACGCATAGGCCAGGTTGAAGCCGTCCACGTCGGTCTCTTCCACCCACTCCTGCAACAGATCCGCCACGGTTTCCGGGCCACCGACAAACAGCGGGCCAAAACCGCCGATGCCGACCCAATCGGCCAGCTCGTTGGGCGTCCAGACTTTGTTCGGGTCGGCCGTGGAAAAGGCTTCCACCGCCGACTGGATGGCATTGGTGTGCACATGCTTGAGCGGTTCATCCGGTTTGAACTGGCTGAAATCGATACCGGTCCAGCCGGAGATCAGCGCCATCGCACCCTCGTAGCTGACGTAGGATTTGTACTCGTCAAACTTGGCCTTGGCCTTGGCATCGGTCTCACCGACGATCACCGTCTGCAGGTTGAAGATCAGGATTTTCTTCGGATCACGTCCGGCCTCGGCGGCGCGACGGCGGATGTCGGCAACGGTCTTTTTCAGCAAGACTTTGGACGGCGCGGCGACGAACACACACTCGGCCTGCTCGGCGGCGAACTGCTTGCCACGGCTGGACGCACCGGCCTGGTACAGCACCGGCGTACGCTGCGGCGACGGCTCGCACAGGTGAATGCCAGGCACCTGGAAGTGTTTGCCGACGTGACGGATCTCGTGGATCTTGCTCGGGTCGCTGAAAATCCGCCGCTCGCGGTCGCGCAACACGGCGCCCTCCTCCCAACTGCCTTCCCAGAGTTTGTAGCAGACCTCCAGGTATTCCTCCGCGTAGTCGTAGCGCGCGTCGTGTTCGGTCTGGGCTTTCTGGCCGAGGTTCTTGGCGCCACTTTCCAGGTAGGAGGTGACGATGTTCCAGCCGATGCGGCCCTTGGTCAGGTGATCCAAGGTCGAGAGGCGCCGGGCGAACGGATACGGGTGTTCGAACGACAGCGAGGCGGTCAGGCCAAAGCCCAGGTGCTCGGTGACCAGCGCCATCGGCGCGATCAGCGACAGCGGGTCGTTGACCGGCACCTGTGTGGCCTGGCGAATCGCCGCGTCGCCGTTGCCGTTGTAGACGTCGTAGATGCCCAGTACGTCGGCGATAAACAGGCCGTCGAACTTGCCGCGCTCAAGGATCTTGGCGAGGTCGGTCCAGTATTCCAGGTCCTTGTACTGCCACGAACGGTCACGCGGGTGCGCCCACAGGCCGGGCGATTGGTGGCCGACACAGTTCATGTCGAACGCATTCAAGCGGATTTCACGGGACATCAAAGCACTCCGTTGAGGTGGTAGTTGCCGACAATCTGGTATTTCCAGCGCAGGGGGTCGTCGAGGGTCGACGGCAGTGCGGTGCGTTGGCCGGTCAGTTCGAATTCGGCGTTGCTCGCGGCAATCAAGGCTTCGGCGGCGGCGATCTGCGCTTCGGTGGCGGCCACCGGGCTTGGGTGGGTTTCAGCGCGTTCCAGCAAGGCGGCGGCCACGTCGACGCGGATCTGCAGATCGCCGAAGCGGCTGATCACATAGGGGTCATCGCTGGTCTCGACATGGCGGCGGGTGCTGTCCAACAGTTGGCGCGCAAGACTCAGTGCGGTCATGGTCAATCCTCAGTTCCAGGCGTGGCGCGCGGGCTTCACGCCGTTGAGCACGAAATTGCCGATCAGGTGGTATTTCCAGCGGGCCGGGTCGTGCAGGGTGTGGGTGCGTGCGTTGCGCCAGAAGCGGTCAAGGTTGTGTTTGCCGGTGACCGAGCGGGTGCCGGCCAGTTCGAAGAGCTTGCTGCTGGCGAGCAAGGCGGTTTCGGCCGACAGTACTTTGGCTTGGGCGACGACCAATGAAGCGTGGGCGACGGTGTCTTCGCTGGGGTCGGCGAGGGCACGGTCCACCGCCAGGCCGGCCTTGGCGAGGATGGCTTCGGTGCCGTGCACGCGCCACTCCAGGTCGCCGATGGCGGCGATGGTGAACGGGTCTTGCCAGCCGTGCTCCTGCTGGCTGTCGATCCACGGGCGCGCTTGGCGGGCGTAGATTTTCGCTTGCTCCAGGGCGCCGAGGGCGATGCCGGTATCGACGGCCGCCTGGATAATCTGCGAAATCGGGCCGTTGGCAGTGGGTTGGTCGAAGGCCAGATGGGCGGGGATCACTGCGCTCAGGGGCACCGTGACACCATCGAGGGTCACGCCGCCGCTGGCGGTGGTGCGCTGGCCGAAACCATCCCAGCTGTCAATCACGCTCAAGCCCTGGGCATCACGCTCGATGAAGGCGATGAACGCCTGGTCTTTTTCGTTATTGCCGACGGTGGGCACGATGTGGGCGAACAACGCGCCGGTGCAGTAGAACTTCTCGCCGTTGATTTGCGCGGTGTCGCCGTGGAAACGGATCTGCGTGTCGAATGTGCCGGCATTCTTGCTCTTGGCTTCGGAGAACGCGTTGCCGAATCGATAACCCTGGAGGACTTTGCCGAAGTAGTACTGCTTTTGTGCCTCCGTGGCCGTCTGCAGCAGGATGTCGACAACGCCAAGGTGGTTCTGCGGAATCTGCCCCAGGGACGGGTCGGCGGCGGAGATCAGTTTGATCACCTCGGCCACTGTCACATACGACACCTCGGCACCGCCATAAGCCTTGGGAATGGTGATGCCCCACAAGCCGCTGGCCGAGAACTCGTCGAGTTCGGCCACCGGCAGGCGACGCTCACGGTCGCGCTCGCTGGCGTCGACGGCAAACCGTGCAGCCAGGCGCGTGGCGACCTCGATGGCTTCCGCGTCCGAACGGATGATATGGGCAGGGTGATGAGGGTGGGCTGACATGGGCCGACTCCAGGCTCCGAGGGGATACTGGAGTGATTGCAGGAGTCGTGCCTGAATGTAATCGCCAATAAAATCAGCGTTTTACCGGTAATTCAGCGCAACAGGGCGCGTTTCAAAACAGCAAAGTGTCGATCCACTGTTGCCGGGTAAACAGTTAGATCACCACGTTGCGCACAAACCGCACAGACACCTGGCCGTCATTGCGATAGCCATGCACGTGACGGCTGGCGAACATATAAAACTCGCCTGCGCCGACGTGCTTTTCTTCCTCGCCCACCAGCAGGGTGAGGCAACCTTCGAACACGAACAGTTGCACGCTCCAGCCATCCGGGTCGGGATCGGGGCTGTAGCGATCGCCCGGCTCCAGTTGCATCTCCCACAATTCGACTTCACGCCGCGCCGTGGCTTTGGCCAGCAACACCGCCTTGCTGCCGGGAATTTCACCGGCCCAGGCCAGCTCATTGATGCGGCTGTGGTCGGGGGCATCCGGCGCCTGGATCAGGTCGCTGAAGGCCACGTCCAACGCTTCGGCCACACGGTCGAGGGTGGACAGGCTGACGTTCTTTTCCCCCGCCTCGATGGCCACCAGCATGCGCCGGCTGACCCCGGATTTTTCCGAGAGCGCTGTCTGGCTCAAGTCGGCAGCATGGCGCAGGCGACGAACGTTCTGGCTGACGTGCTGCAGGACCGAGGCCCGGTGTGGATTTTCTTTGTGCACTATATTGCTCAATGGGTGGGTGTGCGCAGTATACTGCCCAGCGTGCGGCGCATTGTGCGGTCCGTGCCTTTCCCTTGCAAGACCGAGCCGCCATGACCACCCCGAACTCCCCCTCGCGTTTCAACCGTTTCAGTAAAGCCGAATGCATCCTGGTGGTGATCACCATGATTTGGGGCGGCACCTTTTTGCTGGTGCAGCACGCGATGACTGTCAGCGGGCCGATGTTTTTCGTCGGGCTACGGTTTGCGGCGGCGGCGATTGTGGTGGGGTTCTTTTCCTTGCGCACCTTGCGCGACCTGACCCTGTTCGAATTGAAGGCAGGCGTATTCATCGGCGTGGCTATCATGTTTGGCTACGGGTTGCAGACCATTGGCCTGCAGACGATCCTGAGCAGCCAGTCGGCGTTTATCACGGCGTTATATGTGCCGTTCGTGCCGTTGCTGCAATGGCTGGTACTGGGACGCCGTCCAGGCTTGATGCCGAGCATTGGCATCATGCTGGCGTTTACCGGCTTGATGCTGCTGACCGGGCCGGCGGGCGCTTCGCTGAATTTCAGCCCCGGCGAAATCGCCACCTTGATCGGTGCCGTCGCGATCGCAGCGGAGATCATCCTGATCAGCGCGTTTGCCGGGCAGGTGGATGTGCGCCGGGTGACCGTGGTGCAACTGGCCACGGCCTCGTTGCTGTCGTTCCTGATGGTAGTGCCGATGGGCGAGGCGTTGCCGGGGTTTTCGTGGTTGCTGCTGTTCAGCGCAGTGGGCCTGGGTTTGACCAGTGCGGTCATACAAGTGGCAATGAACTGGGCGCAGCAGAGTGTCTCGCCTACCCGAGCCACGTTGATTTATGCCGGTGAGCCGGTGTGGGCAGGCGTGGTGGGACGAATCGCCGGCGAGCGCTTTCCGCCGATTGCGATGCTGGGCGCGGCGTTGATTGTGGCGGCGGTGATTGTCAGTGAGATGAAGACCAAGGCCCAGAAGGCAGCCGCATCCACAGGTAGGAGCGAGCTCGCTCGCGAAGAACCTGAGAACACTGTGTGAATCCAGGAGGCCCGCGTTACCGTTGACGATTTTCGCGAGCAAGCTCGCTCCTACAAGGGTTTTCAGCTTAGCTTGTAGGATCCTGCCACATCTTGCCGTTTGGTGATCGAGAAAGCGGCACGTATGATGCATCCCAAACTCCCGCAGATTAGAAGCCTATGTCCCTGATAGTTCTACTGCTTCTGCCGTTCGCTGGCAGCTGTCTGGCGGCCTTGCTGCCGCACAATGCACGTAACACCGAATCCCTGCTGGCCGGCCTTGTGGCCCTGGTCGGTACCATTCAAGTCGCCCTGCTCTACCCTCAGATCGCCCACGGTGGCGTGATCCGCGAAGAATTCATGTGGTTGCCCAGCCTCGGGCTGAACTTCGTGCTGCGCATGGATGGGTTTGCCTGGCTGTTCTCGATGCTGGTGCTGGGCATCGGCACGCTGGTGTCGTTGTATGCGCGCTATTACATGTCGCCGGATGATCCGGTGCCGCGCTTCTTTGCATTTTTCCTGGCGTTCATGGGCGCGATGCTCGGGCTGGTAATCTCCGGCAACCTGGTCCAGATCGTGTTCTTCTGGGAACTGACCAGCCTGTTCTCGTTCCTGCTGATCGGCTACTGGCACCACCGCGCCGATGCACGACGCGGTGCGTACATGGCGTTGATGGTCACCGGCGCCGGTGGTTTATGCCTGCTGGCGGGCGTGATGTTGCTGGGGCATATCGTCGGCAGCTATGACCTCGACCAGGTGCTGGCGGCCGGCGATCAGATTCGCGCGCACACGCTGTACCCGGTCATGCTGGCCCTGGTGCTGATCGGCGCCTTGAGCAAAAGCGCGCAGTTCCCGTTCCACTTCTGGCTGCCTCACGCGATGGCGGCGCCCACGCCGGTGTCGGCGTACCTGCATTCGGCCACGATGGTGAAGGCCGGCGTGTTCCTGCTGGCCCGCCTGTGGCCGTCGCTGTCCGGCAGCGAAGAATGGTTTTACATCGTCGGCGGTGCCGGCGCGATTACACTGCTTCTCGGCGCTTACTGCGCGATCTTTCAGAACGACCTCAAGGGCCTGCTGGCCTATTCCACCATCAGTCACCTCGGTTTGATCACCTTATTGCTGGGCCTCAACAGCCCGCTGGCCGCCGTCGCAGCAGTGTTCCACATCCTTAACCACGCTACATTCAAGGCCTCGCTGTTCATGGCCGCAGGCATCATTGACCACGAAAGCGGCACCCGTGACATCCGCAAGCTCAGTGGCCTGGTCCGCTTGATTCCGTTTACTGCAACGCTGGCGATGGTTGCCAGCGCGTCCATGGCCGGGGTGCCGTTGCTCAACGGTTTCCTGTCCAAAGAGATGTTCTTCGCCGAAACCGTGTTCATCTCCTCCACCGCCTGGGTGGAATTTGCCTTGCCGGTGATCGCGACGGTCGCGGGTACGTTCAGCGTGGTCTATGCGCTGCGCTTTACCATTGATGTGTTCTTTGGACCGACTGCCACCAACCTGCCACACACACCCCACGAACCGCCGCGCTGGATGCGTGCGCCGGTCGAACTGCTGGTGTTCACCTGCCTGCTGGTGGGGATTTTCCCGGCCCAGGTGGTGGGTTCGATCCTCGCCGCTGCCGCGTTGCCTGTGGTCGGCGGCGTGCTGCCGGAATACAGCCTGGCAATCTGGCACGGCTGGAACGCGCCGATGATCATGAGCCTGGTGGCCATGTCTGCTGGCGTCGTTCTGTATCTATTGCTGCGCAAGCAACTCAAGCGTGGCCGCTTCAAATACCCGCCCATCATCAGCTACTTCAACGGCAAGCGCGGCTTCGAGCGCAGCCTGGTGGTGATGATGCGCGGCGTGCGCAAGATCGAGAAACGCATCAGCACCAAGCGCCTGCAGACCCAATTGTTCCTGCTGGTGCTGGTGGCGGTGATCGGCGGCATGATCCCGATGCTCAACAGTGGCCTCAGCTGGGGCGATCGGCCGAAAATCCCGGGCTCCATCGTATTCGTCACCCTGTGGTTGCTGGCGATTGCCTGCGCCCTCGGCGCTGCCTGGCAAGCCAAGTACCACCGGCTGGCGGCCCTGACCATGGTCAGCGTGTGCGGCCTGATGACCTGCGTGACGTTCGTGTGGTTCTCCGCGCCGGACCTGGCGCTGACCCAACTGGTGGTCGAAGTGGTGACCACGGTGCTGATCCTGCTCGGCCTGCGCTGGTTGCCACGGCGGATCGAGGAAGTCTCGCCACTGCCGAGTTCGCTGCGCAAGGCGCGCATTCGCCGTCTGCGCGACTTCCTGTTGTCCACCGTAGTAGGTGGCGGCATGGCGCTGCTGTCCTACGCGATGCTGACGCGCCAGACGCCCAACGACATTTCCTCGTTCTACTTAAGCCGCGCGCTGCCCGAAGGCGGCGGCAGCAATGTGGTCAATGTGATGCTGGTGGACTTCCGGGGCTTCGATACCTTGGGTGAAATTACCGTACTCGGCGCCGTGGCGCTGACCGTGTACGCCCTGTTGCGCCGCTTCCGTCCGTCCAAGGAAAGCATGCAACTGCCCGCGCAACAGCGCCAGTTGGCGCCGGACGTGGCCACCGACCTGGTCAACCCGCGTCAGGCCAGCGACACCGCCCTGGGCTTCATGATGGTGCCGGCGGTGCTGGTGCGCCTGCTGCTGCCGATAGCGCTGGTGGTGTCGTTCTACCTGTTCATGCGCGGCCACAACCAACCGGGCGGCGGCTTTGTCGCCGGGCTGGTGATGTCGGTGGCGTTTATCCTGCAATACATGGTCGCCGGCACGCAGTGGGTCGAGGCGCAGATGAGCCTGCGGCCGATGCGCTGGATGGGCTTTGGCCTGTTTTCCGCCACGCTGACCGGTCTCGGTGCACTGTTTGCCGGGTATCCGTTCCTCACCACCCACACCTGGCATTTCGGCCTGCCGCTGCTCGGTGACATCCATATCGCCAGCGCCTTGTTCTTCGACGTCGGCGTGTACGCCATGGTCGTCGGCTCGACGCTGCTGATGCTCACCGCCCTCGGTCACCAATCCGTGCGGGCCCACAAACCGAGCAACCAGGCCAAAGTGGTTGCCGCAACGGAAGGAGCCGCCTGATGGAAGAAGTCATCGCAATTGCCATTGGGGTCCTGGCGGCCTCCGGCGTCTGGCTGATCCTGCGGCCACGGACATTCCAGGTGGTGATGGGCCTGTGCCTGTTGTCGTACGGGGTCAACCTGTTCATTTTCAGCATGGGCAGCCTGTTTATCGGCAAGGAGCCGATCATCAAGGACGGCGTGCCGCAAGACTTGCTCAACTACACCGATCCCCTGCCCCAGGCACTGGTGCTGACGGCCATCGTGATCAGCTTCGCCATGACCGCCTTGTTCCTGGTAGTGCTGCTGGCCTCCCGTGGCTTGACCGGCACGGACCATGTGGACGGCCGGGAGCCCAAGGAATGACGTGGATGAATCAAATGATCGTCGCGCCGATCCTGCTGCCGTTGCTGACCGCCGCATTGATGCTGATGCTCGGCGAGAAGCACCGCCCGCTGAAAGCACGCATCAACCTGTTCTCCAGCATGGTCGGCCTGGGCATCGCTATTTTGCTGCTGTACTGGACGCAAAAAGGCGGCCCCGGCTCGATCGGCGTGTACCTGCCAGGCAACTGGCAGGTGCCGTTCGGCATCGTGCTGGTGGTGGACCAACTGTCGGCGCTGATGCTGGTGCTCACCGGCATCATCGGCGTGAGCGCTCTGCTGTTCGCCATGGCCCGCTGGGACCGCGCGGGCACCAGTTTCCATGCGCTGTTCCAGGTGCAGATGATGGGGTTGTACGGTGCCTTCCTCACCGCCGACCTGTTCAACCTGTTCGTGTTCTTCGAGGTGCTGCTGGCGGCGTCCTATGGCTTGATGCTGCACGGCTCGGGCCGGGCGCGGGTGTCGGCGGGGCTGCATTACATTGCGATCAACCTGCTCGCGTCGTCGCTGTTTTTGATTGGCGCGGCGATGATCTACGGGGTGACTGGCACGCTGAACTTCGCTGACCTGGCGTTGAAAATCCCATTGGTACCGGAGGCTGATCGCGGCCTTCTGCACGCTGGCGCTGCGATTCTCGCGACCGCATTCCTGGCCAAGGCTGGCATGTGGCCACTGAACTTCTGGCTGGCACCCGCCTATTCCTCGGCGAGCGCTCCCGTGGCGGCGATGTTTGCGATCATGACCAAGGTCGGCGTATACACCGTGCTGCGCCTGTGGACTCTACTGTTCTCCGGCCAGGCCGGCGCGTCAGCGCTGTTTGGCGGGGACTGGCTGGTGTATGGAGGCATGGCGACCATCATCTGCGCCGGTCTGGCGATGGTGGCGGCGCAGCGATTGGAGCGCATGGCCAGCTTGAGCATTCTGGTGTCGGCGGGGATCTTGCTGTCGGCCGTGGGTTTTGCTCAGCCAAGCCTGACGGCGGGGGCGCTGTTTTATCTGGTCAGCTCGACACTGGCGTTGAGTGCACTGTTCCTGCTGGCCGAGCTGATCGAGCGTTCGCGCTCGGCCAACGACCTGCCGCTGGATGAAGAGATCGATGCGCTGCCTAAAGCCATGGAGTCCTTGCACCCACGTCCCGGCGTCAACCTCGATGATGAACAGCAAGCCGTGGTCGGCCAGGTGATTCCCTGGACCATGGCCTTCCTGGGGCTGAGCTTTATCGCCTGCGCCCTGCTGATCATCGGCATGCCGCCGCTTTCCGGGTTTATCGGCAAGCTCAGCCTGTTGAGTGCACTGGTCAATCCGCTGGGCCTGGGTGTCAGCGTTGATGCGCCGATCCGCCCGGCGGCCTGGGGCTTGGTCGCTTTGCTGATCCTCTCGGGCCTGGCCTCGTTGATCGCCTTCGCCCGCCTCGGCATACAACGCTTCTGGACCCCGGAAGAGCGTCCTTCGCCGCTGCTGCGTCGCTACGAGTGCCTGCCGATCTTCTTCCTGCTGGGCTTGAGCATCCTGCTGACCTTCAAGGCCGAGCCGCTGATGCGCTACACCCAGGACACGGCCGTCAGCCTGAACAACCCGGAACACTATGTAATGGCGGTGATGGCGACGCGACCGGTGCCGAGCCCTGAAGCCAAAGCCGCCGCGCTGGAGGTGCAGCCATGAAGCGTCTTTTCCCTGCTCCGTGGTTGTCATTGGCGCTGTGGTTGTTGTGGCTGGTGCTCAACCTGTCCGTGAGCCCCGGCAACCTGCTACTGGGCGCGCTGCTGGGCTTTCTGGCGCCACTGATGATGGCGCCACTGCGGCCCTTGCCAATCCGCATTCGCCGCCCTGGGGTGATTGTTCGCCTGTTCTTCCTGGTAGGCCGCGATGTGATCGTCTCCAACCTGCAAGTGGCCTGGGGCGTATTGACCTGCGGCTCCCGCCCGCCACGCTCACGCTTCATCAAAATCCCCCTGGACCTGCGCGATCCGAACGGCCTGGCTGCGCTGTCGATGATTACGACCGTGGTGCCTGGCACCATCTGGTCGGAACTGGCGCTGGACCGCAGCGTCCTGCTCTTGCACGTGTTTGATCTTGAGGATGAAGCGCCGTTTATCGAGCATTTCAAGACCGCCTACGAACGGCCCCTGATGGAGATCTTCGAATGAGCGCCCTGCTCTCCAATGCGATCCTGTTCAGCCTGTTCCTGTTCTCGCTGGCCATGGTGCTGACGCTGATCCGCCTGTTCAAAGGCCCATCGGCCCAGGACCGGGTACTGGCGCTGGACTACCTGTACATCCTGGCGATGCTGATGATGCTGGTGCTGGGCATTCGCTATGCCAGTGACACCTACTTTGAAGCGGCGCTGCTGATTGCGCTGTTCGGCTTCGTCGGCTCGTTTGCCCTGGCCAAATTCCTGCTGCGCGGGGAGGTGATTGAATGATGCCGTTATGGATGGAAGTCGTCGTGGCCGTGCTGCTGGTGTTGAGCAGTGTGTTTGCATTGATTGGCGCGATTGGCTTGCTAAGGATGAAGGACTTCTTCCAGCGCATGCACCCGCCAGCTTTGGCTTCGACGTTGGGGGCGTGGTGTGTGGCGTTGGCGTCGATCATCTACTTTTCGGTGCTCAAGTCCGGGCCGGTGTTGCACGGGTGGTTGATTCCGATCTTGCTGTCGATCACGGTGCCGGTGACCACGTTGCTGCTGGCACGTACGGCGTTGTTTCGTAAGCGCATGGCCGGTGATGACGTACCGGCCGAAGTCAGCAGCCGCCGCTGACGCCCAGGCTGAACACAACTCACTGTAGGAGCCGGCTTGCCGGCGATGGCGATTTTGAGGACGCCATCGCTGGCAAGGACTAGGCGTCCCCCCGGCTCCTACAGTTTGGGTGTCAACCGAACGATCGGATATGGGCCGCCAAGTCTGCCAATTCAGCATCATCCGCCCGCCCATGATCATGGGACGAGATGTAGCCTTCATACGCTTCGAAAAACTTGTCCACCTTCGAACTCAACGGTTTGAACGCACTGTCCCCACCGGTCCCATGCATGGGAAACAACTTCGCATGCAAATGATCCACGCCATACCCCTCCATGATCAGCCCCGTGCGCGCCACATCGGGAAACGCCCGGTCGATCTGCAACGCGGTCTTCTTCGCCGCTATCGCGAGCCCGGCCAACACCTCATCCGACTGCGCAAACGCATAGCTGCCGTAATGCTGCTTGGGGATCACTACGCTGAAACCGGGGGTGTTGGGGAAGATCGAGAGAAACGCCATATGCTGGTCGTCTTCCCACAAGATGTGCGCCGGGGAAGTCTTTTGAACGATGCGGCAGAAAATGCAATCCATTTGAATCTCCGTCAGTGGATCCGGGTGTCCTTCAACCTAGTAGAAATCCTATTACAAAATTGGCGCGCCAAACCTGCGAAACCGCGGCATCCAATCATCCAGGATCTGCGCTGAAGCCAGCACATGATGCGCCCGCCCGATCAACAACCGGCGCGGCACAAAACCGATATACCGGGAGTCATCGCTGTTATCGCGGTTGTCCCCCAGCATGAAGTAACTGTCAGCTGGCACAGTAACCGGGCCAAAATTGCGCAACGCCCGCACAGTCGGCATGAACTGCACCGTGCGCTGACGGTTGGCAGCCAGCTCCTTCAGCCTGATCCCCGGCACTGTATGACCGGGCACGATGGGCTCGCTGATGTCCTGCGCATCACTGTAAATGGCCGGCACGCCGTTGACCCACAGCACCTCATCTTTCATTTCCAGGGTGTCACCGGGTATGCCGACGATGCGCTTGATCAGACGTATGCCATCCTTGGGCGATGAAAACGTCACCACATCGCCGCGCTGGGGGTTGTCGAGCTTGGCCAGGGAAATGTCCGTGAGCGGCACCTTGAGGTCATAGGCCACACGGTTGACCAGCACCACATCGCCCTCCAGCAAGGTCGGGCGCATGGAGCCGGAGGGAATCGGATTCCAATCGGCCAGGGAAGTGCGAAAAACGCCGAAGCACACCCAGAACATGATTGCGTAACGGTAACGGATCAACCAACTTCGCATACATCCTCACACGACAGACAGGGGCATCAGGGCAATTTCTTAGAAGCTCGGTTGTTGCAGGTCAGGATTAAATTATCATTAGCGTCCAAGCGCACAAAAAGGAGTTTTCGCCATGGATATCAAATGCTCAGTCTTTATCGCAGCCAGCCTCGACGGTTTTATTGCCCGCCCGGACGGTGATATCAACTGGTTGCACCGGCCGGAGTATGAAACCGCTGAGCTGAATGGCGTGACCTATGAAAGCTTCATCGCCACGGTGGATGCATTGGTGATGGGCCGCAAAACCCTGGAGAAAGTGCTGTCCTTTCCCGAGTGGCCCTATGAGGGTACGCCGGTCATTGTCCTGTCTCGCCAGCAGCTGCAGATTCCGGCACATCTTGAGGGTAAGGTTGAGGTCATGGCGGGAGACGTGACCACATTGGTGGCAACGTTAGCCGAGCGCGGCATGCAGCATCTGTATATCGACGGTGGGCAGACGATCCAGGCGTTTCTTGATGCAGGTCTGATCAATGAGCTGATCATTACCCGTATCCCGGTGTTGCTGGGGCAAGGTATTCCACTGTTCGGCCAGGCTGGCAGTGAGCATGAGCTGCGCCATGTCGCAACCTACGTGTCGGACAATGGGTTTGTTCAGAGCAGGTATGAGGTGGATAGTAAGCATTGAGGCCAAGCCCGCGTCCAAAAAAAACGCCCCGAACCAGTCGGGGCGTTTTTCATTCAGCGTTTACCGATCAAGCCTGATCAGCCAACCGCCACGTCGTCCCACCCTTCCCGTCTTCCAACACCACACCCATCGCGGTCAGTTGGTCACGGATACGGTCGGATTCCGCCCAGTCTTTGTTAGCCCGAGCAGCCAGACGCGCCTGAATCAACGCATCAACCTCAGCAGCATCCACACGCCCTTCGGCGCCGGCTTGCAGGAAGTCCTCAGGCTTCATTTGCAGAACCCCAAGCACGCTGGCCAGTTCTTTCAAGCGGGCCGCCAGGCCAGCCGCTGCATCGAGATCGCTCTCGCGCAGGCGGTTGATCTCGCGCACCATCTCGAACAACACGGCGCAGGCTTCGGGGGTGCCGAAGTCGTCGTTCATCACTTGGGTGAAACGCTCAACGAACGCTTCGCCGCCAGCCGGGGCGACAACGGGCAGGCCTTTCAACGCATGGTAGAACCGCTCCAGGGCGCCCTTGGCGTCCTTGAGGTTGTCTTCCGAGTAGTTGATGGCGCTACGGTAGTGGCTCGACACCAGCAGGTAACGCACAACCTCTGGAGGGTACTTTTCCAGCACGTCGCGAATGGTGAAGAAGTTGTTCAAGGACTTGGACATCTTCTCGCCATTGATGCGGATCATGCCGCAGTGCATCCAGGCGTTGGCGTAGGTCTTGCCGGTGGCGGCTTCGCTCTGGGCGATTTCGTTTTCGTGGTGCGGGAACTCAAGGTCGCTGCCGCCGCCATGAATGTCGAAGGTCTCGCCCAGGCAGCAGGTGGACATCACCGAGCATTCGATGTGCCAGCCCGGACGGCCCGCGCCCCATGGCGACTCCCAGCTCGGCTCGCCCGGCTTGGTGGCTTTCCACAGCACGAAGTCCAGCGGGTCCTGCTTGGCTTCGTCGACTTCGATACGTGCGCCAATGCGCAGGTCTTCGATTTTCTTGCGCGACAGCTTGCCGTAGCCCATGAACTTGGCGACGCGGTAGTACACGTCGCCATTGCCCGGGGCGTAGGCGTAACCCTTGTCGATCAGGGTCTGGATCATGGCGTGCATGCCCGGGATGTGGTCCGTGGCACGCGGCTCCATGTCCGGCTTGAGGATATTGAGGCGGGCCTCGTCCTCGTGCATTGCGGCGATCATGCGCTCGGTCAGCGCGTCGAACGACTCGCCGTTTTCATTGGCGCGGTTGATGATCTTGTCGTCGATGTCGGTGATGTTGCGCACGTACGTCAAGTCATAGCCGCTGAAACGCAACCAGCGGGTCACCAAATCGAAGGCAACCATGCTGCGGCCGTGGCCGATGTGGCAGTAGTCGTACACGGTCATGCCGCACACGTACATGCGCACCTTGTTGCCATCCAGCGGCTTGAAGACTTCTTTGGTCTTGCTGAGTGTGTTGTAGATCGTTAGCACGACGAATCCTTCTCTCTAGGCAAAGCCGGTCAGGCCTGCCTGAATCACTGGCCCCACGAATCACGCAAGGTCACGGTACGGTTGAATACCGGAGCACCTGGTTTCGAGTCCTTGATATCCGCGCAGAAGTAACCTTCGCGCTCGAACTGGAAACGGTCTTCCGGCTGTGCTTCGCCCAACGAGGGTTCGGCACGACAACCAGTGAGTACTTGCAGGGAGTCAGGGTTGATGTTGTCGAGGAAGCTGGCGCTGTCTTCGGCCTTTTCTGGGTTCGGCGAGCGGAACAGACGATCGTACAGGCGCACTTCGCACTCGATGCTGGCAGCCGCCGGCACCCAGTGGATCACGCCCTTGACCTTGCGGCCTTCAGGGTTCTTGCCCAGGGTGTCCGGATCGTAGGAGCAACGCAGTTCGACGATGTTGCCATCGGCGTCCTTGATCGCTTCGTCGGCACGGATCACGTAGCTGCCGCGCAGGCGCACTTCGCCGTTCGGCTCCAGGCGCTTGTAGCCTTTTGGCGGCTCTTCCATGAAGTCATCGCGGTCGATGTAGATTTCACGGGCGAACGGCAGCTTGCGCACGCCGAGTTCTTCTTTCTGCGGATGACGCGGCAGTTCGAGGTTGTCGACCTTGTCTTCCGGGTAGTTGGTGATCACGACTTTCAACGGACGCAGCACGCACATGGCGCGCGGAGCGTTCGCGTCCAGGTCCTGGCGGATGCTGAATTCGAGCATGCCGAAGTCGACCACGCCGTCGGAACGGTTGGTGCCAACCATGTCGCAGAAGTTGCGGATCGACGCCGGTGTGTAGCCACGGCGACGGAAGCCCGACAGCGTGGACATGCGCGGGTCATCCCAACCGTGGACGTGTTTCTCGTCAACCAGTTGCTTGAGCTTGCGCTTGCTGGTGATGGTGTAGTTCAGGTTCAGGCGGCTGAACTCGTACTGACGCGGGTGCGCCGGCACTGGCAGGCTGTCCAGGAACCATTCGTACAGCGGGCGATGGCTTTCGAACTCCAGGGTGCAGATGGAGTGCGTGATGCCTTCGATGGCGTCCGACTGACCGTGGGTGAAGTCGTAGTTCGGGTAGATGCACCACTTGTCGCCGGTCTGGTGGTGATGGGCATGGCGGATGCGGTACATGATCGGGTCGCGCAGGTTCATGTTCGGCGAGGCCATGTCGATCTTGGCACGCAGCACGCGGGCGCCGTCCGGGAATTCACCGGCGCGCATGCGGGCGAACCAATCCAGGTTCTCTTCCACCGAACGGTCGCGGAACGGGCTGTTCTTGCCCGGCTCGGTCAGGGTGCCACGGTATTCCTTGGCCTGTTCCGGGCTGAGGTCGTCGACATAGGCCTTGCCGGCCTTGATCAGTTCGACGGCCCAGTCGAACAGCTGGTCGAAGTATTTGGAGGCATAGCGCACTTCACCGGACCATTCGAAGCCCAGCCACTTGATGTCGCTTTCGATGGCGTCGATGTATTCCTGGTCTTCCTTGGCCGGGTTGGTGTCGTCGAAACGCAGGTGCGTGACGCCACCGAATTCCTGGGCCAGGCCGAAGTTCACACAGATCGACTTGGCGTGACCGATGTGCAGGTAGCCGTTGGGCTCTGGCGGGAAGCGGGTGACGATCTGCGTGTGCTTGCCCGAATCCAGGTCCGCCTGGATGATCGGGCGCAGGAAATTGACCGGGACGGCAGGTCCGGCCTTGGCATTCGAGGTAGGGTCGACAGTGGGCTTGCTCATAGGATCCTTGAACAGACAAGTACGTGGCCGGGCTAGGCCGACAAAACAAAGGCGATATCATAGCCGATGCTGTCAAGTACCTGACAGAGCGAGGCCAAAAACTGCTGCATTTATTGCACCGGCGGTAAAAAACCACCTCGAAATTCCTGCAGGGCACGCTAAACTGCGCGCCTTGGCTGCAGTTTCGCCATACCGGTCGTGGTGCCCAGGCACCCAAACCCACGAATTCCCTGAAAAGAGTAGTGAACATGACTCAAGTCAAACTGACCACCAACCACGGTGACATCGTCATCGAGCTGAACGCCGAGAAAGCGCCGATCACCGTCGCCAACTTCATCGAATACGTGAACGCCGGCCACTACGAAAACACCGTTTTCCACCGTGTCATCGGCAACTTCATGGTCCAGGGCGGCGGTTTCGAGCCTGGCATGAAAGAAAAGAAAGACAAGCGTCCAAGCATCCAGAACGAAGCGGACAACGGCCTTTCCAACGACAAGTACACCGTCGCCATGGCCCGTACCATGGAGCCGCATTCGGCCTCCGCGCAGTTCTTCATCAACGTCGCCGACAACGCCTTCCTGAACCACAGTGGCAAAAACGTGCAGGGTTGGGGCTACGCGGTATTCGGTAAAGTCACCGAAGGCCAGGACGTCGTTGACAAGATCAAAGGCGTGCAGACCACCGGTAAAGCCGGTCACCAGGACGTTCCGGTAGAAGACGTTATCGTCGAGAAAGCCGAGATCGTTGGGTGATATTGCTGATTTCAGATTTGCATCTGGAAGAGGAGCGCCCGGATATCACCCGGGCGTTTCTGGATCTGCTCCACACCCGCGCCCGTGGCGCCCAGGCGTTGTACATTCTGGGGGACTTCTTTGAAGCCTGGATTGGCGACGACGGCATGACGCCCTTCCAGCGTTCCATCTGCGAGGCTCTGCGTGAGCTGAGCGACAGCGGCACCCCGATTTTCATCATGCACGGCAACCGTGATTTCCTGATCGGCAAGGCGTTCTGCAAAGCCGCAGGTGCCACCTTGCTCAAGGACCCGAGTGTCGTGCAGCTCCATGGCGAGCCCGTGCTGTTGATGCACGGCGACAGCCTCTGTACCCGCGACGTCGGCTATATGAAGCTGCGGCGCATCCTGCGCAACCCGATTGTGCTGTTTATCCTGCGCCACCTGCCCTTGAGCACCCGCCACAAGTTGGCGCGCAAGCTGCGCAGCGAAAGCCGGGCGCAAACGCGCATGAAAGCCAACGACATTGTCGATGTGACGCCCGAGGAAGTGCCACGGGTGATGCAGCAGTTCGGCGTGCGCACCCTGGTCCACGGCCACACCCACCGCCCCGCCATTCACAAGTTGCAGATTGGTGACCAGGCGGCCAAGCGCATTGTGCTGGGGGATTGGGACAAGCAGGGCTGGGCGTTGCAGGTGGATGAGCAAGGGTTTCAGTTGGCGGCGTTTGATTTCGTCAATCCACAGCTGGCCCTACCCGGCGCCTGATCACCCATACCCTGTAGGAGCCGGCTTGCCGGCGATGGCGGTGTTTCAGTTGGCACATAGGCTGACTGGTGGACCGCTATCGCCGGCAATCCGGCTCCTACAGTGATCCGGGTATCAGTGGCCGGAGGCCGCTGGCCCCGCTTTCGCGGTAAACGGCGGCTTCGCCAGCCACACCAGCAACATCAACCCCATGAACATCCACCCCAGCAACGTGAAGTAGTCCACGGTGGACATCATGTACGCCTGGCTGGTGAGGATCTGGTCCAGCTGCGTGTAGGCCTTCTGCCCTGCACCGCCCAGCGCCTGCAAGGCATCGCGGGTGGCGGAGTCGTAGGTGGTCATGTTTTCGCTCATGTACGCGTGGTGCTGGTCCGCCCGGCGGATCCAGATCCAGGTGGTCAGCGACGCCGCAAAACTACCGCCCAACGTCCGTAGAAAAGTCGCCAGGCCCGCACCGTCGGCAATCTGATGCGGCGGCAGGTCGGACATCAGGATGCTCAGGGTCGGCATAAAGAACAGCGCCACGCCGATACCCATGAACAACTGCACCAAGGCGATGTGCTGGAAGTCCACTTCATTGGTGAAGCCTGCGCGCATGAAGCAACTCAAGCCAATCGCCAGGAACGCCAGGCCCGCCAGCAAGCGCAGGTCAAACTTGTGCGCGTACTTGCCGACAAACGGCGACATCAGCACCGGCAAGATACCAATCGGCGCCACCGCCAACCCCGCCCAGGTAGCGGTGTAGCCCATCTGGGTCTGCAGCCATTGTGGCAGGATCAGGTTTATGCCGAAGAAGCCCGCATAGCCCAGGATCAACACAATGGTGCCGATACGGAAGTTGCGGTAGGCGAACAGCTTCAGGTTGACCACCGGGTGTTTGTCGGTGAGTTCCCAGATGATGAACACCGCCAGGGCAATCACCGAAATCGCCGCACCGATGATGATGAAGTTGGATTCGAACCAGTCCAGGTCATTGCCTTTGTCGAGGATGATCTGCAAGGCGCCGACGCCGACGATCAGGCTCAACAGCCCCACGTAGTCCATCGGTTGATGGCTGGTGACCACGGGGCGTTTCTTCAGTTGGGAACGCACGACCATCACCGCAAAGATGCCGATCGGTACGTTGATGAAGAAGATCCAGGGCCAACTGTAGCTGTCCGTAATCCAGCCGCCGAGGATCGGCCCGGCAATCGGTGCCACCACCGTAACCATCGCGAGCAACGCCAGGGCCATGCCGCGCCTCGCCGGCGGGTAGACCGCAATGAGCAGCGTCTGGGTCATCGGGTACAGCGGCCCGGCCACCAGGCCCTGTATGACCCGAAAGGCGATCAGCTCGGGCATCGACGTGGAAATACCACAGAGGAACGACGCCAGCACAAACAGCATGGTCGCCCACAAGAACAGCTTCACCTCGCCAAAGCGGCGGCTCAGCCAGCCGGTGAGCGGCAAGGCAATCGCGTTACTCACCGCAAACGAGGTGATGACCCAGGTACCCTGCTCCGAACTCACACCGAGGTTGCCGGAAATGGTCGGCAGCGCCACGTTGGCGATGGTGGTATCGAGCACCTGCATGAAGGTCGCCAGCGACAGGCCAATAGTGGCCATCAACAGGCTGGGTGGCGTGAAGGAGGCGTTATTGCTCATCAGCGTTGCACAGCCTTGGGCGCGGCGAGGCTGTTGTCATGGATCAACTGGGTGATCATGGCATCCGCTTCAGCGAGTTGGCGGTCATACACATTGGTGGTGAACGAGGCTTTCTGCGGCGCTTGTTGCGCCAGGACCGGGCCGCTCTGGTCGTGCAAATCGACGTTGACCAGGGTGCTCAAGCCCACGCGCAGCGGGTGCTTGGCCAACTCATCGGCGTTGATGTGGATGCGCACCGGCACCCGCTGCACGATCTTGATCCAGTTACCGGTGGCGTTCTGCGCCGGCAGCAAGGCAAATGCGCTACCCGTGCCCGCACCGAGGCTGTCGATGGTGCCGCTGAATTTCACGTCGCTGCCATAGATGTCCGACTCGATGTCCACCGGCTGGCCGATACGCATGTCGCGCAGTTGGGTTTCCTTGAAGTTGGCGTCGATCCACAACTGGTTCAGCGGAATCACGGCCATCAACGCGGTGCCCGGTTGCACGCGTTGGCCCAGTTGCACAGTGCGCTTGGCCACGTAGCCAGTCACCGGTGCAATCAAGGTGCTGCGCGCATTGGTCAGGTAGGCCTGGCGCAATTGCGCGGCGGCGGCCTGCACGTCCGGATGGGACGAGATCACCGTGTCATCCACCAACGCGTTGGTGGTTTTCAGTTGCTGCTCAAGGTTGGTCAGCGCGTTTTTCGCCGCGGTCAGGCTGTCACGGGCGTGGGACAGTTCTTCCTGGGAAATCGCCCCGCCCTGGGCCAGGGTTTTACGGCGGTTGAAGTTGTCCTGAGCGGTTTGCACATCGGCTTTCTGCGCATTGACCTGGGCTTTCATGCCGTCGACATTGCTGTACAAGCCGCGCACCTGGCGCACGGTGCGGGCCAGGTTGGCCTGGGCACTTTGCAGGCCGACGGCGGCGTCGTTCGGGTCGAAGTTGACCAGCACCTGGCCTTCGTGGACCAGGTCGCCATCGTCGGCGCCGATGCTGACCACGGTGCCGGTGACCAGCGGGGTGATTTCCACCACGTTGCCGTTCACGTAGGCGTCGTCGGTGCTTTCATTGAAGCGGCCATAGAGTTCATACCAACCCCACACGCCTACCACTGCGAGGATGACGATCAGCGCCAGGCCGATCAGCATCACTTTACGTTTGCGTGGGTTGTTGTCTTGGGGTTGTTCAGTTGCATTGGTGTTTTCGGCAGTGGCCATGACAAATACCTCAAATTATTCCGAGCGTGTGGCTGGGGTGGTCGCGGCCATGTTCCTGGCGTCGTATCCGCCACCCAGGGCCTGCATCAATTGAATCGACAGATCGATCTGCGCAGCATTCAGCGTCGCCAACTGGCGTTGGGCTTGCAGCAATTGCTGCTCGATGCTGAGCACATCCAGGTAGTTGCCGATGCCGGAGCTGTAGCGCTGCACACCGGTGTCGTAGGACTGCTGGGCAATGTCCGCGGCATGTTGCTGGGCCTGGATCTGCCGGCCGGTGTCGCGCAGTTGTGAAAGGGTGTTGCCGATATCGCCCAGGGCTTGCACCAGGGTCTTGTTGTACTGCGCCACCGCCAGATCGTAGTCGGCGTCGCGGGCGTCGAGGTCGGCACGCAGGCGGCCGCCGTCGAAGATCGGCAGTGAGATCGTCGGCGCGATGTTGAAGAAGCGGCTGGCCGAACCGAACATCGCATCCCCCAGCAACGACTCGGCCCCAGCGCTCGCGCTCAGGTTGAGGTTGGGGTAGAAGCGGGTCTTGCTCGCGTCGATATTCTTGCCGGCCGCTTCGACGCGCCAGCGCGCAGCGATCAGGTCCGGACGACGGCCCAGCAGCTCGGCGGGCAACACCGAGGGCACGGCGACGGCGCTGGGTTTCAGCACGTTGGGTCGGGCCAGTTCACTGCCACGGTCCGGGCCTTTGCCGAGCAACACCGCCAGGGCGATCTTGGCGCTTTGCAGTTGTTTTTCCGCGTCGATCAGTTGCGACTGCGAGCTGGCTTCCAGGCTTTCGGTCTGCTGGTACTGGTAGTGGCTGTCGATGCCCGAGTTCAGGCGGCGCTGGCCCAGGTCGAGCATCTGCCGGGTGCGCTTGAGGTCGTCGTTAGCCAGGTCGCGCACGATGTGGGCCTGGCCGAGGTCGCTGTAGGCCTTGGCCACGTTGGCGGCCAGGGTCAGGCGCGCGGCCTGTTGATCGACCTGGGCGGCGCGCGCCTCGCCCAACGCGGCTTCCCAGGCAGCCCGCTGGCCACCCCAGAGGTCGAAGTTGTAGTTGAAGCTGGCGCCGATGTTGCGCACGGTGGAATAGGCATCGCCCTCCCCGCGTGGGTCCTGGTCTTTGGCCAGGCGCGAACGGCTCACACCCGCGCTGGCATCCAGGGTCGGCATGCGCTCGGCGTTGGCGGCGTAAGCAGCGGCCTCGGCCTGGTGGGCACGGGCGCTGGCGACTTGCATGTCGGGGCTGTTCTGCAGGGCTTCCTGGATCAGGCCGTCGAGCTGGGGGTCGCCGAGGCTTTTCCACCAATCGGCGCTGGGCCACGCCGCGCTCGATAAGGTCACGCCGCTCAGGGTCTTGCCGGTTTGCAGGCTGCCGGCGTCGAGGCGTTTGCCTTGGGTGTCGAGGCCGCTGTAGTTGGCGCAACCGGCCATGCTCATGGCCACCAGCACCAGGCTAAGTGCGCGTCTGTTCATTCATTACCTACCCGCTGGATGACGATGGCGTCACCGGCAGCTACCAGAATTTTCTTGAGGATCCGTTCCAGGGTTTGCAACTCGCCGGGCTCCAGGGCCCCGGCCAACTCGTTCATCGACTGCGCGCCGATGTGCGGCAGCATGTCCGCCAGGCGCTGGCCGTCTTCGGTGAGCACCAGCCGCACCTGGCGCCGGTCCTGCTCGGAACGCTGGCGCGCCAGCAGGCCCTTCTGTTCCAGGCGGTCGAGCATGCGGGTCATGGAGCCACTGTCCAGGGACAGGTTGCGGCACAGTTCCGCCGGGGTATCGACGTCGAACTGGGCAATGATGATCAACACCTTGAACTGCGCGGCCGTCACGCCATGCGGTTCCATATGGGTGTCGATAATGCGGTCTTTGAGCAGCGCCGCCCGACCCAGAAGCAGGCCGAGATGGCAGTTGCGAAAACTGTCAGGAGTGAAGTGAGACATCGAAAGTCACCTTATTACTGCCTAGGCAGTGAATGTATGACAAGATGTTACTGCTTAGGCAGCGAATGTCAAATGGAATTATTAGCTTGCTTGGTATTTGGCGGATGAATGGCGGGTTCTAAGGATCGTCTGATTTTTCCCACGGTTGACCATCCCTAAAGTGGCGGGATGAGATTAAAGAGCTACCTGCACCAGATCAGCCCCGTGCTGTCCACGCCCCATGCCGCGCGCCGCCTTTTGCGTATTTTCGCGTTGGTACTGCTGGTGGGTATGTTGGGCGGCGTGTACAGCTTCCTGCTGTTCACTTTCAACAATGAGATCTCCCAGCGGCGCAGCTACATGAGCAGCGCCATCGCCGAGGCGCATACCTTTTTCACCACCCGTGAAGCGCTGTTGGAAAGCCTCAGCCTGTCAGCGACACGCAAGGCCGAATTGAATCTGCCGGTCTCCGATGAAGAAATCCGCCTGTTGCTGGGAAATACCCCGGGCAAGCAATGGAGCATTTGGCTGACCCAGCGCATGCGTGATTTCTTGAAGGCCAAGCAGCTCAACCTGCTGTATGTCAGCACCGATGCCCAAGTGTTGCGGCTGTATGATGCGGCGCCCGTTGCTGCCGATTTTCCCGCGACCATGCTGGAACAACTGCGCGCCCTCAAACAGCAGAAAACCCTGCAGGAACTCTGGCTGACCCACGCCACGGACGGCCACTCACAGTTGTACATCTTTATTCGCTTGGATGAGCGCGACCTGGACTCCGGCTGGCTCGGCCTGGAAATGGATGACCGTGAAGTCTCCAACGCCTTGAGCGATCACAGCGCCGGCGAGTTCACCATGTTCAATGCCCAGGGCATGCCGCTCTTCAGTAACAGCCATAAACCGCCGCCAGGGCAAAACCTGCCGCACCTGCGCCAGCAGGACTTCTTCGGTTTTGTCGGCGATGGCTGGCTGCCCGAACAATTGGTGCTGCGCAAACAACTGAAGTCTTCAGACTGGCAGCTCACCTACTCCATCGACCTGCGCGCGGTCCTGTGGGCGCTCTGGCCACAGATGCTCGGCGCCCTGCTGTTCTGCCTGCTGACCATCAGCCTGGTGTGCCTGCTCACCCGCCGTCTCGAACACCGCTTCATCACACCAGCGATCCATCGCATCCAGGCGCTGGTGGAAAGCGAGCTGTTCAGCCGCGACGTGATCCAGACCGCCCCCGTGGCGCTGTGCGTACTGCGTCGCACCGATGGCACGGTGGTGCTGAAAAACACCCTCGCCCAACAGTGGCTCGGCGAATGTGGCGCACAACTCGGTCCCGGCTGGATTCGTCAGGCCTTCGACCCCGACGCCCCCTGCCTCACCGACTACTTCGAAGCCGCCGACGGCCGCCATCTGTACCTGAGCTGCGCACCCACCCGCTACAAAGGCGAAGACGTGTTGCTCTGCGCCTTCAGCGACATCAGCGCACGCCGGCAGATCGAAGCGGCGCTGGAACAGGCACGCCAGTCCGCCGACGCCGCCAACGAAGCCAAGACCTTGTTCCTGGCCACCATGAGCCATGAGATCCGTACGCCGCTGTATGGCGTGCTCGGCACCCTGGAACTGCTCGCCCGCACCCGCCTGGATGCCCAGCAGAAAAGCTACCTGCACGCCATCGAAGGATCGTCCGCGACGTTGCTGCAACTGATCTGCGATGTGCTCGACGTGTCAAAAATCGAAGCCGGGCAACTGGCCCTGGAACTGAGCGAATTCTGTGTGCCGACCTTGGTACAAGAAGTGGTGCAAGGCTATGCGGCAGCGGCACACAGCAAAGGCTTGCAGTTGTATGCCTGCCTCGATCCGCAACTGCCCCGGCGCTTGATCGGCGACGCCAGCCGCGTACGCCAGATTCTCAACAATCTGCTGAGCAATGCGGTCAAGTTCACTGACTCCGGCCGCGTGGTGCTGCGGGTCAAAAAGCTCAGTCGCGAAGGCGAACGGGTGTGCCTGCAATGGCAAATCTCCGACACCGGCAAAGGCATCGCCCCTGCCGACCAGGCGTTTATCTTCGAGCCGTTCTACCAGAGCGAAGGCAACTCCCATGTGATCGCCGGCACCGGCCTTGGCCTGGCGATCTGCCTGCGCCTGACCCATTTGATGAACGGCACCCTGCGCTTGGTCAGCGAGCCGGGACTGGGCAGCAGCTTTTCCCTGAGCGTGCCGCTGGAACAACCGAGCGGCAATACACCGCCAGCCTTGCAGCCATTGGCAGCAGAAATCGTGTATGTACTGTCGCCAATCCGCGAACTGGCCGACAGCCTCTGCGGCTGGCTGCGCCGCTGGGGCGCGCGCGCGCAGGTCGGTCTGCCGACCAGCACAGAGCTGGCGGGGCCCGGTGTATTGCTTGAACTTATCGAACGCCGCCTCGACTTGCCCTGGCACGGGCCACGGGTACTGGCCAGCAATGACGGCGCCCATGAACCGCAGTTCAGCGGCGATGGCTGGCAGGTCAACCTCAATGATCTGGATGCGATCCAACAAGCTGTCCGCCACGCCCAGAACGGCCAGGTGGTGCCACCCCAGGCGCGCTGCGAAGTGCGCGACCTGCGTCCCTTGCACCTGCACATCCTGGTGGCCGAAGACAACGTCATCAACCAGTTGATCCTGCGCGACCAGCTTGAAGAACTCGGCTGCAGCGTGGAACTGGCCAGCGATGGCGAAGAGGCCTTGGCGCGCTGGCACGAGGGCACCTTCGACATTGTGCTCACCGACGTCAACATGCCCAGGCTCAACGGCTACGAACTGACCGAAGCGCTTCGACGCCTGGGCTGCACCACCCCGATCATCGGCGCAACCGCCAACGCCCTGCGCGGTGAAGAAGCCTTGTGCCTGGCGGCCGGCATGAATCACTGCCTGGTCAAACCCTTTACGCTGCGAGCCTTGTCCGCTGTCCTGGCTCCCTACGAACGAGCCATCCATGAAGCCCTGTAGCATTCTGATTGTCGAAGACCATCCCTTTCAGCACCTGTATTTGCAGAACCTGTTCAGCGAGTTGGGTGAGTTCGACCTGGTGTGCGCCCGGGACGGCGAGGAGGCGCTGGCCTGCCTGAAGCAACGTGACTTTGACCTGGTGCTCACTGACCTATTGATGCCAGGCATGGACGGCGTGCAGTTTATCCAGGGCCTGGCCGCGCAACCGTCGCGCCCAGCATTGGCGATCATGAGCGCCGCCTCACGGCGCATGTTGATGGGCGCGAGCCTGGTGGCGAGCAACCTGCAAGTGAAGGTGATCGGGCTGATTTCCAAGCCGGTGAATGCCGCGGCCTTGCGCTGCCTGACCGATCAATTGCTGGCGCTGCGCCAGGTCGAACCGGCCGAGACCCAGCCCGGCATTGATTGTCAAAGCCTGATGAATGCCCTGGTCAATGGCGAGCTGCAAGCCTGGTTCCAACCCAAGAAAGCCCTGAGCAATGGTCGCATCGTCGCGGCCGAAGCCTTGGTACGCTGGGTTCACCCCGAGCACGGCCTGTTGTTACCCGGCATGTTCCTGCCGGCATTGATCAGTTGCAACCTGGAAGAACGCTTGTTGTGGTGCGTGCTGAAACAAGCGATGGCCGCTCAAGCCATGTGGCGCCAACACGGCTATGACATCCCGGTATCCATCAACTTGCCCACTCACCTGCTCAACAGCCACGACCTGCCCGACCGCATCCTGGCGTTCGTGCAGGAACACCAGGGCTTGCCCGCGCGCATCTGTTTCGAGCTGATGGAGTGCTCGGTGCCGGATGACATCAGCAACTTCTACGCCGGCGCCTGCCGTTTGCGCATCAAGGGCTTTGGCTTGTCCCAGGATGATTTCGGCAAGGGCTACAGCTCGTACATGAACCTGGTGTCGGCGCCGTTTACCGAGGTGAAGATCGACCGCGCACTGGTGCAAGGCTGCAACGCCAATGAGGAACTGGCCCAGGCGCTCACCAGCATTGTCAGCCTGGGACGTCAGTTGGGCTTGATCGTGGTCGCCGAAGGCGTAGAAACCGCGCAAGAACTTGCGCTGTTGCGTAAGATCGACTGCACTCAGGTCCAAGGCTTCCTGATCTCCCACGCCGTGTCTTCGGATCAGTTCCAGCAATTGCTGACCCACGACGGGCCGGCGAGCGCCTATTGACCCGCTGGCCGGGTGCGTACGAACGCCGTTAGCTTGCGAGGTCACCGCGTCATGCATCACCCCAACGCCTTCCTGGAGAAACTCACCAGCAGTTCGCTGCGCCTGAATAAAGGTTTGCTGGTGCTGGGGGCCTTGGTGCTGTTGCTGCTGGGGATCAGCTTGCTTGGCGCGCAACGCATGATTCAGGAGCAACGCGACACCCTGCACTTTCACTTCGCCCGGCTGATGGAGAACATCCACGAGCAGGAAGTGTTTTTGCTCGATATCTCACGGGGCAGCACCGACGCCAAGTACAAGTCCATTGGCCTGCCGCCGCCTTTTGTGCAAAAGCCGCTGCCCGAGGAAGGACCGAACACCTATGAAGGCCGCGGTTTGCCGTTCTCCCTGCCCTACAGTTTGAAAATCAACTCCGACAAAATAGCCGCCGACCAATACCCCAAGGTTTTCGCCCTGGGCACCTACCTGTCGGCTTACTACAGCGCCTTTTGGGCGGGCTCCCACTACCAGGCACCTCAAGTGGTCGTGGTCAACGGTCCGGACAATTTCGACATCGCCGTGCCCTCCTCCGGCCGGCTGCGCGATGGCGGCCACGTGCATATAGGCATGTTGGTGGACGTGATGACTCAACTCAACGAGCGCCTGCACCTACAGAACAACTCCCTGACCCACACCGTGCACTGGGAACCCTACGACACCGCCCCCGATGGCAAGGAAGCTCCGATATTGTTGGGTTATGTCGATATCAACCTGGCCTCCACCTCGCTGACCGTCACCGGCGCCAACACCTGGGTGGTGGTGGCCTCGCTGCTGGACCTGTCCAAGGTCAATAACATCGAGCGGCTGATGCAGTGGTCGATCTACGACGACTTCACCTTGATCACCCCAGGTGGCGTGGTGCTAACCGGGGCCGTCAAGCCCGGCGAGGTGCTCAATGAAGGTGTGAACCTCAACCGCGACGGTCTGGTGTTCAAGCTGACAAGCCAGGGCGAGCAGCCCTGGACGGCGATCTACGTGATCAGCCTGCAACGCTTTCTCGACTATGCGTTGTGGCCTTTGCTGTGCCTGGTAGGCGTGGTGCTGGTGATGCTGGGGTGCAGTCGCGCGTTCAATCGCTGGTACACCGCACGGGTAGTACTGCCTGCCCACCAAGCCCATGCCAGCATTGCCGAAAGCTCGGCATTCGCCCGAGCGGTCATCGACACCGCACCGACCGGCCTGTGTGTAATCCGGCGCAGCGACCATCATGTACTCCTGCAGAACCAGCGTGCCTTGGAGTGGCGCGACGCTCGCCCGCTGTTCGACTTGCTCAAGCAACAGACGCAGGCTGCACCGGGCCAGGCCGACCTGGAAAGCGAAGGCCGCCACCTGCACGTGGCCTTCGTGCCCACCCGCTACCAGGGCCAGGACGCGTGGCTGTGTGCGGTGCATGACGTGACCCGGCATATCGAAGACGCTGCGGCCCTGGAAGAAGCGCGCCAAGCCGCAGACTCGGCGAGCGAGGCCAAGAGCCGCTTCCTCGCGACCATGAGTCACGAAATTCGTACGCCGCTGTATGGCGTGCTGGGTACCTTGGAGCTGCTCGGCCTCACGTCGCTCGCGCCGCGCCAGCAGGATTACCTGCAGACCATCCAGCGCTCCTCAGCCACGCTGTTCCAACTGATCAGCGACGTGCTGGATGTCTCAAAAATCGAAGCGGGGCAAATGACCCTCGAACTCCAGGATTTCTGCCCACTGGAACTGACCGAAGACTGCGTGCGCACCTACAGCGCGTTCGCCCGCTCCAAGGGCCTGCAGCTGTATGCCTGCATCGACGCGGACCTACCGGATCGGTTGCGCGGTGACCCCCTGCGTATCCGCCAGATCCTCAATAACCTGCTGAGCAATGCGATCAAGTTCACCGACAACGGGCGTGTGGTGCTGCGCCTGCGCGCGTCGGAGAACACCGCCGGCGAGGTAGACCTGCAATGGCAAGTCAGCGACTCCGGTGTGGGTATTTCCCAAGCGCAACAGCAACAATTGTTCGACCCGTTCTACCAGGCCGAAGATGCTACTAGCCAGGCCGGCGCAGGCCTGGGCCTGGCGATTTGCAAATGGTTGTGCGAGTTGATGCACGGCCAACTGAACGTCGTCAGCGAACCCGGCCTGGGCAGCAGCTTTACCCTGCACCTCGCGCTGGAGTCAGTCCCCGGCGCCCTGACTGACTGCCCCGCCTTCAGCCCCGGCATGCCGACGGTCTATGTGCGCGCGCAGGAACTTGAACGGGCGCAACACCTGATCGACTGGCTCAAGCGCCTAGGGCTCGACAGCCGCGCGGTTTCACCCGATGCGCCGTCCTCTGCACTGCTGGTGGACTTTACCCGAGAACCGGCATGGCCCGGCACGCGGATCATCGCCACAGCCGGCGGGCCGAACCCGGCGCAGCGGTGTGCCAGCGACTGGGCCGTCGACGCCGACGACGTACGCGCCATTGCCTGGGCCATCTCCCTGGTACAACAGGGTGCCGAGGCCGGCAACCGCCCCGCGCCCACCGTCAACGCGCGCCCGCTCAACCTGCAAGTGCTGGTAGCCGAAGACAATGTGATCAACGCCGCCATCATCCAGGAACAACTGCAAGCCCTGGGCTGCTCGGTGGTGCTGGCCGCCAACGGTGAACAGGCACTCATGCAATGGCTACCGGGGCGCTTCGACCTGGTGCTGACCGACGTGAACATGCCGGTGATGAACGGCTACCAGCTGGCCAAGGCGTTGCGCCAGCAAGATGCCGCGCTGCCGATTATCGGGGTGACCGCCAATGCCATGCGTGAAGAAGGCGAACACTGCACCGCCGTCGGCATGAATGCGTGGATGGTCAAGCCGCTGAACCTCGCCACCTTGCGTACCAAGTTGGAAAAGTACTGCAAGATCGAGGTGCCCGCCGTCGTCGACATGCCGCCGTTGTCGCCCAAAATGCGCGAACTGTTTGTCACCACCCTGCGTCAGGATGTACAGGCCACCCTGACCGCGCTAGAGAATCAGGACGCCAATGGCGCAGCGCAGCAATTGCACAGCATGGCCGGTGCCCTTGGCGCGGTGCAGCTCGGTGACATGGCCAGCGCCTTCGTCGAGCTGGAACTGCGCCTGACTGGCATGGCGGTCACCCCCGCCCTGACCCTGGAAGTGCGGCAGAACCTCGCTCGGCTCACCACGTTGCTCGACACACTTGAATAACCTCACTCTGGATAATCACCCCATGGAAACCCTCAACGTAGTCATTGCAGACGATCACCCCATCGTGCTGGTCGGGGTACGGGAACTGGTCGAGCGCGATGAGCGTTTTCGCGTGGTGGGCGAAGCCGTGTGTTCCAACGAATTGGTGACGCTGCTGGAAACCACGTCGGTCGATCTGGTTATCACCGATTTCAACATGCCGGCGGACTCGCCCTACGGCGATGGCCTGAAGTTGGTGGAGTACCTGGTGCGGCACTTTCCCAAGGTGCGCGTGCTGGTGCTGACAATGATCTCCAATCCGCTGATCCTGACGCGCTTGCAGGAATTGGGCGTGCTGGCCGTGATCCAGAAAAACCAACTGCACAATGAGATCCAGGCCGCGCTCAAGGCCATTGCCCGTGGCAACCCGGTTCGCAGCAAGGGCCCGCGACCGACCTCGGTACTGGAATCGTCCGACCTCGATGAGCGCTTCACCCGGCTGTCGCCCAAGGAGCATGAGATCCTCCGTTTGTTTGTCTCAGGACAGAGCGTCAATGAAATTGCACGAGGGTTGAACCGCAGTGCCAAAACCATCAGCACACAAAAAGTCGCGGCCATGCGCAAGTTGGAAGTCAACAGCGACCAAGACTTGCTGGCTTATTGCATAGAGCGAAACTTGTTCAACTAACACCCGCTTCTAGGGATCGTCTGATGTTCCATTAACCGCCGCCGCCTTATCGTGTTGTTTTAACCCCACCATGGAAAAACAACATGAAACAGCTGTCTCGCACACTTCTGGCATTATCGATCTTCGCCGCGGGTAATGCCTTTGCCGTCGACCCACCGGTAACACCGACCAAGGCCGGCAGCGGCACCATCAACTTCACCGGCAGTATCAACAATGATGCCTGCTCCGTTGAAGGTATCGGCGTGAACAAAACCATCTCGATCAACATGGGCGAAGTGTCGATCAAGGACATGGGCACCGCCACCGCCCCCAAAGGCAACGGCACCCTGAGCGCCGAGAACTTTGACATGAAGATCAGCTGCAACGCCGGCACCAAAGTGGCGATGATCTTCGAACCGACCAAAGGCGCCGGTTCAGGCATCGTGACCGGCACCAAAGTGTTGAAGCTGATCGACGGCCTGGGCGCCGCCAAGAACATCGGTATCGCCTTGCTGGACTCCAATGGCGCACTGATCGACCTGAGCTCGCCAACCACCGCGAAGATCGAGAACACCCTGCAAGACAGCAACACCACGCTGAAATTCTCGGCCGCCTACGTCACCACCATCGACGCTGCCTCTGCCGTGGCCGGTCGTGGCGATGCCACCCTGCCGTTCACCCTGCAATACGAATAACCCCAACCCGATGCGGGGCCTGCGGGCCTCGCACACCTCTCGAACGTAGCGGTAGCCATTATGTTTTTTCGCCACTCACTGTCCCTGTGCGCGGGCCTGCTCGGCCTGCTTGCAGTCGGGCAAGCCACAGCCGGCATTTCGTTGAGCAGCACGCGCTTGGTGTTCGACGGCCAACACAAAGAAGCCGGAATCACCGTTCGCAACAGCGGCGAGGACGTGTTGATTCAGTCCTGGGTCGACACGGACGCCGACGACGCGACTTCGGTACCCTTTGCCGTCACCCCGCCGCTGGCGCGGGTCACCAACAATGAACAACAACTGTTGCGCGTGATCTATGAAGGCACGGGCATGCCTACCGACCGCGAGTCGGTGGTGTGGCTCAACGTGCAGGAAATCCCTAAGGCCTCGAAAACCGAGAACACCTTGCAGCTTGCCGTGCGCCAGCGCATCAAGGTGTTCTTCCGCCCGCCCGCGTTGAAAAACAACGCTTACCTGGCGCCGACCGAACTGCTCTGGCAACTGGCCGAACACGGCGGTAAACGCGTGCTGCGGGTGAGCAACCCCGGGGTTTATCACGTGTCGATTGCCGACATCACCCTGCAGGCAGGTGCCGTCAGCGAACATCCATTTGATTCGATGATGATTGCGCCAGGCGAACAAAAAGAGTTTCAACTCAAGCAACTTTCCTCGATTAACTCCGCGCTCTTGAAGTTCAGCAGCATCAACGACTATGGCGCACAAGACCCTTATAGCGCACAACTTTCTGACCGTGCTCAAACCAGCGCGAGTTTGAACAAAGAATCACCATAACGCGCCTGCCGTTCGCGCAGCCGCACTTTCACTGTATTTCTCTTCGCTCCGTTAGTTCGTATCGGAGGTGATATAGGGTTCCTGCATGTTTTTATTCAAGCGCGATAGTCTGGCGCCTTTTTTGATTGTCGTGGGCTTCAGTTCGGTCTGCCAGGCCGACGACAATGAACAGTTCAATACGTCGTTTTTGCAAGGCGCCGCAGCGTCCGTTGACCTGCAGTCATTGCTCGCCAGCAGCAGCGTGCTCCCCGGCAATTACCGAGTTGACCTGTATGGCAACGACACCCTGGTGGGCCGACGCGATATCGACTTTCGCCGCAACCCTGTAAACGGCCGAGTCGAAGCCTGCCTGACCCTGGAGATGCTGCAACAAGTGGGCGTCGATATCGGCGCCTTGCAGTCCAGCGGCAAACTCGTCGACACCGACCCCAATGCCTGCCTCGACCTGCCTGCGCTGATCGAACACGCCAAAGTGCGCTACGACGTACCGCGCCTGCGCCTGCTGGTCAGTGTGCCGCAACGCGCTATGGAGCGCGGGCGCCGCGGCTATGTCGACCCGGCCTTGTGGGACGACGGCGTACCCGCCGCGTTCATCAACTACCAGTTGAGCAGCAACCGCAACAGCACCGACGCCGACACCACGCTGTCGAATAACCTGGGCCTGCGCAACGGGATCAACCTGGGAGCGTGGCGCTTGCGCAACGAGTCGAACTTCAGCAGCAGCACCGGTCGCCCCAGTACGTTCAAGAGCAACCGCAGCTACCTGCAACATGACGTGACCGCCCTGAAAGGCCAGTTCAGTGCCGGGGACATTTTCTCGGATGCCGACCTGTTCGACAGCGTGCGCTATCGCGGCCTGAAACTGGCCTCCGATGACGGCATGCGCGCCGACAGCGAGCGCGGCTACGCGCCGATCATCCGCGGCATTGCGCAGTCCAGCGCCACCGTGGAGATCCGCCAGAACAACTACATCCTCTATACCGCCAACGTGCCGCCGGGTCCGTTCGAGATCAGCGACATTTACCCCAGCGGCTCCAACGGCGACCTTGAAGTGACGGTGATCGAGGCGGACGGCCGTCGCCGGGTCACGGTGCAGGCGTTTTCCAGCCTGCCGATCATGGTGCGTGAAGGCCAGCTGAAATACAGCGTCTCGGCGGGCAAATACAACAGCAACAGTGACGCGCAGAAAACCCCGCAGTTTGTCAGCAGCACCCTGGCCTATGGCATCAGCAGCAACCTGTCGGGAATCGTCGGGGTGCAGGCCACGCAGGACTTCCAGGCGCTATCCATCGGGGCCGGGCGCAACACGTCGATCGGTGCGGTGTCGCTGGACATGACCCACTCTGCCAGCCGCACCTTTGGCCGGCAGGTCACGGGCAACAGCCTGCGCGCGCTGTATGCCAAGACGTTTACCGGCACCGACACCAACTTCACCCTGGCGGCCTATCGATACTCGACCGAGGGTTATCGCACCCTCACCGAACATGTCGAGGAACTGAGCAGCGACGGCCGCACACGCCTCGGCAACTCGAAAACCCGCACCGACCTGACCGTCAACCAGAGCCTGGGGCGCAACCAGCAGTTCGGCAGTGTGTACGTAAACGCCAGCGACCAGCGCTACTGGGGACGCGGCGGCGCGCAAAGCCTGTCAGCGGGCTACAGCAATTACTGGGGCGACGTGAGCTACAACGTCAGTGCTACCCATACCAAGGATGTGGGCAACTACGGGCCGACGAACAATGACACGCTGATCAACCTGTCCCTGTCGTTTCCACTGGGCTCTAAGCCACGCGCGCCGAGAGCATTTGTCTCCGCCAGCACGCAAAAAGACAGCGACACCACGCAAATGGGCGTCAACGGTTACCTGACGGACGACAGCGACACCTATTACTCACTGCAAGCCGGCAACAGCAGCACGGGCGGCAGCACCGGCTCGGCCAACCTCAGCACGCGCACCTCGCTGATGGACATCAGCGGCGGTTACAGCCAGGGCCGTGGCTACAGCGCGCAGAACCTCAACGTGGCCGGGTCAGTGGTGGCCCACGCGGGTGGTATCAACCTGGGACAGACCGTGGGCGAGACCTTTGCGCTGGCGCAAGTCGAAGGCATTCCCGGCGTGAAGATCGGCAGTTTCTCCGGCGCAAAAACCGGCAGCAACGGCTATGCCGTGATCCCCAATGCCCAGCCTTACCGGGTCAACTGGATCAGCCTGGACACCCGCGACCTGGGCGCTGAGATCGAAATCGATAACGCCACCCAGCAAGTCGTGCCTCGGCGCGGCGCCGTGGTCCTGGCCCGCTACGCCAGCAAGACCGGACGCCGCGTACAGTTCGCCTTGTTCGACGCCCAGCACCGACCGATCCCGTTTGGCGCATCGCTGGAAAACATGGCGGGCAAGCAGATTGCGATCGCCGACCCGAGTGGCAAGGCGTTGGCCTTGGTGGAAGAAGAGACGGGGACGCTGGTGATCAACTGGGGCGACCAGCACTGCCAGGCGCCCTATGCGCTGGGCGAACCCAACAAGGCGCTGAACTATGAGCGGGTAGCCCTGACCTGCGCGCCATAGCTGTGATCACACCGATGTAGCCATAGGTATCAGCGCCTGTAGGAGCCGGCTTGCCGGCGAAAAACGCGAGGGCGCCGCGTTTTGCCTGGTTTCCCGTGTCATCGTTAACGACCATCGCTGGCAAGCCAGCTCCTACAAGGGACTGTGCTGCGACGCGGTCCTGTAGGAGCCGGCTTGCCGGCGAAAAACGCGAGGG
>NZ_JACAPG010000001.1 GCF_013385825.1 Pseudomonas reactans | reverse complement strand
TAGCCGCCCCGCGCCATGGATGGCGCGTGGCGGCGGCCCCCCAAATCACTGTCGGATTACGGGCACACCGAGCCTAGGCGAGGTGCCGAGTGTTGGGGCAAGAGCGCTTTGGTTACTTTCGCGCTTTTCGAAAGTGACCCGCCGTAAGGGCGGAACCCTAAGCCGCCGTTACCCAAATAACGGATATACACACCCTCCCAAACACCCCTAACCTGCATTTAACTCAAGTTACCCCACCCAATAAGTCGTTTGCACACCCCCCAAGCAAATACAAAACTGCATGTCACTCGCAAAACAACAACGTTGGGCAAACCACATGCAACTCGAGCGCAATTTCTACAACGGCCAATTCGTCGATCCCGCCAGCGACGCCCTGATCGCCGTCTACAACCCTGCCACCGAAACCCTCGTCGGCCACGTCAGCGCCGCTACGGCAGACGAAGCCATCGCCGCCGTCGACGCCGCTGCCATCGCCCAAAAGACCTGGGGCAAACTCACCAGTATCGAGCGCGCAGAACATCTGCGGACCTTTGCCGACGCTCTGGACGCCCAAGCCGAAGCGATCGGCACGGCGCTGGCCAACGAATCCGGCAAAAGCCTGAGCGACGCCAGCAATGAAGCCCGCTACGCCGCGCAGATCACCCGCTACCACGCCGAATGGGCTCGCCGGATCGAGGGCGAAATCATCCCCAGCGATACCCCGGACGAAAACCTGTTCCTGCAGCGCGAGCCGATTGGCGTCGTAGCCTGCCTGATCCCGTTCAACTACCCGGTCTACACCCTGTTGCGCAAGATCGCCCCGGCGCTGATCGCGGGCAATACGGTGGTGGTGCGGCCGAGCAACAACACGCCGCTGTCGGCATTTGAAATCGCCAGGGCCGTCGTGAAAGCCGGGATTGCGCCTGGCGTGATCAACATCCTGACCATGGACCACGCCACCGCCGCCAGCGTCTGCACCCACAAGGCCGTCGGGCTGATTACCCTCACCGGCAGCGTGAATGCCGGGCGCATCGTGCTGGATTACTGCAAGGCCAATATCGCCAAGCCGTCGCTTGAGTTAGGCGGCAAGACCCCGGCGATCATCGAGGCCGACGCCAATCTGGAACAGGCCGCCAGCGCCATCGTTGCGTCCAAGACTACCCATTGCGGCCAACTGTGCACGGCGGTGGAACGTGTTTACGTCCATGAGCGTGTCTACGATCAGTTCCTCGCGCTGCTGAAAACAAAGATCGGCGCGGTGGATTTCGGTGACCGGGCCAAAGACGCCAACCTGATGGGGCCATTGGTCAACGCCAGCTCGCAAAAGAATATCCACGCCATGGTCGAGCGCGCCGTCGCTGCCGGTGCTGTACTGGAAGTGGGCGGCGTGCTGCCCGAAGGTCCTGGGCATTTCTACCCGCCGACCCTGCTCAGCGGTTGCCGCCAGGACATGGAAATCATCCAGGAAGAAATCTTCGGCCCGGTGTTGCCGGTACTCAAGTACCGCGACATCGACGAAGCACTGGCCATGGCCAACGACCACCAGTTCGGCCTGTCGTCGGTGCTCTACACCGAGAACTACCGCACGGCTATGAAAGTGGCGAATGCCATCGAAGCCGGCGAGTTGTACGTCAATCGCACCCCGGCGGACCCGTACCAGGGCTTCCACGCCGGCTGGAAACGCTCAGGGCTGGGCGGTGATGACGGTAAGCACGGGATGCTTGAATTTACCCAGACCCGCTTGGTGGTCATGAAGTACTGATCCACGAATACCCGCGACACCCTTAATAAAAACAATTATCGGGGCACCCGTGCATCGGGTGCCTGAGGTCCGAATGATGTCCAAGCCTGCACCCGTTGCCCAGGTTCCCGTTGCCGTGCCTGCGGCAAATGACACTGCCAGTCGCTATTTCCAATTGATGTTGCTGGTACTGGCCGCCGGGGCGATCTACCCGATCCTCTACCTGCGCCAGGTCTACCAGACCACCATGCTGGAAGTGTTCCACATCAACCACAGCGAGCTGGGCTATCTGTATTCCATGCTCGGCACGATCTTCCTGCTCAGTTACTTGCCCAGCGGCTGGTTGGCCGACCGCTTGCCGCCACGCTTCCTGATCTTCTTCTCGCTGGTTGCCACCGGTGGGTTGGGCCTGTGGTATTCGACGGTTCCGTCGATGACCGGCCTGATGATTATCTTCGGTTGCTGGGGCCTGACCACCGGCCTGACGTTCTGGGCCTCGGTGCTCAAGCGCGTGAAGATGATCGCGCACCACACCGAACAAGGCCGTTTCTTTGGCATCCTCGATGGCGGTCGCGGGCTGGTCGAGGCGCTATTGGCCACCGTGGCGCTGGGCCTGTTCGCCTATGCCACCGAAACCCGCAGCGAGACGGCGGCCGAGGGCTTCAAGCACGTGGTCTACCTGTATTCCTTCGTGTGCATCGCCATCGGCTGTGTGCTGGTGCTGCTCAAGGACCCCAAGTCCATGGCCGAGACTGCGGCGGTGGAGAAGGGCAAGTTCAACCTGATCGCCGACCTGACCACCCTGGTAAAAATTCCCGAGCTGTGGCTGGTGACCGCCATCGTGTTCTGCGGTTACCACATGTTCTGGGCAACCTACAGCTTCTCCGACTACCTGCAAGGCAGCGGCATGACCGCCGTGATGGCCGGCACCATCACTACCATCAAGCTGTGGATGCGTCCCATCGGTGGCATCGGCGGCGGCTGGCTGGGGGACAAGTTCTCCAACATTTCGGTGCTGATCGTCGCACTGGCGCTGGTGACCCTGGCGATGGTCGGGCTGATCGTGTTCCCGGCGTTCAACAGCCTCGGCTTGTTGATCGGTACGGTGATCTTTATTGGTTTGATGACCTACGCGATCCGTGGCCTGTACTGGGCGATCCTCGACAGCTGCGACATTCCGCTGCGCATCACCGGCCTGGCCATCGGCATTGTCTCGGTGGTGGGTTACCTGCCGGACACCTTTATCCCGCTGATCAACGGCTACCTGACCGACACCTACCCAGGCAAGGCCGGTTACAACCTGTATTTCGGCTACATCGCCTTCATCGGCGTGCTCGGCACCCTTGCGGCCTTGATCCTGCGCGCCCGAATCAACCGAAAAAAATTCAACCAGACAGGTGCCTGAGATGAAAATCGTCGCCCTTGAAACCCATATTGTTGCCGTTCCACCGCCGCACATCGGTGGCATGTACTGGCTGTTCGTCAAGCTCAAGACCGACTGCGGCATCGAAGGCGTTGGCGAGATCTACGCCGCCACCTTCGGCCCCAAGGCCATGCTGCCGATCATCGAGGACGTGTTTGAGCGCTACCTGCTCAACCACGACCCGCATCACATCGAGCGTTTCTTCCGCCAAGCCTATTCGAGCGGTTTTACCCAGCGTCCCGACCTGACCATGATGGGCGTGGTCAGCGGCCTGGAGATGGCCTGCTGGGACATCATCGGCAAGGCCGCCAACAAGCCGGTCTACGAGTTGCTCGGCGGTAAGGTCAACGAGCGCCTGCGTTCCTACACCTACCTGTACCCGGTCAATAGCCAGAGCGAGTACGACTACGACGACCCGGACCTGGCGGCCGAATGCGCCATCGAGAACATGAACAAGGGCTTCACCGCCGTGAAGTTCGACCCGGCCGGCCCGTACACCGCGTACTCGGGCCACCAGATCTCCCTTGAGGTGCTGGAACGCTGCGAAACCTTCTGCCGCAAGATCCGCGAAGCGGTGGGCGACAAGTGCGACCTGCTGTTCGGTACCCACGGACAGATGGTGCCGTCGTCGGCGATCCGCCTGGCCAAGCGCCTGGAGAAATACGACCCGCTGTGGTTCGAAGAGCCGGTGCCGCCTGGCCAGGAAGACGCCATGGCCCAGGTCGCGGCCAAGACCAGCATCCCGATTGCGACCGGCGAGCGCCTGACCACCAAGTATGAGTTCTTCAAGCTGCTGCAGGCCGGTGGTGCTTCGATCCTGCAAATGAACGTGGCGCGCTGTGGCGGGCTGCTGGAGGCGAAGAAAATCGCGAGCATGGCCGAAGCCTACTACGCGCAAATCGCCCCGCATTTGTACAACGGGCCGATTGGCGCAGCGGCGAGCTTTCAGCTGGCCACGTGCACGCCGAACTTCCTGATCCAGGAAAGCATCATGACCTGGGGCGGTTTCCATGCCGAAGTGCTGACCAAGCCACTGCAATGGGAGGACGGCTACATCATCCCGTCCACCGAACCGGGCCTGGGGGTTGAACTGAACATGGACGTGGTGCGCAAGCACACGCCCTATACCGGTGAGCGCCTGCACCTGCAAATGGCGCCGACCCCGGCTGACGTAAAAGACACTTCGCCCGCCAAGGGCTAAAAAAACGACTATGCGGTAACCGTGAATGACATATGACTACATCATCGCCGGCGCTGGCGCCGCAGGCTGCATCCTCGCCAACCGGTTGTCCGCCTCGGGCGGATACTCGGTGTTGCTGCTGGAAGCCGGCGGCAAGGACAGTTCCTGGTGGTTCAAGATCCCGGTCGGTTTCGCCAAGATGTATTACAACCCGACCTTCAACTGGATGTACTACAGCCAGCCGCAAAAGCAACTGGCCGGGCGTGAAATCTACGCGCCGCGTGGCAAAGTGCAGGGCGGCTCGGGCTCGATCAACGCCATGATCTACGTGCGCGGCCAGGCCCACGACTTCAATGACTGGGCCGCCAATGGCAACGACGGCTGGGGTTTTGCGGACGTGCTGCCGTACTTCCGCAAACTGGAAAACCACCCGCTGGGCGACACCGAGTACCACGGCGGCAGCGGCCCCATCAGCATCACGCCGATGAAGGGCCAGACCCACCCGATCTGCGACGTGTTCCTCGAGGGCTGTGAACAATTGGGCTATGCCCATAGCGACGACTTCAACGGCCCCAACTTCGAAGGCGCCGGTTTGTATGACGTCAATACGCGCAATGGTGAACGTTGCTCCAGCAGCTTTGCGCATTTGCACCCGGCGTTGGGTCGTTCCAATCTGACGGTGGAGTTGCATGCGTTGGTAGACCGGGTGCTGTTCGACGATCAGCAACGCGCCACCGGCATTGCCGTCACTCAACACGGCGTGACGCGCACCTTCACGGCGCGCAAGGAAGTGATCCTGTGTGCCGGCGCGGTGGACACGCCGAAGATCCTGCAACTGTCCGGCGTGGCCGACCAGCATCTGCTGGCCGAGCACAATATCCCGCTGGTCAAGCACCTGCCGGCGGTGGGTGAAAACCTGCAGGACCACCTGTGCGCCAGCTACTACTACAAGGCCAATATCCCGACGCTGAACGACGAACTCAGTTCGCTGGTCGGCCAGCTCAAGCTGGGTTTGAAATACCTTCTGACCCGCAAGGGCGCGCTGGCGATGAGCGTCAACCAGGCCGGGGGTTTCTTTCGCGGCAATGACGAACAGAAGGACCCGAACCTGCAGCTGTACTTCAACCCGCTGTCGTACCAGATCCCGAAAAACAACAAGGCTAGCCTCAAGCCCGAGCCGTATTCCGGCTTCCTGCTGTGCTTCAACCCGTGCCGGCCAACCAGCCGTGGCACCATCCGCATTGCCTCGAAAAACCCGCGGGATGCGGCGTTGATCGACCCTAATTACCTGAGCACCCAGAAGGATATTGACGAGGTCATCCAGGGCAGCCGGCTGATGCGCAATATCATGCAGGCGCCGGCGCTCAAGGGCATCACCGTGGCCGAGGTGCTACCCGGCGCGGCGGTGCAGACCGATGAGCAGATGCTGCAATACTTCCGCGAGAACAGCGGCTCGATCTACCACCTGTGCGGTTCCTGCGCCATGGGCTCGGACCCGCAGGTGTCGGTGGTGGACAAGCGCTTGAAGGTGCATGGGCTGGAAGGGCTGCGCATTGTCGATGCGTCGATCTTCCCCAACGTGACCTCGGGCAATACCCATGCGGCGGTGCTGATGGTGGCAGAGAAGGGCGCGGATTTGATCCTGGAGGATGCACTCCTCTACTGAAGGTAGCGTGTCCGTTGTGGTGAGCCCCCGTGGCCGAGGGCGCACCACCGGCGCATGGCACATGACGCTACTCGTCAGACCTGCCAAGCGCGGGATGCTCAAGGGGAAATAACCGCATTACAGCTACCATTTTGGCCACGTCCCGTTGTTCTTGAAGTAGTTTAGGCGACCTCGCCTGTAAACATTTTCATAAAAATTCGAAGATTCCGACTCCCTTACATATTGGCCGTTTTTATCGGCCCTGAATGATACGGTCTCTCCCGATTGTAGGGTGTAGTTAGCCTGACCTGTTTTGATCTGGAAGCTCTGATCAGCGGTTGTTTTTACGATCACTTGGTGGCCCTCTGGCACGTTCTTAGCGGGTAAGCTGATCGATTCCTGCCAATCGCCATTCGCTACTTCGACGTAGGTTCGCAAGGTGCTCGGGGCGGGGATTGCACGGTTTGCCAATGCTTGGGGGCTATAAAACTGGCGGGGGTTGCGCAGCAGTTTCCATTCACCGCTCTGGGCGCTGTACTGGAAGTCAAGAGCGTCGCCCTTGGTTAATTGCCACACCGTTGGATCATTCACGTTGGGCGACTTGATATCGATGGGGTGTGTTGCATCAGACTTCAAATGGAGGATGTCACCGTCTATTCCGTCGGCAGGCAACCTGGCCTCTGGCCTCCAATTATGCCAATCGAAGGAGACCTTGGGATCGCCTGTGCCAAGCAAAACTTTTGAGCCAGCCCAATGCGATTTATCCCCAGCCGTTTGAGTACTCCAGGTTTTGCTTTCCGCTGAGTATTTGAAGGTGTGTTTTTCATTGGGCTTGATTTCGATGTACTCATCGTGCGTCTTGCCGAAGGGGCTGGGAAGAATCACTTTTGTAGCGAAAGTGGCCGTTGAGTTTAGGACGACAATGTCGTTGTCCTTCGGTTGTTTTGGCATGAGGGCGTAATGGTTCCAGTTGCCATTGCTCACCGAAACGATCGTCGTGGGGACGGTGACATCAGGCACCTGCGAGTAAACACTTGGGGTGACGGTGGTGTTCGTAAGGGAAAAATGAGCCACATTCTTGTTCACCTCGCTATCGGTGCTTCTCATGGTTTGAGCAGCGCGCTGCGTGGTCTGATTCTTTGAGGGTTTAGCCGTGAGGGTTTCAGCCATTGGTGATTTAGGCAGTGATGAAGTCAGCACATCGCCCGGCCGTATCTGGCCCACGGTATTGATTAAAAGATCGGGTTGGCCGTTTCCCGTCAAGTCCACAGCCAAGCTGCCACGACCGCTTTCAGGATTGTAGCTCAGCACTGCATCTCCTGGCTTACCGGTATAGCTCGCGACAAAGCTCAAATCCGTAGCATTGCTGTTTCTCAGGGCGCCGGACAGGTCAATCTTGTCGCTTCCACTGGTGAAGTCGGTGATAAGATCGGGATGTTCGGGCGTAGAGTCGCCAGCGTTATCGTAGATAAATGTATCCGCGCCGTTACCACCTTCTAGCCTATCCGCACCCGCGCCACCCTTGAGTCGATTGTCTGCGTGGTTGCCAATCAATAAATCGTCGCCGGCACCCCCCACCGCGTTCTCTAAGATCACACCCTTTGCGATAGAGACATTACCTTTCATTCCCCCGACGTCGGAAAACGAGCGTTCATACAGATTGATTTTCTGGTTCTGGGAGAAACCGGAAAAGTCCAGTGTGTCATTGCCTCCACCGTCCCAGATGCAGAAGAGTGCTTTGTCTGTTGCCGTGTTGAGGCTGAGGAAGTCGCGTCCGCTATTGGAGTTGAAGCCGTATGTTGTATCTGAATTTCGAGTGCTCATATTGGCTCCATACATTTTTTGTACGGCGGCAATGTCATGCATCATGGGGGCGGAAGGACGGTTCTCCTCACATGGTACGAGATAGTTCGTATTGAGGTCCGAAGTCCGCTCTTGCATGGTGATGTGGGAGTTTTTACCAGCGTGAGGGCTCATTATGGTGTAGTCGAGATTGTCCTTGGTGTGAAACGCTGAATCACCTTTTAATGTTCCATTAATGTCAGTGTATTTTTTTGTGCTGACTTGAAGTGTGCTTTGTAAACCAATGGCGTTTCCAATTACGCGTGTGAGTACGCCGCGTTTAAAATTGTTATGCTCAAAATCGGCGTCTGTCGTAGACATGCCAAGCATGGCATTGGATGAGTGGCGTGCTGCGCCGGCCGAACTATGATGGCCATCGATTTTGTTAGAGGGGGAATTAGCAAAAACTATTCTGTGATCGTTAGGGTGGTGCTTGCCCATTAATTCTTGAGTCTGCTCATAGGGTGTAGGTTCCGGAAGCTCTTTAAATGTAATATTTGCCAAGTCTGCCCACGCTTGCAATGCATGACGGGTTTGTTGTTTTTGATTGGCGTTAAAGTCTCCAGGTGTGTGCCAGTGCATACTTTCTGATTTTGACGTTGAAAAGAATTCATAAAGAATATTGGTCGTACCGTCGAGATGACGGTCCTGAATTTTTCCCCCGATAAGGAGTTTTGCGGCCTGGTCTGTGTTGAGCGAGGGTTTCTGGTAAACGGGCGGTGCTATCGGTCGTGTATGGATGTCCGGTAGTGGACCTGTTTGAGGTGCAGACGAGCGAGTGCTGATTGGATTTGTCATATGTCAGATGCTTTCGAAGAGGATTATGAAGGGTTAATAATTTTTTAGTGAGTATTGGTTAATACGTCGCTGGATTTTATTTGGCCATTGGCGTAGATGAATAGATCCGCTTTCTTGTTGCCGGTCATGTCAATGCCAATACTGCTTTCGTTGCTGGTTGGATTGTGGCTGATGATGGTATCGCCTGGGCGGCCGGTGAATTGACTAACGAAGTTCAATTGATCAAGGCCGGCTTTTTTAAGCGCCCTGGATACATCAATCGCATCGACGCCTGTCTTGAAATCCACTATTTGATCCGGGCGTTTAACGGTGGAGTCATTGGCATCTTCATATACAAATGTGTCCTTGCCCCCTCCCCCCAATAGGATATCGGCACCGCTCCCGCCGGTTATTTGATTGTCTCCATGATCACCGCATAGCTCATCGTTCTCTTGGGTGCCTGTGATGACTCTGACTACGGGGGGGACGACGGCAGGCGCAGGCGGCACATAACCATCAGTCCGCCCTCCGTCGGGGTTGATGCGCGCGGGGGATATATCCACCGCTTTGTGCATAGCGGGGGCGCGTAACACGTCCGAAGGGTAGATTTGCCCATGGAATTTGACTAGGAAACCAGCTTGACCTGACCCTTTCAGGTCTATCATCAACGTGCCCTCATTGGATTTCTCGTTGAATCCGAGCACGGCTTCTCCGGCCTTTCCCGAAAACCGAGTGACAAAATGCAGATCGTGCAAGTCGTTTTTCTTCAGCAGTGTGGACACGTCGATGCTGTCGTTACCACTGATGAAGTCGGTGATCAGGTCCGGTTTTTCTGGGGTAGAGTCTGATGCAGCATTGTAGACAAACGTATCTTTGCCTTTCCCGCCTGACAGCCTATCCGAGCCGACACCACCGGTGAGCCGGTTATCGGTATCATTTCCGATAAGATGGTCATCGCCGTGTCCGCCAACGGCATTTTCCAACGTGACACCTTTGGCAATGGACACATTGCCTTTCAGCCCGCCCACATTGGAAAAAGTTTGTTCATTTAGATTGATATACTGATCCTCCTTGTATCCCGAGCAGTCCAAGGTGTCGTTTCCGCCGCCGTCCCAGATGCAGAGCACAGGGCGATCATCAGCAGATTCGAATGTTAGACTCTCTCGGCCTGTATTCGAGTTGAAACCGTAAGTTGTGTCGGTATTCCGAGTGTTGTAGTTCGCGCCGTAAAGTCTCTGCACAGCACTTATATCGTCTATCATTGGTGTCCATGAAGGCGCGCCATGGCGTTTTGGACCGTTTTTTGTATCGTTAAAATAACTCATGACGGAGTGACCTTTAGTGTCTTCGGCATAGATAGCGTCCTTCTCGTAAGTGGCTCCTGTTCCGTTATAGTGGCCTGGGTGTTCCAAGCCTAGATTGTGTCCTAGTTCGTGAGTGGCGAGGGAGTTACCTATGGATTTTGGGCTGAAGCTGAAGTTAGGGTCGCTTAATGAGAGCCATACATTTCCTCCAGCCATATCGGATGCTCCACCTATGCCCTGACCTGGTGTCTTACGTATGGCGAGTAAGCCTTCGGCATCAGGGTTGTCTCTGAAAAATTTTTGATCACCTAGCCACTCACCTTCCGGCGGGTTTTCTTTGTAAGAAATATTGGCAATATCTGACCATCCGAGCATTGACTTTCTGATCCCTTCTTTTTGACTGTTCGTGAAATTTGTGTGAATGTCACCCTGGTTGACTGGGTCTTTTAGATCGAACTCGTAATATATTGTTGTTTTTCCGCTTCTGTTGTTGTCGTGCCAAGTAGCACCACCTCTAGAAATGATTCTGCCGGCCTGGGCAGTGTCAAGCGACATTTTGGCATCGCTTTGTTTATCATCTTCCGCCTCGGGTTCATGCTCTGAAACGCGTGAAGGATAAGCGAGATGGGGGGAGGGAGTGCTCGCTAATACATTCGATGTGTTTGTCATGTTTTATCCTTGAGTTGTGTGGCGAAGGAGTGTGCTGATGTGGTTCGGGTGTAAAATGCATGTAGGATGTACGGTGCCAAAAAAGAATATTGATTTCTATGGCTGGGTTGTTGCTGGTTGTGTTTGATTGGGTTGTTTTATGGTGAGATGGATTGGTGGGGCTAGAGAGGGAGGCATCTGGGTGCGTGCTGTTTAGTATTACTAATCTTGAATAGTAACTAATGTTTAGAATGGCCAGTCGCATGTATTTCGTTGTATTACGTCGTATGGATTGATGCTAATAATATATCGGCATTTACAATTTAAACCGCGTAGGTTGTTCCGGGCGATGCAGTTGTAACTGCGAAACTGATTTTTGGCTATTCACGTAGCTATGTAGACAACGAGGCAGTCGGAATACTATTGGATGAGCCCGTTATGACACCGGCTATTACCAAGTGACAGGTGTAAGGAAGGGGGGCATAAAAACGGGAGAGCACCGAAATTGACGCCCTGTCCAGGACTGGATATGTTGTCTTGCATGAAAAACACCTCTCCCAACGATACTCACCTGATCAGCCAGCTCGAACAGATTGCCGAAGGCTTGAGCAAGACCTTCAGCCCGTTCTGCGAAGTGGTGCTGCACGACCTGCGCGACCCGCAGCACTCGATCCTGGCCATCCATAACAACCTGTCCGGACGCGCGTCGGGAGACCCGACCACCGAGTTGGGCCTGGCGCGGATTGCCGACCCGGACTACCCGCAAGTCATCGCCAATTACCAGAACCAGTTCAGTGACGGCCGTCAGGTCAAAAGTACCTCGATCGGCATCAAGGGCGCGGGTGGCGAGTACGTCGCGGCCTTGTGCATGAATGTCGATCTCTCATTGTTCCGTGGTTTGCAAGGCATGCTGGAGCAATTCGGTTCGGTCAGCGGCGACAAGCTCATCGAGTCCCTGGACCCTTCCGGCGCCGATGTCATCCGTGCGCGTATCGACCAGTTCGCGGCCCGCCTGGCCACCACCCCGCGTGCGCTGAAAACGGCAGACCGGCGTTTGCTGATGCAGGAGCTCAAAGACTCGGGCTGCCTGGATATTCGCAGGGCCATGGAAACCGTGGCGTCTCACCTGGGCGTGTCGCGCGCGGCGGTCTACACCTACGCCAAGTAGCGCGCCACGGCTTCAATCTCCACGAGGTACCCGTGATGCAACTCGGGCACCGGCACCACCGCGCGGGCAGGGCGGTGGTTGCCCAGCGCGGCGGCGTACACGCTATCGAACGCCGGCCAGTGTTCGACGCCGGCCACGTACACCGTGACCTTGACCAGATCCTCTGGCGCTGCGCCGGCCGCTTTCAAGATCTCCAGCAGATTGTTCAGGGTTATCTGCGCCTGTTCGGCAAACGACGCCGAGAGGTTGTGCTGCCCATCCGCACTGATCGGCAATTGCCCGGAGATGTACAGCGTGTCGCCGTGGCGGATGGCTTGCGAGTAATGGCCAGCGGGTTTGGCTGCGTTGGGCGTCTGGATGATCTTCATGACGCCTCGCTGAGCAGCGCGGCGTACTTCTGGATATCGACGTTGCCACCGGTGACGATAATGCCCACGCGCTGGCCCTTGAACCGCCCACCTTCGTTGAGCAATGCCGCCAACCCCAGGCAACCGGTAGGTTCGACCACCAATTTCATGCGCTGCATGAAGAACTTCATCGCCCCCACCAGCTCGGCATCCGTCACGGTGAGGATGTCGTTCACCTGGTCGCGGATGATCGGGAAGGTGTAGTCGCCCAAGTGCTGGGTCTGCGCACCATCGGCAATCGTTGCCGGTGTGTCGATATGTATGATGCTGCCGCTGCGAAACGAGCGCTGGCCGTCATTACCGGCTTCGGGCTCGACGCCATACAGCAGGCAGTCAGGCGCCAGGGCGCGGGTGCTCAGTGCGGTGCCCGAGAGCATTCCGCCGCCGCCAAGGCCGACGAACAACGCATCCAGCGGGCCGGTGGATTCCAGCAACTCCTTGGCGGCTGTACCTTGTCCGGCGAGGATGTGCGGGTGGTCGTAGGGCGGGATCAGGGTCAGGCCGTGTTCAGTCGCCAGGTCACGGCCGATCTGCTCGCGGTCTTCGGTGAAGCGGTCATACAGCACCACGCGGGCGCCATATTCGCGGGTGGCCGCGACCTTGGCGGCCGGCGCATCGGTGGGCATCACGATGGTTGCCGGTATGCCCAGCAACTGCGCTGCCAGAGCTATGCCCTGGGCGTGATTACCGGAGGAAAACGCCACCACACCGGCCTTGCGCTGCTGATCATCGAAACGTGACAACGCATTGAAGGCGCCGCGAAACTTGAACGAGCCAGCCCTTTGCAGGTTTTCACACTTGAAGAACACCTGGGCGCCGGTCAGCGCGTCGAGGGTGCGCGAGGTGAATACCGGCGTGGTGTGGGCAATGCCTTCCAGGCGTTGGGCGGCGTCGATGACGTCGTGGTAAGTGGGCGATGGCATGGGCGGACCTCGTTATCGTGTCTGGATAAAATATCCATATCAAGACAAGTTGTAAAGGTCTGCCTGGGTTCAGTGACCCACCAGTTCCTCCAGCAATTGCTCCTTGTAGCCTTGCAGTATCGGGGAGGCGCGGTCCCGAGGGTGAGGCAGCTCAACCCGGATCTCATGCTTGATCCGCCCGGGGTGGGCGTCCATCACAATCACCCGGTCACCGAGGTACAGCGCCTCCTCGATGTCGTGGGTGACCATGATCACCGTGCAGCGCTGCTGCACCCAGATGCGCTGCAGTTCCCGTTGCAGGTGCACGCGGGTCAGGGCGTCCAGGGCTCCCAGCGGCTCATCCAGCAGCAACACTTTGGGCTTGTTGATCAGCGCCCGGGCAATGGCGGCGCGTTGCGCCATGCCACCGGACAGTTGGTGGGGGTAAGCATTTTCAAAGCCGGCGAGGTTGACCAGTGCGATATGTTCGGCCACCAAGCGGTCCTTCCCGGCCTGAGGCAGCTTGTGGTTTTTCAGGGCCAGGGCAATGTTCTGGCTGACTGTCATCCACGGGAACAGACGATGATCCTGGAACACGATGCCGCGTTCCAGGCTGGTAGCCGCAATGCGTTGGCCGTCCAGCAGGATGTCACCGTCGTACTCGGCTTCGAGCCCGACGATCAACCGTAGCAGGGTGGATTTGCCACAGCCGCTGGCGCCGACAATGCTGACGAATTCGCCAGGGCGCACATCCAGCTGGATATTTTGCAGAACGGGCAGGTCGCGGCCTTCAATCTGGTAAGCCTTGTTCAGGCCCCGGATCTGCAGGGCGCCGGTGTGCACATGAGCGGGGTGAGCGATTGCATTCATAGCAGGGCCTTTCAACGGAGGTTGCGCCAGCGCAGCAGGTGGCGGCTTAAACGGGTGAACAACAGGGTCATCAGGTAGCCGAGCAAGCCGATGCACAGCACGCTCAGCACGATCACTTCCATACGCGAGCCGGCTTCGGCGTTCATCATCAGGTTGCCCAGGCCTGCCCCTGAGGACAGGAACAACTCGCTGCCGATCGCTGTGACCCAGGCAAACGCCAGGGCATGCAGCACACCCGTGGCGATGCTCGGCAACGCCGCTGGCAGCAGCACCTGGGTGAATTGCTGCACGGGCGTCAGCACCAGCACTTTGCCCACTTCGCGGTAACGCCGCTCCACATGGCTGAAGCCCTGGTAGGTGTTGAGCACCATCGGATAAAACGCGGCGAGGCTGACGATCAGCACCTTGGAGAACTCGCCATTGCCGAACCACATGGCGATGAGTGGGATCCAGCCGAGCATCGGCACCTGGCGGATCGAATGGAACAGCGGGCCGATCAGGCGGTTGACCACGCTGGACAGCGCCATCAACACCCCCAGCGTCACGCCGAACAGAATGCCCAGCACCAGGCCGCTGCTGGTGCGCGCCAGGCTGGCGAGCAGGTTGACCAGCAGTTCGCCGTTCCCGAGCATTTCCAGCAACGCGGTGCCAATCGCCGACAACGGCACAAACGCATAGGCGCCTGCGGCGTCCTGGCGTGAGGCGTATTCCCAGGCGAGCACTAACAGCAGCGGCAGCAACAGACCCCGGGATTTTTTCAAGAGAGGCAACATGGATGGGCTCCTAGCGGGTCTGCCAACGGAAGAGGTGTTGTTCGATACGTCGCAAGCCGTAGTCAAGGGCAAAACCGATCACCCCCGTGACCACCACGCCGACCATCACCACATCGATACGCAGCATCTGCCGGGCCATTTCGATCATCTGGCCGAGGCCGCTGTCGGCCGCGAGCAGTTCGGTGGCTACCAGCACCACCCAGGCGCGGGTCAGGCTGATGCGAAAGCCGGTGATGATCGGCGGCGCCGCCGCAGGCAAGGCGACCAGGCGCACAAAGGTCGGCCACCGTAGGCGGTACACGTCGGCCACCTCGAAGTAACTGCGCGGAATGCCACGCACGCCTTCGCCGGCCGCCAGGGCCACGGGGAAAAAGGCGGTCTTGGCGACAATGATGATCTTGAAGGTTTCATCGATACCGAACAGCAGCACGAACATCGGGATCAAGGCGATGCTGGGGATCTGGCGCAAGGTGTGGAACAGCGGCCCGCAGTACACTTCTACGTTCTTCGACGTGGCCATCAGCACGCCGAAGGCCAGGCCGCACAGGGAGCCGATGCCAAAGCCGAGACCGAGGCGCGACAGGCTGTTGCCCAGGTGCTCGAGTAGTTCACCACTGGCGAGCAGCTCTTCAAAGGTTTGCAACACCTGGGCCGGAGGCACCAGCAGGTTGCGCGGGAAGATGCCGAGATGGGCCACCAGCGCCCAGGTGGCGAGCAGGGCGAGGGGCGAGATAAGCCAGGAGAGCAGTCGAAGGAGGCGCATGGCAGGTCTTAATTGGGCTAAGTACCTGGCAGCTATCGCAAGACATGTGCCACAAACCGTAGGAGCCCGGCTTGCCGGCGATGAGGCCCTTGAGACGGGTGCATAAACAGAGGACGCCATCGCCGGCAAGCCGGGCTCCTACAGGGGCGAATCGCAGAAATGGTGAATGGGTGCTGCTACAGCAGCACCCGTTCAGCAATCCCCTCAGAAATCGTAGCTCACACTGGTGTAGTAGAACGCGCCTTGGGCACCTTCCGGGCTGGTGATCGAGTACTTCGGCACGCCATACAGTTGCGCGCCATCGGCCTTGTCCGGGTGGGTGTCGAACAGGTTGATCGCGCCCACTGAGACTTTCACGCCTTTGTAGAAGGTGTACGACACGTCCAGGTCGGTCACCCATTGCGGGCTGTAGGTCTGGTCCAGGCTGGGGTTGGTGGCGTTGAGGCTTTTCCATTCGCCATAGCGTCGCTGGGCCACTGTGACGCCCCAGCTGTCATACAGCCAATTGGCGCTCAGGGTCAGCTTGGAGTCCGGCGTGCCGTCTTCAATCAGGCCCTGGGTATTGCGCCCGACGATCTGCGAGCCCTTGATGTTGCCCACATCGCGCAGGCCGGTGATGGTCGTATTGTTCTTGGCAAACCCGCTGCTTAGGTTCAAGCGGCCCCAGCGTTGCAAGTCCCATTGGTAGTTGCCGGTCAGCTCGATCCCATCGGTGCGGGTGTCGGCGACGTTGGTGTAGAACGCCGCGCTCTGGATATTGGCGTAGGGCGTGCCGGCGAAGATCGGCGTGACCACGCTGGCGGGCAACTGGTCGGAGAGGGTGATGCGGTTGTCGATGTTGATGCGATAGGCGTCCACCGTCACCGAGGCGTTTTCAAGGGGGCGCCAGACCAGGCCGAGGGAGTAGTTGGTCGACTCTTCCGGCTTGAGCGCCTTGCCGCCGAGTGCCTGGGCTTCCGGGCTGTTGGCGCGCAACGTGCGCTGTTGCACTTCGACGTAATTGCCACTGCCCGGCGGCTGTTCCACCACCTGCACACTGAACGACGACATGCCGCTCTGCACCAGTGACGGCGCGCGATAGCCCGTGCTGGCGGTGGCCCGCGCGGCGATCTGCGGGGTGAAGTCATAGCGCAGCGAGAGCTTGCCGTTGGTGGTGTCGCCAAAGTCCGAGTAATGCTCAGTGCGCACCGCCACCCCGGCCTGGAACTTCTCGGTGATCTGGCCTTCGACGTCGATATACGCACCCAGCACTTTGCGGTCCAAGGACGCCGCATCCACTTGGGTGATGCCCGAGTAATAACCGGGAACGCGTCGCCCGGTGATCGGGTCGACCGTGTTGAACAGCGGTCCGTTCTGCCAGCCGGCGGCTTCACCCGCGCTCAACTGATAGTTCTCCTTGCGCCAGGCCAGCCCGGCGGAAAGCGTCAGCGGCTTGAACAACAGGTCGGTGGGGAAGTCGCGCACCCAGTCCAGGGTCAGGTTGGTCTGGTCGTTTTCGCGCTTGCCGGTGTAGATACTCGACGGGCTGCTGGCGCCGTAGCTGGGGTTGATCGCGTTGCGGTCGTTGGACTTGAGGGTGTTGTTGCCATGGTTCAACGCCAGGTCGAATTTGCCCAGTTGATCATTCTCGAAACGCAAACCGCCGGTCACGGCGTAGTCTTCAAGCCCATAGCGGGTGATCGGCAAGCGACCGTCCGGGTAGCGCGCCAATGCATTGCTGCCGTAGTTGTTGCGCAGGGTCGTGGGCGGGTCGAAGAAGCCTTCGGCGTCGGTATTCTTGTGGGCGTAGGTGGCAAACCCGTAGGCCGTCAGCCCCTCGCCAATGCCGATTTCGCTGTTGGCCACGACGTTGTATTGGTCCGAGACATTGCCCGAGCCCCAGCGCCAGGTGCGGTAGCGGTTGTTCTGCTCGCGCGGCGTGTTCACGCTGGTGTCGCCGGGGTAAAAGATCCGGTTGTCGGGGTTGGTGTCGCTGGCCGGGTCCTGGCTGCCGGCATCGAAACTGAGGTTGAGGAAACCGTCGTTGGGCAGGGCGAAACCTTTCCAGCCACTGAGTTTGCGCTGGATGCCGTCCCCCTTGTCATAGCCGCCGAAACGGTAACCGAGGTTGCCGCCGTCGTCGTTTTCCTTGAGCACAATGTTGATCACCCCCGCGATGGCGTCGGAGCCGTACTGCGCGGCGGCGCCGTCGCGCAGGATCTCCACGCGCTGGATCGCACTGAGCGGGATCAGGCTCAAATCCACTGCCGCCGCGCCACGGCCATTTACCAGGCTCTGGCGGGTGATGTTGGCGCTGCTGTGACGGCGTTTGCCGTTGACCAGCACCAGCACCTGGTCCGAGGCCAGCCCGCGCAGTGAGGCGCCCTGGGCGATGGATCCGGAGAATGCCCCCTGAGGCGACTGCGGGAAATTGAACGAGGGCGACAGGGCGGTGAGGGCGCCGGACAGGTCGGTGGCCCCGGTCTGTTGCAATTGCTCGCCAGACAGTACATCTACCGGCGCCGCGCTTTGCAGGGCGGTCAAGTCGCTGCGGCGGGTGCCGAGTACCACCACGGTGTCCAGGTGATCGTTTTTTGCCGTGGGCTGGCTGTCGTCTGCCGCCAAGACAGGCACGGCAAGGCTGCCCATGACCAGCGCAATGGCGCCGGCCAACGGAGTGCGTTGGAACATAGAAAAGATCCTTTCAGGCAATCACAAACCTTGTAGGTGTCCGGATTTTTTGTGGCGAGGGAGCTTGCTCCCGTTCGACAGCGCAGCTGGAGTCGGCTTTTTAGGGGCGCTTCGCACCCCAACGGGAGCAAGCTCCCTCGCCACGACAGTCCGGTTTCCCACAAGGGGGATGGTTGGGGTTTAGAAGCGGCTGGTCACGCTCAGGCCCACGGTGCGCGGGTCGCCATAGGTGATCACGTATTGGCCCAGGCCACCGTTCGGCCGGCCATGGACTTGGTAGCGGCGGTCGGTGAGGTTATTGACGAAACCGGTAACGCTGAGTTTTTCGTCCGGGCTGTACCAGGTCAGGCGACTGTTGGCCAAGGTGTAGTGCGGCTGGCTGAGGTCTTTGTCGGCGCTGCTCTGGCGGTCGGCAAGGAAGTATTCCTTGTCGCGAAAGCTAACGTCCGCACCGGCCACCAGCTTGCCGCCGATTTCCAACGGGATGGTGTAGTCGCCACCCAGGGACACCACGTTGCGCGGCGAACGCACGAAGCTGTTGCCGCTGTAGTCACCGGTAACTGCACCGGTGGTGGGGTTGGTGTTCTTGAAGTCGGTGTATTCGGTGTCGAGGAATGAGATGGCCGCGCGCAGGTGCAGGTAGTCCGTGGGTTGACCTTCCAGCTCCAGCTCAGCACCTTTGACCTTGCCCTTGGCGCCGTTGGTCAACGCCGTGGTCAGCACGCCGTTGTTGACCGTCAGCAGGTTCACCTGAATGTCCGAGTAGTCGTAATAGAAGATGTTCGCGTTAGCCGTCAGGCGGTGGTTGAACCACTCTGACTTGACGCCGAACTCATAGGCATCGAGTTGTTCCGGGTCCACCGTGGTCAGTTGCGAGAGGCTAGTGGACAAGCCGGTGTTGAACCCGCCGGACCGGAAGCCGTGGGCGTAGCGGAAGAACACGCGCACGTTGTCGTTGATGCGGTATTCCGGCGTCAGGTCGTAGGTCCAGGCTTCCCAGGTCTTGTTTTCCTGGCGATTGCCGTTGCTGCCGGCGGCGGCCAGCGGAATCAGCGGGCCGTTGGCAGTGGCGCGGGTGAGCTGGGTGAGGCTGAGGTCGATGTCTTTCTTTTCCTGGGTCCAGCGCAGGCCACCGGTGACGCTGAAATTGTCGGTGAAGTCGTAGGTCAGGTTGCCAAACAGCGCGTAACTGTCGGTCTTGTGGTCGTAGCTCAGGTCTCGCAAATCCGTGGCGCCGTTGATCTGGTTCGAGCCGGTGCCGTTCGGTGTCGGGCCTGGCTGGATGAAGCGCCCGGCCGTGCTGTCCAGGTCCTCATGGAAATAGTGCGCACCCGCCAGCCAACGCAGGGTTTCCTGTTGGGGCGAGGCCAGGCGGATTTCCTGGGAGTACTGGGTGTATTTGTTGTCGGCGGTGGAGGTGCCGTTGACTTCATAGGGCGTGTAGTCGCCATCGCTGCTGGACTGGCCGCGAATGTAGTCATAGGCGCTGATCGACGTCAGCGTGTAGTCGCCCAGGTGCCAATTGAGCGTCAGCGACGTGCCGTCGTGGTCCAGCTTGGAATCGTCCTTCACGTTCAGCGCGATATTGCGCCCCAGCGGGCGCTGGTAGCCCACGTTGTAATAACGCCCCAGGGTCAACGCACCGTTGGCACCGTCGCCCTTGAATTCGCGGCTGTGGATCTTCCACAGCGCATCCAGGTCGTCGTTGAGCTGGGCGAAGAATTGCAGGCGCACGGCCTTTTTGTTGACGTCGCCGTAGGTGTGATCGTCCACCAGGTTCTTCTGGAATCCGTCGCGCTCTTCGGAGTACAGCGAGAGCCGCGCGGCGAGTTTTTCATCGACCAGCGCACCGCCCAACGCGCCGCTGAGGATGCGTTCGTTCTTGCTGCCAAAGCCGATCGTGCCGAAACCGTCGGTGTCGAAGGTCGGCTTCTTGGAAATGATATTCACCGCGCCGGCCGTGGTGTTCTTGCCATACAGCGTGCCCTGCGGCCCGCGCAGGATTTCTATACGCTCCAGGTCCCACAGCGGACTGCCGCCAGCAATCGGTGCGTTCAGGTACACATCATCGGCATAGATGCCCACCGGGTACACGGTGGCCGCCCCGGTATCGCCGGTGCCCAGGCCACGGATGTACCAGCGCGGGCGGCCGTCACCGTCCGGGTTTTTGGCCGACGCGTTGGGAATGAAGGTGGTGATGTCGCCCATGTTGCGTACGCCGTCGGCGACGATGTTGGTGCCCTGGACCGCCGACACCGCCACCGGAACCTCTTGCAGGGTTTGCTCGCGATGTTGTGCGGTGACGGTAACGGTCTTGAGTGATGGCTCGGTTTTGCTGGTGTCGTCTTCGGCGGCATGGGCGCCACCGGCAACCAGCAAAGCGAGCCACAGGCCCTTGGTGATTGGATTGATTTTATGCATGGCAGTCTCCCCCGGAAAATGTGTCATTGAAGGGGGTAGAGCAGAGATCGTGCCAAGAGGATTTCAGGGTGGGTACATGTATATAACTTGTTGAATATAAACGATTAAAAATTATTTTAAGGTGAGTTTTTGCAGGCAAATGCGAGCCTTGGAAAAGGCCTGTGGAACAATCAGCAGAAAGTGCTTGGAGGGTGCTGCTGGAGCAGCAATGGAGGTGTTGCCTAGCCAACATTGTAGGCGCCCGGCTTGCGGGCGATGGCGTCGTCGAGATCGCCATCGCCGGCAAGCCGGGCGCCTACAAGGGTGATGTGTGCCGCCAGGATCAGACGGCGACGCGGGAGGTGGAACCGATGACTTTTTCCAACACGCTGAAATCGATCCAGTCGCGCACATCAAAGCGCTTTGGAATGAAGTTCCAGCGAAACAGGAAATCGGTGAAATCCTGCAGCGCCTCGATCGAGCGAGAGTCGAGCGTTGTGCGCAAGCGCCGGTGGGCATCCTCGCCATACGCCGCCGTGACCCAGTACTCACTGGTATTGAGTTCCTTGGCGAGAAAGCGCCGGGTTTCCTCCGGGTTGGCCCAGGCCCATTGCTCAGTGCGCAGCACGGTGTCGACGATCTTCACACTGGCGTCGAAATGCTCCGTCAGCAGGTGCGTATCCACCGTGAGCGTACGTGGCGTGCCGTTGTTGGAGCGGATCAGCGGGTCCGGATGGGAACCCGTGTCGACCACTACATGCAGCCCGAACTCATTGGCCAGGTGCACGGCGTGGGCGCCCTTGAGGAAGATCGCGTCGATATCGCCGCGCAGCAGGCCGATCAGTTCGTTGTTGCGGCGGCTGAAGCGGCTGACGCCCAGGCTGACTTCCGGGCCGTAGACATACGAGGTCTGGTTATCGCTGTAGGTGCCGCCGTAAGGGTAGTCCACCAATTCCACGTCCGACACGTTCAGGCCTTCGAGCTTGAGCGCGTTTTCCAGGCCGCGCAGGGCCTGGGCGCGGGTGAAATCGATCTGCACGTTGGCCCATTTTGGCAGGCCGAAGCGCCGGTTTTTCAGGTCGCGAACGCTCTTCACGCCGCTCTCGGCGGTGGTCAGAATCAACTGCACTTCATCACTCCACGACAAGCCCAGCACACGGGTTTCCACGCCGCTGGCGTAGGCCCAGATCGCCGGGATGTTACCGCCGTGGCGTACCGAATTCTGCAGGTGGTGGTCATAGTGGGCTTCGCGTACTTCGCGCTCGGTGGATTCACGCAGCGATTGGATGTTGGTGCCGTAGGGCAGGAAGGCTTCGGCCAGTCGCCCGGACTGCACCGCAATGCCCAGCCCGGTGGGGACGGGGCTGTGGGTGTACCAGAGAGTATCGAGTGGTTTGCTCATAAAATTCTTCGTTCAAATCCATGAAGCCTGGCGGCTCAGCCTGCCAGCGCGGTGTTGCCATTGAGCAACGCATTCAACGGCCGTGCATCGATCCATTCACGCACATCAAAGCTTTGCGCAATAAAGCGCCAGCGGTGCAGGAAGCGGGTGAAGTCCTGCAGGGCGGCGATGGCTTGCTCATCCAGTTCAGTACGCAGGCGCAGGTGCGCGTCGTCGCCGTAGGCGGCCGTGACCCAGTACTCGCTGCTGTTGGTTTCACGGGCCAGGTAACGGCGGGTGTCTTCCGGATGAGTGTGAGCCCATTGTTCGGCACGCAGCACCGAGTCGAGAATGCCGGTGGCCACGTCGAAATGCTGGTCGAGCAGGTTCAGGTCCACCGCCAGGGTGCGCGGCGTGCCGTTGTTGCTACGGATCAGTGGGTCGGGATGGGAACCGGTGTCGATCACCGTGTGCAGGCCGAAATCATGGGCGTGCTGTGCGGCGCTGGCGCCCTTGAGGAAGATCGCATCGACTTCGCCTCGCAGCAGTCCGATCAGCTCCAGGTTGCGCTGGCTGGCCTGAGTCGTCACGGGCGTGCCTGCCACATTCTGCACGGCACTGTCGCTGAAGGTGCCGCCATAGCTGAAGTTGACGAGCTTCACATCGCCGACCTTGAGGCCTTCCAGCGACAACGCGTTTTCCAGCCCGCGCAGGGCCTGGGCTCGGGTGAAATCAATCTGCGCGCCGGCCCAGTCGGGCAGGCCAAAGGTGCGGCCCTTGAGGTCCTTGACGGTCTTGATGCCGCTGTCCGAGCGAGTCAGGATCAGCTGCACTTCATCCGCCCAGGACAAGCCGATCACGCGGGTTTCGCGGCCTTGGGCACGCGCCCAGATGGCCGGGATATTGCCGCCGTGGCGTACAGAGTTTTGCAGGGTGTGGTCGAAGTGCGACTCGCGCACTGCCTTGTCATTCGATTCGCGCAAGGACTGCACCTCAGTGCCGAGGGCACCGACCGTGTCTTGCAGCCAGCCTTTTTGCACCGCAATGCCCAGGCCGGTGGGGACGGGACAACGGGTGTACCAGAGGGTGTCGAGAGGTTGTGTCATCAAGGAGTCTCCCCAGCAGTCAGGCGCTGGCTTTCAAGGGTTGGATTGCCGGGCGTTGGTGCACCAGGGGCAAGACTTCCTGGCCGATGCGCAGGGCTTCTTCCAGGTGCGGGTTGCCGGCGAGGATAAAGGTCGAGAAGCCGGCGTCGCGGTATTCCACCAGGCGCTCGGCGATGTTTTCGTGGCTGCCCACCAGGCCGACGGTCGGCCCCGGCTTGGCCTTGGCAAAACCGGCCCACAGGTTGGGGCCGATGATCAGGTCTTCAAAGCGATCGACGTTTTGGTGGTAGGCGGTTTGCCGCGCGGCGCCCACCGAATCCGAACCGCTGGTAAAACCCTTGGCGACCGCACTGGTCTTGCCTTCGAGCTTGTCGAACTGACGGCGCAGGTCTTTCCAGGCCAGCTCTTCGGTCTCGCGGGCGAACAGGTCCACTCGCAAACCGAAACGCACGGTACGGCCCTGTTTGTCGGCCAACTCACGCACCCGGTCGATATGTGGCTTGAGCTTGTCGATCGGCTCGGCCCAGTTGAGGTACACGTCGGCATGTTTGGCGGCCACATCCAGTGCCGCGTCGGAGAACCCGGAGAAATACACCCCAGGCTTGCGCTCGTTATGCAGGCCGGCCGGCAGGGCGCCGTTTTCCAGTTGGTAGATATCGCCGTCGTAGGAAAATTTTTCGTTTTCCCAGAGGCCCTGGATGATGTCGAGGAACTCGCCGGTGCGCTTGTAGCGCAGGTCGTGTTCGAGGAAGTCGCCGTTGGCGCGTTGGCTGGCGGGGTTGCCGCCGGTGATGATGTTCCATTCCAGGCGGCCGCGACTGAGGTTCTGCAGGATCGCGGCCTGCTGGGCGGCGTAGGCGGGCAGAGTCCAGGTGGCCTGGAAGGCGATCAGGAACTTGATGCGCCGGGTTTCACGGGCCAGTGCGGCGGCGGCGATCCAGGGCTCGGGGCCGGTGGGCAACAGGGCGCCTTCGAAGCCGGCGAGTTCGGCGGCCTTGGCGACTTGGGCGATGTAGTCGATGTAGGTGAAGTCGTCGGGTTCGCCGTTGGGCAGGCGGCCTGGGGCGATATGGCCGGGACGATAATTGGGATTGCCGCGGTTGTGCTTGTCGGTGGTGAGTTGCGGGCCGTCGGTGCCCAGTGGCAGGCGCCAGAAAAATTCAGTGCTCATGGGTGCTCCTGATTTGAGTCGTGCGGGGTGCTTGGACCTGATGGTGGGGATGTGTGCAACGGGCATGCCATGGGGGGTGGGGGTAATGGTTTCGGGGGGGCTGGGGTGTGTTTTTTCGGGGGGGTGCTGCTGTGGCAGCAGTCTTGCAGCAGTGGGTGTTTGGGGGGCAGCAGGTGGGGTGGGGTGGGGGGCATATCCGTTGCTGCGGTAACGGCTGCTTATGGTTCCGCTCTTACAGCGGGTCACTTTTGGAAGGACCCAAAAGTAACCAAAAGGTCCTCGCCCCAACACTCGGCACCT